>CAWJHQ010000016.1:0-734776 GCA_963842775.1 uncultured Alphaproteobacteria bacterium | reverse complement strand
TTGTGTTTTCAACGAACATCATAAAATACCGACTGACTTTGTCTATAATCATCTGTGACAAAACTCATCGCCGTTTCAAGAATACAGGCAGGTCATATTTCCTCGCCCGTAAGAAACTTCATGGCGGCGAGCACGCCGCCGGATTGATGCGGCACCTTCGCCAGGGCAAGCCCCATTTCGATGCCGGAGAGTGTCCCCATCAGCATCAATTCGTTGAAATGGTCGAGATGGCCGATGCGGAAAACCTTTCCCCTGTGGCTCGTTTTTGCATTCAGACCAAGCTCACATCTTGCGTAAAACCGCAACTGAATGTATCCAAAACATTGCGCTGCACAAGCCGGAAATCAGGTTGCTTGTCCAGATTTGCGTTCGGGATGACGACCGAGGACGAACCCACTTGAATAATCTCATGCGGGCCAGCGCGCTGCGCCTTGTCGAGGACGAGCCTGCCTCCCTCCATGCGGATCTCGTCAGCCAGCTTCGCGACTTCATCGTCGAAGGCCATCTGGCGCCTGGCATTCGGGTGCCGGAGCGCGAATTGTGCGAACGCTTCAATGTCTCGCGCACGCCGCTCGCGAAGCGCTCAAGGTGCTGGCCGCCGAAGGCCTGATCGAGCTGTTGCCCAATCGCGGCGCGCGTGTGCGGCAGTTCTCCGAAGCCGACGTCCGCAATCTGTTCGAGGTGATTTCGGGGCTGGATTTCGTGGCGGGCCGGCTGGCCTGCTCACGCATCACCGATGAGGCGATTGCGGCGATCGAGACGCTGCACCTGGACATGTACGCCCATTATCTCCGCCATGAACTCGCCGACTATTTCCGGCTGAATCAGAGGATCCATCAGGCGATCGTCGATGCGGCCGGCAATCCGGTCCTCAGCGCGAATTATGCCAATCTGAATGCCGTGGTGCGCCGCCTTCGCTACTCCGCAAATCTCGTCGGCCGGGACCGCCTCGGCGACGCGATGCGCGAGCATGAGCAGATCGTGGACGCGCTGCGGCGCAGGGCCGGCGATGAACTCGGCATGCTGATGTTCGAGCACATGCAGAGGAAATGCGACGCCGTGTGCGAATATCTGCGCGAGCAGGCCAATCCGTAGTTCCGCCAAGATTTTGCATGCATTTAGTAAGCGGATATATCTAGCAAATGCATACCTAAAAAGACGATCGGAGCGAAGCGCATCATTTCCGGAGTTTGCGGCTGGCAACCGTCGGCAGTCGCCAAACCCATCGAAGCAAAGCGGCCTGGCCACCCACCTCGCAAAGGATGTCGCGGGCGATGTCATGTTCGATGCCTTCAATCGCGGCCGCTATGCGACGGACGCGTCCTTCTACCAGATGATGCCGCTGGGAGTGGTCGCCCCGCGCACCATCGACGATGCATTGCGTGCCCTTGCCATCGCCCGGGACCATGGCGCGACGGTCACGGCGCGCGGTGGCGGCACATCGCAATGCGGGCAGACCGTCAATCGCGGCCTCATTGTCGACTTCTCCAAACATCTCAACCGCCTTCTCTCATTCGATCCGCAGCGCCGGACCTGCGTCGTCGAACCCGGCATCGTGCTCGACGATCTGAACCGGCAACTCAAACCGCATGGGCTGTGGTTTCCCGTCGACGTCTCGACCGCCTCGCGCGCGACCATCGGCGGCATGGCCGGCAACAATTCCTGCGGCGGCCGCTCGCTGCGCTACGGCACCATGCGCGACAACACCATTTCGATCGACGCGGCCCTGGCGGATGGCAGCCTGCTGCGTTTCGCGGCGCTGACGCCCGACGAAGCGCGCGCCAATCTCGACGAACCCGGCCGGAGCCTGTTCCGCGATCTGTTAAGCCTGGGCGAGCGCGAAAAGGCGGAGATCGCCGCGCGTTTCCCCAAGGTGCAGCGGCGCGTGGGCGGCTACAATCTGGATGCCGTGATCCCAAGCAGCGCCGGCAACAATATGGCGCATATGCTCGTCGGCTCCGAGGGCACGCTGGCATTCAGCACGAAGATCGAGCTGAAGCTATGGCCGCTGATCCGCCACCGGGCGGTCGGCGTCTGCCATTTCGGCAGTTTCTACGAGGCGATGGATGCCGCGCAGCATCTCGTCAAATTGAGGCCCATCGCCGTCGAGCTCGTCGACCGGACGATGATCGCGCTCGGGCGCGATATCGCGATGTTTCGCGCGACCATCGATGCGGCGGTGCGCGGCGATCCCGATGCGCTGCTCCTGGTGGAGTTTGCCGAGAGGACGAAGCCGAGAACCGCGCGCGGCTCAAGCAACTCGGCGAGCTGATGGCCGATCTCGGCTTCGGCTGGGACAAGCCCCGCCGCCATTGGGGCGGCGTGGTCGACATGATCGATCCCGCCTTGCAGGCCAGCATCGCCGAATTTCGCGCCGCCGGCCTCAATGTGATGATGTCGATGAAGCAGGACGGCAAGCCCGTCTCCTTCGTCGAGGACTGCGCGGTGCCGCTTGAGCACCTCGCCGATTATACTGCGCGGCTGAACGGCATTTTCGAGAAGCACGGCACCCGCGGCACGATGTATGCCCATGCCTCGGAAGGCTGCCTGCACGTCCGGCCGGTGCTCAATCTGAAGCTCGAAAAGGATGTGAAGGCGATGCGGGCCATCGCCGAAGAAACCTTCGCGATGGTTCGCGAGTTCAAGGGCTCGCATTCCGGCGAGCATGGCGACGGCATCGTCCGCTCCGAATTCCACGAGGCCATGTTCGGTTCGCGTCTGGCGCGGGGCTTCGAGGAGGTGAAGGCGCGCTTCGATCCCGGCAACATCCTCAATCCGGGCAAGATCGTCGGGGCGCCGCGGATGGATGATCGCACGCTGTTCCGCTATCCGCCGGGATATCGCGTCGGCGAAATGAAGACCGCGCTCGACTGGTCGGCCTATCCGGGGGCCGGCGGCGGCTTCCAGGGCGCCGTCGAGATGTGCAACAACAATGGCGCCTGCCGCAAGCTGGAGGGCGGCGTGATGTGTCCGTCCTACCGCGTCACCCGCAATGAGGCCGATGTTACGCGCGGCCGCGCCAATACGTTGCGGCTGGCAATTTCCGGCCAGCTCGGTCCGGATGCGCTGACCTCCGACGAGATGATGGAGACGCTGAAGCTTTGCGTCTCCTGCAAGGCCTGCCGGCGCGAATGCCCGACCGGCGTCGACATGGCCAAAATGAAGATCGAGGTGCTGGCCGCCCGCGTGGAAAAACATGGGCTTTCGCTTCGGGACCGCTTCGTCGGCTATCTGCCGCATTATGCGCCGATCGCATCCAGCCTCGCGCCGCTGGCCAATCTGCGCAATCGCAGCCCGCTGCTGCGCGCACTGTTCGAGCGGGGCATGGGGATCAGCTCGCGGCGCGACCTGCCCGAATGGCGCAGGGACGTGTTTCGGCCCAAGGAAAGCGCCGTCGGGCCGGAGGGCGGCAGGGAAGTCGTCCTGTTCGCCGATACGTTCAACCGCAGCTTCGAGCGCGAGAATCTGGATGCCGCGCTTCGGGTGCTGACCGCCGCCGGATATCGGGTCCATCTGCCCCAGCCCGTAGAGGGCCGGCGGCCGCTCTGCTGCGGGCGAACATTTCTATCGGCCGGCCTTGTCGCCAAGGCCAAAGCCGAACTCGACCGCACGGTCTCGGCGCTGATGCCCTTTGTCGAGCGCGGCGTGCCCGTCATGGGCCTCGAGCCGAGCTGCCTTTTCACCTTCCGCGACGAATTGCTGTCGCTGCGCAAGGACGCCGACGCCCGCAAACTCGCGGCGCATGCCTTCCTGTTCGAGGAGTTTCTCGCCGCCGAGGCGGCGAACGGCCGGCTCCGCCTGCCGCTCGCACCGATCGCCGAGCAAGGCGCTGGTCCACGGCCATTGCCATCAGAAAGCGTTCGCGGCGATGAAGCCGGTCGAGCAGGTGCTCAGGCTGGTTCCCGACCTCGAGGTCGCCGTCATCAAGTCGAGCTGCTGTGGGATGGCAGGCAGCTTCGGCTATGGCAGCGAAACCTATGAGGCATCCATGGCCATGGCCGAACTCAGCCTGCTGCCCGCTATTCGCCGCGCGGCGAACGACACGATCATCGTCGCGGACGGCACATCCTGCCGCCATCAGATCTCCGACGGCACGGCCGCCGCCCCCTGCATGTCGCGCGCGTCCTGGCGATGAGCCTTGAGCGCGCACCTTCCCGCGCAGCTGCCGCCGGCAGCCGCGATCGATCTTCATTCCCTCTGCCCACGGAGTAAGACCAATGCCGTACAACATCCTCATTCTGGGCGCGTCCTATGGATCGCTGCTGGCGTCAAAAATGATGTTCGCCGGCCATAATGTGACGCTGGTCTGCCTCCCCGCCGAGGCGGATCTGATCAACGCCGAAGGTTTTCGCGTGCGGATGCCGGTGCGCGGCCGCAAGGAGCAGGTGGAGATCGATTCCCGCAAGCTGCCGGGCAAGGTTTCGGCCGCCGGGCCCGCCGACGTGAACCCATCCGCGTTCGATCTGATCGGCCTGGCGATGCAGGAGCCGCAATACCGCTCGCCCGGCGTGCGCGAACTGCTCGACAAGGTGGCGAAATCGCGCGTGCCGTGCATGTCCATCATGAACATGCCGCCGCTGCCTTATATGAAGCGCATCCCCGGCTTGAATACCGATGCGCTCAAGGCCGCCTATACCGATCCCAGCGTGTGGGACAGCTTCGATCCCGGCATGCTGACGCTGTGCAGCCCCGATCCGCAGGCGGTGCGCCCGCCGGACGAGAACGTCAATGTGCTGCAGGTGACGCTGCCGACCAACTTCAAGGTCGCGCGGTTCGACGGTGACAAGAGCACCGCGATCCTGCGCCAGCTCGAGCAGGACATCCAGGCGGTGCGCTACGCGGCGCCGGAAGGCGAGATCGAATTGCCGGTGAAGCTCAAGGTTTACGACTCGGTGTTCGTGCCACTGGCCAAATGGGCGATGCTGCTGGCCGGCAATTACCGCTGCATCACGATGGACGGCATGCGCACCGCGCAGGAGGCGGTGCATACGCGACATCGACGAGTCGCGCTCGGTCTATAATTTCGTCGTCGATCTCTGCGTCGAGCTGGGCGCCGACAGAAGCGACCTCGTGCCGTTCGAGAAATACGCGGCGGCGGCGCAAAGCCTGACGCGTCCGGCATCCGCCGCGCGCGCGCTCAACAATGGCGTGCCCAATATCGAGCGGGCGGACAAGCTGGTGCAGCTCATCGCCAGGCAGAAGGGAATGTCGCATCCGGTGATCGATCGCATCGTCGCGCTGGTCGACAGCCGGCTCGAAAGCAATCGCAGGAAGGCGGCGTAGAGCGTCATCCGGCAAAGCGGACGCTGCAGCGATAAGACGGGCTACCTTCTCATTCCATTGGGACAGCTTCGGTCACTGACCGGGCGCGGCTTTTTCTTGCATCCACTCGATCATGGCCAGAGCGATCTCCCGCTCGCCCATGATCACCGTGTCGGCGCCATGCTTGATTAGCGGATTGAGGATGATCGAGATGATCGCGCCGGCAAGGATCAGGTCGCGCCCCTCCTCCGGCAGCAGCCCGAGCTCGACGCCGAGCTCGGCGAGGATGAAGGAGAACTCGCCGATCTGCGCGAGGCTGGCCGAGATCGTCAGCGCGGTGCGCGACCGGATGCCGAAGGCGACGCACGATCAGGAAGGCCGGCAACCGACTTGCCGATGACGATGATGAACACGCGTCGCCAGCATCGGCAGCGGATCGCGATCAGGATCGCCGGGTCGAACAGCATGCCGACGGAGACGAAGAACAGCACCGCGAAGGCATCGCGCAGCGGCAGGCATTCCTGCGGCCCGTGGCTGAGTTCGCTTTCGGCGAGGATCATGCCGGCGAAGAAGGCGCCGAGCGCCAGGGACACGCCGAACAGCTTGGCGGCGCCGAAGGCGACGCCGAGCGCGATCGCCAGCACGCCGAGCCGGAACAGTTCGCGCGAGCCGGTATGCGCGATGTAGTGCAGGACCAGGGAATGAGCCGCCGCCCGACGACCAGCATGAAGGCGACGAACGCGCCGACCTTGACCAGCGTGATGGCGATGATGCCGCCAGATGCCGAGATCGAGCCGAGCAGCGCTCGAGCGCATCGCCGGCGAGCGGCTCGCCGCGGCTGGCCGCCACGCGACGCTGGCGAGCGCCGGGATGCAGCACCAGCGCCAGCACCATGGCGAGGTCCTCGACGATCAGCCAGCCGACCGCGATCCGGCCGCGCTCGGTCTCGATCAGGTGGCGCTCCTGCAGCGCCCTGAGCAGCACGACGGTCGAGGCGACCGACAGCGCGAGGCCGAAGACCAGGCCGCCGCCATGCGCCAGCCCAGCAGCAGCGCAAGCCCCGAGCCCGAGCACCGTCGCGACGGCGATCTGCACGAGCGCGCCGGGAACGGCGATGCCGCGCACCGACGAGCAGGTCCTTCAGCGAGAAATGCAGGCCGACGCCGAACATCAGCAGGATGACGCCGATCTCGGCGAGCTCGCGGCGCAAGCTCCTGTCGGCGACGAAGCCGGGCGTGTAGGGACCGACGAGCACGCCGGCGACGAGATAGCCGACGAGCGGCGGCAGCCGCAGCCGGTGGGCGCCGGCCCCGAGGATAACGCGAGCACGAGCCCGGCGACGATGGTGGAAATCAGCGGCGTCTCATGCGGCATGCGTCGGTGTTCCGATCCGGGTGGGCCTCCTTGGCGGCACTATAGTGTAACCGGCTCGATATGAATAAGTGCGGAACGGGGGAAAAATACTCGATGCTTCTTCCGATTTCCTCATCCGTGACAGTAAGACAATCCGCGTGCGCTCACGTTGAACCGCGCGGGCGTAGCCGGATGCTTCCGCGTTATATGCGGGGGTCAGGCTTTCAGTGCCGATTTGCGCGTGCCGGGCGCCGGGCGGGCCGCTTTCGGCATCTCTTGCAGGCCATAAGTGGCAAACCCTTTCTGCGTGTCTTCGATCTGATCGTCGCTCAGGATGACCGGCGAGCCCAGCGAGCGAATAATAATATTGCTTCGCGATGGTCTCGAGTTCGACCGCGGCCCACATCGCCTTGTCGAGCGAAGGGCCGGTGGCGATCAGGCCGTGATTGGCCAGCAGACAGGCCGTGCGGCCTTCCATCGCGGCAAGCGCGTTCACCGACAGTTCCTTCGTTCCGTAAGTGGCGTAGTCCGCGCAGCGCACGTCGTTGCCGCCGAAGGCCGCGATCATGTAGTGGCAGGCCGGAATATTGCGGCGCGCGATCGCGAGCACGGTGGCAAAGGTTGCATGTATGTGCACGATGGCGCCCACTTCGGGCCGGGCCTTCATGATATCGAGATGGAAACGCCATTCGGTGGACGGCTTCAGCATCCCTTCCCAGTGACCGTACTCGCCCTCGATCGGCATGGAGGCGATCATGTCGGCGGTGGTGTCGTCATAGGGCGTCGCGCTTGGCGTAATCAGCATGCGATCTTCAAACCGCGCTGAAATATTGCCCGATGTCCCCTGATTAAGCCCGGCGGCATTCATCCAGCGGCATTTGTCGATCATGGCCTGCCGCAACTGCCGCTCCTGCTTATTCATTACGTGCCTCCCAAATGCGCGATCCGCCGGCATCTTGATAATGCCATTTCGCATCGCAGCAACGAATTCTATTGACTTCGCATCTCGATTGAAAAAAATTGCATGAGATTGAAAATTTTTCAAGAGGCTGCGATGCCGCTCGCCGGGCACAAGCCCCCGATGGATGAGGAAGCCACGCTCGCGGCCCGTGCCGCCTGGCTTTACTTCGCCGGAGGGCGGACGCAGGGCGAAGTCGCCGAAGAGCTGAACGTCGCCAGCACCAAGGCGCATCGGCTGATCGCCAAGGCCACGCGCGACGGCCTGATCCGCGTGTTCGTCGAAGGGCCGATGGCCGGCTGCATCACACTTGAAGATGAGCTCAAGCGCCGCTTCGGGCTGACGCATTGCGAAGTCGTGCCGAATGTGGACGACGGCCCGCTGCCGCTGCGAACGCTTGGAACGGCAGGCGCCCGCTATATCCGGCTCGCGCTCGACCGTGGCCGGGATGCGGTGATCGCGCTCGGTCATGGCCGCACGCTCGCCGCCTCGATCGACTACATGCCGACCATGCCATGCCCGGGGGTGAAATTCGTCTCGCTGCTCGGCGGGCTGACGCGCCGCTTTTCCGCCAACCCGTTCGACGTCATCCAGCGCCTTGCCGAAAAGACCGGCGCGGAAGCCTATCTGCTGCCCATTCCGTTCTTCGCCAACTCCATCGCCGACAAGAAGGTGCTGCTGAGCCAGCTCGGCATCGGCGAGGTGCTGGATATGGCCGACACGGCCTCGCTGCTGATCGTCGGCATTGGCGAGGCGAGCGCTGCAAGCTTTCTGCATATGGGCGGCATGGTCGGCTCGGAAGAAATCGAAGCGGTGCGGAGAGCCGGCGCGGCGGGCGAAGTGCTTGGCCATTTCTTCACGCTGGACGGCCGGCACATCACGAATGACCTTTCCGACCGCGCGCTCGCGCCGGACCCGGATCGGCTCAGAGGGCGAAGGATCGTGGCCATAGCGGGCGGCACCACCAAGGTGGTGGCCATCCGCGCGATCCTGGCAAGCAAGCTGCTGCATGGCCTCATCACCGATGAAACCACCGCAATCCAGCTCATCGCCATGACGTCGGACATAGGCGTGGACGACAAGAACCGGCGCACCGGATGACATTGAGGAAACAACAAAGCCCAGGGAGGACGTGCGTATGTCGCATAAGGAACGAGAACTCTTCGAGGCGTTCGTCAGCGGGAAGCTGAGCCGGCGCGAATTGCTGGCTGCCGCAGGCAAGCTCGGCATCAGCGCCGCCGCGGCGGGCATGATGCTGAATTTGGCGCAGACCAACGCCATGGCGGCCGATTTCGACTGGCAGAAGCATAAGGGGAAGAAGCTCAAGCTGCTTCTCAACAAGCATCCTTACGCGGATGCCATGATCGCCAATCTCAACGCCTTCAAGGACATGACCGGCATGGATGTCTCCTATGACATCTTCCCGGAGGATGTGTATTTCGACAAGGTGACGGCGGCGCTTTCGTCCTCGTCCAGCGAGTACGACGCCTTCATGACCGGCGCCTATATGACCTGGACCTATGGTCCGGCAGGCTGGATCGCCGACCTCAACGAGTACATCAAGGACCCGGCGAAAACGAACCCGAAATATGCCTGGGACGACGTGCTTCCGGGCCTGCGCTCGTCCACGGCCTGGAACGGCGTGCCGGGCGGAGAACTCGGCAGCGCCGACGCCAAGCAATGGTGCGTTCCCTGGGGCTATGAGCTCAACAACATCTCCTACAACACCGAGATGTTCAAAAAGGCCGGTGTCACCCCGCCGAAGAACATGGACGAGATGGTGGCGACCGCCGCCAAGCTCACCAAGGATCTCGGCGGACCTTACGGCGTCGGCGTGCGCGGCTCGCGCTCCTGGGCGACGATCCATCCGGGCTTCCTGTCGGGCTATTCCTCGTTCGGCCAGCGTGACTTCACCGTCACGGGCGGCAAGCTCAAGGCGGCGATGAACACGCCGGTCTCCAAGGCATTCCACAAGCAGTGGGTGCAGATGATCCAGGAATCCGGTCCGAAGAACTGGTCGACCTACACCTGGTATCAGGTCGGCACCGATCTGGGCGCGGGCGCGTCGGCGATGATCTTCGATGCCGACATTCTCGGCTACTTCATGAATGGCGGCGACAACAAGGAGAAGGGCCATATCGGCTACGCGCCGTTTGCCGCGAACCCGGCCGCCACCGCGCCGACGCCGAATGTTTGGATCTGGTCGCTCGCCCTGTCGAACTTCTCCAAGCAGAAGGACGCCGGCTGGTACTTCATCCAATGGGCGTCTTCCGCCGAGCACGGCCTGTTCGGCGCGCAGAAGATGGACTTCGTCAATCCGGTGCGGGCGTCGGTCTGGAAGGACGAGGTGTTCCGCAAGCGGATCGACACCACCTATCCCGGCTATCTCAACCAGCATGATCTGTCGGCGCCGGGCGCAAAAATCTACTTCACCCCGCAGCCGCTGTTCTTCGACCTGACGACGCAGTGGGCGGAGACGCTGCAGAAGATGGTCGCCAAGGAAGTGCCGGTCGACGAAGGGCTCGACAAGCTTGCCGCGAATATCGACAAGCAGCTCAAGGACGCCGGACTCGGCTAAGCGCTGAGCCCGCGAGCCCCTGGCGCGGCCCAGATTCTGCGCCGGGCGCCAAGCATCATCTCGAAAACCGGCCTCCCCCGTTTTCGTGAAATGATGCATAATCAAGAAAGTCCAGGCAGGCTGTTGTCGGCACCCGGCAAACGCCTGCTGGCGAATTGCGACCGAACCTATCTACGGAAGACGTCATGGCGAGCATCACCGCCGCAGCGGAACCTGTCTCGCGGCCGCGCTCCAGGTGGCGCATCGGCCGCCGGCTGCTGCCCTATCTGCTCAGCTTGCCCGCGCTGCTCGTATGCATCGGGATTCTCATCCCGTTCTTCACGGCGGTCTATTATTCGACGCTGCGCTTCCGGCTCAACCTGCCGGGACTGAAGGGCTTTATCTGGCGTCGACAATTACATCAATTTCCTCAGCGACGCCGCATTCTGGAACACGGTGAAGATCTCGCTCGTCTATGCCGGCCTCACCGTCGGCATCGAGCTGTGTTTCGGGCTCGCGATCGCGCTGCTTCTGCAGAAGCCGACGCGGTTCAACAATCTGGTCTCGATCCTTCTGCTTCTGCCGCTGATGACGGCGCCGGCGCTCGCCGCCCTGATGTGGAAGCTGATGACCAACCCCAATTTCGGCATTCTGAGCTATCTCGTCTCGCTGGTCGGCGTCGGCGACTTCCGCTGGGCCTCCGACCCGAGGACGGCGCTGCTCACCGTGACGCTCGTCGACATCTGGGTCTATACGCCCTTCATCATGATCCTGCTGCTGGCAGGCCTGCGCTCGCTGCCGAAGGCGCCGTTCGAGGCGGCGGCGCTGGACGGCGTGCCGCGCAGCTTTGTGTTTTTCCGCATCACCCTGCCGATGCTGATGCCCTACATCATCACCGCGGCGCTGTTCCGCCTGCTCGACACGATCCAGCAATTCGACATCATCTATTCGATGACGCAAGGCGGCCCCGGCGACACGCTGATGGTGTTCCAGGTGCAGGCCTATCTGGAATTCTTCCAATACACCAATGTCGGACGCTCGGCGGCGCTGCTGATGATCCTTTGGGCCATCACCTACTTCCTCTCGAACATCTTCATCAAACAATGGCTGAAGCTGCGTCAACGCACGCACGGATTGGCTTGAGGCGCGGCCATGGATCACACATCGACCGTTGAAAAGACGCTGCGGGGCATCGCGATCACGCTGGTGCTGCTGTTCTTCCTGTTTCCGATCTTCTGGATCTTCCTGATGTCGTTCCAGACGAACGCGACCATCCTGCGCATGCCGCCGAGCATCGTCTTCGAGCCGACGCTTTCGAATTACAAGGCGCTGCTCACCGGCACGCTGGAGACGACCGCCGGCAATCTCGACATCGCCTTCATGCGCAACCTGGGCAACAGCGTGATCCTGTCATCGGCGTCGGTGGCGCTGTCGCTGCTGCTCGGCGTGCCGGCCGCCTACGCCTTCGCGCGCTACCGCTTCCGGCTCGGCGAGAGCATCGCCTTCACCCTCCTGTCCTTCCGCTTCGCGCCGCCGCTCCTGGTGCTGCTGCCGCTCAGCCTCTATTTCAAGACGCTCGGGCTCACCGACACCTATATCGGCCTGATCTGGGTTTATCAGCTCATCTGCCTGCCGCTGATCCTGTGGATCGTGCGCGGTTATTTCGAGGATATCAGCCCGGATATCGAGCACGCCTATCGGCTCGCCGGGAATAGCTGGTGGCGGACCTTCCGCAAGATCGCGGTGCCGCTTGCCCGGCCGGGCATCGCGGCGGCGGGGCTGCTCGCCTTCATCTTCGCCTGGAACAATTTCATCTTCGCGCTGATCCTGGCCTCGGCCGACAAGCAGCCGGTGACGGTTGGGGCGCTGGCCTTCGTCACCGCATCCGGCATCCAATATGGGCAGATCGCCGCCGCGATCGTGCTGTCGGTCACGCCGACGCTGCTCCTGGCGCTCTACGCCCAGCGCTATCTGGTCGAGGGCCTCTCCCTCGGCGCTGTGAAGGGTTAGGGCGATGGCACTTCTGGAAGTCGACGCACTCGCCAAATCCTTTCGCCGTCACGCGGTGCTGGAGGACATCACGCTGCGCCTCAGCGCGGGCGAGATCATCGTGGTGTTCGGCCCCTCCGGCACCGGAAAGACCGTCCTGCTGCGGCTCATCGCCGGTCTGGAGGAGCCCACCGCCGGTTCGATCGTGATCGAGGGCCGCGACATGGCCGATGTGCCGCCCGAAGACCGCGGCGTCGGCATGGCGTTCCAGAATTTCGCGCTTTTTCCGCATATGACCGCCTTCGAGAACATCGCCAGTCCGCTTCGGGCCTCGCAGCCGCGCGAATGGCGTCGCCGGCGGGTGTCGGCAAGGTGGCGCGGCTGCTCAAGATCGGTCACGTTCTCGACCACGCGCCGCGCGAATTGTCGAACGGCCAGAAGCAGCGCACCTCGCTGGCGCGGGCGCTGGCGGCTCGCCCAAGCTGCTGCTGCTCGACGACCCTTTGCGCAATGTCGATGCCAAGCTGCGCTTCGAAATGCGGCTGGAATTGCCCCGGCTGCTGCGGCAGTCCGGCTCGGCCGTGCTCTATGTCACGCAGGACTATAAGGAGGCGATGGCGCTCGCCGACCGGATCGCGGTGCTGCGCGACGGCTCTTTCGAGCAGGTCGCGACGCCCGAGGAGATCTACGACACGCCCCGATCGCTCGCCGTCGCCCGGCTGTTCGGCGATCCGGCGATCAACATCACCGAAAGCCGCATCGAGACGCTCGGGAATGCCGCCGTGGTCGCGCTCGCTGGCGCCTTGGTCTACCTCGATCCCGGCTATCTCCCTTATACGGGCGGCGCGGTGACTGTCGGCATCAGGCCGGAGGCGGTGGTGGTCGCACAGGGCTCGCATATGCCTGGCGCGCTCGCCGCGGTCGTGGAGGCGGTGACGCCGCTCAACGAACGCACGGTCCTGCTGCTCAAGGCGCCGAACGGCTGGGAGTTTCTCGCATCGCTTCCATCGTGGGGGAGCGGCGATTCCGGAGGCAGGGCGCCGAAGTCGAGGTCAGCTTTTTGCCGGGCGGCTTCCACCTCTTCGACCAGGAAACCGGGCGAGCGCATTGTCGCGACCGCATAGCAGGACGGATCATGGCGGGCGAACTCGTAATCGAACATCTCGACAAGGTCTACCGGTCACGCGGCAAGCAGCCGGTCGTGGCGGTCAAGGACCTCAGCCTCGATATTCAGCGCGGCGAAATCGTCGCCCTGCTCGGCTCGTCAGGCTGCGGCAAGACTTCGACGCTGCGCATGATCGCCGGCTTCGAGGAGGTCAGCGGCGGCGAAATCCGCCTCGACGGCAACCCGATCCACGACCTGCCCCCGGCGAGACGCGGCGTCGCGATGGCATTCGAGGCCTATTCTCTCTATCCGCCGCTGACCATCCGCGAAAACATCGCCTTCGCCTTGAAATCGGCGAGGCTGCCGGCTTCGGAGGCCAGGAAGCGGGTGGACGAGATCGCCGAACTGCTGGAGATCTCCGACATCCTCGAAAATTATCCCAGCTTCGTCTCCGGAGGGCAGCAGCAGCGGGCGGGCCTCGGCCGGGCATTGGTGCGCAATGCAAAGCTCTGCCTGCTCGATGAGCCGATGGGCCAGCTCGAACCGCAGCTTCGCGCCATGCTGCGCGGCCGCCTCAAGCATTATCTGCGCACCCATGCGAATACGACGATCCTCGTCACCCATGACCAGACCGAAGCGAATGCGCTGGCTGACCGCATCGCGGTGATGGAAGACGGCGAATTGCAGCAATATGCGACGCCCGCCGAACTGAAGGAGCGTCCCGCCAACCTTTTCGTCGGCGCATTCATCGGCGAGCCGCCGATGAACGTCTTCGGCGCGCGTCGGCGGCGACGGCGAGATGGTTCGGTTCACGCTCGACGAAGGCCGCGCCGTCATCGCCTTTCCGCAGGACGCGATTGCCCGCCCGGTCCGTGACCGGATTCTCGGCCTCGGCACGGTGACGATCGGGATCACGTCCGCATGCGCCTGCGCATCGGCGATGGGCCGATCAAGGCGCGCGTCTCCTCCTGCCAATGGCTTGGCGATCAAACGCATGTCGCCGCCGAACTCGGCGCCATGACCGTGGTCTCCGTCTCGCATGAGCATCTCCGCTGGCCGTGGGGCAGGAGATCGCGCTGTCGATCCGCGCCGCCGACCTGCACCTTTTCGACAGCACGAGCGGGCGGGCCATCGCGCATGGAGGACAGCTCGCATGACGCGCGACATCCTGATCGGCATCGATGCGGGCACGTCCGTCATCAAGGCCGTCGCCTTCACGCTGGCCGGCGAACAGCTTGCGATCGCGGCGACGCCGAACAGCTACGAGACGCTTGCCGATGGCGGCGTCGAGCAGGATATGGCGCGGACCTGGACGGATACGGCGGCAACGCTGCGCCTGCTCGGCGAGAAATTGCCGGACCTGCCGGGCCGGACCCTCGCGCTCGCCGTGACGGCACAGGGCGACGGCACCTGGCTGATCGACCGAGACGGCGAGCCCGTTGCCCCGGCCTGGCTCTGGCTGGATTCGCGCGCCGCCGGGATCACCGAAAGTTTCGTCGCCGATGCCTCCTATCGCGACCACTATGAGCGCACCGGCACCGGCGTGAATGCCTGTCAGCAAAGCGTTCAGCTCGCCTGGCTGCGCCGCCGCCGGCCGGAGGTGATCGCGAAGGCGGCAAGCGCGCATCATTGCAAGGACTGGCTCTATTTCAAGCTGACCGATGACCGCGCCACCGATCCGTCCGAGGGGAACTTCACCTTCGGCTCCTATGTGACGCGGCAGTATGCGCCGGGCATCCTTGATGCGCTTGGCGCGGGCGATTGCGAGCGCCTGCTGCCGCGCATCGTCGACGGCATGCGCGAGGCCGGCGCGCTCACGCCGACGGCGGCGAAGGAGACCGGGCTTCTTGCGGGAACGCCTGTCGTGCTCGGCTCCGTGGACGTCGTCTGCACGGGGCTCGGCGGCGGGCTGTTCGACCCTTCGGGCGAGGCCGGATGCACGGTCATCGGCTCGACCGGCATGCATATGCGTCTCGCCACCAGCTCGGAAAAGGTCGTGCTGAATCCGGAAGGCAGCGGCTACACGATGGCCTTTCCCGCGCCGGGCATGTCGGCGCAGATGCAGTCGAACATGGCGGCGACCCTCAATATCGACTGGCTGCTCGATCTGGCTTGCGAGATCCTCGCGGAGAGGGCGTAAGGCGCAACCGCACGGATCTTCTGGCCGGTCTGGACGAGCGTATCCTCGACCGCCCGCCATGCCGTCTGCTCTTCCATCCCTACATTTCGCGCGCGGGCGAGCGCGGACCGTTTCTCGACCCTTCGGCGCGCGCGCAATTCATCGGGCTCGAATCCGGCATGGGCTATGCCGACCTGATGCGGGCGGTGTTCGAAGGGCTCTGCCACGCCGCGCGCGACTGTTATTCGGTCATGGGAAAGCATCCCGGCCGAGGTGCGCCTCGCGGGCGGAGCGGCGCGGTCGAAGGCGCTCGGCAGTTGCTTGCCGGGGCGCTCGGCACCCCCGTGCGCCGTGCCGGACGGGAGGAAGCCGGGGCCGCCGGTGCGGCGATCATCGCGGCCGTGCAGCAGGGCGTCTATCCCGATATCGCGGCGGCGCCGCCGAATGGGTCGATCCTCTGCTCGGCGAGCGGACCGAACCCGATGCGCAGATCGCGGCGGCCTTCGCGCGCAGTTTCCCGATCTATCTCGAAACGCGGAAAGCCATGCGGCCGATCTGGCGCGCTTTGCAGCATCGCAGCAGGGGCCGGACAATGCCGCGTAAGATAGCCATCATCGGCGACCTGTTCATGCGGTCGGACATGTTCGAAGCCGCGATCCGCGGTCGTGCAAGGACGCGGAGCTGGACATAAGCGGCCACGATCTGCCCTGGCCCGACGAGCCCATGGAACATGGCTATGCCGCAGCCGGGCTCGACGGGCTGAAGGAATATATGGGCACGCCGGACGAAGTCGTCGCTCTGACCGGCGACGCCGAATTGCTGGTGACGCATCTGGCGCCGCTGTCGGCGGGCATCATCGAGCGTCTGCCTGCCCTGCGCTTTGTCGCCGTGTCGCGCGGCGGACCGGTGAATATCGATATGAACGCCGGCGCGCGAGGGGGCATTCTCGTCGTCAACACGCCGGGCCGCAACGCTTCGGCGGTCGCCGAATTCACCATCGGCGCCATCATTGCCGAGACGCGGAATATCACCCGCGGCCATGATGCGCTGCGTCAGGGACATTGGCGCGGCGACCTTTACCGCGCCGACCGCACCGGCCGCGAGCTGTCCGAAATGACGATCGGCGTGATCGGCTATGGCCAGATCGGCACAAGGGTGGTCCGGCTGCTCAAGGCGTTCGGCTGCCGCATCCTGGTTGCCGATCCCTATGTCCAGCTCACCGCCGCCGATCGCAATGACGGGGTCGAGCACGTCGATCTGGACAGCTTGCTTGCCGAGGCCGATGTGGTGACGCTGCATCCGCGCGTGACCGAGGAAACCACGCGCATGATCGATGCGGCGGCGCTTGCCCGCATGAAGGCGGGAGCGACGCTCATCAATACCGCGCGCGGTCCTCTCGTCGATTATGACGCGCTTTATGAGGCGCTGTCGTCCGGCCATCTCGGCGGCGCGATGCTGGAAACCTTCGCTGTCGAGCCGGTCCCGCCCGACTGGCCGCTGCTCAAGCTTCCGAATGTAACGCTGACGCCGCATATCGCCGGATCGTCGCTGAAGACCGTGACCCACGCCGCTTCCCTCGCCGCCGAGGAAGTACGGCGCTATCTCGCGGGCGAGCCGCCGCGCAACCCTTGCTGATGGAAGGCTCTCGTCCATCGATGAGTGAGGAAGATCGGGTTGTCGATGTGGCCGTCGTGGGCGGCGGCATTAACGGCGTCGGCATCGCCCGGGATGCAGCCGGCCGGGGGCTGAGCGTGCTCCTGGCCGAGAAGGGCGACCTGGCGGAAGGAACAAGTTCGCGTTCCGGCAAGCTCGTACATGGCGGCTTGCGCTATCTGGAATATTACGAGTTCCGCCTGGTGCGCGAGGCGCTGAAGGAGCGCGAGGTGCTTCTGCGGGCGGCGCCGCACATCATCTGGCCGATGCGCTTCGTGCTGCCGCACTCGCCGGAGCAGCGCCCGGCATGGCTGATCCGGCTGGGCCTGTTTTTCTACGATCACCTCGGCGGACGGCAGCGATTGCCGGGCTGCCGCAGGCTGGATCTGCGCACCGCCCCGGAAGGCCGCGCGATCCGCGAAGAGTACAAGCTCGCCTTCGAATATTCGGACTGCTGGGTGGACGACGCCCGCCTCGTCGTGCTCAACGCCATGGACGCGAAGGAGCGCGGAGCCGACATCCGGACGCGGACGGAGGTGATAGCAGCCCGGCGCGAGAACATGCATTGGGTCGTCACGCTCAAGGACGCGGAGAGCGGCGGCCGCGATACGGTGAGGGCGCGCGTTCTCGTCAATGCGGCAGGGCCGTGGGTGGAAGGCGTGCTGGGCCGGGTGAGCGGCATCAATGCCAGCCGGCGTGTGCGGCTCGTCAAGGGCAGCCATCTTGTCGTCGCTAAATTCTGGGAGGGCCGCCACGCCTATTTCCTGCAGAACAGCGACAATCGCGTAATCTTCGTCAATCCCTACCAGGATGATCTCTGCCTCATCGGCACGACCGACATTCCCTATGACGGCCTGGCCGAGGACGTCTCGGTCGACGAGGGGGAGGTCGCTTATCTGCTGGCGGCGGTCAATCGCTATATGCGCGTGCGGCTGACGCCGGGAGATGTGCTGCATCGCTTCTCCGGCGTGCGCCCGCTCTATGACGACAATGCCGCCAACCCATCCGCCGTGACCCGCGATTATGTGTTCGACATCGACGGCGGCGGCGATGTCCCGCCGCTGCTGTCCGTTTTCGGAGGCAAGATCACGACATATCGCAAGCTCGCCGAACACGCCCTCGAACGGCTCAGGCCATTTCTGCCTGAGAGCGGCGCGGCGTGGACTGCAGGCGCCTGTCTGCCCGGCGGCGACATTCCGAATGCGGATTTCGACGCATTTCTGCGCGATTTCCAGAGCGCGCATGGCTGGCTGCCGGCGGATCTGGCGCGGCATTATGCGCGGCTTTACGGAACGCGCGCCGATGCGGTGCTCGCGGGGGCGAGAGCGCTGGAGGAGCTAGGCATCCAATTCGGCCGCCATCTTTACGAGCGGGAGGTCGCCTATCTCCGCAAATTCGAATGGGCACGCAGCGCCGAAGACATTCTGGACCGCCGCACCAAGCACGGATTGCATATCGGCCAGCCTGCCAGAGCCGCGCTCGACGACGCATTCAAGGCGGGGAGCATGGCATGACGGTCACGCCAATCCCGGTGCTTGCGCCTTTGAACCGGCTATCGGCCTCGATTGGCGCCGATCCGGATCTCGTTCAGGCCGCCGGTGGAAACGTCTCGCTGAAGCGGGACGGCGTCATGTGGATCAAGGCGTCGGGGACATGGCTGCAAGAGGCGGAGACGCGAAACATCATGGTGCCCTTGCGGCTCGGCCCTCTGCTGGAGGCGTTCGCACGCGGCGATCCATCGGCGCAGGACTGCACCGCCTTCATCGATCCCGTGCTGGCGACAGGCCGATTGCGGCCTTCGGTCGAAGCGACCATGCATGCCATATTGCCGGACAGCGTCGTCATCCATGTGCATTGCGTCGACACGATCGCCTGGGCCGTGCGGTCCGATGCCGAGGAGGCGCTCGGGTCGCTGCTGGAGGGCCTGCCATGGATCTTCGTGCCCTATCGGCGCCCGGGCCTGCCGCTGACGGGCGGCATCGCCGAGCGGATGATCGCCGGGGCCCGCGTGATCGTACTTGGCAAGCACGGCCTCGTGGTCACCGGGCCGACCATCGAAGACGCCGAGGCGCTTTTGACCGATGTCACCGCCCGATTGCGGCGCATCGGGCGGCCGCAGCCCTGGGTCGAAGCGGCGCGGCTTGCCGACCTCGCCGAGGGCACGCCTTACCGCCCTGCGTCCATGCCCGGCGCTCATGCCCTGGCCCTTGACGCCGATAGCCTCGCCGTTGCGGCGCTCGGCTCGCTCTATCCCGACCACGTCGTGTTTCTGGGGCGAGGCGTTCGAATCTTAGAGGCCGGAGAAAGCGTCGCGGCGGGGCTGATCCTGGCCGCCGACGAGTCGCACCCCGCCGAAGCTGGTCTTGGCTCCCGGCGAAGGGGCCTTCGTCCCCCGCGATAGCGTGGCGGCGGTCGATCCCATGGTGCGATGCCTCGCGGATGTGGCGTCACGGCTCCTGGCCGGCGACCCGATCGAACCGCTGACGGTCGAAGATGAGGACGCGCTGCTCAACTGGGATGCCGAGCATTATCGGCAAGCCCTTGCGCGGAGCGGCAAGGCGGCAAAGGCGGCCCCATGACCGGCAAGCAGATTGCACTCGGCATCGACATCGGCACGTCGGGTGTCCGCATCGCGGCGCTGGACGAAGACGGCACGCTGGTCGCCGATGCGAGTGCGCCCATTCCTCCACCGGACCGCGACGGCGCGTCGATCCGCCAGGATGCCGAGATCTGGTGGCAGGCGACGCTCGCCGCATTTCATGAGCTGCGGGGAAAACGCGATCTGTCGGCGGTCGTGGCGATCGCCGTGGATGGAACGTCGGGTACGATCCTGCCGATCGATCGCGGCGGCACGCCCCTTGCGCAAGCGCGGCTTTATAATGACGCGTCGGCGGCCGGCACGGCCGGCGGTCTGGCGGCTTTCGCACCGAAAGAGACCGCCGCGCTCGGCGCCACCTCGCCGCTGGCGAGGGCCATCGAATTCAAGGACATGCCCGGTCTATGGAAGATCGTGCATCAGGCCGACTGGATCGCCGGACGTCTTTCCGGAGATTTCGGCATCTCGGATGAAAGCAACGCCCTGAAGACCGGATATGATCCCATCGCTCGCCGCTGGCCGGACTGGATCGCGGCGGCCGGGCTCGATCCGAAGCTGCTTCCCCGGATTGTCCCTGTGGGCGGCAATACGGGCATCCTGGCGAGCCATATGGCACGCGATCTTCAGCTCCCCGCCGGCGCGGCGATCATTGCGGGCGCAACGGATGGCTGCGCGGCCTTTCTTGCCACGGGGGCAACGCAGCCGGGAGACGGCGTGACCTCGCTCGGGTCCACATTGACGATCAAGCTCTTGTCGGAGACACCCGTTTTCGCGCCCGAATTCGGGATCTACAGCCACCGGATCGGAGATGCGTGGCTTGCCGGCGGGGCGTCGAATAGCGGCGGCGCGGCGCTGGCGTCCTTTTTCTCGGCTGATCGGATGGCGGCGCTCGAGCCGCTGCTCGTTCCGCACCTGCCAACCGGCCTCGACTATTATCCGCTGCCAGGCCCTGGCGAGCGCTTTCCGGTCAGCGATCCGCTGCTCGCGCCCCGCATGTCGCCGCGTCCGGCGGAAGATCATGTATTCCTGCAGGGGCTTTTGGAAGGGATTGCCGCGATCGAGGCGCTCGGCTATGCGCGGCTGAACCAGCTTGGCGCCACGCCGCTGCGCAGCGTCAGGACGGTCGGCGGCGGAGCCGTGAACCGCGCCTGGACGTTGATCCGCCATCGGCTGCTCGGCGTTCCCATGGCAGACGCAGAGGCGTTGCAGGCGGCCGTCGGTGCCGCCAAACTTGCCTGGCGTGGCGTTCGCACCGCCTCCGGTTAGACCGCGTCCCATCGAGACGTAAAGGCGCGCATTGGACCTATTCCGCGCCCGCCTTCCTGAGCAGCTCGATGATGTCGTCATGATCGGCCCAGCCCGCTTGCTGGGCCGCAGTCTGCTCATATTTGTTGCGGGCGTTTACGTTGGCCCCATGCTTCAACAGAACCTCGACAGTGTCATAATGGCCGAAGGCGGCGGCCGTCATCAGCGGGGTATCACCGCGATCGTCAAAGAGCTGATCGACGACTGCACCTTGCGAGATGAGGGCCTCAACCGTCTCGGCGCGACCGTTCCGGGCGGCGTGAAACAGTGCCTGGCCCATATCGGCCCCGCTTTCAATGAGCAGGCGCACGACCGCGTTTTGCCCGGCCCCGGCTGCCGCCTCGATCAATGCTTGGCCATACTGGCCCGTGCTGTTCACATCTCCGCCGGCCGCCACGAAGCTCTTCACGCCAGCCAGATCGCCCGAGATACATGCTTCGACGATGTCGTCATCCGGCGGTGAAGCCACCGGCTCCAGCGAATTGAGGAACGCAACCCAGTCAGGCGCCAGCGGCCTGATGTTGTCCTCGGTCGGCGGCTCGTCCTCGTCGCCCTCTTCCTCATGGTCCCAGAACCAGACCGAACCCGGATCCTCATGCCGCAGCGATATGGCGAACAGATTGCCGTACTCGTCGTCGGCGACCGGAAGCAGCCACGGCGGAAGGCGGCCGGCGTAGACCTTCAGCACCTCCCACAGGCTTGTCCATTTGGGCAGTTTGCCGAGCCCGAATATGGTTTTGAGCGCCTCGGAATTGTCGGAAAGCCGTCCGCCATCCTGCGCCAGGAGGTAATCCCGATAGACGGCGGGAAGCGTCATACCTATCCGCCGTTCGAGGCGATCCAATGCTTCCACCGGCACGGGCGGCTCGCGGCGACTATATGATACGATCATCATTGTCCTCCCGCCGGCGCGCCTATTTCGCGCCAGCCTGCCTGGGGACTGTTCGCCAGAGCATTTTCCGTTTCGATTGAATTGGAAATGGGGCTTCATCTTCGTTTGGTCGCATTTTTACGACGCAAACCGGTATCCACTTGGTTAGAAAACGCTCTAACCTTGCAGGAGCGAAGACGACACGCGCCCAAGACCTTCGCGCACGGCGCCCAAATGCTCGGCGCTCCTGCCTGCGACGGCATTCAACATGTCCAGCACATCCTGCTTTTCCGTCGGGCCGCATTTCCGCTCGATCGGACCCAGGAGCTGATGCAGGCGTGAATTGAGGTCTCCGCGGAGATATCTGGCGATGCGCCTGCCGCCGATCAGGCAGCTTCGCGCCACATCATCCTCAAGGCCGATTTTGGTGTTGAGGAGCAAGAGAATGTGCCGTTCTTCTTCGGGGGTCAGCGGCCCATCCTCGGTCGCCACCGAGTACATCATGGCAGCCACGGCCACGCGCGGATCGTCGCTGCCGGCCGCTCCCCAATCGCCGACATTGTGCGGCAGGCGCGGCGCACGCTGTGGGCGCTGCAACAGAAAAAAGGCGATGATGATCAACAGCACCGCAAGCAGTAAGAAAATAGGCATCACGCGCCGCCCCCCGACCGTGCGTAAGCGAATGAGGTCGCAACCTACTGCCCGTCAATCTAGGTAAAATAACGGCGTGGGATATGGCGCGGAAATTACCCGATAGGTAAAGAGCCGCGAACGAATCATGCTCCGCCGATTCCACGCCGCCGCCGTGTTCGACGAGGTCGTGGGCGCCGGTGATGTCGTCCGGCGGCGAACGCCGGGCGATGCCGTCAAATGTTCAGCGCATGAAGATCGGACTTGAACAGTTCGCTCTCGGCAAGCTTGGCGCGCAGCCGCAGCCACTCCGTCTCCGGCAACGCCGAAAGCGGAGGATGCACGCGCCGCCATTCCTGGTCGTTCTGCAATTCCGCCAGTGCCCATTTGACGGCCGAAATCAGCGGAAATTCCGACAGCGTCGCGCGGATCGCCGCGGCGGCGGCCATGGCGCGCGCGCCTTCCTCGGTGCCGCGTTCCTTCCAGCCGCGCGAGGTGAACGAACCGGTGACGTTGGTCGTCGCCGAAATGCAGCCGGCGAACTTCACCTGCGGCTTCAGGCCCAGGATCGTCTCCGCTCCGGGGAAGACCGCGAGCGAAGGGAGACGCTCCGCCAGCATGACGCTGTGCTCGATATCGCCGCTCGAATCCTTGATGCCGGCAAGCGTATCGGGGAAGCGCTTTGCCAGACGCTCCACCAGCGCGACCGGATAGGGAACCGCCGAGAATTGCGGGATGTGGTAGAGGTAAAGACCGAAATCCCCGCCGCACGCCTCTTCGATCACCGTGGCGACATAAGCCTCGAGCGCGTCTTCGGCGATATTCTTGTAGTAGAAAGGCGGCAGCAGCAGCGCGCCGGAGAATTTCAGCTCGCGCGCCGCCTTGGTCAGCGTCACCGCGTCACGCAGCGCCGCAGCGCCGGTGCCGACCATGAACCGGCTCATCGGCAGGCCCGATTCGGCGATGGTCCGCATGGCGTCGAGGCGCTGCTCCACGGAAAAGGACGTCGCCTCGCCGGTCGTGCCGAGCAGATTCACGCCGTCGCAGCCGCCCTCGTCCAGCAGCCAGCGGCAATGGCGGACAAGCCTTTCGGTATCGATGCTCAGATCGGCTTGAGAGGCGTGGCGGCGGCGGCGAAAATTCCGGCAAGCTTATGCATGAGGTCCTCGAATTTGGTTCGCTCACACTATGCGCAATACGCTGGCCCGCGCCAATGCCGAATAACGCTGGTTTCGCGACGTTCCTCTTGATCCGGGGCGGTGAAAAGCATAAGACATCACACTCATCAGGGGCCATAGCTCAGTTGGGAGAGCGCGTGAATGGCATTCACGAGGTCGTCGGTTCGATCCCGTCTGGCTCCACCATATTTTTCAATAGATTGCACCTCGCCTCCCTTGGCTAAAAAGTCGATGGGCAGCTCGCGGGCAATCGTGCCGCAGAAAACTCCTTAGACAACTCACCCATTTAGATGGTACCGCGCCTGTCTTATCTATGGCGCGACCAAGCTCGCCTTGGCGTCGCGCTTATTAATCCCGTCGAGTTTGTCCGCCGGCAGTGCGTTGTACAGCGCATCAACTTCCTTCGGATGTGTGATCATGTCGTAAGCGATACGGTTGACCAGCTGAAATAGCTTGGCCGCTGTCTCGCGATCATCCTTCAAATCCATGGTGCCGGGGTGAACACATTCATTCCCAATCACCCGCACAATATCGAGCGCTCTTTGGATTTTCGGATCGAGTCCGGCCGCAACGAGTGCGGCGATATCATCGTTGATGTTTTTGCCTGGTTGCCCCAGGTGCTTGCAAAGCTTCTGAATGCACAGGCGGAGGAGAGCCGCTGCACCGCGAGGCGAGAGATCGAGGATCGTGCGCGCCTCATTGAAGTCTGCCTTTATGTCGTCAGATAGGTCCTCGTTGGGCTGAATCTCATACTGTGCCAGTGGATAGAGAATTGTGTCATGATGCCAAAGCGTGAGATCTTTGCAGCTTCGGCATTGGCTCATAAATAGATTTTCGAGTGGATAGGCGTATTCACTGCTTTCATCTTTGAAAAAAATCTCGCCCGTCATGGCCTTTTCCGCATGGGAAACAAACTTCTCATGCATCGCTTTCATCTTGCCTTCGCCTGCGGGCAGAGACTTAATATGCTCCGTGAACGCGCTATCTTGGACGAAAGGGGTCTCCTTTACGGAGTCGCCCAATATTTTGAACCAACTCTGATCTGCCAATGCTCCACACCTTGGGCAATTGAAAGCTTTGAGCTTGATAGATGGCGCAACGATTTTGGTCGTCATGTCGATACCTGATCAGGAGGTGCACTGAAAATTTCCTAATTTTATTAAAGTGGTTCGGATCGCCTCACAAGCGGCGGGTATTCAGTGTGCATCGTTTCCCACAGGGGACGATGGCGGGGCTTCTTGATCGGGCATCAGCAGGTCTGGCTAATCATATCAAGAAGATAATCCCGCCTGATGATTTCGAGCGCCAAATGGAGGCCTCAGTCGCGCTTCGACGGGAGCAGCAGGCCTGCAATGGCGCCTATCGCGGGCGTAACAAGCACCAGCAGACCGCCTCCGAATATTGTCAATACACCAAGTTGGATATAGGCTTCGCGTTCAGGAATGAGTATCGCTGCGATCGCTATGGCAAAGGCGCCGGCGAGAACGCCTGCAAGATAACCGATGAATCCCCACCGCCAAGCCCGGCCGCGGCTGACATAGAAGGAAATCATTCCTGCACACAGACCCATCGCCACAGGAATCACGTAGGCTATTTGGTCTTGCCAGGACATTTGAGGCTCCAACTGCCGGGCATTGCGATGCTTTGGATATTATTAACCCTTGAGCCTGATTAATGACCGCTGAACCAGCTCCGTTGAACAACCGGACTGCCTCAGCGCTCATTCTGTGAGATGCGGCAGGCCGCATGCCTAATTTTTCTTCTATGTGTCTATTTTTTGCGCATGAAAACCCGATTTTTTGGATTAAGCTTTGTGCAGAAGCACACGAAACGCGCAAGCCATCCTGTCCGATAAAGCAGGTCTACCCATGAAGCTCATCATAGCAATCATCAAACCTTTCAAGCTCGACGAAGTGCGTCAGGCGCTGTCCGACGCCGGCGTGAACGGGATGATGGTCAGCGAGGTAAAGGGCTACGGGCGCCAGAAGGGGCATACCGAGATCTATCGGGGCGCCGAATATCAGGTTCACTTCGTACCGAAGATAAAGCTGGAGATCGTCGTTCCATCGGAGCTTGCCGACCGCGTAGAAGAGGTCATCGCCGAATCTGCCCGCACAGGCGAGATCGGCGACGGCAAGATCTTTGTCACCACGGTCGAGCACGCGCTTCGCATTAGGACGGGCGAGAGCGACGAGGACGCTCTATGAGCGGCCTGTAACAGGGGAGCTGGGGGGACGTGATGACGTTGTTGGGCTTGGGGCGTCCTCTCGGGCGCGGCGCCATCTGCGCAATTCTGCTTGCGCTGAACACGACACCGGTCTTTGCCCAGCCTGCCAAATTCGACGGGGCCGATACGGCCTGGATGCTCGTTGCAACCGGCATCGTTCTGATGATGTCGATCCCGGGGCTTGCGCTCTTCTATTGCGGCATGGTGCGCAAGAAGAATGTTCTGGCCACCATGGCTCAAACCTTTGCGGTTGTGGGGCTCGTGTCACTCCTGTGGATGGTCATCGGATACGCCCTCGCATTTACCGGAGACGGGCGCTTCATCGGATCTTTCACGCCGCTCTTCCTGTCCGGCATCGGCATCGATAGCGTCAGCCCATTCGCAAAGACAATCCCCGAGAGCCTGTTCATGATCTATCAGATGACCTTCGCGGTCATCACCGTAGCGCTGGTGGCGGGCGCCGTTGCCGAGCGGATGCGGTTTTCGGCATTTCTTTGGTTTTCCGCCCTTTGGCTGCTTTTCGTCTACGTGCCCATCGCGCACTGGGTCTGGGGCGGAGGCTTTCTTGGCAGCGCCGGCCTGCTCGATTTTGCCGGTGGCACGGTCGTGCACATCAATGCCGGCGTCGCAGGGCTGGTCGCAGCGCTGGTGCTTGGCAAACGGCGCGGCTATGGCAGCGAAAATCTGGCGCCGTATGATTTGTCGATGGCGGTGATCGGCACCGGGCTCCTCTGGGTCGGCTGGCTCGGCTTCAATGGCGGCTCGGCCTATGGGGCCAACTCGCGCGCCGCCATGGCGATCGTGGCGACGCATCTTGCCGCAAGTGCGGGCGCCCTGACCTGGATGGCGCTGGAATGGTATACGCGTGAAAGGCCGTCGGTTCTGGGGGTGATTTCAGGCGCAGTGGCCGGTCTCGGCACGATCACCGCGGCTTCGGGCTTTGTGCTGCCCTGGCATGCCGTTCTGATCGGCATCCTCGCAGGCGGCGTTTGCTTTTACGCTTCGACGATCCTCAAGAAGCGGCTCGGCTACGATGATTCCCTCGATGTATTCGGCGTGCACGGTGCGGGCGGCTTTCTCGGAACGATGCTGTGCGGAGTGTTTGCAACCGCGAGTCTGTCCACCGGGCCGGACACGCCAAGTGGATTTCCAGGCCTCCTCGAAGGCAATCCCGGGCAACTTCTCATTCAATTTTACGGCTGTGTCGTCACCATTCTCTGGTGCGGCGTCATGACCTTCGTGCTGCTGAAGCTGGTGGGCTTTTTCATTCCCTTGCGCGTCTCCAACCAGGCCGAAATCGAAGGGCTCGACATTACCCAGCACGGTGAGTCGATTCATAGCTAGTGCTGGATGGCGAAGCTAGCGCTGGATGGCGAAGCACTGCGCCCGCGCGCCGGCTCGGCCGGCAAATGCGTGAATTGGCGGAGAAGCACGTGCCGTAGCGCGGCAGGTGCGGCTTCGGAATAGATGCCGAGCGAACGTGCGATACGAGGCAGAGGCTTGGACGCCGGTGTCGCCTTCGGAGGTCTGCCGTCTCCTCATCGAGCGGTGCGCCTTCGGGATCAGCGGCAAGGCCGTGGACGGACCGATCCCCTCGACCGCCACGCGCTGCGCCATGATCGCGACCTACAACGCGCACCTCTTAACGCTACCCCATTTTTCCCTGCAACGGGACGCGGCAAGACGCTTTCGCGCCAAGATTACGCCCTAATGTCCTGCCCGCAAGCCATGAGGCTGGGGGACGGAGTGGCGATTATCATCTGGCATATCATTGCTTACGTTCAGATTTTGAGCGCCGGGTTCAATCTGTGGGGGGTCGATCCTCGGATCCTCACCGATATGCCCTTCGGCCGGAACATGATCCTCGTCGGCCTGTTCCTGCTGGTGCAGCTCCTTGGCCTTGCCGGTGCGATCCTGATGTTGCAGCAGACGCGCCTCGGTTTCGTCCTGTCGCTCGTCCATCACATTCTGCTCCTGCCGGCGCTGGTGGTCACGGGCTGGGGGCTCGTCATGCTGATGGATGACCGCATCAACGTCACGCTGCTCCTTATGAGCCAGCCGAACACTACGGACATGTCCGTGTACTGGTCGCTCGGCTGGAGTTCGGTATTCCAGCAGGTCACGCGCAATGTCCCGACCGGCTCGACCTATATCGGCATCAACTTGTTCGCTCTCGCCTGCGCCACCGTGCTGTGGAGAGAGGTGAGAGAGATAGACGCTTTGGCGGCTGAGTACGAGATGGAGATGCGCCGGCGCAAACGGCAGGCCAGACGCGCCCCGCTGGCGCTGCCCGCGCCGCAACCATATCCGCAGCAGCAGCGCATGCCTCCGCAGCAGGGCGCGCGCCAGCAGCCGCGCATGCCGCCAAAAGGAGGGAGAGACTACCGATAGTGACTGGATCCAACTCTCGACTGATGTTCCTTGGGTAATTGCACCGCGTCTTCTGCGTCTTTACCGCATCTTCTGCGTCTTTCATGATCCGCCAGCTCGACCGTGCAGCGAGTTCGGAACCAAAGGAACAAACCCATGGACGCGCAATCCAACCCGATTCAAGAAGACGTCAAATCCAACCCAATACGAGAACTCTCCTATGAGGAGTGCGAAAGCATTTCTGGCGGCAAGAACAAGAGCGAGAGCTGGCTCGCCGCCCTCGCGCGGGTGCTCGGTGAAATCGCAGCCAGCAAGGCAGATCAGATGGACCGGTTGTAAGACCAGAGTACTCCGAGACGGGCCGCCAGACGCATCGTGAACAAAGCAACTCCCGGCGACGACGAGCATCGAGATAGTGCAGCGGCGAAGTTCCAAACGCCAAGCGGGAGGTCTTGAGGCGGCTTCTGGCAAGTTGAACCGCTGGAATTATCCTTCCACCTGATCATCCCGCGCGCTTGTCCGACGCGACCTTCTCTATGCTCAGCAGCATGGCATGGCAGGCGCCCCGTTCCCGTTTAAATCCAGCATGTCATTGCCCCACAAGGAAGAGCGCACCGACGATTATTGGCCGTGGCAGTCGAACCTGGCGGCGCCTCGAAAACAGGCCGCGCAAGGCGGCCGGCAGTCCAATAGTGGTATCGACTATCGATATTTTCCTGCCGCCCATTCTTTCTGCTAGCTTGGCGATGTGGCACAGTTTGTGCCTTCGTTTTTACGGTGACGAACACATTTGGAGAGGAAGGGTTTTCGATGCGTGCTATTCCGCTAGTCATGAGTGCATGTGCCGTCCTGGCACTTGCGACAATCCCGGCATCCGCGGCGACGTTGGACGATGTCAAAGCCCGCGGGCACCTCAAATGCGGTATCGACGGAGGCCTTCCCGGCTTCTCGGCCCCGGACGACAAAGGCCAGATGCGCGGCATCGACGCCGATTTCTGCTACGCGCTGACGGCGGCGATCTTCGGCGACAAGACCAAGGTGAAGTTCACCAACCTGACCGCCAAGGAACGCTTCACTGCACTGACCTCCGGCGAGATCGACGTGCTGTCGCGCAACACCACGGCCACGATGAGCCGCGATGCCACGCTCGGCATCGACTTCACCTATTTCAACTACATCGACGGGCAGGGCTTCCTGGCGAAGAAGTCGCTGAACGTGGCGAGCGCCAAGGAACTGGGCGGCGCGACCGTTTGCGTCCAGGCCGGCACGACCACCGAGCTCAACCTTGCTGACTATTTCCGCAGCAACGGCCTGCAATTCAAGCCCGTCGTCTATGACACCTCCGTTCAGACGCGCGAAGGCTTCGACGGCGGCTCCTGCGACGTTCTGACGTCCGACAAATCCCAGCTCGCCGCCATCCGCACCGAGCTGAAACAACCCGACGGCGCTATCATCCTGCCCGAGACGATCTCCAAGGAGCCGCTTGGACCCGCGGTACGCCAGGGCGATGCGCAATGGCGCGATATCGTCACCTGGACGCTCTATGCGCTGATCACTGCCGATGAGGTCGGCGTCACTTCCGCCAATGCCGACGAGATGAAGACCAAGAGCACCAGCCCAGACGTCAAGCGCCTGCTCGGTTCCGAAGACAAGATGGGCGAGAATCTCGGCCTGTCTAATAGCTGGGCCCTCGACGCCATCAAGGCGGTGGGCAATTACGACGAAATGTATCAGCGCAACATCACGCCGCTCGGCCTGAAGCGCGAGGGCAGCGTCAACGCGTTGTGGAACAAGGGTGGGCTGCTTTACGCTCCGCCAATCCGCTAACGGGCATATCCAGCGGCGTTCGGGGGCAACTCTGGACGCCGCAGTCCTTCGGCTGCTCCCCTGAATACCCGTAACGCGGCGCACCATGAAACAAGCCTTGGCGCAGAAAGCCCGGATCCCGCTCTATCGAAATCCCGCCATACGCGGCATTGCCGCTCAGGTCGTGGTGCTCGTAATCGTCATCTGGGCGCTGGTGACGATCTTCAACAACACCGTTTCGAATCTCCGCGTGCGGGGCATTCAGACCGGCTTCGATTTCATGGATCAGGTCGCGCCCTTCGCGGTCGGGTTCTCGCCCTTCATCGAATATAGGCTGGGCGAAAGCCCTTACTGGCTGGTGTTCCTCATCGGCATCCAGAACACCATCATCGTCAGCATTCTGGGCATCATCGCCGCGACCATCATCGGGTTCACGGTCGGCGTCATGCGCCTGTCGCCCAATTTCTTCCTGTCGCGCTTTGCACTCCTCTATATCGAGACGTTCCGGAACATCCCGGTGCTGCTGCAGCTCATGTTCTGGAATTTCGCGGTGTTCCTGCCGCTATTGCCGTTTCCGCAGCAAAGCCTGAGCGCCGGCGGTGAGGTCTTTCTCAATAATCGCGGCCTCTATCTGCCCAAGCCCGTCGCCACGGAGGGCGTGGGCATCTGGGCGCTGTTCGCGGCGTTCCTGCTCGGCATCGTCGCGATTTTCGTATTTCTGCGCTGGGCGAGACGGAAGCAATATCTCACGGGCCGGCGACCGCCCGGCGTGCTGTACGGATTGCTCGTCGCCGCGGGGCTGATCGGCCTCGTTTTTCTGATGTTCGACGCGCCGCTCAGATTTGAGCGCCCCGAACTCGGCCGGTTCAATCTGAGCGGCGGCATTCAGGTCCCGCTGCCGCTTTTCTCGCTGTGGTTCGCGCTGTCGACCTATACGGCGTCGTTCATCGCCGAGAATGTGCGCGGCGGCATCGCCTCGGTGTCGCGCGGACAGACGGAAGCCTCGCAATCCCTGGGGCTGAGCCGCGCAAAAATGCTGCGGCTGGTCGTTATTCCCCAGGCGCTGCGGGTGATCATCCCGCCGACGATCAACCAATATCTGAACCTGACCAAGAACTCGTCGCTCGCCGTGGCGGTGGCCTATGAGGAGCTGGTGAGCCTGTGGGCCGGCATCGCCCTCAATCAGACCGGCCAGGCGCTGGTGATCATCGCCATGACGATCGTGGTTTATGAGACCTTAAGCCTGATTACGTCGGCCATTCTGAATGTCTACAATAAGCGCGTTCAGGTGGTGGAGAGATAGCGGAAATGGCGGAGACCGTCCTCTTCGAGAAAAAGCCCGATCGCCCGCCGCCCCTGCTGGCTTCGGGTCCGTTGCTGTGGGCGCGCGAGCATCTGTTCGGCTCGGTCACCAACACCATCGTCACCTTGCTGTGCCTGCTTGCGCTCTATCAACTCATCCCGCCCGTGCTGCACTGGGCATTGCTGGACGCCAATTTCGCCGGCACGAACAAAGCCGTCTGCCAGGCCAATCCGGACGGCGCCTGCTGGACCTTCATCAAGGTCCGTTTCAACCAGATCATGTTCGGCCTCTATTTCGGCTCCCATCCCGATGAAGTCTGGCGGCCGGTCTTGAGCTTCGCCATCCTGGGCGGCCTGTTATTCTGGCTGCTTTGGCCGACGACGCCGCATAAGCCGAAGGTCGGCCTGTTCACCCTGTTCGGCTTCCCGGTGCTCGCCTATGCCATCATCCAGGGCGAATGGCTCGGCCTGCCGATCGCGCCGACCAATGAATGGGGCGGCTTCCTGCTCACCTTCGCGCTGGCGAGCGTCGGGATCGTCGCATCGCTGCCGCTCGGCATCCTGCTGGCGCTCGGGCGCCGCTCGGACCTGCCCGTCATCCGCGCCCTGTCCACCGTCTATATCGAGTTCTGGCGCGGCACGCCGCTGATCACCATCCTGTTCATGGCCTCGGTGATGCTGCCGCTGTTCTTCCCTTCGGAGGTCGACTTCAACAAGGTGCTGCGCGCCATGATCGGCATCACGCTGTTCGAATCCGCCTATGCGGCGGAAGCGGTGCGCGGCGGCCTGCAGGCCATTCCGCGCGGGCAATATGAAGCGGCGGATTCGCTCGGGCTCGGCTATTGGAAGAAGATGGTGCTGATCGTGCTGCCGCAGGCGCTGAAGATTTCGATCCCCGGCATCGTCAACACCTTCATCTCGCTGTTCAAGGACACGTCCCTCGTCGCCATCATCGGTCTGCTCGACCTGATGAACATGGCGCAGACGGCAAGCCGCTCGATCGAATGGAAGGGCTATGATTTCGAGGCCTATGTCTTCGCGGCGCTCATCTTCTGGATTTGCACCTATTCCATGTCGCGTTACAGCCAGCGCGTCGAGCGCCGGCTCGATACGTCGCACCGAAATTAGAGCGAGATCGGGAAAAGTGGTTTTCGGAAAGATCAAGCGTAAAGGCGAAAGGTGGAGCCGGATACATGACCGTGATTGATGCTCCCGACAGACCCGTCACCGGCCCTGTCCCGGAGCGGGCGCCCGGCCCGCCCATGATCTCCATCAGCGGGCTCAACAAATGGTTCGTCGATTTCCATGTGCTGAAGGACATCGACCTGATCGTCGGGCGCGGCGAGCGCATCGTCATATGCGGGCCGTCCGGCTCGGGCAAATCGACGCTGATCCGCTGCATCAACCGGCTGGAGGTGCATCAGGAAGGCACGATCATCGTCGACGGCATCGAGCTGAACAACGACCTCAAGAACATCGACGATGTGCGGCGCGAAGTCGGCATGGTGTTCCAGCATTTCAACCTGTTCCCGCATCTCACCGTGCTGGAAAACCTGACGCTCGCGCCCGTCTGGGTGCGCAAGGTGCCGCGCAAGGATGCCGAGGCGGCCGCGCATGAATATCTCAAGCGCGTGCGGATCCCCGAGCAGGCGCACAAATATCCCGGCCAGCTCTCCGGCGGGCAGCAGCAGCGCGTCGCCATCGCGCGCTCGCTATGCATGAATCCGCGCGTCATGCTGTTCGACGAGCCGACCTCCGCGCTCGATCCCGAGATGATCTCCGAAGTGCTGGACGTGATGATCGACCTGGCCGAAAGCGGCATGACCATGCTGGTCGTGACGCATGAGATGGGCTTCGCCCGGCAGGTGGCGCACCGCGTCGTGTTCATGGACCAGGGCCAGATCGTCGAAATCCAGGAGCCGGAGCGGTTCTTCAACAATCCGCAAAGCGAGCGGACGAAGCTGTTCCTCAGCCAGATCCTGGGGCATTAGGGGCAAGGCGGTGACTGGCCGACGCCGATCGCCTCTAGCGGCGCGGAAGCCGCTCATCCACCTTCGACGGCATCAGCCTGTCCTGCCGCTTGTAGGATTTCGGCATTTCCGGACCCGGCGAACTCCGCCTTCCTCGTAATATGGGTATGACTGCCGCGGGGGTTCGTACCGCTCCCAGTGCTCGACAGGCGGCTGGGGGTTGAACTTTTTGGGCTGCCATTTGTCAGAGAGCGTGACAAACAAGCCGACGGCAGCGACCAAAGCCCGAGCAACTCTACAATATTCGACCCTCCATTTCTATTTTCTTTTGTCATTGCCATTCATCCTCATATGCCCTATGAGAATGATTTCGCAAAATTCACTAGGATTACATTAGTTGTTAAACTCACAGATATAGCGTCGTTATTGATATATACGAAGTAAATGTTACGTTTGTGTGATATAACTTGGGTTTAAAAGCATAAGGAATTAGGTTAGTTTTATTATTAATTAACTTAGAATTTCTCCTAAATGCTGGGATGCTAATTGAGCTCGTTATCAGCTTCCCATGGCGTGGAGTGTCAAATTTCGGAGCTAAATTTGCTGTCACATTTAGGTAACCAAAATGGGATCGCACTTTGCAAAACCCTCAGTGTTTAGCATAATTCCGCTTGAACGCGTCGGCAGCCGCCATTTAGCGCCCTGCGACGCTGCGGGACAGCACCATGTTAAATGCACAGCCGCTTGCCTGGGATCAGGCAAGGAGAGAGATCGAGCGCGTTAGGCCTAATCTAGCGAAATTGTTCGATGAATTGTTTCAGCTGCAGGATGCCCAGAAACAACAGGAATTGAAAATTGTTTCGGTAGAATATGTGTACGGAGAAAACATAATTCATGAAGGAAAGCCTATTTTACCGCAACGAGGGGTATTTTCGACTGAATTTATTGTATCCAAAAAATCTTCCACTTGGAATTATTATTAAAAATTCCTGTGAAGTGACGAATTACTCCGGTTCGGATAAATGCTTACTCTTGGCATAACGGACGCGATCCTCGAACCGGGAGATTTTGTTGGATTATTTGAGACCGCCGACGAAATCGCAAAGGTTCCGAATTCCCTGCCGCCTGCTTGGAGTATACGAGCGGGTGTCTGTAATATTAATGCGATACCAAATTTGGCAACGCAACAAAATAGATCAAAGCTTGCGCGCAAATTTGGTCTTTACATCGGTGATATTGGATTGAACGAGGAAGCGTCACTGTTCGATCAGCTTGAGCGGCTTCCGCAATTTCACGACATTGCCAATAATTGGCGCGTTAGAATCATATATTTTTCGCGCGACTGGTTTGATTTGCTGCAAGGTGACGCTCCGGGGCCTGCAAGAAGTTTGGGCGACGGCCTCGTGAGGCGGGCCTGGCGGAATTTGGCCCGGGTTCGCGACAAAGATCCGAGAACTTTACAGCAGAAACTGCGGCGCGTGCTCTCCCCTAATTATGGGGAAACCGCGGACGCCGTGGGATTGTTCTTCAAGCGGGTAGAGGATGTTATGGACAGCCGGCAGCCGTTCTACGTTCCTCTGACAGGCAACACCAAGAGCGGCCCATTTGGAGACATTTCAGATCAAATCCTTAGCGTCGTCACCTCTCAAAGCTGTGTACTGTGTCCAGCCTATATGGCGAAGGGCGCGCGGATTGGGTATCTGAAATTGGAGCAGTTGGCTCCTGCAATTCTCGGGACCCGCTCTGCTGGCGGCAGCATCAAGGACAGAGTCCTGAGAATGATGAATGTTCTGACGCTCGTGGATCAGAAAGAGCAGCGCGATAAGGGATCGAAGGGGGAGATCGCGGCCTATGTGGAACTCCTAAACCACATTACCTTTCAATCTCCCAGCATTGGCGTCGGGGCAGGCGCACGGCCCAGTGTTTATATGGTATCGTTCAATCAGCGGACGTCGTCAGTATCACCGATGGAATTCCCGCTGGCGGAATTCTACAAGCCTCATTTTTCGACGCCCCCCAATGAACGTTGCGCCTTCTTTCGGAGTTCGGTCAGGATCGACGGTATTAAACCCAGCGAAATGGCATCATGAGCACCTTGCGCAAGATTCTGCTGGGCGTTGATCGAGATATTCTCGAAGAAGACGGCTACGATCTGAGCGCACGTAGCGAACAAATTGTGCTGCTCGCACAGTTGCATTGTCTCCCTTCCACCGTCGACTTGTTTGCCCGATTGCTCCGGCCGGACGTTGGTATTCTGCCGAGCCGTGTTGTTATCGTCCCCAAGCCCTATTCGAGCATTCCGTCCGCGCTTCGAGACATTGAAGGAGGCGGGATTTCAAATTATTGACAAAACGCTCGGTAATACGGCCCGGGCATTACGATAATGCGGTCCACAGGGGTATATTGGAAGGATGCAACGCGGCATTTCGATATTTGTTAAACGCTCGTAAAATCGAGGCCGTAACGTTAGGCTGGTTATTTTGGATGACGGTGGTTTTTTGACCGAAACCTGGGCTGGCGTCTTTCCGACCCGAAAAATTGCCCATACGCCCCCAGCACACCGGCTGGACGCTGAGGTTCTCAGCAAGCTTACGTTATTTCTGTCCAGCAAACGGCATCGGGCATTCGACGCAAGCCCGATCCAGCCAAGCTGACCAAAATTGACATTAGCCGGTCTGCTGCAAAACGATTGTTTGAGTCCAAGGTCATTGCCAAGGGAGTGTTGAAAAAAGTTCGTGCCCTGCACTTGCTTAACAATATCCGCTCGGTTGGCATCGTCGGGCTTGGCGCACTTGGCACAGCGCTTGCCAAAGACCTGTGCCTGCGCGGGAGCATCAAAGTTTTCGCGTATGAAAAAGAGAAAATTAACTTACCCAGACGGCGTAATTTCTTGCGCCTCGTTGAAATTCATGCTTAGAGAAGCCGAAGTCATTTTCGGCTGCACCGGATCCAATTCTTTGCGTGTCGATCAGCTGAGCCAAGTGCGGTCTAGAAAACCAATTCACTTCATTAGCTGCTCGTCGCGCGACGTTGAGTTTAAGGATCTATTGCAGTTAGGCAAGCAAAGTGGATCTCCGTTTGATCGTGTCACGGTGCAACTACCCAGCGGCCAAACCCATTATGTTGAAAATGGCGGCTTCCCCATCAATTTCGATCGAGTTGAAGAGCAGGAAGGGCCGGACGAAATCGCGTTGACCCGCGCGTTGGTTTTTACCGGAGTGCTACAAGCCATATATTTGAAGAAGGCGCGGTCGTATAAAGATGCGCTTATGCTTTCGCCGCGGGCGCAGCAATATATTGTTGAAGCGTGGATGAATTTGACCGGCTCGGAACCCGAGCAATTCGGGCGTCGCCTCCGCCGAAGTTTCGAACCTGAATTGGTGGCAGAAGAACTCGGGCGGTTGCTTCGCCGCAGGAAATGAAGCGGCGGAGACAAATCATGGGCGTCGAAGGGTCGTTTCGCCCAGATACAGATCGCCCACGTTTGAATCCAGACCGGGTTCGCTCCATATCGGCATTTAGAGCGGCATGGTCATTAGGTCAGGTCTTCTGATCGCATCCCTTCAGGTCGATCGCACCCCGCGTCCGCTCGATCACCGCACCATCCGTCGCTCCGGCTTAGCTGCCCGCAGCGTCCACTTCCAAAAACCACATATCCAATTCAGCGCACAAACATCGCTGAGTTATTTGCACTTAGCGGGCGGCGTGCCATAATCCCGCCAAACCGCTCGAGAGAAGCGGCGACGCCTGAAGCCGCACTCGCGTGCGGGCAGGGAAACGCATCCAGGGATTGGGAGGAGCGCAAGAGATGCCGGAAGTCTCGATGGAAGTGAATGGCAGGTCCGTCAGCGGGCAGGCCGACGGGAATATGCTGCTGGCCGATTTCCTGCGCCAGAAGCTCGGCCTGACCGGCACGCATATCGGCTGCGACACCTCGCAATGCGGCGCCTGCGTCGTGCATATGAACGGCAATTCCGTCAAAGTCCTGCACGGTGCTCGCCGCCCAGGCGGTAGGTGCGAAGATCACCACGATCGAAGGGCTGTCGAGCGGCACCGATCTGCATCCGCTGCAAGCCGCGTTCCGCGAGGCGCACGGCCTGCAATGCGGCTTCTGCACCCCCGGCATGATCATGTCCGCCGCCGATCTCCTGAAGACGAACCCGAACCCGAGCGAGCCGGAGATCCGAAGCTGGCTGAAGGGCAATATCTGCCGCTGTACCGGCTACCACAACATCGTCAAGGCCGTGCAGATCGCCGCCGCGCAGATGAGCGGCCGCGCGGTCGCCGCCGAATAATCAGGCTTGGAGGAAACAATGACGGCACAGGGCATTGGCGCAGCCGTAAAACGGCGCGAGGATTTCCGCTTCATCAAGGGCGTGGGCAAATATACCGACGACATCAACCTGCCGAACCAGACTCTATTGCTATGTGCTGCGTTCGCCGGTCGCCCACGCGACGATCCGCTCGATCGACACATCCGCGGCCAAGAGCGCGCAAGGGTGTCGTGGCGGTCTATACGAGCGAGGACATCGACACATCCGGCGCGGGCGGCGTGCCCTGCGGCTGGCTCGTCACCGATGTGCATGGCCAGCCGATGAAGGAGCCGAAGCACCCGATTCTCGCGGCCGGCAAGGTGCGCCATGTCGGCGATCCGGTGGTCGCCATCATCGCCGAGAGCTTCCAGCAGGCCAAGGATGCATCGGAACTGGTGCAGCTCAATCTCGACGAGCTGCCGGTCGTGATGGATATGAAGGCCGCGCTCAACGGCGGCGGCACGCCCGTGCATGAGGAAGCGCCGAATAATCTCTGCTTCGAATGGGAACTGGGCGACAAGGCCGCCGTGGATGCCGCCTTCGCCCGCGCGGCGCATGTCACCAAGCTCGACCTGATCAACAACCGGCTGATCCCGAACGCCATGGAGCCGCGCGTCGCCATCGGCCATTATGAGATGGGCACCGAGGACTACACGCTCTACACCACCAGCCAGAACCCGCACGTGATCCGGCTGCTGATGGGCGCGTTCGTGCTGTCGATCCCCGAGCACAAGCTGCGCGTCTATCGCGCCGGATGTCGGCGGCGGCTTCGGCTCGAAGATCTATCATTATGCCGAAGAAGCGCTGGTCACCTGGGCGTCGAAGCGGGTGGGCCGTCCGGTGAAATGGACCTCCGAACGCAGCGAGGCCTTCCTGTCCGACGCGCATGGCCGCGACCACGTCACCCATGCCGAGATGGCCTTCGACGCCGACGGCCGCATCATCGGGCTGCAATGCCAGACGCTCGCCAATCTGGGCGGCTATCTCTCCACCTTCGCGCCCTGCGTTCCGACCTGGCTGCACGGCACGCTGCTCGCCGGCCAATATACGACGCCGGCCATCCACTGCAATGTGAAGGCGGTGTTCACCAATACCGTGCCGGTCGACGCCTATCGCGGCGCGGGCCGCCCCGAGGCGACCTATATTCTTGAGCGGATCATGAGCAAGGCCGCGCAGGAGATGGGCAAGGACCAGGCCGAATTGCGCCGGCTGAATTTCATCCAGCCGAGCCAGTTCCCGTACCAGACGCCGGTCGCGGTGGTCTACGACACCGGCGACTATGAGGTTGCACTGAACAAGGCGATGGAAATCGCCGGCTATGCGGGCTTTGAAGGCCGCCGAGCGGAAGCCAAGGGCCGGGGCAAGCTGCGCGGCATCGGCGTCGCGTCCTATATCGAGGCTTGCGGCATCGCGCCGTCGAGCCTTGTCGGCGCGCTGGGCGCACGGGCCGGGCTCTACGAGGCCGCGACTGTCCGCGTCAATCCGACCGGCAGCGTCACCGTCCTCACCGGAAGTCACAGCCACGGCCAGGGGCATGAGACGACCTTCGCGCAAGTGGTGGCCTCGAAGCTGGGCATCGACAGCGCGAATGTCGAAATCGTGCATGGCGACACCGACAAGGTGCCGTTCGGCATGGGCACTTACGGCTCGCGCTCGATCGCGGTGGGCGGCTCGGCGTTGGTCAAGGCGCTCGACAAGGTGATCGAGAAGGGCCGCAAGATCGCGGCGCATCTGCTGGAGGCCTCCGAGGGCGACATCGCCTTCGAAAACGGCGCCTATACGGTGAAGGGCACCGACAAGGCCAAGACGTTCGGCGAAATCGCGCTGACGGCCTATGTGCCGCATCAATATCCGATCGACACGCTCGAACCGGGCCTTGAGGAAACCGCCTTCTACGATCCGAAGAACTTCACCTATCCCGCCGGCACCTATATTTGCGAGGTGGAGATCGACCCGAAGACCGGCTTCACGGAAATCGTGTCCTTCACGGCGGCGGATGATTTCGGCAACATCGTCAACCCGATGATCGTCGAGGGCCAGGTGCATGGCGGCATCGCGCAAGGCATCGGCCAGGCCATGCTGGAAAACGCGGTCTATGACGATAACGGCCAGCTGCTGACCGGCTCCTACATGGACTATTGCATGCCGCGTTCCGACGACCTGCCGTCCTTCAAGGTGCATACGCTGCCCGGCACGCCCTGCACGCATAATCCGCTGGGCGTCAAGGGCTGCGGCGAGGCGGGAGCCATCGGCGCGCCGCCGGCGGTGATCAATGCGGTGGTCGACGCGCTGAAGGAATTCGGCGTCGATCACATGGACATGCCGGCGACGCCGGAGAAGGTGTGGCGCGCCATCAATGGCGGCGCGAGACGGATGGCAGCGGAATAAGGAACGGTACGAAGGTCACAATGAACTCGCCGACCGCAGGGACCAGCCCTCTCCCTTGATGGGAGAGGGCGGCGCGAAGCGCCGGGTGAGGGTGGGGCCACGAGCAAGCCCCCTCACCCAGCCGCCTGCGGCGGCAGCCCTCTCCCGCGAGGGGAGAGGGCAAAAAAGATAGGAGAGGAAACGAATGTACAGCTTCAACTATGTGCGCCCTTCATCCCTCGCCGAGGCGTCGAGCGCGCTTTCCTCCAATGCCGAGGCGACGCTGATCGCGGGCGGGCACACGCTCATCCCCACCTTGAAGCAGCGGCTGGCCAAGCCCGGCACGCTCGTCGATCTCGGCAACATCGCCGAGCTGAAAGGCATCCGCCGCGAGGGCGGCAATCTGGTGATCGGCGCGACCACCACCCACGCCGAAGTCGCCGCCAGCGCCGAAGTGCGTTCGGCGATCCCGGCGCTCGCCAAGCTCGCCGAGGGCATCGGCGATGCGCAGGTCCGCAATCGCGGCACGATCGGCGGATCGGTCGCGAATAACGACCCGGCGGCGGACTATCCGGCGGCCTTGCTCGGCCTCGGCGCGACCATCGTCACCGACAAGAGCCAGCTCGACGCGGACAGCTTTTTCACCGGCATGTTTTCGACGGCGCTGCAGCCGGGCGAGATCATCACCGCCATCCGCTTTCCCATCCCGGAGCGGTCGGGCTATGCGAAATTCTCGCAGCGCGCATCCCGCTACTGCCTCGTCAGCGTCTTCGTGTCGAAGCGATCCGGCGGCGTGTTCTCGTCGGGCGATGTGCGCGTCGCGGTGTCGGGCGCGGGTCAGAACGGCGTGTTCCGCGTTGCCGAGATGGAGCAGGCGCTGAAGAGCAATTTCGCGCGCCTCGGCGCTGAGCGGCATCAAGGTGCCGTCCTCCGGCCTGATGAGCGACATGCATGGCGGAGCGGAATACCGCGCGGCGCTGATCGGCGTCATGGCGGAACGCGCCGTCGCCGACGCAGGAGCGTGATTCCCGCAAAAGTGGAAACCGGTTTTGCGATGAGGATCATGCGCAAACAAAGAAATAGAGCCTCGTTCCGATTCATTCGGAACGAACAAGGCTCGGGAGCGTGAGTTCGGCGGTGGCGGAGCTTCCGGCGAGCGCCATGCGCGTGCAAGAGGCGGCGCGTGCCCGGGGGCTGGACGTTACGGTCGTCGAAATGGCGGCAAGCACCCGCACCGCCGAGGACGCGGCGGCGGCTTGCGGCTGCGCCGTGGCGCAGATCGTCAAGTCGCTGGTGTTTCGCGGGGCGGAGAGCGGCAAGCCGTATCTGATGCTGGTCTCCGGCTCCAACCGCCTCAACGAAAAGGACGTCGCGGCGGCGCTGGGCGAAAGCCTGACGCGTCCCGACGCCGCCTATGTGCGCGACGTCACAGGCTTCGCCATCGGCGGCATCCCGCCGCTCGGCCACGCGGCGCCGATGCTGGTTTTCATCGATGAGGACCTGCTCGGCTACGACACGGTCTGGGCGGCGGCGGGGACACCGCGCGCCGTCTTCGCCGTCGATCCGAAGCGGCTTGCGGTAGCAGCGGGCGCAAGCGCCATGAAGGTAAGTTGATGGCCGATCTGCCTGCGAATGTCGCCGAAACCAAGGAGCGTCTGGCCTCGGGCGGCTATCTGGCGAGCGAAGCGCTGGCCACTTCGGTGTTCCTGGCGCTGACGCTGAAACGGCCGCTGCTGCTCGAAGGCGAGGCAGGCGTCGGCAAGACGGAACTCGCCAAGGTTCTGGCGGCGGTGCTGGGCCGTCCGCTGGTGCGGCTGCAATGCTATGAGGGGCTCGACCTCGCCTCGGCCGCCTATGAATGGAACCATGGCCGCCAGCTCCTGCATATCCGCGCGGCGGAAGCCGGCAGCGCGTCGGACACCGCCAGCATCGAGCGCGACATCTACAGCGCCGACTATCTGCTGAAGCGCCCCTTGCTGCAGGCGCTGGAGCTTTCGGCGGAGGGCCGCAGCCCGGTGCTGCTGATCGACGAGCTCGACCGCGCCGACGAACCCTTCGAGGCGTTCCTGCTGGAAATCCTCGGCGATTATCAGATCACCATCCCCGAGCTCGGCACGATCCGCGCCACCGAGCCGCCGGTCACGATCATCACGTCCAACCGCACCCGCGAAGTGCATGACGCCGTCCGCCGCCGCTGCTTCTATGTGTGGATCGACTATCCGACGGCCGCGCGGGAAGCGGAAATCCTGGCGCTGAAAGTGCCGGAAGCGGCGAAGGAGCTGACGGCCCAGGTGGTCGCCTTCGTCCAGTCGATCCGCCAGATGGACCTCTACAAGAACCCCGGCATCGCCGAGAGCATCAACTGGGCGCAGGCGCTGACCTCGCTCGATTGCGTCGCGCTCGACGCCGATGCCGTGAATTCCACGCTCGGCACGCTGCTGAAATATCAGGACGACATCGCCCGCATCCAGGGCAGCGAGGCCGCGCGCCTGCTGGAGCAGGTGAAGTCGCGGGCACGCGAAACGGCGTTCGAGGCGCGGGCGGGGGAGTGAGTGGCTTGCGCGACGGCTGCCATGCGCAGGCCCGGGACGATCGAGTGCCGGATTGTGAAGCGAACAGACTTGGTGAGCGGCCCCCTCACCGGTGCGCTGTCGCCTCTCCCGCGAGCCAGAAGACGCAATGCGTAGCACTGCCTTAATTGCCCTCTCGCTTCTGGGAGAGGGCGGAGCGCGGCAGCGACCGGGTGAGGGAATAATGCTCCACGGTTGATTCCAGGACCCCTCACCCCGACCCTCTCCGCCATGGGAGAGGGAGCGAAGCGTAGCAAGACTGCCACAGGCAAGCATCGTGGCAGCGACCGACGAAAAAATCAGTCGCGGTCACGGCGCGGCAACGACTCACCGCCAGCGAGCGCCTCGGCGCCAACATCGTCGCGGCCGAGGCGGATGGCGGGAAAATCGCCGCCAACATCCTCGGCTTCGCCCGGCTGCTGCGCGCCTCCGGCCTCGAAATCGGCCCGCAAAAGGTGATCCTGGCGACCGAAGCGGTGATGGCGGCGGGCGTCGGCAACCCCAAGACGCTCTATTGGACGCTGCACGCCGTCTTCGTCACCCGGCCTTCGGAGCGCGAGATTTTCAACCAGGCTTTCCACCTGATCTGGCGCGATCCCGGCTATCTGCAGCAGCTTCTCTCCGTGATGGCGCCGAATGCGCGCGGCGCGAAAGGCCATCCGCGCGATGCGATGGCGCGCCGGCTGGCGGACAGCCTGTTTCTGCATCGCGCCGAGATGCAGGCGGTGGAGCGAGACCAGATCCAGCTCGATGCGTCGGGCTCCGCGAGCGAGCTGGAAGTGCTCGCGGCGAAGGATTTCGAGCAGATGACGGCGGCGGAGCTGCTGCTTGCCCGCCGCGTCATCGCCGATCTCGCCGTCGCGCTGGCGGAAATCAGGACGCGCCGCTTTGCCGCCCTCAGCCACGGCCGCGGCGAGCGCCTGGATCTGCGCCGCATGCTGCGCGCGTCGGGAGCGCGCGGCACCGAAGCGATGCTGCCGCTCTACAAGGCGCGGCGCATGCGGCATCCGCCGCTGGTCGTGCTGTGCGACATCTCCGGCTCGATGGACGCCTATGCGCGGCTGTTCCTGCATTTCCTCTATGCGCTGGTCAATGCGGGCGAGCGGGTGCATTGCTTCCTGTTCGGCACCCGGCTGACCAATGTGACGCGCCTCTTGCGCAATCGCGATCCCGACGCCGCGATCGCCAAGGTCGGCGGTGCGGTGGCGGATTGGTCGGGCGGCACCCGGATCGGCGAAAGCCTCGCCACATTCAACCGGCAATGGGCGCGGCGCGTGCTCGGCCAGAATGCGACGGTGCTGCTTGTTCACCGACGGCCTCGACCGCATGGGCGGCGAGGGCATCGGTTCCGCCGCCCGGCGTCTGCGCGCCTCATCCCGCCGGCTGATCTGGCTGAACCCGCTGCTCCGCTACGAGGATTACGCGCCGCTCGCCGCCGGTGCGCGGGAGTTGGAGCGCCATGTCAGCGAGCTGAGGCCGTGCCACAATCTGACCAGCCTTGCCGAGCTCGCGGCGGTGCTGTCCGGCAGACCGGCCCCGGCGCGCTAGCAACAAGGGCGCCCCGCTCATCCAAGGCGGCGGATCGGGGTCCGGCTCCGGCGGCTCGTCACCGCTTCCGTGCTCGGGCTCGACCTGCCCGCAATAGGGGGGCCGCGACGGCGTTCAGACCAGCAGAATATAGAGGATCATTGCGAGGGCGACCGCGCTCGCGGCTGCCGGCCATCCAGATCCATGGCGGGATCATGCTGCTGGCGCTGGCTTCCGCCGGCGCCTCGCCGGCGATGATCTGGCTGAAGCGGTCGAAGAATTGCCCGGCCATGTGATTGGCGGTGGATTCGATCAGCCGCGAGCCGATCTGCGCCAGCTTGCCGGAAATCTGCGCGTCGGCGGTCCAGGCGAGCCGCGTGCCGCCGGCAGCCGGTTCGAGGCGGACCTTGGCGCTGCCCTTGGCGCTGCCCGCCGCGCCGCCGGAGCCTTCGCCCGATATGGTGTAGCCGCTCGGCGGATCGAGTTCCGAAAGCCGCACCGTTCCGTTGAAACGCGCCTGGACCGGCCCGACCTTGGCCGCCACCGTCGCCTTGTAGCTGCCGTCAGGCTGCTGCTGAAAACTTTCGCAGCCGGGGATCGACTGGCGCAGGATCTCCGTATCATTGAGCGCCGCCCAGACCCTTGCCTGCGGCGCATTGAGAATTTTCTCTCCGGACATCTTCATGTGTCATTCTCCCCTAGCCGCATCGATCACGGTCAGCCCATGCGTTGCCCTCCATTAAGCGCAACATGGGCACTTCGCGCAATCGCGGCGAAGGAAGAAGCGATTTGACCGCCGGGCCGCTCACGGGCAGGACCGGTGGCCGGGCACGATCTATCCGGGTCTCGAGGCCGGTGGCGTCGAGGAAGGCCATCACGGCGGGAACGACGTCTTCGACGCTGAAAAATGCCGTCAGATGGTTTCTGTCTTCGAGCGGCAGGAACTCTCCGCCGGCCAGCTCCGCAAATCTGCGAACAGCGTCGCAGATCGGATCGAGCGTGCCCGCAATTGCCAAGGTGGGCGAGCGCAATTGCGTCAGGGCCGACGACCGATCCGGCCGATCGTGCGCCACGCAGGCCTGCAGGGCGCGGATGTCATTGGCGAGAATCCGCCGCCGCGTCTCCGGCGACAACCGGCCGGGAGCCAGGCGCTGAGCCCATGCCAGCCACGGTTCGAAACTCTCTGCGACGGCCGCACGCAAGGGCGACAGGTCCTGGGCGAAAGGATGTGCGCCGTTGACGACCAGCCCACCGATGCGCTCGGGAATGTGCATGGCGGCGGCCAACGCTATCGCACCGCCCATCGAGTGCCCCATCACATCCGCCGATCCGATACCGGCATCGTCGAGCACCGCCATGACGTCCTCGGCGCATTTCCTGCCTGAATAGGCTGACGGCTCATGCAACTTTCCGCTCGCCCCATGACCCCGGCAATCCATGAGAATGAGCTGGCGCCCGCGCTGGGCAAATGCATCGACATAGCCGGCTTCGAACCAGCAGGCCCGGCTCTCGGTGAATCCGTGGAGCAGCAGAAGAGGCCTGCCGGCTCCGACGACTTCGTAGGCAATCGGCACGAGGTCCCTCGATATGGCCTGAGCGGCGCCGCGCTGGCGCTGGAATCCGTTGGCGAGTTGCATGGGGAAACTCCCGATAGGTGGCTCGAGCGGGATCGGTTGAAATGGAAACATCGAAGCCGGGAGGCCCGCTCTCGATTTTTGCTGGTCGCGCGATCGGACGGAAAACCGGATTCCACTTTTCCTGATCGCGCACTCGTGTCAGCGTCTGCCCATGGCGCGCGGATGCGGCGCGGCTCGCGCCGCAATCCGATCCGGCTGCCGTGGCGCCTGGCTTCGTATCGAGCCCCGGCTATGGCCGGGCTTCGAGGATGAGGTTGAAGGGCGTCTCGGCGGCGCGGCGGAAGCGCGAAAAACCTGCCGAGGTGACGACGTCGCGCAGCCGTGCTTCACCGGCCTGAGCGCCCAGCCCAAGCCCCACCTCCTGGCTGAGCGAATTGGGCGTGCAGACCATGGTGGACGCGGCGTAATACATCCTGCCGACAGGATTGAGATTGTCCTTGAGATCGTCCTGCGCGAAGGGCTCGACCAGCATGAACGTGCCATCGGGCTTGAGAGCCTGCCGGATGTGCGCCGCCGCGCCCTTCGGATCGCCCATGTCGTGCAGGCAGTCGAAGCAGGCGACGAGGTCGTAGTCCCGGCCGGGGAAGTTTTTCGCGCTCGCCACCTCGAAGCGGACATTTGCCGCCGCGCCGGCCTCCGCCGCCGCCTGACGGGCGCGCTGGATCGACGGTTCATGAAAATCGAAGCCGACGAAGGTGCTTTTTGGAAAGGCCTTGGCCATCAGGATTGTCGAGGCTCCGTGGCCGCAACCAACATCGGCGACATTGGCGCCGCGTTCGAGCTTGCCCTTCACGCCATCGAGCGCGGGAATCCAGGCCTGGACCAGCAATGCGGAATAACCGCTGCGGAAGAACCGTTCGACGCCCCGGAACATGCATTCATGATGCTCATGCCAGCCGACGCCCTCCCCCGTCCGGAACGCCTCGGTAATTTTCGGCTCGTCGAAATAGGCCGACGCGATCACTTCGAAGGCGCCCGCCACATAGACCGGGCTGGTCTCCACGGCGAGCGCCATCGCCTGTTCGGGCGTCATCGAGAACCGGCGCGTCGCCGCTTCATATTCGACATAGCCCGATGCCGCCTGGGCCGCGAGCCACTCGCGCACATATCGCTCGGCCGTGCGGCTGCGCTTCGCCAGTTCGTCCGAGGTGGCCGGACCGCCTTCCGCGAGGGCTTTGTAGAGGCCGAGCTTGTCGCCGATCAGCACCAGCGCGCCGCTCATCGCCGCGCTCATATCCACGACCATTTTGCCCATGAAGGCGTTCATCTTCGCCTGGTCAACGCGCGTCGGTTGGGATGCCGTCATTTGGTCCTCCGTTTCACGAAATCATTCGAGCGCCCGCAATCGTCCTCGCGGGGCCCGCACAGTGCGCCAGGACTTAAGGCCCCGGGGAGCATTGGGGCCTCATATAGGGACGTGTCCTATCGAGCCCTGGCGCAACCTTGTGATCTGCCAGGCTCTATTGCCCGCCGATCCACGCCGCAGTTTCTGATGGCCGGGGCTCCGGCGTCATGATGCAGATGTCCCTGAACGCAGGGATTTTGATGGAATTGGCAGGAAATTAAGGGACAAACCGTGGGACGCGGGGGGTGCTCAATCCGTCTCTTTCAATCGCTTGTAGCGAAAGTCGCAGTGGCTGGCGCCTTGCATGATGGTTTGCGTGCGCGTGAGCTTGATGTCAGGGCCAAATCCCTCGGCCGTCGTGAAGTCCGCACCGCAGACCAGCAGGAATCCGAGCTCCGGCTCACCCAGCTCCTTGTAGAACTCGGCGTACCGGCATCCCGTGACATCGATCTCGAAGGCATCTTGTGACTGCTCGATCACCCTATAATCGAGAGCGTCTTCGCGGGCGTATGTTGCGAACGCAGACGCCACGGCCTTCCCGAGGTTCGTCTCATTCTTCGACCGCCAGAACTCTTCGCCATAGCGGCGATAGACGTCACCGAGGGACTTTCGAACAAGGTCGTTCGCTCGCTCCTCGCCCAATTCCGCCTGCAGGGCCTTCACGAGCGGAACCAGGACCTGAGCCTGGATCTTGGCTTGTTGAATGACGGAAACGCTCACACGCTCGGCCTCTCGTTCTTGCTACACCTCATAATTATAGTTGGCCGGCGGCGGCACTGAAGAATAAATTGCTGCGGCTCGTCGACAGGTCCTAATCCCGGAAATATTCATCAAAGATCAGCCTTGAAACGCCGGATGGTCCGATGCCCGCGCGAGCGTGCACGTCTGGATGCCGGCGCCTCAGGCTCTCATAGCGCTCAGCCGCTTTCGTCGCTCGCCTGTAATCGGCAAGAATTGCGGATAGCCATGCAGGTTTTGCCAAGAAGCCGGAATTGGACTTGCTGGAACGCATGGCGTTTGCGGAATGGATGCGCGAACTGCGCGGATTGAAGTAGCCGGACATGATCTTGAACCTCGCTTGCATATCGGATCTGCGGGGTCGCGCGAAATATGAACGGGGGTGCTTTTCGCCACCGCCACATCATCGCCGACCTTCACCGATGGTTGTCGGATCTCGGTGGAGTGTGGGGCGGCAGATCCGCTTCGTCATGAGGCCCATGTCCCGGAATACCGGAAAAATGGCGGGTTTCGCATGGGACAATGGGTGGGCGACGAGTGGCGAAGAACAGATGAAGTTGCGTCAGGCGCGCGCCGCTCGCTATTTTTGTTGCCCGGTTTTGCGCTCCGGGGCCGGCGTCTTCCCGGCGGCCGGCGTAGGCGTGGCCTGGGGCGGCGCCGACGCATCGCTCACCGACTTGACCGGGGTGACGGAGAGGCCGAACAGCCGCCACTCCCCGGAGACGGCCACATAGACCATCTCGAAGTTGATCTGCACTGGCGGGCCAGGAAAATAGCCGCTGATGCGCAAACGATTTTCGCGATCGATGCTGGGCGCTTGCGGAAGTTTCGGCGCCATGATGGCCACTGCGGACAGATCGACACGCTTGGCGGCAAGAACCGAGAAGATCTGATAGAGCCGTCCGGCCGTATTCCGCTCGCGGAAGGACGGCGCCGCGAGATCGCGCAGCACCGTGTAATTGCCGGTCCGCAGTGCATCGCTGAGACTGAGGAGCGTGGACCGGATCAGGATCACGATGCTTTCCGCGCTCGGGACGGCCATGTTGGACGCAGGAGGAGCGGAATTTGCCGCTGGCTGGTTGGGCGTGGCGACCGGCGGCTTGCTGCTGCTTTGGGCCGCCGCATCGTGAGAGCGGCACAGAGGTTAAAATCAAGAGCGCGCAAAGGACAAACGAAGGAAGACACCGCATGGCTTGCGGCGTCTTCACGATTGCCGGAATGCCTTGCCGGCCCGCCGAAAGCGGACCGCCGAGGTCACGACATGTCATTTGCCCATCACCACCCGAAGGTCATGCCGGCCTTGCCGGCAACCGTCCCGTCGCTCGTTCCGACGCCCAGGCCCGCATCGAGCGTTATCGTGCTCCGGTCGCCAAGCGAGCCCTTGTCGATTATGCCGGCGGCCGTCATGCCGAACGCGGCCGAGCCTTCGAAATTGCCGTAGCCAACGCGGAAGGCGAAGGTCTGGCCGTCATGAAAGGTCGGTTGGTCGAGCGCAAGCGCGATGGCGATGCCTTCGGCCAGCTCATCGTCGCGCTGGCCGAGGGCGTCGATCTGGCGCTGGAACGCGCCGCCATCCGAGGCGAGATTGCCATTGGCGTCCGTGGTGACGACTTCGAGCGGTCCCTGCTGCGCCGCACGGCTGGCAGCGGACGTGATGCCTCCCATGGTATATGTGTTGTCGCTCGTGCCGAAGGCCATCTGATTGTCGCGCGTGGCGACGGCGCCTGCTCCAATGGCGGAGGAATTGGCGCCCTCCGCCCGCGCGCCTATGCCCAACGCGCTCGAGTTGGCGCCAGTGGCCTGGGCGCCTTGCCCGACAGCGGTTGCGCCGTCGGCTGATGCCTGGGAATTTTCACCGAAAGCGCTGGAGTTCACTCCAGTCGCGCTGGCGTCTTCGCCTATGGCGGTTGCACTGTCGGCGAGTGCTTCGGCAGTTTCGCCGAAGGCGCTCGAGTCCCTGCCAGTTGCCCGGGCGCCTCGACCCACGGCCGTGGCCAAGTCCCCGGTGGCCTGCGCATCCTGGCCGAAAGCGCTTGAGTTGACGCCGGTCGCTTGAGCGCCTTGACCGACAGCGGTTGCATTCTCACCCGACGACACGGCGCCCTGCCCTATGGCTGTCGAGTTGCCGCCCGTCGCCTCGGCGCCGTTTCCAAGAGAGGTGGCGAAGGTGCCGGTGGCTCGCGCCGCTGTGCCTATTGCCGTCGCGCCAATGCCGGTAGCGTTTGCAAGGTCGCCGCAAGCCAACGAACCCGCACCGGAGCTCAGTGCACCGCCGTCAGTATCCCCACCATCCGGGACGCCGTTGTCGTTCGTATCGAGCAGACATTCCGCTGCCGCCACCCTGTCCGGCATCAACGCCGCCGATGCGGCTATCAAAGCCAAAGCGCTTGCCGCAGCAAGAAGCCCGCCCCGAAGCTTCGAAGTCGTCATAGGATCCCCCATCCTTCAAAAAGTGCCCCACGTGAAAACGCCACAAGACGATCCCGCTGACCTCTAAAGGCAAAGCCCGTCGAGTGGCGTTCTCACGAAGCGGCAGTATCTGGTGGCTGCGCGCCGCCGTCATGAGGCGGGCGTCCCACGCGGCGAGGGAATTTGGCGATTTTTGGCGCTTGCGGCAGGGACAAACGCACCAAGCGCCGATGCGGCAGCCCCGACGATTTTCGCGCCTGCGGCAGGACAGGCGCCCTGAAGCTTTTCCGTTCCGATTGAATTGGAACGGGGCTCTATCTCTTTGTCTGGTCGCATTTTCAAGGGCGCAAACCGGTGTCCGCTTTGCTGGAAAATGCTCTAAGCGCCGCCCGCGGCGTCGCGGGCCAGCACCACGGCCTCGGCGCGGGTTTTCACCCCGAGCTTGCTGAACACGGCCGAGACCTGGTTGCGCACCGTCTTCTCGCTCTTGCGCAGCGCCGCGGCGATGGCGCCGTTGCCCAGCCCCTCGCCGATCAGCCGCGCCACCTCGACCTCGCTCGGCGTCAGGCCGGCCGGCGGCAAGGCGTATCGACGGCATCTGCGATCGCAGCTCCGGCACGCCGAGGAAGGCGCGCAGCTCCGACAGGAATTGCGGCCAGGCCGGTTCGTCTTCGAGCAGCACGTGGTTGTGGCTGTCCAGCGGCAGGAAGCGGGCGGCGGGGATCAGCGCGGCCAGCCTGCGGCCCTCCTCGAACGGCACGCGCGCATCATGCCGGGCATGGCACACGAGCGTCGGCACGCGCAGCGTCTCGGCCAGCGCCTCGACGTCGATGCGGTAGGAGGTCTCGATGATCGCGGCGGCATTGTCGGGCGTCGCGGAGATCCGTTCCAGATCGTTGAACCATTGCTGCTGCTCCCTGGTGCCGCCGGGGATGAACAGCGAGGTGAAGAGCTGGCGGAAGGCGGGATTGTCGCGGCCCCAGCCGAAGCGGATCAGCTTCAAGAGGATCTCGGCCTCCTCGCGCTGCGCCGCGGTGGCGGCGCGCCGCAGCCGGCCCTGCCCATAGGCGCCGAGCAGCACCAGATGGGAGACCCGTTCCGGATGGCGCGCCGCATAGGCGATGGCGACGGCGCCGCCCTGCGACATGCCGAACAGGGCGAACCGCTTCAGGCCGAGCGTATCCGCCACCGCTTCCAGATCGCCGACCCAGCTCTCGAAGTCGAACGAGGGCGGCCTCCAGTCGGACAGGCCGCAGCCGCGCTGATCGTGGCGGATATAGCAGTGGTCGCGGGACAATTCGCGCAGCCAATGCGCCCAGACCGGGCTGCGCGCGTCGAATTCCACATGGCTGAGCCAATGCGCGGCCCGCACCAGCGGCGGACCCTTGCCGACGGAGGCAACCGCAATCCGCACCCCGTCCCCGGCGCGGCACATGCGGATGTGCTGCCTGCATATTTCCTGCTCAGCGCACGATAACATGGGGGAGTCCGTGCCTCCCTGGCCGCCATACGGCCATCGATCCGGCTGTCCTGTCGCTCTCATTTGACCCCAATGCCAATATTGATCGGATTCGTCAGCCGGGCGAACCCTTGCGCGCCGGCCCGCTCTCGCACCATTCGCTCCATCGTCTGCTGGATGAGGCTTCGCTCGTCATTCGTCAGGCCAAGGCTCCCTAGAACCGTCTCGGTAATGGGGTTGCTCGACGTCAGCCAATCCCACAGCGCCTTTCCGGTGCGGAATTCAAGCGCCTTGGTCATCGTCACGATCTCGATATGTTTCAACCCGGCGGCGGCAAGCTCCCTGCGCAGCCGCTCCGGATCCTGGAGCTGGAACGGCAGCGGCGGAGGATCCATCGGGGGGCCGTTGAACTCCGGGCGAACGGACCGAATGGCGCCAGTCAGAAAGCCGAGGAACTCGACCTTCCGCGGGTCCCCAAAGGCGGTGATGAGGACGCGCCCACCCGGTTTGACCACGCGCGCCATTTCGCTGATTCCCTTCGGCATATCGGGAAACAGCATGACGCCGAACTGCGAGCCGGCCATGTCGAAGCTGTTGTCGTCCAGCTCCAGCGCATGGCCATCCATGATTCGGGTCTCGAGTTCGAGCCCCTCACAGCGCGCCCGCTCCGCCAGCCGATCGAGCATGGCGGCGGATTGATCGGTCGCCAGAACCTGCGCGCCGAGTCGCGCTGCGGGAATGCTGAGGGCGCCGCTGCCTGCCGCGACGTCCAGGAACCGCATTCCCGTGCTCAAACCCGCGTGACGCAGACCGTCCCCGCCCAGCTCCATTCCCCGGGACGTGACGAACTGGTCATAGCCCGGTGCGATGGCGTCCCACGCCGCCCTCGTGTCAATCAGGGCTGTCATTGATTCCTCCTTCCCCCGATGATCAGCCAGCGAGGGCGGTTCGCAGCGCGCGCAGCAGCGCGTCGGGCTGTTCGACGGGCGGATCGTCGGCGCAGTTCTCGATCACGAGCAGCGGCCATCCGAAGCGGGCGCTTGCGGCTTCCGCGATGGAGACGGACGTGGCGCGGTCCTGGCGTCCCCAGATCAAGCTGGTGGGAACGGTGATGCGCGCGAGATCATCAGGCGGGATTGCGGGGAACCCGAATTCGTTCATCAGGCTGGTCAGCGCGGCCTGAACGCTCGGGGCGCGCGCCCGATCGAGATTGTAGGCCTCGAACGGTTCCCAAAGCTCTCCCATGCTCCCGTGCAGTACGTCCAGATCGAATGTGCATTGACGCCAGAGAGTTGTATGTGCGTCCGCGGTCGGCTGCATGAGGAATTGCTGCAGGGCCTGCCCGAATTCCGGAGCCGGCTGGAACGGACTTAGCCCGAATGTGTCCACGAGGATGAGCCGGCTGATCCGCGCAGGGTGAGCGGCGGCGAATCGCAAAGCGATGGCCCCGCCAAGCAATTGCCCGACCAGAGCGGGCGGCGACGCGCAGGTCTGCTCGATCAGTTCGCCCAGCCACCTGAACACGTGATCGGCGTCCAGCCGGCCTTCAAGCACGTCCGAGGCGCCGTGCCCGGGAAGGTCGGGAGCGATCACGCGATGTGTCGCCATAAGCTTGGGAATCACGCGCATCCAGTGGGCCGCGTAGCCGGACGGGCCGTGCAGGAGGATCACCGGCGGGCCGTTACCGCCCTCCAGCACAGCGGTCGAAATACCGGCGAGCTGCAGCCGCCGTTCCGCGGCCGGCATCGTCGCGAGAAGCTTGCGGCGAGCCTCTTCGGCACGCCCCGGACTATCCTGGTGCTGCTGGTTCTGATTGGCGCTCCGCACTTGTTGTTCGGTCATGGCATCACCTCATCAATCTCCGCAGTTTTCGTTCTGCGTCCGATTCTAGGAGAGATGAGATGGCCAAACTTCGGGGGGACTACCCAATCTGCGAAGGGCCGCAACATGGGTAATATTCCCCATGCCGAGCCTCACGACCGGTCAGATGAGCTTATGCTCATAGGCAAAAGCGGTAGCGGCGGCCCGCGTGGGCACGTTCAACTTATTGAAGATATTGCTGACATGCCTGTCGACCGTCTTTTCACTGAGGAAAAGCCGGGCGGCGATGGCCTTGTTGGTGTCGCCGGTGGCTACCAGGCGCAGCACCTGAAGCTCGCGCGCGGTCAGTCCGTGGGTGTAGACGGTCGGAGCGCCCTCGACGAGCGACGCCAGACGCGCGAGGTCCGGCGTGGCGCCAAGCCGTTCGAGCACGGCCTTCGCCGCCTCCAGTTCCAGCGACGCGCCGTCTTCGTCTCCGAGGGCGCGACATGCCAGCCCAGCCAGCAGACGCACGCGCGCTCCCATATAAGGCGCATCCGCCTCCTGCCATGTCTGCCAGGCACGCCGCAATGCGCTCAGCGCCGCACGGGGATCGCCATCCTCCAGCTCGATCGCGCCACGCGCCTCGGCGGCGATGGCGCCGAGCACGCCCATATCGAATTTCTCGGCGACCTGCTCCAATTCGCAGCACGCATTGCGCGCTTCTTCAAGCTCGCCGATGGCGATCATGATCTCGACGCAGGCGTATAGCAGCCTCGTGCGCTGAAGCTGCGCGGAAGGCGTGCTCATGGCGCGCCGGATCGTGGCGGCGGCGGTGTCGGCGCGGCCTTGCGCCAATCGGAGCAAGGCAAGACCCGGTTGCGGGTCGCGGCCCCACTCGCTCGAGCTCCGATAGGCTTCTTCCGCGGCGCTGAAATCGCCTCTGAGCCGATGCACCTCCGCTTCCTGGTAGAATGCGGCGGCGACCGATCGCCGGTTGGCCGCCTGGACGCAGCGTTCGCATGCGCGCCGCGCTTCCTCCACGGAGTCCTGCCAGGCGCCTTGAAGCTGCAGGATTTCCGCTCGGTGCACGGAGCAAAGGCCGGTGAAGGCGACCAGTTGATCCTGTTCGGCGCACCATCGCGCCAGTGCCGCCGTCCATTCGCGCGCACGGTGCCAGGCATAGACCTCCTGGCAGGCTTCGATGACGCTGCAATAGACCAGACCCGTTACCAGGGGTGAAAGCTCCCCCGACGTAACCCTGACCATCGCCTCGTCCAGAAGGGTGAGTCCTTGGGCGACCTGGCCCTGGTGAATACGAACCCGGCCTTGAATGTGCCGCGCACAGGAAACCAGATCGCCCTGCCGGCAGCGCTCTCCGATTTCGGCGGCACGCCCCGCTGTGGCATAGGCGGCCTCGCTGTCGCCCGCGTCGAGAAGCTGCTCCGCCATGGGCAGCAGCAGATAGCCCCGCTCGGCGCAGCCATCATCCTCTCCCTCGACCAGCCGCTGAGCACGCGCAAGCCAGCCGCTCGCCCGGCCTACCTCACCGCGAAACATGAGCCGCAAGCCCAGCCAGAAGGCGCAGCGGGCGGCGCGCAGGCTTTCGCCGCACTCGGCATGTGCGTCAAAGGTGCGGCCGAGGGCGGCCAGATAATCGTCGTCCCGGCCGGTCAGATAGGCGGACATGGCGAGCAATTCGAGATCGTCGCCGCCGAGCCGCCCCGCTTGTTCGGCGATGGAGAGCGATCGATACGCATCCGCCCAGGCCCGCCGCGCGTAATGCGCGCGGCCGCGTTCGAGTTCGCCAAGCGTGTCCATGTTCATTACACTGAAGTATACCACCAGGGCACGCCAGGAAAGAAGCAACCGGAGTGAGGCGCGGGCAATTCGTTCCGGAGCCTAGTGGTTCGTCTCTAACGAGCCGAACCCCTAGATCCTTTGCTGATGGGTCAAATTGACCTGACATTTGAACGAGTTACACCTTGATCTGCAATGAGTTCATGGGACTCAAATGTCAGGTTTGATCCACTTGTCAGGTCGACTTCGCGAAAGCCTCGATCTCCTTCATGATGCGCTCCTGGTCGTTGCCCGCCCAGAACCAATGATCATTGCCGGGAAGCTCCACGAGACGCGCCCCTCCGATGGACGCCGCGAGATGGCGCCCGGCCTCAATGCGCACCGCGCGATCTCCGATACGATGGAGGATCAGCGTCGGGGTGCGGATGCGAGGCAGGAGATGTCTCACATCCGTGTCCCGCATCGCCCCCAGGACGCCCGTCAGGGCTCCGGGGCTGGATGCGGAGCGCAATAATCCCGCCCACCACGCCTTGGCTTGCCGGTCGCCCGAAAGGCTGGGCGCGAAAATGTCGATTTCGGCAGGCCCGCCCCATTGACGGATCAGGCGTTTCAGCCACGCATCATATTGCGGCGCGGACAGCGCAAACGGATAATCTTCCGCCCAGCTGCCTTTGGCGAGCGAGCCGCACAGGATCAGGCCGCGCAGCTTTTCCGGGGCCATGGCGGCCATGTGGATGCAGCCCGGTCCGCCTTCCGACGCCCCGATCAGCAAGGCCTTGCGCGCTCCGGCGGCTGCCATCACGGCGCAAATATCCTGTGCCGTCGCCTCGACGGTCGGCTGCGCGCCCACCCGGTCCGACAAGCCGACGCCCCGCCTGTCGAAGACGATCAGGCGTCCGATCCGCGAGAGGGCCGTGAGGAAGGCTTTGCACCGGCGATCATCCCAGACTCGCTCCACATGGGTGACGAAACCGGGGACGAACACGATATCGATCGCGCCGTTCCCGACTGTCTGAAACGCAAGATGAACGCCGTTGCTGTTGGCATAGGATGTCTGCGGAGGGATGAAATTCGATGGTCCGGCGGGCTGGTTCAGCAACGCCTCGGTCGCCGGATCGGGCAGGACATCCAGCTCTTTCAGCAGCAGCCGGGCGCAGTTTTCATATTCGCGCTTTGCCGCCGCGCTGTCGCCGGCCAGCATATGGCTGCGGATCAGGTGCCGATGGGCGGTTTCGCTGAGCGGATCGAGAGCGGCAAATCGTGTGGCATGCAGGATCGCGTCCCGGTGCGCGCCGGCGTGGTTCCTCATCTCGATGAGACGCTCAAGCGCATGAAACAGCCGGCTGCGCAGAGCCTCGCGCTGAAAGAACGCCCACTCCTCGAACTCCGGACAGTCTTCGATCGAGAAGCCGGCGAGAAAATCTGCCCCATAAAGCTTGCTCGCTGCCTCGAAATCACCCGTGCTGCAAGCCTCTTCGAAACGCTGCGTGTCCAAATGCAGACCGGCTGCGGGATTGAGGCGCAGGGCGGTGCGGTCGGCGGTAATGATCTCCACGCCCAGCGTCTCGCGAATCCTGTGCAGCGTCCGGCGCAGCCGCGCGCGCGCCGCTTCCCCTTCGGCGTCCGGCCAGAGCAGCGCGGCCAGGACATCGCGTGCAACGGGAGCGCGCGCTTCGGCAAGATAAGTGAGCACGGCCATCGCCTTGCGCAGCGGCAGATGGACCGTTTGTCCGTCGAGGCGGATCTCAGGGTAGCCGAACAGCCGCATATCGATTTGCATCATGGCGGGCATCTCCGGCTGCTGGTGCGGCAAGTGCATCGATCCAAACGGAGGCTGCAGCCGGAGTTTGGCAAAATTGATGCACAAACAAAAAGCTAGGGCGCTGACATGTGAACGAAGTGAATGTGTCAGTGCACTAGAGGACGGAATGGGGACGGAGCGACCTTATCGTCGGTCCAGATGGACGGAGGCCGCTACCCGTCCCTCCGTCAAATGTATCCGCGAATTGCGCAGAGCGATATGCCATCGCCCCGGCCCTGTCAAAAGATGTATCGGAGCAATGGTCAGCATGCGGATGGAAGCGGCGATTTAAGCAAGCAAGCAGCGTGTCCGCGGGGTGCGAATCTGCCATGCTGGAGGGCTAAGAGATGCTGCAAGTGACGAATTGCAAAATGCTCGCCACTCGAGCGATCAGGCAGCACATCCGCATGTGCCGCGCCGGGGACGGGGTGCGGATTGCGGTTGCCTCCGTCGGCAAGGGTCCGCCGCTGGTGCGGGCCGCGCATTGGCTCAGCCATGTGGAATTCGACGCGCGCAGCCCGGTCTGGGCGCATTGGCTGCGCGAATTGTCCCGCGACCACTGCTATATCCGCCACGATCAGCGCGGCTGCGGCCTGTCCGACTGGAGGCCGCCCTCGTTCGACTTCGAGAGCTGGGTCGGCGATCTGGAAGCGGTGGCGGATACGCTCGGCCTGAAACGGTTCGCCCTGTTCGGCATGTCGCAGGGCGGCGCCGTCGCCATCGCCTATGCGGCGCGCCATCCCGAACGGGTCTCCCATCTGGTGCTGCTCGGCGCCTATGGGCAGGGCCGGCTGCGGCGCGCCGCCACCGCGGCGCAGCGCGAGGAGGCCGAGATCCTCTTGAAGCTGATCCGCTTCGGCTGGGGCCGCGACAATCCCGCCTTCCGCCAGCTCTTCACCTCGCTGTTCATCCCCGGCGGCACCAGGGAGCAGCAGCAATGGTTCAACGATCTGGAACGGATCTCCGCGACGCCCGACAATGCCGCCGCGATCATCGAGACCTCCTACCGCATCGACGTCGAGGCGCTGGCCGAGACGCTGCGCGTGCCGACGCTGGTGTGCCATGCCCGGCATGATGCGCGCGTGCCGTTCGAGGAGGGCCGCAGGCTGGCCGCGCTGATCCCCGCCGCCCACTTCCTGCCGCTGGACAGCCACAACCATGTGCTGCTCGAAGACGAACCGGCCTGGCCGCAATTCCTGTCGGAGCTGCGCGCCTTCCTCGGCGTGCCGGAGCTGCGATCGCAGATGCCGTCGATACGCCTTGCCGCCGCCGGCCTGACGCCGAGCGAGGCCGAGGTGGCGCGGCTGATCGGCGAAGGGCTGGGCAACGGCGCCATCGCCGCGGCGCTGCGCAAGAGCGAGAAGACGGTGCGCAACCAGGTCTCGGCCGTGTTCAGCAAGCTCGGGGTGAAAACCCGCGCCGAGGCCGTGGTGCTCGCCCGCGACGCCGCGCGGCGGCATTTAGGGCGCCTGTCCCTGCCGCAGGCGCGAAAATCGCCAAATCCCTCGCCACGCGGGACACCCGCCTCATGACGGTCATGCACCCTCGGGCGAATACTACGCTCGTGCATCGATCCAAACGGAGGCTGCAGCCGGAGTTTGGAAAAATTGATGCAAAACAAAGAGCTAGGGCACGGGCACGTGAACGAAGTGAATGTGTCAGTGCACTAGCGGCGGCGACGCGCATTCGGCGACGGCACCATCCGGCTTGCCTGATGCAGGCGTGCCCGATGCCGCACCAACATCTCATGAGCCACCGAGCAATATGGAGAGCGAAAAATGCCATCAACCCAACCCGCAACCAACGCCGTCACGCGGGGCGTGTTCGGCGCCCTGGCGCTGCTATACGGCGTCATCGCCTATCTGATCTTTCTCGCCACGTTCCTCTATGCCATCGGCTTCGTGGGCAATCTGGGCGTGCCGAGATCGATCGACATCGGGCCGAGCGCGCCGCTCGGCGAGGCTCTGTTGATCGATATCGGTTTGCTTCTGCTGTTCGCGGTTCAGCATAGCGTGATGGCCCGTCCGGCATTCAAGCGCTGGTGGACCCGCTTTGTCCCCGTTTCGGTCGAGCGGAGCACCTATGTGCTGGTGGCCAGCATCGTGCTGGCAACGCTCTGCTGGCAGTGGCGGCCCATTCCCGAGCCGGTCTGGACCGTCACCGACCCGCTCGCCGTCGCGGTGATCACCACCGTCTTCTGGCTGGGATGGGTGATCCTGCTCATCAGCACCTTTCTCATCAGCCATTTCGAATTGTTCGGGCTGACCCAGGTCGTCGCGCGGCTGCTCAACCGGAAAATGCCGCCGCCGGTCTTCAGGACGCCCTTCTTCTACAAGCGGGTGCGGCATCCGCTCTATCTCGGATTCCTGCTCGCCTTCTGGGCGACCCCCTCGATGACGATGGGCCATTTGCTCTTCGCCGTGGCGACGACGGGCTACATCCTCATCGCCATCGCGCTGGAAGAGCGTGATCTGATCGCGCTGTTCGGCGACGAGTACCGGCGATACCGCTCCCAGGTCAGCATGCTCATCCCGATGCCGGGGCGCAAAATCCGGGAGGCGCCGGCCCGGAATGCGGCCGGCCGTGTCGCCGACCGCTCCGCATAGGACAGATGTCCCGTTTGCCGGGGCAAAAACCGGGCGATCTTTTTTGCCGCTTGGGACACCCGCCTCATGACGGACAACCCAGGATTATCGAAGCTTGCATGAGGGAACGTCGGATGGGAACGCCGTCAGCAATGAGGCTGACGGCGCGGCGTTTGTCGTTGGCGCATTGAAGGGGGAAACCATGAACCGCACACTCTGCATCGCCTTTACCGCCATAGCCGCCCTGACCGGGCCGGCGAGCGCCGCCGATCTCAATCGCGACGGCCTCAAGGATGAAGGGTCTTACATGCCGGCCATCTCCTGGGCCGGTTTTTACGCCGGCGGCCATGTCGGCGTCACGCTGGCGGATGAACTCGAATTCACCGCTGAAAATGAATCCGCCGAACTCGATATCGATGAAGCGCTGATTGCCGGGGTGCATGTCGGGTATAATTGGCAAACGCCGTCCCGCTGGGTCTATGGCATCGAAGCCGATCTCGACATCATCGACGACCAGCTTGAAGCGGACGGATCCCAATTCGACGTGACGGAGTATCTGGCGACGGTTCGCGGCCGCATCGGCGTCGCCATGGGTCATTCGCTGCTCTATACGACGGCAGGCGTTGCCCTGCTCGCTTTCGACGACGATGTCGCAAATCAGCTCGACGATACGGCATTCGGGTTTGTTGCCGGGGCGGGCTTTGAGCACAAATTGAGCCGCAATTTCAGTCTTGGCGTCGAAGGGCTGTATTATCGTCTTGCAACCGACTTCGAGGCCGACGGCCAGAACGTCGATCTGGACCGCGATTTCTGGACCGTCCGCGCCCGGGCTACCTATCATTTCGACCGTGGCTATGCCGAGGCGCTGAAATAACCCGCGACCGCACGAATCTGGTCTTCGCGGGGCGCATGCGATACCGGCCCGCGAAGGCTTCAAGGCAAACGAAGCTATCTGGAGCTGCCCATGACCCGCATCGGTGAGATCTCTCTGATTTCCCTGTTCTGCGCCGTGCTTTCGGCCGGAACGGCTCAAGCCGCGGGCGATCGCAGCATCGCCCTGGTGCTCGACGCCTCGGGCAGCATGAAGGCCGCCATGCCGGATGGAAAGACACGGATCGATGCGGCGAAGGCCGCCGTCGTGCAACTCGTCACGACGCTTCCTCCCGAAACACGCCTCGCCTTCCGCGCCTACGGCCACCAATCGCCGACCGCCAAGAAGGACTGCAAGGACACGAGCCTCCTGACCCCGTTCGGCGCGGTCTCGGCCAACAAAACGGTTGTCGCCGAACAGGCGCGCAGCCTGCAGCCGCAGGGCTATACGCCGATCACCCATGCGCTGACGCTGGCCGCGCAGGATTTGAGCGCCGAGGAAGCCACGTCGCGCGTCGTCGTGCTGGTCAGCGACGGCAAGGAGACCTGCGAGGCCGATCCTTGCGCAGCAGCCAAGGCCCTGGCCGAGGCCGACGCCAAGCTGGTCGTGCATACGGTCGGCATCGGCGTCGACACTGTGACGCGCGGCCAGCTTCAATGCATCGCGCGGGTGGCGCGCGGCAGCTATTACGACGCGAACAATTCGGCGGAATTGGCAAGCGTGCTCGGCAAGGCGGCCGTGAAGGAGGCCCAGGTCGAAGAGCCTGCCAAAAAGAAGCAGGTCACGGCCGGCGTGGGGTTGGGCGTGCTGAAAATGCGAGGCACCAGCCTCATCCGCGTCATCAACGCCGAAGGCAAGGAAGTCGGCTTGCTGAATCAGACGCAAGACGAGCTTCGGCTCGCGCCCGGCGTCTATAGCGCCGCCTTCGGCAAGCAGCGCTGGACAGGCATCGATATCCAGCCGCGTCAAACGACCGAGATCAAGCCGGGTTATCTGGAGATCAAACTGATGGGCGATCAGTTCATCGATGTGCTGGAGCCCGAAACGGAGGAGCAGAGCGCTCAGATATTTTGGACAGAGCCGCGCATCACGCTCATTCCCGGACAGTATCACGTCAAATTCGGAGAGCTTTCCTGGCCGGGCATGGTCGAGGTGAAGCCCGGCGAAACCACGAAGCTGACCGCCGGGCGGCTCAATATCGAAAACAAAATGGGCGTGATGTTCGTTGCCATCAAAGACCTCGAAGGCAAGCTATTGATCGAGCAGGATGTTCGTGCCCAAAGCAGAATCGCCGTACCCGCCGGGCGCTATGTGGTCGAGATCGACAGCAGGGGATTTTTCAAATCGCTGACCGACGAGCAGCGGAGAAGCACAATCGACATTGCCGAGGGCGAAGAGGTTGCCTTTAAGATCGAGTAGGCGCACGGCGGATACCGCCACACGATCTGGCAATCCCCGCGAAGGCTGGGACCCCCCGCGGGGTAGGGTCCCACCTTCGCGGGGATTGCGACTAAGTTTGTAAACAGGCCGATTCCGGCCAAGCTGATAAGGCTCTATTTCTTTGTTTGGTGACGCCGGGCGTGCCGGGACCGGCGCTCTTCGTGGATCGCCGCAATGTCGTCGTCGACCAAAGGCGCATATTTCTCCCGTAGCCGCTCGAATTCGCCATGAATTTCGTCCAGCTCCGCATCCGTCATATTGTCCAGAGAAACAAATCCGGTTCGCGCGCCCGCGACCCCGCGAAGCAGTTCGTCGAGTTTGAGGCGGATGATGCGGGATTCGCGATTTTGGGTATTTTGGATGAGAAACACGATCAGGAAGGTGATGATCGTGGTGCCCGTATTGATGACGAGCTGCCAGGTATCCGAATAGTGGAAGACTGGGCCAAGCACGGCCCAGACCACGACAGTCGCCACGGCAAGCGCAAACGCCAATGGCGTGCCGACCGCGTGGGCGGTCTTCTCCGCATATATCCGAAAAAGCTCATCCAATTTGCTGCTCTGTGCTGTCTTGTCTTCGTGAGGCATGTTCGAAGGTCCCCGGTAAACCGGCAAGCAGAGGCGATGTCAGGGCGGTCCGATTGGGACCTCTCACAGAGGTGATCTCTCAAATCGGCATTGCGGATTAAGTTGGATTGCTTTTTTGCGAAAGACGAATTCCATTGGCGAAGAGCCGCAAGGCCGCTCAGAGACGCGCTCGGGCCTAACCGTCCACATCGCATAAGGTTCAATGCAAGGAAATCAGCCAATGTCGGAAGTTCTCCCCCTCCCCCGCGATGTCGTAGCGACACTCGAAAACTGCACGACCGCGACACTGACGACCGTGCTCCTCAAGAAGGGCCTGCGCAATGTATGGCTGCGCGGAACGCGGCCGATACGGGCGGGGCAGCCGCGCAAGGTCGGCCGGGCGTTCACGCTTCGCTTCGTTCCGGCGCGGGAGGATCTGGCGACGCCCGAAAGCTGGGCCTCGCCGATTTCGACGCGAGCCGCCATCGAGGCCATGCCCGAGGGCGTCATCGCCGTCGCCGGCAGCATGGGCACGACGGATGCCGGCATTTTCGGCGACATATTGTGCGCACGCATGGTGAAGCGACAGGTCGCCGCTCTCATTACCGACGGCGTCGTACGCGATATGAGCGGCGTCTTGTCCACGGGCCTCGATATCTGGTGCCAGGGCGCCGCCGCGCCGCCTTCCGTGGCCGGGCCTCACCTTTGTCGGCTGGCAGGAGCCGATCGGCTGCGGCGGCGTCGCCGTGTTCCCCAACGACGTGATCGTCGTCGATGAGGATGGCGCCGTCTGCATCCCTCAGGCGCTGGTCGACCACGTCGTGTCCGAAGCGCCGGCCCAGGAGCGGCTGGAGGCGTGGATCATGGACGAGGTGGGGCGCGGTGTGCCTCTGCCGGGCCTCTATCCGATGAATGCGGAAACCAAGGCGCGATACGCGGAGTTCGAAGCGAAACGGCAATCGTCATAGTACTTGGCCCGCGTGAAACTGCCGGCTCAGCAGGATTTTACAGCATCACAGTTGAGCCGAGGTCAGCATTACATATTCTGTCGCCCCGGCCGTCAGAGCCGGGGTCTATTCACCTAGAATTTCGGTGAGGAATTGCGGTTATGCGATTGGATCCCGGCTCGCCGCTTCGCGACGTCCGGGACGACGTATCAATCGAGTGCTAGAACCGCGCCGTGGATTCCGCCACGGCCGGGCGCGCAATCCCCGAGGCGGCGGGCGTGCTGCACCTCGATCATCGTCATGTTTTTCGCGCCCATGACCATGGCGATGCGGCCGGCAAACCTTCCGGGCGCCAGCGTGTAGATCGCATGCGCCCTGGCGGAGCCACGGCCGGGGCAGATGATGTCATATTGGAGGGTCTCACCGTCCGTCGCCAGATTCGCGGTGGTGCAATCCCCGAATGGGTTGTTCGTACTCACGACGGGAACGGGGATCTCGCCCTCGCTTCCGGCGCTGCGCACGCAGATTGTCGTGGTCCGGTCGATGGCCCATCGTTCGAGATGGGGCAGTTCGAGCCGGGCGGTGATTTCATAGGCGCCGCTGCGCAGCGGCGTCTGGTCGGCGGGCACGGCATGGCCTGTATGCGCGAGCGCGACGGCGAAGATGGCGGCTGCCAATGTCCGAGACGATGTCATGTGACCTCCCTTCAGCGCGTTTCGTAATCCGCCCGCGCTGTGTCCGGATGCTCTCACCTTAGCCTACCTGAATTGCGAGGCGATCGCCGCTCCGTTTCTTGCGGTCAAAACCGGACGGCTTCAATTCGCCCGGTGGCGCTATTCCGCCGGCGCTCCGACGGCCACGCGCGAATTCGCGACAAGCTTGAACAGCACGGCGCAGGCGAAGACGATGGCGCCGAACGCCGCCGCCACCCCCAATACGCTGGGGAAGCCGCCATGCGCGTGCAGAAGCGCGATCATCGGGGCCGCGGCGCCGCTTGCCGTGAAGCCGAGGAAATAGCGCACGCTGAAGGCCTTGGCGCGATATTGCGCGGGCACGTAACGCGCGATCATCGCATCGTTGATGACGACCTGGCCGTAGATCGCCGCCATGGCCAGGGCCAGCCCGCAAAGCAGCGGCACGCCGGTCGAAACCGCCGCCAGTGCAAGCCCGACGGGCTGCAAAACCGACAGCCCGACAAAAATGCTTGGCAGGCTGAACCGATCGACGAGCCGCCCGATCGTCAGTTGCGTCATCGCACCGAACAGGAACACCGCGGTTGCCAGCGAGCCGGTCATAGCGAGCGGCAGCGCCAGCCCGACGCGCTCATCGATGACCTTGGGCAGCGCGATGGTGGTGACGTTGAACGTCATGCCGCCGGCAATGATCGCGACCGCAAACACCAGCAACAGGGCAAGCGGCCGCCCGGCCTGCGTGACCGGCGTGGTTTCCCTGTGTGGGCCTCCTTCCTGCCCGTCCCCAGGGACGAGGGCCAGAAACGCGACGCCGACAGCCAGGCAGACGAGGCCGGGCGCAACGAACGCCAGCCTCCAGCCGAGCGTCGCCGCGATGAAAGCCGTGACCGCCGAAGCCAAGGCCGCGCCCAGATTGCCCCATACGCCGTTCCAGCCGAGATCGTGGCCGAGCCGGCGAGCGTGGGTGACGAGCATGGAGGAGCCGATGGGATGATAGATCGCCGAGAACACGCCCAGCACAAGCAGCCACGCGGCCAGCGCGATGGACGTCCCCGCCGTCGCCAGACCCAGGCATGACAGGCCGTAGCCGACAAAAAATATCGCCAGCAGGTTGCGCCGCCCTATCCGCTCGGCGATCCAGCCCATCGGCAGCGAAAACAGGCCGAATGCAACAAATGCGCCGGTAGAGAGGCCGATGAGCGCGCCATATTCGAGATTGCGCTCCGCGGCGATGGCGATCACCGCCGTTGGATAGATCAGCAGCACGAAGTGATCGAATGCATGCGCGATGTTGACGAATGTGACGGTACGGCGGGACAGAGTATCTGCGTGCATGAGCTCATCCTGACAATCCCCGCCATGATACGCGGAGCCGATCGCGCCGTGGGGCATTTTTTGTCCTAGCGGGCCGAAACGCGGTGCGGCGGCAGCGGAAGCGGAGGGGTTGACGGAACGCTTGATCTCCCTTATTTAGCAAATATGTTAATTAACAAGAATGTTAACAATGACGTCCATTGACACCCTCAGCATGACGCTCTCGGCCCTTGCCGATCCCACCCGCCGGGCCATCCTTGCGCGCCTGTCGCAGGGCGAGGCGACGGTCAACGAGCTGGCCGCGCCGTTCGATATCAGCCTGCCGGCCATTTCGCGGCACCTCAAAGTGCTCGAGACCGCCGGGCTGATATCGCGGGGCCGCGAAGCACAGTGGCGGCCGTGCCGGCTCGAGGCCGAACCGCTCAAGGCCCTCGACGGCTGGCTGGATCGCTACCGGCGCCACTGGGAGGGCAGCTTCGACAAGATGGATGCCTATCTCGCCCAGATCACGAAAGGACACGGCAATGGCGAAACCCACTAGCGGCAAGAAACTCGCCGACGACGAATTGCTGATCACCCGAACGTTCGACGCTCCCGTTTCGCTGGTGTTCCGCATCTGGGCGCAGCGCGAGCACATGATGCGCTGGCTCGGCCCCAAGGCGTTCACCTGCACCAGCCTCGATCTCGATTTCCGCCCCGGCGGCAAATGGCGCGCCTGCATCAGGTCCGACGCCTATGGCGATAGCTGGATGGGCGGCGAGTTCCGCGAAATCGAGAAGGACAAGCGCATCGTCTACAGCTTCGCCTGGGAGGACGGCCGCGACCAGCCCGGCATCGACACGCTCATCACGGTGACTTTCGCCGAAGAGAACGGCAAGACCGTGCAGAGCTTCCATCAGGCGCCTTTCATCAATGTCGCGGCGCGCGACAGCCATGTCGACGGCTGGAACGAGTGCATCGACAAGGAGCAGGCCTACGCCGAAAGCCTCGCCAGGCGGGAACGGTCATGATCACCATCTCCGCCTTCAAATGGGTGCCGCCCTTCGCGCAGGGCCAGGTGCGCGACCTTCGCGTCCGGTGGGCTCTCGAGGAGGCCGGTCTCCCCTACCGGGTGAGGCTGATCGATGCCGAGGATCAGGCATCCGCCGGCTATCGCGCGCTCCAGCCCTTCGGGCAGGTGCCGATCTTCGAGGAGGACGGTCTTGTCCTCTTCGAATCGGGATCGATCGTGCTGCACATCGGAGAGCGGAGCGAAATGCTGCTTCCCACCGATGAGGCCGCAAGGGCACGCGCCATCACCTGGCTGTTCGCCGCGCTCAACACGATCGAGGTGGCGATCCAGCCGCTCGCCGAGATCGATCTTTTCCACGCCGGCGAGGACTGGGCGAAAGCGCGCCGGCCGGATGCGGAGAAGGCGGTCAAGCGGCGGCTGGCGGAACTCGCCGCGCGGCTTGGCGATCGCGACTATCTGGAGGACAGCTTCACCGCCGGCGACCTCATGATGACGACGGTGCTGAGGATCCTGCGGCATACCGACCTCGTGGAGGCCGAACCGAAGCTGCATGCGTATAAGGAGCGCTGTGAGGCGCGGCCGGCATTCCAGCGCGCACTTCGCGATCAACTGGCTGCGTTCGAAAAGCGCGGCAAATAGCCGGCATCTCCCCCCTCGTCAAAATCACGAAGCCGGTGCATGCAAGGCCTCGGGCGTCGCCGCCGCGCCTGTGGCCCGCCGGCCTGTGAATGGCGACGCCGAACATGACGAGCAGCACGCCGATCGCGTCCTGAACGCTGGGGATCTGGGCCAGCACGATGGCGCCGATCAGCGCGGCGGTTGCCGGCAGCAGCGCGAGCATGAAGGCGAAGCTCGCCCGCGGCAGCCGCGACATCGCCAATTGATCGCAGACGTAAGGGATGACGGATGAGCAAAGGCCGACGGCGATGCCCGCCAGCAGCAATTGCGGCGCGCCGAGTATGCCGACGACCTGGACCAACCCGATCGGCATGATGAAAAGAAAGGCGATCGCCATCGCCGCGCCGAGCCCTTCGACGCCGCCGCTCGCCCCGCCTTCGGACATCCGGTGGCCGAGCATGATGTAGCCGACGAACAGCACGCCATTCACGAAGGCCCAGAACAGGCCCAGCGGATCGCTCGACCATTTGACGTCGATCAGCAGGAACACGCCGAGCATGGCGAAGATCAGCGCCGTGACGTTGCGGGCGGTTCGCAGCCCATAGACCGCAACGCCGATCGTCCCGACGAACTCCATCGCCGCGACAAGGCTCATCGGCAGCCGGTCGAGCGCCAGATAGAACGACGTGTTCATGATGGCGAGGCAGGCGCCCAGGCCGATCAGCAGCCACCGCGTTCCCGGATCGGCATTGCGTATCGTCCGCCATGGCCGCGTCCAGGGCGCAAAGATCATCGCGGCCGACGCGATCCGCAGCCAGGCGACACCGAGCACGCCGACCGCTGGAAACAGCAGCACGGCGAAGGATGGGCCGAGATAGTGGAAGACGGCGCTCACGCCGAACCAGACATGCGGCGGGGCGGAATGGGCGATCCGGGTCAGGGTCAGACGGGGGCGGGACATGCGTTTCTCCTTCGCCGAAGTATGAGAGACGCTGATGTCTGTTTATATGGGCGGCGGAAGGCTATGATTGGAATTGTGCCCATGGATCAAAGACAAATCCGATGAAACGCCTTCGATATGAAAATGGCAGCCTGGACGCGATCGACGCACGCATCCTCGACGCGCTGGTCAAGGACGCGCGCTGCAGCATCGCCGAACTTGCGCGGATGGTCGGGCTGTCGGCGCCGAGCGTCTCCGAACGGATCGCGCGGCTGGAGGAAGCCGGGGTGATCGAAGGCTATACGCTCGCGATCAGCCCGAAGGCGCTCGGCCTGCCGATCACCGCCTGGTTGCGCATCAGGCCCGTTCCCGGACAGCTTCAGAAGGTCGCGGAGATCCTGCAGGAGCTGCCGGAGATCGTCGAATGCGACCGGATCACCGGCGAGGACTGCTTTATCGCGCGCGTCCACATGCGCTCAATTGAAGATCTGGAGAGGCTGATCGACCGGATCATCCCCTATGCGATGACCAACAGCTCGATCGTCCAGTCGTCGCCGGTCAAGCGGCGCTTGCCGCCGATCCCTGGAGGCGACAGGCGCTGAGGCTTGCGGGTTCCAGGTGAATAGGCCCCGGCTCTGACGGCCGGGGCGACTGCAATAATGCCGCCGATTCTTGGGGACGACAGGCAATGACGCCCGCCGGACTCCAGCCTCACCCCGGACGCACCAGCTCCCATTGCGAGTCGACCGTGGCGTAATCATTGTAGCCGCAGCGCGCGATCGCCTGCGCCTTGACCGCGTCGAACCGGCCATCGCGGATGAACTCGTCCTTGATGTGGGTGGCGACGACCTGGCCGATGGTGAGGAATTTGCCGGTCGGCTCGCCCTCCAGGTCGCGCAGCTCGATGAAATGCACCACCTTGCATTCCAGCGCGGCGGGACTCTCGGCGACGAAGGGCGGGCGGACGAGGCGCGACGGCGCCATGGTGAGATCGGCGAATTCGAATTCGTTCTGGCCCTCGCGCAGGCTCGCCGAAGACATGTTCATCTGCCTGGCCAAGGGCAAGGTGGCGAGGCTGAAGGTGAATTCGCCGGTGTCGCGCACATTGCGGGGGCTGTCCTTCAGGCCCTCGCTGGAGAAGGCGATCATGTTCGGGCGGCTGCCGACCGCGTTGAAGAAGGAATAGGGGGCAAGGTTGGGCCGGCCCTCCTTGTCGCAACTGCCGATCCAGCCGATGGGCCGCGGCGCGATGATCGCCTTGAACGGATCGAAGGGCAGTCCATGCGGTTCGTCCGCTGTGTAGTACAAGGCGTTCTCCGTTGCGTTGGCCGGCGGAAACGGGCCGGCCTAAAGATTGCGTAGCGCTTCACCGCCGCGATATATGGCGAAGACCCGTGGCGGTTGCGAGCCGAACAGCATGACGTCGTAGGTTTCCGGTTCCCCGCCTTCCATCCCCGGCGAGCCGATGGGCATGCCGGGCACGGCCAGGCCCTTTGCCTCGGGCTTTTCCTTGAGGAGCCGAAGCACGGCGGAAGCAGGCACATGGCCTTCCAGCACGTAGCCGGAGACTTCGGCGGTGTGGCAGGAGGCGAGTTCGACGGGCACGCCGAGGCGCGCCTTCACGGCCCGCATGTCGGGGCGGTCGGCCACCTTGACCGGGAAGCCCGCGCCGCGCAGATGCTCGGCCCAGGCCGTGCAGCAGCCGCAATTGGGATCTTTGCTGACGGTCACTTCCGGGAGCGATTGCGCCCTTGCGGGGACAATCAGCCCAAGCGACAACAACGCAGCCGCTCCGAGAACGGAACGGCGGGTGAGTGCGAGGCTGTGTTCTGATGTCATCATGTCCTGTTCCGATCCGGTATATCGCGGTCAGGCCTACCGCTCCGTGCGCGCAATGACCTGCATCAGTTCCGCAACCTTGCGCCGCTGTTCTTCTGCGTCGCCGCTGGCGATGGCGTGCTCGACGCAATGGGCGACGTGATCGTGCAATATCGCTTCCTCGACACGGCGCAGAGCGGCGCGGGCGGCATTGATCTGCGTCACGATATCGATGCAATAGCGGTCGTCTTCGACCATGCGGGCGATGCCGCGCACCTGCCCTTCGATGCGGCTGAGACGTCTGGCGCAGGATGTCTTTGTGTCGGACTGCATGATTGACAGATACCTATAGGGGGTATAAATGTCAAGGCGCGGAGTACCCCCGGCGGGTATATCCAAATAAGAATGCAAAGCGGGACTGTTCATGACCTCGTCAGAGACGCATCGGCACCATAACCACTCTCACGCGGACGGCAATTCCCCATCTTGCGGGCACCATGATGCCGCCGGGGAAAAAGCCGCGATCGCGACCGTCAAAGACCCCGTCTGCGGCATGAGCGTCAACCCCGAAACGTCGAAGCACCGTGCGGAACATGATGGCGAGACCTATCATTTCTGCTCGGCCGGGTGCCGGACGAAATTCATCGCCGACCCCGACCGCTATCTGTCGCCAGAAAAGGCCACCGCCGCCGAGCCGGTGCCGGAGGGCGCGATCTACACCTGCCCCATGCATCCGGAAATCCGTCAGCAAGGCCCCGGCTCCTGCCCGATCTGCGGCATGGCGCTGGAGCCGGAGATGATGACGGCCGATGCCGCGCCCAATCCCGAGCTGGCGGACATGACGCGCCGCTTCTGGGTCGCGCTGGCGCTCACGCTGCCGATCGTGCTGCTCGATATGGCCGGCCATCTCGCCGGATTGCGTCTGCTGAGCCCGGCGGCGTCGAACTGGGTGCAGTTCGCGCTCGCGACGCCGGTCGTGCTCTGGGCCGGATGGCCGTTCTTCGAACGCGGCTGGCAATCGCTCGTGACGCGCAATCTCAACATGTTCACGCTGATCGCCATGGGCACGGGCATCGCCTGGGCCTACAGCGTCGTGGCGACCTTCGCGCCTGGCCTCTTCCCCCACGGCTTGCACGAACATGGCGGCGCGGTGCCGGTCTATTTCGAATCCGCCGCCGTGATCACCGTGCTGGTGCTGCTCGGCCAGGTGCTGGAGCTGCGGGCGCGCGAGCGGACCGGCGGCGCCATTCGCGCGCTGCTCGACCTCGCGCCGAAGACCGCGCGGCGCATCCGCGAGGATGGCAGCGACGAGGATGTCGGATTGGAGCATGTCGCGGTGGGCGACCGGCTGCGGGTGCGTCCGGGCGAGCGCGTGCCTGTCGACGGCTACGTGCTGGAAGGCCGCAGCGCGGTGGATGAATCCATGGTCACCGGCGAATCCATGCCCGTCACCAAGGAGACGGGCGCGGCGGTCATCGGCGGCACCGTCAATCAGGGCGGCGGCTTCGTCATGCGGGCGGAGAAGATCGGCCGCGACACGATGCTGGCGCGGATCGTGCAGATGGTCGCCGAGGCGCAGCGCAGCCGTGCGCCGATTCAGCGGCTCGCCGATCAGGTGTCCGGATGGTTCGTGCCGGCGGTGCTGGCCGTCGCCGTGCTCGCCTTTATCGCGTGGAACATCTGGGGGCCGGAGCCGCGCTTCGGCTACGCCCTGGTCGCGGCGGTCTCGGTGCTGATCATCGCCTGTCCGTGCGCGCTCGGTCTCGCCACGCCGATGTCGATCATGGTCGGCGTCGGGCGCGGGGCGCAGGCCGGCGTGCTGGTCAAGAACGCCGAGGCGCTGGAGCGGCTGGAGAAGGTCGACACCATCGTCATCGACAAGACCGGCACGCTGACGGAAGGCAAGCCGAAGGTCGTGGCGATCAGGACTGCGGGCGGCGTGAGCGAGACGGAACTTCTGCGCCTCGCCGCCAGCCTCGAGCGATCCAGCGAGCACCCGCTCGCAGCCGCCATCGTCGAAGCAGCGAAGGCGCGCGGCATCCCCCTGGCCGATCCGGCGGAATTCGACGCACCCGTCGGCAAGGGCGTGACCGGCGTGGTGGATGGACGCTACGTCACCATCGGCAATCGCGCGATGATGGCCGTAGCGGGCGTCGACACGGGCGTGCTGGATGCCGAGGCCGACGCACTGCGCCAGGACGGCGCCACCGCGATCTTCGTCGCCATCGACGGCGAGCCGGCAGGCATCATCGCCATCGCCGATCCGGTGAAGCCGACCACCCCGGCCGCGCTGGCCGCGCTCAAATCCGCCGGCCTGCGCATCGTCATGCTGACCGGCGACAACCGCACCACGGCCGAGGCCGTCGCCAGGAGGCTCGGCATCGACGAGGTCGAGGCCGAAATCCTGCCCGAGGACAAGGCGAAAACCGTCGAGCGCCTGCGGGCTGAGGGCCGCATCGTCGCCATGGCCGGCGACGGCGTCAACGACGCGCCGGCGCTGGCCGCCGCCGATGTCGGCATCGCCATGGGCACCGGCACCGATGTGGCGATGGAAAGCGCCGGTGTGACGCTGGTCAAGGGCGACCTCGGCGGCATCGTCCGCGCGCGGCGGCTGTCGCAGGCGGTGATGGCCAATATCCGCCAGAACCTGTTCTTCGCCTTCATCTACAATCGCGGCCGGCGTGCCGATCGCGGCGGGCCTCCTCTACCCGGTGTTCGGCATCCTCCTGTCGCCGATGATCGCGGCGGCGGCGATGTCGCTGTCCTCGGTCAGCGTGATCGCCAATGCGCTGCGGCTGCGGGCGGTGAACATCGACGGGTAAGATGCGGCCAAGTCAGACAGCAGCGGGTTGGCGGCAGTGTCCCGGTTCCATCTCCGGGAAGGTGCCCGGGCCAAAAGCGGTCATCAATGTTCGCCGGTGCCGAATCGGTGGGCCTTAGACCGGACTCCGTCGTCGATGGCAGTCGACTGGTGTTACGACTGAGGCTCTGCGACTTGCTCCTCGGATTTGCGTACTTGTGCCGCCTCATTTAGGCATAACCATCGCCTAGTGAGGCGGTCGACGAATCCGCCCGGCATTTTCGATCCCATTCCAGCCTTAATTTCGGCCATCGCGTAAAGCACCTGAATGACCGAAGCGTCTTGCGGCCGCGTGCTGAGCCATCTGGATGAGCATGCGTCGCTTTGTTCGAATTGCACGTGGGTCAAAACAGTTTACACGGAGGGACGATCATGGGGCAGCTTGCGCTTACCGCTGATAGTCGGATGTGGCGCAGCGCAAGCTGTGTGATACTGACAATCGCTTTGTATCTCGGCAGCGTTAGCCAGACCTGCGCGGCGGATCATTTGTTCCTAGGTCCTGCCGGCGCGCCCGCGACCCAATTTCCGAAGCCTGATCGCCCGGTTGCCGATATCGTCGCCCCACTATGGCACAGCGAGGAGGAACGAGACGGGTTCGACGAGCCGGGCCAACTCGTGCGCCTGCTGGGCATACGGCCCGGCATGACCATTGCCGATATCGGCGCGGGTAGCGGCTATCTAACGGTTCGGCTTTCGCCCATTGTCGGGCCTCGGGGCCGCGTCTTCGCGCAAGATATCGAACCTTCATATCTCAGAGATCTGGGTAAGCGCGTGAAAGCGCTCAACCTTAAGAACGTCACCGTCAGCCTCGGCGAGGCGCACGACCCGCGGCTTCCCCTGGCCTCCGTCGATGTGGCGATCCTGGTTCACATGTATCACGAGATCTCAGACCCCTACGCTCTGCTCCACAACCTCGCACCGACGCTCAAACGCGGCGGTCAGGTGGGCGTTGTCGACACGCGTGCCGCAACGTCCAGACACGGCACCCCTCCGGCACTCCTCGCATGTGAACTCGCCGCTGTCGGCTACCGTCAGATCGCTGTGCATTCGCTTAGCGGAAGCGATACATATCTTGCCATCTTCAGTCCCCCAGCTGCCGATGCGCGCAAGCGGCCGGCGGACATCGTCGCGTGCAAAGCAGGATAGAGAGTGTGCGCTCGAGGCGGCTCTCGGCTTGCACCGAGGCAGAGTCCCAAATGTGCTGCGGGTCGCGGAAACGGGGCTGTCCGTGGACCGGATACGCGGCCCACGGACGATAGACGGCCGGATTACTTCAACGCGTCGGCAACCTTGGCTATGCCGGCGTTGGCGCAGACTTCGTCCTTGTCGCCGCCCGGCGCGCCGGACACGCCCACGCCGCCGATGACCTCGTTGCCGACCTTGATCGGCACGCCGCCGCCAACCGCAACCACGCCTGGGATCAGGCGGGTCCCGGCAGTTTCCGGGGTGGACGTGATCTTCATGAATTCGAGCGAGGTTATGCCGCGCGTACGGGAGGTATAGGCCTTCAGCCGCGAAAATTCCATCGTATGCGGATTTGTGCCGTCACCGCGCAGCGAGGCCGCCACGAGGCCTGCCTTGTCGACGATCGTCACCGAGACCTTGTACCCGTCCTTGGTGCATTGCTCGATGGTGGCGGCGATGATCGCCTGCGCCATGGCCATCGAAACATTCTTCTCCGTTTGCGGCGCCTGCGCATTCGCGGCAGATGCGAGCAGCGTCACGCAAGCAGCCAGCGACAATGTCTTCAATCTGAACATAGCAATTCCTCCCAAATGTTTTGAACCCCTCAAGATCCCGGCCAATGCTTGTGAGCCGGGACCTGCAGTGACGCTAACATCCCGCTACGCCGCGCGGAACTGGAGGACTGCCTTTCGATCAAACACATTTGCGTGCTCACACCCCTATATGCGGTGTGGGAAGCGATCGAAGAGGATTACGGGTCACAATCTATGGCGTATTTCGAGGTCGCGCGGCTGGGCGCGCCGCTTGCGATCGTTCCGGGTAATGTCCGCCATTCGGCAAAGGCGCTGACGGACCGCCACATCATCGTCACCGCATGGCCCCAATTCGTCCGTAGGCGGCGCGATCCGTCGCTTTGTTGAGGATATCGAGCGGACGACGCTTCAAGCTGCATTGTTTTGCAATTTGCGGTTGTGTTAAAATCGCGCTCTGTCGATTCTGTGAATAATATTCGCGTAAAAATCCGACTTGGACGCCGCAGCTAACGCTTTGACGGTGTCGCCGATAATAATCAAATGATTATATCAACGCAAAGCACGGAACGTGATGGAAGCTATAAAGCAAAACAACATTGATGAAGCTGCGAAAGCCTCATGGGTCCATAATCTCATTCTTGTTTTCGTCTCGATCCTGGGCGCATGCCTGCTCGCGGAGTTTATTCTGCGGATGACGATGCCGGGCATCGTGTTGTTCCCGCGCTTCCACGCAGCGGCGCAATATGGCGATTACGCGCTTCGCATCACCCGTCCCAACACGCGCTTCACCCATACGAGCGCCGACGGAAGCTGGAATTACGTCATCAATGCGCAAGGCTTTCGTGACGTGGTGAACTATTCCTATGCGAAGCCGGCGGGAACGCTGCGGGTACTGGTGCTCGGCGACTCCCACACGCTGGGCTATGAAGTTCGCCAAGATGCGACGTTTTCGGAAGTCATGAAGCGGCGGCTGACCGCTCAGGGCATCGCCGTCGAAGTGCTGAATACGGGCGTCTCCGGCTTCAGCACCGCCGAGGAACTCGCCTTTCTCGAAAATGAGGGGGTGCGCTACGATCCCGATCTGGTGGTACTTGGATTCTACCGGAATGATTTCGAGGATAATCTCAAGGCCGGGCTGTTTCGCTTGCAGGGGGAGACACTCGTCACCGCCAAGCAGCAGCATCTGCCGGGCGTCCGCGTGCTCAACTTCGTGCACGCCATCCCTGGCCTGTCCTGGCTGGGCCAGAATTCCTACCTTTATTCATTCGTGTCCAATACGGTCTGGGACCTTTCCAAGCGCGCCTTGCGCGACAAGGCGATGGCGGACCTGACCACCGAATACGCCGTCGGCACGCGGGAACCGGATGCGGAGATGAAGCATCTGGCCATGCGGCTTGTCGAGCGGATCCACGCTGCGACCAGGGCGCGGAACATCCCATTGATCATCGCGGAGATTCCCGCGAGCATCGCCGAGCGCGATTTCACCGGATCGATCCCGGCCGACCTGCAAGGCGAGATGCGCGCCAATGCGGAGATATTCGTTTCGGCGGATGAGGTGTTCGCTCCCTATCGGGACCTCACCGAATTTCATGTCCCGCATGGCAATGGGCACATCAACGAGTTCACGCATCTGATGCTCGGCATGACGCTGGCTGACAGGATCACCGACTGGCAGCGAAAGACATTGCCCACCCCGCAGGCAGAGATGTCAGTCTCCGCGTTTCAAAGTTCGCTCGAGACGACAGAGGTCGGCGTGCCTCCGGATGACGGGATCGCGGAGCTGCGCGGACAGCAATTGCCCAACCCGCAGGAAGAAGCCTTGCTCTCCGCGTTTCAAAATTCGCTCGAGACGACGACAGAGGAATGATTTGAGCGCGCGGGTGGCTGGCCATTCATTGGTCAGCCGCCGCGGTTGGTGCGTCCTCACGGCGATCGCACCGGTGCTCGCTTCCGCGCAGCCATTCCAGGCGCATCTTCGCCATCCGGTCGGACCGACGGCCGCCCCATATCTTCGACCATCAATTGCGGCGTTGCTCGTTGGCAAGTTCCGCAAAAATCATGCTAAGCCATTGAAATTGTTTCGGTTGTGCGCTCATCGATGGATTTCACCCGACACAGCACAACTTAATGTTTTTCAAAGACTTAGGCTATTTTTTCGGTTCTTTGTCCACCAGCCGTTTGATAGGTGAGGCGCTTGCCGACAACAGCCTTCAGCAGCTTGTCGGCGCGCTTGATCCTTCACTCCAGTGCGCCGTTCAGGTTGCATCGGACCGGTGCTCCGATTTTCTGCCGGCCTTGTCCACAGCCCGCCAACATTGCGCCCGCCGAATCTCCTACTCGTCCCCCGCGACACTCCGGCGCAACTCGGGCGGCGTTCCGAACCCGAATGCGCACCGCGCCGCGCGCTGGCCAATCGTGCCGCGGCGAACTCTCGGGGGAAGGCAATGTGGGATTTTTCGATTGGCCGGTCGCTTGACCTGATGGTCAAGACCCTGCCGTTCATTCTGTTCCGGATGGCGGTGTTTTTCGGCATCGCCGCCGCCTATGTCATCGTTACGGGCACGGGCGCGGGATCGGCTGGGGCGTCGGCGCGTTCGGCGACGATGATTTTCAGGCGAGCACCACCTTTTGGGGCGGCATTCTCGGCTTCGGCCTGACGGCGGGCGTCATCTACTTCCTGCGCGAATACATCCTCTACATCGTCAAGGCCGGGCATATCGCCGTCATGGTGGAATATCTCGACGGCAAGGCGCTGCCCGAGGGCCGTTCGCAGATCACCCACGCCCACGCCGTGGTCAAGGAGCGTTTCGCCGAAGCCAATGTGCTGTTCGCCATCGACCTGCTGGTCAAAGGCGTGCTGCGCGCGATTACCGGCCTGGTTCGGGGCATCACCGGCTTCCTGCCGATTCCCGGCCTCGACGCGATCATGGGCGTCGTCGCCGCCTTTCTGAAGCTGGCGGTCGGGCTCATCGACGAGGTGATCCTGGCCTATTCGATCCGCACGCGCTCGGAGAATCCGTGGCGGTCGGCGCAGACCGCGCTGGTGCTCTATGGGCAGAATTATCAGCCGATGCTGCGCAATGCCGCGTGGCTGACGGCGATGGTCTATGGCCTGTCCTTCATCGTCTTCCTGCTGATGCTCGCGCCGGCGGCGGCGGTCGTCTACGCGATTCCGGGCGCCTGGTCGGCGGGCGGGTTCGTTTTCGCCATCCTGTTCGCCTGGGCGTTCAAGGCGGCGCTGATCGAGCCGTTTGCCATCGCCTGCATGCTGCAGGCCTATTTCCAGACCATCGAAGGTCAAAGCCCCGATCCCGCCTGGGAAGCGCGGCTGTCCGAATTGTCAGGCAAATTCAATGAATTGAAGGCCAAGAGCCTGGGCTGGGCAGGCGGCGGGCGGGCCGCGCCGGTCGCGGAGGGCGGCGTGCGCGCCTGACGAAAGCCGGCGGGCGGGCGAGCGCCCAGGACGCTCAGATCGCGACCTGGGTGCCGATCTCGATGACGCGGTCGCGCGGGATCTGGAAATAGGACGTGGCGTCTTCGGCCGCGCCGGCGAGCCAGATGAACAGCCGCTTCTGCCATCTCGGCATGCCGTTCCTGGCAGCGGCGCGCAGCGACCTCCGGGACAGGAAGAACGACGTGCCGCCGGCGTCGATCTGCAAGCCCTTGCGCTGGCAATGATCGAGGATCTTGGGGACGTTCGGCGTTTCCATGAAACCGTAATGCGCGATGACCCGCGTGAACATGCCGTCCATCGGCTTCACCTCGACGCGCTCCTGGCGCGGCACGCGCGGCACGTCCTTGGTGCGGATGGTGAGGATGATGTTGCGCTCGTGCAGCACCCGGTTGTGCTTGAGGTTGTGCATCAGGGAGGTCGGCGCGAGCGTGTTGGTCGAGGTGAGGAAGATCGCGGTGCCGGGCACGCGGTGCGGCGGGCTCGCTTCCAGCTTGCTGCAAAGCCAGTTGAGGTCGATCTCGCTGCGCTGGGTGGCCTTTGTCAGCGCCTTGCGAGCCGCGCACCCAGGTGATCATGATCGTCGCGACGATCGCGGCCATCACGAGCGGCAGCCACGCGCCTTCGACGAGCTTGATGGCGTTTGCCGCAAAGAAGATCTGCTCGATGATGACCAGCGGCACGATGATCGACAAAGCCTTCCAGAGCGGCCATTTCCAGAGCCGCCAGAGCAGGAAGAAGGTCAGCAGCGACGAGATGATCATATCCGCCGTCACCGCCACGCCATAGGCGGCCGCCAGATTGGTGGAGCTGCGGAACAGGACGGTGACGACCACCACGGCCACCATCAGGAACCAGTTGACCCGCGGTATGTAGATCTGCCCCGACATCGTCGCGGAGGTGTGGTGGATGTTGAAGCGCGGCAAAAGGCCCAGCTGGATCGCCTGCCGCGTCAGCGAGAACGTGCCGGTGATCACCGCCTGGCTGGCGATGACGGTGGCGAAGGTCGCGAGCAGCAGCATGGGCACCAGCGCCCAGCCCGGATAGAGATGGTAGAATGAATCCTTGAGCGCATCGGGTTGCGCCAGAACCAGCGCGCCCTGGCCGAGATAGTTCAGCGTCAATGCCGGAAGCACGATGGAGAGCCACGCGGTCTGGATCGGCCGGCGACCGAAATGCCCCAGATCGGCGTAAAGCGCCTCGGCGCCCGTCACGGCAAGGAAGACGAAACCCAGCGTCCAGACGCCCGCCAGCCCGTTCACCGCGAGAAAGCGGATGCCATACCAGGGGTTGAGCGCATAGAACACATGCGGATCGTCGACGATATGCACCAGCCCGCCGAGGCCCAGCACGAGGAACCAGACCAGCATGATCGGCCCGAACAGTGCGGCGACCTTGGCCGTACCGAAGGGCTGGGCCGCGAACAGCCCGACGAGGATGAACAGCGCGATCGGCAGCACCGCCACTTCCAGCCCCGGCGCCAGCAGCTTCAGGCCCTCCACCGCCGACAGCACCGAGATGGCCGGCGTGATGACCGAGTCGCCGTAAAAGAACGAAGCGCCGACCATTCCGAGGCCAAGCACCAGCGGCGCGTTACGGCCCGCCGCGGATTGCACGAGCGACATCAGCGCGAAGGTGCCGCCCTCGCCCTTATTGTCGGCGCGCAGCAGCAGCAGCACATATTTGCCGGTGACGATCAGCATCAGCGCCCACAGGATGAGCGACAGCACGCCCAGCACCGACGCCCGGCTGTCCAGGCCGGCATGCTGCGCCGAGGTGACCGCCTCGCGGAAGGCGTAAAGCGGGCTGGTGCCGATGTCGCCATAGACCACGCCGGCGCTGCCGATGACGAGCGCGGCAAAGGGACCAAGGCCGACGGTGGCGGTGAGGTCCCCGTTTGGCGCCTTGTCGGCTGAAAGCGTGTTTAGTCCCATAGTCGACATGTTGCTAATGCTGGCAGTACCGCGGGCGATTCATGTAGGTACACAACCGATGGTTTACAAAGGATGCGCATCTGCCCTGATCAATTCGCGGGACTCCTATATGTTTCGTCACGGCAGATGAAATCACGTTTACCGAGGCGAAAAAGCCGCTGTGTTCAGCTTCGGTTCATAGATCGTCTGCGCGCGCCAGCTAGCTCCGAGCGGTAGCCGGATTCCATATTGATTTGCGTAAAAATCGGGCGACCGCAAAGCTGTGGAAACGTGGTCGAAACATGGCGTGTCATTGCCCCACTTGCCAGTGCCGGGGCAAAATTCCCTCGGCAGCAAATAAAGTTATCCCCGCCCCCTAAACCGCCCGTATTCTCACCCTTGTTCTTGTTCCAGAGGGACGCGGGGCTCGAGACCGGCTCGTCATCTGCGGAACAGGAATGCGGTGCCTGAGGAATCCGCGGGGGATCTGGCTGAGTGGTAACGCAGGCCAGCCTCGCGGTGGGACTAACGAACCCGCACTCAGGGGTCCAAGCCGGCCCACCTGTTCGCTGGAATGCGCAGGTCTAAGGCATGCGACGCAAGGTTTGGCGTAAAACGGGCAGTAGCGTAGGAGGCTCACCCAGCGCATGCCATGCTGGAGAAGAGCGCGGATAGGGCCAAAATATCACCGCGCGCGGGCAGCCGAGAGGCTGCAACTAGACTATAAGGACCAGCCTCACGGCTGCCCGCGCCGTCCCTCAACGGGGCGGAAATGAAGGAGAATGAGAGCAAAGCCTCGCGGGCAAAGCCCGGCGAGGGGATTGGTGTTTGTGGAGCGGGTACGGTGATTCTGACAAGTTGGCGGCAGGCGAGGTTCGGCTATCACGGAAACGGTGACGGAGAGGCAAAGGCGCGTGGCGGGCATGAACCAGGACCAAACGATCGCACTTTTTCTGCAGGGCAAGGACGCCTGGAACGCCTGGGCCGAGGCGATGCTGGCCGAACGCGATGAATGAGCAAACGCGGACACTGGTCAGTGGAGAAGCTTGGCGAGGTGGTTTGGTAGGCAAAACGAGAAAACAAGCAATTGGGTTAGAGGGCATTTGTCGATTTCTCGAGACTATCGCTTAGAAGGAGTCGCACGATCGCTCTGCGACGATCCAAGCCGTAGATAAACAGAGCAGAAACGTACGCTACGACCGGAGTTAGTCTTCGTTGAAGTCCGATAAAATCGATTTCAGCGGCTGGATCTTCCCAGGAGCAGCAAGCTTTCGTCGAGGCGCAATTTCAACGACACCGTGCTTTCCGAGAAGCGCAATTTCATGAGTGATGTCAATTTTGGCGCGCAGTGTTCCGATTTGATGCGTTAGTTCGGAGGCGCAATTCTTTGGAAGGCCGACTTCAGTGGGCAATTCACGGGAGGCAAAATCCAGTCGCCGCTAGTTTTCAAGATGATGCAGGGTTCAACGCAGCGCAATTTCATGGCAGCGCCCGGTTTTGGGAGGTGCAGATTCCATGGAAAGGCATTGTTCAAGACGCGCACAAGTTCGCGGACGAAGCAGTCTTCAACGACACAATTTCAATGGCTACAAGCCTTCGATCAAACCAAGTTCGACCACTCTGACGTTTTTTATCAGTGCGCATTTTCGCAACCAGACAGATTTCGGGCTGTGTCACTTTCGCAACGTTCGCGACCTTTAGAGGCTCGCGATTTAGGCTCTGCTGCAAACTTCAATGCGATTCGCGGCGAGCGGGCCTTCGATCTGGCGGGCGCGGTTTTGAGACTAGTGCCAGATTTCATCCAGGCGCATTTTGAGGAAGCGCCGAGGACTCGACAATGTGGTCGTTCGTCGGGCGGATGAGTCGAGCCTCTGAGACAACCGCCGAGGACGCGACGAAAATCCATTCACGCTGGCGGCGACCGGCTGTGGCGCTTTTGGGAACGCTGCCGCTCCTATCCTCGTCGGCTCTGGGCCGCCGTGACGGAGCGCGATCTTCAGCGCCGACGGCGACATTCCCGCTCGCTGGCGCGCGCTGAAGCGTCTCGCCGATCCAGGCGCATGATCAGGATCGGGAGCACGAATTCTTCGCGGGCGAAATCCGTTCCGCCCGTTTCGCTGACGGACTGGCCGCTGCCACTCGAAACAGCTCCACCCGCCGGGCAACGAACAAGATGGTTCCACTGGGTGCCGCTAATCTTCTGGAAACGAGGGCTTGGGCGGAGCGTCGCGCTTCTGGTTCGGTTTTTTCTACCGGATGTTCTCCAATTTTGGCCGTTCCGTCATGATGCCGTTGCTCTGGTGGATCGCGGCCGATCGTCCTTGATCGCGATGGCTCTATCTGGGCGAGCATCGTGGCTGGATTGGTGACACGGAGCGCTGCGCGCTATGAAAGCGTCTTCGCGCCGGTCTTCGGCCCATGGTTCGCTTCTACGACGATTGGCGCGTGGACCGGCCGTGCTTCACGCCTCCCTATCAGGGGCCGGGGAACCCCGCCATCAGCGGCCTGTCCGATCAGCTCCGGGCCAAAACCTCGGCGCCGAACGAGGCGCTGCATCTGGCCTTCCGCAACGCCTTTCTTGTGCTTCGATCCGGTCGGCGAGGAGGCGGCGCACCGCATCTATGGCTGCCTCTATGGGCTGGAACTCTACAATCGGCGGCGATCCGGTGCCCATCGTGCCGCCCGGCGTGTCGATTGCCTCTGCGGTTCAGAAAATCTTCTCCGCCGTGATGATCTTCCTGTTCGGCCTCGCCTTACGCAACATGCTGAAGATGAAATGATGCCGCGCCAGTCCAACACGCTTGCAACGCGTACGTCCATTCTCTGTCGCCCCGGAAAGCGCAATGGCGCTTATCCGGGGTCTATTCGCCACGCCGCGCGCTCGGCGCGTGCGGAAATGCGAGTAGCTCCCGGCTCGGAGGCCGGGACGACGAAGGCGGCGTCGAGGCGCGCAGGACGACGGGATTGCGGCCGCGAGACAAGAATGCCGTGGTCCGCCGCGTTGACTCTGCGCGGTATTCGGTGCCAAACCTCGCGCGGCACATCATCAGTCAGACGGAGGCGGCGTTGGGGCGTTTAGAGGACAGGGTCGCGCTGATCACCGGCGCGGGCGGCGGGCTGGGGCTCGCCATGGCGAAGCTGTTCGCCGCCGAGGGCGCGCATGTGGTGCTGTCGGATCTGAACGGCGAGGCCATCGAGGCAGGCGCGGCCGAAATCGCGGCGGCCGGCGGGCGCGCCTCTTTCGTGCGCGGCGACGTCACCAAGGAAGCCGAGGTCGCCGCCATGGTGGAGGCCGCGAAGCGCGTATCGCCCAAGCTGCATGTGCTGGTCAACAATGCCGGCAATCTGATGCGCGCCGATTTCCGCCATATGAAAGACGCCGACTGGGAGACGGTGCTGAACCCGCATCTGTGGGGCACGATCCGCGTCACGCGCGCCGCCATGCCGCTGCTGATCGCGGCGAAGGGCGCTTCCGTCGTCAATCTGTCGTCGATCATGGCGAGCCAGCATCTGCGCCAGCTTTCGGCCTATTCGACCGCCAAGGCGGCCATCGCCGGCCTGTCGCGCAGCCTCGCCGTGGAACTCGCGCCCTACCAGATCCGCGTCAACTATATGTGCCCCGGCTTCATCCCGACGGCGCTGACCGGCCGCTATACCGGGCACCCGCAGCTCTCCAAGGCGCTGGTCGCGCAGATGCCGATGCGCCGCTTCGGCACGCCGGAGGAAGTGGCGAAGGTGGCGCTGTTCCTGGCCAGCGACGACAGCTCCTATACGACGGGCGAAGGCATCATGGTCGATGGAGGGATGAGCCTCAACCTGGCGTAAAGATTAGAGCATTTTCCAGCAAAGTGGATGCCGGTTTGCGTCGCGAAAATGCGACCAAACAAAGAGATAGAGCCCCGTTCCGATTCAATCGGAACGGAAAAGGCTCTAGGAAATGTGACGCCCGTCAAACTGGCGATGAATCCGGAAGGCCGGTTGCGGCGTCCGCTTCCGGGGCCGGATGGGCGGGCTCGGGTGCCGATCCCTCCGGCGCCGTCGTTTCGGCCGGCTGCATCGGGTCGTTTTCCGCGGTGCCGCGCACCGTCTCGGCGATCAGCAGGTCGACGACGGCCTCAAGTGCGGCGCGGTCGTCGCTTCCGGCGGCCCGCGCGGCTTCATAGGTGGCAACCTGCCGCTCGGCGCTCGTCCCCCGCTCGACGATCAGCCGGGTGTGTTCGACCTCGAGGCGGCAATTGAGCGCGTCGGCATCCTCGCGGATCAGCGCCAGGATTTCGTCGAGCAGATCGCGGAAGGGCACCAGTTCGCTCTTGCCGAAATCGACCAGCCCGTTGGTCACGCCGTAACGCTGCGCGCGCCAGCGGTTCTCCATGATCAGAAACGGCGAATAGGACCGCCAGCGCTGATTGAGGCCGCGCAGCCGGTACATCATCCGGCAGATGCACAGGAACATCGCCGCGATGGCGATGCCGTCATCGAGCAGCGGACAGATGTCCGTGACGCGCATTTCCAGTGTCGGGAAGCGCGCCGAAGGCCGCATGTCCCACCAGATTTTCGTGCCGTCCTCGATCAGCCCGGCATTGACCAGGACGTCGACGGTGCGCTGATATTCCGAATAGCTGGAGAAATGCTCCGGCAGTCCGGTGCGCGGCAATTCGTCGAAAATGGAGAGCCGGTAGGATTTGAGGCCGGTCTGGCGGCCACGCCAGAAAGGCGAGGAGGTCGACAGCGCCATGAGATGCGGCAGGAAGTAGCTCGCCTGGTTCATGATGTCGATGCGCAGTTCGTCATCATCGATGCCGACATGCACATGCATCCCGCTGATCAGCATACGCTGCGCGATCATCTGCAGATCGGCGACGATGACGTTGTAGCGCTCCTTGTCGGTGTGCCGCTGCGCATCCCATTCGGCGAACGGATGCGTGGAGGAGGCGATCGGGGCGAAGCCGTAGCGCGCGGCATTGGTGACGACGGCGTTGCGCAGCCGGGCGAGTTCGCTACGCGCTTCCTTGATGTTCTTGCAGACGCCTGTACCGACCTCGATCTGCGAGCGCATGAATTCGGGGCTCACCTGGCCGCCGCCGATTTCGCGCAAGGCCTCCTCGCAGTCGGTAAGCAGCTCTTGCGGCGGGTCGCTGACGAGATCACGGGAGGTTTTGTCTACGAGGAGATATTCTTCCTCAATGCCCAGAGTGAAACTCGGTTCGCTAAGACCCATCAGTATGTCACGCATTCCCTTTCACTCACGCCACGCGTGAGCCATCACTTCAAGTCTATATCAGAACCTTCAGGAAATCACCTGCCAGGTAAGCGACCCCGGCGGCGCTGATGCCGATGAGCAGCGTTTCCAGGCCCGCGTACCACCATTTTTTGGGCGACCAGAGCGACCGCACGGAACCGATTGCGAAAAACACCAGTCCCGTCATCACGGCGGATATGACGATCGCGTACGGCAAGCCAAGCGCGAAGGGCAGGATCGGCACCAGCCCGCAAAGGAGAAATGCGAGAAAGGTCACCAGCGCTGCCCTTGCCGGCGAGCGGGCGACGGTCGGAAGCCCGTGTTCCTCGGTCATCATCATGTCGATCCAGCGGTCCCGCTCGGCGGTGATGACGTCGACGACACGGTCGAGATCGTGGCCGGCGAACCCCTTGGCCTCGAAAATCTGCCTCACCTCCTCGCGTTCGCCGTCGGGGTGCATATCGACGTGGCGTTCTTCCATGCTGCGCTTATGCTGATATTCCTCGATTTCGGTGCGCGAGCTGGAAAAATTGGCGGCCGCCATCGAGAAGCCGTCGGCCAGTACGTTGACCACGCCGAGGATCAGAACGACGCGCGCGGGCAGATCGGCGCCGATCACCCCGGCGACAATGGCGAATGTGGTGATCGAGCCGTCAATGCCGCCATAGACCCAATCGCGCAGATAACTGGCGGGAGGACCTTGAGCGAGCCGCTCGGCAATATGCTCCGGTTCATGACTGTGTTCGAGTGGAGCGTTCATATTTCACTTCAATCGGTGGATGACTGCTTGGCTATTGCGTTGAAGGGAATGACGAAACACCGATTCGCCCGAACTGCAAGGAGATGCGGTGGCGATTACGCAAGTCTTGCGCAATTCTGTCCCATCGATGAGGCAGCGTGGAAAAACGTTTTCGCACCGTCAAAGTTTCTGACCGGGCGCAAGGCCGCATTTGGAACACGCGATGATGGCCAGCTATCGTCGGGGCGCGGCGCCACAAGACCTATTGCCGAATGAATCGCGAGACCATTTGTCCACTGACCTTGTCTGAGCGTTTCTAAGCTCATCGATCGACGCCGCTGTTATCTTTGCACGCTGGCGGTGTCATGCGTCTTCGTGAGCCTCCTGCGCATTTCCTGATGCACCGTTTTTTGCAGATATCGGCTTGTCGCCTCAGTGTGGATCGATCCACTAGCCAGGCCCGGCCACTTCCCCTATAAGGTCATCTCTCGACCGGGCGCGGGCTTCGCGAGGCTTTGAGAGACCCGGTCCAATCATTCGGAAGAATTTCGCTAGGGAGCGCGCCATGGCCAACTCATGGAGCCCGGAAAGTTGGCGGCAGAAGCCGGTTCAGCAGAACCCAGCCTATCCCGACCAGCAGGCTGTAAAAACCGTTGAGGCGGAGCTTGGCTCTTTCCCCCCGCTGGTCTTTGCGGGCGAGGCGCGCGAGCTGACGCAGGAACTTGCCGAAGCGGCCCACGGGCGGGCTTTTCTGCTGCAGGGCGGCGACTGCGCCGAGAGCTTCGCCGAGCATGGCGGCGACATGATCCGCGACTTCTTCCGTGTCTTTCTGCAGATGGCGGTCGTGCTCACCTATGCGGGCGCCTGCCCGGTCGTGAAGGTCGGGCGGATCGCCGGCCAGTTCGCCAAGCCCCGCTCCACCGATATGGAAAAGCAGGGCGATATCGAGCTGCCGAGCTATCGCGGCGACATCATCAACGACATCGCCTTCACACCTCAATCGCGCACGCCCGATCCCGTGCGGCTGCTCAGCGCCTATCGCCAGTCCGCCGCGACGCTCAACCTCCTCCGCGCATTCGCACAAGGCGGCTTTGCCGATCTGGAGCGAGTGCATCAGTGGACCATGGGCTTCCTGAAGGACAGCCCGGCGGGCGAGCGCTACCAGGAACTGGCCGACAGGATCGGCGAGAGCCTCTTGTTCATGCGCGCCTGCGGCCTGACCTCGGACAATCTGCGCGAGCTGCGGACCACGAGCTTCTACACCAGCCACGAGGCGCTGCTGCTCGGCTATGAACAGGCGCTGGCGCGGATCGATTCCACCAGCGGCCGCTGGTATGCGACCTCCGGCCATTTCCTCTGGATCGGCGATCGCACACGCCAGCCGGACCACGCTCATGTCGAGTTCCTGCGCGGCGTTCACAATCCGATCGGGCTCAAATGCGGCCCGTCGCTGAAGCCCGACGAACTGATCCGGCTGATCGATATGCTCAATCCGAAGAACGAGGCAGGGCGCCTGACGCTGATCGCCCGGTTCGGCGCGGACAAGGTGACCGAACATCTGCCGCCGCTTATCCGCGCGGTTCAAGCCGAGGGCCGGACGGTCGTCTGGTCCTGCGATCCGATGCATGGCAACACCATCAAGGCGGCGAGCGGTTACAAGACCCGGCCTTTCGATCTGATCCTGAAGGAGGTCGACAGCTTTTTCGACGTGCATCGCGCCGAGGGAACCTATCCCGGTGGGCTGCATGTGGAGATGACGGGCAAGAATGTGACGGAATGCACCGGCGGCGCACAGCTCATTACCGACACCGAATTGTCGGATCGCTACCACACGCATTGCGATCCGAGGCTGAACGCCAGCCAGGCGCTCGAATTGGCGTTCCTCGTGGCCGAAAGGCTGCGGCGCGACCGCGTGCTGCCGGTGGCGGCGACCGCTGCCATCGCGGCTTCGTAATGGAGCCCGGAAATGCCGGCTAGTGCATCGATCCAAACGGAGGCTGCAGCCGGAGTTTGGAAAAATTGATGCAAAACAAAGAGCTAGGGCACGGGCACGTGAACGAAGTGAATGTGTCAGTGCACTAGCGGGCGTTTGAGTTATTGAGGGAAGCCGAATATGGGAATGACGCTAAGGACTTCGGCCTTCAAGAAGTACACCCTCAGGCCAAAGGAATTGACGAAGACGGTCGAGGAGGCCGTCGTTCAGGCGGTCACCAACCGATCGAAAAACCCTGATATGGGCGCGGCGGCCGAGATCGGAATGGCGCCACGACGGGTTGCCATTCCCGAGCCGGACAACGCCGTATGGCCTATGCCCGTCGAAGATTTTCAATACGGCCATTTCCTTGAGCCTGCCGATATCATCCTGTCGACCCGGCTGGAGAGCTTCTTCTCCTTTCTCATGAAGCGGTTCGATAACAGCCGCTTTGCCCACGCGGCGCTGACCTTCGTCACACCGCGTCATTATGCCGGCGTCGATCGCTCTTTCCTGATCGAGGCCACCTTCGGCGGCGTCGACCTCGGCGCTTTCTCCGAAATCATCGCGCCGACCAAGGTCTACAGCGACACGCGCGAAAAGCCGCGCTACGTGGTGGGCATAAAGCGGCTCGAAACCGATTGGTTCACGCCGGAAATGCGCCCGATGGTATCCGGCCGGATGCTGCGCTTCATCAAGGATGACGATTATAATTTTGCGCTGCTCGCCGCCCTTGCCGCAAACCGCTCCAATTTCTTCTTCCGCCTGCGCGACCGCCTGTTCGGCAAGGCGCCGACCATCGGCGACTATCTCAAACGCTCGAAGAAATTCGCGCCTGTGGATTTTATCTGCTCGGGCTTTGTGCAATTCGCTTATGTCGATATGGTCCGCACGGCCATTGAGTTAGGGCTTCTGCCGCCCCATCTGGCTGAACAGGCCCGCGACGACGTATTCTTCGCTCCCTGGGTCGATCCGAAATGCTCGATGGAAATGCTGATGGCGGTGCGGCCGTCGGAACTGGCCGGCAGCGCGGCGTTGAAGTGGAAATATCTTATATATGGCGGTAAGGTTCATAAGGTTTCTTCCGAAGAAGAAGTGAACGCGCTGTTCGACCAGATCAATATCGAACGTGGCAAATCCATTAAGCCGTAAACTCTGCATAAACGTCACATGACCGCCGTCCCGACCCTGAAAATCGCCTTGGCGCAGCTTAACCCGATCGTCGGCGACATTAGCGGCAACATGGCGATCGCCCGGCAGGCGCGCGCCGAAGCCGCCACGCAAGGCGCCGATCTCGTCCTGTTTTCCGAGCTGTTCCTGACCGGCTATCCGCCCGAAGACCTCATTCTCAAACCCGCCTTTGTCCGCGCCGCGAAGGACGCAGCCGAGGCATTGGCGCAGGATACCGCCGATGGCGGGCCGGCCATGCTGATCGGCGTGCCCTGGCCTGGGGAGACCGCTCCGCATAATTCCATCGTTCTGCTGGATAAAGGCGCCATCGCCGACATTCGCCACAAGGTCATCCTGCCGAATTACAGTGTTTTCGATGAAAAGCGCGTCTTTGCGCCCGGGCCGATGCCCGGTCCGGTGAATTTCCGCGACATCCGCATCGGCGTGCCGATCTGCGAGGACATCTGGAGCGAGGATGTCTGCGAGTGCCTGGCGGAAACCGGCGCAGAGATGCTGCTGGTGCCGAACGGCTCACCATTTACCATCAGCAAACACGAGATCCGCATGGGCCATGCCGTCAGCCGGGTGACGGAGACCGGGCTGCCGCTCGCCTATGTCAATCAATTCGGCGGCCAGGACGAACTGGCCTTTGATGGCGGCTCGTTCGTGCTCAATCGCGGCGGCAAACTCGTGTTGCAAATGCCCACCTGGGAGCCGGCGCTGACGATGTCGCAATGGACCCGCTCCGGCCGAAGGCTGGGCTTGCGAACCCGGCCCGCTCGCGCTTCTGGAAGAGGGTGAAGCGGCCGCCTATCTGGCCTGCGTCCTGGGCTTGCGCGACTATGTGGAGAAGGCTGGGTTTCCAGGCGTCGTGCTCGGCATGTCCGGCGGGGTCGATTCCGCGCTGACTGCCGCAATCGCGGTGGATGCGCTCGGGGCGAACCGCGTCCACTGCGTCATGCTGCCCTACCGCTATACGTCCAATGAATTGCTTGATGACGCCGCGTCCTGCGCCGAAGCGCTGGGCGCGCGATACGACATCCTGCCGATCCACGCGCCCGTTGAGGCGTTCGAGGCAAGCTTGCGTCCGGTTTTCGCCGATCGCGCCGCTGATATCACCGAGGAAAATCTCCAATCGCGCACGCGCGGCACGATGCTCATGGCGATTTCGAACAAGTTCGGCTCGATGCTGGTGACCACCGGCAACAAATCCGAAGTGTCGGTCGGCTACGCGACGCTGTACGGCGATATGAATGGCGGTTTCAACCCCATCAAGGACCTCTATAAGACGCAAGTCTTTGCGCTCTGCCGCTATCGCAATTCGACGCGGCCCAAGGGCTGCCTCGGCCCGGAAGGCCTCGTCATTCCGGAGAACATCATCACCAAGGCGCCTACCGCAGAGCTGCGAGAGAACCAGAAAGATCAGGATTCGCTGCCGCCCTACGAGGTGCTGGACGATATTCTGGAATGCCTGGTCGACCGGGAAATGCCGCTCGCCGACATCGCAGCGCGCGGCCATCCGATGGAGATTGTGCGGAAAGTGGAGCGCCTGCTTTATCTGGCGGAATATAAGCGCCGCCAATCGGCGCCAGGGGTGAAGATCACCAGCCGCAATTTCGGCCGTGACCGCCGCTATCCGATCACCAACAAGTTCCGCGAAACGCCATGAAACCCGTTGTTCGCTTTGCGCCCTATAAGAGTTTGAACGCACTTGCTTCGCTACTCGATTTCGCCAAACTATCGCGTGTACTGGCCCGTTTCGACATCGATGAGTTGAACTCGGTCAACAACCAATTGCTGCAAGAGCTGGACTATGGCGAGGTTGACGGCCGCCTCAAGACCGCCGCGATTAGCGGAGAGGCATTTGGAAAGCCGTGCGCGGCAATCTGCGCATTTGCGACGACTTGAAACGCTGGTGGGCCATCGTGAACCGAAAAATCACGCCCGAAGTCGAATCCCGGGGCGTCATTACCGCCGCTCCCGATCCGCTACCTACCCAGCCTGGACAACGGCAATTTGGGGCGCGTGAACCGATTCCTGCAAGAGAACCAATGAGATCAAAGGTAGGGCCTTGTTTCACGCTATCGTGTTTGGCGCGCACGGGGCGCGAAGACGGTCCCGAACTCAAGCATCTCATCCCCGTGATCGGGCGACGCAAAGCCGCGGCGCGCCTCGTCGCCGAACCGGCGTAAAAGTCCTCTGTCCGCTGTGCGGACGCCTATTTCGCGTATTTGCTGAAAGAAAATCATACCTTTGACCAATCCTTACCATAGTTTATCCGCCAAACGCCCCCCAATGGGCGGGACAGCGAAGCAATTCTTGTCTATAGTATTGAGCATCGTCCCGGGGGACGGAGCGCGCAAGCCGGGTGTCGGGCGTCAGGATACAGGAGTGTTCCTGGCAAGGGTCGGCAGGGGGCCGGGGTGGTTTCTTCGAATAGAATGCAGGATCGCACTCACACTCCACCCGAGGGAGCCCGCAATAAGCGCGTTCGCCACTTCATCGTCTTCTGCTGCTCCTGTGCACTGCCGCTCCCATGCATGGCAGCTGCGGGATTTGCTCAATTGCAAAACACTGTCGCCGGTTCTTCCGCCATTGAATATGCCGCCGATCGCGCCGCCACCACTCAGTCGCCGTCCGAACAGTTGGAGCTGTCGCGGGAGCAGGCCATGTGGACAGCCCTCGCTTTTGAAGACACGGCGAAGCTCGCCAGCCTCTTGAAGCAAGGCGTTGACCCTAACAAGCCGGAAGAACGTTCGCAGATGACGCCGCTTATGGCCGCCGAAACACTGCCGATCGCCAAAATCCTGATAGAGGCCGGCGCCGATCCTCGCCTGCGCGATAGGGCTGGCCGCACTGCACTGCATCATGCCGCGAAAATGCGCGAGGGCGCCTCGATCGTCGAACTCCTCGTGCGCATGGGAGCAGACGTGAACACCCGCTCCAATGATGGCGGCCAAGGTACGCCGTTATTGTGCGCTGTCGAAAATTATTTGGAGATCCAGGACCGGCAGGAAGCCGCGCTGATCATTCGGGTGTTGGTCCATCTCGGCGCGGACATCAATTTCGCCGATGCGCGCGGCAATACCGCCCTGGTGCTCGCCGCCACGCACAATCAGCCCGACCTGATCCGGTTGCTGCTCGAACTTGGGGCCGATGCCTCGCGGCCTGTTGTCGGCGGTCGCACGCCGTTGGATTTCGCGCGCGAAGCGAATGCAATCGAGGCGATCCAAGCACTCGCTTCAGCTCCGTCGAAGCAGGTTCCGGCCAATTAGAGCACAATTTTTATCGCGAGACCGGGCGTATCCGTATTGCGGATCACGCTAGAGCCAGGCGAGTGACGGCCTTCACGCTACTGAGCGCTGAGAATTCCTCAAAGAAGCACCGCTAACTGCTTGGACCGTTCAGCTCCGCCTGAGCACGAGAAATACCGTGCTCGAACAAAGAACAGCCACGTCCCGAACGCACCAAAAACGGATCCAAGCGCTATTGCGCGGTCCTCGGCGCCGCGCTTCCCGGCTGCGCCGCATCATTTGCATTTAACGGAGGAGCGGCGGGAGCAGATCGCTGAGCCGGAGCGGCTCTGGCCTGTTTGCCTAGCTCCTGCTCGGAAAGCTGGATCTCATGCGCGGAATATTCCTCGGCCTTGCACGAGCACCCCTTAATATACTGCTTCCGGTGACGCCAAGCGTTCTTCAAATTATTATAAGGTTCGCCGGTGATCGAAACCATCTGCTCGACCTCCTCGCCCGGATTTTTATAGACGTAGAGTTCGGCCGGGGCCGCACACTGGCTCTTGCACTTCGATTCATCTTCGGGAAAACGGCTTCCGAGCGTCGAGAAGCTGATGGGGAAATAAAACCCGTCGCATGTCCTTACGCACATCGTGCGATAGGATGCAAAGGGCAGATTGGATTGGCCGCCCGGCGGCGTGTTGGCGTAGCCGCGATCGAAGGAGCTGTCCTCGTCTTCCCACAGCGAGAAGAACGACGTCGACCGCCGGCGCGAACTCGTACTCGCGCGCATAATTCTCGCCGCAGCCGTTTCGCGCCAGCTCGGCCACCAGATCTTCCCGCCGCACGCGACGGTTCGCCGAGCTGGTCATCGCCTCCCGCTGCTGGCGTAAATTCGAGATGTTGCGGCGAAAATTCTCGATGTCGCTGTCGAGCTGAATGCAATCGCGCGTCCGCCTCAGCGAGCGGCCGAACAGGAACATATCCTCATAGCAATTGCGCCGCTCGGCCTCGGCCTCGGCGGTGCGGCGGTTGCGCTGCAATTCGTCGAGCTGCTGGTCGATACGGCCGACGGCCTCTTGCGGGCTATTGTTGCGCTGCCAATCGCTGACCAGCTGGCGCTCCAGATCCTGACAGCGCGCGGCGCGATCGTCGTTGCGCTGCTGAGCCGCGGACGGAACCGCAAGCATTACTGCGCAAAGCGTGGCGCCTGTGAGCACATGCCGCTTTTTACCGGTTCGGAATGTTTGCCAAAGCGTCTTGAATTGGCGCATCGATACCCTCTGCCAATGCCATTGAGTCGCTCAGCAGGCACTATGGACGGCTCGCCATGGGAGGTCAACGCCGCAATCGGCGTGGCGCGGTGGCGTTTCAAGCCCGCCGAAACCCCCATTTGGGTCAGCAAAGCACGCGAATTCGAGCGAGCGCCGCAATGTTGCGCCTAGCTCGACTAAAGGCCCGCGTAATTCGGCCCGCCGCCGCCTTCGGGCGGCACCCAATTGATGTTTTGCGACGGATCCTTGATGTCGCAGGTTTTGCAATGCACGCAGTTTTGCGCATTGATCTGGAAGCGCGGCTTGCCCGCGTCGTTCACGACCTCATAAACCGCCGCCGGGCAATAGCGCTGCGCCGGCTCGGCATAAAGCGGCAAGTTGACTTCGATGGGGATGGAGGGATCTGTCAGCACAAGATGCACCGGCTGATCTTCCTCGTGGTTGGTGCCGGACAGAAACACCGAGGACAGCCGGTCGAAGGTGAGCACCCCATCCGGCTTCGGATAGGCGATGGGTTGGTAATCGGCGGCCGGTTTCGTCGATGCGCTATCGCTCTTCTTATGCCTCAGCGTGTAGGAGAGGAACGGCAGCAGTGTGTTCAGCCACATTTCCATGCCGCCAACCACCGTGCCCATCCGCGTACCCAACCGCGTCAGCAGCGGTTTCACATTGCGGACACGCTTCAAATCCTTGGCGATCGAGCTTTTCTTGAAGGCCTCTTCGTAACGGGTCAGGACATCGTTGGCGCGGTCCGCTCCCAGTGCCTCGAACGTGGCCTCGGCCGCCAGAATTCCCGAGACGATCGCGTTATGCGACCCCTTTATGCGCGGCAGATTGATGAACCCGGCCGAGCACCCTAAAAGCGCGCCGCCAGGAAAGGCCAGCTTCGGGACCGACTGCCAGCCGCCCTCGGTGATCGCCCGCGCGCCATAGCCGATGCGTTTGCCGCCCGCGAATGTCCGCGCGATGGCTGGATGGGTTTTGAAGCGCTGAAACTCCTCGAAAGGCGAGATGTACGGGTTCTCATAATTCAGGTGAACGACGAAACCGACCGCCACCAGATTATCGCCGTAATGATACATGAATGAACCGCCGCCGGTGCGGTCATCGAGCGGCCAGCCGAGTGTGTGCTGCACCAATCCCGGCTTGTGTTTCTCGGGCTTGACCTGCCAAAGCTCCTTCAGGCCGATGCCGTATTTCTGCGGGCAGCAGCCGTCACGAAGCCCGAAAGCAGGCGTAAGCTGCTTGGTCAGCGAGCCATGCGCCCCCTCCGCGATCAGCGTATATTTGCCGCGAAGCTCCATGCCGCGCGTAAAACTGTCCTTCGGCTTGCCATCGCGGCCGACGCCCATGTCGCCCGTCGCGACCCCGGTCACGGCACCATCGGCATTCCGCAGAATTTCCGCCGCCGGAAAGCCGGGATAAATTTCGGCGCCCAGCCCCGTCGCCTGCTCGCCGAGCCAGCGGCAGAGGTCACCGAGGCTGACAATGTAATTGCCATGATTGCTCATCAAGGGCGGCATCATGATGTTCGGCAGGCGCAATTCCCCGGCAGGACCGAGATAGACGAAGCGGTCGTCCGTCACTTCCTGCGTGACCGGGGCGCCGAGGTCCCGCCAATTTGGGAGCAGACGATTGAGGCCGATCGGATCGATAACGGCGCCGGAAAGAATATGCGCGCCGACCTCCGAACCCTTCTCCAGCACCACCACCGAAATCTCGCGATTATGCTCGGCCGCCAACTGACGAAGCCGGATCGCAGCGGCAAGGCCCGCAGGTCCGGCGCCGACGATAACCACGTCGAAATCCATGCCCTCGCGTTCTGGCAGGGCGTCTCCGGCTTCAGTCATAGCTTCCTCCGTGGCGCGGATTCACTCGGAACGCATTTATTAGCTTGCGGGCTTTGCCCATGTTCTACGTGGCATGGTAAAGATGAAGCAAGAGAGAACCTGAGGGCCAACCGCCGCAGCCTGAAAGCCTTCTATGCAGCTGTCGCACGACAACACGGAAGACATCGCGCTGGAGTTGCTCCGGTGGTATCGGGCCGTGGGCGTCGACGAGGCGATCGCAGATACCCCTCAGGATTGGTCACTCTACAACGGGACGGAAGCGGAGCCGGTTCCGCAACGGCGCGCCCCTGCCGCCGCACCGCCGAGAACGGCCGAGCCGCCATCGCCACCGACCATCACGCGGGCCGCTCCTTATTTGCCTGCTGATCCGTCCGCCATGGCCGCGAGGGATCTTGCTCGCACCGCCCCCGACCTCGGCGGCGCTGGAAGCCGCGCTTGCGACTTTCGACGGTTGCCCGCTGAAGAAGACAGCGAAGAATCTCTGTTTTGCGCGCGGCAATCCCCAGGCACGGTTGATGCTCATCGGCGAAGCCCCGGGCCGCGACGAGGATTTGGAGGGTGCTCCTTTTGTCGGGCGCGCCGGGCAATTGCTCGACAAGATGCTGGCGGCGATCGGGCTTGGCCGCGACGAAGCGTACATCACCAATGTCGTGTACTGGCGCCCGCCCGGCAATCGCACGCCGACGCCACAGGAAGTTCAGGCCTGCCAGCCCTTTTTGCAGCGCCAGATCGAGCTGGTCGCGCCTGAAATTCTGATGCTGCTCGGCGGGGCAGCGGCCAAGCAGGTGCTCGGCACCGATCAGGGCATCATGAAACTGCGCGGCAAATGGAAGGATTACGAGGCAGGCGGGCGGGCCATCCGCACGCTGGCGACGCTGCACCCGGCCTTTCTCCTGCGCAACCCGGCGGCCAAGCGCATGGCGTGGCGCGATCTCTTGACTGTCAAGGCGGCTTTGACCGGCGGCGGCACCTGAAATTCCGTCAATCGATGTGACCGGCCCGGATCGATATCGGCCAGCGGATCTTGCGCTGTTCACCCTCCGGCCAGGCCTCGGCAAGTTTGCCGGCGAAGTCTTCGAATGGCTTACGCCCGATCGCCTTTTCCGCGGCGCGCATTGCCGACCAGGTGTCGATATAGGCGAGCAATTCGCCGCGCGACCATGACAGCTCGATGGCCAGATCGGGTGGATCGATTTCGTCACAGGGGAACGGCAGCGAACGATATTTATCCTCGACATGCTCGCGTCCCGGCGGCCAGAACGGTCCTACCGTTTTCCAGTAGAATTCCTGGATCAGGGGCTCTGCGTCTCCCTCCACATGAAGGACGCCATATGTGATGAGTGCGAGAAGAGCGCCAGGGACCGCAACGCGCGTCGCCTCGCCGTAGAACGCTGGGAGGTCGAACCAATGCGCCGCCTGCGCCGCAACGATGAGGTCGGCGCTTGCTGCATCGAGGCCGCTCGCCTCTGCCGGCGCAACCCGGTAGCGAACGAAGGAATGCGGCGTCGCGGCGGCGATCTGTGCGGCGCTGGCGTCCGTCGCGACGACCTGCTCGAAATGATCCGCGAGCTGCGTCGATAGCTGGCCGGTGCCGCAACCGCAGTCGAGCGCCAGCCGGCGCGCCGGCGAATGCTCGGCGAGGAAGCGCGCCAGTTCCAGCGGATATGTCGGCCGGTTGGCGGCATAATCCGCAGAGCGCTCCGAAAAAAGGTCCTTGAATGGCGGTCTGTTCACGCCGCACGCGCCCGTCAGCACCGCTCCATTATCATCGCCATTCCCTGCCCTACGCCGATGCACAACGAGACCAGCGCATAACGGCCCTGCTCCGCCTGAAGCCGCCGCGCCGCCGTCAGCGCGAGTCTCGCGCCTGATGCGCCGAGCGGGTGACCGATGGCGATGGCGCCGCCATTCGAATTGACCCGGCTATCGTCGCCGGGCAGGCCGAGCCCCTTAAGGCAACCCAGCACTTGGCTCGCGAACGCCTCATTGATCTCGATGACGTCGATGTCCTTCAGCGTCAGCCCGGCCCGCTCCAACGCCTTCTGCGAGGACGGCACCGGGCCGATGCCCATGATGCGCGGCTCAACCCCTGCCACTGCGACCGAGCGGATCACCGCGATAGGTTTCACGCCAGCCTTCTCGCCCGCTTCGCTGCTGCCCAGAATAAGCGCCGCCGCACCGTCATTGATGCCGGAAGCATTGCCTGCCGTCACGACGCCGCCCTCGAATAGCGGGGTGAGGGCCGCGAGCCGTTCCGCGCTGGTGTCGGCGCGGGGATGTTCGTCTTCGGAAACCGTCACGGTCTGGCCCCGCTTGGCGCCGGAGACTTCGGCCGGCTCAAGCTCATCGGCGTAGAAACCCGCAGCCTTTGCCTTGGCGTAATTCTGCTGGCTGGCGAGGGCGAACCGGTCGCTTTCCTCGCGGGAGATCTGGAAGTCGCGCGCCACATTGTCCGCCGTTTGCGGCATGGTATCGTCGCCAAATGCCTTGGAGATCTTCCGGTTGGGGAAGCGCGCACCGATGGTTGTGTCGAAAACCTGAACGTCGCGGCTGAACGCCTTGTCCGCCTTGCTCATCGCGAAAGGCGCGCGGCTCATGCTTTCGACGCCGCCCGCAACGAACAGATCGCCCTGGCCGGTATTGATCGCGCGGGCTGCATCGGCAACGGCGGCCAGACCGCTGGCGCAAAGCCGGTTCACAGTGATGCCGCCGACCGTCACGGGGAGGCCCGAAAGCAACGCGGCGTGCCGTGCGACGTTGCGCGAATCTTCGCCTGCCTGATTGGTGCAGCCGAGCACGACGTCTTCGATATCCTCGGCCGAAAAACCCGACGCGGCCACGACCTTGGCAATGAGATTGCCGGCCAGATCGTCGGGCCGCACACTCGACAGCCCGCCGCCATGACGGCCGATCGGGGTGCGCTTGCCGTAATAGATGAACGCCTCTTTCATCGCCGCCACTCCTGAGACTCTGGCCAAATACCGCAACGCGGTATTTGCTTCCGCATTTTCGTGCGCAAACAATATCAGCCGGACCCAGCCATTGGCAACGCGGGGCAGCGGCGATGTTTGCTTGGGGCCGGGCATCCGCCCGGCAAGTGGGGCGGCCAAAGCAAACAACCCGTCAGGCTGACAGCGTGCGCCGCACGGCGTCACGCCATCCGGCCAACTTGCGCTCGCGCAGTTCGGCGTCGATTGATGGTGTGAAGCGCCGATCCAGCCGCCAACTCGCGGCAAAGCCATCCTCATCCGGCCAGACCCCGGCCTGGCGTCCAGCCAGCCACGCGGCGCCGAGCGCAGTCGTCTCCAGCACCACCGGACGGTCGATGGGGGCGTCGAGAATGTCGGCGAGCCATTGCATGGTGCGATCGCTGGCCACCATGCCACCGTCGACGCGCAGCACCGTCGCGCTTTCGGCACGCCAGTCGCGATGCATGGCGTCGAGCAGGTCACGTGTCTGGTAACAGACGGATTCCAGCGCCGCACGTGCCAGCTCGTTGCGGCCGGTCGAGCGCGTCAGCCCGTACAGCGCGCCGCGTGCCTCGGCGTCCCAGTGCGGCGCGCCGAGGCCGGTGAAGGCCGGGACGAGATAGACGTCCTGTGTCGGATCTGCGGCCTCGGCCATCGGGCCGGACTGGTCGGCGCGGTCGAGGATTTTCAGCCCATCACGCAGCCACTGCACCGCGGCGCCGGCGACGAAGATCGAGCCCTCCAGCGCATAGGTCGGCTTGCCGTCGAGCTGGTAGGCGATGGTGGTCAGCAGCCGGTTCTGCGAGAGGACGGGCGTGTCGCCGATATTGAGCAGCGCGAAACAGCCGGTGCCATAGGTCGATTTCATCATGCCGGGCTTGAAGCAGGCCTGGCCGACGGTCGCCGCCTGCTGGTCGCCGGCAATCCCGCCTATGGGGATTTCCGCGCCGAACAGCGAGGCGGCCATGGTGCCGAAGGACGCAGCGCTGTCTTTCACCTCCGGCAGCATGGCACGCGGAACGCGGAGCAGCCGCAGCAAGTCGTCGTCCCAATCGCCTTTGCGGATATTGTAAAGCAGCGTGCGCGAGGCATTGGTCGCGTCGGTCACATGAACGCGGCCGCCCGTGAGTTTCCAGACCAGCCAGCTATCGACGGTCCCGAAAGCGAGCTTCCCCGCTTCGGCACGCGCTCGCGCGCCTTCGACATGATCCAGGAGCCAAGCAGCCTTGGTGCCGGAAAAATAGGGATCGAGAATAAGGCCGGTGCGTTCGGTGACGTCAGGCTCGGCCCCATCCGCCTTCAGCCGCGCGCACATTTCAGCGGTGCGCCGGTCCTGCCACACGATGGCGCGATGGATCGCCTCGCCGGTCTCGCGGTCCCAGATGACGGTGGTCTCGCGCTGATTGGTGATGCCGGCGGCGGCGATCGCGGAGGCCGGTAGCCCGGCGTCGGCAAGCGCGAAGCGGATGGTGTCGACCGTGGTGCGCCACAAATCCTCCGGCTCGTGCTCGACCCAGCCGGATTGCGGGAAATGCTGCGGAAATTCTTGCTGGCCACGGCCGCGAACGCGATAGCCATCATCGAAGACGATGGCGCGCGACGACGTGGTGCCCTGGTCGATTGCCAGAATGAAGCCGCTCATGGCCTGCCCTCCCCTGATCTGCTTGTTGCCGGCATGCTACGTGAGCGGCGCCGGCGCTGAAAGGTGAGCTGCGAAGCGCACGTCACAGCGACGTCATCGCTTGCGGCTCCCCCTCACCCGGAATGCTTCCGCATTCCGCCCTCTCCCGCGAGGGGAGAGGGCACACGCGAAGCGGCGGGTGAGGGTGGAGCCACTTGTTCGCAACGAGAGGCCGGGGCGCGAACGCCCCGGCTCAAATCTGGATCGGATCGCGCCGATTATTTCTTCTGCCAGCTCTTCACCAGCTCGTCATAGTTGACGGTGACGGGCTTTTCTTTCTCGTTGGCGATCTTCGCCTTCGGTGCGCCGCCCTTCTTCATCCACTCCGCCGGATCGGTTTCGGGATTCATCTTGGGACCGATGTCCTTCTGAATGCCAGCCCTCTCCAGGCGGATCAGCACGGCTTCCTGAGCCTGACAGAGCGCATCCATGGCCGCTTGAGCGGTTTTCGCGCCGGAAGACGCGTCGCCGATATTCTGCCACCAGAGCTGCGCCAGCTTGGGATAGTCAGGAACGTTGGTGCCGGTCGGCGTCCACTGGACGCGGGCAGGCGAGCGGTAGAACTCGATCAGGCCGCCGAGCTTGGGAGCGCGTTCGGTGAACGAGGCATGCTGGACCGTCAATTCGCGGATGAAGGTCAGGCCGACATGGCTCTTCTTCACGTCCACGGTCTTGGAGGTCACGAACTGCGCATAAAGCCATGCGGCCTTGGCGCGGTCGACCGGGGTCGATTTCATCAGCGTCCAGGAACCGGCGTCCTGATAGCCGAGCTTGTTGCCTTCCTGCCAGTAGACGCCATGCGGCGAGGGAGCCATGCGCCATTTCGGCGAGCCGTCAGCGTTCACCACGGGCAGACCGGCTTTCACCATGTCGGCGGTGAAGGCGGTGTACCAGAAGATCTGCTGGGCGATGGCGCCTTGAGCAGGCACGGGGCCGGCTTCGGAGAACACCATGCCGCCAGCTTCCGGCGGAGCGTAGGCTTTCAGCCAGTCGATATATTTCTGCACGGCATAGACCGATGCCGGGCCGTTGGTGTCGCCGCCGCGTGCGACGCAGGAGCCGACCGGCTGGTCCTTCTCGTTGACGCGGATGCCCCATTCGTCAACCGGCTTGCCGTTCGGGATGCCCTTGTCGCCATTGCCGGCCATCGACAGCCAGGCGTCGGTGAAGCGCCAGCCCAGCGATGGGTCCTTCTTGCCATAGTCCATATGGCCGTAGACTTTCTTGCCGTCGATGGTCTTGCCGGTGAAGAAAGCGGCGATGTCCTCATAGGCCGACCAATTGACCGGCACGCCGAGATCGTAGCCGTATTTCGCTTTGAAATCGGCCTTGTTCTTCTCGTCGTTGAACCAGTCGTAGCGGAACCAATAGAGGTTGGCGAATTGCTGGTCGGGAAGCTGGTAGAGCTTGCCGTCCGGCGCGGTGGTGAAGGATTTGCCGACGAAATCGTTCACATCCAGCGTCGGCGAGGTGACGTCCTTGCCTTCGCCGGCCATCCAGTCGGTCAGGTTGCGGGCCTGCTGATAGCGCCAATGGGTGCCGATCAGATCGCTGTCGTTGATATAGGCGTCGTAGATGTTCTCGCCCGACTGCATCTGCGTCTGCAGCTTCTCGACGACGTCGCCTTCGCCGATCAGGTCATGGGTGACCTTGATGCCGGTGATCTCGGTGAACGCCTTGGCGAGCGTCTTGGACTCATATTCATGCGTGGTGATCGTCTCCGACACCACCTTGATGTCCATGCCTTTGAAGGGCTCGGCGGCTTTGACGAACCACTCCATTTCCTTCAACTGCTGCTCCTTGGTGAGAGCGGAAGGCTGGAACTCGGCATCGACCCATTTCTTCGCCGCGTCCATATCCGCCATCGCGGGCAGGCACCCGCAAAGCAGCGCGGCTGCCGCGGCAGTCGCTAAGAGATGTTTTCGCATTCTTCTTCCTCCCAGTTTGTTGACTTCAGTACCATTCTTCCCCAGTGGAGCGGGTCTTGGGATGCGGTCCAAGGCCTAAACCCACCGAAAAACGCAAAGCGCATAGACGAACGAGATGGCCATCGCCCACCACAGGTTCGGTCCGACAAGGCCGAGCCAGGCAAGATGGATGTAGGCGCTGCCGAGCAGTGAAATGAACAGCCGGTCGCCGCGCGTGGTCTCGATCCGGAGGATGCCGTAGCGGGCGCCGCCGCCGGGCGCGTAATATTCCCATACGCCCATGCTGGCGATGAGCGCCGCGATGGAGAGGAAGAACAGCGCCGTCGGCCAGGTCCAGGCCATCCATGAAAATCTCATAACGAACGCCTCCCTATACCCGCCCCAGGGCAAAGCCCTTGGCTATGTAGTTGCGGACGAAATAGATCACCAGCGCGCCGGGAATGATGGTCAGCACGCCGGCGGCGGCCAGCACGCCCCAATCGAGGCCCGATGCCGAGATTGTGCGGGTCATGGTGGCGGCGATCGGCTTGGCGTCGGTCGTCGTCAGCGTGCGCGCGATGAGCAGCTCGACCCACGAGAACATGAAGCAGAAGAATGCCGCCACGCCGACGCCTGAGGCGATCAACGGCATGAAGATCTTGCCGAAGAAGCGTGGGAATGAGTAGCCGTCAATATAGGCCGTCTCGTCGATTTCCTTCGGCACGCCGGACATGAAGCCTTCCAGAATCCACACCGCCAGCGGCACGTTGAAGAGGCAATGCGCCAGCGCAACAGCGATATGCGTATCGATCAGGCCGAAGGCGGAATAGAGCTGGAAGAAGGGCAGCGCGAACACGGCGGGAGGCGCCATGCGGTTGGTCAACAGCCAGAAGAACAGATGCTTGTCACCGAGGAAGCGATAGCGGGAAAAGGCGTAGGCGGCCGGCATGGCGACGGCGACCGAGATCACCGTGTTCATGACCACATAAATGATCGAGTTGATGTAGCCATTGTACCAGGCCGGATCGGTGAAGATGACGGCGTAATTATGCAGCGTTGGATTCTGCGGCCAGAGCGAGAAGACGCCGGTGATTTCTTCGTTCGTTTTGAAGCTCATATTGATGAGCCAATAGATCGGCAGCATCAGGAAGACGATGTAGACCGTCATTATGAGCCAGCTGTAATCGCGCCGGCGGCGGCGTACCGGCCGGAGCTGGGCATCTTCCGCGGTCCGCAGCGCGTCGGCACTGTCGACCCCCGCCCCGGTCAAGGAGCGCGACATGCGGTCGATGCTGTTGTCCTCGCGAGAAATAGACACAGATCTAACTCCGTTCCTGTCCGGCATTGGTCATGACGGTGTAGAAGATCCACGAAAGTAGCAGAATGATTAGAAAATAGATGATCGACATCGCCGCCGCAGGACCGAGGTCGAACTGGCCGGTCGCCATCTTGACGAGGTCGATCGAAAGGAACGTCGTCGAATTCCCCGGTCCGCCGCCCGTAATGACGAACGGCTCGGTGTAGATCATGAAACTGTCCATGAATCGCAGCAGCACGGCTATGAGCAGCACGCGGTTCATTTTCGGCAGCTGGATGTAGCGGAACACCGCCCAGCGGGACGCGCCGTCGATCTGCGCGGCCTGGTAGTAGGCTTCCGGAATCGCGACGAGACCGGCATAGCACAGCAGCGCGACCAGGCTGGTCCAGTGCCAGACGTCGGTGACGATCACGGTGAACCACGCGGCGAGCGGTCCAGCAGTGTAATTATAGTCGATGCCGAGCGCCGACATCGAATAGCCGAGCAGCCCGATATCGACCCGGCCGAACACCTGCCAGATGGTACCGACCACGTTCCACGGTATGAGCAGCGGCAGCGCCATCAGCACGAGACAGAGCGACACCGTCCAGCCCTTGCGCGGCATGGCAAGAGCGATGACGATGCCGAGCGGGATCTCGATGGCGAGAATGATGGCGGAGAACAGCAGATTGCGCCAAAGCGCTTCATGGAACCGATCGGAATGGAGAATCTGCTTGAACCACTCCGTTCCGGCCCAGAAGAACTGATTATTCCCGAACGTGTCCTGCACTGAATAGTTCACGACGGTCATCAGCGGAATGACCGCGCTGAACGCCACCAGCAGCAGCATCGGCAGCACCATGAACCAGGCTTTGTTGTTCCAGGTCTTTTCCATGGTTCACGCGGCCTCCGGTTCGACGAGACGGGCATCGGAATAGATGTTCACGCGTGCCGGGTCGAAGCTGGCGCGCGGTATGGCCGGAATTTCGGCGGCGTCCCTCAGCAGGATGTTCAGCGGCTGGCCGGCATGCTGGCCCCGCACGATCTTGTAGCGCCCGATACTCTCGACGGCGCGAATTTCGAGCGGAATTTCGCCGGTGTCGCCGAGGCGCACATATTCCGGACGGATGCCCAGCTCGGTTTCCCCGTCCGGCGTTCCGTAATGGCGCGCGAGCGGCACGACGATGTCGCCATGGAGACGCGCGCGATTGCCCTCGACCCTGCAGGGCAGCACGTTCATCCCCGGCGAGCCGATGAAGTAGCCGACGAAAGTGTGGCGCGGCATTTCGAACAATTCGGTGGGCGTGCCCATCTGGACCACTTCGCCCTCATACATCACGACAACCTGGTCGGCGAGCGTGAGCGCCTCGGTCTGGTCGTGGGTGACGTAGATCATCGTGAAGCCGAGACGCTTGTGCAGTGACTTGAGCTGCGAGCGCAGTTCCCACTTCAAATGCGGGTCGATGACTGTCAGCGGTTCGTCGAGCAGGATGGCGTTGACGTCGGAGCGGACGAGGCCGCGCCCAAGCGAGATCTTCTGCTTCTCGTCCGCCGTCAGTGCGCGCGCCTTGCGGTTGGCCTTGCCGCCAAGTTCCAGCATGTCGATAAGCTCATCGACGCGGCGCTTGATGTCGGCCTCCGGCACGCGGCGGTTGCGCAAGGGGAAAGCCAGATTCTCCGCGACGGTCATCGTGTCGTAGATGACCGGAAACTGGAACACCTGCGCGATGTTGCGCTCCTGCGTCGGCAACTGCGTCACGTCGTCCTTGCCGAAGAGAATGCGTCCATGCGTCGGAGTGATCAGGCCGGAAATGATGTTCAGCAGCGTGGTCTTGCCGCAGCCTGAAGGCCCCAGCAGCGCGTAGGCCCCGCCATCCTGCCAGACATGATCCATCCGCTTCAGCGCGAAGTCAGCCTCGGTTTGGGGCTTGGGAAGGTAAGAATGGGCAATGCCGTCCAGCGTGATGCGCGCCATTTGCTCCTCCTCAAGCCGCTCGTTTGACGTCCGGACCGGCGGCGAGCGCCCCGGACATGTCGAAAATAAAGAAGCGGTCCGGCACCAGATAGAGCTGGATCAACTCATCCGGATTCACCACGCGCACCCCATGCGCCAGCGCCACCCAGCGCGCATCGGCAAAATCCACATGCACATAGCTTTCCGAGCCGGTGATCTCGGTGATCGCGACTTTCGCCCGGATCGGAACCGAGCCCTCGCCCGGATTATCCAGATGGAGATGGTGAGGCCGGAAGCCGATGAGATATTCGCCATCGGCGAGCGACAGGCTGGCGCGCGGCACCGGGATTGAGACGCCCCCTTCCAGCACGAAATTCGTACCCGCTTTGCGCAGCCTGATAGTGTTGAGCGGCGGATCCGAAAAAATCTCGGCGGTGCGCAGATCGGCCGGCCGCCGATAGACATCGATGGTCGGGCCGAACTGCGTGACGGCGCCTTCATGGAGCGCCGCCGTATCACCGCCGAGCAGGAGAGCCTCGCTGGGCTCGGTCGTGGCATAGACAAGAATGGAACCCGCCTCGGCAAAGACGCGCGGCAGTTCGGCGCGCAGCTCTTCGCGAAGCTTGTAGTCGAGATTGGCGAGCGGCTCGTCCAGCAGCACCAGCGAGGCCCGTTTCACAAAGGCTCGTGCAATGGCGGTGCGCTGCTGCTGTCCGCCGGAAAGGCTGAGCGGCGTGCGGTCGAGATACCGTTCCAATTTCAGAAGCGCCGCCGCCTTGTGCACCCTGGTTTCGATCTCGGCGCGCGGCAGGCCGGCGACCCGCAAGGGCGAGGCAATATTTTCGTAAACAGTGAGCGAGGGATAGTTGATGAATTGCTGATAGACCATCGCGACGTCGCGTTTTTTCACCGGCACGCCGAGAACGCTCTTGCCGTCGACACGAATATCGCCCGAGGTCGGGCGGTCAAGTCCGGCCATGAGGCGCATCAGCGAGGTCTTGCCGGACAGCGTCGGGCCGAGCAGGACGTTGAGCGAGCCTTTTTCCAGGCGCATCGACACCGAACGGATATGGGTTTCCGTCGGCGTTGCTTTGGTGACCTCGATCAGCTCAAGCATGGCATTCCTCGTTATTTTCCACGCTACTATAGGCTGAATTCATGATTGCGCCGCCTTCAAAGCAGGCACATCCGCTGCTTGCGTCATCCACAGGTTTAGCGCGGCCGTCTGATCCTGTGTGACACGCAGGCCTAGCTTGGAGCGGCGCCACAACACGTCCTCGGCGGTGCGCGCCCACTCGTTCTCCATGAGATAGCGGACCTCCGCCTCGTAGAGCGTCCCGCCGAAATGCCGGCCAAGGCCGGAGGCGCTTTCGACCCCGGTCAGCATTGTGCGCGTCTCGGTTCCGTAGGCGCGTGCGAGGCGAAAAATGTGATCCTGCGCAAGGAAGGGAAATGATTTGCCGAGTTCGCCGCATAAAGTCTTGAAGCCCATGACCGGAAAATCGCCGCCGGGAAGCTTTGCCGACGCCGTCCAATGCGGTCCGCGCTTGCCAAGCGTCTTCTCGACCATTTTCATCACGGACTCCGACAAGCGGCGGAAGGTGGTGATCTTACCCCCGAAGATGTTGACGAGAGGTGGTTCGCCCTCACCATTCTGCAAGCGCAGGACATAGTCCCGCGTTGCCTCTTGGGCGCTCCCCGCTCCGTCGTCATAGAGCGGCCGGACGCCTGCATAGGACCAGACCATCTGATCGCGCGTGATCGGCTTCTTGAAATATTCGCTGGCCGCGGCGCACAGATAGTCGATTTCGGTGTCAGAGGCAGTCACTTCGCCTGGGTCACCCTCATAGTCGATATCCGTCGTGCCGATGAGGGTGAAATCCCGCTCATAGGGGATCGCGAAGATGATGCGGCCATCGGCGTTCTGGAAGATGTAGCAGCGGTCGTGCTCGTAAAGGCGCGGCATGACGACGTGACTGCCTTTCACAAGGCGGACAGCAGCCGTCTCATTCTGGCCGATCGCCTGGCTCAGCACATGGCTGACCCAGGGGCCGGCCGCATTGATGAGCAGCCTCGCCGTCACGTCCTGAATGCGGGTTGTCGTTTCGTCACGCAAGGTGACGCGCCAGGAGCCAGCCTCGCGTCGCGCCGCGACGCAGCGCATTCGCGTTTCGATATGCGCGCCTTTTTTTGCCGCGTCTCGCGCGTTCAGCACCACGAGGCGGCTGTCATCCACCCAGCAATCGGAATATTCGAACGCCTTGTGGAATTCGCCCTTCAGCGGCCCCCCCGCGGGGTCGGTGCGCAGGTCGAGAGTGCGGGTGGCGGGAAGCAATTTCCGCCCACCGAGATGGTCGTAAACGAATAGATCCGAGCCGCAAGAACCAAGCCGGACGCAGCCCTGCATGATGGGGCAGTACGAAACGCAGGGGCCAGATGATATGCGGCGCGCTCCGCCACAAGGTTTCGCGCTCCAGCAGCGATTCACGCACCAGCCGGAACTCGTAATGTTCGAGATAGCGCAAGCCACCATGGATCAGCTTGGTTGCGGCGCAGGACGTGCCGCTCGCGAGATCGTTCATTTCGCAAAGATAGACGGAGAAGCCACGCCCGGCAGCGTCCCGTGCGATTCCGCAGCCATTGATCCCGCCACCGACAATCAAAATATCATAGTCGGCAGCTTGACTGCTCTCGTCCAAACGATCCTCCCCTAGCGCGATGCGTTATCTATTTGTTTCGCATCTTCATTTATTTAAATGGTAAACGAAAGCAACACAGAGTCAATCGAAACCAAACGAAACTAGCTGACCCTCAGGCTTGTGCTGACTTCGGCGCCGAGGTTTCATGCAACTCCACCTTCGCATCGGCGCAAATCTGACGGATGCCGTCATTCTTGCATTCGTCGGTAACGAAACAATGCGTCTGCGATAAATGCGCAATGCGCACCGGGGCGGCACGCTCGAATTTGGTGGAATCCGCAGCCAGAATGACGTGGCGGGCATTGCTGATGATGGCTTGCGCCACCTTCACTTCGCGATAATCATAATCGAGCAGCGCGCCGTCCTCGTCGATAGCCGATGTGCCGATAATGGCGTAATCAACCCTGAACTGCTTGATGAAATCGACGGCGGCCTCGCCGACTATGCCGCCGTCGGAGCGCCGCACGACGCCGCCCGCGATAATCACCTCGATCTCGCGATAGGGGCGCATCGCATTGGCAACGTTAATGTTATTCGTGATCACCATCAGTCCCGTATGCTGCAGCAGCGATCGCGCCACGGCCTCAGTCGTGGTGCCGATGTTGATGAACAGCGAGGCGTTATTCGGAATGAGCGTCGCCGTGTGCCGGCCGATCGCTTCCTTTTCGTCATTGGCGATGGCACGCCGTGCGTCATAGCCGAAATTCTCGATCCCGGAGGATAGAATTGCCCCGCCATGAACCCGCGCGAGCAGCCGCTGGTCGCAGAGTTCGTTCAGATCTTTGCGGATTGTTTGGGGGGAGACATCGAAGCGGGCGGCTAGATCGTCGACTGTGACGCGGCCAACCTGCTTGGCAATTTCGAGGATGATGTTCTGTCGTGTGGCGAGCATGCGGAACCGGTTTCGAACTGTTCAGATGCGAAACAATAAACGAAACCACACGATTGTTGAATATTTGTGCACGGCATGTGCTCGCCGCCTCAAGCGCGCAAGCGATTGCCGGCTAGCCAGCTCAACACAATTCTATCACCGGCAATCAGTTGCCCTGGGCATTCAGCGTCGCAAGACGCCGCGCCGCCTGTGGGCTTCCGAGCTCTTCGGCCATTCGGTACCAGTTTTTGGCCTGCCCGATATCCGGCTGCAACCCTCTGATGCGGAGGGTTGCAAGGAAATCCGGATCGTAAGTGCTGGCCATGGCGAGCGCGCCTTTGGCGATGCCCTTTTTCGCGAGCTGCCTGTAAAGCAGACGCGCCGCCGCGATGTCGCCCTGTTTCAAATAGGTGTCGCCGCGCTCCATCATCGATAGATCGATGCCGGTCAGTTCTTCGTCATTGGCTCCGGCCGGGCGCGGTGGATTGAGAGGCGGCAGCGCTGCAGTCGTCTCGTCCGGGCGGCGCGGCCGTCAGCACTTTGGTGTCATCATTGGCGGCGGCAGTTGCAGAGGATGAATTGGATTTGATGGCCACCTTGGCCGTGCGGCGCTCGGGATCCGCCCCCATGCCCTTGACCAGGAGCACTTCCATGGTGAACGAGCCCTCATAGCCATCGGGGGGGATGACGTGCAGGTCATCGATGTCGTGCAGGGAGGTCGCCCAATAGTCCTTGGCCCCGAAACCAGACGAAAGAGTGAACTTCGGCGGCAGGTTGCGGAACATCAGGAAGCTGTAGGCAACCGTCGGATTTTCGGGAAGCTGGATTTTCAGAGGCAGCGGCGCGCCGCTCACACCGGCGACATCCTCCACCTTGAAGGCTTCCGCCCCGATCGGCACCAGCCTGGCCTCACCGCTTGGCGCCTTCGCCGCGCCGAAGGGAAAGGCAAACGCGATGGAACCACCCAACGGAGCCACCAGGACACAGCCGACCAAGACGGCGATGCCGGCGGCTCGCTTACCACGAAGCCAGGTCATCGCCGCCGCAATGGCTTCGCCTGTCATCACCGGAGCCCGGTCCTTGCCCATCTGTCGCACATCGGACGGCGGCAATTTCTGTATGGTCATAGTGTCATCCTGCGGCCACAAATCCAAAGGGTGATACGAGGCAGGCGAGCATGCTCTCGGCCATCTTTCGTGCTGAAGCCGCGCTTCGCGATGTCGTGATGCATTTCAGCCTGCCGAGCGTGAGCCGTCACCCGACTCTCTCGAATATAGCACCCACTACCTTATCACCGCACTGCGCCTCGTTCGGTCCGAGCATCCATATATTTCTGAAACTCGGTAAACAGCGCTTCTTTCTCGCTGGCGCTTATCGACTGCCCATTGTTTGCCGCCCGTTTTTCAAGGAACTCCTCAAATGCAGTCTTTTGCTCCGCAGGGTTGCCGAGCACTTGGCTCGTCTGCGTTCCGCCGGCCGTTTTGCCTTGATTCTGGTCCAACCAATCCTGCGCGGGTTTGAAGCGGGTCCAGCCCGGCACTTCGGCGGCAAGATTGACGTCGCGCCATTTCGGGTGCCGCGCGGCGTTGCGGAACTCGTCGATCCGGCTGAAGAATACCCGGACGAACTGGCCGTTGCGCTTATAGCGCACATTGTCTTCCTCCCAATTATAGATCACCAGGAGCACTCGGCTGGCGACGGTCGGAACCGTCTGCCCCTCGGCGATCAGATTGGGATACATGTCGTGCGTGAGTTCAGCAGGCAGATATTCTTCGAGGATCGGCCTGACGTTGCGTCCCGAGAGGCTCGCCTCGTCGATGGGGAGCAAATGCAGGTCGTTCTCGGCGCCTAGCCGTGTGAGCGCTTCCTGCGGCGCGCCCGTCGATACCGCGACGGCGGCGATTTCACCGCTGAGCAGCCTCTTGAGCGCAAATCTCTGATCGTCATAGGTGACTTTCACCTTGATCTTGAGCGTGTTGAATATCCGCGAGGCGATCAGATCCGTCTCGCTGTCCTTATAGTCGAAATTGACGGTCTTTCCCGCCAGATCGGCTAAGCTTTTAACGTCTTTCTTGGCCAGGATATGAACTTCGGCATTGTAGAGCTTGGTGATGTAGCGGAGCTTTTGGTCAATGTCGCCATAGGCGCGTGGATTTCGCTGCTTGAGTACCTTGAGGGTACTTTCATCCACCATGGCCATGTTGATGCCGCGAAGGAATAGCGTGTCCTTCAGATTTTGCAGACCACCTTCGCCAAGAACCGGCACGAGACGAACGCCGCCGGGGCGGGGATTGTTGACGTCATTGACGACATTGCGGATGTCTTCTGCGAGACGGGCGCACGTACAGGTCGATCCGGAAACCAGAATGGAGACCGCACCCGCATTGACACGGACTTTCTCTCTCGCTTCCGGGGGAAGCTTGGAAAGGTCAAAGCCCTCGACGATTTGCGCCGCGGCCGGCATAACGAACGCGGCGCCGAAAAATACGGTCGCGGCGAATATCAATGAACAAATGGAGATTTGGCCAATCGGTTGAACCATCATTCAGCTCCCCTTGGTCTTGGACGCGCCATTCCCGGCACCATTTTTTAGCGCTCCCGCAGATCGCGGCTGCGCTCGCCGGTGGTCGTCAACGTGTCGCGCCCTGCTTCTTGCGGGCTGCGACGAATTGCTGAAATTCCTTGAAAAGCGCGTCCCGCTCCTTAGCGGTCAATGCTCGCCCATCAGCCCCGCGGCGGCTGGCGACGAAGTTCTCGAACGCCTTGTTCCGTTTCGGAGGGCTACTTACCGGCTGGGCTGAACCCGAAAGTGAACCTTTGTGAGCGTCGAGCCATTGCTGGGCGGGCTTGAAGCGTATCCAGCCCGGCACTTCAGCCGCGATGTTCACTTCTTTCCATTTCGGGTGGCGCGACGGATGGCGGAACTGCTCGATCTTCTTGAAGAATTCTCCGGTGAACAGCGTGTTGCGATTGTAACGTTCGCCGTTCTCGGGCCAGTTATAGATCGCCAGGATCATTCGGCTCGCTACAGTGGGGATCGTCTCGCCGGCGTCAATCAGATTAGGGTAGTATTCCGCCGTGAGTTCGGCTGGGAGGTAACTCGTCAGGATCGGTTTCAGATCGTATCCGGGGAGGCTGGCCTCATCCAGAGCCAGGAAGTGCACTCCATCCGATTTCTTCAGCTGCTGCAGCGATTCCTGCGGAGCGCCAGTGGAAAGTACGATCGCCGAAATTTCGCCGCTGAGAAGTTTTTCCTGAGCCAGCACGTCGTCATAATAGGTCGGGTTTATCTTGATGCCTAGAGTGCCGAAAATGTCGGTTACGACGAGGTCGGTCTGTCTGCCCGCAAGCTCCACATTGACGGCTTTACCGTTCAGATCGGCAACGGACTTAATCTCTTCCCGCGCCAATATGTGCAATTCCGCGTTGTATAATTTGGTGATGTAGCGGAATTTCTCATCGGCGTTGCCATAGACGACAGGGTCGCTTTCTTTCAAGAGCCTAAGAGTATTCTCATCGACGATAGACATATGCACGCCGAGAAGAAAGTTCATATCCTTAAGATTATGTGGACCGCCTTCGCCAACCGAGATAAGCGCACGTTGACCGCCGGGCCGAAGATCATTGACGACATTACGAATATCTTCTGCAAATTGCATACAAGTACAATTTAGTCCGGATACCATAATCGATACGGCCCCGGCGTTGGTGCGTTGCTTTTCTTCTTCATACAATGAGTTTTCGACGGGGGGCGTTGCTTGTGGCGTCTGGGCATTTGATTTAATTTTTTGCCCGATCACACTAAAAGAAAAGGCAAAAACAAAGAAACAAAGCGAAAGATAGGGGCTTTTTGTTAACTCGATCATGCCCTTCCCCAACTCAAAAAATTTTGCGTCGTTTATCAGCAAAATTGGGCGAAATTGGGAAAATACCTACGCAGAACTCCGCGATGCTGTCGGCGCTCTTCCTGAAACCGGAGCTTAAATTGACGCAACGCTTCTTGCCCTGTGAACTTTCCTTTTGGCGAGGTTCGGAGCGAACAATCCTCACCACTCCCCAGACCTTTTGAGGGGTGTTTCCCTGCCAACTCGCTGTCTCCTGCGCTGAAGAAATTTGGCCGACCGAAGACGTCACCCCGCGTCACAGATACCTAGCCGGCGCGTATCACACCTCGGCCCCACAGGCATGTTGGATCGACACGCAAGATAATGCAAGTTTTCCGTAAGTACCCCACTACAGCTTGATGTCGCCGCACATTTGGCGAGCGCTATCGCCCGCAGAAAACGGCGGAAATGCCAGTGAGGCCCAAGCTAATTGCTAACGAGCCGTGCCGGGCGCTGGGATGGATTGCGGCCGGCCCCGCCCGCCACTGGGATCGATCGGCAGGAACTCCACCCCTGAGGATTGAACGGGCTGCGGGTAAAGCGTCATCAGCTTCAAGACCTCAGGAGGCAGGCCGCTCTTCACGGGAAGGCCGAGAGACGCCGCTTCCTCGAAGGTCAGCGCGTAGTCGTGTGTCCATTGACCACCGGCCAGCTTTTCCGCCAATGCGACGGCGCGTTCTTCACCGAGACGCTTGCGCGTAAGCTCGATGGCGCCGCGCTTGACCTGGGCGATAGCCTTTTCGCCCATGTCGGCCATCACCAAGGTGAGATCATGCACTTCGTGGATCGGTTTGCTGTCGCGTGCACGGACGATGCTGGCCGCTGGAAAGCCGGCAAGTTGCGGATCGATCGGGCCCAATACGGAGAATTCGTCCATCACAATCTCGTCGGCGGCGAGCGCGATCAGCGTTCCGCCCGACATCGCATAGACCGGCACCATGACCCTGACCTTTGCCGGATGCGCCTCTATCGCTCTGGCGATCTGCATCGCGGCGAGGACCAGTCCACCCGGTGTGTGAACGATGAAATCGATTGGCCTGTCGCTCGGCGTCTCCTTGATCGCGGCAATGATGGTTTGCGCGTCTTCGAGATTGATGAAGCGGGAGACCGGGAAGCCGAGCAGGCTGCGCCTCTCCTGCCGGTGAATCATGGTAATGACGCGCGTGCCTTGCGCCCGTTCGATGGCACGGATGGCGTTGGCGCGCTGCATGGCTCTGAGCCGCTCCGTCAAAAGCGGCTGCAGCGCAAGAATCAGCAATACGATCCATATCCATGAGAAGAAATTGTCCATGTGCCTCACCCCTTTTTAATAGCCGCCATTCTCGTCTGACGCGCAATGATGCCGCATCGGCGCCGCCCCATGTCAGCAATTTCTTGTGTCGCGGGAAGTTCCCGTGCCTGCGCGAGCAGCCGGGCACAAAAAGCCCCGGCCAGAGACCGGGGCGAGTTCGATCGTTTCTTTTTCTGTTCGTTGCTTGGCGGGCCCGCTGCGGGGTAGTGCTGGATTTTATAGCCTGGGCGCTTGCGCCTGCCGCATAGCGACTACGCGGCGGCGCGTGTTGCGCCCGGCATCACTGATAAGAATGCCGAGCGGCGCAGATGGTTCCAATAAGTGGAATTGCGCATTCCCGCGGCGCACGGGCGGAGGCGGCCTGTGCGGTTCAATATTACGTCAAACATGCTATAAGGCTGAGATTATGCGTGTTATTCGGCCATTGCGCTTGGGTGCCTTGGAAAGATTTTGCTTTGGTCATTTTTGCAGAGATAGGCGGCATTATGCCTTCCCATCGTAAACTCAGTTCTTTGCTCCCTTGCGGCATTGTATCGGGCTCGGCTGATGCACGCCTCAGGGGGCGGAGGAGCATATGACGGCATATGCCGAAAATTTCGCCAGCCTGACCGACGCCCGGATCACCTCGCGGCTCGGCGACGTCAAACAGCGGATCATCCAACTCGGCGAAGAGCTGGAAGGCACCGTTCACGGCAGGGTGGGCAGCTTCGTCAACGGCTTGCTGGGGGATTTGCAGACCCATAGTTGCCGTATCGCGGTCATCGGCCAGATCAAGGCCGGGAAGAGCACCCTCATTAATGCGCTGATCCGCCGCCCGGATCTATTGCCGACGGACATCAACCCTTCGACCGCCGTGATCACCAAACTCTATTTCGGCGCATCGGCGGAACAGAACAACACTGCCTTGTTCCAATTCTTCAGCGATGAGGAATGGGAGCGGATCATGTCGGGCGGACGCGCCGGTGCTATGACGATGCAGCGTCATGAAGCGTTGCGCCCGGAACAGCTTGAGGAGCCGCTGGAAGAATTGCGCCAGCGAGCCGAAATGCGGCTCGGGCCGCAATATCCGGCACTGCTCGGCAAGCATCATTTATTTTCGTCAGTCACGTCGGGGCTGCTCGACCGGTATGTCAGCGCGGGCGACTATGGTGTAACCGACGCCCGCGGCGATGATGGCCGGCACTTCTCGGATATCACCAAGACCGCCGAAATTTTTCTCGAAGGCCAGCCGCTCGGCTACCCCTCCGTCATCATCGACACGCCCGGCGTCAACGATCCCTTCCTGGTGCGCGATGAGATTACGCACGGCAATCTCGGCGAGGCAGACATCTATCTGGTCGTGCTGACGGCACAGCAGCCGCTCTCCAACAGCGACATGGCGCTGCTCCGAATGCTGAAGGGCCTGCAAAAGGACCGGATCATCGCCGTCGTCAATCGCATCGACATCGTCAATATGAGCAGCGGCGAAGCCGAGCGGCTTGCATCGCATGTGCGCGCCAATCTCAGGCGAGAATTTCCTCATGCCGAGATTCCGGTCATTCTTGCGAGCGCGCATTGGGGGAATTGCGCGCTGGGCACCGACGAAGATGAACTGACGCTTGCCTTGTCCTCTTCCTTTACGGACTATGCCGCGGACATGGCGCGGCGCGGCGAGATCGGCTTTGAAAGACCCGCCGCCGACTGGCCCCGCGAACGCGCCGCGCAAATGCTCTATCGCGCTTCCGGCATCCCCGCGATCATCTCTGCGATTTCGCGATTGATCGGCCATTCGGTAACCTCTGAACAGCTGCTGCCCGCCGCATCGACGCTCGGCGCCGTGTCGCAAAATACCTGCATTTCGGTGCGTTACGGCCTCCAGACGCTGCAAGGAGGCGATGGGGGCGGGAGCTGGCTGCGCGGCAAGGCGCTCAATAATCTGCAGCAATTGGAGCATTTGCTGGCTGAGGTTGAAGGCGCGCTCACCGCTTGCGAGCATGAGTTTACTGCGCTCACCGGCGAGGAAGTCGACCGCCTGCGCAAATTCATGAACTACACGGTCGACAATTTCGCCGAGCAGCAGCGCGAGAAGCTGATCCAATATGGCTCCTATGCCAAGTTTCGCGAGCCTTTGCAGGAGCAGATGTTCCAGTTGCGGTCGCAACTGGCCGAAGATTTCTACAAATACATCACCGAGATCTCGAAACAGTTCCTCACCAAGCAGCAGGAAGCGGAGACCGCGCTGCGTCTGACCATGAAAAACGCGCTGCCCGATCTCGACGACGTGCTGCATTTCGGCATTCAGGCGGCGAACCTGCCGCCTCCATCCATCATGCCGCTGAGCAAAGTGACCTGCCTCGACATGGACCGCTATTGGCAGGCGCGCGCCCACGCAACCTCGATCAACACGGCCGAAGCGGAGAGATTCAAGCAAACCGTCGTCGCCGCCATTCTAGAGCTGATCAACGAGCTTTTCGAACTCGCTGAGATTACGCGGCAGGAACATGTGTCGGATGCCCTCCGCCGGCTCCGCTTCCTCAGCTACAGTGCAATATACCCGATCGCACAACAGCTTCAGCAATTGGTAACCGCACGCAAGACAACATCCGGCGGCATGGCTGAAGGACAATGGGGAGCGCCCTTCTTCTGGGAGCAATTTTTGGCCGACTGCCGCGCGCATCTGCTACGCTGCGAAAAGCTGAGCGCGGATTCGGCCGAAATCAGGCGCCAGTGCATCCAGATGATGAGTAATTAGGAGTTCCGCCGCGTTGGCAACATCAGACGACAGCCTGATCACTGAGCTCGGGTCCATTCGTGATGCGCTCATCTCCGCTGATACCGCGATAGGCGGATGGGCTGTGCATTCCGCCGCCCGCGCCGTCTCCCGCCTGCGCAGCGCCGTCGCCAGACCGATCAGAATTGCCGTCATGGGCGAGGAAAACTCCGGCAAATCCCTGCTCATCAACTACCTCCTCAAACATCAGGTGCTGCCCTCCGGTGCGTTTGCCGGCGAGAATACGCAGCTTCTTATTCGTTACGCGCCGGAAGCCTCGGTTCACGCCGTGAGCGCTGATGGCAGCAGGAACCGGCTGACGTCCAAGGGCTTCGGCCGCCTCGTAAAGCCCGAGCTGCGGCCCCCGACTCCGAATGCCGGGGTTATCTACGATGCGACGCGGCCGCAACGCGCCTCGCAGGCGCCCCTGACAGCGGCTGGGCTATCTCGCGGCTCCATAACGCAGCAGGCGCCGATGAAGCTCATCGAGGTCGGTCTGCCACTTGGCTTCTTGCGGCGGGTGGAGATCATCGAAGTGCGCAGCTTTCCCACCGTACGGGCAAGCGCAGCGTCCAATCGGGCTTTCAGCCAAGTCGATCTGGCGATCTGGTGCACGCTGGCGACCCAGGCCTGGAAGGAGACCGAAGTCGCGGCCTGGAAGCGCATCCCGCCGGGACGCCGCAAACTGGCACTGATGCTTGTCACATATAAGGACGCGATCCGGCGCGCCGTGGACGAGACCAGAATCACGGCGCGCCTGCGCCAGGCGACGTCCGGCCTGTTCGACGATGTCGTGATCCTGTCCTTGCATGAGGCTCTGCAATCGCTTCTCACCTCCGATGAAGAGGCCGCGCGCGCCTTGCATCAACGGAGCAATGTCGAATCCGCCGAAAAGGCGATTGCCGGCATGATCGAGGGATGGCAGCGGCAACGCCTTCAGAAAGCGGGACGGCTGCTCCACCGCCTTGCCGAAAACCTGGGCGGGCTTGAGGGAAGCGCGACTGGCGGCCGGACGACGCAACTCGCAGAACGGCTCGACGCACTCGCGGCAGATTTTCTTAATGCTTCTCCTTCAATTTCTCTGACGGAAAAGGCCGCATGAGCGGGCTTCCGCGATCGAGCTTCAACGCCGGCTGCGTGAATAGCCTTTTCGGTTTCAATTGAATTGGAATCGAATTGGCTTTCGTTATGTCCTTGGTCGCATTTTCGCGACGCAAACCGGTAACCACTTTGCTGGAAAATGCTCCGAATGATCGACCGTAAGAAACAGCTCTGCGCCAATTGCCGCTTCTATTGCCAGGACGTCGATCCTGAAAACCGGCTGTATTTCGACGATAAGAGTGGCGAATGCCGCCGCAATCCGCCGCACGGCAATTTTGCCTGGTACCGCACCCGGTCCTATCATTGGTGCGGCGATTGGCAGTCACGCTCGGAGAGGGTCACGAACTGGCAGCGCCCCTCCACCCACCCGAAAGACGAATATCCGGTCTTGCTGTATAAGCGGGATGCGTTTTGCCGCCAGAGCGGAATGATCGTCGGCTATTGGAACAATGCCTTCGGTAAATGGCACGATGACGGCGACCGGTTATTTGAATATAACGAGTTCACCGGCTGGATGGACCTGCCAGAACCTCCCGATGGCCAATAGGCTGAGGATCCGCCGTGAACGAAACGCTGCTGACGATATTCGCACTGATCTTCGTATGCAGCGTGCTTTACGCGATGATCTCGGATTTTAGCCGGCTGCGCATCCCCAACATTGTCTCAATCGTTCTGGTTGCCGCATTCACTGCCTTTGCCTTTTTGGGCGGCACCGGCAATGTCTGGCCGCATCTGATCCTGGCGGGCGCGGTACTCGCGACGCTCTTTGCCTTCTACGCGATGGGTTGGCTGGGAGCCGGCGACGTGAAGCTGTTAAGTGCGCTGATGCTATGGGCCGGCCCAGCGCAGGGCGTCAAATTCGTTCTGCTGTTTGCCGTCTTCGGCGGGATCTTCGCCGCGGGGCTGCTGGCCTTGCGCATCACGCTGCCCTATTATCCGATCCTCTCGGAAATTCCTGTGATGAGCAAATTCAGCCGCTGGGCGCGCAACGGCCTTTGCCCCTACGGCATTCCGATCGGCGTTGCCGCTCTTTGCGTCGCCCCGTCGATTTTCGCCGTCCATTGAGGGGAATGGACGGACGCAGCTCGGGACGGGGTGCCGGCTCAACCCGCTCTATTCGCGCCCTTCGCCTCCCACCGGTCGAGAAGCTCGATATTGTTGCGGATATATGGGTTGTTGGGCGCTTGCGCCGACGCGGCCTGGAGCGAGTGCCGGGCGCTGGCGAAATCGCCTTTCAGCATTTGATGATAGGCAAGATTATTGAGCACCGTCGGCGTATGCCCGGTGATCTTGATGAGCTGCTCATAAGCCCGGTCGGCGTGATCGAAGCGCTTCAGCCGGTCATAGGACGCGGCAAGTCCCAGCCATGCTTCGGCGTTGTTGTGCCGCTCCTCGATGGCTTGGCGGTAAAACCGCTCGGCCAGGCCGTAATCGCCGTTGCGATAGTGATCCTTGGCCTTTTGCAGCCACGCCTGTTCGGGCGCCTGCGCCGAAAGAAGAGGAGTTGCTGATGTTCCCCGCCAGCTCTTCTTCGGGGCCGCCATCTTCCAGGAACGACTTGCAGCCCGTCAACGCCAGGGCCATCGCCCCGACGGCCATCAATCTTAAAAGTCGTCCCCTCATCATCTTCCCCCCAGGCCCAGTTCTAAAATAAAGCGTTTCTGATCCGTAAAATCACAGGCAATCCGATGACGACCAGCATCACCGGAAAAATGAACAGCCCCAGCGGCAGCGTCAGCTTGACGGGCAGCGCATGGGCTTTTTCCTCGGCGCGCGACAGCCGCTTGTCGCGCAATTCATCGCTATAGATCCGCAGAGCGTCGCCGATGCTCGTGCCGAGTTGTTCGGTCTGGAACAGCAGCGAGCCGAGACTCATGACTTCTTCCACGCTGGTGCGGCGCGACAGATTTTCCACGGCTTCCGAAAGCGCAGCGCCCGCCCGCAATTCCAGGCTCATCAGATAGAGATTGGCGCCCAGGAACGGATAGCTATGGGACATCTCGCGGCTGATGCGGTCGATCGCGGCGCGCGGGCCGAGGCCGGCTTCGGCGCAGATGACCAGAAGGTCCATGAAATCGGGAAAGCCGTCGCGGCATTCCTGGCGCATGATTTTCTGCCGCCGCGCCAGATAGCGCCCAGGCAGAAGAAAGCCGATGCCGGCGGCAATGCAAATCAGGGCGAGCTTCGTGGTGGGCTGCGGCTCGATGGCAAAATAGGCCAGCAGCAAATGCAGCCCCAGCGGCAATCCGACAAACAGGCAGAGCCGGAACGCCTGAAACCACAATGCGCTGTTGCTGCCGAAGAAGCCCGCGCTGACCAGCGAACGCTGGAGCTTCGATTTGTCGGTTTCGCGCTCGCCGGTTTTGCGTCCGCGCTCGACGGTCGCAAGCAGGGCGGAATTCTCGGTGAAACTCCGGAAGCGTAGTGAGCGCGACGCGGTCTCCCACTCTCTCTCGGGCGCGAGGCTGGACGATCCGAAGCCCCGGTCGACTCACCGTCCGCTTGCGAATATCGCTGCGCCTCTGGACCGTGTCGGTGACGGCCAGGACAAAGAAGAACATAAACATGAACGTGAAGAAAATGGCGCCGAGCAGCATGGTGCTGTCCGCCTGCGTCTGTCCTCCGGATATATAGTTGAGTATGACTTCCATCAGATGTTGAACTTTACCATGCGGTACATGATTAGATTGCCGAACATCATCCACAACACCGCCGCCGCCAACACCGGTTTGACCAGCGGCTCATTCCAGATTTGTCCGTAATAGGATGGGGAAATCAGCCAGAAGATGCCGAACAGCGCGACCGGCATGATGCTGAGGAAAATCGCCGAATAGCGGCCCTCCGCCGAAAGCGCCTTCGCCTTGCGCCGCAGCTTGAACCGGTCGCGGATGACCTTGGACAGATTGGAGAGAATTTCGGCCAGATTGCCGCCCATCTTGGCCTGGATGGAGACAGCCAGCACCAGGAGCGACAAATCGGACTGGCCGACGCGGGAGCGCAAATTGACCATCGCGGTTTCCAGATCGAGCCCGTAGGTCAGTTCGCCCGCGGTGATGGTGAACTCCCCGCCCAGTGGCTGGGCCATTTGCCGCCCGACGGTCGCGATCGCTACCGGGATGGCATGGCCCGCCCGTAAGCCGCGCACCATGATGTCGATGGCGTCCGGAAGCTGCTCCTCGAATTTTCTCTGACGGGCGGCGCGCATCGATTTCAGCAGCAGGACAGGCAGTCCTAAGCCCTACGGAACCGGCGGCGAGCAGTGAAATCAGCATCTCGCTCTTGTATGATCGAGGCGACGAAATAGGTGCCGGCGAACAGGAACGCCATCGTGAACAGCACGCCCTGCACGCCGACCGTAATGCCCGATTGCAGAATGAGCTGGTTGAGCGGAATGAAGGACATCGAATAATGCCCCTCGTCGGAGAGGCTGCGCCCCCTGCGGATGCGGGTCAGCTCGCCGTGATTGGTGTCCACCGTGCCGGTATCCGCCAGCCGCCTGCTTACCGTCTTGCGGTGTGTCCGATGCGCCGACACGACGAGATACAAGACGCTGACCGTCAGCAGCACGGCAACGAAGACCAGAATGGGGACGAGGTGAGCCGCGTTCATTGCGCCTGACCCGGATCGAAGAATTCGTTCGGAAAGCTGAAGCCCTTTACCAGCAGCTCATCCATGAAGCCTGGCCGCAGGCCGGTGGCGCGGAATTCGCCGCGGACCTGGCCGTCGGCAGCGGTGCCGATCCGCACGAACCGGAAGATCTCCTGCATCTGGATCACATCGCGCTCCATGCCGGTGATCTCGCTGACGCTGACGATGCGGCGGCGGCCGTCGCTGAAGCGCTGAAGCTGCACGATGATGGTGATGGCGGAGGCGATTTGCGCGCGGACGCTGGCTTCGCTCATACTGAGCCCGGCCATGCCGACCATCTGCGTCAAGCGGGCGAGCGCATCGCGCGGGCTGTTGGCGTGGATCGTCGCCATCGAGCCCTCATGGCCGGTATTCATCGCCTGCAGCATGTCGAAGGCTTCCTCGCCGCGCACCTCGCCGATGATGATGCGGTCGGGGCGCATGCGCAGCGCGTTCTTCATCAGCTCGCGCTGCCGGATTTCGCCCCGACCCTCAATATTCGGCGGACGGGTTTCCAACCGGCCGACATGCGGCTGCTGGAGGCGCAGTTCGGCGGCGTCTTCGATGGTGATGAGCCGTTCCTTGTGGGAGATGCTGGTCGAGAGCGCATTGAGCAGCGTGGTCTTGCCGCTGCCAGTACCGCCGGAGACGAGAATGGTCAGGCGCGCGCGCACCGCGGCGCTCAGCACCTCGGCGATCTTGGGCGTCAGGCTGCCGACCGATACCAGCCCGTCAATATCATAGGCCTGCTCGGCGAATTTGCGGATCGACACCAGCGGCCCGTCCACGGCGATGGGGCGGACGGCGACGTTGATGCGCGAACCGTCCGCGAGGCGCGCATCGATCATCGGCTGCGATTCGTCGACGCGCCGGCCGACAGCGCTGACGATCTTATTGACGATGCGCAGCACATGCGCCTCGTCCTTGAAGCGCACCGGCACCTGTTCAAGCTGGCCGAAGCGCTCCACATAAACCTTCTCATGCGTATTGATGAGAATGTCGCTGACGGTGGGGTCCTTCAGCAGCGGCTCGATGGGGCCGAGACCGGTCAACTCGTCGATGACCTCGCTGGTGAAAGTTCTCCAGCTCGCGGGCGTTCAGCAGATATCCGCTCGGAACGGACGTAATCGGTGACGATCTCCGAGACTTGCGCGCGCAGCTCCTCCTTGGAGAGGCGCTCCACCATCGGCAGGTTGAGGTCGTCGATCAGTTTGCGGTGCAGGCGGACCTTGGCTTCGATCAGCTCCTGCTTGATGAGCTTGTTGTCTTCGCTGTTCAGCTCGGCGAGGCGGCGCTCCATCGGCGCGGGCTCGTTCGCCCTGCCGCAAAGGCGCGCGTATCAAAACCGTCATTCCTGTTGCCACCCGGCAAAAATCTATTCGACATGACACGCCCCGATACTGAACTTCAGGCGATTAAGATTGGCCCTTGAGGATTCGCTCCAGCGCCTTTTCCAGTTTGCTGGACCGGCTGATCGCCGAAATCGGCAGGCCGCGATTGATCGCTTCCTGGACGAGATCGGGTGTGTCCGGAATAAAGCCGGCGAGCCAGTCGCGCAGCAATTGCTCGGCATCGCTTTTCTTCAGGCCGGAGCCGAACAGCTTGCTGTGATATTTATTGACGATGACGGAGACCTTCGCCTCGTTGACGATCTTGGCTGATATGGCGTCGAGCACATAGCGCGCGTGCCGCAGGGCGGGGACGGTGAAATTCGTCACGATATAGACCTGGTTCGAACCCCAGATCACATTGTCCATCCAGGGGTACCAATTCTTCGGCAGGTCGATGACGACGTTGTCGAAGGAGCGCGACAGGAGGCCCAGAACCGCGCCGATCAGCCCCTCGCTGATTTCGAAATATTTCGCCGGAACGCGCGGCGTCGCCAGCACCGAAAGGCCCGACGAGTGGCGCGTCAGCATGACGTCCAGAAGCTGCTTGTCGAGGCGGCCCGGCGCGTTGGCCAGTTCCTCGATGCGAAAGGCCGGCGGCACGTCGAGATAATCCGCGATCGAGCCGTCCTGGAAATTCAGGTCGACCAGGCAGGTGTTCTCCATCTGCCGGCTGGCGCGGCCGAGCAGGAACGCCGTCTGGATCGCCAATGTGGTATTGCCGCAGCCACCCGCCGCCGGAAAGAAGGAATAGCAGACCGCATCCTTGTTGCGGTTCTCGACCGGCGGCGTGCGGTTGAGGCGCTCACAGGAGCGGTAGATGTCGAGAAACGGGCTATCCTTCGGCAGCCAGTCATCCACCTTGATCTGCACCAGCCGGCGGACGATTTCCTGGTCCAGATAGCTTGAAATCGCGATGACGGGCGTGTCGGCGAAGCGCATCTTCTTGAGGCGTTCCAGCGCGGCGAGATCATCCGGTCCGCCGGTCTTGAGGTCCACGAGCAGAATGCCCGGCAGTTTCTCGGCGCCCAGCATGGTCTCCACATCGGCGACCCTGCCCCTCAGCGTGCGCATATGGAAATGCTTCTTTTCGACGAAACCGTTGGCAAGCAGCTCCTTCAGTTCCACGTCCTCACTGATCAGGAGGACGTCGACCTGCTGGTCACCGCGTAAGGCGCTCTGTCTTGGCATATCATCAAGACCGGTTCCGAGTTGCTCGCGGCCCTCGGTCGGGGCAGCCGTCGCAGGCCGGAACTTCTCCATTATCGCCATACTGTAACCCAACTCTTAAGCGGAACAACATTCTCCCCAGGACGGGATCGGTTTACCGCATTGAATGCGCTAGTTCTTCACCTGCGCGCTCGCCTGTCCGCCCGGTCCCGCCTGACTGGAAATCGTTGTGGTATTCACGCCCTTCGGCGGAATCGACTTGTTCAGCTGATAGCGCTCGACGGCGACACGGGCGCGCTCGCCTTCCTGGTTGATCTCGGTATTCTTGGCGTTGCGGTTCCAGGGATCGATGGTCTGCGTGACCGCATTGACGGCCACCGCGTCGCCCGCGCCAAGCGAAACGGTGTCGCGCCGCGCCAGATAGTCATCCTCGTTGCAGCCGGAAAGCATCGCCGGAGCGACGATCGCGGCGGCGGTCAGGGCACACCTGACGCACTTTCTCATGTCCGAAATCATTATTTCACTCCCTTGAAGCCGGAGACGACGGCCTCTTCCTCTTTCCAGTCGATGATGTGGCCGGTGAAGGCGTCGGGCTTGCCCGTGTTGACCTCCTGCTTGCCGCGCAGGAAAAATTCCTTGTCATTGCTGGGCAGGCTCTTATCGAGCGGCGTGGCGATCTTCTGACCAGGCGCGCGCGGTTTCACCAGGCGCGGCGTGACGATGATGACGAGATCGGTTTCCTTCTTCTGCCAGGCGGCGCTGCGCAGCAGGGCGCCGAGCACCGGCACGTCGCCGATCCAGGGCAGCTGCCGCTGGTTCTTGACCTGATTGCTTTGCAGGAGCCCTGCGATGGCGAAGCTTTGGCCGTCCCGCAGTTCGACGGTCGTCGAGGCGCGCCGCACGGTCAGGCTCGGAATCTCCACACTGCCCACTTTGACGAAGTTGCTCGTGTCGAGTTCGCTCACCTCCGGCTCGATCTTCAGATTGATCTGACCCTCGGCGAGCACGGTGGGCGTGAAGGCGAGGCCAATACCGAATTTCTTGAACTGGACTTCGATCTTGTCATTGTCGTTGGAGACCGGAAACGGAAACTCGCCGCCGGCGAGGAAGCTTGCCGTGTCGCCGGAGAGCGCCACGAGGTTCGGTTCGGCGAGGCGCCGGGCAAGGCCGCGTTCCTCAAGCGCCTTGACGAAAATATCCGCCGTCGTGCTGCCCGAGATGATGCGCCCGGCCAGCGAGCCGAAAGGCACCGAATTGCTGACAAGCCCGGCCGCCAGATTGTTGATGAAGCCGTCTTCGCTGTTGCCCTTGAAGCTTTCGACGCCGCTCAAGCCGGTGACCCTGCTGCCGTTGACGGATGCGTTCACGCCCAGCGCGCGCGAGGCGGTGCGGTCGGCCTCGATGAAGCGCACCTCCAGCATCACCTGCTGCGGCGCCGCGACCCGCATCGCATTGGTGACGTCGTCCTCGGAAAGCTGCTTGGCCAGTGTGATGGCGTATTGCATCGCCACGGAATCGGGAACGACGCCGGTGAGCAAAATCTTGCCGTTGACCGACTCGACCTTGATGTCCGTGCAGCGCCGGATTGACACGCATGCGCTTGCGTAGAGCAGGAAGGTCATAGGTGACTTCGACATCGACCACGCCGAGCAACTGCTTTTGCGGGTCGAGCAGGGCCAGCCGCGTGACGCCGATCTTGCGCCCGACAATATAGATGGACCGATCGGTCAGCGGCACGACGTCGGCCACGTCGGCATTCCCGACCAGCGCTTCAGCGAAAGGCTTGTCGATGCGGATGGTCTCGGATTTGTGCAGCACCACCTTGACATCGATGCGCTCGCTCGAGGGCTGTACCTGGTAGACGCCCTTGCGGCGAAGCCACCTCCTTCTCGCGCGGCTTGACGGAGGAGGCTGCATTTGCGCCGCTCGTTGCGGAAACCGCCAGGAAAGCGGCTGCGCACAGCACGGCGATGCCTTTTCCGAAAGGCGAATAGCCGCGCCTGTGGCGGGCCGGCGCACCCGCGCCGCGAACCCGTCTCCAGCCCGAAATTGCCAAAGAGGTCACCATCTGCATTCCCCTCGCCCCTCACGCCGATCTCAACCGTTGTCTCAAAATGCTTTTTCGCCGCTTAGCGGCCGGTCTATTGATGGCTCAGTATTTGATGCCGCCAGTTGCCGTCCGGTTTTACCTCCGGGAGCACCTGGTATTCTTTTCGTTCGACCGATCGCGTCACGCCGATGACCGGCCCGGTTGGTTTGGGTTTCCCCGCTAGCGCCCTTCTGTCTGCATCGATCAGATCGTCGAGTTCGATCGTTCCAGTGACTTGCGGGTCGTCGCCCGCGGCGATGCGTTTCAAGGCCAGGGAAAGATCGCCAACCGTACCCGCCAGCACCAATTTCTGTGCGTCCTCGATATTCACTTCCAGCGTCACCGCCTTGGGCGGGGATGCCTGATCCTTGCGCTGCGTGACCTGATCGATGGCCAGCACGCGGACATTCTGCAGAAGGACGACAACGGATGAAGCGGCTCTCTGCGCCGCCGCTTCATTGACGTTCTTGCCGCCGTAAGTGAGGAACACGTCGACGCGGTCCTCCGGCTGGACGAAACCGGCCACGCCGGCAACGTCGTTCACCCGGATGGTGACGGCCTTCATGTTCTCGGTCAGCCTCGCGGACAACGCATTGGGGGATCCGGTTCCGAGAAGCTTCTGCTCCAGAACCGGTTCGTTCTCCGCGACGGATGCCAAGACGATCCGGCTGCCGCCGGGCCCAAGAGCCGCGTCTTTGGTCAGGAACGCGCCTTTCGGAGTTGAATCGCCGGACCATGCAACAAGCTTGAGCGCTTCGGCGTTCAGCTTGTCGCCATATTTGAGATCGCGCGCGGCCACGACGATCGCGCGCGATGGGTTTGCCGCAATTGTTTCCGTGGGGGCCTGCCGGGACTGATTGACAAGCAACACCCGCGCAAAGAAGGCAGCGGCAGCGGCGCATACGATCGCGATCGCAAGCATGACGACATTGCTCATGCGCATTGCACGTCTCCGCTGGAAGGACGAATTCCGACAGCCAAACGGTCGCTAGGCGGCGGAAAGCCAACTAGGGAGTGTTTGCAGAAATGAGAGCATTCGAAACACGGTTGAATGCTGCCTGAATGTTGTCGCCCAGGAGATTGATCGTGACGATGAGGGCTGCGGTGACCAGCGCAATCAACACGCTGTATTCGATGAGGGTGGCGCCGCGTTCATCGCGGGCGAAACGCTTGACAAGCGATGTGAAAGAAGTACGCATAAGAATTTACTCCAACTGTAACGATTACACGTTTGGGTAGCTTTGGGGGGTCGAGCTTTTGCAGGGCGTTGGCCCCCCAATTGTTTCGGGCGTCAATAACCCGGAAACTTCTCGAATTAAGGGGAAACCCTGATGGGCGCGCAACATGCTCAGGGTTGTTAAAATTCCGTTAATCTCGCATAAGTTGCAAAAAGTTTTATTCAACTAAAAATTGTTAACGCGAATTCCGTTGGGGGCGGAAATATGGCATCTCTATGTCCCTTAGATGAAATGTGCTTATTTCGATGTGCTTTCTAAAACCCATGTTAAATATTCGTGATATTTCCTATTATTATAGGATGGCAATCTACATTCCTCCCCAAATGGTTGTGACAAGCACGTAATGTTGCTGCGATTGTACTCAGCTAAACGCCCCCAACATTAGGCTCCTTGAATGAACTAGCCTGGAATTATGCATGCAATTTGCCGAATATTTGCCTTCATTGGCCTCGTTGAGTCGTCAGCCAAAGCCCGATATGCGCAAAACCCCTGCGTAAAAGCCCTGTGGCAATTGGGCGACAGAGGCGTGTGGAAATACGTACTGGGCTCAAATTCCGTGCATAATAGGGAAGAAAGCGAAATGTGGTTAATGGACCAAATTCTGTAACTTGAGGGTTATTTGTGCGTCGCCTCTCTGCACATTTGCAGCAAAGGGCAAATGACGCTGCACAGAATAAGTTAGTTAAACTCAGATTTCTGCTTTAGAGCACCCAACCTCTTGTTCGGTTCACCGAACGCGCATGAGAAAATATGCAACGCCTGCTCGCCGGTTGGCGCAAATTCCAGCGCGATGAACGACATGGGCGACGCGCATTAGAGCTCTTCCAGCAAAGTGGATGCCGATTGGCGTCGAGAAAATGCGACCAAACAAAGACATAGAACCCGTTCCGATGCCATCGGAGCGGAAAAGGCGCTAGCACTGATCACCTTAAGGAAACGGGGCCGCATCCGGCCCCGTTAGGCTGTGGATTTTCGTCTGTTCGACCCGACAGCCGTCAAACCGCGCTCAGTTCGTGCTTTGCCATTGGCAGCGAGCGGATACGCTTTTTCGTAAGTTTATAAAGTGCGTTGGCCACCGCCGGACCGATCGGTGGCACGCCGGGCTCACCGACGCCGGTCGGATCGGCCGAAGACGGCATGATGTGAACCTCTACCTTGGGCATCTCGTTGATGCGCAGCGGCAGATAATCGTGGAAGTTGGACTGATCGACCGCGCCGCTGGTCAGCGTGATCTCATCATGCAGGATCGCGCCGAGGCCGAAGCCGATGCCACCTTCCATCTGCGCCTTGATCACATCCGGATTGATCGCTACGCCGCAATCGACGGCGCACACCACCCGCTCCACCTTGGGCTTGCCATCCACCAGCCGCACCTCCGCCACTTGCGCGACGAAGCTGTTGAAGGACTCGGCCACGGCGATGCCGCGCGCGACGCCCTTGGCGAGAGGCCGTCCCCAGCCGGCCTTCTCCGCCGCCAGATTGAGCACCGCCAGATGACGCGGGTGCTCAGCCATGAGGCCGCGCCGGAATTCCAGCGGGTCTTTTCCGGCCGCTTCGGCGAGTTCATCCATGATCGTCTCAACCGTATACGCGGTATGCGTCGAGCCCACGGAACGCCACCACAGCACGGGCACGCCGGTTTGCGGCGAATGCAGATCGAGATAGAAGCTGCCCATCGCATAGGGCGGATGCAGCGCGCCTTCGATAGAGGTGACGTCGATGCCGTCCTTGATCATCATCCCCTCGAACGGCGTTCCGGCGAGTATAGACTGGCCGACGATGCGGTGATGCCAGCCAGCGATCTTGCCGTCCTTGTCCACCCCCGCGCGGATCTTATGGACATAGAGCGGGCGGTATCTGCCGCCGCGAATATCGTCCTCGCGCGTCCAGACCAGTTTTACGGGCGCGCGCCCGCCGATAGCCTTCGCGATCGCCACCGCCTCGAAGGTAAAATCGCCGTCCGGAGTGGCGCGCCGGCCGAAGCTGCCCCCGGCATAAAGCGTATTGATGACGACCTGCTCCGGTTTCAGGCCGCTGGCCGCGCTCGCTACGGCATGGTCGACGCTGGGGAACTGGCAGCCCGACCAGATCTCGCACTTGTCCGCGCTGAGCTGCACGACGCAGTCCATCGGTTCCATCGGGGCATGGGCGAGATAGGGGAATTCATAGGTCGCCTCTATCACCTTCGCTGCGCCGGCAAGCGCCTTTTCGGCATCTCCCTCCTTGCGCGCGACGGCGCCCGGCTTGTCGAGCAGGCTTTTGAACTCCTTGATCATCTCCGCGGAGCCGCGCTTCTCGGCCTTGCTGTCGTCCCATTCGATCTGCAGAGCCTCGCGGCCGGTTTTCGCCGCCCAGAAGCCGTTCGCCAGCACCGCGATACCAACGGGGATCTGCACCACATCGACGACGCCCTTGACCTTTTTAGCCTCGGTCGCGTCGAACGATTTCACTGTGCCGCCGAAGAGCGGGGCTCGGGCAACGACCGCCGTCAGCATGTCCGGCAGTCGCACGTCCAGCGTGAACTGCGCCTTGCCATGCGCCTTGTCGACCGAATCCTTGCGCGGCAGCATCTGGCCGATCAGCTTGAAGTCCTTCGGGTCCTTCAGCTTCACGTCCTTTGGCATCGGCAGCGTTGCCGCCTTTTCCACCAGACCGCCGAATGAGGAAGATTGCCCGGACTTCTTATGCTGGACGATGCCCTTCTCGACGGTAATTTCCTCAGCCGGGACGTTCCAGCTTTCGGCCGCCGCCTGAACAAGCACCGCCCTTGCCGCCGCGCCTGCCTCACGCAGTTGCTTATAGGAATTGGCGATCGCTGTGGATCCTCCCGTACCCTGGGCCTCGCCGAACAGCAGATTGTTGTATTTCGAAGGATCGGACGGGGCGAACGCCACTTTCACTTGCGCCCAATCGGCGTCGAGTTCCTCCGCGAGGATGGTGGGAAGGCCTGTCGTGGTGCCCTGGCCCATTTCGAAATGCTTGGCTATGACCGTAACGGTGCTGTCCGGTGCGATGCGCACAAAAGCGTTGGGCTCCAGATCGGCCGTGGCCGCCATCGCGGCGCGACGTCCGCCGGCCCAATGGAAGCCGATGACCAGCCCTGCGCCGACGGCGCCGGCGCCTTTCAGGAATTGCCGTCTGTCAGCCTTCGGCTCGATACGAAATCCGGGGATCATGCTCAGCCCTCCAGCGTCTTGGCCGCGTCGTGAATAGCGGCGCGGATACGGTGATAGGTAGCGCAGCGGCAGACATTGTGGGCCATGCCGGTATCCTCATCGATATCGGCGTCCGTGGGTTTGGGATTGGCGGTCAGGAAGCCGACGGCGGTCATAATCTGGCCGGGCTGGCAATAGCCGCATTGGATAACCTGGTTTTTCTCCCAGGCCGCGAAGACCGCGTCGGCCACCTTGCCGGAGACGCCTTCGATGGTGATGATGGACTTGCCGTCGACATCGCCGATCGGCGTGATGCATGACGGCGTCACTTCTCCGTCGATATGAACCCGGCAGGCGCCGCATTGCGCCACGCCGCACCCATATTTTGTTCCGGTGAGACCGATCTCGTCCCTGAGCACCCAAAGCAAGGGCGTGTCAGGCTCGGACGATATCTGATGTTCTTTGCCATTGACGATAATGCGCGTCATCGATGTCTCCAGCGGTGGGATGGAAGACGGCGTTCGACGCCGACGAAGCGGCTCGGGGCGAGGGTTGTCAGCGCGATGGGGCAGTCTTTTCAAGACGGGATGGTAAACCATTCGTCCCGTTCATGGACATTATTTCGTTGGGTGAATGCGGGCGAATGACGCTGACGTGATGTTCTAGCCGGCCCGGTTCAGATCGGAAGCGAAGGCGTCCGATTCCAGCAGCCAGCGATTGACTGGCTGCTTAAAATTCAGGGGGCCTGGCGTCGTCTCATAGGTCTTGATGTATTTGAATCCGGCCTTTTGCAGCGTTCTGTTCGGCGCCGCGTTGAAGGCATAGGGCTCGCAATAGAGCTGCTGTATCTTGAGGACGCTGAAATAGATCTTCACCGTTTCCCTGACGAAAGTTGCTCCGTAACCGGAGCGTCTTCGTTCAGGGTGGAGGATATGCAGGTGCATATACGCCTCCTGACCGAAAACGATCTGGTCAGCGGTTGAAAAGCCTACGGGCTCCCGGTCCAGTTCCCAAAGGACGAGGATCGCCCTCCGCTTGTGAATCGGCCGCGTATATTCGGCGCGGTAAAACGCGCTCCCAATCGTCCCGATACGGAAGCTTCGCAGGGCTGACGCCGAGGCTCCTCAAAAAATCGTGAGACGCGCCGTGGAAGTAGTCGATGATGATGTCCGCTTCCTTAAGCGTCATCTCCCTTACGACCAGCTTGGTCATGCCTTCCACAGCGCGCCGCCTGGCATCAAGACCTTGTGTCTTCAGGTGCGTATTTGATCGAGCAGCCATAAGGACGCGAGACCGGCGTCTCGACCGGACGGCCCGCTTTCATCGCATCCAGCGCGAGCCGGACATAGTTTTTCGCCGTGGGGATGTCGGCCGTATTGGTGCTCGGCTTATCGTCGATGCCGCCCATGAAGACCAACTTGCCCTCGGGATCGACGACAAACATATGCGGCGTGGTGCGCGCCTCATAGGCGCGGGCGATCTTGCTCTTCTCGTCGATGACGACATGCGCCGGGGCCGCATTCCGGCTGGTGGTCAGCTTGTCGGCCTCGGCGGCCGATACGTGACCCTGGTCGCCGCTGGCGGAGGAGATCACCGTCAGCCATACGACGCCGTCCTTGGCCGCTTCCGCTTGCAGCTTCTGCATATTGCCCGCGCCATAATGCTTACGGACATAGGGGCATTCATGATTGGTCCATTCAAGCACCACCGTCTTGCCGCGCAGATCGCTCAATTTTACGGCGTTACCCTTGCTGTCGGTGCCGGTGAAGTCCGGCGCGGGCTTGCCCACCTCCGGTTTGGCGTTGGCGATGGGAGCAAGCGCGAGAGAACCGCAAAGAAGGGCGGCGGCGCCAACCGCAAGCAATGTCCGTCTAGCCAGCATCAAAAATCTCCTTTGGCTGCTTTCTGGGGGGAAGAAGAAAGACCGGCGATGCGGTCAAGCACGATCGATTCGGTGAGGAGCTGCGGCAGGATCGTCGGCTTGGCATCCGCTGATCCGGCGTAAAGCAGATAAAGCGGCACGCCGACGCGGCCATGCGCCTTGAGCAGCGCGGTGATTTCGGGATTGCCGTTGGTCCAGTCGCCGACCAGATAGGCGACGCCTTGCGCAGCGAACGCTTCCGCCACGCGCCCGGAGCGCAGCGCCATGCGTTCATTGACCTTGCAGGTGATGCACCACGCCGCCGTCAAATTGACGAAAACCGGCCTTTTCTGCGCCCGCAATTCGGCGAGCCGCGCCGTTGTGAAGCTCTCCGCCCTGGGGCCGGCGCCTCGCTCCCCGGCCGCTGAAGGCTGGCTTGCGGTCGCAGGTGGCAGGCTCGCGGCGCCCAGCACGATGGCGCCGATCGCGAGAGCGACGGCGGCCGTTGCCGCAGCGACGCTTCCCGTCTCCCGTTTACGTCCGAGCAGCCAAGCCGCGAAACCGGTACCCAGCAATGTAAGCGACGCCGCCAATACGCCGTCGCTGCCTTGCTGCACGCTCAGCACCCAAAGCAGCCATGCGACCGTCGCGTAAAGCGGGAAGGCCATGAGCTGCTTGAACGTCTCCATCCACGCGCCGGGCTTAGGCAACCAGCGGCCCAAGGCGGGCGTAAGACTGAGCAGTACGATCGGCAGCGCAAAACCGAGCCCAAGCGCGAGCAGCACGGCGAAAATATACGCAGCGGGCTGCGAAAAGGCGTAGCCGATCGCGGCTCCCATGAAGGGGGCGGTGCATGGCGTCGCGACGAGCGTGGCGAGCACGCCGGTAAAGAAATATCCGCTGAGACCGGGACGGCGCGTAAACTCATCGCCCGCGCCCGCAATCCGGCTGCCGATGGTGAATACGCCGGACATATTGAGCGCCAGCGCCAGGAACAGCGCCATAAGGAATAATACGAAGGCGGGCGATTGAAACTGCATGCCCCAGCCGACCGCAGCGCCGCCCATGCGCATCACCAGCACGGCGACCCCGATGGCGAGGAAGCTCGTCAGCACGCCGGCCAGATAGACGGCCCCTTTGATACGGCGCGCTTTGGTGTCGCCGGAGTCTTTGGCAAGCGACAGAGCTTTCAGCGACAGGACGGGGAAGACGCAAGGCATGCAATTGAGAATGATGCCGCCGACAAAGGCGAAGACGATCGCCAACCCAAGGGAAAGCGCATCCTCGGACGGGGCGCTCAGTGGTGGGAACTCCGCGGGCGCCGCCGAAGCAGGCGCTACGGCCGCGCTGATGCTGTAGCCCTTGCGTTCAATGCCTCCGCCGACGCGGTTTTCGACCGCGATCAAGCCTTCAAGTGGCGCGGTCGACGCAGCGGTGAGATCGCCGGACGCGAAACGCATCAACAGATCGCCGTCCCTGAACGCGACACTCTGCGGCGCGGCGTGATTGATGCGGCCCCACTCCGACGGAAAAAATCGTATTTCGCTCGCGGAGGAGAGCGCCGCCGCAACTCCATCGACCTTGAGAACGACGCCGTCCTTTGCGGTCTGGAAGCTGGCACGCCAGGGCGCCGGCCCAGGCACGTTCTTGCGCGCCGCCGCGATGGCGCCGGCATGCGGCGAGGGGCGCGGCGAGAGCGGGCCCTCAATCAGCGGCAGCGCCAGACGCACCGACGCTTCCTCCGGCACGCAGATCTCCTCGCACACCAGCCATTTCACATCCGCGGCGATGTCGACGCTATTGCCCGAAACGTCCTTCGGCAGGGTGATATCCGAGAGCAGCAGGATTTCGCCCGAATAGCCGTAATTCATCAGTGGGCCGACCGGGATCGCAGTCGGAAGCGGCCAGGAGATAGGAGTGGCGCTCGCGCCGGCCGGTAGTTTCCAATCGATGCGCGTCGGCTCACCGGAATCGCCGGGATTGCTCCAGTAAGTGTGCCAGCCCGGCTTGATGACCTGCCGCAGCGCGATCGTGACCGTATCGCCGGGCCGCGCTGCAGCCTTCTCCGCCAGCAAATCGACGCGGACCAGCGGAGCGCGCTCGGCGGCCGTCTGGGCAAGCACGGCCGATGCGCTCACCAAGTAGACGATCGCGTATATCAAATAAAGCCACTGCGACGGAACTTTTTGCATCGCAACCTGTTTGTTGTGCAGTGCATTTTGCGCTTATGCTGCCCAAGCTGGCCATATGCTTCCGGCCTCAGCCTTGTTCAAGGCGCTCGGGGGAAGCGGTATCCGCTTGACCTTCCTTGCTCCGGAAGTGTGGCATTGATCGAAATGAGCTGCGTAACCGTGTGCGGGTGCGTCGCAGAATAGACGCAAATCGGAATTTCCGGAACTAACATCGCGTCACGGTTTTTTGTTTAGGACGAATGGAATCGCATTGAGCCTAAGACCCTGATACGAGGCTAAAACGGAAGCAGAATGGCTGCGGCACGAGTGCTTCACCGGCTATCTTGTCAGGGATGCGAGAGGCGCTATAAAACACAAGGGGGATATGGTGTTTTGCGGTGTGCATATGCCTCAAATTCGCCTAAATAGAACTGAAGGTCAGGGAGTCAAATAAGCCGCTTTGGTGGCGAGCGCCGGGGGATCAGGGCGCCGCAGCCGAAAGACAATCGCCGGGTGCTAATCTTTTTCAGGGCGGCCGCCCGACCAGGCGGGCCGAGAGTCAATAAATCGTCGCAACTTCATCAAGCTTGCGAGCGCGTTTTCGCTTGCCAATGGCTTGTCGGAACCGTCGGTTGCGCAAGAACCAGGGCAAGCACCTCCCCCGCAGGTCCCTGCCGCTCCGGCTCCTGATGGTGTTGCATTCTCCGAACAATGGCTGTTCACGCAGGCGGAAAATCTGGCGCGCAAACCGTTCGCGCAGCCGGAACTGAAATTGCCTTCCGAATTGGCGGACCTGGACCAGCAAAAATACCAGGCCATCCGGTACAAGGCCGATGCCGCGGTCTGGAAAGACGACCCCTTCAATTTCGATCTGCAGTTCTTCCATACCGGCTTCCAATATAAAGTGCCGGTGGAGATCCATCTGATCGATGGGGGCGTCTCGCGCCCGTTCCCCTACTCCACTTCGCTTTTCGAATTTGGTGCTCCTCTTACCGTTCCGCCGGCGGACTCGCAATCCGGTTTTTCAGGCGTGCGCGTGCATGCGCCCATCCACCGCCCCGACGCGATGGACCCGTTCCTGACCTTTCAGGGAGCCAGCTATTTCCGCTCGATCGCGACAGGCCAAGCCTTCGGCATGTCGGCGCGCGCGGTGAGCATCAATACCGCGCAGCCCTCCGGTGAAGAATTCCCGTTTTTCCGTGCTCTGTGGATTCAAAAGCCGGCTGCCGCGGACAGGCAGCTTCTTATCTATGCCCTTCTCGACGGGCCGAGCGTCTCCGGAGTGTACAAATTCCGCGCTGAACCTGGCCGCTTCACCGTCATGGACGTGGAAGCGACCTTGTTCCCGCGCAAGGTGCTGACGCATGTCGGCATCGCGCCGTTGACCAGCATGTATTATTTCGGAACGGCGGACGGCACGCGCGTCGACGACTACCGGCCGAACGTACACAGCTCCAACGGCTTGCAGATCTGGACGGGCATGGGAGAGTGGATCTGGCGACCGCTCGTCAATCCCGAACGCCTGCAATATTCGGCATTTTCCGACAAGACTCCCAAGGGCTTCGGGCTGCTCCAGCGGCAACGCGCCTTCCATGATTTCGAGGATATCGACGCCCGATTCGGTGATCGTCCGAGTGCCTGGGTCGAGCCTCTGGGAGATTGGGGAGAAGGCGCGATCGACCTCATCGAATTGCCGACCCGCAGCGAGATCTATGATAACATCGTCGCGTTCTGGCGTCCGAAGTCGCCGCTAGCAGAAATTGCGAAGTCATTATTTCCGTTACCGCCTGCATTGGGGCTGGGAACCTCCGGTCCGCAGCAACAAAGCTTACGCGGCACAAACTCGGGTCGGTGCCCACGGATCGCCCGACGTTCGGTATTTCGCGATCGATTTCATCAGCGGAGGTTCATGCAACGCTTGTAATGTCCCGCCGTTTGCGGCTGACGTTCGAGCCGGTGCCGGAGAAATAAGAAATGTCGCGGTGAAAGATAATCCCGCGACCGGGGGGCAGCGCGTGACCTTTGAGTTTCGGCCTGGGAGGGTTGATCAGACAGACCTTCGTTGCGAACTGAAACAGAACGGCCAGGCGATATCCGAAAGCTGGATATATCGTTGGACAGTTTAAGGTTGCCCACCCGATGCAGGACAAGAATACGGTATTAGAGGCCCCATTACCGATCGAGAAGTTGGGTGAGAGATTTCCGCAGCAGGATCTCTGGCGGTTCGATCAGGCGAGCCGTCGCAAGCTCCGCCTGGACGTCACGGCGATATGGCGGCGGATCTTCGTTTTCGGCGGGGCGGTACTGCTCACCGCCTATCTGACGCGCGAGTTGGTGCTCGTTCTGTCGGTCGGCGGCTTCGCGGAGCTGGAAATCGTCCTGATCGGGCTGTTCGTCATCAATATAGCTTGGCTGTCCCTGTCGTTCATGACGGCCTTGTCGGGCTTTCTCGTCTACACGTTCCGTCTCAAGCGCTCGATCATCAATGTGCCAAGCGATGCGGAGGTAGCAGGGTTGCCCGAGGGCCGGACCGCCGTGCTCGTCGCCACCTATAATGAGGCGCCTGAACGGATTTTCGGCATGGCGCTCGCCACCATGAAAGAGCTGGAGACCTCCGGCCATGGCGAGAGCTTCGACGTCTTCATCCTGTCGGACACGACGGATCCCGATATCTGGGTGCATGAGGAAGCCGCGTTCAATGCGGCGCGCGCCCGGCCCGGCAGCGGTCCTCGTCTGTATTACAGGCGCCGCGCGACCAATACCGGCAAGAAGGCTGGGAATATCGCGGACTGGTGCCGCCGCTGGGGGCCCGCTTACGATTATATGATCGTGCTGGATGCCGACAGCCTGATGAGCGGCATGTCGCTCGTCAAGATGGCGCACTGCATGGACCGCTCGCCCCAGGTCGGTCTCCTTCAGACCGTCCCGGTCACCATCGGGCGCAATACGCTGTTTGCGCGCATGCAGCAATTTGCCGGCGGCGTTTATGGGCCGATCATGGCGACGGGCCTTGCCTTCTGGCACCGCGGCACGGGGAATTTCTGGGGTCATAATGCGGTTATCCGAGTGCGGGCGTTCATGGAATCGGCGGGCCTTCCGCGCTTGCCCGGTCCGCCTCCGTTTGGCGGCCAGATCCTCAGTCACGATTTTGTCGAAGCGGCGTTGATGTGCCGCGCGGGCTGGCGCGTCTGCATGGTCCCCGAACTCGCCGGCTCCTATGAAGAGATCCCTCCCAGCCTGATCGATTTCGCCACCCGCGATCGTCGCTGGTGCCAGGGCAATCTGCAGCACAGCCGGATATTGGCCGCCAGAGGGCTCCGCCCGATGAGCCGGGTGCATCTTGGCATGGGCATCATGGCCTATGTTTCGGCGCTGGTGTGGATGCTATTCCTGATCACGGCGCTGTCTCTGACCGTTCAGGAACTGACCCTCAAGCCGAATTACTTCGCCGGCGACCAGACGCTGTTCCCCACCTGGCCGATGCAGGACAGCGAACGCGCCATGAGCCTCTTATTCTGGACGCTGGCTCTGCTGCTGCTGCCGAAACTGTTCGGATTGCTGACCTCGCTGTTCAACGGCGAGAGGCGGCGCGGTTTCGGCGGCGTGTGGGGTCTATTCTCCGGCGTGGTGATGGAGACGATCCTGTCCTCGCTGTTCGCTCACGTCATGATGATCGTGCAGTCCGCCGCCATCTTCGACATCATCCGCGGCCGCGACAGCGGTTGGAATCCGCAGCGGCGCGACGACGGATCGCTGCCGCTGAGCTGGGCTATTCGTTACCACCTTTTGCATATGGTCATCGGCACCGCACTGGCGATCTTCACGTTCATGGCGTCGCTGCCGTTATTCCTTTGGGTGCTGCCGGCGACTCTCGGCCTCACATTCTCCGGCCCTCTGTCGGCCGCCTCCGCCAAGCGGGCCTGGGGTGAGCGCTTCAAGGCGCTTGGCATCTTCGTCATCCCCGAAGAGCGCAAGCCGCCATCGATCAGCATCTCGGCGCGGCGTCACTCCGAAATGCTGGCGCAGGATTTCTCCAAGCACGAAGCGATTTCACAGCTTGCGCGCGACCCGCAGCTGCGTCACCTGCATCGCCAGCTTATCGAATTGCAGCCCGTCACTCGGGAAGCGCGCATTTCTCCGAGCCTGGCCGTGGGCCGCGCCAAGCTGGAAATTTCCGCCGACCTGCCGGAATTGCTGCGCCTGTTGAAGCCCAACGAGAAGGCGGCGCTGCTCTCCGACCCCGAAAGCCTTGCGCGTCTTGAAGTGATGATCCTGCCTTTCATGCAATCGGCTGCCGGTAAGGCCGATGGCGCCGCAGTACATGCAGTGGATTCCCGCTGAGCGGTCGGACCTTCCGCAGACCTCGCACCGAGGGATTGATCCAAACGCTGAAGCGTGATCCGCAAAAGTGGGTGCCGGTCTTGCGATAAAGATCGTGCTCAAGCAAAGAGATAAAGTCGCGCTCTGTTCCCTAGAGCGCAGCTCTAGGCCGCATGGGGCATACCGTCAATGGCTGAATTTCTCTCGATTCTCTGGACGATTTTCAGCTTCATCTTTGGCATCCTGTGGAGCATCGTCTGGTTTATCCTCAGCGATCTGCTGTCGACGCTGCTGTGGATCGGCATCGCCGTATACATCGCCTTCGTCCTGCGCTATCGAAGTTTTCACCTCGGGGCGCTGGCTCTGCTCCGCTACGGCCGATACGGCCTCGCCTTCCTGTGGAGATGGCTCAGGGGCCGTCCGGCCGACGGTATGTCCCGTCCGGCTGAGCCGGTCACGAAAATCGTCCGGGAATATAAGGAGCGCGTGCCGCTGGGCCACGCCTCGGTCTCAGAGCAGCTGAATGTGCTGACCATCCTGCTCCTCATTCTCATGGCTCACGTGTAGCTCCCAACCGCGGCCATCTCTGATGTAATTCCATCACAGGTTGCACACGCACTGATTGAAAAACCTTAGGTTGAGATTGACCCCCTGTATCAGGGCTGGTAGCCATGCCTAATCGGTAAACAAAGTATAAAGTTTTTGAGCGCCGTCAGCCTGCTATTTCCAAGCATTATATATAACCAATCAATTGCAATACCGGATTACCGCGCCACATCGGCTGATTATTTTGTGCGTATTTTCGTGAGCATTTTCGTTCGCTCCAAGAGAGAAAAACCATGAATAAGCGGAATAGTGCAATCGTATGGTTGGTTGTTATTGGTTGCTGCTCTCCAGCTTCGGCCGATCTGCTATATAAGCCGATTAATCCATCCTTCGGCGGCGATTCGTTCAACTCCAATCATCTCCAGGGGTTGGCGGCGTCACAAAACCAGTACAAGGAAAGCAGTTCATCCTCGTCGAGCCAAACGACGACCGAGCGGTTCCTCAGTATGCTTCAATCCCGTCTTTATTCGTCACTGGCGTCCCAGGTTGCAGAAGCGATTTTCGGCGACAACGCACAGCCGAACGGAACGCTGGTCTTCGATGATCAGCAGATCACATTCATAAATACGGGAACGGAGATTCATCTGACCGTCACCGATTTCACCACGGGGCAGGTGACCAATATCGTCATTCCAACCCTCAATTAACGTTCGACAGATGCGGAAGATTGTCGGCCGGAGGGCCCGTCGCGAGCCGCAACATTTCACTTTTCAGACATTGATTTCTCCAGGGGCGAATCGGCAGATGCAAAAAATTGCAAAAAGGCTTGTTGGCGGAATCCTCGCGGTGGTGATCGCGTCCGGATTGGCCGGCTGCGCCAAGGAGATCGCCAAGGAGCAGCTTACGGCGGGCATCCTGCCGCCAGTCGTCAACCCGATCACCGAGGTGAACCAGAGCCTGCGCGACCTGCCGCCGCCATCGCAGAAGGTTGTCGTCGCGGTCTACAATTATGCCGATCAGACCGGACAATTCAAACCCTCCGAAGCGACGCAAAGCCTGTCGAGGGCTGTCACCCAAGGGGCGACATCCGTTCTGATCAAAGCTCTGCAGGACGTTGGGAACGGCAGCTGGTTCACCGTCGTCGAGCGGGAAAAGCTCGATAATTTGCTGAAAGAACGCCGCATCATCCAACAGATGCGCATGACCTATCTCGGCGAGAAGCAGATCAATCCGCAGGCTCTGCCGCCGCTGCTGTTTGCGGGCATTATCTTCGAGGGCGGGATCATCGGCTTCGACAGCAATCTTCAGACCGGCGGGCTTGGCGCAAGGCTGCTGGGCATTGGCGGCGACCTGAAATACCGGCTCGACACGATTACGATCTATCTGCGCGCGGTCAGCACCAAGACAGGGCAGGTCGTTGGGTCGGTGACGACGCATAAGACGATTGCCTCGGTCGCACTGCAGGGCGGGATATTCAAATTCATCGCCCTGGACAAGATCCTTGAGGCCGAGGCCGGCTTTACCAAAAACGAACCCGATCAACTCGCCGTGCAGCAGGCCATCGAGAAGGCGGTTTATTCGATGGTCATCGAAGGCAGCGAAAGCAATGTGTGGTCATTTGCCGATAAGACCGCGCAGCGCAGGCTCTTCGAGGATTATAAGGAGTGGGAAGCGGCTTCGGCGAATAGCGGCAATAAGACGACGCTCGCAGGCGCCACCGCTCCGGCGGCCTCCCCCGCCAATGGTGTGAAAACCGCCGCGGTGCGGGGCAATGCCGTTGACACCACGCGCGCCGTCGCCAGTCAGCCGAAGACAGAGAGCAGGGCGCAACAAACGCCGGCAGCGGAAAAGGCCTCCGCTAGCGCGGAAGGTAAGCGCGATCCAGGCTGGTCCGCCGCAACAGCACCCGTTTCGTCCTGGGAAACCTCGACGGCTCCCAACGGCGACGCACAGGCAGCTCCTGCAGGTACAGATCCAAAATCCAGACGCCGTGTAAGCAGTCGCTGAGTTCCGGCAAAACGGCTAACTCACCGGATCGCCGGAAACGCAAGTAAGCCGCGAGGATAGGCAAACATTGGTGTGCAGCAAGTTTCATCGCCCGGGCGATGAAAATGAGAGGTAGACGAAGTTCACCATGCGTCGAATTTCGTAACTGCTCCTCAACTCAGAAAGAGCCACAAGGCTCTCGTCGAAGGTATGTATTCTAGTTACATACCGTAACATTACGGAGACTATTATGAAAAAATACTCAGTTCTTGCGGCGTCGATTTTAGCTTTGTCCGTTTCCATGCCTGCCTTCGCAGACGACACGGTCAACCTCTCCAATATCGATCAGGTCGGCGTCGATCTGACGGTCAACCTGACCCAAACCGGCGACCGGAACAACAACACTTCGGACATCGAGCAGGGCGTCATCGTTCCGGGCGACAACTTGTCCGTCCAAGCTCTCCAGACCGGCGAAGACACCACCAGCGAGGCTCAGATCAAGCAGGAGGGCAGCGATCAATCGGTCATTCTCGAACAGCGCGGTCTGGGCTTCACCAATAACTTCGCCTCGATCCTCCAGGACGGCACCAATAACGCCGTGGATGTGCTCCAGAACGGCACCGGGAATAACAATGATGCCCTCATCACCCAGCACGGCACAGGCACGTTGAATACGGTCGATGTCCAGCAAGGCGGTATGGGCAGCACCAATAATTCAACGATTACCCAGACTGGCGGCGGCCTCGTCGCCAACGTTGTGCAGAACTAAGCCACAACGGCTCAGAGGTCAGCCCTTCCGGGCTGGCCTCGCCATGGGCTGGCGCGAAACCGGGACGCAACTCAGGAATTTCTCATGAAGCTCTATCTCTACACAATTCTGGGCATGCTCGCCCTCGCTCCGCTTGGTGAGGCTGCGGCCGAGTCGAACGAAAACGCCGCTTCGATCGAACAGATCGGCGAAGGGCAGCTAGCAACGGTCGACCAAAAGGGCACCGGAGCCGACAATCGCGCCGAAATCAGCCAGAAGGGAACGGATAATGAAGCCGAGATAGAGCAAAGCGGTTCTGACGGCGACAACCGAGCGTCAATCCTGCAGGATGGCACAAGCAACACCGCGACGGTTTCGCAAACGGGCACCGGCGCGGCCAACGAAGCGAATGTGACGCAGATCGGTTCGGAGAATGGCACCCTCATCCTGCAACAGGGTGTCGGCGGCGTGAATTTCGCCACCGTATCGCAGCAGGGCAGCACAAATCAGGCATCCATTTCGCAAAATTATCTCGGCGCGCTAATGCAGCAAAATTCGGCGGCTATATTTCAGAACGGCAACCGCAACAGTGCGGAGATCGATCAGGAAGGGACCGGTCACGAAGCCGATATCGAACAAAACGGTTCCGACAATACCGGCAAAATCGAGCAATCCGACGACAATCAAAAAGCTGTTCTTAAGCAATTCGGCGATAATAATAGCTGGAACATTGAACAGTCCGGCCCGGCCGGCGGGATCAAGGTCGAGCAATACGGCTCCGGTGGCGGGATCACCATACAACAGTTTTAGCCCGGCCGTCCCTGTCGCTCCACTCTTCCGCCACGCGCCTTACGGAGTATGAGTGCGGTGGTGTTGCGGCGAATTACGATGGCTGGGTGTTTCGGCATTGCATGGGCCTTGGCGCTCGGTGTTTCAGCAGCCGCGACCGCATCGCCGCGCGATTCTCACGAATTGGGCATCCGGTTCACAGCAGGATCGGCTTCGGCGCCATCTCAGAGGGTCGCAACTGCCCAATATCGGGCAGCCAGAGGACGCGCGGCCGCCTCGGATCGGAGCGCGTTGACCGCAGCCTTCTTCCGACGCCGGAACAGGTCGAAGGCACTCTATCGCTCCGGCGAGCACAGCATCGCGCAAATATCGCCCACAATCCTGCGTCGTTCAGACCCGTCCCTAGAGGATGATGGCGGCCCGCCATGCAGCGCGAAGGCTCGCCGTCGTTCAGGCTGCTATCAAGCAAAATCCATGCGGCCCAAAGACCTCGCCGACGCCCTGCTCGAAGCGCCATCGCCCGCGACGGAACATATTCTCAAGGACATCGGAATCCCCGCCATCAAGGACGTTCCGCCAATCGCGATCCTCCGGTCCGGGCATCCAGGCGCGGATGAAAATTTCACCGGCGAGTTGCGCTGATCGTAACGGCGCTCGCCTCAGAGGCTGAATGCGCACCCATATTCGCGCCGCGAACCAATGCACATTTCGCTTGTTCCGCCAGTCCTCCAGCGCTTGCCGCCCATGCGCCGCGATGGCTTTATTCTCGCGGCAGACGGTGCTATCAGCCATTGCGGCTGACGGCATCCTGACGCCAGAATCAAGGGAACACGCGTGGAATCGGCATGGATCAACTTAGTCGGCATGGTTGCGGCAATACTGACGACGTCGGCATTTTTTCCGCAAGCGATCAAGACCATCCGCACGCGCGACACAAGCGGCCTTTCGTTCACCATGTATGCACTGCTGCTTTCCGGCGTGACGCTTTGGCTGGCTTACGGCGTGATCATCGGCAGCTGGCCGCTGATCGTGTCCAATGCGGTCGTGCTGTTGCCGCAAAGTCTGGTCATGGCGATCCTGCTGCGACAGCAATGGACGAAGTGACGGCAGTGCCTCGCTAGAGCGCCGGATGCTCCGCTGAACGCGGAGCTGCGCTCTAGCTCTTTGTTTATGCATCGGATTTATCCGAAAAGTGCGTACACTTTTCGGTCCGATGCACTAGGCCGTCATGACGTAGTCGTCAGCCATTGGCGTGCAGAGGTCGCCCTGTAACGATCACCAATTCCAGGAGCACGCGCTCGGTGAGCCGCCCTCCGGCCTGCAGCCGGCGGTCGCTTTCGAATTTGCGGATCGCCTCGCGTGTCCCTGCGTCAAGCCGTCCATCGGCTGGACCGGACCGATAGTGCATTGCCGCAAGGGCTTCCTGAACTTCAGTCACCAGCCGGCGACGCCGTTCGAATCGCTCCACCGGCCCTGGCCCACCCTTCCCGGCCGCCCGGCCGAAAATCAGCGCCTTCAGCACCGTCTCGGTCGCCTCGCCGGTAAGCGGCATTTGCTCATCGAACTCATAGGCGACAATTGCCTCCCGGGACTGCAGGCCGAGGACGCCGTTCTCTTCACCGACCGCATAGCCGCGATCCGACAGTTCCCGCTGAATGGCCTTGACCAACTTTGTGGGTGCTGGCTTGGCGAGAGGCCGGGGAGCGACCGGGCGCACGGCCGGTTCCACCACGCTCGCCAGCTTCTCGGCACGGGTCTCATGGGGGGTGCTGGGATGAATTTTCGGCAGCGACGATGTCGCCGCCGCGCTGGTCACAGCCACATCAGCAGTGGGCGCAAAACTTTGCACAGCGGCACCGGCAATGCGAGGCGCATCTTGAAGATAGAGAGCATTGATCGAGATTGCCGCCGCTACAGCCAGAAACACTACAACGCACAGCCGCATCCGAAATGGTGTCATGCCACAAAACGAAAGAGCGCATTTCTCTTCGAATGATTAATGGCAAACCGTAAAGGCTTGCTTAACGCTCGGGGGATCATGAGGGGAAGGAAACGGCCGCGGCAAAATCGTGATTGCCGCCAAACCCTGCATTTTAGCGAAACATGCCGGCTTCCCTTAAACAAGGCTTAGCGGCGCTCTGGTAAGACTGGGATTATCTGTTCGCAGAAAGAGTAGAGCGCAGTCATGTTTTTTGTAAAAGCTGCTTTCTGGATCGTTCTCATTATTCTTCTGCTGCCCAGCAATGGACAGGAGAAGTTTGAACTTTACGTTGCAGCAGAGCGGACGATTTCGGATATTGGCGGCTTCTGCAAACGCAATCCGGATGTATGCGAAAAAACCTCGTCCATGGTCGACGGCGTCGTGCAGAAACTGCGCACCACGACCGAAATAATCGAGCAAGCGCTCCGGGACTCCGGCATCGGCGCGCGCCGGGAACAGACGGGCGAGCAGCCCGACTCCCGCGAACGTCACGGCCGGATGAGCGATGATCCGAACATGACGGGCGCATCGAGCATGTCGGGCGATACTCTGACCAGCGAGGATCTGCGTCCCACCTGGCACGGCCCCGGCCGCATCTGAGGCTTTCCGCCCTCCGCCCGAGAACCTTTTTCTTGCCTCCTTGTTATCGCCTTGCAAATCGCAATTGAGTGGTGACTCTCGCGCGGGGCGGAATTCATTAGTGCATCCGCGCTATCATGATGGCGGGACGATCTGGCGCCGGGGGCGTAGCGGAATTCATGCTTAGGCTTGCACTGATATCGCTTGCGAGTTTCATTATCCTTCTCGGTCTCATCGTTTTTTCCACACCGCTGCCATTCGGAACGGGGCTGATCCTGACCGGTTGCGGGCTTCTGGTTTCCGTTAGCGATACAGCGGCATTGCGCCTGAAAAGGCTGCGGGTAACCTATCCGCGCGTGAATAATGTCTTCGCCACATTTGAGATCCGCGCGCCGGGGGCACTGGGCCGCGCGCTTCGGCGAACGACGCCTTAATCGCTACGGCGATGGGGAGACAAAAATCCGCGAGCAACCAGCTTGTCGTGAGCCAGCTTAGCTGGAAATGGTCTGAACGCTCACGAGCCGACGGCGATGTCGATGTCGCGCAGAACCTGATCGATGTCGTCCTGCTGCTGTGCGTTTGCAGGCCTGGCGACTTCCGGCACCTTCTCCGGCGCCCTGACCTGGAGCGGCGCGCTCTGTCCGAGAACGCGGTACATCTCCAGGATCAGCTCATCCTGGGAAATGGGTTTCGATGCATAGCCATCCATACCCATTGCGCGATAACGCTCGCGGTCCCCGCTCATGGCGTCGGCGGTGAGGGCGATCACCGCGACGCTTTTCCAGGCAGCATCGGTCGCACGGATGCGCCGGATGGTTTCTGCCCCGTCCATAACCGGCATATGCACGTCCAGAAGGATGATGTCGAACTGCTCCGCAGCGAGCAAATCCAGCGCGACGAGGCCGTTCTCCGCTTCCCAGACTTCGATATCCATCAGCCGCAGGAATAGCTGCACAACCTGGCGATTGATCGCATTGTCGTCGACCACCAGCACGCGTTTGCCGCGCAGGCCTGTGCTTGACGCGGGCAAAGCCGATGTACGTTCCGGCTCAGCCGCCGGACAGGTGTCGACCACTGTCGTTGCGAAGTTGAAGCTGAAGGTTGATCCATGTCCCAGCGCACTTTCGACCGTGACGTCGCCCTGCATCAGCCTGGCCAGCCGCCGGGTGATCGCAAGGCCCAGGCCCGTGCCGCCGAACCGGCGGGCGATCGTGTTCTCGGCCTGGGTGAACTCGGCGAAGAGCCGGCGGCAGGTTTCCTCGCTCATGCCGATGCCGGTGTCGGAAACGGAAATGACGATCCTGACCGACGCTTCTTTGCCCGGCAGGCAGCCGACCCGCACCGCCACCTCTCCTTCCTCGGTGAATTTCACCGCGTTGGAGACAAGGTTGGCCAAGCATTGACGCACCCTGACGCGGTCGCATGAGATATATTGCGGAATGCCTTCATCGATCTGCACGACGAGGCGCAGACCTTTTTCTTCCGCCATGGGCAGATACAGCTTAACCACCCTGGCAATGATGTGCCGCAGATCGGCGTCTGACGGCACGATTTCCAGCCGGCCCGCCTCGATCTTGGACAGGTCAAGCACATCATTCAGGATCGACATCAGCGTTTCGCCGCTATCGAGAATGGTCATGACCTTCTTGGCCTGCTCGCGTGGCAACTGATCCAGTTTGAGCGAATGCGCCATGCCGAGCACACCGTTGAGCGGTGTTCTGATTTCATGACTCATCGTCGCCAGAAATGCCGTTTTGGATGTGTTGGCCACCTCGGCGGCGGTCTTCTGCTCGGCAAGCGAGGCGGTAACGGCCCGCAATTCGCGCCTGCGATGATAGGAGATATGCGCTCCGAGAATTGAGACAGTGAAGAACAGAATGACACAGGTTGTCGCGTACCAATCCGCAGCTCGGTCTCCGACCCTTGATATCAGGGGCAGTAGAATTGCCGCCAGATTTGCAGGCGCTCCCGTCAGGAACAGGGAGAATTTCGACGATTGCATGAAGCTGAGTACGAAAAGCAGATGTCCCGTCCACATCGCCACCGCTGCGATGCGGAGCGCCGGATCGCCCGAGAGCCAGCACAGGCTGCTTTGAGAGAGCCAGGCGCAGCTGGTCGCGAATGCCGAGCACAGATATTGAAGCCGCATGCCATCGGTGGCCGGTTCGCCCTGCATGAACCGTCTGGTAATAAGGAAGGTCCACAGCTCGGCCGTGCAGACGAGCGTCGCGACGATGAGCGCAGGACGTGTGCCGAGAGCGCTTAAGGCAAAGGGAAAACCTGCAAGAAGCACGAAGATTCGCAGCGGCAAGAGCCGAAAACCATTCTGCGCCGCTTCGTCGATACCGGGATCGGCGATCACCTTCGCCAAGGCCATCGGGGAGTCCTTCCTGTTCTCCCTATTATTGCCCTTCCCGGTTAAGAAACGGTGGGGTGCGCGCGGGCGATGCACGGCGGGACTCAATATCAAGGCGGGATGGGCATCGATTTTGCCATAAACCGGGTGCTCAAGAAAAAGATGGAGCGCCGTTCCGCCTCCATCCGCACACGAGCCGATCCTCTCAATCAGGACTTAACGCGGCCTCGAGAGATTGACCGCCCACGATCAAGCGTTTCTTGTCCATTTGGCCGTATATTGGCGCGATCATCTTCACCGCGACATTCATCATGCGGAGCGCCATGGCACCCTCTCAATCATCACAGCCGGCCGGATCGCGGTCCTTCGCCAGTTCACTGAGCTTCCGCTTTACGGCCATGGCGACCTTGTCGTCGCTCGTCGTAGGCGCATTTGCGTTCGTCAGTTTTGACGGGCTCAACGATCTGCAAAACTCCAACGAGCAGCTCCAGAGGAACGCGCAAATCGTGCAACGTCATATGCATGGCGACATGATGCACGATGCCATCAGAGGCGATCTGCTCGCGGCGCGGATCGCGAAGGCGGCCCAGGATACAGCGGGGAGCGAGGAGGCCCGAAAGGAGTTCGCCGAGCATTCCGCAGCGTTCAAACAGGATATCGACGCCAATCTCCTCGAGGAAATGCCGGCCGCCATCAAGGCCGACATGGATACGGTGAACGCCGCTCTCAAGACTTACATTGCGGCGGGCGAGTTGGCGCTTGCCGCGTTGGGGAGCGATGGCGACCCCGCCCGCGACATCGCAACCTTCCAGGAGAAATTCACCTTCCTGGAAGACGCGAATGAGGCGGTAAGCAAAGGTTTGCTTGCCTGGACGGACGAGATCAAGTTGAGAAGCGCTGAACAGGCACACAGCGCCAAACTTTGGATCGCCGCCTTCGCCTGCCTCGCGCTCCTCTTTTCGATCGCCGCACCGGTCTACGCAACCGTCGGCATATTCGTGCCCTTGCGCCGGATGCAGCGCACCATGCGCGAGATCGTGTTGGGCCGGGCCGATACCCCCGTGCCCTATACGGACCGGAAAGACGAAATGGGTGACGTCGCCAAATCCGTGGATGTCTTCCGCGCGAATATCATCCAGATACGCGAAATGACGGCGCTTCAAGTGCAGCAGCAGGAAACCGCGCAGCAGGAGAAGCGGCAACTCCTGGGAAATCTGGCCCAGAGTTTCGAGCAACGCGTACAATCGATCATCGATAATGTCGGCTCGGTCGCGGGCGAATTGCTGGAAACGGCGCAATCCATGAACGGCGTCACCAATACGACCCATGCGCGAGCAGCCAGCGCAGCCTCCGAAAGCCGCGAGGCCGCACAGGCCGCGCAATCGATTGCGGCATCGGTCGAGCAGATGTCATCGGCGGCGCAGGAGATCGCCGTGCAGATTTCGCAGTCGACCTCGCTGGTCAAGCAGACCGTCGAGCAGGTGAGCGGGGCGGAAATCGCGTCGGCGCAGCTCAGATCGTCAAATGCCGAAATCGGAACGATCGTCCAGGTGATCCAGGAAATTACCGGCCAGATCAACCTGCTTGCCTTGAATGCGACCATCGAATCGGCGCGCGCCGGCGAGGCAGGCAAAGGCTTCGCCGTCGTCGCCGCCGAAGTGAAGAACCTCGCCAGCCAGACCAGCAAGGCGACCGAGCAGATCTCCGATCAGATTGCCCGCGTACAGCAGGTCTCGCAGGACGTGGTTGCGGTGTTCTCGACGATTAAGAGCTCAATCGAGAAGGTCGACCAATATTCCGCCATGGTCGCCGCCGCCGCGGAAGAACAGACCGCGACGACCAATGAGATTTCCTCCAATATGACCGCCAGCGTGCGCGGCGCCTCCCGTGTTACCGAGGATATCGGCAAGGTCATGGAAGCGTCTGACGAAGCGAACGTCTCCGCCTCGTCCGTTTTAGGATCGGCAAAACTGCTCTCCGAGCAATCGAGCAATTTGCGTGATGAGGTGGCGAGGTTCCTGGAAGAGGTCAAGGCGGCCTGATTGCTCAGGCTTGATCCGCAAAAGCCGGCATCGGTTTTATGCAATCGCTCGGCAAAAAGACGAGTTGTCAGCGGTAATATTTCAAGAGCCGCTGGAACTGCCGGTGAATATCCGCCGGCGGCGGGGCGAAGGGAGCGAGCGGGATGCGCACGACATTGTCGTGGCTCATGGTCCAGGGAAGCTTCATAAGCAGCCGCCAGATCGGCAGGCCGCGCCAATCCGCGAGCAGGGCCTGGTCCAGCGACGTTTTCAGGCGGATTTGCAGCTCGTCCGTTTCGGAGAAGCGGGTCGCAAAGGTGACCAGCTGAATGTCGCCGATGGCGCGCCAGGCGATAAGACCGAACCCGTCGATGAAAATGCCATATTGCCCAGCCCCGATCCGCGGTTTGCGCTCCTTCAGCGGGTAGAAATAATAGGTGACGCATCCCGTCGCCGCGCCGACGACCAGAAGCGAGTTATAGCCGGTCGCCAGGAACATCCCGAAGGCCAGGACGGTCAAGATCGCCATGACATTGAAACGGAAATCGCCCGCATCGCGGCCATAAGGCAGATGATAGCCGCGCTCGATGAATTCGGGCACTTGCGCGTCTGACTGCATTGGCGCTGATCCCCCGCTCTTTATGTCCGCCCGCGGGACCCCGCCGAACAAAATCTAGCCAGGTCCGCATTGCCCCCGATGGCGCAGATAATGATCCGCAAGCACGATGGCCAGCATCGCCTCGCCCACAGGCACCGCCCTGATACCGACGCAAGGATCGTGCCGTCCCTTTGTCGCGATGTCGGTATCGTGCCCGAGGCTGTCGATTGTGCGGCGCGGCGTCAAGATCGAAGAGGTCGGCTTGACGGCGAAACGGGCAATGATCGGCTGCCCGGTGGCGATTCCGCCTAAAATTCCGCCAGCATTGTTCGAAAGAAAGGCAGGCGCACCGTTCGGGCCGATGCGCATTTCGTCGGCATTGTCCTCTCCCGAAAGGCCGGCGGCGGCGAACCCCGCCCCAATTTCAACGCCCTTGACCGCGTTGATGCTCATCAGAGCGCTGGCGATGTCCTGATCGAGCTTGCCATAGAGCGGCGCACCAAGGCCTGCTGGCACGCCTTCCGCCACGATTTCGACGACCGCGCCGCAGGAAGAGCCCGCCTTGCGCACGCCGTCCAGATAGGATGCCCAGCCCTGGACGCTGGCGTGATCCGGAGAGAAGAACGGGTTGCGCTCCACTTCCTCCCAATCCCAATTGGAGCGGTCGATCTTTTCGGTGCCGAGCTGGATCAGCGCGCCGCGCACGGTGAGGCCCGGCACGACCTTGCGCGCAATGGCCCCCGCCGCGACCCGCATGGCGGTTTCGCGCGCCGAGGATCGCCCGCCGCCGCGATAGTCCCGAATGCCGTATTTGGCCGTGTAGGTGTAATCGGCGTGGCCCGGACGGTATTTATCCTTGATCTCGCCATAGTCCTTGGAGCGCTGGTCGGTGTTCTCGATCAGTAGCGAAATCGGCGTTCCGGTGGTGACCTGCTGCCCTTCCGCATTGGCAAACACGCCGGAGAGAATTTTGACCTCGTCCGCTTCCTGCCGCTGCGTGGTGTAGCGCGACTGGCCGGGCCGCCGCTTGTCGAGGAAAGGCTGAATATCGGCTTCGGTCAGCGCAATGCCGGGCGGACAGCCATCGACCACGCAGCCGATTGAGGGCCCGTGGCTCTCGCCCCAGGTGGTGATGCGGAAAAGGTGGCCGAAGCTGTTGTGGGACATGGGTGGCTCTCGTTTCGCCGCGATCTTACTAGACGAGCGGCGGGCGGAGGTCAAAATTCTGATGCCACAGCCCTGCCGGACTGCGGTCGATGCGAAACCATCAACAGCGCGCAGGTCGTTGTTAATATTTTCTACCCCGGGCGTGACCCACGCCGCACACCCTTATAAGTTGCGCGACGAAGGTGATTGCAATCAAGTCGACAATGAACGCGCCCGCGAAATCGGCGGCACGCCACATAAGAATCACAAGGAATTTTGTTCATGCTTAGGGTTTACTGGAACTCATTCAAATTTCTGGGGCGCACCATCCGGCGCAGCATGGGCAAATTTCCCCGCGAATGTCCATTGTGCGGCCATAAGGGAAAATTCCTCGGCTATGGCTACCCTTATGTCTGTGACATTCTCTGCCCCCAATGCGGCACGCTGGAGAGGCATCGTCTGCTATCGTTAGCCTGCCGCGACCATGATTTCTTCCGCAATCGCGACGTGCTGCATTTCGCTCCCGAAAAAGCTATTCGCCAGCTCGTCCTCAAACATAAGCCGCGCTCCTACACCACCGCCGATCTCTTCGCCGCCGGTGTCGACCGGAAGGAGAATATCGAAGCGCTGAAGATCGAGGATGCCGCCTTCGACGTGATTGTCTGCCTGCATGTCCTCGAACATGTGAACGATCGCAAGGCTGTCAGCGAACTGTTTCGCGTGCTGAGGCCGGGCGGCACTCTGATTGCGATGTTCCCGATTGTCGAGGGCTGGGACGAAACCTATGAAAACAGCGCCCGCACAACGCCGGAAGAGCGTTTGCTGCATTTCGGCCAGCACGACCATGCGCGCTTCTTCGGGCGTGATGCCCGCAATCGGCTGGCGGGTCCAGGATTCGCGGTGGAGGAATACACGGCCGTGGAGCCGAACGTGTCGCGCTACGGGCTTTCGCGCGGCGAGAAGGTGTTCATCTGCACCCGTCCGGCGGCTGAGAAGAGCGTCGCGGTGGACCATGGCGCAATGGCAGGGATAGCCGGGGAACGTGAAGCCGCGATCATGGCGCGTCGGTAGCTGAAGGCGCCGCAGCTTGAAGCCAGCCCCACGCCGCGGTGCTTAAGCGCCGGCGTCGGGCCGGTCAAGCTTTTACACCCAGCTCAACTGCCCGCCCTCGACGCGCAGCACCCTGTCTTGGGGCACATCCAGCTTGAAGGTGGTCGCCGCGTCCAGGCCGAGGAAATGCCTCCGCAAAACCCGCATGACTCCGCCATGAGCCGTCGCGATCGTGTCACGGTCGATTTCGGCGAGCCAGGCGAGCACGCGCGCCGACAGCAGCGCGAAGCTTTCGCCGCCCTCGCCGGGATAGAGAAAATTCCAGGGATCGCGCTGCTGTTCGGCGATCGCTTCGGGAAAATCGCGGACGATATCGGCGTAGAGATAGCCCTGCCAGTCGCCGAGATTATATTCCCGTAGCCGCAGATCGGTGCGGTACCCCTTCGGGTCGAGCCCCAGTTCGCGGCGCACGATCTCCATCGTCTCGCTGGCGCGCACCAGCGGGCTTGAAACATAGCCGAATGCGGAAGCGTCACCGACGATATCGGCCAGGGCACGGCCGTTCCGGGCCGCCTGAGCGCGTCCCAGATCGTTCAGAGGCGCATCGAGATGACCCTGAATGCGGCGCTCGGCGTTCCAGTCCGTCTGGCCGTGACGGAGGAAATATATCAACGGCATCGATGCCCTAGAGCATCGGACCGAAAAGTGCGTAGCGGTTTTCGGACAAATCCGATGCTGAAACAAAAAGCTGGAGCGGCGCTTCCAATTCCCATTAAGAGTCCGCCGCTCTAGCGCTTGCAGGCTATGCTGAAACGGGCTTTGCCGCCTTCGAGATCGGTCTCCATCAGCACCAGTTCGCACGTCACATCGCGATGCTGGAAGATCTTGCGTTCACCGAAGGAAATGCCGAGAGCCTGCTGATTGACCACAACCCGCGCCGAACGCGACGCGATGGAATTCAGGCTGATGGCAACATCGACGTCGCTGTACACTTTCTTTTGCTCGCGCTTCAACAGCACATTGTCGAACAGCACGACTGAGGCATTGTCCCGTGCCGGGGGAGCGTCCGCGCGAATTTCCGGCTGCACCATGGCGACCTGCTGCGCGGGCGCATTCCTCACTTCCTCGAACTTGGCTTCAAGCGTGGTCAGTGTTTGCTTGCAGCCCTGATATTGCTCATTGGCCTCCGACAGGAGCAGCTTGACCGAAGCCAGTTCCTGCTTCGTCTTCGGGTCTTCCTTGACCTTTTCAACGACGCGATCAGCGGCTGGGGGCGTCGTGGCGTTCTTCTCCAGCTTGCCGATCTGAGCGCTCATCGAACGGATCTCATCCAGCACCGGCGCAAGGTCGACCTCGGGCGCAGGGGCTGGCGCCGGGGCGGGTGTCGCCGCGGCCTGAGCGGCGGCGACTTGCTGCTTCAGCACCTCGGCAATCGCTGCGGCGTTTTCCGGCGAGCCTCCGGCGGTGACCAATGCTTTCAATTCGTCCATGTCGCCGCGCCCGGCGGTATAGCCCACATAGAACCCGAAACCGCCCATGGCGACGAGACTGACCACACTGGTCAGAAGCGCAATGGTGATCAGCCTCATTGGATGCATTGTCGTTACTCTCCGTTTTTCACCACGACGGAAATATCCGGCGCATCTTCCGCTTTCATGCCGACCACGTGGTATCCGGCATCGACGTGGTGCACTTCGCCGGTCACCCCGCGGCTCAGGTCGGATAGCAGGTAGAGGCCCGCGCCGCCGACGTCCTCGATCGAGACCACGCGCCGCAGCGGCGAATTATACTCGTTCCATTTCAAGATGTAGCGAAAATCGCTTATCCCCGACGCGGCTAAGGTTTTGATCGGCCCAGCGGAAATGGCGTTGACCCGGATGCCTTGCTTCCCAAGGTCGGCGGCCAGATAGCGCACGCTTGCCTCCAGCGCGGCCTTGGCTACGCCCATCACATTATAATGCGGCATCACCTTCTCCGCCCCATAATAAGTGAGGGTGAGCAGGGAGCCGCCGTTTGGCATCAGCTTTTCGGCCCGTTGAGCGATTGCGGTAAAGGAATAGCACGAGATCAGCAAGGTTTTGCTGAAGTTTTCCTGGCTGGTATCGACATAGCGGCCGTCCAGCTCGTCCTTGTCCGAATAAGCGATGGCGTGGACCACAAAGTCCAGCGTGCCCCAACGCTCCGCAAGCGCGCCGAATACCGCATCAACCGAGGCGTGATCGGTAACATCGCAGGGCAGCACGATATCGGAGCCGATCTCGGCCGCGAGCGGCTCCACGCGCTTCTTGATCGCATCGCCCTGATAGGTGAAGGCCAGCGCGGCTCCCTGCGACGCAAGGCTCTTGGCAATGCCCCAGGCGATCGAGCGGTTATTCGCGACGCCCATGATCAGGCCCCGCTTACCGTTCATCAACTGTCCACGTTCGAGCACCCGTCCCCTCCAGCAGTTAGTGCATCGATCCAAACTGGGGCAATAAGCCGACGTTTGGCAAAAATTGATGCACAACAAACGACTAGGACGCCGACACGTGAACGGAGCGATTGTGTCAGTGCACTAGGATCGCGGGCATCCTACACAAATGCCATGATGCGTCCAGCCACATGCTGCGGGGCGCAGGTAGTGATACGAAATTTCTGAGAGAATTTTGCGGTTTGCACGCTTCATTCCTTGCCCAGCAAACGAGCATGATGCCAGGATTAAGGAGACAATAAGATTGTGCCAGCCTATCTTGCATGATCTCGATCAAGCACGCGGCCGGACATGAGCACGCCTTCCAACACCGACTACGACCAGGTGCCCCAGGCCACCGATTTTTCCAGCGAAACCGAGCCTTTCGCCTTGTTCGCCGCCTGGCTCGCCGACGCCACGGCCAAGGAGCCGAACGACCCGAACGCCATGGCGCTGGCCACCGTCGATGAAACGGGTATGCCCAATGTCCGCATGGTGCTGCTGAAGGATGCCGGCCCCGAGGGTTTCGTTTTCTATACCAATTACGAGAGCGCCAAGGGGCGCGAGCTGCTGACCGGCGGCAAGGCGGCGCTTTGTTTTCATTGGAAGAGTCTCAGGCGGCAAGTGCGCGCACGCGGGGCCGTTCACCCGGTCGGGGAAGCCGAGGCGGATGCGTATTTTGCCACGCGCCCGCGCGGCAGCCGGATCGGGGCATGGGCGTCGCAGCAATCCAGGCCGCTGGAAGGCCGTCTGGCGCTGGAAACGGCGGTTGCGCGCTATACGGCGAAATATTTGATCGGTGAAATACCGCGCCCAGCCTATTGGTCGGGTTTCCGTCTTGTCCCCGCGGAAATGGAATTCTGGCACGACCGGCCGTTCCGCCTGCATGACCGCATCGTCTTTCGGCGTAGCAGCGCGAACGAAGCATGGGAAAAGACGCGGCTCTACCCCTAGCCTTTTTGCCCTCTCCCCTTGTGGGAGAGGGCGGCGCGAGCGCCGGGTGAGGGGGCTGGGCCTAACCGATAGTTCGAAACCCCTCATCCACCCGCCTCGCGGCGGGAGCCCTCTCCCGCAAGGGGAGAGGGCAAACAAGGCTCAAGCCAGCTCGAAATCCACGATGACCGGCACATGATCCGATGGCTGCTGCCAGTCGCGGGCCTCTTCGATCACGGTCATCGCACGGCTGGCGCCCTCAAGTCCGGGCGTTGTCCAGATATGGTCCAGACGGCGCCCGCGATTGGATGCACGCCAATCCCGCGCCCGGTAGCTCCACCACGTATAGAGTTTCTGGTCCTCGGGCACGAATTGGCGCATCACATCGATCCAGCGCGCCGACGCTTTCAGCCGTGCCAGATGCTCCACTTCGATGGGCGTGTGGCTGACGACCTTCAGCAACTGCTTATGCGACCAGACATCGTGCTCCAGCGGCGCCACGTTGAAGTCTCCGGCGAGGATGTGCTGGCAATCCGTCGCCGCCGCGCCGCCATCGCTGAACCATTCGGTGAGCGTACGCAGATAGGCAAGCTTATTGCCGAATTTCGGATTGAGCTCCGCGTCGGGAATGTCGCCGCCGGCCGGGATGTAGAGATTGTGGATGACGAGCGGCCGCCCATCCAGCGCGACCGCAATGTGCCGCGCCTCGCCGGTACCGCAGAAATTCTCCGTGCCCTTCGGTGTCAGCGGAAAGCGCGACAGGGTGGCGACGCCGTGATAGCCCGCCTGCCCTTTCACCTGGATATGCGGGTAGCCGAGGGCGCGCAGCGGTTCGTAGGGGAACAACTCGTCAACGCATTTGATCTCCTGCAGGCAGAGAACGTCCGGCTGGAAGCTGCGGATGAAGCGCTCCACGATAGGCATGCGCAGCCTGACCGAATTGATGTTCCAAGTCGCCAATCTGAATTTCATGGCTCGGCCATAGCTGCGGGCCGGGGAAACGTCAAGCGAAGGGGCGGAACGCGGCGCACAAAAAAAAGCGCCCAACCCCGGCGATGGTTGGGCGCTTATGCGTGTACTACGCGGTGCGTCGGGAGGGATGCCGACGCTGTAGTAAGGCCTTCGGTTAGACGGGGGGCACTACCGATGGTGACTGGCCTTACCACTGTCACAGTACGTATGCCAATATAGCACAGTTTTCAATTTTGGGTACCAAAATTCGAACAAACACTTGACAGTTGCGAATACGCCGCAGCGATGCTGATATTTGGCGTTAAGATTCATTAACTTGCAAGCGTCTGCTCAGATACGAATCACTCAGTTCGAACCGCCCCTGAACTTCGGCAGCCCGACATCTGGCGAAAATGTGAACAGCTTCGGGTCGGCGTCCTTGTTCAGATGCATCTCGGCAAGCTGGATGCGAGTGTTAAGTCCTTGCGGGTCGGAAATGATCCACTCTTTGAGCTGAAGCTTCGGCCAATCGAAAAACAGCCGGATCTGACCGCCATTGCCCGCTTCCTTGTCCTGAACGCGTCACCACGACGACGTTGTCGCCCACGTCGAGCGCGATGATGTTGGCGTCCTTCATCAAATCCACTTCCTTGGTCAGCAACAGCCTGAAGGGCGTCGAATTCCAGCGGATAGCGGTCTGTCGTGTTCAGGTCGTGATCCTCGATGGCGAGGTATTTGCCGTTTGAGATGATCTTCTGCTTGCTCGGCAGCGAATAGTCGAAGCGAACCTTGCCCGGCCGCTCGATGTAGAACTTGCCCTTCTTGCGCTTGTCATCGGCGTCGGTCTGCAGGAAATCGCCCTCGAGATTCTTCAGTTCGTTGAAATAGGCGTTGATCTTCTGGATGATTTCGACCTGTTCGGGCGCGGCAGTGAACTGGCTGGTTTGCGGAGGCGCGACGCCGAACTGGGCATCCCATCCGCCGCCCGCACCAACGGCGTTCGGCGCCGGGGCGGCGGCTTGCGCTGCGGGTGCTGCTTGAGGCGCAGCCGGAGCAGGGGCGGCTGCCTGTGGCGGTGCGGCCTGGGGAGCGGCCGCCGGCTGCTGCGGAGCCGGCTGAGGCTCGGCCGGTTGTGGCGCGGCCGCAGGAGGGTTGGACGGCACGGTTTTCGAATGGACCGAAGTGCCGGAGTTGCTTTGCGCCAACGCATATGGCGCGCTCAGAACCGCCAGCGCCAGAGCCGCGATCGGCAGGCTGGAGCATTTTCCAGCAAAGTGGCTTCCGGTTTGCGTCGCCAAAATGCGACCAAGCAAAAACGGCCGGATTGCTTTTTTCATAGGACGTTGATCCCCGTTCATCTCTTGGCTCTTTCGTGGCAGAAAGGAAATTCGGGTCACTCTGGCTCTAAATTCGCGCAAAATCTAGACGGCGGGCGGCAATTTTATGGCAATTAGCTGCCATCACCCGTCAGGACTTCTCTTTTTCCAGTGCGATTAGGCGCGCTGATGAGCCCATCTGCTTCCATACGCTCGATCAGCGAGGCCGCCCTGTTATAGCCGATCCCGAGGCGGCGTTGCAAATAGCTGGTTGTGGCGCGGCGATCGCGCAGGACGACCTCCACCGCCTGATCATACACATCGTCCCCGCTGGCTCCGCGCGCGGACATATCGTCGCCCCGCCCATCCTCGCCGCCATAATCGTCGTCGAGCAGGCCTTCCATATAGTCAGGCTCTCCCTGGGCGCGCAGCACATTGACGACGCTCTCGACCTCATCGTCCGAAACGAACGGCCCGTGCGCGCGCATGATCCGCCCTCCGCCCGCCATCGTCAGCATGTCGCCGGCGCCGAGAAGCTGTTCGGCGCCCTGCTCGCCCAGAATGGTGCGGCTGTCGATCTTGGAGGTCACCTGGAAGCTGATGCGGCTGGGGAAATTCGCCTTGATCGTGCCGGTGATGACGTCGACGCTCGGCCGCTGCGTCGCCATGATCAGATGGATGCCGGCCGCCCGCGCCATTTGCGACAGGCGCTGCACGGCGAATTCGATCTCCTTGCCGGCCACCATCATCAGATCGGCCATCTCGTCGATGACGACGACGATATAGGGCATCGGGCTGCCGTCGATGTCCTCGCGCTCATAGATCGCGCTGCCCGTCTCTTCGTCGAAGCCGGTCTGAACTGTGCGCACCAGCGGCTCGCCGGTGCGGCGCGCTCGCGTCACCTTCGAATTGAAGCCAAGTATGTTGCGGACGCCGAGCTTGCACATGCGCTCATAGCGGGCGTTCATCTCGTTGACCGTCCATTTGAGCGCCATGATCGCCTTTTGCGGGTCGGTGACGACCGGCGTCAGCAGATGCGGAATGCCGTCATATACCGACAGCTCCAGCATCTTCGGATCGATCATGATGAAGCGGCATTCCTCCGGCGGCAGGCGGTAGAGCAGCGACAGGATCATGGTGTTGATCGCCACCGATTTGCCCGAGCCGGTGGTGCCCGCGATGAGCAGATGCGGCATCCGCGCCAGATCGACGATCACCGGATCGCCGCCGATGGTCTTGCCCAGGGCGAGCGACAAGCGGCCCTTGCCCGCCGTGAACTCCTTCGAATTCCAGCAATTCGCGCAGATAGACGACTTCGCGGTTCTGGTTCGGCAGCTCGATGCCGATGGCGTCGCGGCCCGGGATGACGGCGACGCGCGCCGAAACCGCGCTCATCGAGCGGGCGATATCGTCGGCGAGGCCAACCACGCGGGAGGATTTGGTGCCGCGCGCCGGCTCGAATTCGTAAAGCGTGATCACCGGCCCCGGATGCACGCCGGCGATCTGGCCCTTGATGCGGAAATCTTCCAGGACGCCTTGCAGCAATTCCGCGCGCCGTCCGAGCGCCGCATCCGACAATTCAGGATCATTATGCCGCGCGGGCGGCTGGCTGAGCAGCTTCAGCGGCGGCAGAACGAACGCGCCGCCGTCGATCTCGTCCAGCCGCGAGCGATGTTCGACGACCGAACGGGGGCGGGCGGCTGCGGGCTGAGGACGCGGGGCCGGGCGCTGCTGCCTGTATACCGGCGCGGACATTGAGAGCGGCTCATAGGCCGCTTCGTCCTCATCATAATGCGGCTCTTCATAGGCCGGTTCGGCGTGACGTGCGACAGCCACGAGCGGCTGGGCGTCATAGTCTTCCGCATAGTCCGGCTCATCCCACTCAGGATGCCGTACCGCCGGGGCCTGCTGAAGCTGCACCGGCTGCGGCGGCCGATGCTGCGGAATATTCGCGGCTGGGGCCATCGCAGACGTTTGCGGCCGCCTCGGGATGGCGCGCAAGCTGTCGAAATAAGGCTCGATCCGCTGGGCGGGAGGCGGCGCGGCCGGGCGCAGCGAAATGGGCGGCTGGCGGCGGGGTGGCGTGGGCGGCGCGAACGGTTCATCGTCCAGGTCGAAGCCGGCGTATCGAGGATCGAACGCGCCCGGCGCCGGACGTGGGCGCGGCACGAAGCGATCGGGATCTTCCGCCTGCCAATAGCTGTGCGGCCGCTTGCGTTTCGCCACTCCCGCAACCCGTTCGCCGGCACGGCGCGCGCCGCGAAAGGCATAGGCGAGCCCCGCACCGAACCATCCCTCCCGCCGGACGCGCCGCCGCGCGGTCCAGTGCCAGAGCAGGCGCATGTCGGAGGCGCTGACGCCGCTCGCCCGCATCAGCGTCCAAAAGCCGAGAACGCCCGACACCGTGCCGCCGACGATCGCGGCAAGCCGCGGATTGAGAAAGCTGCCGATGCCCATGAAGATCGAACGGCCGAAATCGCCGATCAGCCCGCCGAGGCCGTGCGTCAGCAGCCAGCTCTTGGGCTGCGGCAGAATGCTCAAGGTGCTGGCGATCAGCACCAGCGACAATGTCCACATCGCCAGCCGGTGCCGCGGATGGCTGACCCGGTCGCCGCTGATCAGCGTGATGCCCCAGATGAGCGGCGGCAGGAACAGCGCGATCGAGGTAAGGCCGACAAACTGGAGCAGCATATCGGCGAGCGACGCCCCGGTCGTGCCGAGAAGATTGCTCGGCGCGCCGCCGGTCGCGCGGTTGACGCTGGGATCGCCGATCGACCATGTCAGCAGGCTGACCCAGCCGATGACCGCCATCGCAATCAATGCGCTTCCGGCGATCCGCATCGGCAGACGGTGTATTTCATTATCCATGCCGCCAGGGAGGATGCGGCTTGACCTGCCAATACGGTATTCGGACATATGTTCAACTCAAAAGGCTAGCCAGTCGCCCCAAAGCCTCCCGCGTTAAATCCAGATCGTCGACCAAGGCGACCCGGATATAGGCCGCTCCAGGATTGTGGCCGGTCAAATCTGTCTGCGCCAGGTAGGTACCCGGTAACACTTTGACACCGCATTCTTTCCAAAAGGTTTTCGCCGCGGCTTCTCCACCGCCTAATCGGTCCATTTTGGGCCACAGGAAGAAAGCGCCGGCCGGATCGGCGAATTCCAGCTTGCCGCCCAGGATGTCCCGCGCGATAGCGAATTTCTGTGCATAGAGGGCGCGGCTTCGCTCGACATGGGTCTCCTCGGCCCAAAGTGCGGCGGAGGCATGCTGCACCGGCAGCGGCATTTGCGGCGCGGCGACGTTGCGGAAGCGGAAATAGGCGGCAAGGAAGTTTTCGTCGCCGGCGATGAAGCCGGAGCGGAGGCCGGGCACGTTGGAGCGCTTCGACAGGGAGTTGAAGACGAGCACATTGGCGAAATCGCCGCCGAGCCGAAACGCGGCTTCGAGACCGCCGGAGGGCGGGGCGGAGCTGTAGATCTCCGAGTAGCATTCGTCGAGGAACAAGAGAAAATCATGCCTGCGGGCGAGGCCGATCGCCTGCTCCAGATAGGCCGGACTGGCGACCGAGCCTTGCGGATTGGCGGGCGAGGCCAGATAGAAGACGGCGGTGCGCGCCAGCACCGCTTCAGGAATGGCGCCCAGATCGGGCAGAAAGCCGTTCTCCGCCTCGGCGGCGAGAAACACCGGCTCGGCCCCTGCCGCCACCGCCGCCGCCAGATAGGCCTGGTAAAACGGGTTGGGCATCAGCACGGCGGGCCGTAGGCCGCCGGATTTGCGCGCCACGGCCGGGAAGATGGCGGAGAACAGCCCCTCGCGCGTGCCGTTCAGCGGCATGATGTGACGCGCCGGAGCGATCGCGCCGCGCAAAGGCGGGTAGCGCCGTTCGATCCACGCGCCGATCGCGCCGAGAAGCTCCGGGGTTCCTTGCACGGGCGGATATTTCCCGTAGCCGGCGAACGCTGCCTGCAACGCTTCGGCGAGAAAATCCGGCAGTCCATGGCGCGGCTCGCCGATTGTCATGTCAATCGGCGGACGGCCCGGTTCGATCCCCTCCAACAGGACTTCGGGTTTGGGCGAAGGGCGATTGGATCAACCGTCCGAGATCGCCGGTCGGCTGTGGGTCATGCCTGGATTGGACCATGGATAAGCCTGGGCAGGATGTAAGGCGGAATTGCCGGGCGAAGAATATCCGAGGCGCCCGCGATGGTCCAGGAAGCGGCAAGGCCCTGCCGGCCTCCCTGCCCCACGATTCAGAATTCCGAAAGAGCGCCCTGGTACTCTTGGTTGCGGCCGCGTGCCTTGCGCACCTTCAAGGCCAGCAAATCTGTTGCTTCGAGGTCGCCAGCGTGATCGGCATCGTGTCTACCGAGTTCCTCGAAAGGGTGGAAGCGCGCTGTTCGCCCACGGAAATCCGCGGAGCGCGGCCAATGAAACGCGTTCGCTTGAAGATCTTCAAATCCGGAGGATGACGATGCCCTCCGACGATGATCTGCAACGCGAGCTGGCCCGGGAGACCGCCTGCCGTAAGGAGGCGGAAAGGCTGCTGGAGGCCAAAAACCTCGAACTCCTCGTCAAAAACCAGGAATTCCAGTCGTCGTCGCTCCACCTGCTGGAGCATGTCGAGCTGATCAGCACGATCATCGACGCGGTTCCCCACATCGTCCTGACCTGCAACGCGGACTGCGTCATCGAACTGGCGAACAGCGCCTCGGCGAAGCTGCTCGGCTATGCGCCGGAACGTCTGGTGGGGCACCATCTGGGCGAGTTCTTGCCCAGCTATGGAAATTACCGCCGCGAACTGGGGATGGAATCCTTTCTCATTCCTGAACTGGCGGTCAGGAAAAGCGACGGCGCCTGCATTCAAGGCGAATTGCGGGGACGGCGGACGAAGGTGAAGGAGAAGCCGTTCATCGTCCTGGTCATATCGGACACGAGTTCCCGCAAGGCCGCCGAAGCAATGAAGGAAAAAGTCTACCAGCAGCTCTATGAATCCCGCCGCCTGGAGGCGATCGGCACATTGTCGAGCGGCATCGCGCACGAACTCAACACGCCAATCCAGTTCATCGGCGACAACATAAAGTTCGTCGGCCTGTCGCTGAACAAGATCTACGATTCCTACAAGCGATATGATGAATTGAAATGCGAGTGCGAAGCCGAGGGCCTGTTGCCGGACACGGTCGCACGGCTCAATAAATTCAACGAAGATATCGAACTGCCGGTCCTCGTCGGTGAAATCATGTCCGCGATCCGGGAGACCGTGGACGGCATCCGCCAGGTGCGGGACATCTCCCTGTTGATGAAGGAATTCACCCATCCCGGCACCGGCGCGCCGGAACCTTCCGATATCAATCGCGTCGTGCAGAGCGCGATCACGATCTGCAGAAGCCGCCATAAGGATGTCGTCGCGCTGGAGACGGACTTCGCCGCCGACCTGCCCCAGGTGACCTGCCGCAAGGGCCAGATCCAGCAGGTGCTGGTGAACATGATCGTCAACGCCGTCGAAGCCATCGAGGAACAGCACGTGACGACCGGCGTCATCCGCCTCGAAACCAAGCTCGTGGGAGACGCCGCGCGGATCGAGGTCAGCGATAATGGGCCGGGCATTCCCAAGGGCTTGTGGGAGAAAATATTCGACCCGTTCTTCACCACGAAACAGGTCGGCAAGGGCACGGGACAAGGCCTCGCATTGGCCAAGGATTTCATCGTCAACCAGCATGGCGGCAAGCTGCTGCTCGAACACAGGCCCGGCTTTTCGACAACCTTCGTGATCGAGTTGCCGCTGGCGCCACCCGTTTCAACTCAAACCAGACAGCCGGTCCGCTATGCGCAAGCCTGACGAAAGGATCCTGCTCGTCGATGACGAGCCCCGCGTGCTGGCCGGATTGCGGCGGCGCCTGTCGGATCGCTTTCATGTGCTCACCTCGGAGAGCGCGGCGGAAGCCATCACGCTGCTTGAAGGCGGCAACGGCATCGGCGCCATCCTTGCCGATATGCGGATGCCGGGGCGCAATGGCGTCGATCTGCTCAGCGAAGCCGGGCGGCGGTGGCCCGAAATCCGGCGTCTCATGCTGACCGGCAATATGGACCAGGAAACGGCCATCGCTGCCGTGAACGGCGGGCGGGTGTTCCGTTTCTTCCGCAAGCCGTGCGATGCCGACCGGCTGGCCGAAGCCCTGAGCGAAGCGCTCGACGAGTACCGTTTCGCCACGCGCGCGATCGAGGAGAGGCAGATCCTCGAAATCAGGGCGAAGGCCGGCGAGCGCGCCCGCCGGAGCTTCCTGTCGATGATGAGCCATGAATTGCTCACGCCGCTCAACCACGTGCTCGGCTTCTCCGCGATGCTGGAGATCAAGCTGCGGCAGCAGAGCGAGCCGGAGACGCTGGAATATCTGACCTACATCAAGGATGCGGGCGAGGATCTCGTACGGATGGTGCATCGGGTGCTGGAGATTGCGCGGCTGACGTCAGGCGATCTGCGGCGCGATCAGCAGGTCTTCGACATCACGCCCATCCTGATGGAGGAGGTCGACCGGATCCGGAAAAAGGCGGCGTCGCGTAACATCGCCGTTTCGTTTCAGGCAGCGCCTCAGCCCGTTTTCATCAACACGAGCGAATATGAGTTCCGCCTCGCGCTCAACGAGCTTTTCGACAATGCGGTGAAGTTCAACCGCGACAATGGTCATATCGGAGTCGCCATCGGCTTTACGGATGGCGAGGTGACCGTCCGCATTGCCGATGCCGGCATCGGCATGGCGCAGGAGACCGTCGAAAAGGCGCTGGGCGTATTTTTCCAGGAAGAGGATGATTATCACCGCCGCTTCGAGGGCATCGGCCTCGGGCTGACGCTGGTTGCGCTCTTTGCCCAGTCCAACGGGGGCCGCCTGGCGATCGAAAGCGAACGCGACTGCGGCACCGCGATCATGCTGTCGCTGAACCGTGCCAGCCAGCCGGCGATGGTGTGGCGGCGTGCGCTGAACAGGCGGGCGAGCGCGTGACGGGCCGCTTATGAGCGCGCGACCATGACGCAGCCGACGGCGATCAGCAGCGTGCCGATCATGCGCAGCGGCGTCACAGTCTCGTTGAGGAGGAAGACCCCGAACAGCATCACCACGATGAAGCTGACGCCGACGAACGGATAGGCAAGCGAGAGATCGACCTTGGACAAGATCCAGAGCCACACTGCCACGCTCAATCCATAGATCGTCAGGCCGGTCCACACGAGTGGTGAAGAAGCGACCGCGAGAAGGATGCTCTTGCCGCCCTGGGGCAATGCCGCGACCACGCCGGGGCTGGTCATGCCCAGCTTCAGCGCAAGCTGCGCGCAGGCGGAAGCCGTGACCGTTGCAAGGATCAGGGCGAGCGTTAGCATTGACATCGCCTAGCGCCTTTCAGAAGGACAGGTCGAGATAGCGCGCGACCAAGATCGCCGCGACGCAGATCAAACCGGCCAGTTGGCTGGCGCGGTCACGCAGCGCGAATTCGACCGGATCTTCGTCGACATCGCCGCGTTTCGCCACGATCCAGATGCGGTTCGTCCAGAAGATCAGGACGAGGCATATGATCCATAACACGTCGCGGCTCAGATATTCCTGCTGCACTTCCGGGCTGTTGATGAAAAGCGCGAAGACCAGGACCGACGCGGTGGCGTTGGCGACGCCAAGCACGAACATCGAATCCGTGTCGGTGCCGAAATATCCCCGCCCCATCACCTTTCCCTTCCAAGCCATTCATCTTCCGCAGTTCGATGAAGCGCTTCAGATAGGCAAGACTGATGAAGAGGAATATGCAGAACCCGAGCAGCCAGGACGATAGTGCCACCTGGATGGCGACGGCGCCGGCCAGCACGCGCAGCATGTAAAGCACGGACAGCGTCAGCACGTCGGCGGTGAGCACCCGCTTCAGATAGAATGAATAGGCCATCGTCAGCGCGAAATAGAGCGTCAGAACCGCAATGAAGGCTGGCGACAGGAACAGTGCCGCGAGCAGCAACGCCGCCGCCGGCAGGCCAACCGCCCCTGCAACACCGGCGCCGATCGAAAGCGCGCCGGATGCGAGCGGGCGATGGCGCTTGATGGCGTGATTGCGGTCCGCCTCCAGATCCCAGAGATCGTTGATGAAGTAACCGCCCGACGCGCACAGGCTGAAGCAGACGAAGGCGAGCGAGGCTTGCGCGATGGCGTCGGCGCTCTGATAGGCATGCGCCGTCAGCAACGGTACGAAGAGCAGGAAATTCTTCGCCCAATGTTGCGGCCGCATGGTTCGGAAAAATGCCGTCGGACGGGTCCGCTCTGCTGCCAGACTCAAACCAGTAATTCCTTGTTGAGGGCCAGGACGCTGGTCCTCGGCACCTATCCATAACAATAACGGCCTAACAGGGAGTATCCCCGGATGCGGAATGTGAGCCGGCCCCTCGCTTTAGCAGTTTAGGCGGCGGCCGCCAATCCTCCGTTGCTGCGTCAACTCTGCCGTTTCGGCGCAGCCGGTCCGCTGGGCTCGGCGCCGGTCGGGAACCTTACGCGGCCTCGGGTTTTTGTCACATTCGCGCCGATTCGTTCGTTCATTCTGGCTTCAGGGGTTTAAGTCTTTAATGCGCTTTGGTCTATGGCTTTGCGCTCATTTTGGCGGCCTGCTACAGGATCACGTCCCTTTCATTAAAATTGTCGCAATCTATGTCAACTGATCCGTCCGAACCCGCAGACGCACCAGCATCTCCCCATCGCGGATGAATGCGTGGCTGAGCAGCGCCGCAAACATCATCGTCTTTACGTTCTCGATCTTGTTTACGTTGCTGATCGCCGAAATCGGATTCCGCGTGGTGATGGAGGTGCCGGTTTTCGACGCCACCGACTGGCGCGCGGACGGAGCGCGGTTCAACCGGATCGGCGATCGGGCCATAACCGACCCGCTATTGGGCTGGACGCTGAAGCCACATTATCGTCGCGAGCGTTTCACCACCCTCGACCATGGCTTCCGCCGCAATTTCGGTGAAACCGAAGTCCGCACGGGCGGCATTCTCGCGGTGGGCAACTCATTCACGGAAGGTTACGACGAGGTGGACGACGCAGGCACCTGGCCTGCGCATCTGGAGAAAATTACCGGCGTGCCTGTCGTGAACGCCGCTGTCGCGGGCTATGCGACCGACCAGATCATCCTCAGGGCCGAGCAGACGCTCCCCATCGTCAAGCCCAAGACGCTCATCGTCGGCTTCACCGAGGTCGATATTTATCGCGCCATGCTCTCTGAAGCCGGGGCGCCGAAACCTTATTTCACGATGGAGAATGGCGAGGTCGTCTATCATGCGCCCGGCCCGCTGGAAAGCGGCGAGAAGGAGGGCCTGATCGGCATGGGGGTGCGCGCGGTGCTCGGCTATTCGGCGTTGAGCCACCATCTGTTCAGCCGCCTGGCGCCGCAATTCTGGTATCCGGCGGAAGCCTCGCTGTATGAGGAAGTCGAAAATCAGCCGATCGACATCACCTGCAAACTGCTGGCGCGATTGAAGCAGCAGACGGATGACAAGCAGGTTCGCTTCCTGGTGTTCCTGCAATATGGCGGCGAACTGGTGCTCGAAGAGCCTGTCATACTGAACGACATGAAGCAGATTACCGAATGCGCCCAAAAGGCCGGCATCCACGTGATCGATCAATTCGCGCCGCTGAAAGCGGTGACGCACGGCAATCCCGACCTTGTCGCGCTCTATTATTCTTTGTATGGCGAGGAGTTCGGTCATATGACGTCGAAGGGCAATGAGCATGCGGCGCAATTGATCGCCGGCGTGCTCAAGGAACATGTCAACCCGCCGCCGCAAAGCTCTGCTCTCCCTGAGCAAGGTGTGCTGCGGAATTAGGCTAATTCATGCACGTCGATGCGACCGCGACGGCACCCCAAGGCCTATATCTTTGCGTTCGTTCAGGCGGCCTGCTACAGGATCACCTTCCTTTGCTAAAATTGTCGATACCTTATGCCAATTGATCCGTCCGAACACACAGAAGCACCGGCATCTTCCCCTAGGATCGACGCATGGGCGGGCCGCGCCCGGAACATGCTGGTCTTTGCGCTCTCTGTTGTGGTTTCCCTGGTGATCGCCGAGATCGGTTTCCGCATCGTGACCGGGGTGCCGATTTTCGACGCCACCGACTGGCGCGCCGAAGGGGTGCAGTCCACCCGGACCGGCGATCGCGCCATAGGCGACCCGCTATTGGGTTGGACGCTGATGCCGCACTATCGGCAGAGGATTTCACCACGCTCGACCATGGCTTCCGGCGCAATTTCGATGAGCGTGAGGTTCGGACGGGAGAGATCCTTGCCGTGGGCAACTCCTTCACGGAAGGCTTCGACGATGTGAATGACGCGAACACGTGGCCTGCCTATCTGGAAAAAATGACCGGCACGGCCGTAGTGAACGCAGGAGTCGCGGGCTATGGAACCGACCAGATCGTCCTCAGGGCCGAGCAGGTCCTTCCGATCGTAAAACCGAAAACGCTCGTGGTGGGCATCTTTTCCGACGATATCAGCCGCACCGCGCTCTCCGAATCCGGCGCGCCGAAGCCCCATTTCACAACCGCGAACGGCGAACTCGTCTATCATCCGCCCGGCCCCCTCGAAAAAGGCGAGAACGAAAGCCTCTTCGGCAAGGCGGTGCGTACCGTGCTGGGCCACTCGGCGTTGAGCGATCATCTGCTCAGCAGCCTGGCCCCGGGGTTCTGGTATCCGACAGCTTCACTCTATGTGGAAGTGCAGAATGACCCGATCGATATCACCTGCAAACTGCTGGTAAGATTGAAGAAGCAGGCCGATGAGAAGCAAATTCGGTTCCTGCTGTTCCTGCAATATAGCGGCGAACTGGTCCTCGAGGAGCCGGTCATCGTCCCGCACATGCAGAAGGTCACCGAATGCAGCCGGGAGGCAGGCATTCAGGTGGTCGATCAATTCGCGCCGCTACAAGCGCTGACCCGCGGCGAACCCGATCTCGTTGCCGAGTATTATGTGCGCGAGAATGAGGATTTCGGCCATATGACCTCCAAGGGCAATGAGCACGCCGCGCAATTGCTCGCCGCCGCGCTGAAGCAGCAAACCGCCCCGCCGCCGCAAGACGCGGCGTCGCCGGCGGCAGCTCCCGCATCCCCGCCGCAAAGCTCTGCACTGCCGGACCCGAAGATATTGCCGAATTAGAGCGCTTCCCGAAAAGTGTTACGCGGTTTTCGGATAAGAGCGCGAAAGCAAAGAATCGAGAGCGGCTTCCATTCGAATGAAGCGGGAACCGCTCTAGAAGTCTGGCGAGGGCGCTAACTCAGCAGGCCGCTCAACACGGGCGCGGCCTGCTTGTCCCGCCCCATCTTGCGGTAGTGGGATTTCGGCACGTTGAACACGGAGTAGAGCGTGTTCACCACCGATCCGATCGTCAGATAATCGTCGACGTCGAACGTCTCCGGCAGGTCGCCGCGCGGGCGCAACGTGCTGAAATCGAACGGCAGCCCGACGGTCTTCTCCAGCACCGGGTCCACAGCGAGATGCGCCTTCGAGATCGGCGCGGAGAGGTCCGCCATGTCGGATGCCCCGATCACCATGCCGCCGCGCACGCCCTTGCCGCCCATCAGGATCGAGTTCGAATATTGATTGTGGTTGGTGCCGGTCGCGTCGACCTTCATGTCCGGCGCGCGCAATGTGCGGCCGAATTCGCTGGCGACCATCACCGTGGTCACGTCGAAAATCGAGCGCTTCGCGTCATAAGGCGTATTCGGCCAGGCCGCGCAGGAGCACGGCAAGCTTGTCGATGGCGCCGCTGAACAGCTTCGGCTGGGCCTTCGCCAGCTCCGGCGCATGCACGTCGAACTGCTCGGGCAGCACATAGATCGCGGCGCGCGACAGCGACAGCCGGAAGCAATCCGCGATCAGCGCGATGCTCTGATCCTCGGCGCTCCTCTCCGGATCATTGGCCGAAAGCGCGGCCAGCTTGCGGTGCACCTCCGGGGAATTGTCCAGAGCTGACAGCATCAGGCTGGCGCCGCTGGAAAAGCTGCCGTCGCCATGCGCCGCAGCATCCAGCCTGGACCGGACGAACGACGTCAGCGGGTCCCCCGCATGGGCGGGCGGAAGCTGCCGCAGACGCTCCGGCAAGCCGCGCAACGCCTTCGGCACAAGCGGAATCACGCCCGAATGATTGAGCGCGGTAAATTCCGGGCGATCCGCGGGCACGATCGCGTCCACCGAACTCACCGTGATGTCCGGTCTCCTCAAGATTGAGGTGAGGTATGAAGCTGTCGCCGCCGAACGGATCGCCGGTGAACAGGAAATTCATGTTCTGCGCGTGACCGTCGAAGCTCGGCGTCATCACCACCCCGTTCATGACGCTGAAGCGGTCCTTGAAGGGGCTGAGCGGCTTCACAAGGCTGGTCGCGCCGGTGATGAGGCCGTTCTTCCCGGTCCAGGGAGCCGGGTCCTGGCCGAGGTAGTTCTGGATCTTGCCCGCCGCCGTCATCGCCAGCGGCCTCGCATCGAACATGTAGGAGGAGTCCGCGCCGCCGCTAAGCACGATCATCAGGAAGAAATGCGGGTCTTCGGCCAGGGCCTCGGCTTCCGCCGGGCCGAGAAAGGAGAAATTGGGCAGGAGCAAAGTTGCGGCCCCGGCAACACCCAGCTTCAGAACATCGCGTCGCGAATGGACCATGTCATCGGCCTTCACTGTTCAAGCAAAACATAAGGATTCATCAACAGGGCGAGCGTCATGGCCTCGATGGCTTCCGGCGCTTTTTTCTCGCCATAGGTGGTGAGGATGAAATCCCGCCAGATCTGATACTCTTCCTGAGGTGCGTTATACCCCGCCAGCGCCAGCCAGAACGCGGTCAGCACCGTATCGCTCTTGGCTTCTTGAGAAGGCCAGGTGCACACCGCTTCCAGCGTGTCGTAGAACTGCTCATTGAGCAGCAGTTGGGGCGATGCGCAGCTTTTGGCCAGGCTCTGGGCGAAGCCGGAAAATGTCAGACGCATCAGCACCATATTCACGGCATTGGGCATTCCGTTCTGGAATTTGTGCTCCGTGCCGAAGGCCGCCCAGGTGCCGACGAGATCGTCGAGGCCGTCAGCCGGCATGAAGCGGTCGAGCTCGATGGGGCCATCCTCGGGAGCGATGCGCGCCGAAAGCTCCTTGGAGAGCACGCTCAGGCCCTTCAATCTTGCGCCCGCCGCGTCCGCCGGACCTGCAAGAGCAAAGCAGGCGGCGAACAGGATCAGCCAGCGGATCATCGCCTACTCCTTCGCCTTCGATCGCTTCGCCAGCTCCGACTGCACCCATAGATACAGCTCCTGGCGCTCCTGGCTCGACATCGGCTTGTTCTTCGGCATCCGCTTCTTCTCATCGTTCGCGGAAAGCCGCATGGCCATCCGTTCCAATGTCTCCTTCCCGTCGATCTGCTGGTCCTTGGCGTTCAGATGCGGAAACACATGGTCTTTGCCGTCAGGCGCCGTAATCCATTTGCTGAGGTCGAGCGTGTTGAGAACGTCGCCGTTCTTGGAATGACACGTCACGCAGTTCTTCTGCAGAATATAGGCGACGCGGCATGGCGGCCGGTCTTCCGCCTTGGCGCCCGGCACGGTGTCATAGCATTGCTGCGGGTTGGGATTGCGCGTCTGATAGGTTTCGCTCTCCAGCAGGCTCACCATCGCATTCTTGAATGCGGCCGAGGAATTTACGGCGGCATCCTTTTGGAATGTCTCCGTCAGCCTGTCGAGATAGGCCCCGTCCATTGTCTGGTTTTCGCCGATCACATATTCGGACAGGCGCTTCATCAGGCAGCGCTTCGCCTCGGGCGCCTGGCGGATGATTTTCGACAGATCCGCGATGGACTCGCCGTAGCTGTTCTGGTCCTTCCACCGCGGCGAACGGATATAGCCGACATCCCAATTGCGGCCGGCGCCCTCGGGCGCGCGCCAGGCGGAAAGATAGGCCGTGCGGTCCATGCTCGCCAGATCGTCGAAGACGATGTCCGACGAACGGGAGTCCGAAAACAGCGCGCCGTGGTTGCGGAAGAAACCAGCCATCGGATCGAGCTTGTAATGGCAGGAATAGCATGAGGTCTGCGAACCGTGCGCGCCGGCAATATGCTCGGCCGGGTTCTCGAAGCCGACCGGGTTGAGGTCGTCGCAGAAAAAGCGCTTGAGCACATAGGCGCCGCGCTTGCGGTTGTAGTTGGTGGACGAATTGGCGAGCGCCGTTCCCTGCTCGAAGCCGAACGCGATCCAATTGCCCTTATTCGGAAAAGCCGAGCGGTCGACGCTCTTGAAGTCGGCGATGCTATACGGCTCATAAACCGTCGGCTCGAAGCTGAGCAGCTCCTTGAAGGCGCTGTCGAGCTGCGCCGAGAAGCGCTTCAAACCGTCGGTGAACCGCTGGACATCGACCTTGTCCTCGGGCTTATCGCATTCCTCGTCCGCGATCTTGTCGAGCGCGTCATACAGAAAATCGGGGATACCGCCGCGCATCAGCCCGAAAATTTCCGCATCCGTAAAGGCGCGGAACAGCCTTTGGTTGAGCTCGGCCTGCTGTTCCGTCAGTTCCTCGACCTGTTCGCAAAAGGCGTGGGGACCGAGCGGCTTCTGCCCGGTCCGCTGGTGCAGAAGCGCCGTGATCCTTGCCTTGAATTCCCCGATCGCTTTTTCGCGCAGCTGCGCGGATGTCAGCTTGGCGTCTTCCGGTTCGAGCTCCTCTTCGGACGGCGTCATGGTCAGCGGCGCCAGATAGTAGTCGCCTTCCAGATCGAACAGCTTCAGATAGTCGCCATCCTCCTGAAGCGCCTTCGCGGAGTTGATCGCATTGGCGAAATCAAAGGCGCTGCTCGCGTAGACGCCGTCCACCTTCAGGCTATCGATCTTGAAGCCCATGAAGAACATGTTGAAGTCGAGCACGGTGTCGCCGAACCGCTCGTCCGCCATGAACTCGCGGACGACCTCCTGCTTCGACAGATTCGACAGCCGCTCGATATCGTCGTTGGGGCCCAGCCCGTCGCCATTGCGAAGCAGACGTGCGGTCTTCTCGATCCACCAGCGCTTATCCCACTCGGAAAGCTCCGGGGCCTTGGACGGCGTGGATGCGTTGCCCGCGGAGGGTTTTTCAGCGGCCGCATTCGCCAAGGCAACCGCCGCGTTCTGCCCTGTATCGGAGGTGAGCGAAGAAACGCCCGCCGCAGCCGTGACCACCGCCGCCACGATCATGCAGCACGCCAGGATTTGCGATTGTATGCCGCCGGTAAGCTTCATACGCCTCTTTTTCGTCCCAACGAAATCGGGGTCGTCCCGCGTCGCCGGGCTGCTCGCACTTGCCGCTCAATCATTTACCATAAGGCAAATGCGTCACGGGTGCCGTGGTGACGCAGTTGCGCTCCCCGGCGCGCGATCCTGGCATGGGCACAATGCTTGAGCAAGCCACCGGTTCTGCAAATTTGTATCGACGTATGCCGCGATTCGATTTAGCTGCAAAACCGGTGTAACACACAGAAATCGCCGGTGATTACGTGGCCCGAACGAAACGACCGGCCCTTTGGCGGGAGCCGGTCGAATCGCGATTCGGTCGTGCCGAGAAGGCGGTTACGACGCGCCGCACTTGGCTTCGAGCGCGGTGTAGGCGGCTTCGAGCTTCTTGCCGTCCTCTGATTCTGGCGCGATGCCTTCACCAGCTTCGAAGGCCTCGGCATACTGCTCGCCCAGCCCGGTCAGATAGGTGTCCATCTTCGTCCCAAGCGCTTCCATTTTGGCCGTGTCGGTCTCGGCAACGCCCGCCATTTCCTTGGTGATGGCGCAATAGCCGGTAACCTTCGTCTGGTCGTTCGTGAGCTCGGTGATGGTCTTCACCGCCGCGTTGATATCCGCGGGCGGCTCGGCCGCTGCCTGGGGCTGTGTCTGCGCCATGGCGGGGGCGGAAAGCAGAGCGCAAATAGCGGTCAGTGCAAACAGATGCTTCATGTTATTTCTCCCAATCTATCCTACTTGGTTCACTTCACTGCTTTGTGTACTCTACGTCTATCGGTTGCCGGTGCATCAGTAACAAAAAAAATAAACCACCAGCAAGCATATAGGACTGCAAAAAGTTAAATGGTGTTTCAGCCAGGAGATTGAAGGCTGGGACAAAATTGCTTACAAATATATAGGACGCTGCAATCAGGAGCAGCGTCGCAGGGCGGCCGGCATTGGCTGCCGCGACGAGACCGAATGCCGGCAGCAGCACACCATAATGATGCTCCCAGGCGATCGGCGAGGCGATTGTCAGGCTGACGGCCAGGATCGCGAAGGCAAGCCCTCGGTACATCGCCGAATTCCTACGCAGAAGAGCTGTCAGCAATATGACGGCGGAACTGAGCAGGGTGCCCCAATAAACCCAGGCGCTGTAGGCCGGAAACCGGAAGGCGTCGAAGGTGGCATTATTATAGAGCTGCGGCGCCGACAGGCTCGCCAGCCGATGCAGGAGGCCGTTGATGGATTGGTTTGCGTAATAGGACTCGCCGCGCTCCGACATGAACGACAAGACGCGCAGATAGTCCAAATGGTTCACCAGATCATAGGTCCATATCGAATAAATCAACCCTGTTGCGCCCACGACACCGCAAGCGAGCGCAAACCGCCATTCGCGATTGAGCACGCCCCAGAGCATGAACAGCCCGTAATGCGGTTTCATCAGGCAAATCAGTCCCATGAGGACACCGCTCGCGATCCGTTGTTGCCAGACCCAGCAGAGCAGCGCCACGGCGAAGATCGAATTGATCCAGAGCTGTATCTGGCCGAGTGTGAACGCTTTCACAACGGGATAGAATGTGAGCGTCATGCCCGCGACCGTCACCGCGCGCAGGATCGTCAGCGTCCGCGAAGGTGATACCGCCCCGGCCTGACGCAGGCCTGCTTCGACGAGCCCCGCCGTCGCCAGTGCGGTGATCGCCAGAAAACCCCAGCCGAGTATGTCGTTGATGGCCGGAGCGCCCGCAAACACCATCTCATCGGAAACCCGCACCCGATCCTGGCCGAAAAGATACATCCCCTGCAGCGCGAAGAGGGCCGAAGGCGGATATTGGAACTTGATGCCCTCCTCGAAGAAGACCGCCTGATAGAGCGGTTTGCTGTGCGGCTCCGTCAGATAGGAATAGGCCGCCGCCATCGGTCCCCAGGAATCGTCTCCGCTCTGGGCGCGAAAGACGTCCCTCGTGTGCGCCAGGACGGTATCCCAGACGCCGCCGGGGAACGCCAACTCGAGCAAGCCGTTAATCACCGCAACATTGAGGAAGAAAAATATCGCGAGCTGCCGGGTGAAACGCGCGGCCGAGGGCCGAGGCGCGGTTCGTCCTCGTATGATCGTCGTCAGGCTATCCGGATCCATGTCCTTCATTGCAGCTCTCGAGGCCAATTCCGTCCGGCAACAAAGCCTTACGCCGAGCAAAGCCTGCCGCGCAAGAGGGCGGAAGGAGCCGCATCGAACGGAAATGTAACGAGATGCGTCACACCCCGGTAAGGATATAGACCAGCGACAAATGCCTGTGATACGACAACGCGAGAGCTAAACGAGGACGCGAATACGATGAGCTTCTTTGCCGAATTCTGGGACTATATGAGGGTCCGCAAAAAGTTTTGGCTGTTACCAGTTTTCATGGTGATGATCCTGCTCGGCGGGCTCCTCGTCTTGACCCAGGGGTCGGCGGTCGCACCATTCATCTATACGCTGTTCTAGCCCAGCGGCCTCGATGAGAAAATTTGTATTCCCCGCGCTCTTGGTGACGTTCTGCCTGGCCTTTACGGCGGCGTTCACCGAGATCGCGGTTCGCCTGGTCGCCGACGACGGGATGCAGTTCGACCTGGAAATGTGGAAATATGCGCGGGACGTGAAAGTCGTCTCGCCCGATCCGCTGATCGGCCACGAACATGGGCCGAACCGCAAGGCCCATCTGATGGGAGCCGACGTCGAGACCAATTCCAAGGGCCAGCGTGACCGTGAGATTGCCTATGAACGCACACCGGGCGTCATGCGCATCGCGATGGTCGGTGATTCGCTGACCGAAGGCTGGGGCGTACCGTTCGAGAGCACCTTCTCCAAGCGTATCGAGCGCCTCTATGAAGCAGCCGGCACCAAGACCGAAGTGGTCAATCTGGGCGTCGGAAACTGGAACACCGTTCAAGAGGTGCAGCATTTTCTGACCAAGGGCTATAAATACAGCCCCGACATCGTCGTGCTGAACTATTTCGTCAACGACGCGGAGCCGACACCCGAACGGGGGCAGCGCCAGGAGCCCTCATTGCTGCTGCAATATTGCTATTCCTGCGTGTTCATCAAAGGCCGGCTCGACACCGTTCTCCGCAAGCTCACGACGCGCCAGGATTGGGCGGAATTCTATCTGGGCCTTTATGAGGGCGGCAAGTCGAAGGGCTGGCTGGACGCCAAGGCGGCGATCAAACGCCTCGCCGATTATTGCAAACAGAACAATATCAAGCTGCTCATCGCCCATTTGCCGGAGCTGCATGACGTGCAGAACTACCGCTTCGGGCAGGTGACGGAACTCGTCCGGCAAGCGGCGCAGGAAAACGATGCGCCATTCGTCGACCTGTTGCCGAACCTCCAGTTCCAGGCATCCTCCGACCTGTGGGTCACGCCGCCCGATCCCCACCCCAACGCCTTCGCGAATGAGCTGATCGCCGCCGGGTTGTTCAGCGCGTTGCAAAAGCTGCACGCTCCCGCAGCGGCGGGGAAGCAGCAAGGCGTCAGCCTTCCCGTCACGGTGCGGTAACGCATCGAAGTCCGAGATTCGCGTCCCGTTCTGATTGAAGTGTCTGAGGTCTCCTCTGACGCTTCTTCTGACTGCGCCCGTTACGGCGCAGGCATACCAAGATCCAGTGACATGAACTCATGCGGTGCAATCAGCGCTCGTCTTCACCTCTCCCATGGGGAGAGGTCGGCGCGGACAGCGCCGGGTGAGGGGTTTATGGCTATCCATCAAACGCTTACCCCCTCACCCCAACCCTCTCCCCATGGGAGAGGGAGCGACGCCTGCAGATCGAGGCGGAATTCCACAGCCGCTGGATTGAGGCGCATGAGCCGCACTTTCAGAGATTGGTATAAGTTGCTGAATCACAACGAAATAACGGATCGTCGCGTTCGCTGGGATCGGCCGAGAGCGGCACTGCGGGGAGTGCGGCCGCAATTCATCAAGGTCGGATCGATCGTGCTCTGACCCCGCTTCAGAAACCGGCATATGGTGGACGACGCGTGAAGGCAGTGGATGCGTTCGCACTCTCTTGGAGCTGCCTCAGCCTTCGCCGGCAGCCGACTTCACCCGCATCTCCTGACGCCTCGGGCTGATCACCGAAACGGGCATCGCGGCCGGCTCGGCACTCCGGGCGCGGACGAAATCGACATGGCGGATGACGTTGGGTACCTCTTCGACGGCGGGTTCTTCCTCCGGCGTGGTGAGCAAGGTCCACATTGCCGCGCCCGCATACATCACCAGCGCGGCAAGATCCTTGTAATCTTCCGCCTCGGGCACCCACCAGACGATGACGGTAAAGGGTGCAAAAATCGCGAGCCCCAGGATGAAGCGCGACAGCCACCAGCCCGGAACCAGCGCAACCAGCGGCAAAGTCCAGATGAGATACCATGGCCACAGATGGCTGATCGCCGCGAAGGAGACAGCCGCCATCACCGCGATCGAGGTCCGGATCAGTTGCTCCGTGTCGGGCCGCTTCCAGAACATGACGCATTGGTGAATGGCGATGGCGGGGAAAATCGCCGTGACCACCCGCCCGAGCGGACTGAGCCACTCACCCAGTGCTGTATCGATAGCGGCAAATGCATCGCTCGGCTGCAGGAAATGCCAGGAACTGATCAGCCTCACGCCGTCGAAAAATTGCGGCGAACGGTAGAACACGGCAAGCACCGCGACGCTGAAGATCGCAGGCAGAATCAGCCGCACCGCATATCGCCACAAGGGCATATGGCGCGTCTTAAGGCAATGCAGCACGTCGACCAGCAGCAAGGGCGCCATCGTATATTTGCAGACCGCCGAGGCAGCGAGCGCCAATGGCGCGCTCCATTTGTTCTGCAGCAGCAACAGCAACCACAGCAAGGCCGGCAGAGCCATGGCGATGTCGTTGTGTCCTTCGCCGACGGTTTGCCAAACGCCCAAGGGAATCCAGCCGGCGACGGCAAGCGACAGCGCTCTGGTGCCGGGAGCGGTCTGCCGCATGATACGGTCGACCAGCCAGAGCGTAGCGCACCAGGCCGCTCCGAGCGCCGCTTTGAAAAGCACGGCCGTCGCGAGAACGCTGCCTCCGCCCACCGCCACGACGGCTCCCGATACCAGCGCCCAAAGCGGGCCGTAGGACATGGTCATCGGGAAATGGTCGAGCGGCAGCCCATTCAGCATTTCGGGCGTAAATTTTTCATAATACGGATTGATGCCCGACGCGATCATATCGCCCCATACGATCGACAGCCAGAAATCCTGGGTGAAGATGGGATAGGCGATGCTGCTGACGGCCGCAAAGGCAACGGCCCATTTCAGGACCAGAATTGCCGTCGTCTCCGCCACCGTGGTCGACTGCTGGCTGAGCAGGAAAAGCAGGGCGACGGCCGCCGCGCTCGCGATGATCAGCGGCACCCAATGCGTGACGACGACCGCGAGCGGTCCGCCGAACAGCGCGCGGATCGCGTCGACCTGCTCGATGCCGTAGAGCGCATTGAAAAATCCCGTGGCATTGGGGGCATAGGTGGGGTCCCATAAGGCCGGAGCCTGCAGATAGGACAGGAGCGACATTGCCAAATAGGCAAGCGTGGCCGCGGCGCCAAGCACATTGATGTAGCGATGAAGCGATGACGCCGCCAAAACAATCCCCCACCAAAGGCCGCATTCGTGCCTCTGTTTAACGCTAAATTCCTGAACGATTGCTGAGAATTCGGATGTTTCTCAGCGGCTTAAACTCGTTTTCGCGCTCCAGCGGGTGAAATGGACACACCCGCGAACCGCGCCGTCATCTCCGAGTGGACTGTTTCGGCCAAATCGGCCACTCAAGTCGACGTTTACCCTCCCTGCCCGTATCGGCGCTCCTTCATAAGATTTCGGCAAGAATTTCGCCGACGATCTCATTTCCTTCTCCGGACATGTGCGTGTCACTCACCCAGAATAGGTCATCCGGGTTGATGTTTCGTTTTGCCAGTTCGGCAATAAGGTCGTGGTACTTTATGCCTAGCGACGAAAGGTAGGCCATGAATTCTTTGTAAAAATTCGTCGCATCTTCCATGGCATAGATGACGCTGCTGCCCGGATGCGGCAGCAGGAATTCCAATGAATAGCCATTGGCCAGCGCGTGGTCGCGCCATTCCTTGATGACCGCCTTGTTTTGGGCCGCAAATTTGAAATTCGTGTACTGCAAATAGCCGTCGGCGGTCTGCATATGGGTGAGCCGGTGCAGGTCGTAGAGCTTCTGGTCCTTGTAGACGACATATTTGTCGTACCACTCCAGCAACGGTTCATCGCCGAGCACGCCGATATGCTTGCCGATCGCCGGGGCATGATTGTTCAGGGCGTGCAGTCCGGCATTGGCAAGCTGCGCGGTGATGGAATAGGTCAGCAAGGTGCGCGAAAGCGAAAAATTCGTCGGCGCGCCGTTTTCGGTGGGCTTGGACGCCGCCCGTTCGGCCCTGACTTGATCGAACCAGTCCTTGCCAAGCGGCACGATATTGTAGTTGCTATCGAGCATCTTGGTGTCGCTCAAGCCGCCATCGACGACGGTGGAATGGGGATGCATGTAATCATTCGCGGTGTCGGTCGGCGAATAGACCACGAAAACCCGCTGCGGCCAGCGTCCCAGCTTCTTGCCGATCTCCAGGAACTTGGAGAACTGATGCCGCTGGCCGGTATGGGTCACGGCGCATTTGAGGACATCGACGCCTTTTAGTTTCTCCAGGACGGTCATCATCAGCTCGTCATGGGCGGCGTGTCCCCAGGCGATGCTGTCGCCGGCAACATACCAGAACTTGTCCTTCAGGCGCTCAACCGGCCCATCGAAACAGCCGACGGTGTTGGACCAGACGCGATAGGAATAATCGTCCATGTAATGGGTCTGGTCGGTCCGGGGCTTGGCGGTGGGCTTAATGTCGAAGCCGCGTTCCGGATTCGCGCCGAAATAGTCCTTGGGATAGCCGCGGCCGATCACTTCGGGGACAATGAAGCCCTGCCGGTAGCCCGGGAAGCGCATGCCGATTTCATCGGGCAGCGTGAAAAACAGAACCGTGTCGAGCACCGTCACCGTGATCGCCAGGATCATCGCCTGAATTGACAACGTCCGCAAAATCCGGAGCCGCGAGCGCGAGGTCCTCGTGTCGCTTGGTACGGTTTGCGCGGGACTGTCGATTCTGACTTGAAGCATTTTGGCGGGCCTTCCCCCGTTTCGACTGGGGATTGTTAGCGATGACTTGCTGTCCCGGACAGCGGATAAGTGTATCCAATTGCACAAGGCGCCGCGGCGCCGCGCTCCTGCCTAGTCGAGTTCGAATTTATCCTTATAGTCCTTGGCCAGACTCTGATCCTGGGCGTCCTTGCGCATCAGACAATTTCCGACGGCCAGCGTTTCCATTTCCGTCCCCATGAAACAGCGAAAGGCATCTTCCGGCGTGCAGACGATCGGCTCGCCGCGCACGTTGAAACTTGTATTCACCAGCACCGACGTGCCGGTGCGCTCCTTGAATGCGTTGAGCAACGCGCGAAACTTCGGGTTGGTTTCATCGTGAACGGTCTGGATGCGCGCCGAATAGTCGACATGGGTGACGGCGGGGATGTCCGAGCGCAGCAGATTCAGCTTGTCGATGCCGAACCGTATCTTGTCGGCTTCGCTCATGCTGCGGCGGCGATTGCGCTTCACATCGGCCACGAGCAGCATGTAGGGGCTATCCTCGTCGAGCTCGAAATAGTCGGCGACGTCCTCGCGCAGGACAGCCGGGGCGAAGGGGCGGAAGCTTTCGCGATATTTGATTTTGAGGTTCAGCGTCTTCTGCATGTCCGGATTGCGCGGATCGCCGAGGATCGACCTGGCGCCAAGCGCCCGCGGGCCGAACTCCATCCGCCCCTGGAACCAGCCGACCGCGTCGCCCGAGGTCAGCGAATCGACGGTGCGGCCGAGCAGCGCGGCTTCGTCCAGCACCTCATAGCGCGCGCCGCTCGCGGTGAGACGCCGCTCGATGTCCCCTTGCTCGAATTCCGGGCCGAGATAGGAGCCCTGCATGGAGTCGAGCGCGCCGTTCAACCGGCGGGGATTGCCCAGATGCAGGTAATGCGCCGCAAGCGCCGCTCCGAGCGCGCCGCCGGCATCGCCCGCCGCAGGTTGAACCCAGATGCGGTCGAACTGGCCGTCGCGCAGGATCTTGCCGTTCGCGACACAGTTGAGCGCGACGCCGCCCGCCATGCACAGATTGCGGATCCCATAGGTTCTCGCCAGCTCGCGCGTCATGCGCAGCATGATTTCCTCTGTCACCTTCTGTATGGAGGCGGCGAGATCCATCTCGCGCTGAGTGACCAGATTTTCGGATTCGCGCGGCGGAGCGCCGAAAAGCTCGTGGAACTTTTCCGACGTCATCGTCAGGCCGGTCATATAGTTGAAATAGCTGAGGTCGAGCCAGAAGGAACCGTCCGGCTTGACGTCAACAATATGCTTCATGATCAGGTCGTAATATTTCGGCTCGCCATAGGGTGCGAGGCCCATGACCTTGTATTCGCCTGAATTGACCTTGAATCCCGTATAATAGGTGAAAGCGGAATAGAGCAATCCGAGGCTGTGCGGGAATTTGATCTCGCGCTTCAACTCCAGCGTATTGCCGCGCCCGATCGAAACCGAGGTCGTCGTCCATTCGCCGACGCCGTCCATCGCCAGCACCACGGCCTCATCGAAGGGCGAAGGGAAAAACGCCGATGCCGCATGGCTCTGATGATGCGCGGCGAAAAGCAGCTTCTTGCTGTCCATTTCCCCGGTCGCGGAGAACGGCTTGAGCGATTTGAGCAGCCCGCTTTTCTGAAACAGCTTGTCCTTGATCCAGAGCGGCATCGCCATCCGGAAGGACTGAAATCCGCTCGGCACATTGCCGAGATAGGTCTCGACGAGCCGCTCGAATTTCACCAGCGGCTTTTCGAAGAATACGACGTGGTCGACGCCGTCCAGATCGGTGTCCGCCTTATCCAGGCAATAGCGGATCGCCTCGACCGGGAAAGCGGCGTCGTGCTTCTTGCGGGTAAAACGTTCCTCCTGCGCGGCTGCGACGATGCGGCCGTCCTCGATCAGCGCGGCGGCGCTGTCATGATAGAAGGCAGAAATTCCCAAAATTCTCATGGTCCGCTCCGAAGGCGTCGTTTATCCGGTCAGTGATGATGATGAATGGCTGGCAATGGCGCTGTCTCCGGCGAGACACCCTGATCATTGGCCCTGTACAGCCGTCTTGGAAAGCAGCGCTCCGGATTGCGATTTCCGCGTCTTTTCGGAGAACACCAGATCCCCCCATCCTATTCGGTCGTCATCGGTCTCCGAATTGATTGCGTTTTTGCTTGTACATCAATTTTACCGAACGCCGGCTTATCGCCTTTGTTCGGATCGATGCCCTAGAACTGGTTCTTCATCGAGCTCAGCTTTGCTTCGGCCGGATCGGGCTCGATCCAATAGGTCGAGGCGTCCGGCTCACGTTTCGAGCGCAGCGGATCGTGGCCGATGCGCATGAGCAGTCCCGCCGGAACCATCGCAACGGCGAACATCAGGAACATGACGACCGGATTGACGACACGGTGCATCAACATGCCGATCTGGAACCAGACGATGTTGAGAGGCTGCAGGACGTGCGGCATGGAGCAGGCTGAGCGCGAGAAGGATCACCGCTGCGCCCACGGCGATGCCGGCAATGAGCGGATTATGCCGGAAGAGGAGGGCGACGATGATCGCGACGCCGACAAAGACGAAACCGGTCGATCGAGGCGACGGTGGTTTCACTTCTCCCTGCGCGAAGGATTCGTGAAAGTTTTGCCGTGCCCGAGGGGTCTGCTTTGTTTCCATTACGATCCGCTTTAGCGACGAAGTTTCTAAATTCCCCAACAATTCCGGCGGCTTTCATACGACTATGAGTTGGGCGGTGTCCAGAGCCTGATCTGTATCCATCTATCCCAACGACTGCGGGGACAGGGTGTTTGCAGATCCTGCTTCAGCCATGTGCTTACGACGACGGACGGGAGCCAAAGGTTCAATAAGCGCCCGAATCCTTATCCGCGTGCGAAGCTTCACCATAGCTGCCAAAAATTGCCCCATCATTATGAACGCCAACCAAACGGCTCAAAGCGCGGCACGCCTTTCGCCGGTTCGGAAACGGTTCGCAAAGTGCCAAGTTCCGGCAGCTTCTACTTCTTCTTGGGATTGTCGGCTTGTGCGGGCCCGTCTCCGCCAGGGGGACAAAGGAAGATCGGCCGCTCATACGCAATAGGCCTGAAGGTAAAGAACGCCGTAGGCCGGCCCAGCCAGGAGGTGTTGTCCACCGACATCAACGCGCCCGTCGCGATGCCCACATGCCGGTAACGGGTGCTGCCGCGCCGCGTCTGCTTCTGCCTGTCGCCAATTCTCGACCGCGACCCTTCCGATCTGGAATTCCAGGCGACCATGCAGCCGGCTTCCTGGGCCGATGACGGGCGCCAACCCGCACCATGGGCCATATCGTAAATCGCTTTGGCGTCGGCTGTGTATTTGGCCCAGCCGCAACCTGCCCGCTTCAGGATGGCATGGACCACAAGCGCGCAGGAATTGAACCCGGGCATGTCCCAATAGCGGGTTTTCACGCGCGTCTCCGGCGTATGGGTCTTGACGCCGTAAAGCAGCCCTTGCTTGTCGCTCTCGAAAGAGGAAGGGGCCGCCTTCGCATAGTGGACGATCGCCTCGCGCGAGCAATCGGCGGCCGGGCCCTGATTGCCGGCCATCTCGGCGGTCAGGAAATTGGTGCCCTCGGCCGGACGGTTCCACAGGCCGTCCGCGCCGAGAGAGACGAAATCGCCCTTGTAGCGAGGCAGCGGCGAAGCATCGATGTGGGACGGAACCTTGGTGAGCGCCTTCCGGGCGATGGCGTCGCGCGACTTGGCGTCGGGAAGTTTCGGTTTCTCCTGCGCCCATGCGGGGGGCGGCGCGAGCAGCATCGCGGCAAGGGCGACGCATGCGAGCGGCGTTCCGTTACGGACACTCACGCGAAGACCGCCCAAAAGACCGAAATCGAAACTCATTGCCCGCCTCTCGCTCAGCCGAATGCACCGACACCGGCGCCTTCCGCTTGGATCAATCCCCCCGGCCGACCCTCGCCAGGCAAAGATGTATCGGAGGGACGCGCGGTCGCGCAAGCGATGAAATCCGCGATGGTCTCGCCCGCGCGAGGTGGAGCCAGCAGCGCTGCGCGCGGGCCGCCGCTTCCCCGCTCACACCACGAATGCGGTCTTGATCAGCCCCTTCGAGCGCACGACGAATTCCTCGTCATGGAACCTGCGCACCATGTCGAGAAACAGCCGCCGCTTGGCGACCGCGCTCTCCGGCCCCTTCATGATCAGATGAGCTTGAGGCATCAGGCGCATCAAATAGGCGTTGCCGCGCTCCTGGAATATGGCGGAAATAAATACGCTAAGACTTTGATATGTCTCGCCGCTCGGGAGAAGTTCGCGAAACTGGTCCACCGGTTCCACCTGGATTCGATCCAGCATGGACCTCGCCAGAGCGAGTTCGTCGCCGATCCGCTCATAAAAGCTGTCGCCTGTTGCGCTCGCCTGTTGATCGTTTTCCGCGAGCACGTCGTCGAGCGCATTGGAGATGGCCAGTTGCGCGGAGCGGGCATGCAGTTTCAGGATCAGCTCGGTCACGTGCGGATCGAGCATTTTCTGCCCCGGTATGGACGAGCCGCCATGCTCGCGAGGCGAGGTGACGTCCCGCCGCGGGCGCCATCGCCAGACCTGGACCGGCTCCATGATGTTCTTCAGCGTGCGCGGACCGATGGGGAAGAAAGGCGGATCGAACCGTTTCCTGATCTGCGCGTGAATGCCGTCGGACAGGCAAATTCCGCCGGGCTCGGCGATCTCCTCCAAACGGACGGCAATGTTGATGCCCTCGCCGTGGATTTCATTTTCCTCCACGACGACATCGCCGAGGTCGAGGCCCATCCTCAGGATGAGCGCGTCGTTTTTCGGCTCGGCGTCGTTGCGCGAGGCAAGGCATTGCTGAACCTCGGTGGCAAATTCAACGGCCCCCAGCGCGCTCTCGAATTCGAGCAGCGTGCTGTCTCCAAGGAGCCGAAAAACCCTGCCGGAATGTTTTGCGAGATGCGGCTCGACGATATGCGTCCGCAATTGCTCGATCCTGGCCAGCGTGCCGCTCTCGTCTTCGCTGAGCCGTTTGCTGTAGCCGACAATATCGGCGGCAACGATTGCCGTCAGTTTACGACGCAATGTCATTCTCCTTCGGAAATGAATTCGGCGAATCTCAATTCAAAATTTGAAGCTTGCCTATTACGCTCGCGGCTGCATTCCCAGCGCCGATGCGGTTAGCGACCTCGACCAACGTCGAGATCCCACCGCCGGGGCGACTGCCCGAAATTTCCATATCTAGTATGACGATGACCGCACTACCCCTCTTATAGTATGAAATGGGCTCAAAAATCGAGGCGTCTTCCGCCGGACCGACATGCCTCAGCCAAGCCGGGGGAGCCGCCGCGCCTGCGGGCGCGAGGAGAGCGGAAACGGGACCACCGCCCCGATTTCCGCCGCGGCGCCGGAGATCGGCGCATGAGAATAAGGCCGCACGCTATCGGCGCTGCGCGCAAATATTTTGCTCGATTATTTCCCCGAGCCAAGCGACCATGCTGCGACGGGACGGCAGGCCATGACGCGGGTGCGTGGGCTTTTCGTCACCGAATGACAACGCTTTTCGCGGCTAAGAGAAGAGCACCTTGGGAGGATTTTCGATGTACGGCATGATGATGAACGTTCCGCTGACGATTTCGTCCATCCTGGAACATGCCGAGAATTTCAATCACGATGGAGAGATCGTCAGCCGGAAGCCGGAGGGCGGCATCCATCGCTACACCTATCGCGACGCGGCCAAGCGCAGCCGCAAGCTCGGCAACGCGCTGAAGCAGCTCGGCGTCAATTTCCAGGACCGCGTCGCCACGCTCGCCTGGAACACCCACCGGCATTATGAGCTCTATTACGGCGTGTCGGGCAGCGGCGCCATCATTCACACCATCAATCCGCGCCTGTTCCCCGATCAGATCGTCTACATCATCAATCACGCCGAAGACATCGTGCTGTTCGTCGATCTCACCTTCGTGCCGCTGGTCGAAAAGATCTTCCCGAAGCTGACGACGCTCCAGCATGTCGTGGTGATGGTCGGCAAGGAGCATCTGCCGGAATCCTCGCTGCCGCTGATTGCCTATGAGGAACTGGTCGAAGCGCAGAGCGCGGATTACGAATGGCCGCAAATCGACGAAAACCTCGCCGCGTCGATCTGCTACACCTCGGGCACGACGGGCAATCCCAAGGGCGTGCTCTACAGCCACCGCTCGACCGTGCTGCACGCCATGAGCGTGTGCGGCGCGGGCGTGCTCGGCCTTTCCAGCCGGACGTCGGTGCTGCCCGTCGTGCCGATGTTCCACGTCAATGCCTGGGGCATCCCCTATGCGGCGACGATGGCCGGCTCCAAGCTTGTGCTGCCGGCCGGCGGGCTCGACGGCAAGTCGATTTTCGAGATGGTCGACCAGGACAAGGTCGATCTCATGCTCGGCGTGCCGACCGTGTGGCTGAACCTCCTGCAATATTGCGAGCGCGAGGGCCTGAAAATGAATTCGGTCGACCGTGTGGTGATCGGCGGTTCCGCCGTGCCCCGCTCGATGATCAAGGCATTCCAGGAGAGGCACGACGCCTTCGTCATCCAGGGCTGGGGCATGACGGAAATGTCGCCTGTCGGCTCGACCAACTCGCCCAGCCGCTATACCGACAATCTGCCGCTGGAAGAGCGCTACGACCTGCAGGTCAAGGCCGGGCACGCGCTTTACGGCGTGCAGATGCGCGTCGCCGGGCCGGACGGCGAGACCTTGCCCAATGACGGCAAGAGCGTCGGCCGGCTGCTGGTGCGCGGCCCCTGGATCGCCAGCGGCTATTACAAGGAATCGGAAAATTCGGCCTGGCGGGATGGCTGGCTGGACACGGGCGACGTCGCCACGATCGACGAGCAGGGCTTCCTGGCCATCGTCGACCGCGCCAAGGACATCATCAAATCCGGCGGCGAATGGATCAGCTCGGTCGACGTCGAGAATTACGCCATGAGCCATCCGGCGATCGGCGAATGCGCGGTCGTGGGCCTGCCGCATCCGCAATGGGCCGAGCGGCCGCTGCTCGTCGTCGTGCTGAAGGAGGGAGCGTCCGCCGGCAAGGACGATATCCTCGCCTTCCTCTCCGAACGGGTGGCGAAATGGTGGCTGCCGGACGACGTGCTGTTCGTGAAGGAATTGCCGCATACCGCCACCGGCAAGGTGCTGAAGCGCCAATTGCGCCAGGAGTATTACGACATGTACCAGTCCGCCGCGGCGCTGGCTGGCGAAACGGCGGCAGGCTGACGCCGCGATCCGGACGTGGGGTGGGCGCCCGGTTATGACGCCATCCATTCGGTCAGCGCGAGCGTGACGGCGTCCGGCTGCTCCAATGTGGAGAGATGCCCGGAATTCGGCACGATCACCAGCCGCGCCCCACGAATGCCATCGGCGATTTCGCGCGCGGCGTCAGGCGGCGTCACCTGATCGCTGTCGCCGACCAGCACCAGGGTCGGGCAGCCGATGGCCGCCAGAGAGGGCCTGGAATCGGGGCGCGACTTGATCGCTTCCTGCTGCCGGATGAAGGCGTCCGCGCCATTCTCGCGGAACATCTCGTCGAACGTCCGGCGCAGTTCTTCGTCCTGCTGATGCTCGGGGTGGACCATCAGCGGAAACAGCAATGCGGGAACTTCGGAAAACCGCCCCTCGCGCACCATCGCGATCTGCGTATTTCGCCGCTCGGTCTGGTCCGGGCGGTCGGCACGCGGGGCTGTATCCAGAAGCGCAAGGCGCAGCACGCGCTCCGGCGCCTGCCGCATGATCTCGAAAGAGATGTATCCGCCCATGGAAAGCCCCGCCAGCGCGAAGCGCGGTGGAGCCGTCTCCAGGATCTGCCGGGCAATTGCCGGCCATGCTGTCGGCGCGCCGCGTATCGGCGACGGTCACCGGGCCGAATTGCCAGAGGCTCGGCAATTGCGGTCCGAACAGGCGCGGCGAGCAGCCAAGGCCGGGAACGAGAAGGATTGGAGTTGCGTCGCTCATCTGAGTTCCTTTGTCTGGCGCCTCGCATCCGCGAGGCTTAGGCCCGCTTGCGGGCCCCGGGAGATCGCGACAAATGCCGTGCGGGCCGCTTGCTCAGAGTCTGGATTGGGCACCCGGGGCCCGCAAGCGGGCCAAGTGCCGCGCGGATGCCCGGCGCCAGACAAATATTACCCCCAATTAAGCCGCGTCTTCCAGCAAGCCGCCGGCTTCGGCCACCTTCGCCAGATGGTAATCCGTGTCGCCGAAGAGGTTCTCGATCATGGTCAGCCGTTTGAAATAATGGCCGGCCTTGTATTCCATGGTCATGCCGATGCCGCCATGCAGCTGGATCGCCTGCTGGCCGACATAGCGCGCCGAGCGGTTGATCTGCACTTTCGCGGCCGAGATCGCGGCGCGGCGTGTCTTCGGTTCGGCATTGACCATCATCGCCGCGAAGACGGCCATCGACCGCGCCTGCTCCAGCGCAATCATCATATCGACGGCGCGATGCTGCAGGGCCTGGAAACTGCCGATCGGCACGCCGAACTGCTTGCGCGTCTTCAGATAATCGACGGTGAGCGCATGCAGCGCATCCATCGCCCCGACCGCCTCGGCGGCCAGCGCCGCGATACCGGTATCGACCATGTGCTCCAGCAGCGGCAGGCCCTGATCGCGCGTGCCGAGCATGGCGTCGGCGCCGACCTTCACGCCATTAAGGGCGATCTCGGCGACGCGCATGGCGTCCTGGCCTTCATAGCCGTGGATCTCGACGCCGGGCGCCTTCGCGTCGACGAGAAACAGCGTGATGCCGCTCTTGTCGCGCCGCTCGCCCGACGTCCTGGCGCTGACGATCAGCATGTCGGCGCTGTCGCCATGCACCACCATGCTCTTGTGGCCGTCGAGCACGAAGCCGCCCTCGGCCTCGCGTGCAGTGGCCGCGACATCGAACAGATCGTAGCGCGCCTGGCGTTCACCGTGAGCAAGCGCCAGGATCATCTCGCCGCCCGCGATCTTCGGAATGATGGCCTCCTGCTGGCCCGCCGTGCCGCCCAGACGAAGCGCCGCCGCGCCGAGCACCATGGTCGAAAAGAACGGCTCCAGCGTCAGGCCGCGCCCGACCGCTTCCATCACGATCATGGTCTCCAGCGGGCCGCCGCCGATGCCACCCATGCTCTCCTCGAAAGGGAGCAGCGTCAGCCCGAGATCGACATAGTCCTTCCAGACCGCGCGGCTCCAGCCGCCCGGCTCCTTCGCGTAACCGTTGCGGCGCTCGAAATCGCCGTAGCGGTCCGCGATCAGGCGGTCCACGCTGTCCTTGAGCAGCGACTGCTCTTCCGTGAGGTCGAAATCCATTGTCCGCCCTTATACTAGAGACCCAGGACCGCTTTCGAGATGATGTTATGCTGGATCTCGTTGGAGCCGCCATAAATCGAAACCTTGCGGTAGTTGAAGTAATTCTGCGCGGCGAGCCCCGCCCAGGCCAGTTCGGCCAGCGGATCGTTGCTGCCCGGCTCATTGTGATAGCCGCGGAAAGCCAGCGCGTTCGGCCCGGCCGCTTCTAACAGCAGCTCCGTTACGGTCTGCTGCAGTTCCGAGCCCTTGATCTTCAGGATCGAGGATGCCGGGTTGGGGCGATTGCCGCCGCTGCGGGCGGCCTCGGCGACGACGCGCATCTGGGTGATTTCCAGCGCCTTCAGCTCGATTTCGGCGAGCATGACCTTCGACCGGTAAGCCTGATTGTCCCAAAGCACGCCTTCGCCGGCGGGTGTCCGCTTGGCGATCTCCTTGATGCGGGCGAGGCGCTGCTTCGTTATGCCGACACGGGCGATGCCGGTGCGCTCATTGGCGAGCAGGAATTTGGCATAGTCCCAGCCCTTATTCTCCTCGCCGACGCAATTGGCGACCGGCACCTTCACATCGTCGAGGAAGACCTCGTTCACCTCACGCCGCCCGTCGATGGTGATGATCGGGCGCACGACGACGCCGGGCGTCGCCATGTCGATCAGCAGGAAGGAAATGCCCATCTGCTTCTTGGCTTCCGGATCGGTGCGCACGAGGCAGAAGATCCAATTGGCGTTCTGCGCGGCCGTCGTCCAGGTCTTCTGGCCGTTGACAACGTAATGGTCGCCGTCGCGCACGGCGCGGGTCTTCAGCGAAGCGAGGTCGGAGCCGGCGCCAGGCTCGGAAAAGCCCTGCGCCCACCAATCGTCGAGATTTGCGGCGCGCGGCAGAAATTGGCGCTTCTGCTCTTCCGAGCCGAAAGCGGCGATGACGGGGCCGACCATGTCGACATTGAATTGCAGCGGCTGCGGCACCGAATTGAACTGCAGCTCCTCCAGGAAGATGTGATGCTGGATCGGGGTCCAGGGCTGGCCGCCCCATTCCACCGGCCAGCGCGGCGTCGCCCAGCCCTTGGCGTTCAGAATGCGCTGCGAGGTGACCATCTCGTCGCGCGAGACCTCCTCGCCTTCACCATATTTGCGGCGGGTCTCCGCCGGAATTTCGGTGCGGAAAAAGTTGCGCACTTCGCTGCGGAAGGCGTTTTCTTCGTCGGTGAAGCGGAGGTCCATGGCGTCAGGCTTTCATTGACAATAGAAATTATGCGTCGGCGAGGTTCGGCTTTGGGCGTACGAAGAAAGCGGCCTGGCTGCATTGCAGTGGCCGGAAAAGGCGCCGCGATGTCGGAACGCATTGGCGCGGACTTTGCCGCGTCTTGTCTTTCATGCGCATTTCCTCCGCTTACAAGATACACCGGGAGCCGTTGTCCCCACAATGCGGCTCCCGGCGCTCGCCCGGCTGTCGCGGCTTATGCCGCGTGCCGTGCCATCCGCCGAATGTGCTCTCATGGGCGCGTTTGCGCGGGAGCGGCAAGGGCGCCATCACGGCGCCGCCGGCTTCCTGATCGTGCCGTTATTCGATGCCGCGCGGCGAATTGCATCGGCCAGGCGGTTGCGCAGGTTGGCGATCCTGGCGATCGCAACGCCGCCGTCAGCGCCGAACCTGACCTTGCTATTTTCGGATGTATGCACGCCAGCGTCCCCGACCCCGTTCACACAGTTGACATTTAATGCCGCACTGCGGAATAATTTTCTGCATTGGCGTGACGCAGCGTATCATATGTGATGGTTCCGTCAAGCTGTCGGCACTGCCGGGAGAAAAATGACAGGATGGCGACAGGCGATGTTCTGCGGTGACGGACGGTTCGGTTACAAGAATGAGGGGCGCTGGAGCATGATTCGCAAAAAAGCGTGTCTCCGTGAAGACGGGATGGATACCGGTTTTAGGGTAAAGATCATGCTCGAACAAAAAGTTGGCGGCCGGTTCTGATTTGATCGGAACGGAACAGGCGCCGGCAAATGGCCTGCCCCGGGGCGGGATGTAGACATGGCGAGGAAACGATTTAAATGGACTGGCGACGCGGCGCTCATGTCGGCGTCGCCGGAGACGGCGGCGGCGGAGAGGCATTTCGTCACCGCCCTGGCGCGCGGGCTCGAAGTGCTCGCCTGTTTCCGCAAGAGCGAAGTGCTGCTCGGCAATCAGGAAATCGCCGCGCGCTGCAAACTGCCCAAATCGACGGTGTCGCGCCTGACCTTCACGCTGACGCGCCTCGGCTATCTGCATTATGTCGAGCCGCTGGCGAAATACCGGCTGGGCACGGCCGTTCTGGCGCTCGGCACCAGCATGCTGGCGCGGCTGGACGTGCGCAACATCGCCCGCCCGCTGATGGAGGAACTGGCGACGTTCTCCAATGCGCATCTGGGGCTCGGCGCCCGCGACCGGCTGAGCATGGTCTATCTGGAGTGCTTTCGCGGTCAGGCGGCGGTGTCGCTGACGCTCGATGTGGGGTCGCGGATCTCCATTTCGACGAGCGCCCTGGGCAAGGCGTTTCTCGCGGCCTGCACCGAGGAGGAACGCGCGCCCATCCTCGACGAGATCCGCGCCATCGACGAAAAGGCCTGGCCGCAGACCCGGGACGGCATCGAAAAAGCCGTCGAGGATCACCGCAAGCTGGGCTGCACCTGCTCGTTCGGCGAGTGGCAGGACAATGTCAACGCCATTGCGGTCGGATTCCGGCCCGGCGGCGGGATGCCGGCGATGGCGGTCAATTGCGGCGCGCCCGACATGGTGGTCAGCCCGGAATTCCTGCTGAACGAGGTGCGGCCGAAACTGGTCGCGCTCGGACGGCGGCTGGAAGGCACGATGGGCACGTTTTGAATAACCGGCTGAGGCGGCACGGCATCGCAAAATAGAAATCGCGCCATTATTGGCAACTGCGGCGACCTGGCGCTTGCGTTGCGGATAAAAATCCGGATAACGACTTCCGTCAGAATTGACGAATTCTAGTTTATCGATCGCATCCTCAATACCGCGAGAGTTCATCGCTCTTACCGCGCTGATGGGGTTGCGCGCCCGCACAAAGCTAATCCCCAGGCGGTGACAATTGCGGCCTATTTAACATTGGGGAAAGGCGGCTTGCGTTGCAGTTGCAGCCTCTAGGGGAGGATAAGTCTTGAGCAGCGTGCAGCTCTTTCTGAGCGGCCTGTCGAACGGTTGCGTCTACGGATTGATCGCGCTCGGCTTCGTGCTGATCTACAAGGCGACGGAGGGCGTGAATTTCGCGCAGGGCGACATGATGATGTTCGGCGCGTTCGTCGCCTTCGGGCTGACCGACAGCGCCCATTACGGACTGCCGTTCTGGCTCTCCATCCCGCTCACGCTGCTCATCATGGGCGTCCTCGGCTACCTGCTCGACTATGCCATCATCCGGCGCATGTTCGGCCAGAGCCAGGTCTCGGTCGTCATCCTCACCATCGCGCTCGGCTTCGTCATCCGCTTCCTTGCGGGCGCGATCTGGGGCCATGAGCCGCAATCGCGTAGAACAGGTCGAGCAGCTGGGTAAGTGGAAGAGCCGCGACGCGCTATCAGCGCCGACCAGTTCGCCGCCGCTCAGCCTTCCAGGAATAGGAACGGGACGGCAGCCGCTGAATACCTGCCAACTGACCGCCGGAATTAACCCTGAAGCGCATGTCGCAGACCATCGGCAGATCACAAGATGGGAATGCAATCCCACTTCCTAGAAAAAGCTAGGTGCTTCGCATATCGGAAATCGTGTACCGCAGTCGGTAGTTTCACTTACCGCTGCTACATGGTAGAATTCACGTAAATACTCGAGATCTAGCTAGTTGCTGCGGAGGACGCGTTATGTGCCCCGTTTGGCAAGAGAGTTATCTTGTTAATAACGGGCCTTGCACCTGCGGTTCTGTTGGCGGCGGCAGATTTGCTGTATTCACGCGAAAACTTAATGGGTTTAGCAGACGATCAAATCTTGCCTTCTTGGCGTCGTTGCTGGCGCTTGCAGCTTTGGTCGGGATCGGAGGCGATGTGGCACGCGCGAGCGAAAGGCCGCGACGCGTTCTCATGCTGTACCCCTATAGCAATTTGTTCCCGATTAGTGTCATAGCTGGCGAGGCGGCCAGGAAGCGGATGAGCCAGAGATCTCGGGAGTCGCTTGAGTTTTATTCCGACTTCCTCGACCTGGGACGCTTTTCCGGCGAAGCTCATGAGACTCGCACGGCGCGATATTTGATAGACAAATACCGCGATCGCAAACCCGATGTGGTCATCGTGCTGGGGCCACAGTCCCTACGATTTACGATAAAATATCAGGCTGATTTGGGCTTCGATGTTCCAATCATCTTTTGTTGCACGTCGCGCGCCAGGCTCGCTGCATTCAATCCGCCAAATAACGTCACCGGCATCATCAGTGAGTTCGCGAAGACGTTGGCGCTTGCGCAGCGGCTGCAACCTGAAGCGCGCCATGTCGTCGTCGTCGCCGGAGCCACCGAGTTCGATCAGCGATCGGCCCAGATTGCGCGGCACCAACTCGCTGCCTACGATCAAAAATACGACACGAAGTATCTCGTGGGACTTCGGCATGAAGACTTGATTGAGGAGCTAAAACGCCTGCCGCGCGATACGATCATTATCCTGCTGACGATGTTTGCGGATAATACCGGACGGTTGTTCATCCCCATCGATGTTGTTCAAGAAATCACGACTGCCGCCGCCGCTCCAGTTTATACGCCATACGAGACTTATCTTGGGCGTGGCATCGTTGGCGGACGCATGGACTCCTTCGAACGGATCGGTAGCGAGGTCGCTGATCTCGCCGTGGACACGCTGGCCGGAGCAAGCCCATCCAGCCTGATCCCGCGGGCAACCGACGGAAGTGCTGACCAGGTCGACTGGCGCCAGCTCAAGAGATGGAAGCTCAGCGAGAGCAGTCTGCCGCAAGACACTCAGGTTCATTTCCGCGAATTCAGTCTATGGCAGGAATACCGCTGGCAGATAATCGCCATTTTTGCTGCTGTCCTGGCTCAGGCTGCGGTGATTGCGTGGTTATATCTCGAGCACCGCCGTCGGCGGGTGGCAGAGCGCGAGTTGCGCCGCCGCCTGTTGGAGGTCATTCACTTGAATCGTGCCGCTACCGCAAGCGGACTGTCGGCCTCGGTCTCCCACGAGCTCAACCAGCCCTTGGGAGCAATCCAGAGTTCTGCGGAGGCCGCCCTGCTTTATCTCAAGACCAACCCACCCGACCTTGAGCGGGTCGCACAGATTCTCGGCAACATAGGTCAGGACACCCAGCGTGCGGCAGACATCATTCGCCACTTCCGTGCATTGTTCAGGAGAACTGATGCGCTTGAGCTGCAAGAATTTGACCTAAGCGATGTCGTGCGGGATACGCTCCGCATTCTGGATTCCGAGGCATTGAAGAGAGGGGTGACGCTCAATGTCCTTCATGCTGAAGGGGCGCTGCCCGTGCGCGCCGACCAAATTCATTTGCAGCAGGTCGTGTTAAATCTTGTCATGAACGGAATGGATGCAATGCAGAACTGCTCCGCCAGGGAATGGCAAGGTGTCAATCCAAACGGCAGTGGTGGGAGAGTCTGCGATCGAGGTGTCGGTCACCAATTCTGGAGCCGGCATTCCTACCGACAAGCTGAACGAGATTTTCGACGCGTTCTACACCACCAAGCGGCAGGGCACAGGGCTAGGTTTATCCATCGCGCGCACTATCATCGAGACCTATGGGGGCAAGATATCGGCGGAGAATGGATCCGGAGGCGGCGCGGTGTTTCGTTTCACCCTTCCCTTGTGCCCATCGTTCCGCAGAGCTATAGGCGATCTGCTGAATGTCGTGGATGACGATATAGAATTGCGCTCTACAAATCGGCAATGCAGCTGCTGAAGGCGCCGCCGAACCGCGAGCCTGCGTGTATTCTGCTGGACGTGCAAATGGTCGGGTTAAGTGGTCCGCAATTGCAGACTCATCTCACTGACTTGGGATGCAGGCTGCCCATCATCTTCGTCACCGGACACGGGGATATTCCGACGTCGGTGCAGACGATCAGGGCCGGTGCGGAAGACTTTCTCACGAAGCCGGTACTGAAAGAAACGTTGCTGAAGGCGATCGAGCGAGCCCTCGTTCGATACGAGAAAATGCGGGAGCAGGACAATCAGTTAGCCACTCTGCGCTCGTTTCATTCCCAGCTTACGCCTCGTGAACACGAGGTCTTCGCGCTGCTGGTTCGCGGCAAGCCCCACAAACAGATCGCTTATGCACTAGGAACGACTGAACGCACCGTCAAAATGCATCGGCATAATGTGATGCAAAAATTTCGGATCCAATCGCTGGCAGAGCTTGCGGTGATTGCCGAACGGCTTGGATTGCTGTCTGTCCCAGCCACCGTGACAATGACCGCCTCAACAGCGCCGAGACAAATTTGATATCAACGAAATTCACGCTCTTCTCTTACTCGGCACACTTGGCAGTTGCAATCCGGGGCAAGCGTACTTCCCCTAAGGGCAGGTCTCTTCATCATCGGTTCTGTCGTACAAGTAATTGAGCACCGAAGGTTCACTTCGGTATGGTTCGCCCTGACGAGGCGGAAGCAGATATCTTCATGCTGAAGAGCCAAAAGATTGTTGCGGTCGTGGATGACGATCCTAGCGTGCTCAGGGCCACCGGGGACCTGTCGAATGCACTCGGTTTCTTAACCAAGGTTTTTGCATCTGCTCAGGAATTCCTCGATCAGGGAGCGGCAACTCAAGTCGATTGTCTTCTCCTGGACATCGATCTTGGCGGCATGTCAGGATTTGATTTGCAGCGTCAACTGAAGATTTCAGGTTCCACGCTTCCGATCATCTTCATGACTGCCCTCGATGACGAGGGCACGAGAGTGCAGGCCCAGAAGGCGGGTTGCATTGCCTTTTTGCGCAAACCTTATTCAGCACGTCAGTTGGTTGATGCGCTTGAGAAGGCTGTGCCTTAGCCGGCAGCATTGCCGACATTATAGATCATCTGGCCATGCACCCGACGCCCCGCCATACCCTAGGGTATGGCTCTGCTTTATGGGCACCGAGGTGCCGTATGGTCAGAATCGCTAAGCCAAGTCAACCTTCCCCTATGTGCAGTTTCTTCCGCGCGACATTGGCGTGAGAATGCCAGCAGAGCCAACATAGCAAGTGGTGGGTGTAGTGATGCCACACTCTGCGACAATCGACCGGGCGGAAACTGCACGCGATGGCATGCTTCGGATTCCGGGCGGCACATTCCGCATGGGATCGGACCGGCATTATCCGGAAGAGGCGCCGGTCCATCGCGTCACAGTGGACGCATTCTGGATGGATCGGACTCCGGTGACAAACCGGCAGTTCCGGCATTTCGTGGAAACCACTGGTTACGTTACCTTCGCCGAGATCGCGCCTGACGCGAAGGACTACCCCGGTGCCCTGCCGCACATGCTCAAGGCAGGCTCGCTCGTGTTCATCCCGCCGACGCATCCCGTGGAACCGCTCGATTGGTCCCTGTGGTGGAACTTCAAGTTTGGCGCCAACTGGCGCCGTCCCTACGGCCCCGGAAGCTCGATCAAGGGCCTCGACGATCACCCCGTCGTCCACGTCGCCTTTAAGGACGCGGAGGCTTACGCGGCGTGGGCCGGCAAGGAGCTGCCGACCGAGGCTGAGTGGGAATTCGCCGCGCGCGGCGGGCTCGACGGCGCCGAGTTCGCCTGGGGCGGCGAGTTGACCCCTGGCGGACGCCACATGGCGAACACCTGGCAGGGCGATTTCCCGCAGCAGAATCTGCAAGCGACGGCTATGAGCGCACCTCGCCGGTCACCGCGTTCCCCCCAACGGCTATGGCCTTCACGACATGATCGGCAACGTCTGGGAGTGGACGACCGACTGGTATGTGGCCAAGCACCCCGCGGACGCGCCCAAGGCGTGCTGCATCCCGGAAAATCCGCGCGGCCCGCGCGAGGACCAGAGCTTCGATCCGTGCCAGCCTCGGATCAAAATTCCCCGCAAGGTGCTGAAAGGCGGCTCACACCTGTGCGCCCCCAACTACTGCCGCCGCTATCGCCCTGCCGCGCGCCATCCTGAGCCCATCGACACCTCGACAAGCCATGTCGGGTTCCGGTGCGTCAGACGTGGATGAACGGCCGAGGCAAAACAGTAACGACGCTGGAGAGGACGCGCCATGCCCGAGGAAATTAAAGACGCTCATGCGAGTTCTGGAGTGCATCTTGCGCCTAACAGAAGAAACATCCTGCTTGCCGGCGGGTCGCTGTTCGCGCTGGCTGCAGCTGCGGGGACATCAACCGCCCAGGCACAACAGGCCACGCCTACACCAGCAGCGACGCCAGCCGGCGGTCGCAAACCCAACATCCTCGTAATCTTCGGAGACGACGTCGGCTACTGGAACATCAGCGCCTATAACCGGGGCATGATGGGCTATCGCACGCCGAACTTGGATCGTATCGCCAAAGAGGGCGCGATCTTCACCGACCACTACGCCCAGCAATCCTGCACCGCTGGACGCGCGGCGTTCATCACCGGCCAGTCCGGCTTCCGCACCGGCCTCCTAAGGTGGGCCTGCCAGGCGCCAAGGAAGGTCTTTCGGAGAAAGACCCGACGATGGCGGAGTTGCTCAAGGCGCAGGGCTACGCGACTGGTCAATTCGGCAAGAACCATCTCGGCGATCGCAATGAGCACCTGCCGACGGTCCACGGGTTCGACGAATTCTTCGGCAACCTCTACCATCTTAACGCCGAGGATGAACCGGAGCATCCCGACTACCCGAAGAACCCCGCGTTCAAGGCTCAGTTCGGCCCGCGTGGCGTGATGAAGTGCAAGGCGAGCGACACGGACGATCCGACCGTGGATCCGCGTTTCGGCAAGGTCGGCAAGCAGACCTTCGAGGACACCGGCCCGCTGACGAAAAAGCGCATGGAAACCGTGGACGAGGAGTTTCTCACCGCGCAGCTCGACTTCATCGAGCGCCAGGTCAAGGCAGGTAAGCCATTCTTCTCGCTGGTTCAACACGACCCGCATGCACATCTACACCTTTCTCAAGCCGGAATCGAAGGGCAAGACGGGGCTGGGAATCACCGCCGATGGCATGACCGAAATGGATAGCATGGTCGGCCAGCTTTTGAAGAAGCTCGATGACCTCGGCATCGCCGACAACACCATTGTCGTCTGGACGACCGACAACGGAGCCGAAGCCTTCTCGTGGCCAGACGGCGGCACTACGCCCTTCAAGGGCGAGAAGAACACAAACTGGGAGGGCGGTTACCGCGTGCCGTGCCTCATGCGCTGGCCGGGTGTCATCAAGCCGGGCACCGAAGTCAATAACATCACCTCGCATGAGGACTTCGTCCCGACACTCGTCGCTGCCGCAGGGGAGCCGAACGTAAAGGAGAAGTTGCTGACCGGATATCAGGCCGCCGGGAAGACCTTCAAGGTGCATCTCGATGGTTACGACCAGCGCGAGGTGCTAGCCGGCACCAGCCCCGGCAAGCGCCAGGAGTTTTTCTACTGGACCGACGAGGGCAACCTGGCCGGCCTGCGTTATGACCGTTGGAAGATAGCCTTCCTGGAGCAGCGCGCCGAGGGTCTCGCCGTGTGGGAGAACCCGCTTATTCCGCTGCGCTTCCCCAAGCTTTTCGACATCAAGGCCGACCCCTTCGAAAAGGCGCAGACGGACGCCGGGGAATATGCCAGATGGCGCGTCGAACACGCCTTCGCGCTCGTCCCGGCGCAGGCCTACGTGGCCAAGCATTTGCAAACCTACGCCGAGTTCCCGCCGCGGCAAAGGCCCGGTAGCTTCTCACTCGACCAAGTGCTGGCGAAACTGCAGGACGGCGGCTCCCCATCACGCTGACGCCCGTGCTGAAGGTCGCAAAGCCGCACCTGAACGAACCAGGTGCGGCTTTGCGACCGAGAATGGCCGAAACACCACACGTTCGGCGAAGATCGGCAGGACGGCATTCGGGGCGCCGCGTCAGAGATCGTCGGTGGATTCGAGGAAGGGCGGCAGGCTCAACTCCGGATGCGGCTTGGCGAGCACGCTCTCGATCTTCGCATTGGAAATGCCAAGCGACTTGAGCGCGGTCGTAACCAACCGGCCCTCGTAATCATCGGGCATAGTCACCGAAACCAGATTGATCGTACCGAGCAATATAAGGCCACCGATGGTGTGCCGCGCCATTTCGATGTCGTCACATTTGAAATGCCCAGCCGCAACGCCTTCCTCGATGCTCTGCTTCAGGCTGTCGGCGATACCCAGGCGCAGTCTCTGGCCACGCGAAAGCGTCGACCGGATCAGGAACCAGCCCCAGACGCGATCCGTCCGGCTGCCATGCAGGCATATGCGCATGTCCATGCCGAAGGCCTCAACCGGGTCGGGCATGATTTCGCCGAGGCGGTCGGAAATCTCAAGAATCCGCAGCAGCGCCGATTCGATGACGGCATCGACGACCGCATCTTTCGACGGGAAATGATTGTAGAACGTGCCGTAACCAACATCGGCGAACTGGGTGATCTCCTGGATGACCAACCCTTCAAGGCCACGGTCTGCGATGATCTCATAGGCGGCACGCATCAGCTTGCGCCTGGTATCCTCGCGCCGCCGCTCAGACCGGCTCTTGGGCCCGGCGTCCATCAAGTTCCCATGGCCAGCAACCATGCCACTGTGCCTCTCCCATTCCGCATCTTCGCACCGAGCCAATATGGCCCAAACGCTGCCCCGCCCGCAAGACCGCGTTCCGTACAGCTAGTTAATGCTCGAATCGGCCGAGGTCCACTGACAAATACGTAGCTTAAACACGCATCTTTTGCGCAACGTGATTGGACACGCGTCTTTGTATGGGTGCCATCAATTGCATGTGGATCGATCAAATAAAAAGCCGCCCACGAGGGGCGGCTTAAAATCATTGACGTGAGGATCAGAAAGTGATTCTGGCACCCGCGTAAATCACGTCGAAGTCGTTGAAGTCAATGCTGCCATCATTCGACGCTCCTGATTAATGTTATAGTAACGTTATCAGCGCTTGAGGTATAATGGTTATACTTCAGAGTACAGATCCAATGAAGCAGCCTCGAAATTCTGGACGACGCCAAGGCCCCACATTTCAACTTCGCCGTTTTCGAATGAACCAATTGCGCCTGGAGCTAGTAGCCGCTCGGGTAAAACCGGTGTCAAACTGGCCGTACACTGCAAAAAGAGTGGTGGCGCCATACGGCATCCACTTCTTTTCGATACCGCCGTGCAGATAAAAGAACGAATTCTCGTCGTCTACATTGCCGAGGCCTGCCGAGGCAGCTACCTCGTCCTTGTTCTCGTCTGTATTAATGCCGTAAGCCGCGTGGATGAACAGGCCCGTCCCCATATCCATGATAGAACCGGACATACCGATCTGGTGACAGTCCACCTTCTGGTCGACGAAGAGACATCCGTTGATGTTGCTGCCGGCGGTGCCGTCAACGCTGGCGCCGGGTACAAAGTCTCCGTCGGTGCGGGCGCCATAGGCGATGCCAGCGGCAGCTTTAAACCGGCCGCCGAGCAAACCCGCATAACGCAGGGCGACATCCCACATATCGTCCTCACCCCAGGATGCAGAAACCTTAAAGCCCGCGATCGAAGGAGAGTTGTAACGGATCACGTCGAAACGGGCGGCATCGCCTGGAGGATTGGTTGCGTCCTGACCCATCAGGTTGCAGAAAACGGAAACCCGTCAGATCGTCGCCGTTACGCAGCTGGAAACCGCCTACGAAGACCTGGTGAGCGGAAGAGTCGACATACACGCTGCGAGCAACGTTAATGGCGGTGATTTCGTCCGCAGCCGTGTGTTGCTGACCAATGCTCAGGCGGCCAAGGCGCTCGCTTTCGATATACACCTTGGATTCACGGATAAAGATCTGCGTCCGGCTTGAGCTCCAACCGCGTTGCTGATGCTTTCGTCATTGGTCTGGTCGACGGCGAACGAGGGCGAGCCAAAAATGCCCAGCGTGATGACGAAGCCGGCCTTCACATCAGGGTTGATCTGTCCCGTTCCGGATAGGGTAAGGCGCGATTGATAGCCGGTGTTGGTTACGACATAAGCGTCACTCTCCACGCCATCGTCCCAAATCATAAGCGCTTCATTCACCGCACCGGTGATCTGCAGCGACACAACCCGGTTCCCCTTCCGGGCGGTCGTGGCTTCCAGTTCGGCAATGCGCTCTTCCAGATCGGCGCAGCAGCCGCCGCCGAGATCGGCAGCGCCGGCGGAACCCGTCGGCAAACATGCAGGCGGCCAGCAACGCACCGCCAATATAACTCGTATGCTTTGTTCCCCCGAACATTATCATTCTCTCCCCTGTCACCTTTGATAAATGTATCAGCTATGACTTCTAATACCAGGATGAGCGGGTACCGCCACCTAATCCTAGCGTGACAGTTTTATTTCACGGGCTCCTCGTGGCGCTTTGGCAACAAACACTTCCGTAGCTCAACCAGGGCGGGTGTAGAAGATTCGGCGCATCCTGTCGCTTGATGATTTCGCCGGCTGTGTACAGTGCGGCGAGCAGGCAAGGCCTTACGCTATTGCTCCGAGAACATTGTATCCAGAGAGCGGTAAACCGGCTTCAACATGTATTGAAACAGCGAACGCGAGCCGATGATTATATTTGCTTCCACCACCATGCCCGGCAGCAGTTGCCATGTCCGCTGACCTTGCTTCAGGCGGTCATCCTTCAGCCTGATGCGGGTGCGGTAATAGGGCACCCCTTGCTGATCCTTGAAGGTAGTGGGGGAAATTTCGACGACATTGCCATGGGCATAGCCAGTGACGCTCGGATCGAAATTCGTGACGCGGATCTCGGCCTCGTCACCAAGGTCGACATGGCCGAGGTCCTTCGCCTTCAAATGCACCTCGGCAATGACGCCGCTGTCCAGCGAAACGATTTCCGCGACCAGATCGCCGGGCTTCAGCACTGCGCCGGGTGATTTCTGCGCCAGGAGATTGATGACTCCGTCGACGGGAGCCGTGACGACGAGGCGGTATACGCGGTCCTTGAGCTTGGCGAGCGTTTGCGTGACCTCGGCCAGTTCGCCCGCCACCTTGGAGCGCTCATCGGCGAATTTCTGCAGCCTTTCGGCCACCGCCTGGTTCAGTCTGGCCACCGCCTCGTCGGCCTTCTTCTCGACCTTGAAGATTTGACCGGCGACGTCCGAGACGCGCGCCCGGGCGGCCTCGAATTTGGACTTGGTTTCGAGATAGGCCAGCCGCGACGTGTAGCCCATTTCGAACGATTTCTTGCGGATCGTCGCCTGCTCGCTTTCGATGTCCGCCTGCCGTTTGAAGCTTTCCAGCTGCCGTTGGAGCGCTTCCAGCTCTCCGGTGGCCTGGACAATCTCCAATTGCAGCTTCTCGCGTTCGCTGGCCGCCGAGGCGTCGGCGCGCTGGAAGAGCTCGAGTTGCTCCTTGGCGAGCGCGGGATATGCGTTACCGAGCGTGCCGAAATCAGGGACGATACCTTGGAGCGCTGCGTTCAGGCGCATTTGCTGCAGCGTAAGTTGGGCGCTGCGCGCCTGCAACTGGGCCAGATCGCTTTCCGCTCCATAGGGCCGCAGCCGCATAAGCGGCGAACCGCGTTTCACTTCGCCCCCTTCCGCGACGAGGACTTCCTCGACGATGCCGCCCTCCAGATGATGAACCGGCTGAACGAAGCTGGACGATACGATCTCCCCCGATGCCACCGCCAGTTCGCGAATTCTTGCGACGGCCGACCATGCGACGATGCCGCAGATCAGCAGGCCGAGAAGGTAGATCAGCGGCCCATAAATCCGGTGCTGCCTGTGCTCGTTCAACGCCGGCGGAAGCGTCAGAAATTCGCCCAGGCTTTGCAGGTTTTCGTTCCGTGTCATTGGCTGAACCGGCTGGATAGCGATTGTGTCGGATCCTGTCCGGCGCTTGTCGGTCCTGGAAAGGTCGCAGGCTGCGGACGTGACGGCGCCTGCTTGCGCACACCGGAAAGAATGTCGGTCGGCGAGCCGTCGGCTGTGACGGCGCCCGCCTTCAGCACGACAAGCCTGTCGGCGAGATAGAAGTAGCTGACGCGATGCGTGGCCATGATGATGGTGGCCTTGCCCTTCAATCTGAGCAGCTTCTGCTTCAGCACGTCCTCATCGGAGGCGGCGAGCCCGAACATCGGGTCGTCCAGCAGGTAAATGGGCGGCTTCTTGATGAAAGCGCGGGCCAGATTGATCTTTTGCAGGAACTCTTCAGTGCCCAGCAGCGAATGATGCGGAACCAGCGGTTCGTGGATGCCGCGTTCCACATTGGCGAGCACATCGCCCGCGCCCAGCTCTTCGAGAATGGAGACGATCTGCTGATCCGTCGCAGCCGGATGGGCGAGGCGGATATTCTCCGCGATCGTGCCGGTGAACACCGTCTGCTTCTCCAGCACGTAGCCGATCTGCTCGCGCAGCATCTTGGCGTCGAACTGCCGGTAATCCAGGCCATCGAAAAAGACGTTGCCGGCTTGCGGCGGGTAGAGCTGCGCCAGCACCCGCAGCAAGGTGGATTTGCCTGCCCCGTTCGGTCCGGCGAGCGCCACGAAACTGCCTTCGACAATGCGCAGATTGACGCCTCGCAATGCCGGCGCGGATTGCGGGGAATAGCGCATGGAAACGCCGCTGAGCTCGATGTTGCCCTTGAACGTCCGGGCGAAGGTGGGCAGCTTGCGCGGCTGATATTCCGGCTGGAGCCGCATCAGCTGGTCGATCTGCTGCACGATACTGCGCGCCTGGCTGATCTTGTTGAGATTGAGGAAGGCCGTCTGGATCGGCGCCAGCACACGCCAGACCAGCGCCATCAAGGCAATCAGCGCACCCGATGAAAGCGTTCCAGCCATCACCTCATAGGCGCCCACGCCCACCACTATGGCGCCGGTCACCACGACAAGGCTCTGCGAGATGGTCTGCTCGACGAGGCTTAGATTGCTGGCGGCCGATGCGCGGGAAATATTGGCGGCGCTGAGTTCTCGGTAGCGATGCATCCACACGTCTTCCGCGCCGTAACGGGTAATCGTGTCGAGATTGGCGGTGAATTCCATCAGGAATTTGCGGTTTTCCGTCTTGGCTTCACCGGCTTTTGCCGCTTGCCGCCGCGCGATCGGAATGGACACCGAGATGAGCACCGTGAGCCCGGCGAGGAAGGCCAGCACGATCCAGCCGAGCGAGCCGCCAATCAGAAAAACGGCAAAAACGAAGATGACGATGAAGGGAATGTCGAGCAGAGCCGCGGCAAGCGGCCCGCTGAACACGTCGCGGACGGATTCGAACAGCTTCAGACGGGTAACCTGCGCGCCGACCGAGGCAGTTCCCGTCAAGCTGATCGGCAGCAGCAGCAGGCGCTGAAAGGCGCCGGTCATCATCGCCCCTTGCATGCGGGCGCCGAGATAGGCGAGCCCCCGCGCCCGCATCTCGCGCAGGACGAACTCCACGGCCATGGCCAGCGCGATGGCGACGAAGCTATAGCCGAGCGTTTCCAGCGATTTCGTGCCGATCGCCTTATCGAAAACCGCGATCATGTAGATCGGCACCGCAAGCGCGACCAGATTGACCGCGACCGAAATCAGGAACAGGCCGCGTATCGTCGCGCTTTCGCTCAGAAGCAGCGAAGCGAACCAGCTTGCTTTCCTCGCGACCGTTTCCCCCGCGACCTCCTCGATCTTGCGGAGATAGTAAAAGCGCCCGCGATGCGGCTCGGGCCCGATGACCGCAGTCACCGCGTCGCGTCCCTTGAAGACCTCGACGGCGCCGCCATTGCGCTTGCTCAGCACGACCCACAGATCGGCTTTGTCATTTTCGGGGATGAACAGACAAGGAAGCTGCGGGTCCGGCAGATTCTTCAATGTCGCATCCATCGGCAGGACTTCGTAATACAGCCGAAGCAGCACGGCGGTGAAGGCGACGAAGTTGGCGATGGTGCCGTCCCCGCCGATCGCTTCCTGGACGTGACGCATTTCCCCGGACCAGCCCAGCGCTTGCAACAAGGGTTTCAGGCAATTTTCGGCGGGCGTGCGGGATCTGTTCCGCTGAGGGGGCAGCTCGATCCCTGGGGACTCGCCGATGACCGGAGGCAAGGCGGGCAGCACCTCCAGCGCCGTGATGGCTTGCCGGCTCGGCAGCCTTCTTGTGTGACAGCTGCTTCATCTTAGCCATGCCCCCTGCGCGTGACGGAAGGTGCATTGGCTGAGGCTGACGAAATTTCGATGTCCGCCAGAGGCGAGAGGTAGCCTTCCCGCAATGCGAATATCCGGTCTGCCTGCTTCAGCAGAGCCGTATTCGTGCTCACGAGCACGAAAGTCATGGCGCCGCGGAGCGCCGTCAGCGCTTGGGTAAGCCGGCGTTGCGTCTCCTGGTCCAGCAGCGCGGTCATATCGTCTATGAGCAGGATGCTCGGCTTATGGGCAAGCGCGCGCGCGATCATCAGCGACTGGAGAAACCCTTGCGGCATGACACTGGCGGAGCCGTCGCCGACCTTGGTGTCATAGCCATCGGCGAGCCCGTTGATCTGCTCGTGAAAGCCCATCAGCTCCACTGCGGCCACAGCCTCGCGCATGAACTCGCCGGTGCGGAACATGGTGATATTCTCGATGATCGATCCGCGCATCAGCGTAATCCGGCCATCGACCGTCTGGATCGCGCGGCGCAAGTGCCGGCCCTCAGGCGAGGCGATGTCGATGCCGTCCACCTTCACCTGTCCGGAGGCCGGTGCGAGGGTCCCATTGAGCAGCGAAAGAAAAGTGGACTTGCCGCTGCCTGCGCCGCCGGTGACGCCAATGAATTCCCCCGGATCGATCCGCAGCCGCAGCTTTTCAAATCCATTCCAGCGCCCCCTTGCCGGCAGATGCACGTCCGCCAATTCGATGGATCCCGTGCAAGTGAACGCCTCGTTGGAAGGAATGCTGAATGGCAGATCGAGGATCTCCTGCGCCCGCATCTCGGCCAGTGTCGAAGCCTCGATCTGAGTCCAGACGCTGATCACCCGGAACATCGGCTGGGCAACGCGCGTAGCCAGCAGGCTGCAACAGGCCAGGCTGCCGACGCTCATCACTCCGTCGATCACGAAAACGGCGCCGCCTGTGACCACGGACACCATCATCAGATTGGAGAAAAGCTGTCCCAGCGCCGGCACCCGATTGTTGCGTTCGGCGGCCAGGAAGGAATAGGCGGACGAGAGCGCCATCATCTCCTCGAACCGGCGCTGGATCTGGGCCTCCATCGCCAGCGCCTTGATGGTGGTGATGCCCCCCAGCCATTCGACAATGTAGCCGTAACGCCGCTCGTCCTCCTCGCGGCCGTCATCCATCAAGCGGCGCTGTTGACCGCTGAGCCAGAGCATGACCGCGGCAAAGCTCACGATCAACAGGATGGGCACCGCAACCAGCCAGCCACCGATGAGGCCCGTCATGAACAGGAAGATCGCGATGAACGGAATATCGAGCAGCACGGCACGGTCGGCGGTGCCTCTCATACTGCCCATCTCTTCGACCGCCGACATCCGGTCGAACCAATAGGAACGCGGCTTGGCGTTGATCTCGTGCTGATCACCGTAGAGCAGCTTCGCGGCCGCCGTCACCCGAGCCTTGAATGCGGATTCCAGTGCTGCGCGGCTGACCAGATGATTCCGGGCGATCTTCAGTGCCGTATCGAAGACGACAACCGTGAACAGCGCGAAGAGCAGCGCGGTGAGCGTATTGAAAGCGGAGTTCGGTATGACGCGGTCATAGACCTGCAGGATCGTCAAAGGCAGCGCCAGCGCCAAAAGATTGATCAGCAATGAGGCGACAAGCACCGCGCGCGGCGTTTCCCGGCTGTCCTTTATGAGCTGGGCGATAAGCCGGAAAGTCGATACCCGCCGGACGAAGCCACGCGGCTCAGAGGGCGGCTCCACCTGCGCTGTCCTCGGGAAGGCGGTTGATCTCAGATGGCTGGCCGCGTTCTGCATCAAGATGTTTGCCTACTCGAACCCTCGCCGCCACGCTTCGCATGCGGCGGCCGAATCCAACGTAAGTGAACGGCATGAATCCACGGCAAATATGTTTGCTATAAATCTATGAAAAACCGCGACCTTATAATAAAAGCTCGCGAGCTATCACCAGCCTACAATTTTCGATAAATAGCGATGAATACTGTTTGGGCTTTCATCACCATTTACAGAACGCTTTGTTGCAACAGCAGCTGAATTCGTTGCCAATCGGGGACATCACAATAAGGGGTGATCTCGATGGCCGAAGCGACACAGAACTCTGCCGCTCCGAAACCTGCAGCCGCCGCGCAGACGAATATCAATTCCACGCGTGAAGATCTGGTGAAGCAGGACGCGCTGACCCAGGCGCATGATTTCCAGCTATCGAGCGGACCTGACGACCGGTACGACCTCACCTATCCCGGTTCGGTCCCGCCGGATGTCGACTCTCTCGCATTTGAAAACGGCCAGGCCGCACCCAATGGCGCTGAGACACTGCCGCCTGCGGCCATCCAGGGTAGCGGGCAGCCGCAGGCCGTAGAGGCGCCTGCCTCGGCAGATGGCGCCTCCGAGGACAATGCTTCTTCCAGCCCCTTGACCGACAGCGCTCAGCCCAGCCCGTCAGCCAGCTCGTCCTATGCCTCGGTTAAAAGCGATCCCCAGCCAGCTGGCCCGGCTGCCCCCGAAGCGACGGGCGGCGAACCGATGAGTTTTGCCAGCTATTCCGCGGATGAAGCGCTCCAACCAGCCGCCCCTACCATCTTTGCGGAACAGGCCGATGCTGCCGAGCAGTTGCCGTCCGGCGGCGAGAGTCCCGCACCGGAAGGCGATGCTCCACCGCCAGCGCCCGTGAACGAGGCGCCGACAGCGCTCGAAGCGGAGCTTTCGCCCATTGCCGAGAATTCCGCAGGCCACATCATCGTCGGCCGGTTGACCACTGCCGATCCGGACGGCCAGGACAGCCACAGCTACGAGATCGTCGGCGGCCATCCGCTGTTCGAGATCGACGGCGACACGATCACGCTGAAGCCGGGCGCGCAGCTCGATTATGAGACCCAGAACAGCTACGACCTCGAAATCCGCTCCACCGACGAGGCCGGCAACAGCATCGTCAAAACGGTCACCGTCAATGTGACCGACGTGAACGAGGCGCCGACGGAACTCCAGGCGGCACTTTCGCCGGCGGCCGAGAATGCCCAGGCCGGCACCATCGTCGGCCAGTTGGCGACGCTCGATCCGGACCATGGCGACAGCCACAGCTATGAGATCGTCGGCGGCCATCCGCTGTTCGAGATCGACGGCGACACGATCACGCTGAAGCCGGGCGCGCAGCTCGACTACGAGACCCAGAACAGCTACGACCTCGAAATCCGCTCCACCGACGGCGCCGGCAACAGCATCGTCAAAACGGTCACCGTCAATGTAACCGATGTGAACGAGGCGCCCGACGCCACCACCATCGCTGGTCAAACGGCAACAGCGGGCGAAGGCTTCTCACTCGACACGTCCAGCCATTTCTCCGATGTCGATCAGGGCGACACGCTGACCTACAGCATCGACGGCCCGGAATGGCTCTCCATCGATCCCCACACAGGCGTCATCAGCGGCACCCCGCCGGCGCATCTCGGCACTGCGGGAACTGACCTCGGGTCCCGACGGCGGGTATGAAGTGCCTCCGGCGGGCGTGGTGCAGACTCTCTACCGAGATGTTCGGCAACTGGGCGGGCTACAGCAACAGTTTCGGCTTCTATGTGGCCGATGCGAACGGCACCCCGATCGGCGGTGCCGTGGTCGAAACCAATGCGCACCAGGAAGGGCAGCACGCGACCCTCATCGACCTTGCCGCCTATCCTGGCGCGGCTGGCCTTGGTTTCTTTATCATTCCCAATGGCGGCAACAACAATTCTGCGCTCGGCGACGGGCAACAGGTCGAGTTCCAGTTTGCCGATGGCGAGTGGCACGCCGTGGCGGGCGGCCATACGCTGACCGGCACCGGACCCGGCGTCTATTTCTCCAATCCGGCGTTGAATAGCGATGGCACCGATCATCTCCAAGACAACAACCACAACGGCAACCAAAACTGGGAAGACCTGTTCGGCGGCGGCGATAACTCTTTCGCCGACGTCAACGCGCAGATTACGCTAAGCCTGGTGCAGGCCGTGCCGGATGCGGCAGACGTTCCAGTCACCGTCACGGTCACCGACAGCGGCGGCCTCACGGTGCATTCGAGTTTCGATCTCAATGTGCAACCTTCGCCCGTGACGATCGACGACATCGAGAACCACACTTACGATCCGACCGGCTCGGTCGTCGACGCGGGACCCACCGATATTCTCCTCGGCAGCCCCGATGTCGCGGAGAATTCGGCGGCCGGCACGGTCGTCGGCCATCTCAGCTCGACGGACGCGAACCTGTCCGACAGCCACAGCTATGAGATCGTCAATGGCCATCCGCTGTTCGAGATCAGCGGCGACACCATCACGCTGAAGGCGGGCGCGCAGCTCGACTACGAGACCCAGAACAGCTACGACCTCGAAATCCGCTCGACCGACGAAGCGGGCAACAGCGTCGTCAAGACCGTCACCGTCAATGTGACGGATGTCAACGAGGCGCCCGACGCCACGGCCGTGGCCGCCCAAACGGCGACCGCAGGCGAAGGCTTCTCCCTCGATACGTCCAGCCATTTCTCGGATGTCGATCACGGCGACAGCCTGACCTACAGCATTGACGGGCCGGAATGGCTCTCCATCGATCCCCATACCGGCGTCATCAGCGGCACGCCGCCCGGTCACATGGCGGCCCAAGAACTGACCGCTGGCGGCAATGGCCATTACGCCCTGCCGCCCGGCGGCGTGCTGCAACTCAGCACTGATATCCTGTCTTCCAATGCCGGTTATAGTAACAGCGTCGGCTATTATCTGGCTGATGCCCAAGGCAATCCGCTCGGCGGCGCGATCGTTGAGGACAACGCCCACAATCTGGGAGAAAGCCTGGCGCTGATCGACCTCGCAGAATATCCGGGCGCCGCGACATTGGGATTCTTCATCATCCCCAACGGCAATCAGAATGCCGCGTCCATCGACGGCCAGAAGGTCGAATTTCAACTTTCCGGCGGGCAATGGTCACGCCTCCGCCAACGGCGTACAGCTTACCGGCACGGGCGCGGGCGTCTTCTTCTCCGACGCCTCGCTGAACGCCAAGGGCTTCGACTATCTCGTCGACAATGGCAGTGCGGGCAACCACAACTGGGAAGACCTGGTCAACGGCGGCGACAAGGATTTCGACGACGTCAATGCGCAGGTTTCGCTGAAGGTGATCCAGCTCGTTCCGGATACCGATCACGCGACTGTAACCGTAACTGTGACCGACAGCGGCGGCCTGACCGCGCAGTCGAGCTTCGACCTGAACATCCAGCCGGATGGGCAACCGGGCATCTACGAGATTTCCGGAACGGATCACGCCGAAAACTTCTACGGAACGGAACAGAGCGACACCATCTCAGCCCTGGGCGGTAACGATGTCGTCTACGCCTATGGCGGCAACGACACCGTGCTCGGCGGCGACGGCAATGACGCGCTGTATGGCGAGGCGGGCAACGATACGCTCGACGGCGGCATTGGCGACGATACGCTCGATGGCGGCGACGGCAACGATATGCTGACCGGCGGCGCGGGCGCGGACAAGCTCTATGGCGGCGCGGGAGCCGATGCCCTTGACGGCGGAGACGGCAACGACCTCCTTGAGGGCGGCGACGGCAACGATACGCTGGCAGGCGGCGCAGGCACCGACAAACTTTACGGCGGCGCCGGAGCCGATGCTCTCGATGGCGGCGAGGGCGATGACCTCCTCGATGGCGGCGACGGCAACGATACGCTGACCGCCGGCGCGGGTGCGGACAAGCTCTATGGCGGCGCGGGAGCCGATGCCCTTGATGGCGGTGACGGTAACGACGCCCTCTATGGCGGCGACGGCAATGACGTCGTCAGCGGCGGCGCGGGCACCGACGTTGCCTATCTCGGTGCGGGCGACGACACCTTCGACACCACCAATGGCGATCGCGATGACGGCGACGGCGTCGATACCGTCTATGGCGAAGCCGGCAACGACACGATCTGGGGCGGCGGCAGCGACGACAAGCTGTATGGCGGCGATGACAATGACTACCTCAATGGCGAGGCAGGCAACGACACGCTTTACGGCGACGCCGGAGATGACACGCTCGACGGCGACATCGGCAACGACACGCTGACGGGCGGTGCGGGCGCCGACCAGCTCTATGGCGGCGCGGGCAATGACACGCTCGTCATCGATGCAAGCGACACCGTCGTCCAGGGCGGCGACGGCACGGACAAGGTCGTCGTCTCCGGCAGCGACGGCGTGACGCTGGACATGGCGGCTTCGAGCATCGAACGGGCCGAAGGCGGCGCGGGCAACGATGTATTCGATGCTTCCGATGCAACCGGAGCCGTGACGGAGTACGGCTATGCGGGCAACGACACGCTGACCGGTGGCGCGGGCGCCGATTCTCTCTATGGCGGCGATGGAAATGACGTGGTCAGCGGCGGCGCGGGCAATGACGTTGCCTATCTCGGCGCGGGCGACGACACCTTCGACACGATCAACGGCGACCGCGATGACGGCGATGGGGCCGACACCGTCTATGGCGAAGGCGGCAACGATACCATCTGGGGCGGCGGCAGCGACGACAAGCTGTATGGCGGCGACGATAATGACTACCTGAACGGCGAAGCAGGCAACGACAAGCTTTACGGCGACGCCGGCAATGACACGCTCGACGGCGACATCGGCAACGACACCATCGATGGCGGCGCGGGCGCCGACCGGCTGTATGGCGGCGCGGGCGACGATACGCTCGTCATCGATGCGAGCGATACCGTCGTCCAGGGCGGCGACGGCTACGACAAGGTGACCGTCTCCGGCACCGGCGGCGTGACGCTGGATTTGGCGGCTTCAAGCATAGAACGGGCCGAAGGCGGCGCGGGCAACGATATCTTCAACGCCTCAGGCGCGACCACGGCCGTCACCGAATATGGCTATGCCGGCGACGACAGGCTGATCGGCGGCGCGGGCAACGACGTTCTCGATGGCGGCATAGGCAACGATACGCTCTATGGCGGAGGACAGAACCTCCTCGTCAACGGAAGCTTCGAGAATCCGGATCTCACCAATTGGCAGCATTTTTCGTCGATACCGGGCTGGACGGCGTCGGCCGGCCATGTCGAGGTCTTGGACAATGCTGTCGGCGTGGGCACTGCGTCGGAAGGTCACCAATACATGGAAATCGACGCGGACAGCGCGTCGGTCGATCGCGTCTATCAGAGTGTGCAGACCCAGGCAGGCCAGAGCTATACGCTGAGCCTCGATACCGCCGCTCGTGTGAATACCGCACTTGCCACCAATACGGTGCAGGTCTACTGGAACGGCGTGCTCGTCGACAGCATCGATCCGGCATCCACCAATTGGGAAAGCCATAGCTACACGGTCGTAGGCACCGGTGGTCTGGACCAGCTGGAATTCCGCGAAGTGGCGGGCGACAATGACAGCTACGGCGGCCAGATCGACAATGTCTCGCTGGTGGCGGCGTCAGGAAACGATACGCTCACCGGCGGCGAGGGCAACGACACGCTGATCGGAGGCATCGGCAACGACGTCCTCACTGGCGGCGCGGGCGCCGACCGGCTCTATGGCGGCGCGGGCAACGATACGCTCGTCGTGGACTTCGAGCGACACCGTCATCGAGGGCGGTGCCGGCTATGACAAGGTGACCGTCTCAGGCACGGGCGGCGTGACCCTGGACATGGCGGCATCAGGCATCGAACGGGCCGAAGGCGGCGCCGGCAGCGATGTCTTCAATGGCTCGGGCTCGACCGTCGCCGTGACCGAATACGGCAATGGCGGCGACGACACGCTGATCGGCGGCTCGGGCAACGACTATCTCAGCGGCGGCGACGGCAATGACGTGGTCAGCGGCGGCGGCAGCGACGACGTGCTCTATGGCGGCGCGGGCAATGATCGCCTCTACGGCGAAGCCGGCAACGACAAGCTGTATGGCGACGCCGGCGACGATCAGCTCAATGGCGGCGACGGCAATGATACGCTCGACGGCGGCGAGGGCAACGACCAACTATTCGGCGAAGCCGGCAACGACACGCTGAATGCGGGCGCCGGCAATGACGTGGTCAGCGGCGGTGCGGGCAACGACAAGGCCTATCTCGGCGATGGCGACGACACCTTCGACACCACCAATGGCGATGCGGATATCGGCGATGGCGCCGACACCGTCTATGGCGAAGGCGGGCATGACCTCATCTACGGCGGCGGCGGCAACGATCTCGCCTATGGCGGCGCGGGCAACGACCGGCTCTATGGCGAAGCCGGCGACGACACTCTGTTCGGCGGTACGGGTGACGACATTCTCTTCGGCATGGAAGGCAACGACATCATGAATGGTGAAGACGGCTCGGATCTGTTCCTGTTCAACGCCGATAGCGGCATGGATTCGGCCAATGGCGGCATGGGCGGCTGGGTCGACACCGTCAGATTGGCGGGAGCCGGCGGCTCGGGCTCGCCCGGCGCGTTCGGCACGGACTGGACCATCCAGCTGACCAGCGGCCATATCGTCGCCCAGGACGAGCACAACATCACGTTGAGCGGCGACGCCGACGGGTTCATCACCTTCAATAACCAAAATCAGCTCAGCTTCACCGATATGGAGCGCATCGAGTGCTGACATCGTGCGACGCGGCATGGCTATATTCGTAGCCATTGCCGTGCCGGCACCGGAACTGTTCTTCACGCCCGGACTGTGCTGTGGGCTTGTACTCCTCGCCTCCCCCGAACATATAGGCTGTGGCCGCAAGGGGGTGCGAAGCCTGCTTGCCGCGATGGATCAAACCTGGCGGGCGGGTGTTTGCTTCTGAGCCCGAACAATTAAGAAGGTTCAGATGCGCTCGATTATCATTGCCCTATGGTTATGTGCGGCCTTGCCCTTGGTTGCGGCCGCCGCCGACGAACCCGATCTCATTTTCAAGAAGACGACGGTCTGGAAGTTCCTCTCTCCTGACCACAAGCTCGCGACTTATGCGATCGACGACCCCGTCGTATCGGGCGTTTCATGCCACTTCACCGTGCCGGAAAAGGGTGGCTGGACTGGATGGCTCGGCCTTGCCGAGGAGCTTTCGAACGCCTCGCTCGCCTGCCGGCAGGTCGGTCCGATCGAATTCAAGGAAAAGTTCGAGCAAGGCGATGAGATGTTCCGCCAGCGCCGCTCCTTCTTCTTCAAGAAGATGCAGATCGTGCGCGGCTGCGACCCCAAGCGGAACGTGCTGGTCTATGTCGTCTACACCGATAAGCTGATCGAGGGCAGCCCGGAGAATTCCACCTCAAGCGTACCGATCATGCCTTGGGGCACCAGCGAACCGAAACGCTGCTCGGAGTGGGTCAAATAGCGGGGCGGAACCTGATGGCGCAGAGAGATGCAAAAAGCGCGCTGCTCCCTAGGAGCCTGGCTGCGTCTACTGAAAAGCCTGTCGCGGATGACACGGCTCCCCGCAGCAAGCCGACTGCAGCGCTTTCCTCGCGGGCTGGTATTGGCGGGCCGCCCCTCAATCACCTGTTCGGCGTCGATGCGACTAACGACTGACAGGGTGATCACCTCAAGGCCCGCGCGTTCTACGGGTTAGTCTCGAACACCACCGCGACGCGTATATTGCCGCCGCGCAGCAGCTGCACCGAAATCTCCGAGCCGTGCCGTCTGACGACGAAGTCGACCTGGGAATTGCCGAGGCGAAGATCGCGGATCAGCACCTCGTCGAGGAAATCCGGCAGGCGCGGATTACGCAGGCGGATCTCCTTCGCGCGCGGATCGAACTCGAAGCCGAGCGCGGCTTCCAACAGCGAAAACGGCGTCGCGGCGGCCCATGCCTGCGGCGCGCAGGCGACCGGATAGAGCGTTGGCCCGCGCCCTTTACCGCGCTGGAACCCGCAGAACAGCTCCGGCAGCCGGCGCAGCTCCATATAGGCCGCGGCGTCGACCAGCCCCTTGAATACACGCTCCACGCCATCATGAGCGCCGTAACGGGCGAGGCCCAGCGCGATCAGCGCGTTGTCGTGCGGCCAGATCGAACCATTGTGGTAGGACATCGGATTATAGCGGGACTCGTCCTTCGCGATCGTCCTGATCCCCCAGCCGGAAAAGAAGCGCGGGCGCAGCAGCTCCTGCGCGACCACGGCGCCCCTGTCGTGCCGGACGATGCCGGAGAACAGCAGATGCCCCGCATTGGAGGACCGGACGCGGCAGGGCTGCTTATGGCCGTCCAGCGCCAGCGCGTAGGTGTTCAGCTCCGGAAGCCAGAATTTTTCCTCGAAACGCTCCGCCAGTTCGCGAGCCTGAGCCTCCAACTGGTCGGCGCGGGCGTAATGGCCGAGCATAGCGGGCGCAATAGGCCGCGCGATACTTCGCGTCATAGACATAGCCCTGCACCTCGCAAAGGGCGAGCGGACCCTGGGCAAGGCGGCCATCGGCGTGGAAGATGGCGTCGTTTGAATCCTTCCAGCCCTGATTGGTGAGGCCGTCATCCGTCGCGCGCTGATATTCGAGAAAACCGTCGCCGTCGGGGTCGCCCGGCCCGTCGATCCACTGGAGCGCGGCCTCGACATTGGGCCAGAGCTCGGTCAGCGTCTTCATATCGCCCGTGCGCTCGACATAACGGCCGAACAGCGCGACGAATAGCGGCGTGGAATCGACGCTGCCATAATAGCGGGCGAACGGGACTTCGCCGAGCGCGGCCATCTCGCCGCCGCGCATTTCGTGGAGGATCTTGCCCGGCTGTGCATCGGCCATGGGATCGTCTTGCGTCGCCTGATGCAGGGCAAGGCGGCCCAGCACGCCCCGCGCGATGCTGGGATTGGCCCACAGCAATTGCATCGCGGTGATCAACCCGTCGCGGCCGAAGGTTGTGGAAAACCAGGGAATGCCCGCATAGGGATACTGACCTTCGGGCGTATCCGTCAGCAGCATCGACATGTCCGCCATCGACCGGCAGAGCACGTCGTTGAAGAGGACGTTTGACGTTTCCACCGTCGCAGCGGAACGAGCGGGGGCGCGCAATTCGCGGCGCACCGCCAGGAAGCCCCTGAGGAATTGCGCGGGCCTCTCATCGACGCCCTGCTCGCAACCGATCGTAAGGAACACGGCCTTCTCTTCATCCGGCTCCAGGTTGATGCTGTAGGAGGCTGAGTTGGTCGTCAGCTCGGTGGGCGCGGGATCGAACATCACGGTCGAATGGCGCGCCTTTCGGTCGAGCCCGAGATAGGTCATCACCACCTTGTCAGCCCCGGCGACCCGGCGATTGACGACGCCGCGCTGAGCACGCCGCATGCCGCGGACTTCGAAAATATCGGCGAAATCGCTGCCGAAATAAGCCGTAACGCGGAACTGAACCGGCGCCTCGCCATAGTTTTTCAGCGCCAACCTCTGATAGGCAGTGTCACGCCAGACGAAGATGTTACGCGTGATATGGACCGTGTCTTTTTGCAGGACCAGTTCACCATCCGCGAAAATATCGGGATTGGTCAGCTCGACGGTGAGCATGGAATTGTCGTCGCGGACATTGGAGCCAAGAAGGAGAGGCTGCAATCCGTCAATCACCAGTTCCAGATAGGACAGAAAACGGGTGTCGCAATGAAATAGCCCGTCCTGCCCCCCCGCGGACGCGCCGATGTCGCCGTAACTGTCAAGCACGACAAACGCATCGCCGTGCTTGAGCGTGCGGCGCGAGCGCGAGGCCTGTCCCCGCGCCGTTATATAAAAGGGGGTTTCCGAGAACCCATCAAGAACTCTTCTGCGTCTCCAACGTGCTCTCGGCTGTCATGGCGCCCCAATCAGTTCATGGCTTTGGCCTGCCGCTTTTGATACACCGCGTCCCGCATGATGGAGGGCCGGCCCGTCACTCCGTCGCCGATGGAGCGCTGCAGCAGCTTCTCGTAAACCGCGACGTAATTCGCCGCCATCCTGGACGCAGAGAAGCGTTCCTCAAAGCGGCGCCGGACGCGGCGGCGGTCCAGCAAAATCGTTTGCGGAAGAACCGTGACGGCTTCTTCTTCGGAATCGACGATATATCCCGACAACCCGTCCTCTATAACCTCCGGAACTGAACCGTGCCTGAACGCGAGGGTCGGCGTGCCGCATGCCATGGCCTCGATCATCACCAGACCGAACGGTTCCGGCCAATCGATGGGGAACAGCAGGGCGCGGGCATTGCCGAGGAATGCCGTCTTATTCCGCTCGTTGATTTCACCGATATATTCAACCCCAGGCTGATCGAGCATCGGCTTGACCACTTCTCGGAAGTAGTCTTCGTCCGCCTTGTCGACCTTGGCCGCGATCTTGAGAGGAATGCCTGCTGCTCTGGCGATCCGGATAGCGCGGTCGGGACCTTTCTCCGGGGATATGCGGCCGAGAAACGCCACGTAATTTTCAGTGTTGCTCAGATTGGCCCGATGCAGATCGTTCGGCAGGCCGTGATAGACGGTCGCTGCGAAATTGGCGGACGGAACCGGACGGCGCTGCGCGTCTGAGATCGAGACAAGCGGCATGTCGGGAAACGCATTGTACAGCATCTTCAGGTCGGGGATGTCCTGGCGCCCATGCAGCGTTGTGACGGTCCGGCCGGCGACGTGATGAAACATGGGAAACTGGTAGTGGTCGATATGAAAATGCAGCACATCGAAATCGTCCGCCATGCGGCGCACGCGGTCTATCATCAGCATGTAGTAGGGAATCTGATCCTTCACCTTGGGGTCGAGGCGCAATGCCGTAGCAGCACAACTCACCACCTCGGCGGCAGTCGTCGAATCACCACTGGCGAACAATGTTACCTCGTGGCCCATGCGAACCAGTTCTTCCGTGAGATACGAGACGATCCGTTCGGTGCCTCCATAAAGCCGAGGCGGTACGCTCTCAATCAGGGGAGAAATCTGCGCTATCTTCATTTTTTTGTCATCCATTGTGGCAAACGAACCTCACAACAACATATTTACGGAGAAAAAGTTCCAAAAAGAGGGCGGATAGGCAGTTACCGCAAGTCATGCGGCCCAGACATAAAAAATCGATAAAAATTGAATAGAATTGATTTCGCATCATGATGAATACAGGAATAAAAATGGTTAAGGTTCAAACGTTCCAATATGCCTAAAACATGTGAATTGCCACTCCGCCGTGATGATTTGTTGGGCACACCATCGTTTATGTCCAAAATGGGGCTGAATAAGCCGTGTTCCTACCGATCGCACGGAACCGCTCGCGAAGGGCGGCACCAAGTGGAAAAGCTGGGTCTCGATATCGGGGTGAATTGCCAAAGTCCTTATGAGGCAACGTCGTAACGAACTGCGTCGCCACTTGGTTCCAAAAAATGTTGCAGCGCAGCAAGAGCGGCCGAGAGCGGTGCACGGCAGGCGGCGGGCTCAGTGAGGGATTTGATGAATTTGGAGCCAACTGACGGAATAAGCGGCAGCCTGATCGCCTATGCGGACAGCGGAAGGCCCGAACGGTCGGCTTCGTGTCACCCCAGCCGTAAGTGGCGACAATTTTATGATTGTGCGCGTAATGCGCTAAATAAAAATCGTTTCAAATTGAGACCAAAACAGCGGTGGGTATCTTTTGTTATGCTAAAGATTTCCGCGAGAACAGCGGTCTGTTCCGCTGAATTGTATTGGCAGACCTTCGGTTCATCCAGACTTAGCTGCCGCGAAGACGCTGGAATAACTCCTCAGATGGGTAGGAATCTGCTGGCAGGCCGAATTTAATCTGGGCCTGCCGGATGGCGTCCCGCGTCGCCACGCCGATGATGCCGTCGAGCTTGCCGACATCATAGCCGTGCCGCACCAGAAGCTCCTGCAGACTGCGCATCTCCTGCAATCCGTAAGCGGGAATGTTCGGCTTGCCCTTATTATAGGCCGGCGCGCCGGCAAGCCGCGCGGCGTAATAGGCGGCCGTGGTCGCGTAGACCAGCGACTGGTTCCACTCGGTATAGACCTTGAAGTTTGCGAAGGCGAGGAACGCCGGCCCATGACGCCCCATGGGCAGTAGCAGCGAGGCGGGGACGTTGTCGGATTGTAAGCGGGCGTCCGTCGCGTTGGCGCACACCCCAAGCGGCCCATTTGGAACGCGGATGCTGAATGCTGAGATCTGCTTCCCGCCATGGCAGTTCGTCCGGCACGCTGACTTCCTGCATCCAGGGCTCGCCGCGCTTCCAGCCATGGTGCTGGAGCAGTCTCGCCGTCGAAGCCAGGACATCGGGCACGCTATTGCGCAGGTCGACGCGCCCATCACCATCGAAGTCCACGCCGAACTCCAGATAATGTGCGGGAAGGAATTGCGTCTGGCCTAATTCGCCGGCCCAGGCGCCGATCATCTGGTCGGGGGTCAGATCGCCCTTATCGACGATCTTGAGCGCCGCGAGCAACTGTTCACGAAACAATTCGGGGCGACGGCAATCATAGGCGAGCGTCGCAAGTGCGCCAATGATCGGGCTTTTGCCGGAATTGACGCCGAAATCGGTCTCCAGCCCCCAAAATCCGACAATCACCGGCCCGGGCACCCCGAACTGCTTCTCGATCCGCGCGAAGGCGTCGCGGTAGCGGTCCAGATTCTCGGCGCCGCGCTTCATCCGGTCGGCGGAAACCATGCGCCCGGAGAACTGGAGGAAGGATTGCGCGAAAACGCCCTGGGCACGGTCTTTGCGGACGATAGCCGGGTCGTAAGCCACCGAGCCAAGCACGGACGTGATGGCGCCGCGCGAAACGCCGGCATTGGCGGCCTCGCGCTTGAAATCCTCAAGCCAGCGCTCGAAACTTTGCGTCGGATTGCAGCTCTGCGCATGGAGCGGAGCCGCTCCGATCAACATTAGGAAAACGGCCGTCACACCGCAAAGGGTTAAACGAGACATGCGCATCGCGAGTGCTGGATCCTAAAGATCGGTTCGTCCCGTCAATTTGGCATTACCGAGCCGATGCGGTATCAGTGCCCTTACTGTGGGGGGCGCATCCCGCGTGTCGCGCCGATCGGGGCATCGCTGTCCTTGTCCCGCCCGGTGATGCGTTCCCACCAGCTGCGGTCATCCTTATAAGCGGCGACTGTGCCTTCATAAGGGCCCTTCAGCGTCTTGGTCGAGCCCGATGACAGGATCAGAACCCGGATCGAAGCGCCATCCGGCACTTTCACACGCGCTTCGTCAGCGAGTTTGGCGCCGGCAGCGATCTCCGGCGCGGAGGATTCAAGCACCTCGATCTCCGCCAGGGCAGCGGCGGGCGCAAGGAAAACCGCCAAAGCGATGCCCAGCAAGGCGGGCGCGCGAAGTCTTGTGACCTGATTCATGTCAATATTCTCCTATGAGCGCGCGAAACCAAGTTTCTGCGCCACCGTCGTAGCATAGTGTCCACCCGTAACGCCGGCCGTCCACGCAAAGAACAATGATGTGGAGGGGATGATGATGGCGTATGTCGAAAAAAGCACAACTCCAAGGATGACCAGCGCCGCAAGACCGCAGAAATAGACCAGCCAATCGTATCGTTTGACGCTGAAGAAGCGGCTCACCATGAAGCCTAGCAGGGCAACGACCGCGAGCAAAGCCAGTTCCATGTCCCACGGCACTTCATGAATGGAACGCCCGTCGCGCAGCTGGGCCAGGATCTGCGCCTGCACCATAACGCCAGGCATCTTCGCCCCGTCCAGAACGGAGAGCGGCGTCAGATGCTTGTCACGATCGACGAAATCGCCGCCGATCAGCACGATCTTGCCCCGCAGCGCCCGCCGCCAGCTTTCCGGGAGGATGGTTTCCGCGCCCGCATCAGGCTTATGCCGAGGGACGCGGAACAACGGAAACAGGTCATCTCCATGAGGCGGCAGCAGCCATGCGATATAGGGGCTGGCGGGCTCGCTCGGCGATGTCGCGCCGGCCTTTTCGACCAGCAGCTGGGCGATGCTCTTGCGATGCGGCGGCGCAGGCGCGCGCTCACCCATGAAGCGCACCACCTGGTCACCGATTTTCAGCTGGTCCAGTTGGCGTGCAAAGAAAACGTGGCCCGCCTCGCGCCCCGTCCTGGCAATGAAATCTTCCTGATATTTCAGGTCGTCGGCCTTGAAGCCGCGAACGCGGCTGTCGATCGCCCCGAAGACGATAGGGCTGCGCATCGTTTTGATCGCGTCGATGAGCGCCTGGGTCTTGCCGTCTTCGCTTTTGCGGTCGAAAATGAAATCGAGGCCGACGGCCTTCGGCGCGGCGCTGTCGAGCGCCTGGAGCAGTTTCGCCTGCAAGCCGCGATCAAGGGGCGAGATATAGTCATAATCGCGCATGCTGTCTTCGTCGATGAGGACGATCGCGATGTCGTCGCGCGGCCGTTCCGCGCTTTGCGAGAAGAAGAGCGTGCGCCAGTCATAGGTCCATTCGTCTGGGCCTTCCGGCGAGATCCCGGCCAGTGACGCCACCGTCAGCACCAGGGCGACGATGCAGGCCCAGATGATGCCGAGCATCATGGCAAGCCAAACGCTGCTTCCCGCGGACCTTTGCGTCTGAACCGCCTCTGTCATGGCTCCCCCACGCGAACGCTAATCCTCAACGGTGCCGAGGGCGCAGTCATAGCGCAAAATCGCGCTGCGCATAACGCTTTTTGCTCGATGACTACCTGCTTTGATTTGCATTGCGGTAACAATGTCCCGCGGCACGAAATTCAGTAAATGTTTAGAGGGTGCGCCTGGACCGCGAAAAATCGCTTAGCGCTTCGGCTTGCGCACAGGCAGCGGCATGCCGCTATCGTCGAGCGCGATTGCCGGATCACTCGACGAGGCGGTGATCGCAACACCAGGGATGACCGTGGTGGTGGGCTCAGCGGCGGCCACAGCGGTTGCGGCTACGCTTGTGCTTGCCGCTGCTGCGGCGGCGGCAAGCTTCTCGGCTTCAGCCTTGGCGGCGGCCTGCTTCTCCCGTATCTCCTTCTCGATGATCCGCCACTCGCCGACACCCTTCTTGTGCTCGTCATAGGTCTCGGAGAAGGTGTGGCCGCCCGTGCCGTCGGCGACGAAATAGAGGTCGCCCGTCTTCGCAGGGCGCAAAACGGCTTCCAGCGCCGCGCGGCCGGGATTGGCGATCGGCGTCGGCGGGAGGCCTTTCATCGTATAGGTGTTATAAGGCGTCATCTGCTGGATTTCGGTCTTCAGAATGGGACGCCCCAGCGTGCCCTTGCCACCGGAAAGGCCATAGATGATGGTCGGGTCCGACTGAAGCTTCATATTCTTGTGCAGCCGGTTGACGAACACGGCGGCAACGCGCGGCCGCTCATCAGCCTTGCTGGCTTCCCGCTCGACGATGGACGCCAGGTTGACCGCCTCTTCAAGGGTCTTGAAGGGAAGGCCGGTTGCGCGCTTCGGCCAGATCTTGGCCATGAATTTGCGCTGTTCGCTCTGCATCCGCGCGATCAGCTCTTCGCGGTCGGTGCCGCGCGCAAATCGATAGGTATCGGGGAGCAAGCTGCCTTCAGAGGGGATGATATCGATTTTTCCCGTAAGCTCAGGATGGCTATTGAGCCTTTCCACGACCTGATAGCTGGTCAGCCCTTCGGGAACAGAAACGGTGTGCAGGATCGCTTTGCCCTCGACCAGCGTATCGAGCACTTCCCGCATGCTGGCGTGCTTTTTGATCGCATATTCGCCAGCCTTCAGTTTCGATTGCGCCTGGAAGTAAACGACGACGCTGGCCACGAAGATGCGCTGATCCCCGATGATCCCTTCGCGCTCCAGACGGCTGGCGATCTCGCGGACCCCTTCGCCCTTCGGAATCACCACGACGGTGGCATAGCCTAGCGGCCCGGGTTGATCGAACTGCGACTTGACGAAATAAAAGAGAATGGCAAGGCCGATAACGCCCAGAAAAAGCAGGGTTATGACATTATTGAGAAATCTAACAACCGGCCGCTGCCGCCAGTTGCCATGCTCCATTGGAGGCTCGGGTGCATGATACGGCTCAAGCGCCTCGGAAGGGCTACGCGGGAGAACGCCATAATCCTGGTGCGCCCCGAAATAGCCCCCACTTTGCAAGCCGCGATTTTGATCCCATCGATGAATATCGCTTGGCATTGGGGACACGCTCTCCGGACTCTAGGCCACGGCAAGAAAGACCAACGAATTATGGCGAAAGCTGGGTCCGCCCAGCGCTGGCGCCTTTAAAACAGCCTCGCCCGAGGCCTATTCTACGACGCGCCGGAAAATGAGAGAAGCATTCGTTCCTCCGAAACCGAAGGAATTGCTAAGCACTGTGTTCACCTCTTGAGATCGTGCTTCATGTGGCACGAGGTCAATCGGCGTTTCAACGGAAGGATTATCGAGATTGAGCGTCGGCGGAATTAAATTGTCGCGCATGGCCAAAAGCGAGAAAATCGCCTCTACCGCCCCCGCCGCGCCGAGCAAATGGCCGATCGAAGATTTCGTCGAGGACATCGCCAGCTTGCCGGCGGCGTTGCCGAACAGCCGCTCCACCGAAGCCAACTCGATCTCGTCGCCCATCGGCGTTGAAGTACCGTGCGCGTTCACATAGTCGATTTCGCCGGGCTGAATTCCCGCCCGCTTCACCGCCATCTGCATGCAGCGATAGGCCCCGTCGCCGTCTTCGGCGGGAGCGGTGATGTGGTATGCGTCGCCCGACAGCCCATAGCCGATGACTTCGCCGTAAATCTTCGCACCGCGCGCGCGGGCATGTTCCAACTCCTCAAGCACCAGCACGCCGGCGCCTTCGCCCATCACGAAGCCGTCGCGGTCACGGTCATAGGGGCGCGAGGCGCGCTTCGGCTCCTCGTTGAAATGCGTGGAAAGGGCGCGGCATGCGGCAAATCCAGCCAGAGCCAGCCGGCAAATCGGCGATTCCGTGCCGCCCGCGACCATGACGTCGGCATCGCCCAGGGCGATCAGCCGCGAGGCATCGCCCACCGCGTGAGCGCCGGTCGAACACGCCGTCACCACCGCGTGGTTCGGCCCTTTAAGCCCATGACGGATCGAAACATAGCCGGAAGCAAGGTTGATCAGACGTCCGGGAATGAAGAACGGGCTGATGCGCTTCGGCCCCTTCTCCGCCATCAACAACGCGGCTTTCTCGATGCCCTGCAGCCCGCCAATTCCGGAGCCGATCAAGACCCCGGTCGTGGCGCAATCATCAGGGGATTTGGGATGCCAGTCCGCATCGGCAAGCGCCTGATCGGCGGCGGCCATGGCGTATACGATGAAATCGTCGACCTTGCGCTGTTCCTTCGGCTCCATCCAATCGTCTGGATTGTAGCCGCCTTCGGCATAGTTCCCTCGAGGAATTGAGCAGGCGATCTGGCAAGTGATGTCCGAAACGTCGAATTCGCTGACCCTGCTCGCGCCGCTTTCGCCCGCGATTAATCGCTTCCAACTTGCCTCGACGCCGCATCCGAGCGGCGAAACCATACCAAGGCCAGTAATGACGACACGCCGCATTATGCCTCCGTCAGCGTCACAAACGCGTCCATTCCTTGAGCCAGATCAGAGTTGATCCATTCCACAATGCCAGGGCAATTTAACCGCGTCCGGTGGGACGCGGGTTGCTCTTGGCCGCCATTCAGGTCTCGGCTTCCAACGAAACCCTGGCTTCCTGCAACAAAGCCTTGCTCAAGAAAGGACGTAATAATCAGGCGCTGGCGTGCTGTTCGAGAAAACGAATTGCATCGCCAACCGTTTGAATGGTTTCGGCGGCGTCGTCAGGAATTTCGCAGCCGAATTCCTCTTCGAACGCCATCACCAATTCGACCGTATCGAGGCTGTCCGCGCCAAGATCGTCGATAAAGCTGGCGTTGTCGGTCACCTTATCGGCTTCGACGCCCAAATGCTCGACGACGATTTTCTTAACGCGTTCAGAAATTTTTTCGCTCATGCTATTGCCTCACCATTGCTCCCAAAAGTCCTGCTCGGAAGACTACCGATCACGAAACTCACGCTGTTACCCAAAGCCAGGCTGTGATCTTAAGCACTGGAACGCGACGGGTTCGGCTGGTACTATTAAAAGAGCGCCAACGAAAGGTCTCTTTATACAGTTTACGAGGTCCGCGCTTGGTAGCACAGTTTGCTGCGGCTGACTATTTCTCATGCACGCCGCTTGTCTCTTAAGCTTACATCATCACCATCCCGCCATTTACATGAATGGTTTCGCCCGTCACATAGCGCGCCTCACCGCTCGCCAAGTATACGACCGCCGCGGCGATGTCCTCGGGCTTGCCGAAAACGCCTGCCGGAATTGCCCCGGCGATCGCCTCAACCTGCTTCTCGTTCAAGACATCGGTCATGGGCGTCTGAATGAAGCCGGGCGCAATGCAGTTCGCCGTAATGCCGCGTGAAGCGACCTCGCGGGCGAGAGATTTGGTCATGCCGACCATCCCGGCCTTGGAGGCGGCATAATTGCCCTGGCCCGGATTGCCGATCACGCCGCTGATTGACGCAATATTGATGATTCGTCCATAGCGGCGGCGCATCATGTTGCGCAGAGCCGCGCGGCACAGGACGAATGTCGCCGTCAGATTGACGGCGATGACCTCGTCCCACTCCTCGTCCTTCATGCGCATGAAGAGATTGTCGCGGGTGATCCCCGCATTGTTGACGACGATATCGAGCGTTCCGACCGCGCTCTCCGCCTGGGCGGCAAGATTGGCGACGGCGGTGCGGTCCATTGAGATTGCACGGCACGGCCGTGACATCGCCTATTTCGGCGGCCAGGGCGTCGAGCCGATCCTGGCGCGTACCGGAAATCGCGACTTTCGCGCCTTGCGCCTTCAGAGCCTTGGCGATTTCACCGCCGATGCCGCCGGTAGCCCCGGTCACAAGCGCGCCTTTTCCGGTCAGGTCAAACATGGCCATTGATCCTGCGTCTCCAGACTATGCGTCTCTAAAGGGCTGGGGCGGAAGCGGGGTTCTCGCCCGCTGCTTCGATTTCGACGCTTGTGCCTAACGCCTTGCCGGTCAAACGTTCGTCGATTCGCCGGACCATGCCGCTTAGCACCTTTCCCGCGCCGATCTCATAAAGAAGAGTGACGCCTTCTTCGGCCATCAGGCTGACGCTCTCGCGCCAGCGAACGGTTCCCGTCACCTGCTCGACGAGCTGGCTCCGGATGCGGTCGGGCGCATTGACCGGTTCAGCGGTCACATTGGCGATCAGCGGCACGACGGGCGGGCGCAGCATGGCGCCATCCAAAGCCTCGGCCATACGATCGGCCGCCGGCTGCATCAAAGCGCAGTGGAACGGAGCGCTGACCGGCAGCGGAATGGCGCGGCGGACCCCGTAATCCTTGCCGATTCGCATGGCTTCATCGACGGCCTGCTTCGCTCCGCTGATGACGACCTGTCCCGGCGCATTGTCATTGGCGACCTGGCACACGAGATTGGTGGTGCTGGCGGCTTCGGCAACAATCTTCGCAGCGATGTCCAGATCAACCCCGAGCAGCGCGGCCATCGCGCCTTGTCCAACGGGAACAGCCTCCTGCATGGCCTTGCCGCGAATGCGCAACAGGCGCGCGGCTTCGGTGACCGTCAGTGCGCCCGCGGTCGCGAGAGCCGAATACTCGCCGAGCGAATGACCGGCGACGAAGCGTGCCACGCGCAAATCCCAGCCCTTTTCACTTGTGAGAACGCGCATGACGGCAAGCGAAACCGCCATCAGCGCCGGCTGCGCATTTTCGGTCAGCGTCAGGCGTTCCGCCGGACCTTCCCACATGATTTCGGACAGCTTTTCGCCAAGCGCGTCATCCACTTCGGCAAAAACGTCCCGCGCGGCTGGATACGCCGCCGCAAGATCCTTGCCCATGCCGACAAACTGGCTGCCTTGCCCTGGAAATGTGAAGGCGATGTCCATGGAGAGGTAAAAAAACCTTGCGCGAAGCCGACCAATTTTGCCGCTATTGGCGACATTGCGCGCCAAAAACAACTATTGCATCGGCAATGTCAAGCCTTCGTTCATCTTGGCTCAGGCAAATTGGGAGGTTGCGTTCGCCACGCCGAGGCGCGCATCGGAGCTGCCTCTTGCCATCTCGAAAAAATCCCTTATAAGCACACAATACCGCTTCGGCTGGAGGCTGAATGGGAGCTGGTCGGCTGTCCGACCGGTCGTGGATCGTTGGTCCGCAATCTCCCGGTGTTTCCGCTCTTTCGAGTCTTCCTCCTTGAGCCTTTCCTCCGGCTCAAAAGGGGCTTCGCGCCGAAGCATAATGAAACAGGAAAGGCGCAATCATGGCGTTTTACGAACACGTATTCCTTGCGCGCCAGGACATCACGGCGCAGCAGGCCGCTGCCTTGCAGAAAACCTATCAAACCGTTATCGAAGAGAATGGCGGCACGGTCGGCAAGGTCGAATATTGGGGGCTGAAGTCCCTCGCGTATAAGATCAAAAAGAACCGCAAGGCGCATTATTCGCTGATGAATATCGACGCGCCGCATGTCGCCGTGGCGGAGATGGAGCGGCAAATGAGCCTGTCCACCGACGTCATTCGCTTCATAACGATTCGCATGAAGGAACTCGACGACAAGCAATCGGCGATGATGCGGCGTGCCGACGACCGTGACCGCGATCGCGGCGACCGGGGTGACAGAGGCGATCGCGGCGACCGCAGAGGCCCGCGCCGTGAAGGCGGCGGTGGCGGTTTCCGTGAAGGCGGTGGCGGCGGTTTCCGTGCCGACCGCGAGGGTGGCGGCCGCGACGGCGGAGGCCGCTTCGATCGTGATGGCGGAGGCCGCCCTGAGCGTGATGGCGGAAGCCGCTTCACCCGCACTGAAACGCCCGCTGCAGGAGACGACGCATGAACGCCATGGCTTCACCTGCACGCAAGACCTTTCACCGGCGCCGCAAGACATGCCCGTTCTCCGGTGAAGGCGCGCCGCAGATCGACTATAAGGATGTCAAGCTGCTGCAGCGCTTCACCTCCGAACGGGGTAAGATCGTACCTAGCCGCATCACCGCGGTTTCCGCCAAGAAGCAGCGCGAATTGGCGAATGCGATCAAGCGGGCGCGGTTCCTGGGCCTGATACCTTACCTCGTGAAATAGCCGGCGGGGGGCGAGCGTCTCCCGCATTTCGTGAATGAACGACGGGGTTATCAGGGCGCTTTCCGCGTCCTGGCCCTGGTTGAGGTTCCCATCACGGAGCTTCTAACCGCCTTGGAGCGGGACAGCAAATGACGATATCGCCACATCTCATCGGGATCGGCGCCGGGCTCGTCGCGGCGGCCCTGTTTGCGTCGCTGGCGAACAATTCCACGCTGGCCGTTACCCTTTTCTACCTCACGCCGCTACCGATACTGCTTGCAGGCATTGGCTGGGGCGTGCGGGCGGCGCTGCTCGCCTTCGCGACCGCGGCACTGCTGGTCGCCATCATCCTCAATCTCACGACGGCGGTCGGCTTCTCTCTCTATATCGGGATGCCAGGCGTCATACTTTCACATCTGATGCTCCTGCGGCGCGAGCTTCCGCCGGGGACACTAGAAAGCGCTCCCAATGCCGGCGCAGGTCCAACCATCGAATGGTACCCGCTCGGCCGGATCATCGCCTGGGCATCGCTGATGGCCGGCGGGCTCGTAGCGCTGGGCCTTGCAATGCTCGGTGGCGATGGCGAGGGCTACCGCCACGCCGTGAAGGCGATGTTCGACGAGAATGCGCTGAAGCAGCTTCAGGCCATCCTCGGGGCCGATTTCGGCCAGGAGCAGTTCGACCGCTTCGTCGAACGCTTTATCCGATACATCCTTCCCGCCTTCGCCGGAGGTTTTTGGCTGCTGATCATGCTGGTCAATCTTTGGCTGGCGGCGAAAAGCGCCGCGATCTCCGGACAGCTTCCGCGGCCCCTGCCGAGTTTTGCCGGGCTTGACTATCCGCCGCTGCTGCTCGCTGGCTTTGCCGCTGCCGCCGCATTGACCTTCGCATCGGGCCTTATCGGCCTTGCAGGCACCGCATTTTTGGGCGGCTTTTCCTGCGCCTATCTCATCCTCGGTTTGGCCGTCGTGCATATTGTGGCCGCCGGTTCGCAGTTGAAACTGCTGATGCTGGGGCTTCTTTACACCGGCCTGTTTCTCACGCCCTGGGTCGCGCCCATCCTCGTATTGGTTGGCCTGGCCGAGCCATTTCTGCAACTTCGCCGCCGCGTCACACAACGCCCGGCACCTCCCGCTAACCGTGCGGGACCTCATCTATAAGGAGCAATAAACATGCAAGTCGTACTTTTGGAACGCATTGGCCGGCTTGGCCAGATGGGCGACGTCGTCAAGGTCAAGGACGGCTATGCGCGCAATTTCCTCTTGCCCAAGGGCAAGGCATTGCGGGCGACAAAGGCCAATCTCGCTCAATTCGAGACACCAGCGCGCGCAGCTCGAGGCGAACAATCTGGAGCTGAAGAAGGAAGCAGACGCGGTCGCCGCCAAGCTGAACGGCAAGAGCTTCATCGCGCTGCGGCAGGCAAGCGATTCCGGCCAGCTTTACGGCTCGGTCTCCACCCGCGACATCGCCGACCTGATCACCGAGGGCGGCTTTACCGTGGCGCGGTCGCAGATCCTGCTTGACCGGCCGATCAAGGCGCTCGGACGGCATCCGGTGCGCGTCGGCCTGCACCCGGAAGTGATCGCTTCGGTATCCGTGAACGTCGCCCGCACGCTGGAGGAAGCCGAGCGCCAGGCGCGCGGTGAAAATGTCAACGTGCTCCGCGACGATGACGACGATGACGATGCCGAGGCAGCGCGCGCGGCGGCCGAAGAGCTGTTCGATAGCGAAGCCGAAGGTCCGGCATCCGAAGAGGTCTGAACCGGGATCATCGAAGGCGCGGCGCTCAGTTCAGATCGGCAGCGCCTTCCTGTTTGCCCCGCTTATGGCTTGCCACCGCTCGCCCCGGTGCGGCTATCGCGATTCTTGTCTTGGGCGCCGTAATTCTCGCCATACTGGGCCGGATCACGCGAAGCTGTTTTCGAACTCCATCGAATTCGAATCAGAGGGTTGGGCGAGAATTCCACCCGTCATTGGCCGCGAAACGCCGGTGGTGCCGGGGAAGGAAATGGGCAGCCCACGCAGGCTTCTGACCGCCATGAAGGCGAAGGCCTGGGCCTCGACGGCGCCCGCGTCCCAGCCGAGATCGTCGGCGAGTTCGATCCGCCCCGGCAGCAGCTTCCGCAGCGCCGCTACAAGCGAGGCATTGCGCGTTCCGCCGCCGCTCAGCACGAAGATTTTCGGCGTTGCCGGGAAATGCACCGCTCCGCAAATCAGCGAGGCGGCAGTGAATGCCGTGAGCGTCGCCGCGCCATCCTCAGGCGAAAGCTCCTCGATCACCGAGAGCGAAAAGGCATTACGGTCGAGCGATTTCGGCGGCTTGCGCAGGAAAAAAGGGTGGGCCAGCAACGCCTCCAATTTCCGCCCGTCGGTCTGTCCCTGCGCGGCAAGCTGGCCGTTCTCGTCCCGCGCCTCGCCGAGCCGCAGCATCATCCAATCGTCGAGCAGCGCGTTGCCGGGGCCGGTATCGAACGCTAGCAACCCACCGTCTTCACCGATAAAGGTGACATTCGCCACGCCGCCAATATTCACCACCACCGCCGGGCGCGGTAGCGCCGAGAACTCGGCCAGCGCGCCATGATAAACCGGCACCAACGGTGCGCCTTCGCCGCCCTCCGTCATGTCGTCGGCGCGGAAATCATAAACCACGTCTATGCCCGTCAGATCGGCGAGCAACTGCCCGTCGCCGAGTTGCACGGTCAGGCCGGCTTCCGGACGATGCAGCACGGTCTGGCCATGAAAGCCGATCACGCGCACCTCCTCGCGCGGCAATCCGTGCTGGATGAGAAAATCATCGACCGCATCAGCGTGGATTTCGGTGATGAGCTGCTCGGCCTTGGCGAGAATGCCCGTCCTGTCGGTGCGGTCGCTGATCCGCACAGCGGCTTCCACCGCCTCGCGCAGGAACGCCCGCTCCTCGCCCTTATAGTCGCGCCCGCCCGATGGCCCGAAAGCCATGATCCGCTCGCCATCCGTTTCGAGCAGCGCAATATCCACCCCGTCCATCGAGGTGCCGCTCATCAATCCAATCGCTTTCATCAAATGCTCGCTACAAACCGTGCAACTTGAAGCCGAAACTGTTATGAGGATCGGGCAATCAACCCCGTATACCTTATACTCCGCGATCGTATCGGCGGCGCTGTTTCCAAGCCGCGCTTTCAGCCGTTTCCGCTCGCCTCACTCGATGACAGCCGCCGAAAGCCAAGTCTATGACAAAACTGAAGTCGGAATTCATAAACGTTCTGCAAGCCCGCGGCTATATCCATCAGTGTACAGATCTTGCCGCTCTCGATGCGTTGGCCGCCAAGGAAACCATCACTGCCTATATTGGTTTCGACTGTACCGCACCAAGCCTGCATATCGGCAATCTCATCGGCATCATGATGCTGCGCGTGCTGCAGCAGACCGGGCATCAGCCGATTGCGCTGATGGGTGGCGGCACGACGAAGGTCGGCGACCCGTCCGGTAAGGACGAGAGCCGCAAGCTCTTAAGCCAGGAGCAGATCGATGCGAACAAGACCGGGATGCAGGCGGATGCCGCGAGGTTTCTGAATTTCGGCAGCGGCGCTAAAGACGCGCGGATGGTCGACAATGACGAATGGTTGAGCGGCCTGGGCTATATCGATTTCCTGCGCGAGTATGGCTCGCATTTCACCATCAACCGGATGCTGACCTTCGACAGCGTCAAGCTGCGGCTCGACCGCGAACAGCCTTTCACCTTCCTTGAATTCAATTACATGCTGCTCCAGGCTTATGATTTCGTCGAATTGTACCGGCGCCACGGCTGCCGTCTGCAGATGGGCGGTTCCGACCAGTGGGGCAATATCATTAACGGTGTGGATCTCGGCCGCCGGGTGGAAAACGTCGAACTATTCGGCCTGACGACGCCTTTGCTCACAACCGCATCCGGCGCGAAGATGGGCAAGAGCGTACAAGGGGCGGTGTTCCTGAATGCCGAGATGCTGAGCCCTTACGATTACTGGCAATATTGGCGCAATGCCGAGGACGGCGATGTCGGGCGGTTCCTGAAGCTGTTCACCGACATGCCGCTCGAGCGAGATCGCGCGGCTGGAGAAGCTGCAGGGCGCCGAGATCAACGACGCCAAGATCGTCCTGGCGACCGAGGTGACCGCTCTCGCCCACGGCCGGCAAGCCGCCGAGGAAGCCGCCGAGACGGCGCGGCGCACCTTCTCCGGGGGCGAGGCCGCCGAAGGGCTGCCGACCGTCGAATTGCCCGCCGCCGAGATCAAGGCCGGGCTCGGCGTGCTCACGGCTTTCGTGCGGGCGGGGCTGGCGGCGTCGAACGGCGAGGCGAGGCGGCATATTCAGGGAGGCGGCGCGCGCATCAACGACGTGGCGGTGAAGGACGACCGGGCGAAGCTGACTACCGATCTCGTCAACGCGGATGGGGTGATCAAACTGTCGCTCGGAAAGAAGCGGCATGTGCTCATCAAACCGGTCTAGCAGGCGCGCTCACTTCCCAGCTTCCGCGTAATCCCCGCGAAAGCGAGGCTCCAACGCTCTGGGCTTAGCGTCGTCGGGATTTCGAGGAGTTGTCGGACGTCAACATCACATGCCGCGCTACAAGCTGACCATCGAATATGACGGCACGCCGTTTGCCGGCTGGCAGATGCAGGCGAACGCGCCCTCCGTACAGGAGCGGATGCGCGACGCGATTGCCGCATTTTGCGGCGAGCACTTTATTCCGCGCGGCGCTGGCCGGACCGATTCGGGCGTTCACGCGCTGGGGCAGGTCGCGCATATCGACCTGGAGAAGGCATGGCCGGCGGAGACGGTCCTGAAGGCTATCAACTTCCATCTCAAGCCCGTGCCGATCGCCATCGTGACATGCGAGGAGGTGCCGGAGACATTCGACGCTCGCTTTTCCGCCAAGGCCCGTCACTATCGCTACCAGATCGTGAATCGCAACGCCCCGCTGGTCATCGAGCGCGACCATGCCTGGCGCGTCGGTCCGTCCCTCGACGAGACTGCGATGGCGGAAGCCGCACGCCATCTCATCGGGCGGCATGATTTCACCACGTTCCGCGCCAGCGAGTGCCAGGCGAAATCGCCGCTGAAGACGCTGGACCTGCTGAGTGTGCAACGGTCCGGCGAGGCAATTGCGATAAGCGCTTCGGCGCGGTCGTTCTTGCATCATCAGGTGCGCTCGATGGTTGGCTGCCTCAAGCTGGTCGGGGAAGGGAAATGGACGCCGGACGATATACGCGCGGCGCTCGAAGCGCAGGACCGCAGCAGGTGCGGGGCGATGGCGCCGTCCTGCGGGCTGTATCTGGTGCGCGTCGACTATTAGCGCATTTACGCGGGATCGTATGCCAGTGCCCGTTGGTGCGCGGCGGTCGCATAAGCCATGGTCGTTCTCAGCAGATCATCATAGCTCATTTTCAGCCCCTGCGCGGTGACGCACAGGCCGTCAATGCTCAACGACTGGTTCGCGCCGCGCGTCATCTTGGCGATCCGCGTCAGGGCAAGCTTGCGTTCGACATCGGGATCGACGGCAAGGACCATGATCTTCTGACCGGAATGCGTCCAGGTCGAAATGTGAAGAACCGCCGTCCAGGGAATGAAATCCGCCGCCACCCGGTTATCGCGGATGCCGTCAGGCGTGATTGTCACGACCGGACCGCGCGACGTGAAGGCGCGCCACAGCAGGATTCCGGTGCATAGGCCGAAGAATAAGAAGGCTGCATAGCCGATGAACTGGCCGAAACTGCCCGCAGGCGGCCCGTTCGGCAGGAGCCCGAAGGCCAGCGTTCCGCCAACTCCCGTCATCCCAATGCCAAGCAGCCCGAAACCGACAAGCTTCCAAGGCGATGCATCGATTTCCAGCTGCTCATTCGTGTCGATCATTGCGCCCCTCGGCCCCGCCCCGCAATACCCGCGGAGACGATAAGGCCGGAGCACCGGGCAATCAAGCGGCCGATATCGCCAAGGTCACGGCCTTGGCGCGGCCCATCCGGGTCAAATCCGTGCTGATGGGAGCAGGAACGGACTCTATCTTTTTGCTTGAGCGCGATATTTGCCGCAACGCCGGTGCCGTTTCCATCCGATGGGGTCTGTCTGTCACCGTGTGGCATGTCGCGACGTAAAGCGGTGTCCAGCCCAGCCTTCGCAGGAACTGCTCTGCGCCACTGACGCATTCCCTTTCGTCACGCATCAGCACCTTGGCTCTGTGTTGGTGCATCGATTTTGCCAAACTCCGGCCGGGCCTGCGTTCGGATCGACGCCCTAGCGTGAGGGCTGCTGGCGCTGCCCGGTACCCTTTTTGCCCGGCCCCCAGCTTCCGTTTGCCGCACCGAGCAGGTTCTGCGGACGCGACCGCCCTGCATCCTGGCGGCGCTCGCCACCTCCACCAGCGCCATTGCCTGCCGACCAGCCGCTGCTGACCGCTGCCCTGCCGGCTTGCCGGAGCCGGGTCTGCCCCGTGCCGCGTGCGACGCGCCATTGGCTTCGCCGGAACGGTTGGGCCCGGCGCTCCTGCCGGCTGGCCGCTGTCCGTTTCTTTGCGGGCGGCCCTGACGCGAGCCGCGCCGGTCGGCGCGATCGTCGTCATCGCCCCTGCCGCTGGCGCGCTCATCGACGACGAGCGTGGTGTCGCCGCAGCGGTTGGAACTCGGAATCGATTGCCGGATCAGCTTCTCGATGTCGCGCAGATAGGTCTTTTCCTCGGCGTCGCACAGCGAAATGGCGATGCCTTCCGCGCCCGCGCGCGCCGTGCGGCCGATGCGGTGCACATAGCTTTCCGGCAGGTTCGGCAGCTCGTAATTCACGACATGCGTCACTTCGTCGACGTCGATTCCGCGAGCAGCGATGTCGGTCGCTACCAAGGCGCGGATGCGACCCGCCTTGAAGGCCGCGAGCGCAGCTTCGCGCTGCCCCTGGCTCTTATTGCCGTGGATTGCCGAGACTTCGACGCCATAGGCTTCCAGATGCTTGGCGACCCTGTCCGCTCCACGCTTGGTGCGCGTGAAAACGAGGGCGCGGCTCAGCGCGGGGTTGGAGAACAATTCAACCAGCAGAGCGCGCTTCTTGGGCGCCTCGATATGGATCACCTGCTGGGTCACGCGGTCGACGGTTTTGGCGCGCGGCGTGACGGCGACCTGGACGGGATTGCGCAGGATTTCGGCGGCCAGCTTACTGGTATCGGGCGTCATGGTTGCGGAGAAGAACAGGTTTTGGCGCTTGGCCGGGATCTGGCGGATGATCTGTTTGATCGGCCGGATGAAGCCCATGTCGAGCATCTGATCGGCCTCGTCGAGCACCAGAATTTCCGTGCCGGAAAGCACGATATTGCGTTCGTCCATATGGTCGATCAGCCGGCCAGGCGTGGCGACGAGCACATCGACGCCATTGCGCGTGGAAGCGATCTGCGGCCGGTGCGAAACGCCGCCATACATCGTCGCGACCGTGACGCCCATATGCCGGCCATAGGTCCTGAAGCTCTGGGCGATTTGCGAAGCCAATTCCCGTGTCGGCGCGAGGATCAGCACGCGCGCGCCCTGGCGCATCGGCGGACGTCGGTTTGCCGCGAGCAGGTGCAGGATCGGCAGAGCGAAAGCGGCGGTCTTGCCGGTGCCGGTCTGAGCGATGCCGAGCAGGTCTTCTCCGGCGAGCACATAGGGGATCGCCTGGGCCTGGATTGGGGTCGGGACCGTATACCCTTCATCGGCGAGCGCTTTCAGAAGGGCAGGACTAAGCCCGAGTTCATTAAAATGCGTCAAGATCTGATTCTTTCAAAAAAAGGCCATAAGCGCGAGCGGACAGCGCAAATGCGGTCCGGCGCAGCGTGGGCGGAGCTCTAAGAACTCCCCGCGTGGCCTGGGTGTCTGTTGGAAGGTTTCGAAGGGCTGAGCAGGGGAACAGAGGGGGCTAAAATTGAACGAACGCCCGGCCTTAGTCCTTCACGCGGCTCAACACCGATATGGCCCCGTCATGGGACCGAAGCAAGTGGATACCATGCTGCGCTGCAAAATGGAAGCCGCATGTGTTTGGGCGTCGCGAGCGGGTTTGCGGTTCTCACGACGCACGACGGGCTGCGTTCGGCGACAGCCGCGCCAACTGGGTGCGATTTCTGCCAACCTGCGACTTCGCATCGTTGACCGCCCTTAAGTTGCATTATCCAAGGCATGCAATTAATTGCTTCTTCAATCTTCAGGGCTAGCGTTTTACCCCGCAGGTGCCCGCCTGCGTCATATGAGGAAGCGCATGACGATCAGAAAAACCGTTCTGGCCGTGATGCTTGCCGGTCTGGCGAGCGTAGCCGCCAGAGCAAACACCATTGAAACGCTTTATCAATCTTCCGCCGGCAACGACATGGGCAAGCTGAGGCAGCAGGTTGAGGAGCTTGCGCAATTGGCCAAGGCTGAGATCGATGCTCACGGTATCGAAGCGGCAAAGACCGAGTTCCGCAATCCCCCGTGGCGGCGCGACGCCAACGGACTTCACCTTTGGGGCGTGAGCAGTACGGGCATTGCCTGGTTCGATGCGGGACACCCGGAACTGGAACGCCTTGTCGTAAGCGAGATGAGCGATCTTAACGGCCTCAGTTGGCCGCAGCTTGCACTGGCCTCGGCCAACGGTTCAGGGGAGAAAACATTCGAGATTACTTTTCCGCACCCAGTGCTGAAACGCGCCGCCAAGAGCCTGAATCAATGTTTTCCGATCAAGGACAGCGACCGCGTTCTTTGTGCCGGAGCCTATGTGGACAGCGAGTGAGCTAGCTGTGTCTGCGAAAGAACAACCAGAGGCCACTCTGCCACTCGGCCCAAGCACGTTGAAAGATTGCATTCCGACCCTGCCTCTGGCCGGCAAGCTCATGCTGCCTATTCTGATCACGGTCGTTTCGCTCGGAATGGTCGGCCGCTTCGGCTATTCCGCCTTGACCGACCAGCGGGCGGCATTGAATCGCGAACTGTCCGCTTATGCCTCGGACATCGAACGTACCTCCGCGCTGCCCTATCATTTGGTCGCAGTCCGAGCCGGTTTGTACAAGCTCTCGGTCTGGCACACGGCAAGCGTACCGTCGGACGATCTAAGCGTCCTCACGACACAAGTCCGCATATCCCTCAGCCTCGCGGAAGCATCCCTGTCGGTCCTGGAGATCGAGGGAGTAGATAAGGGCGGCAAAGTGCGCAGTTTATTCGATCGTTATGTCAAGGCGATGGAACAGGCTCTCGCGCTGATCGACCGAAGCCCGATTTTGGGCGCAACCGCCACGCGCGGACTTGAACGGCTTCATGTTCAACTTGCCGCAGAGAGCGAACGCCTCACGAAAGCCGCCGCTCTGAAGTTTGAAGCCAAAATCGCCACTGGAAACAAAGCCGCCGAGGCCGTCGGAAAACGTGTTGCGTTGGTAGCAATGCTTCTCGTGGGAATGACGACGCTGCTGGGCACCATCATGGCATTACGGATCTCGCGCCCGATCAGACGGCTCATCGAGTCCATCAGCGAGCTGCGGAGCGGCGCGGACAATGTGACAGTGCCCTATTGCCGGCGGAGTGACGAGATCGGCTCCGTTGCCCGCGCCCTCGCCAGTTTCGCGGAGTCATTGGAGGTGCGGCGAGGCCTTGAATCCGAACTGCGCGATCAGAAGGACCAGGCCCTCGAACTCGCCGCCGCCGCCAAAGCCGCCTCCATGGCGAAATCCTCGTTCCTGGCCAATATGAGCCACGAAATCCGCACGCCGCTCAACGGCATATTGGGAATGGCACAATTTCTCGAAGGCGAACCGCTCAGCTCATTCCAGCGCGATAGCGTCGAAACGATATTGGAGTCGGGCAAGACCCTGATGATGTTGCTTAACGACGTTCTCGATCTCTCGAAGATCGAGGCCGGAAAGCTCACTATCGAACAGACGGACGGCAATCTCCGAAACATCTTCCTGCACTTGCAAAAGCTATTTTCAGCACGCGCGGAAGAAAAATCGATTGCCTTGCATGTTCAAATCGATGCCGACATCCCGGAGATCGTAAAATTTGATCCCATTCGTGTCAGTCAGTGCGTATCCAATCTCATATCGAATGCGATCAAGTTCACCAGCGCCGGAAGCGTCAGCGTTTTGGTGACACATAAGGTCTCGAATTCCACCGATTATTTAGTATCGGTTGCTGTAACCGATACCGGGATCGGGATTAGTGAGGACGAGGCCAGAAATCTCTTCGCCGAATTCTCGCAAGCCGACGCCTCGACAACACGCAAATATGGCGGTACCGGCCTCGGTCTTGCCATCACAAGTAAGCTGGCAAAGCTGATGGGCGGCGCCGTTACCGTTATCAGCAAACCGGGAACGGGGAGCACATTTACGTTCACTTTCGGCGCATCGGCGGGCGCGCCGCCGATGGCGGTGGCACCGACGCAAGAAAAGCGTCATGGGTATGCGCCATTTCACGGACTCCGGGTGCTGCTGGTGGACGACAACGCAATAAACCGGCACGTCGCCCGCCTGCTGCTGGCGCCGGCCGGCATCGTCACCACTGAGGCTGTGAACGGCAAGGACGCCCTGGAGCGGCTCACCGCCGAACCTTTCGATCTTGTCCTGCTCGATATTCATATGCCGGTCATGGATGGGCCGGAAACCGTCAAGCGCGTGCGCGCGGCCGAGGAACCTTGGCGCGCGATCCCGGTCATCGCCTTGACGGCCGACGCAATGAGCGGTGAACGCGAGCGCTTGATTTCACTGGGCATGGACGGTTATGCGTCGAAGCCGATCGAGCAGGCCGTTCTCCTTAACGAGATTCACCGCGTAATGAGCATCTCGGCCGTAACCGCCCCGGACGGGCGCGGCTCCTACGCGGAAAGGGTCCGGATTTCGGCTTAATGGGGCATCGCCTCTTCGGCAATGCCCCAACCTTCCCGTAGCGCTGCGCGTTTCTTAAACCGCCGCCATCGCTTCGGGCGCGTTCTTCTCGCGGCGGGTCATCAGCTTGTTGAGCGCGCTGATATAGGCGCGGGCCGCGGCGACCAGCGTGTCGGTGTCCGCGCCGCGGCCGGTGACGGTCTTGCCGGTCTCCTCCAGCCGCACGCTCACTTCGGCCTGGGCGTCCGTGCCTTCCGTGACGGCCTGGACCTGGAAGAGCGCCAGCTTCGCCTCATGCGGAATAACCGCCTGGATGGCCTTGAAGATCGCGTCGACCGGCCCGTCGCCGGTGCATTCAGCCGTCTTGTGCTGGCCGTCGACATCGAGCGTGATCGTCGCCTTTTGCGGCCCGCCCGTTCCGGCAATCACCGTGAGGGACAACACCTTGATGCGGTCATGCGCGGTCGCCATGCCCTGGTCGACGATGGCCTCGATATCCTCATCGAACACATGCTTCTTCTTGTCGGCCAGATCCTTCATGGCCTGGAAGGCCGACTGCAAGGCGTTGTCGCCCAGTTCGTAGCCCATTTCGCGCAGCTTTTCGCGGAAGGCATGGCGGCCGGAATGCTTGCCCATCACCAGCGAGGATTCCTTCAAGCCGACGCTCTCCGGCGTCATGATCTCGTAGGTCTGGGTATTCTTCAGAACGCCGTCCTGATGGATGCCGCTCTCATGGGCGAAGGCGTTTTTGCCGACGATCGCCTTGTTGTACTGTACCGGAAACGCCGAAACCGCCGACACCAGTTTCGAGGCGCGGGCGATATAGCGTGAGTCGACACCGGTCCAGTAGGGCAGCACGTCGTTGCGGGTATTGATCGCCATCACGACCTCTTCCAGCGCGGCGTTGCCCGCCCGCTCGCCCAGGCCATTGATCGTGCATTCGATCTGCCGCGCTCCGGCGCGCAGGCCGGCCAGGGAATTGGCGACCGCCAGCCCCAGATCATTGTGACAATGGGTAGAGAAGATCACCCCGTCGCCGCCCGGTACCTCTTCGCGCAGCATCTTGATGAGAGCATAGAATTCGTCGGGCGTCGTATAGCCGACCGTGTCGGGAATGTTGATGGTGGTTGCGCCGGCCTTGATGGCGGCTTCCACCACTCGGCGCAGGAAGTCCGGCTCCGTGCGAGTGGCGTCCATCGGCGACCACTCGACATCGTCCGTATAGCTGCGCGCCCGCGTTACCGAAGCGACGACGGCCGCATAGACCTGCTCCTGGTCCATCTGCAATTGATATTGGCGGTGCAGCGGCGAGGTGCCGATGAAGGTGTGGATGCGCGGCCGTTTGGCGCCCCGCAGCGCTTCTCCGGCACGGTCGATGTCGGCCATGCCGGCGCGGGCCAGACCGCAAACCACGGCGTTCTGCACCACCTTGCCGATCTCGGAGACGGCCTGGAAATCGCCGTTCGAGGCAATCGGGAACCCGGCCTCGATGATGTCGACGCCCATTTCATCAAGCAATTCGGCGACCTGCAGCTTCTCTTCCAGCGTCATCGAGGCGCCGGGCGATTGCTCGCCGTCGCGTAAGGTCGTGTCGAAAATATAGATGCGATTATCTGCGTCACGTCTTACGCGCGCCGCATCGTCCGCTGTGGTTTCCATAGTCATGGGTAGAGCCCTTATCCGATTTCGGCCTGCAGCAAGCATAGCCGTGATTGTTGCGCTGTTGTCGGCGAAATCAATCCCCTAAGCGCCCAGCATCAGCCAGACGGCGCTCAGGGGCGAATAAGGAGGAGAAGCGTGGAGGCGGCTAGGGCAGCGGAAACGCGCAGGCAGGCGGAACGCGGCGCCGGAGCGCCCGTCATCATGCCCGATTGCTGTCCACATATTGGTTTCAAGGCTGCCACGAGATGATTGGCCATCGCTGGGTTGCACATTTCTACGGATGAACGGGTCCGGATGCAAGAGCTTCCGTGGAGAAGGGGAAACGAGTGCCTTACGGAGCCGCAGCCAGCCGGTCGATCATGCGTTTGACGCCAACCATTTGCGGCGCATCGCGTTCCAGGAAGTGCGGCCCGCTATAGCCCCACCAGTCCCAGCAGCCATCGGGATTGAGATTTCCCCGTCGAACTTGGGGGAACAAAAGAATAATCCGGTTGCCTTCAGCCCAGTGGCGCATAGCCGGAACCCCTGACAAATTGTTCTTTGACCTCGTCCTCGGAAAGTCCCTGCTTGCAACCGTGGAACACGACGTGCACCGCACAACCCGTGTGCTCGCGGCAGTCTGCGGGAATATAGGCCATGCCGGTATCATCGAAATCGGTGTCGGAAAGGCCAGCTAGAAACGGCCCCTGCTCGAACCGCAGAAAACTCGCTTCGACAGCAGGACGCTCCACCAGCGATGTCCCGTAAAACTGCTGTAATATGGCCTTTGCCTGATCGTAACCGCAGCCGTTGAGAAAAGGCGGCCCCTTCGTGCCGCAGGCGGGCTTTTCACCTTCGGTCAGGAATGAATGCGCCGCCGCGTCCTTGGTCACGAAGCTGATATTCGCTTCCGGGACGCCCACTTTTTTGTAGAAGGCATTGGCCGCTTCGACAACGCCAGGCCACACCGTACCGTCGTTTTGACTGGAGAAAATGTAAAGCTTGTCGCCCTGCAGCGCCTCGAGCGGATCGATGCGCCCTTCCGCCGCAAGACGTTTGGCATAGTCGGCCAGGCTGGCTAGGATCAGGCACACCGAAACCGAATAAAGCCCAGCCGTACCTCATGCATTGATATTGTGCGCGATTGGAATTCCAGGTGAGGACCATCGCCAAGAAAGGGTTCAACTCGGTACCGGGTGTGCGGGCGCAACCATAAGGGCCACCGGCAACAATGCCAGCCCCGACGACGAGCTTCGAATAGGCAACCTGAAACTGGCCCGCCATATAGGCGCCGGATGAAAGGCCGGACACCGTCGTCCGGCTAAGATCCGCGCCGAGAGGAGGCAGCGGCTCCGCGACGGCCGGACAAGCCGGCAGCGCGAAAGCCAGAATGGCCAACGACCGGATCGCTGCGCGCCTGAACGAGCCGATACATTCGCATTTTACCTGAACAGCCAGTCGAATAGGCCGCGCTGCCGCCCGCCTCTGTCTGAATAGCCGTCCTCGAACCAGGGCCGGTCCCGCGCCGGTTTCACTTCGGGCTTCGGCTTAGGCGCTTCCCGCAATTCATGCGCACTGATCACGCCTTCCGCATCGGTAACCACCACGCCGGTGGGCGACCACTCCCATTTCGCCTTCATTTCACCCGCGACATGCGGCTCGATCGAAATGACGATATTCTTCCGCAGATCGAGAATGGCGACGAGTTCGAAGAAGCCTTCGACGCCTGCGGGCAGCTTGCCGGCGGAGTAGCGGAGCAGGCCAAATCCGCGCAGTGCATCGGAAAGCGGCGTCCAATCCAGGATTTCCGGCTGGCCGTCACCGTGCATTTCCAAGAGCACCTTGAGCTGCGGGTAGAGCGGATTGGTCGCCACGAATCGCCCCTTGGACGGGGTGATGATCGACCAGCCTTTCGACGGTTCACTGATCGGCTTATAGGCCGCTTCCTCCGCGCCGGTCAGCTTCTTCAGCTTGTCGGCAACGCCCGCGATGAAGGGATCGAGTTCCAACGCCTTGCGATAGTCGGCGATGGCGGGATCGGTCTCGCCCTTGGCCTCGGCCATTTCGCCGCGCAGCTTGAGCGCCTCGGCGTAGTTGGGCACGAGTTCAAGCGCCTTGGCCAGATCGTCCTTGGCGCGATCGGGGTCGGCAAGGCGAACATGAACCTGCGCGCGGCGGTAATAAGCTTCGGGAAGCTTAGGATCGAGTGCGATCGCCTGGTCGAGATCGACGAGCGCCTCCTTATGATTTTCCCGTTCGATCTGGGATGCGCCCCGGCCGACATAGGCCTGCACATTCTGTGGGTCGATCTCGATCGCCTTCGAGAAGTCCTTGATGCGCGGGGGCGTATTTCTTCTGCTTGAGGTAGACCTGCCCCCGCCCGACGTAAAGCGCGGGGTCTTCGGGGGCGAGCGTGATCAGCCGCTCATAATCGGCCAAAGCGTCGTCCTCGCGCTCGAGATGCTGAAGAATGAGGGCACGGTTGCGGTAGGCGGCGGTATATTTCCCGTTCAGGGATATGGCGCGAGAGATATTGCGTAGGCCAGCATAAGGCTGTCCGAGCAAGCCCTGCGCCTGCGCCCGGCCATTATACGGTACGGCATTGGTCGGCATCAGTTCGATGGCGCGTTTGTAGTCCGCCACCGCGGCCTGATGGCGACCCAGCTGAAAATTGGCGTTGCCACGATTATTGTAGGCCGCGCCATAGGCTGGGGCGAGGCTAATGGCCCGATCCAGGTCGGCGATCGCCTGGTCATAGCGTCCCAGCTCGATAAACACATTCGCGCGGTTGTTGTAGGTGGCGGCCAAACCGTTGGACAGCTCGATCGAGCGATTGAAATCCTTCAGCGCATCCTCCAATCGGCCCAGACGCCAAAGCGCAACACCACGATCGCTATGAATGCTGGCGAGGCGGGCGCTGGGCAGATCGGGGGTTTTCAGCGCCTGGTCAAAGGAATCGACGGCTTGGTCGAATTTGCCGCGCAGCAGGGCAGCCGTTCCTTCCTGCGTCTTCAGCAAGGCCGTATCGGTGGCTGCAGACACGGGCTGCGCCACCGCCATGAGAAGGCCTGTGAGTAGGAATGCGCGCCGCATCATACCAAATCCTCGTATGCGCATAAGCATTATCTGATCTATAGTGCTAAAATTCCGTGCTACGGATTACACCATCCGCCGCGTGCTCACCAGTAGCGTGCGTTAAGAACGCCTCATAGTCAAATGACGGCAGGCGCTTGGAACCGGCAGGGCGGAACTTTGGCAGCGAAGCCAAGTCAGGGGGGCGGACTTCGTGAGACGAGCTGTATTTGTAATTGCGTTGATCACCGGGATCGTTTCCGGGGTATTCAGTCTTTGGGCACAGACCGTCAACATCGAGGGCGACTCGAATTGGCCCGATACCGCGATTGTCGACGAACCGCCTCCTGCGAAGCCGCAGCAGGCCAGGCCAAGGCCCGTGCAGTCCGGATCCGAGCAAAGCGCCGCTCCTTCGGCGGCGGTGCAACCTCAGGCTCCCAGCTCTCCCCAACCCAGCCAAGCCGCCACCAGCAGCGCCCGCCCTGCCCGTAATCCTTCGGCGCAGCAGCGGCCACGCGCCGCCGAGAGGGAAAGTGAGCCCCGGACGCGCCGTCAGCCCGCATCCGAGCCCGGCAACGACGAAACAGCGACGCTTTCACCGCCTGTCCCGCCGGTTCCCGTGCGGCGGGAAGCGGCCGCGCCGGCCGCGATCGTGCCAGTGGTGGCGCCCCAAGCATTGCCCACCGCAGCCCAGACCGCGCCGGCGGCGCCCCAGCTCTTGCCCGTCGCCGCTCCCCCGTGCCGGTGGCCCCTCGCCAGCCCGCACCCCTGGCTCTCAACTTGATGCAGACCCCGCCCGCGCCGGTGGACGACGGGCTCGGCAAGCTCATCGGCCAGATGCTGATCGTCGGATTTCAAGGCGTCGCGCCGGATGAGAGTTGGCCGCGCCAAGTCGCCGCGCAAATCGAAAGCGGCAAGATCGGCGGCGTGCTGCTCATGGGTCACAATATGCTGGCCCCGGACCAATTGGCGAAGCTGAACAACGCCTTCCGCCGCACCAAGGCGCAGATCGCTCCCTTCATTGCCGTCGACCAGAGCGGCGGCCTCGCGCATCGCTTGCCGGCCGAAAAGGGGTTTCAGCAATATGCGTCGGCGACGGAACTCGGCATGAGCAATGATCCGCTGAACGCGTATAACCTTTATCAGCGAATGGCCATGGAGCTTTTCGTCTACGGCTTCAACGTCAATTTAGGGCCGGTGGTGGACCTCGAACTGAATGGCGAAAACGCTGCGGCCACCGCTGATGAACGCCGCTACGGTTCGCAGCCGAAACATGTCGCGGCCTTCGCCAAGGCGTTTCGGCTGGCTCATCACAATGAAGGCCTGCTGACGGTGCTAAAGCATTTTCCCGGCCCGGCAAACGCCAAGACTGAAGGGACGGGCGGCGTGGAACCGGATACGCACTGGGACCCCGTGGCGCTTGAGCCCTATCGCCAGCTGGTTGCGGGCGGAAACGCGGACATGGTGATGGTCGGCCATCTCTCACACGCGGAATTTTCCGACGAACCGGGCATGCCCGCCTCGCTCTCTAAGAAAGCCATACAGACAAGACTGCGCGATGAGATCGGTTTTAAGGGCGTGATCATCAGCGACGATCTGGAAGCCAAAGCTGTCGCCTCGCGTTTCCCGCTTGAGGAGAGCGTGGTGCGCGCCATCACGGCGGGGAACGATCTTTTGTTGATCGGCAATCAAGCCCAACCCTCGCCGGATCTGCCGGAAAGGCTCACGGCCGCCATCAAACAGGCGGTAAGGTCGGGCGCCTTGACCCGCGAACGGCTGCAAGCGTCGTATGACAGGATCATCGCGGCGAAGCAGAGCCTGTCCCAGGCCGCACGGGAGATCGCTTCGGCGAAACAGACCGAGGCCGACGAGGAAAAGCCGGCGGCGCCGTAATTCGCATCGAGGCTGATCCGCAGAAACAGGAGGCGGTTTTAAGATCGCCATCATGCTAAGGCATGATGGCAGAGCCCGTTCGGACTCCATCAGAACGGATCAGGCTTTGGAGGCACTATGCAGACACGCAAGATCAACGCACCGGACGCGCCGGACGCCGTCGGTGGCTATTCCCAGGCAGTCGAAATCGCGAATGCGAGCCGCATCCTCTTCATCAGCGGGCAAATTCCCGTCAGCGCCGACGGTACGACGCCGGAGAGCTTCGCCGACCAGGCGCGCCTCGCCTGGGCGAATATCGAAGCGCAGCTCAGGGCGGCGGACATGACCCTGGAAAACATCGTCAAGCACACGACGTTTCTCGCCGACCGCAAATATCGCGAAGAAAACCGGGAGGTGCGCCGCGAAGTGTTCGGGGAGTTGCGCCCGGCGCTGACGGTGGTCATCGCGGGCATCTTCGACGAGGCATGGCTCCTGGAGATCGAAGCCATCGCCGCGGCTTAAGGCAACGCGGCAATTCGCGTCATGCCTGTGCGGAGATGGGCGTCCCGCTCAGCGGACTGCCCATGACGGAGCGCGACGGGAGTTGCCGCCGACCTAGAACAGCTTCACCAGCTTGTTGAGCCGCTGCAGCAGGGCCGGCAGCATGGGCGCCATGTCCTCGGCGATCATGCCAGGGCCGGCCGTCCGCGCAATGTCCGAATGGATCCAAACGCCGGCGACGGCCGCGTCCAGCGGCGACATGCCTTGCGCGCACAGTCCCACGATCAAGCCTGCAAGCACATCGCCCGTGCCGGCGGTGGCGAGCCATGCGGGCGATCCCTCGGTGATCGCGGAAAGGCCGTCCGGCGCGGAAACCACGGTGTCCGGCCCCTTGAACACCACCACGGCGCCGGAAATCTCCGCGGCGCGCTTAGCCTGCTCCAATTTGGATTCGGCATTGCCGAGTTCGGGGAAGATCGCGTCGAACTCGCCTTTGTGGGGCGTCAGGATCGTTGGCGCGGCACGGTTCTGTATGAGCGCGAACAGTTCCTGCGGATCGGCTTCGAAGGCCGTCAGCCCTTCGGCGTCGATGACGACGGTCGCCTCGCTCGAAAGCACTGCTGCGACATTCTCCCGCGTCTCGGCCGTCGCGCCCGCGCCCGGACCGATGAGCACGGCATTGCGGCGCGTGTCGGTGAGGATTTCGGCCAAGCCGCCGGCGCCTTCATAGGCGGAAACCATGATCGAGGTGAGCTGCGCGGCATTGATGTAGAAAGCCGCCTTCGAGGTGGCCACCGAAACGAGGCCGGCGCCTACCCGGAGAGCTGCACGCGCGCCGAGCCGGGCCGCGCCCGTACTTTCCATCGGTCCTGATACGACGACCGCATGACCCCGGTCATATTTATGTCCGTCCGGCTTCAGCCGGGGGAAATAGCGCAGCCAGAAGTCAGGTTCGTTGATGAAGGTCTGCGGCACGATCTCGGCGAGTACGGTGTTCGAGATGCCGATGTCGACGGCACGGACATCGCCGCAATAGCGCTTGGCGGGCAGGAGAACATGGCCGGTCTTGCGGCGGAAGAATGTGACTGTGGAGACGGCCTTGAAGGCGATGCCCTGGATATTACCGAAAGTTGGGTCAATGCCCGTCGGTATGTCGATGGCGACCACGGGCAATTCGCGCTCGGTCACCTGCTCGATGATCTGGCCGACGACGCCGTTGACCGGCCCTTTGAGGCCCGAACCGAGAATCGCATCGACGATAACTTCGGCGCCCTCGACCGCGCGCGGCACGAGCGGCTCTATCTGCTCATCCCAGCGGCGCGCCATCTCCCTGGCATCCGGGCCCAGCTCTTCCGGCTTGCATATCAGGGCAAGGCGCACCTGATAGCCGCGCTCACGCAGGGTGCGGGCGCAGACGAAACCATCGCCGCCATTATTGCCGGGACCGCACAGAACGCTGACCTTGCTGCCGCGTGCAAAACGCCGCACGACCTCCTCGGTGACGCCCCGTCCCGCATTTTCCATCAGAGTCAAAGCCGGAGTGCCGCCGTCGATCGTGATTTTTTCAGCGCGGCGCATCTCGTCCGCAGTAAGAAGTTCGAGCAAGGGAATGCCTACCGATTTAACGCGAGCCCTAGGTGAGATACAGGGGGCAATCTAGCCCAATTTTGAGGTTAGGTGTAGAAAATGGTTGAGAGAAAATTGTTTCGCTTTCAGTGTCGACTTATTGCTACAGATGCGTGTATTTGAGTCGATGACGCAACCAATCGATTGCCTAATTTTTAGGATATTGCCCTAAATGTAAGCACAAGAATGCCTCGCTTTAAACCAATATCCCGTTGAACGCAGGCTGGCAGACGCTGAAATCGCCGCAGTTGGGCGGCGTGTCCGTTTTGGCACAAACCGTGCTATTAATTAGGGAAATGTCGACGAATTAGGTCTACCCGCGGGAGGAAACCCCAGCATGAAAAAAGTGGAAGCCATCATCAAGCCCTTCAAGCTTGATGAGGTGAAGGAAGCCCTCCAGGAGATCGGGCTGCAAGGCATAACCGTGACTGAAGCAAAAGGTTTCGGCCGTCAGAAAGGTCATACCGAACTTTATCGTGGCGCGGAATATGTCGTCGACTTTCTGCCGAAGGTGAAAATCGAGATTGTGCTGGCCGACGACATGGTGGAAAAAGCCATCGAAACCATTCAAAACGCCGCGAAGACCGGCCGCATCGGCGATGGGAAGATCTTCGTGTACACGATTGAAGACGCGATCCGAATCCGTACCGGCGAGACGGGTGTGGATGCCATCTGACTTCGATATAAGCACTTGCCCTCAGCTCGCGCCGCGATCGCGCTGGAGCCGCGTATAGACACGGTTTCGGTTGCCATGCCGCGCGTATCGAGGGCGGGATGAACGTGAAATTGCCAACGGATCCAAAAAAGCTCAGCACGAGGGAGCAGAATGACTAGCGCGACCGACATCATCACCAAGATCAAGGATCAGGACGTCAAATTCGTTGACCTGCGCTTCACCGACCCGCGCGGCAAGATGCAGCATGTGACGATGGAAGCCAGCGAGATGGACGAAGGTGCTTTCGGTGAAGGCATCATGTTCGACGGCTCCTCGATCGCCGGCTGGAAAGCCATCAACGAATCCGACATGACCCTGATGCCGGACACCGAGACCGCGCATATGGACCCGTTCTTCGCGCAGTCCACCATGGCAATCTTCTGCGACATTCTCGATCCGATCACCGGCGAGCGCTATGAGCGCGATCCGCGCGGCATCGCCCGCAAGGCCGAAGCCTATATGAAGGAAACCGGCATCGGCGATAAGATCTTCTTCGGTCCGGAAGCCGAATTCTTCATCTTCGACGACGTGCGCTTCTCCTCCGATCCGTATAATTGCGGATTCAGGCTCGACAGTTCGGAATTGCCGACCAATACCGGCACCGAATATGAAATGGGCAATCTGGGCCACCGTCCGCGCACCAAGGGCGGCTATTTCCCGGTTCCGCCGATCGACAGCGCCCAGGACATCCGTTCGGAAATGCTGAGCGTGATGGCCGAGATGGGTGTGACGACCGAGAAGCATCACCATGAGGTGGCCTCCGCGCAGCACGAACTCGGCGTGAAATTCGGCCCGATGACCCGCATGGCCGACAATATGCAGATCTATAAATACGTCGTGCATATGGTGGCCCAGAACTACGGCAAGACGGCCACCTTCATGCCGAAGCCGGTCTTCGGCGACAATGGCTCGGGGATGCATTGCCATCAGTCGATCTGGAAGGGCGATACACCCGTTTTCGCCGGCAATCTCTATGCCGACCTGTCGGAAACCTGTCTGTTCTACATTGGCGGCATCCTGAAACACGCCAAGGCGATCAATGCCTTCACCAACCCGACGACCAACTCCTATAAGCGTCTGGTGCCGGGCTATGAGGCGCCGGTGCTGCGCGCCTATTCCTCGCGCAACCGGTCGGCATCGTGCCGTATTCCGGTGGTGTCCAGCCCGAAGGGCAAGCGCGTCGAAGTGCGCTTCCCCGATCCGACCGCCAATCCGTATCTGGCCTTCGCGGCGATGCTGATGGCCGGTCTCGACGGCATCACCAGCCGCATCCATCCCGGCGACGCGATCGACAAGAACCTCTACGACCTGCCGCCGGAAGAGCTGAAGAACATCCCGACCGTCTGCGGCTCGCTGAACGAAGCGCTGGAGAGCCTCGACGGGGATCGTGAATTCCTGAAGAAGGGCGCGGTGTTCACCGACGACCAGATCGACGCCTATATCGAACTGAAGATGGAGGAGGCCGACCGCTACCGCATGATGCCGCACCCCATCGAGTTCGACATGTATTACAGCGCCTGATTTCTCCAAGGCACAGCGAAACGAAGGCGGCTCTCGGGCCGCCTTTTTCTTGGGAGCTGAATCTTACAGAACGAGGCCCGCCCACGGTCCGTGCGGATAGACGAAAAGCGCAGCCAATGCGAGCGCGACGCCATAAGGCAATTCCGGCCTCGGCAGCGGGAAAATAACGCCGAGCGGCAGGGATAGAACTGCCATTCTAAGGGCGATCACGACGAGCGCCAGTGCCCCACCGATAATCGCCGAGATCGTAGCGTAGTCGGCGATTTCACCCCATCCGAACCACAGGGCCGCAGCTGCGAACAACTTCGCGTCGCCCCCGCCGACCCAGCCCGCCACGAAAAGAGCAAAACCCGCGCAAAGCATCGCCAGAGCACAGGAAAAGTGCAGCGCGATCTCCGACGGCGCCCAGGCCGACGGAAACGGCGGCCGGCAAAAATGCAAGCGCAATGACGATGCAGATCCGGTTGCTTATGGTCTTGGAGAAAATGTCGTAGCTGCCAGCGAAGGTGATCAGGACAGGAAACGACAGAAACAAGGATTGGGTCATCAGAAGGCCGAAATGAATATGGCGCATATAAGCGCGGAAATGAGGCCGTCAGCCTGCCGCGCCGCCAATCGACGCAATTCCTGAGATGATGGTCTGGTAGAGGCCACCTAGCGTCTCGGTAAAGGAGACGATAGCGGCGATGATGCCAAGCGCCAGAGCACCCGCCAGAAGGCTGTATTCGATGGCGGCCGAACCGCTGGTGTCGGCCCAGAAATGGATAATCGCCTTGCGCATGGACGCCTCCTGCATGACATCAAGTGGTTGAGGAGAAGCTTGCAACGCGACAGGATGAGGTGCCTCCCCCGCTGAGAGGCTCCGATTTATCCGACGAACATCGCCCGGGCAGAATGCGGTCGCCGCAACCGCTTCTACCCTCCGGCGACGAGGAGGTTACTGCGTCGGCAGGCTTGAGTTGAATGTGTTCAACTGGCCATCCAGATTGGTGAAGATATTTTTGATTTCCGTGCCAACCTGGCCCACCAGGGTGATGACCGCCACGCCGATGCCCGCGGCGATAAGGCCGTATTCGATGGAAGTTGCGCCGCGCTCGTCCTGGGCGAAGTGCTTGATCAAGCTGTACATATGTGTCTCCTGAACACTAACAGTTGAGTTTTCGCGTTTGTAGAAGGTGATTTTTAAGACGCGCGTTTGACCTTGCGTCCGATGACCCAAACCTAGGCGGCATTCATTAAAGAACGCTTTCAAACGACTGGTATCGATACGGCTTTAAGTAAATTGCCGGATTACTCTTAATGAAAAACAAAGGCCGTTTGGGCCGTGCCGCCAGCAAACCGTAAGTTTTGCTGCCAGTTGCGCGCCCGGAGGCTTGCCCTGTCGGGGAATGTCGTTGAGCTTGATAACTCCGCTCCGGCAAGAGCCTTCGCTTGCAATCAAGGGAAAATACAATCTAAGATTGATTGGCGAATGGCTGGCGGCAGTTCGCCGCTCGTAGCTCAGCATTTCGGCGGTGCGCCGGAGCCCCTACTCGCTCTCGGGGGTATGCTCGCCCCAAGCGTCCTGGCGTGCAAATCCGGCGCATCACCCAAATGTTGTGTTATCGATATGCGCGGTTGCCTAAACGCCGGCGCTTGTCAGTGCACGGCACACAATCGATCGCCGACAAATAAGCCACAACAGCCTTCAATTGCGATGCGGATAGTGCTTCTCCACTCGATGCGGGGAGTTCGTTCAGCATCTCCTGGTACACCTCCCGCATCGGCCTGGCTGCATTCAGCGGCTTCACCACCTCGGTGAATGAAAATCGGTCGAAGTTTTCAAGCAGGAAACGCGCATAGGAGAGGTGCTGCTCTTCGCGTTCAGCGTCGAATCCGGGGAAGACCAGAACCTGCTCCTTGAGCTGCAATTTCTCCTCAAGGGTCAGCGCATAATAGGACTTTTGCAGCCAGTCATACATGTCCAGAACCTGATAGACGAAGTTCATCTCCTCCTTCAGAAGGGGAACTTTCAGACCCTTGAAAACGATATCCGGCCAATCTTCGTGATATCCCTCCGAAAGAATTTCGATCGTACGCTCGAATTCCGTCGTTTCCAGCGGATAGAGAGCCGCCAGAATGCGCGATTGGTTGATGAGAATACGCCGTTCAACATCGCTGAGGTTGAGCACGTTGGTTCTCCAGCTTCGGGGAAAGGCTTCCGGATCGGAGGCTTAGCCTCGTCATGCTATCGCGCACTAAACTCGCGCGAAGCTTGAGGGCGCGTTTGGGATATGCGTCCGGCCCCTGCCCTCAACAGAAGGGGCGAATTCGGTGCTGGATCCTGAAAGCGTTCAGCGCCGCAAGAGACAATCTCATGCGGGCCCAAGCAGTCGCGGGGAGGCGGACGCAACTCCCCGCCGTCCTATCAGCACATTACGAAAACCGCGCCCTGAATGTGTCGGAGATTTGCCGCAGCGTGGACTCCGGCACCTTGCCGATCACCATGAAACCGTAGCCGCCCGCCACCCAATGCACGACGTTCAGGCCGTGCCGCTTTTCCTCGGCAGGAGCCTGAGCGGGATTGGCGGTCTTGATGATGCAAAGGGCGACCGGCGCGTTGTCTCCGTAGAGATAGGAGATTTGCGCCAGCGGCTTGCCTTCCAGCTGCAAAAGCTGCGTACCCTGGAAGGACAGAGCCGTATTGGTGATCTTCTCGTCCGACAGATCAAGCCCGAGCGCTGTCGCCACACGCTGCAGGTTCAGCTGCCGCGTTTCGCGATCGGCGGGCATTCCCGCAAGCGTCTCCTTGGAGAACAGCGCGACATAGCGCGCCGCCGCCTCTCGCCAGCCAGGCTTCTGCTGTGCCGTCTGCTGCGACGCGTCGAAGAAGCCGCCCGCGAAGAGCCCCCCTGTAAAGACCAGCGCGAGAACCGCAGCCGCCGCCGCGAGTTGCCAAAGCGGCGCGCCCGCGGGTGCGCTCCGCTTTCGGAACGGCACGACGTTTTCGCCGCTATCGACCTCCCGCGAGGGGCCGGCCTGTTTCGCGATGAGATCGGCGAACATCGCCTGCAGCTTGTCGCCTGGCGCGGCGCCCAGAAGCAAATCGAACGCTTCGCCGAACGGACGGCCGCCAAGCTTCAATCTTTCCAGCCGCTCGCGCGCCTCCGAATTATGCGAAAGCGCCTTCGCCATCCCCTCATATTCGTCGGCGCTCAGCTCTCCGTCGATATAGGCGACAAGCTGAGCGTCGCTAATCTCACTGTGTCCTGCCGGGCTCATATGCCTTGCTCCATCCCGCTGTTCTTATTATTCGGCGGGTAGTAAATGGTCGCCGTGATCCTTCAAATCCCCAAGTTTCTGCCGGGCGGCCGCCAAGCGGCTCATGATCGTGCCTTGCGGCACGTCCAGGATTTCTGCTGCTTCGCGATAAGACATGCCCTCACCGTAGACCAGGAAAACAGCCTCTCGCTGCCCTTCTGGCAACCGCTCCACTTCCTTCAACACCTGTCGAGCCAATAAATTCGTATCCATTTCGCGAACCCCGTCGGTGACCAGGGCGATCTCGGCATCGACCACGCCCTCCCCCATGCGCACCCGGCGCGAACGAAGCTCATTCTTCCAAATTGAGCTTAATATGGTGTAGGTCCAGCGGGAAACCTGGGTACCGGGCTGAAATTGTTCGCATTTCTCGAGCGCCCTGAGACAGGTCGCCTGCACGAGGTCATGCGCAACATCGGCATTGCCCGAAAGGACCAGCCCATAGCGCCATAAGCGCTTCAAGAGCGGCGGCAGCCCCTCTTGCACCTCCTTGCGTCGAACACTTATATCGCTGTGATTTCATCACACGCCGCGAGTGATCGCCCCCCAACCCCGCAATTAAGACGAATTCAAATTCGCTCCGCAAGCCCGACTCGGCCTGACCTGCGGGGCGCAAGTGACGTCTTCCGTGTAGAGCGCCAGAGCGAGAAAGCCAAGATTTTCCGTAGGCAGTAACCCGCAAGCGGCGCAGCTTATTCGATCCGTGAGCGGGAAAAGTGCGGCTCGGCCATGGGACAACGCCCATCCGGCGGACCTGCGTGTCCACGTCTGCTCGCCATCTTGTGGCATTCTCTCCGCAGCCTGCTAATCTCCGACGCCGAAAATTCTCAACGACAGGACCAGACATGAGCGAAGCTCTACACGCGGTGCTCGCGCATCTTGACGATTCGACGGACGCGGCTCTCGACCGCCTTTTCACATGGCTTCGCATCCCGAGCATCTCGACCGACCCGGCTTACAACGCGGCATGCGGCGAGGCCGCGCAATGGTGCGCGGCCCAGCTTGCGGAGATCGGGTTTGCCGCGCATGTGCATGAAACCAGCGGCAAGCCGATGGTGGTCGCCCATTGGCGCCACCCGGCGGCAGATGCGGCACATGTGCTGTTTTACGGCCATTACGACGTGCAGCCGGCGGATCCGCTCGAATTATGGACAACACCGCCGTTCGAGCCGCGCATCGCGGACGATCCCGTGAACGGCAAGGTCATCGTGGCGCGCGGCGCCAGCGACGATAAGGGGCAGGTGATGACCTTCCTCGAAGCCTGCCGCGCCTGGATGGCAAAGACCGGCGCCCTGCCCGCATCGGTGTCGGTGCTGCTCGAAGGCGAGGAGGAATGCGGCAGTCCCAGCCTTCCGGCCTTTCTCGACGCGCATGCGGAGGAGTTGAAGGCGGGGCATGTCTTCGTCTGCGACACCGGGCAGATGGGCGCCACCCAGCCCGCCATAACGACCAGCCTGCGCGGCCTCGCCCATATCGAACTCACGGTGAAGGCCGCGAACCGGGATTTGCATTCGGGCCTCTATGGCGGCCCGGCCATGAACCCGATCCGCGCTCTGACCCGCATTCTTGGCGCCTTGTTCGATGCGGAGGGGCATGTTCAAATTCCCGGCTTCTATGATGGCATCGTAGAACCGTCCGAGGCGCAGTTGCGGCAATGGCGGAGCATCGGGTTTGATGAGGCGCGAGTTCTCGGGCCGGTCGGCCTGTCACGTGCGGCGGGAGAAGCGGATCGCAGCTTTCTCGAACAGCTCTGGTCACGCCCGACCCTTGAAATCAACGGCATCATCGGCGGCTATACCGGGCCGGGCACGAAAACTGTCATCCCCGCCGAAGCATCGGCAAAGATCACCTTCCGCCTGGTGCCCGGACAGCGGCCAGACGCCGTGCTGGACGGCTTCAAAAGTTTCGTCGCCGCGCATCTGCCGGCCGATTGCCGGGCCGAGTTCAGCAATCTTGGCGGCAGTCCGGCCATCGGCTTCGATACGACGCTCCCCGCAATCCGTGGCGCCGCCGATGCCCTGGCTGAAGAATGGGGCACGGAGACCATTCTGATGGGCTGCGGCGCATCGATCCCCATTGTCGAGGCATTCAAGCGTAAGCTCGGCATGGAGTCCGTGCTCGTCGGCTTCGCGCTCGAAGACGACCGCATCCATTCGCCGAACGAGAAATACAACCTGATGAGCTTCAAGAAAGGCGCGCGCTCCTGGGCGCGCATTCTGGATCGGCTCGGCGGCTAGCGCTGGATTTGCTAGTCTAAGAGCGCGGCCGTCTCCTGTTGCCAATCATAGGCGGCTTTCTCGGCCTTGGTCCGCTCCTCGGGCGTTACGGCTGCGTGGAGCTTGTCGAGGTTGAAATCGGTGACACCCGATTGGCGCGAGAGCAGGTGCCATTTGACGGCAGCCACGCATCACTCTTGGTGCCTCTCCCTTGCGCGAAGGCATGCGCCAGCCGGTTCTGCGCCACCGGATTGCCCTTTTCAGCGGCACGGCGCAGCATGTTGAAACCGGCGGCTTCATCCTTCTTGACGCCCTTGCCGAGATAAAGCGCGATGCCGTATTCCAACTCGGCGTTGGTCAGCCCGGCATCCGCCGCCTTGCCGAGCCAATAGGCGGCTTTCTGCTCATCCTTCGGCACCCCGCGCCCTTCCTTGTAGAAGGCGGCAAGGTCATATTGCGCCGATGCGTGTTCCAGCAGCGCGGCACGCTCCATAAGCTGTGCGGCCTTGATGAAATCCTGCGGACGTGCGACGCCTTCCACATAGATCAGCGCCAAATTGTAGATAGCGATGGCGTGATTCTTGGCGGCGGCCAGCTCGAAGAACTGCGCCGCTCGGGCCTTATTCTCTTGGATGCCGCGTCCTTCGACCAGCATCATGCCCAGCGCGAATTGCGCATGAATATCGCCCTCGGCCGCGCCCTTGGAATACCATTCAGCCGCTTTGGCGAGATCCTGGGGGACGCCCATGCCCTGCTCGTAGAGCTGGCCCAGGAGCGTAATCGACGTGACTTCCCCCTTTGCCGCCGCCTGTTCGGCAAGGGTCTTGGTCTCCATGTAGCGTCCGGCCTCGAATGCGGCATAAGGCAGGTCGACGGCGGCGGCTGGCTGCACCGCAGTAGGCTGCACGGCCACTTCGCCGGTTTGCCAACCCTTCTTCGCTGCCACCGGATTCTGCGCCGGCGCGCCGGTTGCAAACGTCAGCACGACAAGGGCTACGCATATGGAAACCGCAAAACGCATTGCCGCTTGCTCCTAAGCGGAGAGGATCTGGCCGGCGCGGGCGCCCACCAATTCGGCCATGGCCTCATAGCGCCGCGCGGCGTCCGGCCCATCGCCGCCTAGCGCCACGGACAAATAGTCCGGCCCCGCCTTGACGAGGTCGCGCAACTCGGCCTCGCTATATTCATCCCGTCCCCAAGCCACGCACGGCACCTCGAATATGTCGGCCCACCAATCGATCATGTCGGCCACGTCGCCCGCGCCCGCATCCCCTAGCGCGTCGAACTCGCCGAAGGCGATGTAGTCCGCGCCACCTTCCGCCATGACCATGGCTTCGTGACGGGACAGAACACAGGACGCGCCGATCGATTTTTCCTCGCCCAGCAGACGCCGCGCCTCGGCGAGCGTCTCGCTTCCGGCTCGCAGATGAACCCCATCGGCGTCAAGCTCTTTGGCGAGGTGAATATCATTTTCAATCATGACGGCAAGATCGAGGCGGCGGGCGGCGGCCATGAACGGGCGCAGCGCAGCCGCGTCCACACCCGCGCCGAGGCCGGTGATGAGCAGCGCCGAAGGGCGCGCAATGCGCACGGCCGGCTCCAGATCGGGCCATCCGTCAGGCTGGCCCGCCGCCACGCGCAAATAAAGCTCGCAGGACCTTTTCACACCCGCCTCTGGATCGCCTGTACTCGTTAAGGTGCTCGGTGCATTGATCCAAACGGAAGCGAGGAGCCGGGGTTTGGCAAAATCGATGCACTCACAAAAGCTACGCGCCGGCACGTAAACAAAGCGAACGTGTCAGTGCCTAGCCGATCAGCTTCCCGACCGCGACGGCGGTATCGCACATCCGGCAGGAGAAGCCCCATTCATTGTCGTACCACGACAGGATGCGCACCAGCCGCCCGTCGACGATCTGCGTCTGGGTGAGATCGAAGGTGGAGGAATGCGGATCGTGGTTGAAATCCACCGAAACCACCGGCTCGGAGGTGACCGCGAGAATGCCCTTCAGCTCCTGCGAGGCGGCGCGGGTCATCGCGGCGTTGATCTCCTCGACGGAGGTTTCGCGCTGCGGAATGATTTTCAGGTCGATGACCGACACATTCGGCGTCGGCACGCGGATCGAGCTGCCGTCCAGCTTGCCCGCCAGTTCCGGCAGGACGAGGCCGACGGCCTTCGCAGCGCCGGTCGTGGTCGGGATCATCGACACGGCGGCGGCGCGGGCGCGGCGCAGATCCTCATGCGGCAGGTCGAGAATGCGCTGATCGTTGGTGTAGGAATGGATCGTCGTCATATAGCCGGACTGGATGCCGCACAAATCGTTCAGCACCTTGGCGACCGGCACGAGGCAATTCGTCGTGCAGGAGGCGTTCGAGATGACCTGATGGCTGGCGTTGAGCTTGTCGTGATTGACGCCGTAGACCACCGTCATGTCGGCGCCCTTCGACGGCGCCGAGACCAGCACCTTCTTCGCGCCCGCCGCCAGATGCACGGCGGCCTTCTCCTTGTCGGAGAAAATCCCGGTGCATTCCAGCACCACGTCGACGCCGAGAGTACCCCAGGGGAGCTTTGACGGATCGCGTTCGGCCAGCACTTTGAACGGGCCCATGCCGACATCCATCATGTCGCCTTCGAGCTTTACGTCGCCATGAAAGCGCCCGTGGACCGAATCATATTTGAACAGATGCGCATTGGTCTTGGGCGCCGTGAGGTCGTTGATCGCGACGAGTTGAAGATCCGTCCGCCGATTCTCGACCATGGAGCGCAGAATATTGCGCCCGATCCGTCCAAAACCGTTGATCGCCACTTTCACTGCCATGAAGTCCTCCAACGCGGCTGCCGCGTTCAATCGCTTGCCGAAGCTTCGGGAAACGCTTCGGTCCTTAATCGGTTAGATGCTGGCATTTCGGTCAAAAGGCAAGGCGTTTCGCGCAATTTTGCCTAGGACGGGAGGTCGCAAATGACCGCCGGTCCCGCTGACCGGCGACGCTCGCGCAGCTGACAGCAAGGCGTTTTGTCCGCATTTTGAGTGCGTTTGGCGGCTTGAATTCCGTCGCTGCAACGTTTGCCAGCACCGCGGTAACCGCAATCGGCGAAAGCCTCGGCCCGCGCTCCGCCAGCATCCTGAACTCACGGATGATGCCGGAAGTTCGCCCGGAGGTTCCGGAGTCGCCGGAACGGCGGGAACAAGAGTGCCCCTAGGACGGGCGATCAGCGAGCTGCTTGCACCCGCACTGTTCATGCATAGCTGCGCGTCAGTCCGCCTGCTTGCCACTCCCATTGATTTGCGATAGGGAAGGCCGATATTCGCCGAAGCTTGTGACAGGGGCTTCGACGCTGGTTTCTTACACTCAGCGCCGATCGTAAGACGGATATCCGGCCAATGGAGGGCTGCGATGACCTATGTCGTCTTGGACGCCTGCATCAAATGCAAACACACCGACTGCGTCGAGGTGTGCCCTGTCGACTGCTTCTATGAAGGCGAGAACATGCTCGTCATCCACCCGGATGAATGCATCGATTGCGGCGTGTGCGAACCCGAATGCCCTGTCGACGCCATCAAGCCCGACACCGAGCCGGGGCTTGAATCCTGGATCGAGCTTAACCGCGACTATTCGGAGAAATGGCCGAATATCACGGTGAAGAAGCCTGCCCTTCCCGAGGCGGAAAAATTCGCCGAGGAAAAGGAAAAGCTGGAGAAATATTTCTCCCCCAATCCTGGCGACGGCGACTGACGGGCGGCACGAATGCTGGCGGGCGCAATGGCACTCACGGTCGCGGCGGCCTTCACCGGCGCGGCGGTCTACGTCAATGTCGCCGAACAACCTGCAAGGCTGACGCTCCCGCCCGACGCGCTGCTGGCGGAATTCAAGCCCAGTTACAAACGCGGCTTCGCGATGCAGGCGTCGCTGGCGGTCATCGGCGCGGTGCTTGGCGCCGTCGCGTTCTACAATAGCGGGGACTGGCTCTGGCTGCTCGGAGCCGTCCTCCTGATCGCCAACTGGCCCTATACGCTGCTCGTGATCCTGCCTACCAACAACCGGCTGCTGGCCATCGAGCCTGCCCGCGCCGGCGAGGACGTCCGCCGTCTGGTCCGGCGCTGGGGCTGGCTCCACGCGGTCCGCAGCGTCCTGGGCGCGGCGGCCACGGTGACGTTCCTGATCGCCGCGGCTTGAGCTTAAGCAGGATCTGCCTCACGGCAGTATCACCGTGCCGGCCTCGTCGAGGTTGAAGAACGGGTTATGCGCGATCTCCCAGATATGGCCGTCCGGGTCGGCGAAATAGCCGTGATAGCCGCCCCAGAATGCCCGCTGGGCCGGTTTGAGAATCGTGGCGCCGATATTCGCCGCATGCGTCATCAGCCGGTCCACCTCGGCCTCGCTGCCGAGATTTTGCGCCAGCGAAATGCCGCCATTGCCCGTCCAGACGGACGCCGCATTGCCGTCCTCCTTCAGCGCCTCGCGGCCGAACAGCCCGAGCACCGTCGGCCCTAGCTGAAAGAAGCTGACGCTCTCCTGGCTGGCCGAGGACTTCCGCAATCCGAATCTCTCATAGAACTCCGTGGCGGCGGCGACATCGGCGACGCCCAGCGTGATCAGTGACATCCGCAGCATATCGGTTCCTTTCGATTAGGGCCTCGTTAGTGATAAAACGCGTTTCTCCCAATTTTAATAAAACGAAAACTTTTCAGGCACTTAATTAGCCCACGCAAATACGCAACAAGTTTTAGCTATCTAAGGGGTAGACTACGATGAGAACTCTTCGCGTTCGCCGCGTTATTGGCACTACCGCTTCTCGGCCTGGGCGCCCAGAGCGCTTCCGCAGACTATTATTGCTGCGGCAAGGGGAGATACGGGTCGGAACACACGGTCCGCTGGACCTACGTTGTTAAAGACTCTGCGACCTTTGACTGCGACGGATACTTCTGCGAGACAAAGATCAAGGTCTATGGCGGCACCAAGGTCAAGGTGTACTGCCGCAATGGCTGGTGCCACATCAAGAATTTTCCGTTCGCCAATGTGTGGGTGCTCGAAGAGTGCCTGAGCCGGTCTTATGACGAGGGTTATCGCCAGGATAATGGCTATGACGTCGGCAGCTATGAAAACGGCAACGGTGACAAAGGCTATGAAGGCGAAAACGGCGGCTACGAAGGCGAGAACGGTGGCGGCTACAAGCGCGATCAATACAACAAATATTGATGCCGCCCGGCGCGCCTGACACGCCCGCGTAAATGAATTCCCCCCGAGGCGGCCGCCCCTCAAGGCACCGCATGAAGCCGGCGCCAGCCCTCTCGCGCCGGCTTCCGCTTTTTTGGGATGGCTGCGCCTCTCGGCCCGGCTTTCCCATCGCTTCGAAGGGGCCGGAATTAGCCCTCAATCTTGGTGAAGTCGGCGACCTCCAGCGTCGCCGCCCGGATTTGCGCCAGCAGTTTCAGGCGGTTTTCGCGGAGGGCCGGGTCGGGGGCGTTCACCGTCACCTTGTCGAAAAACGCATCGACCGGCGCGCGCAATTTCGCCAGCGCCGACATCGCGCCCTCGAAATCCTCCTGCTCCAGACTCTTCCGCGCACTGCTCGTCACCTCGCCGATGACCTTGGCCAGCGCCTTTTCCTGGGGCTCGGCGAACAATGCGGCATCCGGCTCGCCGTCGAATGCGCGCTTATCCTTCTTCTCCTCGATCCGGAGAATATTCTGCGCCCGCTTGACGCCCGCCAGCAGGTTCGCGCCGTCATCCGTTTCCAGGAACCGCCCCAGCGCCTCGACCCGGCGCACGATCATCAGCAGGTCGTCCTGGCCGGGGAGGGCGAAGACGGCGTCGATCAGATCGTGCCGCGCACCTTTGTCGCGGAGATGGACTTTGAGGCGGTCGGCAAAGAAGGATAGTCAAGTTTAATCTGCAAATCGGCTTGTACGGCTCCTTCGAACCATTCTGTATCTCAGGCGGTTCCGAATTCGTCTGGAATCTTCGCAGCGACCTTACGTGAACGAAATCTCATCGGAGTGCGATTCTAGATCATCGCCTTAGTGTCTCTTAAAGGACCAGATATCTCGTCGCAACTTATCAGGCTTCGAATCTGTCGTCCTGTCGTGCCAAGCGATTTGAAAGATATGCATTGCTGACAGTTCATCGCTGAGACCAAAATCGATCGTAATGTTATCCAGCTGCTAACGTCATTGATTAATCTTCAGACGACTGAAAGTCTCTATTGCAAATTGATTCGTTACCAGAATCCGACTATGCCTAGTGCAGCGCGTCGAAGCCGTAGGGATCTTTGCTACCAGTCGGCTTTTCGTCAATCGCCCAAAAGCCAACGAGCATATCGAGCTTGTCAGCCAGCGCGACCGCGATCGAAACCGGCTTCGTCCGGTGCACTCGTCGCCCTGCCCCGCCGGCTTGTAATGCTCCGCAATCGCGTCGGCGACCTCCGCGTCCTCGCCATGCTCCAGCGCCAGATACCGCCCGACAATCCCTTGCAGCTCCGGAAACTCCCCGACCGTCTCCGACACCAGATCGGCCTTGCAAAGCTGCGCCGCGCGCTCCGCCTTATCCGGATCGGCGCCCACCAGCGGCGCCAACTCCCGCGCCAGCTTCATGATCCGCCGCACCCGCTCGCCTTGCGTCCCCAGCTTCTCATGGAACGTAATCGCGTCGAGCTTGGGCAGCATCGCCTCCAGCCCGCGCGCCTTGTCGTTCATCCAGAAAAACTTCGCATCCGACAGCCTTGCGCGAATCACCCGCTCATTTCCGGCGATGATCGCATTTCCGCCATCAGCGGCGGCTAAATTTGCTACCATTAGGAAGCGGTTAGCGAGTTTTCCAGAACTCGTTTCTCGCAGCGAAAAGCACTTCTGATGTGCCTTCATGGAGGTGATCAGGACCTCCTGCGGCACATCCAGGAAGCTTCGATCGAAGCTTCCCGACAAGACCACGGGCCATTCGGCGAGCCCCGCATTCTCGTCCACCAGCCCGTGGTCTTCCACCAGAGCCAGCTTCTCCTTCGCCGCAAGCTTCTGCGCTCCGCCGAGTATCGCGTCCACCCGAGCCGAGCGCGCCACGATGACATTGGCGGCTTCCAGCGAGCGCCGGTAATCGCCGATCGTCTCGACGGCTAGCCGCTTGCCCCGCAGCGCCGGATCGAGCGCGCGCCGATGGCCGAAAGTGAAGCCGCCGCTGGCGATCCCCTCCACTTCGAACGGCACCACCTTCCCATCCAGCACGCAGAGAATGGCGTGCAGCGGCCGCACCCAGCGCAGCCGCGACGATCCCCAGCGCATCGATTTCGGCCAGGGGAATTTGCGGATGACTTCCGGCACCAATTCGGCGACGACATCGCCCGCCGCCCTGCCCGGCTTCTCGATGATGGCGACATAGAACGCGCCCTTGCCGTCATCGCGCGTCTCGCAATCGTCGAGGCTGCTCAGCCCCGCCGAACGCAGAAAGCCCTCGATCGCCTTTTCCGGCGCACCGACGCGCGGTCCCTTGCGCTCCTCGCGAATGTCGGCCGAGCGCGGGCTGAGCCCCTCAATATGCAGCATCAGGCGGCGCGGGCCGGACTCCGCCTCGGAGCGCGCAAAGGTCAATCCGGCTGCCGCCAGGCCCTCGCCGATCAGCCGCTGCAAATCCTCGGCGGCGCGCGCCTGCATACGGGCGGGGATTTCTTCGGAGAAGAGTTCGAGCAGTAAATCGGGCATGGCTGGTCCATTTTGGTCAATTTCAGTGCGTCTGCCCTCTATTCGTCATCCCGGAAATGCCGAAGGCATTATCGGGGATCCAGTAACCGCTGGCTGCCGCTATCTGGTCCGCTAACGATGTGACTACTGGATTCCCGCCTTCGCGGGAATGACGAGAACGCGGCATCCTGGTTTCGCTCATACAGGCGAAATTCCATGAGAACGCCGTACTCGAATAGCCGCGTAATTTTCTGATCATGCTCAAGCAAAGCTGAGCCCCGCTGAACGGAATCGCGCCAATCAACCGCCGGTGACGGGCGGGAAGAAGGCGATCTCGCGGGCGCCCTTCACGGATGCGCTGTGCTTCACATGCGTCTGGTCGATCGCCGCGCGAATGATGTCGCCGCGCTCGAAGGCATTGGCGAAGTCGGGACCGCGCGTTTTCAGCCAGCCGATCACGTCGGAAATGGTCTCGGCCTCCGCCGGCAGTTCGACGCGCTCCTCGGCCCGGCCGGCCTTCTCGCGCACCCAGGCGAAATAAAGCAGTTTGACCGTCATCGCATACCGCTCATGTGATCACATATTTCAGGCCGGCGCGGAAATAGTCGAGGCCGGTGTAAAGCGTCAGCATCGCCGCCAGCCACAGCAGCGCAAGGCCGATATTGACCGCGCCGCACCCGCACAGATCGCCGCCCGCACTGCCGGCGAGCAGAACGCGATAGCGCGATCATCTGCACCGTCGTCTTCCATTTCGCCAGCCGGCTGACGGCCACCCTCACATTCAGCTCGGCCAGAAATTCGCGCAAGCCGGACACCAGGATCTCACGCGACAAGATGGTCAGCGCAGCCCAGATCGACCAGCCTGAAATCGTCTGATCGGCGACCAGAAGCAGCAAAGCGGCGCCCACCAGCAGCTTGTCCGCGATCGGGTCCAGCATCCGCCCGAGCGGCGATTGCTGGCCCCATGCGCGGGCAATGTAGCCGTCGAGAAAATCGGTGATGCCGGCAAAGGCGAATACCACAACCGCCAGCCACCGCGCCATGTCGCCTTCCAGGAAGAACATTACCGCCGCAAGCGTCGGCACTGCGACAAGCCGCGCATAAGTGAGCAGGTTTGGTACGCTCAGAGGCTGTGAACGGGTAAGGGGCCGATCCATGCGCGCACCACACCATTCCTTGCCCCTCGCGTCAACGTCCGCGAGATCACGAGATCGAAGGTTGGTCAATACGCCCTTGCGGGATGGTGAGCTGACGCCTAGCGTCGACGGAAATCTCCAAGGGAAACACTATCGATGTCATTCGCTGGAAAGACCGTCATCGTGACCGGCGCGGGTAACGGGATCGGACGCGCCATCGCCGGGAAATTCGCCGAAGCGGGCGCTCACACGGTTATCGCCGACGTGGATGAGGCGGCGGGTTCGGCGGCCGCGGCGGATTTGGCTCAAGCAGGGCTCAGCGCCCGCTTCGTGCGCTGCGATGTCGGGGCCGAGGCCGATGTCGCGAGCCTGATCGCCGCCGCGCTGGAATTCGGCGGCTCGGTCGATGTGCTCGTCAACAATGCCGCCATTCTCGACAGCGCCGATTTCCTCGACCTTGCGCCCGGCGAGTTCGACCGCGTCCTGCGCGTCAATCTGCGCGGCGCGTTCCTCGCCGGACAGGCGGCGGCGCGGCAGATGGTCGCCCAAGTGAAGGCAGGGGGCAAGCCGGGTTCGATCGTCAGCCTTTCCTCGGTCAATGCGGTGTTCGCCCTGCCGGATCATGCCGCCTATTCAATCTCGAAGGGCGGAATTTCGCAGCTCACCAAGGTGATGGCGCTGTCGCTGGCGAAATATAATATCCGTGCCAACGCCATCGGGCCGGGCAGCATCAATACGGCGATGCTGCAGCAGGTGATGTCGGATGACGGCGTCCGTCGGCGCATCATGTCGCGCACGCCGCTGGGGCGTCTCGGCGAGGCCGAGGAGATCGCGGCGGTGGCGCTGTTCCTGGCAAGCGACGCAGCCAGCTACATCACCGGTCAGACGATCTATGCCGATGGCGGGCGGCTGCCGCTGAACTACACCGTGCCGGTCGACGGGGAGTAGTCAGCCGCTCTAGCGCGATCAGGAAAAGCATGGCCCCGCGGAGGCGGGGCTGGAATCCGGTTTTCCTGCAAAATCGCGCGACCAATAAATAATCTAGAGCGGGCCACCGGGCTGCGGCGCTTCCACATGAAGCTATCCCGCTCTAAGGCGTTGCCTGAACCTGGCTTCCGCATCCTCCATGGCGGGCGAACGTTCGGCGGCGCGCGAGGATATCAGGCACGCTTCCGAGCGCAGGATCACGCCGTCGCGCAGCACTTTCAGGTGGTTGGCGGCAAGCGTGGTGCCGGTCGTGGTGATGTCGACAATGAACTCAGCCGTCTGGGCCGCGGGCGTGCCCTCGGTCGCGCCGAGACTTTCGACCAGCCGGTAGCTCAGCACGCCATGCTCGGCAAAGAAGCGGCGCGCCAGATTCATATATTTGGTGGCGCCGCGCAGGTGCCGCCGGTGCTCGCGGCGGAAGAAGGAGGCGGCATCGTCGAAATCGGCCATGGTCTCCACGTCGATCCAGCATTCCGGCACCGCGACGACGACATCGGCGCGCCCGAAGCCGAGCCGCGCGATGAACTCGCAGCGGCTGTCCGCGTCGGGAATGTGCTCGCGCACCAGATCCTCGCCCGTGACGCCCAGATGGATGCGGCCGAGCTGCAGATGCCGCGCAATTTCGGACGCCGAGAGATAGGCGACCTCCACCTCGGGCAGCCCGGCGATTTCGCCGCGATAGCCGCGCTCATGGCCGTTTTTCAGGAAGCGCAGGTCCAGCCCGGCGAAATAATCGACCGTCTGCTCCATCAGGCGGCCCTTGGACGGAATGCCGAGTATCAGCTTGTCTCCGCTCATCGGCCGCTCCCCCGCGCGGCCAGCAGCCGCTCCGTGTGGATCGCCGAGCCGATGGCCGGAGCGTCCCGTTCCGCACCGATGGAGGCGAGCAGCCCGTCATAGCGCCCGCCGCCTGCGATCTGGCCGGCTATGCCGCGCCCCGGCAATTCGATCTGGAAGACGAAGCCGGAATAATATTCGAACTGGCGGCCGAAATCGGCGGCGAATTGCATGGAGCCGGGGGCGATGTCGGCCTCGCGCAGCAGCGCCTCGCGGCGGCGGCAGCTTTCGAGCGGGCCGGACAGATCGATGCCGGCCTCGGCGGTGAGGGCCGTGATCGCGGCGATCGCCTCGTCGGGCGGGCCGGAGATCGCCAGATAGCTCTCCACCAGGCCGACGACCTTGGGGAAAGCGGCTGCTCGCGCATATCGGCGGCGGCGGCCAGCAGCCGCTCGGTGATTTCGCCGAGATTGCGCGCGCCGAGCAGCGCGATGTTGCGCGCCTCGATGAAGGCGGCGACGTCCTGTTCCGCGCCGAGCCGGTCGGCGGGATCGAGCGAGGCCGCGAGCGCCGCGACGTCTTTGTCGGCCAAAGGCGCGGCGGGCCGGGCGAGCTGGCGCAAGACCTGGTGGAAGCTTTCCTGCCGCCAGAACCCGTGCATCAGGCGATGGCGCCAGCGCGCCGGGATTGGCAGGGCGTCGAGCAGCGCGCGGAACAGGCCGAGATCGCCGCAGCGGATCGCGAAGCCGCGCAAACCTGCAAGGCGGACCGCCTCCAGAACGAGGCTCAGCACTTCCGCGTCCGCTTGTTCGCGGTCGGCGGCACCGAAATTTTCCAGGCCCGCCTGGCGATGTTCGCGGGGGCGCAGCGCATCGGGTTCGCCCGGCTGGTAGCGGAAGACGGGCCCGTTATAGCAATAGCGCGCTTCGGCGCCGGATTGCGGATTGCGCTCCATATAGATGCGCGCGGCGGGGATCGTCAGGTCGGGGCGCAGGCACAGCTCCTGGCCGTCCGGATCGGTGAAGACATAGGTGCGGTTGCGCAGCGCCTCGCCGATGCGGTCGAGGAAGATCTCGGCGGGCTGGATGAAGGACGGCGCGACGCGCTCATAGCCGGCACGGGCGAAAACGCCCATGATCCGCTCCGCCTGATCTTCAAGCGCCTCGAAACGCGCCGCCAATTCCGCCGCCATGTGTCAACTCGCGGCCTTGCCGTGGCGGGCGAGGACCGAGCGCACGGCCTCGACCAGTTCGCTTTCGGCGACCGAAAACTGCGCCGGGCGGCCCTCGCGCCAGGCCTGATTGTCGGCGATCTCGCCGGAGAGACGGTCGCCCTCGATGAGGTCCTTGATGGTGACTTCGCCGCGTGCCAGCTCGTCGCCGCCCTGGATGACGACGCAAGGCGCGCCCCGCCGGTCGGCATATTTCATCTGCGCCTTCATGCCGGAGGTGCCGAGATACATTTCGGCGCGGATGCCGGCTCGCGCAGGGTGCGGCGCCATGCGGTTGTAAGTCGCCGACGCGCTCGCGATCCATGACGAGGATGACGACCGGGCCGGAGACGGCATCGGCGTCGAGCTTTCCGAGAGCTTGCAGTGCGGAGTAGAGGCGCGACACGCCGATGGAAAAGCCGGTCGCCGGAATTTTCGTGCCCTTGAAGCGCGAAACGAGCCCGTCATAGCGCCCGCCGCCGCCAACCGAGCCGAAGCGGATGAGCTGGCCGTCCTCGTTCCTGCGCCTCGAAGGTCAGCTCGGCTTCGAAGACCGGGCCGGTATAATATTCGAGGCCGCGAACGACGACGGATCGATCAAATACGGATCGCGCTCAGTATAGCCGGCAGCGTCTATGACAGCTTCATAATGCTCGCCGATCTCCGAAGCCACGTCACTAGGGTTCAATTCGCTGCCAACAGTTTGCAGGATCCCAATGACTTGCTTCAGTGATCGGACTTCGTATGCCAGTAGGTCGTAACCGGTGCTATTAGTCGCTCAGATTGTGAAGTGCAGCATACGTCTTCAGATTAGCACTTAATTTGCTCGTCGCTAAGTTCAGCACCTTTCGTGAAGTCACCGCTCTCATCCTTTCGCCCTTTGCCAAGCAATTGCGCGACACCTTCGACGCCCAACCGGTCAATTTTGTCGATAGCACGCAGTACACTCAGCCGCTTGCTGACGTTGTCTGTCTACCGCCAAGTCCACGGCCTCGAGCACGCCATCAAAAATCTTTGCGGCTGTTGACCTTGATGACATACTGCCCGCGCGGAATCCCGAACGCCTCCATCGTATCCGCCGCGAGCATGCAAAGCTCAGCGTCGGCGGCGACGTTGTCCGTGCCGACCGTGTCGGCGTCGAACTGGGTGAATTGCCGGAAGCGGCCGGGGCCGGGCTTCTCATTGCGCCAGACGGGGCCGGTCTGATAGCGGCGGAAGGGTTTCGGCAGCCCGTCATAATTCTGCGCGACATAGCGGGCGAGCGGCGCGGTCAGGTCGTAGCGCAGCGACAGCCATTGCTCGTCCTCGTCCTGGAACGAGAACACGCCCTCATTCGGCCGGTCCTGATCGGGCAGGAACTTGCCCAGCGCGTCGGTATATTCGAAGGCGGGCGTGTCGAGCGGCTCGAAGCCATAGGATTCATAGACGCGGCGGATGGTGGCGAGCATCCGTTCCATCGCCCTGATCTCGGGCGCCTCGATGTCGCGCATCCCCTTGGGGAGCCGCGCCTCGGGCCGTTTGTCCGGCTTTCTGCCGCTCATAGCCTATCCGCTCCGCCGCGATTCCGCGGCGTCCATTGGCGCCTGCCGCAATCGCCGGGCGATCGCATCGAGGCCTGCTTGCTGATGTAGAACAGTTGAACCGGGCGATCAATTCGGCGCCCGCAACGCAGAAAAGCTGCGCGCTCCCTTTCGAGGGGCACAGCTCCTCCACCTTGCACGGTTTCTAGACGATTGAGCGGTGCGCAGCAAGTGCGCTGCCCCTGCAAGCCTGAAGCCGCGAGAATAAAGTTCGAGGAAAACGCAATACGCTTCGTTTCTGCCCTACGCCGGGGGCGGCTACACCCTCGGCGCGCTGGCTACGAATGTACGGGGGAGGCGAGCCTAGTACGGGCTCTTTTGCTGCGTTCGCAGCCGGGTCATACGGTCTTTAAGAACGAGTTTTTGGCGTTTCAGTTCGGCTATTCTCAAGCTGTCCGAGGATGGTTTAGCGATCTCCTCCTGAATCTGCTTGTCTAATGCACGGTGTTTTCCAGACAGCTCCTCGACATGAGCGTCAAGCGCCATAATGAACCTCCGTTTCTTCTGCGTCTTAGGGCACACATGATGCCAGAGGCCGGGACCAAAGTCTAATGGGTTCAGCGCGTACGTGTCGCACTAGTTTAGGTTGTGTAAAAACTGTGCTCAACATTAAGTTGTGCATAGAAATAAGCCAAGTTGACATGCAGAATGGATGGTCGGTATGCGCACCGCCGTCATGTTGCGCGAATCAAAAAAGATTGAAAAATCAATGGCGGCGCGGGGTCACGCCGCCAGATTGAGCGTATCGCTCAGGCTGCGAAGACGCTCCAGCGTGTCCTCCGCCATGCGCCTCGTATCTTCGTCCTGCGCGTCGGCGAGCTCCGATTCGGCATCCTTGATCTCCCGATCGAGGAGCGCGCGGTCGACCTCGGCAAGCGGCACCGCCTGTTCCGCAAGCACGGTGAGACTCTCCGGCCCGACATCGGCCAAGCCGCCGCGCACATAGATCTCGCCAAGCTTACCGTCCATGCCTGGAATGCGCAGAATGCCGGGCCGCAGCATCGCGATGACCGGAGCATGGCGGGGCAACACGGTGAAGTCGCCCTCCGACCCCGGGACCAGAACCTCGGCCACATCGGCGGACACCAGGAGCCGCTCGGGCGAGACCAGTTCGAATTTGAAGGTTTCGGCCATCGCCCCGTTTGCCCCTTACGCAGCTTCCGCCGCGAGTTCCTCAGCCTTCTTCATGGCTTCCTCGATGGTGCCGACCATGTAGAAAGCCTGCTCCGGCAGATGGTCGTAATCGCCGTTGCACAGGCCCTTGAAGCCTTTCACCGTATCGGCGACATCGACGAGCACACCGTCTTTGCCGGTGAACACTGCGGCGACAGAGAAGGGCTGCGACAGGAAGCGCTCGATCTTGCGGGCGCGCGCGACGGTCAGCTTGTCGTCCTCGGACAGTTCGTCCATGCCGAGAATGGCGATGATGTCCTGCAGCGACTTGTATTTCTGCAGGATCGCCTGCGTTTGGCGGGCGACGGCGTAATGCTCCTCGCCGACGACGCGCGGGTCGAGAATGCGGCTGGTCGAGTCGAGCGGATCGACCGCCGGGATAAATACCCTTTTCCGCGATGCCGCGCGACAGCACGGTGGTGGCGTCAAGATGCGCGAAGGTCGAGGCCGGCGCCGGGTCGGTCAGATCGTCGGCGGGCACGTAGACGGCCTGCACCGAGGTGATCGAGCCCTTGTCAGTCGAGGTGATGCGCTCCTGCAATTCGCCCATGTCGGTGCCGAGCGTCGGCTGATAGCCCACGGCCGACGGGATGCGGCCGAGCAGCGCCGACACTTCAGAGCCCGCCTGGGTGAAGCGGAAGATGTTGTCGACGAACAGCAGCACGTCCTGGCCCTGATCGCGGAAATATTCCGCGACGGCGAGGCCCGACAGGCCGACGCGGGCGCGGGCGCCGGGCGGCTCGTTCATCTGGCCGAAGATCAGCGCGCATTTGGAGCCCTTGGTCGAGCCGCCATTTTCCTTCGGGTCGATATTGACCTTGGACTCGATCATCTCGTGATAGAGGTCGTTGCCCTCGCGCGTGCGCTCGCCCACGCCGGCGAACACCGAATAGCCGCCATGCGCCTTGGCGACGTTGTTGATCAGCTCCTGGATCAGCACGGTCTTGCCGACGCCGGCGCCGCCGAACAGGCCGACCTTGCCGCCCTTGGCGTAAGGCGCGAGCAGATCGATGACCTTGATGCCGGTGACGAGAATTTCGGCTTCCGTCGACTGATCGACGAAGGACGGCGCGGGCGCGTGGATCGGGCGGCGCTCATTGCTCTTGATCGGCCCGGCCTCGTCCACCGGCTCGCCGATGACGTTCATGATGCGGCCGAGCGTCTCCTCGCCGACCGGCACGGCGATCACGTCGCCGGTGTCGATGACTTCCTGGCCACGAACCAGGCCATCGGTGGAATCCATCGCGATCGTGCGGACAGTGTTTTCGCCCAGGTGCTGCGCCACTTCCAGGACGAGGCGATTGCCTTGATTCTGCGTCTCGAGCGCATTGAGAATTGCGGGCAAATGGCCGCTGAACTGCACGTCCACAACAGCGCCGGTTACCTGGCGCACCCGGCCAATGCTTTTTTCTAGTTCCATCGAATTCTTCCTGTCGTCTGTTGGCCTTGTCCGCAGGTGCCCGAACGGCGCCGCTCCCAAAGCTTATTCTTAAGCGTCACAACCCTGCCTCTAGTGCACTGACACATTCACTTCGTTCACGTGCCCGCGCCCTAGCTCTTTGTTTTGCATCAATTTTTCCAAACTCCGGCTGCAGCCTCCGTTTGGATCGATGCACTAGCGGTCGTGCTCGGCTGCGTATTCCACTCTCAGCCCTAAAGAGCCTCCGCGCCCGAGATGATTTCGATCAGTTCCTTCGTGATCATCGCCTGGCGGCTGCGATTATATTTCAGCGTCAGAGCGTCGATCATGTCCCCCGCATTGCGCGTTGCATTATCCATCGCTGTCATCTGCGAGGCATAGAAGCCGGCGAGATTGTCGAGCAGCGCGCGATAGATTTGCGTGGCAATGTTGCGTGGTAGAAGCTCGCGAAGGATTTCCTCCTCCTCCGGCTCGAATTCGTAATCGGCGTGCGGTTCGCTGGTGTCCACCTTCGCTGCCTCCGGCAAACGCGCCGGAATGAGCTGCAACGGCGTCGGCTTCTGCGTGACGATATTCTTGAATTGCGAGTAATACAGCGTCGCAATGTCAAACTCGCCCTTTTCGAACATTCGCAGCACGCGCTTGGAAATATCGAGCGCCTGCGCATAGCCGACCTGCTTGACGGCGCGCAAATCCACCACCTCGACGATCAGCCGGGCGAACTCGCGCCGCAGCACGTCGGCGCCTTTGCGGCCGACGCACATGATTTTCACCTGCTTGCCCTGGGCCAGCAGATCGCGGACCTTTTGGCGCGCCAGACGGGCCACATTGGTGTTGAAGCCACCAGCAAGACCGCGCTCCGCCGTCATAACGACGATCAGATGCACATCGTCCTTGCCGGTGCCGACGAGCAGAGGCGACGCACCTTCCTGCGATCCCAGATGGGCATTGAGATTGGCAAGCACGGCATCCATGCGCTCGGCATAGGGGCGCGCGGCGACCGCGGCTTCCTGCGCGCGCCGGAGTTTCGCGGCGGCGACCATCTGCATGGCCTTGGTGATTTTCCGCGTCGCCTTCACCGAAGCGATGCGATTGCGGAGATCCTTCAAGCTGGGCATTGCAAACTCGCCAATCTGGTCATGTCGTCAGTCAAAATGTCCTCAGCAGAGCCTATGCGGCGAAGTTCTTGGAGAATTGGCCGAGCACTTCGCGCAGCGCCTTCTCCGCGTCTTCGCTCAATGCCTTTTTCGTCCGGATCTCGTCAAGAAGGGCCTGATGGCTGTCATGCATATAAGCGAGAAAATCCCGCTCGAAGCGCTGAATGGAACCGACGGGGATGGCGTCGAGATAGCCGCGCGTGCCGGAATAGATGACGACCACCTGCTCTTCGATGCGAAGCGGCGAGAATTGCGGCTGCTTCAACAGCTCAGTGAGCCGCGCGCCGCGCGCCAGGAGGCGCTGCGTGGTGGCGTCCAGATCAGATCCGAACTGCGCGAAGGCCGCCATTTCGCGATATTGAGCCAGTTCGCCCTTCAGCGAGCCCGCAACCTGCTTCATCGCCTTGACCTGCGCGGAAGATCCCACGCGCGACACCGAAATACCGACATTCACTGCCGGACGGATGCCCTGGTAGAACAGGTCGGTTTCCAGGAAGATCTGGCCGTCGGTGATCGAAATCACGTTGGTCGGAATATAGGCGGACACGTCGTTCGCCTGGGTTTCGACGATCGGCAGCGCCGTCAGCGACCCTGAACCGTGATCTTCGTTGAGCTTCGCGGCTCGCTCCAGCAGACGGCTATGCACATAGAACACGTCGCCCGGATAGGCTTCGCGGCCAGGCGGGCGGCGCAACAGCAGCGACATCTGGCGATAGGCCGTCGCCTGCTTCGACAAATCGTCATAGACGATCAGAGCGTGCATGCCGTTGTCACGGAAATATTCGCCCATCGCGCAGCCCGCATAGGGCGCGAGATATTGCAGCGGCGCCGGGTCGGAGGCGGTGGCGGCGACGACGATGGAATATTCCAGCGCTCCGTTTTCCTCCAGCACCTTGACGAACTGCGCCACGGTCGAGCGCTTCTGGCCGATGGCGACGTAGACGCAATAGAGCTTCTGGCTCTCGTCGCCGCTCGCATTGACCGACTTCTGGTTCAAAATCGTATCCAGCGCGACAGCCGTCTTCCCGGTCTGCCGGTCGCCGATGATCAACTCGCGCTGGCCGCGTCCGATCGGGATCAGCGCGTCGATGGCCTTGATGCCGGTCTGCATCGGCTCATGCACGGATTTGCGCGGCAGGATGCCGGGAGCTTTCAGATCGACCCGGCGGCGCTCGGTCGCCTCGATCGGTCCGCGTCCGTCAATCGGATTGCCGAGACCGTCGACGACCCGCCCGAGCAGGGCCTTGCCGATCGGCACTTCGACGATGGAGCCGGTGCGCTTGACCGTATCGCCTTCCTTGATGGCGCGGTTCTCGCCGAACACCACGATGCCGACATTGTCGACTTCGAGATTCAGCGCCATGCCCTGAATGCCGTTCGGGAATTCGACCATCTCGCCGGCCTGGACATTGTCCAGCCCGTAAACGCGGGCAATGCCGTCGCCGATGGAGAGCACCTGGCCGATCTCAGAAACTTCCGCCTCCTGGCCGAAATTCTTGATCTGCTCCTTTAAGATCGAGGAGATTTCCGAGGCCCGGATTTCCATCAGCCTACCTCTTTCATGGCATATTTGAGATTGTTCAATTTTGTACGGATCGACGAGTCGACCATGCGGCTGCCGATCTTGACGACCAGGCCGCCAAGAATGGCGGGATCGACTTTCTCGATCAGCGTGATGCTCTTGCCGGTCTTGGCCTTCAGCGTCGCTTTCAGCTCATCGGCCTGCGTCCCGCTGAGCGCCACCGCGGAGGTAACGTCCGCAGTCAGCTCGTCTCTGTAGTCGGCGGCCAACTTGCGGAAACCTGTGATGATGTCGCGCAGTGCGAAAAGGCGGCGGTTCTTGACCAGCAATTGCAAAAAATTCGCGGCAAGCATGGGCAGACCAGCTTGCTTGGATATCGCGGCCAGAGCTGCGGATTGTTCGTCGGCGGAAAAAATCGGGCTCCGCACAAGCCGGCTCAGATCCTTGCTGTCGTCAAGCGAGGCACTAAGGCCGACCAGCGCCTGTTCCGTGTCTTCCAGCTTGTTTTCATCGCGCGCAAGCTCGAACAGCGCGGTCGCGTACCGCCCTGCCATGCCCGCAACAAGTGTCGTTCCGCCAGCCACCTTTAGCGTTCTTCCCGTTCTGCCTTGCGTGCTGAGAGGCCCGCTCGGACTTTTGCGCAGCCCAATCAAGTCTCAGGGCCGATACGCGCCTGAAACTTGGAAAATCTTATGTTTCGCTGGTTGTCTAACACAGGCTTCGACCAGCGCGCAATAAGGCGCGTGCACGGAATCAATGCGTCTAATTGGCTCGTGGATAAACACGGAAACTTAACACAGAAACCAGAACGATCAGCGCGATGTTTCCGGCAGGTTTCCGGCGTGCGGCGCGGACGCCTCGGAAGGCTTGTCCGGCGACATCGCGGCGGCCTGTGCCTTGGCGATCCTGTCGGTCAACTCCGACGGTTTCGAATGCAGTACGACAAGCATATCCTCAGCGCGAGTCATGGCGATGTAAAGAAGCGCTTCATCGTCGTCCTCAGTAAAGCGGGCGGGCAGAAAATCGGCGCAGCAGGAGAACAGCGCGAATCGTGCCGAATATCTCGGTCGCGAGGGCCATCACGAGGCAGCCATGACCGTTGGACGATGCAAGTTGACCGGTAAAACTGGCAAGTTTGTGAAGGCGCACATTATACCTGCCGCCCTAACCCGCCCCTCCAGATCTGGAGCTCCCCTTATCCAATGGGGAGATGACGCCCGGCCCATACGCCGTCGTTCGAGTTGGTACGACCATCGCCTAGTCACGGCAGACGGTGAAGCCATCCTGGCGGCTTATGATGGTTGGGCGATCAAACAAATGAGGCTCCATAAGCTTGTATGGAGCGGTTGGGGCGAGGAAGAGACACTGACCGCAAAATCGTTTGACGAAATCCCAGGCACACCATGGGGACTTAGATCCATTGCGGGAGTTGACACCAGGAAATTGCGGTTGTTCTTTCTCAGCCTCCTATGGCGGGCTGCGGAATCCGAATTACCCGAGTTTTCGCAAATCTATCTGGGGTCCGGCGAACTACATATGCTCAGGGTATGCTCATTAAGGGCAATGACTCTCCCAACACTTCTTTCCAATTTCGCTCACCCAGTTATCTACACGTGGATACGATTTACAACCAAGCTCCTCAATACGAGTTCAAGCACGTACCAGATTTGAACGGAAGCGCGGACCCGGTTCCAATATTCCGGTTCTACTTTGACGGTCTGGTTGTTCATTTCTGCACCAAATATTATTCGATAGAGGAAGCAACGAAATTAGGTCCGCAGGTTGTCGGTGCGGACTCAACAATCACGTTGCTTACAGTGAGATCTGAAAAATCGTGGCAGTATGAAAATTTCCTGCGGCTCCTATCGGAGGGCTATCAATCCTGGCCGCAGGACATGAACAAATTCTTGGGGCCGCTTACCTCGCATATTCAATCGGGAGAATGAAAGCAGGCCGCTGCCCTGCGGGAGTTTGCCGCTCGCGATGATCAGCCGGCTGGATCTTTATTGCGATCAAGAGTAGCTCAAGGCCTGGGCATCAACGCGCAATCACATAAAACTATAAGGATCGACATCCACCGTCAGCCGCAAGCTGCCCTTCGCGGGCGGAGCGCGGTCCAGCCAATGGTGCAGATAGGCCTGCAGGTCGGCATCGCGCGGGGCCTTGACCAGCAGCCGGTAGCGATAGCGGCCCCGGATCAGCGAGAGCGGCGCCTCGGCCGGGCCGAGCACCGAGATCTTGGCCGAATTCGGCGCGGCCAGCGCCAGCTCGCGCGCATAATGTTCGGCGTCGGGCTTGGCCTTGGCGGAGACGATCAGGGCGGCGAGGCGTCCGAAGGGCGGCATGGCGGCTTCGCGGCGCGCCTCGATTTCCCGCTCGATGAAGCTGTCGCGGTCATTGGCGATGATCGCCTGCATCACCGGATGCTCGGGCAGATGCGTCTGAATGTAGCCGCGCCCCTTGACGCCGTCCTCGCGTCCGGCGCGTCCCGTCACCTGCGACAGGAGCTGAAAGGTGCGCTCCGCCGCGCGCGGGTCGCCCGAGGCAAGGCTGAGATCGCCGTCGACCACGCCGACCGTGGCGAGATGCGGGAAATGGTGCCCCTTGGCGACGAGCTGCGTGCCGATGATGATCGGCGCATCGCCCGCGCGCGATCTTCTCGATGATGTCGCGCAGGGCGCGGATGCCGGGGACGAGATCGCTGGACAGGATCGCAGTTTCAACGCCGGGGAAACGCTCCGCGACTTCCTCCGCGACGCGTTCCACGCCGGGACCGCATGGCACGAGCGAGCCTTCCTCGCCGCATTTCGGGCAGGTCTTCGGCAAGGGCAGCGTAAAGCCGCAATGATGGCAGTTGAGCTGCTGGCGGAACCGGTGCTCGACGAGCGTTGCCGAACATTGCGGGCATTCGATCCGGTGGCCGCATTTGCGGCAGAGCGTCAGCGGCGCATAGCCGCGCCGGTTGAGGAAGAGCAGCGATTGCTGCCCGCGCTCCATGGTCTCGATCATCGCGGCGACGAGCGGCGGACTGAGCCAATGGCCGCGCTCCGGCGGCTCGCGGCGCAGATCGATGGCGGAAATGTCCGGCATCAGCGCGCCTGCAAAACGCTGCGGCAGGATGAGATGGGCATAGCGCCCCTGCCGGACATTGGCGATGCTCTCCAGCGAGGGCGTCGCCGAACTCAGCACGACCGAGGCGCCGGTCAGCGAGGCGCGCACCACCGCCATGTCGCGGCCCTGATAATTGACGCGGTCCTCCTGCTTGAAGGCCGTATCGTGCTCCTCGTCCACCACGATCAGGCCGAGATCGGCGAAGGGCAGGAACAGCGCCGAACGCGCGCCCGCGACCACCTTCGCATCGCCCTCGGCGACGCCGCGCCAGATGCGCGACCGCTCGCCCGGCGATATCGCCGAGTGCCATTCCAGCGGCCGGCAGCCGAAGCGTGCTTCGAAGCGCTGCAAGAACTGGTTGGTGAGCGCGATTTCCGGCAGCAGGATGAGCGCCTGGCGATGCTGGCGCAGACATTCCGCGACGGCTTCGAAATAGACTTCGGTCTTGCCCGAGCCGGTGACTCCGTCGATCAGCGAGACGGAGAAGCCGCCCGCCGCAACGCGCTCGCGCAGGGAATGCGCGGCGTAGGCCTGGGCCTCGGACAGATCGGGCGGGGCGAAGTCGGGCTTGGGGGAAGGCGGCTTGCTCCGCGGCAATTCAACGCGCAGGAAAGTGCCCGCCTGGGCAAGCCCGTCGATGACCCCGTAGCTGACGCCGGCACGTTCGGCGAGCGCCGCCTTCGGCCAGACCAGACCGCCTTCCGCCGCCTCGATGGCACGCTTGCGCTCGGCGGTCATGCGCGATGGCGCGGGACCGGCAAGCCGGTAACCCCAGCGCGGCGCGTCGGGCGAGAATACCTCATTGGCGCCCATCATCATCTTGAGCACCATGCCCCGATAGGACAGATTGTAGCGCGACACCCAGTCGGCGAAGCGCCGCGCCGCTTCGGGCAGGGGCGGCAGATCGAAGCGCTCGACGATGGCCTTCAGCTTCCGCGGATCGACGGGCTTTGCATCGGCGCTGCGCTCCCAGACCACGCCGACTTCCTTGCGCGGCCCGATCGGCACCAGCACGAAATCGCCGGGCTGCAGCGCCTCGCCCTCGGGTGCGATGTAATCATAGGTGGTGTTGAGGGCGAGCGGCAGGAGCACCGGCACGGTGTCGACGGCGGAATGGCGCTGCGTGTCGTCCTCGAACCCGAGCAGATCGGCCATCGGCGCCCCGGTCAACGCCGCGTAAAGGTCGAGAGCATCGCCCACACGACCATCGTAGCGAAGACGGTGAGGACGAGCATCGGCGCATAGGACGCCAGGCTGTCCAGGCCATCGAACCCGTCGAAATCGCGATAGCGGCGCCGCAAAATGAAGGGCGCGATCACATAAGCGAGCCCGATGCCGCCCACGATCGACAGGAGAAAGCGGCCGAAGCCGCCTTTGCTGCGCGCCGGGGCAGCATTATAGCCCCCTCTTTGGCGCGGCGCGGAGTCGCTGTCCGAGCGGCCGGAGAAGGCTTGCAGAATCACAGCGGAGATAACCCCGCTTACGATGCTCAGGATCAGTTCTTTCATCATGATGCGCCTCACCTCACATCTCGGCAGATACGGCCGCAAAGTCAATTGCGCCAGGCGAAGCGTCCACCTTCATTTCGCGGATGGCGGACTGCGCGGCTCGCTCTTTTTGCGGCGGTCGCTTTCTTTTGTCTATCCTCGAAGCTTGCCTTGCCCCGAAGAGGTGTCAGGATTGCGACATTTAGGATAGGCAATATGAACGGCACCAGCATAACCACCTTGTTCGTCTACGGAACCCTGATGCGCGCATCGGGGCATCCCATGGCGGCGCGCCTCGGAAGCCAAAGCCTCTATCTGGGGCCTGCCCGCATTGCCGCCAGCCTCTACGATCTCGGCAGCTATCCCGGCGCGGTCCCCTCCGACAAGGCGCGGGACAGCGTCCATGGCGATGTGGTAAAGCTGCTGCGGCCGGCCGCGACGCTCGCATGGCTCGACAAATATGAAGGGTGCGGCGCGGACGCACCAGAACCGCAAGCCTATGAGCGCGTTATAGCTCCGGTCGTTCTTAGAGCTGGGGAGACGCGCGATGCCTGGGTCTATTTTTACAAAATGCCGGTTCACCGCGCCAGGCGCGTCCCTCATGGCCGTTTCCTCAGGAGCTGAGCGAGGCTGGTCCAGCGGCAGATCTGCCCCTTGATGTATTCCGAGTAAGTCAGCTACATCTTCAGGCTCGTCTCGCTGGTGCACCGATCGACACGGAGGCGGCAAGCCGAAGTCCGGAAAATTCTGATGCAAGACACACAAATAGGTCGTGGACAGGTGAACGGTGTCAACAGGTCGGTGCCATGGCGCATCGACCCTGGCGGCGTCTCCGCCGATGCAGCGGAGACTTAATCGGACCTTGTCGATTATCGGATTTAATTGAAGCCCGCGCGCCAGACCTCATAACCGGAACCTTCCATGCCCACGCGTCTTTTCTACGACCTGATCAAGCAGTCGCTTGAAACCAATGTCCGACTGGCGGAGAATCTCGCGACCTTCATGAAAGCCGCCCAGGGCGCGTCCGAACGTCGTCCCGAGCCGGAACCGGCCCCTGCCCCCGCGAACAACGGCATGGCGCCGAAGGAAAAGGCTCCGGTGCGCCCCGGCCAGCGCTGGGTCTACCGCTTTGGCGCCGGAACCGCAGACGGTTCGGCGGCGATGCGCGACCTGCTTGGCGGCAAGGGCGCCAATCTTGCCGAGATGTCGAATCTCGGCCTGCCGGTGCCGCCCGGCTTCACCATCTCGACGGAGATGTGCGCGGCCTATAATGAGAATGGCAAGCAATTTCCCGATGGCCTGAAAAGCGAAGTGAACGACGCGCTGGCCGCCATCGCCCAAGCCGTCGGCGCGACTTTCGGCGATGCCGGCAATCCGCTGCTCGTATCCGTGCGTTCCGGCTCGCGCGCGTCGATGCCCGGCATGATGGACACGGTGCTCAATCTCGGCCTGAACGACATTACCGTCGCCGGGCTCGCCGCGAAGGCGGGCGACAGGCGCTTCGCCTATGACAGCTACCGCCGCTTCATCCAGATGTATTCCGACGTGGTGCTGGGCGTCGATCACCATGTGTTCGAGGAAATTCTCGATAATTACAAGAACATGGCGGCAGCCGACCTCGACACCGACCTGCTGGCCGAGGATTGGGAAAAGATCGTCGAGGAATATAAGGAAGCCGTGACGCGCGAGCACGGCCAGCCCTTCCCGCAGGACCCGCATCAGCAGCTCTGGGGCGCGATCGGCGCGGTGTTCAACAGCTGGAACAATGCGCGCGCGGTCACCTATCGCCGGCTGCACGCCATCCCCGACGAGTGGGGCACCGCCGTCAACGTCCAGGCCATGGTGTTCGGCAATCGCGGCCAGACCAGCGCCACCGGCGTCGCCTTCACCCGCAATCCCTCGACGGGCGACAAGCGGCTCTACGGCGAGTTCCTCGTCAACGCGCAAGGCGAGGACGTGGTCGCAGGCATCCGTACGCCGCAGAACCTGACCGAGGCCGCACGCAAGGAAGCGGGCGACACGAAGCCCTCGCTCGAAGCGCTGATGCCCGACCTCTTTGCCCAATTGGGCGGCATCTATGAGCGGCTCGAAGCGCGCTACCGCGACATGCAGGACGTCGAATTCACCATCCAGGAAGGCAAGCTCTGGATGCTGCAGACGCGCTCGGGCAAGCGCACCACCAAGGCGGCGCTGAAGATCGCGGTCGACATGGCGGAAGAGGGGCTGATCACGCGGGAGGAAGCCATCCTGCGCATCGATCCGGCGCAGCTCGACCAGCTCCTGCATCCGATGCTCGACCCCAAGGCCGACAAGCGCATCCTGGCCACCGGCCTGCCCGCCTCGCCGGGCGCCGCGACGGGCGAAATCGTGTTCGATTCCAGCAAGGCCGAGGAGATGAAGGGCCAGGGGCGTACCGTCATCCTGGTGCGCACTGAAACGAGCCCCGACGACATTCACGGGATGCACGCGGCCGCCGGCATTCTCACGGCGCGCGGCGGCATGACCTCGCATGCGGCGGTGGTGGCGCGCGGCATGGGTCGTCCTTGCGTCTCGGGCGCGGGCTCGCTGCGCATCGACTATAAGACGCGGACCATGTCCATCGGCGACACGGTGCTGAACGAGGGCCAGATCATCACGATCGACGGCACCAAGGGCCATGTCATCGACGGCGCGGTGCCGATGATCCAGCCAGAACTCTCCGGCGATTTCGGCAAGCTGATGGTCTGGGCCGACGACATCCGCCGCATGAAGGTGCGAGCCAACGCCGAAACGCCCCGCGACGCCAAGCAGGCGCGTGAATTCGGGGCGCAGGGCATCGGCCTCTGCCGCACCGAGCACATGTTCTTCGATGAAGACCGTATTCTCGCCGTGCGCGAAATGATCCTCGCCGGCGATGAAGCGGGCCGCCGCGCAGCGCTCGCGAAAATTCTACCGATGCAGCGCCAGGATTTCGTCGAGCTGTTCGAGATCATGGCCGGGCTGCCGGTGACCATCCGCCTGCTCGATCCGCCGCTGCACGAATTCCTGCCGCATAGCGACGAGGAAATCGCCGATGTGGCGCGGGTGCTCGGCGCCGACGAAGGCAAGATCCGCCACCGCCTCGCGCAGCTCGAGGAATTCAACCCGATGCTCGGCCATCGCGGGTGCCGCCTGGCGATCAGCTATCCCGAGATCACCGAAATGCAGGCGCGGGCCATCTTCGAGGCTGCCGTCGAGGCCAGCCGCAAGACGCTGAGCCCGGTCGCGCCGGAGGTGATGGTGCCGCTCGTCGCGGTGAAGAAGGAATTCGACATCCTGAAGGACATCATCGACAAGGTGGCGCGGAGCGTCTTCAAGGAGATGGGTGAGACCCTGCAATATCAGGTGGGGACGATGATCGAACTGCCCCGGGCTTGCTTGCGGGCGGGCGACATCGCCGAAACCGCGGAATTCTTCTCCTTCGGCACCAACGATCTCACCCAGACCGCCTTCGGCCTCAGCCGCGACGACGCCTCCTCGTTCCTGGGCACCTATTCCGCCAAGGGCGTGATCGAGATAGACCCGTTCATCACTATCGACCAGGAGGGCGTCGGCGAACTCGTCGCGATCGCGGTGGAACGCGGGCGTAAGGTGCGGCCCGACATCAAGCTCGGCATATGCGGCGAACATGGCGGCGACCCGTCGTCGATCGACTTCTGCGAGCGCGCCGGGCTGGATTATGTGTCCTGCTCGCCGTTCCGGGTGCCGGTTGCGCGGCTCGCGGCGGCGCAGGCCTCGCTCGTCGCGCGCGCCAGCGGATCGGCAGGGGCCAAGACGGAGTAAGCATCGTGGAGTTCGGTCCCCCCACGCCCGTGCTGCGGATTTTCGACGAAGCGAAAGCCAAGGAATTCTACTGCGAGTTCCTCGGCTTCGGCGTCGATTGGGAGCATCGCTTCGGAGAGAACTTCCCGCTCTATATGCAGGTGTCCTCCGGCGCCTGCCGGCTGCATCTGTCGGAGCATTACGGCGATTCCTCCCCCGGCATGACCGTTCGCATCGAGGCGCCGGATGTGGATGGCTTTGCCGCCGCGCTCCGTGCCAAAGATTATAAATATGCCAAACCCGGCGTCGAGGCCACGCCCTGGGGAAGCCGCGAGACCCAGCTCTCCGACCCCTTCGGCAACAAGCTGATATTCTTCACGAGCGCTCCCGCGCCAGAAAATCCCTGATCCCGCGCGGGGGCACGGGGACCACGAAACAGCTCCCAACCGGCATTCTTTACGCACAATTTATACCGGAATCCGCTAAACACTCTGGTGCTTTTAGGGTCAACCGGGCTAAACCGCGCTTCGAAGGAAATGAGACGTGGGTGACATCATCTATCTCGCTCTGATGTTCGGCGGCTTCGCGCTGTGCGGCCTGACGGTCTTTCTCTGCGAGCGGCTTTAGGCGCGCCATGGGCATGGAATATCTGATCTGCGGCGGCGTCGTCGCTCTCCTCGTCGGATTTCTTCTGTATGCGCTGGTGAATGCGCAGAAATTCTAAGGGCGGCTCATGACCGAAGACATGGCGCAGCTGCTGCTCTTTGCTCTCGTAATCCTTTCTCTCACGCCACTGCTGGGCCGCTATATGGTCCGGGTCTATGCCGGCGAGCGCGTCCTTCTAACCCGTGTGGTGACGCCGGTCGAGCGGCTGATCTATCGATTTGCCGGCATCGACCCGCATGCGGAGCAGCATTGGACACGCTATGCGTTTTCGGCGATCACGCTCAATTTCGTCGGCGCATTGTGCTTCTACATCATGCTGCGCATCCAACATCTGCTGCCCCTGAATCCGCGCGGCTTCGGTCCCATGCAGCCGGAGCTGGCCTTCAACACCGCGATCAGCTTCATCACCAGCACCAACTGGCAGGCTTACGCCGGGGAAAGCACGCTATCCTATCTGAGCCAGATGGCCGGATGCACGGTGCTTAATTTCATCAGCGCTGCGACCGCCATGGCCGTGGCCATTGCGGTGATGCGCGGTTTCACGACCAGCCAGACAAAGACGCTGGGCAATTTCCATCAGGATTTCGTGCGCACCCACCTTTATATCCTCTTGCCGATCTCGCTGATCGCCGCATTGTTCCTCGCCTTCGAGGGCGTGCCCCAGACGCTGGGCGACTATGTGACGGTGAAGACCGTGGAAGGGGCAGAACAGATCATCCCGCAGGGACCGGTCGCCTCGCAGACGGCAATCAAAATGCTCGGCACGAATGGCGGCGGATTCTTCAATGCGAATGGCGCGCATCCATACGAGAATCCGACGCCGCTCTCGAACTTCGTGCAGACCGTGCTGATGCTGCTGATCCCGGCGGCATTGACCTATAGTTTCGGACTGATGGCGGGGGACACGCGCCAGGGCTGGGTGCTGTTCTCCGCCATGTCGGTCCTTTTCGTCTTCGGGCTCTTCATCGTCTATGCGGCGGAAAGGTCGGGCAATCCGCTGTTGGCCGCACTTCCGATTGATCAGAGTCTGGGCAATTTCGAAGGCAAGGAAGTGCGGTTCGGCATTGCCGCCTCGGCGCTATGGGCAGTCACGACAACGACGACAGCTTGCGGTGCTGTCAACGCCATGCTCGACAGCTTCACACCCATCGGCGGCATGGTGCCGATGATGAACGTCCAGCTTAGCGAAGTGGTTTTCGGCGGCGCTGGATCGGGCTTCTATACCGTCGTCCTCTATGTCGTGCTGGCCGTGTTCATTGCCGGGCTGATGATCGGCCGCTCGCCGCAATATCTCGGTAAGAAAATCGAAGTGCGGGAGATCAAGCTCACGGTGCTGACCTTGCTCATCGTGCCGATCGGGATGCTGCTGCTGCCGGCGATTGCCATCATGATCCCATCCGCCGTCACCGCGATGCAAGATCGTGGTCCGCATGGGCTGTCGGAAATCCTCTATGCCTACGCCTCGGCGACGGCCGCCAACGGCTCCGCCTTTGCCGGCTTCAACGGCGCCTCGACCTTCCACCTCACCGCGATCGGGCTTGGAATGCTGGCCGGACGCTTCGCGTTCATCATTGCGGGGCTCGCCATCGCCGGGTCAATCGGCGCCAAGCGGACGGCGGTGGTTTTCACTGGCGCGGTACCGACAACAACACCTCTATTCGTCGCGATCATGGTGGCGGTGATCTTCATATTCGGAGCGTTGAGCTTCTTTCCGGCTATCGCTCTCGGTCCACTGGCAGAGCATTTCGAGATGCTTCGCGGCCGGACATTTTAGAGAGGCCGGCGGATGACAAAATACGGGGTTGAGACGAGTTTTCTGGACCCGGTGCTCTTGCGCCAGGCGATGTGGCCCGCTGTCAAGAAGCTGAACCCGCTCACTCTGATCCGCAATCCCGTAATGTTTGTCGTGGAGATCGTTTCCATCCTCGCGACGCTGCTGGTCCTGGCTGAAGTCTGGGAAGGGCGCCCCTACGCGGCGGCGCAGGTGCAGATCACGGTGTGGCTCTGGATCACGGTGCTGTTCGGCAATTTCGCCGAAGCGGTGGCTGAACGCCGCGGCAGGGCGCGGGCGGATGCGTTGCGCGCGACACAGCAGGAGACTTCCGCCAAGCGGCTGCTCTTCGCGCATGGCACCGACTGCGAGACCGTCGGCAGCCGCGATCTGCGCACGGGCGATATCGTGCTCGTGGAAACGGGGGACATCGTCCCGGCCGATGGCGAGGTCATCGAGGGCATCGCCTCGGTGGACGAATCGCCGATCACCGGCAAGTCCGCCAGCGTTATCCGTGAGGCCGGAGGCGACCGCTCCGGCGTAACCGGCGGCACGAAAGTCGTTTCCGACTGGCTGAAGATTCGCGTGGTGGTGCGCCCGGGCGGCAGCTTCCTCGATCGGATGATCGTCATGGTCGAAGGCGTGAAGCGGCAGAAGACGCCGAGTGAAACCGCGCTGAGCACTCTGCTGGTCGGCCAAACGATCGTGTTCCTGATCGTCGCAGCCGCGCTTGCTCCATTCATGCTGTATTCCGGCGCCGCCGTGCCCGCGACCTATCTGCTCGCATTGGTCGTCACGTTGATCCCGACGACCATCGGCGCGCTGCTGTCGGCGATCGGCATTGCGGGCATGGACCGGCTGGTGAAGGCGAATGTGATTGCAAAATCCGGCAGGGCCGTCGAAGCCTGCGGCGATGTTGACACGCTGCTGCTCGACAAGACCGGCACCATCACCTTCGGCAACCGCATGGCCGACGCTTTCAAACCACTGCCCGGCGTGCCGATGCGGGAACTGGTGGAAGCCGCATACCTTGCCTCGCTCAGCGATGCGACGCCTGAGGGAAAATCCATCGTCGAGCTGGCGCAGCGCACATATCGCGAACTGGTCGCCGCGCCCGAGATCATCCGCTCCATTCCGTTCAGCGCGGAAACGCGGATCAGCGGCGCCGATCTGAACCCGCGTTGTGAAATTCGCAAGGGCGCCGAAGACGCCATCCGCGCCTACGCGAAGCCGGGCGACAATTATCAGCTCACCCGCGTCGTCCAGGATATTGCCCGCACCGGCGGCACTCCGATCGTCGTCGCCAAGGATGGCCGCATCCTGGGCGTGATCCATTTGAAGGACGTGATCAAGCCCGCGATCCGCGACCGCTTCCAGCAATTGCGCAAGATGGGCGTGCGTACGGTGATGATCACGGGCGACAACGCGCTGACGGCTGCCGCCATCGCGGCCGAAGCGGGGGTCGACGACGTGCTGGCGGAGGCAACGCCGGAGAAAAAACTGGAGCTGATCCGCAAGCTGCAAGCGGAAGGGCGGCTGGTGGCGATGTGCGGCGACGGCTCGAACGACGCGCCGGCGCTTGCCCAGGCGGATGTGGGCGTGGCGATGAACGACGGCACCCAGGCCGCGAAGGAAGCGGCCAATCTGGTCGACCTCGACAGCGATCCGACCAAGCTCATCGAAGTGGTGCGCATCGGCAAGGAACTGCTGATCAGCCGCGGGGCGCTGACCACGTTTTCCATCGCCAATGACGTCGCGAAATATTTCACGGTCCTGCCGCCGCTATTCGCCACTGTCTATCCGGGCCTCGACGCGCTGAACGTGATGGGGTTGCACAGTCCGCAAAGCGCCATCCTTTCAGCGGTGATATTCAACGCCCTGATCATCGTCGCACTCATTCCGCTTGCTTTGCGCGGCGTGAATTATGAGCCGTTGAGCGCGGAAGCCCTGCTGGGCCGCAATCTGCTGATCTACGGGCTGGGCGGTATCGTGGTGCCGTTTCTGGGCATCAAGGTGATCGACGTCGTTATTACCAGATTGGGGTTGGTTTAAGAGGAGCCGATGCTGAAAGAATTGCGTCTGGCGTTGTTGCTCGTTCTGGCGATAGGCCTGCTGACCGGTGTTGCCTACCCCGTCGCCGTGACGGGGCTGGCGCAGCTCATATTCCCATACAGCGCCTCGGGGAGCTTCATCGAGCGGGACGGCATGCCGGTCGGATCGGAATTGATCGGGCAAAATTTCACACGGCCCGAATATTTCCATCCCCGCCCGTCGGCGGCGGCCTATGACGCGCTCGCGTCCGGCGGATCGAATGCCGCACCGTCGAGCGCCAGCCTCATCGCGCAAATCAGGGAACGCACCGACGCCGTGCGCGCCGAACTCGGCCAGCGGCAGATCCCCATCGATATGGTGACGGCATCGGGCAGCGGCCTCGACCCGCATATTTCGCCGCAATCCGCCTATGCGCAGGCGCCGAGGGTCGCCGCCGCGCGCAACATGGAGGAAGGCGATTTGTGGAAGCTGATCGCCCTCTATGTCGAGGACCGCACGTTCAACATCCTCGGCGAGCCTCGCGTAAATGTTCTGAAACTCAATCTCGCACTTGACGCCCTGCCGAAAGATGCAGCGCCGGCGCGACTGAGCGCCGTCCTTGATGGCGGTGAGCAAGCAGCGGATTCGGCTGGCATTCCGCGCCTTTGCTCCTTAGAGGGAGTAACCGGACCCTTCGGAGCACACGGGCTTGCAGCTTTTCCTCGACATTCTGACCGGCATCACCTTGCCGATCCTCGGCCTCGTCGCGCTGGGCTACGGCGTGCAGCGGCGCATGAGCTTCGATGTCTCCACGCTCACCCGAATGCAGGTCTACGTGCTGCTGCCGGGCGCGCTGATTTATTTCCCGTCCGCCGCGAAATTGCCGATCGACGCGGCGTTGCCCGTCGTGTGGTTCTCCCTGCTGCATTTCGCTTTTCTGTTCGCGGTCGGATGGGGCATGGCGGCCATGCTCGGCATGAGCCGCAATCTATGCGCGCTGATGGCGCTCGCCGCCTTCTTCTCCAATTCCGGCAATTATGGCATTCCGCTGATCCAGCTCACTTTTCCGGAAGATTACCTGCTCTACCAGACCGTCGTGCTCAGCCTGCATTCGATCCTGATCGCACCGGTTGCGATGGTTGCGTTCCAGTCGCGCAGCGAGGGTGATACGGGAATTCTGAAAGCATTGTTCGGCACGCCTCTCCTGCCGGCGGTGGCGATTGGCTATCTGCTCAAAGGTTTCGACGTTACGCTGCCGACGGTGTTCGCCGTGCCGCTGAAGCTGGTCAGCGACGCGTTCACACCGATGGCGCTGCTGCTGCTGGGCGTGCAGCTCGCGGCGATCGACGCCAAGGTCGAGCGCGGACCCCTGCTGCTGGGAATCCTGCTGCGGTTGGCCATCGCCCCGGCCTCGGCCTGGGGTTTCGCGGTGCTGTTCGGCTTCCCCCCGCATCTGATCGCGTTCTTCGTCGTCAGCGCCGCGGTGCCCGTCGGCGATCCTCCTGGCGATCTTCGCGCATGAGCACCAGGCCCATCCGGGGCTCGCCTCGATGATGGTTTTTCTGTCGACGGTTGTCAGCGCGCTCGCGGTGACCGGGTGGGTGTATGCGGTGCGCTACGCCGGGTTGCAATAAGTGCGGGAGTCACAGCAAGTTGAAGCGCATGGCGCTTGGCGGAAAGATACGCTGGTGCGGTAGGATAAAGCTGCATAATTTGCATGTTTCTTAAAAACGGAGGGATGGAAATGAAACGGATCATCATTGCTCTCATGATCTGCGCCACCGCGGCGACCGGCGCCGCGATCGCGCAGGACGGCCCGATCAAGCAGCGCCAGGCGCTGATGAAGAAAAACGGCGAAGCCGCCAAGCTGATCAACGCCATGTTCAAGGGCGAGAAGCCCTATGACGCCGCTGCGGCGGCCGATGCGATCAAAGGCATAGGCGCGGTGATGGACGAGTTCATCACGCTGTTCCCCGAAGGCAGCACGTCCGCGGATTCCGCCGCAAAGCCGGAAATCTGGAAGAACAAGGCCGACTTCGAAGGCTGGGCCGCGCAAGTAAAGACAGACACCCCAAAGACCGCCGCAGCCGCCGCGGGCGGAATGGCGAGCCTGCAGCCCGCTTTCGCCGAGTTCGCCAAGAGCTGCCGCGGCTGCCACGAAGACTACCGGACCGAAAAAAAGAAATAGGGTTCCGGCGATGCTCCGTTTCCACGCTTTGGCCGCCGCAGCGCTGATATCGTTTGCGGGCGGGAGTTCCGCGTTTGCGCAAACACCGTCCAGCGGCGCCGGCGAGCCGAACGTGGCGAACGGGAAATACATGTATTACGCCGGCGGCTGCGCGTCCTGTCACGCTGCCCCGGCGTCGAACGCATGCGACGACCTCAAAGCCAAAGATGAACTGAAGCCGGTCGGTGGCCGGTGCCTGAAATCGGAGTTCGGCACGTTCTACGTGCCGAACATCACGCCGGACAAGGAGACCGGCATCGGCGGATGGAGCAGCGAAGACTTCATCAAGGCAATGACGACGGGTACCTCGCCGAAGGGCGAGAACTATTACCCCGCCTTCCCTTATGCCTCGTATCAAAAGATGACGCGGAGCGACCTCCTCGACCTGTGGGCGTTCCTGCAAACGATCGCGCCCGTAAGCGCCACGGTGCCCGGCCATGACCTCTCCTTCCCGTACAACATCCGCCGCGGCGTCCGCCTTTGGAAGAGCCTGTATCTCGACGGCAAGGCTTTCGTGCCCGATCCGTCGAAATCGGCGCAGGTCAATCGCGGCGCGTATCTCGTCGAGGGGCCGGGCCATTGCGGCGAGTGCCACACGCCGCGCACATCGCTCGGCGGCATGATCGCGGCGAAGAAGATGTCCGGGGCGCCGGATCCGGCGGGCAAAGACTTCATTCCGAATATTACCCCCGATAAGACCGGTATCGGCTCCTGGAGCGAGAAGGACATCTCCTATGCGCTGCAAAGCGGCTTCACGCCCGAAGGCGATGTGCTGGGTAGTACGATGGCCAAAGTACAGCAGAATATGGCGCAACTTACGCCGGAGGATCGCGACGCCATCGCTGCTTATCTGAAGTCGATCCCGGCCGGTCGTCAACGAGCGTCCGAAAAAGAAATCGCCTTAGCTGGCCGCTACTCGATCCAGGTGCGCTCGACATCATGTGGCGAAGGCGAGAAGGGGCCGATTGCGGGGAACTGGGTCTGACGATGACTGCCCGCCTATGTGAATTAATGCGAAATAATCACCTATTTCCCACATTCTTCTTTCAGAAAATTCACGCTGTCGGTTAGATGTTCGATTGAAGGAGATTATCCATGGCGGAGAAGATGCTTGATGCCACGGGGCTGGGTTGCCCGTTGCCAGTGCTCAAGGCGCGCAAAGCTCTGCGCGACATGGCGCCGGGACAAACGCTGGAGTTGCTGGTGACCGATCCGGGGGCTCTTGACGATATCCCCGATTTTTGCGAGTTGGCCGGGCATGAGCTGCTGGACACATCCACAATCGAAGGCAATGTCTATCGCTTCATCATTCGGAACGCCGGTATTCGGAGCTGATCGGCGAGCCTTGCGTTTTCATACCCAACTCTCTTGAAATAGACCGCGAATTCCCCCAATTGACACATTCGCTGAATGGCGTCGAGCACCTGCGCTTTTACCTATTTGTAGCCAGGGCGGAAGAAAGGGCTTTACATTGTGCCCATATGGACTTAAGCGGACGACCGCTGCGGTGCCATTGCACATTCAGCATCGGATCAACAGCCAAGTAGGGGGATCTATGGGATGGACAACTACCGCTGCGCCGCAGACCTCACTCGTCTGCATCAGCCCGAGCGCCCGGTATTAGCCTTTCGTCCGCACGCGGCCGAGAGAGCCGCGCGTTGGTTTTTACAGAATTTCCCCGGAAAATGCCTCTACGCCGTCAAGGCGAATGACGCGCCGCATATCCTCTCGGTGCTCCACGCCGCGGGTGTCCGGGATTTCGATGTGGCTTCCCTCCCAGAAATCGAGCAAGTCGCCGGGCTGCCGGGCGCAACCGCGCATGTCATGCATCCGGTCAAGTCGCGCGAGCTGATTCGCCGAGCCTATTTCGATCACGGCATCCGCACCTTTGCGCTCGATTGCGAGGCCGAGCTGGAAAAGATCGTGGAGGAAACCGGCCAGGCATCCGATCTCACCCTGATGGTGCGTATGGCCTGTCCGAATACGTTCAGCGAAATTCCGCTGGAGGACAAATTCGGCATATCCTGGATGGCGGCCGCTGATCTGCTGGGCAAGACGCGCCAGGCAGCCGATTGCCTCGGCCTGACGTTCCATGTCGGCTCGCAGGCCATGGCCCCCGCTGCCTATGGGCACGCGCTCAGAACCATGTCGCAGCACATCGTCCATGCGGGCGTCGTCGCCGACGTCATCGATGTTGGCGGCGGCTTCCCCTCGGCCTATCCGGGGATGGAGCCTCCTGCACTTGCGGACTATATGGACGAGATCCGCGAGGCCTTCGAACACACGCCGACCGGCGTGCATTGCGAACTGTGGGCCGAGCCGGGCCGCGCGCTGGTCGCCGAGGCGGAGTCGGTCATCGTGCGGGTCGAGGCGCGCAAGGATGACACGCTCTACATCAATGATGGCGCATTCGGCGTGCTCTACGATGCCGCCTATATGAAGTTCGTCTTCCCGGCCCGCCGCCTGGAGCGGGACGGCGAGGAGGCGGGACCGCGTTCGACGACGCCTTTCTCTCTCTACGGACCGACTTGCGACAGTGCCGACTTCATGCCCGGCCCGTTCTATCTGCCGGAAGCGACGGCCGAGGGCGATTACCTCGAAATCGGCAATATCGGCGCTTACGGGCGGGCGATGTCCTCCCGCTTCAACGGCTTCGGCCACTATGATGAGGCCGTGCTGGAAGACGAGCCGATGCTGACCATGTACAGCGCCGCCGATATGCTGGCCGGCGCGGCGGCCAACCGCTGATCTCCAGAGCCCGTTCCGATTGAACCGGAACAGGCTCCGATTCTCTGTTTGCGCATCATTTTTCGCGAAAACCGGAAGACCACTTTTCGCGATGATGCTTGGTTGCCCCGGGACGATCCTCCAGGGCTTTCTCATGCTTTGCGGCGCTCCCATGACGCAGCTTCGATACCGCTCGCCCGAAAACGGGTTTTTGGGCCTTTCCCGCGAAGAGGCGGGCGATCCGGCGGCGGCGAAGGCGGTCATCATCCCGTTCGGCTTGGAGGCGAGCGTCTCCTATGGAGGCGGCACGTCGCGCGGTCCGGAGGCGATCATCGCCGCCTCGCCCAAGCTGGAATTTTTCGACGAGGCGCTGTGGTGCGAGCCTTACCGCGAGTTTGGCATCGCGACACTTGAGGCGCCGGAGATCGCGTCCAGCGTCGAGGCCGCATTGGGCCAGCTCGAGGCCATGGTCGAGGCGGTCCTCGCGGCGGGTAAATTTCCGCTGACGCTCGGCGGCGAACATTCGCTCACCGCCGGTGCGATCCGGCCCTTCGCGCGCCGCCATCCAGACCTCGTTGTGCTGCAATTCGACGCCCATTCCGATCTCCGCGACGGCTATCTCGGCGAGCATTATTCGCACGCCGCCGCCATGCGCCGGGTGCTCGACCATCAGGGCGTGTCGCTTATCTCGGTCGGAATCCGGGCGACGGACATCTCCGAGGTACCGTTCATCGAGGCGAACGCCAAGCGCGTCACAATCCATTGGGCGAAGGACCGCCGCCGTTGGAGCATCGAAGAGATCGTCGCGCCGTTACGCGGGCGGCCGGTCTACGTCACCTTTGACGTCGACGGCTTCGATTCAAGCCTCATGCCCGCGACCGGTACGCCCGAGCCCGGCGGCTTCTTTTTCGATGACGCTTGCGAGATCCTGCGCGCCGCCGCCACGAGCGGCACGATCGTCGGCGCCGACATCGTCGAACTGGCGCCCATCCCAGGCCTGCACGCTTGCGAATTCACCGCTGCGAAGCTCGCTTACAAACTGCTGAGCTACGCGCTGAGCAACCGGCCTCGCTAAAGCATCCTTACTCGTAGCGCAACGCGTCGATTGGATTGAGCTGCGCAGCTTGCCGTGCCGGGACATAGCCGAAAACCATGCCGACAGCCGCCGAGGCGCCTATTCCGACGGCGACGATCGTGCCGCTGACCAGCACCGGCCAACCCGCCACCCACGCGATGGCATAGGTCGCGCCGATGCCGAGCACCAGCCCGATCAACCCTCCGGCTACGCACAGGACGATCGCCTCGGTGAGGAATTGCGCGAGGATGTCGCGCCGCCTTGCTCCAACAGCCATGCGCAGGCCGATCTCACGGGTCCGCTCGGTGACCGAAACCAGCATGATATTCATGATGCCGATGCCGCCGACGATCAGCGAAATCGCGGCGGTCGCGGCCAGGAGCCATGTCATCGTCTGCTGCGCCGCGCTTCGCGCCTGCACGATCTCGGCGACATTGCGGACGCGGAAATCGTCCTGCACCCCCGGCCGGATACGCCGGCGCTGGCGCAGCAGCTCGACGATATCGGTCTCGGCGCGAGCAAGTTCCGCCGGGTCGGCCACCTTGACGAGTATCGAGCCGGCCTGGTTCGGAACCGTCACATTCTGGCCCGCGAGCCTCGCCCGCGCGGTCGACAATGGAATTATTACGATATCGTCCTGATCGCGGGAACCACCGGACTGCCCGCGCGTCTGCATCACGCCGATGACCTCGAATGGCGCGCCCGCGACGCGCAGACTTTCGCCGACCGCGATGCCTCCACCAAAAAGCTCGCGCACCACCGATGATCCCAGCACGGCGACCTTCGCGCCTCGCGCGACTTCCTCACGCGTGAAGAAGCGCCCTTCGGCGATCTCCCAGTCGCGGACGAAGGGAAAGGACGCGCTGGCTCCCGTTATGGACGTCGTCCAGTTCTGGTTGCCGTAAATCGTCGGAGCATTGATGGACAGGCTGCCCGTCACTGCGGAAACTCCGGCGACGCGTTCGCGGATCGCCTCCATGTCCTCCTCGGAGAACGGCGTGGCCGTTCCCGCTCCGCCTTGCGAGCGGCCCGAACGCGATGAACCCGGTGAAACGGTCAGCATGTTGGTGCCGAGGCGGCTGATGTTGCGCTCTACTTCCTGACGCGCGCCGCTGCCGATCGCGGACATGACGATGACCGACCCGACGCCGATGATGACGCCTAGGGCCGTGAGCAGGCTGCGCATGGCGTTCAGGCGGATCGCAACCAGCGCGGAAGTGAAGTAATTGACGAAGCTCATGCCGTGACCTTGGGCGTTTGGCGGACATCTTCGACAAGCAGGCCGTCGCGGAAACGCAGCAGCCGCTCGGCATATTCGGCAATGTCGGGCTCGTGCGTCACCATGATGATCGTCATGCCCGCCTGATGCAGCCTGGTGAACAGCTGCATGATGTCCTCCGATGTCTTGGTGTCGAGCGCGCCGGTGGGCTCGTCGGCCAGGATGAGCTGCGGGTCGGTGACGAGCGCGCGGGCGATGGCGACGCGCTGTTGCTGGCCGCCGGAAAGCTGCCCCGGCGTGTGGTCCTGCCGTTCGCCGAGGCCGACTTCGATCAGGCGCTGCCGCGCCGCGGCGTCGGCATTGTCCAGCCGCGCAGTCGAATAAAGCAGCGGCAGCTTGACGTTGTCGAGCGAGGATGTGCGCCGCAAAAGGTTGAATTGCTGGAAGACGAACCCGATGATCCGGTTGCGGAGATGGGCGAGTTCATCGCCGCTCAGTCCGCTGATGTCGGTCCCGCCGATGGTGAGGGCGCCGGAGGTGGGCGTATCGAGCGCGCCGATCAGGTTGAGCAGCGTCGATTTGCCCGAGCCGGACGGGCCCATGACCGCGACGAATTCGCCGGGCCGGACGTCGAAGCTGACGCCGCGCAGCACTTGCAGGGACTGCTCGCCCATTACATAGGTCTTGGTGAGATCGCGGCAGGAGACAACCGGCTGTCCGTCGGGTTGCGGCCGCTCCACGACCGGGCTGCTCATCGCGCGCCTCGCTCCCTGCGCCGCCCTTCGGTCCCGCCGCCGCCCTCGCCGCCGCCATTGCGTCGCGCCCGGGCAACAATGGCGTCGCCGGCCTTCAACTCGCCGCGCAGCACTTCGCTGAAGCTCTCATCGGCAAGACCGAGCTGCAGCCGATGCGGTTGCAGCCCTTCCGGCGTCTCCGTCCAGACATTGGCCGGGCGCGTCGTATCGCGCCATTCATCACGCTGTGCCTTGAAGGCCACCATCTGCTCGGGCGTGAGAATGCCTTCCAGCACGCGCGTGACGCGGCCCCGGCGCTGAGGCGCACCGTTGGATGAGCCCTCGGGCGCGGCGTCCCGGCGCGGAGAGACTTCGGTGGAGGTTTCCTCCTCGGTGGCGTCCGCGTTACGCGGCGAAGCCTGCGTTCCACCCCGTTCGCGCGGCACGCGGCGGGTCGCCGCCATCCCGGCGCGGAGTTTTTCGGTCTGCTCCGCGCTCAGCCCAAGCTTTTCCGACAGCGTGGCTATAATGGCTTCGTCGCGATTTGGGCGTTCGGCGGCCCTGGTCTTTTTCATACCCTTTGGAGGCGAGAAACGGACAGCTTCATTGGGTACGCGCAGCACGTCGCGCCGTGTACCTGTGATGATGCGGACTGTCGCCGTCATACCGGGGAGAAGCTTCTGCTGCGGATTTTCCGCGCTCGCCACCACCGTGTAGGTCACGACATTGTTGGTCGTCGTCCCCGCGATCCTGACTTGCGCGACCTTACCGTTGAACACACGGTCCGGAAATGCATCCACGGTGAAGGTGACATCGTGGCCGGCCTCGATCGAGCCGATATCGGCTTCATCCACCGATACAAGTATCTGAATTTGCGTCAGATCCTGCGCGATCTGGAACAGGATCGGCGCCTGCAGGCTGGCCGCGACCGTCGCGCCGAGATCGATATTGCGTGCGATTACCACGCCGTCGATCGGCGAGCGGATTTGCGTGCGGTCCAGATCGAGCTTCGCTTGCGACAGGTCGGCCTCGCGCTGGGAAATGGTGGCGCGGGCATTGGAGAGCTGGGCTTGCGCGACCTGCAGATCGGCCTTGGCGGTTTCCACCAGCGTTTCGGCGGTTTCAAGCGACGTAACGGGTGTCGCGTTGTTGGCGGCCAGCGTCCTCTGACGCTCCACGGCGCGCTGCGCCTGGTCAAGCAGCGCCTGCGCCTTCACGATGGTCGCCTCTTCGACAGTGACCGTCGTTTTCGCGATAGCGAGATTGGCCTCGGCCGAGGCGACCCGGGCAGCGAAAGTGCGTGGATCGATAACCGCCAGGCTGTCGCCCTTCGCAACCTTCGAATTGAAATCGCTGTTCAGTTCCGAAATCTGTCCGGAAAGCTGCGAGCTGACGGCGACCGTCACGAGCGCCTGGACGGACCCTGTCGCCGAAATGCTGCGCTCAATGGAGCCACGGCTGAGCTCCACGGTCTGAATGTCGTAGGTCGCGCTCTTCTCGCGCCAACCGTACCCCCACACGGCAGCGGCGCCCCCCGCAATGATAAGCAGCGCAAGAAAAAGCCGCCAAAGCCTGTGATTTCCACGCCGTTCCATCGTCTAACTCTCGGTCGTTTTAGTGCCCACCTCCTTTAAGCACGGCGACGATGAACCGGCCATGATAAAAATCGTCCTGAGAATCCATTGTCTCACCGTCCCAGGCGTGCTCGTAGAGAGGGCGGCGCGATCCCATCGGCACACGTTGAACGCTACTCCCGACCGGGTCGATGCCTATTACTTCTGTTCGGCAATGCCTGCGGGAACGAAGATGAGGCGCTCAGCGGCATCTCGCGCTGCCGCCTTGACCACCGGAATGATATCCTTGGCCATCGCGGCAGGGCAAAGGCTGCGTTCCATCATCTGAGCGGATATCGCCAGCGAACGGTTGGCCTTATCGGCCGCATGCGCGCCCGCCTGCTGGTCACGACAGCGCCCGCCGGCCCAGCGATGTTTATCCGAAGTTGAAGGCCGAAATATACGTCCGGTGCACGATGCCTAAGCCCGCCGGCGGAGCAGGAAAGCTGGCGTTGCCGACAATTTTCAGAGCCATGACATCCAGCCTGTCAAAACCGCTCGACTGCGCCAGACGCACGCCCATCAATTGCCCGTTTTCTGAGATCGAAAAGGCTACCAGCACTCGGCCTTTGAGACCTTGGCCGTCGAGATGCTTCGGGCCGATCGCGGCCTGAACCCGAAGCATAAAATTATGGTTATGCGACTGCAGAGAATTGGCGCGGCCCTCTGTGACCTCTCCGATGGGCGGAACGGCGGCATTATCCATGGCTGTCATCCAACTCGATACGCGACTCTAACCACATACATCATGTTGAAGAAAATTTAGTGTCGGGTTTATTAATCGTTCGCAACTTGTTGAAAATTGAACAATTCCATTCGTCCGCCATCCAATCTGGTCAACATGGGCGCAAAATTCGTGCGACTGAGGTTTGCCCAAATTTGAACCCTTTCGCGCTATAGAGAGCAAAAAATAAGAACACAACCTTGGGGTGAGGGACAAGTATGAGTGAGGGTTCCGATATTGCTGGGGCATCAGATGCGCCCGCAGCTCCTGTATTTGTGGTGATTGAAGGCGTTTCGGCCGGCGTTGCTGTTCGCGAGGGGAGCAGTTTGCGTTTCCGCGCCATTCATCCCCGCTTCGAAATTCTGGACGGAAGCCGCTTTACGCGCGCCGAACAGCTAAGGCACGCCGCGCTGCGTGTCGCCAAGGCATCTCGCGACTAATGCGGGCACATTCAATCCGACGTCTAAGCATTATGGCGAAAGGTGATTTTGGGGTTTCCCAGAGGATGGTGCGCCAACTGAACCATCACCGTCGCAGAAAGTTGAAGCATCTTCCGGTCCGATAGCGGTATGAAAGAGCTTTGCCGCTTCTGAGGGACCATGCGGATCATCGCCGTATATCGCGTATTCTGCAGCCAGGAAGACATTCGCCGCAAAGCCGAGGCGCTTGCCATCGAGCAGAGCGTCGAGATGCCGGTCGAGGCCATTACCGATCAATGGGTGCGCGATGAGATCGTCGGCCGGCTCGACGAGATCACCGATTGCGGCGACGGATCATTCCGGGTGAGCGTCACATTGTCGGCCGCAACGGTCGGCGCGGAGCCAGGACAGCTCATGAACATGCTGTTCGGCAACAGCTCGATCCATGAGGATGTCACCCTCGAAGATGTCGAGTTGCCCCTGGAGATGCTGGAGGCGTTCGGTGGCCCCCGTGCGGGCATCGCTGGCCTGAGACATCGTGTCGGCAGAGCCCGCCACGCGCTCACCTGCGCCGCGATCAAGCCGCAAGGCCTGTCGCCGGCCGCGCTCGCCGATCTGACTTTCCGCTTCGCCCTTGGCCGTATCGACTTCATCAAGGACGATCACGCCCTTGCCGACCAGTCCTATGCTCCGTTTCGGGAGCGGGTCATCGCTTGTGCGGACGCCTCGCGCCGGGCCGTGGCGGAAACCGGCCATCCCACCCGCTATGTGCCGAATGTGTCCGGCAATCTCGATCAGCTTCGCGAGCAGGCCTCCATCGCACTCGGCGAGGGGCTGGACACGCTGCTGATCGCGCCGATGCTTGTCGGCCTACCTGCTTTTCATACGATCCGGCGAGAGAATCCCGGCATGGCTTTCATCGCCCACCCGGCGTTTGCGGGAGCGGCGCGGATTGCACCGCAGCTCCTGCTGGGCAAGCTGTTCCGGCTGTTTGGCGCCGATGCCGTGATCTTTCCTCACCATGGCGGCCGCTTCGGCTATTCATCCGCGACCTGCGCGGCGCTAGCAGACATTGCCCGGGCCCCGCTCGGCGCGCTGCTGCCGTCCATGCCGGTCCCGGCCGGCGGCATGACCTTGGATAGGCTCGCCGAAATCCTTAAATTCTACGGAGAGGACATGATGATCCTGATCGGCGGCGGCCTGCTCGCGGCGGGCGACCGGCTGACCGAGCAGGCTGCGTCATTCGTGGCGCAGGTCGAAGCGCTGAGCGCGGAGAGATGAAATGGACAAGGATAAGCGCTTTCGGCCGAGTGAGGGCGGCTTTCGCTGGGCCGGGGTTGAACTGCACGCCTATAAGGATGAAGGCAGCGCGCCGTTCAAGGACATAAGCCGGCAGACACTTTTCAAAGCAGACAACCTCGCCGGGGAGTTGCGCTATTTCGAGATCGCAGCCGGCGGCTATTCGACGCTCGAACGCCATGAGCACGTCCATGCCGTGATGATCCTTCGGGGCGAGGGCCGCTGTCTCGTCGGCGGCGAGGTCCGCCCCGTCGCGCCATTCGATCTGGTCAGCATTCCGCCGATGCATTGGCACCAATTCCGGGCCGGAAGTGCTGAACCGCTCGGCTTCCTTTGCATGGTGGACCGCGACCGCGACCGGCCACAGCTCCCGACGGACAGGGAGCTTGCCGAATTGCGCGGCGATCCGCAAATCGCTGCATTTCTCGGCTTGGCTCAGGACGCGAGCGCTCTGACCTGATAGCCGCCACGGACCGATGCTGCGCAACTGGAACCATCGCGCGCCGGCCGAATTGATCTTGGAAACAACCAAGAGGTGAACCATGCCTGCAAAGTCGAAAGCCCAGCAGAAAGCCGCCGGCGCGGCTCTCGCGGCGAAACGTGGTGAAATGAAGAAGACCGAGCTGAAGGGCGCTTCGAAGTCGATGGAAAAATCGATGTCCGAGAAGCAGCTTCACGACCTCGCCGCCACAAAGCGCAAGGGCAAGCCGGAGCACAAATCTTGATATGACGGATTGACCAGGGAAACCCGGTCAATCCGCAGTCAGGAAATTCAAGGCGCGCCCCCAAAACGGCACGGCGAGCAAATGTCCCATACGCGGCACCAATTCCAGCTCAGCGTTCAGCAGTTTGTCTCGCCACCACTCTCCATGGGCCGATCCAGCCACCGGATCGCGCATCTCCGTAAATTAGTGAAATTACCGCTCCTGGGCGCATGGAATTCCCATGGCTGCAGCGTGTATCCCGCGATATCAGCGGCGATGCCGGCCGCGCCTTGCGTCCAGGCTCTCGGCGGCGACTTATGCCGTCACGCCCAGAATGGCGAAAGGTTGCGGGAGTTCCGTGTCGCCACTCACGCTTGGTCTCTCCAATGGGTTTCAACCGATGGGTAATAAAGCGGCAGGGAACGATTGTGTCGCGTAGACGATTTCCATAACAGGAACCGGCGTCATTGCCCGCCGGCCCGAGCGCCGTGGCAGTGTGAAATTCGGTGCAACCTTCTCAGCCCCTGTTCGTTTGCCCAGTACTGAAACAGCAGGGAGTACTGCTATGATGAAGTCGATTTTGGTATTAGGGGCGCTGGTCGTGACAGCTGCACCAGCGTTCGCAGATGAGTATTATGTCGTTCGTGGCCCCGATAAAGAATGCCGCGTTGTGGAAACACGCCCGGCTGACAGCACGATTGTCCAGATTGGGCCTGTTGCTTTTGCAACCCGCGATGAAGCGGAACGGGAACGTGTTGTCCTCTGTGAGGATGAGCCGGGCGAAAAGGTCATCATCAAGCGCGATTAATGGCTATTCCCTGCAAGACATGGTGTCGACCAGCCTTGCAGGGCGTCAGTAAGCAAAAGAAAACGAGGATTCGTGGAGAATCCTCGTTTTCCCGATGTCTATGTTGGGGACCAGAAGGCAGTGAGGGATATCGCGCACCGCCCTCCGCCTTGAAGTGTAGCAATGGATCGGTTCTGACGCAATCGTCATTCATGACACCTTCTATGATGCGGTTTCCATTGAATGCGCGCGACCCTCGCGATCAGGCACAGCGAATGCCCGACCTATTCGAACGTGCCGTGACGTCCAGCGCCTGAACTGAAACGCGCCGCGCCCTCGTAGCTTTCGCCGCTTGCAATCGTTTCCCGCCCCCGCACGACCTCATTGCGCCGAGCGTCATCCTCGCCGAGCCCCCATTGCTCTAGAACCGAGAGCCGGTCATTGCGCAGCGCGGTCTGCGGAAATCCGGCGAGTTCGGAAGCAAGTGCGACCGCCCCGTCAAGCGCCCTGCCATCATCGGTCAGCCGATTGACCAGACCGATCTCATGCGCCTCTGCGGCAGTTACTTTGCGGCCGGTCAGGATGAGGTCCATCGCCCTGGACTGGCCGATGAGGCGCGGCAGCCGAACGGTACCGAGATCGACGAGTGGCACTCCGAAGCGCCGATTGAAAATGCCGAAAATCGCGGAACGCGCCGCGACGCGCAGATCGCACCACAGCGCCAGTTCCATACCGCCCGCGACCGCCGGCCCTTCGATGGCCGCGATGACGGGCTTGGATAGTTTCAGGCGGGTTGGCCCCATTGGCGCGAAGTCGCCATCCGCCTCGATCGGCTTGCGTTCGCCTTCGCTCAGCGCGCGCAGGTCGGCGCCGGCGCAGAACGCTCCGCCATTGCCGGTCAGAATGGCGACATCGGCGTGCGTATCCGCGTCGAATTCCATGAACGCCCGGTGCAGCGCGCGTGCGGTGGTCAGATCGACGGCATTGCGCCGCTCGGGACGGTTGATGGCGACGACGAGCGTGCGCCCCTCGCGCGTGATGGCAAGCGTTTCGGTCATTGGAAACCTCCCTGGCGTCACAAGCAACGCCGTATGGTTCGTCATCGGAAGGCAATTGAAAAGCCGGTCCCGCACTCGCCGGATATCCGCGGTCGCCCGGTTAGCGCAACCTCACGGTCACCCGATCGACCCTGCCCTGCGCATCGATGACCGAAAGCTGCACGAACCCTTCGCCTTGCGGCGTCCAGAACACCTCGCGGCGATGCGGGGCGGTGTCGAGCGGCGCGCCGTTCACAAGCCAGGTGAAAGGCAGAACGCCGCCTTCCGCCTTGAATGCGATCGGCAGGCGTGTGCCGTCCTTCTCCTGCGCAAGCTCAAGCTCGGCGCGGTCGGGCGGGAAAGCGATGTGGATCGGTGGATCGGCGCTCGCCTTGTCGGTTGCCGGCGCACTGTTCGCCTCGCGGAAATTCGCGAGCGGCGGCGGCAGCGCGCTCGTCGACGCCTCGATGATGCCGGCGGGCGGCGGCTGAAACGGTACGCGATCAGGCCCGATCTGGGCGAAGATGTCGAAAAGCAGCGGCGCGGCCTTGGTGAGTCCGGTGAGGCCGGGAGTGGGCGTTCCATCGGGCCTCCCCAACCACGCGACAACGACATGACGGCCATCGAACCCTGCGGCCCAGGCGTCGCGGAAACCGTAGGAGGTGCCGGTCTTGAATGCGATGCCTCCACCTTTGGAATGGGGCGGAGGCGCCGCGCCGCGCAAAATGTCGGCGACGTACCATGCCGCGGCGGGGCGCAGCACCGGCTCGGCGGCGGCGCGGCGCAGCGGCTCGCCGCTTTGCCGGTATTGCAGGCCGAGCGGTTCTCCGCCCCGGGCGAGCGCGGTGTAAAGCCCGGCCATGTCCTCCAGCCGCAGACCGACGCCGCCGAGCGCTACGGTCAGGTTGCGCGGCACGTCGATCTCGAAACCGGCCTGGCGTATGCGCGCAGAAAGCCGGGCAGGGCCGATGGCGCGCCAGCATCTTGACGGCGGGAATGTTGAGCGAAAGCTGGAGCGCCTGCCGCACCGTGACCGTGCCATGATAGGCGTTGTCGAAATTCTCCGGCGCGTAGCTGCCGAACCGCACCGGCCGGTCCTGGATCAGCGTTTCGGGATGGCCATGCCCGGCCTCGAAGCCCATGCCATAGATAAACGGCTTCAGCGCCGATCCGGGCGAGCGCACGGCCTGGGTCATGTCGATCGGGCCGTTGCGGTCCGGATCGAAATAGTTGGCCGAGCCCACATGCGCGAGCACCTCGCCCGTGTGGTGGTCGATGACCATGGCTGCCGCCGAAAGCTTCGGACCGGCACCGGTTACGTGGCGCGCCACGACCGCCTCAACGCCTTCCTGAAGGCGGGCGTCGATGGTGAGCCCGATCACATCTTCCTTGGCTTCGCCCGCGAGGCGTTCGGACAGATGCGCGGCCAGGGCCGGAAAATTATGCCGCTCGGTCCTCAGCTTCTGCTGTTTGGCGAAATCCGCCTCCGCCTTGGTGATGACACCCGCGCCGGCTGCACGGTCGATGACGCGGTCGCGTGCGGCCTGGGCCGCCTCGTTATTGCGATCGGGCCGGCGCTGTTCGGGCGATTGCGGCAGGGCGACGAGGAGGGCGGCTTCCGCGATGGTCAGCCGGTGCGGTTCCTTGCCAAAATAAGCAAGCGAGGCGGCGCGCACGCCCTCAATATTGCCGCCGAACGGCGCAAGCCGCATGTAGAGCTCAAGCACCTGACGCTTGGACAGCATGGTTTCGAGCTGCCAGGCCCGCAGCACCTGACCGACCTTGGCGAAATAAGAGTGCGTCGGCCGGTCGTCGAGCAGCCGCGCCGTCTGCATGGTGAGCGTTGAAGCGCCGGAAACGGGGCGGCCATAGCGGAAAAATTGCAAGATCGCGCGGCCCAGGGCGCGCCCGTCGACGCCGTCATGATTGTAGAAGCGCTTGTCTTCATAGGCGAGCAGCAGGGCGAAATAGCGCGGGTCGACTTCATCCACCGTGACCGGCAGGCGCCATAGGCCGTCCGGGGTGGTGAAGGGGCGGAGCAGCCGGCCATTGCGGTCGAGGACGAGCTTGGAGCTGATCTCGGTTGCGGCGAGCGGCGGCGGGCCAAGCCAGGCCAGCGCCGCGCGATACCCACCCGCCGATGGCGGCGGAGAGCAGCAACAGGACCGCGCAGAAAACCACGGGATAGCGGGCGCGCCCCAGCACCAGCAGCCTTCGCCGGCTGTTGGCCAGTAAAGATCCGAGGGCGCTTGGCTTGGCGGCCATGGTCAGCCTCTACCGCGAGCTACCGCACGATCTCGACCTTGCCGGGTGCGGTACGAGCAAAGCGCTCCGGCCGGTACATGTCCTCCACATAGCGCGCCGGGATGGGTATAGCTGCCCGGCGAAACGGCCCGCATCACATAGGCCATCGTATAGGCTGCCGGCTGCTTGCTGTTGACATTGGTGCGGGAGAATGCCGCCGTGAACCGGTCGTCGCGGAACGCGGTATGCGCCGGATTGGTGTTGGCGTCCAGCCAGGCGAAGGCCTTGAGATCGGTGCCTTTGAGCAATTTCGGGTTCTCGATCTCGAAGCCGGCCGGCAGGCGGTCTTCGACCACGATGTGGCCGAGCTTGGCTTCGGTTTCGCTCACCTTGAGCACCACGACAAACCGGTCGTTCTGCTTGACGCTGTCGAATTTCGCCAGCTTGCCGTCGGGCGAATAGACCTGGCGTTCGATGGCAAAGCCGGAGGCAGCCGCCGGCTCCGGCATGGTTGACGCGCCGTTGACGAGCACCGAGGCGCTGATCGGCTGCGCCGTGGTGTTCTTGATGAGGACGGGCGCGCGATTGAGATCGGCAGCGCTCAGCACGCGCTGAACGGGGCCGTTTTCGGGCTTGCCGTCGACATCGAGCGTCATCGTGCGGCTCTGGTCGATGAGCGATTTCGCCGCCAGCAGCAGCCAGGCATTTTCCTGCGTGCTGGTCGCGTCCTTGGCGGCGCGGCGGCGCGACACCGATTGCAGGACGCCGGGCACGCTTTGCGGCAGCATCTTGGTTTCCGAAATCAGCGTCAGGGTCGCGGCACCGTCGCGCAGGGCGGTGCCGTAATCCAGCCGGGACGCGGCAACGCTGGGCGTTTGCTCGATCTTCATGTTTTCGAGCGCGGTGGTGAAGGCCCGCTCGGCCCGCTCCTTGTCGCCATACATGGCGAGCGCCGCGCCGAGTTGCGCCTGGGCCAGCGGCGTGGCGAAATTGGCGAGCTTTTCGTCCACATAATAGCGTAGATCGCCGACCACCGCCCGGCCCGAGCGCGCCAGCACATAGAGCGCATAGGCCAGATCCTCGCCGCCCTTCTGGAATTCGGTGGCGAAGCTGACCGAATTCTTCAGCCGGTCGAGCGCGGTTTCAACCATGACCGAACGCAGCTTGTAGCCCTTTTCCTGCGCGCGGGTGAGGAAGTCGGTCACATAGGCGGTCAGCCAGAGATCGGAGCTGCCCGGCGACCACAGGCCGAACGAGCCGCTCGAATCCTGCAGCAAGGCGAGCCGCTCGATCGAGGTCTGGACGCGGTCCTTGGCGCCGTTTTCGCCGGACAGGCCGACCGGCGTCCGCGACCTCGTTGAGATAGAGCAGCGGCAGCGCGCGGCTGACCGTCTGCTCCGCGCAGCCGAGCGGATAGCGGTCGAGCGAGAGCAGCAGGCCGGGAACGTCGAGCGCGGCTTCCGGGCCGGCATTGACGGTGACGCGTGCCGTATTCGGGATCAGGTCGGCGATCAGATCGGCGGAAATCCGCATGGAGCCGGTATTCGCCGCCAGCGTTTCCAGCGTGCGGCGCGTCACATTCGGCGCGGCGGGGTTGACCTGGAACGCATAGCTGCGTTCGACGGAGAGGCCGCCGGGTCCGGTGAGCGTCACCGCCACCGAGGCGTCGCCGAGACTGTCGGCGCTGAGCGGCAAGCTGAAGCTGCGGCGCTCGCCGGCCTTCATCGGAAAGCGCTGCGTCGCCGCACTGTCCGGCACCGAGCTGCCGCCGTCTGCCACCGCCGCGAGTTCGAAATCGCCGGCGGCGCCTTCGACATTCTGCACGCTCAGATGCAGTTCGGACTTATCGCCGATGATGAGGAATTTCGGCGGCGTACCCTGCACGACCACCGGATCGCGGATGATCACATCCTTGACGGCATGGCCGAGCTTGGCGCCGTTCCATGCCGTCGCCATCACCCGCAAGGTGCCGTCGAAAGCTGGAATGTCGAATGCGACTTCCGCCTTACCGTCGGCTCCCACTTCGACGATGCCGGAATAGAAGGCGATAGGCTCGGCATTCAGCGGGCGGCCTTGTACGCTGAGGCCGCCTGGCCCGCCGTCGCCGCCGGAGCGGATCGTGCCGCGAACGCCCTGCATTCCGTCGATCAGCTTGCCGTAAAGGTCGCGGATTTCGGTGCCGAGACGCCGCTGGCCGAAATAATAGCTGTCCGGCTCGGGGGCCGCATAGTCGGTGAGGTTGAGAATGCCGAGATCGACGGCCGCCACCGTGATGCGCGCCTTTTCGCCGCTTGCAAGTCCTGTCAGCGTCACCGGGATGGTGAGACGCTGATTGGGGCGCGCCTTCTCCGATGCGCCGAGGGCGACACCGAGTGTGCGATCGCTGGCGTCGAAGCCCAGCCATTTCACGCCGATCGCACGGCCCGGCATGCGCTTGGCGCCCGTATCCATGGGGCGGTAGAGTTCGGCCATCACATAGGCGCCCGGCCCCCAATCCTCGCCGACCTTGAATGTGACGCTTCCGCCGCTTTCCGGCACCGACACCGTTTGCAGCGTCAAGAGCTTGTCGCTGACCACGGCCACGATGGCCTCGCCCGCCATGCGCGGCGAGAGCTGCACTTTCACGTCTTCGCCTGGCTTATAGGTCTCCTTGTCCAGCGCGACGTCGAGAATATCAGGCGTTTCGCCGGATTCCGAAACGTACCAGCCGGATGAGAAGTTAACGCTCGCGGGCAGGGCTTCGGCGCCCTGGCGTGGTCACTTCCAGACGGTAGCTGCCGTATTCGAGCCCGGTCTGGACACGCGCCGGCTTGCCCCGGTGCGACGTCGACAGAGCCGTTTGCGACCTTGCGCACATATTGGACCGTCTCATAGTCCCAACGGCCATCGCGGTTATACCATTGGAAGCGCCGCTCCAGGCGTGACAGCTCCCAGTTCAGGCCCTTCATCGCGGCAGGTTTGCCGTCGCGATCGAGCGCAATGATCTGGAACGCGGCGGTGCCGGCGTCGCCCGCGTGGCGGCCCTCGAACTCCGGCTTGATGCCGATGATGGGCTTGGCGGGACGCACGGTCAGGTTCGCCGTTTCGGAGAGAACGCGGCCGCTCGGCTCGCGCATCCGCACCACAAGCTGAGCCTTCAGCGGCTTGGTGGTCTGGGTCAGCGGCGGCAATTCTGCGAGAATCCGCGCGGCACCCTTGCTGTCGGTCAGCGGCAGATTTTCCAGCGGCTTGCGCAATGGCGAGAAGGTCTCGTCTTCCAGCCCGAATTGGTAATCGGTAAAGCCCTCCGGTCCCGAGCCCGATGCCGAAACATTCACCTCGCCTTCGAGCGCGAGTTCGGCGGCGGGCGCACCGTAAAGGTAGCGTCCCTCAACTCCGACCGTGACACCGGCCTCGGGCGAAATGATCGAGGCTTCCGGCGCCAGCGACATTTCCAGCCTTTCGGGCGTGTAATCTTCGACCAGGAACGCGGCATCGCCGAGGGAGGGGCCTTTCGGATCCGCATGGGCGCTCATCCGCCAGGTGCCGGTCATGGCGGTTTTCGGCACGGCGAGCGTAAAGCTGCGGCCGCCGTCGCCTTCATCCCTCAGCAGTTCGCGGCCGAACTCGACATTGTCGGGCCGGAAGATCTTCAAAGTCAGCGGAACGCCGGGTACCGCCTTGCCGGCGCCATCGCGCAGCATCGCCGTGAGGAAAACCTTCTCGCCCGGGCGATAGACGCCGCGCTCGGTGAACAGCATCGCGTCGAGCGGACCCGGCGTCAGCCGGCCGCCCACGCCCCGGTCGGACAGGTCGAACGCGGCCTTGGTCAAATCGAGGAAGCCATAATCGCCGCCTTCGTCGGTCGCCACCAGCAGCGCGGGTGCAAGGCCGCCCGTGCCGCGCGCCAGCCCCGCCTCGAAGCGCGCATAGCCGTTCGCGTCGGTTTTCGCGGTGCCGAGCACTTCATTGTTGCGGGCGAGCAGGCGGACCTCGATGCCGGTCTTGCCTTTGGCGTCGGCGAGGGAGCGCACGAAAGCGTGCACGCCATCGGCACCGCTGAGCACCGTCAGCCCCATATCGGAGACGACGAACCATTGCGTGGCGCGGGTGCCGTAATCCGAGCCGGCGCTCGCTTCATCGGCGCTGGCATTGCCGTCATCCGGCATACCCGTCATCACATAGAGGCCGGGCTTCAGATTGGGCAGAATCTCGTCCACCGGGAAGGCAGTGGTGGATTCTTCATTGAGCGTTGTCTTGACTGGCATGTTGCCGGTCCAGAGCAGGCGACCCTTGCTGTTCTTAATTTCCTCCGCCTGGTAGCTGTCGATCTGCTGGCCAAAGGAACCGTCGAGAACCTCGTTGGCGAGGCGGCGGTCGCCAACATGATAGATGCTGATCTTCACCGCCTTGGTATTGATGGCGACGACGGGAATGCCCTGCTGGCCGGTACGCGGCAATACGTAGTTCTGATTGGCGAAGCGCACGGCGGGCTTACGGTCGCGCACGTAAACGGTCAGATCGATGGGTTTGGCGAGATTTTCGTCGACCGCCGACGGCAGCCCGTCGCGGATTTTGATCTGATAGCGCCGGCCATGCAGCAATTCCTCGATGCAAAGCTGCGAATTCTGCACGCGGACGCCTGCGGGATCCTCGCCATTCACGGAGACGAATTTCGCGAAATCCACCCGGCCATGCGCAAGCGTTTCGGAGAATTGCATGCAAATGCGCGGCGAAGCGGAATCGGAATCGGTCGTGTAATCGAGCATGCGGAAGCCGTGCTCGGCGATGGCCTGGTCGAAACTGGTGCGGACGTCGGTATCGTCCTGCTGGGCGAGGCTCTCCTTATAGGCCTCGATAGCAGGACGCCACAGCGAGCGCGCCTCATAGCTGGCGGCAAGCGCGGCGAGTGCGGCGGCCTTCAGACTCGGCGTCTTCGCCCTTTGATAAGCAATGAAAGCGGTAGAGCCGGCGTTGCGCGAAAAGCTGCTCTTCTCGTCATATTGTTCGGTCTGGATGGCGAGATAGGCTCGCGCGAGTTCAAGCCACGTATCGGCTGCGCTCCCGTCGAGCACCACCGATGAGGCGAAGAAGCCCGTTGCCTTGCGGGGATCGTTCGCCTTCATCGCAGCCTGCCCGCGAGCCTTCCAGCCCTTGGCGGTGTTCCCACTGCTCGGCCATTGCGCCTTCAGATAGGCTTCGAACTCGCGCGCGGCGCTTTCGGTGTCGCCGTGAACGAAAGGCTGAGCCTGCGCAAGTGAGGGAGCGGCGGCGATGGCCAGGACGGTAAGAAATAAAGCAGTGAGGCAGGACGCAATACGTGACGACAACGTCATCAGAAATCCCCTGATTTCCAGTTACCGGCGAAATAGGGCAGTGGGGTCGGCGATGCGGTGCATCTTTGGCGGGCACAATACGCCATCGGATGCCGATGTCCATGGTTTGGAAAACTTTAGCCGCCGAGAGATGAATGGTGGCCTAATCAGCATTCGGAAGACGCTGAAGAAATTTTGGGAGGTTCGCAAATTTGCCTGTGGGAATCGGGGATATTGATTCGTCGCGCTTTGACAACCTTCGCGTGTAGTTGCACACTCTTATTTGTCAGAACCGATGACGCCCCTGGCAGATTAGGAGCATACAGCCCCTCTCCCCCTCACTGGCACATTTGCGCGGCATGTACGAGCAAATGCTCCTATCTGCCCACCATCGAGCTTTTCCCCGGCTCGCATGGCATCGACTGGCAGGCATTGACCCCCTCAATGCACCGAACGAATTGCGAGCTGCCCTCCGGCGGCTCGCAATTTCGTTTGGGCGAGAACCTCCTAGGGCCGGTTCATCCGATTTTCGATCAGGTCGCTCACGACCGCCGGCTCTGCGAGCGTCGATGTGTCACCCAGATTGCTGAAATCATCCTCGGCGATCTTGCGCAAAATGCGGCGCATGATCTTCCCCGAGCGGGTCTTCGGCAAGCCAGGGGAGAATTGGATCAGATCCGGCGCGGCAATCGGGCCGATTTCCTTGCGCACCCAATCCCGCAGTTCACGGCGAAGATCCTCGGTCGGCTCCTCACCGGCCATCAGCGTGACATAGACGTAGATGCCCTGCCCTTTGATGTTGTGCGGATAGCCGACGCACGCCGCTTCCGCCACTTTCGGATGCGCAACCAGAGCGGACTCCACCTCCGCCGTGCCCATGCGGTGGCCGGACACGTTGATCACGTCATCGACACGGCCGGTGATCCAATAATAGCCGTCCGCGTCGCGGCGACAGCCATCGCCGGTGAAATACATGTTTTTATAGGTGGAGAAATAGGTCTGCACGAAACGGTCGTGATCGCGGAACACGGTGCGCATCTGGCCCGGCCAGCTATCGGTGATGACCAGATTGCCCGAAGCCGCGCCGTCGAGAATGTGCCCATCGGCATCGACAATCGCAGGCTTGACGCCAAAAAACGGTTTCGTCGCCGAACCGGCCTTGAGTGGAATGGCGCCCGGCAGCGGCGTGATGAGAATACCGCCGGTTTCCGTCTGCCACCAAGTGTCGACAATCGGGCAGCGGCGGCCGCCGACTACATTGTAATACCACTCCCAGGCTTCTGGATTGATCGGCTCGCCCACCGAACCGAGCAGCTTCAGGGATTGGCGGCTCGTCTTGGTCACATGGCTATCGCCGGCGCCCATCAGCGCGCGCAGGGCCGTCGGCGCGGTATAGAAGATGTTGACCTTGTGCTTGTCGATCACCTCCCAGAAGCGGGAGGGCGAGGGATAGTTCGGCACGCCTTCGAAAACCAGCGTCGTCGCGCCATTCGCAAGCGGACCGTAGACGATGTAGCTGTGGCCGGTCACCCAGCCGACATCCGCCGTGCACCAATAGATGTCGCCGTCCTTATAGTCGAAGACATAATGATGCGTCATCGCAACGAAGACGAGATAGCCGCCCGACGTGTGCAGCACGCCTTTGGGGCTTCCCGTCGAGCCGGAGGTATAGAGAATGAACAGCGGGTCTTCGGCGCTCATTTCCTCAGGCCGGACATTCGGCGGGAACGCCGACGACTTCCTCATGATACCAATGATCGCGTCCGCTCTGCCATGCGACCTGCCCGTTGGTGCGTTTCACGACCAGCACCTTTTGCACCGATGGGCATCTCTCCAGGGCGGTATCGGTATTGGCTTTCAGCGGAATTTTGCGGCCGCCGCGCACGCCTTCATCCGAAGTGACCACAATGTTGGAATCGCAATCCTGGATGCGGTTGGCGAGGCTATCCGGCGAGAACCCGCCGAACACCACGGAATGAATGGCGCCGATGCGTGCGCAGGCCAGCATGGCATAGACGGCCTCGGGGATCATCGGCATGTAGATGGTGATGCGGTCGCCCTTCTTGGCTCCCAGCTTCTTCAGCACATTGGCGAAGCGGCAAACATGATCGTAAAGCTGCTGATAGGTGACCTTAAGGTCCATGTCAGGCTCGTCGCCTTCCCAGACGAGGGCGACCTGATCGGCGCGGGCCGGCAGATGGCGGTCGACGCAATTGGCGCACACATTGAGCGTGCCGTCCTCGAACCATTTGATCGAGACGTTGTCGGCGGCGAAGCTTGTGTTCTTCACCGTGGAATAGGGCTTGATCCAATCGACACGCCGGCCGTGCTCGCCCCAGAACGCTTCCGGGTTCGCGACGCTGGCCTCATACATTTCATGATATATCGTGGCATCGACATAGGCCGTCTTCTGCCACTCGTCCGGAACGGAATAGACCTTGGCCTCTGTCATTGGATCCTCCTTAATCATTGATTCCTGGCATTATGTTCGCGCATGGGGTCCACCGCAAGTTGGCCCTTCGGCGATGAACGTTCGCGGCGAACGCGTTGGCGGCGGGTTCCTGTGCATGGGCCGGGCGATTTGGGTAGGCGGACCCGCATTGCTATGACAGACTATCGCAGGCGGACACTGCGAGCGCAGGGCAACCCGGAGGCCAAGAGGCACGGATCGTAGTAAATTTAAGTCCAACGACCGCAGGAGTAACCAACTAGTGAAGAAATCAGAAGGCTGCTCCCAACAACGCTTATGATGCATGATTCATTTGTCATGCAAATTTTCATATGTTAAACTTTTGATTAATCGAACTATTCTAATTCCTTCCGCAATTTCGACCGCCAATAAATATCTTCATTTGGTTACAACTTGGTTTGTGCTTGCGCTAGGAGAACTTTATCTAGGCATCGTTCATGCGTCCCGACATACGCGCTGAGCCGGAATTTGGTAAAAATTGAAGCAAGAACGATGAGCCGGGATGCTGATATATGGCGGAGTGAACGTATCGGCGCCAGGTGGAATCTCAGGCGACCCATTTCGTTTATGGATTGATGAGTGAAAAGGAGGAGAGCAGGATTGAGCGTCGGTTGAACGAATTGCGGGTATGTCGCGTTATCGGGTTCATGAGAAAGCAAGGTGTGTGATGAAGTCATTTGATAGCCAGGATGATCTCACGGCAAACACGGTACCTGAACTCATCAAACACTTATGGGAATTGTATTTGAGCATGTCGCTGGACCCGGCGCTCGCGCCCAGCGCCGATCACATCCGGCAGGCTGCCCTGGTGCTCGAATCCACCCGGAGAATGGCGCTCGAGGTCACGATTGAGGCCCAATCCCGCCGAGCTAAACCGGCAAAACGCAAAAGCAAATCCGATGGAGCGCGTCAGACCGAACTTGAATGGCAAATGGCCGGCAGGCCAACATCGCCGACAAAGCATTAAGTCTGGTGCGCATATCCATACGGCGGAGCCGCTGAGGTGAAGTGCCGGAAAATGGCCGTCTGCAAGCAATAACACTCTAGGTGCTTCCGCCCGCCTTCCCGATGCCGCCGCATTCAGACGACGCGGAGATCGTCAATTTCAATCGCGCGTCAGCTGCATTTCGAGTAGCCGCAATCGCGGCATTGCAAGCAGCCTTCGCTGTAGAGTAGCGCCGTCGGAACTGCATCGCGGGCAGCTTTTCGCGTAGCTGCCTCCGCCGATCGCCGCCTTGCGCGGCAGCGCCGGCTCGTCGCCCACCTCGCCCTCACCGGCTAAAAAACCGGTCCTCACCATGTGTTGTTCGATGATATCCCCGATCGCGGCGAGCAGGCTCGGAACATAGCGCCCGCCCATCCATTGTCCGCCGCGCGGATCGAACACGGCCTTCAATTCCTCGACGACGAACGACACATCGCCGCCGCGCCGGAAAACCGCGCTGATCATCCGGGTCAGCGCCACCGTCCAGGCGTAATGCTCCAAATTCTTGGAGTTGATGAAAATCTCGAAAGGCCGGCGCCGCCCGTCCTGAACCAGATCGTTGATGGTGACGTAGATCGCGTGATCGCTGTCCGCCCATTTCAGCTTGTAGGTATAGCCCGACAGCACCTGATCGCGTTCGAGCGGCTTGGCCATATAGACCACATCGGCCTTGCCCGGCCCGCCATCGGTGCGTTGGAAAGCGGCAAACGGCGCATCCGCGCCTTGTTCCGGTAAGGTCGCGTCAACCAGCGCAGACTTTGGCTGAGCGGTGGTCAGCACGCTCCCGGTGACGGAATTCGGCCGATACGCGGTGCAGCCCTTGAGACCCATCGCATAGGCGTCCCGATACAGGTCCTTGAATGCTGGGAACGACAGATCCGCGGGGCAATTCACCGTCTTGGAGATCGAGGCATCGACGTGCCGCTGTAATGCTGCCTGCATCCGCAAATGCTCGCGCGGCGCCAACTCCTGAGTTGAAACGAAATAGGATGGCAGTGCCGCATCAGAGCCGAACATCGCGCGGAATTGCCGATAGGCGGGATCCTCGACCGCTTCCTCCGTGACCGATCCGTCCGCAGCCAATATCTTGCGCGTATAGGTGAAATCGAATACCGGCTCGATGCCGCTCGACACATTTCCGGCGAGCAGGGAAATCGTCCCCGTCGGCGCGATCGAGGTGAGAAGGCCGTTGCGAATGCCATGAGCACCGATCAGCGCCCTGGTCTCGGCATCGAGGCGCTCGAAAGTGCGCCCGCCAGCGAACGATGCCGCGTCATAGAGCGGGAACGCTCCCTTCTCGGCGGCAAGATGTGCGCTGGCGCGATATGCGGCGCGTTCGATCAGCGCCATCCAGCGCCCGGCGAGGTCCGCGGCCTCCGCCGTTCCGTAGCGCATCCGGCATAGGATGAGCGCATCCGCGAGCCCGGTTACGCCAAGCCCGATGCGGCGCTTTGCCAAGGCTTCCTGCCGCTGGGCGTCCAGCGGGAAATTCGAAACGTCGATGACGTCGTCAAGAAAGCGGACCGCGACGCCGGCAAGCTCCATAAGCCGCGCCTCGTCAAGCGCCGCGCGCTCCGTAAAGGGCTCCCGGATCAGCGCCGCCAAATTGATGGAGCCCAGCAGGCACGCACCATAAGACGGCAATGGCTGTTCGCCGCACGGATTGGTGGCGTTGATCGTCTCGCAATAGCGGAGATTGTTCTCCCGGTTCACCCTGTCGATGAAGATCACGCCCGGCTCGGCAAAATCATAGGCCGAGCGCATGATCTTGTCCCACAAGTCCCGTGCGGGAAGCGACTTATAAACCTTGCCGCCGAAGCTCAAATTCCAGGCGGCGTCTTTTTCAACCGCCTCCATGAAAGCATCGCTGACGAGAACCGAGAGGTTGAAATTGCGCAGCCGCGCCGGATCGGCCTTCGCCTCGATGAACGCCTCGATGTCGGGATGATCGCAGGCAAGCGTCGCCATCATTGCTCCGCGCCGCGAACCGGCGGACATGATGGTGCGGCACATGGCGTCCCAGACATCCATGAAGCTCACCGGCCCGGAGGCATCTGCGCCTACGCCTTTGACGAGCGCGCCCTTGGGCCGCAGTGTGGAGAAATCATGCCCGATCCCGCCGCCCTGCTGCATGGTCAGCGCGGCCTCTTTCACATTCTCGAAGATCGACGTCATATCGTCGCCGATGCGGCCCATGACGAAGCAGTTGAACAGCGTCACATTGCGAGCGGTGCCGGCCCCCGACAGAATGCGCCCGGCGGGGAGAAATTCGAAGCTTGAGAGCGCATCGTAAAACCGCTCCGCCCAAGGCTCTCGATGCTCCTCGGTTTCCGCCTGCGCCACTGCGGTGGCCACGCGGCGCCAGCTATCCTCGATCGAGCGTTCGGCCACGCCATCCGCCGCTTGGAAGCGATATTTCTGCTGCCAGATGTGTTGAGAGATCGGAAGAAGTGAGTTGGGCGTCATGACCGGTCCATGAGAAACTTTGAGACATGCATCCGGCGCGCGGCCGGCAATGAGAGCAATGTTCTCGTTTTGTGCTGGCGTGTCAAGCTAGTAGCGCAATGCTGCGTCACCCCCTAAATGTGGTGTTCCCGCTCGCAAAAAGCTAGGCGCTGACCTAGTTTTTGAGGTCGGCTGCGGGTGTTTCCGTCACGCCGTGATGCGCATCTACTTGTGGAAAAAGCCGAGCTGTTGCCGTTTCGATACGGTCCTGCAGCAAGGCCATGAAGTCGGCGCGCGCCAGTCCGGGCGGGATCGCAGGGAGGAATTCGACGACGATCGTACCGGGCCGCCGCAAGATGCTGTGGCGCGGCCAGAAATATCCCGAATTGAGCGCCACGGGTACGCAAGGGATTCCGAGCGCCTGGTACAGAAGTACGATGCCCGGCCGGTAGGCGGGCGGCGCACCGGGCGGGCGCCTGGTGCCTTCGGGAAAGATGACGATGTCGCGCCCCTGCGCCGCGCGTTTGGCAGCCTCGCGCGCCATCTGGCGCAAGGCCGTGGGTCCGAGATCCCGGCGCACTGGAATCATTTCGAATTTGCGCGAGAACCAGCCGTAGAGAGGTAGTGAGAGCAACTCCTTCTTCATGATCATCGCCGGATCACGCGTCAGCGGAATAAGGCCGAACGTATCCCAGGCGGACTGATGCTTAGAGGCGATGATTGCCGCGCCCTTCGGGCAGGTTTTCACGCCCGCGCACTTCGACGCGCGTTCCGCAGATCATACGCATCCACCACATGGAAGCATGTGCGTGCGCCGCCAATCCCGCCATTGCCCAGCGGCGCGGGCCCAGCAGCAGCGGACTGCCGACGATCAGGAAAACCGCCGTATTGACGTAGAAGATGATGAAAAAGATGAGCGAGCGCACCATGCTCACTCCACGCTCCCGCCGTTCAGGCATTGGCGCGTTCCGCCGTACGGACCATGCCCGAGGCCGATCTCCGCGAAAATGCAGCGCCCGAGGGACGGAACGAATTTGACATATTCCGTCGCCAGAAGCTGCAAGGCTCCGCTGATGCGACCACCATTCTTCCAGATACAGGTTGCGCGGCCGGACCGGGTAAGCCACGAAGTTCACATCAGGCAAGGCACGCCGCAACTCGGCGAGGCTGCGCGGCATGTGATAGGTCGCCGTGACTACGATCAGCGACTTGAAGCCGCGCTTCTTCACCCACGCCCTCGTCTCTGCGGCATTACCGATGGTGTCACGCGCCTCCTGGCCGACGTCAATGCAGCAGCGGAACCAGCGCTTGCTGTTCGGCGTGACGCTGGCGAGTTCGTCCCGCGTGGTGACCGGATTCACGCCGGAAATGAGCAGGCGGCGTCCCTTGCCCTGAGCCAGCAGCTTCACCGCTTCGGGAATTCGAGCTTCACCGCCCGTAAGAACGACGATGGCGTCCGCCGCGCGGATATCGTCGGCGGCATCGCCATTGACGAGACTGGAAAATGCCAGAAATCCGGCCAGGGCCAATCCGCCCGCTGTGGCGATGACCCAGACGGCAAGTTTTACCCACCAGAGAAAGCGGTTCGTCCCCTTTACCGGAACCGGAATATCTCGCGCACTTTCCATGCCGGTGACAATGTAAGTTTTTTCGGTTTTTGAAAATGCCGTATGACGCATGATGGGGCGGTCCCAATCATCTCTCTTACTGTATGGTTTATTGGTTCTGGGCGTTTAGAATACGGCGAACGCCAAATCGCGACGTGATTTGGCAAATTGCAGCGATCGCAACCACAACGATAAGCAAGCTCACATAGCCAAGCACGTCAAGGCGGCCGGTGCCCACCAGCCGTCTTATCTCGGCGTGGGTGGCGGCGCCGCTCAGATATTCGGTGATGATCGGCAGCGAGAAGAACACGCCGGCGGCGGCCAGCGCACCGACAATGCCTGCCCTTATGCCGAGCGCGAGGAAGTGCAATTCGAACTGCCGCGCGATGAACCGCTCCTCCGCGCCGACGAAATTGAGCACCTCGATGATTTCACGGTTCGACGCCATCGCGCTGCGGGCGGCGGAAACGACGACCGCGATGGTCGCCATGCCCATCAGGATGATCATCGCGACGCCTCCGAGCGCGAGCGAACCGGTGACACGCCGGATCTGCTGCTGCCAGGCACGATGGTCGTCCAGCGTCGCGACCGGGAATTTGCTGGTCAGCGCGGCGCGAAGGGTTGTGAGATCGGGCGGATTGTCACGATCGATCTGTACGGCGATCAGGCGCGGCAGCGGCAGGTCCTTGACCGCCGAAATCTGCCCGAGCCAAGGTTCCACCAGTTCGGCCGACTGGTCGAGCGATAGAAGCTGAGCCTCGCGCACGCCGATTTGCCCGGTGAGGAACCGAACGATCTCCTGCGAGCTCTTCTCGACCGCCTCGGTGCCGCCATCCGGGCTCACCTGTACGGTAACTTCGCTCCCGACGTCGCGCAGCCACGCCGCCGCCGACTGGTTGATCATGTAGACGGCACCCGCCGTAAGACAGGCGAGGAAGCCCATGATCGCGATAACGACGGTCAGCGATCGGCCCGTCACGGAGCCGGGCGGAACGATCGGCGCCTTGCCGGGCGCGAACCGCCGCTTCGGCTGTTGCGGCTGCATGATCGCCGGAAGGCGTCGATCCAGGGCTTGGTTATTCATGCGTCTCAGCCATGTACGTGCATCCTGCCCTGTTCGAGCATCAGTCTTGGAGCAGCAAATTGGGTCATAAGCTGATAGTCGTGGGTGGCGATGATGACCGAGGTTCCCAGCCGGTTCAGTTCGATGAAGAGACGCAGCAGCCGCCGCGCCATTTGGGGGTCGACGTTACCCGTCGGCTCGTCGGCGAGCAAGAGCTCAGGTTTCCCGATAACGGCGCGGGCGATAGCGGCGCGTTGTTTCTCACCGCCCGAGAGAACCGGCGGGTAGGCGTGCATCCGCTCGCCGAGGCCGACCCATTTGAGCAATTCCGTGACGTCCTCGGCATATTCGGACTGGCGCTTGCCATGAACGCGCAGCGGCAAGGCGACATTTTCCCAGGTTGTCATGTGATCGAGCAGGCGGAAATCCTGGAACACGATGCCAATCCGCCGGCGCAATTCCGCGCGCTGGCCGGGTGTGGAGCGGGTAACGTTCTTGCCGAACATATAAGCAAGCCCCCGGCTTGGCTTGAGCGAAAGAAACAGCATGCGCAGGAGCGATGTCTTGCCCGCGCCCGACGATCCCGTCAGAAAGTGAAACGATCCCGGCAGCAGGTGAAAGCTGACGTCGCGCAGGACTTCCGGACCAAGGCCGTAACGAAGCCCCACATTCTCAAATCTGATCACGGCAGCTCCCGCATGCTTGAACTTGAGACGAACAACAGCCTAAGATGCCGGTCTTTATGCGGAACCGACTCTCCTGTATCAATGGATTTCGGCGAACGCGGGACATAATTGCCTGCGCCGCCCGTAACTGTCTCTGCGTGGTTAGAGGAAATAGCCGTGTCCACCATCATTGAATGCCCGGCCTGCTCGACCCGGTATAAAATGAATAAAGACATACCGGAAGGCGGCCGGCATGTGAAATGCGCGCGTTGCGGAAATCAATGGCGGCTTGTCCCAGAGGGCTATGTCGAGGAAACCATAGAGCCGGACAGTGCGGAGCACAATCAGGTTGCGCCGCAGCACCAAACGCCGCCCGAGCACAGGGCCGAGCCCATCGCCGCCAAAGCGCCCGAACTGCCCGCCAGCGCGCATGAGAGTGCCGGCACCGCTCCTTGGACATCCAAGCGTGAACATTTCACCGATGCAATTTCCACGCTCAGCGAGCCACAAGCCATGAATTATGGCGAAGCGGCGGCTAAAACCGAGGATGAAACCACTAGCCGGTATGGGTGGCAGGATTCCGATGTGGATGAACCAAGTGCCAGCCACGAGCCGCACGCTGGGCCGGCCTTTTCGCGGAACTTCGGCTTTTCGGAAGAATCGTCCAAAGACGATGAAGATGATAGCGCGTCCGAGGATACGGCGTCTGACGAGCCGGCCGCAGCCTGGGAAACTCGGATGAACCGGCCTTGGCGCGAAATCGTCGAAGCCAGCCGGATGAGCGCCGAGGAGGAGGACGAAGAGGATACCGAAACCGCGATCCGCGAGGCGCTCAAGGCTGCACTCGAACACCCCGGTGAGGAAGACGACGCGCCGACCGCACGATTCCCGGAACAGCCGCGGAGCCAGCACGAAGAACATCCCAGAAGCGATGTGAGCTGGGAGCCGTTTGGACCGCGCGACACGCCGCCGCGTCTTGCCATTAACGAAACTGGTAGCAAAGACAACGACGAGAACGCCGCCGAGCCGGAAGATGCCGATCCCCCACCCTTCACCGTCCCCGGACATGATCCGGCTACCGATCCGGACGAGGAGGAAGACGAAGCTCCATTCAGACTAACGGGGTTTTCCGCGAGACGTGCCGTTTATAGGGCCGACGACGGCGACGCGGCCGAAAGTCAGGACGACGAAGAAGCCGCCGCGCTCGATTCCGGGTTCGAGAGCGATATTGAAGACGCTTTTCGGGCCGGGCCGTTGCCTAAGCGGCCGTTCGAGCCTGGCCGGCGCCGCCCTGACGAGACACTGAGCGATTTCGATAAGCTCTATGACGAGCAGGCAGCCGGCGCCCAATTAGGCCCCGAATTTTACGACGAGGACGCCGCCGCCCTGCAAGCAGAGCTGGAATCCACCGATCTCGCCGCCTACGAGACACGGCGGAGCGGCGGAGGTCTGGCCGTGGCTGCGGCCTGGGCGGTATTCTTTTCCGTTATCAGCGGTGTCGCGCTGGCGCTCGTCACACTCCGATCCGAGATCATGGCAGCTCTGCCAGGCACCACTTCGCTCTATCGGGCGATCGGGTTCGACGTGGCCGAAAGCGGTATCGATTTCGCCGATGTCAGCTACCGCTGGACGATGGCCCAGGGCAAGCCGATGATCGAAGTTAAGGGGCAGGTGGTGAATATCACCGACCGGCGGCTTACGGTGCCGCGCGTTCTGATCAACGTCCGGGATAGCCAAAGCAGCGATACCGTGAAGGTTACCGCCAGCGTGCCGACGGAGTTGCTGGCGCCGCGCGAAAGCGCCACCTTCACGCTGGAGTTCATGTCGCCGCCAAAGAATATCAGTCAGATCGAGCTGGAATTCGACCGCAACCGGTAAGCCGGCCCCTGACGCCATCGCTGCCGCCACTGGCGGCGGGCTGATCGGTCTGCCGCGAGCTTTCAGCAGGCGCGACAGGGCCGAAATGCGCCAGCAAAGTGAGCCGTTTGCGTCGGAACAATGCGACCGAACAAAGAGATAGAGCGCCGTTCCATTCAATCGGAACGGAAAGGCTCTAGCCTCGCCGCCGTCAGAATCGCTCGATCAGCCGCTCGATATAATCCAGCTCGCCGGGCGGACGGGCACGCTCGCCGAGACGGCGGCGCAGCTCTTCCAATATTTGCCGGGCGCGCTGGATGTCGCTCTCTTCCGGCACTTTGACCGAGTTGCCATTATCAAGCCCTTGGGTCGGCAACGGACGCCCCAGCGGATCGCGATCGCCGGCTCCCGCCTGGCCGCGGCCCTGATTGCCGGGCTGCCCCATGCCGCTCATCATTTGCTCGACAAGCGACTTGGCGCCCTGGCGCATTTTGTCCAGCGCCAATGTCTGCTGCTCGGTCGCGCGACCGGCATTTTCCTCGCCGAGCGCCTCGCCAGCCTTGCCCATGGCCTGACCAGCACCGTCGAATTGCTCCGGGGGCTTGGCGCCGAAACCCTTCAGCTTATCCATCAGCTCCTTAAGCTGCTTTTGCAGACCGCCCTGCTGCTGTCCCAGGCCCGGGAACGGATTTTGACCGTCCTTGCCCTCACCGCTCTTACCCTGGCCGCTCTTGCCTTGGCCCTGGCCCTGCCGTCCCTGCTTGCCTTCGCGGCCTTCCCGGCCGTCGCGAGCTTCCTCGCCAGGCTCACCTTCTTCGCCAGGCGAGCCGTATTCGCTCTCCTGCTGCGCTTGAAAGGTTTCGTCGAGCAGTTGCTGCTGCTTGGAAATGAGCTCGCTGAGACCGTCCAGCATCTGCATCATTTCCTGGCTCTGGCTGTTCGAGGCCTGATTGCCGGGCTGTGCGTTTTCGAGCAGGTCGCGCAGCTCGCTCAGCATCTGGCGCGCGGCATCTTTCGAGCCGGTTTTGGCCAGGTCTTCGATCTTCTTGAGCATCCGCTCAAGGTCCTGCGAGGTGATGACGCGGTTCGGCGACAGCGGGTTTTCGGGCATGAAATTGGGATTATTCTGCGCCTGCTGCCTCATATTTTCGAGAAATTCGTTGAGCGCGGTACGCAGCTCGTCCATCAACCGCTTGATTTCTTCCTCGGAGGCATCGCGTTCCAAGGCCTTCATCAGCTCTTCCTGCGCGGTCCGCAGCCGCCGCTCGGCATCGGAAAGATCGCCATCCTCGACATGAACAGCGACCTGCCAGAGCAGATCCGCGGTGCTTTCCATCGCCGCGGTGTCTTCACTGTTCGTCAGTCGCCGAAAAGCGGTGCGAATGCCAAGATAGACCTGCGTGTTGCGGATAAAAATTTCCGGTGCGATCGTCAGGGCGTCAAGCGCCCGCGCCACTTTGGTGCGGAGATCGGGACGATCGACCAGTTTCTTGCGCTGCTCGATCAGCGCCTTGGCCAACGGCTTCTCGAATTTGCGCTCCGGCAGCACCAGTTTGTGCGGCTCGCTGCGACCGGTCTGCTCCGCCTGATCGCGAGCCTCAAGCGTCACGGTCGCGGGCAACCCTGCCCAGTAATGCGAGGCGAGGTCTCTGTAGGTCTGGCCATCGCCCTGCTTGGTGTTGGCGCGGGGCAGCGTCAGCGGGATGGATGGCGCTTGCCCCAGACGCTGCACATGAGCCGGTCGTGCCTCATCCTCATCCGCATCTTCATCTTCGTCGCGCGCGATAACGGCCTGGGCGGAAAGAACCCCATAATCGTCCTGCACGCTATATTTGAAACGGAGCGAACCGCGTTGCGCTTCGGATGGGGCTTCGGTCAGCGTGATGACCGGAGGCGTATCCTCAACGATATCGACGCTCCAATGTGCCACCGTCACGCCATTGTCGAGCAAGTCGACCTCGGCCGCCGTGGTGAGCTTTTCCTTGAATTCGGCCGTATTTTCCTTGCCCTTGGCAATGCTCGCCGTGACCAGGCGGTCGATCGCTTCGACCGGAAGCGGCTCTTCTCCGCTTTCGCCGGGTACGATCCGGAGAGAGAACCGCGCCGCGTCGGAATGGTTGACGCGGACGGTCAGCTCGCTCTGCTCCGGAACGGTGAACTGGGTCTGCGGCTGCTCCCCTTCCGTCTTCTGCCGCGAACCGTCGGCGACCATGATCGGCGGCTTGCCGGTATAGAGCGGCGGGGTAATCCAGGCATCGAGCCGGGCCGAGCTTGGCAGCGCATGCGACTTGAGGATGAAAGCCGACTTAATACGGTCGGCGGCGTCGTCCCGGTTCGCGATATAACCGATGGCGAGCAGCAGAAGCAGCAGCGCACGCAGGGCAAACGGATCCCGGCGGTCAACGCGCGGATGCGGCCAACCCGCTTTCAGCCGGCTGAAAAGCCGCGACATGCGTTCGCGATGCGCGGTCCAGATCCTGGTCGTCGCCGGAGATTGCGCCTGGCCCGCAAGCGTGTCGTGATAGGACGTTGCGGGTCTGTGCGGAAGGCCGGCCGTCGCTTCCAGCCGCCGCAGCGCTTCGGCGCGGTCCGGCCACCTGATACGGATCAGCGGCACCAGGGAGAGCACGAGGGCTATGCCGAACGCCCAAAGTATGCCTCGGTGGATCTCGAAGGGAAGCTGCGGCCACAAGCCGAACAGGGAGACGAGCAAAAACGTGCCGACGACGCTCGCCGGAAGCCAGAGCGCCGGCCAGAGCCGGTCAAAGATAAGGACGAGGCGCGCGCGATGGACCTTTCGGTCAAGTTGTTGCGCCAGGCTCTGCGAAGCGGAGCCGACCGATAGTTCCGGCTGATCAGATTTCCATTTCATATAGATAAGGATAACACAATCTTGCAGCGCAACAACAGGATGCGCAACCAGAGCTCTAAATTCGCTTGGTTATAGATTAACCCATTATTTGCGCTAAAAAATTAGGGCGTGCCCTGCCAGGGCGCCAGACGTTCCGCCTTCAACATCTCGTCATAATCTGGGCGGGCGCGCACGATTGACCATTGCTCGCCATTGACGAGAACTTCCGGCACCAGCAGGCGGCTATTGTAGCCTGAGGACTGCACGGCGCCATATGCGCCCGCAGTCATGATGGCCATTAGATCGCCCTCCGCGATGGCCGGCAGGTGTCGCCCTTTGGCGAAATAATCGCTGCTTTCGCAGATCGGACCGACAACATCATGCGGCTCGCGGGGCGCGTCGGGCTTCGCCTCGGAGACCGGCCAGATCTCGTGATAGGCGTCATAAAGCGTCGGGCGAATGAGATCGTTCATGGCCGCATCGACGATCAGAAAACGCTTCTCGCCGCTCGATTTCCGGTAGATGACGCGAGTGACCAGGATACCCGCATTTGCGGTGATCATCCGCCCGGGTTCGAACAACAGCCTGCAATCGAGCGGCGCGAGCTTTTCGTGGACGACGGCCGCATAGAGCTCTGGCCGCGGCGGCGGCTCGGTATCGTCGCGATAGGGTACGCCGAGGCCGCCGCCCGCATTGACGAATTCGATGCGATGTCCCGCCTGCCTGAGTATTCCTACCAGCTCCGCGATCAGCGCAAAAGCATTGGCAAGCGGCGCAAGATCGGTGATCTGGCTGCCTATATGCATATGCACGCCGAGCGGAGCGATGCCCGGCAGATCGCGGGCAAGACCGTAGAGGCGCGGCGCATCCTGCCATGGAACGCCGAATTTATCGCCAGCCCGGCCGGTTGAGATCTTGTGGTGGGTCTTGGCGTCGACATCGGGATTGACGCGGAAAGCGATACGCGCCGTATCCCCGCGCGAGGCGGCGACCTCGGACATGGCCCGCAATTCGTTCTCGGACTCGACGTTGAACGCGAAAATGCCTTCACTCAGCGCATAAGCCATCTCTTCGCGCGTCTTGCCGACGCCGGAGAAGACGATCCGGTTCGCCGGAATGCCTGCCGCGCGTGCCCGCCGCAGCTCGCCCTCGGAAACCACGTCCATGCCTGCGCCGAGCGCGCCGAGCGTGCGCAGCACCGCCAGATTGGAATTGGATTTGATGGCATAGCAGACCAACGCATCGCTGCCCTGGAAGGCGTCGGCGAAGACCCGGTAGTGACGCTCCAGCGTGGCCGTCGAATAGCAATAGAACGGCGTTCCGACCTTTTCCGCCAAAGCGGGAAGGTTGACGTCCTCGGCGTGCAGGACGCCGGACTTATAGGAGAAGTGGTGCATTCGCGATCACATCACGGCAGGAGGCCAGCGCTGCAGATAGCGGCAGCACTGAAGAAGCGTCAAGCGCGGAATGAGCTTAGCTTGAAAATCCGCCGTTTGGCGAGAGCGCGATCATCGGCGATCCGGTCGCGCATGTGAACACGCTAGCGCAGCAAACCGTCCAGAACGAAGGGCCGATGCTCGCCAGAGGATCTCGAATGAACGTAGCCTTCTTTATCTTTCTTGGTGGCGCCCGAGTGTTTCACGCGCGGGGCAGGCTCACCATTATCGCCCGGCGGCGGCTCAAGCGCGCCGCGCTTTCCGCAAGCGGAAAGGGCGAGCGTGGCACACGCCAGAATGGTGATAAGTTTCAAGCTGCGGCTCATCAAGTCCCCCGTCTCGCCTTTGCGCCGGAATTAGAAAGGCGAAATTTGGCTTTTTGTAGCGCGATTAGCCCTCTGCTACCAGACGATTCAGCCATTTCCGCTGCCGCGGCGGCGACATTTTCCGGCGCTGTGCCCCCAAAGCTGCGGCGGCTGGCGACGGAATTCTCCACGCTCAGCACCGAAAATACCGCTTCCGAGATGCGCGGCTCGGCGCTTTGCATCTCGGCGAGGCTCAGGGCATCGAGCCCCACGCCCTTGTCTTCGGCGAGCTTCACGATACGCCCGGTTACATGATGCGCGTCACGGAAAGGCATCCCAAGCTCGCGCACCAGCCAGTCGGCGAGGTCGGTCGCGGTGGAATAGCCGCGCTGCGCCGCAAGCCTCATGCGGTCGGCATTCACAGTGAGATCGCTGATCATGCCGGTCATGGCCGCCAGCATCAGCGAGAGCGTGTCGAGCGCGTCGAAGGTCAGTTCCTTGTCCTCCTGCATGTCCTTGGAATAGGCCAGCGGCAGCCCCTTCATCACCAGCGTCAGGGCGTTGAACGCGCCCGCGACCCGGCCCAGCTTGGCGCGCACCAGTTCTGCGGCATCCGGATTGCGCTTTTGCGGCATGATCGAGGAGCCGGTGGTGAATTTGTCGCTGAGGCGGACGAAGCCGAAATCCGCCGAGCACCAGATGACGATTTCCTCGGCGAGGCGCGAAAGATGCGTGGCGCAGATGGTGGCGGCTGCCAGCACCTCAAGAACGAAGTCGCGGGCGGAGACGGCATCGAGCGAATTGGCCATCGGCCGGTCGAAGCCGAGCGCGGCGGAGGTCATATCGCGGTCGATCGGGAATGACGTTCCGGCGAGCGCCGCCGCGCCGAGCGGCAATTCGTTGAGCCGCCGCCGCGCATCGGCCAGCCGGCCCCGGTCGCGCGCCAGCATCTCCACATAGGCGAGGCAGTGGTGGCCGAACGTGACCGGCTGGGCGGTTTGCAAATGCGTAAAGCCAGGCATCACTGTCGCGGCATGGCTCACGGCCTTCTCCGCGAGCGCGCGTTGCAGGCCGGCAAGCTGGCCGTCCAGATGATCGGCGCTGTCGCGAATATAGAGCCGGAAATCGGTCGCCACCTGATCGTTGCGGGAGCGGGCGGTATGCAGCCGCCCGGCGGCGTCGCCGATCAGTTCCTTCAGGCGGGACTCGATATTCAAGTGGATATCTTCAAGCGCGCGCGAAAAGGTGAACGCACCGCCGTCGATCTCGGCCTTTATTGCGGCAAGCCCCTCGGCAATCGCTTTGGCGTCGGCCTCGGAAATCACGCCGCACCGCGCCAACATGTTGGCATGGGCGGTCGAACCTTCTATGTCTTGAGCGTAGAGGCGGCGGTCGAAGCCGATGGAGGCGTTGATTTCCTCCATGATTTCGGCGGGACCGGAAGCGAAGCGCCCGCCCCACATTTTGTTTGTCATGGCAATGGTTGCAGCAGCTTGAGATGACCGACGATCATAATGCCGCGCCGTCCCCGGCCCCTGGGCGCTTCGGCGCGATGCCCATCTATATCCTTGCCGCGGCGCTCGCGGCAATCGCTGGTTTCGCCGTCATGTCGCTTCGTCGCCGCGCCGGACGGCGGCCAGCCGGCGAAAATCGTAACCACGGAGGACGCCGCCGGCGATGCCGGCAAGCCGAGCGGATTGGAAAAACTCGTCCGCGTCGAGCCAGCCACAGCGCTGCCGGATATCGCCTTCACGGACGGCGAAGGCCGCGACCGCAATCTCGCCGAGTGGCGGGGAAAAGTCGTTCTCATCAATCTCTGGGCGACGTGGTGCGCTCCCTGCAAGCACGAAATGCCCAGTCTCGACCGGCTTCAGGCCAAACTCGGCGGCGCAGATTTCGCCGTGCTGCCGATCAGCCTCGACCGGACCGGACCGGAAAAGCCGCGCCAGTTTCTCACCTCGAACGGCCTTAAAAATCTCGATCTGTATCTCGATCGCGGCAGCACCCTCATGCAGACGCTGCGCGTACCCGGCCTGCCGCTCAGCGTCCTCGTCGATAGGCAGGGCCGCGAAATCGCCCGGCTCGCCGGATCGGCCGAATGGGATTCTGCCCGAAGCGGGAGCGATGATCCGCGCGGCAATTGCGAAGCCGGGCGATGGTTAGCCCATGGCTATCTATTTCACTTCGGACACCCATTTCGGCCATGCAGCGATGCTCAAGCTCAGCCGGCGGCCTTTCCGATCGGTGGAGGAAATGGATGCGGCGCTGATCGAGGAATGGAATGCCGTGATCGCGCCGCGCGATACCGTCTACCATCTCGGCGATTTCTGCTTCCGCAACGCGCGCCCCGCGCCAGACTATCTGGCAGAGCTGAACGGCGAAGTGCATCTGATCGCCGGCAATCACGACGGTGCGACGCTGAAACGTCACTCCGGCATCTTTGCCTCGGTCAGGCAGCTCAGGGAGATCAGCGTGAACGGCATGGCGATCGTGCTCTGCCACTATCCGATGCGCGAATGGCACGGCTGCTGGCGCGGCGCGTGGCATTTCTTCGGACATGTGCATGGCCGGCTCAATCACGAGCCGGTCGGGTACAGCCTTGATGTGGGCGTTGATTCCAACCGTTTCCGGCCATGGCAGTTCGAGGAGATCGAAGCGGTGTTTGCCGCGCAGGCAAGATCCGTTCGCCGGCGAGCGTCCCCGGCCGGTCAAAAAGACCATTCTCGAGCCTTAGCCACCATGAAGTCGCGGAAAACGTCGACGCGCTTCGACGCTTTCATTTCCTCCGGGATAGACGAAATAAGTGTCGAAGGCCGGCACGCTTTCCTCACCTTCGAGCACGGCAACGATGCGCGAATCGTCCTTGGCGACGTAATCGGGCAAGACCGCGATGCCGAGCCCGCGCCGCACCCCCTCTATCAAGCCGAGCACGTTGTTGATCTGCAATGCAGCCGTGCGCGGCGGCATGCCGTTTTCGCGGCCCGCCGTTTCCAGCCAATTGATACGGCGCAAATGCGGCGGCGCGGTACTGCCATAGGTCATGAACCGGTGCCGGTCCAGATCGGCGAATGTGCGCGGTGCACCATGTTTTTTTACATAATCAACCGAAGCGTAGACATGATTATGCACCGTGAAAAGCTTGCGCCGGATCAGATCGTTCTGCGAGGGGGGCTGGAAGCGGATCGCGATATCGGCTTCGCGCATGCCGAGGTCCAGCTCCTCGTCATTGAGAATGAGCTGCACCCGGATGTCCGGGTAAAGACTCATGAATTCTCCGAGTCGCGGAGTCAGCCACATGGTGCCGAGCGTAACCGTGGTGGTGATTTTCAGATCGCCGCTCGGCTTACCGCGCGAATCCGACAGCAGAATTTCCGCCGAAGCCAGCTTCATGAACACTTCCTGCGCGGTCCGATAAAGCAGCTCGCCCTGCTCGGTCAGCACCAGCCCGCGCGCATGGCGGTGAAACAGCGCCGCATGCAGCTCCCGCTCAAGCGCGCTGACCTGACGGCTGACCGCCGACTGGCTCATATTCAGCGTTTCACCTGCGTGAGTGAAGCTGCCGGCCTCAGCCGCCGCGTGGAATATTCGAAGCTTATCCCAGTCCATGGAACAGCATGATATGTATCCGCCTCCCCGGCATTATTCGGCTGCCTGGCTGTGGACTTCCAGGCCGGCAAGAAATTTCTCCGCTTCGAGCGCCGCCATGCAGCCCATCCCCGCCGCGGTGACGGCCTGGCGGTAGATTTCGTCGGCAACGTCGCCGGCGGCGAAAACGCCCGGAATATTCGTCGCGGTGGAGTGCGGCGCAACGATGATATAACCATTTGGCTTCATCGCGACCTGCCCCTTGAATATTTCCGTCGCAGGCGAATGGCCGATGGCGATGAATATGCCGTCCGCAGCCACTTCCGAGATAACGCCGGTTTTCAGGTTCTTCAGGCGCGCGCCGGTTACACCGAGCGGCCCTTCATTCCCCAGAACCTCTTCAAGGGCGGAATCCCAGATGACATCGATTTTTTCGTGCTCGAAAAGCCGTTTCTGCAGGATGCGCTCGGCGCGGAGGTCGCCGCGGCGGTGGACCAGCGTGACCTTCCTGGCATGGTTGGTGAGAAAAAGGGCTTCCTCCACGGCGGTGTTGCCGCCGCCGATCACCAGCACCTCCTTGCCGCGATAAAAGAAGCCATCGCAAGTGGCGCAAGCGGACACGCCGAAACCTTGGAATTTGCTCTCACTCGCGAGACCTAGCCAGCGCGCCTGCGCGCCCGTGGCGATCACGACGGCGTCGGCCGTGAATTCGGCGCCGCTATCAGCCTTCAAATGGAAGGGCCGGCGTGAGAAATTCACCTCGGAAATATGTTCCGCGATGATCTGGGTGCCAACATGCTGCGCCTGAGCGCGCATCTGCTCCATCAGCCACGGGCCCTGGATCACCTCGGCGAAGCCGGGATAGTTTTCCACATCGGTGGTGATGGTGAGCTGACCGCCCGGCTGGATGCCCTCGATCAGCAGGGGATTCAGCATCGCACGCGCGGCATAGACCGCCGCCGTATATCCGGCCGGCCCGGACCCGATGATGATCAGCCTTTCGTGGCGCACCGACATGCTGCCTCCGATTCCCATGATGATTGCCCGACCGCAGAGGTAAGAAATGTTGACCGCGCTGACAAGCCTTTGCTGGTCAAGGGCTTGACGTTGTCGACCGGAAAGTTTGCCACCGCGCCTCGATTTCGGCCGCGACCTGCTCGGCGGAGCGTAAGCGGCTCGTAGCTCCAAGCGTCCAGAGCGAGGGGAGGCTCGTCGAGCGGCCGGGTCGCGCCATGCGCTTGCAAGGCGGCGTGGAAACGGTGGAATTTTCCGCGCCCACCCGGCGGCGTGAAGACATAGACCGGCTTGCCCGTGGCGCAGGCTTCGCCCGCCATGTTCACCGAATCGGCGGGAACGACGAACAGATCGGCATTGGCGAGAAAGTCCGGATAGGGGTTTTCGCCCTCGCCGCGCCAAAGGATGCGCGGATTGGCCTTGGTTGCCGCATCGACAGCCGCAAGCAAAGCGGGCGGAGTGCGTCGCGAGGGCGTGATCAGCAGGCTGCCGGCAAGTGCCGCAACGCGCCCGATGATCGCCGCGAATCGTTGGATCGTCGCGTCGTCATACACATACCCGGCGCCCGGTCCGCCGAGCAGCACCGCGACGCGTGGGCCAGGAAGCGCGGCGATTTCTGCCGGGATGCGCGTTCGCAAATCCGTAAGCGCGGCCGCCGTGAAGCGATGCGGCGGCGTCAGGGTGGTGATGACGTTCGGGCCACGCAAGCCGGTCATGCGAAGGGGCCCAGATGAGGTGCGCGCTGTTTGCGCCGGCCCGCGGCGATTGGAAAAGGATCGTGAAGACGCGGCCTTTGCCTGCGCGCTTCAGTGCGCGGACGAAGGGCACGGTCTGACGACCGGCGCCCAGCACCAGTTCCGGCAAAGGTTCGGCAAGCATCGCTTTCAGCTGGGACGGATCGGCTGGGCCGTTCGGTGCGAGATGCCGCCAGGGAAAACCGGGAGCGACAGCTTTAATTTCCGTCAACATGCCCGAGCGTTTCGGCGATGCCCCGCGTGATCGCCAGATGCCCCGCGACGCCATCGGATATGATCCAGGCGCGATGCCCCGCCAGTCGTTGCCCCGCTCCATCGTCGCGGTCCTGCACCGTCCGGTTTTGCGCAAGAAATTCACTCATTGACGCTCTGATTTGTTCATTTGTTGCGCAGCGCCCGCTAATGTCGCTGAGTGGGCGGTTCGCCCTGTCCTAAGCAGACATTCCTTGGTTACCCAACGAATGTCTGCTTAGATTCGTTTGTTTTCGCAGAGTTTTTTTCCCAAAACCGGGAAGGCCACTTTTGGGAACTCTGCTTAGCGCTCTCGCGCAAAGAGGCCAAGCATGAAGATGAGGCGCGAACCGCCGAGCTGGATCAAACTTGATCGCATCGACTGGCTGATCCTCAAGGAATTGCAGGCCGATGGCCGCATGACGAATGTGGAACTTGCCAGCCGGGTGGGGATTTCGGCGGCGCCATGCTTGCGACGCGTGCGGGCGCTCGAAAAGGCGGGCTTCATTCTCGGCTATCATGCCAGGCTCAATCCCAAGCTGCTCGGCTTCGACGTCGAGGCCTATGCGATGGTTCGCCTGACAAGCCAGGCCGAAGCCGACCTTGCCGCCTTCGAAGCGCGGGTGCGCTCATGGGAGTTCGTGCGGGAATGCGCGATGCTCTCAGGCGACATCGACTTCATGCTGAAATGCGTCGCGCCGGACCTCACGTCATTCCAGAATTTCGTCATCCGCGATTTGACGGCGGCGCCCAACGTCGATCATGTTCGCACCGCGCTCGCCATACGCGCGGCGAAATATGATCCGGGATTGCCGCTCGAATAACCCCTGCCGCGCAATTATGGCGAATGCTCTGACAACGGCGTATGATCTCTTCGGCCATCAAGGGGAGCGCGTGCCATGATTCTTGGACTGTCTTTGGAAAATTTTACCCTGCTTCATACCGTCATCAGCTTGATCGGAATTTTATCTGGGATCGTCGTGCTGTTCGCCATGTTGGACGGTCGAAATTCTCCGGGCATGACCGCGCTCTTCCTTGCGACTACCGTGCTGACAAGCGTGACCGGGTTCATGTTTCCATCGACCAGCGTCACGCCGGCCCATATTGTCGGCGGCATATCGCTTGTGGTGCTCGCGGCGGCGATTGCGGGACTTTACGTCTTTCGCCTTGGCGGCGCCTGGCGCTCGATCTATGTGATCAGCGCGGTGGTTTCGCTTTATCTGAATGTATTCGTCGGGGTCGTGCAGGCGTTCCAGAAGCTATCCTTCCTTCAGCCGCTGGCGCCGACACAATCCGAACCGCCATTCATAGTCGCACAAACCACGGTCCTTCTTATATTCGTGGTCCTCGGGTTCCTTGCGGTCAGGAGGTTCCACCCCAATAGTTTCGGAGGCGGATATCCCGCGTGAGGCAAACAAAGCCCGCTGAAAAGAGCGGGCTTCATGTGATCCGCTCTAAGCGCCCTTAGCGAGAAGGTCCTGAAGTGCACGGCGATCGATCTTGCCGCTGGCATTGAGGGGCATGGCCTCGATCGCGATAATCCGCCGTGGAACCATGTAAGCCGGCAAAGTCACGCGGCATCGCTTGCGTATCTCTGCCGGCTCGACAGCTGACCCGCATATGAAGGCAATGATTTGATCCGACGTACCGGCCTCACTCACCGGCCAAGGCAGTGCCGCGACCTGCTGACTCTCAGCGGCGTGGCGCAAGGCTTCGTCGATTTCCAGCAGTTCGACGCGGTACCCGTTGATCTTGACCTGATCGTCGATACGGCCCCGAAAAACGATGCCATGCGTGCTGGACAAAGTGACCAGATCGCCGGTGCGGTACCAGCGCGTTCGGGCTGAGTGCCGAACGTCCTCGAAGAACTTGGACGCGTTGGCGTCAGGATTGTTGATATAGCCGGGGGTCACCTGGCTGCCACCAAGCAACAGTTCACCTTCCCCGTCCGCTTCGATCTCTGCTCCGTCCTGCCCTATGACACTCACCTGCTGGCCCGCCAGCGGTCGTCCCAGAGGGATCGTGACCAGATCGCCGAGATCAGCATCTTCGCGGAGCCGGTATGCGGTTAATGCGATGGTGGCTTCGGTCGGACCGTAGAGGTTCCAGAGTTCGGCCTTTGGAGAGACCGCGGCCCATTCGCGGGCAAGGCGCACGGGAAGCGGCTCGCCGCAAAAAAGGCTCAGTCGCAGGGAGGGGATCGCTCCTGATTTCACCTGTCCCAGCCGGCTGGCGAATGCAGCGGTGGAAGGGACCGAGAACCATGTGGTGAGCTCGTTCTCCCGCGCGAAGGCGACGGTCTCCATGGTCCTTGCCTTGGGGAGAACGAACAATTCGGCTCCCTCAGTCCATGTCACGAACAGGTCGTGGACGGACAGGTCGAAGGAGAGATCGAACAAGTGGCTGCACCGGTCCGCTGGGGTCAGTTGTATGATTTTTCCGATGCCATCGAGATAGGCGCATACATTCCGGTCAAGCACGCGAACCCCCTTGGGAACGCCGGTCGTCCCGGATGTGAACATCAGATAAAGCGTCGTATCGCCTGTCGGTACGGGTTCCGATGGCAGCGAGGCCGGGGGAATTGTCTCGCCCCCGTCCCTAAGCGAAAGCGGGTCGCCGGCCTGAGGCCCGATCAGAATAGCCGGTCCGCCAAGCAACGGCTGCAATTGGCTGGCACGGTCCTGCGTGTCCCAATCGTAGACAATCGCGTCAGGCTTTGCCGCCTGGATGACCAGGGCGTGCCGGTCCTTCGGAAAACCAGGGTTGAGCGGCACATAAGGCCTGCCCGAGAGCACCGCCGCCAGCACGCCTAGAAGCGCGGGGAAGCTGCGTTGGCAGAGAATCCCAACGGGCGCATCCGGCGCGAGGCGTTCGTTCATACGCCTTGCCACTCCCGCCGCATGGGCAAAAAGCGCTTCATAGGAAAAATGGCATCCATCAAGCCAGACGGCTGGACGGGACGCGTGGTCTCGGGCACTCCGCAGGAGCCGCCCAGCAAGGGTCAAAGACTGATTTATTTGAAATCAATTGTTTTTAAAATACGGATTTATCGTGCTTCGCCTGCTCAAGCTCGCAGATGACAACGTTTTCCCGAAAGCCGAGGCCGGACCAGAACTTCCTGCCAGCCGTATTTTGGGCCAATATGCGCAACTGAACGCGGTCAGCTCGCCTCGACCTGCAACTTATCAGCGCCGTTTCAAACAACCGCCGCGCAAGGCCCAGGCCGCGATGCTGCGGAGCGACATAAATTTCCTCGATCGAGGCGATCATTGGCGTGCCGCTGTTTGGCACAAGCTTCGTGGCGGCAAAGACATAGCCCGCCAGCCCCTCGGCGTTCTCGGACAGAAAGACAAAGTTGCGTGGTCCCGCGATGATTCCGGCGGTGCTCTGCTTCACCCATTCATTCAGGTTGGACGGCACGTCGAGCCACCCAGCCGCGATTTGCGTCTGATAGAAATCCCTACGGGAAGCATCTAATCGGTGAGCGTCTTCGCCTGCCGCCGCACGAATGACAAATATGTCTTCCTCGAGCTGCATAGGAAGCGGCAAAGACGTATCGCTAAGCGGAGACATGCTTGCTTACAATACGCTCGATGGCATTGATCGTTGTCATTTCAACAATCTCGTCGTTCTCAAACATGACACCGAATTTTTCCTCAAGCGCTGAAATCAAAGTCATATGTGCGACGGAATCCCATTCCGGAACACTATTATAGTGCAAATCTTCAGTCATATCACTGGGTGGCAAGGATAGTTCTTCACTCAAAACCTCAATAATTTTCTCTCTCATCAATACACTTTCTATACAGCTCTCATCAATAAACACACTATGCTTTTTCACGAATAATGCTTCCCCAAATTCCTGTTTTAATGCCTTTTTCGAAGACTCTGCGCAGGGTTTCCCGATACAAGGCTGCCTTCCGGAATATCACACATCACCACACTGCCCGGCGCGACCACGCTGCCATTCCCAATCCGCACGCCGGGCAGTATTATCGCCTTGGGGCCGATATGGCAGCGCTCACCAATCCAAGTGTCCAGATGACGGTTCCCGACGTAATCATGGCTCAAAATGGCGGCGCCGAAGGCAATGCCGGTGTCACGCCCAATGTGCAAGCCGCGAGGATTAGTTTTGTCGAGGTAGGCCTGGAGAGAAATTTTACAGTTCGGGCCAATATCCATTTTCCAAACTGATCTATAAACCCATAATAGGATGGCATTCAACGTATGCCGAAACCTATTACGTAACCTTACGGTAATCGGTTGACGCATGGTTCTTCTCACGTGGAGGTAACATCTCTCTAATGGTGAGCGTACTCATGCCAGAATTATTCACCGCGCGCCATCCCGTAGAGGGCGACACGCTGTCGTTATCCTCAACTTTTACGTGCATTTTATGGCAAATTTCAACTTATTCGAGCGCGGCGTGTGACCATCGCACTGCTCGCCGAAGCGTCTGAGGATAATGGCGCGTGGAGCAAGCGCGGGAGATTGAAATCCAATAGGGCTAAAACCGAGCAGCCGCGCGCCGCAAAGCACATCCCCCGCGTCTAGAGCCTTTTCCGTTCCGATTGAATTGGAACGGGGCTCTATCTCTTTGTTTGGTCGCATTTTCGCGACGCAAACCGGTGTCCACTTTACTGGAAAATGCTCTAGGCGGTCAGCCGAATTTGACTTGCAGAATTTTGTAGGATTTGTGGCCGCGCGGCGTCGAAACCTCCACGACGTCGCCCTTTCTTCTTGCCGATGAGGGCGCGCGAGATCGGCGAGTTGATCGCGATCTTGCCGCCCTTCACGTCGGCCTCGAAATCGCCGACGATCTGGTAGGACAGCTCGTCCTCGGTATCCTCATCGACGATGCGCACGGTCGCTCCGAATTTCACCGTGTCGCCGGACAGCTTCGATACGTCGATAACGTCGGCGCGCGAAAGCTTGTCCTCCATATCGGCGACCCGGGCCTCGTTCATGCCCTGCTGTTCCTTCGCGGCATGATATTCGGCATTTTCCGAAAGGTCCCCATGCGCCCGAGCTTCTGCGATCGCCTTGATGATGCGTGGACGCTCAATGGTTTTTAACTGCTTAATTTCGGCTTCCAACGCGGCGTATCCTGCTGCGGTCATCGGAACTTTTTCTAAGGACATTCGAAATTCTCCCTTGGCCCCAGAACCTCCCTAGGCCATGTCGTCTTGAAAGTGTTATGGAAACGGAAGCGACGGCAAGCCGGCAATTCTAAGATCGCACGGTTTGCCCACCTTGGCCGATATATTTTTGCAAAGGGGCCACTTCAAGTATCCCGGCCCGCATCGCTGAAATTGCCTTCGTCACAGCCAATGCACCCGATATGGTCGTATAATAGGGTATATGGTAGAGCAAGGCGGTCCGCCTTATCTCCGAACTGTCGGTCAGCGCCTTCGCCCCTTCCGTGGTATTGAATACTAGCGCAACTTCGCCGTTCTTTATAGCGTCGACGATATTCGGCCGGCCTTCAAGAACTTTATTGATACGCTCGCACGGAATTCCATTGGCTTCAAGGTGCCGTTTTGTGCCTCTTGTTGCCGAAAATCTTAAAGCCCATTGCCACCAGTTCGCGCATTGACGGGGCAATCCGGTCCTTGTCCGCATCCTTGACGGACACGAAGACCGTGCCCGATACGGGGACCTTCATGCCGCTGGCGATCTGGCTCTTGGCGAAGGCGACGGCATAGTCCATGTCGATGCCCATCACCTCGCCGGTGGACCGCATTTCCGGACCGAGCACCGGATCGACTTCGGGAAAGCGGGCGAAGGGGAAAACCGCTTCCTTGACCGCGATATGCGAGAATTTCGGCGCCTTCAGCCCGAATTCACGCAGCTTCTTCCCAGCCATGACCTTGGAGGCAATGCCGGCGATCGGCAGCCCAACCGTCTTGGCGACAAAGGGTACGGTCCGGCTGGCGCGCGGATTGACCTCAAGAATATAGATCTCGCCATCCTTTATGGCGAATTGCACGTTCATCAGGCCGACGACCTTGAGTGCGAGCGCGAGTTTCCGCGTCTGCTCGTTCAACTCCTCAATCAGTCCGTTGGACAGGGAATAGGGCGGCAGCGAACAGGCCGAATCGCCGGAATGGACGCCCGCCTCCTCGATATGTTCCATGATCCCGCAAATGAACACGTCCTCGCCATCGGCGATCGCATCCACATCCACCTCGATCGCATCGCGCAGATAGCTGTCGAACAGCAGCGCGTTCTTGCCCAGAAGTGCGTTGATCTGCGTGACCTGCTGTCCCGGATAGCGATTGCGGATGTCCGGAGGCACAAAGGAGGCCAGCGTCGTCTCGATATATTCCTCAAGGCCGGTCGTGTCGTGGACGATGGCCATGGCACGCCCGCCGAGCACATAGGACGGGCGAATCACCAGCGGGAAGCCGATCTCAAGCGCCACCTCATGCGCCTGCTTGACGCAAGTGGCGATGCCGTTGCGCGGCTGGCGCAGCCCCAGCTTCTCGATCAGCAGCTTGAAGCGGTCGCGGTCTTCGGCCAGGTCGATGGCGTCGGGCGATGTGCCCAGGATCGGCACTTCGGCAGCCTCCAGCGCCTGCGCGAGCTTCAAGGGCGTCTGTCCGCCGAACTGCACGATGACGCCTTTGACGCTGCCCCGCTCGCTCTCCTTGCGGACGATTTCGAGCACGTCCTCGGCTGTCAGCGGCTCGAAATAGAGCCGGTCCGATGTGTCGTAATCGGTCGAGACGGTTTCCGGATTGCAGTTGACCATGATGGTCTCGTAGCCCGCCTCCGACAAGGCGAAGGCCGCGTGGCAGCAGCAATAGTCGAATTCGATCCCCTGACCGATGCGGTTCGGACCGCTGCCGAGAATGATGATCTTTTCGCGCGACGTGGGTTCCGCCTCGCAGACATGCTCGCCAAAGCCGCTCTCATAGGTGGAATACATGTAGGGGGTCGGCGAGCGGAACTCGGCGGCGCAAGTGTCGATGCGCTTATAGACAGGATGGACGCCAAGCGCGTGGCGGCGGCTCGTCACTTCCGCAGCCGAAAGCCCGGACAGCGTCGCCAGCCGCTCGTCGGAAAAGCCTTTCGCCTTGAGCGCGCGGAACAGCCGCTCCGTCTGAGGCAGCCCATGCGCTCGAACCCGGTTTTCCCAATCGACGATGTCCTGGATCTGCGCGACGAACCAGGGGTCGATCTTGCACGATAGATAGATCTGCTCATGGTCGACATTCAGCCGCAGCGCCTGCGCGACCTTCAGAATGCGGTCCGGCGCCGGCCGCCCGAGCGCCTCGCGGACGATGTTCTTGTCGTCGCCCTTGCCCAGGCCTTCGAAGATCACGTCGTCCAGCCCGGTCAGCTCGGTTTCCATCGACCGCAGCGCCTTCTGCAGCGATTCGGCGAAGCTGCCGCCGAGCCCCAGCACTTCGCCGACCGACTTCATCGAGGTGGTCAACGTCGAGTTGGCACAGGGGAATTTCTCGAAGGCGAAGCGGGGGATCTTGGTGACGACATAGTCGATGCTCGGCTCGAACGAAGCGGGCGTCGCTCCTTGCGTGATGTCGTTGTCCAATTCGTCGAGCGTGTAGCCCACGGCGAGCCGCGCGGCGACCTTGGCGATGGGAAAGCCCGTCGCCTTCGAGGCCAGTGCCGAAGAGCGCGACACGCGCGGGTTCATCTCGATGACGACCAGTTGGCCGTCCGCCGGGTTGACCGCGAATTGCACGTTCGACCCGCCAGTGTCCACGCCGATCTCGCGCAGAACGGCGATCGCCGCATTGCGCATCACCTGATATTCCTTATCGGTCAGGGTCAGCGCCGGCGCGACGGTGATGCTGTCGCCCGTGTGCACGCCCATCGGATCGACATTCTCGATGGAGCAGACGATGATGCAATTGTCCGCGCGGTCGCGGACCACCTCCATCTCATATTCCTTCCAGCCGAGCACCGACTCCTCGACCAGCACTTCCCGCGTCGGAGACGCATCGAGACCCCGTTCGATGATGCGCAGATATTCCTCGCGATTATAGGCGACGCCACCGCCCGTGCCGCCGAGCGTGAACGAGGGGCGAATGATCGTGGGCAGGCCGACCACTTCGAGCGCCTTCAGCGCCTCGGGAAGATCGTGAGCCAGCATGGAGTTCGGCGTCGCGAGGCCGATTTTACGCATCGCCTGGCGGAAGCGGTCGCGGTTTTCGGCCTTGTCGATGGCGTCCGCGCTGGCGCCGATCATCTCGATGCCGATGCCGGTCCAGCGTCCCGTCGCGATGCAGGGCAAGGGCGGTATTCAGCGCCGTCTGCCCGCCCATGGTCGGCAGCAACGCCATTCTTTCGCCGGGATAGGCAGCGCGCTCGCGCTCGATCACCTTGGCGACGATTTCAGGCGTGATCGGCTCTATATAGGTGGCGTCCGCCAGCTCCGGATCGGTCATGATCGTCGCCGGATTGGAATTCACCAGGACGATCCGGTACCCTTCGGCGCGCAGGGCCTTGCAGGCCTGGGTGCCGGAATAGTCGAATTCGCAAGCCTGGCCGATGACGATCGGGCCGGCTCCGATGATGAAAATCGAGTTGATGTCGGTGCGTTTGGGCATCAATTTCTGCAAATGGTTCTGCGCGCTTATAAAGGAAACGAGGCGAGTTTCAACAAGGAGCTGTGCTTGCCCCCGCAACTTTGCCGCAACATAGAGCATGTGCGGGTCTGTATCGCCGATGAACGGAAGATGAAAACACACATGATTATTCGGGTCTGGAGAGGCTGGGCAAATCGGGCCAAATCCGAAGATTATCCAGATCATTTCCGCCGGACCGTCCTGCCGGAGCTGCGCGCCACCGACGGGTTCCTGGGAGCGACCCTCATGCGCCAGGATGAAGCCGGTCACATCGAATTCGTGGTGATGACCCGATGGGCTTCGCTGGACGCGATCCGAGCTTTCGCCGGAGAGACGCTGGAGCGGGCCGTGGTGGAACCCGGCGCTGTCGCCGCCCTGGAGCGGTTCGACGAGACGGTTCGGCACTATGAGGTCGTCGAGGCGGCGGAGCGCTGAAACGCCCGGCAAATCGCGGCTATTTGCCTTGACCGTTTCCGCAAAAATCGACATGGTGCGGCCATGACGACCGGACGCCATACCGCCATTGCAATCACCTGCTGCATTATTATCGCGAGCTGACAACAAGCTGGCGCGGCCGTTCTCCATTTCCTAAAAAACGAAACGAGCGTCGCGCCTCGCCATAGCTGAGGAGACGGGTTCGTGACCTTGAAGCTTTACAACACGCGCACGCGCACCAAGGAAGAGTTTCAGCCGCTCGATCCTGGGAATGTGCGCATGTATGTCTGCGGGCCGACGGTCTACGATTACGCCCATATCGGCAATGCGCGGCCGGTCATCGTCTTCGATGTGCTGTACCGGCTGCTGCGGCACCTAGCGGCACGGGCGAGTGGGATGGTGGCAAGGGACAAACCAAGTCACCTATGTGCGCAACATCACCGATGTGGATGACAAGATCAATGCGCGGGCGGCCGAGCAATATCCCGACCTGCCTCTCAACGACGCCATCCGCAAGCTGACCGAAGAAACGACCGCGCAGTTCCACCGGGATGTGGCCGCGCTCGGCTGCCTGCCGCCGACACACGAGCCGCGCGCCACCGAATATATCGAACAAATGAAGGCGATGGTCGAGACCCTGATCGACAAGGGCTGCGCCTATGTCGCCGAGAATCACGTCCTTTTCCATGTCTCCGCGATGCCGGATTACGGCCAGCTTGCGCGCCGCTCGCTGGACGAAATGCGCGCCGGCGCCCGCGTCGAGGTAGCGCCTTATAAGCGCGATCCGATGGACTTCGTCCTCTGGAAACCCTCAAAGGACGGCGAGCCCTCGTGGCCGTCCCCACACGGCATCAATGCGCCCGGACGCCCCGGCTGGCACCTTGAATGCTCGGCGATGGCGAGAAGCCCTGCTCGGCGAAACCTTCGACATCCATGGCGGCGGCATCGACCTCGTCTTCCCGCATCACGAGAACGAAGTCGCGCAAAGCCGCTGCGCCCACGGCACGGATATCATGGCGAATGTCTGGATGCATAACGGCCACCTGCAGGTCGAGGGCGCCAAGATGTCGAAGAGCGATGGGAATTTTTTTACGATTGATGAACTTCTACGAGACTGGCCGGGCGATGTCATTCGACTGACCATGTTAATGACGCATTATCGTCAGCCGATTGACTGGACACTTAGCGGGTTACAAAGCGCTTCCACAACCTTAGATGAATGGTTTCGCCGGGCATCTGACAGGGCTCCTAAGAACGGAAATAAGCCTTCTACGTCAGTAATTGCTGCGCTGGCCGACGATCTAAACACTCCACTGGCGATCGCAGAATTGCATAAATTGCGAGGCCGAGTGCGTAGCACTGATGTGGGAACAGAACCGGTCGAGCTAGCTGCCAACCTCGCCTTCTTGGGATTTAACTATGGGCGTTTTTTCGAGTTTGAACACAAGCAAGATCAGGAGTGGCTTGATCGATTTCGTGGGCTGGACGAAATCGAGATGAACAAACTTATTGAAGCTCGCCTCACGGCTCGCAAAGCAAAAAACTTCGCGGAAGCTGACAGCATCCGAGACAAGCTAGCGGCGATGGGCATTGCGCTGAAAGACACAAAAGATCCCACCACCGGCGAAATTGTCACCACCTGGGAGATCGCGCGATGAGCGAACGCATCATCGACCACATCAGCCTGAATGTCGCCGACTTCGCGGGCATGACCGCCTTTTACGAAAAGGCGCTCGGCCCCCTGGGTGTCAAGATCATGATGCGGTTCGGCAAAGAGGTGACTGGCAGTTTCGAGATCGCAGGGCTTGGCCGGGAAAAACCATTTCTATGGATTGCCGGGGTCGGCAAGACCGAACCTCACATGCATATCGCGATAAGGGCCGATAGCCATGCCGAAGTCCATGCCTTCCACGAGGCCGCGCTGGCCGCGGGCGGGCGGGATAATGGCGCGCCCGGCCCGCGTCCGCATTATCACGCCAACTATTACGGCGCCTTCATCATCGATCCCGAAGGCCACAACCTCGAAGCGGTTTGCCACGAGGCCGATGCGTGACCACGGATGCGCTCCACACGGGCGGCTGCCAATGCGGCGCGGTGCGCTACGCCTTCCCGGGCGACCCTATCGATCCGCATATCTGCCATTGCCGCATGTGCCAGAAGGCGTTTGGCAGCTTCTTCGCCCCGCTTGCAGGCGTCTCACTCGGCGATCTCGCCTGGACTCGCGGACAGCCGGCCTATTTCCGCTCCTCCAACATCGCCGAGCGCGGTTTCTGCCCGGCCTGCGGCACGCCGCTTACCTTTCGTTATCTCGATAGCGATCTGATCAATATTTCGATCGGCAGCCTCGACCGCCCGGCGAATGTGCGACCGCGCAAGCAATATGGCACGGAGAGCCGCCTGCCCTGGTTCGGCGAGCTGGCCGGGCTGCCGGGCACACGCACCGACGACGATATGCCCGGCGATCTGGAAGGGACAAAGACGTCGGCGCAGCACCCGGATCACGATACGGGAGCAAGCTCCCGACAGCACGGATAAGACCCATGAGCAAAGAGCGGCTTTACATCTTCGACACCACGCTGCGCGACGGGGCGCAGGCGCAGGGCGTGACCTTTTCCGTGGAAGACAAGCTGCTCATCGCGCGCACGCTGGATAAGCTCGGCCTCGACTATGTCGAGGGCGGGTATCCCGGCGCGAACCCCACCGATACCGCGTTCTTCGCCGAGAAGCGCGAGCTTGAAACCGCGCGGCTCACCGCTTTCGGCATGACGAAGCGCGCCGGTCGCTCGGTCTCCAACGATCCCGGATTTGCCGAGATTTTGAGGGCTGAGGCGGACGTCATCTGCCTGGTCGGGAAGAGCTGGGACTTTCATGTCCAGATCGCGCTGGGCGTGAGCAAGGAAGAGAATTTGCAGGCCATCGCCGAATCCGTCCACGCCATCCGCGAGACCGGCCGCGAGGCGATCATCGACTGCGAGCATTTCTTCGACGGCTACAAGGCCAATCCGGACTACGCGCTAACCTGCGCGCGCACGGCCCATGAGGCGGGCGCCCGCTGGGTCGTGCTTTGCGACACCAATGGCGGCACGCTGCCGCATGAGATCGCGGCGATCGTCGGGGAAGTGGCGAAAATTGTGCCCGGCGACCATCTCGGCATCCACACGCACAATGATACGGAGAATGCGGTCGCCAATACGCTGGTGGCGGTGCAGGCGGGCGTGCGGCATATACAGGGCACGCTGAACGGCATCGGCGAGCGCTGCGGCAACGCCAATCTCGCCTCGATCATCCCGACTCTGCTGCTCAAACCCGATTTCGCCGACCGTTTCGAGACCGGGATTTCCCTCGACCGGCTGAAATGGCTCACCCACGCTTCGCGGCTGGTCGACGAGGTGTTGAACCGCGCGCCGAACCGCGCCGCCGCCTATGTCGGCGAATCCGCTTTCGCGCATAAGGGCGGCATCCACGTCTCCGCCGTGCAGAAGGACCCGCGCACCTATGAGCACGTGCCGCCGGAAGCGGTCGGCAATAGCCGCAAGCTGCTCGTCTCCAACCAGGCGGGGCGCTCCAACATCCTCGCCGAGTTGGAGCGCATCGGCATTGCCATCCGCGCGGACGATCCGCATATCGGCCAGTTGCTCGACGAGGTAAAGCGGCGCGAATCGCTCGGCTACGCCTATGAGGCGGCGGACGCTTCCTTCGAGCTTCTGGCTCGACGCACCCTCGGCGAGGTGCCGGAATTCTTCAAGGTGGACAGTTTTCGCGTGCTGGTGGAGCGGCGGCATAATGCGCTCGGTGAGCTGATCACCGTCTCGGAGGCGATCGTCAAGGTGACGGTGGCGGGCGAGACTGTGATGAATGTCGGGGAAGGGAATGGCCCGGTGCACGCGCTCGATCAGGCGCTGAGGCGCGACCTTGGCAAATATCAGGACTATATTCGCGGCATCGAGCTGGTGGATTACAAGGTGCGCATCCTTACCGGCGGCACCGACGCCGTCACCCGCGTGCTGATCGAGACGCATGACCGGGACACGCGTGACCGCTGGTTCACGGTCGGCGTGTCACCCAATATCGTCGATGCGTCTTTCGAAGCGCTGCTGGATTCGATTACGTATAAGCTTTTGAAAAACAAGGCGCCCGCGCCGGAGGCGTTGGCTGCCTAGAGCAAAGTGGAGACCGGTTTGCGTCGCGAAATGCGATCAAATAAGGAGATAGAGCCGCGTTCCGATGCATTCGGAACGGAAAAGCTCTAGAGCATCATCGGCAAGGGCACGCCACCGCAGGCGGTGGAAACCGGGTTTGCTATAAAAGCTCATGCTGGAGTGGAACTAACGGGGGATTAGCATGTCTTTTCGCATCTGGCTTTGCGCCGCCGCGCTGTGCGGCCTCACATCGGTGTTTGCGGCGGCCTATGGCGCGCATGGGCTGACCGGCATTACGACGTCCGCGACGGCTCTCAAGATCTATGAGACGGCGCAACAGTTTCACGCGCTGCATAGCGTCGCGCTCTTGGGCATTGCCGGTCTCCTCGCCGCAACCGAAGGCTGGCGCGGCGCCCTCGCCGATTGGGCCCTACGGATCAGCGCCGGCGCTTTCGTGCTCGGCATCCTGGCGTTTTGCGGCGGCATCTATTTTGGCGTCATAACCGGCGCCCATACGGGCCTTGCGATCGTGCCCGTAGGGGGCGGACTGTTCCTGCTCGGCTGGTTGGCTCTGGCGATTTCCGCGTTCGGCTTCGAGCGGAAATCGTCCTAGTGCATCGGACCGAAAAGTGTACGCACTTTTCGGACAAATCCGATGCATAAACAAAGACCTAGAGCGCAGCTCCGCGTTCAGCGGAGCGTCCGGCGCTCTGGACCTGCCGCCGCACGGGGCTCCCGTCTAAGCGCAAGCTATCGCCTCAGGCCCGACGTGCTCGGACAAAATGGTGCAGATATCGAACGTGCACCGTCACATCCATGATGCTGGCAAAGAACAGGATCACGAAGATCGAGGTCCAGGCAAGCGGCACGAAGAACAATTCGATGCTCGTCACGACAAGCAATATAATGGAGCCGTAAAGATCATGTTGGCTGCCGGTGAAATTATGCGCCAGACCGTAGCGCACGATTCGGCTCATCTCCAAATATAGCGCCAAGATGATGACGAAGGTGATGATTGCGCCATAGGTGAGGATGAAGCTCGGGCCGGAGGCGCCGATCAAACTGCCCAGATCGAGCGTATAGATGGGCGCGTGGAAATAGGCCTCGAGATCACTCGGCGTCGAAGCGACACTTCCATAAATGTGAAATCCAGCGATGAGATGATAGAGGAGCCACGCCCCCATTAGCCATGTCAGCATCGATACCCCCAGCCTTGAGTTGGGCGGATTGTTCGGAGCTTCGCGGCTTAGCGCAAGACGAGATCAGAATGTGGCGGGTTGTATCTACAGCTTTATCATGTTGTCAGCGTGATAAGGCACGCAACAATGCGATAACCGCCCACCAAATGTCCGGCCGTTATCGCATTCAGCATCGGCGTTCGATCAGCGCAGGCCGAGACTCTGACATCAGGTCGTCGCTCTTGCGGCTTCCGTAGCGCTTCAAATCCCTGAGAAACCGTCGGCGCTTGCCTGAGGTGGAGAGGTCGATATCCCGGAGCCAGCGCGGCGGGTTGCTCCAGTCAAAATTCGCCAGCAGACGGCGCTTGGCAACCCGCGAATCCGGCAGCCAGTCGGTGCTGTTCGAGAACAGATCCGAGAGGGTCCGGCGCGAGGGCGCAACATCGTAGAACCAGCTTCTGGCACGCGAACCGGTGTCCTCTGCCGTATCGCGGATTTCCGGCCACCAGTCGTTCCAGCGATCGCTCAGACGGTCGCCCATGCGAGACGTCCAGCGGCTATGCGCATAGCGGCGGCGATCGGTTTCAGCCAGCGCCTTGCCGACGATGACGAGCGCGAACACTCCGATCGCGACGGGCAGCCACGGGCTAATCCGGCCGCCGGCGCGCTGCCGCTGCGCCACCGAGTTTCCGCCCGCATTGGCATAGCTGCGCTTGCCCGACCCGGAATAGCCGCGCGGTTCGTTCATCGATTTCGTATTGGGTTTCATTCTTAACCTCCGAAGGAATGCCGGCTTTGGTGAATTGGTGCGTTGGAGGCATAATCCACGGCGCCGCCAGCAGTTCCACATGGCAGCTCAACATAGAAAGAGCGCCGGCCCGACGGGGACACGGCGCTCTTCAGCGTTTAGCGTTTGCCAGCAAATCAAATATCGGTTTGCGTCCGGAAAATGCGAGCAAACCTACGCCTAGAGCCGTTCCGATTGAAAAGGAACGGGCTCTAAACGTTGAGACGCCGGACCGCCTATCAGTTCGCCGCTGTTTCGGTCTCGGTCTGCTTGATTTCCTGGCCTGTAGTCTGATCGACGACTTTCATCGACAGGCGAACCTTGCCGCGATCGTCGAAGCCCATGAGTTTTACATAGACTTCCTGGCCTTCCTTAACCACGTCCTTAACCTGCTTGACCCGGTCCGCCGCAAGCTGTGAGACGTGGACGAGGCCATCGCGGGAACCAAAGAAGTTCACGAATGCGCCGAATTCGACGATCTTCACGACCTTGCCTTTGTAAATGGCGCCCATTTCGGGATCCGAAGCGATGGATTTGATGCGGTACATCGCATCGTCGATGGATTTCTGGCTGGCCGCCGCTACCTTCACGGTGCCATCGTCGCTGATATCGATCTTGGCGCCGGTTTCCTCGACGATGCCGCGAATGACCGAGCCGCCCGAGCCGATGACTTCACGGATCTTGTCGGTCGGAATGGTGATGACCTCGATACGCGGCGCATGCTCGCCAAGGGTTTCCCGGGCCGAGCTAAGAGCCTTGGACATTTCACCGAGAATATGCAGACGGCCGTCCTTGGCTTGCGCCAAGGCGATTTTCATGATCTCGGCCGTGATGCCGGTGATCTTGATGTCCATCTGCAACGACGTCACGCCTTGCGACGTGCCCGCGACCTTGAAATCCATGTCGCCGAGATGGTCCTCGTCGCCGAGGATGTCGGACAACACGGCGAATTCATCGCCATCCTTGATCAGGCCCATCGCGATGCCCGCAACCGGGCGCTTGAGCGGTACGCCCGCATCCATCAGGGCCAGCGAGGACCCGCACACCGTGGCCATGGAGGACGAGCCGTTCGACTCCGTGATCTCGGAGACGACGCGGAGCGTATAGGGGAACTCTTCCTTGGCCGGCAGGATCGGGCGCATAGCGCGCCAGGCAAGCTTGCCATGGCCGACTTCGCGGCGGCCGGGGCCGCCCATACGGCCAGTCTCGCCGACCGAATAGGGCGGGAAATTATAGTGCAGCAGGAAGTTTTCCTTATAGGTGCCTTCCAGCGCGTCAATCCACTGCTCGTCCTCGCCGGTGCCAAGTGTGGCGACGCAGAGGGCTTGTGTTTCGCCGCGCGTGAACAGCGCCGAGCCGTGGGTGCGGGGCAGCACGCCGACTTCGCAAACGATCTGGCGCACGGTCGTGAGGTCACGGCCGTCGATACGTTTGCCGGTCTTCAGGATATTGCCGCGCACCACCGTCTTTTCGAGTGACTTAAAGACTGCGCTCACTTCCTCCTTGGCGGAAGGGGCAGCGTCCGCCGGGACCAGCTCTTCGAGTACCTTGGTCTTGACCTCGGTGACCTTTTCATGCCGCTGCGTCTTGGCCGCGATCTGATAGGCCTTCTTGAGATCCTTCTCGGCGATCTTCCTGACCTTCGCCTCGAATTCGCTCGGCGCTTTTTCTTCGATGTCCCATGGCTCCTTGGCCGCGTGTTCCGCAAGGTTGATGATGGCATCGATCACGGGCTGGAAGCCCTGATGGCCGAACGTCACGGCGCCAAGCATGATCTCCTCCGAAAGCTCCTTGGCCTCGGATTCGACCATAAGCACGGCATCGCCCGTGCCCGCGACGATGAGTTCGAGCGCGCTTTCCTTGATCTGATCGATCGTCGGATTCAGCACATAGCCGCCGTTGATATAAGCGACCTTTGCCGCGCCGACCGGACCCATGAAAGGAATACCGGACAGCGTAAGCGCTGCCGAAGAGGCAATCAGGCCGACAATGTCGGGATCGTTTTCAAGGTCATGCGACAGCACCGTGGCGATGATCTGGACTTCATTGCGGAAGCCATCCGCGAAAAGTGGGCGGACCGGTCGATCGATCAGGCGCGAAATGAGCGTCTCGCGCTCGGTCGGGCGGCCTTCGCGCTTGAAAAAGCCGCCGGGGATCTTGCCAGCGGCATAGGTCTTTTCCTGGTAGTGAACAGTGAGGGGAAAGAAATCCTGTCCTGGCTTGACGTCTCTAGCGGCAACGACGGCCGCGAGAACGGATGTCTCGCCATATTGGACCAGTACGGCTGCTGTAGCCTGGCGTGCGATGCGGCCCGTTTCCAATTTCAGCGGGCGACCGCCCCATACGATTTCTTCTCGATGAATTTCGAACATTCTCAGATTCCGATTTTTCTCTCCAGCGCAGGATTGCGCCAGACTTGTGTTTCAATCGCTATTAGCGCGAATAGCCTTAGCCCAAAAAAGCACCTGCGAACAGCGCGGACTGTGTCTTCGCGCCGCTACCCTCAGGAAACTTTTCGCGATCAGGTACTTTCCCCTAGCCTGCGGCGCGACGGTCACGCAAGCGCGCCGGTCGCCGCGCGAAGGCGCTCGCATGAGCCGGAGACGGACGAATACGGCGAATTACAATTGCATCGCCAGCAGCTAAGCTCGTTAGAGCATTTTCCAGCAAAGCATGTCCTCGCGGAGGCGGGGATGGGCACCGGTTTGCGTCGCGAAAATGCGACCAGACAAAGAGATAGAGCCCCGTTCCGATTCGATCGGAACGGAAAAGGCTCTAGCCGCTGCTGGCACAAATAACGCTATATCGGGAAGGTCGTTCCGGCGGTCAGCGGCGAATGCCGAGCCGGCCGATCAATTCGCGGTAGCGCTTGTCGTCCTTGCCCTTGACGTAGTCGAGCAGGCGGCGGCGATTGCTGACCATTTTCAACAGCCCGCGGCGCGAATGATTATCGTGCTTATGGGTCTTAAAATGCTCGGTCAGATTGACAATCCGCTCGGTGAGGATCGCCACTTGCACTTCCGGCGAGCCGGTATCGCCACTCTGGTTGGCATATTCGGTAATGAGCGCCTGCTTGCGCTCAGGAGTAATCGACATCGGGATCTCCTCAATGGGCTGAAGATCTCATCGGAGCTAGATGTTGAAGACCCGCGAGGGCCGCAATTCACCTTGCTGAACTTCGCCGAGCGCGACCAGCGTGCCATGCGACGTTGCGTAGATAAGACCGTGATGGATCGGGGCATCCCGGCCACGCAGGATGATCGGCTTGCCCCGTTTCAATTTAGCCGCGTCCGATCCGTTGACGGCGAGCGCCGGGATGCCGTCCAGCGCAGTCTCAACGGGCAGAAGCGCTTGTATAAGCGCCGCGCGACCGGCGTCACTATCACCTAATTCCGTAAGCCTTTCCAGCGAAATTGCGCTCGCCTCCGGGAATGGCCCGACCCGTGTGCGGCGCAGCTCGGCGACATGACCGAAACAGCCCAATATTCGGCCCAGGTCGCGGGCGATCGCGCGCACATAGGTGCCCTTGCCGCATTGTGCCTCGAACCGGCAGCTGTCGGCTGAGGGCATGTCGACGATCTCAAGCCGCATCACCTCGACGGTCCGTGATTTCAGCTCGAACACCTCGCCTTCGCGTGCGAGATCATAGGCGCGCTCACCTTCGATCTTGATGGCGGAGAATCGCGGCGGGGTCTGCATGATGGAGCCGCGAAAGTCGGGCAGCGCCGCTTCGATGGCTTCGCGGGTTGGGCGCTCGGCGCTTTCGCGGGCCATCTCGCCTTCCGCATCGTCGGTCGTGGTTTCGACGCCCCAGCGCACCAGGAAGCGATATTCCTTAGCGCTGTCCACCACATGCGGAATCGTCTTCGTCGCCTCGCCGAAAGCGATGGGCAGAATTCCCGTCGCCAGCGGGTCGAGAGTTCCGGCGTGCCCGGCCTTGTCGGCATTGAAAATTCGCTTCACCTTGTTCAGGGCGTGGGTGGAGGTGATGGATTGCGGCTTATCCAAAACCAGCCAGCCATGAACAGGTGTGCCTTTGCGGCGGGCCATGAAAACGCTCCGAAAATTTAAGGATTAGCTGAGATCGCGGCTGACAGTCGGGGAACGCAGGATCGCATCGATCCGCTCGGCTTCGTCGAATGTCTGATCGATCTGGAATAATAGATTGGGCATGTATTTCAGATCGACGCGCTTGGCAAGCTCGCCGCGCAGAAAGCGCTGATGTTTCGCCAGGATGGATCGTATCGCCTTCGCGTCGCCGCCGCCGAACGGCACAATATAGACTGTGGCGTTACGCAGATCCGGACTGAGCCGGACTTCGGTCACGGTAACTTTCTGCTTGTCGAGCTCCGGGATCGGCGATTTCACCGCGCAGCAACAGATCGGCAAGCGCGTGCCGGATCATTTCGCCGACGCGAAGCTGTCGCTGGCTCGGCCCTTTCGGTGCTTGCTGTTTTGCCATTGTCGTCACCGCCGCGAATAATCAGGCCATGTAGCCCAGCAAAGTGCCGAGCACAAGCCCGTTCAAGTCAGGATGCCGGAGCGCATCGCATAGGCGGAAAACGCGAAGGCCGCCGTGCTGACCATCGCCGCATTCCACGCTTTGCGCCAGCGGTCGTCATTGGCACGCGCCTCGGGGCTGATGACCAGCGAAAGAACACAATAATAGCTGGCCTGAAGCACGAGGCCCGCTCCCAGAAGCCACACGGCGTAACCGCTTCTCAGCAACAGCGCCAAACCGGCGGCACCGTAAAGCACAGCGGCCACCGCCATGAAATAGCTTCGGTTGCGATCCGGTTCCCGCCTATGGGTGAGCGTTTCAATCGCGTGGTCAAACAGCCATTCGAGACGCACTCGCCGCAAGACCAAAACCGCGCCTATCACATAGAACAGCCCGAGCGCTGACACGAGAAAGGCCATTCTCCGGCGCCCTCCCCGTGCAGCATCAAAGCGAGCGTTTGACCTCCTCGACCCGGAAGCACTCGATGATGTCGCCCTTCCGAAGGTCGTGATAGTTCTCGAAGCCCATGCCGCATTCCTGGCCGCCCTGGACTTCCTTCACCTCATCCTTGAAGCGGCGCAGCGTCGACAGCTTGCCCTCATGGATGACGACGTTGTCGCGAATCAGGCGGACATTGGCGCCGCGCTCCACCTTGCCGTCGGTCACACGGCAGCCGGCGATATTGCCGACCTTGGTGATGTTGAACACTTCCAGAATTTCGGCATTGCCGAGGAACGTCTCGCGCAGCGTCGGAGCGAGCAGGCCGGACATTGCCGCCTTGATGTCGTCGACGAGATCGTAGATGACCGCGTAATAGCGGATCTCGATGCCCGAGCGCTCCGCCAGTTCCTTCGCCTGGGCGTTCGCGCGGATGTTGAAGCCGACGATCGCTGCATTCGACGCCGATGCCAGCGACACATCGGATTCGGTAATGCCGCCCACCGCCGCATGAATGATGCGCGCTGCGACTTCGTCGGTGCCGAGCTTTTCCAGCGCGGAGGCAATCGCCTCGACGGAGCCCTGCACGTCACCCTTGATGATGAGCGGGAACTCTTTTTTGCCCGCCTGGCTGAGCTGGCTCATCATCTGTTCGAGCGACCCGCGGCCTCCCGCACCGACCGCCTTCAGGTCACGCAGTTTGCGCACGCGGTAGGAGGTCAGTTCGCGGGCTCGGGCTTCCGTGTCAACGACCGCAAGCTGATCGCCCGCCTCCGGGGCACTGTCGAAGCCGAGCACTTCCACCGGAACGGATGGTCCCGCAGCGGCGACATGCTCGCCCGTGTCGTCGATCAGGGCACGCACGCGGCCCCATGCACGGCCCGCGACGATGATCTGCCCGACCTGAAGCGTGCCGCGCTGAACGAGCACCGTGCCGACCGGACCACGTCCGCGCTCCAGCTTGGCCTCGATGACCACGCCTTCAGCCGGACGGTTCGGATTGGCGCGAAGCTCCAGAATTTCAGCCTGCAGGCCGATCATCTCAAGCAGCTTGTCGAGATTTTGGCCGGTCTTGGCCGACACCTCGATTTCGAGCGTATCACCGCTCATGCTTTCGACGACGATCTCGTGCTGCAGCAACTCCATCCGCACCCGCTGCGGATCAGAATCGGGCTTGTCGATCTTGTTGATCGCCACGATCATCGGCACACCGGCGGCCTTGGCATGATTGATCGCCTCGACCGTCTGCGGCATGACGCCGTCATCCGCCGCGACCACAAGAATGACGATGTCCGTCACCTTGGCGCCGCGCGAACGCATTGCGGTGAAAGCCGCGTGGCCCGGCGTATCGATGAAGGTGATCGGCGAACCGCTCGGCGTCTGCACCCGATAGGCGCCGATATGCTGCGTGATGCCACCCGCTTCGCCGGCAACGACATTGGTCTTGCGCAGCGCATCGAGCAGCGAGGTCTTGCCGTGATCGACATGGCCCATGATGGTGACCACGGGCGCGCGCGGCTCCAGATACTCCTCGTCGTCCTGCACGCCGATGAAGCCTTCCTCGACATCCGCTTCGGACACGCGCTTCACAGTGTGGCCGAATTCGGCGGCGACAAGCTCGGCCGTATCTGAATCGATCAGATCGTTGATCTTGTGCATCTGCCCCTGCTTCATCAGGAACTTGATGACATCGACAGAGCGCTCCGCCATGCGGTTGGCGAATTCCTGGATGGTGATGGCTTCGGGAAGCTGGACTTCGCGTATGATTTTTTTCCTCGGTTCGGGCATGCCGAGCGCCTGCTTCTTCAGGCGCTCACGCTGCCGGCGCAACGAGGCGAGCGAACGCTCCCGCTGGCTGTCATCCAAAGCATTGGTGATCGTCAGCCGCTGACGGCCGCGGCGGTCTTCCTCGACCTTCTTGACGGCAGGCGCGCGCTCAACCGCCTTGGGCTTCTTCAGGCCAAGTGCACCGGGGCGCCGCGCAACACTATCGTCATCATCGCGCACACGGGATGTCGTCTCGCGGTCTTCGCGCAGCGGGCGCGTGGTGACCTCGGCAGCTTCCTTCGCGGGCGCGGCATCTTTTGCAGCCGCGCCACGGCGGCCGGCCGGAGTGGCGGCGCCGGTTTTCGGCTTTTCAGCCGTCCGCTTGTCGCCAGCCGGGGCCTCTTCGGATTTCGCAGGCGCCACGGCATCGGCCGCGGGCGGATTGGCAGCCGCGTGGAGCGCTTCCTCTTTTGCGCGCTCGGCGTCTTCCTGGCGCTGGGTTGCATCAATCGCGGCTTGGCGCCGGGCTTCCTCGGCCTCGACGAGTTCCCGGGCTTCCCGCTCGCGCCGCTCGATTTCCTCGCGCTTGCGCGCTTCGATCAGCGCGCGGGAACGGGCATCGACCTCGTCGGTCGAAAGCTGGCGCAGCACATTGCGCTGCTGCTGCTTGTCGGCGGGATTTTCGGGCCGCCTGCGAAGCGCGTCGCGCGCCGGCTTTGCGGCCTCGGCGGCGGGCTTCGATTCCGGCGGGACGGAAGCCACAGCTTCCTGCATACTCATCGGACGCTTGCTGCGTTTCTTCTCGACCACGACCGATTTCGACCGGCCATGGCTGAAATTCTGCCGCACCAAACCTTGCTCGACCGTCCGTTTGACGTTCAAAGTTAAAGGCTTGCGGCCTACGCCGGCGGCTTTATCTTCCGGATCTCTCGTTTCGCTCATTCGTAATCCTGCTCGGACGTGTCCGCCACGGATGCGGCCGCCGGACGTGTTCCCTTATAATTCATAAATCGTGTTGCCGACCAAAGAAATTTCCGGCCGGCGCCGCCATCCGCAATGGCGGCATGAATGACATTTTCCCTGCCCAGGGCGGTACTCAGTTCCGCCGAGGTGAAGCACACGACCGGACCATCCGCTCCGGTGCTATTCCCCGGCACCGCGTGAGCGCGCCGATCGAGCTTACGGCAACCGTCGCTCGACGCGTCGGAGGCATGCAGAAGTGCGATCGCTTTTCCCGTGCCGAGCGCCTTCTCGACCTTCGCGTAACCGGCGACCACCAAACTCGCTTTATTGGCGAAAGCCAGATCCTGCAAAGCAGCGCGCCGCAACAAATCGGCAACGATATCGGGCAAGTCCTCGGTAACTGCGACGGCGCGCCGGAAACTGCGGGCGAAAACTTTCCGCCGCACGGAGTTAGCGACGGCCTCATACGTACCCGTGATCCAAACTCCACGCCCGGGAAGCTTTCTTTTGATATCGGGCACAACCCTGCCTTCCGGGTCGAGCACAAAACGCAAAAGTTCGTCTTCCCGGCTACGGGTGCGGTCGAGCGCACATTGCCGGATAGGTCGTGCTCTATATCTATCCTCTTGTAGCGAAGACTTCACTAATTCTATTCGATCCGCCTGCTGGGAATCCGTCACGCTGTCTCTTCGGCGACACAGAATGACGGTGTTTTTCCTGCTGTCTCACTTAATTCTTGGCCAGATCCGGGTCCGCGTCGATCGCTTCGTCGTCTGAACTCTCTGCATCATCCGAACTCGGCGTCGGCCTCCGGCTCTGCTTCGATCCAGCCAGCGTGAATACGCGCATTGAGAATCATCTGCTCGGCGTCCTCACGGGTGAGGTCGAAACCGTCCAGAATACCCTTGTGCCGCGTTATGGAACCGTCCTTCTTTTCACTCCAGCCGATCAAATCGTCGGTGGCGCAATCCGCCAGATCCTCAACTGTCTTTATGCCATGCTCGCCGAGCGCCACCAGCATCGCCTTACCGAGGCCGGGCACTTCCATCAACTCGTCTTCGACACCCAGCTCCTGGCGCTTCTTGTCGAGCTCGTTTTCCCGGCGCTCGAGATATTCCACGGCACGGGTCTGGATTTCCTCAGCCGTCGTCTCGTCGAAGCCTTCAATGGCGGCAACTTCATGCGCCTCGACATAGGCGACTTCTTCGACGCTGGTGAACCCTTCCGAGGCCAGCAGCTGCGCGATCACCTCATCGACGTCAAGCGCTTCCATGAAGGTATTGGAGCGCTCGTTGAATTCCTTCTGGCGACGCTCCGATTCCTCGGCTTCGGTGAGAATGTCGATGTCCCAGCCGGTGAGCTGTGAGGCAAGGCGCACATTCTGGCCGCGCCGTCCGATGGCTAACGAAAGCTGGTCATCGGGGACAACAACTTCAATACGTTCAGCGTCTTCATCGAGCACGACTTTCGCTACTTCGGCGGGCGCCAAGGCGTTGACGATGAAGGTGGCCGCGTCTGGCGACCACTGGATGATATCGATCTTTTCACCCTGTAATTCGTTCACCACGGCCTGCACGCGCGAACCGCGCATGCCGACACAGGCGCCGACCGGGTCAATCGAGCTGTCCTTGGACACCACGGCGATTTTGGCGCGGCTGCCCGGATCGCGCGCGACGGATTTCAGCTCGACGACGCCGTCATAGATCTCGGGAACTTCCTGAGCGAAGAGCTTGGCCATGAATTCAGGCCGCGTACGCGACAGGAAGATCTGCGGGCCGCGCTGCTCCCGGCGTACATCGTAAATATAGGCGCGGATGCGGTCGCCATAGCGATAGGTCTCGCGCGGCAGCGTCTCGTCGCGGCGGACGACAGCCTCGGCGCGGCCCATGTCGACGACAACATTGCCATATTCGACGCGCTTGACGACGCCGTTGGAGATATCGCCGATGCGGTCCTTATACTCGTCATATTGCCGTTCACGCTCAGCTTCGCGCACCTTTTGCACGATCACCTGCTTGGCGTTCTGCGCGGCGACGCGGCCGAAATCGAGCGGCGGCAAAGGTTCGGCGATGAAGTCGCCGATGTTGGCTTCCGGGTTCCGCTTCCGGGCGTCCTTCAACGCAATTTCCACGGCGTCCTGAACAACGGCCTCAACCACTTCAAGCAGGCGGGCCAAGCGGATCTCGCCGGTCTTGGGATCGATCTCGGCGCGAATTTCATTCTCGCTGCCATAGCGGGACTTGGCCGCCTTCTGGATGGCGTCTTCCATGGCGCCGATAACCAGCATGCGATCGATCGATTTCTCGCGCGCGACAGCATCTGCGATCTGCAACAATTCCAGCCTGTTTGCGCTAACACCCTGCTGCGCCATCAATGATCACTCCAAAATTTCACCATCCGGCTCCTCGTCGCCCGCGGCACCGTTTGCCGCATTGGCGGATTGAGCCAGCTTCAAGAGGCTGTCGGTCATCACCAGCTTGGCTTCGCCAATCAAGGCGACCGGCAGGCCAACAATTTGCGGCTCGTCATAATCCTTCAACTCAATACGCAATCTGGCTTCACCGTCCTCATAGCCTTCCAGAATTCCCCGGAAGCGGCGGCGGCCATCGACCAATTCCTTCAGCTCGATCTTGGCCTCGAAGCCCGCCCAATCCTCGAAATCGGATGGGCGCACCAGCGGACGATCGATGCCGGGCGAGGATACTTCAAGCGTATATCCCCCCGGGATCGGATCATGCGCATCGAGCAACGGCGAAATCCGCCGGCTGATCAACGCGCAATCGTCAACCGATATCGCGCCGTTCGGACGGTCGGCCATGATCTGCACTATCGTCCCGCTCTGGGCGGAAATCTTGACGCGCACCAGACGCAGGCCCAACTCCTCGATCACCGGTTCGGCAAGCGTGGCAATTTCGGCAGCAAGGCCGCTCTCACGCATGAAGCGCTCGTGCAAATTGCCCTCAGCCAGTTCAGCCATCGCCGCTCGCCTAAAATCCTGTCTCGATTGAGTTGAAGTTGCCCGAACAAAGAAAAGAGCGGACCCGACGGGGCCCACTCTCCACAGTCGAGATGATCATGAGCAGTTATAATCTAGGCAACTTTGTGTGATAGCGCAAGGCTGTGTTGCGGCAGCCGCATGGTTTTCGCGCCGTTCCCCAAAGTTTTTGGGCTTTTTTCGGGGAGCAGCCAGCCATCGCGAAACATTGGCCCGCATTTTTTCGCGCCAGATGCAAAATCGCCGCCCATTCACCGGTTATTTCAAACGCGCTCGAAACGGAAAAACTGGCAGACCCGGCCCGCGGCGATTGCCTTTTCCGCATAGCGCGTGAGCGGCCAGTCGGAGGGGCGTTCCTGAAGCAGGCCGGGGCGAGCAGCGAAATCGCCGCGCGTTCCGATCGATCCTGTGACCATGGCCGCGTAGTCGGCGATGTCGGTCGCGAAACGCAACTCTCCACCGATGCGCAGCACACGCGCCAGGCTCGACAGGCCATCCTCATTCAGAAAGCGCCGCTTGCGGTGCCGTTTCTTCGGCCACGGATCGGGAAACAGAACGAAGACGCGGCCGATGCTTGCCTCCGGCAACCAATCGAGTACGTGGCGCGCATCGTCATCGTGCAAACGCACAGTCCCAAGGCCCGCCTCATCGATGCTGCGGACCAGCTTGGCCACACCAGAAAGGAATGGCTCGCAGCCGATAAAACCTATCGAACGGCGATGCTCGGCCTGCCAGAACAAGTGCTCTCCGCCACCGAAGCCGATCTCCAGCCAGACGTCCTCGACTGGAGCGGCGAAGATGCCGCTCAGGGGCTCGACCGGCGCGGCGAATATGCCGCTCAGCGGCTCGGGCGGCGGCTGGCTCAAATCGAGCCGCAGCGGCGGCAGACGGGTGGCGATCAGGCGCTCAAGATCGTCTGTCAGCGCGCGGCCAACGCGGCGGCCGTAAAGTTGTCGGCGCCGCCGAGGCCTATCCAGCTGATCCGCACCATCCGGCGCCGTATGCATCCGTCATCCGCTAGAGCCTGAACATCGCCCTGACGGAATCAGGACGGGACTCTATCCCTTTGCTCATGCGTGGTCTTTTCACAAAGAACCGGCGTCCACGCCGCCTTTGTGGAGATCGGCCCATCTCTTAAGTGAGCGCGTCCTTCAGCGGCTCCACAAGGTCAAGCTTTTCCCAGGCAAAGCCGCCATCATTGTCCGGCTTGCGCCCAAAATGACCATAAGCCGCAGTGCGCTGATAGATCGGGCGGTTAAGGCCCAGATGCTCACGAATACCGCGCGGGCTGAGGTCCATCACTTCGGCGATCGCCTTTTCCAGCTTTTGCGCGTCGACATGGCCCGTGCCCGAGAAGTCGACATAGATCGACAGCGGCTTGGACACGCCGATGGCATAAGAGAGCTGCAGCGTGCATTTTTCCGCCAGCCCGGCCGCCACGACATTCTTCGCGATATAGCGCGCCGCATAGGCCGCAGAGCGGTCCACCTTGGTCGGATCCTTGCCGGAAAAGGCTCCGCCGCCGTGAGGCGCCGCGCCGCCATAGGTGTCGACGATGATCTTGCGACCCGTGAGGCCCGCATCGCCATCGGGACCGCCGACCACGAAGCGGCCGGTGGGATTGATGTAGAATTCTTCTTCGGACGGCATCCAGCCTCGCGGAATGACACTTTCGACGAAACCGCGCACGATCTCATGCACCCGCTTCTGCGAAACATCCTCGCCGTGCTGGGTGGAGACCACGATCGATGTTGCCTTGACCGGTTTGCCGTCTTCGTAGAGCAGCGTGACCTGACTCTTGGCGTCAGGGCCGAGTTCGGGCACTGTCCCCGCGCGCCGGGCCTTGGCCATGTCTTCCAGAATGCGGTGGGCATAATAGAGCGGCGCCGGCATGTAATCTTCGGTTTCGGTGCAGCCATAGCCGAACATGATGCCTTGATCGCCCGCGCCCTCGTCCTTCGTGCCCGAAGCGTCGACGCCTTGCGCGATGTCGCTGGATTGCTCATGCACGTAGCAATGCACGTCCAGGTCGCGCCAATGAAAGCCGGCTTGCTCGTAACCGATATGCTTTACGCATTTACGCGCAGCATCTTCCATCATTTCGTGTGTTACAGAGTGCGGACCGCGCACCTCGCCGGCCAGGATGATCCTGTTGGTCGTTGCAAGCGTTTCGACCGCAACGCGGGCATAAGGATCCGCACCAAGATATAAGTCCACGACGGCGTCGGAGATCTGATCGCAAACCTTGTCCGGATGACCTTCCGACACCGATTCGCTGGTGAACAAATATTGTGCGCGGGACACCAAATGCTTCCTTCCTCACAGAAAATTACGCAGGCAAAATATGGCTTACGCCATAGCGGCGCAAGCGCCCGCGCGAGAAAGAAGCATTATGAGCGTCTAGTCAACCGATTGTGCGGGAACTGCACGCAAATTCGCCTCGACCACGACGTCCTCACTCAGCGCCCTCACCAGTTCCACAACGCGCTTACGCACCTTGGGATCGGTGATCTTGACGAAAGCCCTGATTGAGTTCGAGCCCGTCGCGGCTGTTGAGAAAGTCGAGCAGAAAAGCTTCGGTTCTGGATTCCGCGAATGCACCGGCGTGCGCCGCATGGCGGCCCATGATCGCGCTCGGGGCGTCCTCGAAAAAGAACTGCACCGTAACATCCAGAATTTGCGAAAGCTGAAACAGACGGCTGGCGCCAATCCGGTTGGTGCCCTTTTCATATTTCTGGATTTGCTGGAAGGTCAATCCCATCCGCTCGCCAAGCTTTTCCTGGCTCATGCCAACCACCATTCGGCGGAGACGGACGCGGCTGCCTACGTGAATATCCATCGGATTCGGCTTCCGGCCTGGTGCCTCTAGCCTCTCCTCGACGCCCCCCGGCGTAATTTCCTTGCTTACCATTTTCCCAATCGTGCCCTGTCACTTTTTGCGAATACAACGCGCCACACTGATATATAACAATGCATACAATGCGCGGTTGTAAGCCCCCATGGCCTCACGCGTCAATAAATCAGCAACGCAACTTAAAATTGTGGTTACCTGCCCCTACCACTTATGAGTGGGGATCCCCCGATCTGATTAGACCTGATGCTCGCGATGCTTGATATTTTGGCGGTCACTCAACTACAGTTACAATTCTATACAATATGAAAATGAGAAAGGCCACTACGATTAACCAATTTTCCCCCCACCGTGCATATGGCGTGGGCGGAAGCGCAACCGGAAGCGGGTGGTCGATGGCCCCCATTTCATTCAAAGGCAGGCTGGCGAGAATGCGGCCGTAGCTGTCGATGACAGCCGAAATACCCGTATTCGCGGCGCGAATCAGCGGCAATCCTTGCTCGATGGCACGGAGCCGCGTTTGGTGCAGATGTTGATATGGGCCTGTCGAAGTGCCGAACCAGGCGTCGTTCGTGAGGTTCAGCAGCCAGCCCGGACGGCCTTCGTCTCCCGTGACGCCCTCAGGGAATATCGCTTCATAACAGATCAGAGGCGCGTAGGGCGGCGCTCCGGGAGCCACCATCAGGCCGCGCCTCGAGCCGGCGGCGAAGCCGGAATTCATGTGGGTGAGCTGCGTGATGCCCAGCGCGGTCATGGTTTTCTCGAACGGCACATACTCACCGAACGGCACCAGATGCTGCTTGTCATAAGTGCCAAGCAGCCGCGCGTCACCGTCAAGCACGAAAAGACTGTTGAAAACGCGATCCACCGTATATTTGCCGTCTGGCCGCTTCGTACCGTCGATGCGTTCCGCTCCAACGATGAACGACGTCCCATCGCCGACCAGATCGGCGAAAGCCGTGCGTGCTTCGGGCAAGGCGATGTCGCCGTTCAGCATGAACAGAAACGGCACCGATGTTTCGGGCCAGATGAGATGGGTGATGCCGGCAGCGTCCTGTCCGGCTTGCGGCCCTTTGGCGCTCAGCGCCAACAGGCGCTCGAAAATCCATTGGCGGTTCTGCGGCTTCCATTTGTCGGCCTGAGGAATGTTAGCCTGCACGATGCGAAGCCGGACGTCAGGATGCACTGCGCCCGACACCCCGCTCAAACGGACCTCGCCCCACAGCCAGCCCACCGCGACGAACATGAGGCAGATCGCCGGAAGCGGCCAATTTCGCGCGCCGTCCCGTGCCATCGATCCGGCGAGCGCCGCCGGGCTTGCGACGATAATGAGCGTCAGAAATGTCAGCCCGTAAATGCCGAAGATCGACGTTGTCTGCGCCAGTGCGTCATTCCCGGCCAGCGCATACCCCCAGAGATTCCAGGGAAAACCTGTCAGAATGTGTCCCCGCAGCCATTCCGCGGCGAAGAAGGCGACCGCGAAGATGAATATGCGCGCCGCGCCTGGCCGCCACAGCGCGACGGCGATCACGGCCGCCAAGGCGTAGAACAGCGCCAAGCCGGCAGGCAGCGCGGCGACCGCCAAGGGCATCAGCCAGGCGAACTTTTCCGCTTCGACGAGAAACGCAAAGCCGATCCAATAAAGTCCGGCGACGAAAAAGCCGAAACCAAACGCCCAGCCGGCAAGCGCAGCCTGCCGCCATGCGGCTTTTGGCGCAGTCGTTGCAGTCTCGGCGGCGATGCCGTCAAGCAGCCAGATCAATGCGGGAAAAGTGACGAACAGCAGCGGCCAGAAATGAAACGGCGCAAAAGCGCCTACCGATGCCACTCCGAGCGCGAAGCTGAGCGCGGCGCGCCGCCAGCCGCGCAAGGCAGAAATGCCGCGCGAAACTGCTCCAAGCGTCAGCCATGCGAGCTTCGGTCTCGAATCAGCCAAGCTCATCGCGCGCGTCTCCGCTTCCAATGAAGCTCGCATCGCGCATCGACCGGCCCGAGGCAAGCGCAATAAGCCGAGAACGCAGAAATATGATCGGGATGCGAGAGACAACACCACATGCGCAGATGGACTCGTCCTGCGCGGCACCGCCCGCATCACTGGCAAGAGCTTAGACCACCAGCCGCGCGTGCCCAGGTCAGGCCGCCTGAATCCGCGTCATCTCACTCCCATCGGCGTTGGTGAAGCGCAATTTCAGCTTTTTTACGCGACGCCGGTCGGCGTCCAGCACTTCGAATTCGAGCCCTGCAGGGTGACGCACGACTTCGCCACGTGCCGGCACTCGGCCCAGCATCGTGAATACCAAGCCGCCCAGCGTGCCGACATCCTCATCGTCGTCGGAGGTCAATATCTTGCCGATCTTGGCTTCGACATCGGCGATCTCGGCACGTGCGTCCACGATCAGCGCGTTGCCGTCATCGGTGAACATCGGCGCGTCCTCCGCATCGTGCTCGTCCTCGATGTCGCCCACGACCTCCTCCAGCAGATCCTCAATGGAGACCAGCCCGTCGGTGCCGCCGTGCTCGTCGATGATCAGCGCCAGATGGATGTGACGATTCTGCATACGCACCAGGAGATCGAGTGCCGACATGGACGGCGGGGCGAAGATCAACTCGCGCACGATACCGGCGTCGGCGATCGTTTTCGACAGATCGGCGGCGCCCAGATTCATATTCGTCGCGCCAATGCCGTTGCGCCCCTGCGCGATGACCCAGCCCATCAGATCCTTGACATGCACCATGCCCACCGGCTCATCGAGCGTATCGCGGTAAACCGGAACACGGGAATGTCCACTCTCGGCCAAGACCGCCAGCAACTCGCCCAGATTTGCGCTTTCCTCGATTGCGACGATTTCGGCGCGCCGCACCATCACGTCCTCGACCCGAAGCTGCTTGAAGTCGAGCGTCTTTTGCAGCATGGCGCGTTCGGCGGCGCTGAATGCCTTACCGTCGGCGTTGCGGAGCGCCTCTTCGATCACCGCACGCGAATCCACCGGGCTGGAGAAGCCCAGATTCGCCGCCAACCGGTCGAACCAGCGAGCGCCGTGCTCATGGCGTTCGCCATTCATCAAATTACTATAGCCATCGGTCGTCATGTCATATGCCATCAGCCGGTCATGCCGGCGGTTCGTCGGAAGGGATAAGATAGGGGTCAGGAATGCCGATCGAGGCGAGGATCTCCCGCTCCATGGCTTCCATGCATTCGGCCTCGGCGTCGGTGTCATGATCGAAACCGGCGAGATGAAGCAGGCCATGCACGGTCAGATGGGCCAAGTGGAAGATCGGCGGCTTCGCCTCCCGCGCCGCTTCGGACATCACCGTCTCATAGGCGATGGCGATGTCGCCCAGCGGCAATTCCTCGCCAGCGAATGCATGGGGCGACGGCGGCGCCGGGAAAGACAAAACATTCGTCGGCTTGTCTTGCCCGCGATATTGCAAGTTGAGTGCGGCGATGGCGTCGTCGGAGGTCAGGAGAATCGCAACATCCCTGCCGGAGACAGCCGCAACTTTGGCCGCTGTCGCCTGATGGGCGCGCCGAATCACGTGCTCGACATCGCCCAGCGTCTTCCACGCATCATGCGCGATCAGCAGGGCGATGGAACTAGGTCCAGGCTCGTCGTCGGAGCCATCGATATCGTCAGCCACCGCTATGACGGGGCTGAAGCTATGTTCGATCATCATCATACAAATTCAACGACAGGCCTTAACGGGCCTTATCATAAGCCTCCACGATACGTTGCACCAATTCGTGCCGCACCACATCGGCCGAAGTAAACGGAATATGCTCGATTCCCTTAACGCCTTCCAGGATTCCAATCGCCTCCCGCAAGCCGGAGACTTGTCCTGGCGGCAGATCGATCTGAGACGGGTCGCCCGTCACCACCATCTTACTGCCTTCGCCCAAACGTGTCAGGAACATCTTCATCTGCATTGACGTACAATTCTGCGCTTCGTCAAGGATGATCGTGGCATGGCTGAGCGTCCGGCCGCGCATGAAGGCGAGCGGTGCTATTTCGATAACCCCGTTTTCCAGGTCGCGTTCCACCTTTTCGGCGGGGAGGACGTCGTAAAGCGCATCGTAAAGCGGGCGTAAATAGGGATCCACTTTTTCGCGCAGATCGCCCGGCAGAAATCCGAGACGCTCACCGGCTTCCACCGCCGGACGGGAGAGAATGAGCCGTTCGGTCTCGCCGCGCTCCAGCCGTCCAGCCGCGTGAGCAACAGCCAGATAGGTCTTGCCGGTTCCCGCGGGACCGGTGGCGAAGATCAGTTCCTTGGACTGAAGCGCCTCGATATAGCGCGTCTGCATAAGGGTGCGCGCCGAAACCAGCCGCTTACGGGTGCGAAGCTGGCCGAGTTCGGGGCCATCGCCCTTATCCTTCTGGTGCTTGACGCCGGCATTGGCGTGCCGGATCGCGCCATCGACATCGCCGATCGCGATCGTGTGACCCGCCTTAAGCCGTGAATAGAGGTGCTCGAGCACATCCCTGGCCATGGCGCAGCCGCTGTCGGTACCCTTCACCACGATGACATTGCCGTGGACGACCGCCTCGACGCCGAGTTTCTGCTCCAGCATGGATAGATGAGCATCGAACTCACCGAGCAGGTCCGCCAGGAGCCTATTATTGTCGAAATGGATTTCTATTCGCGAAGCATTCTTATCCGGGCTTGCGGTTTTTGCTCCGCCTCTGGCGGTAGGGGACGCGGGTCCACGTAATTGAGGCAATAACCTCTCCTGATTATCCCTAGACGAAAACACCCAAATTTGCCGCCGCGCCATTTTCGGCCCCGGCTGCGGTGTCTAATGGTGTCATAGCAGGATCAGTTCCAGAAAATATGACACCACTCAAGCTGTTTGCGCCCGTATGAGTAATATTTACCGAAACGATCTGGCCGATTCTGTCGTCCGGTGCATCCACGTGCACGGCCTGCAAATAGGGGGATCGGCCGGCCAATTGACCCGGTTTGCGGCCCTTTTTCTCCAACAACACCGGTAAGTTACGCCCGAGCTGAGACCGGTTGAAGGCGGCCTGCTGGCCGCTCAGCACCTCTTGCAGAATTGCAAGCCGCTGTGACTTAACTGCATCAGATATATGGTCATCCATCGACGCGGCGGGAGTCCCCGGCCGGGCGCTATATTTGAACGAATAGGCCTGGGCGAATGTGACCCGTTTCACGAGGTCGATGGTCGCCTCGAATTCGGCGTCGGTTTCGCCGGGAAAACCGACAATGATGTCGGTCGACAGCGCGATTTCTGGACGGGCCGCGCGGATGCGGTCGATCAGGCGAAGATAGTCGGCTGCCGTGTGTTTCCGGTTCATCGCGGCGAGGATGCGGTCGGAGCCAGCCTGAAACGGCAGATGCAGATACGGCATCAATTCCGGAATGTCGCGATGTGCGGCGATGAGGTCGTCGCTCATATCGGCGGGATGGCTGGTGGTGTAACGCAGCCGGTCCAATCCCGGAATAGCGGCGACTGCCTCCAGCAACCGCGCCAGGCTCCAATCATGCCCCTCCGGCCCTGTCCCATTATATGCGTTGACGTTCTGCCCGAGCAGCGTCACTTCGCGCACGCCGAATGAAGCGAGGCGCTTTGCCTCCGCGATGACTTCGGCAGCGGGCCGGGAGAATTCGGCGCCACGCGTATATGGCACGACGCAAAAGGTGCAGAATTTATCGCAACCTTCCTGCACCGTGAGAAAAGCGGCCGGAGACCGGCGGGACTCGCGCGGCGGCAAGTGCGCGAATTTGTCCTCTTCCGGAAACTCGGTCAGGACGATCTTGGCGCCGCCCTGTTCGGCGCGGCGGACCAGTTCGGGCAGGCGATGATAGGTCTGCGGTCCGATCACCAGGTCGACGACGGGTGCGCGGCGCAGAATTTCCGCCCCCTCAGCCTGCGCGACGCAGCCGGCCACCGCGATCATCGTTCCCTGGCCCTCGGCGCGGCGCCTGTCACGCAGCAAGCGCAGCCTGCCGAGGTCGGAATAGATTTTCTCGGCCGCCTTTTCGCGGATATGGCACGTGTTGAGCACGATGAGATCGGCGGCTTCCATATCCTCCGTTTCCGCATAGCCCTCCGGCGCCAGAGCTTCCGCCATGCGCACGGAATCATAGGCGTTCATCTGGCAGCCATAGGTCTTGATATGGACTTTCTTGGTCAATGCGGCACCGTTCGTTCGCACTCTTTCGGATTGATGCTTAAGCCGGCTGTGACGCGGCTTCTCGCTTCGTCTCAACCAATTGGGGCCTGCGGGACCGCGCCGTCAAGAGCTGCGAGAAGTCCAGCCGCACCCGCTCATAGGCGTGAATTGCAAGCGCCTTACGGTCACCGACCGCCGACATCGCCACCGGTTCGCCCAGCCGGACCTGCACATCCAGCGGTCCGAGTTTGAGCACGCCCCAGGCATGGCTCAGCATATCCATATCACCATACCACGCTACAGCCGGACGCTGCTGGCAATTCATCGGCAATCCATGCACGCGTGTATAAACGATGGCGACGGTTTGCACCAAATGGCCGTTCCCATTGCCTTCACTAGGCTCGATGGCCGCAAACAATGAGCTTTTGAACGGCAGCACCTGATTGCCGTCGCTGCTGGTACCCTCCGCGAACAGGATGACGCGCTCCTTCGCCGTCAGCCGTTCGAGGATCTGGCCACGCGTTTCAGCCACCGAGGAACGCCGTGTTCTATCAATGAAAACAGTCCGTTGCAGTTTGGCGAGCCAACTGATGAAGGGCCATGTCGCAACCTCGTTCTTGGCGACGAAACTCAAGGGTGCGATGCTGCCGAGCACGGGAATATCCAGCCAGGAAATATGGTTGGAGACCAGGAGAACGGGTCCGGGGGCGATGGGCGCGCCACTGAGATGCACGCGGATCCCGAGCAGCTTGCAGACGGCGTTGTGATACCAATAAGGGACATAGCGCTTGAGCGGCAGTCCGCTGGCGATCAGCAGAGCCTGTATCGGCATGATGGGAACGGTCAGCAGCAGGAATAAGAAAAGTATCATCGTTGCGCGCAGAACGCTCATTCCCGTCTCCGAATGCGTAGCCGTGCCCCTGAATTGCGCGCGCAACATACTCGCCTTCCCAGGCTTCGCCAATGGGTTGCAGAGTTCGGGAAAATTTTGGCGTAGCTGGACTGCGGAACGGCGCTCTCAAGCGCCTCGTGGACGATCAGGCGGTAGCCGACGCCGGGCTCGCTTTCGATGAATTGCGGATTGGCGGAATCGTCACCGAGCTTCTGGCGGAGATGGCCGATATAGATGCGCAGATAGTGCACATCGTCCTCGTGAGCCGGTCCCCACACTTCGCGCAAGATCTGCCGATGGGTGACAATACGTCCGGCGTTCTGCGCCAGCATTCTGAGCAGATCGAACTCCTTGCGTGTCAGCTTCACATCCACTCCGGCGACGGAAACCTTATGCTTGGGCACATCCACCACCAGTTCGCCGACGACGAACTCCGCCGCCGCGTCCACGAATTCGAGCTTTGCCCTCAGCGCCGCGCGGACGCGGGCCAGCAATTCCTCGATGCTGAACGGCTTGGTGACATAGTCGTTGGCGCCACTGTCGAGCGCGCTCACCTTTTCCTGATCCTTGGTCCGGACCGAAAGCACGATGATCGGCACGTCCGACCTTTCACGAATGCGGCCGATCACCTGCTGGCCGTCGAGGTCCGGCAGTCCGAGATCCAGGATGACGAGATTGGGCTGTGACGTGGCGCATTTGGAGATGCCGTCTTCGCCGCGCGGCGCCTCGACGACGTCATAGCCTTGAGCGGTCAGGCTGATGCGCAGAAACTTGCGGATCTGCGGCTCATCGTCCACGACCAATATGCGTTTTGCGATCAACTGACGCCCACCTCCTCATTCAGCTCGTCCATCTCGCCATGCGGAACGGAGGGCGCCTCGGTCAGCGGTAGCACGACTTCGATCGTCGTGCCCTTGTTCTTCGGTCCGTCCTTGGCCATGATGCGGCCGCCATGCGCCTCGATGATGCCGCGACAGATCGAGAGGCCGAGGCCAGTGCCCGCAACCTGCGAATCCTTGGCGCGGACCCGGTAGAAAATATCGAAAACCGCATTGCGCGCTTCCGGCGGGATGCCAACGCCATTGTCGCTGATACGCAAGATCAAGTCGCTGTCTTTCTTGAACGCCTGCACCGCGATCCGCCCGCCTTCTGTCGTGTATTTAATGGCATTGTCGAGAATGTTGACCAGCACCCGCTCCAATAAGACCGGGTCGACATGAACCAGCGGCAACGTTGGCGGTATGTCGAACGTGACGTCGCGATGTTCAAGCGCCTTGCTGAACTGCTTCATCGCCCGGCCGGCATTCTCGCGCAGATCGCACCATTCGCGCCTCGGCTGCAGCGCCCCATAGCCGAGCCGCGTCATATCGAGCAGGTTCTGTACGAAGCGGTTGAGCCGCTCGCTTTCGTCGAGGATGGTGGTCACCAGTTCCGCGCGGCCCGTATCGGTGAGATTCTCCACCGTCGCCAGCGTGGTCGCGGAGCCGAGTATCGATACCAGCGGCGTACGCAGATCGTGGGACACTGACGAAAGCAGCGCGGAACGCAATTGCTCGGTCTCGGTGAGCAGCCGCGCCTCTTCGATGTCGGCGGCAAGGTTGGTGCGCTCGACCGCGACGGCGACCTGATCGACCAGCGTTTCCAAGAGCCGCCACTGATCCGGCGCCAGCGCGCGCTGACGTTCCTTGAACGACACCCCTAACAGCCCGACCATGCCGCGCCGGGTGCGCATCGGCAGGAACAGCCAGTCGGCAGCGGGCAGGGTCTCGGATTTCCACCCGGCGGGGCTGCCATGCTCCCAGGCCCATTCGGCCGCGCCCCAATCTTTCAGCGCAAGCTGGTCCTCCGGCGGATAGCCCGCCGCGATCTGCAATCGACCGTCCTTTTGGGGCAGCAGCACCAGCGAACTCGATTGCAAGGTCGAGGCGACATGATGCACCGCCGCCCAAAGCACGTCTTCCAATGCAGCGGCAGCGGCGATCTTGCGGCTGAATTCGTAAAGGTTCGCGGTGCGCTGTGCCGAAACGCGCATGGCCTGGATCTGCACCTTGAGACGAGCGGCCAAATTGCCGACGACGAATGAAACCAGCAGGAAGAAGACGATGGTCAGCAGATCGTCGCGTCGAAATCCGGAGAAGTTGTAGTAAGGCTTGGTGAAGAAGATGTTGTAGGCGAAAAAGCTGAGCACGCTCGCCAGAAACGAAGGGCCACGGCCGATATAGATCGCTATGAGAATGACGGCCGTCATGAAGATAAGCGACACGTTCGGCAACGGCAGCACAAAGGACACGCCATAGGCCAGTGTCGCCGCCAGCCCGACGCAAAGCGTCGCCAGCGCATAGGCATTCCACTCGCCGAACGCCGCCCTGAAGCCGCCGCTGATGATGTCCTTGCGCGCGTCCTCATTCTCGGGCGAGACGATCGTCAGCTCGAATTGCGTCGCCTTACGCAATAGCTGCTGCGCCACCGTCTCTCGCAGCCATCCCGTCCACCGCCGAGGTCGCTGCCGCCCTACGAGCAGACGTGTGACGTTGCGCTTCAGCGCGTAGGCGATGATCTCTTCGGCGATATGCGCTTCTGCATGCATGGTGACCACCTCGCCTTCGAGGCGTTCGGCCAGCCGCATGGTTTCGGCGATATTGTCCTTGGCGGTCTCCGTCAGACTCTCGTAATGCGGCGTGCGCACATAGAGCGCGATCCAGGGAATGCGCTGACGTTCCGCCATGCGCCGGGCGGTGCGCACCAGCCTTTTCGCAACGGGCGACTCATTCAGGCAGACGAGCAGCCGGTCCTGCGCCGGCCACGGGCCGGGAATGGCGTGGGCGCGCATGTAATTGACCATCTGCGCATCCACTCGCTCGGCGGCGATCCGCATGGCGAGTTCACGTAGCGCGGTCAGATTGCCCTTGCTGAAGAAGTGCGTGATCGCGCGGCCCGCCTGATCGGGCATATAGACCTTGCCCTGGCGAAGACGCTGGATGAGATCGTCCGGCGGCAGATCGATCAGCTCGATCTCGCTGGCAAGTTCGAGGACCTTGTCGGGCAGCGTTTCACGGACTTGAATGCGCGAGATGCGCGCGACCACATCGTTGAGGCTCTCGATGTGCTGAATGTTCAGAGTCGTATAGATGTCGATCCCGGCCGCGAGCAGGTCTTCGGCGTCCTGATGGCGCTTCTCGCGGCGACTGCCGGGAATGTTCGTATGTGCCAGCTCATCCACGAGGACGAGCTTCGGCTTGCGCTTCAGGATTGCATCGACATCCATTTCACCGAAATAGCGGCCGCGATAGGATATCTGATGCCTGGGCACGATTTCCAGGCCGCGGAGCAGCGCTTCGGTTTCGACCCGCCCATGCGTTTCCACCACGCCGACAACGACATCCACCCCTTCGGCGAGATGCGCCTGGGCTGCCTGAAGCATCGCATAGGTCTTCCCTACGCCGGGAAAGGCGCCGAGAAAGATCTTCAGCTTGCCATGACGCTCGCGGTTGGCTTCTTCCAGCAGCGCCTCGGGCGCCGGCCGATCGTCAATTTCTGTCATGGCCGTCAACGGCTACCGTCTTCCGCATGACGCGTTATAGCGGCTTTGACCAGGGTTGTCCGCAGTTTCAGGCCGTCAGCTCCCTTCGTACATTGACCATATCGCTTTCAATTGACCTTATTTTTGACTAAGGATTAGTTATGACTTCTTCGATGTTACGCAGAATATTAAATAAAATCGTAACAGTATCCGATCGGTTCTTCCGGTTTTTATGGAATATCAGATATCATCACTTCATTGCATAGAGGGAGCTTGTGGGGGGCACGGGACAGATCAGGCGTCAAAAGTCATTAACGGAACAAGCCACCGATGCGATCCGCGCGCGAATTGTCAGCGGCGAATTCCATTTCGGCGAAGCCTTGTCCGAGATTGCGCTCGCGACGGAGCTGGGGGTCAGCAAGACCCCGGTACGGGAGGCATTCCTTCAATTGAAGAACGAGGGTCTGGTCGAGATTTTACCGCAGCGGGGTACGTTCGTATTCCAGATGACGGGCGAGCAGCTGCGCCAGCTGGCCGAAATGCGCGAATTGCTGGAGACCGCGTCGCTACGATTTGCCATGCGTGATGGTTCGTTCCTGGCCGATCGGCTTCAGGCAATTATCGACCGGATGGCGGTTGCGGTTGACGAACGGGATCATGCGGCTTACCGGCGCCATGATGCCGAGTTCCATCAGACGATTATCACCGCCTCGGGTAATGCATTCATCGACTCGGCCTATTCCGTCATCGCCTTTCGCTTGCAGGCGCTGCGCAATCGGCTGTCGCTGGAGGCGCAACACTGGCCGTCGTTCGACGGCCACAAGGACGTCGCTCGTCACGTCCGGGACAATAATGTCGATGCCGCCCAGGCCAAGCTGCGCGAACATATCGGCGACGCAGCCAATGCCTATCTGGCCCGAATTCAGGGCGACCTTGCCCGCACTGGGTGATCGCTACGCCTTCTTGGGAAGCGCTGCAACCAGCGTCGCACTCATGAACGGCTTGTCCACGAAGCCAAGCGGATTGGCGATGGCGGCACGCGCACGCAGCGATGCATCCAAATTGGCGGAGGCGAAGACACTGCGTATGCCGAAGCGCTGCCAGATTTCGATGGCGGCATCGATGCCGTCCCGCACTCCCTGGAGGCGAATGTCCATGATCATGACGTCAGGGTTTTGTAATCGGGCAAGCTCGACCGCACCGTCTGCCGTGTCGGCAGCTCCGACCACATGATGGCCGGCGGTCTCCAATGCAAGTTCGATGTCCAGGCGCACGAAGGGTTCGTCCTCCACGACGGCGACGCGTAAGGCGGAAGCGGTGGACGCCATTTCGTCGGTATCGGTCGGCGCCAGCTCGAACGGAATTTTGTCGAGTTCCCCTACGGCCCAGACCGGCGGGCGAAGCGAAACTCTACCCAAATCGCATTGCATCATGCCACCGATCCTTCCCGTTGCCGGACCCGAACTCAGGAAAAGGCATGCCAAAAGCGCCGCCGGAATAAGGCCTCTGCGCGATTAAGCCTAGCGACGAATATTATCGGCACCGAGCCGAAGCGGTTCGGCACATGCGCGCCAAAACCCCGTATCCCTTTTACCACGCGCGTGAGCATAGCGATCAGTCGTGCTCAGTCAACGCTTATGAAACAATCGCGGAATGCCTCGGCGGAGGTGGCGGCTGCGGGAGTGCGTCGTGCTGGCCCCGCTCATGCAAACTGTGTAAGCAGCTTCTTGGCCAGCGACTGAGCCGCCATGTCGGCCCAAGGGTCCGGCATATCGCGCACGCGCTGGGGCGTATTCGTAATCGTGAAGACGTTCGCGGCTTTGAGGCCGCCGAGTTCGTCCCAACTCACCGGCATAGCGACGGGAGCCCCCTCTCGCGCACGGGTGGAATAGGGGCAGATCGCCGTTGACCCCCGATCGTTGCGCAACCAGTCGATGAAGATGCGGCCCGTGCGGCTGGCCTTGCTCGCCTTGGCGATAAAGCGGTCCGGTTCTTCCTCGGCAAGCTGGCGGGCAAAGCCCCGGGCAAAGACTTTCACATCATCCCAGTCATTTCGCCGAGCCAGCGGGATGACCACATGGATGCCCTTGCCTCCAGTCACCATCGCCCAGCTTTTCAGCCCGAGCGTCTTCAGCCGGTCGCGAACGTCCATGGCGCGCGCGGATTACATCGGCGAAGTTCAGCGCTTCATCGGGATCGAGGTCGAAGACCAGACGGTCGGGTTGTTCGAGACGGTCGCGCCGGCAGCCCCAAATATGGAATTCGAGCACGCCCACCTGGACCCCGGCGACGAGGCCGGCAAGGCCGTCGATAAAGAAATAGCTCGCCGTTTGTCCCGAAGCCTCGGTGATGGCGATGGTTTTCAGCGCCTCCGGAAAACCGCCCTGGTCATGCTTTTGGAAAAAACACTTGCTGCCGCGTCCCTGCGGACACCGCACGAGGCTGAGCGGCCTGTCGGAAATTTGCGGCAGCATCCGTTCGGCGATAGCCTCGTAATACGTCGCCAGATCGGATTTGGTGAGGCCCTGCTTGGGAAACAGCACCTTGTCCGGGTGCGACAGGCGCACGCCTGCCACCTCATCGCGGCTCGTGCCTGCCTGGGGTGCTTCAGCCAAGTCCCGTCCCGTCTCGCGCGCCACCTTGCCCGCCTCCTTATTTTCCCGCAGCTCCTGTTTGTTTGGCGTCTTCCCGGTCTTTTTGGCTTTGTTCCGCGCCTCCTTCGGCTCGCTCTTCTTGGCGGAGCGGTTGCTCGAATGGACAGCGTCCTTGTCCTCGGCAATCTGCTCCATCTTGCGGCCCGTGCGAACGCTTTTCTCATTTTTCGTCAGCAGTGGATCGCGATCGTCGGCTTCTTCGTCGCGTTCCTTGACCAGCAGCCAATTCTCACGCTTCTCCCCGTCGCGCGGCTTCATGCGGATGAGTGCCCAGCCGCCGGTCATCCGTTGGCCATGCAAACGGAAATGCAGCATTCCTTCGTCCAAACCGGCATGAGGGTCGTGGAGCGGCTCCCACTCGCCCTCATCCCAGAGCATCACCGTGCCGCCGCCATATTCGCCTTCAGGGATGATCCCCTCAAAACCGGCATAGGCCAGCGGGTGATCCTCCGTCCGCACGGCGAGCCGCTTCTCCGCCGGGTCGAGGCTCGGCCCGCGGGTCACCGCCCAGCTTTTCAATACGCCGTCGAGTTCGAGCCGGAAATCGTAATGAAGTCGACGGGCGGCGTGCTTTTGCACCACGAAGCGATGCCCCGAACTGGCTAACGACGCACGGTCATCGGGTTCTTTCGTCCGCGTGAAATCGCGCTTGCGCTTATAATCGGCAAGCAGCGTTTCGGGCTTGGCCGTGCGTCGTCCCATGGGAGCCTCGGGGCTGGCTATGCCGCTTTCTTGTTCAGCTTGTCCTCCGCGAGCCGGGTCAACTTGGCGTCGGTATCCTTTTCCTCTGCCAGCGTGTCGCGCAGAATGTTGCGCGCATCCGTCATGCCGAGCTGCCCTGCCCACGCCACCAGTGCGCCGTAGCGTGCGATCTCATAATGCTCCACCGCCTGCGCGGCGGCGATCATGCCGGCATCGCGGGTATCATCATCCTTGATCTCCTTCATGAGATCCTCGCCTTCCTGGAGAATGCCCTCTATCGCGGGGCATTTCTCACCGCTGGGCTTTTCACTGCACAGTTCGAAGATCTGCTCAAGACGTGTGATCTGCACCTTGGTCTCTTTCAGATGTTCCTCGAACCCCTTGCGCAAGCCGGGTGCGCTGGCTTTCTCGGCCATCTTGGGCAGAGCTTTGGCGATTTGGTTTTCCGCGTAGTAGACGTCCTTGAGTGTGTGGACGAAAAGTTGCTTCAAATTTGTCGGGGGTGCCATGGGGGCCTCTTCGGATTGAGCTAACGCTGAGGTTGCAGTAACGCCGCAAAAGCATGAGCGTTCCTTGCCTTTTGGCATCATCCGAGCAGCAAACGTCTTCCGGTCCCTGGCGATATGCGGCGTGCGCGGAACTTTTGCGGGCAAACGGCCTTTACGGCATGGACGTCATTGCAGGCGATTGATCCTGCGTCATTCTTCATATTTCATCACCGCGAGGAAACCAATGCCCCCAGCAGCACACACGGGTTCGGCGGACATAGCCGTAATTGAGAAACCCTCGTACATTGATTGGTCGGGCGTGTTTGTCGGGGCGATTGTCGCTTCGGCGCTCTCCTGGTTGCTCTTAACCTTCGGCTCCGCCATAGGGCTTCTGGCCGTCTCACCCTACACGTTGAATTCCAGCACCGCGGCGACCGTAACCATGGCCGCGGCCATATGGTTCGCGCTGACCCAGATCTATGCGATCGGCATGGGCGCCTATATTGCTGCCCGGCTGCGTCCACGCGTTGCCGATGGCATGGAAGACGAAGTGCAATTCCGCGACGGCATCACCGGCGTGACGGTATGGGCCCTCGCCATCGTCCTTGGACTTGTGATTGCAGGGATGGCGGCGAGTTCGGCAGCGCGCACCGGAGCCGCTGTCGTTGGCAGCGCTGCCGGAACCGCCGCACGGCAAATCGATCCGGCCTACACGGTCGATCTGTTGCTGCGTCCGGCCGTAGCTCAGAATGGACAGCAGCCTGCCGCTGGCAGAGGTCAAGGCCGTGAAATCACCGCGGCGGAGCGCGATCAGATCAGCCGGATCGTTGTAAACAGTCTGGCGCAGGGCTCCATTCCGCAGGCCGATCAGCAATATCTGACCCAAATCATCGCGGACCGCACGGGCGTACCGCGCGAAGAAGCCGAGCGCCGCATCACACAGACCTATGAGCAGGCCAAAGCAACCGCGTTGGAAACGGCGGACACCGTGCGCAAGGCAACGTCCTTCGCAGGGTTCTGGATCGTTTTCATCATGCTCGCGGCAGGGCTGACGGCTTGGTGGGGCGGCACGATCGGCGGACATCACCGGGACGATGGGACTTGGTACTGAGGGGCGTTGAATTCGCGTTCGGGACATTCAATGAAAGGGGAGAATCATGACAGCTTCGACACTTCTTTTGATCATTCTTATCCTATTGCTGGTCGGCGCATTCCCGGCTTGGCCGCATAGCCGGGCCTGGGGTTACGGACCGTCGGGCATTTTGGGTGTGGTGCTGATCGTCATTCTGGTCGCGGCGCTGCTCGGCAGAGTATAGCGTTCCGGTTTGGTTCAATGCGAGCCCGGCGCGGAGTGACCTTCGCGCCGGGCTTATTGCATACGCGCGGCAGAGAAAAGTCGGCCGTAAAGGGCAGTCTGCGAACGCCAGCGCGATATACCATATCTGACCTACGCCGTGCTCCTGGCGCAAAGCGGATCCCAGTTTGCCTCGCGAAAATGCGACCATCGAAGAACCAAGACCGCGTTGCGACCGGTCGGCAGGTAAGGCCTCAGACCTATTCACCTGTTTCCGACCCGAGCCTTTCACGAGGCTAAATCAGGGGAATCTTGGATTGCCGAAATAGGCAAAAGCAGTTAGAAACTGCAAACTAAGCTGCAGGCCAAGATCAACACGGTGAACCCGGAACGCAGCTTGACCTTGATCTCAAGGAAAAATCGACGCTGGAGTGGTGGCCGAGCGGCTGAAGGCAACGGTTTGCTAAATCGTCATACGGTTAACACCGTATCGGGGGTTCGAATCCCCCCCACTCCGCCATTGTCATAATGTTCCCCTTGAATTCAGTGGGTTAGCTGATTATTGGCAAACTTTGCATACGGGTTTGCCACTTCATGTTCCGGTTTCCCCCTCCCTGATCGATGGCTTAGCCGGCGCTTGCTCCGCAAACCGTGCAAGAAGCATTGCGAAAGGCCAGTTTGGCCACAGTCAGTGGCCAACAGGAGATCCTCATACGGGCGAGGAGGGAAGGTCATTTCGGCGCAATTGCGCCGAGCAGGCTTAGATTCAAGAGATTTTCGGGCAATTTCGCTCATGGGTTCAGCAATTTAAATTAACGACTCAACGCTAAACATTGCTAGGCGCGAAAAGTCCGACTCGGGCGACTGACATCGAGGGCGAAATGAGCCGCATTGCGTGTGTGTCTCAATTCTCGGCGGTCCTAAACAGCATAGTGATGAACCTAGCTGCTCCGCTGCGAAAAGCTGCAGGGCACGAAATTATCAGGCGAGCCGAACGGGGCATTAGGCGCCGCGCCAAGATCCATCATATCTACTACTTGCTTGCCGCATTCGATCTCATTGCGATCGTCATTGGATTGTCCCTGACGCACCATGTGAACGGCGTTCTGTCGGATACCGTGCAGGCCAATCTCCGTTGGAGTAGACTCCACGATAAAGTTTCAGATATTCGCAGCGGTGCGGGTGTGGTGAACGCGCCGGGAAACGACGTCTTCGCGAGCAAGGATGCAGCCCTGGAGTTGAGGCGCTTCGATGAGGGCGTGGCCGCGTTCTGGCCCGAGCTGCAGCAGCTGAGGCAAGATTTCGCCCGCAATATTCCCAGCGATGCCGCCAGGACGCCATATGAAGCCCTCGATGGCCTTGAGGTGTACATGGCGGCTATGGTCAGGCAAACCCGCACATTACTCAGCCTCTATGCCAGTGGAGACGCGGAAGCTGCCGGCGCTGCAATGTCGGTAATGGATCGCAGCTACAGCGATGTGCTCAAACAGATCGAAACGATCGCGCAACTACTGCGTCGAATCGAAAATGGCATTGGCCTGGCGGCGCTTGAGAACACCAAGCAGCTACAGATGCTTGAGCGGGTGCTCGGCGTCATGGTCGTGCTGATCGTCATCGCCGTTACGATCTACGGCCATAAACTGGGCCGGCTTTTTCAACGGCAATACGATGAGCTCGCGTTATTCAACACCAAACTCACGCAGCAGGAAGCGAGGCTACGCGCCGCGAAGGAGCAAGCCGAACGCAGCAATCAGGCTAAGAGCGAATTCCTCGCCAATATGAGTCACGAGATCAGAACACCCTTGAACGGTGTGCTCGGCATGGCGCAGTCGCTCCAGCACGATGCGCTCTCGCTTCCCCAGCGGGAGAAGGTTGCCATCATCTTGGAGTCCGGTAGCACGCTAATGACCGTGCTGAACGATGTTCTCGATCTGTCCAAGATCGAGGCCGGGAAGCTGGAAATTTCCTGCACCGACAGCGACATCATCAAGACCGTCGGACGGATCAGGCGGCTGTTCCTGCCGCAAGCGAGGGAAAAAGGGCTCGACATCGACTTTTACTGTCAGCCGGATTTGCCGCGCTGGCTCTGTTTCGATCCCGCCCGTGTCCGGCAATGCGTATCCAATCTGCTCTCCAATGCAATCAAGTTCACCGAGAGCGGAATGATCACCATTGGCGTGTCGGGCGAGCCATGTGACGGGGACTATGTCATCAGTGTCACCATCGCGGACACGGGCATCGGCATGACGCCGGATACGATGGCGAGCCTCTTTTCCGCGTTCACGCAGGCAGACGGTTCAACCTCGCGACGTTTCGGCGGCACCGGCCTCGGACTGACGATCGCGCGCCAGTTGGCGCGCATGATGGGGGGCGACGTTACATCCACGAGCGAGGTCGGCAAGGGTTCGACATTTACGTTCAGCTTCCACGCCGTCGCCGCGAGCCGGCGGGAGGAGGATCTCGAAAGTCCGGACGATCCCGCGGTACCGCATGTGCCGGACGGCGGCCAGCTTCGTCACGCGCGGATCCTGCTGACGGACGACAATGCCATCAATCGCCGGGTGATCAAGATGCTTCTGGCTCCCCTCGAGGTCAGCATCACCGAAGCGGGGAATGGCCGCGAGGCGCTCGACAAGCTGGCAGCGGAACGCTTTGACCTCGTTCTCCTTGACATCCATATGCCCGTTATGGACGGCCCCCAGACCATCGATGCCATCCGATGCTCTACGGAAAGCTGGCGCACGGTCCCGGTGATCGCCTTAACGGCCAACGCCATGAGTGGCGACCGCGAGAAGTATATAGCCCTCGGCATGGACGACTATCTGTCAAAGCCCGTGGATCGTCGCGAACTGCACGCAAAGCTCATTGCGATGCTGGGAACGCAGGATCTGGCTGTCGCGGCGGGGTAGCTGCCGGCGGTATCCGGCGACGAGTTTTCGCCAAGGGCGCCGGTACAGCGGTACTGCTCCCGGTCGTTGCGACGGCACCTCTGCTCCACAAGCGGCATGAGGATGCTGCGATCCGGCTGCTTTTACCGCTCCGTGTCTTCGAGCTTCTCCCTCCTTTTCGCTGCCGCAGCGCTTTCCTTCCGGAACGGCCGGGAGCGCGGACAGACTTCCCCGAGGAAGCCCGCCAGGGCATGGGTCAGGATATCCTCCTTGAGGCCATAATGCATGTTCTGGCCGCGCTTCTCGCGCCAGACCAGCCCGGCATTCTCCAGCACCGACAGGTGCTTGGAGATTGCCGGCTGCGACATGACATCGGCGAAGCGCTGCGCGATCTCCCCGGCCGTCATATCCGTCTTCGACAGATAGGCCAGAATGCGCCGGCGCGGCGCTGAGGACAGCGCCTCGAAGATCTTATCGATAGACATCCCAATTCCACATCAATCCGCAGCCTCCGAATCGGCTGACACGGAGTTGCACCTAAACTATTTGAGTATATAACTAATGAATTATACGCTTATCGTCAATGCGAGCTGTTGGGCTTGAAGGAGGATGGGATGCTGGTAACCGTTGCCGCTGATGAGAGGGCCGTGCCCGACGCCGTCGAGCAGGCGCTGCAATCCTCGCAGAGCACCCTGCGCAGCCCGCGCATGTTCGACGCCGAGGACACCAGCGCCATAGAGGGCACGGTGCATTGGAAGCCGGTCAAGTCGATCTGGATTTCCAGTATGACACTCGCCGCGCTGATCGGCGGCCCGCTCTTCTTCACCTGGGGCGCGCTGGCGCTGTTCCTCGTCACGACGGCCGTCACGGTCTGCCTAGGCCATTCGCTCGGCATGCACCGGCGGCTGATTCATCGCTCCTATGACTGCCCGCTCTGGCTGGAGCGCCTGTTCGTCTATCTCGGCACGCTGGTCGGGATGGCCGGCCCGTACGGAATGATCCGCCAGCACGACATCCGCGACTGGGCGCAGCGCAAGCCGTACTGCCATGCCTATCTTGCCCACCGCTCGTCGATGGCGCGCGACGGCTGGTGGCAGCTCCACTGCGAGCTGCGCCTTGACCATCCGCCGGAACTGGTCATCGAGCCCCGGGTGTGGGGCGACCGCTTCTATCACTTCCTGGAGCGCACATGGATGGCGCAGCAACTGCCCTGGGCCGTTCTGTTCTTCGCCATTGGCGGCCTGCCCTGGCTGATCTGGGGGATCGCCGCACGGGTCGCCGCCTCGGTCACCGGGCATTGGCTGGTCGGCTATTTCGCCCATAATCGGGGGCCGCGCTCCTGGCATATCCAGGGTGCCGGGGTGCAGGGCTATAATGTGCCCTATGCCGGTTTACTGACCATGGGCGAGGCCTGGCATAATAATCACCATGCCTTTCCTGGATCGGCGCGGCTCGGGCTCAAGGACGGGGAGACCGATCCCGGCTGGCGGGTGCTTCAGGCGCTGGAGCGCGCAGGCCTCGTCTGGGGGCTGAAGACGCCGGCCATGCTGCCGCACCGCCCCAATCTGGTCCGGCTTTGCGACTGATAGGAGCCGGACGATGCCATTTCCTCTCAGTTTCGAAAAGCCCATCAGGCGCCTGCCCTATGCCGCGTGGGTGCTGGGCATCTTCCTCAGCCAGCACGCCCTCGCGCTGGCGATTTCCCAGGTTTATCCGTGGCTGGTCTCCGTCAGGATGGATTGGGAATTCGCGCTCATGCCCCTGCACGCGTTCGGCGTTCGGATCCTCGCGTCGGCAAGCATCGGGCGCGAAACAGGCGCCGCGACACCGCTCGTAATCGCAACGCTCCTGTACCACCTGCTCGTGATGTGGTCGCTCGTCGCACTGTCTTTCCGGCGGGCGGCGGATGCCGATGTGCCCGGATGGATCGCCGTTCTTGCCATTCCGCCTGCCGTTCAGATCGCTGTCCTTCTCGGGCTGTCGCTTGCTCCGACCCGCGCGGGCGCCCCAACGCGTCCAGCCATGAAAGCGGAAAGCGTGGCCAAATGGACCGCAGGCGCGCAAGGGTTCCTGGCCGGGGTTGCGCTCACCGTTGCTGCGATCGCGCTCAGCACGCTCGTTTTCGGCGGCTATGGCTATGGGGCGTTCGTCATCTCACCGTTCCTCGTAGGCGCAACCACGGCAGCGATCGCCAACGCCCGGAACGATATGGGCATAGGCTACACCAGCCGCCTGGTGACGAGCACGGTCACGCTCGGCGGCCTGGCACTGGTGGCGCTTGCGATCGAGGGCATCATCTGCCTCATTATGGCGGCGCCACTCGGCCTGGCGATGGCATGGCTCGGCGGGCTGCTGGGACGCGCCATCGCCCTTCACCGGCGGAACTCGGCGGGGCAGACGCTTTCGTCCTTCGCTGTCCTGCCTATCGTCCTGGTCGGGGAATTTCTGCTCGCGCCGATGGTGTCTTTCGAGACGTACAACACCATTTCCATCGACGCACCGCCGGCCCGCGTCTGGGAGGCCATCGTCAACATGGAGCGCATCGATGTGCCGCCGCCGGCCGGCTTTCGCCTGGGCATGGCTTATCCGCTTGGCGCAAGCGTGATCGGCGAGGGCGTGGGCGCCACCCGGCTCGGCTTTTTCTCGACCGGGACGGCGCTTGAACGCGTGACGGAATGGGAGCCCGGCCGGAAGCTGGCTTTCGCCGTGCTGCAGGACGTGCCGGCCATGCGCGAACTTAGTCCTTATGCCCATGTCCATGCCCCGCACAACATCGGTTATTTTTCCACCAAGGAGACAAGTTTTGAACTGATCCCCCGGGAGAGCGGAGGCACTCGGCTCATCGAGCGCACATCCCACATTCTGAAGCTCGAACCCGTTCTCTACTGGCTGCCGCTCGCCCGTATGATGGTGGACCAGAACAATGCGCGTGTGCTCGCACATATCAGACGTCAGGCCGAGCGCGTCCGGTAAGCAGCAGTCCCGAGGTCTGTCTTTGGACGCTCACTCGGCTCATTCTATGGGCGCCTTGTTCCGACCTGCGTCAGGGCCGGCTCTGAAGCGCGAGCCGTCGGTGCTGAGCGACCAATCGAACAGTGCAATCCCTGCTCAGATGTCCGCGGAGCGCCATTCTCTAACGGCACGCCTCAAGTGGTCGCTTTTCGACTACTCCGGCCATATCGTTGAACGCTTTTGACGCACGTTGGTCCAGAAGCAGCGGTATCGGATCGCCGCGGCGCAGTCGGCGGGCAAGCGGAGCAGGTATCGACATGCCTTGACGGCCGCATCTGACCCAGTCGCCGCTAAGGCGCGGTTTCCATTGCTCGCCGCTCCTTGTGATGCTCGGCGATGATCGTCTTGGGCGAAGTGCGTCGCTCCAAATTCACCTTGCGGTCAGCCTGACAGGCTGCATCGAATGCCTGCCATCGCTGGCGTGCGGTTGGTACTGAGCAGCATCGAGCCGCGCCAACCAGCTGACGCTCGCTACTCTGCGAAAATCGGAGGGCGACATGCCGGCGAGCTTGCGGAAGGATTTGTTGAATGCGCTGAGCGAACCGAAGCCGCTGTCCATGGCGACCGTCAGTACCTTTGCATCCTGGCGCATCAGCATCGCCTGGGCGTAGCTCAGCCGCAGCAGGTTCACATATTCGTTGAGCGTCATGCCGGTCGATTTCTTGAAAATGTTCATGGCGTATTTCGGATGAATGTCGGCGGCGGCAGCGATGTCGACGCAATCGATGTCGTACAGGAAATGTTCGGCGATGAAGTCGCACATGCGCCCGACATTTCGCGAAGACTGCTGGTCGAAATGCCCCGCGATTTCGCCGGTGGCGAGTCTCAGGAGTGAGCCGGTAGGGCTCGAACCGGACGCGCTCGAGCCGGAGCAGGAGTTCGTTGACGGCATGCTCGGCCTTGGCCGGGTCGCCTGAGCGCGCATAGCGGATCCAGCGCTCGAAATTGTGGTCGTCCGAGCGATCGGTGGCGTCGGTCACCAGCGTAGCCCCCATCATCAGCCGGTGCCGAAGATCGGCGGGCAGGTGCAGGCGGAAAAAATGCACCAGCGGCAGATGCGCGCCGGCATAGACGGCGTCGTCCGATGCATCGTCCATCTGGTGCGGCTGGCCACCCCAGAACAGGCACATCTCGCCGGCTCGGAGCGAAATCTCGTGGCCGTTCATGCGGTAATGCACGGCGCCGCGGACGATGAAATTGACCTCGACCTGGGCGTGCCAGTGCGGCTTGAGCATGATCAGCGGATGATTGTGAAACATCTGCAGCGCCAGCGGCAGGCCCTCGACGCTGCTGGCGCCTGGCTGGTAGAACGGTCTTTCCGGGTATCTTACTTTCCGCCAATCCATATTCCCTTTGTCCAGACAGACCTGGGCCGACGCCTAGTCTAGTCGTCGCTCATGAAGAGAGCAAATAAAATGGGAGGATTTCAATGCGCATCACACTGACCTGCGCCGCGCTCGCGCTTGCCCTGGGCTCCGGCCCGGCCTTTGCGCAATCGGGCGAAATCACGATCTGGAGCTGGAACATCGCCGCCTCGTCGCTGAAGGCCACGGTCGCCGGCTTCAACAAGCAGTTCCCGGATGTCAAGGTGACGGTCGAGGATCTCGGCAACCAGCAGACCTTCGACAAGACGCTTGGCGGGATGCGCCGCCGGCGGCGCCGGGCTGCCGGACATCCTTTCCATCGAGAACCACGAATCCGAGATCTTCTGGAACCAGTTCCCCGACTGCTTCGTCGATCTGAAGACGCTCGGCTACACCGACGAGATCGCCGCCAAGTTCCCCGATTTCAAGCGCACCGAGCTCGAAGTCGGCGGCAAGGCCTATGCCATGCCGTGGGATTCCGGCCCGGTCGCCGATGTTCTACCGCCGCGACTTCTACGAAAAGGCGGGCGTCGATCCCGCAACGATCAAGACCTGGGACGATTTCATTGCCGCCGGCAAGAAGATCATGCGAAGCCAATCCGGGCGTTACGATGACCCAGGCCGACATCAACGGCGACACCGAATTCTTCCGCATGATCGCCAACGAGCAGGGCTGCGGCTATTTCAGCAAGCGACGGCCAGTCGATCACGGTCAACCAGCCGGGCTGCGTGACCGCGCTTGAGAAGGTGAAGGAGATGAAGGACGCCGGTCAGCTGCTCGCCGGCACCTGGGACGAGAAGATCCAGGCCAACACGGCCGGCACCGTCGCCACGCAGATGTATGGCGGCTGGTACGAAGGCACGATCCGCTCGACCTCGCCGGACCTCGCCGGCAAATGGGGCGTCTACCTGATGCCCAGCGCCTCGGCGGACGGCCCGCGTGCCGCCAATCTCGGCGGCTCCTCGCTCGCCATCACCTCCGCCTCCAAGAACAAGGAAGCCGCCTGGGCCTATCTGAACTACACGCTCGGAACCAATGAAGGCCAGGTCACCATGCTCAAGGAATTCGGCCTGGTGCCGTCGCTGCTCAGCGCGCTGGACGACCCGTATGTCAAGACGGACCAGCCCTACTGGGGCGGCCAGAAAGTGTGGGTCGACATCCTCGCCACGCTGCCCAAGATCATGCCCAGCCGCGGCACGCCGTTCTTCCAGGACGCGGACAAGATCATGGTCGCGACGCAGCTCAAATATCTCAACGGCGAATATCCCGACGCCAAGGCCGCGCTCGACGACGCGGCCAGCCAGATCGCAGCGGCGACCGGCCTTCCGATCGCGCAGTAGCGCCTGACGGCAGAATCGGGCAGGCCGCGAGCCCGCCCGTCCTTCCGACGGCGCCCGGGAGCCAGATCATGCGGCTGCGCAACCGGACGGCCTACGCCTTCCTGACGCCCTATCTGCTGATCTTCCTGGCGTTCTGGATCTGGCCGATCATCAACTCGTTCTGGCTGTCGTTCCTGAACACGCGGACAAGCCAATTGGACGCTTCAATCCCGGCGTGACCTGGGGCCGGCTGATCGTCGATCCGGCCTTCGCCAACGCGCTGAAGAACACGCTGATCATCCTGGTCATCCAGGTGCCGATCATGATCGCGCTGGCGACGGTGCTGGCCGTGCTGCTGAATTCGCCGCTGCTCAAGGCAAAGGGCCTGTTCCGCTTCGCCTTCTTCGCGCCGGTGGTGGTCGGCGAGGTCGCCTATGCCGCGGTGTTCCGGCTGATGTTCAACCACGATTTCGGCATCATCAACAAGACTGCTCGGCGGCGTCGGCCTGCCGGCGATCGCCTGGCTTTCCAACGCCGGATGCCGCCATGGCGGTGATCATCATCGCGCTGACCTGGCGCTGGGCGGGATACAACGCCATCATCATCCTTGCCGGACTGCAGTCCATCCCCGAGGACGTCTACGAGGCGGCGACGCTGGACGGCGTCTCGCAAGCTCCGGCAGTTCTTCTTCATCACCCTGCCGCTGCTGAGGCCGATCATCGTGCTTCTGCGTCGTGCTGTCGGTCATCGGCACCATGCAGCTCTTCTCCGAGCCGTTCCTGATCACCAACCGCGGCGGTCCCGGCCAGGCGGCACCGAGACGCTCGGCCTCTTCCTCTACCGGCAGGGCTTCAGCGTCGCTTCAATTTCGGCTACGCGTCGGCCATCGCCTACACGATCGCCGCGCTCGCCATCGCCATCTCGCTGCTCAATCTCTGGCTTGGAAGGGAACGCGAATGAAGAGCAAGGCCTCCGCCGAACGCAGCCGCAGGATCGCGCTGCACGCCGCGCTCACGCCGCTGGCGCTGATCTGGCTGTTCCCGCTGTGGATGATGGTGGTCTTTTCGACGATGCCCGACAACGGCATCTTCAGCCCCGACATCGTGCTGCTGCCGTCGACGCCAATTTCATCGACAATTTCAACAACCTGCAGGCCGACACCGACTTCATCCGCGCGACCACGATCTCGGTCCTGGTGGCGCGCGACCTACACCGTTCCTGTCGGTGCTGCTGACCTCGATGGCCGGCTGGGCGCTTGCCCGCTACCAGTTCGTCGGCAAGGGCGTCGTGCTGGCGATCATCCTCGGCACGCTGACGCTGCCCTATTTCGTCGTCGTCATCCCGCAATTCATCATGGTGGCGCGCGACTTCCATCTCGCCAACACCTGGTTCGCGCTGATCGTGCCGCCGCTGTTCAATTCGCTCGGCGTGCTGTTCATGCGCCAGACCTTTTCGATGATGCCGCATGAACTGTTCGACGCGGCCCGCGTCGAAGGCGTCAAGGAATGGCGCATCTTCCTCTTCGTCGCGCTGCCGCTGGCGCGGCCGACGCTTGCGGCGCTGTCGATCATCCTCTTCCTGCCACAGCTGGAACAACTATCTCTGGCCGCTGCTGATCAACAGCCAGCCCGGCGATGATGACCGCGCCGGTGGCGCTCGGCAGCGCTGATCGGCCTCACCAAAGTCTCCTGGGGCGGCATCATGGCCGGCGCCGTGATGCTGACGGCGCCGATGCTGGTCGTCTTCGTGCTGCTGCAGCGCCATTTCATCGCCGGCATCTCCGCCGGCGCGGTCAAGTGAGAGAGAGCTGACAGTGGCGGGTGTTTCGCTGAGAAATGTCGTCAAGCGCTTCGGCGCCTACGAGATCATCCATGGCGCCAACCTCGAGGTCGCCGACGGCGAATTCGTCGTCTTCGTCGGCCCGTCCGGCTGCGGGAAGTCGACGCTGCTCCGGATGATCGCCGGGCTGGAAGACATCACCGACGGCGAGGTCGTCGATCGGCGGCACGGTCGTCAACGATGTCGAGCCGGCCGACCGCGGCATCGCCATGGTGTTCCAGTCCTACGCGCTCTATCCGCATATGACGGTCGAGCAGAACCTCAGCTTCGGCCTGCAGGATGACCGGCAACGACAAGGCCGACACCGCGCGCCGGGTCAAGCGCACGGCCGATATCCTGCGCATCAGCGAGCTGATGGAGCGCAAGCCGCGGCAGCTTTCCGGCGGCCAGCGCCAGCGCGTCGCCATCGGCCGCGCCATCGTGCGCGAGCCGCAGGTCTTCCTCTTCGACGAACCGCTGTCGCAATCTCGACGCCGAACTGCGGGTGCAGATGCGGGTCGAGATCGCGCGCCTGCACAAGGAACTCGGCACGACCATGATCTATGTCACGCACGACCAGACCGAGGCGATGACGCTGGCCGACAGGATCGTCGTGCTGCGACGCCGGCAATATCGAGCAGATCGGCGCGCCGCTCGACCTCTACGACGACCCGGCCAACCAGTTTCGTCGCCGGCTTCGTCGGCTCGCCGAAGATGAATTTCATGGCTGCACGGGTCGTCGAGGCGCGGCGGCGGCGCGGCGACCGTCGAACTCGTCAACCAGGGCGGCGCGCGCCTTCAAGAACCGCTCTCGGAGGCCGCTGCCCGCGATCGGGCAGCGACGTCGTCGTCGGCGTCCGGCCCGAGCATTTCGGCGATGCCGGCAAGGGCGACTGCGACCTCACGTCAAGGTCGATGTCGTCGAGCATCTCGGCATCGACCAGCTATCGTCTATGCCAGCACCGGCGGCGGCGAACGAGCTGGTCATCGAGCGCGAGGAATCGCGGCATCGAGCCGACGAGCGACCGGATGATCGGTTTCGATCAAGGCGCAAGTCCTTTCTCTTCGACGACAGCGGCGCGCGGCTGCGCTGATCAGATCCGTGGCTTTCAAATCAGAGCCGCAGGTGGCGGCTTCAAGGAGATGAAGACAATGAACGCTGCGATCAAAAAAATCCGCTGGGGCATTCTCGGGCCGGGCACCATCGCCAAGGCCTTTGCCGGCGGCGTCGCCCATTCCCGCACCGGCGACGCTCGTCGCGCATCGGCACGCGCAATCCCGGCAAGGCCGGCCTCGCCGAGGCTTTCCCCGGCGCCCGCATCCTCGACGGCTACGACGCGCTGCTCGACGACCCGGAGGTCGATGCGATCTACATTGCGACGCCGCATCCGAGCCACGCCGAATGGGCGATCAAGGCGGCCGAAGCCGGCAAGCACGTGCTGTGCGAAAAGCCGATGGGGCTGACCGCCTTCGAGGCCGACGCGATGATCCATGCGGCGCGCAAGGCCGGCACCTTCCTCGGCGAAGCCTTCATGTACCGGCTGCATCCGCAGACGGCGAAGCTGGTCGAGCTGATCAAGTCGGGCGCCATCGGCGAAGTGCGCATGATCAAGTCGAGCTTCGGCTTCGCCATGCCGCGGCTTCATGCCGGAGCACCGGCTCTACGCCAACGACCTCGCCGGCGGCGGCATTCTGGATGTCGGCGGCTATCCGGTCTCGATGGCGCGGCTGATCGCCGGCGCGGCGGTGGGAAAACCCTTCGCCGAGCCGGACAAGGTCGTCGGGCGTCGCGCATCTCGGCCAGTCCGGCGTCGACGAATGGGCCTCGGCGCTGCTGCATTTTCCCGGCGGCATCGTCGCCGAAGTCTCCTGCAGCATCTCGCTCAACCAGGACAATGTGCTGCGCATCCTCGGCACCAAGGGCCGCATCGAGGTCAAGGATTTCTGGTTCGCCGGCGGCAACGGAAGGCGGCACCGGCAGGATCGACGTGATCGGCCCCGACGGCAGCAACGAGACCATCGAGGTGCAACGAAGACCGGGCTGGCTCTATTCCTTCGAGGCCGATGCCGCCGGCGAGGCGATCCTCGCCGGCCGGCAGGAATTCGCCTGGCCCGGCATGGGCTGGGCCGACAGCCTCGGCAATCTGCGCGTGCTCGACAGATGGCGCGCCGCGGTCGGGCTCGAATACGACATCGAGAAGGCGGCAAGGCGCGTCAACACGATTTCCGGCCGGCCGCTGCGATCAGGCGGCACGACCATCCGCAAGCGCGAGATCCCGGGCCTGTCGAAGCCGGCGTCGGTGGTTGCGCTCGGCTTCGAGGATTTCCGCACGCTTCTCCTCGGGCTCGATCCTGCTCGACGCCTTCTTCGAGGCCGGCGGCAATCTGTTCGACACGGGCTTTGTCTATGGCGCCGGCCGCACCGAGGCGCTGCTCGGCGAGTGGCTGCACAACCGCGGCGTGCGCGAGCAATCGGTCATCATCGGCAAGGGCGCGCACTCGCCGCTCTGCTATCCCGATGTGATCGGCAAGCAGCTCGCCGCAGTCGCTCGACCGGCTGCAGACCGACCATGTCGACGTCTATTTCATGCACCGCGACAATCCGGACGTGCCGGTCGGCGAATTCGTCGACGCCATGGACGCGGAGGTCAAGGCCGGCCGCATCCGCGGGCCGTTCGGCGGCTCCAACTGGACGATGCGAGCGCATGGACGAGGCGATCGCCTATGCCGAGCGGACCGGCAAGCAGAAGCCCGGCGCGCTTTCCAACAATTTCTCGCTGGCCGAGATGCTGGAGCCGATCTGGCCGGGCTGCGTCACCTCCTCCACCGACGAATGGAAGGCCTGGCTGACCGCCCGGCAGATGCCGAACTTCGCCTGGTCGAGCCAGGGCCGCGGCTTCTTCACCGACCGCGCCGGGCGCGACAAGCGCGACAATGAGGAGCTGGTGCGGGTCTGGTATTCGGAGAAGAATTTCGGCCGCCGCGACCGCGCGATCGAACTGGCCAACAGGCTGGGCAAGAGCCCGATCCATGTCGCGCTCGCCTATGTGCTGGCGCAGCCCTTCCCGTCCGTTCCGCTGATCGGCCCGCGCACGCTCGGCGAACTCGACGACAGTCTGCGAGGCGCTCGATATCGCGCTTTCGCCAGATGAGCTTGAGTGGCTGGATGGGAGTTCCAATCGGCACCTCGTGCGCGGCACGGGCTGACACCAATCAATCTTGGTCTGATCACCGGGGCCGGCATCACCGGAAAGTTCTCACACAACCTGGGCCAATAGCAGAACGGCCGGAGGGCATCCGGCGCGCGGCGATAAGGTGCTGTCAAGTTCCGGGAGCGGGAGTATATTAGGCTGATGGCTGTCAGTTCGCCCGATCTGAAGGCGTTCCTGGTCGCTACACCTTTCTTCGGTGGCCTCTCAGACGCAAGTCTCGATCTCCTGATCTCAATGCTGGTCGAGCGCCGCTTCGACGTCGGTGCCACGGTCGTAGCGGAAGGAGAACCGGGGCGCTCAATGTATATTGTTCACTCCGGCGAGCTTGTGGTGAGCAAGCTCGGGGCGTCGGGGCGCGTGATTCGCATGACGGGTCTCGGGCCTGGTGATTTTTTCGGCGAAATGACGCTCATCGAAATGCAGAACCGATCAGCCACCGTCGTCGCGGAGCAGCCCAACCGTGCTGTACGAGCTCACCGCTCGAAACCTCTACGCGTACTACAAGGCCGACATCCACGCGTATGTGATGGTGATGCAGAATATCAACCGCGAGCTCTGTCGGCGGCTCCGCCGCGCCAACAATCGCATTGCCGAGCTGGCAGATGCTTCCGCGAGTCAATAGCGCGGATTCGCGTGCCTCCTTTGGACTGAGAAGAAACTGCGACCAGCGCAATGTGGCTGGGTCGCCCCGCCGCTGGGCGCCATCGCGGCTCCGCCGCCTACGCCTCATATGCGACATACAAAGCCGCCGTACTAGCCAGACGACACGAACGTCGCTAACTGCAAAGGCAAGGATCGTGCTGAGAATCCTTCCGCTCTTGCTCGTCCCGGCCTTCGCAGCCGCAGTCGCTTACTGGCTGACGCGCAGCCGAGCTGCCGCGGTGACGACTGGAGCTGTTGTGCTGGGTGCAATGCTCTTTATCGGTATCACGAGCTAGGATGTCGGAACGATTTGCGCTGGCCGCGGCGAGCACGGACGCCTCGCGTAGCTGACCGGCGGCGGGCTACGAACCGGGTCGGCTCGGGAATGGGGCATGGCCGCTTCGATTACTTACTCGTGGAGTCGACCGCGATCTCGGAGCTGCTGCTGGCCGCGGAGTCTCGCCTGGGCCGGCGTACGGCCCTCACCCGTCCGCTGTTTCCGCCTCCGCAGAAGAACTGATCACCGCCATCGGATTCGAGCCCCGATATGCCCACTCCAGGCGGCATCTCAAGCCTCTCCAGGACCTCTCCCGTTCCAGGATCGACCCGGATCAATTCGCTCTCGTCACCTTCCCAGGTGCCGTGCCAGAGCTCTCCGTCGACCCAGGTGACGCCGGTGACGAAGCGGTTGGATTCGATGGTGCGAAGAATCGCCCCTGTTTCGGGATCGATTTGATGGATCTTCCGGTCCCGATACTGCCCCACCCAGAGTGTCCCTTCCGCCCAGGCGAGCCCCGAGTCACCGCCGCCGCCGGGCGCCGGGATCGTGGCGAGCACACGGCCGGTCTCCGGATCGATTTTCTGGATGCGATCCTCGGCGATCTGAAACAGGTGCCGGCCGTCGAAGGCCGTTCCTGCATGCGCGGGCACATCGATCGAGCGCACCGTCTCACCGCTGGGCGGATCGAGGGCGTTCAGCCTATCTCCGGACGCGAACCAGACGTGCTGACCGTCATAGGTGAGGCCGTGCACGCTGTCGACGCCCGGAAAGGGACCATATTCACGGACGATTTCTGCGGGTGATTTTTTCATGTGCCTATCCTAGCTGCTCGGTAGTGGAGCGGGGAGTAACAACGTCGTCGTGAATCCCGGCACGGGCGGGGTCATCCACCGACGCGCCCGTGCGCGACCGAACGATTCCACCTTGCCCGCTGCCGCGAGCGCGTCGAGGGCGCGTTGTACGGTGCGCTGGCTGGCTCCGAGGGCGAACGCCAGGGCCGAGCTCGACCACGCTTCACCGTCGGTGAGGAAGGCGAGCACCGCCCCATGCTCCTCTTCGACGGGCCGCGCCAGCACGACAACCTTGCCTGCGCGGTGCGGCATCAGCGCAAACCCTCGGCTCGTTGCGCTCACTCCGGCCAGCGTCCGAAGCTCCGCGCGAAGCCGCCCGATTTCGACCCGCAACCGCGCGCGGTGCGATTCATCGGCGACCTTCGCCCCGAAAGCTCGCGCGAGGAGCGTACCTCTCGGCACGTCCCCGGGCCACGCTTCGCCCAGCGCGCGTACGAGCGCGAACAATACCGGGCGCGTCGCCAGCGAGACCACCGCGCCTGCGCCGCGAACGACATGGCGGCACGCGTCCACGACCAGCGCCCCTGAAGCCAGGAGCGTTTCAACTTCCTCAAGCAGGAGGGGGCGTTCCTCGCCATGCGCGATCAGGCGCGCCGCTGGCGTATTCAGGACCATAGATGCGTTTTCGACCTCCGCCGTCAGCGCGGGGATACCAGCCTGGCGCGCGGCATACTCGGCCCGAGCGAGTGCAGCACGCGCCGTCTTCGCCTGCACGCGCCGTATCGCGATCCCCGCTACGACCAACTCGTGGACGGCCATCAACGCAGGCGGTAAGGGAGCGGGGCCGAGTTCGGCGAGCTTACGCTCGGCCTCGTCGAGGCTGCCGATCAAGAGAAGGCGCCGGACCTCGATATACCGTGCATGGGCGGCGTTTACCCGGTCGCCGTGCTTTTCGAGCGTCACCCGCGCCGCGTCGAGCGCCTTCGCAGGGAAACCCAGGTCGCGCGAGACGAGCGCGATCTCGGCCTCGGCGACGACACACCGCGCACGGGCAACGGCCTCTTTCGGACCAAAGGCGCGCGCCGCACTTCCCAGGAGAGCCTTCGCCCGAACGAAATCGCCGAGCTGCGCCATCGCGATGCCTCGAAGCGCAAGCGCGGGCGCGTCGTCGCGCAAGGCGACCCGGTTCAGCGCGCCGAGCGGGATCACCCGCCGCGAGCGCACGCGCCGCCGCCGTGATCAGCGAGTCCATCTGAATCGCGCCACACTTGTCACTCCCACCGTTCGATTGCCCGGTACTAGCCTATCTCACGACCACCAACCAGTAGCTGCGAGCTTGACCGCGCTGGTATTTGGGAGACGACGCCCAGAGCGGCACGCCCCGGCGCCCAATTCAATCCCGCAATCCAAGGAGAAATGATCATGCCAGCCACCACTCAGACCCTGCCGAAAGTCGCCTCCCGCGAGGAATGGCTTACCGCCCGCAAGGCGCTGTTCGCCAAGGAGAAAGCCATCACCCATGAGCTCGATGCCCTTCGCGCCGAGCGCCGCCAGTTGCCCTGGGTCAAGGTCGAGAAGCCCTATGTGTTCGAAGGACCTCAGGGCCAATGCACGCTCGCGGATCTGTTCCGGGGCCGCAGTCAGCTCGCCGTCTATCACTTTATGCTGGCGCCGGGGTCCGATCACCTCTGCCCGGGGTGCTCCTTCATCTCCGATCATATCGATGCGGCGCGACAGCACTTCGAGCAAGCCGACCTGGCATTTGCCGCGATCTCTCGCGCGCCGCTCGAGCGGATCGAGCAGGTCAGGCGGCGCATGGGCTGGACCTTCCCGTGGGTCTCCTCGCACGGCACCGACTTCAACTACGATTTCGGCGTGTCTTTCACCAAGGAGGACATGGCTGCCGGGCGCGCCATCTACAATTACGGCACGCCGATCAAGAGCAGCGAAGACATGCACGGCACCAGCATCTTCGCCAAAAACGACAGCGGCGAGGTGTTCCACACCTACTCGACCTACCACCGCGGGGACGAGGTGCTGATGGGCGCCTTCGCATGGCTCGATCTCACGCCCAAGGGCCGCAACGAAACGGGCGGCACCATGAGCTGGGTGAAGCTGCACGACGAGTACGAGACCGGCGACCAACAAAACGACGACTGCTGTCGCTGATATCTCGATGTCGAATTGTGCGCGGCGACGCGCCAGCTGGAAACGGAGCAAGAGCATCATGACCGACGTGACGTTTCATCACCAGCAATCTTGAGTGTGTCGTTTTCCGCATCATCGAGGCTCGCACCATTTCCGAGCGAGCCTCCCAACGGGCCTTCTTCGGCATCTCGGCGCTGCTCTTCGGAGCCAGCGCCGCGGTGACAATCATCTGGGGCACGTCCATGTCCGCGATGGGCGAGATGCCGATGCCCGGTGGCTGGACGATGTCCATGGTCTGGATGGGGATGTGCGGCCAGGCATGGCCCGGCGCCGCCGCATCGTTCCTCGGCATGTGGGTCGTGATGATGGTGGCGATGATGCTGCCGTCCCTGGTCCCGATGTTGGGGCGCTACCGCCAGGCCGTCTGCAGAACAGGCCACACGCGCCTGGGGCCGCTGACCGCGCTGGTGGGCGTAGGGTACTTCTTCGTTTGGACCGTGTTCGGAATGGCCGTATTTCCGCTGGGCGTCGCGCTGGCTGCGATCTCGATGGAGCAGCCGGAGCTGGCGCGTGCCGTTCCGGTCGCGGCCGGCGTGGTCGTCCTGATCGCCGGCGCGCTCCAATTCACCGCGTGGAAGGCACGCCGTCTTGCCTGTTGCCGGGAGACACTGGGGCGTGGCTGTACCCTGCCGGCGGACGCCGGCACGGCCTGGCAACATGGCCTGCACCTCGGCCTCCACTGCATCATCTGCTGTGCCCCACTGACGGCGATTCTCCTCACCGCGGGGGTAATGGACCTGCGCGCAATGGCCGTCGTGACCGCAGCCATCACCGCGGAGCGTCTCGCACCGGCCGGCGAGCGCGTGGCCCGAGCCACCGGAGCCCTCGCCGTCGGGGCAGGATTGCTCCTGATCGCGCGGGCAGCCGGGCTCGGATGAACTTCGCAGCATCGAGCCGTATGCCGACTGCAGAGCTCGCCTCACAACCGCCTTCTAAATGCACCTGTTCAACGGTAGGCTCTGCACTGAGGTGACAGGCGTGACATTCTGCCGGTCCCTCAAGACCGATGCCCCCGACCAAGAGGGCGCAGCATCAAAGGAAAACGCCGGCATGAAAAGATTATCGCTGCTCGTTGTTGCTGGGCTGCTGGCCACTGCCACGCCATCTCTCGCCCAGGACCAAGCCTGGCCGAAGCGCGCGGTTTCGGTCGTTGTGCCGTTCGCCGCCGGAGGCACCACCGACATGTTTGGCCGTATCTTCACCACGGACATGCAAGTGAAATACGGCCAGCCCTTCGTCGTCGAGAACAAGCCAGGCGCAGGCGGAACGATCGGCAGCACGGCGGCCGCCAGAGCCGACAAGGACGGCCATACACTGCTCGTCGGTACCGCCAGCACCCACGGCATCGCCCCGTTCGTCTACAAGTCACTGGGCTATAACGCCGAAAAGGACTTCCAGCCTATCAGCCTGTTCGCAAAGGTGCCGAACCTGCTGGTCGTCTCGAACAATTTGCCGGCTAAAACCGTCCGGGAGTTGATCGACCACGCCAAAGCCAATCCGGGCAAGCTGAATTACGGAACTTCGGGCATCGGCAGCAGCCAGCATCTCGCGGCGGAGCTCTTTCAGGCGATGGCCGGCGTGCAGCTCAACCACGTGCCCTACAAAGCCTCGAACGAGGTCATGGCTGCGCTTATCGGCGGTGAGATCCAGCTTACTTTCGATAACGTCACCTTTGCCCTGCCCCAAGCAAAGGCGGGCACAGTGCGGCCACTCGGCATGACCGGTCCCACCCATAGCGCCGCCGCGCCCGAGATCCCGACCATCGCCGAAACACTGCCGGGCTTCGACGCGCAAACCTGGCACGGCCTCTTCGCGCCGGCGGGAACTCCGAAGCCGATCGTCGACCAGATTGCGGCCGACGTGAAGCGCATTATCGAACAACCCGCGGTAAGTGCGAAGCTGAAGGAAATTGGCGCCGAACCATCTCCAATGACCCCGGATGAGTTCGCGGCATTTGCGGTCAGCGAGCGCGTCAAATTCCGAGAGATCGTGGTGAAGTCCGGCATTACTCCACAATGAGGTGAGCAGCCTGACCCGTTGGCCGAATAACCCCAATAGCCAGAGGCTGCGTGAAACACCGGATCATGACAGCGTGCAACCTCCATCGAGGGGGTTTCAACGCAGAGCTTCGTCCAAGGCGCTGATCGCACCCAGTCATCGCTTCTGTCGGCCGCTTTGAAGGAGCCGCGCGCGCCGGCATTCTCATGCTCATCGCAACGTCAGCGACCCCGCGCCCAGCGGGCTGGCGGGCCGGCAGCGCCAGGAGACATTCCCGGGGCCGTTGTAAACGCCGATGACCGCCGCCACGAGGCTACAGCATCGCACCTGGTTGACACTGCCAAGGCCAGGGCAGCACGGGGCCGCCTGGCGGCGCGAGGAGACATTCCCGGAACCCTAGATGTCAGGTTCCCGCCAGGTGCAAGCGCTCCGAAACGTAGCGTTTCACCGCGGCGGCGTCCAAGCGAGCTCCGCAAAGTCCGACATGGCCGTCGGGGCGCAGCAGGTAGAAAGACGGCCGGGGAATCTGCGCGCGCGCCAATTCCGCATCGTTGACGGGATTGGAGGGGATCAGGTGGACGCGGAGCAGGTCGCCGAGATTGAGCGATCCTTCGGCGGGCACCGGTTGGCCGATCACGATCAGGCGGAAATGCAGATCGTCGAACGCCTGGAACAGATCCTCGCGCGCACCGGTTGGCTCTAACCTGAGCCGCAGCCAGGGGAAACGATCGCCGCCGCGCGGCGCGCCCGCAGGCAGGCCGTCCTCCGATTGCGACAATGAACTTTGCCGATAATGGATGCCGGTTTGCGAGACGGTGCGGAACGCGAAGCTTTGTATCCGGTTGATGCCCAGCGCGAACGCGGCCACCCGCGCGAGGATTTTCGTGCGGAGCAGCCCGGCCAGCCAGCTATCCGACACGACCAGCTTGAACGCCCGGTCCGTCGTGTTCAGGAGGCGCCGCGCGACGGGCACGCGCTCCTCCTCATAGGTGTCGAGCAGCGCCGCCTGCGCCTCGCCCTTGACGACGAGAGCCAGCTTCCACGCCAGATTATAGGCATCCTGCAAGCCGGTGTTCATGCCTTGCGCGCCGACGGGGCTGTGAATATGCGCGGCGTCGCCGAGCAGGAAGCAGCGGTCCTTGCGGAAGTGCGAAGCAGCGCGGTGATGGATGCGGTAGGTGGAGAACCAGCTGCAGGCCTTGAACGACAATCCCGCATCCGCTTCCTTCAGCAAGGACGGCACCACCGCCTCGAAGGTCAGCCCTTCTCTGTCGCGCAGGGCTTCCGGCAGGATGCCGACGACCCGCCAATGATCCTTCCCGCGCATGGGGAACAGGAGATGGAAGCTTTCCCGCCAGAGATAGACGTTCACCTCGTCCGGAACCATGTTCCCGGTCGCTTCCACGTCGGCGACGAAGAACACATGCTCGTAAGGCGCGCCGGGGAAGCCGATGCCGTTCAGCTCACGCACGGCGCTGTGCGCGCCGTCGCAGCCGCCCACCCATGCGACGGTTGTCTCTCGGCTCGTGCCGTCCGGCAGCTTGAGCGTCGCGACAACCTGGCCGGGTTCCTGCGCGATGCCCACCAGCTCGGTGTTCCACTGCACGGACACGCCCAGCTCATTGAGCTTCTCGCCCATGATGCGTTCGTTATCGTCCTGGCCGAGGATGAGGATGTAGGGATAGGGCGTGACGGATTTCCCGGCGTCACCCAGGGGAACGCGCGCCGTCCTTCGCCCTTGCGCCCAGATGTTCGCACCCGTGCCGATCTTGCCGAGTTTCAATGCCCGGTCGACGATGCTGAGCTTCTGATAGATCTCCAGGGTGCGCGCCTGTACTCCTAGCGCCCTGGTTTGCAGCGACGGTCCGGCATGCCGGTCGATGATCAGCACGCGCACACCGCGCCGGACCAGCTGATTGGCGAGCATCAGCCCGGTCGGGCCGGCTCCCACGATGAGAACGTCGGCGTCCATTCAAGCCTCCGAATCAGGCGATCGAGCGTCACGAACAATTGCAGCAGGCACCCGTGGCGGCAATTGAAATTGCGCCAGCGTGCCAAGGGCTACTCGAATAGTTAGCCTCGGAAGAAACTTTTCCTTGCGCGTCTTCCTTCGCCCTGATAGTTAGCCAACAAAGAAACTATCTCGAAAGCGAGACCGTTATGTCCCTCACCCTCTACCTTCATCCGCTGGCCTCGTTTTGTCACAAAGTCCTGATTGCGCTGTATGAGAACGGCACGCCCTTCGCCGCACGGATCGTCGATCTGGCGGATGAGCAGTCCAGTGCGGAGCTGCTAGCCCACTGGCCGGTCGGTAAAATTCCTGTCCTGCACGACGGGCGTAATGCGCGCACCATTCCGGAAACCAGCATCATCATCGAATATTTGCAGCAGCATTATCCCGGACCGGTGGCATTGCTGCCGGTGGATGCGGAGGCGTGTTTGCAGGCCCGGTTGTGGGACCGTTTTTTTGATCACTATGTCAGCGTGCCGATGGCCAAGATCGTCACCGATCGCATTCGTCCGGAAGGCCGGAGCGATCCGCATGGCGTTGCGGAAGCGCGTGCGATGCTGACGACTGCCTATGAAATGATCGAGAAGCAGCTCTCTGGCCGGACCTGGGCAACGGGCGGTGAGTTCACTCTCGCTGATTGCGCAGCCGCGCCTGCGTTGTTTTACGCTGCAATCGTCCAGCCCATCGAGGATCGCCACAGCAATCTCACCGCCTATTTCGAGAGGTTGATGACACGGCCATCCGTGGCGCGCACGATCAATGAAGCGCGGCCATATTTTGAGATGTTTCCGTATAAGGAAGGCATCCCGGCGCGGTTTATGGAAGGCATGAGCATACAAGCCGGGGAGCATTTGCCATGACGGGGCAAGCGGCCACTCTCGATCTGGTATTCCATGCGCTTGCCGATCCGCACCGGCGCGGCATGGTGGAACGGCTGAGCCTCGGCCGCGCCTCGGTCAAGGAATTGGCCAGGCCGATCGGCATCGCGCTACCTTCCGTACTCAAACATTTGAAGGTGCTTGAAGCAGGCGGCATCGTCGTCTCCGAGAAGATTGGACGCGTCCGTACCTATGAAATCCAGCCCGAGGCCTTGAACGCCATTGAGGAATGGACGGCAGCGCGCAAGCGCAATTGGAACGTCGCTTTCGACCGGCTCGCGCAGGCGATGGCCGATCATCCCGAAAACCAGGAACGTCGAGCGCCATGAGCAAACGATTTACGGCTCACTCCACCTTTGTTATTGAGCGTGAGCTCCCAGGACGGCCGGCTTACGCATTCCGCTTTTGGTCTGAGCCGGACATGAAAAAACGCTGGGCCGCGTGTCATGCGGATTGGCAAACAATCGAATATGCCTTTGATTTCCGTGTTGGAGGCTCCGAGGTCAATCGGCTGCGTACCCCGGAGGGCGTCATTCACGGCTTCCGATCTTACTATCTCGATATCGTCGCGGGCAGTCGGATCATCTACGCTTATGAGATGAGCGTCGATGAGGAGCGGATTTCCGCATCCTTGGCGACGGTGGAATTTGCACCCAGCGGTGATCGCACGCGCATGATTTTCACCGAGCAGGTGGTCTTTCTCGATGGACACGCGGACGCGCAAACGCGGCAGGAGGGGACCGAAATGGGGTTCTCACGGCTCGCTTCCGAACTGGAACGAGACATCAAACAGGGATCATAAGCCTTCACCAGCCGCATGGCCGCGTTAGGTTGAAATGGCACTATCAAGGAGTGGGCAGGGCAACGGCCTTTATATTCTGAGCCACGTCATTGCCGGTGGGCCGTGCCGCTGCGATCGCCGCGCCGGCGCCCGGTCTGCTGGTGAAGCGGAACAGATAGGTCATGGCTTCGTCTACGGCGTTCGACCACACCGGCCAGCTATGCCCGCCATCGACCATGCGCATTTCGACAAGATCGGGCTGCTTCTCGAAGAGGCGCTTGAAGAACAGGGCGGTCTCGAAAGCAATGCCAAGGCTGTCGTGGTCGCCGGAGACGAGATACATCGGCACGCGCTGGCCGTCCGTGAAATAATGCTCGATGAGGCTTGGGTAATTCTGCTCCGTCCAGGCGGCCTGGCTGAATTTTCCGTCGGCGCCGAAGAAGGGTGAGTAGACGCGCGCGGCGGACGCGGCCGGCGGCGACTCGGAATAGATCGCGGGGCTGAAGGCCGCGGCGGCGGCAAAGCGGTCCGAATATTTCAGGGACAGATGGATGGCCCCGTAGCCGCCGGCGGACAAGCCGGCGATGACGCGACCTTCGCGCGTCTCGATGGTGCGGTAGAGCCGGGCGACCGTCGGGACGAGTTCGCTCCAGAACGCAGTCTCGGCCTTTTCGCTCGCGCCGTCCGCCCACCAGCAACGCGGGCAGCCGGGCATCACGATCAGGGCAGGCGGAATGGCGCCCGAGGCGATCAGCCGGTCGGCCTTCGCCTGGATTGACCCCTTCTCCACCCACGCCCGCTCATTGTCGCCGAAGCCATGCAACAAATAGAGCACCGGGTAGTTATCCGTGCCGGAATCATAGCCGTCCGGCACGTAGACGAGGAAATTCAGATTCTGGTCGAGATAGCGTGAGGGGATGCTTTCGCGGCGGATTTCGCCGGCCGAAACGGCATTTGCGCCAACACCTTGCGTGATCAGGAAACCCATCAGCGCAAAGATGCAGCCAGCAATCCTGAATGTCATTACCCGCTCCAGGCCATCAAAACCGCCTTCGTTTTACCATCTTACGGCAAATCTGACCATAACGTGAACAAAACACGTCCCAGCGCCTGAAACGTGGCGGCGAATTGTGCTGAAATTCACTTATGGCTGTGCTGATTTTGGGACGCCCCGCGCGTCAATCCTTACGGGGCGCCTGAGCATCAGCCCGCCCGGCCAGTGGCAGGTCGAACTGGCGCGCATCGGCGCCCGGCTGGGCCGACCTTGCCGACGATCTCGCCGTGCGCCATTCGCTGACCCATGCCGTGGAACCGAGTATGGCGAGCCCGGTGATGAGGATGGCGGTGTCCATCGCGATACCCGGCGTATAGACGAAGCGCAGGATCTGAAACCCGACGCTGAGAAGCGATGCCACGCAGAACACGCTGAGGGAATTGCGCCCGAGCAGCGAGAGAAATTCCGAGAGGGTCGGCAGGGGACGGGCGATATGGGGCCAGACGCCCGCGAAAACCACCGCGAGCGAGAGAAACTGGATCAGCCGGATCGGCGTCAGATAGCTTTTCTCGACCGTAAACAGCAGCGTGGGCTCAGGCACATCGCCCGCGCCGGGCCACCATTTGAACACCACCATCAGCGTGGCGACCAGCAGCACGGGAGCGGCGATAAACAACAGCCGGTGTTGGTGACGGCGCACAAAACCGCCCATCCCTTCCTCGCCCGCAAAGAGAAAGCCGAGCACGAAGAGAAATTGCCAGGCCAGCGGATTGAAGAACCACGTGCCCTTGGTCGGCCAGGTCGGCGGAGATACTTCGAAGACCAGCGCCCAGAGATAGATGAAGAAGGAAACCGGCAGCAACGCGGCAGGCGCGACGCGGTAGATCAACACGATCAATGGGGCAGCGATCATCAGCACGACATAGAGCGGCAGGATGTCGAAATAGCCAAGCTGATAGGTGAGCATGGCCAGGCCCAGATGCGCGTTGATGGGATCGTAGAAGATCGCGGAGACATTGAACCAGGACAGGAGGACAGGCTTCTCGAAATAGGTGGCCGCCCCGGCGAGCATCGCGATCGCGAGCGAGCTGAGCAGAAGCTGGGCGGCATAGATCGTGATTACGCGACCGCCCAGCCGCGTCAGCACCCGGCCAGTCGAGGTGGAGTCCTGCGGGCCGCCGATCGACAGACGCAGCGCCCATCCGGCGAGAAAGATGAAGAGGTCGGCCGAGTCGGAAAATGAGAAGTTTCTGTGCGTTAAGCGGTCGAAAAACAGGCCGGGTATATGATTGATGAAGATCGTCACGAGCGCGAAGCCGCGCCAGAAATCGATGGCGTTCGGCTCCCGCGTCACTTTGAAAACCCTTCTCGTTCGCTACGAACGCCCAATGGCATTCATCCCTGCTATGAACCGCCGGCCCGTTAATGCTCTCGCGTTTGAACGGTCTCTGACGGAGGGAGTTCCCGCGGGTGGGAGGCAACCGGGTCGCATGGCTTCTAATCGCAGGCACCTCCTTAGGCGATCTTCAGAACTGGTAGCGCCGCAAGCCGCCATCGACGGGGATCACCGTTCCCGTCATGTAAGCCGCGACCGGCGAGCTCAGGAACACAACAAGGCTGGCCAGCTCTTCCGGTTCGCCGTAACGACCAACGGGAATTTCGTTTTCGGACTGCCATTGCCGGTATTCGGGCGAATAGTTCCGCCTGATCTGTTCGCTCATGATCCGTCCCGGTGCGATGCAGTTGACGGTAATGCCGTGCTTTCCGACTTCACGCGACAGCCCCTTGGCCCAGGAATGAATCGCGGCCTTTGCGCAAAACGCGCCATTGATGCCCTCCGGCTCCGACTTGCCGGTAATATTGACGATGCGTCCCCAGCCTTCTTTTATCATCTGGCTCAACAATTGATGGGTGAGCTGGCGCGGGCGTGTGAAATTGAGGGTGATCGCCTCCTGCCACTGGTCTTCCGTCGACTCCAGCGAGAAAGCCCGACTGCCGCCGGCATTGTTGACCAGGATCTGTACTGACCCCAATCCCTCGACCGCCGCTTTTGCAATTTTCTCCGGCGCGTTTTCGGCTAGCGCATCCTGCTCGATGACGACCGGAGCATATCCACCGGCATCGATGATTTCCGTAGCGACTTCTTCGAGAAGCGCGCGCCTGCGCGCCGCAATGGCGAGCTTGACACCTTCCGCCGCAAGCTGCTTGGCGATCCTCCTGCCGATGCCCGTGCTCGCGCCCGTAACGAGCGCGGTCTTATCGCGGAGCTTCAGATCCATCATCCATCTCCCTTCGGTTTGGGCGCCCGGCATTGGCAAGCTCAAGGGCGCGTGATAAGGCTGACCGCAAGAATGCGAAGTCCGGAAGAGCGGCATGCGGACGGATTACCTTGGGCTGGAGGCGTTCGTCGCCATCGCAGAGCTGGGCAGCTTCCACCGCGCGGCGGACTATCTCCATCTGTCGCAAGCCGCCCTTAGTCACCGTGTCCGAAAAATCGAGGCTGACCTCGGCGTGCAATTGCTGATCCGCAGCACGCGCGACGTCTTGCTGACCAAAGAGGGACAGGCGCTGCTGCCCCAGGTGCGGCGGAACCTCGCACTTCTTTCCGAGGCGTATGATGGCCTGCGCAAACGCAGCCACTCCAAGCAGGACCGCCTTGCGCTTGCCTGTCTGCCGACCATCGCCAATTACTACCTTCCGGCGATCCTGCGGCAATTCTGCGAGGAGTGTCCCGATATCGCCGTACAGCTCCATGATCAGCCGATGGGGCGCATCTACGAACTGGTCCAGGCAGGGGAGGTCGAGTTCGGGATCTCGATCATCGGAGCGAAGCACTGGGATCTGGACATCCGTGAAATCTTCACCGAACCCTACGTGCTTCTGGTCCATCGCGACCATCCGCTGGCCCGCCAGAAAAAGGTGACCCGCGCCGATCTCGCCGGACAGCCTTTCGTGCGGATCAACACCCAGTCGACGAACCGCCAGCTTGTGCAAGACGCGCTCGGCGAACACCGCGATGCGATCATCTGGCGCTATGAGGTGCAGAACGCGGCCATGGCGATGAGTCTCGTCGCGGAGGGTGCCGCCCTTACCGTCCTCCCTGCACTGACGGCCAACCTTGCGCGGCACCAACTTGTGGCGCTGCAATTCAGCGATGTGGACATCAACCGGAGGCTTGGGGTAGCGACCAGGCGCGGCTGGCCGCTTTCGAAGCAGGCGGAGAAGCTGCTGACGATGATCACCGGCCGGCTGTCGCAGAGCTAGCGCGCCTGACCGAGCGCTGCCGCCGGGCATCGGGCTGAAGCACATGCGCGAGAAGGCGAAGCAGCGTTCACGGCGGCGGTCCTTCAGTGGCGCGGCGGATGGGCGCGGCGCAGACACCGGCGATATGACGCGATCCGAAACCTGGACATCCCACACTGCAGCGCCGCCCTCTGCGGCAAAGCGGGCGATGAGCGCTGGCAATGCCCCGATGTCGGCCACCGTCTCGCCTGCCAGACCGAAGCCGCGCGCGATTGCCGCCAGATCGGTGCGGCCGAAGACCGCTCCGGCATCGGACAGGCCATCGGCGCGCAGCTTATGGATCTCGGAGCCGTATGCGCCGTCATTCATGACCACGATGAGAATATTCAGCCTATGGCGGCGGATGGTCTCCAATTCCTGGACATGCATCATGAGGCTGCCGTCGCCGTCGAACATCACGACCGGCCGATCGGGGCGCGCGGCGGCGACCCCCATGGCGAAGGAGATGCCGTTGCCGATAGCGCCGAATTCGCGGATCGTGAGAAAGCGCTGCTGGGGACGCGAAGGCATATGGGCGAAGAAATATGAGCAGTGCCCTGACGAGTTGACCAGCTCCCAATCGCCGGGCAGCGCAGCCTCCAGCGCGGCGATCACCTCACGCGGGTCCAGTAGACCCGGCTCGATCTCAAAGGTCGCGCTGTCGAAGGGCGCCGTGCGGATGCGCTCGGCAAGCTGGGCGCTGCGCCAGTCAGGCGCCCGTGCAGGCAAGGCGGCGGCGAGCGCCTCGGCCCCCAATCTGGCGTCGGCCCTGAGATGAGCCCGGGCGGTGACGCGTCCCTGATTGACCGCTGACGGCTCCAGATCGATCTGCAGCACCTCGGCCTTCGGCCAGAGCTTTCCGCCATCCGAATTGTGATGAGCCAGCGAGCAGCCTACGGCAATGACGAGGTCCGCCTCGGCGAAGCACTCGCGCGCCACCTCGGAGGAAAAGCCGCCCGCGATGCCGATCGAGAACGGATCGTCATGGAACAGGCCGCGCGCCGGCAGGGTGGTGGCCAGCAGCGCGTCGCAGCGCTCCGCCAGGGCGCGGCAGGCAGCAGCGCGCCGCGCTTCGACCGCGCCGAGGCCTGCCATTACGATGATGCGCTTCGCCTGCGCGACCATGCCGGCGGCGCGGGCGACGTCGTCCGGATGCGGCGGCACCGGCGATAGTTGGGGCAGCAGCTGGCGCGAAGGCGCCGGCAAGGCTTCGGCTCCAGTCCAGGCCTGGTCCTGCAAATCGAAGGGTACGCCGATCACCACCGGGCGGCGCTCCCGCCGAGCCTGCAGGAAGGCGTCACGCATAGCGACCGGCATCCGCTCGGGCAGGTGCAGGCTGTGGTAGGCGGCGCCTGTTGCCTTGACGAAGGGCGCCTGGTCGATGGCCTGATTGTACCATGCGGCCTTCAGGGGCGCTTCTCCCGCAAAGATGACCAGCGGGATGCGTGCACGCACGGCGGCGGGCAGCGCGGTCATGAGCTGGGTCAGTCCGGGCCCGCAGGTGACGGTCGCAACGCCGATTTCGCCGGTCTTGCGCGCGAAGGCCATCGCGGCGGCGACCGCGCAATGCTCGTGCCGGACATAGATCATGCGGCAGCCATAGTCGGCCAGCCGCGTCGCCCAGTTCATATTGGCGTCGCCGAGAAGCGCAAAGCAGGTCTCGACGCCTTCCTGCCGGAACGCCCGTGCCAGGACCTCGTAAACCTTTTCGCCGCTCACGATGCGGCGTCCTGGCTAGAGCATTTTCCAGCGAAGTGGATACCGGTTCGCGTCGCGAAAATGCGACCAAACAAAGGATTAGAGCCCCGTTCCGATTCAATCGGAACGGAAAAGGCGCTAAGCGCTCCTGCCTCAATTCGGCGAGCGAGGCGTGGGAATGACGATCTCTTCTTCGAGCGCGGCCAGCGCCCGCCCGAGCCGCCACCGCATGTCGAGCAGGTGATTGAACTGGGCGTCACATCCGGCGATCGGCCGTGGGTAGCTGCCGATCTCGGCCAGCACATTCCGCTGCGCGCTACGGAGAGCTTCGCGTGCGACGGTAAGTGGATCATTCGTTTCGATCTGCATGGAGCGCTCCTCTCCGGCATCTGGCCGCAATCATCCGATCGCTTAGAATGCGGGGCAGTGGAGGATTTTAAAAGCCGTCTCAAATCATCCCTGAAGTGTTGGCCGGCGCTAACGGCGCCAGCGTAAAGGCTGCAATTTACTGTTTGGGTCATGTAAAGGGCCACGGAAGTTGAATGAATCCCTGCAGCAGGCCGGGCGGGAAGTCGCGGCCGAGCAACCAGCCGAAAGCGATCATCGCCGCCACGCCCCCTGCGCTGTAGATCAGCGTGCCAGCCCAGTTCAGCTCGGCCCGCACGCGATAGAAGGCGAGGAAGAAGATTGTCAGCGCGATGATGAAGCCGAACAGCCAGGAAAGCGCGAGCAGCAGCGCGAACCAGAAGAGCGTCGGCCAGAGGCCGTGGGGCGACTGCGCGTCGGCCCCGCCCACCTCGAGGTCGACAAAGATCGGATCGGTCTCCGGCGCGCGGCGCATCCGGATCAGCAGCGCGATGCAGGCGATCAGTGTCACGGTCGCCACTGTCAGCGGGAAGATCTTGTCGCTGACACGCGTGATGGTGCTGGCGTCGATCAGGGAGGCCGCGACGTAGGCGGTGATGCAGAGCAGGAAGATCACCGAGGCCCGCTTGCTGCCCGAGGCCGTCGCCTCATTTTCGGTGATGTGCTTGGCGTGGCGCAGCCCGACGAAGATCGACATCACCGTGAGCGCGAGGATGCTGAGCGAGAGCGGCGTCGCGATATAGGAGAGGCCCTCAGCGAAGCTGCGGTGGAAGCGGGCGCCGGCGATCTGGTTGGCCATGTTGGCGAAGTTCTCCACCTGAGACGACAGCACGAAGCCGATCAGGAAGGCCGGCCGCGAATAGTCGAAGCGCCGCAAGAGGATGCCGAGGAAACCGATGGCGATGAGCGCGGCCAGGTCGCCGAGCGACTGGCGCGACTCGAAGGCCGCGAAGGCGATCATCATGAAGAGCAGCGGCGCCATGATCGTGAAGCGGATCTTCGTGATCTTGGCGATCTGGTTCGAGAGGAGGATGCAGATCGCCGCGCCGATGATCGTCGCAAGCGCGAGCGACCAGACGATCGTATAGGTGATGGCGAGCTGCTGACGGACCATATTCGGCCCCGGCGAAAGATTTAGAAGCGCAAGTCCGCCGAGGAATATCGCCATCGAGCCCGAGCCGGGAATGCCGAAGATGAGCGTCGGGATCAGAGCGCCGCCATAATTGGCGTTGGCCGAGGATTCCGGGCCGATCACACCGCGGATGTCGCCCTTCCCGAACATCGAGCGGTCCTTGGACGATTGGACGGTGTAGCCGTAGGCGATCCAGTCCACGACCGAGCCGCCGAGTCCGGGAATAATGCCCACCACGATGCCGATGCCGACGCATTTCGTCGACAGCCAGATGTTCTGCCACCAGTCGCGCATGCCGGCGAGCCAGCCGGCGCCGAGCGTGTTGCCCTTGGCGATGCTTTCGTCCTCACGCAGCAGCGAGACGATCTCCGGGATCGCATACATGCCGAGGCCGACGATGACGAGTTGGAGGCCGTCGACGAGATAGGGGATGTCGTAGGTCGACATGCGCAGGCTGCCGCCGGCGCCCGCCGCACCGATCGTGCCGGCGAGGAGGCCGAGCCCGGCGGCGACGATGCCCTTGAGCGGAACCCGACCCGCGAGGATTGCCACCATGGACAGGCCAAGCACCGCGAGCATCAGCATCTCGGGAAGGCCGAAAGCGAGGATGAGCGGCCGTGCGATGAAAATGAAGAAGGTGAGCGCGAAGGCGCTGAGGATGCCGCCGTAGATGGAGCACAGGAAGGCCGCGGACAAGGCGCGCGCGGCTTCTCCCCGGCGCGCGAGCGGAAAGCCGTCCAGCACCGTGGCCTGGGACGAGGCTCCGCCCGGGATGCCGAGGAGCACCGAGGAGAACGTGTCGGAGGTCGGATTCGTCGCGAGCAGTCCGACCATCAGCGCGAGGCCAGAGACAGCGTCCGTGCCGTAAATGAACGGCAGCAGGAGCGACAGCCCCGCGATGGCGCCGATGCCGGGCATGATCCCGACCCAGAGGCCGAGCACCACTCCCATCATGAGGTAGAGGAGCTGCTGCGGCTGGAGCAGCAGGAAGAATGCCTCCCCCAGTGCCGGCAGGGCGGTGTTCAGAAGATCCATGGCTTAACGCCCGCTGCGCTCATGACGACGGACTCGCCGGGAGGGGTCGGAACTCCGAACGTCACTTCACTGTCACGCCGTAGTCGGCTTGCAGCCAGTCGAGCACGTACTTCTTGGACTCCGGCGTCACCGTTATCGCCAGATTGTGGGCCACCACCGCGGCCTCCCCGGTTCCCTGCGGATAGTCTCCGAGCACTTCGGCGGAGACCTGACGGAAGTCGGGACGCGCAATGATTTCGTTGATGGCCTTGGTGTACATGTCCACGACCTTCTGCGGCGCGCTGCCGGGCAGATAGAGCAATTTCTGGGCGGGAAAGCCGGCGACGAAAAATGCCTTATAGGCTTCCCAGGCCGTACCCGAGGTCTCGCAGTCCGCGGTCGCCTCGCAGACTTCCTTGAAGCTCGGCAGATCGGGGAATGTCGGATCGCGCACAACGTCGCCTTTGGCATCGAGCGCGCCGAAGGTGAAGATCGGCACCGCGAGCTTCTGCTCGACCAGCGGCACGACGCTCTTCAGATAGGCCGAAGAGGTTTGATAGTCGATATTGGCCTCGCCGCGCTCGAACATCAGCCGGCCATCACCGCGGCCCGTGACGCCGAATACCGGATCGACCTTCAGGCCGAGCAGCTTGAATGCGAGCAGCGGGACGAGGTCGAGCGTTGTCGCGCCCTGCGAGCCGTAAAGGAAAGCTTCCTTCTTCAGATCATCGACATCGCCGTCGAAGCGTTTGCCAAGCTGCGGCGGCAGGTAGACCACACCCCCGGTTCCCGAGGCGAGGACGACTTTCCAGTCCTTGTATTCGTAGCGCACGCGCGGGTCGCCGAGCAGGTAGGGGAATTGGGTCGAACCGGAAGGACCGAAGATCAGAGTGCCGTCGTTGGTCTTCTGTTGCTGCTGGAACCAGTTTGCGCCCGCGGTCGAGCCTGCGCCCGGACGGTAGCGGACCACGACCGTCGGCTTGCCCGGCAGGTGCTGGCTCAAGAGCGGCGCGAAGAAATTGGCCCACTGCGCCGAGCCGCCGGATTCGGCAAACGGGATGACGAATTCGACGGTCTTGCCGCTCAGCTGGGGCTCCTGCGCCCTTGCCGTCGAGGCCAGTGTGAACGCCAGGACCCCCGACAGAGCGAATGCGAAGAAGGCACAGCGCCCAACTCGGACGGTGAGTGACATCTCAATCCTCCCAGATATTTCGTCTTTTTATGCGCACACAAGAATATCATCTGCAAAAAGTCAGTTCCTTTTGCAGAATATTGAGCGCTGCGCTGTTCACTGCATGTTTTTATCAAAAGGTTACACCGGAGACCAAAGCCGGCAAGCGCATATTTCGAACCTATTGATAGATTTGGTGCATCTTTCTTCGCAGACGCAAAATCGTGAAGCTGTCGCGACGCCGATGCGTGACGTCGTGTCCAGGGCAGGAGCCGCAGCGTCATCGTGCCGTAGGCACTGGCCGCCCCTTCGAGCGTGACAGCCCTCAAAATAGCTCAAGCTCTGTTACGCCAGGAACAGCATGACATGTCGCTTCGGCGCATCTTGATGGCACGGGCAGAACGAAACCACCCGCCACACGATCACTGCAAACCCTTGGAGATCCACATGTCCACGCATGAGCTTCGCAATCTGTCCGTTGACGAAATCGAAACAGTGTCCGGCGCCACTAACGTACCCGGCTACGTCCATTGCTCATGGCCGACAGACGGACTTTGGGGGCCGAATAAGGTTTGCGATCAACCCGCCACCCAGGCCTACATCAACGCCTTTCTGAAAGGTGTCGAGCAGGGCAAGGGGAAGGGCCAGAAGACCTGACACATCCGCCCGGCAAGCGGAGGGGCCGCCATCCCCTCTGCGCCGCCGTTGAAGCGTTGCCCTTGACCTGAGCCGCCAAGCTTTTCCCCGTGGCGAACGCCAGAAGCATGAGAGCTCCGATCGGCGCATGCAGACCTGCCATGGCGGACGGAAATTACATCCGTCCGCAGTAAGGCGACGACAGCTACTTTGTTCAGCGTTGCCATGGATGTCCACTTGCGTTGCCGTCAACTGGCAGCGCATCCCGATGCCAAACCTCTAAAATTCTCGAAATCGCACACCTGTGATGTCGGCGCCGCGCCGGCTCGATCGTCCTTGGCTCACAAAGAGTGCTGCGAAGCACGAGACTTCGCGCGCGTCTGTCACGAGCACAGGGAGAAGTAAATATGAGCCATTCCTATCGTTGGGTGATCGTGGGCGTCGGCGCGCTCATGACCTGTGTCGCCCTCGGAGCGATGTTCTCGCTGGCGATTTTTCTCGAACCGATGGCCACCGCTACCCAGTGGTCGCGCGCCGGCATATCGAGCGCGATGACGCTCAATTTCGTGGTCATGGGTATCGGCGGCTTCGCATGGGGGGCGGCAAGCGATCGTTTTGGCGCCCGCATCGTGGTGCTCATCGGAGCGGCGCTTCTTGGGCTCGCTCTGGTCCTGGCGAGCCGGGCGGCGTCGCTCCTTGAATTCCAAATTACCTATGGCGTTCTCGTCGGTCTCGCTGCCAGCACGTTTTTCGCGCCCATGATCGCAGCCACGACGGCATGGTTCGACAAGAACCGTGGTCTTGCCGTCTCGCTCGTTTCCGCCGGCATGGGCGTGGCGCCGATGACGATCTCGCCATTCGCGCGATGGCTGATTTCCACCCCTGATGACTGGCGAGCGGCCATGTTCACCATCGGCGTCTTAGCCTGGGTCTTGCTTTTGCCGGCAGCTTTGCTGGTCCGCCAACCGCCCGCTGCTGCGGCAGACGCCACCTCCTCGCTCGGGGCCGAGGGTGCTGGCATCTCCGTCATGCAAGCCTTGCGTTCACCGCAATTTCTCGTTCTGGGGCTCACATTCTTCGCCTGCTGCGCGGCGCATTCGGGACCGATCTTCCATATGGTGAGCTATGCGATGGTTTGCGGGGTCGCGCCGATGGCGGCGGTCAGCATCTACAGCGTTGAAGGTTTGGCGGGGCTGGGCGGCCGGCTTCTGCTGGGCGTGCTCGCGGACCGGTATGGCGTCAAGCCGATCCTCATTGGCGGGCTGCTGGTGCAGGCTCTCGCGATCGCGGGCTATCTCGTTGTCAGCCGGCTCGGCGAATTCTACGCCCTTGCTGTGGTATTCGGTACCGCCTATGGCGGCGTCATGCCGCTCTACGCATTGCTCGCCCGAGACTATTTCGGCCCGCGAATTATCGGCACGGTGCTTGGCGCAGCGACGATGCTCTCAAGCATTGGGATGGCCTTCGGACCGCTGGCAGGAGGCTGGGTCTTCGATGCATTCGGCAACTATGCCTGGCTCTTTATCGGCTCGGCCATTGTCGGATTCGGCGCACTGGCGATTGCCCTCGCGTTTCCGCCACTGCCGCGCGAACGGCTCCAGCCTGTCGCAGCTGGATGAGGGGCATACCGGCGACGGTCTGGGGCAGCCGCTGCCTCGCAATGGCCTGCGAGGGTCAAGGCATTCCCGAGACAGGAGCCGCCGATGCCACACGCTCGCGGCGCCACGCTCCTGGCGCCAAGCCGGCATATCTTTTGAAGGCGCGGTTGAACGCCGCTTCCGACTGATATCCGACTTCGGCCGCCGCCTGCGCGATGCTGACGCTTGGGGCTTCGAGAAGCCGGGCGGCAATCTGCAGGCGCCATCGCCCGAGATATTGCATCGGCGGCATCTGCACATAGGTGGTGAACCGTTCGGCGAAGGCCGATCGCGACAGCCCGATTTCGCGCGCCAGACTGTCGAGCGTCCACGGCTCCGATGGCTGCCCGTGGATCAGGCGAAGGGCCGCGCCAATCTGCGGATCCCGCAAGGCCAGCGAACCAGCCCCGCGCATCGCCCGGCAGGCTGTCTATGTGGTTGCGCATGACCTCGACGAACATCAATTCCGCAAGTTTGGCCAGCATCGCCTCGCGACCGGCGCTGCCATGCGCGCTTTCCTTGACCGCCGCATCGACAATGCTGGCGAGCCAGCCCCGGCTAAGCGATGAAACCGGAGCGTGGACGATGCGCGGCAGGGCACTGAGCAAGGGATTGAACGGGCGCGAGTCACAGCCGAGAAAGCCGCAGACGAAGCGGCATGTATCAGCCCCGGCATTGTCATTCACTTTCAACGGGAATGGCAGGAGCCGGTCGGTCGGGTGGTAATACAGCGTTTCATCGGGCGTCCCGCGCATCCCGGGCGCGGAGGCCAAGACGTTGGGATCGCCCATTGGATAAACCACGATCTCACCGGCGCGGAGATGGACCGGCCGGTCGGGCAAGCCGATGGCCTCAGCCCAGCACGCTCCCTCCGTCACGATATGAAAGCTGATGACGTGGCCAGCCCCCGCCATCACCCGTCGGGCGATCGCCTCCACAGCGGGGGTCTCTGCCGCAAACGGCGATCGCGCCTCCACGTCGAAGAAGATCGCTCCGGTCAATCGGACCGCTAGCAATACGTCTGAAAGAACATCCATACCGTCACCCCTCAAGACGATCGATCAATTTGCGTGGACGATCGATCAATTCACCAGAATTTCTTACACGGTTGAGCAAAAACTCTGGATGGCCGAGCATACCTCATCGGCACTCCGCAATCTATTGTCCGTGGCATGACAGCTGCCCTTCGAGAGCACATTCACGGAGCCGAATATGCACGACAATACGATGATTGAATTCAAGCAGAGCCTTCGCGGACGGCTTATCGATAGAGCCGATATCCGACTATGACGAGGCCCGAAAACTCTACAATGGCATGATCGACAAGCGGCCGCTGATGATCGCGCAATGCGCCGACGTGGCGGACGTGGTCGCGGCGGTCCGCTTCGCGCAAGAGCATCGTCTCCGGGTTGCCATCCGCGGCGGCGGGCATAATGGTCCGGGTCTCGGCAGCGTCGATGATGGGTTGATGATCGACATGTCGATGATGAAGGGCATTCGCGTCGATCCCGCAAACGCCACGGTCCGCGTCGAGGCCGGCTGCACCTCGGGCGACGTCGACCATGCCACGCACCTCTTCGGACTTGCCGTCCCGTTCGGCATCGTCTCGACCACGGGCGTTGCCGGTCTGACGCTGGGTGGCGGCATGGGATATCTGAGCCGCAAATACGGTCTCACCATCGACAGTCTGCTGGAGGCGGATGTCGTCCTCGCGGACGGCAGCGTGGTCACCGCCAGCCCGTCGCGAAACGCCGATCTTTATTGGGGCCTGCGCGGCGGCGGAGGCAATTTCGGGATCGTCACGAGCTTCCTGTTCCGCGCCCATCCGGTGAAGATGGTCTTTGCCGGTCCGGTCTTCTGGGATATGGACCATGCCCAAACGGTGATGCGGAAATATCGGGATTTCCTGCCCAAGGCTCCAGAGGAACTCGGATCCTTCGTCGGCCTGAAGACCGTTCTGCCGGTGGACCCGTTCCCCGCCGAACATCAGGGCAAACAGGCGTGTGCCATCATCTCCTGCTATGACGGTCCGGCGGAAAAGGGCGCGGAGCTGATGGATCAGTTGCTGAAAGAACTGCCCGAGCCTCTCTTCAACTGGATGAGCGAGATGCCTTTTCCCGCGCTGCAATCCATGTTCGACCCATTCCTGTCCAAAGGACTGCAATGGTATTGGCGCGGCGATTTTGTGAATGAGCTGAGCGACGCAGCGATCGACGCCCATATTGCCCAGGCCCGAAAAACGACAAGCCCGCTCTCCTTGATGCATCTCTACCCGATCGACGGCGCCGTGCACCGCGTGGGCAAGAACGACACGGCATGGAACACGCGCAACGCGACCTGGGCGATGGTCATCGCAGGCATTGACCCCGATCCGCGAAACGCTCGCGAGATTGCCGGCTGGACCAGGCAGTATTGGGAGGCCGTTCATCCCTATTCCGACGGAGGCGGCTACGTGAATTTCATGATGGACGATGAGGGTGACAGCCGGCTGAAGGCCACCTATGGCGACAATTACGACCGGCTGGTCGCCCTGAAGGGCAAATACGATCCGGCCAATTTTTTCCGGGTGAACCAAAATATTGGGCCTATGAAGAATTCACGGTAGAGCTCAAATAAGTGCCATCCTGCCTTTGGCATTCGATCGGAGCAAAATCGCGGAGGATTTCATGGCTGGGCGATTTAAGAACATCCTGGAAACCGTCGGGCGCACGCCCGTCGTCGAGGTTTCGAAGCTGGCTCCCCCAGGGGTGGAGCTTTTCGTCAAGCTTGAGGCCTTCAATCCTCTCGGGTCGGTCAAGGACAGGCTGGCGCTGGGCGTCATCGAAGCGGCGGAACGCAGTGGCGAACTGAAGCCGGGACAAACCGTCATCGAGGCGACCAGCGGCAACACCGGCATCGGTCTTGCCATGGTCTGCGCGCAAAAGGGCTATCCGCTCGTCGTCACCATGGCGGAGAATTTCAGCGTCGAGCGGCGCAAGCTGATGCGTTTCATGGGCGCCAAGGTGATCCTCACGCCGGCGTCCGAAAAAGGCAGCGGCATGCTCGCCAAGGCGGTGGAACTCGCGCAAACCCATGGCTGGTTCCTCTGCCGGCAGTTCGAGAACGAAGCGAACCCGGACTTCCATTCCAAAACCACCGCCGTCGAGATCCTGGAGGACTTCAAGGGAGACCGGCTCGACTATTGGGTCACCGGCATGGGCACGGGCGGAACGCTCAAGGGCGTTGCGCGCGTGCTGAGGAAAGAACGGCCGGAAACGAAGATCATCGTTTGCGAGCCTGACAATTCCCCACTTCTGGGCAGCGGCATTGCGCAGGCACGCGGCTCCGACGGCGCGCCTTCGGAAAGCCATCCCTTCTTCCGCCCGCATCTCATGCAGGGTTGGACGCCGGACTTCATCCCGAAGCTCGCCGAGGATGCCGTAAAGGCCGGATTGATCGACGAGGTCGTGCCGATCAAAGGCGGCGACGCGCTGCGCCTCACGCGCGAGCTTGCGCAAATAGAAGGAATTCTGACCGGAATTACCGGCGGGGCTACTTTCGCCGGCGCGTTGCAAATCTGCGCGCGGGCCGAAAAGGGCGCGAAAGTCCTGTGCATGTTGCCGGACACCGGCGAGCGCTATCTGAGCACGCCCCTGTTTGAGGACATCCCTGCCGAGATGACCGGCGAAGAGACCGAAATCGCCCAATCGACGCCGCGCTATCGCTTTGACGTCAGGCCCACGCCCTCGACCCCCGCGCAGCCTGTGGCCGAAGCCCCGGTGCAACTCAGCCCGGAAGCCGAGGCATTCGTCAGCGAGGTGACGTCCGATCCCGGTCAGCCGGTCGTCATGTTTGCGCTGGAATGGTGCGAATTCTGCTGGTCTGTGCGCAAGCTGTTCAAGGCGTTCGATATTCCCTACCGGTCGGTGGATCTCGATTCCGCCGACTACCAGAAGGACAATTGGGGCGGCCAGATCCGCAACGTGCTCAAGGTCCGCACCAATGTCCCGACCATTCCGCAAATCTTTGTCGGCAATCAGCATATCGGCGGGGCGACGGAGACGTTCGACGCTTTCAATGACGGGCGGCTGCAAAAACTGCTGCGCGACAGCGGAGTTGAATTCAAGCAGACGGACAATGTGAACGCATATTCGTTCCTGCCGAAGTGGCTTCACCCAAGGTAGGTGCACCAACGCCCGCGCTGGCTGCCGAAGCTGGTGCCGCCTTCTGCAGCTCCGGTGTCGGCGCCAGTTCGTTTGAACCTCGTCTGCTCGAAGCGGGACCAAATGCTGATGTGCGTGTAGCAGTGGGCGGCGACCGCGGAGCCGCTGAGGAGGCGCCATGACCGGGCGCGGCGCCAGGCAAACCGTCCTCAAGCGCCTCGATCGGCTGCTGGCTGATGCCGGGCAGTAGGCGCGAGCTACGAGGGCGGGGGTGCATCGCGCAATCTCCGTCCTCTTCCCAATTGCCTATTCCGATAGCCAATGGCACCCACTTTTGCGGAATACGCGCCAACGGCGTATAATGCCGGCAACTCTTTGCGGCCATGCCAGGCTGCAAGCGTCCAAGAAAAAGCTTTTTCTGCATCCGGAATACGCGCTGGACTCCAGGCCGTGCCGGCGGGAGGACTCCAGGTGACGACATCTTTTCCGGCTGTTCCCGGTCTCTCGACGTTTGTGCCCGACTCGCCCGCAGCATGGCGGCGGCTGCTTCTCGCGCTCGCAATCGGTGCCGTCGGCAGTATCGGCATGTGGTCGGTGGTCGTCGCACTGCCGAAGGTACAGGCCGAATTTGGCGGCTCGCGCGGCGCCGCGTCGCTGGCCTTCACGCTGGCAATGCTGGGCTTTGGCATTGGCGGCGTCATCACCGGCCGTTTGGCCGACCGGTTCGGCATCGTGGCGGCGATCGGCATGGGAATCCTCTCGCTGCTGTGCGGCTATCTTGCCGCCGGTGTATCGACCGCACTATGGCAGTTCACGCTGGTGCATTTTTTCATTGGACTGGGCTCGTCCGCGACATTTGCACCATTGATGGCGGAAGCATCGCATTGGTTCGTGCGCCGGCGCGGCATCGCCGTCACGATCGCCGCCAGCGGCAACTATGTCGGCGGCGCGATCTGGCCGACGTTCATCGAGCGCGGCATGGTGCAATATGGCTGGCAGGTGACGCATATCGCCATCGGCATCTTCTGCGCAGTCGTGATGACGCTCCTCGTTTTGATCCTGCGGTCGGACATGCGCGGATCGCAGCGCCGATCGTCGGATGCCGAGATGCGGCCCAGCGTCGATCTCAAGATCAGCGCCAACGCACTGACCGTCATTCTCTCGCTGGCAAGTTTTTCCTGCTGTGTCGCCATGGCGATGCCACAGGTGCATATCGTCGCCTATTGCGGCGATCTTGGCTTACGGCGTGGCGCGCGGCGCGGAGATGCTGGCGCTGATGCTGGCGTTCGGCATCGTCAGCCGGATCGGTTCGGGGTTCATCGCGGATCACCTCGGCGGCCTCTGGACATTACTGATCGGATCAGTGGCGCAGGGCCTGGCGCTCGCGATGTATCTGTTCTTCGACGGCCTGACATCGCTTTATGTCGTCTCCGCATTGTTCGGCCTGTTCCAGGGCGGGCTGGTGCCGAGCTATGCCATCATCGTTCGCGAGACGATGCCGGCGAAGGAAGCCGCGACCCGCGTCGGCATCGTGATCATGGCGTCGGTGGTCGGCATGTCGTTCGGGGGATGGATCTCGGGCGTGATTTTCGACATGACGGGCTCGTACCGGGCGGCGTTTCTGAACGGTCTGGCATGGAACGCCCTGAACATGGGGATCGCGCTGATGCTGCTGTTGCGATCGCGCCGTCGCCTCGCCTTTGCCTGAAGGCGGATCGATTTGCCCGAACGCTCGTTGAAGCTGGCGGCGTGGGAGAGCCGCGCCACCCATAAGGCTACCTTTCACGCCACGTGTGGGCGATACGATCGGAGAGGGGTTTCAGCAGGTATTTGAGAACCGTGCGCGTCTGCGTCTCGATGAAAGCTTCGGCGAGCATGCCCGGGAGGAGGGTCCGCCCTCCCAGTTTGGCGAGTTCCTTGCTATCGATCTTGATGCGGACGACGTAATAATGCGTTTGCGGCTGCACTTGCGTGTCGGCGACCGAATTGGGCGAGACGACCGCCACCTCGCCTATGATCTCCGGTGTCAGCGTCGCATCGAATGCATGCATGCGGATGGTGGTCCGCTGGCCCGCCTTCACCTGATCGATGTCCGCGGGGCGGACATGGGCCTCGACGATGAGCGCGTCCTGCTCGGGTGCGATGAGCATGACCTGCTCGCCGGCCGCGACGACGCCGCCGATCGTATGCACATTGAGCTGATAGACGATACCGGAGCGAGGCGCGCGGATCTCCGTTCTTTGCAGCCGGATTTCGGCGGCCAGCCGCTTTTCCGTGAGCTCGGCGATCTTGGTCTGCGTCTCCCGAAGCTCGGTGACGATCTCCGAAGTGAGGTTCTTGTCGATCTGGATGACGCGCAGACGCGTCTCGCTGATCTCGCCGCGCTTGCCCGCTATCTGCGCGATCAAAGATCCACGCTCGCCTTCCAGGCGCGCAAGCTCGCGTTCCAGTGCGAGGATGCGGTTCAGCCTGATCAGGCCCTTGTCCTGCAGCCCTTTCAGAGCGGTCAGCTCGCTGCTGATGAGGCCCAATTGCCGCTCCTTCGAGGTCTGCTGTGCCTCAAGACCGCGTATCTCCTCTCCAAGCTGCTCGATCTTGTAGCGGAGTTGCTCCTGCTCTCCCTGTTTCGCGGCGCGGCGGGCGACAAACAGGCTTTCTTGACCGGTCAGAGCGGCGCTTAATCCGGTACGATCGAGCCGGCCGGCGAACTTCTCCGGAACCTTGATGTCGCTCGCCCCGTCGCGTTCCGCCTCGAGCCTTGCCTGGCGCGCGATCAATTCGTCGAGCATGGCGCTGATGATCGCGAGATTGGCGCGGGTCTCCGTTTCGTCGAGCCGGAGCAGGAGCTGTCCCGCTTCGACGCGGGCGCCGTCAGCAACCAGGATTTCCGAAACCACGCCCCCCTCGGGATGCTGCAGTTTCTTCGGGTTGGTTTCCACGACGATACGCGCCTCGGCGATCACCGCGCCGCTGATCGAGGCAAAAGCCGCCCAGCCGCCGATTCCGGCGAAAAGCAGCAGCATCAGCAGAACGCCGAGAAGCTGATAGAGGCGAAGCGAGCGGACTGTGGCTGTCTGGCGCATGGCCGACTCCTTGGCTAGCATCCCAAAAGTGGTCTTCCCGGTTTTGGGAAAAATCTGCGAAAACAAACAATCTAGCAGACATTCGTTGGGTAACCAAGAATGTCTGCTTAGGCGTTCGCCGCCGGCTCGCGGCCGCGAATGCCGTTGCTGGCGAGTTTTTCGAGTACGTCATCCTTCGGGCCGAAAGCGAACTGCCGCCCATCATGCAGACTGAGAATAAAATCGACGGAGGCGATGGCGCTCGGCCTGTGCGCTATGACAATGACGGTCGCCCGCCGCTTCTTCAGCGTGCGAATGGCATGGGAGAGGGCCGCCTCGCCGATCGTGTCGAGATTGGCGTTGGGCTCGTCCATGACGACCAGCACCGGATTGCCGTAAAGCGCACGGGCCAGGCCGATACGCTGGCGCTGCCCAGCGGACAGCCTTGCTCCCGCCTCGCCGATGCGGGTCTTGTAACCCTCGGGAAAGCCGAGGATGAGATCATGCACACCGGCTAGCCTGGCGGCATGGATCACCGTATCGGCGGACGCATCCGCATCGAAGCGGGCGATGTTTTCGTCGAACGTGCCGTCGAAGAGTTCGACCTCCTGCGGCAAATAACCGATGCTGCGGCCGAGCGAGTCCGCGTCCCATTGGTGAAACGGCGCGCCGTCGATGGAGATTATGCCGCCGAGCGGCGGCCAGACATTCACGAGCGCTCGCGCCAATGTCGATTTGCCGGCGCCCGTCGGACCGATCACGCCAAGGGCCTGACCCGGCTCCAGCGAAAAGCTGATGTGCCTCAAGGTCGGCTTCTTCTCGCCGGGGGGCGCGACCATCAATCCTTGAATCGTCAAATAGCCCTTCGGCGCGGGCAGCGCCATTCTCGGGCGGCGCTCGTCGAGATCGGCGAAAATGCGCTCGAGGCGCGGCAAGGCCGCCCGGAACTGCACGACGCTGCGCCAATGGGCGATGCCCTGCTCGATAGGCGCGGAGGCCCGTGCCAGCAGAATCGAAGCCGTAACGATGGTGCCGGCAGTGATTTCCTGGTGGATGGCGAGATAGGCGCCGAGCGCGAGAATCGCCGATTGCAGGAAGAGCCGCAAGGTCCTGGCTGCGGCGGACAAGGCACCGTTGCGGTCTGCTGCCGCGATGTGATCGTCCAGCGCCCTCCCATGCGTCGTCTGCCATCGGATTTGCATCGCGGGTCGCATCCCCATGGCTCGGATCGCGGCCGCATTGCGGCTGCATTCTTCGGCGGTGCGGTGCGACAAAGCCGTGCTCTCGGCGGATTGCCGGAACAGCTTGCTGGACCAGCGGTCATTGAGAAGCACGAGACTGGCGAGCAGCAGGGTGCCGACCAGAGCGAAAATGCCGAGATAGGCATGCAGAAGGAAAATCACCCCGAGATAAATGGGCGTCCAGGGCAGATCGAACAGCGTATTGAGGCTGGGACCGCTAAGGAACTGACGGACCGTATCGAGATCGCGCAGCGGATGCGTCTGTCCATGATGATTGCGCCTGACCTCATGTTCCAGGGCCGCGGTGAACAGGGGGGCATGAATTTGCTCGTCTATGCGCCGCGCGGTCCGTGCGGCAATCCGTGAACGGATCAGATCGAACAGGCCGAGGAAGGCAAATAGGGCGCCGACCAGGATCGTGAGTGCAATCAGCGTCGGGACGCTCTTGCTGGCGAGCACGCGATCATAGATCTGCAGCATGAAGAGCGGCCCGGCCAGCATCAGAAGATTGATGATGCAGCTGAACAGCGCCGCGCTTTGCAGCGCCCCCAGGCACGATTTGAATGCGGCCGAAAGCTGCATGGGCGGCGCCGAATGGGGGCGCAGGTCCTCGACGCGAACGCTGTTGATCTCTCCGATTACCGTTCGCCGCTTAATCATCTTTTGCTGCTTTCAGGAGGGTCTTCGGGCGGCGCTTCTCCGCCGTCTTGAAGAGGGAGAATGTCTGATTGGCGAAACTGACGACGCCTGCGATCTGCTGCGCGTATTCTTCCAGCTCGGGCGTCATCTCGGCGTCGACCACCGTGATGGCGCGGTCTGCCGGCAGCGTCTCGAACCCGACATAGAACCAGGGATCGCCGCGTCTCAATATGAGGTCCTTGGAGAGGTCGTGCCATTCGAAAGCCCACATGAGCGGGCGCGGCCAGACATGAATCGGAAACCTGCCGCCGAACAAAGTTCCGGGCCAGGGCTCCTGCAGATAATGCATGAACGGGGGCAACTGACTGAGAAAGACCGGCTCGTCGGCGACGAACATGTAGGGCGTCTTGATCTGGACCGTGGGGCGGTTTTTATGCCGCCATTCGGACTCCGCCACCAAGACGACGTGCTGGCCGAGCTTGCCGTTTCGCACCTGAGACCTATCCCCCATCTTGTTCTTGAGACAGGGCTTGCCGGCACTGTCCCGCTCAAAGCCCAGATGCAGGCTGAAGGGACATTTGACGACGAAATAGCGCGATTCCAGATTGATCACTGCCGGGCAGCGCGAGGCTGATTTCGCATGATCGCGATTGAGATCGGCCGAACGGAAGCGCTCGGGATCGTCATACAGCACGCTGCCCTTATTGCTCATCAGAACCCAGCCGATACGCACCGTCCCGCGCCGGTCGGTGTCGTCGATCGTGCTGTCGGAAACCCAGTCGTAGAACGCCACGGCGTGCTCCCATCGGATGCCTAACCAACCAATCCGATACCGGTCGGCGGCCATTACCGCCGGCCGGTACTTGCCAGAACCTTGGCCCTGACTGGCTCAGGTCAAACGAAGAACGAAATGTCGCCGACAGGATTTTCGCCGTGCACGACGACATCGTGGAAGCCGGCATCATCCGCGGCGTTCCATCGAAGCGTCCACGCGCCTTCCTTGCTGTCGAACCAGACGCTGTACTGGTTCTCGCCGGGATTCATCACGCTGCCTGCGAAGGTGTAGGAGCCTTGCAGCCAGATCTGATCCTCTGCCTCCAGATCATTGATCACGTCAGCCTGGCCGGAGGAGGCGGTGCCGCTGTCGGCAACGGCAAAGAAGAACTGGTCCGCGCCTGCGCCGCCGTTCAAGACGTCGACTCCTGCGCCGCCAGTCAACTCATCGCCATCCTGGCCACCATTGAGCGTGTCATTGTGGTTCCCTCCATAGAGGTGATCGCTGCCTCTTCCACCGGAGATCTGGTCATTGCCGCTGCCGCCATGAAAGATCTGAAGCGGATCGATATCGCCGGAGCCGTACCATCCAGGGCCGACGTCGAGGATGTCATCGCCAGCCCCACCGTAGGCGATGTCGATGCCTACCGTGCCGCGGCCGCCGCCGACATGAATGATATCGTTGCCGTCGCCGCCGTAGAGTTCATCGCCATCAAGGCCGCCGTAAATCGTGTCATTGCCGACACCACCGTAGACCTTATCGAAATCAGCTCCGCCATACAGCAGATCGTTGCCCTCATGACCATGGATCAGGTCGTCGCCGGCCTCGCCTCTGACCTCGTCATCGCCGCCATAGGCAAAGACGATGTCCGCCAGGGCGCTTCCCGTGATTTTGTTCGGGCCCGCAGTTCCGTAATAGGTCGTCATGATTTATCTCCGAATTCTTTTTGATTGGATGCGTTGCTCTATGATCGGCGCGGTCAGGTTAGACGCGCGCCACGTAGGATAATTCTTCCGCGAGCGGATACCGGTGTCATGAGGCGCATGTCCCGGAATGAGGAAAATCGCTCGCGTGTCTCATGGCGAAACGCGGGACTTCGGTCCCATCCGATTGATGCCACGCATACGGCTTCCATGAACTCCTTCTTGACCATTTGGATAACGGCGTGGAAGGCTGCTGCTTGCCTCGAGATTCGCGTCGGACGCGAGGCACCCTCGTCACGCCCGCGGATCGCACGATTTCATCCCGCGTCGCAACCGGCTGCCCGCGTGGCGTCCCGATCTCATCAGCGAAAAAAACGCTCAGGCCCGATGTGAACTTTCCATGAGGCTGCTTCGGCTTTGCGCGGGATCGAATATTCCTTCCGGCGACATGTCGGAAAGTCTCGAAAATGGACACATCGGAGGTCGTCTGCTCCCGCATCTGCTTCGGATTTTTCGCCTTATGATCAAGCAGCAGATCCAATATTGCCACGCTCGCGACGGAGTTAGAATTGCGGTGGCGGCGACTGGCAAGGGACCGCCCCTGCTGCGCGCGGGCCCATGGTTCAGTCATGTCGAATTCGACGGCCAGAGTCCGGTCTGGGCGCATTGGCTGCGAGAGCTGTCTCGCGAGCATACCTATATCCGCTTTGATCAGCGTGGTTGCGGGCTGTCCGATTGGACGCCGTCCGCCTTCACTCTTGAAAGTTGGGTCACGGATCTTGAGGTGGTCGTCGACAGGCTCGGCTTGCGGCGATTCCCGCTATTCGGCATGTCGCAGGGCGGCGCCATCGCCATCGCATATGCGGCGCGCCATCCTGAGCGGGTCTCACATCTCATTCTTCTGGGCGCTTATGCACAGGGACGGCTACGCCGCACATCTTGCGCGCTGCAGCGGGACGAAGCCGAGACCCTGCTCAAACTCATGCGCATCGGTTGGGGACGTGACAAGAAGGCCTTTCGGCAGCTCTTCACCTCCCTTTTCATTCCGGGCGGCACCCTGGAGCAGCATCGGTGGTTCAACGAGCTGGAGCGCGTTTCCACGACGCCGGAAAATGCCGTGGCGATGATAGAAGCGTCATATCAAATCGATGTCACCGCTCTTGCCGAGCGCCTCGATGTGCCGACCCTCGTCTGCCATGCCCGGCACGATGCACATGTGCCGTTCGAGGATGGGCGATCGCTGGCAGCACTCATTCCTTCGGCCTCATTCCTACCCTTGGAGAGCAAAAATCATGTGCTCCTGGAGGATGAACCAGCTTGGCCCCGCTTTTTATTGGAGGTACGAAGCTTTTTAGGCTTGCCGGAGGCCCGATCGCTTATATCGGCGCAGTCTTTCGCAGCGGCTCGCCTCACGCGAAGCGAGTTCGAAGTTCTGACAATGGTTGCCCGGGGATTCAATAACCATTCGATCGCCGCAACTCTTGGCAAGAGCGAGAAGACGGTCCGCAATCAGATTTCCGCGGTCTTCGGCAAGCTCGATGTGAACACGCGCGCCCAGGCTGTCGTGCTGGCGCGAGAGGCCGGTATTGCGGGTTCCGCAGGCTGACGTTAGGCAAAAGTGGGGGCCTATGTGAGCGGAGGTGACTATGCTGAGGATGCTGGACGGTTCAGGCTCCGCAGCAAGGTTTTCGTGAGCTAACGCGCGCGGCGGCCTGACTACGCCGCCTGGCGCGCTTCAAACAGCGCCACGGAGCCTTTGCGCTCCACCTTTACGTCCACAAAGCGCTTTCGCAGAGCGGCGTCCAAATCCTCCAACGTGTCGGTTGCGTTAGAGAATATGCCTTTCCGGTTGTAGAGGTTCATCAGTTTCTGGGCCGGAACGGAACGGGGAGCGCTGCCCTGCACGATCGTTGCACCGAACACGCGTGCGCCGGGGGCCAATGCGGGACGAAGATGATCGAATGCGACCGCCTTTTCCGCCATTGATCCGGGCAGGCAGTGCAGCAGATAACACATCCCGACCGAGCTAAAGGGCCCGATTGGCGGCAACGGCGCGAGAATATTGGCCCGGACCGTCTCGGGCGAAAATCTGGCGATGCGTTTGGCGGCGGCGCGCAAGGGATTCGGATTCAGGTCGAGCAGCGTAATCGCGGGATCGGCGACCGGCCATTTGGCCTTGTCAAGGAAGTAGCCCGTGCCGACACCGACATCGAGATGGCGTGCCGTGATATTGCGATCGTAAAGCGCGCGCAAAACGGTGGTCGGGCAGCGCCAGAGCAAGCTATTGGATAGCCCAAGCACCACCCAATCATAGACATGCAGCACGAACGGCGAGTAGACCGCCTGTCCGGCCTCGATCTCTTCTGTTTTGATCATCGGGGTCATTAGAAACTGAAACTTCCGGAGTATTTGGCCGCAGAAAGAAGCTTGCCTATTCCCTGCCAGAAAATGTTTGTTGTGATTCCGCCCGGACCGGCGCGACCTCGCAAGCGACAAAGATCAGCCGAAGGATGAAATATCTCCGGTGGGATTGTCGCCGAATACGAGAATGGTGGAGAAACCGGGGTCGTCGGGTGCGTTCCAGGTTACGAGCCAAGCGCCCTCGGCGGCCACCCAATCGATGATATACTGGCCGTCGAAGGGATAATCGCCACTGCCTTGCGAATAGGAGCCATGCAGCAGAATCTGATCGTTATTTTCAAAGTCATAGATCCGGTCTGCCGTGTCGCCCCCATAGTAGCCACCACTGTCGTTCTCATAGAAATAGAAAGAGTCGTTATCCGACCCACCATAGAGAATATCGACGCCTCCCCCGCCATAGATGCGGTCGTTACCGGTTCCTCCGTAAAGCGTATCGCCGCTGCTTCCGCCATAGAGATAATCGGCGCCGCTACCGCCTAGCAGGCGATCCGCACCCGCGCCGCCATAGATCTCATCGCCGCCGCCGTCTCCCCGAAGATCATTATCATTGCCCGCGCCACCATAGAGCCTGTCGTTGTTGTCCCCGCCATAGAGGCGGTCGGCCCCGTCGTCGCCGTTAAGGCTATCGCCGCCAACACCGCCATAGAGATCGTCATTATCGATGCCGCCATAGAGGATATCGTCGCCACCGTCGCCATAGATCCTGTCGGCGCCCCTGTCCCCGCTGACGGTGTCGTAGCCGTCTCCGGCGCTCATCGTGTCGTTGCCGTCGTCCCCGTGAACAAAGTCATTGCCGCCACCGGCGCTAACTGCGTCTGCGCCTGCCCCGGCATAGATAAAGTCATTGCCGTCCTGAGCGTCGATGGAGTCGGCCAGAGAACTCGCGTAGATGTAGTCCGTATACGGAGTTCCGTAATAATATGGCATGCTGCATCTCCCTATCCGGTAGACTGACTCAGATGCATTTTCTCGCCCGAATCCGCTCGTCGGTCATGAGCCGGATGTCCCACGCCGCGAAAAAGTTCGGCCGCTCACCGGCGCCGCGGCCATCGCAGAGCGTTATTTCGATCGATCTGCTTAGGACGTCTGTCCCTTGACGGAAGAAAATGGCGCGCGAATTTCTTTCCGGCAAAGGACACCTGCCTCATGACGGCGACCAGCATCCGGACGAGGATCGCCATCGCAGTTTAGGAAGCGCCGCCTGTGGTCGTTAGGGCTGGCGCGACGGTGGTTGGGGGCGGGTATGGTTTCACTTCGTGACCGGGCGACACGAGACGAACTGACCCGTGATGCAGGAGAACTTGGCAAGTATTATGCGCGATTTGGCGGAAATGCGATTGCGATACTGGCCTCGGGTCTGGCGCTCATTTTTTCAGGCGTGAGCCTCTATCAGACGGTCATCAAGCAGGCGCATCTGCATATGTTCGTGGCCGACGCCATCGCCTATACGCGCGACCCCGAGGGCAGCTTCGAGGTGTTCGCCGTGCCCCTGACCATATCGAATTCGGGCGCGCGTGATGGGATCGTATCCTCGGTCAAGCTCGAAGTTCGCAATAGCCGCTACCGGGACAAAGCAAGTGCTCGAAGCGAGCTACATGGCGGGCACCGACTATTTCTCAACCAAGGAAGACCTGTCCAACAATGTCCGCCGGCCCAAGACACCGTTCGCACCGATTTCGGTCGCCGGGCGAGGAAGCGCCACGGCGACCGTTCTGTTCTATGCGCGCCAATATGAACAGCAGCGCGTCGTGTCCGGCCAGGGCCGCTACGAGCTCCTGCTGACGGCCGAAGCGAGGCCGACCGAAGTGCTTGGCTTCCTTGATGGCTTATGGAGCAACGATATTGCGCCGGGACGGTTCATTTATGAGCTCCCGCAAGTCTCGCAATTCTTCGAGGGCCGCATGCTCTCCGGGCATTCCGAGCGAATGTTCCGAGCCGAATAGACAGCGCAGCCGCAGGAACCGCGACTTATCGCCCGGTTGATAGAACGCTGCTGTTCGGTCCTTCGAAGACGCGGCAGCAGGCATTCTGGATGTGCCTGCGCATGGCACGGCACGCGGCGTCCTTGTCCTGCGCCTCGATCGCCTCGAATATCGCAACATGCTCGGCCTGGACGGTGAGCATATGCTCGACCGGCCGCGTCAGCGTCAGGCTGCGGGCGAGGTTCACCGCGAATTCGAGCGGCGTGCGCATCGAACGCATGACCGCCTCGAAGAACTCATTGCCCGACGCGTGCGCCACGGCCAGATGAAACTCGATGTCGGCGTTCATGCCGCCGAGCTCCGCGATCGCGGTCTCCATCCGATCGAGCGCATCGCGCATCGTGAGCAGCATTTCGGCCGTGCGGTTCTGGGCGGCGTAGTAGGCGGCGTCGCCTTCGAGGCTGACGCGGAACTCATAGCACTTGCGGACCTGCGCCAGACTGTTGAGCGGACCGAAGCCGATCGCGGTTTGCATCTCCGCCGGGCGGTCGGCGCGCTTTTGAACATAGCTGCCGGAGCCCTTTCGTGAGATGATGACACCCATGATGCGGAGGCGCGACAGCGCCTCGCGGATCACGGGGCGGGAGACGCCGAAGCGGCTGGCCAGGTCGCTCTCGGCAGGGAGGCGCTCGCCTTCACCGAATTCGCCGCATTCAATCAGCGCCGCCATGTGCTGGGAAAGCCGGTCGCCCAGCCGCGCCTTTGTCGCGAGGGCGTTCCAGCCAACGCCTTCGCCGGGCGTGGACAAACCCTCATCTTTGTCAAGTTGTCTTACAGATCGAAGTTGCATGGGACCATTGAACATCGAGGAAACGTTCTCCTGCCGCGATGGGCGATCAGGGCATCCAGCGTGCATACAAAATCAGATTGACAGCCTTACTGAATTTCCTACTCTTTATCCACTTGGAGGCGCAAGTCGCGGTTTTATTGCGGCGGCCCGCCAAGAGCCGGAATTTGCCAGGCGCCGTGCGGGTAGCACGGGGTCGTCGCTACTTTCAGCATTCGGTGCCGAGAGTCTGAACCGCAGCCTGACTGCCCAGCAGGGCGAGCTGTGGTCGGCGGGTGAACTGGCGTGACTGGAGGAGCGCGCCAATGGATGCCGGTCGCCAGCCTGTGACAGCAGACGATGCGCGCCCGGCTGCGTCCGATGGGCGGCTTCTGGTCGTCGAGCATATTTCCAAGCAATTCGGCGGAACGCAGGCGCTGACCGATGTCGGCATGCATGTCAATGCCGGCGAGATCGTCGCGCTGCTCGGCGAGAACGGCGCCGGCAAATCCACGCTGATCAAGATCCTCGCGGAGCGTCTATTCGCTCGACGAGGGCGTCGTGACCTATCGCGGCGCGCGACGCATCGCGCTCGCTGCGGCGTCTGCCGATCGCCTTCATCCACCAGGATCTCGGGCTGATCGACTGGATGACGGTCGCCGAGAACATCTGCCTGACGCTGGGCTATCCGCGCGCGCCGCGGCATGATCGACTGGGACGCGGCGCGAAAGCGTGCGGTCGACGCATTGGCCGTGCTCGGCGCCGACATCGATCCGGACATTCGCATCCAGAGCCTCAGCCGCACCGAGAAGTCGCTGGTCGCGATCGCGCGGGCGCTTGGCGGCGGAGGCCGAAATCCTCGTGCTCGACGAGCCGACCGCCAGCCTGCCGGCGGACGAGGTGGCGCGGCTGTTCACGGCGCTGCAGCGCCTGCGGACGCGAGGCGTCGGCATGATCTATGTCTCGCACCGGCTCGACGAGGTGTTCGAGATCGCCGACCGCATGGTGGTGCTGCGCGACGGCCGCGTCGCCGGCGAGCGGCGCATCAACGAGACCACGCCGGAGGAGGCGATCCTGCTCATCGTCGGCCGCGAGCCCTCGCAGGTCTTCCGCCGGCCGGCGCAGCGCGAAGGCGTCGCGCGGCTGGTGCTCGAGGGGATGACCGTCGATGACGGTCGGGCCGGTCGACTGCGAGATCCATGCCGGCGAGGTGGTCGGGCTTCGTCGGCCTGCGCGGCGCCGGTCAGGAGAGCATCGGCCGCGCGCTCTTCGGCCTGCATGCCGATCACCGGCGGAGCAGGCGACGCTCGACGGCGCGCCCCTGGCCATGGCGTTCGCCGCGGCGAGGCGATGGCAGCCGGCATCAATCTCGTCTGCGCCGACCGCGTCGGCGAATCGGTCATGCCGAACCTCACCGTCCGCGAGAACCTGTTCCTCAATCCGCTGGCCGCCGGCCTCGGCCTCTTCTCCTTCCTCGCGCCCGGCCGCGAGAACGCGCGCCGCGCGCGAGCTCGGCCAGCGGGTCGGCCTGCGGCCCAACGATCCGGGCCTCGCCGATCGAGCTCCTCTCCGGCGGCAACCAGCAGAAGGTCGTCGTCGGCCGCTGGCTGCACCTTGCAAGCAAGATCTACGTCTTCGAGGATCCGACCGCCGGCGTCGACGTCGGCGCCAAGGCGCGAGATCTACCGGCTCTTCGACGTCGCGCTCCAGGCGGGCGCGGCGATCATCATCATCTCGACCGACTTCGAGGAGGTCGCCAAGGTCTGCCACCGCGCGCTGGTCTTCGACCGCGGGCGCGTCGTCGCCGAGCTCGGCGCCGCCGACCTCTCGGTCGAGAATCTGCTTGCCGCGGCCTCGGCGCGCGTCGGCACGGATGGCGGCGCACGCCGATCCGATCAACGCAGTGGCGGGGCCGCATGCAGTCCATTAAGTCCAACGCGCTCGAGCCGACGCGCTCCGAGCTGGCCGGCCTGTCGCGCTGGCAGCAGGTCGTCCGCATCCTTCCGGTCTACGGGCTGCCGATCCTGACGCGTCCTGCTCATCATCTTCTTCTCGCTCCTGCTGCCGACGACGTTCCCGACCTACCTGAACTTCCGCTCGATCCTCGCCGACAAGGCGATCATCGCGCTGCTGTCGCTCGCCGCGACGATCCCGATGATGGCCGGCCGCATCGACCTGACCGTCGGCTTCGGCATCGTCATGTGGCACATCCTGGCGATCGGGCTGCAGGTCATGTTCGGCGTGCCCTGGCCGCTCGCGATCGCTGATCGTGCTTGCCTGCGCCGCGCTGGTCGGCCTGTTCAACGGCATCCTCGTCGAGGTGGCGCAGATCGACTCGCTTCATCGCCACGCTCGGCACCGGCACGATCCTCTATGCGCTGGCGCTGTGGTTCACCGAGGGACGCCAGATCGTCGGCGCGCTTCCGCCGGGCTTTCATCGCGCTCAACACGACGTCGGTCTTCGGCATCCCGATTCCGGCGCTCTACGTGCATCGCTGATCGCGATCGTGCTCTGGATCGTCAGCGAGCGGCTGCCGCTCGGGCGCCACGTCTACGCGATCGGCGCCAACGAGAAGGCGGCGGCGCTGAACGGCATTCCGGTGCGCTGCCTACGTCATCGGCGTCTTCGTCGCCTCCGGCGCTGATCGCCGGCTTCGCCGGCTGCGTGCTCGCGGCGAAGCTGCGCATCGGCCAGGCCAATGTCGGCCTCGACTATCTGCTGCCGGCGCTGGTCGGCGCCTTCCTCGGCTCGACCACGATCAAGCCCGGCCGGGTCAATGTCTGGGGCACGATGTTCGGCGTGCTGATCCTCGCCGTCGGCATTTCCGGCATCCAGCAGCTCGGCGGCGCCTTCTTCGTCGAGCCGCTGTTCAACGGCACGACGCTGGTCGTCTCCATCGCGCTCGCCGCCTTCGCCCAGCGCCGACGGGCGGCGGCGAAGCCGACGCGCGGACCGCCGACACGGGATGAGGTATGTCATCGCACTAGCGCATCAGGCCCGCGAGCGGCTTGGAGTACGGCGGCCGTCATGCCGTCGTCATCGAGTGCCGGGGAACCGGCCTGACGAACTGCCGGCGGCTGTGCCAGTAAGCTTCAAATGGAGGGAACGGGTATGTCGAGATCACGCATCATGACTGGGGCGCTCTTCGCCTCCGCCGCGTATGCTCGCGCTGCAGGTCGCTGCCGCACGGGCGCAGGACGACCGCCGAAATGAAAGCAGCAAAGGACTACATCGCCACGGTGACCGCGCCGGTGACCGCATGGACCGGCCCGACCACCGGCCCGAAGGCGCAGGGCAAGAAGGTCGTCATCTACGTGTCGACCGACCAGCGCAACGGCGGCGCGCAAGGGCGTCGGCGACGGCGCCGCGGAAGCGGCCAAGGCGATCGGCTGGGATTTCCGCATCCTCGACGGCCAGGGCTCGGTCCCCGGCGCGCACCTCGGCGCTGACTCAGGCGATCGCGCTGAAGCCGACGGCGATCATCCTCGGCACGTCGACGCCCGCGAGCAGGCGCCGGTGATCGAGCAGGCCGCCGCTGAAGGCATCAAGGTCGTCGGCTGGCACGCCGGCGCCGCTGCCGGCGCCGATCGAGGGCATCCCGCGCGTCATCACCAACATCACCACCGATCCGCTGGAAGTCGCCAAGGCGTCCGGCCTCTACGCGGTGGTCGATTCCGGCGGCAAGGCCGGCGTCATCCTCTTCACCGATTCGATCTACGCGATCGCCATCGCGAAGACCAACGCCGACGAAGGCGGCGGTCGAAGACTGCGCGGGCTGCAAGGTGCTCGCAGATCGAGGACACGCCGATCGGCGATCTGCAGAACCGCATGGGGCAGCTCACCACGTCGCTGCTCACCAAGCACGGCGCCGACTGGACCTATTCGGTCGCCGTGAACGACCTCTATTACGACTTCTCGGCGCCCGTCGCTGACCGTCGGCCGGCATCGACCCGGCCGAGCGGATATCCGCGCAGATCTCGGCGGGCGACGGCTCGGTGCCGGCGTTCCAGCGCATCCGCGACAGGCAGTACCAGGTCGCGACGGTCGCCGAGCCGCTGTACCTGCAGGGCTGGCAGATCATCGACGAGCTGAACCGCGCCTTCGCCGGCGAGAGCGCCGAGCGGCTACGTGCCGCCCGTCGCATCTGTTCACCGCGGAGAACATCGACAAGGACGGCGGCGACAAGAACATCTTCGATCCGGGCAACGGCTACCGGGACCAGTACAAGAAGATCTGGGGCGTTCAGTAGCGCTCCAGTTTCGATCGCAAGGCTGCTCCCCCTCACCCGGCGCTTGACGGCGCCCGCCCTCTCCCGCAAGGGGAGAGGGCAAGTAAGCGGCTTATTTGCCCTCTCCCCTTGCGGGAGAGGGCTCCCGCCGGAGGCGGGTGGTGAGGGGTAAATTGCTCTATCAAAAACCAAGCGAACATGGAGACGACCGATGACCTTGCCCAAGCCCGACTACGCCACCGACAACATGAAGCTCATCGGCTACAGCGACCAGGGCGGCCGTCCGCGACGGCGTGCAGATCATGGTGCACCAGCGGCTACGCCTATGTCGGCCACATCTTCTCCAAGGGCTTCAGCGTCATCGACGTGCGCGACCCGAAGAACCCGAAGGCCGTGCGGCTACTGTCGCGGCGCCGCCGAACACCTGGACGCTGCACCTGCAGACGCATGACGACCTGCTGCTCGTCATCCACAACAAGGACATGTTCGCGCAGCCCGAGCTCGCCGACGAGAAGAACTACTACAAGGGCAAGGTCGACCATCACGCCAGACGGAGTCCGAAGGGCCGCGACTGGTCGGCGGGCATGGCGGTCTACGACATCTCGAAGCCCGACGAGCCGAAGCAGATCGGCTTCATGCCGGTCGACGGCACCGGCCTGCACCGCATCTGGTACGTCGGCGGGCGCTGGGCCTATGCCTCGGCGCTGCTCGACGGCTTTTCCGACTACATCCTCATCACCATCGACATGGCAGACCCGACGAAGCCGCAGCTGGCCGGCAAATACTGGCTGCCGGGCATGAACGTCGCCGCCGGCGAGAAGGCCAACTGGCCGACCAAGAACGGCCGCTTCGGCCTGCCACCACGCGATCATCCACGACGACATCGCCTATTGCTCCTGGCGCGACGCCTGCCTGGTGGTCGTCGACGTCAAGGACAAGGAGAAGCCGAAGCTGATCGTCCACAAGATCTGGGCGCCGCCCTTCGGCGGCGGCACGCACAATGCCCTGCCGCTGCCCGACCGCGACCTGCTGATCGTCGTCGACGAGACCGTGCTCGACGATCAGGAGGACGGCTTCAAGCCGATCTGGGTCTTCGACAACCAGGTGAAGTCGAACCCGATCAGCATCTCGACCTTCCCCGCTCCCGCCGACAAGGACTATCTGAAGGTCGGCGGCCATTTCGGCCCGCACAACGTGCATGAGAACCGGCCGGGCAGCTTCCAGAGCTCCGAGACCGATCTTCGCCACCTACCAGAACGCCGGCCTGCGCGTCTACGACATCAGGGACCAGTTCCGGCCGAAGGAGGTCGGCGCGTTCGTGCCGCCGCCGCCGACGAAATGGGTCGACCCGCGCCCGAACCGGCCGATCGTGCTCCACTCGGCCGACGTCTTCGTCGACAAGAACGCGCTTTGCTACGTCACCGATTTCTGCGCCGGGCTCTACATCGTCGAATACAAGGGCTGAGCGAATCGGGGGAGGTGCGACACGCCAGTTCGCTCCGGCTGATTGGCTTTCGCATGGCGGGCAAGGCTCACCCGTACGGGTGATGACGTCTCTTGTGGAAAGTCGCAAGTTCATCGAAGGCGTTCCCCTCCTCCCTTGGGCCGCCTTCCCCTCCCCCTTGGGGCCGCCGGACCTCGCTCATCTTTCTTCGAGGTCGGCGGTCCGCCTGTGCGCTCCATTCGATGAGGCGCCGCCAACCGGTTCGATCAGCGTATGCGGCCGGGCTCCGTGATGACAAATATTGCGATCAAGGATGACGCCGTCGCATTCAGCATCAGCATGGGGGAGCCACCGGCTCCTCGGCGGCAAGGCGCTGAGCAGGCAACGGATTAAGGCAAAAGCCGGGCGCGCGATGCCTTTCCATGTGTTCAATCCATGGTCTGTTCGCGGGGCGGCATTCCATAAAAGCGCCATGTATTGTCTCTAATCAGAAATGCTCGGTTCGGTTGTGATTGCCGACCCCCTTCCTGACATGAGAGGCGATGATGTGGCGCGTATTTGCCATAATCTTTGCAATTATAAGTTTCGCGCCTGCCCACGCCGCGCGCATTGACGATCCCAAATCGAAATCCGCCGATGCAGGCCTGCGGCTGATGAAGGAGTACCGGGCGAATCCCGATCCGCGCGCCGTTCCGCCGCTCATCCGGGCGCTCAGCGAACGCTCGGCCTTCAAAGACCCTGAAACCTCCGGCGTCTATGTCGGCTTTCTCGCAGGCGTTCTGGGCTCAAATCCGCGCGGTGCGAAAACGCTGATCGAGCAGACATTGCCATTGCCTTTCGAGGACCAGTGGTTCGTCATTCGCGCCGTTGCCTATTCCGGTCTGCCGCATTGGCGTGATTTGATGCGCGACCTGGCGAAGCGCATGCCCGACCGAAAGATGCTCGCCGACCATTATCTCAGCGGCAAGTTGCCCACGCTGGAGACGGTCGAGCTCGAACCCAAGCGTGCCACGCCCATGGACAAGGTCCGGCGTGTCTTCAAACGCGAAACCTATTTCGGCCCCAAGAAGGAGCCGCAGCGACAGCTCACCTTCGTCTCCAACCCCGAGCTGATCGACACGCATTGGGGTATCTATTTTGCCACCGGCAAGGACACGCCAATCAGGCGCATTCTGGTCCTGCTGCCCTGGTCCAAGGAACGCGATAATGTCGAAAAGCTGACGATCGGCGGGATGGCCAAGTTCACCCTGGCGGCAAATGCTGCGCGGGACGCCAAGCTGCTGCGGCTTCTCAAGCAACTGGCCCCGGAACAATCGAAAGCAGTGCAACCGCTGCTCGACGAGGTCATCGAAGCAGCCGAGACGGCGGATATCGGCCGGATCAAAAAAGAGGCGCTCGCTTCGGTGGAGGACCTGCACAAGAAGGGGCCGGGCTCGAAACGGGACATTTCCTGGTGGGGACAGGTAGGGCAGACGACATTCTCGCTGGGGTGCCTTGGCGCCGCGGTGGCCGGTCAGATAGAGTTCGGATTGCCGTGCGTGGTTGGAGGTGCGCTATCGACCGCAGCGTTGCGATACTTCTCCTCGCCGGAGTGAGGGGCTCCCGTCTTGCAGGATCGATAATAACGTGAAGGCCTTAGAAGGCTTTTTATCGGCCCAGCGTGTAGAACTCGTCGTTAGGCCGCATGCTGGTGACGTTCGCCATGCGATTGGACATTCCGAAGAACGATGCGATCGCCGCGATATCCCATGCATCCTCCGCATCGAAGCCGTGATGCGCCAAGGTCGTGTAATCATCGTCTCCGATCGCATAGGATTCGAACGCGACTTTCATGGCAAAGTCCAGCATCGCCTTCTGACGGTCGGTGATGTCTGCCTTTCGATAGTTGATCGCGACCTGATCCGCGATCAGGGGGTTCTTCGCTCTGATACGAAGAATGGCGCCATGCGCGATGACGCAGTACTGACACTGGTTTGCGTTGCTGGTCGCAACCACGATCATTTCGCGCTCGGCCTTCGTCAGATTGCCGGGCTTATCCATAAGCTCGTCATGGTAAGCGAAGAAGGCACGGAACTCGCCGGGCCGATTGGCGAGCACGAAGAACACATTCGGGATGAAGCCTGACTTCTCCTGAACCGCGAACAGCCGCTCGCGAATATCCTCCGGCATGTCCGACAGTGCGGGAACGGGGAAACGGCTGATTGCAGCTTGAGGCAAAGGCGCCATGGGTCACGTCTCCGTTTAGGGTGCGGCGTCGGCCGCTGCACCGCCCGGCCAGAATGTGGGCAGAATAAGAGCAGAATACGAGCAGAAGAGCGGTCCTAAAAACGCCGAAATCGCAAAAATTCTGCGTTCTTGTAAACCGATCGGCGGACTCGCCGCAGACAGGGGATGCACGCAGGACACCCTAAGATTCACGGATTGATATCGAACACATCGCGCCCATCTTTACCGGATATTTGTGTATGTTGGCCAGACCGCGTGCCGAACGTGGACATGGCCGCGTCCGTGAGGGTCGGATGTATGCGACGTAGCGTTCCCATCGCCATGGAACAGTCCGGGCTTTTTCATCCTGCCGTCGCGGCCTGGTTCGCCGATAGCTTCGCTACGCCCACCCGGGCGCAGGCGGAAGCCTGGCCGGCGATCAAGTCCGGCCGGCACACGCTGATCGCCGCCCCCACGGGCTCCGGCAAAACGCTTGCCGCATTTCTCGCCGCCATCGACACGCTGGTTCGGCAAGCCCTCGAAGGCGGGCTGCCCGATGAGACGCAGGTGGTCTATGTCTCGCCGCTGAAGGCGCTGTCGAACGACATTCACCGCAACCTGGAAATACCCCTGGCCGGCATTCGCGAGCAGCTCCGCCGAAGCGGCCTGCCCGATATCGAGATCCGCAGCTGGGTGCGCACCGGGGACACCCCGCCGGCCGAACGCGAGCGCATGCGCCGCCGTCCGCCGCACATCCTCGTCACCACGCCGGAATTGCTCTATGTCCTGCTCGGTTCCGAATCCGGCCGCAAGATGCTGGCGACGACACGCTCGGTCATCATCGATGAGATTCATGCGATCGCGCCGAACAAACGCGGCGCGCATCTGACCCTTTCGCTGGAGCGGCTTGCCGCTCTTTGCGGTGATCGGTTGCTGCGCATCGGCCTGTCCGCGACGCAGAATCCGATCGCTGCAATCGCCCATTTTCTCGTGGGGACCGACGCGGACGGCAAGCCCGCGGCTGAGCCGGCGATCATCGACACCGGGCATCAGCGCCCCCGTGATTTGGCGATCGAGGTTCCCGGCCCGCCGCTCGAAGCGGTGATGTCGGCGGAGGTCTGGCAGCAGGTTTACGACCGGCTCCTGGGCCTGATCGAAGCGCATAGCACCACGCTGATATTCGTCAACACGCGCCGCATGACAGAACGTGTCGCCCACGCGCTGTCGGAGCGCCTGGGCAAGGGCGCGGTTACCGCGCATCACGGCAGCATGGCGAAGGAGCATCGGCTCGCCGCCGAGCAGCGGCTGAAGAGCGGCCAGTTAAAGGCGCTGGTCGCGACCGCATCGCTCGAACTCGGTATCGATATCGGTGACGTGGATCTCGTTTGCCAGCTCGGATCGCCGCGTTCGATCGCGAGCTTCCTGCAGCGGGTCGGCCGGTCCGGCCATGCCGTCGGCGGCACTCCGAAAGGGCGGCTATTTCCGCTTTCCCGTGACGATCTGGTGGAATGCGCCGCCCTGCTCGACAGTGTCCGCCGCGGCGAGCTTGACCGCCTCACGATCCCGGACCAGCCGCTCGACGTGCTCGCCCAGCAGGTCGTCGCCGAGACCGCCGCTCAGGATTGGCCGGAAGCGGACGCTCTACGAACGTCTGCGCCGCGCCTGGCCCTATCGGAAGCTGGCGCGCGCCGATTTCGATGCGGTGGTCCAGATGCTGGCCGACGGCTTCACCACGCGCCGCGGCCGGCGTGGCGCGCTCATCCACCACGACGCCGTCAACCATATGCTGCGGGGCCGGCGCGGGGCGCGGACGACGGCGCTGACCTCCGGCGGCACCATCCCCGACACAGCCGATTATCAGGTGGTGCTGGAGCCCGAGAACCACATGATCGGCACCGTCAACGAGGATTTCGCCGTCGAGAGCATGGCCGGCGACGTGTTCCAGCTCGGCAACACGTCCTATCGCATTCAGCGCATCGAGCGCGGGACGGTGCGGGTGGAGGATGCGCAGGGCCAGCCGCCGAGCATCCCATTCTGGCTGGGCGAAGCGCCGGGCCGCACCGACGCGCTCTCGGCTTCGGTCTCGCGCCTGCGGGCGGCGATCGCGGCGCGGCTGCGATCCGATCCGTCCGGCGCCGCCGCGCGGCGCTGGCTGGCCGAGGAGATCGGCATCGGCATGCCCGCCGCCGACCAACTCGTCGAATATCTGGCTGCGGCGCACGCGGCGCTCGGCTGCCTGCCGACGCAGGACACCATTGTGCTGGAGCGCTTCTTCGACGAGGCGGGCGGCATGCAGCTCGTCATCCACGCGCCGTTCGGCAGCCGGATCAACCGCGCGTGGGGGCTGGCGCTGCGCAAGCGCTTCTGCCGCAAATTCAACTTCGAGCTGCAGGCGGCGGCGACCGAGGACAATATCGTGCTGTCGCTGACCACGGCGCACAGTTTCGAGCTCGGCGAAGTGGCGCGCTATCTCCATTCGAACAGCGTCAGGCCGGTGCTGATCCAGGCCATGCTCGACTCGCCGATGTTCACCACCCGCTGGCGCTGGACGGCGGGGATTTCGCTCGCATTGCCGCGCTTTCGTGGCGGCAAGAAGGTGCCGCCGCAATTCATGCGCATGCAGGCGGAAGATCTGATCGCGGCCGTATTCCCCGACCAGATCGCCTGCGCGGAAAATCTGGCGGGCGAACGCGAGGTTCCCAGTCATCCCCTGACCGACCAGGTGATATCCGACTGCCTGCATGAGGCCATGGATATCGAAGGGCTCGAACGGCTGCTGGCGCGCATCGAGACCGGCGATATCCGTGTTGTCGCCTGCGACCTGACCCAGCCCTCGCTGCTCGCGCTGGAGGTTCTGTCGGCGCGGCCTTACGCCTTCCTCGACGATGCGCCCTTGGAGGAGCGCCGCACGCAGGCCGTCATGGCCCGGCGCTGGCAGGATCCCGATAGCGCGTCGGATCTCGGCCGGCTGGATCCGGAGGCGATCATCCGGGTGCGCGGCGAGGCCTGGCCCGATCCCGTCGACGCCGAGGAACTCCACGACGCGCTGTTATGGATCGGCTGCCTGACCCAGGAGGAGGTCGAGGCGGTGCCCGCATGGAGCGGCTGGCTGACGGCGCTTGCAGGCCGAAAATCGCGCCACGCAGCTGATTACGCCCCAGGCGAGGCTCTGGGTCGCGGCCGAACGGCTGAATCTGTGCCATGCCATATGGCCGGAAGCCAGACGGCAGCCCGATATCGCACCCCCGTCGGAGCTGACGCAGACCGTGTGGTCGCATGAGCAGGCCCTGGTCGAAATCCTGCGCGGGCGGCTGGAGGGCCTGGGACCTGTCACGCAGACCGCTTTGGCGGCGCCGCTCGGATTGGAGCCCGCCGCCGTCAGTAGCGCGCTGGCGGCGCTGGAGGTCGAAGGCTCCATCCTGCGCGGGCGTTTCATTCCCGGCGCCAATGACGAGCAATGGTGCGACCGGCGTCTGCTCGCCCGCATTCATCGCTATACGATCGGGCGCCTGCGCGCGGAGATCGAGCCGGTTGCCGCCCGCGATTTTCTCCGCTTCCTGTTCTCCTGGCAGCATATGACGCAAGAGACGCGGCTGCAGGGACCGGACGCGCTGCCGGTCGCCATCGCCTCGCTGGAAGGCTTCGAGGCGCCCGCCAGCGCGTGGGAGACCGAGATCCTGCCCGCGCGCGTCGCGGGGTACGAGGCGAACTGGCTTGACGCACAATGCCTCGCCGGCCGGGTTGCCTGGGCCCGGCTCACGCCGCCCCCCGATGCGAACGGCCGAACCCGAAAAATGGCTCCGGTGCGCACGACGCCGATCGCGCTGCTGGAGCGTCGGCAAGTGCTGCCATGGATGTCGCTTCTCAGACCGGGTGATGGGAGCCGTCCTAGTCCGCGGGCGCAGGCGGTTCTCGACTGCCTGAGCACGCAGGGCGCCCTGTTTTTCGACGAATTGGCCGATGCCGTCCGCCTGCTGCGTCCTCAGCTCGAGGAGGTGCTTGGCGAATGCGTGGCGCTCGGCTTGGTGACCTCCGACAGCTTCGGCGGCTTGCGCGCGCTTCTGGTGCCGTCGGATCGCCGCAAGCCGATTGCGGGGGTAAAACGGCGTGGGCGCGTCCTCGCTTTCGGCATGGAAAGCGCCGGCCGCTGGTCGTTGATACGCCGGCCCGAGCAAGCCGGCATCGATGAACAGACCAGGGCGGCGGCCGTCGAGCATGTGGCGCGCACGCTGCTGCGCCGCTATGGCGTGGTGTTCTGGCGCCTGCTCGCGCGGGAAGGCGGATGGCTGCCGCCGTGGCGCGAATTGCTGCGCGTCTATCGCCGCCTGGAGGCACGCGGGGAAATCCGTGGCGGCCGGTTCGTTGCCGGATTCTCCGGTGAGCAATATGCCTTGCCGGAAGCGGTCGGCCTGCTGCGCGAGATACGACGCCGGCCCGGCTCCGGAGAATGGATTTCCGTCTCGGGCGCGGACCCGCTGAACCTGGCCGGCATCCTGACGCCCGGACCGAGACTGCCCGCCCTGACCGGCAATCGCCTCATCTACCGGGACGGCCTGCCGATCGCGGCCATTGCAGGCGGCAACGTGCAGTTTTTCGCGGACCTTGACGCCGCAACCCGCTGGGAGGCTGAAAAGAAGCTGACGCGTTCGGCGGCACGAGGACTTCTCGTCGATCTGGTATGAAAAATGCCTGGCGCGGCCAGTTCGCCTTCCGCGAGATCGGCTTCCTAATACCAAGTCCCGGTGACATGAACCCATGCCGTAAGACCGGCACGAGCCTCACCTCTCCCATGGGGAGAGGTCGGCGCGGAAAGCGCCGGGTGAGGGGTTTTTGCGCCTATATATCAACTGTACCCCTCACCCTAACCCTCTCCAATGGGAGAGGGAGCGCCTCCGCGGTTAAGGGCGGACATTTGCAGCCGACGATGATTGACGCGAGTCGTCGCACTTTCAGAGATCTGGTATAAGTGCAGCAATTTGCCTGAATCTGCTTCGTGTAAACGGCACGCGTCCAGAAGACAGATGAGACGAAAGCAAGTTCAGTCCGGCGATCGCCCCTCAAACGGCGCGGCAAGTCCGGCGGGTTCGATGTTGCATTCCGGCCTGGATCAGCCAATGAGAGGGTTCAAGAACCCGGCTACCAGTTTGACGAGGCCAGCCTGTCGGCCGGTGCCTGTCTTGACGAAAAGACGCTGCAGATGCGTCTTCACCGTCGCCTCGGCAATGCCGAGCGCTTCCGCCGTCTCGGCCACGCCGCCGACCTCGACGATGCCGAACAGCACGCGCAATTCGCTGGGCGTCAGTTTGAAGGTCTTGGCAATCATCTCGGGCGGAGAGGGTATGTCCAGCGCCGCCTTATGGACGAACAGAGCGGCCACCGCTGCGTAGTTCGTACCAGCGCGCCGACGTGCCCCCGAGGTAAGCGGCAGCACATGCGCAATGTAGCGCTCGCCAGCATTTGAGGTGAGCGGCACGGCAATACCTTTGCTGCCGGCGGTCGTATCGCCTCTCCCGGCCAGAGTGAAGATTTCATAAAGCTCCCGCTCTGCGATCGGCTCATGGGTGGTCAGTTTGCCGCGTGCAGCGCACAGCACCGAGCCCTGGGTCAGCATCGCATGGCCGCTCGCGTTGGTGTGAACGATCCGGCCGGTTGCATCGACGAGGAACATCCCAGCTTTTATGCCGTCCAGCGTGTCCGCGAATGTGGCGGCTTCGGTGATTTTCAGGTCTATCGCCTGGCTGATAAGCGCCGCTCGGCGGAGGTGTGGCGCGATGACCCGCATGCGGCGCCGTGTCTCCTCATCTGCGATGCCGTCGCGTTCGTGGCGGAAAACGCCAACCAGGGCAGCGCCCGTCGCCGACTTATCGAGTACGCACACCACACAATCCACGAAGTCCTTGCGGGCGCACCCACTCCTTGTAAAAACGCGTATCGAGAATGTCCTCGGAGGGGACGAGATCGGCGATCACCACCGGCTCTCCAATCTCCGCGAAGCATTGCCCCATCGTGAATGGGTCAAACCGTACATACTTATCGAAGTATAATTGCACGTAATGCGGGTCGAGGCCGCCATCCTGGTGGTCGGAGCAACCGCATTTGGTGACGGCATTCTTCCAACAAAGTACTGCGGCCTGCCCGCCGACGAATTCTCGGGTCTTGCCGAGCGCGCCGCTCCACAGCGACGGGTCGAGCGCCGCATCGTAAATGTCGCCGATCAGATCGGACAATGCTTCGGACTCTCGCATTTCGCTCACCTGATCATGGATTCGGATATGAGATCGGCTTGGCTATTGGTGTTGCCGCAATCGCCTGCGCGATCCGGGACAATGGCAGATCTTCTCCACATTGCATCACCCGATCGTATGAGTGCGGATGCCGTATGATGTTCGTCGGAACAGATTTGAGTGGCGGTCAATGGCAATTATGCGACGGCCAGTGGCGTCATGATGACCCGTGCCGGATGCATCCGAGTGACGACAAACAAAGAACAGAATACCCGTTCCGTTTCACTCGGAATGTAGCTCAGAGCTGGCTCGGATGCTTGCCGTAATTCGGCCTAATCTGCCGCCCGCTCAGGGATCAGGATAATCGAGCCCGATGTACGCCGCGTCTCGAGAGCGCGATGAGCGTCCGCGGCCTCCCGAAGCGGCAGCATCAGCCCGATATTGGCGCGGAGGATACCCATGCGGATGGCCCGGAACAGATTGTCCGTGATCGAGCGGACCTTTTCCGGCGTATCGGTGTAGTGGCCGAAATTGGGGCGGGAAACCGACGCGGACTTGCCGGCATAGCTGGCGATATCGACCGGCGGGACCGGACCGGAGGCCTGACCGTAACTGACGAGGTGGCCGCGGGTCGCGAGTGCTTCGAAGGATTTGTCGAACGTATCGCGGCCCACGGCGTCGTAGACGACGTCCACCCCGCGTCCGCCGGTGATCTGCATCGACGCGCCGGATGAAATCTTCCTCCGTGTAGACGATGGTGTGCGCGCACCCTGCGCCCTGCGCGATGCGGGCCTTTTCCCGGCTGCCCACGGTGCCGATCACGGTCGCACCCAGCGCGCGGGCCCATTGGCAGAGAAGCTGGCCGACGCCTCCTGCGGCTGCCTGCACCAGGATCGTTTGCCCCTCGCGCAATTTGTGGACGCGGTGCAGCAGAAACTCGGCGCTCATGCCTTTCAGCAGCACTGCGGCAGCCAGTCGATCGTCAATGTGGTCCGGCAGCGCGACGAGGAGCGATGCATCCATGGTCCGCAACTCGCAATAGGCGCCGACCGGTGGACACGCATAGCCGACGCGGTCGCCCGGCGACAGATTGGGAACGCCGTCCCCTACGTCGAGGACGATGCCCGCCGCCTCCATTCCCAGCACGCCCGGCGGCGTCAGCAGGTCGAAATAGCCGGTGCGGCAGTAAATATCGATGTAGTTCACGCCGATCGCCGTGTGCCGGAGGCGAACCTCGCCCGGCCCCGGCGGCGGCACGGCGATCTCTTGCCAGGTCATCCTGTCCGCGCCGCCATAAGCCGACACGATGATCGCGCCAGCGCGGAGCGTTTCGCCGCGCGCGGCAGGCAGCCGCCTCACCGAGACGGCGGAAGCGGGCGAAGGTGGGCGAGGGGGTTTCAGGCCGTTTCCTCTCGCCAGCATGCGCTTGACCGCCGCGAAGCCGGCCTCGTAAATGCCTTCGCCTACGAGCTGGGTCAGTTCCTCCTCACGGCCAGGCGGCGTATCGAACCGGCTTTCCCAGGACCAGAAAGTCCGGTCGCCATCGGTGACCGGCTTCAGCCGGATGCTGGCGACGTAGCCCTGAAGCGGCATCGGTGCATCGAGAATGCAATAGCTGAGCGTGTGGTCGCGGTCGGAGAGCGACAGCAGCTGTTCGCGCAGACCCCCGCCATCCGCGAGCGCGAAATCCCGGACGCAGCCGATCTCATCCGACGCCCGCCCCGCCTCGATCCGGCTCGCGCTAACCGCAGGGTGCCAGCCCGAATGGCTGTTGAAGTCACGCAGGATCGCCCACACGGCAGCGATCGGCGCGTCGATGATGGTGCTGCGCGTGACCTTGACCATCGAGAGCGCCCGCGTGCTCAGACAATGCGCCGCTGGCGCGTCATGCTGCTCTTCAGCGCGTCAAAGCCGCCCTGGAAGACGCCCTGGCCGATATTGCGCGCCAGCTCCGTCTCGCGCCCCGGCGCGCAGTCGAATTCCGCCGTCCATTCGGCAAAGCACCGGTTGCCGTCCGTGATCGGCGTCAGCTTCAGTGTTGCAATGTAGTTCGTGACGCCCATCGGGCTTTCCAGGATCGAATAGGTCACGGAGAAATCGTAGTCGGACAGCGCGAGAAGCTGTTCCCGGATGCGTCCGCCATCCTTCAGCGTGAAATTGCGGATGCAGCCGACCTTGTCGGCTGGCTGCTGCAATTCGATGCGGCTGTCGGCAATCGCCGGATGCCAATTCGGCAGGCCGTTGAAGTCGCGGATGCGGTCCCAAATTTCGGCGGCGGGCGCGTCGATCACGCTCGATGTATAGACCTTGACCATCTCAGTTCGGATATTCCGAGGTGTCCGGCTCGTTGTCACGCAACAGGTCGAGCTGCTTGCCGGCGCCGCCCTCGGAAAGCCCCAGCAGCTTCTGCAGATCGCCGCCGGAAAGCTGATTGAGATCGCCGCCGGTCAGGCCGATTTCCTTGAGCAGCCTGTCGATGAGAGGCGCGTGGGCGCGGTAGCGCAAGGCGCTGTTGACGACCTCGTCGCCAAGCCCCGTGGGCCGATAGCCTCCGCCCGAACCGTTCTGACCGGAGCCTCCGAGCAGCCCGTCGACATGCAGGATCTTGATCTCGTTGATCTTCTCCATCGGCTTGACGCTTTCGCGGATAATGGAGTCGAGCCGCTCGACCAGGAACCGCCGCAGCGCGCCCGCGCGCGCCTCGGGAGACAGCGTGTTCTGCGCCTCGTTCATCAGCCGCAGCCCTTCCGCCTCGACCTCGTGACGCAACCTCGCGGCGAGGGCGTGGATCTTTTCCGCCTCGGCGCTGCCTTCGGCTTCGACGCGGGCGGTTTGTGCGCGGCTCCCGGCCGCTTCGAGCTCCGCCCTTGAGGTGATGAGCAGACGCGTCGAACTCTGTTCGGCGTCCTGCTGCGCGGCGATCAGCTCGATCTGCTTGCGCCGCTCCGCGACCGCCACTTCGCGCGCGGTGAAGACGCTCTCCTCGGCGCGTGATGGCAATCGCGCGGGCTTGCTCGGCGACCGCCTGCGCCTCATGCTGGAGGCGTGCATGTTCGGCGACGGAAATCGATGCGCTTCTGCTCCGCCAGCTCCAGCGACTGTCCGCCGCTCCACCTCCAGCCGCTGCAATTCGACCTCGCGGCGGATGCGCTGCTGCTCGATCGCCAGCTCCTGCGCGATGCGGGAGCGCTCGACGCCTTCGCGCAGCGAAATCTGCGCTTGCTCGGATCTCCAGCTCGCGCGCGGCACGCTGGCGGGCAAGTTCGGAGCGCTGCGCCGCCTGCTGCGTGCCGATCTCGCGCTCCTGGTCGAGGCGCGCAAATTGCGCATCGCGGTCGATATCGAGGGCGAGCCGTTCGGTTTCGAGGTTCTTCTTGCGGATCGCGATCAGCGTGTCCTGCTCGATGTCGTTGCGGCGCTTCTTGCGCTGTTCGATCTGCTCGGTAAGCCGGGTCAGACCTTCCGCGTCGAAGGCGTTCGAGGGGTTGAAGAACTCCATATTGGTCTGGTCGAGGCTGGTCAGCGATACCGCCTCGGCTTCCAGGCCGCTCTTGGCCAGCGGCTCGACCACCGACTCCCGCACGCGGCGCGCATATTCGCTGCGCTGCTCGTGCAGTTCTTCCATCGTCATTTCCGCCGCGACCGAGCGCAGAATATCGACGAAACGGCCCTCGACCAGTTCGCGCAGCGCTTCGGTGTCCATGCTGCGGCGGCCGAGCGTCTGCGCCGCGGCGGAAACGCCGTCCTTGGTCGGCACGACGCGCACGTAGAACTCGGCGGTGACGTCGACGCGCATCCGGTCCTTGCGAGATCAGCGCGCGGTCACGGACGCATTGCACCACCATGCGGTGCGTGCGCATGAAGACGGGGGTGACGTCGTGGAAGATCGGCATGACGAACGCGCCGCCGTTGATGACGACCTTCTGTCCGCCGAGGCCGGTGCGCACGAAACCGGTCTCCTTCGTCGAGCGGCGATAGAACAGAGATAGAAGACATAGGCGATGATGACGATCGCGACGATCGCCGCGATCAGCCAAGATATCTGCTGCCTGACAGCTCCCCGGACATCTGCACCTCCTCCGCGCCTATTCGGCGTCGTCTTTCCGGCGCTTGATCGCCATGAATTTCCTGGTCTGCTCCGTCAGCGCCACTTCCGTCGGCAGGCGCTCCATCGAGGATGCGCCGTAGAAGCCCTGGCAGAGCTTGGCCTTCGATAGAATATACTCCGCATCCTCGGGCTGCGCGACCGGGCCGCCATGGACGAGGATCAGCACGTCGTCGCGCACGCGCCGCGCCGCCGCCGCCCAGTGGTCGACGATGGCGGGACAGTCCTCCAGCTTCAGCGCGGTTTCTGCGCCGATCGCTCCGCCCGTCGTCAGGCCGAGATGGCAGACGATGATATCCGCGCCCGCATCCGCCATGGCCTCGGCATCGGCCTCGCAGAAGACGTAGGGCGTCGTCAGCATGTCCTTCGCGCGCGCCATGCGGATCATCTCGACTTCGAGAGCATAGCTCATGCCGGTCTCTTCGAGATTGGCGCGGAAGGTGCCGTCGATCAGGCCGACGGTCGGGAAATTCTGCACGCCGGAGAAGCCGAGCGCCTTCGAGCTGATCGAGAAACGGCTCCATCAGGCAGAACGGATCGGTGCCGTTGACGCCGGCGAGCACGGGCGTGTGCTTGACGACCGGCAGCACCTCGCGCGCCATCTCGACGACGATCTCATTGGCGTTGCCATAGGCGAGCAGGCCGGCGAGCGAGCCGCGGCCCGCCATGCGGTAGCGGCCGGAATTGTAGATGACGATCAGGTCGATGCCGCCCGCTTCCTCGCATTTGGCCGAAAGCCCGGTGCCCGCGCCGCCGCCGACGATCGGCTCGCCGCGCGCGGCCTTGCCCCGCAAACGCTCCAGAATTGCCGCCCGTTCTATGCGCGCCATGCCGGTCTTTCGCTTTCATTCGATTGGGTGGTCTCTACGATCGTCGCGGAAATTGCGGACCAGCGCCTCGGCGAAGGGCCGGATCGTTGATGTGGTGAGGAAGCTTGATCAGCCGCCGCCTTGGCGTCGGCACGAACATTCGCTCGATGGTCGAGAACAGCACGCGGTTGGCGGCCGGATCGTGGAACGGCTGGCCCGGCGCGTCGAGCACCGGAGACGCCGCCTTCGGGAATGAGGAAACGCACCGGCCCTTCCATGCGGTTGAGCCGCTCGGCGATGAACATGCCCATGGCTTCGTTTTCGTCCGGCGTCGTCCGCATCAGCGTGACGTTCGGGTTGTGGATGTAGAATTTGCGGCCGGAGAACCGTGCCGGGACGGTCTCACGAGCGTAGAAATTCACCATGTCGAGCGCGCCGCAGGAGCCGACATAGGGGACGCGGGTCCTGATCATCGCGCCGAATCGGTCCGGCCCGGCCGAGAACACGCCGCCGACGAGATGATCGGCGACTTCGGTCGTCGTCGCGTCGATGACGCCGGTGAGCAGATGCGAGTCGACCAGCTTCTCCATCGACTGGCCGCCCGTTCCCGTGGCGTGGAAAACCAGGCAGTCATAGCGGTCGCGCAACGCTGCCGTGACGGCCTGCACGCAGGGCGTCGTCAGCCCGAACATGGTCAGGCCGATGGCGGGCTTCGTCGAGGCGCGCTGATCGTCGCGGCGCTGATGCGCGACCATGCCGGCGAGCGCGTGGGCGGCGTTGGAGAGCACCTGCTCGGAGATCGAATTGATGCCCTGCACGTCGGTGACGGAATACATCATGGTGATGTCGGACGGCCCGACATAGCGGCTGACATCGCCGCTCGCGACCGTCGACACCATGAATTTCGGCACGCCGATGGGCAGGGCGCGCATCGCCGATGTGGCGAGTGCCGTTCCGCCGGAGCCGCCCGCCGAGATGATGCCGCCGACATCGCGCCGCGTGCGGATGAAGCGCGCGGCGGCCTCGGCCATGGCGGTGACGGCGGCGCCCCGGTCGCCGATGAACACGGCACGCTCGCCGCCAGGATGATGCCGCGCAACTTCCGCGGGGCTTATGTCGGCCGGACTCGGGCGTTCGCTGGTGGACAAATCGACGGTCACGGTCTTCACGCCGAGCCGTTTTAGGCTGTTATTGAGGAAGGTCAGCTCCGCGCCCTTGGTGTCGAACGTGCCGACGACATAGGCGTTACGGCCGACCATCGCGGCGATCGGAACGGCGGCAACATCCGGCGTCGCGGCGCTGCTCGCCCGATCGTCATGCGCGGCGCTGCGCATCTGGGGCGGCGGGACGTTTGCCGCCGCCGGACGGTTGTCGGCCGACCAGCGGTTGGGGATCGACGTGGCGGAATAGGCCGGGCGCGCGCCATCGCCGAATGTGTAGGACGGCCCGTCGCGCTGATCGCCATGCTCGCGCGCGATGCTGATATAGCGCACCTCCGCAACCGGCTCGTCGCTCGGGACCAGCGCCTCCTCGTCCTCGTCGCGGCCGACGCCGAGCAATCGCCGTTGCAGCGCCTCATCGGCGGCCAGTTCGCGCGAGCGCAATTCCCTGGCGATGCGCCCATGCATCATGATTGCGATATCGCTGGACACCTCCAGCGCGACACCGAGATTCTGCTCGATGAGCAAGATCGACACATCGCCCTGCTCGGCGAGCCCGCGCAGCATCCGAACAACCTGCTCGACGATGATCGGAGCCAGCCCTTCGGTCGGCTCGTCCATGATGAGCAGGCGCGGATTAGCCAGCAGCGCGCGGCCGATCGCCAGCATCTGCTGCTCGCCGCCGGAGAGCTGGGTGCCGTAGCTTGTTCTGCGTTCGGCGAGACGCGGAAATGTTTCGTAGACTCGCTCCGGTGTCCACGGACTATCCTTGTCGCCGATAAAGGCCAGCCGCAGATGCTCGTCCACCGTCAGCGACGGCCAGACGCGGCGCCCCTGCGGGACATAGGCGACAGACGCCCGCACGATCTTGTGCGGCGAGAGGCCGGTCAGCTCGGTGCCGTAAGCCCGGATGGTTCCGTGAGCGGCAGGGACCAACCCCATGATCGCCTTGCATAGCGTCGTCTTGCCCATGCCGTTGCGCCCGACCACGGCGAGAACGCCGCGCTCAAGCGTAAGGCTGAGATTGTGCAGCGCCTCGACGCGGCCGTAGAAGACGGAGAGGCCCCGCACCTCGAGCGCGGGAGCGGCGACACTGCGGGCGAGGAATTCGCTCATTTCCCGCCCCCGAGATAGATGCGCTGCACTTCGGGGTCGGCTTCGATCTCCTCCGGGCTGCCCTCCTTGAAGATGCGGCCATTATTCATGATGGTCACCGTCTCGACCACGCGGAGTGCGACGTCGAGGTCGTGTTCGATGATGACATAGCCGATATGGGCGGGCAGAGCCCTGAGGATCTGGATCAGTTCGCGGCGCTCGGAGGCGGCGAGGCCCGCCGCCGGCTCATCGAGCAGGATGAAGCGCGGCGCGCCCGCCAGCGCGATGCCGATTTCGAGCTGGCGCTGCTGTCCGTAGGCCAGTTCGCCGACGAGCATGTCCTGGACGCCATCGAGATGCACCGTGTGTGCAAGCTGCCTCGCGGCTTCGCGGGCTGGATCGCCGGCGCCTGCACGCAGAAGGCTGAAGCGGCGGCCGGAAGCGCCGCGCGTCGCCAGAAAGAGATTGTCGAGGACGCTCAGGCCGTGAAACAGCAGCGAGATCTGGTAGGTGCGGCGAAGCCCGCGCCGGATCCGGTCATGCGGCTTCAGATTGGTCACGTCCTCGCCGAAAAACAGGATGCGCCCGGCGGTCGGCGGAAAATCGCCGGTGATGGCATTGAACAGCGTCGTCTTCCCCGCGCCGTTGGCGCCGAGCAGGGCCCGGCGTTCTCCGGCGCGGAGCCTCATATCGACGGCGTCGAGCGCCACCAGAGCACCGAAATGCCGGCTTACGCCCTCAATCACGAGGGCATAAGAGGATGCAGCTTCGGCAATTCTGGCGGCGCGTTCCGACATCAGGTTTTATTCCATTTCTAAGCGGGTTGCATTGGCGTTTCAACGAACGGCAGAGATTTCGTACGCTCAGCCCCCTCACCCACCCGCCTTCGGCGGGAGCCCTCTCCCGCGAGGGGAGAGGGCAGAAAGGCAGACCTGCGGCGCCTCTGCTTCTTTGCCCTCTCCCCTTGCGGGAGAGGGCGGACGCGAAGCGTCCGGGTGAGGGGGAGCCGCTTGCTCGCGCATTGCTGCTCTCCCCTGACATGTTTCGCCGGCCAGTTCATCCACTCAATCGCATTTCGGATTGTCGCGGCCGACCGGGCCGAGGGCCAGGAACTTGGCGCGATCCATGCCCATCGTCTGGTTGACCGGCTCCGTCACCTTGACCACCTTGTTGACCAGATTGCCGCCCGGCCCTTCGACGACTTCGGTGACGAAGTTCACCGCGATCGCCTGGCGGTTTTCATCCAGCGTGATCGGCCCGACCGGCGTGTCGAGCTTCGCCTTCGACAGCCAGTCGCGCAGCGCCTTCTGGCCGTCGGACAGATCGCCCTTGACGGCGTTCAACCCCTCGATCATGGCCTTGGTGGCGATGTAATAGCCGGTGGCGAACAGGCCGGGCGTCGGGAAGCGGTCCTTTTCGGCAAAGCTCGCCTGATAGAGCTTCACCCATTTGTTCCAGCCCGCATTGTCCCACGTATCGGCCTGGGGACCGGCGGAGGGCATGCCTTTCAGCGCGTCGCGGGTGCGGCCTTTCGAGTTGATGATCGACTGATCGACCGTGATCGAAGCGCCGATCAGCGGGGTCGAGCCGCCGGCCTGCTGATATTGATTGAGGAAGTTCACCGCATCGCCGCCGCCAAGGCCGAGCCAGATCGCGTCGACATCTGTCGGGCAGCGAGGAAATGATGGATGAATAGTCCTTCGTGCCGAGCGGCACCCAGAAGCGCTGCGCGATCTTGCCGCCCGCATTGCAATAGGGCAGCGCGAAGCCGAAGAACTGGGTGTGCATGAAGGAATAGTCCTCGCCGATGGTGGCGACTTTCTTCCATTTCTTCTCTTTGACGAGATAGTCGCCGAGGCCGTACATCCATTGCGCGCCTTCCGTCCAGAAGCGGAAGAAATTCGGGGCGGGATCGCGCAGGGTGGTGTCCTGGGCGGCAGAGGTGCCGTTGATGAAGGTGGTTGCCGGCTGGGTCTTGGCATAATCCTTGATCGCCAGGCCTTCCGACCCTGAAAGCGGGCCGACGAGGATCGCCACCTTGTCCTGCTCGACGAGCTTGCGGGCGGCGCGCAAGGCGCTGTCCGGCGAGGCGTCGGAGGAGCCTTTGATGAATTCCAGCTTGTAGCCGCCGGCGGTGTAGTTCGCCTCCTTGAGCGCCGCTTCGATGCCGCGCATGCCGTCCTGGCCCGGAACGGCGAACACGCCTTCCAGCGTGGCGAGGCCGCCGATCTTCAGCGTGCCCTTATCCTGCGCGGCGGCCGGATGCGTCGCCATAAGGCCGGCGGCCGCGGCCATCACAAGAAGCCGTCTTGTTACTCCTAACATTCTTTCCTCCCTGTTATCCCGCGGGCCGTTTGCCGGCCCGTCGGTGTCGTTGAGTTCATTCAAGCTCCAGTCGCGGCTGGCGGCCATCCTTTCCCGCAGGCGGCTCCAGATGCCCAGCACGCCATCCGGCGAAAACAGCACGATCAGCAGAAAGACGATGCCGATCACCAGTTTGAAGCGCTGCCGGTCGACGAAGATTTCGATGAGGTCCATGGCGAACACCGACAGCACCGCATAGATCAGCGCGCCGATGAACGGGCCGATCGGATGGCGGAGGCCGCCGATGATGGCGATGATGAGGATGTCGATGGCCGGGCCGACGCCGATCGAGCTCGGCGAAATGGCGCCGTTGAACCAGACGAGCAGCACGCCCGCGACGGCGGCTATCAGCCCGGCGAAACTATGCGCCGCGATCCTGATGCGCCACGACATTGTAGCCGATGGCCTCCATGCGCCGCGCATTGTCGCGAATGCCCTGCAGCGCCAGTCCGAAGGCCGAGCGCGAGACGTAGAGCACCGCCGCATAGCTCAGCACGGCGAAAAACAGCGCCAGATAATAGAACGGCACCGGCTGCCGCCAGTCGACGCCGAACAGCTTGGGCGGCAGCACGAGATTGAAGCCGTTCCAGCCGTTGAAGATGTCGTAGTTCTGCCGTGCGAAATAGAAGAAGGCCGCCGCGATCGCGAGGGTGATCATGATGGTGTAGATGCCCTCGGTGCGCACGGCGAGCGCGCCGGTGAGCGTGGCGAAGAGGACGGCGATCAGGATGGCCGCCGGGATCACCGCCCACCAGGGCCAGTTCAGTCCGATGCCCATGCCGTTGGTGCCCAGGATCGCGACCATATAGCCGGCGACGCCCGCCACCGTGAGCTGGGCGAGGCTGACCATGCCGCCGAGCCCCGCCAGGAACATCAGCGACAGCGCAACCATGCCCAGGCACAGCGCCCAGGCGAAGATGGAAAACAGGATGAAGTCGCTTGTCAGCGCCGGCAGCACCAGGAGGAGAAAGGCGAGGACGATATGCGCCGGGCTGAACCAGCTCGACGCCGCCGCGACGGGGAGCGAGCCGATCAGCCTTTCCTCGCCCGTCGTGACGCTCATCGCGGCGCCCCCATGATGCCCTGCGGCCGGAAGGCGAGCACCGCCACCATGATCAGGAAGGTCAGCGCGATGGCGTAGGTCGGGAAATAGACCGAGCCGAATTGCTCGGCGAGGCCGACCAGCAGCGCGCCGAGCGCCGCGCCGGTAATGCTGCCCATGCCGCCGACGATCACCACGACCAGCGAGGCCAGCAGATAGCGGACATCCTCACCCGGCGCGAGCGAGGCGAAAATGCTGCCGACGACGCCCGCAAGTCCTGCAAGCCCCGCGCCGATGGCGAAGACCACGACGAAGACGAGCTGAATATTGATGCCGGTCGCGTTCAGCATTTCGCGGTCGTCGACGCCGGCCCGGATCATCATGCCGATGCGCGTGCGGTTCAGCATCAGCCACAGCGCGAAACCGATGACGAGCGCGATGCCGAGGATGAACAGCCGCACGATGGGATAGGTGAAATAGACCGGGTCGCCGTTCGATTTCGCGCCCGACGACCAAGGGGAAGCTCGCTGCGCCGAACAGCCAGTCCGGCGGATAGATCTGGTAGAATTCGCCGCCCCAGATCCAGAGCGCCAGATCGGCAAGGATGATGGAGATGCCGATCGTCACCATGGTCTGGCGCAGATCCTGGCCCTCCATATGCCGGAAAACCAGGAGTTGCAGCGCGATGCCCGCGATCGCCATGGTGACGAAGGCGGCGGCGAAACCGACCAGGAACACGCCCGTCGCCTCGACCGCCGAATAGGCGATATAGCCGCCGATCAGATAGAGCGAGCCATGCGCGAGATTGACGTTGCGCATCAGCCCGAAAACCAGGGTGAAGCCGCTCGCCACGAGGAAATAGAGCGCGGCGAGCGTGAAGCCGTTCAGCAGCGTGGAGAGGAAGATCTTCATGTCCGTTTCATCCTCCTCCGGTGCTCAATCGACCGCACCTGTCGCGTGGCTCCACCCTCACCCGGCGACTGCGTCGCCGCCCTCTCCCGAAGGCGAACGCTTGTCGTTCGCCGTAAAGGCTCACGACGTGGGAGAGGGCTGAAGAAGGAAGCGTGCGCGGCTCCCTTGCCCTCTCCCCTCGCGGGAGAGGGCTCCCGCCGTAAGGCGGGTGGGTGAGGGGGCTTTTGATTGCGGTCAAGCGCACGATGCTTTAGCGCCCTTGCCTCAAGCAACCCGCCGGACGAAACTCTGGCGGGCCGCGGGCTCCTTGTGGAACTTGCCGTCCTTCATGATCGCCAGGAGCCGCTTCTTGTCCTGCAGGATGCGCACATCGGCGAGCGGATCGCCGTCGACCAGCAGCATGTCGGCGAGGAAACCCTCCCGGATCATGCCGAGCTCATCGCCCATATTCATGATCTGGCCGCCATATCTGGTCCCCGCCATGATGGCTTCCATCGGCGACATGCCGACGAGATCGACGAAATATTCGATGTCCCTGGCGTTGGTGCCCTGCGGCGTCCAGGCGAAGCCGTAATCGCCGCCGATCAGCACGCGGATGCCGCGCCGATGCATTTTCCGCATCGTCTCGACGGCCATCTCCAGCTCGCGCTCATAGGCGATCGTGACGGGCGTGCCGGGTTTGATGCCCCAAGGCTCGGCGTGGCGCGCGGTGTTGATCAGCCAGGCGAGGCCCGGCGCGACGAAGTGCCGGTCCTTCGCCGCCTCCAGCATGTCGAGCGCCTGCTCGTCGGCGAATGAGGCGTGATAGATGTTCTGGATGCCGTGGCGGACGCATTGCATGACCGAGCCGGACGAACGGGCATGCGCGGCAAGCACCTTGTTGCGGCATTTGGCCTCCTTCGCCGCCATCGCCACCTCTTCCTCCGACATCGGCGTTTCTTCCGCGCCGAGGCCGGTGATCGCCTCGCCGGAGAGGTTCAGCTTGATGCTGTCGACGCCGTATTTGATCAGCGTGCGGACGACGCGGCGCACCTCCTCCGGGCCGGAGACGACGATGCCGAGATTGAGCCCCTCATGCGGGATATGCGAGGGCGCGCTGTCGCCGAGACCGCCGACCGTGGTGATTTCGGGACCGGCCGCCAGATAGCGCGGACCGGGGAAGCGCCCTTCATTGATGAAGCGCTTGGCCACCACGTCGAGGCGGGGTTTGGCCGCCGCCGCGCCGCGTCCGGAGGTGAAACCGGCATCGAGCACGAGCTTGGCCATTTCCATGGTGACCAGCATATGCTCTTCCAGCTCCATCATCTGGATCGGGTCGATGCCCGGCGCATTGTTCCAGGACAGATGCAGATGCGCGTCGATCAGGCCGGGCATCAGCGTCGCGCCGCCGCCGTCGATGACGGTCGCGCCGCCGCCCGGCGTGACGCGCTGGCCGCGCGTGACCGAGACGATGCGGTTGCCTTGCACGACGACCTCGCCCATGAAGGGCTGGTCGCCCGTCGCGTCGAGCACGCGGACATTGGTGAAGACGATCGAGCCTTCGCCCGGATTGGAAACCAAAGCCAGGGCCGCTGCGGAATTCGCTCATAATCTGCTCTCCTCTTCGCCCGCCCGTCGCTCTTCCCTGCCACTCGCTAAGCTATTCCGCGCAGCCGCCCGCTGGCTTCTCCGCCGAGGAACCGGCGCAACTCCGCATTGATCTCGTCCGGCCGCTCGATCGTCGCCCAATGGCCGCATCGGGGCAGGATCACGGCTTTCGCGCCGCCGATGCGCTCGGCCAGTTCGCGGGCGACCGACGGCGTCGCCACCGAATCGTCCTCGCCATTGATGATGAGCACCGGGCAGCGGATGCGCTGATGGTTTGCCGCATTGGCCTCGGCAAGCGCCTCGCAGGTCCGCGCATAGCCTTCCGGGCATTGCCGCATGATTGTTTCGCGCACAAAGGCGGCGGCGGCCGGATTGCGCGAGCGGCTGTCGGCCGCCATGCCGTTCTGCACGATGGCGTCGGCGATCTCCGCGATGCCGCCGGACCGGGCCGTCTTGGCACGCTGGCGCAGGCCGTCGCGCGCCGGTTGGGCGGGCTCGATGAGCGCGCCGATCAAGGCGAGGCTGCGCACCAGTTCGGGCCGGTCCGCCGCGAGATGCTGACAGATGATGGTCCCGAGCGAATGGCCGATGAAATGGGCGGATTTGACGCCGAGCACGTCCGCGAGCCTGGCGATGCCCGCGGCGAAGCTGCCGATCGACGGCTTTTCGACATTCGCCGAGCGCCCGGAGCACGGCAGGTCCGGTCGAATTGCGCGCATGGTCGCGAGCACAGGCATTTGCGGCGTGAAGCTATTCGACGTGCCGCCAAGGCCATGGATGCAGATGACCGGCGTTCCGTCGCCGGCAGATCTCAACAGCCATGCCCGCGACGACATTCGCTGTCATTCGCCGCGCTCCACAATCGGATTTTCGAGAGCGCCGCTCAATGAAAGCAGCCACATGGCATTGGCCGCGGCGCAAAGTGCCGATCTTCAAGACCTAACTCCTGACGCGTCTCTTCCCAGCGCAAACTAAACCAATACTGCGCCAATTTTGATTTTGGTTGATGCATCGTTGCATTAGAACCGACAGGCGTCAAATTCATTTCTGACATAGGCTCCATCGCGGCTCGACTTCGGCGAATCGATGCGGTGGCGAAAGATCGTCTTCTCTTTTGGCTTAGAATTGGTATAGAATTGGTCTATGTCCGGATCGCGCAACTCGATCGAGCTCGCCGAGGAACTTCGCCGCATGATCGACGGGGGCGAATGGAGCGCAGGCGGAAGGCTTCCCCCGGAACGCGTCCTCGCCGGCCGGTTCGCCGTTGCAAGAAATACGTTAAGGCGTGCCTTGGATTGCCTGGAGGATACCGGCTATCTGACGCGGCACGTCGGACGCGGCACTTTCATAGCGCCTCGGGAAAAAAAGCCGGGAGACGGCATCGCATTTCGGATGAGCGAGGCCAGTCCGCGCGACCTGCTCGAGACCCGGCTGATCATCGAGCCTCGCGCCGCCGGGCTCGCTGCGACGCGTGCCAGCCGCGCGGATCTCGACGCAATTTCCAACGCGCTCGAAGAGAGCCTCGCGGCAAAGGAAATCGCCGATTTCGAGCATTGGGACGCGCGGCTGCATTTGGCGATATTCATTGCGGCCAAAAACGAGGTTCTGATCGATTATTGCCGGGCCATCAGCGAAGCGCGCAACCAGCCGCAATGGTTCGAGTTGAAGAAACGCTCCCTCACCGCCGAAACGCGCGGGGCTTATGACGATCAGCACCGAGCGGTTGTCGCCGCCCTCTTAGACCGGAATGCGAAAGCCGCCGTCGAGGCGATGCGTCAGCATTTGAGTACGGTCGAAGATAACATTCTCGCCGTTGCGTAGAACGTCAGCGCGGCGAGCCGCCGCACCACGTCTGTCATAGGCGATGCGCCCGCTCAGCTTCCCCTCACGGCGTCACCCGCACGGTCGGCGTGAACGGAAGGTCGCTTTGCGGCGTTTTCAACGCGAGCAACTGAGCCAGCAGACTGATGATCCGCTTGGTGTTTTCAGCCCCCTCGGCGGGAACGCAATAATGCTTGCCGGCGTCTTCGACCTCGGTGAAGCAAGGCGTCGTGCCACCTTCAACGATGGTCAGAACCTGAGCATCGTCCCTGCCGGTTCCATCCAGCCTCACCTGGCCCATCGCTTTTTCAGCCAATATCCGCCCGAGATATTGATAGATGCCATAGGTCGATCGTGTTGAAATTTCGAAGATCTGCTTCGCCGTTCCGGTCGCGACCGGGGCAGGCCTTGCAAGCCCTCGCGTCAAAGCTCGCGGCTCCGGCATTTGCTTTTGCGGCGGCGTCGACTGGATGATCAGCCGGTTGGACAACAACCCGTCGCCAGAGCCTGATTCGGACCTGCGCTTTCTCCCGGATTCACCATCCTCCCTCGGCCACGGCGATTTGCCGCAAATGGGATTTACAGCTGTCCCGGCCAGACGCGGCGTGCGCGTTCGCAGGCCCTGCTGGACTTCGCGTTTTGCCCGATCGGCCAGCACCGGATCGAAGCAGGTCCGCGCTTCGGTTTTGGGGACAAGCTTCGATTTGCCGTCCGAGCCGGTCATCACCCTGTCGACGACGCGCGTTTCCACGCGGAAGCCGGTATCGATCGCAGCGTCCACGTAATTGACGAAACACCGGCGCTGAGGCACGAACTCGCAGGATTTCTCATCCGAAGGCTCATTGCGGAATTCAGCCGTCTTGCCGTTGTAGGTGATGCGGACAGAGTCCGCGAACAGCCAGAACAGCAATTCACGCGGATAGCCCTGCCGTTCAAAAAAGTTCAAGGTCACTTCGTCGACCGGGGTCAGCAGCGCACTATAAAAATCGCGGTTCTCCAGGATAGCGATATCGAAATTGCTGCTGGCGCCCACGCTAGCGTTGAGCGTGTTGTTACCAATGGCGAGCTGCTTCTGGTTCGGCACCCGGTCCGGGCCGACAAGGAAGGTTGGCAGCCCCACTCCCAGACTGGTCGACGTGTTCCCGCCGATTTTGGCAAATGCCACAAAATTCAACGGTTCTGCCCTACTGGCACGAACGATATTCAAGAGAATGGCTTGGTTGCGCGCGGCGTCAGTGCTGCGGTTGATCGTGTCGTAGCGGCCGTCGACGGTACCGTCCGTGAAGGCGCATGCGGATAGGGCCAAACACGCCAGCGCGATCACGAGCCTGCCGAATTTGCGGCGGCGCTGACGCATCCGGTCCGATTGACGCGGTGCTTGCATGTCCCCGGCGCGTTCGCGGCGTCCTGCGAATCTCCCGCACGCGACCTTTGCCAATGAAACTGGGCGAATAGACATAAAATACATACCCCCCAACATGCGGTCTTCGCGGTGCGGGCGATCAGGTCACTCTGATTCCGAACGGAAACAGATCACCACTTCCGCCACCCAGCAAGCCCCCGGGGGAATTTATCGCAAGAAATCGATGCGGACCATGCCCAAACGCTTAGGAAAGGGGAGGCCGGTCAATTCCAGGTCACTGTTGCAAATTTGGTACGATGCGTTCTCACTGCACCATATGGGCAGGCCCTGGGAGCGATGGCCGACGCGCAGTTCCGCTCGTCATGCTTATGGCACGGTAGCTTGACGCCAGCGCAGTTTGCGGATCAACTCGGCCCTTGCGTTAAGTTGTCTTGGCAAAACGCCGATTGCATCGGATTGAGCATGTCATCAGGATCCTTAATCACGATCTATCTCGTATCTGCGCTGATAGCCGGCATTGCCGGGGCGATAATCGCGCAGGCAAAAAACCGCAATGCCGGGTTCTGGACGATGGCGCCGTTTCTATTCCCTCCCGTGCTCTTGGCGCTGCTATTGCTTCCACGCAGGAAAACGGCTCCCTATAAGGCGCAGCGTTCCGAGGATTCCGATAATCTGGATGAGTTCTGAAGCGGCGCGGTAGGCCAGTTCACCAACGCCGCACTCGCCGTTATCCGAAATGGTCCGGTCGCCGCTCACGCGGGATCGGTCATTGCGCGCTCGGGTAAAATAGGCGCGCCTCCGCAATGTGCGGACGGCATTGTTTAAAACACCGCCATTCAGCGTCTTGTTAATAGAAGTTGCACCTATTTTTTGCTCAACTATGGATTGCGTAACGACAATGGCGGACCTCTGGTGTCGCTGCAAGGTGCATCCATGGTAGACGACAAGCAGGGGCGCATGTTGCGTGGCACGATCGTGGGGCAGACCGGCGGCTTGTCCCGCATATGGCCGCGATGGACCCACCGGGCTTCCGCATATTCGCTCTCGGAGCCGGGTTCATGCTCGGGCAAATGAAGGGCATATGGGGCGGCCACGGGCGTACGGCTCGCCAAGCGGTGGCTGGCTTCATGGGCGAAGGCGCCGAACTTCTGGCGCCAGCCTGGCGCTGGCAAGCGTTTGGCGCCGCGAGCGTGCCCTTATGGATGCCGGCGCTATTGTGTCTGCTCGTGCTGCTGTTCGACCTGTCGACGCCGCTCGGCGTAGCGGCCGGCGTTGCTTATATCCCGCTCGTCTTCTGCTGCTTGTGGTTCACGCGCTCCCACACAGCATTTGTATTTGCCGGCATCGCCACGGCGCTCATGGCGATCGCGTATTTTGCCAAGGCTACCGACCGAGCCGGATACCTCGATGGCATTGATCGACCGTTTCTTGACCATAGGGGCGGTGTGGTTCGTGGCCGCGCTCGTCTACATGCGTCATAAGACCGAGCGGACCCTCAGGCGGAGCGAAAACAAGCTGAATGCGGTGGTCGATCACGCGGTGGATGCGTTGATCTCCATCGACGAGCAGGGAATCATCGAGCATTTCAATCCCGCCAGTCAGCGCATTTTCGGTTATCAGCCGGCGGAAGTGCTTGGCCGCAATATCGAAATGCTGATGTCGGAACCACAGCACACCGGGCAGCGCGGCGATCTTTTGCGCTATTTCTCCGCCCGCCAGGGACATCTTACGGGCGTGGCAGGATGCGTTGTCAGCGCCAAACGCAAGGATGGCTCGGTTTTCCCGATGGATTTGGCCCTGAGCGCCTTTCGGCTGAAGGACGGGCGGTACTTGCCTGGAATCCTCCGCGATATCAGTGTTCGCAAACAGGTCGAGGAAAGGAGGGCATTGCTCGCCGCCATCGTTGCTTCCTCGGACGACGCGATCATCAGCGAGACGCTGGAGAGCATTATCACATCCTGGAATGTCAGCGCTGAACGGCTATTGGGCTACAGCGCCGAAGAAACCATCGGCAAGCCCGTCACCCTTATCGTCCCGCCGGAGAAACTGGAGGAGGAGCGGGATATTCTGGAACGACTGAGCAGAGGCGAAGAAATCCATCGCCTGGAAACCATGCGCCTCCATAAGAATGGGCAGTGCATCAGCGTTTCGCTCACCACTATCGCCCGTACGGAATACGACGGGGCGCATTATCGGCACTTCAAAAATCATGCGCGACATCAGCATGCAAAAAAAGGCCGAAGCAGACTTGCTGCACTACACGAGGGAGCTGGAACGCAGCAATCAGGAGCTCGACGATTTCGCCTATATCGCCTCGCATGACTTGAAGGAACCTCTGCGCGGCCTGTTCAACAATTCCACTTTTTTGTACGAGGATTACCAGGACAAGTTGGATGCACAGGGCATTAAACGTCTGCATCGCCTGCGCTATCTCAGTCAGCGCATGGAACAGCTCGTCAATGACCTTCTGTACTTCTCTCGTCTTGGCCGCCAGGAATTGGCGATTCGGCCCACCGACCTCAATGCGGCAATCCGTGATATCGAATCGATGATGGAAACGACGTTGCGAGAGCGAAACGCAACTGTCGTCGTTCCGCGCCCCTTGCCGGAAATTGTCGGTGACAAAACCGGTGTGACCGAAATATTCCGTAACCTGATTACCAACGCTGTGAAATATAACGACAACGAAGAGAAAACCGTCGAGATCGGCTGCATCGACGAGATGAGAACGAAAAGCGGCATCGAAAAACAGGTCTTTTACGTCAGGGATAATGGCATCGGCATCGATGAAGAATTTTATGAAGACATATTTCGCATCTTCAAGCGGCTCAATGAAGAAGACGACAATAAAAAGGGCACCGGCGTGGGACTGACCTTCGTACGCAAAATCATAGACAGGCATCATGGGCGCATCTGGCTCGAAGTCCACGCCCGGCAAGGGGACGACGTTTTACTTCACCCTCGCGCCGAGTATCGCCGATGTCGCAGCTTAATCCGCCCACCATCCTGCTGGTGGAAGACAATGTGGATGATTACGACGCGGCGGTCAGAAGCTTTCAGGCGGCCCATCTGGACAATCCGATTCAGTGGTGCAGAAGCGGCCAGGACGCGCTGAATTATCTGAGGCGCGAGGGAAAATACGCATCCGCGCCAGCCGCTCCACGACCCGCTCTGATCTTGCTGGACCTGAACATGCCGGGGATCGACGGCCGGAAGACGTTGGCTCTCGTCAAGCAGGACCAGTCTCTGAAAAAAATTCCCATCATCGTTCTAACCACCTCTTCCGACGAGAAGGACATTGAGCAGTGCTACGAGATAGGGGCAAGTACCTACATCCAAAAACCGGTAGATTTCGCAGGTCTGGTTGAGGCCGTCGGACGTATCAAGGATTACTGGTTCGGCATCGCCCTATTGCCGCAGAATAATGAAACATGAAGGACCATCCGCTCTTTGATGATCGGACGGCGGAATAACACCGAATGCAGTATGCAAGCGTTTCTCGGCTGAACGTGACGGGCGTCCTTTCCATTTGCGCATCGAATCCAACCTCGCATCCGTTCGCGGCTAAGACTCGCCAAATCGAATGTACAACGAAGTGATGCCCTCGAGCGGAGTGAGGTAGGTAATGACGCAAGTAATCGCGGAAGTCCCTTATCATCCAACGAAGGGAACACTGGGCGGGATATGGCAACATATCGCTACCAACATCCGCGCCTCGGGCCGAAATCCGGCGAGCGTGATCGCCGGGTTTCTCGGCGCTTGGATCGCCTTTGCGCTCATTGCGCTGCTGCTGCCGCTTCCGGCCGGCCTCTCGCCTGAAGGCAGAACCGTGCTGGCCGTTGTGGTGTGGGCCAGCATCATGTGGGTCTCGGAAGCGATGCCTGTCGGCATCACCGGCATTTCCATCCCACTGTTGCTCATCGTGACGGAGGCGCTGCCATGGACGAATGGCCAGCCCCCCATGGCGACCGCCTTCGCCGGTTTCACCAATGAAGTGGTGTGGCTTTGCCTGTTCGCCTTCCTGGTTGGCGCCTTCCTGCAACTGCTCAAGCTCGACCGCCGCATCGCCCTGGCAATTCTGGACAAAGTCAAAGCCGCCACGGCGGGCCGCGTCGTATGGGGTTTCTTCGGCGTCAATCTCGTGCTGGCGCTGATCGTGCCGGCCGCCAACGCGCGTTCGGCGACGCTGCTGAGTATCGTCGATGCGGTGGCGAGGCTCCTAGGCGATACGGAGGAAGAGCGCGCCGCCCGCAAGATGATCGTGATCCAGTCTCTCGTCTATGGCGCGATGATCTGCGGGATGGTGATCATGACGGCGCATTTGCCGAACCTGATCCTCGTCGATCTATTCGGCAAGGCCAATTTCAAGATCAATTATGTGCACTGGTTCATGCTGCAGTTTCCCTATCTCGGCATGTTCGTGCTGACGCAATGGTGGCTGCGCTTTCACTTCCAAGCCGCCAAAGTTCCGATCGCCGGCGGTTACGCGAAAATCCATGCCATGCACCAGGACATGGGCAGCATGGGCCGTACCGAGTGGATCCTGCTCATGCTCTGCGCCGGCGGGGCGCTGATGTTCGCGCTCGGCAAGGGCAGCCCGATCTACCAGCTGCACCAATATCCGCTCGGCATCATCGGCCTGATCGGCATCATGATCCTGTTCATCCCCGGCCTCTTCCCCTTCACCTGGAAAGAGGTGCAGGACCGAACCATATGGGGCACGTTTCTGCTGCTCGGCGGCGCATTGACGATGACCGGCGCGATGTCGAAATCGGGGCTGGCGGACTGGTTGGCCTCGCTGATCCAGGGCGCGGTCGTCGGGCAGAGCTGGTGGGCCGTGCTGCTGATCATGATGATCGGCACGCACATCATCCGCATCGGCATGCTCTCCAATGTCGCGGCGGTGGCGATGCTGGCGCCCATCCTGTTCGCGATGGCGCCGAAGGTCGGTCTGCATCCGGTCGCCTTTACGCTGCTCGTCGCCGATACGGACAGCTTCGCCTATATTCTGCCGACCCAGATCACGGCGGCGGTCATCGCCTATGGCGCTGGGCATTTCACCACGGCCGACTATGCCAAGGCGGGATGGGTGTCGGTGCTGATCGCCATTGCCTACGGTATTCTGGTGATGGCGCCGTGGTATGCCTATATGGGCATCCCCATCTGGGATCCCTCCGCACCGTGGCCATTCTAATCCCAAGGGCTCAGCAATGAAGAAAATGACGCGCCAGGCGCTGAACGCATTGCTTGGGCCGCATTTCGCACCTGCCGGGCTTTACGAAATGACCAAGGACATGCCGTTCGTCGGGCGCGCGACGTGCAGTGTCGACCGGATCGAGGCCGGTTCCTGGCAGGAAATCATCATCGATTATGAGGTCGGCGCCTCGGGGATGGCGGATGGATCCTGGTTCAAGGCCACCATGAAGTTCTATTCGGACTGGGCGCTGTTTCAGACCACGGACCCGGCGGCGGCGAACTACATCAGCGCGGAATATCAGGCCGGTCCTCTGGTCCAGGGGCAATCGCCGGCAACGGTGCAGGACCTCAAAGTCCGCTTCGACCAGAAAGGACATGAGCGGCCGTTCCAGAAGGCGATCATCGTCGATGTGGTGGACGGCTATCTGAAGGCCGGCGACCATATCATCATCCGGCTTGGAGATCGCCGCTTCGGCGGTCCCGGCACCAGGGTGCAAACCTTCGTCGAGAAGGATTTCTGCATCCGCTGCTATGTCGATCCTCTCGGCACATCCCGGTTTGCGGCCGTCTCGCCTGATCTGGTGATGCAGATTGAGCCTGGGCCGCCGGCTCACATTCAGTGGACCGGTTCGCGGATCGCCAAGGCGGGCGAAGCCGTGCCGCTTCGAGTGCGGGCGGAGGACGGGTGGGGCAACACATGTTGGGCGCTTGCCGAGGCCTTCGACATCGTAGCCGCAATGGACGGGAAGACCGTATACACACGCGAATTCACGCATGACGGCAATGGCTGGTGCGTCGCGCTGCTGGAGGACTTGCCGACGGGCGCTGCCGGTGAGCTCGCCGTCACCGCACGGCTCCCGAACCATCCGCGGGTCGCGCCAAAGACGTTCTTCCTCACCGTGGAAAAAGATCTCGACGTGCCGCGCGTCTTCTACGCCGATCTGCATGTCCATAGCGAGGACACGATCGGCACCAACTCCACCACCTATAATCTGACCTATGGGCGCGACGTCGCCGGTCTCGATGTGCTCGCTTTCGCTCATAATGATTTCAACATCACCACGCCGCGCTGGGAAAAGACGGTCGAACTCATCACCGAGATCAATGAGGACGGCCGCTTCGTCGCCTATCCGGGCGTTGAGTGGTCCGGGAGTTCCTGCGCCGGCGGCGACCACAATGTCGTTTTCCTCCAGGACGGCAAGCCGGAGTTTCCCTATCTGAAGACGGGCGAGCATGTGCGCTCGGTCGAATGGAATGAGGACATGAAAGGCGGCGCGGTCGAACCCGGCGCGTGGCCGCTGGAAGAACTCTGGGCCGCCTATGCGAAGGCCCCAGAGGCACATTTGCTGATCCCCCATGTCGGCGGCCGGCGCTGCAATCTCGACTGGCATCACCCGGAGTTGGAGCGCCTCGTCGAAATCGGCTCGTCCTGGGGACATTTCGGCTGGCTGTATCAGGAGGCCATGCAGCGCGGATACAAGCTCGGCGCCTCGATGGCCGGCGACGAACATCGAGGGCGCTGTGGCGGCGGCGTACCCGGCACCGCCGTCTTCGGCACCAAGGGCGGCATCACCGGCGTCATGGCCGAGGCGTTGACGCGCGCATCGGTCGCCCGGGCCTTGCGCGCCCGGCACACATTCGCCTCGACCGGCGAGCGGACCTTCGGGCTGACCCGCTGCGGGCCGCACATGATGGGCGACGCCTTCGCGCATACCGGCCCCGCCACAATCGACTATCGCTTCCTCGGCGATGCCGGCTGGGATGAGATCATCGCCTGCGATCATGACGGCCCGTTCTGGCATCGAAACCTGCAGCAGGAGCTGGGATTCTCCGAGCGGAAAATCCGGCTGCGCTGGGGCGGTGCGCGCATCAAGGATCGCTATCGCTGGGCTGCGTGGAAGGGCAAAATCACGATCACAAATGCCGTGATCAACGCGTTCCAATCGCGCGGGTTCGAACACCAGGAGGAAAGCTGCTTGGCGCGAGGGCGCGACATCCGTCTGCTTCCGCAGCGACACCTATGGTGATGCCGATGCGATAGAGTTGGACGTGACGGACCTCCCGGCTGCGAAGATCATCGTGGAAGGGACGATCGATGGCTATGTGAAGGTCGGTGATCCAGCCAAGGGCAATCCGTTCGTCCATTGTCCGAGCTTTGCCTGGGAACTCACCGGCGCGGAATTGATCGCTGCTTCACGCCTGGACAAGCCCCTTCCAGGTGTGGAGATGTTCCTGGCTTTGGAGCGCATGAGCGATATGCCCACGCCTCGCGACGTCTCAGGAACCATTGAAGTCGCGCCGGTCAATGGGCCGCATGGGTTCAGGCCGATATATGTCCTGGCGCGTCAAATCGATGACGCCAAGGTTTGGACGTCGGCGATGTTTATCGATTTCGCCGGCTAAAGACCGGCGATAGTGGCCTAGCCGGCGGACTTGTTTTGTCCGAGCACCAGTGCGACGGCCTTGACCTGAGCGTAGATGTCGATGTCTTCCCTCAGATCGAGCATTTCCCAGGATCGCCGTGTGACGCGGGCGAGCAGCTTTGCGCCGGTTCCTGCGGGGCCAAGGCCCAATAGCGCGGTGATCTCGTGTGCGCCTGAGGGGGTCGCGGCGAGGATGCGGGCCGGCAGAACATTGGTGATGGTGCTTTGGATCGGTTTTTCGCGTGCAAGGCTGACATCGCCCGCGAAAATCCGCAGGCGGAGCGAACTGCCCGCGGCAACCGGCGGCGCGGGAACGATGAAGCGTCCGCCTGGGACGGAAAGGCGCACCAGGCCATAGGCTGCGTCGTAATGGTCAGCGACGGCGTCGAGGCTGACGGCGGCATCGCGGGCCTTCATGAGCGGCAAAGTGGGATCGCTCTGCAAGGCCGTGAGCGGCCCGGAGGCGATGACCCTGCCCGCTTCCATCAGCACGAGATGGTCCGCCAAGCGCTCGACTTCGGCCATGTCGTGGCTGACATAGATGACCGGCAGCGAGAGCGTTTCATGCAGCCGTTCGAGAAAGGGAAGTACCTCGTCCTTCGTCAGCCGGTCGAGCGCCGATAAAGGCTCGTCCATCAGCAGCAGCTTGGGCTGCGACAGCAGTGCGCGGCCGATGGCGACGCGCTGGCGCTCACCGCCGGACAGGTTTTGCGGCGACCGGTCGAGCAGCGCGGCGAGGCCGAGAAGCTCGATCACCTCGTCGAAGCGGATCTGGGCCTGGCTTCCGACAACACCGGTTCCCTTCGCGCCATAGAGCAAATTTCGCATCACCGAAAGATGCGGAAACAGGCTTGCTTCCTGGAAGACGTAGCCGACGGGCCGCTGATGCGGCGGTCTGAATGTCGCGTCATCCTGCCAGACATCGCCGCCGACGCTGCAAAAGCCTATTTCAAGGCGGTGCAAGCCGGCGATGCAGCGCAGCATAGTGGTCTTGCCGCAGCCGGAAGGCCCGAACAGCCCAGTGATCGCCGCTGGCGGGCGCTTCAAAGGCCGCATCGAGCGAAAAGCGTCCGAGCATTCCGCGAAAGCGCGCCGTGATGCCTGCGGGCTGCGTCATTCGCCGATGCGCGCCGCGCGCTTCTGGATCAGCGTCATTGCGAGGATGACGGCGAACGAGAACACCACCATGCCGGCCGCCAGGATGTTTGCTTCGCGCCATTGCGAGGTCTCGACATAATCGAAGATGGCGACGGATAGCACCTTGGTCTGGCCGGGGATATTGCCGCCGATCATCAGGACGACGCCGAACTCGCCGACCGTATGGGCGAAGCCGAGCACCGCGCCGGTCAGAAATCCCGGCCGGGCGAGCGGCACGGCGACCGTCCAGAACGCCCGCATCGGCGAAGCGCGCAAGCGTCGCGGCGACTTCGAGCGGCCGGTCGCCGATCGCCTCGAAGGCATTGCGGATCGGCTGCACCACGAACGGCATCGAATAGAGCACCGATCCGATCACCAGCCCTTCGAAGGTGAAGGCCAGCGTGCGCCCGCCCCAGAGCCCGGCGATCCAGCCGCCGGGCCCGTTGGGACCCAGCGCAACAAGAAGATAGAAGCCGAGAACCGTCGGCGGCAGCACCAGCGGCAGGGCGACGACAGTCGCCACGCCCTCCTTCCACCAGGCTCGCGAGCGCGCCAGCCACCAGGCGATCGGCGTGCCCAGGAGGAGCAGCAACACCGTCGTCACCGCCGCCAGCTCGATGGTCAGCCGGATCGGCTGCCAGATGTCAGCAGGGAGTCCGCCCATCGACGTCTCAGCTCTGGCTGTCGATGGCGTAGCCGTATTTCTCGATGATGGCGCGGGCTTCGGCGCCTTTGAGGAAGGTCATGAAGGCCGTCGCCGCTTCATTGGCCGCGCCCTTCTTCAGCAGCACCGCATCCTGCTTGATCGGGGTATAGAGCGTCTGCGGCACCATCCAGCGCGATCCTTCGTTCTTGCCGGCGAGCTGCGACAGCGCGATGAAGCCGAGTTCGGCATTGCCGGTGTCGATGAATTGGAACGTCTGGGCGATGCTGTTGCCCTGCACGATCTTCGGCTGCACCGCCTCGTCGAGCTTCAGCGCCTTCAGCGTTTCGACGGCCGCCGCGCCATAGGGAGCCAGTGGTCGGATTGGCGATCGCAAGCTTGGTGAACGCGCCGCCCTTCAGCGTCTCCTCGCCCTTCACCAGATCGGCATTCTTGCTCCACAGCACCAGCTTGCCGATGGCATAGGTGAAGCGGCTGTCGGCGACGCCAAGCCCGTCGTCGACGAGCTTCTTCGGACGCTCGGCATCAGCCGACAGCAGGATCTCGAAGGGCGCCTCCTGGGTGATCTGCGTATAGAGCGCGCCGGTCGCGCCGAAGCTCAGCACCGCTTCGTGGCCGGTCTTCGCCTTGAATGCCACCGCGATCTCCTTGGCGGCGTCGGTGAAGTTTGCCGCCACGGCGATGTTGGTCTGCCCCGCCATCGCTTGCGCGCTGATCGCCAGCCCCGCGAGAAGGCCGATCGCTGCGGCCAGCATTTTTGTCGGTTTCATGAGTGTTCTCCCGTTGATTAATCGATGGCGATGATGACGTGGGCGGCATCGAACAGCGCGCAGGCCGGCTTGCCGAGTGCAAGATCCAGAGCGGTGGCGCTGTGCGCGGTGATGCTCGCGACGAGCGACTTGCCGCTGCCGATATCCAGCACGATCTCGGCATTGACCGCCGAAATCTCGCAGCGCTTGATGATGCCGGGGACGCAATTGCGCGCCGAGGTCGCGGGCGGTTCGCCGCCGGGCGCGATCATGACAAAAGGCGCCTTGATCAGCACGATGGCCTCACGGCCAACACACAGGCCCAGTTCGCGCAAGCTTTCGCCTGTCACCATCGCATAGATCGTCGTATCTTCGGACACGGAGACCGCGACTTCGGCATTGAGTTCATCCGAGGCGATGCTCGTGATCTTGCCCCGCAACGCATTGCGTGCGCTCGTCCGCATAAAGAACCCCGAGAACAGATTGAGAGGCGAAATGCCGCTGCCGGCGAAATCCGGCTCCAGCTCGCGCACGACGCGCGCCATCTCGGCTTCCAGCCGGCCGAACGCCTCGATAACCTTGGCGCCAATGGGTGTCAGGCTGGCGCCGCCGCCGGCCCGTCCGCCTGTTCTCGTCTCCAGCAAAGGCTGTCCGAACAAATTGGCCATGGCGTCGAGCGCGTCCCAGGCGGCCTTGTAGGTAAGACCGACGCGCTTCGCCCCGGCGGTGATGCTGCCCTCGCGCGCCACGGCCTGCAGCAGGCGAATGCGCTCGCGCCCGACGCCGGGCATGTGGGCGCTTTTCAACGTGATAGTGGCTTCGATCGTCATGAACAGGTTCGCCCAGCGTCGTGTAGTACGATTATATACCGCATTGTCGAGGTCAGGCGAAAGCTCGGAATTGAGGAAGCGCGGAGGCGCACCTACGTCGCTCAAGAACCAAATTCGTTTGCCTGTCGGACCGTGGAAGCGGAAGATATGCTCAGTGGCATGAACGGAAGAACCCCCGTGCCTTCATTTCCAAGTCTTTCCTGGCTTTTGCTGCATGAATGCAGGCTAGCGCCCCGGAGAGGCCGTTTCGCAGGTCGATGATGAATCCTATGGGCGAGAGTGGCGACGAAGAAGAAGACGTCCATGAATACGCGTCGCCTGCTTGCTTCATGCATGAGGTGGATCCCGCCTATATGGGGCTCCCTCAGCCCACGCCGGCGATGAGCATCGCTGACTTCGAACGCGGGCTCTTCGCCAACGCCCCCGACGGAGTGCTCTATGCCGACCAGGATGGCATCATTCGCTTCTGGAACGCGGGATGCCACCGCATTTTCGGCTTTACCGAGCGGGAGGCCGTGGGACAGTCGCTGGATATCATCATTCCCGATGCTCTGAGAGCCCGACATTGGCAGGGCTATGCGCAGACCATGCGCAGCGGACAGACGCGTTACGGAGCCGGCGATCTCCTTGCCGTGCCGGCGCTGCGCAAGGATGGCGCACGGATATCCGTCGAATTCTCCATCGTTCCGTTTCGCGACCCGGCGGGCACGATGATGGGCATGGGAGCCATCATGCGCGACGTGACCAAGCGGTTCGAGGAGCTGAAGAATTTGCGGAAAGCGCTTGCTGCTTCGAATGCGCCGCAGAAAGAGTGATGCGCCGTAACGTTGCGCGAAACCTTGCTGCCGGAGACAATGATCATGTGGCCTGATCGAAGAATAATCGAGCTGTTCGGTATCGAACATCCGATCCTGCTGGCGCCGATGGCAGGGCCAAGCACAGCGGAGCTGGCCATCGCCGTATCCGATGCCGGCGCGCTTGGTTCCCTTGCCTGCGCTTTGTCGACCACTGAACAGATTCGCACAGCCCTCGGTGTGATCCGTCAGCGCACCGCCAAGCCGATCAACCTGAATTTCTTCACCCACACCCCGCCCGCGCCCGACGCCGCTCGCGAGGCCCAATGGCGACAGCGGCTCAGCGGATATTATGCGGAATTCTGCATCGATCCGAGCAAGCCCGTGCCGAGCAGCGACCGCGCACCATTCACAGAGGCGACATGTGAGATCGTCGAAGCGTTCAAGCCGGAGGTCGTCAGCTTTCACTTTGGACTTCCTGAGGATCGGCTTCTGAAACGGGTGCGGGCGGCGGGCTGCAAGATCATCGCGTCGGCCACCTCGGCGAGGGAAGCAGTGTGGTTGGCGGAACGGGGTTGCGACGCCATTATCGCGCAAGGCTATGAGGCGGGCGGACATCGCGGCATGTTTCTGACCGACAACGTCGCCTCACAGGCCGGCACGCTCGCACTCGTGCCGCAAGTGGTGGACGCTGTCGAAATCCCGGTGATCGCGGCGGGCGGCATAGGCGACGCGCGGGGCATTGCGGCAGCCTTTGCGCTAGGCGCTTGTGCCGTGCAGATCGGCACAGCCTACCTTTTCTGCCCTGAGGCCAATGTGCCGGAGATCAATCGAAAGGCCCTTAAATCGGCTCGGGACGATGAGACAGCGTTAACCAACGTGTTCACAGGCCGCCCGGCGCGAGGCGTGATCAACCGCGCCATGCGCGAATTGGGCCCGATTTCGGCGGAAGCGCCGGTGTTCCCGCTGGCAGGCGGCGCCCTGGCGCCTCTCAAGGCGGCAGCCGAAGCAAAAGGATCAGGTGACTTTACGGCGCTGTGGTCTGGCCAAGCCGCGCGCCTGGGCCGGGAGATGCCTGCTGGCCAGCTCACAAGCAAGCTGGCGCGTGATGCTCTTGCACTATTCGCCTCACTTGGACGCCATTGATCAGAATTCCAGCCGCACAGCGATCATGTTGGATCGCCACATCCAGGGTGCGCAACGTCAGGTCACTGTTGCGTGCTCCCGCTCCATCGTCAATTCGGCCTTCAGGCTATCCACGTCGCGATGGATCGAGGCCACTGCAAGGATGCGCCCATTGCGCTTGTAGCGCAGCACGCAGTTCCGCGCCGCGATATCACCCTCGACGGCCACCTCGTCCCAGCTCTCGGCGTGGCCGACATAGTTGATCGGCAGGTCGTAATGCTGGCTCCAGAAAAACGGCACCGCGTCGAACGCTTCGCGTTGGCCGAGCATATTGCGCGCCGCCGTTTGCCCCTGTCGCTCGGCGACCACCCAATGCTCCACACGTATGCCGCTACCGCTGCGAGGATCCGGCCAGCGTGCAATGTCGCCCGCCGCGAAAATGTCGGGCGCGCTGGTCTGCAGATACGCGTCCACCACCACGCCGCGATCCGCGACGAGACCGGCGCTTTCGGCAATATCGATACGCGGGCGAACGCCAATACCGGCAACGATGAGGTCTGCCTCCAGCGTGCCGCCGCTGCGCAGCTTCACCGATTTGCCATCGATGCCGATCGCTATGTCATCGAGATGGAAGACGACACCCTGCCCCTCGTGGAGAGAGCGAATGAAGGCTCCCAGCTGTGGACCGAGTATTCGCTCCATCGGCTGCTTTTCGGGGGCCACCACGTGGACTTCAAGACCGCGCGTGCGCAGCGACGCCGCGACCTCAAGGCCGATGAAGCTAGCGCCCAGCACAACGGCGCGCCGGGCTGTCTTGGCTCCCTCTATGATCGCCCGGCAATCGGCGAGCGATCGCAGGACGTGGACATGCGGCTGGTCGGCGCCGGGGATCGACAGCCGGATCGGCTCGGCTCCGGTCGCAAGCAGAAGCCTGTCATAGGCAAGGATTTCTCCGTCGGCCAGGGTCACCTGGTGCTCGCGCGGATCTATGCCGGCGACGGTCGCGTTCAGCCGCAGGTCGATGCCGTTCTCCGTATAGAAATCGTCTGGCCGCAGCGGCAGCCACTCTTCGGGGGCGCTGCCGGCGAGATAGTCTTTCGATAAATTCGGCCGGTCGACGGGCGGCGCCTCGTCGCTGCTCAGCATGATGATGCTTCCCCCATAGTCCTGGCGGCGCAAGGCATCGGCAGCAGCAAAGCCGGCTGCACCGCCACCGACAATAACGATCCGCTCGGGCAATCCGGCGGGCCGCTCAGTGCGCGCCGTCTTGGCGGAGACGGGAACTTCCTTCTTCGACTGCACGAAGATCCGGCCGTCGCGTTGCTCCGCGATCCAGCAGGTCAGCGGCGTAAATGCGGGCGCACGCAGAGCCTCACCGGTACGCAGGCTGAAGCAGGCGTGGTGCCAGGGACAGCGCACTGTGTCGCCGACCATAAGCCCCTCCGCCAAGGGCCCCCCATAATGGCTGCAGGTCGCGCCGACAGCGAACAATTCCGTGCCATTGCGCGCCAGCAGCACCGCATCCTCGCCGACATGGCCGGCAATCATGCCGCCATCGGGCAACGCGTCGGCAGATATTCCGAGAGCTAAATCGGGGCCGGTCGTGTTTGAATGAGATGCGCTCATGGAGACCTCGCTGCGGTGGCTCGGCGTTACAAATTGTTAGATGCCACAAACCGCCAAAAGTTCCCCATAGGCCCGCTCCGGCTTCCTTCAAGCGGATCAGGAACCTTTCATCCTCAGCGTCATCCAATGAGCGGCGACAAGCAAGCCACAGGCTGCAAGAAAGAGGTACCCCGCATGAATACTCTGGTAAGGATCGATCCGCGAGGCGTCAGTTCCGTATCCACCCTCGATCGCGCGGAGCGGGCAGGACGGCCATCGCGTGCGCGACGCGGAGCAGGCGGTTAGCACGCTGATCCGCTGGGCTGGCGACGATCCCGACCGGGAAGGGCTCGCGGACACGCCTGCCCGCGTCGTCCGCGCCTATGAGGAGTGGTTTGCCGGATATTGCGAGGATCCTGGCACGCACCTCGCGCGTACCTTCGAGGAGGTCGCTGGATATGATGCTATGGTGGTGTTGCGCGACATACGGTTTGTTTCCCATTGCGAGCATCACATGGCGCCGATCGCGGGACGCGCCCATATTGGATATCTGCCACGCAACAAGGTCGTCGGTATTTCCAAGCTTGCCCGTCTCGTGCAGGCTTACGCGAGGCGGTTGCAGATCCAGGAGAGGATGACGGCGGAGATCGCCAACACCCTGGACAGAGTGCTGGGACCGCAAGGCGTTGCCGTCGTCATCGAAGGCACGCACGGATGCATGACGAGCCGGGGCGTCGGCCAGGCCGAGGCGACGATGGTGACAAGCCGGATGCTCGGCGTATTTCGCGACAATCCCGAAACGCGCCAGGAATTCCTGTCTGCCATCGATCTTCGCGGAGTATCGCGGTCAGGGAACCTTTCCGCATAGAATGACATCCAATGCACCGGGACTCACCGAAGGGACATGCCAATGCAGGGACGAGATGCCACGCATGCCAAAGACCTGGATGCACTTGGTGATGCCGAGCTCGTGCGGCTGGCCCGCCAGCAAGACGGCAACGCCTTCCGCGCCATCATGCAGCGCAACAACCGGCGGCTCTACCGCGTGGCCCGTTCCGTCGTGCATGATGACGCCGAGGCGGAAGATGTGGTGCAGGAAGCCTATGTCAGAGCCTTTGGGAGCCTCGACCAGTTTCGCGGCGATGCAAGCCTTGCAACCTGGCTCACGCGTATCGCCCTCAACGAAGCGCTCGGACGGCTGCGGCGGCAGCGGCCAACGGTGGACTTGGCGATCCTTGACGCAGAGCCCTCCGGCAAATCTCAAATCATCCCGTTTCCGCTGATGTCCTCCGATATCGATCCTGAGCGCGCCGCCGCGCAACGCCAGATCCGCCATCTCATCGAGGGCGCGATCGACAGTCTGCCTGAGATTTTCCGGGTGGTGTTCGTGATGCGCGAAATCGAAGATATGAGCATCGAGGAAACCGCCGGCATCCTCAGCCTTCAACCCGCGACGGTGAAGACCAGATTGCATCGGGCGCGGCGTCTGTTGCGCCAGGCTCTGGATGAGCGGCTCGCGTCGGCCCTGACCGATGCCTTTCCTTTCGACGGCAAGCGCTGCCAGCACACGGCCGACATCGTGTTGGAACGATTGCAGCTCACGTCACCAAACGGCTGAGGAGATTGCACGGGCTAGAGCGGTTCCCGCTTCATTCGAATCGGAAACCGCTCTCGATTCTTTGCTTGATCGCGCTTCTTATCCGAAAACCGCGTAACACTTTTCGGGAAGCGCTCTAGCGCCCCTGGTAATTTGGCGTCCGGCGCTCCATCCACGCGTCAAGCGCCTCCCTCGTATCATGCGTCGGCGCCATTCGCGCGAACTGCTCGCTCTCGATCGCAAGGCCCTCCGCGATCGATGCATTGAGCCCACGAACGACGGCCGTGATAATTCGGGATGCGGCCAGGGGCGAATGACACAAAATGCGATCGGCCAGCTCGAACGCCGCCGGCAGCAGTTGGTCATGCGCAACGACCCGGTTGACCAGGCCCATCTCGAAGGCGCGTTGAGGTGAAAAACTATCGCCGGTCAGAAGATATTCGAGAGCCCGCTTGCGTCCGACCAGACGCGGCAGGCGTTGCGTTCCGCCGAATGTGGGCGGAATGCCGATGTTGATTTCGGGCTTGGCGAAGGAAGCCTGTTCGCTCGCAACAGCCAGATGCACGGCCTCGATGATCTCGCAGCCGCCGCCGAATGCGATCCCGTTGACCGCTGCGATGATCGGTTTCGGAAAGGCTTCCATACGCGCGGTCATCGCCTGCCCGCGGCGAACGAAAGCCTTCACCGCCGCATCCGGCCCCTGCTTGATGCTTTCGGAGAATTCGCTGATATCGGCTCCGGCCGAGAATGCTCGATCCCCGGCGCCGGTCAGAATGATGGCATGGACGCTCGGATTGTCTTCGATGGCATCGAGGAGCTGCATGACTCGATCGATCAGCGCGTAGCTGAGCGCGTTGAGCTTTTCCGGGCGATTAAGAGTCATCAGCGCCACAGCGCCCCGGGTTTCACAGAGCACCAGATCAGACATAGGGACCTCGTTTCCAATGATCAGAGTGACGGGACGCTAACTCGATCCATCGAGGCCGCCGCAACAACGGGTTGATGCGAAGGCTGTCCGCTGTTTTCATTCGGCCGCAGTTCGTACCTCAACGCGCTCGGCCCGCACCGCGCAAAATTTGAATTCGGGAATCTTCCCGAACGGATCGAGCGCCGGATTGGTCAGCAGGTTCGCCGCCGCTTCCGCGTAGCAGAACGGCATGAACACCATGTTCTCCGGCACGTCGCGGTCCGAGCGGACTTTGATCTCGACCACGCCGCGCCGCGTCTCCAGACGCACGAAATCGCCAGGACGCACATTCATCCGCCGCATGTCCCTGGGCGACAAAAAGGCGACAGCCTCGGGTTCAATCTGGTCCAGCACGCTGGATCGCCGGGTCATCGAACCAGTATGCCAGTGTTCGAGCACGCGGCCGGTGGAAAGCACCATCGGATACTCGTCATCAGGCAATTCGTCGGGCGGCAGAATATGCGCCGGCACGATCTTGCCGCGACCGCTTTCCGTGGGGAAGCCGGTGGTGAAGATGATCTCGTTACCGGGCTTGTAGGGATCGTCGACCGGATAGGTCACCGCGCCTTCGCGCTCCAGCCGGTCCCAGGTGATATTTTGCAGCGACGGCATGACCTTCGTCATCTCGGCGAACACGTCAGCGGGTCCGCTGTAGTTCCAGTCGAGGCCCATGCGTTTGGCGATCTCCTGGATGATCCACAGATCCTGCCGCGCGTCGCCCGGCGCCTTGATCACTTCGCGTGCGAGCTGCACGCGCCTGTCGGTATTGGTGAAGGTGCCGACCTTCTCGGGGAAGGCCGAAGCAGGCAGGATCACGTCGGCATGAAACGCCGTTTCGGTCACGAAGAGATCCTGCACCACCAGATGATCGAGCCTGGCGAACGCCTCGCGGGCGTGCTGCACGTCAGGGTCCGACATCGCGGGATTTTCACCCTCGATGAACATGCCAGAAATTTCACCGGCATGAACGGCGTTAACGATCTCCACCACGGTCAGGCCGCGATGGGGATCCAGATCGTAATGCCACAATTTCTCGAAGGGTTCGCGCAGATCGGTGCGCTCGACCGGCTGATAATCCGGCAGGAACATCGGGATCAGGCCGGCGTCGGAGGCGCCCTGAACATTGTTCTGGCCGCGCAGCGGATGCAGGCCGGTGCCGGGACGGCCGACCTGGCCCGTGATCAAGGCGAGCGCGATCAGGCAGCGCGCATTGTCGGTGCCGTGGACATGCTGGCTGATGCCCATGCCCCAGAAAATGATCGAGGCGCGCGACCGTGCGTACATCCGCGCGACCTCACGCAGCGTCTCCGCCGGAATGCCGCATATCGGCTCCATCTGCTCCGGCGTGAAATCCTTGATCCGGCTTTTGAGATCTTCGTAGCCCTCGGTATAGCCGGCGATATATTGCTCGTCGGTCAGCCCTTCGGTGATGATCGTATTGATCATCGCGTTGAGCAGAGCGACGTCACTGCCCGGCTTGAATGCCAAATGCAGATGCGCGTGCCGCGACAATGTCTGCCGGCGCGGATCGATCACGATCAGTTTTGCACCGCGCTGCGCCGCGTTCTTGATGAAGGTCGCCGCGACCGGATGATTGATGGTGGGATTGGCGCCGATGACAATGATCACTTCGGCGTCCAACGCGGCCGAGAACGGCGCCGATACCGCGCCCGAATTCAGGCCTTCCATCAGCGCCGCGACCGAGGAGGCGTGGCACAGCCGGGTGCAGTGGTCGACATTGTTCGAGCCGAAGCCGGTGCGCACCAGCTTCTGGAACAGATAGGCCTCTTCGTTCGATCCCTTGGCAGAACCGAAGCCGGCCAGCGCCTTCACGCCCTTCTCGTCACGAATCTTTACCAGCCCCTTCGCCGCGATATCGAGCGCCTCGTCCCACGATGCCTCGCGGAAATGGGTGAACGGATTTGCCGGATCGACTTGGTCGTTGGCGTCCTTCTTGGCATTCGGCAGCCGCACCAGGGGCTTGGTCAGGCGATGGGGGTGATGAATATAGTCGAAGCCGAAGCGCCCTTTGACACAGAGGCGGTTGTGGTTGGCGGGGCCGTCGCGCCCTTCGGCGTAGACGATCTTCTCGTCCTTGACCTGATAGCTCACCTGACAGCCCACCCCGCAGAACGGGCACAGCGAATCCACGCGCCGGTCGGCGTAGACCACGCGGGTCTGGTTTTCGTCGAGCAGCGCGGAAGGCATCAGCGAGCCGGTGGGGCAGGCCTGCACGCATTCTCCGCAAGCGACGCAGGTTGAATTGCCCATCGGATCGTCGAAATCGAAAACGATCTTGGACCCATGGTTGCGATAGGCCATGCCGATCACGTCATTGACCTGGACCTCGCGGCAAGCACGCACGCACAGGCCGCACTGGATGCAGGCGTCGAGATTGACGCGCATCGCCGGATGGCTGGCGTCAGCCTGCCAGCGCTCGGCGGCGGGAAAGCGGCTTGTCGTCACTTCGATCTTGTCGGCCCAGTTCCAGAATTTCGAATCCGGATCATGCGAAGTGGCGCGTGCCGGCTGGTCCGCGACCAGAAGCTCCATCACCATCTTTTGCGCCGCGACAGCGCGTGCGCTCGCCGATTTCACCTTCATGCCGACGGTGGGCGCACGCTTGCAAGACGCCGCCAGCACGCGCTCACCCTCAACCTCTACCATGCAGACGCGGCAATTGCCGTCCGGGCGATAATCCGGCGCGGGCGAATAGCACAAATGCGGGATGTCACGGCCGTGGCGCTTTGCAACCTGCCAGATCGTCTCGCCCGGATTGGCCTCGACCTGCCTGCCGTCTAGTTCGAACTGAATTTTGGTCATTCGGCAGCTTCCTTCGGCGCGAATTCCTCGGGGAAGTATTTAATGACTGTGGTCAGCGGATTCGAGGCCGCCTGGCCGAGGCCGCAAATCGACGCGTCGCGCATCGCCTGGCTCAATTCATCCAGCAACTCGCGGTTCCAGTTGCCCTGCTCCATCAGCAGCGCCGCCTTTTGTGTTCCGACGCGGCACGGCGTGCATTGACCGCAGCTCTCGTCCTCGAAGAAGCGCATCAGGTTCAGCGCGGCGCCCTTCACGTCGTCCTTGTCGGATAGAATGATGACCGCGGCCGAGCCGATGAAACAGCCGTATTTTTCCAGCGTGCCGAAATCGAGCGGGATGTTGTCCATCGTCGCCGGCAGAATACCGCCCGAGGCGCCGCCCGGCAAATAGGCGTGGAGGCGATGGCCATCCGCCATGCCGCCGCAGAATTCGTCGATCAGCTCGCGCACCGTGATGCCCGCCGGCGCCAGCTTCACGCCGGGATTGTTGACCCGCCCGGACACTGAATAACTGCGCAGGCCCTGACGGTCGTTGCGGCCATGACTCTTCCACCAGTCGGCGCCTTTTTCGACGATATCGCGCACCCAGAACAGCGTCTCGACATTGTTGATCAGCGTCGGCAATCCGAACAGCCCGACCTGAAACGGATAGGGCGGCTTGTGACGCGGCAGGCCGCGCTTCCCCTCGATGCTTTCGAGCAGCGACGATTCCTCGCCGCAAATATAGGCGCCGGCGCCGCGCCGCATGTGTAGCGTCGGACCACCCGGCGGCAGTTTTGCGATCTCGCGCTCGAGAATGGCCCGCGATGCGGGATATTCGTCGCGGATATAGATGTAGATATCCGTCGCCTCGACCACATATGCGCCGATCAGCATGCCCTCGAGAAAACGATGCGGATCGGTTTCGAGATAGAAGCGATCCTTGAACGTGCCCGGCTCGCCCTCGTCGCCATTGATCGCCATCAGGCGCGGTCCGGGCTCGCCCAGCACGGCTCGCCACTTTCGGCCGGTCGGGAAGCCGGCGCCGCCGAGGCCGCGCAGCGACGCGTCGTCGAGCGCCTTCAGGAGGTCCTCTTTGTTCAGATCGCCGGAACGCAGGCGCTGCAGCAGCTGATAGCCGCCCTGCGCCACATAGGCGTCGTAATCGACGTAATCAGGCAGATGTGCGTGCGTATCGCCGCGCGCCGCCGCCGCAAGAACGCTGGCCGCGCTGGCGTGATCGACGAAATGATGGCCGACCTCCGCGGCCGGCGCCGTATCGCAGCGCCCGACGCAGGGCGCGCGAACGACGCGAATACCCGGGCCGGCGGCATTTTGCAATTCGTGCAACAGCTTTTCCGCGCCGAGCATCGCGCAGGTCAGCGAATTGCAGACGCGGATGGTCAGCGGTGGAATGTTCGGCTCCCCTTCCTTCACCACGTCGAAATGCGCGTAGAAGGTGGCCGTCTCGAAGACCTCGGCAAAAGCCAGTTTCATCTCGTCGGCGAGCGCCGCAAGATGCGCGGCGGAAATCTGGTGGTAGGTGTCCTGGATCAGGTGTAGAAACTCGATCAGCAAATCGCGCCGCCGCGGGCGGTCGCCGAGCAAAAGCTCGATCTCCTGTGCGGCATGCGGATCGACCTGACGGCCCTTCGGCGTCGATTTGGCCCGACGCCGCCCTTCGCCGGGATGTTCGAACAACCGAACCTTTTGCACGTCGTCAGTCATCGAGACACCCCATTCAGCCTACAACCATTAACCCTATTTGCGTGGTATGCCATATGCCAAGCGAAAAACGCTGCCTGTTGCAGGTCACCACACCGCAAAAGGCAAGCAGGTCCTGCTCTGGCAATGGCCAGATGCTCAACGCTGGGTTGATATCAAAGGTTGCGATCGCCAGCCTTACCACCGCAAACACATTACTGCGTCCTTCAACTGGGCTGGGTAACATCAGAGTGAAAGGCCGGTCGTTTCACCACGAGTTCGCAGGCCTTGGCGGCTATCCCCCATCCCGGCCACATTCGCTGGCTCCATGTTTTGAGCGGCGTGCGTCCGCCGGTGCCGCAGCGCAAATTATCAAGCAAGTCCAGGCATGATCTTGTACGCTTCGCAGGATCGATTGCATACAAATGGGCCAGGAGACGGCATGGCCGAGAAAGCCATCACACCGCCAGTCGCCAATCGCTTCGACCGCATGGAAATCGCCGGCGCGTTCGGCGATCTGGGCACCCTCGTTCCCTTCGTGGTCGCCTATGTCGGCGTCCTCAAAATGGACCCGTTTGGCGTCCTGCTGGCGTTCGGTATCGCCATGATCATATGCGGCGTCGTTTATCGCACGCCGATTCCGGTCCAGCCCATGAAGGCAGCAGGCGCGATCGCCACCACCCAAGCCGCCCAAACGCTCATCATCACGCCCGCGATGGTCTGGGGCGCCAGCCTGGCGACTGGCTTCGTCTGGCTGTTGCTTGGGTTGACCGGCACCGCTCATCACGTTGCCGAGGCTCATCGCCCGTCCGGTCGTTCTCGGCATCATCCTCGGCCTTGGCTTCGGCTTCATGATCGAAGGCGCCAAGATGATGTCACAGAACTGGTGGGTCGGCGGCGCGGCGCTGCTCGGGACGTCGCTGCTGCTGACCAACCGGATCATCCCGGCAATGTTCCTATTGCTCCTGTTTGGCGCCGGTTACGGCATATTGAGTGACCCGACGCTGCTCGGCGCACTCCGCGATGTGCAAATAGACATGCGCTTGCCGACATTCGCTCTGGGCAGCATCACATTCAACGATTTCCTTGTCGGCACCGTCTTTCTCGCGCTGCCCCAGGTGCCGCTGACGCTGGGCAATGCCGTGATCGCAATTACCGAGGAGAATAACCGGCTATTCCCTGACCGCCTCGTCAACGAGAGCAAGATATCGACCTCTACCGGCCTGATGAACATTCTGAGCGCCGCGGTCGGCGGCGTGCCCATGTGCCACGGCGCTGGCGGCATGGCTGGCCACGTTCAATTCGGTGCGCGGACAGGCGGCGCACTGGTCATTTTGGGCGGTGTGCTGCTGGTCACAGCAATGCTCTTCAGCAGTTCCGTCGAGACGTTCCTGCGCCTGTTTCCGCCGAGCATACTCGGCGTGATTCTGTTTCTGACGGGAGCACAATTGGCGCTCGGCGCATGCGATATCAGCAAGGACAAGGGCGAGCGCTTCGTGATGATGGTCACGGCGGCGCTTGCGGTCTGGAATGTCGGCATAGCCTTTCTTGTCGGCGTGGCCGCTTACTGGCTCAATAAGAAGGGCTTGCTGCGCGTTTAGAGCATTTTCCAGTAAAGTGGACACCGGTTTGCGTCGCGAAAATGCGACCAAACAAAGAGATAGAGCCCCGTTCCGATTCAATCGGAACGGAAAAGGCTCTAGCCCAAGGCGGCTATCGGCGGTGCCGAGCGGACCCGGCACCGGACGCAGTCATGTGAAGAACAGTACGCAAGCACCATGTATCGACGCACATTATTCGGCCGGAACGGCGTGCGAGGTTTTGCCGATCTCTTTTTCAGCCCACAGGCTGTGGTGTTCCTTGGCCCAATTCACATCGACCTCACCTGTGCCCATGGCATCGAAGGCGCCTTCCATGCCCACCGTGCCGATGTAAATATGCCCGAAAATGACGGCGATCAGCACCACTCCGCCAATGCTATGCACGACTTGCGCAAGCTGCATTCCGGCAATGCCGGTGGTGTAGAACGGGAACATCAACAGGTACCCGGTGACCGCGATCGCTCCGCCGATGAGAATGACGCTCCAGAAGATCAGCTTCTGGCCGGCATTGAACTTCCGTGCGGGAGGGTGAGCATTGCCGATAATGCCGCCACCCTGGGCAAGCCACTTCAGATCGAGTGCGCTGGGGAGATTGTCCTTGATCCAGATCAGGAGCATGAAAACAAGCCCGACCGTAAACGGCACGCTCAGATAATTGTGAGCGTATTTCACCCATTGAGAGACGGCGGCGAAGGCATTTTCACCAATCAGCGGCAGGAGCAGCGTCTTGCCGAACACGACGTTCAAGCCGGACAGCGCCAGAATGATGAAGCTGACGGCGGTGAGCCAATGGACGAAGCGCGAAAAGCCGCCAAAGCGCACGATCGTTCTTCCCGACTGGCCGCTTTCAAGCCGAACCTTGCCGCGCACGAGGTAGAAGAGAGCGAGCAGGACGAGAACTCCCAAGAGGGTGTAGCCACCATAGGTCGGCAGCGTCGTCTGATGGAACTGGCGCCATTCCCGCCCTTCCGGCTGGATGAGCGTACGCGCCCTCGCGTCCGGAATGGTGACGCGGCCGGTGACGCGATCGAGCTCGCGAAGAAGCTGCTGCTCCTGCACGGCGCTGGCGCTCGGATTGACGGATGCCGGCTGTCCCGATTGAGCGTAGGCGGCAAAATTGACAGCCAGCAGCATGAAGCACGCCGCGGCGGCGATGCGCGCTATAAATCCACGACCCCTGAACACTGTTTCCTCCGATTCGATTTTGCGGCGGGATTGCCCTGGCGCGAAAAAGGCCAGGGCATTCTTCGCGACATCAGACCGTGATGGTTTCTTTATAAGCCGTTTGCCAGCCCCAGGCGCCCGAGCCGTATCCGCGCTTCAGCACGCGTTCCTTGTAGATCTTCGCAATCATCTCGCCGTCGCCGGCAAGAAGCGACTTGGTGGAGCACATCTCGGCGCAGAGCGGCAGCTTCCCCTCGGCGATGCGGTTACGGCCGTATTTGACGTGTTCGGCCTCGCTGAGATCAGCTTCGGGCCCGCCGGCGCAATAGGTGCATTTGTCCATCTTGCCGCGCGTGCCGAAATTCCCGACGCGCGGATATTGCGGCGCGCCGAAGGGGCAGGCGTAGAAGCAGTAGCCGCAGCCGATGCACAGGTCTTTTGAATGCAACACGACGCCGTCAGCCGTGGTGAAGAAGCAATCCACGGGGCAGACGGCGGCGCAAGGCGCATCCGTGCAGTGCATACAGGCCATGGAGACCGACCGCTCGCCGGGCTTGCCGTCATTGATTGTGACGACGCGCCGGCGGTTGATGCCCCACGGCACCTCATTCTCGTTCTTGCATGCAGTGACGCAGGCATTGCACTCGATGCAACGGTCAGCGTCGCAGAGGAATTTCATTCGGGCCATTGTCGTGCCTCCTTACGCCGCCGTGATCTGGCAGAGGGTAACCTTCGGTTCCTGCATACCCGTCGCGGGATCGTAGCCGTAGGTTGTGATGGTGTTTGCACTCTCGCCGAGGACGATCGGATCGGAGCCCTGCGGATAGGCGCTGCGCAGATCTTCGCCCATGTACCAGCCGCCGAAATGGAAGGGCATCCAGGCGACGCCTTTCCCAACCCGCTCGGTAACCAGGGCCTTCACCTTGGCCTTCGACGCATTCTCGGCGCCGGAAACCCAGACCCAAGTCCCGTCCCGGATGCCGCGCTCGGCGGCATCGCCCGGATTGATCTCGACGAACATGTCCTGCTGCAATTCGGCCAGCCATTTATTCGATCGGGTTTCCTCGCCGCCGCCCTCATACTCGACCAGACGGCCGGAGGACAGAATGAGCGGAAACTGCTTGGCGATGCCTTTTTCGAGCGCCGCCTTCTGCACCGAAGAGCCGATATTGGGCAGCCGGAACTGCCTTGCGTCGGGCAATGTCGGATATTTCGATATGAGTTCGATGCGGGGCGAGTAGATCGGCTCGCGATGGACCGGAACCGGGTCGGGCAGGTTCCACGCAAGGGCGCGGGCCTTTCCGTTTCCGTAGGGCAGGCAGCCGTGCTTCATAGACACGCGCTGGATGCCGCCCGAAAGATCGGTCGCCCAGGAGACCTTGTCGGTCTTTTCCGGTTCGGGACCACCCGCCACGCGCTCGATCACGGCTCGCTCCTCAGGGGTGAGATCCCCGTCCCAGCCAAGCTTCTTGAGCACGGCCAGGGTGAACTCCGGATAGCCGTCCTGGATCTCCGATCCGACCGAGTAGGAGCCCTCCGCGAGCAGGTTGACCTTCCGCGTCGTGCCGTCGGGCAGCTTCTCCTCACGCTCGACACCGAAGCGCGCACGGAACGTGCCGCCGCCGTCCATGACGTGCAGGTTGGTATTGTAGAGGAGCGGCGTACCGGGATGTTTGACTTCCGGGCTGCCCCAGCACGGCCAGGGCAGTCCGTAATAGTCGCCTTTGCAGGGGCCGGCCGCCGCCCGCTGCGTTTTCATGTCGAAGTCCTTCTGGTTCTCCATGTGCAGCTTGAGGCGTTCCGGCGACTGGCCGCAGTAACCCGTGGACCAACTGCCGCGGTTCATTTCGCGGAGAATGTCTTCGGCCACCGGCAAATTGTTCTCGACCTTGATATTCTTGAACATCTTGTCCGCGAAGCCGAGCTTTTGGGCCACCAGGTACATGACCTCAAGATCGTCCTTGGACTCGAAAATCGGTTTGACGATCTGCTCACCCCATTGGAGTGCGCGGTTCGACGCCACGCGTGAGCCTTTGCACTCGAACTGGGTCGCGACCGGCAAGAGATACATATTGTCCTTGCGGCCGGCTTTGACCGCCAGCGAAGCCCAGGTTGTGGGATGCGGGTCCGCGACGACCAGAAGTTCGAGCTGCGCCAGGCCTTTCAGCGATTCCGGGATGCGGGTGATGCTGTTGCTGGCATGGCCCTGCACGAACATGCACTTCACATTGTCTTTTTGCTGGACCTGATCCTTCGGCAGCAAGGCCGCGTCGAACCAGCGCGTCAGCGGAATGCCAGGCGTCTCCATGATCTTCTTGTCGTCGAACTGGGACACCATCCAGTCGAAATCGGTCTCCCAGACGCGCGACCAGTGCTTCCATGCGCTCTCGGAGAGGCCGTAATAGAACGGCAGTGTCACGATATCGAGACCGACGTCGGTCGCGCCCTGCACGTTGTCATGGCCGCGGAAAATATTCGCGCCCATGCCCATGCCGCCGACATTGCCCGTGAGCAGTAACGCGATACAGCTTGCGCGGACGTTTGCGGTGCCGACGGTGTGCTGGGTCTGCCCCATGCACCAGATCAGCGTGGCGGGCTTCTCGGTCGCGAACATTTTCGCAACGCGCTCGAGCTGGGCTCCGGGCACGCCGCTCACCAGCTCGACCTCTTCGGGCGTCCACTTCTCGATCTCCTTGCGGACATCCTCGAAGCCGTACACCCGCTGTCTGATGAATTCCTTGTCTTCCCAGCCATTCTTGAGGATATGCCACATCATCCCGTACAGCACCGGAATGTCGGTGCCTGGGCGAATGCGCACATATTCGGTCGCGTGTGCAGCCGTGCGCGTCATTCGCGGATCGATGACGACGACATTGGCCCGCTTGAGTTCCTTGCCCTCGAGCAAATGCTGCATCGAGACCGGATGTGCTTCCGCCGGGTTGCCGCCCATGATGATCTGGGTCTTGGAATTGCGGATATCCGTATAACTATTGGTCATCGCGCCGTAGCCCCAGGTATTGGCTACGCCGGTGACGGTGGTCGAATGGCAGATACGCGCCTGATGGTCGGTGTTGTTGGTTCCCCAATAGGCCCCGAGCTTGCGGAAGAGGTAGGACCCTTCGTTGGTCATCTTGGCCGAGCCGAGCCAATAGACCGAGTCGGCGCCGGACTTCTGGCGAATGGCCGTCAGCTTGTCGCCGATGTCGTTTATCGCCTCGTCCCACTTGACGCGCTTCCAGGCGCCATTTTCGAGCTTCATGGGATATTTCAGGCGACGCTCGCCGGTGACCAGTTCGCGCACCGAGGCGCCCTTGGCGCAGTGCGAGCCGCGATTGATCGGCGAATTCCAGCTCGGCTCCTGGCCGACCCATACGCCGTTGACAACTTCCGCCGTGACGGTGCAGCCGACCGAACAATGCGTGCAGAGACTCTTTCTTAACTGGACGGCGCCTGTTTCGGCAGCTGTCGCGGCCTCGGCCTTGCGGATCGATCCCGCCCGAAGCGTGCCGACAGCGGCCAGCGCGCCGGCGGCCAGGCCCGACGTCTTCAGGAACGAGCGGCGATCCACCAGACCACTGGGCTCTCCGGCCCCGGCTGCAGACAATCTTCCGCGCCCCGCCTGCAATGGTTTGCGCTTGATGAGCATGAGAAGACCTCCACTATTCGTAACTGTTGACCCGGTAAAAAGTCTTCACGTGATCTGTCTCACGGTACTTGGCCTTCGTTTCCTCAGGACCCGGATCGTAAGCGTGGGCCGGCGGCGCCATCCCGACCTGACTGGCCGCGACGGCCGTTGCGCCCGCCCCGACCCCCAGCAGAAACCGGCGGCGGTCTACCGCTCTTGGCTTTTGATCTGTCATGTCAGATCCTCCCATTAGAATTATTAGCGTCAGCCAGGAAGCCTGTGGCCTCCGTCTCGATCTCGATGAAAACGCGTCCGAGTGCACCGACAGCCCGGTAAAAATCCGTGGAGGATGCCGCGCCCAAATCGGTGAAGAAACGGTTCGCCCATGGTTTCAAATGGCGGTCGAAGAACACCCTGTGGTCGATATTCTCGCTGGTGAATTGACCGGAAATGATGCCGCTCATCACCTCGCACAGCATGGCGATGTGATCTTCGGGCTCGTGCGCACGCTCGGCCCTCTCTATCCCGAGTTCGGCCAAATCTTCACGCACCTTGGCAAGAGGGCGTTCGTGCAGGAAGCCTGTCAGATAGTAAGATGCGTAGGGCAGCAGCTCGCCGCGGCCGAGGCCGATGAAGAGCTGAAAAAACTCGGCTTCGATCTCCGGAACCTTCGCGCCTGCGGCGGCAAGGCCGAGCTCAAGATGCGCCATGCCCAATGGACTGGCGTCTCCTTTGAGCCGCGCCAGTCCGCCAAGCAGATCCGCGCTTGGGGCGCGCCATAGAAGCAGACCCAAGCAAAGCGTACTCATCCGCACGGGCCTGCTCAATGGGATCGAGAGAATTTTCGTCCATGGGGGCCGCGCTATAGAGATCGGGCCTGAGCACGGAGCGCGGGACGCCGGTTACGGATTCAACTTGAAGAATGCGGTCGGCGGGAACGCGCTTCCAGTTCGATATTGCGGGCTGGGAAATGCCAAGCAACCTTGACAGCCCCCGTATGCCGCCGGCTGTCTGAATTACGTGCTCCAAGCCCTGGTCGCGCATAATTTTTGTGCACAGACTTAATTGAGTGGCGATTGCTGAGCGTTGCTCATAGACCACTATGCATCATCCGAATGGATGATAGGCTTTGGTTATCACCATTGTCCACAATATTTGGAAATTGAATCCGTATGGCGGAAATGCGTTGCTCGGCCGCCACTTAAGAAGGCAAAGCGCCACCGCCGCGCCGCCGTCTAACGATCTTGTGATCCTCGACGGTGGGGGATTGGGAAACTATTTCAGTCGCGTCGGGCTGGGGCATTAGACTTTCGTCTATTAAAGCCTCGTCTGCCGCTTCTTTGGGCATTTCTGACAGCTGGCTCAATTCTGGTTGCGGAGCATCGCTCATTTCCGCGACGTCTTCCTCGGAGTCAGCGATGATTCTCCTTGGCATTTGGCCCATGGCCTGCGCGAGAAGCTGCGCCACGTCGTCGGTGGCGCGGAGTGGACCGAAGCCCGGGACGCCATCCGGAACATTCCAATCCCAGGCGTTTTCGGAGATGCCGATGAACTGGCTGATTGCCGGGTCGGTCGCCCAAACGCGGCTGAGAGCGGCTTGTTTCCAGGCTTCGGGAATTTTCTTTCGCAACCAGGGCGTCAAATCGGTGGAAGCATCGATGCTGTCGATCGGCGGCAGGTCTTCGAACGCGATCTCGTCCGCCTCATTGTCCTGTGTGCCGGCGGGCTGAAGGTCAACCGGCTCTTGCGGCGTTTCACTTGGAGGCTCTCCGCTGTCCGGCCGAGCGCGCGCTTGCGCCTTCCGCTTCGACCACCGTGCCAGGAAGGCTTCGTCTTCCTCACTCATGGTCGCCATCCCCAATGCGGCGTGCCGGCCTGACGGCCAGCGCTTCGGGATCGGCTTCATCACGGCGACGCTTGTGGAAAGTGCGCTCGACATGGTGCGCTTGAACGAAATCCGCCAGCCGCTCCGCGATTTCGGCCGGCATGGCAAGCGCCTCGACGATGTCGTCGCCCGCCTCGGTGAAAGCTTCACCCTCCGCCGGGTCGGCCGTCACGCCGATGACGCTGACGGGTGGCTCGCCGTCCATGCGGCGCAGCGATACCCAGATCTTGGGTGAACCGCTCAGCAAATTATCGCGGTAATGTGCCGTTTCGATGGAGAAAAAGCTGATCTTATGCGGTCCCGCATAAACCTGGCGCACGCCGTCCCGCTCGCTGAGCGGCGTCCACGCCTCCACCGCCGGAGCGCCCGGCAGGATGGCGGATGCCAGCCAGGTATGATCGATCCAGGGATTGTCCAGCGTCCGGCGCTCCACGACGACGCCGACAATCAAATCTTCCTGCGCCATAAGACCAATCCTTTAATTCGTGAGCAACGGCATCGCCAGCGGCAGGCCGGTGACCAGATTTTGAGGCTTCATGCGCAATAATTTGTCCCGGTCCTGGGCCATCAGCAGATAAATCGGCTTGCCGCCGACCTCGGCCAGAATGGAAGCGCCGGATCAGGCTTGATGGCGAATATCGCAATCAGGCCGGAAGCCTCCTCATCGGCGATGATTTCCCCTTGCCAGAGAGCGTTGCCGAGGCGCGTCGCCTCGGCGTCAAGCCCGACGATCCACCGCACGTCGCCATCGTCCATGCGCTCCAGCGGTTCGATCTCGACCTCAAGACCGAGGATCTGCCGCACCCATCTCTCCAGGGCCGTAGCCAGAGCCCGGCGACCACCATTCAGGCCGCCAAGTTCGAAAACCATGTCGAAGGCATCGCTGCGCGCCCAGTAGCCGTCCGCGTTTTCCGGCTTGAGCACGTCGAGGTCGGCTGTCTCATTGGCGAACATGGCCAAAAGCGGCGAGGCGTGGAGATTGACCTCATGCCGCTCCACTGTTTCTGCGTCTGCCAGCATCGCGGCGCCGTTTTGCAGAGCCACACGCTGCGTGCGGTAGAATATTTCTCCAGCGCGGGCGACGAAAGCGTCGCCGCAGCCTTCAAGCGCGTTCCTCATGATAATGTGGGCGAGCTGATTGATGAACAAGGGCGGCAGGCGTTTAACGCCCTGCCGGATCAGGCGGACATAGGCAGCTTCGAGCGTCGGCGCAGCGAGCAGCCTGTCGCGGAAGTCCAGCATCACGGTCCAGTTTTCGCGCGCATCGGGGTCGGCAATGGCCGCGACGGCGTCCGCCGCGACAGACATTCGCGGATTTTCCAGGAGGGCCGCATGCACATCGCGCTCGGCCGGGCAGGCGTCCTCGGGCGGCAGCAATTCCGGGCGAGCCAGATAGGCCTTGAGGAATTCATCGGTGAGAAGAAGCCCGCCATGGTCGCCGCGCTCCAGCAGAATATGGCCCGACGATAGCCAGAAGTCGCTCATTGCGCACGCCCCTTTGACAGACCCGCCAGATCGATCTCCTCGACAAATTCCTCCGGCTCCTCGATCGTGTCGAACGCGAACACCCTGAAGCCGCCTTCGGAAAAGTCCACACGCGCGGTGATCGTGCGAAACCGCTCCCGGATTTCTCCGTCCTCGAATGTGCGTTGCACCGCCAGAAGCGTCTGCAAGGGGTGCTCGCAAAGCGAGGCGGCAAAGGTGAGTTCCTCCTCTGCCGCGGCACGAGCCGCGTCGATGGTCGGCGCGTTGAAAAAATCATGGATGTGTTGTGCCAGTGCGTCGAGCGCCTTTTGGCGCTCCGCCATGCTGATGTCCGTCACGATCGCCAGCGTGGACCAGCCGAAACTCTCAACGCCAAGCCAGCCTGATCGGAACGCTACCCTCTCCTTTGCGGCAAAATTGTCAGGGTCGCTGCCATTGAACATGAACGCGCCGGAAACGACCCATTCGCCCGGCTCGGCAGGCCGGTCGAACACGAATGTGTCGGACGGATCGAGGCGAATGGCGCGCGGCAGTTTCAAAGCCATGGTTCCCGCGTTTTCGGATCCAGCCATGAAGGCTTACTCAGCGCCTGGGCGAATAGGCGCGTCTCCTGCGGCGTGCAAAGATTGCCCGCCTCGTCCAAATGGGCCAGTGCCCCGGCGGGATTGTTGCAAACGCTCCATCCAGCGCGACACCTCATGCCGGGGGCCAAATTCCGTCCAATTGTGCAACGCGAACATCAAATGCCGCGCAAAGCTTTCAACGATCTCCGCAGGCTGAACGTCCCAAATACCTTCTTCCCCAAGAGCGGCGCCGCGCGTCCATTCACCGGGTTCGGTCCGGTAATGCCCGGCGGTGCGCAGCATGGCGCCGAAGACCAGCCAGTCCGGCGTTTCATCTTCATCGCAACGGTCACTCCAAGCCAGACGCCCGCCGCCCAGTATGCCGCCGTCCAGCAACAGCGTGTCCGGCCAGTCAAACACAACCGGCTTTTCAGGAGGACAATGAACGGCCAGCGTGTCGGCGAGCGCATTCATCGCCGCAAAAAACGCGAGACGCGCTTCGGCAAGGGGTTCAACCGGCTCCAGCACCACCGCAAATTCGGCCAATTGAAAACGTCTCGCCCAGACCAGCGTGCCGGCGGCCTTGTCCGGCCGCTTCGTGGCGTGCTCGAACGCATCGCCAGCCTCACGAATAGTGATGAGCTTGAAGGCTGGCGGCAGATCAAGTGCATCTGCGGCGCGGAGCGGCTTCCTGACGGCCATAGGACGTCTTTCCCAACCCAGCCGCGGCTGAGCGCGGTCACATTGTGAAATGCAACTCAACCATATATTGTGTCGCCGTGCAGTTATATCCGAAATAGCCTGATTTGACATGGGTTCGACGTCCCCGTCGGACGAGGAGACAAGCATGGCGGACGCCAAGCGCATTATCGCCGTGTGTTCTTGCGAAGACACGATGCCGCTCGATGAGCATACCATCTCGCGCGGCTGCAAGGACGGCGACGTCCGGCTAGCCCGGCATCTTTGCCGGTCCGAATTCAGCATTTTCCAGGCGATGCTTGGCGAAGGCCGACCGTTGACCGTCGGTTGTACGCAGGAAGCGCCGTTGTTCGACGAAGCCGCGAGCGAGACGGGTTTTGATGAAAATCTGGCTTTCGCCAATGTGCAGGGAAATGGCGGGATGGTCTGCCGAGGCCGGCCGGACGGGCCCGAAAATGGCCGCGCTCCTGGCAGCAGCTGCCGTGGAAACCCCGCCCGCTGCTGTCGTTCCGCTGAAGAGCGAAGGCGTCATTCTCATCTACGGCCGGGATGACATCGCTCTGGATGCGGCGGAAGCGCTGAAGGATATTCTGGACGTGACGGTCATGCTGACCAGGCCGGAACATGTTCAACCTCGCCGGGTCAATCATTTTCCGGTGGTCAAGGGTACGATCGTCAGAACCGGCGGTCATCTCGGCGCTTTCGAAGTCACCATCGACGAATATGCGCAGCCGGCACCGTCCTCGCGGGGCCATTTGGTTTTCGGACCGGGGCGAAACGGCGCCGTTTCGCGCTGCGATCTGATCCTCGATCTCTCCGGCGGAACCTCGCTGTTTCCAGCCCCGGACCTGCGTCAGGGTTATTTCCGTGCCGATCCCGCCAATGCGGCGGCCGTGCAAAAAGCCCTGTTCGACGCAGCGCAAATGGTCGGCGAGTTCGATAAGCCGCGCTTCGTAAAATACACCGCGTCCCTTTGCGCGCATTCGCGCTCGCGGCGCACCGGCTGCACCCGTTGTCTGGAGGTCTGTCCGGCAGGCGCCATAACGCCCAATGGCGATCACGTCGCCATCAGCGCGGAATTGTGCATGGGATGCGGATCCTGCGCGTCGGTTTGCCCGACAGGCGCCGCCGCTTACGACTATCCGCCCTCTACGACGCTCTTGTCGCGCCTTCGCACGCTGCTTCTCACCTATGCGGATGCGGGTGGGCGCGAGCCCGTCATCCTCGTTCACGACGACGAGCATGGCGAGGCGCTGATCGATGCGCTCGCGCGCCATGGGGCCGGATTGCCGGCGAATGTGCTCCCCATTCGCGTCAACGAGGTGACGCAAACAGGCCTTGATGCGCTCGCGGCAAGCTTTGCTTATGGCGCATCGGCGTTCCGTGTATTGGCCCGGGCAAAGCCGAAGCACGACCTGGCGGCGCTTTATCGCAATTTAGACTACGCGAATGCCATTCTCGCGGGCCTGGGCTACGGAGAGAGCCTATGCGCGACCATTGAGACGGATGACCCCGATCAACTTGCCGAAGCGTTGGGGGCGATCGCCGGCAAGGCGGGAACCCCACGGCCGGCGCAATTTCTCCCGCTTGGGACGGGCAGAAATCTGCTGCAATTCGCCGTGGACGAACTTTATCGCGCCGCGCCGCAGAAAACGGAGCGCATCCTTATGCCGGAGGGGTCGCCATTCGGCGGACTCGCCGTCAATACGGAGGGCTGCACGCTTTGCCTGGCTTGCGTTTCCGCCTGCCCGACCGCGGCGCTGACGGCCAATGAGGAGCGCCCGATGCTGCGCTTCGCCGAAGAACTCTGCGTGCAATGCGGCCTGTGCCAATCGACGTGCCCGGAAAAGGTGATCGCGCTCGAACCGCGCATCGATTTCGCCGCGTGGGCGGCGGCGCCTGTCGTCATCAAGCAGGAAGAGCCTTTCCATTGCACGTCCTGCGGCAAGGCGTTCGGCACGAAAAGCACCATCGAGCGGATCGCGGCCAAGCTCGAAGGCAAGCATTGGATGTTTGCCGGAGAAAATGCCAGGCGCATCGCCGTGATCAAGATGTGCGACAACTGCCGCGTCGAGGCCGTCATGAATGAGGGGTTTGACCCGCATGGCGCGCCCGAGCGGCCGATGGTGCGGACCACGGAGGATTATCTGCGCGAGCGTGAGGCAGCCGGCGAGAAAGATCCGGTTAATTGAGGAGCCTAAGGCGAAGTTTTGGTTGCCTTTAGGAGAAAATCGATCAGCGCTTCCCTGTCGGTCGCCGAAACGATCTGCTCAGGCATCTTGGTTCCAGGCGTAAAAACGCTTGGGCCCACCTCAAATAGCCTGGATACCGTTTCCGGTGTCCAGACGATGTCGAGCTTTCTCAACGCAGCGGAATAATTATAGTCCGGCGCCGTGGCGATGCGCCGTCCGAACAGGCCGTGAAGCGGCGGCCCCGCACGCGGCCCTCCATTCGGCGTCACGGTGTGACATGCGGCGCATGCTTTAAAAACCTCGGCGCCGCGTTCACCCTTTAATTTTGGCGGAATATCATCGCGCGCCAGAGCGAAATCCCTTGAGAGCGGCGCCCCCGTCAACCCGTCCCAGCGCCGTACAGCACGGTCACCGCTGCCGGAGAGAATTTGGCTGCCATCCGGCAAAAAAGCCAGAGACCACAAGGGCGATCCCGCACCTGTCACCTCGGCGATCACACGCCGCGAAAGGCGCTCGATCAAAATGATACGTCCATCGATCGTTCCAGCGGCAACCCGCGCACCGTCCTTGGTGACGCTGAGTGCAACGACAGGCTTCCTGCCGGACTCGATTTCCGCAGTCAGCCCGCCGTCTTTCGAGAAAAAACGCAGCTTTCCGTCCACCGACGCCGCGACGATTTCGCCGTCGGCCGCAACGGTCAATGCGCTGAATGGGATAGCGAAACTGAGGATTTGGGGAGCGCCGTTTTCCGGCCAGATACGGATCGTTCCGTCATACCCTGCACTGATGACCCGTCCGTCCGGCGCAAACGCGACGGCGTTCACATTTCCCACGTGCCCTTCAAGAATGCGCGGCTTATTCCCGTTCAGCGGCCAAAGCCGCACCGTTTGATCCCAACTCGCCGATGCGATCGTCTGCCCATCCGGAGAGAGGGCAAGGGAGGACACCGGTGCGGTGTGGCCTTCGAGTGAGGCCACCTGTGCCAAATCCTGTCCCCAAAGCACGATGCGGCCATCCTGGCCCGCTGTCGCGAGCCGTCCGTCATCAAGCATGAGGAGAGTGTTAACCGAACCCTCATGTCCGCGCAAAACGGCAATAGCGGAGCCTGTCGCCGCATTCCATCGGATCACGCTTTCATCGAAACTTCCCGTCACGATGGTCTTGCCGTCGGCGGAAACGGCGATGGCGCGAACCGGGCCGCCATGGCCGCGCAGTTCCTGCGCCTGCGAAGCGCAAGAAAACGTAAGCGGCGCGGCAAGCCACAGGCTCGCAAGCGCCAGAATGCAGCGCCAGGACTGCCTCAATGGGCTTCCCTAATTCGGGGTGACGCGCGTGCTGGACGTCGCGTTGGCGACTTCCGTCGTTTCCTGAATGCCTTCAAGGAAAAATGCGGTCCCCGCGGCGAGTACCACGGAGGCGACGACGGCCAGCAAGAATGCACGCATGGTTTCATCTCCCTGACAGATTCGCGCCCGGCATGTGAACACAGGCTTTGCTTACTGCCAGGCGATATTTGAGCCGTGAAGGACGGTTGCGTCAAGTATCATCAACGACGTGTGGCCGCGGGTCATCCAATCCACGGGGATCGTCCTCATTGAGCCGCCGGCCGCGACTTGTCCCCATAGTCCCCAGCCCAATATTCCCGAGAACCTAGAGCCTTTTCCGTTCCGATTGAATCGGAACGGGGCTCTAATCCTTTGTTTGGTCGCATTTTCGCGACGCGAACCGGTATCCACTTCGCTGGAAAATGCTCTAGTTAATAATCTCTTGAGGCACTTACCAACGGGCAGAGGCGCCTGCAAGCACGGCTACCCACGTCACGACTATTGCATCACCTGAAATGCGCGATGTGGTGCGCCACCGCTCTTCAGATCGTCATCGCTGAGCGCGTAGACCACCTCGGCCATCTGGGCGCCGTCACCTGAGCGGGCGCCGTTTTTGTAGTCGCGCAGCGCCTGCAGCAGGTAGGTTTCCTGCTGAGCGGCGATGCGGGGAATCTGGTCGCGTCCGCTGTAATCCGGCAGATGGCAGATACCGCAGCGATGGGTGACGGCCAGCGCGCGGCCCTTGGCGTCGAGCGCCGGGTCTGGCGCCGTCGCAGCGGCAGCCGGCGGGGGCTGCCTGGCGTACCACTCGGAAAGCGCGGTCAGTTCGTCGTCGGTGAGGCCCTCAGCCATGGGGCTCATCACCGGATTGACGCGCTGGCCCTCGCGGAACAGGAAGAGCTGTATCTGGGTGTAGAGGACGGGCTGGCCGGCGAGGGAAGGCATCTCGGGCACCGCCGACACGCCCTTCTCGCCGTGACAGCTGCCGCAAACGCCGATCCGCTCATCGAGCGCCGGACCATCCGCGGCCCGGAGCCCCACGAACCCCGGCATGAGCGTGAGGACGGCGCCAAGAAGCAGGGCGAGCCGCACCCGGCGGCCCGCCCCGCTGTTATGTCCATCAGCCGCCATAGCTGATCCGGTAGACGGCGCCATTATAATCGTCGGAAACGAGGAGCGCGCCGTCGGGCATGACCAGCAGATCGACCGGCCGGCCCACATAAACATTATCCTGCAGGAAGCCGGTCAGGAAATCCTCCGTCTTGGCGACGCTGCCATCCGCGTTCAGCGTCACGACCTGGATGTCGCCGCCGACCCGCGCCGTCTTGTTCCAGGAGCCATGCCGCGCGACGAAAATGGCGTTCTTATACTGCGCCGGGAACATCGCGCCGGTGTAGAAGCGCATGCCGAGCGCAGCCGAATGCGGCCCCATCTTGGCGGCGGGCGGCGTGAACTCGGCGCAGCTCTTGCCCCAGCCATGCTCGATGTCGAGCAGGTCGCCCTGATGGCAATAAGGGAAACCGAAACTCTCCTCGCCCGGCTTGGTGACGCGGTTCAACTCGTCATTCGGCACGCTCTCGGAAAGCCAGTCGCGGCCATTGTCGGTGAACCAGAGATTGCCGGTGCCGGGCTGCCAGTCGAAGCCGACGGTGTTGCGGACGCCGCGCGCCACCACTTCCGCGCCCGAGCCGTCGAGATTGATGCGGCGGATCTGCGCATGGGTCGCGGGCGGCTCGCAGATATTGCAGGGCGCGCCGATCGGCACATACAGCTTGTTGTCCGGTCCGATGCCGATGAACTTCCAGCCATGCGGCTCGTCCTTGGGCAGGTCCTCGTAGATGACCTTCGGCTCGGGCGGATTGTCGAGTTTCTTCTCGATGTCATCATAGCGCAGCACGCGCGACAACTCCGCGACGAACAGCGCTCCGTCCTTGAAGGCGACGCCGTTCGGCCGGTGCGAGCTTCTCGGCGATCGTCTTGACCGTGCGCTTGCCGTCCTTTTCGGTGATGGCGTAGACGCGGCCGACGAGGCGCGAACCGACGAAGATGGTCCCGTCGGTGCCGCGCGCGAGGGAGCGGGCATTGGCGAGGCCGTTGGCATAGACCTCGACCTTGAAGCCGGCAGGCACTTTCAGCTTGTCGACGGGCAGCTTTTCGAGCGCCGCGGCGACCGGCGGTCCGGCCACGGGTGCGAGCTTGGTCATACCATCGGTCGCGACGGGCGATCGGCCCTGCTGCCAGGATGGCGGCGGTGTCGGGGCGGCGGCCGGCTGGCCCGGAGCCTGAGCGGGCGCCTGGGCCTGAGCGAGCGCGGAGCCTGCCGCCACCATCGCGGCCAGCACGACGAGTGGGGGTGTTAAGCCACGTTTGATCATCGGATTGTCCTCCCTGCTACTGCGCGTTTTCGGGGATGTCATTCCCTCCCTCGCAAAGCGCTCGCGCGGAGCACACCCCTTTCTTATCCTAAACCGGAAGCCGTGCCGCGTGCACCCCTGCATCGAGATTTGTCGCTTCCGCGATGTGAAAAGAGATGTGCCGCGGTGCGGCCTTACAGCTCCCTACAATGAGGCGATCCAGTGAAGCGCGTTGGGCATTTTTGGCTGACCGACTGAAATGACGACCGATTACTGGCCAACTTCGGATGTTCGCCGGCCCTCTTAGAGCGGCTGAGATCCGGCCTTCTTGTTGGCAATGATCGCCTCCTCGAGGTCGAGTTCGCGCTCGATGCGGCGGCGGGATTCGTCGGTGATTTTCCCGTCCTGCAGCAGCCGGAAAATATAATCGCGTTCCGCGGCGATGAGGCCGCCTCTCAGCTCGGCCGTCGTGGCGGCGTTTTCGATCCCATCGGTGATGGTCTTTGGCAGTCGCCTAACACGGTAGTCATGATGAGCGCGCAGTGTCGCCAGCACTTCGGGCGATACCGCCGCGTTGGCCGCAAGGGCATCGAGGCGACCTTCCGTCACTTTGAGCGCGTCCCAGCGCGCCACCAGTTCAGCCTCGTGTTCACGCAAATGTTCGTCGGCTTGGGTTTGCGCCAGGCCGAGCCAGCGGACGACAGCCGGCAGCAGCAAGCCCTGGCCTACCAACGTGATCAGGATGACGCCGAATGTGATGAAGAAAATGAGGTTCCTGTAGGGGAAGGGATCACCATTGAGCATCGTCAAGGGAATCGCCAATGCGGCCGCCAATGAGACGACACCGCGTATGCCCACAAATGCGATAAGAAACGCCCATTGCCAGGGCGGAGACGGGTCCCTGCGAGCCAGCGATGGGCTCAACCAGCGCGGCAGATAGATCCCCGGAAACACCCAGATGACACGGGCGACGATGACGACCGCCACGGTGGTAAGTATCCCGACCACAAGCTCGGTCACCGGAAATTCGCTGACATGATCGAAGATCGCCCGGGCCTCCAGGCCTGTCAGCAGGAAGATGAAGCCTTCCAGGAAATAGATCAACAGGTCCCAGAAGAAGATGCCCTGCAGGCGCGTCGCGGCCGGAATGAGGAGCGGCCCATTCCAGCTGACGAACAGCCCGGCGGCGACGGTCGCCAATACGCCGGAACCGCCGATATGGTGGGGTAACCAGAACGCGGCATAAGGCGTCATCAGCGACAAGGTGATTTCGACGCGCGGATCGCGCGCCCAGCGGCGCAGGCGAAGACTGAGCCAGCCGACGCCGATGCCATAGGCGATCTCGCCGATGACGATCAGGACGAAGGTCCCGGAAGCCTGCGTAATGGAAAACAGACCCGTGCTCACCGCGACCACGGCAAAACGGTAGAGGATGAGCGCGGTTGCGTCATTCACCAGACCTTCGCCTTCGAGCACGACGAGCAGCCGCCGTGGAAGCCCCAGGCGCCGTGCGATCGCGAGCGGCGCGACCACATCGGGAGGCGCCACGATCGCCCCGAGAACGAAGGCGACGGCTAACGGCATGCCCAGCAGCCAATGGGCGGTCGCCGCGACCGCGCAGGCGGTGAAGATGACGGCGCCCAGGGCGAGCAGCGTGATCGGGCGCAGATTGAAGCGGAATTCCCGCCAGCTCATCGCCACTCCGGCCGAATAGATCAGCGGCGGAAGCATGCCGAGCAATACCAGGTCCGGCGCCAGGTCGATGCGCGGCAGAGCGGGAACGAATGCCAACCCGACGCCGGCGATGACGAGCAGAATGGAAGGCGCGATGTTCAGCCGGCGCGAAACGATCGCCACGACGACGAGTACCGCGAGCAGGAGGAGCAATGTTTCGAGTGTCGCCGCCATGAGCCAATCCGATGAGACCCGCGATCATAAACGGCATCATCTTCAAAAACATGGAATTAAATTGCAATCGGCCAGTCCGAGCCGTGCCGAACTGGCGACATCATTGTAGCCGCCATCGGGGAGCGTGGAGGCGCCTGCCGCCAGTGTCTCCCGAAGGCTCACGCCTCAGTAGCCGCGCCGCCCGAAGACGTAGCGCGCTTTAGCGTCTTCGCATCGACGTCTTCTTGTGGTGAATTCCGCCAGCAGAGCAGCCAGGCAAATTTTCATATACGCCGGAGTTCGACGCTCATGCCGGTCGTCTATCCTCCAAAATCGGCGCCCGCCGGAAACGGCCCCCATGCGCTCCTTGCGCTAGCCCTCTCCGATTGCACGGTGGTCACCACACGATGCTCTGCGCGCGGGGAAGCTGCGCGTGGACTTCGCTCCGGAGCGGTCGCAAAGCGGAAGCTATTGCGACTTCGCGGGCGGCAATGGCGGCCCGTTGAATTCGGCCTCTATCAGGACTTCCACGGCGTCGCTCACTCCCATTGTGGTGCCCTCGGCTGGCACACCGTAGCCCATGCCGAATTCGGACCGCTTCAGGACGCCGCGGGCGGAAAAGCCGATGCGCGACTGCGGATCCAGCGGGTGGCCGGCATAGCCGCCATTGAAGGTCACATCGAGCGCCATGGGGCGGGTCACGCCGTGCAGAGCCAGCTCTCCCTTTACGCGCGCCGTATTCGCTCCCGTCAGTTCGACCGCCGTCGAGCGAAAGGTGATGGCGGGAAACTTCACGGTGTCGAGAAACTTGTCGCCCCGCAATTCGGCATTGAAATCGAATTGAGCGGGATCGGGATAATCGGTTTCGATCGAGGCGGGATCGATCGTGGCGCTCACGCTCATCGCGGCGGGTTTGGCCGGATCGAACTGAAGCTCGGCATCGAAGCGCCGGAAGCGGGCGGTGTATTTCGAAAATCCCAGATGATTGACGCGGAAGAGCAGGCTTGCATGGGCCTTATCAAGCTTGTACGCGCCCGCTTTCGCTTCGGTCGAGGCGGCGGTTTCATTCGCCCCAAACGCCGCTTGCGAGAAACCCGCATATGCAATCAATATGCAGGCGCTCAAAACATGTCTCATATGTCACTCCTTGTTCGCCGGCCCCGTCGCGCCGGTCACTGTCGTCACCCATACGACGAACGAAAAGATGGCATTCAGACAAGAAAGTGAAAATTTTCCCGAAGGCTTGGGGATTACGCGTTTTAATCTGGCGCTCTCTCGATAAAGTGATCGCGTCCGATTCGGAACCCTGCTCATATGTACGAGTTGGGCACCAACATTCATAAGGGGGAAAATTATGAATTTCTTAAGTCCTTACAGCGGCGTACTCCTGAGCCTGCTCCGCTTCATGACGGGCCTGTTGCTCTTGCAGCACGGCGCCACGAAATATCTAAACTTCCCGGTGGGGCCGATGAACAACGCCTCGCCCATGACGCATGGGCGGCTTTGCCGGCCTCCTCGAACTTGTGGGGGGAGTTCTTCTGATCCTAGGCCTCTTCACCCGGCCGGTGGCGTTCATTCTTTCCGGCATGTTGGCGGTCGCGTATTTTTATGCGCATGCGCCGCAAGGCCCGTATCCGATCCTCAATAGCGGCGAACTCGCCGTTCTCTATTGCTTTGTCATGCTCTATCTCGCTGCGGCGGGTGGTGGCTCTATCAGCCTAGACAGAGCGGTCCGCTCTGAAGACTAAGCATCGCTTCGAACCCCATCCTCGCCAAGGCGAGGATGGCCCCAATACTCAGGCATTCAAATTCCCCTGCTTCGCCAAGGCAGCGCTGCCCGGAGCCCATGCTGTTGCGACCACGTTCTTTCCAGAATGGCCTCCCAACCCTTGGGAATCCGCGATCTGAGCGAGCGCCAACTCCTCGGGATAGATGAAGTTCTTCGCAATTTCGCGATCCAACAAACTCATTTGCTGATGAAGCGCAGCGTGGCGGTATGCAGGCAAGGTTTGGAGCAAATTCTCCAGCATCGCCCGCAGACGCCGGACAATCTGCAAATTATTGGACCCGCAGGAGCGTATCTCGCTGAAGGCGAGATGCACGAAGTCCTCCCAGTTGGGCGTACGGAGTATCAGACGTAACGTCCCAGTCTTTTCCCGTATGTTGTCTGTGCCGAGATGACGCTTGCCGACCATCCGCAGCATCCGATGGAGCTGATCTATTGCTAGTACGGCGGTCGTAGGGTCGTTGATCGCCGGCGAAAGTGCCTTAAGAGCAATGTCGATGACAATACGAAATGCGAATGTTGGATCCTGCTCTATTGTACGCTCAGATCCAAACGCGATAGACGAATGCAACGCTGCCTCGTCAATCGCGTGGGCACCGCCATAAAGGTTGAACAGAGGCTCGTCCTTACCAACAAAATCGCCCACCTGGGGCACAATTTCAATGACGCCGTTGGATCTCTGGGCCGCAGCCATCAGCAGCTTGAGATTGACCGCAAGAACAATTTCCGATGCCCTGCGATGCTGAACAACTCGCTGCGGCTGATCGAGATTGCCTTCGATATCCGGGATGTCGGCGCCGAGACTTAGCTTGGGATATACGGCCTGGATGACCGCGAGCCCGTTATTTCCAACATGCGTTAAGATGCTTATAGGACGCAGCAAACGTGATGCGTAATCTATCAAATAGAAGAATGCCGCGAAGGAGAACAGGCCAAGCAACCCTGCGAACAACATTACGAGCTGATGGACTTCTTTTTCAATTCTGTTTTGTGCACTCAGCGCAAAAAGCAATGTAAATGCCAACAAACCTACTGTGTATCTGACAACGTCGTTTCGCAAAAGAGTGGTAGCGATAATTCGCGGGGTCATTTGCGCGCTAGCAATTTGAATCGCGACGAGCAGAGAGCCAAATGTGAAAACCACGAACGAAAGCGTCGCTGTGACGATGGTTTGGAGCACCACCTGTGCCCCGGACAGGCTGTACCCGATAATGGTCCATCCGAGCTGGTTATCAAGCGAATGCAATATCTTCGTGGCTACCAGGTTGAGCGGGATGGCAATAAATGGAACGATCCAAAGCGATGATTTGAGATAGCTCCTGAGGCCGTACAATCGCTTCCAGGTCATCTAGTTGATTTCTCCTCTGGAGCTGAATTGCGAATATCGCGATCAACGTCGCGCGCGCTGTTGGCAAGAGTTGCCACCACCACGGCCAGCGCGCGTCCTGACTAGACCTCCCAATGAATTTGGACAGTCTGCTCATACCTCCGGCAAATCCGCAACGCCCACTATCGTCCCAAGGTCGCTGAGGAAGTCCAGACTTAGTCCCTTTTTCACGTACATCCGAACGGCAATGGTGCTCCATGGCTCGCCCCATCTTTCAAATGAGCTTTCGGTAGAGTCCGGAATGCGCGTCAAAGTCTCGCCAGGAGGGCCGAATTACAAACTGACTACCCCACTGGGACCTCAGAAGCAGTATCTCGCCAGGGCTCGAACGGCGCGCCGACATTGTGGGCGATAGCGGCGCATAGGCCAGTATCGGTGTGTCCCTCGACGCCAAGGCGAGGATGGGGAAGCCTCGCACTACTGGCCTCAGCCCTGGCTCCGCTACTGGCCGGGCCAACCCATATTGTTAAGCTGGCGTTGGAATTCTGGGCTGACGCCCGAACGACTCGGCTCGACTTGTCCGAACCGCGGAGACCGGACGCTCATATAGGCCGCGCGTCGTGATGTGCTCGTAGCTGGTTGTCTTGCTCGGCTTCTGATCCGCGCCGATAAACGTTCCATCTAATGACGCAATACTCGACGGGCGGTCGGCCGGTGCGCGACGGCGCGCCTCGAAAGCCGCAATTTTCGGCAGTTTCCGCTCGAATTTGGGGTCAGACTTCAGCGCACCCTGCATGAAGCGTTTCCAGATCTGCGCTGGAAGGCCCCCACCCGTAACCCTTTTCATCGGGGCGCTGTCGTCATTTCCGACCCATACGCCGACGACCAGATTGCCGGCAAAACCGATGAACCACGCGTCGCGGTGCTCCTGACTGGTGCCGGTCTTGCCATAAGTGGCTATCGGCAGGCCGGCGGCGGTCCCGGAGCCTCGCCGGACGACCGCCGACAGGAGTTCCCTTAGCTCATCCGCTTCGGCAAGTTTCCACAGGCCCGCATCGCGGGGAGGCCGCCCGCCATCGGCTGCCGCAGCGTCAAGACCGGCAACGCCCCAGGGCTTCACAGGAAAAGCGCCCGCCGCGATCGCCGCGTAAGCGGACGTCATCTCAAGCAGGGACACTTCCGAAGTGCCGAGCGAAAGGCTGGCATTGGGCGCAAGCGGCGAGACGATCCCAAGATCGTGCGCGGCCGCGATGACAGCATCGCGCCCGACACCTTCGGACAGCTTTACCGCGACGGTGTTGATCGAGGCGGCGAACGCCTGGGTCAAAGCCATGGTGCCGCGATGCTCGCCGTCGAAATTTTTTGGCTCCCACCCGTCGATCGATACAGGCTCGTCGGTGATCAGCGTGTCGGGATGCGCGCCGGCGCGCAACGCGGCCAGATAGACGAAGGTCTTGAACGACGAACCTGGCTGCCGCCGCGCTTGCACGGCCCGGTTGAACTGACTAGCCGCCCGCTCCTTGCCGCCGACCATCGCTACAACCCGGCCATCGGTACGCATGGCGACAACCGCGGCCTGACTCGCATTCTGCTTGCGGCCCTGCTTGTCGAGCACGGATCGGACGGCCTCTTGAGCCATCCGCTGCAGCCCGAGGTCGAAGGTGGTATGAACCTGGATCGGCTGCCGGGAGTGAGGATTTTCCAAATCCTTTTGCATTGTTTCCGTCAACCAATCGGCATAGTCGGCGCCGGTCTCGACCGATCGTGCTCCATCGAGCTGCGCGGGCCTCAGGTCTGGGAGCCGCGCCTCACTAAGCCGCCCATCGCGAATCATCGCCTGCACGACCAGCATGGCCCGTTGATTTGCATCGCCAAGATTGTTGGCAAGCTGGGTCGGCGAGCGCAGCAGGGCCACCATCAGCGCGGATTCCCACAGATTCAATTCACCCACCGGCTTGTTGAAAAAGTGCCGCGCGGCGGCGCGCGTTCCAAAGCACCCCTCGCCGAAATAAGCGCTGCTCAGATAGCGCTCGAGGATCTGATCCTTGGTCAGGCGCAATTCCAGCCACATGGCCAGCAGCGCCTCTTCCAGCTTGCGCTCCAAGGTCCTGGCGCTGGTCAGAAACGACATCTTCACGAGTTGCTGGGTGATGGTGCTGCCGCCCTCACGCGTGCCGCCCGCATCGTAATTGCGCTTGGCGGCGCGCAGGATTCCTAGAGGATCGATGCCGAAATGGCTGTAAAAGCGGCGATCCTCCATCGCCAAAACCGCGTCGACGAAATGCCGGGGCAGCTCATCGATCTTGACCGGCGGGGCCATGCAGTCGCCGCGCTTGGCGAAGGGCTGGCCGTCGGCGGCGAGCAGCACCAGCGGGCGCTTGCTGGCGGGCCGGAGCGTCTGCTCGATGGGATAGCGCACGCTGGGCGGAACTTCGAGGGAGGCAATCAGCCCCAGAATGCCGAAGCTGACGACGATGAGCGCGTTGGCAACCCCGGAGAGGAAGCGAAACTGCCTATTCTCGAGTACCGAAGGGGAAATCGACGGCGGGGCAGGCCAATGCAACGACGGAAATCGAACTGGAATTTTCATTGTGTACTACCATGGCATCTTCCCCTCGACGCCAACGCTTCAACCGCTTCCGTGTTTCCTCACGCACCACGTAAATTTGTCAAAACCCCTTCGCCCGCAAAATCTGCACAGCTGGCAACAGTGTCGTCAACTCACGCGTGATCCACCTTCCCTTGCGAGCGCATTGATCAGCGTGGATCAGCGTGCGCAGAGTAGCCCATCGCACGGCCGAGCTTAGGACGTTGTCATATGCCGACGATCGACAGGGAAATATCTTTAATCAGCCTGCGCTTAGCGTTGCTATTTCGCTTCGAATGCTCACAAATGTACGATCGGGCGGCGCGGCATATCCACCCGGATGTGCCCACCCCGCACGGTCAAAACCTATTGTTTCTCGCTGTCAAGCTGAGCCATCGCCATTTCCGGATAGCGAGCGCCTGCCACCGCGTCTTTCGGCACGGCGCGTTCAATCGCCGCAAGATCGGCGGCACTGAGCACCAAATCGAGCGCGCCCAGCGCCTCGGTCAGCCGGTCCCGGCGACGCGCGCCGACAAGCGGCACGATGTCCATACCTTGCCCCGCGACCCAGGCGATCGCCACCTGCGCCACGCTCGCGCCTCGAGCCTCCGCAACCGTGCGCAGCGCCTCGACCAGCGCCAGATTGCGCTTAGCATTCTCGCCCTGAAAACGCGGACTATGCGCACGGAAGTCTGTCGGCGCGATGGACGCGTCCGTCTGCCAATGGCCGCTGATCAGCCCGCGTGACAGCACGCCATAAGCCGTGATGCCGATGCCGAGCGCGCGCGTGGCGGGCAAGATTTCATCCTCGATGCCACGCGAGATCAGCGAATATTCGATCTGCAGATCGCTGATCGGATGCACGGCTGCGGCGCGGCGGATCGTTTCGGCTCCCACCTCCGACAGCCCGATATGGCGCACATAGCCAGCCTTCACCATGTCGCCGATCGCGCCGACCGTTTCTTCGATCGGCACGTGAGGGTCAAGGCGGGCCGGCCGGTAGATATCGATGTAATCGACGCCGAGCCGCTGCAGCGTGTAGGCGAGGAAATTCTTCACCGCCGCAGGCCGCGCGTCGATCCCGCCCCACCCGCCGGCTACGTCGCGCATGGCGCCGAACTTCACGCTGAGCTGGAAGCGGTCGCGCTGCACGCCCTTCAGCGCCTCGCCGATCAGCATCTCATTATGCCCCATGCCGTAGAAATCGCCGGTATCGATGAGCGTGACGCCGGCATCGAGCGCGGCGTGGATGGTGGCGATGCTTTCCTGCCGATCCGCTGGGCCGTACATGCCTGACATGCCCATGGCGCCAAGGCCAAGGGCGGAGGTTTTGGGACCGGTCTTTCCAAGCTGCCGCTGTTGCATGATCTGTTCTCCGTTGTGGGGCCTCGTCGCCCTGCGATGTGCCGAATATGCAGGCTGGTGCAGCGTACGATAATCCGCCATGATCGGCACAGGCTGTGCGGAAATTCGAACAATGCCTGAATTGGATCTCGCCGATCTCGATGCCTTTACCGCAGTCGCGCGCCACCGCAGTTTTCGAGGTGCGGCGGCCATGCGCGGGGCGTCCGCCTCAACACTAAGCGAAGCGGTCCGCCGTCTCGAGGCCCGGCTCGGCGTCCGCCTGCTCAATCGCACGACGCGGAGCGTCACGCCCACCGAAGCCGGCGCGCGGCTGCTGGAGCGGCTCGTTCCCGCGCTCGGCGAGGTCGAAGCGGCGCTGGACGTCGTGAACGGCTTTCGCGACAGCCCGACCGGTACGCTGCGTCTGAATGTACCCACCATCGTCGCCAAGCTGCTGCTGCCGCCCATCGCGACGGCATTCCTCACGGCGCATCCCGGCATCACGCTCGAAGTCACCGCCCAGGACAGTTTCATCGACGTGCTGGCCGCCGGTTTCGATGCCGGCGTGCGCTATGATGAAAGGCTGGAGCAGGACATGATCGCGGTGCCGATCGGTCCGCGCGTGCAGCGCTTCGCTGTAGCGGCCGCGCCCGCTTACCTGGCTGTGCATGGACGCCCAGAACATCCCAGGGACCTGCTGAACCATGCCTGCATCCGGCATCGCTTCGCACATGGCGTGACACCGCTTTGGGAGCTGGAGCGTGCCGGGGAAATCATCCGGATTGCGCCGACCGGCCCGCTGATCGCGACGACGATGGAATTGGAAATCGCCGCCGCTATTGCCGGGCTTGGCATCGTGTCGAGTTTCGAAGCCTACCTGGCGCCGACGCTGGAAAGCGGCGCGCTCGAACCCGTGCTGGAAGACTGGTGGCAAAGCTTCTCCGGCCCGTTTCTGTATTATCCGAGCCGCCGCCATATGCCCGCGCCGTTGCGCGCCTTTATCGATTTCCTAAAGGCGCATCCCGGCGGGACATGAACGGCGTCAGGCCGCTTGTTGCTTGACGGCCTGCGACACCCACAGGAACAGCAACGGCATGAGAAGCAGCTCGGCGGCCAGGGAGCCGATGATGTCGGAGCCGAACACGATATCCGGCCGCATTGCCGAGAAGCGCGCCAGCCCGCCCAGAAATATGATGGCGAACATGAAGTTCAGCACCGGCCGCATCGTATTCAGCTTGACCGCCGCGATCAGCATCAGCAATCCGACGCCCGTCCACACGCCACCAAGAAACCGCGTGTGACTGTCCTGAACGAGGAATTCATGCTCGGCTACCACTTGCAGGAAATCGGTAGAGCCTTGCCAGCCCAGCGTCCGCATTCCGCCAAGAGCCCTATTGAGACCTGTGAAGCTAGTGAAAGCACCCGCCACTGCCAGCACAGTACCCAGAGCGATGCGGCTTGTCCTGCCGGCGGCCCAGTTCGGCGGTGCCTGCGGCGAGCGGGGCGCGGCTGCGGTATCGAGGGTTGCCATGGTCATCTCCGTCGCGATCAGGTCCGAAATCTAGCTCTCTTCCTCGGCGGCGTCATCTGCGCATCCGGCAAAGTCCTTGGCCCGCAGGAGTCGAGGATGTCCGGCCCCAACTCCCGCACGACAGCGGCGCTCGCGCCATGCTAAGTTGACGGCAAGACGGTACACAACCCGCGCGGCCGACGAGAGTGGGCCTAAAAAGGAACTCGGAATTGGTCGCCCGAAGGACGTAAGGAGTCCGTTTGGGTCAATTTAGGGGAAAAGCCTTGGCTTCCACAGCTCCGGAGACCGTCGGCTTTCTGCTCATACCGCAATTCTCGATGATTGCGTTCGCCGCAGCCATCGAGCCGTTGCGGCTAGCCAATCATGTCAGCGGCAAAATCCTGTATCGCTGGGTGCTGCTGTCGCGCGACGGCGGCGACGAACACGCCAGCAACGGGATCCCGGTTGCGACCGACCATGCCATCAGCAAAGCGCCGCACGTGCCTACGATTATCGTGTGCAGCGGTATCGACGGGCATTGGTACGAGGATCGCGCCGTCTTTGCATGGCTGAGGCGGATGGCAGCGCAAGGCGCGACGCTGGGATCGGTTTGTACGGGTAGTCATATCCTCGCCCGCGCCGGCCTGCTCGACGGGTATCGATGCACGGTTCACTGGGAAAATCTGGCGGGCTTTTCCGAAACCTTTCCTAAACTGGAGACAACCGGGGAACTGTTCACGGTCGACCGCAACCGCTTCACCTGCGCGGGTGGTATCGCTGCCACCGACATGATGCTCCACCGGATCGCCGCTACCCATGGCGGCGATGTTGCGGCGCAGATCGGCGAGCAGATGCTGCATGACAAGATCCGGCCGGGCGCTATGCGGCAGCACGCCGCTCCGCAGCCGCCGCTTGCCGTGGAACGTGAGGAATTGCAGGCGGCCGTGCGGATGATGCTGGAGAATATCGAAACGCCGGTCGATCTCCTGACGCTGGCGCATCGGCTTGGCCAATCGCGGCGGAACGTCGAACGGCTGTTCCGCAAATATCTCAATTGTTCGCCGGCTCGCTATTATCTCGGATTGCGGCTGACGCGGGCGCGCCAGCTTTTGAACCAGACGCACCTGTCGGTGCTCGAGGTAGCGCTCTGTTGCGGCTTCGTCTCCGCCACACATTTCAGCCAGCGTTATCGAGGCTATTTCGGTGTCCCGCCGCGCAGCGATCAAACCAGCCATCGCAAGCGCGCGGTCAAAGCTGACGAGCCCCAATCATGTTAGGGCGCGGGGAGGTACGGCCGGTCGCGACTGCCAGGGCGGCGCTGTCGGTCGGCTTTATCCTGACCAACAATTTTACGCTGACCGCCTTGTCGAGCTTTCTCGACGCATTGCGGCTTGCCGCCGACGACGGCGATGGCAGCCGGCCGATCCGCTGCCATTGGCAGATCATGGGCACGCGGCGGGCGCCGATTGCGTCGAGTTGCGGCGTCGGCGTTACGCCAGATGCAGTCGTTCGGCGATCCTCGCGCTTTCGACTATATCGTGGTGGTCGGCGGCTTGCTGCATCGTGGGCCGCAGATCGATGCGGAAACGCTGGCTTTCCTGCACAAGGCGGCAACCGCCGGCGTGCCGCTGATCGGCGTGTGCACAGGCAGTTTCGTACTGAGCCGCGCTGGACTGATGAAGGACCGGCGCTGCTGTGTAAGCTGGTATCACTACCGCGATTTCCTCCGCGAATTCCCCGACCTCGTCTCCGTCGCCGACCAGCTCTACATCGTCGACCGCGACCGCATCACCTGCTCCGGCGGGGCGGGGGTGGTCGATCTGGCGGCTTATCTCATCGAGCGCCATATCGGCCGGGCCAGCGCGCAAAAGGCCATGCATATATTGCTGGTCGATAAGGCCCGTCCCGCGAACCAGCCGCAACCGCAGCCACCGATGGCCGGAGACGTGATCAATGCGCGCGTGCGGAGGGCCATGCTGCTGATGGAGCAGAATATCAATGCTCCGCTTAGCGTGGACGAAATTGCGCGGCGGCTGTCGGTCGGCACGAGGCAACTGGAGCGGCTGTTCCATGCCACGACCGGCATGAGCCCGACGCGCTTCTACCGCGTGCTGCGCCTGCGATACGGTATGTGGAGCCTCAAAAACACGCAGCGTTCCGTAACCGCCATCGCCCTGGAGAGCGGTTTCGCCGATTGCGCCCATTTCTCCCGGCAGTTCCGCGAGCTTTATGGGATCAATCCTTCCGCCGTGCGGGACGAGAAGCCTGAGCCGATACCCTCCGCCAAGGAATGGCGAGATTCCGCCGAGATCGCCGATCTGCGCATGTTCGACTGAGCTTTTGCCCCCTTTCGCGCATCTCGGTTGAACCTCGCCGACAGCTCCGCGCCAGTTCATGTCGGAAATATTCAACCAATAAGGCTGCCACGTTCTATCGCGCGGAGTCTGCAAGGCGCATCTTGAGCGACAGGCTGAGCGCGAGGCTCCCATGACGACCTATTCCGTTTTCTCCCTGATCAGGAACGCCTTCTCCCACCATGATGGCTGGGACCGAGCCTGGCGAGATGCCGTGCCGAAGGCGAAATATGATGTCGTCATCGTAGGCGCCGGGGGACATGGGCTGGCTACCGCCTATTATCTGGCCAAGCAGCACGGCATCACCAATGTGGCGGTGATCGAGAAAGGGTGGCTGGGCGGCGGCAACACCGGGCGCAACACCACGATCATCCGCTCCAACTATCTCTGGGACGAAAGCGCGGCGCTCTACGAGAAGTCGCTGCAGCTTTTCGAAGGCCTGAGCCAGGAGCTGAATTACAACGTCATGTTCTCCCAGCGCGGCGTGCTCAATCTGGCGCATAATCTGGGCGATGTGCGCGAGGGGATGCGCCGCGTCAACGCGTTGCGCCTCAACGGCATCGACAGCGAATGGTTGACGCCGGAGGAGATCAAGGACGTTCTGCCCGATCGTCAACACCGCCGAAGGATGTGCGCTATCCCATCATGGGCGGCACATTGCAGCGGCGCGGCGGGACAGCCCGGCACGACGCGGTCGCCTGGGGATTTGCCCGCGCGGCCAGCGCCATGGGCGTCGACATCATCCAGAATTGCGAAGTCACCGGCATTCGCCGCGAGGGCGGCAAGGTGGTCGGCGTCGAGACGGGCGAAGGGCTATATCGCGCGCCGGCAAGGTGGGCATTGTCGCAGCCGGCCATTCGAGCGTCGTCGCCGCGATGGCCGACATCCGCCTGCCCATCGAAAGCCATCCGCTGCAAGCGCTGGTTTCCGAGCCGATCAAGCCGGTGATCGACTGCGTGGTGATGTCGAACGCGGTGCATGTCTATGTCAGCCAGTCCGACAAGGGCGAACTCGTGATGGGCGCCGGGATCGACGCCTATACGGGCTACGGGCAGCGAGGCAGCTTCCACGTGATCGAGCATCAGATGGGCGCGCTTTTGGAGCTGTTCCCGATCTTCTCCCGCCTGCGCATGATGCGGCAATGGGGCGGCATCGTCGATGTGTGCCCGGATGCAAGCCCGATCATCTCGAAAACGCCGGTGGAGAATCTGTTCATCAATTGCGGCTGGGGTACGGGCGGCTTCAAGGCGACGCCGGGCTCGGGATGGGTGTTCGCCCATACCGTCGCCACGGGCGAGCCGCATGCGCTCAACGCGCCGTTCGCGCTCGACCGCTTCACATCGGGCTATCTGATCGACGAGCACGGCGCCGCCGCCGTCGCGCATTAGCGGAGCTGATAAAATGCACATAATCAACCGTACGCCGCTTCTCTCGCCCTCGTCCTATGGGGAGAGGGCTCCCGCCGCAGGCGGGTGGGTGAGGGTGTACGGACAATCGAGAGTACCGAACCCCTCACCCCGACCCTCTCCCCACGGGAGAGGGGGCGGTCTGAGCAAGACCCGCTGCTGCGGTTCCAATACTGTGGGAAGGCATCCATGCTGCTGATCGATTGCCCCTGGTGCGGGCCGCGTGACGAGATCGAGTTCAGCTATGGCGGCGAAGCGCACCGCGCACGCCCCGCCGATCCGCAGGCGCTGAGCGATGCGGAATGGGCGGAATTCCTGTTCATGCGCGCGAATACGAGGGGCGCGCATAAGGAGCGCTGGGTGCACAGCCACGGCTGCCGCCGCTGGTTCAACATCGAGCGCAATACGGTGACCTATGAGATTTTGAAGGTCTATCCGATGGCCGGAGCCGAACCGGAAGCCCCGGCGGAGCCCGCAGCCAGCGCAAAGACGGGGACGAGTTGATGCCGGACGCCGCTTTCCGCACCGCAAATGGCGGCCTGGTCGACCGCAAGCGCAAGATCTCCTTCACCTTCAACGGCAGGCGCTATCACGGGCATCCGGGCGATACGCTGGCCTCGGCGCTGCTGGCGAACGGCGTCCATCTGGTGGGGCGCAGCTTCAAATATCATCGCCCGCGCGGCATTCTCTCGGCCGGGGCGGAGGAACCGAACGCTCTCGTTCAGCTCGAACGCGGCGCCTACACGGAGCCCAATCTGCGCGCGACGCAGATCGAGCTCTATGAGGGGCTCACGGCCTCCAGCCAGAATGTCTGGCCGAGCGTCGAATTCGATCTGGGCGCGGTCAACGATCTGTTCTCAAAACTGTTCGTGGCGGGCTTCTACTACAAGACCTTCATGCATCCGAAGAGTTTCTGGATGACGGTCTACGAGCCGCTGATCCGCCGCGCCGCCGGGCTTGGGCGCGCGCCGAAGGAGCCCGATCAGGACATTTACGACAAGATGCACGCCCATTGCGACGTGCTGGTGGTCGGCGCAGGACCGGCGGGACTGATGGCGGCTCGCGAGGCGGCGCGGAGCGGCGCGCGGGTGATCCTCGCCGATGAGCAGGCGGCGTTCGGCGGCTCGCTGTTGGGGAGCACCGATATGATCGATGGCATTCCCGCCGCCGAATGGACGGCCCGGATGACGGCTGAACTCCACGATTTCTCCGGAGATTCGGCTGCTGCCGCGCACCACCGTGACGGGCTATTACGACCACAATTACCTCGTCATGGCCGAGCGCAAGACCGACCATCTGCCGCGCGGCGCCGCGCCGGGCGGCGTCCGTCAGCGCCTGTGGAAGGTGCGCGCCGCGCAGGTCGTGCTTGCGACCGGCGCTCACGAACGCCCGCTGGTCTTCGCCGACAATGACCGGCCGGGCGTGATGCTGGCGGGCGCCGTCGCGCAGCTACGTTAACCGCTACGGCGTGGTGCCAGGGCGCAGGGCAGTCGTATTCACCAATAATGATAGCGCCTACGAGGCCGCCCTCGATCTCAAACAGGCGGGCGCCGAAATTGCCGCGATTGTCGATCTGCGGCCGGAGGCGAGTGGTCCATTGCCGGACAAGGCGCGCGAACTCGGCATCCGTATCGCGACAGGATCGGGCGTGGTCGCGACGAGAGGCCATCGCCGGGTAACCGGCGTTGGGATTGCGCCGCTATCGGCTGACGGCGAAGTCGCTCACCGGGCCGGTCCAGATCATCGCCTGCGACCTCCTCGCCATGTCCGGCGGCTGGAATCCGGCGGTGCACCTGTTCTCGCAATCCGGCGGCAAGCTTCGCTATGACGATGCGCTCGGCCGGTTTTGTGCCTGGCCGCTCGGTCCAGGCCGAGATTTCGGCTGGCGCCTGCAAGGGCACTTTCGCACTCGCGGACTGCCTTGCCGAAGGCGCCGAGGCCGGACGCCAGGCCGCCAAGGCCGCGGGGTTCGACGTGCCGGAACCGCTGAAACTGCCCGAAGCCTCAATGCTGGAAGCCGCACCGATCCGCCCGATCTGGATCGTGCCGGGAAAACGCCCGCTCGGCCACGGCCACGCCAAGCATTTCGTCGACTTCCAGAACGACGTCACGGCCGCCGATGTGATGCTCGCCTCGCGCGAAGGCTATCAATCCATCGAGCATCTGAAGCGCTATACGACCGCCGGCATGGGCACCGACCAGGGCAAGACCTCCAACGTCAACGCCATCGCCATCTTGTCGCAATCGCTTGCGGCACCGCTCCCGCAGGTTGGCACGACCACCTTCAGGCCGCCCTATACGCCCGTCACCTATGGCACGCTGGCGGGCCGTGAGATCGGCGCCCTGGCCGATGTCGCCCGCGTGACGCCGATGCATCGGTGGCATGTCGAACATGGCGCGATGTTCGAGGATGTCGGGCAATGGAAGCGCCCCTGGTATTACCCGCGAGCGGGCGAGACCATGCACGACGCCGTCAACCGCGAGTGCCGCGCGGTGCGCTCCGGGGTCGGCGTCCTCGATGCCAGCACGCTCGGCAAGATCGACATTCAGGGACCGGACGCGCGCGGAATTCCTCAACCGGGTCTACACCAACGCCTGGACGAAGCTTGAAGTCGGGCACTGCCGCTATGGCGTCATGTGCAAGGAAGACGGCATGGTGATGGACGACGGCGTCACCACGCGTCTCGCCGCCGACCATTTCCTGATGACCACCACCACCGGCAACGCCGCGCCCGTGCTCGCCTGGCTGGAGGACTATCTGCAGACCGAGTGGCCGCAGCTGCGCGTCTATCTCACGAGCGTGACGGAGCACTGGGCCACCACCGCGATCGTCGGACCCAAGTCCCGCGCATTGCTGGCCGAACTCGCGCCGGCGCTCGATCTTTCGCCGGAAGCCTTCCCCTTCATGACGATGCAGGAAGCGACGGTGGCCGGCCTGCCCGCGCGCGTTTTCCGCATCAGCTTCACAGGTGAATTGTCCTACGAAATCAACGTTCCAGCCTATGCCGGCCTTCACCTCTGGCATGCCATCATGAGCGCGGGCGCCAAACACGGCATCACGCCCTACGGCACCGAGACCATGCATGTGCTGCGCGCCGAAAAGGGCTACATCATCGTCGGCCAGGAAACGGACGGCACCGTGACGCCGTTCGACCTCGGCATGGGCTGGATCGTCGCCAAGAAGAAGGCGGACTTCATCGGCAAGCGCTCCTTCAGCCGCGCCGACACCGCGCGCGAGGACCGCAAGCAGCTTGTCGGCCTGCTGACCGAGGACCCCGCCGAGATCCTGCCCGAAGGCGCGCAGATCACCGCCGAGCCGGGCGGGACGCCGCCGGTGCCGATGCTGGGGCATGTCACGTCGAGCTATCATAGCGAGACGCTGGGCCGCTCGATTGCGCTGGCGCTGCTCAAGGGCGGGCGGCAGCGCATGGACGGCACGGTCTACGCGCCGCTGCTCGAACGCACCGTGGCCTGCAAGATCGTCAGCCCCGTCTTCTATGACCCGGAAGGAGCCCGCCTGCATGGCTGAGCCCCAGATGCTGCCCCGCGCGGGAGCGCTCACCCGTTTCACCTCGCCGCTGGCGAGACCTCCCGTTTCACCAACGAACGGGCTGATCCTCGCCGAACTGGCCGTGCCAGGGCAGATCAATCTGCGCGGCCGTCCTTCGGATACGGCCTTCCTCGCCGCGGCCGGGAGTGTGCTCGACTGCCGCCTGCCGGTCAGCCCCAACACGGTTCAAACCGCGGGCGATCTCACCGTCCTATGGCTCGGTCCCGATGAATGGCTGGTGCTCACGCCTCCGGGAGCAGAGGCGGCGATCATCGCCCGGCTGCGCGAGGCGCTGGCAGGCATCCATGCGGCCGTCACCGATGTCAGCGGCAACCTTGCCCGGCTGCGGCTGGCGGGAAACCACGCCCGCGACGTGCTCGCCAAGGGCTGCAGCCTCGATCTGCACCCGCGCCGATTCCAGCCCGGTCAATGCGCGCAAACCCTGATCTTGCGCTGCGGCATCATTCTGCATCAGATCGACGACCGTCCGAGTTACGATCTGCTGCCGCGCCGATCCTTCGCCGAATATCTGTGGATGTGGCTGAGCGACGCGATGGCGGAATATGGCGGGCGCGCCGTAACGGAATATTAACGCTGTTGCTGCGCAGTTTCTGTCGCAATTCCGTGGAGTTTCTGTCGCTTTCCGGCAGGTTTCCGCCGCCCGGCGACAGCACACTGACAAAGGGGCAATGGAAAGGCCGCCGCCGATGACCGCTCCCTTCGAAGCCCTGCTTCGGCCGCTGACGATCAAGCGCCTGACGATCCGCAACCGGATCATGAGCACCAGCCATGCGCCCTCCTACGGCTCGGAGGGCAAGCCGAAGCTGCGCTATCAGCTCTATCATGAGGAGAAGGCGAAGGGCGGCATCGGCCTGACCATGTTCGGCGGCTCGTCCTCGGTCGCGGTGGACAGCCCGGCCGCGCCCTGGAACCAGATCTCCGTCGCCGACGACGGCATCATCCCCTTCTTCCGCGAATTCGCCGACCGCATCCACGCCCATGGCGCGGCGCTGATGATCCAGCTCACCCATATGGGCCGCCGCACCCGCTGGGACACCGAGAACTGGCTGCCGACCGTCTCCGCCTCGCCCCGGCGCGAGCCGGCGAGCCGCTCCATCCCCAAGGAGATGGAGGATTTCGATTTCAAGCGCATCATCGCCGATTACGCCGCCGCCGCGCGCCGCTGCAAGGAAGGCGGGCTCGACGGCTGCGAGCTGTCGGCCGCGCATGGGCATCTGATCGACCAGTTCTGGAGCCCCTCGGTCAACCAGCGCAGCGACAAATATGGCGGCAGCCTGGAAAACCGCATGCGCTTCGGCATCGAGGTGCTGGAGGCGATGCGCGCCGAGGCCGGCGACGACTATCCCATCGGCATCCGCATGTCCGCCGACGAGCTGATCGACGACGGGCTGACCCACGCCGATTGCATCACCATCGCCCGCACCTATGCGGAGCGCGGCCTCGTCGATTTCGTCAACCTGCTCGGCGGCCAGGCGCGCGACCATCTCGGCCACGCGATCATCCTGCCCAACATGTCGTTCCCGGTCGCGCCCTTCCTGGCGCTGGCGAGCGCCATCAAGCGCGAGGTGGATGTCGCCGTGTTCCACGCCCAGCGCATCACCGACCTGAACACCGCCGACCGCGCCGTCGCCGAGGGCCATCTCGACATGGTCGCCATGACCCGCGCCCACATCGCCGACCCGCATATCGTCCGTAAGCTGATGGAAGGCCGCGTCGACGACATCCGCCAATGCGTCGGCGCCGCCTATTGCATCGACCGCATCTATGTCGGCAATGACGCGCTATGCATCCAGAACGCCGCCACCGGCCGCGAGCAGACCATGCCGCATGTCATCGGCAAAGCGGAGAAGCGCCGCCGCGTGGTCGTTGTCGGCGGCGGTCCGGCCGGGCTGGAGGCGGCGCGCGTCTCGGCGGAGCGCGGCCATGAGGTGGTGCTGTTCGAGAAAGCCAAGGCGACCGGCGGGCAGGTGTCGATCGCGGCGAAGGCGACATGGCGCGAGGCGCTGACCGGCATCACCCGCTGGCTGACGCAGCAGGCCGGCAAGCACGGCGTCGATATGCGGCTGGGCAGCGAGGCGACGCCGGAGCTGATCGCCGCCGAGACCCCGGATGTCGTCATCCTCGCGACCGGCGGCCGGCCCAGCCGGGGCGGCATCAAGGGCGCCGACCTAGCTGCGACCACCTGGGACATGCTGACCGGCGCGGTGAGCCCGGCCGAGCACATCCTCCTCTATGACGGCACCGGCCAGCACCACGCATCCTCTTGCGCCGAATTCCTCGCCAAGCGCGGCGCGCTGGTCGAGATCGCGACGCTCGACCGCATGATCGGCGAGGAGATCGGCGCGACCAACCAGCCGATCCATCTGCGCGAGATGATGAAGCTCGACGTGATCATGTCGCCCAATCTGCAGCTCGTCGAGATTTACGCCGAAGGCAACCGGCGCGTCGCCGTGCTGCGCAACGAATATACGCATGCGGAAGAGGAGCGGCTGATCGATCAGGTGGTGGTCGAATACGGCACGCTGCCGGAGGACGCGCTGTATTTCGCCATGAAGGACGCTTCGATCAATCGCGGCGAAACCGACTTGCAGGCGCTGCTCGCCGGGCGTCCCCAGCCCGCGGTGAACGGCGCGGATGGCTTTGCGCTGTTCCGCATCGGCGACGCGGTGGCGGGCCGCAATATTCACGCGGCGATCTACGATGCCGCGCGGCTGTGCAAGGATTTGTAGGGCACGTGGCACCAATTTCGCTTACCCCCCTCACCCACCCGCCTTACGGCGGGAGCCCTCTCCCACGAGGGGAGAGGGCCAAAAAGTGGGATCGCCCGCGAACTCGGCTTCTTGCCCTCTCCCCAAGGCGAACGCTTGTCGTTCGCCGTAAAGGCTCACAGACCCGGGAGAGGGCGGCGCGAAGCGCCGGGCGAGGGTGGAGCCGCAGGCTCGGACGCAGACCTGCCCTCGTGGACGATGCCCAGAACGCGGGAAGTCCCCAACAGGCGCGCGGAGGCACACGGATGATCGCCGCCGCGCTTTCCGGGCTGATCCTTGCGATGCTCGCGGCAGGCGCGCTTGCTGGCGGCGTCGCACTCGCGTCGCTGGCGGGCGGGAAAGGCGGCGAAAGTCGATCTTGTCGGCGGGGCCTTCGCGCTGCCGCGCCGCTATCTGGTCGACGTCCATGATGTCGTGGCGCGCAAGCCCTTCAACGCGCATTTCCATGCGCTGACAGCCGGCGGCTTCCTCGCGTCACTGCCGCTGATCGCGCTGGCGGCCGTGCCGGCCTTTCGCGGATGGGTGCTCTGGGCGCTGCTGTCGGTTGCGCTGGCGGCGATGCTTGGCGGCGCGCTCATGGCCGGATGGCGGCGCCACATAGAGCACCCTGGCGAACTGTCCCAAGGCCGCTATCGCCGCCTGCCTCTGGCGTTGCTGGCCTATGCGGCGGGCTTTCTCATCGTCGCGCTCGATCAGCTCGCGGGAGGCATCCTGCCCGTACCGGCGGCGCTCGTCCTTACCCTGGTCGGCGCGTTAGGTGCGGCCGAGCTCATCCTCGGTGTCGGGCGCGGGCCGCTCAAGCATGCACTCCACGGCGCGCTTTACCTCGTTGCCCATCCGCGCCCGGCGCGCTTCGATGGCGGCGGACGTGACAGCGGCGCCCTGCCCTTCGACCTCGACGCGGAAAAACTCGGCGCGGAATCGCCGGTCGATTTCGCCTGGAACCGCCTGCTCGGCTTCGAGGCCTGCGTGCAATGCGGCCGCTGCGAGACGGTTTGCCCCGCATACGCCGCCGAACAGCCGCTCAACCCGAAAAAGCTGATCCAGGACATCGTCGCCGCCCTGGACGAGGCCGCCACCGATCTCTCCTATGCCGGCCACCACCACCCCGGCCGCATCGCGGGCGAGGCGCATGGCGGACCGCTGCTGCCGCTCGTCGGTGAGCGGGCCATGATCCATCCGGACACGCTTTGGGCCTGCACCACCTGCCGCGCCTGCGTCGAGGCCTGTCCGATGATGATCGAGCATGTGGACGCGGTGATCGATCTGCGGCGTTTCGAGACGCTGGAGCGCGGCCTGACCCCGGGCAAGGCGGCCGTGGCGCTGGAGGAATTGCGCGCCACCGACAATCCCGGCGGGCGTCCGGCGGCTCGCCGCATCGACTGGGCGGCGGATTTGTCGCTGCCCCTCATCGCGGAAAGGGGCGAATGCGACCTGCTGCTCTGGCTGGGCGACGCCGCGTTCGATCTTCGCGGACAACGCAGCCTTGCGCGCCTTGGTGCAGATCATGAAGAAGGCCGGTGTGGACTTCGCGGTGCTCGGCGTCGAGGAGCTGGATAGCGGCGATATCGCCCGCCGGCTTGGCGATGAGGCCACTTTCCAGGAGCTGGCGCGGCGCAACATCGCGCTGCTCGGCCGCTACCGCTTCAACCGCATCGTCACCGCCGACCCGCATGTGCTGCATGTGCTGCGCAACGAATATCCGGCCCTTGGCGGCCATTACACGGTGGTGCACCACACCGCGCTGATGCTGGAGCTGGTCGAGAGCGGCCGCCTTTCCCCTGGCGCGGCATCGGGTCAGGACCGTCACCTATCACGACCCCTGCTATCTCGGGCGCTATAATGGCGAGATCGAAGCGCCGCGACGGCTGCTCGACGCGCTCGGCCTCAGGCGGATCGAGATGGAGCGGTCCGGCATGAATTCGAGCTGCTGCGGCGGCGGAGGCGGCGCGCCGCTGACGGATGTCTCCGGCAAGCGGCGCATCCCCGACATGCGCATGGACCATGCCCGCGCCACCGGCGCCGAGCGCGTCGCTGTCGCCTGTCCGAACTGCACGGTGATGCTGGAAGGCGTGGTCGGCCCGCGCCCCGCCGTCGCCGACATCGCCGAACTGGTGCTGGAGGCGGTCAGTTGAGGACGCGGCGCGATCCACGGGCTGAACGCGAGGCGCGGCTTGTGCGCGGATGCGCAGCGCCGCCGCTTTACGCTGGTTGCGCTGCCGTCACCGCCTTCGGGCCGCCCGCGCCGCGACCCGCGTGCCCGCCGGATTGCGGCGACGGGCTGGGCGCCGCTCCGCCCCCGCATCGATTGGTATGCCGGCCTGCCTGCACCGGCGGCGAGCCCAGCGCGGCAGGACATCCAGGCGGCCGCCGCGCCCGCGATCCGCATCATCGCCGATCCTGCCTTCCTCGTGCTGGCGGTCGTCGATCAGCCGGGCGGGTCGCTTTCGGAGCATGACCGGCAGTTGATCGCAGCCGCGCGTCACCTCGCCGACGCAGGAAGCGGCGCGGTCGTCGTTCTGGCCATCGGCACCATCGATGGGCTCGCCGAGGCGGGCGCGGATCGCGCCATGGCGCTGCCGGCGGATCTGGCCGGAAACGACCATCCCGAATTCCGCGCCGCCGCGATTGCCGCCGCCATCGCCAGGCTGAAGCCCCGGCATGTGCTGTTCGCGGAGAGCGCCGACGGCGGCGCCGATCTGGCGCGACGCATCGCTGCCGTGAGCGGCGAAAGACTGTTCAGCGGCGTCGAAAGCATCGATGCGGAGCGCGTCTCGCGGCGGGTGCGGGGCGGCCGGATGGAAATGCTCGCCGCCCCGCCACGCCTGATGTCGGTCGCCGAGAACGCCTTCCTGCCGCATGACGGGCCGCCGCATGAGGCGCGCGAAATCGCCGCTCCCGCCTTTTCGGTGCGCCGCCGATCGACCGTCCGCGTCACGCGCCTGCCGGTCGACCCCGACCGGATTTCCCTGGCCGAGGCCGATTTCATTCTCAGCGCGGGCAACGGCGTCACCGACTGGGACAGCTTCGCCGAGCTCGGCCAGGTGCTGGGCGCGACACGGGCAGGCAGCCGCGTCGTTTGCGACGAAGGCCATCTGCCGCGCGACCGGCAAGTGGGCGCCTCGGGCAGCCTGGTCACGGCGCGCTGCTACCTCGCATTCGGCATCTCCGGCGCGCCGCAGCATCTGCAGGGCATCACCGAGGTGAAGCATGTCGTGGCGATCAACACCGACCTGCACGCCGAGATGATCAAGCGCGCCGACCTCGCCATCATCGCCGACGCGCAAGAGGTCATGCCGGCGCTGATCCGCCATGCCGAAGCGCGATCAGGAAAAGTGGCTACCGGTTTTCCGTCCGATCGCGCGACCAGCCAAGATTCTGGAGCGGGCCAGGCGACGGGCGGTTTCCATCTAGAGCGATCCCGCTCCAGGGAGCGCCGCGATGGTTAAGGTGGCGGTGCTCCTGTCGGTCGGCCGGCACCCCGCCTCGGGACGGGCGCGGCGCGCGCCGCTCGATGCGCGGGCGCTGGAACTGGCGCTGCGGCTGCCCCTCGCGGAGATCCACGCCGTGCATGCGGGCGATCCCTCCGAAGCGCCTTTGCGCGATTATCTCGGCATGGGGCTGGAGCGGCTGACCGTGCTGGCGATGCCGCCGGGGAGCGATCCGGTCCCTGCCCTCACCGCGCATCTGGCGGCGCTCGCCCCGGACATGATCTTCGCCGGAAGCCATGCGGAGGGCGGCGAGGATAGCGGCATGCTGCCCTATCTGATCGGCCAGGCCCTCGGCCACACGATCGTTGCCGATGTCGCCGGAGTGAGCCTCGCCGATGGCCAGGCCTCGCTGACGCAAGCGCTGCCGCGTGGGCGCCGCCGCCTCGTCGAGACGCGGCTGCCGGTGGTCGCGATCGTCAATGCGGCCGCGCCCGAACCGCGCCAGAGCGCCTTCGCCCGCGCCCGGCGCGGCATCGTGGAAACCATCGCCGCCGAAGCGCCCGCCGACGCCTTCCTGGAGAGTTGCGAAATCCGCCCCTGGCGTCCGCGGCCCAAGCGGATGCGCGTGCCGGCCGGCGGCAGCGCGGCGGACCGGCTCAAGGCCATGACCGAGACGAAATCCGGCGCCGGCACGCTGCTCATCCAGCCGTCCGCCGAAGACGCCGCGCGGGCGATCTACGACTATCTGGCCGAAAAGCGCCTGATCGAGACGGCGCGGCAGCGCGGGAACATGTCGGACATTGCGTCAAACCTGTCGCAATCAGGAAAGCCCGTTAACTGAAACGCGGCACAATTGACGATGTTCGCTGTCTTCAGGAGGACAAGCCAATGCCGATGCCCGTTTCCGCCGAAGAGCTGGTCAGGCGCCGCAAGCCGGGTCACACGCTGGACGCGCCGTTCTATCTCAGCCGCGAGATCTACGATCTCGATCTCAGCCTGATCTTCGGCCGCCACTGGATCTATGTCGGCGTCGAGCCTGATGTGCCGGAGTCCGGCGACTGCATGACCGTCGACATCGGCAACGCTTCCATATTGCTGATCCGCGGCGAGGATATGGAGATCCGCGCCTTCCACAATGTCTGCCGGCATCGCGGCGCCCGGCTCATCGACCACCACAAGACGACCGTCGGCAATATCATCTGCCGCTATCATCAATGGACCTATGCCGAGGACGGCCGGCTGCTCTTCGCCGAGCATATGGGTGCGGATTTCGACACGAGCTGCCATGGCCTGAAACCGGTGCATCTGCGCAGCGTCGCGGGGCTCATTTTCGTCTGCCTGGCTGAGGAGCCGCCCGCCGATATCGAGGCGATGGCGGCCGCGATGCAGCCCTATCTGGGGCCCCATGAGATACGCAACAGCAAGATCGCCCACGCCAACGACATCATCGAGGAGGGCAATTGGAAGCTCACCATGGAGAACAACCGTGAGTGCTACCATTGCGCCGCCAATCATCCGGAACTGACCATCCCGCTGTTCGAATATGGCTTCGGCTTCTCGCCGGACGAGCTTGACGACGACCGCCGCGAGCACGCCGGCCGCTACGAAACCCTGCTGAAGGAATCGCACACGCGCTGGGAGTCCTGCGGCCTGCCCTCGCAGGAGATCGACCGGCTGAACACCGCCGTCACCGGCTTCCGCACCGAGCGCCTGCCGCTGAGCGGCGACGGCAAGTCGCACACGATCGACACGCGCGTCGCCTGCAGGAAACTGCTCGGCAGCCTGAGGGACCGCAATCTGGGCGGGCTGTCCTTCTGGACCCAGCCCAATTCATGGCACCACTTCATGAGCGACCACATCGTCACCTTCTCGGTGCTGCCGCTAGAGCCCGAGCGGACGCTGCTCAGGACGAAATGGCTGGTGCATAAGGACGCGGTCGAAGGCGTCGACTATGACCTCAATAATCTGACCCAGGTCTGGCTGAAGACCAACAAGCAGGACGGCGATCTCGTCGCCATGGCGCAGCGCGGCGTGCGTCAGCCGGCCTATGAACCCGGCCCCTATTCGCCCTATACGGAGGGCCTCGTGGAGAAATTCTGCGACTGGTATATCGGCCGGATGGCGGCGCATATGATGCCGGTGCCGATGCCGAAACGGGCGGCGCGGCGGAGCAAGGCGGTATGATGCCCGAGCTCGGGGCATTGCCGGACTGGGACTCGCAGGCCGACGATGTGCTGATCTGCCGCCAGGTCCGGCAAGAAACGCATGACGTCCGCACCTTCGTATTCTCAGGGCGCGAACCTTGCCTGTTCCGCTTTCTGCCCGGCCAGTTCCTGACGCTCGAGCTGCCCATCGGCGGGGAAATCATCAACCGCTGCTATACGATCTCGGCCTCGGCCGCGCGGCCCTACCGGATTTCGATCACCGTCAAGCGCCAGCCCGGCGGCGTGGTGTCGAACTGGCTGCACGACAATCTCAAGCCCGGCGACGAAATTCGCGCGCTCGGGCCGATGGGCGACTTCACGCCCGCGCCGTCGAGCGCGCCGAAATGGCTGATGCTGTCCGGCGGCAGCGGCGTCACCCCGCTCATGTCGATGACCCGCACCTCGTTCGATCTGGCCGAGGAGCGCGACATCGTCTTCGTCCATGCGGCGCGCAGCCCTGCGGATATCATCTTCCGGCACGAACTGGATGTGATGGCGCGACAGGCGCCGCGCTTGCGTCTGGCCCATATCTGCGAATCCGCCGCCGGTGAAAGCCACTGGCCGGCCCTGACCGGCCGCCTGTCGCTGCCGATGCTGCGCCTGATCGCCGCCGATGCGCTGGAGCGCGAAATCTTCTGCTGCGGCCCGGCTCCCTTCATGGCCGGCGTTCGCGCCATGCTGGGCGAAGCGGGCTTCGACATGTCCCGCTATCACCAGGAGAGCTTCGACTTCGCCGAATTGTCCCCGTCCGAAGCGGGCGCCGTCATAGAGGCGGAAATCGCCGCCGCGTCCGACAGTTTCCGCATCGAATTCGCCGAAAGCAAACGCGTCATCCAATGCGGCCCCGACATGACGATCCTGGCGGCGGCGAAGGCGGCGGGACTGCACCTCCCATCCTCCTGCACGCGCGGCATGTGCGGCACCTGCAAGAGCCGCCTGATCTCCGGCAGCGTCGACATGCAGCACGCCGGCGGCATCCGCAAGCGCGAGATCGATCAGGGCCTGGCGCTTTTGTGCTGCAGCAAGCCGATCTCCGACGTTGTCGTCGATCGGTGATTTTTTGCTGGGAGCCGGGCATCCGCCCGGCACGTTTGCCCGCTTGCGGGCCCCGGGAGACTGCCACGAACGCGGTGCCGGGTGCCAACTCTGAGTTCGGGAGACCGCCACGAATGCCGCGCCGGTCGCCGGCGCTGAGCTTGGGTTGGGCACCCGGGGCCCACCGTATAGGTGGGCAAACCCATCGGCGCGGATGCGCCGATGCAAGAAAAAGACGCCCGCAAGCGGGCCAAAAGTCTCGCGGATGCGAGGCGTCCCAGCTAACGATCCGACACCCGCCAATTCGGGTTGATCCACGGTTCGGCGTTTTCGCAGCGCCAGCGGCTGGCGGCCGAGCACGTGGTCGGCGGCCTTCTCGCCCACCATGATCGACGGGGCGTTGAGATTGCCGTTGGTGATGCGGGGGAAAATCGAGCTGTCGACGACGCGGAGGGCCTCGACGCCGATGACGCGGCATTGGGGATCGACGACGGCCATCGGGTCGCGCGCCCGGCCCATGCGGCAGGTTCCGCAAGGATGATAGGCGCTTTCGGCGTGCTCGCGGATGAAGGCGTCGAGTTCATCGTCGGTCTGCGACCGCCGCGCCCGGCTGGATTTCCTTGCCCCGATAGGCGTCGAATGCGGGCTGCCCGAAAATCTCCCGCGTGATGCGGATGCAGCGGCGGAAATCGATCCAGTCCTGCGCGTCGGACATGTAGCGGAAGGCGATGCGCGGCTTCTCGTTGGGGTCGGCGCTGCGCAGTGTGACCTCGCCGCGCGAGGCCGAACGCATCGGGCCGACATGCGCCTGATAGCCGTGACCCTCCGCCGCCGCGTAGCCGTCATAGCGCACCGCGAAGGGCAGGAAATGGAACTGGATGTCGGGGTATGGGATGCCGGCGCGCGAGCGGACGAAGGCCGCGCTCTCGAACTGGTTCGAGGCGCCGAGGCCGGTCTTGAAGACCATCCACTCGGCGCCCGCCCATGCTTTGCTGAACAGGTTCCAATGCCGGTAGAGCGTGATCGGCTGGGTGCAGGCCTGCTGGATGTAAAGCTCCAGGTGATCCTGCAGATTTTGCCCGACGCCCGGCCGGTCGGCGACCACCTCGATGCCGTGCTCCGCCAGATGCGCCGCCGGGCCGATGCCTGAGAGCATCAGCAATTTCGGCGAGTTGATCGAGGAGGCGGCGACGATCACCTCGCGGCGCGCGCGCACCGTCTCGACGCGGCCCGCGCGGCGGATTTCGACGCCCACGGCGCGCCCATCCTCGATGACGATGCGGCGGGCGAAACAGCGGATGAGGCCGACATTCGCCCGTTTCAGCGCGGGCCTGAGATAGGCATTGGCGGTGGACCAGCGGCGGCCCTGCCAGACCGTCTGCTCCATCGGGCCGAAGCCCTCCTGCTTCTCGCCATTATAGTCGTCCGTCCGCTGATAACCCGCCTGCGCGCCGGCCTCGACAAAGGCGTGATAGAGCGGGTTCTGGCGCGGGCCCCGCGTGACGTGAAGCGGGCCGCTCTTGCCGCGCCAATCCGGGTCGCCGCCATGTCCGCCGTCGTGCCAGTTTTCCATGCGCTTGAAGTAGGGCAGCACGTCGGCATAGGCCCAGCCGTCGGCGCCCACCTCGGCCCAGTGGTCATAGTCATGCGCATGGCCGCGCACATAGACCATGCCGTTGACCGAGGACGAGCCGCCGATCACCTTGCCGCGCGGACAGGGGAGCCGGCGGCCGCCAAGTCCCGGTTCCGGTTCGGTCCAGAAACCCCAATCGTAGCGGGACATGTTCATCGGATAGGAGAGCGCGGCGGGCATCTGGATGAACGGCCCGATGTCCGTGCCGCCATATTCGAGGACGAGCACGGAATGCCGGCCGTCCTCGGCCAGGCGGTAGGCCAGGGCGGAACCGGCGCTGCCCGAGCCGATGATGACGAAATCCGCCTCGCTCAATAGGGGCTCTCCACGGGGCCGGTGGCGACGTAGACGCTTTTGAGCTGGCTGTAATGCTCGATCGCCGCCATGGAGTTTTCGCGGCCGACGCCGGAGCGCTTCGAGCCGCCGAACGGCGCTTCGACCGGCGTGCGGTTATAGGTGTTGATCCAGCAGGTGCCCGCTTCGAGCGCGGCGACGACGCGGTGGGCGCGGGCGAGGTCCCTGGTGAACACGCCCGCCGCGAGGCCGAATTCGGTGGCGTTGGCGCGCGCGACGGCCTCGTCCTCGCTGTCGAAATCGAGCACGCACATGACCGGGCCGAAGATCTCCTCGCTGGCGATGCGCATCGTGTCGGTGACATCGGCGAATATCGCGGGCTGGACGAAGAAGCCTTTGTCGAAGCCTTCGACGCGGATTTTGCCGCCGCCGCAGATCAGGCGCGCGCCTTCCTGCCGGCCGATTTCCACGAAGCCGAGCACCTTCTCGAATTGCGCGGCGGAGATGAGCGGCCCCATCTGGGTCGCCTCGTCGAGCGGGTCGCCGAGAACGATGCGGGATGTGCGTTCGGCGAGCCGGTCGAGGAAGCGGGCCTTGAGGCTGCGGTGGACGAAGACGCGCGTGCCGTTCGAGCAGACCTGGCCCGCCGAGTAGAAATTGCCGAGCATCGCGGCGCCGATGGCGTCTTCGAGGCTCGGCATCCTCGAAGATGATCAGCGGCGACTTGCCGCCAAGCTCCATCGTCGCGTGCTTCACGCCGGCGCCCGCCTCGGCCATCACCCGGCGGCCTGTCGACACGGAACCGGTGAGCGAGACCTTGTCCACCGCCGGATGCGCCACCAGCGCGCCGCCGACATCGCCATAGCCTTGCACGACATTGAACAAGCCCCGCCGGCAGCCCGGCCTCGATGAAGATTTCGGCGATTTTGAGCGTGCAGAGCGGCGTGTTCTCCGACGGCTTGAAGATCATGGCGTTGCCGCAGACCAGCGCGGGCGCGGCCTTCCAGCAGGCGATCTGCGTCGGATAATTCCATGCGCCGATGCCGACGCAGACGCCGAGCGGCTCGCGGCGCGTATAGACGAAGTCGCCGCCGCCGAGGTCGATGTGCTGGCCCGCGATCGCCCCGGCGACGCCGCCGAAATATTCCAGCGCGTCGGCGCCCGAAGTGGCGTCCGCCACCAGCGTTTCCTGGATCGGCTTGCCGGTATCGAGCGTTTCCAGCGTGCTGAGTTCCCGGTTGCGCGCGCGGATCAGATCGGCGGCGCGGCGCAACACCCGCCCGCGCTCGACCGGAGCCGTCCGCGCCCATGCCTTCTGCGCCGCCTTCGCCGACGCGACGGCGCGGCTCACGATCTCCGGCGTCGCCGAATGCACGCGCGCGATCACCTCGCCGGTCGCGGGATAGATGCTTTCGATGACCCGCCCGGCGGCGTCCTCGACATAGGCGCCGTCGATGAAATGGCTGGCTTGCGGCTGTGCGCGCATCATTCGGCCCTCAAACTCTCGTATGAAACGGCAACGTGCTCGCGAAAAGCGGGTCGCACGGACAGTGCGGCGTAGTAGCGTTCAAGCGCCGGGCGAGGCTGGCGGGGGATATCGATGTCGAAATAGCGGTAGAGCACATGCCCGACGAGGATGTCGGCGAATGAAAACGAGCGTCCGCCCACAAAAGGCGACGCATCGAGCCTGGCTTCCAATATATCGAGCACCGCCTCCAGCCGTTTCAGCGCCCTTGCCAGGGCCGCGCCGTCCCGCTTGGCAGCAGGCGTGCGGACGACCGCCCAGAACACCGGCTCGGTAAAGCTGCGCGCGAGTGTCGTCTTGCCCCATTCGGCCCACATATCCGCCTGGCTTCGCGCAAGCGGATCGGCGGGCCAGAACGGCTCCGTTCCGTAGCGGGCGCCCAGGTAGCGGACGATTGCCGCGCTCTCCCAGATCGGCGGACCGTCGCCGTCGACGAGCACGGGGATCAGCCCGTGCGGGTTCATCGCCCGGAAGGCCGGCGTATCGAGACCGCCATGGACATGCCCGTAATCCAGGCGTTCATGCGCCAGCCCCAATTCGCCGACGGTCCACATGACGGCCTGTACGTTCGACGAGGTTGCGCGGCCATAGATGGTCAGCATCATTCACCCCTCGGAAAACGCTGGCTCTCCTCGAGCGTGTCGAGGTTCATGTGGTTGCGCATGTAGCGCTCCGACGCCCGCTGCAGCGGCTGGTAGTCCCAGGGGAAATAGGAGCCGTTGCGCAGCGCCTCGTAGACGACGCGGCGGCGGGCCTGCGACTGGCGCACCTCGGCGTCGAAGGCGGGCAGGTCCCAATATCGGCGGACGGCCTGGGCGAAAGCTCCGGCGACATCGGCATGCGCCGGATCGGCGGCCAGATTGGTCCGCTCATGCGGGTCGGCGCCGAGGTTGAACAGCAAGGGCGGGTCCAGCTCGCAATGGACGTATTTCCACTCGCCGCCGCGCAGCGCGACCAGCGGCGCCTCGAGACCCTTCGGCGGCATATTCCATGCGCACCGGCCCGCCGCGCTCGCCTCCCCGCGTGAGGGGGATCAGCGTCTCGCCGTCGGTCCAGTGGCGCGATCTCGGCCAGGTCGATCCCGGCAAGCTCGGCCAGCGTCGGCAGCACGTCGAGGGTGCTGACCGGCGCATCGATACGGCCCGGCGGCAGATCGGGCGCGGCGATCATCAGCGGCACGCGCACCGAGCCTTCGAAGAAGGTCATCTTGAACCACAGGCCGCGCTCGCCGAGCATGTCGCCGTGATCGGAGAGGAAGACGATGATGGTGTTTTCCGCCTGCCGCGTCGCGGTAGAGCGCCGCCAGCACCTCGCCGATTTTCTCGTCGATATAGGAGATGTTGGCGAAATAGGCGCGGCGCGAGCGGCGGACGTCGTCCGCGGAAATCGCAAAATTCCGCCAGTCGCTGGCGTCCAGAATGCGCCGCGAATGCGCGTCCTGCGCCTCGTAGGGGATCGCCGGCCCGCCGGGGTCGAGATGCGCGCAATCCTCGTAGAGGTCCCAATATTTCCGCCGCGCCACGTAAGGGTCGTGCGGATGGGTGAAGCTGACGGTCAGCATCCAGGGGCGCGCATCGAGGCCGCGGCCGGCATCATAGACCTTGCGCGTCGCGTGATAGGCGACCTCGTCGTCATATTCGAGCTGATTGGTGATCTCGGCGACGCCCGCGCCCGGTGACGCTGCCCATATTGTGATACCACCAGTCGATGCGCTCGCCCGGCTTGCGGTAATCCGGCGTCCAGCCGAAATCGGCCGGGTAGATGTCGGTCGTCAGGCGCTCCTCGAAGCCGTGGAGCTGGTCCGGGCCGACGAAATGCATCTTGCCGGCGAGGCAGGTCTGGTAGCCCGCGCGGCGCAGATGGTGCGCATAGGTCGGGATGTCGCTGGCGAATTCGGCGGCGTTGTCATAGACGCGCGTCCGGCGCGGCAACTGCCCCGACATGAAGCTGGCGCGGGCCGGCGCGCAAAGCGGCGAGGCCGTGTAGGTGTTGGCAAAGCGCACCGAACGCTGCGCGAGTGCGCGCAGGTTGGGAGCGTGCAGCCAGGCCGCCGGCCCGTCCGGGAACAGCGTCCCGTTGAGCTGGTCGACCATGAAAATCAGGATGTTCGGACGCCGCGTCATCCCCGGCCCGCCTCGCGCTCCAGGCTCATATCGAGATATTCTTCGACCAGCGCCCTGGCGTCGCCCGGATCGGGGGCGCAATCCTGCAGCGCGCAGCGGATGTAGAAGCCGTCGATCATCGAGGCGAGGCCCTTGCGCGATCCGCCGCGCCGCCCCTTCGCCGACCAGTTTGCGCAGGTCGAAGACGAGATTGCTGTCCAGGCGATAGGCGTAAACGCGCAACAGTCGCGCGGCTTCGTCCGAATTCTGGGCCTGTACGTAGAAGGCGAGCCACGCGGCCACGACGTCACGGTCGAATTGCTGCGGCGTGAAACTTGCAGCTATGATAGCCTTGATCCGCTCCCGCGGCGTTTCGGCCTGCGCGACGCCGTGGCGAGCGCTGGTGCCGAATTCGCGAAGAATATGCCGCATCGCGGCAAGCAGGATCTGGTCCTTGGAGCCGAAATAATGATGCGCCAGAGCGGAAGACACACCGGCACGCACGGCGATCTGGCTGACCGTCACGTCGAGCGAGCCGGCCTGTCCCACTTCGGTGATCGCGGCGCTGATGAGCGCACGCTTACGCATCGCTGCAACCCCGATCTTGGGCATCGTCAGGCACCTTCTCTATCAATATCCGTTTACAATCCGGATCATATGGTTGTTAATTGGCTAATCAATCAAAAAACGTGTTTGGTGATCGAAGGAGACTGAAACATGCGACGCAACGTGCTCATGGCCTCTGCGGCCGCCATGTTCCTTGCTGCCGGCGGTGCCGCCCAGGCGGCTTGCGACAAGGTGTCATTTTCTGACGTCGGCTGGACCGACATCACGACGACGACCTCGCTTACGAAACACATTCTCGAAGCGCTGGGCTATAAGGTCGACGTGAAGATACTGGCCGTGCCCGTCACCTACGCCTCGCTGAAAAACGGCGACATCGACATCTTCCTCGGCAATTGGATGCCCGCGCAGAGCGGGGAGATCACCCCTTATCTGAAAACGGGTGAGATCGAGAGCATAGCGGTCAATCTGGAGGGCACCAAATACACCCTCGCCGTGCCGACCTACAGCTACGATGCCGGGCTGAAGGACTTCAAGGACATCGCCAAATTCTCCAAGGAGCTCGACAGCAAGATCTACGGCATCGAGCCGGGCAATGAAGGCAACGCCTATCTGGTCGGCCTGACCAAGGAAAATAAGCACGAGCTGGGCAAGTTCGTCGTCGTCGAAAGCTCCGAGCAGGGCATGCTCGCCCAGGTGAAGCGCGCCTATACCGCCAAGAAGCCGGTCGTCTTCCTCGGCTGGGAGCCGCATCCGATGAATGCGAATTTCTCGCTGAAATACCTGACCGGCGGCGAGGACTTCTTCGGCAACGAAGGCGTCGTCAACACGGTGACGCGCAAAGGCTTCGTGACGGATTGTCCGAATGTCGCCGTGCTGCTCAAGAACCTCAAATTCACGCTGCCCATGGAGAACGAAATCATGGGCAAGATCCTCGATGAAGGGCAGGAAGCCGACAAGGCGACCGCGGCCTACCTCAAGGCAAACCCCAAGGTGGTCGATGCGTGGCTCGCCGGCGTCACCACCAAGGACGGCGCGCCCGGTCTTCCCGCAGTCAAAGCGAAGCTCGGTCTCTGATGAATGTGTAGCCCAGGTTGCCAAGCCTGGGCTATTCTGCTCGAAATCGGGGGGTGCGCTTGAACTGGTTGACGGACTACAAGATCCCGGTCGGCATGTGGGCCAAAACGGTGGTCGACTGGCTTCAGGCCAATGGAGCGTCGATCTTTGACGGCATCGCCGCCGTCATGACCACGCTCATCGACTGGCTGCTCTGGCTTCTGCAGACGCCCCACCCCCTGGTCATCGCCGCGCTGGCCGTGGCGCTCACCTGGTATTTGCAGCGCAGCTGGCGCATTTGCCTGCTGGTGCTGCTCAGCTTCCTCTTCATCATCAATCAGGGCTATTGGGAAGCGGTCACGCAGAGCCTGACGCTGGTGCTGTCCTCCTGCGTCGTCTGCATGGCCATCGGCGTGCCGATCGGCATTTTCGCGGCGCACCGGCCCAATTTCTACCAGTTCCTGCAGCCGATCCTCGATCTGATGCAGACCTTGCCGACCTTCGTCTATCTGATCCCGGCCATCGTGTTTTTCGGCATCGGCATGGTGCCGGGGCTGATCGCCACGGTGATCTTCGTGCTGCCCGCGCCGATCCGCCTGACCTATCTGGGCGTCTCCTCGACGCCGACAAATCTGCTGGAAGCCGCCGAATCCTTCGGCGCGACGGGGTGGCAGCGGCTTTACAAGGTCGAGCTGCCCTATGCCTTGCCGCAGATCATGGCGGGGCTCAACCAGACCATCATGCTGTCGCTGTCGATGGTGGTCATCGCGGCGCTGGTCGGCGCGAACGGCCTCGGCGTGCCGGTGGTGCGCGCGCTTAACCAGGTCAACACCGCGCTCGGCTTCGAGAGCGGCTTCATCATCGTGGTGGTCGCCATCATGCTCGACAGAATGCTCCGTATCCGAAGGGAGCGCAGGTGAACGACGAAGCGGTTATCTTTGAAGACGTCAACATCGTTTTCGGCCAGCGCCCGGAAGTCGCGCTGCCCATGATGGATCGGGGCGCGCAGCGGGCCGAGATCCAGAAGGAAACCGGCCAGATCCTGGGCGTCCACGCCTGTTCGCTCACCGTGAAGCAGGGCGAAATCGTCGTGCTCATGGGCTTGTCGGGGTCGGGTAAATCGACGCTGCTGCGCGCGGTCAACCGCCTCAACCCGGTGGTGCGCGGGCGTGTGCTGGTCAATGATCACGGCACCATGACCGATGTCGCGGCCTGCGACGCCGGAGACTCTCCGCCGGGTTCGGCGCAGCGGCGTCGCCATGGTGTTTCAGCAATTCGCGCTGCTGCCCTGGCGCAATGTGCTCGACAATGTCGCGCTCGGCCTCGAACTGGCGGGGATGGGACGGCGCGAATGTGAGGACAAGGTCCGCACGCAGCTCGAGCTTGTCGGCCTGACCGACTGGGCGCACCGCAAGGTCAGCGAGCTGTCGGGCGGCATGCAGCAGCGCGTCGGCCTGGCGCGCGCCTTCGCCACCGAAGCGCCGATCCTGCTGATGGACGAGCCGTTCTCCGCCCTCGATCCGCTGATCCGCACCCGGCTTCAGGACGAGCTGCTCATGCTGCAGCAGCGGCTGAAGCGCACCATCGTCTTCGTCAGCCACGACCTGGATGAGGCCTTCAAGCTCGGCGACCGCATCGCCATCATGGAGGGCGGCCGGATCGTGCAATGCGGCACGCCGCTCGATATCATTCGCTCGCCCGCCAATGAATATGTCGCCGACTTCGTGGAGCACATCAATCCGCTGCGCGTGCTGCGCGCGGCCGATGTCATGACGAAAGGCGAGTCGACGCCGGACTGGCCCGAGGTGCGCGACGTCGAACCGCTCGGGTCGGTGATGGCCAAGCTTAAGCTGAACGTCAACGGCCTGCGCGTCACCGGCGAAGCGGGCGAGACGGTCGGCATCGTCCGCAACCGCGACATCATCGCCGCGCTCGCCCATTGAGCCCGCGGGCCGATTATTCGGCTCCCGTCTGGCGAGCCGGCGGTTCCGGAGCAAGCGGCACGCCCGGATCGGCGGACTCTGGCGGCGCGTCATCCTGTAGAGCGCAAAGCCGAATATGGCGGCATGGCCGACCGCCAGAATCCAGAGAAAGCCCGGCGGCCCGATCTCATCCATCAACAGACCTACCGCCGCCGGTCCCAGCACCGCGCCGAAGCCGTATATCAGGGTGAGGACGCTGCTGGCCGCCACTCTCTGCTCGTCGCGCAGGTGATCGTTGGTGTAGGCGTTGAACAGCGCATAGAGCAGCAAGGGTCCGGCTCCGATCAGCGGCGCGAAGCCGATCAGCACGCCCGAGCCATAACCCGCCGCGACGCCTGCGCCGATGGGAGCCAGAGCGCCGAACAATGCCAGCCCCGCGATAAGCTTGCGCCGGTCGATGCGATCGGAGAGCCGGCCGACCGGCCATTGCAGCAATGCGGCGCCCGCGACCAGCAGGAACATGAAATACGACGTTTCCGCCACCGTCAGTCCTGCCCGCCGGGCATAGACGGCGCCCATGCCGAAGACCGCGCCTTGCAGGGCTCCCGCTGCGAACGAGCCGACCACGCCCAGCGGCGAGACGCGATAAAGCTCGGCGACGGAAAGATTTTCGGCATTTTCCCGCATCGGCTGCTGGGTGATGGACAGCAGGATCGGTATCGCGGCCGAGGTGATCAGCAACGAGCAGAGGATGAACGGAACGTGGCTGGTCGGCGGGGCGACATTCAGCAGCAACTGACCGCCGCCCAGGCCGAAAAACGTCACGACCATATAGACGGCGAAAAGCCCGCCGCGATGCTCGTTCGTCACCCGGTCGTTCAGCCAGCTCTCGGCCGCAATATAGGCGCTGGCCATGCAGTAGCCCGTCAGGACGCGCATCAGCGCCCAGACGATCGGCGTCACGAGAAGGCTCTGGATGAGAATGGCGAGCGAAGCGAGGCAGGCCGCGGCCGCGAAGACGCGCAGATGGCCAACGCGGCGGATCGTGTGCGGAGCGATTTGCGATCCGAACAGGAAGCCGGCGAAATAGCCGGTCATGACGAAGCCGGTGATGGTCGCGCCGAAACTCTCCGCCTCCGCCCGGACCCCGAGCAGCGAGCCTTGCAGCCCGTTGCCGAGCATCAGAAACGCCATGCCGACCAGCAATGCCCAGACGCTTCCCGCGGCGGTGAAAACCGGACTATCCGCAGAATGGATGCTCGGCATCGTCGGGAAACGAAGGAAGGCGGGGCGACGCATGTGGCGGTCTCGATATGTTGGCGTGACCTTATGAACTGCGCGGCCCCGGTTCAACGGGGTTTTTAGCTTGTTTGCCTGGAGCCGGGCATCCGCCCGGCACTTGGCCCGCTTGCGGGCCCCGGGAGACCGCCACGAAGGTCGTACCGGCTGCCGACGCCGAGCTCGCCCGGGGGTCACCGCATAGGTGGGCCTAATCAAAAACTATCATTAGCGCGGATGCGCCGATACAGGCAGACAACCATCCCCTGCGGGCGGCGAATGCCGCCACCAGCCGAGGAGCCAGGCGATATCGACGGCGAAGGAATAGAGCAACAGCGTCACGCCGGTGAAGCAGCAAAGCTGCGCCATCCAGAGCGGCAGGGCCGGAGCTATCGCCGCAATCAGCAGGGCCGCCTGCACCCCGAAAATGGCTTTGCGCCGCCGGCTGGTAAAGAGCGGGGCCGCCAGCACCGGCCATAAACGGCCCGCCAGGCGGAACAGGTAGTAGGTCGTGCCGCTCAGCAAGACCCACGGTCCGACGATGCCGCCGACAAACAGGATCAGCGTCAGCGCCAGCAGAAAAAGCCCGTCGGCTTCCATATCGAAACGGACGCCGAATCCGCTGGTCATGTTGCTGCGGCGGGCGACCCAGCCATCCACGCCGTCCAGCAGCAGCGCCGTGGCGGCGGCGATCGTCAATCCCCAGCGGAACGCGGTGTCCAGCACCTGCCCGCTGCCGAGGGCTTCCTCGGCGGCCACGGCCAGCAACAGAACCCCGAAAGCGGCGCGCGACAAGGTGATGGAATTGGCGATGCCGAAATGGCGATGCGGTGCATGGAGGCTCAGCCCCGCGACCACCAGGAACGTCACCAGCGCATAGCAGAGGACGGCAATGACCGTGCCACACCATGTCAAAGGCAGCAAACCGAGTGCGGCGATCGTCGCCCCGATCACGCCCAGTATGGCGAGCTCCAATGCGGCTTCCAGGACGAGGCGCGGCGGACCCGCGCGCCGTGTGTCGGCGCTTTGCCATTCTTCAGCATAATTAACCATTGCGCGGTGCTCTCGTGTGGGCAGTGCTTTTTGTTGGCGGCGGCATCCGTCTTTATACGAATTGCAGCGCCGCTTAACCCCGAAACAGTGTTGGCGAACAGTGTGTTCCCACTAAGTCAGCTTGCGTCGCGAAATGCGACCAAACGAAGGATGAGACCTCGGTTCCGGTACATCTCGCGCCGATCTGAAACATCCCCCTGGCGCAGACCATGGCGCGATGGTCGCCTGAGCATCGCCTTCCTGACGCCGGACGCATTCCTCTACCCCTTCCGAAAGTCATCAACAGGTACCTTCTGCAAAAGCGAGTTCACGTTTTGTCTTTGCCGAGACTCAGTTTACTGAGGCGAGTGGGCCCGTTGTCAGGTGTCGGTCCCTGGGCGGCACAAAGGGCAAAAACGTGGCCTATCGGTTTGTCCACGCGGCGGATATCCATCTCGACTCGCCATTGCGGTCGCTGGCGCTGCGCGACCCCGATCTCGCCGAGCTGATCGGCAATGCGACGCGGCGCGCCTTCGTGAGGATCGTCGATCTGTGCCTCGACGAACAGGTCGACGCCCTGCTGCTGGCCGGCGATCTCCATGACGGCGACCAGACCTCGATGAAAACCGCGCGGTTCCTGGCGGAACAGATCCGCCGGCTGCATGAGGCGGGCATCCGCGTCTTCATCATTCGCGGCAATCACGACGCAATGTCCCGGATCACCAAGGAGCTGACCTTCCCGGATTCGGTGAAGGTGTTCGGCGGCCGCGCCGAGGCGATCAGCATCGACAGGACGAGCGGCGATAGTCCCATCGCGATCCATGGCTTGAGCTTTGCCCAGCCGCACGCGCCGGAAAGCCTGCTGCCCCGCTATGGCGCGCCCGTGGAAGGGGCAGTCAATATCGGGCTCATGCATACCAGCCTAGCCGGGGCCGCCGGGCACGATCTTTACGCGCCGTGCAGCGTCGCCGATCTGCAGGCCGCCGGCTTCGACTATTGGGCGCTCGGACATATCCACAAGCGCGCCGTGGTCAAAGGCGGCTGCGCCATCGTGATGCCGGGCATGCCCCAGGGCCGCGACATCAACGAGGCCGGAGCGAAATCCGTGACGCTGGTGACGATAGCGGACGACCGGTCGGTGCATTTAGAGGAGCACGTCACCAGCCTCGCCCAGTTCGAGCGCGTCGACGTCGCGCTGACCGGTATGGAGGATTGGCGGGATATGGCCGGCGCGGTGACGACAGCGCTGGAACAGGCGCGCGAGGACGCCGTGTCCGAGCATCTGGTCGCCCGCCTGCGCATCACGGGCGTGACGCCGCTCGCCTGGCGCATCCGGCGCGATCTCGACCTGCTGAAGACGGAAGCTGACGACCGGGCCTCGACCGTCGGGCGGTGCTGGGTCGAGAAGGTCGAGGTCGATTGCGCCGCACCCGGCATTTCGGCGAGTTCGGTAGGCGATCCGGTTTCCGAACTGCGCCGGCTGATCGATGCCGACGTGGTGCAATCCGATGCCTATCAGGCCGAAGCGGCGCGGATCGCCGACGAATTGCGGAGCCAGCTGCCGCTGGAATGCCGGAGCATTCTCGGATCGGACGATGAGAGTTTTGAAGCCGCCGTCGCGGAGCTGGTGAGGGAGGGCGCCGACGACGTTCTCGCCCGGCTTCACGCAGGCGCGGACGCGATGGGGGATTGATGCGGCTCAAGCGCCTTGACCTCGCCCGCTACGGCAAGTTCACCGACCATGTCCTCGATTTCGGCGAGGCGGTGGCCGGCCAGCCGGACCTGCACATCGTCTTCGGGCCGAACGAGGCGGGCAAGTCGACCGCGATGGCGGCTTTTCTCGACCTGCTCTTCGGCATTGAGAATAAGAGCCGGTACAACTTTCTCCATCCCTATCCGACCATGCGGATCGGCGCTTCGCTGGAACTCGCAGGCGGCGCTGCATGATCTCGTCCGGATCAAGCGCCTGCAGAACAGCCTCCTCGACGGCAACGACCGGCCCATCTCCGAGAGCGTCCTGCAAGGCGAACTCGGCGGGTTTGACCGGGACTCCTACCGCACGATGTTCTCGCTGGACGATGAGACGCTCGAGGCGGGCGGCGAAAGCATCCTCGCCAGCAAGGGCGATCTCGGCCAGCTGCTGTTCTCCGCCAGCGCCGGGCTCGCCGATCTCAGCCGCACCCTCGTGGATCTCCGGGCCGAGGCCGACGGGTTCTACAAATATCGCGCTCGCAGCGGTGAGCTGCCTGCGCTGAAAGCCGAGCTGGCCGCGCTGAAAGACGAGCGGGAGCGGATCGATACCTTCGCCTCCGAATATGCTCAGCTCGTCGCGACGCATGACCGCGCGGCGGCCCAATATGATGAGGCGATCGCCGAGCGCGGCCTGATCCGCGCGCGCATGGACGAGATCCAGCGCCATCTGAATGCCCTGCCGCGATCGGCCGCGCTGCGATCCATCCGCGAACGTATCGCAGCCGCTCGCTGGCCTTCCGGACGCACCGCTTGGCTGGATCGAGGATCTGCCGAAATTGCAGGCGGAGGAGATCGAGCTTGCAACGCGGGCGGACGGCGTTGCGGACGAGATCAGGCAGATATCGGCCGAGCTCGAGGCGATCGTCGTCGATCGAAGCGGCGTTGCGGCTCGCGGGACGGATCGACCAGCTTGCCGGGCTTCGCGCCCGCCATGTGACGGCGGAGAAGGATATTCCGGACCGCCGCCTGCAATTGCGCGAGGCGGAGCTGGCCGTATCGGGAATTCTGGCAAGGCTCGGGCAGGCGAAGGCAACCGATCCGGCGCGTCTGATGCTTGGCCCTGCGATCGTCGGCGCCTTGCGGGACCTGATCGAGACGCGCTCGGGCGTCGAGACATCCGTCGAGGCGGCGCGGAGCGAGCTTTCCGAGGCCCGGCATCGGCTCGACGAGGCGCGCGCCAATCTTAGGGATGCCGGGGGCGGCAAGAGTGCCGGGCGCAAGCGGGAGCAGCAGGTGGCAGCGCTATCGGCGGCTGTCGCGGCGCTGCGTGGCAGCGATCATGCCGCACGTCGGCGCGTGGCTGAGCGCGCTTGCGCCGCCCATCGCGAGACGCTTGCCGAGCGCATGGCGGCGCTGCGCCCCTGGGCGGGCGATGCCGAACAGCTCGCGGCTCTGACCGTCCCCGACGCCGGTGACATCGAACGCTGGGAGACCGCGACCGCGCAGGCGCGCAAGCAGATCGACCGGCAGGAAGAAGAGACGGAACGCCTCGAAGCCGAGCAGCGGCGGCTGCAGGCCGAGCTGGACATGATCGGCGGCGTCGCGGGCGTGGCGAGCGATCAAGATGCGGCGGGCGTCCGTGCCGAGCGGGAGAGTAGCTGGGCGAGTCACCGCCGCCTTCTCGACCCGGCCTCGGCCGACATATTCGAGGCGGCGCTGCGGCGCGACGACATCGTCACCAGCGCCCGGCTGAGGCATGAGACGGAGATCGCAAAACATCGTCAGCTCAGCCAGGCGCTCGCCGCGCTACAGGCCGATCTCGACAATAGGCGAGCGATTCTGGATGCGGCCACTGCCGGCCTGCGGCGCATCGACGGGGAGATCGCCGCCGCCATTCAGGCCATGACGCCCGCCCTGCCGGAGGGGACGAATCTCGTTCAGCTCCAGGCATGGCTCGGGCGCCGCGACAAGGCGCTGGAAGCGCGAAGCCAGCTCAAGCAGGCCGAACGCGATCTGCGGGAGGCGGAAGCCGATATCGGCGCGGCTTGCACGACGCTATCCGCCGCGCTCGACGCGCTGGCCGTGCCCTACGAAGCGGATGCGGGCTTCGATGCGCTCCTTGCCGCGGCCCAGTCGGCCATCGACAGCGAAACCGAACTGAAAGCGTTGCGGGCGGCCGCCCAGGATCGCGAGCGCGAGCTGAAATCCCGCGAGCGCGCCTTCGAAAAGGCGTCGGAGGCCGAGCGCGGCTGGCAGGCTTCGTGGGCGGAGACATGTTCGGCATGCTGGCTGGGCGAGAGCGGCGAAAATCTCTCCGTCGCGGCGGTGCGCGAAATCCTCGTCGCGCTCGCCGAGCTCGGCCCGGCGATCGAGAAGCAGGCCGGGCTCGCCGACCGCATCGGGAAGATGGAAAACGACCAGGCCGCCTTCGCCGAGGAGGCCGATCGCGATTGCGCGCGGGCTGGGCCTCGATCCGGAGGCCGGGAGTGCGCTGGACCTGGCTCACCTGATCAATGACCGTCTGCTGAAGTCCCGCGCGGCGGAAGCGGCGAAGGCGGCGCGTTCGGAAGCCCTCGACGGCGCGCATGCGCGGCAGCGGGCCCTCGCCGAAGCGCTCGCCATCCACGAGAAGCGCAAGGCGGAGATGACCGCCTTCTTCGACGTCCGCTCACTCGCGGAGGTCGGCGGCAAGCTGCAGGAGATCGCCAAGCGTGCCGAACTGCAGGAGCAGGCCGACGCCGCCGCGCGCGATATTCTCGATGCGCTGCGGCTGCCCTCGATCGAGGAGGCCGAAGCCGCGCTCGACGATGCGGACCGGGCCGCGCTCGAATTGGAGCTGGAACGTCTCACCGCCCGGTTCGAAGACCACGATCAGCGCAGCCGCGACCTGTTCTCCGCCCGCACCAAGGCGGCCGATCGCCTCGACGCGGTGGGTGGCGACGCCGCCGCCGCCAGGATCGAGGAAAAGCGGCGGACGACGCTGCTCGAAATCGAGGAGAAGGCGCGCCGCTATCTGCGGCTCCGGCTGGGCAATCGTCGCGGCCGAGCAGGCCTTGCGCGCCTATCGCGACCAGCATCGCTCATCGATGATGGCCCGCGCCTCGACCGCGTTCCGGACCATCAGCCGGGAGGCCTATACCAGCCTCGCGACGCACCAGGAGAAAGACAGCGAGTTCCTGATCGCGGTCGCCGCAGAGGGCGGCTCGAAGGTCGCATCCGACCTGTCGAAGGGCACCCGCTTCCAGCTCTATCTCGCGCTGCGTGTCGCCGGCTATTATGAGTTCGCCCAATCACGCCGGCCGGTGCCGTTCATCGCCGACGACATCATGGAAACCTTCGACGATTTTCGCGCCGAGGAGGCCTTCCGGCTGTTTGCCGAAATGGCGCAGGTCGGGCAGGTGATCTACCTCACCCATCATCAGCATCTGTGCGACATGGCGCAGCGGATCCACCCGAATGTGCGGATCCACAATTTGGCGGCAGTGCGACCCGAGCAAGCGCAAAGGGCGCTGCCCTTCGTGACGGCTTCCACGGACGAGCCGGTCCGGCAAGCGGCTGGCGGCCGAACCGCGCATGCCGCGCGCCGGCGCTGATGCCCTCATCGACGATCATTGACCAGCATGCGCCGACCGGCCGCATTGCTTTCCAGCACGCAAGCATGCTAGCTCGCTTCATTGACTATCGCTAATAATAGTCATACTTTTACGGGGGGTTAACTCCGGCGTTGAGACCGGCCGCCCCGGGAAGAAGCACCATTGGGAGGTCAATTATGTTGCGCAGGAAACCTGTCGCTGCCGCATTCGCGGCTGTATTGTTGTCCACCGCCGTCGCTCACGCGGGCCCCGAGATCGTGAAGGGCCCCGGCGCGTCGCCAGAGTGCTTCAAACCGTGGGACGCCAAGACCACCTTCTTCAAATGGCCGGCCAAAAAGGGACCGTATAAGATCGCCCTGGCGAACGGCTTCGTCGGCAACACCTGGCGCATTCAGATGATCAAGACGGCGAAGGCCTTCGCCGAGCAGGCCGGCATCAAGGAAGACATCGCCGAGTTCAAGGTCGTCTCGACCGGCACCGACGTCGCCGCGCAGATCGCCGCCATCGATAATTTCATCAACCAGGGCTATGACGCCATCGTCACCATCGCGGTCAATCCGAAGGCCTTCACGCCGGTGATCAAGCGGGCGAACAAGGCCGGCGTCGTGATCGTGCCGTTCGACAACGTCGTCGATTCCGATGAAGTGCTGATGGTCAACGAGGACCAGCTCGAAATGGGCCGGCTGATGGGCGACTGGCTGGTCCAGAACATCCCCTCCAAGACCGGCAAGATCCTTGAAGTGCGCGGCCTGCCGGGCAATTCCGTCGACCGCGACCGCCATCTCGGCTTCCGCAAGGTGATGGAAGCGAGCGGCAACAAGTTCGAGATCATCGAAGTGGTCGGCAATTGGGATGACGGCACCGCGCAGAAGGTCGTCGCCGACGCCATCGCCATTCACAAGAAGTTCGACGGCATGTATGTGCAGGGCGGATCGACCGGAGCCGTGCGCGCCTTCATCGACGCCAAGCATCCGTTCATCCCGGTATCCGGCGAGGGCGAGAACGGCTTCCGCAAGCTCTGCGCCGCCCATGCCAAAGAAGGACTGCTCTGCTCGTCGGCCACGCAGTCTCCCGCGCTGGTGTCGATCGCCATCAAGACCGCCATCACGGCGCTGAAGGGCGAAACGCTGCCGCAGCTGATCTCCGTGCCGATCCCCTATGCCGACAGCGCCTCGTTGAAAGAGAACGTCAACTACTATCCCGCGCTCGGCGACAATTTCTTCGTCGGCAACAATTTTCCGGCTTGCGGCGTGAACATCACCGAAGGTGAGATCATGTCGAAGAGCGAGACCAACAACTGAGACGGCCGCATCATTCCGGTTTCGGAAAAATTGATGCGCAAACAAAAAGATCCAAGCAGGCTTTTGCGATAGCCTGCTTGGATTGCGCTTCGGCGCCCCTTGTTCAGTTGGGTCCTGTCAGATAGTCGGGTGCTCGCTCCATGCAGGCGATCAACGGGCCGATCCTTGAAACGGTCGGCGTGTCGAAACGGTTCGGCGGCGTCCAGGCGCTGAGCGGCGTGGATTTCGCCTGCAAGCGCGGGCGCATCCACGCATTGCTCGGCGAGAACGGGGCGGGCAAGTCCACCCTCATCAAGATCATCGCGGGCGTCGTCCAGCGGGACGCCGGCCGGATGCTGCTGGACGGCCAGGAAGTCGAATTCGCCAGCCCGAGCGAGGCGAACGCTGCCGGCATCGCCTGCATTTTCCAGGAATTGTCGCTGATGCCGCATCTGAGCGTCGCCGACAATATCTGCATCACCGATCCGCCCCGCCGCTGGGGCTTCATCGATGGACGCGCGCAGCGGCGCATCGCGACCGAAGCTCTGGCGCGGGCGGGAGCCGAGGGCGTAAACCCGTCCGCGCCGGTTTCGAGCCTGCCGCTGTCGCGCCGCCAGATGGTGGAAATCGCCAAGGCGCTCGCCCGCAATCCCAAGCTGCTCATCCTGGACGAGGCGACCTCGGCGCTCACCGCCGCCGATGTGACGCGTGTCTTCCAGGTGCTGAAGCGGCTGCGCGAGGAGGGCCTGGCGATCATCTATATTTCGCACCGGATGAGCGAGATCGCCGAACTGGCGGACGATTGCTCGGTGTTCCGCAACGGGCAGCCATGTCGCGACCTTCCGCGCCGGCGAAAAATCCAACACGGAAGTGGTGGAAATGATGATCGGGCGCGAATACAGCCACGCTTTTCCGCCCAAGCCGAAACGCGACATGAGCGCCATCAAGCCGGCGCTGGAGACACGCGGGCTGTCCTGGGAAGATCGCCTTCAGGACATTTCGGTGCAGGTGCGGCCCGGCGAGATCCTCGGCCTTGGCGGCCTCGACGGCCAGGGGCAGATGGAAATGCTGCTGGCGCTGTTCGGAGCGCTGAGCGGCGTCACCGGCGAGACGCTGGTCGCAGGTGAGCCCGTGACGCTGCGCAGCCCGCAAGCCGCCAAAAGCTGCGGCATCGGCATCGCGCTCATCCCCGAAGACCGGAAAACCGACGGCCTGATGCTGCCCATGTCGGTGCGCGACAATCTGACCTTCGCGGCGCTCGATTCCGTTTCCACGGCGGGCGTCGTCTCCTCGCGCGCGGAAAACGCCGCCGTGGACGAGATGGTGAAGCTGCTCGGCATCCGGATGGGCGCGGCGGATAGCGCGGTGGCCACGCTCTCGGGCGGCAACCAGCAGAAAGTCGTGATCGCCAAATGGCTGCTGAACAAGCCGGGCATCATCCTGCTCAACGATCCGACGCGCGGCATCGACGTCGCCACCAAGCAGGAGCTTTACCAGCTGCTGCGGCGGCTTGCGGACCAGGGAGCGGCCATCATCCTCTATTCCACCGACTATTACGAGCTGATCGGCTGCTGCGACCGCGTCGCCGTCTTCTATGACGGGCGGATCGTGCGGTGGCTGGCGGGCGATGAGATCACCGAGCGCACGCTGGTCGCCAGCGCTCTCAACATCTCGACCGACGGCCCCGGCGAGGCCCTGTTGAGCGAGGCTTCATTGGGCGAGGCCACCACATGAGCGGGTTGCGCTACCGGCTTCTCGAACATCGCGGCACGCTGCTGTCGGCTTCCGTCTTCGCGGTGCTGTTCATCGTCTACATCTCCAACTATGCGACGGGGCTGAATGCGGCGGTCGCGACCACGGTCGCCAATAAAGGCGTGCTGCTGGCGATCGTCGCCATGGCGCAGACGCTGCCGGTGCTGACCGCCGGGCTCGACCTCTCGGTCGGCATGATATTCGTGCTGGCCAATTGCCTCGCCTCCGCGCTGGTGGTGGGGAGGCCGCTGGAAACGGCGTTCGGCATCGTCGTGGTGCTCCTCGCCGGCCTCGCCTGCGGGCTGCTGAACGGCGTGATCATCGTCTATGGCCGGCTGCAGCCGATCATCACCACGCTGGCGACGGGCGCCATCTATTACGGGCTGGCGCTCTGGCTGCGTCCCGTGCCGGGCGGCGACATCAATTCCGATCTCGCCGACGCCGTCACCGGCCAATTGCCCGGCGGCATCCCGGCGATGCTCGCCGTGCTGCTGGCCGTCGTGCTGCTGGTCTGGGTGCCGTTCCGCAACTCGGTGACGGGACGGGCGGCGCTGGCGATCGGCTCGTCGGAGACCGCCGCCTTCATGTCGGGCATCCCGATCGGCCGGGTGAAGCTCGTCGCCTACAGCCTGTCCGGGCTGCTCGCCGCGATTGCGGGCCTGCTGCTCACCTTCGTCACCTATTCCGGCGAGGCGTCGTCGTCCATCGGCGGCACCTACACGCTGAATTCCATCGCGGCGGTGGTGATCGGCGGCACCTCGCTGATGGGCGGCTATGGCAGCGCCATCGGCTCGATCTTCGGCGCCTTCGTGCTGCGCACCATCGGCGACCTCCTGTTCGTCCTGGATCTCGATCCGCTCTGGCAGCCGCTGTTCCAGGGAATGATCCTGCTCATCGCGGTCAGCCTCGGCGCGCTTCGCCTGCTCAAGGTCCGCAACCGTCTCGATCTCTTCACTTGATTGGAAAGCCCCGACCGATGTCCGCACTCGTCATGCAGCTCCGCCGGCACACCAATCCGGCCGTTCTGACGGCGAGCGGCTGCATTGTCGTGCTGCTGATCGCCGGGAGCTTCTATTCCGCGAACTTCCTGTCGCCGAACTATCTGCTGCAGCAATTGCAGGTGGCCTCGTTCCTCGGCGTCATCGCGACCGGCGCGATGGTCGTCATCCTGCTCGGCCATATCGACCTGTCGGTGCCGTGGGTGGTGACGCTCGGCGGCATGATGGCGACGGCGGCGGCCGGCTGGTGGGGCGAGGTGGGCGCGGCGCTCGCCATCCCGTTCGGCGTGGCCTGCGGGGCGGCGGTCGGCCTCGTCAACGGCGTCGGCGTCGCCTATCTGCGCGTGCCCTCGATGATCTTCACGCTGGGCATGAACGCCGTCGTGCAGGGACTTGTCGTCGTCTATACCGGCGGCTTCGCGCCGCAGGACCGGGCGACCGAGGCCATGCACGATCTGGCGACCGAGCGCGCCGTGCTCGGCATTCCCAACGCCTTGCTGCTATGGGCGGTCATGGCGGTGTTGATGATCTTCATGCTGACGCGGACGACGCTCGGCCGGAAGATCTACGCCATCGGCAATCGCGAGAAGGCGGCCTATCTGTCGGGCGTCGATACGAGGCGCGGTGACGCTGATCTGCTTCGTGATCTCCGGCGCGGCGTCGGGGCTGGCGGGCGTGCTGCTGGCGGGCTACGCCACCAAGGCCTATCAGGCGATGGGCGATGCCTATCTGCTGCCGGCCATCGCGGCGGTCGTGCTCGGCGGCACCAATATTCTGGGCGGCCGGGGCACCTATGCGGGAACGATCGTCGGCACGATCCTGATCACGCTGCTGCAATCCATCCTGTCGGTCATGCAGATTGAGGAAATGGGAAGGCAAATCATTTACGGTGCGGTGATTGTCGTCATGCTGCTGACCTATGGCCGCGGCGCCAAGACGCAAGGATAGCAAATCGTGCTCGTTGCCCACCCTCACCCGGCGACTGCGTCGCCGCCCTCTCCCGTCAAGGGAGAGGGCTGAAGGAAGAAGTCGTGAGCCTGCCCTATGCCCTCGCCAGGGCCAAAAAGTGGAGGGTGCGCCTCTTGCCCTCTCCCCTTGCGGGAGAGGGCTCCCGCCGAAGGGCGGGTGGGTGAGGGGTAACAACGAGCCGAAATTCAAACGCAAGCAGTGAGGCAAACCAATCATGCTTACCGAAGCCTTCGAAGTTCTGGACGAGCGTTTCGCCCACCTCGCCATGGGCAATGTGCATCTCGAACAGCTCTGGAACGGGTGCCGCTGGGCGGAGGGTCCGGCCTATTTCGCCGCCGGGCGCTATCTGATCTGGTCGGATATCCCCAATGACCGGATATTGCGCTGGGACGAGACCGACGGCGTCGTCTCGATATTCCGGTCGCCAGCCAACAACACCAACGGGCATACGGTCGACCTGCGAAGGCCGGCTGGTATCGGCGGAACATCGCACGCGCTGCGTTTCGCGGACCGAGCATGACGGCAGCCGCAAGGTCCTGGTGGACCGTTTCGAAGGCAAGCGGCTGAATTCGCCGAACGATCTGGTGGTCAAATCCGACGGCACCATCTGGTTCACCGACCCCAGCTACGGCATCGACAGCGACTATGAAGGCGATGCCGCGCCCTCGGAAATCGGCGCGTGCAATGTCTATCGTTTCGATCCGGCGACAGGCTCGATCTCGGCCGTCGCCACCGATTTCGTCCGGCCCAACGGCATCGCCTTCAGCCCGGACGAAAGCCTCCTCTACATCGCCGATACCGGCGCGACGAATGTCAAGAACGGGCCGAGGCACATCCGGCGCTTCGCCGTCTCGGCAGGCGGCACGCTGTCCGGCGGCGAGGTGTTCGCGACCTGCACCGTCGACCTGTTCGACGGCTTTCGCCTCGATCAGTCCGGCAATCTCTGGACCAGCGCGGGCGACGGCGTGCATTGCTTCGCGCCCGACGGAACGTTGATCGGCAAGGTCAGAGTGCCGGAAGTGGTGGCCAATGTCTGCTTCGGCGGGCCGAAACGGAACCGCCTCTTCATCTGCGGCACCACCTCGCTTTATTCGATCTACGTCAACGCCGCGGGCGCACTTCGCCCACGCCCCAGAGATTTTGCTTGACCGGCTGAATTCGCCAGCTAGCATGCTAGTCTGTCAACTTAGCGTGTAGCAACACCATGGGGCGGCTGGCGATCACGGCAAAGCGGCGCGAGGGATTGCCCTTACGCACGTCGAAAGCTGTCTTCGTCTATGAGAGCCTCAAGACGGCGATCGTCACCGGCGAATTGGGGCCGGGCGACCTCCTGGACAAAATGGTCCTGGCGGAAAAGTTCGGGGCAAGCCGCCAGCCGATTTCCATCGCGGTCGACCGGCTCGCCGCCGACGGCCTCGTCGATGTCATCCCGCAGCACGGATCGTTCGTTTCGAAGCTGCGCGCCAAGCCCATTGCCGAACGCTTCTTCATCAGGCGGGCGATCGAGTGCGAATGCGCGGCCATGGCTGCACGCTCGGTCTCCGACGACATGCTCCGGCGGCTCGATCTCAATTTGCGCTATCAGCAGGTCGCGGTGGACGCAGGGGAGAGGCTCGCCTTTCTGCAGCTCGACTATCAGTTTCACCAGATCATCTGCGAGCATAACCCCGTCGAGGAGGCGATGCGCATTCTCGACCGGCTGGAGGCCTATCTCGGCAGGATCCGGTTCATGCTGCAGCCGATGCCGGAGCGTCAGACCCGGACGATCCAGGAGCACAAGGCGATCCGCGATGCGATCGCCACCGGCCAGCCGGCAAAAGCATCCGACGCGATGCGCAGCCACATCGACGCGGTCGAAAAGCATTTCCATGAATTTGTCGTAGCGAGGCCCGATCTTTTCGAAAAAGAATGAATGACGCAGCCAAATAATGTGCACCAAGGGAGGAAAACATGCTGCCTAACCGACTAAAGCCACTGCTTGCCGCAGGCGCGGTCACGATGGCGCTCGGCCTTTCGGCGGGGACGTCGTTCGCGGGTCCGTATGACGGTGTGACGGTGAATGTCATGACCTTCACCGGGCCGCAGATCGCCGAGCCGCTGCAACGGCGCGCTCCCGAATTCGAGAAGCTGACCGGCGCCAAGGTCAACGTGATCACCGTGCCGTTCTCGGATCTCTACACCAAGCTGCTGACGGACTGGTCGAGCGGCACCAATTCGATCGATGCGTCGGTATTCGCGCCGCAATGGATGGTCGACTATATCGCCGGTGGCTTCCTGGAGGATCTCACCGACCGTGTCGCCAAGGACAAGGACCTGAAGGAGGACGACGTCGCCGGCTTCTTCCGCGATTTCTCGCAGAAGTACAACGGCAAGGTCTATATGCTGACCTTGGACGGCGACTTCCACATGATGTATTACCGCTCCGACATCTTCAAGGCGAACAACCTGAAGGCGCCGCAGACCTGGGACGACTATCTTGCCGCCGCCAAGGCGCTGCACGGCAAGGATCTGAACGGCGACGGCACCCCCGATTACGGGTCCTGCATTTCGAAGAAGCGCAATGCGCAGGCCTATTGGTTCATCACCTCGATCGCGGGCGGCTTCACCCAGTCCAAGGGCACCAGCCAGGGCGCGTTCTTCGACACGCGCACGATGAAGCCGCTGGTCAATAACGAGGCCTTCAGCAAGGCGCTCGACATCCTCAAGGAGACGACGAAATACGGGCCGCCGAACGAAATCAACCTCGATGTCGGCGACACGCGCAGCCTGTTTGTCTCCGGCCGTTGCGCCCTCTCGATCGACTGGGGCGATATCGGCACGCTCGCCATCGACCCGGCATCGTCGAAGGTCATCGACAAGGTCGGCTCGTCCATCCTGCCGGGTTCGAAAGAGGTGCTGAACCGCGACACCGGCAAGCTTGAAGCCTGCACCAAGGACACCTGCCCGCACGCGGTCGACGGCATCAACCATGCGCCGTTCGCATCGTTCGGCGGCTGGGGCGGCGGCATCAACACCAAGGCCAACGCCAAGGTCAAGGAAGCCGCCTACGCCTTCTTCTCCTATATGGAGCAGCCGGCGCAGTCGAATGTCGACGTCACCATCGGCAAGACCGGCTTCAACCCCTACCGCATTTCGCAGTTCAAGGAATTGTCGAACTGGACCAAGGCGGGCATGAGCGAAGCCGCCGCGAAGGACTATCTCGGCGCCATCGAGGCGAGCCTCAACAGCCCGAACATGATCCTCGACCTGCGCATACCGCAAAACCAGAAATACCAGCAGGTGGTTCTGGACGAGGCGATTGCCCGCTTCCTGTCCGGCCAGATCGACAAGGCCGCCGCGATGAAGGCCATCGAGGACGGCTGGAACGAGCTGAACGAGCAGCTCGGCAAGAAGGAGCAGCTCGACATCTACAAGGCGACGCTCGGCGCCAAATAATATCCGGGAGCCTGAGCGAGCAGCCCCACCCTCACCCGGCCGCCTGCGGCGTCCGCCCTCTCCCGTCGAGGGAGAGGGCAAGAAGAAAAGTTCGCCGCGAACCCCTACTTTTTGCCCTCTCCCCTCGCGGGAGAGGGCTCCCGCCGCAAGGCGGGTGGGTGAGGGGGCTGAAGGGCGGCACGAAATAGTCGAACCGGATCTGTGCCCGGACTTTTGTGGAACCAAGAACGACCTGCTTAGCGGAGCCTTTGATCTTGACGACCGCCACCATTACGCCCGACCTGACGACGATGCCGGCTGCGAGCTTCGCGGAACGGATGGATCGCCATTCCGGACTGATTATGGTGCTGCCGGCGGTACTCGTCGTGCTGGCCTTCGCCATCTTCCCGCTGATCGTGTCCGCCTATCTGTCGCTGATCCGGTTTGCGCTCGCGCCGGGCGGCTTCAAGCTCACCTTTGTCGGCCTGTTCAATTACAAACGGCTGCTCTTCGGCACGCAGCAATATCATCTGCTCGGCACGTTCGGCGCCTTCGGCGTGCTCGAATGGACCCTGACCGGTGTCGCGCTTGCGGCCATCCTCTATTGGCTCGTCAGCTACAGCCGCTCCATCAGATTTTCCGTCATCGGCCTGATCGGCCGCCTGATCTCGGCGACCGTCGCCTTCGGTTTCGTGCTTCTCGCGCTGGCGACCATCGTCGCGTCGGGCGGCTTTCCCGGCTCGGTCGTCACGACGCTGGTCTATGTGGTCGGCGGGGTCACCGCGCAGTTCGCGCTCGGGCTGGGCCTCGCGCTTCTATGCGCCCAGCCCATACGCGGCCGCAATTTCTTCCGCCTGATCTTCTTCATCCCGCTGATGATCACGCCGGTCGGCATCGCCTATATGTTCCGCATGCTCGCCGACATGGAGAAGGGCCCCCTGGCGCCGCTCCGCTTCGCCCTGCATCTCGGCGAGTTCGCCTGGGCGACCGACCCGTGGCTCGCCCGGCTGATCGTGCTCATCGGCGACACCTGGCAATGGACGCCGTTCCTGTTCATCGTGCTGCTCGCCGCCATCGAGAACCAGCCTCGCGAACAGCTCGAGGCCGCCACCATGGACGGCGCCAATGGCTGGGAGATCTTCCGCGACATCACCTGGCCGTCCATCGCGCCGGCCGCCGCGACGGTCGTGCTCATCCGCCTGATCGAGGCGTTCAAGATCGTCGACCTGCCGAACGTGCTGACCAATGGCGGCCCCGGCACCGCGACCGAGTCGCTGACGCTGCACGCCTTCATCGCCTGGCGGACGCAGCAGCTCGGCGAGTCCGCCGCCATCGGCTACATGCTGCTGTTCCTCGTCACCGTGACATGCGTGTCGTTCTTCAGCTTCTTCGTCCAGCGGACGCGCGTCCATGAATTGGAGGCCCGCTGATCATGCCGGAGCAGCAAGGCCCGTCGCGGGCGAGTTTCTGGAGATGGCTGTTCGAGGCGCGGGATCTCAATTCGCAGTCGCCCGCCGCGAAGGTGCTGACCTATGGCGCGCTCCTGTCGTGGGCCTTCATCGTGCTGTTCCCGCTCTATTGGGTGGTGATCACCTCGCTCAAACTGCCGATCCAGGTCGATGACGGCCCCGACTATCTGCCATTCGTCGACTTCGAGCCGTCGCTCCATGCGTGGCGCTACATCCTGGTCGATCTCGGCAACGATACGCTCAGGCCCTATGTCAATTCGCTGATCATCGCCTCGGCCAGCACAGCGATAGCCGTGCTCTTCGGCGCGATGGCGGCCTATGCGCTGGTGCGCGTGCGCTTCGAGATCAAGCTGGCGGCCATCGGCGCTTTCGTGCTCGTGCTGGTGCTGACCGTCGCTGCCGTCAGCATCGGCGGCGTGCGCTGGCCCGTCGCGCTGGCCACCGGCCTTGCCCTGTTTTTTCTGTTCGTCACCGGGTTCAACCGCCGCTTCAGGCGATCGGTGGGCAATAACGACATCCAGTTCTGGTTCATCTCCAACCGCATATTGCCGCCGGTCGTGGTGGTGCTGCCCGTCTACATCATGTTCCAGCAGGTCGGCCTGCTCGACACGCATGTGGCCGTCATCGCGACCTATGTGGCGGTCAACCTTCCCATCGTCGTCTGGCTGATGCGCGATTTCTTCGCCGCCGTGCCGATCGACCTCGAGGAGTCCGCCGCGATGGACGGCGCATCGCGGCAGCGCATCTTCTGGACCATCGTGCTGCCGCTGACCAAGCCGGGCCTCGTGGCGACATCGCTGCTGGTCTTCATCCTGGCGTGGAACGAATATTTGCTGGCGCTCTTCATTTCGACGGTCAACGCCCAGACCATGCCCCTGCTGATCGCGGCGCAGAACGCCACCCGCGGACCGCAATGGTGGTACATGTCGGTGCTGATCCTGATCATGATCGCGCCGGTCGTCATCCTTTCGATACTATTGCAGAAGCAGATCGCCCGCGGCTTGCTCGTCGGCGCGGTCAAGGGATAAGAACCATGCGCGTCGCCCTGCAGGACATCCACAAATCCTTCGGCCCCGTCGAGGTGGTGAAGGGCCTCAACCTCAATGTCGGCGACGGCGAATTCCTCGTGCTGCTCGGGCCGTCCGGCTGCGGCAAGACGACCGCCCTCCGCATGATCGCCGGGCTGGAAACGACGACGAGCGGAAGCATCCGCATCGGCGAGCGCGACGTGACCCATGTGCTGCCCAAATACCGGGACGTCGCCATGGTGTTCCAGTCCTACGCCCTCTACCCGCATATGAGCGTCGCCGAGAATATCGGCTATCCGCTGAAGCTGCGGAAGCTGGCGCGCGACGACATCCGCAAGCGTGTCGAGGCGGCGGCGGGCAAGGTCGATCTCACGCCCTATCTCGACCGCTATCCCCGGCAATTATCCGGCGGCCAGAGGCAGCGCGTCGCCCTGGCCCGGGCGATGGTGCGCACGCCGAGCCTGTTCCTCATGGACGAGCCGCTGTCCAATCTCGATGCCAAGCTGCGCGGCCATATGCGCGCCGAGCTGAAGCATCTGCAGCGCGACCTCGGCACCACGACGATCTACGTCACCCACGACCAGATCGAGGCGATGACGCTGGCCCATCGCGTCGCGGTCATGAATGCCGGCATCGTCCAGCAGATCGACACGCCGCGCGAGATCTACGAAAACCCGGCCAATCTGTTCGTCGCCGGCTTCATGGGGTCTCCGCCGATGAATTTCATCGAAGGCGATATCGAGGACGGGCATTTCGTCTGCGCGCATGGCAAGGTATCGGCGGGCCGGATCGCACCGCGTGAAGGGGTGACGCTCGGCTTCCGGCCGGAGGATGCCCGCATCGCGGAGCCGGACCATGCGCAGCTTGCCGCGAAAATCTATTCCACCGAGATGACCGGCAACGAGACCATCGTCACCTGCTCGCTCGCGAAGGACCTGATGCTGGTCAAGGCGAGCAAGAATTACGATGCACCCATCGATGCAGCCGGTCCATGTGGCCGTCGATGCATCGAAAATCTGCCTGTTCGACACCACATCCGGCCAACGCATCAGGAGCTGAGTGTACGCCCATGAAGACACGCCACTGGGACCGCATCGGAAATGGCGGCCTGACCTTCACCGAACTCGGCTGCGGCTCCGCCCCGCTCGGCAATCTCTATTACGCCATCAGCGATGATGAGGCCCATGCGACGCTGGAGGCGGCCTGGGATGGCGGCATGCGCTATTTCGATACCGCGCCCCAATATGGGCTTGGGAATTCCGAACGCCGCATGGGCCGGTTCCTGCGAACCAAGGACCGGTCATCCTATGTGCTGTCCACCAAGGTCGGCCGGCTGCTTGCGGTGTGCCCGCCCGAGGAACGGCTCGGCATCGGCAAATGGTTCGAAGTGCCGTCGCGCCGCGAAGTGTTCGACTACAGCTATGACGGCGTGATGCGGTCGGTGGAATTCTCGCTGGAGCGCACCGGGCTGGACAATTTCGACATCCTGTTCGCGCATGATCTCGACGTGTTTTCCCAAGGCTCCGAGGCCACGCGCGACCACTATATCGACCAGTTCATCAATGGCGGCTACAAAGCGTGCGTGGAGATGCGCGACCAGGGCGTCATCAAGGCGTTCGGCGCGGGCGTCAATGAATGGCAGGCGTGCAGGATGCTGGCCGAGCGCGGCGACATGGACATTTTCCTGCTTGCCGGCCGCTATACGCTCCTGGAACAGGAGCCGCTCGACACGCTCCTTCCGCTCTGCACGGAGCGCGGCATCGGCCTTGTGCTTGGCGGCGTGTTCAATTCCGGGATTCTCGCCAGCGGTCCGGTCGAGGGCGCGTGGTACAATTACGATCCGGCCCCGCCGGAAATCCTTGAGCGCGTGCGCAAGCTTGAAGCCGTCTGCAAGCGGCATGGCGTCCGCCTGATCGATGCGGCCTTGCAGTTTCCCCTTGCCCATCCGGCCATTGTCAGCCTGGTTCTCGGCGCCAAGCACCCGAACGAGGCGCGTTCGGCGCCTGACCTCCTGAACGCGTCGATCCCGGCCGCGCTGTGGGATGATCTCAAGGCCGAAGGCCTCTTGCACGCGGCGGCGCCGGTTCCGCAAGCGGTTCGTAAGCGTCGACGCCCATAATTTTTACCGGCTGCCCCCGCCCCCGGCCAGCCGAATTGAGGAGAGAACCATGCTCGACAAACTAACCCGGACGGTGCGGCTGCACCCCAGCGACAACGTCATCGTTTGCGTCGATATGATAGGCGCCGGCGTTACGGTCGAGCATGTCACGGCAACCGAGCGCATCATGCGCGGCCACAAGATGGCGACCGTTCCGATCGCGAAAGGGGAGCCGGTCCGGAAGTTCGGACAGATCATCGGCTTCGCCAGCCAGGACATCCCGGCAGGCGCCCATGTGCATGTGCATAATTGCACGATGGGCGAATTCGAGCGCGACTACGCATTCGCGCAAGGCAATAGCTGGACGCCGCCCACGCTGGACGGGCTGCCGCTCACATTCGACGGCTACAGGCGGGCGGGCGGCAAGGTCGGAACGCGCAACTACGTCGCCATCCTGTCGAGCGTCAATTGCTCCGCTTCGGTGTCGCATTTCGTCGCGAAGGCCATCAACGACAGCGGCATCCTGGACGACTACCCCAATATTGACGGCATCGCCGCCTTCACCCACGGGACCGGATGCGGCATGGCCGACGACGGCGAGGGCTATGAGCTGCTGCAGCGCTCCATCTGGGGCCATGCGGCAAACCCGAATATCGGCGCGGCGGTGATGATCGGCCTCGGCTGCGAAGTGTTCCAGATCCCACGGCTGATGGAGACCTACGGCCTGAAGGGGGACAGCAGCCGGTTCCGCACCATGACGATCCAGGGCACGGGCGGCACGCGCAAGACGGTCGAGCGCGCGGTGGACAACATCAAGGAGATGCTGCCGGAGCTGAACGCGGCGCGCCGCGAGACCGCGCCCGTCAGCGAGCTGATGCTTGCCCTGCAATGCGGCGGCTCGGACGGCTATTCCGGCATCACCGCCAACCCGGCGCTCGGCTTTGCGGCCGACATATTGGTCCAGGCGGGCGGCACCGCGGTTCTGTCCGAGACCCCGGAGATTTACGGCGCCGAGCACCTGCTGACGCGCCGGGCGAAGGATCTGCCCGTGGGCGAAAAGCTGGTGGAGCTGATCCACTGGTGGGAAGATTACACGGCCAGGGTCGGCGGCAACATGAACAACAATCCGTCGCCCGGCAACAAGCTCGGCGGACTGACCACGATCCTGGAGAAGTCGCTCGGCGCGGCGGCCAAGGGCGGCACATCGCCGCTTGCCGGCGTCTTCCGCTATGGCGAACCGATCGAGGCAAAGGGCTTCGTGTTCATGGATTCACCCGGCTATGACCCCTGCGCCGTCACCGGCCAGGTGGCGTCGGGCGCCAACCTGATCGCATTCACGACCGGGCGCGGCTCGGCCTTCGGCTATAAGCCGGTTCCCTCGATCAAGCTCGCGACGAGCAGCGAGCTCTACCGCAACATGACCGAGGACATGGACATCAATTGCGGCGACATCCTCGACGGCGTGTCCCTGGAGGAAAAGGGGCGGGAAATCTACCGGCTCCTCGTCGAAACGGCGTCCGGAAAGCGCTCCAAATCCGAAGAGCTCGGCTATGGCGAGCATGAATTCGTGCCCTGGCAGATCGGGGCGGTCATGTAGGCGGCGAAGCGGAGCACGGACCGGGGTGATCGGGAGCCCGTGCCCCACTTCGCGGGGCCCGCGACCGGGCGCAGCGATCAGTTCCCGCCGGGGCAGGCCCGATAGCCAAAACGGCTGATCATGGTGCGGCCCGATATGGTGTGAAATTCCGGGCTTTGCATGATGCCACGCTCCGTTGAGGTAGCCGCGCAGCCTGGAATTGTAGGAATTCAGCATGCGGCGGGTGCCGTCAGGGGTTTTGGCCGCATGGAAGAGAAGCCGTGCGCTCGGTTCGATGCAGACATTGCGGAGCGACAGGAACATGGTGCATGCGGACTGGCAATGCCCCGTGATCCTGAACAGCTCTCCCGACCGGCGATATTGGTCGACGTCGCACGGCGAAATCCTTGGTCCGGCCGCCCTTGCTATAGGGCGTGGATGTCGCGGCGAGGGCCGGCGCGGCAAGGCAGAGTGCGAGTACGGTCAGGCAAATCCGATAATGTATGCGCATAGTCAGTCTCCTCAATGATGTTCAAATGTTCACAAAGCCTGCCCGCCTTGGCGGCGGCAATTACCGATGCAGCTAGAGCGCGATCAGGAAAAGCTGGAATCCGGTTTTCCGTCCGATCGCGCGAACAGCAAAGAATTCGAGAGCGGGCCTCCCGGCTTCGATGGTTCCACTTCAACCGATCCCGCTCTGGTGATGAAGTTCCAACACATGACGCCGTACCCTTCCGCCTGGAGTTCCCCGCCCGTAAGGCGCGTGCACTTGTAGTTCAGGGAACCGCAATGAGCGAGACACTGTTTCACCTTCGGGCTGTCGCTGATTTTCTTCCCGACGGCGGGCTGCCCGATAATTTCGGGCCTGGCCGTGGCGTCGCCGACAACCGGCCCGCGGACGGTTGTTTGGGCGCGACAGGACGCATAATGGTGTTCCTGCCCGAACTGCTGCGTGATGTCGATTCGGATACGGTCGGCCAGACCGTCATCGATGCGCTGACGAGTATCGCCGCCGCGCCCGCAGCCATTTTCCTGAGCAAAAGGCTCTTTGCCGAAGTCATATTGACGGCTCCCCATCTGTCCTTCTTCGAGACTGTCCGGCATGTCGCTGGGAGGAGTAGTCGATCCCACGCGAAGCCGAAGCAGCCTCATGGAAAGTTCACATCGGGCCTGAGCGCTTTTTGCTGGATTGGTCTGGGGAGCACGAATGCGGGCAAGAAATACGTCACTCGCCTCACGCCCGGGATCAGCATCGACTGAGCGGCGCGGACGCGTGTGGCTCAGCTTTCGCCGACTGGCCCGTCCAGATACCGCTGAATCGTCCGGCCAAGGTTTGCGATGATGATTTCTTCCGCCAGATCCGTGAGCGCCGGCATTTTCACGACGTAGCGGCAATACGCCATGCCGAGGAGTTGGGACGCAATCAGTCCCGCGCGTGTCGATGGGGCGTCGGGCGCCACGGCGGTGACGGCGGGAAGCACCTGCTCCCGAAAGATCTCGCGCATATGTTCGGCCGCGCCGTCATTGGTGGCGGCGGCACGCAGCAGGATCGCCAGGCCGCCACCGCCAGCGTCATGTCCCCAAAGCTTGAGATAATGCTGCGCGAGCCGCTTGCCCCGCTCCTTGCGCGGCATTGAGGAAAGGTCCGGCAGATCGAGGTCGAACGTTGCGGCGATCGCAAACAGCTCCTGCTTGCTGCCGAAATAGCGCATGACCATTGAGGGATCGATGTCGGCATCGGCGGCGACCGCCCTGATCGTCGTGCGTTCATAGCCCTCCGCGGCAAAGCGCTGCCGTGCGGCGTTCAATATCCGCAGCTTGGTCCGGCCTGCGCGAGGATGTTTTTCACGCGGTTTTGTCATATTGCCAACGGCTGTTGACTTCCAAATTGGCGCCAACTATATTCCAACACATGTTGGCCAACAACTGTTGGTAAATGATGGGACGCGACTATTCCCAGCGTCTCGAAGGCGCCGCTCCAAGGCAGACGAAGCTCCCTCGGAGGAGTCCAACATGTCGATCACACCGACCGTCCTCGATCTCCCAATCCGCACCGGCCGGAACTTGCCCCGGATCGGGCGGCTGCTCGACGCCGGCCGGATGGCGGTTCGCTGAGCCGGCGGCGGAGGAGAGTTTCGCATGCGCATCTTTGTCAGTGGCGCCACGGGCGTCATCGGGCGGCGGGTTATTCCGCTGCTGCTGTCGCAGGGCCACGCCGTCACGGCAATAGTCCGGCAGCCGTCCGATCGCGGACGCTTCGGGTGGGAGGGCGTAGAGCAGGTCGCGGCCGACCTGTTCGACCTGGACGCGCTCAAGCGGGCCGTCGCCGGTCATGACGCCATCATCAATCTGGCGACGCATATGCCTGATGCCGCGTGGAAGATGGTGTTTCGCAGCGCCTGGCGGCTGAACGATCGCATCCGGACGGAGGGGGTTGCGAATCTCGCCGCGGCGGCGGTCAGCAACGGCATTCCACGGCTGATTCAGGAGTCCTTCGCGCTCACATACCCCGATTGCGGCGACCGCTGGATCGACGAGCACGTCCTGCTCGATCCCGCCGCGTACAACAAGACCGTCCTCGACGCTGAGAGAGCGGTCGCCGATTTCTCCGCTGGCGGCCGAACCGGCGTCGTTCTGCGCTTTGCCGCCTTCTATGGTCCCGACGCGATGCAGGTGCGGAGCTACATCACGGGCCTTCGCAAGGGATGGGCATCGCTCCCCGGCGGGCCGGATCGCTTCATTTCCTCGGTCTCTCACGACGATGCGGCCTCGGCGGTCGTTGCCGCGCTGACGGCGTCGCCGGGCGTCTACAATGTGGCCGACGACGAGCCGGTCAGGCGCGCCACTTATTTCGGGTCGCTCGCCAAGGATCTCGGGCAGAAGCCGCCACGATTCCTGCCGAATTGGGCAACGCCGCTCTTCGGAGCGGTCGGGCCGACGATGGCCCGCTCGCTTCGCCTGTCAAATCGGAAGCTGAAGCAGGAAACGAACTGGACGCCGCAATTTCGAAGTGTCCGTGAAGGCTGGCCGGTCATGCTGGCGCAAATGAAGGCGGTTTAGATGGCGCAACGAATTGCGGCGGCCATTCTGGGGTTCCCTCTCGCGGCAACGGCTCTGGTCATGCTGTTCGGCCCGCAAAGCTGATACGACCTGTTTCCGGGCGTGCTGGACACGGGCCTCCTTCAATCCGCATTTTGTCCGTGATCTCGGCTGCGCATTCGCCGTCACGGCCGGCGTGCTGCTCGTCTCCCCCTCTGCCAGCAGGTCCCCAGTTTCCGCCCTGATTGCGATTGCGGTTTTCGTCTCGCTTCACGCATTCGTCCACATCGGCGAGCCGACGGGTGACGCAATTCTTCGGCGGCGCGGTTGCGGCGACCGGGATCTATTTTCTCATCGCATAGTAGTTTTGCCGATGATCGGCGCAGCGGCGAGGCGTAGCGACGCTCATTCGGGCGCCGCGCGGGCATCATAATCCAGCGCGGGCCTGCGCTCTACTGTCGCATGGTGTGTAAGTGCCAATGCAAGAGATCGGCCTAAACCATCAGATCAACTGAAATTACGTTTGACCACGAAATGAGCGTCTATCTGAGCGAGGATAAGCAGGTCACCCGTTCGACTTGGACGGCGTCAACTTGGCGCATTGAAACCCCGCAGGGCAGTCCCGAGTTGAGCATAGGCACTTGTTTACCTTTCTGTGGAGAAATACTGAATAACGCCGATTCGCGGGAGAAGGGCGGAATGATCATCGATAGTCACATCCGCAAAATCTGCGACAAGTGAAACGATGGCTCGGACAAAGCCGAAAATTTCGCTATCGAAAAAGAGATCGACACGATAGAAAAGTTCAAGCAAACGCCGCAGGGTAAAAAATTTCATTCCTGCGCCACCGTAACCGAACAATAATGAAAAATAACACCGTCAACCGACAATTCGACAGGAATGTGAAATGGATCCGACTGGAAATACGGTACTTCTCGAATGCACGACGTCAATTATCTCGTCCTACGTCGCCAATAATACCATCCAAAAAGAGAATTTGGCTCAGCTCATAGCTGATACATTTAAATCACTGGCGCAGGTCGACCGGACGGAAGCCCCGGTCGAGGAACTCAAACCCGCCGTGCCGATCAGGCGATCGGTTCAGCCAGATCACATCATCTGTCTGGAGGACGGGAAGAAGTTCAAGAGCCTCAAGCGTCACCTGATGAGCCACTACAACATGACGCCTCAGGACTACCGCGAGAAATGGGGACTGCCCGGTGACTACCCGATGGTCGCCCCCAACTATGCGCTCGCCCGCTCCGAACTCGCCAAGAAAATGGGGCTTGGGCAGCGTCCGGCGCCGGTAGCGGCTGAACCTGCCAAGGCTTCGGGCAAGTCAGCTAAGAAGGGTGCCGAGAAGGCGTCTACGGCAAAGAAGGGCGCTGCCAAGAAGGGCGCTGCCGCCGCTGCGTGATCTGCGGGCGCGAACGGCACCATTCCAGCTCGCCGCTGGGATGTGAACCTGCGCCCACTCTGCCCCCGCGTCCAACTGAATCGAACTGTGGCATTGCGACGGGTGTAATAGCCCGTCGCCTCCTCACAGGCCGGGTGACACGGCCTCCCCTGCCAATAGTTGCCTGAGCGCGTCGCCCACACCGGCAATATGTGACTCCAACATGCGGCAGGCGTCCCTGACCTTGCGCTCCTCGCATAATCTCAGCAGCGTCGCATGCTCCTCTTCGGCGCGCCGAACCCCGTCGGTCGATGAAAGCTGGATGCGCGTATAGTGGTCCGAGCTCACCAGCAGGGTGTTGACGAAAGCTTCCGTGCGCGGCTGTCCGGCACGGGCATAGAGCCGGAGGTGAAACTCGGTGTTCAATTCCCCCCAGCGAATGACGTTTCCCGCCTGAATATGGCGCGAATACTCCGTCAGGATGGCGTGCAGCGCCTTGAAGTCGGCTGCGTCGAGCCTGGACGCGGAGGCGTGCAGCAGGCGCGGCTCCAAGAGCAGGCGCAGGCCGAAGAGTTCCTCCATATCCGCAAGCGAGAATGCTGCCACCACCGCTCCCTTATGCGGCACGATGCGCACCAGTCCCTCCGCCTCCAGCAGCAGGAGCGCTTCGCGAACGGGGATGCGGCTGATGCCGAGATCGGCGGCGATAGCCTCCTGCCGCAGCGGCTGGCTGGGCTGCAACTCGCCGGATAGAATGCGTTGCCGGATCGCTTGTGCCGCCTGCCCCGCAATCGTGCGCACAATGCCTGAAGGTTTGTTGGGCGCGTTCATTCTCGCCTTTATTGTTCTTGCCGCCGTGTGATGTGGTGACGCGAAGGCTGATGATTGTCAAACATTATACAATATGCAATCTAATTGGGTGGATCAGATTTCAACGCGGAAAGGGCGGAGAATGAGCAAGCCGGTCTTGTGGCAGGGCGTCTTCCCAGCGGTGACGACGCAATTCACCAGCGATTTGGGCCTCGATCTGGATGCGACGGCCGGAGTGATCGAAGCGCTGATCCGCGACGGCGTGTCCGGCCTCATCGTTTGCGGCACGGTGGGCGAGGGCACCTCGCTGGCGCGCTCCGAGAAGGCAGCGGTGATGGAAATGGCGGCCGGCATCGCCAAAGGCCGCCTGCCGGTGATCGCGGGCATCGCCGAATACACCACGGCCTTCGCCATCGAAACGGCGCGCGAGGCAGCCAGAGCTGGCGTCGACGGCATCATGGTCATGCCCGGCATGGTCTATTCCGCCAAGCCGGCCGAGACGGTCGCGCATTTCCGCGGCGTCGCGAAAGCCACCGACCTGCCCGTGATGATCTACAACAACCCGCCGGTCTATAAGAACGACGTCACACCCACCATGCTTGCCCAACTCGCCGATTGCGAGACGGTGGTGTGCTTCAAGGAAAGCTCCGGCGATACCCGCCGCTTCACCGATCTGCGCAATCTCGCGGGCGACCGTTTCATCATGTTCGCCGGCCTCGACGACGTGATCGTCGAAAGCGTGCTGCTCGGCGCGGAAGGGTGGGTGTCTGGCATGTCGAACGTCTTCCCGCGAGAAGGCGAAGCGCTGTTCCGGCTTGCGAAGGCTCGCCGCATCGACGAGGCCCGGGCGCTCAATGACTGGTTCATGCCGCTGCTCCATCTCGATGCGCGGCCGGACCTGGTGCAATGCATCAAGCTATGCGAGCAGATCGCCGGCCGCGGCTCCGAGCTGACCCGTCCGCCGCGCCTGCCGCTTGCTGGCGCAGAGCGCGCCGAAGTCGAGGCGCTGATGGCGGCCGCGATCGCGACGCGGCCAGATCTTGCTGCGCTGACGCCTGTTGCCTCCTGATACGGCGAGGCTTTGCCCCGCGAATGCGAATCAGATGCCGAGACGCCGGAAGCGCGACGGACGGAACGGCGCGGGATCGACAGCCGGCCGCTCCTGAGAAAGCAGCGCGGCAACCATCTCCGCGGTGACCGCCGCCTGCGTCAGACCGTAATGGCCGTGGCCGAACGCATATATCGCACGCGGCGTATCGCGGCTCGCGCCGATGACCGGAAGCGAGTCCGGGATCGACGGGCGGAAACCCATCCACCGGCGCTCGGGCGCGGGAATGGCGGCTTCAGGCAGGAGCGGGCGAAGTTTGGCGAGCATGGCCTCAACCCGCCGATCGTTCGGCCCGGCATCGAGGCCCGCGAACTCCACCGCTCCGCCGACACGGTCGCCGGTGTCGAGCGGCGTGGTGACGAAGCCGCGCCCCTCGAAGAACACGGGCCGGGTCAGGCCGAACACGCCGGATGGGAAGGTCGCATTGTAACCGCGCTCCGTGTCGAGCGGAATGCGGTCGCCGAGCTGGCGAGCGAGCGGTTTCGACCACGCTCCGGCTGCGATGACGGCGCAGTCGCCCGCAATCATCTGGCCCGCTTCCGTGGTGACGCGGATTTCGTCGCCCTCCGCCGCGATGCGGATGGCGCGCCCGTGAACCTCCACGAAGCCTCTTCGCCGGGCCGCACCGAGCAGATCCGCGAGCAGCAGGCGCGGATCGCTGACATGGCAGCCCTCGGGATAGAGAGCGCCGCCGCAGATGGCTCCGCCGAGCGCCGGTTCCAGCCGCCGCACCGCCGGCCCGTCCAGCGTCTCGACGCGGATGCCGAACTGCCGCTGCCGTTCCAGCATGGGCGCTGCCTCGGCCATGTCGCGCATGCTGGTCCAGACGGTGAGCGTGCCTCGCTCGCGCAGATGATGGGCAAGGCCAAGCGCCGGCAGACGCCGTCTCCACGCCGGCAGGGCCTCCGCCTGCAGCGCGCGCAGCGCCAGAATGCCGGCCTCGATCCGGGAAGGCCGCGAGGCCAGCACGAAGCGCGCCAGCCAGGGCGCCAGGCGCGGCAGATAGGCCGGCCGGATCGCCAGCGGTCCAAGCGGATCGGCGAGCCAGCCCGGCAGATGCCGCCAGGCCTTGGGCGAGGCGAGCGGCATGATGTCGGTGTGAGCGATCCAGCCGGCATTGCCTTCGGAGGGACGCCCGGGCTGCTCGCCCGGATCGATGAGGGTGGCGCGTGTAACCCCGGTCGAGAAGCGCATGCACCACGCTCAAGCCAATGAAACCGGCGCCGATGACGATTGCATGCCGATCCGCGGAAGGCGTGTGCGATGGCAGGCGGCATCAAATACCGTCGCCCACTTGAAAACCGTGGGCGAAGGGATCGCGATCGTCGATGAAGATGGTGTTGAAGCCGGTGAGACGCGCCCAGCCTTCGATGGAGGGAATGATCGCGTCGCGGTCGCCAACCCTGGCGCGTCCCTCGATGCGTCCGTTAAACAGCGAGCCGATGATGGACTCATGCACGAAGGTTTCGCCTTCGGTAAGCGCGCCCCTGGCGGCCAGTTGCGCCATCCGCGCCGAGGTTCCGGTTCCGCAGGGCGAGCGGTCGATCGCGCTTGAGCCGTAGAACACGGCGTTGCGCGCGCTCGCGCCGTCCGTCCGGGCCTTGCCCGTCCAGAGGACATGGGTAACCCTGTCGATGGCCGGGTTTTCCGGATGCGCAATCCGGTACCGCTCATTGAAGGCGATGCGCAGCCGTGGGCTCCAAGCTATCAGATCGGACACACCGACATCCGCGATATCGGTGAAGGCCGCCTGCGCCTCGACGATGGCGTAGAAATTGCCGCCATAGGCCACATCGACGGCCAGCGTTCCAAGCCCATCGACCTCCACCTCATAGCCGGTACCGTACAGGAAAGACGGAATGTTGGTGATGCGCACGCTTTCGACGAACGGCCCGTTCTGCACATAGCGCGCCTCGACCAGCCCGGCAGGCGTATCGAGCCGCAGATGGCCGGGCGTCTTCGGCTGAATAAGGCCATTCTCCAGAGCAAGCGTCACCATTCCGATGGTTCCGTGCCCGCACATCGGCAGGCAACCCGAGGTCTCGATGAAGAGCACGCCGGTGTCGCAGTCCTCGCGCGTGGGCGGGTAGAGGATCGAGCCGGACATCATCGCATGGCCGCGCGGCTCGTACATCAGGCCGGTCCTGATCCAGTCATATTCGGCGATGAAATGCTGACGGCGCTCGAACATGGTGGCGCCGGGAAGCGAGGGAATGCTTCCGCCCGCCACGACGCGAACGGGGTTGCCGCAGGTATGCCCATCGATGCAGAAAAAACTGTGCCGCGCCATTTGCGCCTCGCCTCTCGCGCTACATCCGCGTCGTCATCTCAAACCGGAGCCTGCCGTCAATTGATGGGCGTATCACCTTCGACGTCAAGGATTACCGGATTGCAGGTCCATGAGAGTGACCAGCGACGCGCAGCTTGACATGCAGTAAAATTACTGCATGTTGACCTGCATGGACGACGACCAGCTGGACAATGTCTTCAAGGCGCTCGGCGATCCGATACGCCGCCGCATCCTTGATCGCTTGGCGAAGCGTCCTGGGCAGTCCTTGTTTGAGATCTGCGTCTCGTCGGTTGCAGAAGATGGCCGTAGCCTGTCGCGACAAACGATCTCGCAGCACCTCGACATGCTGGAGAGAGCTGGACTTATCGAGACGCATTGGAGCGGGCGCACGAAGATGCACAGCTTCAACAATGGGCCTCTGCGGAAGGCTGCCGATGCCTGGTTCAACAAGCATCTGAAAAAAAGGAACGCGACATGAGGATCTATGTAACCAGCGTCTTAGTTGACGATCAGGCCAAAGCCTTGAATTTCTACACGGAGAAGCTGGGCTTCATTCTCAAGCACGATATCCCGGTTGGCGATCATCGCTGGTTGACGGTTGTGTCGAAGGAGGCGCCGGAAGGAACCGAACTCCTCCTTGAGCCGAGTGAGCACCCTGCCGTTGCGCCATTCAAATCTGCGCTTGTGAACGACGGGATTCCTGCGGCGTCCTTCAAAGTGGATGATCTTAAAAAGGAGTTCGAGAGATTGCGCCACCTTGGTGTGGAATTCACAGTAGAGCCGATGGATGCAGGCAGCGTCAGAATGGCTGTCTTTGATGATACATGCGGAAATCTCATTCAGCTCGTCGAGATGGTTGAAGGAAGGTAAAGACCCAAGGTCAACCGTGTTGCCTCGCATGTCGCTGCGGGTCAACTGGAGCCGAACGCGATCCGTGACATGGCCGGATTAGTCGATAAGCGGACACTCAACGCGAATCGGAAAGGCCTGATCGCCGTCCGCTGGGCTTGGCGACAGCCAAAGCGTTACGCGTCGAACCCGCCATCGGCACGCCTGGCTGAGCTAGAGCGGCGGACTCTTAATAGGAATCGGAAGCGCCGCTCCAGCTTTTTGTTTCAGCATCGGATTTGTCCGAAAACCGCTGCGCACTTTTCGGTCCGATGCTCTAGGAGCGGCTTCCACATCACTATTCTGATTCCGCCTTCCTTAACGCTCTGTCCTTCACGAGAAGCCGCGCCGCATTACCGCGTGGCTGGCGTGGCCCGCTCTCACATGAACGTGATCAGCTCGTAAGAACGATATTAACCACCTGGGCGTTGACCGCGAAAGCTTAGGAACAATCAGGAACATCCAATGTTGAAAAATACTTTGATGGCTGTGCCGCTCGTGAGCGCGCTGGCAGTCATGGCCCCCGGAACCTTTCAGCAGCCGCAGGCTGCTCAGTTTCCCCACCATTTAGGAACCAGTAGCGCCCCTCTCCTCGACCTTGTCCAAGATCGTCTCGAACGAGGTGGAGGCGGCAGTGGCGGAGATCGCGGCGGCGCTAGTCGTGGCGGTAGTGACCGCGGCGGTAGTGATCGCGGCATGCGCAGTGGCGGGAGCGAAACGCGTTCGTTTCGCGGAGATGGAGGCGGCCGCTCGATGAACCGCGACGGTCGCGGCAATTCTAGCCGCTATGTACGCGGCGAAAACAGCGACGGCAATCGCGACCGCAATGTGCGGCGCGATCGCGGCGATGGTGACCGCGACCGCAATGTGCGGCGGCGCGACCGCGGCGACGGTGACCGCGACCGCAACTATCGGCGCGAGGGCCGCCACCGTGACCGCGGAGATCATCGCCACTTCCATCGTGGCAAGCGGCATGTCTGGGGACCAGGCATCGAGTTCTGGTTCTATGACGGCTACTACTACGGTGATTGTGACTGGTTGCGGGAAAAAGCCATTGATACCGGCAGCGGCTACTGGTGGACGCGCTACCGGCTCTGCCGTGATTGGAGCTGATGCCCACTTGCGACGGATATCTATCCGCGCGTTTGCGTCATTGCCCGTTCCGAGCAATCGGAACGGGCTTTTGTCTGGTCGCATTTTCGCGACGCAAACCGGGATCTACTTTGCTGGAAAATGCTCTGGCGCCGAGGCTGCCGAAATGGAAGCGCCAGACCAAGAAGCGGACATCCACCCGAGCCATGAAAAAATAGTCGGGGCGAGAGGATTTGAACCTCCGCCCCTAGTCACCAGACTATCCCCGTTCTAAGCCGGTACCGTCATCCGCGATCGGTCAGAACTTCCTGCGGACCTCGGCGCGGATGCCGAAGTTGTCTTCGTCGAGGCCCTCGGTGACCTGATAGGTCGCATCGGCGCGGAACAGCCAGGCCCGGTTGATCGGGATCTGATAGCGAATACCCGCGGCGTATTGCGGCTCCGCGACGCCAATGCCGGCGATCGGATCGCCGAAGGGCTGCACCGTGGCCAGTTCGAAGACGAGCTGCTGATCCAGATCGAAGAGATACTGCAAGCCTATCGCGCCACCATAGGCGTTGGAGCCGGTGTCGTTGAGTTTCGGGTAGCCGGTCAGCGCGTCGGTTTCGAAGTTGATGCCGACGTTCTTCAATATGCCCGCGCCATTGCCATCGACCAGGGGCTGCGGGTTCTCGAAGCCGACGAAGAAGTTGGCGTAGGGGAGCAGCGTGCTCGGCAAGCTCGTGACAAAGCTGTTCTCCGAAATGATGGCCAAGCCGTCGTCGTTCTCGCCGTCCCCGAAGTTCGCAAACACGCGGGTCGAGTTCGACAAGGTGTTGGCAAAACGCCGGGTGTAAGCTGCGGTCACGAAGTTCGTCAGTTGGCCGTCCACCTGGTCGTCGGTGCCCTGTACCAGGCCGTAGCCCGCTTCGATATAGCCGTGGAAGGCGTCGATGAAGGTGGTTACGCCATAGAGGTTGGCGACGTTGTTGTTGCGGTTGGCAGTGTCGCCCGCGACAACCGCGCTATCGACATTGTCGAACGCGGCGAAGAAGGTGACGTCATAGTTGGAAAGCCCCAGCGCCCGCGAGTTCTTCGCGGTGAGGCTCGCCGCACCACCGAGGATCGCGTCGTTCGCCCAGATGCCGTTCTGCAGGAACAGCGGGAAAAGACCGACGGTGAAAGGCAGATCGAAGCTGGATTCCTGACCGGACGCACCGGCAAGGATGGCGCCGAGGTCACCTTCGAGGAACAGCGTCTGCGGGTTCAAGTCGTACTCATCGAAGCCCTTCGCCTCGTCGCGGCCGCCGCCGCCGAACTCGAAGCGGGTGAATTTATTATTGTCCTGAAGCGGCGTGAAGAACGCGTGTATGCGTTCGGTGCCGGTGAGCTTGAGATCGACGTCGATGTTCACCCGCGTTGCGAACTGGGCAACATCGTTGCCGTTGTTTTGGTTGTAGGCGACCGCCGTCCGCCAGTCGCCGTAGACGGCGAGGCCCGGGAGCAGCGGATTCAATTCACCCAGGAGATTGCTGCTCTCGTCGTATGCGCCGGAGGTGTATTGCTGGCGGCCTATCTCGATCGGCGGGCGCGGCGGCTCGACGGCGCTCTTCCCGCCGTAGACCTCAACGTTCCCGTCGGCATTGTAGTTACCGTCGTACTGCGGACCAGGCCGGAAATCGTTGTGGAGCAACCCTTCCTTGTCGGCCTTGTTGCTGGTTTCCGCCGCCGCGACCAGCTTGCCGTCCTTGCGGGCCGCCTCGTTGTCGACCTGCTGCGTGGCACTGTTCTTCTCTTCGTTGAACTTCTCTTCGATCTGCGGATCGGCCTGGGAGGCGCCGGCGCCGGCCGGCACTTGGCTCAACTTGCCTCCCTTTTGGGCTGCGTTGCTGCTTTCTGGCGCCGCGGTCAACATGCCTCCCTTTTGGGACACGTTGGCGCTTTGGGCTGCCGCAGGCTCTGCCGTCGTGCCGGACATCACAAGGTAACCACCGGCTACCAGCGCGATAGTGGCGGTCGTTGCCCTGGCGCGGTACCGAACGTTGCCTTTTGCTTCACAAGTCACGTGAAAACCCCCATCTGTTTTATTCACCCCATACCCCCTTCTCGACTTCAGTCAGGGCCGTCTCTATCGACCCCGCCAAGTGAGGTTCACCAACCCCATTTGGGCCGCCGCTGATCGCTTGCCCTTGCGATGATCTTCGCGGCTCTGAGACCTGCGGGCTCGCTGGGCCCGCAAGAGGCTTCGGAAAGGGTGGGGACCCGCTTCATTAGACCCCTCGCGGGTCCCCACTTCGGCTTCGGTACTAGCACTTCAGTTTAGCTTACTTCACTTCGACGTCTACCGCGTAGGCGTGGAGGTTCGCGATCCGCATCGTTCATGCTCTGCTCCATTTCCCTGGTGGAGCGGACGAAGCGCATGAAGTAGATCGGCTCTGCACGGCTCCGCATGCGGAAGGCGAGGCGGTACTTGCCGGGCTTCGTGATCAGCCTGCCAGGCACTTCGTATGAGGCTGTCTTCTCACCCAGCGGCGTCAGCGAGTGGTTCTCCATGCGCACCAGCGGCGGATGGTTGAGAACGGTGGTCGGCACTCCCGGCGGACGCAGATGCGGCAGCGGATCGACGTCGAAGTTCACCGGCAGGTACATCTCGCGGTCCGTGCCCTTGACGTTGGTCGTCAGGAACTTGGTCTGGAAGTGCACCAGCTGCTGGTCGGTCTTGATTGTGCCAGCCGCGACATCGAGGCTGTGCAGGTCGGCCATGTCGCCGTTGCTATCGATGTAGCCCGACTCCCAGACATTCTTGCCGTCTGGATCGATGAGGGCGACGTTCACCCAGAGCTGCGGCTGCGCACCCAGGGAACCGGACGGCAGATTGTGCCCGTCATTGATGTTCTTGATCTTGTAGGAGAACGCCAGATCCCTGCCAACCTTCGGGTCGCTAGTGATGTAGGGACCGTCGACTTTGGCGCTGTTCTCCATGACCTGCTTCCGGAACTCGTCGCGCTCGTCGAGCTTCTTGATATTGTCGTCGATGATCTTCCGGGCATCTTCACGGTCGAGCGCATCGGCCCAGCGCTTGGGAAAGTCGACCTTGACCTTGCCGTCGGCGACCTTGTCCTCGAACTCGTTCGTGCCCCAACCGGCGCGCCAGTCGAACTGCAGCCATTCCTTGATCGTGAATGCCTGGGCCTTCACGTTGTGCGGGAAGATGCCGGGGTGGGCGATCGAATAGCCCGGGCCGACGAAGCGGTGATTTGCATGCCTGCGTCCGGGGTTGATCTCCTTGCCGCCGACTATGGCTGAAGGCGCGGTCGAATAGCCTTTGTTCTGTCCGGGAACCTGGCCCATGTGGCAGTCCTGGCAGCTGACGCCGGCTTTGCGTGCCGGGCTGTCGCGATACTGATCCCAGACGATCTCGAGCTTGATGCCGAGGTTCACGGCAACCTGGTGGCAGCTGACGCAGAACTCCGACTTGGTGATCTGGTCGTTCTTGATCATGCCCTTGTGGATCTGGTTGCCACGCTCGTCTGGGCTGGTCGCGACGGTATAGGTGTCCTTATTGGCGATGATGTCGTCGATGACGCTCTTTTCGCCGCTGCCGTAGACCGGCTCGAAGATCTTGCCCGCCTCGACCCGGCGCTCGCCGTTGACCTTGCCGAACTGCTCCTTGACCCGGTGGCAGGTGATGCAGGTCACGCCCTCGCGGGAGATCTGGCTGCGCGCCCAAAGCGGCGCTTCGCGATTCTCACCGAGCTGGGTGCCGACCTGCTGGTGGCAGCGCACGCAGAAGGTGCCGACCGTACCCTGGGTCAGCTCCTGGAACTTCTGCTCGAACTTGTGGAACATCGGCGAGATCGACGCATAGGCGTGATTCGACGACGACCACTCTTCGTAGATTTGCTTATGGCATTCGCCACATTGCGCCGCCGTCGGATAGAGGGCGAGGGTCTCGTCGCTGAGCGGGACGATGGGAGACGGTTGGTCTTTCGAGGCTTTTGCTGCCGCGGCGAGTAGAGACGTCTGCCCATACCCGTCCGCGTCCGCATCCGCAGACAGCTTCTGCTCGCCGTCGACCACCTTGCCGTTCGCCGTATCGGCGTTTCCGGCCTTTCTTCTCTCCTCGTCTTCCTTGATAAGAGCTTCGAGCGCAGAGTGCGCATCGATTGCTCCACTATTCTGGGCGAATCTCAAGCTGGGCTGTGCTTTTACCGTCTGGGTCTGCACAGCCTCAGTGGACTCGGCGACAGCACTCTGGCTCAAGAATGCTGCGTGAATCATCATGGCGCTCGCTATAGCGCCCATTGAAATACCGGATAGTCGTTTCATCGCCATACCCTCTTCCCCCATTTCCCTCCCCATAGATTCCAGGGCGGGATCCCGGTTCGCATCGCTCAAGCGAAAACGGCGCTCGACCGCCATGCGGGATTGATGAATCGGACACTAATCAGCAAAAGGGGCGTCATAAGGCCGCGTCCATAGCGAAACCATGACGAAAAATGGCGAGTTTAAGATCGAGCGTTATGGAAATTTTCAACTTTATCTAAAAAATCAGTTAAAATTCAATGTGTTGCGAAATGAACTGTGCCCCCAAATGATTATATTATGGCAATTTAAGTACGAAAAAATCAGAGAATTTTCTTTCTACCCACCCGGCCGAAATTGCCATAGTCCAGACAGCAAGCCGCCCATTCATCGCCTTATAAAGGCTCTAGGTTGGGTTTTCCGAAAGCGCGCGAATCAAACAAGATTCTCGCATGGGCTTTCATTTATCCGCGATAAGGGGAGCTGTGGTGGTCGCCGAAACCGGTCATTTTGCACTCATTCTGACACTTACCCTGGCTCTGGCGCAGTCGATCGTGCCTTTGATCGGAACGCATCTCGGCGATCTGAAGCTGATGCGATTCGGCTCGTCCGCGGCGATCGGGCAGATGGTCTTTCTGACCGTCGCTTTCGCAGCGCTTATCGCCGTCTATGTCATGTCGGATTTTTCGGTGCTGAACGTTGCCGAGAATTCCAACTCGACGATGCCGCTGATCTACAGGGTGACGGCATCCTGGGGCAATCACGAAGGATCGATGCTGCTTTGGGTTCTGATCCTGGCGATTTTCGGCGCGACCGTCGCCATTTTCGGCGGCAATCTTCCGGCGCCGCTCAAAGCGCGCGCGCTTGCGGTGCAGGGCATGGTGGGGACAGGCTTCCTGGCCTTCATCCTCTTCACGTCCAACCCCTTCGTCCGGCTCAATCCGGCGGTGCCTGACGGCCAGGAGCTCAATCCGCTGCTGCAGGATCTGGGGCTCGCGGTGCATCCGCCGTTCCTCTATCTCGGCTATGTCGGTTTCTCGATGGCCTTTTCCTTCTCGGTCGCCGCCTTGATCGAGGGAAAAGTCGACGCCAGCTGGGCGCGCTGGGTGAGGCCGTGGGTGCTGGCTGCCTGGTGTTTCCTGACGATCGGCATCACACTGGGGAGCTTCTGGGCCTATTACGAGCTCGGCTGGGGCGGCTGGTGGTTCTGGGATCCCGTCGAGAACGCCTCCTTCATGCCCTGGCTTGCGGGAACCGCCCTTCTGCATTCGGCTCTCGTCGTCGAGCGGCGCCAGACGCTGGTCAACTGGACCATTTTGCTCGGCATTCTGACTTTTTCTCTCAGTTTGATCGGCACATTCCTGGTCCGCTCCGGCGTCCTGACCAGCGTGCATTCCTTCGCGGTCGATCCGGCGCGCGGCGTCTTCGTTCTCGGTCTCATCGTGCTGACCTCCGGCGGGGCTCTTGCGCTATACGCCTATCGCGCGCCGTCTTTGAAAACCGGAGCGCCATTCGGTGCGGTCAGCCGCGAATTGAGCCTCGTCCTGAACAATGTGATCTTGCTCTCAGCAGGCGCAACGGTCTTCCTCGGCACGTTCTATCCGCTGGTCATCGAAGCGACGAGCAACGATAAGATCTCGGTCGGACCTCCGTTTTATAATCTCACCTTCGTTCCCATGATGATCCCGCTGCTCGTCGTGATTGCGATCGGGCCGGTGCTGAAATGGCGGCGGGATACGATTCGCGAAGCCTTGCGGAAGCTGAACCGGCCGGCAATCATCGCTGCTCTGGGCTTCGTTGCCGTCCTTGTCGGAACCTTTGGATCGCATGCGATGGCGGCCTTCGCTCTCGGCCTCGCTTTGTGGATCATCGCCGGGTCCTTCGCCATTCTCGCTCACCGCACGCGCCTCGGAAAAGTGCCGTTCCGCACCAGCCTGTATCTGGCGCGAATCACTCCGCGCTCCGTCTATGGGCTGATCTTCGCTCATGGGGGCCTGGGCATTGCGGTTGCGGGCATCACGGTGATGTCGGCGTGGCAGCAGGAGACGCTGAAGTCTCTTCCCATCGGCGGACAGCTCGATGTCGGCGGCTATGGGATCACGCTGAAATCGGTCGCCACGGAAAAAGGCCCGAATTATGAAGCCGAGCGGGTGACATTCGGAGTGAACGCCGGCGAACGCCAGGTGACGACACTCTTCGCCGAGAGGCGGTATTATCCCGTCCGCCGCACGCAGACAACCGAAGCCGGTATCTACACCAATTGGTTCTCGAACGTCTATGTCGCGATCGGCGAGAGAAACGGCACGAATGAGTGGACCGTGCGCGCCTATTACCATCCGCTTGCGCCCTGGATCTGGTTCGGACCGATGATCATGGCGCTTGGCGGTTTCATTTCGCTCTCCGACCGCCGCTTCCGCGTCGGCGCGCCGCAACGTGCGCAGCGAGCTCCCATACTCGCCCCGGCCGAATAGAAGGTTGCCCGGCTATGAAGCACTGGTGTCTATTGGCATCCTTTCTGTTCTGTGCGCTGATGGCGATCGGACCATCGCAGGCCGTCGAGCCGGGCGAAGTTCTTGCCGATCCTGCGCTGGAGAGGCGCGCGCGCGATCTCAGCCAGCATCTGCGCTGCGTCGTCTGTCAGAACCAGTCCATCGACGATTTGAACGCGCCGCTTGCCCGCGATCTGCGCTTGCTTTTGCGCGAGAGGCTGAAAGCCGGCGACGCGGATGACGCTGCCGTCGATTATCTCGTTGCCCGCTATGGCAATTTCGTCCTGCTGAAACCGCCGGTGCAGGTCAGCACGCTGCTGCTCTGGTTCGGTCCCGGCATCATTTTCATTTTGGCGCTGCTCGCCTATTGGACATTGATCCGCAAGCGTCCCGAGAAAAGCGCCGATGGTGCTTCCGAGACATTGACGGCGGCGGAACGCGAAGAATTGCAATCCATACTCAAAGAAAGCCCGACGCAATGACGCTTTGGTTGATTCTCACCATTCTTACAGCGGGCGCCGCTTTGATTGTCGCTGCGCCTTTTCTCTTTCGCAACGCGAACGCCGGCGAGACGGCATCGAGCATCGACGTCTATAAGGACCAGCTTGCCGAAGTCGAACGCGACAAGGCACAGGGGCTGATCGAAGAAGCGGAAGCCGCTTCCGCGCGCCTGGAGATCGAAAGGCGCATTTTGTCGGCGGGCAAAGCGGAGAATGAGCCTGCCGAACGGATCGCGCCCAACTGGCAATACCGCATGGTGACGGGCGTAGCCGCCATCGTCGTTTTAGGTTCGGTCGGGCTGTACGCATCACTGGGCCGGCCCGAACTGGCTGGCGTTTCGCCTCAGGCGCAGCAAGCTGCGGTGGCTGCGACTGCCGGACCGCAAGGCCAGGTCACCCAGGCGGCAGACGGCCAGCAGGCCGGCGGCGATGTGAACGCGATGGTGAAACGCCTGGAGCAGCGGCTGGAAGCCAATCCGAAGGATGCAGATAGCTGGCGCGTGCTTGGCTGGTCTTATGACAATACCGGCCGCTATAAGGAAGCCGTCACCGCCTATGGCCGCGCCGTCGAGCTGCAGAAGGATAATGCACTGCTCCGGGCGCTCTATGGCGAAGCGCAGGTCAAGGCGGCGGATGGCATGGTGACGGCAGCGGCGCTGACCACCTTCGAAGAGGTGCTGGCCATCAATCCCAACGACGAACGCGCCCGCTTTTTCAAAGGCATGGCCAAGGAGCAGAAGGGCGACAATCACGGCGCCATCGACGATTGGCTTGCGCTGTACAAGATTGCCCCTGCCGAGGCCGAGTGGACGGAGGATTTGCGCGCCCGTATCGTGGAAACCGCGCAGAAAGCCAGCATCGACGTCAGCGCGAAGCTCGCCGAGGCGAAACCTGCGCCAGCGGCTGGGGCGCAAGCGTCTTCCGCTCCCGCCCATCCGGGTGCTGCGAGTGCGCCCGCCCATCCGGGTGCTGCCGGTCCGAGCGCCGCTGATATCGAAAATGCCAAGCAGATGAGCGCCGAGGATCGCCAGGCGATGGTTTCGAACATGGTCGACCGGCTTGCCGGCCGCCTGGAGACGTCGCCGAAGGACCCCGATGGCTGGATCATGCTGATCCGCTCCCGCGTGGCGATGAAAGACACCGACAAGGCGCGTGCTGCGCTGGAGAAAGCCAAGACCGTTTTCGCAGACGAGCCCGAGACACAGAAGCGCATCGTTCAGGCCGCGCAAGCCATGGGCATTGCCGCCAATTAGTGCGTCGGAAGCAAAGACCTAGAAGCGCAGCTCCGTTCAGCGGAGCGTCCGGCGCTCTTGCAATGACGTGATCGAATTGCCGGGCGAAGCAGGCAGCCATCGCCCGGCAATCAATCAGCACATCTTTCTCATCAGCCCCTTTTCATCCCCGTCGTCGAAGGACGGCGGATCATGGGTGAGCCTTGCGTTAAATACGCCATTCGCCTGGCTTTATAGCGATGCCGTCAAACGCTATTGAATGGGGAGTTTCGTGTTCATGATCGGCGTGATCGAGCCATTCACGTGATATTTGTGGCACAGCAGACAGTCCTGACGCGCCATGCTGGCGGTGTGACAGGTCTGGCAGAGTTCCTTTTTCACCGCAGTGAAATTGGACACGAAATTGTTCGGATCGCCCTGATCATAGTTCTTCAGATAGGGCTGGCCTTTTTCAAGGTTATGACAGGTCAGGCAGCCACGATTTTCCAGGATGCCGAAATGCGGCTCATGGATGAAATTCGTGAAGCGTCCCTGCTTCGCCTCGATCTTGGGCGGGGCGAAATTGACCAGCCGCCCTTTGCCCTTGATATCGTCGACGCTATGACATTTCGTGCATGAGCCCTGGGCATCCTTGCCGATGAGATAATCGAAGACCTGCGCGCCCGGGCTTTTATTGCCTTTCGGCGCCTGGGGGCCGGTCAGAAAGAGCCAGGAATAGATGAATTTGTCCTTATGGCCCGTGGGACGGTAGAAAATCGAGTAATCCTGCCGGTACCAGCCGCCATATTCAGCCCAGCTCTCCGGATCCACATCGCTCTTGATGGTGATCACGGGCGCTGCCCTTGCTTGAGGGTCAGCCGCCGGGCTGTCTGCCGGCGCCCAGGAGGCGGAATCCGCAGGTGCGGCATCAGGGGCGGCGTTTGCGGCGGGCGAAGCGCTGGCGGCCGGACTGTCGCCTGAGGAGCTGCTTGCGGCTTCGGGCGCGCCGCCGGCATCGGGGAAGAGCAGATCGTCTTCCTGGTTCGTCGCCCTGGCCTGAGGCCGTGCTTCGGCGGCGGGCGCGGCATCGGGCTTGGCGGTCGCGGTCTCGGTTTTTGCGGGCGCTGCTGCAGGCGGGGCCGCTTTAGGTTGAGCTGCCGGTTCAGCCGCGCGAGGCTCTTCCGCCGCGGGAGCCCCTGCGGAGCCCCCATCGGGGTTGAGCAGATCGTCGGTTTGGTTCGCCGTCTTGGCCCGAGGCTGTATGTCGGCGGAGGGCGCGCTACCAGGTTGCGCGTTCGCGGTATTTGCGGCCGCTGGCGCAGGCTGGGCTGCCGCTGTAGGCTGGACTGCTGGAGCCCCCGGTTCCTTGTCGGCACCGCCATCAGCATCGACCTGCCAGCCTTTTTCAGCGACGGCGCCGGGCGTTTTTTCAACGACTCCGCCGGTTTTTTCAGCGACGACGCCGGGCGCATTCTTGGCCTGTACCTGCTGATTTGCCTGAGCAAGCCGGATGGGTTCGGCTGTGCTGGCCGCTTCGGGCGTTACGGCTTTTGGCAGGCTGAACCTCGGAGCTGCCGGACGCGCATCCAAACGAGACAGCTCCTCGGGGGACACCGATGCGGCCAATCTCGATTCCGTAACCGCCGCGGTCCAGCCGCTTTGTTCCTGGTCACTGATTTCCGGGCGATTGGCCATTTCCGTGGCGAGTTCGGGCAGCCACTCCTGATGCGCACTGATGACCACATCGCGCGGGAGGCTCGCGGTCAGATCGGCAACGAGATCCGCACTCAGCTTCGCCCCGCTGCCAAGATTGAGGTCGGCCAGGACGTCCGACGCCTTTCCCGAGATCAGCTTATAGAACAGCCCCTTGATCTCCCAGACCAGACCAGTCACCGCCCTGATCTGCTCGTCGTTTGCATCGGCCAGATCCTGGAGATTCAGGCCGTCCACGGTCTTGATCAGAGCACGGCCCTTCTCATTCCGGCTGATCATCACCTTCATGAACGGCGTGAGCGGGGCTTCGGACACCTCCGGCCATTCGCCGATCGAGGCGTTCTTCTTCTTCAGCGTTTGCAGGTCGAGGCCGGGCAGGGTCAGGAAGGCAATGCCTTTCGGGCCCGTCGCCCGTTCCTTGCCGGTGATCTGGTCGAGATGGCAGGCAGTGCAGTTTTCCGCAAAAGGCGCGACCGCCATCAGGCGCTTATCGGCGCGGCTTGTGTGACAGCTCGAGCAGGTATTCGGGATTTTCCGTTCCGGATCCTTCTTGGAGATTTCCGGGAAATGCTTGCCGAAATGACCGGCGTGATCATAAATGATCTGTGTACGGCGCTTGAACGGGTATTCGTCGAATTTCGGATGATGGCCGTCGAAACTGTCGAATTTCACCACATGGCAGGATTGGCACTGCGCATTCGAAATTTCGTTCAGCTTGAAGCCTACGCCCCGATGTTCCTGATGGCATGTGGCGCATAACATCCCGCCGGCCATCACCTTGTCGGCCGGAAAGGCGATGTTCTGCAGCCGCGCCGCTTGCGGCGGGGACGTGATCGCCGCAACCTTGCGCAGACGCTTGGTGCTGATTTCCAGCGCCTTCGCCGGTGCGCTATGAGCATTGAAGGCCGTGTTCGGCATCTTGTGACAGGTCAGGCACGCCCTGCTGTCGGCGCGCGGATCGCCGGAGAATACGCCATGCAGCCAGGTCATCTTGCCGGTGCCGCTCGCTGTGTGACAGGCGCTGCATTTCTCGATAGCGCCATGAGCGCTCGCCAGCGGCCCCGGCATAAGAAACTGCGTGCCGCCCGACAGCCAGAACGTCAGCACCAGAGCGCCCACTGTCAGGAACGCCAGCAGCGAAGCGATGCGATCACGCCTCGCGCTTGAAAACGGCTGGCTCTCCGCGCTCGGCTTGCCGCGCCTGCTCGAACCCCGCATATCACCACACTCCCGATGAGAATGCGTAGACGACGAGGACGTGCAGCACACCCAAAATGATCATGCCATAAGTGACCGGCACATGGATGAACAGCCAGGTTTTCATCAATCCCAGATAAACATGGGCAAAATCGAGCCGGTCCTTCTCCAGAACAAGGTCCTTGATGGCCATCAGCTTGTCTTTGCCCTGATTGTCGACATAACGCTCCAGATTTTCAATCTCGTCGGTGAGGCGTTTGACGGCGCGCTGAGAGCCGATGAAATGCAAGCCGTAATTTTGCGGACCTTTGAAAAAGCTGTGAAGCTGGTTGGTGTATAGATCCAGAATCCATTCATTATGGGGCAAGGTGGGAAGCGCGATCGCGGCAGCGTCGGTATTTCGGGTGGTCGCAACTGCGTGGACCTCCCGGGCCAGCTCGGCACGCCGGGTCGGGATGCGATCATAGACCATCCGCTCGTCGATCCTGCGCTTGATCTTTACCGACCAGGAGAGATAGGTGCCGAAGATCCCGCTCACCGTGATCAGCATGAACCCCATCCACAGCGCCCATTCGAGCCCCGTATCCGGCATCGAAAAATCCGAATGCGACAGGAACAGCGCCACCAGGATGTAGCCTACATAGATATGGATCTGCCGCCACCTCGTGGCGGATTTCGGGGACAGGAGCGATCTCTTCAGGGCGATATGAAAATAGAGCTGAATGAGCATCCCGCTGGCAAGCAGCCAGCCGTCGAGATAGCGAGGATCGCGCAATCCGTTGCCGTAGATCCAGACCAGCCACAAGAAGGCGACAGAGATCGCAGCAAGGATCGCGCCCTGAAGGATCAGCTTCGAGCTGCCGATAGACAAGGTGGGAGCGCTCTTAGCCGATGGCTTCACCCACGCGCTCCCCAAGGTTGATTTTACCCATCGTGCCCATATACCCCCGCCTTAGTTGGTTTTTCGGGGGGTGCCTTTAAATTTGTCGGGTCCCGGTATCAGATTATCGATCGCCGCGAGCGTGCTGCCATCATATTTCTCGGTCATGCTGGCAACCTGCTTCGAAATGCCGTCGGCAGCCGCGGTCAGCGCGGGGTCGTTGTTGAGCTTGAGACCGGCTGAATGTCCGAGATCCACGATCGCTTTCAGCTCGGGAACATTGGCCGCGGCCTTGGCGGCGACGGCGAGCTGCTTGCGGGCGTTGTCGGCGCGCTTGGCCATCGCGAAGGCGTAGGTCTTGCGCAGGGTCGCCTTGCCGATGGCCCTCAACGCCGTCTCCAGCTCGACCCCGAGCCCGACAAGGTAGAGCATGCGCTTACGCGCGGCGTCTGCGGCCACGTTGTCCTTGCCCTTGGAATGCCAGGTGTTGTGCCGCACCTCGCCCTGCGACCAAGAGACCAGCTCGAACTTGCTGCCAGCCGCATGGCCACCGACATTGACGAGCTTTTCCTGCGGCACGACGTGGCAGCCATAGCAGTTCTTCGCCAGCCGGTAGAGCGTGGACGGCCTGATCATGCCTTTGGCATCGGCGAGCTTCCAGCGCGCCTCCTCCTCGGCCTTGCTCTCGGTCTTCTCTGTCTTGCCGCTGAACTCGCTGTGGACCTTGACCCAGTCGGCGCCGGCGCTGTGGCAGGACTCGCAGGAAATACCCGCAATCGGCTCCTGCTTGCTGTCCTTCTCCTGCACCGTGAAATGACAGGTCAGACACAGGCCCTCCGACTTGATGCGCCTCATGCCCATCTTGTCCGCGATCTCATTGGCCTCCTTGCGGCGTGGCATGTCGCGGTACGTGTTGAAATGATGGGTGACCTTCCAGGCCTCCGTCTCCTGCTTGTGGCATTCGGCACAGGCATTCGGGCCGACCGTCTTGGCCGGTTCTGCCGCAGACACGCCCCCACTCGTAAAACCTAAGACGATCAAGCCGCTGAAGAGAAGCCTAGCAAACCGGATCCGGGCGAAGGGCCCGGATGGAACATCCCGGTTTCTACGCGTTCTGAAAACCATAACTACTCCTCGCATTTGCCCCGGACATCCGATAGGCGGTCGCCGGTGTCTCCCGCCGGCGCCGTGGTCCTTCCAGTGCGAGCTGCCGCTTCGGCCCTTCGATTGCGAGTTGCCGCTTCTGGCGGCTGGCAATTGCGATCCGCTCGCGCACCGCGCCGGTCGGCGCGCCAAGCCAGCCGAGTGCGCGCGTCAGCACGCCTTCCTTGACTTCTTTACCATCTTTACCATCGTTGTTGGTCGTCGGCAGGAACGGATCGGCATAACAGGTCGCGCCGACGCGAGCCGCCATATCCCTGATGGCATCCACCATCGCCGGTGCACCGCAGGCATAAATCACGTCGGTGGGATGCAGCCGCGGAATGAAGTCGGTCGGGCGGCCGAACTTGACGGCATCGGTCACCGTTTGCGGCGTGCTGCAGGCCGCGACCACGCGGACATTCGGGAAACGCGCCAACCGCCCCAGCGCCGGCCCCATATAGAGCGACTTGATGCTGCGGCCGCCCGCGACCACCAGGATCCGTCTCTGCGGATTCTCGCGCAAAGCCGCGACGGCGACGGACCAGATCGGCGCAAAGCCGGTGTTGGTCCCCACCAGGATCATCCGGCTGTCGAGATTGGGGCGGAAATGGGCAGAGCCATAGGGGCCGGTCAGCTTCACCCTATGACCAATCAAGATACGCTTGCCGACCGACGAGGAAACGCGCCCTCCCTCGACACGGCAGATATGGAACCAAACCGACTTGCTCTTCGGATCGCCGCGCAACGGATGCGTCAGGCTGTAAGGCCGGGCCGGATAGCCGTTGAATTGGACACGCGCATATTGGCCAGCCAGATAGGGCAATGCGCGCTCGGTGCGGATGCCCACCTCCATGACGTCAGGCGAGAGCCGGCGAAGCGAGCTGACGATGCCGTCCACCTCCTTCATGCCGGCGGCCGCGCCCATCTCGATCACCGCGTCGGCAACGCAGCGGGCCTGGCAGGCGTGAACGATGCCCGGCTCTGCGCCCTCGCCGCCCTGGACCTGACCTTCGACAAGCCGGACGCAGCAGGTGCCGCAATGGCCCGCCCGGCAATTATAGGGCATTTCGATGCCGTTGCTCAGAGCAGCGTCCAGCAGCAACTCGCCGCGGCGCGCTGAAAAGCTTTGGCCATTGACAGTAATTTCGTGGCTTCTTGCCATTATCTAATCCCGGAAGGCTTTAAGTTCCCCATCTTACGGCTGGTACGGGTGACCCGCCGTCGCTGCACTTCCTGGCATGCTCAGCAAAGCAAGCGTTCTGGGTCTGAAACACCGACCCTCATCGCTCGGCAGTAGAAACGCCGATCCTTTGTATCGTCCGGAATTTTGGTACCCCTTTTGAGTGTCGACGCCGAAGACGGACACAATGCGAAAATCTCAATTCCCAAGGGCTGATTTCCTACAGATCTGATCGTTGGGTGATTTGTGCGCCTTATCGGCAAAGCTCTATCCTCCTATCATGGTCAGACAATGACCGTTTGATGGTTCGGGTGGCAAGCGGTCGACATTTTTCATGCTTCCCGTACAAAAACTCCTTCAAAAATGGCTGATAAAAAGGCTTTCGATGCCGTCGGGCGCTGGCACCTTCGCCAACTATAAGCGCTCTCCCGAATGGCAAGCAAGGGCGGAGAGCACTCGCAAACCCCACGAGCGCCACGAGAAAATCATCGCCCGGGGTTCTTGGCGACAGGCTGGTCGAGCGTCTTCGCGCCTCGAATGTCTTGTGGCTGCGGGACGTGATCGAGGCGGACGCCGCGCTTCGCAAACGCTGACCACATTGTCAGCCCTCGTCGGCTGGGGCATACCGCGCGAATTCGCCGCAACCCATCCCTGCCGGAGATCGGCAAACTGCCCAGCGGTGATAGCTGGGCCGCATGAGAGAGGGATGATATGGCCTATGCGCGCGAGCATCGCCGGCCGGACCTTTCAAACCGAAATTCGACCGGCAACCGGGACGAACGGGCATGCCGGACCGCTTGTTCAGGATGCCAAGATCATTCTCGCCCTCACTCAAACGGCGCTGAGATTGGCAACTCGCCACGCAGACGTAATGAGAATGCTCGGCCACTTAGAGCCAGTGGTGCTGTTCGGCACGGACGCGAAAAGCCCCGGCTTTATGGGCTCGGGGCTTCGTCGTCGTGCCAGTTCGGGGGAACCGGTCACGCAGATCTACGTGCTTCGCGGGTCGTTTTTGCGGCAGGAAAAGGACCATAGAAAGGTCAATCTCTGGAGGACTCGGCTTCGCCAATTACGCCGGTGCGGCAGTACGACCCGTAAAAAAGCCCCGCGGCCCGGGGGCTAGGCCATCATCAGGGTATGTAGGGTGTTCCGACCTGCTTGGCCCACTATGCGAAAGGCGTCGTCCTTGAATTAAATGGTCGGAGCGAGAGGATTTGAACCTCCGACCCCTAGTCCCCCAGACTAGTGCGCTAACCGGGCTGCGCCACGCTCCGAACACGATCCAGCCGATCCGGCGAGATATGAGGCAAGTCTTGCCCGCTTCAACGGGCAGGGTCAATAGCATTCTGCCCGGGAAATGCTGCCGGGTAGACCGCCGAACAGGCGACGCCGATGATCCGCTATGCCTGGAGGCTGCGGCGCTGCTCGCTTCGCGGCTTTTTCGCCGTCCCGCTCTCCGGCTTGGCCGCCGCGCGCAACATGTCGCGGCATTCCTCCAGTTCGGTCAGAACGGAAGCAAGCAACGCACGCTGCCCGCCGCTTGCCGCCTCTTCCTTGCGAGGTGGCTCAGCCGTTTGCACCTCGGCGGCGCGCCGCTCCGGGCGGGACGTACCGCTTCGCGGCCGGCGCGCTTCCTTGGCCGCTTCGCCGGCGAGATTGGGAATGGGCATCGGCTTTTCGGCCGGTTTCTTGTCCGGTTGCTTGGCGTCGTTCCGCCAGCATTCCTTGACGAAACGCACGCCGCTGTCGCGCAATATGCGCTGCACGCCTTTGATCGTGTAGCCGTCGCTGTAAAGCAGCCACCGTATGCCGCGCAGCAAATCGATATCCTCGGGACGGTAGTACCGCCGCCCGCCACCGCGCTTCATCGGACGCAATTGGGGGAATTTACCTTCCCAAAACCGCAATACATGTTTCGGCACGTCTAAATCGGCCGCAACTTCGCTTATTGTGCGAAACGCACTATATGATTTTTCCAAATTAGCCCCCGCTATTGGAAAGCCCGTTTAAACCGGACTTACTCGGCTGCCTTTCTGCTGCTCTTAACCAAAGAAGAGTTGATTCGCTCCTTCATAATATTACTAGCCCGGAACACCAGCACGCGCCTGGGCGTAATCGGGACGACTTCCCCCGTCTTCGGATTCCGGCCCACGCGTTCCCTCTTATCGCGCACGCCAAATGAACCAAAGCTCGACAACTTCACATTCTCTCCCCGCTCGAGGCAGGTCGTGATTTCGCGGAGAACGGTTTCCACGAGTTCCGCAAACTCATTGCGCGGCAAACCGACCTTCTGAAAGACGGCTTCCGCGAGATCTGCCCTGGTGAGTGTTTTGCCGCCTACCATCTCGACACGGTAAATCTGAATTGCAAAGTAACCCAATAGTAATGTATGCAACGGTATTAGGTCAATGACCGATGTCGCATCCTTATGATATCAGCCATTATTCCAAAACAACTAACCACTTGAACATTTCACCGGCGTCTCAGCCAATAAATCCGTGCAACAGCAAAACATAATAAGCAAGTTTGTCAGAAATCACGCCAGTTCGGCGATAGAGAAGGGATGAAGTTCCGAGTATGGCGCTAATCAATCTGAATACTACCAGCGCGCCAGCACGGACCCCCAAGTAAATCCACCGCCCATTGCCTCCATAAGAACGAGATCGCCCTTCCTGAGACGGCCGTCCTGCTGCGCCGTATCCAAAGCGAGCGGGATGGACGCAGCGGAGGTATTGCCATGTTTTTCAAGGGTCATGACGATTTTGCCGGGATCGATGCCGAGTTTTCTGGCCGTGCCGTCGAGGATGCGTTTGTTCGCCTGATGCGGCACGAACCAGTCGATATCGGTCGCGAGCAGCTCATGCGCCCTTAGCGTATCGTCTATCACTTCCGAGATCGCCGACACGGCGAAGCGGAACACTTCCTTGCCCTGCATCCGCAAATGGCCGACGGTTTTCGTCGAGGATGGGCCGCCATCCACATAGAGGAGATTCTTGAACCGGCCGTCCGACCGCAGCACCGATCCGATAATCCCGCGCTCCTTCGCGGCGCCCGTCGCCTTCTGGCCTTCGACCACCACCGCGCCCGCGCCGTCGCCGAACAGGACGCAGGTCGTGCGGTCTTCCCAGTCCAGAATGCGTGAGAACGTTTCGGCCCCGATCACCAGCACGCGCCGGCATTGCCCGGATTTGACGAAATTATCCGCCGCCGATAGGGCGTAGACGAAGCCGGAGCAAACCGCCTGCATATCGAATGCGGCGCCATGCGTGATGCCGAGCGCGGCCTGAATCGTGACGGCGCTGGCGGGAAACGTCTGGTCCGGGGTCGAGGTGGCGAGAATGATGAGATCGATATCCTTCGGCTCAAGCTCGGCTGCTTCCAGCGCGCGTTTCGCCGCGGCGAGGCCGAGATCGGACGTCAGCTCGCCCTCGGCGGCGATGTGGCGCTCCTTGATGCCGGTCCGCTCCTGGATCCACTCATCGGTGGTGTCGATCAGGCGCGAAAGGTCCTCATTGGTCAAGACCTTAGCCGGAAGATAAGCTCCGCACCCGCGAATAACTGAACGAATGATGCTCACGTGATTGCGTCCGTACTTTTTAACAGCGGCGCCTGCTGAAGCGCGTTTTGGAAGCGCTCGACATCTTCGGAAATGGTGCGAACCAGCCCGCTCTTGGCCATGTCGTATCCGAGATCGACCGCGCTTGCAAAGCCTATTGCGTCAGCTCCGCCGTGGCTTTTTATGACGATGCCCTGAAGCCCCAGAAAGATGCCACCATTGGCATGCCGCGGGTCCATCTTATCACCTAATGCCCGGAATGCACCCTGCGCGAAGAAGGCGCCGATCTTCGCCACGAGCGAACGGCTCATCGCGGCGCGCAGATACGCCGCGATCTGTTTGGCCGTGCCCTCCGCCGCCTTCAGGGCGATATTGCCGCTGAACCCTTCGGTGACGACCACGTCGACCGTCCCCTTGCCGATATCGTCGCCCTCGACAAAGCCGTGATAGACGATCGGGAGATCGGCCTTCTTGAGCGCTTCATGCGCGCGCTTGACCTCGTCGAGCCCCTTGACCTCCTCGACGCCGATATTCAGCAGCCCCACGGACGGTTTGTCGACGTGGAACAGCGCTCGCGCCAAGCGCCGCGCCCATGCCGGCATTGTCGACCAGCAGCCGCGCATCCGCGCCGACATTGGCGCCGATGTCGAGGACGATGCACTCGCTCGATATGGTGGGCCAGAGGCCGGCGATGGCGGGGCGATCGATATTGGGCAGGGTTTGCAGGCAGAACATCGACATGGCCATCAGCGCGCCGGTATTGCCGGCCGAAACCGCCGCATCGGCCTCGCCGCGCTTTACAGCGTCGAGCGCCATCCACATGCTGCTCTTGCCGCGTCCCTGACGCAATGCCTGGCTCGGTTTCGTGTCCATCGCGATCGCGACTTCGGTATGAAAGACGCGCGAATTTTTCGCGAGGCCGGGATGCGCCTTTGAGAAGGGCGGTGATCGTCGGTTCATCACCAAACATCAGGAATTCGGTGTCCGGGTGGCGCACCAGGGACAGCGCGGCGCCGGGAACGGCCATGGACGGGCCAAGATCGCCGCCCATCGCATCCAGCGCTATTCTGACCCGCGCGTTCATCTATCGCTTTCCGGAATTGCAGGGACTGCGCCCCGTGGGCTCACCCATGGCGGGGAGCAGGCGAACATACTGCATGCAACGGTTAAGACAAAGAAATTTGGGCGGCGCCACGCAACCGGCCACTATCGCGGCGGCGGCTGGCCGATCGCTTTCCATGCCGCATAAAGCGTTGTGTGAAGCAGCGGCATCCTCTCGCCGGCCCGGAAGACGACGAGGTCCTGCTGCGGCATCAGATAGAGGAGCTGGCCGCCCATCCCCATCATATAGGCAAACGAACCCTGTAGCGGTTCGCCCGCACGGTCAAGCACGTCATGGCGGATATGGTAGCCGTAAACTCCCTGGCGCAATGCCGCCGCGTCGAGGCCCTGCCCCATGAACTGCCGCCACAGGGGCTCGGGCAGAAAGGGATCGGCGGGGCTGCCGTTCCGCGTGAGAAAGAGGCCCACTCTTATCCAGTCGCGCGCCGTCGCATAGATGCAGCAATAGGCGGAGATGTCGCCGCCTTCGCGGGATTGACGCCAGTGGGCCGCCCCGGCTCCCGCGGGCCGCCAGATTTTCTCCGCCAGGATCGCCGAGAGCGGGCGGCGGTATATCGTCTCCAGCAGCAGGCCGAGCAGCGCGGTGTTGACGTTCTGGTAGCTGAATGGCGCGGCGTCCGTCTGACCGGCGGTCAAGCTGGTCTGGATGGAGCTGAGGCCCAGGAAATGCAGACGGGCTTTCGGGCCGAACGGGTTGATGCGCTCCGCCTCTATGTCCTTTGCGCCATTCTCGTCGCCGAAGATCTGACCGGCAGCTCCGAAAACCACGCCGCTGCGCATCTGCAGCAATGCCCGCAAGCTGACGAGACGCAGGGCCGGGTCGCGGGTGGCTGGGAGGAGGTCTCCGATCGGCACATCGAGGCTCTCGATCTTGCCCTCGGCCAGCGCCTTGAACATCAGCGCGCCGACCAGGCTCTTCGCGATCGAGTAGGAATTCAGTTTCGTTTGCGACGAGACGCCGTCGCCATAATGTTCCAGCTCCAGCTTGCCCGCGCGATAGACCAGCAGGGCCTTGCCGCCCGTCTCGGTGAACGACCGGTCCAATTCGGAAGGAAGCGGATGCTGTCCCGGATGATCGCCCGATGTGAGCGCCAGCGGCCGATCCGCGCCGCCGATCTGAGCGAAATGCCCGCGCGCCGGCCAGGTAAGCGGCGGATAGCCCTCGGTGACGAGTTGCGGCAGGTAGGGGGCATAGGCCAGCGCCGCACCGGCAGCGCCGATCATCAGAAGAAGAACGGCGAAAAGCGGCTTTCGCATGAGCGTCTTCGCGCGGGACAAGGGAGCCAATACACGTTGAAATGCGGGGCGCAGGCGCACGGGAAGTTAGCGCTTCGGCTTCAGCTTGGCGAGTTCGGCGAAGGGGCCAAAGGCCTCGCCATCTTCATCCTTGGGATCGTCCCAGACGAATTCGGCGCCGTCCTTGCGGGGATAGGGATTGATGGCGCTGGCCAGAATTTCGCCCGCCAGCGCACCGACATTGATTCTGCCGTTGATGATCGGCGCCGGTGGATCGGCAGGCAGCCCTTCCGCATCGGCCTGCGGAACGGCCGCATCTTCGCTGGCGATCTTATTTTGCGGCCAGCAATCGAGAGAAACGGCTTCCTTCACGGTTTCCCGCACGGGCTCAAGCGTCAGAATGCAGAGCTGCGTCAATTCCGCGTGGATGTCGCCGGAAAGATGAGCGCCGTCCGTTCCGACCGGCTGCAATCGGTAATCGAAGGTGAAGCTCTCGAGGCTCTCGATGCCGGAACAGCTCGGCGAGTTGCTCGCGTTCCTGTGGGGTTGCCTCGATCCGGCCGGTGATCGGTTCGGCGAAATCGCCAAGCGGCACGATACGGGAGAAGATCGCTTCCAGCCCCGACACGGCTTCAGCCATTGCGTCCGCCGATGTCCGGAAAGCGGATATTGCCCTGCAGCAGCATGTTCAGCGGCATCTCCTGGATGCTCTTGATCGATTGCTGGATATAGATCGAAATCGATTCGGAGGCCACCGACTGCTCGCCGCCCTCGGCCGACTGGAAACTTTTCCACACCTCTCCGGCCAGGCCCTTGGTGTCATTGCGCTGCAGAGCGGTCGAATAAGCGAGGAGCTGGCCGTAGAAAAGCTGTGCGATCTTGCGCACTTCCTTGGGCACGTTGCGATCCGAGACACCCAGGTCGCGCACCATCGTATCCATCTCGCGGATGAAGGCCTCCACGATCTCCTGGGCCAGGAGCTGGCCTTCGCGGCCGCCGAGCTTTAGGATTTGCAGCACGACGAACATATGGATGACGAGCATGTCGAACCGCCCCGACAGCGTATCGGGAACGCTGCACCGGATATAAAAGCCGGGATTGCGTGACTGTGCCACAATTGCATCGTAGATCTTTTCGGCAGCTTCCTTGCGGGCCGCGCGACCGGCAAACCAGCGGAACATCGGTGTCATATTACCTTGAGCCTGGAATCTGTTACGCGTCATATTCGTCACGGCAGGAACCACCACTGAAAAGAAACTCACCGTTCTAGGATCTGGAACTCTAAATCACCCCGAACTAGGCTTGACTGGATCGCAAGGTACGTCGCTATGTCAAATCAAGATTGTCAGTACATGAGAAATGTTGCCTTCATGAGGGCAGTGGAACCGGAGGGTGAAAAAAAATTTATGCAACCCGTCATTAAGTCCCTGGCCGTTTTTAGCATCGTGATTGGCCTCTCCGCCTGTGCATCAGACATCACTAAACACGGCCATGTCTTCAATGATGAGGATTTGGCGCAGGTGAAGGAAGGCATGAGCCGCGACCAAATCATCCTCGCCCTCGGTACGCCGGATACCAAATCGACAGTCGGCCAAAATGCTTTCTACTACATTTCTACGACGACACAAAGGTCCGCAGCCTTCCTGAAGCCTTCAATTGTGGACCGGCGCGTCGTCGCGGTCTACTTCAATAAGAAGGAATCGGTTGAACGGGTTGCAAATTACGGCCTGCAGGACGGCAAGGTGATCGATTTCGTCAGCCGCGAAACACCTTCAAAAGGCTCGGAAGACGGCCTGCTGAAAGAGCTCTTCCGCAATATCGGCCGTCCCGGAGCTGGTGTAAGCCCCGGCGCCGGCGGGGGCGCAAGCGGCCCCGGCGGCTACTAGAGTAGATTGTGCATTCCCGTCCATGCCGCCCCCGCGAGCATTGTGAGAAAGGGGCGGTGCGGCCGGACGGTCGAGGCAGGGGATCGGGAGCGCGGGCGCTTCGGCTCAGCGCCAGGCAGCGCCTCGCACGGGCTTGCCGCTCTCCTGCTCGAGATAATCGGTCAGATAATGCTCGGGGATAATACGCTGTGACAGGCCTTCGTCATATCCGACATGGACGCCATCCGCGACTTTCGGAACGAAGACCTGGCTTCGCGCATATCCGGATGAGCCGCGCTCGATCATCGTCGCATAGTCGCGGCCGTCGAACTGGATGACATAGTCGAACCCGGTCCCGGCCGGCACCTTCTTCGCCTTGAAGATCTTCCAGTTCCAATCGCTGTTGATGCCGGAATATTGCAGCAGATACTCCTCATCATCGGCCTTTCCGATGCCGAGGACCGAGATCGTCACACCTTCCCCGCCGCGATAGACCTTGCCGTAGCGCGCGACCTCCGGCCGGTCGGTTTCCGCTGCCTGCGCACTCGATACAAGACCTGACAAGAACAACAAAGTCAGCACCAGCGTAAACGGATTCATCAGTCCCCCATAACTCGGATACTACGTAGAAGGCTCAAGGAATAGATAGGATTATGTTGCAAATGCGGCGCGAAGACTGCGGAGGTCTTCCGGGGCGTTCCGTGGATTGGCCCCATACCGGCGTACAGCGCTGCGGAGACGCGCCGCCGGGCAGGCGGAAAGCCTGCCCCCGCCACAAGCGAAGGCAGGCTTTCCATGTCGCAAACTAGTGTGCCAGCACCGCGAGCAGCAGCAGCGCCACGATGTTGGTGATCTTGATCATCGGGTTCACCGCCGGGCCGGCCGTGTCCTTATAAGGGTCGCCGACCGTATCGCCCGTCACCGCCGCCTTATGCGCGTCCGAGCCCTTGCCGCCATAATGGCCGTCCTCGATATATTTCTTCGCATTGTCCCAGGCGCCGCCGCCCGCCGTCATCGAGATGGCGACGAACAGGCCCGTGACGATCACGCCGAGCAGCATGGCGCCGACCGCCGAGAACGCCGCCGATTTGTCCGCCACCCAGCTGATGACGAAGAACACCACGATCGGCGACAGCACCGGCAGCAATGACGGTATGATCATTTCCTTGATCGCCGCCTTGGTCAGCATGTCGACCGCCGCGCCGTAATCCGGCTTTTCGGTGCCTTTCATGATGCCGGGCTTGGCCTTGAACTGCCGCCGCACTTCCTCGACGATCGAGCCTGCCGCGCGTCCGACCGCGGTCATGCCCATCGAGGCGAAGAGGTAAGGCAAGAGGCCGCCGAAGAACAGGCCGACGACCACATAGGGATTGGACAGCGAGAAGTCGAGCTGCACGCCCTGGAAGTAGGGAAACGCCTCCGCATTGGCAACGAAGTGCTTCAGATCTTCCGTATAGGCCGCGAACAGCACCAGCGCGCCGAGGCCGGCCGAGCCGATGGCATAGCCCTTCGTCACCGCCTTCGTGGTATTGCCGACCGCGTCGAGCGCATCCGTGGTCTTACGGACGCTGTCCGGCAGGTTGGCCATTTCGGCGATGCCGCCGGCATTGTCGGTGACGGGTCCGAAGGCATCCAGCGCCACGACGAAGCCCGCCAGCGCCAGCATGGTCGTAACCGCGATGGCGATGCCGAACAGCCCTGCAAGGCTATAGGTGATGATGATGCCCGCGATGATGACCAGTGCGGGCGCCGCCGTCGCCTCCATCGAAATCGCCAGACCCTGGATGACATTCGTGCCATGTCCGGTCTGTGAGGCGGCAGCAATCGAGTTGACCGGCCGGTAGCCGGTGCCGGTGTAATATTCGGTGATGATGATGATCAGCGTCGTCACCGCAAGGCCCGTCACGCCGCAATAGAACAGGTCGAGACCGGTGAAGCTCACACCGGTAGCGGTGAGCTGGGTATCCATGCCGATCAGCAGCGACGTGATCGGATAGAGCGCGATGAGCGAGAGCACGCCGGTGGCGATGAAGCCCTTATAGAGCGCGCCCATGATGTTGTTGCTGGCGCCCAGGCGGACGAAGAACGTGCCGATGATCGAGGTGATCACGCAGGCGCCGCCGATGGCGAGCGGATAGAGCAGCGCCGCTTCCAGAATGGGCTGCCCGGCGAAATAGATCGTGCAGAGCACCATGGTGGCGACGACGGTCACCACATAGGTCTCGAACAGATCGGCGGCCATACCGGCGCAGTCGCCGACATTGTCGCCCACATTATCGGCGATCGTCGCGGGATTGCGCGGGTCGTCCTCGGGAATGCCGGCCTCGACCTTGCCGACGAGATCACCGCCGACGTCGGCGCCCTTGGTGAAAATGCCGCCGCCGAGACGGGCGAAGATCGAGATCAGCGACGCGCCGAAGCCAAGCGCGACCAGCGCGTCGACCACCACGCGATCGGACGGCGAATAGCCGGCGATCTGGGTCAGGATGGCGTAGTAGATCGCGACGGCGAGCAGCGCCAGTCCCGCCACCAGCATCCCAGTCACCGCGCCGGCCTTGAACGCCAGGCCAAGGCCCTCGGCCAGACCCTTGGTCGCGGCTTGCGCCGTGCGCACATTTGCGCGCACCGACACATGCATGCCGATGAAGCCCGCCGCGCCCGACAACACTGCGCCGATCAGGAAGCCGATGGCGACCGTGATCGAGAGCAGAAAGGCGATGAGCACGAAGATGATGGCGCCGGCAATGCCGATAGTGGTGTATTGCCGCGTCAGATAGGCTTGCGCGCCTTCCTGAATGGCGGCGGCGATCTCCTGCATCCGTGCATTCCCGGCATCCGCCGCCATCACGGATCTGATGGCCCATGCGCCGTAGACGATCGATAGACCGCCACAGGCAATGATTGCCCAAATCAAATTGTTCATATTGCAAGTCCCCTCGGTATAGTCGGGCGGGAGGCGATACGCGTTTTATTTGTTTCTCGCGTACAACCCGTAGCGCTTTGGCTCCATTGAGCGCCCAATGTTTTCCTGAACGTCGTAGCCTGCATGGGTGGAAGCGGGGCCGGCCCATGGAATGCCGCGCGGACAATAGGAAAAACAGGGAGATTCCGCAAGGAAACCCTACAACTTATCGCCTCTTCATTCCGCAGGCGGGCAGCGGAGTATTTTCACGCCGCGCCAGTCCGTCCCGAAAGCTGAGGCGCGTGCCGGTCTGCGGTTCGAAAATACGTGCGAATACGTGGCTGGCGCCGTTCCGATGAGATGGACGGCGATCAGGTGGCCAGATGGTCATAGCCGGGCCGGGCGAAGCGCATGGGCAGGCCGTCCGGACCGATGACGGACAGTGCGACGCCATCCTCGCCGAACTGGCCGATGCGGGTGACGCGGATGCCGGCGCCGCTCGCGGCCGTCTCGAATGCCTGAGCCTCGCCGGGGCCGATCGCTGCGAGGATTTCGTAGTCGTCGCCACCGGTCAGCGCGCATTCGAAGGCGCCGGCATCGGCCTGTATCAGTGTTTGCACGGCGGGCGAGAGCGGCACATGCTGTGCCTCGATGCGGCCACCGACCCCGGACGCGCGGCACATCCGGCCGCAATCGATGACGAGGCCGTCCGAGACATCCATCGCCGCCGAGGCATGAGCCAGGAGCGCCTCGCGCAGGGCCAATCGCGGCTCGGGCCGCAGATAGCGGCCGATGAGATAGCGGCGGGCGGCCTCGTCCAGCGGCCACTCCCGCGCCTCGGCGTCGCCGCGCCGCAATTTCAGCCCCAATGCGGAATCGCCGATCGTGCCGCTGACATAAAGAGCATCGCCGGGCCGCGCACCTCCGCGAGGAACCATCCTGTCGTGCGGGACGCTGCCAAAAGCGGTGATCGCGATCATCAGCGGCCCGGCGGGCGAAACCGTCGTGTCGCCGCCGCACAAGGTGATGCCGGCGGCATTTTGCGCCTCCAGCAAGCCCTGGGCGAACTCGGCCAGCCAAGCCTCCCCGCAGCCGCGCGGCAAGGCGAGCGCCAGGCTGTAGGTGAGCGGCAAAGCGGCTTTCGCCGCCAGATCGGACAAATTCACTGCCAGCGCCTTATAGGCGATATCCGCAGGGGCGTCGTCGGCCATGAAATGCACGCCCGCGATGAGGGCGTCGGTGGTTACGACGAGGTCCGTTCCGTCCGTCGGCGCAATGACCGCCGCGTCGTCCAGCAAGCGCAGCGCCCCCGGGTATCCTTGCGCCAAAGGCGCGAACAGCCGCGCGATGACGCCGTCTTCGCCGGGGAGGTCCGGCTCAGCCATGAGCGGGACTGGAGAATTCCGCCGCCCGGATCTCGCGCGCGACGGAATCGAGAATGCCGTTCACCACGCGCGGCTCGTCGCCGCCGAAGAAGGCATGGGCCACATCCAGATATTCGTTGATGATCACCTTGGCCGGAATATCGAGCCGCTGATGCAACTCATAGGCCCCGGCGCGCAGGATGGCACGCAAGATGCTGTCGATGCGGGCGAGACGCCAGCCCTGTGGCGAGATGACGGGCGATCAGCGGATCGACGTCGAGCTGCGTACGCACGACGCCCAGCACCAGATCCCTGAAGAAGGGCTCGTCCGCCTGATCGTAATAGGCGCCCTCCACCTCATGGCCGAAGCGATGCTGGGTGAATTGCGCGATGACCGCAGCCGCATCGGTCTGGGTCAGATCCATTTGGTAAAGCGCCTGCACGGCGGCGATCCTTGCGGTGCCGCGCGACGCAAACGCTCTGCCCCCACCCTCAGGGCGGGGGGCGGTGTCATTCAGATTGGAAGCCATGGCATTCCATGAACACATCGATGAGGCGCAAGCAAGCCTGAGCCGCGTCCGCGCCCTTGTTTCCGTCGTTTATGGATGCTCTTTCCCACGCCTGTGACGTGTTTTCGACAGTCAGTATGCCATTGCCCACGGGCACGCCGCTCGCGGTGGCGATGCTGAGCAGCGACCGGGCCAATTCATTCGCCACGATGTCGTAATGCGAGGTGTCCCCCCGGATCACGCAGCCAAGCGCGACGGCCCCATGATAGCGCCAGCGCGTCGCACCGAACGGCGCGAGCCCCGCCCGCACCGCGAACGCCAGGGCTTGCGGAATTTCGAGCGCGCCAGGCACCGAAATGCGGTGAACGGTGGCATTCGCCGCTTCAAGCGCAGTCAGCGCGCCCTTCGCCAGCTCATCGGAAATGTCCTGATAGAAGCGTCCTTCGATGAGCAGCACGCTGGGACTGAAGCTGGGCATATGTCCTACTCGATTGGGCGGCGGCCGACGATCTTGAGGCCGTAACCTTCAAGGCCGATGATTTTCGGCAGCGGTGAATTCGAAAGAAGCTCCATCTCATGCACGCCAAGATCAAGTAAAATCTGCGCGCCTATGCCGTAATCGATCAGCCGTCCCGCCACGTCGGCCCTGCCGCTTTCGATCGCACCGCGCAGTTTTGCCGAAACGGTCGACGATTGCGCTTCACGCAGCAGAACGAAAATGCCGCGTTCCTCATGGGCGAGCGTGCGCAGCGCGCGCTCGATCAGCGAGGCGCGTCCGGCGGCGCCGGCAAAGCCGATCGTATCCTCGATGACGTTGAAGGCGTGCATGCGCACCAGCACCGGGCCGGGGGCGCCGATATCGCCTTTGACCAGTGCGATATGCTCCTGCCCGTCGGCGGTGTTCTGATAGATCTTCAGATCGAATTCGGCGCCGTAGAGGTCGTCGATATGCTTCTGCTCGACGACGCGGACGAGGCTGTCATATTTGCGGCGATAGGCGATGAGGTCGGCGATGGTGCCGATCTTCAGCCCATGGAATTGCGCGAAGGCCATCAGATCCGGCATGCGCGCCATGGTGCCGTCGTCGTTCATGATTTCGCAGATGACGCCGGCCGGATAGAGGCCCGCGAGCCGGGCGATGTCGACCGCCGTTTCGGTGTGTCCGGCGCGGACCAGAACGCCGCCTTCGCGCGCCACGAGCGGGAAGACGTGGCCGGGCGAGACGATGTCGCGCGCGCCTTTCGCGGGGTCGATCGCCGTGGCGATCGTGTGGGCGCGGTCATGCGCGGAAATGCCGGTGGTGATGCCTTCGCGCGCTTCGATGGAAACGGTGAAATTCGTCGAGTGGCGCGACTGGTTGGAGCGTGCCATCAATTCGAGATGCAGTTCCGCGGCCCGGTCCTGCGTCAGCGCAAGGCAGATCAATCCGCGGCCATAGCGGGCCATGAAATTGATCGCCTCGGGCGTCGCCATCTGCGCCGGAATGACGAGATCGCCTTCATTTTCGCGGTCCTCGGCGTCGACCAGGATGAACATCCGGCCGGCCCGCGCATCGTCCAGAATGTCCTCGATGTCGGCAAGCTGGCCGAAATGCCGGGGTTTTTCCGCAAACGTCATCAGCCGGCGCTCCTATGCTCGTGCAACCGCGCAACATAACGCGCCATGAGATCAACCTCCAGATTGAGCCGCGCACCTGCGCGTTTTTGCCCCCATGTGGTGACCTCAAGCGTATGCGGAATGATGTTCACCGTGAAGCGGTTATCGGCAACGTTGTTGACGGTCAGTGACGTGCCATCGAGCGCGACCGATCCTTTTTGCGCGATCAGGGCCGCAAGCGGTTCGGGGCAGGCGATCTCGAAGCGCACCGATGTGCCGTCGGGCACGGCGCTGAGGATCTCCGCGACGCCGTCCACATGGCCCGCCACCATATGGCCGCCCAGCTCGTCGCCAAGCCGCAGCGAACGCTCCAGATTGATGCGCCGTCCGGGCGCCCAATCGCCCAGCGTCGTATGGGCGAAGGTTTCGTTGGAGGCCTCGACGTCGAAGATGCTGCGCCCCTGCCCTTCGCTCTCGACGCGGGTGACGGTGAGGCAGCAGCCGTCGCAGGCGATGGATGCGCCGATGGCGATCGAGGCGGCCTCGTAAGCGCAGGCGATGCGGAACTTGCCGCCCTCCACCGCCCTGACCTCCCCGATATCGGTGATGATGCCGGTAAACATGTCAGCCTTGCCAAACTTGCGCGCGGCGATAGACCGTCATCACGTCGTCGCCGACGGGCGTTTGCTGATAGAGGCGGTATTTCGCTGCGTTCGGAGAGCGCGCCAAGACCCGTGGGCCGGATGCGGGGCCCATCGATCGATGTGCGGCTCTGGAACAGCACGGCCTCATCGACGAGGTCCGCCCGCAGAAAGCCCGCCGCGACCGACGGCCCGCCTTCGATCAGCAGCCGCGTGATGCCGCGCTCCGCCAGCGTTCGTGCGACGGCGCCGATGTCCAGCCCGCCCTTGTCCGCCGTCATTTCGACCGCAAGGCAATCGACACCGAGCGCGGCGAGTCGCGACAGATTTTCCGCCGGAGCATCCGGGGCGTGCACCACCCAGACCCGCGCCCTGTCCAGATTTCGCAGCATCTTTGCCTGCATGGGGAGATCGGCATTCCGCGACAGCACCACGCGCACCGGCGAGCGGCTCTCCAGACCCGGCAGCCGGCAAGTGAGATCCGGATCGTCGGCGATGACGGTGCCCCTGCCGACCAGGATGGCGTCGGCCTCGGCGCGCAGCAGATGTCCACGCGCCCGTGCGGCCTCGCCTGTCGCCCAGAGCGGCGCGCCGTTGCCTTGCGGGACCGCGCCATCCGCGTCCAGCGCAAGCTTGAGCTGCACGAAAGGCCGCCCGGCGGTGATCCGCAGCTCATGGCCGAGCGCCAGCCAGCGCGCCTCGGCCGTGAGCGGTCCCGCCGCCACCGAAACACCATGCGCGCGCAGCCTGGCCAAGCCAGCACCCGCGACGCGAGGATCGGGATCGATGACGCCGTAAACCACGCGCGCGATGCCGGCGCGCGATCACCGCATCCGAACAGGGCGGCGTTCGTCCCCAATGCGCGCATGGCTCCAGCGTGGCGTAAAGGGTCGCGCCGCGCGCCGCGCCGCCCGCATCGGCGAGCGCGTTGACTTCGGCATGCGGCCGCCCGCCGGGGCTGGTCCAGCCGCAGCTTATGACGCGTCCGCCGGGCTCGACGATCACCGCGCCGACCGAGGGATTGGGCCAGCACTGTCCGAGCCCACGCTTACCGAGCGCGATGGCAAGCGCCATGTTCGCTGTATCCTGGAGACTGGCTGGCAGGCTGCGCTTGGATTCAGCTGCGCGAGACCTAACGCCGCTCATTGCCGCCGACGCCGGAGGGCGCCATCTTGTCGTCCGGAGGGCCGGTCCGTTTTGGCGCATCGCCGGCAGCGATCTCGCCGAGCACGGTCTCGAAATCGCGCGCTTCGCGGAAATTCTTATAGACGGAGGCGAAGCGCACATAGGCCACCGGATCGAGCTTGCGCAGATCGTCCATGACCAGTTCGCCGATGAGATGCGAGGGGACTTCGCTCTCCCCCTGGCTTTCGAGCTTGCGCACGATGGTGCTCACCATCCGGTCGATATAGTCCTGCTCGACAGGGCGCTTGCGCAGCGCGATCTGCACCGAACGGGTGAGTTTGTCGCGGTCGAACGGCACGCGCCGTCCGCTGCGCTTCATCACCGTCAGCTCGCGCAGCTGCACACGCTCGAAGGTGGTGAAGCGTTCACCGCATTCGGTGCAATAGCGGCGGCGTCTGATCGCGGTGTTATCTTCCGTGGGCCGCGAATCCTTGACCTGTGTGTCGATTTCGCTGCAATGGGGACACCGCATTCGAGGGCCTCAAAAGCTCATGGTGAGCGCTATTGGTGATAGATGGGGTACCGCTCGCAAAGGTCGATGGCCTCACGCTTCACGCGTTCCTCGACCTGGCCATTGCCGCTATCGCCGTTCGACACCAGCCCGTCAAGCACTTCGGTGATCATGCGGCCCACCTGCCGGAATTCCGCCTGCCCGAAGCCGCGCGTCGTGCCTGCGGGAGAACCAAGCCTGATCCCGGAGGTAACGAACGGCTTTTGTTCATCGAAAGGAACCGCGTTCTTGTTGCAGGTGATGTTCGCACGGCTCAGAGCGGCCTCGGCGGCCTTGCCGGTCAACCCCTTCGGGCGCAAATCCGCTAGCAGCACATGCGTATCGGTTCCGCCCGTTACCAGGCCATATCCGGCAGAGATGATAGCCTCGCCCATCGCCTTGGCGTTTGCAACCACGTTCTGTGCGTATTGCGTAAAGGAAGGCTGAAGCGCCTCGCCGAAGGCAACCGCCTTGGCGGCGATGATGTGCATGAGCGGTCCGCCCTGAAGGCCGGGGAAAATCGCCGAATTGATGCGCTTGGCGATATCGCCGTCATTGGTGAGGATCAGCCCGCCGCGTGGTCCGCGCAGTGTTTTATGCGTGGTGGTCGTCACGACATGCGCATGACGGAGCGGGCTCGGATGCACGCCGGCCGCGACCAGCCCGGCGAAATGCGCCATATCGACCATGAAAATTGCGCCGACGCTCTCGGCGATCTCGCGGAATTTGGCGAAATCGATGGTGCGCGGATAGGCCGAGCCGCCGGCGATGATGATGCGCGGCTTGTGCTCCCGCGCCAGCGCCGCGACCTGATCGAAATCGATCAGGCAGTCGTCCCGCCGCACGCCATATTGCACGGGCTTGAACCATTTGCCGGACAGGTTCGGCGCGGCGCCATGGGTGAGATGTCCGCCCGCGTCCAGGCTCATGCCGAGGATGGTATCGCCCGGCTGGGCGAGCGCCAGGAACACGCCCTGATTGGCCTGCGAGCCGGAATGCGGCTGCACATTGGCGAAACCGCAGCCGAACAGCCGCTTGGCGCGATCGATCGCCAGATTTTCGGCCACGTCGACATATTGGCAGCCGCCGTAATAGCGCTTGCCCGGATAGCCTTCGGCATATTTATTGGTGAGGACCGTGCCCGCCGCTTCGAGAACGGCGCGGGAGACAATATTTTCGGAGGCGATCAGCTCGATTTCATGCTGCTGCCGCTTGAGCTCGTTCGCCACGGCGCCGTAAAGCTCGGGATCGCTTTCGGCGAGGGATTTGGAGAAAAACCCGTTATCCTGCGGCGCGGCCGCCAGGGCATTTGAACCTGTCATAAGCTGTCCCGTATCGAAGGCGGTCCCAAGCGCAGAAAGCGTGGTCCCGGCCGGTTCTCTCGTTCGGTCGTCAAGCAGGCAAACGTCGCCTGACAGACGAGCCTGCGTGCCTCCAATATGGCATTCACTACTACCATACTCGCAACATGAATGGGATTTTTCGTCGTTTTTTGCCGGTTTTTCCGCCGGCCGCTTTCAATCCCGTCCCGCCGTTTCCAAATGATCATGAGCAGCCGCCGCGCAAGCTTGAACTGCCGATACCGCTACCCCCATAGTAGCACGAAGCAGCAAACCGACGAATCGAGACCATCATGACATTCGCTCCCAGTACGATCTCCCACGGCTTTGAGCTTCAGCGCGAAGAGCGCATCGATGAGATCGACAGCGTCGCCCGGCTTTACCGGCATCAAAAGACCGGCGCCGAGCTGCTCTCCGTGATCGGCGGCGACGAGAACAAGGTGTTCGGCGTGGCCTTCCGCACGCCGCCCGCGGACTCGTCCGGCGTCGCGCATATTCTCGAACATTCGGTGCTCTGCGGGTCGCGCAAATATCCCGTGAAGGCGCCGTTCCTTGAGATGCTGAAAGGCTCGCTAAAGACGTTCCTCAACGCGATGACCTATTCGGACAAGACCGTATATCCGGTTGCCAGCGTGAATTTGCAAGACTTCTACAACCTCGTCGACGTCTATCTCGACGCCGTCTTCCATCCTCGCCTGACGCCGGAGATTTTGCAGCAGGAAGGCTGGCACTACGAGTTGGACGCAGCCGGACGCGCCGCTGATCTACAAGGGCGTCGTCTTCAACGAAATGAAGGGCAGCTATTCCTCGCCGGACGACCGTGTATACCGGCTTTCGCAGCAATCGCTCTATCCGGACAACACCTATGGCGTCGATTCGGGCGGCGATCCGCGCGACATTCCGAACCTCACCTACGCAAATTTCAAGGCGTTCCACGAGCGCTATTATCACCCCTCGAACGCCAAATTCTTCTTCTATGGCGACGACGATCCGGAAAAGCGGCTTGCGCTGCTCGATGGCGTGCTGAGCGAATTTTCCGCCATCGAGGTGGATTCGGATATCGCACCGCAGCCGCGCTTCAACGCGCCGCGCAAGATCGAGCACAGACTGGCGATGAGCGCCGCCGAGCCGGGCACGAAGCAGGCCAGGGTCAGCGTCAATTGGATGCTCGACGAAATTGACGACGTCGAAACCAATCTTGCGCTCTCGATCCTCAGCTACGCCCTTGCCGGCACGCCCGCCTCGCCCTTGCGCAAGGCGCTGATCGACTCGCGCCTTGGCGACGACGTCATGGGGACCGGACTGAATACCGGCCTGAAGCAGATGAAATTCGGCGCGGGGCTGAAGGGCATCGACGCCGCCGACGCGGATAAGGTCGAGACCCTGATCCTCGACACGCTGCAAAATCTTGCCGAGGCAGGCATCGACCCGGCAACCGTCGAAGCGGCCGTCAATACGGCCGAGTTCCGGCTGCGCGAGAACAATACCGGCTCCTTCCCGCGCGGCATATCCGTCATGCTGCGCTCGCTGCAAACCTGGCTGTATGACCGCGACGCCATGACGCCCCTGTCGTGGGGTGCGCCGCTCGCAGACATCAAGGGACGGCTGGCCGGAGGCGAGCGCGTCTTCGAGACGCTGATACGCCGCCATCTGCTGGACAACCCGCATCGCACGACGGTGCTGTTCACCCCCGACCCGGAAATGGCGGCCGAGGGAAGCCGCCGAAGAGCGGGCGAGGCTGGACGCCGCGCGCTCAGCGATGAGCGAAGCCGACGTGCAAGCCGTCATCGAGCAGACCCGCATGCTGAAGCGCCTGCAGGAGGCGCCCGACACGCCCGAGGCGCTGGCGACGCTGCCGATGCTCACCTTGAAAGACATTCCGGCCCGCGGCACGCCCATCCCGATCGAGGTCGCGGATTTCGGCGGAACGGAACTCGTCACCCACGATCTGCCGACCACCGGCGTCCTCTATTTCGACGCCGGCCTCGACCTGCGCCGGCTGCCCGCCGACCTTCTGCCTTTTGCGAGCCTCTTCAGCCGGGCGCTGCTTGAAACCGGCACGGCGAGCCAGGATTTCGTCGCATTGTCGCAGCGCATCGGACGGCTGACGGGCGGCATCGGCGCGTCAAGCATGACCTCCGTCATCCCCGGCGAGACGGCAAGCGCGGCGCGGCTCTTCCTCCGGGCGAAGGCAATGCCGGAAAAAGCGGCGGATATGTTCTCGATCCTCCGGGACGTGCTGCTGACGGCGCGCTTCGACAATCGCGAGCGCATCGAGCAGCTCGTCAATGAGGAGCGCGCCACCATCGAAGCGCGCCTGGTGCCGGGCGGCTCGTTCTTCGCCGGACAGCGCTTGCGCTCCAACCTCAACGAAGCGGACTGGGCGGCCGAGCAGATGGACGGCCTCGCCCAGCTCGCTTTCCTGCGCCGGCTCGCCGCCGATATGAAAAGCGGTGCCACCGACCCGGTCGCGACGCTGGAGCGGATCAGGGACATTCTCGTCGACCGCCAGTCGATCGTCTGCAATGTCACCGCGAGCGGCGCCGATCTGAAGCGCATCGAACCCGAACTGGGCCGGTTCCTCGACGCGCTTCCATCGCGAGGCACGCCCAAGCCGGATTGGCCGATGCAGCAGCTGCCGCGCTTCGAAGGGCTCACCATATCGGCCAAGGTCAATTACGTCGCCAAGGGCGAGAGCCTGCCGAAGCTGGGCTATAGACCGGGCGGCGCGGCGATGGTCGCCAGCAATTGGCTGCGCGGCACATGGCTGTGGGAGAAGGTTCGCGTCCAGGGCGGCGCCTACGGCTCGTTCACGTCGCTGGACCGGCGATCGGGCGTATTCACCTTCCTGTCCTATCGCGACCCCAATCTCCTCGAAACGATCGCCACCTATGACGGCGCGGCGAGTTTCCTGCGCAAGGCCGCCGGCAATGCCACGGAACTGGAACGCAGCATCATCGGCACCATCGGTCAGATCGATACGTATCGCCTGCCCGACGCGAAAGGCTTCGTGTCGCTGCAGCGGCATCTGCTCAAGGAGACGGAAGCGACGCTTCAGACGCTCCGCGAGGAAGTGCTGACGACCGGCCCCGCCGAAATTCGCGCCTTCGCCGATGCGCTCGACGCGGTTGCCGCGCATGGCCGGACCGTGGTGCTGGGGTCGGAAGAGGCGATCCTTGCCGCCAATGAGAAGCTGGAGGACCGCTTCACCGTGACCAAGATCCAGTAGTCGCAAGAGCGCGATCACCTCGGTTAAGAAGCATGCGTTCCTCGCTCGACGCCACGCTCCTGGCCATTCCCGCCAACCCCGTGTCATCCCCGCGAAGGCGGGGATCCAGTATTCCACCAGTGATTCAATGGTTTACTGGATTCCCGCTTGCGCGGGAATGACAAGGAAGGGCGGCGATGACGACGTAGCGCGGCGAGTTCGAAGCCCAATCCAGACTCCCCGCCGCGCGTCGGAGAATATTTCTTTTCCGCTGCGCGCAGTTCACCGGAACGGTTCATCTTCCAGCCACAATATGGCAGATAGCTTCGCGGCGGCGAAATTCCGGCGCGTTCGATCATTGGAGAAGCTTTCGATGCCACCCTTGTCCTGGCTGCGAATTCTGGCGATATCCGCCGCGATCGCCTGCGTTTCCGGGGCTGGGAAGGCCGGCGTGCTCGAGGACATCAAGGCCCGGGGCGCGCTCGTGGTCGGCGTGAAGCCCGATTACCCGCCTTTCGGCTTTCGCGATTCCGCGGGTCAGATCATCGGTTTGGAAGTCGACCTGGCGCGCGATATCGCGGACCGGATCGGCGTGCCGCTGAAACTGATGTCCGTCGCGGCATCCAGCCGGATGCAGTTTCTCCAGCAAGGCACCATCGACCTGATCATTGCGACCATGTCCGTGACCGGCCTGCGCGCGAAAGAAGTCGGCCTCGTCGAGCCCTATTACTATGCGAGCGGCGTCGCGGTGCTGGCCCGCAAGGGCGCGAATATCGGTTCGGCCGCCGATCTGAAGGGCAAGCCGCTCTGCATCATCAAGGGCGCCTATTACACGGAAAAGCTGCTGGCGCTCGCCGGCGGCATCGATCCGCTTGAAGTCAAGACGTCCATCGAAGGCGAAACCGCCCTGCGCGAAGGACGCTGCCTTGCTCTCGCGGATGAAGATGTGCGGCTGCTGCAAAGAAAGCACTATCAGGGCGACAGATGGGATGACTACGTCGTGGTGCCGGTCGATCTGCCGGCGCTGCCTTGGGCCATCGGCGTCAAATCGGAGGAGAAGGATGGCGCGCTGGGCAAGCTCGTTTCCGCCGCCGTCACCGATTGGCATAAGAGCGGCAAGCTGCTGGCGCTCGAGAAGAAGTGGCTCGGCGTGAACACCAAATGGCTGCTGGAGAAGCATGAGGCGCTGAAATAGCCGCTGGGAAGAAGGGCTAACGGGCTCGCAGCAACGTTGGTCTGCGTCACGCTTTAGGCGGGCCTTCAATATCCCGCAATGTCGTCCAATCAGGGACTGCTATCCAGGCATCGCCCAAGAGACATGAGAAGTGACGATGGCCAAGGGTGGCCTCAACTTCAAAATCATCGTCATCCTGGTAGAGTAGTACCCTATCGCCTGCTTTCAACTGTAGCCGTTCAGCTGCCTCATCAAGATGAACGCCTTCGTACAGCAAGATGCAGCATTCTCCCTCGGGCGTTCTGGCATTGAAATCCGCGTATAATCGGATCATCGCTTCGATTCCGTGGCGCACGCACGGCTCACACAATTATCGATGGATGCTGCCTCCGCCCTAGAACCGGTCGGGCCGGAGCGCCTGAATCCCAACGCCGGGACCGCGCCGGGCCACCAGATCGGCAACCAGTTCCGCCGTTACCGCGCCAAGCGTCAGGCCGAGATGGCTGTGGCCGAAAGCGCAGATGATGTTCGGATTTTTCGGTGTGCGCCCGATAATCGGCAGCGAGTCCGGCGTCGACGGGCGCGGCCCCATCCAGCGGGTCGCGGTCTGCTCGCCGTTGATCTCCGGGAAAATCGTCTTGGCTGCCTGCAGCAGCATATCCGAACGGCGCCAGTCGGGGGCTGCGTTCACGTCGGCGAATTCGGCGGTGCCGGCCAGACGGATGCCGCTTGCGAGCGGCGTGATGATGAACTTGTCGTCGCCCGCGCCGACCGGCCGGCGCAGCGAGATCTGCGGATCGCGCAGCATCAGATGATAGCCGCGCTCCGCGGCAAGCAGCGGCTTGACCCCGAACGGCTTGACCAGCGGCGGCGACCAGATGCCCGCCGCGACCACCACTTCATCGACCAGCACGTCGCCGTCATCCGTCACCACCTTCACCGCGCCCCCGGAGACCGGGACGAGCTCACGGACGCGGGTCCGCCGCATCTCCCCGCCGCCGGTGCGGAAAGAGCCGGCGAGCGATGCGGACAAGGTCTGCGGATCGGTGCAATGCCCGCTGTCGCCGTAAAGCACGCCGCCGGCAAGGTTGGGCCCGAGCGAGGGCTCCATCTGGCGCAGTTCTTCAGGCGGAATGATCTCGGAGGCAACCCCGTAGCGACGGCGGAACTCGGCCTCCTTCTGCCCGGCGCGGAAATTTTTCGGGCTCTTGAACACGTAGAGCAGGCCGTCGCGGCGGAACAGCCTCGCGCCTTCCGACGGTCCGACGAGCGTAAGCCAGCTATCGAGCGAGCGGGTCACCAGCGGCGCGAGCGTGTCCGCGATTTCCTCGTAGCGTTTCCAGGTGCTATTGCGCAGAAATCGCAGGAACCAGGGGGTGAGGCGGGGCAGATGCTTCCAGCGCACGACGAGGGGGCCTTGCGGATCGGTCAGCATGCCAGGCACCTTGAGCCATAGGCCCGGCTGCGACAGCGGCGAAATCTGTGCGGTCATGATCAGGGCGGCATTGCCCGCCGAAGCGCGGCTGCCCGGCGCGTCGGTGTCGAACAGGCTGACGCGGTAGCCCTCCCGCCGCAGCTTCACTGCGATCGCCAAGCCCACCACGCCCGCGCCGATGACGGCAATATGCTTTCCAAGTCTCATAATCTATCTCCCCACCGCCAGAGCATTTTCCAGCAAAGTGGATACGGGTTTGCGTCGCGAAAATGCGATCACACAAAAACTAAAGCCCCGTTTCGTTTCCGGCGGAACGAAATAGGCTCTAAGCAGAGTTCCCAAAAGTGGCCTTCCCGGTTTTGGGAAAAACTCTGCGAAAACAAACGACTCTAAGCAGACATTCGTTGGGCAACCAAGAAATGTCTGCTTAGTGCACTGACACATTCACTTCGTTCACGTGTCAGCGCCCTAGCTTTTTATTTATGCATCAATTTTACCAAACTCCGGCTGGAGCCTCCGTTTGGATCGATGCACTAGGATAATGCGGTGGGCCCTTCGCCGGATTGCCCTTGCTGTCGTATTGGGCGGGCAATCCGCGTGAACGCTCTGCCGGATCTGCCGATCCTGTAAACGACATCCTGCGCATCAACACCAAACCCTTTTAACGCGCAAGGATTTCTTTAGCTCCACTGCCGCCGCGTCGAGGCATCTCGCGCGGAATGTCTTCAGCCGAAGCAAGGCGCGTGCCATAATGCTGCCCGCGTGGGCGCGGAAGGGCGTTCTTGAAGAGGAAATGCGAATGAGCGCAAACGACATGCTGCGGACGGCACTCGACTGGCAGGCGGAAGGCCGCAAGCTGGCCATCGCCACCGTGGTCCAAACCTGGGGATCGGCGCCGCAGCCGACCGGCAGCCAGCTCATCATCGACGGCGAGGGTAATTTCCTCGGCTCCGTTTCGGGCGGCTGCGTCGAGGGCGAGGTCATCACCGAGGCGGTCGAAGTCATCGCAGGACGGCACGCCGAAACTTCTGGAATTCGGCGTGCAGGACGAGACCGCCTGGCGCGCCGGTCTTGCCTGTGGCGGCCGCATCCGTATTTTCGTCGAGCCGTTCACCGGCGCATGATGGGGAGCATCGATGCGTAAAGAGCTGGCCGAGAAAATTCTCCAGGCGCGGGCCGCACGTCAGCCGGTGGCGCTGTTGACGTGGATGAAGAGCGGCGAGCAGGCCCTTGTTGTCACCTGCCGAGCGCGGCGAGTGGCCGGACCTCGCGGAAACGCTGGGCGATGCGTTCCGCCTCGACCGCAGCAGCACGGTCGAGAGCGCCGAGGGCGAGGTGTTCATCCGAATCTTCAATCCGCCGGTGCGGCTGATCATCATCGGCGCGGTGCACGCCGCGCAGTTCCTGCTGCCGATCGCGCGGATGATCGGCCATGACGTCACCATCATCGATCCCCGCACGGCCTTCGCCACGCCGGAGCGCTTCCCCGATGCCCACCTTGTCACCGAATGGCCTGAAGACGGCCTGCCGCTCATCGGCATCGACAGCCGCACCGCGATGATCGCCCTGACCCATGACGCCAAGATCGACGACGGCGCCTTGCGGATGGGATTGGCATCCGGCGCATTCTATGTCGGCGCGCTGGGCAGCAGCAGGACGCACGCCAAGCGGCTTGAGCGGCTGAAGCAGATGGGTTGCAGCGACGCAGGATCTCGCCCGCATTCATGCCCCGATCGGCCTCGATATCGGCGCGCAGGGCCCGGCGGAAATTGCGCTTTCCATCATGGCGGAATTGACGGCGGTGCTGCGCGGCAAGCCGGTCGCCTACGTGACGAGCCGCATCGATGGCATGGCGCATCATTTCAGCGAAGATTGAAGGCCGTCGCCTTGCGCGCTCCGCTAATCGATGCCGGTGATGCGGATGCTGGGGCCGTCGATCTTGTAATGGCGGCCGATGCCGATCAGCACGGCGGTCAGCGCCTCGGCGGCGGCTGAGTTGACCAGCGGTCCGCCATGGACGCCGCGCATTCCGGCCGCTTCGACAAGGCCGATCACCGTTTCGCGGTCGCCGATATCGTCCCCGAAAACCAGCACGTCGCAGTCGATGCCGCTCTCGCCCCGTCAAGCCGGCGCGCCGGGACATTGTGAAACGCCGACACGGCCCTCGCCTCAGCCCCCAGGCCCCGCTGCAAGTCCATGGCGGCGCAAAGACTCCCTGACACCACGCTACCGGCGGCGTCCGGCGAGAGCGGAACGGCGGAGCTTAGAACCAGCTTTCCCCGCAGATTGGGCCGGATGCTTTCGAGAGTTGTCTCCTGGTCCGCATAGGGCACGGTGAGCATGATGATGTCCGCCCTTGCGGCCGCCTCAAGATTGCCGGCGCCGCTCGGGGACGTTGCTCCGCGCGCAGCATCCAATGTCGCCGCGAGCGCTCGCGCCTTGGCCGCCTCGCGAGATCCTATGACGACAGTATATCCCGCCGTCGCCCAGCGCCGCGCGAGGCCCGACCCAAGCGCGCCAGTCCCGCCGATAAGCGCGATCGTCGGCTTGTCCGTCTCGGCGATTGGCAGCGGTTGTTCCGTCGCCGCTTTCCGGCGTGACGGCCACCATGCTCTGAAGTTCACACTCCCCCTCCGGCGTTCCCCAATTCTTGCGGCCCGCTTCCATGCAAGCACTGACTGTTCTCCTTTCGGCAAGCCCCTATAGGGCATCCCGTGCAATTGGGTATTATTGGCAATATACGGAGGTCTTGCGCCGAAATCACCTAACAAAAACGCGCGCATTGCGCGACATGGATACACAGTTTCTTAAATGAAGAACAGGTCTGCTGGCAGCTATTCCGATCCCCGACCGCGTTGATGCAAGCGGGAATGTTTGATGGTATTGTAAGTCCGTTTGACGGTCGCGAATCAGAACCAGCACCAGTTTTTCAAGTCCTGATTGTGGGGAAATTGACACCGGAGGGACGCTTCGCGGCCGCAGTTGGACCATGAACGTGCTCGGCCCGGAATGCTGGGGGCGGCCTTCTCCATGGCGGGTAGCGGCTTTGCGTGAATAGAGGCGGCGAAGGAATCCGGCTGACCAGCCGACAGAAAATGAGCGGCCGGCGGGAACCGAAACCGCGAACATTTGAGGGGAGAATCGCGAATGCCGATGATGCCGATGAGCGACGGGACCGCATTGCATTACCGTTTCGATGGCGACGCCAGCAATCCCGTTCTGATGCTTTCCAACTCGCTCGGATCGACGCTCGACATGTGGGACCTGCAAATGCCGGCGCTCACCGAACATTTTCGCGTGCTGCGCTATGACAATCGCGGCCATGGCGCCTCCGATGTTCCACGCGGCCCGTACAGCATGGCGCGCATCGGCCAGGACGCCAAGGAGCTGATCGAAGGCCTCAAACTGCCGCCGGTCGTTTTTTGCGGATTGTCGCTCGGAGGCATGGTGGGCATGTGGCTCGGCGCCAATGCGCCCCATCTCGTCACACGCGCGGTTTTCTCCAATAGCTCAGCCTATTTCGGCCAGCCGGAAATATGGAATCAGCGCATCGCCCTGATCGAGGCCGAAGGCATGCACGCGGCGGCCGGCGGGATCATTCAGCGCTGGCTGACTGCGGATTTCATCGAGCGGAACCCGGCGCTGACGGCAAAGGTGCTGGCGATGGTCGCCGGTATTCCCCCGACGGGCTATACTTCGATGGCGGCAGCGGTGCGCGACATGGACCAGCGCGCCAGCCTGCCCGCCATTACCATGCCGGTGCTGGTCATCGCCGGCGCGCTCGATCCGGCCACATCGCCGGCGATGGGCGAGGCGATCGCCGACGCCATTCCGGGCGCCCGGCTCGCGATCCTGAACGCGGCCCACATGTCCAACGTGGAATTACCTGAAGAATTCACCAAGCTTCTCTTGGCGTTTTTGCGCCAGAACGAGCCAAATCCGGCGCGCATGCATTAAACGGCGACCCTGCTCGCTGGAACCTTCTAGACTCCGTTTTTTGCGGATTTCCTGTCACACCCCAGGCGTCAATCACGCGATTCCGCATCGCAGCGGAACCAGCGGTGGAGGCGTTCGTTAAGTCCTCATCGCAGGACTGGAGACTGGGTATGTCAGAAAAAACTGCCGTCAAGCGCGTCAAACCCCGGCATACAGGCCAAGGCCGGGTCAAGGATCCTCAGAAGGACGGACGCTTGCGCGAAAACCGCGAACGCGGCATCAGCAAGAGCAAGCCCGCAAGCAAGTGAATACCATCGCATTAAGCGCTTGATCTTTATGCTGACTTGAACGAAAGCTGCGGCGGGTTAGCGCCCGCACGGCTCGGCGTAGATATGTGGCGCCGCTCGGCGGATGCGGCCCGACAGCTCTGTGAGCGATGGGCGGCGGATGACGGTTTTTCGAGCTTCTCAATGGCGGCAATAGGCGGTCGGGCATGACCGCAGAATTGCCGCGCTTTGTGCTCACCCTCTCCTGCCCGGACCGGCCGGGCATCGTTGCGGCAGTGTCGGGCTGGCTTGCCGAAAATGGCTGCAACATCACCGACAGCGCGCAATTCGGCGACGCCGAAACCGGCCGCTTTTTCATGCGCACCTCGTTCGCCGCGCCCCAGGCGCTGGGCCTTGATGACGCGAGGCAAGGTTTTCAGCCGATTTTCGCCCGCTTCGACATGAAGGCTGAGATCAACGATCTCGGCAGGCGGCCGAAGGTGATCATCATGGTGTCGCGCTTCGGCCATTGCCTCAACGACCTGCTCTATCGGCACAGGGTCGGCGCCCTGCCGATCGACATCGCCGCGATCGTCTCCAACCATCGCGATTTCTATCAGCTTGCGGCGAACAACGACATTCCGTTCCACCACATGCCGGTCACCAACGCGACAAGGGCGCGGTACGAAGCGCGGCTCCTGGAACTGTTCGAGGACGAAAACGCCGATTTCCTCGTGCTGGCGCGCTATATGCAGATCCTGTCCGACGGTCTTTGCCGCCGGCTCGAAGGGCGGGCGATCAATATCCACCATTCCTTCCTGCCCAGCTTCAAGGGCGCGCGGCCGTATCACCAGGCGCATAAGCGCGGCGTCAAGCTGATCGGCGCGACGGCGCATTATGTGACGGCGGCGCTGGACGAAGGGCCGATCATCGAGCAGGAAGTCGCCCGCGTCGACCACGCCATGCCGCCGGACGATCTGGTGGCGGCGGGACGCGACATCGAGTGCCTGGTGCTGGCGCGCGCGGTGAAATGGCACGCCGAACATCGCATTCTGCTGAACGGCCACCGCACTGTGGTTTTCCGCTAGTGCGCTGACACATTCACTCCGTTCATGCAGCGCTCTAGCTTCTTTGCTTGTGCATCAATTTTACCAAACTCCGGCTATAGCCTACGTTTGGATCGATGCACTAACCGCGCGTTTAAGCTGGCTTTCCTATTGTCGATCGGGCAACCGGACCGGTTTCATGACCGATTATGATGTGATCTTCGCCGGCGGCGGGCTGGCTTCGACGCTTTCGGCCTGCCGGCTGAAAGCAAGGCGGCCGGAGCTGCGCCTGCTCGTCGTCGAAGCGGGGGAGCGCCTCGGCGGCAATCACACCTGGTCGTGTCACGCGTCCGACCTGACGGCCGAGCAGAATGGCTGGATGGCGCCGTTCATCGCGCATCGCTGGCCAGGGCAGATGGTGCGCTTCCCCAAATTCACGCGGGCGTTGCGGGCGCCGTATCAATCCGTCACCGCTGAAAAGCTGCACCAGGCGGCGCTCGCCCAGCTTGGCGGCGCCGTGCGCCTGAACACAAGGATCGCCTCGCTGGAGGCGGCGGCCCTGTCGCTGGCGAGTGGCGAGAGGCTGACGGCGAGCTGCGTCATTGACGGGCGCGGGGCTGCTCCCACTCAGGCGCTCGCACTGGCCTTTCAGAAATTCGTCGGGCTGGAGGTCCGGCTTAGCGCAGCCGCACGGCGAGACGGTGCCGGTCATCATGGACGCTGCCGTGAGCCAGAGCGACGGCTATCGCTTCGTCTACACCTTGCCGTTTTCCGCCGACACGATCCTGATCGAGGACACCTATTATGCCGACGGGCCGGAGCTGGAGCCGGACAAACTGCGTGGCCGGATCGAAGCCTATGCGGCCTCGCGCGGCTGGCGGATCGCGGAGATCCTGCGCGAGGAGACCGGCACGCTGCCCATCCTTCTGGGCGGCGACATCGATGCATTTTGGCGCGAGGCAGGTAGCGGTGCGGCCAGGATCGGACTGCGCGCATGCCTGTTCCATCCGACCACCGGCTACTCGCTTCCCGATGCGGTCGCCGTCGCTGACGCGCTCGCGGCGTTGCCGGTGATGACGAGCGAGAACGCCGCGCGCCTCACCCAGGCGTGCTCGAAACAGCGCTGGAAAGAGCGCAGTTTTTATCGCATGCTGAATAGGATGCTGTTCCTGGCGGCCGAGCCGCACAGGCGGTACGAGGTATTGCAGCGTTTCTATGAGCTGCCCGAGCCACTGATCGAGCGGTTCTACCGCGCGGCGTCGACATATGGCGATAGAGCGCGGATACTGATTGGCCGCCCGCCCGTACCCATTATCAAGGCTTTCACGCAGATTCGGAATGCGAACCTCAAACCGGGCAGGTTTGGCGATGCAGGTCAGCAAAATGGATGAGATCGTCAGATATAGCCGCGAACGCATCGAAAACGGTTCGAAGAGCTTTGCCGCAGCCGCGCGGCTGTTCGACGCCGACACGCGCGCCCACGCCTACATGCTCTATGCCTGGTGCCGGCATTGCGACGATGTGATCGACGGCCAGGAGCTGGGTTTCGCCGCGGACCGCGCCGGGCGTGGATCTGCGAGTGATCGCCTGGAGGAATTGCGCGAGAAGACGCGGGCGGCGGTGCGCGGCGAGTGGGATGAAATGGTGTTCGGCGCTCTCCACCGCGTGGTCAGCGAGCGCGGGCTGCCGGAGCGCTATCTGCTCGATCATCTCGATGGCTTCGCCATGGATGTGGAGGGGCGCCGCTATGAAACGCTCGATGACACCCTCTCATATTGCTATCACGTCGCGGGCGTGGTCGGCGTGATGATGGCGATCATCATGGGTGTGCGGGATGGGGCGACGCTGGATCGCGCCTCCGATCTCGGCATCGCATTCCAGCTCACCAATATTACGCGCGACATCATGGAGGACGCCGCGATCGGGCGCGTTTACCTGCCCGAAGACTGGCTTGCGGAAGCGGGCGTGCGGCCGGGCGCCATCGCCGATCCCGCCAACCGAGCCGCGGTTCATGACGTGTCCCAGCGCCTGCTTGCCGTCAGCGACCGCTTCTATGTATCCGCGCGGCACGGCATCAAGTCGCTCTCATTCCGCTCGGCCTGGGCGATCGCGTCGGCGCGTTTCGTTTACCGCGACATCGGGCGGCTGGTGCGCAGGCACGGTGCGGCGGCCTGGGACCAGCGTGCGCGGGTCAGCCGGGCGCGCAAGATTTATGGCATCGCCCGGAGCCTGGCGACGATCGCCCGGTCCCATGCGCATGGGCGGCTGGTCGCCATTCCCTCGCGCCACGGCCTTTGGACCCGCCCTCACACCGGCGGGGCGCTGGAGAGCGGATTTAAGCTCTGCGGCTAGAGCCTTTTCCGTTCCGATTGAATCGGAACGGGGCTCTATCTCTTGTTTGGTCGCATTTTCGCGACGCAAACCGGTACCCACTTTACTGGAAAATGCTCTGATAACTCCCGGCCCTCAATTGAACTTCGGCGGCTGACTGAGATCCGGCCCAGGCGCCGGTGCCGGCGCTGTCCCGCTTCCCGGCTGACCGCCAAGGCCCGGCGGCGGCGCGCCGAAATCCTGGAAAGCCGGCGCGCCCTGCTGTCCTCCGAACGGCTGGAGCTTGATCTCGATGCTTGCCGGATCGACGCCGGTCCCAGTCGATTTGTAGTGCGTGACCATCTGCGGAAAGGCAATCGTCAGCCCCACCATGATGACCTGGATCAGCACGAAAGGGACCGCGCCCCAATAGATCTCCGCCGTCGTTACCGGCGCAATCCGCCGGCCGGTGATCTTGTCGATATACGGGTCTCGCGGCGCCACGGAACGCAAATAGAACAGCGCAAAGCCGAATGGCGGATGCATGAAGCTTGTCTGCAGATTGACGCTGAGAAGCACGCCGAACCAGATCAGGTCGATCCCGAGCTTATCCGCGACCGGCGCGAGCAGCGGAACGACGATGAACGCCAGCTCGAAGAAATCGAGGAAGAAGGCGAGAATGAAAACCAGAATATTGACGACGATCAGGAAGCCGAGTTCGCCGCCCGGCACCGAGAGCAGCAGATGCTCCACCCACACATGGCCGTTGACGCCGTAAAACGTCAGCGAAAAAACCCGCGCCCCGATCAAGATGAACAGCACGAAGGCTGACAGCTTCGTGGTGGCGTCGAGCGCCTGCCGCAGCAAGCTGAAACTCAGCCTGTTCTTCGAGATCGCCATCAGCAACGCGCCGACTGCGCCCATGGCGCCACCCTCGGTCGGCGTGGCGATGCCGAGGAAGATCGTGCCGAGGACGAGGAAGATCAGCGCCAGCGGCGGCATCAGCACGATGATGACCTGCTGCGCGAGCCGCGACAGCAAACCGAGGCTGAGGGCGCGATTGATCAGGGCGATCGCATAGGCAAGCGCCATGGAAACGGTCGCGCCCCAAATGCCTTTTTCAGTAACGCCCTGACCAAAATACGTGATGATCAAGTAGCCGGCGGCAACCGAAAGAGTAACAAGGACAAAGAGTGAGGTCACCCCCCCGCCGAGCGTGCGCGCCTCTATCGGCAGCGCCGGAGCGGCCTTCGGATAGCGCATCGCGATGATGCCGATATAGGCCATATACAAGCCGGTCAGCACGAGGCCGGGAATGATCGCGCCCTCATACATGTCGCCGACCGACCGGCCAAGCTGGTCGGCCATGATGATGAGCACGAGCGACGGCGGGATGATCTGCGCCAGCGTGCCCGAAGCCGCAATCACGCCGCTGGCCACGCGCCGGTCATAGCCGTAGCGCAGCATGATCGGCAGGGAAATGAGGCCCATGGCGATGACGGACGCGGCGACCACACCGGTCGTCGCGGCAAGCAAAGCGCCGACGAGCACCACGGCGAAGGCAAGCCCGCCGCGCACCGGACCGAATAGCTGACCGACCGTGTCGAGCAGGTCTTCCGCCATGCCGGACCGTTCCAGGATCAACCCCATGAAGGTAAAGAACGGAATCGCCAGCAGCGTGTCGTTATTCATAATGCCGAAGATGCGCTCCGGCAGCGCTTGCAGGAACACAGGGGGAAACAGGCCGAGTTCGATGCCGATAATGGCGAACACCAGTCCGTTCGCCGCGAGCGCGAAGGCGACGGGATAGCCGAGCAGCAGCAGCACCACCAGGCTGGCGAACATGATCGGGGCCATATTCTCGATGACGAAGGCGGTCACGGCCGTACCTCCGTATGAGGGGCGATGTCTTCGGCGATCTGATGGGCGCTCGAGCCTTCATGGGGATCTGGGATCAGGCCGCGCATGATTGCGATGCGCTTGATGATTTCCGATATGCCCTGCAAGGCCAGCAGTGAGAACCCAGCCAACACCAGGGCTTTCGCCGGCCAGAGGATCAGGCCACCGGCATTGGGGGAATTTTCCTGCTGCATGTAGGATACGTACACGAAGGGGGCCGCCTCGTAGATCATGAGAACCGCGAACGGCATCAGCATGAAGAGATGGCCGAGCAGATCGATCCAATTGCGCACGGCTTTCGGCAGCATGCCCGATATGATGTCGATACGGATATGGTCGTTCCGCTGGAGCGCATAGGCGGCGGCGAGCAGGAATACCGCGCTGAACAGATACCATTGCAGCTCCAGCCAGGCATTCGAACTCATGTCGAAGGCCTTGCGAATGACGGCATTGCTGGCGCTGATCAATACAGCGGCCAGAATCAGCCAGGAGACGGCATGACCAATTAAGGCGGTGATCCAGTCGATCACCGCGCTGAGGCGAAGCATTGAGCGCATTGAGCCCCCTTGCGAACAGCGCAGGATCGATCCGGCGCTGCTTGCGGGTTCTGTTGGCGGGAAGAGAAATTAGCCCAGTTTGCCGGCGCGCTGCTGGCCCATCATGAACGCGTCAAAGGTGTATTCGGAAATCTGCGCCCACAGATAGGCGTCCTTCCGGAATGCCATGATGCTGTCGTGGATTTTCTTGAATTTTGGATTGCTGGCGTTCAGCTCGGCATAGGTCGACTGGGCCGCTTCGAACGATGCCTGCATGATTTCCTGCGAGAACGGGCGAAGCTGCGTGCCCTTCGCGACGAGGCTTCTGATCGCCGCAGGGTTGGCGTGGTCGTAGTTGGCCAGCATGTCCACATTCGCAGCCTCGGCCGCGGCGGTGGCTATGGCCTTGTATGCAGGCGGCAACTCGGCCCATTTCGCCTTGTTGAAGAAGACATGGAGCATCGCCCCGCCTTCCCAGAAGCCGGGATAGTAGTAATAGGGCGCAACCTTCTGGAAGCCGAGCTTCTCGTCATCATAAGGCCCGACCCATTCCGTGGCGTCGATCGTGCCTTTTTCCAGCGCCGGGTAAATGTCGCCGCCCGCGATCTGCTGCGGAACCACGCCAAGCTTGCTGATCACCTTGCCGCCGAAACCGCCGATGCGCATCTTCAGGCCATTCAGGTCGGCAACGGTATTGATTTCCTTGCGGAACCAGCCGCCCATCTGGGCCCCCGTATTGCCGGCGGGCAAGGCGTAGATGTTGTAGCCGTCATAGAATTCGTTCATCAGGGCGATGCCGCCGCCATAATAATTCCAGGCGTTTTGCTGGCGGGAATTCAAGCCGAAGGGGACGGCGGTGCCGAAGGCGAAGGTCGGGTCCTTGCCCCAAAAATAATAGCTGGCGGTATGAGCGCATTCCACGGTGCCGTTGGTGACCGCGTCGGCGGCCTGCAGGCCGGGGACGATCTCGCCGGACGCGAAAACCTGCACCTGAAATTTATTGTCCGTGGCTTCCGCAATATATTTCGAGAAAGTCACGGCCCCGCCGAAAATCGTATCGAGCGATTTCGGGAAGCTCGACGTCAGGCGCCATTTTATTTCGGGATGGCTTTGCGCGATGGCGGGCGCGGCCAATGCGGCTGTGCCCGCGCCGGCGACGGCGGCGCTCTTCAAGAACGATCTTCTATCCATGTAATCCTCCCATTCGATCCGCTATATTACGTCTTTTATGTCCGCAGCCTGCAGAAATCCGTATGCCCAGCTTGGCGATTGTATGTTTTATGCATGGCGGCACTGCGCCCGGTTTTTCGATCCACTGGAAGTCAACACCGCCTATTTTGCAACTAGAAAAAGGGCTTAGGCCGGGGACCCCGACTGCGGTCCGGCAATTTGGCGGCGGCGATTCTTGGCGAGAACTATGGAAATCGCCACATTTTCGCAGCAGCCCGGCGGCGGCGCGCTTTAAGGGAATGCTAAGCTTTTGCATATGAAGTAAATTTTCTCTAAATTCGATTTGGCATCATAACCCAGCATCGCCACATTGCGGGGCTATGGTGCACCAGGATCGAGTACCGCGTGGGGGAGTCCAAGAATGAATAAGGTTTCTTGGCGGCGCATTTTGCAGCGCGCCGGGCATGAATTTCCAAACGAACGAGGAGCATCCGTCGTTCCGATGCGGGAAGGTTCGCCGACGCGGGAAAACCCGCGGACTGGTTGGGGCGCCCCGCTTCATCCCAGCGATCCCGGAGCCGGCGTGCTTGAATCCGAACTGAAACGCGCGCTCGATCGGGCGGCACGGCGCGATAATGAGGCCAAGGCGGCGGCGACAGGCACACCTCCCGGATGGGAGCCTATTTTCATGGCTCAGGAAGTGACCGGCAAAGCCCTGTCTCCCGCTCCAAGGCCCAGACCCGATGCGGCAGGTCTGAAACGCGCAAGCTCGGGCGGCCGGAATATCCTGGCCATCTCCGTCTCGGCCGCGGTCGTCGGCCTTGCATTCCAGCAGATCAGTACGCAATGGAATCAATCGCGCATCAGCAACGGCGTCAGCGCGGTCCCGGAAGCGACGGCGAGTTCGGCCTCCGTGCTTTATGATGGCGGGTCGACGAACGACTCTCAATCCGGTTACGGTGTTCAGCCCGGCGATGACGATCCGCAAGAATTGCTTCGTCCCTCTCTGACCGACAATACGCCGCCTCTGACTGACAACACGCCGCCCCCCCGTGCCGGGAGCACGCAGGAACAAGACGTATTTCTGACGGAAATCGAGCAGGCCGCGAGCGTCCTTGCTGCTCAGCCGAAGCGGGAGTCCAACCGGGCTCCGGTTACGCCCGTCTCAGCGCCGCTCAGGGATACGACAGCGGACCTTGACTCGAATGCGGTTTCCGGCCCTGACGAGCAAGCCATGCTGCGCCGTGCCCGTGAACTCATGGAACGCGGGCACGTATCGGGCGCGCGCTTGATTTTCGAGCATCTGGCCTTGCAGCAAAGCGCGCTGGGCGCCTTCGCACTGGCTCAAACCTATGATGAGAAGTTCCTGAAGACGTACCTTGTCAAAGGCATGGAGGCGGACCCCAAGCTTGCGGCGAAATGGTACCGCCGCGCCGCCGAACTTGGAAGCCAGTTCGCCGGGAAGAACTGAGCATTGCCGCAAGAGAATGACGGAAAGGCACCCCTTATAGGGGCGGGCCTTTATTTTCGTTGGCTTTTCAGTATCGGTAGCAGCCGGGATCGGCACTCTGCGCAAGCGCCGGTATGATCATCGCACAAGTCGCGTGATATTCCGCCGCTCCTCATTCGAAAGCGGCGTGTCGTCGGCTTGGCAAAAATGCCGGCTCACGGGCGATAGGTCCCGAACGACCATAGATGCCCTTCCAGATCGCGGACGCTATACTCCCGCGCACCATAGCCCGTATCGGCGAGCGGCCTTACGATTTCGGCGCCGGCCGCCTTGGCCCGCTCATAATGGGCGTCGATATCATCGACCGCCACATAGATTCCGCTTCGTTCCGTCGTCCATGGATTGCCGTCCCCTTGTTTGCCGCCGCTGCCGAACATGACCATGCCGTTGCCGAAGGATAGTTCCGCATGGGCGACTTCTCCGTCGGCCCCCAGCACTTCCATGTGTTTGCTGAACGCGAAAACCTGCGTCAGCCATTCCATGGCCTTGCTGCCGTTTTTGTAGCGCAGCACGGGGTAGATATCCGGCCGGACTTGCTGTTTGCTATCGGACATCGCTGCTCGCTTTCTATCGTTTAGCGCTTGACGCTATGCCCTGCGCCCGCATGACGCGCGCAGGATCGGGAATTCTGGCCAAGAATACGGAGATATCGGCAGACTAGAGCGGCGGACCCTTTTATCGGAATCGGTAGAGCCGCTCTATCCATTTGTTTGCGCACCGGATTTGTCCAAAAACCGCTGCGCACTTTTTGGTCCGATGCGCTAAGGCGCGACGCCGACAAAGCGGCAAAGCCCTGTTCCGGTTCTCCCGAAACAGGGCAGCCTAAAGGGAACCATTGCAGCGAACGGCGAGGCTTTTCGTTACGCCCGCTCCGCCACGCCTCGCTCGTTTCTCGCAAAATGCCGGCGCCGGAGCCACCAGCCCATGCCGACCACGATCAGGATGCCGAGAATACCCATGAGGACAGCGAAATTATGCAGAGCCCCTCCGCCGATCTGGCCGGCGACGAAGCTTCGCACCGCCGGATCGCTTCCGATGAGTTCACCGGCGATCCAGCCCAGCAAGCCCGCGCCGGCCCAGACCAGAACCGGAAAGCGGGTCAGCATGGACATGACCAGCGCCGCTCCGGCGATGATAAGCGGCACGCTGATGCCGAGGCCGATGACGAGCAGCAGCACGCTGTCCTTGGCCGCCGCCGCGATGGCGATCACATTGTCGAGGCTCATGATGATGTCGGCGAGCGCCACGATGCGCACGGCGCGCCAGAGATGCTGGCTCGGCTCGATCTTGGCGTCGGCCTCGTCGTCCTCCGGCACCAGCAGCTTCACGGCGATATAGACGAGCGCCACGCCGCCGACGAGCTTCAGATAAGGCAGCTGCATCAGCGTCGTGACGATCAGCGTGAATGCGATGCGCAGCGTCACGGCGACGCCAGCACCCACGATCATTCCCCACATTCGCTGACGAGGCGGCAAATCGCGGCAAGCCAGCGCGATCACCACGGCATTGTCACCGGACAGCAGGATGTTGATCCAGATGATCTGCAAAACGCCCAGCCAGAATGTGGGCTCATTCATTTCCGCAGAAACGGTACTCCAAATTGCGGCCCATGACGCCGCGTCGAGCAGATCCATCATTGAAAAATCCAAACTCCCCTTGGACACTATGACATGGCGCCGCCTCCCAAGCAGCGCCCGGCAAAACAGTCACATGGGTAGTCATATCACACTTACGAGAACGAAATCTGCCCTTGTATACAAAATGCCACGGGGCTGATGCAAAATAGTTCCGATCAGCCGGTGATCTCGCCTTCCGCGAAACACAGCGCGATCTCGCCGGCGGCGTTATCCGCACTATCGGAGCCGTGCACGGAATTGCGCTCTATGTTCTCGGCGAATTCCTTGCGGATCGTGCCCGGGGCGGCGTTTTCCGGATTGGTCGCGCCCATGACCTCCCGATTTTTGGCCACCGCGTTCTCGCCTTCCAGCACTTGGATGACGATCGGCCCCGAGGTCATGAATGCTACAAGTTCACCGTAGAACGGGCGCTCCTTATGCACTTCATAGAATTTCTTCGCCTGGGCCTCGCTCCACCGCACGCGCTTTTGGGCGATGATTCGGAGGCCGGCATCCTCCAGCTTCGCGATGATCTTACCCGTCAGATTGCGCTCGGTTGCGTCCGGCTTGATGATCGACAATGTCCGTTCGACTGGCATGAATTTGTTTCCCGCTTGGTGTTTCACCCGTGAAGCGCGCTTATACCGGCCATAATCCGGTGCCGCAAGACAGCAGCCATACGCAAATGAGCGCTTCTTACGCATGGCGTGTTCGGCCCCGCTTGCAATTTGCCGCGTTTCGTCCAAATTCCGCGCATGCTGCATATCAATGAACTCACCTACCGGATTGAGGGCCGCCTGCTTTTCGACAAGGCGACGGCCGCTATTCCGGACGGCCACAAGGTGGGGATCGTCGGGCGCAACGGCACCGGCAAAACCACGCTGCTGCGGATGCTGACGGGCGAAATCGCCCCGGATGACGGCAGCCTGTCCTGGCCGAAGACCGCGAAAATGGGCGGCGTCGCGCAGGAAGCTCCCGACGGCCCGCAGAGCCTGATCGACACCGTGCTCGCCGCCGACAAAGAGCGCGCCGCACTGCTCGCGGAAGCCGAAACCGCCACGGACGGCGCCCGCATCGCCGAAATCCAGCTCCGCCTGCACGATATCGATGCGCATTCGGCGCCGGCCCGCGCGGCGCAGATTCTCGCCGGGCTCGGCTTCGATGAGGACGCCCAGCAACGGCCCTGCGCCGAGTTTTCCGGCGGCTGGCGGATGCGGGTGGCGCTCGCCTCGGTGCTGTTCACCGCGCCGGACATCCTGCTGCTCGACGAACCGACCAACTATCTCGACCTCGAAGGCACGCTTTGGCTGGAGAGCTATCTCGCCTCCTATCCGCACACCGTGCTGATCGTCAGCCATGACCGCGATCTCCTGAACAAATGCGTCGGCTTCATCCTCCATCTGAACTGGACGGCAAGCTGACTCTCTATACCGGCGGCTATGACGCGTTCGAGGAAACGCGGCGCGAACGGCAGCGCCTGCAGCTCAAGCTGAAGAAGAAGCAGGACGATGCCCGCCACCATATGGAGGAGTTCGTCGAGCGGTTCCGCGCCAAGGCGTCGAAGGCCCGGCAGGCGCAAAGCCGGTTGAAGGCGCTGTCCAAGATGCAGCCCATCGCCGCCGAGATCGACAGCGACGTGCGTCCTTTGCGCTTTCCCAATCCGCAGACCAAGCTCGGCAATCCGCTCATGCAGTTCGAAGGCGCGAGCGCGGGCTATGCGCCGGACAAGCCCGTGCTGCGCAATCTCAATCTGCGCCTGGACGCCGATGATCGCATCGGCCTGCTCGGCGCAAACGGCAACGGCAAATCCACCCTGGCGAAGCTGCTTTGCGGGCGGCTCGATCCGCTTTCAGGCGAACGCCGCGCATCGAAGAAGCTGACCTTCGGCTATTTCGCCCAGCACCAGCTCGACGAACTGAACCCGCAGCGGTCGGCCTACGAGCACATCGCCGACCTGATGCCGGACAAGACCGAGGCGCAGAAGCGCGCCCGCACCGCGGCCGCCGGTTTCGGCCATGACAAGGCCGACACGGCAGCCGGAAAGCTGTCCGGAGGCGAGAAGGCGCGGCTGCTGTTCACGCTCGCCGCGTTCCAGTCGCCGCATCTGCTCATTCTCGACGAACCGACCAACCATCTCGACGTCGACAGCCGCGAGGCGCTGATCCACGGCCTCAATGAATATGAAGGCGCGGTCATCCTCATCAGCCATGACCGCCATCTGATCGAGGCGACCGCCGACCGGCTCTGGCTGGTGCGGGACGGCACCGTCGTGCCCTATGATGGCGATCTCGACAGCTACCGGGCCGAATATCTCGCCCGTGCCCGCGATCAAAGGCGGGGCGGCGCGATGGAGCATGAACGGCTCGGGCGCCGCCCGGAACAAGCAGGACGAGCGCCGCGCCGCCGCCAATGCGCGCGCCGAACTCGCGCCGCTGAGAAAGCGCATCGAGGCGTATGAGCGTGAAATCAAGGACATCACCGCAAAAATCGCACGGCTCGACCACGCGCTCGCCGAAGTTGGGCTGTACGATAAGGAACCGGAGAAGGCGCTCCGGCTGATGCGGGACCGTGGGGCGCTCGCCAGAAATCTCGGTGAAGCGGAAATTCTCTGGCTGGAGGCGTCAGAGCGCTACGAGACCGCGAAGACGGAACAAAAAAATGCAGGCGCGGCCTGATGGGGAAGGTCATGAAGCAGCATTTCATCAGGTGGCGCGCCATGCGGCTGGTAATCGCGCTGCTGGCGGGGGGCTTTGCAGGCGCGGTCGGTTTCGTGAACCCGGCCGGCGCAGCGGATATTGAGGAAGACCCCGCCGCCGCATTGCGGCTGTCGCAAAAAGCAAGCCGGAGCTGCACCGAAAGCTGCACGGCTCAATGCCGCGCCGATCGGACCGATTGCAAGGGCCAGAAGACCGACGACGAAATTAACTGCAGGGCGCAGTTTCAGATCTGCGTGCGCCGCTGCGTCGTTTCCTGCAGCCCGAAATAGTCACCCTGCCCCGCTACCTGCTAGAGTGTCTGCTCGCGCCTGATCCTTGCCGCAAAACCCCGCTACCACATTTGCGGATCATGCTCGAGACGGGTAAAGCCGCCATTTTCGTATACAATGGCATCCGGTTTCTCGGGCGGGGAGTTTCCATGATCACGGCCGTGCGAAGCGCGACTGCGCTCTATCCACCGACAATAACGCCGCCGGCCAAGCCACTCCCGCTCCGAAGGTTCATCTTCCGCGTCGTGCGCAATCCGCTCCTGGCGCTGCCGCAGGCCGCCTATGAAGAGCCCATCGTCGGCTTGGGACCGGGCAGGTCATCGGTCTATTGGGTCACTGGGCCGGACCTCGTCGAGGAGGTGCTGATCAAGCGGGCGGGCGCGTTTACCAAGACACATGTCGAGAAGCGGGTTTTCCGGCGCACGCTCGGCGAAGGCGTCCTCAGCTCCGACGGCCATCTCTGGCGCTGGCAGCGGCGGACCATGGCGCCGCTGTTCCGCCACGCGGAAATTCTTACCTATCTTCCGGAGATGGCCCAGCCGGCGGAAGATCAGCTGGTGAAATGGCGAAGAAGCCCTCCCGGCAGCATCCAGGCGATCGACGCGGACATGGTGGAGACGACGTTCTCCGTGATCGCGCGCACCATGCTGATGGGCGGCGAGCCGCGTGAGGCCGAGATCATCAAGCGCTCAACGGCGCGGAGTCTTGCTTATTTCTCCTGGGAACTCATGTACGGCATGCTCCGCGTTCCCGTGTGGGTGCCGCATCCCGGCACCTGGACGCTGAGGCTTACCTCCAGGCAGCTTCGCGGCGCGGTGTTCGACATCATTACGCGGCGGCAGGCCGAGGGCGGCGCCGGCGGCGATCTGCTTGGACGGCTGCTCGCCGCGCGCGATCCGGAAACCGGCGAGCCGATGACGATGGAGCAGCTGATCGACAATCTGCTGACGCTGCTGGGGGCGGGGCATGAGACCACATCGCGCGCGCTCGGCTGGACGCTGTATCTCCTCGCCCGCGCGCCGGATTGGCAGGAGGCGGTGCGCGACGAGATGCGGGCCGTCGTCGGCGAGGGGCGTATCGGACCGGAGCATCTGGGCGCGCTGCGAATCACGCAGCAGGTGCTGAAGGAATCCATGCGGCTTTATTCGCCGGTTCCGGTCATGTCGCGTCGGGCGGCGGAACCCATCGAGCTTGGCGGCCATTCCGTGCCGGCCGGCGGCACGATCATCATCCCGATCTTCTGCATTCATCGCCACCGGCAGCTTTGGGACGACCCGGACCGGTTCGATCCGACCCGCTTCACCCCGGAACGCGAGGCTGCTCACGCCCGCACCCAGTTCATGCCGTTCGGCGCCGGCCCGCGCATCTGCCTCGGCAGCGCCTTTGCGATGACCGAAGCGACGGTGATCCTGGCGACCCTGGTGCGCGCGGCCCGCTTCGAATGGGACGGCAAGCACATTCCAGAGCCCGTCTCGCGCCTCACGCTGCAACCGCGCGGCGGGATGCCTCTCAAAGTGACGATGCTGGACCAGCGGCCGCTCAGCTACGCCTGATCTCAGCCCGTTCGAACGCGCTAAGCAGACATTCCTTGGTTGCCCAACGAATGTCTGTTTAGCGTCGTTTGTTTTCGCAGAGTTTTTTCCCAAAACCGGGAAGGCCACTTTTGGGAACTCTGCTTAGCGCGGCATCGGTTCGTTCGCATACTGGAGAACGGGCATCTCGCCATTTTCCGCGCCATGCTGCATTGCAAGAAATTTCTTGCAATGCGATAAAAGATGGCGAACCATCTCATGTTAAAACTATTGCTCTACCATGGCGGGGACGCAACGCGCCGTCCGGCAGTCATGTTAGCCGTCGGGGGGCGGGACCGCTCTAAAGCGGCTGAGGCGGAGGAATAAGCCATGTCAGAACCAGCGCTCTCATCTATCCAGGGTGGCCAGGCCGCCAAGAAAGACCTTTACGAAATCGGCGAAATTCCCCCGCTCGGGCATGTTCCGAAGAACATGTATGCCTGGGTGATCCGGAAGGATCGCCACGGGCCCCCCGATGCGGCCATGCAGGTCGAAGTCATACCCACCTGGGATCTCGACAGCCACGACGTGCTCGTTCTCGTCATGGCGGCCGGCGTCAACTACAACGGCGTGTGGGCCGCGCTCGGCCAGCCGATTTCCACGCTCGACGTGCACAAGAACCCCTATCATGTCGCCGGGTCCGATGCTGCGGGCATCGTCTGGGCGGTCGGCTCGAAGGTCAAGCGCTGGAAAGTGGGCGACGAGGTGGTCGTCCACTGCAACCAGGACGATGGCGACGACGAGGAGTGCAATGGCGGCGACCCGATGTTCTCGTCCAGCCAGCGCATCTGGGGCTATGAGACGCCCGACGGGTCATTCGCGCAATTCTGCCGCGTGCAGGACCGCCAGCTTATGCCGCGTCCGCGCCATCTGACCTGGGAGGAGAGCGCCTGCTACACGCTGACGCTCGCCACCGCATACCGGATGCTGTTCGGCCATCGCCCGCATGTGCTGCGGCCGGGCCATAACGTGCTGGTATGGGGCGCCTCGGGCGGGCTCGGCTCCTTCGCCGTCCAGCTCATCGCGGTATCCGGCGCCAACGCCATCGGCGTGATTTCCGACGACGACAAGCGCGATTTCGTGATGCAGCTTGGCGCCAAAGGCGTCATCAACCGCAAGAATTTCAATTGCTGGGGGCAGATGCCCACGGTCAACACGCCCGAATATGCCGAATGGTTCAAGGAAGTGCGCAAATTCGGCGCCGCCATCTGGGAGCATACCGGCAAGGGCAACAATGTCGATTTCGTCTTCGAACATCCCGGCGAGTTGACCTTCCCGGTTTCCGTCTTCCTGGTGAAGCGCGGCGGCATGGTGGTCATCTGCGCGGGCACGACCGGCTATAATCTGACGCTCGACGCGCGTTATTTGTGGATGCATCAGAAGCGCGTGCAGGGCTCGCATTTCGCCAATCTGCTGCAGGCGAGCCAGGCCAACCGCCTCGTGATCGAGCGCCGGGTCGATCCGTGCATGTCCGAGGTGCTGCCCTGGTCCGACATTCCCAAGGCGCATATGCGGATGTGGAAGAATCAGCATTTGCCCGGGAACATGGCGGTGATGGTGAGCGCTTTGCATCCTGGAATGCGCACCTTCGAGGACGTCGTCGAGGTCAGCCAGAGCCGGTTCGGGTAAGCTCTCGCCAAGACTTTCCAGTTCGCCAGCGATTTTTCGTCGATGACGCTCTGTTTTCGCTGTGTTTCGGCTAGCTCCGGAGATGAGTTTGGCTAAAGTGTCGCTTTAGATTCACCATCAAATCGAAGCGGGGGCAGACATGGAAAACGGCAAGGCGGACATTATTGCCGGCATCCGGGAGCTGAGGGCCAAAGCGGTCGAACAGCTCACCGGAAACGAATATTACATGATCGTGCAGCAGTTGGATTTGCTCGCCACGAGCGCCGAACTTTCGGACGAAGCGGCGCGCTCGGTGTTCACCCTCATCAGCGCCCGGCTTGGCGCCAGCGCTCCAGCAGTCAGCGCGGCAGGCGGTCCTGAAGTGCCCGAGACGCCGTCCACGCCCGCCCAGCCGGATACGCCATCGACACCCGAACAGCCCGTCATACCCGACAGCCCCGCCCAGCCGGACGGTTCGCCCGGACCGGAAATTCCATCGCCGCCCATTTCACCCGCCGAACCGCAAACGCCGCCCGAAGCCAGCGTCGCGCCGGCCGTGGCGGCTGGTTCCGAAGAGCCTGTACAGATCGTGACGCCGAGCGCCAGTTCCTTCGGCATGCCGCAAGCGACAGTTGCACTTCGTTTTGCCGAACCGGTCACGCCGGCTGAGGACGCCCCGGCAGCCAAACCCGTGGGCGGCCTGGCCGCTGCGGTGATGGCGACGCGGACGCTGATCGAGGAAAGGCTGAGCGGCAACAGCTATTACTCCGCCGCCAATCTCCTCGGCCAATTGCAGATCCTGCCGCCAACCTCCGGGGGCGGTGACATGACCCGGCCCGACGGCTTTGACGGGGCTCTGACATTGCTGCGGCGCGAGGCGGCGCATCTGACCGGCATCGCGCATGACGAAGCGGCTCGCATCATTGCCGCGCTTGAAAATGTGCTGATGCCGAAGCCGCAGCCCGTCGCGGAGCCGAAGCCGCAGCCTGTCGCGGAAAAGCCCGCCGAAGCCGCAGCTCCGCAACCGGCGGCGTCTGAAGCCGAACCGGCAGCACCTGAAGCCGAAGCCGCAGCTTCGCAATCGGCAGTGCCTGAAGCCGAGACAGCGGCCCCGGAGGCAGCGCCCGAACCCCGCACCGGCTTCGACGATCTCGCCGATGCTGCCTGGAAGCGCGTGCAGCAAGTCTCGGCGGACGATCCAAGACCGGCAGCGGCGCTCAACGGCAGTGCCGCGCCAGCACCGGTCGCGGAGGAAGTGGCGGTGCCGGTGGTCGAGCCTGCGCCCGTGGCCGCCGCGCATGACGGCAGTGCCGCCACCAGCGCCGGTCGTGGAGGAGGTGCCGCCCGCGGTTGAGCCTACGCCTCTAGCCGCCGCGCATGACGGCAGCACCGCACCAGCGCCGGTCGCGGAGGAGGCGGCGCCGGCGGTCGAGCCTGCGCCTGTGGCCGCCGCGCAAACTGAAATGATGGCCCAGGATATTGGCGAGGCTTTCAATGATGGGGGCTCGGAAAGTCGTAGCTCCGAGCCTTGCTACCTTCACGAATTCGAACTGGCAGGCGCGCAGCATGGCGCATCTGATCGTCAGGAACCGGCCGCTGAAGCCGGGGCCGATGCTGCGTCCGAGACGCAAAGCCAGGCTGCCGTTTCTGCCGAAGCAGAGGCCCTGATCGCACCGGCGGAAGCGGGCGCCGAGCCGCTTGCCGTCGTCGAGGACGCAAACGTCTCAACGGTTGCGTTTGAGGAGGTGACCGAGCCGCAAGCTTCGGGGCAGGAAGAGACGGTACCGCTTGAGGAACCTGTTGCTGCGGAAGCTGAGCTGCGGGTTTCGGAGCTGGAGCAGGCTGCGGCAGTGCCGGAGCAGGCCATGCCGTTGGAGGAGCTTGCCATTGCAACCGCGGAGACCGCTGTCTCGACGGCTGAGCCAGCAGTCGGAGTGGCGGAGCCGACAGTCGCCGAGGCTGGCCCGCAGTCGCGGAGGCTGAGCCTGTTGTCGCCGCTCCTGAGCCTGTTGCCGCGGAAACCGAGGCCGCTGTCGCCGCATCTCCGGTGATCGAGACGGAGGCGGAGCCGAGCCGTCACAGCCGCCGCTGCAACTAAGACTGAGCCCGAGGCGCCGCCGCAGAACCCGCTCCGGTGGTACAGGCGGCGTCGGCCGCCAAACCGGCCAAGCGAGGCTTTTTCGGCCGGCTGTTCGGCGGTTCCTCCGCCGAAAATCGACGATAGCGGCCGACAGGCCATAGGAGAGCATTTATGACCTTGGCCGCAGATGTAACCCAGCGCGACCACCATGTTGAGATCGGCGCGCTGGCGGAGCTTTCGGCCAAGGCCGCTTCAGCCGCCGAAAGGCTGCTCGGCAAGGCGCTCGCCGCCACGCGCGCCGACCTCGCACCGGACGGCAAGTCGGATGCCGCCATACTCGACCGCGAGCAGCACCGGGTCCACGGCCTCGCCTGGCTCGCCACCTATGTCGAATCCATCAAGCAGCTTGCCGCCTATGCCGAACGGCAGGGCGCAAGCGGCCGCTTCGGCGAAATCGAGGGCCTGCTGGTGCAGATCGGGCTCGGCGAATATTGCGCGCAAGTAGCGGGCGGCATCGCCATGAGCCAGCTCGAATTCATCCGTCTGGGCGAGCTTGGCGTCTCGCCCGAGGATCAGGCCGCCTTTGTCGAGGAAACGGCAGTCCGCGCCTTGATCGCGGAGGGCAACACGCCGAAAATCCGCGCGCGGCTGATGGCGCTGATCAATGAGAGCCAGGGCACGGCGACGTATGGCGACACAGGCCTCGACGAGACGCTGGAGACCATGCGCGGCGAAATGCGCCGTTTCAGCGAGGCCGAGATCGCGCCGCACGCCCATGGCTGGCACCTGACGAACAGCTATATCCCGCTCGAAATCATCGCCAAGATGAGCGAGCTCGGCGTGTTCGGCCTGACCATCCCGGAGGAATTCGGCGGGCTGGGCCTCGGCAAGGAAGCGATGTGCCTCGTATCCGAGGAGCTGTCGCGCGGCTATATCGGCGTCGGCTCCCTCGGCACCCGTTCGGAAATCGCGGCGGAGCTGATCCTCGGGCGCGGGCACCGAGGCGCAGAAGCAGAAATGGCTGCCGCTGCTCGCATCCGGCGAAATCCTCCCCACCGCCGTCTTCACCGAACCGAACACCGGCTCCGACCTCGCCTCGCTGAAGACCCGCGCCGTTCGTGACGGCGACGTCTACCGCATCACCGGCCAGAAGACCTGGATCACCCATCCGGTCCGCGCCGATCTGATGACCGTGCTCGCCCGGACCAATCCGAATGAGAGCGGCTATAAAGGCCTGTCGATGTTCCTGGCGGAAAAGCCCCGCGGCACCGACGCAAACCCGTTTCCCGCCGAGGGCATGAGCGGCGGCGAGATCGAGGTGATCGGCTATCGCGGCATGAAGGAGTATGAAATCTCCTTCGATGGTTTCGCCGTGCCTGCAGAGAATTTGCTCGGCGGTGAGGAAGGCCAGGGCTTCAAGCAGCTCATGCAGACCTTCGAGGCGGCGCGCATTCAGACCGCCGCCCGCGCCGTGGGCGTTGCGCAATCGGCGATGGACCTGGCTCTGCGCTATGCCAATGAGCGGAGCCAGTTCGGCAAGCCCATCGCCCGCTTCCCGCGCGTCGCCGACAAGATCGTCATGATGGCGGTGGAAACGATGATCGCCCGCCAGCTCACCTATTTCGCCGCGCGCGAGAAGGATGGCGGCCGGCGCTGCGATCTCGAAGCGGGGATGGCCAAGCTGCTCGCCGCCCGCGTCGCCTGGGCGGCCGCCGACAATGCGCTGCAGATCCACGGCGGCAACGGTTTCGCGCTCGAATATCCGGTCAGCCGGGTACTGTGCGATGCACGCATTCTGAGCATCTTCGAGGGCGCCGCCGAAATCCAGGCGCAGGTGATCGCGCGCCGCCTGCTCGATGCGCGCAATTGAATAAAGTTTAGCAACGTCTCGATTTGGTTCGATTTTCTTCCCCGCACTTGAGCGAGCGAGGCCGGAGAGCAGCGCGGCCGCGCTAATTCGCGCATGCGTGAAGACTTGGCTTGCAACTTGTCCCCGTCTTTTGCAGGATGCCTTCCTGTTGGGGTGGGGGGTACATACAGGATGGATCGCGCGAGCGCTCATCTCGAGTTGATCTCGTGGCAGGGATGGGGCGTGACGGGGTCGATCGCCGCTCTGCTCATTCTGCTCACGACCATCCTGCTCTGGCTGCTCCCATTCCCCACGAGCGCCGTCGCCGATCAGCTTGCCCATGCCGCCTCGCGCCTGAATCTTCGGTCGCGCCTGGGCCGCGAGGCGCCCTTCGCCCGCTATCTCACCGCGACGCGGCGCTACAGCGCCTGGCTGCACGACTGGTTCGGGCTGCGCTGGAGCGGGCAATCCTTCGAGCGTTGCGTCGCGATCGCCTTCGTCTTTCCCGTCGCGCTGTTCCTGGTGGCATCGGTGCTGTTCGGCTACAAGAACGGACGCATCAGCTTCGGCGAAGTGCTGCTGTTCCTGTTCGGCGTGGCCATGGTTTCGGTGATCATCGGCTCGCTGTTTCGCCTCGGCTACTGGTTCGTGCGGCGCATGTGGCGCAAGATCGGCGGCGACAGCGAACTGGCCGAGCTGATCGCGCGCATCCTGCTCGGCGCATTTGCGGTGGTGTTCGCCTTCGCCATCGCCTTCGCGGTCGCATCCAGCCTTGCCGGGGAGTTGTCCGACGCAGGCACCGTGATGTTCGCCATATTGGGCGGCTTCGCCTTCGCCCTGGCCTTCGCCATCGCCTTTGCCTTTGCGGGCGTCTGGGCCTTTGCCATCGCCCTGGTGCTGGTCACCATCATCGCGCTGACGATGGCGAAAGAATTTGCGTTCTTTCTGCTCTTATTCTTCGTTATTCTGCCTATTCTAAACGCTATGATGGACTGGCTTTCATGGGCGATCACCCGCTTCCATGTGTCGTTCATCGAGGCCGCCTCACCGGATTGGAAGGGCGCGCTGATCACCGCCTTATTCCTCACCGCCGAAGTGATCACCTCGGTCTTGTTCGTGGCGATGCTGGCCGTGCTGCTGCCGATCGGGCTGGAGCTTGCCGATCTGCTGCTGTCGGTCTTCGGGCGAGAATCCTTCGACTGGCGCGCCGCGGCGACGCAGGCGGTGCGTTCACCCTGGGATGAAGGGCTGTTCGTAACCGGGATGCTGCTGACGCCGCTGGTGCCGACAATCGCGACCTTCACCATCGGGCTCGCCGCCCTTGCCGCCCCTTACACGCCGGGCGCCGGTCGCGCCGTCAACGCGATTTCCGACCACCCGGATGCCAATCCAAGCCCGGAGGAGGTGAGCCTGGTTTCGCGCACCGTCTATCTGTCGCGGCTTTGGTATCTGCCGGCGCTGCTGTTGTCGGTCGGGGTGTTTCTGGCGGTTTGGGGCGTATTCCACACGTCGGGCGTTCCCGTCGCGGCATTTTTGCGCGATCTGGCGCTATGCTCCACGGTCTGGGGGCATGGGGAGTGCCCCTGGCTCTGAGCGATCCGCAAGTCTTACAATTTCTTGAAATCGTTGCTGGCGACAATCGGCTCGACGAATGGCGCCTTATAGAAGATGTGCACCCCGATCTTGGTGATGCGCTTCACCATCTTCTTCCAGTCCGGTGACACATAGGTCGCGTGATAATGCGTCGCGTCGCCGACCTCATCCAGATAGACCTTGCCGGAGATGACGTTCTTGGCGACATCCAGGGCGGTATCCCACTGCTTGCGGTCTTTCGGCGTATCGGGAACGCCGTCGCAGGCAAATGAGAACTGGCAGGCGTTCTTGTTCCATTGCCCCTGGAAGACGACGCCGCAGATTGTGCTCGGGTAGAACATGCTGCGCACCCGGGTCATGATCACTTGCCCGACCGCGATCTGGCCTTTTACGCTTTCGCCGCGCGCCTCGAAATAGATCGCCGTCGCCATGCAGCGGAATTCACGCGCCTGAAATTCCTTCTCGGTCAGACCGCCGAAGATGTTCGATCCGATCTTTTCGCCATCGCCACCGCTGACGCTGGCGAGTTGCACCAGATCCGACCAGGTCGATTGCGAGGGTCTGGCGCCCGGCGAGGTTGCCTTGGCTGCGGCTAATGCGGCCAGCGTCGGACCTGCGGCAGGTGCGTCCGCCGCCACGACGGAAGCAGGTGCGGCATCTGCCGCCACGACAGGAGCAGGAGCGGTACTCTCGGGCGCGGCATTAGGCGGCGGCGAGATGAAGAACAGCGCGGCGCTGGTGCCCGTGGCATCCTGCGGTTCCTCGATCACCGGCGCGATCAGCTTATTGACCGCCAATTGCGGCAAGGACAATCGGTCCGCCTTGCCACCGCGATTGACGTCCTGTGGCGGTAACGCGAAAGGCGCGGCGACGCGCGGCCCGGCGCCCATGTCCAACGGCGTGAGCGAGGCGGCAACGAATTGCTGCTTGTCCAATGCGCCGATCGCGCTCTCGGCACGCATGTTCACATCGTCATAATCGGCGCGGTTCTGTTTGCCCGTCTTGGCGAAGAACCGGTTTGCCTGCGGACCGAGGGGAATATGGCTGCCAGCGTTTTCAGCCGGACTGCGGAAGACGACGACGCCGTGGTCGCCGCCGGCTCCAACTGAGCCGTGGGAAGACAAGCGATAATCGATGAGGGCCGAGAGTGCGCCAAGCAGCGAAATAACCGTCGTGGCGGCGACAATGCGCCGGCCCTGGCCCGCCAAGCGAAGACTTATCACAGCGCGACTCACCATCCCTCAGCGCCCCATACGCCGAATGTCGCCAACAACTGGCTAACCCAGAGTTTCAACCTGTTTCACCCTTGAACAAGGATGAAACCCCATAAAGGTAAACGCATTGTTAGGAGCTCGTGCCCGAACCCGCGAGCGTTAATCATTGGACTGCAACTATGGAGAAATTAAGTTGCACTTTTATGCATCAGGCGCGGCAATCATACTCAGCATTCGCGTTGGCGGGGCCGTTTGAATCATCTGACGCCATCTTCATGGAAACGCGCATTTCCCCGCCGACTCGGTCAAACTTGACGCTTGTCTACTTGGTTGATGGTCGGTAAATTTGCGGCATGGCGGCTACGCTGAGAGACTGGGCACGCACCATCAAGTGCGATGTTCATGCGATATATCTCGCGGCTCGCGATGCTCGCACCCCTTGGTTCGCAAAGGTTCTGGCGCTTTGCGTTGCGGGGTATGCACTATCGCCGATAGACCTGATCCCGGACTTCATTCCGGTGCTGGGGTATATCGACGACGTGGTTATCGTGCCGCTCGGCATTCTGGCGGTGGCGAAAATGATCCCGCCGCACATCATGGCAGAGCACCGAGCCGCTGCCGCTCTTGCCGGAGAGCGCCCAGTAAGCCGAGTCGCCGCCATGGTGATTGTCTGCGTCTGGGCAGCATCGGTCGCGGTGACGGCTTGGCTCGGCTATCGCTATTTCACACGTTGAATTGCAAACCGATTCGCCGGCAACTCCGTCCGGAACCGCGACACGTGTGAATTAAGCGTTAATTCCTTCCGCCTAATACGCGCATGGCTCATCCACGATTTAGCAGGCGTTAATTTGCGCTCTGCTTTCCAAGCAGGCAGCAAAACGGACTTTAAATCAACGTGGCGTAACGTCAGGTGAGCTTAGTTCTCTTATCCGCGCGACCGCCGCGGTTCCGGGATTCTCAATGCCTGCTCTTTTGACCAAAAGCTACCTTCGGCGACGTTTTTGGCTTGCGAGCCTGACCATCGGCATCATCATCGTCATGTCGGTTGCTACCGGATGGTACATGCTGTCCTCGTTCCATGCGAACGGGCACTATTCCAAGCTGTTCACCGATCTCATGCAGGCCACCAGCCGGTTCGAGTTGGAAATGTCCGCGCCGGCATCCAGGGAGGATGCGGCTGCAAACGATCGGCTCAGCGAGGCGCTTCGGGACGTCGTCGCGCTTTACGCGCTCATGCGGCATCTGGACGGTGTCGACGACGATGCGGTCAGGACCGATTGGCATACGATCGAGAAGGGCTTCCGGCTCTATCCGCAAGCGACGATGGAACGATACGGGCTGAGCAATGGAAGCATGCCGAAACAGCTTCTTGAGGTTTGGGAGGCGCGTGATGCTTCAGGCAAGAATCTTGAGACTGCGATAAGCGAACTGGTGGTTTTCGGCCATAAGATGGTGGCCGTTCGCGACCACGGCAGCCCGAAATATCACGCGATCGCCAATTATATCCGGCACCACATACACGACCGCATCTGGCCCTTCTACCACAAGGCGCTGGATGCGATCGGCAAGAGCACCGTGGACAGCGCCCGTCTCGGATTCGTTCTGCTGGCCGCCTGCGCGCTTGCCGTTCTGCTCATGGCGATCTTCAATGCCGCCTTCATCTTTGTCCCGATGGCGGGCGCGGTATTGAGGATTCAGGACGACCTCGTGCAGGAGCGCGACCGGGCGATCGAATCCGAAAGAGCCAAGCGCGATTTCCTGGCCTTGATGAGCCATGAATTGCGGACCCCGATGAACGGCGTTCTCGGCTTCACCAATCTGCTGCTCAGCTCGAACCTGACCCCGAAGCAGAAGGAACATGCGGAAACGATCCAAAGCTCCGGGCTGACCCTGCTCGATCTGCTCAACGATATTCTCGACATCTCCAATATCGAGACCGGGTCGCTTGAGCTTGAAACGTCGAATTTCTCGCTCGAGGAGGTCGTCGCCGAAGTCACCTCGCTGCTCGGACCGCAGGCTTTCGCCAAGCGTCTCGACATCAGCGCCTATGTCGACCCCTCCTTGCCCGAAATCATGGCCGGCGACGTCGGGCGGCTGCGGCAGATCCTGCTGAAGCTGGCGAGCAATGCGATCAAGTTCACCGAGCACGGCGGCATCGCCATCGAGGTCCGTCCCGGCGGTACGCGGCCGGATGGCGGCCAGCATGTGAATTTCAGCGTCACCGACACCGGCATCGGCATACCGGCCGATCATCTCGCGCGGATTTTCGATCATTTCACCCAGGTCGACTGCGGGACGCGGCGCAAATATGACGGCGCGGGTCTTGGCCTGCCCATATGCAAGCAGCTCGTCGAGTTGATGGACGGCGAAATCCGCGTCGACAGCAAACCCGATCAGGGCAGCACGTTTTCGTTCCACATTCGTCTTGCCGATCTCGTGCCGCCGGGCGTGAAAATCCGCGACAGCTTCAATGCCGATCTGACGCGCCGCCGCTGCCTGGTCGTCGACGACAACGCATTGAACCGCCGGATCGTCCGCTTGCAGCTCGAAGGCTTCGGCGCCGAGGTCGACGGCGCGCCCGACGCACAGACGGCGATGGCGACCCTTGCCGAGGCGCACCGCAACGGCCGGCCCTATCACATAGCCATCATCGATCACATGATGCCGGGCATCGACGGCCTGAATCTGCGGCGCTTGATCAGAGAGCAGCAGCAATATGCCGCTCTGAAGCTGATCCTCTCCTCATCGGGCGGCATCACTTTCGATCAGCAGGCGCGCGCGCTTGGCTTCGACGCCGCCTGCCCCAAACCGGTGGTGCAGGAAAAGCTGGTGATGCAGGTTCACGAATTGCTGCAGCGCCCGGCAGTCCCCGCCGCGCACCCGCCGCTTGCGCATCTGGAGCCGGTCGCCGCGGTCGAGCCGCCCGCCGAGGAGGTCAAGGACGGGAAGCCCCGGCTGCTCGTCGCGGAGGACAATCCGATCAATCAGCGGCTGATCTCGACGGCGCTGAAACAGGCCGGCTATGTCGTGGACATGGTGGGCGACGGGGTCGAGGCGGTCCACGCGGTGCAGCGCCTGCCCTACGACCTCGTCCTGATGGATATTCGCATGCCGGTCATGAGCGGCGTCGAGGCGACGCAGCGCATCCGTTCGATGACCGGGCCGGCGGCCTTGCTGCCGATCATCGCGATGACCGCCAACACCATGGTCGGAGACCGCGAAGAATATCTGGATGCCGGCATGAACGATTATGTCGCCAAGCCGATCGACTTCCATGTGCTGCTGCGGAAAATCGCGGACTATCTGGGCGACGGGGAGACGGAGGAAATGGTGCCCGACGAACCGCCCGCCCGCGCGGTCCCGAAACAGGCCTGACGGTGTCGGCCGTCAGTCAGCCTTGTGCCTCAGCCTGCAAAAGTTACCCGCAAGCCGCTTGGCGATCGCCTGGGCATGGCCGAACGGCGCAGCGCCTTCCGCCAGATTCAAAGCCTGCGCGGCCGCGGCGGCCCCTTCCTCGCCGAAGCGCTGCAAAAGCGACGTGCGTAGCCAGCCTTCCGCCTGGGCATGACGCCGCTTGGCGAGGGCCGCTCCCGCCAGCCGCGCGAAACGCTCGTCGGCCGCCGCCGTCAGCTCGTCCAGCCCTTCGCCCTTGGCAACGGACAGCATGAGACAGGCGACATCGCCGCCGCTCGCCAGCCCGAGCGCACCTTTGAGATCGGCAAACGCGCGCCTGGCCGGCGGTCCCATATCGGCCTTCGTGACCACGGCGATATCGGGAATTTCCATGATCCCCGCCTTCATGAATTGCAGCGAGTCGCCCGAGCCCGGCTGCACGCAGAGAACCACCGTATCGGCGACGGTGGAAATATCCGCTTCGGATTGACCGACCCCGACCGTCTCGACGATGACGCGGTCGTAGATGGCCCGCATGAGGATGACCGCGGGAAATGCCAGCTCCGCCAGCCCGCCGAGCCGCCCGCGTGAGGCCAGCGAGCGCACGAACACGCCCTGATCGTGCGGATCGGTGCGCATCCGGATGCGGTCGCCCAGCAGCGCGCCGCGGGTAATATGCGAGGATGGATCGACCGCGATGACGCCGACCGTCACGCCGGCCGCCCGCCATTTGCGGACCAGGCCGTCGATCAGCGTCGACTTGCCGACGCCCGGCGGACCGGTGAAGCCGATCACATGCGCGCGCGGCGCCAGATAGGCGTCATCGACAAGCGCGGCGATGGCCGATCCGCTTGGCCCCTGTTCGACGCTCGCCAGGGCCTCGGCGAGCGCGCGCTTGCCGCCCGCCCGCAACGCCGCCAAACCCGCGCTCATCGCCTCGTCATCCCGCGTTCCGCTCATGCCGGCCATGATTGTCATTTGGGGCGTGCGGGCAAGAAAAAACGCCGGGAGTGGCGAGGCCATGCAGAGGCAGGTGCTTTCGCGACGCAAACCGGTGTCCACGTGGGGCATGCTTTGCTGGAAAATGCTCTAAGCCGCGCTGCGCTCCAGCGATTGGCCGGCCGCCGCCACCGGTCCGAGCAGATTGACCATCAGCGCCGTCGCCAGCACATCGCCCGTATTCACGATCCGGTGCGGCCGGTCGCCGGCATAACGGGCGGTTTCTCCCGCATTCACCTGAAATTGCTCATCGCCCGAGGTTACCGACACCGAGCCGGCCAATACCGTGAGATTCTCGATCGAACCGGCGGGATGCGGCTCCGATTCGAGCACGCCGCCGGGCTCCGCCTCCAGATGATACCACTGCACCAGCTCGACGGTCTTGATCCAGCCGATGATGCGCAGGCGGCAACGCCCGTCGTCGCTCATCAGCAGGGGCGTGCCGGACGGGCCGAGCTTCTCGACGAGCGCCGGGGCTTCTTCGCCCCGCAGCATGTCCTCGATGGGCGAGTTCAGCGCCTTGGCAAGCTTGTAGAGCGTGCCGAGCGTGGGATTGGTTTCGTTCTTCTCGATCTGCGAGATGATGGATTTGGCCACGCCGGATTGCTCGGACAGGTCGCCGAGGGAATAATTATACGCCCGCCGCAGCCTGTTAATGGTCTTGCCGAGTTTTGCTGCCATATTTGGCGGTTCCGACATGGGAATGCCCTTTCGCATTGACATTTTTTTGCTATGACCTCATCTACCTGTTGTTCTATAAAAAGAACAGACGGAACGGTCTTCGGCGCATCGGATGCGTGATGTCGCGGAAACAGGAGGCCGTTACGGTGTCATTCGGCGCTTCACGCAAAACCGGGCGCAATGACTGGTTACCTTTTTATCATCGGCGTTCGTTTCTGAAAACAAAATTCGGAAAACGACCCGATTATAGGTAAGACGTTTGCAAGAAGCGCGTTTTGGCGCAATGCGATATCGCGGAACAGTTCGGTTCGAGCGGAGACGGCCATGGCAAAAAAGGCAGCACTGCAAATCGTTACCGCGAACCATCTTCTCGAAGGTCACTCGATATTCCTGAGCGAAAACGGCTGGACTGCCGATCATCACGCCTCGCGCGTTGCGGCGACGGCCGAGGAAGCCGCCGCGCTTGAGGCCCTGGGCCGCGTCGACGAAGACGCCAATCAGGTCGTCGGCGTCTATCTGGTCGCCATCGAATTCGACGCCGACGGCAAGCCGGAGCCGACCCACTACCGGGAGAAGATGCGCGTTCGCGCCATACCGTCCTTCTGGCCAGACCCGGTCAAGCCGCGTGTGAAAACCGTCAAGCAGAAGACTGACGGCGAGGCAAGCCATGTATCTCTATGACGAATTCGACCACCAATTCGTTCGCGAGCGGGTCGCGCAATTCCGCAGCCAGGTGGAGCGGCGCCTGACGGGCGCCCTGAATGAGGACGAGTTCCGCCCATTGCGGCTGATGAACGGGCTCTATCTGCAACTGCACGCCTATATGCTGCGCGTCGCGGTGCCTTACGGAACCCTGTCGTCCAGGCAGATGCGGCAACTGGCGCATATCGCCGACAAATATGACCGCGGCTACGGCCATTTCACCACCCGGCAGAACATCCAATATAATTGGCCCAAGCTTAAGGACGTGCCCGACATCCTCGACGAATTGGCTGATGTCGAGATGCACGCCATCCAGACATCGGGAAATTGCATCCGCAACGTCACCGCCGACCCCTATGCGGGCGTCGCGGCCGACGAAATCGCCGATCCGCGCCCGACCGGCGAATTGCTGCGGCAATGGTCGAGCAACCATCCCGAATTCTCGTTTCTGCCGCGCAAATTCAAGATCGCGGTGACGGGCGCCACCGCCGACCGCGCGGTGATCAAATTCCACGATATCGGCCTGCGCATCGTGCGGAACGAGGGCGGCCAGCTCGGCTATGAGGTCTGGGCCGGCGGCGGGCTGGGCCGCACGCCGATGATCGGCATCAAGATGCGGGATTTCGTGCCGACGGCGGACCTCATCCGCTATGTCGAAGCCATCATGCGCGTCTATAATGCCGAAGGGCGGCGCGACAACAAATTCAAGGCCCGCATCAAGATCCTGGTGCATGAAAAAGGCGGCGAGAATTTCCGCAAGGCGGTCGAGGACGAGTTCGCGCGGCATCGAGCATGACGGTTCGGTGCCGGTCGAGAAGGAATTGCACCGGATCGAGGCGTTCTTTGCGCCCCCGCCTTACGAGGCGCTCGCGGCCGAGGCTCAGCCAGTCCTTGCGCGAGCAATGGCGGCAATGCCGATTTCGCCCGCTGGGTGCGCGTCAATACGCGAGCGCATAAGACGCCGGGCTATACGATCGCGGTGATCTCGCTGAAACCAACGGGCGGCGCTCCCGGCGACGCGACAGGCGACGAGATGCGCGCCATGGCCGATGCCGCCGATAAATACAGTTTCGGCGAGCTGCGCGTCTCGGCGGAGCAGAACATCATCCTTCCCAATGTGAAGAAATCCGATCTCTTCGCGCTCTGGCAGGATTTGGCAGCGGGCGCGGCTCGGCAGCGCCAATGCCGAGCTGATCTCGGACGTGGTCTCCTGCCCCGGTCTCGACTATTGCTCGCTCGCCACTGCCCGTTCGATTCCGATCGCCCAGGAAATCACCGAGCGCTTCGCCGAGCCGAGCCTGCAGGAGAAGATCGGCCCGATCCGGATCAAGATTTCAGGCTGCATCAATGCGTGCGGTCACCATCATGTCGGCGATATCGGCATTCTCGGGCTGGAGAAGACCGGCGCGGAAGCCTATCAGATCACGCTTGGCGGCGATCCGACCGATACCGCCGCCATCGGCGAGCGCTCCGGCCCCGGCTTTCCGGCGGAAGGCGTCGCGGACGCGATCGAGCGCCTGATTCACTTTTATCTCGATAAGCGGCAGGACGGCGAGACCTTCAAGCAGGCCTATCAGCGCCTCGGCCACAATGTCATGAAGGACGCGCTTTATGCCGCTCATTAGGGATGGCCGTTTCGTCACGGACGATTGGCTGCGCCCGGCGGCGGGCGAGGAAACCCCGGCGGGCGCCAAGCTGCTCTTGCCGCTCGACCGACTGATTCGAGGAAGGCGCCGCGCTTGCCGAAGCAGGGCACAGCGCTCGGCGCCGAGGTCTCCAACGATACGGATCTGGCGCTTCTGGACCCTTGGATGCAGCGCCTGCAGCTTGTCGCCGTCGCATTTCCGAAATCCTCCGACGGCCGGGGCTTCTCGATGGCGGCGCGGCTCAGACGCCACGGCTATCGCGGCGAATTGCGGGCGAGCGGGCACCTCATCGCCGACCAATATGCGTTGGCCAAGGGATGCGGCTTCGACAGCGTCGAGATTTCCGAGGCCCTGGCCGCCCGCCAGCCCGAAGCGCATTGGGCCGAAGCCGAGCGCTCCATGAGCCTTGCCTATCAGCGCGGCTATGGCGGCGTCCGCAACATCCTCAGCGCGCGCTGGGCGTCGGCCGACTGAGCGCTCGGCATCGGATCGGTTAGCAGCCTTCATCGTCCCGTCGCCGGCGTGAGCCGGGGCCCATCATCGCCGCAATGCATTGCGGAATCAATGATGGCCCCGCTCCGGCGCCGGGATGACGGAGTGCAATCCCGCATCCATTTATCGGACGGGCGGTTCCTTACTGTCCTGCCGAGCAGCCGGTAGATGAGCAGCCTATCCATTCCTTGGAGCCAGGTCGATGCGCCGCCAGGCCTCGGAAGGGCGCGGCGAAAACCGCAGCAGGTCCACGGGGCCACGGGTGCGGAAATCCACCGGCCAGGGCATGAGGTCGAAGCCGGCGGCGCGGAAGCAGCCCATGGCGCGCGGCATGTGAAACGCCGAGGTGACGAGCAGCCACCGCTCGCCGGGCTGCGGCGTCACAAGCGCCTTGGTGAACGCCGCATTCTCGGATGTGGTCCGCGATTTCTCCTCGAGGAGGATGCGCCCCGGATCGATGCCGAGGCGCGTGAAGAAACGTTTGGCCACGCCCGCCTCCCCCATGCTGGCATAGAGCAGCGCGCCATCGCCTCCTGAAATCACGATTTTTGCGTTCGGAAAGCGAAATGCGAGCGCGGCGGTCTCGGTCAGGCGTTCGGCCGCTTCGTTGAGGGCGATCTCGTCCCGTGTGCTGGTGACGAGCGTGTCGACGACCCCGCCCAGCACGATGATGCCCGTAACGTCGGCCAATTCCTCCATCGGGGGCCGTGAAAATTGCTGCTCCAAAGCGAGCATCATGGCATTCGCGAACGGCGAGAGCCCGGCAACGGCATAGATCAGCACCGTCGCGAGGAGAATGCGTATGCCGAGGCGTGTCCTGCCGCGCCAATAAGCCCAGAAACCCACCGCAAAGAGCAGGATCAGGAAGCTGGAAGGCTGAAGGAAGAACCAGATGATTTTCGATGCGTAGAACAGCATGCGTTCGCGCTCCGGCGGTGCCTGGCAAGGCCGCCGGGCTTCTTGCGGCCATATCCCATGGACCGGGCGCCGATGTCCACGCCGAAGGCCGGAATTCGCCGGGAACTTAACGCTCGTTTCACCATTCTTGAATGTAGCAGCTTGGCATCTATATAATTAAGCGTGGTTCCGGAGCGCCGCATGGGCTCCGCCGCGCGTCGATTATCGGCGCGTAACCCGGCACGTTAAGGTCGCTTTTCAAGGGCTTTGGATGTCGCGCATCACGAACAATCCTCTCCTTCTGGGCTTTGAGGATATAGACCGTATGCTGGATAGCATCGCCAAGGCATCTGTCGATGGCTATCCGCCGTACAATATCGAGCGAATTCCCCCGACCAATGGAGAAAACGAGCGCATTCGCATCGTGCTCGCGGTGGCTGGGTTTACCCGCGACCAACTTGAAGTTTTGGTTGAGGATAACCAACTCACAATTCGCGGAAAGCAGGAAAATGACAAATCCCGAACATATCTGCATCGGGGAATAGCGGCCCGGCAATTCCAGCGCAGCTTCGTGCTCGCCGACGGTTTGCAGGTGCTGGCGGCGGTGCTGGACAACGGCCTGCTTGCCATCGATCTGATGCGCCCTGAGCCAAGCCGTCGCATCAACAAGATCGAAATCAGAGATCGCGCATAATGCTGTATACTCATCGTGTCGAGTCACAGTGCAGTGCCCAGGTTCACGCCAACAGAGGAGAATTCCATGTCTCAGGAAGAGCACACATTATCCGCTCCTCTCTCCATGACCGAAGTTGAATTCGCGGCGCTTGGCGACGGTGAGATCGCATATATCAAGACGCTCAGCCCCGAACAGGCCCAGCATATCTATCCGCAGCTGGAGGGATTGCCTGACGGGATCACCATCTTTGCGGTCCATGCAGCGGATGGAACGCCCCTTGCGCTCACGGACACGCATTTCGCGGCCGTCGAAAATGCCAAGGAGCATGATCTCGAACCGGTAAGCGTACATTGATGTGTGGCTGAGGCGGGCGCATCAGGCGCCCGTTTTCATGTGGGAGCGGCAATCTTAAGCCGCGTGTGACGCCGCAGGCTCGGTGAGCACGGCATACAGCGCTTCCTTCTCCCGCGAGGAGCGGAGCTTTTCCACCGCCGCGGGCTCCCTCATCAGGCGGGAAATCCGGGCAAGCGCCTTCAGATGGTCGGCGCCGGCATTCTCGGGGGCGAGGAGGAGAAAGACGAGATCGACCGGCTCTTCGTCGATTGCGTCGAAATCGATCGGTTCCTCCAGCCGCGCGAACAGACCCACAATATGCGTGAGCGCGCTCATCTTGCCATGCGGGATGGCGATGCCATTGCCGACACCGGTCGATCCAAGCCGCTCGCGCTGCAGCAGAATATTGAATATCTCATGCTCATCGATGCCGGTAAGCTTTGCCGCCCGAACCGATAATTCCTGAAGTGCCTGCTTCTTATTGCCCGCCTTCAAAGCTGGGATGACGCCGTAAGGTGTGATCAGATCGCTTAGATCCATAGTCTTTCCATACGCTCCCTTGGCCACCAGCATCAGGCCTTGAGAGCCTTAGCTATTGCGGTCCGCTTGCGCCAATATTCCTCCCGGATCGATCCAGCCTATATGGCCATCCTGCCTCCGGTACACAACGTTCAGGCGGCCATGGCCCGCGTTCTTAAAGATAAGAAACGGCTTATTCGCCAGGTCCATCTCCATCACCGCATCGCCGACCGTCAACTCGTGAATGGTCGTTTGCGTTTCAGCCACGATCGCCGGCGCCAGCTCCGTATCGTCCACATCCTGCTCTTCGTCGCGACGGATCACATAGTCGATCGCAGCAAAATCGGCGTCGCCGGCCCTTGCCGCGGACGTATGATGCTTCTTGAGCCGGCGCTTGTAACGGCGGAGGCGTTTCTCCAGCCGGTCCATTGCCTCGTCTACGCTGGCGTGGGCATCCGCCGCCATTCCCTCCGATTGCAATGACAGCCCAGATGCAAGATGCACCGTGCACATGGTGGAAAATTGACCGTGCTCTTTTTCTACGAACACATTGCCAGATAATCCGTGGCTGCCATATTTTTCGAAAGCTTTATCGAGCTTTTCGGTCACATAGCTCCGAAGAGCTGAACCCAGATTAAGGTTTTTTCCGGTTACTTGAATGGCCATCTTTTTTTGTATTTCGCGTGATCAGCAGCGGCCCATCACAGTGCTGCTCAAACGCTGTTGACATCTAGCCCAAGACGCAGGCCGTCTACATCCCACTCCGCCCCTCACTAGTTGAGGCGGACCCTATGCCAGTGCTCGTCCGATGTCAAACAGGACCAGTATTGTGGTACGAGTTTGACCCCGTGGAAAGAGGGAAAGCGCTCCATCGTCCGCTGCGTGTCATAAGGATCATCACCTAGATGCAACGAGCGAGCGGACAGAGGCATGATTCTTGTTCCGCCGCCGCTGCACCGAGGACGGAATCCGCATAATTTCCCGGTATTTAGCGACCGTGCGCCGGGCGATGTCTATCCCGTCGCTGCGCAGCAGTGCGACGATCTTGTCGTCGGACAAAATGCGCCGCGGTGATTCGGCATCGATCATTTCCTTGATCCGATGCTTCACCGCCTCCGAGGAATGCGCGTCGCCCGACCCCGCCGCCGCAATGGCGGAGGTGAAAAAGTATTTCAGCTCGAAAGTCCCGCGCGGCGTTTGCATATATTTGTTCGACGTCACGCGGCTGACGGTTGATTCGTGCATGCCGATACGGTCGGCGACGTCGCGGAGGCCGAGCGGCTTCAACCCGCGCACGCCGTGCTCGAAGAAACTCTCCTGCTGCCGGACGATCTCGCGCGCCACCTTCATCATGGTGCGCTTGCGCTGATCGAGGCTGCGCGCCAGCCAGTTGGCGGTGCTGATGCAGCCCTGCAGATATTGCTTGTCCTGCTCCGATCGGGCCATGCGCTTGGCGGCGGCGTAGAAACCGTGGTTGACGCTGATCCGGGGAAGCGTCTCGGGGTTGAGCTGCACCTTCCAGGTCGCCGTCGGCGTCCCGGTGGACGAGAATGTCCGGCACCACGGCCTCCACCGGCCTCGACCCGAATTGCAGCCCGGGCTTGGGGTTGAGCGCGCGGATTTCATCGATCATCTCGTGCAGTTCGTCTTGATCGACCTCGCAAATCCGGCGCAGCTTGGCGTAATCGCGGGCAGCGACCAGCTCCAGATTTTCGAGCAGCCTGGCGATGACGGGATCGAAGCGGTTGCGTTCGGCGAGCTGCAGGGCCAGGCACTCGGCGAGCGACCGGGCGCCGACGCCGACCGGCTCGAACCCGTGCAGCACGGTCAGAACGCCTTCAACCACGCTGACGGGAGCGCCCAGCCGTTCCGCGATTTCATCACACCCGCCTTTGAGATAGCCCGCCTCGTCGATGAGGTCGATCAGATGATCGCCGATCAGGCGGTGGGCCGGTTCGGCAACCGCGATATGCAACTGGCGGCGCAGATGATCGCGCAGCGTCGTCTGATCGGCGGTGTAATCCTCCAGCCGGGCGCTGCCGGACTCAGAAAAACCCGTGCCGCTCGTGCGCAGGGAGAAGGTTTCATACGCAGCGGGATCGATGGCGACGGGATCGTCGGCGAAGTCAGCCAGTTGGTCCGCAGGCGCAGCGGTTTCGTGCACGCTGGCGGGCTCGGGCGGGAAATCCGGCCCATCGGCGCCGCTCTGGACCTGCCGCGAATCCGATACGGTATCGACAGTCGGCCCATTCAGACGGGCGCCGTCTTCGGCGACCCGCTCGTCCCATTCGATCAGAGGATTTTGTTCGATTTCGCGTTCAAGGAAGCTTTGCAGTTCAAGATTGGAAAGCTGCAATAGCTTAATGGCCTGCTGTAATTGCGGCGTTATGACCAGCGACTGCGTATGTCTAAGCTCTAGCTTTGCCCCGAGCAAGATCGCGCTTCCACTTCCAACACAAACACCAACCCGATACTAACGTGAGAACATGTCTCCCAGATAGACACGTCTTACGTCCTCATTCGCAACCACTTCCGCCGGGGTGCCTTCGGTCAGCACTTTGCCATCATAGATGATATATGCGCGATCGATCAGCTCTAAAGTTTCGCGAACATTATGATCGGTGATGAGAACGCCGATACCGCGCTGCGTCAAATGGCGCACCAGGGCGCGGATGTCGCCGATGGCTATGGGGTCGATGCCCGCGAAAGGCTCGTCGAGCAGCATGTAGGACGGCCGGCTGGCCAGCGCGCGCGCGATTTCGAGACGCCGCCTTTCGCCGCCCGAGAGGGCCATGGAGGGGGCTTTTCTGAGCCGGGTAATGCGGAATTCGTCAAGCAGGGCGTCGAGCTGCCGTTCGCGTTCGCGGCGGCTGGACTCGACCACTTCGAGAACGGCGCGGATATTCTGCTCGACCGTGAGCCCCCGGAATATCGAGCTCTCCTGCGGCAGATAGCCGATACCGAGCCGGGCGCGCCGGTACATGGGCAGCTTGGTGACATCGTGCCCGTCGATGATGACCTTGCCCTGGTCGGGCTTAACAAGGCCGGTGATCATATAGAAGATGGTGGTCTTGCCCGCGCCGTTGGGACCGAGAAGGCCGACGGCCTCGCCCTTGCGCAAATTCACGCTGGCGCCGCGCACCACCATACGCTGGCCGAAGCTTTTCACCAGCCCGGAAGCCGACAGCTCGGTCCCGAGCGCCGCCCGTCGCCTGGGCGCCTCCGGGTGCAGCCGGCGGACCGGAGCGGCGGCAGGCCTTCCTGATTGAGCCGGTGGATTATGCCTGTCCATGATCGCCATGTAAGAGCCAGCCGAAATTTAGGCACGCCATTTGCAAAGACCATAATGCCAATGGCGGGAAAGGTTAATTCCAATTTTGTCGCGGGCGGAACTGCTATCCGTAAGGCGACTGGGCGCGGCGCCAATAAAACCCGCTAATTGGCGGGTTTTTCCGATGGCGTTTCGCCCGGCTTATCCTTGGATTTGTTTGGGCGGTCCTTCGGCGTGAAGATTGCCTTGATCCGGCCGCTTGGTATGCCGACTGTCTTATCGTCGCCCGTTTCCAGCCGGGTGAGTCCGGTCGTGAGGTCGATCACCATCTTGCTGCCCTTGATGGTGCTGGTGCCCTGGGTGAGTACGACGTCTCCGCCGATCGTCACGAGCTTGCTTCTTGACCTCGAACACCGCCCAGTCGCTGGTGGCGGTCTGGCCATCCTTGGCGTTCATCAGCACTTTGCCCTTGGCGTCAATCTGCTGAATGTCACCCGCGCCGCCGCCAGGAATAGGCGATGTCGGCGCATTGGAGGCCGTCTCCTTCTTAGCCCCGCTCTTTTTGCTGTCCGTATAGGTTACTTGAATTTCCTTGGCGCGGAGATTGAAGTCGCCCTGCGTAGCCGAGACGTTGCCTTTGAAGGTCGCGATCTTCTTCTTGTCGTCGACCTCCAGACTGTCGGATTCGATATCCACCGGCTTATCGGCATTGGCGGAATAGCTTGCCGCCAGACCGCCCCCCGGCGCCTCAACCTGGGCGCGAGCAGGGCCTGCCGAATATGCGAGTAACGCCAAAACACCCACAGTCACGAGCGAGCTGCCCACCCGCCGGCCGCAATTTATTGCCCATCATCGCCGGCCCCCTTCGGCTTGCGTTTCAAATGCACTCTGACATTCCCTTCGAAAATCGCGCGCCCCTCGCTTGAATAAAGCGTCATCGATTGCGCCTTAATGGTGGTGCCGTGGAAAGCGAGATCGACCGGATCGTGAGAAATCAGTTTATTCGCCTGCATGAAGGCGGTCGCGGTCTTCAAGGTCCCTGAAATGCCGGCTTCGCCCCCGATCACCACCCCATTATCGAAGGTCAGTTCCTCCTGCTTGGAGTGATAAGATTCCAGATGGAGCCGTCAAGATCGTTTTTTCTCCCTCCTTGGAGGTGATCTCGGCCGTAATTGTGTTCAGGTTCATCAGTTCGGGGTTCTTTGCCTGCTGCGTCGAAGAGTCTGCTTTGATGTCATAGACGCCGTATTTCTCATGCACCCCTTTGATGCGCGGGTTCACCATTTTCAGCCCGCCCGTGGAGACCTCGATCGACTCGATGGACGCCTCGCCGTCCTTGATCGGCACTGCGATCCGCGACGGCATGAAGTAGAGCCCGATTGCGAAGACCGCGCAGATGGGAAGCACCAGGCGCAACATTCTGACCCGCGCGCTGTGCCGTTTTGCAGCGCGGAAGGCCTTCGTGCGGTCACCCCCGCTTGGCAGGCCTGCAAATCGCACCGGCGCTTGCCGGATGTCCGTCTGAATGGCCATGTTCGCCCGATTTGTCCCTCGTCTTGCGCGGTCAAAGCCCCGCAGGATGTCAAGCCCTCGCACCCTATCATGGCCGTGTTGCGGCGCAAAATGGTGGCAAGGACTGGAATCGGCCTTTTCTGATTAGCTTAAGATCGCGGCCGCCGCAATCGCCGCAGCGATGAGAATGGCACTGCCGGTCTCATTGTTCGGCGATGCCGTTTTTAGTCGGCGGTTTTCCAACAGTTTTGCGCGCCGCCGCGCCAGAAAACGCCCTCGACTATCGCCGAGGAGAAAATTCATGGCGGCCTTGACCGATCGACATCCCGAGTTTGTCAGCAAGAGACGCGCCCGGCCGGCAACGGTTCAATCCAATCGATTTGGCGCGGGGGTCGGCGCAGGGCGCATCAATGCGTGAAAATCTCTTCCTGGTCCCAGCCCAGCAGGTCGAGCCGCGCCCGGGTCGGCAGAAAGCGGAAACAGGCATCGGCAATGTCGCGCCGCCCCTCCCGGTCGATCAGCCCGTCGAAGATCTCCTTCAGCTTGTGCAGATGCAGCACGTCCGAGGCGGCATAGGCGAGCTGCTCCTCCGTGAGCTGGCTTGCGCCCCAATCGGAGGATTGCTGCTGCTTGGAGATCTCCACGCCCAGAAGCTCGCGGCACAGATCGCGCAAACCGTGGCGATCGGTGTAGGTGCGGGTGAGCTTCGAGGCGATCTTGGTGCAATAGACCGGCGCGGTCAGCACGCCGAGATATTTGTCGAACATCGCGATGTCGAAACGGCCGTAATGAAACAGCTTCGTCACGGCCGGATCGGCGAGCAGCCGCGCCAGATTCGGCGCGTCATAGCGATGCTCGAACTGCACCAGATGCGCGTTGCCGTCGCCGCCCGAAAGCTGCACGAGGCAGAGCCGGTCGCGGTGCGGGTCGAGCCCCATGGTTTCGGAATCGATCGCGACGATATTGCCGAGGTTCAGCCCCTCCGGCAGGTCGCCCTTGTGAAGTGTGATACTCATCACGCGCTTATATCACATGCTCATGCGCGCGCCACAATTGACGGCTCCGCTTCCCTCGCCTAACCCACGTGCCGCTCTGACGCCGCGTCGACGACGACAAGCGCGGTCATATTGACGATCCGGCGCACGCTGGCGGTCGGCTCGATGATATGGACGGGCTTGGCCGTGCCGAGCAGGATAGGCCCCACGGTGATGCCGTTGCCCGCCGCCATCTTCAACAGACTATGGGAGATGTTTGCGGCATCCAGATTGGGCATCATCAGGAGATTGGCCTGGCCCCGGAGGCGCGCGCCCGAAAGCGCGCCGCCGAGAATGCTGCCCGACAGCGCGGCGTCGCCCTGCATCTCGCCCTCGATTTCCAGATCGGGCTCACGGGCCTCGATCAGCGCGAGCGCGTCGCGCATGAGCTGGGCTTCAGGCGAATCGGAGGAGCCGAAGCTGGAATGCGACAGTAGCGCGACGCACGGCGTGATGCCGAAGCGGCGCACCTCGTCCGCCGCAAGCACGGTGATTTCCGCGAGCTGCTCGGCGGTCGGGTTCCTGTTCACTTGCGTATCGCATATGAAGATCTGCCGGTCCGGCAGCATCAGCATGTTCATCGCGGCGAGCGTTTTCACGTCGGTGCGGCAGCCGATGACCTCCCGCACGAAGCGCAGATGCTCGCCATAGGTGCCGACCGTGCCGCAAAGCATCGCATCCACATCGCCGCGCCGCAGCAGCACCGCGCCGATCAGCGTCGGGCGGGTGCGCATCGCCTCCCTTGGCGATGGCGAGGGTCACGCCCTTGCGCTTCGCCAGCTCGTAATATTCGGCCACGACTTCGCGATAGCGGCTGTCGCCGTTAATGTTCACCGCCTCGCAATTTTCGCCGAGACGCAGCCGCAGGCCGAAACTGGCGATGCGCTGCGCGATGATCTCGGCGCGTCCGATCAGCACCGGGAAGGCCAGCCCCTCATCCACGGCCACCTGCGCGGCGCGCAGCACGCGCTCCTCCTCGCCCTCGGCATAGGCGACGCGCTTCGGCGCGGTTTTCGCGGCGTCGAAGACCGGCTTCATGCTGGTGCCCGAATGGTAGACGAACTGCGCCATCTGCTGGCGGTAGGCTCCGCATGTCGGTGATCGGGCGGGTGGCGACGCCGCTATCCATCGCCGCCTGGGCGACGGCGGGGGCGATCTTCTCGATCAGCCGGGGTCGAAGGGCTTTGGGATGAGGTAATCCGGGCCAAAGCCTACCGGGTGCGCCGCATAGGCGGCCGCGACGAGATCGGACACTTCCACATGGGCGAGGTCGGCGATGGCGCGGACGGCGGCCTCCTTCATCTCCTCATTGATCGCCGTGGCGCCCACATCCAGCGCGCCCCGGAAGATGAAGGGAAAGCACAGCACATTGTTCACCTGATTGGGAAAATCCGACCGGCCGGTGCAGATGAGCGCGTCGGGGCGCGCCTCGCGGGCGAGTTCGGGAGCAATTTCAGGCGTGGGATTGGCGAGCGCCAGGATGATCGGCGTGGGCGCCATGTCGCGCACCATGTCGGGCTTCAGGACGCCGCCGGCCGACAGGCCGAGAAATATGTCCGCGCCCGGCAAGATATCCGCCAGGGTCCGCGCGTTCGTCTGCTGGGCGTAGCGGTCCTTCTCCGGGTCCATATTGACCGTCCGGCCCTTATATACGACCCCGTCAATATCGGAGATGAAGATGTTCTCGCGCTTCAAACCCAGATTGACCAGGAGGTCGAGGCAGGCCAGCGCCGCCGCGCCCCCGCCCGATCCGGCGAGTTTCACCTGCCCGATGTCCTTGCCCGCCAGCTTCAGCCCGTTGATCACCGCCGCCGCGACGATGATGGCCGTCCCGTGCTGATCGTCATGGAAGACCGGGATCTTCATGCGCTGGCGCAGGGTGCGCTCGATGGTGAAGCATTCGGGCGCCTTGATGTCTTCCAGATTGATGCCGCCGAAGGTCGGCTCCAGCGCCGCGACGATGTCGATGAATTTCTCCGGATCGGTCTCGGCGATCTCGATGTCGAACACGTCGATGCCGGCGAACTTCTTGAACAGGCACCCCTTGCCTTCCATCACCGGCTTGGAGGCGAGCGGCCCGATATTGCCGAGCCCCAGCACCGCCGTGCCATTGGTGATGACCGCCACCAGATTGGCCCGCGACGTGAGCGTCGCGGCTTGCTGCGGGTCCTCCGCGATGGCCGTGCAGGCATAGGCGACGCCCGGCGAATAGGCGAGCGACAGGTCGAGCTGGTTCGTCAGCCCCTTGGTCGGCGTGACGGAAATCTTGCCGGGCCTCGGAAGGCGGTGATAGTCGAGCGCGGCCTCGCGCAGGGAAGTCTCGTCCATTAAGGGGCCTCGGGCGGGTGACGGAAGCGCTGCCTCCAATGTTTATGTAAGCTTGCCGCGATAGGCAACGCGCAACTCTGCCGGGCGCGGATATTCGTGCGTCAATGGACCGCCGGCCTCCAACACCCCCTGCCCCGATGCGTAGATGACGATCACACAAACATCTGATCGTGATCCACCACCATTGCAAGCGCGAGGCAATCGACTTCGGTGGCTCCGGCCTCCTTCAGCACCCGCGCGCAAGCCCCCAGGGTCGAGCCTGTGGTGATCACGTCGTCCACCAGCAGAATACGCTTTCCCCGGATGCGCGCCACCGCGGCGGGGGCCACCGCGAATGCGTCGGCGACATTCCGATGCCGATCGCCGCGCGACAGGCCGACCTGGCTCGTGGTGCGGCGCGTACGCCGCAAGGCGCTCAGATCGACCGGAATGCCCACCGCCTCGCCCACCCGCCCGGCAAGGATCGCGGCCTGATTGAAGCGGCGTTTCCAGAGGCGGGCGCGATGCAGCGGCACGGGCATGAGGAGATCGGCATCGCGCAGAAGCTCGGTCCCGGCGGAACATAGCATCCGCCCGAACAGGTCCACGGCCTCGTGCCGGTCCGCATATTTCAGGCCGTGCACCAGATCGCGCATCACGCCGTCGAATTGCGCTGCCGCGCGCGCCCGGCCGTAAACCGGCGGATGGCGAAGCGCCATCGAGGATAATTGCACGTCTTCGCCGCTCGCATAGGGCAGCGGCAGGCCTAGCCGGACGCAAAGCGGCGGCATGATGAAGTTGATGCCCTGCCAGCACGCAGCGCATAACACGCCGTGGGCTGAAATCGGCTCGTGACAGCGGATACAGATCGGCGGCAGGAAAAGGTCCGCGACATAGCGCAGATTGCCCATCGTCCAGCGCCGCATATCGGCCAGAGCCGCGTTACGTGGCTGGGCTTCGGCATCATCAAGGCTGTCCACTGGCGATAAGCTCTCGCTGCCCCTTTCGCTCAAGCCTAGCGCGGCATACATCTGACGCAAGATCGTGGAATAACGGGTGGCAGGAATTGAGCGCACCTCGACTTTTTGACCGTGAACTCCTGAACGCCCGGCGTGCCCGTGCCGCGCGGTCCGGCGTGCTGCCCGATTTCCTGCTCCGGCGGGCGGCGGACGACATGGCCGAGCGCCTGGCGGGTGTGGAGCGCGGCTTTGCCCGCATTCTCAATCTGGGCGCGCATCACGGGCTGCTCGCCGAAAGGCTGGCGGAGACGCATGCGGCCGCCAATCTGGTGGTGAACATGGATGCCAGCGCCCCGCTCCTGGCGCTGTGCAAACCGCCCAAGGTGCGGGGCGACGAGGAGCTTCTACCCTTTCGCGACGGCGCTTTCGATCTGATCGCGTCGGCGCTTTCATTGCAATTCGTCAATGATCTGCCCGGGGCGCTGGTGCAGATCCGCCGTGCGCTGAAGCCGGATGGCCTGTTTCTCGGCTCGGTGCTGGGCGGCGCGACGCTGCAGGAATTGCGCCAGGCGTTCACCGAGGCCGAGCTTGAGCTGGAGGGCGGCGTCAGCCCGCGCGTCGCGCCGATGGCCGATATCCGGGATTTCGGCGCCTTGCTGCAACGCGCCGGGTTTGCCTTGCCGGTCGCCGACACGGACCTCGTCACCGTGACCTACGCCTCGCCGCTCGCCTTGATGCTCGAATTGCGCGCCATGGGCGCCGGCAATGTGCTGACCGAGCGACGCAAGCGGCCCTTGCGCAAGGCGACGCTCGCCCGCGCAATGGAGCTTTATCAGGCGCATTTCGGCGTCGGCCAAGGGCGCGTGAGGGCGACGTTCGAAATCATCCATCTGGCCGGATGGGCGCCGCATGAAAGCCAGCAAAAACCCTTGCGCCCCGGTTCGGCCCAGGCGCGGCTCGCCGATGCGCTGAACGTGCAGGAACATGTTGTGAAAACATCGCGCGAGGGAGACGCTTAGTGCCGCGCTGAGGCCTTAACCCGGTCTCGGCATTGATCATGCTTCCCGCCCCCAGCGCTGGTGCTAAGCCTGCAAGCGGGCTATATAAACGTTTCCTTGAGTATCATTGCGCCCCATGCATTTTACCTGGTTTTCGCATATTGCGGTGCGCTATGCGGCGATGATGGTCGCCGTGACGCTCCTCCCGCTGGCGATCGTGCTGTTCGCGTATGACCGCTATGCGAGCAATCTGCTCGACACATTGTCGGGGTCGGAGGCGGAGCAGCGTCTCGCCGTCATACAGGGGCGCATCACCAGTTTCATGGAAGCGCGCTTCGCCCAGCTCGACACGCTGGCGAACTATCCGGATCTGCCGCTCGCCTTCGGCAAGTCGGCGGGAACGCATACGCCCTCCGGCCTCCGGGCGGTGCTCGAATATGAAGCGGACAACCCCGATCTTTACGGAATTCTGGTCTTCGACGCGCAGGACATGGTGATCGCCGCGTTTCCGAGCCAGGCGGCGGCGGGCGCCCCCTATTGGGGCGGCAAATGGGAGCCGCTGAAGGACGGCGTTCCGCGCAGCGTGGGGGTGCGCGGCGTGGTCGTCGGGCCATTTCTGCCGGGCGACGGAATATCCGGCGCCATCGTGATCATGCGGAATTTGCGCGGCGGCGGTAACCCCGGATGGCGGAACCATCGCGATCGCGCTGCATGTCCGCCTCTCGTCGCTGACGGAGTTGATGGGCCGCGATAATCTCGGCGAACTCATTCAGCCGCTGCTGCTGACCCCGCAGGGCATCGCGCTGACATCGGTCGGCAGCCCCTCGGCGGCGAAGGCGAGGCTGGCGCGGCAGCTCGACGTGCTGCCCGGCTGGAGCATCGCCCTGGCGGATAACGCATCGCGGCTGGAGCAGCCCCTCTCCAATATTCGCGAAGTGCTGGTCGCCGCCACGCTTATCGGTCATCGCATCGATCACGGGACTCGTGGCGTTCCTCGGGGGACGGCTGAACCGCCGCATCGCGCGCCTGGTGGATGGGTCCGCCGCCCTGGCCGAAGGCCGGCTCGGAACGCGGATCACCGATGACGGCAATGATGAGCTTACGGCTCTCGCCGGGGCGTTCAACCGCATGGCGGCGCGGCAACGCGAGACGCTGAGCGCAGCGGTCGAGGCAGAAAAAATGGCGTTGCTCGGGCGGTTCGCCACAAGCTTTGCTCACGAAACGCGCAATCCGCTGGCGGCGGTGAAAACCACGGTGCAAGCGTTTCTGGCGACGGAGGAACGGACCGAGCGCCGTATGCTGCTCCAGGGAATGGACGAGGAGATCGACCGTCTCGACGAATCCTTGCGCGATTTTCTGATCTACGCCAAACCTGCCCCGGCCTCACCGCGCCGCGTCCTGATGGAGGATGTGCTGCGCCGGTGTGAAACGCTCGTGGCGCATCAGTTGCAATCCTCCGGGATTGCGCTGACGACCCTTGGAGAAACCGGCCTTGCCGTTCACGTCGATCCCTTCCATTTGCAGCAGATATTCATGAACCTTATCGCTAATGCTATCGACGCCATGCCGGATGGAGGGCGCATCACCATCCGCGTTCGGCGGGCGGGGGCCCAAGGGATCATCGAAGTGAGCGACACGGGGGAAGGCATTCCGCCGGATATGCGGGACAAGATCATGGAGCCGTTCGTGACCACCAGAAGCGATGGATCGGGCCTCGGCCTGCCGATTTCGCGCCAGCTCGCCGAGCTGAACAAGGGGGCGCTTTCGCTCGCCAGCCAGCCGGGACACGGCACGACCGTGACCCTTACCTTGCCGCGCGACGAAGGAGCGGCCGCATGACGAGACCCTGCGTCCTCATCATCGACGATGAGGCCAATCTGGTGAGTTCGGTCGCCTATGGGCTGGGCGCGCACGGCTTCGACGGCATCGGGGCGGGGACCGGCGCGGAGGGTCTGGCGGTAGCCGAAAAACGGCATCCCAACGCGATCCTGCTCGACCAGAAGCTTCCCGATGCATCGGGTATCGATCTGATCGCGCCGCTCCGGTCGCTCGACGACCGGGTCGCGATCATCATGATCTCGGCGCATGGCGATATTCCCACCGCCGTGGAGGCGGTGAGGCGAGGCGCATATGATTTCGTCACCAAGCCGTTCGAGCTGGACGATCTAGTCGGCGTTCTGCGCAGCGCGCTGAGTCCCGGCGGCGCGCGAGTCGCTCGGGCCGCACGGCCTACCCTCGCCGAAACGCCCGCGCCCTTCCAGGTGGAAGTCTCGAGCATCATGCGGGATTTGCGCGCGACGGTCGCCGTGGTCGCGAAAAGCTCGGCCCGGATCGTGTTGCTGCTCGGGGCGTCAGGCGTCGGCAAGGGGTTTACCGCGCGCGCGGTTCACGATGCCAGCCCGCGCGCCGACGGGCCGTTCATCACCGTGAATTGCGCCTCGCTTCCCGGCGATCTGCTCGAATCGGAGCTGTTCGGGGTCGAGCGCGGGGCTTTCACCGGGGCCGCACAGGCGCGCCCGGGCCTTGTCGAGGCGGCGCAAGGCGGCACGCTGTTCCTCGATGAGATCGGCGAGATGCCGCTGCCGCTCCAGGCCAAGCTGCTGCGGTTCCTGGAAAGCCGCTGCTATCGCCGCCTGGGCGCCAGCCGCGAGCAGACCGCCGATGTGCGGGTCATCGCCGCCTCCAACCGCGATCTGGCGCAGGAGGTCGAAGCGGGCCGCTTCCGTGCCGATCTGTTCTACCGGCTCAACGTGGTTCCCATTGCCCTGCCGAGGCTTGCCGAGCACCGGGAGGACATCCTGCCGCTCGCACATTATTTCGCGTCTCGCGCGGTTGCGCTGGACGGCATGCCGCCCATTAGTTTCTCCGACGAAGCGGTGGAACTGCTTCGCAGCTATGGCTGGCCCGGCAATGTGCGGGAGCTTTCCAATCTTGTAGAAAGGTTGACCATTCTCTTTCCCGGCAAAGTCATCGAGGCGGATGATTTCCCGCATGAACTGTCGGGCGATGGCAGCGGCCATGCGCCTTCGATCGAGGCGATGCTCGAAGATACGGAACGCGAAATTCTCATGCGCGCGCTTCGTGCGGTGAACGGTCATAAGGGCCACGCCGCCGATGCGCTCGGCATCTCGCGGCATGCGCTCAAGCGCAGGCTGAAGCGCGTCGGGATGGCCTGAGCGATAACCGCTCATTGTCCCGCGCATCGGAGCGGATTCCGCTCATCGATGCGAATCGTGCGCTCAAATATACTAGAACAAACAATTGCCGTAGCGCTGGCACAGACTTTGCTTTCCAGCTTCGCATAACTTCAATGACGTAGACTAATTGAAGTTGTAATCTGGCCTGAACATCAAGAACGAGCCAGCCTGGGAGGAAAAATGCCGATCCGCGTGACGGGCGCGATCTTTTTGCTTTTGGCGGTGCTGTGGGGTCCGTCGGCTCGAGCGCAGGATGCGGGTTTTGTCGATATAGGCTGCATGTATCCGATGACCGGCCGTGGCTCGCTCTATGGCCGTGATAGCGTCGCGGCGATCGAAATGGCCGTCGACGAGATCAACGCCGCCGGTGGCGCGGCCGGCTACAAACTGCGCACCCATCTCGCCGATTCCCAATCCAAGCCTGCTTTTGCCGTATCGATCGCTCGCCGGTTCATCACCGACACAAAGGTGCATTTTCTTTGCGGGGTCGTCAGTTCATCGGTCGGGCTGGCCGTGAGCGAGATCTCGCATGAATACCGGAAGATCTTCATCGGCACCGACCACGCGTCGTCGCGGCTCACGATCGAAAACGCGCATCGCTATTATTTCCGCGTTTCGAACAACTCATATCAGTCGATGGCGGCCGGAGCGCTCTGGCTGGCCAAGGCGCAAGAAGCACGCAACTGGCGCACCATCGCCTTCATCGGACCGGATTATGAATATGGCCGGGGCATGTGGGCCGATCTGCGCTCCAAGCTCGACGAGCTGGGCGTCAAATATGAGGTCGTAGGCGATTTCTGGCCCAAACTCTACGAACCCGATTTCGCCCTCTATATCGCGGAGCTGAAGCGGCTCAAGCCGGACGTGATCGTCAACGGCCAATGGGGCGGCGATTTCGTCGCTTTCGTGCGGCAGGCGAGCGCGCTGGGCCTGTTCGAGAAATCGGTTTTCGCGAATTTCGACGCAGGCGGCAATTACGAGGTGCTGGGAGCGTTGGAAGAATCCATGCCGCTCGGCCTCGTCCTATCGGCCCGCCATCATGTGAATTGGCCGAAGACGGAGCGCAACCGCCAATTCGTCGAGCAATTCAGGAGCCGCACCGGCCGCTATCCGAGCTATGCCGCCGAGGGCGCCTATGCGGGCATCCTGGCCATCGCCAAGGCGGTGGCGGCGGTCGGCAATCCTGACGATACGGATGCGCTGATCAAGGCTCTCGAGGGCATGAAACTGGAACTGCCCGAAGACCCGGAAGGCTTCTGTTCCCGCATCGATCCCGAGACCCACCAGATCGTTCAGATGCAGGCCATCGGCACCGTCATTCGCGACGACCGGTATCCGCCGGCCCAGGCGATGCTGGGCAATTTCGAGGTCTTTCCGGCGGATCGGCTTTTGCCGTCCACTGAAGAAATCAGGCGGCGGCGCGCCGCGGCCGGACGCGCCATCAGCTTGCAATCCGCGCCGGTCCAATAAGGCCGGGCGATCATCATGAAGGGGAGAAGATCACCAATGAAGGCAAAACACATTCGCGGAACGAGCCTGGGATTGCTGGCGGCCTTCATGCTGCTTGCCGGTCCGGGCGCATCCGCGCAGGACGCCGCCAAGAGCGTCAAGATCGGCATCGTCACCTTCCTGTCCGGAGCGGCTGCCGGTCCATTCGGGGTTCCGGCGCGCAACGCGGCGGAGCTGGCCATTGAGACGATCAACGGCGGGAAACTGCCGGCGCCGTACAACAAGGCGGGAATCAACGGCGTCGCCATCGAGCCGGTCATCATCGACGAGGCCGGCGGAACGACGAAGCAAGTGACCGAATACCGCAATCTGGCGCAGCGGGCCAATGTCGACGCGGTGATCGGCTATATTTCGTCAGGCGACTGCCTTGCCATCGCGCCTTTGGCCGACGAGCTGAAGCTGATCACCATTTTCTTCGATTGCGGCACGCCGCGCATCTTCGAGGATGCGAGCTATAAATATCTGTTCCGCACCGGCGGCCACGCCACCATGGATAGCGTCGGCGCGGCGCGCTACCTGCTCACCAAGCGCCCGGAGGTGAAGAACGTCGCCGGCATCAATCAGAACTATGCCTGGGGCCAGGATAGCTGGAACGATTTCAGCGAAGCCATCAAGCAGCTGAAACCCGACGTGACGATCTCGACCGCGCAGTTTCCCAAGCTGGGCGCCGGTCAATATGGCGCCGAAATCTCCGCCCTGCTGGTGGAGAAACCGGATGTCGTGCACTCCTCGCTTTGGGGCGGCGACATGGAAGCGTTCACCCTGCAAGGCAAGGCGCGCGGCCTGTTCGAAGGGCGAACCGTCATCCTGACGCCGGGCGAGACGGCGATGTTCCGCCTCGCCAAGGAAATACCCGACGGGACGATCATCGGCGCGCGCGGACCGCATGGCGTATTCGCGCCCGCGAACGATCTGAACAAGTGGTTCCGCGCTGCTTACGAGGAACGCTTCGGCGCACCGCCCACCTACCCCTCCTACAAGATGCTGCAAGCCATCCTCGGGCTGAAGTCCGCGATGGAAAAGGCCGCCGCGGGCAAGGAGGGCATTCCGGATAAGGACGCCACGGTTGCGGCATTCGAGGGCCTGTCCTTCACCACGGCGAGCGGCGAGGTGAACATGAAGCTGGGCAAGGGCCATCAGGCTTTGCAGCCGGTCTCCTATGGCACCTTCAAATACGACAAGGAGTCGGGCAAGCCGCAGATTGTCGACGTCGTGACCTATGCGGCGGAATGCGTCAATCCGCCGGAAGGCGCGAAAAGCATCGATTGGATCAAGAGCGGCTTCAAAGGCGCCAAATGCGACTGAGCAGTAGAAGCATGTCCCGCGAAAGCGCCGATGGCCTTCCCGGTTTGGAAAACGCAAATCTAAGCAGACATTCGTTGGGCAACCGAGGAATGCCGCTAGCACTCGATCCAAACGGAGGCTGCAGCTGGAGTTTGGTGCACTAGAATGATGAGCATAGCGCAGCCGGCAATCGGGGTCGCAAGGGTTGGGACGGATAATAAGCGTAGAAGAAGGGAGCGAAATCATGAAAAAGGCAGCAATGGGCACGGCGATGGCATTGTCATTCGCGATGATGTTTGGCGGGGCGCGCAAGCGCAGGACAAGGCCGATTGGTGCAAATCGAAATGGGGGCCGGACGACGAGATCGGCGCGGCCAACCACATCAAGCCGGACACCGTTCTCGCGGCGGCCAAACTGGTCAAGACCGGCAAGACCTATTCGCTCGGCGGCGAGACCAACGCCAAGACTCCCGCTTTCGCGCCTCGGAGCTGGGCGACGATCGTGCTGCAACCCGGCCAGGTCGGCGGCATGACGCTTGGCGGCACGAAGACGAGCTACAATGACGACATCTATATGGGCTGGGTCGGGACCGGCTCGCAGATCGACGGCCTGGGCCATCTCGGCATCGACAACGTCTACTACAATTGCAACAAGTCGGCCGACTTTGCCAAGGCGAACGGCCTGACCAAGCTCGGCATCGAAAAGATGCCGCCGCTCGTCGCGCGCGGCGTGGTGCTCGATATGACCGCCGTCACCGGCAAGGACCCGGTACCCGAAGGTACGGCCTTCAACAAGAAGGAGATCGACGCGGCGCTGGAGAAGCAGGGCATCCAAATCCAAAAGGGCGATGTCGTGTTATTCCATACGGGATGGATGAGCTCTCGTCGGCAAGGATAATGATCGCTATAATAAGGCTGAGCCGGGCCTAGGCAAGGAAGGCGCCGAATATCTTGCCAGCAAAGAAGTGATGGCAGTCGGCGCGGACACCTGGGGCCTTGAAGCTACTTCCCTTTGAACAAGGCGTCGGCGTCTTCGAAATCCATCAAATTTTGCTTGCGAGGAACGGCATTTACATCCTGGAGAACATGAACACGGACGAACTTGTCAAGGACAAGGCCTGGGAGTTCATGTTCGTCGAGGCGCATAGCCGGATCACCGGCGGCGTGCAGGCGATCATCAATCCGGTCGCAATCCGGTAACGGGATGTCTTGCCGGGGGGCGTTGAGACCGCAACCTCACCGGCAAGCATGGCGGGTGGCCCCAGCAGCCATCCGCCTCTTTTTCTCCAACCCTTACATCCGCTCGCTCTCAATTCCGCCAATCGGCCGCTCGCGTATCAGTCAATGAGAAGTTGAATGCAAAATCTTGTCGCCATTATTGTAGACGGCACGATCTATTTCTCCTGGCTGTTCATCGTTTCGCTTGGGCTCACGCTGACCTACGGCGTGATGAAGATCCTCAATATTGCGCATGGCAGCTTCTACGCCTTTGGCGCTTATACCGCGGCCGCCGCGATCGGCGCCTATTTCGCCGCCGATCTGCCTGGCGCGGGCAGCTATCTGGTTCTGCTTGCGGCGGGGATCGTCGTCGGCGCGGTGGTCGGCTTCCTCGTCGAACGCGCGCTTCTGCGCCCCATGTATGGGCGCGACGAGATCGTGATGATCCTCGTCACCTATTCCACGTTTCTCGTTTTCGAGGACGTCATCAAGCTGGTCTGGGGCGTTGACCCTTATCTGCCCTTTCAGCCCTATTCGCTGCTCGGGCGCGCCGAGATCAGCGGCATCAGCTTCGCCGTTTACGACCTCGCGCTTTTGCTCTTCGCGCTGGTCCTTGGCGGACTGGCGTGGTGGACGCTGGAGCGCACGCGGCAGGGCAAATTGCTGCGCGTCGTCATCCACGACCGGGAACTGGCGCTCGCCATGGGCATCAACGTGACGCGGATGTTCACCATCACCTTCGTGATCGGGGCCATGCTCGGAGCGCTGGGCGGCGCGCTCGCCGCGCCGGGCATCTCGGTGGTGCCGGGCGTCGGCGTCGATGTGATCGTGCTGGCCTTCGCGGTGAGCGTCATCGGCGGGCTCGGCAGTGTGGCCGGGGCGGCGATCGGAGCGCTGATCGTCGGCGTGACGCGGGCCGCCGCGGTCCACCTCATGCCGGAGGTCGAGCTGTTCGTCATCTATGCCGTCATGGCCATCGTTCTCACATTCCGCCCGGAAGGCCTGTTCGGCCGGGCGGCGGCACGGAAGATCTAGCCATGATTCGAGACCGCACCCTTCCCGCTCTCGGCCTCGCGCTGGTCCTGCTGCTTCTGCTCGGCCTCGTCATGCCGTCCTGGCTGCGCTTCCTGTTCACCATCGGCCTCGCCAAGGGCCTTGTCGCCATGGGCCTCGTGGTGATGATGCGGGCGGGGCTCGTCTCCTTCGGCCAGGGGCTTTATTATGGCCTGGGCGCCTATGCGGCGGGGCTCGCGACGAATTTCTACGGCGTCAATGATGCATTTCTGCTGCTGGCCTTAGGTGGGCTGGCGTCGCTTGTGATCGGCGCGCTGCTGGGCGGGATCATCACCCGCTACCGGCAGATCTTCTTCGCCATGCTCAGCCTCGCTCTGTCGATGATCCTCTACGGCATTCTCGTCCGCTCCTCGGTCCTCGGCTCGACCGACGGCTTCAACCTGCCCGCGCCGAGCTTTTTCGGCTATGCGGCGGAAGGCGATTTCGGCCGCCTCATGCTTTACAGCCTGACGGTGGTCGCGGCGGTCGGCATAGCCGTGCTCTGCCACCTCTTCGCGCGCTCGCCGGCGGGCGTGATGGGCGAGGCGATCCTGTCGAACGAGATCCGCGTCGAATATCTCGGCACCTCGGTGACGCGCATCCTGCACAAGACCTATATTCTCGGCGCGCTGTCGGCGGGGCTGGGCGGCGCTCTGGTCGCCATGGCCACGCGCCATATCGACCCGGAACTCGCCTATTGGACGACATCGGGCGAATTCGTCTTCGTCGCCATTCTCTCCGGCATCGGCCATGTCGCCGCGCCGCTCGCCGGGATGGTGCTGTTCGAGGCGTTCCGCAGCTTCGCCTTCCAATATTCGCCCGACACCTGGCAAATGGTCGTGGGCATCGCCATGCTCGCCGTCATCCTGTTTCTTCCGGCGGGCTTGTGGTCGCTCACCAAATGGAAGCGCCGCGCGGGAGGCCGGGCATGAACGCACCCGTCATCTCCACCAAGGACCTGCAGAAGCGGTTCGGCGCGGTCGTCGCGGCGGACGATGTGTCGGTGGATATCGTGCCCGGCGTGACGGTCGGCATCATCGGCGCGAACGGCGCGGGCAAGACCACCTTCGTCAACATGGTCACCGGCTATATGAAGCCGGATAGCGGCCAGATCCTGTTCCAGGGCGCCGATATCACCCGGCTGTCGCCGCGCGCGGTGACCCGGCTCGGCGTGCGGCGCTCGTTCCAGGTGGCGCAGCTTTTTCCGGCGCTGCCGATCCGCGACAATGTGATGATCGCGCTCGCCAGCGCGGACACGGAGAGCCCGTCCTCGTTCAGGCCGCTGCGGACGCGCGAGCGGGTCGCCGAAGCCGATGCGTTTCTCGCCCATATCGGACTTGCCGGCATGGGCGACCGCGCCACCACCGAGCTGCCTCAGGGGCAGCGCAAGCTCCTGGACATCGGCCTCGCGATGACCGGAAACCCCACGGCGCTGTTCCTCGACGAGCCGACCAGCGGCATCAGCGCCGAGGAGAAATTCCCGCTGATGGACCTCGTCATGGAGGCTGTGTCGGACCGTAGCTCCACCGTGCTGTTCGTCGAGCACGACATGGAGATCGTCGAGCGCTATGCGTCGCGGGTGCTCGCCTTCTACGAGGGGCGCGTCATCGCCGACGGCATCCCGCAGACCGTACTCGCGGACGCCGACGTCAGACGCTATGTGGTGGGCGCCGAACTGCACCGCCGCCCCGTGGAGGCGCGCCCATGAACGCGATGCTGGAGATCGAAGGCCTCTCGGTGGCCATCGCGGGCGCGCAGGTGCTGAACAACGTGGCGCTCACCGCGCCCGAAGGGGCGTTTGCCGGGCTGATCGGCCGCAACGGCGCGGGCAAGACGACGCTGATGCGCGCGATCATGGGCCTGTTGCCGATCAAGAGCGGCAGCATCCGTATTTTCGGCCAGGATTTGACGGCGCTCCCCGCGCAGGCTCGGGCGGGGCTTGGCATCGGCTACATGCCCGAGGACCGGCGTCTGGTGCCCGAGCTTACGGTGGAAGAGAATATCCTGGTCCCAGCCTGGGCGATGCGTGACGCGCAGGCCGAAAAACGGCTGGGCCTCGCCTATGAAATCCTGCCCGAAGTGCGTGAACTCGCAGCCCGCCGCGCCTCGCAGCTTTCCGGCGGACAGCAGAAGCTCGCCGCCCTCGCCCGCGCGCTCGTCAGCGGCCGCAGGCTGCTGCTGCTCGACGAGCCCTTCGAGGGCGTGGCTCCGGCGCTGGCGCAGCGGATCGTCGCCGCAGTATCGGCTTTGCGGGCGGGCGGCGCGGCGGTGCTGCTGTCGGAATCCGACTATGTGCATTCCTCCGAGCTGGTCGACCGCCTCTACGTCATCGAACGCGGTGTCGTCACCTCGCGGGAACAATCCCCGGTTAACGCTAAGGGATAATCCGCAACCGGAGCTGCGCACATCGTCCCGCTCTTGTCGCAATTTCCGCCCAGATTTATGGCGCCGTTGCCGAGTTGGTTCGAAATCGGCATAAGATCGCACGAGAAAATCTGTTCCGGGGCTAAATCAGCCATGAGGTCCGACGATAGGTTCGGCGAAGAGCAGGAGGACGGCCGCGCGCGTCTGGAAGCCGAGGCGCGCCTTGAGCCCTTGCCGCCCCGGCTCCAGCGCCTGTTCAGTCAGCCTTTTCCCGAAAATCAGCCTTTTCCCGAAAAAAAGCGCTCCTGGCCATTCCGCGCCGCCAAATTCACCATCTATTGGGGCGCCATCACCGCCGTCTGGTTCGCGGTGATCCTGGTCAGCGCGGTGACGGTCTACTCCCTGATGGCCGAAGACCCTCTCAAGGCCGGCCTCAGCAAGAGCGCGGCGAAAATCACCATTCTGGCCGAGAACAATCAGGTGATCGCCGAGAAAGGCCTGCGCCGCAGCCACGTCAAATTTGAGGATATGCCGCCGCATCTGATCGATGCGGTGCTCGCGACCGAAGACCGGCGCTTCTTCTATCATTACGGCTTCGATCCCATCGGCATGGCGCGCGCAACCATCGTAAACCGCCGCGCCGGCCGCATCATCCAGGGCGGCAGCACCATCACGCAGCAATTGGTGAAGGTGCTGTTTCTGAAGCCGGACCGCACCTATTGGCGCAAGATCGAGGAGGCCCTGCTCTCGCTTTCGCTCGAATATCGCCTGGAGAAAAAGCAGATTTTGGAGCTTTATCTCAACCGGATCTATTTCGGGGCGGGCAATTACGGCGTCGAGGCTGCGGCGCAGCATTATTTCGGCAAGAGCGTCTCGAAGATCACCCCCTATGAGGCCGCCATCCTGGCCGGCGTGATCAAATCGCCGACCTATTACGCACCGACCACCAATCTGGCCCGCTCGCTCGAACGCGGCAAGCTCGTGCTCACATCCATGCGAGGCAGCTCCGACATCACCGAGCAAGCCTACAGGGAAGCGCTGGCCGATCCGCCCACCTTGCGCACCTATCTGCCTTCGGAGAGCTATGGCTATGTGATCGACTGGGTGGTGCAGCAGATTCCCGAGATCGGTCTCGACATCAAGGAGGACATGGTCGTCGAAACGACCATCGACTATGAGCTGCAAGGCGTCGCCCAGCGCATCGTCAAGGACAGCATGGACAAGCAGGGCGACGAATACGACGCCGGCGAAGCCGCGGCCGTGATCATCGACCGCAACGGCGCCATCAAGGCGATGGTCGGCGGACGCGACTATACCAAGAACCAGTATAATCACGTCGTTCAGGCCAAACGGCAGCCGGGCTCGACCTTCAAGCCCTTCGTCTTCCTCTCCGCCATCGAGCGCGGCATGACGCCGGACAGCCTCGTGCATGACGGCCCCTTGCGGATCGGCAACTGGACTCCGGCCAATTACAACGACCGCTATTTAGGCGACGTCACCATGCGGGACGGGCTGGCGAAATCGCTCAACACCGTGTCGGTGCGCCTGAGCGAATGGGTCGGCCGCGACACGGTGATCAAGACGGCGCATCGCCTGGGCATCGCCTCGAAGCTGGAACAGAACGCTTCGATCGCGCTCGGCACGTCCGAGGTGTCGCTGCTGGAGCTGGCCTCCGCCTATGTGCCCTTCGCCAATGGCGGTTTCAGCGCCCGGCCGCACATCATCAAATCGGTGCGCGACGCGGAGGGCAAGACGGTCTACGACGTCGGGCGGACCAATTGGGGCCGGGTGATCCGCCCCGCCGATGTCGCGGCGATGAACAACATGCTGACCGCCACGATTCAATATGGCACCGGCAATGTCGGCTCGATCGATCCGCATCCGGCAGCGGGCAAGACCGGAACCGGGCAAAGCTATCGCGACGCCTGGTTCATCGGCTATACCGCGCATTACGTGACCGGCGTCTGGCTCGGCAATGACGATTTCAAGCCGATGAAGCGCGTCACCGGCGGCTCGCTGCCGACGCTGATCTGGCGCGACCTGATGATCTACGCCCACGTCAACAAGGAGCCGGCCTATCTGCCCGGCGGCGAACAGCTTCAGGCCGGCAATCGCACGGCGCCGGCTGGCGGCAGCCGCTCGCTCTGGGATACGCTTTTCGGTGACGACCGGCGCGGCGTCGCGCACGGATTCGACGCTCGGCACGCCAACCGCCAGCACGACGCGGACGCGCAGCAGCGGGAAGAAATCCTGGCTGGAGGAGCTGTTCTCGAATTGATCTGGCGTATACCGCTGCTAACGCGACCGATGCCGGCGTCGACCCACAGGCGATCTTGGCATTGAATCCAAAGTCAGTGACGAGCCGGCTGAAACAGCTCAACGAGATTCCCGGAAGGGTCTGCCAGCAGAATTTGCGATCCGCCGGGCCCCGTGACGATATCGTTGCGGAATTGTACGCCCGGCGGCGCGTAACCGAGTGACCTCGGCAGGCAAATCATCGACGATGAGGTGAATGCGATTCCAGCCACCTGGGCGCGGTTGTTCACCATCGGGCATCGGTCGTCCCGCCGAACTGGTCGGCCCGCTGAGCAAGAGCCGCAGCGATCCGCGCTTGACGTCCGCGAAGGCGGGCGCCTGGTTGGAGAGAAGCGAAAAGCCTAGATGTTTGACGTACCAGTCGATGGCCGTTTGGACGTCGTCGACCATGTAGCGCACATTGACAGTCGTTTCTGACATTCCTGCCTCAAGACGTTAGAACCACCGAGCCACGTTGAACGCCCCGCAGTATTTTCCATTGGCCGCCATGCTTATCAGCCGGGCAGCGCGGTGGATTGGAAAAAATGGAAGTCAGCCCGCCAACGGCAGATGATGGCGCTTCACATGCACCCCTGCACGATGAGAGCTGATTCTGCCGCCGCCAGTAGTCGGCTGGGCTTAGGCTGGTGAACTCGACGAACTCGTGAATGAGGTGCGACTGGTCGAAATACCCGCATTCCACGGCGAGCTGTGCCCAATCGACCTTTGCTGCGCTCGCGAAGTTGCGACCGCATTTTGGAACCGCTGCACGCGACCGAAGAGCTTCGGTGTCAGGCCAACTTCGGCGGTAAACACCTCGATAAAGCGCCGCTGGCTTAAATCCACAGTTCTTGCGATATCGCGAACCTTCGCCCGGCCGTGCGTTCGCATCAAAACGTCCAATCCCATACGAACAGCACCGTGACGATCCGGCCTGTCGAGGAGCCGCTTCAGAAGAGTCTGCTCCAACAGCCGGAATCGGTGGATCGGTTGGCTGAGCGCACATAACCGCTCTCGAAGCGTGTTAGCTGCCGGCCCCCAGATCGTCCGCAGATCGACGTGAGTATTCGCGAACTCTCCGGCGGGCAACCCGAGAACGGCGAAGGCCCCGCCCGGCTTGAAATGGACGCCAAGGATTGTTGCTTCTTCCGCGGCGTCGCTCATGAACGATCCTGCGTAAGGTCCGGAAATCACTGCTCCTGAGAAGCGGCGGCATCTACCTGGATCCGAGGCCGCATAGATGCGCAGCTCGTCTTCCCGCAGGTTGAACACCATCTCGAAAGTCCCGGTTGGCAGGATGGTCTCGTGCGGGTGTTCGCCTTCGTAATCCTCATATAGCCAGAAGTTCTCTATAAACTCGCTCAATGAAGCGTGCGGAACGTACGATCGAAACAGCATTAGAGTGCTCCAGGCTCGAGCCTTCTGGCTGTGGGCAGTCGACTACCGCATGTCGCGGCCCGGGATGCTTTAATCCGTCAGCGGGGCGGTGGCCTGCTCAAGCCACGCGCGTGTCTCCTCGTCCAGCGCGGGGGCGAGCTCGGCGTAGACGCGGCTGTGATAGGCGTCGATCCAGGCGCGTTCTTCGGGAGTGAGCAAGGCGGAGTCGATCAGGCGCTTGTCGATCGGCGCGAGGGTAAGCGTTTCGAAGCCCATCATCGGCCGATCGCCGCCCGCGATCGCTTCCGGCTCGGTGACCAGGATGAGATTCTCGATGCGGATGCCATATTCGCCCGTCCGGTAATAGCCGGGCTCGTTCGAGAGGATCATCCCAGGCTCCAGCTCCGCCGTCTCCCGTTTCGACAGGCCCTGCGGCCCTTCATGAACCGAGAGGAAGCTGCCCACGCCGTGACCGGTGCCGTGGTCGTAATCCAGTCCATCGCGCCACAGCGCCAGCCGCGCCAGCGCATCGAGATGATTGCCCCGCGTCCCCTTGGGGAAACGCGCGACCGCGATAGCGATATGGCCCTTCAGCACCAGCGTGAAATGGCGGCGCATTTCGGCCGTAGGAGCGCCGATCGCGACGGTGCGCGTAATGTCGGTGGTGCCGTCACTATACTGGCCGCCCGAGTCGATCAGCAGCAGCGATCCCGGCTCGACACGGCGGTTGGTGGAACGGCTCGGGCGATAGTGGACGATGGCGCCGTTCGGCCCGGCTCCGGCGATGGTATCGAAACTGATTTCGCGTAATTCGGGCGCGATGCGGCGAAACTCTTCCAGCTTCTCGACGACGTCGATTTCGGTCAGGCCGCCCTTTGGCGCGGCCGTGTCCAGCCAGGCGAGGAAGCGGCAGACCGCGGCGCCATCGCGCCGATGCGCGGCGCGGCTTCCCGCAATCTCGGCGGCGTTCTTGCGCGCTTTCGGCAGCACGCAAGGGTCCTGCTCCTCGGCCAGGAGCGCGCCTGCCTCGGTCAAATGATTGGCGAACCATTGCGAGACGCTGGCGGGATCGATCCGCACCTTCGCGCCGCGCCGGCCCAATTCGCGGAGGCATCCGGCAATGCGGAGGGTTCGGCGACATCCGCAACCGCGGACAACACGGCGGGAGCCTCCATTTGCAGCTTGCGGCCATCGATAAAGAGCCGCGCCTTGCCCTCGGCCGGAACGATGGCGTGGCTGAGCACGAAAGGCGTATGTGGCAGGTCGGAGCCGCGTATGTTGAACAGCCAGGCGATCGAGTCGAGCGCGGCGATGACCACCGCGTCCTGCTTGTCGCGGATCAATTTCTCCTGAATCTCGGCGATCTTGGCGGCGGCCTCGACACCGGCGAACGCGATCGGCTGAAGCTCGATGGCGCGCGGCGGCTGGGCCGGGCGGTCGGTCCAGAGAGACGCCAGCGGGTTGGGCTCCACGGGCACCAACGCGGCCCCGGCCCGTTCGACGCATTTCAGCAGTCCCTTCACCTCGCCGACCGTATGCCGGCGCGGATCGTAGCCAAACCGGTCCCCCGGCTGCAAATTCGCCTTGAGCCATTCGGCAAGCGGAGTGTCGGAAACCTTGACGATCTCATAGGCCGTGCCGTCCACCTGCGATTGCGCCTGCAAGGTGTAGCGCCCATCGACGAACAGGGCGGCTTTTTCCATCAGAATCGCCGCCATGCCCCAGGAGCCGGAAAAACCCGTCAGCCAGAGAAGCTGCTCGGCGTCCGGCGGCACATATTCGTTCTGGTACTCGTCGGCGCGGGGCACCAGGAAGCCGGTCAGGTCGAGACGCGCCAGTTCCGCGCGCAGAAGGCGCAGGCGTTCGGCGCCGTTTGCGGGGCCGCCAATATCATCGAAGCTTTGAAACATGCGCACTCATCTACGCGCGAACGCCCCGCACATCAAGACCGCAGCCGCCGCATATGCAGCGCCGTCCAGCCTTCCAGCGAAATCCGCGCCGCGAGCGAGAAGCCTTGCGCGAGATAGCGGGCCCGGACCTCGCGCGCCTGGCCATCCAGCAATCCCGACAGGATCAGGTGCCCGCCATCGGCTGCGACGCGCGCGATATCGGGCGCCAGCTTGAGCAGCGGTCCCGCCAGAATGTTGGCCACGATCAGATCGAACGGCGCCTTCGCCGCGATGAGGGGATGGGCCAGACCCGGGGCTGTAATCGCCGTCACTTCCGGTGCGACGCCGTTGCGCGCGAAATTCTCCTTGGCGACCTTGATGGCGATGGGGTCGATGTCGGTGGCGAGGACGTCGCCGCACAAGACCTTCGCCGCCGCGATCGCCAGCACGCCGGACCCGGTGCCGAGATCCAGCGTACGCCAGACTCCCTGCTTCTTCGCCAGCCGGTCGATCAGCAGCAGGCAGCCGCGCGTCGTTCCATGATGCGCCGTGCCGAACGCCTGACCGGCATCGACCTCGATCGCGAAGGGCCTGCCCTTGGCCCGCGCCCGGTCATGGCTGCCATGGATGAAAAACCGCCCGGCCTCGATCGGATGCAGCCCGCGCTGAACGTTCGCGACCCAATCCTCGTCGGGAAGCATCTCCGGCCGCAAATACCGGATCGCGTCAAAATGGGGGAAGCTGTCGGCAACGGCGGCAAGGCCGGCCGGATCGGGCAGGTCTTCGAAATAGACATCGAGCATCCAGCCGCCGCTTGCCTCGCGGGAGCTGACGGCGGGCGGCGGATCGAGCATCTCGGTGAGGAGGCTGGACAGAATCCCGACATCCGCCCGCTCGGCCAGAATCTGCGCCTTGTAAGTGGGCATCGCTCAGCTTTGGCTCAGCGCGTTGCACCAGCGTTCGTGCAGATAGCGGCTCGCATCGCGCAGCGGCATGGCGCGAAGCTCGCCCGCCGGGGAGTCCTGCACCAATCCCTGCGCTCTCAGCCGATCGAGGGCGTCGTGAACATCGAAGGAAACCTCGATGCCGAATTTCTCATGGAGAAATTGGTTGACGACAGCCCGCAAATTATCGAGCTGAGTGCCATGGACGGGCATGCGCAGCAGATGCGTGTAGAGCAGCGCTTCCTCTTTTACGTCCTCTTCCTCGGCGTCGTCGACGATCAGCGCGATCGCCCCCTGATTGTTCGCCAGATTTTGGAAATAGAGGCGTTGCGCGAGCTGCATCCGGTATTTATCGCGGGTTATAAAGATGTTCCGGATCTGAGCGTACACGATGCCGCCAACACCCGTGACCAGCGCGCCCACCAGCAGCATGGGTGAGAGCGCCACCGCTACCGCCAGCTTGGCCGCCGTACCGAGTCCCCAGGCGGCCGTGCCCACCAAGGCGCTGCCGCCGAGCTGAAGCTTGTCGCGATATTTCATCTTCACTTTGATGTTCGGGAACAGCATTTCCACGTCGTATCGTGGGATGGTCTTGAAAATCTTGAGATAGATGTGATCCGTGGAGCAAGCCGGCGGAAGCATGCGCCGCATTTTCTTCAGCTTCTTGCGCGCCTTTTCCTCGTCGAGGCCATAATCCTTCATGAGCTCCTTGACGCGAATTTCTTCGGGCTTGAACTTGATGGCGAGGAACAGCCGGAGAAACGTGGGGATGCCATACTGCGTCTTTTTCAAAAACAGCCTGCGATAATCGCGTTTTGTACGCTGTGCGTCATACGCGCCTCTGTAGAAGATGAGCATGACGTCGTACTCCTTGAAGTCGACCTCGACATGAACGCCTTCCGGCGTCGCCTTATCGAGGATTTCTTCAAGCTCATGCTCCTGGAGTTCATGGTAGTTGGCCCTGTTGATGAGGTCCTTGAACTGCGAATTGAATTGGCGGCGCTTTTCAACCCGCTCGGTCTCGGATGCCTCGGTTACATTGACCGTCTCATCATCGGGATTGAACGGGTCGTAGAGATCGTTAAGCCAATTCAACGTCACGGCCGATTGATGCTGCCGTAGACAGCCGATCTTCATGAGCACATCGGCGGCCAGAGCGCGCTCCTCGGGCGTCACCCACCGATCCGGGCTGAGGAGGCTCTCGACGATATCCGAGCGAGAAACGGGGATGAATGCCGGTTGGGCCATTGCCTGACCTACGGCGGTGATGGGGCTAGCATCGTTCATGCGCGCAACTCCAAAATCAGCTCGAATATGCCTAGCAGGGGGGAACGGCGTTCCGTTCGCGATTATCCGATACCCGACCTGAACACGAGGCGCGATATTATTATTAAAAGTGGTGCGCGGGAAGCGGTCTCGCAGCATCACGCATCGGTCTGTTGTACTTTCTTACATTTGATCGCGCAGCTGCTCTGAACCGTTCTGGTTGCACATGCGACCAATCGGATAGAGCTAAACGGCATTCGCCCTTAGCTGAACGTTCAAGGAGACCTAAATGAACATTTTCAATCTATTGAGTGCTTCCGCGTTGTTGCTGGTCGGTTCAGCTATCTGTATTCCGGCCTATGCAGGAAAGGCCGATAACGGCAAGGTCATCAGCAAGCCCGTCGCGAAAAAAAGGTGATTTCCGGAAACTCTGGCAAGAGCCGCGTTAGTCATCAATGCTGCGGACCGAACGGCTGCTATCCGGCTCCTGCAGGTCACCCGTGGAACTGCGGCAACGCCCCGATCGTACTGAGATGCGATAATAACGGCATCTGCTCGCCACAATGACGCCGGAGAGATCACGATGCAACCAGTGACGCGCCTTGCGCGCCACTGGTTGCAGGATAGAGAACCGCGTAAAGAGAACGCCGAAGGCGTTTAATGGCGGGTCACGAAAGAGGCGACCACGCGCTTTGGTCCGGCCTTCTCGAAATCCACGGTGAGCTTGTTGCCGTCGATCTCGGTAATATGGCCATAGCCGAACTTGTCATGGAAAACGCGTTCGCCCATTTCGAAGCCGCACGCATCGCCGCTGCTGGACGCGACGAGCTCGCCCTCGATGATGGGGGCAGCCCGGCGCGGCGCGGGACGCGCGGTTTCCTGCGCCTGATAGAAGCTCTGCGCGCGCTGCCAGCCGGGACTGGAATAGCCGGCGTTCACCCGGCCGCCGCCCATTTCGGCAAAGCCCGGCCGCTGGCCATAGCCGCCCATGGACGGCGCATCCTGGATCACATCGACATGATCCTCGGGCAGTTCGTCGACGAAGCGCGAGGGCAGGGCCGTCTGCCACAGGCCGTGCACGCGGCGGTTCTGCGCGAAGCTGATCCGCGTCCGCTTCTTGGCGCGCGTGATGCCGACATAGGCGAGCCGCCGCTCCTCTTCGAGCCCGGCGAGGCCGCTTTCGTCCATCGAGCGCTGATGCGGGAACAGCCCTTCCTCCCAGCCGGGCAGGAACACCGTGTCGAATTCCAGCCCCTTGGCGGCGTGCAAGGTCATGATGCTGACGCGGTCGCCATCGGAGTTCTGCTCGGCATCCATGACCAGGGAGACGTGTTCCAGGAAGCTGCCGAGCGTGTCGAACTCATCCATGAAGCGGATCAGTTCCTTGAGGTTTTCGAGCCGTGCGGGCGCTTGCGGGGTCTTGTCATTCTGCCACATCGCCGTGTAGCCGGATTCGTCCAGGATGATCTGGGCGACCTCGGTATGGCGCATCGTCTGCAGAAGGCCGCGCCAGCGCTCGAAGCAGGCGATGAGCCCGCCGAGCGGCTTGCGCGCCTGCGGCTTCAGTTCTTCCGTCTGGCACAGAATACGCGCGCCGTCATAGAGCGAGCGGCTTTCGGCGCGGGCATATTGGTGGATGGTGCGCAGCGCCGTCTCGCCGAGGCCGCGCTTGGGCACGTTGACGATGCGCTCGAATTTCAGATCGTTCGCGGGATTATGCGCCACGTCGAGATAGGCGATGGCGTCCTTGATTTCCTGGCGCTCGTAGAAGCGGGGGCCGCCGATGACGCGATAGGGCAGGCCGAGCGTGACGAAGCGGTCCTCGAAGGCGCGCATCTGGAAGGAGGCGCGCACCAGAATGGCCACCTCGTTCAGCGAATGCTGGCCGCGCCGCAATTCCTCGATCTCGTCCGAGATGGCGCGGGCTTCGGCCTCGTCGTCCCAGACGCCGCGCAGGGTGAGCTTCTCGCCGGCCACGTCGTCGGTGTGCAGCGTCTTGCCGAGGCGGTCCTTGTTGTTGGCGATCAGATGCGAGGCCGCCGCCAGAATATGGCCGGTCGAACGGTAATTGCGCTCCAGCCGGATGACCTTCGCGCCGGGGAAATCGGCCTCGAAGCGCAGGATGTTGTCCACCTCCGCGCCGCGCCAGCCATAGATCGACTGGTCGTCGTCGCCGACGCAGCAGACATTGTGATTGCCCTGCGCCAGCAGCCGCAGCCAGAGATATTGCGCGACGTTGGTGTCCTGATATTCGTCCACCAGCATGAAGGCGAAGCGCTCGTGGAAGCTCTTCAGGATCTCCGGATGCTCGGTGAACAGCCGGATATTTTCGAGCAGCAGGTCGCCGAAATCGGTGGCGTTCAGCTCCTTCAGACGCTTCTGATAGGCCGCGTAGAGATCCGCGCCTTTGCCGTTGGCGAAAGCGAACGCTTCGCCCGCCGGAACCTTCTCCGGCATCATGCCGCGATTTTTCCAGCTATCGATCAGGCTGGCCAGATGCCTGGGCGTCCAGCGTTTTTCGTCGAGCCGGTCGGCCTGGATGACCTGCTTCAACAGGCGAAGCTGATCGTCCGTGTCGAGTACGGTGAACGACGGCTGCAAGCCCACCAGTTCCGCGTGATAGCGCAGGATGCGCGCGCCGATGGAGTGAAACGTGCCGAGCCAGGGCATCCCCTCCACCGCGCCGCCGACAAGCTGGCCGATGCGGTGCTTCATCTCCCGCGCCGCCTTATTGGTGAAGGTGACCGAGAGGATCTGCGAGGGGAATGCCCGCCGCGTGGCGAGAATATGCGCGATGCGGGTGGTGAGGACGCGTGTCTTGCCGGTGCCCGCACCCGCAAGGACGAGCACAGGTCCGTCGAGCGTTTCGACAGCCTCGCGCTGCTCCGGATTGAGCCCGCTAAGATAGGGCGGCGCGGCCATACCGGCCATCGCGCGCTGCGACAGCGGAACGGCGGTCACGCTTCGCCCTGGCGCTGACTGGACGGCGTCATCGGCATGATCCGGCGCAGCGGGTAACTCGTGTTTGCGACTCACTCTCATTCAGGAACTATATCATCATTGCGGAGGCCGCAATCCAGCCTTTGCGGCGCATCCACACCGTTCCCGCTGAAGCGATCACCGGGCCGGCATATTGTTCACCGCATCGCTCGCTTCCGCGTCGATGATCTTTATATTTGGCTCAACGCCCGTATCCTTGGCGATTTTCTGAGCGAGCAGCCGGTTCATCGGGGCCAAAACGCTGAAATGGCTGGTGTTCGGGACCTCGACAAATGTGATCACCGGCGGCGGTTTCCGCTGTTTGAACTGGCGAATGCTGCCGAGATTGGACGGCTTGTCGCTGCCCTCCACGATGAATGTCGTGCTGCGGATAGCGCCAAGATAGTAAAGAGGACTACGCAGGCGGTTTTCCTGAGCGTTACGCACATCGAAAGTAAGGGACTTGGCGCCGTAGTCGGCCGCCTCGGCCACCGGACCGAAACTGAAGACCGCCCGGAACAGATCGGTCGATTCAGCCACCAGAAGGGCCAAGGTGCCTCCGGTGCTATGACCGCCGAGATAGATGCGCTTGGGGTCGACATATGGCTGGGCCGCGAGATATCGGGCGGCGGCCAGTACGTCATCCACCTCTCCGTAAAAGGATTCAGCCTGACCCGGATTGCCGCTGCCGCCGCGCAATGACGGGTACATCATGACGATGCCGAATTCGCGAAACACGGAAGCCGACTGATCGTTGGCCGGATTCGCTTTTTTCCACGCGGTCGAACCTATGCCATTGCCGAAGCCGCCGGTGAGCCAGAGGATCGCCGGCCGCTTCTTGCCGTCGCCCGGGTCGGGTGTGACATAGGCCGCGAGATTGCCGGCAGGTGAGGGATATTTCACCAGCTTCAGCAGCTCCGATGGAGGCGTGGGCGCCGGATTGGAATATCGAAGCTGCTGCGTGAGCACCGTTTTGTGCCCCGCGCGGGCCTCCTGCAGATTTGGCGCCTGGGCCGGAGACGGGCTCCAGTTCGCTGCAAGCAAGATGAAGCCCGCAATGATTGGGACGATCCCAAGCGCCGATTTCAGCCCGTTGGTCATGACTCGCTCCGTGTCTTTGGCGCGACACGGATGATACCGGAACCGGGCAATTCTGTGTTGCCGCCCCCTGCCCCGTCGCTACTTCCGCTGCGGCTGCTCGGCGACCACGGGCTTCAGCGTCATGGCTTCGCCCTTGCGCAGCAGCTTCACCTTCAGCTCGCGGCCGATCGAGAGGCGATCCAGCACCTTATAGATGTCGTCGACGCTGATCGCCGGGCGATCGTCGATCGAGAGGATCACGTCGCCCTGCTGGATGCCCGCCCGCTCGGCAGGTCCGCCCGGCACGGACTGAACGATCTGCACGCCCGAGGGCGTCGTCAGCCCCAGGCGTTCGGCGGCGGCGCGCGAAAAATGCACCGTCTGGCCCGCGATGCCGAGATAGCCGCGATGCACGCGGCCGTAGCGCAGCAGCTCGGGAATGACGCGCTTGGCGGTATTCACCGGCACCGCGAAGCCCGTGCCCTGTGCGCCCGCGATGATCGCGGTATTCACCCCGATGACCCGCGCGGCGGAGTCGAGCAGCGCGCCGCCCGAATTGCCCGGATTGAGCGCGGCGTCGGTCTGGATGATGTCCTCGATCAGCCGGCCGTTGCTGGCGCGCAAGGTGCGGCTGAGCGCGCTCACGACGCCGGCGGTGACGCTTGCCTGCAAGCCGAACGGATTGCCGATGGCGACGACGAGCTGCCCCTGGCGCAAGCCCGCCGAATCGCCCAGCTCCACCGAGGACAATTTATGGCGATGAACGCGCAGCAGGGCGAGGTCGGTATCGGGATCGGAGCCGACGTTCTCGGCCTTGGCGACGCTCCCGTCGGCGAGCAGCACCTCGATCGCGGGCGCGTCCATGATCACGTGATGATTGGTGAGCACATAGCCGTCCGGCGTGATCACGATACCCGACCCGCCGCCTTCCTGGGCGTGCATTCCATCACCCATCCGGCTGCGCAGGCGGCGAATGCCGACAAGCGCCGGACCGACCCGGTCGACGACACTGGTTACGACGCGCGAATAGGCATCCATCGCGGCATCCTCATCGGCACTTTCGGACGAGGACCGCGCGAGACTGATATTGACAATTTTCATGGATCAACTCTGGCAAACTGTCGTCCATAATTGGGCAGGCGCCGCAGCTTTTCAAGAATCAAGCGGCCGGACCCTATAGGGGACACCGCCAAGTTGACTAGATGGAACTATCCAAGAGCCACCAAGCTGATGTTTGCTCTCCCCTGAATTCCGCGCGAGCCTTCTTGGCTTGGCAAATTTTGGGTTGTTGCCTTACTGTCCGGCCGAGTTGGGTCGGCGGCGCCTTCCCGATCACGCAACATCGCTCCGAAGGTTCATGATGAACAACTTCAAGGCCGAACGCGAAAACATGATCGAGTCGCAGATCCGCCCCAACGCGGTCACGCAAACGGAACTGCTGAAGGCCATGCTCAATACACGGCGCGAATTGTTCGTCCCGCCGTCGCAGCGCAGCCTGGCCTATATGGACGGCGCGCTGCGGGTGGAGGCGGCGCGCGATGGACAGCCCGCACGCTATCTGTTGTCGCCGATGGTGTTCGCAAAGCTCGTCCAACTCGCGGACGTAAGACCGACGGATAAGGTGCTCGATGTCGGTGCCGCGACGGGGTATTCGACCGCGATCCTGGCGCGTCTGGCGAGGGAGGTGATCGCGCTTGAATGCGACGCCGGGCTGGCGGCGCTCGCCAAGGATGCGCTTTCGGGTGAGAGAATCGAAAATGCGCGGGTGCTCGCGGGGCCATTGCAAGATGGATTTAAGGCGGAATCGCCGTTTGACGTAATTTTTCTCAACGGCCGTTTGGGCTGCGAGCCGGAAATGCTGTTTCCGCAGCTCGCGGCGGGGGGCAGGCTGGTCGCAATCATGGGCGAGGAGACCGCCTCGAAAGCACAGTTCTTCCGCAATATTGACTCGAAAATTCAGCGAGTTACAGGATTCGACGCCGCCGCTCCGCTTCTCCCCGGCTTTGAACCGAAACAGGCCTTTGCATTTTGACGCGTTTACCTTCTCCGGCGCGGCAAAAAGGCAACGACGCGTGAAAAACCAAGGCAACCAATGCCGCTTCAGGTGCTTTCGGCTTTGCCAGTTCAGTCGCGAGCGGTATCTGTTCTTAAAGTGACGATGGACGAATGTTCGGGCGTGCCATCTCGGCGTATATACGCAAGTGCTCAGAAGGGAACGAACAGGTATGCCATGCACACCTGAGGGAACACCAAGCGCTCTCTCCATGATGATGAAACGCCCGGCGCTTAGGATCTTGGCTGTTTCGGCCGTCATTCTCGGGGTTTTCAGCGCGCCTGCCAGTGCCGAGAGTCTTCAGGAGGCACTGTCGCGGGCTTATCTGTTCAATCCGACGCTTAAGGCGGCGCGCGCGAATCTGCGCGCGACGGACGAGAATGTGGCACGTGCGAAGTCCGGCTTTCGCCCGACCATCAACGGTCAGGTCTCGAGAGAGCTCCAGAACGTCAATACCAGTCCGGACCTTCCCGGGCAGGAAGGGAATTTCACCTCCAACAACTACTCCGTGACGCTCGTTCAGCCCATTTTCCGCGGCTTCCGCACCATCAATGCGGTGCAAGGAGCGCAAGCAGGGGTAGAGGCCGGACGGGAGGATCTTCGCAACGCCGAGCAGGACGTTCTGCTGAATTCGGTGACGGCCTATGTGGACGTCGTGCGCGATCAGGCCGTGCTCAAGCTGCAGATAAACAATCAGAGGGTCCTGTCCGAGCAGTTGAAAGCCGCTCAGGATCGGTTCGAGGTCGGCGAGGTCACGAAGACCGACGTCGCGCAGGCTCGCGCTCGCGCAAGCGGGGCGGAGTCCGCCATCAGCCAGGCCCGCGCCCAGCTTCAGGCCGACCGCGCCACATTTGCTCAGCTCATCGGCAATTCGCCCGAAACGCTGCGCGATCCGGGGCCGACACGGCTCGTGCCGAAATCCCAGCAAGAATCGCTGAAAATCGGGGAAGGCGAAAATCCGTTCATTCTCGCAGCAATCTTTCGCGAGCGGGCGCAGGATCACTTGATCAAGGAAACCAAGGGCGAATTGCTGCCTCAGGTCAACCTGCAAGCCAATTACACGCGCGCAACCGGCGGTCCCGGTGCGAGCGATCGCGAAGACGTGACGACCGTTACCGGCGTCGTCAACATCCCGATCTATCAAGGCGGCGAAGAATACGCCCGCATCCGGCAGGCAATCGAGACGCGGTCCGAGTTGCGTCACCGGATAGACGAGTCTCGCGAGCTGGTCCGGGCGAACATCATTGCAGCCTGGGGTAATTACACTGCGGCTCGCGCGCAGATCATCTCCGATCAGGAGCAGGTCGAAGCCAACCGCGTCGCTCTTGCCGGTGTGCGCGAGGAAGAAAAAGTCGGACAGCGCACGGTTCTCGACGTTCTGAACGCGGAACAGGAACTGCTGAATTCCGAGGTGCAACTGGCAACGTCCCGGCGCAATCTCGTGGTCGCCTCTTATGAGGTGCTCGCCGCTATCGGACGCATTTCCGCGGCCGTTCTGAGTTTGTCTGCCGAACAGTACGATCCGACCAAGCACTACGATGAAGTTTCCAATAAATGGATTGGCTGGAATACCTCGACGGAGGAAAGCGAGAGGGCGCCTATCGTTCTGCCGGTTAGGGCGCCGGGGAGAACCGAGAGCCAGCGCACCGGTGGTCCTGCTTACACCAAGGGCGACCTGCGTTAATAAGCTAGCCCCGCAGTTGAGTGTTGCGGCCGAGTTGCTCATACTCGCGAGATAGAGAGTCGCAATGCGGCTCGACAGATGGCTGCCACAGTTTTCGCGTCAGTTGCTCATGCGGCGAAAATGATCCCGGATGCGGCCAGACTGGGATGCCGTTGGCCAGCGGCGGAGGAATAAATGCGAAAGCCAGAGCAAAGCGCGGAACCTTCGATCGAGGAGATCCTGGCGTCGATCCGCAAGATCATTGCGGATGACGGCGCGCATTCCGCGCGTGCCGAGACCTTCTCCGAGAAACCGGCGCCGGAAGCTGCTTCGCGCCGCCGCGATGCGGAGCCGCCGCGCCGTGCGCTTTCCCAGCCGGTCACAGCCTTCTATCCCGAGCCGCAGGAACCCGCCGCAGCTATGGGCGAGGACGACATTCTTGAGCTGACCGAAGACAGCATGGTCGAGGATAACGGCGGACAGGGCGGCATGACATTCGCGGATGCCGCAACCCCGGCCGATGCGCGCCAGCCGGAGCCTATGCAGGCAGGCATGGTCAGCGGCGGCCGTTCGGCGCCACCATCGGGAGAAGAGCTCGAAAGCGTATTTTCGAGCGTCGTGGCAGAGGTTCAGCGACTCTCCGGCGGGTCAAAACCGGCTGCTACCGCAGCATCCTTGCATGATTGGCCGGAACCCGCCGCGATGCCGCCCAGGGCGCCGCGCCAGCCTCCGGTCGCGGAGCCGTGGGACAATGCTGCCGCGGAACGGGAAGAGGAACCCCTGCCGCGGGCTCCCGTCACGCAGGCTCCCGCTCCGTCTGCGAGACCGCCACAACCACCGTCGCGGCCGGCATCGAAGCCCGTCTGGTCCGCCCGGCATCTGGATAGCGAGGGGCCGAGAGTGCGTGCCCCGCAGCCGTCCGGGGATAAGCCCGCCGGTCAGCCGGCTCCCGCTGCGCGCGGAAAAAAAATGACGGGGCAGGAAGCTTGGGCTGAAGGGGTACAGATGCCGGTCCCCGAAGGTGGTCCTGCTACGCCGTTCCCCGAGGCTGACCTGGACGAAAGCGACACCGCGCCACCGCTGTCCGGCAGCGGTGAGAGCCGGTCTGAAATCGAGAAGGAAAAAACCTTCGTCGGCGAAATGCTGACGCGGGTTTTCGGCGGTGCGCAGAAGAAAGCTCCGGATATGCCGGCCCCTGCTGCCCCGCGCCAAACGCCGCCCCAAGCGGATCCCCGGCTGGCGAAGGCCGAGGACTTGGCCAAAGCGACGATTGCTGATTTCGCCAGCGACAAACTGCGCGCGCCATCCGTGGCGCAGGCGCTGCATGCAGACAGGCCTTTCATGGAGACGATTACCGACTCGCTTGCGGCGGCGATGGCCGAAGCGAAAGCCGATCGTGATGCCGGCCCCATCGTTCCGCGCACCGCGCCGCCGCCGACGGACGACGAGCTTCCCGAAGCGCTGATACCACCGGATACGGAGATCGAATCTTTCGGCGCTCCGCCCCTGCAGTCTTCCGGTTTCCCCGCGCATGGTGTGCCGGGCAGTTCGTCTGCCCGCGAGCCGGCAGCCGCCGCGCCGCCCCGGACGTCACCATTTGCCGAGCCGCCGGAGCTCCCTCGCAACCATTCGGGCGACATCTACGCGGAATCCGGACAAAGCATGCGCCAGACCCATAGCGAGATTTTTGGCTCCAGCGGCCCGGAGACCGGGCGTGACGTGCCGCCTGCAATGCCACCCCGCACGCCGCCACTGAAGCCCGATCTCGCCGCGATGCTGAAACCGGCTGTTGCGCCCACGGACAACACGGCAACGACCGGGGTCGCCTTCCCTGCCGGCCTCGAAGACAGCATCAAAGAGCTGATCAAGCCGCTGATCGTGCAATGGCTGAACGACAATCTGCCGCGCATTGTCGAAAAGGCCGTCCGCGAAGAAATCGCGGATCAGGGGCTCGTGAGCCGGGCGCGCGGCGAAGGCGGCTCCCGGCACTGATCCCAGGACAAATCGCTTCTCGCCTCGCGCCCGCCCCCCGCAGCGGGTTGACGCCCGATTGCGCTCGCGCTTAATAGCTCCCAAATAGCTTTTCCTCTTTTCGCACCTTATCCGATCATGCTTGAGAAACATTATAACCCCTCCGACATTGAAGGCCGGATCTACCAGCAATGGGACGATGCCGGGACGTTTCGCGCCGGCCGCAAGGCCAAGGACGGCAAGCCGGCAGAGCCCTACTGCATCGTCATCCCGCCGCCCAACGTCACCGGCTCCCTGCATATGGGCCACGCGCTCAACAACACGCTGCAGGACGTGCTCGTCCGGTTCGAGCGGATGCGCGGCAAGGACGTGCTCTGGCAGCCGGGCACCGACCATGCCGGTATCGCGACGCAAAGCGTCGTCGAGCGGCAACTCGCGGAACGCCAGCAGCCGGATCGCCGGGCCATGGGGCGCGAGGCCTTCGTCAAGCGCATCTGGGAGTGGAAGGAGCAGTCGGGCGGCACCATCACCGGCCAGCTCAAGCGGCTGGGCGCGTCCTGCGACTGGTCGCGCGAGCGCTTCACCATGGATGAGGGACTGTCGAAGGCCGTCACCAAGGTGTTCGTCGAATTGTACCGGCAGGGGCTGATCTATAAGGACAAGCGGCTGGTCAATTGGGACACCAAGCTGCTCACGGCGATCTCCGACCTCGAAGTGCTGTCGGTCGAGACCAAGGGGCATCTTTGGTATTTCCGCTATCCGATCAAGGATCCCGGCCGGCTGAAGCACAAGCATATCGTCGTCGCCACGACGCGGCCCGAGACGATGCTGGGCGACACGGCCGTCGCGGTTCACCCGGACGATAAGCGCTGGAAGAAATATATCGGCAAGACGGTCGAGCTGCCGCTGGTCGGACGCGAGATCCCGATCGTCGCGGATGAATATGCCGATCCCGAACAGGGCTCCGGCGCGGTGAAGATCACGCCCGCGCATGATGAAAACGATTTCGAGGTCGGGCGGCGGCATGATTTGCCGCTGATCAATATCTTCGACCAGCACGGCACGCTGAACGACAACGTGCCGGAAGCCTATCGCGGGCTGGACCGCTTCGAGGCGAGAAAGCGCGTCGTCGCCGATCTCGAAGCGCTGGAGCTTGTCGAGAAGATCGAGCCGCATGTGCTGAAGGTGCCGTATGGCGATAGGTCGAACACGATCATCGAGCCGTGGCTGACCGACCAATGGTATGTCGATGCCCAGACGCTCGCCAAGCCCGCCATCGAGGCGGTCGAGGATGGCCGCACGGTCTTCGTGCCGAAGAATTGGGAGAAGACCTATTTCGAATGGATGCGCAAGATCAAGCCCTGGTGCATTTCGCGCCAGCTCTGGTGGGGGCATCAGATTCCGGCTTGGTATGGGCGAGAGCTGCCAGATCCTCATGAAGCCGCGACGTAGCATTCAAGCTCGAATTTGCGCAACCGATGAAGAAGAGGCGTTAAGGCAAGCGAAAGACTACTACCTGCGGAGGTAAAATGTCGTCGCACCACGGCTTACGGTGCGACGGGCGCTATGGAGAGCCGATACGATTTCAGAAAAGAGACCGAGCCGTTTGCAATATGGCGCGACGAAGACGTGCTCGACACCTGGTTCTCCTCCGGCGCTCTGGGCGTTCTCGACGCTCGGCTGGCCGGACGCAGACACCCGAGCTGAAGCGCTATTATCCGACAAGCGTGCTCGTCACCGGCTTCGACATCATCTTCTTCTGGGTCGCGCGGATGATGATGCTCGGCCTGCATTTCATGAAAGAGGTGCCGTTCCACACCGTCTACATCCACGCCCTGGTCCGCGACGAGGGCGGCCAGAAGATGTCGAAGTCGAAGGGGAACGTCATGGACCCCCTCGAACTCATCGACGAATATGGCGCGGACGCGCTCCGCTTCACCCTCGCGGCGATGGCGGCGCAAGGGCGCGACATCAAGCTGTCCACCAGCCGCGTCGAGGGCTACCGCAATTTCGCGACCAAGATCTGGAACGCGGCGCGTTTCGGCGAGATGAACGCCTGCCTGCCGTCGAAGGATTTCGATCCCGCGAGCGCGAAACAGACCATCAATCGCTGGATCGCCGGCGAGGCGCAGCGCGCCGCCGTGGCGGTGACGGAAGGCATCGAGCAGCAGCGTTTCAACGATGCGGCGAGCGCGGCCTATCACTTCGTCTGGCACACTTTCTGCGACTGGTATCTGGAACTCGCCAAGCCGATTCTGAACGGCGCGGACGAAGCCGCCAAGGCCGAAACCCGGGCGATGTTCGCCTGGACCTTCGACCGTATTCTGACGCTGCTGCATCCGTTCATGCCCTTCATCACGGAGGAATTGTGGTGGCGGATCGGCGAAGCGGCGGGCGGGCGCGACGCACATGCTGATCCTGGCGCCATGGCCCGACCTTGCCGGCAGCGCAGGACGCGGATGCCGACGAGGAAATCGCCTGGGTGATCGAGCTTGTTTCGGAGGTCCGCTCGGTGCGCTCGGAGATGAATGTGCCGCCGGCAGCGCAGATTCCGCTGATCATCGCGGGCGCGGACAAGGAGATCCGGGCCCGCGCCGAGCGCCACGCACGCGACGCTGGCGCAACTCGCCCGTCTCTCATCCATCGGTTTTGAAAAGACCGCGCCGAAAGGGGCGGTCCAGATCGTGACAAAAACCGCGATTCTCGCTTTGCCGCTGGCCGAAATCATCGATCTGAAAGCCGAAGGTGAGCGGCTGAAGCGGGAAATCGACAGGCTGAAGGGCGAGTTGGAGAAGCTCGACCAGAAGCTTTCCGACGAGAAATTCACCTCGCGCGCGCCGGAGCACGTGGTCGAAGAGAACCGGGAACGCCGCGCTCACGCGTCCGCCGCTCAAAAGCGTCTGCATGATGCGCTGAGGCGGCTCGAAGCCGCAGCTTAGACCAGATGCGGTCTGGTGTAATCGGAACCAGTCCGTTATAGTGGCACTTGGGTAACAGCCTGCTTAAAATCTGGCTGATCCGCGCAAGGCGTTGCGTGCATTCCGCTCAGCCACCAACTGTCTTTCCACGTTGCTGTTGCCCAGACGCAACGTACTGAGGCATTCCCGCCTCTTTTGCGCCATAAAACTTTTCGACCATAGAGCCATTGTGAGCGTACGGTCAGCGTTTAAAGACAATTCTTAAGCTAAATCGAATACTGGGTAATATTGTAATTTTGAGCTCCTCAAAATTAACGAAAAAGCAAATCTGCGGCAGTAACCGCGGTAATGAAAGCCCTTGGGCGGAATTGAGTGTTGAGAATGGACGCGAACACCTTCGATAAGAAACGGCTTCCAAGCCGTCATGTCACCCAGGGGCCCGAACGGGCGCCGCATAGATCTTATTACTATGCGATGGGGCTGACCGAAGAGCAGATCAATCAACCTTTTGTCGGCGTTGTTTCGTGCTGGAACGAAGCCGCGCCTTGCAACATCTCACTCATGCGGCAAGCGCAGACCGTGAAGAAGGGCGTCGCCGAAGCGAACGGCACCCCGCGCGAATTCTGCACGATCACCGTCACCGATGGCATCGCGATGGGCCATCAGGGGATGAAGTCGTCGCTGGCCTCCCGCGAGGTGATCGCCGACTCCATCGAGCTGACGATGCGCGGCCATTGCTACGACGCGATGGTCGGTCTCGCGGGCTGCGACAAGTCTCTGCCGGGCATGATGATGGCGATGGTCCGCCTTAATGTCCCCAGCATCTTTATGTATGGTGGATCAATCTTGCCCGGTAGGTTTAAGGGCCGGGATGTAACTGTTGTCGATGTCTTCGAGGCGGTCGGGCAACATTCGGCGGGCAATATGTCAGATGCGGACCTGCACGAACTTGAATGCGTAGCCTGCCCGAGCGCGGGGTCTTGCGGAGGCCAGTTCACCGCAAACACCATGGCGTGCGTCTCGGAGGCGATCGGCCTCGCATTGCCTGGGTCTGCCGGAGCGCCCGCTCCATATGAAAGCCGTGACCAATACGCCCATGAGAGTGGACGCGCGGTGATGAGCCTGATCGCGCAGAACATTCGTCCGCGCGATATCGTGACCCGCCAGAGCCTGGAGAATGCCGCGACCGTGGTCGCCGCGTCCGGCGGTTCGACCAATGCGGCGCTGCATTTGCCGGCGATCGCGCACGAGGCGGGCATCGACTTCGACCTGTTCGATGTCGCGGAAATTTTCAAGAAGACGCCTTATCTGGCCGATCTCAAGCCCGGCGGCCGTTATGTCGCGAAAGACATGTATGACGTGGGCGGAGTTTCGGTGCTGTTGAAGGTGCTGCTGGACGGCGGCTATCTTCATGGGGACTGCCTGACGGTCACGGGCAAGACGATCGCGCAGAATCTGGCGAACGTCGCATTCCCTGAAGATCAGGATGTGATCCGTCCACTGAGCAATCCGCTTTCGCCAACGGGCGGCGTCGCCGGTATGAGCGGCACGCTCGCGCCGGACGGAGCGATCGTCAAGGTGGCGGGGCTGCATAAGCTGACATTCAAGGGCCCGGCGCGCTGCTTCGACAGCGAAGAAGCCGCCTTCGAAGCGGTCGACAAGCGTGAATATCGCGACGGCGAGGTTCTGGTGATCCGCTATGAAGGCCCGATCGGCGGGCCTGGGATGCGTGAAATGCTGTCGACCACGGCCGCGCTTTACGGCCAGGGCGCGGGCGAAAAAGTTGCGTTGATCACCGACGGCCGGTTCTCCGGCGCGACGCGCGGATTTTGTATCGGTCATGTCGGCCCGGAGGCTGCGGTCGGAGGACCGATCGCGCTGGTGCGGGACGGCGACATCATTTCCATGGATGCCGAAACGGGGCGGCTCGATCTGGAAGTCTCCGAGGAGGAACTGGCTGAACGCCGTGCGGCATGGTCGGCGCCCAAAAATCTCTATCGGAGCGGCACTCTATGGAAATACGCGCAGCAAGTGGGGCCTGCGCGGAAAGGCGCCGTCACCCATCCGGGGGCAAAAGAAGAAGTTATAAGTTATGCGGATCAGTAGGATGCGACAGATTATCGGGGCGTTAGCGGCGCTCGCGTGTCTTTGTGCGCCGGTGAGTTCGGTCGAAGCTGCGGGGAATTCGATGCGTTCCCTCGCGGAAGAGTATTCGACGGCCGAGGATGCATTTCGCGACGGCCGGGTGGATATCGGAGTGCAGGCGCTGGAGCGGGCGGCTGGCCAGGGCAGTCTGCACGCCATGGTCCGCCTTGGAAATATCTATCGGGAAGGCAAGTTCGTCGCGAAGAACGAGTTGAAGAGCTGCGAGCTTTACAAGACGGCCGCCGAACGCAACGAGCGCCTGGATAAATTCTACGCGGCGGCTCACCTTGTCGCCGAAGCGTTCCGCCGGGCGGGCATGTGCTACGCCAAAGGCCTGGACGCTCCTGGCTGGGGAAAGAATGTCAGGCTTGCGGCGGATTTTTTCCATCAGGCCGGCGTGATGCTGGACGATCCCATCGCATTGTATGAGCTTGGAAGGCTATACCTGACCGGCGAGGGCCAAATGCAAAATCCGGCCATCGCGGCGCGCCATCTGGAAGCGGCGGCACGCAAGCGCTATCCGCCGGCGCAGGCGTTGCTCGGCATGCTGATGTGGGAAGGCAAGCTTATCAAACAGCGTCAGGCGTCAGGTCTGGCACTGCTGATCCTCGGCAAGGAGGCTGCTTCTCCCGAAGATCGGGCGTGGATCGCCAGGGATTATGAAGAAGCGCTGTTGACTGCGTCGAAGGATCTGGAGCGGGAAGCTTTGGTTCTGGTCGACAAATGGAAAAGCGTCTACGGCAATCCGACCGGAAACGCCATTCAGACAGTCGCGCCGCCAGCGGTTGCGGTGGATGTTCCTACCCCGACGCGAGGGCGCGGCAAGGAGAGCGAGGGGACTCTCGACGGCAGCCACCAAGGACCAATCGGGTAACGAGGCGCAGCAATATGGCGGCCAGGCGGCGAGCGCCACTGGGCAGGTTGCGCCTTAAGGGGTTCGCCTCATCGCCAACGCGGTGAGGATACGCTGCTTACGCGCGTCGAAGCTCCGTCGGGCGCTAATTTAGGATCGCCCAGACGGGCACGTGATCCGAAGGTTTTTCGCGGCCGCGGACATGTTTGTCGATCCCGCTTTGCTGCACGCGGTTCGCAGCTTCCGGGGACAGAAGCAGATGATCGATCCGGATGCCAAGGTTCTTCTGCCATGCGCCGGCCTGATAGTCCCAGAAGCTGTATTGGCCGGGCTCGCTGCTGCAAAGGCGAAAGGCATCCGTCAGGCCCAGACCAAGCAGGCGCCGGAATCGTTGACGTGTTTCGATCTTGAATAGCGCGTCCCCCCTCCAGGCCGCCGGATTGTGAACATCGGCCTCTTCGGGAATGACGTTGTAATCGCCGCCGAGGATCAGCGTTTCCTCGTAGGTCAGCAAGGTGCGGGCGTGGTCCTGCAGCGCCGCCAGCCACTCGAGCTTATAATCATATTTGGCGCCATCGGGAGGATTGCCGTTTGGGAGATAGATCGACGCCACGCGGATCGCTTCGCCGGGCAACCCGATCAGCGCCTCCAAATAGCGCGCCTGCTCGTCAGCTTTCATCGTCGGCAGCCCGGCGGTCACATCGCTGATCGGCCATTTCGAAAGCAGCGCGACGCCATTGTAGGATTTCTGGCCGAGAACTGCTAAATTGTAGCCAATGTCTTCAAAAATTGTTCGGGGGAAATTGCTATCCTGACACTTGATTTCCTGAAGACATACCACGTCTGGTTGTGCCTCGCGCAGCCAATCCGCGACAGCCTCCGCTCTGATCTTAATGGAATTTACGTTCCAGCTTGCGATCTTAATGGCCATACAACCGTCCCGTGCCGTGATTCGAAAGAGCGCGCATCTTAGCCGAAATTTGTAGGGATTTTCCATTGCTGTAGCAGGGAATCAACAGCCGGCATCCAACTTCGTCCTAAGGGCATTTATCACTTGTTTCGCAGCCCCCACCCAGCAGAATGGAGGCGGGTAAGTTAATGCGGTCGGAAGGGCAACCTATGTTTGGTATTGTGAAGGCGGTCTCGGCGGTAGCCCTTCTCCTTGGCTACGTATCGATCGCACATGCCGCCGACTGCGCCGACGACCCAAAAACCACCGGCCTTTCCCGCACCGTGGCCGTTGACTCGACGGGCGGCAAGCAGTTCGGCCGGCTGCAATATCCCAAGACCGCGCCGATCCGGCGCATGGAAGTCGTGCTCACCTTCGATGACGGCCCGCACGGACAGCACACGAAGCAGATCCTCGATACGCTCGACCGGCATTGCGTCAAGGCGACATTCTTCACCGTCGGCCGGATGGCTCTGTTCATGTCGCCTGCCCTGAAGGACGCGGCCAAGCGCGGTCACACGATCGCAACGCATACCTGGTCCCATCCGCGCGACCTGAGCAAAATGCCCTTCGAAGAAGCGAAGATGGAAATCGAGAAGGGGTTCGTCGCGACCTCCTACGCGCTCGGCCAGCCGATTGCGCCCTTCTTCCGCTATCCTGGCCTCAACGACTCTCCGGAGCTGAACGCCTATCTCGCCAGCCGGGACATCAGCGTCTGGTCGGTCGATGTCGTGTCGGACGACACTTTGGCCGGCTCGACGGCCGAACAGCTTATCAACCGGGCTATGGAACGCGTGCGGCAGATGCATGGCGGCGTGGTCCTGTTCCACGATCTGAAGCCGGTAACCGCCGAAGCGCTCGACGGCTTCCTCACCCAGCTCAAGCTGGAGGGGTATAAGGTCGTGCATGTCGTATCGAATTCAGGCTATCAGCCGAATCCGGCGATGGTTGCCCGGCCCGATTTCTCCAAGCAATCGCTGCAGAGCGTGGCTTTTACCGGCGTTGCACCTGAAAACCATGTCGGCGGGGAAACGAATATGCTGACCGCGGGGCATGTCGACATCATGAAGACCGAATTTATCAATATCGAGTCTTCTGCGATCGCGGAGAAGCAGGAAGCGGCGTCCGCCAAGCGGGGCGGCGCAGCGGTCCCCGCCAAGCGCGAAGCAGCGCCGACGGCGGCTAGTCAGGGCATGGCTTCAGTCAAGCAAGAGGCAGCCTCAGCCAAGCGGGGAGCGGGGCGCTTCGTGGCGCAGGAAGACCCTAATTCTAATTAGGAATTCTCCGCGAAAGCACGGCGCAAGGCGCCGTGCCCCGGCCTATTTTCTCAGTATCAGCAATCAATCAGGATTTCGTTTGCAGCCCAATGCACACTGGGCACACTGGCCGCCGCCATCATTCGCAGCGTAATCGCGCCTGATCAAGCAGCTCAGGTCTTGAGCCGATAGCCGGTTTTGAACATCCACCACACCAGGGTCATGCACAGCACCAGAAACACGCTGATCATGCCAACGCTGACCGCGACGCTCACATCCGAAATCTCGTAGAAACTCCAGCGGAATCCGCTGATGAGATACAGCACCGGATTGAACAGCGTCACCTTCTGCCAGAAGGTCGGCAGCATGTTGACCGAATAGAAACTGCCGCCCAGAAACACGAGCGGCGTCACCACCAGCAGCGGGATGATTTGCAGCTTCTCGAAGCCGTCCGCCCATATGCCAATGATAAAGCCGAACAGGCTGAACGTAACCGAGGTCAGCACGAGGAAGAAGATCATCCAGAATGGATGAGCGATGCGCAACGGCACGAACAACGACGCTGTTGCCAGAATGATCAGCCCGAGAATGACCGATTTGGTGGCGGCCGCTCCGACATAGCCGAGCACGATTTCGACGTAAGATATCGGTGCGGACATGATCTCATAGATCGTGCCGGTGAATTTCGGAAAATAGATGCCGAAGGACGCATTCGAAATGCTCTGCATGAGCAGCGACAGCATGATCAGCCCAGGCACGATGAAAGCGCCGTAGCTGACGCCGTCGATCTCGGTGATGCGGGAACCGATCGCCGAACCGAACACCACGAAATAGAGCGATGTGGAGACAACCGGCGAGACGATGCTCTGAAACAGCGTGCGCCAGGTGCGCGCCATTTCGAACAGGTAGATGGATTGGACCGCCCTGAAATTCATGCCGATTTTTTCACCAGATTGACGAAGATCTCCTCGAGGGAGCTCTGCGTCGTATTGAGGTCTTTGAAGCGGATGCCCGCTTCGTTGAGTTCTCGCAACAATGCGGTGATGCCGGTGCGCTCGGCCTGGGTATCGTAGGTGTAGACGAGCTGATGACCGTCCTCGGCCGTTTGCAGCGCGTAACCGGCCAGTTGCGGCGGCACGCCGTCCAGTTTCTTCTGCAGGTCGAGAATGAGCCGCTTGCGGCCAAGCTTATGCATCAGCTCCGTTTTTTCCTCGACCAGGATGATCTCGCCGTGATTGATCACGCCCACCCGATCGGCCATTTCCTGAGCTTCGTTGATGTAATGCGTCGTCAGAATGATGGTCACGCCGGACGAGCGCAATGCGCGCACGACATTCCACATATCGCGCCGCAATTCGACGTCGACACCGGCCGTCGGCTCGTCGAGGAACAGAATTTTCGGCTCATGCGACAGCGCCTTTGCGATCAGCACGCGCCGTTTCATACCGCCGGACAAAGTGATGATCTGATTGTCCTTCTTGTCCCATAAGGACAACTCCTTCAGCACCTTTTCGATATGCGCCGGATTGGGCTTCTTGCCGAAAAGGCCGCGGCTGAAGCTCACCGTCGACCAGACCGTCTCGAAGGCGTCCGTGGTCAGCTCCTGCGGCACCAGCCCGATGAGCGACCGCGCCGCGCGGTAGTCGTCGATGATGTCGTGCCCGTCGACGGAAACCGAGCCGCTGCTCGGATTGACGATGCCGCAAATGATGCTGATCAGCGTGGTTTTGCCGGCCCCATTCGGCCCGAGGAGCGCGAAAATCTCGCCACGGCGGATTTCAAGGTCGATGTTCTTCAGCGCCTGGAAGCCGCCGGAATAGACCTTGGAGAGGTTCGAAACTTCGATAATGGGGTGCATGATGAGGTAAGCTATGTGGTGGAGCAGGTGAGAGGATGCAAGCGGCCTGGGACCGATCCTGATCGTTCCATGCGGCGGGAATGTGCCTCCTCAAACAGTTTTGGGCAACTGATTTTGCTGCTTGATCCGCTATAGCCTCAGTTTTACCGTCTTCCCGATGCTAAGACTCGGCTACTCCTCTTGCATGAGATCCGCATTCCCGCCGCAGCAACATTCGCATAGAGAACCGCATGGCGCTTCGTCTTTTAAACGCATCTGGCCTCGCCAATGTGATCATCGTTTTTGCCCTCACAATGGTGGTGTCACCTCCCGCGCGATCGGAAACGATCGAACAGATCCAACCCGAAGAGGTCGCAAAGCCTGACTTCACCGTCACCCGCATCGCAGGCCCGTTCAACTTTCCCTGGTCGGTCGCCTTCCTGCCCGAGGGGCTGATGCTCGTCACCGAGCGTTGGGGCGACCTTAAACTGATCGTGCCGGGAGAGCCCGAGCCGCTGAGCATCTCCGGCACTCCGGACCGGCTGACGGCGGATCACGCGGGGCTTATGGACGTCGTGCTCGATCCTGAATTCGCGAACAACGATACGATCTATCTCTCCTACACCTACGGGACGCGAGACGCAGCGACGATCAGGGTGTTGAAGGCGCGGCTCGATGTCGAAAATCTGTCGCTGGAGGACAGCAAGCTCATATTTGAGAGCTATCCCCCGGCGCCCGGAACGGAGCAGCTCGGCGGCCGCATGGTGATCGATCAGAAGGGATTGCTGTATCTCACGCTGGGCGACCGTTTCGACGGCCGGCATGCGCAGGATCTGAGCGACGATTACGGCAAGATCACCAGAATGCGGCGCAATGGTACCTTTCCCGAGGACAATCCGTTTGCAGCGACGCCAGGCGCGCGGCCCGGCATCTGGAGCTACGGTCACCGTAATCCGCAAGGGCTGGCGATAGACGTCGCGACGGGTCAGCTATGGGCGACTGAGCATGGGCCGATGGGCGGCGATGAGCTGAACCGCGTCGAGTCGGGGCGGAACTACGGCTGGCCGCACATCACCTACGGCGTGGACTATGACGGCAAGCCGATCAATGGCGGGCTTGCGGAGGCCGAGGGCCTGGAACAGCCGGTGCGCCACTGGACGCCGTCGATCGGTCCTTCGGGGCTGACCATTTATGAGGGGCAGGTCGTGGACTGGCAGAGCACGGCCTGGCTCGGCGCGCTGGCCGGGCAGATGCTTGTCCGCGTCAAGCTCGAAAACGGCCGCGTGGTGCGCGAAGAACAATTCCTGAAGGACGAGTTGGGTCGCATCAGGGATGTGCGGACCGGACCGGATGGGCTGATTTACTTCACCACCGATTCCGAGGAGGGTGGGCTTTACCGCCTTGAACCGACAGAGGAATACGCCACGAAGTCCAAAATGCCGCAGGGTCGCGTGGAATAGCGGTGGAACGCGAAGCGGGGGCGGCGATTATCGTGAGCGCGCGGGGGCGTGGGCGGCTGCCGGGCGTCTCGCTACCGCCGATCGCGGTCGCGAATATTCCTGCTTGCCGAAGCCGGCTTCCGTGGCAAACTCAGGAATAGGCCTGACGCCGCTGGGGAAAAAGCGAGTCAGGCAGGGGTGCTGAAATCGCAGTCGTGTTGTATCCGGGGATGGGCGAAAGCCCGAATGGGGGAGGATCTACGCATGCAGTTTATCGATCAGCTTTTGAATTTTCTGCGCACGGGCCTTTCGGCGATCTTCAGATTTGTCGAGACGATCTGGCGATGGACCGTTCAGCAGATTTTCGGTGTGCCGTGGAACGCCCTCGGCGATCTGCCGTTATGGAAACAGCTATTGCTCGTCGTTGTCGCGGGTGTGGTTCTCTACTTCCTCTACAAGGCGATCAAGGAGTTGTTGGAGGCCGGCGAGAAAGCGCTTGCCGCCTTCGCCACCTTGCTCACCGTATTCGTGAAAACGCTGCCGCCGATCTTGCTGGCCGGCATCGCCGCCGCCGCCGGAGCGTGGGTGGTGAACAACGTCACTTTCTGAGCGGCCGCTCACTCTAGAGCGGCGGAACTCTTAATGAGAATCGGCAGCGCCGCTCCATCTTTTTGTTTGCGGCATCGGATTTGTCCGAAAACCGCTGCGCACTTTTCGGTCCGATGCTCTAGAGCCTTTTCCGTTCCGATTGAATCGGAACGGGCTCTATCTCTTTGTTTGGTCGCATTTTCGCGACGCAAACCGGTGTCCACTTTGCTGGAAAATGCTCTGGCGATCTTTTGCGCATCTTGGCCTCATCCCTTTCGTGGGGGTGAGGCTGCGTGTCAATCGCAATGGCCAGCACCCACCGCCGCCCGATAGAACTTTGGTGGCAGGAATGCATGCGGACCGCGAGAAGGCGCCGAGATGACAAAATGGGCGGCCCGCGCATTGCGGACGCGCCCATCGGCTCATTGCATTCGGCAGGCGGATTCAGCCATCAGCAGCCATGACGCCGCAAGCACTGCCGGTAGCGCGGTGTATGCCAGCCCCACCGATCGGCACAGCGCGAGCGCCAATTCCGGCAATAGCGGTGCGGTCTTGCATGACGGCAGCGCCAGCTGTGGGGATGCCGCCAGCAAAATCCCCTTCGGTAATGCACTTTCTGCACCGCGCCGCCGCTTGCTTCGTCGGCGAGTTGTTGCGACACGGATGAAAGCGGCGCGGCGGAGAGTGGGGCAGCGTCCGCCGGCGCACGGCCGCCGACAAGAACCGCAAAGCCGACTGCCGCGATGGCAAAGGTCATTTTTATCGTTCGCATATTTGAAAGCTCCTTCTGGAGTCTTTCCCCAGCCAGGCAAGCTTCCGAAAATAATGCTGTATATTCAATGATTTAATTGTATCGTTTCTGGGCCAATCCGAGTGTCTGAGCCTAGGTTTTCTGGCGATTTCCTTGCCAATATGTCCTCAAATCTGACGGGACGCGACGAACCGGACATTCTTTTACATTTCCGGCACACGCATCCCCGTCTATCCCGACGCGCTCTAATATGCCGCGATGGCGCCATCTGCGGCGCGGGGGTCAGCGGCGCCGAAAATATATCCGCTCTGCCGCGCGATGGAGTTGGTGCGCCCCAGAATACGGTTGACCAACCGGCCGTCCGGGCCGCGCGGGAATATGAAGCCGCGCTCCTCGAGCAGGCGCACCGTATCCGGCGAGATCCCGCGTTCGGTGATCACGGTGTCGGGCAGCCATTGATGATGGATACGCGGCGCCGAGGCGGCCTCCATCACGTTCATGTCGAAATCCAGCATGTTCAGCAGGAGCTGCAGCACCACCGTGATGATCGTGCTGCCGCCCGGGCTTCCCGTCACGATGTAAGGCTGGCCGTCCTTCAGCACGATCGTCGGCGTCATCGAGGAGAGCGGGCGCTTGCGCGGCTCGATCGCATTGGCCTCGCCGCCGATCAGGCCGAAGGCGTTCGGCACGCCCGGCTTGGCGGAAAAATCGTCCATTTCGTTGTTGAGAAGGAACCCGGCGCCATCCACGGAATAGCCGCTGCCGAATGTGAAATTCAGCGTGTAGGTGTTGGCGACGGCATTGCCGTCCTTATCCATGACGGAGAAATGCGTGGTCTGTTCACCTTCCCTGGCAGGCGGCGTGCCTGCGAAGATTTCGGCGGATTTCGAGGCCCTGGCGAGGTCGATGCCGTTGCGCAAACCTTCGGCGTAGCTTTCGCTCGTCAGGCCCGATACGGGCACCTTCCAGAAATCCGGGTCGCCCATGTGCTTGGCCCGGTCCGCATAGGCGCGGCGCATGGCCTCGACCAGCCGGTGAATATAATCGGCGCTGTTGTGGCCGGCGGCCTTGAGGTCGAACCCCTCCAGGATGTTCAGCATCTCGATGAGATGCGCGCCGCCTGACGATGGCGGCGGCATGGAGGCAATCTCGAAGCCGCGATAATTGCCGCGCACCGGCTCCCGCTCGACGACGCGATAACCCTTCAAATCCTCATGCGTGATGAGCCCGCCGCCCTCGCGCATTTCCGCGACGATCGCGTCCGCGACCTTGCCCTCATAGAAGCCGCGCCTGCCCTCGGCGGCGATCATCCGCAGCGTTCGTGCCAAATCCGGCTGCTTCAGTGTTTCCCCGGTGTCATAGGGCCGGCCCTCGGGATGCATGAAATATTTGACGGATGAAGGGTCTTTCTCGAAACGCGCGCGATTGCCCGCCAGCGCGAAGGCGAGCCCGCGCGGCACCTGAATGCCGTCCTCGGCGAGCCGTATGGCGGGCGCCAGGATCTCGGCAAGGCTCATCGTGCCGTAGGTGTCGAGCGCGTGTATGAGCCCGGCGACAGTCCCCGGCACGCCGGCCGAGGCCCTGCTGTAGCGCGCCTTGTCATTGTCCACCTCGCCGTCAGGGCCGAGAAAGAGATCGCGGGTGGCGGCGGCGGGCGCCATCTCGCGGTAATCGAGGGCGATAACCTTGTTCCTCGCGGGCAGCGCGATCAGCATGAACCCTCCGCCCCCCAGATTGCCGGCTTGCGGGTGGGTGACCGCCAGGGCGAACCCCGTCGCCACGGCGGCATCGACGGCATTCCCGCCCTTGCGTAAAATCTCCACGCCGACTTCCGCCGCGGTTCTGTCCTCGGCCGCGACCATGCCGTTCTTGGCGACCGGGGGATGGAACAAGGCGTCACGGGCGATGATGGACGCGGCGGCCGGGTCATCCGCCCGTTGCGCTGAGGCCGGCGCGACCGTCCAGGCCGACGACGCTCCGACAAGCATAAGCACGAGCAGCCCACGCACCGCATAGGCTCGGAACGCGTGCCGCCCGGGACAAAGCCTTGTATCGCCTCTCGTCATATCGCTCTCCGATGTGGCCGATCTTTCGCTTGAGCATGATCATGCTCGAAACCTGCCGCCATTCTGGACGAGGACCGCGCACCGCGCAAAACGCTGATCCGTGAACTGAGCACCGAATTCGCTAGGCTGGGACTGTTGCGCGAGCACAACAAAGCTGAGCGCTCAAGGCTGACAACGATTGAATAGTGGGGATAAGGCGCAACCATAGCGGGAATTTTATGTAGAGTGCGCGCGTCCTCCCCACGCCTGGGTTGTGGCGTGTGCGTTGTAGAATTTTTGTAAGGCGGGGTTATGGGGCGGGAAAATGCGGTCGTTCAGTTTGTGAAAGTGTGAGAAATCTATGCGGAAGTGTGTTTTTGCAGCGTCGCGTATGGCGTTTGCGTGCGTCCTATCGGCAGCCGCTTCGATACCAGCGGGGGCCGCGGATCTCGATAATTACGACAGACGGCAGAGGGATTATGGCGACGACCCGATCGTCGTGCCCAGATCCTACTTTTCATGGACCGGCTTCTATATAGGCGGCCATCTCGGCTATGGCTGGGGGTCATCTTCCTCCACCAATCTCCCAGACATAGGAAACGGCGACGCCTTCGACGGTGCGGACGGCTTCGCCGTACAGCCCTATGGCTGGCTCGCCGGCGTCAGCGTCGGCTATAATTGGCAATATGACCACTTCGTCTTCGGCCTGGAAGCCGATCTCGGCTATCTGGGGGCCGACGACACCCAGGAAAACGCCCTTGCCTTCACCACCGTCGAATATGGCGCCTATGGCACCTTGACCGGCCGCATCGGCTATGCGGAAGACCGGTGGCTTTTCTACGCCAAAGGCGGCTTGGCCTTCGCCAATATCGAAAACACCGCGGGCGCGTTTACCGCGGGCGACATCGATCCGTCCGACTTCACCAACCTGGACGAAACGCGGGCAGGATGGGCGCTTGGCGCGGGCGTGGAATATGCGTTCCAGCGCGACCTTTCGATGAAGATCGAATATCTCTACATGGATTTCGGCGCGGACCGGTCGAGCAATTTCGATGGCGATCGTTTCGAGCACGAGAACGACATCCATACCATCAAGGTCGGCCTGAATTATAGTTTGCAACGCATCTATGAGCCGCTGAAATAGCGCCATGCGCGCAAAATCCGGAAAACGCGGCCGACATGAGGGAAGCCGCGTTTTCCTTTGCCGATCCGGGAGCGCGCCGAAGCGTTCATGCGTTGCGCATCTCTACCGCGATCGGCGGAGCCGAGCGGAGCGTCTGGTAGACGACGCAATAGCGCTCGGTGAGCTTCAACAACGTATCCCGCTGTTCCGCGGTGAGATTGCCGCCGATATCGAAATGCAGGCGAATGTCACGGAAGCCGACCGGTGCTTGTTTTTCCACGCCGAGCGTGCCGCGGAAATCGAGATCGCCCTCAGCGCGTATTTTTGCCTCGCCGATGTCCAACCCCAGCGCAGTCGCCACGGCATTCAGCGTAACGCCTGCGCAGGCGACCAATGCCTCCAGTAGCATGTCGCCCGAGCAAGCCTGAAAACCGCTGCCGCCGGTCGCTGGATGCAGTCCCGCTTCGATCAATGCCTTCGACGTCTGTACCGAGCAAGTGACACCCTCTCCAATCGTGCCCTCGGCGCGCAGCGTTACCAGCGCCGCGTCCGGTGTCTCGCGATAGCGCTCCTTTATGGGCGCCTGAAGCGCTTTCAATTCGGCGGCGTCCATGCCGTTTCCTCCTGCTTGACCTATGGGAACAGATTATGCCGTCGCCGATCCGGAAACAAAGCCACAATGTACTGACGCACTGGAAACCAGCTTCGCAATCGCCTCTGCCGTCGAGTGAATACGCGCCTCACTGCTTCGCCGGTGCCGTATAGCGGCGCGAAATCATGTCTTCGATCCGTTTCCTGCTCTCATCCGCCGAAAGCTTTTCATCCCGCTCAATTTCACGGGACTCCTCGGCCAGCCCCTCGTCCTTAATCACTTCGGCGAACCACCGCGAATAGTCGCCCTGCCGCAAATGATGCATCCAGGTCTCTTCGTCGACGCCGGCCGCGATCTGCACGAAGATCGCGAGATTCTGCGCGCGCAGGTTCAGCTTGCCGGAGGCCCCACGGAAATAGAAGCTCAGATCCTCGCCGAGTTCGCCTTCCGCATATTTCCGGGCGTGCCGCTGTTGCACCGCTTTCGGCTCACCGATGGAAACTGCCGATGCGTAACCGCCGCGCCGCCAGAAGTAAGCCTGGCGAGCGTTCTTATCGATCGGGATGGCCGGCGGGGGCGGCAGCTTCGCGGCCTGGCAGAATTGAGCCACCGCCTTATGCGGTTCGTTGCCGACGCCGATCACCGTTTCAACCGAGCCGAGCAATTCCTTCGACAATTGGTCGGGATGCACCGTGACAAGGATCAGGCCGGACAATTCGCGCGGCAGGCTCAGCTGCGCCGCGTCCCAGTCCGCCGGCAGCAGATGATGCGCCTCGTCGATGACGATCCAATGCGGGCGGCCCGTTTCGGTGCGAAGATGCGACAGTTCAGGGAGCAGCTTGGCAAGAAATGCGGGGCGGTCGGCGAGCGGCACCGCAAGAAGATTGACGATGGCGCTGATATCGGGCCGGGACAGGGCGCTCAGCACTTCGTCGACCGTCGGCGGGTCGCTCGGATGTCCGAGCGTGACGGTATCTGCCGCATCGGCATAATCGCCCTCGGGATCGAGCACGCAAAACTGGAAGTTCAATGCGCTCATCCGTTCCAGCAGGCAGGTGACCGTGGTCGTCTTGCCGCCGCCAGACGAACCGGCGATGAGCAGCGGTCCATTGCGCGGCTCAAGGCACAACTGGCTGCCGTCTTCCGCAAAGCCGATCATGGGCCGCTTCGCCGGAAGCACGGGCGACATGCCCTCCAGATCCGTCTCGATCAGCAATTCGCAAAGCTCCACGACACCGGCCCCGGCAGCGCCCTGCGTCACATGACGCACTTTTTCCTTGAGCGCGGGCAAGGCGTTGGCGACGGCGACGCCGCAGCCGCAAAGCTCCAGAAAGGCATGATCATTCTCCGCATCGCCGATGCCGACAATATTGTGCGGCGACAGGCCAAGCCGTCCGATGGCCGCCATGAGGCCCGATGCCTTGTTGATGCCGGCCGGCAATATCATCACGGCGCCCTTATTGAAGATGATCTGCAATTCCAGGCCGAGGTCACGAATCGCGCGCAGCACGATCGTCTCGTTCGGCTCCCAGGTCGCGATGATCGAGCGGCCGACCGACAGGGGTTTGACGCCCTCGCGCTCAAGCAGGGCGATCAGTTCGGCTGAGGGTTCCGGGGCGAGTAGCGTTTGCTCTTTCGAAGCCGGTTCGTAGAGCGTCGCGCCGTTTTCCGCCACCACCCAATCGAAGACATCCATCTCCGGGAAGAGCGGCAGGAGATCGGCGACTTGGCGGCCGGTGACCATGATCAGCTTGCGCCCGGACCGCTTCACCCGCTTCAGCGCGTCCAGAGTTGCGGCGATCGACGATCCCGTGCCTTGCGAGGGTGCCGTCATAATCGGTCGCCAATGCGACGAAAAACATATGTCTGCCTATCAATTCGCTGCGCTAAGGCCTGAATGATCCTGATGGACTCGGCATCGGGCGCCGTGTCCATCCCACCGATCGTGGGATGTTTGTGATCACGCTGTTGGGGCGAATAGCTGCTGCGGCGAAAAGTTCCGATCCCCGACGGGACGCGAACTGCGTATTGAGTGTGCCTTGGGCGGCATTGCGCCGCAAAGTAGGACGTGGCATAAGCTGCAATCCAAGATTGCGTCGCCCGTCCACTACAACACCTTGCTCTTGATTACTCTCTCATGATCCACGATCACCCTATTGCCTGTGCACCAATTCATCCGGAGCTCGATCAATATCATTATCAGCATCGGTCGCATTTATGTGGTTGAAGTAATATCTATCTGAAACAGAAGTAATAATTATTTCCGGAATACAAATAAGATGAAATTCGGTTCGACATTTAAACCGCACCGGCTTGCCTGGATTGTTAATCACCGCACATTAATGCCGGCTGAGGTCCCTATTTTACGCAATCTAGGCTGGGAGATATTTATTCCAAAAGTCATTCCCGAGAACGATACCGGGTATCGGAGCGGCGCAGTTACGTATGAGTACGACCAATCATTGAGCATATCGTCCACCGCGCTGACAGTTCTCAATGCTCACGATTTCTATAGCCGCGATTGGTCGCCGACCATCGCTCAGATCATGAACGAGTCCTTTCAGATGGTCGTCACGACCTTCTCGGCCTATGTCACTCCCCTGTCGGAGGCCGCGAGAAAGTTTTCCGGCGTCGTTGTGGCAAGGGTCTTCGGCAGAGAGCATCCGGTTCGTTATTCCGACATCCCTCCGGTCACGAACAGACCAGGCATGCTGTCGGAACTTTCCGCTCTCGGTGACCGATTTGTCTTCGGTCAAGCCTACGAAAACCTGGCGGAAATCGAACAAGAGCCTCTCGGTTCACGCCGACATACCCTCACCGTCCCACTGCCCGACTACGTATTTAAGCGACAGAACGGATGGCACGGCGATGGAGCGCACGCTGTATTCCTTTGCCCCGCCGTGGCAGATGGAAATTATTACCAAGCTATTTATGAGCGCGATAAGCGGGATTTCGGCGATCTGCCGCATCAGTTCTTCGGCCGACAACTTGGACCTGTCAGCGACCCGGCCATCTTGCCTTATATGACTGACGACGAACTATTGCAGCTCTATGCCGCGGCTCCCGTTTTTGTCTATCCATCGACCGAACCGAGGCACCTCCACTACTCGCCATTGGAAGCGATGGTTGTGGGAGCGCCAGTTCTGTACCGCAGCGGGGCGTTGATTGACACGCTCACAGGCAGTGCGGATCTGCCGGGGCGATGCGCAGATACTGAGGAGATGCGGAGAAAAACGCAGCAGTTGCTGAGCGGAGACCGTGCGTTAGCCGAAGCCATTCGGTCAACGCAAGGCACAATATTGGATAGCTTTGCAGAAGAGTTGGCCACCCAACAATGGCAGGAGCTATTCCATGCGCAGTTCGGCCAGCGCGGAGTGGAACCATGAAATCTTTCTTTAATCGAACTATCAGACGGTTCCGCTCGAAGCGGCTGTCGAAGGATGCCTATAAAAATCTTCTCGCGCGACTTGAGCGTATTGAAGCCTCGCAAATCCTTCTTCGCGAGTCCGTAGGAGAGGACATAAGAAAAGAGGCAGACCGCTCGATGGTTATCTTGCCTATCACACTGAGCGGCTATTGACGGCCCCGCAAACCCTTCTGCACGAGGTCGTAGAAGAGGCGATGCGAAAAGGGGCGGACCGGCAAACCCTTCTGCATGGGGTCGTAGAAGAGGCGATACGAAAAGGGGCGGACCGTCTCGATGGTTACCTCGCCTATCACACCGACCGGCTATTGGCGCGCTTGAACACCCAGGCAGCGCCACACCGCTCATCTTCTGCTGCGGTGGACGCGATCTTGGGAACAAACGAATTCGATGTCGTCGTGCCGACGGTGGAATCCGGCTTGCTTGAATATATTTCCCGTCATGGATTTGAGAATATCGAGGCCGATGTCGCGGCGGTGATCAAAGCACACGTTCAGCCGGGAGCAACAACCGTTGATGTGGGCTCGAATATAGGAGTTCACGCCTTGACACTTGCAGCCGCCGTCGGGCCATCGGGTACCGTAGCATGCTTCGAACCGACGCCACACATTGCCACGGCGCTGAGGCGTACGTTGCGGCTGAATGGTTTCAGCGATCGAGCCAAGGTCTACTCCGAGGCCGTCACTGACAAGACAGGTCAAGTTACGTTTCATCGTGCCCATCATGGGGCAAAGAGTTCGTTATTTTCGCTCCCCGATCACATGACTGCGGAAGAAATCCAGGTCCCGGCCACCACGTTGGATGAGCGCATCACGCCAGGCAGCCGCGTCGATTTCATCAAGATCGATGTCGAAGGCGCGGAGCCCAATGTTTGGCGCGGCATGCGCAGGATCGTTGCGGAAAATCCTGAGCTCCAAATCGCGCTTAAATGGTCATCGTCGGAATTTCGGCGCAGTGGTTGCGATCCGACCGCGTTTATGCATGACATCTGCTCATCCGGCTTTCAGCCATATCTCATCGAGTTTCATTCCGACCACGATTTGATGCAGCCGCTGACTCAAAACGTCAACGTGCTGGAGGGGAAGGATCTATTTTTGACGCGAAGGGATCTGTAGCGCGACGCTGCGGTACATATGATCCCGTATCGGCGCAGCGTTCTCTCTCAAGAGAATCTGCAAGCAGCCAGATTTAGCTCATTCGAACCCGGATTGCTTAGGCAATCCATCCAACGCAAGGCTCGCATTGTAATAACGCCGGTCGTGGGTCACTTCCTCGCCAAGCCAATCCGGCTTGTGGAATTGCTGCTCCGCATCGTCCAGTTCGAGTTCGGCGATGATCAGACCGTCGAGCACGCCGCGAAACACGTCGATCTCCCAGTGGCAGCCTTCGACGATGACGATATGACGCCGCTTCTCCACGATATGTCCAATGCGCAACTCGAACAGCGCTTTCGCTTCATCGACCGGGATCGGATATTCGAACTCCAAGCGGCTCGGCCCCGCATCGGCGCTTTTGATGGCCAGGAATGCCTTTACCTCGTCCTTGATGCGAATTCGCACCGATGCGCTATCCGTTGCCGCCAGATAGACTTGGCTGATATCGCTGACCTTGCTGACGGCGGATTGCCAGCTTCCGCTCGACGTCAGGAATTTTCGCTCGATTTCATGCCCCATCGCCGATCCTTCCCGCGCAGATCCTAATGCCAGAGCCCGGTCAGATGGTAACGCGGCACCGGTCGCCTCGGAGCGAAATGCGAGCCGACCTGCCCGACTCCGGCAGTCTGCAGCGGCTGACGCGGCGGCTGACCAAATTCGCGCAGCCTCCTGATGCGCTCCTCGGTCGGGGGATGCGTGCGCAGGATCGACGGAACCGGCACATTGCGGCCGGGCAGCAAGATGGTCTCCCACATTCTCCCTTGAGCGCTTTCGATCTTCTGCAGCGCGCTCGCCAGCGCCTCGGGATCGCCCGACAGCCGGGCGCCTTCCAGATCGGCATCATACTCGCGGGCGCGCGACAGACCGAGTTGAAGCAGGCTCGATGCGGTCGGCGCGAAATACAGCAGCAAGATCCCAATCCAGGGAAAGGGCTGCCCAACCAACAAGGTGGCAGGCAAGCTGAAGATGAACAGCAGCACGCCCAACATCGACATGAAATGGGTGAAACGGCTCATCGTATCGGCGAGACCCATGATCCAGAGATCATTGTGCCGGATATGCGCCATCTCATGCGCGATAACGCCGATGAGTTCGCGGCCGTCCAGGCGGTTCAGCAAGCCCTGCGTGACCGCCAGCAGCGAGTCCGATTGCACGCCGGTGGCGAAAGCGTTGATGATCGGACTGGGAATGACATAGAGCTGCGGAGGCGCGGGCAGGCCCGCCCTTTTCGCCAGTTCATCGATGATCCGCAGAACCGGCGCCCCTTCGGCCGGCCCGATGCGGCGCGCGCCATACATGCGCATGATGATTTCCGGCGCGATGCGCGGGCTGATCAGCAAGAGAGCGCCGATCAAGACGAAGGCCCACATCACGCCCGACTGTCCCCACAGGACGTAGGCGCAGAGCGCCATAATCGCGCCAATGCCGCCGACGAGAATAATGGAATGAAGGACGTTCCGAGTTGTCGCGGCGGTCCGCGCCTCAGTCTCGCTTTTGAAAGCCACCCGCGCCACCCTGACCTGAACTGAAACCTGGCACGCCGTCAGCCTATATAAGCGGCGCAGCTTTTCCAATAGGTGGGCATATGGGTTTTCTGGTGGCTATCGGCTCGATGCACCCCATCGGCGTGAATTATGACGGGATGGTGAGCAATTGACGGCGAATAGCAGACGGCAACGGACCTATTTGGTAAAAAATTCTCGACGGGCCGGAACTTACCGTGCGAACTGGTGTTAAAAAGGGTTTTGCTTTGGATTTGCTACAGCTTGTGCTGGAAAGATATTTGACGCACCATCAATAGGGGATGCGGGTAACATATTCACGAAACCAAATGGAACATCCTGTTGAAAACCCCGCATAAAAGTTGAAGAGAAGACGAATCTTTTCACCAGTAGGTGACGTTTGTCACAAATCCGCCATGAGACTGGCTGAACCTAGGAGTGTTCCCGGGGTTTACCCGTGAACGCCCTCTTTGGAATGCCCCGGCCGACCCCGCGCCGGGGCATTTTTTCTTGCCCCGCGCCATGCGACACGTGGGGAAGCGCCGTTTCCAGCACCTCCCCAGTGTTGTTACCCCGCTAGCCTGCCTGAGCAGGCAACAATCGCATCCGGAAATGCAACTTAAGATTGTATAAATGAAAAACTGCCTTCATTCAAACAATTAAATTGTTCAAGCGCTTACGACACCGGCGGTGTGCAAAACCGAGCGACTGCTCACCCCAACCGTAACGACCCATGCGGCGCATTTCCCCGCACCGCCTTGATTGTGGCCGAAATGAGAACAGATAAGGCGCGACAGGTCGCCGCCGCCTAATTTCCGCCGCGAGGAAGCCTTCCCAAATGGTCGCGATTTCGCTTAAGGTCCCTGCGGGCATGAGATGGAAGTCCCTTGCGGCTTTGATGAAAGCCTTGGGGGCAACGATCGACGGGAGACGCGGATCCGCGCTGGGCGGGCGACCTGTGGGAAGGTTGTTCGCGCATGGTCGTGGCCACGTCGAGGGGGAGTACTGAGTGATGAGGCGCGGGGAGCCGGGACGCCAGCGCGATGCAATGCGTCTGGACCAAGAGCCGCCGACACGCGAGCAGTGGCTGCCGGTCGGACGCGAGCGGCTGTCTTTGAAAACCATCGCCGTCGTCGGCCCTTCCGCCGCTTCCCTGGCGGTGGCGGCCGGCCCGATGATCGATGAGATCCGCAGCCGCGGAAACCATGTCGTGTGTTTCGCTCCCGAGCTAGACGACGCCTCGGAGCGTACATTCGCCGGTCTGCGCGCCGAATTCCGGGAACTGCCCGGCTTTCGCCAGGGCTTTTCGCCGCTGGCCGATCAGCGCAGCGTCTACCGCCTGGCGCGCGCATTCCGGGACATCCGTCCCGACGTCGTCGCGGCGTACTCGCCCAAGGGCGCGGTACTGGCCGGGCTGGCCGGGCGGCTGGCCGGCGTGAAGCGCAATGTCGCGATGATCAGCGAATTGGGCCGGGCCTTCGTTGAAGCGCCCGACCGGGCCTCGGCTTCGGCGCGGCAGATGCAAAGGTCGCTGCTGCGTCTGGCTCTCCGGGTGAGCGATACGGCAGTGTTCTTCAACGAGGAAAACTATAAGATTCTGCATCGGCACGGCATGTTGCCGCCGCGCCTACGCCAGTTTCCGATGAACAGCAGCGGCATCGACCTTCGCCACTTCCCCGCAGCCCCGCTGCCGCCTTTGGATCGAGGCGTCATGTTTCTATTTGCCGGGCCGTTGGACCGCAGGCTGGGGATTGCCGAATATTGCGAAGCGGCGCGCATCCTTCAGGCGAAGCCGGGCAATTATAAATGCCTGGTCGCAGGGCCGGAAATAAAGGGAGCAAGCGCGTTCCCGCTGGCAGAACTGAAGCGTTATCGCGACGTGGTGCAATATCTCGGACCGCAGGCCGATCCACGGCCCTATATGGCTCGCACACACGTTTTCGTCCTGCCGGCACGCGGCGATGCGATACCACATTCCCTCATCGAGGCGATTGCGATGGGACGCCCGGTCATCACGTCCACATCGCGCGGTTGCCGGGTTGTGGTCCGGGAAGCCGGCAACGGCTTGCTGGTCCGCGCCGGCGATGCCGCCGCGCTCGCGGGCGCGATGGCGCGGCTGCTGCAGCGGCCGGACCTCATTCCCTCGATGTCGCGCGCCAGCCGCCAGCTTGCCGAAAGCCAGTTCGACAGCCGCCGGATCAACGCGCTGCTGCTTTCGGCTCTGGATCTGTAGTTTTTCGCGCCGTTGCGGCGAAATCGCCTCCGCTTCGCCAGAAAGCACGTCCACAGAACCACGGAGTTACATCGCCGCCTCGGGGGGAGTTATGCTGGAATACCAAACGCTCGACGATCGGTCGATCATCAAAAGCTTGGAAACGCTGCGCAACCGGGTGGCGGAGCGCTTTCCGACGCGCGGCCTGACCCAGACCGCTGCGCACTTGCTCGACGTCGCGCGCCCGACGGCCCGCGAGGCCGCCTCGCTCGGCCGTACCTATTGGGGCTTGCGCATCCTCTCCATTGTCGCAATCGGCGTGGGCGTAGTAGGATTTTATAAGCTCATCGAGTTTTATCAGCCCACGCTGACCGGCGCGGTGGAACTCACCCAGTTCACGCAAGCCTTGGAAGCGGCGCTGAACATCATTCTGATCTCCGGCATATTCATCGCCTTCTTCCTGCGGCTGGAAAACCGTTTCAAGCGGACCAAGGCGCTGAACGGCCTCTACCGGCTGCGTGCCATCGCGCATGTCATCGACATGCATCAGCTGACCAAGGATCCTGGTCACGTTGCCGGCAGCTCGCGAACCTCATCCTCTCCTTTGCGAGATCTGACCGACGAACAATTGCTGCGCTATCTCGATTACTGCGCCGAAATGCTGTCGCTGACCGGCAAGCTCGCCGCCCTCTACGCCCAGCATTTCCCCGATGCGACGGTGGTCGCCGCGGTGAACGACGTCGAGCAGCTCGCCACCAATCTCAGCCGCAAGATCTGGCAGAAGATTGTGCTGGTGCAGCCCGGGACGCCGGGGAATAGTGGCAAATATGAATGATGAACTCGACCCGCTACCCCATGCCGTTGCCCTGATCCGCTGTCCGAGCGTCACGCCGGACGAAGCCGGCGCGCTGGATTATGCCGAAGGCCAGCTCGCCAGGGCCGGTTTCGCTTGCCGCCGCCTGCGCTTCATCAGCGAGGGCCTGCCGGAGATCGATAATCTTTATGCGCGCATCGGCGACAGGCGCGCCGCATCTGTGCTTTGCGGGCCATGTCGATGTCGTGCCGGCCGGTGACGAAGCAGCTTGGACCTCACCGCCATTCGCTGCCGAGGTCCGGGATGGGGTGCTGTACGGGCGCGGTGCGGTGGATATGAAGGGCGGCATCGCGGCGATGCTGGCGGCGGTTTTTCGCTATCTCCGCGATTTTGACCGCAAGCCGCGCGGCAGCATCAGCTTCCTGCTCACCGCCGATGAGGAAGGTCCCGCCGAAAACGGCACGCGCAAGGTGGTCCAATGGATGCGGCAGGCGGGAGAGGTTCCCGACATCTGTGTGCTTGGGGAGCCGACCCATCCTGCGAAAATCGGGGAGACGATCAAGATCGGACGGCGCGGCAGCCTCAACGGACGGCTGACGGTACGGGGCATGCAGGGGCATGTCGCCTATCCCCATCTCACGCGCAACCCGGTGACCGGCCTTATTGCCGCGCTGAAGCGGATCATCGACGAGCCCTTGGACCAGGGCAGCGAAAATTTCGCGCCCTCAAATCTGGAAGTGACCAGCGTCGATACCGGCAACCCGGCGGTGAATGTCGTTCCGGCCAAGGCTCACGCGCAATTCAACGTCCGCTTCAATGACCATCACGATGCGGCCTCGCTCGGCGATCGCTTGCGTGTGCTGGTCGAAGATGCCCTTGCGGGAAGCGGCCTGGAACACGATTTAACCCTTGAATCCAACGCCGATGTGTTCCTCACCCGTCCAGGCGCGTGGGTCGAAACGCTGATCGAAGCGTCGGCCAAAGTGACGGGCCTGAGGCCGGCGCTGTCGACGGATGGCGGCACGTCGGATGCCCGTTTTATCAAGGACCTCTGCCCCGTGGTCGAATATGGCCTCGTCAACAGCACGATTCACAAGGTGGACGAGCATACGCCGATCGCGGACCTGCACGCGCTGACTGACGTCTATTACGAATTCATGCGCCGCTATTTTGCATAACCGGTTGGGGATGCTACAAATAAGACGCGAGCCATGCCGGTGGCGCGCAGGGATAGGAAGCGGACATGCCAGATAATGCGCATATCGAAGCCCAACTGGATGGCCCGGCCGCCTCGCCCATGATCGACCCTTATGGCCGCACGATCAGCTATTTGCGCGTTTCGGTGACCGACCGCTGCGACTTCCGCTGTGTCTACTGCATGGCGGAGAACATGACATTCCTGCCGAAGAAAGACCTGCTGACGCTTGAGGAGCTTGACCGTCTCTGCTCGGTGTTCATCGCCAAGGGCGTGCGCAAGCTCCGGCTGACCGGCGGCGAGCCGCTGGTCCGCAAGAACATCATGTCATTCATCCGCACGCTTGTCGCGGCATTTGCAAAGCGGCGCGCTGGAAGAGCTGACCTTGACGACCAATGGCAGCCAGATGACCCGCTTCGCGCCCGAGCTCTATGATTGCGGCATCCGGCGCGTGAACATCTCGCTCGACACGCTGCGGCCCGACCGCTTCAAGGCCATCACCCGCTGGGGCGATTTCAGCCAGGTGATCGCAGGGATCGACGCCGCGCGCGCCGCCGGGCTGGCGGTGAAGATCAATGCCGTGGCCCTCAAGGGCATGAATGAGGACGAGATCGAGGAAATGATGGTCTGGGCGCATGAACGCGGCATGGACCTGACGCTCATCGAGACCATGCCCCTCGGCGACATAGACGGCGACCGCACCGATCAATATCTGCCGCTTTCCGTGGTCCGCGCCCGTCTGATGGACCGCTGGACGCTCGACGACATCCCCTACAAGACCGGCGGACCGGCGCGCTATATGCAGGTGCGCGAGACCGGCGGCCGGCTCGGCTTCATCACACCGCTCACCCATAATTTCTGCGAGAGCTGCAACCGCGTGCGCATCACCTGCACCGGCACGCTTTATATGTGCCTGGGCCAGGAAGATGCCGCCGATCTGCGCGCGCCCTTGCGGATGAGCGAGGGCAACGCCCTGTTAGACGCCGCCATCGACGAGGCGATCGGGCGCAAGCCCAAGGGGCACGATTTCATCATCGATCGCCGCCGGAACAAGCCCGCCGTCTCCCGCCATATGAGCATGACCGGCGGATAGTTCGTCCTTCGCGGTCTGTCTTGACGATTCCCAAAAAAAACGTGCGAGCCCGGAGGCATCGCACGCTGAAAGTATGGCATAGCACGAGGAGCGTTCTGGCCGTCCGGGGATGCGGAGTTTCCGGACCTTCATGGGGAGCCGGAAACTCCGCTGGCCGGGGGGCAATGGCCAAAACTCAGGAGCACATCTAGTCGTCTAGTCGTCGTCACAATCTCAAGATGTCATCACCATATATGCAACCTATTGATGCAGAGTTAACCGGCCAAATTTTTATTCGATGACGATGCGCGGCGCGACGCGCTGCTGCGCCTTGTCGTTGACGGCGCTCCAAATTTGCGCGGCGATTTCGCGGTAAACATGGCTGTGCGCGGCATCAGGATGGCTGACCACGACCGGGTGCCCGCCATCGGAGGTTTCGCGGATGACCATATCCAGTGGCACTTCGCCGAGGAACGGAACGCTGAGACGCGCCGCCTCCTTCCGGCCGCCGCCATGGCTGAAAATGTCGGACCGCTCGCCGCAATGCGGGCAGAGGAAATAGCTCATATTCTCCACGATCCCCAGCACCGGCACATTCACGCGGGTGAACATGTTCAAGCCCTTGCGCGCGTCGATCAGCGCCAGGTCCTGCGGCGTCGAGACGATCACCGCGCCGGCGAGCGGCACTTGCTGGGCCATGGTGAGTTGCGCGTCGCCGGTGCCCGGCGGCATGTCGACGATCATCATGTCGAGTTCGCCCCATTCGACATCGCGCAGCATCTGCGTCAGCGCCGAGATCACCATGGGGCCGCGCCAGATCATCGGCGTGTCTTCCTCGACCAGGAACCCCATCGACATCACCTTGACGCCGTAGTTCTGCATCGGCTTCAGCCTCTTGTCGCCGATCAGTTCGGGCTTGCCGGACAGCCCCATCAGGCGCGGCATGGAAGGTCCGTAAATGTCGGCGTCCAGGAGGCCGACCCGCAGCCCGTTGGCGTGGAGGCCGAGCGCCAGATTGGCGGCAGTGGTGGATTTGCCGACGCCGCCCTTGCCCGACGCGACCGCAACAATGTGCTTCACGGCCTTTATGCCCTCAAGCGCCGGCCGGCCGCCGGGGCTTTGTCCGGCGCTGGGAGTGCTGGCCGGACCGGCAGCGGGCTTGCCGGCAGGCCGGTCCGCGGTGAGCGTCGCCATGACCGCCTTGACGCCGGGCACCGTCGCCGCGGCACGCTCGGCAACCTGGCGCAGCGGTTCAAGCTCGTTGGCGCGCTCCGGCGGCACCGCGATGGAGAAATAGACCTTGCCGTCCTGAATGAGGATTTCGGAGACCAGGTTCAAGCTGACGATATCGCCTTGCCCGTCCGGCCCTCTCACATGCCTCAGCTCGGCGATGATTTGTTCTTTTGTCGGTGTGGCTTTCATATCTGTCCTCGGGCGGCGTTCCTGCGGTGGATCGCGCTGCCGGATGCGCGCATGGATTGGATCACAATGTATGGTCAAAGGCGCTCGAATGAAATCTATTCCCTCCGCGGCGGATCGATCCAAACGGAGGCTCCGGCCGAGGTTCGATAAAATCGATGCATCGACACCCAATCAGGGCGAAGTGAATGCGTCGGTGCACTAGCTCTTTCGCCTTGCGCGAGGGTGTTCCTGGCGCTCGTCCGGCGGTCACACCGTAGATGCCGATTTCTAGTGCAAAGTCCCACGACACCACCGTTGGGTTGTGTTCCCGCGCCGGAGGTCAATTTTCCTTGATGCGGCGTTTACTCGCTATTGCTTACAGCCTGCCGTCGACGCCATCCGAGAACCCCCGCCGGAAAATCGGGATGATGCTATTTCTTCGGCCGAAGCGATAAGCGATTCGGAACGCTCGTTATTTCGGGAGTCCGCTCGAGCGTTGCGAAAACAACGCACCAAAAATCTGGCTTGCAGCCCCAATCCCAAGATTAAAAAACGTTAAAGACACAGGGTGGCCGCACCGACATACTATGGCCCGGAAGCGCGAAACGATGCGGAACGGGCGGCGTATGGCGGTGTTACGACCACGTCACCATTGACCCTTCATGCGTTCCGGACGCTCGCGTTGACCTGGTAGCGACCGGCGCAATGAGTTGAGGAGTTTGTCGCCGATGGCGGTTGCGGGAAAGAGGCAGGATACCTCCTGGATGTGGCTTTTGCTGCTGAGCGGATTGAGCATCCTGTCATGGGTGTCGACCTATACCGGCATCATGGAATTGATCGCTGCATCCAGCGGCGAGGTCGGGCTTGTGCCGCGCATCGCAGTCGCCTTCGCAGTGTTCATGCTTCAGCTCATGATCCTCTATGTGCTGGACGCGATGTTTTCCGGCCAGCTCCGCTGGTGGCTGTGGCCGCTCTACATGTTCGGCTATTGCATCCTGTTCCTGATCGCGGTGGGCTTCGCCTTCGGCTTCTACTGGAAATATCTGGAAGCCGGCAGCGTCACGACGACCTCCGCCGAGTCGTCCTTGCGCGAAGTGCAGTCGACGCTGCAGCTTGGTTCGACGCGCCTCGAACAGATGCAGACGACGTTCTCCTCGCTCAGCCGCATTTCGCTGGAAAAGGCGCAAACCGAGAGCTCCGTCGGCCGAACTTGCGCCGGCAGCCCTCCGGGTGACGGTCCCCGCCGCCGGTTGCGCGACAATGATGCGCAGCGCTTCCAATTCGCCGACCAGTATATCGCGCAGCGGGCGAGCGAGGTGAAAACCGATATCGCCGCGGTCAACGCCGAACTGCAGAAGATGCTGCAGAAGGATCCCTCGACCTTCGACACCGCGACCGGATCGCGCAACGCCTTTATCAGCGGGCTCAATCGTCAGCTTGCTCTGGTCGGAACGCGCTTCAACGCACTGCGCACCGACCCGCAATTGCTTCAGCTCCGCGACGAACTGCAGACGCGTGCGGGCCAGACGACCTTTCCCGACGAGCGCGGCGGCACCTTCATCTGCCCCGATGCGCAATTGCAGACCGCGCTGAACGGCGTCGTGCGCTCGATCAACGAACTGCCGCCGCTGACCCCGCCGCTGCTGCGCGCCTATGAAGGCTCGGAGGCCGTGATCGAGGCATTTCGCCGGCTCACCAATAGTGGCATCACCAGTTGGAAAGAACTTACGGCAGGCCTGCAAAATACAGTCGCAATCATAGGGCTTGCCGCGCCTGCCGACCCGGTGCCGCCGACGGTCGACGGGCTGACGGAGCGCGATTACATTCCGCTTATCATCGCCATATTCGTCGACCTTTGCATTCTCCTCGTATCGATCAACCGGCCGTTCGGTCCGTTCTTCGAGCTGTCGCGCAGCATGGAAGCGGCCCGGCGCGGCACGATGAACGAATATCTCGAGACGTTCTACAAGGTGTTCCAGGATCAATTCGATCCGGCGCGCCGGCCGACCGCCGCGCAGGTCATCGCCCCCATCCAGGACGTGGTTTTCGACCATAAGGGGCAATATTACGCCGCCGTGCCTCTCGACTTCCGAGAGGAGGATTACCTGGACTGGCTGGCCAAGCGCACGGGACCGAAGGCGGCCGAAGCCATTTTCCAGGCTACGTCGCAGCGCCCGCTCGAGGTCTCCCGCTACATCACCAGTGTGTTCGCCACGCTCGAAGGCAATGATTTCGTGCGCCTGATCGAAGCGAGGGACGACGGGCTGGACGCCGCCCTCATCAAGCAGAAGCTCGACCAGCAAGGCAGCGTCTATGCGCAAGCCGACGCTTTCCGGGTCTATCGCTTCCGTGAAAAGGCCTGGGCACGCATTCTCATGCAGTCCGTCGGCAGCAGCGCCGCCATGAGCGAAGACGTCGCGCGGCGCAAGACCAAGGAAGGCACGTGGGAGCGTGCCCCGGTTCAGATCCCCGCGCAGGAAGGCGTGTATAAGGGCCAGGCCTTTGCTGAGGATGCACCGCCAAAGCGCGTGATTGCGGAGGATGTCAGCAAGCGTCCGGCCTTGGAGGATCACTCCGAAGGCGTCGATGCCGATTTCGATCCGGACGATTACAGCAATGTGCGGCTGAACGGCAAGCCGGCAAAGCGCGATGGCGAGCCCGGCACGGGCGGCAGTCAGGCGCGAAGCGGTGCGGCTGATGCGGACGGCGATGCACCGCAATTGGGCATCCTCACCCGCTTTAGAAACTTCCTGTTCCGGAAGTGATAAGACGGGATACCTACGTCATTCCATGGATGAGTAAAGAGCCTGGGCTTCGCACGCCCGGGCTTTTCTCATAGCCTGTTCCGGCCATCCGTCGGCCCCAACGGACCATAAATCGTTCCTTAACCGAGATGGCGTTAATTGAAGGGATCGGGCCACAGTACCGGTTACCGGGCCATTCCGCCAATCAGGAACGCATACCCATGGGTTTTCTCTCCGCCTTCGCCAAACGGCCTCTGAGCGATTGCCAGCAATCCGTCGAGAGATTCTCCAACATTGTCTCCGCCTATTTGAACCGGCTGGAGACCAAGGGTGGAAGTCTGCGCGAGCGGTCCCTGACGCTGATCGCCCGGTCCCCGTCGGCGTCCGTCGCCCGCGCCCTTATTCCGCACGCCAGGGAGCTGGAGCGCGAGCAGGTCTGCGTACAGCTCATCTTCGCGAAATTGTCGCCCATCGAGCTGCTGGCCGAACTGGCTTCCGCCCTCAATCTCATCGCGCCGCGCGATGACCGGGGCGGATCGGTGCGCCTGATCAAGACGCCCGCGCTGCTTCACGCGCATGAGCAGCTCGTGCTCGGCAGCTCCACCACCTGGACGGGCGACATGCTTCGCCGCTGCGAGGAAAACCGCAACGGGCTCAATCTGCTTGAGGAGGATGCTCCCGGTTCGGTGCGGCTGGCGCAATTCGCGTTCAACGCCATATGGGCGATAGCCAAGCCGGTGCCGACGCGGATTCTGGCTGGCGGAAACCGGCTTTTCGCGAGCGGCACGCCGCTTGCCCCCGCAATCGCCGCTGCCGGGCTTGCAGCCGACAACGCGCCGCTCCACCATACCTCGCGCTGGCACACCACCCGTCATTGACGGCTTGACTGACACAGCCACGAAAGCAGGCCATCGTATCGCGGCCGTGCAGGTGGCCAGCCGGACGCTATTTTTCCGTGAGCTTCAGCTCGATGCGCCGGTTGCGGCGCAGATCGGGGTCGGCGGTGCTCTCGACCAGCGGCTGATATTCGCCGAATCCGGCGGCAACCAGCCGTTTCGCGCTGACCCCCTGGGTCATCAGATGCTTGACCACCGAAATGGCGCGCGCCGACGACAGCTCCCAGTTGGAGGCGAAGGTAGACGTGGCGATGGGTTTGATATCCGTGTGACCATCGATGCGCAAAACCCAATTGATCTCGCTCGGGATCTGCTGTTCGAGCTGGAGGAGCGCGACGGCGAGCTTGTCGAGTTGCGCCTTGCCTTCCGGGTTGATCTCCGCCGAGCCGCTGGCAAAGAACACCTCGGCCTGAAACACGAAACGGTCGCCGACGATTTGAATATCGTCGCGTTCACCGAGGATTTTGCGCAATTCGCCGAAAAAGTCCGAGCGGTAGCGGGACAATTCCTGAACGCGCTTCGCAAGCGCGACGTTCAGCCTCTGCCCCAAATCGGCGATGCGGGTCTGCGATTCCTTATCGCGCTTTTCGGATGCGTTCAGCGCGTCTTCGAGCGCCCCGATCTGACGGCGGAGCGCAGCGATCTGCTGGTTCAGCAGCTCGACCTGACTCATCGCCTGGGCGGATAGCTTCTTTTTCTCCTCCGCCTCCGCGGTGAGCGCCGCGATGCGGGAATCGGCGGACTTGCCGCGCTCGCCTTCGACGCCCAGCAGCGCCTGCATCCGGGCGCGCTCCTTTTCGGCGTTGGTCAGCGAGACCTGCATGCTGGCGAGCTGATCCTCGGTGGATTTCTTGCGGGTGCGCTCCAACGCCAGCAGCTCGGTGAGCGAAGAGATCTGCTTGTTCAGGCGCTCAAGCGCGCTGTCCTTGCCGCTCGACTCCTGGCTGACGAAATATTGCGCGATCATGAAGATCGACATCAGAAAGATCACCACCAGCAGCAATGTCGACAGCACGTCGACGAAGCCGGGCCAGTAATCCTGATGCGGCCGGCGGCGTCCTCTCGCTATCGCCATGGCTATACGCTCCCCGAATTGCTGGCGCGCATTGCATCACCCATCAGCGGTCGCCGCTTCTCGGCGGGCGGACGGCAACGTCGCGAAGAATGGTGGCAAGCTTATTCTGCTCACGCAGGACATTGGCGAGCGCATTCTGCTGATGGGCCTGCTCATCCACCCATTCGCGCACGACCTTCTGTTCGGCACGCATCTGCTTCACGAGCCGGTCGATGCCGCGTGACAATTCCAGCATCGCCTCGCCGCTATTATTGCGCACCATGCCCTGTTCGATCTTTTCGGCGAGATCGGTCATGCTGCGCTGCAGATCGAGAAGCGCGAAGCGGAGCTGCGCCGGCTGGCCTTGGGCGGCGACGCTGGTGCCTTCCGGCGAGAGTTCAGTGATGCCGGACAGCCATTCCTCCAGCTCGTTATAGAAGCGCGTTTGCGCCTGCGAGGCTTGCAGGTCTAGAAAGCCGACGATCAGCGATCCGGCGAGCCCGAACAGGGACGACGAAAACGCCACGCCCATGCCTTTCAGCGGCGCGGCGAGACCGTTCTTGAGCTCCTCGAACATGACCGAGCCTTCGCCGCTGCCACCGCCGCCGAGCGAAGTGATGGTGAGGCCGACCGCCTGCACTGTCTGCATCAGGCCCCAAAAGGTGCCGAGCAGGCCGAGAAAGACCAGCAGTCCAACCAGGTAGCGCGTGGTCTCGCGGGATTCGTCCAACCTGGCGCCGATGGAGTCGAGCATGGACCGCATGGCGGTCGATGAAATCGCCGCCTGTCCCTGACGCCGCCGCAGCAGCGTCGCCATCGGCGCAAGCATGACCGGCGAGCGCTCGACCGCGAGCCCCGGATCGGCGATGCGGAAATTGTTCACCCAGCGAATTTCGGGATAGAGCCGCAGCACCTGCTGGAACGTATAGATGATGCCGAAGCCGAGCGTCCCGATGATCACCGCATTGAGCGCGGGATTGGAGTTGAACGCGACCACGATCGCATTGTAGAGAATAACGGCGACGAACGAGGACAGGGCAACAAATAAAAACATTCGCCAGACGAATGTTTGGGGCTTGGATAATGTCTTGTAATAGGGTGTTTTTGTCATACTCGTAGAACGCCTTTGCAGCGGAAATGCCATACCACCGCCCCTTTCGACACCCACTTCATACCCGATTTATCCACAGCGAAAAACCGCAAGTTTGCGTTGCGATGGCTATACCACCGACTTGTGATATCGACCAACGCTAACGGCACTTGCAATCCGGCAGACCTGAAATGTCGTTCGGCTTCGTTTTGCTCAGCTTTTTTCCAATATATCGCCTCTTTATTAGGCATAATTATGCTGCTGCGCGCAGGCAAGCCGATTTACAGGGTTAAAGCAGTTTCATTAGGGCGCGGTGCACGCTCTCATTTCCTGCAAGAATGCTGCCAGTCTCCAGCATTGTCTTGCCGCCGCTCACATCGGAGGCAAAACCACCCGCCTCGCGAAGGATCACCAGCCCTGCGGCGATGTCCCAAGGCTGGATGCCGACCTCCCAATAACCGTCATACCGGCCTGCGGCGACCCAGGCGAGATCGAGTGCCGCCGCGCCCAGGCGCCTGACACCCGACACCGATGTCATGATCGCGGCAAGCTGGCGCAGAAACGTCTCGTGGTCTTCGCGGCCGCGATGCGGAATGCCGGTGGCGATCACGCAATCGTCAAGGCGCGAGCGCGCCGCGACCCGGATACGCCGGTCATTGAAGAAGGCGCCCTTGCCGCGTTCGGCGGTGAAGGCATCACCATTCGCCGGATTGTAGATCAGCCCCGCCACCAGTTCGCCCTCGCGTTGCAAAGCGATGGAGATGGCGAAATGCGGGATGCCGTGGAGAAAATTCGTAGTGCCGTCCAGCGGATCGACGATCCAGACATGGCTCTTGTCCGGGCCTTCGACGAGGCCTCGCTCCTCCATCAGGAAGCTGTATCCGTGGCGCGCCCTGGACAACTCGTCATAGATGATCTGTTCGGCGCGGTGATCGGCAGCGGTGACGAAATTGCCCGGCCCCTTCAGCGAAACCTGCAACTGCTCCACTTCGCCGAAATCGCGGGCGAGGCTGCGGCCCGCCTTGCGCGCGGCGCCAAACATCGTGGTCATCAGCGCGGAGGCTGCCATCGGTTTCTCAAACCCTTGAACTGTTTGGCCTCATGGCCGAAGAGGCGGTGAGGAGCAGCGCGGAGAGCTCCCGATCAACGGCGCCCGTGCGAGACTGCCCACCGGATGCGTTATAGCGCCTGATCGTTCCGATGGAATCAGAGCGGATCAGGCTCTATCTTTTTGCTTGAGCATGATCTTTGTCGCAAAACCGGTTCCCACTTTTGCGGATCATGCTTAGTTCAGCGCGTTTGCGCCTATGCGGCCAGTTGAAATGCCGGGATGACAGTGGAACGTCTACTCCGCGCGGCGAATATAGGTGCTCTCATTGGTGTCGACAACGATCTTCTCGCCGGCGACGATGAAAGGCGGCACCATCACCCGCACGCCGTTTTCCAGCATGGCGGGCTTATAAGAAGCGGAGGCTGTCTGGCCCTTCACCACCGGATCGGCCTCGGCCACGGCCAGCGTGACTTGATCGGGCAGCGACACGCCGAGCGGCTTATCCTCATAGCTTTCGACCGTGACCATCATGCCGTCCTGAAGGAAGGCGGCGCGGTCGCCGATGAAATCCTGCGGGATTTCGAGCTGCTCGTAGCTCTCATTGTCCATGAAGACCAGCATGTCGTCCTGAACGTACAGGAACTGATAATCCTTCTGCTCCAGCCGCACCTTCTCGACGGTCTCGGATGAGCGGAAGCGCTCATTCAGCTTGGTGCCGTTCACGAGGTTCTTCAGCTCGACCTGCGCATAAGCCGGCCCCTTGCCGGGCTTCACCGCCTGCGTCTTCACCGCCAGCCAGAGCGAGCCTTGGTGCTCGATGACATTGCCGGGCCGGATTTCGTTGCCGTTGATCTTCATTGTTTGCCGTGTCGATGTTTGCCAGGCGCTTCAGGCACCATTGGGGTGGTTCTCGGCGCGATGTCAAGCGGCGCAAACCACGCAGCCGCCCGCGTCGATCGACAGGAAGCCAATCCCGCCGCCGCCGTGTCGCGACAGTGCGGCAGATTTTGCGCAGCCATCTGCCTCAAATAATTTACGCGATTTTTTGGTGCAAAGAAAGCTTGTGAAATTGCCAGAAAATTAAAACGTTGATATTCTTGAATTCATATTTCTTCCATATGCTGGTGTCAGCAGTTGCGTGCAGAGGAGGCGTAAAATGGAAAGGGCGGCAATCTGGATTTTTGCAGGGCTTCTGGCCTATATTTGCTTCGTTCTTACTTCAATTAGCGGAAAATTGGATGAATTTGGCGCGTCTAATCTGCAATATGCTGCGCTAAGCGACATCACCCGTGAAAGGTCGCCGGTTGGCGAGGCGCAACAGATCGTCATGAGTCATCAGACGGCGCCTTCCGTCACGCCGATGCACATTGGCCTCTTGCTGGTTGCGATGATCTCCGTCTTCGTGAGCTGGCACCTATCCAGAATATACCATACGCATGAATGGACAAAGACGGTCTTGCGGAAGAATTACGCGTATTACACAGAACCTTATCGGGCGCCCGACGCACGCGAGGCGCTTCACACGGATCAGGATTGTGTCGGCGACCCGCCTCGGCCCGATGGCCGCATCAAGGATAGCTGGCTGCCCTGCCACGTCACCAGGCTCGATACTGGCTGGCGGGAGCCGCAATCCGAGACGGGACGCGACATCGAACCCATGCGATTCTATGCCGGGATGAAATAGGCCTCCGAGCATATTTTCAGTGGGGAAGCCGTCCGCGCCACAGGCAAGATGCGCGCCTCTCCACGAATCATGGTTCAAACATTCTGCAACTTATAGTAGAGGTCGACGACGCGCCCTCTTGCTAGTCGCCGATTATCTGCGTTCATCACGCTGGGTTCTGCGACAGCGAGCCGGCCGCATATTGTCGTGATGTCAGGCGCGCGGAATTACCCGTCATCCTTGCGACAGGCAGGATACAAAAATAACAAAAAGCCGCCGACATGGGTGATCGATGCACAGCAACCCCCGGGTAGAATTTGCAAATTCCTTGCGCGGCCTTGCGGCTGTAGCCGTCGTATTTTCACATTATTTTGGCGTCTTCTGGAAACACCCGGAGGCTGTTGCGAATCTGATAAATTCACCTGCGCTCATCCATGGGCAGCAGGATATTCCTGCTTTGGTGCGATGGCTTGACTTCACTCCCATTTTCAATTGGGGCGTGTATGGGGTTGCGCTCTTCTTTCTCATCAGCGGCTTTGTCATTCCGTTTTCCCTGACCGGAACGAACGGCGGCGCCTTCGGCGTCAGCCGCTGTCTCCGCATTGTTCCCACCTACGTCGTCGGCTTCAGCATGAGCTTGCTGGCCTTATGGATATGCGCGGCTTATTTTTCCGTCCCATGGCCGTATCATCGCGCGGAAATCTTCATCCATTACCTGCCGGGCCTGCGTGATCTCTTGTCGTCACGCCTCATCGACGGAATTATCTGGACGCTCGAAATCGAAATTAAGTTCTATATTTTATGCGGCCTCTCTATCGCGTGGTTCCGGCGCGGTTCATTGAAGGTCTTCCTCATCCCCCTGACGCTCTTCGCCTTCGCGGCATTGCTGAATCATGCCGGAATCGACCGGCTGACCGCGTTTCCAAGCGCGTACCGGCTCGCGCTGGCCATGATTTTCTGCTCACAATTTATCATCTTCATGTTTGTGGGCGTGCTGTTTCACTATTTGTATAAAGACCAGATCGGCGCCAGGAATGCAGCCCTGTCGGCTATCGGATTATTCGGCTTGTTTTGCCTGCAGTGGCGGACGGGGCCGAATTCGGCATCGTTTGGGATCGCCGCGAGCTATGTGTTCGCGCTAGCGACTTTTGTCTTCGCTTATGCCTATCCGCGATTTTTCAGAGGCAATCCCGTTTTCAATTTTTTGGCCGATGTCAGCTATCCGCTCTATGTCATTCATGGCGTCGCCGGTTATGTCGCCCTGCGGCTCTTGCTCGACCAGGGGTTCAAGGCGTGGACAGCATTGACGCTGGTAACGACCGTTTGCCTGATCGTCGCATGGCTCTTGCACAGGCTGATCGAGAGGCCGTCACAGGCGCTCGGCAAGCGGCTTGCCCGTCGCCTCGAAATGCGTCCACCTATGACAATCGCGTGGCCTGGGCGTAATCGCGCCGTGGTCGACAGCACCGCTCTATAAGCGGGGCGCGACGCGGCGCTGCTCATGCCGCGCGCCGAGATAGGCCTGGGACCGCATCTCCATCAGCCGCGACGCCGTGCGCTGGAACAGGTCGGCGCCGTCGCCCGCGGGATAAAGGGCATCCGGCTCCGCTGCGGCGGACACGACGAGGCCGACGCGCTGGTCGTAAAGGGCGTCGATCAGCGTGTTGAAGCGGCGCGCCTCATTGCGGCGGGCGGGCGTCAGGATCGGCACATTCTCGATGAACAGCGTGTGGTAGTTGCGGGCGATGGCGAGATAGTCGTTGGCGCCAAGCGGCTTGCCGCAAAGATCGTCGAAGGTGAAGCGCGCCACGCCCATCGCCGCTTCCGGCACCTCCACCTCGCGGCCCTTGACGGTGAGCATCTGGCGTTCACCTTCGTCGCGGCCGGTCAACGCACGCCAAAGCTTGCGAATTTCCGTCTCGGCTTCGGCGCCGAGCGGCGTGAAATACAGCGGTGCGCCGCTGAGCCTGTCGAGCCGATAGTCGCACGCCGCCTCCAGTTCCATCACCTCCATCTTCGCCTCGATCAGGTCGACGAAGGGCAGGAAGAGATCGCGGTTGAGACCGCCTCGATAGAGGTCCCAGGGCGCGGCGTTGGACGTCGAGACGATCACCGTACCGCGTTCGAACAGTACGCTGAACAACCGCCCCAGGATCATTGCGTCGGCGATGTCGGTCACTTGCAACTCATCGAAGCAGAGCAGTGGCGCCTCACGGGCGATCTTCTCGCCGACATGCGGCACGGCATCGCCGGAATGGCTTTTGCGCGCCGCCGCGATCAGATCGTGGGTCTCACTCATGAATTCGTGGAAATGTACGCGGCGTTTCTTCGCGAACGGCACCGTGGCGAAGAACAGGTCCATCACCATGGTTTTGCCGCGCCCGACGCCGCCGAAAATGTAGAGCCCGTTCGGAACCTCGCCCCTTCGGCGGGTGAAGAAGGAGAAGATGTCGGTTTTGGCAGGAGGCGAATAGCTGGCAAGGCGGTTGGCGAGCAATTGCAGCTTTTCCACCGCCAGCGCCTGCGCCTGGTCCCGTCCGATCTCGCCGGAGCGGATCATAGCGCGATAGCGCTCCAGCAAGGTCTCGGGCATCGGGTTGCATAAATCCTGAGCATCATTCTCGAAAAGCGGTCATCCCGTTTTCGCGGAAAATGATGTGTAAACAACGAGCCTGAACGGGTTTTTGTTGGGCAATCAACGAAAACTCGCTCCAGGCGGGCGGGTAAACCGCGCAAGCCAGCTACAACAGCCATCTAAAGAGCGCAACTGGAGAAAAGTTGATTGCCCGGCGAATGATCCTGACCTAAGGAAGCCATTACGCCCGCCCTGTGTTCTCGCGTTCGGAGTAGTCCTATGAAATTTGGTTCTGTGCTCATTCTTGCGCTTATCGGTCTGGCGCTCCCGGCAGGCATCGCACGCGCCGGCTGTTTCCCCGTCAAGAGTGAGGTCGTCAGCCTCGGCGAGAAGGCCGCGCGATTCTATGCCGAGCGCAGCCTGGCGAAAGCGATCGAAGAGCAAAAGGGGTCGGTGGAATCCTCCGGCAGCCAGCTCGGCAATGTCACTAAGAGCCGGGCTGAAATGCCAGCCCTTCCCGAATCTGATCGGTGCGGATGAGTGGCGCTGTGTGGGCGAGGCGAAAGTCTGCACTGGAGCATTTGCCGGCAAAAAACCTGCGCTCACGAAGACCGGACTGCGCCGCAAAAAAGCGCCCAAGCAAAAGCCGTGAGCTATCCTTGCGCCGCGGCCACAGCTATCGGCAATCTGCTGTGAGCACTCCCGTTCATATTGTAGCAGCCGGGGCGCTCAAGTAGTTTGAGCTGCATAATTTTTACGGGGAACAATAAAATGCGTATTACCTGCATGAAGGCTGCGCTTTGCGCCGCCGGTCTCGCTCTCGGCATGGCGAATGCGGCCGAAGCTAAGCCAGTCTGCGTCAAGAAAGCCGGCGAGGGCTGGGGCATCACCAAGGGCATCGCCGAATTCCAGGCGTTCGAGATCATCCAGCAGGTAACGGGCAACTGGCCGTTCCAGTCGGACGAGATTTCGAAGCCTGTCTATAGTTGCAAGGGCAGCGACGGTAGCTGGACCTGCGTCGCCCGCGCGACGGTATGCAAGAAAAGGCCTGACCTCTCGCGATTGCGGCCGTTTGATCCGGTCATGGTCGCTGGTGCATCGCTGCCCGGGCAATGAGTCGGCGCGTCGCTGGCACATGCCCGGCATTCCCTTCGCAATCGCGACCCACGAAGGCGATGCGTATGATTGTGGGCATCGCAATTGCAGGATCCGCAACCCTGCTGTCACGCCGTTGAGGGTATATTTCCCGCCGCGCAGCGTTTATGAATGGCCCAGCCGCCGTCGAACGTATTTGGAACCCTGACGACGAAAGTCGGTTGGTTCCCGTGACCGCTGGATGCGCCGGAGCAAGCAATGAGCATCGTTTTGCCCTTTTCACGCGATTTCGACTGCGAATACGGTGTGGCCGATGCCGTTGCGCCGGGGCTCAGGCGCATTGTTGCGAACAATCCAAGCCCGTTCACCTTCAAAGGCACCAACAGCTATATCGTCGGCACCGGCATGGTCGCCGTCATCGATCCCGGACCTGACGACGAGGCGCATCGCTGCCGCCCTGCTCGCGGAGTTGGAGCGCGGCGGCGAGCGTGTGTCCCACATTTTCCTGACCCATACCCATAAAGATCATTCCGCCGGACTCGCGAAATTCGCCGAAATCACCGGGGCGGAAATTCTGGGTTTCGGGTCCGAGACGGCATCCCGGCGGGCCGTCCAGCTCGATCCTGCGAGCGAATCCTTTCTCGACGCAGATTTCGTGCCTGACCGGCCGCTAAAGGGCGGTGAGCGCATAGCGGGCGGCGATTGGCAATTGGAGGCGGTCTTCACGCCCGGTCACGCGCCGGATCATCTGTGCTTTGCAATGAATGGCGGCGATACGCTGCTATCGGGCGATCATGTGATGGGATGGAACACCACTGTCGTCGCGCCTCCGGAAGGTCATATGGGTGATTATATCAACTCGCTCGAAGCGCTGCTGAAACGCCCTGAAGGTGTCTATTTCCCCGGCCATGGCGGGCGCGTCGATCAAGCGCCGAGATTGGTCAAGGCCTTCATCATGCACCGCCGCTGGCGGGAGTCGCAAATCCTGGAGTGCCTCCGCGAGGGGCTGGATACTATTGACCTAATAGTTCCCAAAATTTACGAAAACCTTGCGGAGTCCTTACGCGCTGCGGCTGCTTATTCTGTGCTCGCGCATCTTGAGCTCCTGGCGGAGACTGGACGCGTGACTGCTGAACCGCAGCCCCCTGGCCTGCATTCTCGTTACTCGATATCTGGCGTTCCCGGCTGATCGCAGCGGCGCGCTGCTGCTGGCGGCGCCGCTCTTCCCTCTCCGCGATCTCGCGCTCCCGCTCCTTCTTCTCGAGAGCTTTCTTCATGCGCATTTCGCGCAACGCGACCGCCTTCTCCATCGTCTCGGTTTTCTCAAGCTCGCTCAGGCGCGTCTTGACCTCGGAGAACAGCACGCGCACCCGCTGGGCGTTGCGGCCGAGATCATGATTGCCGTGACGGGCCGATGACCGCACGTCCACGCGCGCGGACCTGCCAGCGCCCGCGACACGAATGACCACGTCGTCGGTGAAGCCGAAGATTCTCGAACGGTCGGTGGCCTCGATCAGGCCCGTCCTGCCGTCTGCGGGCGGATTCTCCGCGACAATCGTCCAATTCAGTGTTTTCACCGCCTCGCGAACCGCGCTGTAGGTGTCCTCCGTCGGCCGATTCACAGGTAGCGGCTTGATGTCGGGATAAGCCTTGGTTTGCAGCGCTGCTTCCTTGCGCTGGAAGTCGGAAGGAGTTCGCGCCAAGAGTCTTGCGCTGCGCCGCGAGCTTCTGGAATGGCGGCGGGCTGTCAATATCGGTGCTGACTTCGTGAAGCCGGGGCAATGCCAGGAGATCGGGCAGCGACCACAACGGCCCCGCCAGCATCAGCGCACCGAAAGCCAGGCCCGCGACGGCCTTGCCCGCGCCTGTATAGCCTTCCCGCCAGATCCCCGCGAGCGCGACAAATCCAAGCCCGACCGCAATAACCGCGCCGATCAGAGCGGCGCCGAACAGCTTCATGGCGACTGGTGTCGGGAGTTCCCCTACCCGATGCAGTCCGAATGTGATCGCAAACAGCAGGAGAAACAGCAGAGCGATCCGCTGGCTCCATACGGCTTTCCGCGATTCATGCAGGTAGTAGCGCAACGGACATTCTCCGACTTTCGCACCTTTTTAGCATTGAGATGTCCACAATGGCAAATCGCAGGGCGGTGGAAGCCTTGCTGCCGGCAGATCTCTAAGCTAGGAGCGTCCTATTAGTTCCAGCAGGAAGGACAGGCCGCCCATGACGGTCAGCGCAAATGCGCTCGCGCGTGATATCGAAACTCTTATCCATCCGTATACCAACCTCGCCGCCTTCCGCGAGACCGGGCCGCTCATCATCGAATCCGGTAACGGCATCTATGTCTACGACACACACGGCAAACCATATATCGAAGGCATGGCCGGATTATGGTGCACATCGCTTGGTTATGGAAACAAAGAGTTAATCGAAGCCGGTTATAAGCAGCTTTCGACATTGGCTTCAGGCCATCTCTTCGGTGGCAAGAGTCACGATCCGGCGATCGAGCTGGCGGAAAAGCTGAAGGAGATTTCGCCCGCGCCCGCCTCGAAGATCTTCTTCACAGCGTCCGGCTCCGAGGCCAACGACACCCAGATCAAGCTCGCCTGGTACTACAATAATGCGCGCGGCAAGCCGCAAAAGAAGAAGATCATCTCCCGCAAGCGCGCCTATCACGGCGTCACGCTGGCCGCCGCAAGCCTGACCGGGCTGCCCAATAACCATCTCGATTTCGACCTCCCCTTCTCCTGGACGCGTCATCTCACTTGCCCGCATTTCTATCGGGAGGCGTTGCCTTCGGAGACGGAGGAGGCGTTCTCGACGCGTCTCGCTCACGAATTGGACACGATGATTCAGCATGAGGGGCCGGACACGGTCGCAGCCTTCATCGCCGAGCCGATCATGGGTGCGGGCGGCGTGGTGTTGCCGCCGAAGGGCTATTTCGAGAAGATCCAGGCCGTGCTGGACCAATACGACATCCTCTTCATCGTCGATGAGGTGATTTGCGGTTTTGGACGCACAGGGCACATGTTCGGCTCGCAGACCTTTGGCTTGCGCCCCGACAGCATCTCGATGGCCAAAGGCCTTACCTCGGCTTACGCCCCGCTCGCCGCGATCACCGTGCCCGAGGAGGTGTATCAGGCGATGCTGGACGAAAGCCGCAAGATCGGCACGTTCGCGCATGGCTTCACCTATGGCGGCCATCCGCTCTCATGCGCGATCGGCGTCAAGACGCTGGAAATCTATGCGCGCGACAATATTCCCGGCCATGTCCGGTCGGTCGCGCCGATTTTCCTGACCCGGCTGCGGGCGCTCGCCGACCATCCGCTGGTGGGCGAAACGCGCGGTATTGGCCTGATCGCCGGTGTCGAACTTGTCGCCGATAAGGAGAGCGGCAGGCCGTTCAACCTGCGTCAGGGCGTGGCGGCGAAAGTCATCACAGCTTTGCGAGGAAGAAGGGCTGATCCTGCGTGCCACGGCGGACACGGTCGCGATCTGTCCGCCGTTGATCATTCAAGGCGGTGAGATCAATACTTTGTTCGACTGTCTCGAACGGGCATTGGACCGGGCCGAAAGCTGGGTCGGCGAGGAAAAGCTGCGCAGCGCCTCATAAGAACAGCAGCACGATCGACAGCGCGACCAGCACCGCCAGCCCGAAATTGACGATGCGCGCCGTTTCCGGCGTGCGGATGAGCTGGCGGATCGCCACGCCGAACAGGCACCAGGTGGTGCAGGCGGGAATGCAGACGAGAGCGAAAATCGCGGAGATGATCAGCAGCTCGACATAGTAATTGCCGCCGGGCGTGGTGAAGGCGGGGATCGAGCTGACCGCCATGACCCAGGCTTTCGGGTTCACCCATTGGAAGGCGGCGGCTTCCAGGAAGGTCAGCGGGCGGCTTTCCGCGTCGTCGCCATTGGGTTGACCCGATTGGGCTATTCGCCAGGCCAGATAGAGCAGGTAGGCCGCGCCGAAATATTTGAGCGCCAGATGCACTTGGGTGTAGCGGGTAAAGATCTCACCGAGGCCGAGCCCGATGGCGAATATCATCACCGGGAAACCGATGGTGATACCCACCATATGCGGAATGGAACGCCGGAATCCGAAAGCGGAGCCGGACGCGGTAAGCATCACATTATTGGGTCCGGGCGTTACGGCGGAAGCGAGGCCGAAGACCGCGAGCGGCAAGATCATTTCGAGCATGGAGCAGAGATTCTATAAAGCCGGACAACGCGCAAGAGCTTGCCGCTGACGCATGACAGCTATTCGCTTGGTGCAGACGTCACGCGGCAGCGCCGCCTCGCTGTGCATCGAATTCGCGAACGGCAGCCGCGTCGCGCGGGCTGAGATCGGGGAAATCCTTGTCGGTTCCGACATCCGGCGAAATCTTCCAGGACCGGGCACATTTTTTGCCCGTCGCCAGTTCGGGAACGACAGCGACACCCGCCACCTCATCCAGCCGGAACGCACTGTCCGGGGCCTTGGTGGATGTCAGCGTCGCCGCGCTGGTGATGGCGATCTCGGCCCAGTCTTCGCCTTTCGCGACCTCGAACAGCGCCTTGTCCGTCACATGGATGACAGGCGCCGCTTCCAGGCTCGAACCGATCCGCTTTTCACGCCGCTCGACTTCCAGCGCGCCGGTGACGACTTGGCGGATTTTCCAGATCGCCTGCCATTTGGCGGCGAGCGCGTCGTCGCGCCATTCCGCCGGCATCTCCGGGAAGGTCCGCAGATGCACCGAATCCTTCGCCTGCGGGAAGCGCGCCAGATAGGCCTCTTCCGAGGTGAAGCACAGGATCGGCGCAAGCCAGGTGGTGAGGCAGCCGAACAGCTCGTCGAGCACGGTGAGCGCGGCGCGGCGCTTCAGGCTGGAAGCCGCGTCGCAATAGAGCGCGTCCTTGCGGATGTCGAAATAGAGCGCGGACAGGTCGCCGGTGCAGAAATTGAACAGCGACGAGAATACGCGCTTGAAGTCGAAATTCTCGTAGGCCTTGCGCACGGTGCCGTCCAGCTCCCACAGCCGGTGCAGCATGAAGCGCTCCAATTCCGGCATGTCGGCATAGGCGACCCGCTGATTCGGGCGAATAATGCGCCAGATTGCCGAGCAGGAAGCGCATGGTGTTGCGCAGCTTGCGATAGGACTTCGACCGCCGACTGCACGATGCCCGGCCCGAAGCGCACGTCGCCGGAATAGTCGGCCGAGGCCACCCAGAGCCGCAGGATCTCCGAGCCGTTCAGCTTGGATACGTCCTGGGGCGAGAGCGTGTTGCCCTTGGACTTGGACATCTTCTCCTCGCCCTTCTCGTCGAGGACGAAGCCGTGGGTGAGCACGGCGTCGAAGGGCGCGCGGCCGCGTGTGGCGCAGGATTCGAGCAGCGAGGAGGCGAACCAGCCGCGATGCTGGTCGGAGCCTTCGAGATAGAGCGCCGCCGGCCAGCCGAGATCCTTGCGCTTCTCCAGCACGAAAGCGTGCGTCGAGCCGGACTCGAACCAGACGTCGAGAATGTCGTCCACCTTCTTCCATTCGGACGGATCGGCGACCAGGCCAGCCAGGAAGCGCTCGCGCGCGCCATCCTTGAACCAGGCGTCGGCGCCTTCCGCCTCGAAGGCGGCGGTGATGCGGCCGATCAGCTCCTTGGAGCTGTTGAATTCCGCATTGGGGATCACCTCGCCGCTCGTCTCGTTGACGAATACGGTGATCGGCACGCCCCAGGCGCGCTGGCGCGAGATCACCCAATCGGGTCGCGATTCGGTCATGCCGCGCAGGCGGTTCTGGCCGGTGGCGGGCACGAAGCGCGTGTCGTCGATGGCCTGGAGGGCGAGATCGCGGATCGTTTTCTGGCCCTTGACGCCCTTGACCTTGGTCGGCTTGTCGAGGGCGATGAACCATTGCGGCGTGTTGCGGAAGATGACCGGCGCCTTCGACCGCCACGAATGCGGATATTGATGCTTCAGCCGCCCGCGCGCGATCAGCGCATTCGCATCGATCAGCGCCTGGATCACCGCGTCATTGGCGTCGCCGAACTTGCCCTTGTCATTGATGACGCGCTTCGGCTCCTTGCCGCCAAACATCGGCACATGCTCGAAATAGAAGCCATCCTCGCCAACGGTGTGCGGCACTTCGGGGACGCCGGCCTCTTCGAAACTCTTCTTGTTCTTGACGAAAAGCTCATAGTCGTCCGCGCCGTGGCCGGGGGCCGTATGCACGAAGCCCGTGCCGGCTTCTTCAGTGACGTGATCGCCCTGGAAAAGACGCACCTCGAAATCGTAACCCTGAGCGTGGAACGGGTGGCGGCGTGGCCTTGATCTGCGACGGATCGGCATCGCCGACCCGCTCCCACTCCTCGATGCGGGCCGCGTTTTTCAGATTTTCGGCCAGCACATCAGCGACCAGCAGCTTTTCGCCGACCTTCGCCCAATTATCGTCCGGCGATGCCGTGACGCTGATAAAGCCCGTAAGAGATCTTCGGCGAATAGGCGATGGCGCGGTTGCCGGGGATCGTCCACGGCGTCGTCGTCCAGATCACGACAGACGCATCAGCAAGGTCTTGCCCTCTCCCTCGTGGGAGAGGGCGGCGCGCAGCGCCGGGTGAGGGGGCTCAACGGCCGCCGCATTCTTCCCACCCCTCACCCCGCTCGGCTTCGCCGCGCGGCCCTCTCCGCAAGGGTGAGGGCAAAACGGGAAACTTCACAAAGATCGTCGGGCTCGTATGCTCGTGATATTCGATCTCGGCCTCGGCCAGCGCGGTGCGCTCCACGACCGACCACATCACCGGCTTCGACCCCTCATAGAGCGCGCCGTTCATGGCGAACTTCATCAGCTCGCCCGCGATGGTCGCCTCGGCGTCGAAGCTCATGGTGAGATAGGGGTTGTCCCAATCACCCTCGACGCCCAGCCGCTTGAACTCGGCGCGCTGCACGTCGATCCAATGCTCCGCGAACTCGCGGCATTCGCGGCGGAATTCGATCGATCGACACCTCGTCCTTGTCCTTGCCGCGCGCGCGATATTGCTCCTCGATCTTCCATTCGATCGGCAGGCCGTGGCAGTCCCAGCCCGGCACGTAATTGCTGTCCTTGCCGAGCATGGTCTGCGAGCGCACGACCGTATCCTTCAGGATCTTGTTCAGCGCCGTGCCGATATGGATATTGCCGTTCGCGTAAGGCGGACCGTCATGCAGCGTGAATTTCGCGCGGCCCTTCGCAGCCTTGCGGAGCTGCTTGAACAGCTTCATCTCGTCCCAGCGCTGCAGCAGCTTGGGCTCAAGATTGGGCAGCCCCGCCTTCATCGGAAAATCCGTTTTCGGCAGGAACAGCGTCTCGCTCCAATCGCGCGCGGCGGTGGCGTCCGGCGTCTGGGCTTTGGGATCGGCGGATGGCTTGCCGCCCTTGGGGGCAGCGGCGTCTTTGACTTTTTGCATGGGACCAGGATGAGCTCGCAATCAATTTTGCGCCTGTTGTAGCAATGGCGCGCGGCATAATCCAGCGAGCTCTTATTGCTTCTCCCGCCGCAATCTCGTCCGAACCCGGGAAGACCACTTTTCGGAATGATGCTTGGCGGTCCGCCACGCCATTCGGCTGCGTATGGCGGCTTCCCGACCGGCCCGCAGCGAGCTGCCGGTGGAACGGCCCGTCATCGGCCAGATGCGCGGCGAAGCGCTCAAACATCAGCCAGGCGAGCCCGCGCGCCACGAACGCCATGAATACGCCCGCGAACACGACATCGCTGAGAAAATGCGCCCCCGCGCCGATGCGGATCAGCCCGGCAAACCCTCCCGCTGCAATGGCTGCGATAAACAGTTTCCGGCGTCGCCCCGCTTCGGCCAGCAGCGCAACAGCGAAGCCCAGAATGAAAATGTTGGATGCCTCGCCGCTGATGAAGGAGCAGTTCCGCGCGCATTGGTCGGTGCGCAGCAGGGGCGGCGTGAACTGTTTCGTGCCGCCGAACTGGGTGACATGCACCGGCCGGGCGCGGCCCCAATGATCCTTGAAGCCGAGATTGGCGACCAGCCCCGGCCCGACCAAAGCGCAGAGTGCGACGAAGCCCCAGGCCGCGAGGCCAAGCCCCATCAATCTGCGGCTGAAGAATGCGATCATGACGAAGCCGACCACGGCCGCGACGCAGGCGAGGCCGAACACCCAGAGCAGCAGGTCGCGCACAGCTTCTCCCGCGCTGTCCCGCGCGAACAGGAATTTACCGCCGCCGAGATGAAACAGCTCCGAAACCGCCAGGTCGATGCCGGGAAAGGCGGAAAACACAAGCGCCGCCAGCAGCCCCGCCGATCCGGCCACGCACAGCATCGAATAGGCGCCCTGGCTCGACACCGGGGCTTCCTGGCGGCCGGCTGGAACGAGGCTCATCGCGGCGGCTCCCTGAGCGCGTAGAAGAAGACCTGCCGGGGCTTTCCTTGCCCAGCCGGAATGTCCGCCGCGCCCAGCGCTTCGCTCGCCGGCGGTCCGTTGCGGTTGAAGCTTACGAGCAGGACAGGCCTTGGCGTCGCCTGGTCGAGCGGGCGCGTCATTTCGAAATGATCGCTCGGCGGGCCGTCGTCTCGCAGCGCTACCACTGGGATTGCCGCGTCCCGCAAGTAATAAAGCAATTCCGCGGCGAGCGCCCGCTTGTCGGTCGCGATGGCGGCGAAGCCACCTGCCCGCGCTTTGTCCGCCGCCGTTTCCGCCAGCGCCTTCCAGCCAAGCAACCGCGCATAAGGTTCGGCGCCGCCCGGCAGAGCGAGGCGTCCGGCGAGAATGCCGCCAATGCCGATGAGCAGAACGATGGCGAGATGGATCGCCAAGGACACCCGGAACAACCGGCGCCACCCCTGGCGCAGCAGGATCGACGTGACGAGCACCGTGGCGGCGACGTAAGCGAAGGCCGCCCAATTGGCGTGCGCGCGCGACAAGAATGCCTGGGTCAGCCATCAACAGCAGCACCGGCACGGTGAAAGTCAGCAGCAGGCGCTCCGGCTCGCCGGCCGTTGCGCGCAATTGCGGGCTACGAAGCCAGTTGGCGCAATAGACCAGCAGCGCCGCGAATAGCACCGGCCCGAATACGCCGAACTGGCCGCCGATAAACTCCAGCGCCTCGACCGGGTGGAAAAGCGATTTGCCCCAATTGGCGTTGTCCGCAGTATGGCCGAGCGTTGCAAAGCCGTGATGTGCGTTCCAGATGAGGTTAGGTGCAATGATCACGGCGGCGATCGCCAGAGCCGCATAGAGCCGCGCATCCTTCAGCAGCGCCCTCCCGTTGCTCGTCCAGACCGCATAAAGGGCAAGGCACAGGATGAAATAGCTCATCGCATATTTGGACAGAAGGCCGAAACCAATGCCGATGCCGAGCATCATTCCCCAGCGCCACGACCTGCGATGCCTGCAGCTTGACCACCGCCAGCAGCGACAGCGCCACGAAGAACAAAAGCGGCGCGTCGGTCGAAATCAGGCTCGATGACAGCGACACGCCTGGCAACGTGGCGTAGACGAGCCCCGACCAGAAGCCGGTGCGCGCATCGTAGAGTTGCTTAGCCGTGGCGAAAACCAGCGTCGCGGTGGCGGCATGGATCAGCGCGGAGGGCGCCCGAATGCAGGCCTCGCCCTGCCCGCAGAGTTCGGTCGCGCCACGAATGATCCAGGCGATCAGCGGCGGCTTCGAATAGTAGCCGAACGCCAATTCGCGCGACCAGAACCAATATTGCGCTTCGTCGAAAAACAGCTCGGTTTGGGAAAACGCCAGTGTGGCAAGGCGGAATAGCGTCAGCGCCGCAAGGCAGATCAGGAATGGCAGCGCGTAGCCTCGCGCATCCGCACGATCAAAGACGACGCCCCGATCCTGCGTTCCCTGAAACGGCGGCAATGATGCAGAATGGTCACGGCTCACCCAAACGCCCCGGGCCTGTCGGCGGCTCCCGCCGGATTAACCTTGGCAAGACTTGCCACAATTGTCCCCATAGAAAGCGTTATTTATCCGGTTGTGCTGTGTCGGGAAAGCCTGATATTTGAAGCGGGCGGGGCAAGGCATTCCGCGCCAATCGAGGTGCGGCTGCATGCAAAAGGGGCGTCGATGAGCGTTTCGGTCGTCATTCCGGCATTGAACGAAGCGGGCAATATCGGCCGCCTTGTCGAGGAAACCTATGCAGCCATTCCGCGCGACCGTCTGACCGAGGTGATCGTCGTCGACGATTGCAGCGAAGACGCGACCGGCGCCGAAGTGAAAGCGCTGATCCGCACCTATCCAACCTTGCGCTATCTTCGCCACGGCATCCGCTCCGGCCAAAGCGCCGCGATTCGCACGGGCGTGCTTGCGGCTAGCGCGCCGGTCATTGCCACGATGGACGGCGACGGCCAGAACGACCCGCGCGACATCCCGCAGCTGCTCGGACGCCTCGGCGCAAACTTGAGCGACGGTCCTGCGCTGGTTGGCGGCGTGCGTGCGAAGCGGCAGGCCGTCGGCTCCCGTAAGCTGGCTTCGGTGATCGCCAACCGCATCAGAAACGCGGCCTTCAAGGATAATTGCCCGGACAGTGGCTGCGGAATCAAGGTGTTTTGGCGCGAGGCCTTCCTGCGCCTGCCATTCTTCACCTCCATGCACCGCTTCATGCCGACGCTGTTCCTCTCGAGTGAATACAAGGTGGTTTACGAACCTGTGAACGACCGCACACGCGTGGCCGGCGAATTGAAATATACGAATTTCGACCGCGCACTGACGGGCATCTACGATTTGATCGGCGTCGTCTGGCTGCGCAAACGCACCAAAATTCCGCCGATCGTGGAAGATTTGGCCGAGTTGCGGCATGTCGCGGAGCCTCGCGCTCCACGTGACGACGCCACGCGGGCCCGGCACATCGCGGGTGAATAAAACTGATCGCGGGGCCTTGAGCCTGGCGAACGAGCGAGAGCTTTTATGAATTTGTCGAATTTGTCCGCTTGGTGGGCAGGCATATCCACAACCGAGGTGGTGTGGTTGTCGGTCGGGTTTGCGGCGCAGGCCATGTTTTCGATGCGCTTCATCATTCAATGGCTTGCCAGCGAGAAGGCTCGGCGCAGTGTCGTTCCTGAAACCTTTTGGTATTTCAGCTTCGCGGGCGGTTTCATGCTTTTCATCTATGCGATATACCGCATGGATCCGGTGTTCATACTTGGCCAGGGCAGCGGCCTTTTCATCTACGCGCGCAACATCCATTTCATCTTGCTGGCTCGGCGCCAAAGTGCCCCGCTTGTTCAGCCGGGCTATAAGCCGGCGGGAGAATAATCCTCACGCTAAGGGGTTGCGCCGCACACTCGATTCGGCTAGACAACACTCCTCGCCGTTTGACGGACATTTCTGAAATTTCGACGGATCGCTGCCTGTTCTTTAAATCAGGCATGGGAACGCCTATCTCTAATAGAGATCGGCATTTGGCGCGGGGTGGAGCAGCCCGGTAGCTCGTCAGGCTCATAACCTGAAGGTCGCAGGTTCAAATCCTGCCCCCGCAACCACTATCGTTATATTTTATTTTATTTTCAATAACTTATCTGATCGGCTCGTCGGCAACTAATCTTCGAATTTAATTATTTCAATAACTTAGTTCGTTGGTTCAAATCAGGCTACATGTCCCCTGCAACCAATTACATCACCATAGACGAACATTGAGAACTGCCGGAGGTTATAGACGTGCCTCTCCTGCCTCCCCGCTTGAGATGCGCCCTGCTGTTGTCACGTCATCGGCCCGCCGACAGGCAGGTTACTGGCTAGCAGCCGCGTATCGGCATGGCACTCGGCATACCGATACAAATCGGCGTCGCTATTTTTAGGAGAGGCACATGAACAGCGAAGGAGGTTGCCTATGTCACCGCGGGACGCCTGATCCAGCAGTATCAAGACTTCTGCCTTTCAAAGGGCATCCATTCCACACGCATTGAATCCGTACGGCCGCATGACGATACCACGCTCTTCTGCAGCGCTGGAATGCAGCAGTACAACCCTCTTCTCCGATCCCTCCTATAGTGGAACTGACGAATACCGCTAATCGGGCGCTCCTTTGACGGCCGTGAGACGACCTCTCTCACCGCTTTGATCTCTGGGCAGACGAGAGAGAAGTCTCCGGCGGTTCATGACCGGCCGTAGCGGCTTCTGGACGACGCGGCAACTCGCGCCTCGGAGGAGACATTGAACGAGTGGAACCAAGGCGAGGTGCGAGCGGACAAGGGGAGCGGACCTTTCGCTTCGCTCCTCTCGTTCGTCTAGATCATCGCCTTACGCAAGGATCCTTGTGACCAACCCGGCGCCAACGGTGCGGTTACCCTCGCGGATGGCGACGCGGTCCACACCTATCCCTTGCTGCATCAACAAGGGCTAACAGGAGCAATATCCGAGCGCCTCACAAGGCGGCCTCCAGCCTACGGATACATATCGGCCATCCGGCCGGCATTTAAGAAAGGCGCCTTGCCCAAAAGGCGAATTATGTGCTCTGAAAATCAAAAGCGCTGGATTGCTTAGCGTCAACCACGAACCCCCGGTTAAGAATGCAAATCACCATTGAGTTGTCTAGTCCGACAGCTTCAAGTCGACGACGATAGGTTCCGGTAGAAAAATCACTGGGCCGTCAAGCGCAGACGACTGAAACGCCAAGCCCGACTTGGCTTTGCCATTTATGCGAGCATGCGAATTCGCATGTACTGAAGCAAGGCTGACTCGATCCCCAATGCCTTGTCGCGATCCTCTTGAGGTATCGGTAGCGATAGTGCCCACCGCTTGAGTGACAAGGGGTGCGGAAATCCGCTGACATGTTCGATGATCGTTTCCGGTGATTGCTGGAGGTTGCTGGCCTGCCCCGCATTGCTATAACAAGTCTTTAAAGTCAGAAGCGGCGCTTGGGCTGCTCCCCGTCTTTGGACCGCCTGGTTGGCGGATTTTCCGGGTCTGTTCGCTCACGGCGGGCTGCTCGCCGGTGAGCAATTCATCAGCGCAATCGGGGACATATTGCCGATCGCGCTGTGTGGACGAACCTCATTGTAGTCTCTGCGCCAATCTTCCATTTTTTGCCGTGCGTCGGCAAGGCTCATGAACCAATGCGCATTCAGGCACTCGGCGCGGAAGGTGCCGTTGAAGGACTCGATGAACGCATTGTCGGTGGGTTTGCCGGGCCGGGAGAAGTCGAGCGTGACCTCATTCTGGTAAGCCCATAGATCGAGGTCCCGGGAGATAAACTCCGATCCCTGATCAACCCTGATCACCTTCGGATAGCCGACGTCCCGGCAGATCCGCTCAAGCGTCTGCACAACATCGCTGCCCTTATAGCTGAATGCCGGATCGACCGCTGGCGAGAACCGCGAGAACAGATCGACCACCGTCAGGACCCGCAGCTTGCGGCCGTCGCCAGCTGATCATGGACAAAATCCATCGCCCAGATCTCGTTGCGGCGCATCGCAACAGTGCGGTCCTCGCGCAGCTTGGCTTTCACCCGCCGCTTCGGCGTCTTGTTCCTCAATTGCAAGCCCATTTCCCGGTACAGCCGATAGATGCGTTTGGCGTTCACTTGCCAGCCTTCGCGACGCAAAAGAACATGGATGCGCCGGTAACCGTAGCGCACCCGCGTCTGCGCAATCTCCTTGATCCGCTTCCCCAGATCGGCCTGTTCGCGGCGGCGATGCCGGTAATGATAGGTCGACCGCCGGGCGCGCAGAACCGCACAAGCGCGCCGAATGCTGACCTTCCATTCCCGTCGCATCTCATCCACCAGCTCTCGCTTGCGAGCAGGCCTTAGAGCTTTCGCTTCAGCACGTCCTGAAGCATGGCTTTGTCCAGCGACAGGTCGGCGACGAGTTGCTTCAACTTGCCGTTCTCCTCCTCAAGCTGCTTCAGCCGCTTCATCTCCGACGGCATCAGACCGGCATATTTCTTACGCCAATTATAGAACGTCGCCTCGGCGATACCGGCCTTCCGGCACACCTCGCCGATCGGTGTCCCGGTCTCCGCCTGCTGCAAAATGAAGGCGATCTGCGCCTCGTTGAACTTCGAGCGCTTCATGGATTTTCCCTTCCTCAGCCCCTGCTGCAAAAGTAGAAAATTCCAACCCGATTGGTCCAGTTTGCGGGAGGCAGATCAGTTCAGTGCCAGCGTTCGAGCTGGCCGGAGCGAAGCGTAGGACAGCTCGAACGCTGTCGGCAAGATCGTTTCTGGGGCCGGCGGACGATAGCCGAGCGATGAGCGCGGCCGGACAGTATTGTAATGCCGGCGCCAGCGCTCGATCAGGACCTGGGCCTCGCGGAGCGTCGTGAAGATTTCTCCATTCAGCAATTCGTCGCGCAGCTTCGAATTGAAACTCTCATTGTAGCCATTCTCCATGGGCTGCCGGGTTCGATATAGAGCGTTTGCACGCCAACACGCCCGAGCCGAGGCGCACTGCCTTGGCGGTAAATTCGCTGCCATTGTCGGACCTTATATGCTCAGGAGGGCCATGGATGGTGAACAACTCGGTCAGGCAATGCAGAACATCGTCGGAGTTCAGCTTGCGCGCCGTAACGATGGCGAGGCACTGGCGGGTAAACTCATCAACGACCGTCAGCATACGGAACGCCCGGCCGTCTTGCGTCTGATCCTGGACGAAATCATAGCACCAGACATGGCCGGGGCGCTCCGGCCGAAGACGGATGCACGAGCCGTCATTCAGCCAGAGCCGGCCGCGTTTCGGTTGTTTCTGCGGCACTTTCGGCCCTTCCCGCCGCCAGATGCGATAGACCCGCTTGAGATTTGCCCGCCAGCCTTCGAGGCGAAGCAGCGCGGTGATCCGGCGATAACCGTAGCGGCCGTAAGTCGTCGCCAGACGGATGATCGCCGTGGTCAGCGCTTCTTCATCATCGCCGATGATCGGCCGCCGGCGCTGCGTTGCGCGCGGCTGGCCGATCACGGCGCAAGCACGGCGCTCGGAGACATCAATCCTGGAGCGCACATGCTCGACGCAATCCCGGCGGCGGGAAGGGCTTAGTATTTTCCCT
>CAWJHQ010000015.1:0-616736 GCA_963842775.1 uncultured Alphaproteobacteria bacterium | reverse complement strand
TTCGATACCGAGGCCTGCAAGTCCATGCCCGTAGAGCTGGCCGAATTCCTGAACCTGCCCGCCCGACCCGCAAAAACAAAGGGTTTTACCCGCTTCGCCTAGAGCTTGAGCCCCCATAAAAAACGCGAAGGCAGCGGCTGTGATTTCGTCTCCGGGGCTGTCACTGAGAATTTCGTAAAACTGGGCGCTTGAGGATTGGTTCTGTGTGGGAGAGCGATCATGGTTCGCTCTGCCCGCCGGAAAGGCGCTAGGCAGCCGCGCAAAATTTGACGCCCGTATCGTATATAATTGCATTTTTTTCACGTTATGTTCTTTGTTTGTTCTATTGCGCATTTGGCCTTATGAGTCAAGCACAAGGCGTCTGATGCGACGCTGGCGCCGTCGCCGTTCCGGCCTATTCCTGCCGACCCCTTGACACATGGTCACCCGTCGACCGTCGGCGATCTCAGCCAGGGCCCCGATCGTTTCGCTCCAGGCGGCACGTGCAGAATCGCTGACCGGCGAAACCGCCTATCAGATCAAGGAAGGCCTATGGCTCAGACCCAGACCTTAACCGGACAGCACGCAACCTTTTCGCTCGGTGAGGCGAATGTGGGCGCACTCGCGTCGGTCAGTTTCGACCGGGGCCGTACCGGGACGGAGCAGTTGATCGCGTCACTCGGAGATGCAGGGTTCAGCGCCGCCGAACTGGTCGCCGAAACATCCGATACGAACGAAAAACGCAACCGCGATTTCCTGGCGAGGCTCGGCGTTGCCGGTTTCGCCGCCGCCAATGTGATGCTCCTGTCGGTTTCGGTGTGGTCAGCCGATGCCAGCAGTATGGATCCGGCAACGCGCGGCCTGTTGCATTGGATTTCCGCGCTGATCGCCTTGCCGGCAGTAATCTATTCGGGCCAGCCTTTCTTTCGCTCTGCCTGGCAGGGCTTGCGGGTGCTCCGGCTGAATATGGACGTGCCGATTTCGCTCGCCATCATCCTCTCGACGGGCATGAGTCTCGTGCAGACGATGCTGTATCGCGAGCATATCTATTTCGATGCCTGCATCGCGCTGCTGCTCTTCCTGCTGATCGGCCGCTATCTCGATCAGCGCATGCGGGTCCGGGTGGGCTGCGCGGCGCTTGAGCCTGGCTCGGAGATCTTTGCAGGCACTGTCAATCTCGGCGCCCCCGTCGAAGCCGAAATCACCAATACCGAAACCAAGACGCTGCTTGCCGAACTTACCCGCCTGATGGAAATGGCGGAACACGCGGGCGGCTGCTATGTCCGTCTCGCCGACCACGCGGCGCGCCTTTATTCTCCCGCCATGCACATGCTGGCCGCAGCCACCTTTTTCGGCTGGATCGCCGGCGGGGCGGGGTGGGAATTTTCGTTGCTGACGGCCATTGCGGTGCTGATCGTTACCAGTTCCTCCGCGCTGGTTTTGGCTGTGCCCGCAGTGCAGATCGCGGCGGCGGACCGGCTGTTCGCGCGCGGCGTGTTGCTGAAAGCCGCCGATGGTCTCGAAAAGCTCTCCGAAGTCGATACAGTGATTTTCGACAAGACCGGCACGCTCACAGAAGGACAGCCCGCTTTATCCGGCGCCGACGAGATCGGCGACGACGTTCTGCGTGGCGCGGCGGCGCTCGCAGTGGCCAGCCATCATCCCTATGCCCTCGCCGTCGTCGCAGCAGCGAAGAAGCGCTTCGGCTCGATCACGCCCGCGCCGGACATCGTCGAGGAGCCCGGCCACGGTCTCAAAGCCGCGACGGCTGACGGCGAGGCGCGCCTCGGCTCGGCGGAATGGTGCGGCGTGAGCAGCACCAGCGACGAAGTATCGCTCTATTACGCCGCTCCCGGACAGGAGGCCGTCAGCTTCCGCTTTGCCGATCCGCTTCGTCCCGACGCCGCCGAAATCGTCCGGGAGCTGATGGCGGCGGGCTTCGCGATCGAGATCATGTCGGGCGATCGCGCCGAAGCGGTGGAGCCGGTCGCGCGGCGCTCTCGGGATCACGGCTTGGCGGGCGGGCTGCGATCCACAGGAAAAAATCGTCCGGCTCGAAGATCTGGCCGCAATCGGCCGCAAGGTGCTGATGGTCGGAGATGGCCTGCACGATGCCCCGGCGCTGGCTGCGGCCCATGTCTCGCTGTCGCCGTCTTCCGCCGCCGATATCAGCCGGATGACCTCGGACGCCGTGTTCCAGGGCGGCAATCTGCGCCCGGTGATCGAATTGCTGGCGACCGCGCGGCGCGCTCAGCGTATGGTATTTCAAAACCTCGCCATTCGTGGGGCTTTACAATTTGATCTTCGTGCCGATCGCGATCGCGGGGTTCATTACGCCCGTGATTGCCGCATTGGCGATGTCTACGTCCTCGATCCTTGTCGCCGCAAACGCAGCGCGGTTACGTGCCACGACCATAAGGCTTGCCCCATGAGCGCGTTCGTCTGGCATCGCATTAACGCCACATGCCGCGCATCCGCGCCCCGACATCGAGGACGGGCCCTTGACGCGACGGTTCACGAGCCGCCGGTCCCGATGCCGCCAGGGGCCAGGACGTGCGCTCGAAATGCGCCAGCACGTTGCTCGGAATGAAGCGCGAGCGCGCGGCATAGACATGCCGGTCGCCCAGCGCGTTCTGCCCATAGGTGAAGAAGCGCTGCGGCACGATGAGGTGCAGATCGTCCTTCGCCCGCGTCATCGCCACATAGAGCAGACGCCGTTCCTCCTCGATTTCGGCGGTGCTGCCGGTGCCGAGATCGGAGGGAATGCAGCCATCCACGACATTCAGCACATGCACCGACTTCCATTCCTGCCCCTTGGCCGAGTGGATGGTCGAGAGGATCAGATAATCCTCGTCCTTCAGCGGCACGCCGGCCTGATCGCTGGTGGCGTCAGGCGGATCGAGCGTCAGTTCGGTGAGGAAGCGCTGGCGCGAGGGATAACTGCCGGCGATCTGCTCCAGCTGGATGAGATCGGCGCGGCGCATCTCGGCATCCTCATGGATGCGCTCCAGATGCGGCTCGTACCACAGCCGGGCGCGCTCCAGCTCCGCGGGCCAGCCTGCGCCGCCGAAGCGCAGTTCGCCGATCGCGTCGACGAAGGCGGACCAATCCTCGCCGGCGCGGGGCGGCGTCGCTATCTCGGCCAGAGCGCCGAGCGGATCGGCGGCGCGGTTCATATGTTCCAGCACTCGCTGCGCCGAGACCGGTCCGATGCCCGGCATAAGCTGGATCAGCCGGAAGCCGGCGACATGGTCGCGCGGGTTCTCGACGAAGCGCAATAGCGCCAGCATGTCCTTGACGTGCGAGGCTTCGAGGAATTTGAGGCCGCCGAATTTCACGAACGGGATGTTGCGCCGGGTCAGCTCGACTTCCAGCGGCCCGCCATGGCTGCTGGTCCGGAACAAGACCGCCTGCTGCTTCAGCGCCATGCCGCCTTCGCGGTTCTCCAGCACCCGCTCGACGATGTAGCGCGCCTGGTCCGCCTCGTCGCGAACGCCGACAAGGCGCGGACGCTCGCCCCCGTCGCGATCGCTCCAGAGGTTTTTGGTGAAGCGCTCCCGGGCGAGGTCGATGACCGCGTTGGCGGCGGCCAGGATCGGCTGCGTCGAGCGATAGTTGCGCTCCAGCGTGATGATCGTGGCGGGCGGGCTGAACTGCGCGGGAAAATCGAGGATGTTGCGCACCGTGGCGGCGCGGAAGGAATAGATCGACTGCGCATCGTCGCCGACGACCGTCAGGCCCGAGCCGTTTGGCTTCAGCGCCATGAGGATCGACGATTGCAGCCGGTTAGTGTCCTGATATTCGTCGACAAGAATATGATCGAAGCGGCCGCCAATATCTTCCGCCAGTCCGGAATCGCCGACCATCTGCGCCCAGTAGAGCAGCAGGTCGTCGTAATCGAGCACGCTCTGGCGCTGCTTGGCCTCCACATAGCCCGCGAACAGCTCCTTCAGTTCCGCGGCCCAGTCGGCGCACCATGGGAATGAGGCGCGAAGGACGTCTTCGATCGGCGTTTCCGTGTTGATGCAGCGTGAATAGATGGCAAGGCACGTGCCTTTGGTTGGGAACCGGCTTTCAGTGTTGGAAAATCCCAGGCCGTGCCGGACGAGGTTCATCAGGTCGGCACTATCCTCGCGGTCGTGGATGGTGAATGCGGGGTTGAGGCTGATGTCGGTGGCATATTCGCGCAACAGGCGCGCGCCGATACCGTGAAAGGTGCCCGCCCAGCTGAGTGCCTCGATCATCACGCCCGCATTCCGCCGCATGGCCTCGCCGAGTATGCGCTCGGCCCGCCGGGTCATCTCCGCCGCCGCTCGGCGCGAGAATGTGAGAAGCAGGATGCGCCTTGGGTCGGCGCCGCCGACAATCAGATGCGCGACGCGATGCGCCAGCGTATTGGTCTTTCCCGAACCGGCGCCGGCAATGACGAGGAGCGGCGCGGTATGGGCCGCATCGTCGGCAATGGTACCGTGCTCGACGGCTCGGCGCTGCTCCGGATTGAGTTTGTCGAGATAGGCTGCAGACACCGGATCTTTCTCCCGTGAGGACGCGCCAGGATCGGTGATTCCTGTTTTGTTCGCAACCGGGCATGCGGTGGTGGCTATGTCGCGGCGGCGGCGCGGGAGCTGGCGTACCGAAGTCGGGGGCGTCGATTTCTCAGCCGCTTGACTCGACCGTGCCAGGAAATCCTATCCCGATATCGAATTCCTGGAAGGCGACGCGGAGAACCTGCCGTTTCCCGACACAGGGTTCGAAGTCGTGCTCAATGCTTTCGACTTTCCTCATCTTGCCGATTCGGAAAAGGTCGCGCGATGGCGCCGGCTGATCCCCAAATACCACTATCCGATTCCTGCAAAAGCTGCCTCTTCACCCATTTGGGTTACTCCGCAAAGCCTAATTCGCTACTATTCTTTAGGCAGCGGAGGAAACAATGGCATTCGGCTTGGCGCCGGTTCTTGACCGGCATCGCATCTTTGGCAGCGGCGATGCGGAGGAGACGCGCGCCTTCCTGTCCACGAAGCAATTCCATCTGGAACTTTCCCCACGCGATGCCGGGCGCCTCGATGCCAGGTTCAACGGCGTCTACATGCCGGGGATGTATCTCGGATACATCCATTATGGGCCCTCCGTTTCGGTGCGTGCTACGACCCGGGACGATTACTGGCTGCAACTGCCGCTAACCGGGCAATTGGAGGTCGCCAATGCCAAGCGGGGCGTAATCTGTGACGCCCGCCGGGCGGCGATAGCCTCGCCATGCCGCAACGACTATTATCTGGTCAGGTCGGATGAAGGCTGCGGCGGCATCCGCGTCTCCTTCTTCAAATCCGAACTTCTCGCGTGCCTTGCCTCCCTGCTTGGGCGAGGAACCGCGAGTGCCCCTGGAATTCGCCCCGGAAATCGACGTCAGCAGCGGCTACGGCCGCAGCCTGGCGCAATATCTGATGATGGCGGTGCGGGACATCGACAATGCGGGCACCATGCCCTGGAACAGCGCAATCATGACGGCTTTCGAGCAATTCATCATGACCATGGTGCTGACGGTGCAGCCGCATAATTACTCGGCTGCGCTGCGGCGCCTGGATACTCCGCTTGCGCCTCGCGACGTGAAGCGGGCGATCGACTATATGCATGCCAATCTGGACGCTTCCATCACCATCACCGAGATCATTGCCGTCGCAGGTGTGCCGGGCCGTACGCTGTTCAAGCATTTCAGGGATTTCAAGGGAATGTCTCCGATGCAATATTTGCGCAATGCGCGCTTCGACCGGGTAAGGCGGGCATTGCTGCTTGGCGAACCTGCGGAAGGCATCACGCAAATAGCGATGGAGGCAGGCTTCCTGCATTTAGGCCGTTTCGCGGTCGACTACCGCCGGCGCTTTGGCGAAAGCCCTTCCGACACGCTGCGCCGGCGCAAGGGTACGTCGCGTTAGAGCATTTTCCAGCAAAGTGGGTACCGGTTTGCGTCGCGAAAATGCGACGAAACAAAGAGATAGAGCCCCGTTCCGTTTCAATTGGAACGGAAAAGGCTCTAGTGCCGATTTCGTTCTGATGGAATCAGAACGGGGCTCTGCTTTTGCCTTGAGTATGATTTTTATCGTAAAATCTGGCGGTCGCGGTTGCGGCTGATGCCCTAGTTGCGCTTGGCGGATAGGCGCGGCGGCGCGTGGATAGCGCGAAACGAATGCCGTGCCTAGCATGGCTGGTGCTCGTTGCCGGGCATAGGGGCTCGCGGAGGAGGGCATCGTGATCACCGATTATTCCAAGAGTGCCGCCAAATTCGTGTTTACCTTCGGCGTCGTTTCGTTGGCGCTTGTGGGAGTGGCTCACGCGCAGCGGGCCGTCACTGTGAATGGCCACTGGCTGACGCCGCAACAAATGATGATCGCCGACCGGAATGCCGGATTTATCCTGCCCAACGGCCATTATTGGTGCGATCCTGCCAGCGGCTATTGGGGCGCGGTCGGCGGGAATGCGGCCGGTCGTGTACATCCCTCGCAATGTCCGCCGCTGCCTGGCCAGGCAGGGAGGGGCGCAGCCGCATATCAATCGCGGACCGGGCGGCACAACTGGTGGCGACGGTTCGTGCTTCTATTACAATGACCCGCAGACAGGCGCCTCGGTGATGACGGGCAATTGTTAGAGCATGGTGGCACCGGTTTCGCGCACGATGAAAATCAAAGAGACATGAGCGGCACGGCCATGATCCCATTAAGCGCATTCCGGCCTGAGCGCCGATGTTGCTGACCCCTGGTCACGAGAGACAAGCTTATCCGCACTGCCCAGATGCGAACCGACATCGTCAGATAAACGTCCAAAGCGATGCTGGACGCTGACACTTCCATCGCCGTTCCAGGCGGCGGACGCGGCTATCCGACACATTCCGGTCATATCGCAGCATGAGTTTGCTGGCGTTCAGACATGCGCTGACGTAGAAAGCGCGTCTGCAAACATGGCTGGAGGCTTGTCAGGATGAAGAGAACGTACAAGGGCAGCTGCCATTGCGGCGCAGTTCGTTTCGAGACCGACCTGGATTTGAGTGCGGGTACAGGCAAGTGCAATTGTTCCATATGCACGAAACGTCGAAGCTGGGCTGCGCAGGTCAAACCGGAAGATTTCCGGCTGATTTCCGGCGCGGACAACCTCACTGATTACCAATTCGGCACAATGAGTGGACATCACCGCTTCTGCAAGACATGCGGGGTGGGTGCGTTTGGCGATGGCTACATCGAGCAGATCGGCGGCGCCTATTATTCGATAAGCCTCGCATGCCTTGACGACCTGGATCCAACAGACTTGGCAGAGGCGCCGGTGAAATATGCCGATGGCCGCAACAACAATTGGTGGAATACGCCGAAGGAAACGCGGCATCTATGATGCCGCAGCTTCGAGGCGTGCCAATGCCGTGCTTGCTGACCAATCATGCTCGGTGCGGCCGCAGAAGCAGCAACCGCTAAAAGAAAACTCTGTCCGACTTGACGCGATCGTAATCGGCGCCCGTCATCATGCTCACCAGACCTGGAAAATTGGTCTTCGGCTTCCAGCTTAGATTCATTTTGGCTTTGGCGAAGTCGCCGATCAGAAGGTCAACTTCAGCCGGACGGAAGAGGCTCTTGCTGACGGTGACGATGGGCTTTCCCGTCTTCCGGTCAATGCCCTTCTCCTCGACACCTTCACCGTCCCATTCAATATCAAAGTCGAGCGATTTGCCGGCGCAATCCACGAAATCTCGCACTGAGAATACGGTATTGGTGGCCAGAACGAAATCATCGCCGGCGGGCTGCTGCAACATCTGCCACATGCCCTGAATATAATCTCCGGCAAATCCCCAGTCGCGCTTCGCATCGAGATTTCCAAGTTCAATCGTCTGCTGACGGCCCGCGCGGATATTCGCTAATCCCAGCGTAATCTTGCGTGTTACGAACTCTTTGCCGCGCAATGGTGATTCATGATTGAAGAGCAACCCAGAGGACGTAAACATTCCGTAGGCTTCGCGGTAATTTTTGACGATCCAATGAGCATAGAGTTTCGCCACGCCGTAGGGACTGCGCGGATGGAAAGGCGTTTCTTCATTCTGCGGAATGGCTTGAACCTTCCCAAACATTTCGGAGGTCGAGGCCTGATAGAAGTGTGTCTCCGGAGAAAAGAGACGTATTGCCTCCAGCATCCGCGTGACGGCGATGCCATCGACCTCGCCCGTATAGATCGGTTGCTTGAAGGATGCGCTCACGAAGCTCTGTGCGGCTAAATTGTAGATTTCGTGGGGTTTCAGCGTTCTTATGATTTCAATGATGTTACCTTGTTCCATCAAGTCGAAATCTATCAGGCTGATTTTGTCTTTGATTCCAAGTTCTTCCAAGCGATGGAGGTTAGAAGATGAAGTCCTTCTAACCGCCCCATAGACTTTATATTGTTTGTCTAACAATAATTTCGCCAGATAAGCGCCGTCCTGCCCGCTGATGCCGGTTATCAATGCTCTTTTTGCCATTATACTTCTCTATTTTGCCTTGATCTCGGCCGGGGATGACGTGCATCCCGGCGCAGCGGTCCGTGCCATCCCCTCTTGCAATGGATGCAGACAACCTTAACGTGTCCCATGAATCAAACCCTAAGGTTGAGTATCCACATTTTTACGACTTAAAAGAGAGAAATCCCTCCGCGCATAGGTGTTAATGCCACCTAAAGGTAGAAGCGTTGGAAAATTTTCAATTAAAAGTTGACTATGAGGATGGTTTGTCGGCAGTTGCACATCCTATGCGTGCAAATGCCCGGACCGGGAAAGATCATCCGTTTATTGATCGACATCGACAGAGCTTTGAAATGGTAAGTATGGATATTTTGACTGCTCCATCATCCTCGTCTGCCACTACGCAGTACGAATGCAGCGATCGCGAGGAGATGTCTGATAGAATATTTGTCGCACAGCCGTCTTTGAACGGTAATGAGCTTAAATATGTTTCGGAATGTGTAGAATTGACCTGGATTTCATCTTCCGGTCCGTTTATCGAACGATTTGAAAAGGCTTTTGCCGAGTTTTGCGACGCACGCCACGCTGTCGTTACGAATAACGGCACTACGGCGCTGCATCTCGCCCTCGTGGCGCTCGGGATTGGCGCCGGCGACGAGGTCATTATTCCTGCCCTGACCTATGTCGCAAGCGCCAATGCGGTGAAGTATTGCGGTGCGACCCCTGTGTTCGCCGATAGTGATCCCGTTACGATGACGATCGATCCCACGGATGCCGCCGCAAAAATAACGACGCGCACCAAGGCGATCATGCCAGTACATCTCTATGGCCATCCGGCGGATATGGAGCGAATTAACGCTCTCGCCGCTCGGTACGGAATTGCGGTGGTCGAAGACGCGGCAGAAGCGCATGGCGCGCTCTGCAATGGCCGGAAAGTCGGCGCACTAGGCGATTGCGGGGTCTTCAGCTTTTTCGGCAATAAAATCATTACCACCGGCGAAGGTGGCGCAGTCGTCACCAATGATGAACGGCTTGCCGACAGACTGCGCCTCTATCGTGGACAGGGGATGGACCCGGCGCGCCGTTACTGGTTTCCGGTCGTCGGCTACAATTACCGTATGACGAATGTCGCGGCCGCGATCGGCGTAGCGCAAATGGAGCGGGCCGATGACCATCTGGCCGCGCGTGGCCGCGTCGCAGATTGGTATCATGAAAGGCTGCACGCGCACCGCGACATGTTCGATCTGCCGGAAACCGCAGCGTGGGCAACGCACGTCTATTGGATGTATACGGTGATCCTCCGCGACGGCGTATCATTGCAGCGCGATGAGGTGATGGCTCGGATGGCGGCGGCAGGTATCGAAACCCGGCCGGTCTTCTACCCCATGCATCAACTGCCGCCCTATAGGGAGGAAAACAGCCATTATCCGATAGCCGAGAGGCTGGCGGGACGGGGCATAAATCTGCCAACCCACGCAGGCCTGACCGAAAGCGATATCGGCCGAGTCGTGTCGCAACTCGTCAACGCGGTCAGGGCGCGGGGATGAAAGTCGCGCTGTGCTCGTCCTTCGTGCCCTTCATCAACGGAGGCGGGCGATTTATCGTGGAATGGCTGGCTGCGGAGCTGGCAAAGCATGGCCACCAGACGGAGATCATCTGGCTGCCATTCGCCGAGACACCGGACACGATGTTTCGTCAGATGACGGCATATCGGATGATCGACCTTGCACATAGCGCGGACAAGCTCATTGCATTTCGGCCGCCGGCCTATGTCATCCCTCATCCCAACAAGACGCTCTGGTTCATCCACCATTTTCGGAAATACTACGACCTGTGGGAGTCTCCTTATCTGCCCGCTGATACGGATGGCAGGGGCCGAGCTTTTCGCAGCAGGTTGATTGCTGCCGATAGTGCCGCAATCGGTGAGGCGAAGCGCGTCTTTACGAATTCGCGCGTCGTCGCGGACCGCCTTAAGCGCTTCAACGGCATAGAAGGCGAAGTGCTTTATCCCCCGATTTACCAGCCAGAACGATTCAAGGCAGGGCCATATGGGGACGAAATCGTCTCGATCTGTCGCGTTGAGCCGCACAAACGCCAGGAATTGTTTGTTCAGGCGATGCGTTTCGCAAAATCCGGCGTCAAGCTTCGTCTCTGCGGCTTGAGTCATGACGGCAAGTATGACGCGAAATTGCAGCGAATGGTGGCGAAGCATGGACTTCAAAACAAAGTCACAATCGAGCATCGCTGGATCTCAGAAGATGAAAAGGCAGAAATTGTCCGGGGCGCGCTCGGCGTGGTCTACGCACCGCTCGATGAGGACAGTTACGGCTATCCTACTCTGGAAGGTGCACTGGCCGAAAAACCGCTGATCACGACCGACGATGCCGGTGGGACACTTGAGTTCGTCGAAAATGGTCGCAACGGCTTCATCTGCGAGCCGACGCCGGAGAGTCTTGCCTCCGCTTTCGACGCGCTCTGGGAAGATCGTGCAAAGGCGAGAGCGATGGGACGAGCCGCACGCGAGCGCATAGGTGAGATGCGCATCGACTGGCCCCATGTCGTGGAGAGCGTATTGGCGTGAAGGTATTGGTCGTAAACAACATGACCCCGTTCATTCGCGGAGGAGCGGAAGAACTTGCCGATCAGCTTGTCGCGAATTTGCGGCGCACGAAAGGTGTTTCAGCGGAATTGCTGCGCGTCCCCTTCTCCTGGGAGCCGTATGACCGCGTGATTGAAGAAATGATGCTTTGCCGGATGATGGAGCTCTATTGGGTCGATCGTGTCATTGCATTGAAATTCCCTGCCTATCTGATCCCACATGGTCACAAGACCCTCTGGCTGCTGCATCAGTATCGCCAAGCCTATGATCTCTTTGACCGTGGGCAATCGCACATTCCTGACGATCCACGCGGCAATGTCATTCGTGATCTGGTCAGGAACGCGGATGATGCCTGCTTTCGCTCCGTCCGGGGAATGTTCGTCAATAGCACAACGACACAGGACAGGCTAAAGCGCTATAATGGTTTTTCATCGACGATTCTTCCGCCGCCGCTGAATGATCCGGAGGTCTTCATGAATGTGTCCTCCGGCGACTACATCTTCGCCGGGGGCCGTGTGAATGCCGGCAAGCGGCAGCATCTGCTGATTGAAGCGATGAAACTATGCCGCAGTGGCGTGCGCCTTATCATAGGGGGCCCACCGGACACGCCGGCAGATGCCGCCCGCCTACACGAGGCCGCGTCCGACGCCGGTCTCGATGGACGGGTCGAGCTGGATCTGGGCTTTCTGGACCGTGGCAAGCTGGCCGCATATGTCAACAACGCTCTTGCCTGCGCTTATCTTCCAATGGACGAGGACTCGGTCGGCTATGTGACCATGGAAGCGTTCCATGCCGAAAAACCGGTCATCACCGTATCGGACGCTGGGGGCGTGTTGGAAATCGTCAATGACGGCATGACCGGCTTGGTGGTCGATCCAACCCCCCACGCTCTCGCAGAAGCAATGGACCGGCTGTTTCTCGAGCCCCGACAGACGGAGAAGCTCGGGCGTGCGGGTCGTGATCTCTGGGATCGTAAGAACATCACCTGGCCAAATACCGTCGAGAGATTGCTCTCATGAAGATTGGCTGGGCGACGCCTCTGTACCACGCTTCGGCTATCGGACGGTTTAGCGTCGGCGTGGCGCAAGCGCTTGTCCGGCGCGGCATCGAAGTCGATTTGTTGCGTACAGAACGCGCGCACCTTCTGGCCGAGTCGAGGCTTCCGACTGAGCTGAAAATCGTCAACCTCGCCGGAATCAAAGACTACGGCGTACTGCGGGAATACGATCTACTCGCCTACAATATCGGCGACAATATTGAGTATCATCACCACGCGGTTGACGCTGCGATGCGGATGCCGGGCATTTGTATCTTTCATGACCTGCTGATCATCAATCTTTTCAACGGTTGGATGGCCGCGCGGGGCCAGGCTCATCGCACACCGGCAATGATCGATGAAATTTATGGGCCAGGCACCTTTTCACCGCTGAAAGCCAGTCAGTGCCACATGATCAGCGCGGTAGAGCATTATCCAATGCTCGAATGGCTGGCTCCTTACGGACTGGCGGCAATCGCCCATGGCCGGCATTATCTGGCTCGGCTTTCGGGCTGCTGCGCCGGACCTGTCCGCCACATTCCACTCGCCTATGATCTGCCCGAGGCGATCGCGCCGCCGCGCCGGCGAAGCAAGGGGGACACTCTACGACTGGCGACAATAGGTCATATCAATGAAAATAAGCTCTGCTCGGAGGTCATCAAAGCACTGGGCCGGTCCCGGCACCTGGCCCGGAGCTGCACCTATCGCGCCGTAGGACCAATAACAGAGAAGACGCGGAGCCATCTCGGCGGCCTTGCCAAACGTCTCGGCGTGTCCCTCGAAATCACGGGGGCACTCTCCCGCTCCGACCTGGCGCAGGAGATCGAAAATGCCGATGCGATACTGTGCCTGCGGAGGCCGGTCCTGGAAGGCGCTTCCGCCTCCGCTATCGAGGCGATGCTTTCCTGCCGGCCAACCGTCATTCTCGATCACGGCTTCTACCAGGAACTGCCGGACGATTTGACCTTGAAGATCCCTCCGGATTTCGCGCTGCAAGACTTAGAGCGCAAGATTTCATGGCTGTTCGATCATCCGGAAGAAAGCCACCAACTCGGACAACGGGCGGCGGCGTGGGCGCGCGAAGCCTTCTCATTTGGTCACTACGCCGACGCATTTCTGCAACTTGCCGAAAAAGCCACGGAAGCGGAGCCGCTGATGCGGCTCGGGACGCAGCTTGGGCAGGAATTATTGGCGTTGGGGGCCAAGTCTGACGACCCGGCGGCGATCCGGATCGCGCAGGTGGCCACGAAACTGTTCTGCCCGGGAGGCATTTTGTGCCCACAGATATGACAGGCGCGGCAGCGGCTCCTGACTTTCGCATTTTGACCGTCATGCGTGCCGCGATGAGGCCGTCTCACGAGGGGGGCGCTTTCCCGACCGCGCTTCGTTCCGGCAAGAAGAAGCGCGGACGGATAAGGCGCATCTTGCGTGAGGTCGCGCGGCCCTTCGAACAGTTGGCAAGATCATGTCGTAGTTTTTTTAAAACTGACGCCCATCCTTCACGGCGTCAGCACACGGAAGCGCGGTCACCGCAAGTGCCCGACACCAGCGATTTCATACAGCTCACAACTTCATTGGAAAACCTGCGGGTGCAGCAGGCACTCATCCTGAAACGTGTGCAAAGACAGCCGCTGACGGTGGCCGGCGGTTTAGTGCTCATGCGCATGGATGACAGAATCCAACTTATTCCGTGCGGCGATCTTGCTTTGATCGCCACGTTGATTGACGCGGACGAATATGAGCCAGGCGTTTCCGCCGTCCTGTGCCGTTTCTGCAAGAATGCCGGGATGGCCATCGATATTGGCGCAAATGTCGGCTTGCATACGGTGTCGATGGCTCGATCGCTGAGGCCTGGCGGCAGGCTTCTGGCTCTTGAGCCAACGCAAGTGAAGTTCCAGGCACTGCAGGCGAGCATCGCCGCCAACGGGCTGCTCTCCAGCGTAGACGCGCGGCAGATCGCGGTGGGTGGGGGCGATGGTGAACGTCTCCTGCATTTGCATCCCACTGCGGACCAGAACTCTCTGATCCCCGGTCCCGGCATCGACGACGGATCGACTCCCATTGCGGTTGCAGCGGTGGATTCCCTAATTTCACCAGGCACAAGCGTCGACCTTGTCAAGATCAACGCCCAAGGCGCCGGGTTCGCAATCCTTCGGGGTATGACGCGCGTTCTCGCAGAAAGCCCCAATATCGTCGTCGTTATGAGATTCAGCGCAGCGCATTTGGAGCGAGCCGGTGCGTCACCCAGGGAGCTCATTCATTTTATGGTTGAGCAAGGTTTCTCCGCTTTTCTAGTTGACGATGCCGATGGTTCGCTGTCGCGGTTGGATATTGAGCAGGCGCTCGCCAAACCATCGGCCAATCTCATATTTGGAAAGCGCGACTTGCTCCAGCCAACCACTGCCGATTAGGATTTGGCGATGCAACCACCTGCCACTGACCGGCCATTCATCATCATCGGCGCCGGAGGCCATGCCAGCGTCGTCGCCGCGACGCTGCTGGCGTTGAAAGCCGCAATTCGCGGCCTCACCGACCGCGATCCGGCATTAACAGGCCACCTCGTCATGGGCGCCCCAATTCTAGGCGATGACGGCGTGCTCGATGCGATTGACATCGAGAGTATGCACATCGCCAATGGTCTGGGAATTCAACCCAAAGTTCACGGGCTCGAAACGCCCAACCCCGGAACCGGCCTGCGCCGGCGCATCTTCGAAACGCTGACCGGACGCGCATTTTCCTTTCCACCGCTTATTCATCCCTCGGCCGTAATCGCGGATGCCGCCCGGATCGGCGGCGGCGCACAGGTGATGGCCGGTGCGGTAGTGCAATCGCGCGCGGTTATTTGCGAGAACGCCGTCGTCAACAGTTCCGCTTCGATCGATCACGATTGCCGTATCGGCGCGCATGCATTCATCGCGCCGGGGGCGATATTATGCGGCGGAGTGCAGGTCGGTACCGGCACCTTGATCTGCGCCGGCGCCGTTATTCTACCGGGTGTGTCGATCGGTAGCGATGCCGTCATAAACGCGGGAGCGGTCATCAGGCGGGATGTGGGAGACCAACAATTCGCTACCTGATCGGAGTTGGTGAGGGGACGTGCCACGGAAGCGCGTGCGCCGCTCCCGGTCATTGCTGATCGCACACCCGCGACTCTCCGGAGCATTCATTCTCTTGATGCATCAGCGCCGTCGATTCTTAATCGCGCGTCAATTCTTGCAAACTCCGGCTCGCCGGCCTCCGTTTAAGTCGATGCTTCAGCGATTGCATGCGTCTGATCTGTCGTTGTCCATGCATAGCGAAACTGCGACCAGATCGGGCCGGGCCGCGGCGTTTCAGCCGAATACGGCAATGCGGATGAACTCTCAGCGCCGGACGGAGTTGTTGTCGCATCACAGCAGAAGGCAGACGACAAATGGATAAGGACCGCATCAAAGGGTCGGCCCAGCAGCTCAAGGGCAAAGTCAAGGAAGTAGCCGGCAAAGTCACCGGCGATGCCAAGCTCGAAACAGAGGGCAAGGCCGAAAAGACCGAAGGCAAAGTTCGCAATGCCATTGGCGGCGCCAAGGATGCCATCAAGGGCAAATAGGCCGTAAACCGCCATCATCGCCGCTGCGACGAGGGCGGTTATTCATCGGAAGGAGGCAGGTTTCGCAATTGCATTCCTGTCTCCTTTTGCTTGCCGTCCGTTCAGAACCATATTGTGAGGCTAGGGTACGGCCATGCGGGATGTCATATCGGAGAATCAGATGCGCCGCCCCCTTCCGAAGCCCAGTTTGAACTATGCCGTGCCCGGCGCGGCGGTGTCGGCATTGCTGTTCGCGTTCATCGTCGTGGCCTCGCTCTATTTGGCGCGCGCCATCCTCATGCCGTTCGCCCTGGCAATTCTGCTTAGCTTTATGCTGTCGCCGCTGGTGCGCCGCTTGCAGCTTTGGCACGTCCCGCGCAGCCTCGCCGTCATTTCGGTGGTGCTGGTGGCGTTTGCAGGAATCTTCACGCTTGGCGGCGTGATGGTCTCGCAAGTGAACCAGCTTGCCGCCGATCTGCCGAGCTACCAGACGACCTTGCGCGAAAAAATTCATCTGCTGCGCGGCGCGGCGGGCGGCGCCGGAACGCTGGAGCGCGCCTCTGAAGTGCTGCAGGATCTCTCAAGCGAGCTCAACCGCCCGGAACGGGCTTCGCCCTCAACCGTACCGGCTCCAGGAGCGGCTGCACCACAGCCCAAGCCTATCCCAGTGCAGGTGCAAGAGCCCAATGAAGGCGCTTTGCGGACGGTAGTGGCGTTGATTGCGCCGCTGATCGACCCGCTGATTACCACTGGCCTCGTTATAATCTTCGTGATCTTCATCCTGGTTCAGCGACAGGATCTGCGCAATCGGCTGGTGCGCCTCGCCGGTTCGAACGACTTGCAGCGTACGACGGCGGCGCTCAACGACGCCGGCCGACGCTTGAGCCGCCTGTTTCTCACGCAACTCGCGCTGAATGCCGGTTTCGGGCTCGTCATAGGCATCGGATGGTGGATCGTCGGCGTGCCGAGCGCGCCATTGTGGGGCATCCTGGCGATGATTCTGCGCTTCATGCCCTATGTCGGAACTTGGCTTTCCGCGGTTTTTCCGCTGCTGCTCGCCGCCGCCGTCGGACCGGACTGGAGCATGTTCATCTGGGCCGCGGCGATCTTTCTCGTCGTCGACATCATCATCGGACAATTCGTCGAGCCGCTGGTGCAAGGGCACAGCACAGGCTTGTCGCCAGTTGCCGTGATCGCTTCCGCGACGTTCTGGACATGGCTTTGGGGCCCGATCGGCCTCGTGCTGGCCACACCAATGACGTTGTGCCTCGTGGTCCTCGGGCGCCATGTCGAGCGGCTAAAATTCCTCGATGTGATGTTCGGCGACGAGCCGGCGCTCACGCCTCCCGAACTCGCCTATCAGCGTCTCCTGGCGCATGATCCGGTAGAAGCCGCCGAGCAGGCGCGCACGTTCCTGCGCGACAAGCCGCTGCTTGACTATTATGAGGAGATCTTCGTTCCGACTCTGAAGCTCGCCGAGTGCCGACGCGGAGACCGGCCGGCTCGACGACGAAAGTCTCGAGCGCGTCCGCGATGCAGCGGGCGAGTTGATCGACGATCTAGCCGATCACCACGACCGGCTGGGACAAGATACTGCCAATGAGGCAGGCCCGGAAGATGCACCGTTGGCCCAACTCAGCAAAGTCGAAACGTCTTCCGCGCTGCTGGAGGACGCCCTACCGGAGGAATGGCGGACCGGCAAGCCTGTCCTCTGCATTCCGGGCGTCGGCGAACTGGACGAGGCGCTCGCGCTGGTCTTGGCTCAACTGGTGGAGCGGCGGGGCATTGGTGCTCGGGCCGAGGAAGCAGAAGCGCTTTCGATCTCGCGCATTTTCAGCCTCGACACCAAGGACGCAAAGCTCATCTGTCTTTGCTATATCGAGACAGTTACCCCGGCTCAGATACGCTATTCCGTGCGGCGGCTACGGCGCAAAGCCCCTGATGCACATATCCTCATCAGCCTTATGGGCGAGACCCAGGAAATGGACGAGGCCGCGCCTAATGTGAGCTATGCGAGAGCCTCGCTGGCGGAAACCGTGGATGCCATCTTGACCGTGGCGACCAAAGCGGGGCAGGGCGATGCGGAGGAGCCAGGCACCAGCCCTGATCGACAGGTCAGTCTGGCCGAGTAGCATTGATGGGGCAAGCCTCAGAATGACCGGGGCAGACCCAGAATGTGCTCCGCCACATAGGCAAGGATGAGATTGGTCGAGATCGGCGCGACCTGATAGAGGCGCGTCTCGCGAAATTTGCGCTCCACGTCATATTCGGCGGCGAAACCAAAGCCGCCATGGAATTGGATGCAGGCATTCGCGGCCTCCCATGAGGCATCGGCGGCGAGCAGCTTCGCCATGTTCGCCTCGGCGCCGCACTCCTCGGCAGCATCGAATTTGCGCGCGGCTTCGAAGCGCATCAGATTGGCCGCCTCGACATTGACGAATGCGCGCGCGATGGGGAACTGCACGCCCTGGTTCTGTCCGATCGGCCGGCCGAAGACGATGCGTTCCTTCGCATACGCCGTCGACCTTGTCGATAAACCAATAGCCGTCGCCGATGCACTCAGCCGCGATCAGCGTGCGCTCGGCGTTCAGCCCATCGAGAATATAGCGGAAGCCCTTGCCTTCCTCGCCGATCAGGTTCTCCGCCGGAATTTCCAGATCGTCGAAGAACAGCTCGCTGGTCTCGTGATTGACCATATTGCGGATCGGCTTGACGGTCAGGCCCTTCCCGACCGCCTCGCGCAGATCGACGAGGAACACCGACAGCCCATCGGATTTCTTGCGGACTTCGGCCAGTGGCGTAGTGCGCGCCAGGAGGATCATCAGGTCCGAATGCTGGACGCGGCTGATCCACACCTTCTGGCCGTTGACGACATAGCGATCACCCTTGCGGGCTGCGGTCGTTTTGAGCTTCGTCGTATCCGTGCCGGTCGATGGTTCGGTGACGCCCATCGATTGCAGGCGGAGGTCGCCTGACGCGATCTTGGGCAAGTACTCGGCTTTCTGTGCCGCCGATCCGTGCCGCAGCAGCGTACCCATATTGTACATCTGCCCGTGGCAATGGCCCGCATTGCCACCGGAGCGGTTGATCTCCTCCATGACGATCGTTGCTTCGGTCAAACCAAGTCCCGAGCCCCCATATTCTTCCGGGATCATCGCCGCCAGCCAGCCGGCCCGCGTCAGCGCATCGATGAACTCCACTGGATAAGTAGCGTCGGCGTCATGGTTGCGGTGGTATTCTGGAGAAAAACGGGAGCACAAATCGCGCAGCGCCTGCCGCATTTCGACGTGGGATTCATTTCGGGATTTCATGACTCTGCGACGCTCCGATGGTTCAGCCGCGGACCCTGCGCCTAGGGCGGCTTCGGCGAGCCCCAGCTCCGCCAAAATCTTGGCGTTGTGTTCGCCCAGCGCAGGGACCGGATCAAGGCGGGCTTCCCAGCCGTGGCCTGTGAGAGGCTTGAGGGCCGGCAATGGCCCTGCCGGTGTCGCGATCTCCGCCCACCGGCCGCGCGCGGCAAGCTGGGGATGGGCCCAGAGCGCGGCCATGTCGTTGACGCGGGCGGTTCCTATCCCGGCGTCTTCCAATCGCGCAACGAGATCGGCCGTCTGTAGCCCGGAGAAACAATCCTCGATGGCCGCCTGAACCTCTTCGCGATACGCAATGCGGCCCGCATTGCCCTTGAAGCGCTCATCGGCGGCCAGATCCGGCCGTTCAAGCACAATGCGCGCAAACGCAGTCCATTCGCGATCGTTCTGCAGCCCAAACAGAATCGTTCCGTCCGCTGTTGAATAGGGGCCGTAGGGGAAGATTGTGGCGTGACCTGCTCCGGCACGCGGCGGCGGAGGCGCTCCGTCGAGGGTGTAATACATCGGGTAGCCCATCCATTCGGCCATCGCTTCGAGCATCGAAACTTCTATGTGGTCGCCTTTGCCGGTCCGGCCTCGCTGAATGATCGCCGCCAATATCCCTTGAAATGCCATCGTCCCTGCGGCGATGTCCGCGATCGAAATACCGGCCTTGGCGACCTCCTCCGATGTGCCGGTCACTGAGAGAAACCCGGCTTCCGCCTGGATCAGCAAATCATAAGCCTTGCGGTGTTCCCATGGGCCATCCTTGCCGTAACCAGAGATCGCACAGGTGATCAGGCTCGGAAAGGCGGCGCGAAGTTCACGCGCTCGCCAACCCCAGCCGATCGGCGGCGCCCGGCGCGAGATTCTGCACGAAGATGTCGGCTCGCGCGATCAGCCGGTTGACGATGTCCAGCGCATCAGGCTGCTTGAGGTCGAGCGCCAGGCTTTCCTTCGACCGGTTCGTCCAGACGAAATGGCTGGCAAGGCCGCGAGCCCGGCTATCATAGGCGCGTGCGAAATCGCCGCCATCCGGACGTTCGACCTTGATGACGCGCGCGCCCAAATCCGCCAGCTGGCGCGTGCAGTAGGGAGCGGCGATGGCCTGTTCCAGCGAGACGACGAGAACGCCATCCAGAGGGCGGCTCATTTCGCTCCATTCCCCGAAGGCGCGGTGGCGATCTTCGCTTCGGCCTTCATGGCCAAGCCGCCCTCGTCATTGGCGGCCCAAAGCTTCACTATGCCGCTTGGGTCTGGAGACATGCCGTTCACGCTCATCGGGCGTCCGTCGAATAGGGGCGACAGTGCACGAAAGGAAAAGCTTTCGATGCGCGCGGCGGGCATCTTCCGGCGGAGGAGGTCGACGAGTAGCGTGGCGATGAGCGGCCCGTGCACGACCAGCCCCGGATAGCCTTCAGTATTCGTTACATAATCGCGGTCGTAGTGAATCCTGTGGCCGTTGAAGGTCAACGCCGAATAGCGGAACAGGAGGACTGCGTCCGGAACCAGCTCGCGGCGCCATTCACTCTCGTCGCCTGCACTGCCAGCAGGTTTGACCGCCGGGCCGGCAAGGCCCCGATAGACGATGTCGTGCTCGTCGACAATCAGCGGCCGTCCGTTCGGCTCGCCGATTTCGTGGCGGACGGTCACAAATACCAGCGGACCTGCCGTGCCTTGCTTCCGCTCCACAGAGGCGATCGTCGACCGTCTGGCGAGAGGCATCCCGACGCGAATTTCGCCATGGAATGCGATGCGGCTGCCGGCCCACATGCGCCGAGGGAGATCGTGGATGGGCGGGAGAAAACCGCCGCGCGCGGCGTGTCCGTCAGGTCCTAGCGCCGATTGCGGGTCATCGGGCAGAAAGCATAGCCAGTGGGCGAGGGGAGGGGCAGCATCGCCTGGCTGATACGGCTGATCATCCCGGTCCAGTGTCGCGCTTAGACGATTGAGCGGACCCGCCGTAAGCCAGTCATTGCGTAGCTCGGTTCGGCCGATCCAGTCGCGGTAGTCGGACCCTTCGTCCGGCATGGTCGTTCAGCTCCTCGAATTCGATCGGCTGAAGCCTACCGCATTTCACGAATTGAGGCGTAGACCTATTCTCCGGCCATGGCCTTCGATGCCGTGAAACCAGACCAACTCTTCACACTATCTCCGACATGTGATGCTCCCGAAACCATTGCAGGTCCGTTGACTGCAGATCTGCCCATTGCCGATAACCGTCGTCGGATCATCCTTGCCGATGCCTGGGTCTTGCGCGAATGACGCCGATTCCGCAAAACCATGGCGGCGGCAGAACTCGTCCGCGGCCGGCTTGCCGCAGGCATGGGCCCAATAGCGGCACCAATCCAGCCGGTAATCGCCATAGCGCGGCTTGTCGACGGTCAGTTTCGGCAGAGGCTCCGGCGACGGCACGGGAGACGCGGTCGCAAGATGCCGCAGCCCATTTTTCGCGGCCAGATTGCCGGGTTCAAGTGCCAGCGCCTTACTGTAATCAAGCATGGCCATGTCCCGCTCGCCCCGCTTCTCGTAGACCTCGGCGCGGATGCGATAAAAATCGGCGAAATTGGGTTTTAACCGAATAACTTGATCATATTCCACGATCGCTCGGGCGTAGTCGCGCTTCTCCGCATAGGCGTTTCCCCGGTTCCACATTATGCCGTCGGGATCGGCTGGCTGGCGGCGCAGAGCCTCACCGTAATCCGCGATTGCGAGATCGAAGTTGCCCTTCGCAAAATTAGCGTTGCCCCGGTTGAAATAGCCCGCAACCCACTTCGGATTGCGCTCGATGAACGCGTCGAAATCGCTGATCGCCAGATCCGTATCGCCATTGTTCAAATGGCATATCCCGCGCGACAGCACATATTCCGTGTCACCCGGTTTGAGTCGCATCGAGGCCTCGCAACCCCTCTTCGGTTTCGAAAAAGCCGTGCCGGAACCGAACACAAGTGCTGAGACAATAAGAATACGCAACCACATCGCACAACCTCCTCGCGACCGCATCGCGCGCATCTCTGACGGGGTGCCTGGTTTGGCGTTTTGGAGGAGGAAAAGGTTCATGGCGCTCGGGATGATGTTCAGCGCCCGTCGGAGGATCATTCGCGAGGAGCGGGAAACGGCGACACGCTGTGATTGAGGTTGATGACACTTTGATGACAGCGTAAGAGTCACAGTGGCACTAGAAATACTGGCGTGAGTAAACGATTGATGCCTCTGCCTCGAGGCGGAGGCATGAGGATGTTCGTGAGGGGCATGCCCGTGCTTAAAAAACGGATCAAGAGGCTTGCGCGTGCAAATCCGCTGAAGCGCATTCGCCGGCGTTATGTCCGCTGGAATTCCTCCCTTCCAGAACTGTTCTCCGAATTGAATGATCTCCACTGCCGCTATGCGGTCTTGCGCTGGTTCGAGACTCTCCCGTCAGTTGAGAAAGGCGAAGACATCGACATGCTCGTCGGCAACGAGCATCTGCAAGCTCTGGGTGGTCGGCTGTCTTATGGCCATATCGAGAGGTTGCTTGGCCGGAAATTGAAGCTGGACATCAAAAGCGCATATCCGCCCGCCAAGAAAGTGGCATATTATCCGCCACATCTGGCGAGCAAGATCCTCGACAATGCTATCGTTCATTCCTCCGGTGCGAGAATCCCTTGCCCGGAAGACCATTTCTTCAGTCTCGCATTTCACGCACTTTACCATAAGGGACTATCCTCCGGCATTCCGATGACGGCGTCCGATGCAAGCCCATCGGCGCTGCAGAACAAATATGTCCGGACGCTCTCCGCACTTGCGGAAAAACTCGGTTATGAGGTTGCCATTAGCCTGGAGGATCTGGACAAGTTTTTGGGCGAGAATGGCTGGCGCCCTTCTCTCGACTATATCGAAAAAGCGAGCCCCAGGGACGCTTGGCGGAGCAAGCTGATCGATCAGGAGCATTCTGAGCTTCCTCATGTGCCGGGCCTGGCGGTGTTCCTGATACGGGAAGAGGCGCTGGTGAATCCGAACTCCGTCGATTTCGCCAATTCGGTGCTTGAGAAGGAAGGCTTCTGCGTCCTTGCCGCGAAAATGATCGAACCGGAAATTCGGGCGTCCATCGCATCCGAATTGAGAGGCGGCGACTGGGGAACCGGGCCGAATAAGAAGTCCGGAGGCGAGCCTGCCGCGATTATCGTTGCACTCGACGTCTTCCCGCGAAAGCCGACCGGACGGCTGCTGCGCAAACAGCCCGACCTCGAGAACAAGCTGATTGCGTCTTGCAAGTCTCAGATCCGGGCCTGGTGGAACGAAGGTCTGTCGGAAAGTGAGCGGTGCAACATCGTCCATTCCTCCGATCATTGCAGGCAGGCGATCGCTTATATCCGCGTTGCCGCGCCCGAGTTGGAAGGCGAGGTTCGCTCCAAGGCGGAAGAACTGCTTAAAAAGGTCCGTCTGCCGGGAGAGGTCGTCAAACAGTTCAAGCAAAAGGGCAGACGCAGCATCGTTGAGTTCGTGCTCCAGGGAGACGGACAAACTGTTGTCCGGAAGATCTTCCGCCCTGGGCGAGAGGAATACTTTACGAGAGAAGTCGACGCCCTCAAGAGTTTGAGCGAGATCAATCCGGATATCGTGCCGGAGGTGCTGGAGATCGGCCAGAACTATTTCACGATGCCGTATTACAAGCAGAGATTCACGCAGCGCCTGAAGTTCCCGATTCCGGTCCCTGCAATGAAGAAGGTCTTTGTCGGAGCCAACCAATTTTTTGAACGTGGCTACCTCATGTTCGATTTCCGCCCACAGAACCTCATCGTGAGCGGACGAAATGACGTGAAGATCATCGACTATGAGAAGTTCTACAACTACTCCGGTCACGAGCTGCTCAAGAAATATTCCTTCTCGGATTTCATGAACGGGAAAATTTCGCGCGTGCCCTTCGGAGAGAACCCGCTAGCTGTGGATGGCAGGAAATACTATCAGGCCTGGGGACGGGTCACTGCAGTGCCCCTAAGCAGCGCGCTGAACGATCCACTCTACTTGGTCTATCTGAAGCGGTGGACCTATGGGTACTACATCTTCGGCAAGTCTCTGCTCATGAAGACCGCCAAATGGACGAAGTAACTCGCCCAACCATTGCCGAGAAACAGCTTCCCCTCTGATGTGGGAGCCGTCAGCGCCCATCGGTATCGATCCTGCCGTCGACGAGATGCAGGCGGCGGTCCATGCGCGCTGCCATGTCGAGGTCATGGGTGACGGCGACGACGGTCTTGCCGCGCTCGCGCACCAGCGCTTCGAGGATCGAGAATACCTGCTCGGAATTCTGGCTGTCCAGGCTTCCCGTCGGCTCATCGGCGAGCACGATGGGCGGATCGTTGGCGAGCGCCCGCGCCACTGCCGCGCGCTGCCGCTGGCCGCCGGAGAGCTGATCCGGCCGCTTATCGAGATGGTCGCCGAGGCCGAGGGAGTGCAAGAGCTCATCCGCCCGCGTGTCCATATCCGCCCTGCCGAGCCTTCCCAGCTTGCGCATCGGCAGCGCCACATTCTCGCGCACGGTGAATTCCGGCAGCAGGAAGTGAAACTGGAAGACGAAGCCGAGCATCGAAAGCCGCGTTTGGGCGCGCTCCTCCTCGTCCATGGGTTCAGTGTCGCGGCCGCCGATCCGCAGGGTTCCGCCGGTCGGCCGGTCGAGCAGGCCGAGCAGATAGAGCAGCGATGATTTGCCGGATCCCGATGGGCCGGTCATGGCGACGAACTCCTTCTCGCCGATGGTGAGCGAGACGTCCTCAACCAGCGTGACCGGTACGGTTTCCGCCAGAATACGGGTGAGGTTCTTGGTCTCGATCAGGACGCTCATGTTGCGCCCCGGATGATATCGACGGGGTTGAGCCGGGCGGCGCGGCGCGCGGGTAGATAGCCGGCCACGGCCGCGGACCCCAGCGCGAAAGCGGAGGCGATCAGATAATGCAGGAAGCTCCAGGCGATCGGCAGCCTGGTGATCTCCTGACCGGTTGCAGCCAGTTCGAAGCGCACCAGCGACAGTGCGTAGACGAGCGAAAAGCCCAGCATCCAGCCGAGCGCGGACCCCGCCGCGCCGATCGCGACGCCTTCGAGCAGGAACAGCCGGCGCATATCTGCCTCGGCGAAGCCGAGCGATTTCATTATCGCAATGTCGCGCGCCTTTTCATGGGTGATGGTGGAGATGATGTTGAAGATGCCGAAACCAGCCACCAGCATGATCGCTGCGACCACCGTGTACATGATGATATTGCGGATCACGAGTGCCTGCAGGATGGATTCGTTCGCCTCTTGCCATGCCACGGATTTGTAGCCGAACTCGGCCTCCACCCGCCGCGCCACCGCCGGCGCGCCATTGGGATCGATCAGCTTGATGCGGATTTCGTTGATGGCATTCGGCCGCGCGCTGAGAATCTGGGCGTTTTTCAGCAGCACATACGCCTCGCCTTCGTCGCGCGCGGTCGTACCGGTGTGGAACAAGCCAACGATCTTGAAATTTCGGCTCAAGCCTTCGGAGGAAACGGCCGTCAGCGTGTCACCCAACCTGGCCCCGAGGCGGCGCGCCATCACGTCGCCTACCACGATATTGTTGCCGCCGGTCGCGAGGGCGTCGAAGCTGCCCTGCTTGAAATCCTCCACGATCGGCGAGACGCCGCGCTCGGTTTCCGGATCGATGCCGATGATCGCCGCACCGACGTCGCGCCCGGAATAGCGGATCACTCCTTGCGTCTTCAGGCTGGAGGCAATGCGGCCTGGTATCCACCCTTTGAGCCAGGACAGCGCGGCGGTGGGATTGATGATGCCGCGCCGGTCCTCGCGCGGCCGGAGACCGAAGATGGCGACGCTGGCGAAAGCGTCTTCGGCCGGCTGGCGGCGCGCCGTGCGCTGCTCGTCATTGACGTAGACATGCGGCATGACGTTGACGAGCTGTTCGATGAAATCGTTCTGGCCGCCTTGCATGAGGGCTGCCATGGCGATGGAAAAGCCGACGCCGACCGCGACGCCGATAACCGCGACAAGGGTTTGGCGGCCGCGCCCGAGAATATGGGTAACGGCGATTTCGAGGATAAGGCGCATGGGCGGCTTACTCCTTGGCGGGCGTGGTAACGCTCACCCGCGCGCCGTCGGTGAGGGTCTGCGGGTAGGGCGAGACGATGCGCGCATTGTCGTCGAGGCCGGAGAGAATCTCGACGCCGTTCGTGCCGCGAATGCCTGTCGTGACCTCGCGAAGTCGCGCTTTGCCGCCCTCTACGACGAAAACCTTATTTCCCTGGGCGGCGACCGATGGGACCAGCAGCGCCTTTTCGGAAACCCGGGTAATGACGTTCACATCCGTAGACATGCCGATCCTCAAGGGCGTGTCGTCCGGCAGGCGGAAGTAGACGCGATAGGTCTTCGTCACGGGGTCACCTTTCGGAGTGATGCTGTCCACCACCGCTTCGAGGCTCTGCCCAGGAAAGGCGTCCGATCTGAGCAGCGTGCGCTGGCCTGGTTTTACGCGAGGAATGTCCTCCTCATTGACATCGGCGACGACGATAAGCGGCGTCGGTTCGCCGACCCAGAACAGCACCGTGCCGAGTTCGGCGACCTCTCCCACCTCGCCATCCTGCCGCAGCACGATGCCCGCGCTCGGCGCGCTGAGGACGTAGCTCGCAAGCCGGGCCTTCTGACCGGCGACAAGCGCCTCCAATTGGACGACTTCGCTGCGCGAACGATCGAGCGCCTGCTGGCTGGCGGTGTTCCTTTCGGCGAGGATTGTAAGGCGACGGAAGTCCTCACGCGACAGGTTCAGCCGCGCTTCAAGCTCGGCAAGCGCCGCCTGCGCCTCGGTGGCGTCGAGGCGGGCAAGCGTATCGCCCTTAGCGACGTGGGAGCCCTCGCAATTGCATTGCTCCACGATGCGCTCGCGCACCAGCGGCGTGACCTTTGCCCAGATGCGCGGCTCGACGACACCGCTGGCATAGACGATTTCCGCCGCATCGCCGCGCCAGGGCGTCGCGACCGATACGTCGACCGGCCGCCAGATGTACCATCCAACAAGGACGGCGGCGGCGAGAACGATAAAGGCAAACAACAGTCGCATCATCCGAACGAGCCCCCTTCGGCTGCCGGTGAAACCGGCGCTGCCGATACCATTCGACGGAGCCCCGCTCTATACCAGCATCATGCGTTTTGCCTAGGGCGGTAATCTTTTGCTCGGCGTCATCGCAAATGCTCCTTTGTTTTGTTGGCATGAGTTGGTCGTTCTCTGCCATCAGGGCCGTCGGTGAGCGCGGCTCCTACTTGAAGACGTTTGAGCAAATGCGCGGTCGACAATCCCAGCTAATTTTCTGAATTCGTCTCGCAGCCGCATTCTATCGGCGCGTTCGAGGAACATCCGGGAGAGGGGAGTTTTAAGCTTTAATGAACCAGGGTGAATATGCTTATCCGATTTTATTCTTTTGCCGCTTAAAAACCGCCACATAGACTTTTGGGATTGCTCAAGACAAACGGAGCCAGCAATGTTTTCCAACATTTCCAGGCGGGGTTTCATCGGTGTGATCCTAGCGGGAAGCCTTATCGGTTTTCCCGCGATGGCGCAGACGGAGAAATCTCTCCTGAACGTTTCCTACGATCCCACGCGCGAGCTTTACGTCGAGTTCAATGAGGCATTTGCCAAGGAGTGGAAGGCGAAGACCGGCGAAACCGTCACGATCAAGCAGTCGCATGGCGGGGCAGGAAAACAAGCTCGTGCGGTGATCGACGGGCTCGAAGCGGACGTCGTCACCCTGGCGTTGGCCTACGATATTGATGAAATCGCCGAAAGGACAGGCAAGTTCCCGAAGGACTGGCAGGCGCGGCTGCCCAACAACAGCTCGCCCTATACCTCGACAATTGTCTTCCTGGTGCGCAAGGGCAATCCCAAGGGCATCAAGGATTGGAACGATCTGGCGAAACCCGGCATCGGCGTCATCACGCCAAATCCGAAAACGTCTGGCGGCGCACGGTGGAATTATCTCGCGGCCTGGGGCTATGCGCTGAAGAACAATGGCGGCGACGAAGCCAAGGCGAAAGAATTCGTCACGGCAATCTTCAAGAACGTACCGGTGCTGGATACCGGAGCGCGCGGCTCGACCAACACATTCGTGCAGCGGAATCTCGGCGACGTGCTGCTCGCCTGGGAGAATGAGGCCCTGCTCGCCATCAATGAGCTGGGACCGGACAAATTCGAGATCGTGATTCCATCGCTCTCGATCCTCGCCGAGCCGCCCGTCACGGTGGTCGACGAGAATGCCAAGAAGCATGGCACGCTCGAAGCCGCCAAGGCGTATCTCGAATATCTCTATTCGCCCGCCGGCCAAAAGATCGCCGCCAAGCACTATTACCGGCCGGTCAAGTCCGACGTTGTTGACGCCAAGGATCTGGAGCGGTTCCCCAAGGTCGTCACCTTCAACATCAACGATGTGTTCGGCGGCTGGCAAAAGGCGCAAAAGGCGCATTTTGCCGATGGCGGCAGCTTCGACCAGATCTACGCGGGAAAGTGATCGTGGTATCGATCAGCCGAGATCGCGGCGCGAGGGGCCTGCCTTCGCGCCAGCCTCGTCAGGCACAGGAATTACTCCACCTTCCCAAGCGAGGATGCCTCATGGACACTATCCTGATCGTTCCGGGATTGCGTGGCAGCGGGCCGCGCCATTGGCAGAGCTGGTTCGAGGAGCGCCTGCCGAATTGCAGGCGAGTCATGCAGCGAGATTGGAACAAGCCTGATCTCCGGTCGTGGTCGTCGGCCGTGCGTCGTGAAATTGCGCGCGCGCCTGGCCGGAGTTGGATCGTTGCCCATAGTTTCGGATGCCTCGCGGCGGTGCATTCATCCGGGTTTGTCGACGCGCGCATCGCGGGCGCGTTGCTGGTCGCACCGGCCGAACCGTCGTCGTTCGGCATCGAGCCAGCCATGCCGCGTGAACGGCTTCGGTTTCCCGCGCTGCTCGTCGCCAGCGAGAACGACAAATGGATCAACGCCGATCAGGCCCGGGCCTGGGCTGAGATTTGGGGCGCGGAATTCGTCAATGCAGGCGTCGCCGGACATATCAATGTCGCCTCTGGGCACGGACCTTGGCCCGAAGGGATCGGACTGCTGAAGCGTCTCCAGGCGACCTCGGTCGCACACGCCTGGCCTTACGCCGGGCAATGACGCCTTCCGGGCATGGCGCATTGATTCGCACCTTCCGGAGCAAATGAAAAGGGGCCGGCTGCAAGGCAAACCGGCCCAGGAAGGTGGGAGGTAAGTTGAACGGCGTCGCCGCTCAAGTGCATCGATCCAAACAGCGAAAACCGGAGTTTGGAAATCGGTGCACTAGCGAAAAGCCAGGGCACCGATGCGCGAAACGAGTGGGTACGCCAGTGCCCTAGCGTTCCTTAAACCTCCGCGAAGCAGAATGTTCCCGCGCCGCGCGCACGGCGGCTTCCGGCTTCGCAAATCTGTGGCCGTCGAGGGCCTGATATTCCTTCACCGCGGAATGGAAGCGGAACACCCGCTCCCCTTCGCCGCGAACGACAATGCCGACCAGCTCGTCGGCGATTTCGATCGAGTAACCTTCAGACATTCTCTGTTGCCGGCGTACCGGCATCCTCATTTGTGATGTCTCAGTTCGGAAAGGATCGGCCGGCAATCCGGTTCTGACTACCAATTAAATCAGATATCGAACGCAGCCTGGGTTCTAAACGCGGCGTTTTGCGGTGAGGTTCCCTGAGTGGGCGTCGGCGAACTGCGCTGCCCCTCATTCCTGATAAGCTTATGCAATATTCTTGGTTAGCTTGGACCGGAGCAGCGCTTAAGCTCTAAGTGTACTCGATGCCATAAGCAAGTGGAAATGTCATCTTAGATGTTGCCAGGCGAAATTAAGTTGCTCCGCGTGAATCTCATCACGTGGCGTGCCTCGTGAGCTTAAGCGCGAGCGAGTATGGCCGGTCGTCGCCGGCCAAGCGAAACCAACGGAGCACTCTCCATGAAACCATTCCTCGGAAGGCTCGCCGGCGCTTTGACCCTGGCTGCGTTTGCTTCGGGGCTCGCCGTCGCGCCATCCGTCGCCCAGGACAAGACCGTCCGCATCGGCTTTCAAAAATACGGCAAGCTGATCCTGCTCAAGAGCAAGGGCTCGCTGGAGAAGAAGCTGGAGCCGCTCGGCTTCAAGGTGACTGGACGGAATTCCCCGCCGGGCCGCAGCTCCTCGAAGCGGTCAATGTCGGCGCGATCGATTTCGGCAATACCGGCGAAGCGCCGCCGATCTTCGCCCAAGCGGCCGGCGCGCCGCTCCTCTATGTCGCGCATGAGCCGCCCGCCCCGCGCGGCGAGGCCATCCTGGTTCCGAAAGACAGCCCGATCAAGATCGGTGGCCGATCTCAAGGGCAAGAAGGTAGCGCTGAACAAGGGATCGAACGTCCACTACCTGCTGGTGAAGGCGCTGGAAAAGGCCGGCGTCAAATATTCCGAAATCGAGACCGACCTTCCTGGCGCCGGCCGATGCGCGCGCGGCCTTCGAGAAGGGCGCGGTCGACGCCTGGGTCATCTGGGATCCGTTCCAGGCCGCGGCCGAAGCCGCCACCGGCGCGCGCACGCTGGCGAATGGCGACGGGCTGGTCTCGAACCATCAATTCTATCTGGCCACGAAACCCTTCGCCGCGAGCCACGCCAAAATCATCGAAGCGCTGCTCGACGAGCTGAAGGACGTCGACGGCTGGGTGCAGAAGGACATCAAGTCGGCCGCCGCGCAGCTCAGCCTGTCGCGTCGGCATCCCGGCGCCGATCCTGGAAGTGGCGCTTGAGCGGCAGTCCTACGGGATCAAGCCGGTGGACGCGGGCGTCGTCGCCGCACAGCAGGACATCGCCGACACTTTCGTCGCGCTCGGCCTGCTGCCCAAGGCCGATCACCATCTCCGAAGCAGTCTGGAAGGCAGGGTCCTGATGAGCATACCGGCAGCTGCGCGAAGCGAATGTCCTCTGGTTCCTCCCGACGCATGGCGACGGCCGCTATCTCGGCACGTCGCTCGGCGGGCGCGACGTCAATCTCGAACTATCTGAGGCAGATCGCGCAGGCTGCCGACGACCTCGGCTATTTCGGCGTCCTCCTGCCGACGGGACGCTCCTGCGAAGACAGCTGGGTGGTCGCCTCGTCCCTGGCGCCGCTGACCGAGCAGCTTCGCTATCTCGTCGCCGTCCGCCCGGGCCTCCTCTCTCCTTCCGTCGCGGCGCGGATGACGGCGACGCTCGACCGGATTTCCGATGGGCGGCTTCTGATCAACGTCGTCACCGGCGGCGATCCGGTCGAGAACAAGGGCGACGGCATGTTTTTGCCGCATGACGAGCGCTATGACGTCACCCATGAATTCCTGACGGTCTACAAGGCGCTGCTTGCCGGCGAGACGGTGAATTTCACCGGCAAGCACATCCGCGTCGAGGACGGGCGGCTGCTGTTCAAGCCGCTGCAGACGCCGCATCCGCCGCTCTATTTCGGCGGCTCCTCCGGCGCCGGCATGGATGTCGCGGCGCAGACCATCGACAAATATCTGACCTGGGGCGAGCCGCCCGCCCAGGTCGCGCGAGAAGCTCGCGGCAGCCGATGCGGCGGCGAAGGCGAGGGGCCGCGGCCTTCAGCTACGGCATCCGCCTGCATGTCATCGTGCGCGAGACGAATGCCGAGGCGTGGGCGGCAGCGGACGATCTGCTCAAGCATCTCGACGACGACACGATCAGCAGGCGCAGGCGATCTTCGACCGCATGGACTCCGTCGGCCAGAAGCGGATGCCGGCGCTGCATGGCGGGCGGCGCGACAAGCTCGAAATCAGCCCCAACCTGTGGGCCGGCGTCGGCCTGGTGCGCGGCGGCGCGGGGACGGCGCTGGTCGGCGATCCGGAAACGGTCGCGGCGCGCATCAAGGAATATATGGCGCTCGGCATCGACACCTTCATCCTGTCCGGCTACCCGCATCTGGAGGAAGCCTACCGCTTCGCCGAGCTGGTTTTCCCGCTGCTGCCGCTGGCGCATGGCAAATCGCGCGCGGTCCAGGCGGTGCAACACCGGGCCGTTCGGCGAGACCATCGCCAATGAATACCGCCCGCGAAGCGGCCGCGAGGGCGCAGTCATGAGCTTGGCGCGCGCGCTGCGAAGCCCGGCGGCCAGGCACCTCGCCCCATGGGCGGTGCCGGTGGCGCTGGTCGCGATCTGGGAGGCGGCCGCCCAGGTCGGCGCGATCACGCCGCGGCTGCTGCCCGCGCCGAGCGCGGTCGCGGTCGCCTTCTGGGAGAACGCCCGGAGCGGCGTCCTCTTCCATCACATGGCGATCAGCGCCGGACGCGCCCTGCAAGGGCTGCTGATCGGCGGCGGCATCGGCTTCGTGCTCGGCGTCGCTCAACGGCATCTCGCGGCCGGCCGAAACGCTGCTCGACTTCTCGCTGCAGATGCTGCGCAACGTGCCGCATCTCGCCATCATCCCGCTGGTCATCCTGTGGTTCGGCATCGACGAGACGGCGAAGATCTTCCTGGTCGCCATCGGCGTCGCTCTTCCCGATCTACCTCAACACCTTCCACGGCATCCGCACCGTCGATCCCGGCCTGATCGAGATGGCGCGCATCTACGGGCTCTGGCCGCTGGGCGCTGTTCTGGCGCGTGATCCTGCCCGGCGCGCTGCCCTCGATCCTGGTCGGGCGTGCGCTTCTCGCTCGGCATCATGTGGCTGACGCTGATCGTCGCCGAGACGATCTCGGCCTCGTCCGGCATCGGCTACATGACGATGAACGCGCGCGAGTTCCTGCAGACCGACGTCGTGCTGCTCGGCATCATCATCTACGCGCTGCTCGGCAAGCTCGCCGACGTGATGACGCGCGCGATCGAGCGCCGCGCGCTTGCCTGGCATCCAGCCTATCACTCCAGCGGAGGCAAAGCCATGACCATCGAAATCCATGCGCACCGCCGCCTTCGCGAAGGCGCCGATTCGCATTATCTTCGAGGGCGTCGACGTTTCCGACCTCTACGACATGCCGGAGCCGGCGCCCGCGCCACGCAGCGCTATCGGCGGCTTGCCGGTCTCGCTGAGCGGCGTCGGCAAATCCTTTGGCGCCCGGCAGGTGCTCGAAGCGCTCGACTCTCGAAATCCCGGCCGGCCAGTTCCTCGCCATCGTCGGGCGGTCCGGCGGCGGCAAGACGACGCATCATGCGCCTGATCGCCGGGCTCGACGCGCCAACCGCAGGCGCGATCCTGATCGACGACCGGCCGGTCACAGGGCTGCAGCCGGATGTGCGGCTGCTGTTCCAGGATGCGCGCCTGCTGCCCTGGCAGACGCGTGATCGGCAATGTCGGCATCGCGCGGACGCCGGGCTGGCGGGACGAGGCCAGGCGCGCCCTCGCCGATGTCGGCCTCGAAGACCGCGAAAACGACTGGCCCGCGGTCCTTTCCGGCGGCCAGCGCCAGCGCGTTGCCTTGGCGCGGGCGCTTGTCAGCCACACCGGGCGTGCTGCTCCTCGACGAACCCTTCGGCGCGCTCGACGCGCTGACGCGTGTCGAGATGCATCAGCTTCTGGAGCGCATCTGGCGGGAGCACGGTTTCACCACGCTGCTCATCACGCACGACGTCGCCGAGGCTGTGGCGCTGGCCGACCGCGTCGTGGTGCTGCGCGGCGGCGCGGTGGCGCTCGATCTCGCCATCGACCTGCCGCGCCCGCGCCGCGAACATGCCGACCCTGCCGCAGCGCAGCTGCAAGCTGCGATTTTGAACGAGGTGTAAGCAACTCGACTCGCCGGTCTCCTTGCTTAACCAGTCCTCTAGGCGCCGAAGGCGTCCGTCGTGGAGCGCATAGCCTCCGCCGCTTTAGCCTATCGATTTACGCGCCTCATCGCCGCCTTCGCCATGGTGCATCGGCATTACGCTGGCGCGCGCCGAAGACAAGCCGGATTGTTGCGCATCGGCTATCAGAAATCCTCCACCCTCATCACGGTGCTGAAGACCAAGGGCGAGTTCGAAAAGGGTCTGGAAAAACTCGGCGTCAAGGTGCAGTGGAGCGAGTTTACCAGCGGCCTGCCGCTGCTCGAGGCGCTCAATGTCGGCGGCATCGACCTGACCGCCGATGTCGCCGACACGGTTCCGGTTTTCGCGCAAGCCGCAGGTGCGAAGCTTGTCTATGTCGCGCAGGAGGCGCCCTCGCCCACAGCGCAGGCGATCGTCGTTCCCGCTAATTCGCCGATCAAGTCGGTTGCCGATCTGAAGGGAAAGAAAATCGCCTTCGCCAAGGCGGCCGGCGTGCATTACCTGCTCATTAAGACCCTGGAGCGGGCGGGTCTGAAATTCAGCGACATCGAGCCGGCCTATCTCGCGCCCGCCGATGGACGGGCGGCGTTCGAACGCGGCAGCGTCGATGCATGGGTGGTTTGGGATCCGTTCCTTGCGGCCGTGGAACGCCAGGCGAATGCGCGCGTTCTGTCCGACGGGGCGAACATCGCACAGTATCAGCGCTATTACCTGGCGTCGGAAGTCTTTGCCAAGGCTCGGCCCGATGTGCTCGCCTATGTTTTCGCTCAGCTCCAGGCCACGGGCCAATGGGTGAAGGACAATCCTGGCCAAGCGGCGCAGTTGCTGGCGCCGGTCTGGGGGCTCGATGCCGCGACGATCGAGCAGGCCAATAGCCGCCGCAGCTATCGGGCGCGCGCGGTCACGACGGAGAATTTGGGCGAACAGCAGCAGATCGCGGACGCTTTCCTGGCCGAAGGTCTGCTGCCGAAAAAAGTCAACGCCACCGACGTCACCATCTGGCATCCCGGCACGTGAGATGGGGGCGATGCTGGTTGAGGCCGCCGCGAAGGGCTTGCGTGTGACGGGCAGGGCTGCGCATTCTCTCCGCAGCAGCAACGGAACCCGGAAAACGATGAGCGAGCCTGCCAAGCCGATCACAATTTACGTCGATGCGGATGCGTGCCCCGTGAAGGCGGAGATTTACCGCGTCGCCGAGCGGTATGGCATCAAGGTCTTCGTGGTCAGCAACAGCTTCATGGCGGTGCCGCGAGAGGCGCTCATAGAGCGCGTGGTGGTTGCCAGCGGCCCCGACGCCGCCGATGACTGGATCGCCGAACGGGCCGCGCGCGGAACCATCGTCATCACTTCGGACGTGCCGCTTGCGCATCGCTGCATCAAGGCCGGGGCGGAGGCGATCGCGCCGGGCGGACGTGTCCTGACCGAGGCGTCCATCGGCATGGCGCTGGCGACGCGCAATCTGCTCGACGATCTGCGTTCGGCGGGGCAGATCACCGGCGGTCCCAAGCCGTTTGCGCCGCGCGACCGGTCGAATTTCCTGTCCACGCTGGATCTCGCCATCACCCGGCTGAAGCGCGATGGGTTCGGTGCCTGACGGTCGATCACCGCATCACGCCCGCATTGCCAACGAGAACGCGCGGCAGGGCGCAAGCGGCGACGTTTTAGCCCTTTGCGGTCAATCAGAACCAAATTTTAAGGCGTTTGCCTCAGGCTGATCAACGAGAAGTTGTAGGCGGATAAGCCCTGATGGACGGTGAGGCGAATAGGCCGACGGCCGGCGCATTGTCGTGCCAGCTCGAATGCATTGGGATCGCGGCAGCCGTGCTCGATGCGCAAGGATGCGTCCTTGTGGCCAATCGCCAGATGATCGAACTGCTCCACGCGCCCGCCGGAGAGCTCTGCGGCCACCCCCTTGAAAACCTGCTGACTGCCGTCGCGGACGCCGCCACGAATGAACACAAACACCGCGTTTACCGCTTTAAGGGGGATGAAGGCGACATTTGGTATCGCCTCGATCTTTTTCCACACTCCGGCCAGACCTTCGCCATGCTGGTGAACATCACGAGAGAGCGTCTGGCGATGCAGTTCGTCCGGTTGGGGGCCGCGGAATATCAGCAACTTCTGGATGACGCGCAAATCGGCGTGTGGCGCTTCGATCCCGATGCGCACCTCTACTATTTCTCATCCGAGCTCTCACTCGGATACAAGAGCGACGAGGTTTCGGTGCCCCTCGAACGGCTGACTCTCATTCAGCACAGGGAAGATGCCAAGGGTGACGCTGAAACCCGCAACCGCATCACATCCGAAGGCGGTTTTGGCGAAGGTGAAATGCGCTATCTGAGCGCCAAGGGCGAGTGGACGCATCTGCGCGTTCACTACCGCGCAGGTCGCCAGTTGCCCTCCGGCAAGTACGAAATGTACGGCATCAGTCAGAACATCACGCCGCAGGCGGCTGCCCGCGACGCCGCCGATCTCAGCGCCAGCCGTCTCAGGCTTGCGCTGAAAGCCGCGAATGCTTCTGTGTTCGAATATAATTATGCGAAAGACAAATATTGGGTGTCGGAGGAAATGCGGGCGATGGTCGGCGATGACCTCTGGGAGCAAGTTCCAGACCATCCGTTGACAATATTCGCACGCGAGGATCGGGCGGCCGTGCGCTCCGTCGCACTCCAAATTGCTGACGGAGCGAAATCGGGCTGGGTGGATGCCCGCTTACGGACGATCGAAGGAGAGCGATGGGTTCGGATTTACTGCGAAGTCGAAGACAGACCTGACGGGCGTCCACGGCGCACGATCGGCTTTCGTTCTCGATGTCCATGAGCAAAAGAAGCAGGAATTGGCGCTCGAAGAGGCGCGTCGGGCGGCGGAAGCGGCGGCCGCGGCGAAATCCAACTTCCTTGCTTCGATGAGCCACGAAATCAGAACACCGCTTAATGGCGTGCTGGGAATGGCGCAGTCTCTGCATGGCGACGAGTTGACGGACGCGCAGAGCGAAAAAGTCAACGTCATTCTCGATTCCGGCAAGACGCTCATGGCCCTGCTGAATGACGTGCTGGATCTATCAAAGATCGAGGCCGGCAAATTGGAGATATCTCCAATTGACGATGATTTGCGGGAAAGCATCGAGCGCGCGGTGATGCTGTTCCGGCCCGGTGCGATTGAGAAGGGCATCACATTGGATATCGATCTCGATGACGCCGTGCCGGGCAGGCTTAGATTTGATCCCGTGCGCGTACGGCAATGCGTCAGCAATCTCCTCTCAAACGCAATCAAATTCACCGAAATCGGCGGTCGGGTCGGCCTGCGGCTGGAGACCCGCGGCCTCCCCGACGGCAGCCATCTCGTCGCGATTACCGTATCGGATAGCGGCATAGGCATGAACCAGGAGACGCTGAGCAAGCTGTTTTCGCAATTCGCCCAGGCCGACGGATCGACGTCGCGGCGTTTTGGGGGCACCGGTCTCGGCCTCGCCATCTCGCGTCAGCTTGCGCGCGCCATGGGCGGCGATATCGATGTTGAAAGCGAATTCGGCAAGGGTTCCAGCTTCCGACTCAGCTTCAAGGCCGATCCTGCGGCGATGTCACGGACAGCCGCAGAGACTGTCAGACAAGCGCCCGGTGCCGAGCCCGTTTCCGAAGCGCGGGCGGGTTCCCCGCTTGCGGGCGCACGCGTGCTGATTGTGGACGACAACAAGGTGAACCGACAGGTCATCAAGCTGTTTCTGGCGCCTTGCTCGGTCGTCATCTCCGAGGCGGTCAACGGGCTGGATGCGCTTGAAAAGCTGAAGCAGGCGCCGTTCGACATCGTGCTGCTCGATGTGCATATGCCGGTCATGGACGGTTGCGAGGCCGATCAGGGCGATCAGGGCGAGCGGGGAGGCTTGGCGCGATGTGCCGGTGATCGCTCTGACCGCCGACGCGATGAGCGGCGATAAGGAGCGCTATCTGGCGATCGGCATGAATGACTATGTGGCGAAGCCCGTCGATCAGCGCGAGCTCATCAGCAAGATCGGCGCCATACTGGCCGCGCGAGGCGAGGCGGCATCCCAGGAAACATTACCCCCCGCCAAATTGGAACGAACCGCCGCCTCGGGCTGAACATGCGCTGATCCTTAGCGTGTCCGTTCGCAGTCGCAATCCGGCTTTTTCGGTTGCCTCTGCCGCCGAGCTTTTGCACGCACGGCAACTCGGCCTTTCTCGTGGGCTGTGCTTCTGCTAGGCCCTGAGGCCGATCATCTCGCATTTTGTACGAAGAACCAGGCAGCGAAGCGTGCGGCACGGCGGGGTTGACGTGGTCGGCTGGCCCCGCAAGTGTCGATCTGGCACTTTTGAGCGCTAATGCGTATTCAGCGCTGTATGCTGATGCGCGAGACATCGATCAGAGCTTCGGCCATCTGAGTGGCCGAGTGAACAAGAGGTGCTTTGCCATGACCCATTGCGATCATAATCGACGTCTTCTGCTATACGGCCTCAGCTTTGCCTCCTTCGCTGGCCTCTCCTGCGAACCGCGCCGGCAGCCGCTCAGTCTGGCACCGCCCTGCCGCCCATCGCACAGCCGGCAGAGAAGACCAAGGCCGCGTTTCTCGCACGGGCGCGGGCGCTGCGGGATCAGGCCGTGAAGGAAGGCGATCAAGCGTATGGCGCGGTCGTAGTCAGGAACGGCGTGATCGTCGGAGAGGGCAGGAATTACGTGGTGCTGCAGAACGACCCCACCGCGCACTCGGAATTGCTGGCGGTGCGGGACGCGGCTCGACGGCTCGCCACGCGCGATCTTTCAGACTGTGACGTCTACTCCACAGCGACGCCGTGCCCCATGTGTCAGGGTGCGCTCTATTGGGGGCGTATCCGTCGCGTGTTCACCGAGAGCACGCTTGAAGAGGGCTTCGCGCCGAAACTCGGGTGCTGAGGGTGTGATGCCTGGGCTGCCAAGAAGGCAGGTTGGGTCATCGCGATGCGCCAGCGCTACGCGTCGTCGCGGCCATGCTTCACAGCGACGGACTGCCTGACGCTTTCGCCGGCCGCACGGCGATCCATCGGACGGACTTTGGCGCCGAAACGCCTAGTAGCGGAAAACCATGCCGGCGTGATGGAGCGGTGCTTTCTCAATATGCAGGACGTCCATTGCGCCCCATAAGGTACAAGCGATGGAGTCCAGAACTGGAATGCCGATGCGCGCTTCAAGCGACGGCGCAAGCCTGCTTGCGTCCATATTGGTGCAGATAACGGCGATGGCGTCTGGCTTAGCGGTGGCAACCGAAAGGATCATAGCCTCGATTTCGGCGGGTGCCATTTCGGCGAAGGAGAAATTGTCCTGCAGCCCGGCATGGCGCTCGGCGACGCAGGCGAAGCCCGAAGCCTCATAGTTTGCCGCGATTTTGGCCTGCACATCGTCCGTGTACGGCGTCACCAAGGCGAGGCGCTGCACGTTCATCCGGTGCAGCAGCGTGTTGATGGCGAGGATTGCGGTGACGGCGGGGATCCGCGTCTGGTCGACGATCGCCCGGGCGAGTTGTTCGTCCCGCGCAAAGCCAAGCCAGCTTGCCGAGGTGCCGTTCCACGCAATGACGTCGACCTTGGCATGAGAGAGGAGTTCGGCTGCCTGAAGCATAGGCCCCGGCTCGAACTGCCCGAGCGCGTGAGGTGACAAGGCGATCTCAGTGACGGGAATACGGGCGAAATGGGCGCTGACAGTCGGCAAGGCGGCGAGGAGGCCATAGGTCGCCGGTTCGAGAGCGCTGTTCGACGATGGCGTCAGCATTCCGATGCGCTTCATTGTCCTCACCACCTGTGCATTATTGCGGCAGCCACGACGCCAGCTGCGGCATGGCGATCAGGCAGGCAAAAGAATTGCGATGATGGCGCAGGTAACTGTGGGCCAATTGATGGATCCCAGCTACGCAGCGCGCTTGTGCGCTAAGAGCGCCTCACCGAACGCTTGAAACAGCGCGCGGTTCACCGCGTTGACTTGCGGATCGTATTCCGCATGCCATTGAACGCCAAGTGCAAAACCCGGTGCGTCGGCTATTCGGATCGCCTCGATCGTGCCGTCTTCCGCTACGCCCTCAACGACGATCCGTTCTCCAGGCTCGAGAATACCCTGACCGTGAAGGGAGTTTACGCGGATGGTTTCCCGGCCCAGGATCCGCGCGAAGGCGCCGCCTGGAACGAGGCTGACATCATGACGGTCGGCGAAGACAACAGTGAGATCGGGATGAATTTCCCCGGTCTCCAACCGCGGCATCCGATGGTTCATGCGGCCGGGCAATTCGCGAATCTCGGGATGCAGCGATCCGCCGAAGGCGACATTCATTTCCTGAAAGCCGCGGCAAACACCGAAGATCGGCACGCCTCGGGCGACGCAGACCTCGACCAATGCAAGGGCAAGGGCGTCACGGCCTTCGTCGTAAGGTTCATGCTTTGGATGCAACTCGGTGTGGAAACGGGCGGGATGCACATTTGCACGAGCGCCCGTGAGCAGCACGCCGTCGACGACCTCGAGCAATTCGCCAATATCGGTGATAGCCGGCGTGCCCGCAAACATCACAGGCAGCGCGCCGGCGACATCCGCCACCGCACGAAGGTTCCTTTCACCGACAAGCTGCACCGCAAATCGATTGTCGACGATATGCGCGTTCCCGATCACGCCGACTACAGGTCTCTTCATTGCCTTGCCGTCATCTGCCCGCTCGAATTTCTCCGCGCCATTTGCGACCCGCTACGCTCGATGGCCGCTGCAAGCTACACCGAAGCCGCTCGGCCCGAACCTGGCGCTGACCTGCCGTAGCAAATAGCCTACACGGATCGTATTCCTGCCGTAAACCCGGTCACGTTCTGTTCACTTGATGTCGTCGATTGCCAGGGTTCAGTGGGGATCGGATCCGCCCAGCAGCCGCTCTGATACGTTGCGCCACTTAGAGCGTGGATCGAAAACTATCGGCACGGAGCTGCGTCGTCATGAGGCAGTTGTCCCGTTTGAAGCGTTTTTCGCCAGAACCGAGGTACGCGCCCTTGTGGCAGCAGCATGTGCCGGTCACACAGGGTATCGCGCCTGCTGACTGTCGCCGGAATTTGCTGCACCCATGGCTTGTCGCCATGAACGATGTGTTCGCTGCTACCGGCGCGAATGTAATCATTGCCGTCGTTGCCGGAGAAATAGCCATTGCTCGGGGCCGTTCGAGGCAGCCCTGACTAAGCGGTCATTGCCTCCGCCGCCTTCGCGCGTAGCCGGTTTGGGTAAGATGTTCTTCGTGGTGCAGGTCTTGGCGGACCTCAGGCGATCTTTGGCCAGACGTCTCCGGGTTCGAGTGCGAGGAAACGATCCGGAGCGATCCCGTGATGGCGAAGCGCCACGGCTAGCGCTTCCTTCGGAGCCAGCCTCGCCTCATTGGTGAGCTGAAACGTGCCCCAGTGAACACCGAGTCCCTGCCGTGCGCCGCAGGCCATCATGATGCGCACGGCCTCGTCCGGGTTAGCATGCTGCTCTTTCATGAACCATCTGGGCTCGTAAGCTCCGATAGGCAGGATCGCAACGTCCGGTGCGCCAAAACGCTCGCGGATGTCCGAGAAAATACGGTCGTCACCATAGCCAGTGTCGCCGACATTGTAGACGAGACCTGCCGGGGACTGGATGACGAAACCGCACCAGAGTGCCATTCTTCGGTCGCCGAGTACGCGCGCGGACCAATGATGGGCAGGAACGATCGTTACGCGGAGGTTATCGTCGATCGAGATTGTGTCTCCCCAGTCGGCCGTTTCGGTCTTAATCGCACTGACCGCCTTCGCGATCAGCGACTCATTGCCGAGCGGCGCGATAAAGCGCGGACGATGTGCGCTCCACAGCCGGCGAAGCGTCGCTATGTCGAGATGGTCGTAATGATTGTGGGTGATCAGGACCGCATCAATCGGGGGGAGGTCTGTAAACAAGACGCCCGGGACATTCACCCGTTTGGGGCCTGCCCAACGCAGGGGACTTGCTCGCTCGGACCAAACCGGATCGACCAGAAGATTATAGCCGGCAAGCTGGATCAGCACGGTCGCATGGCCGACCATCGTGATGCGCAACCCGTCAACCCGCGCAGGCGGCTTCGCGGTCGATGCGTTTGCTACCCGGCTCGGCCAGCGTGATCGGCCTCCCCCAAACCGCCAGCGTATCAACCGAACCAAGCTGCGATCCGTGCTGGGCTGACCCGGATTGAAGAAACGCATGCCGTCGAAGTGATCGGATGGTGCTCCCGCATAATATCGGTTACGGGCCACGATACCTCCCGCCGCAGTGCGGCGCCGTATCCATTTGCCGCTTCGTCACGCTCATTTGGTGCCTGCAGATGTTCGTGTCAGGGCTCAGTCGCCCGCGCTCGCCGTTGTGTCGGATCGCATATACCCTGATATTCGACGCGAAGCGACTGCGCGTGGAGGCCCCGACCTCACGGCCCGCTTCGCCGCTGGATCAACTCGGATCGATCCGTCATGCTCAGCCATGGGCAGCACGGCATCCGGCGCGCGCGCGGAGTGGAGAGAAAGGATTTGTTCGTAGCGCTTGCTTTCACACCTGTTGAGAAACATTTGTGATGAACCGAGTCAGTCCGAACGTCTCGATCCGATCAAACAAAGAGCTTCGGGAATTGGCCGCATGTCGTTTCCCTAACCAGAGTGCAGTATCCGTGACCTTTTCTTTCGACAATAGCTATGTGCGTCTGCCTGACCGTTTCTTCGCACGGATCATGCCGACCGCTGTCGCCGCCCCGCAACTCGTGCGACTGAACCGGGAGCTTGCGCTTCATCTCAAGCTCGATCCGGATTGGCTCACTGGTCCTGAGGGCGTGGCAGTGCTTGCGGGCAACCGGATTCCAAGCGGGGCCGAGCCCATCGCAATGGCGTATGCGGGGCATCAGTTCGGCCACTTCGTGCCACAGCTCGGGGACGGGCGCGCGGTCCTCCTTGGCGAAGTCATCGACCGAGACGGCCTGCGCCGCGACATTCAGCTGAAGGGCGCGGGTTCGACACCATTCTCCCGCCGCGGAGACGGCCGCGCAGCGCTCGGTCCGGTGTTGCGGGAATATGTTGTCAGCGAAGCGATGGCGGCGCTCGGCATCCCGACCACGCGGGCTCTGGCGGCGGTCACGACCGGCGAGACAGTCCTGCGAGATTGGCCACTGCCCGGTGCGGTTCTCGCGCGAGTTGCCTTAAGCCACGTCCGGATCGGCACATTCCAATTCTTTGCGGCGCGCGGCGACACCGATGCTGTGCGCCTGCTTGCCGACCACGTTATCGCTCGACATTACCGCCAGGCGGCGCAGGCCGAGCACCCTTACCGGGCGCTTCTGAGCGCGGTGATCGGTGCGCAGGCTGAACTCGTCGCCCATTGGCTGCTTGTAGGTTTCATTCACGGCGTAATGAACACCGACAACATGTCTATCGCTGGCGAAACGATCGACTACGGTCCGTGCGCGTTTATGGATGCCTATCATCCCGAAACGGTTTTCAGCTCGATCGACCATCAGGGGCGATATTCCTATGGCCAGCAACCCGGCATTGCGCAGTGGAATCTGGCGCGGCTTGCGGAAACGCTCTTGCCGCTCTTATCCGACGACGAGGACCAGGCTGTGAGCATAGCGCAGGAGGCGCTCGCCAGCTTTCCAGGACAATTTGAGGGGCATTTGCACGCTGGGCTGAGACGGAAGCTTGGCCTGTTCACGCAGCGCGATGGCGACCTGGCGCTCGCGCAAGATCTCCTGAGCGCGATGGCTGAAAATCATGCCGACTTCACTCTCGTTTTCCGGCGCTTGAGCGAGGCAGCGGCCGATCCGGAGCGAGACGATGCCGTCCGGTCTTTGTTCACCGATCCATCAGCCTATGACACCTGGGCGGTACGCTGGCGGCAACGCCTCAGCGATGAACCGCAAGACGGAGCAACGCGCCGCGCGGCGATGCGCGGCGTTAACCCGATGTATATTCCCCGCAATCACCGGGTCGAGGCCGTCATCGTTGCCGCCATGGAGCGGGGTGATTTTGCTCCGTTCGAAGAGCTTCTCGCGGTTCTGTCCAGGCCCTATGAGGATCAGCCAGTCTTCGCCCATTATGCCCAGCCACCCGACCAGACGAGCGTGTCACCGAAACATTTTGCGGGACATAATCGGTCCTCACGTCAATGCGCCTGGCCTCGGTCACGACGAGGCAGCCATGCGCGCGGGCTCAGTTCCCTCCGGAAAAAACACGTCCGCGATAGGGATAGCGCGGATCGCTATAGGCGTAGCCGGCGGCACTGCCTGAGGGAATGAGCTGGTTCATGAAAGCCTCGTCCTCCGCCGTATAGGGCGTGCCGGCCAGGGTGAGATAATCCTCAAGCTGCGTCATGGTTTTGGGGCCGATGATCACGCCCGATATCAGCCGGTTGGCCAGCACCCAGGACAGGGCGAATCCGCCCATCGGCCGGCCCGACGGCTCCAGATGGCGCGAGATCTTCCGCGCGGCTTCGATCGCTTCGGGACGGAATTCGGTCTCCATCATGCGCGCGTCACCCCGCCCCGCGCGCGAACCCTCAGGCGTCCCCTCATTGTATTTTCCGGTCAGCAGGCCGCGAGCGAGCGGCGAATAAGGGACGACGCCGATGCCGAAATGGGCGCAGGCCGGGAGATAGTCGATTTCGATGAGCCGATAGAGCGCATGATAGTAAGGCTGCGCAGCGATGGGGCGTGCGACGCCAAGGCTGTCCGCGATCCGGATCATCTCCGCGATCTTCCAGGCGCGGAAATTGGAAAAGCCCCAGCCGCCGATCTTGCCCGCCGCCAGCATTTCGCCTATGGCGCCGATGGCTTCCTCAAGCGGCGTCGCTTCGTCATCGAGATGCAGGTAGTAAAGATCGATCTTGTCGAGGCCCATGCGGTCAAGCGTCTGGTCGACCGCCTGGCGCAGCCACAGCGCCGAAAGTCCGCCGGAATTGGGCACGCCTGTCACGGGATTGCCGCCCTTGCTCGCGATCACCCAACGGTCGCGTTGCCCAGCGATGGCACGGCCAACAATGCGCTCGGATGCGCCGCCCGCATATTGATCGGCCGTGTCGATGAAATTGCCGCCCGCTTCGGCGTAGCGCGCGATGATCGCCGCGGCCTCGCCTTCATCTGTCTGGTCGCCGAACATCATCGTGCCGAGGCAGAGGCGTGAGACCTCGGGGCCGCGTGCGCCGAGCCTTGTCTTTTCAAGCTGTGCCATTGTCATGGAAGTCCTATTTGAAATTGCCGCTCTCGGGGGAACCCGCGTTCTTGGTAATTGATTCTCGCAATTATGCTCAGCAGCCGAGCCGTTCGGCAAGCAGGCCAAAGTCTGTTGCGACGACGTCCCATTCATCCTCCGGCGCAAGATCGGTGGTCTGCTGGGCCCCATGTTCGGTTGGGCGGGGAACGAAACCCGTGGCGAGCCCTGCGCGCCGCGCCGCGGCAAGATCGCGGTTATGAGCGGCCACGAGCATGCATTCGTCTGGGGCCAGGCCAAGCACTGCAGCGGTTGCCGTGTAGGCGGTGGGGTGAGGTTTATACGCCCGGGAGACATCGGCGCCCAATATCACGTCCCATGGCAAGCCGGCACGCCGCGCCATGTTGACAAGCAGGGCGATGTTGCCGTTTGAGAGCGGCCCAATAATGTAATTGCGCTTCAGCCTGGAAAGCCCCTCGATTGCGTCGGGCCAAGGATCGAGGCGATGCCAGGCCCTGTTGAGGTCGTCAAGCTCGTCCTCCGGCCATTGGCGGGATGGAGCGAGTTCCCCGAGAAGGTCGACCAGGTTCTCGCGATGCAGCACATCCAGCGGAACATAGGCGCGAGCCCCAGCGCGAATGGGCTCCATGGCGGGCTGATAGCGCTTTCGCCAGGCGTCGGCGAACGCCTCTGGCGCAATGTCTAGCCCATGTTTGGCGATGAATGGCGCCGCCGATCGCGCAATGCCGGAACGCCAATCCACCACGGTTCCGAATGTATCGAAGACGACCGCTTTAACCTGGGAAAGCGCAAATTTGGGGTGAGCGATATTTGAGGCGGAGGCTTCTGACATCGTCGATCTCTCAGGCCGATCATGTCGTGTCACCGCCGAAGGGAAGGTCACACGCTCTGACTATCGCCTGCACCATATCGAATTTGCGGAATTCACGAAACCGGCTATACTTCCCCAAACGGTGACGGGCTTGGCCACCGCATTCAATGAGCTCTCGCTGTAACATCTTCCTCCAGTTGGACGAAGTTGCCACGTTTGAGCCTTTCAATTTCTGCATTGTGCTTTCATGCACACATCTCATTCGTCTTCAGATCAACATTCTAAGCAGCGGCTCAAGCGATCATCCAAGAGCCGCGTTGCCGATTTGTTTCCCACCACAGGCGAGAATCCCCGAATGAAATTGTTGCGTGCTGCGACCGCGCTCGCATTGGCTGCATGCGTCATCTGCCCTACCGCAGGATGGGCGCAAAGCGATGCCGCGCACGGAGAGTCCTTGTTCGCGCAGTTCTGTGCCGGCTGCCACGGCAAGGATGGCCGCGGCGGCGCCCATACCTTCATGCCGCATGTCGATACGCTGACGAAGAAGGGCTACATCGATCAAGTTCCCGACGAAACTCTTGCCTTCATCATCGCTGAAGGCGGCGCACCGGCCGGCAAGAGCGGCTACATGCCGGCCTGGAAATCCAAGCTGAGCGAGCAGGATATCCAGGACATCATCGCTCACATCCGTTCACTGCCAACCTACTAGAGGAGGACCCCCGACCGGACTGCCTGACAAAAATAAAATGAGGAAACAAAGGAGGAAAGCATGAAGATATGGACGCGTCTTTTGCTTGTGGGGACGGCGACGCTGCTTGCCGGACCGGCCCTCGCCGACATGCAGGGCACCGGTCAATCCGCCGGATGGGAAAAACGCATCGCGGTCAAGCCCGACGCGAGCAAGGTGGTGGTTCCCGCCGGCTACAAGGTCTCCATCTTCGCCCAAGGTCTCGATACCCCCTCCTCGGCGACGGTGGACAAGGACGGCAATGTGTGGGTGGCGATCTCCGGGAAACTGCTCGGCGGACCCGATCCCATCGATGAGGCGCATATCAAGGTCTTCGACAAGAGCGGCAAGCTCCTGAAGGAGATCGGCAAGGGCACCTTCAAGACGGTGATGAACGAGATCGGCTATTGCGCCGATAACGACACCGTCTATGTCCCGGAATACGGAGAAAAGATCTGGGAGATCAAAGGCGTCAACGGTGAGCTCAAGCAGATCATTGGCGATATGCCGATTGGCGATCATCGCAATGGCGGCATCACCTGCAAGGACGGCTATCTCTACTTCGCCCTCGGCCTGCCAAGCAACACCGGCTTTGCCGATCCGGACAATCACGGCTGGCCGGACATTCCGAACGATCCGTTCTGGGTGAAGCACAATGACGGCCTCGGCACCACGCCGCACGACCCGGTCTGCCGCGACATCACGCATACCGGGCTGAACGTCCTCTCCAGCGACGGCCGCATGACCGGCGCCCTGATGCCGGTGGGCGTCCCTGCCAAGCCGGGACAGGTCATCAAGGCGCAGGTCCCCTGCGGCGGCTCGATCATGCGCGTGAAGATCGACGGCAAGGGCGCCGACGGGATGTACGCGCATAATTCGATGGAAGTCTACGCCATGGGCTTCCGCAACCAGGCCGGCGTGGCCTTCGGTCCGAAGGGCACCAAATGGGAGAACGCGCTTGCGGTCTCCGATAACGGCGCCAACGATCTCGGCCACCGCCGCGTCGCCAATGGCGCCGAGAAGCTTTACATCGTCACCGAGAAGGGGCAGGACGCCGGCTTCCCGGACAAGGAAGGCTTCAACTTCGTCACCAACAAGCGGTTCGGCTGGAGGGCCTATAATGGCGCGCCTGTCGATCGGCCGTATCCGAACCTCTATATCGGCGACAAGCCGTACGTACCCAAAACCGTGCCTTACAGATTCCAGGCGCATCTTCAGGGCGTCCGCGGTGTTCCGCTGATTGCCGCCAATCCCAATCCGAATGGCTATATCAACCCCATCCTGGAGTGGGATACGAACAACCCGATCGACGGGATCGCCTGGAGCGCGAAGGGCTTTGGCGCCGACAATAATCTTTTCGGCGCGGTCTACGGCATCCTCGATACCGGGCCGGAGAGCCTGGTGCCGACCTGGCCTGCGGTGCTCCGGGTCGAGTTCCTGGAGCCGACCGGCGTGAAGTGGTCGCAGTTCGCTCACAATATCGAGCCGGGTCCGAGCGCTTATCAGCAGAAGCCGGAGAACCAGGGCGGGCTGGAGCGGCCAAACGACGTCGTGTTCAGCAATGACGGGGCCACGATGTATGTGATTGACTACGGCGAGGTCTACACCGACTTCACCATGCCTTCGCCATTCTACACCGTGCCGAAGTCCGGCGTGGTCTGGGCGATCACGAAGGGCTGATAGGTTCTTCTCGCAGAAATTGGGGCGCCGGATCGCGCCCCTTTTTATGGCCCGACACCGCGGCAGCCGGATTGACACCGCGCAGCACGCGGCCATTGCCGGCGCGACCAGCGGCAGCACAAAACATCCCTACGATGATCTGACCGTGCCGTTTAGGTGTGGAGCAGCCAGCATTGCGCCTGATGGCAGGTTGAAGGTCAGTCGCGCGTCTTATGCACCAGCGGACGATCCACCTCGCGCGTTCGCAGAAAACGTGGAGATGCCCCGGCGTCCGCTTCCGGCCGTGAACCCTGCCACATCACCGGTTCCAAAGCCGACGGGCCTCGGCTAGCATGCGCGCGATCAAGGGGGATTACCATGAGCTTATCCGGAATTTTCGCGCGTATCGTCGCGCTGATCGGCGCTGCGGCGGTCCTGTGGCGACGGCGGCTGGAGGGCGGCGCGGACGAGCCCGCTTTCGGCAGCACGCCCGCGATCCCGGCGGCAAAGCCGCAAGGCAGCATCCCGACGCTCAAGATGCCGACGGCCAGGGGATGGGACCCGGGGCAGACGCCGGTTGCCGCGCCGGGGCTCAAGGTCAATGCGTTCGCGACCGGTCTCAAGCATCCCCGCTGGATCTATGTGCTGCCCAATGGCGATGTCACCGTCGCCGAGGCGCTTTTCATGCCTGGACCGGCCAGAAGTCTGTTCGACTACGCCATGGTCAGCACGATGAAACGCGCGGCGGCCGTGGGGCCTAGCCCGAATCGCATCACTCTGCTGCGCGACGCGGATGGCGACGGCGTGGCCGAAATCCGCGAAGCGTTCCTCGAGCGGCTGAACCAGCCATTCGGCATGGCGCTGCTGGGCGACACTTTCTATGTCGGCAACACCGATGGCGTGGTCGCCTTCCCCTATGCGGCGGGCGCGAAGCGCATCACTGCGCCGGGGCGGAAGCTGAACGCGTTCAAGCCCGGCGGGCATTGGACGCGGAGCCTGCTGGCAAGCCACGACGGGCTGAAGCTCTTCGCCGGTGTCGGCTCGCTCAGCAATATCGGCGATAGCGGCATGGCGGCCGAGGAGGGCCGGGCGGCCATCTACGAGCTCGATCTGCCAAGCGGCAGAAGCCGCATCTTCGCCAGCGGCCTGCGCAACCCCGTTGGCCTCGCATGGGAGCCCCAGACCGGCGTGCTCTGGACGGTCGTCAACGAGCGCGACGGCCTGGGCGACGAAACGCCTCCCGACTATCTGACCTCGGTGCGCGACGGTGGCTTCTACGGCTGGCCCTATTGCTACTGGGGACAGACGGTGGATGACCGGGTGCCGCAGGATCCGGCCATGGTCGCAAAGGCGATAACGCCGGACTATGCGCTGGGCGGGCACACCGCGTCGCTGGGCCTCTGCTGGCTGCCCGCCGGCACGCTTCCCGGCTTCCCCGACGGCATGGCCATCGGGCAGCACGGCTCCTGGAACCGCAGTACGCTGAGCGGCTACAAGGTTGTCTTCGTGCCGTTCGCGAACGGGCGTCCGGCCGGGCCGCCGCGCGATATTCTGACGGGGTTCCTCGCGCCCGACGAGCGGGCGTCCTATGGACGGCCGGTGGGCGTGGCGGTCGGCCCCGATGGCTCCTTGCTGGTGGCGGACGATGTGGGCGATGCGATCTGGCGCGTGACGGCCGAGCGGCAGGGCTGAGCGACTACCGACGATTTAACTGCATCGATGAGAGGCGGATCCCCCCGCCATCTGTATCAGCCTCCCGCGAGCTTGATGGCGAGATAGAGAGCGCTCACCACAAGCAGCAAGGCTCCCGCGCCCCGGATCAGACGAATTTTCTTGGCATCCGGTGTGGCCCGGCTGCCGTAGAACACGACGGTTGGCCAGGCTAACGCAATCGATCCGATGATCGCTGGAATCAGAACGTCAATGAAAGACATCTCCACCCCCTCTTGCAGCAATTGCGACGTACCTGTCCGACGTGTCTTTGTGGAAAGGGCAAAATTGAGGCTGCCGAAGAGACAGGCCTTCATAATCAACGCAATCGATATTTTCCGCAGATGGGCAAAGCACGGCGCGGGTCTATTGAAAAGACTGACGCCAGTGCGGACGCGAGCCGGTGGCTGCCATCGCTCCCAAGACAGGTGGCACAGGCAGCTCCCCGTAAAGCGTGCTAACCTCGTTCTCTCTGCGCGTGCGCAGAGAGTGTCGCCACGACGCGAAGAACGAGATTCATGTCGCGTTTGGAGGCTCCAACCCCTGCGATAGAAGGAGAACCGCTTGCGCGATTTCCAGCAACCCGGCCGGTCCGCCGCTTACGCGGAAAAGGGCATGATCGCCAGTTCGCATCCCGCGGCCTCGCTGGCAGGGTTGGACGTCCTCACGGCGGGTGGTACAGCGGCCGATGCCGCCATCGCTGCAGCTGCCGTATTATGCATGGCCGAGCCGCAAATGACTGGCCTTGGCGGTGACTGTTTCTGGATACATGCAACGACGGACGGCCGTATCACAGCCTATAATGGTTCGGGCCGAACGCCCGCGGCGGCGACCAACGCGTATTATGCCGAACGCAGCATATCGGTCCTGGCCCCTACCGATCCGCACACGGTCACAATTCCAGGTGCGGCGGATGCCTGGGAGCGGCTTCACGAAAGCCACGGGAGCCTGCCTATGGACCGGCTCCTGGCTCCCGCAATCAAGCTGGCGGAAGATGGCTGCCTCATTCACCCCCGCGTAGCGTTCGATTGGCAACGCTTCGAAAGCCGCGTCGCTCTACGCAAGCCTGCGCGCGCAGCCTTTCTGCCAGGCGGCCGCGTGCTTGCAGCCGGAGACCGTTACGCAAATCCGGCGCTGGCCCGCACCATGAAGGCGATCGCGAGAGACGGCGCGTCGGCGATCTATCGAGGAGAGGTCGCAGAACGGCTTACGCGAACGTTGCGCGCCGCGGGCGGCCTTCACTCCGTCGACGATTTTGCCGATCACGCCGGCGAAGCCGTTGTGCCGATCCGCACCGCCTATCGCGGGATGGAGGTGCTTGAATGTCCACCGAATGGACAAGGCATCGCAGTCCTGATCCTGCTCAATATCCTCACCGCGACCGGGCAGGACATCGCCGCGCTCTCCATGTCGGAACGCATCCATCTGTTTGCCGAGGCGACGAAGCTGGCTTATTGGGAGCGCAATATCTGGTGCGGCGATCCTGACTTTGCTGCTTATCCGCTCGAAAGGCTCCTGTCCCCTGAGCACGCAGCATTTCTGGCTGCAAGCATTCGCCCGGATCTGGCAGCAGACGCACCGCCGATGGATCGTACCAACCATGCCGACACGGTCTACCTTGCGGTTGTCGACGAAAACCTGAATTGCGTGTCCTTCATCAATTCGCTGTTCAATGCCTTCGGCAGCGGCATCTACGACGCCGAGACTGGCATCCTCCTGCACAATCGCGGCCTCGGCTTTACCTTCACTCAGGGCCACCCGAATGCAATCGATGCCCGCAAGCGTCCGCTGCACACCATCATTCCCGGCATGATCCTCGATGCCGATGGAATACCCATCATGCCGTTTGGCGTCATGGGCGGGCATTTTCAGGCGGCCGGTCATGCTCAATTCCTCAGCCACATCTTCGATCGCGGCCTCGATCCGCAGCAAGCCGCCGACGAGGCGCGCAGCTTCGCGTTCGAGGGGAAGCTGCAGATCGAAAGCTCCATCCCGCCCGACGTGCTGGAGCAGTTGTCGAGCCGCGGACATCAGCTCGCTGAGGGCGAAGGTCCCTTGGGCGGCGCCCAGGCGATCTTTGTCGATCGGGAGAAAGGCGTGCTCATCGGCGGGTCAGATCCCCGCAAGGACGGTTTGGCGCTCGGAAGATAGATTAGCTGGGCTTCATCGATCCGGCTCCATGCCCGGATGCGGCCGCGTATGCGGCCCGCTCATGCTGGCGGAGCATGGCCGCAGCTCCGTTTTCAGAATTGGCTCGCTTTGCCAGCATAGAGAAATTCGCTGAGCGATCTCGCCCCATCCATGTCGCGACGGCATGGGCCAATGGCGAAACGGCATTTGTCGGCGTGTTCCTCCCATGGTCCACTCTTCAGGCGGTATCTGCAGTTAAGGGAGCCGGGCTTGAGGAAAGTCGATGTTGCGGTTGTCGGAACGGGCTGGTGCGGCGGCATAAGGGCCGAAACGCTCGCCATGAGCCCGCTGGTCAATCGCCTGCACGTTGCCGAGACGCGCCCCGAACGTCTTGCCGAGGTCAGCCGGACGACAGGCGCTGCTACCGCCGTGGCCGATTATCGCGAGCTTCTGGAGGTCGCCGACATTGAGGCGGTCTATATCTGCGCGACGCCGGAGACGACGCATTATCCGATGGCGCGCGATACCCTCATGGCCGGCAAGCATGTGTTCCTGGAAAAGCCGATCGCGCTGGAGCTTTGGGAGGCGGACGAACTGATCGCGCTCGCCGAAAGCAATGGACTGAAGTTCACCATCGGCTATTCGCAACGCTTCAATCCAAAATTCGCCTACGCCAAGAAGAAGATGACCGACGGCACGCTGGGCGAGCCGGTCAGCGCGCTGTGTCAGCCGGCATATTACGCGCGGGCTCGGCAACAAGATCAGCGGCCGCGGCAAGCTCTCGCCCGCCGCGATGGAGTCCACCCACGATCTCGATTTCCTGCTCTGGCTGCTGGAGCCCGCCAAGCCGGTCCGCGTCTATTCGCAGGGCGTCCGCCGCGTGATGTACCCGAAGAACGGCGCCTTCGATCAGCAATGGATCATGGTGACGCTCGACAATGGCTGCGTGATCACGGTCGGCGGCGGCTGGATCATGCCGCCCGGCTATCCGAATTTCTCCACCACCTGGATCGAGATCACCGGCTCGGAGGGCGCGCTGATCATCGACGACACGCATCGCGATGTCTGGCTGTCCACCATGGAGAAGGGCACGGTGTTCCCGCTGTCCACCATGCCGGGCGAGCAGGTCGATCACGTCTATGCCGGGGCGATGGGGCCGGAGACGCTGCATTTCCTCGAAGCGGTGGTGTTCGACCGCCCGGTGCAGGTGACGCCGGAGAGCGCGCGCGCATGGTGATGGAGGTCTATACCGCCGCCGACATCTCCGCCGAGACCAACGAGCCGGTCGATCTGCCGCTCGCCAATAAGGGCGCCATGGCTGCGAGCCGCAGCGCGGGAGCCGTCGCATGAAGGGCGTGAAGACCAAAGGGCTCGGGCTGGCGATCATCGGCGCGGGGCGCGTCGGCCTGTTCCGCGGCGAAGTGGCGGCGCGCCATCCGGCCGTCGAGTGGATCGGCATCGCCGAGATCAAGCCGGATCGCGCCAAGCTGGTGGCCGAGAAGATCGGCGCCGATTTCGTCACCGCCGATTACCGCGAACTGCTGAAGCGGCCCGAGGTGAACGCCGTCATCATCGCCACCGACGAGCATCTGCATGTCGATCCGGTCATGGCGGCCTGCGAGCGCGGCCTGCCGATGCTGATCGAGAAGCCGCTGGCCACCCACCTGGCCGAATCCGCCAAGGTGCTCGCACGCCATCGAGTCCGCCGGCGTCGACGCCGTCGTCGGCTACACCCAGCGCTTCCGCCGCCGCTGGCTCGCCGCCAAGGAGAAGGTGCGCACCGGTGCGCTCGGCGATGTGACGATGGTGACCTCCCGCGCCTTCATGAATCGGCTGGTCGCGCTCGACAATTACCGCCGCAGCGACGCCCCCGAGACCATCTCGCCGATGGTGATCTCCGGCACGCACGCGCTCGACATCGTCATGTGGTACCTGGAGGCCAAGACGCCGGTCGAGGTCTATGCGCGCTCGGTCGACAAGGTGCTGGGGCCGCAGCACAAGGGCATCGACGGCACCGCCGGCATGATCATGATGAGCGACGGCAGCGTCTATCATCTGTCGATCTCCTGGGCGCTGCCCGTGACATGGCCGGCCTCGGTCTACAGCCTGGAAGTCGGCATCGTCGGCACCGAGGGCGTGATCACCATCGACGACACGCACCGCGACATCATCATGGCCGTCAGCGCGCCGCAGGCGGAAGGCTACCTGCCCGACAAGAGCCGGCTGGTCGATTTCATGGGCTCCTATCCGCCCGGCGACATGGCGCTCGGCGAATTGCGCGGCCCCATGCGCGACGAGACGGAAAGCTGGCTCAACCGCGTGGCGCTCGGCGTCGCGACCCAGCACGCCACCGCCGCCGAAGCTCATAACCGGTTGATGCTCACCAAGGCGCTCGATTTGTCGGCGGCGCGAAAGCAGCCCGTTCGCCTGCCGCTCGAGCCGGAGGAGGACCGCGGCCGCAGCTTAAGGCGCGCCAGCCCGCGACAAAACATAGACGCGGCTCAGTCAGGGAGGAAAGACACATGAAGCGTACGCTCACGAAGGCGCTTTTGGGCGCCATGGCCGGCATCTTTGCAGCCGCCGCCGCGCAGCCTGCCCATGCCGCAGAGGACCCCGCGAAATACCCGTCGCAACCCATCCGCATGATCGTGCCGTTTGCGCCCGGCGGCGCATCCGATTTCGCCGCCCGTCTCTTGCAGCCGCATCTGTCGGAGGCGCTCGGCCAGCAGGTCGTCGTGGAGAACCGCGCGGGCGCGGCGGGAAATGTTGGGATGGACGTTGCCGCGCGGGCCGCGCCTGACGGCTACACGGTTTTTCTCGGCAATGTCGGCACGATCTCGATCAATCCGAGCATGTTCGCCGATCTGACCGTCAAGCCGGAGAAGGATTTCATTCCTGTCTCCATCGTCGCCGACACGCCGGGAATCCTCATCGCGACAGCCAAATTCCCGCCCAACAACGCCAAGGAAATGGTGGAGTATGTCAAGGCGCGCCCGGGAAAGGTGAACTTCGCATCGCCCGGCAGCGGCAGCCTCAACCGGCTGGAGATGGAGATCTTTGCGCCAGAATGCGAAGCTTGAGATGACGCACATCCCGTATAAGGGCGGCGCGGGACCGGCCGTGGCCGACGTGCTGGGCGGGCATGTGGAGGTGATGTTCTCGACGATCTCGTCGGCTATCAATCATGTCAAGGAAGGGCGGCTCAAGGCCCTCGGCGTGACGACAAAGGAGCGGCTGCCGTCCATTCCCGATGTCGCGACCCTTCTCGAACAGGGGTTTCCCGCCAATCAGAGCTCGTCCTGGCAAGGCATCCTGGTGCCGGCCGGGACGCCGCCCGCCATCGTCGACAAGCTTCATGCTGCAATCTTGAAAGCGGGCGCGAACCCAGAGGTGAAGAAGCGCATGGCCGAGGCGGGCACAATCGCGGTCACCAGCGCCTCGCCGGAGGAGTTCAAGGCCTATATCCAGGCGGATTCGGCCAAATGGACCGAAGTGATCAAGGTGACCGGCGCGAAGCCGGAATAGGCACCGCACTTCCGGATCTCCGCTGAACGTCCTCTCGCATGGCGAGGTAGCATGAACATCCGCAAATCGAGCGACCTTCTGACGGCCATTCTGTTCCTGGCGTTCGGTTTCGCGGCGCTGCTATACGGCCATCGCTATGCTCTGGGCACGCCTGCGCGCATGGGGGCGGGGTTCTTTCCCGCGATCCTCAGCATCGGTCTGATCGTCATGGGCCTCATCCTCCTCCTGCAGGCGCATTTCGAACCCGATGAGGATGTCGGCAGGATAGAACTCCGCCCTGTCGTGCTGGTCTTGCTGGGGACGTTCCTGTTCGGCCTGCTGATCGACCGGATGGGCCTGCTGATCGCGGCGGCCGTGCTCGTATTCGCCGCTCGCCTTGCCGACCGCAATTTCAGCTGGGTACAGACGACGATCCTCGCCGTCATTCTCATGGCCGTCACGAGCGGCCTGTTCTGGTATGCGCTCGGCCTGCCGCTCCGCCTCCTGCCGAATTGAGCGTCACCATGGGCTTCTTCGACGATCTCGCCTTCGGCTTTTCCGTCGCGCTGACGCCGTATAATCTGCTTTATGGCTTTATCGGCGTCGTGCTCGGAACGATTATCGGCGTGCTGCCGGGGCTCGGCCCCGTCGCGACGATCTCGATCCTCCTGCCGATCACCTTCACGCTGGAGCCCCAGCAGGCCATCATCATGCTGGCCGGCATCTATTACGGTGCGCAGTATGGCGGTTCGACCACCGCCATCCTCGTCAACCTGCCGGGCAAGTCCTCGTCGGTGGTCACCGCTATCGACGGCTATCAGATGGCGCGCAAGGGCCAGGCCGGCCTTGCGCTGGCGACGGCGGCGCTTGCCTCCTTCATTGCCGGCACCGTCGCCACCTTCGTCATCGCGCTCGCCGCGCCCGCGCTGGCCGAAGTGGCGCTGGAGTTCGGCCCGGCGGATTATTGCTCGCTCATGCTTTTCGGCCTCGTCGCGGCGGTCATCCTCGCGCATGGCTCCGTGGTGAAGGCGATCGGCATGATCCTCATGGGGATGCTGCTGGGCACCATCGGCATCGACGTGAACACCAGCGTGCCGCGCTTTACCTTCGGCATCCCGCAATTCGGCGACGGCATCGATTTCGCGGTGATCGCGATGGGCATTTTCGGCATCGGCGAGACGATCGCCAATCTGGAGCGCGCCGGCGGGCAGCGAAGCCGGCTGCAGACGGTGTTCAACTTGTGGCCGTCCCTGCGTGACCTGCGCGCGATAGTGCCTCCCGCCTTGCGAGGGACATTGCTGGGGGCATCGCTGGGCATTCTGCCGGGTGGCGGACCGGTGTTGTCGGCCTTCTCGGCCTACTCGCTGGAGAAGAAGCTGTCGAAAGAGCCGGAGAGGTTCGGGAAAGGCGCAATCGAGGGCGTTGCCGGGCCGGAAGCGGCGAACAATGCCGCCGCGCAGACCTCATTCATTCCGCTGCTGACGCTCGGCCTGCCGTCGAATGCGGTCATGGCGCTGATGCTCGGCGCTCTGATGATGCACGGGCTGCACCCCGGTCCGCAATTGATGCGCGACAAGCCGGAGCTTTTCTGGGGTCTGATCGCCAGCATGTGGGTCGGTAATCTGATCCTCGTCATCCTCAATCTGCCGCTGGTCGGAATCTGGGCGAGGCTGCTGACGATCCCCTACCATTACCTCTATCCCGCGATCCTGCTGATCTGCGGCATCGGCGTCTACAGCATCAACAACAGCTCCCTCGACGTCATGATTGCCAGTGCCTTCGGGCTGGTCGGCTATGTGCTCTACCGGCTGCGATGCGAGCCGGCGCCGCTGCTGCTGGGCTTCATTCTAGGCCCGCTGATCGAGGAATATATGCGACGCGCGCTGCTCATCTCGCATGGCGATCCCCTCGTCTTTCTGCAGCGGCCGATCAGCGCGACATTCCTGGCGCTGACGCTGGCATTGATCATCGTGCTGGCAGCGCCGGCGATCCGCACGGCGCGGGAGCGCGCCTTCAAGGAAAGCTGAGGCGCGGGGGCGTCAGCCGCGTATCGAGCGCAGCGATACGACCGAGGCGTCTGCCGGAGCCGGCGGTGCGGGGAGGGCGGAAAACATGCCGCGCTGAGCAAGCGCCTCGATTTCGGCGAAGATCAGGCCGGAGACCGCGCGAACGGCGGGAGCGGTACGCTCTTCGCCCATTGTCACCAGGACCAGGCTGCGCGTGAGTTCGACGCCGGCGACGCTCGCCGCGCTCATCCGCCCCGCTTCCACATCCTCCCTGACGGCGGAGACCGGGAGAATGGAGGAGCCAAGCCCGGCGACGACCATCCGGCGGATCGCCTCGATGGCGTCGATCTCGACTGTAACCCGCAGGGTGCCGCCATAACAGGCGAGTTGATCCTCCACGAGTGCGTAGAAACCCTCGGTGATCAGAAGCGGCGTGTTCGCCAATTCATCGAGGCTCAAGGCCGGCGCGATGCCGCGTCTCTGCGGGCCGCTTACGACGACGAGCGGCTCGGTGAGCACCGGGACCATGGCAAAGGCGCGCGAGGGGGGCGGGTTTGTGAGCAGTACGATATCGTACTGCCCATTCAGCATGTCGCCGATCATATGTCGGGTAAATTGCTCGGAGATCTTCAAGGTGATGGCCGGGAAGCTCAGCGAACAGCGCTCGATGATGCCCGGCGACAGGAGCGGCGCAAGCGTCGGCGACAGTCCGATAGTGACGCGGCCCGCACATTCCAATTCCACGGCGAGTGTGCTGGTGGCCTGCGCGACTTCATGCAGGATGCGCCGGCTGTGCTGCAGGAAGCGGCGGCCTTCGAGGGTCAGCTGGACGCCGCGCGGCAGGCGGATAAGGAGTGTCGTGCCCAATTCCAACTCGATGCGCTGAATGTGACGGCTCAGCGCAGGCTGTACAATGCCGAGTTCGCGCGACGCACGCGTGATGCTGCCAAGCTCGGCCACCCGCACAAATGCACGGATGCCACGAAGATCCATGGCGCTCTCCCTAATTGGGCAGGGCCGCTCTCTTCGCAAAAGCCTCGGCGGCTCTGCCTAAAACACTATCCCCAAGCCCTCCAGCGACTTACGTGGCCATTCCGCCGAGATGCGGACCGCATCCATGGCGTTCACCCAGAATTCTTAAGGAGGTCGTCGAATTCACCGCATCCCAACCTTAAGCTAAGTGGGTGAGAGCCGGCGGCCCAATAATATGTTTTGCTGACGATGATTAGAAAAGTTGATCCGCTCGTCTGAAGCCCTGCTTTTATTCCGGCCGGTACCCGGGCTCATAATGCGGCCCGCTCATCGTCCCATCCGCAGCCTGGCCTACGATACCATGAGTCAGGTCCTTGACGACGAAGAACACCACATCTTCGTCTGGCAGGGCCACTGTGGAATGCACGAGGTTGGGCGGGAAATAGACAAGCGTCCCCGGCCCGGCAATGCGCTCCGGCTCGCCGTCGATCAGCACCCGCAGCCTGCCCTTGAGGACGTAGTTCCATTGCTCGTTCGGATGGGAATGGGGCCTTGCGCCCGTACCGCGCGCCTTGTGGATGAGGCCGCATTGCGTGCGCACGCCTTCGACCACGCCGCCCATGGCGCTGGAATATCCCGCGCCGGCCTCGATCTGCGGCAGATCGTCGAGAACGAAGAAATGGCTGCCCGAGCCTGCCTTGATCGCGCCTTTCGTCTTCACGTCCGGCCCTACTGTCTCATCCATCGGTACGGTCCTCTTTCACGTCAGGCTTGAGGCGGGCGATAGCCGCGAAAAGGTCGGCGACCACCTGCCGCTCGATATTGCGGGTGATGAAAACCAGGCGGGAGCGGCGTATGCCATCCGGCCACTCGTTCAGCTCCACTCGAGGGTGGGCGAGATGCTGCACGAAATGCACGACGACAGGGCCTCTCGCGCCCTCGACCGCGAGCAGTCCCTTCGCCCTGAGCAGATCCGGCCCCCGCAGCGCCGCAATGGTGCGCATCGCAAGCGCGAAGGCGTGCCAATGGACGGGCGTTTCGAATGTCAGGGTGAAACTGCCGATGCCCTGGCTATGCGATACGGGCCCGTCGAGCGTCCGCTGGTCCAGGCTGCTGATCAGACTACCGCCGATCAGCACATCCGGCGCAACGCGACTGTCCTCGGCGATGGTGATGGGCGCCGCGGCGTTGATCGATACGATCGCCCCTTTGAGCGCGTCAACCTGCGAGGGGTTTGAAAGATCGGTCTTGGTCAGGATGATCCGGTCGGCGAGCGCCACCTGACGGATGGTCTCCGGCATCGCGGCGAGATTGGCCGCACCGTTCACCGCGTCGACGACCGTCACGACCTGCTGCAGACCGAACATCTCGTGCAGCCCGCGCTCAACCATGAAGGTTTGCAGAATGGGCCCCGGATCGGCGAGTCCGCTGGTTTCGATCAGCACGCGCGAAAAGCTCGGGACCACGCCACGGCGGCGGTCGATAAACAGGCCCCGCAATGTTGCGTCGATGTCGCTCGACTGCCGGCAGCAGAGGCAGCCATTGCCGAGCAGGACGGTTGCGTCGCTGCTGGCCCGCAACAGCGCATCGTCGATGCCGATCTCGCCGAACTCGTTGACGATCACCGCCGAATTTGCGCCTTCCGGCGTATCGAGCAGCGCGCGGATCAGCGTCGTCTTTCCCGCACCAAGAGCGCCGGTTATGATGATGACCGGAATGCCTCTCCCACCCGGTCTTGGAATAGGAGCACGGAATGGGCCGGTATGAGGTTGGTTAGAACTCGGCTTCAAGGATATACAGCCCGCCAACATGCCGATCGACCGTGTAGATGACCCTGCGCTCGTCGACGAACACATCGTTGAGCTGGATGGCGCCAGTCGGCGCACCCGCGGGTGCCGGCGGCACGAAATAGGCGATCTCCACCGGTCGGTAGGGATTGGATATGTCGTAGGCCCTGAGCCCTCCGTTGAAGAAGGTGCCGAAGATCACGTCCTCTGATTGGAAGGAGGTCGGTACGGGGACGTTCTCATGGATGTTATGCGCGCCGAACCGGCCGCCGCGGGAGCCGAAGTCGTCGAGGGGCGGGGGTGGGCAGGTGGCGATCGGCACCGGGTTCGATTCGCAGCGATTATCGAGCACCCAGACCAGTTTCGGCCAATCGGCGGCATCGTCCACGACGGACTCGTCGGTGACGACCAGAAGTTCGCGTTCGAACAGCGGCAGCACGGTGTGGGTGAAGCCGACGAAAGGCGGTGAATTGTCCCAGCGCGCTACGGGTCGCGGATTGGCCTTGTCGGCGATGTCGAGAATGATCATTCCCGCGTCGAGATAGCCGAGATAGGCGCGGTCGGGCCGTTGCGGATAGACATTGGTGTTGTGGGCGCGAAAGCCGAAATCGGCTCGTTCCGGGTGCCGGGCGGGCGGCGGCGCGCCATCGCCGTCGCGCGTGCCGGGCAGCCACCAGCGGCCCACCTCCACCGGCTTCGACGGCGAGCGCACATCGATAATGCGGTAGCACTGGTCGTCCTTCGGGTTGCGCGGCTGAAAGTCCGAAGCGCCGGCGCTCATATGCACATATTCGCCGTCGCAGAACCAGAGCTGGTGGACGCCGCGCGACGCGGGACCGGATGCATCGAAAAACGCCACCGACCGGGGCGTTTCGGGCTTGGAGATGTCGAACAGTTCGAAACCGGCCGGCGTCAACCCAGGCTTGCGGCATTGATAGGCAACCGCCATCAGGTCACCCGACACTTCGAGCGAGTTGGAGCGCATATGCGCTTGCGGCAATTCGGTCTGCACGACGATTTTGGGAGCGCGCGGGTCCGAAACGTCGACGGCTGTGAAATTCTTCGGCGCGCTTTCATGCGCAAGCCACAGAATCCGGCGGCCGTCGGCCGCGATTTGGATGGACATGCCTTCGCCCATGCCGCCAAAGCCGTCGAGCCGGTGCTCGGCAAGGAGGCGGAAATTCCAGATCGCGGGAAATTCCATGCGGGAGTTCTCGGCTTCGTGGAAGGTCTCATGGCCACAATAACGGCCCGAGGCGGCGGCACCGAAATTATAAGCGCTACTGGCGGGCATCAGCATTTCTAATTCGAGGCCGGAGCGCCCGCCCATTAATGAATCTGATCCACTCCAGCAGGACTTATGATTTAGTTGCGCAACGTGCCGCCACTAGGCTGCAAGTGCATCGATCCAAACGGAGGCTGCAGCCGGAGTTTGGAAAAATTGATGCAAAACAAAGAGCTAGGGCACGGAGCACGTGAACGAAGTGAATGTGTCAGTGCACTAGGAGCGCGGGAGAGCGAGGAAAGTACTGCCATGACCGAAACCACAGGCGAAGTCTGGAACCGTTACGGGCCAACTGCTGCGCGCCAGCATCGCAGGCCGGGACGCGATGTTCGCCCGTCCTCGACGACGATCGACATTCACGCGCATGTTTTCGTTACCGCCGCCGCGGACTATGTCGCGCCGCATCTCGACACGTCCAATGTGCCGCTCATGCATTTCGCCGCGCCGGAAAGCCGCGAGATCAACAAGCGGCAGGATGCCGATCGCCGCTCCCGCATGACCGAATACGATCAGCGTCTCGCCGATCTCGACGCGATGGGTATCGACAGGCAACTGGTCAGTCCGGCGCCGCCGCAATGCTATTACGCGGTTTCGCCCGAGGTCGGCCTGAACGCCGCCCGCCTCGTCAATGACGGGGTCGCCGAATATGTGTCGAGGCGGCCGGACCGGTTCGCCGCGCTCGGCTCGGTGCCGATGCAGGACGGAGACGCCGCTGCGGCGGAGTTGGAACGCGCCGTGAAGACGCTCGGCTTCAAGGGCGTGCAGATCCTCACCAACGTTGCGGGCCGCGAACTCTCCGACCCGGCTTTCGCACCGTTCTGGGCGAAGGCCGAGGAACTCGGCGCCTGGGTGTTCATCCATCCGAGCGGCTTCACCGAAGGACGGCGCATGGCGCGCTTCTACTTCAGCAATATCATCGGCAATCCGCTGGAGACGACCCTGGCGCTGCATTATCTGATCTTCGATGGAGTGCTTGAGCGGCATCCTGGATTGAAAATCATGGCGGCGCATGGCGGCGGCTTTCTCGGCGCCTACCACGGCCGCATCGATCACGCCTGGGGCGCGCGCTCCGACGCTCACGGCAGCCTTCCGCAATCACCTGGCACCTATCTCAAACGCATCTATTTCGATGCGATCGTATTCACGCCACAGCAGTTGCAGGCGCTCATAGCAACCTTTGGGATCGATCATGTCCTGATGGGGACCGACTACCCGTTCGACATGGGCGAATACGATCCGATCGGCCATCTGGCAGAGAGCGGTCTCACGTCCGAAGACATGGCGGCCGTAGCGGGCGGCAACGCCCGGAGACTTTTCGGCCTCTGAGCGTGTGATGTTCAATCTTTGTCAGGCGCCAGCGTGTCGACGCAATGCCGGTGTCCGACAGCGTCTTACGGCGATGGCCCGGCTACTCCGGCTTCCCTCGCTGCTACGATCGCCTCCGCGCGGGTGCGCACGCCGAGTTTGCTGAAGATGCTCGAAACCTGGTTTCGGACCGTTTTTTCGCTCTTGCCGAGCGCAGTTGCAATTGCGTGGTTGGCAAGGCCGCGCGCGACATAGGTCAGCACTTCATGCTCGCTCCGAGTGAGGCTGGTGGCGTTGAAGGCTCCCACAGGAGTTCGCGATTTCCCTATCGGCGACGCAAGAAAAGTACGCACTTCTGTCAGGAAGTGCTGCCATGCCGGTTCCGATTTGAGCAGCACGTGATTCCGACTGTCCAGCGGTACGAAGCGGGCTGAGGGAATCAAGGCCGCGAGATGTCTGCCTTCATTGAACTCGACGAATTCGTCGCCGTGGGCATGGAGGACCAATGTGGGTACATCCAGCTTCTGCGCCAGAGGAGTGACATCAATTCGATACAATACATTGCGGATCGCTACGGCATTCGATGGGGAGGTAGAGAGGCGCGCAAGTTCATTCAAGCAGTGCTGCTCTTCGCGCGTGCCCTCAGGAATGAGCATGGTGGTGAACACCTGCCGGAACGCGGGATTGTCGCGGGTCCATCCGAGGCGAATGACGTCGACGAGGGTCTCTGCCATATCGCGATGTTGCGACACGAGTTCCTGATGCAGCCTGCCGCGTGCATAAGCACCAAGGAGGACAAGGTGCGAGACGCGTTCGGGATAGCGTGACGCATAGGCGATCGCGACTGCTGCACCCTGCGACATCCCGAAAAGCGAGAAGCGTTCCAGACCCAGCTGGTCCACGACGGTTGCAAGGTCGGAGATCCAGTCCTCAAGAGACACCGAGGGAGGATTCCAATCAGACAGTCCGCAGCCCCGCTGGTCGTAGTAAATGAAAGTATGATCGCGGGACAATTCTTCCAGCCAATGCGCCCATACGGCGCTTCGCGCGTCGAACTCGACGTGACTGAACCAATGAGCGGCACGCACAATCGGTGGTCCCTTGCCGAGCGTTGCCACGGCAATGCCGGCACCATCGTGCGCTTTGCAAATGCGAATTCTTTGGCTGGCGGCGGTCATGAGTTGCGCGTGCCCTCACTTGCATGCGGATCGAAGCTCGCGGTGACGTTCACCATTGTGATGCGAACTCCAAATCGTTCGGTGCTCCGCAGGCGTCGGGTGTGCCGCAGGTAACAGAAATGGTTGGATTGCTTATGCATAGTCAATATCGGAGACGCCGTTGGGCAGATAGCAATCTTGGCCTAATGCCTGATCAGGTCAAGCGTGCACAACGAAATCGCCCCGTATCTCATGCCGACTAGATACAGCGAAGCGTGAAACAGGGATGTAAGCTTGTAGGACATATAGAACAGAAGCGTGTCGCATCAACGTCATAACCGTCGATGCGGGAAATCGAGCCTTTGACGCTGACTACGAGGGTATCAGCGCGTCCAGCAAAAAACACTCGCCCGGCCGAATAAACATTCAGCCGTCAGTGTTAAATCGACGCCCAACGCACAAACGAATGGCAGCGCAGCTCGGTGGGTTCGCCTAGCTTGTCATGTGGAGGGTGAATCTAAAACTGGGCTTAAACGTGGCCGTTCTGCGGAGGATTTGTGATGCGCCTCGATACCCAAGCGGCATTCGGTCCGGCTCGCCTCGCGATGCGCGTCAGTCAGGATATCCAGTTCTTCCGCGCCCATGACGGAATTCGCATTGCGGCTTCGACAATCGGAAAGGGACCGCCGCTCGTACGTGCGTCCCAGCCGTTCAGCCACCTCGAAATCAACGCCCAGAATCCGATTTGTGCGCCCTGGCTGCGTGAGCTGTCGCGCAATCACAGCTATGTCTGTTACGACCATCGTGGCTTCGGGCTGTCCGACCGGTCACCGCCGACATTATTGTTCGATTCCTGGGTCAGCGATCTCGAAGTCGTCACCAACTCGCTCGGCCTTGAGCGCTTCGCACTCTTTGGAATGGGCCATGGCGGTCCCGTGGCGATCGCCTATGCCGCGCGCTTTCCGGAGCGCGTTTCTCACCTCGTCCTTCTCGGGGCCTATGCACGCGGCAAGCTTCGCCAGCCACACCAGGCAACGCAGCGCGAAGAGGCTCAACTGGTGCTCGACCTGATCCGCCTCGGCGGGGAACGCGAGAATCCAGCTTTCCGCCAACTCTTCGGCGCAATGCTCATGCCGGGCAGGACCGAGGAACAGCATCACTGGTTCGACGAACTGGAGCGGGTTTCATCCACGCCCGAAAGCGTTTCCGCGCTTATGGAAGCGGCCTATCAAATCGACGTTTCGACATTTGCAGAGGAAGTGCAGGCGCCGACGCTCGTATTTCATGCTCGCGATGATGCGCATATTCCGTTCGAGGAGGGCCGGAACCTTGCGGCGCTCATTCCGTCAGCTCGACTGATGCCGCTCCAAAGTTCCAATCATATGCTGCTGGACACGGAACCAGCATGGCCGCATTTCCTCAGTGAGCTGCGGGAGTTCCTCGCGACCCCGGACACGGGATCGGGCCTGGCCTCGCGCATCGTTCGGGCCGCCGGACTGACGCAGAGCGAATATGAAGTATTGCGATTGATGGCCAAAGGTCTCGATAACCAGACCATCGCCGGCGACCTGGGCAAAAGCGAGAAGACGGTCCGCAATCAGATTTCCGCGATCTTCAGCAAACTCGATATCGGCACTCGCGCCGAAGCCATTGTGCTCGCGAGGGAGGCCGGCATCGTCAGGTCCACAATTTGATGCCCTGACCCATCGCATCATCGCCGAGGGAATTCGCGATTGTCAGTGGCCACCGTCGTTCGGTGCTTCGTCCTTGTTGACGTGAATCTGAGATAGCAAGACGGGATGGCAGGATTCCACACCTGTCGACACGGGCATAGGACGCTGGTCCCACAGTTTGCCCGAAAAGCTCCGTTTACTTACTCGGGGTAGGACATCGGTCTCATGACGGCGGGGCTGATTGACGGTACCTTCGTCACAACCATAACAGGCGAATGATCTTCTCCAAAGGTTGCTCGGAGGCCGTATTTTTGTGTCTTGCGTCATGGCGCATCGTGAGCGCGCGGATGGATTTTCGCCAAGCGAACGTCGTGACGAATTGTGAAGCAGCGGATTCAGTTTTGCCGCTCATCGGATGGTGCACGAATTGCGCTGGCATCGACCGGGGCGGGGTTGCCATTGGTTTGCGCAGCTCACCGGCTCGGCCACATCGAATCCGACGTGCTCAGCCCCGTTTGGGCGCCCTGGCTACAGGAACTTTCACGGAATCGGACGCTCATTCGGTACGACGCGCGCGGTACCGGCCTGTCCGAAAAGATGCCCGCACCGTCGGGCTTCGAGAACTGGATTGATGATCTCGAAGCCGTTGCAGATAAACTCTCATTGAAGCGCTTCGCGCTTCTCGGCATGTCGCAAGGAGGCGCGGTCGCCATCGCCTATGCGGCGCGCCATCCTGAACGGGTGTCCCATCTCGTTCTCCTGGGGGCCTATGCGCGCGGCCGCTTGCGCCGTTCGCCCAGCGTGCTTCAGCAACAAGAAGCCGAAGCTTTGCTCAGGCTCATCAGTATTAGCTGGGGTGACAGCAATCCGGCTTTTCGGCAGATTTTTGCATCCTTGATCATGCCGGAGGGCAAACAAAAGCAGCGTCAATGGCTCGACGAGTTCCAGGCTACGCATTCGACGCGCGAGCGCGTGGCTGCCTTTATTGAAGCGTTATTTCATATTGACGTTACCGCGTTCGCTGAGACGATTCAGGTGCCGACGCTGATCTGCCATGGTCGGCACGATGCAATGGTGCCCTTTGAAGAAGGGCATATCCTTGCGACCCTTATTCCCTCAGCGCGCTTTGTACCTCTCGACACCGCCAATCATGTACTCATTCATGGCGAACCCGCGTGGCTGCATTTTTTTGCCGAGTTGCGAGGCTTCCTGGCCGCAGCTGACGGTGCCTCGGCCACCGCGTTGTCTCACCCTCGCACGGCCCCCCTCACGCCGACCGAACTCGAAGTGTTAGGCCTTGTGGCACAAGGGCTTAACAACCGCGCGATCGCTGCAGCCTTGGCCAAAGGCGAAAAGACCGTCCGCAATCAGGTCTCTGCCATCCTCGCAAAGCTGGATGTCCGCACCCGCGCCGAGGCCATCGTCTTAGCCAGGGAGCAAGGCATCGTCGAGCGGAAAGCCTAGTGACGTCCCTTGCCGTTGACAGGGGGCCGATAACGGTGCGCCGCTTCCAGTCCTTTACTCAGAAAGCGGCAGACCGCTCGTCTCCTTGACCGTACGGACGACGATGCGCGACTGAGTGTCCACGACCACGGTTTCGGCGAGAAGCTTCTCGCGCAGAAAATGGTCGAAGCTGCGCACATCCGCGGTGACCACCTTGATCAGATAGTCCGCGGCGCCGGTCATGAGTTCGCAGAAAACGACTTCGGGCCAAAGCTGCACATCCGCCTCGAACCTCTCAAGACTGTCGCGGCTGGTTTTCGCGAGCTTCACATAGACATAGACGACGAAGTGCAGGCCGAGTTGCTCCCGGTCGAGCTGTGCGACCTGGCGCTTGATGACGCCCATTTCCTGCAGCCGCTTGACCCGCCGCCAGCAGGGCGACGAACTCAGCCCCACCCGATCCGCGAGTTCGGCCATGGAAAGCGTGCAGTCGCGCTGAAGCTGATCGAGGATGCGAATGTCGATGCGATCAATTTTCTCCACGAAACCAACCTTTGACGCAATATCCATCCTCATTTGATCTCATAGGGAGGCCAAAAAGCAATTTATTTCTCGAATCGAGGGCTATCATTTCACTGCTAAAAAGCAGGGGTAATAAATGACAGCTCTGCGGATTTCTCTCGATGACAAATATACCGCTATAGCGGGCCAATGCCTGATGAGCGGCATCCACGCGCTGGTCCGCCTGCCGCTCGATCAAGCCCGCCTCGACGCTCAGGCCGGTCTCAAGGTCGGCGGTTTCATCTCCGGATATCGCGGCTCTCCGCTCGCCGGTTATGACCAGCAACTACAGCGTGCCGAGCGCTTCCTCGACGCACACAACATCTGTTTCCAGCCCGGGATCAACGAGGATCTCGCCGCGACGGCGGTTTGGGGAAGCCAGCAGGTCAATCTGCATCCCGGCGCGACGGTCGATGGCGTATTCGGCCTCTGGTACGGCAAGGCGCCGGGCGTGGACCGGACAGGCGACGTCTTCAAACATGCCAATATGACGGGGACGTGGCCCAAGGGCGGCGTTCTCGCCATCGCTGGAGACGATCCGCTCGCGAAATCCTCCACACTCCCGTCACAGAGCGAATTTGCCTTCACCGATGCAGAAATTCCTGTCCTTGCACCATCGAACGTTCAGGACGTGCTCGATCTCGGGCTTCACGGCATCGCCATGTCGCGTTTCTCGGGATTATGGATCGGCATGGTCGCGATGGCGGACATTATGGATGGCTCGGCGACTGTAAATGTCGATCCCGCACGGCTCTGCATCGAAATGCCGCCCGATGACGGATCGCCGAGGCACATCACCCTGGCTGGCCTCAAGCTTCCGAGCCGGCATGGGGCGGAGGAACGCCTGCGGCTCTTCAAACTACCAGCCGCGAAGCTTTATGCCCGGCGCAACCGGCTCAATCGCGTCATCTGGGACAGTAGCCGGCCGCGCCTCGGCATCATCGCGAGCGGCAAGAACTGGCTGGCGGTGAAGGACGCATTGCGCCTGCTTGGCATCGACGAACGGGTGGCCGACCGCCTCGGATTGCGGCTCATCAAGGTTTCGATGCCCTGGCCACTCGCCGAGGAAGACGTATCGGCCTTCGCGAAGGGGCTGGAGACCGTTTTCGTCGTCGAGGCGAAACGGCCGCTGATCGAGATTCAGCTCAAGGAACAGCTTTATCATTTCCACGCTTCGCAGCGGCCCGCCATTATCGGCAAGACCGACCTTTTCGGTGCGCCGCTCCTGCCGCAGACTGGCGATCTCCACGCCGAAGACATTGCGGCCGCGCTGTTCAAATTGCTGCCGGAAGCCAAGCTGACCAGCGCAATGCAGCAAACGATCTTCAAATTGGAGGAACGCAAGCGTCACAGCCGGACGCTCGCGACTCCCAGTCCGCGCACGCCCTATTTCTGCTCGGGTTGCCCGCATAACAGTTCGACGAAGGTGCCGGAAGGCAGCCGCGCCATGGCCGGCATCGGCTGTCATATCATGGCGCAGATGATCGATGGACGCGCCGACGATGCGTTCAGCCATATGGGCGGCGAAGGCGTTGCATGGCTGGGACAGTCGCCCTTCACCAGCACCCGCCATATCTTCGCCAATCTAGGTGACGGCACCTATCATCATTCGGGATCGCTTGCCATCCGTGCCGCGGTGTCCGCCAAGGCCAATGTCACCTATAAGATTCTCTTTAACGATGCCGTCGCCATGACCGGCGGTCAGAAAGTGGATGGGCCGCTAAGCGTGGCCGCTCTCACGCATCAGTTGGCGGCCGAGGGTGTGACGCAAATTGCTGTCGTCGCCGAAGATCCCGCACGTCATAGCCTTCGTGAGCTGGCGCACGGTGTCACGCTCCACCCTCGCGAGGATCTGGACGGTGTCCAGCGCACCTTCCGCGAGACGGGCGGCGTCACTGTCCTGATCTTCGACCAGACCTGCGCCGCCGAGAAGCGCAGGCGCCGTAAACGCGGTGAGTATCCAACACCTGCAAAGCGTCTCTTCATCAATGACCGGGTTTGCGAAGGCTGTGGCGACTGCAGCGTGCAGTCGAACTGCGTGTCCATCGAGCCGCTGGAGACGCCGTTCGGGATCAAGCGGCGGATCAACCAGTCCTCCTGCAACATGGATTTCTCCTGCGCCAAAGGCTTCTGTCCGTCCTTCGTCGAGGTCGAAGGGGCGCAGCGGAAACGGTCAGGCATTGCGCCTGAGACCATTATCGCCGCCGCAGCAGGTCTACCCGAGCCGGCGGTGGCGAACGCCGGCAGGGAGGTCAAGCTGCTGCTCACCGGCATTGGCGGCACTGGCGTAACAACCGTGTCGGCGATCCTCGCCATGGCCGCTCACATCGACGGCAGGCAGGTGGCCACGCTGGACGTCACCGGCCTGGCGCAGAAGGGTGGCGCGGTACTGTCTCACCTTGCGATCGCTCCCGCTGGCGCGCCCGTGCCGATTGCCAGGATCGCACCGGGGGCAGCCGACTGCATCATTGCGGGCGACTTGATTGTTGCCGCCAGCGCGGAGGCCCTCGCCATGTGCGATGCCGGGTGCACCGTCGCCGTCGCGGACGAACACATCGCGCCGACCGCCGAATTCGTTCTTCACGGATCGCAAAATTATCGGACGAATGCCCCGCAGATGAGATTGCGCAAAGCCGTTAGTGAGCTAACGAGCCTTCGCGTCAGCCGCGCTGCCGAGGGCCTTTTCGGAGACACGATCTACGGCAACATGATGCTTGTCGGAGCGGCATTTCAACGAGGCGATATCCCCTTGTCCGTGCAGGCCATCGAGCAAGCCATCACACTGAATGGCACAGCGGCAAAAGCCAATCTCGCCGCCTTCCATGCCGGGCGGCTGCTGATCGATAGGCCCGATGCGCTGGAAGCGTTCGCGATCACGCCATCTCGTGTGGCGCCCGAAACGGCCGATGAGTTGATCGACAGGCTTGCCCGCGAACTCGCCGTCTTATCAGGACGAAACCTATGCGGCACGATTTCGCCGGCTGGTCCGCCGGGTCCGGCTCACCGAGGCGGCGTTGAACGATGCCCCGTCAGTGCCGCAGCCTTTGCCGTTCACGGAAGCCGTGGCTCGAAGCCTATTCAAGCTGATGGCCTATAAGGATGAATATGAGGTCGCCCGGCTCTATGGCGACCCTGCATTCAGAGCAAAGCTGGCCGCTGCGTTCGACGGCAAGCCAAGGCTGAAGGTGCTGCTTGCACCACCCCTGCTTTCGCGGACGGATCCTGCGACTGGCCGCCCGAGGAAGATGGCATTCGGTCCATGGATATTCCCAGTCTTCAGGCTCCTGGCAAAGCTCAAGCGTTTGCGGGGTACCCGCTTCGATCCATTCGGGTGGTCGGTTGAACGTACGACCGAACGCGCACTGATCGAGGCTTACGCGAAAACGGTCGAGACGCTCCTGGGCACGCTTTCCCGGTCCAATCTCGAAGCGGCAATCACCATCGCAGCCTTGCCGATGCGCATCCAAGGGTTCGGTCCGGTCAAAGCCGCACGCATCAAAGAGGTCAAGGCTCTGGAGCAAAAGCTTTTGGGCGAATTTCGTGAACAGCGGCAAGAGTGGGCACAGGGAAGCCGGGTCGAACTGATCGCTGCGGAGTGACTGCGCCATTTCGGCAAGGTGACGAATGCCCGAACGGGGCCCGGTCTTTTCGCTGCCCGCTCGCAATCCAATTTTTCGCAACATGATGAGGGAACTCGGAATGCTTTTCGACTCCGCCGATTTTGACGACCACGAGCAGGTTGTATTCGTCAGCGAACCCGCAAGCGGTCTCAGGGCGATCATCGCAATTCACAGTACAACGCTTGGACCGTCGGTCGGCGGCTGCCGCATCCTGCCCTACGCCAACGATCAGACGGCTTTGACGGATGTCCTGCGTCTTTCCCGCGGCATGACCATGAAAAACGCAATGGCCGGGCTTCCGCTCGGCGGTGGCAAATGCGTCATCATCGCAGGTCCGGCGTGCCAGAAGTCGCCAGCCCTGCTGCGTGCGATGGGGCGGGCGATCGACAGGCTCAGCGGTCGCTATATCACCGCTGAAGACGTCGGCACGAAAGCGGCCGACATGGTGGAAATACGCAAAGGAACGCGGCATGTGATGGGCTTGCCCGTCAGCGCAGGTGGAAGTGGTGACCCATCGCCCAGCACCGCGCTCGGCTGCTTCGAAGGCATTAAGGCGGCGGTGCGATATCAATTCGGAAGGCAGTCGCTTGCAGGGATGCGCGTCGGGGTCCAGGGACTTGGGAATGTCGGGCACAATCTGGCGCGGTTGCTCTCGGAAGCGGGCGCGAGGCTGACGGTTTCGGATGTGAGGCGCGCGTCCGTTGAAGAAGCGGTCGCAGCATTCGGCGCCGAAGCCGTCGCTCCGGATGCGATATACGATGCCGACATGGATGTCTTTGCGCCTTGCGCTCTCGGCGCCGTCATCAATGATGAGACGCTGCCACGCCTGAAAGCTGGGATTATTGCAGGAGCGGCGAATAATCAGCTCGCCATCCCGGCGCACGGGCGCGCCCTTCAGCAGCGCGGAATCCTCTATGCGCCTGACTATGTCATCAACGCCGGCGGAATCATTCAGGTCGGCGCCGAGATTACGAAAGAGACGAGAGAGGCTGTCGAGCGCCGTGTCCGGGCGATCGGCGAGACGCTTCTGACCGTGTTTCAGGCGGCGGACGCGGATGGCATTCCTACGAGCGAGGCAGCCGACCGGATCGCAACCAACCGGATTGTTGCCCGGCAGAGAGCATCGGCCGCGTAGAGGCATGCAACTGTCGCCTGCCGGGACCGAGTGGGTCGATTAAGCGGCACGAGATGAAGTGCCTACGCTCGGCGCGTCCTGCGGGGGGCGATAATCGATCCCCTCATTTGCGATTGTCGTAATCCGCTCGGTTGCCCCTATTGGCCCCGCAGGATTGCCGGACGATCAGGCTGCACGGCAGCCGATCGACGCCTTTCCATTTTCTTCCGGCGATCAGGTCCAGCATCCGCCGGCCGCCTTCGCGGCCAAGTTCGACGAGGTTCATGTCGACGCTGGTGAGCGGCGGCCGTGTCGCGCCGGCGATAATCTCCCAATTGTCGAAGCCCACCAGCGAGACCGCATCCGGCACGTCGAGCCCCATTTCGCGTAGCGCATCGGCGATGCCCCGTGCAATCTGATCGTTGCCGCAGAAGATCGCGTCCGGGCGCTGGCGGCCTGCGCGGAACAACTCAGCCACCGCTTCGCGCCCCCACCCCTCCGACCATACGCCCGGCAGATAATAGCCGTCCGGTTCCACAAGCCCGGCCTCCGCCAAAGTTTTGCGGTACCCGTCCCGCCTCAGGCGCACCGCCTCGAAATGTTCAGGGCCGGTGACATGGGCGATGCGCTTGCGCCCGAGTTTCGCGAGGTGCCGTGTGGCCAGCACGGCGCCGCCCTCATCATCGGGCAGGAGGCAGCACGCATCGGCGTCTTCGACCTGCGAAAAGACATAGATCACCGGGATGTCGCCGGGCCGCGTCAGTTTCGCGCGCTTGTCGGCGCGGCGGGCGGTGACGATGATGCCATCGACCCGCTTGCCCATGAGCTGCTCGACGTGATGCGCCTCGCGCGCCGGGTCGTCCGTGGCGTTGCACATGAATACCGCCATGCGGCTGTCCGACAGGCACTCCTCGATGCCTTCCATGATGGGGATGGTGAAGCGCCCAAATGCGTCGGTCGATATCAGGCCGACCGTCAGGCTCTGGCCCCGGTGCAGGCTTTGCGCGAGATGATTGGGGCGAAAGCCGAGCTCCCTTGCCACGGCGATGATTTTTTCCCGCGTCTCCTGGCGCAGGTGCCCATTATTGTTGAGCGCTTTCGAGACCGATCCGACGCTGACATTGGACGCACGCGCGACGTCATGGATCGTCAGCCTCGCGCGCCGGCGCCCCGTCTCGTTAGTCATGGAGTGAGAATCGGGATTCATTTCACTGCGCCGCTGGTAAATCCCGAAACATAATATTTTTGCAGGAGCACGTAAAAGAGCACGCAGGGAATGATCGAGATCGTGATCCCCGCCTGCAGCATGCCCCAATCCGTGCCGCCGATGCTCGTCTCCTGCCGGGCATTGGCGAGGATCAGCGGCAGGGTGAAGGTCGCGCCGCGATTCATGATCACCAGGGCGCCGAGAAATTCGTTCCACGAGGTGATGAAGGCGAAGAGCGACACGGTGATGATCGCCGGGCGGATCGCCGGCAGGCAGATGCGGGTCAGAACCTGCCAGCTCGATGCGCCGTCTATGACGGCGGCCTCTTCGAGTTCGCGCGGCACGGCCTCGAAGCTGTTGCGCATGATGTAGACACTGAACGGCAGCTGGATCGTCGTGTGGACGATGGCCAGACCGAAAATCGTATTGGTCAGGCCCAATTGCGCGAACATGAAGAAGATCGGCGTCAGCAAAGCCTGGTACGGAACGATCAGCGCAAGGAGCAGAAAGACGAAGATGAATTCCTTGCCCGGTATAGGAAAACGCGCCAAGGCAAAACCGGCCGGAACGGTCAGCAGAAGACAGAATGCGATGGTCAGCAATGCGGTGGCGCCGCTGTTGATGAGATAGGTCGGGAGGCCCGCCTGGTAGGTCCAGAGCCTCTGATAGCTGTCGAGGCTGAGCTGATGGGTGAAATAGGTCGGCGGGATGGCCGCGGCCTCCTGCGTCGTCTTCAGCGAGGCTGAAATCGACACGACGAGCGGCGCCAGCATGATCGCGCAGATGGCCATGCAGATGGCGCCCAGAAGATATGCGACGCGATCCTCCCGTTGCAGCAGCGGCAGCCGCCATGCTGCGGGTTCGCTGCGCGCCATGAGTGCATAATCATCGCTCACTCAAGATCACCCTCGTTTGTAGCCATGGCATATTCAATTTCGGCTGCGCTGCGTCAGTATCACCTGCACGATCGTGAAGGCCAGGACGATGACCGCCAGCACCAGCGACAGCGCCGCGCCGTAACCGAGCTTCAGATAGGGAAACGAGTTGAGGTAGATCCAGAATACGGAAGACGCCGTGCGATTGAACGGCTGCCCGGCCGTCATCAGGAAGAACTGGTCGAAAGCGAGCAGCGATCCGATCACGCTGACGAGCGTCACGAGCAGGATCGTCTTATAGGTGAGGGGCAGCGTAATCAGCCGCACGCGCTGCCAGTATGTGGCGCCGTCGACCATCGCCGCTTCGGTGGTCTCATCGGGGATGGCGTGGATCGCCGCGACGAAGAGGAGCATGCCGAAGCCGATAACCTTCCACACGATCGAGATGATGACCGCCCAAAGCGCGCGGCCGGCGTCCTCGCCGAACCAGATGACCGGATCGGAGACGATGCCGAGGTCGACGAGCAATCGATTGATCAGGCCGAAATCGTAGCTGAACAGCCAGTACCAGAGGAGGCTCGAAACGCCGAGCCCGATGACAACAGGCACGAACACCACCGCGCGGGTGAACCGGCGCAACGGCGTGTTCCTCGCGACAAGCAGCGCGATCAGATAGCCGCCGATCATCAGGATGGGCGTTATGTAAAGCGTATATTTCAGGGTGAAGCCCAGTGAAATCCAGAATTGCCTGTCATTATAGGCCCTGATGAAATTGGCCAGTCCGACCCATTTCTTCGGTTCGATCAGCGACCAATTATGGAACGACATCCATATCATCTGCGACAGGGGATATGCCGTGAATGCGAGCACGAAAATCACGGCGGGCGCCAGATAGAGCGCGCCGATCCACCTATGGGTTGTCGTGTCGTACATCGGCGGATTCTCATAAATTGCTCGGCCCCGACTGCCGGGGCGCGGCTGACGCGGCCCACCCCCGCCATCATCACGGGGACAGGCCTGGCAGGTTCCCGATCCTACAGGCGGAACCTCATCACTGAGCGGCGATCGCCTTCATCTGCGCCTTTGCGTCCGTAATGATCTGGTCGATCGGATCGGTGGTGTAATAGGCGCGCTGAAGCATCTGCAGCCACGGACCCTGGGGTGAATTGATCTGTTCGAAGAATGTCAGGGTGTACGGGGTCTGTCCGACCGTCAGAGCCTTGGCCACATCCTGAACGAGCGGCTCCGCCTTGAAGTATTTGTTGTCGACCATATCGGCGCGGGTCGTCAGGTTCAGCAGCTTGGCATAGCCTTCGACCTGGACTTCATCCGACAGGATGAACTTCATGAAGTCGATGGCGTCCTTGACCCGCTTCGACCCCTTGGGAACCACGACCAGATCGCCGCCGATGAACGAGGCCGACGAGCCGGGCTCTATTCCGGGCAGCAGTGAAATGCCGAATTTCATTTTCGGGTTCTGGTCGCGCGCCAGCTTGATGTTGAAATTGCCGGTTCCCATCATCCCGAGCTTGCCGGAGCCGAATTGCAGGTGGAAGGTCTCGCCGTTTTCCGCCCGCGCACTCGCAGGCACGTTGCCCGACTTCACCATGTCGCGTCCGAACTGGAGCACCTTCGCGACCCCGTCTCCGACCAGAGGCTCGTCGCCGGCGTCCCTCGCTTCGATCTTGGCGCCCGACGCCCACATGAGCGGACCGACGGTAAAGATGTTGCAGCCGGCGCAGGAGCCGGGAAGGTAGTAGCCCTTGATGTCGCCGCCGAGCGCGGTGATCTTGTCGGCATATTGGCGCAGTTCCGCGAGGCTCTTCGGCGGTTTGCTGGGGTCGAGGCCGGCCTTCTCGAACAGGTCCTTGTTGTAGAACAGCGCCGAGACATCGGCATAGAGCGGCACGCCATAGAGCCGCTTGTCGTAGGTGGCGACCATCATGTGGCCCGGGCTGGCCGTCTTCAGCTCCGGAAGGCTGCCGATCTGGTCGGTGATGTCGACGAGCTGCCCGGCTTTTTCGAATTGCGGCGCGTAGATGAGGTCCATGCCCATCAGGTCGGGAACATCGCCGGAGGCGATGGCTTGCGCGAGTTTGGCGACCATTTCCGCATGCGGAATGTAGGTGAGGCTGATCCGGCGGTCGGGGAATTTTGCGTTCCACATCTCGACCAGCTTGTCGACCATGTCCTTGTTGCCGCCGCTGCGCTCCCACATGACGAGATCCGCGGCCGACAAGGGGGCGGCCGCCGCCAGGGCACCGCATGCCACCAAGCTAAGGGCCAATCTACGCAAAGCTTTATAAAGTCGCATCCTTCCCTCCCATCCTTGTCCACCAGTCTGGCATGACACGCTGTCTTCCAGACGTTTGAACTGTTCTTGCTTATGGAAAATGTTTTCCTCATATCGCCGTCAGAAACTCGATCCGATAGATCGAGCAGCGAACGGAAAAGCTTTTCCCTAAGATTAATACATGCTTTATTGCCCAGGACAAGAGAGCTGCGCGTGGAAAAGCGGGAAATGCGGAAAAGGGTTTCCGTTTGCGGCCGCACCGTCATCTTCGATGGCGCGAGCCCGGCGCCACGACACAACCAAAGGAGGCCAAGATGACCGCCACCTCAGAACCGAGGCCCCGTGCCCTGTTTCGCCCGCCTGCCGTGCCGCAGGTCGATGTCCGCGGCTTCTGGGGCGGACGGATCGATGCGGTCGCCAGCCGCACCGCGGACATTCTCTATGAGCGCTGCGTCGAGGCGGGCATGCTGGATCAGATCGACCCCGATCGCCCCTCGCCGGGCGTGCGGATCCCTTTCCATGTCAGCGACGGAGACGCCGAATCCACCGTCACCACCCAGATGTTCTGGGACTCCGACCTCGGCAAGACCATCGAGACGGCGGCCTATTCGCTCTACCGCAAGCCAAATCCCGAGCTTGAGGCCAAGATCGACGCGGTCATCGATATGTATGGCAAGCTGCAACAGCCCGACGGCTATATGTCGAGCTGGTATCTGCGCATTCAGCCGGGCAAACGCTGGACGAACCTGCGCGATTGCCACGAGCTTTACTGCGCCGGCCACCTGATCGAGGGCGCCGTGGCCTATTTCGAGGCGACCGGCAAGCGCAAGCTGCTCGATATCATGGCGCGCTATGTCGATCATATCGCCTCGGTCTTCGGTCCGGAGGCCGACAAGCGCAAAGGCTATTGCGGCCATGAGGAAATCGAGCTGGCGCTTGTGAAGCTTGCCCGCGCCACAGGCGAGCGGAAATACATGGATCTGGCCAAATATTTCATCGACCAGCGCGGCCAGGAGCCGCATTATTTCGACGTCGAATCCCGCGCGCGCGGGATGGATCCCAAGGATTACCACTTCAAGACCTACGAATATAATCAGTCCCACAAGCCGGTGCGCGAGCAGGACAAGGTCGTCGGGCATGCCGTCCGGGCCATGTATCTCTATTCAGGCATGGCCGACATCGCGACCGAATATGGCGACGACAGCCTGAGGGCAGCGCTCGACCGCCTCTGGAGCGACCTCACCGGCCAAGCGCCTCTATGTCACCGGCGGCCTCGGACCATCCGCCGACAATGAGGGCTTCACCGGCGATTACGATCTGCCCAACGAAACAGCCTACGCGGAGACCTGCGCCGCCGTCGGCCTTGTCTTCTGGTCCAGCAGGATGCTGGGCATGGGACCCGATGGCCGCTATGCCGACATCATGGAGCTGGCCCTCTATAACGGCTCCATTTCGGGGCTCTCGCTCGATGGTTCGCTGTTCTTCTACGAGAACCCGCTGGAAAGCCGGGGCAGGCACAATCGCTGGAAATGGCATCACTGCCCCTGCTGTCCGCCCAATATCGGACGCATGGTGGCCTCCATCGGCAGCCGCATCTATGGCGTGGCCGATGACGCCATCGCCGTGCATCTCTATGGCGACAACACCGCCCGCCTCGATGTCGCCGGGCGCGCGGTTCGATTGACCCAGACAACCCGCTATCCGTGGGACGGCGCCGTCACCATTGCGGTCGATGCTGAAACGCCCACGAGGTTCACGCTGCATCTGCGCATTCCTGGCTGGTGCCGCAAGGCCGCGCTCTCGGTCAATGGCGAGGCCATCGATCTGGCAAGCGTGACCCACCAGGGTTACGCGGCCATCACGCGAGATTGGGTGACAGGCGATCAGGTTCGGCTGGATCTCGACATGGCCGTGGAGCAGGTCCGCGCCCACCCGGAGGTGCGGCAGGACGCAGGGCGGATCGCGCTGATGCGGGGACCGCTGGTCTATTGCCTCGAAGGTGCAGACAACGCCATCAACCTCAACCGCCTGCGCGTACCGGAACAAACGCGATTCGAATCCCATTTCGAACCCGATCTGCTTCATGGCGTCGTGACGCTGTCTGCGAATGTCGAGGCCGACGCGACCGCCGACTGGACGGGAACGCTCTACCGCCCCGAACCGACGAAAGCCGAAGTGGCGCCGATCAAGGCGGTCCCTTACTTTGCCTGGGACAACCGGGAGCCAGGGGACATGCTGGTCTGGCTTCGCGGCGATTAGAGCGGTTCCCGCTTCATTCGAATCGGAAACCGCTCTCATTTTTGCTTGATCGCGCTTCTTATCCGAAAACCGCGTAACACTTTTCGGGAAGCGCTCTAGGTGCCGCATGGCGCCAAGCCATCGGCAGCGGACAGGTGCGTCAGAAATTTTCAATGAGGCTGACCTCGCAAGCGTTGCCGTGGGTTTCCAGAAGCTGTGGATGTTCTTCGCCAGCCCCAGCCTTCCCGAAACTCTCCAAAGCGGCTCAGTCCGTCGAAGGGATACGGCGGCATGCAGCAGCGCGTCGGCATCGCGCGGGATGACGACCGCCATGGGCGCGACAGGGCCAATGGCGCCGCCACCACATCGGCGCGCATGGTCCTGTTCCGCAGTCCGAGGTTGAGCGGCCTTGCCATTATTGGCCGATCACGGCAGATCGTGACAGACTGTTGAAAACCCCCTCCTCGACGTACTTTAATTGGCTTTCGGTAGTCCGGGGCCTGTACGGCAGGTTTGCAGGAAGCGAGCGCCCATGCAATTCCATCTCAACGGATACAAACCCGGCAATCCGGAGATTTCCGAGCCGGTTGAGCGGCATGGCGCGTCAGATCCATCTGGGAGCCTCCCCGATGAGGTCGATGTCCTGATCGTCGGCTGCGGGCCTGCGGGGCTGACCCTGGCGGCGCAACTGGCGGCCTTTCCCGGCATCAGAACCCGTATCGTCGAACAGAAGCCGGGCCGGCTGCTGCTCGGCCAGGCAGACGGCATCGCAGTGCCGCACGATGGAGATGTTCGAGGCCTTCGGCTTCAGCGAGCGTGTGCTGAAGGAGGCCTATTGGTGCAATGAGGTGACCTTCTGGAAGCCCGACGACAAGCAGCGCGGCAACATCGTTCGCAGCGGCCGGATCCAGGATACCGAAGACGGGCTTTCCGAATTGCCGCATGTGATCCTGAACCAGGCGCGCGTGCATGATTTCTATCTGGATGTCATGCTGCGCGCGCCGACCCGGCTGGAGCCGGACTATTCGCGCCGCCTGATCGATCTCCACATCGCCCCCGCAAGCTCCGGCGACGGCGAGCCGGACGGACCGAGTGGCGCACCGGCCTACCCGGTGACGGCCACGCTCGAACGCACCGATCCCGCACATGAAGGCGAGGTGGAGACGGTGAGGGCCCGTTACGTGGTGGGTTGCGATGGCGCGCGCAGCGCGGTGCGCAAGTCTCTCGGGCGGGCGCTGCATGGGGATTCGGCCAATCAGGTCTGGGGCGTCATGGATGTCCTGGCCGTCACCGACTTCCCCGACATCCGCCTCAAGGCGGCGATCCACTCCGCCAACCAGGGGAACCTGCTGATCATCCCGCGGGAGGGCGGCTATCTGGTCCGCCTGTATATCGAACTCGACAAGCTGAATGAGAGCGAGAGGGTTTCGGATCGCAACATCACCGCCGACCATCTGGTCGCGGCGGCGCAGCGCATCCTGCATCCCTACACAATCGAAGCGAAGGAGATCGCGTGGTGGTCCGTCTACGAGATCGGCCAGCGGCTTTGCGACAAATTCGACGACGTGCCGGAAGAGGCAGGCGATGAGCGCCTTCCGCGCGTGTTCATAGCCGGCGACGCCTGCCACACGCACAGTCCGAAAGCCGGGCAAGGCATGAACGTCTCCATGGCGGACAGCTTCAATCTGGGATGGAAACTGGCGGCCGTCATCCAGGGACGGTGCTCGCCGCGCATCCTGCATACCTATTCAGCGGAACGCCAGACCGTCGCCAGGGAACTGATCGACTTCGATCGCGAGATCGCCAAACTGTTCAGCGCACCACCGAAAGACGCCACCGATGCCGAGAGCGAAGGCATCGATCCGGCGGAGTTCCAGAAATATTTCGTCAAGCAGGCACGCTTCGCGGCGGGAACGGAAACCCGGTACTACCCGTCGATCATCTCCGCCGAACCGGCATACCAGCATCTGGCCGAGGGTCTGGTCATCGGCATGCGCTTCCATTCGGCGCCGGTCATCCGCCTGGCGGACGCAAAGCCTGTCCATCTCGGCCACATGGTGAAGGCGGACGGCCGCTGGCGTCTTTTCGCCTTTGCCGGCGCGGAAGATCCCGCCGGCCCGTCCTCGGGCATGAGAGCCTTGTGCGAATTTCTCGCCGACTCGCCCAACTCTCCCGTCCGGAGATACACCGCCCCGGAAGCGGATATCGACTCCGTGATCGATGTCCGCGCCGTGTTCCAGCATGGCCATCGTGAGCTTCAGGTCGAGGCCATGCCGGCGTTCCTCTTGCCCCGGAAAGGCCGATATGGGCTTTGCGATTATGAAAAGATGTTCTGCCCAGACCTGAAAAGCGGCAATGACATTTTCGAGATGAGGGGCATCGATCGCGACAAGGGCTGCATGGTCATCGTCCGGCCGGACCAGTATGTCGCGCATGTTCTCCCGCTCGATGCCCATGCCGAACTCGCGGCATTCTTCGGCGGCTTCATGCTTCAGGCAGATTAGGTTGGGAACTCATTTAATCCAGGCGCTGACGATGGCCGCGAGTTCGATGGCGGCCATAGAGGCTTTGCGCCTGCCCCCAACCTGAGCTCCGGTACTGCCACGGGATCAATCACATCGGATGGCAAGAGGGCCGAAAGATTTGTTTGCCGCGGAGGCCATGCTGGAGTGAGCGGCCTGCAGCCATTTCATATCGGGCTGGCAACCATATAAATGTGCGTCAACCTCGATCCTGTCTTGGGCAAGAAGTGGCTCACCTGTTGGAAAAAGGCAGGCGCCCATCGGCGCCTGCCTTTTCGGCTTAGCTATTGCGGCTATCCTGATCTTCCCAGAACGACTTCACGTCATCGGGGTTGTTCAGGTCGTACTGAGAAGGGATTCTGCCGTTCTGCTCAAGGTCATAATAACGTGCATTCGCGGCAGAAAAGCCTGCCAGAACCGCAGCGGCAAAGATAGCCGAACGAATGAAGGTGCTCATGTTTATCTCCTTTGTGCTCGCGCCGGCTTTTGCACCCGGCATCGTAGCGATGGTCTTTCAAACGAAGGTGCCGACGGTGTGTGGCCCCGCCCCAGAGATGGGCAGATCGTATGCGAGGTTTAGCCCCATCAAATTGACTTCAATGTTCAGGAATCGCTAACAATCGATCCTTATGTCGCATTAAATTGGCAGTTGACGGAAAAATGATGTGTTGTGAGCGTTGAACAATAAATCGCGCGCTGTCAGGTAGGGCTTGGTGAGTTCAAGGGTCGCCGATGCGCCAACATGACGGCGATATCCGCTTTCCCGTATTCCGTCATGAATGGACGAAGCGGCTCGGCGAGAAAATCGACGCGGCGGAATGATCGAGGGCACGGTCAAGCGGTTAACGCGGCTGGATCGTAATGAATGGAGTCATGCATAATCGGGCCAATTTTGGTTTTCCTGGAAGGCCCGAGGGAACGCACGCATGCTTCGTTCGTTGCCGTCTGAGTAACATCAGAGGCACCCATGCGCATTGCAATCGCCACATTCGTTTTAATCCTATCTGCTGGAAGTGCTGCAGCACAAAATCCGCCCAGCCAAAACCCTTGCCCGGATTCCACAGATAGTGCCGGCCGCACCGTCCTTCCGCCCGAGACGAAAGGCGAGCCGCAACCCCAGGGCCGCACCGGACCTGTCGAAACTGGGTCCGGCGGCGCTCCGGCCGAAAGCCCTCAGGGACAAAGCCCACCCTGCATGCAAGCTGCGCCAGAGGGTTCATCCAAAACGATCGTTGATCCGAAGTAAGCTCGTCCCTGCGGACGGTTTTCCTCCACTCTGTGTCGCCGGGGCGGCAGTGAGCCAGAGCCTCCTCTGTCTCACTGCAGCCGGACTCGCTTCAATTTATCAAGCCGACGGCTCGACTTCTCGGAGTTAGCCTGCCTTTTTCATTTGCCCGGCATCGGCATTGGGGAAGAATAGCTGTTGATCTTGAATGCGATAGCCGCGGATTGCGTTCTGCCCTTCGGGCGAGACAATCCAGTCGATGAACGCCTGGCCGAGATCTTTCTTCACGCTCGGAAACTTTTCAGGATTCACCAGCATGATGCCGTATTGGTTGAAAAGCCGCTTGTCGCCCTCAACGACGACCTGCAGGGCATCCTTGTTCTTGAAGGAAATCCAGGTGCCGCGATCGGTCAGCACATAGGCGCCCATGGCTGCCGCGGTGTTGAGCGCCGCGCCCATGCCTTGCCCGATCTCGCGATACCAGGAAGGCTTGCTGCCGGCCGGGTCCAGTTCTGCGATCTTCCAAAGGGCGAGTTCGGCCGTGTGGGTACCGCTCTTGTCGCCGCGAGACACGAATGGCGCGGCCTTCTCATAGACGCGCTTCAGGGCGGCGACCACATCGCTGCCGCCCTTCAGGCCGGCGGGGTCCTCCTTCGGCCCGACCAGCACGAAGTCATTGTACATGACCTCGAAACGCTTCACGCCGAATCCGTCGGCGACGAACTTCTCTTCCTGGGCCTTGGCGTGCACGAAGAGCACGTCGGCGTCGCCGCGCCGGCCGGTATCGAGCGCTTGGCCCGTACCTTGCGCCACCACCTTCACGTCGATGCCGGTCTTGGCCTTGAACATCGGCAGGATATGGCCGAACAGACCGAAGTCCTGGGTCGACGTCGTCGAGGCGACGACGATGGATTTATCCTGCGCTTGGAGCTGCGTAGAGCTTGCCAGAACGATGCACGCGGTGGCGAAGGCGAAAATACGAAACATGCCAGAATCTCCCTTTTGGACTTTTCTTTAAACGACAAGGTCGCCGCGTACGAAGGCGGAGCCTTGCGAGGTAGCGGGTGAAGTAAAGAAGCTTTGCACGGAGGCATGCTCGGCGACGCGGCCGCCGACGAGAAAGACGATGTCGGAAGCGAGCCGTCGCGCCTGGCCGAGATCGTGCGTCGAGAAGACGACCTTCACGCCTGATGCCGCAACCCTGGCGATGATGTCTTCGACCGCTTTGGTCCCTGACGGATCGAGGCTGGCGGTCGGCTCATCAAGGAACAGCACTTCCGGATTGCGGGCGAGGGCGCGAGCCAGCGCCAAGCGCTGCTGTTCGCCGCCCGAGAGACGCCGGGCGGGACGAGCAGAGAGAGCCTCAACCCGACCTGGTTGAGGAGCATGTCGATCGTGACGCGATTGGCGGGACGTCCGGCAGCCTTTAAAGCGAATGCCACATTCGCTGCCGCGGAGCGTCGCAGCATGGCGGGCTTCTGAAAGACGAAGGCACGGCGGAGCGGTGCCCCATTGGTGCGGCCACCACGCGTAATCCGGCCCGAGACCGGTTGATTCAGGCCCATCGCAAGCTTCAAGAGGGTGGTTTTGCCCGAACCGTTTGGACCGATGAGCGCCGTCGGCGCGCCTGGCCCCAGCGTCAGCGAGACGTCATGCAGGATCGCAGTCTGCCCGGCACTGTAGCTGACACCCTCAAATTCAATGGGAAGATCGCTCGCCTGGCTTCGCACCACCTTTACCCCGCATAATTTTCGGACCAGCGCCTGACGGTCCAGGCAATGGCGTTTACGCCCATGACCAGTCCGATGAGGATGATCCCGAGGCCGAGGGCCAGCGGCAGATTTCCCTTTGAGGTCTCAAGCGCGATCGACGTCGTCATGACGCGCGTGAAGCCTTCGATATTTCCTCCGACGATGATCACGGCGCCGACCTCGGCGGCAGCACGCCCGAACCCCGCCAGAAATATGGTAGCCAGCGCGAAACGGGCATCCCACAGGAGCGCCGCAACCATTGCCATCGGCCCGAGATTCATGGCCGTCAGCTCATCGCGATACTCGTTCCAGAGATCCTCGACGACCTGGCGGGTCAGCGCCGCAAGGATCGGTGCGATGAGGACGGTCTGAGCCACGATCATCGCCTGCGGCGTGAACAGGATGCCGAGCGAACCGAGTGGGCCGGAGCGCGAAAGCAGGAGGAATACCAGCAGTCCGACAACGACGGGCGGCAGCCCCATCAAGCCATTGAGCACGACGATAACCGCATCGCGGCCCGGAAACCGCGCCAGTGCGACGAGTGCGCCGACCGGCAGCGAGACGACGGCAGCCAGTATGGTGGCCGACAGCGTCACGATCAGTGAGAGCCGAACGATCGCGAACAGCCTCGCGTCGCCTGCGAGAATCAGATCGAGGGCGCTGCTCCCGTCCACTGTCGTCCTTCACTAATATTTCCTCTTGTTATCCGCCGTTTCTTACTGGTATGTCAAATTTAAGAAACTGTGCATCTGTGTGCAGGAAAATGCAGATGGAATTGCTGACAACGACCGAAGCTGCCGACTATTTGCGGATCAAGGAGCGCAAGCTTTACGAGCTCGTCGCCGAGCGCCAAATTCCCTGCACCAAGGTAACCGGCAAATGGGTGTTCCCGCGCGCGGAACTCGACCGCTGGCTCCTCGCCGGATTGGCCCGTCCCCTTGGCGTCGTCCTCGCTGACCCACCACCGATCATCGGCGGCAGCCACGATCCGCTGCTGCAATGGGCGCTGCTCGAGAGCCGCTGTGAACTGGCGTCGCTCGCGGAAGGGAGCGAGGCCGGCTACCGCAAGCTGCTGGAGGGCAAAGTCCTCGCCGCCGCCATCCATTTCCACGACACGAACGATCCGGAAGCCGACGCGAACGTCGCCATCGTGAGATCCGAACCGACCCTCTACGATGCTGTGCTTGTCGGCTTTGCCGTTCGAGAGCAGGGATTGTTGGTTGCCAGGGGCAATCCGCTCGGGATTGCCGGCCTGGCGAGCGCGGCCGCGGTGAAGGCGCGCTTTGCCATGCGCCCGGAAGGCGCCGGCGCGCAACAATTGCTGCACGCCCTGCTCAATCGAGAACAGCTCAAACAATCCGAGCTGATCCTGGCGGCGGGAACATGCCCGACAGGCGCCGACATTGCGCAAGCCATTCGAGGCGGGCATGCCGATTGCGGTATCGCCACACGCACCATATCCGCCTCGACGGGTCTCGACTTCCTTCCGCTCGCCCTGGAGCGGTTCGACCTGCTCATGCGCCAGCGAGACTACTTCCGCAAACCCATGCAGGCCATGCTTGGCCTGCTCGCCGAAGCTCGTTTCGCTGCCCGAGCGAAGGATCTCGGCGGCTTGGATGTGAATGGCGCCGGGCAAATTCGCTGGGCTCCATGATTTTTGGGGGCATGTCGCCGCCGTAGCGAAGTTTGGCGTCTATTGGATCAGGTCCAGGCCGGACCGGAGCCTCAAGATAGAATCCCAAATTCAGCGTAAGGTATAAAATTGACACGATCGGTTGCCGAAACCGCGGCAACATCTTCAGGAATTTCAATAAGGCCGTCGGATTCCCTTAGTGACGTTATGAGGCCTGAGCCGTCACGTTCGAATTTCGCGACCGCGAGTTCGCCATCGGCGCCCTCCACGATCCTGGCGCGCCAGAATTCACGACGGCCGGTCTTTCGCTTTCCGAGCGAAAACGCAGCAGGCAGGCGAAAACGGCGTGGCTCGCGCCATCTGCCGCCACCAAGCGCCGCGATCAGCGGCTGCGCATATAGCAAGAAGCACACGAAGACGGCGACCGGATTGCCGGGCAAGCCAAGCACGACGCAATCGCCGATCTGGCCGAAAGCCATGGGGCGGCCAGGCTTGATGGCGAGTTGCCACATGCGAAGCTTGCCAAGCGCGTCGAGCGTTTTGACGACATGATCTTCCTCGCCACGGCTCGCGCCGCCTGTGGTGATGAGCACATCGAAGCGTCGCCGCCGCGTCGCGCAACTGCCGCGACACGGCATCGGCATCATCCGGCATAACACCGAGATCCTCGCATTCCGCACCGGCCAGTTTCGCCAGCGCTACGAGCATCGGTGCGTTCGAATCATAGACCTTGCCCGGCTCGAATGGATCGCCGGCACGGATGACCTCATCGCCGCTTGAGATGATCGCGACCTTAAGCCTGGCGAAGCATTCAACCGCGCCAAAACCCGCGGCGGCGATTGCCGCGACGTCCTGCGGGCGCAGCCTATCCCCTGCGGAAATCAGAACGTCTCCCGCTTTCACATCCTCCCCGGCCAATCGGCGGTTGGCCCCGAATTTCAACCCAGGGGGCAACGCCACAAGCCGATCCGCGCCGGATGAGGCCAACGTTACGTCTTCCTGCATGATCACCGTATCGGCCCCTTCCGGCATAGTGGCGCCGGTAAAAATTCGGGCCGCCTCATTTGCCTCGAGGGGATCGGGCAATGCATGCCCTGCCGCGGCGCGGCCGCTGATCTTCAATCGTGAACCGCGAGCCGGATCATAATCGGCAAAGGCGAAAGCATAGCCGTCAACGGCGGCATTGGTGTGAGCGGGAATGTGGCGGGGCGCGAGAACCGGTCCAGCGGCGAGGCGCCCTGAAGCATCAGCAAGGTCAACGATTTCGGTAGCGACGATGGGCTGCAAGCGCTCCTTCAGGATCGCGAGGGCTTCGGCATGTAAAAGACGATCTTTGTCATGCAGGAAACAATCGTCGAGCAGCTTGGCTTTCATGGATATCCTTAAATCGGCGCTCAATGCCGATTGGCCTCATTCAGCGCTTCTAGTGGCCTCAAAGGGATGGACGGTACGATTCACCTCGTCGCCTTCCCGACAATGACGGGCGGAAGACACATGAACGCATAATTGCAATAATGCAGGCGCTTCACCACGGAAAAACACTGAGGTCACTTAACCTCTGAACGGCATTCCAAATGATGCGGCAGGGCTCCGATACGTGCGAGTGCGCAGCGGAGTACGGGGCTCCGTCCGCGCAGAAAATGCAAAATTATCAGTCGGCCGCATTGCGCATCGCCAGCCCCGTATACCGCGTGATGAAGTCGGCAATCGGCTTGATATCGTCCAGACCGAACAACGGCAATCCGCCCGTCTCGGTCGGATGGTCGGTCGCTATGGCCACCACTCCCGGCACGGCTCCGGCGATTGGGTCGGTGCTGGCGCTATCGCGCCGGCGGGCTTCGATCTTTGGGTGATCGTGGGCCTTGAAGCCTTCGATGAGGATCAATTCGGAACCCTCCAGGCGGGCGAGCACCTCGTCAAGGCTGGGCTCAACCTCGCCGCGCAGCTCCTGCATGATGGCCACGCGCGTCGCCGAAACCACGGCGATTTCCCGAGCTCCGGCTTTGCGGAACAGGTAGGAATCGCGGCCCGGGTGGTCGACATCGAAACCGTGACTGGCGTGTTTGACGGCGGCGACCTTATAGCTCCGCGCGGAAAATTCGCCGATCAGACGCGAGGTCAGTGTGGTCTTGCCGGAATTCTTCCAGCCGACGATGCCGAAAATTGGGGGGCTCAAGGCCGCCTCTCCCGCACAAAATCCTCGGCTATGGCAAGATCCTCCGGCGTGTTGACATTGAAAAAAGGATCGAAGCCGCTCCGGCCGTCATCGACGAACGGAAACGTCACGGTCTTGTTGGGGTTCTGCTCGATCCAGCTCTGGATGCGGCGCTCCCCGGCGGCGAGGAAGGTGGCGAGATCGTCCGCCAGCGCCATGGGCCAAATGCCGCTGGCAAAGTGGTTGCGTCCGCCAGATGCCGCGATGACGATGGTTGCGCTATCGCCACCGGCCGCCTCGACCAGCGCGTTGACATAATCCTCCGGGAGGAACGGCGTGTCACAAGGGGCGGTGACGATGTAGCGCGCGTTCGGGTGATGTTCGGCCGCCCACAACATGCCTGACAGCAGACCGGCCAGCGGCCCGGCGTAGTCGCCAAAAGCGTCGGCAATGATGGGCAGGCCGAACTGCGCGAACGCACTGGCATCGCCATTTACGTTCAGAATGCAGGCATCCGACATGGGGGCAAATGCGGTCGATAGCGTGCGCGATCATCGGCCGGCCGGCGAGCGGTATCAATGCCTTGGCCTCGCCGCCCATGCGGCGCGACAAGCCGCCCGCGAGGATGACCCCTACAATGCCCGTCAAGCTACCCGTACTCTGCATTCCTCTGACCTACCATTTTGCCGCTCACAGCCCAACACGCCGTTTTTAGCCGCCGTCCCATCATCGCTGAACAAGAGCTGCACGTCAGAAGCTCACTCCTGGGTTTCAATAAGTCGGCAGGCTCGATGTTGCCGATCAGAACGTCGTCGAGGCCAAACCGCAAATCGCTCGCCGGGAACACATCGGAGCGGATCCGCCGCAGCGACCACTGATTGACGGAACAGCAGTCCCGTAGCTTGTCGACAACCCTTATAGCATCTTGGCGGTGAGAACACGGTCAACGATCGGTCAGCACGAACGCGACTGCCCCCATGGCGGCTCAACTTAGTCGAGGTTGACTATGAGGCGACGTCGATGAACGCCCTCGCCCTCTCCCATGATGGGAGAGGGCGGCGCGAAGTGCCGAGCGAAGCGGGTGCACGGTCAGATCTATGCAAACACCGCATGATCGACTGGACCGTGCACGTAGCCGTAGCGGACATTGCTTCGCTCCGGCCCATTCTTCTCATACTCGGCTTTCATCACCGAGAAGCGATCTTTGCTGAGGTCCATGCCGGCCTTGCCCGGATTGATGCCGTAGAGCCGGGCATTGTTGCCGCCGAAGATCGCGGTCTTCACCGGCCCGTCGGCGGCCCCGAGCGGCGCGAAGCCGTACTTCTTCTGCATCTCCTCGGGGATCTCCAGCCGGCGCAGGCCTTCGATCTGCCATTGCGGCGAGCCGGTCCAAAGCGCGTCCGTGCCCCAATTGACGTGATCGACGCCGAGCCCCTTGATCAGCGTGCCCATCAGCGCGGCGCAGACGCGGGGCTGGGCGATGAGCGTCGTGGCGAAAAGCTGGCCGACATCGCCATAGACGTTGCTCACGCCGTATTGCGCCGGGATATCGGCGAGGTCGCTGGTCCAGGCGATGCGCCCCGTGCGCTCGAACTCCGCGAGCGCAACCGCCGGGTCGCCGCCGACATGGCGATAGGCCGAGTGATAGATGATGAAATTGAGCTGCGGCCAGTCCTTCGCCGCCTGGCCGACGTCGGCGACATCGGCAATAGCCGCGCAGATTCGGGAAATTGCTTCTCGACCGACGGCGGGAACAGCCCCTTGTGCACGCAGACGTTCTTGATGCCCGCCGCCACCATCTTCTCGTAGCCCTTGTAGGCGACCTTCTCGTCGTCCATGCGCCAGGGATAGCGGCTGGTGTCCTTGTGGGTGTTGTCGCCGATCGTATAGCCCTTGACGGATTCGGGCTTCAGCGCGAGGCCGGCATCGAGCTTGTCGAGCCAGCCCGGCTGACCCGGCGTGAAGATCATGTGCGAGAACAGGCGCCGCGTAGCCGGCTTCCTTGTTCACCTTCTCGCGCGCCTCGGCCATCTGCTCGTTGGTGAGGAACCAGTCCTGCTCGATGTCGGACGGCGCCGAGGAGATCAGCGCGATCTTGGTGTCGCTGTCGAGGAACATCTCCTTGATGTAGTTGTCGAACTTCAGATCCTCGATGGTCTGTTCCTTCTCGGCGAGCGCCTTGTTCCAGCCGGCCTTGCCGACCGCGGTGCGCATGTTGACGAAGTTCATGATGCGCGTGTCGTCGCGCAGGAAATGCGTGTGCATGTCCATGATGAACTGGTCTTTGAGCGCTGTCGGCGCGCTCCTGCGCCATGGCCGGCGTTGCGGCCTCCGCCTTGGTGACGTCGAACAGCGGGCCGTAGACCTCGTTCATCGCCACGAACGACGCCGCCATGCCGGCGGCGGTCTGGAAGAACTTGCGGCGGTCCATGCCCTGCTTGCCGCCGAGATCGTCGGCCATGGCCAGCAGGCGCGCCTCGACCTCGCGCTGCTTTTCGTTCTGCGGGTCGGGATAATATTCGTCGCTCGAGACGATCTGCGTCGGAATCGGCGTCTGATAGGGGCAGAGCTCGGAGGGAACGAGCTCGGCGATTTCCTTCTCGCTCAAGAAGCCACTCATCGATTTCCTCCACATTTACAAATGATTATTGCCTGACGTCGCCATTTGGAGAGATCAGGACTTCCGCTTAGACGTAAAGCTTAATGAAAATCTAATTCACCAGCTAGTGAAAGCTGGATTTTGGTGAAGCAGCCTCTTGCACAAACCTTGGATTACGCACGCCTAAGCTGGCTGCGATGAGGCGCCGCTATGTCAGTACCGGCCGCGCGCCGCGTGCGGCTTCAGCACATGCCTCGCAATATGCTCAGTCGCGACTGACCAGGCAACGCGCGCCTCGCAGCCCAGTCGAGGACAACCGATGGTGCGCGACAAGCGCGTCTAATTCGAAGTGGCGCACTATTGCCCAGGCACCAGAGGCTCGCCTCATTCGCCGCCGTCGCGCTGCTCGATGCGCGGTTCGCGGCCGCCGCGCAGAATGGAATTGCCTGCGAAGAGTGTGCGCTGGTCGATCGGCGGCGGGTCCAGCCAGTCGCTTTCCCGCATCTGCCCGCTCTGGCCGTAAGCGGCGAGCGCGTTTTCGTAGCAAGCCATGCGCACATGCCGCTCGGGGATGCCGCTTCGCAGCGCCAGTTCCGCCGTTTTCGGCACGCCCAGCGGTTCGGACACGCCCCAATCGCAGGCCGAAATCGACGATGATCCGCTCGGCGCCATATTGCCGCAGAAGCTGCACCATGCGCGCATCGCCCATCTTCGTGGACGGATAGATCGAGAACGCCGCCCAGAACCCGCGCTGCAGCACCTCGGCGACCGTCTCCTCATTATTATGGTCGACAATCACCTTGGACGGATCGAGCCCATGCTCCATCGCGACGTCCATCGAGCGGGTGGTGCCCCGCTTCTTGTCGCGATGCGGCGTATGGATCATCACCGGCAGCGTCCAGCTCCTTGGCCAGTTCGAGCTGGGCGCGGAAATATTTGTCCTCGAGCGGCGTCTGCTCGTCATAGCCGATCTCGCCGATGGCCACGACGCCGTCCTTCAGCGCGAAACGCGGCAGGATCTCCATGACGCCTTCGGCCAGTTCCTCATTGTTGGCCTCCTTGGAATTCAGCCCGGCGGTGCAATAATGCCGGATGCCGAACTGGCCGGCGCGAAACCGCTCCCAGCCGACGATGGCGGACAGATAGTCGATATAGGTGCCCACATAGGTGCGCGGCTGCCCGACCCAGAAGGCGGGCTCGATCAGGGCGACGATGCCGGCTGCCGCCATGGCCTCGTAATCGTTGGTGGTGCGGGAAATCATGTGGGCGTGCGGGTCGATATACATGGCCGCTGGTCCTGTTATGGGCGTTTCAGGCGACGGTGGAGTCGAGGGTTTGCCAGGTGAGCGCCCCCGCCTCGATCCGGCGGGCGAGTTCAGGCGCGGTCTGCAGAATGCGGGCCGCCTCTTCCGAGCGCGATGCGCTCAGGGCCAATGCGGCCGCGGCGCGTTCCTTCGGTGTGCCGCTGCCCAGCACGCGGCCCAGATCGGCCAGCATCGGGGCGCTGGTGGCAAATGGGCCGACCGCGCGCCAAAGTTCGGGCGTCACGTCGCGCTCGGCGGCCCAGCGCTCATGCGCGTAGTCGAACAGCATCAGCGTGAGGTCCGCATTGGCGCGCTCGTCCAGCCCCTGGATCGGCGCCAGCGCGGAGCCGACGAACAGGGCTTTCAGAACCATGTGATTCCAGCGGTGGTCGCTGAAGTAGCTGCGCGGATAGGCATTGTGATGCGCCACGGCCTCGAAAATCGCCGACATGTTGGAGCGCACGCCCTCGGCGGCCTGGGCTTCCAGCCGCTCGCCTTGCGGATAAAGCGGCAGGCCGCGATAGAGGGCGATGGCCTCGGCCGCGTCGGCCGTGCGGCAGAGCCGCTGAAAATTCTCCGGAAAACTCTCCGCCTGCGCCACGGTCTGCAGCAAGACCCAGACGCGCGCCGCGCCGTCAACGCTCCAGCCCCGCGGGTCCCAGCCGGGCCGCGCAGCTTCGGCGGCGTCCAGATCGGATTGGTCGAGCGCAAGGTCCGCGCGGCCCAGGCGGCGCGGAATCAGCCCCAGGGTGATGAAGATATCGCGATCCGGCGTCGCCGCGCCGCGCGCGACCCGTTCGGTCAGCCAGCGCCATTCCTCTGGCGGGGTTTGCTTTTCAACCCAATGACTTAGAAGCTGCGAAGGAGCGGGCACCGGAACGCCTCATGAGTGACTTGCGGAGCATTTACGCTAGCCTACAAGAACGCTATGGTCTTGCAAAGCTCAGCAAGCCCTTCCCGGCGTCAGCAATGGATTTCCCCGCATGCATCCGACTTTGGTGATCCTCGTCGTTGGCCTTTCGCCGGAGCTGGTCGGCATCCACACGCCCAATATCGCGCGGCTGGCCGGGCGCGGCGGGCTGAGGCCGATGAAAACCGTGTTTCCAGCGGTGACATGCACGGTGCAATCCTCGCTGCTGACGGGATTGCCGCCGGCCGGGCATGGCGCGGTGGCCAATGGCTGGTATTTTCGCGACCTTGCCGAGACCTGGCTGTGGCGGCAGTCCAATCATCTGATCCAGGGCGAAAAAATCTGGGACGCGGGGCGCAAACGCGATGCCGGCTTCACCTGCGCCAACATGTTCTGGTGGTACAATATGTATTCCGGCGCCGATTTCGGCGCGACGCCCAGGCCGATGTATCCCGCCGACGGCCGCAAGCTGCCCGATCATTACGCCAACCCGCCGGAATTGCGCGACGAACTGAACGCAAAGCTGGGGATGTTCCCGCTGTTTAAATTCTGGGGGCCGGCGACCGATATCTCCTCCACCCAATGGATCGCGGACGCGACGCTGCATGTCATGCAGACGCGCAATCCGACGCTGACGCTCGCCTATCTGCCGCATCTTGACTACAATCTGCAGCGGCTCGGTCCGGATCTCGACCCATCCGCGGCTCATCGAGGATCTCAAGGAGGTCGACGGCGTCACCGGCCAATTGATCGATTTCGCCGAGCGCCGGGGATCGCGGGTTCTCATCGTTTCCGAATACGGCATCATGCCGGTCACCGAGGCCGTGCATATCAACCGGACGCTGCGCCAGGCCGGGCTGATCGCCATCCGCGAGGAATTGGGGCGCGAATTGCTCGACGGCGGCGCGTCGCAGGCTTTTGCGCTGGCCGATCACCAGGCCGCGCATATCTATGTGCGCGATCCCAGCCGCATCGCCGAAGTGAAAGCGCTGATCGAGGGCATCGAGGGCGTGGAGCAAGTGCTGGACGCGGACGGCAAGCGCGCCATGGGGCTCGATCATCCGCGTTCGGGCGAACTCGTCGCGATTTCGACAGCGGACAAATGGTTCAGCTATTATTACTGGCTGGATGACGCCCGCGCCCCTGACTTCGCCCGCACCGTCGATATCCACCGCAAGCCCGGCTACGACCCCGTCGAGCTGTTCCTCGATCCCGCGGTCCGCTTTCCGACCGCCGCCATCGGCTGGCGTCTGGCCAAGCGCAAAGCCGGCTTCGGCGCGCTGATGGATGTCATCTCGCTGAAGGATACGCATCTGGTGAAAGGCTCGCATGGCCGGCTGATGGACGATGAACGCCAGGGCCCGCTGGTCATCAGCTCAGAGCCGGAGCTGCTGCCGGAAGGACCGCTGGCTGCGACGGATTTCAAGCAGATCATGCTGACGCACGTGTTTGGATGCTGACGCGATCTAAGTCCCGCGGCACATAGCGCTGGGCGGCGATCGTAACCGGAACCGCCAGCGCGCAGAGCAGGCCGAGCCCCGGCGAATGATGACGCGGCGACCAAAACCGCATCAAAAAGCGAGATGCCGGCGATCAGATAGGAAACGGCGCGCCCGACGTCGCCCGGACGCCGCCGCAGCAACAGCCACAGCGCCGCCGCTGTCCAAAGCACGAAGGCGGCGAAGAAGAGCGAGGCTTGCGGCTTGCGCCAAGGCGGCCGTCGCGCCGACCGCGAGCGGAACCGCCATGACCGCCAAAGGCCAGAGGCGTCCGATACGGTCGAACGCCTCTTGCTTGGCGGCATAGGTCAGGCCGGCAATGTAGCAGAACAGGCCGATCGCGCCGAACAGCAAGGGCTGGCCGAACGCGCCATAGGCAGCCGCCGCGGCGGCGGGATAAATCAGCGCGCGGCACAGCGCCATGAGCAGCGGCGCGAGCGGGGTCCGCTTGTGCAGCCAGTCGTAAAGCACGATGGCACGCCGCGAGCAGCATGGCGGTCAGCGCCGACCGCCCGGCCGAGGGTGGCCAGGCAGAGCACACCGGCGATCAGCATGCCGAAGCCGAGACCGAACACCGCGCTGCGTGACGCCGCCCCTTGCGGAATCGGCCTGCTCGGCCCGCTCGCGCGCGTCGATCTCGGCGTCGAAAGCGTCGTTCAGATACATGCCGGCGACATAGAGCAGCGACAGGCCGATCAGCAGCGGGATCAGCGTGTCCGGCCGACAGAGATGCCCGCCGAAAGCGCGACCCCTGCCAGCGCATTGGTCCACACGGTCGGAAGGTTGGATACGCGCCCGAGCCGCAGGGCCGTCAGCCGGCGTCATCGCAGCCGCGCCTCGACCCATTGCAATTCGCGGGCGATGGCCTCGTCCACCGGCATGCCGCGCAGCGCCGCCGGCAGCACATCCCAAGTGTAGGTCTCCACCTCCAGATGAGGCGAGATCGGCGCCTCCCGGTGCAACGCCAGAATCTCGGCCAGGAAATCCTGCGTCGTCGCAAGCGGTTCGATGCCCGCCTCGAAGATCGGCACGTGGAAATGCACGCGCCATTCCTCGGCGGCGGAGGCGGACGCGTCGGCCAGCGCGTCCGGCAGATCGACGTAGCGCGTGAGGCTTCCTCCTGCCGTTCGGGTCACCACCTGATGCAGATAAGTACCCTCGGCGAACGCCTTGCAGCGCCTCGAGCTGGCGTGGCCCCGGCGTCAAACGCAGCGCGGCGCTCAATTGCAATTTGTGAATGGGGATGCCGGCGGTCCGCAAGGCGCGGATGCTCTCGCGCGCATTCTCGAACTCCACTGCCGCATGGCAGACATCGTAGCAGAGGCCGAGATGCCGCCGCAGCGCGGTTTCGGCCTCGCTGCCGGCAAGTCCGGTCAGTTCGGCGATCCGCTTGACGGCGCCGGGCGAAAAGAGATGGTCTTCAAAAAACCGCACGCTCTCATCGATCGTTTCGAGAAAGCAGCAGGGCTCGGGCTCGAGGGCGAGCGCGATCGTCTTTCCGTGCCGCTGCTGCAAGGCCGATGAGATGCGCCGCGTGCCGCAGCATCATATCCGCCATCAGCGCCTCGGCGCCCTTGCCGAGCGTCTTGAATGTGCCCGGCACGGTGCTGATGCTGCCGAAACCCGAAGCCGGAAGCAGTTCGGCGAGGATGTCCGCCAATTGATTGGTATAGGTCAGCCGCCGCTCGTCGCGCCAATCCGGCTGATAGACCGCCTCCTTGACCCGCTGGCCATGAAACGCGCCGTAGGGAAAGCCATTGATGGTGAAGACGAACAAATCCTCGGCGGCCAGGAAATCGCGGAACGCGGCGAGCGCACCGGGCGCGTGCAACACCGCCGCCGCCTCGGCCGAGAGCCGCAGGCCGACGCCGAAGGGCTTGGTCGGCGCGAAGCCGGCCTTCACGCGCGGCAGGTGCTGCTTGAGGCTGGCGAAGAGATCCGGCCAGCTCTCGCCGGGATGGATGTTCGTGCAATAGGTGAGCAACGCGCCGTCGGGCAGCAGCATCAGCTTTTGCTTCTCGCTTCGAGCCAGTCGATCGCTTTCATCATAAGCGTCTCGTCGAGTTGATGCACCTCGATACCCTGGCCGAGGCCGGTCAGCAGCGTCACCGTAAATTCGCCGCCCAGATGCTCGCGAAATTCGCGCAAGCCTTGCAGGATGGCCGGGTGCCGCTCGGCATCCAGGGTTCGCAGCGCCGTATGCCAGAGCTTGAAGCCGAGAGCCTCCAGCAGGAAGCAGACCCGGTGCTCGTCGCCTTCAGGTAGCAGACCAGCCATCACAGAATAGCGCGTGTCGAGCGCTATGCCGATGGCGACCGCCTCGCCGTGGCGCACATGATAATGCGTGAGCGATTCCAGCTTATGCGCCGACCAATGGCCGAAATCCAGAGGGCCTCGCGCTGCCGGACTCGAACGGGTCGCCGCCATGCGCGATCTGATGCATGTGCAGTTCCGCGCAGCGGCGGATCATATATGCCATGGCGTCCGGCTCAAATTGTGCAAGCGCGTCGCAATTGCGCTCAAGCCACAGAAAGAATTCCGGATCGCGGATCAGCGCCACCTTCACCGCTTCGGCCATCCCGGCGATTTTTTCGCGTGGCGGCAGGCTGTCGAGCAGGTCGAAATCGTTCAATACGGCGAAGGGCGGCGCGAAGGTGCCGACAAAATTCTTGACGGTATTCAGATTGACGCCGTTCTTCACGCCGACGCCGGAATCGTTCTGCGCGAGAACGGTTGTCGGCACGCGAATGTGGCGGATGCCGCGATGCGAGGTCGCGGCCACCAATCCGACGGCGTCGAGCAGCGCGCCGCCGCCGATGGCGATGATGAATGAGTGGCGATCGATGCGGTGCTGAAAAACCTGCCCCTGGATCTGCTCGACAAAGCTAAGATCGTTCTTGATCTTCTCGCCGCCGGGCATGGTTTGAGGCGGTGTCACGAGCTCGATTTCCGCCGAGTGCCGCGCCGCATAGGCTTCGATTTCATCGCCGAGATTGGGGGCAACGCCGATCAAGCCTTCATCCAGGAAAACCAGGCAGCGATGCCGTCTGTCCGGCTCTAGACGCACGATCGTGTCCACGAGCGTCCGGTTTTGCGGCTGGAACAGGCCGCGCGTGAACACGACGGGGAACTCGTACGGTACGGCAAAACGCTGCCAGTAAACCGCATCATTTTTTTCGTCACGAGGGGCATGTTCCGGCAGGACGGATTGCTGCGAACTCATGGATGACTCTGCCTCGTCGCTAAATTACAATCCGCTCAGCTTCATAGGAATTATGGCGGCCCACCACACTAATTTATTGTCGCCATCTGAACAAGCATTGCGGTTATTACCATGGCGAGGATCCTCTGGCGAATTCTGATGGCCGTGCTCTGCGCCTTCCTGATCCTTTTTGCTGCAGCGCAATATAATGATCCGGACCCGCAGATCTGGGCTGTGGTGTATAGCATAGGAGCGATCTGGACCGGTGCGGCTGCATTCGCCCCGCGCTTGATTGCCGGGCGCGCTGCGACTTTGCTTTTACTGATCTCGGTCATTTCGGCGTCATGCGCCGTCGTCTATTTTTGGCCGGCGCATCCTAACTGGTGGCGCCAAGAGGTTTGGTGGCACGACGAAGAAGCACGCGAAGGCATGGGAATGATGATCCTTGCCGGATGTATCGCCTTGGTCGGCGGTTACCGTCTACTTGCACCGCCAGAGTCTGACCGTGCATGACGTCCGTCTGCATAGCGAAGTCCGAGGCGCCGGCAAATTAATATCCAATGTTTGACCGCAGTTGACGTACACACGCTGCGATCCTTCCTCTCCTCGAAAATAAACAGGCGTATTGGTTCGCGGGTAATTAAGTCGTGATCGGACTTTTGCTATGAATTCAATGCGTTACGGCAAAAGAACACCGATCGGAGATACTCAGTCCTTTAGGGAGGAAATAATCGTGAAGAGCCACCGCTGCCGTGCCCGATGGCGGCGAACTCATCTTCAACCATGGGCTCGACAAAAGCCTCGGGCAGCCAATTGCCACCAGCCGGCAGATCGTCCCTTATGGAAAGAAATCGTCGCTCAAGACATAGGCGACAACGGCCAACACCTCATTTGGTTCGTAAACATCCTTCCAAGGCGGCATGCCGCGGAATCCATTATAAATCCGGTCCCAGACGAACTCAGGCTTGTAGGTGCGCGGCGTGAGTTTCGGCGCCTTTCCCGGATAAGCCTTGGCGCCGTGACAATGGGTGCATTGCTCCTGCCAGATCTTCTCACCCTTGGCGATCACGGCAGCGTCCTTCAGGGTTGCTGAATCAATTGCCGGCGGTGGATCGCGCGGTTCTGCGTTTTCTTCCGCGGGGGCTGGCGTCGCTGTCTGAGTAAAGGCAGGAGTCCACGTCATCGCGCAGAGAAGCAGAGCACTAACAGGAAGGGCGATCATCACGAGCCGTCGGTACATTACATTCTTCTCCAGTCGCAATCTCGCACGTTATCGCAAAGAAGGCGGCTTCCGCCGCCTCCTTTTTATTCTTAGCTCAATACAATCAGTTTGCCGGCACGATCTTGTAGATCTTGTCGTGGCCGCCGACCGGACCGGTCGAGATGCTGGTCAAGGCATAGACCTCGCCCTTGTCGTCCTGGGCGAACGCCAGGATGTAGGGCATGGTCGTCATGCCTTCGACCGTCGGCATTCTCCATGCGTCCACTTGCCGTCGGCGCCCTTGGTGCCGAAGAAGAGCTGGCCGTCCATCGCCCCGAACGACTTCGACCAGTCGCCGAAGATGTACTTGCCGTCCCAGGCTTTATTCGCGCCGCGATAGACGTAGCCGCCGGTAATGGAGATGCCCAAGCAGCCCGATTTCACGGCCGTGCAGTTCGTGTAGACCATGACCGGCTCGATCAGCCCGGTCTTGTCGCAGGTGGCAGGATGGTTGTCGGGCTTCTGGTAGTCGAAGCACTTGTCGCCTTCCATCCGGCGCCAGCCGTAATTGCCGCCCTTGGTGATGATGTTGACCTCTTCGTAGGAGTTCTGCTGCACGTCGCCGCAGAACAGTTCCTTGGATCCGCCCATGTCGAATGAGCAGCGCCAGGGATTGCGCAGGCCGAAAGCCCAAATCTGCGGCTTGGCATCGCTGCGGCCGACGAACGGATTGTCCGCCGCAATGCCGTCCGGCTTGCTCACGTCGATGCGCAGGATCTTGCCGTGCAGCGAGTTCAGGTCCTGGCCGTTGCCGGTCATGACATTGTGGCCGATGCCCCAGTCGTTGGCGTAGCCGCCGTCACCGGTGGAGACGTAGAGCATGCCGTCCGGGCCGAAGCCGATCCAGTGGCCGTTGTGATTGAATTGCGGCCAGTCGATCTGCGAGATGATCCGCTCGGTGGTCGGATCGGCCTTGTTCGGGTCAGCCTTCGAGACCTGGAACTCCGAAACGAGGTTGGTGTGCGACCACCACAGGCGCCGGTCCAACTCGGCATAGGCGCGCAGCGGAGCGGAATAGGCGAGGTAGAACTTGCCATTTTCCTTGTATTCGGATGGAAGGCCAGGCCGATTAGACCGCGCTCGTCGAAGAACGGGTGCAAGGACCGATGATCTTGCCTTCGATATTCAAGAAGGGGTCCGGCAACAGGCGCCCCTTATTGTCGATGATGCGCACCACGCCGTGCTGCTCGATCACGGCCATGCGGCCGGAATCATCAGGGATCGATACCATCGCAAGCGGATGGGTCAATCCACTCGCCACTTCCTGCAGTTTCACCTTCACTTGCGACTGTGCCGGCGCAGCGATGGACAGGGTCGCGGCCATCACTATTCCGGCAAACTTCAATACGTCTCGCATGTACGTCACCTCCCGTGCTGGTCCTCTGGGATTTTGCGGTGTTATGTCACCATATGGCCACGAATTCCGGCCAAGCATCCTCTGGACAACATAGGAGGTTAAGCCGCCGCATCGGTGGTGTCGATCAAAATCATAAGGTTTGCGACGTTCGTCCTGCACTGGAAAGCTAATAGTATCAGTCGCTTCCCGGTTCGCCGTTCATTTGTCACGGATCTAATGCCGCAAGGGCTAATGTAATAATGTAGTATAAGCTGGCTCGCGAATTTGGGACGCGAGGACAGGTGGAATTTCTGCGAGAACTCGCGGAGACGTTGAGGAAGCAATCATTGCGATCCCATTTGGGATTACGACCAATTTTTCTGTCCTAGGCCGCAAAAGCGGCGCCGCTCTCGCGGAAGTCAGAAAGTTGTGGCCGCTTGTCCTGTGGCTTTCATTCGCGCGAGACGCTGCGAAATCGCGATGAGCGGTAGCTGTAGGGTAAAGAGGCAGACGATAGATTGATCTATTGACCGGCGACGATCACACAGCCGTCACCCTGTCGCCCGCCCGCCTTGAGGCCAAGGGTTTTCTAAAGCAGCCCTCCATTCCGCGCATCGATCAGGTCTCCCCCCGACTATTCCGTCTGGCGGCCAACTTCGACACGAGGCTCCTCAGAAATCAGAAAATTGAACCACGTTCAAATTTATCTTGAACACGGTTCAATTTTCTGCGACAAGGTGTTTATGAACGATGTTCATAAAACGGAGACGCGGATGTTTAAATCATTGCTCACATTGGCTCGTGGTTCGGCCAGCGCTATCGGGAGCGAGGTTGTGGACCGGAATGCCCTTCTGATCCTCGACCAGCAATTGCGCGATGCCACGGTCGCGCTGGAGCGGGCAAAGCGGACGCTGGCGCTTGCTATCGCGCAGGACCAACAAGAGGGTTCGCGTCTCGCGACAATCGAACGGCAGATCGCGGATCTCGAATCCCGTGTGCTCGCCGCGCTTGAAGGCGGTCGCGATGAGCTTGCCCGGGATGGGGCTGAGGCGATTGCCCGTCTCGAAGCCGATCGCGATGCCGCGAGGGCGGCCCGCTCCTTGTTCGCGCGCGAAATCGCCCGGCTGCGCGATTATGTGAACCGGGCCGAGATGCGGATCGCTGCGGTCGATCGTGGGCGACGTGTGGCACGTGCCGCGGAAGCGGTGCGCCATGTGCGGCGCGGCCGCGTGGAAACCGCCATGCCCCATCAGGCGACGCTGTCCGAGGCGGAAGAGACCCTGAAGCGGCTGAGAGAGCGACAGGATGAGGCGGTGATCGCCGAAGAAGTCCTCGAGCAGATCGATGCCGCCACCGCACCGGTCGCCGCTGCAGAGCGGCTCGCCGGGGAAGGCTTCGGCCCGCCTATGCGCACCACGGCGGACGATGTTATCGCCCGACTGAAGGCGCGCGGTCCGCAGCAGAAAGCGGCCGTCTGATTACCAAATTGAAAGTGCATCCAACCTCAACCTAGGAGACTGACAATGCCCGTTACGCAGAACGCCATGCCGCATAGCTCGGCCTGGGTAAGTTTCACCTATGCCTCGTTCGCAGGCGCAGCCTTTATGGTCGGGATCGGCATTTTCTTCCTGCCGCTCGACTGGTGGAGCAGGGGCTATCTCGCCATGGGCGTAATCGCGCTGGTGCAGTCCTGTGTTACGATGACCAAGACTATTCGTGACCAGCACGAAGCCGCGAAGCTTGTGAACCGCATCGAGGATGCCCGGACCGAGCGTCTGCTGATGGAAGTTGGGAAAGCGTCGTGAGGTCTTCTAGTGCACTGACACATTCACTTCGTTCACGTGCCCGTGCCCTAGCTCTTTGTTTTGCATCAATTTTCCAAACTCCGGCTGCAGCCTTCGTTTGGATCGATGCACTAGCGGCGATCGAATCCGGCGTCCGACCGCGGACGCCGGAGATATGCGATCCATTGTCCGCGATCCTTCAGCATCATCGGACCGGCGAGAACGAAGCAGTTTGTGAGTCACGCCATCGCCATCCATGCAGCGGTGGCGTCCAGGAGTTCGGCGAGAACGTCCGTATCCTTGCGCCCGGTCTTGGCGGGAACGTGGAATGCGTGATCGGCATCTTGGGCGAGCACCAACGTTGCCCGCTCGCCGAGTTTGGTGACGGCTGATCGCAACAGATCAAGCTGTGCCAGTTCGTCGCGCGTGCCTTGCAGAAACAGCATCGGAATGCCGACGTCGGAGAGGTGTTCGGCGCGTGCTGTCGAAGGCTTGCCTGCGGGATGCAGCGGAAACGCGAAGAACACCAGTCCGCGCACGTGTGGCAGCGGCGCGATGGCCTGCGCCTGTGAGGTCATGCGTCCGCCGAACGACCTGCCGCCAGCGAACAAAGGCAGCGTGCCTGCAAGCCGTGCCGCCTCGGCTACCGCCGCTTTCACCGCGGCATGCGCGATGGACGGCGGATCGGGGCGCTTCGAGCCGCGTTCCATATAGGGAAACTGATAGCGCAACGTGGCGACGCCGCGATTAAGGAGCCCGTCCGCCAATGCCATCATCGACCTGTGCGCCATACCAGCGCCGGCGCCATGCGCGAGCACGAGGCACGCCCGCGCCGCCTCTGGCTTGAGCCAAAGGCCGGAGACACTCGCTCCCCCTTCGATAGCGATGGTCACATTCTGCGCAGCCGCCATGGTGCGAATATTAGCGTGACCAGAGTTTTATGACAGCGGATACCTTTATGACGGTGCCGGATTTCTCGCCTCAAGCCGGCGCCTTCCGAAAAACGTGGTGCAATCAGCCGCGACATTTAACTGGTCGTTCGATGACAGGAGATCGCCACCGTTCCGGTGGCGGGCAGGTTGAAATTGAGAGACAGCCACAGAACTATCGTTGTCAATAAAGCATCCATGGGAATCAATCATTCGCGGCGGTGCCGTGCGTTTCATCTCGCCGCAGACCTTGAGCTGAAACCGGAGCAATAGAGAACGCTGCGAGCCTGAGCAGTTCGGACTGCCGGGTCGTGCCAGTTTTGGCAAACAGAGACTTCACATGCGTGCGGACAGTGTTGTGCGAGAGATTTAAAGCCGCCGACACTTCGTGAATGCACATGCCGTTCATCAGCAGCTTAAGCACGCGGAGTTCCGCCGATGTCGCTCCGAAGATCGAGGTAAACATGTCCTCCGAAAACAGATCGATCGTGCTGCGTATGAAGATCGCAGCCCGGCGCAAGTTTCCGCGGTCGGACGCTTGCATGGGCAACACCCAAGCTGCGATGCTGCGTTCATCCGTCCGCAGCAGCGGGACGGCAATGCCGAGGCACAGTGCCGGGATGGCCTGATTCTCCGTACAGCGGCGAATTGCATGTCTGATTTGCAGCGCACTTTTTGGGTTCACGGCAGAGAGTTTGCCCGTGCATACACGCAGGCACCGTTGTTCGCGGAGCAGGTTGCGGGCATGACAATTGGCGTAAATGATTTGCGCAGCCCCATCCGTCAGAATGACGCTCATGCGCAGCAGGTCGAGAGCGGCTGCGAGGGGGAGTTCGGTTGTAATCCCCTGCTGCGGGTTGCTGTCTTCAGGGCTGTCCGGGTATCGTTCCGCGCAAAACGGGATTGCGTGGCCAATGCTCGCTTCCGCTCCAGCGTGATCCAACATCATCTTGTTCGCTTTCGTTCGTGTACAGGGCGATGATGGATGCGTGGTCGCGCTCCGGCGTTGGGAATTGCCAAGCGTGTTGGCGGAAGAATCCGTTTGTGAAAGTAACTTAGCGGTTAATCGCCGCGCGCTTCACGGACCAGATCAGCCAGCCTGCCAACGTCGGTAACGCGTAGCGCACCGCCCTCGCGGCTTATGAGGCCAACCGAACCGAGGCGGCTCAGTTCGCGGGAAACGGCCTCGCGGTGCGTGCTTACGCGATCCGCAATTTCAGCCAGGGTTGGCGCGGGAGACAGCGTGACATCTCCCTGCGTGACGCCCGATGCCTTTGCCAAACGGAGAAGTTCAGCATGAATTCGGTTTTGCACCGCGAAGGCCCGGAATTCATAAACCCGTTCCGATAGCCGTCTGACGCGGCTGGTGAGGAGTCGCAGGGTCGCAATGGAAACTTCGGCATCTTCGCGCAGGATACGCTCGAAATCGGCCGCGCTCATGACGGCAACGAGAGTTGGTCGCAAGGCTTCGATGCTGGCGGAACGTGGGCCTCGGTCGACCGCCGCAATTTCACCGAAGACCTCGCCCTTTTCGAGGTCCGTAAATAGCAGCGCTTTGCCGTCCGGCGCGTAAATAATCGCCCGCACCGCCCCTTCAAGTATGAAGAAGATGTCGGTCGAAGCGTCCTGGTACGAGAGGATGATCGTGCCGTCCGCATGGCGCTGCCACCGGCTCAAGCCGGCGGCGCGATCGAGCGTCGACTCGGCTGCATTCCGAAAGATTGAAATCTGCCGGAGTGCGTGGCGCTGTTCCGTAACAAGCATGCAGAGCCATCCAGCATCGCGAAAATAGCCATAATGTCACAAGGGTCATCGCGCGGACAGTCGGATTATTGGATAATCGCTGCAAACGCTTTCCAACTTGGCGCGCTCTTCTGGGATCGCCCTGGCGAAATGTCGATGAGGTAGGTGCTGTCGCGGAGTTGCGTGACGCGGGTTCCCGAGAGGATGGCATTGATGCTGTTCGCCAGTTGTGTCGAGGAAATCCCTAGCGCCCGCGCACGGCCCTGATCGACATCGACCTTGATCACCTTGGCTGGCTCGTTCCAGTCGTAATTGATATTGCGCGTGTCGGCATTCTGGCCGAGGACCTGCGCGAAGCCTTGCGCGAATTCTCGCGTCTTGGCCGGATCGGGTCCGCTGACGCGGAATTTCAATGGCCAGCCGACCGGAGGTCCTAGTTCAAGCGGTGTGACCTGCGTCATGACTGCGCAATAGCCGCCTAAACCCGGTGTCTGTCCGCAATGCGCTATGACGGAACCGTTGTCCTCGGCTCGATGCCGATGCAATACTATTCCTCCTTAGCCCGCCGGCTTAATTCGCTTCGAGGCGATCCAAATAGGGCAGTTCATCCGGCCGGAATTCGCGGATGACGGCGTCAACGCGTGCGATGGCGCGCTCACGGGAGACGCGCAGATGATGGGCAAGCGCTTTCGCAGCCATTTCACTCTTGCCTGAAGCGAGCCAGGTCACGATTTCCAGATGCTCCGGCAGGAAAGGCTCCGTCTCGAACAGACGCGGCGTCCAGCGGTAGAGAAACCGGTGCGCAATCAAGAGCGACTGGTGCAGCGTAATCGCCTGCATCAGCGTCTGGTTGCCGCAATGACCAAGCAGATCGACATGCAGCTCCGTTTCGAGCCGGTCGAGCGTCGCGCCGCCGATCGATTGGGCATTGGCGATCGCGTCTTCCAGATGCGCGCGCATAGCTCTGATGAACTCAGGCGATACATTCGGCGCCGCCTTGACGAGCGCGACGGGTTCAAGCAGCCCGCGCATCTCGTAAAGCTCGTCGACATGCTCCGGCGTCAGCGCCGGCGCGTACCAACGGGACCTGTCATCCTTGCGGACGACGCCGCGCTGTTGAAGGCGGCCGACGACGTCACGCGCCACCGTCCGGCTCACATCATAGGTGCGCGCGAGCACTGCCTCGTTGACACGCCAGGCCCCAAAGGCAATCCGGGCGACGATCTCGCTTTCGACCTCACCGTAAATGCGCTCCCAGCTCGAAGCGGAGACGAGCCGGAAGTCGGCGTCCGCGCTGTCCGCGACGCGAGGACGGCTGCGCCGTTTGACGGCGCGAACCCTGTAGCCTCGCCTTCCCGCTTTTTCGATCAGGCCCCGTTGCTCCAGCTCGCCCAGTGCCTGGCGAACCGGCGCGCGGCTTATGCCGAACAGCGCGGCGACGGTCGATTCCTGCAGCCGTTCCTCCGGTGATAGCTGCCCGCTTTTAATCTGACTGGAGAGAATCTCAACGACCCGTTGATAAAGTCGCGGCGCGGTGCCGAGTTGCGGCGGCCGGCTCGCCTGCTTCGAACGTGGCGACGCCGTGCTGATCGTTGCCATTGCCTTCGCGCGGCGAGGTCTGTTCGCGTCGGCCGATCGTTCGGACATCAGCTCTTGCTTGCCTTAAATTCCGGAGGATAAATATCCGCCATCGACGCGAAGGGTCGAGCCGGTGACAAAGCCGGCGGCATCGGACGCCAGGAAAATGGCCGCGCCGACCAGCTCATGCAGTTCACCCATTCTTTTCATGGCGTTGCGCCGCCGAGCTTCCGCCTTGCGCTCGTCCGACATGCGCCTCTGATTGAGTTCGGTCATGAAAAAGCCCGGCGCGATCGCATTTACCCGCACGCCGCTTTCGCCCCATTCGGCGGCCAGGCTCTGCGTGATGCCGGCGACGCCCCATTTGCTGGCACAATAGGCGGCGGCGTTGGCCCAGCCCGTATGCGCCGCGAGCGAGGAGATATTGATGATCGCGCCTTCGCCGCGCGCGATCATGCCGCGCCCGAACGCAGTGCAGGCGAAGAAGACGCTCTTCAGATTGGTGTCCAGAATCGTGTCATATTCGGTTTCGGTCAGCTCGATCGCCGGCTTGATCTCGGTGGTGCCCTGGCAGTTGACGAGTATGTGCAGCGCACCGTGATCGGCTGCCACAGAATCGCGCGAGGGCCGTCAGCGCGCTGACGGAACGGAGATCCTCCGAATAGGCGATCCGGTCGTCCGCATCACGCTCCGAGTTCAGCCGATGACGCGGTCGAGCTTGTCCTGGCCGCGTGCCGCGATGAGGACCTTCGCCCCGGCCTGGCGGAACCCGAGCGCGATATCGCGGCCGATGCCGCTCGATCCGCCGATAACGAGCGCGGTCTTTCCCGTGAGCGAGAAGCTGCCGATGTCGAAGCTCATGTCGATGGCCCTCCGGCCTGGCTGCTGGCGCTAGGCGAATGTCGCAGAACGTCATTGTGCACAGGAATGATTTATTGTTTAGTGTACACAAAAGACATTTCGTGAGGCAATCGTTTGCTTCGGGGTCTTTGGAGGGCAATATGGCCGCTCGACTTGCGGGCAGGAGTGCTGTCGGGGCTGTCGGCGACGATACCGGATGGCTCGTCGTGCTTGATGTAGACGGCGGGCCGACACCATGAACTCAGTGCCTCCTTCACACGGCGATGCAACGTCCAGACGCGCGTCGATCGAGGCTCTCGATGTGTTCTCCCGCGCCGTGCTTTCAGCTGCGGGCGCGGATGCCGCAACGGTGGATGCGGCGACCCGGGCGATGATGCATGGCTCCCGTCTCGGCGTGGACAGCCACGGTATCCGGCTGCTCGATCATTACGCGACGGTGTTGACCACCGGCCGCGTCAATCCCACGCCAAATATGACGATCACCAATCACTTCGGCGCGGTCGCGGCGCTCGACGCCGACAATGCCCACGGTGCGCTCGCGACCTATAAGGCCATGGAGCACGCGGTGGGGCTCGCCCAGACGATGGGGCTCGGTGCGGTCGCAATCCGCAACAGCTCGCATTTCGGTCCGGCCGGGGCGTACGCCCTTGCGGCGGCTGAGGCCGGCTGCATCGGCCTGACCATCTGCAATACCGACAGCCTTGTCCGGCTGCATGACGGCGCGGCGGGCTTCCACGGCACCAATCCGATTGCGTGTGCCGTTCCGACCGGCGGCGCACAGCCCTGGCTGCTCGACATGGCGACAAGCGCGATCCCCTATAATCGCGTGAAGCTGAACCGCAGTCTTGGAAAAATGCTGCCGCCGGGTGTCGCGTCGGCGGCGGACGGCTCGGATACGGAAGATCCCGAAGAGGTGGTGATGCTAGCGCCGCTTGGAGGGGCCTTTGGCTATAAGGGCGCCGGCCTCGCGGGCCTTGTGGAAATCCTGAGTGCTGTCTTCACCGGCATGACAAGCAGCCTCGACATGTTGCCGATGGTCGGCTCGGATCTCAGTACGCCGCGCAGGATGGGCGCGTTCGTGCTGGCGATCCGGGCCGACGGCGTCATCGATGCCGCAAGCTTCCGGGAAGGCATGCAGCGCTATCTCGACACGCTCCACGCGTCCCCGGTGAGGGCAGGAGGCGCCGTCCTCGCCCCTGGCGACCGGGAGTGGGCGGAGGCGGCAAGGCGTGAAGCTCAGGGAGTGCCGATCGATCCCAATACGGAGCAGGCATTCCACGAAATGAGCGTCCGGTATGGCATTGCCCTGCCATTCCTCGGAACATCCTGAGCGGCGCGGATTTTCGCCCACTCCCGCCACTTTTAAGGATGCCAGAAGAGCATCCGGCCACAACAATCGACGGAGAAGAACCCGGAAGGAGAAGCCAATGAGAAAAGCTGCAAGCCGGCTCATCCCGATTTGCGCAGCGGCGGGCGTTGTTGTCCTGGCGAACGCTCCCATTCAGGCCCAGCAGACCTACACCTTGCGGTTCAACCATGTGCTTGGACCAAGCGAGCCCTATCACAAGGGGTTTCAGCAATGGGCCGAACGGGTGAAGGAGCGAACCAAGGGCGGCCTCACCATCGACGTTTTTCACAGTGCGCAGCTCGGCGTGGAGGAAGACATTATCGAGCAGATTCGGCAGGGCGCCAATATCGGCCAGAACACCGATGCGGCCCGGCTCGGCAGTTACGTGTCCGGCATCGCCGCGGTGAACGCGCCTTATTTTGTCACGACGCTGGACAAAGCCTATGCGTTGGCGGACTCCCCGACCATGATCGCCTGGCAGAAGGAGCTTGCCGACAAGCACGGGCTGAAGACGGTCTGCTTCGATTGGGTGCAGGGCTTCCGCCACTTTTTCACCAGCAAGCCTGTTCGCAAACCGGAGGATCTGAGCGGCTTACGCATCCGCACGCCTCCTGCGCCGATCTGGCAGGAATCAATCCGCGCGCTCGGCGCCGCGCCGGTGGCGCTTAATTTCGGCGATGTCTATCCCGGCCTGCAGCAGCAGGCCATCGACGGGGCGGAACTGACTTATCAGAACGTCCGTGCCGGCAAACTTTATGAAGTGCTGAAATTTGCAAATGAGACGTCGCATATTCTGCTCGTCAATTTCCAGGTGGTGAGCGCCCGGTGGTTCAACACGCTGCCCGCGGACTATCAGACGGCGCTTGTCGAGGAATGCCGTAAAGCGGGCCAGGAAACCTCGAAGGTTATCCAGGACGCCACCGAACAGGCCAAGGCAGAGGTCCGGAAGCATGGCATGACGGTGGTTAGCGACGTCGATATGGCAGCATTCCGCAAGGCCGGGGAAAAGGCTTATGAGGTGCTTAAGCTGACCGAGGCCAAGAACAAGGTCCAGCAGGAGATCGGCCAATAGGCCGTGGGTGGGTGGCCGGCGAGGACCAGCGATGCGCAAGCTTTACGCATTCCTCCTGAGGCTCGAAGCGGTCGTCGCGGCTGTCTTCCTCGTGCTGATGGTCGTCCTCATCTTCCTTGGCGGCGTCGCCCGGCTGATGCACGTGCCACTCAACTGGACTATCGACCTCGCCACCTGTTTCTTCGCCTGGGCGTGCTTCCTGTGCGCCGACATCGCCTGGCGATCCGATGCGATGATGTCGGTCGACCTGCTGACGAGCCGCCTGCCTGAAAGGGTCAGCCAGCTCGTCAGCTACGCCAACTACGTGCTGATCTCCGGTTTTCTTGTCTATCTCATCTATTCGGGTGTGCTGCTGGCCTATGTGAGCCGGGCGCGCAGCTTTCAGGGCATACCCGGCATCAGCTATTCCTGGGTGACGATGAGCCTGCCCGTGGGCGCAGCGCTGCTGCTTATCACCACCGTCCTCAGATTTCGCGAGGCCCTTCTGGCCGATGGTCTTTTGCGCAGCAAGCCCCTTTTGAGCGACGCAGCCCCACCATGCTGATCGTCACCATTGCCTTCCTCGTTCTTATGCTCATGGGGATGCCGGTCGCCTTCGCAATCGGGATCTCGGGCGCGCTGTTTTTCCTCCAACATCCCGAGCTGCCGCTGACCATCCCCGTTCAGGTAACGGTCTCGCAGACCCAGAATTTCGCGCTGCTTGCCATCCCGCTTTTCATCCTGGCGGGCAATTTCATGAACAAGTCCGGCATCACCGAGCGACTGCTCGACCTCGCCTCGGTGATGACCGGACGGCTGCGGGGTGGTCTCGCCCAGGTCTCGATTGCGCTTGCGGCGCTGATGGGCGGCGTCTCCGGCTCGGCCATTGCGGATGCCGCGATGCAGGCACGCATTCTCGGCGACGAGATGGTCAAGCGCGGCTTCAGCAAAGGCTTTGCGGCGGGCGTAATCTCCTTCGGCTCGCTGCTCACCCCGATTATCCCGCCCGGGATCGGCATGATCCTTTACGGGACGATCGGGCAGGTCTCCATCGGCCGGCTATTCGCGGCAGGCTTTGTGCCGGCCATTCTGCTCTGGATCGCGCTCGCTCTGACCGTCTCGCTTACCGCGAGGCGGAGAGGCTATGAACCAGAGCGCAAGATGCGGCCGAGCTTCGACGAAATCGTTACCGCATTTCGCGGCGGTATCTGGGCGCTGCTGTTCCCGGTCTTTCTGCTCTTCGGGCTACGCATGGGAATTTTCACGCCCTCCGAGATCGGTGCCTTCGCTGTTCTTTACGCCGTTTTCATCGGGCTCGTCATACATCGCAAGCTCAAGCGGCAGGGCTTTATCGAGGCATTGCAGGGAAGCCTCGCCGACGTCGGGTCGGTCATGTTCCTCATCACCATTTCGGCGATTTTCAGCTATGGCATCGTGCTTGAGCACGTTCCTGAAATCGTCTCAGGTTGGATCACGGGCCTGACGGGCAACCTCAACGGTGCGATGGCGCTGATCGCGCTATTGGTGCTCGCTGCGGGCTTCTTCATCGATGCGACCGTGCTCATCATCATGCTGACTCCGATCTTTCTGCCGCTGGTGCGCGATCTCGGTGGCGATCCGGTGCATTTCGGCATGGTCTTCATTGTAACCGCCACGATCGGCAATTTCACGCCGCCGGTCGGGGCGGCGATGTACGCGGTCTGCTCGATCATGAAATGTCAGATCGCGGAGTATACGCGGGAATCGGTACCGCTCTTCGTGGCGGTTGCAATCGTGACGCTGCTGCTCATCTGGCTTCCGCAGCCTATTTTATGGCTCCCGAATCTGATCTTCGGCGGTTGATGCGCTTGGCTACTGTCAGGCATCGCCTCAGAAACCGGCGAGTGCCCGTTCGCGATAGCTCAGAATCCAGATATTTCTCCGGAGAGGGAAGAGCCGGTCACATCGGGATTCACCGCTTAGCCCACGCCGAGATAAAGCCGGCGCACGACGTCGCTCTGGCGCAGGTCTTCGTTGGAATGCGCCGACAGCGCGATCTCCCCATGCACCAGCACATAACCCCGGTCGGCAATGCGGATCGCCTGCTGAAAATTCTGCTCCGCCATCAGCACCGTCAGGCCGAGCGCCGCCTTGAGTTCGGCGATCTTGTCGATGACGCGCGCCACGAGAATGGGGGCGAGGCCCACCGACGGCTCGTCGATGAGCAGGATGCGCGGCGCCGACATCAGCGCCCGCGCGATCGCCAGCATCTGCTGCTCGCCGCCGCTCATGCTGCCCGCGAGCTGGCCGCGGCGCTCCTTCAGGCGCGGGAAGGTCTCGAAACAGAAATCGAGGTTTTTCGCGATCTGCGGGCGGGCCGCCTTGCGATAGGCGCCGAGCAGCAGGTTCTCCTCGACGCTCAGCTTGGGGAACAGCCGCCGCCCCTCCGGCACCAGCGCGATGCCGATGCCGACAATATCTTCCGTCGACAGACCAACGAGATCGTAGGTCTGCCCGTCGACCTCGGCGACGATGCTGCCGCGCGTCGGCCGCACCTGGCCGGAGATGCATTTCATCAGCGTCGACTTGCCGTTGCCGTTGGTGCCGAGCAGCACGATGGTCTCGCCGCTCGCCGCCTTGAGGCTGATGCCGGACAGCACGCGCACGGCCCCATAGCCGGCATGCAGATCCTCGATGGTGATGCTATTCGCCAAGATACGCCCTCACCACTTCGGGATGCGCCATGACCTCGGCGGGCGGGCCGTCGGCGATCTTCGCGCCCGCGACCAGCACGACGATGCGCTCGGAAAAGCGCATCACGGCGCGCATGATGTGCTCGATGAGCACGATGGCGATGCCTTCGCCATTGAGCCGCATCAGGAGGTCGAGGATCTCGTCGACTTCGGACTCCGACAGTCCGGCCATGGCCTCGTCCGCGATCAGGACGCGCGGGCCGGCGGCAAGCGCGCGGCCGAGTTCGAGCTTGCGCAGCTCGACCTGGCTGAGGATGCGCGGCCGGGCATCGGACAGAGCGGCGAGCCCGACCTGGGCGAGGATCGCCGTCCGCCGCCGCCTCGATCCGGGCGCCGTCGCGATGCCCGGCGGCGAAGGTGAGCGGGATTTCGATGTTCTGCCGGACCGTCATGCCCCGGAACGGTCGCGGGATCTGGAAGCTGCGCGACAGGCCGAGCCGCGCCCGCCGCCATGCCGGCATGGCGCTGATGTCGTGCCCGTCGAAACGGATGGAGCCTTCATGTGCGCCGAGCACCCCGGTGAGGCAATTGACGAAGGTGCTCTTGCCGGACCCGTTCGGGCCGATCAGGCCGACGCGCTCCCGTGCGCCGAGCGAGAAATCGACCGCGTGCAACGCGGTGAAGCCGCCGAACCGCTTGGTGATGCCCGTGGCCTCGATGATGGGAGCACGGTTCATTTTCGCCGCTCCCGCAATTGCGCGACGAGGCCGATGATCCCGTTCGGCGCGACGGTGATGAAGAACACCAGCAGCACGCCGACGATCAGCAGGTTGGCGGCGGAGGAGATCGTCACCGTCAGGTATTGCTGCAGCGAGCCGATCAGCAGCGCGCCGAGCACCGGACCGAGCCATGTGGTCGTGCCGCCGATCAGCGGCATGGCGATGGTGTTGACCGCGATGGACAGGCTGAAGGCGGTGCTCGGATCGACATAGGTGATGAAATAGGGAAACGGCGCGCCGGCGACCCCCATCAGCGCGCCGCTGATCGTCGTCGCGAGGAGTTTGAGCCGGAGCGAGGGCACGCCGGAGCACACGGCCGCGACCTCGTCATCCCGGATGGCGGCGAGGCCCCGGCCGAGCCAGGAATTTTCGACGATGCGCGCGATGATCACCGACGCGATGGCGAGGCCCAGCATGACCGCGAAGAGGTAGCGCGCATAGGAGCCGAAGACCGGCACCGATTCCGGCCGCAGCACATAGGCCCCCCGCGCACCGCCGACGAACTCCCAATTCACCACCAGCGTTTGCAGCACGACGGCGAGCGCCAGCGTCGCGATGGAGAAGAAGACGCCGCGAAGCCGAAGCGTGAGATATCCCATGCCGAGGCCGACGAGTCCGGCAGCGGCGGCCGCGAGGGGAATGGTGAGGATGATCGGAAGCTGGATGGTCTGGTAGACGACGACGCTGGTATAGACGCCGATGGCGAAGAACCCGGCCGAGCCGAAATTCACATAGCCCGCATAGCCGCCGAGAATGTTCCAGGCGGTGGCGAGCACGACGAATTGCAGCACGGTGTAGGCGGCGAGATAGGCATAGTCGATGCCGAGCCAGTCCAGACGCCAGGAAGATCGCGGCGACGATGATCGCGCCGACCGCGACCACCGCAAGCGACCGCCGCCACCCGCCGCCGAGCACCCCGGCGGCCCCGTCGCTATTTTGCGCGGCTTCGGACTGCGCGGTCATCGGCCGAGAATCCCGGCGGGCCGGAAAGCCAGCGTCACCAGCAGAATGCCGAAGGCGACGGCCGGCGCCCAGGACGGCCCCCAATAGGTGCTCGTCATCGATTCAGCGATGCCGAGGATCATCGACGCGAGCACCGTGCCGGCGAGGCTGGTCATGCCGCCCAGCACGCAGATGGCAAAAACCCGGCCGATGAACTCGCGGCCGACCGATGGCTCGACCGGCTGGATGATGATCAGCAGTGCCCCGGCGATGATAGCGGTCGCGATGGCGATGCCGAAGGCGATCTCCTTGATGCGGACCGGGTTGCCGCCGACAAGCCGCAACGCGCCCGGGTCTTGCGAAACCGCCAGGATCGCGCGGCCGATGAAGGTGCGGCTCAGGAACAGATGGATCGCAAGCACCATGCCGAGCCCGACGGTGAGCGGCGTCAGAAGACGCAGCGGCACCGAGAAGCCGGCGACCAGAGCCAGCGTCGGGCCGATATAGGGCGCCTCGACCGTGCGGTAATCGACGCCGAATTGCAGCAGCAGGCTGACCTCGACGATGAAGAGCAGGCCGAAAAAGAACGCGAGGCCTTGGAGCGATTCCTCGCCGCGCCGCTCGAAGGAATAATAGTAGACGCGGTAGAGCGCACGGCCGGCGAGATAGGCGACCGGCGCCGAGAGCGCGGCCGCCAGCAGCGGGTCGATCCCATAGGTGGCGTTCAGATAATAGGCGATGAACGCGCCGAGGACGATGAAGGCCGGATGCGCGATGTTGACGATATCGAGCATGCCGAAGGCGATGGTGATGCCGACCGCCACCGCCGCGTAGAAGCCTCCGAGGAGTATCCCCGAGAGGACGGCGTTGATCGTCAGATCCCAGGAAAACTCCATCGCCCCGCCTCGCCCCCGGCTCCGCCCGTCAGCGCTTGGTCGGGTCGAACGGCACTTTCAGATCCCCGGATTTGAAGCGCGGCGGATAGAGAATGACCTGCTTGCCCGGCTGCTTGAACTGCTCGACATCGTTGCCGGAAATTCCCTGGAACTGCGCCAGCAGGATGCGCGGCTCGGCCCATTCGCCGCGATCGCCGAACTTGATGTCGCCCACGACGGTCTGGAACGTCTGGCTGCGGAGCTGGTCGGCGATCTTCGCGTCGTCGAGCGATCCGGCCGCGGTGATCGCCGCTTCGAGCATCTGCATCTCGGCATAGGCGAAGGGCGGGAGGTAAAATCCAAGCGGTTCGACCCCCTCCTTTCCGGCACGCTCGCGATAGCGAACCAGGAATTGCTCCACACCGGGGAATTTCATCGTCGGTTCCGGGACATAGACATCGTAATAGGCGATGTTGTTCAGCAGCGATCCGAACTGGGTCTTCAGCGCCGCAAATTGCAGCCCGACCATGCCGCCGCCGAGCATTCTTGCGCCGAGCCCCACCTCATGCGTCGCCCGGATCAACCCCGAGCTATCCGGCGGATAGGAGGCGTAGAACACCAGATCGGGATTGACCGCCTTGATCGAGCGCACGATCGGGGTGAAGTCGATGGTGTTGGGCGGATAGGAGCGATCGTACACCACCTTCAGGCCAAGCTTCTTGGCGTTCTCGCGCGCGCCTTCCAGGCAGAGAACGGAGAACTCGGCATCGGCTCCGGTAAAGGCGACCGTCTCCGGTTTCGGGCTCAGCGTGGCGGCCAGCTCGAAAAAGCCGCGCGAGAACTCGTATTTTGCCTCGGGGCCGCTCGGCAGCATCGAGAAGTAGCGGTCGTAGCGGAACTTGTCGTTGGCGGCGAGCGCGAACAGCGACATGAACGTCTTCTTGCGCTGCATGATGATCGGCATCGCGGCGGCGGTCGGCACGGTCGCATAGCCGGAGATGACGAGGTCGACCTTGTCGATGTCGAGCAGCTTGGTGTAGATGCCGGGCACGGTGGACGGGTTGCTCTGGTCGTCATAATGGACCAGTTCCACCTTGCGGCCCAGCAGGCCGCCTTTCGCGCTCACATCGTCAGCCCAGATTTGATAGGCGACCAGGGCCGACTTGCCGCCTGCGGCGAGTCCGCCGCTGAGCGCCATGCCGAAGCCGATCCTGATCGGCGGGCCGGATTGGGCACGAGCCTGCAGCGTGGTGGCGGCGAGAATCGTAGGTGCGATCAGGCCGAGCGCCTGACGTCGCGTGAGATCTGTCACGGTTTCCTCCTTAGCGGCGCTGCCGTTCGGCATCTTATTTGAAGCCCCCGCTTTTTGCGGGTTTGGCATGCTAGTCTGGCAGTTTCCGAACCTCCGGTCCTCGTCCGTCGGACGACAGCCGCGCCACTATGCGGCGCGTCCGTGCGATCCGCGCACATATGATCGAGGACAAGATCGGGTCATCTGCGGAATGGGGGCGGCGTCGACCGCGCGCCGCCGATGCCCATTTTACGCGCACATGCCACGCGGTTTCCCTCCCTGCTTGAGCGCTGCGCACAGCTCCCTCCATGCGCAAGCCTCCAACAGACCCGACCCGGCGAATGCAGCCGCCGAGGGTCCGCCGACAGTCGATATTCTTCTGGAGTCGAAACTATTTAAGTAATCACTCAATAACGTAACGGCTATTTTGTCAACCGTGGCATACCAGCGGCGGCGCATATCTCTTTATGCGAACGGCGCGCCGGGATCGGCCGCAAGACCCGCAGCCTCGACGCCTGCCACGCAGCAAAGTTCGTCATTATCCGAGACGTCGCCGGATATGCCGACCGCGCCGATCACCAGCCCCGCCGCATCGCGGATCAGCACGCCTCCCGGCACCGGCACCATGCGGCCGTCGCTGGCCGCCGCGAGCGCCGCGAAAAACGCGGGCATCTTGGCCGCCCGGCCGGCGAGGTTGCGCGTACCGAGGCCCATGCCGAGCGCGCCCCACGCCTTTCCCCTGGCGATCTCGATGCGCAGAATGCCCGATCCGTCCTCGCGCTTGGCCAGGGTGATATGCCCGCCCGCATCGAGAACGACGACGGTGAGCGGTGCGAAATTCATCTCGCGTCCTTTCGCCAGCGCGGCGGCAGCGATGGCTTCGGCTTGGGCCAGCGTCAGTACACTCATGATTGCTCCTCGCGTGGGATGGTCGGCGGTGGGATGCGCATTCGCTACCCCGTATCATCAAGTAAGCGGAGAAATGCGGCAACCCTTTCAAGCAGACATTCCTTGGTTGCCCAACGAATGTCTGCTTAGAGTCGTTTGTTTTCGCAGAGTTTTTTCCCAAAACCGGAAGGCCACTTTTGGGAACTCTGCTTAGGGGAGAGATGTGTCATGGAAAAGATCGCGGGGATCATCGGACTGGGCATCATGGGCGGCGCCATCGCGCGCAATCTCGTCGAGCGGGGATGGGCCATTGCCGGCTTCGATATCGACCGCGCCAAATGCGACGCTCTGGCCTCCGCCGGCGTTGAGATTGCGGCGTCGGCCGCCGATGTCGCGCGGCGAACGCCGGTCATCATGACAAGCCTGCCGAGCCCAAAGGCTGCCCTCGATGTCGCGAAGGAGGTGGCGGAATGCGGCGCGCCGTCCCGCATCGTCGCCGAACTGAGCACTTTATCCCTCGCCGACAAGCTGGCTTTCGCCGCGACGCTCGAGTCCGCCGGGCACATCCCGCTGGACTGTCCGCTCAGCGGCACCGGCGCGCAGGCCGAGACGCGCGACCTCGTCATCTATGCCAGCGGCGACAGCGCGGCGATCGCCCGTCTTGAGCCGCTATTCCTCGATTTCGGCAAGCAGTTCGCGGATCTCGGCGCCTATGGCAATGGCAGCCGGATGAAGTTCGTCGCCAACTACCTCGTCGCCATCCACAATGTCGCGACGGCGGAAGCGATGGTCCTCGGCATGCGCGCCGGTCTGGACCCGCGTCAGATCATCGACATTGTGGGTCCCGGCGCAGGCGGTTCGCGCATCTTTCGAACTGCGCGCTCCGATGATGGCCGACAACCGCTATGAACCGCCAACCATGCGCATGTCCACCTGGCGCAAGGATATGAGCATCATCGGCGATTTCGCTCACGCACTGGGCTGCCCGACGCCCCTGTTCAGCGCTTCCAACGCCATCTATGAGGCAGGGCTGGCAATGGAACTTGGCGATCTCGATACGGCTTCGGTCTGCCGGGTGATCGAAGCCATGGGCGGTTTCTCGCGCTGAACTATCGGGCGGACAGATAGGGCTGCCAGACGGCGTTGAGCCGCTCGGTCTCCTCCTGCAGAATGTCGGCGAAGGCCCGCGCGGCCGGCGACGGCGCATGCCGCAACGGCTCGATCAACACCAGATCGAGCAGCAGCACCGGCTCCACGATCGGATTGATGGTGAGCAGCGGGCGTTCGACATCGGAGACCATCATGATGCCCGGCAGGATCGTCACCCAGTCGGAGTTGGCGACGAAATCCAGCGTGCCGAGCATCGCGTCGAGTTCGAGCGTGCGATCGATCCGCACGCCGTTGGAGGCGAGATAGGTCTCGATCAGGGCGCGCCGCGCATTCTGGCCGCCGGGCACGACCAGCTTCAACGGTCCCAGCGATTTCAGATCGACCGGGGCGAGATGTTCAAGCTCGGAGCCCGCGCGCGACACAAGCACTTCCGGCGTGCGGAGGAAAAGCTGGCTCTTCAGCCCCACGAGCCCCGGAAAGCCCGGCACGACGGCGAAGTCGACGGTCTCCCCCCGGACCATCCCCGTAAGAACGGCGCTGTAGGCTTCCACCATCCGCAATGCGACATTGGGATGATGTTCGATGAAGCGCGACAATGTCGGCGTCAGCGCGCAACGCGTCATTGTCGGCATCAGCCCGACGGCGATCTCCCCCGTCAGGCCGGAGGCGAAGCTTCGCACCGAATAGTCCGCCGCCTGATAGGCGCGCAGCAGTTCCACGCAGCGGCGATAAAAACTGTCGCCCGCGGGGGTAGGCGCCACGGTGCCGCGATCGCGCGAAAACAGCCGGGTGCCGAAGCGGTCCTCCAGCTTGCGGATATGCTGCGAGACGCCGGACTGGGTGGAATGTTCGCGCTCGGCCGCCGCCGTGAAGGAGCGCTCCTCATAGACGGCGACGAAGAGGCGGATATCTTTGAGGCTTTCCGACACGGGGCATCAACTTTTCTAATCAAAGCCAGCAAAACATATTATTGGGCCAGCGACCCGTCCGCACCTAATTTTAACTTTGCCAGAATCCGGGAAAGTGACGGGAATGACGGTGCATATGACCGATTTTGCGGAAAAGCCGATCGACGCCCGCCATCTGCGGAACGCGCTTGGCCGCTTCGCCACGGGCGTGACCGTGATCACGACGCGCACCGCGTCGGGCAAGCTCGAAGGCTTGACCGCAAATTCGTTCGCCGCCGTTTCGCTCGATCCGCCGCTGATCGCCTGGAGCCTGCGGCGGAACGCGCCGTCCTTCGGCGGTTTTCTCGCGGCCAATCATTTCGCGGTGAACGTCCTGTCCGCGCAGCAGCATGCGCTTTGCCGGCATTTCACCACGCCGCGCCTCGACAAGTTCGAGGATATCGCTTTCTCGGAAGGGCTGCATGGCGCGCCCATCCTCACCGGCGCTCTGGCCACCTTCGAATGCCGCACCGAGACGACCTTCGAGGGCGGCGACCATCTGATGTTCATCGGCCGGGTGATGCGCGCTACCTATTGCGACGGCGAGCCGCTGATCTTCAGCGCCGGACGGTTCTGCCTGCCGTCGCTGATCGAGGAACAGGCGGGCGGGGACAAGGACGGCGCGACTTTGTCGGATGATTGGAGCGGCCTATGAAACTCGGTTTTTTCACCATGCCGATCCACCCGCTCGGCCGCAACCTCACCGAGGTCTACAAGGAGGACCGCGAACTGGCCCTCATCGCCGACCGGCTCGGCTTCACCGAGGGCTATTTCGGTGAGCACATCACCGACGCCGCGGAGACGATCACCTCCGCGCTGATCTTCATCGCCTGGGTGCTGAACGACACCAGGACCATCAAGCTCGGGACCGGCACGGTGAACCTGCCGAACCATCATCCGGCGATGGTCGCGGCCGAAGTGGCGATGGTCGACCATATGGCCGAGGGACGGTTCATCTTCGGCATCAGCCCGGGCGGGCTGCTTTCCGACGCCGAACTGTTCGGCAATCTGGACAAGGACCGCACGGCGATGTTCGTCGAGGCGATCAACCATATCCTCGCCATCTGGGCGGGCGAGCCGCCCTACAATCTGAAGGGCGAGCATTGGACGATCTCCATCGAGCGCCAGACGATCAAGGAGATCGGGCAGGGCTATATCCACAAGCCCTATCAGCGCCCGCATCCGCCGATCGTGGTGACGGCGGTCGCGCCGTTCTCCAAGGGCGTGACGGAGGCGGCCGCGCGCGGCTGGGAGCCGATCTCGGCGAATTTCCTGCTGCCGGTCTGGGTCAAGTCGCATTGGCCGAAATATGTCGAGGGCTGCGAGAAGGGCGGCCGCGAAGCCGATCCGGCAAACTGGCGCGTCGCCAAGAGCATCTTCGTCGCCGAAGACATGGCCACGGCGAAGCGCTACGCCACCGAACCGGGCGGACCGTACTTCCACTATTTCAATTCGCTGGCGACCAAGCTGGTCAAGAACGGCCGCGCCAATCTCTTCAAGCACGATCAGAAGGCGCCGGATTCCTCCGTGACGACCGAAGGGGTGGTCAGCGATCTCGTCATCTGGGGAACGCCGGAAAAGGTCGCCGACGATCTCCTGGCCTTCCGCGAGCAGGTGGGCGATTTCGGCACGCTGCTTTATGCGGGCTTCGACTGGGTGGACCGGGATCTCGGCATCCGGTCGATGGAACTGATGGCCGAGAAAGTCATGCCGGCGGTGAACAGCGCCATCGGTGCAAAGAGCGAAGCGGCGTAGGGCGAGGTTAGAGCGATGATCTATGCGGCGGTCGCCGGGCTCGGCTGGTGGGGCAAGCACATCGTGCGGCGGCTCGCCGGATCCGAAGTGGTCCAGATTACCACCGCCGTGGAAACCAACCCGGCCCTCGCGGTATTTGCGGAGGAGCGCGGCCTTAAATTCCGCTCCAGCCTCGACGAGGTGCTCTACGACCGCAAGGTCGACGCCGTCATTCTTGCCACGCCGCATTCCATGCATACGGGGCAAGTCCTGGCCTGCGCGGCCGCCGGCAAGCATGTGTTCTGCGAAAAACCCCTGGCGCTGACCCGCGCCGACGCGGAGCGCAGCGTCGCCGCCTGCCGCGACGCGGGCGTGGTTCTGGGCATCGGGCATGAGCGGCGCTACGAGCCCGGCATGGCCGAGATCGCCCGGCTGGTGCGGGACGGCGCGCTGGGCACGATCATGCATGTCGAGGCCGATTTCAGCCATGACAAGCTGGCGAACGTGCCGCCGGGCGACTGGCGCACCGCTCCGAAGGACGCTCCCGCCGCCGGCATGACGGCGATGGGCATCCATCTGACCGATGCCTTCGTCAACCTGTTCGGCCCGATCGCCGAGGTTTTTGCGGCGACCGCGAGCCGCGTCACCTATCCGGACAATGGCGACGTGCTGACCGCGCAGCTCCGCTTCGCCTCGGGTGCGACGGGCCATCTCAACGCCATTCTGGTGACGCCGCTCTACATCAATTTCACGGTGTTCGGGTCAGAAGCCTGGGCGGAGCTGCGCAACCACACCCATCCGGACACGCCTGGGCCGTCGACCCTCACGGTGCAGCATCGCGACGGCCGCCGCGACGTGCGCGATTATCGAATGGACCGACACGGTGCGCGCCAATATCGAGCGTTCGGACGCGCGAGCGCTGGGCAAGGCGGCTTATCCGTTCACGGACGCGGAGAAGATCGGCAACATCGCGGCGCTGGAGGCGATCTGCCGGTCGGCGGCGAGCGGTTTGCCGGTGGCCGTACCAGCCCGCCAGCCCCGAAGCCGCGAAGCATTCCGCGTAAGTTGCAGGCACCCACGTCATCCCGGACCCCGGCTCAAGGCCGGGGCAGGCGGCCGTCGGGCCGAGCCGGGAACCATGGGTGTATCTTCAATCTCATTGAGTGCCGAAAGGGGAGCGGACCCCGGCTCTGCGCTTCAGCGCTGTCCGGGGCGACGATCGGAGAGGCGATCAAATCGCGCAATAGCGTTCCTGGATCTCGGGATCGGCGAGAAGGTCGCGCGCGGCGCCGGAATGGACGACCGTGCCGTGATCGATGACATAGACGCGGTCGGCAAGGCCCAGCGCCAGCTCGACATTCTGCTCGACCAGCAGGATCGTCGTGCCCTCATTCTTCAGCGAGCGGAACAGCTCGAACATCTCGTCGACCAGCACCGGCATGATGCCCTCGGACGGCTCGTCCAGCATGATGAGTTTCGGGCTGGAAATCATGGCGCGGGCAATGGCCAGCATCTGCTGCTCGCCGCCGGACATGGTGACGGCGGTCTGGTCCAGCCGCTCGGCGAGGCGCGGGAAAATCGCCGCCATCTTCTCGATCAGCTCGGCCTCGCGGCTTTTGTCCGGCGAGGCGACGAGGCCGAGGCGCAGATTTTCGCGCACGCTGAGCCCCTGCACGATGCGGCGCTCCTCCGGCACGTAGCCGAGGCCGAGCGCGAAACGCGCATGGGTGGGGGTGGGCGAGCAATTCGCTGGCCCTCGAAGGACACGCTTCCCGTCACTTTGCCGATCAGGCCGATGATCGATTTCAGCGTCGTGGTCTTGCCCGCGCCGTTGCGGCCGATCAGGCAGACGATCTCGCCGCGTTGCACATCGAGGCTCGACATCCTGCAGGACATGGCTCGACGCCGTACCAGGCGTTGAGCTTTTCGACGCGCAGCATGTCAGTGCTCCCGCTGGCCGAGATAGACGCGCTTCACCGTCTCGTTGCGGCGGATCTCGTCGGGCGTTCCCTCGGCAAGCAATTCGCCGTGATGGAGCACGAGCAGCCGGTCGCTGATCCCCATCACCAGCTTCATCTTGTGCTCGACGAGGATGACGGTGCGCTCCTCCGCCAGCTTGACGATGAGGTCCATCATCACGCGGGTTTCCTCCGGGCTCATGCCGGCGGTCGGCTCGTCCAGCAGCAGCAGCCGCGGACGGCGGCCAGCGCCATGCCGATCTCCAGCGCGCGCTGTTCGCCATGCGCCAGCGTACCCGCGAGGCGGTCGCGCCGGTCCCACAAGCCGACGCGCTCGAGGATGCCATCCGCCTCCTCAGCCAACTGCGTCAGGCGCGCGCGCGGACGCCAGATGTCGAAGCGCGCGACCCGCGCCTGCGGCGGCGACGCGGATATTCTCATGCGTCGGAAAGCTGCGGAAAGACATTGGTGATCTGGAAGCTCTTCGCCACGCCCATATGCGCGAAGCGGTGCTGCGGCAGTCCGGTGACGTCGCGGCCCTCGAATTCCACCCGGCCCCCGCTCGGCGGAAAGGCGCCCGACAGCAGATTGAAATAGGTGCTCTTGCCCGCGCCGTTCGGGCCGATGATCGAGGTGATCGCGCCGCGCCGGAATTCGGCGGTGATATCCTTCAGCGCGACGAATTTGCCGAAGCGTCTTGCCCGACGCCGTCGGTGCGCAGAATGACTTGCCGATGTCCGTCATGGCCTCTCCCGCCGCGTCAGCGTGCCCCAGATGCCGCGCGGAAAAAACAGCACGCAGACGATGAAGATCGTGCCGACGACGAGCTGCCAGTGGACGGTCCAGAGCGAGACGAGATTTTCCAGCATCAGGAACACCGCCGCGCCGACGAACGGGCCGAAAAACGTCCCCATGCCGCCGAGCAGGCACATCATCACGGCGAGCCCCGAGGTTTCGTAATGCATGATCTCGATGGGCACGGTCGACAGTTGCAGCGCGTAGAGCGCGCCCGCCAGACCGCAAAACGCGCCGGAGAGAATGAAGGTGATCAGCCGGACAAGCGTCACGTTATAGCCCGACGCCCGGGCGCGCTCCTCGTTCTCGCGCACGGCCTCGATCACCGCGCCGAAGGGCGAGGCGAGAATGCGCGACAGGAAGATCAACGCCAGGATGACGAAGGCGGCGATGACGTAATAGCGGGTCATCGGATCGATGAAGTCGAGCTTGATGCCGAAGACGCCGATCTCGCGGACGTTGATGCCGCGCAGGCCGTTCTCGCCGCCGGTCCAATCGACTGCCTGATAGAATATGTAGTAGACGCATTGCGACAGAGCCAGCGTCACCATGGCGAAATAGATGCCGCGCGTCCGGGTCGCGAGCACGCCGATCGCCGCCGCCGTCGCCACGCCGCCAAGAGTGCCGATGGCGATGGCCGCGTACCAGGGCACGCCGAAATGGACGATGGCGATGCCGCAGAGATAGGCGCCGGCGCCGAGCAGCGCCGCATGGCCGAAGGAGAGCAGGCCGAGATAGCCGAACAGCAGATTGAAGCCGAGCGCGTAAAGCCCGTAGATCAGGATGTTGATCGCCAGCGCCGTGAACGGCATGACCAGCGGAAAGACGAGCAGAAAGGCGGAAACCAGCAGGACGCGGTGACGCTCCGCCATATCCCGCCAGTCGATCCCGGTTTCCCGCGCGCGCGTCATGGTCGCCTGTGATGCCTCGTTCATTGCCCGCCCTCAGCTCATCAGACCGGCGCGGCCGAAGAAGCCCTGCGGCCGGATCATCAGCACCACGGCCATCAGCGCGAAGATCGAGACCTTGGCCATTTCGGGCGCAAATAGCGAGGTGATGCTGACGACGATGCCGACCAGCAATCCGGCGAGCACCGCGCCGAGCAGCGAGCCCATGCCGCCGACGACCGTCACGACGAAGGCCTCCGCCAGCACCGGGCCGCCCATCTCCGGGATGACGCCCTGCATCGGCGCGGCGAGCAGCCCCGCCAGCCCGGCAATGCCGGTGCCGAGGCCGAAGACGACCAGCCAGACTTTTCGCACATTGACGCCGAGCACGCGGATGATCTCCGGATCGCGCGCGCCGGCCCGGATGATGAGGCCGAAGCTCGTGCGTTCCAGGAACAGCCAGAGGCCGAAGAGAATGACGGCGGTCGCGCCGATGACGAACAGCCGGTAGAGCGGGAAATAGCCGACGCCGATATCGACCGCGCCCTGAAGCAGCTCCGGCGTATCGACGGGATAGCCGCTCTTGCCGAAGGCGATGCGCACCAGTTCGACGATCACATAGGAGAGGCCGAAGGTGAGCAGCAGCGGATAGTCGATGCCGCGCCCGTAGAGCGGCCGGATCAGCACCCGCTCGACGGCGAGGCCGATGCCGCCGACGGCGAGCGGCACCAGCAGCAGGCAGACCCAGAAATTGGCTCCCTGCGTCAGCAGCCACAGCCCGACATAGGCGCCGAGCATGTAGAACGCGCCATGGGCGAAATTCACCACCGTCAGCATGCCGAAGATCAGCGAAAGGCCGATGGCCAGCAACACGTAAACGGCGCCGAGTGCGAGGCCGGTGAACAGTTGCAGTCCGATGAGGTCGAGGCTCAAGCCTGCCATGCGTCATCTCCCCGGACGACGCGCGCCCGCGACTTTGGCCGCGCGTCCGTCCAGATCTATCGCGTTCAGGCCTTGTGGCCGAGTTCCTCGCAGCTGCGCAAGTTTGCTTCGTTCGGCTCGTCGGTGGCGATCACCTCGAAGACGTCGGACGCGTTGCTGCCTCCTTCCTTCGACTTGATGATGAACACCGACTGCACCGACTGATGGTCGCATTTGCGGAAATATTGCGGGCCTTTGTAATAATCGTATTTCAAGGCCTCCATTGCCGGCGATGACCTTGTCGGCCTCCACGCTGCCGGCCGCTTTCGACGCCTCCAGCAATGCGCGCACGCCGGAATAGCCCATTGCGCCGTAGTCGGACGGATATTTGCCGCCATGCATCTTGGCGAAGTCTGTCGTTGAACGCCTTGGCGGATGGGATCTTGTCCTCGACGCCCCAATAGATACGAGGTGCCGCCGATGACGCCTTCGAACGCCTTCGCGCCCGCCGACGAGCCGGCCGGTGAACAGCAGGATGGGCGCAACGATCTGGATGGATTTCTTCAGGCCGAAATCGGTCGCCTGTTTCAGCGCGATCTGCTGGTCGCGGCCGAAATTGGTGATGATCGAGGACGTCCGGCTTCATCGCCTGGATGCGCGGCAAGCAGCGTCGAAAAGTCGGTGGTGGCGAGGGGTGGCGGACGTCGTCCAGGGCCTCGATGCCGAATTTCTGGCCTTCCCGCTTGAAGCCGCGCACCATCTCATGGCCATAGGCATAGTCGGCGGTGAGGAAGGCGACCTTCTTGCCGAATTTGGGGAACACATAGCGCCCGACCGCGCCCGCCGTCAGATGCGGATTGAGCGCCTCGTGGAAGGTGTATTTGCTGAAGTCCGACGCCTCGTTGATGGTGTCGGACTGGCTGATCGAATTGTAGATGACGCCGCGTTCCTTGGTGACGTTGTTCACCGCGAGCTGCACCGCCGCCGACAGGCTGCCGCAGATGAAATTCACCTTCTCGCTGCTCGATCAGTTCCAGCGCCCGCGTGGCGGCCTCGCCGGGATTGAGCTTGTCGTCGCGCACCAGCAGTTCGGCCTTGCGCCCGTTCAGCCCGCCCGCCGTCGTTGAATTCGGCGATGGCGAGCTGCGCCGCGTTGACCTGGTCCTGGGCTTCCGCGCCATAGGGGCCGGTGAGCGGCACGGGAAAGCCGATCTTGATCGTGGCTTCCTGCGCGCGCAGCCAGATTGATCCGAAATGGCGACGCCGCGAGCACCGCGCCGGCACCGGCCGTCGCCGAGAGACCGCGCCGGGTAATGCCGGCCTTCCTGATTTTGCGTAGACATGAATTTCCTCCCTGATTGTTCTTGTGCTTGTTATACGCCCAGCCGGTGATTTCGACGATGTCAGATGCGCCCCAGCGCGGTGAGAATGAGTTGCGGCGTCAGCGGGATCTCGCTGACCGTCACGCCGAACGGCGACAGCGCATCGTTCACCGCATTCGCCACGCAGGCAGCCGCGCCCGCCGTGCCCGCTTCGCCCGCACCCTTCGCGCCCAGTTCGCCATCCTTGGTCGGCGTGACGATATGGCCGACCTGGATATCGGGCATTTCCGCCGCCATCGGCACGAGATAATCGGCCATGGTCGCGTTGGTGAGCTGGCCGCGCTCATCATAGAGGCAGTGCTCGAACAGCGCCGCGCCCAGGCCCTGGACCACGCCGCCGCGAATTTGCTCGTCGACGAGCTGCGGGTTGATGATCGTGCCGCAATCCTCCACCACCCAATGATCCAGGAGGGTGATGAAGCCGGTTTCGGTGTCGACTTCGAGCCACGACGCCTGAACGCCATTGGTGAAGGCGAAGGGAAATTCGCGCGGCACGAAATGGCGGGTCGCCATCATCTCGGGCTGAAAGCCGGGAGGCAAGGTGTCGGGGCGGAAATAGACGATGCGGGCGAGTTCGGCGAGGGGCATGCGTTCCTGTCGGGACGCCGCGTCGACGATCTTGCCGTCGATGATGTCGAGCGCATCCGGCTCGCTTTGCAGAATGGTTGCCGCCGCCGTGAGGATGTTCCGCCGGAGCTGCTTGCCCGCCTGCAGCGCCGCCTCGCCGCCGATCCCCGCGCCGCGCGACGCCCAGGTGCCGCCGCCATAGGGCGTGTTGTCGGTGTCGCCGAGGATGACGCGGACGTGGCTCCATCGGCACGCCGAGGACGCTGGCGACGATCTGCGCGGTGATGGCCTCGGAGCCCTGGCCCTGCTCGGTGATGCTGGTCGCGCAGATGATCGCGCCGGTTGCGTCCATGCGCACCGCGACGCCGTCCTGCGAGGAAATCCGCGCGCCGCCGACGCCGTAAAAAGCCGGGCTTGGGTTGGTGACCTCGATGAAGCTGGCAAGGCCGATGCCGCGATGAATGCCGCTCTGCGCGCAATGCCGCCTGTTCGGCACGCAGCGCTTGATAGTTCATCATCGCAAGCAATTTATCGAGCGCCGCATGATGCGACAGCGCCTCGAAACGCAGCCCCGATGGCGAGGCGCAAGGATAGGCATCGTCCGCGACCAGATTGCGCCGCCGGATCTCCGCCGGATCCATGCCGACGGCGCGCGCGGCGAGATCGACCAGCCCCTCCGTCACCGAGCAGGCGATCGGATGCCCCACCGCGCGGTACTGGCACATGACGTTCTTGTTCTGGAAGACGACGCGCGCCCGCGCCCGGTAGTTCGGCGTCGTATACGGGCCGCCGACGAGGTTCACGACCTGGTTCGCCTCGATGGCGCTGGTGCGCGGATACATCGAATACGGCCCGATGCCGGTGAGGTCGTCGATCTCGAAGGCGGTGATGGTGCCGTCGGCCTTCACGGCGACACTGCCCTTGACCCGATGATCGCGGGCGTGGATGTCGGTGTTGAAGCTCTCCAGCCGGTCGGCGACGAATTTCACCGGACGGCGCAGCATTTTCGACAGCGCCACCGTCGCCATGTCGTCGGCATAGACATGCACCTTGATGCCGAACGAGCCGCCCACATCCTTGCAGACCACGCGCACCTGCGCCTCTTCCAGGCCGAGATGCTTGGCGAAGATGTTCTGCATCATATGCGGCGCCTGGGTGCCCTGATAGACGGTCAGACGCTCCTCGCCGGGATTCCAGTCGGCGATGATGGAGCGCGGCTCCAGCGTCACGCCGGTATGACGGCCGAAGACGAATTCGGCCTCCACCACATGGTCGGCCTCGGCGAAGGCGGCATCGACGGCGCCCGCATCCAGATTGCGCTCGAAGGCGAGATTGTCGCCGAGGCCGGGATGGATCACCGGCGTCGCCGCATCGAGCGCCGTTCGCATGTCGGTGACGGGCTCCAGCTCCTCCCAATCGACGAGCACATGCTCCGCCGCGTCCTCGCCTGCCGCGCGGCTCGTCGCGACGATCGCGGCGACGGCCTCGCCCTGCCAGCAGGCGCGGTCAACCGCGATGGCGTGCTGCGGCGCCGATTTCAGCCCCTTCAGATGCGACAGGACGCCGACCCAGGGCGTGCACACCTTCGCCAGTTCCGCGCCTGTGACGATGGCGATGACGCCCGGCATCTTGCGCGCCCCGGCGCTGTCGATGCCGAGAATGCGCGCATGGGCAAAGGGCGAGCGCAGATAGACGACATGCGCCATGCGCGGCAGCACCATGTCGCTGACATACTGGCCGCGACCCTGCAGCAGGCGTCCGAGATTGGGCCGGGGCACGGCGCGGCCGATATAGGAATTGGGCCGGTCGAGTTCGCTGAGACCGGGGCGGTTCGCGGCGTCGTCGGTCATGCCTTGGCTCCGGCGCGAGCGCGGGCGGCGGTTTCGACCGCATCGACGATGGCATGATAGCCCGTGCAGCGGCAGTAATTGCCGGACAGATGCTCGCGGATGGTTTCGCGGGTAGGCAGGGGATTGTGGGCGAGCAGATCATGCGCGGTGATCAGCATCGCCGGGGTGCAATAGCCGCATTGCAGCGCATTGCGGTCGCGGAAGGCGGCCTGGAGATCGTCGATCGCGCCGCTATCCGACAGCCCTTCGATCGTCTCGACCTACGCGTCCCTCGGCCTGCACCGCGAGCGTCAGGCAGCCCCGCACGATCTCGCCATCGATGCGGACCGTGCAAGCGCCGCAAACGCCGTGCTCGCAGCCAATATGCGTGCCGGTGAGCCCGAGCTGTTCGCGCAGGAAATCCGCCAGATGCGTGCGCGGCTCGACCTGCGCTTCCACGCTCTCGCCATTGACGGTGAGCGCAATCGAAACGGTCATGCGGATGCCCTCGCGGGAGAGCCAAGCCATTCATCGGCGCAGCGCGAAAGCAGCACGCGCGCCAGATGCAGGCGCATCGCGGCGGACGCCTGATGATCGCTTTGCGGATGCAGATCCTGCGCAAGCGCTGCCTGCGCTTCGGCCAGCACGGCCGGCGTGTACGGTTGCAGGAGCAGCTGCGCGGCAGCGGGGCAAAGCGTGGCACGATCGCCGACGCCGAAATAGGCCAGCCGCAGCGCATCGATGCGGCCGTCCGCGATCTTTGCCTGCGCGGCCAGCCCGATGATCGCGTAGTCGCCTCTGCGGCGCGCGAATTCGTGGAAATAGCTGCGTTCCCCGGTCTGGATCGCCGGGAATTCCACCGCGACCAGCATTTCGCCCGCAGCGAGCGCCGTCTGGTACAGACCCAGAAAGAAATCCGCCGCATCGACGCGCCGCTCACCGGACGGACCGCGCAGCACCATCCTCGCGCCGAGCACCTGCATGCAGGCCGGCAGTTCGGAGGCGGGGTCGGCATGGGCGAGATTGCCGCCGATCGTACCGCGATTGCGAATGGCGGGATGAGCCACATGAGCGACGGCCTTGGCCAGCAGCGGCGCATGGTCCGCGATCTCGCGCGAGGCCAGGAGGTCGGCATGCCGCGTCAGCGCGCCGATCTTCACGATGCCGCCTTCGATGCGTATCCCGCGGAGAGCTGCGATCCCGGTGATGTCGACGAGCAGGTCGAGCGACATCAGCCGCAAATTGAGCGCCGGAAGCAGACTTTGTCCGCCCGCGAGCAGCTTGGCGCGCTCGCCATTGCGGGCAAGCAGCGCCACCGCCTCCTCGACGCTTGCGGCACGCGCGTAATTGAAAGCCGCAGCTTTCATTAGGCGTTTCCCTCCTCAACTGCGATCTGCGCCGCAGTTCTTCTCACTACACAGTGCCGATCCGGCCTCGTCAAGATTATTTATCGAGTGATTAATATCGCGTCACACCGGTCGATTTTGGACCAGAAACAAGACATGGCCAAGCTAGTTCTCCTGCCCGATTGCGCGCCTGCCATAGGCGGAACGCATCTTGACCGAGGTGACGAAGAGGCGGGAAATGCCCTCCAGGAACACGTCGAGCGCGTTGGCGATCACACGGTCTTTGTCCTCGTGCACCGGCAAGCCGTAAAGGTGCTTGCGCACGCCATAATAGAAGATGCCGCCTTGCAGCAGCCAGACAAGCTCCATCTCCGCCGCCGTCGGCTTTTGCTGCGGCGGCAAGCCCGCCTCATGCCGGTATTCCTCGATGATCCGGGTCAGAATCCGGTCCTGCACGATTTCGATATAGCGGCGATTGAGGTCCAGGCCCTTCAATCCGGCGAAAAAGTAGATCCGCATCCATTCCCGGCTGAAGATGGCGTCCGTGTAGGAGCAGTAGAACAGCTCCAGCCTTGTGCGGATCGGCACCGAGCGGTCAGCAAGCAGCGTGTCCCATTCGGGATTCCAGCGGTCGAGGAAGACCGAGCGGTAAACCGCCTCGATCAGATCCTCCTTGCTCGGAAAATAGCGGTAGAGCAGCGGCTGCGTGACGCCGAGCTTGCGCGCCAACTCGCGCGTCCCGCCGCCGAAACCCTCCTCCGCGAACAGCTCGGCCGCCTTCTGGATGAAGTCGCGCTTGCGGTCCTCGGGCGAAAGACGCTTCTGTTTCAGCGCGCTGGGCCTGCCGATTTTCGCTTTGCGGGGTGACGTCATAAGACCGGGTTCTCATTGGGCAGGCCAAGCGCGACCTTGCCGTAATTGCCGCCGGCGACATCGAAGCTGAACGAGATATGCGCGGCGACCGCGTGAGCGTCGCGAAGCTGGCGCTGGACCGCGCCGGACATGTAGAGCCCGCGTGCCCCGCTGATGGCAAAGAGCAGCGAAACCGCCTCGGTGCACAGATTGACGGCGAAGGCGCCGTCGCGCCGATAGCGGTTCTTCTCCAGCATATCGGGAACGCGGCCGGCGGCCGCATCGTGCTGCGCCTCGATGCAGGCCTGCCGCATGATCAGGCGCGCGGTGTCGATCTTGGCGGATGCTTCGCCGATTTTGATCTGGATCGATTGCAGCTCGCTCAGCCTGGCGCTGTTGAATGTCGCGGCGCGGCTGCGGGTGGCGTCGACATAGTCGTCCAGGCAGGCTTGCGCATTGCCGAGCGCGATGCCGGACAGCACGAATGGAAACAGCGCGAAGACGGGAATCCTGTAGAGCGGCGCGGGATTGACGGCGCTGCCCGGCGTTGCTCCACCGGCGACGGAAGCCACCGCGAGCGTCATGCATTCCGGCACGAACGCTTCGGCGATCTCCACATCATGCGAGCCGGTGCCCTGCAGGCCGAGCGCCGTCCACGTGTCGATGATCTTATAGTCGCGGGCGGGAACGAGGAAAATCCGATATTCCGGCGCGCCGCCGGCCTCGCCGGCGACCATCCCCGCCAGCATGCGACCATTGGCTCGGTCCGACGCCGGAGCAAAACGGCCAGCGTCCTTTGAGGAGATAGCCGCCCTTCGCCTTCGTCGCACGTCCGGCCGGAAAGACGAAGGACGATGCGATCAGCGTATCGGGGTTTTCGCCCCAGATCAGCGTCTGGGCCGCTCTCCTCGAACATCGCCAGCATCCAATGATGGCTGGCGAGATTGGTGACGGTCCAGGCAACCGATGCGTCGCCGCGCGCGAGCACGTCCGCCACATCGATCATCGCCACGTAATCGAGTTCGCCGCCACCGACCCGCCGTGGCTGGAGAATGCGGAACAGGCCGGCTTCATGCAGGTCGCGTTCGGTTTCCTGGGGCAAGGTCCGGAGCGCCTCGGTTTGCACCGCGCGCTGCCGCAGCACCGGGACCAGCGCTTCCGCCCGTTCCATCGCGGCATTATAGTCCGCACCCATATCGGCCCATGGCCGCCGGGACGCGCTCGTGGCGATTTCGGACATCGCTTCCTCTGCGGAGCCGGGCTAACGCCCGGCCGGCCTGAAATCCGGACGGTCCAGATAGAGCGATGCGTTCAGCGCTTCCCCTGTCTGCTCGGCGAATTCGGAGAGCTTGCGCAATTCGGGAATCCGCGAGGTGTCGAGCGTCGTTATATCCGGCCAATCGACTTCGAGCAGATTGCCGCCGGGGTCGCGCAAATACATCTGCACGGAACCATCGGGAAGCTCGTTGATGGGGTTGCGGAATGTGTTCGTGTCGAGCGCGCCCAGCTTTTTCGCCGCTTCGTAGACCGCATGGAAATCATCCACGTCGAGCGCAAAATGCTGATAGAGCGGGACATTGGTCGTCCAGATGGAAGACGTGAAGCTGCAGATTTCCGCAGCGCAGATACTGCGTGACGAAGCCGAAATTATAGGTGGGGATGCGCTCCATGCCGAACAGGGTTTCGTAAAACTGCAAGGAGGCGTCCAGATTCTTCGACCCGATCGACAGATGATTGAAGCCAAGCGCGCGCATCGGGGTTTCCTCCATTGGTTATCACTCGATAACTTACAGCGACGGCGGATTCTCGACAAGACCCGCCGATCTCAATCGGCCGTCCAGCCGCCATCCACCAGCAACGAAGCCCCGGTCATCAGGGCCGAGGCGTCCGAAGCAAGGAATACCGCCGCGCCCATCAGGTCATTGACGGTGCCCAGGCGGCCCAGCTTGATCTTCGAAACGACGCTCTGCCGGAACGCATCGTCCTCGAAATAGGGACGGGTCATCGGCGTCTCGACATAGGTCGGGCACAGCGTATTGACGCGGATGCCGTGCGGCCCGAGTTCAATCGCCATGACGCGCGAAAACCCCTCCATCGCCCATTTGGAGGCGCAGTAGAGGGAGCGGTTCGCGCCGCCGACATGCCCCATCTGCGACGACATGTTGATGATCGACCCGGGCTTGCCCGCCGCGATGAGCCCGCGCACGACGGCCTGCGCGGCGAAAAACGCCGCCCGCACATTCAGGCCCATGATGGCGTCGAAGTCCTCGACCGGCACGTCCACGAATGGCTTCGGCCGGTTCATGCCGGCATTGTTGAAGAAGATGTCGTAGGGCGCCGCTTTGGCGATCGCCGCCGCGAACGCGTCAAGATCGGTGACATCGCAGGCGAGGGCATCCGCAAGCCACCCCTTGCCTCTTATGGCTTCCGCCGCGCTCTCGATCTCGTCCGCGCTTCTCGCGCAGAGCGTCACATGCGCGCCGGCTTCGGCGAAGGCGGTGGCGACCCCAAGGCCGATGCCGCGTCCCGCGCCGGTGACGAGCGCCCGCCGTCCGTCGAGGCGGAAGGAGGGCGTCGCGGGGAGATCATTGGCTTGCATGGTTTGGGATCCCTTGGCACCGCGATTAAGCAAAAGCAAACGGCCTCAATAGCCCTTTTTTGCGAAGGGATTCAGCATCTGCACTCGTCACATAGTTGACCGTGCCTCCTTGACCGTAGATATTTTGAAAACCTGTTTCCTCCTCAGGTGAGAAGGGAATAGCGAATTCTCGGCAACACTCGCCCTCGACAATGAATTTCCAGCTTCCGTTCCAAATCCCCTCTGTCTCACCGCGCTTTGCAGGACGTTGCCTCTTAAACCACATCCCGTAACGAACCACCGCTGGGCCACGCGTCTGAATTTCCGCCAGCAGCAGAAGATCGTTAGGCGACGCTCGTTTAATTTCGCCGTGAAGAGCGTGTTTCCGAAACGCAATGACCTGATTAAGGTTTTCTCTGCGTGTCTTGAGTATGATCAACTGTAGCATCCGACATCACCCGCTGAGCAAGAGGGCAGGAATCTAACCGGCCGCTTGGTCTAAAGGCCACATAACCGAACACAGGCGGCCATATGTGACGCTCACTCCGCCCCGGCTCCATAAGGCACGTTCTTCCCGCCATAGCGGCGGACGCGCACATTCGCCTGCTCGGCATGGCCGACGAAGCCTTCCAGCATGCACAGCCGCGAGCAATATTCGCCGATCCGCGCCGACGCCTCGTCGGTCAGCACGCGCTGATAGGTGCAGGTCTTCAGGAACTTGCCGACCCACAGGCCGCCAGTATAGCGCGCCGCCTTCATCGTCGGCAGCGTGTGATTGGTGCCGATCACCTTGTCGCCATAGGCGACGTTCGTGCGCGGCCCGAGGAACAGCGCGCCGTAATTGGTCATGTGGGTGAGGAAATAATCCGGGTCGCGGGTCATGACCTGCACATGCTCGGAGGCGATCCGGTCCGCCTCGCGCACCATCTCCGCCTCGTCGTCGCAGACGATGACCTCGCCGTAATCCTCCCAGGCTTTGGCGGCGATCGGCGCGGTCGGCAGGATCGTCAGCAGGCGCTCGATTTCGGCCATCGTGTCGCGCGCCAGCTTCTCCGAATTGGTCAGCAGGATCGCCGGGGAGCTTGGGCCGTGCTCGGCCTGGCCGAGCAGGTCGGTGGCGCAGATTTCGCCGTCGACGGTTTCGTCGGCGATGATCAGCGTTTCGGTCGGCCCGGCGAACAGATCGATGCCGACGCGGCCATAGAGCTGCCGCTTAGCCTCCGCGACGAAGGCATTGCCCGGCCCGACCAGCATGTCGACCGCCGCAATGCTCTCGGTGCCGAGCGCCATCGCCCCCACCGCCTGGATGCCGCCGAGGCAGTAGATGACGTCCGCGCCGGCCATATGCTGCGCGGCGACGATGGCCGCAGCCGGCTTGCCCTGGAAGGGCGGCGCGCAGGTCACGATCCGTTGCACGCCCGCCACCTTGGCGGTGATGATCGACATATGCGCCGACGCGACCATCGGATATTTGCCGCCGGGAACGTAGCAGCCGACCGAGTTCACCGGGATGTTCTTGTGGCCGAGCACCACGCCGGGCTGCGTCTCGACCTCGATGTCTTGAAGCGCCGCCCGCTGATGTTCCGCGAAGCTGCGCACCTGGCTTTGCGCGAAGCGGATGTCGTCGAGGTCGCGCTGCGGGAGGCTCTCGACGCACTCCCGCACCTCGGCATCGGTCAGCCGAAAGTCCTCGCGATCCCAGTCGTCGAACTTCACCGAAAGCTCGCGCACCGCCTCGTCGCCGCGTGCCTCGATGTCGGCGAGGATGCCTTCGACCGCCGTCCTGACCTTCGCGGCGTCTTCCGCCCGCAGCGACGCATCCCGTCCGCGCTTGAGATATCTCGCCATGATCCAGCTCTCTATTTGATGGCCTGGGGATTGGTCGGCGAACCCGCGCCGCCGGGAAGGTGCAGGGGCGGCGCCACGAAAAAGAACTCATAGACCTTGTCGGAGGCGCAATCCTCGGCGAGTTCCTTCAGGTAGAAGATCTCGCCCATCGAGATGCCGAGCGCCGGGATGACCACCCAATGCCATGGCTGGTTCGCCTCATCGGTCTCGTTGGGACGCACCTCGCAGCCCCAGGTGTCGGAGCAGATCGCCGCGACGTCCTTTTCCTTGAGCCAGTAGCAGGTCTCGAACGCGAAGCCGGGCGCGCCGCCGCCCGCATAGCCGGTCCAGTCTTTCTTTGCGAGGCACCGCTCCTGATGGCCCGTCCGCACGATGACGAAGTCGCCCTTGCGGATCGCGACGCCTTGCGCCGCCGCGCATTCGTCCAGTTCGGCGTTCTTGATCGCGTAGCCGTCGGGGAGGGAGTCCATGCCCTTGAAGCGGGCCATATCGAGCAGGACGCCGCGCCCGACCATCTTGTCGCGTACATGCTCGATGCCGAGTTTCTTCGCGCCCCGCGCGTCGACCAGCTTGGCGTCGTAGCCATTGTACATTTTGTCGTCGAGGAAGATGTGGCAGAGCGCGTCCCACTGCGTCGAAGCCTGGCACGGCATGTTGATCGCGTCGTCGGCATAGCGGAGATAGGCGCCCTCCGTATCCTGGTTCCCGGCGGCGGCATCGGTTCCGGTGGCGAGCATGGTGTGGATCGGGTTCCAGCGGCCGCCGAACAGGCCGGACTGGATGGGCTCCTTCAGCGACAGGCCGAGGGAAAAGACCTTGCCTTTGCGGACGAGGCCGGCAGCGCCGACGATATCGGCGGGCGTTACGTTGTTCAGGGTGCCGATCTGGTCGTCTTCGCCCCAGCGGCCCCAGTTCGAGAGCTTTTTCGCCGCATCATAGATGGCTTGCCGATTCACGGCCATGGCATCCTCCCGTTTGATTATCGATCGATAAATTATAGCACGTTCGGAGACCTTGCCTCAATCCTGCACGCCGTCGTGAGACCCTCTGCAAAAAGCTGGTTCCTCTCCGTTCGTCGTCCCGGACCGCCGCAGGCGGAGCCGGGACCATTCGCCCAACAGTCACCTGCTGTCGTGGCCGGGGCGACGACGGAACGGGACAGCAGCTTTCGCAGAGCTCCCGTTATGCAGAGAAAGCCGTGCCGCGTAGGCCGGCGCGTTCATTCGGCAAAGACCTCGTCGCGTTTCCGCCTGATCACCGGCAGCAGCGAGACGAGCACGAGCAACGCCGTCAAGGCCAGGAGGGTCGCCGAAATCGGCGCATCGATGAACGTGTTGAGATTCCCGCCTGAAATCAGCAGCGACTGGCGGAATTTCTCCTCCATCAGCCGGCCCAGCACAAATCCGAGGATCAGCGGCGCCGGCTCGAATTCGAGCTTGATGAGCACGTAGCCGAACAGGCCGAACGCCGCCACCATCGCCACTTCGGCGGAGCTGTTGTTGATCGAATAGATGCCGATGCAGCAGAACAGCACGATTGCGGGAAACAGCAGCCGGTAAGGCGCCTTGATCAGCCGCACCCACAAACCGACGAGCGGCAGATTGATGACCAGCAGCATCAGATTGCCGATCCACATGGAAACGATCATGCCCCAGAAAAGCTGCGGCTGCTTGGTGATGATCTGCGGGCCGGGGACGATGCCGTGGATGGTCATCGCGCCGACCATCAGCGCCATCACGGCGTTGGGCGGAATGCCGAGCGTCAGCAGCGGCAGAAAGGCGGTCTGCGCGCCGGCATTATTGGCCGATTCCGGTCCGGCCACGCCCTCGATCGCGCCCTTGCCGAAACGCGAGGGGTCCTTGGCCAGCCGCTTCTCCGTGGCATAGGACGCGAACGGCCCGAGCACGGCGCCATTGCCGGGCAGCAGCCCCAGGCAGGAGCCGATGACCGTGCCGCGCAGGATCGGGGCGATCGCAACCTTCAGATCGGCCCGCGAGGGAAGCAGGCGGCCGATCGGGGCGTCCCTGATCAGGCGGGGCTGGAAATCCTCCAGCGTCCGGAGAATCTCGGCGAAGCCGAACACCCCCATGGCGAGGACCGCGAATTCGATGCCGTCGAACAATTCGGGACTGCCGAAGGTCAGCCGCGCCTGCCCGGTCTCCAGATCGGTGCCGACGGTCGACAGCAAAATGCCCGCCAGGATCATCGCGATGGCCTTCGGCAGCGAGCCGCGCGCCAGCACGACGGCGAACATCAGGCCGAAGACCATCAGCGAGAAATAATCGCGCGGTCCGAAGGCCAGCGCATAATGGGCGAGCGGCGCGCCGACGGCCGCGATCATGAGCGTCGCCAGCGTGCCCGCGATGAACGAGCCGATCGCCGCGATGCCGAGCGCGACGCCCGCGCGGCCCTGCTTGGCCATCTGATGCCCGTCCAGCACGGTGACCACCGACGACACTTCGCCCGGAATGTTGACGATGATCGCCGCGGTCGAGCCGCCATATTGCGCGCCGTAATAGATGCCGGCCAGCATGATCAGCGCGCCGACCGGATCGATGCCGAAGGTCACCGGCAGCAGCATGGCGATGGTCGCGACCGGGCCGATGCCGGGCAGCACGCCGATCAGCGTGCCGATCAGGCAGCCGAGGAAGCAGAGCGCGAGGGTCTTCACCGAGAAGACGACGGCGAACCCCAGCTCCAGATTGGAGATCATGTCGGCCATGCGTTGGACGCGCCTCAATAACCGAGGAGGAAGGGCAGGATCGGGATCGGCAGGCCGAGCAGCCATTTGAACAGCAGCGCGCTGAAGACCGTCATCACCAGCGCGAAGGGAATGATCTCGATGAGCCGCGTATCGCGGTCGGCGAGCGAGGAGATGATGACGGAGAGCGGCCCCGCGACGCCCAGCCCCAGCCCGCGTATGGTCGCGGCGAACACCAGCACCGCGCCGAACACGAAGAGGATGCCGCGCCAGTTCCACGCCTGCACGGTCGGGCCATCGGCGATGAAGCTCTGCACGATGAGGGCCGAACCGAACATGGCGAGGCCGATGCTGGTTATCTTCGGCATCATGCCCGGCCCCATGCTGGAAAGCTGCCCGGAATTGAGATTGAGCGTGCCGAAAAGGCCCACCGCCGCCAGTCCGATCAGCAGGAGGCCGGCCAGCAGCTCCGTGGAGGATTTCACCACCCGTTTCGGCGGCGGGTTCGACGCGTCGTCGGCGGGCGCTTGCGCGGACATCAGCGTCTCCTCATCGGCCGAATCCGACTTGTTCGCGCAAGGGCAGCGCCTCCGCTGAGGTCAGCATGGCGGCGAGTTTGCGGGCGGCGTCCGGATGTGCCGCGCGCGTCGCCACGCCGACGGTGTAGACGGTGGCCAGTTCGAAGTCCGGCGGCAGAACGCCGACCAGGGTCAGGCCGGGCGTGCCGAGAATTTCGGTGACCTGGGTGCATCCGATGGGCTGCCGCTCCGTGGATGCGGCAAGCGCGCTCATCGCCGCCGCGCCGTTCGGGAACTCTCTGAGGCGGCCGGCGACTTCGTCCGCGATGCCGAGCGCGTCCAGAACCTTGGCGAAGTGAATGCCGGCGGTCGACAGCTTCTGATCCGGCGAATAGATCGCATCGGCGGCGCGCAGGGCGCCCCGCAAATCGTCGGCATTGCCGACCGGCGGCGCAGGGTCCGCCGCGCGTACCGCTATGGCCGTCCTCACCGCGCCGATATCGGCCACCGAGGCCGCTTCGACATGGCCGCCGGCGGCAAGTTCATCGATGAGCGCCCGCGTAAGAATGAGCAGATCGGCCGGTTCGCCGTCCAGCAGCCGGCCCTTCATGGCGCCGACCGCTCCGAAGGCCCCGTCGATGTCAAAGCCCGTTTCGGCCTTGAACCGCGCCGCGACGGCTCCGACCAGCGCCTGCGCCGCGCCGCCGCTCAGAAGTTTCAGTTGCATGGCCCCCACATCCCCTAATCCATCGCCGCGATAATGCGCTCCGGCGTCAGCGGCAGATCGCGCACCCGCACCCCGATCGCGTCGAAAACGGCGTTGGCGATCGCCGCCGCGGTCGGTCCGTGCGCGGCTTCGCCCGCACCCATCGCAGGCTCGCTCGGCCGGTCGAGGATGACCACCTCCACCGCAGGCACCTCCGAGAAGCGCAGGATCGGATAGCTGTCCCATTGCGTGCTGGTGATGCGTGAGCGGTCGAAGCGCACCGCCTCCTTCAGCGTCCAGCTCGTGCCCTGGATTGCGCCGCCCTCCATCTGATTGGCGACGCCGTCCGGGTTGATGACCTCGCCGACATCGGCAGCGATCGCGAGGCGATGAACGCGGACCTCGCGGCCGGCCTCGACCTCCGCGAATACGGCGCAATAGGCGCCGGTGCTCTTGTAGCGGGCGTAGCCGACGCCATGGCCCCAGCCCTCGCGCTTTTGCCGGCCGGCCCAGCCAAAGCGTTCGGCCGCTGCCTCGATCACGGCCTTGGCTCTTGGGTCGGAAAGCTGGCGCAGGCGGAAGGCCACGGGATCTTCACCGCGCTCGGCGGCGATTTCGTCCATGAAGGACTCGGATGCGAACACGTTGGCGAAGGCGCCGAGCGTGCGCAGCGCCGAAACGCGGATCGGCATATCCGTGATGTAATGGTTGAGCGACCTGCCAGGCGGGAAAATCATAGGTCGGCAGCGCATTGCGCTCGGCGCCGCCGCCCGTGGCGATCGGCGGGTTGATGGAGGGAAGGCGCGGGAAGGCGTTCTCGATGTCATATCCCGCAAGCAGCGTCGGCGTCTGCGCGCGTCCCGGCCGGCTCGTATGCCCGTTGCTCCATATTTCATGCCGCCAGTTGCTGATCTCGCCGGCAGCGTCGAGATCCGCCTCGATGGTGACCGCCATGGCCGGGCCGAAAGGCGCCCAGCCAAGCTCCTCCTCGCGCGACCATTGCACCCGTACCGGAGAACCCGGCACGGCGCGCGCCAGCAGCACGGCATCCACCGCGACGTCGTCAGCCCCATTATGGCCGTAGCATCCGGCTCCTTCCGCGTGCTCCAGGATGATGGCTTCGGGAGGCATCGCAAGGAGCTTTGCGAGATCGGTGCGCAGATTGAAGATGCCCTGGCTGTGAGTCCAGATGTGGACGCGGCTCTCGCCGTCGCCGGCTTCCGCGAACTGGGCGACGGCGCAGGACGGGGCGATGGAGGCATGGGCGATGAACGGACGTGAATAGTCTCGCCGGATGGTTCGCGCGGGCGCGACCGGCTGATCGGCCGCTCGCTCGGCGACCGGCCTTGCCTCGGCGGCGGCGCTTTTCAGCCAGGTGGTGAGCTGCGTTTCATCGGGCAGTTGCGGCGCGGCCTCTTCCCAGATTGCCGACGCGCGAAGCCGTGCAAGAGCGCGTTCCGCGTTCCACTCGCTGTCGGCGACGACCCCGGCGAAGCTTCCGTCCCGTACGACGGCTTTTACGCCGGTCATCGCGCGGATGTCGTCCGCCTCCAGGGTGAGCAGCTTGGCGCGAGGCGAAGGCGGCCTGAGCACGCGCCCGTGCAGCATGGCAGCCAGGCTGAGATCATGGACAAAGCGCGCGGCGCCGAAGATCTTGTCGGCGAGATCGAGCCGGTCAACCGGCTTCCCCGCGAGCCGCCGCAGCGCGATCGCTTTCGGTGCAACGTCCCCGGTCGCCTCGCGGTCGAGCAAGCCGTCCTCGGCCATATCGAAATAGCTGGCCGAAAGATTGCCCGCGCCGCGAATGACGCCGTCCTCGACGGACAGCGTATCCACCGGCACGCCCAAACGTGCCGCCGCCGCCGACAGCAGGATCGCTCTTGCCTCCGTGCAGGCCTGCCGCACCGCCATGCCGGAATCCTGGATGGACAGGCTTCCCGAGGTCATGCCTTCATTGGGGCTTGCCCATGTATTGGCGGGAACCAGCCGGATGCGCTCCAGTCCGACATCGAGTTCGTCGGCCGCAAGCTGTGCCAGCGCCGTGAGAATGCCCTGCCCGATTTCCACTTTCCCCGGACAGATCTCGACCACGCCTTCCGGCCGCAGGCGGATCCAGCGCGAAAGCATCGGGTTCGAGCGCAGATTGCCGGACAATTTCGCTGTCGCGCTCATCGGGCGGCTCCTTCCCCGGCGGCCGCCAGGACGGCGCGGACGATCCGGTTATGCGAACCGCAGCGGCACAGATTGCCGTCCAGCGCGGCCCGCACCTCCGCGTCGGTCGGCTTCGGCGTATGGCGCAGCAGGGCCGCGGCGGAAATCAGAATGCCGGGGATGCAATAGCCGCATTGCGCGGCCTGCTCGGCGAGGAATGCCTTCTGCAGTGGATGCGGCGCGGCGGGCGTGCCAAGCCCCTCCGCCGTGACGATGGCCTTGCCCGCCACATCGCCGACAGCGACATTGCAGGATGTGGCCACGCGCCCCTCGATCAGCACGTTGCACGCTCCGCAGAGCCCGGCGCCGCAGCCGAAGCGCACACCCGTCATGCCCAACTCGCCGCGCAGGGCTGCAAGGAGCGGCATTCGCGGATCGCCGGCAATCCGCTTTTCCTGCCCGTTGACGTTCAGCCGGATGTCTTCCGGCGATGCGGAGGTCACTGGACCTTCGCACCGGAGATCTTCACCACCTCCGCCCATTTTTCGATGTCTTTTTCCAGATAGGCTTTGAATTCCACCGGCGACATGATCAGCGGTTCGGCGCCCTGTTCCGCCCACATTTTCTTCACGTCGGGCCGCTGCAGCACCTTGGTGATCTCGGCATTGAGCTTGTCGACGATGGCCTGCGGCGTGCCCTTGGGCGCCATGATGCCGAGCCAGATGGTAGCGGAATAGCCCGGCACCCCTGCTTCGGCGACGGTCGGCACATCAGGCAGCACCGATGTCCGCTTGTCGCCCGTGGTGCCGAGCGCTTTCAACTGCCCGGCGGCGACATTGGGCGCCATCGTCGTGATGGCGTCGAACATCATGTTCACATGCCCGCCGAGAATGTCGGTTCGCGCGCCTGAGCTTCCCTTATAGGGCACATGCACGATGTCGGTCTGGGTCATCGCCTTGAACAGCTCGCCCGCCATGTGATAGGGCGTGCCGGGTCCGGAGGACGCATAGGTGAGGCCCTTCGGCTTCGATTTGGCCAGGGCGACGAATTCCTTGAGGTCCTTCGCGGGAACAGACGGGTGGATGACCAGCACGAGGTCGGAATAGTTGACCGGAGCGACGGCGACGAAATCGTCCATCAGCTTGAACGGCTTGTCCGGCATCAGCGATTCGTTCGTCGTGTGCGTGTTCGACATCATCAGGAGCGTGTAGCCGTCCGGTGCGGACTTGGCGACCGCCTCGGTGCCGATGACCGAACCTGCACCTGGACGGTCCTCGATGACGAAAGGCTGCTTCAGCGCTTCCGACAGATGATTGCCGATGAAGCGCGCGTAAACGTCCGCCGGCCCGCCGGCCGCGAACGGTACGATGATCTTCACCGATTTGTTAGGATAGTCCTGACTTTGAGCCGGCAGATTGAACAGCATGAGTGCTGCCAACGCGGCGCCCACCCTTGCGAACCGAGACATGCGCAGACCTCCCTTTGCGAAATTTGCGCCGCGCTTGCCGGTTCTTGATCGCCCTTTGCGCGAGCGAGGGAATGTTAGTCGAACACGAATATCCGCACCAGAGTTGTATGCGGGAAAATGACCAAATCGGCGTTATCGGCAAAGCGGCTGAGGCCCGCCCCGGACGGAAACGGGCGCGCATGTACGCCGTCCAGGCCACGCCCCATGAACGATTGCAAACGGAGCGATGAGCCATGTCGGAAAACAAGAGCCACGAAGCGTTGGTGGGCGGCCAGTTCGGTGCGCGCGCGGACGCCTATCTGAACAGCGCCGTGCACGCGCAAGGCGTCGATCTCCAGGCGCTGGCGGCGCTTGCGCGCGCGCATCCGGAAGCCCGCGTGCTCGACCTCGGTTGCGGCGGCGGCCACGTCACCTTCCATGTCGCGCCGCATGTGCGGGAGGTCGTGGCATATGATCTGTCGCCCGAGATGCTGGATGTGGTGGGCCGGGCCGCGACGGAACGTGGTCTCGGCAATGTCACGACGAAGCAGGGCCTGGCCGAAAGCCTGCCGTTCGATGCTGAAAGTTTCGACCTGGTGCTCAGCCGCTTCAGCGCGCATCACTGGCGCGATTTCGAGGCTGGCCTTCGCGAGGCGGCACGCGTGCTCAAGCCGGGCGGCATCGCCGCTTTCGTCGACACCGTCTCGCCGGGCACGCCGCTGCTCGACACGTTTTTTCAGGCGATCGAGTTGCTGCGCGATTGCTCCCATGTGCGCAACTATTCCAGGGCGGAATGGGAGGCGGCGATCGCGCGGGCGGGCCTGATCCCCGGCGACACCACCCAGCATCGCCTGCATCTCGAATTCACATCCTGGATTGAGAGGATCCGCACGCCGCAGGTTCAGGCGGATGCGATCCGGGCGCTGCAGGCCGCCATGTCGGCAAGCGTCACGCGCTATTTCGAGATCGAACCCGATGGCAGCTTCTGCATTGACGTCGCGCTTTTCCGAGCGTCCAAGGCGGCGCTCTGACGATCAGCGGTGACGCGGGGACGGCCAGCCAATCCCGCTGGCCTTGACCTCACCCGATCGGTTGATGCGCGATCGGTGCCTCTTTGCTAAAGACATCTCACAAATCAAAATAACGCCATGCTCAACTGATGATCCTGGTGGTAGTGTTGCAGCAAGCGTTTGCCCACGTGAAGAATGGGACATCCCGCAAGCCTCCGAACTCACGGTGCAATCGAGCAAAATCATAAGCACAAGTAAAGAGAGGACAGCACATGGCAACCTGGAAACCAGATCCAAGCTTTTACCCATCTCCGCGCATGGCTATGAAGGCGCCGGCCGAAACGCTGGCCTATGTGGCGGCGTTCGATCCGACGCGCGCCGTGCCCGATGCACTCGCCGTCGTGGATGTCGATCCCGGCTCATCGACTTACGGTACGATCATCCAGCAGGTCGCGATGCCGAATGCCGGCGACGAGCTGCATCATTTCGGCTGGAATGCCTGTTCGTCATGCCTGTGCCCGAACGCGCCGCACGCGCATACCGAGCGCCGTTATCTCGTCGTGCCCGGCCTCCGATCCTCGCGCATCCACATCATCGATACCAAGCCCGACCCCAGGAAGCCGCAGATCGTCAAGGTCATCGAGCCGGCCGAAGTCGCCGAGCGCGCAGGCTATACGCGGCCGCATACCATTCATTGCGGGCCGGAAGGCATCTATGTCGCGGCGCTCGGCAATGCCGAGGGCAAGGCGCCGGGCGGCATCTTCCTGATGGATCATGAAACGTTCGACATTCGCGGCCAGTGGGAGATCGATCGCGGGCCGCAGCAGCTCTCCTATGACGCCTGGTGGCATCTCGGCCATGATACGCTCATCACCAGCGAATGGGGCACGCCCGACATGTTCGAGGACGGCCTCGTCCCGGAAATCCTGCTCGGCGCGAAATATGGCCGCCGGCTGCATTTCTGGGACCTGCATACGCGCAAGCATCAGCAGACCATCGATTTCGGCGACAAGCAGCAGCTCGTCTTCGAACTGCGCCCGGCGCATGATCCGACCAAGGCCTATGGCTTCGTCAATTGCGTGCTGAGCCTGGAAAACCTGTCATCCTCGATCTGGACCTGGCATCGCGACGGTGACAAATGGGCCGTGACGAAGATCATCGAAATTCCGGCCGAGCCGGCCGATCCCGAAAAGCTTCCTCCGATGCTGAAGGGTTTCGGCGCGGTGCCGCCGCTCGTCAGCGATATCGACCTGTCGATGGACGACAAGTTCCTCTACGTCTCCTGCTGGGGCACGGGCGATCTCCTGCAATATGACGTGTCCGATCCGTTCAACGCCAAGCTGACCGGCAAGGTGAGGATCGGCGGCATCGTCTCGCGGGCGACCCATCCGGGCGCGAAGAACGGCGCGCTGAATGGCGGACCGCAAATGGTCGAGATCAGCCGTGACGGGCGGCGCGTCTATTTCACCAACTCGCTCTATGGCGTGATCGACGAGCAGTTCTATCCCGAGGGGATCAATGGCTGGATGGTGAAGCTGGACGCCAAGCCGGAAGGCGGCATCGCCTTCGACGAGAAGTTCTTCGTCGAATGGCCGAAGTCGCACCGTCCGCATCAGGTCCGGCTGGAAGGCGGCGATTGCTCGTCGGACTCCTATTGCTATCCGTGACCCGGCTCGCTTGACGCGCGGCAGGCCTAAGCAGACATTCCTTGGTTGCCCAACGAATGTCTGCTTAGATTCGTATGTTTTCGCAGAGTTTTTTCCCAAAACCGGGAAGGCCACTTTTGGGAACTCTGCTTAGTCCGGCGAGGCTGGAATGAACGAGCTGTGGCCCTGGCTGCTATTGGCGGGCCTCGGCGCGTTCCATGGCCTCAATCCGGCGATGGGCTGGCTGTTCGCCGTGGCGCTCGGCCTGCATCGGCGCAGCCTGGCGGTGGTGCTGTGGGCGCTGCCGCCGCTCGCCATCGGGCATATGCTGTCGATCGGCATTGTCGCCGGGAGCCGTGGTTGCGAGCGGCGTCGTGATCGAAGGGCGGTGGATTTACGCGGCCGCCGCCCTGCTGCTGATCGGCTGGGCGGCCTATAACCAGCTCTATGGCCATCGCCACCGCGTGCGCGTCGGCATGACGGCGGGCTTTGGCGGCCTGCTGCTCTGGTCGTTTCTGATGGCGACCGCGCATGGCGCAGGCCTGATGCTCCTGCCCGCCATCATGCCCCTCTGCCTCGCCGCCTCGCCGATACCCGGCGCCGCCGGATCGGTGGGCATCACGCTCGCGGCGATCGGGGTCCATACGGCTGCGACGCTTGCCGTAACGGCGTTGATCGCCATCGTCGTCTATCAATGGCTCGGCGTCGCCATTCTCCGCAGCGCGTGGCTCAACTTCGACCGCATGTGGAACGCCGCCCTGGCCGCAACGGGGCTCATCCTGCTTTTCCAGCTTTGAGCCAGGGTTTACTGGCTCGTGACATACCGGTTCGCGCGCGCTTCGAGCCGGTCCTGCATGATGGCGAGCACCGTCGACAGCAGCCAGTAGATCAATGCCGCCGCGAGATACATGGTGAAAATCTCATAGGTCCTTGCCGTGATCAGCTGCGCCTGACGGAAAAGCTCCGGCACCTGGATGGTCGCGGCAAGCGAGGTGTCCTTGACGAGGCTGATGAAGCTGTTGGTCAGCGGAGCGATGGCGACGCGCGCCGCCAGCGGAAGAACCACATATTGCAGCACCTGCCTGGGAGTGAAGCCAAGCGAGGCGGCCGTCTCCCATTGGCGCTTGTCGACCGAGGCGATCGCAGAACGGATGATCTCGGCCGCGTATCCGCCGATATTCAGGCTGAAGCCGAGCAGCGCCGCCGGAATGGGATCGAAACGCAGGCCGAACTGAGCAAGGCCGTAATAGATAAGGAAAAGCTGCACCAGGAGCGGGGTGCCGCGAATGAAGGAAATATAGGCGCGCGCCGGAATGGTGAGTATGCGGCGGTGGGACCGCCGCATCAACGCAAGCACAAAGCCGATGAGCAGGCCGAAGCCCATCCCGCCCACGCTGAGCAGGATGGTGTACACGGCGCCCTGCAGCAGAAACGGCAGGGACTGCCAGATCAAGCTCGGATGAAAACGGCATGGCGCGCTACTGCGTCACGTCGGCGCCGAACCACTTCTCCGAGATCGTCTTCAGCGTGCCGTCGGCTCGCAGTGCCGCGATGGCGGCGTCGATGGCCTTGGCGATGTCGCCGCTGTCCTTGCGAACGGCGACGCCTTGCTTCTGCGTTGCGAAGGGCTCGCCTGCCGCGACCAGCCGCCCATTATATTGCTTGAGGAGGTTGGCCACGATCAGCCGGTCGTTCAGGATCGCGTCGATCCGGCCGACGAGCAGGTCCTGATTGCGCGTCGCATCGTCGTCATAGGTGCGGATGTCGGCGGTCGGCACGTTTTCGCGCAGCCACTTCTCGTAAGACGTGCCGAGCACCACGCCGACCCGCTTGCCGGCAAGATCGGCAGGCTTGGCAATGTTGGATGTGCCGCTGCCCACGATGATCTGGATGCCGGACACCGTATAGGGTTGCGAAAAGGCGTATTTCTGCTCGCGCTCGGGAGTGATGGTCACCTGGTTGATGACGGCGTCGATACGCTTCACATCGAGCGCGGCGAGCAGGCCGTCCCATTTGCCCGGCTGAAAATTGGGTTTTACGCCCAGCTTGGCGGCGACCGCTTCCGCGAAGTCGACTTCGAAGCCGGTCAGCTTGCCCTTCTCGTCCACAAAGTTGAAAGGCGGATAGGTGCCCTCCAGCCCGATCTGGATCGTGCCGCGGCTCTTGACGTCGTCGAGGGGACCGGCGAGCGCGGTCCCGGCAAGCCCGATTGTTACGAGGACGGCGGTAGCGAATTGTCGAAGGGTGAGTTGCATGGGGTGTCTCGCTGGTTGATGGCAGCTAATGGATGAAGGTCGGCGCGGTTCCGGGGCCGTAGCCATTAGGACTAAGAAAGAAGCGATTTTCCGGCGACTGCAATCCAGACTTTTGACGGGCCGTGACGCGATGCGCAAGCGCCCGCCGCTTCGGCAACGTGGCGCGTGACGAGCCGGGTCGTAAAACCGCGCTGCCCTAGCCATCTGGGGAGTAGCAACTATGCGCCAGAGGCGACAGATTTGGGACAACCTCAATCCACGGAGCTTCCGATGCCCGAACAGATCGCCGCCAATCCTCTGCTTGCCCTGTCTCATCAGCTGCGGCAGCTAGCCGAAGCTGCGGCTGGCTCCATCGTCAGCGTCCGGTCGCATGGACGTGCAATCGCAAGCGGGCTTGTGTGGAAGCCTGGCTTCATCGTGACCGCCAGCGACGCCTTGGAGGCCGACGACGAGATCTCGGTCATCGCCGCAGGGGACAGATCGATCCGGGCGGAACTTGCGGGCCGCGACCCGACCACCGATATCGCGGTGCTGCGCCTTGCCGAAGAGCTGAACGTCCCGGCGCCGGCGCCTGCGAGCGAGGAGGCGGGGATCGGCCAGATGGTCCTGGCTCTCGGCCGGGGCAGGGAAGGCGTGATTGCGAACCTCGGATGCGTGTCGGTTGCGGGCGGGGCCTGGCAAAGCCGGCGCGGCGGCCGGATCGACAAGCTGATCCGCCTTGATCTGCGTCTCGATCGGCAGGCAGAAGGCGGGATCGTGGTCGACGCCGAGGGCCGCGCGCTCGGAATGCCCGTCTTCGGACCTCGCCGGCAGCCGCTCATCATCCCCATGGCGACGATCGAGCGTATCGCGCCCAAGCTGCTGGCCGATGGCCGGATTCGCCGTGGCTATCTGGGCGTCGGCGTTCACCCCGTCCGCCTCGACGAAACCCTGGCGGCAGCGCACGCACTGCCCGACCGCCGTGCCGCCATGATCGTCAGCGTCGATCCGGACGGAGCCGCAGGCAAAGCGGGCGTTCTGCTTGGCGATATCATCGTCTCGTTCGATGGAGAGCCCATAGGCGGCCTGCGCAGCCTGTTTGCGCGGCTCTCCCCTGAATCCGTCGGCAAGGTGGTCGAGCTGAAACTCGTCCGCGGCGGACAGACCGCGAGCGCAAACGTCACCATTGGAGCGAGCCCGGCGCCGTGACCGCAAGGGAGCATGACAGTCACGGTCCGGACGCGGGAATCACCGTCGAGCTTTGCATCGATGATGTGGAGCTGGCGGACCGCGTCCGCGACATGCTCATGCACGATCCCGGCATTCACATCGTCGGCGGAGGCGGCTTGCGCGCCGACATACGCATCACCGACGAGGCGGCGGGTGCCGAGGAGCGGTTCGCCCGTGCTCGTCTTTTGCAAGGGCGCCGAAGCCCTGGACGCGTTGCAGGCCGGAGCCTCGGCAGTGCTCCCCGAGGACGCAAACGCCGATGCGCTCCGATCCGCGATCCGGGCGGCGGCAGACGGCTTGATCGTCTTGACGGAGGATGTGCGCGATCGGTGGCTTGCCCGTTCCGATCTGGACGGGCTGGCGCAAGCCGATGAGGACGAGCCCGCAGCGGCCGAGCTCACGGAACGGGAATTACAGGTGCTGGCGCTGCTCGCCGAAGGGGCGTCGAACAAGTCGATCGCCCGGTCTCTGGCCATCACACCGCATACGGCGAAATTCCACGTGGCGTCCATCGTTGCAAAGCTTGGCGCGAGCGGGCGAACGGAAGCCGTCGCCAAGGCCATGCGCCTGGGCCTCCTCATGATTTGATTTTGCGCCCGAATTGGACGACCAGCAGAATCGCCGCCGTGAGGATGACGGTGGCGATGCCGATCGACAGGCCAAGCGCTCCCGCCATCCCGAACCGTTCGATGACCGAGGCATAGATGAGCGGCGCGGCGGCGGACAGGACGAAGCTCGGAGCGAGCAATTTGCCGGCGAAGGCGCCATAGGTGCGATGGTCGAACAGAGCGAGCGGCACGGTTCCGCGTGTGATGCTCAGGATGCCGTTGCCCGCGCCATAGAAGCACACGAAGGCAAGCGCAGCGGTCATATATTGCCCGCTGAAAATGGCCGCGGTGAAACTGAATGGCAGCAGCGAGCACGCGAAGAGATTGAGGGTCAACGGATGGATGCGGCGGCCGAACATCACCTCGCATAAGCCGGCGGCCGATTGGCCGACACCGCGGAGCGAGGCCACCCACACCGATACCGATGCGGCAAGTCCGAGACCCGTCAGTATGCCGATCATATGCGACGACATGCCGGCATTCAGAAAATTGGCGAGAGTCGCGATCACGGTGTACAGGATGCCGCCGATGGCGATCTCACGCCTTCCCACGGCGAGAGGGCGATGTTCCACAATGGTCGAGGCCGGGGCCATGTCGTCATGACGGCCATTCGGTATGGTCAGATGCAATGGCACGGTGAGCAGCGCGAAGCCCGCATAGGCCAATAAGGCCCCACGCCAGCCGAGGAGGTCGGCGAGCAGATGACCCAGCGGCCAGAACACGGTGGATGCGAGCCCGCCAAGCAGGGTTATCTGGGACATCGGGCGGCGAGCGCCCGGTCCGCCGATCCGTGCGAGCGCGGCGAATGCGGCATCGTAGAGGATCAGCCTCATGCCAAAGCCGAGACATATCCAGGCCGCGTAATAGGTCGTGCACGCCGTAGGAGAGCGCCAGCCCGACGCAACCGGCGGCGTTGAATAGAGATCCGGCGACCATCACACGCTTGCCGCCATGGCGATCGATCAGCCGTCCGGCGACCGGCGACGTCACGCCCATCACCAGCAGGGCTAAAGAGAATCCGCCATAAACGACGCCGCTGGTCCAACCAAGGTCGGCGGCGATCAACTCGCCGAAGCAGCCGATCAGATAATAGGAAACGCCCCACGAGATGAGCTGCGACAGCCCCAGGGAGAGGACGGTCTTGCGGACGATCAAGACCCCGGCTCTCGTTCGCTGCGCCCGGTGGGGAGAGCGGTATCGCCGAGGCCCAAGGCCCGCTGCATCAGGATAGTGTCCACCCACTGGCCCAGCTTGAAGCCAACGGATTTCAGCGTGCCGGCCGGCTCGAAGCCCAGGCGACGGTGGAGCGCGATCGATCCGGCATTGCCGCTATTGCCGATGATTGCGAGCATCTGCCGCCAGGGGCCGGCTTCGCAACGTTCGATGAGCGTGCCCAGCAGAGCGCTTCCGAGGCCCCGGCCACCAAAACCTTCCGCGACATAGACAGAGTCTTCCACTGTATGGCGGTAGGCCGGCCGAGGCCGATACGCTGTTGCATAGGCATATCCGGCCACCCGGCCATCGAACTCGGCGACGAGATAGGGAAGATTGAGACTCAGCACGGTGGCGCGGCGCGCGCTGAGTTCCTCAACGGACGGGGGAACCTCCTCAAAGGTCGCAAGACCTCTCAGCACGTGAGGGGCATAGATGCTCTGGATGGCTGCCATATCGGCGTCCACCGCATCCCGGACAATGATCTGTCCGATACCCGATTGCGCAGTACGCTGCTTTGTAATGCTCATTAATGCATCTTCCTCGAATACTCAAATATGTAGAGCAATAATGTATGAGATAATCTATATTTCTATATGTTAATACTTACAGTACTGCTCTCTCAAACATTACTAATGGCATCAATCTAACGCAAACATACTGCACGCGCGATCGTCATAAGGGAAGCTTGTGCAAATTATGCAAAGTATGAGAAATTCTTTGGTATGCGGACGCTCAATCTCAACCACCTTCGTACCTTTGTCGATGTCATCGAACTCGGCAGCTTTTCCGCCGCCGCCGAACGTTTGAATCTCAGCCAACCCGCTGTGAGCCTTCAGATCCGCCAGCTCGAAGAGCGCATGGGGGTACCCTTGATCGAGCGCGTCGGGCGTAAAGCGAGGCCTACCGCGGCGGGCTCCGAGCTGCTGGAACATGCCGGCCGGATCGATGAGGTCGTCGCCGCCGCCATCGACGGCATGGCGAAACATGTCAAAGGAGCCATGGGCCGGATTCGGCTCGGCACGGGCGCGACCGCATGCATATTTCTGCTGCCGCCGGTGCTGCGCGATCTGCGCCAGCGCTTTCCGACGCTCGAAATCACCGTCAGCACCGGGAACACGGCGGATATCGTCAGGGCGGTGGATGAGAACACCATCGACATCGCGCTGGTGACGCTGCCGGCATCGGGCCGCATGCTCGAGGTCACCCCCGTCCTGGACGATGAGTTCGTGGTGATCGCACCACCCGATATGCGGTTGCCCGCGTGCGTCACGCCATCCGCATTGGCGGAGCTTCCTGTATTGCTGTTCGAGCCGGGCGGCAATACGAGGCGCATCGCCGATGAATGGTTCGCGCGAGGCGGTACGGCATTGAAACCGGTCATGTCGCTCGGCAGCGTCGAGGCCATCAAAGAGCTCGTCGGCGCCGGACTTGGATGCGCGGTGCTGCCGCGCATGGCGGTGCGGAACGACAGGGATCGCGGCTCCCTTATCATCCGCTCCCTTTCCCCGAAGCTCCATCGGACGCTTGCCATCGTGATGCGCCGCGACAAACCGCTTTACCGTGGCCTCAGAGAGATCGTCAGCGCGCTCAAAGAGCGTAGGCGAGCCGGCGCAGGCCGACTGAAGCCAAATTGCCGGCGACGCGATCGGATCAATCGAGCTTGCGATAATAGACGCTGGTGCTGCACAGACCGCCGGTCGGCCACAGGGCATAGTCGGGAATGATGCCGGCCAAGGTCCAGCCCATCCGCGCATAAAGCCGCTCCGCATCGCCGCTCGCGGTGTCCAGAACCAGCAGCGATTTCCCGGCCTGGCGAGCGGCATCCTCCGCGCCGCGCATCAGCGCAGCCCCGATCCCCATGCGCCTGGCGCGGCGATGCACCAGCATCTTGGAAAGATCGGCGCGATGCGGCTGGTTTTCGGGTTGGGCAAGCACAAGCTGAACGGTTCCGACGATACCGCTGGCATCCTCTGCGACCAGCAAGGCGCAAGCGCCGCTATGGACGTCGTCCGCGACCCGGCGCCAGAATGCCAGCGCCTTGGAGAGCGGAAGGGGATGCATGAAGCTCACCGATGCGCCGCCTTCGACGCAATCCACCAGCACCTGCGCAAGGCCGTGCAGTTGAGGGTCGGTCAATTCGGTCAGCCGCCGGATAGTATACAAATTGCGATCGGCGCTGTTCATCGCGTCATCTCCGGTGATCGGGCTGGCTCACGATGACGACCGCATAACGCGCCGCTCTGCTGCGTGCGATTATGGAAGCCGGTCGGGCGATCGAGGATGAATGCGAGGCAATCACCCATATGCAGATGGTGCCATTCGTCACCGACCCTCACATCGATGTCCCCCTCGAGCACCCATATCTGCTGATGCACGCATACGTCGCGCGCGCCGGTCTCATAGGCCACCTGAGCCCCCGGCGGAAACTCGACCTCCACGATTTGGATCGGCGAAGCAAAGCCGCTTGGCGACACATTCCGCCTGATATATCCGGATGCAGGGTCGCGCCATCGCTGCTGGTCGGCCAATCGCGCGACAGGCTCCGCATTTCGCCGCGGCACATCGAACAGTGACGCCAGCGGTATGCCAAGGCCGGCGGCCAGCCGTTCCAGCAGCACGGCGGTGGGGCTGCTCTCGCCGCGTTCTATCGTCGATATCATCGAGCGGCTGACGCCACTGCGTTCTGCCAGCGCATCCAGCGTAAGCCCCCGCGAGGCGCGTAAAGCACGCACGCGCTCGGCGATGTGCTTGTTGAGGTCGTATTCAGCGTCATCCGGCATGATGGAAATAATTCCATTATGTCGGATACCTTGTCAATGGAGACGGCGACAGCAACCGACCCGCACGCGCGTCGGATGCGGCGGCATTTCCGACAGTCAAATATCCTTCCGATAGACGATAAAACCTGAGGATTCGGCGACTTTGTCGTAGAGCTTCTGAGCCGTCACGTTCGTCTTGTGGGTTTGCCAATAGACCCGGGTTGAACCCTGCCGCCCTCGCACGGTCGTACACACAATTGATCAGCGCCCGGCCGATGCCCAGCCCGCGAGCCGCCTCGGCGGTGAACAGGTCCTGCAAGTAGCAGGCGGGCCCAAGCATCGTCGTATTGCGGTGAAAGATGTAATGAGCCAGACCGATGAGCTCTCCGCCGCGCTCCGCGACCACGGCCTCCACCGGTTCGTATGAATCGAAGAAGCGTGCCCAGGTCATCTTCGTGACCTCGGCCGGCACGGCGGCAGGGCCAACACGGTCGTAGAAGACGTTGTACCCTTCCCAAAGCGCCAGCCATTGATGGAAATCGGTCGGCGCGACACTGCGAATGGTGACTTCGTCCGTCATCGGGTTGTCTCCTTGAGCCGAGCTGCCGGAACGCGAGCTGATCAAGCTGGATTTGCTTCAAGCGGAAAGTTGCGACAGCGTTCGCCGGACCCGTTCCGTAATGAGATTCCAGGCGCCTGCCTGCATGTCTGCGGCGGGTGTCAGCCACGAGCCGCCCACCGCGATAACGTTGGGCTGGGCGAGCCACTCCCGCGCGTTTGCTTCGCCGATGCCGCCTGTCGGGCAGAACCGCACCTGCGGGAACGGGCCGGATAGAGCCGCGAGCGTCGCGATCCCTCCGGCCGGAACCGCGGGGAAGAATTTCATGACGTCAAATCCATGCGCCAGTGCGGCCATCAGCTCGGAGCTTGTGGCGATACCCGGTATGAAGGGCAGGTCTTGCGCCGCCGCGGCTTCGAGCAGGGCTTGAGTCGCCCCCGGGCTCAATGCGAATTGGGCGCCGATTTCGGAGGCAAGCTCCAGGTCCCGCTTCGAGAGTACGGTGCCTATGCCGACAATCGCCTCCGGCACATTGGCGATGATGGCTTCGGCGGCCGTTCGCGCCACCGGCGTTCGCAGTGTGATCTCCAGGAGCCGCAAGCCGCCCGCGACCAACGCCCGCGCGAGCGGGACAGCATCTTCGGCCCGTTCGATCGTGATGACCGGGATGACCGGGGAAAGCCGGAGAAGCTCGGCCAGGCGGTCTCGGCGCCGCGCGGCCTCCGGAGCGGTGCTCATAATAAGGTCTCCTTTCCCTCGCGGGTCTGCGGCTTGATGAGGTCAGCCATTGCCTGCCGGGGAATGATGGCCCCCGGATAGCCGACGACAATGCCGGCCAGACGATGGCCCGCAGCGGCGGCGGCGGCAGGATCCGCGCCGTTGAGGCGTGCGGCCAGATAGGCAGCGGCAAAGCTGTCGCCGGCCGCCGTGGTGTCCACGACCTTGTCCACCGGCTCCGCTCTGACCGCAATGTCCATGTCCCGGCTCAGAATGCGGCTGGAGAGATCGGGCAGCTTGAGAATGGTCTCCGCCGACGGGCAATGCTCGATCAGTTCGGCCTTGCCCGAGCTGCCGAAAACAAAGTCCAGATCCTCGGTCGATGCGAAGACGATGTCCGAGCGGCGGAATGCATCGCGGTAAACGGCCTGGGCCTCGGATCGATCCGGCCAGCCTCGCGCCCGGAAGTTCGTGTCGAAAACCACCCGCCGGCCAAGCGGCCGAGCCCGGTCAAGCGTCTCGAAAAGGCGCTGCCGGCCCGTTTCGCCGTAAAGCGACAGGCTGATCCCGGAAAGATAGAGAAGATCGTAGCCGAGCAGGGCTTCGCAGATGGCCGGCGTTTCCGGCAACGCGAATAGCGAGCGAACCGCGGCGCTATCGCGCCAATATGAGAAACGCCGTTCGCCTCTCGCGTCGGTCTGAACGAGGTAAAGACCCGGCAAGCGCCCGGCCAGGCGCATGACCCATTCCGCGCCGATGCCCTCGGCCTGCCAGCCGGCGACCATCTCATCGCTCCACGGGTCATCGCCAAGCGCCGTGACATAATCGACGCTTACGCCCAGCCGCGCCAGATAGACCGCCGTGTTGAGCGTATCGCCGCCATAGGCACGGGACAGGGAACCGTCAGTCCCCTCCCTGATCTCGATCATGCACTCGCCGATGCAAGCGACCCGAATCATGGCTTTATCTGTACACCTTACGAAGATGTTGTCGTCGCACCGGCCTCTACGAGCTGTGGCTATCTACCGCAGTCTTCGCCGATGCCTATTGAGCGCCGGGTTTCTCAGCGTGCAATCCGCATTCAGCGTCTATAAATCGCCGTGATGAACCTCGCCAGTTTAAAACAAATCGGCGTGGAGCGGGTTTGGCGCTGGTTTGGGGACAAGGATTGAATTTTACGTCAAAAGAGCGGCCTCCTTCAGCCGCTGCCTGCCGCCGCGCTCTTCAGCCTGAACACCGCGTTGATTGCCGCCCGGTCGGCCGCGGCCAGGAACGCGGCATCCCATCGGGCTATAAATCATTGCTGACCGATCCATATTTTCTTGCCGCTGTCATTCCGGCCGTCATCGCGCTTGGCCTTTCCAAGGGCGGTTTCGCAGGCGTCGGCACCATTTCCACGCCTCTCGTCGCGCTGATCCTGCCGCCGTTCGAGGCCGCCGCCCTGCTGCTGCCCATTCTCATCGTGCAGGACGTGATCTCGATCTGGGTCTATCGGCGCGACTGGAGCGAGCGGAACCTGAAGATCATGTTGCCCGGCGCGGTGTTCGGCATCGGCGCGGCGTGGTTCCTGGCCGCACTGGTTCCCGAGGCGATTGTCCGGCTGATCGTCGGCGGCATCGCTCTATCCTTCGTGCTCAACGTCTGGTTCGGCCGGAAGCCCGCACAAACGATGCCCCATGCGCGGCGCGGCGCCTTCTGGGGCGCGGTGTCCGGCTTCACATCGGCCTTCGCCAATGCCGGCGGGCCGCCTTTCCAGATCTATATGCTGCCGCAGAAATTGCCCAAGCTGACGCTGGTCGGCACCTCGACGATCTTCTTCGCGACGGTGAATTGGCTGAAGGTGGTGCCTTATTTCGCGCTCGGAAATTTCTCCAGCCACGGCCTGCTTCTGTCGCTTTCGCTGATGCCGCTCGCCATCATCGCCAATTTTGCCGGCATCTGGCTCGTGCGCGTCACGCCGGTCGAACTGTTCTACAAAATCGCCTATGCGCTGGTGTTTCTTCTCTCGCTGGCCCTGATATGGCAAGGCAGCTCGGCGCTTTGGCGGAGCGCCGGCGGCCATTGAAGCGCAATCTTTTGGGGCCCTCCAAACGGGGAACCTCAACTGCCTGTGGTGCTTAGCCGCTTTTGCGGTATCATCAGGCAAAACAGAACGAACTCATAAGGGAGGAAGCAATGAAAAGCGGTTACACCCGCCGCGACCTGTTGGTTGCAGGCGCAATCGGCGGTGGAGCACTGGCCCTCGGGCTAAGTCCAGCGAAAGCGCAGGCGGCCTGGCCCGCCAGGCCGGTCACGCTCATATGCCCGTGGGGCGCGGGCGGCGGCACGGATGCGACGGTCCGCATTGTCGCGGCGGTGCTCGAAAAGGAACTGAAGCAGCCCTTCAACGTCGTCAATCGCACCGGCGGCTCAGGGGTCGTCGGTCATGCCGCCATCGCGAGCGCGGCGCCGGACGGCTACACGATGGGGATCATCACGGTCGAGATCTCGATGATGCACTGGCAGGGGCTGACCGAGTTCAAGCCCGACAGCTATACGCCTCTTGCGCTCATGAATGAGGACCCGCCCGGCATTCAGGTCAACGCCAGCAGCCCCTACAAGACCGTGAAGGAACTCGCCGACGCCATCAAGGCGTCCCCGCCGGGCAAGCTGAAAGCCTCAGGCACCGGCCAGGGCGGCATCTGGCATCTGGCGTTGGTCGGGTGGCTCACCGCCATGGGCCTGAAGCCCGATCACGTGGCGTGGGTGCCGCTGAATGGGGCCGCGCCCGCCATGCAGGATCTGGCCGCCGGCGGTCTCGACCTCGTCACCTGCTCGGTGCCGGAAGCCCGCGCCATGATCGAGGCGGGCAAGGCGCGCAGCCTTGCCATCATGGCCGCCGAGCGCAATCCCGCATTCAAGGATGTGCCGACGCTGAAGGAAGCCATGGGCATCGACTACACCACGGGCGCCTGGCGCGGCATTGCCGCGCCGAAGGGTCTGCCCGCCGATGTCGCTGCCGCCGTGACGGCCGCGCTGAAGAAGGTGAACGAGTCCAGCGAGTTCCGCGACTTCATGTCGAATCGCGGCTTCGGCGTGCGCTGGGCCGACGGTCCAGGCTTCGCCAGCTTCATGGAAGAAGGCGACAAGGCGATGGGCGTGGCCATGAAGGCCGCCGGACTCGCCAAGGGCTGACCGAATTGCCGGGGGCCCGTCCATCGAACGGGCCCCGCGGCTTTCCATCCCTTCCACAGCATTCGGCTCTGGCAACCATGCAGCTTCCTGACCGTGTAACGGGTCTGTTCCTCATCGCCCTCGGTGGTCTGGCCGCCTATGGCGGCTCGCGTCTGCCGCCGGTCCCCGGCCAGCAAGTCGGGCCGGACGTATTTCCGATGGTGATCGGCACCGGCCTTTGCCTGTGCGGCGCCCTGATCGCGCTCGGCGTGGGGCATCGTTTCGAGGAAGAAGCCGAGGCCGACCTGGCCGCGCATTCCGATCAGGCCCAGACCGAGCCCGCGCGCAATGGCTGGTGGCGGGGCTTGATGGCGCTGATACCGCCGGGGCTCCTGCTGTTCTATGTGCTGACGGTCGACCGGCTCGGCTTCATGCTGACGGCCGGCCTGATGGTGCTGACCGCCGCCATGGCGCTGGGCGCGCGGCTGCGTCTCGCCATTCCGCTGGCGATCGTTGCCCCCATTATGGTGCATCTGCTGTTCTCCAAGCTCTTGCGGGTGCCGCTCCCGCCCGGGCTGCTTCCCTTGCCATGGTGAGGTTCCCCGCGTGAGTACGCTCATTGAAGCCATCGGCATGGTCTGTCAGACCGATGTTCTGCTCGCCATCCTGCTCGCTTCGATCTATGGGCTGGTGGTCGGATCGCTGCCGGGACTGTCCGCGACGATGGCGACGGCGCTGCTGGTGCCGGTGACCTTCTATCTCTCGCCGATCGCGGCGATCGCGACCATCATCTCGGCCTCGGCGATGGCGATCTTCTCCGGCGACATACCGGGCGCCCTGCTGCGCATCCCCGGCACGCCGGCCTCGGCCGCCTATACCGACGAGGCCTATGCGATGACGCGCAAGGGCCAGCCGGAGTTGGCGCTCGGCATCGGACTGTGGTTCAGCGCGCTGGGCGGCATCGCCGGCACGATCTCGCTGATGGTGCTCGCGCCGCCGCTGGCCGAAATCGCGCTCAGCTTCTCGACTTTCGAATATTTCTGGCTGGCATTCCTCGGCCTGATGTGCGCGACGCTGGTCGCCCGGTCCTCGCCGGTGAAGGCCATCGCCAGCATGCTCTTGGGCCTGCTCATTACCTGCATCGGTATCGACAATCCGGCGGGCACGCCGCGCTTTACCTTCGGCTCGGTCGATCTGCTCGGGGGCATCGAGGTGATCCCGGCGCTGGTCGGCGTATTCGCCGTGTCGGAAGTGATGCGCGCCATGCTGACGCCGGAGCCGCCCAAGCTGCCCTACCGCCGTTTCGGCAGCATCCTCAAGGGCCAGATCGCGCTGACCAAGCAATATGTGAAGCCGCAGGTGCGCGGCAATATCGTCGGCATCATCATCGGCGTGCTGCCGGGCGCCGGCGCGGACATGGCGGCCTGGGTCAGCTATGCGATGTCGAAGCGCTTCTCCAAGACGCCGGAGAAATTCGGCACCGGCCATCCCGAGGGCCTGATCGAGGCGGGAGCCAGCAACAATGCCAGCCTCGCCTCCGGCTGGGTGCCCGCGCTGCTGTTCGGCATTCCCGGCGACACGATCACCGCGATCGCCATCGGCGTGCTCTACATGAAGGGGCTGAACCCCGGCCCGACGCTGTTTACCGAGCGCGCCTCCTCGATGTACGCGCTCTACATCATCTTCATCATCGCCAACATCATCATGATCCCGCTCGGCATCATCATGATCCGCGTCGCCAGCAAGGTGCTGCGCGCGCCGCGCGCCTCGATCATGCCGGTGATCGTGCTGCTTTGCGCGGTCGGCGCTTTCGCGACAGGCAACAACCTGTATTCGGTGCGTGCTCGTCGGCGTATTCGGAGTTATCGGCTTCGTCATGGAGCGCAACGGCTATCCGGTCGCGGCGATGGTGCTCGGCATCGTCATGGGCACGATGGTCGAGCAAAGCTTCGTGACCTCGATCATCAAGTCCGACGGCAGCATCCTGCCGTTCTTCGCCCGTCCCGTATCGGCCGTGCTGGCCTTCATGACGATCGCGGCCCTGCTATGGCCGTTGGGTGCATGGTTATGGAGCATGGGATCCAGGGCATTGTCCACAGGGCGCGGCGCCCTCGACTGAACTCGGAGTTTCTTCCGTACAAAGAGATAGAGCTTGCCGTGCAGCTCTATCTCTTTGTCTGGTCGCATTTTCACGGGCGCAAACCGGTGCACGCTTGGCCGGAAAACGCTCTGGGAAGTAGCGGAAAATTCACGATGGCCGTAAACTCCGTTCCCACAGTGGGGAATACAGGCGCTTATGTCGGACGTGACACCGGAGCTGCGCAGGCTTTTCTGGGGGGCGAAGTCGCCATGGAGCGTGGCTGCGTTCGCGATCGTCGTGCTCCTGGAATGGCTGTTCTTCGGCTCGTTCCACCCATCGCTGACGATGGGCCTGGCGGCGCTGGGACTTGGGGCGGCGTCGCTGGCGCTGTGGATGGGCTGGATGCTGCGCTCGCCGGAATTCGCGCGGCGGCGCTATCTGCTCGCCCAGGAAGCGCAGGAGGCGCGGCTGCCCCGGCTTGAGCAGCTCAACGCCGATCTGCAGCAGCTCGAATGCCCGCAAGGTGTCGCCCAGCTCGGTCAGCTCCGGCGCAAATTCGACTCGATGACGGGCGTGCTGATGCGCCGGCTCGACGCGGGCGAGCTGACCTATTCCCGCTATCTCGATACGGCCGAGCAGGTTTATCTTTCAGCGATCGATAATCTGCAGGACATCGCGATTTCGCTGCGCAGCGTGAGCACCATCGACCGCAAGACGCTGGATGGCCGCCTCGCCGACCTGCGCGGCGGGGCGACGCAAGGGGCGGCGTCGCAAAAGGAAATCGAAACCCTCGAACAGCGCCGATTGATGCTGGACCGGCAGGTAGGTAAAGTAACCGATCTCCTGGTCCAGAACGAGACGGCCATGACCGCTCTTGACCATGCAGCGACGGCGCTCGCGGATGCGCGAATGGGCAAGGGCCATGCTTCGATCGAACTTGAACATGCGCTGCAGGATTTAGATCAGCTCGCACGGCGCGCGACGAGATATGCCGCAGTGAGCCGGAACTGATATGGGGAACACTGATGAGTGATACCGCCGCCAAGGACACGGTTTCCTCGCCGGGGCAGGCGCTGGACCTTCGGCTCGATAGCGCGGTGATCGAGAAGGAACTCGCGCTCACGCTGCCTTCTGCGCCCGCCATGGGCAAGGATGAAGCCGAGCTGGAGCAGCGCGCCCAGGCCTATGTCGACTATCTGATGAGCGCGGGTACGGCCCATCCCGACGAACAGGAGCAGGGCAAGCAGGCCGTCGAGACCATGGGACACGGGCTCCAGGGCCAGGCCGCGCATCGCAGCCGGATGCTGCAGCAGACCGTCGCCGTGATGGCGAACCAGGGGGCCGAGAAAGGGCCGGTCACCAACGCGCTCATCGATCTGAAGCTTAAGGTCGAGGAGCTCGACCCCAACCAGCTCGACCTGGATGCGGGGTGGTTCACGCGCCTCGCCGGACGGCTGCCATGGGTGGGCACGCCGCTGAAACGCTATTTCAGCCGCTTCGAGAGCGCGCAAACCGTGCTCGACGCGATCGTCAATTCGCTCGAACGCGGCCGGGAGCAGCTCAAGCGCGACAACCTCACCTTGCTGGAAGACCAGAAGGCGATGCGCGAGCTGACGGAAAAGCTCAGCCGTCAGATCAGGCTGGGCCAGCTCGTCGACGAGAAGCTGCAGCTGTCCCTTGCCCGTCTCGGCAAGGATGAGGAGGCGCGCGCTCGCTTCGTCGAGGACGAATTGCTGTTCCCGCTGCGCCAGCGCATCATCGACCTGCAGCAGCAGCTCGCCGTGAACCAGCAGGGCATCCTGGCCAGCGCCATCGTCATGCGCAACAATAGCGAGCTGGTTCGCGGCGTGAACCGGGCGCTGGACGTGACGGTCAGCGCGCTGAACGTCGCCGTCTCGACGGCGCTTGCGCTCGGCAATCAGCGGATCGTGCTCGACAAGGTGAATGCGATCAACCGGACGACCAGCGATCTCATTTCCGGGACCGCAAAGAAGCTGCGCACGCAAGGGGCGACGATCCACGCGCAGGCATCGACCGCGATGATCGAGATGAATGCGCTGAAAGGCGCGTTCGCGGATATCAATGCCGCTCTCGACGAGATTTCACGCTTTCGCCATAGCGCGCTGCCGCAAATGGCCAAGACGATCCTCGATCTCGACCGCCTGTCGGCAGAGGGCGAGAAGCGCGTGCGCCAGCTTCCCGCGACGTCGGCGGGAACGCTGCCCCTGGATCTCGAAGCATAGCCATCTCATCTAGCGAGGATCTCCTCATGTCTCGTCTCGGAACCCTCATTGCCGGAGCGATCGGAGCCATCGTTCTCCTCGTCGTTGGGGTGAGCGTCTTCGCTCCCGATTCTCATGACAACGGCCCCCTGACGCATGAAGAGGCGCTTGTCGAGCTGGCCGACCACGTAGAGAAGATCAAACCGCAGGACGCGTTCGTCACCTACCGGGCAAACGTGCCGCTCGGCGCGCCAAGCTCGCTGGAAGCGTCGCTTCCCGACATCGATCGCTTTCCGCTGAACGTCAATCCGCCCGCGAATCCGGGCGACGTGGTGGCTGAGATCTTCTCCTCCACGGAAAAGGCCGGCAAGGACACCGATGGCTGGCTGGTGGCGGTCGGGGAGGAGTTCAACAAGCGCAACATCAAGCTTGCCGACGGCCGCACGGCGAAGGTGAAGATCCGCTACATTCCGTCCGGCACGGCATATCAGTTCATCGCCTCGGGGAAATACAAGCCTGCCGCATTTACGCCGTCGAGCCATCTCTGGTTGCGGATGGTGGAAGCCCGAGGCGTTCCATTGACGCCCATCAGTGAAAAGCTGGTCTCGAACCTCGCCGGCGTGGTCATGAAGAGCAGCGCCGCGGCGGAGCTCAAATCGAGCGGCGGCACCGTGGATGTCAAGAACCTCATCGATGCGGTCAGCCAGGGCAAGCTGGCCATGGGCTATACCGACCCGTTCGCCAGCAGCACCGGGCTCAACTTCCTGGTCACGGTGCTGCAGAGCTTCGCCAATGGCGAAGAGGGGCGGATGCTGTCGCCGGAGGTGGTGAGCGCCTTCGAGGTGTTCCAGCGCGGCGTTCCTTTTGTCGCGCTGACGACGATCCAGATGCGCGAGTTGGTCGATCGCGACGGTTCGCTCGACGCTTTCGTCATGGAATATCAGACCTTCGCCAACGATCAGACGATGAAATCGGGGTATGAATTCATCCCATTCGGTGTCGCGCATGACAATCCGCTCTATGCCGTCGGCCAGCCTTCGCCCGAAATCATGGAGGTGCTGAAGGCTTTTGCCGGCCTTGCGGCAGACAAGACCTTTGCGGAGCAGGGGCGGAAATACGGGTTCGACCCGCCCGCCGCCTATCAGGCGCCTTACGCCGCACCATCCGGCGATCTGATCGTGAAGGCGCAGCAGCTCTGGAAGGAGAAGAAGAATGCCGGACGGCCGATCGCCGCGGTTTTCCTGTGCGATGTCAGCGGCTCGATGAGCGGCGTGCGGATACAAGGGGTTCGCAATGCCTTGACCAAGGCCAGCGCGTTCATCACGCCGAACGCTTCGGTAGGCATGGCGATATTCTCCGACGATGTGAGGGTCGTGCTGCCGATCCGGCGCTTCGACCTCAACCAGAAGGGCGCGCTCGTGGCTGCCGCCGAGAGTCTTCGCGAGGGCGGTGGCACGGCCATGTATGACGGTGTCGCCGTCGCGCTGTCGATGCTTGCCGAGGAGCAGAAGAAGCGTCCTGAAATCAAGCCGATGCTCTTCGTTCTCACCGATGGAGCGACCAATCGCGGTCTCAGCTTCGACAATCTGAAGGGCGTCATCGAGGGGCTCGACATTCCCGTCTACACCATCGGCTATGAGGCCGACCTCGCCGAGCTGAAGCGTCTGTCGGCGCTCGTGGAGGCGGCAAGCCTGACGGCGGACCAGGAGGACATCGCCTACAAGCTGTCGGTGCTCTTCAACGCCGAGATGTGACGGGATGCTGAAGCCCTTCCTCGTTTGGCTTGCGATTACGCTGGGCGGCTTCGGCGCGCTGGGTGGGGGCTATCACCTCTATCTCGCCGGGCACCCGGCGCGCATTCTGGTGGTGGTGGACACCTCTTTTCCCATGCAGCCGGCCTGGTCGAAGGTTGCCGCGGCGCTGAACGAGATCCGCGACCGGCCCTATACCGAATTCAGCCTCTATACGGAGAAGGGCGTCGTGCATGGATGGCAGCCGGGTCTGTCGCTCCGGACCATCTCCCCTTACGCGCCGCGCGATTGGTCGAAGCTGGCCGACATCGGCCGCGCCAAGGAATTCGGCGAGGCCACCGAGGTGATCCTGATCACGAACGACCCCGCTTTCTCCGGCGTGCCGGGCGGCTGGGCCATCAAGCGGCTGAACTGATCCCTTTTTTCACCGGGATGGAGGCGGGACAAAGCCTCCGAATTCCGCTTCGAGGTGAGCGGCGAAGGCGATGGTCGTGCGATCCTCCAGATAGGGTCCGATGATCTGCATGCCGATCGGCAATCCCTCGGCGTTGCGGCCGATGGGCATCACGGTCACGGGTTGGCCGGTCGGAGTGGGCAGGGTCGCCCACATCGACAAGAGGTTGTATGGCACCGGATGCCCGTCGATCGCCACCGTCCTTTGATCCAGTGGACGCTGATCGTGCGGGAAGGCGGCGCAGGGCGCGGCCGGGCACAGCACGACATCCCATTCGGCGAAAACCTGCCGCCATCGATGCGCCAGCTCGAAGCGGCGGCGGTCGGCATGAATCCAATCGCGATGGCTCATGACGAGGGCGCGCTTGCCGGCACTCTCCATGTCGCCGGCCTTCGCACCGAGCTTCTTCGCCGCGACGGCGGCCGCGGAATAATCCTTCTCCGGCATGTCGGCGCCGGCAAAAGCCATCAGCAGTTCGACAAAGTTGCGTGCCGAAGATTCCAGATCGGGCAGCAGCGGGCTTTGCCGCGCGACTTTGCAGCCGGCGGCTTCAAGATGGCCATAGAGCTCGCTATGCGCCATGCGGATCTCCGCGTCGGTCGGCGCCAATGGATCATTCTCCAGGACCAGGACGCGAAAATCCTTGAGCGACCGGTGCCGGGGCGGAGGCAGGCGCAGATGGTAAGCGACAGCCTGCGCGTCGTCCGGACCGGCGATCACGTCAAGCGACAGCATCAGATCTTCGGCGCTCCGGGCCATCGGGCCGACCACGGCAAGATCGACGGACACGGCGACCGATTGCGCCGGCGTGCCGGGTGGCGCGAAGCCGCGCATCGGCACCAGACCATGGGTCGGGCGATGTGCGAAGACACCGCAAAAGCTGGCCGGGATGCGCAGTGAACCGGCCATGTCGGAGCCGAATTCGAGCGGCACGAAACCAGCGGCCAGCGCCGCCGCGCCCCCGCCGGACGAACCGCCGGGCGTGCGTTCGGTGTCCCACGGGTTGCTGGTGACACCATAGACCGGATTGCCCGTCTGCCAATCCATCAGCATGACGGGCACGTTGGTCTTGCCCAGAACGACCGCGCCGGCGGCCTTGAGCCGCGTGACCAGCACCGCGTCTTCGGTCACTGGAATGTCCAGCGTGCCGGGCAGGCCCCAGGTCGTTGGCAAGCCGCCGATATTGAAGCCCTCCTTGACGGTGACGGGCAAGCCCAGCAACCGGCCATCCTCACCCCGGTCACGCGCTGCGTCTGCGGCCCTGGCGGCCTTCACCGCACGGTCGAAATCACGCACGACGACGGCGTTCAGCTTTCCATCCAATGACTTGATGCGCGCAATCGCGGCCTCGGCCAATTCCACGGATGAAACTTTGCGCGCGCGCAGTGCCGCCAACAGCTCGGTTGCGGTTCGGTAAGGCATCGATATTCTCCTCCGAAGCGGCGTTCATGAATTTCGCCTTACCGATAGCGCGGAGGAACCGCAGGCGTTTGATCGGAATTGCGGTGCCGTGACGATTTGAATGGCGTTAACGAAATGGCTTGGATGAGCGGGCGCAGGTGCTGACGAGCAAGGCAGTTTGGATCATCGAACGCAATCTCGCCCGGCCCTTGAGCCTTGCCGAGCTGGCCGAAGCTTGCGGCGTGTCGCCATTTCATCTGGCACATGCTTTTGGCGAGGCGACCGGGCAATCGGTCATGCGCTATGTGCGCGGCCGCAGGCTGAGCGAGGCGGCCAAGGCTCTGGCGGACGGTGCGCGCGATATTCTGGAACTCGCCCTGGGCAGCGGCTACGGCTCGCACGAGGCGTTCTCGCGGGCGTTCCGCAACCAATTCGGGGTCACGCCCGAAGAGGTGCGGCGGCAGGGATCGGCGGCAACGCTCGATCTCGTCCCCGCTTTTGATATGGCCGATGAAGGCGAGCCGGACGTCGCCTCGGCGCGCATCGAGATCGCCGGACCGATGCATTTCGTGGGCATCTCCGGGCGTTACGCGTTTTCCGCGATAGAAGGCATTCCGGCGCAGTGGCAGCGCTTCATGCCGGCATTCCGCGACATTCCGGACAGATGCGAGCCGATACCGGTCGGCATCAGCCTTGCCATCGATCAGGATGGGGATTTCGAATATCTCTGCGCGGCGCAGGTCTCCCAGCCGCCGGCAGCGGCCCATGAATTCGTACGGCTCTCGGTCCCGGAGCAGCGCTATGCCGTATTTCAGCATCGCGACCATGTCGTCACGATCCGCAGCACCTATGCGGCGATCTGGAACCATTGGCTGCCGGCGACGGGCGGCACTGCGTGCGAGGCGCCGATCCTGGAACGGCACAACCCGACCTTCGATCCGATGACCGGGCTGGGCGGGCTGGAGATCTGGGTCCCGGTGAAATAGCGAGCGATGGGGCGTCGGCGCCGTCGGGATGGACCGCTTACCGCCGATGCCGATGCGTATGGTGCATATCCGGCGCGTGCGGATGCGAGTGACGCAATCGTCCGTGCTCGTGGAAATGCGTGTGCGGTTCGCCGGGCGGGTCCGCCGCGCTATGCGTGTGCTGATGATGTTCGTCATGGACGTGCGGATGCGCATGGGCGAACGGCGCATGGACGTGCTCATGCTCATGACGTTCGGTGAGGTGCAGCCAGATGCCGGCCGCCATCAGCGCGCCCGCGACGGCGAGCTGTGCGGTCATCGGCGCGCCGAACGCGATGATGGCAAGCGCGCTGCCGAGAAACGGCGCGGTCGAGAAATAAGCTCCGGTCCGCGCCGTCCCGATATGCCGCAAGGCAAGGACGAACAGCGCCAGGCTGACGCCATAGCCGAAGAAGCCGACGATGCCCGCGATCCCGGCAGCGGAGAGGCTCGGCAATGCGCCGCCAACAGAAAGGCCGAGCACGAGATTGAACGGCCCCGCGATCAGCCCCTTCAGTTCGACGATCTGCAGAGGATCGGCCAGGGAAACCTTCCGCGTCAGATTGTTGTCGAGGCCCCAGGCAAGGCAAGCGGCGGTGATGGCGAGCGGTCCGGCAAGGCTGTCCAGCGTCGGCGTGCCGGTCCATGACAGGACGGCGGCGCCTGCCACGATGCAGGCCATGCCAAGCGCGATGCGGCGGTCGAAATTCTCGCCGAAGATGAACCACGCCATCAGCGCGGTCGCCGCGCCTTCCAGTGTCAGGAGCAGCGAAGCGGTCGCCGCATCGGTATGGGCGAGGCCGGCCATGAGCAGAAGCGGGCCGACGACCCCGCCTGCCGCAATCGCGCCCGCCAGCCAGGGCAGTTCTCCGCGCGTGAGCGCAACCTCGGGGGCGCCGGGGAGGATCGCAGGTCCGAACCGCCTCAGCACCGCCACTCCAATCCCTGCCCCGCAATAAAGCAGGCCCGCCAGCACAGCCGGGTGAACGGAATTCACCAGGAGTTTCGCGACCGGCGTCGAAGCGCCGAACAGCGCGGCCGATGCGAGCGCATAAAGCACGGCGAGGCAATTCATGCGGGCAATGCTAGCGCGGCCGGCAAGAGATTGAAACCGTGGCTCACGGACGAACCCGCAATCCGCCTCTCCCGGCGATCTCCTCTAACCACCAACGCCGCCCGCCAGCACCGACGCGATCGCTTCCTCCAAAATCGAGAGGCCGAGATCGATCTCGGCGTCCGTCGTCGTGAGCGGCGGCGCGATGCGGAAAACACCGGCGAGCCCCGGCAATTGCACGATATTCATGCTCAGCCCGAGTTCCATGCACCGGTGAGTAATCGCGGCGCCAAGCTCCGGGGCCGGCTCCTTCGACGCGCGGTCACGCACGATCTCCATGCCGAGCATCAACCCCCGCCCCCGGACGTCGCCGACGATCGGATAGCGCTGCTGGATCGCCTCCAGCCCGGACCTCAGCCGTCCGCCTGCCTCGCGGGCACGCCCGATCAGCCCGTCGCGCAGGATGATCTCGATCACCTTGTTGCCCACCGCCGCCGGCAGCGGATCCGACACATGCGTCGTGTAGAACAGGAAGCCGCGTTCGTGGCACCGCTCCTCCAGCTCCTTCGACGTCACCACGGCGGCAAGCGGCAGCCCCGCGCCGAGCGTCTTCGACAGAGTGAGGATGTCGGGGACGATCCCGTCCCGTTCGAAAGCGAACATTGCTCCGGTGCGTCCGAGGCCTGTTTGCGCCTCGTCGACGATGAGCAGCATGCCTCGGGCTTCGCAGCGGGCCTTGAGCGCGGCCAGATAGCCGACGGGAAGATCGATCATGCCTCCGGATGAGAGGATCGGTTCGGCGATGAAGGCGGCGAGGTTCCCCGTCGACTGCCGGTCGACCAGATCGAAGGCGTAATCGAGTTCGGCGAGCCAATCATAATGCCCGTCGCGTTCGAAGCGCGGCCGATAGGGATAGGGCGCCGGAATGGCCAGCGAACCGACGGCGGCCGGTCCATAGCCCCTGCGGCCCGCCGAGTAGGTGGCCGAGGATGCGCCGCCCGTCATGCCATGCCAGGACTGGGCGAAGCCGACGATCTCATATTTGCCTGTCGCGAGCTTCGCCATCTTGATGGCGGCCTCGTTCGCCTCGCCGCCCGTGCTCAGGAGAAGCGACCGGTCGAGGCCCGGCGGCGTGATCTCGGCGAGTTTCGCCGCCAGATCGACCACGGGCCGCGTCAGCATCCCGCTGAACAGGTGATCGAGTTCGCGCACATGATGCGAGACGACCTCGACGATTTCCGGATGCCCATGGCCGAGGATCGCGCTCATCTGCCCCGAGGTGAAGTCGAGGATGGCGCGTCCGTCCGCATCGTAGACATACGAGCCGGAGGCGCGCTCGATGATCAGCGGGGCGAAGCTTCCGCCATACCGGATGAGATGATCGCCGGCCTGCCGCCAGAAATGCTCATCCGCGTTTGCCGACGCTTCGTTGCCTGCCCGGTGCATCGTGTCCATGAGTTTGCCCTTCTCAAATGCTACTTACCGACAAGACGGCCGGCAAAATCGAGGCTATTGCACTGACACATTCACTTCGTTCACGCGTCAGCGCCCTAGCTCTATGATGATGCATCAATTTTACCAAACTCCGGCTGTTGCCTCCGTTTGGATCGATGCACTAAGCAGGCTTTCATTGGGAGGCCAACGAATGCCTGCTTAGAGTCTATGTTTTCGCATCATTTTTTACGAAAACCGGAAGGCCACTTTTCGCAATGATGCTTAGCTTCCGCGTGGCCTGGTGATAGCCTCCGCCAATGGATGATGATAAGGGAGCGCAGCGATGCTGTCGAAATTTGAACGCTATCCCCTGACCTTCGGCCCCAGCCCGATCGAAAAACTGTCGCGGCTGACCGCGCATCTGGGCGGGAATGTCGAGATATTCGCCAAGCGCGAAGACTGCAATTCCGGCCTCGCCTTCGGCGGCAACAAGCTGCGCAAGCTGGAATATATCGTGCCCGACGCCATCGCGAGCAACGCGGATACGCTGGTTTCCATCGGCGGCGTGCAATCGAATCATACGCGCATGGTCGCGGCCGTGGCGGCCAAGCTCGGCATGAAGTGCCGGCTGATCCAGGAGAGCTGGGTTCCGCATGAGGACGCCGTGTATGACCGTGTCGGCAACATCATGCTGTCCCGCATCATGGGCGCCGAGATCCAACTCGTCGATGAGGGCTTCGACATCGGCATACGCGAGAGCTGGACGGCGGCGCTCGAGGACGTAAAGGCCAAGGGCGGGAAACCTTACGCCATCCCGGCGGGCGCTTCCGTGCACAAATTCGGCGGGCTGGGCTATGTCGGCTTCGCCGAGGAGGTTCGCGCGCAGGAAAAGCAGATGGGCGTGAGGTTCGATTATATCGTCGTGTGCACCGTGACCGGCTCGACCCATGCCGGCATGGTGGTGGGCTTTGCCGCAGACGGCCGCGAGCGCAATGTCATCGGCATCGATGCCTCGTTCACCCCGGCGCAGACCAAGGCGCAGGTGCTCGACATAGCGCGGAACACCTCGGCGCTGGTCGGCGGCAAGGACATCACGGCGGACGACATCGTGCTCTTGGAGGATTACGCCTATCCCGTCTATGGCGTCCCGTCGAAGGAGACCATCGAGGCGATTCGCCTGTCCGCGCGGCTGGAAGGCATGATCACCGACCCGGTCTATGAGGGCAAATCGATGCAGGGCATGATCGACCTCGTGCAAAAAGGGTATTTTCCGAAGGGCTCGAAAGTGCTGTACGCCCATCTCGGCGGCGCCCCGGCGCTCAACGGTTACAGCTACACATTCCGTAACGGCTAGGAGGATCGAACCATGACCGATAATCGCCCCAGCTCACCGTTTCGCGACCTGCATAATCGCGCCGGCGCCTTCATCATTCCCAATCCGTGGGACGTGGGAACGGCGAAGATCCTGGCCGCGATGGGCTTCGAGGCCCTGGCGACGACCAGCGCCGGTTTCGCCCATTCGCGCGGGCGGAAGGATGGCGGCGTCACCTGGGCCGAAATGCTGGAGCACTGCCGCGACATCGTGGCGGCGACTCCCTCCCCGTATCGGCGGATCTGGAGAAGGGTATCGGCGACACGCCCGAAAGCGCCGCCGAAACCATCCGCCAGGCTGCAGGCGTCCGGCCTCGCAGGCGCTTCGCTGGAGGATTTCACCGGCGATCCGAAGCCAGCCGATCTACGAATTCGGCCTGGCGGTCGAGCGGATCGCGGCGGCGTGCGAAGCCGCCAGGGCGCTTGGCCAGGATTTCGTCCTGACGGCGCGGTCGGAGAATTTCCTCCATGGCCGCCCCGACCTCGACGATACCATCAAACGGCTGCAAGCTTTCGAAACGGCAGGCGCGGACGTGCTCTATGCGCCGGGGCTTCGAGGTCTCGATCAGATCCGCGCCGTGTGCAGCGCGGTATCCAAGCCCGTCAACGTGCTGGCGGGAGGGTCGCTCGGCCTCGCCGAGCTCGAAGCCGCCGGCGCGAAGCGGCATCAGCGTCGGCTCGGGGCTGGCGCGGCTTGCCTATGGCAGCTTCATCCAGGCGGCCAAGGAGATGCGCGAGAATGGCACCTTCACATTTGCGCGGAATGCGGCCAGCTTTGCGGAAATCGAAGGCTATTTCTGAGTATCGCCAAGACATCCATAATCCAGGAGCCTGCATGTCCGACCTGATCACCGCGCTCGCGCCATCCGCGCGCACCATGCCCGAGAGCGGCATCGTCAAACTCTTCAACTATGGCCGCAGCCGCGAAGGGCTTATCGGGCTGTGGGCCGGCGAAGGCGACACGCCGACCCCGGAGCTGATCCGCGCCGGGGCCATCGCGGCGCTGAACGAAGGGCAGACGTTCTACACCTTCCAGCGCGGCATCCCGCCGCTGCGCGATGCGCTCGCGGCCTATTTCACGCGTCTCTATGAGCGCGCGTTCTCGGCCGAGGAATTCTTCGTCACCTGCGGCGGCATGCAGGCGATCCAGATGGCGGTGCAGCTTGTCGTCGGCCATGGCGATGAAGTGATCGTGCCCGCGCCCGGCTGGCCGAATTTCGAGGGCGCGATTCTGTCGCGAGGCGGCGTGCCGCGTTCCGTTCCGATGCAATTCGGCGCGGCGGGCTGGACGCTCGATCTCGATCGCCTGTTCGACGCGTGCGGCGATCGAACGCGCGCCATCTTCATCAATACGCCTTCGAATCCGACCGGCTGGACCGCGAGCGCCGATGAGCTGCGCGCCATCCTGGAGTTTGCCCGCAAGCGCGGCATCTGGATCATCGCCGACGAGATTTATGGCCGCTTCTACTATGAGGGCGGCGTCGCGCCGAGCTTCCAGACCATGCGCGAGCCGGGCGACCGCATTCTGTTCGTCCAGACCTTCTCCAAGAACTGGGCGATGACCGGCTGGCGCATGGGATGGCTTCAGGCCCCGCCGGAACTCGGGCAGACGATCGAGAATCTGATCCAGTACAACACATCGGGCGTGCCGACCTTCCTGCAGCCGGCGGGCGTCGTGGCCCTGGGCGAAGGCGAGACGGTCGCGCGTGACCAGCTTGCGCGGGCGGCGGAGGGCCGCAAAATCGTCTGCGGGGCAATCGAGCCGTTCGGCAATGTGCGGTTTGCCTGGCCGGCGGGCGCCTTCTATCTCCTGTTCGGCATCGAGGGCGTCACCAGTTCGATGGATGCGGCGATGGAGATCGTCGACCAGACGGCGGTCGGCCTTGCCCCCGGCAGCGCTTTCGGCCCCGAAGGCGAGGGCTATTTCCGGCTCTGCTATCTGCGCTCGCCGGATCAGCTCCGCGAGGCGATGGCGCGGCTTACGGGTTGGCTGGAACGTCGCGGGTAGGCGGCGTTAAGGAGCGCGAATTTTCTCTGATCGGATTGGGAGTTGAACGATGCTGAACACTGTTCTCGCCGCAGGCCGGACGGCCGTCATTACCGGAGGCGCCAGCGGTATTGGCCTGGCCGCGGGCCGGCGCTTTGCTTCGCTCGGCATGAATGTCGTGCTGGCGGATCTCGAAGGCGCAGCACTCGATGCGGCACGCCTTGACGTGGAAGCCGTTGCGAAGGAAGCGCGCGTGCTGGCGGTGCCGACGGATGTCTCGCGCCGGGAAGATGTCGAGCGCCTGAGAGACGCGGCAGCCGCGCAATTCGGCGATGTCGCGGTGCTGATGAACAACGCGGCCATCAATGCGGGCAGCGGCAAGCCCTGGCAGGATGCCGATCGCTGGCGGCAGGTGATCGATGTCAATCTGATGGGGGTCGTCCATGGCGTGACCGTCTTCACGGAAAGCATGATCGCGCAGTCGCGGCCCAGCCACATCATCAATACGGGATCGAAGCAGGGCATCACCAACCCGCCGGGCGCGGCGGCCTACAACACCAGCAAGGCGGCCGTGCGGGCGCTGACCGAGCAACTCGCCTTTGCGCTCGCCTCCGATGCGCCGCATGTCAGCGCGCATCTGCTCATTCCCGGCTGGACCTACACGACACTGACCGGCGCGACGGAAGGCAGCGCCAAGCCGGACGGCGCCTGGACGCCCGCGCAGGTCGTGGAATTCATGATCGAGAGCCTCGTACGCGGCGACTTCTACATCCTATGCCCGGACAATTCCGTCACCCGCGACGTGGATGAGCGCCGCATGCAGTGGATGGCGGACGATATCATCAAGAACCGTCCGGCCCTGTCGCGCTGGCGGCCGGACTATACGGAGGCATTCGCCCGCTTCATGGCGGAATAGGCGCGGGCGCCTCAAGCGGGATCGGTTGAAGTGGAACCATCGAAGCCGGAGGCCCGCTCCGATTCTTTGCTGATCGCGCTCTAGGCGGTGCAGCGGGCCGTGAGGAACGCGAGCAGCCGGTCCGGCTCCACCGCGTCCGAGACAAAGGCATCGCCGATGCCGCGCGCAAGCACGAAGGACAGCCGGCCGGCGGTCGCCTTCTTGTCCTGCTTCATCAGCGCGACCAGCTCTTCGGCGCGGGGCAAGGGACCGCCGGTCTTCGCGGCCATGTCGGCGATACGCACGGGCAGCCCGGCCATCTGAAGATGCGCGGCGGCGCGGGCAGCGGCGCCAGGAGGGCAAAGCTGCATCTCTTCGGACATCTCGAACGCCAGCACCATGCCGATCGCCACCGCCTCGCCGTGCAGCAGCCGGGCGGAATAGCCCGCCCAGGAACTCCAGCGCATGGCCGAACGTATGGCCCAGATTGAGCAGCGCACGGCGGCCGCGCTCCGTCTCGTCCTCGGCGACGATCTCGGCCTTGGAGCGGCAACACCGCTCGATCGCATGCAGGCGGGCCGCCGCATCGCCCTCGAAGATTCCAGCCCAATGCGCCTCCAGCCAATCGAAGAAGGCCGCGTCGCCCAGGAGACCGTATTTCGCCGTTTCCGCATAGCCGGAGCGCAATTCGCGCACGTCCAGCGTATCCAGCACATCGGTGTCGATCAGCACCAGGCTCGGCTGATGGAAGGTGCCGATAAGGTTCTTGCCGTGCCGGGTGTTGATGCCGGTCTTGCCGCCGATGGAGGAGTCCACCTGGGCGAGCAGCGTCGTCGGGATTTGCACCAGGCGGACGCCGCGCTTCAGGATGCTGGCGGCGAATCCGGCAAGGTCGCCGATGACGCCGCCGCCGAGCGCGATGACGATATCGCCGCGATCGAGCCGCAGGTCCAGCAGCGCGTCGCATAATTGTACGATATGGGTGAAACTCTTCGACGCTTCGCCCGCCGGGATGATAATTTCGTCAATCGCCATGCCGGCCGATGCGAATCCGGAGGCCAACGCCGGCAAATGCAGCCTTGCAACGGTCTCATCCGTGACGACGGCGCAGCGGGCGGCGGGCGCAAGCCGCTTGACCGCGTCCCCGGCCGTCGCGATCAACCCCGGACCGATGACGATGTCGTAGCTGCGGCTGCCGAGCGCTACGGGAACAATTCGCGCCGCACTCTCGGCCCGGCTTTCGGAATTCAGCATTTCAGATTATCTCCCAGTGACGGCGATGCCCGCTCAACTCGGCGAGAGGAGCTTCGGGCATGTCTCGATCGCGGCGATAATCTCGTCGACAATGATCTCGTGCGCAACATCTCTGCTGCGCACGGTAATGTCGGCGTTTGCGTAGACCGGATAGCGCTCGGCAATCAGCTTTTCCATAACGGCGCGCGGGTCGGCCGCGCGCAGCAGCGGGCGGTTGTCCCGGCGCGACACGCGGTGCATCAACAGGTCGAGGTCCGCCTTGAGCCACACGGAAACGCCGGATGCGGCAATGCGCTCCCGCGTCTCGGGGTTCATGAAGGCGCCGCCGCCGGTGGCCAGGACCTTGCACCCGCCGTCGAGCAGCCTCGCAATCACCCGGCGCTCCCCGGCGCGAAAATAAGCCTCGCCATTTTCCGCGAATATCTCATTGATGGATTTGCCGGCGGCCATCTCGATTTCCTGGTCGGCGTCGGCGAACGGCAGATCCAACGTCACAGCGAGCCGCCGGCCAATGGCAGACTTGCCCGCGCCCATCAGCCCGATCAGCACGAGCGACCTGTTTCCCAGGCGTTCCCGGAGGTGTTGGACTGGACGTGTCACCCTTGCGCGAACCCTCGTTGCTTGCCGGCCGGTCTATATTCCATAACTAATCAACGGGGATCCGGCAGATTGTCAACATTTGGTGATAAATTTTCGGTCCACTATTGACAAATGCGCAAGCCTTTGCTCAGGCCATAATACTGCCAATATCCAGCAGGATAATTACTCAAGGTGCAATAAGACGATGCCAAGTCTGATACGCTTTCTTACGATGTGTGGTGCCGTTGTTGGGATATTTTACGGCAGTATGTATGTGCTGGCCAAATATTTTCAGCCGGAACCAAAGGAAATATCGAAGGCTGTGCGGAATCTCCAAGTGCGATAGCCTTTAGTCAAGCGTATCGTCTGGCTCTCTTGTTTGTTTCATCTTGTATTCGATTGGACGGGGAGCGGGGGCTTCCCCTCCGGTGCAGCATTGACGAGTCACTGCTCAGGCCGTAAGTAACTTATTAGTTAAATTGCGTGAGCGGCAATTTTCTCGCGGATGTTGCACAAGCCCGAACATGAATTTGAGAGTTGAGGATATGGAGCACATTCGGGGGGATGATCGGGGGCTAAAGCCTGTGATCATCGACAAATTTCTGGAAATGCTGAGCGCTGAGCGCGGAGCTTCCGCCAACACGCTCGATGCCTATTCGCGCGATCTGGCGAATTTCGCCAGTTTCGTCCATAAGCGCGACCGCGCGCTCGAACTCGCGGCCACCGAGGACATCACCAATTTCATCGCCCTGATGGTGGAGGAAGGCCTCGCCGCCTCGTCGCGCGCACGCCGTCTTTCCGCCTTGAAGCAGTTTTTCCGCTTCCTGGTCGCCGAAGGCATTAGGGCCGACGATCCAGCCGGGATTGTGGGCGGCCCGAAACGGGAAGCCGCGCTTCCCAAGACGCTCACCGTGGACGAGGTGGATCTACTGCTCGGCGCCGCGCGGCGCAAGGTAGAGGAATCCCGTAACGGTCAACGGGCGAAAGCGCTGCGCCTTTATTGCCTCCTGGAGATCCTTTATGCCACCGGCATGCGGGTTTCCGAGTTGGTGGCGCTGCCGCGTTCGGCCCTGGTCGGTGATGAACGCACCCTGACCATCAAAGGCAAGGGGGGACGCCAGCGCATGGTGCCGCTCAACCCGGCGGCTCAAGATGCGCTGGTGCTTTATTTGCGCGAGCGTGACGCGGCCGTTGCCGGGGAAAACGCCTTTGGGACGGGCTTGAATGCCGGGTCGTCCTGGCTTTTCCCGTCCTGGGGACAGCAGGGTCACCTGACGCGCCAGAGGCTTGCGCAGGAACTGAAGCTTCTGGCCGCACAGGCCGGCATCGAGCAATCCCGTGTGTCGCCGCATGTGCTGCGCCACGCCTTCGCCAGCCATATGCTGGAGCGGGGCGCGGATTTGCGGGCGGTGCAAAAGCTTCTGGGGCATGCCGACATTTCAACCACGCAGGTCTACACCCACGTCCGTGAAGGCCATCTGCGCAAAATCGTGCATGAGCATCACCCGCTCAGCGAACGTCAGCGGACGGATGCTTAATCATTATCGGAGGCCGGCCGATGCGCTGGCCTCTGGCAGCTTGACAGACTGCTCGTTCGATTGCCACTTAGCGGTGTCGCGGCGCCTCGTGCTCGCGCACGGCTAATTGTTTTTGAGCGACGCAACCTTGATGATGATACGCACCTATCTCGATTTCGAAAAACCTATCGCCGAGCTGGAAAGCAAGATCGAGGATCTGAAATCGCTGAAAAGCGAGGACAGATCGGTTTCGATTGACGATGAAGTCAAGCTGCTGGAGCAAAAGGCGAAAACCGCACTCGAAGAAACCTACGCCAAGCTGACGCCCTGGCAAAAGACCCAGGTGGCGCGCCATCCCGACCGCCCGCACTGCCTCGACTATATCAAGGTGCTGGTCGAGGATTTCGTGCCCCTGGCAGGCGACCGCTATTTCGCCGAGGATATGGCGATCATCGGCGGCGTCGGACGGTTCCGCGGCCGCTCGGTCGTCATCATCGGCCACGAAAAAGGCAGCGATACCGAGACGCGGCTCAAGCATAATTTCGGCATGGCGCGGCCCGAGGGCTATCGCAAATCGGTCCGGCTGATGAAGCTCGCCGAAAAATTCGGCATGCCGATCATCACCTTCGTCGACACGGCGGGCGCCTATCCCGGCATCGGCGCGGAAGAGCGCGGCCAGGCCGAGGCGATCGCCCGTTCGATCGACGGCTGCCTGGCGGTAACGGTGCCGATCATCGCCATCGTCATCGGTGAAGGCGGCTCAGGCGGCGCCGTTGCGATCGCGACCGCGAACAAGGTGCTGATGCTGGAACACTCCATTTATACCGTCGCCTCGCCCGAGGCGGCCGCATCGATCCTGTGGCACGATTCCGCCCGCGCCCAGGACGCGGCGACCAATATGAAGATTACTGCCCAGGATTTGTCCCAAATGGGCATTATAGACACAATCATCAGCGAACCGGTGGGCGGCGCTCACCGCGACAAGACCGCGATCATGCGGCTGGCCGGGAATATGCTGGAGCGCTCTTTGCGCGAGTTCGACGGGATGTCGGGCGAGGAAATCCGCAGGGCGCGGCACGACAAATTCCTCGCCATGGGCCGGGCGCAATAGATTTAGAGCCTCGCGCGCAAAAGTAGAGGCCACTGTTGCGCAAAAGCAATAGGACACAACAAACGGTCAGTGAGGCTCAATGTCGCCGCCATGAAAAGTAAAGATATGGCCTAAAAGACGCCGTTTTTCCCCGGGTTGATTGAAACTGGTTGCGAATCAATCAGCAGCGCATTGTTATGAGCCGTGGTTTACTTAATTTCAACAAGATGGGTCGATCTTCTCGGCGCGTGCAAGGGGCACAAAGTATGTCGATGAGCATCGTTCTTCGTTTTGCGTTCGTGGCTTCGGCCACCGTCCTGCTTGCCGGTTGTCCCGGCCTCGGTGGCGGCGGCAATATCGTGCCGGCCATGAAGCAGCTGCCCGCCGAAACGCAGGTTCTGCTCGCCAAGAGCGGCATGAAGCAGGAATCCCCGCTCTTCGTCCGCATCTTCAAGGAAGAATCTCAGCTTGAGATCTGGAAGGCGAAGGACGACGGCCGCTATTATCATTTCAAGACTTACCCGATCTGCAACTGGTCGGGTGAGCTCGGGCCGAAAGTGCAGGCCGGCGACAAGCAGGCGCCCGAAGGCTTCTATACCGTGACGCCCGGGCAGATGAACCCGAACAGCCAGTTCCATCTCGCTTTCAATCTCGGCTTCCCCAACAGCTATGACAAAGTGAACGGCCGCACCGGCAGCGCACTGATGGTGCATGGCGACTGCCGTTCCGCCGGCTGCTTTGCGATGACCGATGCGCTGATCGAAGAGATCTATGCGCTGGCTCGCGAGTCGTTCCGCGGCGGTCAGACCAAATTTCACGTCCATGCGTTCCCCTTCCGCATGACCGAAGAGAATATGAAGCGCCATCGCGACAGCAAATGGTACAGCTTCTGGAAAAGCCTGAAGCAGGGCTATGACGATTTCGAGCTGGCGCGGACGCCGCCCAGTGTTGCGGTATGCTCGCGGCAATATCTGGTGAACGCCGACTTCCTCGGCCATGACGCGACACCCGATCCGGGCGAGAATTGCCCTGCCTATCGGAAGGCGCCGGTCTCGCCGTTCAATCCGTTCGACGGGCAGCTCATGGCAAAGGCGCAGCCGCCGGCACAGCCAGCCGCCGCCGGAACGAGCCGTGTCGCCGCTTATTCGACGCCGTCGCCGGTAGCGTCGATACGCGAACCTGCGCCCGCCGCCGCTCCCGCAGCAGCGCCGATCCAGCCAGCGGCGCCCGCAGCTCTGTCATCGCAGCCCGCCATCGCCGCGCCGCAGCCGAAGGTTGCGCACGCCGCTCCCGCACAAACGCCGCCGGCGCATGAGGCTGAACAGCGTCCAGTGTCCCTGGCCGGCGCCGTGGCGGTGCAACCTCCGCCTGCCCAGCCGGCTCCGGAGCAGCATACGCAGCCAGTGGTGGCGACCTTCGCCCCGCCGCCGCCTGCTGCTGAGTCCGCGCCGCCGGCAGCAGAGAAGGAGGAGGTCACGCGCGGCCTTCACAATGTGGTGGAATCCGGCAAGGGCGACATGATCGCGCCGACCGTTCCGGCCCGTTAAGTTTGCAGGCCGCATAGAGCCCGCCATTCAAGGCGGGTTCTCTTTATCGCCCAAATATTGTATGCGACACCATCAGCCGACGATCATTCCGGTGATAGGTGAATATTGCGCGTGCTCGTCCTCCTGGGGATCACAGCGGCCATTGCCGGAGCGATCCTCTTCTTTATGTTCGGCGGCGTCTGGTATCAGGCCGCTGACAGCGCCAGGATGGCGATGCGCCATGTGAACCGGGTGCTCCATTACCAGTTCGGCTATCAGCTTCCAGGCACGCCCGACCTCGGCCGGCTGGATGAGCGGCTTCAGGCCCAAGGGTTCAAGCGCGGCGATCCGGTCTTCATCCGCGTGTTCAAAGCCGAGATGAGGCTGGAGCTCTGGATGAAACGGAGCGACGGCTTTGCGCTGTTTGCCAGCTACCCCATCTGCTACTGGTCGGGACGCCTCGGCCCGAAATTGCAGACCGGCGACCATCAGGCGCCGGAAGGCTTCTACACGGTGTCCAAGGGCCAGCTCAACCCCAACAGCCGCTGGCACCGGTCATTCGATCTCGGCTTTCCGAACCTGTTCGATCGCGGCCAGGGCCGCAGCGGCTCCTATCTGATGGTGCATGGCGGCTGTTCCTCCGTCGGATGCTATGCCATGACGAACGGCGTGGTCGCCGAGATGTGGACGCTGCTCACGGCCGCGCTCGATGCGGGCCAGGAGCGTTTCGCCGTGCATGTGTTCCCGTTCCGCCCGACCGAAGCGCGATTGCGCGCCTATCAGGATCACCAATGGGCGGCGTTCTGGCGGGATTTGAAACCGGGTTACGATCTGTTCGAGGCAAGCCGCATTCCGCCCGAGATCAGCGTATGCCGCGGCAAATATGCGGTCAGGCCCGGACAACCGGGATCACGCGCCGCGCCGGCGCTGCGCACCGACTGCCTGCATGCGCCGGCGCGAGACCCAGAGGCGCAGAATGCTAACTAGCGGCGGCTGCTTGTCGGCCGTGCCGGTCCGCCCAATGCCAGGGACGAGAACAACAACAGAAAGACGCCGCAAATCGCGAAGGTCGACGAGGCGATGATGAAGGCGAGCGTGTCCTGCGACATGAGAGGCGCCGAGCTATTCAAAGCGGCCGGGAGGTAATCGAAGGCGGTCGAGACCATTGCGGTGTAGTGCATCGAGGCGATGGTCAGGCCGAGCATCAGCCCGCCAAACAGCGTCTCCGCCGTCCCGCGCTTACGGAATGTGAACCACAAGGCAACCATGGACGCTGTCACCGCGATTGCGAGCGCCGTGATAACGCCCGATTGGGCATAGGAGAGCCCGCAACCGCGCACGGCGTACATTCCGAGATAATGCATACCGCCGATGGCGGCACCCATGAGTATGCCGGCGATGGGAATACTCGCCCAGCCGAGACGGCTCCGGCTGGCGATATAGAGGCCGAGGCCGGTTCCCAGGATCGCGATATAGAGCGACAGCATCGTTTCGACGAAATTGTAACTCACCACCACGGGCACGCGCACGGCCAGCATCGCGACGAAATGCATCGACCAGATGCTGCCGCCGATAATGATCGCACCCTTGATGAGCGCCGAAGCGTAAGTTCGCCTGCCGCCCCGGTCATAGCCGGCAGTGACGGCCAGTCCAGTGAGCGCGCCCGTAATCGCAACGAAAATCGATAGCATAACCAGCATGGGATCGTAGGTGGTCGTCATAAGCACACCTGCTAATCTAAGGATTCACGCCAATACGCAGTTTGACATAATACAAAGGGCAGTGGGTGTCTATGCTATTTGTATGCCACATCTTGTATTTTATGGCAATTGCGGGGCATATGTCGAGCCCTGTAGTTAAGCATGTACCCCGTCCGTTACTTGGACGCGGCGCAAGTTTCGCCGGTGCTTGAAAATTTTATCCGAACGCGTTTCTTCGATGCGGACACCCGCAGACCGGCGGTATTTCTCCGGCCCTCAATCCTTCTTCTGTTTGCGCCGCGCGCTGTTCGATAAGTTCGGCCACCGCGTCCGGGCTCTCATCGAGCAGATAATGCCCGGCGCCGAGGATTTCGAGCGTCACATTCGACCAGCCCTTGGCCCGCAATGCCTCTTCCATCGCCGGCATGAGCGGGCCGACGCCGTGCTTGCCCCCGACCAGCGTGAGCGGCAGGCGGATCGGCTCGTTGTGCGTCCTGTTGAATTCCGCATTTTCACGCGTCGCGCGATAAAACCCCAGGCCGGCGCGCAGTTGCGCCGGTGCCGCATATGCGGCCGCATAGCGGCGCAGCTTGGCCTCGTTCACGGCCGCCTTATCCGCCAGCCCGACTTCGAAGAAGTGGCTGCGGAAATATGCGGCTTCCCGCCCCGAGATCAGGATTTAAGGCCATCTGAAGCTTAATACATAACCCGATGGTTAAGTTCCATGGCGGCGCATTCGGTCCTTATCCGCCACCGGCTTCAGCTGCGTTGAGCGGCCTGGCCGGGATGATGCAGAATCTCGGCCGGCGGACGTTGCTCCCCCGCCGGTGAAGGCAGCAGCCCGATTTGCTCCGCGCGTTCCTTCCCCTGCCTGAACCAGCGCTGCCCCAACTCGCATTCAAGCTTGGTCGACCCCGCGAGAATGGGTTGATTGTGCACCAGATCGTCCAGCCATAGCTGCCCGAAACGGTAAATCAGGTCGACGTCGCTCTTGCCGACCGCATCCAGCTCCAGCGACATCAGCTTTCGAAAATCGCTGGCCGGCATCTCGCTTTCGCGCGGCGAGCCGGCCGCCGGAACGTCGAACATCAGGGGTTTCGTCTCGACATAGTGGTTGACCGTGGGCTGGATCAGCGGGTTGAGCCTGATGATGCGCATCACCGACCGGCGCGGATCATCCAGCTCGGCGTCGCGCGGCGGCAACTTGTGGCCCAGCATGTGGAATGCGACATAGGTCGCGACGTCCGGCGGGTTCTCGACGATGCTCGTCGCGAGCTTCTGCAGGTCGCCGATGAGCGGCCAGAAGCCGCTTGAATAGGGATTGGCCATCAGCCAGTCGTATTTGGTGGTGAACTCGCCCGGCATGGGCAGGACGCATGAACCGGTTCCAAGGCTGAGCACGCAGATGTTGTCGCGATCGGCGCCGTTGGCGAGGGCTTCGGTAATGCCGGCGAGGATCGGATTGTTGTAGCCGGCAATGGCGCCGTCCCACATCCGCAGCGGCGCGTTGCCATATGTGATCGTTGCAGGCGCATCGAAATAGTTGACCGGCGCATTGGTGGAGGCGTGCACAGCCTCGGCAAGGCTGGTCTTGTATGGCGGCTTGTCCTTCTGCGAACCGGCGCCGGAGCCCATATTCGTCCGGAGAAACCTGGCGCGATTGGTGTCGTAATCGAACGCGATCACGACGAGATCCGTTGCCTCCTGGTCGCTGCGCCCGAAATTGCGCGGAAGTCCCTGGATGGGCGTGTCGGCGATGTCCCTGTCGTATTTGCCCAGAACCTGTCTGATCGCATTCAGCTTCCGGTCCGCGTAATATTTCGGCCCGAAGCCGAGCAGGCGCGGCATGCGCAGGTAGAACGGCAACCGCGTGAACACCTGCTCGCGAATGGTTTCGCTCATGAACTCGTCGACCAGCTGGCGCGGCGTCAGATTGGCCCACAGCCCGGCGGCGTTGAGGCTGCCTCCGGAATTGGCCACGACCAGCCGGAACCGGTTCAAGATCTCGTGACCCGGCGTGTCGGGCCCGTAAAGGTTGCCGAGCGCCATCGCCTGGAGGAGAGCCCAGGTGCCGCCGCCATCAAGAGACAGAATGTCGAATCGCGCCATGGAAATCGATCCCCGTTCTAAGTTGAAGGACTATGCCGGACGGAAAGGGGGCGAAGGTAAATCCTCGCGATCCCTGCGGCAAGCCTCGCGCCATGCCGATGCCGAAAATTGCCACCCGCGCGTGATGAGCAGACGACGCATGCGCCTGTTATAAAGTAACACGTGCGATTGCCACCGGCTTTCGCTATAGTGCGCCTCTCGCTGGAGGCTCGAGTGGGCGTGGATAGGGACCGGTATAGCCGCCATTTCAGCTGTTTAGCCGCCCTCGTTCTGCTGGCGCAGCTTCTGCTGGCTGCGGCGCATGTGCATCTGATTGCCCCGCACGGCACCCCGGTAACCGCTTCCTCGTCGCATGACAGCAACCCGGTGCCCGCAGGCCCGGTCCATCAAGGCGACCAGTTTTGCCCGCTCTGCTGGGTGCAAACTGCGGCAGGCGGCCTGCTCGTTCCGGCAGCGATCGAGCTTGGAATTCCCGCCTATATCGCCGCCCCCCGGCTTCGTCCCGCCTTTCACAGCCTTGCCCAACATACCGCGCCGAACGCATTCCGGCCGCGCGCGCCTCCCATACCCGTCCGCGCCTGACGGCGTAGCTCCGAGCGGAAGCCAGGGCTTCCGAGGATATCGGCGATCCGACCGAGTCCCAGCGCGACACGCGAGGGTCCGGCCAGGTTCGAAGGGTCAATGGGGAGCCGTGCGACGGTCTTGCCCCGAAGGAAAAGTCATTATGCGCAAATATGTCATCATCGCCGCCGCGCTGGCGGCAAGCCTCCCGGCAATCGCCGCCGAGGAGCATCGCGAGCTTGGGGCCCACGAACATGGCCACGGCAAGCTGAATATCGCCATCGAGGGCAACCGGGTCTCGATGGAACTTGAAGTGCCGGGCGCCGACATCGTCGGCTTCGAGCATGAGGCGAGCACGCCCGACCAGAAGGCGGCCGTGGAAAAAGCGAAGGTGACGCTCAGCGATGCGCTGGCGGTGTTCAAACTGCCGGCGGGCGCAGGCTGCAAACTTGCCGAGGCGAAGGTTGAAGTTAAGGCGGAGGACGAACACGAACATGCCGAGAAGAAGGTGGAAGATACGCCAGAAGACGCAAAAGAAGAGCATCATTCCGAATTTCACGTCACATACGCGATCGATTGCGCCTCGCCCGCCAAGCTCACCGGCATCGAGTTCAAATATTTCGAGCTGTTTGCCGGCGCGCAGGAACTGGACGTCAATCTGGTGACGCCGAAGGGCCAGACCAGCTACGAGGTGACGCGCGAGCAGCCCAAGCTCGAACTCGGCGAAGTCGGCTGAGGCGAGCAAAGTGACCGCGCATCAGCTCAAGGCCGTCATGCCGGTTGCGGCTCCGGACATCGTCACGATGTCCGGAGTGCGCTTCGCGTGGCCGAGCCGCGACAGCTTCCGGATCGCCATCGACGATTTCAAGCTGGCGAATGGCGAGCGGCTGCTGCTGACCGGCCCGTCGGGCAGCGGCAAATCGACATTCCTCAGCCTGCTCACCGGCATCGTCACGCCGCAGGCCGGGAGCATCGACATTCTCGGCACGGATATCGCCACGCTGCGCGGCGCCGCGCGCGACCGCTTCAGGGCTGAGCATTTCGGCATCATCTTTCAGATGTTCAATCTGCTGCCCTATGGGTCGGTGCTCGACAATGTGCTGCTGCCGCTCAGCTTTTCCGCCGAACGCCGGAAACGCGCGACCGCCGAGCACAGTGCCGAAGCCGAAGCGGCAAGGCTGCTCGGCAAGCTGGGGCTCGAGCCATCGCTCGTGCAAGCCGCGTCCGCCGCCAGCCTCAGCGTCGGCCAGCAGCAGCGCGTCGCGGCGGCGCGGGCGCTGATCGGCGCGCCGCGCATCATCATCGCCGACGAGCCGACCTCCGCGCTCGACCGCGACCGGCAGGAAGCCTTCCTCGATCTGCTTTTCGCCGTGGTGGCGGAAGCGGGCGCGACGCTGATCATGGTGAGCCACGATGAAAGCCTTGGCCCCCGCTTCAGCCGCGTCGCCGCGCTGGAGAGCATCGCGCGCATCGAACATGGCGGAGGCGCGGCATGATCGTTCTCCGCCTCGCCTGGCAGTCGCTCGCCAATCGGCGGCTCACCGCGCTGCTTACCATCCTTGCGATCGCGTTAAGCGTCATGCTGCTGCTCGGCGTGGAAAAGGTGCGCACCGGAGCGCGGCAGAGTTTTGCCGACACCATCTCCGGCACCGACCTCATCGTCGGCGCGCGAAGCGGCTCGCTCAATCTGCTGCTCTATTCGGTGTTCCGCATCGGCAATGCCACCAACAACATCACCTGGACGACCTATCAGGAGATCGCAAAGGCGCCCGACATCGACTGGATCGTGCCGATTTCGCTCGGCGACAGCCACCACGGTTTTCGCGTGATGGGCACCACCCCGGACTATTTCCAGCGCTACCGCTATCGCCGCACGCATGAGCTGGCATTCGCATCGGGCAAGCCGTTCGGCGATCTGTTCGACGCGGTGATCGGCGCCGATGTCGCGGCGCAGCTCGGCTATAAGGTCGGCGACAGGATCGTCGTCGCGCACGGGCTCGGCTCGACCGGGTTCCTGGAACATGACGACAAGCCGTTCCAGGTCTCCGGCATCCTGGCCAAGACCGGCACGCCGGTCGACCGCACCGTGCATGTCAGCCTGGAAGCGATCGAGGCCATCCATGTCGACTGGCAGAGCGGCGCGCGCATTCCCGGCCAGAGCATTTCGGCGGACGAAGTCCGCAAGATGCCCTTGCAGCCGAAGGCGATCACCGCCGCGCTGATCGGCCTGAAATCCAAGCTCGCGGTTTTCCGGCTGCAGCGCGCCATCAACGAATATCGCGCCGAGCCGCTCTCCGCCATCCTGCCGGGCGCGACGCTACAGGAGCTGTGGGGATTGGTCGGCACGGCCGAAACGGCGCTGGCCGCAGTCTCCGCGATGGTGGTGGCGACGGCGCTGCTCGGCATGGTGACGATGATCCTCACCACGCTGAATGAGCGGCGGCGGGAGATGGCCATCCTGCGCTCCGTCGGCGCGAGGCCCGCGACCATTCTGGGCCTGCTCACCGCCGAGGCCGCGCTGCTGATCCTGCTCGGCGTCCTCTCGGGAGTGGCGCTGCTTTACGGCGCTCTGCTCGGGCTTCAGCCTTATATCGACAGGGTCTATGGCCTCACCATCGCCATCGAACCGCTGAAACGGAGCGAATGGATCAGCCTCGCCGGGATCGTCCTCGCAGGCATTCTCGCCGGGCTGCTGCCGGCCTTCCGCGCCTATCGTCTCTCGCTCGCCGATGGCATGACCGTTCGCACATGACAGGAGAAATCCGTTGATCATCAAATTGCTCAAGACCGCCGCGTTGACGCTATTGCTGCTTCCCGCAACCGCGCGGGCGGCAGGAACCGGCGAGGCCGTCGATCTGGCATGGGGTCAGCTCGTGCCCCCTGCCGCGCAGGCGCCGGCTCCCGACATCAAATCCAAGGGCTTCCTTGCCGGTGCGCGTCCCCGCAACCCGGCGGATATCGGGGCGCCTCCCGTCCCGCAATCGCCCGAAGCCGGCTGGATGTCCTATCGCTCGCAGCAGCCCGGCACCGATGAGCCGCCCGCCGTGGTCGCCGAACTCGACGGCAAGCGGGTGCGCATAGGCGGCTATGTCGTGCCGCTCGATTTCGACGCGACCAAGATCAAGGAATTCCTGCTGGTGCCGTTTGTCGGGGCATGCATCCACGTACCGCCGCCGCCGCCGAACCAGATCATCTATGTCAAGGCGGAGGAAGGCTTCGAGGTCACCGGCCAGTTCGATCCGGTCTATGTCACCGGCACCATCAAGACGGCGCGGCAATTCACCGGTCTCGCCGCGACCGGCTACACGATGGAGGCCGAGCGGGTCGAAATGCGCAAGGAATGACGCGGCGTGTCGGAAGAGTTGATGCGCAATCGAAGAAGCTAGGGCCCTGCTCCGATTCCGTCGGAACAAGGTCCTAGCCTCGCGGCGCTGCGGAGCGGGGGGTACCCCGCAGCGCGTTTCGCTAGAGCGGCGGACTCTTAATAGGAATCGGAAGCGCCGCTCCAGCTTTTTGTTTCAGCATCGGATTTGTCCGAAAACCGCTGCGCACTTTTCGGTCCGATGCTCAAAATCACACCTTCTGCGGGACGTAATCCGGAGCGGCCTCCTTGGCCACCCTCCGCCCTTTGCCGAGGCGGTGTTCGCCCAGATTGAGCAGGATCGGCGCGGCGATGAAGATCGACGAACTCGTCGCCAGCACCAGGCCGAACATCAGCGTCAGGGCGAACTCGTTCAGCGCCGGTCCGCCGAACAGTGCGAGCGGCGCGATCGCCAGGAACAAGGCGAGCGAGGTGCCGATCGTGCGCGAGAGCGTCTCGTTGATGCTCCGGTCGATGATCTCCCTCAATGGCCTATTGGGCGAGTTGCCGAGATTTTCCCGCACCCGGTCATAGACGACGACTTTGTCGTTGATGGAAAAGCCCATGATGGTGAGGATCGCCGCGATGGCCGCGAGATTGAACTCGAAACCGGTCAACGCGAGGAAGCCGACCGTCTTCGTCAAATCGAGGAGCATCGTTACTACGGCGCCCACCGCAAAGGGCCATTCGAAGCGGAAGGCGATGTAGATGAACATCGCGATGGCGGCCAGCCCCAGGGCCATGAGGCCGTCCTCCAGCAGTTCCTTGCCGACCGTCGGCCCGACCACCTCCACGCGCCGGATTTCGCCGCCATGCAAGGCCGCCTCGACCGCGCCCCGCGCTTTCGCGGTCATCGCCGCCTCGTCCCCGGCTGCCGCCTGCGGGCTGCTCGAAGCGGAACAGCACGTCATTGGGGCCGCCGAATTGCTGGACCTGCACTTGCCCCAGCCCGGTCGAGGAGACCTCGTTCCGAAGCCTGCCAAAATCCGGGGCATCGGTTGAGTGCGCCTCGATGACCATGCCGCCCGCGAAATCGACGCCCATCGTCAGGCCGGGATGCCAGACCAGCATCAGCGAGATCAGGCTGATGATGGCCGATGCGACCAGCCCTGAATAGCGCGCCTTCATGAACGGGATCGCGGGCGCGTCGGGGAAGATGCGCCAGCGCGTGCCGATCGTCAGCGACTTGGGCTTGGTTTTCCGCAGCCAATGCGAGATGAGCAGCCGCACCAGCACCAGCGCGGTGAACATCGAGATGAGGATGCCCAGGCTGATGGTGATGGCGAAGCCGCGAATCGCGCCGACGCCCACCGTGAACAGGATGAGCATCTTGATGAGCGTCGTGGCGTTGGCGTCCCAGATCGTCGTGAAGGCGCGCCGGAAGCCGCTTTCGATCGCGTTGATCGTTCCGCCTTTGCGTTTCGATTCCTCGCGTATCCGCTCGTTGACGAGGATATTGGCGTCGACCGCCATGCCCAGCGCCAGCAAGATGCCTGCGATGCCGGGCAAGGTCAGCGTCGCGCCGAGCACCGACAGACCCGCAAGGGTCAGGCCAAGATTGGCGATCAGGGCGATGCTGGCATAGATGCCGAACCGCCCATAGATGGTGACCATCATCGCGACCACCAGCGCGAAACCGGCCATGATGGAATAGAGGCCGGCCTGGATCGCGTCGGCCCCCAGGCTTGCGCCGATCGTGCGCTCCTCGATCACCTTGAGCGGCGCGGGCAAGGCGCCGGCCCGCATCAGCACCGCCAGGTCATATGCCTCGTGAGCGCTGAAACTGCCGCTGATCTGCCCCTGGCCGCCGACGATCGGCTCGCGAATGACCGGCGCGCTGATCACCTTGCCGTCCAGCACGATGGCGAAGGGCTCGCCGACATGCTTGCTGGTGAGATCGGCGAAGCGCTTGGTGCCGGTGTAATCGAGCTGGAAATGCACGGCCCAGCCGCCGGCGTTCTTGTCGAGCAGGGCGGATGCGTTCTTGAGGTTGGTGCCATCCATCGAGATCTGTTTGCGGACCGTGATGGCCTGCCCTTGATGCCCTTCGGCGTAGGGAAGCCGCTCGGTTGCCGCCCCGCCACCGTCGCTCGTCTCGGGGATAACCAGATGGAAACTCAGCTTCGCTGTCGATCCGAGCAGGCGTTTGATCCGGGCGGGATCGGAAACACCGGGCAGTTCGACCATGATGCGCCCTTGTCCCTGCCGGGCGACCACCGGTTCATTGACGCCGGTTTCGTCCATTCGGCGCCGCACGATCGGGATCGACTGAGCGACGGCGTCATTGGCCAGCATCTTGATTGCATCGTCGTTGAGCGTCAGCGTCATCCGGTCGCCATCTTCCTGGCTGGTCCAGATCGGCAGGGGCCGGGGGCGGCCTATCCGCTCCGCGACGATGCTTTTGAGTGCGTCGTGAGCCGCCGTGCCACTCTGGTTGGGGAAGTTGACGGTGATGCTGTGGGCGTTGATCGAGGAGGTAGCGCCGCGAACATTGTTTTCGCGAAGGATCTGCACGATCTGCTCACGCGTATTGACGAGCTTTTCCTTGACGATGGCGCCGCAGTCGACTTCGAGCAGCAGATAGGAGCCACCCTGCAGATCGAGGCCGAGATTGACGCGGGGAAGCCAGGCCGGAAATATGCCTGGGTGCACAAGGCTGGGAATGCTCAGCGCAACGCCAAGCAGGCAAACGCCGATGATCAGCGCCGCCTTGAAGCGGGAAAAAACAAGCATTGATAGGACCTTCAGTGATGAGCAAATAGGCGCCGGGACGAGGCCGGCGCGGTAAAATTCAGCGATTGCTCAGGCTGAAGGGGGCGCGCGACTGTCGCCGTCGCGGGCGAGGCGCTTGGCTGGCCGTACCGGTTGGCCGGCGATCGGCTGGGCCAGGCCAGCGTCGCGCTCGGCGAAGGTGAAGACCGAGGGAGCCAAGACCGGCTGGTCGTCAGAGCCGTCATCGCCGTCGCCATCGAGCCTGGTGGCCAACGGCGTGGATAGGTGGCGCCCGGCATAGGAGGCAATGTCAAGCTGTGTGGATTCGGCTCGGGAGACCCGGGTTTCCTGGGTCTCCGTCGGGGGGGCCGTGTTCAGCGCCGCGCCGAGCACGAACAGCACCGCCGCCATGAAGCGGTTCCACAGATGCTGGGCGGTGCGGCGGCGTTTCGCCATTTGGAAGCGGCCTATTATCGATAATGCGGCGGAGCTTAAACCCTTTTCTATGCGGCGGATAGGCGGAAGACGGCCACGTGCCCGCCCGACCGGGTGACATATGGGCCGTTTTGCCGAACATCCTTAGCGCAATCTGCATGTTGAGTTGGGCAGTCTCGTCGCAAAGAACAAGCCGGATGCAGGAGAAACCGGGTCAACAGATCGGGAGGCCTGAAGTTCGCGTTCTGCCCCGCCGCGATGGTCCCGGTCTTTGACTTATTACGTTGAATTTGCGCAAATTGAGGATAAATATCTCATTATGGCGCGATCGAAGCTGAGAGATTTCTAATGTAAGCGCATTTTGGCGCATATCCTTCCGAGCAGCGAATCGAAGGGAGGGTGACATGCTTGAAGACCATCCAATCGATATGACAGCGAAGGCCGAGGTCACCGGCTTTTTCGACACCGAGACGAATACGATCTCCTATGTCGTCAAGGACCCCGGATCGAACGCCTGCGCCATTGTCGATTCGGTCATGGATATCGACTATGCGGCCGGGCATATCGGCTATCAGTCGGCGGACGCCATCATCCGCCATGTGGAGGAGAACGGCCTCAGGGTCGAATGGCACATCGAGACCCATGCACATGCCGATCATCTCTCGGCGGCGCCTTATCTTCAGCAGAAGCTCGGCGGCACGCTCGGCATCGGCGAGAACATCACCGTCGTGCAGGAGGTGTTCGGCAGGATTTTCAACGAGGGCGCCGAATTCCGGCGTGACGGCAGCCAGTTCGACAGGCTGTTCGAGGACGGCGACACGTACCGGGTCGGCACAATGACGGCCTTCGCCATTCACACTCCCGGCCACACGCCTGCCTGCATGACGCACATCATCGGCGACGCGGCCTTCGTCGGCGACACGCTGTTCATGCCCGATGGCGGCACCGCACGCGCCGATTTCCCCGGCGGCGACGCCCGCCAGCTCTATCGTTCGATCAAGAAGGTTCTGTCCCTCCCCGGCGAGATGCGTCTCTTCATGTGCCACGATTACGGGCCGCATGGACGCGAAATCCGTTGGGAAACCACGGTGGCCGACGAGCGCGCGAACAACATCCATGTCCGCGACGGCATCACGGAAGATGAGTTCGTCGCGATGCGCACCACGCGGGACAAAACCCTGGAGATGCCGAAGCTGATCATTCCATCGATCCAGGTGAACATTCGCGGCGGCCAGCTTCCGGCGGCGGAAGACAACGGCGTCCGCTATTTGAAGGTGCCGCTGGACAAGCTGTGAAGCGGCGGCGCCGGCTTCGGCCAAGAATGAGCGGGTTGCATAAGCCTGGAGGCCTTCCCGCATCGCGGTTTGGTCCAGATCGAGAAAGGCCAACGGGGTGCTGAAGGTTTCGCCGCCGTCGAACCGGTCGCCGCGCCGCGTAGCTCCTGCGCTCAGGCGCGCGATGCCGATCTTCGAATGGGCCGCCGGCTATTCGCGCGAGACGTTCTCCAGCGACCTCCTGGCCGCGCTTATCGTCACCATCATGCTCATTCCGCAGAGCCTGGCCTATGCGCTGCTCGCGGGGTTGCCGCCGCAAGCGGGCCTTTACGCCAGCATTCTGCCGCTGGTCGTATACGCTCTGTTCGGCAGCAGCCGGACGCTGGCGGTCGGGCCGGTGGCCGTGGTCTCGTTGATGACGGCCTCGGCTGCCGGGCAGGCGGCGGCGTCGGGCGCGATCGATCACGCAGGAGCGGCGCTGCTGCTTGCCCTGCTGTCGGGCATCGTCCTGACGCTGATGGGCGTTTTTCGGCTGGGACTGGTGGCCAATTTTCTGAGCCATCCCGTGATTTCCGGCTTCATCACCGCATCGGGTCTGATCATTGCCGCGAGCCAGCTCAAGCATATTCTGGGCGTCGGCGCGCGGGGCGAGAATTTGGTCGCGCTGCTCGCCGACCTGGCGTCGAGGATCACCGAGACCAACATGCCGACGCTCGCCATCGGACTGTCGGTCACCGCTTTCCTCTTCTGGTCGCGGAGCCGGCTGAAACCGCTGCTGGCGCGGCGGGGCTGGGGGCTGCGATCCGCCGATGTGGTCTGCAAATCCGCTCCTGTCGCGGCGGTCGCCGTAACCGCGTTCGCCGCCTGGGCCGGCGCGCTTCCGTCGATGGGCGTGGCGATCGTCGGGGACATCCCGCAAGGGCTGCCGCCGTTGACGCTACCGGATGCCGACGCGGCAGTCTGGCGGCAACTCGCCGCTTCGGCGGTGCTCATCAGCCTTGTCGGTTTCGTCGAATCCGTATCGGTCGCGCAAACGCTCGCGGCGAAGCGGCGCCAGCGCATTCTGCCGAACCAGGAACTGATCGGCCTCGGCGCCGCCAACATCGCGGCATCGCTGACGGGCGGATATCCGGTGAGCGGCGGCTTTTCGCGGTCGGTCGTCAATTTTGACGCCGGGGCCCAGACGCCCGCCGCCGGAGCGTTCACCGCCGCCGGCATTCTCGTCGCGACGCTGCTGCTGACGCCCTATCTCTATTTTCTCCCGCAAGCCACGCTTGCCGCGACCATCATCGTGGCGGTGCTGTCGCTCGTCGATCTCGGCGCGCTCAGGCGGACCTGGGACTATTCGCGGGCCGATTTCGCCGCCATGGCCGTCACGATCGCGGTCACCTTGCTGTTCGGCGTGGAAACCGGGATCGTCGCCGGGGTCGCGACGTCGATCGCGCTGCATCTTTGGCGCACCACCCGGCCGCATTGCGCCATTGTCGGCCAGGTGCCCGGCACCGAGCATTTCCGCAATGTTCAAAGGCACGAAGTCTGCACGGCGGAGGAGGTGATCACCATCCGTATCGACGAGAGCCTTTACTTTCCCAATGCCCGCTTTCTCGAAGACCGGATCACCGGGCTTGCCGCCGACTGCCCGGAGCTCAAGCACATCATCCTCATGTGCCCGGCGGTCAACCATATCGATGCAAGCGCGCTTGAAAGCCTGGAGGCGATCAATCGCCATTTGCGCGATGCGGGCGTGATCTTCCATCTCTCCGAGGTGAAAGGCCCCGTGCTGGACCGCCTGCGCCGGAGCCATTTCCTGGAGCAATTGACGGGACAGGTTTTCCTGTCCCAGTTTCAGGCGATCAAGACGCTCGCCCCGCGCTCGCTGCGCTGAACGTCCGGCCTCGATATCGGCGAACTCAATTCACTGGATTCATGCTGCGGGTTTTGGCATGTGTCGCGGCAAGATTTCCACCGGAGCACGTCGATGTCAGCCGCGCATGACGCACCATGAATCAAGCGCCCGCCACACCTGCCGAAGCCGCCGCAATCGTCGATTTCTGGCGTGAAGCCGGCCCAAGCCTGTGGTTCGCCAAGGATCCGGAGTTCGACCGCCGCTTTCGCGAGCGCTTCATCGCCCTGTACGAGGCGGCTGCACGCGGCGAACTGTCCGCCTGGCTCACCACCGCCGAAGGAGCATTGGCGCTTCTGCTGCTGTTGGACCAGTTTCCGCGCAATGTGTTTCGCGATACGCCGCGCATGTACGCCACCGACGCCATGGCGTGCGAAATTGCCGCCGCCGCTGTCGATGCCGGACACGATCAAGCGGTAGAAGCGGAGATGGCGCGGTTCTTCTATCTGCCCTTCGGGCATTCGGAATCATTGGCCGATCAGGAGCGGGCGGTTACGCTCGTCCGCCGTCTCGGGGAGCCTGACATTTCTCGCGCCGAGCGGCATTGCGGCATCGTGCGGCGCTTTGGCCGCTTTCCCCACCGAAACCCGATCCTCGGGCGCGCCATGACCGAGGAGGAACAGCGCTTTCTCGACGAGGGCGGCTTCGCCGGCTAGAGCCTTTTCCGTTCCGATTGAATCGGAACGGGGCTCTATCTCTTTGTTTGGTCGCATTTTCGCGACGCAAACCGGTATCCACTTTGCTGGAAAATGCTCCAAAGCCCTTATCGCAAACCGGTGTTCATCGCCGGAGAGGCTCTTGCGGATCAGTCCTAAAGACCAATGCCCTGAGCCATCGCGGCGGCGGATAAGGGAATGGTCGCCAGCACCGCCAATTCGGCGATCAGCCAGCCGCGAACGCCGCGCACGGCATCCGCATTGGGGCGGACGAACTTGCCTTTCGCAATCGACTGGCGCCAGCGGATGAAGCGGATCGTCGGCGGCGCCGACAAGGCGGCCGCGATCAGAAACGCGCAGAGCTTGGTCCAGAAGAACGGGTTGGAGAAATAATAGTCGGCGCCCTTGCCGCCATAGAACACGCGCAGGAACCCGATGATCAATATGGCGGTCGCGACGGCGCCATAGGCGAGGTCGAATTTTCCGATCCGCCGAACGATCGCCGGCGTCAAATCCGTTTGAATGAGCGCCAGCTCGACCGCCAGGATCGCGACCAGGCTGAACACGGCGAAATGATGCAGGATCGCCAGGATGTAATATTGCGTCATGCCCCTACTCCCTCAGGTTGCACCGCGTGGACAAATTCTATGTATACGTCGCAAACATCGATCTGGACGGATAAGTGTATGCCCAAACAGCGGCGTTATCATCATGGCGATCTGCGGGCGTCGCTGATCGAGGCGGTTTCGCCCGCCTCGCGCTGCCGCCGGACCGCGCGGCGGAAACCGAAGAATTGGCGGCGGTCCTATGGGCCAGCGTGCACGGCGCGGCCGATCTTGTCATGTCGCAGCTCATTCCGGCCGGCGTCGACCCTATCGGCGAGCGCATCGTGGCGCAGGTGGCCCGCCTCCTCGATTGAGGCCAGTTCGATCCGCCGAATAATTTCCGCACCCCGCTTGTTTTACGCGCCGACATAAGCCGGAAATGGGTGTTGAAGCCGTCAAGTTCGGGACTGAATTGACGTATTGCGCGCTCAATTCAGAACGAAGAGCTTCAACCGCTGGCCAACTTTCTCGCGGCAAGCTTGCGAAGCGTTTGAAGTGATTGCGGATCGTCTAGCGCGCCGTCTTAATCAATCGAATGTCGTTTTTCTCGTCGACCGGTTTCTTGAACCGCGTCGAACTGGTCTTCGGTGCGGCGAAGTAATTGGCGGCATCACAGATGACATCGGAACGGCATTTATTGAAAGCGAAGTGACGCCGCGCTTTACCGGACGGTCAAACGCGTCGTTGGTGATATTGTTTTGAAACGAAAAAAGGACCGCATCATGGTTCTGGTGATCTGGATCTGCGACGATAGAGTGCAGATCGGCGCATCGAGATTATCCATGCGAACCTTCATATCGAGTTCAACGAAGAGACAGAAGCGAAGTCGGTGAATGTCATGCTGGTTGGTGTCGGGCCGGTTTGCCGCCTTAAACGTCGACCTCAGCAGACCGCACCGACCCGCAGGGCGAAGCCATAAGCATTGCGCTCAAGCACAGCCCGACATGCCCTTCTCAACAGACCGTCTGGTTGCTGTGATTGATACGGCACTGACTTGGCGGGACAGTCCCTAGAACATGTCTTTGCGGAATTTTGCGCGATCGGCCCATATTGAATATAGGGGGAAAATCAAGTTTCCTATTTTCGACGATAGGATCCAAGCGCCAATAGGAGTTGCAAGCGAAACTAATCCTGACAGATGCGCTTGGCCTTAATGGCTTACGCTGCGCAGTGTCGATGTATTGCGTAAGGGCCATAACTCGTATCGAGACCGCGTTTCATTACCCTGACGGGTCCACCATGGACCTCTTTATCCCGCGCGAGGATGGCCTCCTTGCCGTGGCCGCTCGGTAAGCCGAGTTGTAACTGACCTGACTTCGGCAACACCCTAAGCTGGCTTGCGCAACTGGGAATCAACCCTTTGAAAAGCCAACGCCGCCGCAAGCTCATGAATGATGTGTTGGACATTTACGATGTCAAGGAACACGGTACTGCCCTCAAATGTCGTGTGCCAGTTGACCACCTTGGCGCGGGCATCATCCGACTCGGGCAAGCCTGTCTTCGCATTGCCGATTTGGCTTACACGGCGCGTTTCCTGCCCCGCTCGCAGTTTGCCGAAGAAGTGGAGGACGTGCTCGACAATGCGGGCTTCCGCTACGAGCCGGAAGCCCCGATTACTGGCAACGAGGGCAAGGTCATTAAGGCCGATTTCCAAGTTCATGGTCAAAGGGCGGATACCGCGCTGATGCTGCTATCAGCCGAGACAAAAATCCCCACCACGGCGCGGATAAGAGCCGAACATGTATTCACAGTGTTCTTCGATCTACAGGCATCATGGCCGGGACAGCGCGTGGCGGCGTTGGACGATCGTTCGCCCATCTATCAACACGCCGACTTGGATCGTATTGAAAAGGTCGCGTCAATTGTTCCTTTCAGCGAACGCGATACATTGGTTGAACTTCTGAGGGCCGCTTAGGGCGATCATTCGGCAGCCATAGGTAACCGTTCGGGTTCCGCCAGCCGTTCAACGGTCACGGCCCATTTCAGTCTGGCGGGGACCAGGTCGCTTCTCGACACACCGAGCGCGGCGCAGGAATTCTGATTGTAACCAACACTGCCGTCCCGTCGCGGTGATCATGACGAGCGAGCCCGGCGCCGATCGCCTGACGATGGCCGACATCAAAATCGCGCCGGGGCCGGGAGCCAAATTGCTTCCCGCCGCGGCCGCCACGCAAGGGGAAGCCGAACGCACCGCTCCGGCCTCCGACGGTCAGCCCAAGATTTCCCGGAAGCGCCGCAACGGCGCGTGATCGTGCAGCAATGTCGCGGTGACGCTGAAATGGCCGCGATCCCAGATGAAGCGGTTCGCCTCCGGAACGCCCCACTTATCGACGAGGCCCGCGCCGCTGGCGAACGGCGTTACCCCGTCGCGCTTGCCGAGCACCGTGACGATATTCTCCGGACGCACGGCAAGCTCCGGCCCGGGATCGACCAGCCGCAAATAATGCGCGACGCGATCGGGACGCCAGCCTTTGGCCTCGAATGCCTCGCGGCTCCCCCACATGCGGGTCAATTCGCCTTCCATCGCAACCTGCGAGAGCTGCTCGGAATGGGTGATGAGCAGCAGCGCATCGGGCCGCAGCGTTTCGGGCCAGTCGATGGCGCGGCTGGCTGCAAGCTGCGCGGTGAGCGCGCCGAGGCTGGTTCCGCCGAATGCCAGCGGGCCGGACGAGGTTCGCCGCGCCCAATCCGCCAGAACCGCCCATTCGCGCACCGCGCCGGTAAACAGGTCGAGACTGCCCACCGGAAACGCCGCGATCATGCGTTCGGCGCCGTAAAAGCCGCGCGGACGGCGGCGGCCATGCCAGGGCGCTTCGGGCCGGATCACGCGGATACCGAGGCCGCACAGATAAGCGGCTTCGTCGATCAGCCCGGTCCAATGATCGAATTCCACGCAAATGCCATGGCCGAAAATCAGCGTCGGCGGGTTTTTCACCCCCGCCGGTTCGTAGACGCGCGCATAAACCTGATCGCCAAGACGCGGCGATGGGCTGGCGAAACGCAGCCAGCTATCGCGTCCCTCGGCCGTCGGCACGGGCCGGGATTGCTCGACGGCGGGCGCATCTCCCGGCGGCGCGAAAAATGGCCTGGCGTCTTCGAGCGCCGCGTCATAGGCGGCTGCGACGTCCGCGGGATCGGGCACCTCGTGGCGAATACCCGGCACGTCGGCGCGAAGCAGAAAGCTGAACTGGCGGCGCATGGTGTTATGCCGGTGCGCCGCTTCGTGGCGGGCCTCTTCCAGGGCGACGCGCTCGGCCATGCTCGGCATAGGCGCATCGGTCCCGGGCGTGGGGAAAAACGCCCTGTGCCAGGCGGCGTCGAGGGCTGCCGCTTCGACGCGCGTCCGCTCGAAGCGCGAGAGAACGGAGATGACCCTGTCGCGCTGGTTCGGCTGCGCCTTGCTCGGCACCGCTTCGAAATAGGCCTCCGGCGATCCTTGCGCGATTTCCGCCGCCGCCCAAAGCCGCGACAGGGGGAAGAACCACCGCCGCAGCGCCATGGATGCGACCGGGTCGAGCCAGGGACGGCCGAATACTCTTCCGGCCGCGCTGCGCATCATGCCCTTCGCGGGGCTATGCGAACGCAGCCTTTGATCAGCAGCGCTCTTCCGGCTCCATAAGTCGATGCTCGTGCAAAACCAATCTTCGGCTCCTCGCCTGATGGGCGGCCGTGGCCGGCCATGTTTCCATGGGCCTTCGGCTGTTGGAGGAATGCCGAAGCCAATGCTATCGTTTCCGACAATACGCCATTCATCCAGCACGCGCTTGGCCGGAATTGTGCACCCGCCAATCAAACAAGCGCGAGATAAGAATAGCTGCCTGGAGCGTACAAGGCCATTTGGGCGGGCCAGCGCATCAATCCAAACGAAGGCGACAAGCCGGAGTTTGGTAAAATTGATGCGCAAACAAAAATAGGGCGCAGACGCATGCGTCGACGCCCGGGGGAGAACGCTTATGGGGACCACGGTCAGCCTGCCGCTATGGCTGGTAATTGTCGGGGCTGCGATCTCGGCATGGGCGGTGCTCGACCGTCTCCTCATTCCGAGTTTGCGCTGGGCGCTGCGGCGGCGCGCCAACCGGGCGATCGACGAGCTGAATACGCGGCTGCATCTGCGCATCCGCCCTTTCAAGGCGACACGCCGGCAAATTCTCATCGACCGCCTGCTCTATGACCCGGACGTGCTCGAAGCGATCGACAAACATGCCGGACAAGCGGGCATTCCGCGCCAGGTCGCCATGGACATGGCCAAGCGCTATGCCCGCGAGATCGTGCCGTCCTTCAGCGCCTACGCCTATTTCCGCATCGGCACGCGCCTTGCCCGCCGCCTGTCGCAGCTGCTTTACCGGGTGCGGCTCGGCTATACGAATGACGCGGCGCTGCGCCAGGTGGATCAGGACGCCTCCGTGGTCTTCGTGATCAATCACCGCTCCAACATGGATTATGTGCTCGTCACCTATGTCGCCGCGACCTCCTCGGCGCTCAGCTATGCGGTTGGCGAATGGGCGCAGGTCTGGCCGCTGCGCGCGCTGATCCGCTCGATGGGCGCCTATTTCATCCGCCGCAATTCGCGCGATGCGCTCTACCGGAAGATCCTCGCCCGCTATGTGCACACCGCCACCCAGGCCGGCGTGGTGCAGGCCGTGTTCCCGGAAGGCGGCCTCAGCCTCGACGGCGCGCTGCGTGAGCCCAAGCTCGGGCTGATCAGCTATATGGTGTCCGGCTTCGATCCGCAGGGCGAGCGGGATGTGGTGTTCATCCCCGTCGGGGTGAATTACGACCGCGTGCTGGAGGATCGGCTGCTGACCGAGGCCGGTGCGCGGGGCAAGGCCGGAGGACGCCCCTCGTTCCGCGTCAGCGGACGCAAGACCCTCGGCTTCGTCGCCAATGGCGTCTGGCTGGCGATGCGCGGACGCTGGCATCGCTATGGCTATGCCTGTGTGAGCTTCGGCAAGCCGATTTCGCTCAAGGCCCATCTCGCGGCCCGGCATGTCGATCTGCGCACGCTGACGCCTGAGCGCCGGGAGGCCGAAGTCGCGGAATTGGGCAAGGTCCTGATGCGGGAATTAGGACGGACCGTGCCGGCCCTGCCGGTATCGCTCGCCGCGCTCGCCTTGCTCAGGATGCCCGAACGCGCGCTGACCGCTTTCGAGCTCAAGGGCGAAGTGCACGAATTGATGGCCAGGCTCGAGAGCCGGGGCGCCTACATCCACATTCCGCGCCGGGACCGGGAATATGCCGTCGAGGTGGGGGTGCGGACGCTGCTCCAGCGCCACATCATCCTGGAGAAGGACGGACAATATCGCGTCAATCCCGATGAGATGCCTCTGCTCGCCTATTACGCCAATGCCATCGCCCATCTCGACCGCGCCGACGATCCGGTCGCTGTTCCGGTCGCGGTGTCGGCATGAGATCGGCCTATTTCAGGCGCCGGAGGATGTCGTCCGTCGCTTCATCCGCCGGATAGAACGCCTCAAGCACCAGCTCCGACAAGGTGATCTCGACCGCCGTGCCGAATATCGTCGTCGTGCTCAGAAATGACAGCAGGCCGGCATCCGTGCGCAATTTCAGCGGCACGGCGACATCGGAAGCCGGGCCATGCGCGGGCTCTTTCGCGTCCGTGCCCTTCGCGTATTGAAAGCTGGATATCTCGCGCAGCAGCGCCTCGATTTTCGTGTCGCCGGTCGCCCGGTGCTGGCGGCGCAAGCGCTCGACGGCGTGCGCCTTCCAGGCTCCGAGATTGACGATTCGTGGCGCAAGCCCATCCGGGTGAAGGCTGAGCCGCATGACGTTGACCGGCGGTTCGAGCAGCTTCGGCTCGATGCCTGCCAGGAGCGGCGGCAGCGACGCATTGGCGGCGATCAAGGTCCAATGACGGTCGACCACGAGCGCCGGAAACGGTTCGTGGCCTTTCAGGATGATGTCGAGCGCCTTGCGCGCTTCCACCATCTCGGGATCGTCGAGCGTGCGCTCGGCGAAGGTCGGCGCGTAGCCCGCGGCCAGCAGCATCGCGTTCCTTTCGCGCAACGGCACGTCGAGCTGCTCCGCGAGATGCAGGATCATCTCGCGCGATGGCGTCGAGCGGCCGCTCTCGATGAAGCTCAGATGGCGCTGCGAGATCTCGGCTTCGCAGGCGAGATCGAGCTGGCTGAACCGGCGCCGCTGGCGCCAGTCGCGCAAGAGATTGCCGATGGGCTGTGCTGCTGTGTGGACTGACATGCCCCACCATAGCCCACGAAAAACCTACGCCCAACTACCTCTCACGTAATCGACTGATGTCTCCGATTGGACCATTTTCGGGTCAGGCCTGCAGCGCCAGGCGAAACCGAAAAGGAGTTTTCCAATGCTTGACCCTCAGACCGTCGCCGACCGGTATATCGCCCTCTGGAACGAAACCGATGCGAAGCGCCGCCGCGCTCTTCTCGCCAAATATTGCACCGAAACCGCCGCCTATTCCGACCCGATGATGCGGGGACGCGGGGCCGACGAAATCGACGCACTGATCGCGGGAGTGCAGGAGCGGTTCCCCGGCTTTCGCTTTGCGATATCGGGGCTCGCCGATGGCCATGGAGATCATGCGCGATTTTCCTGGCAGCTCGGACCGGAGGGCGCCGAAGCGATCGTGAAGGGCACCGACGTCGTGCGGATCGACGGCGATCGCATCGCCGAGGTGATCGGATTTCTCGACCAGGTTCCAGCCATCTGAATCATGGCCGAGCCAATTTCAACCTTAGGAGGATTTCATGTCTATCATCGAAAACGACCCGAGATTCCTGCGCAATGTGCTCCTCGTCGACGCGGCGACCTGCGTTGCGACCGGACTGCTCATGACGTTCGGCGCGGGGCTGCTCGCGGGCCTCACGCAACTGCCGCCGGAATTGCTGCGTTCGGCCGGCATCAGCCTGTTTCCGATCGCGGCGTTCATCGCCTTTGTCGCGACCCGCGCCGAACTTCCGCGCACCGGCGTCTGGCTGGTGATTCTCGGCAATGCCGCCTGGGTCGCCGCGAGCTTGTGGGTCATCTTCGGCGGCGCGATCAATCCGAATGCGTTGGGATACGCTTTCGTGGCGGTCCAGGCTCTGGCGGTGGCGGTGCTGGCCGAGCTGGAGTTCACCGGAGTGCGCAAGCTGAGCGCGGTCGCGTGACGGGCATCGCAGGCAAAGTGAACGCACAGATGCAGCACGGCGGTCGGCTGGCCGCCGTGTTGGCCTCGCCGCAACTCGCAAATATTTCCTAAAATATTCTTCCTCCCTGTCGGATCGCAGCCGGCGACGCCGTCCTAGGCACAGACCAATCAGGGAGAACGATCATGGCAACGATCAATCACACTGCACCTGTCTCGAATACGGCCCTCTGGGCCGGGCGCATTCTCAGCGGCGTCGTCATTCTGTTCCTTCTCATGGACGGCGCCATCAAACTGGTCCCGATAGCGGCGGTCACGGACACGATGGCGCAGCTCGGATATCCGCCGAGCGTGGAAATGGCCCGCATTCTCGGCGTCCTCACGCTGGCCTGCACGGCACTCTATGCCTATCCGAGAACATCCGTCCTCGGCGCAATCCTGCTGACGGGTTATCTCGGCGGCGCGATGGCCACGCATTTCCGCGTCGGCAGCCCGCTTTTCAGCCATCTGCTGTTCGGCCTCTATCTCGGGCTGATGGTATGGGGCGGTCTCTATTTGCGCGACGAACGCCTGCGCGCGCTCATTCCGTTTCGCCTTTAGGTCCTGCGCGGCCAATATCGCCGAGCAGCGTCTTTCGCCGACGACCGCGAAGGACCTGTTTCGGCGATGGTCCCCCGCCGCCGATTAAGCTTTAAAAAAGCCTCCCATGCTAAACGTGGTGGCAGGAATTTAACTGCGATCCAGAAAAGACGCGCGCTGAAATGGGACAAATGCTCGCGGAATTGCCGACAGACCGAGCTTCCGGGCCGGATGCCGAGCCATCCCCGCTCGTCAAGCGCTTCGCCACGGAGGCGACCGGCACCGCGCATGGGATCGTCGACGTCGCCTGCAATGTCCGCGAATTGTCGCTGCGGATGGCGGCGCAGGAGAGCCTGCTTTCCAGCGTCGAAGCGAAAATGGCCGAACTCGGCCAGGAAAACAGCCGGATCGTCGCCAGCGCCGAGGCCAGCCGTCAGGTCGCCGAGGTGACCGGCGCAGAACTCGTCGAGTCGCTCGATGTGGTGCGGCGCTCCATCGGCGACGTGAACGACCTCGTGCATACCGTGGCGGCGGAGCACGAGCTGCTTCTATCGCTGCGCATTGCGCTGGACAAGGTTGCGAAGGCTTCGTCCTCCATCGAGGGCATCGCCCGGCAGACCAATCTGCTGGCGTTGAATGCCGCGATTGAAGCCGCCCGCGCCGGTGAGGCAGGGAGGGGATTCGCCGTCGTCGCGAGCGAGGTCAAGGCGCTCGCCACCCAGACCGAACACGCGACGAAGGAAATCGCCACCACCATCGTCGATCTGAACGCGAAATCCGCGCGGTTGGTGACCGAAGGCGAAAAGAGCGCCGCTCTTGCCCGTTCGGCGAGTTCAGCGACATCGAACATGTCGGGGAAACTCGACGGCATGGAGCAGACGGTCAAGCGCATCCAGTCGGAAACCTCCCATATTCTGGGAGCGGCGACCCGGATCGACGAGAAGAGCCGGTCGCTGGAATCGGATGTACGCGATCTTGCCGCCTGTTTCGACCAATCCGCCGACAATCTGAAGCACACCGAAACCTGTCTCGCTCAATTGCAGAAGGCGGGCGAGACGCTGATGAAAATCGCCGCGGAATCGGGCGTCAACACCGCCGACGCGTCCTTCCGCGAGGAAGCCATCCGCCGCGCCGCGCTCGCTTCGCGGATGCTGACGGAAGCCGTCGATCAGGGCGCTCTCAGCCTCGAAGACGCTTTCGACCGCGATTACAAGCTCATTCCAGGCAGCAATCCGGAGCAATTCCGCACGCGCTATGTCGAGGTCTTCGACCGGCTGCTGCAGCCTTTGTACGATGAGGCGTTGAGGTTCGCCGACCAGGTCGTGTTCTGCATGTCGGTGGATGTGAACGGATATTGCCCCACCCACAACAGCAAATTCTCCAAGCCGCAAGGTCCCGATGCGGTCTGGAATGTCGCCAATTGCCGGAACCGGCGCTTCTTCAAGGACCGGGCAGGCCTCGGCGCGGGGCGCAACGTCCAGCCTTTCCTCGCCCAGACCTATGAGCGCGACATGGGTGGCGGGTCTTTCGCCCCGATGGTCGATGTTTCGGCGCCGATTTTCATCAAGGGCCGGCATTGGGGCGGGCTTCGCCTCGCCTATCTGCTGAAAGTGGCCTGAGGCGGCGCGCCGTGCTCACGGTTTGACGGCCGCCAGAATGGCCGCGGCGTATTCGAATCGGACACGATCGCCGTCCCAGCGCGCATTGACCCCCATCCTGTCGCCGTCGATGGCGTTCACGATCATCGCGCGCAGACCATCGCGATCGTCCGCCACTGGAAAGGACAGCCTGAGCAAGGCGTTCAGCTCCACCGGAACGTGATAGAAGCTCATGACCGGCTCCGGCAGCGAGGCGCCCGCGAACAGACCGGCCAGATAGGCCAGGTCGCGAAACTCGACCGTCGAGGGATCGCGATAGCGCTCCATGGCGTTGAAGGCGGCGGCCTTCTCGGGATCGTCCGATGCGACGGCATCGCACAAGACGACGCGGCCGCCGGATTTGCAGACGCGCACCATCTCGGCAAACGCGCGTTCCGGCGCCTCGAAATGATGGAAGGCGAAGCGGCAACTGACGATGTCGAAGCGGTCATCGTCAAACGGAAGCGCGTAAACGTCGCCGTGCCGCCAGCTGACATTGGCCAGGCCGCGAGAAGCGGCGAGTTCCCTTGCCTGATCGAGCATCGCCTCTGTCGCGTCCAGGCCCGTCGCATGGCGCACCTGGCCGGCAAATGCCGCCACGACGGTGCCGGGTCCGCAAGCGACGTCGAGCGAGACATCCTCGGGCGACGGGCGGGCGGCCTGCACCAGCGCGTCCAAGGCTCCCGCATCGTGCAGCGCCGGCGCGCGTGCGAACAGCTCTGCCTGGCGGGTGAATTGATCGCTGATCAGGGACCGGTGGGATGCCGGATCAGGCGGGCAGGTCATATTTTGGGCTCCGGATTGGCTGCAAGACTGTGCCGGCCCCCAACATTCCGCCGGACAGCCATTCAAGCAACAAGGAATTGCGCAGGCATCATCACCGATTGCCGCTATTTGACGAGGTTCAGCCGCTCATGCCATTCGGCGATGCTTTCATCCGGATAGGTGTCGAAGGTCTGGTCGCCCTCCTCGACGCACGCCTTGACCCAGGCGGGCTTGCTGCCAAGCATCAGATGGGTCCGCTCGGGCGGGACCGGCAGGTCGGTATCGATGACGGAAGCATGCGGATGCACCAGTTCAGGCCATCGCGGGTCCCATAACCAAAGCGCGCTGCCGCAATTTCCGCAGAATTTCCGCTCGGCCGGGCTTTGCTCGACGTCGCCGCTTTCCGGGTCGGCGATTTCGGCGCGATAGCTGCGGATATGCTCCTCGCCGCGTACCTTCAAAGTATCGTATCTGGCGCTGAGATTGATGGCGGAGCCACCCGCTCCGGCGGTTTTCCGGCATATGGAGCAGTAGCAGACATTAAATGGAAAAGGATGGGGCGACTCGACGGTGAAGCGGACCGCGCCGCAATGACATGACCCCTCAAGCAGCATGAAAGCAGCTCCACTGGAATGGGACGCGGGGGCACCAACAGGCCCCCGCGCCTCATCATATCAGTTTACGCGTCACGTTAGGAGCGCTCGTCGCAATGATCGCTGCGACGTTAAGCGGCGCGGCGGTTGACCTTGCTCTCGGCCATCGCCGTGAGTTTCTTGTCGGTCGCCTCTTCCTCGCTCAGGTTCTGCTTCAGCAGCTTGGCGCAATCGTCGCGGCCGAGTTGCTTGGCCCAGGCGACCAGCGTGCCGTAGCGCGCCATCTCGTAATGCTCGACCGCCTGAGCGGAGGCGATCAGGGCCGCGTCGAGAACCTCTTTATCGGCGACCTCGCCGGCGATCTCGTCGGCTTCTTCGAGGATCCCGTCGATCGCCGGGCAGTTCACGCCCTTCGGGGACACGCCGATCAGCTTGAACACCTGCTCCAGCCGCTTGATCTGGTTTTTCGTTTCGGAAAGATGCGTCTGAAAACCTTGCTTGAGCTGCGGATCGTTGGCCTTGGCGATCATCTTGGGCAATGCCTGGGTGATCTGGTTCTCGGCATAGTAGATGTCCTGCAGCGTATGCATGAACAGATCATCGAACGTTTTGATGTCTTTCGAGAAAACGCCCATGGCGCTTCACTCCTTTGATTGAGTTCGGGGATTTGGCCGGGATGAGCGCTCCGGTTGCGCTCCTGGCAGCAGGTCAACGCAATGATCTGTGAAAGGTTGCGGATCGAGGCGTGGTTCTCGCGGCCCATTAGCGATTTTTGCCCAGGGACCTGGCGAGCTCCGCAATTTTGCCGACGCTGCGCAAATTGCGCGCCGTCATATCCACCGGGACGAACTTGCCGATCTTGCTTGCCATTTTGGAACGGCCGATGCCCGCGGGCGTGTAGGTGTAAAGACGTTTGCCCAGGAGTTCGACCGCCTCCTCCCCTACGCAGAGCGCCTTCAGGGAGGCCATATCCGCCTTGCCGGCGGCCTCGCAGAGGAAGAAGACGTGCACGCTTTTCAGGTCGCCCGACCCTTGCGGAAATGGGTTGTCTTCGAGCGCCGCATCCAGATCCTTCAGGGACAGCGTTATCACGGCCGGGCTTGAAGCCGAAGCCGCTCTTGATCGCGGCGGCAATGCCCTCGGAGATTTTCGCGGCGTTGGCGCTCTTGGACTGGAAGACGCAATTCCCGCTCTGGATATAGGTCGCGACGTTGGTATGCCCCAGTCCTTCCAGCAGCTCGCGCAGGCCCTTCATCGGCAGCGAGTTGTTGCCGCCGACATTGACGCCGCGAAGCAATGCAATCCAGGTTTTCATCGGCCGCCGGGGTTGGTGAGGCGCGGGTCCGCTTGCGTAGTTCATCGATCATCTTCGAGGCGTCGGCCTTAGAGCCTTTTCCGTTCCGATTAAATCGGAACGGGGCTCTAAGTCTTTGCTTGGTCGCATTTTCGCGACGCAAAGTGGTATCCACTTTGCTGGAAAATGCTCTAGTCAACTCGGATCGAACGTGTCCAACCTCCTCGCACGGCGTCTTGAGATAGGACGCCCGCGCGCCCGTCATTCCCTTGAGGCGATCCGCAGCGGTCATGGACATCTCCTTTGTTGCTGAAATGTTCTGAGCCTTGGCAGGTCCCCCTTATACCAAATCCTGAAGTGCGACTCATGCGCCTTCATCCAGCGGCTGTGGAATTCCGCCTCGATCTGCGGAGGCGTCGCTCCCTCTCCCATGGGGAGAGGGTTGGGGTGAGGGGTTAAGCATTTGATAGGTAGCCATAAACCCCTCACCCGGCGCTGTCCGCGCCGACCTCTCCCCATGGGAGAGGTGAAGACCAGCGCTGATTGCACCGCATGAGTTCATATCACTAAGTTGTCTGTCGTATACGATTGTATCCTGTTGCATACATCGCTATCATGAGAGCAACGAAGGACGGATTGGCACCGATATGGCCGTAAAAAATTTGGCCGCCGAATATGAGGTTCTGATCGCCGGAGGCGGCAATGCCGGCCTGTGCGCCGCGATCACGGCCGCGCGGGCGGGCGCGAAAGTCGCGGTCGTCGAGCGGGCGCCGAAGGTCTATCGCGGCGGCAACACGCGCCACACCAGGAACATGCGTGTCGCGCATGACGCGGGCAACGGCATCCTCACCGGCCCTTACCTCGTCGATGAATTCATGGACGACCTCCTGCGCGTCACCAAGGGCGAAACGGACGAAGAACTGGCGCGGCTGACGCTGGAGAAGTCGAAGCAGCTTTGGGATTTTCTCTGGGCGCAAGGCGTCCGCTTCCAGCCGTCGCTCGGCGGAACGCTATCGCTGGGTCGCACCAATGCGTTCTTTCTCGGCGGCGGCCGCTCGATGCTGAATGCGCTCTACCGCACGGCGGAGGATCTGGGCGTCGATATCCATTATGACGCTCAGCTCGTCGATATCGAAGTCGAGGACGGCTTCTTCCTCGGCGGCGTGGTCGAGTCCTCCGCAGGCCGCCGCCGCGTGACCGCGCGCTCCTTCATCGCGGCATCGGGCGGCTTCGAGGCCAATCTCGAATGGCTGACCGAGGCCTGGGGGCCGGGAGCGAAGAATTTCCTCATTCGCGGCACGCCCTATAATCGCGGCGAACTGCTGAAACTGCTCCTGAACCTCGGCGTGCAGCAGGTCGGCGATCCATCGCAGGGCCACGCGGTGGCGGTCGATGGGCGGGCGCCCAAATTCGATGGCGGCATCGTCACACGGCTGGACTGCGTGCCGTTCGGCGTGGTGCTGAACCGGAACGCCGAGCGCTTCTACGACGAGGGCGAGGATTTCTGGCCGAAACGCTACGCGATCTGGGGCCGCCTGGTCGCCGCGCAGCCCGATCAGGTCGGCTATGTCATCGTCGACGAGAAATCGATCGATCTGTTCATGCCGTCGGTGTTTCCGCCCGAAAAGGCCGACAGCATCGAAGCGCTCGCCGCCGCGATCGGCCTCGATCCGGCCAAGACCCGCACCACCATCGAGCGCTTCAACGCCGCCTGCCGGCCCGGCACGTTCGACCACACCATCCACGACGATTGCCGCACCGAAGGCCTTGACCCGCCGAAATCCCATTGGGCGCGGCCGATCGATAAGCCGCCCTTTTACGGCTACACGCTACGGCCGGGCATCACCTTCACCTATCTCGGCGTGAAGGTGAACCGCGAAGCGCGGATGGTCATGGCGGATGGCACGCAGTCGGCCAACATGTTCGCGGCGGGCGAGATCATGGCGGGCAACGTGCTGGGGCAGGGCTATCTCGCCGGCATCGGCATGACGATCGGCAGCGTCTTTGGACGCCTGGCAGGGGAGGGGGCGGCGCGCCATGTCCGCAATTGATCTCGTGGCGCTGACCACCACCACCGCTTCGCAGCGGGAAGCGGCCCGCCAACTCGACGTGTGCAATGCCTGCCGCTATTGCGAGGGCCTGTGCGCGGTATTTCCGGCCATGGAGCTGCGCAAGACTTTCCCTGGCGGCGACGTCGATTATCTCGCCAATCTCTGCCATGGCTGCGGCGCCTGCTTCTATGACTGCCAATACGCGCCGCCGCATGAATTCGCCATCAATATGCCGGTGGCGATGGCGGAGCTGCGCGATGAAACCTATGCGCGCTATGCTTGGCCGCGCGCTTTCGCCGTGTTTTTCGAGCGCAACGGCCTCTGGGTTGCGGTGGCCGCGGCATTATCGGTCGCCGCCTTCATCGGCGGCTTCGTCGCATGGCGCGACCCTGCGAGTGCTGTTCGGCGTCCATGTCGGAGAGGGCGCCTTCTATCGCCTCATGCCGCACAACGCCATGGTCGCGCTGTTCGGCGCCGTGTTTCTCTATGCGATCCTCGCCATCGCCATGGGCGTCCGCGCGTTCTGGCGCGCTGCCGGCCCGGTGCCGGGCTTTGGCCTCGCCTCGCTTTGGCAGGCCGTCCGTGACGCATGCAGCCTGCGCTATCTCGACGGCGGCGGCATGGGCTGCATGAACGAGGATGAGCGGCCGGAAAAAGACCGGCGGCGCCTATACCATCACTTCACCTTTTACGGCTTCCTGCTGTGCTTCGCTTCCACCTCATCCGCGACCATCTTCAGCTTTTGGCAGGATGCGCCTTACCCCTGGTGGCATCCTGTCGTGGTGCTGGGAACGCTGGGCGGCGTCGGGCTGATCATCGGCCCCATCGGCCTCTTGCGCGAGGGAGCGAAGCGCGATCCGGAGCTGCGGAACACGCGCCGGACTGGCATGGGCGCGGCTTTTCTGTGGATGCTGCTGGCGACCAGCGTCACCGGCCTGCTGCTGCTGGTCTTGCGTGCAACACCCGCCATGGGCATGTTGCTGGCGATCCATCTGGGCGTGGTTTTCGCGCTGTTCCTTTCATTCCCCTACGGCAAATTCGTTCATGGGATTTATCGCTTCGCTGCGCTGGTCCGGTACGCAGCCGAACAGCGCGCCAACGGCCATACATGACTTTGAGGATCCGGAATGGGTGACAACATCTCGCGCGGCGAGGAGGCCTATCAGCAGCTCAAACATGCCATCCGCAACGGCACGCTGGCGCCCGGCACGCGTGTGCGCGAGATCGAAATCGCCGATCGCTTCGGCTTCAGCCGGACCCCCGCCCGCGAGGCGATCCGGCGGCTCGAGACGGAGGGGCTGATTTCCTTCGTGCCCCGCCACGGCGCGGTGATTTCCAAGCTCGACCATCAGGCGACCATGGAGCTTTACGATCTGCGCGAGATCCTCGAAGGGTCGGCCGCCGGGTTCGCCGCGCGCCATGCCTCGCCCGCCGAGATCGAGGAGCTGGAGGAGCTGATTGCGGCCGAGCCGGAACTGGCGGCCAGGCCCGACCAGCTTGCCGACCTCAATCAGCTCTTTCATTCCGCGCTCTACCGGGCCGCGCATAATCGCTATCTGGAACGCGCACTCCTCGGGCTGCGGGACTCGATGGCGCTGCTGGGCGGCACTTCGCTGAAGGTCTCAGGGCGCTTCGAGACCGCTCATGCCGAGCATATGGCGATCGTGTCGGCCATCGCCCAGCGCAATGTCGAGGACGCCGAGCGCGCCGCACGCGCTCACATCCGCAATGCGCAGCGCGCGCGGCTGAAGCTCATGCGGGCTGACCTCGTTGCCAGCCGCTCCGGCCATTTTGAGTAGGTTTCGCGGGAAATCGCGTTTGATGCGCCCCGCGGCGTTTCATTGCACGGATGCAATCGAGCGTTTGCGCGCCTTTCCGCCTGGGCTTGCCGCAACCACATACAGCGCATCAACAAAGGAGCTTTCCAAATGGCCGTGCATCCTGAATTTGCGCAGGCGAAACCCGCAAACCCGATCCATCCCGGCGTGCGCATCGGTCATGTCCATCTCAAGGTGGCCAACATCGAGCGGGCGCTGAACTTTTATGTGGGCGTGCTCGGCTTCGAACTCATCACGAGCTACGGGAATCAGGCGGCGTTCATCTCCGCCGGCGGGTATCACCACCATATCGCGCTGAATACCTGGGAAAGCCTCGGCGGCTCGCCTCCGGCGGCTGGCACGACCGGCCTGTATCACCTCGCCATCCTTTACCCGACGCGCGCCGAACTGGCCGACGCCTTGCGCCGGGTCGAGGCCGCCGGCATTCCTTTGGACGGCGCGAGCGATCACGGCGTCAGCGAAGCGCTTTATCTGCGCGACCCGGACCAGAATGGCGTCGAGCTGTATTGGGACCGGGCCGAAGCCGAGTGGCCTCGCGACGCGGAGGGCCGCATCGAAATGATGACCAAGCGCCTGAACCTGAATCAGCTCCGCGCCGAGAGCGCCTGACCGGGCATCACTCCGGCGAGATCAGATCGGCCCCAGGCAGCACCAGCACCTTGGGCCGCTCGGGTAGACTGGCGGCCGAGACGGTGACCGATCCCGCCCTGCTGATTTCGACCTCGAAACTCTCGTCCAGCTTGGACAGGAACCGCGAGAGGGTGAACTGGCCGAAATAATGCATCGGCAGGATCAGCCGCGCCTTGAGCAGCTTCAGCACTTCGAGCATCGCGGCCTGCTCCATCGTATAGGAGCCGTCGACCGGCACCATCACCACGTCGAGCTGGCCGATCAGGCCGAGATATTCCGGGCCAAGCGTGTGATGCAGATGGCCGAGATGTCCGATGCAGAGATCGGCCACCTCGAAAATGAAGATCGAATTGCCGTCCTTTTCGCGAATGCCGTCCCAGCCGCGAATGTCGGTGGTGACATTGCGGATGAAGACGTCGCCGACCGTGAGACTGTGTTCCGCCCGCGCGCCATTGATGGGCCAGCCGCGCAGCACATGCCTGATGCCCGGGTCGGGAAAGTTGGTGTAGTGCGTCATATGGGCGTGGTTCATGGTCACGACATCGGGCAAGCGCCCCGAGCCCGCATAGCCGGTGTAATCGGTGGCGATGACCGTGCCGCCGCTGCTCTCGATGCGGAAGGTGGCGTGGCCGACAAAGGTGAGGGTCACTTCGGCGGATTGGGCGGCGGTCTTGTTCAGCGACACGAACTGTATGCCCGGCGCCGCGCGAGCCAGCGCGATACAGCGGCTTCCGCCGACGGCCCATGCCGCCTGCGTCGTGAAGCACAGCGCCACAAGAGCGAGGGCCGTCAGCAGAAGGCGCCTATGGCGGAGATTCGTGACGGCCATGGGCAACTCCTTCGCGCGACGACCCGGACAATGAGCAGACGGTGATCTCTCAGTTTGAAATCCTAGAGCATTTTCCAGAAAAGTGGATGCGGGTTTGCGTCACGAAAATGCGACCAGACGGAGATAGAGCCCGCTTTCCAGCAAAGTGGATGCGGGTTTGCTCGTCCCGCGCAACGACGGTCGCGCGCGGATGCCGAGTGAATTCTCGGCGGGCTCATTCCACCTGAACCAATTCCGTCCTCAGCGGCGCGCGACCGCGAGCGGCAGATCGCGCGACGGCTGAATCGAATGCAACACCGGATGCTGACGATTGTTCGTCAGTTCCTTCACCCGGTCGCCGACATAGCGGTTCAGCTCGGAAAAGGTGATCACGTTATCACGCGGCGTCCCATCCGCGTCGCCGCTGAGGGCTTCGAGCAGCGCCTTGGTGAAAGCGCCGTGCTGCCACTCGTCGCGTTCCTGGCTCGATTCCCGCCCTTCCGAACTCGAAAGCACCAGCACGCCGTTTTCCGCCGAGCGGAGCTCGTTGATGAACGGCACCAGGTCGGGAGCGACACTGCGCATGGCGACGGCCGAAGTCGCGCGCGCGGCGTGGCAGGTGTCGAAGAGGAACAGCGCATGGCCTTGCGTTTCGCGCAGACTGCTGACGATGTCCGTCCGTTTCACGGCGGTGCTGCGCCGGGGAATGAACATGCCGCTGGCCTTGTCGATCTCCGCGTTTGACGGGAGATAGTAATAGTCCTGCCGCTCGTCGGTGACGCCATGCCCGGCGAGGAAGACGATCACCCGGTCGCCTTGCGAGGCCGCACGCGAAACCCAGTCGAGCTCATCGAGGATGGCGGAGCTGGTGGCCTTCTCCTCGGTCAGCAGCTTGATCGTCACCTTGTCGTAGAGCGAGCCTTGCTGCGCCTGCAGCGCCTTGGCCAGTTCGCTCGCATCCCGCGCCGCCCAGCGCAGATCGGGAATGTTCTCATCCGGTATAGTTGCTGACGCCGACGAGAACGGCATAGAGCTTCGGCTTTGCCATCGCCATCGCCCTCGCCGGCTCGGGGGCGCCTCTCCATTTCACCTGGATTTCGGCGGCGTCGCTGGATGACTGGTCCGTTTCGGCGATCAGCGACAAGGTCGCGTCACGCGGCGGCACCGGCAGGCTGAGCGTCAGGCTGGTTTCCTGGCCGCGAATGCCCTCCAGTCCTCTCGTCTCGACTTCGATGGGGCGGCCGTCGACCAGCGCGCGCACGCGGCGCACGGGCAGGCCCGAAGGCGAACGCACTGTGTAATTGACGTTGATCGTGGGCTGGCCGAAGACTTCGCCGTCGGTCGGCGAGGTGATGTTGATCACCGGGGGCAGGCGCTTGCGGATATCCTCGTCTTCGCGGTTGCGGTTGCTTTCGGAATTGCCGCGGCCGACGGCGGCGTCCTCATCCAGGGTCTTCAGCACCAGCTTGACGATGTCCGGCCGGTTGAATTCGTTGCGGAAGCGGTTCGCCGGGAAAAAGTCGGCCGCCTGTTCCCAGCCGCGATTGATATGCCAGCCGATCAGCTCCTCCGCGCCGGCCGAGGCCATGTAGTAGCCCTTGGGCGTCCATGCCACCCAGCGCCGGTCCTTGGCCTGCACGAACAGCGACAGCAGCTCCTCGCCGTCCGACAGCCGGAACCAGCGTATCGTACCGTCGCCGCAGGCGACCAGGACGAGCTTCCCGTCGCCGGTGATGTTGACGCCCCAGGCGACGCCGGGCATTGACCGTTGCCAAATCTCCTTGCCGGTGCGGTCGAAGCCGCGCAGCCGGAATTCGGTGCCGAGCACGAAGGACGAATTATCCGGCGCCACCGCGAGCGTGCGGGCGCGTTCGGCGTTCTGCATCGGCAGCGCCTGGCCGTCGAGCTTGGGCTGGAACTGATCGTTCCAGTCGGTGACGTTGAGGCCCGTCAGGCGCGCCTGCTTCATCGCCGGATCGATGGTCGGCGCGTCGAGAAGGTCCTGCAGCGCCAGGTCGAAGATCACCGGAGTATCGGCGCCGTAATCCAGGCCGAACCGCACCTGCATGCCGTCATTGGACACGACGAACTTATCGCCCTGTTTGCCGCGCTGGTCGACGATCACATTTTCCCGATGCAGCAGCGGTATGCCGATATCGCTATAGGTGCTGATCGCAGGGTCGGCCGAAGCCGCGACCATCTTCGTGGAGCAAGGCAGAACATGCATCACGGTGGATCGCGCCAGGCTGATTTCACGGCGCGGGCCTTGTCCGCCATTGTCCCATATGACCACCGGCCGGCCGCCGCCCGAGGAATATTTGCCTCCCGCATAAAGGCTCGCCCCATCCGGCGACCAGGCGACAGTCGAGAGGTCGCCCTTCATGCCTGATGTATCGACCTTGGCGATGTGCTGTAGCGCGCCGGTGCCGTAAATTTCCACGCCGAGATCGCCGTCGAACCCGATAGCGAGCCGGTCACCGGCCGGATTCACGGAGACTTGGAACGGGCGCTTGCCGGTCGCCGCCTGCGCCTTCGCTTCCAGCTTGAAACGGCGGCCGTAGCGGCGGATGAAGCCGTCATCGGCGACGGTAAACAGCGTGTTCTGCTTATCGAATGCGGCGCCATAGCTATCGGCCGTGCCGTAATCGACGTCCTTCGCGGTGAAGTCCCAGCTGTTGGTGTCCCAAATCCGCACCCCCTGGCCGCTGCCCAATGTGGCGGCGAGATATTTGCCGTCCGGGGAGAAGGTCAGGTGGTAGATGACATTTTTGAGCTGGCCCAGCCGGCGCAACAGCTTTCCGGAGGCGGAATCGAAGAGATAGACCCAATGGTCCCCGCCCGTGCGGTTGTAGCCGCCGGCCGCCACGACCTTGCCGTCGGGCGAAAGCGCCACTGCATAGACCTTGCCGTGATTTCCCGGCCCGATCGGCAGGCGCAGGACGCGAAGCAGCCTCGGCTCCTCGCGATCGGCGTCCGATATGTCCCAAAGCCGGGCGGATTTGTCGTCCGAGCCTGTCACCATCAGCTTGCAGGCGGCATCGACGCCCACGCGAACGATCGGCGCCGTGTGCATCTCGGTTTCGATCCGCAAAATCGGGTCCTGCGGCGGCAATCCGGTGTCCTGCGCCAGTGCGGGAACCGACCCGAGGACCAACGCTCCCCCCAATGCCAGCTTTGCAAATACCCGCAATGTCGCCTCCCACCGTGCCCTCGGACCGCCGCAATCTACACCTTGATGGCGAAAGACAAAAGCCCGCACCGCGATAAAGCTGGGCATCGTTTTGCGCCCGCTCTAGCTTGCCGGCCGCTCAGTAAGCAGATTGGGAATGTCACAGGCCCATGGCGGGCTGCGGAGCTGGAACGTCGCGATGCCGTATGAACGCTATGCCATTTATTGGTTGCCGGGGCCGGACACTCCGCTTGGCTGCTTTGCGCGGGATTGGCTGGGCGGCGACCCCGAAACCGGCACGGCCTGGCCGCAGCGCGAGCTTTACGGCCTCGACGCCGATCTGGTCGAACGGGCGACGGCCTCGCCGCGCCGCTATGGCTGCCACGCGACGATCAAAGCGCCGTTCCGCCTGTGTGACGGGGCAAGCGAGGCGGATTTATCGGCGGCACTTGGCCGTTTTTGCGCGCGCCGCCGCCGGGCGCGGTCGGGAAGGCTGCGTGTGCACCGGCTTTGGCGTTATCTTGCGCTGACCGTGGCGGATCAGGCGGCCGAGGTCGATTGGCTCGCCGACGAGTGCGTGACGCATTTCGACAGTTTCCGTGCGCCCTTGAGCGCGGCGGACCGGGCGCGCCGGCCGCATGACCTCCCGCCTCTGGCGCTGCAGCATCTGGAGCAGTTCGGCTATTCCGATATTTTCAGCCGCTTCCTGTTCCACATCACGCTGGCCGGACCGCTTGAAGCAGGGGAACTTGCACGAGTCGAGGCTGCGCTCACCCCGGCGCTGGAGCCGTTCACGCGGGAGCCGTTTGCGATCGGGGATCTGTGCCTTTGCGGCGATCCGGGGCAGGGCGGCCTGTTCAAAGTTCTGAGCCGCCACCCTTTGATGCGCTAGATCACTTACATTTATACCGGATCTCTGAGAGTGCCATCGACGCGTGTCAATCACCGTCGGCAGTAAATGTCCCGCCCTTAACCGCGGAGGAGACGCTCCCTCTCCCATGGGGAGAGGGTGGGGTGAGGGGGTAAGTGGTTGATATATGAGCATAAACCCCTCACCCGGCGCTTTCCGCGCCGACCTCTCCCCATGGGAGAGGTGAGGCTCGTGCCGAGCATACGGCATGAGTTCATGTCACCGAGACTTGGTATTAGAGCGGGATGACGAGTGGAAAACCGGTTCCCACCCCCACCTTCGCGGGGACATGCTTTTCCTCATCCCGCTCTAGCAAGGCGTGAGATGAGCGCGGTAAATCGCGCGACGGCGCTGGCGAGATCGCTGGAATTATCCATTTCGCTCAGCCATTCCGCCTCGGCCAGGCAAATCTCGCCTGCGCGCTCCAGCCGATGGCCGACGCCGTCGGCGGATTCGCGGCCCCTCGCCAGCAGCCGCGCGCGCAGCACCTCGGGCCGGGCGGTGATCTGAATGACATGCGTGCGCGGCCATTTCTGCCGCGCCTCGCCGATGACCCGGCGCGAAACATTCAGCACGACCGTATCGCCGCCGGCGAGCTTTTCCAGCACTTCGGCGGTAATGCCGTAATCGAGGCCATGCGCGTGCCAGCTGAGGAAGAAGCCGCCTGCCTCCTCCCGGCACGCAAAATCCGCTTTAGACAAAGCCGCATGCTGCTCGCCGATCTGATCGTCGCGGGTGATGGCGCGCCGCGCGAAAACCTTCGTATGATCGTCCTGGAAATGGGTGCGGGCGGCGTCGAGAAGCGTGTCCTTGCCCGCTCCAGAGGGGCCGACCACGAGGATCAGCATGCCGCCTTCAAGCGTTGGCGGAAGCGGAGAACCGACCGGAGCAGGTTCTGGGTCAGGCAATTTTTTTACCCTCCCGCCAGACATCGCGGATGATGGGTGCGCGCTTTGTCTTGCGAAATCGGACCAGATCACCGCGCAGCCCTACCGCGATTTCGCCCCGATCATCGAGCCCGACGGCGCGCGCCGGGTTGCGGGTGACGGTCGCCACCGCCTCGGGCAGGGTTATATTATCCGCCGAATCGTTCAGCAGCAACGCGCCATAGAGCAGCGAGCCGGGCACATAATCGCTGGAGAGAATATCGAGTACGCCCCTCTGTCCGAGTTCGCGCGCCGATACATTGCCGGAATGCGATTGGCCGCGCACGATGTTCGGCGCCCCCATCAGCACTTGCAAGCCCGCCGCATGTGAGGCCTTGGCCGCTTCGATGGTGGTTGGAAATTCCGAGATCGCCATGCCGTCGCGCAGGGCCTCCTCCACATGCGGGAGCGTGGCGTCGTCATGGCTGGCAAGCTTCAGCCCGCGCTCGCGCGCAAAGGCAACCACCGCCGCACGGTTTCGCGCGCTATGGTTGCGCTGATCCTCGACGCGCTGATCGATGAAGGCCTGCAGCTCCTCCTCGGTCATGCCGAACTTGCTCTGGTAATATTCCTTGTACCGGTCGAGGTCGGTGAATTGACGCTGGCCGGGCGTGTGATCCATCACCGAAAGCAGCCGCAGGCGCTTATACTGCATCAGCGGCTCGAGCAGTTCGATCATCCCGTGATAGCTGACTTCGCAGCGCCAATGGAAAAAGTGATCGGCCTTGAGCGCGCCGTCGGACATCTGCTCTTCGATGGCGTCGCTCATCTCGCCGAGAAGCTGCACCCGCGCGCTGCGGCTATGCACCTCGCCGACACAGATCGCGTTGAACACCGTGGTGATGCCCGCGGCGGCGATCTCGCGGTCATGGCCCAGCACGGCGGCGTCGCACGGCCAATAGGTCGCCGGACGCGGGGTGACGTGGCGCTCCAGATTGTCGGTGTGCAACTCGATCAGGCCGGGAATGACGAAATCGCCCTCGCAATCGATCGCCGAGGGAAGCTGCGACCGGCCTTCGGAAATGCCGGTGATGACGTCGCCCTGCGTGGCCAGCGTTCCCTCGATCACGCTGTCGCGCAGCACCAGGCGGGCATTCGTCAGGATCGTTTCGGTCATTCGCCTTCATCTTCCTCATAGCCGAGCAGCGACAGCGCCCTCGCCTTCATGCCGTTCTGGCTCGCATAGTGCACGAGGGCTTCCTCGCGCCCATGCGTCACCCAGATTTCGCTGGCGCCCGTTTCCGCCATGGTCTCCGTCAACTCGTCCCAATCCGCGTGATCGGAGATCACCAGCGGCAACTCGACCAGCCGCTGCTTCGCCCGCGCCCTGATCTGCATCCAGCCCGACGCCGCGCAAGGCACAGGATCGGGCAGGCGCCGCGACCAGCGATCCGAGATCGCGCTCGGCGGCGACAATACGATTTCGCCTTGCAGATCGTCCTTCTTGACGCCCGCGACCGGACGGACGTCGCCCAATTCGACGCCCAGTTCCTGATAGAGTCCGGTCAGCCGCATCAGGGCGCCATGCAGGTAGACCGGCCGATCGTAACCGCTTTTGCGCAATTCCGCGATCAGCCGCTGGCATTTGCCAAGCGCATAAACGCCGATCAGATGACACCGCTCGGGAAATAGTGCGCGCGATTTTAGCAGCTTTGCTATCTCGTCCGCGACTGGCGGATGGCGGAATACGGGAAGACCGAAAGTCGCCTCGGTGATGAAGATGTCGCATCTCGCGAGTTCGAAACCGGCGCAGGTCGGGTCGGGCCGGCGCTTATAGTCGCCGGAGACGATGGCGCAGGCTCCGCGATGCTGGAGGAAGATTTGCGCGCTGCCGAGAATATGTCCTGCCGGCAGGAGCGTGACGCGCACATCGTGGCAGTCGATCGTCTCGCCATAGGCGGCTTTTTGGCGGCTGGCGGTGAAGGCCTCGCCATAACGGACCGCCATGATTTGCAGGGTCTCTTCGGTCGCGAGCACGGCGGCGTGGCCGGGCCGCGCGTGATCGGCATGTCCGTGGGTGATGATGGCGCGATCCACCGCGCGGGTCGGGTCGATATAGGCCCTGGCCGGGGCGCAATACAGGCCTTCGGGACGGACCTCCAGCCAGTTTTTAGGATGTGTCGATTTGTTGCCCGTGCTCACGGGGCTTAAGTAGTCAGCTTTGCGCGGTTCGCCAACCTCCCGCAGGATATCTCCCACAACTCCCACGCTGTGCCGGCTTATGGGCTTTGGCCGGGCTGATCCGTGAGCTGTGCATATTTTTCAGGCGCGCGCTTCACGTGAGCTGGGAGCGCGATTGCCATAACATCCCCAAACGGAACAATATCGGCGGCAGCTCGTTTTGCACGCTTAGGGCAGATAGAGAACGTGCAACTTTCCGCATGAACCGTGGGCAGGGGATTGCATTTTGGAAGAATCTTGCTGCGAGGCGATGGGCGTAGCCGCGTCTTGGAAAATCCTGGTTGTCGAGGACGAAGTCTTGATTCGGCTGATGATTGCCGACGTTCTCATGCAGGCGGGGTTTCATGTGATTCAGGCGGCCTCCGCCGATGAGGCATTGAAGGTCTTGCATAGTCCTGTCGAGGTTGACCTCGTCATGACGGACATCCGCATGCCCGGCAGTCTGGATGGCCTTGAGCTTGCAAGGCGTGTGCGCGCAAATTGGCCGTCGCTCAAGGTTGTCATTCTGTCGAGCGAATATCCCGACGCGCTCGCGAACGCCCGGGCAGACGCGTGGATCTGCAAACCTTTTCGCCCAACAGACGTTGTCGATCATATCAAACAGCTGCTGGGCCCTCGGAATGACACCCCCTGATGTAACCTCAATGGCGACCGGTAATGCGGAAACCCTGCTTGTCGTCGAGGATGAAATTCTCATCCGCCTCGCGATCTGCAGCTATTTGCGGGAGTGCGGTTTCAAGGTGATCGAAGCGGCAAATGCTGACGAGGCATTGATCGTCTTGCAGGCGTCCGACCTGAAGGTCGACATCGTGCTGAGCGACGTCGAAATGCCGGGTACGATGGATGGGTTCGGTCTGGCGCAATGGCTCCGCACGAATCAGCCGGGTACGCCGATCATGCTGGTGGGATCACCGTCAAAGGCGGTGAACGCGGCCGCGGACCTTTGCGAGTCCGGCCCAATGCTGGCCAAGCCCTACGAGCCGCAAATTCTCCTCGACCGGATCAGGCGCACGCTCTCGGAACGCAAGAAGGCGCAAGGCTAGAGCGCGATCAGGAAAAGTGGAATCCGGTTTTCCGTCCGATCGCGCGACCAGCAAGAATCAAGAGCGGCCCCCGGCTTCGATGGTTCCATTTCAACCGATCCCGCTCTGATGACCCCGATGTTGCCATCGAGGGTGAGACGCTAAGCGATCACAGGCAGTGCAATCAGCGAGCAGCGCTCCGCGGGCTGGCGTAGCGCGCGACAACGCGCACCTGCGTGCCGACGCCCGCCATCGTCGCCAGATGCGTCACATGCTCGTTCATCATGCGGAAACAGCCCGAGGAGGCCGCCAGTCCGATGGATCTGGCGTCGTTCGTCCCGTGGATCCGATAGAGCGTCGTGCCGAGATAGAGCGACTTGGCGCCAAGCGGATTCCGGATGCCGCCATACATGATCTTCGGCAGGCCGGGCTCGCGCTCGCGCATTTCCGCCGGCGGATGCCAGTCGGGCCAGTCGGCGATGCGGCTTATGCTTTCCGTGCCGGTCCAGGCAAAGCCTTCCCGCCCGACGGAGATCGGGTATTCATAAGCCTGATTGCCCGGCAGGACGTAATATAGGCGCCGGCCGCTGGTGTCGATGATGATCGTACCAGCGGGCTCCGCTTTCGGCAGCGACACGACAGGCGGCGCCGCAGGACTGATGGCCGGCCGCGGGCCGCCTTCCATGAATTCCGGATATATGACGTGAGATTGTCTCCGGCGGATATCATAGTCGCGCTGGAAATCCAGCCGATCCCGGCGGCGGTCGCTTTCGAAGATGGGCTTTCCGTCGATCCATTCGGCCTGCGCCATAGCTTGAGGCGTAGCCGTAAACAGCGTCGCGGCCCAAAATGAAGCACTCACGGATACAATGCTTAGCTTATTCACTGCAGTTCCCCCAATCAGACTGCGGTCGAGCGAATCATCAGGCTAACACCTGAAAGGCAAACCGGTTCTCCATAACCGAGTCTCTTCTATTGCCCTAGCCCCGTCCAGCATTAAGAGGGCGGACATGAATGCCAGCCTTCATAGCACTTCCGAGGCAGCGCCTTTATATAAGTCGCAGGATCATAGCGCGACGGTTCAAGGCAGCAAAACATATTTCCATGGACAGACTGCTAACACGGTCGAGCGCCAGGGCCGCCGTGCCGCACTATATCGAGGCGTCGTTCGCAGGCAAGGGCTGGGAACTGCGGCCCTATCAGCGCAAGATGATCGATGCCTTCGCCCGGCGGCGGTCGACACAGCGATCGGCGGCTTGTTCGATCCAGCGCCGCGCGGCTATGTGCTGATCTATCGCGATAAGCTTTGGGCGGTTGGCCATCGCTGACTCGTTATACCTTAGAACAGTTCCAGCTAATCTTTAGAATCATTCCAAGCTGCTGATAATAATCGCGCTTTTCTGTCTCATCAGGGCCAAATCCGCGTCAATTAATGTTGACAAGCGCAGTCGGGATAGCTTGTCTTAGAACGCTACGCCATCGCGCGGACTCGCTCCCCTTGCGAAAGTCCGATGCCAGGGCTTTTAACCCTGCCAGTTGGAGGTCAGTTATGAATTGTGATGCATTGCGCTGCTTTGGCGGCGTGCTTCTCCTTGCGGCCGTTTCCGGGCCGGCCCTTGCTCAGAGCAAAGACGTCAACATCTATTCGCTTCGCCAGACCTCGCTGGTCCAGCCGCTGCTCGATGCCTTCACGCAGAAAACCGGCATCAAGACCAATGTCATCTTCGCCGACAAGGGTCTGATCGAGCGTATCGCGGCCGAAGGGGCCAGCAGCCCCGCCGATCTGCTTCTCACCGCCGATATCGGCTTTCTCACCAGCGCTGTCGATCAGGGCATCGCGCAGCCGATCAAATCGGCAACGGTCGAAGCCAATATTCCCGCCAATTACCGTGACCCGGCCGGGCTGTGGGTTGGCCTGACGTCGCGCGCCCGCGTCGTCTATGCATCCAAGGACAGGGTCAAGCAGGATACGATCGGCTATGAGGAGCTTGCGGATCCGAAATGGAAGGGCAAGATCTGCGTCCGCTCCGGCCAGCACCCCTATAATGTGGCGCTGCTCGCCTCGATCATCGCTCATAAGGGCGAGGCCGAAGCGAAGAAATGGCTTGCCGGCCTGAAGGCAAACCTGGCGACCAAGCCTGCGGGCGGTGACCGCGAACAGGCCAAGGCGATCTTCTCCGGCCAATGCGACATCGCCCTCGGCAACACCTATTACATGGCGCTGATGGCCTCCAACGATAAGCAGCCCGAGCAGCAGGAATGGGCGAAATCGGTGAAGGTGCTGTTCCCGAACGCGGCCGAGCGCGGAACCCATGTGAACATCTCCGGCGTCGTTCTGGCCAAGAATGCGCCGAACAAGGACAATGCGATCAAGCTGGTCGAATTCCTGAGCTCCGATGAAGCGCAGAAACTCTATGCGGAGCTCAATAACGAATATCCGCTGAAGTCCGGCGTGGCGCTCTCGACCGTGGTGAAGTCCTGGGGAGAGTTGAAAGCCGATCCTCTGTCGCTGGCCGAAATAGGCAAGAATTGCAAGCGCGCTTCCGAGCTGGTCGACGAGGTCGCCTTCGATCAAGGCCCGAATTCGTGAACGTCGCAATCAGCGGACCGGACGCTGCCGTCCGGTTCGCGGCACGTTTCGAAGCAGTGGAGTGATCGATGGCCGAAGCGAAATCATATGGGCGGCTGATGCGTCCTGCCGCCCCGACCGCAGCGGACGCCTTGCAAAAAGGCGAGAGGCTGGTCGGCCTCGGTTTCCGGTGCTGGCTCAGCGGCTATCAGAATCGCACGATAAGCAGCTGGGAAAATTGCTGGACCCATTATTGCCGGGAGCTTGGCAGCCGCAACGCGCGGGTGGCGATGACCGACCTTTCGAACTGGGTCGATTCGGTGCGCTGCCACGCACTGCGTGACATCGAACTTTGCGCCTATGAATGTCCGTCATTCTGCGATGACGAAAAGCTGGCCATATCCCTCATTGCCGCGAGCGCACATGGCGGCTGCCCGGCGCTTCGCGCCTGTGCCGCTGCGCTTCTGGGCACCGAACAGGTGGAGCCGGTGCTGAAGACCGCCGCGCATTTCGCCATCACGCTGGAGACCTCCGGCGTGACGTTTGCGCCGGCTCGAACGCCTCATGAGCTGGCTGCTGCGGCAATTTGATTCGGTCCAACGGCGCTAGAGCGGGATCGGTTGAAGTGGAGCCATCGAAAGCCGGAGGCCCGCTCTCAATTCTTCGCTGGTCGCGCGATCGGACGGAAAACCGGATTCCACTTTTCCTGATCGCGCTCTAAAGAAAAAAGCCGCCCCGAAAGGGCGGCTTTTTAGTCTTGCAGGGCTGAAAGGGGCGAGAGGGCGGACCGATGGGGGCTTGGGGGGGCATGAGGTCCGCACCTCTCTGGGGAAAATCATCTAAATTATGGGCTTTGGGGGTCGTCGGCAGACGGAGCTGGGCTCCGCCTGCCTGGGTATCCGTCCAGGGCCGCTATTGCATCGGTTCCCAAATCCGGTCTCAACGCGATACTGACCTCGTTTGGGGTACTGAAAACTCGAACCGTGGTCCAGCAACCTGGAAAAACGGCGGGTAAACTCAACGCAACGAAACACAACCCTACGCAACGCTTACAAAAACTCTGAAATCAAATAATCAATGGTAACCTTTTTTATAATTTGGGAGTGTTGAAGTCTTATTCAAGGCCTCTACACTAAAATTTACAGTTTCTCCGCGTAATTTTTTTGCCAACATTTCTAAAAGCGAAGCGTGAATTTTTTTCTCTGGTTCAAGATGCGGGGGGTTGGAAGCCAAAAATCTTAGCAGTTCCTGATATTCCGGCATCACATTCCCTCGTTATTAGTTTTCGTCCGCCGATGTGTCTTTTATGTCCCTGCCTTGTGTCGAAACTATGGCCCAATTGCTGAAATTTCTTGACACTGACTTCAAAGGCCACGTTTTCCCGTTACTTATCCACAATCAGCGTACGCGTCAAGTGTCACCGGGGCCAATTTAGTGAGTCGTGACAGAAATTTAGGGCATGACTAAGGGCATGCAAGCGCCTGTCCCGCCATGGGGCAGGCACGTCGATCAAATCGGTGTGTTTAATACAAAAAGTGGGTTTAGAGGATGTTGTGCGAGCCGTCGCAATAAGGCTCGTCGCTGGTCTGCTTGCAGCCGCAGAGATTGGTCGTTTCCGTGCGAGGAGCCGTGAATAGCAGCGGTTCGAGGCCGGTTCCTTTATGCGAGCCGTCGCAGAATGGCTGGCGGGCCGAGCGCCCGCACCGGCACCAGGAGTAAGTCCGCCCTTCGATCAATTCGACGAGAAATGGATTGAGCTGCGCGGCGACCGGATCGGCCATGACATTCTCCCTCGCGCGGCTTCTACCTCGCGGCGGCACACGCTTGACATGGCTTAGCCGAAGATCGGCGCGGATTGCAAGTGACGCAAACCCGGATGGCGGAGGCCGGCCTGCACCCGAGGCATCAGGACGTTCAAGCGCCGGAACGCCCTTTCGCCGCGGATGCGGCCCACCGGGCCAGATCCTTCATCGCCTGGTCGAAGCCGCTCCGGAGGGCGACGCCGCCGCCGGCCGCGACGTTCAGCATCTTGATCTCGCCGTCCAGCCGTGCGAATTCCTGCACGGTCCAGCGCCCCGATGCGGTGAGGCGCAAGGTTCGGCCCTCGATCGCAAGCCGCAGCGCGGGAGAGCCGGGAAGCGCTTTCGCGGCGGCATCGAGCATCAGTTACAACTTATGGTAAAATTGAAAAACCCCGCAAGACCTTGCCAACAATACCGGCCCCGGCGGACTTGTGGAAAGGTGGGGTCATGACCGGGCCGTTGACGATCTCGGCCCGCATCGAGACCTGGCCGATCGCGGGAGATTTCACCATATCGCGCGGGTCGAAACGGGAAGCCGTCGTGGTGGTCGCCGAAGTGACGGATGGCCGGGTCACGGGGCAGGGCGAATGCGTTCCCTATGCCCGTTACGGTGAGACGCCGGACGATGTTCTGGAACGAATCAAGGCCGCGCAGGTAACGGATCGCGCAGCGCTGTTGCGGACGATGCCCCCCGGCGCCGCGCGCAATGCGCTGGACTGCGCATTATGGGATTTCGAAGCAAAAACGGCGGGCATCCGCGCTTCGGCCCTCGCGGGATGCGCTGAAATGAAACCGGTTCTGACGGCCTACACGCTCAGCCTCGCCGCGCCGGACACGATGGCGGCGAAAGCACGCGCGGTGCCGGACTATCCCTTGTTGAAGTTGAAGCTGGGCGGCGATGGCGATGCCGAGCGCCTGAGAGCAATCCGCGCCGCCCGTCCCGATGCCCGCCTGATCGCCGATGCCAATGAGGGATGGCGCGCGGAAAGCGTGGCCGAATTGCTCGCTGTCTGCGCCGAAACCGGGGTCGAACTGGTCGAGCAGCCCTTGCCCGCAGCCGATGACGCAATCCTGGCTGAGATCGTCAGGCCGGTGCCGGTCTGCGCCGATGAGTCCGCCCATCAGGGCGCCGATCTGGCGGTGCTTGCCGGCCGCTACGACGCGGTCAACATCAAGCTGGACAAGACCGGCGGGCTCACCGAGGCGCTCGCCGCCGCCGTCGAGGCGCGCCGCCTTGGGCTGAAAATCATGGTGGGTTGCATGGTCTCGACGTCGCTCGCCATGGCGCCCGCTCTGATCCTGGCGCAGCACGCCGACTGGGTGGACCTTGACGGCCCGCTGCTGCTGGAAACCGACAGAGCGCCGGGACTGCAATTCTCCGGAGCATTCATTCAGCCGCCGCCGGCTGCTCTCTGGGGCTGAAGATCAGTCCTCCCCGCCATTGACGCATCAGCACAACGCTTGCGATCAGCCCCACACAGGCGAGCAAGGCCATCGCGAGGTAGGCGCGCCCCTCATAAGCACCGTAGAGCGGTCCGGCTGACAGCGAGGACAGCCCCATCACTACGCCGGCGGTGATCGATGCGTAAAGCCCTTGCGCGGATGCCGCCAGCCGCTGAGGCAGTGCCCGGCCCATGAACTGCATCGCCCCCAGATGCGCCGCCCCGAAGGTCAGCCCGTGCAGCGACTGGAGCACGAACAGCACGGGCAAGGATGGATCATAAGCGGTGAACAGCCATCGCAGGACCGCCGCCGTTCCCGCGAGGCATATGAGCTGCGCCGGCCCTAACCAGCGGCCGACCCAGCTCGCATAGGCGAACAGCACGATTTCCGCGATCACGCCGACCCCCCACAGGAGGCCGATCACGGCAGGCGAGATGCCGATCGAGGTCCAATGCAGGGTGCCGAAGATGTAATAAAGCGCATGGGCCGACTGGATCGTGCTGGTCGCGGCGAAAAACAGCCAGAGCATCGGCGCCCGGACGAGCTGCATCAGGTCGGCAAGCCGCAGACGTTGCAAGGGAAGGCCCGGCGCATCCTCGAACGCCCGATCGTAGCCGCCGCCACGCGGCAGGCCATAAACCGTCAGCGCTACGGTCGCCGCCGCGCCGATGAACAGCCACAGCGCGGCCTGCGGCCCCCAAAGCTGCAATGCGGTCCCGCCCACGACCGTCATTCCGACATAGCTGAGCGAACCCCAGACCCGCATCCGTCCATAATCGCCGCGTCCGGCCCGCGCGCCTGCCAGCGCGACCGCGTCCGTCAAGGGGATGACCGACATCCAGAACAGCGTAAACAGCAGGATAACCGCGAAAATCGTGGAAAACCCGCCGGTGAACGGCAGCATCAGCGCCGAAAGCAGCGACGCCCAGGCCACGGCTTTCAGCATCGTGACCGGACGCCCGGACCGATCGGCCAGGAACGTCATCGCGGGCGTGAAGATCGCGCGGACGAACACCGGCATCGAATAGATCAGCCCGATTTGCGTTTCATCCAGCCCGCGCCAGCGCAGCCACACCGGGAGAAACGGCATGTAGCAGCCGATGATCAAAAACGTTGCGATATAAAAGACCGAGAGACGAAGTGCGAAATCGTCGTCCGGCGCCCATTTCCTCAATCCGCTTCGCTCAAGCACGGCCGGTTAAACCAATCGCTAACATATTGCGCCGATAGTCTGGGGCAGCCGGATCGCGCCCGTCCGTAACCCTAGCCGCCACAGTCCAGGCAATGCACGCAACGATGTCACCGATCACCGCTTTCACCGCCGACTACGATGCCATCGAGCGCGCCATTCGCGAGACGAGCCGTGGCCGGTGGTTCCTCTCCTGCTATTTGCAGCGCAACCGTTCGGCGGAAACGAAAATGCTGCTCGACGCGATCGCCAAGCTGGAATCGGCGATGCGCGACAGCGGCCAGGTCGTGGAGGCGATGAACCCGCTCGATGCCGTCGCGACCGTGCGCGAGGCCATCGCGCAGGCGCGCAGCGACATTGCGCACATGCCGTCCTGTGCAAGCGAGACGGCCAGACTGCCGTTGCGCCGGTTCAGCTTCGAGAGCATACCGGCGGCGGTGGCGGAGGAGACCCAGACGATCCGCGATGCCGCCGCGAATATCCAGAGCGCCGCCTATGCCATGCAGGCCGCGGGTGTTTTTCATGGTGTCGCGCGCCAGATGGCGGAACGCGCGGAAGAGATCGAGCGCGCCTGCTCGGCGCAGGATGCGGCTCTCAACCGTGCCGGCCGGATGGCTTCGCTGCTCAGCGAAATCGAGGCCGAATTGATGTCTTTGTTCGACGAGGAACAGGACGAGGCTCCTTTCGGCGAAGGTCCCATCGGAGACATCCGCCAGTTCTTCGGTTCGCGCGACAAAGACCGCGCCATTCCCGATGGCGTGATGGAAGAGCTGTCCGCCGTCCTTGGCGACAATCAGCGGGATGACGAGTTCGGCAACCCTTTCGAGCGCTGACACCTAGAGCGGCGGACCCTTAACCGGAATCGGTAGCGCCGCTCTATCCATTTGTTTGCGCATCGGATTTGTCCAAAAACCGCTGCGCACTTTTTGGTCCGATGCGCTAACTCCGGCCGCTCGCGAACTTCCGCCAGCACCGGCGGATCGATATTGCCGCCCGAAAGCACCACCGCGACCGGGCCCCCCGACAGCGGATAATGGCCGCTGAGCAGCGCCGCCAAACCCGCCGCGCCGCCCGGCTCGACCACCAGCTTCAGCTCCCTGAAGGCGAACGCGACGGCCGCGCGCACCTCGTCGTCGGACACGGCCAGGCCGCCCGCCAGCCGGTCCTTGTTCATGGCAAAGGTGAGTTCGCCCGGCTGCGACATGAGCAGCGCGTCGCAGATCGAGCGGGCGTCCGGGGCGTTGCTCTCGCGCAGGCCGCTTCTCAGCGAGCGGGCGTAATCGTCGAAGCCTTCGGGTTCCACGGTGTAGATGCGCGCATCCGGCATCGCGGAGGTGACTGCGAGGGCCGTTCCCGCGCTCAGCCCGCCGCCGCTCGCGGGTATGAGCACGGCTTCAAGCTCGGCGCCCACGGCCTTTGCCTGCTCCGCCAGTTCCAGCCCCACCGTGCCTTGGCCGGCGATGACGTAGAAATTGTCGAAGGGGGCGACGAACGCCATCTTGCGTTCCGCCGAGATCGCGGCGGCGATGGCGTCGCGGTCCTCGCCCCGGCGGTCGTAGAGGACGACCTCCGCGCCGGATCGCCGCGTGCGCTCGACCTTGATCGCGGGCGCATCGGCCGGCATCACGATCACCGCAGGGATGCCGCAAATACGCGCCGCTTCAGCAACGCCTTGCGCATGATTGCCGGACGAACAGGCAACCGCCCCTCCGGGATGGACGGCGGGATCGATCCGCGAGACGCAATTATAGGCGCCCCGAAATTTGAAGCTGCCCGTCCGCTGCAGCACTTCGGGCTTCAGCAGCACGCGCGCGCCGACGCGCTCATTGAGAAACGGCGATTCCAGAAGCGGCGTGCGGACGGCGTGCGGCGCAATCGCGGCGGCAGCCTCCCGCACATCGTCGAGCGTGGGCAAACGGAGCGGATGGGTCATGAAAGAGCTGTGAATGCCTTAAGCGGTGTTGACGTTGTGGATGAATTGCCGGGCGCAGGTTTCCCAGCTGAAGCCAAGAGCATAATCCCGGCACGCTGTACGGTCCATCGTCAACGCCTGGAGAGCGGCTTCGCGCAGATCGTCGCTGAGATGACCGACCTTGCCGTGGACAACGACATCACGGGGCCCGGTTACCGGAAAAGCGGCGATGGGAACGCCGGACGCCAGCGCTTCGAGCAGCACCACGCCGTAAGTATCGGTACGGCTGGGGAAAACGAATACGTCCGAGGAGGCGAATGCTTCGGCGAGCGCTTCGCCGAACAGCGGGCCGGTGAACACCGCGTCGGGATAATCCGCCTTCAGCATCGCAAGCCGCGGGCCGCCCCCGACAATGACTTTCTTGCCCGGCAGATCGAGATCGAGAAACGCATTGAGGTTTTTCTCGATAGACACGCGGCCGACATAAAGGAAAACCGCGTCCGAGCCGAACATGCGCACATCGCGCGGCCGGAACAGCTCGGTATCCACGCCTCGCGTCCAGGGCATCAGGCGCTTCAAGCCCTTCTCCGTCAGTTCCGCGAGCAGAGACGGCGTGGAGACCATGATTCCCGCGCCGGCATTATGGAACCACCGCTCGAACGCATAGCCCCATCGCTGCGGCACGAAGGGCAGGCGCGTGGTCAGATATTCGGGAAAGCGGGTATGGTAGCTGGTCGTGAAGGGTTGCCGCTTACCAACGCAATAGGCGCGCGTGGCGAGGCCCACGGGGCCTTCCGTCGCGATATGAATGTGGTCCGGTCTATAATCCGCGATGCGCCGCCTTGCGTGGCCGGGCGTGATCAACGCAAGCCGGATTTCCGGATAGGTCGGCAGGGGAAGCGTGCGAAAGCCGTTCGGGTCGATGAACTCAACCTCATGGCCCCAGCGCAGAAGCTGCTCCGTGAGGCGTTCATAGGTCTGGACGACGCCGTTGACCTGCGGCCGGCACGCATCGGTCGCGATCAGCAGGCGCATCAGGCCGCAGCTGCGGCTTGGCCGAGCGTTGTTACGTTCGATTTCTCGGCTTCGACGACATCCATCCAGCGGATAAGCTCGAATTTGCCGTCGAACGTCTCGCCGACCGCCGTCGCGCTTTCCACCCAGTCGCCGCAATTGATATAGGAGATGCCTTCGATCTCGCGCATCGCGGCGAAATGGATATGGCCGCAGATCACCCCTTCGGCGTCGTGACGCCTGGCTTCGCCGGCAAGCGCGGTCTCGAAATCGCCGATATAATTCACCGCCGTCTTGACCTTGTGCTTCAGGAAGGCCGAGAGCGACCAGTAGGAGAAGCCGAACAGGCGGCGGACCTTGTTGAAGCCCGTATTGAGGCCCAGCGCGAGCACATAGGCCCAGTCGCCCAGGAAGGCCATCCACTTCACATATTGGATGACCACATCGAATTCGTCGCCGTGCATGATGAGAATGCGCCGGCCATCGGCGGTCACGTGGATGTCGTTCAGCTTGAATTCGACGCCGCCGAAACGCTGTCCGCAATAAGCGCGCATGGCTTCGTCGTGATTGCCGGGTATGTAGATGAAACGCGCACCCTTGCGCACCTTCCGCAAGAGCTTCTGGATGACGTCATTATGCGCCTGCGGCCAATGCGGCGTGCGCCTGATCCGCCAGAAATCGACGATGTCGCCGACCAGATAATACGTGTCGGCGTCGTAGAGCCTCAGAAAATCCAGAAGACAATGAGCCTGACACGCCTTAGTGCCCAGATGCACATCGGAGATGAATAGCGTGCGGTAGTGTTTGGTCAAACTGTCCTGCTCGCCGGGTTGCTCCACAATCCTATCCCAAACGCAGTTACGATCTATGAGCTAGTAAACGGAGATTCGTATTTCAGTCGTGTGACGGAGGGCGTCAGCCACGCGCGTCCCAGTCGGCGTGCCCGCCGTTCGGCAGCCCACTTTTAGCCGCATCACGGCCATCGTGCAACGCATCTGTGGCCGGGCGCTTAACGCTGTCCCGCCGCATAGTGTCAATTCCGTGTTAATTTTAACCATTCTCGCGGCTAGTGCGTGCGCAGCGAAACTTCCCGCTGTTTAATTCCGTAAAAAGCTTCGAGTCCTATTGCAAATGCGGGGTCTGTCATGAGTTACGCGAAGCGTCTTTTTGCGGTGTTTCTGGTTGCGTTCGGACTTGGAGCGGCGGCGGCGCAGGCGTCGGTGCTGGTCCAGGTGGATCGCGGCGACCAGCTGATGCGGGTCTATGTCGAGGGCGACCTCATCTATGTGTGGCCGATCTCGACGGGCCGGATGGGCTACCGGACGCCTGCGGGCCGCTACAGCCCCACGGTCCTGCGGCGGATGCATTACTCCCGCAAATATGACAATGCGCCGATGCCGTATTCGATCTTCTTCCGCGGCGGCTACGCCATTCATGGCACCTATGCGGTCGGCAGGCTGGGGCGGCAGGCGTCGCATGGCTGCATCCGGCTGCATCCCGCCAATGCGCGCGAGCTGTTTCAGATGGTGCAGGATTACGGGCCAAGCGATACGCGGATCGTCATTCACTGATTTGATCTAAGGCGCAGCTCCGCGAGGAAATCGCGCAATCTCGGCGGCTCCGCTTCGATGAAGGGGAGCGGCCGGCAGAGGTCGATGGCGGCGATACCTATCCGTCCGGTAAAAGCACCATTGACGACGCCTTCGCCGAGCCGCGCGGAAAGCCGCGCCGTTAGCCCGTGGCCGATGAGCTGCTGAAGCACGTCGTCGCCCAGCGCCATGCCGCCGGTCAGCGCCAGGTTGCCGAGCACCAGCCGGGCCAGCCGCAACGACCCCAGAAAGCCGGGGCGGCCGCCATAGAGCGTTGCAAGGCGGCGAAGCATCGTCAGGATCTGGATGCCGACGAACGTAACGTCGAGGATGGCGGAGGGGCTGATCGCGGTCAGCAGCGAGACACGGCGGACGGCAAGGCCGATGATCGCCTTCGCCCGGCGGTCGAGCGGCGCCAGCATCTCCCGCTCGGTGAGGATGAGCAATTCGCGCGGGCTGAGCACGTCGCCGCGATGGTCCGCGAGCCGCCGCGCGCCCCAGCGCAGCTCCTCGCGATCGGCAAACAGCCGCTCGATGCCGGTGGAGACGCTGAGTGCGGCCTTCTTGTCGGCTTCGATGAGTGCGGCGTCCGCCTTGAGGCGGATTGCGGCGACCCGGCCAAGCCGGAAGAAGCCGAGAATTTCCCGCATGGCGATCATGAAAGCGGCCAGCGCGGCGATGAGGGCAAGCGCCAGCGCCAGATAGCCGAGCCATCCGCCCCGCGCGAAAAGATCGACGACAAAATTCGTGACCCAGATCGTCAATGCGAGCGAGATCAAGCCGCTGAGCGCGGCGAACAACACGCTCGACCAGCGAATGCCACGCGGCTTCAGCGTGGTGGTGACGGCCGAGGCCGCCGCGATTTGCTCTTCTGCGAGCACGCTTCCCGGAGGTTCGTCCGACGGTTCGGGCGCGGACGGCTCCAGACGCTCATCGTCGAGGCGGAACACCTGGGGTTTGCGCGTTTCCTCGTCGCCGCTCATGCGAGCTTGTCTCCGATCAGAAACTGGATGGCGCGATCCAGCCTTATATGCGGCAGTACCGGCGATGCGCCGAAGCCCGTACCTTGCGGCGCAGGGGGGCGGAAGCGGAGAAATTGTACGCCGCTGGCCCGGAATTGCCTCAGCCCGGATTCCTCCCCGGCATTCGACGGCGCGGGAAGATCTCCGGGGAACAGCGCGATTTCCGTGCCGCCGTCGAAATTCTGCCCGTCCAGGCGCTCGCCGGCAAGCGGCGTTCCTGCGATGCAGGCCAGCCTGCCGCCTTGCTCTCTCGCTTCGACCTCGCGCGTGGCGCGGATGGCCGCCAGCGCGGCGGATTGCACGGTCGCGCCGGCGAACTCCGCCCGGTCGATGGCGTTCTGCACCAGCCGCCGCAGGATCGCCTCCAGCCGGTCGTGGCTGGTGTGATGGATGTGGTCCGCCTTGGTCGCGGCGAACAATATGCGGTCGATGCGCTTGCCCAGAATGCTCGCCAGCCAGCTATTCGCGCCGGGGCGAAAGCAATTCAGGATCGCGGCGAGCGCCCGCTCGAGGTCGGCGACGGCGGCGCTCCCCGCATTCATTGCGCCGAGCACGTCCACAAGCACGATCTGCCGGTCCAGTCTGGCGAAATGGTTGCGGAAGAACGGCTGCACCACATGCGCCTTATAGGCTTCGAAGCGCCGCTCCATCATGGCGTGCAGCGAGCCGCGCGGCGGCGATGCGCCCGGCGCCAGATCGAGCGGCATGAATGTGACCGCCGGGCGAGCCTTCCAGGTCGCCCGGCATCAGCATCCGGCCGGGTGTGACCGTCGACAGCAGATTGCGATCCGCCCGGCACTGGCGCAGATAGGCGGCGAACAGTTCCGCGCCGCGGATGGCGGTCTGCTCGTCCTCGGGCGCTTTCGGATCGAGGCCTCCAAGGAAACCGTGCCAATCGCGGGCGAAGGCCTGACGCTCCGCCGCGCGGCTCAAGGCGAGCGCTTCCGCCGACCATTCCGCGAAACCGAGCTTCAACAGCGGCAGGTCCAGAAGCCATTCGCCGGGATAGTCGACGATGTCGAGATGGAAAGTGGAGGTGCCGAACTGCCGCCAGACGAGGCCGGTCGGCTCATATTCGAGCGTCAGGCGAAGCTGGCTGACGCGCCGCGTGCTCTCCGGCCAGTCCGGCGGCGAACCCGTCAGCCTGGCGAGATGGTCCTCATAGGCGAAGCGCGGCACGCCGTCATCCGGCTGCGGTTCGAGAAAGGCGCGCAACAGCCGTCCTTGCGACGCCGCGCTGAAGAATGGCAGCCGCCCGCCATGAATGAGATTATGCACGAGGGCGGTGATGAACACCGTCTTGCCGGCGCGCGAGAGGCCGGTGACGCCAAGCCGGACCGAGGGCGTCAGCCAATCGGCGGCGCGGCCCCCCGCCGAGCGCGCCAATCCCGCCAGATCGTCGAGGTTCACCGGAGCGCCCGGCCGGCGGCGATTCCGCCGGTCATGCGCGCGCCGTCAGTTGCCCCATCGCCAGAAAGGCCGGTAAGGCACATAGGCCGGTTCTTCCTCGTCATCGTCATCCGCATAGGAATCGGCGTCCGGATCGTCGGGGTTGAGTGGCGGACGAACGAAATTGCCATCACGGCCTGGATAGGGACGCTGCCGGTCGGCGTAATTGCGCCCATAGTAACGCGGGTCGCGCGGATCGGCAAAGTCGCGCTCATTATTCGGTAGACCGCCGGCCTGCGGATCGGCATCGGGATCGTCCGGATTCGGCTGCGCATCCTGGGGCGCGGCATATTGCGATGAATAGCCGCCGTTCGCATCCGGCTGCGCCGGGTCATTGCGCGACGCATAGGCGTCGCCGCCGCCCTGCTGCCGGAAACGTCAGGCTGCTGGCCGTATTGTCGTCGGAATAGCCGGTGATCTTGCAGCCGGCACCGGAATAGATCGGCGCCTGGCCCTGAAGGAGAATTTCGCCCTTCGATTTGTCGAACGAGCCTTCGACGAAATAGTCGACCGGGTCGCAGCCCGCCCGGAAGAGCTTGGCATAGCCGGCGAGCCGCCCATCGGCCTTCTCCTCGCCGTCGAACAGCACCGTGCCCCTCTTTACGCCTGCGGTATCGAGCGTGCCGCGCGGTTCGGCATAGACGAGCTTTCGCTTCTTGCCGTTCTCTTCCAGCACCATCACCGAACCATTATGGTCCCAGCTCGTATTCGCATATGCCGGCCAGGACAGGAAGGCGCACGCCGCGCCGACTGCGGAAAAAGCGCAAAGCTTTCGCAAGCTGCCCATGTGGGATCTCCTTTTCACCCCGAGAGCCAGATCCGTTCCGATGCAATCAGAAGGGGGCTCCATATTTTGAGCCTGATCTATATCGCAAAACCGATTCCGCTCGCCCGCATCGCGGGAACAGACTCTTTGCGGAATGCTTTGGCGATCGATCCATATTACAGCCCGAATATGAACCGTTTACCCTTTGTCAGCTATCTTTACGTCGCACCATGAAGGCGAGCCGCTCAAAAAGGTGCACATCCTGCTCATTTTTCAATAACGCACCATGCAGCGGCGGTATGGCCTTTTTCGGGTCACGCTCGCGCAGCGTGTCGGCGTCGATGTCTTCGTTCAGCAGAAGTTTCAGCCAGTCGAGCAGTTCCGAGGTCGAGGGCTTTTTCTTCAGGCCCGGCACTTCGCGCAGCTCGTAGAAGATCGTCAGCGCTTCCTTCAGCAGCCTTTGCTTCAGGCCGGGGAAGTGGACATCGACGATACGCTTCATCGTGTCGGGATCGGGGAATTTGATGTAGTGGAAGAAGCAGCGGCGCAGGAAAGCGTCGGGCAGCTCCTTCTCATTGTTCGACGTGATCATCACGATCGGCCGCTGCACGGCCTTGATCGTTTCGCCCGTCTCATAGACATAGAACTCCATGCGGTCGAGTTCCTGCAAGAGGTCGTTCGGGAACTCGATGTCGGCCTTGTCGACCTCGTCGATGAGCAGCACGGGGCGCTTGTCGGAGATGAAGGCGTCCCACAGCTTGCCGCGCCTGATGTAGTTGCGGATATCCTTGACCCGCTCGTCGCCGAGCTGGCTGTCGCGCAGCCGGCTCACCGCGTCATAGTCATAGAGCCCTTGCTGCGCCTTCGTCGTCGACTTGATGTGCCATTCGATCAGCGGCGCGCCGACCGCCGCCGCCACTTCATGCGCGAGCACCGTCTTGCCCGTGCCCGGCTCGCCTTTGATTAAGAGAGGGCGCTCCAGCGCGATGGCTGCATTGACGGCGACGCGCAGATCTTCGGTCGCCACATAGGTGCTGGTGCCTTCAAAACGCATCATAGGTCCTGGTTCGTTGCTGCTGGCCAAACTTACGTGGCCCGACATGGCTATGACAAGCTTTACGCACGCGTAAACCGCCAGCCGCGAAAGAGAGAGGGACCAAGGAAGCCTGCGGGGGTAAATTTAAGCAAATTCTTTTTGATCTCGCGCTTTCAAATTTACGTTTCGTAAGCGTTGATGGTTCAGCCTGGGGCGAAGGTTTAAATCCAGCTTAAGCCAGGAGACGTAAAATGGGGTTGCTCAACGCGTTGACGTCGTCGCCGGTTCTGCGTCAGTTCGCGCCCGCCGCATCTTTCGAGCTGCCGGACGACTACCGCGCCTATGAACCGGAGCTCGATCTTTCCTGGAGCGAGCCCGAGACGGAGCCGGCCGATGCCGCGATCGAGGACGAACCTGCCCCGAGCACTCTTTTCCTGGTCTGCCGCCAGAACGGCATGACGTCGCGCGGCGAACCGATATTCGGCGAGGCCTGCCCTTCGAGCGACGACAATCTCGCGCTCAGCGAGGACGGCTATCTGATCAATGGCGACGGCCTGTTCCTTCTGGGGCTGCCTCTCAACGAAGAGGGCCGCCCAGTGGGCCGTGAGCCGCGAGTGGTGCGTCTCGACACGGCCGACATCGAGACCATGCCCACGGGGCGCATGCACTATCGCGCCAATCTGCCCTCCTATCCGATGACCGCGAATGCCGATTTCGATGTCACCGGCAGCGAACTCTTGGACAAGACGTTGTTTGCCCGCGATCCTTCCGTGCAGGGCTCCGGCATCGTGCTGGGCGACGAGCGGATGAAATTCCTCGACCGGTCGCTGGCGGGCGGCTCGGTGCGGATCATCGCGCCGGACGGCCAGGTGGTGCAGCTCGTGCTGCGCTGGGCCAAGGCCACCTCGTTGCGCAGCGCCGGCCGCGACAGCTGGAACCTGTTCTACCGGGTGCGCCGCGACCCGCGGCCCGGCGAAGTCGCCTGGAAGAATATCGGCCATCATTTCATTTTCGGCGCGGAAGGGCGGCTGGAGGAAGCTTCGCTGGCCATTCCCGTCATCGACATGATCGCCGACGGCGTGCGGCTCGGCAATGTGTCGATGATTTTCGGCTCGGCCGGGATCACGCAATTCGCCGACCGGGCCGGCCTCGTCAAGGTGCTCAAGGCCGATGCCGACGGCTATCTCGGCGGCGCGTTCTCCGGCATTTCGCTTTCGGCGCGCGGGCGGCTGTTCGCGCATTATGCCAACGGCACGATGCGCCCGCTCGCCGACATTCACTTCTCGAGCGAGGAGTCCTGGTTCGAGCCGGACGGCGAAAGCTGGCGGCAGGGCGCAGATCGGCGCGTAGCCTAACGCTGTTAAACGCTTAGTCTTTTCAGAAAATTGTACCATGCTCATAGACTTCGTCGCAGCTTCACGGCTGTAGGTTGCGATTGTTGATCTTGACTCGAAGGCGATTAAGGCTAAATACGTGCCGCACATGTGTGGCCTTGAGTAGCCGGACGTATGAGAGCTTTGGGCGCGGCAAGGGCACTGAGAGGCGGCAGCGCATTATCAGCAAGAGGTATTCCATGGGCGTCTCTGATCTGCCGGACGATTATCGGCCGTCGGACGACGAGCCATTCATGAACGAACGTCAGCTCAGCTATTTCCGCAAGAAGCTGCTCGACTGGAAGAACGAGATTCTGCGATCCAGCCGGGAAACCCTCGATAACCTTCAGGATTCCGGCCAGCATCCCGATATAACGGACCGCGCCAGCTCGGAAACCGAACGGGCCCTGGAGTTGCGTGCCCGCGACCGGCAGCGCAAGCTCATCGCGAAAATCGACGAAGCTCTGGCGCGGATCGAGGATGGCACCTACGGCTATTGCATCGATACGGACGAGCCGATCAGCCTCAAACGGCTGGAAGCCCGTCCCGTGGTCGAGCGGAGCCTTGAAGCGCAGGAGCGCCACGAGCGCAGAGAGCGCATCTATCGCGACGAGTGAGTGGCCGAAGCGGCTTGAGCATGATCCGCAAAAGCAGGGTTCCGTATAGACGGGATGGGAACCGTTTGCGATAGAGATCATATCCAGACAAAGAAGACGAGCCTGTTCGATTCCATCAGAACGGATCACGCTCTGGTGCATCGATCCAAACGGAGGCTGCAGCCGGAGTTTGGAAAAATTGATGCAAAACAAAAGAGCTAGGGCACGGGCACGTGAACGAAGTGAATGTGTCAGTGCACTAGGGAAAGGCGCGGGATATATGGCTGTCTTGGTGACGGGCGGGGCGGGGTATATCGGCAGCCACATGGCGCTGGAACTCGCGGATAATGGCGAGACGGTCGTCGTGTTGGACAATCTCTCGACCGGGATCAGCCGGCTGGTGCCGCCGGGCGTCCTGTTCGTCGAAGGCGATGTCGGCGATGAGGCGCTTGTCGGCCGCATCCTGAGCGAGCACCGGGTCGATGCGATTCTGCATTTCGCCGGATCGATCGTGGTGCCGGACTCGATCGCCGACCCGCTGGGCTATTATTTCAACAACACCGTGAAATCGCGCAGCCTGCTTGCGGCCGCGGTCGCGCACGGCGTCCAGAACTTCATTTTTTCATCGACGGCGGCGGTCTACGGGACGCCCCGGGAAGTGCCGATCGCGGAAGATGCGCCGCTGCAGCCGATCTCGCCCTATGGCGCGTCGAAATTGATGACCGAACGCATGCTGGCCGATACGGCGGCGGCGTTTCCGCTGCGCACCTGCGCCCTGCGCTATTTCAATGTTGCCGGCGCGGATGCCGCGAGCCGGTCAGGTCAGGCGACGCCGAAAGCGACCCATCTCATCAAGGTGGCGAGCGAGGTCGCGACGGGGAAGCGGGGGCATCTGGACGTGTTCGGCGTCGATTATCCGACGGCGGATGGCACCTGTGTCCGGGATTATATCCATGTGACGGATCTGGTGCGTGCGCATTGGCATGCGCTGCAGTTCCTGCGCGGCGGCGGCGGCAATCTCGTGCTGAATTGCGGCTACGGACGCGGCTATTCGATTCTCCAGGTGGTCGAAACCGTCAAGCGGGTGTCGGGTGCGGATTTTGAGGTCCGCATGGCTCCGCAGCGAGCGGGCGATCCGGCGGCGCTGGTCGCGGACACGCGGCTGATTCGCGCGACATTGCCATGGCGCCCGCAATTCGACGACCTCGAACTCATCGTCGAGCATGCCTTGAATTGGGAGAGAAAATTGGCGGCGCATCATCGAGCGCAAAGATCAGCGGCAGAATGAACCGGCTGGGCCGAATCTAACGGCTAGAGCGGGATCGGTTGAAGTGGAAACATCGAAGCCGGGAGGCCCGCTCTCGATTCTTTGCTGGTCGCGCGATCGGACGGAAAACCGGATTCCACTTTTCCTGATCGCGCTCTAGGCTGCGCAATATCTGGCAGCGACCTGTAGCGAATCACCGACGCCAGGGCGTCACTTATTTCTTTTCAGCATTGGGAACGACGCCGGCTCCGCTTACCGCGGGGCTGCCGGCAGGCGATTCGGCGGCGCTGCCGCTCTTCTCCGCATCGGCGTCTTCGTCCGTGCCGCTGCTGCCCGCGCTGTTCCCTTCGGCGGGCTCGTCGAGAAACATCAGGCCTTCCTCGATGGAAACCACTTCATTCCCGTCGAATTCATATTCCTCGCCGTCGGCCATCTTCATCGTGCAGCCGGTCTTGCAAATTCCGTCGATCACCTGCGACGGCTTGATCAGCACTTCCTGAGTGCCGGCCGGCTCCGTCAGCGCGATCTTATGTTCGGCTGTGTCGCGGTTGGTGAGTTGCAGTGCCTCGGCCTGTGACGCCGCCGCAAGCGCCGCTAAATACGTCAGGACATATACGCTTCGCGTCATGTTTTGTCCGTTCGAACTCGACTCAAAGGGGGAATCAAAAAAAGAGAAGGGAAGAATTCCTTCTTCCCTTTTGACTGGTACAGAGAGAACCTTACTTCTTGCCGCCCTTCTTGGCGGGGGCAGCAGTTTTCTTATCAGCCGCTTTGGTCGCCGCCGGAGCGGCTTTCGGCTTGGTTTCTGTCTTCTTTTTCATTGGCTTTCTACCTTTGGGCAATGCGGATCTAGTCCGCAGGTTTGCAATCTGATCTGCGATATGCCATTACGCAAATGAATTTTTTCTCTGTTTAATATCGAAAAAATCGATGGGTGGCCCGCAACGGCGCTGGAATCATGGATATTACGCTCGCCAGAACTTTTCTGACAGTGGCGGAAACAGGCTCATTCGTTGAGGCTGCACAACGACTCCACGTCACTCAGTCGACGATCAGTTCACGGATTAAAGCGCTGGAAGACGTGCTCGGACGGTCGCTTCTGGACCGGTCCAAATCCGGTGCGACTCTCACTCCCGCTGGTCAACAATTCCACAAGCACGCACTCGCATTGGTACGTGTGTGGGAACATGCGCGGCTTGAAATCGGCCTTTCGGAAGCGCATCGCGACCATTTATCCGTCGGAGGTCAACTGAGTCTCTGGGACGGATTCCTGATGAGCTGGCTCGTCTGGATGCGCGGCAACATTCCCGACATCGCCATCACCGCGACGACCGGCTCCTCGATAGGGCTGATGGACCGGCTGATCGAGGGCACGCTCGACCTTGCCATCATGTACCGGCCGACGAATCGCCCCGGCCTGATCATCGAGCATCTCTTCGACGAAGAACTGGTGCTCGTTGCCGGCGGCGGCGAGCGGAAGCAGCCCATGGCTAACTATGTCTTCATCAATTGGGGGCCGGAATTTCAAGCCGACCACGCGCTCGCATTTCCGAATCTGCGCCTGCCGGGCTTGTCGCTCGACCTCGGTACGCAAGGGGTGCGCTATCTGCTGAATGCGCGGAGCGCCGGCTATTTTCCCATCAGGTCGGCGCAGCCCTATATCGATTCGGGTGAACTGGCGCTGATCAAGCGTTCGCCGCGATTCGTCTATCCGGCCTATGCGGTTTATCCGGAGGATCGCGACGAGGAGGCCTATGAGCCGATTCTCGCCAGCCTGAAGCAGATCGCGTCCGCCTTAAGTTGAGATGGTTGTTGTTTGGAGCCGGTAGATGCGGGGGCGTCCAAGCAAAACCAAAAACTCACCCGACCTCCAAAACGATTTGCCCGCGAATGCGTCCCGCCAGGATCTCCGGCGCGAGCGCGACCGCATCGCGGACGGAGCGGGTTTCCGTCATCGCGTGAAGCTTGGCGAGATCGAGATCGCGGGCGAGGCGCGCCCACGCCTCCTGACGCTTCGGTTTCGGCGCCATGACCGAATCGATTCCGGCGAGCGTCACGGAGCGCAGAATGAAGGGCGCGACATTCGCGTTCAGGTCCATCCCCTGGGCCAGTCCGCAAGCCGCGACCGTGCCGCCATACTTCATCTGCGACAGCACATTCGCCAGCGTGTTGCTGCCGGCGACGTCGATCGCGCCCGCCCAACGTTCCTTCGCCAGCGGCACGCGGCTTGGCGCTCAGCTCCTCGCGCGGCAATATTTCGCTCGCGCCGAGCGACCGCAGATAATCCGCCGTCTCCTGCCGGCCCGTCGACGCCGCGACCTGATAGCCGAGCCGCGCAAGCAGCGCCACGGCGACACTGCCGACGCCGCCCGCCGCGCCCGTCACCAGCACCGGCCCCTTCTCCGGCGTCACATCGTGTTTTTCGAGCGCCATGACGCAAAGCATCGCCGTGTAGCCCGCGGTGCCCAGCGCCATGCAATCCGCCCGCGCGAGCCCGGCGGGAACTGGAAGCAGCCAATCGCCCTTGACCCGCGCCATCTGCGCATAGCCGCCATAATGGGTTTCGCCGAGGCCCCAGCCGTTGATCAGCACCTCGTCCCCTTGCTTGAATTCCGGATGCGAGGATGTGACGACGGTGCCGGCAAAATCGATGCCGGGGATCATCGGCCAGCGGCGCACCACCGGTGCCTGGCCGGTGATCGCAAGGCCGTCCTTATAGTTGATCGTCGAATGGCTGACCCGGACGGTCACATCGCCGTCCATGAGTTCCTCTTCGGTGAGGCGCGCCCATTCGGCGGTCTGTCCGTTTTCGGATTTGGAAAGCAGCAGGGCATCGAAAGCGGTCATGTTGCGGTGTCCTCGAAGTGGAAGCGGCTTGAAAAATTGACAATAATCAGATGATTAAATCAAGGCTAACTTGCAATCCGGGGGCATCTGCAAGGGAAGCGTTTTCGGATTATTTCTGTTCCGCACGCCCGCTTCCTAATTTTTATATCTTACCTACTACGCATTCTTCCGCAAGCAGCGCCGCTTTTGCGCCACAATACAAGTTTTTCTTGCGTTGTACGGTAGTAAGAACTTAGACTTAAGGTTTACGGCGAAGCGGTCTTCGTCAGATCGAAGATGCTTTGTTCCTGAGCAAAGGCCAGCGGCATCGCCTAGTTCGGCTAGGCTTGCCTGAACTGGCCAAGACCTGGGAGGAAACGATGGCACTGGCTGTGAGTTGGAAGATGGCTGCCACGGCTCTCGCATTCGGCTTTGTAGCCGCGATGCTGCTGGGCATGGTCTGAAGCGGCCTCAGCTCATTCCATATGACAAATTTGAAAAGCTGCGGTCGTCCCGCAGCTTTTTCTTTGTAGGACCGGCGCTCAGAACTACTCCGCGCGTGTCGAGGAAGCCGGCACGACCGAGGCCGTGCTGCCGCCATGCGGGATCGCCGCCATGTCGGCCGAGCGCGATTGGAACCAGCCCTTTTGCGGAAACATCCGCTCGCGGAAGAATTGCGTAACCTGGGACGGCTGCATGATCCGCCGGAACTCCTCGGAGGGCGGCGTGACGAGCAGCGTGGCGACGAGCGCCCCGCCCATCAGCATCGACGCGCTTGTCGAGTTCCGATCGAACAGTTTCAGCGCGCTGCCGAATGAGCGTTTGATCCGCGCGCCGGTGATGTCGACGGAATAGATCTCGTCGAGCACCAGGTGGATCACATAGCCGAGAAACACGAACAGCCCCGCCATCCACGCGACGACCGGTTCGCGGCCCAGCGAATAGGCGATGATCGCGGTGGTGAAGGCCATGAAGAACAGGCCCGCGAGCAAGGAATGGAAAATGCCGCGATGCACCGCGTTTCGATGGAAAATATGATAAGCTCCAAATCGGATCGCGACGAACACGGCCAGCCAGATCAGCCAGAGTTCGGTGATGGAATAGCTGGCCTTGAAGTTGAACAGCACGATGAAGGCGAGCGCCAATCCCAGGCCGGTGAACAGGCTGCGCGACGGTACGGCTTTTTCCAGATCGATGTCCGGCAGGACGCTGCCGATGACGCCAGCGGTCGTCAGAGTCAGAAGATCGGCTGAGGGCACGATGTCGGCCGCGTAGGTTGCCGAAGCGGCCAGCCCCGCGCCGACGGCTCCCCAGCCCATATGTGTCGCAAAATCCGCCATGTGTGTGCCCTCGTAAATGAAATCAGCGGGACATTAGGCGATTCGCCGGGGCGGGCCGTGCGGCGGCAGCGGGTCTTGCACAAGAAAGCACTTGCGACGGGCGCGAACGCCTCTTTTTCGGACACTCGCAAAAGTAAACTTCATACAAGCGATAGAAAGTTCATTTATCCACAATAGAACGAAATCTCGCTATTCACGTCACTCGGATCGCCGCGCGGGTGATGAATCGTCTTGTCGAGAGCACCGCGATCGAAGAGTGTGCCCATTTTTCGAGCAGCGGATCGCGAGTAAAGAGGCCGGACCATGAATGAACTCAATGTCGCCGCGATATCGGATGAAGTGCGCAAGGCCATGACGGCACAGGAGGGCGCCGACGGACAGCTGGCGGCGGCCTTCGCTTCGGCGTTGTTCTCTCGCACGGGCAATGGCGGGGGCGGCGCGCAGGAGCCGGAGCGGCTCGCACGGCTGGCGCTGAACGCCTTCTCCTTTTACAGCGGAACGCGGCGACGGCACCGTCAAGCTGCGTGCCTATGATTTCGCGGATGACCCCGCGCTCGGGCCGGTGACCATCATCGAGGCGATCAATGACGACATGCCGTTTCTCCTGTCGTCCATGCTCGCCGAAATCATCGACCGGGGCCTCGCCGTCCGCTTTGTCGCTCACCCCATCCTCAGGGCGCAGCGGGACGCGCAGAACCGGCTGACGCATCTGGGCACATCGGAGCGGCTGCCGGGCGGCGGGGGACGCGCCGAAAGTTTCGTTCACATTGAAATCGATCCGATAGACAGCGAGGCCGAACGCCAGGATCTGCTGCACCGCCTGGGCGAGATTCTAAGCGACGTGCGGATGGCCGTCACCGATTGGATGCCGATGGTCGCCCGCCTGCGCGAGGCGATCGAAACCTACGAAAAAACGCCCCCGCCGGTCGCCGTGGACGAGCTGGCGGAGTCCATCCAGTTTCTCCGCTGGCTTGCCGACGGCCATTTCACGTTCCTCGGCCTGCGGGAGTATGATTTTCTGCTGAGCGCCGAGGGCCAGCGTCTTGAACCGAAGCCCGAGACCGGCCTCGGACTGTTACGCAATCCCGATCTCCATGTTCTGCGCCGCCCGGGCAGCACGACCGAAATGAGCCCGGTCGCGCGCGAATTCTTCACCGCCCCGGCGCCGCTCATCATCGCCAAGGCCAATTTCCTGTCGCCGATCCAGCGCCGCGTGCATGTCGACTCGATCGGCATCAAGCTCTATTCGGAAACCGGTACGCTGAGAGGCGAGCTTCGTCTCACCGGCCTGTTCTCCGCGTCGGCCTATTATGAATCGCCAAGGCGCATTCCCTTCCTGCGCCACAAGGTGGAACAGGTGTTCCGCCGGTCCGGGAGCGGGCCCAGCAGCTATTCGGGCCGGGTGCTCACCAATGTTCTCGAAACCTTCCCGCGCGACGAGCTGTTTCAGACCTCTGCCGATCAGCTTGCGGAGGTGACGGATGCGATCGTGCGGCTGGAGCTGATGCCGCGCACGCGCGTCTTTGTCCGCCGCGACGAGTTCGGCCGCTTCGCTTCCGTGCTCCTCTATATCATGCGCGAAAGATACACCACCGAGGTCAGGCAGAAGATCGTCGGCCTGCTGGAGAAGGAATTCGAAGCGCGGATGACGGAGTTCACGCCGGTGTTCACCGTCGGCCCGCTTGTGCGCCTGCATGTGGTCGTCTGGGCGGACGATGGCACGGTTCCGGAGGTTCCCGCCGAGCGCCTGGAAGCCGAGGTGGAAAAATTCGTGCGCACCTGGCAGGACGAATTCCACGATCTGATCCGCGGTAAACACGGTCGCACCACCAACGGCATGCTGCTGCGCTATGGCGAGGCGTTTCCCCCCGGCTACGAATACGCCAACCCACCCGAGAACGCGCTGGAAGACATCGACCGTATCGAGGCGCTATCGGCGGAGGTGCCGGTTGCCATCCATCTGTTCCGCGATGCAAAAGCACCGCCCCATGAGCTGCGCGTCATGCTTTATCAGCGGGATGTGCCGATCTCGCTGAGCCGGCGCGTGCCGGTCTTCGAAAATCTCGGCTTTTCGGTGATCGCCGAGCAGACCCATGAGCTGAAAATCGCCCATAACGGGGCCGCCCAAAGCGTGTTTCTGCACGATCTGTTGCTGGAGACCGCCAATGGACGCATGATCGATCTGCCCGCGCACAACCAGCGGCTCGAAAACTGTTTTCTCGCCATCTGGCGCGGCGACGCCCACAACGACCAGTTCAATCGCCTGATCATGGAAAGCCGGCTGAATTGGCGGGAGGCGGCGCTGATGCGCGCCTATGGTTCCTATCTCCGGCAAATCGGTGCGCCCTTCGGGCAAGTCTATGTGGCGCAGACGCTCTGCCAGCACGGCGCGATCGTCGCCGATCTCGTGGCGCTGTTCCATGTGTTGTTCGACCCCGCGCGCAGCGCCTCGCTCGAGGCGCGGCAGGCGGACGCCGCGTCTATCGTCGGCCGGATCGAGGCCGCGCTCGAAAATGTGAAAAGCCTGGACGAAGACAGGATGATCCGGCGCATTCTGAACCTCATCCAGTCGACCATCCGCACCAACTTCTATCGGACGCCGACCGAACTTGCCGGCGGCGCGTCGATCGCCATCAAGATCGCCAGCGCCAAGGTCGACGCGATGCCGGCGCCAAAGCCCTTCGCCGAAATCTTCGTCACCTCGCCCCGCTTCGAGGGCGTGCATCTGCGCGGCGGTCCGATCGCACGCGGCGGCCTGCGCTGGTCCGACCGGCCGCAGGATTTCCGCACCGAAGTTCTCAGCCTCGCCAAGGCGCAGCAGGTGAAGAACGCCATCATCGTGCCGCAAGGCGCCAAGGGCGGCTTCGTTCCGCGCAACATTTCCAAGGACGCGACGCGCGATCAGGCCATGGCGGAGGGCATCGCCTGTTACCGCTCCTTCATCGCCAATCTTCTGTCGGTCACCGACAATCTGAAGGACGGCCAGGTCATCCCGCCCGCCGAGACGGTGCGGCTGGACAGCGACGACCCCTATCTCGTCGTCGCCGCCGATAAGGGCACGGCGACATTTTCCGACATCGCCAATGCGCTCGCGGTCGAAAAGCATTTCTGGCTGGGCGACGCCTTCGCCTCGGGCGGCTCCGCCGGCTACGACCACAAGAAGATGGGCATCACCGCGCGCGGCGCCTGGGAAACGGTGAAGCGCCATTTCCGCGAGATGAATATCGACATTCAGACCACGCCATTCCGCGTCATCGGCGTCGGCGACATGTCGGGCGACGTGTTCGGCAACGGCATGCTGCTGTCGAAGCAGATCCAGCTCATCGGCGCCTTCGACCATCGCGATATTTTCATCGACCCGACCCCCGACCCCGAAGCGAGCTGGCAGGAACGCAGCCGTCTGTACGAGCTGCCGCGTTCGAGCTGGCAGGATTACAATCCCGAGCTGATATCGGAAGGCGGCGGCATCTTCAGCCGGTCCGCCAAGAGCATCCCGCTGTCGGTGAAGATGCAGCTCATGCTGGGTACGCCGCTCAAAGCCGCCTCACCGGCCGAAATCATCCGGCTTTTGTTGAAGGCGCAGACGGAGCTTCTGTGGTTCGGCGGCATCGGCACCTATGTCCGCGCCTTCGGCGAAACCGATGAGCAGGTCAATGACCGGGCGAATGACCCCATCCGGGTGACGGCGCTCGAAATCGGCGCCAAGGTGATCGGCGAAGGCGCCAATCTCGGCACCACGCAGCGCGCCCGCATCGAGTTTGCCTTGCGCGGCGGACGCATCAACACCGACGCCATCGACAATTCAGCGGGCGTGAATACCTCCGACGTCGAGGTGAACATCAAGATCGCGCTGGCGAGCGCCATGCGCAAGGGGCGGATCACCCGCGAGGAGCGCGATGTGGTCCTCGCCCAGATGACGGATGAAGTGGCGCATGCGGTGCTGCGGAACAATTATCTGCAATCGCTGGCGATCAGCCTGGGCGAAAAGCGCGGCCTTGCCGATCTCGGTTTCCAGACGCGGCTGATGCACGCGCTTGAAGTCGATCGACCTCCTGGACCGCACCATCGAGCAACTGCCATCCGATGCCGAACTCGCCGAACGGCGGCAGAAGCGCCAGCATCTGACACGGCCGGAATTGGCGGTTCTGCTCGCCTATTCCAAGATCGCGCTCTATTTCGAGCTGATCGGTTCCCCTGTCGTCGACGATCCCTATCTCAGCCGGGTGCTCGCCGATTACTTCCCGGAGGCGATGCGCGAGCGCTTCCGCGAGGAGATCGAGACCCATGCGCTGCGCCGCGAAATCATCGCGACGATGCTCGCCAACGGCGCGATCAATCGCGGCGGCTCGACATTCATCATCCGCCTGAAGGAAGAAACCGGCCGCAGCGCCGAGGATATCGCCTATGCCTTCGCCGCCGCGATGGGTGTGTTCAAGCTGGCGGGCTATTTCGACCTCATCGACGCGCAGGACGCCAAGCTCGATGGCCAGCGCCAGCTCTCGCTCTATCTCATGGCGCAGGACGTGCTGCGCCGGCAGACGGCGTGGTTCCTCCGGCATGGCGGCGTCCGAGGACGGGCTTTCTTCGCTGATCGAGCGATATCGCGACGGGCTCGCGCGGCTGGATGACGCGGTCGAGAATATTTTCGACGAATGGCTGATCGGGCGGCTGGAAGACGCGACCGCCAATCTGGTCGCCGAAGGTATTCCGGAAGATCTGGCCCGGCACTTCGTCCGCCTGAACGCGCTGTCGAACGGTCCCGACATCATCCTGCTCGCGCTCAAGCTCGGACGGCCGGAAACCGAAGTGGCGCGCATCTACTTCCGCGCCAGCAGCCATTTCCGCGTCGAGGAAATGCGCGCGGCCAGCGAACTCCTCGGGCAGACCGACTATTACAACCGTCTCGCCGTCAACAGCACGCTGAATGCCGTCGCTTCCGCGCAACGGTCGATCGTCGAAAAGATCTATCGTTTTTCCGGCGACGCCGAGCCGAATTTCGAGACCTGGTGCGTGCAAAACAAAGTCGCCGCCGATCGCGCGCGCAAGAGCCTCGATGAAATCCTCAACGGCAGCGAGCTGACGCTCGCCAAGCTCACCGTCGCGGTCGCGCATCTGCGGGAGCTTGCGGACGAGTAACACCAAGTCCCAGTAATACGAACTCATGCGGTGCAATCAGCGCTCGTCTTCACCTCTCCCATGGGGAGAGAGCCTGCCCCCGTGCAGACGGGGGTCGGCGCGGACAGCGCCGGGTGAGGGGTTTATGGCTATCCATCAAACGCCTCCCCTCACCCCAACCCTCTCCCGCTCGTGAGCCTTTACGGCGAACGACAAGCGTTCGCCTATGGGAGAGGGCGCGACGCCTCCGCAAGTTCGGGGCGGAATTCCACAGCCGCTGGATGAAAACGCATGAGTCGCGCTTCAGAGATTTGGTATAAGGCGTGAATGGCTGTGTCCGAATAAGCGCGGTCTTTGCGGAACGTAATCCTCGCGAGGGCAGAGGGCTGGATCCCAATCTGCGTGGGCGCTACGAAGAAGCGGTCACAGTCCGACAGTAGCTTGGCAGCCGGGGGGCACTTTTGCGATGATGGCATCCACGACGACGGTCAGCGACGCAAGCCCCGCCAGACGATCCGCCGGTCCGCTGGCGGTCAGCTCATGGATGCTGTTCGACTGGGCCAGCCAGCCCTTCTACACGCTGATCACGACCTTCCTTTTCGCGCCGTACTTCGCGTCGCATTTTATCGGCGACCCCGCGCGAGGCTCCGCGCTTTGGGGCTATGCCATGGCCGCGGGGGCGGTTCTGGTTGCAGTCGGCAGTCCGGTTCTGGGCGCGATGGCTGACGCGCGCGGACGGTTGAAGCCCTACATGGCCTGGCTGTCCGTTGCCTTCGTGCTCAGTCAGGCGGCGCTGTGGTATGCGGTGCCCGGCGGCGGTTCCGGCACTATCGCGCTGGTCCTCTTCGCCCTGATCGTTTCGACCTGCGCCGGGGAATTCACCACCGTGCTGAACAATTCGCTGATGCCGCGCCTCGTGCCGTCCGAACAGCTCGGGCGGCTCAGCGGCGCCGGCTGGGCGCTGGGCTATGTCGGCGGGCTGATCAGCCTGATCATCATGGTGGCGTTCATTCTGATCGATGCGACAGACCGGCTTGACCATCCTCGGCCTCGCCCCGGCCTATCCCTTCGACGTGCCGTCGCACGAAGCCGACCGTTTCGTCGGGCCGTTTTGCGCGCTGTGGTATGCGGTGTTCGTCATCCCCTATTTCCTGTTCACGCCGGACGTCCCGCCGAGGGCCGATGCTCCCCGCGTCTCGGTCCGCGCCGCCTTCGCCTCGATGATGACGACGCTGCGCAACATCGCCGGCTACCGCGACATCGCGCTGTTCTTTGTCGCGCGGATGCTGTTCATCGACGGACTGCTCGCCATCTTCACTTTCGGCGGCGTCTATGCGGCGGCGGTGTTCAGCTGGCAGACGATCGTGATCGGCTATTTCGGCATCATCCTTTCGGTCGCGGCGGGCGTGGGCGCGCTGGTCGGCGGCTTCCTGGACGATAAGCTCGGCTCGAAGAGGGTGATCATCTGGTCGCTGCTGCTGCTGATCGTCGGCGCTCTGGGCGTGATCTCCATCGACCGAACCCATGTGCTGTTCACGCTGGAAGTGGCGCCTCCTGTCCCGGGCGGCGGCGTGTTCGCCAGCACCGGCGAGCTGATCTACATCGCCTTCGCCATCCTGATCGGCCTCGCCTCCGGCCCGCTGCAATCGGCGAGCCGCAGCCTCCTGGGCCGCATCGCCCCCGAGGAGCATATGAGCGAGTTCTTCGGCTTCTTCGCCTTCTCCGGCAAGGTGACGGCCTTCGCCGCGCCGTTCGTCGTGGCGCTGGTGTCGGACATGACCGGCAGCCTGCAAATCGCGATGGCGTCGATCTTGGTGTTCTTGCTGGCCGGGCTGGCGGTGATGGGGATGATCAGGACTGGGCGGGATTTGAGGCGGATTAGTCGCTCGCAGCCGTTGGTCGCGCAAGCCATTCTCAGCCTCCGCTGCCTTTCGCTCAAGGCCCATCTCACGCCAGAGGTCGCGCTCCTTACGCCCGTAATCGCACATGACGTTGACGATCATTTTTGGCCTGATAGATGTTCGCGAGATTTCTGAAGACAGAGGCCATGCCCTCTCTGCCTCCCAGCGTCTTGAACAACCCGAGGGACTTGTGAAACATCTCCTCAGCCCGGTCCAGATCGCCGCGCCTCTGATAGATGATCCCGATATTGCCATACGTTGCGGCCATGCCCTCCTTGCGGCCCAGTTCTTCGTTCAATGCGAGTGACTTGAACTGCATCTCCTCAGCTCGGTCTAAATCGCCGCGCATCCCATTGATGGTCCCGAGATTACCATAAGCTGTGGCCATGCCTTCCTTGACACCCAACGTCTCGAACAATAAGAGCGACTTGAGATGCATTTCCTCGGCCCGGTCCAGATTGCCGCGTGTCTGGCAGATAAGCCCGAGATTGCCATAGATAATGGCCACGCGCTCCCTGTCGCCCACCGCTTCGTTTAATGTGAGCGACCTGAGATGCGCTTCCTCGGCCCGCTCCAGATCGCCGCGCATCTGATAGATGAGCGCGAGATTGCCGTAGGCCTGCCGCCATCCCCTGCTTGCTACCCAGCGCTTTTTCGAGCGCGAGCGACTTGAGATGCATCTCCTCAGCGCGATCCAAGTCGTCCGCTCGTTCGATAAATAATCCCGAGATGGCTATAGGCTGCGGCCCGCCCCTCTGTCCATTGCGCACGTTCGGCTAAGCGCAGAGCTTCGCGTTGTCATTTCTTCGGCGGCCGGAAGATCGCCGCGAACACGATAAATCCAACCGAGGCGCATGCATCCCAGGGATTGAGAACGGTCATCCGGGAAATCCCTTAGCGTGGCAAAGGAATTTTCGGCCGCCGCCAGATCACCGAGGCGGAATTGCAATTCGCCGAGATATCGCCACCCTTCCGGATAGCCAGGATCAAAGGTCACGGCCTTCTCATAGGCGGCAAGCGCTCTTCGGGTGTCATGCAGGAAGGCAAGCGCGCCGATATGCCGCCAATATTCGGCGCTCTCAGCACCCAGTTTCTCGGCGCGTGCTCTCAGCCTTGCTTCCAGCTCGGCGAGATCGGCATCCTCCGGATTCTTGGCAAGTGCTAGGAGATCGACATCTTGATCCTCGGCCAACCTTTCGACGGCGGCCGCGATCGCCGGCTTCTGCCCTTCAACAGTGGTGCCGTCATGGTTGCGAAGGTCGGGCCGTATTTCGCGGATCAGATCACTCGTTACAATCTCGACCAGTAATTGCTCGACAACATCCGCAGCAAGGAGCGCCGGTGAGTCGAAGCCCTTTTGGGATACGATGCGCTCGCCATTGGCCATCACGCTTTTGCGGAAGGCCTGCTGGCGGCCGTGCAATTCATCATTTTCGCGAATGTTGCCGGGGACGAGAAAATCGTCAGGCGCGACCCAGATGTAGCGGCTGACGCCCTTTTCGCGCGCCCAATCATGCTCCATCTCAGTGATCGAGCGCCGAGCATCGTCGCCATCAGGCTCCCAACCACGGCGCAGGCCGACCAATCCAACGAAGAGGTCGGCCTCCTCGACTTTGGTGCGGCAGAATTTGACGGCTTCCGCGTTCTGTGCGCCGAAATTCTCCTGGCGCTCGCAGTGGAAGAGGCCCTTCGATACGAGCCGCTGATAGATTTCCTCGCGAAAGGACACGAGGTCGACCGCCGTCGAACTGAGAAATACATTCAGTACCCTGCGCGGCATTCACCGTCTCCGCATGTCCCTCACACCACGCGGAAATTACCAGGAATTATGCTTTCGGAATAGCGAGGGAATGCAACCATCCCCGGAGAACGCCACTGGGCTTCTCCGGATAGATGTCATTGGGCGTTGTCCTTACTTCGCCTCCGCCCGCAGCTCCTTCTTCGACAGCTTGCCGACCATGGTCTTCGGCAGCTCGTCGCGGAACTCGATCTGCGAGGGCATCTCGATCTTGGAGAGCTTGGGCTCCAGGAACGCCAGCATGTCCGCCTTGGTCGCCGCCTCGCCCGCGCGCAGCTTGACGAAGGCCTTCGGCGCCTCGCCGCGATAGGCGTCGGGGATGCCGACGACGGTCACTTCCTCCACCGCCGGATGCTGGTAGATCGCCTCCTCGATGCGGCGCGGATAGACGTTGTAGCCGGAGCAGAGGATGAGGTCCTTGATGCGGTCGACGATGTAGGTGAAGCCGTCCTCGTCCATCGTGGCGACGTCGCCGGTGCGGAAGAATTCGCCGACGAAGGACGCCTTGGTGTCCTCCGGCTTGTTCCAATAGCCCTTCATCACTTGCGGGCCGGCGATGCAGATCTCGCCTTTTTCGCCGAGCGGCACTTCCTTGGTCGGATCCTCAAGTGAGCGCAGCGAAATGATGGTGCCCGGCAGAGGCAGGCCGATCGACCCCTCCTTCACCGGCCCGTCCAGCGGATTGCAGGCGGCGACCGGCGAAGTCTCGGAGAGCCCATAGCCCTCCACCAGAATGACGCCCGCCTCCTTCTCGAAATTGCGCTTCAACTCGATGGGCAGGGGCGCGCCGCCGGACACGCCGCTGCGCAGCGATTTCAGGTCTTCCGGCTTCAGCCCCGGATGGTTGCGCAGCGCGTTGAACAAGGTCGGCACGCCGGGCATGACGGTCGGCCGGGTCTCGCGCAGCAGCTTCAGAACCATGTTGATGTCGAAGCGCGGCACCAGGATCAGCATGGCGGCGTTGGAGATGCCGCGATTCATGATCGTCGTCATGGCGAAGACGTGGAAGAACGGCAGGATCGCCATGATACGGTCGGCGCCCTTCTGCACATGCATTTCCCACAGGTCGGACTGCTGCAAATTGACCGACAGATTGGCATGGGTGAGCATCGCGCCCTTCGGCGTGCCGGTGGTGCCGCCGGTATATTGCAGCACGGCGACGTCGTTCACATCGATCGGAACGCGGGCATATTTGCCGTCATTCGCGGTGAGCTTTTCATAGGTGATGATCTTGGCGCGCTGCGATGAGGCGTCGAGCTTGGCCAGTTCCTTCGATTTCAGCAGCTTGAACAAAGTGCCCTTCAAACCGGGAAGCGATTTCGCGAAGGGGCACACAATGGCCCGCTCCAGCGCGCCCGAGGCAAGCAGCGCCTCCAGCTTCGGAAACAGCGCGGCGAGGTCGAGCGTCACCATGATGGTCGTGCCGCTGTCCTTCACCTGATGGGTGATTTCCTCCACCGTATAGAGCGGGTTGAAATTCACCACCGTGCCGCCCGCTTTCAGGATGGCGTAATACATGATCGGGAAATAAGGGATGTTCGGCAGCAGCAATCCGACGCGCATGCCCTTCTTGACGCCGATTTCCTGCAGGCCCTTGGCGGCCTTGTCGACCATGGCGCCGATGTCCTTGTAGCTCAGCTTGGCGCCCATGAAATAGGTGCAGGTCAGGTCGCCATATTCGCGGACGGTGCGGTCGAGAATGTCGGGCAGCGGCTCGGGCTTCAACTCGGCGTACCAGTCGATGCTTTTCGGGTAGGTGCGGAACCACTGGAAATTGTCCTTGCCCCTGCCGCCGGCGTTCATTTCCTTGTCCGGCGCCGCACCGAGTGTCGTGTCGCTCATCACATCCTCCCTGTGAACCCTGTACGCTGTCCCGCCAGGTCCGCTTTTTACGGCAGACGGCGTGAAAACGTCGTTTCTTTTGCGTGGAAGGCCGTTGCAGACGCTCGCGGGACACGCGAGGTTCGCCCGGCTATCGGTCCTTCTACCCCATCACGCATCCGCATTATCCGGATGGGTGAGTGTAGCACGGCCCGTCCTGGCGTCCAGCGTACCGGTGACAATTTTGTCGGCTTGCCGCAGGATGACGGATTGCGTCCGGCTCGCGCGACTGGGCCTCGCGTCAATCCTCCCGGAACGCGCGGGAAAACTGATCCGTCAGCGGCTTGGCAATGTAGGAGAGCGCGGTCCGCATATGCGTTTGCAAATGCGCTTCCGCCGGCATTCCAGGCACGAGCTGCAGCCCTTTCAGGCGCGCGATCTCTTCATCGGAAATCGCCACTCGGATGGCGTAGTAGGGCAGATTGGTGCGCGGGTCCCTGTTGACGTCCGCCGCGACGACGCTGACCGTGCCGACGAGTTGCGGCGTGGTGTTCTGGTCGAACGCCGAAAACTTGACCATCACGGTCTGTCCCAGCCTGACCTGGTCGATATGCTGTGGCGGCACGCGGGCCTCGACGCTGAGGCCGTCGGATTGGGGAACGATCACCATCAGCGTTTCGCCGGCGCTGATGACGCCGCCAACCGTATGCACGTTGAGCTGGTGAACGATGCCGGCTTGCGGCGCGCGCAGTTCGGTGCGTCTGAACTGATCGGCGGCGGAAATCCGGCGTTCCGTCAATTCGCCGATGCGGCCGTCGATCTCGCGCAGATCGCGCAGCACCTCGGTGTGCAGGTCCTGGCTGATCTGGATGATCTTCAACTCGGTTTCGGCGCTCCTGCCCTTGGCCTGGGCGATGGCCGAAATGAGCTGGCCCCTTTCGCCTTCGAGGCGGGTCGAGTCGCGGCGCAGGGCCGTCACGCGGTTCAATGGCAGCAGATTGCGCGCATACAGGCTTTCGACGCCGAGCAACTCATCCCGGATGAACGCGATTTCCTGGTCCTTCGCGTTTTTTTGCGCAGTAAGCCCCTGCGCTTCCTCGGAAAGCTGGGCAATGCGCTCGCGCAATTGCGCCTCTTGTCCCGCCCGGCCCGCCTTGCGCGCCTCGAAGAGCCGCTTTTCCCCGGCGATGATCCTGGCGATGTTGTTGTCGCCTGATGCCTGCTCCAGAAGCTCGGGTGGAAAGACGATGGTATCGGCACTTTCCTGCTCGGCGAAAAGCCTTGCGCGCCGTCCGGCCATCTCGTCGAGCGTCTTGCTCACCATCGTGAGACTGGCGCCGGTGAGCGTGCCGTCGAGACGGATCAGCACGGCGCCGGCGTCGACATGATCGCCATTCTTGACGTTCAGCTCCGCGACGATGCCGCCGACCTGATGCTGTATCTTCTTCACGTCGGTTTCGACGACGACGGACGCCGGGGCGATGATTGCGCCCGCGAGCGTCGCGTTCGCCGCCCATCCGCCGACGCCGACGATGAGCAGCACGCATAAGGCGCCGCCAAGCCGCAAATGCCGCCGGATCGCGGCGGTGGTTGGCTGGTTTCTTCCCGTTTTATTGTTCATCGGGCGCATCGGCTCCTCTCTCTTACACTTATAGCGGGATGACGAGCGGAAAACCGGTTCCCACTTTTCCTCATCCCGCTCTAGGCGCGTTCGGCAAGCACCATGGTCCCGGGCTGCATCGCCCCTGACGGGTCTGGTGCCGGACGCAGCGCTCGCCGAAGCACCTCGTCCTTGGGTCCGAAATATTGCATTTTGCCTTCGGTCATCATGGCGACGAAGTCGAGGGCGGCGATGGCGCTCGGCCGATGCGTCACGACGATGATCATGCCGCCGCGATTGCGCACGCCTCGAATGGCATGGGTGAGCGCGTCTTCGCCCTCGGTGTCGAGATTTGCGCTCGGCTCGTCGAGCACGATGAGAAATGGATTGCCGAAGAACGCCCGGGCGAGGCCGATCCGCTGCCGCTGACCGCTGGACAGAGCGTCGCCATCCGGTCCGATGCGGGTTTCATACCCGTTCGGCAGTCTCAGAATCATATCATGGACATTGGCGGCTTGCGCTGCCGCCAGCACGGCGGCCGGATCGCCGCCGGGATCGAAACGGGCGATATTGTCCGCGATGGTGCCGTCGAACAGTTCGACATCCTGCGGCAGGTGGCCGATATGGCGGCCGAGACTGGAGGGCAGCCATTGGTCCAGCGTGGCGCCGTCCAGCCGCACAGTGCCCCGCATGAGCGGCCAGGCGCCGATAATGGCGCGCAGCAGCGTCGACTTGCCCGCGGCGCTCGGCCCGATGAGGCCGACGCCTTGCCCCGCCTGCAACTTGAAGGTGACGTTCTGCACGAGCGGAACGTTGAGGCCGGGCGCCGTCGCTGCCAGACCTTCCACCGCCAGGCTGACCCGTGGCGCCGGCAAGGGAAGCGGCGCCGGCTTCGCGGCAAAGATCGGCGAGCGCAGCAGTGCGTCGATACGGCCCGCGCTCTGGCGGGCAGCGAGGAAGGATTTCCACTGGGAGATGGCGAGGTCGATCGGCGAAAGCGCGCGCGACGAGGTGATCGAGCTGGCGATAATCGCGCCGCCTGAGACCTCACCCTCGATCACGAGATAGGCTCCGAGCGCCAGAATGGCCGATTGCAGGAAGGTGCGGAACACCTTGGCCAGGGCGCCCAGCCCGCCCGCTATGTCGCTCGCCTGCTGCTGTGCGTGCAGATGGCTGCTGCTTGCCGCGAGCCACCGCTCGACCATCCGGTCGGCGAAGCCCATGGTGCGCAGAACCACGGCATTCTTCCTGCCTTCGGCGGCAAGGGCATGGCGGCGCTGGGCTTCGCCCGCGGCTTCGGCGGAGGACCCACGCGACAGATAATCCGTGAGCAGTGTGAGCACGAGCAGCAGGACGGCGCCGAGGGTTGCGAGCATTCCCAGCATCGGGTGCAGCAGATAGACGAAAATCAGGTAGACCGGAATCCACGGCAGGTCGAGGATCGCGACCGGACCGGGGCCGGACAGAAAATTGCGGACCGTATCGAGATCGCGGATCGGCTGAAGCCCGTCGCCCGCCGGCAGAACGCGCAAGGGCAGTTCCAGCACGGCGCGATAGGTGCGCTCGCCCAGCGCCTCGTCGACCCGCGAGGCAACGCGCACCAAGAGCCGCGAGCGGATCACGTCCAACGCGGCCTGGAAGAGGAAAAGCCCCGCCACGACGACCGTCAGCGCAACCAGCGTCGGTACGCTCTGGCTGGGCAGGACGCGGTCATAGACCTGCAGCATGAACAGCGAGCCGGTCAATGCCAGCAGGTTGATGACGCCGGAGAATGCAGCGATGCCGAACAGCGCGCTGCGCATCGAGGACATCAAGCTCAGGATCGAAAGCTTCGGCATGCGCCCGGCGGCGGGCTTGGAGTCATTGCCGGGGCCGCGTTTTGAAAGAACTTCAAGGGCGTGCCGCAAGGAGGTGTCTCATTCGACAAAGCAAGAGCTTGTTACAGCCGATCGCTCGCATGGCGTCCGCGAGAAATGCCCTGGTGCCGAAAGTGGAACAGCGTTTGCGGGAGTACCGCCATGCATTGGGCCACAGTGGAACCTCGGCGATTCCACTGTGCCCTATGGCCCTTAAACAATCAGGAAATCGTCAGCGGTAATTTGCGGCGCGTTCGTTAAGACGGCGACCAATTGCGCTTTCTGCACGCCGCTGCCGTCTGCGTCCAGCAACAGGCGGCCTGTCGTCGAGTTGTAGAGCAGGGTCGGACAGGTTGTCGGGGCATAAGCCGCGTTGCCGGCGTAAAGATAGATCTGCGCGGCCGATTGGAAGCTGCATTCCTGATCCGGCGCTATCCCGAAGCCGGCGGCGTTAATGACGATGTGGTCCTCTCCGGGCTTGAAATCCGCGATCGTGTCGCCGGCTTCCGCGGCGGAGGCGAAATAGAAGCGGTCCGCTCCCGCGCCGCCGGTCAAAGTGTCTTGGCCAGCCCCGCCGTCCAGCCAATCATTGCCGTCACCGCCATTGAGCTTGTCGATCCCGGCTGCGCCATTGAGCGTGTCGTCGCCCTTGCCGCCGTCCAGCACATTGGCGGATTGATTGCCGGTCAGGACGTCATTGAAATTGCCGCCGGTGAGGTTTTCGATCGCGGTGAAACGGTCCCCCGCCGCTTCGCCGGTGTTCTTGCTGCTGTCGGCAAGATTGACCGTGACGCCGGATTCCGCCGTGACATAGGTCGCGGTGTCGAAGCCTGCGCCGCCATTCAGCGCATCCGCGCCCCGGCCGCCGGAGAGCATGTCGTTGCCGTTGCCGCCCAGGAGCTGGTCGTCGCCATCGCCCCCGACCAGCAGGTCGTCTCCGTCGAGCCCGCTCAGTATGTCGTTGCCGCCATTGCCGTAAAGCCGGTTGCTGGCGCTGTCGCCGGTAAGCTTGTTGTTGGCATTATCGCCGTTCAGCGCATTCGAAGTCGCCTCCTGGGCATAGTTGAAGGATAGCTTATTATCCGGCTGCGGCTGTACGGCAGGTTGCGCTGGTGCGGGAGCCGGAGGTTGAACCTCTGCCTGTGCCGGAGGCTGGACCTGAGCCGGAGGTTGCGGCTGAGGCTCAGGCGTTGCGGTGAGCTCCGGGGCCCATAGGAGGGCGTGGAAATTGGCGTTGCTCAGATCCGCGACGTCGCGGTCGAGAAGTGTCGCCACGGTAGCGAAGCCGCCGCTGCCGGCGCCGTCCTGATCGACTTGCGCCAGGACATTGTCGCCGCTCTGCACAAAGCGGGCATAGCCATTGGCCACCACGTCGCCATCGGCCCAATTCAGCTTCGCCGCGATGACCGAGAGATCGATCACATCGCCATTCGCGCCGGCTTGGAAGTCGGAGATGACATCGCCGCCCTCGGCGACCGAATGATAGGCGAAGCGATCGCGCCCGGTGCCGCCGGTGAGTGTGTCCACGCCCTGACCGCCCCAGATGTAATCATCGCCGCCCGCGCCGCCCAGCGTGTCGTTGCCCTTGCCGCCGAGCAGCAGGTCGTCGCCCGCCGACCCTGAGATCACGTCATTCGGGTTGCTCGTCGCCTTGGTGTAGGTCGTATTCGTGACGGTGACGTTCTCCGCAGTGGCGAGATTGCCCACCGAGAAGGACTCGAAGAAGGAATTGGCGATCTTGTTGTCCACGGGTTTATTGAGGGCGATCGTGGAATAGCTGCCCGTTTCCTTCAGGGTAATGTGGTCGAGCGAAATGTTGCGGGCATCTTCATGCCCCCACTCGAAGAATGATACGCCCCGCACATTGTTCGCGCCGCCGCTGTCAGTCACGGTGCCGCCAAGGCCGCGCGCCTGCAGGAAGCCGAAGCTGTCGAACGCCTGGACGTTGTCATAGCTGCCGTTGACCGATTCCGAGTGCCACGAAAAGGCGAAATTGCGCGTGCCATACGCGACCGCGTCCGAAACCGTGAACCCGATATCGCCGCCGAATTGCGAAATGTAGGCTGCCCCGGGAGTGGCCCCGATGGCGTTGGCGTCTGTGGCGTGCGTGACGTTTTCGGCGTAAAGGCCCTTTACGGTCGTTCCCGTCGAACTCATCGATTGAACGGCGATGCCCTGCGTCGTAGAGGCGTCGGCCAGATTTTTCACGGATACGTCGGTGATAAAGGCATTGACGCTGTTGACGACGCCGACGCCATAGCCCTTTCCATCATGGACGGAGAGGTGCTCTACACGAGCATCGACAATGTCGCGGAGTTGCACGAGCGCAGGTGCGGGCTTGTTGTGCGTCGTATCGCCGATGATCTCACCGTTTTTAACGACCAGTTCGCCGCTCGTATAGGTCGCCGCGCGAATATTGGTCGTGTAATTCGCCTGGTCGATCAGCGCGCCTTTGAAGGTGACGACATTGCCGGTGACGGAGGCAACCTGTAGAGCCTGGCCCATCAGGGTCGGCGCCGGCGCGTCGGGGCCGATCATGTCTCCAGGCAGCGCGTTGTCGGACACGACCTTTATCCAGTCGCCAACGGCGATGTCGGCGGGGAGCTTGGCATAGGAGACGGTCGTATTGCCGTCGGCGTTCATGCCGAGTCCGACGCTTTCCGCCTTGGTTTGGAGGCCCTTGCCCAACACGACGGACACGGCGCCGACCTGTTGCAGGGTGGACCCGTTCAGATCAAGCGTGATGTCGCGGACGGAGACGTCGACCGTCAGGCCCTTGCTGATGGCAATCGTTTCGCCCTTGGGCAGAATGAGGGTACCGCCACTCGTCAAACTTGCGAGCGCGCGAGTGATATCGGCCTCGGTGGCGCCAGAGGCGAGACGAATTTCCTGTACCAAATTTACCTCCGCAAAATTGCAACCGTGTTGAGTCGATCCGGACCGTCCACCCGAAGCAGAGCCTTGCCCTTGAAGATCAGAACTGGAGATGGAGCGCCCTCACGGTCCGTCCTTCGAATGCATTCTTGCATGAGGCTTTGCCGTGAGCGGTCGAGGTAAACTATCTTCCCCCGACCTCGCACCCGCATCTATATACGTTCGCGGATTATTTGAAACAGGCGTGTTGCATAGTAGTTATTACTTGTTGAAGGCAAGATATGGATTTGGCGGGCAATGGAGTTAATCAGTTCATAACATCGATGTCGAATATTGAGATCCTCGCTTTACGAAGGATTTGCTTCCCGGCTCTGGGTGACAAGATCGGCGGCGCGGACGTCCGCGATCATGAATAGCCGCCGACGGATCGTATCGGGATGAGGCGACGGCGACTTTGGAAATATATATCGGGGGCGAAGAGGGCTCAGCCCGAGGCCGACCGCTTTTTGTCCGGCTTCGGAGTCGGTCCCGCGCCGAGATGACGCCGCCCCTGGCTCGCGGCGCGCTCCATCTGCTTCTGCCGTTCGGCGAAACGGGCCTTCTGCGCGTCGCTCAGCGTAGGGCTGCAACGCGGACAGCTCACGCCGGCGACGTAATCCGCGGACGCCATATCCGCCTCGCTCACCGGATGCCGGCAGGCATGGCAGAGCTGATGTGAGCCGGGCGCGTTGCCATGCGAAAGAGCGGTGCGCTGATCGAAGACAAAACATTCGCCTTGCCACCGGCTCTCTTGCGCGGGCACGGTTTCCAGATATTTCAGGATGCCGCCCTGCAGGTGGTAAACCTCGTCGAAGCCTTGCTGCTTCAGATAGGCCGTCGCCTTCTCGCAGCGAATGCCGCCGGTGCAGAACATCGCGAATTTGCGCTTGCCGTGGAGGTCGGTTTGCCCGCTGAACCACGCCGGAAACTCCCGGAATGAGCCGGTGCCCGGGTTGATCGCGCCGGGGAAACTGCCGACGTCCACCTCATAGGCGTTGCGCGTATCGATCAGCACGACGTCCGGATCGGCGATCAGCGCATTCCAGTCGCTCGGGGGCACATAGGTGCCGGCGAGGCTGCTGGGGTCGATCCCGTCGACGCCCATGGTGACGATCTCGCGCTTCACCCGCACTTTCATGCGGTAGAAGGGCGGCTCGGCGGCGAGGGATTCCTTGTGCTCCAGATCGGCGAGGCCCGGCACGCTCCGCAGATGGCCGAGCACGAGGTCGATGCCTTCGCGCGGCCCCGCGATGGTGCCGTTGATCCCTTCATGCGCGAGGATCAGCGTGCCGCAAACCCCCGCGTCCAGGCAGACGCGCTTCAGCGAAGCCTGGAGCGACCCCAGATCGGCCAGGGGGGCGAATTTGTAAAGCGCGGCGACGACGGTTTCGGTCATGCCGCTATCGAAGCCAATTTTGCGGCGGCGTCAAGCAGGGCGCTGGAGGATGAAATCATGCCCTGACGAAACTGTCAGAAAACTTGCGTCTCAAATTGGCTCAAACGCGTTCGCCAGGACGGAAAACGCCAGGGGGAATATGTCCGGGCTCGACATAGGCGTGATAGAGCGCGTCCAACTGCGCCCATAGCACGTCGCATTTGAAGCGGACGGCCTCGACGCAGGCGGCCTGGTCGTCCAGCGTCACGGCGTGGCGCTTCACATAGTCGAGCGCGAAGCCGGCGTCGTCGGTGGCCTGGGTCAGACGGCGGCGGAAATAGGTCATCACCGACTCGCCGATGAAATCGTAATTCTCCAGCATGCCGGAGATGCGTTCGCGGTGAATCTTCGGTGCGAACAGCTCGGTGAGGGATGAGGCGACGGCCTCCACCAGACTGCGCTCCTGGACGAAGCGGACATAGGCTTCGACCGCAAAGCGTGTGGCGGGCAGCGCGCCGCGCATCGAGATCACATATTCCCGGTCGAGGCCGAGCCCGTCGGTGAGGACGAGCCAGCGTTCGATGCCGCCTTCCTCGCCGTCCTGGCCGTCATGATCGAGGATGCGCTTGACCCAGTCGCGGCGCAGTTGCCGGTCGTTCGTGCGGGCAAGAAGCGCTGCGTCCTTGCGGGGCACGGCGGCCTGGTAGCAATAGCGGTTGAGCGCCCAGGCTTGCACCTGGCCTTTGTTCAGCGCGCCGGAATGCAGCAAATGGTGAAACGGATGCTTGTCGTGATAGCGCTCGGCGCCCACGGCGCGGATGTCGGCTTCCAGCTCTTCCGGCGAAAGCAAGAGGGTCACAGGGTCAGCTCCATGCCGTCATAGGCGACTTCCCAGCCGGCGCCTTCGACGCTCTGCCGCTCTGGACTTGCCTCGCGCAGAACCGGGTTGGAATTATTCAGATGAATGAAAATCCGGCGCCCGGCATCGACACCCGCAAGCCGCGCGATCGAACCGCCGTCGCCCGAAATGCTGATATGCCCCATGCGCGCGCCCGTCTTCGGAGAAAGTCCCTGGGTGATCATCTCGTCGTCAGTAAACAAAGTACCGTCGAAAAACAACGCGGCAGTGCCTTCAATATGGTCGATCAGCTCGGCATTGACCTCGGCGCAGCCTGGAATGTAGCAGGCGAATGCGCCGGTCGCCCGGTCCATCAGCTTCAGGCCGACAACGTCGCCTTCATCCGTGCCGTACCCGGCCCCCGCTGCTCGTCTTCCAGATAGAGCGGGACCTTGCCCGGCACGGCGAACATCTCCACCGCCAGGCCGGGGCAGCCGGCCGGTTCGAAGCGCATGCCGTTCTTCAAAACGTTGCGCGTTACCACCCCTTGCGCCAGCACACCGAAAATCGGATTTGCCGCGATCACTGCTAAAATGCGCTCGCTGGCATAAAGATGGAAAGGCTGCCCCTCGCGCAGATCGAGCAGGCCCGCGACATGATCGACGTCCGCATTGGTCAGGATAACGGATTTAAGGGGACTGAAACGCACGCCGTATTCGACTGAAGGCGTCAAGGCCGCGAAGCTGCCGATTTGCGTGCGCAGGTCCGGGGAAGCATTCAGAAGACACCAATTAACGCCGTCCGCCGAGACGGCGAGAGAGGACTGGCTGCGAGCGGCGAGGCCCGCCACGCCCTGACGGACGTCCGAGCAATTGCGGCAAGCGCAATTCCATTGCGGAAAACCGCCGCCCGCAGCCGATCCCAGAACTCTGACGAGCATAAGCCCGCCTGTCGCTTACGACTTCAGCTCAGCGGCAACGTAAGCCGTCACTTCGAGGCTGGCTTCCTGCTGGCTGATCTGCGGCTTGGTCCAGGTCTTCTTCATGAAACACTCCTTGTAAGGGGGCATAAATTCGATGCGCGGTCGCCCCCGGTTGAGGTCTGGCGACAGCCAAGTGCCCGCGCGGTGGGTTAACCTAGCCGAAATCGTGCGCTCTTGCCATCACCATGGAGTAAAGAATAACGCACGGATTGGCCGAAAGTCCCATTGGGGCGTCAACAATCGCGTGATCGGGGCGAATAGCGAACATACGCCTAATCCTTTTCCATCGGCCATTCCCGCACATTGAGCGTTCGTTCGCTCATGACGCGTTCTTCGATTTCGGCGAGCGTCAGCAACCCGCTTTGCGTATCGGCGTGGCGCACGACGGAAGCGGAATTCATGATGGCGGCCTTCAATGCGCGGTGAAGCGGCCATCGGAGCGCCGTGAGCGCCACGAAGGTCGATGCGAAGGCATCGCCGGCGCCCGCGGTGCCGAAGACATCGGTCTGCAATGCCGGGCAATGCGCGATCTTGCCGCTCGCGGCCACGAAGGCGCCGCGCCTGCCGTCCGTTATGACCACTTGTCCCGCGCCGGCCTTCAGCAAATATTGGAAGAAGCGCAAGAGGCTGATCTCGAAGCCGCCGGCCGACAAGCCGCGCCTGATCAGATCCGGCACGTCCTCATCCGGTCCAAAAGCTATGGATGGGCCGCCTTCGCCCGCCGCCGCCGACAGGGCCGGTACGAGCGCATTGGCCTCGGCCCGGTTGACCAGCAATATGTCGATCGATCCAACCGTATCGAGAAATGCCCGCCCGCGCGCCGTGAGCTGGCGGATGCCCGGATTGGCCGCGACCATGCATCCCGCTTTCTTGGCCGACATGACCAGATCGGGAAAGGCATCCGCGGATTGGTTGCTGAGGCTGGAGATGTAGACGAGATCGACGGAAAGCGCCTCCGGCTTGATGTCCTCCATCGACAGAAGCGTGTTCGCGCCGCGGAAGGTGAAGATCGCAGCATTGCGTTCATGCGAGGAAATCAGCACCGACGCGCCGGTCGGCATGCGCCGGTCGCGGGTGATCCAGCGCGTTGAAACGCCTTCGCTTTCGAGTTTCGCCAGCACCGCGTCGGCGCGCTGATCCATCCCCAGCTTGACCAGCGCCGAAGCGTCGATGCCGAGACGCGACATCGATATGGCGACATTCACCGCACCGCCGCCGGGATGGGTGGAGATTTCCTCGGCCTCCGTCTTGCGGCCCTCTTCGAGCAGCAGAAACGAGGCTTCCGCGTTGCGCATCGACATCCGTTCGATGCTGCTGGAATTGATGATGGCGATGGAGTTGACCATCGCGCCGCCAACCGTGAGCGCTTTCATGGGTCTTCCTTTTTCCCGCGACGATTACGCGAGGCGCCCGCTTTGCACAACCCTTTTCCCTGCTAGCGACATAAGCGACGGATGCACGCAATCCTTCCCATTCAAATCATCTGCCGTCGGCCATTGCATGAGCGGCAGCTTCATCGTCACCAATGCGGCCCGCTTCTCGAGCCGAATGGCCGCCGCAGCAGCGTTCTACGGGACGCAGATCATTACGGGCAAACCGGATTCGCCGCATTTGATCGCTCCACCCGGAAGAGGCGGAAAACGCATGGGAAAACTGCGCGCGCTGTTTGCGCGGACGCTGAAATAACGCTCGCCCGGCGAATACCGGATGACGCCGGGGTCACGTTGAAAATACGGCAGGATCGTAATAAAAGCGCTCGCGGAAGATGCGGTCGCCGCGCCATTGCTGCATGGCGATCTCATCGAGCCGGCGAACCGTGCCGTCCTTGGCCACCATGTCGAAGATCCAGTGGATGAAGACCGCATCGCCATCGATGCCGAAATGATCGACCGGCAGGGTCCGCATCTCGGCGACGCGGGCCAGCGCTTTTCTCTCATGCTCGACAAGCACGCTTCGGCCGACGCGCGGGGGATTGGCGTTTTCCTGCATCGAAGCGTCTTCTGTGTAGAAATCTTCGATGGCGCCGACATGATCACCGCTGACCACGCGTTCGATGAACTCCAATACGCGTTCGCGACTCGGCATGCTCATCCCCGAATACTAAAATGCATCCGCCGGCCATGCTATGTTCGGGCCGGCGGATGCTTTATCCTAAGCGGCTTAATATTCGCAGTACCAGACCGGGCCGAACTTCACGCAGCTATCCGGACGGCGTCCCTCGCCCCGCCACTCGCGGCAGGGCCTGCGCTCGCCATCGCGGTTCATCCGATGCCAACCGCGACGATCGCGTTCGCAGCGCCGGTGATCGCCGTGGACCTTCACCAGGCCATCGGTTACGCCAGTGCCGGCATTGCCAAGATTGGCCGGCGCCGCCTGTACGCCGCCCGCAAAGACCGCGAACATTCCCGCCGCCGCGAGATATTTGATCGACCGGATCATTTGAACTCCTTGATGCTGTTGTTTCAACACGACAATCCGCTGTCCCGAATTGCGCCGGGACCGTCAGACATGTGCAAATTGTCACCGTCAGAAAAACGGTGCGGCGGTGGCATGGTTCCGGGAGAACGGCGGCGCCGGCCGAGGATCATTGTAAAAACATGTGACGAAGAACGCCGGAAGACGCGCAAACAGTGCAGCAATGAGCGGCTTACGACGGCCGGACGAGCTCCAGCCATTCGTCCTCGGTCAGGACTGCAACGCCGAGTGCGCTGGCGTTCTTCAGCTTCGAACCCGCGCCCGGCCCTGCGACGACATAATCGGTCTTCTTCGAAACCGAGCCCGCGACTTTCGCGCCGAGCCGTTCGGCCATCGCTTTGGCCTCCTGGCGCGTCATGCGCTCCAGGCTCCCGGTGAACACGACGGTCTTGCCCTCGACGGGCGAGCCGGCCGTATCGGTGCGTTCGACGGGCTGCACATTGATCTGCGCCTGCAAGGCGTCGATGGCCTCCTGATTATGCGCCTCGCCGAAGAATGCGATCAGGGCATCGGCCACCACTTCGCCGATGCCGTCGATTTCGTTCAGATCGCGCCACGCCTCGCTTTCCTTATCCTGCGCGGCGGTCATGGCCTCACGGAAGGCATCGAAGCTGTGATAGGAGCGGGCAAGCAGCCTGGCGGTCGTCTCGCCAATATGGCGGATGCCCAGGGCATAGATGACCCGGTCCAGGCCGATGGTGCGCCGGTCCTCGATCGCGGCGAAAAGGTTCTGCGCCGATTTCGAGCCCCAGCCCTCTTTGGCGCGCAGCGGCGTCAAATTGCCCGTTTCGCGCTCCGCCAGCGTGAAAATATCGGCGGGCGTCTTGATCCGGCCTTCATGATAGAACGCCTCGACCTGCTTCGCGCCCAGCCCTTCGATGTCGAAGGCGTTGCGCGAAACGAAATGCTTCAGCCGCTCGACCGCCTGCGCCGCGCAGATCAGCCCGCCCGTGCAGCGCCGCACCGCATCCAGCTTGCCGGTTTTCTCATTCTGCTCGCGCACCGCATGCGAGCCGCAGACGGGGCATATGTCGGGGAATTTGTAAGGCACCGCATCGGCGGGCCGCTTCTCCGGCAAAAAGCCGAGAACTTGCGGGATGACGTCGCCAGCCCGCTGGATCGTCACCCAATCGCCGATACGGATGTCCTTGCGGGCGATCTCGTCCTCATTGTGCAGCGTCGCGTTCTGCACCACGACGCCGCCGACCGTCACCGGCTCCAGCTTCGCGACCGGCGTCAGCGCGCCGGTGCGTCCGACCTGGATCTCGATGCCCCGGAGGATCGTCGTCGCCTTCTCCGCCGCGAATTTATGCGCCACCGCCCAGCGCGGCGAGCGCGACACGAAGCCCAGCCGCCGCTGATAGTCCAGGCTGTTGACCTTATAGACCATGCCGTCGATGTCGTAATCGAGCGTGGGGCGCCGCTTCTCCGTGTCGGCATAGGCGGCGAGCATCTCTTCCGCCGAATTGCAGAGCTTCATCAGCGGATTGATGGGAAAGCCCCAGCGCCCGAATGCCTCGACGACGCCCCATTGCGTCTCGGCCGGCAGCGCCGGAGCCTCGCCCCAGGTATAGGCGAAGAACTGCAAAGGGCGGCTCGCGGTGATCGAAGGATCGAGCTGGCGCAGCGAACCGGCGGCGCATTGCGCGGATTGGCGAAGATCTTTGCCGCCCGTCTCCTGCTGGCGCGCATTGATTGCCAGGAAATCCGTCGCGGCCGAAGAAGATTTCGCCGCGCACCTCGAAGACGGACGGGAAATCCTTCGCCTTCACGCTCGTTGCGGAATGCTGGCGATGGTCCGCACATTGGCGGTGACGTTCTCGCCTTCCGTCCCGTCGCCCCGCGTCGCGGCGACGGCCAGCTTGCCGTCCTCATAGCGCAGGGAAATGCCGAGGCCGTCGATCTTCGGCTCGGCGGTGACTTCGAGCGGGTCGCCTTCCGGAATCCGCAAGAAACGCCGCACGCGATCGAGAAATTCCAGCGCTTCGTCTTCGGCGAAGATATTGCCGAGCGACAGCATCGGCACCTTATGCCGGACCTTGCCGAATTTCTCCGACGGCGCGACGCCGACCTGCTGGCTGGGGCTGTCGCTGGTCGCGAGTTCCGGATGCTCGTCCTCTACGGCGAGAAGCCGCTGCCGAAGCGCGTCATAATCCGCGTCGGAGACGGACGGCGCGTCGTCCTGATAATAGCGCCGGTCGTGCTCGGCGATCTCGGCCGCGAGCCGCCGGTGTTCCGCGACCGCTTCATCCGCCGTCATTTCGACGACGGGCTTCGGCCCTAAGCTCAGCTTCTTAGCCATCGGCAGGTCGCCTCAGCCGCTCATACCGCGAATGGTACGCCGACCTCCGGCACCACGACGTTCTGGCCTTCCATCTCGGCCAGGAATTTCGAGGCGTCCTGATCGATGATCGGGAAGGTGCCGTAATGGATCGGGATGATGGTCTTGAACTTGAAGAACCGCTTGCAGGCGATGGCGGCCTGTTTCGCGCCCATGGTGAAGCGGTCGCCGATCGGCACGCAGCCCACGTCAGGCTGGAAGAATTCCTGCACGAGCGCCATGTCGCCGAAAATCTCCGTGTCGCCCATGTGATAGACCGTCTTGCCCTCGGAGCGCAGCAGGATGCCGCAAGGCTGGCCGAGATAGAGATTCTTGCCGTCGACGATCGTCGAGGAGGAATGGAAGGCCTTGGTGAAGGTGACGTCGAAGCTGCTGCGCGTGATCGTGCCGCCGGGATTGCCGGGATTGATCCTCTCCACCCCTTGCGCGTTCAGATACATCGCCAGTTCGTACACCGCGAACACCATCGCGCCGGTGCGCTTGGCGATCTCCACCGTGTCGCCGACATGATCGTCATGGCCATGCGTCAGGATGATGTGGGTGCAGCCTTCCGTGGCGTGCTCGACGCTGCCCTGGAATTTGGAATTGCCGGTCAGGAATGGGTCGATCAGCACCACCTTGCCGCCGGTTTCGATGCGGAACGCCGAATGGCCGAGCCAAGTCATCTTCATCGCCATCTCCTTGATGCACTAGAGCGGTTGCCGCTTCATTCGAATCGGAAACCGCTCTCAATTCTTTGCCTGATCGCGCTTCTTATCCGAAAACCGCGTAACACTTTTCGGGAAGCGCTCTAGAGCGGTTGCCTGGTCCGAATTCCCGGCGCAGTATAATGGGCTACTATCCGGTAACAAGCGCGATTCGCCAGAGCCTATTCCGTTCTGATAAACCAGAACGGGGCTCTGGTTTTTTGTCCGGTCGCATTTTCGCGGGCGCAAACCGGCAGCCACTTTGCCGGAAAATGCTCAAGCCATAAGAGACCTTCTTGCCCGATACGCCCCCGAAGGCCCGCCCTTCCTTCATGCTGGAAGACCTCGCCGCCGCCCTGCCGCGGCACGCGGCGATTTTCGGGCTCGATGTGGGGACGAAAACCATCGGCGTCGCCATTTCGGATGTCAGCCGCACGATAGCGACGGCGGTCGGCACCATCCGCCGGAAGAAGTTTACGGCCGACATCGCCGAGCTGTTCGCGCTCGCCAAGGAACGCGGCGCGATGGGCTACGTCATCGGCCTGCCCGTGAATTTCAACGGCACCGAAGGCCCGCGAGCGCAGGCCTGCCGCGCCTTCGCCCGCAATCTGAGCCGCCTGACCGACGCGCCGATCGCCATGTGGGACGAACGCCTCTCAACCGCCGCCGCCGAGCGCGCCCTGCTCGAAGCCGACGCCAGCCGCAAGCGCCGCGCCGAAGTGATCGACGCGGTGGCGGCCGCGTATATCCTCCAGGGCGCCCTCGACCGCATGAAGAGGCTGGGTTAGATGTTGAGCTGGCGTCACACCACGGCGTGGATGAGCTCCCTCTCCCATTGGGAGAGGGTTGGGGTGAGGGGTTGCAAACTCTCCGATAGGCATTACCCCCTCACCCGGAATGCTCCCGCATTCCGACCTCTCCCCATGGGAGAGGTTAGTCCGAAGTGCTCGCAAATCTCCGTCTGATGCTCGCCACCTTCAACGCCAGCGCCCCGATCGGGCTCATCATTCTCCTGGGCTATCTGCTCAACCGCTATCGGATCGCCGGGCCTGAGATCTGGTCGGCGATCGAGCATGTGTGCTTCTATATCCTCTTCCCCTTCCTGATCGTGCGGACATTGGCCGGCGCCAATCTCGCCGAGCTGCCGGTCGCCGACTACGCCCTCGTCCTGCTTGGCGCAGGGGCCGGCATGGCGCTGCTCCTGCTCGGGGCGCGGCCGCTGCTGGTGCGGTCCGGCATGTCGGGTCCGACCTTCACCAGCCTCTTCCAGGGCGCGACCCGCTTTCACGGATTCATGGCGCTCGCGGTCATCGGCGCGCTTTATGGGACGCCGGGCCTCGCGCTCTCCGCGCTGGCGATCAGCATCCTGGTGCCGATCCTCAACGTGCTGGCCGTCATCGTGCTGAGCGTCTGGGGGGAGGGCGCCGAGGGGACATCGACCCGCACGATCCTGCTGCGGCTGGCGCAGAATCCGCTGATTTACGCCTGCCTCGCCGGGCTGGCGTTGAATGTGACCGGCGTGCCGCCCTTCATCTTCAGCGCGATCGAGATCATCGGCGATGGCGGATTGGGGCTGGCGATGATGGCGGTCGGCGCAGGACTGCAGATCGAGCGTGTCGCGCAGACCAAATGGCTGCTCGTCGTCGGCGTGCTGATCCGGCTGATCGGGATGCCGCTGCTGGTCATCCTCCTGTGCTGGCTGGTCGGGCTGGAAGGACTGCCGCGCACCATCGCCATCATCACCGGCGCCGTGCCGACCGCCTCCACCGCCTATGTGATGGCGCGCAAGATGGGCGGCGATGCGCAGCTCATGGCGAATATCGTCACGTTCCAGGTGGTCGCCGCCGCCGTAACCCTGCCGGTTTTCATCTATATTGCGGGACGTATTGTGAAGCGATGCAGGGATGCTCGCGGACGAGGGGGAAAGAAAGATGTCAAGCGCTGACGAGGATGAGAAACGCGATGTCTCCGGAGTTATCGCGCCGCCGCCGCTGATCTATGTCGGATTTCTGCTGGCCGGGCTTGCGCTCGATTGGCTGTTCGGCGACACGCTCCGTATTCTTCTGGCGGCGATTTTGCTGATTGCCGGAATCGCCCTGATGGTGTTGGGAGGCAGCCGTTTCGCTGCGGCGGGCACCAACATCCAGACGCGCAAGCCAACCACCGCGCTCGTCACCTCCGGGATCTACCGCTACACCCGCAACCCGATCTATCTCGGCATGACGCTGATCTACATGGCGCTGAGCCTGTTCGCGGATAGCTTGATTGCGCTGGCGGGGTTGCCGGTTGTGCTCGCCGTCATTCGCTACGGGGTGATCGCGCGCGAGGAAAGCTATTTGGAAGGGAAGTTCGGGGCTGAATACCAAGCCTATAAAAGCGCCGTGAGGAGATGGGTCTGACGCGCCGCTGGCCGATCCGGAGACATGTCATTCCACACAGACGATCTCAGCAGGCGGCACGGTGACCTGGCAAAGAAACCGCTTCCTCGGGTTCGTTTCGTCCTGGCAGCGTAAATCCGTGACTCTCGTCTCGTAACGCACACATTTTTTCGTAGGCGGATTTATTTCCGGCGATTGAGAGATGATCTCAGGAAGCCCAATTCGTCCTGCGATGTTGATTATGCTGTCAACGACAATATTGCCATAGTTGAGCCCGAACGACGCGACCTCCGCGATGGCAGCAAGAATTAAAATGAGCCCGATCGATATTTGGAGCAGGTATGAGATCGCTCTCACGATCGAGACGAATATCGCCCATATATAATAAGCTATAGTTTTCACGGCGCGCTCCAATGATGAGGTGGCCCTATTTGGGGCAGACGCCGCGATTTTGACTCAGCCTGCATATTATTTTTTCCGCGCCTGTGAACCTGTCGCAGTTACATTCCGGTCCCGGCGGAGGCGCTGTAACGCCGAATTCGCATTTCTTCCTGGCCGGGTCGGCAGGAGTTTTGATCGGCAAGGCCAGCTTCTCCGTGACGCAGTCGTAACGGGGCCAGCCGGCGACTGGCGCCTGCAGATTGACTTCATTCCATTTCTTGTGGCCGATCCTCTTCAACTCTTCGAGGTTGTCCGATATTTGCCGAGCCACCATCGCTACATTGTGGCATTGCTCTTCCTTGAAGTCGAAGCTGATCAACGCCGAGTTTACCGAAACGGTTTGCACCCGCCCGGTCAGCCATCCATAGTCATCCGGCCCGATTGTCGCTGCCTGATAGAGTGTCAGGGCCTCCTTGTTATTGACCGATACCAGTTTCAAGTTGGAATATTTCCGGTTATCTGCTGCCAGTATCTGCGTCGGCTTTCCAACGACATAGAAAGCCGCGTCCAATTCTGATTTCTCGGCGGATTCCGAAGCTAATTTCTCGATTGCTGCTTCCGGAGACAGCTCGATCAGGGCGGATCGTGGTGCCGACAAGGTTGAGCAGCATCGTTGCAGTAAGGTGCGTGCCGCTATTGACCAAACCTATCGCGACCCGTTTTCCGCTCAGCTGTTCTATGCTGTCGATGCCGCTGTTTTTTCTCGTCAGAATATGGACTTCTTCCGGGTATAGTGAAAATACATACCTGTATTTGTCGGCCCAATCCTGAAGCTCTTTGTCGTCTTGCCTAAATACTTTTATGAATGACAAGACGTCATGCTGGACCATTGCCAGTTGCACGAATGGCTGTTTCCTGAGCTTCTTTAAATTATCGAGGGAACCTATCGTCTCGTACACTTCCACCTTAGCTCCGCAGGCTGAGGTGATGATTTTGTTTATGTCTTCGCCGAATTCATAATAGGTGCTGTTTTTAGCGCCCGTCAGTATGCCCAGCTTGTTCATCGTCTGGGCATGGGCAGATCCAATATCAATGACGGCTAAAACCAGCAAAGCAACAGTATATATAAAGCGCATTGCTGCTCCCTTCTGAAGAACTCGGTTATTATTGTGAGCTATAGCACAGGATTGATAAAGTTTAAATTAAAACGCAGACGGAATATTGTCATAATCGCGCCGGACGCATCGCGGAGCAACGGCGTCGCGCCGGGCAAACGAGCGTTTGCGATGTGCGCGGCGCCTCACTACATTGCGGTTGAGCCAAAGCAAGCGAATCCCAGAGCGCAACGCATGCCCCGGAAGCCAAAATCCTCCTTCGCCGAAGCCCCCGCCGGGCACTATCAGACCGGCCCCCTCTCGCCGGTGACCAGCACCGCGCTGCTGCCGACCATGGCCAGCCACCCGATCGTTTCGGGTGCGATGCCGATGTTCACGCCGCATCGGCCGGAGCGGCCGGAGAAATCCGAGGGCGGCATCCGTTTCGAGCTGGTTTCGGAATTCGACCCCAAGGGTGACCAGCCGACCGCCATCGACGAGCTGGTCGCGGGCGTCGCTCAGCATGAGCGCGATCAGGTGCTGCTGGGCGTCACCGGTTCCGGCAAGACCTTCACCATGGCGCAGGTCATCTCGCGGACGCAGCGCCCGGCGCTGATCCTCGCGCCGAACAAGACGCTCGCCGCGCAGCTCTATGGCGAGTTCAAGAACTTCTTCCCGCAAAACGCGGTGGAATATTTCGTCTCCTATTACGATTACTATCAGCCGGAAGCCTACGTCCCGCGCACCGACACCTATATCGAGAAGGAATCGTCGATCAACGAGCAGATCGACCGGATGCGCCACGCCGCCACCCGCGCGCTGCTCGAACGCGACGACGTGATCATCGTCGCCTCGGTGTCCTGCATTTACGGTATCGGCTCGGTCGAAACCTACACGGCGATGACGTTCGAGCTGAAGCGTGGCGCGCGCGTGCAGCAGCGTCAGCTCCTCGCCGATCTGGTGGCGCTGCATTACAAGCGCAACAACATGGATTTCGCGCGTGGATCGTTCCGGGTGCGCGGCGACACGGTTGAAATCTTTCCGGCCCACTTGGAAGACCGCGCCTGGCGCATTTCGATGTTCGGCGACGAGATCGAGACGATCAGCGAATTCGATCCGCTCACCGGCGAGAAGACCAACGAGTTCGACAGCGTCAAGATTTTCGCCAATTCGCATTATGTGACGCCGAAGCCGACGCTCAATCAGGCCGTCAAGGGCATTCAGGACGAATTGCAGCGGCGGCTTGCCGAGCTGAACGGCGCCGGCCGGCTATTGGAATCGCAGCGGCTGGAGCAGCGCACCAATTTCGACCTGGAAATGATGCAGGCGACGGGCTCCTGCGCCGGCATCGAGAATTATTCGCGCTGGCTGACCGGTCGCCAACCCGGCGAACCGCCGCCCACGCTATTCGAATATCTGCCCGACAATGCGCTGGTCTTCGTCGACGAAAGCCACGTCACCATCGGTCAGCTCAACGCCATGTTCAACGGTGACCGCCGCCGCAAATGGACGCTGGCCGAGCATGGCTTCCGCCTGCCTTCCTGCATGGACAACCGCCCCCTCAAATTCGAGGAGTGGAACGCCATGCGCCCGCAGACCGTCTATGTGTCCGCGACGCCGGGCGGCTGGGAAATGAACCAGACCGGCGGCGTGTTCGCCGAGCAGGTGATCCGCCCGACCGGCCTCACCGATCCGGCGGTGGAAATCCGCCCCGCCAAGACGCAGGTCGACGACCTCATCGACGAATGCCGCAAGACCATCGCGCAGGGCTATCGCGCGCTGGTCACGACGCTGACCAAGCGCATGGCCGAGGACCTCACGGAATATATGCACGAGCAGGGCCTCCGCGTGCGCTACATGCATTCCGACGTGGAGACGCTGGAGCGCATCGAGATCATCCGCGATCTGCGGCTCGGCGCGTTCGACATTCTGATCGGCATCAACCTGCTGCGCGAGGGCCTGGATATTCCCGAATGCGGTCTGGTCGCCATTCTGGATGCCGACAAGGAAGGCTTTCTGCGCTCTGAAACCTCTCTCGTTCAAACGATCGGCCGTGCCGCACGCAATGTCGACGGGCACGTCGTCCTCTATGCGGACACCATCACCGGCTCGATGGAGCGCGCCATCGCCGAGACGGACCGCCGCCGCGAAAAGCAGGTCGCCTTCAACCTCGCCAATAGCATCACGCCGCAGTCGATCCGCAAGAATATCGGCGACATCATGTCGAGCGTCTATGAGCGCGACCACGTGCTCGTCGATGCCGGCGTCGGTTTCGCCGAGGACGGCGCCCCGCTGATCGGCCACAATCTCGGTGCGGTGATCGCCGACATGGAAACCCGGATGCGCAACGCCGCCGCCAATCTGGAATTCGAGGAAGCCGCCCGCCTCCGCGACGAGATCAAGCGCCTGCGTCAGGTGGAACTGGTCCTTGCCGACGATCCGCTCGCGCGTCAGTCCGATGTCGAGGAACGCGCCGGGAAAGCCGCGCGGGCCGGCGGCCGGGGCGATGTCCGGCAGAAGCGCGTCGACCCGATGTCACGTCCGCATAAGCCGTCGCTGGATGAGATGGGGCCGCATAGCGAGCGGGTTGTGCCGAAGAAAAGCAGCTTCGCCGGGGCGAAACGGCCTCGCAAATTTAGCTCATAATATGCTAAACGTGCGGCTTCATCTCCAGGCGCATGATTCTAGTGTCTTGTCCCGATGAGTATACTCGCTATTGCCAATCGCAAGGGCGGCGTGGGGAAGTCCACGATTGCCACGATGATCGCATACGGCTTGGCCGTATGGGCTAAGCAGCGCGTATTGATCATCGACCTGGACGCGCAGTGCAACGCCTCTCTCATTCTCTTCGGCGGACAGAACTGGTCCGTGGCGCGCAACAAGAGCCAGACCGTCTCCGACTATTTCAGCCACCGGTTCAATCAGACCGAGATCGATTTTTCCAACTACCTCTTCCACGAGGTAGGCGACGTTACGAATGGCTCGTCGAAACATCCCCAGATTTCGCTCATTCCCGGTTCCGTGGAAATCGAGGATATCGAGCATGAGCTGCTGCACCGGCTTGCCGATCTGACCAACGGCCTGCATGAGGCAGAGGCGGGCGTCATAGGGCGGATGGGCACGCTGCTGCGCAGCCTGAAGCGGCATTATCCCCTGGTGATCTTCGACTGCCCGCCGGGTCTCTCCTTTGCAACCCAGGCCGCTCTCGAAATCGCGAACAAGGTCATTGTGCCGTTCCGCCCGGATTATGTCTCGGCATTCGCTGTCGACCGGATCTCACGCATGATCGAGAAGAAGCCGAACCTGCTCGCGGTCAACGAAATTCCGCGCGAGAAACGGCGCTATATTGCATTGGCGAATTTCGTTTCGGACGATGTGGGAGCGCTTGAGCGGATTGAAGAAATCGAAGATTATCATCCGCTCATGAAGACCCGCGTGCCGATCAATCCGCAAATCGCGGAGTCATTTCATTGGCGCCGCGACCGGGTGCCGATCGAGAAAAAATTCGGCGCCAATGGTGTGAAGACCGTTCGCGCCCTGGCCGACGAAGTTAAGACCATACTGGCCATTAAATAGCTTGGACCCCGCATGACGATGCCAGATGAGATGGCTGCTGATCAGCTCCTGGAAGCGATGTTCGCCGTGGTGCTCGACGAGGCCCGCGCTAATCGGCGTTTTGCCGAGAAGCTGATTGAAGTGCTGCCGTTGCAAGTGGTGGTGCGGATCGAGACGGGAAAGCGGAGCGCCGCCAAGCCGGCGGAACCTCCCGTCAGTCTGACCCGGCTCATGAACCGGGAAGGGGAGGACGTGCTTCGGGCGTTCCTCACCAAGCGCAATAAGCCGCAACTTCTCAGGATTGTTGAACGGCAGCAAATCCCACTTACCGACGGCGCGGTAAACGGGACGAACGAAGGCTTGCGCGAGGCGATTGTCGAGGGCGTAAAATTCAGAATTGCCGACCGGCTGGCCGCTGCAAGCTAAACAGGCGGCTGAACTCTTTTGCCGCAACTCTCGCCCGCAGAGCGTTCACCCAGCAGCTTCATGCGCTGTTCACACGCCATCTACCACCTTGTTCGCATTACGTCCTTTTTGTGAAAGATGCGCTTGCGGCTGCTCGCGGAGTTGCTATCATCACCGGCCATGAAGCCATTGGGATACAGGGCAAGCAAAAATTTTGGCCATCGTAGAGAACGGAGCTTAAGCCCGAATGACCGCCGCAGGCGCAGGAGCACGCGCGTGCCTGATTGAAATCGCACGCGGCGCGGCCCTTATCCGATGAAGCCGTTACCCTGGCATATGTTTCAGCGACGCACGCGGCGCGATGAAACCAGCCAGCGTATCCCCTTGTTGAGATCACCTTCCCAGTCACCGGCGCGACGCGCATGGTCGAAATTGCGTTGCTGATCGCCTCCCTTTCCACTCCACGATCCCTGACGGGTGCTGCCAGCGCGGCCACCAGCTTCCACCGTAATCGCCTCAATGGGTGATAATGATGCGATCCGAATGGGCCTTGCCGCCAATTGCGGACGTGATCGCCGCTTTTCCAGCGGGCTCGCCTGCTTGCGGAGTAGAGCCGAGCATAGGCGCGATTGCTGCGCTTAGACCGGCAATATTCGTGCAGAGCCGGCCTGTCCGACGGGTCGGACTAGACATCGGAAACGGCGAAGGCCGGCATCCGAGACTTTGCGCCGGAATGTACTTCCCGGCCGCCTCGCGAAAGCTTTTCAAAATTATCTCGAAAAAAATTTTGGAGAGCGTAAAGAGTGATGCCCTGGCTGATTCCCCAGCCTGAAACCACCGGAGGATTTTTGAGACAATGATGCTTGTCCGCACATACCTTTCGAACAGCTCAATCGAGGGAATTGGCGTATTTGCTGCTGATCCGATTAGGAAGGGCGACTTGATTTGGCGGCTTGATCCCAAGTTCGACGTTCTCTTCAGCGAGGGCGACGTGGCGGGCTGGCCGCTTCACATGGATGATTTCATCCAGCGTTATTGCTACCGCCATCGGGACATGCCCGAGACTTGGGTGCTCGAACTCGATAATGGCAGATTTATCAATCATTCGGAGGCTCCGAACGCGAATTTCGAGGAGTTCTATTCCGGATATGCTTTGCGCGATATTGAGGTCGGCGAAGAACTGACGTGTAATTATTTCGATTTTGACGTCGATTTCAAAGGCACATTTATTGGCGTTGGATCGAATTCAGTGATCAGTGAGATGCGGACATAATCGCGCTGCCCCGCCGCGGCTCAATTTCGAGCCGCGTGCGCGGCCCGGTGATGAGGCCGCAACAGGTGATCTGCGTTGCTTCGGGCTCGCAGTGAGGGTCCGCGCAGCCTCATTTTTGCGGGAGGAGGCCGGGCGACCCGGCTTAAACATGCATATGCGTCGGCATATTTAGCTTGCTGCCGAAATCGGCATCGAAAGTACTGTAGTCGCTCGTGAGCTCTTCGCCCTGTTTGATTTCGCGAATGGCGATGTCGATGCCGTATTCTCTTCCCACCGTATAGATGCCGACCAGATTTGGCTCGTCGGAATGATTTACGAACCGCGCATCATCTCCGCAGATGACATATTTCCGGAGACGCACGTCCAGATAGGCATATTTTTCAAAATACTCCTTGAATGCCGGAGACAGCTTGTCGATTTGCGGCTCCTCCAGCATCAGATCGACGCGTGAATCGAAATTCCATACGAGCGTTCCGGCGGGAATATGCTGATCGGCGAACAGGCCGAATCCATCGATAAGACTTTGCGCAAGGAAGGTTTTCACCAATAGCATTGTCTTTCCTCCTCATAGCTCAGGCAATCGTTTGCTCGTGCCTGTTTCTAAACTCTGGATTAAGCGCCGTCAGCACCATTCGGACGATGCCGCCCGCATCCAGGCCCGCCTGTTCATACATGCGCTCCGGCTTGTCCTGATCGATGAAGCGGTCGGGCAAATGCAGTGTGCGGATTTTCAGCCCCGCGTCCAGCAGTCCGTCCTCGGCAAGAAATTGCAGCAGATGCGCGCCGAAACCGCCGCATGAGCCTTCCTCGACGCTAATCAGCACCTCATGATGGCGCGCAAGCTGCCGGATGAGATCGTGATCCAGCGGCTTGGCAAAACGCGCATCCGCCACGGTCGCCGAAAGGCCACGGGCGGCAAGCTGGTCCGCCGCGTCCAGGCATTCGCCGAGCCGCCCGCCGAAGGACAGCAGCGCAATGGCCGAGCCCTCGCGCAGCACGCGCCCGCGTCCGATTTCCAGCGGCACGCCCTCTTCCGGCATGTCCAACCCGCGGCCTTCGCCGCGCGGATAGCGGAAGGCGCTGGGCCGGTCGTCGATCGCGGCGGCAGTCGCGACCATATGCTTCAGCTCGACTTCGTCCGCGGCCGCCATCACGACGAAGCCGGGCAGGCAGGTGAGATAGGCGACGTCGAACGACCCCGCATGGGTCGGCCCGTCGGCGCCGACCAGTCCGGCCCGGTCGATGGCAAAGCGCACCGGCAGTTTCTGCACGGCGACATCATGCACCACCTGGTCATAGGCGCGCTGCAGGAAGGTCGAGTAGATCGCCGCGAACGGCTTGTAGCCTTGCGTCGCCAGGCCTGCCGCGAAGGTGACGCCGTGCTGTTCGGCAATGCCGACATCGAAGCAGCGCTCCGGAAACTCCCGCTCGAACAGATCGAGCCCCGTCCCCGCCGGCATCGCCGCCGTGATCGCGACGATCTTGTCGTCCTTGCGCGCCTCCTGGATCAGGCTTTGCGCGAAAACCTTCGTGTAGCTCGGCGCGTTCGGCTTGGCGACGGCCTGCGCCCCGGTGATGACGTTGAACTTGTTGACGCCGTGATATTTGTCCGCCGACTTCTCCGCCGGCTCGTAGCCCTTGCCCTTCTGCGTCACCACGTGAATGAGCACCGGGCCGACATCGGCATCGCGGACATTGCGCAGAACCGGCAGGAGATGATCCAGATTGTGGCCGTCCACGGGGCCGACATAATAGAAACCGAGCTCCTCGAACAGCACGCCGCCCGCCCAGAAGCTGCGCGTATATTCCTCCGCGCGCGCCGCGCGGCGCTCCCAATGCTTCGGCAGGCGCTTGGCGAGCTGCTTCAGCAAATCGCGGATCGCGAGATAGGTCTGGCTGGAATTGATCCGGGCGAGATAAGCGCTCAGCGCGCCGACGGGCGGCGCGATCGACATATCGTTGTCGTTGAGGATGACGATGAGCCGCTTGTCCATCGCGCCGGCATTGTTCATAGCCTCATAGGCCATGCCCGCGCTCATGGCTCCGTCGCCGATCACTGCGACGACATTATGCTTCTCCTGCTTCAGATCGCGCGCCACGGCCATGCCGAGCCCGGCCGAAATCGAAGTCGACGAATGCGCCGCGCCGAAGGGGTCATATTCGCTCTCGGCGCGCTTGGTGAAGCCGGAGAGCCCGCCGCCTTGCCGCAGCGTGCGGATGCGGTCGCGCCGTCCGGTCAGGATCTTGTGCGGATAGCATTGATGGCCGACGTCCCAGATCAGCTTGTCACGGGGCGTGTCGAACAGATAATGCAGCGCCACCGTCAGCTCGACCACGCCGAGCCCGGCGCCGAGATGGCCGCCGGTGACCGAAACGGCGTTGATGGTTTCCTGTCGCAACTCCGCGGCGATCTGGGGCAGCTCTTTTTCGCTGAATTTGCGGAGATCGGAGGGGAGGCGAATTTGATCGAGAAGCGGCGTCTTACTGGGACCAGTCACTGGGGGACTTCCTCGCGATTGCTTTGCCGCTATCAATGCAAGCGGCTAATCACATGTTCCGACTTATACCCCAGATTTATGGAATACCCCGTCCGCAGCAACCCGAATGTTGTAAATTCGAGACAATATGTCACTGGCTCGCGTCGAGCGGCACGCTTCCGCTCGGTGCGCCCTGCGCGTCGAGCGTGATTTTTTCGACCTTCGCCTCGATCCGCTGCAGCAGCTTTTCGCAATGGGCGCGCAAGGCCTCGCCGCGCTCGTAAAGCTCGATGGACGGCTCCAATTCGACATCGCCGCGTTCGAGCTTGCCGACGATCTGTTCAAGCTCCTTCAGGGCCTGCTCGAAGGTCATGGCCTGAATATCTGCGTGCGGGGCGGAGGATTGACCCATTTTCTTTATCCTTCTTTCTTGAGGTTTCCGCGGGGGATTTCGGGGCTTAGCTGCCGACGTCCATCAAGGCGCGCACATGCACGCCCGCCGAACGCGCCATCGCGCTCAAATCATAGCCGCCTTCCAGCATGGAGACGACCCGCCCGCCCGCATGTTTGGCGGCGATCTCGGCCAGTTTATAGGTGGCCCAGGAGAAATCGTCCTCGACGAGTTCGAGGCTGGCCAGCGGATCGTCGCGATGCGCATCGAAGCCGGCTGAAATAATCAGCAGGTCGGGCGCGAAATTCGTCAGTTCCGGCAGGATGCGGCTGCGGAATGCGTCGCGGAATTGCTGCCCGCCGTCTCCGGAGCGCAGCGGCGCGTTGACGATGTTGCCGGCGACGCCGGTTTCGCTCGGATGGCCGGTCCCGGGATAGAGCGGCATCTGATGCGTCGAGGCATAGAAGAGATGCCGGTCGGACCAGAAGGCGGCCTGCGTGCCGTTGCCGTGATGCACGTCGAAATCGACCACGGCGACGCGCTCGGCGCCGTGGCGGGCGCGGGCATGCTGGGCGGCGATGGCGACATTGTTGAAAAAGCAGAAACCCATCGCCCGTTCGGGCTCGGCGTGATGTCCCGGCGGGCGTACGCCGCAAAAGGCATTGGCGACTTCGCCGCCCATCACCGCATCGGTGGCGCGCAGGGCGGCTCCCACCCCGTGCAAGAGGGCGTTCAGCGTGCCGGGCGACATCGGCGTGTCGCCGTCGATGTACACAAGGCCGCGATCCGGCGCCACGGACCGAATCGCCTCGATATAGGAGGTCGGGTGAACGCGGGCGATGGCCTCGTCGTCGCCCTCGGGAGCCTCTTCGCGCTTCAAGCCGGCGAACAGCTCATCGGCGAGCACCTTTTCCAGCGCCCGCATGCGATCCGGCCGCTCCGGATGACCGGGGCCGGTATCGTGCTCAAGATAACTCGGATGCGTGATGTACAACGTCGTCATGCGGAAACGTGACCATGATTTCGCGGATTCGGCCGGCTATCGAGAGAACGGGCCTCGAAGCAAACCGTTCCGCGGCGGTTTTCATGCGGGCGGCTTTCAGCACGTTGCGGCAAATCAGAGCGAGCGGCTCCCCTCACCCGGAATGCTCCGCATCGCCCTCTCCCGCAAGGGGAGTAGAGCGGCAAGTCTCTGGTTCTGCAGGACCGGAGCCTCTCTTGCCCTCTCCCCTTGCGGGAGAGGGCGGATCGGCGAAGCCGAGCCGGGTGAGGGGGGAGCCGCAAACCGGACATGCCTCACTACGCCCTCACCGCCTTCAAGCTCACCGGCGGAATGCTGTCCTCCGGCACGAAGAAATCCGGCGCCAGGTCGCGGCTTGGGTCGACACGGTAATGGTCGAATTCGGTGACGCCATATGCGGTCAGCAGCGTGTCGTCGATAAGGAAACGCCCGGTGAATTCGCGCGACGGCCGCGTGAAGATCAGATGCGCGGCGTCGGCGACGATCTCCGGCGTCCGGCTGGCGCGCACAAGCGCCTCGCCGCCAAGCAGATTGCTGACGGCGGCGGTCGCGATCGGGGTGCGCGGCCAGAGCGCGTTCACGGCGATGCCTTGCGGCTTCAATTCCTCCGCCAGCCCGAGCACGCAAAGGCTCATGCCATATTTGGCGATGGAATAGGCGACGTGGCCGGCGAACCATTTCGGCTTCATGTCGAGAGGCGGCGACAGCATCAGAATATGCGGGTTCGCCGCCTTCGCCAGATGCGGGATGCACAGCTTCGAGGTGAGGAACGTGCCGCGTGTATTGATCTGATGCATCAGATCGTAGCGCTTCATGTCCGTGGCGAGCGTATCGGTCAGCGAGATGGCGCTCGCATTGTTCACGCAGATGTCGATGCCGCCAAAGGCCGCCACCGTCTTCGCGACGGCCTCCGCCACCTGCTCCTCGTGACGGATGTCGCAGATCAGCGGCAGCGCCTTCCCGCCCGCCTTCTCGATCTCGGCGGCGGCGGTGTAGATCGTGCCTTCGAGCTTGGGATGCGGCTCGGCGGTCTTCGCCGCGATGGCGACATTCGCGCCGTCGCGCGCCGCGCGCAAACCGATCGCCAGCCCGATGCCGCGGCTGGCGCCGGTGATGAAAAGCGTCTTACCTTTGAGCGTATCCATAGTCCCGGCTCCTCTTGCGCCACGCGGCTTTGCTGGAGCATGATCTTTATCGCAAAACCGGTTCCCACCCCCGCCTCCGCGGGGACATGCTTTTGCGGATCATGCTCGGTACAGGCCGAGCGTTCGGCGCCCGCTTATTCCGCCGCCATCGCGCGAGCGCCTCTGCATGAAGGCGCGATAGGCGTCACGCGCCTCGGCGGAGGTGAGCCGTTCCCTATAATGCTCCGCTTCCAGCTCGATGCGCTGCCAGACCTCATTAGGATCGGGCCGCAACAGCTTGCGCGAAATTGCCAGCGCCTTCTGCGGCTTGGCCACCAGCTTGCTGGCCACGCTGAGCGCATGTCTTTCAAGATTTTCGCGCGGCACGATCATATTGATGAGGCGCGCGCGGAAGGCCGCTTCCGCCGTCAAGGGCTCACCGGCCGCGATGAACGCGAACGCCGCGTGATAGCCCATCTGCTGCGGGCCGAGCAGGCTCGATGCGCCTTCCGGCAGAAGTCCGAGATCGATGAGCGGCGTAACGAAAACGGATTCGCGCGTGGCATAGGCCATGTCGCAACTCAACATCAGCGTCGCGCCGATGCCGAACGCGAAGCCGTCCACCGCCGCGATGAGGGGCTTTTCCGAGAAAACCAGGGCGCGCAGAAAATTCAGCACCGGCGTCATGCTGTCGATGCCCTTTTTGCGGGCGTCGACAAAATCGGTGAAATCATTGCCGGCGCTGAACGCGCCCGGCTGGCCGAGCATCAGGCGTACCCGAACGGCCTCATCCCGTTCGCCCTCTTCGAAGGCGGCGGTCAAGCCTCTCATACATGCCGATTGTCAGGGCGTTCTTCTTCTCAGGCCGGGCGATGCGGATCGTCTGCACGCCGCCCGCAAAACTGCACTCGATATGCTCACTCATTACGCAAATATCCCGTCTCGTTCAGGCCGATGCATCGATTCAAACGCAGGCTCACAGGCCGGAGTTTGGTAAAATTGATGCATAAACAAAGAGCTGGAGCGCCGACATCGCAATCAAGTGATGGGTCAGTGCGCCAGCGCCGCCTCGGCTGTCTCGCCGATTACGGTTTCATGGGTGTTGTAGATCACCGATTTGAGTCCGGCTGTCAGCGGCACCTGGGTCTCGGCAAAGTGCCGGGCGAGGGTGATATGCGCTGGCCCCGCCATTCGCCCCGCGCGCCGCGGCCAGCGCTCCGCGCGCCAGGAACACGCCGCCCGCCGTCAGCGCGAACAGGCGGCCATAGGTCGTCGCACCCGCAAAGGCGGCTTTTGGCGCCTCGGCGAGCTTGCGCAGCATCCAGCCGGTGGTTTCCTCCAGATCGGCGACGCCGTCGGCCAGGCATGCGGCCATCGCGCCGAAGGCGGGCTCGTTCGATTCCCGAACCTGGGCGACGGTCTCCTTCAACTCGCCGATGAACGCCGCGGACCGTCTCGCCGCCATTCATCGGCAGCTTGCGCCCGACCAGATCGACGCATTGAATGCCGTTGGTGCCTTCATAGATCGGAGCGATGCGGGCGTCGCGATAATGCTGCGCCGCGCCGGTCTCCTCGATGAAGCCCATGCCGCCATGCACCTGGATGCCTTCCGAGGCGACCTCGACCGCGATATCCGACCCAAAGCTCTTGGAAATCGGCGTCAGCAGCGCCGCGAGCGCGTCGGCCTTGGCGCGGGTCGCTTCGTCGCTTCCATGCTTGGCGATATCGATCGCGACGGCGTTGGTGGCGCAGATCGCCCGCGCGGCGGCGATTTTCGCCTTCATCGATATCAGCATCCGGCGCACGTCGGGATGGTTGATGATCGGCGTCATGTCGTTTTCCGCCGTCGTCTCCGTGCTGCCCTGCTTGCGGTCGCGCGCATAGGCGAGCGCGTCCTGGAACGCATGCTCCGCCAGCCCGACCCCTTGCACGCCGACGCCGAGCCGCGCCTGGTTCATCATGGTGAACATATATTGCAGGCCGCGATTGGGCTCGCCGATGATCCAGCCGACCGCGCCGCCCTCGTCGCCGTAGTTCAGCACGCAGGTCGGGCTGCCGTGAATGCCGAGCTTGTGCTCCAGCTTGGCGCAGCGAACGTCGTTGCGCGCGCCCAGCGAGCCGTCGTCATTGACCAGGAATTTGGGTACCAGGAACATCGAGATGCCCTTGGTGCCGAGCGGCGCATCCGGCAGGCGGGCAAGGACGATGTGGATGATGTTTTCCGTCAGCGGGTGATCGCCGAAGGTGATGAAGATCTTCGTGCCGCTGATGCGGTAGGTGCCGTCGCCCTGCGGGACGGCGCGGGTCTTCAGGAAGCGCAGATCCGATCCGGCATGCGGCTCGGTGAGCTGCATCGAGCCGGTCCACTCGCCCGACACCATTTTCGGCAGATATTTCGCCTTGAGCGTCTTCGGAGCCATATTTCGTGACGGCCTCGACGCCGGCCTGGGTCAGCAGCGGATTGAGGCCGAACGCCATATTGGCGCCGTTCCACATTTCGGTGACGGCCATGGCCACGGCGACCGGCAGCCCTTGTCCGCCGAATTGCGTGGGCGACGGCAGCGCGTTCCAGCCCGATTCGACGAATTTGGCGTAGGCCTCCTTCCAGCCGGGCGGCAGCACCACCTCTCCGTCGATGAGCTGCGCCCTCTGCTCGTCGCCGCTGCGATTGAGGGGGCTGAGTTCCTCTGCGGCGAAACGGCCCGCTTCCTCCAGCACGGCTTCCACCGTTTCGCGGTCGAGATCGTCAAAAACGCCGGAGTTCGAGGTGCCCGGAAAAGCCCGCAATATGGTCGAGCGTAAAGAGAATATCGGAGACAGGCGCCTTGTAAGCCATCGATCTCTCCCAGAACGGGTTGCCGCCCGTTTCCGGCAGCTTTGGTTAATCATATAATGTATAGGGAATGCGTTTAACCGCAAGGAGAGGTTCCCAGAACGGGACGCGCCACTTGGAAGCAGTTTCCAACAATTTGAGTAAAAATGGCAAAAATTGCAAAGTCATCGCCCGATATGCTGGAACGCGCGGCTCATCTTATCCGCGCGGGCGGTCTGGTCGCTTTTCCCACCGAGACGGTGTACGGCCTCGGCGCGGATGCCGGAAGCGGCGAAGCCGTGGCGCGAATTTTCGAGGCCAAGGGGCGGCCGCGCTTCAATCCGCTGATCGTGCATGTTGGCGACATTGCGAAGAACAGAAACGTATCGCAGAATTCGCGCGGAATACGCGCAGAATGGCGGAGGAATTCTGGCCGGGTCCGCTGACGCCTCGTGCTGCCGCGCCGGACGGATGCGCCGCTCGCCGACCTCGTCAGCGCCGGCCTGCCGACGGTTGCGCTGCGCGTGCCGTCGCACCCGGTCGCGCGAGCGCTGATCGAGGCGGCGGGTGTTCCGATCGCCGCGCCCAGCGCCAATCTCTCCGGCCAGGTGAGCGCCACCACCGCCGAGCATGTCGCCGCCGATTTCGGCGACCGCGTCGATTTCATCCTGGATGGCGGCGCGAGCATGGAAGGTCTGGAGTCGACCATCATCGGCTTTGGCGCTTCCGGGCCGGTATTGCTGCGCTCCGGCGCGGTACCTCGCGAGAGCATCGAAGCCGTCCTGGGAACGGCGCTCACCCTTCCGGCATCCAAAACCGCCCCGCAAGCGCCGGGAATGCTCGCCTCGCACTATGCGCCGCGCGCCCATCTCCGCCTTGACGCCACCGTGCCCTGGCGCGGCGAAGCGTTTCTCGCCTTCGGCCCCACCGAGAGTTGCGACGCGGATTGCCTCAATCTCAGCGAGAGCGGAAATCTGCGCGAGGCCGCCGCCAATCTCTTCGCCCATTTGCGCCGTCTCGATGCCGCCGGCCCCGAGATGATTGCGGTCGCGCCGATTCCTGAGCAAGGTCTGGGGGAGGCCATAAACGACCGGCTGCGCCGCGCCGCCGCTCCGCGTTCTGCTTGAGGAAACGCCATGCAGTCCACCCCGCCCGCCATCGCCGCGCCGTCGTCTGAAACGCTGGCCGCGGTTCATCGCCATCGTCGGCGAGAAATACGCGCTGACCGACCCCGCCGACATGGAGCGCCACCTCGTTGAACACCGCCGTCTCTATCATGGCAAGACGCCGCTGGTTCTGAAGCCGGGCACCACCGAGGAGGTCTCGCGCATCCTCGCGCTGGCGAATGAGACCGGCACGGCGATCGTCCCGCAAGGCGGCAATACCGGGCCTGGTTGGCGGGCAAATTCCTTTCGGCAACGAGGTCCTCGTCAGCCTCGAAAGGCTGAACCGCATTCGATCCGTCGATCCGCGCGGCAATGTGCTGATTGCGGAGGCGGGCGTGACGCTCGCGGGTGCGCAGAAGGCGGCCGAGGAGGTGGGACGGCTGTTCCCGCTGAGTATCGCCTCGGAGGGATCGTGCCAGATCGGCGGCAATCTCGCCACCAATGCGGGCGGGCTGCAGGTGCTCGCCTATGGCAATGCGCGCGCCCAAGTGCTTGGGCTTGAGGTGGTGCTCGCCGACGGTCGCATCTGGAACGGCCTGCGCGCACTGCGCAAGGACAATACCGGCTACGATCTGCGCGATCTGTTCATCGGCTCGGAAGGCACGCTCGGGATCATCACGGCCGCCGTGCTGCGGCTCCTGCCGCCGCCGAAAAGCAAAGCGACCGCCTTTTCGGGATTCGCCAGCCTCGACGACGCGGCGCGCTTTTTCGACCTCGCCCTTGAGACGGGCGCGGGAGAGCTGACGGCCTTTGAACTCATACCGCGCATCGGCATTGAGTTCGTCCTCCGCCATGCCGAGGGCACGCGCGATCCGCTCGCGGCACCGCATCCCTGGTACGCGCTGATCGAAATCGCCAGCCAGCGCGTCGACGAAGCCTCGGTCCGCGCCGAAGCGCTGCTGGTACAGGCGGTCGAGACGGAAATCGTCGCGGATGCGGTGATCGCGGCGTCGCTTGCGCAGGCGGCCGAATTCTGGCGGCTGCGGGAGATGCTTTCGGAGGTCCAGCTCCATGAGGGCGGCAGCATCAAATCCGACGTTTCCGTGCCGGTCGCCGACCTGCCGGTGTTCCTCAGCCGCGCCATCGACGCCGTCAAGGCGATCATGCCCGATTGCCGCCCGCTGCCCTTCGGCCATTACGGCGATGGCAATATCCATTTCAACGTGAGCCAGCCGGTGGGCGCGGACAAGGCGGCGTTCCTGGCGCGCTGGGCGGAATTTTCCGATGCGGTGAACGCCATTGTGCTGGAGCTTGGCGGCTCGATCAGCGCCGAGCACGGCATCGGCCAGCAGAAGCGTCATCTGCTGCCGAAAGTGAAGTCACCGCTCGAAATGGAGCTGATGCGCAAGATCAAGGATCTGTTCGATCCGCGCGGCATCCTCAATCCGGGCAAGCTGCTTTAAGCTGATTTTCCATTGAACCGTTTCCATTCCCGCCGCGACGAAGCTTGCAAGTGCTCGGGTGGTCAGGGAGGAAAAGCGGGTCGATGCATGACGCCAGGGGACAGGGAAACGGCCTCAGCGCCCAATTGTTGCGCATGGCCACGCGCGCGGGCCTTGCCGGGCTCGTCCTGTGTGCCGCTGCCATCCATGCCGAAGCGGGACGGATCGATGGCTCGCAACTCGGAACGGTAGCCCCAGTCCCGACGCTGAAATGCGCACCGAAGATCGTCCCAAAATGCAAGCCGGGTGAGAAGCCCTACTGCGCCGAATTCAGCGGCAAATGCTGCCGCGCCGTCAGTTGCCGCAAGCCGAAATAGGAAGCCAAGCCTCGACAAGGCAATAGGCAGTGCGTGCCGCCGGCAGACCGGACCGCGCTGCTTCCGGGAGACGCGAAACAGCTCAACCTCAACGCCTCCCCTCGCCCTCGCTCACCGCGACGCCTCTCTCGCGGCGCGAGGGCTTTTTTTATCAGCGGCGTGTCGCCACCTGCTGGCTTGGCGCCCTGACGCAATCACTTCATTCTGCCCGCGCCCCGTCGTCTGCATCTGGATCGATGCTCTAAGCAGAGTTGCTTCGTTTGTCCAACGGATAGACTGAGTCCAATGGTGTCGGCAACGCGGTGTGAGCCGACGTTAGGCGCATCAGTAAACGTTGTTTCCCAATCTGCTCGAACGCAGCGCTAGTTGTGCGTGATGTTTTAGGCGCGCAAATCGCCCAGGCCATGGGCCGGCTCAGATCTACAAAGCCGGAATAATGCATATTCATTGAGTTTGTCGTCCCGATAATACCGGGCACAGGATTCACGCTGTATTTTCGTCCAGCCGACCCCATGCCGTGGGCGGAACGCCGATTTGGAATTTAATCGCGTCGGCGTCTGCATCAGTAGACGCCTGCGAAAGGTGATCAAGTAGCCGAAACACGATACACGATCGTACTCCAGGGCAAGTCACTGCACTTTTCGGAGGAGGGAGGGGTAAAGCCGGAAGATCCAGGATTGAGAAATTTGTCATTGATATCCATGATGGCCAGACCTCGACAATTAGTTTTCGACTCCTCTCCTTCCGGCTTTTCGACGTCAGCAACGTGCTCCCAGAGCTCGCCATGGGGGACAAAGCCGAGGTCAATAATGAATTCGGCCACGGCTTGGTCCTGGGCTAGAAGTCGGAAGGGTTCACCAAACGAACTCAACGCCTCTGCGGCGGAGCTGACTACGCTGGAAATAGCCTTGAACTGGTCCTGGTACGCCGCTACTGCATCAGCAATTTGTTGTCCAAAAGATAAGATCTTCGGATCGGGCTGGAACACCCGCAGTGTCTCTTGAAGCCGTGCCAGCTCCTTAGCGATACCGGTGTTGAGGGAAATGGTTGGAAGCCTCAAAGCGGCGAACTGGGCTATATTTTTTCGCAGCTCCTCCGCAAGACGTGTCACAGGATATCGAAAGCGAATTTGTGATCCATATCGCGCAGCGCATTGGCAATGCTCTGTTGAACTGGTGTGACCACCGTTAGCTGTTGAATTTGTTTTGAAAGGCTGAGCGGCGTCTTCAATTGCCGCGCCAGTTCGGGAACCGCTCCGGATGCCGACACCAGATTCTGACTAGACGGTTTCACCGATAGGGTGGTCTTTGGTTTTTTTTCGTCGGTCATCTGCGCTGCTCCGGCTAGGCTGATCACTCTCGCCGGTGATTCGCCTTCACGTAATGATAGAGACGTTCGTTCTTCGACAGTCGAAGGTGGTCCATAAACCTAAATGATCGAGATGAGGTTTGCCGTCGCCATCGTGTTGCGCCGGAGGTCTAGCGGTAGTTATAGGCTCCGCCTTATCTGGCCTGCATCGTGGTAGCGTCAACTGCGCTGGAAGCATCAGGCAGGTCGATGTCAGCTCAGATGTGACCACGGACGGCGCTTGCTGCTCGCCCACTAAGAAGCCGACAAAGCAGCGAGGTCGCCTATGAGGCGATAGCTGTCGCCAAGCCCAAAGGGCGTCTGTTGGCGAAGCCACGCAAACCTGCTTAGAGCATTTTCCAGCAAAGTGGATACCGGTTTGCGTCGAGAAAATGCGACAAAACAAAAGAATAGAGCCCCGTTCCGATTCAATCGGAACGGAAAAGGCTCTAGGTCCGCTCCTTCCGCTTGCCGTGAACCGGCTTGGCGAAAGGGCGCTCATTGGCTTGTTTCGGCGGCCGCTTGGCGAATGGCCTGCCTCCAGCCTCCTTGCCTGCGCGCCAGCTTTTCGCGCGGCTCGGCGCATCGCCCTGACGGCCGTCGGCGCGTGGCATTCCGGGCTCCGTGCCGCCGCGCCGCGCATTGGCACGGCCCGGCCCATCGTCATGCGGGCCGTCCGCGCGGGTAATCATGACCGATTTCTCCCCGCCGCCCGCGCGCGCCACGCTGGCGATGAAGTCCTGCGCGACGTTCGGGGCGACTTCGAAACGGCTTTCGTTCTCATAGATACGAATGGCGCCGACATGGCGCTTGGTGATCCCGCCGGCACGGCAGATCAGGGGCAGCAGCCAGCGCGGCTCGGCATTCTGCTTGCGCCCGACCGACAGCTTGAACCAGACGCCGCCGGCGAAATCGCTGCGGGCAGGCTTCGGGTCGTCCGGCGCCGGCGCGGTTTCGACGAATTCCTCCGGTGCGGGCCGCGCGGCCTGGTTCTGGCGCAGATAGGCCGCCGCGATTTCCTCCGGCGTGTGCCGGGTGAGCAGTTCGGCGGCGAAGGTACGCTCCTCCTCGGTGATCTCCGCGCTGAGCACGGGATCGCTCATCAACCTTTCGCGATCCTGCCGCAGAATGGCGGCGGCGGTTGGCGGGGGCGTCCAGTTGGCGCGGATATTGGCCATGCGCAACAGCCGTTCCATGCCGCGCCGTTTCGCATGCGGCACCAGGATCGCGCTGACGCCCTTGCGCCCGGCGCGGCCCGTTCGGCCGCTGCGATGCAGCAGGGCCTCGCCGTTGCGTGGCAAGTCGGCGTGGATGACGAGATCGAGATTCGGCAGGTCGAGACCGCGCGCCGCGACATCGGTGGCGACGCAGACGCGCGCCCGGCCGTCGCGCATCGCCTGCAGCGCATGAGTGCGTTCGCTCTGGCTCAACTCGCCCGACAGGGCGACGACGGCAAAGCCGCGATTGCCGAGCCGGCTGGATAGATGCGTCACCCCGATCCGGGTCGCGCAGAAGACGATCGCGCTGTTCGCCTCGAAGAAACGCAGCACATTGATGACGGCATGCTCGCGTTCCTTTTCGGAAACCGGCATGGCGCGATATTCGATATCGGCGTGCTGCTTGCTCTCGCCGGTGGTGGAAATCCGCACCGCATTGCGCTGGAAGCGCTTGGCGAGCGAGAGGATCGGGGCCGGAATCGTCGCCGAGAACATCAAGGTGCGCCGCTCTGCGGGGGCAGCACCGAGGATGAATTCGAGATCTTCCCGGAAGCCGAGGTCCAGCATCTCATCGGCTTCATCCAGGACAACCACGCGGATCGACGTCAAGTCGAGCGAACCGCGCCGGATGTGATCGCAAATCCGGCCCGGCGTTCCCACGACGATATGCGCGCCATCGGCCAGCGCCCGGCGCTCCTGGCGCATTTCCATGCCGCCGACACAGGAGACGATCCTGGCGCGCGCCGGCTCATACAGCCATTCGAGTTCGCGCCGCACCTGCAGCGCCAGCTCGCGGGTCGGCGCCACGACCAGGGCGAGCGGGTCCGCCGGAGCACCGAAACGCTCCTCGTCGCCGAGCAGCGTCGGCGCCATGGCGAGGCCGAACGCCACCGTCTTGCCCGAGCCGGTTTGCGCCGAGACCAGCAGGTCGGCGCCCGCTTCCGCCGCCAGCACTTCCTCCTGGACAGGGGTGAGAACCGTGTAGCCATGAGCGGCCAGGGCTCCGGCGAAAACCGGCGCGACACCTTCGAAGTCAGTCATTGAGGAACTTTCAGTGCAGAGGTCTGGAAAAGCGGGCACCGGAGATCGGCATGTCCGATGAAGCCGCGGCGAGCCGATCGGCAAGCTCTTCGAGGGATTTTGTACTGCCCCGAGCCGGAATCGTCAACTTGGAGCATGATCCGCATAGGTGGGAGCCCGGTTTTGCCACGCAGAGCGGTTCATGTCTGCCGCCCAGCGTCGACGTCACCGTAAATAGCCGTACAGTCCGTCCCACAGCAGCTTCAGCGCCGTGATCACGAGGAGCCCATAGCAGGCCCGGTAGAGCTGTTGCTGATCCAGACGCTGATGCAGGACCCAGCCCACCCAGACCCCGAGCGGAACGGCAGGCACGCAGATGGCCATAAGCGTCCACAATGGGAGGCCTGGTTTCACCAGAAGCAGCCACGGCACCGCTTTCACACTGTTACCGACCGTGAAGAACAGGCTTGTGGTCCCTGCGTAAACCTCCTTCGCCATGCCGAGCGGTAACAGATACATGGCGAGCGGCGGGCCGCCGGAGTGGGCGACCATCGTCGCGATGCCCGATCCTATGCCGGCCGCCACGGCCTTTGGCGTCGACCGGGGGCGGACAGAAACCTGACCACCACCGCGAAACCAAAGAACCGAGAAGACGAGCGTCGTGAGCGCCATCACGATGGCTACGGCACGGCCGTCAAGAACACGCAACGCCATGTAGCCAAGGCCTATGCCGATCACGAGACAAGGCACCAAAATCTTCAGGTCCGGCTTCGACCACGTCGAAGGCTTCCAATAGCGCAGGGCGAAGATGTCCATCAGAATGAACAGGGGTGCAAGCAATGCGCCTGCCATCAGCGGTCCATGGCGAGCGAGAGCAGGGGGATGCCTATGATAGCGAAGCCGCCGCCGAATGCCCCTTTCATGAAAGAGATGAGGAAGACGCCCGCCAGGGCAAGGGCAATGGTGAAAGCATCGATTGACAATATGAAACTCCGCGTTCCACGACTCGGTGCTGCATCTCAAACCGCGCTGAGCGGCCGCTGCTCCAGGCCGCCCGATCTGATGATGAAGTCGATGATCTTCCTCGACCCCCACGCCGGTCTTCAGATTGGTGAAGACGAACGGCCGTTCGCCGCGCATGCGTCGGGTGTCGCTCTCCATCACGCCGAGATCGGCGCCGACCAGGGGGGCAAGATCGGTCTTGTTGATGATGAGCATATCGGACCGCGTAATGCCCGGCCCGCCCTTGCGCGGGATTTTTTCGCCCGCCGCCACGTCGATGACGTAGAGGGTGAGATCGGCGAGTTCGGGGCTGAATGTGGCCGCCAGATTGTCGCCGCCGGACTCTATCAGGCATAGTTCGGCCTTGGGGAATTTGGCGCTCATTTCGTCAAGCGCGACGAGATTTATCGAGGCATCCTCGCGGATCGCCGTATGCGGGCAACCGCCGGTTTCCACGCCCATGATCCGCTCCTGCGCCAGGGCGCCTGCGCGGGTCAGGATCATCTGGTCCTCCTTGGTGTAGATGTCGTTGGTGATGACGAACAGGTCGTAGCTCTCGCGCATGCGCTTGCAGAGCGCCTCGACGAGCGCCGTCTTGCCGGAGCCGACCGGTCCGCCGATGCCGATGCGCAAAGGTCCGTGATGCGAATCCGTCAAGGCGTTCCTCCGTTGAGTGCGAGGATGAGAAAGCCCGCGCCGAGGGCGAGGCAGAGGGGCGAATAATATTTGCGGTTATAGCTGGCGAATGGCTCGGCGGAATGGCGTCTTGCCATCCAGGGCGTGAAGCCCGCAATGCCACGTAGCAGGAATACCGCCGCGAGGGCCCAAGTCCCGAGCGCTGCCAGTTCGGGTGCGATATACCGGCTGACCAGAGGCGACAGCACCAGCGGCCAAGCCGCGCCACTCGCGATCATCGCGGCGACGAGCGCAGTGAGCTTTGGCGCGGGCATATCCCGCGTTCGTGGATTGCCGACAACGATGTTGGAGAGGTCCGCCGGGCTCGTTCCGGGCCAAAGACCGCCGACGCGCCCAATAGGCGTGAAGAAGTGCGATCGCGGCGATGATGATGGTGAGAGCAAACGCGATTGCGGTCATGAGCGGAACAGCCTCGTATATTGCGTCTCGTGACGCATGGAGGCGAGGTCGATCATGAACGCTGCCGAACCGATGTCGTCGGCGCCGCGTCCGAATGCCTCGCGCGCCGTTTCCAGCACGGTGGCTTCCAGTGCAGCGAGGGCGATCTGGCCGTCGGTCTGGCCGAGCGGGACGAGGCGCACCGCGGCGTTGACGAGATTGGCCGCTGAGCCGTGCATATAGAGAGGCAGGGCGAGTTCCAGGTCGATCTCATGCACGCCGCAGCATATTCCGGCGGCGACCGGTAGCACTGGGACAATGGCGGATTTCCGTCGAACAGGTTCGCCATTCGGTCCAGCTCGGGATGCGGCCATGCCTTGCGCACCGCCGACAGGAAGGCGATGCCCTGCTGGCCGGATTCGAGCGCCAGCTCGGCTGTGCCGCGCATGGCGGCGGCGAGCGCGGCGACGGCGAGGATGTGATCGCACTCCGTCGGCGGATGCAGTCACTGCCGGTGAGGTCGAGCGTCGTGTGTCCCCCCTCACCCGGACGCTGCGCGTCCGCCCTCTCCCGCGAGGGGAGAGGGCAAGAGCTTGCGGCAACGCATCGCTCTTCCCTTGGGCCGGAGTTGTCTGCCGCTGCGTTCGCCACGGGCGCTGAGTGCCCTCTCCCCGCTCGTGGCCTTTACGGCGAACGACAAGCGTTCGCCTTCGGGAGAGGGCGGCAGCATTCCGGGTGAGGGGGGAGCCGCACATGCGACGCGCGCCACGCCTCCGCGAAAAACATCGCATCCGTCCGGCCCGAGCCGTGGCGCAGATCGGCCTCCAGCCAGGCGACCAGCGACGCCCTGTCAGTGACGCTGCCTTCCTCCACCGCCCATTCAAGCCCGTGCGAATAGCTGAACGCGCCGATCGGGAAGGCCGGCGAAAACCAGCTTTGCAGCCGCAGCAATTTCGCCGCGTCAGTGGTCATGGTCATGGCGGTGCGAATGGCCGTGCCCATGGTGATGGTCATGGCCGTGATCGTTCCGGGCATGCGGCTCGGCGCCGCCATAGGCGCCGCCTTCCGGCTGAAACGGCGCCTCGACATGCGTAACCGCCGCACCAAGCCGCTCAAGCATCGCCTCGATGACATGATCGGGCCGGATGCGGATGACCCCGCCGCCGATCTCGGCTGGCAGATGCCGGTTGCCGAGATGCCAGGCGATGCGCGCCAGATCATGGGCGCTGCCGCAGCGGACCTCGGCCAAAGGTTCATGCGCCGCCGTCACTCGCAACCATCGCCCGTCATCCAGCCGCAAGCCGTCGCCGTCCGCCATCGCAACCGCCTTGGGCAGGTCGAGCAGGATGTGTTCGCCGCGAGCGGTCGTCAGCGTGAGACGGCGGCGATGGCGCATGTCGAAATCGAGCGTCAGGCTGTCGGCCGCATCGTCCGCCGGCCAGTGATGCGCCGGCGAATGTTCGATCGCGCGCGGCATGATGGTCGCCTAATCTGTCATCAGCAGCACGTTTACGGCTTTTGCCACGACATGCACGAGATCGCCCTCCTTCACACCCAGTGCGTCGAGAGAGTCGTTGGTCATGACGGAACTCATGCGATAGGCCGTGCCCTCGAGCTGAACGTCGACCTGGCACATGACGCCGCCACGCTTGATGGCGGTGATTCTCGCCGGAATGTCGTTGCGCGCACCGTGTTTCATGCGATTTCCTTTTGTCGATTATTCGTTCGGTCCCGCATCAATACATAAAGTACCGCTGCGCCATGGCCAGCACTTTGGCTGGCTCGCAAGTCAGCAGATTGCCGTCGGCGCGCACTTCGTAGGTTTCGGGATCCACGTCGATCTTCGGCGTGAGACTGTTGTGGATCATCGATTTCTTGCCGATGCCGCCCCGCGTGTTGCGCACCGCCAGCAGAGTCTTGGACAGGCCGAAGCGGCCTCGCACGTCGCGGCTCACGGCGGCCTCGCTGGTGAAAATCACCGAACTCGCCGTCAGCGAGCGGCCGAAACTGGCGAACATCGGGCGGAAATATTCCGGCTGCGGCGTCGGGATGGAGGCGTTCGGGTCGCCCATGATCGCCGCCGCGATGCTCCCCGATTTCAGCACCACCGCCGGCTTCACGCCGAAAAATGCCGGCGACCAGAGCACCAGATCGGCGAGCTTGCCGACCTCCACCGAGCCGACATGCTCGGAGATGCCTTGCGCGATCGCCGGATTGATCGTGTATTTCGCCACATAGCGCTTGGCGCGGAGATTGTCGTTGGCGCCTTTTTCCGCGCCCAGCGGGCCGAACTGCTTCTTCATCTTGTCGGCGGTCTGCCAGGTGCGGATGATCACCTCGCCGACGCGGCCCATCGCCTGGCTGTCCGAGGAGATGATCGAGAACGCGCCCGACATCGTGCAGAATATCTTCCGCCGCGATGGTCTCCTTGCGGATGCGGCTCTCGGCGAAGGCGACGTCCTCGGGGATGCGCTGGTCGAGATGGTGGCAGACCATGAGCATATCGAGATGCTCGTCCAGCGTGTTCACCGTATAGGGGCGCGTCGGGTTGGTGGATGACGGGATGACGTTCAACTCGCCGCACAGCTTGATGATGTCGGGCGCGTGGCCGCCGCCCGCTCCCTCGGTATGGAAGGCATGGATGGTGCGGCCCTTGAACGCCGCCACGGTGTTCTCGACGAAGCCGCTTTCGTTCAGCGTGTCGGTGTGAATGGCGACCTGGACGTCCATGTCGTCGGCCACCGACAGCGCGCAATCGATGGCGGCGGGCGTCGTCCCCCAATCCTCATGCAGCTTGAGCCCGCAAGCACCGGCCTCGATCTGTTCGATGAGCCCCTTCGGCTGGCTGGCATTGCCCTTGCCGAAGAAGCCGAGATTCATTGGAAAGGCTTCGGCTGCCTGAAGCATCCGCTCCATATGCCAGGGCCCTGGCGTGCAGGTCGTGGCGGTGGTGCCCGCCGCCGGGCCGGTGCCGCCGCCCATCATCGTGGTGACGCCGGAAAACAGCGCTTCCTCGATCTGCTGCGGGCAGATGAAATGGATATGCACGTCGATGCCGCCCGCAGTGACGATCTTGCCCTCGCCCGCGATCGCCTCCGTGCCCGGCCCGATGATAATGTCGACGCCCGGCTGCACATCCGGATTGCCCGCCTTGCCGATGGCGGCGATGCGCCCGTCCTTGATGCCGATATCGGCCTTGACGATCCCCCAATGATCCAGGATCAGCGCGTTGGTGATGACGGTATCGACCGCACCTTGGCTCCTCGTCGCCTGGCCCTGGCCCATGCCGTCGCGGATCACCTTGCCGCCGCCGAACTTCACCTCCTCGCCGTAGATGGTGCGGTCCTCCTCGACCTCGATGATGAGGTCGGTGTCGGCGAGGCGCACCCGGTCGCCGACCGTGGGGCCATACATTCCGGCATAAGCGGCGCGGGAGATTTTCATAGGCATGGATGCTCCTTCTATTTGGTGTTTTCCATCGCTGCCCGAGCGTGGCGCATCGCCTCGTCGAATGTCTGCTCAAGCTGTGGATTGAGCCCTCGGCATCCGGCGACGACCGCCTCGGCCCAGTCGAGATAGGCGATGCGGCGCGCGAAATCCCATCCGCTCGGCGGGCTCGAGGCGATCGCGCGCAGATTGCTCGTCTTGTCCGCGATCTTGAGCAGGCGCGCCTGGGCGCTTTTCCGCGGGGCGGTTTCCACCTGCAGGCGCTTCCGTTCGGCCTTCAGCAACGATTTATCGTCGGTCACTTCGGCAACGAGAGAGGCGACGGCGGGACCGAACAACGTCTCAAGTTCCTCGCGCTCGGTATCGGTGTCCTCAAGCGTGTCGTGCAGCCAGCCGGCGGCGACCAAGGTGGCATCCTGCCCGCCCGTCGCCTGGGTGAGCAGCAGGGCAACCTCCGCCAGATGATTGATGTACGGCTCCTGGGCGTCGCCTTTCCGCCTTTGCGCGACGTGGGCGCGGGCGGCGAAATCGGCAGCCCGCGCGATCAGGACCACGCCGTCGTTCGAAGCCTGCTCTGCGGTCAGACCCATTCCGAATTCTCCTGCGGTGCGCGAATGCGCCAGCGGCTGCCGGTCGCACATAGCGAGAGCAGGGCCACGGTCATAGCGATCCCATCACCTTCTGATTGAACCCGTAAATCACGCGGGCACCAGCATAGGGCACGAGTTGCACCTCGCGCGTCTGGCCAGGTTCGAAGCGCACCGCCGTTCCCGCCGCGATGTCGAGGCGCATTCCACGCGCGGCCTCGCGGTCGAAGGTCAGGGCGGCGTTGGTTTCGTGGAAATGATAGTGGCTGCCGACCTGAACGGGCCGGTCGCCGGTATTGGCGACGGTCAGCATGATCGCGGCGCGGCCGGAATTGAGCTCGATGTCGCCTTCCTGACTTATGATTTCCCCGGGGATCATAGCAGCCCCGCCGCAAGGGCGACGCCTCCCAGGCTTGCCGCCGCGCCCGCGCCGCGCAGCGCGAGCTGCCCCGTGCGGCCGCTGGCGCTCAGCCCGAGCAGGATGCCGCTCATATGCAGCGCGGCCGTGGCGAAGGCGAAACCGGCGGCATAGGGAATGAGGCTCGCGCCTTCCGCCTCGGTACCATGCGCATGGCCATGGAAGGCTGCGAAGGCGGCGACGATCACCGCGCCCGCCCACACCGGAGCCTTGACGGCGAGCAGCACGAGCAGGCCAAGGGCGATGCTCGACGCCAGAATGGCCGGCTCCACGAAGGGCAGCGCCACACCGGAGGAAGCGGCGGCGAATCCGGCAATCATCGCGCCGACAAAGGCCGCGGGCCAAGCCCACAATGCGCGGCCCCCGGCGACAGCGCCCCACAGGCCGACCGTGACCATGGCGAGGATATGATCGAGCCCGCCCAGCGGATGGCCGAAGCCGGCGGAGAAGGAATGGGTGTGACCCACGCCGATATGCGCCAGAGCGGGCGTCGCGGCGAGGGCGACCAGCGGAAAGATAAGAAGCAGACGCTGCATGTTCGATCTCCGTTGGGTGGCCTGCGATCTGCATTGCCGCTTATCGGCAGGCGTTGGCAAAAATGAAACTGGGCGAAGCGGACGCGGGAAAGATCAGCGGATGGGGTGGTGAACGGTGACGAGCTTGGTGCCATCCGGGAACGTCGCCTCGACCTGCACTTCGTGGATCATGTCGGCGATCCCCTCCATCACCTGCTCGCGGGCGACAACCTTGGCGCCGTCGGCCATCAGATCGGCGACGGCGCGGCCGTCGCGCGCGCCTTCCAGGACGAAATCGGTAATCAGCGCGATGCTCTCGGGATAGTTCAGCTTCACGCCGCGCGCCAAGCCGTCCGCGCGCCACCATTGCGGCGACGGCGATCATCAGCTTGTCTTTTTCCCTCGGGGTGAGGTTCATTTCGGTCCTCCCTCTTCGTTCAGAGTGGAATGCGCTCGAATCGCGCACTCCGCTCTGCCTCTTGGTTGTCGCATCGCTGTTTCGCAAAACCGGTTCCCACTTTTGCGCGCGATGCTCAGCATGCCCACACTTTCGGCAAGGCGGGGGTAAAACCCTCCAGCCCGCCCGCGAAAGGCGCGCAGGAAATCGGTCACCGCCCGGCGCAGCTCGGCGGCGGCTTTGGCGGCGAAGCGGCAGATCATCAGCCCGTTGACGATGGTCGCGCCGGATTTGCAGGATAGGCTCGCCAAGGATGGCGCGGACGCGGTCAAGATTGGCGGGCGCGTTCGAGGCAGCGTAAAGGATGGTGGCGATGGCGGTATGCCCGGCGAGCAGCGACGGGCGATGGACGAGGGTCTCGATGTCGCCTGTCAGCCGGAACGCGTCGGCCCAGATGAGGCGGCCGTCGCGATAGACGCGCCAATCGTCGCGGAACGCGCCGTGGCGAACGGTCTCGCCGGATGCGGCGCGGCCCAGGAGCAGCCAGTCCATGGCGATGAGGCGCGCGGTGCCGCTCACGTGGATTTCGCGTGGAGCGGTTTAATCGCCCGCCGTCGAACAGGATGGTTTCCTGTGGCAGCCATTGCAGCGCCGCGTTGTCGGCGGCTTCGATGCGCATCTCGATCTGACCCGGCGCGTCGATGGCACGGTAAATCCGTTCTGATGCCTGGGTCGTCCCGGTGAAGCTCGCATCACCGCTCGCCGACAGCCCGAAACTTAGGCGATCGCCCCCCGCGATGCCGCCAGCCGTATTCAGGAACACGGCCTCGCGGCAGGGATGCCCGTCGATATCAGGCAGCAAAACCTTGCATGGCGAGCGCTGAAACAGATCGGTGATGGCGTTGCGTCCGCCCGCGCCATGGACCGCGATACGCGCCGCCCCATCGACGCGCTGCAGGTCGCGATCTCGCAGAATGGCGTTCAAGCAAGCCTCTTTCAGTGTTGTGCGCCATGCAGATGGCACGATTTGCTATGTTCCGTGCTCCTGCGCAAGCGGCTCCCCCTCACCCGGAATGCTGACGCATTCCGCCCTCTCCCGCCAGGGGAGAGGGCAAGTAAGAGGCCGGCCGTTTCTTGCCCTCTCCCGAAGGCGAACGCTTGTCGTTCGCCGTAAAGGCTCACGACGCGGGAGAGGGCGGCGCGCAGCGCCGGGTGAGGGGGAGCCGCTGGCTCCGTGGCTGCTAAAGCGTTAAACACATGCGTCAAACGGTAAGATACCGCCTGACATCGCTTTCCACCATATCTTCCCGCGTTCCCGCAAGCACAACTTGACCGCGCTCCAGAACCGCGAAGCGGTCGGCGAGGCGCCGGGCGAAGTCGAAATATTGCTCCACCAGCACGATCGCCATGGTGCCGCGATCGCGCAGCAGGGCGATGACGCGCTCGATATCCTTGATGATCGAGGGCTGGATGCCTTCCGTCGGCTCGTCGAGCACCAGCACCTTCGGCTGCATGATCAGCGCGCGGGCAATGGCGAGCTGCTGCTGCTGGCCGCCGGAAAGGTCGCCGCCGCGCCGCCCCAGCATGCTTTTCAGCACGGGAAACAGCTCGAAAATCTCGTCGGAGATTTTTCGCGCGGCGCCCGGCAGGGCGGCGAACCCGGATTTGAGGTTTTCCTCCACCGTCAGCAGCGGAAAGATCTCGCGGCCCTGCGGCACGAAGGCGATGCCCTGCCGCGCCCGCTGATAGGCCGGCACGCCGGTGATGTTGTCGCCATTATACAGGATCGCCCCGCCGCGCACCGGCTGCTGGCCGACCATGGCGCGGATCAGCGTCGTCTTGCCGACGCCGTTGCGGCCGAGCACGCAGGTCACCTGGCCGATCTCGGCCGTCAGCGAGACGCCGCGCAGCGCCTGGCTGGCGCCGTAGAACACATCGACATCGCGCGCTTCGATCATCGTTTCGCCGTGAGAGTTGTGAACATGGGCGCTTTCCCTTGTATGGTTGCTTTCCGGTCGCGCTGAGAAAGCCCCCTCACCCACCCGCCTGACGGCGGGAGCCCTCTCCCGCGAGGGGAGAGTGCGGCACGCTGCGGATGAGAGGCATGGCTTCTGTAACTGGCACAAATTGCCCTCTCCCCTTGTGGGGAGAGGGCGGCGAGGCGCAGCCGAGCCGGGTGAGGGGGCTGTTCGCAAAGGCTCCAGTGAAAGAGAGCTCAATTCCGAGCAAATGAAGCATCCCGATTTCTCATCCAACTCACCGCCCCAGATAAACTTCGATGACTTTCTGATCGTTCTGGACCTTTTCCAGCGACCCTTCCGACAAGACGCTGCCCTCATGCAGCACCGTCACCCTCACGCCGAGCGCCCGCACGAATTCCATATCGTGCTCGACGACGATCACCGAGCGGGTCTGCGCGATATGGCGCAGCAACTCGGCGGTGCGTTCGGTTTCGGCGTCGGTCATGCCGGCGACGGGCTCGTCGACCAGCAGCAAATCGGGCTCCTGCATCAAGAGCATGCCGATCTCCAGCCATTGCTTCTGGCCGTGCGACAGCGCGCCCGCGAGGCGATCCTGGTCGGCGGTGAGGCCGATGATCCGCAAGGTCTCGGCGATGCGCTCAGCCTGTTCACCCTTCAGCACGGCGAACAGCGTATCGAAAATGCCGCGCGGCGCTTTCAAAGCCAGTTCCAGATTGTGATAGACGGTGTGACCTTCGAAAACGGTCGGCTTCTGGAATTTGCGGCCGATGCCGAGGCGGGCGATGTCGGCTTCGTCGCGCTGGGTCAGGTCGACGTCGCCGCGAAACAGGACTTCGCCGGTGTCGGGCCGCGTCTTGCCGGTGATGACGTCCATCATGGTGGTCTTGCCGGCGCCGTTCGGGCCGATGATGGCGCGCATCTCGCCCGCCGTCACATAGAGGCTGAGCTTGTTGAGCGCCTTGAAGCCGTCGAAGCTGACGCTGACGCCGTCGAGATAGAGCAGCGTTTCATTGGCGGCGATTTTGGCCGGCGTGCGTTGCGTTCATCTCACTCTCCCGGACTGCCGGCGAATTCGGCCGATGGCACCGGGCGCGGTTTTCGCGTCAGCGCGCCTCGACCGCAAATGCAGGCCGCTCGCGGATCGTGCCGACAATGCCCTTCGGCATGAAGATGGTGACGAAGATGAACAGCCCGCCGAGCGCGAACAGCCAGATTTCCGGCATCGCCCCGGTGAAATAGCTCTTGGCGAAATTGACCGCCACCGCGCCGAGCGCCGCGCCGTAAAGCGTGCCGCGCCCGCCGAGCGCCACCCAGATGACGATCTCGATGGAATTGGCGGGCGAGAATTCGCTCGGGTTGATGATGCCGACCTGCGGCACGTAGAGCGCACCCGCGACCCCGGCCAGCACCGCCGAAACGACGAACACGAACAGCTTGTAATGCTCCACCCGGTAGCCGATGAAGCGCGTCCGGCTCTCCGCGTCGCGGATGGCGGTGACGACCCGCCCCAGCTTCGAGGTGACGATGAAGCGGCAGACGAGGAAGCCCAGCCCCAGTGCGATGCCGGAGGCGGCGAACAGCGAGGCGCGCATCCCGTCGGATTGCAGATTGAAGCCGAGCAGGTCCTTGAAGTCGGTGAGGCCGTTATTGCCGCCGAAACCCATATTGTTGCGGAAGAAGGCAAGCATCAGCGCGAAAGTCAGCGCCTGGGTGATGATGGACAGATAGACGCCAGTCACCCTCGACCGGAATGCGAACCAGCCGAAGACGAGCGCGAGAAGCCCCGGCACCAGTACGACCATCAACATCGCTAAGGGAAAGATGTCGAAGCCGTACCAGAACCAGGGCAACTCCTTCCAGTTCAGGAAGACCATGAAATCCGGAAGTTCGGCGTTGCCGTAGACACCGCGCCCGCCGATCGCGCGCATGAGATACATGCCCATCGCATAGCCGCCAAGCGCGAAAAACGCACCATGGCCGAGACTCAATATGCCGCAATAGCCCCAGACAAGATCGACGGCGACCGCGAGCAGCGCGTAGCAGAGATATTTCCCGAGCAACGTCATCAGATAGGTTGGGACATGCAGGGCGGAGGCTGCATCGGTCGCTAAGTTGAGCGCGGGTACGGCGACGGTGACGGCGGCAAGTATGGTAAGGAAAATCAAGTCCCCGCCGCCCATCGGGATGCCGAAAAGCGGCGTATGGCGTGTTCCCATCGCTATGCCTCCACCGCGCGGCCCTTGAGCGCGAAAAGTCCGCGTGGCCGCCTTTGTATGAACAGAATCACCATCACCAGAATCAGGATCTTACCGAGCACGGCACCCGCCCAAGGCTCCAGAAACTTGTTGAGAATTCCGAGCGACAAGGCCCCGACAAGTGTACCCCACAGGTTACCTACGCCGCCGAACACCACGACGAGGAACGAATCGATGATGTAGGACTGGCCGAGGTTGGGGGAGACATTGTCGATCTGGCTGAGCGCCACGCCCGCCACGCCGGCGATGGCCGAGCCCAGGCCAAAAGTCATCGCGTCCACCCAGGCGGAGCGGATGCCCACCGAATTCGCCATGGAGCGATTCTGCGTCACGGCGCGCATTTGCAGCCCGAAGGTGGTGTAGCGCATGACCAGGATCAGCGCGACGAACACCATGGCCGCGAAGGCGACGATGGCGATGCGGTTCGAGGTGAGCGTCAGCCCGTGGGTGATTTCGACGGTGCCGCTCATCCAGGACGGCGTGCCGACTTCGCGGTTGGACGGGCCGAAAATCGAGCGCACGGTTTGCTGCAGAATGAGGCTCAGCCCCCAGGTGGCGAGCAGCGTTTCCAGCGGACGTCCGTAGAGGAAGCGGATGATGCCGCGTTCGAGCCCGACGCCGATCAGCCCGGCGATGAGGAACGCAGCGGGCAGCGCGACGAACAGCGAATAGTCGAAGGCGCCCGGGAAGTTGGCGCGGAACACTTCCTGCACGAAATAGGTCGTGTAGGCGCCGATCATCACCATCTCGCCATGCGCCATGTTGATGACGCCCATCACCCCGAAGGTGATGGCGAGCCCGATCGCCGCGAGCAGCAGCACCGAGCCGAGCGACACGCCATACCAGAGGTTCTGCACATTGTTCCAGAGGGCGAGCACACGGGAGATGGCGGCGATGCCCTCGGCGGCGGCCTTTTTCAGATCGCCCTGAGCGGTGGCTTCGAGGTTCTGCAAGAGGCTCAGCGAATCCTGGTCGCCGCGCTGGCTGAGCACCTCGACGGCGGCGAGCTTTTCCGCGTCGGGGCGGTCGCTTTTCAGGATGGACGCGGCGCGGGCCTCCACCATCAGCTTCTTCACGCCCGGGTCGGTTTCCTTGGCCATGGCCGCGTCGAGCGTGTCCAGGGCGTCCGCCGCCGGCTGATTGAACAAGGACGCCGCGGCGCCGGCCCGGATCGCCGGATCGGGATTGAGGAGGGTGAGGCTGCCGAGCAGCGCCTCCAGAGTGCGGCGCAGGGCGTTGTTCACCTTCACCCCGTCGAGTTCGGCGCTGGAGGCCTGTCCGGCATCCTGCCCTGTCATCGGATCGATGAGCTGATACGCGCCGCCCGAGGAGCGGGCGATGAAGACCTTCTGGTCGGATTTGCGAATGTAAAGATCGCGGTCGCCGAGAGCCTTCAGAACGGCTACGGCCCGTGCGTCGCCAGTTTGCGCCAGAGTGGTCGCCGCTTTGGCTCTATCGTCGAAATTGCCCTGGCTGAGAGCGTTGATGGCCGCCTCGATGTCTTGGGCGACGGCGGCACGCGGCGCGAAGAGGGCCAGCGCCAGAAGGAGAAGAAGGGCGGCGCGTTTCATTAATACTCCCGCATCATCCGTCCGCCGCACGGCCTCGACCCGTCGCATGCTCGATCACCCGATTCCCTCTCGCCATGGGGAGAGGGTCGGGGTGAGGGGGTGCGCCCTATCGGTGAATTTGTAACCCCTCACCCGGCGCTGCGCGCCGACCTCTCCCATTGGGAGAGGTGAAGTTAGGGCCGGGGCGAACAGGGGGAACGCGCCGGCCCTCGTATCAGGCATGCATCAGCTGGATTTGCCGCTGCACTTGCCGGTCTTGGTATTGAAGTTGCCGCAGGACATGGGCTTGCGCCAATCGGAGATCAGGTCCTTCGAGTCGGGGAGGAAGTCCGACCATTCGTCGCCGACGACGAGGCCGGGCGTCTGCCAGACAGTTTCGAACTGCCCGTCGCCCTGGATTTCGCCGATCAGCACCGGCTTGGTGATGTGATGGTTCGGCATCATGGTCGAATAGCCGCCGGACAGATTCGGCACCGACACGCCGACGATGGAGTCGATGACGGCGTCGGGATCGGTCGTTCCGGCCTTCTCCACCGCCTTGATCCACATGGCGAAGCCGATCACATGCGCTTCCATCGGGTCGTTGGAGACGCGCTTCGGATTTTTGGTGTAGGCCTTCCATTTTTCGATGAAGGAGGTGTTGATGGGATCCTTGCCGCTCATGAAGTAGTTCCAGGCGGCGAGATGCCCGACCAGCGGCTTGGTATCGACGCCGGCCAGCTCTTCCTCACCCACCGAGAACGCCACGACCGGGATGTCGGTCGCCTTCACGCCCTGATTGCCGAGTTCCTTATAGAACGGCACGTTGGCATCGCCGTTGATGGTGGATACGACGGCGGTCTTCTTGCCGGCGGAGCCGAATTTCTTGATGTCGGACACGATCGACTGCCAGTCGGAATGGCCGAAGGGCGTGTAGTTGATCATGATGTCTTCGCTAGCGACACCCTTGGCCTTGAGATACGTCTCCAGGATCTTGTTGGTGGTGCGCGGATAGACATAGTCGGTGCCGGCCAGCACCCAGCGCTTGACCTTCTCGCTTGCCATCAGATAGTCGACGGCCGGGATTGCCTGCTGGTTCGGGGCGGCGCCGGTATAGAAGACGTTCTTGGAGCTTTCCTCGCCCTCATATTGGACGGGGTAGAACAGCAGGCCGTTCAGTTCCTCGAAGACCGGCAGCACGGATTTGCGCGACACCGACGTCCAGCAGCCGAAAGTCGCGGCGACCTTGTCCTGGCTGATGAGCTGGCGGGCCTTTTCGGCAAAGAGCGGCCAGTTGGAAGCCGGATCGACGACGACGGCTTCGAGCTTCTTGCCGAGGAGGCCACCTTTCTTGTTCTGCTCCTCGATCAGCATCAGCATGACATCCTTGAGGGTCGTTTCGCTGATCGCCATGGTGCCGGAGAGAGAATGCAGGATGCCGACTTTAATCGTGTCCTGCGCGCTGGCCTGCTGTGTGAACAGCGAGACGCCGGCGATGGCGGCTGCCGCCGCCCAGGTCTTCAACGCGAGCCTGCTTTGGTACATTAACGATGCTCCCCTTCCTTGTTGGATGTGCACGACCATTGAATGCAAAGCCCGTGCCATGCACTCGATTGGGGGATTTCTGTTAGGCGGTGCAGGATCAAGGGCAGCAGGTTAATCCAGCCGGGGAGGTGCCTAGTTCCTAACCAGCAGGAGAGCTGCCTATTTTGCAGGCGCAAATCTGCCGGATTATGAGGCGAATGGACAAGCGGCAGGCACCGTATCGGCTTCCCCTTGTGGAGGCGGCCGCATTGCGTGAAATATGGAAGCCAAGGGCGGGAGAGCGCCCCGCTTCGAGTGGCCGATGAGGAGGATCGTTTAGTGGGCAACATCAACCTGTCGGCGGGACTGCAAAAGCGCGCGGCGAATTACGTGCCGCTCACGCCGCTAGAGTTCCTGCGCCGCACCGCGACGATCTATCCGCAGAAGCTCGGCATTCTGCACGGCGCGCGGCGGCTGAGCTGGGGCGAGGTTTACAGCCGCGCCCGGGCGCTGGCCTCCGGTCTTGAGCGGATGGGCGTACGCTATGGCGAGGTGGTGTCGATCCTGTCGCCCAATACGCCGGCGATGATCGAGGCTCATTTCGGCGTGCCCGGGTCCGGAGCGGTGCTGAACACCATCAACATCCGCCTCGACGCCGCGACCATCGCCTATACGCTCGACCATGCCGAAAGCCGGATTTTTCTCGTTGATACCGCTTTCGCCGAAGTGGCCAAGGCCGCCGTCGAGCGGGTTCGCGAAAGACCGCGCATCATTGAAATCGACGATCTGGGCACCGGCGCCACCGGACTCGGCGAGATCGAATATGAGACGCTGCTCGCCCAAAGCGATGCGACCCGCCCCTTCACCTTGCCGCAGGACGAATGGGACGCGATCTCGGTCAACTATACGAGCGGCACGACCGGCAACCCGAAAGGTGTCGTCTACCATCATCGCGGCGCCTATCTGAACGCGCTTGGCTCGGCGCTCACCTTCGCGCTGACGCCGGAAAGCGTCTATCTCTGGACGCTGCCGCTGTTCCACTGCAATGGCTGGACCTATAGCTGGGCGGTGACGGCGCTCAGCGCGCAGCATATCTGCCTGCGGCAGTTCGATCCGGCGCTGGTGTTCAAGCTGATCGATGAAGAGCGCGTCACCCATATTTGCGGCGCGCCGGTGATCCTGTCCGGCCTGATCCATGCACCGGAGGCAGGCGAAGCGCCGTTTCAGTCATGGCCTCGTTCAAGTGGCGACCGGCGGCGCGGCCCCGCCCAGCGCGGTGATCGCCCAGATGGAGGGGATGGGTTTCAACGTCACCCATCTCTACGGCATGACGGAAAGCTACGGCCCCTCGACCGTCTGCGCCTTCCAGGAGGAATGGAAAGACTTGCCGCTTCAGGAGCGCGCCGCAAAGATGGCGCGGCAGGGCGTGCCGATCGTCACCCATTCCGACGTCGACGTGGTGGACCGCGAGACCGACGAAATCCTGCCCGCCGACGGCGTGAGCATCGGCGAAGTGGTGATGCGCTCGAACACCATCATGCGCGGCTATCTCAAGGACGAGGCGACCAGCGACCACACGCTGCGCAATGGCTGGCTGCATAGCGGCGATCTCGGCGTCAAGCATCCGGACGGCTATATCGAGATGAAGGACCGGGCCAAGGACATCATCATTTCCGGGGGCGAGAACATCGCGTCGCTGGAGATCGAGGAGGTGCTTTACAGCCACCCGCAAGTGATGGAGGCCGCCGTCGTCGCGCGGCCCGACGACAAATGGGGCGAAACGCCTTGCGCCTTCGTCACGCTGAAGCCTGACGCCGAGGGGAAAGTGAGCATCGAGGACATCATCGCCTATTGCCGTCAGAACATGGCAGGCTACAAGATCCCGAAGACCGTCATTTTCGGTCCGCTGCCTAAGACCGCAACGGGCAAGATCCAGAAATTCGTGCTGCGCGATCAGGCGCGGGCGCTTTAAAGGAGGGCAGTAGCCCTCCAGGCGATCCGCAACTTTGTCATACCCGCGAAGGCGGGTATCCAGCCAAGAACTCCGGCGCAGCATATGTCGCTGGACTCCCGCCTGCGCGGGAGTGACAAAAAGAAGATGCCTGCGAAGGCGAAACTGCGAACGCTTGCGCCATTGAAACGTCACGGAGGAAACTTTGGGTAACCTTTTCGACATCACGGGAAAAACCATCCTCGTCACCGGTGCCTCCAGCGGGCTCGGACGCCATTTCGCCACCGTCCTGGCCGAGGCAGGCGCGACGGTCGTCGGAGCCGCGCGGCGCATCGATGCGCTTGGCGAATTGGTTGCCGAGATCAAAGGCAAAGGCGGCACCGCACATGCCGTCCCCATGGATGTGACAGACATGGCGTCCGTGCGCGCGGGCGTCGCCGAAGCGGTACGCCTGACCGGCGGCCTGGATGGGCTGATCAACAATTCAGGCATCGCGCGCCGATTGCCGCTCCTGGATCGCGACGAAGCGGGCTGGAACGAGACGATGGCCACCAATCTGACGGGCGTATGGGCGGTCGGCACCGAGGTCGCGCACCACATGGTCTCGCGCGGCAAGGGTGGCAGCATCGTCAACATCGCCTCGCTGCTCTCCTTCCGGCAGAGCGCCGGCAATACGGCCTACGCCGTGTCCAAGGCTGCCGTGGTCCAGCTCACACAGCAGATGGCGCTCGAATGGGCCGAGCACCGCATCCGCGTGAACGCGCTGGCGCCGGGCTATTTCGAGACCGATATCAACCGCGCCTTCCTTGCTACCGAGGCCGGGCGAAAGATCGTGGGGCGCATCCCGATGGGCCGCGTGGGCGAACATCACGAGCTTACAGGCCCGATGCTGCTGCTTTTGTCGGACGCCGGTTCCTATATGACCAGCAGCATCATTTCAGTGGATGGCGGGCATCGGGTGAATTCGATCTAGGGTCTCAGCAGTGAACCCAGGCTCAATGAAAGGCCCAGAAGAAAAATGAGCCCATGAGGTAGCCAAACATTTCGGTATCTTAATATTGAGACGATTTTTTTTATCTCTACTTTCTGACGAAATGCGGCTCTGAAAGCATGGCCAATTAATGGTCCACGATATTCAAGTTCGGGTGCAGATAAGGCTATCTCCAGTTCCAAGGCTCTCGCTGCAAGGATGCTTTGATAAACCTTCCACAGTGCTTCAAGGTACCAGAACGTCAGGCTCCCTGCACAGGCCAACGAAACAACGCCGGCTGCTTTTCTGCGAAGCCAAACCCAATAGCTACGCTGCTGGCTGTCACACTCCAGGATTTCAATGTTAGGCTCTTGGTATCGAATCTGTCGATAAGTTCCTCGATAAAATAATATTCTCGGAGCGCTTCTTGTCGTTGAACTGTGTCGGCGTTGCTAGTTGTTCCGTTAGACATTCGCTGTCCCGCAGTAATCGCGTTGCAACATCTTGATATTGCGCCAACGCTTATCATCGGCATAGCTTTAATTGAAGGTGTCTCAGATTATGAAGGCCAGTTCGTACAACGTGCCTAGGTTCGACGCGGCGTATGCGCCGGACGACGTTTCGCTGGCCCGAACGCTGCTCGAGGCGGCAGGTCCGTCGCAACCTCGCATTGCGGCTATCGAAGCGCGGGCGCGCGACCTCATAACCGCCATTCGCGGCACAAGCAGCGGATTCGGCGGCGTCGAGGAGATGCTGCGGGAATATGCGCTGTCGACGCGCGAAGGGCTGGCGCTCATGGTGCTTGCCGAGGCGCTGCTGCGCGTGCCCGATGGCGCCACTGCCGACCGGCTGATCGAAGATAAGCTGGGGCAGGGCGATTTCGTCCATCATGAAGCGAAGTCCAGTGCGCTGCTGGTCAATGCCTCGGCCTGGGCGCTGGGCCTCTCGGCGCGCATCATCCGGCCGGGCGAAACACCGGACACGATCATCGGCCAGCTCGCCAAGCGCATCGGTCTGCCCACCCTTCGTACTGCGACGCGCCAGGCGATGCGCGTGCTCGGCAATCATTTCGTACTCGGCCAGACCATCGATGACGCGCTCGACCGCGCCCGATCCGGCCCCGGCGGTCTCTACCGCTACTCCTTCGACATGCTCGGCGAGGGCGCCCGCACTGCCGCGGATGCGGAGCGCTATTTCGCTTCCTACGCCGATGCGATCGAAGCTATCGGCGGCGCGGCGGGGACCCTGGCCCTGCCAGAACGGCCCGGCATTTCGGTAAAGCTATCGGCGCTGCATCCGCGCTTCGAGGCCGTGAGCCGTGAGCGCGTCATGCACGAGTTGGTGCCGCTCGTGCTGGAGCTGGCGCGCAAGGCCAAAAATTACGATCTGAACTTTACCATCGACGCGGAGGAAGCCGACCGGCTCGAACTATCCCTCGATGTCATTGGCGCGACTTTCGCCGATCCATCGCTCGGCGGCTGGGTCGGCTTCGGGTTGGCGGTTCAGGCCTATCAGAAGCGGGCGAGCGCGGTGATTGCGTGGACCGGCGAACTTGCCGAAAGCCTCGGGCGGCGCATGATGGTCCGGCTGGTCAAGGGCGCCTATTGGGACACCGAAATCAAGCGCGCCCAGGAGCGCGGCCTCGCCGACTACCCTGTCTTCACGCGCAAATGCGTGACCGACCTCAATTATATCGCCTGCGCCGATCAGCTTCTGGCGCTTCGGCCGCGCATTTTCCCGCAATTCGCGACGCACAACGCGCTGACCGTCGCCACCGTGCTCGAACAGGCCGGAGACAGTCACGATTACGAATTTCAGCGTCTGCACGGAATGGGAGAGGCGCTCTATACGCGGCTGCGTGAGAATGAGCCGGATACGCGGCTGCGTGGAGAATGAGCCGGGTGTCGCCTGCCGCGTTTACGCACCGGTTGGCGGACACCGCGACCTCCTGGCTTATCTTGTCAGGCGGCTCTTGGAGAATGGCGCGAACTCCTCCTTCGTCTCTGCCGCCGCCGATCCGGCTGTGCCGGTCGAAGAATTGTTGCGGCATCCAGCGGAGATTCTCGGTTCGGCGGATCTGGCGCGCCATGCGGCGATTCCGGTGCCGCCTTGGCTTTACGGCCCGTCGCGACGTAATTCGCAAGGCGTGGAGTTCGGCGACCGGGCGTCGCTTGCGAGCCTGCTTGCCGATGTCGAACGTCATCGCGAGGTGAAAATCTCCGCCACCTCGCTGGACGGGGGCATCCCGTTTACCGGAGCACGCCGGCCCGCCATCACACCGATCGACGCCAAGACGGTCATCGGTGACGTCGCCGAACTCGATCCGCGCGGAGCGGGTGTATTGATGCGGGCGGCTCAGGCGGGTTTCGCCGGCTGGTCGGCAGTCTCCGCCGCCACCCGCGCCGCCGTGCTTGACCGTGCCGCCGATTTACTCGAAGCAGAGCGCGGCCTCTTCATTCATCTCATCCAGGTCGAGGGCGGGCGCACGCTCGACGATGCCGTCTCGGAGTTGCGCGAGGCAGTGGATTTCTGCCGTTATTACGCCGCCGAAGGACGCAAACTGTTCGGCGATGGCCAGAAACTGCCCGGCCCGACGGGAGAGTCCAACCTCCTGCGCCTGCGCGGGCGCGGCGTGTTCGTCTGCATCTCGCCGTGGAATTTTCCGCTCGCGATCTTCACGGGCCAGATCGCGGCTGCCCTCATGGCCGGCAACAGCGTCGTGGCCAAGCCCGCCGAGCAAACGCCGCTGATCGCATATGAGGCGGTCAGGTTGCTGCACCGCGCGGGTGTGCCGACAACCGCGCTGCATCTGGCGCTGGGTGATGGGCGCGTCGGCGCGGCGCTGGTCGAGGACGCCCGCGTGGCCGGCGTTGCCTTCACCGGATCGACCGAAGTCGCACGCCTCATCAACCGCGCGCTCGCGGGCAAGGACGGCCCCATCGTTCCGCTGATCGCCGAGACCGGCGGCATCAATGCGATGATTGCCGACGCCACCGCCTTGCCCGAACAGGTCGCCGATGATGTCGTCACCTCTGCCTTCCGCTCGGCGGGCCAGCGCTGCTCTGCGCTAAGGCTGCTCTGCGTGCAGGAGGACGTCGCGGATCGCATGATCGAGATGATCGCAGGTGCCGCGCGCGCGCTGACGATCGGCGATCCCCGTGATCCGGCGAGCCATGTCGGCCCGGTGATCGACGCAGAAGCCAAGGCGAAGCTCGACGGCTACATCGCGTCCGTGCGCGGCTCCGATTCCGGGCGCGTCCTCTATGCGGGCGAGGCCCCGCGCGAGGGCTATTTCGTTGCCCCCCATATCGTCGAGCTGGCGGACCCGAGCGCTTTGCGCGACGAAATATTCGGCCCGATCCTGCATGTGGTGCGCTACCGGGCGGACCGGCTTGCCGACGTTCTCACCGCGATCGAGGCGACCGGCTACGGCCTGACGCTCGGCATTCATTCCCGCATTACCGAGACCGCCGAACGAATCGCGCGGCGTCTTAGCGCCGGCAACGTCTATGTGAACCGCAACATGATCGGCGCGGTGGTGGGCGTGCAACCCTTCGGCGGCAGCGGCCTGTCCGGCACGGGACCGAAGGCGGGCGGCCCGCATTATCTGCCGCGTTTCGCAACCGAGCAGACGGTGACGGTGAATACGGCCGCGGCCGGCGGCAACGCGGAGCTGCTGATGGGGATGGATTAGTCACCGGCAATGGAAAATATGTCATTCAATTTTTGAAATTTCATGTTCTGATCAGTTTATGTTGACATAATTACAATCGGCTTCATTGACAAAAAATCGCCCCGGGTCCAATCAAGCCTTATCCGGCGTTGCGATGGATCCTTGTGTTGGTTGCGTATAGACCTGACGTCGACGGCCTTCGGGCGGTCGCGATTGTATCCGTCGTGGCGTTTCACGCCAACCAGGCCTATCTCCCGGGCGGTTTTACGGGAGTCGATATATTTTTTGTGATTTCGGGTTATCTGATAACCCGAATTATTGCGACCGAGCTGGAATCCGGGCAGTTCAGCTTCACCAATTTTTGGATCCGCCGCGCCAGAAGGCTATTGCCTGCCCTTCTGTTCATGCTCGTGTCTGTTACATTGGTAGCTTTATATCTATTATTGCCCGATCATCTTGATCAGTATGGTCAACTATTATCCCATGCAGTTCTTTTTGTAGGAAATATTTTTCTTAGCCAAGGGAGGGAATATTTTGACCCAAGCATGCAAAATAATCCGCTTCTTCACGTCTGGTCGTTGGCGGTAGAAGAGCAATATTACCTTCTGTGGCCGCTTCTGCTCACTGTCTCGCTCAGAGTATTAAGTCCACGATATTTTATCAGCGGATTCGTCTTCTTATTTGGTATTTCATTTGCCTATTCGGAATGGGCAAGCATGAATCTCCCAGGGGAAGCCTTTTATGGCCTACCCTCCCGCGCTTTCGAGTTGTTGATCGGGGCAGGCCTCGCTTTGGTCAATGCGCGCCCCATACGGTCGCAGGCTTTTGCAAACGCGCTGAGCGTCTCTGGCCTCCTTCTCATTCTTTCAGGAATGTTCCTTCTCGACGACAAGACCCCGATTCCCAGGAATATTCGCGCTTCTCCCATGTTGTGGCGCGGCTCTCATTTTGCTTAGCGGCGGTGGAAACAAAAACACTCTTGTCGAAAGCGTCCTTTCTTCGCCGATCTTTGTCGCAACCGGAAAAATTTCTTACTCTTGGTACCTCTGGCATTGGCCACCTCTTGCTTTCGCCCGGTATTATTTTGAGCGTCCGTTGAGCCCTCTGGAAATTGACCATTGCCCTGGCCACTGGTCTCGGCATCGCTATCGTTTCGTGGCGGTTCGTCGAAACTCCTTTTCGCAGGCCAGGTGCCCATTTAGAATTTCAACGCCCTCTGTTGCTGACCGCAATCGGCTCGACCGCCGCGCTTTTCTTGCTTGGCATGTCCATTCATTCTCTTAAGGGCATACCATCTCGGATGGACAAAGATACTGTGATGGCGCTCAGCCAGTTCGAGCAAGGTGGGACACGCCCGTGCTTGAATATTTTAGATAAGGGCATCGGCAAATCTGAATGCATTTTCGGCAATTCCGACGTAACAGAGCCGTCTCTGATGCTATGGGGCGACTCTCACGCCCTTCATTATTTGCCGGCGATCGCAAAGATCGCCAGCGAGCAGGAAATAAAAGGCGTGTCGCGCATTCGCCGTAGTTGCCAGCCTCTTGTCGAGCCGCAAGAGATGAGGGTTACTCTTGAAAGCCGCTCATGCAGAAAAGCGAATGAAGAAACGCTTGCTAAAATCATTGCCCAGCCGAGTATTTCAGTCGTCGTTCTCGCTTCATTTTGGAGTATCCGAGATATACTCAGCGGCACGGCAGATGAAATGGACGTATTCACTAAAAATCTTGAGCGTACAATTATAGAACTTGAGCGACACGGGAAGAAAATAGTCATTCTGGGCCAAGTTCCTAAGATTCCGCATAATTTGAAGAATTGCCTAGCAATGCAAGTGCGCTGGACTCGCAATATTCCCGGATGCGAGGCATTTTCATTATCTCAGCTAAGCAGCTATGAAACCGGGATTTGGTTGTCCATGCAAAGCTTGATTCAGGCACATCCTAATGTGACCTACTTTGCGCCCCAAAACTATTTGTGCAACGGCGGAATTTGCCGAACAATCGACGAACAGCGGCGCCCTCTCTATAGGGACGATCACCATCTGACCGTGTGGGGGGCAAATCACTTGGAACCGTATATAGGCGAAGCGATCACCCAGGTGGTGCGCAGTTCGCGTCCGCAGGTCGTTCACACAGGCTCCCTTGAGGATGCGTCTGGTAGGCCGGCATTTAGCGGAAAAACGGATTTGGCCGACCGATCGCAGAGCTTGGCCGAATGACTCCCAGTCCTGCTACCACCAGAGGTTCCCGTCGCTCGGCAGGCCGATGCCGCCGACCGGGGTCGTCTCGACCCGCGGGTCGAGGCCGGCGATGTGAGGCATCGCCTGGGCGATCGCCGCCTTGACGTTCGGCAACGCCAGCGAAGCCGTGTGAGCGGCCTTGCTTTCCCAAACTTCCGTCACCCAGAGGGCGTCCGCATTGCTCTGATCCGTGGCGATCACATAGCTGAGGCATCCAGCCATCGTGCCGGTGCTTTCGAGCAGGATGGCGAGCAAAGTCTCGCGTTCGCCTGGCTTCGAAATGATCCTCGCAATATGCCCGTACATTTCTCGCCTCCGCTATGTCGCAAATCGCCTTGGAGCCTGATCCGTCATGGTGGACAACAAAGAACAGGGACCCTATTAGGGTCTTTGCCCATGCACCGGACTCGCAATGTGCGTAGACTTATCCGTCCGATCGCACTAGCTTCTCTCGCACGCAGACATCGCTGCTGCTCGCGGCGCGCCCCTAACCGGTTGCCACCAGACAGAGCCAATGCTGGTTCGCGCAGGAACGACGCCAATTACGCCACCAGCGCGCCGTGGCAATGTTTGAACTTCTTGCCCGAGCCGCAGGGACAGGGCGCGTTGCGCGAGACCTTGCCCCATGTGCTGGGATCATTGGGATCGGCGGCCTGAGCGCTGCGATTGCGGACCGCGGCCGGTCCGCCGCCGGTCCGAGATTTGCGCGCCAGGGGGCCGTCCGTGCCGGTCGCCGCCTCGGCCATCTCGAATTCATCCTCGCCGGTCATCGGGTTGACATGCGAGCCGTACATTTCCGGCAAGTCCTGCCATCTCCATCTCAAAGCTCTGATTGGGGGCGAGTTGGACGTGCATGAGCTGTTCCGTCACCGCCATGCGCAGGCGCGCGAGCATCGCTTCGAACAGCGTGAAGGATTCGCTCTTATATTCGTTCAGCGGATCGCGTTGGGCGTAACCGCGCAGGCCGACGGCCTGACGCAGATGTTCGAGCATGATCAGATGCTCGCGCCAAAGCTGGTCGAGCGTCTGCAGCAATACGCTTTTCTCGATCTGGCGCATGAGATCGGGGCCGAGTTCGGCGGCCTTGCGGGCGGCGGCGGCGTCGACCTTTTCCGTGATCCGCTCGCGGATCTCTTCGTCGGCGATGCCCTCTTCCTTCGACCATTCGATGATGGGCAGATCGAGCCCGAAAGTCTCTTTCACAGCGCCCTGGAGCCCTTGCGTGTCCCACTGCTCGGCATAGGCGTTGGGCGGAATATGGTTGCCCACAAGCTCTTCGACGGATTCGCGGCGCATATCGGCGACTGTCTCGCCTACCTCTTCCTTGTGCATCAGCTCGATGCGCTGCTCGAAGATGACCTTGCGCTGGTCATTCATCACGTCGTCATATTTGAGGATATTCTTGCGCATCTCGAAATTGCGCGCCTCGACCTTCTGCTGGGCTTTTTCAAGCGCGCGGTTGATCCAGGGATGGATGATCGCCTCTCCCTCCTGGAGCCCCAGGCGGCGCAACATGCCGTCCATTCGCTCCGAGCCGAAAATGCGCATCAGATCGTCTTCGAGGGACAGGAAGAATTTGCTGTCGCCGGGGTCGCCCTGGCGTCCCGAGCGGCCACGCAGCTGATTGTCGATGCGCCGCGATTCATGCCGTTCCGTACCGATGACATACAGGCCGCCGGCTTTCAGCGCCCGCTCCTTCTTCTCTTCGATCTCGGCGAGGATGATTTTGCGTTGCGCCGCGATTTGCGCCTCGTCGGGCGTATCGCCCTTCGCCTGCTCCGCGACGAGCCAGTTTTTCACCCGCATATCCAGATTGCCGCCAAGCTGAATGTCGGTGCCGCGACCCGCCATATTGGTGGCGATCGTTACCGCACCGGGAACGCCGGCCTGGGCGATGATGTAGGCTTCCTGCTCGTGATAGCGCGCATTCAGCACCTGATGCGGGATCTTCTGCGCCTTCAGTTCTTCTGCCAGCTTCTCGGATTTCTCGATCGAGGTGGTGCCGACGAGGATCGGCTGACCGCGCTCGCGGCAGTCCTTGATGGCTTCGATGATCGCGGCGTTCTTCTCGCGGGCCGTGCGATAGACCTCGTCATGATGATCCTGCCGGATCATCGGACGGTTGGTCGGCACTTCCAGCACGTCGAGGCGGTAGATGTCGCCGAATTCGCCGGCCTCGGTCAGCGCGGTGCCGGTCATGCCGGCGAGCTTGTCGTAAAGCCGGAAATAGTTCTGGAAGGTGATGGAGGCGAGCGTCTGGTTTTCCGGCTGGATCGCGACATGCTCTTTGGCTTCGAGCGCCTGATGCAGCCCTTCCGAATAGCGCCGGCCTTCCATCATGCGGCCGGTGAATTCGTCGATGATGACGACCCCGCCCTTATGGACGATATAGTCGCGGTCGCGCAGGAACAGCTTATGCGCCTTGAGCGCCGAGTTCACATGATGGACCAGCGAGACATTCTCGATATCGTAGAGCGTGGCCTTTTCGCTGAGCACTTCGCGCCCGCGCAGCAACTGCTCCACATGCTCGTTGCCGGCCTCCGTCAAGTGGACCGTCCGCTGCTTCTCGTCCAGCTCGAAATCGCCTGCGGACAATTCCGGTATGATGGTGTTGATCGCGTTGTAGAGATGCGCGCGGTCTTCGACCGGTCCGGAAATGATCAGCGGCGTGCGCGCTTCATCGATGAGGATCGAGTCCACTTCGTCGACGATCGCATAGGCATGGCCGGACAAGTCGGGGTTGCGTCCGCCGAACTGAACCATCTCGGCGGTCGAATACTTCATATTGTCGCGCAGATAGTCGAAGCCATATTCGTTGTTGGTGCCGTAGGTGATGTCGCAGGCATAGGCCGCGCGGCGCTGATCGTCGTCCAGCTCATGCACGATGACACCCACCGACATGCCGAGAAACTTGTAGATTTCGCCCATCCATTCCGCGTCGCGGCGGGCGAGATAGTCGTTCACCGTCACCACATGCACGCCGCGCCCGGCAAGCGCGTTCAAATAGACCGCAAGCGTCGCGACGAGGGTCTTGCCCTCGCCGGTCTTCATTTCGGCGATCTTGCCATTGTGGAGCACCATGCCGCCGACCAGCTGCACATCGTAATGGCGCTGGCCGAGCGTACGCTTGGCCGCCTCGCGCACCGTGGCGAAGGCGGGCACCAGAAGATCGTCAATCGACTTGCCGTCCGCGAATTGCTTGCGCATTTCGGCGGTTCTGGCGCGCAGGGCATCGTCGGAAAGGGCGACCATTTCCGGCTCCAGCGCATTGATCGCGGCGACGCGTGCATCATAGACCTTGAGCCGTCGCTCATTGGATGTGCCAAAAAATTTACTTGCCAGCGTCGCCAAAGATACCATTGCAATGCCTCACCTCGACCAGCCGCCCGTTTTGCGCGCTGGCGGAAAATTACCGAACTCCGGCCCCTTGAATAACCGGGGTCCGCATGATCGTCATCCACTCGTTTGGGGAACGATGATCTTCGAGGGTCATTCAATACGCGAAGGCATGGCTCCGCGCCAGGGCCGGACAAATCGCAAAGCCAGAGATAAGAGTGGCCGATAACCTTGTCAACGCGCGCCTTCGCACGATGCCAACGCGACTTTCGCGGCGGAATCCGTTCCATCGGATTTCGCATTAACCATATGAACTCTTTGCGCGAGGCGCCGAGGGGCGCTAAAGAAGTGTCCAACATACTGCCCCAACCAGAGCACATTCTTCTGGCCCTTAGTTCAGCCAGCCCAAAAACGAATTGAAACAAGAGGATCACCAGTGAAACGTACAGCATCAGCCGTGTTGCTTTTCGCGGCCGCCATCCTTGCCGGACCCGCATGGGCCGCGCCGGATACCGTTGTCGCGAAAGTGAATGGTCAGCCGATAACCGAGGCGGAGCTGAGCTTCGCCGAAGCCGAGATCGGATCGGAGCTTGCAGGCGTGCCGACGGAAAGCCGCCGCCGCGTGCTCACCGAATACCTCATCGAAGCCCATCTGATGGCGGACAGCGCCGAAAAGGCCAAGCTGGCCGAAGGCGCCGAGTTCGAGGCCCGGATGAAATATTACCGCCTGCGCGCGCTTCGCGACGCCTATTTCGAGAAGCAGGTTCGCGATTCAGTGCCGGAAGCGGAAGCCAAGTCGCTCTATGAGGAGCGCGTCAAAGGCCTGCCGGCGCAAGAGGAAGTGCGCGCCCGTCATATTCTCGTGAAGACCGAGGACGAAGCCAAGAAGGTCGCGGCGGAACTCACCGGCGGCGCCGACTTCGCCGAGACCGCGAAGAAATATTCGCAGGATCGCGGCGGCCAGGGTGGCGGCGATCTCGGTTATTTTTCGCGCGGCCAGATGGTGAAGGCGTTCGACGAGGCCGCCTTCTCGCTGGAGAAGGACAAGCTTTCCGCGCCGGTGCAGAGCGAGTTCGGCTGGCACATCATCAAGGTCGAGGACAAGCGCAACCGTCAGCCGCCGGCTTTCGAGGAGGTCAAGGACCAGATCACCGCGTCCCTGATCCAGAACAAGCTGCAGGCGACGGTTCTTGACCTTCGCAAGAACGGCAAGATCGAGATCGTCGACGCGGATATCAAGAAGGCGATTGAAGCCGAAGCAACGGCCGCCGGCCGGGGCCGCCCAGCCCGAGCCCGAGAAGAAATAACCCGAAAAAGGGAAGACTCGTGAAGCTATCGCCTTTCGCGCCGGAAACCTTCGCGAGCCTTCCCCCATTGCAGGGTGTGAGGCTGGCTGCCGCTGAAGCCGGCATCCGCTACAAGAACCGCAAGGACGTGCTGTTCGTGCTTATGCCGGAGGGCACGCAGGCGGCGGGTGTCTTGACGCGCTCGAAGACATCGTCAGCCCCGGTCGATTGGTGCAGGCGGCAATTGGCTCATGGGAAGGCGCGGGCGCTGGTGGTGAATTCCGGCAATGCCAACGCCTTTACCGGCTTGCGTGGCTGGGAAACGGTCGAGACCACCGCGGCGCTTGCCGCGAATGCAGCGGCTTGCCGGCCTGCGGAGGTTTTTCTCGCCTCTACCGGCGTCATCGGGGAGCCGATTCCGCCGGGCAAATTCGAGGGTGTGCTGGAACGGCTCGCCGTCGAAGCGGTCGAGGACGGATTTACCGATGCCGCCACCACGATCATGACGACCGACACGTTCCCGAAACTCGCCTCGCGGACCACGGAGATCGACGGCGTAACCGTGACCCTGAACGGCATCGCCAAGGGTTCCGGCATGATCGCACCCGACATGGCGACCATGCTGGCCTTCATTTTCACCGACGCCGCCATTGCCGCACCTGCGCTTCAGGCGCTGCTCAGCCGCCATGTCGAGACGACCTTCAACGCCATCACCGTCGACAGCGATACATCGACCAGCGACACGTTGCTGGCCTTCGCCACCGGCAGCGCGGCGAAGGGCGGCGCCTGGCTGGAGAATGCGGACGATCCCGCGCTCGGCCGCTTCTCCGAGGCGCTATGCGATCTGATGCGCGACCTCGCCATGCAGGTCGTGAAGGACGGCGAGGGTATTACCAAGCTCATCACGGTGCATGTGGAGGGCGCCGAGACAGACGCGGCGGCCAAGCGTATCGCGCTGTCGATCGCCAATTCACCGCTGGTGAAGACGGCCATCGCAGGCGAGGACGCCAATTGGGGCCGCGTCGTGATGGCCGTCGGCAAGGCGGGCGAAGCCGCCGATCGCGACCGGCTGTCGATCTGGTTCGGCGATCTGCTGCTGGCCAAGGATGGCATGCGCAGCCCCGATTACAGCGAGGCTGCGGCGAGCGCCTATATGAAGGGCCGCGAAATCGTCATCCGTACCGATGCCGGTGTCGGCGGGCCGGGCAGGGCGACTGTCTGGGGCTGCGACCTGACGCATGGCTATATCGACATCAACGGCAGCTACCGCAGCTAGGGGACCGTGCCGATGCGTCTAGGCTGCCTGCACACAGCTGAGAGCAATGTGGCGATATTCAAAGCCGCGCGCGATGATCTGGACATTGAGCTTGTTCATCATGTGAGGCCGGACCTGATGGAGGCAGCCGAGCGCGAAGGCGGCTTGACCGGGGAAATCGTAGCGGAGACCGTCTGGGCGCTCCGCGAGCTGGAACGCGAAGTGGACGCGGTGATTCTGACCTGCTCGACGCTCGGCCCGATCGTCGATCTCGCGCCGGAGGGCGGCGTGCCCTGGCTGCGGGCCGATGCCGCGCTGGCGGATATCGCCGTCACCCAAGGCCGCAATATCGTCGTACTTTGCGCCGTTGAAACGACGGTCGAGCCGACGACGACGCTTTTCGGAGTGGCTGCCGCTCGCATGGAGACGCCGCCCCAGATCGACGTGTGGCTCGTGCCCGGCGCGTGGGAGGCTTTCAAGGACGGCAACATCGCTGAGTATTATCTGCGCCTCACGGACGCGGCGAACGCCGCATATGATGGCGGTGCGGATGTCGTCGCCTTTGCGCAGGCGTCGATGGCCGGCGCGGCACTCGATGCAAGCCACGGCATACCGCTGACAAGCCCGCGCGCCGCCTTGGAACGCGCCATGGAAGCGGTCGCTCGGCGGCAGTCCTGATGGAAAATGCGGGCAAAATCTCACCTCCGACCAAGCTCGTTCTCGTAGCCGCTGTCGCTCTCATCGACGAAGATGGTCGGGTGCTGCTCGCCCAGCGGCCGGAAGGCAAGCCGATGGCCGGGCTGTGGGAATTTCCCGGCGGCAAGGTGGAGCCGGGCGAAACGCCGGAAGCGGCGCTGATCCGCGAAATCCGCGAGGAACTCGGCATTTCGCTGCGCGCGCCATGCATAGCCCCGCTGACCTTCGCCAGCCATTCCTATGAGAGCTTTCATCTGCTGATGCCGCTCTTTGCCTGCCGCCGCTGGGAGGGCGAGATCACCCCGCATGAGGGCCAGGCGCTCGCCTGGGTGCGCGGCAACCGCCTGCGCGACTATCCGATGCCCCCGGCAGACCTGCCACTGATCCCGATCCTGCAGGATTGGCTGTAAAATCAGCGCGCTGCGAAGACAGACTTGCGCAATTGATGCGTAACCCTCATGTTCCTTGCTGAACAGCGCGCATGGCACGCGCTCCCCGCGCGCCCACCACCCAGACGAGACGCATTTGCGGCAAACCACCAAACGATCAGCTGCGTCCTTTTACGATGGCGCACATGAAAAGAATGCCGGTGTCTTTGCGGTGCTCGCACGGCTTCTGCCGTTCGTCTGGCCGAAAGATCGCCCCGATCTGAGATATCGCGTCGCGCTCGCCGGATTCGTGCTGATCCTGGCGAAACTCGTCACCGTCGCCACGCCGCTGGCCTACAAAGCCGCCGTCGATTGGTTCACCGGAGGCGCGACCGGCGCAGACCTGGATGCGGCCAAGGTGCTCACCATCGTGCCGATCGCGCTCATCATCGCCTATGGCATGGGCCGCGTGCTGATGATGCTGTTCACGCAAATCCGCGACGTGCTGTTCACCAGGGTAGGACAGAACGCCGTCCGCGCGCTCTCCAATCAGGCCTTCGAACATCTGCACCGCATGTCGCTGCGCTTTCATCTGGAGCGCAAGACGGGCGGCCTCAGCCGCGTCGTCGAGCGCGGGCGTCAGGCGGTCGACCTGATTATCCGCATGGGCGTTCTGAACTCGCTGCCGACGGTGCTGGAATTGGCGCTGGTGCTGGGTATGACCACCTATTTCTTCGGCTGGCTGTTTTCGCTGATCATCGCGGTCACGCTCGTCTTCTATATGTGGTTCACCTTCTGGGCCAGCGAGTGGCGCATCTCCATCCGCCGCGAGATGAACGACAGCGACACCGACGCCAACACCAAGGCGATCGACAGCCTGCTCAACTACGAGACCGTCAAATATTTCGGCAATGAGGCTTGGGAGGCGAGCCGCTTCAACACCTCCATGGTGCGCTATGAGAAGGCTGCGGTGCGCACCTATACGTCGCTCGCCATGCTGAATACCGGACAGGCGCTGATCTTTTCCGCCGGCATCACCGCCTGCATGCTGCTCGCCGCGCGCGGGATTACGCAGGGCACGCACACGGTCGGCGATTTCGTCATGATCAATGCGATGCTGATCCAGCTTTACATGCCGCTCAACCTGCTCGGCATGATCTACCGCGAATTGCGGCAGGGGCTGGTCGACATCGAGTCGATGTTCGAGCTGCTGGGGCAAAGCCCGGAAGTGCATGACGTGCCGGGCGCGAAGGACCTGGTCATCGGCCAAGGCGCCATCCGCTTCGAGAATGTCTATTTCTCCTATGACGTGGCGCGGCCCATCCTCAAGGGCATCGATTTCGAGGTGCCGGCGGGCAAGATGGTGGCCATCGTCGGCCCGTCCGGCGCCGGCAAGTCGACCATTTCGCGCATCCTGTTCCGCTTCTACAATACCACGTCGGGCCGCGTGCTGATCGACGGCCAGGACATCACCCAGGTCACGCAGACCTCGTTGCGCGCGGTGCTCGGCATGGTGCCGCAGGATACGGTGCTGTTCAACGACACGATCGAATACAACATCCGCTATGGGCGCCCGGAGGCGACGGACGAGGAGGTCCGTGACGCCGCCCGCATGGCGCAGATCGACGAATTCATCAAGCTGTTGCCGGACGGCTATCAGGCGATGGTCGGTGAGCGGGGGCTGAAACTCTCCGGCGGCGAGAAGCAGCGCGTCGCCATCGCGCGCACCATTCTCAAAGGCCCGCCGATCCTGATGCTCGACGAGGCCACGTCTGCCCTCGACAGCTACACCGAAAAGCAGATCCAGGCGGCGCTCGACCGGGTCGCGCAGAACCGCACGACGCTGGTGATCGCGCATCGGCTGTCCACCATCATCCACGCGGACGAGATCCTGGTGCTGGAGGCCGGACGGATCGTCGAGCGGGGCCGGCATGCCGATTTGCTGCAGAAGCACGGCCTCTATGCCGGCATGTGGGCCCGCCAGCAGGAAGCGGAGCAGGTGCAGCGCCGCGCCCGCGAGCTTTCCGAGGACCCGCTGGTCGACCGCAAGCCTGTCCAGTCGCCCATTCCGGCGGAATAGCTCTTCAACGCTGGAAAATCCGCTAAACTGCTAAGCTTTCACCCAGATTGCGTGCTATGAGCCGCCGATGAGCGTGTCGTGCGCTTAATCGCATTCATCGACTGCGGCCCCACCCTCACCCGGCGCTGCGCGCCGCCCTCTCCCGTCAAGGGAGAGGGCAAAGAAGTGGAGGCCGCCGCCAGCCTGCCCTCTCCCCTTGCGGGAGAGGGCTCCCGCCGAAGGCGGGTGGGTGAGGGGCTTGTCGTCCGATGAAGTGCACGGGTGCAATAACGCTGGACTGTGGAGACAGTGATGAACGAGCGTCACAATCTGATCGGAACCATTCGGGCCGGGCTCGTCCCGGTGCATTGGGACGGGCACAAATTTGTCGGGATCGGCGTGGTCGTCACGATCCTGCTGTTTCTTCTGTGGTCGCCTCTCGGCTGGTTCGGCGTGCTGGCGACGGGCTATGTGGCCTATTTCTTCCGCGACCCGCCGCGGGTCACGCCGGTCAGGGAGGGCCTGATCGTGGCGCCCGCCGACGGCAGGATCACTTCGGTCAATCTCGACACGCCGCCCAGCGAACTCGGGCTGCCCGATCAGCCGCACACCTGCATCTCGATCTTCCTGTCGGTCTTCGACGTGCACATCAACCGCGCGCCCATCGATGGCCATGTGGTCCGCAAGATCTATGTGCCGGGGCTCTATCTCAACGCCGCGCTGGACAAGGCGAGCGAAGACAATGAGCGCGAGGCGATGGTGTTCCGCTCGGCATCCGGGCTGGAAGTGGGCGTGGTCCGCATTGCCGGACTGATCGCCAGGCGTATCGTCACATTGGTGCGGGAGGGGCAGGTGGTCGAAGCCGGCAGCCGCACCGGCCTCATCCGCTTCGGCAGCCGTGTGGACATCTACATCCCGAGCGCCAGGGGTATTCTCGTCGCGGAAGGCCAGCGCACGGTCGGCGGCGAAACGGTGCTGGCCGACCTGCGCTCGGAGGAAAACGGCCGCGAGGTGCGGCAGAATTAAGCGGCCGCGCCGGCCTCAATACAGATAGCTGCGCCCGCGCACCGTCCGCACCATGATGATGCGCGACAACAGCACCGAGGACATGGTGATCAACACGGTGATGATGAGCAGCCCGAAGGAATGCGCCGGCGTCTCCAGCCGTCCCCCGAACACATAGGCCTTGTTGCCGATATAGGCGGTGTAGAAGTCGAGCACGAGGCACAACACCCAGGCCGCCTTCAGGCTGAGGCTGATCAAATCATCCCGCTCGAACGTCCAGATGATGTGCGTCGAGACCAGAAATCCCAAAATGACGATCGACACAACCGCAGCGAAGATGAGCTGAGCCACTTCAACACCGTACAATCCAGTGATGTTGAAGATTTGGATGATGCCCACGAAAGTGGTGAACCCGTCCCACATGGCGCCGAGTCCGATAATAAACGCTAATATCCACATAGTGTCCTCTGCGTGCTATCGGCCGCCGCTCATCACCACGATCAACGCAATGAGAATCCCCAAGAAGAACATCATCGCGACGATTACGCCGACTTGGTCCGTACTCGGGCCGCGACTGGCTTCCTTCAGGGCGTCGCCCTTGTATATGAAGTCGTGGAACGCCTCCTTGTGGCGATTGGCGAAGCGCACAGCTTCCGCCACCACGTCTTCGGTGGATAAGGCCGTGCGTGCTTCGAGCGACTTCAAATGCGTCTCGTAGGTCTTATGGGCCTTGAACGCTTCATTAAGCGCCTCAGGGACCGATTTGCGCGCTTCGATCTGCTCTTGCGCGTGGAGACCTGCGACTCTTTCCCAAAATGACATTTGCGACTTACGCTGATCGTTCACCTCTGACTCGACCGCCGCTCCAGGCCCCTCCGCAGCATCCGCTACACGCAGGATCAATGCAATTGTTGTCTTTATATTGTTAGACTTTTTCGCTTAGACCCCAAATATGGTTAAGAAGCGGCGAACCGGCGAATTTGTTCCCCATGTTTTCTCCGTACACGTAAAATTGTGCCGGCATTCTCCAATGTTTTCGTGCCAACGCAAAGATGAAAAAAATCAAGCTGTTATAGTGGTTTGGAGGAAAAACACATCCGTCTGACGCGTGAACGCTCCGGAAGTAAACACTTTAACAGGTGTTTTATGAACGGGAGATAGCGGAAATTGTTCCAAGAGTTTTTGCGTATCTCTCATATAGGCAGCAACCGATCTGGTCGCGGCGCGATATGCGGGCGCTTTCGGAGAAGCGAGCCTGCGTTCGCATCTTGACCCGGCCAAGGCACCCGGGATCGCGTCCATTCAGCTTCTGGCCATCTTTTCACTGCGCTCGCGTGGCAGTTTATGTCGTACGCAATAGCGCCGATGTGGTTGATCGAATCCCAAAGCATTCGCCGGCGAGGCGGCTTGTGCGTGTCGCTGTCAAACCGGGCATTGGTCGGAAATCGTCATGAAGCTCGCTCATTCGAAAAATCGGACTGCGGCGGCTCCCGATATGCGGCGTCGCAGATATTCTGCGTGAGGTATCGCCCGAACGCCTTCGCGCTTTTGTCGAGATGCTGGCGTTCCCCCGTCACTATTTTGCAGAAAACCGCGCCAATCGCAGAGCAAGGGATCTGCTACTGAAGCTCACCAGGGGCTTTGGCTATACCCCGATCCTTCAAGGCAGCTTCGACAACATCATGATGACGTCGGACAGCCCTCCGATCGGACCGCTTTTTCTGCTGGGAGCGCATTACGATAGCGTGCCGGGCACGCCGGGAGCCGACGATAATGGCAGCGCGGTCGCTGTCTGCCTGGAATGTGCGCGGCTCATCAGAAAGCACAATATCGGCTCGGCAATGATCGTCTTCTTTAACCGGGAGGAAGACGGGCTTTTGGGCAGCCGCGAATTCGTTGCCCACCTGGTAGAGCAATCCGACTGGCGTATCGCGGAGGCCCATATTTTCGAGATGGTGGGCTATACGGACCGGGCTCCGGGGTCACAAAGAATGCCGCCGGCATTGCCTCCGCTCTTTGCCCCGGACGTCGGCGATTTTCTCGCGCTGCTGGCGAACAGGGGATCCAATGCGATTGCCGAGAAGCTCATAGATCTGGCCGCGTGTTACGTTCCCCAATTCCCTGTCCTTGCATTGAAAATCTACCTTGGCATCGAGAAGGCCTTTGGCGATCTGAACCGCAGCGATCACGCGCCATTCTGGCAGGCCGGCATTCCCAGCGTCATGTGGACGGACACTTCGGAGTTTCGTAATCCGCACTATCATCGCGCCTCCGACACGCCGGACACGCTCGACTATGAATTCATGAGCCAAGTGACGAAACTGGCGCTGGCGCGGGTTCTCTCCGGGCCTAAGCAGGTTTTCGTTGGTTACCCAACAAAAGACCTGCTTAATTTTTGTTGGCGCATCATTTTCTGCGAAAACCGGAAGACCACTTTTCGCAATGATGCTTAAGCGCCGGACGCTCCGCTGAACGCGGAGCTGCGCTCAAGGTCTTTGTTTATGCATCGGATTTGTCCGAAAAGTGCGTATACTTTTCGGTCCGATGCACTAATTGGCGAAGCGGAAATGCATGATGTCGCCGTCATGCACGGTGTATTCCTTGCCCTCCAGCCGCATCCGGCCGGCTTCCTTGGCGGCGCCTTCGCCGCCCAGCCGGACGAAATCGTCATAGGCGATGGTTTCGGCGCGGATGAAGCCCTTCTCGAAATCCGTGTGAATGACGCCGGCGGCTTGCGGCGCCAGCGTGCCGCTACGGACCGTCCAGGCGCGGGCTTCCTTCGGTCCGGCGGTGAAGTAGGTGATGAGGTCGAGAAGCTGGTAGCCGGCGCGGATCACCCGGTTGAGGCCCGGCTCGGTGAGACCGAGGCTGTCGAGATAGGCTTGGCGCTCATCGGCGGCAAGCTGCGCGAGTTCGGCCTCGATCTTTGCCGAGATGACCACCGCGACAGCGCCTTCCTGGCGCGCTTTCTCGGCTATGCGGCGTGAATAGTCGTTACCATCTCCCGCGGCGCCCTCATCGACATTGCAGACATAGAGCACCGGCTTGGAGGTGAGAAGCTGCAGCTGCTTGAAGCGCGGCCAATCTTCCGGCTGGACCTTGGCGAGGCGCGCAGGTCGGCCTTCGTTCAGTACGGCAAGACCGGCATCGACGAGGGTGAGCGTCGCCTTGGCCTCCTTGTCCTGGCCCTTCGCCCGTTTTTCCAAAGCGGTACGGCGCTTTTCGAGGCTTTCGAGATCGGCGAGCATCAATTCGGTTTCGACCGTCTCCGCGTCGGACAGCGGATCGATGCGGCCTTCGACATGGGTCACGTCGTCATCGTCGAAGCAGCGCAGCACATAGGCGATCGCATCGACTTCGCGAATATTGGCCAGAAACTGATTTCCGAGACCCTCGCCCTTGGACGCACCTTTGACGAGGCCGGCAATGTCCACGAAGGTGAGGCGCGTCGGCAAGATCTGCGCGGATTTGGCGATGGCGGCGATACGGTCGAGACGCTCGTCGGGCACCGGCACATCGCCGACATTCGGCTCGATGGTGCAAAACGGATAGTTCGCCGCCTCGGCGGCCGCCGTCTGCGTCAACGCATTGAACAGCGTGGATTTGCCCACATTGGGCAATCCGACGATGCCGCATTTAAAGCCCATCGGTAAGATCTCTTATTGTTATGTTGGGTTCAGGCCCGCCTTAGCCACGCTTTGAGCTTCGCGAAGCCGGACTCCTGTGTCGGCGCGGGGGCTGGTCCGGCCATGGCGGGCTCAGCTTTTTTCTTGGCTGCGGGCGCCGGTGCGGCAGGCGCGGGCTTTGCGTCCGGGATCGGTGCGGATGCCGGCGCGGCAGGCGTCGTCTTCGGCGCTTCGGCGGCTTTTTCCGGCTTCGCGGGGGCCGGCGGACGGACGGCGCGCCCGACGTCATTCATGAATTTCGCATCCTGCCCGCTAAGCAGCGCCGGCAGCCCTTGCGCAATGGCTGCAAGCAGCGGGTCGAGCCAATCACGGTCGGCGCGGGCGAAATCATGCAGCACGTAATGCGCTACGGCATCCCGATTGCCCGGATGGCCGACACCGATGCGCACGCGCTGATAATCATTGCCGATATGCGCCGAGAGCGATTTCAGTCCATTGTGGCCGGCAAGGCCGCCACCGAACTTCACCCGGAGCTTGCCAGGCTCGAGGTCGATCTCGTCATGGAAGACGATCACGTCGGCGGGCGACATCTTGAAGAAGCGCATAGCCTCACTGACCGAGCGGCCGGACTCGTTCATATAGGTCGCAGGCTTGAGCAGCAGATAGCGCTGGCGCGCGATATCGACTTCGGTGGCCAGGCCCTGGAAGCGTTTGCGCCACGCGGGAGCGCCGTAACGCTCCGCGATGGCGTCGAGCACGCCGAAGCCGACATTGTGCCGGTTGCGTTCGTATTTTTCCCCGGGATTGCCCAGGCCGACCAATATCTTCATCGCACGTCCGCTCAAGTCTCAACTCCCCACCCGCGAGAACCCGAGGCTATTCTGAGCTGGCTTCCTCGCTGGGCGCAACTCCCTCTTCTTCCTCAGGCTTCATGGCTGAAGAAGAGGCAATCGTGGCGACGGTGAAGTCGCGGTCGGTGATCGTCGGCGTCACGCCTTCGGGCAGTGTCACCGCCGAAATGTGAATGGAATCGCCGATGTCAAGGCCGGCAAGGCTGAACGCGATCGATTGCGGAATGGCGTCGGCCGGGCAGCTCAGCTCTATCGTGTGCCGGACGATGTTGAGCACGCCGCCGCGCTTCAGGCCGGGCGATTTTTCCTCATCGAGGAATTCCACCGACACTTCGACGTCGATGCGCGAACTCTTGCTCACCCGCATGAAATCGACATGCAGGGGGAAGTCGCGCACCGGGTCGAGCTGAATGTCGCGCGGGATGACGCGGACCTTCTCGCCCTCCAGGTCCAGCATATAGATGGTGGAAAGGAAATGGCCGGTTTCGAGCTGACGCCACACGGCTTTCCGTTCGACGGAAATGTTCTGTGCATCCTTGTTGCCGCCATAGACGATCGCTGGAACCAGCTCCTGCCTTGCGCATCTTCCGCGCCGCAGCCGAGCCTGTGCTGTCCCTCAACGCGGCCTTCATTTCGACCAACTCTGCCATCGGTAATCTCCGGAATAAAAATGGGCCTTCTCCAGGCCCAAAAAGGCGCAGCGGCGGGCGCGCTTAAATGCCGCCATAATCTCGCGTCGCTTTATAGACGGAAAGGATGCCGAACTCAATCGCCTCGGTCTGATCTTGTCAATCAAAAAGGCTGGAAACCGACTCTTCGTTTGCCGTCCGGGCAATGGCTTCGCCGATGAGCGGGGCCACGGTGAGAAATTCGATGTTCGGCGCCTTCTGGACGCCTTCGGTCGCCTGGATCGAATCCGTGATGATCAGCGCCTTGAGCGCGGAGTTGGCCACACGCTCGGCCGCGCCCGGCGACAAGACGCCATGGGTAATATAGGCGTAGACTTCCCTGGCGCCGCGTTCAAGCAGCGCGGCGGCTGCATTCACCAATGTGCCGCCGCTATCGACGATGTCGTCGATCAGGATGCAGGTGCGTCCCGACACATTGCCGATGACGCTCATCACCTCCGACTTGCCCGGTCGCTCGCGGCGTTTGTCGACGATGGCCAGCGGCGCACCGATACGCTGCGCGACATTGCGCGCCCGCACCACGCCTCCGACATCCGGCGACACGACGGTGATGCCATTTTCGTCGAAGCGTTCGCGGATCGCCCGCACGATGACCGGGGCGGCGAAGAGGTTATCGGTGGGAATGTCAAAGAAGCCCTGAATCTGACCGGCATGCAGGTCGAGGGTGAGCACGCGGTCCGCGCCCGCGCGCGTGATCAGGTTGGCGACGAGCTTGGCCGAGATCGGCGTTCGGCCCGACGCGCGGCGGTCCTGCCGCGCGTAGCCGAAATAGGGGATGACCGCCGTAATGCGCCGCGCCGAGGAACGGCGGAACGCATCGATCATGATGAGCAGCTCCATCAGGTGATCGTTCGTGGGATAGGAGGTCGACTGCAGGACGAACACGTCCTCGCCGCGAACATTTTCCTGAATCTCGACGAAGATTTCCATATCCGCGAAGCGGCGGCAGGTGCATTGAGTGAGGGGGATTTTCAGATAGGCCGAGATGTCTTCCGCAAGCGGTCGATTGCTGTTGCCGGAAACAAGTTTCATTCAGGAACGCCTTTGCTGTGAGCATGGCCTTGTGGAAGACCGGCGCTCACGCGTGGAAACATGCTCTGGAAAACGCCGGATGCGCAGTCATCAAAGAGAACGGCCCGCTTGTACCAGCGAGCCGTGCTTATGTAAACTACCTTGCTTCTCGACAAACGCAGCGTACGCGCGTGCACTAGCAACCAGGTCTAACTGGTTGGCTTGATAAGCTTGGCCACGCTTCTGGCTGCTTCGCCTGCAGCGAGATCCGCAACTTGTCCCCAGGAGCCGTTAAGCGATCCCTCCGGAACCTTGTTGCGCTGCACCACGGCCTTTTCCATCGTTTTGCCGCTTGGGTCCACCACCAGCCAACGGATCGTTATCGGCTGTTGGCCGCCGTCCGGATTGCCGAGCTGAACCGAACCGCGAACGGTGTATGCCGTCGGATCGTTGCCTTCGATGAGCTTCACGCCGGCCTGCTCCAGATGACGCCGCATGGCTGCGGTGAGCGAGGCCTCACCATCTCCGGGAGCGCCCGTTACAGGTGGAACCATAGCGATCGCCGGTCCGCGTGCGACGGCGGGCTGTGCCGCAGGCGTTGCGGCTGGCTGCTGCACTGCCAACACATTCGCCGTTGCTTCCTGCGAGCGCGAGCCGCGCTGCTCCTGGTTGTCGGCGACCTGCGTCGCAGGCTGAGCGCCATCGTTCGTACTGGCCGTCGCGACCGGAGCCCCGTTCGTCGGCATCCAGGCGATCAGGTCGTCCGCCGTCTTCGCGGCAACCCGCTGCATGGCTGGTTCGTCGACCAGGGCCCAGGGATCGCCGCCCTTCTTGCCCTCGATCAGTTCGTCGCCTTGGATCCGCTTGGCGCGCTTGCCGCCCTTATCGGTGATGTCCCAGATATAGGAGAGCTTGGTGCCTTTTGCGTCGGCGGCCGCGACGAGATAGCCGCGCACCGTATACTCGGCTTCCTTGGGCGCAACGACCGGTATGTTCTTCTGGCCTGCCGAGGCGACCAGCAACTCGTTCATCTTCGATGATACCTTGGCCGGCGCGCCGATGACCGGCGCAAAGGCGATGGGCTTGGCCTTGACCTGCTCAGAGCTGGTCAAATTGCTGCTTACGGCACCGCCCGAAGTGCTCGAACTGGTCTCGCATGCAGCTAACGATAAAGCGATCAGGCCTCCTATTAGAGGCAACGCGACACGTCTCGCTCCGCAACGTGCCGTCATGACGGTTACGCGCGTCACTGGTGTAGCTCCTTTAAATTTCATTGCCTCACGCTCCAACGTCGACGGGAAATAGCGCGATTCCGCGCCCTTTCCGATAAGTGATCCGTAGCTTTAATTGCGAAAAGCGTCCAGATACGTTCGAGTGTCCTGGGCAAGCATCAACAGCATAGCGGCGGGAAAAAGCCCCCGGAAAGCCCCTTATCCACATCACAGAATAACAATGGCGGAAATTTGACGTCCGTAATCTGCCTCGGCGCGGTGAACGGAGCGGCGATAGCTGAAGAAAAGTGATTCGTTCTGGTAAGTACAAAGGTTCAGCACTTCCACATTAGCGATGCGCGCTGCTTGCGCCCGGTCGCGGCAATAGAAGGGTAGATCGAAATGCGGGCGCTGATGGGGCGCAGCTCTGGAGAAATATTTGCCGTTCTCTGCGTCGCCGTCGAGGAACGCAGCCTCGAATTCCGGTCCGACCTCATAGGCTGCCGCCGAGATCGTTGGCCCTATGGCCGCGCAAATCCGGTCGCGGCGGGCACCCACGCCTTCCATGGCCTCGATAACGGCATCGATGATACCGGCCCTGGCGCCCTTCCAGCCGGCATGGGCCGCCGCGACGACCGCCGCCTCGGGATCGGCGAATAGAATAGGCGTGCAATCCGCAGTCAGCACCCCGACGGCCAGTGATGGCGTGCTGGTAACGATGGCGTCGGCCTCGGGCGCTGCTTCCGGCTGCCAGGGCGCGTCCGCGACGATGACCCGGCTGCTGTGAACCTGCCTGACCGTCACCAGTTCGGCGCGGGTGGTGCCGAGCTTGGCAGCGACGCGGGCCCGGTTCTCGCGCACGTTCTCGGCCTTATCGCCCGAGCCGAAACCGCAATTGAGCGAGGCATAGATGTCGCTGGAAACGCCACCCTCGCGGGTGAAGAAGCCGTGCCGGATGCCGTTCTGCTCCTTGAGGAAATCGCTGACGATCATCGCGCCTCGTTCCTAAGCGTCGTTGAGGAAATGCATGGTGAGTTTGGCACTGAGAATCCGCACATTCAGCCGTAAACGGCGACCTGTTTCCCGAACGGAGCCGGGGCGGGCATGCCGAGGCTCGTCATCGCCATCACTTTGAACAGGCTTCCCATCTGAAAGGGATCCACGAGGCGCCTCGCCCCCAGAAACAGCGCCGCGCGCTGCTCCTCATCCGCCGAATTCATCAACTGGCGCAGGCGGTGTTCCAGGCCGAGCGAGAGCAGGAACTCGCTCTGCGGGAGCGGTCCCCAAACGTCGAGCCTCGCCGTGTTCGCGGCCTGGGAGAGCTCGGCGAAATTGACGTGGGCGCTCAGATCGGCCTCTCCGGGCGCTTCCAGCGGATCGGCGTAGCCATGCGCGCGCACCGCTTGCAGCGTGTCACCGTAATCGCGCCGTTCGTAGCCGTAGTCGAAGATCAGCATGGCAAAAGGTGCCGATTGGGCGCGACGTCCGAATTCCTGGATGAGTGCGGTGGCGGCGGGACGGTGTTCCAGAATATCGCCTTCGCGCGGCGCCTCCGCAGGGATCAATTCCACCGGGGGCAAAGCGAGACGGCCTGTCGAAAAGCCCAGCTTGCCGGCTTCGGTCAGCGAAACGACGCGCCGGCGCCAACTGCCATTGTCATAAATGTGCTGCTCGACCGGGAGAGCGTCGAAAAACTCGTTGGCGATGACGATGAGAGGTTCCGCCGGCACGGCCTTGACCGTCTCATGCCATTGCGGACGGCAGAATTGCGACAGGAGCTGATCCTGCCTTTCACGAAGCGTGGCCGAGGTCTCGATCAGGTGGATTTGCGCGGCTTCAAGGAAGCCGGGCATGGAACGGGCGGCGCGCAGCGCGTCCTGCATCAGCGTTCCCCGGCCGGGGCCGAGTTCCGCGAGGACGAAGGGCGATGGCTCTCCCATCGCCTGCCAGACCGAGCACGCCCAGACGGCGATCAATTCGCCGAAGATCTGGCTCACTTCCGGTGCGGTGACGAAATCTCCCGTCGCCCCGAGCGGGTTGCCGCTTCGGTAATAGGATGTTCCCGAACCGGTCAGACACCAGGCCATATAGTCGCCGACGCTCATCGGACCGCTTGTTTCGAGACGCCGCTTCAGACCATCCACGGGGGAGGGCTCCATGGTACTCATCAGATTTCCGTCGTCACATAGTCTTTAGAGTATCGGTAGCCGAGCGTTCTTACAATGTTGGTGAGGTTCTGAAACAGCGAAGCTCTTGTAACATTGATCTCGTAAAGCTCCTTCAGGATTGCCTTCTTCTGTTCCCCGTCGATCAGGAGGAAGGTGAGGAAATTCTCGGGCTTGCGCAGAAAGAAGCGCTGCATCTCTATCGGGTCCTTGTGGCTGCCATGCACTGTCCAATAGACCGCCTGGGTGCTGTATGGCCGGATATTTCGGTAGGGACGGAAAGCCATCGGGTTCTCCGCTTCCGGATAGAGCAGGGCGTCCGGATTGGACAGGTCCACCACATATTTCAGGAAATAATCGGAATCCGCCATCGGCACATGACCGATCCCCGCGGCGCCTTCATTGAACGTCCATGGGTTGAAGATCCACACTTTGCCGTGCTTGTCCGTCGCCATGCTCTCGACCGCATAAAACAAGGCGGCGAGCGGATTGCCCTGCCATTCCAGGATCCGGGTCGGCAGGCCGTTTTGATGCGCATGGACCAGCCATGCCTGGTCAGGCACCAGCACCGGCGGAATGAACTCCGCAGCAAGGATGCGGAAGTCGCGAAGGATTTCGCGTTCCAGGCTGGGCGTGGTCCCCGCCGCATAGAATGCCGGGAGGAGCGAGCCGTTCGCGTTTGCCTGTCCCAAATACCACGGCGCCGTCGGCTTGCCGTGCAGGCCGAGTAGATAAGCCGGCTTGCGGATCGTTTCGACGAATTCGCTCAACCGGCGGATGATCTTTACCTGCGCCATGCCCCCATTTCCACGATGATGAAGCAATCATTATGCCGGAACTGCCTGCCGCCGCACAGCGCGCACCATCAGAAACGCGCCACAAATCAGCATCGGCAGGGAATAGACCATGCCTTCCGAGAAATAGGCCGTGGTGAAGAATTGCTCATAATCCCATTGCTTGAAAAATTCGACACCGATTCGCGCGATGGCGTAACCGAAAAGGAATAGCCCGGCTGTAAAGCCCGGCTCTTTGAGCGAATGCCGCGAATGAGTGAAATAGCGGATGACCAGGAACAGGACGATGCCTTCGAGGAAGGCTTCGTAAAGCTGCGTCGGATGGCGCGGACCGAAAACGTCTCCGGCATCGAGGACGGAGGCTGGGAACTCGACCGCCCATGGAACGTCGGTCAGCCGGCCGTAAACCTCGCCATTGATGAAATTCGCCACCCTTCCGAAGAATAGCCCGAATGGCACCACCGCCGTGGTGATGTCGCCGAGCGAAAGCAGGGGCAACTTGTTTATCCGGGCAAAAAGGATGATCGCCAGCGTCACCCCGATGACGCCCCCGTGAAAGGCCATTCCGCCTTCCCACACCGCGAAAATGCGGGCCGGATCGCGAAAGAAGAGGCTCGGTTCGTAGAGCAGAATGAAGCCGAGACGCCCGCCGATCACAGTGCCGAGCGTCGCCCAGAGAAGGAAGTCGTCGGCCTGTTCCGGCTTCATCGGCGCGGCGCCGCGCCAGAGATGGGGGGTCCGCAGCAGCCGGCGCATATAGAGCCAGCCCAGCACCAGCCCGGTCAGATAGGCAAGGCCATACCAGCGTAAGCTGATCGGGCCGAGTTTGATCGCAACCGGGTCGATGCCGGGAAAGGGAATGGCCATCAGCTCAGCTCCATGTCGGCATGTCCTCCGTCGCCGGTTCGTGACGTGCATTCCGCTTCTAGCAAGCTCGGCAGCATCAGCCAAGGCTTGATCCGGTATGCTGCGCTCGCCAATATCAAGTACAACGCAGCCTCTCGCAGGTATTTGCGATTATGGAGAGCACAGTTTCATGACACAGACGACAAGCCGGTTTTTCGACGAGATCGCCAAGCTGATGACCGACGCGGCCGGCGCCGCTCAAGGCTTTCGCCAGGACGCCGAAAATATGTTCCGCTCGCAGGCCGAGAAGGTGCTGCGCGATCTCGATGTGGTGCAGCGCGAGGAGTTCGAGGCGGTGAAGGCCATGGCCGCGAAGGCGCTGGAGGAAAATGATCGCCTGCTCAAGCGAATAGAAGCGTTGGAGGGCGCACGGTCCACTCCTGCGCAAATTCCGTAAAGTGGCATTTTCCCCGTGGAGAAGATTGCGTCCGCCTTGCGGGGGGGCAGCGACACTGTTAGCCCCTGGATTGGGTACTGAGGGGAGCCCGCGCTTGCGAAGCGCTGACCACCCTCCTTTTGCGCAGAGTACGCCCGCCAACGCAACACAGACGCGAAGGTTCAGGAATGGCATCTGCTGTACCGGATTTCACCAGGCTGACGAACCCGATCGATCTGACGGAACAGATCGCCTCAGTCAATGATTGGCCGTTCGAGAGAGCGGCCGATGACGAACTGACCGTCGCGATCGCGGGCAGCTGGAGCGACTATCACCTGTCCCTGAACTGGCGCGACGACCTGGAGTCGCTGCACATCGCCTGCGCCTTCGATCTGAAGGTGCCCTATACCCGCACAGCCGAGGTCTATCGCCTTTTGGCGCAGATCAACGAGCAGCTCTGGATCGGCCATTTCGATCTCTGGGCGCATGAGGGCGTGCTGCTCTATCGGCACAGCCTGATGCTGCACGGCGCGGACCCGACGCAGGGCCAATGCGAGGCGCTGCTGCAGGCGGCGCTTGAGTCCTGCGAACGCTATTATCAGGCGTTCCAATTCGTCGTCTGGGCCGGCAAGCGTGCTGAGGACGCCCTGGCGACGGCGATGTTCGAGACCGAAGGACAGGCATGAACGAAGCCGGAGCAGGGCCGATATTGCTCGTTGGGGCGGGGCGCATGGGAAGCGCTTTGCTGAAGGGCTGGCTCGCTCAAGGCGTTGCGGCAGATCGCATCTTCGTGCAGGAGCCGGCGCTCACGGAAGACGTCGCCGCGCTCATCCGCGATGCGGGTATCGGAACGGGGACGCCGCCGGCGCTTCCCGCTGCTCCGTCTGTGATGCTGCTCGCGGTCAAGCCGCAGGCCATGGAGGGCGTGCTGCCATCGCTCGCGCTGCTGGCCGGCCCCAACACGCTGCTAATCTCCATTGCCGCGGGCACGACCATAGCCAATATCGCCCGGCATTTTGCTCCGGATACCGCCATTGTCAGGGCGATGCCCAACACACCCGCTGCCATCGGCCGCGGCATCACCGCCCTTTACGCTAACGCCTTCGTCCAGCCCGGGCAGCGGGATGCCTGCGCTGCGCTGCTCGGAGCGGTAGGCGAAACCGTCTGGCTCACCGATGAGGCGGAGATGGATGCGGTGACAGCGCTCTCAGGTTCCGGTCCGGCCTATGTGTTCCTGCTGGCCGAATGCATGGCGAAGGCCGGAGAAGCGGCCGGTCTCGCTCCGGACCTCGCGGCAAAACTTGCCCGAGCGACGGTTTCGGGAGCCGGTGAATTGCTGTATCGCTCCGATCTCGATCCGGCAGAATTGCGCCGGAACGTCACATCGCCCGGCGGCACGACCGCCGCCGCGCTCAGCGTGCTGACGGGGGATGGGCAGGGCGGCGACAGGGGGCCGATGCAAGAGCTGTTGCGTAAGGCCATTGAGGCCGCCGCTCGGCGCTCGCGAGAGCTGGCTGGCGGTTGATCTTGTGGCAGAGGCCAAATCGGCTACATCCGTTCTGCAGATGACGCTTTGCGTTACGGGAAGCCCCGAAAGATTCCGTCTTCCCCGGTGTTATCCGCGAACTCGCTGAAATCCATATTGCCGCCGGACAGGTTGTTTTCGACACCCCATATTTCGGAAGCTACAACCCGAAATGTGCGGCCGGGCTCTTCGAACAGGTCTATGACAAGGATCGGGCGTTCGGGATGGGTGAGCGCGATCCGATCGACCATAAAGAAGAAGGTACGGAACTGCCCTGAATCACGCTCGGAGAAATCATAAGGCTTCAGGTCTTTATATGGATCCAGCGACATCAATTGCTCGGTCGTCAGCCCTTCATATTCACGGTCGCTGACGCAAGTCACATAGGCGCGAAATTCGCCGACCTCCTCCTGGATGGCAGCGCAGATCCGATCCCAGGCGCCGTCGTCAGAGAAATCCGTTCGCAACACCAATGCATTCTCGGTCGGCGGGAGATCTTGCATCCTGGCACCAATGACTAGTCCGTACACGAATGGTCATAGCAGTCCGGCACGAGTGTGGCTGCTTCGTGGCCTGAACGGGCCGCCGCAATATCACAGAACAGATGTCGTTTCTGCAGTCGTCAGGGCCGCTCCATTCCTCGCAACAACTCCTCGCGGCTCAAGCTGAAATCAGAGGCGATCCATTTCGCCTCCAACGCCTTTAGCGCCGCACCGATCTCCGGACCAGGCTCGAACCCTCGCGTCAGGAGATCCTGCCCGTTGAGGACGAAATGCGGCGGCGTCCAGCGGTCCGGCAACTGATGAGTTCCCGCCACGCCGCGTCTGCCTCGTCGGCGGCCGATTTCGCCCACGCGATCAGGACGCGGTCGCGAAACTTTGCCGTCCCAGCCTGTAGAGGGCTCTTGCCGGGCGCGGTTTTCCTCCATTTCCGGCCGAAGCGCCGGTTCCAGCGTCGCCATGGCCGTGAGCCGCGCCGTTTCCGCATTGGAAAGCCGCAGCCTGACCGACAGCCGTGCGGCGTCTTCCTCTATCCGCACGGCGAGCGCGGCCAGCCGGCGAATTGGCGCGGGAGGCAGGCTCAGGCCCGCTTCGAGCCCCACCGCCCGCGCGAAATGGCCCGGATACACCACGCCGCCAAGCAGGGAAGTGAGCAACCCGGTTTCCGCCATCGGCTCGATTGCGGCCATCGGCTCGCGCGACACGAGAATGCGCAGCATTTCCGCGCGGATGCGCTCCGGCGACAGGCGGGCGAGACCCGCCCGCTCCGTGATACAGGCGGCCAAGCCCTCAGGGTCGGGCGGCCCGACACCGTATTCCGCGGTGAAGCGGAAGAAGCGCAGGATACGCAGATAATCCTCGCGGATGCGCTCGCGTGCCGAATTGATGAACCTGACCCGCCGGGCATGCAGATCACCGAGACCGCCGAGCGGATCGAGGACGCGGCCATCAGCGGCCGCATAAAGCGCGTTGATGGTGAAGTCCCGCCGCGCGGCGTCGGCCGCCCAGTCGCGGGTGAAGGCAACGGTGGCATGGCGTCCATGCGTCGCGACATCCTGCCGCAAGGTCGTCACCTCATAGGGAACGCCCTCGACGATGACAGTGATCGTGCCATGGTCGATCCCGGTTGGAACCGATTTCAGCCCTGCCTTTCCTGTGAAGCGGATGATCTCGTCGGGCAATGCGGTCGCGGCGAAATCGATGTCGCCGACGGGCAGTCCGAGCAGCGTGTTGCGCAAAGCGCCGCCGACGACGCGCGCCTCATGCCCCTCGCGGTTGAGCGCTGCGAACAGCGCCTGCACGCCGGTACGCCGGAACCACTCCGCACCCGCCACGCTCAACGCGTTTTCCTCTGGCGAGGTCTGTGTCACCTGAAACCGCTTTCACCGTGGATTATTCGTAATGGCCGGGAATGACGACGCCGTCTCTGTATTGCGGCGGAACGTACGTCTTGCCAAGGTCTCCGCCTTCCCACCGGCCGAGGATGACGATCGCCATGAGCATAAGCCCGACACCGGCCGCCAGCAGCCAGAAAATGGGAGCATTCGTAAGAATACCGTCATCGGGCTCCGCTCTCTGGCGGAGAAGGACATATGCGAAATAGATGATCAGGGGCAAAAGCAGAAACAGCAGATTGACAAGAATGATCCTGATCATTCCGCGTAAAGCCTTTCGTACATGAGGCGCAAGATGCCGGCCGTTGCACCCCATATATACCGTTCGCCGTAAGGCATTGCATAAAAATGACGCATATGGCCCTGCCACTCGCGAGAGTGTTGCTGATGGTTGCCCACGTTCATCAGAAATTCCAGCGGAACCTCGAAAATCTCGGCAACTTCCCGCTCGTTGGCTTGGGGGGTGAAATGCGGTGAGACCAGCGACAGCACCGGTACGATACGGTATCCAGTGCCGGTGCGATATCCGTCCAAGAGGCCTAATGGCGTCACGAGGTCAGGCGTCAGGCCGATTTCCTCATGCGCCTCGCGCAGAGCCGTGTCGACGACCGTCGCGTCACCGGGATCGGCCCGCCCGCCTGGAAACGCCACCTGTCCGGGATGCGATGGCATATGCGCCGATCTGAGGGTCAGAATGACGGTCGCGCCGGGTTCGCGGTCGATGACGCCGATAAGAACGCTCGCCAGTCGCAGTCCACCTGGGGGTGGAGCAGGGGGAGGGACATCGGGATTGAGGTCGAAATCGCCGCGTGTCTGAACGTCGGTCAGTACGATTTCCGGAGCGTCGGCCAGGGGCCTGGAGCGTCGAGCCGCCCGCAACCGGAAATCCTCCGCCGTAAACGTGCCTTTTTCTGTTTCCATGCTGAGCGCCATTGCCGGTTTACATAGGCAATAAAATGCTGCGGCGCTATCGAAACGCGAGGATTGGCGGCTCCGGTTGAGGTCTTGTACCCAGCTGGATACATATGGGCCGTCGTGAAAATGACGCTTGCACTTGCGCCCCGTTTCGCCAAATAGTTGATATTGGTCAAGCGCTGCCGCCAAAACGGGCCTGGCAGTTCAGTTCAAACGAATGAGCGAAGATGACCCTGACCCATCCTGAAGTCGATATTGTTGAACGTCTCGAAGCCGCCAGCGCCAAAATGTCCCGAGTGAGGGACGCAACCTCCTCCGTCATCTTCGGGCAGGAACGTGTGATCGATCTGACGCTGATCACGCTGCTCGCCGGTGGTCACGCGCTTTTGATCGGCGTGCCGGGGTTGGCCAAGACCAGCCTCGTCGAAACGCTGGGGCGGGTGCTCGGCCTGGACAATAAGCGCATTCAGTTTACGCCGGATCTGATGCCCTCCGATATCGTCGGCTCGGAAGTGCTGGAGGAGACCGCGAACGGATCGCGTTCCTTCCGCTTCATCAAGGGACCGATCTTCACTCAGCTGCTGATGGCGGACGAAATCAACCGCGCCAGCCCGAAAACGCAAAGTGCGCTGCTTCAGGCGATGCAGGAGCATCACGTCACCGTTGCGGGCCATCGCTATGACGTGCCGTCCCCGTTCCATGTGCTGGCGACGCAGAATCCGCTTGAGCAGGAAGGCACATATCCGCTGCCCGAGGCACAGCTCGACCGTTTCCTGCTGCAGGTCGATGTGAGCTATCCCGACATGGTGGCGGAGCGCCGGATGCTGTTCGCCACCACCGGCACCGAGGACCGCAGGCCACAGCCGATGCTTACGGCGCAGGATTTGTTCGCGGCGCAGCGTCTTGTGCGGCAGATACCTGTAAGCGATCAGGTGGTGGAGGCGATCCTGCGACTGGTGCGCGCAGCCCGTCCGGGCACGCCGGATGCGGGCGACCGCGTTAATGATTATGTCGCCTGGGGCCCCGGACCGCGCGCCAGCCAGGCTCTGATGATGGCGGTGCGCGCCCGAGCGCTGCTCGACGGGCGGCTCGCCCCCTCGATCGACGATGTCGTCGAACTCGCCGAGCCGATCCTGAAGCACCGGATGGCGCTCTCCTTCGCCGCACGCGCCGATGATGTGCCGATCACCGAGATCGTTGCGAACTTGACCAAGCAGCTAGGCTGACAGACACTGATAGGATGTATGGATTGAAAGGGCAAAAAGAGGTCAGGTCAGGTCACGATTTGGAATTGTCGGCCCACGCGCTGGCAAAACGCCTCCCGGCTCTTCTCGTTGAAGCCAGCCGTGTTGCTCAAACCGTTGCTCACGGCATTCACGGGAGACGGCGAGCAGGCCCCGGCGAAACCTTCTGGCAGTTTCGCCACTATACGCAAGGCGACAGCGCCCCTTCGATCGATTGGCGGCGCTCGGCCAGTTCCGATCACCTCTATATCCGCGAGCGCGAATGGGAGGCGGCGCACACTGTCCGCCTTTGGCCCGATCTGTCGCCGTCGATGACGTTCCGATCGCATCTGGCTACGGAGCCTAAGCGCGACCGCGCGCTGATCCTCGCATTCGCCATCGGCGAGCTTGCGCTTGCGGGCGGGGAGCGCGTCGGTCTGCTGGGCGGCAATCCGCCTTCCGCCGGGCGCCATACGGTGCAAAAGATCGCGCTGTCGCTCGCCCAGCAGGAAAAGGAAGGCATCGCCTTCCCAAGCCTGCCGCAGCGTTCGCCGCTGAACCGGTTTTCCGAATGCCTGCTGTTCAGCGATTTTCTCGAACCCCCGGAAGAACTGGCCGCAGCTTTCGAGCGCATCGCGGGTCAGGGCGTGCGCGGGCACCTCATTCACATTCTCGATCCAGCGGAGGAAACGCTTCCCTATAATGGCCGGGTCGAGTTTTCGGGCGTAGAGAGCGGCGAGCGCGTACTCGCCGGCCGCGCCGAGGATTTGCGCCGGGCGTATGGGGAGCGCCTGGAACGCCACAAGGAAGCGATCACCACTTTGGCCCGCCGCCTTGAATGGTCCTATCTCATGCATCACACCGACCGGCCAGCGGGCGAGGCCCTTCTGGCCCTGCATACGCATCTGTCCGGCCTCTCCGCCAGCTATCGCGCCAAACGCCCCGCCGATCCTCGGCTTTCCCGCAACGAGCGAGCCGTGGAAGGGGTATCATGATGTTCAGCATGATCGGATTTCTGCAGCCGTGGATCCTCACCGCGCTGATCGCATTACCTGTGATCTGGTGGCTGCTGCGCTTTACCCCGCCGCGTCCGGTTGAAGTGGCGTTTCCCCCGATCCGCTTGCTGCTGGGCCTGCGCTCGGAGGAAGAAACACCATCGCGCAGCCCTTGGTGGCTGACCGCGCTTGAGAATATTGATCGCGGCGCTGATCATCACCGCGCTGGCAGGACCGGTGCTCAATCCGGAAAAAGAAAACTTCGCCGCCGGCCGCAATCTTCTGCTGGTCATCGACAATGGCTGGGCGGCCGCCAGCCGCTGGCCTCAGCGCCAGGAGATGCTGACCTCACTCCTGCAGCGCGCCGAACGCAATGGACAGACCGTGAGCATCGTCGGAACGGCGACGCCGGCTGCCGCGCTCGCCGCCGAGCCGCTCTCGCCCGCCAAGGCTCGGGAGAAGGCGATCAGCCTTGAGCCAATGCCCCATGCGTCCAACCGCGCGGACGTTGCGGCGGCGCTCGACAAGGCCTTCGCCGCCGCGCCCGGCTTCAATGTCGTTTGGCTCAGCGACGGGATCGATGATGGCGGGGCCGATGCTCTGGCGGCGGTATTGAAGCGCATTTCGGCGGGGGGCGAATTTTCCATCGTCGCCGACAATCGCGGCAGCGAGACGCTCGGCGTGATCGGGCAATCGAATGTCGAGAAAGGTCTGGTTGCGCGTATCCTCTCGCCCGGCGGTCCGGCGCGAACCGGCAGCGTTGCGGCGCTGAGCGGACGCGGCGCACGGCTGGCGGAAGTGAATTTTCAGCTTGCGGAGGGGCAGAATTCCGCCGAGGCGGTCATCGATCTGCCGCTGGAGTTGCGCAATCAGGTGACGCGCATCGATATTGACGGCGAGCCGGCAGCCGGCGCCGCCTATCTGCTCGATTCCCGCTCGCTATGGCAGCGCTTCGGCATCATCTCCGGAGAGGCGCGGGAAGCATCCCAGCCACTGCTTTCGCCGACGCATTATATTGAGCGCGCCCTCGCGCCGCATGGCGAAGTTACGGTCGCGTCCACCGGCAATATCGAGAAAAGCAGCGAAGCGCTGCTGGAGCGTAAGCCTTCGGTGCTGATCCTCGCCAATATCGGCCAGCTCATCGGGCAGACGGAAACCCGCCTGCGCGCCTGGGTGGAAAAGGGTGGAATGCTGTTGCGTTTCGCCGGGCCGAGGCTGGAAAAGGGCGGCGACGCGCTGCTTCCCGTGCCCTTGCGCGAAGGCGGGCGAACGCTGGGCGGTGCGCTGTCCTGGCGCACGCCGCAAAAGCTGGCGCCCTTCGAAGAGGAAAGCCCCTATTTCGGCCTCACCGCGCCGGACGACGTGCTCATCAACCGGCAAGTGCTGGCCGACCCGACGGCGGAACACCAAGGCTCCACGCAAGTATGGGCAAGGCTTGCGGACGGAACGCCGCTGGTGACGGCCTCGAAATCCGGCCAGGGTTGGCTGGTGCTGTTTCACATCACCGCCAATTCCGACTGGTCCAACCTGCCGATGTCGGGCCTGTTCGTCGACATGCTGCGGCGCACGGCCGAGCTCTCCAACGTGGCGGGCGCCCCCGACAGCAACGCTGAAGGCGGCGGCGTTTCGCCCGACAGCGCGGTCAACGCCTCGACGCGGACCGCTTTCCTAACCCCATGGCGGACGCTCGACGGTTATGGCCGCATGGGCCCGCCGCCGGTCACCGCGAATGCGCTGCCCGCGGCCAATACAGACGGCATCCGGCCGGGACCAACCCATCCTCCGGGATATTACGGGCAGCCGGGGCGCACGCGGGCGCTTAATGTGCTGCGCCCGGACAGCGAGTTGAAGGCGCTCGACCCGGCCAAACTCGGCGCTCAACTCCTGAGCTACGAAGCCCGCAAGCCGTTGCTGCTTATGCCCTGGTTGTTGCTCACAGCTTTTGGATTTTTCGCCGTGGACGCCATTCTGTCGCTTGTCATGATGTCCGGAGGACTTTTCCAGCGCCGCGCCGCTCGTGCCGCCGCTTCGCTTGCGGTCTTGATACTTGCGGCGGTGGCTTATTGCGGCACTGCCGACAGAGTCCTCGCTCAGCAGACATCGCCCGCCGCCGATGACTTCGCCCTGAAAGCCGCGCTGACGACACGCCTCGCTTACGTGATCACGGGCGATGCCTCGACCGACGAGGTCAGCGAAAAGGGGCTCACCGGCCTCTCGCGCGTGCTCGCCGCGCGGACCGCGATCGAACCGGGCACGCCGATGGGCGTCAATGTCGACAGCGACGAGCTCGTGTTTTTCCCGCTGATCTACTGGCCGGTCCGCCCTGACGCCCAGCCGCTCGCCGACGCGACGCTCGCCAAGGTGGACGCCTATATGAAGCAGGGCGGCATGATCGTCTTCGACACCAAGGACTATCAGATGCCGCTCAGCTCCGGCGCCGGCATGGCCGGGCAGTCGCCGGCGCTGGTCAATCTGATCGGCAAGCTGGACACGCCGCGCCTGGAACCTCTGCCGGACGAGCATGTGCTGACCAAGGCCTTCTATCTCATGCGCGGCTTTCCGGGCCGCTGGGACGGCGGCACGCTCTGGGTGGAGGCGCGCGGTCCCGAGGACGATAATGGCGACACGCGTCGCCCGCTCAAGGCCGACGGCGTCAGCTCGATCCTCGTCACCTCGAACGATTTCGCCGGAGCCTGGGCCCTTGGCGAGGACAATCGGCCGCTCTACGCCACCGTGCCGGGCGGCGAGGTGCAGCGGGAAATGGCGTTCCGCGCCGGAGTGAACATCGTGATGTATGCGCTCACCGGCAACTACAAGGCCGATCAGGTGCACGTGCCGGCCCTCCTGGAGAGGCTCGGCCAGTAAAGGCGCTTTATGAACTGGACAATCGAATTCCTGCCCTTCCTGCCGGTGCCCTATCTGGTGGCGGCGGTGCTCGTCGCACTGCTGGTCGCGCTGGTGCTGATCTGGCGCGGGCGGCGCGGCGCCTTGCTGCGCATCGCCAGCCTCGCGATCCTGCTTCTGGCGCTCGCCAATCCGAATCTGAAGCAGGAGGAGCGCGAGCAGCTCGCCAACATCGCCGTGGTGATGGTCGACCAGAGCGCCAGCCAGCGCATCGCCGGGCGCGAGGAACGCACCGCCGCCCTGCGCGAGCAGCTTGCCGGGCGCTTCGGCAATATGGAGCATCTGGAAGTGCGCTGGGTGGAAAGCTCTGGCGGCGCCAGCTCCAGCGCCGAGGAAACGACGCTGTTCACCGATCTCAACCGCGCTTTGTCCGACATCCCAGCGGAGCGGCTCGCCGGGGTGGTGATGGTCACGGACGGGCAAATTCACGACGTTCCGACCGAGGTGAAGAAGCTCGGCTTCGACGCGCCCGTCCATTCGCTGATCGTCGGCACGCCGGATGAATTCGACAATCGCCTGGAGGTCGTTTCCGCGCCGCGCTTCGGCCTCGTCGGCAGCGAGCAGACCGTCGAGTTGCGCGCGCTGACCAGCCGCAAGGATGAGGGACGGTCGCGCCCCGCCACTTTGAAGGTCCGCCGCGCCGAGCAGGAGGAGCAAACCCTGACCGTCAGATTCGGCGAGACGGTTCATCTGCCGTTCCTGTTTCCGCACGCCGGCACGACCGTCATGGAGATCGAGCTGGCGGGCGAAGACGGCGAATTGACCCTGGCCAATAACCGCGTGGCGCTGCAGGCCGAAGGCGTGCGCGAAAACCTGCGCGTGCTGCTGGTTTCGGGCGAGCCTCACGCCGGCGAGCGGACCTGGCGCAATCTGCTGCGCTCCGATGCTTCGGTCGATCTGGTGCATTTCACCATTTTGCGCCCCCCGGAAAAACAGGACGGCACGCCCATCAACCAGCTCTCGCTGATCGCCTTCCCGACGCGCGAGCTGTTCTCGGAGAAGCTCTCCGAATTCGACCTCATCATTTTCGACCGCTATCAGCGGCGCGGCGTGCTGCCGCTGATCTATCTGGATAATGTCGCCCGCTATGTCGAGGATGGCGGCGCGGTGCTGGTCGCCGCCGGCTCGGACTATGCCTCCGACATCAGCCTGTTCCGCACGCCGCTCGGCGACGTTCTGCCGGCGCAGCCCACGGGGCGCATGATCGAGCAGCCGTTCCGCCCGCTGGTCACCGAGACCGGCATGCGCCATCCGGTGACGGCCAATCTGCCCGGCGGCAACACCAAGGTGGGCGAGGAGCCGCATTGGGGCCGCTGGTTCCGTGTCGTCGAATCCTCCGCGCTCGAAGGCGATGTGGTGATGAACGGCCCCGATAATGCGCCGCTTCTCATCCTGTCCCGGCGCGGCAAGGGGCGCGTCGCGACGTTCCTTTCGGACCATGTCTGGCTGTGGGCGCGCGGCTATGAAGGCGGCGGCCCGCATTCCGACCTGTTGCGCCGCATGTCGCATTGGCTGATGAAAGAGCCCGATCTCGAAGAAGAATATCTGCGCGCGACCGCAGACCGCCAGGGCATCATCATCGAACGGCACAGCATGAAGGACGAGGTCGGCGAGGCGAAAGTCACGCACGCCCACCGACAAGACCGTGACCGTGCCGATGGAGAAGGTGGGGCCCGGCCTATGGCGCGGAAAATTGACCGCGACGGAACCGGGCCTGCACAAGATCAACATGGACGAATTGACCGGCCGTTGCGCTTGTCGGCACGGCGAACAGCCGGGAATTCTCCAAGGTGGCCGCGACGGATGAGCCGATCCATCCCATCAGCGATGCGACCGGAGGCGGCCAGTTCTGGATGGGCGGCACCAACGGCAAAGCCGCGAAGGACCTGCCGCGCCTCGCGATGCTGCAATCCGCAACGCGCTATTACGGCCAGAACTGGCTTGGGCTGAAGGACCGCGAGGCCTATGTGGTGCGCGGCGTGCAATATACGCCGCTGCTGGCGGGCTTTCTGGCGCTCGCGCTGTTCCTGGGCATCATCATCCTAACCTGGTACCGCGAGAGCCGCTGACGCCAGGGTTGGTCGTGGCTCATTATCTGCTGCGACCATGCCGGAGAATTGCGACAGCGCCCCAGCCTTCAGCTCGGCCGCGAGGAAGCGCGCCGGATCGGCGGGGCCGGGCAGGCTGATCCGGCCATGCGGGATCACCCGGAAGCCTACCCGCTGGTAATAGGGCAGGTCGCCGATCAGCACCACCAGTTCGAAGCCGAGCTTTTCCGCCTCCGCGAGCCCGTCCTGCATCAGCCGCAAGCCGCAGCCATTGTTCTTATAGGCCGATGCGATGGCAAGCGGGCCGAGCAGAGCCGCACCGCACTTGCCTCCGATGCTGATAGCGGTGAACTGTATGGCGCCGATCAGTTGCGCGCTATCCCAGGCCGTCAGGGCGATCGCCGGCGGCACGCGCGCGGCCTCGCGGATGCGATAGGCGGTGCGGGCAAAGCGTCCTGGGCCGAAACTTTCCTCATGCAGGGCGTCAACGGCGGGAAGGTCGTCCGGCGTTTGCGGCCGGAACAAAAAGCTGCAACTCATTGAAATTGCCTGTCCGTAATTCTGAAAAGCCTGGAAAGCTTTCGGCAGGCAATCTTGCGTCCTATGAGCGTTGCCGCCCTAAATCAGCCGCGATCAGCCTGCCGACGCGAAAGCGCGAGGCAGCTTCGGCGTCGTCGGCGCCGCGAGGGCGCAACTTTGATCGCGGAGAGATGTTTTTTCATCATCATGGCGCTGGCGCAATATCACGGCAGCGGCACGCCGTCCAGGAAACAATCGACCTGGAGCGTGATCAGGAAAAGTGGAATGCGGTTTTCCGTCCGATCACGCGACCAGCTAAAGAATCTGGAGCGGGCCACGAGGCGGCGTTGTTTCCACCTGAAGCGATCCCGCTCCAGGCGGCGAGATCAGTGAGAGAGGATGGGCGATGGGACAGCTGGTCGACGGCGTCTGGCGCGATGAATGGTACGACACCAAATCCACGGGCGGCCACTTCCAGCGCCAGGATTCCGTATTCCGCAACTGGGTGACATCCGACGGCAGCCCCGGTCCCACCGGCACCGGCGGCTTCAAGGCCGAGCCAGGGCGCTATCATCTTTACGTCTCGCTTGCCTGTCCCTGGGCGCATCGCACGCTGATTTTTCGCGCGCTCAAAGGGCTGGAGGACATGATCGGCGTCGATGTCGTGCATCCGCATATGGCTGAGGAAGGCTGGACCTTCGCAACCGATTTCGCGGGCGCAACCGGCGACCGCGTCAACGGCAGGTCGCGCCTCTATGAGATCTATCTCCAGGCTAAGCCCGATTTCACCGGCCGCGTGACGGTGCCGGTGCTGTGGGACAAGCGGCAAGGGACAATCGTCTCCAACGAATTCCTCCGAGATCATCCGCATGTTGAACAGCGCGTTCGACGAGGTCGGAGCACGGCCCGCTGACTTCTATCCCATGGCGCTCCGGGCGGAGATAGACGCGGTCAACGAGCGCGTCTATCACAAGGTGAATAACGGAGTGTACAAGGCGGGCTTCGCCACGACCCAGGCGGCTTATGAGCACGCCTACACCGAGCTGTTCGAAACCTTGGACTGGCTGGATGATCGCCTTGGGCGCCAGCTCTATCTCGCGGGCGAAACACTGACCGAGGCCGATTGGCGATTATTCACCACACTGGTGCGGTTCGATGCCGTGTATTACAGCCACTTCAAATGCAACAAGCGCCGCATCGCCGATTACCCGCATCTGTCGAACTATCTGCGCGAGCTGTACCAATATCCCGATGTCAGCGCGACGGTGAACTTCGATCACATCAAACACCATTATTACGGCTCGCACCGCCACATCAATCCGACGGGTATCGTGCCGCTGGGCCCGGAGCTGAAGCTGGACGCGCCGCATGATCGCGGGCGGCTAGTGGATCGAACCTGACATTTGAGTCCCATGAACTCATTGCAGATCAAGGTGTAACTCGTTCAAATGTCAGGTCAATTTGATCCACCAGCAAAGGATCTAGGGGTTCGGATCGTTAGAGACGAACCACTAGGAGTTTGAGTGTGGATCACCAATGCTGCCCGATCGGATGGCCCTCGAAAATCTCGGCCAGCCGCCGCCTTGCGCCGCGCACAAGCTCCGCAGGCAGTTCGGTCAGCGGAAAAAAGCGCTGCTCCTGAATCTCGAGCGTCGGAGGCGGAACATGCCGCTGCTCCCAATCCTGCACTACGTAGACGGCGATATGATCGCTCGGGGCGACCTGAAAATTGGCGAACATGCCGTGCAGCCGGGGCTGGCCGCGCACGAGCACGCCGGTTTCCTCCTCGACCTCACGCGCCAAAGCGGAAAGCAGCGTCTCCCGCCATTCCACCCCGCCCCCGGGAAAGTGCCAGCCGGCCCTGTAGCCGTGCCGGATCAGCAGGATCTGGTCCTGCGCCTTGGTGATGACGGCTTGCACCCCCACGGTCATACCCCGCGTGAGCCGCCAATAAGGCAACAGCACGTGATTTAAAACCCGATTTTTCATAGGCTTGCGCTCCCGGTTTCGCGCTTAGGGTGCATTTGAGGCTGTTGTGAGGCCTACAGGATTTGCTAGAGCATGATCCGCAAGGGGGAAACCGGTTTTGCGGTAAAGCTTATGCTTAAAAAACAGATAGAGCCGTGGTTCTGATTCCATCAGAACGATCAGGCTCTCAACCTACAGCGTTTCAATTTTATCGGCAGCGGCGCATCGATGTTCACACTGGCTCATCTCTCTGACTTACATATTGCACCGTTGCCCAGGCCGGCTCTCCACGAGCTCATGAGCAAGCGCATTTTCGGCTACGTCAACTGGCAGCGGCGTCGCTTCCAGCATCAGCGCGACATGCTCGACCGGTTGGTCGCTGATATGCTCGGCCATGCGCCTGATCACATCGCCATGACTGGCGATCTGGTGAATATCGCCCTGCCGGAGGAGTTCCGTCAGGCAAGACGCTGGCTGGATTCGGTAGGTGACCCGGCGAGCATCACGGTGATTCCGGGAAATCACGATGCGTATGTCCCCTTCTGGCGTGCGCCTGGCTTCCATCACTGGCGTCCTTATATGCTTGCGAATGCGAGCGGCGAGAAATTCGCCAATGGCGAGGCACGGGAATTTCCGTTCGTGCGCGTCTTCGGTGAGATTGCGCTGGTTTGCCTGTCATCGGCTCGGCCGACCTTTCCGGGCATGGCGTCGGGCTGGCTCGGCGGCGGGCAGATGAAGCGGGTCGGCCCGATGCTCGATGCGCTCGGCCGTGACGGCTATTGCCGCGTCGTGCTGATCCATCATCCGCCATTGCCGGGTATGACGAGCTGGCAGCGCGCCTTGCATGACGCTGGAGCGTTTCGCGACATCCTGGTCCGGCACGGCGCTGAGCTGGTGCTGCACGGGCACAACCACCGGGCGATGATCGCAAGGCTCGAGGGTGAAGGCGGCCCGATCCCGATCATCGGCGCGCCCTCCGCATCGGTGCCGAGCGAGGAGCCGGCCAAGCGAGCCAGCTACAATATCTTCTCGATAGCGCGCGGCGGTAATGCCCGCTGGCGGATATCGATGCATTCCCGCGTCTTCGATCCGAGGAACGGTTTCGACGATGTCCATCAGGAATTGTTGCCCTAAGCTCCGCTTCCATCACATTTCGTTATATCTGCCATGCGAAAATGTCGTTGGACAGGGCAACTCATCGCCCGGATTCTAGGCCATCAACGATAATCCGGCTACATACGGCGCACTCGCATGCAAAAGCGCATTGATCCGATCTGGTGGATCGTTCTGGCCGCGGGCACGATCCTCGCGATCAACATGGGAATTCGCCAGAGTTTCGGGCTGTTCCTGAAGCCGGTCACGCTCGATCTCGGCGTAAGCCGCGAGGCGTTCGCCTTCTCCATCGCGCTGGTCAACCTTTTCTGGGGCCTGGGGTCGCCTTTCACAGGCGCGCTCAGCGATAAATTCGGTGCCATGTGGGTTCTGCTCGGCGGCGCCGCGCTTTATGCGGGCGGGCTGGTCGTCATGGCCACGGCCGGCGGTGAAGCAGCCTTGTCGCTCAGCGGCCTGCTCATCGGCCTTGGCATTGCCGGCAGCGGCTTTACCGCGGTGCTTGGCGTTGTCGGACGCGCCGCTCCGCCGGAGAAGCAGGCGCTGGCCATCAGTCTGACAAGCATGGGCAGCGCGATCGGCCAGTTCGTGGCGCTACCTTACACACATCTGCTGATCGGCGGCACGGGATGGGTAATGACCCTGCTCATCCTCGCGGGAACAGCTGCGATCATGGCGCCGCTCGGATTCGCGCTCGGCAGCGGGCCGAATGGACGCGGGCGGCCGGCGTCCGTTGCAACGATTCCCGTAGTTGAACAGCGGATCGGCGCGGCGCTGGGCGAGGCTTTCAAACATCCCAGCTTCATTCTGCTGACCGCCGGTTTTTATGTCTGCGGCTTTCAACTCGCGGCGGTCGGCGTGCATTTGCCCGCCTTTCTGACGGACCGGAATTTCGATGCCAGTCTCGGCGTCATCGCCCTCACCGTGATCGGCCTCACCAATATCGCCGGCACATATGTCTGGGGCCGAGCGGGCGAATTCATGCCGAAGCGTGTCGCGCTCACCTTCATCTATCTGGGCCGGGGGCTGGTGTTCCTCGGGCTGCTCTATCTGCCGCTCACCGAAGCCAGTGTCATTGCCTATGCGGCGATCCTCGGCTTTCTCTGGCTCGGCACGATCCCGCTGACGAGCGGACTGATCGTGACGTTTTTCGGCCCGCGATGGCTGTCGATGCTTTATGGCATCGTCTTCGTTTCGCATCAGATCGGCGGCTTCATGGGCGCCTGGCTGGGCGGCTGGCTGTATGACCAATATCAGTCCTACGACCTGCTCTGGTGGGCCTCGATCGCCGTCAGCCTGATGGCCGCCGCGCTGCACATGCCGATCAGCGAGCGGCCATCGCCCAGACATGCTATGCTGGCCCCTGCGGAATAGACCGGGAGAAACCCCATGCCGCTTACCGCACGCATCATCATCATCGCCAGCGTCACGCTGCTCTGCGCGGGCGCGGCCTATCTCATGCTGGCGCGAGGCTCCGCTTTATTGATAGATCTTTCAGTTACAACAGCGCGGATTCTCTTGTTTTTGAAATTTTGGAGGTATGCTTATCGATTGGACCCCACCCTCTTCCAAAGGCTTCAACCGTCCGCTAAGGGGTAATTCGTACTCCAACCAGATTGACATACCGAGACATTCTTTTGGTTAAGTAGTTATGCTTGATTGAGAGTAGAACAAAGATAACGCCAATGTACATGATAGTGGCAAACGAGAAAGCGAAGCTGAGCAGAACGAACAAAGATTCGGCCTCTGCGCCATCAATTGGTTCGGTCATCATTTTCAACGTTGTTCAGAATCGATTGACATATGCTCGCAAAGCGTTCTTGAGCCACGCTCTTTTTACCAAGAAAGAAGCTGGCTGCCAAGCCGATTGCCATGGTCGCGACACCAGCCAAGGTGGCTTGTAGCAACGAGACATCTTGCACAGTGAGGTACGCGATGAGACCAGTAGCAAAAATGCCGCCTCCGACGGTGATCGAAATCGCTGCTAGTGACGTGACAACATAGTCGAAGAACTTGGCGCTCCGCTTGAACTTTTTTTGATCCTCTCTCAACAGCTGTTTCAGCTGCCATTTGTCGGGAACCTGATCAATTAACTCGGCGATCGCCCGCTGAACGTCTCGATCATCAAGTATCTGGTCACGCAAAATGTGCTCTAACCGCCTCCGTCGCAGGTCTTCAACAAACGAGACAGCTGCTTTAGCCCTCTCGTAAAACAATGTTGCTTCCCGCGTCATATCGAAATCCGTTAGTGTTGCGGCATTTGTGAAGCTGGCGAGAGGGCCGGCCCCGCTGATCGAGCTGTCGGCGGCGGCCTCGCGGGTGCTTTGTTGTAAGTGAGGTGAGCGCTAATTCGCCGAAGGCAGCCTATGCGGCAACCTCCAGCAGCGCTCGACGAGCACGGCGACGAACGCATCCATTTCGGTGGGGTCGGCGGGCATTTGCAGCCCTGTGGTGGTTCCGGCCTGCATGGTCGCGAGCGTCTCGACGCGCCCCGCAGCGTCGATGCGAATTAATTTTGCCGGCTGCTTCGGCGCGAGGATTTCAACGCCGATCGAGGCAAGCTTTTCTTCCCACGGGCCCAGCATGGCGAATTCGTCCGAAACACGGAGTTTTACCCCCACCGAGGCGGCATGATCGAGCAGTCGTGGGATGGCGCGCCAGGCTTCGTTCATCACTTTAGGATGGACGGCCAAAGGTTCAGTGCGGGATGAGGTCAGAAGCGGAGAGAGGAGCAACTGGGGAATTTCGTGGCTGGCGGTGAAGTCGATGATTTCGTGGATCGTATCGAGATTGCCGGGCATCAGGATGGTTGCGATGGAGAGCCGGTCACGCAAATCGGGATCGATGACCGCGAGCCGAATGCCCTCGGATATCCGCGCGAACGCTCCCGGCTTGCGGCGAATTTCATCGTGCTTTTCGCTGGCGGCGTCCAGACTGATTAGGATTTTGGTTTTGTTGAGCTGTCGTAGTTCTGGAACAAAATGAGTTAAATTATAGCCGTTGGTGATGAGTGCTGTCGGCACCCTGCTTTCGATGGCCCTGCTCAGAAATGCCTCCGCCATCGGCCAGCAATGCGTCTGAAGAGGCTCGTCCCCAGCGATGGCCGCGCCCCCGAGCAAACCGCGACGTTCAATTGACGCGAGTACGGAGGTCAAATGATCCGCGGACAGATAAGATTGCTCGCGTCGCTCATCCCGCTTGTTGACGATACAAAATGGGCAGTTGAGGGGACAGCCTCCAGGTAACACTGCGGTGACGACGATGCCGGATGGTGGAATCCGATCCTCTTCTACAAATGCCGTCAGCGCTGCGTAACCCATATTGATGTGGCCTCCTGGAGTCATGGCCGCGCAAAAAACGCGCCCATGTTCTGGAAAGAATGATCTGGCTCGTCACCCAAATTGGGATTTGAGAAGCGGCACGCGAAAGGGAAGGCGAAAAAGACCAGGACGACCACAATAGCCCCTATCGTAGTATGCCCCTTCCCAAGTTCAGCGAGTAATTGTTACAGGTAAATCAACCATCGGAAAATTCAACAGAAACAGGAATTACCCACACATGAATTCTCCAAGGGCTGTCTTCATAGACACGAGGCCCGCCACGATGCAGGCGTATGTCTTCTCTGCGTCCCTACTGCTCGGCTGCTGCAAAATGCAGCGCCCTAGGAAACAGCGACAGCATTATCGAGATCGGGAAGACCTCATAGCCTATCTGCCGGAGAGCGGCGGCGGCGTTTAGGTTCCGCGCGTGTGTTTCACCCTTGTCGAGATGGAGCCGTCCACGAGCGGCCATATAAATCGCCTGCTGCGCGTCATCGTAATGCGGTCCTGGCGATTCTTTTCGTATGACATAGAAGAGGTCTTCCTCAATCGAAATGGTTTTTAGCGCGGGGCGACCGCGCGCCTGTTGCGTATGTCCCTCCGGATGCTCAGCGGCCGCAGTGATTTCCCGAAGTGGAGGGATAAAATACTGAACCTCGTGTCCTTCCGGCTTGGCCGGCCGAATGAGGACATCCCAATAAAGATCTTTGCCTCGCACGGCCTCGCCAAATTCGGGAGGATAAGTCCATGGAAGAACATGGCGGCTGTCGAAACGGACGAACCCACGCAACTCTCCAAGCTGATCGAATTTCTGCTCCGGTTGCCAGCTCGCAATGAATTCATCAAATTGATGCTGCTTAAGGAATTGACCCGTCAATGGATCTATAAGCGGCGGTTTGCGGATTACCACGCAGCAGCGCCTGCTTAGCGTTCTCCACGCCGACCAGTCGACCTTATGCTCTTGGATCGGATATTTGTAGTCGTAGTTTTCCGGGAACAGCGCAAATGCTGTCATGGCGACGGTAAGAAGTGCCGATATTGTAGATAAGGCTTAAATCCGTCCTCGCCTGCCTCGAAGATCGCCGAATTAAAAACGAAAATGAGGATTCCCTTATGGCTGGCGCCGACGAACTGGCTGGTCACGTCATGAAATTGCTTAGCATAGGTCTACAGGATCGGTACCTCCGATTAAGATGCGCTTCGCTCCGCGCGACGATTAAGGCGCCCTCTTCCTCGCCAGCATCTTTGATGAATTGACTAACACCCACACGCTCTTCATCAACTAGCCTGAAAACCCGGATTTCCATTTCCTCCGCGGTCCATTCGCGAGACCGCCCGGCGGAAAGTTCGACCAGCAACTCTCGAATGAACATGTCCGCAAGTGAACAGGCCGCCCCGCGCAATTCCTTCGTTTTCGTCCCGTGCAACACTCCGAGCGGCTCGGGCCAGGCGAAAATAAGCGCCGCCACGATCCGGCAGGCGTCCTTGACCGTCGTATCGACGCGGCCGGCGAGTTTGGCATAGAGGCTCGGTACCGGGGACGGCGTCTTGCCGAAGAGGATGGCGAGGCGATTTCCAGCCGCTCGCGCGCAGGCGTGGCGACTTTCGTCGGCTGTGTCTTTCGCCTTTCGCCCTCGTGCCGAGGCGGAATAACCCCATGCCTGGAGCATGTCGCGCAGTGTGCCGCCGGGGTTGATCTTCAGCGCACGTTTCGATCGCCGGCTTGCCGCTGCTTGCTGGTTTTGGCGCTCGCAAATCGGTTGAGCCGCGCGGTCCATTCCTTCCGAGCTATCAAATCTCCCTGACGCCCTTTAGGCCGACCGTTCATCAGAAATCCTCGATTTCATTTTTGTCGCAGGCGGGAAAAGTCAGGGAGCTCGGGAAGGGCTGGCGGTCCCTGGGCATTCGACGCGAAAAGCTATTGCCTCTACGGACTTAGCAAAATTAAGACGCAAAGGAAAGTTTTTCGTGCGCTTTAATTATTTTGAAACTTTTAAAAATGAACGGTCGGTTAATTTTTAATTGGTGCTTTTATTTTTGCACTGAATATATTATTCTTTAATTTAGATCAATGCTAAGTCCGAAAAATGTGATCGCCATAGATCGAGCGAAACCCGGATGAACAAAAAGCGCAAGAAAAACAATGATTAACTCAAGCAGAAATGCTGGCGCTGCACTTGCTGCGAGCGCGGAGAATCCTGGAAAAGGGGCCGGATAGGCTGATGATGTTCCGATCCGGTCGGGATGGAGGGCGCCATGCGCACCATACACATCCACCGGATATTGGGCATGGCGGCCGTTCTGGCCACAGTCGGATCGTTTCTGATCGAATTGCGCGGATTGCTTCCGTCCGGCCAGAGAACATCAACCGATGTTTCGGGAGCTTCAAAAGCGGTATGCGATTGGACGGTTTACGAACCCGTGATTCGCAAAATGCGCGCGGAACCGAAGCCGGCTGATGTCGAACGCTTCGAGTTGCTGGGAGCGGATCCCTATTTCACGTATTTTTACGACCACGCAACCGGCAGGGTGGCCTGCGTTGTGCAATCGAAGCCGAGGGGTCCGCTTGTCGAGGCGTCGCGATCGACGCCGCCGGATCAGACGAGACGGAATGTGACCCTTATCTGCGTCACGGTGCTCGTCTTATGCGGTGCCGCCATGAAGATTGTCCGCATGATCCGTGCCGGGCGATCTGATAGATAAAATGAGCGGTCGCTGGTTTAGCGGCGACCGCTCTGTATGGATCGACCGGAAACCCGAGATCAGCGCGGCATCAGCGCCCAATAATCCAGATCCAAAATCACACCTTCTTCCGGCGTGTTCTCGTCGGCCATCAATGGGAAGCCGCTAGCGCTGCGGTTCTTCAGCCCGACGGTGCGCAGGCGCAGCGCACCTAGATTGTCGCGGCCACTCAGCTCGGCCTTTTCCAGCACTTCGGTCCAGGCGTAGACCGTGTCGCCGGCAAAGGCCGGGGCGACGTGCCGTCCGCCGTTGATCGCCGCGATGTGGAAGGCGTTCGCCAGGCCATTAAAGCTGAGCGCGCGCGCCAGCGAGATCACATGGCCGCCATAGACCAGCCGCCGGCCGAAGCGGCCCGTGCCCTCCGTATGCTGATTGAAATGCACCTTGGCGGTGTTCTGGTAGAGCCGCGTCGCCATCTGGTGCTCTGCCTCCTCGATCGTCATGCCGTCCACATGATCGATACGCTCGCCTACCGCATAATCGCCCCAGCGCGCCGCGCTTCCGGCCAGCGCATAGTCGTAGGCCGCGTTCTTGATCTGCGGAACGGTACCGCCAAGCGTGGACGGGTCGACTTTCGCAGGCAGTTCGGGCACCTCGTTAACCACGATCTGAGCGGTTTCGTCGCGCTTGCGCACCATCACCCAGCGCACATAATCGAGCACGGTTCCGCCATGCTGGTTGCGGCCGGTCGAGCGCACATAGACGACGCCGGTCTTGCGGTTCGAGTTTTCATCGCAAGCCGATGACCTTCGACGCAGCGCTCAGTGTATCGCCCGGAAATACGGGCTTGAGGAAGCGGCAATCGGCATAGCCGAGATTGGCGATCGCGTTGAGCGAGATGTCCGCCACGGTCTTGCCGAATACGGTATGGAAGACCAGCAAATCGTCGAGCGGCGATTGTTCATAGCCTATCGCCTTGGCGAAGGCGTCCGAGGATTGAACCGCGAAGCGGCTGCCATAGAGCGCGGTGTACATCGCCACGTCGCCTGATGTCAGCGTGCGTGGCGTGGCGTGCTGGATCACTTGCCCGAGGCGGAAATCCTCAAAGAAATTGCCTTCATTGGTCTTCACTGGCCTGGCCCCTTACAATTTTTCCGACGCCGCGATGGCAAAACACCGGTCATTCCGCAACATGCCGATATGCTCGTAATAGGAAATCGCCTTCGGCGCGGCGATGAGATATAGCGTCGCCTTGGGGTGCAGAGCGGTTTTCGTGGCCTCCAGAAGCTGCCGGCCTATGCCCTGGCCCTGATAGTCGCGGTCGACGGCCAGATCGGAACAATAGCAGCAATAGGCGAAATCCGTTACCGAACGCGACACGCCGATGATCTTGCCGCGGTCGCGCGCGGTGATGATGAGATTGGCATGGGCGAGCATTTCGGCGATGCGCTCCGGGGCGCCAACCGGACGGCGCTCGGCGAGCCCCGAGCGCTCCAGCACGGCGAGAAACTCCTCGGCGGCGAGCCGCGGTTCCCGCTGAATGACGATGTCCGGCATGGCGCTCCCTCTCGTGACGATTTTGTGTCGGGCGAAAACGTCCGATAGTCAAGCCGGGCGCGGGTGGCGCGCCACACGCCGATCGTATAATCGTGAGGATCGGGCTGTGCGGCAGGCAGGGGCGCGAAAGGCGGTTTTGGGCGGCATGAGAGTCGGAAAATGGACAGGGGTCGGCTTGGCAGTCGCGATCGGAGCGGCATTTCTGGCTGTGCGAGTCATTTATCCGAGGCTGGAATATGCCGCGCATGGGTACAGCGTCCGGGGCGTCGACGTGTCAGGCCATCAAGGCGCGATCGATTGGGATCAGTTGAAGGCTGACGGCGTCGATTTCGCCTATATCAAGGCCAGCGAAGGCGAAACGTTCAACGACCCGCGTTTCTCGCGAAACTGGTACGCTGCGGAGCAGGCCGGCATTCTGCGCGGCGCTTATCACTTCTTCACCCAATGCCGTTCGGGCAAGGCCCAAGCGCAGAACTTCATTCGCGTGGTGCCGGTCGACCCGAATGCTCTGCCCCCGGTCGTGGACGCGGAACATATGGGGCCGTGTCGGCAAAGTCCGGCCGTGAAGGATGTGGTCGCCGAGATCGAGGTGTTTCTCAACGCGCTGCAGGCCCAATACAAAGTTCGGCCGATCATCTATACGACGCGCGAATTTCACGATGCCTATCTCGCTGGTAAATTTCCGAAGGAGCGTTTCTGGATTCGCCAGCTTTTTCGGACTCCGCGGTTCAGGGAAAACCAATGGGTCTTCTGGCAGTACCACCATCGCGGCCTTCGCGCCGGTGTGAATGGACCCGTCGATCTCAGCGCCTTCAAGGGCACGCGGGCGGAGCTTGCGGCGCTCCGCAAACCCTGACCGGTAGATGAACATTTTCTCGCCGTGGCGAGTCGAGTTCCACGCGCCGGTTTTTCGCACGGCCGTCATCGGTGTCGTTGGAAGCTATGAGCGCGCTGAAACCATTCCCGACGCCGGATGATGCTCCCCTGCATGAATGCATCGTTGCGCGCTGACCAACGCCGCGCGAGGCGCTTATTGCGGCGCGGCTTCCGTTTTCAGGCTGTCGGCGGCAATGGATGGCATCGCCGACAGCGAAGCTGCCGGCATTCCATCGCCGGAAGGGGGCGATGGCGCCGCGGCGGCGGCGTCAGAGGGCTGGCGCCGGGCTTCACTTGGAATGAAGACGGCGGCAGATGCGGGCGGGTCGGCAAGCGCAATGGCGGGCTTTCTCGCCGGCAGTGCCGGCGAAGCAGGACGAGCGGTTTTTGATGCCCTGGTCTCCGACGCATAAGGCGCTTCGGCGCAGGCCGCGCACAGGGCAAAGAGTGGAACCACCAAAGCAATAGAAATATAGGCTTTCATAAACACTTCCTGTCTTTCATCCGCGCACGCCTGATAATCAGCAGTTAGCGGCCCGTTTCCGCCGATATCCAGCAAGCGTCATATATCGGGTTTCTGGCACCATGTCGGCCAGTTTAAGGTATTTTTTGCTTGGATGACTTTGTTCGGTCACATCTGTGATGTCTGTGAATTTGCACACACATCACGCTATTTACGCAATGACTTGGTCTGTAACACCTTACACCAGAGCAATTCGCTCGCGCAGGGCGAAACGTATTACCAGAGTGAGCGCAACGGCGGTCAATCCGGCGGCGAGGCCTGCCCATATGCCAGTGCCGCGCATGTCGAGAACGAAACCGCAAATATAGGCGATAGGCAGACCGATGCCCCAATAGCCGAGTATGGCGAGCATCATCGGCTTTGCGGTGTCGCTGAGGCCGCGCAGTACCGCAGCGCTCACCACTTGCGCGCCGTCCGCGAGTTGAAAAAGCGCGGCCATGCTGAGAAAGGTCACAGCAAGGGCAAAGGGCCGCTGATTATGCTGCGGCAGGGGATCGAGAAACAGTCCGACCAGCGCTTCCGGCACCACCCAGAACAGAACGCCGGTCAGCACCATGAAGCCGGTTCCGAGCGCGATCGAAACCCATCCGGCCTTACGGACACCCTCCGCGCTTCCCCGGCCATGCGCCAGCCCGACGCGCACCGTCGTCGCATGGCTCAGCCCCATCGGCACCATGAAGGCTATCGCCGCATATTGCAGCGCCACCGCATGGGCGGCCAGTTCGTCCGTGCCGAGCCAGCCCATGAACAATGCGGCGGCGGAAAACAGACCGACCTCCGCCATCATCATGAAGCCGATCGGCGTGCCGATCGCGAGGATCTTGCGGAACCGTGACCAGTCCGGCCTCCAGAAGCGCACGAACAGCTCATAGCGCCTATAGGCCGGGCGCATCAGCGCGTAGCCCAGCAGCATGAGGAACATCAGCGCATTAACGAAGGCGGTGGCGATGCCCGAGCCCATCAGCTCCAGCCGCGGAAAGCCCCAATTGCCGAAGATCAGCGCATAATTGCCGGTCGCGTTGACCGCGATGCCGAAGATGGTGATGACGAGGACCACCGAGGTGTCGCCATGCGACGCCAGCAGGGTACGGACGACGATGAAGGCGAGTCCGGGAAAGAGCAGCCACACGGCGGCGCGCGCGTAGCTTTGCGCCAGCAGGCTCACCTCCTCCGACTGACCCAGCAGCTCGAAGATCGGCCGCACATGCCAGATGATCGGCGTCAGCAGGCCGGTGACAAAGACAGCGACCCAGAATCCCTGGCGCACAGACCGCCTGACGCTTGCGGTGTCGCCCGCTCCTTTCGCCTGCGCCACCATCGGCGCGACCGCCGACAGCACGCCGACCCCGAACAGGAAAAACGGATGCAGGAAGGACACGGTGAGCATTCCGGCACCGAGATATTTCGGGCCGAGCCAACCCATCATGATGGCGTCGGTGGTGAACAGCGCCATTTGTGCGAGTTGCGCGACGATGAGCGGCGACGCCAACGCCAGGGTCTCGCGCAGCTCGCGCGCCCAGCTTATCGGCGAAATCCTGCGTTCGGCAGGAGCATTTGTGGGTAGTTCGGTGGCGGCGGCCATAATCATTCCCCGGTGCCGGAATGATTGCGGCACACTCTTCAATTATTTTCGATTTGTCGTATGACCATCAAAAACGTTTCTCTGTTGGGCTAGGGTTTTGGCGCGATCGCCAGCAGGCGAAACCACCAGCATAGGTCGTCTGGCTAGAGCGGTGCGGCCCCCGCCACGCATAATTAGCCAGCAGATGCTCGCGGCGCAAGTTCGGTTTGGCGAAGATTTGAGCGGCGCAGGGATGCAAGAAGTGAAGGCCTGCATTGCCGTTCGGGATCTTGCGCGATCGGAAGCCTCGCCAGTGTTGGGATTTCGACGTGATGAGCGAAGACGACTTTGAGTTTAGGGCGTGGATAAAGGCCGGTGGGATGACCTCGCGGCACTTTTTGAGGCGCGCGGCGGACCGCATAATTGCTGGTGCATGGTGTGGCGCGACAAGCCGCCCGCGGCAAAAGGTGTGACGGGCGGCAAACGGAAATCCGCGCTCAAGGCTGCATTGCTTTCGCGGACAACCCGCGATGCGCCGATCGGGATACTTGGCTATCGCAAAGGCGTTCCCATCGCATGGTGCTCGATCGCGCCCCGATCGAGCTACCGGTCACTGGGCGGTGTCGATGACCACGATCCGACCGATGTCGTTTGGTCTCTGGTCTGCTTCTTCATCAAACGCGAGTTTCGCGGCCAAAGGCTTGCCGATCAGCTGCTTCACGCGGCGGTTGATTACGCCCGCGGCAACGGCGCCAAGATCATTGAGGCGTACCCCGTCGATCCCGCTTCCCCAAGCTATCGGTTCATGGGTTTTGTGAGTCTATTTGAGCGAGCTGGGTTTCAGAAGGTCGGGCGAGCAGGCGCAAGGCGTCACGTCATGCGCCTTGATTTGGCATGAGGCCGTTTCGTGAAAGCGGGATGTCCACCTGCGCGGGCATCCCAACATTGTCTCTCTTATGTAAGCGGAGCCTCAATAGGCGGTAGCGGTGGCGCCCACGCCGTCACGATTGTAGAGGTCGCGGCGGAAATGCGCCTGGCCGTCCGGCGTTGCCCACGACGTCACATAGGCGAAATAGAGCTTCACGCGGGCCTTGACCTGCGGGCTCACCAACTCGCCGGATTGCTTCATCGCGGTTACGCGACTCAAATCCCAGCCATCGTCCTTGAGCAACCACGCCGCAAGCTGCGGTATGTTCTGGATACGCACGCAGCCGGAGCTCTCGGCGCGGACGTTGCGCGCAAAAATGCTCTTCGACGGTGTGTCATGCATGTAGACGGAGTAGGGATTGAAGAAATTGATCTTGATGAAGCCAAGCGGATTGTCATCGCCCGGCTTCTGCGCGAAGAACAGATTGTTCGCGGCCGGAGTTGACCAGTTCACGGTCTGCGGATCGAGTTTGCGACCCTTGGCATAGGCACCATAATCCGTATAGACGTCGATGCCGTAGCGCGTGAACACCTCATAGCCTTTCGCGCCGCTACGCGCTTTCGGAACGAGGTCTTCCTTGATCACGGTCGGGGGGAGGATCCATTCCTTATTGAAATTGATCTCGTGAATGTAGGATTGCAGGATCGGAGTCGGACGGTCGACCTTGCCGACCACGCCCGCGTGACGGGAAACAACCTGATCGTTCTCCACAGCTTCAATCTGCGCAGCCGGGATATTGACGACGACATAGCGGCCTTTGGTCGGCGCGCCCAGCGATTCGATTCGGGTGAGATTGGTCCGCAACTGGCGCAGTCTGGCACTTGCCGGGACATTGAGCGCCATGATCGTCGGCTTGTCCACCACCCCGGTCGGGGCAAGGCCGTTGCGGGCCTGCGCGACCTTCACGGCCTTCTCAACGTAGGAGTTGAAGGTTTCCGGATAACCGCCATCGCCGCCAAGATCGCCTTCTGCGCGCAGTCTTTGGCGCAGCGCGACAACGGCCGGATGCGTCTTGCCGACGCGAAGGTCGACCAGCGGCAGCTTATCCCAGCCGCCACGCGCCACCATATCGGCGTAGCGCTTGATGGCAGCCTTCATGTGACCGAGATTTGCAGGCGAAAGCGTCGGATAGCCCCTGGCGGGCTGTGTTTCCCAATTCTGGGCGAAAGAGCGGTCGAAACCAGGATCCCAATCGTTGCCGCTGTCGAATTTCATCCAGTCTTCGACGGCAGCGAACTGCTGTGCATTCGCAGTGGCCGCGCAAAACGTCCCGCCAAGGCAAAGCGCAGCTGCCAGTAATGCCGAGCGAATAGAAAGGCCCCCAAATTCACGCTGTAAACTCACCCGTCGCACTCCCGTCTGGTATTCGCCTTGCCGCACCGGAAATCCCCGCACCTGTCAATCTCGCCGCATAATTCGCAGAAAATATGACGGCGCCATAGTTCCGCCGCTCGCCGCACATGTTTCGTACGCAATCCCTCAAAGGGTGCCAATTCACAATGCGTTCACCGCCGTAAAGCGCTGGATGGCTATTCCTTCGATCAAGCCCGAAAGCTGCTCCGCCGGCAGCAATTCAAGCCTTGTCAAACATCGTTAACAAAGTGTGGGAAAAACGCGATGAAATCAAGCGTTGTGCCCGCAAGGTGAATATCAGTCTCCGACCGTTGATTTCAGGCAACGATTTTCAGCGCCGGCCTGCAAAATAATCACCGGGTTGAGCGCCCGCCGGCGGCTTCCGCTTAGCGCGCGATCAGGAGAATGTCCATCTCCGCAACCTGCGGAAGTGGACACCGCTTCTCCTGAAAAGCGCCCAGCAGACGTAGGATGACGATCGCCTCACTGAGACGACCACAGGCTAGAGCCGATAGCGAATCTGGTCGCCCCAGAAGCGCTCCAGCCGCCCGAGGCTCTGATTCAACGCCTTCAGATCGGCAACGGACAGGCCCGCAACTTTTTCGATCATCGTCAGTTGCCGCTCGAACAGGCCGTTGACGACGTTATAGACGTCCTTGCCCTTGGGCGTGAGCCGGACACGAACAGAACGGCGGTCGGTCTTGGAGCGCTGGTGGTGGATGTAGCCATTGTCCACCAGCTTTTTCAGGTTATAGGAAACGTTCGATCCAAGGTAGTAGCCGCGAGTACGGATTTCGCCTGCTGTCAGCTCGCAATCGCCGATGTTGTAAAGCAGGAGAGCCTGCACGCCATTTACGTCCGTGCGGCCGACACGTTCGAATTCGTTCTTCACCACGTCGAGAAGCAGGCGGTGAAGTCGCTCCACAATCTTCAGCGAGACCAGATATTGAGCCATCAGCGGCCGCTCATCGGGGGCCGGTTCAGCTCCCCTGGTATAATCCAAAACTACGCTCATTACGCGCCTCTCAAAGGTTGATCTGTCGTCCCGATCACCACCTTAGCGAGTAATTTGCTAAATTGAGATTAATTATACAAGCTAAAATTGCAGACCTTGCGGCTTTACGCACGTTTAAGTTGCAAAAAATTCACCACGCAAAAACTTGATAATGCCGGAGAAGTCAGTGCTTGCGCCTCCCTGGGCGGCGAATAAGGCATAGAGCTGCGCAGCTTCCGCCCCCAGCGGTGTGGCGGCACCGCTGTTTTGCGCCGCTTCCTGGGCCAAACGCAGGTCCTTGAGCATCATCGCGGCCGTAAAGCCGGCCTGATAATCGCGGTTCGCGGGGGAGGTGGGCACGGGGCCGGGCACCGGGCAATATGTCGAAAGTGACCAGCACTGACCGGAGGCTTTTGAGGAAATCTCGAATAATTTCTGCCGGTCGAGACCGAGTTTGTCGGCAAGCACGAATGCCTCGCACACGGCGATCATCGATACGCCGAGGATCATGTTGTTGCAGATTTTGGCCGCTTGCCCATTACCCGCGCCGCCTGCATAGACCACCGCCTTGCCCATTGCCTTTAAGATCGGCTCGGCGCGTGTGAAGGCTTCATCCCCGCCGCCGACCATGAAGGTAAGCGTGCCCGCCTCTGCCCCGCCGACGCCACCCGAGACCGGCGCATCGATCATGGCAAGACCCATGCCGTCGGCCTCGCCCGCGACATCACGTGCCGTCTTCACATCGATTGTGGAGCAGTCGATGAACAGTGTGCCAGGCGCGCCCGCTGCAAGCAGCCCGTCAGCTCCAAGGTACACCGAGCGAACTTCGCTGCCGGATGGCAGCATGGTGATAACCGCCTCGACGCCCGAAACCACAGCGCGAATATCCGAAGCCGCCTCCGCGCCAAGCGCCACTGCCCGCGCCACCGCCTCGGCTGAGATGTCGTGGACTGTGAGGCGATGTCCGGCCTTCAGGAGATTGGCCGCCATCGGCCCTCCCATTTTTCCGAGGCCGATAAATCCAATGGCAGCCATGGCGTTCCCCTATGTTTTGGCCGCGGCGTCCGTCGCCGCAAGGCGGATTTTCACCAGCATTCAGTCTACCAGCGTCCAACGATCCTGCAGCTCCAATTCATCCGCGCCGAGCGGTGCGAAACAGGCCTCCACCATGTCGTCGGTCACCTCCGCCAGCGAAGCGGGTTGCCATTTCGGCGAGCGGTCCTTGTCGATCAGCGCCGCGCGCACGCCTTCGCGAAGGTCGGGGAGGGGCAGCATGCGGCTGGTCAGGCGGAATTCGGTCTTCAGCTCCTCTTTCAGTGAGGCGGCCGTGCGCCCTTCCCGGAGCTGGCGGAAAGTCACCTTGAGGCTCAGTGGCGCGCGCTGGCGGATGATCGCAGCGGTTTCGCGCGCCCAATCCGCATGCGGACCGGTCTCGGAGTCGAGGCGGGAGAGAATGGCTTCGACGCTTTCGGCGGCGAAAATCCTGTCGACGGCGGAGCGGAACGCGGCGATCTCGCCTTCGCCGGGATGGCGATGCAGTCCATCGAGCACCGCGTCGATCGGGTTGCCTTCGATCATGGCATTGCGGATCGTGTCGTAGTCGCCGGCATCGATGCAATGAGTAGCGATACCCAGATAAAAAGCATCGGCGCGTCCGAAGCTTCGCCCGGTCAGACCCAGATAGAGCCCGGTCTCGCCGGGCAAGCGCGGCAGGAAGAAGCCAGCGCCAATATCAGGGAACAGGCCGATGCCGGTCTCAGGCATAGCGGCGAGCAGGTTCGCGCCGGCGACCCTGTGCGTGCCGTAGAGTGAAATGCCGAGGCCGCCGCCCATGACGATCCCGTCGATGAGCGACACATTTGGCTTGGTGAAGCACTCCAGCGTCCAGTTGTGCTGATATTCGTCACGGAAGAATGTGCGGGTGGTCTCGAAATTGTTGCTGGCGTCATTCATCAGCGAGAGAAGATCGCCGCCGCCGCAAAAGGCGCGACCCGGCGCCGCTTCCAGCACCACCCCATAAATGCGAGGTGTCGCTGCCCATTTCAGGTACTGTGCCTCCATTGCCTTGATCATGCCGTGCGTCAATGCATTTAAGGCTTTCGGACGGTTGAGCGTGAGAATCCCCGCGCGGCCTTGCTCACGGATGAGAAGCTCGGCGGCGGGGTCGGACGGGTCGGTCATCGCATCTCCTGAACGGACGTGAATGGAAGCGGCTGGATCGGGCATGCGAACGCACACGCCTTCCGCTGACCGGGAGGCTATACATGGGCTACAGGGCAGGACAAGTGAAACGATCGTTCGCCTGAACTGTTAGGAGGGCGGGAGCTAATGGATGTGCGGAAGACTGTGTATTTGGGTGGCCTTGCTCGCCGTGGCATTGGCGCTACCTATGTCGAGCGACTTTGCTCAGCGTGCCAGCGCGCAGCAAAAGAAGCCCAGCGTCGAAAAGTCGAATAAAGCCGACGATGATGACGACGACGATAATGATGATGACGATAAGCCGCGAGCCGGGAAGCGTGCGTCCGACAGAGAGGACGACGACGATCGGCCGGCGGCGGCAAAACGGTCACCCGCCCGGCACGAAGACGACGATAAGTCAGCCGAAACCGACCCCAAGAACCTGAACGATGCCTCCGTCGATGAAGGCAAGGACGGCCTGCCGCCGCTTCCGCTTCGCGCCCCGCCAATGTCGAAGCGGGGCGTGATACGGTCAAGCGAACCGTTCGGTCCCGAACCGCCACCTGCAAAATGGAGCGATGCGGAGATCTCCGGCGCGAAATCCGCCTGCGCGCGGCTGCTCAAGGACGGCGCCTATGAATTCAAGGAGCTTGAACCGATCAAGGAGGGGGCCTGTGGCACGCCCGCGCCGATCAGGCTTTCTTACATAAACCATGTGCCGAGGATCGAGGTGCGGCCAGGCGCGACCATGACCTGTCCGCTGGCGGATGCGCTGGATCGTTGGCTGCGCGAAGTGGTGCAGCCGCGCGCCAAGGCGCTGCTGCATGCCAATGTCATCCGGCTCGGCAATCTGTCGGCCTATGTGTGCCGCAATCGCTACAACAGCGCGACGGAGCGGATCAGCTATCACGCCTTCGCCGAAGCTTTGGATGTCAGCGAATTCGTGACCGCCAAGGGCGAGCACATCAGCGTGCTGGAACATTGGCCGGTCAAAGACGAGCGGAGCCAGTTTTTAAGGGACGTTCACGATGGTGCGTGCAAGATCTTCGGCACGGTGCTCGGGCCGGAAGCGAACGCGGCGCATAAGAACCATTTTCATCTGGACATGGCCAAGCGCCGTAACAGCGCCTACTGCCAATAAGCCTGGCCAAAAGGTAGCGGCCCCTGAAAGCGGCCGCCGTCCGATACTCCTGAACGAAAGCCGACCGGAAAGGGGCCGCAATTGCCCATCAATTGCCATGACGGCGACATCACATGGCCAAGGTTGCCGCGTCACCTGCAAGGTGATAGAGGTGACAGGCTTGCGAAGGATCAGCGGCACAATCTCATGGACAAAAAAGTACACAGCGAGAGCGGATTTTCCGTCAAACATCGCGCCGAGGCACCTCTTATGCCGCAGGCTGGCTTCCCTGCGACGCGTTTGCGCCGCACACGGCAAAGCGAGTGGTCGCGCCGCCTGGTTCGCGAGCATCACCTGACAACCGCCGATCTCATCTGGCCGCTGTTCGTGGTCGATGGCGAGAACCAGCGCGTGCCGATCACCTCGATGCCCGGCGTGGAGCGGCTATCCATCGATCTGATCGTCGCGGCGGCGGAAGAGGCGGCAAGTCTTTCCATTCCGGCCATCGCGCTGTTTCCTTATACGGATATGTCGCTGCGCGACGATCAGGCGTCCGAGGCGATCAATCCGGACAACCTGATCTGCCGCACGATCCGCGCCATAAAAACCGCCGTGCCGGATATCGGCATCGTCTGCGACGTGGCGCTCGACCCCTACACCTCGCACGGCCATGACGGCGTCTTTGTCGGCCATGAGATCGCTAATGACGAGAGCGTAGAAATCCTGACCCGCCAGGCGCTGGTCCAGGCCCAGGCCGGATGCGACGTGGTGGCGCCATCCGACATGATGGACGGTCGGATCGGCGCGATACGCCAGGCGCTGGAAGACCACGGGCACAAGAACACGCTGATCATGGCCTATTCGGCGAAATACGCCTCTGCCTTTTATGGCCCGTTCCGCGAAGCCGTCGGTTCGTCGGGCACGCTGAAGGGCGACAAGCGCACTTATCAGATGGACCCTGGCAATTCAGACGAGGCCCTCCGCGAAGCCGAGTTCGATCTGGCCGAAGGCGCGGACATGATCATGGTCAAGCCCGGCATGCCCTATCTGGACATATTGCGCCGCCTGAAGGACCAATTCGGCGCGCCGACCTTCGTCTATCAGGTGTCCGGTGAGTATGCGATGCTGATGGCTGCGGCCGGCAATGGCTGGCTCGATCGCGACCGCGCCATGCTGGAGAGCCTCACGGCATTCAAGCGGGCGGGCGCGGACGGCATCCTCACCTATTTCGCGCGCGATGCCGCAAAGCTCCTCTTGCGGCGAGGCGAATAGCTGCCCTATCGTCGGAGGTGGCCGCGCAGGGCGGCTTTTTGGGGCAGCCTATGACCTTAACGGCGCCGGACGACCGGCAAGGGCAGTTCGCGCTCAGCTATCGCGATATTTTCGAAGCCACCAAGATCATCAGCGGGCGGGTGCTGCGCACCCCCACATTGCCCGCGCCGAAGCTTTCGCAGCTGACCGGCGCGCAAGTGTTCGTGAAATACGAGAATTTGCAGGTCACCGGTTCCTTCAAGGATCGTGGCGCGCTGGTCAAGCTGCTGTCGCTCAGCGAAGCCGAGCGGCGGCGGGGCGTCATCGCCATGTCGGCGGGCAATCACGCGCAGGCCGTCGCCTTCCATACGCGGCGTCTGGGCATCCCGGCGCTGATCGTCATGCCCGAACACACGCCCTTCGTGAAGATCGCCAACACCGAGGCGTTCGGCGCCGAAGTGGTTCTGGCCGGTGAAACTCTCGCCGAGGCGCGTGAAAAGGCTCTGACGCTCGGAGCTGAACGCGGGCTCACCTTCGTGCACCCCTATGATGATCCGTATGTGATCGCGGGGCAGGGCACGCTCGGCGCCGAGCTGCTGGAAGATCAGCCGGACCTCGATAGCGCAATTATGCCGATCGGCGGCGGGGGCATGATCGCCGGCTGCGCCATCGCCATGAAGAAGATGAAGCCGGACATTGAGATTTTCGGCGTTGAAGCTGCGCTTTACCCGTCGATGAAAGCGGCAATTGACGGCGTGCCGGCCGCCTGTGGCGGGCAAACGCTGGCCGAGGGCATCGCTGTCAAAGCGGCGGGCGTGCTGACCTTGCCCATCATCGAGGCGCTGGTATCCCACATCATCCTTGTCAGCGAGCAGCAGATCGAATGCGCGGTTTCGGCATTCCTGTCCTTGCAGAAGACGATGGCCGAAGGGGCGGGCGCGGCGGGGCTCGCCGCGCTGATGGCGGAGCCGGAACGATTTCGCGGGCGGAAAGTCGGCCTGGTGCTGTCGGGCGGCAATATCGACGTGCGTATGCTGGCGTCTATCCTGACGCGCGGGCTGGAACGCGAGGACAAGATCATTTCGCTGCGCCTTGTGGCCGATGACCAGCCGGGGCTGCTCGGCCGCATCGCCACGTGTCTCGGCGATGCCGGCGCCAATATTCTGGAAGTCTCGCACCGGCGGATGTTTCTGGACGTACCGGCGAAAGGCATTACCCTTGATGTGATGATCGAGACCAAAGACGCCCGGCACGCAGCGGAGATCATCGCGAAGCTCCAGGCAAAGGGTTTCAGCGTTTTTCGCCTGAATGCCTGAGCTGCCCCACGGCCGGAGTTGTTCGGAAACGGCACCTTGCGGCAGCCCGCAACAATTGCTTTCGTCCGGGCGGCGAAGGTTGTAAACTACCTATGACGTCCACCAATTGACACGCGGCTGCCTCATTGTCTCGCCATATATCCATTAAGTAAAAATGCTTATTTGCTGCTTTTATAACTGCCACGCCCAAGATTCAGGCGCTTGATTCTGTGGGCCACTGTCACTTAAGCTGAATTCGGGATGAGAGGGTTGGTGCCCATGCGTGCGGCGGAACGACAGGTGACGAGCGAGGACCTGACGTGACAGACCAAACTAGACGTTTTCCCGAATTCTATGTCACCGCACCGCAGCCCTGCCCCTATCTTCAGGGGCGCCTCGAGAGGAAAATTTTCACCCACCTCACGCCCGACAAATCGCCGGCGATGGTCGACAATCTGCTCAAAGGCGGATTTCGCCGCAGCCAGAACATCGCCTATATGCCCTATTGCGACGGCTGTCAGGCCTGCGTTTCGGTCCGCATCGTCGTCAACGAGTTCCAGCCCACGCGGTCCATGCGGCGGATCGCGCGCCGGAATGCGGATTTGCAGACCAAGCGTGTCAACGCCATTGCCACGTCCGAGCAATATTCGTTGTTCCGCGACTATATCGCCGAGCGCCACTCCGAGGGCGGCATGGCGGACATGTCGGTCTTCGACTATTCAATGATGGTGGAAGACAGCGCGGTCGAAACCTTCATCACCGAATATCGCCGTATTCCCGCCTCGCGTCTGCTCAGCAGCGCCGTGACCGGCGACAAGCCCTTGATCGGCGCGGTGCTGTGTGACCGGCTCAGCGACGGACTTTCCCTCGTCTACAGTTTCTACGATCCGGATGTGAATGATCGCAGCATCGGCAGTTACATCATTCTCGACCATATCGAATACGCAAAGAGCCTTGGCCTGCCCTATGTCTATCTCGGCTATTGGATCGATGGCTCGCGCAAGATGGCCTATAAGTCGCGCTACATGCCGCAAGAGCGGCTGACGCGTCATGGCTGGGTGCGAGTGACCGAGGAATCGGGTGGCGAGAAATAGAGGCGCCGATCGAAGGTCGCCTGCGCTGAGATGGCCTAGGCCTCGCCGCCACTGAATAAGCCCGTGGGCCGCCTCCGATAATCTTAAATATCCGATTGCTACCCGGCGCGCCCGGCTGTTCGGTGAGTAGTAGGCTCAGCCGGTGAGACCTGCGGCTCGGAGGGGCGGCGGTAGCGCGGCTCGCCACGGCGAAGCGATGAGTTCGCGAGCGCCCAAGGCATCCTGAAGCCCGGCGGCAAAGCGTTGCGGCGCGATGGTGAACGCCTGTTTGGGATGTCCGGGATCGCCCAGCAAAGCGCGGTAGTTGATGCCCATCCGCGTTGCGAGCCAAAGATAGCTGCTTTTCACGCAATCCTCGGGAAACAATTCGAGCACCGTGGCTCCGGGCCGTGCGAAAAGCAGATTGGTGAGGCCCGCGCCATGCGCGGCGACAATGATTTCCGCCTCGCCGAAACGCCGCACTTGCTCTTCATGATTATCGGCATGGGCCTCAAATGATTGGAAGCCACGTTCGGCGGCGATCTCCTCCAGTTCAGTCTGGTTGGCTAAGCGGCGCTGCTTGGAGGCGCGTTGGCTGACGAACAGCAGTTCGCCGCCGCGCGGTTCGTCGAGCCCGTAATGGCGGCGCAACAGATCGGCAAGCGCGGCACCGCCTTCCGCGCTGACGGGGAGCCATTCGGCATTCTCGCTGCCATGATGAAGCCAGAGATAGCTTTTCACCTCGGCGCGTTCGTCCGCTTCCAGCCCTTCGAAGCGGATGCCGCGATAGGCCGACTCTACCGCCGCACAGACCTGGCGTTGAAAGCGGGGGCCATTGGCGGGCACAAGTACGGTCAGCGGCTTATCCGGCCGATGTTCCCGTTCCAGATAGCCTAGAAGCGGCAGCAGGCTGGCGAAAAAGTGGAAATAATGATGCGTCCCTTCCAGCCAGGTGACCAGCCCGTGCTGAAACATCCTGGTGGTGAGGCGCCGGGGGCGGGCGCGGTTCCAGTTGGGAATTTCCCGCTCATGCAGGGCCAGCAGCGATCCGTCCGCCGCGATCACCGCGCCGACATGTCCCAGAACGGCGCAGTTCGGCATGATCGCGACTTGCCGCCTGAACAGCGCAGAGCGGGGCGGATCGGCCATGCCGACCATTTTGTCATTGCGCTTGGCGCGGCGCAGAACATCGCCGTGATACGCGAGATCGAACGATGCATTTTCAAACTGCACCCGGTCGTCGAGAACTTTGTCGGCAACCAAAACGGCGGCAACGCTGGTCATTGGAAACGACCATCGCGTTTGCAGCGGGATGAGTTCGAAGACGCGCCGCCAGAATGCCCAGCGCACCCAGCGCATGTTCATCCTCTTGCGCCACGCCGATTTTTGTACAAGCCGGGCCATGGAGCCGTCCGAAAACGATTGATCCGGACGATTAATACAGCCTCTCTAAATGCACGTCAAGGTTGTGATTATCCTTATCGGTACACTTTACTTGGCGTCACATCAAGCGGCAGCGCTCGGCCGAGCCGAAACCGCATCGTACCAGCGTGCAAAATTCACCAACTCGGGCGGGCGCGCCAACTTGGCCGGCTTCATGAAGTCGGTGGCGACCAGCGCAGTAATATCGGCAATGGTGTAGCGGTCGCCTGCCATGAATTCACGGTGAGCCAACTCGCCGTCAATGAGGCTCAGCATATCGTAGACGCGCGGCCGGTTCGCTTCCGCCCAGGCGGATACTTGCGGCACTTCCATATCCTTCATCGCCGGGTGCAGATGGCGGAAAATCTGCGCGACAGGGAAAAACAGCCCGAATTCGAGCCTCCTGTTCCACATCTCGATCTTGGCTTCCTCCAGCGCGCCCTCGCCGAACAGGCGCGGCTCCGGCTTGATGCCTTCGACATAGCGGCAAATCGCGACTGTTTCGGCGATGCAGGTGCCATCGTCGAGGATCAGGACGGGCACCTGCTTCATCGGATTGAACTCACAAAACTCCGGCCGCTTATGGTCGAGTTTACCCAGATCAATCTGCTCGAAGGGGATGTCGACGCCCTTCTCGGCCAGGAAAATGCGAACGCGGCGCGGATTGGGCGCGCGGTTGCTTTCGATTATTTTCATGTCGCGGAGTTCCCTGTTGCGGCGAAGGCTGGTTTTTGCGCCAGGAATTTACCCGAAATTACAGCGGGGTTAAACGGGACAGCGAAATAATCGCCGGCGATTCAGATTTGGCCGCCAGCCTTAAGGCCGAATTTACCTTTCGGGCCTTCAATGGAGGGTAAGGTGCAACGGAACAAGGCCGCGCACGTTCCGCTTTGAGGCAATGTTCAAGGATGTATTACCACCCGCAACTGAAACAGTCTTAACAACAAGCCGAGCGCCTTGCCCGGATTTCGTTTGCGGTATGTAATCGCCAAATGGTGACACCTTCGATGCGCATCACCGGTTGCAGATTGGGTTACAGTATGAGTGCCGATATCGCCGCGCCGCTTCGTTTACCGAGACTGAAGGCCATCAGTTCGCCTACCACCTCGCTCCGTGTCAGGCAAGTGCGGGAAAAGCTGACGAACCGCTCCGGCGACGCGGCCGGAATTCAATTACGAGCTGCTCGCGATCTTCGTGCGTTCGGAACTGACGGCATCGCTCGCCATTCCGTTACTGGCGATCGTCGTCGCCGTCGGCCTCTTACCGTGGTCGCCGGTGGAAGCCCTGCTTCTCTGGCTGGCGACGGTGTTCATTTCCAAGGGCATCCTGATCCTTTTATGCCGCCGCTTCCAGGCGATGCCGCGCAAGCAGGTCGATTGCGGGCTTTGGCGCCGCTATCTGTCGGCGGCGGAGTTCTTCTACGGCACCACCTGGGCTTCCGTCGTCTTCGTCAACGTTACGCCAGGAGATCAGCGCTCGGCCTTCTTCTTCCTGTTCGCGGCGATCATGGTGGTCGTTGCCATGCGGACGATGTTCGCCTCGACGGTGCTGCGCATCCTTTACGCAGGCACCATTCCCATGACCACGGCGCTGGTTCTGCGGTTCGCGCTTGCCGAGCAGCCATTCTATTGGGCCATGGCGGCGGTGGCCGTCGGCATCCACGTCTATCTCATCTTCCTCGCGAGCGGTCTGCAATCGACCGTGCTGGCCATGCTGGAATATCGCGCCGAAAAGGACGCATTGGTCGGCGAATTGGAGCAGGCCAAGGCGGTATCGGACGAAGCCAGGCGCCGCGCCGAGGCCGCCAATCTGGCGAAGTCGAAATTCCTCGCCAATATGAGCCATGAATTGCGCACGCCGCTCAATGCCATCCTGGGATTCTCCGAGATGATGAGCACCGAGATCCTAGGGCCGATCGAGAATCCGACCTACAAATCCTATTCGCAGGACATCCATAATAGCGGCGAGCATCTGCTTAACCTGATCAACCAGATTCTCGATCTGTCACGGATCGAAGCCGGCCGTTACGAGCTGTCGGAAGAACCGGTGATGATGGCGACCGTGATGGATGATTGCCGGCGTCTGCTTAGCCTCAGGGCCGAGAGCAAGGGATTGAAGGTGGTCGAGGATTTCGCCGACGGCATGCCGCGCCTATGGGCGGAACAGCGGGCGATCCGGCAGATCTGCCTCAACCTATTGTCCAATGCGATCAAATTCACGCCCACAGGCGGCACGATCACCTTGCGGGCCGGCGTCACGCGGCGCGGCGAACAATTCCTCAGCGTGAAAGACACCGGACCGGGCATCCCCAAGGACGAAATTCCCCGGGTGATGAGCCCGTTCGGCCAGGGCTCGCTAGCTGCCGCATCGACGGAGGGCGGCAGCGGCCTGGGTCTGCCGATCGTGAAAGGCCTTGTCGATCTGCACGGCGGCAAATTCGACCTGAGAAGCCGCGTGCGCAGCGGAACCGAAGTGAAAATCACCTTTCCGCTGAACCGGGTGATGCAGCCGACGCCGAGATTATTGCCGGCGGGCGTGCCGATTCCGCTGGCGGCGACGTCCCCTATCATTCCGGTGCTGCGGGCTAGCAACGGTTGACAGGCGGGCCCAGCGGGGCGCCGTAATGCTCCGCTTGGCTTGTAAACAAAATATTGGGAACCGGATCGAGCGCACGAGTTCTTGTCTCTTTACGCAAGAACCGGAGGAAATCCTATGAAACGCATATTGATTGGTCTGGCCGCGTCAGCGGCGATGTTGTCGCTGTCGACCGGTGCTTTTGCTTCGACGCAGTTCGATAAGTCGGATACTGGCACCAACTATAAAAACGGGTTGATCACATTGGCCCAGGCAACCGGTGGGAACCCGAACTCGGGTCAGGGTCCGGCAGTGAGCGAGCCCTCAGAACAGGTCGGTGGCAAGCGCAAGACGGAAACTGATATGCCTGCGCCCGAGGCAAGCCCGAACGCGACCGATACGACGGGCTCAATTGACGAGGTCGACGCCTCTCAGAGCAAGAGGAAAGACACCGCTGAACCGACTCAGTCTGGATCGAAGTAGAGCGTAGGCGTCCTTGCGACGAGTCTGATTGTATTCGATGACATGGCGCTATGTCCGTGGATTAGCGCCATGTCTCGTGGGCGAGTGATGTCACTCACAATGTCAGCGTCTTGCCGATCTGTGCCGCCTGCTCGTGCTTTGCGGCGATATCCGCATCGAGCTTTGCAACTTCCGTATTGATTGCGTTGAGCCGGTCCTCCTGCACGCGCAGCGTATCGAGATAGCGCCGGCCCAGATCCGATCCCCTGCCGGTCGCCTCGATATTGCGGCGGATGCGGTCCTGATCTTCCGAGATCTGCCGGCTCTCACCCGCGAGCTTCTCCTTGCGGACGTTGGCGGTGTTGATGTCGGCGATCAGCGCGCCGAGCTTGGCCAGCGCCTCTTTCAAGGCAGGGCTCGGATCATCGATGCCCTGTAAGGTCGCGTGAAGGCGCTTTGGATCGAGCGTCGTCAGCCGGATCGACTGATAATCCGTGCGCTCCAGGACCAGCGACGCCTTGGTCGTCTGCCCCTTCGGAGCGTTGACCTTGTAACGCAGCCTTGCCGCAGTTTGCTCGACCTCGCCGGCGGGATTGGCCGGTGTCCAGCCATCCGCGCGCGCCTCATCGATCACGATCTGGCGATCCTCCTCGGCGGGCGGGGTAATTTCATAGTCGAAGCTGTGCTGCGATTTGACCGTCAGCGTGAGTTGGCCGTCCACGGCCTTGCCGAGCCTGGTCTGCTTGACGCCGTGGTCGATGCGGCGGACATCCGTTTTCGAAGTCCAGGGCGAAGGTCACGAATTTCGAGGCGCCTTTGCCAGTGAGCGGCAATTGCGCGTCACCGACGAAATTGGTCTTGCCGTCGCCGGTGCGATCGAAGGCGGTGATGATGCCGGCGGGCAGGGCGGTTTCGCCGTCATTTTGCAGCCGGACCGAGGCGAGCGGATGCCGCGTATTCGTCTCGGGCTGATAGAGCCAGCTGCGCGACGCGCTGATTTCGCGATCGACGAATGGCACCATCACGGTCGACCCGGCAGTGAGCGAGAGCTTTTCGGGGAAGCGGTAGGAAATCTGCGTGGCCGCTTCCTCGGCCTCGGCGGCGAAGGCGGCGCTGCCGATTTGCCTCGGCATCTCCGCTTCGGCCGCCATCTGATCCGCCGCCCCACCGGCAAAACCCAAGGTAGGCTTGGCCGCTCGCTCCTGCATCATGCCGCGCGCTTTCCCTGCACCGGGAGCGCTGGCCATCGGCGCGGGCGGCGCAGGGGCCGGCTCATCGGCGTCGTCCTTGCGCGGCACGATGCGCTGCGCGGCCGTGACCGGGATCTCGGGACGCTCGGCAAAGAAAGCGGTATAGAGCGGCTGTTTCAGCGCCACCGGATTGCCCGATATCAGCGACAGCTCGACATCCTTCCAGTCGCCACCGGTCAGGTTCTCCACCACGCCCCAGCCCTGCAGGCGCGCCTTGCCGCTGTCGTCCTGCGGCAGCACCAGACGGTAAGCGGTCTTCCAGACCGGCGCGGCGACGACATAGCTGAAGCCGACGGGCCGCGTCGTTGTTCCCAGCAGCCTGATGGCGAGCGTGCGCCTGTCCTTGGCCCGATTCTGCGCCAGCCCAGCCAGTGCCCGGTCGATCTGGGCCTGTGTCTGCATGATCGGTAAAGCGGACCGCCGCAAGCTCTTCCAGAATGGCTTGCACGATGCCGCCCTCGGTCATGAGCACGAGGCGATTCCTAGTCGTGTGACCATTGTCGGGAATGTTCACCACTTCCTGCACGACGCGAAGCAGCCGGCCGCGCGCGATGAGCGGACCTTCGATCTCGATTTCCGAGCCGATGAGCGCGTTGAGCAGCGCGGGCAGCGATTTAAGCGCCTCTTCACCGAAAGGCAGGTCGCGGAACAGCTCCGTCAGCGGCGTCTGGCCGGGCAGGCTGACCGCACCGATCGCGTTCTCCTGATCGAAAATGGTCAGGCTTTTCAAAAGATCGTCGACCTGATCGAGCCGGACCGGCAGGTCCACGGTCGAACCGGCCGCCACGTCGCCGGAATGGGTAAACTGCGCCAGGCCGGCGGTTGAAAGCACGACCCGCCGCAAAGGCAGCCCTTCAGCCATGGCTTGTGCCGAAAAGCTGGCGGCCAGCGCCGCAATGACGATCCTCTTCATGTGACCCTTCCGATAAAACGCGCACGCAGTGCAACCGGGAAATGCGGCATATGCCGGGAAATGGGATATGGCCGGATATGTTTATGACGATCATCGGCAAATTACCATGAAGTACGCGAGGCTCAAGCGGCGTACCGGTTGCTGCTCCAACTATTGCCAAAGGCAATGAATGGCCGCTGAATATGGCACTGGACGGGTTTTTAAACGGGGGAGGCCCGGAAAAATGAAACCGGCCGCGAAGCCGGTTCCAAGTTTCTGTCAATCTTGAGGATTGAACAACGCTGAATTTACTCGCTCGGACTCGGTGGATGCAGATATCGCGTCTGTTCGACAAATATTGGATCCACGAAAATTTTTTGAAAACGCAACCCCACTCTTACATGATGCTGGTGAAGACGCTCGCTAAACACTTTGAGCACGTTGTTCAGCATCCATTCGCTCCATTACAGGCTAGGCCGCTTCGGATCCTTTTCTATGAAGGGTCTCGCCGCGGCGATGGTGGAGGTCTTCTCGGACCTCCGCTCCATGCGCGCACGCTGCCCCCCGTGCAGACGAACGGAATTGTCCGGCTCCGAAGGTCTTTCGGTCCGCTTCAATTCTGTCAGCAGCATCGTTGAGCCCCCGTGGCGCATTTCCAAGGCGCTGGTTCGCGCCTGGAATGGTGGTCCGCCTTACAGCAAGGGGCAGAGCAAGCACCCACTTCACCGTTTATTTACGATCGACGGACCGCAATTAATTTAACCTGATTCGAATTGTTATGGAGAACGGTTAATGGATGGTTAACGTTCAGACCCGTGATCAATTCGAGCGGCGCGCATATCTGAATCGAGCCAGCGTTTGCGCCGGGGCGCAAGTCCGACCGGGCGTCAACAAAAAAGGCCTGCGGAACTGATCCGCAGGCCCCAAACGTGAGTAGCTGGCAGTTGTTATGCGGCCGGCCGCGTCTCGGCGACTTCGGCCGCCCGCTTGACCGCCTTCTGCACCTTTTCGAAGGCGCGGACTTCGATCTGGCGGATGCGCTCGCGGCTGACACCGAATTCGCTGGAAAGCTCTTCCAGCGTCAGCGGATCTTCCGCCAGGCGCCGTGCTTCGAAGATGCGCTTCTCGCGCGCCGTCAGCGTATCGATCGCATCGCTGAGATAGTGGCGGCGGCTGCTCATCTCCTCCTTGTCGACAAGCACCGTTTCCTGATCGATGCCGTCATCGACCAGCCAATCCTGCCACTCGCCGCCATCGGCGTCGGCCCGGAGCGGCGAGTTCAACGAACTGTCGCCGGCGAGGCGGCGGTTCATCGAGATCACGTCCTCTTCCGGCACGCCGAGCTTGGTCGCGATCGTCGTGACCTGATCGGGGCGCAGATCGCCGTCCTCGAAAGCCTGGAGCTGGCCCTTCAGCTTGCGCAGATTGAAGAACAGCTTCTTCTGCGCGGCCGTCGTGCCCATTTTGACGAGGCTCCACGACCGCAAGATATATTCTTGAATCGCCGCTCTGATCCACCACATAGCATAAGTGGCTAGACGGAAGCCTTTTTCGGGATCGAAGCGTTTAACCGCTTGCATCAGCCCGACATTGCCTTCCGACACGACCTCGCCGATAGGCAGGCCGTAGCCGCGATAGCCCATCGCGATGCGTGCAACGAGCCGCAGATGCGATGTGACGAGTTTTTGCGCCGCTTCGGTGTCCTCATGCTCTTGCCATCGCTTGGCGAGCATGTACTCCTCCTGCGGCTCCAGCATGGGAAAACGCCGGATCTCCTCAAGGTAGCGGGAGAGACCACCGCTTGCGGCAACGGAGGGAAGTGAAGCCATGGCAATGTTTCCTTTGTAACGCTTTTACGCTGCCATCATTGGGAGTTTGAACAACTCGTTTGATCTTTCGTTCCGTTAACTTGCGCTAACAAACAACGCAAGCTTCCGTGAACGTCGTTTTACTCATGCTCATGTGAACGCCTCCATGATTTCGCGCATATCGGCAGGCAGTTCTGATCGAAACTGCATCGTTTTGCCGCTTATGGGGTGAAGGATGTCAAGGACAGCCGCGTGAAGCGCTTGTCTAGTCATCGCAACTATCGCAGATTGGGCATTGCCGCGCAACGCACGAGTTTTTGATCGAAACCCACCTCCATACAACGCATCGCCAATAACCGGATATCCGATATGGGCGAGATGCACCCTGATCTGGTGAGTCCGTCCCGTCTTCAGCACGCATTCCACTAGGCTTGCCACAACGCCGCCCGGCTTTTTGCCTTTCTCCGCGAAACTTCTCTTTAGACTATACTCGGTGACGGCATGTTTTCCGTCGCTCTTGGTCACGGCCATTTTCAAACGGTTCGTCGGATGGCGCGCCAGATTGGTTTCGATCACGCCTTTGCGGGGTTTCGGCTCCCCCCAGACAAGCGCGAGATATTCCCGCCGCAACGAACCTTCCCGGCCGTGATCGGCGAATTGCGCGGCGAGCCCCTGATGCGCCGCATCGGTCTTAGCTACGACCATTACGCCCGTTGTATCCTTGTCGAGCCGGTGCACGATGCCCGGGCGGCGCACGCCGCCAATGCCGGAGAGACTGTCGCCGCAATGGGCGATCAGCGCGTTGACCAGCGTTCCGGTCCAGTTCCCGGCAGCCGGGTGAACCACCAGCCCGGCAGGCTTATCGATCACGATCAACTCGCTATCTTCGTACAGAACATTTAACGGGAATATGCTCTGGCTGCGGCAGCGCGGGCGCCGCTTGTGGAACGCCGACCTCGAACATCTCGTCGGGTTTGACCCGGTAATCGGGCTCGCTTATGGTCCGCCCGCTTGCGCTGACCTGGCCGTCCTTGATCAGGCCGCGCACGCGCGAACGGCTCAAATCCGGGATTTGTGCCGCGATGAACCGGTCGAGCCGCTGCCCTTCATCGTTCACCTGAGCTGTAATCGAGCGAATCGCCATAGACTGCATATGTCTACCTTTGAGGACGAATGCTGAACGAAACCGAAACAGCCGAGGCCCCGCCCGGCGGCACCATGACGCCGAGCCAGATCAAGAAGCTCAAGATCGCCATCGCGGTTATGAGCGTGCTTCTGGTCGCCGGTTTCATTCTCCTATTGGTCGGCATCTATCTCCAGACACAGAAGTTGGACAAGCCCGCGGAAGGCGCCAAGACGCTCGCTCCACCGGTTGGCATTTATGGGACGATGACGCTGCCGGTGAGGGCCGGTGCGGAGGTGACCCACGTGCTGACGGATCAGGGCCGCCTCATCTTGCATCTTCGCCAGCCGTCGGGGAGCGAAATCGCCATCATCGATCTCTCGACGGGGCGCGAAATACAGCGCCTGCGGCTAGTCCCGCAAGAATAGCTTGATCGGCGCCCGCCTGCTCTTTATATCTCAGTTGGTGCTTTTACTTGTCCCGTTCGTCTAGCGGCCTAGGACGCGGCCCTCTCACGGCTGAAACAGGGGTTCGATTCCCCTACGGGGCACCATTACACCTTCGAAACCTTTGAATTTGCTACAGATTTTTACCGCTCACCGAGCTGGCCTACAATCCGGCCCACAATCTACGATACTGCTGTTTGCGCGAGGTGGCTGTTTCCACCAAAGACGGAATTTGAACACGAAAGATTTGGCGAATAGTTTCCGGCCAGGAAGATCGAGAAGCCAAACGAGCGCAGGCCAGAGCTGCACATGCCAAACGATCATTTTATCGCGCGGGCTTATCTTCGAAATTTCGGCGACGGCTCGAACGGCGGAATGTTGCACGGATACCGAAAATCCGATGGCCGGCAATTCCCTTGTTCGCCGAAGGACGTGTGTCGCGAGTGTGACGGCGACTTGAATCAGCATCGCCGTGCCGACGATCACTCCGCCCCCAGGGCACCATCTACGGCAAGTAAATTCGGTGCTTAGCTAAGGCGCGGAACTGGCCTCGCCTGCGCCGCCATGATCCCACGGAAGTCATCTTGATGCGGCTTAAGAATTACGCTATGCATCTGGCGTACTATGGAAAATTCATTGATCTGCAGGACATAATCTCTAACAGCACGGCATCGCGCCGGGGGCCTCCCGAAACCAATGTTAAGAAGTCCTAACGGGGCAGACGAGACTGCTACCGCGTCTCGCCGTGAAGTTCTTTATGCGGCCGCACGCGCAAAGGCGAACGCCGCCGGCCCAGGATTTTGGGCGACCCTCAGAGGTGACATACGGCGCCATGACGGGCGATTTTTGCAGCGATCGGTCATTGGCCTGACAGTGTACCGGATCGGGGTTTGGGCACAGGCCCAGCCGGCATATGTTCGCGTGCCCGTCACCAAGATTTACGGGATCGTCGATAAGCTCATTCGCCCGATTACCGGGATCCATATGTATCGCACCGCGCTCGTGGGCGATGACCTCCATATCATCCACGCCGAGGCTCCGATTTCGATCCACCCGGATGCCGTCATCGGCGACCGGGTCGGCATTATGCACAATGTAACGATCGGGGAGACCGTCGAGCTGGAAGGCGCCCCGATTATCGGCAACGATGTCTTTATCGGGGTCGGCGCGGTTATTCTTGGACCGGTCATCGTGGGTGATGGCGCTCGCGTCGCCGCTAATAGCCTCGTCATTACGGACGTCCCGCCAAACAGCACCGCCATCGGCGTTCCGGCGCGTGCCTTTCCTCGACTTGCCCCTCCAGGCCGCGCGCCAAAGACGGAAGCGGACACAAGCAGCTCCACTGGGTCGAAGCACGAGCCTCCTCCGGCTGATGTCGTTGGTCAGGCAAAGATCACATGAGAACCCCGGACGGTTCGGCTTCGCGTGAATTCGTTGGCACACGCCGTGCGTGCATTAACCACCCCGGCGCATTTGCGCGATCGACCTGCCTGGATCATGCGAAGCTCCGCTTCGCGCCAGTCCTCTCAATGCCCTGCTCACCCTCACTCGGCCACCTGCGCCACGGGCCGCCGAGAGCGGGGGCAATGGAGCCGGGCGAAGTAACTGAAGCTTGCGAAGGAGTTGCGGAAGGTGACGAACACCGCGCTTGCGCTCACGACAGCGGACCTCCTGTTCCTCCACTCTGGTGATGTGCTGGAGCGCGTCGCGGTGGTCGATGCCGACCGGCGCGTGACCTATGGAGAGCTGCGAAATCAGGTGGACGCCCTGGCGGCCTCGTTTGCCTCGCTGGGGGTCGCGCGCGGAGACCGGGTCATCGTGCATCTCCGGAAGAGCCTCGAAGAGGTCGTGGCGATGTTCGCGTGCTGGCGAATTGGCGCCGTCGCCGTGAACGTCAACGCCCAGTGGACGCTCGACCAGCTCCGCTATGTGGCCGCCGACTCCGGCGCGCGCGTTGCCGTGCTGGATGAAAAGCGGGCGAAAGAGCTTGGTGAACTACCTGCGCCGCTGACCCAAATTGTGGTGAAGGGGCGCCCGCCTCGAGGCCCGTTTTCTCCCTGGCCTGCCGTCGGCGAGCACGCGCCGGAGCGGCGGCTTCTCGACACGGACCTCGCAGCGATCCTGTACACCTCGGGTTCTACCGGCGCGCCCAAAGGCGTGATGCTTACCCACGCCAATCTGCTCGTGGGCGCACGTTCCGTGGCCCGGTATACCGAGCAAAGAGCGGACGACCGGCTGCTCAGCCTCCTGCCTTTCAGCTTCGATTATGGGTTGAACCAGCTCCTGACCGTGTGCCTGCTGGGCGCGCGCATCGTTCTCATGCCGCTTGCCATGCCCAGCGCCATTGCGGCGTTGCTGGCAAAGGAGGAGATCACCGGATTCGCCGCAGTGCCACCCGCGTGGATGCAACTCGTCCGATATCTTGACGAGGTCAAGGTCCCGCTCCCCGCCTTGCGATATATCACGAATTCGGGCGGCAAAATCCCGGCGCCTACTCTCGAAGCGATGCCGCGCGTTTTCCCGGGGGTGCGCATCTTTCTCATGTACGGTCTGACGGAAGCCTTCCGGTCCACCTATCTTGACCCGGCCAAATTCGATGCCAAGAAAGGCTCGATGGGGCAGGGCGTCCCGAATGTGGAGACTTTTGTAATCGTGCGCGGGCGCGGTCTTGCCGAGCCCGGCGAGGAAGGCGAGCTCGTGCATCGGGGCAGCTTCATCAGCCGCGGCTATTGGGGGCGGCCCGAGCAGACCGACGAGAAGATCCGCAGCGCTCCTGAGCTTTCCGACCTGATCGGCGACGAGAAGGTCGTATGGAGCGGCGACATTGTCCGAATGGATGAAGACGGAGATCTTTGGTTCGTCGGGCGCGCCGACGGCATGATCAAGTCAATGGGGTTCCGCCTTTCGCCGAACGAGGTGGAGGATGTCGTGTACCGAAGCGGCTTCGTGTCTCAGGCTGTCGCGTTCGGCGTGGATGACGAACTGGCCGGGCAGGTCGTCGAACTCTGTGTCGCTCACCAGGACGCGATCGATCTGGCCGCGCTCGAAGCCCACTCGCGGGGAAACATGCCGCACTATATGGTGCCGAGGCGCATTCATGTATGGCCCGGCGAGATGCCGCGCACGGCCAGCGGCAAGATCGACGTGCCGTCCGTCATTGAGACGTGCAAGGCGAAGAACAAGACGCCTGAAAAATGATTCAGCCGCAATTTTTTCGATACATTCCACACATGCCAGCGAGACGACGATGCAATTGACCGAGGCGACATTGATCGAATTTTTGCAGGACCAACGGCAGATTGACGGCGTCGGTCCGGATACTGTGCTTTTTTCCGACGGGACCATCGACTCCGTCGGCATGATCGACCTCATCACCTTCATCGAAACGGTCGACAATATCGAGATCGGGCAGGCGGACCTCACTCTCGAAAATTTCGATACGGTCTCGCTGATCATGAGCTATGTGCGCTCGAAAGTGGGGGAATGATGGAAACGCGGCGCGCCCGTCTAGCCTCGCTGGCGGAGACGCTGGGGACGCCCAGCTACGTCTATTTCCTTGACGAAGTGCGCGCCAATATCGTGCGGCTTCGCGACGCCTTCGATGGGGCGTTCGAAGTGTCGTATGCGGTTAAGGCCAACCCTGCTCACGCCGTACTCGCTGCGCTGCGAGGGCAAGTCGAGGCGCTCGACGTCAGCTCGGGCGGCGAGATCGCGCGGGCCATCGCCGCGGATTGGGATCCGTCAAAGATTAGCTTCACCGGGCCGGGGAAGCGCGAAGCGGAGCTGAGAGCGGCCGTCGATGCGCGCATCGGAGAGGTTGTGCTCGAATCCCCGGAAGAGGCGCGCCAGCTCTCGGCCATCGCGGAAGGCGCCGGTTTGCGCCAGCCGGTGCTCGTACGAATCTCCCCTGCCAGGGTCCCGCCCGGCTTTGGCGATACGATGAGCGGCAAGCCGGGCGCGTTCGGCATCGACGAGGAGGATCTCCCGGCCTTTCTGGACTTTCTCCAGGGTTTGCCCGGCCTGAAACTCGTCGGATTCCATGCCTATTCCGGTACGCAATGCCTCGATCCAAATTCGATCGTGGAGAATTGGAGGATTTTTGCCGGGCTATTCGTGTCCGCTTCGGCGGCAGCGGGGATTGAGCCCAAGCGGCTGGTATTTGGCTCCGGGCTCGGCATTCGCTATCACGACAAGCAGGAAGCACTCGATCTTGCGGTCGTCGCCGCGAAGGCAGCTCCCGTCATCGCCGAACTGCGCGAAGCATGTCCGAGGGCGACGCTGGCTCTGGAGACTGGCCGCTTTCTGATCGGGGAAGCCGGCGTGCTGCTCACGCGCGTTCTCCGCACCAAGGATTCGCGCGGCACCCGCATCGGAATTTGCGACAGCGGCCTCAATCATCACCTCGCCGCGGCCGGATTGTTCGGGATGCTGATGCGCCGCAACTATCGCATGTCCAATGTAAGCGCTCCGCCCGGGGAAGCAGTGGGTGGCCCATATCAGCTTTCCGGCCCTCTCTGCACATCCATCGATGTGCTCGCGCGCAACGCATCCTTCCCTCGTCTGGAAGCCGGCGACGTCATCGCAATCGAGTCCAGTGGGGCCTACGGGCCGACCGCAAGCCCGTCCGCGTTCATCAGCCACCCCCCGGCGCAAGAATGGGTCGTTGATGGAAATATGCTGCGGAATGCGCAGGACGGCAGTCTGTTTCCGATGCCGGAAGAGCGCGGCGAAGCTTAGCGCCCGGTAGCACTGGCCTGTCCACCGCCGGGATCAGTGCTTCAGATAATCGAGGATAGCTCTGCGCTTGGGAGTTTGTTCAAGCGGCTGCCCCTCAAATTCCCGGATACCCCATGCGCCATGCTGGCTGATCGAGCTGGTCGTATTGTATAGGACCATCAGATCGCCCATCTGGCGCTCCCAGGCCTCCAAATATTTCTTGTAGGCGGCATACATCCGCTCATCGCGATTGAGGGCCGCCACCATCGGGATATTGGCGTGGCTGACGATATGCTGGCCCGCCTCATAGGTGATATAGCGCTTGCCATATTGCTCGATGATTTTCTTGTTCTCGGCTGCCTTCTGAATCGCCTGATCGACATCGGCGTCGATGAAAGCAAAGAGCGGGCCGGACTCCTTAACATTCGCCCGAGCGTCCTCGAACGTCCCATGGCCGAAATAGGGAGCCGTCGCGAAAGCGTCGATATGGGCCGCGGTATCGCGAAACCCGAGTATTTGCTCGACCGCCCATGTCACGACGTGCTGTGTCGATATCACCCGCACCAGCCGATCCGGCTGCGCCGCGAACACCTCCTCCCAGATTTTCAGCATCCAGACGGATTTTTCCGCGTAGCGAAATAGCATTGCCTGGAAGCGGTGCGACGAGAGATTTGCCTCCAACCCCTCTTTCTCGGCCTGCGTCGTGACCGGGAACATATAGTTCCACACCTCATTCGCCAGCTCGGCATAGACCTTCCGTTGCGGATTCAGATTGTCCCGAACATATTCGGCGAAACGCCGGATATACTCTTCATCGGCGTTCCAGGGCATGGTGAACCAGGGATCGGCGCCGACCTCGTTGGCGAGAGCGACGAGATACTCCACCGCCATCCCCTGATTGCTCGCCTGAAACTGGCTTTCGACGCGCGGGCGCGTGGCCCAGTTCACCTTGGCATTGGCGTTTACATTCTGCCAATCGAGGTAGCGAAGAACCTTGAAACCCGAGAGGAACTTGACGAATTCGGGTGAGAAAATCGCCTTCTCGTCTGCATCGGCTTCCCTGCAATCGATCCGCCGCACCGGATCGGCCTTCGCCGTCTCGGTGACCGATATGAGTACAGTCTTCGGCTGAGACTCCGCTGCGGGCAGCCAGTCGAATTCGAAGCTGTTCCGCCCGGGCTTAACCCCGAAATGCTTCCACCCGGCTGCACCTTGCCCGTCCCCTCCCATTTGCAGCGCACGCGCACCGGCTTGGGTCCATAAGCGCCCCCGGGCGGGACAAGGATCGTGTTTGCCGCTTCGCCAGGCTCCAGGGAGAGGACATTGCCATATGCGTCCAGACGCGCCTGATCGAACGGCGCCCAGCCGGACCGGTCGGTCCGGGAGGATTGCCAGTCCCCGCCGGACATGAGATTCATCAGCGAGCGCTCTCCGCCCCAATAGGCGGCATTGCCCAGATTGATCCCTAATGCCCCTGGGGTGGGCTGACTTGCGCTCGCGGGGTAGTTGAATGCGAGCAGCACGAGGGCCGCGGCCAGGACAACTTTGCCGAGCGGGCGTATGGCGGGACGAGATTGCAAACGCGGATGGATCACGGAATGTCCCTTTACTTATAACGCACGGCCGCCGTCACGCCCGTCATTGCTCGCCGCCTGCGATGTCCCGCAAATAGCGGCCATAATCGGAGGAACCGAACCTTGCGCCGAGTGCCGCAAGCTGCTCGCGATCGATGAACCCCATGGAATAGGCAATCTCCTCCGGGCAGGCGACACGAAAACCCTGGCGCTTTTCGAGAGCACGCATGAATTCGGAGGCCTCGCACAAGGAGTCCGCCGTGCCGGTGTCGAGCCAGGCGTAGCCGCGGCCGAGCTTTTCGACGTTGAGCTTTCCCATCTCGAGATAGACGCGGTTCACATCGGTGATTTCGAGTTCTCCGCGTGCGGAGGGTTTCAACGATGCTGCAATCTCCACGACCTGGCTGTCATAGAAGTAGAGGCCCGTAACGGCCCATCTCGATCGGGGTGCTCGCGGCTTTTCCTCGATCGAGATGGCGAGGCCCTTCGCGTCGAACTCGACCACGCCGTAGCGCTCGGGGTCGCTGACCGTATATGCAAAGACGGTCGCACCCCGTTCGCGCCGCGTCGCCTGCCCCATTGCCTCGGGTAAGCCATGGCCGAAATAGATATTGTCTCCAAGGATCAGAGCGGACGGATCCTCGCCGACGAAGTCGGCCCCTATCCGGTAAGCTTGGGCAAGCCCCTCCGGACGAGGCTGCTCGGCATAGCTGAGCCTCAGCCCCCAATCTTCTCCCGACCCCAGCAGCCGGCGGAACAATGGCAGGTCGTCGGGGGTCGAGATGATCAGCATGTCCCTGATCCCCGCCAGCATGAGCGTGGTCAGCGGATAGTAGATCATCGGCTTGTCGTATACGGGCAGCAATTGCTTGGAGACGACCAGCGTCGACGGATGGAGGCGCGTTCCTTTGCCTCCGGCAAGAATGATCCCCTTCAATGTTTTGTCCTCTTGTTTCTGAACGGCGCTTCCTTGCGCTTCTAATTGCGGGATTACGATGCGTAACCCCTTAGCCTGACCGGAGCGTTATGGCTGTGCCTCGCATAGCTTGCGGACACATCGATTGACGCTTTCCCGCCAAGCGGGCAGACGGACTCCGAAAGTGGATTCGAGCTTGCCGCAATCGAGTATGGAATTGGCAGGCCGCCGCGCCGCCGTCGGGAAATCGGCAGTGGTAATCGGCCTTACCGGCACCGAGGGACGCCCGCAATATGTACTCTCTTGGACGATCCGTTCGGCAAGTCCGTGCCAATTCGTAGTCCCGTGACCCGTGGCATGATAAACGCCCCAGGCGACGCCATTTGGTTCGGCGTCCGCAACCCGGCCGATCAGATCGAAGATTGCCAGGGCAAGATCGCCCGCACAGGTGGGATTGCCATATTGGTCCGCGACGACCTTGAGTTCCGGGCGTTCGCTGGCCAGACGCAGCATGGTTTTGACGAAGTTGCTGCCATGCTCACTGTAAACCCAGGACGTTCTCAGAATCAGATGTCGCGGATTGGCGCTCGCCACGCGTTCTTCACCTTCGAGCTTGGACCGCCCATAGACGCTCACAGGATTGGGCTTGTCCGCTTCCGTATATGCGCCCGGCTTGGTTCCGTTGAACACGTAATCCGTCGATATGTGGATCAAGGCGGCGCCGTGCCGGGCGGCTGCAGCGGCGAGGTCGCCCGCCCCATTCCGATTGACGGCGAAGGCCCGATCAGGATCGCTCTCGGCCCGATCCACGGCCGTATAGGCGGCCGCGTTGATCACCCAATCCGGACGGACAGCGTCGAGCGAATGGGACACCGATGACGGATCGAGCAGATCGAGCGCCGGCCGCCCCATGAAGACGACATCGTACCCTGGATAGCGCGGCGCGGCGTCCATCAGGGAGCGGGCAAGCTGGCCTGAGCCGCCAACCACCAAAAGCTTGGCCTTGCGTGAGGTGTCCCCGGTCGCCAGCGCCGTTCTCCTTCAGACCGCGACCGGCTGTTCGATCAATCCCAGGCGTTCGCCCTGATAGACGCGATGACGCAATGGATGCCACCAGTCGCGATTGTCCAAAAACCACTGAACGGATTTTGTCAGCCCGGTTTCGAGATTTTCTTCCGCGCGCCAGCCGAGATCGCGTTCGATCTTCGTCGGGTCTATCGCGTAGCGCTGATCGTGGCCGGGCCGGTCGGGAACGAATTGGATCAGCTCGCGGCGCGGGCGGCGGCTTGGGACGAGGTGGTCAAGCACATCGCAAATGCGCCCGACGATGTCGAGGTTGGTGCATTCGTTCCGCCCGCCAATATTGTATTTCTCCCCCAGTTCGCCCCGCTCCAGAACGAGCTGCAGCGCCTTGACGTGATCGTCGACATAAAGCCAGTCGCGGACGTTCGAGCCATTGCCGTAGACAGGGAGCGGCTTGTCCTCGAGCGCGTTCAGGATCACCAACGGGATGAGCTTTTCGGGAAAATGATAGGGGCCGTAATTGTTCGAGCAATTGGAGACGACGACGGGAAGGCCATAGGTCCGGAACCAGGCCAGAGCGAGATGATCCGCGGCTGCCTTGCTGGCCGAGTAGGGCGACGAAGGATCGTATGGCGTCAGTTCGGAGAAGAGCCCGTCCGCACCCAATGACCCGTATACCTCATCGGTGGAAACGCAAAGAAAGCGGAAGCGGTCCCGCCGATCCGAGGGCAGCGACATCCAATAGGCGCGCGCCGCTTCAAGCAATATGTGAGTGCCGACGATATTGGTGCGGATGAAGGCGTCCGATCCGGTGATCGAGCGGTCGACGTGGCTCTCGGCGGCAAGATGCATGATCGCGTCGGGCTCGCAGCGCGCCAGCAGCGATTGGACAAGATCGCGATCGCAAATATCGCCCTGGACCAGCTCGTATCGCGGCGACGTCTCGATCTGCCTCAGCGAGGCCAGATTTGCGGCATAGGTGAGCTTGTCCAGATTGATGACCGAATGGTCGGTATGGTTGATCAGGTGTCTGCAGAGTGCAGACCCGATAAATCCGGCGCCTCCGGTCACGACAATCTTCATGCTACCTCGCAAAATGCCCGTCCGAGGGGTGCTACTTTATATCCAAGATCGTTTAATGAATGAAATGGCGATGCGTTAAATTGCTGCGATTACGGCGGCTTATACCTCGGAGCTCAGAATGGAGAAGCTAAGTCTCGCAGTGGGGGGAGCTGTACATCCTTCTCAGAAAGGATGGCCGCCGAACCGTCGAGGGGCCAAGCGATAGCCAGAGCCGGATCATTCCAGAGCACACCGCCTTCCGCCCCCGGCGCGTAATAGTCGGTCACCTTGTAGAACACTTCCGTGTCCGGCTCGAGTGTTACGTAGCCGTGAGCAAAGCCCTGCGGCACCCAGATCTGCTTCCCATTCGACGCAGAGAGCAAGGCGCCGACATGCTGCCCGAAGCTGGGTGAATTGCGGCGGAGATCGAGCGCCACGTCATAAACGGCCCCTCGGGTGACCCGGACGAGTTTGCCTTGAGTATAGGGAGGGGCTTGGAAGTGCAGGCCGCGCACCGTGCCCTTGGCGGACGACCAGACATAATTGTCCTGCACGAAGTCGCAGACGATCCCGGCTCCGGCAAAAGCGCGCCGGTTCCAACTTTCGCAAAATGCGCCACGCGCATCGTCGAACACCCGCGACTCGACGATCTTAACGTCCGTTATGGCAAGAGCTTCGACTTTCATCCGGTTACGCCCCGCACGATGCCGGTGCTGCCAGTCCGTGACGAGCGGCACCGTATTTATACTGCCATCATTATCGGCCACCGAGCGGGCGCGCAAGAGTAATTAAGCTGCATTAACAATTAACCTTAGCACGCCTCAAAATTGAACGTCACCGTGCAACAGTCGCGATATATGGTTAACTACGTGTTAGCCATAACTCCAGTAAAACTACGCTGCTGTACAATATAAATGCAGCCAACGATCGATTTTTCATGTGAATTTGACGTGTTTTACGCTATAGCGTTCCAAATTATTGTGCTATCCGGTCTATATTGCGCTCACCCTGCGTCAGGTGGTTACATGACCATCAATTCGGGCAAATACGGCCGACAGCGGTTCGATGGGTGATGCCAGCGCATGGGGAGAAACCTGTTGGACCTCGTCGATGTGACCAACCGCTACCGGTTTGCCGGCATACTGGTCCTGGCATTGATCTTGCGGACCGTCTGGGGGCTTGTCATCCCGGTCGTGCCCATATCCGACGCGCAAGCCTACGACATTCTTGCCGTCAATCTCAGCCAGCACGGCATTTACGGCTTTACGCCGAATGAGCCGTCCGCCTTTTGGCCGGTCGGGACAGCGGCGGCTTACGGGCTCCTCTATGCTGTCTTCGGCCATAGCTATGCGGCGGTGGTCATTTTCAACATCGTCGTGGGCGTCGCCATCGTGGCCTTGACGATGGTCGTCGTCGAGCGGTGGTTCGGGGAGGCTACGGCAATCGTTGCCGGCCTGATGGTCGCGTTGTGGCCGACGCTGATTCAATTCACGACGATCATTGCCAGCGAGCTGATCTTTGCCGCCCTCGTATTGGCGGTGGTCGCTCTCGTCCTGGTGCGGGAGGATAAAGGTTGGCGACGCGCCCTCCTTATTGACATCGCCTGCGGCGTCTTCATGGCGCTGGCGGCTTATGTGCGGCCGATTGCGCTGCTCTTTCCGCTTTTGTTCGGGTTCATCCTCCTGATACGCAACGGTGCGTTTCGGCAGGCTATTGCCTTCGCGGCGGTCACCGCGCTGACCATGGCGATCCTCATAGCGCCCTGGACGCTGCGGAACAAAGCCGTGCTTGGGACTGCCGCAATCATCTCGACCAATGGCGGCGTCAATCTATGGATGGGCAACAATCCCAATACGAGTGGCGAGTACCAGCCAGTGCCGGACCGCCTCGCCAATGTCTCCGAAGCCGAACGAGACCGGCAGCTCAAGGATGAGGCAACGACCTATATCAAGGAGGAGCCGGTCGCGTTCGTCGTGCGAACCGTCGTGAAGGCGGTCAAGTTATACGCCAGCGAGACCATCGGCACCCACTGGAACGAGATCGGGATAAGGCGCAGCTTGGGCGACGCGTCGGTGCTTCCCTTGAAGCTCATTAGTCAGGGCTTTTGGATGATCAGCATTGCCTTGTGTTTGTTTGGCATTGCCGGGGCGCTGATGAAATCAGGCTTCAGAGTGAGCGAGAGTTACTATTCGGCCATTATCATTATCGCATACATGACGGTCGTTTACGCGGTCATCGTCATTCAGGACCGCTATCATCTGCCGACGATTCCCTACATCGCAGCCTTGGCGGCCCTGCCGATCACCCAATGGGTTTCGAGATTTGGCGGCAGTCGAAGCGCCGCGCGCGTGGCGTCAGGCTGAAAGGCGGCTTGGATGCTGAAATCATATCGCGTTGGCCGGGGCCGGCAATTCTGTATAACGGGACGTTAGGCCCGGCAACACTACAACACAGTTGCACAAAGTAGGATCGACGCATGACTGAATCGGCGCCAGCGTCTCAAGCCAGTTCCGGCAAGGCGGCACCGGACCTCGTCGTCGCGATTGTCAATTACGGCACGCCGGACCTGGTGATCGACTGCCTTGCTTCCTTGGCCGAGCACCGGGCCGAGTGTCCGGGCATGGCCGTCGTTGTGGCGGACAACGCCTCGCCCGACAGGTCGGCGGAGCAGATCGCCCATGCGATCGCCGAGAATGGCTGGGGCGGCTGGGTGCGGCTTTCGGTCATGCCGCGCAATGGCGGCTTCGGCTACGCCAACAACGCGATCATCCGCGATTATCTGTCGGCGGGTCACGCTCCCAAATATTTCTGGCTCCTGAACTCCGATACGGTCGTTCGCCCTGGCGCCATCCGGGCCTTACTGGATTTCATGGAACGCCATCCGAAAGTCGGCATGGCTGGGAGCCGCCTGGAAGATCCCGACGGCACGGCGCAGCACTCCGCTTTTCAGTTCCCCTCGGTGGCCGCCGAATTCGAAGCCAGCGTTCGCCTCGGGGTGGTCACCAAACTGCTTAACCGCTGGAGAGTGGCGCCGCCGATCACGGATGTAAACACGCGATATGACTGGCTCTCCGGCGCTAGCCTCATGATCCGCACCGAGGTGCTGCAGCAGGGGGAAATATTCGACGAACGCTACTTCCTCTACTATGAGGAAGTGGACCTCTGCCTTCGGGTGCACCGGCAGGGGTGGCAGTGCTGGTATGTGCCGGCAAGCCGCGTCATCCATCTTGTTGGCAAGAGCACAGGCGTGACGGAGCGGGGGACCCGGCCGAGGCGGCGCGCGCCTTACTGGTTCGAGTCAAGGCGCTATTATTACGTCAAGCATCATGGCCGTCTTTACGCAACGATGGCCGATCTCGCACTCGCGGCGGGAACTTTGGTGGCGCTTGTGCGATCCGGACTTGGCGGGCGCCCCGCCCTGTGCCCCGAGCGGTTCCTCTCCGATCTGGCCAGGCACACCGCGATCCTGCATCCTTCGCCGGTTGAGGCGAACAGATGACCGAGGCGCCTGCGGTATCGCGCGCTGTTCTCGACGAATTGGCGGTCGTCGCCATCGGCCGCAACGAGGGCGAGCGGCTGCGGCGCTGTCTGGACTCGGTCCTGATGCATTGCCCGCACATGGCCTATGTGGATTTAGGATCGAGCGATGGCTCCGTCGAGATGGCGCGAGCAAAAGGCGCTTGTGTCGCGGTTCTCGACACGAGGCAGCCCTTCACCGCTGCGCGAGCCCGAAACGCCGGCCTGGAGGCCGTATTGCGTAACCGCCCAATGACCGAGTTCGTGCAATTCGTGGACGGCGATTGCGAGATCGAAGCGGGCTGGCTCGATGCGGCGCGCGCCTATCTTGCCGCTCATCCCAAGGTCGCGGTCGTCTTCGGCCGGCGCCGCGAGCGTTTCCCTGATAAGACGGTCTACAACCGGATTTGCGACATCGAATGGCAAGTGCCCAAAGGAGAGGCGCTCTATTGTGGCGGAGACGCCATGTTCCGGATGGAGGCGCTTCGGCAGGCGGGGGGCTACCGCGAGGACCTGATTGCGGGTGAAGAGCCCGAACTTTGCGTGAGGTTGCGTCAGAAGGGCTGGTCCGTCGTGTCACTCGGACTGCCCATGACGCTGCATGACGCAGCCATGACCCGATTCGCGCAGTGGTGGCGCCGCTCGATGCGCTGCGGATACGCGTTTGCGGAAGGCGCCCATCTGCACGGATCGCCGCCGGAGAGGCATTGGGTCAGGGAGTCACGGCGCGCATGGATCTGGGGGTTGGTCATTCCGACTGCCATTTTAGCAGCGGTTTTGATCGACGTTAGATTGGCGCTGCTGCTCTCACTCGTCTATCCCGCGCAAATTGCGCGCCTTTACTTTAAGCGGCGCGGGCAAATACCCAGCGCGCTTCTCATGTCGTCCTTTCAGGTCCTCGGCAAAATCCCCGAAGCGCTGGGACAGCTCAGGTTCACGTGGAACCGCCTCTTACAGCGCAAAGGCCGTTTGATCGAATATAAATAATACCGGGGCGAGCCGGCGCTGAATGCAGTGCCGTTAAGGACGAACACAGCGCCTGCTACGCACTAAAATTCTCCTCGGCTATAGATACCCGCCAATCGTTTCGCCAGAAGTTGTCTTTTTGAAACAGAGTCTTAATTTCGACGGCGCGGCTTTAAGGAATGCTCCTGCGCGGAGCTAATGCGTATTGATTTGGAAACCGTCATCTGCTGATTGTTCAACTCTGGGCTTCACGGCAGATAGTGTAGCCGTACAGCCAAATGTGTGATTTCGGATGGTGAAATGTGCCCGAGTGACATGACGGTGCCTCGCGACGCCGCCATATCTTCATCTCCGAGCTACCCGGAAAAGGTGGAAAGTGCGGCTAAGCCTCGTTCGGTGCCGCACCGTTTCGCGTTCGTCAACGCGCTTCGCGGAGTGGGCGCACTCGGGGTCGTGCTGTATCACGGGTCGGAAGGGGGACATATTCCGGGCCTGATGTCCTTCATGCCCGCGTGGGTCGTCGCTCTCATGCAGCAAAGCGGCTTGACCATCGCCACGTTCTTTACGCTGAGCGGCTTCGTTATTGCCCACTCCGTCTATGCGGATCGCATCACCTTGCCTTACGCAGCGCGTTTCATGCTGCGAAGGTCGGCGCGTCTCGACCCACCCTATTTCTTTGCGATCGCGCTGGCCCTGGGTTTTGCCTTTCTCTCGGCGGTCGTAATCCCTGGAAAAAACCTGCCGGACGTGTCGCTCGGTCAGTTAGTTGCTCATTTGTTTTATGTGCAGGAGATGTTCAACTACGCCCAGATAAATCCAGTATTCTGGACCGTGTGTCTGGAGATACAATTTTATCTGGCGTACATCCTCCTCCTCTACATTTCGCGCAACGATCCCTCCCAACCGCTTCAGGGTCCACGAACCGTCGTCATCCTGGTTTCAGCCTCGCTGATCAGTCTGCTATGGCCGCTCGGTCTTTTCAACTTTGGCCCATGGCCCGGAAGCTTCCTTCCGCATTGGTACAGCTTTCTTGTCGGCGTCGGCGCCTATTGGGCTTGGCGCAACCCTCAGATAGTGCCCTTCTACCTTTCCCTGCTCTTGACGATCGCGACGGCTGCCTACCTTCGGGGCAACGGATTTTCGTTCATCTGCGCCGCGAGCGCCTTCGTGCTGTGGTTCGTCTCGGCGACCGGCCGCAACTTTGCTCTGTTCAATTGGCCGGCGCTCCAATTCCTGGGAGCCATCTCCTATTCGCTCTACCTCACCCATAATCCGATAACCGGCGCCGTATTTCGCGTCGGCTACATGATTACCGGCCACACGGTATTTTGGGAGGCGTTCTGGTGGGTGGGTTCCATGGCTTCGAGCCTTCTCTTCGCCACCGCCGTTTGGTGGCTGGTCGAGATGCCAAGCATCCGTTTGGCTAAGAGGCTTGCCAAGCGCCAGGATGGATAGGCTTAAGGAAGTTGGGACATAGCCGTTGCGCCTGTATCTCCTGCTGCGCTATTCAACTCCTAACTTGCGGGAATTATGGACCGCAAATTCTCGCAATGCGCGGGTTGCTCATTGCGTTTTTAGTCGCTGCCCGCAAGGGAGGCCGTATTGAGTAAGAGGGGTTTCCCGTGGGATATGTGCTTATTCGCACCCGATTTTATGGATCGATATTGTCGGTCCTGCTGACGGCGACCTCACTCCATTGCCTTCCGGCCGGTGCCCAGACAGCCGAACCCAAGTCGCGCCAGACCACCACTCGGGGCGAATTGTCGGATGCTGCCGCCTCCAGAACCGAGTTCACCCCCAACGGCCAGAATGCGGAAAGAGCCGGCGCCCCGGAAGGCCGAGCGAAGGAAGTGGTGAAAGCTCGCTCCTTCGAGATGTCGGCCGTCGAATTGCTGCGCCTGCGTGTTCCGGATTTGGCGGAAATGAGCGGCGAATACCGTGTCGATGCGGAGGCGGCCATCTCGCTGCCGGGGCTGGGCCGGATGCGGATCGGCGGAATGTCTCCGGAAGCGTTCGAAAGGGAAATTTCGAGGAAAGTTTCGGCCTTCGTCCGCCGCGACCTCACCGTCTCCGTTGAGGTCCAGCGCTTCAAGCCCTACTTCATGATCGGCATGGTTGCCGATCCGGGCGCAAGCGAGTGGACGCCGGGTCTGAACGTCCTCAAGGCCGTCGCGCTCGCCGGAGGCACCGTTCGCCCCGCGACCGCCGCCGATGATCCTGTTGCCGCCCTGGCCACGCACCAGTCGCAAACGCAGCTTCAGTTCTCGCTGGCTCTCCTTGCCCGCATGAAGGCGGAGAGGGACGGAAGCGCTTCGGTCGAACCGGCCGAGCATGTGTCGTCGATCATCGCGGCCATGCCCGCGAGCGTCCAGCCCAGGCTGAAAGAGTTCCTGGCCCGGCAGAACGCGGTTCTTGACGAGCAGCGCGCGCTGCTGCAGGGGCAGATCGCTGGCTTCGAGCGCGACCGGCAGGCCGCCGCCAACGAATTGCAGACCGCCTCGCAGCAGGAGAAGTCGATCAAGGCCCAGCTTGATATCTCGACGTCGCTGTTGAACGATGTCGAGCAGCTGAAGGACCAGAAACTGGTGACGAACACCAGATATCTGACGCAAAGATCGGATCTGATCAGCAGCCAGATCAGATACGGGGAAGCTCAATCGATGATGGAGCGTGCCCGTGCGCGGATGGAAAGCATCACCCGTCAGATCGAGAATTTGCAGAGGGAGCGCCGGGCTACCCTGAACGACAGAATAGAGGCGCTTCAGCGCGAAGTGGCGCAGATCGAGGTCAATCTCCTCCCCGTCAACGTCGGCGCGGGCGAGCGCCGTCCAGCCCCGTCAAATCTGGTGTATCATATCGCCCGCGAAACCGAGACCGGCGTGGTAACCGATCCAGCCACCGTATTCTCCGAGGTCCTCCCGGGCGATGTCGTCGTGGTGTCCATGGCCGAGCAGCAGGCCCCGTCCAGTGGGGGCGTGACGTCAGCAACCGTAGATGAGCTCCAACGGGCCATAGAGACCTCCTCCGCCGCACAAAGCTCTTCCGGCCGGGGCGGATCGCGCGGCCGCGCCAATCCGCGCTGATGCCCGCATCCTCCAGCGAATTCGAGGCGCCATGACCTCGCGTCCGATATCCCATGTTCCCTGGGCGTGGGGCCATCTGCCTCTCCGGGTCAGGCAGGCTTTCACCGGGCGGATCGCGAAGGCTGCGAGCTGGACGGCCCTGGCGATGCTTATCGGCCAGATCATCCGGCTGGGCGGCAATCTGATCATGACCCGGCTCCTGCCTCCGGAAATGTTCGGCGTCATGGCCATCGTGCTCGCGGTGCAGATTACCCTGGCGATGCTGCTTGATATCGGCCTGCGCACCGCGCTCATTCAGAGCCCGCGTGGCGATGACGAGCGGCTGCTCAACACGGCATGGACCATGCAGATCATCCGTTGCGTGGTGATCTGGCTCATTACCGTCCTGCTGGCGATGAGCATTCCCTTGGGGACCCAGATTGGCTTGTTCCCCGCCGGCTCCACCTGGACAACCCCGGACCTGCCTCTGGTCTTGGTCGTTGCCTCCTTCGGTGTCGTCATCCACGGCTTCGACTCGACGAATGCGATTACCGCAGAACGGAATTTGAGCCTCAAACGGCTGGTCCTCATCCAACTCGCCGGCCAATTTGTGGGGCTGATACTGATGATCCTGGTCGGGGCGCTGACCGGATCGATCTGGGCTCTGGTCGCCAGCGGTCTCAGTTCGACCTTGGTCGTGACCGTTTTGACCCATGTCGCGCTTCCGGGCATCGCGAACCGGTTGGCCTGGGACAAGGATGCCCGGGCGGAGCTGTCGAGATTCGGCTCATGGATTCTGTTGTCGTCAGGGGCGTTCGTCTTAGCGAGCAACGCCGACCGGATCATTCTCGGCGCGCTGGTCGACCCCACGACAATGGGGCTGTATGCTATCGCGCTGAACCTCGCCATGCTGATCACCGGCATCGGGTCCGCTTTCGTGAACTCGGTTGTCGTCCCGGCCTTGAGCGAAGTGGCTCGCGAAGACCAGACCAGATTCCGTAATAAATATTTCCAGCTCCGGCTGCCCTGGGACATCGCGCTGCTCATGTCCTGCGGCGGCTTGTTCGCGCTGGGCCCGCTGGTCGTACAAATTCTTTACGATGACCGCTATTTGGCGGCTGGCCAGATGCTGCAGATACTGGCGCTGTCGCTGATATTATTCCGATATAATTTCACCAACATGACCTATATCGCGGCGGGCAAGCCATCCTACGTCGCGGCTGTAAACGTTGTCCGGTTGATCTCCATAGTCGGTCTGTTGGCCTTGCTTTACTCTATGTTTGGCTTTACGGGAGCACTGTTTGCGGTCTCTCTGCATATGTTGCCGGTCATTCCCGTTATGTATTTTTTCAACAGAAAGCTCGACCTGAACAGCGTCCGGTTCGAAGCGCTCGTGCTATTGGCGGTTCCTGTGGGCTATGGCGCTGGATGGCTGCTGCTACTCCTGGCGAACAGCATTATCGGCTAGCGCCGAGGGCTGCCTGTGCGGCGCCTGGCTGCGGAGCGGGGCTCCTGCTCGGCACGAGGGGCCGCGCGAGCGCAAGAAGCACAAGTCCCAGATGCAGTGTCAGACCGACATCGCTTGTCGTTGCGATCAACACGAGCCAGCCTGCGATGAGAGCGCATACCGTAAAGCGCATTCGATCCACGCCCGGTTCGATATTGCCGTCTCCCTTGGTGAAGGCAAGACGGTACAGCGATAACAGGAATGGCAGGAAAAAGAGCGTAAGCCCGATCAGCCCAAATCTCAGGGCAACCTGCAGATAGAGATTGGTGATGTCGATGATGCCCTGTCCCTGAATGAGCGCATCAAATCTTCCGCTTCGTATGAAGTGAACGCTTCCGAAAAGCGGATTGTCCGCAATGTATTGGAGGGATGTGACCAGCAGTTGCTGCCGGTAGTCGAAAGTTCCGTAGGGATCGAATTTGGTCGAGTCGCCTGAGAGCAACCAGGTGCCTGCCGCCCAGGCGCCCCCGGCTATCGCGATGGTTAACGCCCAGCGCAAGCCTGAGCTTCGCACGGAAAGCACCACATATACGCCCGCGGCCGTGATCAACGCGGCGATCGCTCCCCGCGATCCGGTGAAATACAGGCCTCCGAATAACATGGCCCGCAATCCCCATAAGCGTAAGAAGCCGAAGGGTATCCGCGTCTTCAGATATTCCAGGAGCACGATGCAGGCGGCCAGGTGAAATCCGAGGGAATGGGTGTTGGCGGTAGCGGCAATACGAAGGAAGCCCGCGCGAAAATCGGGCATGGCGGCCTGCGAAGGCGGCTCCTTGAAACGGTAGAAATCCCATTGCTTGGACGTCGCGATGAGCGCGATCGCCGCCAGAATAGCCGAAGCGACGATGAATGCCCGGATACAGCGGTCGACATCCTCAGGCCGTCTAACCGCGCGGGTCAGTGCGAAATACGGGGCCGCGACGAGCAGTGACTGGTCAAGCAGGAAGCGCAACCCGCTCGTGAAGTTCTCCGCCCCGCCGACCATCGTCGATGTATAAAGCACATACACGACGACACAGGAATTGGTGAGGGTCCAGCCGATCCGAGGCCAGTCGGCAGGGCGGGGGATGAATAGCAAAGGCACGAGCAGAGTAAACGAAGCGACACGGTAGTAATCGAGAAGCGTGAGGTAGTTTATCCCTGGAAATGGCAGATACTCCTGGACGTAGAAGGGAACGGCTGGGACCGCCAATATGAAGAATGCTACCCTCTGCGCCGGTACGGTCGATGCCAGGACCGCCAAAATGGCTAACAGGAACGAAAAGATGAGTAGAGCGTCGTCGAGAAAGAAAAGCAGGGCCGCCGACAGGAACCACACCGCCAGACTGCGTATCTTATTCTCCCCGAATGCTACCCCAGGCAGCACAAGCACAGCGATGCCGATCGCGAGCGTGGCATAGAGCATCGCTGCTAGATTGGCACTCATACGTAGATTTCCTCGGCGGGGCTGATCGTGGCAGTCTCGGTCAGTGCTAGCATGTCTCTCACAAACGTCCAGCCATCGCTCACCTATTGAGACGGCAAAGGTTGTCAATAGTGCCTAAATTCTTGTCGAGGCATGACTGCGGGCGGGCAGAATCATCGGACCTGTGCTCGATTTAACCCTTTAATTTACCAATATCGGCACAATTGGACGACGCCGCTTCACGCAGTTTTCGCATGAGTGTAAGAATATAGCCATAATATCGACGATCAGAGCCTGGCAAACAGGACGCGGCGTCGACGATGCGATTTGGATTGAGTTCGATTGAGGGATCGGGGACATTATGAGTGAGCAGGCACGAAATTTCGCGTGCGTATTGATCGGCGATGAGTTGCTTCTGGTGAGTTGCGGCCAATCGCTCCTCGATCGAGGGCATTCGATCCCCGCAGTCATAACGGAAAACGAGCAGGTCGCGCAGTGGGCTGCCTCGAAGCAGGCTGCCGTGATCGCCCCCGGCGGCGACTTGGCCCAGCGGCTCGAAAACATCGATCATGACTGGTTCTTCAGCATTGCCAATCTGCGCCTGCTTCCAGCCGCCGTTTGGCGCAAGGCGCGCGCCGGAGCCGCCAACTTTCATGACGGGCCGCTGCCGCTCTATGCCGGCCTCAATACGCCCGCCTGGGCCATCCTCTCGGGCGAGTCCGCCTATGGCGTGACGTGGCACGCTTTGGCCGACGGGGTCGATACCGGCGCCATCCATGTCCAGCACCGTTTCGACATCAGCTCGGACGACACCGCACTGACGCTGAACACCAAATGTTTCGAGGCCGGGATCGCCAGCTTCACCGAATTGCTGGACATGATCGAGGGCGACGCTCTCGTCGCCCGCCCGCAAGAGGTGTCGGAGCGGAAATATTTTGCCAAACACGCCCGGCCGGCGGCGGGTGCAACGATCGATTTCGCCTGCGCGACTGCCGATATCATGCAGCTTTGCCGCGGTCTCGATTTCGGCGCGAATTATACCAATCCTCTGTGCCTGCCGAAAATTCGGACAGCTCGTGGCGCGTACAATGTCATCGCCATTGAAGCGGTGTCCGGGGTGACCGGAGAGCCGGGCGCGGTCGTTTCGAGCGACGAAAAAGGTGCCGTTATCGCCACCGGCGACGGCGCTGTCCGAATTATGGAGCTGTCCGATGCAGCCGGCGCCATGGTCGCGCCAAGCGCGACCCTGCAGGTTGGGGAAACGCTTCCGCTCGGCAGCGAGGCCGAACGCGAGCGGTTGAGTGCGCTTCTGAAGGACGTCGTTCCGCATGAGGGCTTCTTCAAAAAGGCCATCGCCGGCTTCCGCGATGTTGACCTTTACGGCTCGAAACCCCCTGCGGACGATCAGGTCCCCCAGATCGAGGACCTTCCGGCGGGGATATTAGACGGCCTGGCCGGCGAGCGCGGCATCGTGGCGCTCGCGGCCGCACTGGCGCGCATGTCCGAGCAGGGTCGATGCGACGTGGCCTTCGTTGACGATCAACTTGCGCAAGCCACGCAAGCCTTTCCCGGCTATCTGGCGAATTGGGTGCCCTTCACTGTCGTGCTCGACGAAGGCATTACCGTGGAGACGTTCGAGGCGAAAGCCACGAAGCATCTCGCCGACCTGCGCCGGCGGCGCAGCTACCCTGCCGATCTCATCAGCCGCAATCCGAAGCTGAGTGCGCCGCACGCGAGCATCGCGCTTCCGCCTCACCGACCGGCCGGAATCCGCGATTGCCGTTACTGGGGCGGCCGTGACGATCGCCTTGCCTGCCGAACAGCGGAATGCGCGCGTTCTGGTGGACAGCGCCCGCTTGCCGCGGGCGGAAGCCGAGGCGTTGATCCAGCGGATACAGGTCGCAGCGGCCGCCTTTGCCACGGATCGGCAGGCACGCGTGGCCGACCTGCCGCTGATGTCGGCCGGGGAGATGGAGACGCTGCTCCATCATCGCAACCGGACGGAGCGCGACTACGACCGTCACGCGCTCGTTCACGAGTTGATTGAGCGGCAGTCCGCCAGAACGCCCGATGCGACCGCCCTGGTGTGCGGTGATCGCGCGCTGACCTATGCCGAACTGGACGCCCGTGCCGATGCAATTGCCGAAGCGCTGCAGAAGCAGGGCGCCGGACCGGACAAGCTCGTCGGCATCTACATGCATCGTTCGGTGGATCTCCTGGTCGGTGCGCTTGCCATCCTTAAGGCCGGGGCCGCCTACGTCCCGCTGGATCCGGCCTACCCGCCCGACCGTATTGCCTTGATGATCGAGGATAGCGGTCTTACGGCGATCCTGACCGACAAGACGCTTGCGACCTCCGTCCCGGCCGGCGCCGCGCGGATCATCGACGTTGAAGACGCGGCGAACTCCGGCACGGGCAAGGTCCGGCCCGCCGGAGAGGCGCGCCCGGAACACCTCGCCTATGTGATCTACACATCCGGTTCGACCGGCCGGCCCAAGGGCGTGATGGTCGAGCACCGCAATGTTGTCAACTTTTTTGCCGGGATGGACGATCGCATTGTGGTGCCGGGCGAGGCGCAGCCCGTCTGGCTGGCGGTCACCAGCCTTTCCTTCGACATCTCGGTGCTCGAATTATTCTGGACGCTGACGCGCGGTTTCAAAGTGGTCATCAACGTTGATGACAAGCGCAGCGCGGCAGTCCGGCCGCATCGCAGGGCGGCACGCGTTGCGGGCGAGATGGATTTCAGCCTGTTCTTCTGGGGCCATGACGATGTGGCGTCGGCCAACAAATATCATCTCCTGCTTGAGAGCGCCCGCTTCGCCGACGCGCATGGCTTCCGGGCGATCTGGACACCGGAGCGGCATTTCCATGGCTTTGGCGGACCCTACCCGAACCCGTCGGTAACCGGCGCAGCCGTCGCGGCGATCACCCGGAACATCGAGATTCGCGCGGGCAGTTGCGTGCTGCCGCTGCACCATCCCGCTCGCGTCGCCGAAGAGTGGGCCGTCGTCGACAATATCAGCAATGGCCGCGTCGCCATGGCGATCGCGTCCGGGTGGATGCCGGAGGATTTCCTGCTGCGCCCCGAGAACGCGCCGCCCCATAACAAGACCGCGATGCTCCGCGACATCGAGGTTCTGCGCAAGCTCTGGCGCGGCGAGAAGGTTGCCTTCGAGGCGCCCGGCGGTAAGATGATCGACGTTGTGACGCAGCCCAGGCCCGTTCAGCCGGAGCTGCCCCTCTGGGTCACCACGGCGGGAAATCCGGATACCTATCGGGAAGCCGCCCGGCTCGGGGCCAACGTCCTGACGCATCTTCTGGGCCAATCCATCACCGAGCTGGCCGGCAAAATCCAGATCTATCGCGATGCGCTGAAGGAGTGCGGGCGCAATCCCGCCGACTACAAGGTCACGGTCATGCTGCATACGCTGATCGGCGAGGACCGGGAACAGGTCCGCGAGCAGGCCCGCCAGCCGATGAAGGAGTATCTGCGCAGCGCCGCCGCCCTTATCAAGCAATATGCCTGGGCGTTCCCGGCCTTCAAGCGCCCGCAAGGCGTGACGCAGCCGATGGAAGTCGATCTGCAGAGCCTGGACGAGGAAGAAATGGACGCGATCCTGGAATTCGCGTTCCTGCGCTATTTCGAGGATAGCGGTTTCTTCGGCACCGTAGAGGACGCGGCAGCGAAGGCTGAGGCGTTGAAGGCGATCGGCGTCGATGAAATCGGCTGCCTTATCGATTTCGGCGTGTCGCACGCGGTAGCGCTGCGGGGAATGGAGCCACTCGCAGAAGTGGTTGCCCGCGTCAACGGGGCGCCTGCCGAAACGGCAGACATTACGGAACAGGACCAGGGCGTCGCCGCACTGATCGCCCGTCACGGGGTGACGCATCTTCAATGCACCCCCTCGATGGCGACCATGCTGCTCGTCAACGAGGACGACCGCAAGTCGCTTCATGCGGTCCGGCACCTCTTCATCGGCGGCGAGGCCTTGCAGGGAACATTGCTCCGTGAACTGCGGAGCGCCACAGAGGCGACCATCGAGAATATGTATGGGCCGACCGAAACCACCATCTGGTCGTCCACTGGTCCCGCCGGGACAACGGATGCAAACGTTCCGCTCGGCACGCCGATCGCCAACACGCAGCTCTATATTCTCGATACGGCCCTGCGTCCGACGCCCATGGGGGTGCCCGGCGAACTCTTCATCGGAGGCGACGGCGTCACGCGTGGCTACCTCCATCGCGAAGAGCTGACACGCGAGCGCTTCCTGCCCAACCCGTTCGTGACGGAGGGCCGGATGTACCGGACGGGGGATCTGGTGCGGATCGGGCCGGAAGGCGAGATCCAATTCATCGGCCGCACCGATCATCAGGTCAAGGTCAGAGGCTACCGCATCGAATTGGGCGAGATCGAAGCGCGGATCGGGCTGCATCCTGCGGTGGCCGAAGCTGTCGTGGTGGCGCGCGAAGATAAGGCGGACGATGTGCGGATCGTCGCCTATCTCAGGTACAAAAACGCGCCCGTGCCGGCGGACGAATTGTCGAAGCATGTTCGCGCCGCGCTGCCGGAGTTCATGGTCCCCGTGCATTTCGTCACCATGGACAAATTCCCGCTCACACCGAACGCGAAGGTCGATCGGAAGGCGCTTCCCAACCCCGCTGAGGCGCGGCGCCCCGCTCCGGTGATCGAGTTCGTCGTGCCCAGCAGCGAGGTGCAGCAGCGCATTGCCGAGGCGTTCAAACGCGCGCTTGGCATCGAGCGGGTTGGCGCGCTCGACAATTTCTTCGAACTCGGCGGCCATTCGCTGTTGGCGGTTCAGGTCCACCGGGACCTGAAGAAGAACGTCGCGCCGCAACTCAGCATCACCGATATGTACCGCTTTCCCACCGTGGCCGGGCTCGCCGCTCATATTCAGGGCGGCGATCAGGCGGACAAGGAACTGGGGCGCATTGCCGATCGCGCCGCGATGCGCCGGAGCGCGATGAGCGGACGCCGCAGCTTCGCCGCCCGAGGCCGGGAAAGCACGTGATCCGCTTACGCGACAGCCGCATGATTGCTGGTGGCTGGTCTCGTCGCGTCCGAAGCTGCCCCGGCCATGGAGCCGGGGACTTATCGCTGTGCAACGCTGCATCGCCAAGTGGCGGCGGGCGCTGACATACCGGATGCCGCTGGCACAGCCCATGGCCCATTATTTCTCTTGGTTTGCCGATGAGCACATCGCCATTTACGAGATGGCCATCGCGGATATGTCCGCCAATCTGTTTCCGGAGGAACGGGCTACTCTGACGCGGGCAGTTCCGCGCCGCGTTCGCGAGTTTGCCACCGGACGTGAATGTGCGCGGCAAGCCATGGCGAGGCTCGGCTATCCACCGGCTCCAATCGTGGCAGGGGCGGATCGCGCTCCATGCTGGCCCCATGGATTGGTCGGCAGCATCACCCACGCGGCGGAGCATTGCGCAGCGGCCGTTGCCCGCTTCGGAGACGGCTACCACTCGCTCGGGCTCGACCTCGAACCGGCTTTGGCCCTGCCGCCTGACCTCCTGGAAACCGTCTGCCTGCCCGCCGAACGGGCCTGGCTCGAAGCGCAACCGCGCTCCGACCGCGAGGTGTTCGCGCGCGCGATATTCAGTGCGAAGGAATGTGCGTATAAGGCCCAATATCCGCTGTCGCGGCAGGTGCTGGAATTTTACGACCTGCGGCTAGAACTCGATATGCAGCAGGGGCAATTCGTGGCGGTTTTTGCGCGGGATTGCCCGCCTTTCGCGAGCGGCGACGAGATCGTCGGCGGCATAAGGATCGAACGCGGCCACATTGCCTGTGCGGCGGCCATACTTGGCAACGCGGCTCGCACGCCTCAAGGCAGCCGAGAGCGGGATCGGTTGAAGTGGGAACATCGAAGTCGGGAGGCCCGCTCTCAATTCTTTGCTGGTCGCGCGACCAGACGGAAAACCGGATTCCACTTTTCCTGATCGCGCTCTAGCGCCGTGACACGCTCGTTTGAATGGCCCTCTACTCGGCGGCCACGGCCACATATTCTCCCCACTCGCTGTGATTGAGCGCTTTGCGCAAATGACCGGTCAGCACGCGGACGTTCGGCTCAAGGACCATGCTGTCGTGATCGCCCGGCACCTCGACGATGCTGAGCTTGGAAATATAGGGCGTCCAGCCATTGTCGGCGTGAAGCGCGCACCGGTCGGCATTGAGCTGTCGCCCGCCGCTCAGGCGATAGGCAACCCTGAGCTTGGGGCGCAGGAGCAGCACATCGCTGCCATAGGCTTGCGCCTGGTAGCGCGACAGAGCGCGCCGGAACGCCGATTCGATCTTCTCGCTATGGAACTGATCGGCCGAGACGGGATCTCCCTGACGGCCGCGGAGGCGCCGCATCTCCCATTCCAGGCGGCGCCGAACCCATTGCGAGGCAAAGGAAAGGCCGTCGCGCCGCATTTCCTGCATCTTCATCGCGACGCGGTCTGCGGTGGACAGGTGGACCTCTTCGGGGAAGGGCGTGTCGAGCATCGCAACCATGGCGACGGTTTCGCCGGCCGCACTCAATTGCTGCGCCATCTCATAGGCGACCAGACCACCGCCGGAAAAGCCACTGAGAAGATATGGGCCCTCGGGTTGCACGGCGCGGACCTCCGTAAGGTAGTCACGCGCCATCTCCTCGAAGGTTTCGTGCGGCGCCTGATCGCCATAGAGACCGCGCGCCTGCAAACCGTAGACGGGGCGGTCATGACCGATTTGCATGGCAAGATGGCGCAGATTCAGGATGTTGCCGAACATGCCCGCGCAGATGAACAGAGGCGTTTGGTTCTGGCGTTTGCCCGCATGCATCTGGACCAGATGCATGAAGGTGGGTGTCTGAGCGGGCGCAGCGGAGGCCGCGTCGGTGTCCTTGGCGCCCGCGCCGCTGCGCTGGATCAACTCGGCGCATTGAGCGATCGTCTGTGCTTCGAACAGGACAGAGATCGGGAAATCCACGGCATAGGCCTTCTTGATCATGCGGAACAGCCGCACCGCGATCAGCGAGTGGCCGCCGAGGTCGAAGAAATTGTCGTGAACGCCGATTTTCTGGACGCCGAGCAGCTCGGACCAGAATTCCGAGATGGTTTGCTCCACATCGTTCCTCGCTCCGACGAACTCCGTGTCCAGATCGGGGCGATCGAAGGCGACGCTCGCGGCTTGCTGAGCCTCGACGCGCGAGGCCGCCCGCTGCAAACCGGGCAGGTCCATAGAACTGACGATGACCTGCGGCAGGCCGGCGCCGACCGCGCGAAGCAGAGCGTCGAGCCCTTCTTCGGGCCCTATGCCCTGTTCGACCTGGGCTGCCAGCCGGGCCAGCGCAGGTGAGAGGTCCGAGGCATGGCTTTCCTTCGCGGCGCGATCCAACTCCGCGCCAGCGTTCTGCCCGAGCGAGGCGGCGAAGTCGACGTCGCGGGCCATCTGCTTGACGGTGAAGCGCTCCACTTCGACCAGGACCCGGCCGCTTTCATCCGTGATCGTTACATTGAACGTCGCATAACCCTGGCCGAGTTCATTGGCGCGATCGAGGGTGACGCGGCTCCAAATCGTTCCGGGAAGTGCGCCATGCACGCGGATACGCCCGTAGGACATGGGCACCCACAAGCTGGCTTGCGGATCGTAGCCGGGAATCAGCTCCATGGCGTAGCCCGTCGCAATGTCCAGAAGCGCCGGATGCAGACGTGCCCCGTTCACCAGATCGGAGAGAAATTCCTTCGACAATGCGAGGCGCGCGATCGCTTGTGCACGGCCAAGATGCATCTCCCGGAGCACTTTCCAGCGCGGACCGAAGCGGAGATGACCTTCCTGCGCGGAACGCAAAGCTTGGCCCTCGGCCTTGAGCACACGATCCGAGCAGCAGGCAATGAGTGCGGCGAGATCGAGCGGCGCGCCTTGTCCGCCTCGGTGAGCTCGAACGGTGGCCTCGGCGTGAAGCAGGCGGCCCGCGCCGTGTTCTGTGGCCACTTCGCTGGCGATGGTCACGGCATAGCGCCCCCCGCTTTGCTTCTCGAGGGCGACGCGGACGATGCGCGCCTCCCCATCCGGCACATAAAGCGGACGCAGGAATGTGAGATCAGTGATCTCGAACGGGCCATCGACGCCCTGCTGAGCGAGGGCGTGGGCGATCACTTCGATATAGCCCGTGCCCGGCCAGACGGCCTGACCGGTGCTGAGCCGGTGTTCCTCCAGCATCCAATGACGGCTTGCGTCCCAGCGCCCTTCCAGCCACTCGCCGCCGCCGGTGTCGCGCAGGCGCCGGTCGAAGAACAGCCCGCCGGTCGTTGCAATCGTGGCTGGGCCGGCTTCGCCGCGCTCGGCATGATGGATCGCACGCGCGGCGAGGCCGACATCCTTCCAAACGCCCCAATGCAACGCGAGCACCTTCGTACCCGAGGCGGTGGCGCGGCTTTCGGCGAAGGCATTCAGGTAGGCATTGGCGGCGACATAGTCCACCTGGCCTGCCGGTGCGATGTCGGTGCTCGTCGAAGAGAACAGGACCACGAAGTCGAGCGGCTCGTCCGCCAGCGCCTCGGTCAGGGCCAGGGTGCCGAGGACTTTCGGCGCGAACACCTCGTCGATCTCGGACAACTCCTTTAGCTGAATGAGCTCGTCCTTGACGATGCCTGCCGTATGCAGGACGCCATGAATTGCGCCGAAGCGGGATTTTGCCTCAGCGATCACGGCTCGCATCGCATCGGCATCGGTGACATCGGCGCGGCCGTAGAACACCTCGCCGCCCGCCGCCTCGATCGCACGGATCGCCGCGATGGCGCGGCCGATGCGATCTGCATCGCCATAGGTGGAGAGATAGTCCGTCCAGGCGGACCGGTCCGGCAGTTCGGTGCGGCCGACGAGCACAAGCTTGGCCTCGAAGCGCTCGACGAGGCTCTGTGCGAAGACCATGCCGAGGTCGCCGAGACCGCCGGTCAGGAGATAGACGCCGCCTTGCCGGAAATGCTCGCCGCCCGCCGCCGCATTGTCCAGGGGTAGCGCTTCATAGCCGCGCTTCCAGCGCTTGCCCGCGCGGTAAGCGACGATGTCATTGTCATTCTGGGCGAAAAGATCATCCCAGATCAGATCCGCCCGGTCGGCTTCGGCCGAAGCGCCGGAATGGCCGTTCGAGCGCCGCAGCAGCGGGCGGGAATGCGCCACGTCGGGCATAGGCAGGTCGATCACGCGGACCCAAACTCCAGGCATCTCACGCGGAAGAACCTGGGCAGGTCCGAGGATGGTCGCCTTCTCGGGATAGGGCAGGGCCTCGCTCCCGACGCGCTGCATGCCGTTGGTGAGGACGGTCAGCTGCATTTCCGCGCCAGTATGCAGCTCGGCGAGCGCCTGTCCGAGGTGGAACAGGCTGTAGAAGCCATGCTCCTGATTGCGGTGGAAGAAGCTGGACCCCGGCCGGAACGTCTCCTCAGCGGTGACCAGCCCGCAATGAACGATGCGCTCCGGAATGCCGCCATTTGCGGTGAGGTCCTGCAGCAGAGCGTCATAGCCAGCCCGCCCGTGCTCGTCGCACAGCGCATAGGCCCCGTCCTGCAGTTTCGCGAAGGCGTCGCCCGCCGCGACCGTGGCGACCTTGTGCCCGGCCGCGCGCAGCTTCGACGCGACAGCGGCGCCCAGCGCGGTATCGCCCTGGAAAATCAGCCAGGAGGCGGCCTTCCGTTCGGCGCCGAGGCGGGTGTCCGGAACAGACGCTTTCCACACCGGCTGCCAGCCCCAATTCGTCATATCGGGAAGTCTGGCCAGAGTATCCGCATGGTCGGCGGCGGCAGGCGCGATCATGTCGAGGAAGTAACGCTGATGCTGGAAGGGATAGGTCGGCAGCGGGATGCGGCGCGGCTGAGCGCCGTCCCAGAGCCTGTCGATCGCGACCGGCAGTCCGGCCGCCCAGCTTCGCCCAATCGCAGTCAGGAAGTGGATGCGGTCGTCCGTGCCCTCATCGGCGTGCGGCAGGCTGTTGATGACCTGATTGGCCGTGACGTTGCCCTGCGCCTTGACGAGCGAGGAAAGCACCCGTCCGGGGCCGACTTCGATATACACCCGCGCGCTGTCCGCTGCTGCCGTCGCGACGCAGTCCGAAAAGCGGACGGTCGATCTGAGATGCGTAGTCCAATAGAGCGGGTCGGTGGCCTGCTCGTTCGTGAGCCAGGTGCCTGTCAGGTTGGATACGATCGGGATCTGCGGCGCGGAAAGCGGCGTCTGGCGCAGGAAGGCCTCGAAGCGGGCGAGGATCGGCTCAAGTTGGCGCGAATGGGCAGCGATGTCGATGGGGATGCGGCTCGCTTCGATATCCTCGGCGGCCAGCTCGGCGCGGAACGCCTCGAGATCCTCATTGGAGCCCGAGACGACGCAAAGTTGCGGCGCGTTCACCGAAGCCATGTCGAGACTTGCCGGCAGCCGCCGCCGCAACTCCTCGACGGGCAGGGCGACGCTCAACATCCCACCGCCTACGATTTCGTCGAACAATTCGCCGCGCAAACGCACCAGCTTTACGGCGTGCTCGAAGCTCAGCACCTTCGCAATGCAGGCGGCGGCGTTCTCTCCCATGGAGTGCCCGATCATGGCGGCGGGCTTTATGCCCCAATCCATGAGCAGGCGCGCGATGGCCACTTCAATGATGAGGATCGCTGGGAGCTGCAATGACGGTTTCAGCAGCAATTTCGCCGCATCGGGACTGCTGTCTTCCAGCCAGAGCCTGCGGATCTCGTCCGCCACGGGCTTCGGAAGGTACGACAATCCTTCGTCGACCGTGGCGCGGAACGCGGCTTCCCCATGATAGAGCGCACGCCCCATGCCGGGATATTGCGCGCCGCCGCCGGGGAAGAGAAACACCGCCCCTTGCGCATTTTCGATACGCGTATGCGTGTGGAGGCGTTTCTTATCCGCACCGCCCAGAACATCGATGGCGTCGCGGCGATCCGCGACCGCAATGGCGCAGCGAGCATCGAACTGGCGCCGTCCCTTCGCGAGAGTATAAGCGACGTCCGCAAGAGATACATCCGGATTGGCTTCGATGAACGCGCCCAAGCGCTGACGTGCCCCGTCGAGCGCCTTTGCGTTCTTTGCGGACATCATAAGCAACTGCGGGCTTTCCGGCAGGCGTTTGGCAGTCGCGGCAATCTTCGGCGCCTGTTCGATAACGGCGTGAGCGTTGGTGCCGCCGACGCCCAGGGAGTTCACGCAGGCGCGCCTGGGGCCCGAGGTTGCCGGCCAGGGTGTCAGCCTATCATTGACGACGAACGGGCTGGCGGCAAAGTTGATCGCCGGGTTCGGCTCGTCGAAGCCGAGGCTCGGCGGGATCTCGCCGTTTTCGATGGCCAGCGCCGTCTTGATCAAGCTCACCACGCCTGCGGCCGTGTCGAGATGTCCGATATTGGTCTTGACCGACCCGACCCGGCAGAAACCCGTCTGCTTCGTGCTCTGGCGGAACGCCTGGGTCAGCGCCTCGATCTCGATCGGGTCGCCCAGATATGTGCCGGTGCCGTGGCACTCGATATATTGGATGCTCTCGGCCGCGACATCCGCGATGCCGAGCGCTTCCACGACGGCCGCCGCCTGACCGCTTACGCTGGGCGCCAGGTAGCCGGCTTTGCTGCCGCCGTCATTGTTGATCGCGGTCGCCTTGATCACGGCCCGGATCGGATCGCCGTCGGCGAGTGCATCTGTCAGGCGCCGAAGCACCACGACGCCCGCGCCGCTGCCGAACACGGTCCCGGCGGCGCGATGATCGAAAGCGCGGCAATGTCCATCAGGCGAGAGAATTTCGCCGTCCTGATAGAGATAGCCGCGCCGATGCGGCATCTCGATGGTCGAGCCACCGGCCAATGCCATGTCGCATTCGCCGTTCAGCAGGCTTTGGCACGCATAGTGGACCGCGACCAGCGAGGTGGAGCAGGCGGTCTGCACATTGACGCTGGGACCGTGCAGGTCGAACACATAGGACGCGCGCGTCGACAGGAAATCCTTGTCGTTCCCGGTATGGCGGAGCAGAAACATGCCGACCTGGTCGACCAGGTTGCGATGGCTGCAAACGTTGAAATAGAAATAGCTGCCCATCCCGCAGCCGGCGAAAACGCCCACCGGTCCGCCCGCATATTCCGGGGGACGGCACGCATCTTCCATCGCTTCCCATGTGCATTCGAGGAAATGCCGATGCTGGGGATCCATGATCGCCGCTTCCTTGGGGCTGAGCCCAAAAAACTCGGCATCGAACATTTCCATGTCCGGCAGTTCGGCGGTGCGCGCCACGTAGTTCTTACGGCGGATGCGCTCTGGCGTCTCGCCGGCCTTAATCAGTTCATCGGCGCTGACGTCTCGGATCGATTCCACGCCGCCGCGCAAATTTGCCCAGAACTCGCGAGAATTACGTGCGCCCGGAACGCGCAGCGCCATACCGATGATTGCGATATCGTTCTCAGCCACGTCTTGACCGCCATTCAACATGATGTTTCGCTCAATCTACCGAATAGAGACTAATGAAATCGCCGGGCACAGCGAATGTGCCCGGCACGGTTCGACACCTTGGCCGTCAATAGGCGCGTCTGGCCGCGACGATAAACGTCCGCGCGAGGATCTCCAGCTCCAGCCATATGGACCAATTGTCGATGTAGTAGAGGTCGTGCTGCATGCGGGCGAGAATGTCCTCTATGGTTCTGGTCTCGCCGCGATACCCATTCACCTGTGCCCATCCGGTGATCCCCGGGCGGACGCGCCTGCGCCGTGAGAACAGATCGAGCTGCTCTTCGAACGCTTCGTCGTGAGCAAGAGCGTGCGGCCGCGGCCCGACCAGCGACATATCGCCGGACAGCACATTCAGCAGCTGCGGCAACTCATCCAGGCTCGTGCGGCGGAGGAAGCGGCCGACGCGTGTGACGCGGGCATCGTCGCGTTTTGCCTGCACGACGACCGGGCCATCTTCGGCGACCGTCATTGTGCGGAACTTGAAGATGCGGAAGATTTTATTGTTCTGACCATAGCGGCGCTGGCGGAAGAAGACAGGCCCCGGGCTGTCCAGCTTGATGGCAAGCGCCACGATCGCGAGCAACGGCGCTAATGCGATGAGTCCCGCGCCAGCTAAAGCGTAATCCAGGAGCGGCTTGGCCAGACGTGAGAACTCCGAACCCGGCACGACGTTGATGACGTCCATTCTCAGATTGCCGAAGGTGCGCGAACCGCTGACGGAAACCGGGAACTGGCTTAGATCGGAGCACAGAAGCAGCTCGACCGAATAGGAGGCCAGGCTTTTTACAGCGGTTTGGATGGCCTGCTTGTCGGTCGCGGGCAATGCAATGATGATCGTGCCATATTGCCGCTTCGACAGGGCGCTGCGCAATTCGTCGAGGCCGCCATCCGCGCCGCCCCATCGCGATCCGCTATTGGGAGAGAAAAACACCCCCGCCACATCACCCAATTGGGAAACCCGCCCGTATTCGGCGCCAAGTTCCGCGACAAAATCGGGAGAGCCGTAGATGGCCACGGTATGCCGCAACTGGCCTTTGCTGATGCGGCGCCTGAGCCACCGGGTGGTCTGCCAACGCACGGCGACGAGGGCGAACAGGCTCATTGAGAACCAGCTGATCACCCAACCACGAGAGAACTGGTCCGAGATCTTAAACACATATAACGAACCAAGCAGCACAAGAAATGCAACGATCAAGCCACCCCAAATTTTTCCGAATCCGACGACGGGTTCGGCCAAAACAGAGGATTTGTAGAGGCCCATTTGTTCATAGAATAGGCCTAGCGTTAAACCAAGAGCGAGCGCAATGAATATGTAAGGCGTAAAATCAGGATGGTCGTTTAAATACAGATCTAAGTATATACATTTTAGCTGCTATACTAGTAATAATTACCGTTGCAAGGTCAGTGATAATAAACACAGCGCTACCTGCTTCAAGGCGGGAGGTGCGCGTGCCCGCGTCGCGTGAGCGTCTGCCGGGGAAGTTACTCCTGCCGTGATCCCGCAGGGGAGATGGATTGCTGGAGCGGTGCACAGCTTTTGCTCCTCCCTCCAACTCACTATCAACGCTCACTAAAAAATTCTGTTTCAATCCGGCACCCCCAACGCCCGCGCGGAAGCTAGCACCCGCAACGCGCTGCGTTAACACATCCATAGTTGGTCAAATTCCGCTAATCAGCAGCATTCTGTTGATGTCAGCACTCAACCGCAGCGCAGACATCCTGATGTGTTCTGACTAGGGAATACATCATTCTGAAGATCATATGTTTCCATAAATCATCTAAGTCATCAATAGCAATATGAATTTTCCATTTATTATATTAACGTGACTTTTTGGCAAAGTGCTTAATTTGTCGCCACTAGAGATAAATTTAAGCAAATGACTGCCTGTTTTCTGCCCAGTCCATTATATTCATTGACTCTGGTTCACCCTCACTCCAGAAGTCCCCAGAATGACGAAAACGCTTTTGTAAGCTGGATGTCGTAGAACTCTCCGCGCCTGCTTATACTGAACGGTTGTTTGGCGCCGGAGGGATCGAGAAGGTAAAATTTGAGGCCGGGGCGGGCGCGGATCGATAGGCGGCCTTCCACAGTCTCCGCGAAAAAGGGCAATCTGCCCGGAGTCAGCGGAATAGACTGGCCGGCTACGGAAATCAGGATCCGGTCGGCTGTTGCGATCGGCGCATCATCAAGGCTTTGGATAGCGACGCTGGCGTTGCTCGTCTCCAGCGTCACGGTCGCATCCGTCAGTTCGACAGTCTCCCGTCCGAGCCAGCCAGATGCGATTTGCGATTTCGGCGTATTCACCTTCAGAATGCCACGGCTCCAATCCCGGCAGATCTCGCCAGTATCTGAGCAAATAAGGCTCGCTCCCGGTTCGACGGCATCGTAGTCGGCGGTGTCGATGATCTTGGCGTCAGGCGGCGTAACAAATGGTTCCAGCCAATTCAGTTCCGGCATCCGAGGCAGCTTGACTCTGAAGCGGCTTCTCTCCGTCAACGTACGAATTGCTCGCGACGTCAGAGGTGAGATGTTCTGTCCCGTGATCGTGCCGGCGGGCAGTTCAAGATATTGGGTGACGGCGCCTTCCGTGACATGTTTTTGGCGATAGAGCAGCGCGGCGGCTGGCATGGTTGCGATCAGGGATGGGTCACTGAATGCCTCCCAATTGCCGGGACCGATCGTGCCGCTCATCGGAGACTGCGAATACGCATATTGAATCAGCGCGTTCCAGCCTTGCAGGCTGGCGATCGAGGCCAAATGGAGGGGAGCGCTGGCGCGATCGAAAGCCGGAAACGGCTCCAGGTTCCACTCGCTCACCGTCAACGGTTTGCCGGCGACCGCGGCCGCGGCGATCCAGCTGACCATACCCGGCCTGTACCGCGGATTATTCTCGACTTCGTTGGGGGTCCCGTAGGAATGCGCGTCGATGAAATCGCCCGCCGCCAGCGAGGGCAATCCGGACAGTGTCATCTGCCCCCAGAAATTCGTCCCGATCACCGGCGCTTTCACTCCCATTTTCCGCAGATGAGCGGTCATTTCGGCGTGAAAGCGGTATTCAAGATCGGCGAGGAAAAGTTTCGATGGTCCGAACTCCCATGAGCGCCAGACCTGATCGGGATCCAGCGCGTGGCGCGAGGCGAACGCCTTCGCCAATTCCATGTAGCGCGCCGTATGCCATGGAACGTTCTTGTCGGGGAGCAGGCTGTTGCCGAAATGGTGAGACAGGTCGTTTTCGTTGGTCAGGAGCAGGGCGACGATTGCGGGCTCGTCCTTGTGCGCAGTCCCGGTAAACTCGTTGACATGCGAGAGATAGTTCTCCGCAAATTCCTTCATGCGTTGCCGCAGCGTGTCATTGACGTAGCTGAAGCCTAGGATCTTGCCTCCGGCCTGCCCGCCGCTGATCTCGTCGAAACCATCGATCTGGTCCTTTGCCGTCACCTCTCGCCCGACATGCAAGTCGAGCCAGACATAAATCCCTTCCGCTTTCAGGCTCGCGATCCACCAATCCAGGCGCCCCAAGGCATGGGCATTGAGCGCGCGGGTGCCTCCGGTTTTTGTATCGAAGACGTTCGGCGATACCCAAGCGGAGTCGTGATGATGAATGCGAACGAGATTGAATCCCAACTGCGAGAGACGTTTTGCCTGGTTCCTCACCAGTTCCGGCGGGGAGGTTTGAAAAATTGCATAGGCGGCTAAATTCGTTCCCCAGAAACGCGCCTCGGTGCCGTCCTCGAAGCGGAACTTCTCCCCGTCGACGCGCAGGAAGCCCCTCTTTCCCGCGGGCTTCTCCTCGGCGTTCAGAAAACTCAGATCGACCGGCGACCGGTTCCAATGCAGCACCTGCTGACGCCAGCCGGCTGATTTCTTCGCAAGCCGCTCCGAGGTCGGAAGCCCGATGCGTCCAGGTGCGCCGACCGTCATCCGGAGTTCGGCGGAATCCGCCTTGCTGTTTTGCACCAACAAATAGGCGCGGATCTCGCCTACGTCGCCGCGCTCGAATTCCAGGCGCGCGACGGGCTTGTCGAAGGTCACGGAAATTGGCTCTCCGGCGCCGAGATCGAGCGTCCACCCCATATTGTCGGGCCGGATCTGCGGGACGGCGCTAAGGCCTGCCTCCTTGAGTGCGGCCTTCGAAATCCGGAAAATGATCCCGCCATAAAGATCCGCGTCGCGCTGCGGATCCTCGCGCAACTTCATTCGCCACGTGGATGTTGCCGGGTCCTCGTGGAACATGTCCGCTTCGATGGTGAGGCCCGAGCCGGAATTTTGCCATTCGATGCGTCGTTTTTTGCCGTCCGCTTTGGACTGTGCATCCAGGCTTAGCCACTCCCAATCCTTACGCCAAAAGGTGAGCTCGGCATCGACGAGATCGGCCGTGTTGTGTTGGATCTTAAAAAGGCCGGTGGCAGGGTTGAACGAAGTGAGCGTGTCGGCCATCGCCTGTAGGGGCGCGCAAGCGAGAAAAATTCCCGTGGCGAGCGTCCAACGGAGCTGATCGAAACGCACTTTGTACATAATGACTTAAGCCCTAACACTTAAACTATTAGATTAAAATAATGAACTTATAAATATGTAATTACAACATATTTTGATCACAATCATCGATTCGAACCATCCGTGCCGTTCACCTCGCAAGCTTCTGCAATCTGGCGACGACCGGCAGGCCAGAGAGACTTTCAAACTCGTTTCGCGTCCGTAAGCGGCTGCACAACATTTCTACGAGCCAAACGAGCCCGAAACCGCAAATGATGCTCAAGAAAACGATTGCGATTGCGAGCTTGCGTGCGGCACTCTCGCCGAAGATAGGATCCTGCGGCCGCCCAACGACGAGCACGTTCTCCGCAGAATTGAAGATGCCGACATAGTTGCCCTGACGGGACGACAAGCGGTCCTTCAAAGCTTGATATTCGAGTTGCGCCTGCTGAAAGCCGTCGAAATATCGTCTGAGCTCTTTCACGACTTGCGGGTCGGCGAAGATGGCTTGCTCGGCCTCGCTCGTCTCGGGGACGGTCTCTTGCTGGGCGCCTCCCAACTCGGTCTCGCCCCCCGTGTTGGCTGACGATTTCGGATCTGCTGCAAATCGCGAGCGCGGGCGTTGATCGGCATCGTAAAGCCGCTGCAGTTGGCTTCGGACACGGTCCGGATTTTGCGCGCCGGCACGGCTGATGGCCTCGTCCAACGCTTCTTCTGCTACGCGAGACGCCTCGCCTCGTTGAATCAGCAAGAATTGCGACGCATTGAAGATGCCGTTCTCCGGGCCGGTCAGGCCCTCCATGATCCGCGCAAGGACCACCTCCAGCTTCCTGCTGAGGCCTTCCGGGCTGGAGCCGACAAAACTCACCTCAAGAGCCGATCCCCCGACCAGAGACAGCCATATTGACGAGCGTGCCTGCCGGATCATCGACGAAACGGCTTTCGGATCCGTCGAACTCTCGGCCCCCATTATCTGCGGAAGCAGGTCGCGCAGGACGTGGTCGCTTTTAAGCCAGGCGTCGATGGCGGCAACTTGCTCGACCAGATTCTGGCGTCCAAATCCTCCCGTGTTCGACGTGCGATTTGCGGATTGGAGCAAGATGAGAGATTTGGCTACATATTTCGTCGGCGCGAATTTAATCGCCAGAGCTGCGAGCGGAACTGCGAGCACGATGGGCAGGAGGAATACGAGCCAGCGCCGCCGGAGTATATCCAAGCCGAGCACCACGTATTCGCTGAGATTTTGGTTAATATTGCCACCCATTTGCTTTCCCCGTAGGGATCTTGATACTTCGCATGGCGCATTTGACCGGCTTTGCGCCAACGCACCAGCCCGCACTAGCTCTCCGAAAGCAGCGAACTTCCCATCAGCCGATAGTCGTTAAGGAGGATTCCCTCGACATTGGCTCCGCTTATCTTGCAGCTCGTCAAACATTGCTGAACTTCCGATCGGCTCGTCCTCCCGGTGGGACAGACGAGCAACAGGAAATTGCACGCCGGAGCGATCGACAGAAATGCGGGCATAGGGTGTCCCGCCACATCGGCGGTGCTCGGCAGATCGACGATGATCGCGTGAAACTGTTTGAGGGCGAGTTCGAACGTGTATCGGACGAACTCAACATTGGGTGGCATGGTGATCCGGGGGTCGGCCAGATCAACACGAAAATATTCGCCCTCTTCCTGAACGCTCAGGGCGGCAAGATCGGGAACGTTTTCGACGGTCGGCTCGACGCTGTCGCTCAGATTCGCTGCGCTGGCGTTGACGAACAATATACGGCGATCGAATTCGCTATAGCGCTGAGCAAGCCCGTGCGCCACCAGAACTCGCTCCGACGCCGCGGCGAATGCCGGTAATTCCCACAACCCGCGTCACCCGTGACTCGGTTAACGCGATCGCTTTGATCAGGGATTTCGCCCAAGGGGTGGTCTTGTCCTTGGCGCGCCCTGATTGCTGCCGGCGCACCGCCTTGGGCGCGGCTGCAACAGGGCTAGGCGAATGCTTCGCATCGGCCAATCTGTATCGCGCTGGTATGATATAGTTCATGCTATCGAGCCATCAATCCCGTTTTGATCGAACCCACTCGATCGGTTTGCCCGTCATTGCCCCGGCATAGATTGCAAGCTTGGACGCAGCATATCCCCCGATCAGCCCTAAGCTGTTGAGGGATATCGCGTTGATGCCAAGCTTTTTGGCAGCCAGCACGACACTCAAAGCCAGCGCGCCGGCCGCCGTGAGACTGATGCCCAGGGGGATGATCGAGCCGCCAAGGGCTGCCAGAATGCTCGCGCTCAGGAGCGCAGCGCCAATGCTTATGGAAAGCAGAGTTAATGGTGGCACCGCCGCATCGGTGGCGAGGACGACGAGGTCCCAATTACCGCGCGTTACGCCTTGCCGTATCAGTTGCGGGATGCGGCTACAGATCATCCGGAGGTGCCCGGTTTCCCAGCGTGTTCGTTGCGTCTGCTGGCCTTCCTGGCTCACAGGAAAATCGCTCGACACGATTGCCGCGGGGAAAAACATCGGCGCCTTGCCGGCGTCGGCCAGGTTAAGCCCGAGTTCCAGATCCTCGACGATATTGCCTGTATTCAGATTGGTCTGCGAGATGACGCCCCAGGGGAAGGCCATGCCCGTTCCCATCAATTGACAGGGCAGACCCAACCGATTCAGGCCCAAAGGGCGAATGTGGTTCTTTACCGCCCAGGCGAAGGATGCAACTTTGAGATAATTGCCAGGCTTGGCCGACCCGGAATGCAGATCGTAGCGCGCCTGAATTGGGCGGTCATGCGCGAGGGACTGTTCGGCGATCACGCGGAGGCTACCCGGTTGGGGGATGCAATCGGCGTCGACGAAGATCACGGCGTCCGGCGGATCCGCGGCGAGACGTTGGACGGCGTAATCGAGCGCGTAGCCTTTGCCGCGCAATGTCTGGTCCACCCGATAAAACACCTCGGCGCCGGCCTCTTCGGCGATGCGCCCCGTTTCGTCGGTGCAATTGTCTGCGATGACGATGAGGCGGTCGTTCTTCGAAAGCTGCGGAAAGATGCTTGCAAGCGTCCGTCCGATGACCAGCGCCTCATTGTGAGCCGGAACGAGAACCGCGAAGCGAAACCGCCGGGGCGCGAATATCGGCGGCGAGCGGAAGGCGGGCAGAAAGGAAGCGGCGACCTCCACCAGGAGAACGATCGCCATCGCGCAAAGCACAGCTCCCACATAGCCAAGCAAGACAGCGCTGATTTGCAGGATCGCCATTGTTCTCTTTCCCAGCCTGTCGGCTACGCGCAAACATTCTCGGGCCTAATTTTGCCGGCGACACCTGCAAGCCCGATCTGCAAGCGCGTCCTTTGTCCAAGCTGCGGCCGCCCGTTAATCGAGCGAGACCGCCAGTCCGGTTTCGCTGCCGTTCCGCGTCTCATAGGTTTTGCGTCCGGCAGAAAGGTGCGGCAGAGACTGATACCGGCCGCGCCGATAGAGCAGCGCCCGCTCGCTCTCACGCTTCTGGCCGTCGATCAATTCACCGAGAATGATGGTATGCGTCGCGACCAGTTGTGTGCCGACGAGCTGGCACTCGATCGTGCAGACGCAATCCGCGAGAATGGGAGCCCCATTCATGCCCGTGGACCAGTTCCCGACGGAAAACCGGTCTTCGCCGCAAACGCCCCGGGCCCCGGAGAATTGGACCGCAACGTCCTCCTGCTCCGCCGAGAGGAAATTGATGCTGAAACACCCGCTGTTGACGATCACATCATGCGCTTTGACGTTGCGCCTGACACAGGCAAGCACGGTGGGCGGTGAATCGCTCACGGTGCACACCGCTGTTGCGGTCAGCCCGTTGCGATAGCCGCGAGGGCCCGCCGCAAGGATGGTCACGGGAGCGGCGACTTCCCGCATCACGTCCCTGAAGGTGACGGGATCGATGCGGGCGATCGTTTTGGATGCGCTGGATCGGCCGAAAAACTGCTTCCAGGCGGCGATACCCGAGGAAAATGAACTCATCGCACGCTCCCGACGCCCAAACCAGCATAAGCCCGTCGCGCCGTCGGCTGAGCAAACGGAGGAAAGGTCAAAATGTAGCGAATTGAACGCATTCCGATCACAATCAACATCCTGGACCAAAAGATTGAACGGGTGGTAACGAGCACGCAGGAATCGGCGTCCATGCGCTTAGTGAAGCAAGCCTTGCGCTGTCTCCGGTTCATTTTGGTTGGGCAATGGCGCAGGTCTTGGCAGGCGTTGCTCTCGCACCAGGGCCGATCGGCCTCTGTTTCCCGCCGGGAGCAGAAAGTCGGCTTCATTGAGACGGAAGCAACGTTCGACCGACCGCGAAGCCCCGGTCACCTTCAATATCGTCCCGACGCGATCGCAGCTCTTGAGCATCATGAGCAACAGACCGAGAAAGCGCTGATCGACGGCGGTGACGCCCTCCAGATCAACCACAATCTGCGCCTCTGCCCTTGCCAGCGCATCGCGAAAATGACCCGTTGCGACATCGATCTGTGCCGCGGTCGCGTGACCTGAAAGCTTAAGAACAACTGAACTGTAGTCCTGCCGGACAACGACTTGCAGGCCTTGGCTCTCCTCGGCGGAGAACTTGTTCATCCCTGCTTGAATTGCGAGCGGCAAGACGCGCGTCGCGAACAGCCGGAGGAGCGCCGTGCCGTCTTTCCAATACCGTTTCCAGAGACGCGGCTCTTCCCGGATGCGCCAAAGCCACTCAAGGCCCGTCTTCTGCAATATGGACGGGGCCCGCTTGACGGTTCCGGCCTGGAAATTGATCACCGCGCCCAAATGCGCGCGAACCGGCACTTTGATGCGATCGTGGTTGCGCAACAACCAGGACTGACCCTTTGCAGCGCCGAGCGCGACCACAAGGAAGTTGGCCTGGCCGGAATTAATCGTGGTTATCACCTCGTTGCTGCTCATATCGTCCAGCGTGCCGAAACCGGGATACAGCGAGCCGATGCAGTCGAGCGAGCCAGCGCGATCATTGAGCGACCGCCCGGCGGCTTCCGCCACGCCTTCAGCGCCGCCAAACATAAAAACGCCCATGCGCCTTTTCCACGAGCGGCGCGCGGCCAGCGCATCGAAGATGCTCGAGCCGGCGAGGCGGTCTTTGATGGGGATGCCCAGCATGCGGGCAATCCAGACGATGGGCATGCCATCTGCGGTGCAGAGATCGCTCCGCAGCAGCGAGTCCCTGAATTCGGGATCGGTCAGGCTGCTGACGAGAAAGTTCAGGTTCGGCGTGGAAATCAGATAAGGCGCGGTGCCTTCGGCGGCCGTTTCGATCCTGGCGATAGCCGTCGCCATGCCGACCGCATCGACCGGCATTCCGAGGATGCAATAGACGTCGCGGGCAAGATCGTCCGAAGGGGATGGTGCGGCGAGTTCGTGGCTGGCGGCCGCCGGAGACGCTGCCTCTTCAAAAGCCCCGCTGACCTGCGACCACTCTACTGCATCGCTGGACGGCGACAGGCCACTTCTGGATGAGTCCACAACTTCCCCCAATACGCAATACTTCGGTAACCAAGCTAAACTTCAAACTGCCCCGGAACGCACGCTCCATCCTTTAGTAACCTTAACCGCGCAAAGGAATATGATCGCGTTTCCTTGTCAGAAACCACGGTAAGCGCATGTATATTGCGCAAGAAATTATCGCTTGAATTTCAGTCTAGACGCCGTTGGTATAGTTCAGTACGTAATATCTCGGTTCTTCAGTTCTAATAAATACTAATTATATCAGATCCATGACGTAGCCAATTCGCCATTAGACAACAGTCCACCCACATGCATACATCTATGTTGAATGAGCATGAGAAGAGGCAGGTCCTTTAATTGCCAGTTAAGCACGGGCAATTTCGTGGCGTCTACCCACCAGAGGTTGCAATTATGAAAAATTTAGGGGTGTTGTATTTGGTTGCGCTGCAACAGAATGGAGTGTATACGGCGGTTATAAAAGTAATTGGCAGATGGATGGCATGTTTCTACAAAACACGCATGTTAACTCAGGAATATCCCGTATATCTACTTCGACGTTAACTTTATTTCTATTTGCTATGAGAGGATTTGCAGGGCAGCCCTGGGAGGGCCAGGCCACGTAGGGAAGAGCCTTCGGCCGGGTAGTGCCGGATCGCGGAGGCCCGGCTTGAAGGCGTGTTTGGGCAGCGCCGTTCACCCTATTCGCGGATGCTGCGTCGCTCGACCCGGAAGTCTGTTATGTAAATTTTTGGGATTGATAAAGTAGGTTGCACTGCTCAGGCACTGGCGGTGCGATGGGGGACGAATTGAAACGGGATTTGGCACGGGCGAATGACCAGTTCAGCCTCGTGGAGGCGGCGGGTGCGCCAACTGGCGGTCGCGTTACCGCGGCCGAGCGTGCCGGTGAGCCCTCCCGCGACGGCGGGCGCGATTGCGCCGCAGCAGGCCCCTCAGCTCCGCGTCGCATATTTGATCAATCAATATCCGAAAGTGAGCCACACTTTCATTCGCCGGGAGCTTTTGGCCCTGGAGCGGCTCGGCGTCGAGGTTACGCGCATCGCGCTTCGAGGCTGGGATGCCGAGGTGACGGATGATGAGGACCGTGCGGAGCGAAACAGGACAAGCTATGTACTGAAAACGGGGCTGCTGCCGCTCCTGGGGGCCACGCTGCGCGCCGCCGTCGCGCGCCCGCAGCCGCTTTCTCGCCGGCCTGAAGGCGGCCATCGCGATGTCGCGCAGTTCGATGCGCCCATTGCCTTACCATCTCGTTTACCTCGCCCATGCCTGCTACATGCTGCCCATGCTCCAAAAGCGCCAGGTGCGCCATCTGCATGCGCATTTCGGCACGAACACGGCCGAAGTCGCCATGCTGGCCCGGCTTCTAGGCGGTCCCGAATACAGTTTCACAGTGCACGGTCCGGAGGAGATCGACGATTACAAGCGTCTGGGGTTCGACATGACGATTCCGCAGGCCAAATTCGTCGTCGCGATCAGTTCCTACACGCGCAGCCAACTCCAGCGGCACGCGCAATATGAAGACTGGGACAAGCTGAAAATTGTCCATTGCGGCATCGACGAGGGCTTCAGCGACAATACGGATGCCGCACTGCCGGTTGAGCCCAAGATCGTGTGCGTCGGCCGGCTCTGCGCCCAGAAGGGCCAACTCATTCTTCTCGATGCCTTCAGCCGTTTGGTGGAGATGCACCCGAATTGCCGCCTGGTGCTCGCCGGAGACGGTGAAATGCGCCCGATCATCGAAGAGCGTATCCTGCGCCTCGGCCTCCAGGATCGCGTTCGCGTCACAGGGTGGATCAGCAGCGCCCAGGTGCGGGAGGAGCTGCTCGGTGCGCGCGCGCTCGTGCTGCCAAGCTTCCAGGAAGGTCTGCCGGTGGTGATCATGGAGGCCATGGCGCTGCGGCGCCCGGTCATCTCGACTTACATCGCTGGAATTCCCGAACTGGTCGTTCCCGGAGAAACGGGCTGGCTAATCCCGGCAGGCGACGTGCCCGATCTGGTAAACGCCATGGATGCATGCCTTCGCATGCCGGACGAAGATCTGCGCGTGATGGGGATTGCCGCTCGTAAGCGCGTGCTGGAACGGCACAGCATCGACAAAGAGGCGGCGAAGCTTGCGGCGCTTTTCAGCGCTGGCGCCATCCCGCAAGGGAACGTGAAATGAACGCGTATTCCCATTGGACGTTGCAGCCCCTCTTCGATCTTGTCGGCCGGAAGATCTTGAAGCGGCCTCGGTTGCCGCTTGAAGCGGCGGCTTCAAAACAATGGGAAGTCGCGCCCGGTGACAGCGGCTACAGTCAGCCGGCCTACTATCTCCCGGGCCAGCTTGAGCGCGTGACCGGCTGGGAGTTTTCCGACGAGCATCCCCGGCGGGCCATGGAGGGTGGCGTATTCTGGCACCACACCCCCACGCGAGCCTTCCTGCTGAAAGAGGCGATGCTGGTCGATGGCGCCTTGCATGCGAGCTCCTTCTCGTTGCGCTACCGTCGGCCGTCCGCCCTGCCAATTGCCCGGATCGAGGCGGAGATCGAGACCGGCGCTTTTTATTGCACCGAGGCTGGCATCAAATGGTTCGGGAATTGGCTGATGGCCGATTGCCTGACCTATCCGCTGGCCAGCGCGCTCGGGCAGCCAATTACCGTCGGGCGCGATCTGAGCCAGCATATGCGCGCTTACGAAGCGCTCCAGCAGATGGAGCCGACGCGGCTCGAAAGCGCGTTCATCAAGGAAGCCATCATTTTCGACGATGTCGGCCAAAACGGAGCCAAGCGCGAGCGGTCCGCGAGGCGGCGCGACATGCTGCTCGCCGGGCAGACGGTAAAATCCCATCCCGGTGCGTTCATCCTCCGGGGCATGTCGGGGATGCGGCGCGTGCTCGTAAATGAGCTGGAACTTGCCCAATATCTGAATGAAAAGCGCGGCTTCAGGATCGTCGACCCGATGAAGCTGAGTGTGGATGAGATCATGGCCGCGTGCGCTGGAGCCGACACCGTCATGGGGGTCGAAGGCAGCGGACTTATGCATGGCATCGCCGTTCTGGCGCCCGGCGGCAAGATCGTACCGCTGCAGCCTCCGGACCGTTTCGTCAGCGTCTACAAGGATGTGGCGGATAGGGACGGCCTGTTTTTCGGCTTCGTGGTCGGCACATCCTGCGCTGAGGGATTCCGCGTCAATCCGGTCGAGGTGGAGCGCACCCTCGATCTTTTCCCACCGGCGTCGACGCGGAATGACTGAAGCGATGGCAGCCTCTCTTGCTGGGCCATCCAGGCTCGATGTGTCGCACAGCTTGCCGCGGCCAGTTCCGCGCCACCGCTCGGAGATCGATGGTCTTAGAGCCGTCGCGGTCTTGGCGGTGGTGCTCTACCATTTCTCGGTTCCGGGCTTCGGCGGAGGGTTTGTCGGGGTCGACATCTTCTTCGTCATCTCCGGCTTCCTGATTGGGGACATCCTCTGGCGGGAGTTGACGAGCACCGGAACGCTGTCCCTGGCGAACTTCTATGCGCGTCGCATCAGGCGCCTGGCGCCTGCCTATTGCGTGATGGCGATCGCCACCTTCATCGCCGCCTACCTTATCCTGCTGCCTTTCGAATTCCGGGAATTCGGCAAGGAGCTGATTTCGTCGACCTTTTATCTTTCAAATGTCTATTTCTACAGACAATCCGGCTATTTCGACACCGCGGCTGACGAGAAGGTTCTGCTTCACACCTGGTCGCTATCCGTCGAAGAGCAGTTTTATATTTTTCTGCCCCTGCTTTTCCTCCTGTTCCGCCGAAACCGCACAGGAGCGATCGCCGCCCTCATCGGCATCGCGGTCGTTTCGCTCGGGCTCTGCATCGCGATGACCCGCACATCGCACACGGCGGCATTCTTTCTGTTCCCGTTCCGGGCGTGGGAGCTGTTGGCCGGCGTGCTGCTCGCGATTTACGGGCATGAGCGCGCCGAGACGTGGCGGCACGCGCAGGCCTTTTCCTGGATCGGATTGGCGATGCTGATGGCGGCAATTCTGTTCGTCCAGCCAGGGCCATCTTTCCCCGGAGTCCAGGTGCTGCTTCCCACATTTGGGGCCCTGCTCATCCTGTATAATGGGCGGCACGATAATCCGGTGAATCGCGTTTTGTCGTCGCGCGCGCCTGTATTCGTTGGGCTGATTTCCTATTCGCTCTATCTATGGCATTGGCCCGTCATGACTCTGTCGCGCTATTACCGTGGCGGGCCGGCCGGCGCGGCTGAGACCATTGCGTGGCTGGCTCTGGCCTTCGTGCTGGCCTATGCGTCCTGGCGGTTCGTTGAGCAGCCGTTCCGGCGCACCGTGAACATCCGGCTGACCGCCCTGTATTTCGCCGCTGCCGCCATGTCCGGCTGTCTCGTGCTGGCGGGGAGTGTTCCCTATCTGCGCAACGGCATGCCGGACCGGTTCTCCCCCGCCGTGCGCGCCCATATCGATGCGTCAGCCGATTTTCTGCAGGACTGGAGCCGCTGCTACGTCGCAAAAAGCGGCCCGCTTGAGGGGATCGAAGTCTGTCCGATCGGCCCGGAAGGTCCACCGACATTTCTGGTCTGGGGTGACTCGCATGTCCGCGCATTTCAGGAGGGTCTCGCGCTTTCGGCACAGGAGCATGGCAGGCCGGGACTGGTGATCTGGCGAGCCGGCTGCCCTCCATTATTCGGGATCCAAAAGCAGGAAAGCGCCGCGACCCGTCAGCAGGACGAGGATTGCACCGCCGCGAACGCGCGCATGCGTGAGGCCATTCCGAAGCTGACGGGAATCGAAAAGCTGCTCCTGATCGGGCGGTGGTCCTATTATTCGGAGGGACGAGGAACGGGCAACGACATCGCCAACGTGATCGCGCTCTCGCCCATAGCCGGAAGCGGCATCAACGGCTCGGAACAGCACGCAATATTCGAGCAGGCGGTTTTCGCGACCGTGGCCGAACTATCCCGGAGCATCAATCAGGTGATGGTGCTGCGGCAGGTTCCTGAAATTCCCGCCTATGATTCCCGCGATGCGGCGCGGCGCATCGCTCATCACAGGGTAACGCCGTACGAGGCTGAACACGTTCTGTTCACCGTGCCGATCTCAGACGTGGTCTCGCGGACGGCGGCGTCCGAGCGCCCGTTTCAAAAGCTTGCGGCGGAAGGGGCGATCACCTGGCTGCAATCCTGGGCTTCCTTCTGTTCTGACCGGAGTTGCGCCGCCGTTCAGAATGGCCGCTCGCTCTATTTTGATAATAACCATATCACCAACGCCGCTGCCCGCGGCATGCGTCAGGCGTTCGAGCCGGTCATGCGCCGGACCAATGCAAAGGCTGGAGACAGCGAGGCACGACAATGATCGCGGACCTCGCTCAGAAGGAATGGGATGTCATCGTGATCGGGGCCGGGATGGGCGGCGGCACGATCGGGCGGCGGCTTGCCGAGAAAGGCTTGTCGGTTCTCTTCCTTGAAGGCGGACCGAATGGATGGCGGACGGAGCAGCAACGGCTGCGTCACGACATCGAGGATCCCGTGGCACGCCGCGTCAGGGGCTTCTGGCCCAAGCCGCTCAACGCGACGATCGACGGCAGGGCTTCGCTGTTCTTCGGGCCGATAGGGGCCGGAGTCGGCGGTTCGTCGGCGTTTTATGCGGCGACGCTTGAGCGGCCGGAAAGGCACGATCTCGATCACAGCGAAGAGCGGCCTCATCCAACCGGCGGCTGGGCTGAGAGCTACGACAGCTTCCTGCCATACTTCAACGAAGCCGAGCGGATGTTTCATGTTTGCGGTGATGAGGATCCGCTATCGCCCGAAGCTCCCTCAAATCTGCTGCCCCCACCCGAGATGGATGAGGGGGACCGCGCAATGATGGAAGATTTCCGGCGCAGCGGCCTCAATCCCTATCGGATTTACCTCGGCGTCCGATTCCTGGACGGCTGTCAGATGTGCTTCGGCTACAAATGTCCGCGCGACTGCAAGATGGACGGCCGTTCGGCGGGAGTGGAGCCGGCGCTCAAAACCGGCCGTGCTGCGCTGCTCGACATGTGTGAGGTTCGTGCGCTGCGGGGCGCTGGAGACGAGGTCACGCATGTCGAGGCGGAACGAGGCGGGGAAGTCATCAATCTGCGTGCGAGGCGGTATGTGCTGGCGGCCGGCGCGCTTGGCTCGCCGCGTTTGCTGCTCGGATCGAAGTCTCCGGATTGGCCCCATGGTTGCGCTAACCGCAATGGGCTTGTCGGCCGGAATTTGATGTTCCACCTGACGGAGATGGTCGCGGTTTGGCCGGGACGGGGCGTCCGCTCCAATGGTCCGACCAAGGCGATATCGATGCGGGATTTCTATTATCGCGACGGCAGCCGCTACGGGACGCTGGCGGCAATGGGAATCGATGCGTCATACGGCGAGATCACCCATTATCTGAACAATCTGTTCGACCGTTCGGCGTTTCGTAAGCTGAGGCCAATGCGGGAATTTACGCGCGTTCCGGCCTTCTTCGCCGCAAGGCTGCTCGGCAGCGCCAAGATCTATTCGGGCATCATCGAGGATCTGCCTTACCAGGATAATCGCGTCCTGCTGGATGAGGCGGACCCGGGCCGGCTGCGCTTCGAATACCAGGTCCGTCCCGAACTGCAGCGCAGGCGGGGTGAATTTCGCCGTCTCGTGAGGCGCAAGCTGGGCAGCCGGCGATCCTTGTTTTTGACGTACCAGCCAGAGCTTAACTTCGCCCATGCCTGCGGAACACTGCGCTTCGGCACCGATCCCACCACCAGCGTATTGGACTCGTCCTGCCGGACGCACGACGTTCGCAATCTCTACGTCGCCAACTCCTCCTTCATGCCGACCTCATTCGGAATCAATCCCGGTCTGATGATCGCGGCCAATGCGCTGCGCGTTGGAGACCGGATCGTCCAACAGATGTCCTGATACCAATCCGCTACTACACGAAAGGAGAAAGGCCCCGTGCCGCAACTCACCCATGCAGACCAGGTACTCCGTAATGGCGTCGCCGTGGTTACCGGCGCCGGTGCAGGACTGGGGCGGGCTCTGGCGGTTGAGTTAAGCCGGCGAAGCATCCGGGTGTGCGGATTCGGCCGGCGCGCTGCCGCATTGGAGGAGACCGCGCGGCTTGCCGAAAAAGGCCAATTCATCGCCAAAGTGGTCGATGTCAGCGACGACGGCGCGGTAAGCTCGGCCTTTAAGGAACTGCGCGCCGAGGCTGGTGACGTCACCATCCTCATCAACAATGCCGCGGTTTATCCCCGGCGCGATTTTCTGCAGGAAACGCCCGCGAGCTTCATGAAATCCGTTCAGGTAAATCTCGGCGGCGTCGTGGCCTGCACGCACGCGGCGATGGAAGCGATGCTGCAAACCGGGATCGGCCGGATCGTGAATGTCGGCAGTTTCGCCGATCTGGCGCCGCTTCCTTGCAGCGCTGCCTACAGCGTGTCCAAAGGCGCCGCGCGCATCCTTACGCGCGCACTTGTCGCCGATCTGTCTGACCGTTTTCCGGACATTGTGATTTCAACTTGGATGCCCGGCATCCTCGCGACAGAAATGGGCCTGCCGGACGGTCTCGATCCGGCCATCGCCGCGCAGTGGGGAGCGAGCCTCGCGCTCTGGCACGACCGCTCGCTAAATGGCGCGGTTTTCGAACGGGATCATGAGGTCATGGAACACCGCTCTCTGAAAGGCCGGATCAAAGATCGCATCCTGCTCCGTCGCAACCCCACGCCGCGTCTACTCGTTAGCAATTAGCGCATCGGACCAAAAAGTGCGCAGCGGTTTTTGGACAAATCCGATGCGCAAACAAATGGATAGAGCGGCGCTACCGATTCCGATAAAGGGTCCGCCGCTCTAGCACCGTTCCGCTCACCTCATCGCCGCCTGCGATCAGCGCGACCCGCATTCGCTGTCGGTCAACAGTTCGGTGCAGACGATCTGGGCAATCTGCGCATAGTGCTCCTTGACCAACGGGTGCAGCGAGGGCGGAACCTCAAAACTTTCCGGCGCCTTATTATTGAACAGCGCCGAGTAGGTGATCACCGCCGCGAGGAAGTAGGTCGTCGCTGTGCCGTGCGGCGAAAGGTCGGAATAAAGGTCGGCCGGCTTTAGATCGCGCAGCGGGGTTTCGGTCAACAGTTTCGACAGGACCGAGGCGACCGGGATCAAACGCACGTCAAGCTCCGGCCGGCTCTCCTTAACCAGCCGCACATAGTCCACATACCAATCGTGGTATTTGCCCCGGTTGAACGCATGAAAGTCTCTGAGCCCGGTCGGCTGTGGCGGGAAACGCCGCGAGAATGGTCCCATGGAGGACCACCCTTCATAGATGAAATACCTCATCCCCTTCTGTTGGCTTGCGGTCCAGTCGAAGACGGCCTGAGTTGCGCTGAGCGATGTGTGCCTGTTCGGGTTGTCGCCGTGATAGGGAACGTTTGGCGGTCGGTTCTGAATGAAGTTCGCCGGGTTGATCAGAATGGTGTTGAAACGCGCTTCTGCAAATGAAGATTTATCGCGGCTCCAGACTTCCGGCACGGAATTGATCGCCCACTGATCGATTGGCGGCAGGTCCTTGGCGAAATTGTGCAGGAAGCCCCATTGTCCGTCGGCCGCATAGCGTTTCCCCGCCGCCAGCGCGAGCCGATGAAGCCAGTGAGGCACGGTGGTTTCGTCGCTGGCGGTCAGGTGATGAATGAGGCTGTTGCCGAAAATGTAGTTGCGGACCTCCACGGGACGATCCGCAGCCGCTGCCCCGCCGGACAGCAAGGCGATGAAGGCGAGTAATCCTGACCGCAGCACGACCGCCCCCTTCCGTCGTATGCACTCGCACATAAACCGCGGAAGATATGAACTATTTGATGAAAGAGTCAAAGCGCGGCTGATTGCTTATTGCTCACTTTTGCGAGCGGCCACGTTTGGAACAGGCGAAAGACGTCACCCTCTTGACGCGAGAAACGATCATGTCCGCCCCGACCGAGGCCAACACGGACGAAGGTGAGCAGGATGCGGCTCCCGGCCTGAAGAGAGCCACGCAGCGACCCGGCGACTTTGGACTTGCCCCCGGCGCAATTTGCGTGAGGCACCGGCGGTTCCAGAACGCGCAAACGACGAACGCGCGTGTCAGCGCCCTGGCCAGGTTCTTCGCGGCTATCGACGTCGCGCTATCGGATGAGTTTGAACCACGCATCAGAGCGTTGATGGCCGATGAAGGGTTCGTGGCTTAAAAAGGCATTTGACGACAAATCCCGATCGCCATGAGAGCCCTCTCGAGGCGTTCGATATGCCGCCAGGACGCGGACCCCCAAACCGCCTTTCCCTTTGCCTGCCTCGCTTCCAGGAGCATCTGCGTCAATTCTGGAAAGGTAGCCGATATCGCCTGCTGAGTATAATTCCGTGTCTTGTCCATGACGTGCCACTCCCAACACCGCGCGCCTTTCAATGCCGATCATCATAACATAGCGGCAATAAAACTTAACATCGCAACGGCAATTCTGCAGATATACTAAACTTATACATATTTTAAATCATAGTATAATTAATAAGATATATTACTTATGTGCTGATATCATTTACCCAATTCGAGCTGACTAACGCGCAAATAGTATGACTTGCGATCGCGACGACTAGCGTGGAGATGAGCCTATGGACGGCGAAGCTGCATTCGAGAACGGCGCGGAGCCGCCCGGCCGCACCATTATACCGAAGCGCTCGACTTCGGGTCCGTGTCGGAGCCGGCCATCTGTTTCCCCACCATACGACTGAGCTGGCCGGACAATGAGAGGCGGCTGTGTCGCGCTGACCAATGCATGCGGAAGCAGACAAGGTCGAAGCACAAGACGCAGCCGTTCTTCATCAACTGCTTACTCCGGCATCTATCTTAACGCGCTTGTTCTGGCTATAGCAATCTTAAGTTGAGCGCGGAGCGCACCAAGGTGACGGCCTGGGCATGCAGCTTTACGCTCGCTCAGCAAAAACTTTAATCCGACTTAAAGCGCTTCTTGTTAGCGCTTCTGCTGCGCAGAAATGAAGCAGGGATATGCCGTGCTTGGGGAGGTCGATTATCAGCCATTGATTGTTTTTGCGATCGCGGCGTTGGGCGCCACCTCTCAGCTTAGCACATGGTAACCAGTCGTAGCTTGGCGCAGCGGAATCGCACGCCGCAGCCTTCCTAGCCGGCGCCCAAGCCGCCCAACTCACTATGTTGTTACTCAAGTTCGGAATTCCCGGCGTCCTAATGGTTGCGCGGATGTGGATCTCGCTGCCAAAGTTCTGGACTCGGCCGCACCACGCAACCCTCGCGTGATGCGTGCCCTGTAGATGCGCTCGCAAGTTCTGCCCTTGGAGGTTACTATTAGCCAGCGCGATAAATGAAGGGTTCCAACAGGAGGAATGAAGATGCGCAGCGTTGTGTTGAGCATGGCTGCGGTTGTTGGGCTGGCAAGCGCCGCCGGGGCCGCTGAAATTCGCATGATGACCGGCCCTCAGGCGGGTATCTGGGTCCCGCTTGGGGGGCAGCTCAAGGACATCTGGGAAAAATCGATCGCTGATCTCAAGGTGCAGGCTATGCCGGGCGCCGGCATCGCGAACGTGCGCGGGATCGAGGAAGGCAAGGCGGAAATCGGCTTCGCCAATACCATCAGCACGGCCGACGCGATAGCCGGAACCGGCGAGCCGCCTCTCGACAAGAAACATGCCAAGGTCTGCAACGTAGCGACGCTCTATCCCCAATATTTTCAGATGGTGGTGAGCGCCGACGCCGGCATCAACACGCTCAAGGACATGAAAGGCAAGGGGTTTGCCACCCAGGTGAAGGGAAATACCGGCGAGTTGATCTCGCGCCACGTCCTCAGAGTGTCGGGTATGACCTATAGCGACGTCAAAGCGAGCTTCACCAACAGCTACACCGACAGCGTCGAACAGATGAAGGACAACCGGGTGCATATCTTTGCGCTCGGCACCGCCATTCCGGCCAGCTCGATCATGGATCTCGCGTCAGCACGGGAAATCCGGCTGCTGGATATGGCTGGCATTTATGAAGACATGAAGAAGATCAATCCCGCCTACAAGCTGGTCACCGTTCCTAAGGGCACTTATCCCAAGCAGGACAAGGACGTGCAGGTGATCGGCTATTACACACACATCATCGCCGCCTGTTCGTTGCCGGAGGAGATGGTCTACAAGGTGACCGCCGCCTTCATGTCGAGCAAGGATGCTATGGCCTCCGTCTACAAAGAGCTCGGTCAACTGACACCGCAGATCATGTCCCAGGATATCGGCGTGCCGTTTCATCCGGGCGCGGCGAAGTGGTACAAGGAGCAGGGCATTTCTGTGAACTGACGAATGAAGGGCGGCCATCGAGCCGCCCTCGATCTTCCGGGACTGGGGCAGGAAACAGATCATGAAGTTCGGGGCCGCGACGCAGGATTTTTCGCGCAAGGCAGCGGCTGGTGTGGCCCTGGCGATGGCGCTCTACCACATCTATGTCATCATCCCGCCGATGGACTTCATCTCGCCTGATCTGCGCGAGGTGTTCCGCGGCCCGCCGACGGACTACGTCTTCCGCGGCATCCATCTTATGTTCGCGCTCGTTCTGACGTTCCTGTGGTTCCGCTGGAAGTCGGCCACCGACGACGAACTGGCCATGCTGCTGCCGGAAGAGCGCGCCGAAGTCGAGCGCAAAACGCGGGCAGCCTCGATTTCGGATTTCCTGCTGGTGGCGGCGAGCGTCGTCGCGGTCGGCTACATCTTTGTGTATTACGACTACATCATCAACCGGATCATCTATGTCGATGACATGGCGTGGTCCGACGAGATCCTGAGCGTCACGCTGATCTTGCTGGTGCTGGAGGCGACGCGCCGCGTGCTCGGCCCGGCGCTGCCGCTCACGGCCATCGCCTTCATGATTTACGCCTATCTCGGCACCCGGATCGAGCCGGTGCGGTTCATCGACCAACTCTACCTCTCCACCGAGGGCATCTTCGGCCAGCCCCTGGCGGTCTCCGCCTCTTACGTGATGATTTTCGTGCTGTTCGGCGCATTCATGGAGCGCACCGGCACGGGTCAGCTGTTCATGGATTTCGCCATGGGGCTTACCGGCCATACCGCCGGCGGGCCGGGCAAGGTCTCGGTTGTGTCGTCGTCGCTGTTCGGCACCATTTCCGGCTCCGCCGTCGCCAATGTGATGGTCGACGGTCCGATCTCGATCCCGCTCATGAAGCGCACCGGTTTCAGGCCTCACTTCGCGGCCGCGGTCGAAGCCGTCGCCTCGACAGGCGGCCAGATCATGCCGCCGATCATGGGCGCCGCCGCCTTCGTCATGGCCGAGTTCCAGGGGGTCAGCTACGCGCAGGTGGTCATCTGGGCAACGATCCCGGCGATACTCTATTACGTGGCTTGCTTCGCCGCAGTGCATTTCGAGGCCAAGGGCCAGGGACTGCTCGGCGTGCCGCGCTCCGAGCTGCCGCCGCTGGGTCGAACCATGAGCGGGCGGGGGCACTTGTTCATACCCGTGCTGTCGATTCTGTTCGTCATGTACTCCGGCTACAGCGCGCCGCTCGCCGCGCTGACCGGCACGCTGCTATGCTTCCCAGTGGCATGGTTTGGGCCGGTCGTGCTTTTCATCCTGCCCGCCCTGATCGTCATGCCATATGTGTCGCCGATCCCGGCGCTCATACCGTCGATCTTTGGCCAGCATCCTCTGATCGAGGCTGCTATTGTGACGGCGCTGATCGCCCTTTGGCTGTGGAGCGTCCGCGACAAGATCATCCTGCTGAGAATCGAAGGCCGCCCGATCATCGACGCGCTGATCGACGGCGCGCGCAACACCATACCGGTCGCGCTTGCCTGCGCCTGCGCCGGCATCATCATCGGCATCGTCATACTGACGGGACTGGGCATCACCTTCTCGCAATGGGTGGTGGGAATGTCCCAGGATACGCTGATCGTGGCGCTCGTAATGACCATGGCTGCCGGGATCGTTCTCGGGATGGGCATGCCGACAACGCCGGCCTATATCATCATGGTATCGTTGCTGGTCCCCGCTCTCATCAAGCTCGGCGTGGTCAAACCGGCGGCGCATATGTTCGCCTTCTACTTCGCCATCCTCTCGGCCATTACACCGCCGGTCGCGCTCGCCGTTTATGCCGCGGCGGGTCTGGCCAAATCCAATTTGTGGAGGACCGGATGGGCGGCAGTGAAGATTGGAGCCGCCGGCTTCGTTGTGCCCTTCATGTTCGTCTACGAACCGGCGCTGCTGATGATCGGCGACTGGCCGACCATCATATGGCGCTTCATCGTTTCCTGTATCGGAATCGGCATGCTTGCAGCCGGGCTGCACGGCTTTTTGCTCAAGCCGATGCCTAACTGGCTGCGGGGAATTGCAATCGCTGCGGCGTTGATGCTCGTTGCGCCTGAATTGACCACCGACATCATAGGTTTTGTGCTGATGATGCTGGTCATCGCCGTGCAATATTACGGCCAGGGAGCCGCGAAGCTGGTCTCGGTTGGGGCTGCGGCGGCGAACCGCGCTCCGGACCGACACCCATGACACTCATTGGCAAGACGCCGATCGTCGCCTTAAATACACGCGTTACTATGCGACCAGATACAGTGCCGATGATTGGGGGCTAGCCGCCTTTGATGCGCGGCTGAGGCTCTCGTAAAGCTCGATCGCCTCAAGCACGCCCTCGCGGAGCGGCGCGCCCTCTCGGCCTTTTATGGCGTTGAGGTGGTCATTGAGCGCGGTCGCCGCAACGCAGATGTCGTGAAATCCGGCCGTGCCGCTGCTTCCCTTGAGCTGATGCGCCAGAGCGCCGGCGTCGCTGAGCGCGTCCTGCGGAGCGGCGCCGTTCTCTCTCGCCCGGTTCAAATGCTCACCGAGAAGCTCGACATTGTTCTTGATCGTAACGCAGTGCTTCTCGAGCAGCAGGTTGAGTTTTTCCCGCACGGCTAGTGATGCCGCTCGCTCTGCGTCCTCGCCCAAATCGCCTGGATGTCGGTCGGCAGAGTAATGGGATTGAACGGCTTCGCGATCACATCCGCCGCCCCGAGCGATTTATATTGCTGAATTTCGTGCTTCTGCGCCTTGGCGGTGACGAAAATGATCGGCGTGTCTGATAATTGCGGCAGCCCTTTCAAGGAGCGAAAAGTCTGGATGCCATTCATGCCGGGCATCATGACATCGAGCAGGACCAGGTCCGGGTGGAAGATGGGCGCCGTATCCAAGGCCTCCGGGCCGCTCTCGCAGACATGAAGCGTAAAGCCGCCGAGTTCTTCCAGCGCTAGTTGAACGATCTCGCGAATATGGGGCTCATCTTCAACATAGGTGATCCGCTGCAGCTCTCTCATGGCCTACGTTCTCCTGGTGCTCGAATAGCTCCAGATTCCGTTTTAAACCCTTTCCATTAATGAGCTTTTGCAGATCCTCGACAAATTGTCCGGGATTGAGAAAAGACGCGCCGAGCGATGAATTCAGCCGGTCCCAAGCGGATTGCGGCATGGCTTCTTCCGAAACGATGATCATGGGTGGCGGATCGGTCTCCTCGCAAAGCGCGCGCAGGGACAGCGCCTCCGCGGCGCTCAGACCGGCTGCATCGATGATGGCGAGATGGAACCGGCCGGCAGAGCCTGGATCGGTCCCGTTCGCGGCGGTTTGGCGGCTGAGATCGCCGTCCACAGTGTCGCAAGGCGTTTCATCGTTGTTAAAGCCCAGGCAAAGGATCCGCGGCGTCCGCGAGAGATCCGCCAGATCGGCGTTTTCGATCCGCAGCCGCAGACGATCGATGTCCACGGGCTTTTCCACCCAGTCGAGAAGCCGGACGATCCGGCCATATTTGCCGTCTGCGCCATTGATGCTTCCCATCAATATCGCAACTGGCGTGTTCCCGGCCCCGGCGTCGGTTTCGCATAGCTTCATAAGTTCGGCCGGGTTGAACGCCGCCGTCGGCGGTCCGAATATGATTGCGTCGAGATTGCCCTGCCGCAAGCGCCGTTCCGCTTCGTAGGGAGTACGGCACATGTCGACAATCCAGTTCATCCGAGCTGCATATTCTTGCAAGACAGCCGAATGACTTCCCGGCACGCCGCAAAGAAGCATCCTCGCCGGGATCGACAGTGGCGGCGGAGCCTGCGTCGCCGACGTTTGGGCGCGCAACACCGGCAGATCGAAGTAGAACGTCGCTCCCTCGCCGTGCGCCGTCTGATAGCCGATCGTGCCGCCATGACATTCTACAATGGCTTTGGCGATGCTGAGGCCGAGGCCGGTGCCGCCTTTTTGCCGCGTATCCGAGGCATCCGCCTGCGAGAATTTCTGGAACATCTGATCGTGAAAACTGTGCGGAATTCCCGGTCCTTGATCCCTGACGAAGATGCGTACCTGGCCTCCGCGTAGCTCCGCGCCGACTGTAACGACGCCGCCGACGGGAGAATATTTCGCCGCATTCGAAATGAAATTGGCGAGCACCTGCATCAGCCTGTCGCCGTCGCCGCTCACCATGATTTCCGGACCATGCGCGTGCTCGACGGCAAACCGCGCCCGATATTGCTCGACGAAAGCGCGATTGGCCTCGACCGCCCGTTCCAGCAGCGCGCGCACCGGAACCGGCTCGAACGCGAATTCCATCTTGCCGGATTCGATCTTCTCCATATCGAGTATGTCGCCGATGAGGCGCAGCAGGCGCTCGCTGTTCTGCAGCCCGATCTGCACCATCGACTGGGCGCGCGGCGGCAATTCGCCGACGACATGCGAGTTGAGCAGTGCGAGCGAGCCCTGGATCGAAGTCAGCGGCGTGCGCAATTCATGGCCGACCATGGAGACGAATTCCCGCTTCATCTTGTCCAGTTTGGTGCGTTCGGTCACGTCCCGGATGATGCCGGTGTAGATGCAGCGGTCTTTCAGGCGCACTTCGCTGATCGTCAGCTCTACCGGGAAGACCGAGCCGTTCTTGCGCCAGCCGGTGACAAGCCGAAGGCCGGCATCCGTGAGGTCGATGGAGTCGGCTGGCCGATGCGGGGCAGCAGGCTCGGCCCTGTCATGTTTCGTCCCCAGCATCATCAGATGATGAACGTGACAACCGACGAGTTCTTCCGCGCCATAGCCGAAGAGTTTCGCGGCCGCCGGGTTCACCGTCTCGATACGGCGATCCAGGCCGAAGGTGATCACGCCGTCCACGGCGCTCTCGAAGATCGCCCGGGCGCGATTTTCGCTCTCACGCAAAGCATCTTCGATGGCTTCCCTGCGGCGAATTTCACCTCGTCAGATCATCGTTGATCTTCGCCACTTCGGCCGCATGGTGGATCAGCGCCTCTTCACGTCGTTTGGTGTCGGTGATGTCCGTCGTGACGATGACGATGCCGCCGTCCGCGGTGCGGTGACGCTGGATTTCGATCCAACGGCCGTCATATTGCTGCTGCTCGAAAGGCTCGCTGGTACAGACCTGATAGGCCAGCAAGCGCTTAAGCGTGGCATCGGCGCCCTCCTTGCTGATGGCGAACTGGCCCCGTTCGACCGCCATCCGCAGCAATTCGGAATAAGACATGCCCGGAACGATGTCGTTTTGGCACCTGTCTACGGTCTGCTTATATCTTTGATTGCACGTGATGAGACGGGCGTTCGGATCATACAGCGCGACGCCCTGGTAGAGCTTATCCAGCGCGTTGGCCAGGCGCAGTTCCGCCGCCGCCTTGTCGCGCCGGTTCTGTGCGAGCGTGAGCTCCCTTTTGATGACTGACTTCAGCCGCGGCAGATCATCCTTGAGGACGATGTCCTGGATCCCGTGCTGGATCAGCAGCACGGCGGTGTCCTCGGTGATGGCGCCCGTCACAATGATGATCGGGATGTCGGGATTGATCTGGCGGACGCAGTCGACGGCCAGAAACGGTGTCAGCCGCGGCATTGACAGATCGCAGAGCACGAGATCCCATCGCCGGTCCTCGACCGCCTCGGCAAGGCTGTTCTCGGTATCCACCCTTTGCCATTTCGGATCGAAACCGCAATTCTTGAGATAGCGGGCAAGGAGGGCGGCATCGTCCTCATTGTCCTCGATGACCAAAACCTTGAGATGCATTGCGGCTAGTTCCCGATTGGCGTCATTGCCTGTGGCCGCCTGTTCAACAAAAGCCAATAGACGCCGAGTTGCGCCGTCACGCTGGTGAACTCGGCGAAATCGATCGGCTTGCGGACATAGCTGTTCACACCGGCGTCATAGGAGCGGATCATGTCGATCTCCTCGTCCGAGGTTGTCAGCATCACCACCGGTAGCCCGCGCGTGCGCTCATTGGCCCGAATGTGTGCCAGCGTTTCGATGCCGCTCATCTTCGGGAGTTTGAGGTCCATGAGGATGACGGCGGGCGTAATCGGCGAATGGCCGCCCTCGCCGAACAAGAGGCTCAGCGCTTCCACCCCGTCTCTCGCCACGACGATGCGGTTCGTGACGTTGCTCTTGGTCAGGGCTCGTATGGCGAGCGCTTCGTCGTCGGGATTGTCCTCGACGAGCAGAATAACCTCGTTGATCATGCCGAGCGGCCTCGCTGGAATTTCATAGGCTGAAGCTAACAATTGTGCCTTTGCCCAAGCTGGCTTCAGCAGATATGTCGCCCCCGTGGCGGTGAATAATGCGTGCGGCGATCGCCAGCCCAATTCCGTTGCCCGGAAATTCGGTCTCGGAATGCAGCCTGTGGAAGGGAACGAACAGCTTGCTGGCATAGGCCATATCGAAGCCGACGCCATTGTCGCGGATATCGAAGAGGTTCTTGCCCTGGCTCCGCGCGCAATCGAACGCGATATGTGCATCGGCGCGCTTGGCGGTAAATTTCCAAGCGTTCGACAATAGATGCGTGAGAGCGATACGCATCAGATTCGGATCGCATTTCACGACGATATTGGGAGCGATTTCCGCCTTTACCGTGCGGGCGGGATCATCGCGCCGGAAATCGTCGATTATCGTCTCGGCGAGTTCGGAGATGTTCACCTCGGACACTTGAATGGGAGTGCGGGTCAGCCGGGACATGTTGAGCAAATCGTCGATGAGTTTGCCCATGCGCAAACTCGCCTGCTGGATGCGCTCCACCATCTGCTTACCAGGTGCATCGAGGCGTTCGCCATGTTCCTCCGCGAGCGCATCGCTGAAGCCGTTGATGCTCCTGAGCGGTGTGCGCAGATCATGCGCGACTGAATAGGCGAACGCTTCCATCTCTCTGTAAGCGGCAGTCAATTCGGCCGTGCGTGCCGCGACAAGCGCCTCCCGCTCGCTGACCACCTCGGCCATTTCCTCATTGGCTTTGCGCAAGTTGGAGAGCCCTGGAATGGCAAGCGCCTTGGGAATTGTCGGCCACAGCGCGTAGGCAGAGGCGAGCGAGATGGCGGCGGTGGCTGCTTTCACCAGTCCTTGTGCGCCATAGATCGGAAACCAAAGTGTGGTCAGCGCAATAAGGTGGGTTATGCCGCAAAACAGGATGAAAGCCGCAAAAAGGAAGAATACGGGCTTGAATACCAGATCGTCGCGGCGCCTGGCGAAGTACCAGATGCCGAACGGGATGAGGAAATACGATAAGGCGATCAAGAAATCCGAGACAGCGTGTATCGCCACAAGATCGGGCCGCCAAAGCAGACAATAACCATGCGGAACGAAGGAGGCCGCCCCGAAAAGATATTCGATGATCGCACTCATGATGCCCGCACCAATTGCACGGCATCGCCTGCGTTCATGGCAGCTTGTCGCCGATCTTCATCCGCGCGCCTGCCGGGCGCAGCGCGGCTTGCGGCATTGCCGAGCTGAAAGCAAAACTTCGCTCCCTTGTCAGGCGCGGACTCCGCCCAGACCCTGCCGCCATGCGCCCGAATGATCCGCGCCACCGTCGCAAGACCGATACCGGTGCCGGGAAATTGTTCGGCGGTGTGAAGGCGCTGGAACGGCTGGAAAAGCTTGTCGCAGTAAGCCATTTCGAAGCCGGCGCCGTTGTCGCGGACGAAATAGGTGGATCGGTCGCCATCGTCTTCCTGGCCGAATTCGATTTCCGCGGCCGGGGTGCGGGCGGTGAACTTCCAGGCATTTTCGAGAAGGTTGGTCAGAATGATCGACATGAGACGCCCATCACATTGCGCATGAATGTCGGGCTGTATCGTCATCCGAACCTCACGCTCCGGCGCGCGCTCGCGAAGTGTCTCGCCGATATCCGCGACGAGCCGCGACAGATTGACGTCAGTGCAAATGGGAGGCGTGGAGTCGATGCGGGAGATCTTTAACAAGTCGTCGATGAGCTGGCTCATTTGGCCTGTCGCGCGGTGCACGCGGCTCAACATGCCTTGACCCTCCTCGTCAAGTTTGGGTCCGTAATCTTCAAGCACCGCTTGGCTGAAACCGGAGATGGTCCGCAAGGGCGCGCGCAAATCATGCGAAACTGCGTAGGTGAAGGATTCGAGCTCCCTGTTGGCTGCCTCCAGGCTCGGCCGTGCGTTCGGCGACGCGATCCTCAAGGTCGGCCTTGGCGGCGATCAGTTCCAGGTTCACGCGCCCAAGCTCGCCGAGGGACTGCAAAAGGCTCAACCGCATTTGATGCAGTTCCCGGAAGACGTCGCCCATCTCGTCCCGTGTCGGAATGGGAATCTCTGCTTCGAGATTGCCCCCGCCAATCTCCTGTATAACAGCCCGCAGACCCAATATGCGCGCCAGCAGGCCGTGGCTGAGCAACGACATGAGCAAACCGCCGCCGATGATCATGATCAGGAAACCGCCGCCGATCGTCATGAACACGATCCGGTGCACGCGGGCGGAATCCTCGGACATGATCTCGCCCATCTCCAGGGAGCGGGAGTGGAGAGCGCCTGATTGCGCGATGACAGACGTGAAGAGAATATCGCGCGCTTCCTTGGTTAAGTCGGTGTGCCCCTCTGGTGCGACCAACGTGTCCAGGCGATCGACAAAAATCGCCATCTTGGCAACGCGCCGGCCGAGTTCGGCGGCAAGAATGTCGGCCCGGCTGTTGAAATGCGGTGGGTTGGCAAGCTGATCGGCGAGGATGGCATGCTGCCGCTTCAATTGCAGAATGACGCGCTCGGATTGGCGCATCAGCAATTCGCTGGTCAGAAGGTTCAGCTTGGCGACATTGGCGCTGACCGCGCTGGCGTAGCTCACTTCGCTCTGAACGGTCTTCAGTCTGAAATAAGCGCCGGCCGTGACGGCGATCACCAGGAGGCAGCCGACCGCGACACCCATGATGGCGGCGCGGACGGTCGATTTCAGCGACATCGCCGACATGTATGTAGGTCCCAATCCTATTTGACGATCCCGACGCTGCTGTCGCGGATTTCGCGCAACGGGCCAGTTGCCACGAAACCGAGATAGTTCGGTGTTGTCGCCGCGCCTGTGAGCTTTTTGCGGATATGCCATTCCGCCTGCTGTTCAAGGACAAACAACAGACCTTGCGGGAGGCTGACATGCAGATTATGGAGCGGCCACAAATAGTCGATATGATCCGGCGCTCATGCCGAACCGCTTCCGGACCAGTTCCTTGGCCTCGAAGGGGTGTTCCGCCGCATAGTTTTCAGCTTGAACGATCGCTCTCAGGATCGATCGGGCGTCCGCCGGGTTCTCGTCGAGCCAGCTTTGCGTGGTGACCAGCATGAAATAGTAGATCTGGTCGAACTGTTGCGGCAGCGTAAATAGATTGTCCCTCAGGGCCAGTTCCGCATTTCGAACAAAAGGCTCCCAGGTAAGGCCTGCATCGATTTCGCCTTTCACCAGATGCTCGGCTATGTCTTCGGGCCTGAGATCGACCATCATCGCGGCGGTGATCGGGACGCCGTTGAGCGTCAAATAACGCGTCAGAAAATATTCGCTGATCGAACCGAGAGTGACGCCGATCCGCTTCCCCGCAAGATCGCGCGGCACGTTGATGGCGCGATCCCCGCGGGCGATCAGACGCGATGTTTCGGACGCCGATATGGCCGCCAGGATGCGCAAATCAGGACGATCGAAACTGCGGCTGACGAAGGCGGTTTCCGACGTGGTTGAAAGATCGGCATGGCCGTGGATCACCGCGTCGGCGGCACGCAGGCCGGATTGAAACAGCCGGATGTCGACGTCGAGCCCCTGGTCGCGGAAGTAGCCGCGCTCTTGTGCGATCCAAACGAGGATCGCCGTTTGGCTTGCGCCGATCGTTATGCGTTTGGCGGCCGCCGCCCCGTGCATCACCACCGAGATCAGCAATGCAAGCGCCAACCCGCACGCGAGGTGGGATGCGTGCGGCATTGGCCCCTGTGAATCGTGTGCGGCTGTTGAACGCATACAACGGTCCCGCGAAAAAGTGCAATTTGAACGCAAAGCGTGCATTGCGCATTTTTGCAACTAAAGGTAAAGGGGTGCTTAGTGGCGGGGGCCGTGATGTGCCAAATCACACTAGCCAGCCGCGTGCGCAAGTCGGTTTGCATGCAAATCGGCGAGAAAATTCAGGGATAACGGACGATCCCTGTAATTCGTCAGTATCGTTTCAATAAATTTTCATGCTTTGGAGCTCAGACATTGGATTCTGAGAAGAGGTCCCCGTGATTCAAGCGCAAAACACTGTTTCCGACGAACTCCCCCTCCGCTACAGGCGCGTTCTGGTCGCCGAGGATAGTCCCGTCACGCAAGATCTTCTGAAGCTGATCCTTACGCAGCGCGGACATGAGGTCGATATCGCCGACGATGGCGAGCAGGCGCTCAGCGCCCTGCGAAAGCACCCCTACGACGTGGCGCTCATCGATTTTCGGCTGCCAAAGCTGGATGGTCTGCAAGTCGCGCAGCAATATCGCGCCGACAAGAATGGCAGCACCCAGGCCCGCCTCATCGCGATCACTGCGGATGTGGAAGGCTTGCTGTCGCACAAGGAGAATTGCGAAAATTTCGACCAGATTATTCCCAAGCCGCTCGACATCTATGAAATCTGTAACGTCATAGAACAGGTCGCGGCGATTGAACCATCCGAACCCGATGCCGGTGCTAAAGATGCGACGCGATCGGCTCAGACTGGCGCCAAACGGATGGCGCTCGGCAATGGCGCTGCATCGGCGCGCACGGCCGAACCGGCTTGGGCGACCGGCTTGGAGCTGCTGAGATGGCCCGATGATTTCGATCAATCACGTTTCACGGCCGCGGGCTACAACGCTGCCACCGGCGACTTGACCATCGACGCCATACTGATCAAGGGCGCCGCACGACTTGCCGATGTGGAGCAAATATGGGAGCGCAAACAACTCCACCTGTTTCCGATCATCGATCTGGGAGGAGAACTCGGTCCTCATGCTGATCTCGACGCATCGCGATTGCATTATGGCAGCGGTGAGGCCGTGCGGGGTCTGGTGCAAAGCTTTCACCAGCGTCGCGGGGAGCTTCACCGCGACCTGACCATGACTGCAGATTTGGGCGAAAAGCTGCTGGGCCGGATGTTCGTCAGCAATCAGAAGCTTACCGCCGCCTATGACACGGGCGAAGCGTCGCTGATCTGTTACAACCTGCCGCTCGGCAATGCAGATGTGGTTCGGGAAGCGGAGAAGCAGTGCAAGAACGGATTTCTGCAGCGCGAATTCTTCGACAGATTTCACTTCTGCTATCGCTGCGGCTCCTCCCGTATGCATGTGCGCGAAGAATGCCCGGAATGTCGCTCGCCGGAGCTGCGCGAAGAACAGTATATGCATCATTTCCGCTGCGCCTATCAGGGCATCGAATCCGACTTCAGGCGCGGCGATAAGTTGATCTGCCCGAAATGCCGTCAGGCGCTGTCTCACTTCAGCGTCGATTACGACAAGCCGGGCGCCGTGATGCTCTGCGGCCGCTGCCGCCATACGAGTTCGGAGCCGGCTATCGGGTTTGTGTGTCTTGATTGCTCCGCCCATGTCGATAGCGACGCGGCGGCGGCAAAGGACGCCTTTTCCTATGTGCTGACCGAGGAGGGGACGGCCTTTCTGCAAATGGGACGCGCCTTGCGCGGTCCCACGCAGCAAACCATGCGTTTTTCCGATCTGCCGCTCGACTTCGTCGTGGCGCTGAATGGAGCAGCCAAAACCTACAATGAAACCAGGACTCCCTTCACCGTTCTCAACCTTTCCTATGAGAATGAGCGGGAAATCGTCCGCGAAACTGGGATGAGACAATTCTCGCAGGCGCGCGACCTGTTCCTGGAAAATCTGCGAAATCTGCTTCGCGAGAAGGGCATCGTTATTAAGGGACGCTCTTACGATTTCTGTCTGCTCGCCGGATTGCCGCCAGCTGACGCGGAGGGAAGCGTTGCCGAAATCCGCAGTGAAGCGACTGCCGGCATCCGGCTCGATCTGGGGGTGAAAATCCGCGTCTTCGGGCCTGAGGATTTCGCCTGATGTTTTCGAGCGCCTACGACCTCTTCGTCACTGGGTGGCCGATGCCCCCGTCTAAGATAATTACGTTCCAAGAAAAGTGCATTTAATGCGGAGATGGTGATGATTCAGGGTTTGAAAAAGCGTCCCCGGTCGGACGTCCTGGTGAACGAAAAACGGATGGTGACCAATCCGATCGGCAGGATGATTTATCTGGGCGTTCTTGCGGTCTTTGCTGTTGCCGTTCTGAATTTTCTATTCGGCGACATTTTAATTCTTCGCGCTGACGGCTTGGTTTTGAAAGACCAGACCGTTATCGCCACCACCTATGTGGCGCGCATTCAGCAAGTGGACATCAAGGAAGGGCAGCACGTCGAGAAGGGGCAGGTGATCATGCGCCTGCAATCCACGGAAATGCTTGAACGCCTGGCTGATCTTTCCGCCCGCCGCGCGAGGTTGGTCGCCGATACGGTGGAATTCCGTATTCGCGCGGAGACGGTGGAGGAATTGCTGCCCCTCGCCAAGAAGCGTGAAGGTGAAGCGACGCGTGTCGTCGGCAAGTTCGACGAACTGGCGCTAGCCGGTCTCACCACCGCATCGAGCTATGACAATGCGCTGACGGCAAATTTCAGCGCCCAGGGTGACCGCATCAAGCTGGCCACGCAATTCAAGACGCTGGAAAAGGAAGTTGCGACGCTGAACGAAGCGCGTGACGTCTCCGAAAGCGCCCTCAGAGATTTGCAGGCGCATTACGCCGAGGGCGTGGTCCGCGCGCCCGTGACCGGTGCGGTTGGCGTATCCGTGCCATCGATCGGCAATGTATACCGCACGGGAGAGCCGATGATGACGCTCTATTCGGGCGAGCCCTATGTTCTCGCTTATCTTCCGCACCGCTATATGTTCTCCATCAAGGTGGACGACAAGGTGACGGTGTCCGACGGGCGGCATTCGGCGTCGGGTGTGATCGCCGAGATTCTTCCGGTGACCGATGCGCTCGCGACGGAATTTCAAAATACCTTCAAGCCGCGGGACCGCAGCCAACTTGCGAAAATCAGGCTGGTGGGGGCTCAGTCCTTCCCCTTGCTGCAAAAAGTATCTGTAACCTCACGCTATTTCTGAAGGCTCCAGCGAAGCAGCATTTCCATCGACCTCGTCGGGCCGATTTCGGCCCGATGAGGTGCGCATCCCTATCCGAGGTTTCACTTACTCCAAATTCATCTCCGACAGTAGAGCGACAACAATTCGGCAAATATGTCACAGAACGGGGAAGATTCCTGTGACAAGCACGGGATTAACGTTGATGCAACTTATAATTGCATATAAGCCGGTGACGCAATCGATGATTGCAAACGCCGATTCCCATGAGTGACCGCGTAATCTTGGAAAGGCAATTTGCAGGCAGAAAGCCTGCGAGTTTTAACATGGAGCCCGCTTAGCGGTGAAGATGATGATTCGCGGATTCAGGACGATTTCGAGCCGGGCCGCTCTGGCCGCAACGGCTGGAATACTCATGGGCGTCTATACGCCTGCCCCGGCATTTGCAGCGGATCTGGGCGGCGGTTGCTGCGCGGACCTCGAAGAACGCGTAGCTGAACTCGAAGCGACGACGGCCCGCAAAGGCAATCGCGTCGTTTCTCTGCAGGTTTACGGCCAAGTCAATAAGGCCCTGCTGTTCTGGGACGACGGCGTCGATTCTGACGCATATGTCGTCGACAATGATTATTCCGGCAGCCGTGTCGGCTTCACCGGCAAGGCCGCTATGAAGCCGGGTTGGACCGCCGGCTTCCTGATCGAGCTGGATATTCAGGATGCGGCGTCCGATAAGGTTTCGAACGGGACGTTGAACGCCGGGACCGAAACGTTTGACGATCCGGCGGACGAAATCCTGATCCGCTACAGCAACGTGTATATCGAAAGCGAGCGGCTCGGGCGCGTCACGCTTGGCCAGGGCAGCACCGCCGCCGACGGCGCGAACGAAGTTGTGCTGGGCAATTCGCTGCGTAATTCCGACCTGCAGCACGGCAGCGACATGGAAGTCCGCTTCTCGCTGACAGGCGGGTTGTCGACATTCAGGCTCGACGAGATCGCTTCGAACCTCAACTCAACGCGCGATGACGTAATCCGCTACGACTCACCCTCGGTCTACGGTTTCATCCTCTCGGCGTCTTGGGGCGATGATGACTATGCAGACATCGCGCTGCGCTTCAAGAATGAGTGGAATTCTGTCCGAATCGCCGCGGCAGTCGCCTATCAATCGGATGGCACGGGCGACAGCAACCTTGTCTATGACAGGGCGAACAACGGCGATGCCGAAGTGCTGAGCGGATCTATATCCTTGATGCACATCCCGACAGGCCTCTATGGAGCCCTGGCGGCAGGCAATGTCGAAGTCGATGATATTGACGGTGCTGGTTTCGATGGTGACGCCAGCTTCTGGTATCTCCAGCTCGGCTTGGAACGGAAATGGCTGCCCTACGGCTCGACCACGATCTATGGCGAATACGGCGTCTATGACGACGCTCTGACCATCATCGAGGGCGGTGCAGGCGCCACCGATATTGCCGGCAGCGAGGCTGAACGTTGGGGCCTCGGCATCGTCCAGAAGTTCGACAGCGCGGCCCTGGAGCTTTATGCCCAGGCAACCTTCTGGAGCTTTGAAGCGGTTCAGAACAACGGCGTCGCCTTGGGATTTGAAGATCTCTCGACGATCATGGTTGGCTCCAGGATCAAATTCTAAGCTCAAGATCGGCTAACAAAGACAAAAAAGATCGACCAAACTAAAGCCGCTGTTCGCAGCGGCTTTTTTCGTTGTTAGCTTATTGGTATCGATGCAACCTGTGCGGCTAGAAGGAAGCATAGATATGATCACCAATATGGGCGTCATCGATGGCGTTTTTCGCTTCGTCCTCGGAATGGGGCTGCTGGCATGGAGCTACCACCGCGTCGGGCCGGAGTTGCCGGAGGCTTTGGCTTGGGCGGTCTGGATCGTGGGCGCGTTTCTCGGCCTTGACCGGGCTCTTCCGCTTCTGTCCGGTCTACGCTCTGCTCGGTACCGATAGTTGCGCGATCTATCCCGGCCGCGATAAACAGGCACCATCCGCGAGTATGCTGGACAAAGGGAACCCTTCTGCCTAAGCAGGCTTTCGCATCATTTTTGTCGAAAACCGGAAGACCGATTTCGCAATGATGCTGGGTCAATCGCAACATCAACATCTCTAACGGCGTGGACGATCAAATGACCTCGCGACCTTGGCTGTCGATCATACTTGCTGCCGGGCTTGGCACGCGGATGAAGTCTGCGATACCGAAGGTCATGCACTGTGTCGCGGGACGGCCATTGGCCGCGCATGCGGCGGCTGGTGCGATGGCAGCCGGCGCATCGCGGCTTGCCTTTGTCATTGGTCCGGACATGGACACCGCGCGCACCGTTCTTGCGGATTTCGCAGCCGACGCGCGCTTCTTCACGCAAAGCGAGAGGCTGGGCACCGCCAATGCGGTGCTGGCCGCCGAGCCGGCGATCGCGGAATTCGAAGGCGACATCCTCGTTCTCTACGGCGACACGCCGCTGCTGCTGCCTGACACGCTTTCGCGTCTGCGCGCGGCGTTGGACGGTGGCGCCGGCGTCGCCGTCCTTGGTTGCGAAGCTGCCGATCCGAGGGGCTATGGGCGTCTGCTGTGCGACGAAACCGGCGCGCTGCTAGCCATTCGCGAAGAGCGGGAGGCGAGCGAGGCCGAAAAGCGCGTTACCCTGTGCAATTCCGGCGTGATGGCTTTCCGCTCGGGCGTGCTGCTATCGCTGCTGCGCCGGATCGGCAATGACAACGCCAAGGGCGAATATTATCTGACCGATGCTGTAGAACTTGCGCGAGGCGACGGCCTTGCCGTTGCCGTCGTGATCTGCCCCGAAGACGAAGTGATGGGCGTCAACGACCGCGTTCAGCTGGCGCGCGCCGAGAGTTTGATGCAGACGCGGCTCCGCGAAGCGGCGATGCGCGGCGGAGCGACGCTGCTGGCGCCCGATACCGTTACGCTGAGCCACGATACGAAGCTCGGCCAGGATGTCATCGTCGAGCCGAACGTGTTTTTCGGCCCTAATGTCATCGTCGGCAATAATGTCGAGATCAAAGCGAACTCCTATATCGAGCACAGCCGGATCGCCGATGGCGCGATCGTTGGGCCGTTCGCCAGATTGCGACCCGGGGCGGACATCGGTCCAGGCGCCAAGATAGGCAATTTCGTTGAAATCAAAAAAGCCACGATCGGGGCGGGCGCGAAGGTCAACCACCTCGCATATGTCGGTGACGCAAGCGTAGGCGCTGGCGCCAATCTTGGGGCCGGCACGATCGTCTGCAACTATGACGGTTTCCAAAAGCACTTTACCGAAATCGGCGAGGGCGCCTTCATCGGTTCCAACAGCGCACTTGTCGCGCCCATCAAGATCGGCGAGGGCGCTTATGTCGGCTCCGGCAGTGTCATCACGCGCGATGTTCCGGCGCATGCGCTGGCGGTGGAACGCGCGGAGCAGAAGCAGGTCCCCGGCTGGGCGATCCGCAACAAGGAAAGACGGCAGAAATGACGGCGCTCTTTGCGCCACCGGAAAAGAATCTGCTGCAACAGTTTGTAATCGGCTTTGATTTGGAAATCATTTGCGCTCGGCTTAAACAACGCTTGGGCAATATAAGCCATTTGCCTCAATATTGATTGCTGACAGGGAAGATCATGTGCGGGATCATCGGTATTTTAGGAAAAGAACCCGTCGTGAGCGGGCTGGTCGACGCGCTGAAGCGGCTCGAATATCGTGGCTATGACTCAGCTGGCGTCGCAACATTGGAAAATGGCGTGCTCGCCCGCCGCCGTGCCCAGGGCAAGCTGCGCAATCTGGAAGCCGTGCTCGCCGAGCGCCCCCTGCGCGGCACTGCGGGCATCGGCCACACGCGCTGGGCGACCCACGGCGTGCCCAGCGAGCGCAACGCCCATCCGCATATGACCGCCAAGGTGTCGCTCGTCCATAATGGCATCATCGAGAATTTCCACGAGCTGCGCACCGAATTAGAGTCGGAAGGCGTGGTCTTCGAGACTGAGACGGACACCGAAGCGGTCGTTCATCTGATCAGCCGCGAACTCGCCCGTGGCGCCACGCCGGAAGCAGCGGTGGCGGAGACGTTGCAGCGGCTGGAAGGCGCCTTCGCTCTCGCGATCCTGTTCGCCGGGCACGATGATCTCCTGGTCGGCGCGCGGCGCGGCAGCCCGCTCGCCGTAGGCTATGGCGATGGCGAGATGTATCTCGGTTCCGATGCGATGGCGCTCGCGCCGTTCACGGGCCGGGTCGCTTATTTGGAGGAAGGGGACTGCGTCGCCCTGACACGCACGAGCGTCAGCATCCGCGATGAAAACGGAGCTCCTGTCGAGCGGCCCGTCCAGCGCACGCAGGCCAGCGCGTTGCTTGCCGACAAGGGCAATCACCGGCATTTCATGGCCAAGGAAATTCACGAACAACCGGATGTTATTGCGCGCACGCTCGGACATTACGTGCATTTCGCCGAAAGCCGCGTCGAGCTGATGGACACCAAAGTCGATTTCGCCAAGCTGTCGCGGCTGACGATTTGCGCTTGCGGCACAGCCTATTATGCGGGCCTGGTGGCGAAATACTGGTTCGAGCGCTATGCGCGGCTGCCCGTCGACATCGATGTCGCCTCTGAATTCCGCTACCGGGAAGCGCCGTTGCCGCCGGACGGCCTCGCGCTGTTCATCTCGCAATCGGGTGAAACCGCCGACACGCTCGCTGGCCTGCGCTATTCGAAAGAGCAGAAGCAGACGATCCTCTCGATCGTCAATGTCCCGCAATCCACCATCGCGCGGGAATTGGACGCCATTCTGCCGACGCTGGCCGGACCCGAAATCGGTGTTGCATCGACCAAGGCATTCACCAGCCAGCTCGCGGTACTTGCCTGCATGGCGATCGCAGCGGCGCGCGCACGGGGCCATCTGAGCGCGACCCAGGAAGCGGAGATCGTGAAGGGGCTGGTCGAGCTGCCCCGGCTGATGAACGAGGTTTTGCGGCGTGAAGAAGAATACGAAAAGCTGGCCCACCTTCTTTCTCATGCCCAGGACGTCCTCTATCTCGGGCGCGGCAGCTATTATCCGCTGGCGCTCGAAGGCGCGTTGAAGCTGAAGGAAATTTCCTACATCCACGCCGAGGGATTTGCGGCGGGCGAGTTGAAGCATGGTCCCATCGCGCTGATCGACGAGTCGGTGCCGGTTATCGTCGTTTCCCCACGCGACGCGCTTTACGACAAGACCATCTCGAACATGCAGGAAGTGGCGGCGCGCGGCGGGCAGATCATTCTGATAACCAGCGAGGACGCGGCGTTGCCCGGCACGAAGCTCGCCGCCCAGATCCGCCTCCCAAAGGCGCATGGGTTCATCGCGCCCATTCTTTATGCGCTTCCGGTGCAGTTGCTCGCCTATCATACGGCGGTGCTGCTCGGCACCGATGTGGATCAGCCTCGCAACCTGGCGAAATCGGTGACGGTGGAGTAGCCGGCGAAGCGGCGAGGGTTCGCCCATATCGGAGAGCGTTGATCGTGTCGCAACCGCCCTCAGTCGAAATTACCGCTTCGCAGAACCGGACCGTGGCGCGCTCATCGGCCTCTGGCAAGCGTGCGGGTTGACACGACCCTGGAACGATCCATCGAAAGACATCGATAGGAAGCTGACCGATCCCATCGGCGTCTTTCTTGTCGCCAAGCTTGACGGCGAGGTGATCGGGTCGGTGATGGCGGGCTATGACGGACATCGCGGTTCGATCAACTATCTGGCCGTTCATCCCCGCCATCAGAGGATGGGGCTCGGCCGTCGTCTGATGCATGAAGCGGAATCCGCGCTGTTGAAACTCGGTTGCCCGAAGATCAATCTGATGGTGAGGCGGGGCAACGCCGAAGCAGCGGAGTTTTATGAAAAGCTTTGCTATCTCCGGGACGACGTCGTCGTACTGGGCAAGCGGCTCATTCCAGATGTGTGATTCCCGCAGTGGCTGTGGCTTTCCGGCATCAGTACCAACAATCTCTCGTCGCATTTCTGTGCTTGATATTATTGGGCGAGAGTGTTGCAATCCCGTGATAATTGCGTAAGAGTTTGCGTCGGTATGGCTAGCTATCTCCGCATAGGCACGGTCTTTTTGGCGGCGGCATTGAGCATTTCGTTGCTCGCCGCGCCTGCCCGTGCGCAAAGCGCTGAGGCCACGCTCACCGAAGCCAGCAAGGCGCTCGAGAAGGGCGTTCCGGCGAAGGCCATCGAGCTGATAGACGCCGCAATGCGAGCGGGAAAACTCCCCTCCGACATGGCTGCCAAGGCGCTGCTGATGCGTGCTCAAGCACAGGAAAAGCTCGGCAAACAGGCGTTCGCGCTGGCCGACTACAACTCGGCATTATGGATGGACGGCCTCTCCGCGGCCGACAAGGCGCAGGCCGAACAGGGCCGTGACCGTATTTCCGGCAAGCTCGGTATCGCCCAGTCAGCCGCGAAGCCGGCTGCGTCGGGCGGGCGCGCAAATGCGGGCGAAGACACTGCCGCGCGCACACCCACATCGGCCCAAGTGAAAAGCACCCCTTCGGAGCAGCGCACCGGCGGCATAGGCAGCGTCTTCAGCGGCATATTCGGCTCGAGTGAAGCGGCCCCCGCGCCAGAACCGGAGCAGGCCAAACCTGCCGCCGCCGCACCTCCTGCGGCGCCCGCGAAGCCGGTTGCTGCCGCAGCGCCTGTGAAGCCCGTCGCCGCTAAGCCAGCTGCTGCCGCCGCAAGGCCCGAGCAGGTGCGGTCGGCAAAGGCCAAGGCCGAAAGGGCGCCAGCGCAGATTGCTGTCGCCGAGCGAACGACGCCGACGGCGGCTCCGTCAGGAGAGGCTTCGGGCAAATTCGGTATCCAATTCGCCGCGCTCCATTCTGAAGACGGAGCAATTTCGGAAGTCGAGCGCATAGCCAAGAAATACGGCTCGGAGTTGGCTGGGCGCTCACCCTCGGTGAAGATCCTTGGAACAAGTGACGGCGGCACGCTCTATAAGATCGTTGCCGAACCCTATGAGCGCGGCGAAGCGACCGCGATTTGCGAACTTCTGAAAACCAAAAACCTCAATTGCATGATCGTCTCGCGCTGAGCGGCGAACGGCTACGTCTTGCGATCATCCTCCCCTGAGCAGCCGTATCGCTTCATCCCGTTCGAAAAGATAGAGGCATAGGCGCGCCGCCTTGCCCTGGTCCGAGTTCAGCTCCGGATCGCGCGCCAGCAGATATTTCGTCTGATCGCGCGCAGCTTGCAGCAATTCCTCATCCTCCGGCAGGCGGGCGATGCGGAAGCCGGGGTCGCCGGATTGCCGCGTGCCCAGAACCTCGCCGCCGCCGCGCAGCCGCAAATCCTCTTCGGCGATCCGGAAACCATCCTCGCTCTGGCGCAGAATATCGAGGCGCGCGCGCGCTGTCTCCGAGAGCGGCTGATTGTAGAGCAGAATGCACGAACTTTGCGCCGCGCCGCGCCCCACACGCCCGCGGAGCTGATGCAACTGGGCGAGGCCGAACCGCTCCGCATGTTCGATGACCATGACGCTGGCAGCGGGCACGTTCACCCCCACTTCGATGACGGTTGTCGCGACCAGAATGCCGAGCCGCCCTTCGGAGAATTCGCGCATCACCGCGTCTTTCTCGGCGCCTTTCGTGCGGCCATGGACAAGCCCCACCGCGTCGCCGAAGCGCTGGCGCAAATGCGCGGCGCGCTCCTCGGCGGCAGCCAGATCGATCTTCGCCGAGGTTTCCACCAGCGGACACACCCAGTAGATCTGCGCCCCCTCGCGCCGGGCCCGGCCGATTGCGTCGATCACCTCCTGTAGGCGGTCGAGCGGCACCACGCGGGTCAGTACCGGCTTGCGGCCGGCCGGCTTCTCCGTGAGCTTGGAGGCGTCCATATCGCCGTAATGGGTCATTTGCAGCGTGCGCGGGATGGGCGTCGCTGTCATCACGAGAATATCGGTGCCGCCGCCCCGGCCCTTCGCCTGCAAAGCATAGCGCTGATGCACGCCGAAGCGGTGCTGCTCGTCGATGATGGCAAGCACCAGGTCGTCAAAGACGACATCCTCCTGGAATAGTGCATGGGTTCCGACCGCGATCTGGGCCTCGCCGCTCGCCAGTGCGTCGAGCACCTTCTGCCGCGATTTGCCCTTTTCGCGCCCGGTCAGCAATGTATGTCGGATGCCTGCCGTCTCGCAAAGCGGCGCGATCGTTTCGAAGTGCTGCCGCGCAAGGATTTCCGTCGGCGCCATCATGGCGGCCTGCGCGCCGGCCTCGACGGCCCGCGCCATGGCAAGCAGGCCCACCAGAGTCTTGCCGCTGCCGACATCGCCATGCAGCAGCCGCAGCATCCGGCGAGGGGCGGACATGTCGTCCAAGACTTCGCCCAGCGCGATCTGCTGCGAGCGCGTCAGTTGGAAGGGCAGGGCACCGGTGATCTTCGCCGCGAGGCGGCCATCGCCGATGATGGAGCGCCCGCCCGTCCGCCGGAACCGCCGCCGCAGCAGCGCCAGGGCAAGCTGCCCGGCAAACAACTCGTCGCAGGCCAGCCGCATGCGCGCCACCGCGTTCAGGTCGATATCGCGCTCATCGGTCGGCCGGTGAAGCGCCTGCAATGCGGCGGCGAAGGGAGGCCACCCGCGCCCTTCGACGAGCCGCCTGTCGAGCCATTCCGGCATTTCGGGAAGCCGCGCGAGGCCTTGCGTGAATATCTTGAACAGAAATTTCTGCGTCAGCCCCTGCGACAGAGGATAGACCGGCTCCAGCCCCGGCAGCTTGTGGCGATCCTCCTCAGGCAATATATAGTCGGGATGCGGCATCTGGAGCTTCTGGCCGTAGCGCTCGATCCGCCCGGACAGAATGCGCATCTCGCCCACCGGCAGCTGTCGTTCGATAAACGGCCGCTCGGTGTGGAAAAAGATCAGCTCGATCTCGCCGCTCTCATCCTCGCAGATCACGCGGTAAGGCGCGCGGGCATTACGTGGCGGCGAAGGGAAGTGCTTCTTGACTTTGACGAGCAGCGTCGCCAGTTGCCCTTGCAAGGTTTCGGCGATAGTCGGCGTCGCCCGGCGATCCGTCAATCCGGACGGCAGATGCCAGAGCAGATCGATGATGCGCGGCTCGCCGCCATTCGGCGCGGGGATGAGTTTTCCCAGCAGCGTTTGATAGCGGGGACCGACGCCGTCCAGGGTGCCGATACCGGCGAACAGGGAATTGAGGAGCGCAGGGCGTATGCCGCTTCGTGTCTCCGCGGCCGACACATCCCGCTCTTGCTCTTCATGTTTCACGGCGAATAAGTATATCTACCAAGACAATATCGCTAGCTGACATTCGTAGCTGATGGCGCTATATCACGGCTTGGGATCATCCGGCCATCGCCGCGCGTTGGTCAGTTCGGACATCCACAAGCCTCATCAGCGCAACTCATCGCCATGACAGCTATTGAGACTCGGATAAAACGCGCGCTTTACCGTGCGCATCATCGCGGCACGAAGGAATTGGATCTGATACTCGGGCGTTTTGCCGAAGAGGAGCTTGGCCGCCTCGACGATGCCGATTTGATGGCGTTCGAGCAATTGCTGGCGCTGCCCGATCCTGAGATCGACCGTTGGATAAAGGGTGAGGAAGCTCCCCTGGCGCTCTCGCCCATGATCGGGCTCATCAGGCGCCATCACCGCCTCGAAAGCTGAACGATGCTCGAAAAGACCGACGAAATATCCAAGACGAGGAGCGAAAAGCCGCAACGCTCCGGCGTCGCGATTGCTGCGCTTGTCGCGCAGGAAAAGCCGCTGGTGGCGGCAGGCGTGCCCGAGGGTTTTGACGCCTATCTCCTCGCCCGGATGGCGGCGACAGCGCATAAGGAACTCGGCACGCCGGTCGCGGTGCTGCATGTCGCGCGTGACGATCAGCGCGCCGAAGCCATGCGCGACCAGCTGCGCTTTTTCGCGCCGCAAATGGATGTGCTGACATTCCCGGCCTGGGACACGGTGCCTTATGACCGCGTTTCGCCGAATGCCGAATTGTCCAGCCGCCGCATCGCGACACTCGCTCAGCTCGCGCGGCTGAAGGCGCCCAAGCGCCCGATTATCGTCATCACCACGGTGAATGGCGCACTTCAGCGCGTTCCGCCGCGCGAAATGATGCGCAAGGCCCTCGTCAAGCTCACAGCGGGCATGAATGTCGATATGGGCAGCATCGCCCGCAGGCTGGAGCGCTGGGGATACCGACGCACCGGCACGGTCATGGAGCCGGGCGAATACGCCATGCGCGGCGGCATCCTCGATCTCTATCCACCGGCGAACGCCCGGCCCGCGCGGCTCGATTTCTTCGGCGACACGCTCGAGGCGATACGCTTCTTCGATCCCGCCTCGCAGCGCACCCAGACGGCGAAGGAGCAGCTCATCCTGATGCCCGCGAGCGAGTTGCCTTCGGGGCCGGAGGTGATCAGCCGCTTTCGCGAGCGCTATATGGAGCTGTTCGGTGCCGTCGCGAGCGACGATCCGCTCTATGAGGCGGTGTCGGAAGGTGTGAGCTACGCCGGGGCGGAGCATTGGCTGCCGCTGTTCTACGGAGAACTCGAAACGCTGTTCGACTATGTGCCGGATGCGATCATCTCCTTCGATCATCTGGCGGCGGATGCGCGGGCGCAGCGTCTTGAGCAGATCGAGGATCATTACGAAGCCCGCAAGATGGCGCTGGAACAGGCTTCGTTCGGCACGCCGCCCTATAAGCCGGTGCCGCCGAAGCTGATGTTCCTGGGCAATGAAGAGTGGGATCGCACGCTACAGGGACGCAAGGCGCGGCTGTTCTCGCCCTTTGACGCCATCGAGAACGCCAGCGGCATCGCCAGCCTCAATTTCGGCGCCAAGATGGGTCGGGGTTTTGCGCTCGAACGGGCGGACCAGTCCGACACGTTGTTCGAAGCAGTGAACGCTCATATCCACAGGCTGCAGGCGGCGGGCAAGCGGGTGATCGTCGCCGGATGGACCGCCGGCGCGCGCGAACGGCTTGGCGCCATGCTCGGCGCGCACGGCCTGACGGCGATCCAGCAGGTGGACAGTTTCGCCGAGGCGACGAAGCTTGAGCGCAACGTGACCGGCTTCGCCGTGCTCGGCCTGGAGAGCGGGTTTGAAACTCCTGATCTTGCCATCATCGGCGAACAGGACATTCTCGGCGACCGTCTGGTGCGCCGCCGCAAGGCGCGCAAGGGCAGCGACGTGCTCAGCGAGGCGTCGTCGCTCGGCCCCGGCGATCTGGTTGTCCATGCGGATCACGGCATTGGGCGGTTTCTCGGACTTCAGGCGATCACGGCGGCGGGCGCCCCGCATGATTGCCTCGAAATCGAATATCAAGGCGGCGACAAGCTGTTCCTGCCGGTCGAGAATATCGAGCTGCTGACCCGTTACGGCTCCGACGATTCCAACGCCAATCTCGACCGCCTCGGAGGGGCGGCCTGGCAGGCACGCAAGGCGCGGCTGAAGAAGCGCATCCGCGATATTGCGGATAGCCTCATCAAGATCGCCGCCGAACGCGAGCTGAAGGAAGCGCCCGCGCTGGAGCAGCCGGAAGGCGCCTATGACGAATTCGTCGCCCTCTTCCCCTATGAGGAGACGGACGACCAGCTGACCAGCATCGAGGCGGTAACGGCGGATCTGGCGCGCGGCCGCCCTATGGACCGGCTGATCTGCGGCGATGTCGGCTTCGGCAAGACGGAAGTGGCGTTGCGCGCGGCGTTCATCGCGGTGATGAGCGGCAAGCAGGTCGCCGTGGTGGTGCCGACGACGCTGCTCGCGCGGCAGCATTTCAAGACATTCAACGATCGCTTCAAAGGACTGCCGGTGCGGATCGATCAGGCCTCCCGTCTCGTTCCGGCCAAGGACATGGCGGCGATGCGGACCGGTCTGAAATCGGGACAGACCGACATTGTAGTCGGCACGCATGCGCTGCTCGCCAAGAGCATCGAATTTGCCGATCTGGGTCTGCTTATCATCGACGAGGAGCAGCATTTCGGCGTGCAGCATAAGGAGCGGTTGAAGCAGCTCAAGGCCGATGTGCATGTGCTGACGCTGACGGCGACGCCGATCCCGCGCACCTTGCAACTCGCGCTCACCGGCGTGCGCGAAATGTCGGTCATCGCCACGCCGCCCGTCGACCGGCTGGCGGTGCGCACCTTTATCACCCCCTTCGATCCGATCACGATCCGCGAGGCTCTGCTGCGCGAGCGCTATCGCGGCGGCCAGACCTTTTATGTGTGCCCGCGTATCTCCGATCTCGACGAGATTGCCGCTTTCCTGCGCGAACATGCGCCGGAGCTGAAATTCACCATCGCGCATGGGCAGATGGGGGCCGGGCAGCTCGAAGACGTGATGACGGCTTTCTATGACCGGCAATTCGATGTGCTGCTTTCGACGACCATCGTCGAATCCGGTCTCGACATCCCTTCGGCCAACACGCTGATCGTCCATCGCGCCGATATGTTCGGCCTCGGCCAACTCTACCAGCTGCGCGGACGCGTTGGCCGATCGAAGACCCGCGCTTATGCGCTTGTTCACGCTGCCGCCGAACCAGAAGCTCACGCCGACGGCCGAGAAGCGCCTGAAAGTGCTGCAATCGCTCGACAGCCTGGGCGCGGGCTTCACGCTTGCCAGCCATGACCTCGACATTCGGGGTGCGGGCAATCTGCTCGGCGAGGAGCAGTCCGGCCATATTCGCGAAGTCGGCTTCGAGCTGTATCAGCATATGCTGGAGGAGGCGGTCGCGTCGCTGCGCGAAGGCGGCATGGAGGAGCGCTCCGAGCAGTGGTCGCCGCAGATCAATGTCGGCAGCGCGGTGCTGATCCCGGAGGGCTATGTCGCCGATCTTCAGGCGCGGCTGGGGCTTTACCGGCGGCTGTCGAACCTCAATGAGCGTGACGAGATCGAGGTGTTTGCCGGGGAACTGGTCGACCGTTTCGGACCGCTGCCGGAAGAGGTGCGCCATTTGCTCGCCGTGGTGCAGATCAAGGGCTACTGCCGCAAGGCCGGCATCGCCCAGGTCGAGGCCGGACCGAAGGGCGCAGTGATTGGTTTCCGCGACAACAGTTTCGCCAATCCGAGCGGGCTGGTCGGGTTCATCAACGAGCACCGCGGGGCGGTGAAACTCCAGCAGGATCACAAGCTCGTCTTCAAGGCCGATTGGCCGGACGCCGACGAACGGCTGAAGGGCGCGCGCAATCTGGTCCGGCGATTGGCGGAGTTAGCCGGCGAAGTGAAGAAGGCGGCGTGATGGTTGGGAGCGGAGCGGATTGAACGATGACGCTCATCTATAAGATCTGCGGCAAAGCCGAATGGGGCGCTGGCGGAAGCCTCCGGCTCCTATGCGGGCTCCGAGCATGACCAGCGCGACGGCTTCATTCATTTCTCGACCGCTGCTCAGCTTGCCGGCACGCTCGCCAAACATTTCGCTGGCCGGGCGGATCTGCTGCTCATCGCCATCGATGCAAATGCGCTCGGCGATGCGCTTCGATGGGAGCCAGCCAGGGATGGAGATCTGTTTCCGCACCTCTACGCCGAACTGCCTGTTACGGCGGTGCTCTGGACGCAAGCGCTGGAGATCGGCTCAGCCGGCCACCATATTCTCCCCGCCGAGGCGATGCGTTGATCGGCCGCTTCATCGATATCGCGCAATCCGGGCTGCTGTTCCTCGATCCGGAGCGTGCCCACGAACTGACGTTGCGAGCGCTTGAAGCGGGCGTTTTTCCCCGCGCGACCCCCGACGACCCGAAGCTTCGCCAGACCGTTTGCGGCCTCGACTTCCCCAACCCGCTCGGCATGGCTGCCGGGTTCGACAAGGATGCGCGCGTGCCAGGAGCGCTGCTTGCCATGGGCTTCGGATTTGCCGAGATAGGCACGGTGACGCCGCGTCCGCAACCCGGCAATCCGCGGCCTCGGGTGTTCCGGCTGATCCGCGAACGCGGCACGATCAACCGGCTGGGCTTCAACAGTGGCGGGCATGAGGCCGCCAAGGCACGGCTGGCGCGCCGCCCCGCAGGAGTGATCGGCGTCAATATCGGAGCAAACAAGGACAGCGCAGACCCGGTCGAGGATTTCGCCGCCGGCCTGCGCGCCTTCTACGGTGTGGCGGATTATTTCACAGTCAACATCTCATCCCCGAATACGCCCGGCCTCAGAGATCTGCAGGCGCCGGACCGGCTGAACCGGCTTCTTGAGCTTTTGACGTCCGAGCGGGAAAGGCTCGCTGCGTGCGCCGCCGTTCGCCGCCCGATCCTCGTCAAGCTCGCGCCGGATATTCACGATGATGACCTGCCCGCCACCATCGCCTGCCTCGTGGCCAATAAGGTTGATGGTATCATTCTCACCAACACCACGATTTCGCGTCACGAAGTTCCTCAAGCAGCCTATCGCACCGAGGCGGGTGGACTGTCCGGACGGCCGCTATTCCAGCGCGCGACGCGAATGCTGGCGAAAGCCTATCTGCTGACTGAGGGCAAGCTGCCGCTCATCGGCGTCGGCGGCATCGATAGCGGTGAGGCGGCCGTCACAAAGATCGAGGCGGGGGCCTCGCTGATCCAACTATATACGGGAATGATTTACGAGGGCGCAGGCCTCATCGCTGCGATCAAGCGAGCTCTGGTCGAGAGAATGGATCGGGACGGCACAACGGATCTTAGCCGGATTCGAGGCGTACAAGCCGAGCGTTGGGCGAGTCTCAAGCTTTAGCCGGGAACGACGCCCGCTCCAGAGACGGGTAATATAAGGCGAGCGAGACGCCTCGGATGACGAAGAAGACGATCATCGAGGCCCAAAGGCCGTGATTGCCAAAGGCGGGCGTCAGCACCGCCCAGGCGCCCAGGAATACCGCGAGGCTCAAAATCATCATGTTGCGCATGTCGCCGGTGCGGGTCGCGCCGATGAAAATGCCGTCGAGCTGGAAGCAGGCAACGCCCGTCACCGGCGCGGCGATCGCCCAAGGCAGATACAGCCGGGCGGTCTCGCGCACCTCGGGGTTCGCTGCCATCGCATCGATGACCGCGCCGCCCCCCACGACGAAAATAGCCGCGACCGCCAGGCTCACCGCTCCCGCCCAGACGGAAGACAAATGCACCGCCCGGCGGAATTGCGCCTGCCGCGCCGCTCCGATCGCCCGGCCGGTCAACACCTCGGTGGCGAAAGCGAACCCATCGAGCAAATAGGAGGAGATGTTCAGAAACTGCAATAGCACTGCGTTCGCTGCGAGGATGATGTCGCCTGATTGGGCGGCCTGAGCCGTGAAGAAGGTGAATACGAACAGCAGGCATAGCGTCCGGATCATCAGATCGGAATTGACGGCCAGCATCCGCCTCAAGCCGGAAATTTCGAACGCGCGGCTCCAATCAATGGCGACGCTGCGTCGCAGCAGTTCCCGGCCGGCAATCACGGCGCCAAGGCCGGCTGCAAGGATCTCGGCGATGAGCGTGCCGATGGCGACGCCGCCCACGCCCCAGCCGAGCCAGGTCACGAAAGCGATATTCAGAACGACATTTGCGCCATTCAGCACGACTTGCAGATGGAGCGCAGTCTGGGTTCGGCCCAACCCGATGAACCAGCCCAGGAAGGCGTAATTCGCCAGTGCGAAAGGCGCGCTCCAGATGCGGATGTGGAAATAATGCCGCGTCTCCGCTTCGACCGCCGCGCTGCCGTTCAAAAAATACAGCGACACCCATTCCAGCGGCCATTGCAGCAGGATGAGCAGCACACCCGCGCCGCCGGCCAGCAACAACGCGCGGGCCAGAATCGCGCTGACCTCAGCTTGATTGCCCGCGCCGTCCGCCTGTGCGCACAGGCCGGTTGTTCCCATGCGCAGGAAGCCGAAGGCCCAGAACAGGAGCGTGAAGATCGTCGCGCCGAGCGCCACGGCGCCGATCAGATGCGCTTCGCCAAGTTGGCCGACGACAGCAGTGCTGGTTACACCGAGCAGCGGCGTCGTGACGTTTGAGAGTATGATCGGCAGGCTGATCGACAAAACCCTGCCGTAAGTCAGCCGCTCGGTTGGAGAGGTGCTGCTCTCGTTGACGTGACTCACGCGAGGATTGTCAGGTCCGCTTATTCGCGTCGCCCTTGTTGGCGTCGCCTGCAATGAACTTCAGAAAGCGCAGCACCAGCCAAACCGGGATGACGATCACCGCGCCGAGAAGGAAATATTGAAACCCGGTTTCCACCCAGCCGAAGCCGAAATCATAGATGGCCTGAATGAGGCGGGGAATGTTCGCCAGGAGGTCGCGGGGGTCGTAACCGGCGGCTTTCAGGGCGATGCCTGTTACGATGGAGATGACCACCAGCCGCAAAAACACGGCCAACGGACTGCCGCCAATGAACCGTTCCATATGCTGCTCCCCAGCGCTCACCCTAAAACCTATAGTCTTTTCGGCCGAAAAAGCGGCCGGGTCAATGACCAGTCATGAGCATCGTATGACCGCTGCTCTTAGGCGTCGGCGCTCACCCAAAGAGATCGTTCGCGATTTTGCCAAACAAGATATGAACAGCGGTACGCCCCGCTCAAAAGCGATGCGAATCAAAAGAATTCGTCATAAAGATGGCAAGCTTTCCGCTTCTCCTAACAATATTTTCTTCCATAGGGACTTTTTCGTAACACAAACTGCCACGAATCAGTCATAAATTTACCTATTGAGTTATGAACGCCTGCGACAAGTCCCAATTTGTTCCGCGCGGGCCGCGCTGCATCGTTCCGCAGCAGTTCAAGGGGCACCGATATCAATGCATAACGCAGTCTATCTGCGGACCGCCGTCGAGACTCCTCTCGATAACGGCTCCTGTCGCGTCCTTCTCTGCGGCAAGTCTTTCATCGCCGACCGCACCGGGGCGCTTTACTGGCCGGCTGAGAAGACCCTCATCGTGTCCGACCTGCATCTCGAAAAAGGCTCCTATCTCTCCGAGGACGGCGTCGTTCTGCCGCCCTATGATACGACGTCGGCTTTCGAGAAGCTCGAAGAGGCGCTCGACCGGTACGATCCGCTGCGCGTCATCGCGCTCGGCGACAGCTTCTGCGGCGACAGAGATGTGCGTCTTACCGCGCATGACGCCGATTGGCTTTACGATCTCATCGAGGATCGCGAATGGTTTTGGATCAGCGGCCCGGATCAGGCTCCTGTGCCCGAAGGCTTTGGCGGCACCGTTGTTCCGCATCTGACACTTGGCGGCATCAAATTCCGCTTTGAGCCGGTGCGCGCGCCCGTCAGCCACGAGATCGCCGGCCGGATGCATCCGGTGGCGCAGATTTCCGAATATGGCCATGTGATGCGCGGGCGCTGCTTCGTCTCGAACGGGATGCGGCTCATCCTGCCGTCGATGGGCGCTTATTCCGCGGGCGCGAATGTGCTGGGAACGTCATTCGACTCGCTGCTCGGTCATGAGGGGCTATTCGTCTGGTCAATCAATGCGGGCCGGGTGACGCAGGTTGCCTCCGGCCAGCTTCTCGAAGAACTTGCGGCTTAGAGCGCTTCCCGAAAGGTGTTGCGCGGCTTTCGGATAAGAAGCGCGACCCAGCAAAGAATCTGGAGCGGTACCCGATTCCAATGAAGCGGGAACCGCTCTAGCGGGTGCGCGTCAGTTGCGGCTGAATAGGGTCCATCCCAAAAGGCCGCAAGCAGCCGCGAGCACCACTGACATCAGCCCGTAGAGCCAGGGGCGCTGGTATGCGAGGGTGTAGAGAATCCGCTCTATGCCCTCCTTCTGCACCTTCAAGCTGACATCGTCGCGGCTTACCAGCTTACCGCCCTGAAACAGGTACACTTGCGCGGTGTATTCGCCTTCCGCCACTTGCGTGGGCAGCGTGACATTGCCCCGGAACAGGCTGCGCCCGAGAAATGCGACGGCGAATGGCTTCTCCACGTAAAGCGCCTGCTGGCCCTTGAGCCGCACCAGCGCCTCCTCGAATGCGTCCGGGGGCGGGGGACCATCGGGATTTTGCGGTTTTGGATTGAACTCAATGCCGTGCCAGCGCAGAGTTTGGGCACTGGCAATCTCGTCCAGCGGCCGGGTGGACAACACCGCGTAGAAGCTTGAAACGTTGAACGTTTCCGACTTGCCGTTCACCCAGACGCCGGCCACGCGCTCCTTCTTGCGGGTAACCACCTCATGCACCGGGCCGCGGATCACCATAATCACATCGTAATAGCCAGACGTGGCGGCGGCCTGCTTGCTGGCGTCGACAGCTCCGAAGACGACGATCTCCGCACCGGTAAAGTCCGACTTGATCGCAATCTCACGCGCCGACATGTCGACTTCGATGGCTTCGGTCTGTGCCCGCGCGCCGATGGAAATGGAAACGAGGGTCGCGAAACCCAGCACCCAGGCGGCAACAGCAAGATCCATGGTTAAAAGCCGGTACTTCATAGCCACGATCCCGGCATGACAGCCTGGATGGAATAGAGTTCGCGCGGTGTGGTCAGCAGATCGACCATCATGCGGATGCACACGCCGAGCACGAGCAGCGCCAGCAATGCCCGCAAATGTTCGCCTCGCATCCTCTGGCCGGCGCTCGCGCCGAATTGAGCGCCGATCACGCCTCCGATCATCAAGATCAGCGCCAGCAACAGGTCGACCGCCTGGTTGGTGGCCGCATGCAGGATCGTCGTGATGCCGGCGACGAAAATGATCTGGAACAGACTCGTGCCGATCACGACCTTGGTGGGCATCCGCAATAGATAGATCATGGCGGGCACCATGATGAAGCCGCCGCCCACGCCCAATATGCCGGAGAGCAATCCTACGGCCATGCCGATCAGGAATGGCGGGATCGCGCTGATGTAGAGCTTCGACCGTTGAAAGCGCAGCTTGAGCGGCAGACCATGAACCCAATGATGCTGCCCGGGCCTGCGCGCGGAGGGCGGCCGGCCGTTTTTCGCGCGATGCATCGCCCGCATGCTTTCGCTGAGCATCAGAATGCCGATGCTGCTGAGAAACACGGAATAGAGCAGCGATATGGCGATCTCGATGTGACCTGTCTCGCGCAGGGCTTTCACCGCCTGCACGCCGATGAGGGCTCCGATAACGCCCCCTACAAGCAGCACCGTGCCCATCTTCATGTCGACATTGCCCCGCCGCCATTGGGTCATGGTGCCGGAGACCGAACTGGCGACGACCTGATTGGCGCCCGTCGCAATGGCAACCGCCGCCGGAATGCCGGACAGCATCAAGAGCGGCGTGATGAGGAAGCCGCCGCCGACGCCGAACAGGCCTGACAGAAATCCGACCGCCGTCCCCATGCCGAACATGGTGAAGATGTTTACGGAAGTCTCTGCGATGGGCAGATAGATCTGCATGGAATCGACATCCGGGTAGCCGGCGGGCGCCACGCCAGGCGGGCAGCGGCTCTCGCGGCTCTTTGCCAGGCACCTTAGAGCTTGATCAGTTCCGATGGATCAGACCGGGGCTCAAACAATTTGTCAGCACGATCTTTGTCACAAAACCGTTTCCATCCCTGCCTGCGCGGGGACATGCTTTTGCGGATCGTGCTTTAGCTGATGGTGATAAAGCAGAAGGAGACCCGCACAGTCAATGCGGGCCTCCTTTGCGGAACGCTGTCTAGCGCTGCTTGTCTGTTATATCTGGGCGAACGCCATTTTGGCGAGCAGGGCCTCATTGAGCTGACCGGTCGCACGCAACCCGATCCGCTGCTCGAATTCACGGATCGCGGCCAGCGTCCGGGGGCCTATGATGCCGTCCACCGGGCCTGGTCTGTAGCCAAGACTGCTGAGGAGCCGCTGCGCTTCGACCACGAGGTTATTGCGCGGCGCAATTTCCGTGCTCCAGGCTGTTTTCATCAACTGGGCGCTGGGTGTCTTGGGCTGAATGATAGCCTCGGCCTGCCGCACCTCGTCAGCCGGCGGCTCGGGTGCCGCGCGGTTCACGGCTTCGTCCACTGGGGACATTACCCAGCCGGAGAGAGTACGGTCGGCTGTCGTGCGCTCGGCCCCGGTCAGGGAGCGGGCGATATCGTCACGCTTTTGTGCCGCATTCGCATCGCCGCGCTGGGCGGCGATCGCAAACCACTGATAGGCCTTCGCGGCATCCTTTTCGACCCCAAGCCCGCGCTCATGCAGAATGCCTAGATTATATTGGCTATCGCGCAGGCCATGCTCGGCGGCCTTGGTGAACCACTTGGCGGCCGTGAGATAGTTGACTGATTTGCCTGTGATCGAGAGAACGGCAAGGTTGTGCATCGCCTTGACATGGCCTCTTTCGGCGGCGCGTTCATACCAGATCATTGACTCGGCTGCATCTTTCGGTGCGCCCTGGCCCAGCTCGTAAAGCGTCGCCAGACGATATTGCGATGCCGCGTGGCCGTTTTCCGCGGCGCGGCGGAACCAGCGCGCGGCCTTCGACAGGCGCTCGTTCACCGGAAGCTGCCGCTCGACGCCCTTGCCCTCAAGATAATCCTGGCCGACCGAGAATTGCGCGTTGAGGTCGCCCTGGACGGCAGCCTTGCGCAGACTTTCGGCGTTGCCGGCGCCGTTACCAGCAACCCCCGCAGCAGCGGCGCGGCCGCGTCCGGTGGTTTCCTCGGCAATGACGCTCGTCACCCAGACTTCGTTGGACAGCGCGATGCCGGCCCGGGCGCTTTGTGCGATCCGCTCAGCGGTTTTGACGGCTGGGATCGAGGCGGTTGTCGTGGGCATTGCGACGGGTTGCTCGGGCGCGATGCGGGAAACGGCCGCTTTCGGACGGGCGTCGGGTGCGCGCCGGTCGCGCAGATTGAGATAGAGCATCGCCGCGCTCGCCAGCAGCAGAATGACGGCGGCTATAACCAATCCGGTGCGGGAATTGCCTCGCTCCTCATCGGGAAGGAATTCGCCATAGGGGATCTGGTAGCGGACGGGCTCGCCTTGCTGCGGCATGTTGCGTGCCGGACCGTCGGCAAGCCGTGCGGCGCGCTGCGCAGCTGTCAGATCGCCATCGTAATCCTCGTCGTCTTCATATGTCTCGGCGTCGAAGCCGCTTTTCGGCTTATTCTTGCGTGGCATCGCGAACCTCCTCATTAAGGCGCTCGATGCTTTCGTCGAGACAGATCTGAAGCTGGCGCAGGCGCTCGTCCGTATTGCGGGCGAGCAGCGTCGATTGGGTCGACAGCGTGGCGACATCGCGGGCCAGTTCGCCGATCGCCCCTTTGGGGTTCAGGCTGTCCAGCCTCTCCTCCAGCTTGCCGGCGACGAGGTCGGCCGTCTTGCGCGCAAGCTCCGGGCCGGTGCCGCGCGCCACGATTTCCAGCCCCATGGCCGTTGCCGAAATCGCGGCATGAGATTGTGCGACGAGGCCGCTCAGCTGATCGAGGCGGTCTTCCACCCCTTTCACCCGGGCGTCCTGGGCCGTCGTCCATTGCCGGTTGTCTTCCAGATAGGCTGCGAGCTTCTTGAGCCCCGCCTCCACCGGCGCCATCGACCGGTCCGACTCCCGTGTTCCCAGCTTCTCCATCAGCGCATGGAATTGCGAATTCCAGCGCATCGAGGCGCGCGGTGGGAATTTTTTCGGCCAGCTGATTGATCGATGAACGCATCTCCGCGAAGCGCTCCTCGAACCAGAGCCGATCCAGGACCGGTGCGGTCGGCGTGGATTTATGGGCGCCTTGTCGCGTGGCCGCGCCATGCGCATTTACCGGCGGGGACGCGTCGGCAGCTTGCCGGGGTGGTGAATTGCGTTCGGCCGGGAACGCCGCGCGCTGCGCATTTTGCTGATGCTTGGTCAAATCCGCATGGAGATAGGTGGAAAGCTCGCGCAGACGATCGTCCAAAGCCGGGCTTTTGTCCTCCGGCGGGGCCGGCTTGGCGACGGATGGACGCATCAGCGTCGATGCCGCTCGCGCGCCGGCTGGCGTTTCCCATGGCTGGTGCTCGCCTGAAAGTGCCTCGAGGCGCGTCTCCAACTCGCGCAGCGCGGCATTGCCGAGCTGGCGGTAGCTGTGAATCTCGGAGAGGTAGCGCTGCAGGAGCCCTTCGGCTTCCGGGCTATGCCGCGCCGGCTGATCATTGCGGACGCTGCTGCCGGGCGCTCCGGCTTCTGGTCCTGCGACAGGCGAGCCCGCACGGGAAGATGGCAAAGGGCGCTCCGCACCCAAATTGGCATTAAAAGTCATGGCTCGTCCCGAAAGCGCTTTTCTACAAGCGGTTTGCGTTCCCCCAAGCGGCGCGTCTGCTTCGGACGAAGGATGAGAGCGGCTATTCCTGCCAACTTTCGGGAGCGCAATTTCTGACCCGCGACACCACGCAAAAACAATTCACTGCCGACTGTTGCCCGCTTGAGTAAATATTCAGTAAAACAATGCGTTATTTTTTAAAATTTGTGCTGGCCTGCGCGCCGGGCAACTTATTCCTACGCTGGGACAATTGGCGCCTAATGTGTGGAAAATGGGTTTTTCGCACACCCGGCTTGAGCTAGCGATAATAGTCTGGGACAGTTAAATTCTTAAACTCGTTCGACGGCGTAACAGATTTGCTCCTCATGACCGACAGACCTTCATCGCGCCCCGCCGGATTGCCCGGAGTGGGAAAGATATTCGCTCAGGCCAATCACACGCTGCGGGTCCGCACCACCGGCCCAGGTTTCACGGAAATTACGCGTGAGGTTTGCGCTTGGCTGGAAGAAATCGGCGCCGGGGAGGGCCTGCTGACGCTATTCATCGCGCACACCTCGGCCTCGCTCACCATTCAGGAGAACGCCGATCTGGATGTTCGACTCGATTTAAGGGATGCGCTGAACGGGCTCGCTCCGCAAGGCACGCATTATCGTCACGGCAGCGAAGGACCCGACGATATGCCCGCCCACATCAAGGCGATGCTTACCTCGGTGAGCCTCTCAATTCCTGTCATTGAAGGCCGCACCGCGCTCGGCACTTGGCAGGGCATATATGTGATCGAACATCGGGAACGTTCGCACGATCGCAAGGTTGAGTTGCATTTTATCGGAACACGTCAAACTTCCGCCGTCTAATTGCTGTAGAGTTTAGTGTATGGGGCACATCTTCTTAACTGCTGTGAGTAAGGTTAATCTAATGATTACCCTCGATTTTGGCGCAGGATCGGTTAGTTTGAGGGACACCGGCGCTCCGCCAGATTTTTGTCAACGCCGGGTTGTAGCGTAAATTTCCAAGCGAGAAGCCAGTTCCCATGACCATGCCCCGTATTCTCCTCGCCGAAGACGATGAGTTGATGCGCCGCTTCTTGGTTAAGGCCTTAGAGCGCGCGGGATATGACGTCATGTCATTTTCGAACGGCGCTGAGGCGTTCGAATGCTTGCGCAGCCGTCGTTTTACCCTGCTGCTGACCGACATCGTCATGCCGGAGATGGATGGTATCGAACTGGCAAAGCGCGCCTCCGAACTGCAGCCCGATATGAAGATCATGTTCATCACGGGATTTGCCGCAGTGGCTCTCCATCCCGATTCCAATGCGCCGCGCGAGGCCCGCATCCTCTCAAAGCCCGTGCATTTGCGTGAACTCGTCACCGAAGTGGATCGGCTGATCGCAGCTTAGTGCCTGATTCGTTCTGATGGTCAGGCCAGCTGTAGGTTTTTGCTTCCGCCTGACCAGAATACCGAGATCACGCAGAACGTGCAGCACCGGGGATCGGGCGCGGCTCAAATGAGATTGAATCTCGCGAGGGCGGCCTTCCATTGCCCCTTGACGACGTCTTCGGTAAAGGGCGGCAGGATGCGGCCTTGACCGGCAATGATCGCCTTTTGGAGGCTCTCATCGCCCCTGACCAGCCTATCAGCCTTTTCCCGCATGCTATCCAGCGAATGGCATTCGCCAGGCAATTCCGTTCCAGCGAGCATAGCCAACATGCTTCCCCGCATGTAGAGCACAGGCATACCGATGATTATAGCCTCGATGGGCGAATAATGAAGATGCCGTTCTTCTGCGCTGATATAGACGAACGCAGCCGACGACGCGTATAGGCTGAACAGTTCATCATCGCTGATAAATCCAACAACACTGGGATCATCAGATGGGGTCGCCTGCGCCCCGATGATCGTATGGACCGTCGAACCAAATGTCGATTTTATGATGTCATATTTCTCTCGATAATAGGGGCTCGAACTCGATGCGGGGGCAAATGAAAAGCAAATCATCTCGCCGGCGGGTCCATGTATTTTGCTTATCCCAGATGAACCTGGGAACTCCGCAACCGATAGTGCTAGCGCCCTCTTTCAGAAAATCTTCCTCAATACAGTCAATATTGCTGTACGCTTGACCAAGCATAAAACGCGTTGAGGCGTGCTTAATCAGATCCGTGCATCCGTAATGCTGAAATAATTCTGCATAGGTCAGCGGAGCTTCCCGGCCAAAGACCCGCGCAATAATCGGTCCGTTGAAATGTTTGAGCGCTTGGGTTAGCGGAATATCGATAACTGCCGTTACGACCAGATCAAATTTATCATTTATGATCTGTATTAGATCCGAAGGCCAAGGATCTGTATAAAAGCTGTGGCTTTTGAGCTTAGAATGGCATTCCGCCGGAATTGTCGAAGGCTTGTCGTGCCGTCCTGTTGCGCTCGAAAATTCCGCGCCCGAAGGCGTTGTCGCAGGAGTAAAGACTTCGAAGCCTAGCGATTTAAGGATTGGAACTTCTGCAGGTAAAAGCGTTTTGTGATTTAATATCCAAAGGATACGGCGGCGCCGAAAAATAGAGAAAAATTTGGTCCAGGATAGCATTGGCTGAAAGCTAATCAACGAAACTCTTGGCCTATCTTACAACCACAGGCTGTCACCATAGCTATTGCAACTAGCAGGGCGCGTGGATGCGGTCAACCAATACGGTCCCTTCGATAACAGTTTCTGACGTTTGCGCGGCCGCCCTTGATCGAGCCTTGGCTCGTCAGCGCGGGCGCAGCAAACCGAAGGCCGGTGACCGCAGCACCAGCGATTTCGGCGAGACCAGCTTTTACCAAGCCTCAATTCGACAGTGCTGGCTGCCGTGGAAAGGGCGCGCGCCAATCGAGCGGCATCGCGGCCGGAGGCTCGGTTACGATCTCGCCAAAGTCGGTGAGGAGGAAGGGCGTTTCGGCCTCGTCTTCAAGCAGCATCGGATCGTCATGATCACGCGCGAGCATGGCGCGGACCGGCAGCGAATCGAAGCCGTAGCGGGCAGCCAAGCCAAAATGCAGCGCCTCGCAGGCATCCAGTAGCAGGCGAACGTCGACTTGGCCCGCGATCCGATAGCCCAACAGCGAATCCGCGCCTCCGGCATCGTCGATTGCACTGTAACCACGGGTCTCAAGGAAGCGCCTCGGCTGAACGGCCCCGTTGAACAGGTTCTGCGCGTCCGGCAGCAGCGTTTCCTGCATGTCGGCGCTGCTCACCGTAGCCAGCCGGAATGTATCGATCTCCGGTCTCAATTCAGGTTCATGGACGCGGAGTTCCTTCGCCAGTTCTCTCGCCCGCAATATCTTTGCGATAAGCAGGACTTCCTGGCTCCACAAGCCCTGAATGTATTGCCGGAATGACGCGAGCTTATCGGCGATTTCGCCGCAATCCATGCCGTGATCGAGATGCGGTACGTCGCAGCCGCTCTGCTGCAAGCTGTCGCCGGCTTCGATCGCGGCGCGCAACGCTTCGCTGAGGAAGTAGACGATGGATTCCAGGTGCCCTTCGTCGACGGTGGATAGAAGTCCCATTAAAAAGCCAGCCGCTAGGCCGCTCCCCGCTAGAATTCAGGAACGAGCCGAAACGCGCCAACTCCGAACGAAAGCCGGGCCGCAATGAGGCGGCCCCGCTTGGATGGTTCGGTGGCATTCAGACGCTATGTCAAGCTACTCAGGAACAACCGCTGGTCGAACCGCATGTGTCGCATTTCAAGCACGTGCCGTTCCGCACCAACGTGAAATTTCCGCAATCGCCGCAAGACTCGCCCTCATATCCTTTGATGCGGGCTTCGACTCGCAGTGAACTCTCGGATTTTTCAACTGACGCAACATAACTCTGGACTTGCGGCGAAGGCGCAACCGCCATCGCATTGTTGCCATGAACATGGCTAACCGAGGCGGCGAGGGCCTGCCTGATCTTTGCGACGGGGCCTTCTCCTTCGCCCGCCTGAACAGCCTGCCCCGAAACCATGACCACTTTGTGGTTAAGCGCGCCACGCATGAGGCCGCGGCTCATATAACGCTCCGCCGACACCGCCCCGAAGCCCTTATCCTCCGCGACGCCGCCGCCGAGTGTGGTGTTATCGATCTCTTTCGGGTCGACATGGGCAAGATCGTTGCGGCCGAGATAGGATACGGCGAGTTCGCGGAAAATGTAATCAAGAATGGAGGTTGCGTTCTTGATCGTATCATTTCCTTGAACGAGACCGGCCGGTTCGAAGCGCGTGAAAGTGAAGGCGTCGACATATTCCTCAAGCGGCACGCCATATTGCAGGCCCAGGCTGATGGCGATCGCAAAGTTGTTCATAAGTGACCGGAAAGCGGCGCCTTCCTTGTGCATATCTATGAATAACTCGCCGAGGCGACCATCTTCATACTCGCCGGTGCGCAAATACACCTTATGTCCGCCGACCACGGCCTTCTGCGTATATCCCTTGCGGCGATTGGGAAGCTTGGCCCGCGTCGCCAACTCGCGTTCGCGCTCGATGATGCGCTCGACGATGCGTTCTGCCACCAATTCCACATGTTTCTGCGACGGTTTCTCGGCGAAGATCGGCTCGGCGTCGTCCTCGCTCTCCTCATCGCTGAGAAGCTGCGCCTGCAATGGCTGCGACAGCTTGGAGCCGTCGCGATAGAGGGCGTTCGCCTTCAACGCCAGCCGCCATGACAGCATATAGGCGTTCTTGCAATCCTCGACGCTCGCATTGTTCGGCATGTTGATCGTCTTTGAGATCGCCCCCGAAATAAAGGGCTGAGCTGCCGCCAGCATGCGGATATGGCTTTCCGCCGAGAGGAAGCGCTTGCCCTTGCGCCCGCAAGGATTGGCGCAATCGAACACCGGCAGGTGCTCATCCTTCAGTCCCGGCGCGCCTTCCATCGTCATCGAACCGCAGCAGAATTCATTGGCGGCCTCGATCTGCGCCTTGGTGAAGCCGAGATGGCTGAGCAGATCGAATTTCGGCGAGTCGAGATCCTCTTTCGCGATGCCAAGTGCGTCGATGCAGAATGCCTCGCCAAGCGTCCATTTGTTGAAGGTGAACTTAATATCGAAGGCGCTCTTCAGGCCGCTTTCCACCTTGGCGATCAAATCAGGCGTCAGGCCTTTCTTGGCAAGGCTCTGATGGTTGATATGAGGTGCGCCTTCCAGTGTGCCGCGCCCGACGGCGTAGTCGATGATTGCCTGGACCGTCGGCTTGTCGTAGCCGAGCGTTTCAAGAGCCTCCGGCACCGCGCGGTTGATGATCTTGAAATAGCCGCCACCCGCGAGCTTCTTGAATTTCACGATGGCGAAATCCGGTTCGATGCCGGTCGTGTCGCAATCCATGACGAGACCGATCGTGCCTGTCGGCGCAATGACAGTCGCCTGCGCATTGCGGAAACCGTGCCGCTGTCCGAGTGCCAGCGCCCGGTCCCAGGCCTGCCGCGCCGCCAGGATCAGCCGCTGATTTGGGCATGCATGCTTGTCGAGCGGTACCGGCAGACGTATGCAAGCCCTCATAGCAAGATGTCTCGCCATAGGCCGCGCGCCGGTGATTGCGAATGACGCGCAGCATATGTGGGGCGTTCGCCTCATAGCCCGCAAAGGCGCCGAGCCGCTGCGCCATCTCGGACGATGTCGCGTAGGACACGCCCGTCATCAGCGCAGACAGGCTCGCGGAGAGTGCGCGGCCCTCATCGGAATCATAGGCGATGCCCGATACCATCAGCAGCCCGCCAATATTGGCGAAGCCCAGGCCCAGCGTGCGATAGCGATAAGAGAGTTCCGCAATCTCCTTCGATGGGAATTGCGCCATTGTCACGGAGATTTCGAGAACGATCGTCCACAACCGGGTGGCATGCGCGAAACCGTCGACGTCGAAGCGCTTCTTGGAATCGCGAAACGTCATCAGGTTCAGCGAGGCCAGATTGCAGGCGGTATCGTCCAGGAACATATATTCCGAGCAGGGATTGGACGCCCGGATCGGCCCGGAAGCCGGGCAGGTATGCCAATCATTGATGGTCGTGTGGAATTGCACGCCCGGATCGGCTGAGGCCCAGGCGGCGTGAGCGACCTTGTCCCACAATTCGCGGGCGTTCACCGTCTTGATCGTGCGGCCGTCCTTGCGCGCCTTCAATGCCCAGTCACCGCCGCTTTCGACGGCAGCCAGGAACTCGTCATCCACGCGCACGGTATTGTTGGAATTCTGGCCGGAGACGGTCCGGTAGGCTTCGCCTTCCCAATCCGTATCGAAGAGCGGGAACTCGATCTTCTCATATCCCTGGCGGGCGAATTGGACGACGCGCTGAATATAGCCGTCGGGCACATAGGCTTTGCGGGCGGCGCGGATTTCGCGCTTCAACGCTGGGTTTTTCGCCGGATCATAGCAATCGGCGCCCTGGCCGTCGCAATGGGTGCAGGCCTTCATGATCGCCGTGAGATGCTTGGCGCAGGTCTTCGAGCCTGCGACCATCGCCGCGACCTTCTGCTCCTCATTCACCTTCCAGTCGATGAACTCCTCGATATCGGGGTGATCGGCATCGACGATGACCATCTTGGCCGCGCGCCGCGTGGTGCCGCCCGATTTGATCGCTCCCGCCGCCCGGTCGCCGATTTTCAGGAAGCTCATCAGGCCGGAGGATTTGCCTCCGCCCGAAAGCCTTTCGCCCTCGGAGCGCACCTTGGAGAAATTCGTGCCTGTGCCCGAGCCGTATTTGAACAGCCGCGCCTCGCGCACCCACAGATCCATGATGCCGTTCTCGTTGACGAGATCGTCCTCGATGGATTGGATGAAGCAGGCGTGGGGCTGCGGGTGCTCGTAAGCCGTTGAGGCGCGGGTCAGCTTGCCGGTTTCGAAGTCCACATAATAGTGGCCCTGGCTCGGACCGTCGATGCCATAGGCCCAATGCAGGCCGGTGTTGAACCATTGCGGGCTGTTCGGCGCAGCCATCTGCATGGCGAGCATGTAGCAAAGCTCGTCATGGAAGGCGTGGGCGTCTTCCTCGGAGGTGAAATATCCGCCCTTCCAGCCCCAATAGGTCCAGGTGCCGGCGAGCCTGTCGAAGACCTGGCGTGCATCCATTTCGCTGCCATGGCGGGCCTCTTCCGGCAACACCGCGAGCGCTGCATTGTCGGGGACCGAGCGCCACAGCCAGGACGGCACGGAATTTTCTTCAACTTTCTTCAGGCGGGCGGGGATGCCGGCCTTGCGGAAATATTTCTGCGCCAGGATGTCGGTTGCCACCTGACTCCATTGCGCGGGGATCTGGATGGCCTCGAGGCGGAACACGATGGAGCCGTCCGGATTGCGGATCTCGCTCACGGCTTCACGGAATTCGATATCCGCATAGGGTGATTGTCCCGATTTGGTAAAGCGTCGTTCAATCCGCATCTGAAGTCCCTCTGAAGCTTGGCGTAGGTCGAAATCCCATCACGCACACAAAAACTTTGGCTGACGCAGGCGCAATCCACCCACTCCAGCGAACGCAACTTCACGGAGGTGCTCACGCCGTTGCCGAACGTGTGGATGTTAAAAATGTACGCTGATGGACGCGGAAGGGCTAGGATAATGCCCTAGTAGGTGACTTGGAAGATGCCTGATTCGGAGAAGGGCTGGCTACCATTAGTGCGGGTGCCGCCCGTATCTCACCAGATGTTGTTGTCTTCCTGCATCAGCCTGCCCCGCGGAGCCCCTGCGGTCGAACTCTGACAATGCGAAGAATAGGGTGATTTTACCTGCGGGCGGATAAAGCCGCGGCCCTCCCCAGCGGGCATCAACAGCTTGGCGTTTTCCGTGGGCGCTTGGCAGTTTATTCATTGCCTGTGATGTCGAATTGCCATGGCTGGACATGGGGCTGCGGCCGGTGCCATAGTCGCGCCAACACTCAAACAGGCGGGATTCAAATGGGTCTCTTCAGCGACATCTTTACCTGGTGGAATGGCGCCACCCTTTCGACGCGCCTGTATACCTCGCGCCATGGCCGCCTTATCGGCGAAGACGGCTTCGGCAATAAATATTATGAGGACAAGACCGGCGTCGGACCGGCGGGTAAGGCGCGTCGCTGGGTGATTTATGTGGGCGACGCCGAGGCGTCCAAGGTGCCGCCCGAATGGCATGGCTGGCTGCACTATATTCTCGACGAGCCGCCGGGCAATGACTACCAGGCGAAAAGCTGGCAGAAGCCGCATATCGCAAACCGGACCGGAACCCCTGATGCCTATCGTCCGACCGGCAGCATCCTCAATCAGCAGCGCCGCCGCACCTCCGCTCCTGATTATGAGCCGTGGCGGGCGGAGTAGTCCGCCTCCGCGAAACCCGGCGCGAACAGGCTTGCTGCGTCAATAGACCTCGACCGCGACCGCCGTTGCCTCGCCGCCGCCGATGCAAATTCCCGCGACGCCGCGCTTGGCTCCGCGATGTTTCAAGGCGTTTACCAGCGTAACGATGATGCGCGCGCCCGAGGCGCCGATCGGATGGCCGAGCGCACAAGCACCGCCGTTCACATTGACGATGTCGTGCGGCAATTCCAGATCGCGCATCGCCGCCATTGCGACGACGGCGAAGGCCTCGTTGACTTCATAGAGATCCACATCGGCGGTTCGCCAGCCTACAGTGTCGAGAAGCTTGCGGATGGCGTGAATAGGTGCGGTGGTGAACCAGGCGGGCTCCTGGGCATGGCTGGCAATCCCGACGATCCGCGCCAGCGGCTGAACGCTCCGGCGCTGCGCTTCACTTTCGCGCATGAGTATGAGCGCGGCGGCGCCGTCGGAGATCGAGCTTGAATTGGCTGCCGTCACCGTGCCGCCGTCACGGAAAGCGGGCTTGAGCAGTGGAACCTTATCCGGCTTGGCCGAAAACGGTTGCTCGTCCTTGTCGATCGTCGTCTGTGATTTCGCCAGCATAACTATCACGGGCGTAATCTCGCCGGCGAAACTGCCATCCATATTCGCCCGCTTGGCCCGGTCCAGCGACGCCAACGCGAACGCGTCCTGATCGGCCCGCGTGAACTGATAATGCGTGGCAGTATCCTCGGCGAAGGTGCCCATCAGGCGCCCTTTGTCGTAGGCGTCCTCAAGCCCGTCGAGGAACATATGATCCAGCGCGACGCTATGGCCGAGCCGCATGCCGCCTCGCGCCTTCGGCAACAGATAGGGCGCGTTCGACATGCTCTCCATGCCACCCGCCACGATGATGTCGCCGGGCCGCGCGTGTAGAGAATCATGGGCCATCATGACGGTTTTCATGCCCGAGCCGCACATCTTGTTGACCGTGGCGCAAGGGACCGATTGCGGCAGCCCCGCGCCGAGCGCGGCCTGGCGCGCGGGCGCCTGGCCCTGGCCCGCCGGGAGCACGCAGCCCATCAGCACTTCGCTGACCTCGGCAGAATCGATTCCGGTTTTGCCGAGCGCCGCCTTGATCGCCTCGCTGCCGAGTTGCGGCGCGGTGAGGCTCGAAAGCTCGCCTTGGAATCCGCCCATGGGGGTTCGGGCGGCGCTGGCGATGATGACGGGATTGCTGCCGTACGCGCTCATGTGAATGCCCTATGTTGCATAGCCATAGAGCAGCTTAGCGCCTGCGTGGAGGCAGGCTAGGCCGAGGTGCAGCGGGCTTGTCTAGCGCAGCATCGCCTCGATCTGATCTTCCGGGATCGACTTGTCGAGATGGTTGAAATGGCCGAAGGCCAGCAATTCCTCGCCCTTGAGGCGCATATTACCGAGCAGCGACCGCAGCAGGCTACCGCCAAAGGTAATGCAGGAAATGCCGATGCCGGCGAATGCCTTGATCTCCGGCGCGGGGGCGTAACCGACCGAGATCGCCAGCGGTCCATCGACGACGCTCGCCAGCTTCTCCAGAATCTGCAGATGCTGCACGCCCGGCACCATCACGCAATCGGCGCCGGCGGCGAAATAGGCCTCCGAGCGCTCGACCGTCGTTTCGAACGGCGAATGCACCTTCGGGCCGAGCAGAAAGGCTTCGGTGCTGATGGTGATGACGGCGGGCATCTTGGCCTCGGCGGTCGCGGCCTTCACCGCGCGCACGCATTCGGTCATCTCCTCGATCGGCATAATGGGGTGAGCGCCGTTGCGCCCGCCATCGCCGAGCGTGATGCCGACGCAGCCGGCCGCGATTGCCGCGCTGACCGCATATTTGATTTCTTCCAGCGACCGTCCGCCCGCGCCTTCCAGATCGGCGTTGACGGGAGTCTCGAAGCCTTTGGTGATCCGTGCCGCGACGCTAAGCAGATCGTCGGTCGCGACGCGTTCCTTCGCCGTGTAGCCGTAGCACCAGGCGATCGCCGAGGCGGACGTGCCGATGAACTCGAAGCCTGCATCGGCCATGACGCGCGAGGAGGCGACGTCCCATACTTCCGGCATGACGAAGGTTTCGGAGGTCTGCAAACGCCGGCGAAACCGACGAATTTTGTCCTTCTGGCCGCTCGCCGAGACCTGATCCATGAGTAAAGTTTGGTCCATCGCTGACACGCTTTACAAAACGGAAGGCGTAATATGGCGTGAAAATGGCGCTACGCCAAATCCAACCCGCCGAACCGTGGCGACCCGCCCGGTCCGATCAGCCCACCTGCCCTGATTTCTCTATAAAGGAAGGACAACCGCCCGTCACCCATGATTGGCTTTGTATTTTGACAAATATTTGTCTTCGCGGCCGTAATTTTGCGCGATCGACACTCATTTGCTTCTACGACGGGGCGGCTTCGTCAAGGAAAGTCAGCTGGCTTGGCGCATTAGCCGCTCTAATGTCAGATCTGGGACCAAAATGGCGCGGGAATGTGGCGGCGAGCGCCCCATCCATGTCCTCCATGGAAGCATTCCTGCCCAGATCTCGCAAACTTGTCACACCCTGGTCGCGGACGCCGCAGGCGACGATGCCGTCATAGTGGCTGAGGTCGGGATCGACATTGATGCTGACTCCGTGAAAGCTGACCCACCGGCGGACACGGATCCCGATCGCCGCGATCTTGTCTTCGGCCAGCGGACCCTTTTCGGGCCGGGGAACCCAAATGCCGGTGCGGCCCTCGCGGCAGATTCCCTGGACGCCGAGTTCGGCGAGCGCATCGATGATCCAGCGTTCGATGGTCCTGACGAACTGGCGCACATCCTTGCCCCGGAGCGAGAGGTCGAGCATCAGGTAGGCCACCCGCTGGCCGGGGCCGTGATAAGTGAACTGGCCGCCCCGCCCGGTCTGGAACACGGGGAATTTATCGGCGACGAGCAGGTCGTCAGGCTTGGCGCTCGTGCCTGCTGTATAAAGCGGCGGATGCTCCAGGAGCCAGACGGCCTCGGGAGCGTTATCCTGGTGGATGAAGTCGGCGTGCCGCTCCATCGCGGCGACCGCATCGAGGTAAGAAACAAAGCCGGGCGAGCGCGTCCAAAAAACTGGAGCCGCACCGTCGAATTTTTCGCTCGACGTTTCAAATTTTACCAAATTGAAACTCCCTTGTGAGATCGTCTGCCTTGTCAAGCGTTGGCGGTGCGGCCCGCGACGATCTAGCCCCGCGTACGTTGCGGCCGCCCACCATTCCCCCTCGTGGGATTGCCTCGCAAGGCCCGCTTGCAATAGCTCAACCCCTTTGCTAAATACCTCCAGCGCGCTGGTGCGTCCTTTATCTCAAAGCATATAGGCTTTAAGGGCGATTGAGGCTAGGCGCGCAAATTGTGCGGTCGTGGCGGAACTGGTAGACGCGCAGCGTTGAGGTCGCTGTGGGGCAACTCGTGGAGGTTCGAGTCCTCTCGACCGCACCATAACACCGTTCGCGGACGTGAGGGCTCAGTCGCCAAGGCCCACAAGAACCCAAGCCAGCCAGCAATATTTCCATTTCCGCAGCAGTTCGCTGTATGCGCCGGTGGCCGCCAAAGCAGGGTAGGTCTTCGGGGGAATTGACAATCCACGGAGTGGAGCTGCCCCCCGATACCGCTCACCGTTGTCGAAGTGAAGGCCGCCACCCGGCGGCTGAGGGGCAGCCAGCGCAGTCGGGGCAGATGTCCATCCTTTCGTCCACCCTCGAATTCTTCTTCGCACTGCGTCCATGAAATCAGCTCCAACGCCGGTGCACATTTTCAGGATCGGGTGCTATCCGGAACCATGCTTCTCGAAGGCTTCGGAGATCCTCGGTCGATCGGCTACGCTTGGCGCAGCAGACGCCCGACTCGCCAGGCGCGAACAGACTTCCGCGTTCTCTTCCGGTTTCATTGCGGCTTTGCCGGGTGCGGAGCCATTAAGTCATTGATTTAATTGGTCGGGGCGGCAAGATTTGAACTTGCGACCCTCTGGTCCCAAACCAGATGCGCTACCAAGCTGCGCTACGCCCCGATCCTTTGATGAATAGGTTGTTTCTCACAATTTTCACAGTCGATGGCAAGCAAAAAGCAAGCCGGCTCCAATCGGCAGCGAACATGGGGCGGCAATACGTCAATAGGCCCGCTCCAACCGTTGCCGTCCTATCCCGGCAGCCGCATGCGCGCCTCGATCCAGCGCAGGAGCACCGTAAGCGTCGCGGAAAGCGTGAGGTAGAGTACAGCCGCATAGATGAAAATGTCGAGGCTGTAGCTGCGGGCGAAAATCGTCCGCGTCTGGCCCATCAGGTCGAGCACCGTGATGGTCGAAACCAGTGCGCTGCCCTTCAATAGCAGCACGACCTCGTTGCTGTAGGCCGGCCACGCGATCCGAAACGCCTGCGGTAGTACGATGCGCCGCATGGTCGTCCACCAACTCATGCCCATCGCCGTCGCCGCCTCGACCTGGCCAGGTGCGACATTGGCGATGCCGCCCCGGAAGATCTCCGCCGCATAGGCAGCGGTGTTGATGGTCAGCACGATCAGCCCCACCGTATAGGCGTCGCGAAACAGTAGCCAGAACGGTCCGAGGCCCTCCGCGCCCAGCGCCCCGAAACCGTAATAGAACACCCAAAGCTGCACGAGCAGCGGCGTTCCGCGGAATACATAAGTGTAGGCGTAGGCGGGCAACGAAAGGCTCGCGACATTCGAGGTGCGCGCAAGCGCCAGCAGAACGGCGAGCACGAAGCCGATCAGCGTTGACAGCACCAGGAGTTCGACGGTGATGAAAAATCCGTCGGCGAAGCGTGAGCAGGAGGTCGCGAACAGCCCGGGCGTCAGCGGCCCGATCAGCTCGCAGAGATTGTCGGAAACCCAGATCTTGCCGTTGGTGTAGAGGGTGCCGATGGCGCTCATCGCTCATGCCCCCGCCATGCCGCGCCGCGCCCGGCGTTCCAGGCGGTCGCGGGCGATATCGGACAGACCGGTGAGCACGAGATAAATCACGCCGGCGGCGACATAGAATGTTAGCGGCGCGCGCGTCGTTTCGCTGCCGATCTTGGCCTGGCGCAAAAGGTCGTCGACGGCGATCACCGCCGCGAGCGACGTGTCCTTCAGCAGCACCATCCACAGATTGCCGAGCCCCGGAATGGCGAAGCGCCACATTTGCGGCAGCCTGATGCGCGAAAATATCTGCCAGCGCGACATGCCGCAGGCGGTCGCGGCCTCGATCTGGCCGACTGGAATGGCGAGATAGGCGCCGCGAAACACTTCCGCCGCATAGGCGCTGAAAATCGCGGCAAGCCCGATCACCGCCGCGAGAAAGCGGGGCATTTCGAACGCGACGCTGAGACCGATCAAGCGTCAAGACGCCCTGCACCGCACGTTCGATGCCGTAATAGAACAGCAAGAGGATGAGGAATTCGGGCGTCGCGCGAATGAACGCCATGTAGATTTCGCCGGCTCCACCGGAGCGCGGCATTCGCCGAAAGTTTAGCCGCCGCCAGCAGGAGACCGAGGGCGAGGCCAAGGACCAGCGCGCAGGCCGCCAGTTGCAGCGTCACCAGCGTGCCCCTGAACAGCTCGTCGCCCCAGCCCGTATCGCCCCAGGTCAGCAGACCGATGCTCGCGGCCGTGTATGTCATTGGGCCAACCGTTTCATCGCATCGGCCTCATCCCATGGCAATATGCCGTGCGGGGAAAATCCTCGCACGGCATAGCCGGGTTTTCGTCCGGCCCGCATGGCCCGATCAATAAATGTCGAAGGGGAAATATTTGGCGTTGAGCTTGGCGTAGGTGCCGTTCGCGCGGATCGTCGCGAGCGCCTTGTTCAATTTCTCGCGCAGCGGGTCGCCCTTGCGCACCGCGATGCCGATCTTGTCGTCGATGTCGATCTTCTCGCCGACGAATTCGAAGCCGGGCTTGTCCTTCAGCCAGTCGAAGGCCGGATAGACGTCGGAGACCAGCGCGTCGAGGCGTCCGGCTTCGAGGTCGCTATAGGCTGCCGTCTGGGTATCGTAGAGCTTTACGGTGGAGCGGCGGCCGAGCTTGTCCTCGGCCCATGTGGCGGAGACCGTCGAACGCTGCGCGCCAACGGTCTTGCCGACAAGACCGTCCGGCCCGGTCACCCCGGAGCCCTTCTTGGCGACGATGCGGAGGTGATTGGAATAATAGCGGTCGGTGAAATCGACCTTCTGCTTGCGCTCGTCGGTGATCGACATGGAAGCGGCGATCGCGTCGTATTTCTTGGCTTCGAGGCCGGGGATGATGCCGTCCCAATCCTGGGCGACGATCTCGCATTTCGCTTTCATTTCTTCGCATAGCGCTTTGGCGATATCGAGGTCGAAGCCGACCAGTTCGCCGCTTGCGTCCTTGCCGTTGAAGGGCGGGTAGGCGCCTTCCGTGGCGATCTTGATCGTGTCCTGAGCCTGGGCCGCGCTCCCGGCGATGAGGCCGGCGGCGAGCAGCGAGGCGAAAATCAGTCCTTTGGCAATGCGCATGGAAAACCCTTTCTAGGATGGAGTTAGGCGGGATTTGGTGACGCTGGAATTGTCATGGCCGGATGTTGGACAGAAACTTCTGACAGGGTTCGGTCTTTGGCGTGAGGAACAGCTCGGTGGGCGTGCCGGCTTCGGCGATCCGTCCTTTATGCAGAAAGATAACCTTATTCGAAACCTCGCGCACGAAACTCATTTCATGGCTGACGACCAGCATCGTTCGGCCTTCCAGCGCCAGGTCGCGCATGACCTTCAGCACCTCGCCGACCAGTTCGGGATCGAGGGCGGAGGTCGGCTCGTCGAAAAGCAGGATCTTCGGCTCCATGCAGAGCGCGCGGGCGATGGCGGCGCGCTGCTGCTGGCCGCCGGAAAGCTGCGACGGATAAGCGTTGCGCTTTTCCGCGATGCCGACGCGCTCCAGCAGCGCTTCCGCCTTGGCGCGGGTGTCGGGCTTGGGAGCCTTCAGCACTTGCACCGGCCCCTCCATGACGTTTTCCAGAATGGTCTTGTGCGACCACAGGTTGAAGCTCTGGAATACCATGGAGAGTCGCGCCCGCAAGAGCCGCACGGCCTTCTCGTCGACGATGCGGCGCGGCCTGCCATTCGCCTCGGACAAGGGCATCCGGACACCATCGATCCAGATGTCGCCCTCGTCGGGAATTGCGAGCAGATTGATGCAGCGTAATAGCGTGCTCTTGCCGGAGCCGGACGCGCCGATCAGCGACACCACCTCGTGCTGCGAGGCTTCGAGCGACACGCCCTTCAGCACTTCCAGCTCGGCAAAGCGCTTATGGATCTGCTGCACGCTCAAATAGGACCGGCGGGGATCGGCTGGAGATGATGGCTCCGCGTCTAAACCCATGATCGGCCCTCGGCGAATTCGTTTTCGCAATACAGAGTAACGCCCCTGACGCTAGCGTCATTTCCTACTAACCCGCAAGCTTTTAGGGCATTCACCGCTTTGCGGGAAAAACGCCGCATTCTAATGGTTACAGGCGCAACAAACTCGCGGAGGAAATAGGAATGACGAAAATCATGTCAGGCACAGGATCTGTGTGAAGCCTTCGCCCGATTTTACAGTGCGCGCGACCTTGACGGGCTGGTGTCACTCTATGAGGACGGCGCGGTCCTGCGTTACGGCTCCGGCGAGCAGACCGTGTCTGGCAAGGATGCCATCAGGGCCCATTATGCGCGGGGAATGGAGCGACCGCTGCGTTTGCCAGGCCAATAATTTCTGCTTCGAGCAGGACGGGATCGCACTTGCACGTGTGGATTACAGGGTCGACGAGGACGGTAGGGTCGTGCGTTCGGGCAGCTCCTGCGAGGTTCTGCGCCGGTAGCCGGACGGCTCCTGGCGCTATTTCATCGACCACGGATCAGGCGCCGGTTTGCCGCGTGTCGCGGGCGTCTCAGTCTGAAAGGAGAGCGCCAGCATCGCCAGCCGCGCCGCGATCAGCCACATGATCGCCGCGACGCCGAGGTCGAAAATCCGCCAGGCGGCGGGCTTGCGGAACAGCGGAGCGAGCGCCCGCCCGCCATAGCCGAGGGCGAAGAACCAGGAAAAGCTCGCGGCGATCACTCCGATGACGAACCAGACTTGCTGGCCGGCGGGGTAGCTCGCCGAAATGCCGCCGAGCAGCACCACCGTATCCAGATAGACATGCGGATTGAGCCAGCTCACCGCCGCCACTGTGAGCAATGCGCCGCGCAGGTCGGAGGGGCCGTTTACCGTCGCGGTGAGCGCGGACGGGGCGAGCGCGCGGCGGAGGGCCTTGACGCCGTACCAGAACAGGAACCCGGCGCCCGCCAGCGCGATGATGAGCAGTCCGGTGCGGGAGTCCTTCACGACCGCGCCGAGGCCGAGCGCCCCGACGACGACCAGCACCGCGTCCGTCAGCGCGCAGAACAGCGCCACCGGCAGCACATGCCGGCGCATCAGCGCCTGCCGCAGCACGAAGATATTCTGCGCGCCGATGGCGACGATGAGACTTGCGCCGAGGCCGAAGCCTTGCGCGGCGACGAGACAGTCCTGGCACAAAATGCAGCTTCCCCTTCGATCCCCGACCGGACATGTTCTGCGGCCGGCAGCGAGGAAAGGGAAGCCTGTTGACGGCCGCGCCCGCTCTCTAAGCGACCGCCTGGCGCTCGATCACCGCGATTGTCGCAAGCGCCACAGCCGTTAAGGCCGCCTTATCGCCCTCATGGGAATAGACCTTCGCCTCGACCACAGCCAGGCGGCGTCCAGGCTTGATTACCGTTGCCTCGCAGACCAACCGCTCACCCTTGCCTGGCGCAATGAAATTGAGCTTGTACTCGGCGGTAAGACAGGTGTGGGTGTGCCGGTCTATTGTCGTGCCCGCCGCGGTCGTCGTGGCGTTGTCGATCAGAAACGCGACCGTGCCGCCATGGAAGAATCCATGCTGCTGCAGCACTTCGTCGCGGCGTTCCAGGCTCATTACCGCCCTGCCGGGCGCCAGCAGGTCGATTTTCGCGCCGACGAGCTGCATGAACCCTTGAGCGGCGAGCGCTTTGCGGATTGCTTCATCGATGGGGGCGAATTCAGCTTCGGTCATCGGGGTTGTCCTTCAGTAGCGAACGCACGGCCGCGTCGGCGAACAGGCTGACATGGTACGTCGTTGGCGGAGGAACGGGCGCGCGCAGCCAGGCACGCGTGGCCATCATCGAAGGGCCGAGCAGGATCGGCGTGAAGGCGTCGAGGGGAATGTCGCGCAAGGCGGCGCGCTGAGACGGCGCATCCAGCCATTCGGCGAGGGCTTGCTGAGCGCGCGCATTGTGCTGCTGAATCTGCGCGTCGGCATCCGGGTGCCAGCTCGGCGGACCCTGCAGGAAGAGAAAGCGGGCGCGCGGCGTTTCGGCAAACACCCAATCCCAATGCGACAGGACCAGCGCGCGCAGCATTCTGGCGGGCGGGCGCGGTTCAGCCAATTCGCCGATGAGCGCGGCCTGATAGGAGGCGATGGCGCCGACATAGAGCGCCACTCCAATCGCTTCCTTGCTAGGAAAGAAATGAAACAGGCTGCCGTTGGAAACCCCGGCCTGCTTGCAGATCTGGCCGATCCGGGTCGCCGCCATCCCTTGTTCGAGAAACAAGGTCAGGGCGGCGTCGAGTATACGGTCTTTGGTGTGCGGTGCCATGGCCGGAGCATGGCTCTAGATTTTTACTCCAGTCAAGCGCGAACCGGGTTCAGAGCCGGATGCCCTTTGTCAGGAGCACCCAGCTACGGCCTTCATTCTCCCAGCTTTCCTTGACCTTCCGGCGCTCGCCGGCCTCGCGATAGCCGCATCGCAGATAGAGCCGCCGCGCTCCATGATTGGCATCCGACACGATGATGCTGAGGCCCGTCTTGCGGTTTTCGCGCGCGATATCCTCCGCGATGCCCAGAAGCCGCGTTCCAAAGCCCAGGCTCCGATATTCGGGATAGGCGGCAAGCACATTCACGTACCAGGTGCCGGGCGCCAGGTTTTCCAGCTCCTGCAGCGGCACGAACATCGGCGGCATGGTGTCATAATCGATCGGCTCGGGCTCGTCCGGCTGTGGATAGCCGATGAGACAGGCCGCGCATTTGCCGCCGATCTCGCCGATAACGGCGTTGCGATAGGAAAACGAGCCGGTTTCGCGCTCAGCCCTCCCGCGACCATGCTCCCAGGCCGTTTCACTAGGTGCTTTCATACGTTCCCACAAATACAGCGGCAGCCCTTCACCGGCGAAATTGGCGAGTTCCGCGAGTTCGGCTGCATCTGCACGCGTCGCCGGCCTGAAGGGCGATTTCAATGCGATCATCTTGACGTCTCCTCATGCGCCCGGCCAGGGCGCGCCCGCCCCGGCCCGCCGTCCCATTACGGCCGCGCCTCCAGGATCATGTTGAACGGAGTCTTAACCACGCATGTGCAACGGCTGAAATCACCCTTTCGGATGACGTCAACGATGCGCGCCTCGCCCGCCCGTCCGCCGAGGCAGAGCCGAATGGCGTCGACGGTTCGCCAATGTTACCTTTGGTCACCGAAAGAGCATCAAGGGGAACGCCGCATGGCCGAGTTCAAGCTGCATTGTTTTGCACAGTCGGGAAATTCCTATAAGGCGGCGCTGATGCTGGCGCTATCAGGCGCGGATTGGGAGCCGATCCAGGTCGATTTCTTTAACGGCCAGACCCGCGATCCGGCATGGCGGGAAGCGGTGAACGAGTTGGGCGAGGCGCCCGTTCTCGAACATGGCGAGCAGGCGGCTGTCCCAATCGGGCGTCATCCTCACCTATCTGTCGCGCCATTTCGGCAAGTTTGGCCCGCAGGACGAGAACGAGGAGCTGGAAGTGCTCCGCTGGATGTTTTTCGACAACCACAAATTCACGAATTTCCTGGCGATCTACCGCTTCATGAACTCCTTCATGCCGCAGGCGCCCGACCCGAACGTGCTGAAATTCCTGCGCGGACGGCTCGATGCAGCCTATGCGATCGTCGACAAGCATCTGGCATCGCAAGCCTTCGTCGCCGGGCCGCGCCTGACCATCGCCGACATTTCGATGGCGGGATATATCTTCTATCCGCCCGAAGAGATGGGCTTCGACGTCAAGGAAACGCATCCCAATATCGACGCCTGGCGGCAGCGGATCAAAGCCATGCCCGGCTGGGTCGATCCTTATGAGCTGATGCCCGGCCAGCGCTTCATGGCGCAGCGCTGATCGAGATTTAGGCGTCGCCGATCCCCAGGTGCATCGATCCAAACGGAGGCTACAGCCGGAGTTTGGTAAAATTGATGCACAAACAAAGAACTAGGGCGCTGGCACGTAAACGAAGTGAATGTGTCAGTGCTCTTGGGGCGGGGCGCAAGCTGTACGAGCAGCGAAGCGGCGAAGAGGAGCGCTGCCCCGAACAAGCCGATCAGCGGCAGCCGCTCACCGAGCAGGACCGCACCCGCAAGCGCGGCGAATAGGGTTTCCATGCTCACAAGCACCGCGGCTTCGGATGCGGGAGTGTGCTTCATCGCAATGGCCAGGAGGGTGAAGGTTAGCGCGCTCGACAACACGCCAACGTAGAGAATGGCGCCCGATGCCCTGGCCAGCGCATCCACCGAGATCGGCTCGAACAGGAGAGCGGCGATCGCGGCGATCGCGGCAACGGTGGCGAACTGGACGCAAGTATATGTCATGGGCACGCCGAAATGCGGCGATCGGCCCGTCACGACGATGTGGATGGACCAGAAGATGGCGCAGATGGCGATCAGAATGTCGCCATGGGAAAAGCCCGTGACCGTGCCGCCCCCCAGCGCCCAAGTCCCCGTGAAGGCCAGGACAACCGCCGTCCATACGACCGAACCCGGCGCGCGCCGGGCCGTGACCCACATGATCAGGGGAGTGATGACGACGTAGAGGCCGGTGAGGAACCCGGCATTCGTGACCGTCGCTGTCTGGAGGCCCGCCTGCTGGAAGGCGGCGCCGAGGAAGAAGAATACGCCGCCCATCACGCCTAACCTGACGAGAGCCGACCGGTCGAAGATTGGGCGCTCCATCCCGTTCTCACGACGCCGCAGTTCGAGCAGGGCCAGGGGCGCGAGTGTGAGTGCGGCGACCGATGCCCGTGCCGCGATGAAGAGGAATGGCCCGATGTGGCTCATCGCCGACTTTTGGAAGTAGAAGGCAAGGCCCCACACGCCGGCAGCGAAAAGCAGCAGAAGATCGGCTCTGAAACGGCTCATCGCATGTCGCGGCTAACCGCCGCCGATCGCGCGAGCTTCCGGATCTGTGCAGCACAGCTAAAGAGTTGGACTGGTCGGGCGTCGAGATGACTCGGATAGATGCGGCCCGGCGTTCGCGAGAATGGCCTTCGCTCGGTTCATCGGGTGCATGAAAATCCTGTTCTCGACTGCTTCAATATCTCAATGTGGAACCAAGAACCGGCCAAGCCGACGCCCGCGGTAGCTGCGGGGCGCGATGTTGCTGCGCGCATCCGCGACGCAACGCGCTCAGATTCTTCGGCAATGTCCAGGATGGCATCCACGCTATGTCTTATAGCTGAGAAATCTGCTGGGGCGTCAACCCCGGCGGTCCGGCGCCCGCAGCCTCAGCGTGCTTCACCAATGCCACGACCCGCTTGGACAGCGGCGCGTCGACGCTGTGGCGCTCCGCCAGACGCACAATCGCGCCTTGGAGATAAGTCGACTTCGGTGGGGCGGCGGCGAATGAAATCCTCCCACATCGAGGAGCGCGCCTCCGGGTCGATCTTCAGCATCCGGGAGGCAGCCATGCGGAACAGGGTGTCGGGCAGGCGCAGAATGGTCGGGACATAACTCGCTGGAACGGCGGTCGCGGCAACCGGCTCGATACCGGCGGCTTTTAGCACGGCCAGCCCCTCGGCCATCTGATCAGCGAACAGGCGACGCCATTCGCGGCTCTCCATTTGCTGGCGCAGCGGCAGATCGGACAGGGCATTCAGCGCATTGTTGAGATTGAGCAGCAGCTTGCCCCATTGCACGCCGCCGATGTTGTCGCTCGTCTGGATATCGATGCCGGGCACCGACAGCAGCGAAACCACGTCGGGCCGGCCCGCTTCGATCACCACTTGCCCGGAGGTGGCACGGTGAAAGCGCCCCTCGCCCATGTGAACGACGTTGAACCCCACCATGCCCGCAAGCACCGGCCTGCCATGCAATTCGGCGCGAAGCACGGCAGGATTATCGACGCCGTTTTGCAGGCTCAGCACGACGGTATCGGGGGAGGTGTGCGCGGCGATTTCACGGGCCATCGCTTCCGTTGCGCCGCTTTTCACCGTGACGAGCACGAGGCGGGCATCGCGGAGCGCGCCAGGATCAGCCGTCACCGAGAGGCTGGCGGCGCGGATCTGCTCGTCCAGCCCGGCGAAATCGGTGAGATGCAGGCCGCAGGATTGAAGCTCCTCGACCATGCGCGGCCGGCCGAGGAAACTGACCTTCCGTCCCGCCCGCGCCAGGAGACCGCCGACGAAACAGCCGATGGTACCGGCCCCGGCGATGACGATCCGCGCATCCGCATGCAAATCGGTTCTCGCCGCGCCCATCAGGCGACTGCCTTCGCCGCTGCCCGCCCTGCAATACGCCCGGAAAAGATGCAGCCGCCAAGAAATGTCCCTTCGAGCGCGCGATATCCATGTACCCCGCCGCCGCCGAAGCCCGCGACTTCGCCCGCCGCATAGACATTGGCCAGCGGCTGGCCATCCGCTTTCAGGACCCGCGACGACAGGTCGGTCTGCAAGCCGCCCAGCGTTTTTCGCGTCAGGATCCAGAGGCGCACCGCGATCAGCGGCCCGGCCGCCGGGTCGAGCAGCTTATGCGGCTTGGTGACGCGAATGAGCTTATCGGCAAGGTAGTTGCGTGCGCCGCGTATCGCCGTGATCTGCGCGTCCTTGGAGAATTTGTGATCGATCTCGCGGTCGCGCGCCTCGATCTCGTAGCGCAGGGCGCTTTCCTGGATGAGATTGCCGCCGGTCAGCGCGTTCATGCGCTTCACCAGTTCGGCGAGGTTGTCCGCCGTGACGAAATCCTCGCCCTTCTGCTGGAACATGGCGACCGGGCTGACCGCCTTCGACCGGCCGCGCTGCAGCACCTGGCGAATGCTCTTGCCGGTCAGATCGGGATTTTGCTCCGAGCCGGACAGGCCGAATTCCTTGCCGATGATGCGCTGATTGAGGATGAACCAGGAATAGTCATGGCCGGTGGACATCAAATGCTTCAGCGTGCCGAGCGTGTCGAAGCCGGGAAACAGTGGTATCGGAAGCCGCTTGCCGCGCGCATCGAACCAGAGCGGCGACGGTCCGGATAGGATGCGGATGCCGTGACGGCTCCAGATCGGCGCATAATTCTTGATGCCCTCCGTATAATGCCACATGCGGTCGCGGTTGATGACGTTGCCGCCGGCCTCCTCGGTGATATCAAGCATCCGGCCATCGACATAATCGGGCACGCCGGAGAGCATGAAGCTCGGCGGCCTGCCGAGGCGTTCCGGCCAGTTTTTCCGCACCATCTCGTGATTGCCGCCGATGCCCCCCGATGTCACGATCACAGCCTGCGCCTTCAGGGAGAATTCGCGGGTGACGGCGCGTGAGGTCGGCGCGCCGCGTTCGGCATCGCTCGGCTCCAGGATTTCGCCCGCGACGCCGTCGATCTGGCCGCCGCTGGTGGTCAGTTCGTTCACACGGTGGCGGAAACGCAAGGAAATCAGGCCCTTCTTTTCGGCTTCGCGCACGCGCCGGACGAAAGGCTCGATCAGGCCCGGTCCGGTGCCCCAGGTGATATGAAAGCGCGGCACGGAATTGCCATGCTCGGTCGCCAGATAGCCGCCGCGCTCGGCCCAGCCGACCAGCGGGAAAAACCGCACCCCCTGCGCGTGCAGCCAGGAGCGTTTCTCCCCGGCGGCGAAATCCACATAGGCTTCGGCCCATTTTCGCGGCCAGGCATCTTCCTCACGATCGAACCCAGCCGAGGCCATCCAATCCTGCAGCGCAAGATCGCGCGTGTCGCGGATGCCCAGGCGCCGCTGCTCGGGCGAATCGACGAACAGCAGCCCGCCGAAGGACCAGAACGCCTGACCGCCAAGCGACTGCTCCGGCTCCTGATCGAGAAGGATGACGCGCCGTCCGGCATCGGTCAGTTCGGCCGCGGCGACGAGGCCCGCCAGCCCCGCTCCCACGACAATGACATCGGCCGTCTCGTCCGCCATTGCGCTTCTCCCCCTAAAGTGGACAGCGTTTCCAGCGCATAGCGCCGGATCGCCCGTTTCGTTGCGCCAAGTCTATCGGCTACGGAGAATGGCGCAAGCGACGTGGCGTCGTCGTGGCTCGCCGATGGCGAACGCTTCGCAGCCGCTGACGCATTTTCGTCGCGACGGACTCCCGGCTTATGGTAAAGCGAGCGCGGACGAGGCGAATCCGTCGGCGGGGGAATTCATGTCGGTGCTGCAGATATTTGCGGTTTTGGCACCGCTCGCCTTCGCCGTAGGCTTCGCGCTTCAGCGGGGCAATGTCTGTTCTGTGCTCGCCGCAAGGCAGATCGCCTGGACCGGGCGATGGAGCCGCTTGCACGGGCTGCTGCTCGCGTCGGCCTGGGCCTTTGCCGTCATCGTGCCGATCGCGTGGTACGGCGCGGGGCCGTTCAAGACCAGCGGCCAGCTTCCCTTGAGTTTTCTTCCCGTCATCGGGGGCGTTCTCTATGCGGTGGGATGCTGTGTCAACGGAGCCTGCATTTTCGGCGTTTGCTCGCGGCTGACCGCGGGGAACCTGTCCTTCATCTTCGCCATACCCGGCATGGCAGCCGGCGCGACGCTCGCCGAATTGACACATGTCGCGCCCACTGCCAGCCAGCTTCAGCCGACCCTCGCGGCGCAGCTGAATGGACCGCTTTTCGTGCTCTGGCTAACGGTTATCGCATTTCTGGCGTGGGTGGTCTGGCACATGCTCCGGGTTCATTGGCGCGCCGGGATCACACTTGCCAACCTGTTAAGGCAATCGCGCTGGCGCTCCGCTTTGGCGGCGGCGATCATCGGGGTCATCGGCGGCCTGCTGTTTGCGACCGATGTACCGTGGATCTATCCGGCGCTGATCCGGCGGGTCGCATTCTATCTCGCCGGCTCCAGAGCGGATTTTCCGCTCGAAACGATCGTCGGATCCGCTTCGCTGTTCCTCGGCGGCATGGCGGCGGCGGGTTACCACGGACGCTTTGTCTTCAGCGCGCCGCGTCCGCTTCCCGCATTGCAATCGCTCCTGGGCGGCATCATCATGGGGTTTGCCTGGGCGCTGATCCCCGGCGGCAACGACGCGATGGTGCTCTATCTGGTTCCCAGCCTCGCCTTGCACGGCATCCTCGCCTATTTCGCCATGCTGGCGACCTTGATCGGTATCGAAAGTTTGAAGAGGCAAGGCACACTTTCCACGTGAACGTGACTTGATCGTGACCCTTCCACACCGACATGCTTTGGACGACTTCGTGAAAGGACCTGGGCAATGATGACGCGTCGTACAGTGATGACCGGGATCGCCGCTTTGTCTGTCTCCGCTCTTGCATTAAGGCTTCCGGGCGGCGTCTGGGCGGCCGCAGAGACATTCGAAATCACCAAAACGCCTGAGGAATGGCGCAAGCTCCTGACGCCCGCGCAATTCTATATCTTGCGCGAGGAAGGGACGGAACGCCCGCTCAGCAGCCCGCTCAACAATGAAAAGCGTGCGGGGGTGTTTCATTGCGCGGCCTGCGACCTGCCGCTCTATTCGTCCGAAACCAAATATGAGAGCGGTACCGGTTGGCCGAGCTTCTGGAAGCCCCTCGACAACGCCGTCGGCACCCGCGACGATCGCTCCTATCTCTTCTATGTGCGCACCGAGGTGCATTGCCGTCGCTGCGGCGGTCATCTCGGCCATGTTTTCGATGACGGTCCCGCGCCAACCGGCCTGCGCTATTGCATGAACGGCGACGCGATGACATTCCTTCCGACGGAGAAAACCGACGGCAAAGGTCCAGCCTGAGTTCAGTCAAATCCGGATAGGAACACCCATGCGCCGCTTCATCGCGCTTCTCGCGCTCGCCTTCGCCGCACTGACGACACCCATAGCCGCCCAGACCCCGCAGACTGCGTCGGTTATTCTCGCAGGGGGCTGCTTCTGGTGCATGGAGCCGCCGTACGACAAGACCGACGGGGTGATCTCGACGATCTCGGGCTATTCGGGCGGCAAGACGGCCAATCCGACCTATGAGCAGGTTTCGGCGGGCTCGACAGGGCATATCGAAGTGGTGAAGGTCGAATATGACCCCGCAAAGGTTAGCTACGAAAAGCTTCTCGATATCTTCTGGCGGAATATCGACCCGTTCGATGCAGACGGTCAGTTCTGCGACAAGGGTTCGCAATATCGTTCGGCGATCTTTTTCGGCAACGAGAAAGAGAAAGAGCTAGCCGAAGCTTCGAAGAAACAGATTGCCGAAAAGCTCGGCCAAGCTGTTGTGACGGATATTCTGCCCGCTTCTGAATTTTACCCGGCCGAAGACTATCACCAGGACTATTACGAGAAGAACCCGCTGAAATATAAATTCTACCGCTATGGCTGCGGGCGCGATGCCCGGCTTGAAACGGTGTGGGGCGCGGCGAAGAATTAGGCGTAGCGGCGGGCGCTTGCCTACCTGCCAGACCGCTTGTGCCTGACTTGCAGGAAGCGCTGCAGTGACACTTCGGCGCTGACGTAGGGTTCCTGCAATTCCACGCTCCAATAGCGCAGATTTTCGATCGGGATCGGCTGTCCGCTCACCGCGCAGCGAACGAAGCTGCCCGGCGTGAGAACCTGAAATTCCCCATCCAGATACCGCAGTTTGGCCTCACCGGCCTGGCCGATATTTCGTTCAAATCGATTCATTCACATCACTATGGCTGTATTTTCGCTCTAGAGCCCATTCCCTGCCGATCGAATGGAACAGGGCTCTAGTCATGTGTCCGGTCGCATTTCGTACCGTGTTCGCCGTCGCGCCGCGGGGAATGCTTCCGCTGAAAGGCGCCGCTAATAATATTGGGCATCCACACCGCGTTGTACAGTTCAACTTCCCTTGGAAGCCTGACGCAACGCATAAAGGTGATCTTTGGCGGCAATTGGCGAAAGCACCTTAGGCGGACGATGCTCCTGGCTCAAAACAGCTGACCTTGCTTCTGCTTGGCTTTCTTGCTCCGCCGCCCTGCTGCGCCTTCGGTCTCGCGCGCCGGCTTCCCCGGCTTTGCCCCAGAGCCACCTTGTACCTCCGCCAATGCGCGGCCGTCGGCGAATTCCAGCTCGACGCTGCCCGCCGCTTCCGCCTCGGCGACGCGCCGCACCATCCGCCTTTCGGTGTCCCTGACGAGGACGAACCCGCGATCCAGCACGCTTTTATGGCTCAGCGAGCGCAAGAGTTGGCCGAGCGAGTTGATTGTCCGCCGCCGTTTTTCGAGGCACGCAATCATGCTGTGGCGGCCCCGCCCGGCAAGCTGGTCAAGCTTTTCGCGCCCGCGCCTTGCGGGATGCCTCAAGCAGACCCGGACCAAGGCGTGCCGCGTGACGGCTCAGCAGAACGTGACGCTGCTGCACCAGACGGCGCACCACCTGGCGCATCTCGCGGTCCATTGCACGAAGACGCTCATGGCACCGCTCGGCCCGCTGCGCGATCAGCCGCGCGTCGAGCCGGCCCTGCCAGCGCACCAGCCTGCCGCGCTTTTCCGAGGCGAAGCCGCGCAGGGCGTGGCGCAGGCGGCCGCTCGCCCCGTCGAAGCGCTGCCGGGCAAAGCCGAGCAGGTCTTGCGGCCTCGGCAAGCCGCGCGCGGCGGCCCGCAGATCGGAGCGGTTGCCTTCGATGGCGCGGGCAATGGCATAGCGCTGGCGCTCGCGCAGCTCGGTCATGCGGGCGATGAGCTCGCTCTGTCTTCGGTACGGCCCATTCGGCGGCCTTGGTCGGAGTCGGCGCACGCGCATCGGCGACATAATCGATCAGCGTCCAATCGGTTTCGTGGCCGACGGCCGATATGACCGGAATGCCGCTTGCCGAAACCGCCCGCGCCAGCGCCTCGTCGTTAAAGCCCCAAAGATCCTCCAGGCTGCCGCCGCCGCGCGCCACGATCAGCACATCCGGGCGCGGCACGCGCCCATTCGGCCCCAATGCGTTGAACCCCTGCGATGGCCGCCGTCACCTCCGCCGCGCTCGTCTCGCCTTGCACCCGCACCGGCCAGATCAGCACGCAAGCCGGAAAGCGCTCAGCAAAGCCATGCAGCATGTCGCGGATCACCGAGCCGGTGGGCGAGGTGATGATGCCGACCACGCGCGGCAGGAACGGCAGCGGCCGCTTGCGCGCTTCATCGAACAGGCCTTCGGCGGCGAGCTTCTTCTTGCGCTCTTCCAAGAGCGCCATCAGCGCCCCGATGCCGGCAGGCTCGATCGCCTCGACGATGATCTGGTAGCTGGATTTGTTCGGATAGGTGGTGACGCGGCCCGTCGCGATCACCTCCATGCCCTCTTCCGGCTTGAAGCGCAGGCCGGCGAAATTGCCCTTCCAAATGACCGCGTCGATCTTGGCGCGATCATCCTTCAGCGCGAAATAGGCATGGCCCGACGAATGCTGGCCGCGAAAGCCGGAGATCTCGCCGCGCAGCCGCACATAGCCGAAACTATCCTCGACGGTGCGCTTGACCGCCATGGACAGCTCGGAGACGGTATATTCCGCGACATTGCCGGGAGGAGTGTCTTGCATCGGGGTCAATCTAGAGCATTTTGGATTGCAAAGCATGTCCTCGCGAAGGCGGGGATGGATACCGGTTTGCGTCGCGAAAATGCGACCAGGAAAGAGTTGGCCCCACCCTTAAGGGTGCAACCTTATGACGATTCGTGTTATCAGCCCTGCCCAAGAACGGGTGAATAGTCCATATCATGAATGTCTTGCTAATTGGCTCCGGCGGGCGCGAACATGCGCTCGCCTGGGCGCTCAGCGCCAGCCCGCTGCTTACCAAGCTTTATTGCGCCCCCGGCAATGCGGGCATCGAAGCTTGCGCCGAATGTGTGGCGCTCGATGCCGCCGATCATGACGCGATCATCGATTTCTGCCGCACGCATGCGATCGGACTGGTAGTCATCGGGCCGGAAGCGCCCCTCGTCGCCGGCTTGGCGGACGATCTGCGGGGAGCGGGGATCAAGGCGTTCGGCCCCGGCAAGGATGGGGCACAGCTTGAAGGCTCCAAAGGGTTCACCAAGGCGCTTTGCGCAGCCAAGGGCATTCCGACGGCGGCGTTCGGGCATTTCAGTGACCGTCACGCGGCACTCGCCTATTTGCGCGGCCGGCCTTTGCCGATCGTCATCAAGGCGGACGGGCTCGCTGCGGGCAAGGGCGTCGTTGTTGCCGAGACGCTGAAAGCAAGCAGAAGACGTCGTGAATAGCTGCTTTGACGGCGCATTCGGCGCTGCGGGCGCTTCAGTGGTCATCGAAGAGTTCCTCGCGGGCGAAGAGGCCAGCTTTTTCGCTCTTTGTGACGGCAAGAACGTCTTGCCGCTCGCCAGCGCGCAAGACCATAAGCGCGCCTTCGACGGCGATCAGGGGCCGAATACGGGGGGCATGGGCGCCTATTCTCCCGCCCCGATCATGACGCCGGAGATGGAGCGGCGGACGATGCAGGAGATCATCCTGCCGACGGTCGCCGCCCTCAAGGAGCGCGGCATCATTTATCAGGGCGTGCTCTATGCGGGCTTGATGATCGACGCAAGCGGCCCCAAACTCATCGAATATAATGTCCGCTTCGGCGACCCGGAATGCCAAGTGCTGATGATGCGGCTCAACTCCGATTGCCTCGCAGCGCTCCTGGCCACGGCGGACGGCGTGCTGGACCGTTTCAGCCTGCGCTGGAGCACCGACACCGCCCTCACCGTGGTCATGGCCGCGAACGGCTACCCCGGCGATTATGAAAAGGGCTCGCCGATCGGCGGCCTCGACGCGGTGGCGGATGATGGTAAGGTGATGATCTTCCACGCCGGGACCAGGCGCGACGGCGTGCGTATCCTCGCCAATGGCGGCCGCGTGCTGAACGTAACGGCGCTGGGCAGCTCCGTCATAGAGGCGCGCCGGAGGGCCTATGACGCCATCGCGCGAATCGACTGGCCGGGTGGCTTTTACCGCCGGGACATTGGTTGGCGCGCCACGACCCATGAGGAGCGCGATGCAGAACCTGCCTGATCTGTTTCCCGGCTTTGAAAGCCGCCGATTCTCTACGCAGGGCGCGGAGATATTCGCGCGCATCGGCGGCAGTGGGCCGCCGCTGTTCCTGCTGCACGGCTATCCGCAGACGCATGTGATCTGGCACCGGGTCGCGCCGCGACTGGCGGAGCAGTATCAGCTCATCATTCCCGATCTGCGCGGCTATGGCGCAAGTTCGACGCCGCCCGCCGATATCGAGCACTATGCCTATTCGAAGCGGGCGATGGCGCAGGATGTTATCGACATCGCCGATCAGCTTGGCTTGGCCCGCTTCCTCCTCTGCGGCCATGATCGCGGCGGCCGTGCCGGCTACCGGCTGGCCCTGGATCATCCCGAGCGGATCGAGAAGCTGGTCCTGCTCGACATCGTGCCGACCTACGATATGTGGCACAGGCTGACGCGCGACCTCGCCATGCAAACCTTCCATTGGACGTTTCTCGCCCAGCACGCGCCCTGGCCGGAAGAGATCATCGGCCGCGATCCTGTCGGCTGGCTCGACCACAAGCTGGAGCGCTGGGGTGGGACCGGAAATCTGTCCGTCTTCTCACCCGAAGCGCTCGCCCATTACCGCGCGTTTTTCAGCGAGCCGGCGCGCATTCATGCGACCTGCGAGGATTATCGCGCCGGGGCCGGCTATGATCTCGCCGCCGATGAAGCCGACCGCGTGCTTCGGACGCCGGATTGCGTGCCCCGTCGGCGTATTCTGGGGCGCGAGGGGCATCCCGAGCAAGACCGCCAGCCCGCTCGCCATCTGGGAAGAATGGTGCGATCGCGTCGAGGGCCACGCCATCCAGTCCGGCCATTTCCTGCCCGAGGAAAACCCGGACGAAACCGCGAGCGCCATGTTGGACTTTCTGAGCGGATCGAGGCCGGATGTCATCCTCTAGAAGGAAGCACCGTGCCCGCGCCGGGAAGCGTGGACACCCTGCCCAGCTTGCGCAAGGTGGAGACCTCCAGCCCAACTTTCGCAATCGCTCTGGGCGGAGGCGGCGCGCGGGGTTTCGCCCATGTGATGATGCTCGAAGCGCTGGATGAACTCGGGATCCGCCCCCGGCTCATCGCGGGCACGAGCATCGGCGCGCTGATCGGGGCGGCCTACGCTTCGGGGATGAGCGGCGCGGACATCCGCGTCTTTTGCCACGAGTTGTTCCAGAAGCGCACGCAGATCGTAAAGCGGCTGTTCAAGCGGTGGAATGCGGCGCTCGCTGACAGGTTGGGCTCGTCCGGCATTTCGATACTGCCCGGCGAGCGCGTGCTGGAAGCGATCCTGCCGGAAACGCTGCCCGCCACATTCGAGGAGCTGAAGACCCCGTTCCTCGCCGTCACCACCGACTTTTACACCCAGTGCCCTTGCGTCCTCGAGCATGGGCCGCTGATGCCCGCGATCGTCGCCAGCTCGGCGCTTCCTGGCATCCTGCGGCCGGTCGAATTGGACGGCAAGGTGCTGATCGACGGCGGTTTCGTCAATCCGGTGCCGTTCGATCTGCTGAAGGGCCACGCCGATATCGTCGCCGCTATCGATGTCTGCGCGGGACCGCAGCAGAGCCGCGGACAGGTGCCGTCGCTGATCGACGCGATCATCGGCTCCAACCAGATCACCATGCGGTCGGTCATGCGCGAGAAACTGAACAGCGCCGCGCCCGACATTCTGATCCGGCCCGATATCGGCCAGTTCCGCGTGCTGGACTTCTACAAGATCGACGACATCTTCGCGGCCTCGGAAGCCGCCAAGGATGAGTTCAAGCGGGCGTGCGAGATGGCCATCGCCGCGCGGGCAACGGCTTAGCGTCCACCGTCCCGCGCCGGTTCTCAGAACGATGTTCGCGGGCCTTATGGCCGGGGCAGCTTGTCGCCCAGATTCTCGAAAATCTCGCGCCAGATCGATCGGCCGCCCTCCTGGTCGCCGCGTCCTGAGCGCGAATCGTAATCGCGGTCACGGTTTCGATAGGAGTCGCCGCGATCGTCATCATCGCGGTCGCGGCTTCGATAGGATTTGCCCCGCTCTTCGCGATCGTCGTCGTCATCGTCCTGGCCGCTCTCGCCATAGCCGCGCTTGCGAGGCGCTTCCTCTTCCTCGCCATACTCGCGGCCATTGTAGCGTTCGGATCGGCCCTCATCATCCGTCGATGCCATCTGGATGAGCTTCTCCAGTTCGCCCCGGTCGAGCCAGACCCCCCGGCAACGCGGGCAATGATCGATCTGGACGCTCTGGCGCTCGCTCGTAATGAGGTTTTCAGTTTTGCAGTTGGGGCACAGCATGGGCACATCTCCTGAACGGAAGCGTCAAGAGCAGGCAACGCCCTGCCGGGTCTGTGGTTCCCGAGTGGAAGGGGGGTGCCCACTTAGTTATTTTGCCAGCGCCGCGGCCTGCCGCAAGTCGCCGACAAACGCGGCATATTCCTCGCGTTTACGCTGCTCGTCCGGCATGCGCAAGAGATATGAGGGGTGCACAGTCAACAGGACGGTTTCGCCATCGCCCTCAATCGGCTGTCCGCGTTCCGCCATCAACCTGACCGGACGGTCGAGTACGCTGCGGGCAGCGGTCGCGCCCAGGGCAACGATGATGCGGGGGCGGATAGCCGCGCGCTCCTGTTCCAGCCACCAGCGGCAGGCTTTGATCTCGCCGGCATTCGGCTTCTGATGGATGCGCCGCTTGCCGCGCGGCTCGAATTTGAAATGCTTCACCGCGTTGGTGACGTAAACCTCCGTGCGCTTGATCCCGGCTTCTCCCAGGGCGCGGCTCAAGCACCTCGCCGGCAGGGCCGACGAAGGGCTCGCCCGCGAGATCCTCCTGGTCGCCGGGCTGCTCGCCGACCAGCATCAGCCTCGCATGAGCAGCGCCCTTGCCGAACACGGTCTGTGTCGCGTGCTCCCATAACGGACAGGCTTTGCAGCTGGCCGCGTCGGCGCGCAACTGGTCCAGGGGATCGCCGCCGGCCTGCGCCGCTTCCTCGGCGCTCATCCTCCCCTGCGCGGATGGCCGGCGGTTCACGTCGATGGCGGGTGCTTTCCCGATCATGTCCTGCGTTCGCTCCTGGGCAGCGGCGATGAGCGGCGCAATCCGCCAGCCTTCCGGCAGATTGTGCCAATATTTCTTCGGCATCTCCCGCCGCATGGCGCCGACCTTAAGCCGCGCGGGATTAAAGATGCTGGCAAAATAAGTGCGTCAATAATCTTCAATCGCACCGGCGTCGGGTAGTTCCGCTTCGCGCAGCTTAGTTGCGCCTGTAAAAATCGAGGTGAGCCGGACGACCTCTCCGGCATGACATATACGATGTTCTCTATTTGTTCAAGTCTCCGATATCGGAGACTTGCTCTTTGTCGGCGCCCGGAAGCTAGGAGCAGGAACCATGCGAGTGCATGCACTCGATCATATCGTGCTTTGCGTCAATGACGTGGATGCCGCCCGCCATTTCTATGAAAGAGTGCTGGGCATGGAGGCGTGCGAGGAGCGGCCGGGTAAATGGTCGCTGCATTTCGGTACGAACAAAATCAGCCTGCAGGATGCCGGCTCACGCCCTGACATCGCGCGCAAAACGTTGCCGGGTAGCGGTAATTTTTGCTTGCTTACCGATACGCCGATCGATGTGTTCGTCTTGCACCTTAAAAAAGAAGGCATCGACATTATCGACGGTCCCGGGGAACGGGCCGGCGCGATGGGTCCGATCCTTTCGGTCTATTTTAGGGATCCGGACGAGAACGTCGTAGAGGTGAGCAATCAATGCTAGATCAACGTAGGTTAGGCGACACAGGGTGAGCACCTCGCGAATTGGGCTCGTGCCCTTGGAGCCAGACGGCGGGCGGCTCGTCGCGTATCTCGAACGGAGGACACCATGGGACTCTTGACCTTCAGTATCAACGTCACCCTGGACGGCTGCGTCGACCACCAGGAAGGAATCGCCGACGACGAGACACACGCCTTCTTCACCCGCCTCATGGACGAGGGCGGGGCCATGCTGTGGGGCCGCGTCACCTACGAGATGATGGAGGGCTACTGGCCAGCGGTCGCCCGCGGCGACGCGGAGACACCGCCGGCGATGCGCGAGTGGGCGGTCAAGCTGGAGGCCAAGCCGAAGTACGTGGTGTCCTCGACGCGAAAGGACTTCCCGTGGACCAACAGCCACCACATCGCCGGCGACCTGCGCACGGGCGTACAGAAGCTCAAGGACGCGACCCCAGACGGCGTGCTCCTCGGCAGCGGCAAGCTCGCGACCGAGCTGGACCGGCTGGATCTGATCGACGAGTACAAGTTACTCGTCCACCCCAGGATTGCCGGCCACGGCCCGACCCTGTACGAGAGCGGGCTGCCCAGCACGCGACGGCTCGAGTTGATCTCGGCGAAGCCGCTCCGCAGCGGCGCGGTCGCCATGCACTACCGGCGCGCGCGCTGACTGGAGATGGGTCATGTCGCCTAACAACGCGCTGCACTCGGACGGGCCTCGCGGTGCTCGGCCCGCCGGTGAGCGCGGGCGATATACATCTAACAGGGGGAGAGCCTAATAAACCCGCGCCTTAGGCTCGATATATTTCACCTCATTCGTCAGCGTCCGCGTGTGGACGGGCCGGTAACCCAGCCGCACCGCACGCGTGCCGTAATCCGCCCATGAGAGGGTGTGCTTCATCCATTCGGCGTCGTTGCGGTTGGGGAAGTCCTCGCGGGCATGGGCGCCGCGGCTCTCCTGCCTCGCGACCGCGCCGTGCACCGTCACGGCGGCCTGGGCGATCAGATTGTCGAATTCCAGCGTCTCGATCAGGTCGGAATTCCACACCAGCGAGCGGTCGGACAGCTTGATGTCCTCGACGCCGCCCCAGACCTCCTGAATGCGGTCGCGGCCCTCCACCAGAACCTCTTCGGTGCGGAACACGGCGCAATTGGCCTGCATGGTCTTCTGCATCGAGAGGCGCAGCGCGGCGGTCGGCGTGGCGCCATCGGCGATAGCGGAAGCGGTCGAGGCGCGTGACGGCCTTCTCACCCGGCTTCGCGGGGCAGCGGCGCCTGCGACGAGCCCGGTTCGATGGCTTCGGCGCAGCGCAGGGCGGCGGCGCGGCCGAACACCACCAGATCGATCAGCGAATTCGAGCCGAGCCGGTTCGCGCCATGCACGGACGCGCAGGACGCCTCGCCGATGGCCATCAGGCCGGGCACGACCGCGTCCGGGTCGCCGCCGACCGGCATGACCATTTCGCCGTGATAATTGGTCGGGATGCCGCCCATATTGTAATGGACCGTCGGTAGGACCGGGATCGGCTCGCGGCGCAGATCGACGCCGGCGAAAATTTTCGCGCTCTCGGTGATGCCCGGCAGGCGCTCGGCCAGGATTTTCGGGTCGAGATGGTCGAGATGCAGGAAGATGTGGTCCTTGTCCGGCCCGACGCCGCGTCCTTCGCGGATTTCGATCGTCATCGAGCGCGAAACCACGTCGCGCGAGGCCAGATCCTTGGCGTGCGGCGCATAGCGCTCCATGAAGCGCTCGCCTTGGCTATTGGTGAGATAGCCGCCCTCGCCGCGCGCGCCTTCGGTGATCAGCACGCCAGCGCCGTAAATGCCGGTGGGGTGGAACTGCACGAATTCCATGTCCTGCAAAGGCAGCCCGGCGCGCAAGACCATGGCGTTGCCGTCGCCCGTGCAGGTGTGGGCCGAGGTGCAGGAGAAATAGGTGCGGCCGTAGCCGCCGGTCGCCAGGATGGTGCGATGGGCGCGGAAGCGGTGGATCGAACCGTCCTCGATGCACATGGCGATGACGCCCCGGCAGACGCCTTCGTCGTCCATGATCAGGTCGAGTGCGAAATATTCGATGAAGAACTCCGCGGAATAGCGCAGCGACTGGCCGTAAAGCGTGTGCAGCATGGCGTGGCCGGTGCGATCGGCGGCGGCGCAGGTGCGCTGCGCGGGCGGGCCTTCGCCGAAATCGGTGGTCATGCCGCCGAAGGGGCGCTGATAGATCTTGCCTTCCTCGGTGCGCGAGAAGGGCATGCCGTAATGCTCCAGCTCATAGACCGCGGCGGGCGCGTTGCGGCAGAGATATTCGATGGCGTCCTGGTCCCCGAGCCAGTCGGAGCCCTTCACCGTGTCATACATGTGCCAGCGCCAATCGTCCGGCCCCATATTGCCGAGCGAGGCCGCGATACCGCCCTGCGCCGCGACCGTGTGCGAGCGCGTGGGAAAAACCTTGGTGATGCACGCGGTTTTCAGCCCCGCCTCGGCGCAGCCCAGCGTCGCGCGCAAGCCGGCGCCGCCCGCGCCGACGACCACGACATCGTAGGTATGATCGTTGAAGGGATAGGCGCGGCCGTTGGTGCGCGGCGCGCTGACGCCATTACCCTTGCCGTTTTCCGCCATCGTTCTCAGGCTCCCAGGCTCAGCTTGATGATTGCAATGACAGAGGTAAGAGCGACAGCCACCGCAAAAAAGGTGTTCAGGACGAGCAGGATCAGCTTTGTGCTTTCCTGGTGGATGTAATCTTCGATGATGACCTGCATGCCGATGCGCATATGATAGGTGGATGAAATCGCGAACAGCGAAGCCAGAATCGCGACGACCGGCGAGGCGAAATAGGCGCGGACGACATCGAGCGGTTCGCCGGCCAGCCGGATGACGGAATAGATCAGGAACACCAGCAGCACGAGATTGGCGAGGGCGGTGACGCGCTGCGCCCAGAAATGCTCGGTGCCGCTTTGCGCGGAGCCGAGACCCTTGACCCGCGAATGCGGGGTGCGGTAGCTGGCCATCAGAGAGCTCCCCATTTCGACAGGCCGATGAACCAGATGATTGCGGTCAGGGTCACAGAGCCGATGAGGGTGCCCCAGGAGAGCATGCGGATGGTGGCGAGGTCGTAGCCCCGCCCCGTGTCCCAGATGAAATGACGGATGCCGCCAAGCCCATGATGAATGAGCGACCAGCTATAGCCGGCCAGGATCAGCAGCCCCAGGGGCGAGGCCGCGACCGCGTTCGCCGCGAGGAACCCGTCCGGTCCCGATGCCGTCGCCGTCAGCCAGGCGGCCAGCAACAGCGTGCCGAAATAATTCGCCCCACCGGTGATCCGGTGGACGATCGACATCATCATGTTGATATACGGCCGGAAGATCGTAAGATGCGGCGACAATGGCCGCATGGGCCGCGCGTCTGTTTTCGCCATGGCTCACTCCTAGCAAACTCGTGCGGCCGTTTTACCGTGCCGCAGCATCACCCGCAATCGCTCAATAGGTGAAATGCCGGGGTATTCACGGCCGGTTCAGTGGCCGCCGGAACTATGGATAACACTCCGTATACGCCTTCGAATGCCTCCTGTCTTCAGCGCATCCAGGATCACCGACAATGATCAAGAAAATGCCGCTTCACGTCGCTTTTTTTGCGTTGGCCGTTTGCGCGATGCCATCTTTTGCACCTTCCGCGGTGGCGGAGGTGTTTTATGACAGCATCGGTACCGGCGGCCGGGACCGGAACTTTACGCTGGTGCTCCCCGATGGCGCGCAGCGGGGCCGGCCGATGCCGACTGTCGTCGCACTGCATGGCGGATTCGATGAACGGCAAGTCGATGCGGCGCATCTTCGGCCTGGACGAACTCGCCGCTCAGGACCGGTTCGCGGTTGTCTATCCCGATGCCGTTGGCAGACGGTGGAACGACGGGGTCAGCGGTCATACCGACGGCGCCGACGACGTGCGTTTCATGCGTAATCTGGCCGATCATCTGGTGCGCCAGGGCGTCGCCGATCCCAAGCGGATCTATCTGCTCGGCGTATCCAATGGCGGTATGATGACCTATCGCGTCGCATGCCAGTCGCCCGGCATTTTCGCGGCTTATGCGGCCGTCATCGCCAATATGCCGAAGGAGGTCGCGGATGGGTGCCGGCCCGGCGGCGGCACGCCGCTCATCGTCATCAATTCCACCGAGGATCCCGTCAACCCCTATGAGGGCGGCGATGTCGGCCGCTGGTCGCGCGGTGAGGTTCTGTCGACGCTCGATACCGTCGATTTCTGGCAGCGCCGCAATGGCTGCGAGGGCAGATCGCAGGAGAAGCCGTTGCCCAACAAGGATGATTCCGATGGCTCGACCGTGATCGCCCGGCAGTTCGCCGAATGCCAGTCCGGCTCCCCGGTGGTGCTGCTGACGGTGGAAGGCGGCGGCCACGTGCCTCCCGGTGCTCAGATCGGCAACCGGCCGATGCTGCGTTCCATGCTGGGCCGCGCCAACCAGGATATCTCGGCCGCCGACATCAGTTGGAAATTCTTCAAGCGCTTTCCGCTGGTTACGCAATAGCCGAGATGATTCTTCTGCTTCGCTTGTCGCTGTGCCGATTATGCTTGGCACTCGCTCCCGCTTCCATGCGTCGCCCTGATCGCTAGGCAAGAAAGCGGCGCCCTCCGCCCAAACGCCGTTTTTCGCTGAAACCTTTTTCTCTCGTCCTCGTAGCTAGCTCAGATTTCGAAGTGACCGGGCGCGGCTCGCGCCGGTTGATTGAGCGAAGCATCGAAGAGGCAGGACGATGAAAAACCTATCCACGGCCAGGATTTGCGGAACATTTATTTCCGCCGCAGTCGCCATTGTCCTTTTGGGCATGGCGCCGGTATCGGCTGCGCCCAAATATCAGCAGATGCCGGAAGATGGCTGGGTCACCTATGTGAACGATAGTCTTGGCTATAATTTCTATTACCCCTCGACATTCTTCGAACCGCAGGCAATCGCTGCCGGTACGGAGGCCAAGACCTTCCTCTCGCCCGACAAGCGGGCCAAGATCGTCGTATCGGCCGTCGAAAACGACGAAGGCTTCACGCTGGCCGGGTATCGCGCGGCGATACTGGGCGAGTTCGGCGGTTACGAGCAGCTTGATTACAGCCCAAAGGGCCAGACTTGGTTCGTGCTGTCGGGCTATCGCGGCGGAAACATCTATTATCAGAAGGTGCTGTTTTCCTGCGGCAATCGGATCATCAACGTTCTCAGCATCACATTTCCCACCGCCGACCGGGATTTCTATGAAGGGCTGGTCGAGGTCATGGAAGACAATTTCCGGCCCGGCCTGGGCAGGGATACGCCGGTAGGCTGCCGATAATTTCACCCGGCTCGGCCGCCGTCAGGCGTGGTGTCAATCGGATCCGCCGTAACCCATCAGCTCCCTTTGTGGTTGCGTTGGGTCCGATTGCACCGACCTCGGACTATTTTGTGCTAGTGCACTGACACATTCACTTCGTTCACGTGCCCGTGCCCTAGCTCTTTGTTTTGCATCAATTTTTCCAAACTCCGGCTGCAGCCTCCGTTTGGATCGATGCACTAGCTGACGCAGCTTTGATTGGCCTCTCGCTCCCGATCGGACATAGTATTGTCCGAAGCGGATTTAAGTTTAGAGGGCTGATATGCGAACAACAACTTCCCGCCCGCAATGGGCGTGGGCGGCGCCATTCGCTTTCTTCGTTCTGGTGCTGTTTGGGATGGCGGCGTGGGCGGCGAAGCATGCGCCAACCGCGGAGGAGCGCTGGATCACCTATCAGAATGCGCGGTTCGGCTACAGCTTCCACTACCCCGCCGCGCTGTTCGACGCCGGGCAGCTTCCGGAAAATGGCGGCGGCCAGACCTTCAATTCCAAGGATGGGCGGGCCAAGATCGTCGTATTCGGCACTCACAATGCAGAGAATTTCTCGCCGGCAGAATACCGCAAGGTAATCCTGCAGGAATTCGGCGGCTATGACCGGATGGACTACAGTCCGACGGGCCAGACCTGGTTCGTGCTTTCAGGCTTTCGCGGCGAAAACATCTACTACCAGAAAGTGATGTTTTCCTGCGGCAATAAGATCATCAATGCCCTCAGCATCACCTTCCCGACCGCCGAGAAGCCGTTCTACGAAAGGCTCGTCGAGATCATCGAGGACAAATTCAAGCCGGGCCGCGGCGCCGATACGCCCCAAGGCTGCTGAAGCAGTTATGCATGGCGCCAACGGGCTGCCTCTCGCGCTTGGCTTTTGCGCGGCGATAAGCTACGCATCCGGCCATGAAACCGGCGAGCCGCGTAAAACCACCATCACCTGATTTCCTCGGCCAGGGCAAGGTCGCCTTCCGCGCCGGGCGCTTTCATCTTGCGGCAGAGGCTTATGCCAAGGCGCGCGACGCTGATCCGCGCAATCCGGTGCCGCTGTTCAATCTGGCAAGCGCCAAGGAGCGCCTCGGCGACATCGACGAAGCCGCGGTGCTGCTGACGCAGGCGCTCCGGCTTCGCCCGAACTGGTTCGACCCAGCGCAGCGGCTGGCGCTGCTGCTGGCACGTTATGCGCTGCAAGCGCCCGGCGACCTCGATCCGCGCGGCCTGCTTGCGGCTTTCGCCTTCGACCGCATCGATTTGCAGCCTCTCGCCGCGGGGGCCATCGCACATCTCCAGGTGCAGTCGCCGTTGGGCGAAGCGATCGCCCGTGCCGAGGCGGGACATGGGCTCGAAGCCGCTCGGGATTGGCTGGTACGGCGGACGGAGAAGACGCTCAGCCAGCCGCTCCTGTTGAGCGCTTTGAGTCACGGCATCAATAAGCATCCCGGCCTCGAACGGCTGCTCACTGCGATGCGGCGCGTTCTGCTGCTCGACGTGCCGGTCCAGCGCTTCGAGGATAAGGCGCTGACAGGCTTCGTGATGGCTCTCATCCGGCAGTGCCTCAACAATGAGCACGTCTTTGCCGTCAGCGCAGAAGAAATCCAGGCGCTCTCCAGCCTCAAGGTCGACTGGGCTACGCTTCAGGCTGGTGCGCCGGACGAGGCCCGGCGCCTGATGCTCCTGCTGCTTTACCGGCCGCATGACGCACTGGATCTGAGGCTTTCACCGGAAATTTGCCGCGTGATACGTCCGCGTGCACTGGGCGACCTGCTCGCCGCGCAATTCAGCGAAGATGAGCAAGAGGTGCGGTTCGCGGCTGACATTCCGGCGCTCGGCGTGATCGGCGACGCGACCTCGCGCAAGGTCGCCGCCCAATATGAGGCGTATCCCTACCCGCGCTGGACGAGCCTGCAAATGCCGCGCGAGGGTAGCGCCAGGGCGATGCTGGAGGGCTTCGTACCGCCGGAAAAACTTGGCTTCCTCGATGGGCCGTTCCGCGTGCTGATCGCCGGCGCGGGCACTGGCAAGCACGCTATCGCCGCCGGCGTGCGCTACGGCGCGAACGCCCAGGTGCTCGCCGTGGATTTGAGCCGGCGGAGCCTCGCCTACGCCAAGGCCAGGGCGGCGCGGTTCGAAGCTGGCAATCTGGATTTCGCGCAAGCCGATCTTCAGAACATCCCTGAGGAGGCGGGGCCGTTCGACATCATCGAGGCGGTCGGGGTCCTGCATCACATGGCTGAACCGTTCAAGGGATGGCAGGCGCTCATCCGGCTGCTGCGCCCCGGCGGACTGATGCTCGCAGGGCTCTACAGCGCCGTCTCTCGGCAGGGCATCAGTGAAATGCGGCGTGACCCTGCCTATCCCGGCCCCGCCTGCGACGACGAGGCGGCGCGCAGCTTTCGCGCCGGACTCCTGGAGCGGGGCAGCGAACTCACCTCATCCTATGATTTCTACACGCTGAGCAATTTCCGCGATCTCGTCCTGCACGAGCATGAGCGGCCGATCTTTCTGTCCGAGGTCGGGGCGTTTCTGGAGCAGAACGGCCTCATTTTCCGGGGATTCAGCCTGCCGCCGCTGATAACCGCAGCGTTCCTCACGGCCTATCCAGAGGAGAAAAAGCCGGGGAGCCTTGCCAGTTGGGCGACGTTCGAGGAGAAGCACGCGCGTACCTTCGACGCGATGTATCAGATCTGGTGCGAGAAGACGTAATTCGCGCCCGGCATGAAAAAGGCGCCTTGCGAGGCGCCTTTGCTTGTTCATCGATGCGGGCGGGCCTTAAGCAGGCTCAAGCACAAGTTCGGAAACCGCAAGAGCGGCGTTCAGCCCGGTCTGGCTCTGAACACTGAGCGGCTGCAGAGAGATCGTGTCGTCGTTGCCGCCGACCAGAACGTTGGCACCTGCGCCGACACCGACGCTGGCCCCAGCCGAGGCGCCGACATAATTACCCGAAAGCGCGCCGCGACCGACATCGTCGGTGGGCGAGAGAACCGCCCAGGTCATGATCGCGGGGCCTGTAACACCGATGTCGAGGCCGAACTTATTGATTGCCCCGACATAGCGCTCATCGCGGCCGTCCGAGGATTTGAAATGGCAGCGCAGCTCCTTGCTGGAGCCAAAGACGAATCCGGCGCCACCCTCCACTTCGCAGGTCAGCACGCCGACGCGAACGCCTTCGTTCTTCTGCGCGAAAGCAACGGGCGCCATTAACAGGGCGGATAAAGCACCCGCCGCAACCATCTTCAAGCCTTGCATTTTCATAATCTGGTCCCTCCAATTCGAATGTCACTGCTCAGGAACACGGGAGCCCCCGCTCAGTTCCGCCGATGTGCCGTGGCAGGGGCCTGCCGCGCGCCTGGACGATCGTGCGCCGCCATCGCGATAACGAAGAGCACCTGCAGAAATCCATGATTGTTGAAAAGCGGATTCTCAGCGAAGGACAGGCTGACGACGAACATTACGAACAGCGCCGACCACAAAGCCAGCAGCAGCCTTGTGGTGAGAAATTCCATAACCGACCGGTGAAACGCGGCAGCGAGACCCAGAAGCAGCAAAGCCGGCCCCCAGACCCCGAATGCTACGGCAACCTCGACGAAATTATTGTGAAAGATCTGGAGGTCCTGTTGCATCACATAGCGTAGCAGGAGAACGGTGGTCTTCTCGCTCTCCCAATAGGCGCGAAAGCCGTGGCCGAGCAAGGGCCGGTCGAGAAACGCCTGCCAGCCGAAATCCCAAAGAACGGTGCGGCCGGTCAATGTGACGTCCTTGCCGACACTGCCGAGCACCGCTTTGACCGGGTCGTAGCCGCTTACAAGAATGAGCACCGCTGCCGCCACGGCGACGATGCACGCAAGGCCGATACAGGCCCGCGCGAAATTGACATTGGCCCTGTAAAGCAGCGCCATGGGCAGCAGACCGCCGGTAATGAGCACGGCGATGAGTAGCGAGGATGCCGATCCCGACATCACCAGCAGCACGGCCGCCATGACGAAACCGATGCCCGTCAGAAGCGGCCGCCACCCAAGCGCAAACAGGCAGAGGCTGTTGATGATCTGCAGCAGCATGAAGCTGCCCAGCACGTTTTTATGCGTGAACGCGCCGCCACCGGGAAATCCCGGCGCCATATGCGGCGCGGCGAGCTCGATATAGAAGGAAAGCAGCTGGGTCGGCAAGAGGGCCAGAAACAGCAGCTGAATGAGCCTGGCTCGCGTTTGGACCTTGCAGAGCAAGAATCCCATCAGGATTGTGAAGAGAAGCTGCACGCCGTAATAAAGGCTGGGTCCCGATTTGAGCGACCAGATCATCGAAAGGCAAGCGAGCGCTCCCCAGCAGATCAGGATCTTGTTGCGCCGCGCATAGGCAAGGACCTGTCCGGGGTAGAGCAGAAACCAGGCGACTACGAAGAAATCCGCCAGCGCCCAGAGGTACCGCTCGCCTGCCAGGAAAGCCGGCAGCAGCGCCCGCAGTCCGGTGCTCGCCCAGAGGAAGAAAATGAAGCACGCCGCGCCGATGAGGTTCTCCTGCGACAGCACGATGCTCCAGCGGCGGTCGCGCGTGCTGGCCGGACGACGCGGCGCGGGGTAGGGCAGGGCTGTGGAAACAGCGTCACTCATATGAGGTCAAATTCCGCTCCGATGCGGGCCGCGCCTGGGCAGAATTCCCTCGCAAACCGCACGCCGCCGACGGTTCTATCATCCGGCCGGTGCAGCGATAATGATGCATCCCAGGATGGCGTTATATCCTTATTCACACGTAGAGATTGGTTCTCTTCGCCTGTCACGTGCGTCTGCGTATTCATACCTACCATCATTCTTGCCATAAACATTTTGGTGCCAACTGCCTGGAATGCTGCTATCCGGTCTTAGCGAAATGGAAAATACCGCGAGCATTCCTCGCGCGCGAATTGCTATTTTTGAATAGAGGCCAAATCGATGAAAGTCTTGGTCAGTGGTCATCTGGGTTATATTGGCACCGTGATGGTGCCGATGCTGTTGCGGGCGGGACATGATGTCACCGGCTGCGATAGCGATCTCTACGAGCGCTGCACCTATGATGCGGGCGGCAAGATCGCGCCGGTCCCGGCGCTGCGCAAGGACATTCGCGACGTCTCCGCAAGCGACCTCAAGGGCGTCGACGCGGTTATCCATCTGGCGGCGCTATCCAACGATCCGCTCGGCGATCTCAACCCTGACGTGACCTTCAGTATCAACCACCAGGGCAGCGTGAGCCTTGCCAAGGCTGCCAAACAGGCGGGCGTGTCGCGCTTTCTGATGGCGTCGTCATGCAGCAATTACGGCCGCGCCGGCGAAGAGATGATCGACGAGACCGGAGCGCTCAATCCCGTCACCGCCTATGGACAGACCAAAGTGTGGTCGGAACGCGATATCGCCCCGCTCGCCGACGACGGCTTCTGCCCGGTATTTTTGCGGCCGGCGACGGCTTATGGCGTCTCGCCGCGCATGCGTTTCGACATCGTGCTCAACAATCTCGTCGCCTGGGCCGTCACCAAGGGCCTGATCTACCTGAAATCCGACGGAACGCCCTGGCGCCCCATCGCCCATATCGAGGATATTTCGCGCGCCTTCATCGCCGCGCTGGAAGCGCCGGAGCATCGGGTCCGCAATCAGGCTTTCAACGTAGGGCATAGCGAGCATAATTACCGGATCCGCGATCTGGCGCAGATCGTCGCCGACGTTGTGCCGGGCTGCCACCTTGAATTCGCGGCCGATGCAGGCCCCGATACGCGCTCCTACCGCGTGAGCTTCGAAAAAATCGCCCGCACGCTGCCGGACTTCAAGCCGCAATGGGACGCGCGCCGCGGCGCCGAGCAGCTCTATGAAGCCTACAGCACTTCGGGGCTGACGCTGGAAGAGTTCGAAGGCCCGCGCTATCAGCGCATAAGTCATATCAAGAAGCTGATGGCCGACGGCATTATCGGGCCGGATCTGCGCCATTGTTCTGCGGCACGCGATACGAGCGTCAAGGCGCTGGCAAGCTGACGCCAATGCCAGGCGGCGAAACAGGCGCGCTCGCCGAATGTCCGGACAGCGCCGCGCTCGGCGACGAGATCTATGCGCTCGCCGCCGAGCTTTATCCGATCTGCCGCAGCATTACCGGCGACGGCGTGCGGCGGACGCTGCAGATCCTCGGCCGTGCCATCGACCTGCAGATTAGCGAAGTGCCGACGGGCACACCGGTATTCGACTGGACGGTGCCGCGCGAATGGACTATTCGCGACGCCTATATCAAAAACGAATCCGGAGAGCGCGTCGTCGATTTCCGCGAGCATTCGCTGCACGTGCTGAATTACAGCGCGCCCGTCCGCGAGAGATTGCCGCTGGCGGACCTCAAGCCGCACATCCACACGCTGCCCGATCAGCCCGACCTCATCCCCTACCGCACCTCCTACTACGCCGAGCGTTGGGGCTTCTGCATGGCGCATAACCGCCTCGCAGCGCTGCCGGACGGCGAATATGAGGCAGTCATCGATGCGTCTCTCACAGACGGATATCTGACCTATGGCGAATATCTGCACCGGGGCGAGACGGAGGATGAATTCCTGCTCTCGGCGCATATCTGCCACCCGTCGCTGGCGAACGACAATTGCTCGGGGCTGGCGCTGCTGACCCTGCTGGCCAAGTCCATGGCGGGACTGAGGACGCGGCTGAGCTATCGCTTCATTTTCGCGCCCGGCACCATCGGCGCGATCACGTGGCTTGCCCGCAACGAAGCGAATGTCGGCCGGATCAAGCATGGGCTGACCGTGTCCTGCGTCGGCGATGGCGGCGGTCCGACCTACAAGAAAAGCCGGCGCGGCGATGCGATGATCGATCGCGCGATGTTGCATGTGCTGAAGCATGCCGCGCCTTCGCCGGACATCATCGATTTCTTCCCCTACGGCTATGACGAGCGCCAATATTGCTCGCCGGGCTTCAATCTCGCCGGTCGGGATGTTCGAGCGCAGCCAGTTCGGGACATTCCCCGAATATCATACCTCAGCGGACAATCTCGATTTCATCCGCCCCGAGCATCTGGCCGCGTCCTACCGCATGATCACGGCGGCAATCGACATCGTCGAAAACGACCGCCGCTACGTCAATCTGTTGCCGAAATGCGAACCGCAACTCGGCCGGAGAGGGCTTTACGGAGCGATCGGCGGAGACAAGGACGCCGCGGCCAAGAACATGGCGATGCTCTGGGTGCTCAATCTGTCGGATGGGGAATATTCGCTGCTCGATATCGCCGAGCGCGCCGCGCTGCCCTTCGTCGATCATCGCATGGCACGGCGAAGCTGCTGGAGGAGCATGGCCTGCTGGCGCCCGCCGAAACGCCGCTCAGCTCGTGAAATCCGGCCAGGCCCGGTCCTTGTCCGAAATCACCGTGACCGGCAGAGGCCACGCGATCCCGAAGGCCGGATCATCATGGCGCACGCCGCTCGCGGCGGTCGGCTCGTAGAACGCCGAGATCAGATAACCGACTTCCACATCGTCCGTCAGCGTCTGAAAGCCGTGCGCGAAGCCTTTCGGGATATAGAGCCGGTGGCGATTCTCCCCGGTCAGCTCGAAACCATGCCATTTGCGGAAAGTAGGCGATCGCTCGCGCAGATCGACGATGACATCGAGGATGGCGCCTTTCAGGCAGGTGACGATCTTCACTTCGCCATGCGGCTCGGTCTGGAAATGCATTCCGCGCAGCGTGCCCTTCCGGGCGGAGGCGGAAACGGAATGCTGCACGAAGTTCGTCTCCAGGCCACGCTCCGCCAATTCCCGCGCGCAGAAGGTGCGGGCGAAGAAGCCACGCTCGTCGCCCACCGGCTCCGGTATGATGACCCACGCATCGGGCAGGTCCGTCGTTTCAAAGTGCATGTCCGTATCCTGAAGATCGCCGCGCCGGACCTTAGGCCGTTTGCCGAAGCGCGCAAATCCAGGACATTCCGCTTTGCACCGTCTCTTTCACATCTCTTCCTTCACCTGTGCATAAGCGATCAGCGAGAACAGCGCGGTCCCGCCCAGCACATTGCCGATGAGGATCGGCAGCAGCAGGCCGCCAAAGGCCTTCACCACCGATATCTCGCCACCGATCAGCAGCAGGAATATTTCGGCCGCCCCCGCGACCACATGGGCGAATTCGCCAAGCGCGATCGCATAGGTGAGGGCGATGATCACCCAGAACTTGCTGCCCTCCGCGTTCGGCATGATCCAGGCCAGCGCGGCGATGAGGAAACCGGCGGGTATGCCGCGCATCATCGCCTCGAAGAAGCCGAGAGCGGCCAGAGGGCGCGAAATCTCGAGAAAGGCGCTGAACTGCTCCGGCTTTACCGCACCGGTATAGGTAGCAAAGAGCGCGGCGAGGAAGGTTCCGGCCATATTGGCGAGCAGCACGATGCCCCAGAGCCGTGCCGTGCGAGTGAAATTCTGCCGGCTTTGCTCACTCAGCAGGGGCAATATCGCCTTGACGGTCTGCTCGGTGAAGAGCTGGAAACCACCGATGATCACGACGAGAAAGCCGATGCAATAGCCGAAATTTGTAACCAGCGGCCGCCATTCGGCGTTCGGCAGATGGGAGTGCAGGAAGCCCTGGCAGAATATCGAGGCCGATATTGCGAGGCCAGCGGCGACACCTGACCACCATAGCGACGCCGCCGGACGCTCCAGCTCGGCCTCGCCTTCCTGCCGGATGACCTCATACTGCACCGGAGCGCGGGCTTGGCGCAGGTCGTCGACCTCGTCGCGCTCCTTTTTGTCCAACCCTCGCTGCTGCATGGTTGCCTTCGCCTTTCTAGTCCGCGTGCCGCGCCAGATAATGCGCGGCGAAGGGCGAAGTTCGAAACAGCGCCAGTTTCCGGGAAGCGTGTTTCGTTTCGCTACACTGCGGGGGCGAACATGCCGCGCGCCGTCTGCTGGATCAGCTTTGGCCACCGGCGGAGGCCGCGCTACGCACCACGCTTTCCGTCAAAGCGGGCGAGCAGAGCGTGATGAAGCGGTAGGCGAAGCCGCGCAGATAGCGCCCGCGCCGAACCCCGATGCGGGACGTCTGCTCGTCGAACAGATGCGAGCAATCGAGCAGCCGGAGCGGCTTGTCGCGTTCCGGGATGAACGCCATCGAGGCCATCAGCCCGACCCCCATTCCAAGCTCGACATAGGCCTTGATGACGTCGGCGTCGAGCGCGGCCATGACGATGTCCGGTGCGAGCCCTGCGCCGGCGAAGCGCTCGTCCAGATGCCCGCGTCCGGTGAAGCCCTCATGATAGGTGATGATCGGCCACTCGGCGATCGCTTCCAGCGTGAGCGGAGAAACCGCCATCAGGGGATGGTTCTCAGGCACTACGAGACCGTGATGCCAGGAATAGTATGGAAAGGCGAGGATATCCGGGCTGTCGATCAGCGCCTCGGTGGCAATCGCGATGTCCACTTCGCCATCGAGCAGCATTGCGGCGATTTCCGTCGGACTTCCCTGATGCAGGATGAGGCGCACCAACGGAAATTCTTTCTTGAATTTCGCCACGACCGGGGGGAGCGCATAGCACGCCTGGGTGTGGGTGGTGGCCACGGTGAATTCGCCGCGATCGCTGCGGGCGAATTGATCCGCCAACCGCTTCACGTTCGCGGCGTCCAGCAGCATCCGGTCGACGATGGCGGCGAGTTCCTTGCCCGGTTCGGTCAAGCCCAGCAGCCGCTTGCCGCGGCGCACGAACAATTCGACGCCAAGCTCGTCCTCGAGATCCTTGATGTGCTTGCTGACCCCGGATTGCGACGTGATACAGCGCTCCGGCGACCTCGGTGAGATTGAAATTGCATCTCACTGTCTCGCGAATGATCCGGAGCTGCTGGAAGTTCATTCGGCCGCCTCTGCCGCCGGGAAAAAGGCAAGGCGTGGAGCGCGCAGCCGCACGTCCTGTCCCTCCACCAGCGTCAGCCGGCTCAGGCGGTCGCGAGGCAGCTCGGCCTCATAATGCCGTGGCGGCGAGCCGCCATTGGCGCCGTGGTCGCCGATAAGTTCAACCCGGACCATGCCGCCGACATTCATGATGCGGTTGATCCGGGCCTTGATGCCGAGACTGCCATTATCCGCCTCGATCTCGATGTCATGCGGCCGGCTGAAGGCCCTGACCGCCGCGCCGTCCGCAGCGTCAGCGCTGGCGATCGGCAGAAGATCCTCGCCGACGCGAAGATGGCTCCCCTCGACCGTGCCGTTGAAGACATTCGCCGCGCCGAGAAAGCCATAGACGAAGGGCGTCGCCGGGCGGTCATAGACATCGACCGGCGCGCCGATCTGCTCGATATGGCCGCGATGCATCACGACGATCTGATCGGCCAGTTCCATCGCCTCTTCCTGATCGTGCGTGACGAAAATCGACGTGATGTGCAAATCGTCATGCAGATTGCGCAGCCAGCGGCGCAATTCCTTGCGGACCTGGGCGTCGAGCGCGCCGAACGGCTCATCGAGCAGCAGCACACGCGGCTCCACCGCCAGCGCGCGGGCGAGCGCGATGCGCTGCCGCTGGCCGCCCGAGAGCTGGGCCGGAACGCTTTCGCGCAGCCAGGCGAGCTGCACCAGATCGAGAAGCTCGTTGACGCGTCGGCGGATGTCGGCTTCGGGGAGCCGGTCCTTGCCTTTGCGCACGCGCAGGCCGAACGCCACATTTTCGAACACCGACATATGCCGGAACAGCGCATAATGCTGAAAGACGAAGCCGACTTGCCGTTCGCGCACATGGCGATCGGAGGCGTTGTCCCCGTCGAGGAAAACATTGCCCCCATCGGCGAATTCCAGGCCCGCGATGATGCGCAGCAAGGTGGTCTTGCCGCAGCCGGACGGCCCGAGCAGCGCAACCAGCTTGCCGGTCGGGAATTCCAGGGAAACGTCGTCGAGGGCCTTGAAGTCGCCGAACGACTTGGTGATGTTCTTGACTTCGATGCTCATGGCGCCGTCTCCCGGCTCAGCTGACGGCTGGCGCGCCATTCGATGCCGGTTTTGAGCACCAGCGTCATCAGCGCGAGCAGTGCGAGCAACGAGGCCACCGCGAAGGCGGCCGCGAAATTATACTCATTATACAGAATCTCCACATGTAGTGGCAGAGTGTTGGTTTGGCCGCGAATATGGCCCGAGACGACGGATACCGCGCCGAATTCGCCCATGGCGCGGGCGTTGCAGAGAATGATCCCGTAAAGCAGGCCCCATTTGATGTTCGGCAGCGTAATCCGCCGGAAGGTCTGCCAGCCCGACGCGCCGAGCACGATAGCGGCTTCCTCTTCCTCCGGACCTTGCGACTCCATCAACGGGATGAGCTCCCTGGCGACGAACGGAAAGGTGACGAAGATGGTCGCCAGGACGATGCCGGGTACGGCGAAGATGATCTTGATATCATTGTCGCCCAGCCAGGAGCCGAACCAGCCTTGCGCCCCGAACACCAGCACATAGATGAGGCCGGCGACGACCGGCGAAACCGAGAACGGCAAATCGATCAGGGTGGTTAGCAGTTGTTTGCCGCGGAACTGATATTTGGCGATGGCCCAGGCCGCAGAGATACCGAAAATGACGTTGAGCGGCACGGCGATCGCTGCGGCGAGCAATGTCAGGCGGATCGCCGACAGCGCATCGGGCTCGATGAGCGCCCGGTAATAGGTGGACCAACCCTTGCGGAAGGCTTCGACGAACACCGCAACCAGCGGCAGAAAAATGAAGATCGCGAAAAAGCTGAGGGCGATGCCGAGGATCAGCCATTTCACCCAGGGCGGATCGCGTGTCGCCGCCCGTTTCTCGAATACGGATTCGCGCTTGCCGCCCGGCGCGATCGCGGCCACGGCGCCGGCCATCAGCGGTTTCTCCCGGTGCGGCGGGCCGTCCAGGCCTGCAGCGCGTTGATGATGAACAAGAGTATGAAGGATGCCAGCAGCATGACGGAAGCGATCGCCGTCGCGCCCACATAATCATATTGCTCAAGCTTGGTGATGATGATGAGCGGGGTGATCTCCGAGACCATCGGAAGGTTGCCGGCGATGAAGATCACCGAGCCATATTCGCCGACCGCCCGTGCGAAAGCGAGGGCGAAGCCGGTGAGCAGCGCGGGCAGCAGGAGCGGGAAGATGACGCGGCTGAAAGTTTCCCAACGGTTGGCGCCAAGGCTTGCGGCGGCCTCCTCCAGCTCGACCTCCAGATCCTCCAGTATGGGCTGGACCGTTCGCACGACGAAGGGGAGGCCGATGAACACCAGGGCGACGAGGATGCCCGCCGGCGCGAAGGCGATCTTGATGCCGAGCGGTTCGAGATATTGGCCGAGCCAGCCATTGCCCGCATAGATCGCCGTCAGCGAGATGCCGGCGACGGCGGTCGGAAGCGCGAAGGGCAGATCGACCAGCGCATCGATCAGGCGCTTGCCCGGAAAGCTGTAGCGGACAAGCGACCAGGCGAGCATCAGGCCGAATACGGCATTGATCGCCGCCGCCAGGAGCGATGCGCCGAAGCTGAGCTTATAGGACGCGACCGCCCTCGGCGCGGAAACGATGGACCAGAATTGCGGCCAGCTCAGCGTCGCGGTTTTCAGCAGCACCGCCGTCAGAGGCACCAGCACGATCAGCGACAGATACCCTAGCGTATACCCCAGGGTAAGGCCGAAGCCGGGCAGCACTCTGCGGGATGCGGCTGATGCCATGCCTATTTCACCGAGATTTGGTCATAGATCGCGCCGTCGGCGAAGTGGGTCTTCCGCACTTCCGACCAGGGGCCCAGCAAGGCCTCGACGTCGAAGCTCTTCACATCCGGGAACTTGGCCGCATTGGCGCGCAGAACCGCCTGGTCCCGCGGACGGAAATATTGCTTGGCGATAATGGCCTGGCCTTCAGGCGAATAGAGGAAGTTCAGGTAAGCCTCCGCTACTTTGCGTGTCTGCTTCTTCTCCACGACCTTATCATTAATTGCAACAGGCGCAGGGGCTTCCACGGTTAAGGACGGGTAGACAATTTCGAAAGTGCCGGCGCCGAATTCGGTGGCGATGAGATGAGCTTCATTCTCGAAGGTGACCAGAGCGTCGCCAACGGCGCGCTGAGTGAATGTCGTGGTCGCACCCCGGCCGCCGCCGTCGAAGACAGGGACGTTGGCGAGCAGCTTGCGGACGAATTCGCGCGCGGCTTCGGCGCTGCCCAGCGTCTGCTGCGCATAGCCCCATGCGGCCAGATAGGTGTAGCGGCCGTTGCCGGTGACCTTCGGGTTGGGAATGACGACCTGGATGCCCGGTTTCACGAGATCGGACCAGTCCTTGATGTTCTTCGGGTTGCCCTTGCGTACCAGGATCACCGAGATCGAGGTGTAGGGGGCCGCGTCATTTGGAAATTTCGAACGCCAGTCCTTCGCCACAAGGCCGTTTTCAGCCAGGATGTCGATATCGGGGCTTTGATTCATGGTGACGACATCTGCCTCAAGTCCGCTGATGACGGAGAGCGCCTGCTTGCTCGATCCACCATGCGACTGATTGATCGTGACGGTTTCGCCGGTCTTGGCCTTCCACGCGTCGGCAAAGGCGGGGTTCATGTCCTTATAGAGCTCACGCGCGACGTCGTAGGAGACGTTGAGAATTGTCGTCTGCGCGTAGACAGTGAACGCCGAGAGAAAGATGAAGGCGAGCACGAAGCCCGTCCAGGCGAGGATGCGAGGGTAATACATAGCGATCTCCGTAATCCAACCGTCACCGGTCAGGCTACGGGAGAGCCTAACAGCCGCATACCATAATTTTCTTCTATCGATATTCCCGGCAGTGCATTGGCGGAGCGGTCACGCCAACTTCTGCCGCGCCTTCCATGTCCGCGAGGCGCGGAGTCATTGAGGCACTGTGAACTGTAGATCGTGAGCACCGCCGCGTTAACGAAGAATATCTGATAAGCATATTCCGCCGAATTTGCCGCGAACTCCTGGTAAGCTGATTCGGCGATGGTGCCGGACCGTCGGCGCAGCGAGACGCGACCGGCATCACGCTTAAGGGTTTTTTAAAACTAGCCTGCCAAAGTTCTGTAAATTCAATGGATTGGCTTTCGCAAGCGGCCACATGGCTCATGCGGATCGTGGGGAAAAGCCAATCCCGTTCTTTGTCACGAAGCGGCACGAATGTTGCGGGTCGGCCGGAATAGGCCGCGGCAGCTTGGTGAGACGCCGGATGGAGAATGCGACAAACGAGATGGCATTCGGGGCATGGGCAAATCCGGCGGGGATAAGATGCGGTCGGTAGGGCAGCAGGCTGGCTCTGGCGAAGAGCGCAAGAAGGGCAAGCGGGGCGCCGGCGGCGCGGTCGAGACCGAACGCTTGCGAGCCGAACTTACCTCGGAGCGGCAGCGCTCCAAGGCGCTTGAAGATACGACAACCCGCGTCGCCGACCGGCTGGACGCGGCAATTGAATTGGTGAAGGCAATTCTAGCCAGACAGGGTTGAGCCCGCTTTACCCTGCCTTATGTAGGAGAGCGTGATGGGCCACGTGACCGTGAGCGTCAATGGCCGGAAGTACCGAATGTCTTGCGAAGACGGCGCCGAGCAGCGCGTCGTCGATCTTGCGACCTATGTTGAAGGCGTTGTCCAAGAGATCAAGGGCGGATTCCGGCAGGTTCAGGAGGAGCGGCTATACCTCATGGCCGCGATTATGATCGCCGACCAGCTTACCGACGTTCGCGCCGAGCTGCAGCGGACGCTTGCCCAGATCTGCAATCTGCGGTCCTTCCAGGCCGCCGACAGCAATGCGAGCTATATTCCATCCCGCGATGTGGCGCGGATTGTCGATGCCTCGTCCGCCAGGCTTCAGGCCCTGGAGCAGCGCTTTGCCATCACCGGCACCGAGGGCTGAGCGCGCCGCGCCGCCGCCAAATCAACGAATTCGGCGTGTAGCGGCACTCCCATGACGAAGCCGCCACTGGTTGAATCCAGGCAAAATCTTTCCATCATCGCGACGTCGCTTGCCTTGCTCGATGCGGAGGAGCGCGGCGTGGATGCGTTGGTCGCCCTTTTGGGTGTCGCGCCGCCGGACGCCTGGCCGCCCCAATTCAACGGGCCGAAAACGCGCGCCTGGATGCGCGACATGCTTGCGTCCCATCCCGACGAACCGGGTTACGGCAGCTGGTACATCTTGGTCGATGGCCGGCTGATTGGCATTTGCGGCTACAAAGGCCCGCCGAATGAACGCGGAGAGGTCGAAATCGGTTATTCTGTGATGGCGTCCTATCAGCGCAACGGATTTGCCACCGGTGCCGTCGCGCTCCTGGTCGCGCGCGCCTTCCGCGATCCCAGGGTCGCTGCCGTGGCTGCCGAGACCTTACCGTCGCTGATTGCCTCGCAAACCGTTCTCATCCGCAATGGTTTTTCACTCGTCAGTCGCCGCGCCGATGATGATCTGGGCGAGATTCTGCGCTTTGCGCTACGCCGGCCAGGATGATCGTCGTGCGTTGTTTCAGTCCTCCGCTTCGATCTTGCCGCCGCGAAGCCGCTTAACGCCGCTGCGTTCCGATTTTGCCTGGAGCCGCCTCTTCTTCGCGCCGAGGCTGGGCCGGGTCGCCACTCGCCTCTTGGGCACGATGGCCGCTTCCCTGATCAACTCGACGAGGCGCTCCACCGCATCCTTGCGATTGGCCTCCTGCGTGCGGAATCGGTTGGCGGTGATGACGATCTCGCCGTCCTTGGTAAGCCGGCTGCCGGCGATTCTTTGAAGCCGTGTGCGTACGGGCTGGGGGAGCGACGGCGAGTTGCGCGCGTCGAATCGCAGCTGAACCGCGGTCGCGACCTTGTTTACATTCTGCCCGCCGGGCCCGCCTGCGCGGATGAAGCTCATTCCGAGTTCGCCTTCCTCGATCGAAAGGGCATCATTGATGGCTATCGTCATCGCGCTCACCGCTAAGGCAACGGGCTGCCCGTTCCGTTTTCAAACTGTTCATCGTTTTCGGCCGCGTCAACCAGCGCATGAATAAAACTCGGGATAGCGGGTTTGCAATGATGCAACCAATGCGCGACTCGCGTTTCATGCCTCAAGGCTGGTCGCCGGCCTGCTTTATGGTCAGCGTGGCTCCCTGGTCCGCCTGCTCGAAACGCGCCGGCTCAAGCCCTGGGCCGGATGAGCTTCAGCTTCTACCTGCTCAACGTGCCAGTCCTCAATTTGATCTGGGCCTTCACTGACCGCTGGACGTGGGCAAGCCAATATGCGCTGGAACTCGGCCTCTGCGTTGGTCTGCTGTCTGTCGCGCTGACCTGGCCGCTTGCCGTGGCTTCGGAACGATGGATCGAGCGCCCCGCTATCGCGGCCGGACGTATGATCTCGGCGTGGATCGGCCGGTCCATAGGTAAACCTCGGCCCGTTCCTTCCGTGGGAGAGCAAGTGATGGTCCCGTCGCAATCGGGCTGACGGCTTTCCCGTTCGCAAGCCCATAGCCGCTCCGCCTGAAAATGCATTAGGATGCGCCAGTTTCATCATCCGGGTGTAATCGGCGCATGCTCAAGATGCTCTCCCGCCAAGGCGGCAGTCTGCTCGTTCTCGTCTTCAAACTCTTCAAGATTTTCAAGAGCGTCAAGCTGTTGCTCGCGGGGGCGACCCTTGCCACCTACTCCTTTCTGTTCACCTGGGAGTTCGCGCTCGCCATCATGTACGCCATTGGCGTCCACGAACTGGGCCATGTCTGGGCGATGAGGCGCACCGGCATGCCGACGCCGGGCTTCTATTTCGTCCCGCTATTCGGCGGGGCCGCCATCGGCGAGCGATCGAAGACCGAATGGCAGGATGTCTACATCACCGCCATGGGGCCAAGCTGGGGCATACTCAGCGCCATTCCCCCGGCCCTGATATATATGGTCAATGGCGGGGTATTCTGGGCCGGAGTTGTCGGACTTATCGGCCTTGTCAACCTGTTCAATCTGCTGCCGATCTATCCGCTCGACGGCGGCAGGCTGGCCAATTCGCTGTTCGTCTCCGCCGGCCGGGGCGCGCAGGTGCTTTATCTGATTGCCGCCGCCATTTTGGTCGTCGGCCTTGCCGTGTACATGCAGATCTATTTTGTCGCGATCCTGTTCACCATCGGTCTTGCCGAGATCTATTTCGAGCGCAAGCGGGTGACCGCGGGCGAACTCGAACGGAAGCCGCCGCTCAATCGCGACGGAGTGATTGTCGCGGGGGTTTGGTACGCGGCGCTTGCGGGCGTGTTCCTGCTGATGATCTACGCGCTGAGGGACGTTGCCGGCGGCGACCTCGCCCTGCGGATCTTGAGGGACGGCTAAAGCTTTGCGGCAGTCGGGGCAGGTGAACCGGCTTGCGTCTTGCTATTCGCGGCCGCAAGGACCACCAGCACGGCGGCGAGGACGAGCGCGCCGGCAGCCGCGAGAGAGGGCACGGTAAAGCTTCCCAGCCGGTCGAAAAGAAAGCCTGCGAACACCGGTCCCACGACCTGCCCCGCGCCGAAGGACGCCGTCATCAGCGCGATGTTGGGGCGGGGATCGCCGGTCGACAGCCGGCGTGCCGCGATCAGACCCAGCGCCGTAATTCCGACGAACGTTCCACCGAGCGAGATCACCGCGAGCAGAATGCCCGGTGACGAGACCCAGAGCACGCTGGCGGCGACGCCTGCCGCTTCGACGAGACATGCCGCCGCGAAGGCGGAGAGCACCCCGAAACGCGATCCGATCGCCATCCAGAGCGCGACGGACGGCACGGCGCTAAGCCCGAGCAGTGCCCAGACATAGGGCTCGAGCGCGCTGATTTCCGGCGCGGTCCGCACCATCGCGACGACGAAAGTGGCGGTGATGACATAGCCGAAGCCGAACAGGCCGTATGCGGCGATGATGGCCCGCAGGGCGAACGAGGCCGGTGCGGCCTCGCCGGTGCTGCCGAGACTTGCGCAGCCGCTTCGTTCGGCATCAGCCAGGCAACCACAGCCAAGCCGAGCAGGCCCAAAACACCGCTCGCGAGCCAGAGCCCCTGCCAGCCGATTCCGGCAGCCGCGAGCGCGGCGACAGCCACAGCCGATACCGCAATGCCGCCGCCGACCCCGCCGAAATGCACCGCCGAGAGCCTGTCTCGCCCGCTTGCCGCCAACCGGTCAAGCACCAGCGCGGAGGCGAATACCAGGATGAATGCGCTGGCCAGGCCGCCGAAGAAGCGCAAGACGAGATGCGCGGCAAAATGCGGCGTTAGCCCCATCGCGGCAAGGGTGAGCGCGTTCACGGCAAGCCCTGCGACAAGATAGGAGCGCCGCGAGCCGCGCAGCACCGGTGACGCCGCCAGCAGCGCGCCCACGAGATAGCCGAGGAAATTCGCCGAGGCGATCAGGCCAGCCTCGGCGCTGGTGAGATGCAACGCTTCGACCATGATCGGCAGGATGGGCGTATAAACGAACCGGCCGATGCCCATGCCCGCTGCCATGGCGGTCATGCCACCTAGCGCCAGACGCCAGGAATTGTCGCTCATGGGTAAGAGCCTAGACCATCGCGATTGAGGTGGAGTTGGGCACTCCGCTCCGTGTGCTTCCTGGAAGCGGAATCCAAAATTCAAATGCTAATTCAATGTTTTAATGGACAGCATGCCCTCTATTGCGGCGCTGTCGCAGAAACGCTCGGACGCGCGCAAATCTGTTCGTACCACGCGGCGAGTTCCGCCCGGCCGTTCCGCCAGGCCAAATCGGCATGGCGGAAATCGAGATAGCCCAGGGGGACGGCCAATGCGAGATGGCCGAGCGTTGTGCCCTCCGGCAAGGTCTGAAGCGTTGGCAGGATCGCATCGAGCGAGCGCAGGAGCTGCCCGCGTGCGCGTGCTGCGCTTGTTGGTGATTTTTCGCCCTCCGGTTTCAACGACTCCTGCCGCAACCCGAATGCGAGATCCGTGATCCCGTCGCCCAGCGCCTCGGCGCGCATCACCATCCAGCGTTCGCGGCCGGACTGCGGTTGGAGGCGTGGCCCCTGGCCTTCCGGGTGAGCGTCCAGAAAGGCGCAAATCGCCGGGCTGTCGAAAAGCCCAAGGCCGTCATCCAGCACCAGCGCCGGAATTTTGCCCAAAGGATTGACCGCAAGAAGCGCGGGTGGATCGGTATAAACCTCGAGGCTGACCTCCTCCACGAGGCGTCCAAGCGCCTTCTCGGCGATCACCATACGGACCTTGCGGGCATAGGGTGAGGCGTTCGACCAGTAGAGCTTCATGAGCCAGATCCTCCGTCGATAATCGCCGTCACCCTAAGGTGCACTGGCTATCCGCGATAGCGATTTTATGTGATCGCAGCATTCGGAAAAACAGATGCCCGCTATTCGGCGGCCTGAAGCCGCCCGAGCGTAGGGCGCACGTGATCGAGAAAGGCCGTCAGCGCGCTTGAGGCACGCTCGTCGGGGCGGCGAACGAACATGGTTTCCGCGCGGCCTGCTCCCTCAGCCAATTCGTGGACAGCGAGCGTGCCCTCCCGCCAGACAGCGCCGATAAGCGCTCGCGGCAGCAGCGTGATGCCGAGCCCGGCCCTCACGCATCCGACGATCGCTTCGAGCGTACCGAATTCGAGCATGCGCACCCCCACCACCCCTTGCTGAGCCAGCCAGCTCTCCAGGAGCAGCCTGTAGGAGCAGCCCGCCCGCAATACGATGATGCGCACATCGCCGCCCTGCAGATAGCGCGCGATCGGTAAGTCGCCCGGCGCGCTCAGAATGACCAGCTCCTCACGAAAAATCGTTTCGGCCGCCAGTTCAGGATGATCGACCGGACCGGCGACGAACGCGCCTTCGAGCCGCCGGCCGAGCACTGCCTCGATCAACTCGCTGCTGGTGCCGGTGCGCAGCGTCAGGTCGACGCCGGGGAAGGCCGCAAGGAAAGAAGCCAGGCAGGGAGTGAGCCGCAAGGCGGCGGTCGTCTCCAGCGATCCGACCACGAGCGGGCCGCGCGGCGTACCGTCATCCCGCGTGGCGCGTCTGGCCTCATCCAGCAATTGCGCGACACGGCCTGCATAGGGTAGCAGACGCTGGCCGGCAGCCGTGAGAACGGCACCTCGGCTGGTACGGCGGAACAGGCTCACCTGGAGCTCTGCCTCCAGAGCCCGAATGCGCGCGGTCACGTTGGATTGCACGGTATTGAGTTCGGCGGCGGCCCGGTTCATGCCGCCGAGCCGGGCGACGGCCTCGAAAATGCGCAGGTCGCTGGCGTCCATTCCCATACACCTGAGGCGAAAATTAGCCCGCTATCCAGGAAAACGCGCCGCATAGCTTTCCAGCGGCAGACGGAGCGCATTGGTCAGATAGCTCACCATCCGATAGAAGCCCGCCAGCATCAGAATTTCAAGGATTGCTTCCTCGGAGAAATGCGTGCGCAGGGCCTGCCAGGCTTCATCGTCGAGATCGCAGCTTGTGTGAAGCTGGTCGCAGGCGCGCAGCAGCGCGCGTCTCCTCCTCCGTCCAGACCGTGTCCTCAGCGCCTCCCTTTACGAGCGAGCGGACCTGCGCCTCCGTAAGCTCGGCTTCCTTCCCGAAGAAGGTGATATGTACGCCCCACTCATATTCCGAGCCAGACAGTGCGGTGATCCGGTCGATGACGATCTCGCGCTGCCGCAATGTTAGATTGCCGGGGCTGAGCAGGCTGCCGCCGGAGAAGCGTGCAAACAACCTTTCATCCCGTGCCAGGGTGGTAAACAGCGTCAGCGGCGGAATGCCCTTCGGCATGACGCGGTTGAAGCGTTGCTGAATTTCCGGCGGAAAAGGCGGTTTGGCAGGTGCGATACGGGCTGTCATAGGCGCGCTCCCTTGCTATAATATTCATAGCATATATGACCTATGACGCTATGAAAAGAATAGCATGAAGACGCCCAAGCCAGGCCGGCCCGTGCGGGGATCGCGCAGTGGCCGTCCCATCATGACCCTGCTTGATCTCTTGGGGCGGAGGATGGCGCTGCGCGTGCTGTGGGAATTGTCGCTTGCCGAGGAACCGCTCACATTCCGGGCGCTTGCCGCCGCCGCGGAAACCAATCCCAGCGTCCTGAATGCCCGGCTGAAGGAACTCCGCGAGTCACGCCTTGTGGACCACTCCGGGGAGGGCTATCGCCTCACCGCGGAAGGCAGGTCGCTGGTGATCTTGGTGCTGCCGCTGCATGAATGGGCGGAGGGCTGGGCTTCGGCCTCATCCTAGCCGCCCAGCGCCCTTCAGGATCGGCCCGCAAGCTTGTCGGCCATGATCGATATGGTCTTCACATAGACCTGGGCCTTGTTCCATTCCTGGATGACGCCGTAGTTGGCCGAACCGGGATGCCATCCCTGACCGGCGCGCCAGCCATAGGCTTTCAGAAAATTCGCGGTCGATGCGAGCATGTCGGGCACGCTGCGGATCAGATCGCGCCGGCCATTGCCGTCGAAATCCACCGCGAATTTGGAGTAGGACGAGGCCAGGAACTGGGTCTGGCCGATTTCGCCTGCCCATCCGCCCCTGAGCTGGCTGGGGCTCATATCGCCGCGCTGGACGATTTTTAGCGCGTGGATCAGCTCGTTCTGGAAGAACTCCGAACGGCGGCAATCATAAGCGAGCGTGGCCAGCGAACGCAGGATCGACATATTGCCGCTATTGGCGCCATAGCCCGTTTCCAGCCCCCAAATGGCTATGATGACAGGGGCGGGTACGCCGAATCGCGACTCGATCCGCTGGAGCGTGGCCCCATGCGTTTTCATCAGGCTGCGCCCCCTTGCGATCAGGCCGCCGGATACGCGCCGGGCGTAGAATTGCTCGAAGCTCAGCTTGAAGGACCGCTGCCCGCGATCGAGGCTGATGACTTTGCGGTCGTAGCTGACGCCGTCCAGCGCGGAGGAGAGGGTGCTCGCAGAGATCCCTTGCGCGGCGGCTTTCGCCTTGAACTGCTGCAGCCAGCTTGCGAAACCGCTCCCATCGCGCCCGCATTCGGCGGCGGCGATATTGGGGACCAGGCCGAGGCAAGCCGCAATGATCAACACCTTCGAGGTCGCAGCTTTGAAGCTAACGCGGAAAATCGTGCCCATGAGATCCCTCCGAAATGTTGCAGCCCAGTTCCCTCGCGCCGATACCGCAGTATCCGCGCAATCCTCTCGCGCCGGCGAGTGGGGATAAGGCATGTTGACAACGCAAGTAGCGCGCCATTTCGGCATAGTCAAACTGGAAGAAGGGAAAGTTGCGGCAAGTTTAGCCGCGGTTTTGCTGAAGCGCGCCCTGGATCCGCAAACCTGCCTGGTTGGAGGGCGCGGCTATGTCAGTCGACTTCGTTGAAGCCCTGCTCAATAAGGGTGGTGAGCGCGTCAAGCGCTTCCTCGGCGTCGGGACCCTCGGTCTCGATGAGGATGATCGAGCCGGGACCGGCGGCAAGCATCATCAGCCCCATGATCGAGGAACCCGGGACACCTTGACCATCTTTCGTCACGGTCACCTCCGCATCGAATTTCTCGACGCATTTCACGAACATCGCGGACGCCCGCGCGTGCAGGCCCTTGCGGTTCACGATGGTGACTTCAGCGAGGCATTGATAGACCCCTGAAGCGGACATGCGGTTCATGAAAACCCTGATATGCGAATGACGAAATTAGGTAAGGCACGTGAGTATGCCCTACGCCCGCAAACAGCGAAAGCTCCGTTGAGCGGTTTCCGCTCATAAGCACTTATACGCGGGGCCGCCTTGTAAGAAGGTCGAATGCGGCTTTTCCTCAGGAAATCCCTATCGTCCAGTTAGCACTTGACTCGCCACATGGATATATTTGCGCCCAGCCTCCTGAGCCAGTTTGATGGCTTCCTGCATGGTGCATTCTTCGCGTACCCGAGCGAGTTTGACAAGCATGGGCAGATTGATGCCCGCGATCACCTCGACATGAGCGTCATCCATGACGGAAATCGCCAAATTCGAGGGCGTGCCGCCGAACATGTCGGTCAGCAGCACGCAGCCGTCGCCGCGATTGACGGTGCCGATCGCCTTGAGAATGGCGAGACGGCGTTCCTCCATGTCGTCGTCCGGCTGAATGCAGATCGTCGCGATCTGTTCCTGCGGGCCAACAACATGTTCCAGGGCGGCGCGAAACTCCCTGGCCAAATTTCCGTGAGTGACGATCACGACACCGATCATGCTCTAATCCGCCTAGCCAGGTCGAGGAAAGCTCAAGGCCGCGCTCGCCCGCAAAATCACTTTTAGAATTGTCGCTATGCTGCGAGAGATGTTCAAGACCTATCCTGCGGCAGCGCTGCCCGATCTCATACGGATTTATCCCAAATTGGTAATTTTTCGTGCTTTTTTTCACGAAACGATGCGCTGAAGCGCCAGCCTGAGCTTAAGGCTTGCGGAGGCTTCGAAGGGGGCGAGAAGCAAAAGCGGCAGGGCGATACCACAGAGGGGCGCGGGTTGCAGTGCCGTTGGCAAGCGAGGGATGTCGTCTGCTTCCACAAGCTGTACGACCAGCTTGAGTTCCGCCTCGCTTCGAAAAGGCAAGGTGACGATGCCAATGCCGCGCACTTCGATTTTTCCGGCGAGAGTGTCTGGCGGGCTGGCAAAGAGCTTGCCGTCGCGGACCTCGATCCGCACCTGGTCGTCGGCCACCAGAGCGGCGTCCAGCTCGGCGGGTGTCTGCAGGGCAAATCGCAGCGCCAGGTCCGACTTGCCGCTACCGGATGGCCCTTGCAGAATTGCGGCGGTCCGCCCAAGCGCGACGCACGTTCCGTAAATGAGTTTGGTTGTCTCGGTCACGCGATCGCGGGCAGGCGGATGACAAACCGGGCGCCGAGAATACGCGACGGCGTTGAGGCGCCATCCTTCGTCACAACAGGCGGCGCCATCCGGTTCTCCGCCCAGATGCGGCCATTATGCGCGGAGACGATTTGCCGAGAAATATTAAGGCCTAGACCTGAATTCTTGCCGAATTCCTCGTGTTCGGGCCGGTCCGTATAGAAACGCTCGAAAACGCGTTCAAGATTTTCGGCGGGAATGCCCGGACCTTCGTCCTCGACTGTGATTTCCACCTCCTTCGTCTTCCTGACGAGGCTGCACGCGATGCGAATTTTTGCATCCGGCGGGGAAAACGATATCGCATTGTCGAGAATGTTGCTGATCACCTGATGCAGGCGCCCCTCATGGCCTCGAATGAAGAACGGGCTCTTATTGCTCAAGGCGATGGCGCGCATCACCCCCTTGATCTGGAAATCGAGCCTCGCCGTGCAATCGCGGTGCACATCGTTGATCGCTCCGCAAAGGATTTGCAGAAGCTCCGCGATATTCACCGGGCGGCGGCTTTCACGCGCAAGTTCGGAATCGAGCCGCGAAGCATCGGAAATATCGGTAATCAGCCGGTCAAGCCGCTGAACGTCGTGCAGCATGATCTGGACGAGCCGCTCGCGGTCCTCCTCTTTCTTGATATACGCAAAGGCGCCCATGGCGCTGTGCAGGGACGTGATCGGGTTCTTCAACTCGTGCGACACATCGGCGGCGAAACTTTCGATGGCCTCGAGCCGCGAATAAAGCGTCGAGGTCATATCCTGCAGCGCATGGGCGAGGTGGCCGATTTCATCCGACCGATGCGAATAATCTGGGATGACCGCGCGCGTCTTGATGTTCTTGCGCACGCTTTCGGCGGCCTGAGCGAGTCTGTGCATTGGGCCCGCGATCGTCCCAGCCAGGATAATCGAGCCGCCGGTGGTCACGAACAAAACCAGCATCCAGGTCCACATGACCGAAGAACGCTCATCCGCCAGAGTTGCGTCGATCTCGCCGTCGACCGTCAGCAGCAGCAAGGCGCCGAGCACCTTGCCGCCCTTTTCGATGGGGATAGCCAGGCTAAGGATGGTCTCGCCGACCTCGTTTTCCCGTATGACGAGCGACTCGGTACCCTGTTCAAGCGCCGCCTTGATTTCGGGGATGCTCTTGCCCGATTGGAGATTGCCTTCGTTCAGCTTCGGCAGGCTTTCGCCGCGCATCAGGCGCTCGGCATTGAGCCAAAATTGGTAGAGGGTGGTGACGTCGTCGGCGCGGCGGGGGGGCTGGATTCGCGTCAGTTTGCCCCCCTGGTATATTCTGCTGGTATCGGCGAGCCAGCTGCCGTCGGCGGTGTAGATATAGCCCCGGGTTTTCGTCTTCTCTGTGAGGCTGCGCAGGATGAAATAGGATTTTTCGAGACTGATCGTGTAGGCATTTTCGAGCGGCTGCCCGAAAATGGCGTCATCCACGACATCCGATGCCTTGGGAGAACCGTCCAGCGTCAGCGACCGCGTAATGACCGAGGCTTCGATCCCGAGCGTTTTTTTGCGGCTCTCGATCAGCCGGTTACGGAAATCGCTGAGATAGAGCATCCCGATCACCAGCACCAGCAGGCTGAAGATATTCAGCGCCACGATACGGCCGGTGATTGTGGTGAAGCGATAGTAGATGCCGGCGCGGGCGAAATACTTCATCAGCCTGCGCCAGGAGGCGCGACCGAACGCAGCCGTCGACACATGCAACGGCGGAGCAGCGTCTATTGCGATATTCTTCCCGTCCAAGCTCATTCCTTAAAGCGATATCCCACCCCATAAAGCGTTTCGATCACATCGAAATTATTGTCAACCAGCTTGAATTTCTTGCGAAGCCGCTTGATGTGGCTGTCGATGGTCCGATCGTCGACATAGACCTGATCGTCATAGGCCGCGTCCATTAACGCATCGCGGCTTTTGACGACACCCGGGCGGTGGGCCAGCGCCTGAAGAATCAAAAATTCGGTGACGGTCAGGGTCACCTGCTTATTATCCCAAATGCATGTATGGCGTTCCGGATCGAGCTTCAGCTTGCCGCGCTCGATGATTTTCGCCGGATCTTCGACGGCGTTCGATGCTTCGCGCGGCGACGACCGCCTGAGGATCGCCTTGATCCGTTCAACGACCAGGCGTTGCGAAAACGGCTTCCTGATAAAATCGTCGGCGCCCATTTTGAGGCCGAACAGTTCATCGATCTCGTCTTCTTTCGAGGTGAGGAAGATCACCGGCATTTCGGTGCGCTGGCGCAGGCGGCGCAACAGCTCCATGCCGTCCATTCGCGGCATCTTGATATCGAGGATGGCGAGATCCGGCGGTTCCGCACTTAGCCCGTCGAGAGCCGAGGCCCCATCCGTATAGGCCTGGATCTTATAGCCCTCGGCTTCGAGGACCATTCGAAGGGACGTCACAATGTTGCGGTCATCATCGACTAGTGCGATTGTGGGCATGAGTTTTCTCGGCCTTCAGAGGCAGGTCTCGTCAGTGCGGTACGGTGGGCCCTCGGACCTTGTGGCAGAAACACCACAGCCATCAGAAGACTGCATCGTAAATGGCTGTGACCAGATTGCAATAGGAGAAATCATAATGGATAAATCCTATGTAGAATCAGGCTTAATTTTGACCGAGGCGCGAAAGCTACTGCGGAACACCGCGATTGGCTGCCTTGCGACCCTGCAAAATTCGGGCGGCAGCCCTTACGCCTCGCTCATTACCGTTGCAACCGACACTGACGGTGCACCGCTTTTTCTCATATCCACGCTTGCCTGGCATACTCGCAATTTGCAGGCTGATCCCCGTGCCTCGATCCTGCTGTCGGAGGCGGGCGCCTCGGGCGACCCGCTCGATGTCGGGCGTGTCAGCCTCATCGGCGTCGCCGAGAAAATCGATTCGCCAGCCGCCAGCCGCCGCTTCCTGGCAAGGCACCCTTCCGCGTCCGGCTATGCCAGCTTCGCCGATTTCTCTTTTTGGCGTCTGCAGGTGGAAACCGCCCATTATGTCGGCGGGTTCGGCCGGATTGTGACCATTTCCGGCAAGAACCTTCTGCTGAACAGCGCGGAAACGCGGGTCTGGGAAGCGGCTTCGGACGAGCTGCTTTCGGACTTGAACGAACGGCATGCCGACCTGGTCGAACGCCTGGCTCAGGCGCGCCGCCCGCAGTTGCAGGGCGCCTGGCGCATTGCAGCTTGCGATCCGATGGGATGCGATCTCGTGCTCGGCGCGGCGAGTTTGCGCCTCGTCTTTTCCACTCCGATTGGCGCTCCCGACGAGGTCGCCGATGCGCTTGCCGCACTCCCGCTAAATGAAGCTATCAACTAAATTTCTGGAAACAAATTTGTCGCGGGACCATTATGGATTAATTCTGGCTCTCGCGGGCGGCTGGAATTAACGTTGCGGCGGCCGCAACCATACGTTGCGCCGAACCTTACCATTAGCCTGTAATACCACCATCGACCTCGTCCCGGTTTCCCATGAAGAAACCGTTGTTTGCAGGGAGTGATTAATTGACCATTGAAATTAGCGGCGCCCATGAAGCGCCTGCGACGCCCTTACGGGCCGAGCTGTTGCAACCTACGCACCAAAACCCTTCTGCCTCCAAACTCTACGAACTGGCTGTGCGCCGAGGGGAAGGATTGGTGGCATCCACCGGAGCGCTTGCGATGCGGACCGGAAATCACACCGGCCGATCCGCCGCCGACAAATTCATCGTTCGCGACGCAACCACCGAAGGCAATGTCTGGTGGGACAACAACAAGGCGCTATCGCCCGAGCATTTCGACGTGCTGCTTGAGGACTTCCTCGCCCACGCCGGAAAATCCGAGCTGATCTTGCAAGACCTTTACGCCGGCGCCGATCCGGAACACCGGCTGCGCGCGCGCATCTATACCGAACTGGCTTGGCACGCCCTGTTTATCCAGCATTTGCTGATCGTGCCGCCTGCTGCCGAGCTTGCCGGCTTTGATCCGCAATTCACAGTGATCAATCTGCCCAGCTTCCGTGCCGATCCCAAACGCCATGGCTGCCGGAGCGAGACGGTGATCGCCTGCGATTTCACCCGCAAGATCGTGCTGATCGGTGGGACGTCCTATGCCGGCGAAACCAAGAAATCGGTCTTCAGCTATTTGAACTACGTGCTGCCGGGCCAAGGCGTCATGCCGATGCACTGCTCGGCGAGCGAGGAGAATGACGGCGGAAACGCTGCGATATTCTTCGGACTTTCCGGTACCGGCAAGACGACACTTTCTGCTGACCCGGCGCGCACACTGATCGGCGATGACGAGCATGGCTGGTCGGCAGACGGCATCTACAATTTCGAAGGCGGCTGCTACGCCAAAACCATCAAGCTTACCGAGGAAGCCGAACCGGATATCTTCGCCGCCGCCAATAGCTGGGGGACGGTGCTCGAAAACGTCATCCTCGATCCGGCGACCCGCGACCCCGATTTCGACGATGGTTCGCTCACGGAAAACACCCGCGCGGCCTATCCGCTCAGCGCGGTCTCCAATGCCAGCAGGACGGGCGTTTCCAGCCATCCGCGCAACATCGTGATGCTGACGGCTGACGCGTTCGGCGTATTGCCGCCGATCGCCCGATTGACGCCGTCCCAGGCGATGTATCATTTCCTGTCGGGCTATACGGCAAAGGTCGCAGGCACGGAAAAGGGCGTCTCGGGCGTGCAGGCGACCTTTTCGACCTGCTTCGGCGCACCCTTCATGCCCCGCCACCCAAGCGTCTACGGCAATTTGCTGCGCGAGCTGATCGCCAAGCATGGCGTCGACTGCTGGCTGGTGAATACCGGCTGGACCGGCGGGGGCTATGGGGTGGGCCAGCGCATGCCGCTGAAATTCACCCGCGCTCTGCTCAATGCGGCGCTGTCCGGCAAGCTGAAGAACGTTACCTTCCGGCGCGATCCGCTGTTCGGCTTCGAAGTGCCGATGGATGTGGAAGGCGTGCCGCCGCATCTGCTCGACCCGCGCCGTACCTGGTCCGACAAGCTGGGCTATGACACGCAGGCTCGTAAGCTCGTCGCCATGTTTGCCGAGAATTTCCGCAATTTCGAAGCCGTGGTCGATGCCGATGTCCGCGGCGCCGGGCCGGTTCTGCAGGTCGCGGCAGAATAGCGCGGGCTGAGGCGTCACATTAACCGAGAACGGAAAAGCGAGGCGCGTCCAGTGTTTGGCGCGCCTCTATCTGTTTGCGCTGCCTGACCTTTCGGCTACAAAGCCCACGAGATCATCGATCGCCTTTGCCGGGCTGCCATACTTCCGCGAACAGAGCTGATGCAGCGGTTCGGCAAAGCGATCTTGCCCTGAGCGGGGAAACTCATGGGGCAAACACTCGCCCGCATCGAAATCGGGGCGAAACGAGCATTGGGCGTTCTCGCGGTTCGGCGGTGGCTGGCCGCGCCATTTCTCATCGCGCTGTGTTTGGCGCTTTATCTGCCGGGTTTTGCGTCGCTCCCCGTGACCGACCGGGATGAGGCTCGTTTCGCCCAGGCAACGAAGCAGATGCTGGAAAGCGGCAACGTCATCGACATCCGCTTTCAGGACGATCCGCGATATAAGAAGCCCATCGGGATCTATTGGCTGCAAGCGCTCAGCGTCTCCTCGCTCTCGCCGGACCGGCTGACCGAGATTTGGGCCTACCGTGTGCCGTCGCTGATCGGCATCACGCTCGCGGTGCTGCTGACCTGGTGGGCGGCGCGGCCGATCTTCGGGCGCGAAACCGCGCTCCTTGCGGCGATCTTGCTCGCGCCCGCCTTCACGCTCGGCCTCGAAGCGCGGATCGCCAAATCCGACGCTGTGCTGCTGGCGACGATCGTGCTCGCGCAAGGGGCGCTCGCACGCCTTTATCTGCTCGGCCACGCCAGGCGACAGCGAATGGCCGGCATTGCCGCAATATTCTGGATCGCGCTCGGCCTTGGCATTCTTGTCAAGGGCCCGGTGGCGCCCGGTCTCGCGCTGCTCACGGCGATCCCCCTGCTGATCTTTGACCGCGACCGTTCCTGGCTGAAAAATCTGCATGCCGCCTGGGGTGTGCCCATCATGCTGGTGATCGTCCTGCCCTGGTTCATCGCCATCGGCGTGATCTCGGACTGGGAGTTTTTCCGCTTGGCGTTCGGCGAGGATTTTCTCGGCAAGATCAAGGGCGGGCAGGAGAAGCATTGGGGGCCGCCGGGGTTCTATTTCATCTCGTTCTGGTGGAGCTTCTGGCCCGCCGCGCTGGTCACTACGGGAGGCGCGGCGATCTGGCTTTGGCGCAACCGGATGCGGCGCCGGGCGCTGTTCCTGCTGGCCTGGATCATCCCCTTCTGGCTGCTGCTCGAAGTGACGCCCACCAAACTGCCGCACTACGCCATGGTGTTCTACCCCGCCGTCGCTATTGGCGCCGCCTGGGTGCTGCGCGAAGCAGTTTTCAGCGGGGAATTGCGGCAGAGGACCTATAAGCACGGCGCCGCCCTCTGGCTATTGATTGCGGTGCTTCAATTGGGTGTCCTCGGCTTCGGACTGATCTATTTCCGGGTGATGCCGTCCGTTTGGTTCTGGCCGTTGGCTGTGGGCGTCGCGCTGTTCGCGCTGCTTACGACGAGAGTGGCTTGGAATGGCCAATTTCACGCGGCGATCACCACGGCGATCATCACTGCCGCGCTGCTGTATGCAGCCGCCTTCCGGTTTGTTCTGCCCTCGCTGGACAGTTTATGGATGAGCCGCCAGACCGCCGAGATCGTCGGCGTGCTGCGGGCCTGCGCGCCCGGTCCGGTGATGCTCACCCGCTACCGGGAGCCGAGCGCCATTTTCCAACTCGGCACCGAAACGCGATTGGGCAGCGCCGAGGACGCCGTCGAGGCGCTGCGGAGCGGCAAGGTTGCCTATGCGCTGGTGCCCGCCGAGAGGGCGCCGCTGGCGAGCAGTGAGGCGCCCCAAACGCCCGTCGCCTGCGTCAACGGCTTCAATATCAATGGCGGCAAGCACCTTCAGATGCAGCTCATCGCGGCGAAGCCCGCCGAGGAACTCGCCAAGTGTCCCGTGCCGGAGCGCTATCGCTGCGGTGGGTAACTCAAAATCACCCGTTTCACCGGCTCACTTGCGCTTGCGGCGCTGCTCGCCGTAAAAGAGACTTTCGCGGCGGGGCACTCGTGAGCGAAAATGCCGTCACACGGCGGCAAGACAGCATCTCTAATTTCGAATTTTGCCGATCATTTTTCGGAGGGCAATGTGGGGCGGTTAATCAGCCGGTCGATCAGCGAACTTTCGGCGGTGACGTTCGCGGTCTTTCTTTATTTCTTTTTCTACAAAGACTTTTGGCAGGCACCCACCGACGTCGATAAGGCGACTACCTACACTTATCTATTTTGCGCGATCTGCGCCGCCTATTGGTGGTTTCAGTCGGGCACGCTGGCAATTGGGGGCGTGCGATCGACGCGCGCCATGGCGACGGATATCCTGTTCTCGATCGTACCGCTCTTCGTCGTCGGATATTTCCTTCTGGATCTCATTCGTGGGATCGATCCGCGTATCCAGGGTATCTCCTCCTTCAAGAGGGAAGGGGCGTATTTCGCTCTCGTCATCATTTTTCTCGATATCACCTTCAACGTCATAATTATGGCGCGCCTCAGCAGGCGCAATCCGGGCGACGATAACAGCTAAGGTCCGAGATTCGGACCTCGCTTATCGTGCCGGCGGTCAGTCGAGGTTTGCCGAGCATGATGAGCGTCGCCTAGCGGTGATGCCGTTCGGCAATGCCGCTTGAGCTCGGACAGATCAGTCCCGCAGCAATTCGTTGATCGATGTCTTCGAGCGCGTCTGCTCGTCCACCCGCTTGACGATCACCGCGCAGGCGAGCGACGGGCCGGGTTCGTTCGACGACGGCAGCGGCTTGCCGGGAAGCGACCCGGGCACGATCACCGAATAGGGCGGTACGCGCCCCATGAAAATCTCGCCGGTGGCGCGATCGACGATCTTCGTGGACTGGCCGAGAAAGACACCCATCGACAGCACTGAGCCTTCGCCGACGATCACGCCTTCGGCGACCTCGGACCGCGCCCCGATGAAGCAATTATCCTCGATCACGACCGGTCCGGCCTGCAACGGCTCCAGCACGCCGCCGATCCCCGCACCGCCCGAAATATGCACGTGTCTGCCGATCTGCGCGCAGGAGCCGACCGTCGCCCAGGTGTCGATCATGCGTGCCGCTGCCGACATGGGCGCCCAGATTGACGAAGCTCGGCATGAGTACGACGCCGGGCGCAATATAGGCCGAATGCCGGACGACGCAGCCCGGCACGGCGCGGAAGCCGGCGGCGCGGAACTCGGCCTCGCCCCACCCGGCAAATTTCGAAGGCACCTTGTCCCACCAGGAAGCGCCGCCGGGGGCGCCGTCGATGAGGCTCATATCGTTCAGCCGGAATGACAGCAGCACCGCCTTTTTCAGCCATTGATTGACGATCCATTCCCCGTCCCGCTTTTCGGCGACGCGCAATTCGCCGCGATCCAGCAGATCCAGCGCCTTCTCGACGGCCTCGCGCACCTCGCCCTGCGTGGCGGCGTTGATGGTGTCCCGCGTCTCGAAGGCGGCTTCGATCAGGCTCTGAAGCTGGTCCGTCATGGGTGTGCCCCTCATGCTTGCGATCGTTTCAGCCTTTGGTGCGGCCTCGGCGGCTGTCTGTCAATCGCCGGAAGCGAAATCGCGGGGCTTTGAACCTGTTTCCGGCACATCGCGACAGAGCTTTCGGTGCATGGCCTTGACGGCGGATGCGCCGCCGAAGGCCGCCGCGCCGAACACGATCAGCGGAATTCGAGCTTCAATCAGCCGCGCGGGCCTTGTGCCCGGTGGGCGGTCCCGCGTACGCGGCAGGCAAAACCGGCCGGCCGGTGCTCCATAGCGCGGGGTCGCGCCGGCAGGGAAGATGGCGTCCCCCGACGTCGCTTTCCTGCCGGTCAGCTCGCTTGCCGGGTGGCGGCCGCCGGTTCAATGGCCGCGAGGATATCGCAGAGAAACCCGGTGAGATCGCCGGTGATATGGTGCACATGCGCGGGCAAAGCGCGCCATTCGGCGATGCCTTTTTGCGATGGATGGTCGAAGAAAGTGGAGCGCACCAGCACCGTCGCCATGCCGAGCGCATGCGGCGCCTCCAGATTATGCGGAATGTCCTCGAACATGGCGGCGGCCGGCCCATCGATGCCATGCGCCTCGAGAAACCGGTCATAGGCTTGCCGGGACGGCTTGGGCACATAATCGCCCGCGACGATGTCGAACAGCTCGTCGAAATGATGCAGCACGCCGAGCTTTGCCGCGACCCGCTCGGCATGGCGGCGCGAACCATTGGTGAAGATGAATTTCCGCCCCGGCAGCCTTTCAAGTGCGGCGCCAAGCTCCGGGGCTTCGCACACCGGGGCGAGGTCGATGTCATGTACATAGTCGAGGAAGCGTTCGGGCGGCAGCTTATGCTCGCGCATCAGCCCGGCGAGCGTGGTGCCGTAGCGGTAGTAATAGTCCTTCTGGACGCGCTTCGCCTCGTCGTAGCTCACGTCCAGGAATTCCGCAATGAACGACCCCATCCGCTGATCGACCTCGGCAAAGAGGTTGCATTCCGAGGGGTAGAGCGTGTTGTCGAGATCGAAGATCCAGGTCTGGACGCGGCTAAAGGCGGTGAGTGGGGCGGGGGTGATCAGGTGCATGGCGGGAAAGTAAGGCTTGGCGGCGCGTTTGTCACCGGGGCCTGGTCGCCGTTTGTTGCAAAAGGCACAGGCCGGCCGTTGCTTTCGCTGGGTGGAACCGGGCCCGGACGCAATGTTTGTCATCTTTTGGTGCCTCGGGATCAGGGCCTCAAACTAAGGAGAACGCCCATGTCCGCCAAAACCCGCCCTTACGCGATCATTCAAGCTCCGTCGATTCTTGGCTTGAGGCCAACCGGCGTTGAGCAATTGGCCGACCGCCTGCTCGCGGAAGGGCTGGCGGATCGCCTCAATGCCCGCTTGGCGGATCGGCTCGACGTTCCGCCTTACGACCCAGTGCGAGACCCGCAAACTCTGACGCTGAACGCGGCTGCGATCGCCGCTTGGACACCCCGCCTCGCCGACGCTGTAGAGGCGGTGCTGGATGAAAAATCGTTTCCATTGGTCCTAGGCGGCGACTGCTCGATCGTGTTGGGAGCGATGCTCGCCCTCAAGCGGCGTGGGCGCTATGGGCTGCTGTACATCGATGGACACGCCGATTTCTACCAGCCCGAAGCCAACCCTGAGGGCGAGGCCGCAAGCATGGACCTCGCTTTTGTGACGGGCCATGGCCCTCCGCTGCTGTCCGATATCGAAGGTCGTGGCCCCCTGGTGCGCGAGGAGGATACGGTCGCCTTCGCCTTCCGGGACGCAGAGGAGCAGGCCGAATATGGAAGCCAGCCGCTTCCTGACACGTTACGGGCCTATGACTTGCCGACGATCCGGCGCATGGGCGTGGAGAAGGCCGCAAAGGCCGCCGTCGCGCATCTCACCCGCGACGAGTTGGACGGCTTCTTCATCCATTTCGACGCCGACTGCCTCGACGACGACATCATGCCGGCCGTCGACTATCGGCTAAGCGGCGGCCTGTCGTGGGACGAGATGATCGTCGTGCTGCAAACGGCGCTGGCCAGCGGACGAGCGGTCGGCATGGAGGTGACGATCTACAATCCCGCGCTCGACACTGACGGGGCGGCTGGTCGTGGTCTGGTTGACGCGCTGGCGGAGGCGTTAGGCGGCCATTCCCATCAAGAGGCGGGTAAGCCGGCTGCAAGGCAAAGAAGCGTCGGGAGCCTTGGCTGCCACAATCAATCCCTCTCAATCAGCGTCCCCGCCCCGTGCTTCGTGAACAGCTCGATCAGCACGGCGTGCGGCACCTTGCCGTTGATGATCACCACACCCTCGACCCCCGCCTCGACCACGTCGATGCATCCCTCGACCTTCGGGATCATCCCGCCGCTGATCGTGCCATCGGCGATCAGCGCGCGCGCCTCGCTCACGGTCAGCTTCGGGATCAACGCGCCCTTCTTGTCCAGCACCCCCGCGACATCCGTCAGCAATAACAGGCGCTTGGCTTTCATCGCACTCGCCAGCGCCGAGGCGAAAGTATCAGCGTTGATGTTGTAGGTGACGCCGTCGCGCGACACGCCGATCGGCGCGATCACCGGGATGAGGTCGCCGCCCGCGATCACCTCGACGATGCGCGGGTTCACCTGCTCCGGCTCGCCGACGAAGCCGAGATCGATCACCTTCTCGATATTGGAATTCGGATCGCGCACGCGCCGCTCGAGCTTTTTGGCGATCAGGAGGTTGGCGTCCTTGCCGGAGATGCCGCAGGCCCGCCCGCCCGCCTTGTTGATCGACGCCACGATCTGCTTGTTGATCGACCCCGCCAGCACCATCTCGACGACCTCGACGGTGGCCGCGTCCGTCACCCGCAGGCCATCGGCGAATTCGCTCTTGATCTGCAAGCGGTCGAGCAGCTTGCCGATTTGCGGTCCGCCGCCATGCACCACGATCGGCTTGACACCGGATTGCTCCAAAAGCACGATATCGCTGGCGAAACAGCCCGCCAGCGCCTCATTTCCCATGGCATGGCCGCCGTATTTGACCACCACGACCTGCTGGTCGTAGCGCTGCATGAAGGGCAGGGCTTCGGACAGGATCACGGCATGGGTGTGCGGAGTGAAGGGCGTATCGGGCGTCATCGGGGGCGTTTGCATTGATCCTGCTCGAAAAGTTGGTATCCAGCGCGGTTATAGCGGCTCGACGCCGCCCCATAAATGAATTACACGCGCTGTCAATTGTGGCTCTAAAGTGCTCGCGCATGCAGCAGGATTAAGATATGTGAACAGTTGAGCTTTACACTTTCGTAACTCCCGGGGGAAGGCGTGGCCGAAACATCGGGATTCATGACCGAACTACCGCAATCGGCCTATCTGTCACTGTCGATACGGCGAGCCATTTCTGCTGCGCAACAGCGCTCGCATCGCTACGTCACGCTCGAACATCTGCTTTTGTCGCTGCTTGACGATCCGGATGCGCTTGCGTTGCTGGAAGGCGTGCGCGCCGACATTGCCGCCATCAAGGTGAGTGCCGCCGACACCGTGAACCGCAACCTCGCGACGCTTTACACGCCGGGCCAGTTCGATTTGCGCGCCAGCTATAAGGTCGAGCGTGTTCTGCAGACGGCATCGGATGACGCCGACCGGCTCAACTGCCAGGAGGTCGATGCCGCTTTCGTTCTGGCGGCGATCTCACGGGAAAGCGACAATCCTGCGGCCGACATTCTGAAGCGCAACAGCTTCACCTATTCCGCCGCGATGACCTGGCTCTATTCCAATCGCGGCAAGTCGACGGGGGGCAGGCCGGCGCCGAAACCCGCTGCAGCTCCAACGACTCCGCCTTCGGCGTCGCCCGCCCCGCAGGAAGCCGCGCCCGCCCAGCCCGCGCCCTTGCCCGCGCGTGAGAGCCCGGGACTCACCGAGCGTTTGTCCGCCGGTGAAGACCAGGATTCCGACCTCGAGCTGGAAGAGGTCAGCGAGGTTGAGTCGAAACCGGATGCGAAGCCGAGCTGGGAGAGTCCGCAAGCCCCCGTGCCCGCCGCCGCGACCCGAACCGCTCCGTCATCGCCGCCCGCGAAGCCCCAGGTGGTGCCGCCGTTCGACGATGATGATGACGATTTTTACCAGGACGAGAAATATTCCACCGCGTCCCCGCAGCAGCCATATGCTCAGCCGCGTCCACGGGACGCAAGCGACAGCGGCAGCGGCTATGCCCCCGCTTCCGTGCCGCCACCGATTCCGCGGCGGGCCGAACTGCAAGTACCGTCGCCGGCACGACTCGACCAAATGCGGGTGCGGCCAGGCGCGTCGCGCCCCCAGGCGCCTCTGACAGCGCCTACCCCCGCGCCGCCGCCATCACCGGCCCCGGCACCAGCGCCTCAACCCTCGGCCAAGCAGGCCAAGAAGCGGCCGCTTCCTGCTCCACCACCCGCTGCGGCGAAAGGCGCTGCGAAAAGTGCTGCGCCGGATCGCCCGAAGGGCCGCCAGAAGACGCGGCGGCCTGGCCCTTATGACGCCCTTCTCGGCCGTCTCATCGAGAACATCCCGCGCCGTATGCGCGCCGCTGTACCCGAGCGCATCGAAGTGCGGATTTCGCGGGAAGACAGCGTCACGCTTGGCCGGGGCATGGAGGGCCGCGCCGAACCGGTCCGGCACGACATCATGATCACGCAGGCGATGAGCGTCATGCTGCGCTCGCCGGATGGCGGCTTCAACATCGAGCCGCTAAGCCCGGAAACCCAGTGGATTTTCGAGCGTCCCGAGGCCGCGGACGGCGAGACTTACGGCCGCTGGCGCTGGGTGGTGACGCCGAGTGAGACCGGCCAGCGCAGGCTTCAGGTGATCATCGCGGCGCGCAGCATCGACAAGAACGGTCTCGTCGGCGACACGGCACTGCCGGATCAGGTGATCACAGTGCGTGTGCGGATGAATGTCTTGCGCAGCCTGGGTCGCGGCATACAGTGGCTCGCGGCGATGATCCTGGGGGGCGTTCTGACCGAAATCGCGTTAATCGGCATGCGGATCCTGGAGAAATAGCCGCCTGGACTAGGGATGCGTGGCCATGCATGTCACCTTCAATTCCTCGGCCGCGAAGAATTTGCGTGAAGCCCTTGAACTGTTGGGGTGCGGCGAGCCTGTTGTTGCATTGGATGATGATTTCAGGGTTGGACCGATCAACCCGTCGAGCCAGACGGCTCGGAACGCGTGGATAGAGCGCGAATACGGCTACTGTTATCACTACGATGCCTCTCTCGAAGCATTCTGGGCGTCCGCGCTCGGTGCTGACCCTCTCAAGGTCGCATGGTTCTCACGCCGATCCGCGGGCGAATACGCTGGCTTTCTGGAATGGCTCTGCCGTATGGAAGATGCGCCGTGTCAGATTGTCGACCTGACGGATGTTGAACTGGCACGTCGCGGACGTGGTGGGCAATTGCGGCACCCGCAGCTTGTCATATCGCTCGCCTTGCTTTCCGCAGACGTGGTCGTCGAGCATGACCTGTTCGCACTTGCCCGGCCGCTCTCTGACAACGAAAGGTCCAGATATATGCAGCTCTGGTCCGGCCTGAGAGAAGAGAATGCACCGTTGCGTAAGCTGGAGGGCGGGCAACTAGTGTCCGTCCCGATTTCGGCTTACGACGCGCTGCTGCTAGCCTGCGTCACGCCCAATTGGCAGAAAATGGCGCGGATCGTAGGCGAGGCACTGGGGGAGACATTCATAGACCAGGATGTAAGCCAGATCGGGGACGATTTCCTGGTGTCGCGGCTCTTCGCCCTTGAGCGACTCGGACGCATTGAACTGCGTGGCGATACTTCGCAAATGCGGACAACTGACGTGCGCCTCGCGCGATCCGGCGTGCCGGCGCAGCCTGCTTGATGCGTCGTTTTTCTCATCATTCTTCCGCCCGCACGCGTTCGCCTATCGGCTCAGGCCGCCAGAGTCGAAGTCTTTGAAAAAGAACAGTTCGGCCATACCGTTCAGGTTCGTGCCGGCTACAGATCCGGCGAAATTCCAGTCCTCGCGCCGCAACAGCGCCAGCATCGCGTCATTATCCTCTTCCGTCGATATGAAGATGCGGCCCGGCCCGATCGCCGTTTCGGCCGCTCGCAGCAGCTCCGTCGCCCGGCCGCGACGCCGACGTGTTTCCGCGACACAAAGGAACGTAATGTAATCGTGGCCGACAAATCCGTTGCGTGTCCAAGACACATAACCGACGACTGAGCTCTCATGAGGATCCTCGAGGACGAGCATCCGGCCGTCCGCGATCTCTTCGGCGCGATCTCCTGCAAAAGGGTCGAAGGCGTCGATCGTGGAAAAGTCTTCGGGAACAGCGCCCCTGATCATCAATGCCCTATTTTTCGCATCCGCGCGGCATCCGGGTCAGCAGTTGGCCCGCAGATCAGCTCGCCAGCTTCAGTCCCGGAATGCGCTTGATCGCGGTTACCTCGCCGTGGGTCGTGGCGATGCGCTCCACGGCGCGGCGGATCGGCTCGACCACCACTTCCATCTGATGGCCGCTGGCGTGCAGCATCCACTCGCTCGATTGCGCGATGCCGACATGTCCTCGCCAGAAGACGAGATCGCCGCGTTCCAGCGTGTCGATGTTTTTGCTCGGCAGGGCCTCGCCGATCTCGCCCTCCAGCATGTCGCTGTCGCGGGGGCAAGCGGCGCCCGTGCCTTGCAAGGCGAGCTGTACAAGCGCCGAGCAATCGATGCCGACGCTGCTGCGTCCACCCCACAGATAGGGCGTGCCGACGAGCCGTTCCGCCAGGCGCACGAAGTCCTTGGCCTTTTCTTCCATCGGCTGCAAATGCCCGCCATAGACGAAGCCGCCGCGCGCCAGTTCCAGGAAGCGGCCTTCGCGGCCGGTCACCGTAACCTTGCCATTGAAGCTCAGCCGCATGACAGGCGGGCGTTTGAGATCGGGCGCGGGATAGATGAATGTCGCGCGTGAGGCAACCCAGTGGGTCGGTTCATCGATGGTGGCGGAGAGATTGTCCATCGGCATGTAGCCGACATAGCCGTCATTTTCGAGCTGCACCCAGCCCCAGCCGTCGCGGACCTCGTACACGGTCGCGAGTTCGCCGCACAGGGCTTCTGTGAGCAGCGGGGCATCGAAGCGCGGCACCAACCGGACCGGCGCCACGGCGCCCACGACCTGACGAAGCTCGCCCTGAACATAGCGCTGCGCCTGCACCTTGTCCTTAAGCGATGCGGCCGCCATGTCGTCGCGGTAGACGTGACGCCGCGGATCGAGCTTGCCTGCATTCATCCTTGCGGAAACTTCCCCTTGAGATAGTCGAATACGGCGCGGGCGCATTGCGGCTCGCCGCCGATAGGCTTGCCCGGCTGCGCACGCGGCACCCAGCCGTAAATGTCGAAATGCGTATAGGCTTTCGCGGATCTGACGAAGCGCTTGAGAAACAGAGCCGCCATGATAGAGCCCGCGAACGGCTCTGGAAAGATGCTGTTTATATCAGCGATTCGGCTTTCGAGGAGCTGATCGTAAGGCGACCAGAACGGCATCGGCCACATCGGATCGCCGACCTTCCGCCCGGCTGCGGTCAATGCCACCGCGAGATCGTCGTCGGTGGAGTAGACCGGCGGCAGGTCCGGCCCCAGCGCGACGCGGGCCGCGCCCGTCAGTGTGGCAAAGCTGATCAGGTGGTCGGGCGTTTCGCTGTCGGCCAGCGCCAGCGCGTCGGCGAGCACCAGGCGTCCCTCTGCGTCCGTGTCGCCTACCTCGACATTGAGCCCCGCGCGGCTTTTCAGCACGTCACCGGGGCGGAAGGCGTTGCTGGAAATCGAATTTTCCGCAGCCGCGATGAGCAGCCGCAGATTGACCTTGAGGCGCGTGCCCATGATCATTGCGGCAAGGGCAAGAGCCGCGGCCGCGCCGCCCATGTCCTTCTTCATCAGCGCCATGGAAACGCCAGGCTTGATGTTCAGCCCGCCCGTGTCGAAGCAGATGCCCTTGCCGATCAGCGTGACTTTCGGCGCGGCGGGATCGCCCCAGCGCATGTCGATGAGACGTGGCGGGCGCGAACTTGCGCGGCCGACGGTGTGGATCAGCGGAAAATTCTCGGTGAGCAGGTCGTCACCGGCGATGACGCGGCATTCGGCCCCAAACGCGGCGGCAACATCCCGCACGGCCGATTCGAGTTCCGCCGGACCCAGATCGTTGGCCGGGATGTTGATCAGGTCGCGTCCCAGGCAGGTGGCTGCCGCGACCGTGACGACATCCTGCTTGTTGACGCCTTCGGGCAGCCGCAGCCGCCGGTCGCCGCGCTTGCCGTTGGATTGGTAGTGCTGGAACGTATAATGCCCGAGTGCCCAGGCAAGCGCCGTAAGCGCCGGATTTTCGAGACGCCAAGCGCAGTGATAGTTGCCCGCCGGAAGCAGCGGCGGCAGGCCCCCGGCATGGAGCGGGCTCGGGGCGGCGCTGTATTTGTCGTCGCCCCCGAACACCACGCCGTCAATGCCCTCATCACCGGCGAGCAGAGCCCAACTGCCGGAATTCGGCTTGAAGTCGATGGCTTTCAGCCAGGCTTGATGGCGCGGCGCGAGGTCTTGCGCCGGATCGTGTTGGCCCTTATGGGTTTGAGCGAGCCAGATGGGGCAGGTTTTCTGCTTCGCATCGGCATCGAGATACAAGCCGGCTATCTGGTCGGCGACGTTCTTGAAACTGGGTAAAGTCATCGTTTATCTGCGCGATCTTCTGAGGTTTGTGGCTCTAAGTGGGAGGGATTATCCGTGAGCGGAACTTACGAACTGGTCATCGGCAACAAGAATACCTCGTCCTGGAGCCTGCGCCCCTGGCTGGTCATGAAGGCCTTCGGTATACCTTTCAGCGAGACGCCGATCCGGCTGCGGCAACCGGAAACGCCCGCAGAAATTCTGCGCCATTCGCCTTCCGGCAAAGTGCCCGTGCTCAAGAGCGATGGTCTCCTTATCTGGGACACTCTGGCCATTATAGAGTTCTTGGCTGAACAACATCCGAACAAGCCCCTATGGCCGGCCGACAGGGATGCCCGAGCCATCGCGCGCTGCGTGTCCGCCGAAATGCATTCGGGATTCCAGGCGCTTCGGAACGAGTGCCCGATGGATTTCATCAATGTTCTCGGCTTTCCCGATGCAAGCGAGGCGGTCTCTGCCGACATCGCGCGCATCGTCGCGATTTGGAAGGACTGCCGCAGGCGGTTCGGCGGCGGCGGTTCGTTTCTGTTCGGCGGCTTCTCGGTGGCCGACGCAATGTTCGCGCCCGTAGCGAGCCGTTTCCGCACCTATGAGGTCGATCTGAACCGCTTCGGTGACGACGGAACAGCGGCCAGCTACCGCGACGCCATGATGTTGATGCCCGAGATGGTCGCTTGGGCCGAAGGCGCGAGAGCGGAAATGTAACTCCTCGGCCGGTGTTCCATGGGACACGCATTCCCGAGGAAAATGAGGCAGATCCGCACGCGGGTTGAATCTACTTATTTATGCTAAAGGCGAATCTCTTTTAGTTAAATTCATAATTAAAAGGGATTGACATGCCTAAACGATTAGGACGCTTGGCGCTGCTTTATATATCGACCTGCGTGATGACAGGGTGCGAAGGCGGGACGTCCAGATCGTCGACTCGCCTCGATCCGGACCCACAAGTCACTGAAAGGGCCGCCTTCTCCTCCCCTGCCGAAGCTGTGAAGAGGGCCGAGACGCTTCGTCTCGCCGGTGCCGATGTTGCGGCGCTCGGTGTGCTGGAGACGGCATATCGGCGCTATCCCAGCAATAGCGGGGTCCAGTCCGCCTATGGGCGGCTAGCCCTGGCGATGGGGCATGACGAACTCGCCGCCCGGCTGCTGGAAAGCGCCGTCGCATCCGACCCGGGAGACTGGCGGGCTCTTTCCGCCCAGGGCGTGCTCGAATGGCGCGGCGGCAGGCCGTCTGAGGCGCGGGGCGCGCTCGTCAAGGCTAAGAGCCTCTCGGCGGAAGATAGCGCTGTCCTCAACAATCTGGCTGTCAGCTATTTGCTTGAAAACCGGGCCGCAGAGGCAGCCTCGCTGTTGCGCCAAGCGCTCGCCTCGCCATCGTTGAACCCCGCTCATGCGGGGCGGATCAGACGCAATCTGGCCGTGGCGCTGGCCGTGGAAGGTAATTTTGCGGAAGCCGACCGTCTTGCCCAGGCCAAGCTGCCTCGGTCCCTGAAACATGCCGGCGCAAGCGCGATTCGGCGTTTCATGAACATCAGCGATGCGCCGGCAAATCGGCCGGCGGGCTGGGAAGCTCGGTTCGCCGATGCTGGCCAGGATTGGCCGGGGGCGCAATAAAGCTGCTCTCCCGCTCCTTTAAGACCTGACTGGCCTGCATCAGCGCGGGCATCAGGATGATGGCCAGCAGCACCGGCAGGAAGAACGCAACCAGCGGAATGGCAAGCTTCGGCGGCAGCGAGGCGGCCTTGCGTTCGGCCTCGGCGATGCGCGCTTCGCGGCCCTCGCGCGCGGCTGCGGACAATGCCTGGCCGACCGACGTGCCGTAGCGTTCGGCCTGCATCAGCGCCGCCGTGATCAGCTTGACCGTGGGGATGCCGGTGCGCTCGGCGAGATTTGCATAGGCCTTCCAGCGCACGGGCAGATAGGACAGCTCGGCCATCGTCAGGCTCAGCTCTTCCGCCAGCTCGATCGACTGGCAGGATATGTCCTTGGCGACCTTGGAGAGCGCGGCCTCGGCGGACAAGCCGGACTGCACGCAGATGAGCAGAAGATCGAGCGCGTCGGGAAAGGCGCGCAGCACGCTGGCCTGCCGCCTTGCGATCAGCTTGTCGAGCACCAGACGCGGTGCGACGAAGCCGACCGCGGCGGCGGCCACGGACATCATGAGCGCGGTGCCGAGCGGTGTCTGACTTCCCGGGCGCAGACAGATTACGGCAAGCGCGGCTGCAAAGAACAGGACTGGCGTCGCCGCGCGAAAGAACAGGAACACGGCTTCCGGCCGCTGGCCGCGCAGACCCGCCATGCGCAAGCGCGCGGTGAGATCTCCGATGGGTTTGGCCGCCTCCGGTCTGAGTTTGCGGAGAAATTGCGTCAGCGCACCAGGCTGCTCCAGACGGACTTTCCGCTTCGAATGCGCCGACAGCTCCGAAAGGCGCTTTTCGCGCAGGCGGTCGCGCTCGCGGGCGACCATGCGCAGCCTCGCCTGAACGCGCAGGTTCGCCTCCGGCGGCATCGCCAGCGCGACGATTGCCGCGAAGACGCCAAAACCCGCAAGCAGCATCGCCAGTGTGCGGTCGCTCAAGAGTTCCGCGATCATCCGGAGCATTTTCCAGTAAAGTGGATGCCGGTTTGCGTCGCGAAAATGCAACGAAACAAAAGACCGGCTGCATATCCCGAATCAATCGGAGCGGAATAGCGCCTCATGGCTCGATCCGCGCCATATGGCGGATGACCACGATGCCCAATCCCAGCCATACCGCGCAGATGCCTGCGAGCCTTCGGCCAGCCTCATCCCTCCAGAGCATGGCGATATAGTCCGGCGCGAACATCGCGGTCGCGGCGATGACGCCGAAGGGCAGGGCGGCGATGATCGAGGCCGAGACGCGCGCCTCGGCGCTGGCGATGCGCACCTTCACGGCCAATTTTTGCCGGTCGCGCAGGACGCCTGCGAGATTGCCCAGGGCGGTGGTGAGATTGCCGCCGGTCTGGCTCTGGATCGACATGATCAGCACGAAGAAGCGCACTTCGGCCGCCGGCATGACGCCGCCCAGCTTCTCCATCGCCGCCTTCAGCGGCACGCCGGCGCGAAGCTGCGAAAGAATGGCGTCGAACTCCTGGCGGACTGGCTCCTCGGCGTCCGTCGCCACGATGGCAAGGCAATCCATCAGCGACAGCCCGGATTTCGCGCCGCGCACGATCATATCCACGGCGGCGCCAAATGCCGCCAGGAACGTCCGCCGGCGCCGGTCGGCGAGGAATGCGAGGCACCATTTCGGGATGAACCACGCTGCCGCGATCGCCGCGGTCGTAGCAATGGTCAATGGCAGCCATAATGCCAGCGCGGCGAAAACAGCCGCGGCCAGCAGGAAGCAGCAAACTGCATAGCGCCATACCGGCCAGTCCGAGCCCCGCCGCCGCCATCTGTCGCCTGATGATCAGCTCACGGCTTGGCCGCCGATGCTGGGCCAGCGTCTGCAGCGCGATTCCTGCGCGCGCCGGATGCTGCGGGTCGGCCGTATGGCTTCCAGCGCGGTCTCGCCTCGCAGTAGCGCCTCGAACACTGCGCTGCGCTGCTCCGAAAGGCGCGGCCGCGCGAGGCGCGGGTAGAACAGCGCGCAGATGAACGCCGCGGCGCCAATGCTCGCCAGCAGCGTTGCCAGAATTGCCGGATGGTCCGTCTCAAGCAAAATTGCCTCCGCCCGGCTTCGCTTCGGCGCGCTCGGCGCCGGCAAGGATTTCCGTCAGCCTTTGCTCCAGTCCGAAATAGCGCGCCCGCTCGACAAATCGCGGCCGCGAAATGCCGGTGAAGCGGTGGCGGCCGATCAACGTTCCGCCGGGCTCCTCGCCGGCCACCTCGAAGCGAAGCAGGTCCTGCACGATGATGATGTCGCCCTCCATCCCCACCACTTCGGTGATATGGGTGACGCGGCGGCGGCCGTCGCGCATCCGCGCCACCTGAATGATGACGTCCACCGCGCCCACGATCATCGGGCGGATGGCGCGCGAGGGGAGGTTGAAACCCGCCATCAGGATCATGCCTTCGAGACGGCTCATCGCCTCGCGCGGGCTGTTGGCGTGCAGCGTGCTCATCGAGCCGTCATGGCCGGTGTTCATCGCCTGGAGCAGGTCGAACGCCTCGGCGCCGCGCACTTCGCCGACGATGATGCGCTCGGGCCGCATCCTCAGGCAGTTGCGGATCAGGTCGCGCATGATCACCGCGCCTTCGCCTTCCAGATTGGGCGGGCGCGTTTCCAGCCGCACCACATGCGGCTGCTGGAGCTGCAATTCGGCGGCGTCCTCGCAGGTGATGACGCGCTCGCCGGGCGCGATATGGCCGGTGAGGCAGTTGAGCAGCGTCGTCTTGCCGGAGCCGGTGCCGCCGGAAATGAGCACATTGCAGCGGCAGCGGCTGATGATCTCCAACAGCGCGCCGGCATCCGCCGACAGCGCCCCGAGCGTCACGAGTTGCGCCAGCGTCAGGCGCTCGCGCCGGAATTTGCGGATGGTCAGCGCCGGGCCGTCGATCGCCAGCGGCGGGAAGATGATGTTGACGCGGCTGCCGTCGGGAAGGCGGGCATCGCAGATCGGCGTCGAGTTCATCCACGCGCCGCCCGACGCGGCTGGCGATGCGCTGGCAGATATTGGCGAGTTGGCTGTTGTCGGCGAATTGCACCGGCGCGGGCAGCAACTGGCCGTCGACCTCGATATAGCACTCCCCCGCGCCGTTGATCATGATGTCGGTGATGCCGTCCTGCGCCAGCAGCGGTTCGAGCGGTCCGAGACCGAGCACGTCGTTGCAGATGTCCTCCAGCAGCTCTTCGCGCTCGGCGAGCGGCAGGACGCCAGGGCCGAGACTGACGATTTCGCCGGCGAGATCGCGCAATTCCTTGCGGGCGTCGTCCGCGTTCAGCTTGGCGAGTTCGGCGAGATCGATGCTCTCGATCAGGGCGGCGAACGTTGCCCGTTTGACCTCGAAATATTTGTCCGACCGCGCGAAGCTATGTCCGGCGGCAAACCCCATACGCTCGATATCGTCCGGCCTGGGGCGCGGCGCGCGATTGGCGATGATCGGCGGCGGGACGACAGAAACAGGATGCGGCGCCGGTGCGGCGGAGAGGCGTTTTCCGAACATCACGGGCCTCAACTCGCCAGCTTGCGGCTCAGCCGGTCCATCAGCGGCTTGAACAAGCCGCTCTTGCGCTCTGTGGTAGCGGCGTTGCCGCGTCAGCGTTTCGCCGAGCGCGCGGAACAATTCCGCGTGTTTCGACTTTGCCGAAACCTCGCCGATCATCAGCCCGTTATTGGCGGCCGAGCCAAAGAGCTGCGCATCGAACTCGATAAGGGCCGCGGGGACCAGGTCTACGGCGTTGCCGAAGTCGCGCGGCGAGATCTCCGGCCGGCGCGGCATATGCAGCTTGTTCAGCACCAGAAGCGGCGGTTTGTCCGTGCCGCGAAGCGTGCGCGCCGCTTCGATCAGGTTCTTGGCGTTGCGAAGATTGGCGAGGTCCGGCTCGGCGGTGATGACGAGCTGATCCGCCTCGGCGATGAGAGCGCGGGTCGAGGCGCGCCAGTCGCGCGGCAGGTCGAGCGCGGCGATTGACGCCGTTCGGCCCAGCCGATGCGCGAGCTGCGCGGCGCGATCCGGCGCGACATCGGGATCGGTATCGAGGGTGCAGGGCGGCGTCAGCAAATTCAGCCGCTCCGAGCATTTCGACATGAGCTTGTCGAGCATTGCGCTATCGAGCCGGTCGCCCGCCGCCAACGCTTCGCCGATGCCCTGGCCCTGGTCCTGATTGTAGTCGAGGCCGAGCGTGCCGAATGCCAGGTCGAAATCCGCGATGATTGTCGGGATGCTCAGCATTTCGGCGAGTGCCCAGCCGGTATTGTGGCAGATGGTGCTTGAGCCGCATCCACCCTTCGCGCCCAGGAAGGCGATGACACGGCCGGGCGACTGGGTGGAATAACCGGAGAGCGCGCCCGCGATCGTGTCGGCGAATTGCCCGGCGCTGACCGGCGCGACCAAATATTCGCTGATATGCCGGCGCATCAGTTCGCGGTAGAGCAGCACGTCGTTCACATGGCCGATGACGACGACCTTCGTGCCTGCGTCGCAGACCTCCGAAAGCGTTTCCAGATCGGCGAGCATCGCGCCGGGCTCGAGCAGCGACTCCACCACGATGAGATCGGGAGTGGGAGCATTTGGCAAACATCGCCCTGGCCGCGTTGACGCCGCCCATATCCAGCTCGACCTGCATTTTCGCAAGACGCCGGTCGCGCATGGCCTCGCCGGCGGCGTTCCCGGTTCCCGGCTCCTCGCAGAAAATATGAATTCGCGGCCCCGACACGGCCTCCCGGCTAGGCGATGTGGCTTTCATGGCTCTTTTCCGCCTCCGCTTGTCGGGACGGGCTGGACAGGCGTGCGCGGCTCGCCGCCAGCGCTGCTGTGGGCGTAACCGGAGATCAGCGCGTCGCGGCGCATGGAATCGCGCGGCCCCTCGCCGCGCGGCGTGTTGAGGTCGCCCGGATGCTCTGCCAGCGTCGCGATATTGCGCTGCGTCGCGCAGCCCGGCCGCCACGCTCCCTGATCGTCGCCGCATTCGGCCGCCGCGTCGCCGAAGGGATCGTTGGCGAAGCTGCCCGCGCCGCAGGCCGCCAGCGGCAGGAGCGCGATCAGGGCCAGTGCGGCACGCACCGTCTTTGATCTGCCGGAGCGATCGATGTCTCGCGTCATGGTCATCACTCGATAATGAAGCCGAAATCCTGTCCGGCGGCGGCGAGCGTGTCGCTGCTATCGGCGTTGTTTGCCGCCAGTGCGGGCAGATCGGGCATTTCGGAGCCAGTCGGCCCGGAGAGGGCCGTGCGCTTGGTGCCCCGCACCAGGATCGGCGTCACGATCACCACCAGCTCGGTTTCGGATCGCACGAAATCCTCGCTGCTGAACAGGCTGCCCAGCACCGGCAGATTGCGCAATCCGGGGAGGCCGTCCACATTGCGGCGCGTCTGCGACGAAATCAGCCCCGCCATCACCAGCGAGGCGCCGCTCGCCAGCTCCAGCGTGCTGGAGGCGCGGCGGACCTTGAGCGCCGGGACGCTGATATCATTCACCATGACCGCGCCTTCGCTGGTCAGCTCGCTGACCTCGGTCGCGATGTTCAGGCTGATCCGCCCTTCCGACAGCACCACCGGCGTAAACGACAGGCCCACACCGAAGGGTTTGAAGACGATGGTCGTGCCCTCCTTGTCGCTGCCGACCGGCACCGGATATTCGCCGCCCGCGAGAAATTTGGCGGTCTCCCCGGACACCGAGGTGAGGTTCGGCTCGGCAAGCGTGCGGGCAAGGCCGTTGCGCTCGAGCGCCTGGATCACGGCATCGATGCGCGCCTTGCCATTGTCCCAGCCAGCCGCGAATGCCGTACCCGAAGCCGGGCCGCGCAGGGTGGTGCCGAGCGCATCCAGCGCCGCGCCTCCGATCATGCCGCCGGTCACCGGAAATGCGGTTTCCGCGATCTTGACCGCCGCGACGTTGCCGCTTGCCAGCGCTTCCTGCACGTCGATGCCGAGACGCCGGATGATGCTGCGGTTCATCTCCACGACGCTGACGCGCAGCAGCACCTGTTCCTTGGCTTCGACATTGAGCATGTTGAGCACCTGCTCGCGCTTGGCGACGAACCGCCCCGCAATATCGGCGATCCGCGTTGCATCGAGCGGATTGGCGACGCTGCCGGTGACGACGATATTGTCGTTCATGGCTTCGAGGCGGACATCGGCATCCGGCATCAGACGCCGGATCATGGCGGCGACGGGCGCCAGATCGCGCTCGACCGCAATGTCGAGGGTCAGCATCTGCTTGCCGTCCTGGGAGATGAAGCTTGCCGTAGCCTGCCCGATCTGCTGGCCGAGCAGATGCACGCGCCGCGCCGTGCGCACCACGGCTTCGACGACCGCCGGGTTCGAGATGACGACCTCCCGCACATTGCCAGGCAGCTCGATCAGCAAGGATTTGTTAAGGCCGACCGTGACCGAGCGCGCCGTACCGCTATCGCCGCTCGGCAGTTCGATCCGCGGCGTGTCTCCGGTGTCGGCCGCCATGGATGGCGACGGCACCAGGGCCGAGACAAATGCAATTGCAGCAAGGCCGAGCAGCGGTCGCTGCTCGCATCATGCCGGAGCCTTTTCTGGTAGGCGTCGCGAAAATGCGACCAGGCAAATGACTAGCGCCCCGTTCCACTTCAACCGGAACGGCATCGGCTCCAGGATGATCTCTGTTCTCCCCCGTCAAGGCCCTCTCCTTCATTGATCTGCCCGCGTCGCCGACCGACGCCCGAATTTCATCATCTGCACCGCTGGCGGGCTTTCCGCGCCTTCCGCCGGGGCCGGCGCTCCGGCGATGTCCGCCGCCGGGATCAGCGCGAGCGAGATCTCGCCGCCCGCTCTTGCATCGGCGACGATCCGCGTTTCCTCCGGGGTAAGTTCCAGCGTCGCGGTGCGCCCTTCGGCGGATGCGCCATCTCTCGCACCGAGCGCCTTGCCGATGGCGAGCACTTTCGCGCCGCGCAGCAATGTCCTGGCGCCGGATCTCGCCATGCCGCCGGCATCGCCGAGGCGCTGCGTCCAGAGCACGTCCACCCTGTCATGCGGCTGGATGAAGCCGCCCGCCGCGCTTTCGTCGCGCACCGCCACGGCGACGGCGCGTTTCCCCGGCTCGATCAGCGCAGCCATGACGCCGCCCTGTCCTGGCCGGGCGAGCTTGGCGTCCGAGATTGGCTCGCCTTCCGCGATCGGATGACGCGCCGGAGCAGGCGTGAATGGCGGGCGGCATGGCGTTTCCCATGCGGCGGATGGCGTCTTTCGGAAGCGCTGCAACCGGCCAGGGCTGCCAGCGGAGGTCCTTCGCCTCGACCATCTGCCCGGTCGCGACGGCCCGGCCCACCACCAGCACTTCCGCCATCGCGATCTCAGGCTTGGACGCGGCCGGGATCGGCACGCTGGCGGCATTTCGCACGATCATCGCCGCGCCGGCCGACGAGGCCAAGGCGAGCACAAGCACCAAGCTTCGTCCCCAGCGCATCGCAATGAATCCTTAAAAAATTTATCGTGTTTTCAACGATTTGTAGTGAAATGGTAAACGGATCGTTAATTTTTGGGCGCTTACGCATCTCTACGGAGTGCGGTCGCTCCGCGGGTGTTCCGGCGCGGATGGCACGGTGGCGAAGCGTTGCAAGCCGGTCACGATGGCCGCAGCTTCGAGCGGGGATGAGGAATCACACTGATATCCTTGCTTGGTGATTTGCGTCAAATTTTAGACAAATTCCAGCCGGTTTCAGCGCGAGGTTTAAGATATTCGACGCGTGCGGCGAGTAATTTCTTGTGTTTGCGTAATAGAGTTGCGTTCAGATGTGTGTTTTACGAATTTCCATTCGCTGGTTTTTCGCTCTTTTTCTTGCGATGCCCCCATTCGCCGGTGATGTTGCGGCGGATGGGAACCGGGTGTCCATCGAGCTGCAAGGTCAAATCGCGCCGAAATGCGGCCTGTCAGGCGCTGACGGCCGATTGGATTTCGGCTCGCTCGGCGCGGCCGGGGCGCGACAGGAGCGCGCGCTGGCTTTCACGGTCAATTGCAACACGCCCTTCACCTACGCCATGTCGTCGACGAATGGGGAGATGCGCGGCCAGAGCGGGACTGCCGGTGCAGCCGGGCTGCTCGGCCGCTTCCCCTATCAGGTGCAGCTGACCATTCCGACCGACGACGGCGGTACGCTGCGCAAGAGCTGCGACAGCGCCCAACTGGCCGGCGCTTCTGGCCAGGGCGCGGGATGCGAGGCGGAATCCGGCGAGACAACGTCCATGGGAAAGACAGCGGCCCTGACGGTGAGTTGGGACCCTGTTGGCGGCCCGCTGCTCGCGGGACAATATTCCGACGATCTGCGGATCAGCGTCGCCGCGAAATATTAGCGTCTGAAATCCTGGGGTGAATGGCTCAAGCAAGGAGGTGAACGACCGACGATCGACGCTGTCAATGTGTGTAACAATCAATACAAATAATGAGGGGAATATCGTTATGCGTAAACTGTACTTTACTGCGGCCGCGGCTGCCGCGCTCTTCACCGCAACCGGCGCAGGCGCCGATAGTTTTCAGCACATAGTCTACTCTTAGCGCCACGGCGCCACATGTGTGTTCCTTTGCTGGAGCGGTGCTCACGAATACTCCATCGTTTATTAATGTCGGTGCGGCTTCGTCTTCGCTCTCGGTAAACGTTGGTGCAGAAAACATTGCAGAGCAAACGGCATCGCTGACTTTTGCGAACGTGTTCTGCAACGGTAACAACACGACCGTGCGGCTCAAGAGAGACGGATTGATGGTCGATGCTCCCGAACAAACCGCCCCAGGATTTAAGCAGGAAATCGAATACGATGTGGCGGTAACATGGGGTGGAGTAGACATCGTCGCCCTTGACTCGATCGATGATGAAACTGCGCATATAGGCGCCATGCGCGGGGATTTTGTCATCAATATCCATGTCCCCGCCGGCTCTGGTCCATTTGTGGCGGACACATATACTGATGCCCTGGTCGTAACTGTCCAGCCGACGACTTAGTCCCACCGCCGGGCAGGTCGCGTCGGCCTGCCCAAATCTCCACCTGGCGCAGTCTTCATTCGCCGTTTGCGAGCCCCGTCATGATTTCCAGCTTCAGCACGATCAAATCCGCAGTAGCCGCCGCTTTGGCGATGTCCCTCCTGTCGATTTCCACCGTCTCGGCAATGTCCGTCGAACCCTTGCTCGTCGACATTGCAAGCGCCGGCAAGGGGGCGCAGCAATCCTTCAAGGTCAACAATAACAGCGCCGCACCGCTTCCGGTCGAGATCGCGGTCTCGCGCATTGAATTCGGCCCCAATGGCGAGCAGAGCAGCGAGCGGGCGGGGAAGGAATTCCTCATCTACCCGCCTCAGGCGATCATCGCGCCGGGCGCCAGTCAGGTGTTCCGGGTGCAATGGGTCGGCGAGCCCGATCTCGCCAAGAGCCGCAGCTATCGCTTCGACGTCTCGCAAGTGCCTGTCAAGCTGTCCAAGGAGCAAAGCGGCATCCAGATCGTCATGACCTTCGGGGTGACGGTCAACGTCGCGCCGCCGCAGGGCAAATCCGATATCCTGGTCATGGGCGCCGCGCCGGTGGTCGGCAAGGACGGCAAACGGCTCGCGGCGCTGACGGTCAAGAACCCCGGCAGCAAGCATGCCTATCTCCGGCAGTCGGTGATTGATCTCTCCGGCGGCGGATGGTCGGCCCAGATGACATCCGCGGCCGTCGGTCAACAGGTCGGCCTGGGCATCGTCCAGCCCGGCAAGGAACGCCGCTTCATTCTGCCGATCGAGGTGCCGGCCGGCGTTTCCGCCATCAAGGCCACAGTCAAATACGACCCCAGCATCCGCTAGCGCTGCTGTCTCCAAGCTGCGGCGCGTCGCCTCCGTTTTGGTCGATAGGCGCACGCGCTGGCCATTCGGTAGCTGACTCGCCGCCTCGTGGCCCACACGCCTTGCCTGAGGGTGCGCTTGCGTGTGCCGGTCGTCTTGCATTGTTTGCATAAAGGGGTCGCCAGACCAGATGGTCGCCGGATTTTCGATAAGGCTACGGCGCCGCGCTGTTCTCCTGGCGCTCAGCCTATCGCTGGTCGGCGCGGTGGGGCCGGACACGGTGCGGGCGGCCCAGCCCGGTGTCCCGTCCATCAACCCGACAGGCCGGATTCTGGAAATGGTCGTCCCGCTTCATTACCGGAAATTCTATCTCGGCGATCTGGCGATCAGGATTACCCCCGAGCAGGCGGTGCTGGCGCCGATGGCCGAATTGCTGCGTCTCGTGTCGCCATTGCTGCGCCCTGAAGTGACGCAGCGTCTCAAGCAAATCGGCGGTAGCACGGGAGAGAATTATATCGATATAGCGCGCCTGAAGCAGGACGGTTTCGCCTTTTCTTTCGATGCCGCCGCCGTCCAATTGCTCTTCGAGCCGACCGTCGCGCAGAAGGTCGAGGGCAATATCAGCGTCCATACGCGCGAGCAGCAAGTGGACAGTCCCAACCGCGTCGACCCTGCCGACTTCGCCGCCTTTCTGAACCTTCGCTCCGGCGCCGATTATGTCGGCTATTCCGGCTCGGGCGACGCAGGGCTGAAGGCGCCGCGGCTCGATCTCGAAGGCGCGGTCCGCTGGAAGGATTTGGTCCTCGAAGCGGAAGGCACCTACGAACCCGATGACGCCTCCTTTTTCGGCCAGGGCGGCGCGGGGTTCAAACGGCGCGGCACCCGTCTCATTCGCGATTTCGAGGATGAGGCGATCCGGGCGACCGCCGGCGATATCTACACGCTTGGCACCAGCTTCCAGACGACGCCGGACATTCTTGGCGTGTCGCTGGAGCGGTCGGTGTCTAAACTGCAGCCGGGCCGCAATACGCGCTCCACCAGCCGCCGGACGTTCCGGCTGGAGCGCCCGTCCAATGTCGATGTCGTCGTCAACGGATTGAGTGTCCGCAAGCTGCGGCTCGATCCTGGCGACTATAATCTCAGCGACTTGCCCGTCAGCGCCGGATCCAATGACCTGGTGCTGCTGATCGAGGACGATGTCGGCCATACCGAAAAGCTGGAATTTTCGCTGTTTTCCGACAGCACGCTGCTGCCGATCGGCCTCTCTGAATGGACGTTTGCCGCCGGGGTGCTGACAGACTTCGAGGGTGGCGAACCGGGCTATGAAACGGAACGGCCGTTCATCAGCGGCTTTTACCGGCGCGGCCTGTCCGAAAGCCTGACCGGCGAAGCGCATATGCAAGGCGACGGTGAGACGGTGATGAGCGGAGCGGGCGTGCTGCTCGGCGGCAGCGCGGGACTGTTTGCGCTGGAGGCGGCGGCGAGCATGCAGCAGGACGGCGGTTGGGGCGCTGCGTTCAATGGCGACTATTCGCTGTCGAATGTCGAGGATTTCTCTGGCCGGCGGCACCGCTTCCGCCTCTCGGCAAAGCTGCGCACGCCCGATTTCACGCTGCCGGATACGAACGGGGCCGCTTACACCGACTGGCTGGCATTATCGGCGAGCTACGGCACGCAGCTTCCTCTGAACGTCGCCGCTTCGCTGTCCGCCGGCTATGGTTTCGGAGATTTCTATGGTGAGGACAGCTATGGCGCCGATCTCAGCTTCAGCCGTCCCTTCGGCCGCGCTCTGTCGATGGGTGTGGCCGCCGGCTATCATGTCCATGAGGGCGAGGCGGACGATCTGAGCGTCTCGCTGCGTGTGCAATACCGGCCCGATGATCACTCTGGCATATCCGTGATGCAGGATACGCGCGATCAGCGCTCGACGCTCTCCGCCAGCCGCGAATATGGCCAGGGGATCGGCGCCTGGCAGACCAGCGTCGACATCACCCACGAACAAGGGGACGGCGATTTCTCCGGCGATGGGAGCGGCGAGGACATGTCGCTGAACGCTGCCGCGCACTACACCGGCAACCGCGCCAATGTGTCGGTTTCGCAGGATTCCCGCTTTCTCGGCCTTGAAGGCGACGTCCGCGACCAGCGCACATCGCTGCGGCTGGAAACCGCCATTGCGGTGGCAGATGGCCATGTCGCGGTGGGCCGTCCGGTGTCGAATGGATTTGCGATCGTTTCGCCGCATGGTGGCCTCGATGACAACAGGATCAGCGTCGGCAAGGGGGCGAGCGGCTACCAGGCGCAAACCGATTTCCTCGGGCCGGCGCTGCTGCCAAGCGTTTCGTCCTATACGCTGAACCGCGTGGAATACGATGTCGCCGATCTGCCGCCGGGCTATGACCTTGGCGACGGGGTATTCGATCTGCAGCCGAGGCTTAAATCCGGCTATGCGCTGAAGGTCGGCTCCGACTATACGGTGACCGCGCTCGGCACGCTGCAGGATCGCGAGGGTGCGCCGCTGGCGCTGGTGACGGGCACCGCGATCGAGAAGGGCAGGGCGGCGAAAAAAGTGGAAATATTCACCAATCGCGACGGCCGCTTCAGCGCGCAAGGCCTGGCGCCGGGGGAGTGGGACATCGAGATGGCGACGGAACCGGGAACACGCTATTTGCTGCGCGTACCCGAGCAAACCGTCGGCATGTATCGGGCCGAAGTGCTGCGGCCAGTTGGCGGAGCCGGCGGATGAGGCCGGTGCTGGCGCTCTTGGCAGCCACCTTCGCGGCAATCGTAACTGCGAACGCGGCAAGCGCCTGTTCCGGACGGCTGTCCGGCGCCGCCAATATCGACGCGACCTATGCTCCATTCCAGGCTTTGGATGCATCGAAGGAATTTTCGCTGACGGTTCAGAATACAGGCGAGACCGAGTGCATATTCTGGTTTGGCGTCGAGCGCCTGGCCTCGGGCGCCGAAGCCGCCGCGCTGAATTTCGATCTCCGTGGCCGCGATGGAGCTTGGTCCAGCACCGGGGCGACAAGCCTGACTAGCCCGACCTGGCTCGCAAGCCGGCGGCTGGCGCCGAATGAAAGCTACGATTTCGCGCTGGTTCTGGCGATCCCGGCAGGGCAGATGCTGCCTCCGGGCGACTACATCTATACATTCGAGGCCAAACTGCACGCGGCGCCAGAGGTGCGGCCACCGGAGACCGCAGAGCAGCTCCAGCCGCGGACGCTACGGTTGTCGGTTGCTGTGACAGCGCATCTGAGCATCAACATTGCGGGCGCGGGCGTGAGGAAAACGATCGATTTCGGCGAACTTGCCGAGGGCGCGCGGAAGCAGGTCCGGATCGAGACGCGCAGCAATCAGCGATTTCAGCTTGATGTGCTTTCGCGAAACGGCGGAGTCCTGGCGATGGCGCCGCCCTACGAGGGTTCCCGTGTACCCTATGTGATAGTGCTGGACGGCAAGACGCTGAAACTACCGGACACGGTTGGGCCGTTCGCCGGCACGGGCCTCGCCGGAAGCCAATTCGATATCGAGTTCACGATCGGCGACATTCTGAACAAGCGGGCGGGACTCTATCGCGATGAAGTGACGATCGAGATCAGGCCGGTGATCTAGCTCCGGCGATCGCCGTCACGCCATTTCTGATGAACGCAAAATGGCCCGCGCGAGCAAGAAACTGCCAGTCGGCCTGTAAGCCGGGTTCTGTATGGGGAGACGGGCTCCCCACGATGACCATTCATCTGGGACGCTCATTGCTGAGCGCCTCTAGCAACCAACCCGGGCGGCGGCCTGGAAACCGGCCTGGCACCATCTTGCGATGATTGCCTGTGCCACCCCTATTTGGTTTTGCTCCCGGCGGGGTTTACCATGCCGCGTCTGTTGCCAGCCGCGCGGTGCGCTCTTACCGCACCCTTTCACCCTTGCCCCGGAACGAAACAGGTCCGTGGCGGTTTGCTTTCTGTGGCACTTTCCCTGGGGTCGCCCCCGCCGGACGTTATCCGGCGCCGTGTTTCCTGGGAGCCCGGACTTTCCTCTGCGCGTGAGCGCAGCGGTCATCCGGCCGACTGGCGATCCCAATAAGGGCGCCCGACTCGTTACTGTCAAGCACGGTCGAGAGTTCGCGTAGCCGGGATCTATTCTGCACACGTGACCATTTGGTGGCAGTTTTGCCCCAGCTTTTAGCATTTATGCCACAGTTTTGCTGATCATTTGGTGATATGCTGTGTGTGGTAAGGGCAATTCCAATTACGGGATCGCCTTTATCGTTTTCCTAATGGTAATAGTGCATCTATAGCGGGTGTTCAGGGGGCACGCGCAACCGGTGTTCTGTTTTTTGTGATAACAAAAAAAGAAAAAATCCTGCGAATGGAGGAATAAGATGAGCGCAGCGAGAAGCAAGAATTTGACTGAATGGGTCGCCGCCGCCGAAAATCTGGTGCTGAATTCGACCAATAAAGTCGGTTGCCCGGATTGCGGTAAACCTGCCCTTCAAGTTCGCGATGTCGAATATGGCTGGGGCCATACTAAGGGCCTGGAGCGCTATCTTGTGTGTTCGCACTGCGGTGCTTACAATGCGGTCAATATGCGCCATGCGCGTCCCTTTGGCGATGCGCACGCCGCCGTCGGCGCTGCATCTGAATAATTGCGCGTTCTATGCATGATCGGTGCTCTGCTCGCCTAGAGCAGAGCCAACCCGAGCTGCTTGCGGGCTTCGTCGCGCAGCACGTCGATGGGTTGCAGACCTCCATCGGTTTTGACGTGCCAGAAGGTCCAGCCGTTGCAGGCCGGCCGTCCCTGAACCCGGGCTCCCATTTTATGAATTGAGCCTTGTTCACCGGCCAGCGCCAGTGTGCCGTCGGCGCGCACCTGGGCCTTCAAGGTCGCATGAGCGTCGTACAGCGTCGCGCCAGGCCGAATCATCCCCAAATCGATCAATGTGCCGAACGGAACGCGGGCCTCGCCGCGTTTGCCGCGCAGGAATTTGAGGTCCTCCGCACCTAGCGGAGTAACGGCGTCCAGTCGCTCGCGGGCGGCGCGGACATAGTCCGGATCCTGTTCCAGCCCGATGAAACGGCGGCCAAGGCGTTTTGCCGCCGCGCCTGTCGTGCCGGTGCCGAAGAATGGGTCGAGCACGACGTCCCCCGTCTGCGTCGTTGCCAGAATGACACGATAGAGCAGGGCCTCCGGCTTTTGCGTTGGATGCGCCTTGCGCCCTCCATCGTCCTTCAGCCGTTCGGGGCCGCTGCAGATCGGCAACAGCCAGTCGGAGCGCATCTGCACATCGTCATTGAAGGCCTTCAGCGCCTCGTAATTGAATGCATAGCGCGAGGCTTCCTCACGCGCCGCCCAGATGAGCGTCTCATGCGCATTGGTGAAGCGCCGGCCGCGAAAATTCGGCATCGGGTTGGTCTTGCGCCAGATGATGTCATTCAGCAGCCAGAAACCAAGATCCTGCAGCGCGCAGCCGAGGCGGAAAATATTGTGATAGCTGCCGATTACCCAGATGGCGCCGTCGGGCTTCAGGATGCGGCGGCATTCCGCCAGCCAGGTACGGCAAAACTGATCGTAAGAAGCGAAGCTGCCGAATTTGTCCCAGTCCTGATGCACGCCGTCGACCTTGGTGTTGTTTGGTCGAAGCAGATCCTGGGTGAGCTGAAGATTATAGGGAGGGTCGGCGAAGACGAGGTCTACAGAAGAGCTTGGAATGGTCCGCAGCAATTCCAGGCTGTCGCCCTCGATGACGGTGTCGAGGAGGGCAGAAATCGACGCTTTCGACACGATCATGAACGCGAACCCACAACGCAACTGAGGCAAATACGACCGGTTCCATGCTGCCCGTCCGAACCGAGGAAGACGGAGCGGACAAAGTAGCAGCACAACCCGGAGCTGTCCAAGTGGCGACACTAATCGCACGTGGTTAACGGGGCGTTAACGAAATCATTCAAATACCGCGGCTTGACTTTGAAGCAGTTCAGAAGGATATAAAGATATGTTTATATGAGGAGCCGCATTGCCAATGCAGGGCACGGTCAGTTCGGCTGACATGGTTGAGATTTTGAAGGCGGCTGGTGAGACGACCCGGCTGCGCTTGCTTGCCTTGCTCGCGCATGGGGAATTCAACGTTAAGGACCTGACCCAGATTCTCGGGCAAAGCCAGCCCCGCCTCAGCCGCCATTTGAAGCTGCTGGCCGATGCGAGGCTGATCCAGCGTTTCCAGGAAGGCAGCTCGGTGTTCTACCGCTTTTCGGAACGTGGTCCGGGCGCCCAGCTGGTCACGCAGCTTTTGGGCGGGGTCGATACCGCCGACGCGATCATCGGCCGTGACCGGATGCGTGCCGAGGCGCTGAAGCAGGAAAAGAGCATGGCGGCACAAGCCTATTTTCAGAGCCACGCCGCCGCCTGGGATGAAATACGCGCGCTTCACGCTCCGGAAGCCGCCGTCGAAGCGGCGATGCTGAAGGCGCTTGGGCCCGGCCCGTTCGATCTGCTGATCGATCTCGGCACCGGGACCGGGCGCATTCTGGAACTGTTTGCCAAGCGCGCGAAGCGCTCGGCGGGTTTCGATGTCAACCGCGATATGCTTTCACATGCGCGGGCGCGGCTGGCGGCGAGCGGCATTCGCAATGCACAGCTGCGGCTTGGCGATATTTTCAGCCTGCCGCTTGATGATGCGGCGGCGGATGCGGTGGTCATCCACCAGGTTCTGCATTTTCTCGACGAGCCGGGCAGTGCCGTCGCGGAAGCGGGACGGCTGCTGAAGCCTTCGGGACGTCTGCTGATCGTCGATTTCGCCCCGCATAGGATCGAGGCGCTGCGCGCTGATTATGCGCACCGCCGGCTCGGCTTCGAACGCGAGCTTGTCGAAGGCTGGCTGGATCGGGAAGGGCTGGATTTCAGCCATTATGAGGCCATCCGGCCCGCGAAGGGCGCCGAGGATAAGTTGACGGTTTCGCTCTGGCTCGCGGTGAAACCCGGGCAACCGGCACAAAAACAGCATGGCGCGGTGGAAGCGCTCTCGGGAAGTTAGCCAAGTGCGATCGGCAAAAATCGCGCGGGAACAACTAAGGATGAAAGGCAGCGACATGGCGGCAAACGCGCCCGGCAAGCAAGTTCGCGACATCAAGGTTTCGTTCGAATTCTTCCCGCCCAAATCGGCGAAGATGGAGGCGAGCCTTTGGGAGGCCATTACGCGGCTCGCGCCTTTGCGGCCGAGCTTTGTTTCCGTGACCTACGGCGCGGGCGGCTCGACGCGTGAGCGCACCCATGCGACTGTGGCGCGCCTGCTGCGCGAGACGCGCCTGCGACCGGCCGCCCATCTCACTTGCGTCGGCGCGACGCGGGACGAGGTCGACGACGTCATCCGCAACTATCGGGCCGATGGCGTGAGCCACATCGTGGCGCTGCGCGGCGATGCTGCGGGCGGGGCAGGGGAGCCCTATGCGCCGCATCCGGGCGGCTATTTGAACTCGGCCGATCTCGTCGGCGGCATCAAGGCGCTGGGCGATTTCGAGATTTCCGTCGCCGCCTATCCGGAGAAGCATCCCAATTCGCCCGATATGGCCGCCGATATCGACATGCTGAAGGCCAAGATCGACGCCGGAGCGACGCGCGCCATCACCCAGTTCTTCTTCGATAATGATCATTATTTCCGCTATCTCGATGCCGTGCGTGCCGCGGGCATTAACGTTCCGATCGTGCCGGGCATCATTCCGGTGCACAATTTCGCACAAGTGGCGCGCTTCGCCGGACAATGCGGCGCGGCGATCCCTGCCCGGATGGCGGCGCGTTTCGACGGGCTCGACGACGACGTCGAGACGACGCATCTGATGGCGGCGACGGTCGCGGCGGAACAGGTGCTCGGCCTGGTGGAGCAGGGCGTGCGCGATTTCCATTTTTACACGCTGAACCGGGCGAGCCTGGTCTATGCGATCTGCCACCTGCTCGGCATTCGACCGGAAGAAGGCGCGAGCGCCTCGGCCGAGATCAGCCCGGCAATGGCCTGAGCCTCGGATAAGGCATCAGCGAAAGGAAGGCGATCATGACACGCGAACGAGCGGATCGAGGCACTGAAGCAGGCGGCGGCCACGCGCATCCTGATCATCGACGGCGCGATGGGCACGATGATTCAGCGCCATCGTCTCGGCGAGGCTGAATATCGCGGGGAGCGCTTCGCCGACTGGCCGTCGGATGTGAAGGGCAACAACGATCTCCTGGTGCTCACGCAGCCCGAGATCATTCGCGGTATTCACGAAGCCTATCTGGAAGCGGGCGCCGACATTATCGAGACCAATACATTCAATGCGCAGGCCATCTCGATGGCCGATTACGGCATGCAGGCGCTGAGCTACGAGATCAATGTCGAGGCGGCAAGGATCGCCAGGGAATCCGCCGACCTCTGGACGGCGAAGACGCCGGACCGGCCGCGTTTCGTCGCCGGCGCCCTCGGACCCACCAACCGCACCGCTTCGCTTTCCCCGGATGTGAACAATCCCGGCTTCCGCAATGTCAGCTTCGAGGAATTGGTCGCGGCCTATTCCGAACAGACGCGCGGGCTGATCGAAGGCGGCGTCGACACGATCATGATCGAAACCATCTTCGATACGCTGAACGCCAAAGCTGCCGGCTTCGCTGTGCTGGAGACATTCGAGGAGCTCGGCGTCGACGCTGCCGGTGATGATCTCCGGCACCATTACCGATCTCTCAGGCCGCAATCTCTCGGGCCAGACGCCGATGGCCTTCTGGTATTCCATGCGCCATCTGAAGCCGTTCTCGATCGGGCTGAACTGCTCCTTCGGCGCGGAGCATCTGCGACCGTCCGTGGTGGAAATCGCCGGCGTCGCCGATTGCTACGTCTCGACCCATCCCAATGCCGGGCTGCCGAACGCCATGGGCGAATATGACGAGACGCCGGATGAAATGGCTTGCAAGCTGGAAGAATGGGCGCGCGACGGCCTGGTGAATATCGTTGGTGGCTGCTGCGGTTCGACGCCGGAGCATATCGCGCACATCAAGGCGCATGTGGAGAAATACGCGCCGAGGCAAATTGCGAAAGTGGAGCCGAAAATGCGGCTTTCAGGGCTGGAGCCTTTCGTGCACGCCTGACGGCATCCACATTCGCTGAAGCACGGTCGGGAATGCGAGGTGCCAGTTTCCCAAAATCGTGCGAAGGCAAAAAAACTAAAGCATGACCGTTTCAATTTGAAGCGATCATGCTCTAGGTCGGTCAGTGGGCCTTCTTGCGGGCCGTTTTGGCCGAAGCTGTGATCTTGATGGTAGGCTTTTTGGCCGAGATGGCGTTGCCGGTCTTCGCGGCGATCTTGGCCTTCGGCGCGGTGCGCGTCTGGGGCTGCGTCAGCGTGCGGGACTGGTTCGCGGTGCGCGTCTGGTTCAGCGTGCGCGCCTGCGACTGTGCGGTGGTCTGGGTCTGCTTCTGCATCCAGGTGATGAAGTCGTCCCACTTCACAGTGACGGCCTTGCGCTGTGCACTGCCATTGTTCCAAACGAGGCCGTTCTTGGTAACGGCGAGGTCGCCAATGCGCTTTGCGCCGTTATTGTAGACGTCGAAGGCAATGCCGGTGTTCTTGATTTCGATGGCTTCTTTGAAAGGCTGGGTCTTGATCTGCATCTGAGTTTCCAAATTGTGAATATTGATATTGCCCACAGAAATGCCCCCCTCATTTGCGGCGCGATATCTGCAGACGCTGACGAACAGCCCCTCTCTTATCTTCTATTATATTTAAGATAGAATTCAGCCTGATGGCTAAAATTTAACTGTTATTTTAACCGGCTCGTATCGCGTTGATACGGCATGTGAAAGAGGCGAAATCGGTTTCGCGAAAGCCTCTTCGAATAATTCGGTGGGCAATCGTGTTGATACGCTGACAACATTGCACCGGAGACATTCCAATGGAACGCTTCACCGATCTGCTGGCCGCTTTTGCTCCGCATCTGCTTGAGTGCGCCGACACCTCGTCCTACCCGGAGGCGAAAAGCACCATCATGAGGCCGGTCGCGGCGGATATCCCCAATTTGCTGGCCTTTCCGAGAAGCACGAGCGGACGTCCTCCCCAGTTCGCTCACAGCACCTGAGCATTTTTCCGGCAATGCTCGGGGCGGGGGGCATGTCGCCAATCGCGATGTGCCCCCTCGTTTTAGCCTGGGGCTAACATCGCTGCCGGCAACTTCGGAAGGCGTGCCGCCTTGTGCGAGATACTGCGGTCTCCCTTCCGCAGCCCACTGCGACCGATCAAAGCGGCTCGCGCCCGGTGCGTGAGCGTGCAAGGCATTGCCGCATCATCTGGCAACGCCGCGTGCCGAGCGCATGCACGCCGTCGCCTTTCGAGCGGCTGATGAAAGCGCAGATATCGTCCATCGCCTGCGCGTCGAGCCAGCCTTCACGGCGGCCACGGCGCACCGCGTAGCAATCGGCCTCGCCCTCGTCATAGCCGACATATTGATGGCCGCATTCATGGGCGTAGGCATAGCGCTTCAGCGTCAGCGGCATGGCGTCGAAACGCATGGGGTTCAGCAGCACGAAGCCGAAAAAAGCAGCGCCGTAATCGTCGAGCTTTGCGTTGAGGATGGTCGGGAAGCGCCCGCATGTAAAGTTCTGGCCGTCATAGGTCAAAGCGCCGGCGGGGATCAGCGTCTGCCCCGCTGCCCAAATGGGCGAGATATTCCTCAGCCGTGGGCGGCGCGTAAACGAATTGCATCCAGCGTACCGTTCCCACAGCAGCGGCCGTGAGCAAGGTGAAGGCGAAAACGGCCGCCGCCGCCCGGCGGATTGGCGAGCCGCTAAACGAAGCAATCATGGCTCACCCGCCTCGATCGCTTCCATATCCGCGTCAGAGAAACCGAAATGATGGCCGATCTCGTGGATCAGCACATGGCTAATCACATCGCGGACGGGTTCCATGCCGGCATGGGCGAAAGCGAGGATCGGGATGCGGTAGAGGAAGATCATGTCCGGCCCATGCGGCAGGTCCCAGACGCTTTTGAACGGCAGCCCCAGCCCGTGATAGAGCCCAAGCAGGCCGTAAGGGCTGGCGATGCCCATATGATCCAGCGTGTCGCGGCTGGCGAAATCCTCGATCTGGATCGACAGATTGCCGACGATCTCGCGGAAATGCTCGGGCAGCGCGTCCCAGACCTCCTGGGCGACGACCTCGAAATCCTCCCGCGAGCGGGGCTGATGAGCGAACATTGCGGCGGTCATGAACCTTGCGGCGGAGCGGTTAAGCAGACATTCCTTGGTTGCCCAACGAATGTCTGCTTAGATACCGGTTTGCGTCGCAGAATTTTTTCGACCAAAACCGGGATATAGAGCCACTTTTTATCGGAACGGATCTGCTCTAGACCCGCCGCTCGACCATCTTCTTCTTCAACTCGGCGATCTGCTTGCCGGGATTGAGACCCTTCGGGCAGACCTGCGCGCAGTTCAAGATGGTGTGGCAGCGATAGATGCGGAAGGGGTCTTCGAGATCGTTGAGGCGTTCGCCGGTCGCTTCGTCGCGGCTGTCGGCCACCCAGCGATTGGCCTGGAGCAGCGCGGCCGGGCCGAGAAAGCGGTCGCTGTTCCACCAATAGGAGGGGCAGGCCGTCGAGCAGCAGGCGCAGAGGATGCACTCATACATGCCGTCCAGTTTCTCGCGGTCCTCGCGCGACTGGCGCCATTCCTTTTCCGGCGTGACGCTCTCGGTCTTCAGCCAGGGCTGGATCGATTGATGCTGGGCGTAAAAATTGGTGAGATCGGGCACCAGATCTTTCACGACGGGCAAATGCGGCAGCGGATAGATCTTCACCGCGCCGCGAATGTCCTCGATCGATTTGGTGCAGGCCAGCGTATTGGTGCCGTCGATATTCATCGCGCAGGAGCCGCAAATGCCCTCGCGGCAGGAACGGCGGAAGGTGAGCGACGAGTCGATCTCATTCTTGATCTTGATGATCCCGTCCAGGACCATCGGACCGGTATCCTCCAGATTGAGGTGGTAGGTGTCGATGCGCGGGTTGGCGCCGTCATCCGGCGTCCAGCGATAGACGCGGAATTCCTTCCAGCGCTGCTTGCCGTTGCGCGCCGGCTTGTTCCAGGTCTTGCCCTCGGTGACCGTCGAATTCTTGGGAAGTGTCAGCTCAACCATATGCCTATTCCGCTTATCCGCCGCTTGGTGCTGCCGTCTCGCCTGACCAGTTGACGCGGAGAGTGGCGAACATGGTGATCGTCAGCATGACGAATCCCGCCACGGCCCCGGCCAGCATCGCATAATCCTGAAGGCGCAGAATGAGATATAGCAGCCCAAAAAGAATAAGAAAGACGCATAGCATGATGAAGCCTCTTGCGGCACTTCGAAGCGACATGCCGACGTAAAGCGACAACATGCCGCCCGTCGCGACCGCAGCCGCGAGATAGGCGGTGGCAAAGCCTATATGCTCCGCGAAGCTCAGAAGCAAAACGTAAAACAGGATCATCGCCACGCCGACGAACACATATTGCACCGCGTGAACCTGCTTGCCGGAGGTGAGCTCCAGCACGAAGACTCCGAAGAAGGCAACGGCGAGAAACATCAGGCCATATTTCGCGGCCCGGTTGACGAGATCGTAATAATCGATGGGGACGTAGAAGTTGACCCCCGACAAGGCCGGCCAGAGCCGCATGTGAACATTTGCGGTCTCCGTCGGGCCGACCCGCCAGGCCTGCGGCACGTTGCGCGCCAGATGCGGGATCCGCCAGCTTGCCGCAAAACCGTCGCTGCGGATGTCCCGCGTCTCGGGCAGGAATGCGCCGGTGAAGCTGGGATGCGGCCAGTCTGCCGTCAGCGAGATGCGCGTCTCCCGTCCGACGGGGGCGAAGGTAAGGGCCGAGGAGCCATTGAACACCAGATCGGATTCGAAGGTGAATGCAGCCGGCGGCTGATCCGTCGCAGTGTCGACGGGGAACAGCCGCACATTGAGCCCGGGCGCGGTGTTGTTCGGCAGGCCGTTGCTCGGCTCGAAGGGAATGCTGCGGCTGCCATCCAGGGTGAGCGCGGCGCTCTCCTTCAGGCCGGAAACGTCGCTGATCAGCAGCGAAAGAAAGCTGTCGCGCCACCGGACCGATGTCGCCTCCGGGTCGACGAGCCGCATATCGGGAGCGGGGAAGCGCCCTGACAGTTTTACCCGCGCTGTATACAGCGTCACGTCATAGATCGAGCGGCGGCGGATTTCCGATTTCGTGTCGCCATTGACGACGAAATCGTCCGGCAGAAACACCGCGTAGCGCTGTTCGGTGTCTTCGATCTGCTTGTCATACTGCGCCCGCACGACCCGAACTGTGTAAGGCACGATGAGCAAAGGCCCGAAAATTCGCTGCTCGCCGCCGAAGAGCTGCGCGAGTTCAGCCTTCACCTCAGTGAACCGGCCTTCCCGCTCGGAGACCAGAAACCAGATGAGCGCAAGCGGGATGGTGAGGAGCAGAATGAGGCCGCCGATGAGGAAGAATTTAAACGCCGGCGTGCGGGTCAGGCGGCTGATGCTTTCGACAAAACCTGTGGCCATCGAGCGTTCCCCTCAGCGTAGCGGTGCCTTGCGCGGCCCATCTAACATGCCGCTGGCTTAACGGCGGCTGTACCATTTGCGGGATAGCCGCTATGCGTTTTCGGCAAGTGCCATAATTCTGGGCAGCCTTTATACTGATCTGCATTGTGGCAAGAGTTCAGGACTGGCAATGGGATCGAGCAAGTCTTCCACCCTTATCGGCTGCCTGAATTTTGCCCATGCGCTCGATCATTTCGTCATGCTCATCTATCCGGCGGTGGTGCTTGCGCTCTCGGCCGAATTCAACCAGCCATTTGGCGAGCTCTTGCCCTATTCGGTTGGCGGCTTTGTTGCGTTCGGCCTGTTCTCCATGCCCGTCGGCTGGATCGGCAAGCGGGTAAGCGGACATCTCCTCATCTCTGTGTTTTTCGTGGGTGCGGGCGCCGGATGCGTCCTGGCGGGATTAGCCCGGACGCCCTTGCAGATCGGTGCGGCGCTGACGCTCGTCGGGGCGTTCGCGGCGATCTATCATCCGATCGGCAATTCCATGCTTTCGGCTATCGACCCGGCTCGCCTCGGCCGCATCATGGGTCTCAACGGTTTGTGCGGCAATCTGGGGGTGGCATCGGCCGCGCTCATCACTGGTGTGCTCACCGATCTGATCTCCTGGCGTGCGGCCTTCATCGCGCCCGGACTGGCGTCGATCGCCGCTGGGCTGGTCTTCTGGGCGCTGGTGCCCGATCCGGGGCCGCTCCGGTCGCCGGCCCGCGCAGCGAGCGCCCGAAGCATTCCGCGCAGCGAAATGATCACCGTGTTCGGCGTGCTGCTGTTCTCAACCGCGATCGGCAGCTTCATCTTCAGCTCGACCACCATCGTCATGCCCAAGCTGTTCGAGACGCGGCTCGCGGAACTGACCAGCACCGTTTCGGGGGTCGGGCTGTATGTCTTCCTCGTTTATGCGGTGGCCGCGCTCGCCCAGCTCCTGATCGGCTCACTTGCCGACCGCCATTCGCTCAGCCGTATCTTCCTGCCTCTGGCGCTGTTGCAGGTGCCGATGCTGCTGCTCACCGGCCTTGTCGGCGGAGCGACGACGCTGTTCACAGCGCTGGCGATGATGTTCCTGGTCTTCGGCCAGGTGCCGATCAATGAGGTCATGGTTGCGCGCTATACCCCGCCTGAATACCGCACCAGGGTCTATTCGGTCCGCTACACGCTGAGTTTCGCCGCGGTCGCCATCGCCGTTCCGGTGGTTTCCACTTTCCACAATGCCTATGGGGGCTTCTCCGAGCTCTTCATCCTCCTGGCAGCGCTTGCCATTCCGCTGACGGCTTCAGCGCTCGTGCTGATGTGGACCGAGCGGCAGCCCGCCGCTGACGCTGATGCCGCTGAATCGGTCTCCGCATAACACGATTATTCAAGTGCTCGTGACGAGCGGAACGCCCCCACGGCATGAAACTTGCTGACTGAAACGCGATGCGGGCTGTCATCGGCGGCAAACCCCTGTAGAACGCCGCTCATCACCTCTTTCCATAATCGCCGGAGATTTTCATGAACAAGAAGAAGAGCGCCATCGTCACCGGATCGACCAGCGGCATTGGCCTGGGCATGGCCGAAGCCTTCGCCAAAGCGGGCATCAATGTGATGCTCAACGGCTTCGGTGATCCCGGCGAGATCACCGCGATCCGCAACAGACTGGCGGGAGAGTACGGCATTCAAGTCGGCTTCAACGGAGCGGACATGACGAAACCGGCCGAGATTGGCGCGCTGTTCAGCATGGCGAACGAGATGTTCGGCGCTGTCGATGTCGTCGTCAACAATGCCGGCATCCAGCACGTCGCTCCGATAGAGGACTTCCCGCCCGAGAAATGGGACGCGATCATCGCCATCAATCTGTCGAGTGCTTTTCATCTTACCCGCCATGCCATACCGGGAATGAAGCAGCGCCGTTGGGGACGCGTCATTAATCTGTGCTCGGCGCATGGGCTGGTCGCCTCGCCGTTCAAATCCGCCTATGTCGCCGCCAAGCACGGCATTGTCGGCTTGACGAAAACCGTTGCGCTGGAAGTCGCGGAGCATGGCATCACCGCCAACGCCATTTGCCCCGGCTATGTGCTCACCCCGCTGGTGGAGAAGCAGATCCCCGATCAGATGAAGTCACGCGGCATGACCGAAGAGCAGGTGAAGCATGACGTGCTGCTGGGCGCGCAGCCGACGAAGCAGTTCGTCACCACCGAGCAGATCGGCGCGCTGGCCGTATTCCTGTGCTCCGACGCGGCGGCCTCGATCACCGGCGCGGCCTTGCCGATCGACGGCGGCTGGACGGCCCAATGACGGTTGATACCGGCGGTAGCAAGACGGGCGAGCGCAAGCCGATCAATCTGGCATTGCAGGGCGGCGGCGCGCATGGCGCCTTCACCTGGGGCGTGCTCGACCGCTTCCTTGAGGACGGGCGGGTCGAGATCGAGGCGATCAGCGGCACCAGCGCCGGAGCCATCAACGCCGTGGTCCTGGCCGACGGTTTTATGCGCGGCGGAGCCGAGGGCGCGAGGGAAAGGCTGCGGCTGTTTTGGGAGGCGGTGAGCGAAGCGGCGGAATTCAGCCCGGTCCAGCGTGGGCCGTTCAATATCTTCGGCGATTGGAGCCTCGATCTGTCGCTCGGCTATTTCTTCTTCGACGCCTTCACGCGGATGGTCTCGCCCTATGATTTCAATCCGCTGAACATCAATCCGCTCAAGGCCATCATCGAGCGCATGGTGGATTTCGAGCTGGTGCGCTCCTGCAAGCATCTCAAGCTATTCATATCCGCTACCAATGTCGAAACCGGCCGGGTTCGAGTGTTCGGCGGCAGCAAACTCACCGCCGACATGATCATGGCCTCCTCCTGCCTGCCGATGCTGTTCCAGGCGGTGGAGATCGATGGGCAGCATTATTGGGATGGCGGCTATATGGGCAATCCCGTGCTGTTCCCGTTCTTCTACGCCAGCAAGTCCAATGACATTCTGATCGTCCAGATCAATCCGATCGAGCGCCAGGGCGTCCCGCGCAGCGCGCATGAAATTCTCAACCGGGTGAATGAAATTTCGTTCAACGCCAGCCTGCTCGCCGAACTGCGCTCGGTCGATTTCGTCCGGCGCATGCTCGCGGAGAGCCGCCTGGACAGCGAAAAATACCGGGCGCTGAACATTCACATCATCGAACAGCAGCATGCGGCGGCCTCGTTCGGTGCATCGAGCAAGTTCAATGCGGAACGGGCATTCCTGACGCATCTGTTCGAGATCGGGCGCAAGGCTGCCGAGGAATGGCTGACTATGAATTACGACAGCATCGGGCAGCGCTCGACCGTCGACATTCGCCACATGTTCCGCGGCGACGGATATGAGCAGGAGGTTGAGCGCTGATTATTCGGCGGCGTCCTGCGCAACCAGACGCTTTGGCGCGGGCACCAGATCCGGGTCGACCACAGGCACTTGCGACACAGCAACCTTGTTGGGCTTGGTCCTGAGGGATTTCGGCATGCTGTCGGGCCCGAGCGCGCCGAGCGAGAAATAGATCCGCAGAAGGTCATCCACCTTCATTTCCGGCACCGGGAAGATCGCATCTTCACGGATCATGACGAGGCCGCCCGACATCGGCAATGGCGCGCAGGGCAGGTAGACCATCCGGCGCGGCTCGCCGCCGATATAATAGGTTTCCTGGTTGGGGAGCAGCGCCAGAACATCGACGCCGTTCGCCCCGCCGAAGCGGCAGGACACCACCGCCATGCCGGAGAAGTCGCCCGTGTTCTTGTCCGTTGTCAGCCGAACGACGCGCGAAACCGGGTTATAGATGGTGCGGATGATGGGCAGCTTGGTGAAGATGCGGTCGATGGAGCGCTCAATGCTTTGCTGCGCGGCGCTCCGGGCGACGACGCCGAGAAACCAGATGCCGAGCACCGCGATCAGGATGCCGAGCAGGAACGCCAGCGTGTCATAGCCGGGACCGATGATGGTGGTCCCGCCGGTGGTCAGAATGCTGCCGAGGAATGAGCCGGGACCGAGCGCTGCCTTCAGCATGTCGACGATCCAGGCAATAATTATAACCGTCAGCACGACCGGAAGGAGCAGAACCAGCCCGGCCAGAAATGTGGTCGTGATGTTATTGCGCCATAATCGGACGACAATGTTCATTCAAGTGCCCGCCATCGATTGCCCTTCGGCTACACTACCGAAATTTGCTGTAATTGTCTTGAATTTGTGCAAAGCAACATGAACCCTCCCTTAGCGCGCAGCGGATTCTGACGCCCGCTGGAACCTGTGGCAATTCTCACCGTGCCTTGCGGCGACGCTCTTCCTGAGGCGGAACGGTGGCAAGCGCCTCGCGTTCCGCTACGATGGGCCTCGACGCATGCCGCGCTTGCCTGTGTGCTCCGTTTAAAACGCTGAAATGGGCGCAAAGAAGCAGCGCCGCGTGCCGTTCGGCCGCTGGCATCGCCAATATTGGCCGTCGACGCTGGGCAGGGCTTCCTTATACGGGACAGTTTCCATCATCGGCGTCAGCTCGAACCCCGTACCGCCGGTTTTTACGGCTGAAGATGGAACCACAAAGCAATCGCTGGCACCGCAACACCATTCGCCATTCGAGGGACCGCGAAAGCCGCCGCGCGAAATCCAGTTGTCATGAGCAAAAGCGACTGATGTAAACGAGGTGAGGGAAAGAGTTGCCAGGGCAGCGAAGAGCATGCGGGAAGTCTGTCCGATCATAGCGCCTACCACGTTGAGGTTTCATCTCATCGCGGCGGTCGCGTGATCGGCTTTCTGCCAATGTCCAAGCCGTCATGCGGCTATAAATCGCCGCGAACTGTGCCGGCCTTAGACATTTCGACCCTTAGACGGGTCTCTAAGGACCCGGTCACTAGACGAAAGTGTAACAGTTAATTGAAGGCACGCAAATAATTCTGTTAAGAGATTGCGAAACCACAAAAAATGGGGCGTACCCTATCGGTGCGGCGTATGAATGCTTCGAATTCGCCGGGCCCCGGGCCGTTTCTACCGGCCTGGGCACCCGCAAAATGTCCCGATGCCGCGATCGGCAAGCAACGTCGCGAGCGCAAGCGCGATACCTCGTATAACCCATTTCACCACGTTGCCGGCAATTCCGCCCGCAAAAGTCATGAGCACATCCGCGATCTGCGCAATCATTTCATAGCGGTCCGAGAGCCCCGGGAGTTTGGCGCACGCGTCCCACTCGACACAGACGAGCCGATGGATTTCCCCGCTTGCGCTCTCGAAGATCTCGGCCGCGCGGCCCCAGAACCACCCGCCGGCAAGGGCGTCATCACTATATGAGACGGCGGCAGAGGCACTGCCGGCGGCTTTCTCAATGGCTTGGTAGATTTCCCAATCGCTGGCTTGGGCAAGCGCGTCGCGCTGGGCATCGGTGAGATCATGGGCGTAGGGCATCGGCGTGTCCCGCGAAAATCAGATCGTTGCGCGCCATGTCGGTGTGGGCCACGCCGATGGGGTTGCCCCATGATAATGCACGTCCGAACGTCGGATCGCATCACGTAAAGCTACATACTCTTGGCGTGGCCGAGCACGTCGCGCATGGCATCGGCTACGATCGAAGGCAGATCGCGCCTCAGAGCTCCCAGACGCAGATCAATGTGACCCACGCTTTGTTCGAGCCGGTCGACCTTCTCCTCGATGCGATCGACGCGGGTTTTCAGCGCTGCCAGTTCGTCGCCATTTTGCCGGGATTGCGTGAGGACGTAGCGCGAGAGCATCTTCTCGCCCTCGGTTTCCTGCTCGATCGTGCTGACACGGGCTTCAAGTCGCGTGAATTCGTCTCGCGTCACTTCGGCCTGGCTCATGGAAGGGCGTCTCCGGGACTTCGCGTCGTAGCCTAAACTGATCAGTGGCAAAATCGCAACTCACGTATTCATTCGATAGGGAATTTGGGCTTAAGCCTACTCAGCCGCCTGTTGCCGCTTCATTGGCCGGCGCGTCAGCAGCTCCGCCAGAAACTGCCCCGTATAGCTCTCCTTGACCTCGCTCTGTAGCTAAAATGCTACACAAGTATTTTCCATAGAATCACCGTTTGACCGTCCCTGATGGCGTCTCTAGAGTAATCGTCGCGCGATCGAGTAAGGTGTTGTAATGGAATATTTCAGTCATTTTCCTTTTGAGTATGACCGCTTACTTAATGTTTTAAGCAGTGTCTTCGGCATTTTAGGCTTTTTATTCGGTATATGGCGCTACCTTAGGGAGCTTCGGGCCCAGAGTGAGCTAAGTGATCGTGAGCGCCAGTTGACGGAGACGCTTTCCCGCCTGGAGCATCTACGCAGCATAGCGAAGGGGCTCGATGAGCATACGCTGGCGGTGCGCTCGTGAGCATCTGGACAACTTTGCCGGCGAATGTCGTTGCACCACCAAAGGTTCCCGTTCTGTCGGTCGGAAATCTGAAGGGCGGTGTCGGCAAAACAGCGGTGGTCGCCAATTTGGCCGTGGCGCTGACTAAAGCCGGTCTTCGTGTTCTCGCCATCGATCTGGACTTCCAGGCGTCTTTATCCGTGACGCTTCCCTCGAACATCATGCCGCGACTGGAAAAAGCTGATGGCGGAATTCACGTTCTCCTAAGCGAAAGCTATGACATGTTTCATAACAGTCAGGTCACCGCGACGGGAGCAGCGCCGTTCTCGGATTTGAGCTTGGTTCGCACATCGCTCGAGCTGGCAGATGTCGAGGACAAGCTTTTTGCGGCCTTTATTCTCGGTGAACGCGAGAAAGATCCCCGCTTTGCGCTGGCGCGAAAGCTCTCCGATCCCAGGCTCGCGCGGGATTTTGACATCGTCATTATCGACACTCCTCCGCGATTGACGATCGCTTCGATCAATGCATTTTGCGCTTCTACTCATGTCCTTATCCCAACGGCGTTGACGTCGGTGTCTTTAAGTGGGGCTGTTACCTTCGTTCAATATCTTACAGAGTTTGGTAAGAACCTGTGTCGGCCTATCGACGTGCTTGGTGTATTAGCAACGTTTACCGCCAGGGGTGAGCTGAACGCCGTCGAAAAGAAAGCATTGGACAATTTAGCAGATTATCTGCCGCGCATCGATGTATGGAGCGATATTTTTATTCCGTTGCGTCAAGCTATCGCTAATAATGCCGTTCTGCAGGATGCTGACTCCCGAGCAAGATTTGAGTATATTGCGCAGAAAATTATCGTTAAGTTGGGGCTACGGCGAAATGGAAACTATCAAAGTCGCGACGCTCATCGAAGCTCTCGCTCTGGTGGGGCAGGTCTATCGCAATAAGAACGGCTCCCAGCCAGCGGACGCGGTCAACAAAATCCTGCAGCAACTCAAGGGCGCAGGCGAGATGACCTTGACTGAGTGGGTCGAGACAAGACAGAAGAAGCCGAAAGGCGCCGCGAAGAAAGAACCCCAACCGAAAGCGGAGACGAGCCCCGAAGACGCTATAATCAAGTTAGAGCGCGCGGAAACGCATGCAGCACTCCGGGAGACGATCGCAAGCACTAATCTTAGCGCCAATCAATGGAAAACCCTCGCCAAGAGTGTGATTGGCCGGTCGGCAGTTTCCGGGAAGGCGGCGCGCGAAGCACTGGAGACGCATTTCAGCGATCGCCTTCTGCTCGACGAGCGCATCGAGGGCGTGAAGCGGCAGTTCAACCCAGCTATTCAGCCGCCTGCTGCCGCTTCATAGGCCGGCGCGTCAGCAGCTCCGCCAGAAACTGCCCCGTATAGCTCTCCTTGACCTTCGCGACCTGCTCGGGCGTGCCTTCCGCGATGATGCGTCCGCCGCCATCGCCGCCTTCGGGGCCGAGGTCGATCACCCAGTCGGAGGTCTTGATGACTTCGAGATTGTGCTCGATCACCGCCACGGTGTTGCCCGCGTCGACCAGTTCGTGCAGCACGTCCAGCAATTTCGCGACATCGTGGAAATGCAGGCCGGTGGTCGGTTCGTCCAGAATATAGAGTGTCCGCCCCGTCGCCCGCCGCGACAACTCCTTCGCCAGCTTGATGCGCTGCGCCTCGCCGCCGGACAGCGTCGTCGCCTGCTGGCCGACCTTGATGTAGGTGAGCCCGACACGCGCCAGCGTCTCCATCTTGTCGCGCACCGAGGGCACGGCCTTGAAGAACTCCGCCGCTTCCTCCACCGTCATGTCCAGCACGTCGGCGATCGATTTGCCACGGAACAGGATCTCCAGCGTCTCGCGATTGTAGCGCTTGCCCTTGCAGACGTCGCAGGTGACGTAGACGTCCGGCAGAAAGTGCATCTCGATCTTGATGACGCCGTCGCCCTGGCAGGCCTCGCAGCGCCCGCCCTTGACATTGAACGAGAAGCGGCCCGGCATGTAGCCGCGCGCCTTGGCTTCCGGCAGTCCGGCGAACCAGTCGCGGATCGGAGTGAAGGCGCCGGTATAGGTCGCCGGATTGGAGCGCGGCGTGCGGCCGATGGGCGACTGGTCGATGTCGATGACCTTGTCGAGATATTCGAGGCCCTGGATGTCGTCGAAATGGCTCGGCGCCTCGCGTGCGCCGTTCAACCGCCGCGCCACTGCCTTGTAGATCGTCTCGATCAGCAGTGTCGACTTGCCGCCGCCCGAAACGCCTGTCACGGAAGTGAAAGTGCCGAGCGGAATGTCGGCGGTGACGTTTTTGAGGTTATTGCCGGTGGCGCCCGTGACGCGCAGCCGCTTGCCTTTCGCGGGTTTGCGCCGCTCCGTGGGCACGCGAACTTGCCGAGCGCCGCTCAGATATTGCCCGGTCAAGCTCGAAGCAGTGGCCATGATCTTTTCGGGGATGCCCTCGGCGATAATCTCGCCGCCGTGAACGCCCGCGCCCGGTCCGATGTCGATGACATGGTCGGCCATCAGGATCGCTTCCTCGTCATGCTCGACGACGATGACGCTGTTGCCGAGGTCGCGCAGATGTTTCAGCGTCACGAGCAGGCGCGCATTGTCGCGCTGATGCAGCCCGATGGACGGCTCGTCGAGCACATAGAGCACGCCGGTCAGCCCGGAGCCGATCTGCGAAGCCAGCCGGATACGCTGACTTTCGCCGCCCGACAGCGTGCCGGAATTGCGCGAAAGTGCCAGATAGTCCAGGCCCGACATCGTTGAGGAATTTCAACCGGTCGCGGATTTCCTTCAGGATGCGGGTAGCGATCTCATTCTGCTTTGCGGTCAGCTTTTCCGGCAGCGTGGCGAACCATTGGCCCGCCTCGCGAATTGACATGCGCGAGATTTCGCCGATATGCAGCCCGGCAATCTTTACTGCGAGCGCCTGCGGCTTAAGGCGGAAGCCTTGGCACGTATCGCAAGGGTGATCCGACTGATAGCGGCCCAGTTCCTCGCGCACCCAGGCCGAAATCCGTTTCCTTCCAACGCCGCTCGATATTGTTGATGACGCCCTCGAACGGCTTCGACGTCTTGAAGGTGCGCATCCCGTCATCATAGACGAAGGTGATCGCCTCCGAGCCGGTGCCGTAGAGGATCGCGTTCTGCACCGTCTCGGGCAGTTCGCTCCAGGGCGCATTCATCGACACTTTGTAATGCTTGGCGAGCGCTTCCAGCGTCTGGGTGTAATAGGGCGAGGTGTTGCCTGTGCGCGCCCACGGGATGATCGCGCCTTTGCGCAGCGACAGCGACGGGTCAGGCACGACCATCGCCGCCTCGAATTGCAACTGCGTTCCCAGCCCGTCGCATTTCGGGCATGCGCCGAATGGATTGTTGAATGAAAACAGGCGCGGCTCGATCTCGTCGATGGTGAAGCCGGACACCGGACAGGCGAAGCGCTGCGAGAACAGGATGCGCTCATGCGTGTCATTCTTTGACTTGTTGGCGCCCTTCAGTTCCTTTGCCGGCAGAGGCTTGTCGGTGAACTCGGCGCTGGCCAAGCCGTCGGCGAGTTCAAGCGCCGTCTCGAAGCTGTCTGCAAGGCGGCTGGCGAGATCGGGGCGCACCACGATGCGGTCGACGACCACGTCGATATCGTGCTTCAGCTTCTTATCAAGCGTCGGCGCATCGGCGATCTCGTAAAACTCGCCGTCGATCTTCACGCGCTGGAAGCCGCGCTTCATATAGCCGGCCAGCTCTTTCTTATATTCGCCCTTGCGGCCGCGAATGACCGGCGCCAGCAGGTAAAGCCGCGTTCCCTCCGGCAGCTCCAATACGCGGTCGACCATCTGCGAGATCGTCTGGCTCTCGATCGGCAGGCCGGTCGCGGGCGAATAGGGCACGCCGACGCGGGCGAACAGCAGCCGCATATAGTCGTAGATTTCGGTGACCGTCGCGACCGTCGAGCGCGGATTGCGGCTGGTCGTCTTCTGTTCGATGGAAATCGCGGGCGACAGGCCGTCGATGGAATCGACGTCCGGCTTCTGCATCATTTCGAGGAATTGGCGCGCATAGGCCGAAAGGCTTTCGACATAGCGCCGCTGGCCCTCGGCATAGATCGTGTCGAAGGCGAGCGAGGATTTGCCCGAGCCGGACAGGCCCGTGATGACCACAAGCTGCTCGCGCGGAATGTCGAGCGAGATGTTCTTGAGATTGTGCTCCCGCGCGCCGCGGACAGAGATGAACTTTGAACTCATGATCGGAAGGTCGCCAATTCGCTCTCTAATGTGGAATGCCGCAAGGCCGCCCGCAACTGCGCCTGGCGCCGTATCACGCAACTTTCGCGCTTTGAACCCCGCCCCGTATGGCGACGACGGCACCACCGTCTCGTTTACCACTCTCTCGGCATAATGGCTCGAAACGCCGCGTCAGCAGGCACATTAACAGGCGATTGTGAAAAGGCACGGGACGATTTGTCCCTGCCCACCATAAATTCGCCGCTTGCCAGATCCATCTAACTGTCCTTCTGAATGGAACAATGTATGGGGCTTATTTACAGCGCCGACGCCATATCTGGTGAGCGGGCGCAAGCATATTGATGGCCAGGAGAGCGATTTATGTCATATGCCAACCCGACGATTGACCGCATCGAGGCTTCATTCAAGGAACTGGCGCAGGACGTGAATCTCACAAGCGCCTCGACACGCAATGGCTGGGTGTTCTTTCTGGCCTTACAGGCCTATTTTTTCGTCGCGCTTGCCGGCATTACCCATAAGGACCTGCTGCTCAATACGCCGGTCGCCTTGCCGTTGTTGCAGGTGGAAATCAGCCTGCAGGGCTTTTTTGTTTTCGGCCCCGTCATCCTCGTGCTGATCCATGTGGGCATTCTGTTGCAGCATGTCATGCTGGCCCGGCAGACGCGCGATCTGCATGAGCGCATCACCAAATTCGAGGGCACGGGTCTGTTCCGCAGCCATCGCACGCGGATGCATCTTCACCCCTATTTCTTCACCCAGCTGATTGCCGGGCCGAACCGCAGCCCGTTTTTCGCATTTTTCCTCGCCGTGATGACCTGGCTGAGTTTCGGCATCCTGCCGCTGCTGCTGCTGTTGAATTTTCAGACGGCGTTTCTGCCCTATCACGACCTCGACATCACTTGGGCGCAGCGCGCTTACCTCATTCTCGACGTCCTCATGCTGACGATTTTCGCCGCGTTCATGCGCTATCCGGCGGCCCCTTTCGTCACCGGTTTCGGGCGAACGATCCTCGAGCGGCCACTGAGTTTTCTGCTAGGTCTCATTCTCTGCGTCGGTGCGCTGTTCTTCTCGCTCAGCGTCGCGACGGTACCCGACGAAAAGATGGACCGGGCGATGACCTCGATTATGCCCGCACCCGTCGTGTCGCTCTCCGCCGACACCCGCCCGCCGCGTCAGGCGTTCCTGCTCACCGCTTTGCTGTTCGAGGGCGGCGTCGATGTTCTGTCCGGAACCCCGGCAGGCCTGTTCGGCCGCAATCTCGTCGTGACCGACGCGGCGCTGGTGAAGGATCGCGGCCTCACTCCGGAGGAAACCAGCATCAATCTGCGGCGGCGCGACCTGCGTTACGGCAGCTTTGACCGCTCCGACCTGCATCAGGCGGATTTGACGGGCGCCGACCTCACCCAGGCGAGCCTGCGTGAGGTCAATCTCATCGAGGCAAAGGCGAACAAGGCCGTGTTTCGCGGCGCGGATCTGTGGCGCGCCCAGTTCATTCCGTCCGTCTCGCCCGGGCGTCCGGTCAATCCGATGCGGCTGCGGGGCGCCGATCTGCGCGGCGCCAATCTCCAGCAGGCCAATCTGATGGGCGCCGAATTGGACGGCGCGCTGTTCGAGGCGGCCGATCTGCGCGGCGCCCAGATGGACACCGAAGACGCCGCTGAAGCCGCGCGCCAGGGAGCAAAATTCTGAGGCGAAAGGGTTCCCGGGCGGGACGCTGCTAAGGCATCACCACTTCGACTTGCTTCTTGTCGCCCGCATCCACGGAAAATTTGGCGGCGAATTCCTTCTGCCCGTGTTCGACGCGCACTTCGTAGCTGCCTGCAGCGAGCACATGCGAAGGAAAGGCGCCGCCGCTCTTTTTCACCAATTGCCCGTCGCCCGAATAGATATTCCAGATCGTATCCGCGAGCGCTTCGCCGCCGGGTTTCTGCACCAGCCGGAAGGTCACCTTTCCGGCCTGATGATCGACGGTCGCCTCAGTCAGCTTGCCGGGCTCGACCGTCACCTCCGCCTCGATGACGGCGTTGCTGTCGCCATAGGTGCTCTCGACCCGATACGCGCCGCCGTTCAGCCGCATCACCACGCCCGATTTGGCCCCCGCGATCACTTTGCGGCGGTTGCCGAACTGGTCGGATTCGTCGGAATAAACGTCGAAGGTCAGCGATTGCTCGGACAAAAGCGGCTGCTTGGCCAGCGTCGCATAAAGCCGCAATCCGCCGGCGTTCAGGTTGAAGACGTCGTCAAGCTGCTTGTCGGGCCATACGGTCATCCGCTTGGTGACATTGGCGCGTCCATACGCGGCGTTAACCAGATATTCGCCTCCCGGAAGCGTCGTGGTCACACGGGGTTCGCGCACCGTCTGCAAAAGCCTGTAGCTGCCATCATCATGTACCCGGCCGTCATAGATGCGCCAGATCAGGCCGCTGGTCAGCGGCTGGTTGTCCTTGGCGAGGATCGCAGAAAGAGCAAGCGTGCCGGGTTCGGTGGAGGTGGGCTTCTCACCGGGCGCACCCAGTCCTGCCCCGACGGGAGGGGCTACGGGCGGCATAGGCAGCCCGTCGGGGTCCTCGCTGGTCCCGAGTGCGGCAAGCTGGAAAACCTTCTGCAATGCGTCGTTCAGTTCGGCCTCGTTCTGCGCGGCGGCGAATATGCCGCCCGTCTGCTCCGGCACGCAGGCGAGTTCAGCGAGATTTTCCTCGCTTTTTTCGCCCAGCGCGATGAAGTGGATGATGGTTCGCGGCGATTTTTCCTTCAATTCGGCCGCGACGGCGCAAGGGTCGGCCTTGCACTCGTCCATGCTGTCGCTGACCAGGATCATCGATTGCGCGCCGCTTTGCGTCTTGAACAGCTTCGAAGCGGCCGTGAGCGAGGCGGCGACGGAGGCGGAGCCTTTCGGATAGACGCCTTCGATGGCTTTGATGTCCGCCGTGGCCTTGATCGGCCCGATCGGCTTGATCGTGTCCAGCGCGTCGCAGCTTTTCGGCTTGTTTGCGCCGAAGGTTAAGACGCCAAGGTCAAGCTTGCCCTCCTGGGCGCGCAGGATGGGTGCGATCGCACCGCGAAGGACTTTGATCTTTTGGCCGCCGTCCATTTTCGACCACATGCTGTTGGCGTGGCTAAGGATCAGCACCGTCTCGTTCTGCGCCTGGGCAGATGTTGCCGCCCCTGCGCAACATGCACCGATCAGCACGAGGCAGCACAAGCCGAACCGGCACGGCGCGCCGACGCCAGACCCCAGGAAGGCGCCAGATCCAACAGAGCTATTGAGCAATGATCTCAATCGTCTGCTCCTGGTTCGAAGCAGCCTCGAAAGTCTGCGAATAGGTTTTCGCTTCATGCTGCGCCATTGCCTGATAATTGCCCGCCTGCAGGATGAGCGTGGGCGCCGCGTCCTGCGAGATCAGCACGGTGCCGCCTCCATTATATTTCAGCGTCCACTTCACTGGCTCCATGGCGGTCGCGCCCGGTCTGGGCACCAGCTTCAGCTTCACCTCGCAGGCCTTATGCTCGAAGCTGACATCCAGTACATCGCCCGCCGAAACGTCGATTTCCCGTGTCTGGCGCGCATTGTGCCAGCCATATTGGCTCTCGATACGGTAGCGCCCGCTCGGCAGGAACAGCGTCGGCGTGGCGGCGGTGGTCGCTATCAGTTCCTGGTTGGGCGCGCCGTCCTTTGGAGACTGACCATACACCCGGTAGAGAAGATTGCGATCGAGTGGAGCACCGTTGCCCGCCAGAACCGAGGCCAGACGAATGCCGCCCGCATCGAGTATGAGATTATGCTTCTGCGTCTCGCCCGGCCCGACGGTGATGTCCTTTTCCACCCGCGCCAGTCCCAGCACCGCCGCGACACGGTATTGCCCGGCCGGAAGATCGAATTTCGGCTCCTCGAGCCTCGACCGCACGACTTCGTGCTGCCCGCTCGGCTCGCCGTTCTTGAAGACCATGTAGGTGGTGCCGCTCATCACCGGACCGCTATCCTGCGCATGTGCGGAGAGCGCGACCGTGCCGCTGTTCATGACGGCCTCGACACGGCTTTCGGCGCCTGCGCTGACGCTCACCGGAACGTCGATATTGGCAAACCCATGCCGCGCGGTCAGACGGTAGACGCCTGCCGGCACGTGAAATACCGCCTGTGACAGCGTCGACCGGCCGATTTCGCCTGTATCTCCCGCCTCGGCGTCCGCGCTGCGCAACGTGAAAAACATGTCGTCCAGCGGCGGGCCGCCCGCGACCGCGGCGGCATTGACATGCAAGGTTCCCGCATTCAGATTCAAGACGACGTCCACGGGTTTTTCCGGCTTGACTTCGAGCGTCTGGCCATTGCCCGCCAATCCGTAAGTCGCCTCGACGTAATAGCGTCCGGGCTTGAGATAGACCTTCGGTTCCGCGCCCGCGCCGCTCCAGACCAGCTCCTTGGCCTGCGATTGGCCCAGCTTGGATATCCGCCACGAAATGCCTTCGCTGAGAGGGCTGGCGCCGGGAGCGAGCGCGGCCTGCAACGCGACATTGGGCGTGGGTTTTGTTACCTGCTCCGGCAAGCCGGGCACTTCGGCGGCATGCCGGTCCGCGACCGATCCGCGCGGCTGATCGATATGCCGAAGCGCTTCGCCGCCTGTCGCCGCGCGCAATTGTATGGCCGACGCGGCGAGCGTCTTGCCCGGCAAGTTGATCAGGGCAATGCAGACCCCGAGAAAAGCCATTGCAACAAAGCAAGGTCTTCGGATAAAGCGCATGGGACCAATCAGGTGCAGAATTCGTTGGACCTCACCATTCACAGCTTTCACTTTCTTGTCCAGTGCCATGTGGTGAGCTCGGCGTTACACGTTTTTTTTAGCCGGAAAGTTTGCAATTATGACGGCTGCTACCAGAATTCCGACAAAAAACATCGGGCCGGACCCGGAAGCCGGCGATCAAGCGGTGCTCGGCCATCTGCGCCGGCGTCGCTCGGTATCCGCCGCCGCGCTGGGTGAACCGGGACCGGACCGCGCGTCGCTCGAAGCGATGCTGACGATCGCGGCGCGCGTTCCCGATCACAAAAAGCTGGCTCCCTGGCGCTTTCTCGTTCTTGAAGGCGACGCAAGGGCCGCGTTCGGTGAGAGCTTACAGCGGATTTGCGCCGCAAATGAGCCGGACGCTTCATCCGTGCGCCTGGAAACGGAACGCACCCGTTTTTTGCGTGCGCCTGTGGTCGTAGTCGTGGTGTCTTCTCCCGTCGCGCATCCCGCCGCACCGGAATGGGAACAGGTGCTTTCGGCAGGCGCGGTGTGCCTCAACCTGCTTCACGCGAGCGCGGCGATGGGCTTCGGCAGCCAGTGGATCACCGAATGGTATGGCTATGATGAGCAGGTGAAGCGGGCATTCGGGCTGGCCGGCCACGAACGTTTCGCCGGCTTCGTCTATATCGGCACGCCGACCGAGCAGCCCACCGAGCGCGAGCGGCCGGACATCGATGCGATCACCAGCTTTCCGCGAGGACCCGTCGGCTGATCAAGGGGCGGCGAAATTTAGCGGACGGAGACGCGGCGCTCGACCTCTTTCGCCCTCACCATGCGCATCAGGGCGATCATGGTGAGCACAGTTGCGATATAGGCCAGCAGCTGAGCTTCGCTTGGCCGGTCCGTATAGCCGATGAAGGTGTGCAGCAGGCGTCCGACGAGACTGTCGGCGGAGAGCAGCCAGGAACTGTCCCAGACGGTGTCGGCGAAAGCTTCGAAATAGCCGGCCTGCTGCAGGAAGGCGACCGCCTGCGAGGCAAGTCCGGCAGCAAGGAAAATGATCAGCGCCGAGGTGACCGCGAACAGATATCGCAAAGGGATCGCCAACAGGCCGAAATAGAGCAGGGCGGATACTGCGGCGCCTGCGACAACCCCAAGCGCTCCGCCCGACAGCATGCCAATGGCCGAATTCTCGCCCGAGGCGGCGATGCCGTAGAGGAACAGCACGACCTCCGATCCTTCCCGCAGCACCGCGACGCCGACGACCACCGCCAGCGCCGTCAGTGGACGCTCGCCGGACACGACCTCCGCGCCGACCTTGCGCATTTCCTGGGCGAGTTCGCGGCCATGAGCCGCCATCCAGACATTGTGCCAGGTCAGCATGACAACGGCGATGAGGAGGACGACGGCGTTGAACAATTCCTGTCCGGTGCCGGCGAAAAGATTGGCGATCTCACCGGCAAAGGCGGCAACGATGCAGGCGCCCGCGATGCCCCCGGCGATGCCTGCCGCCACCCAGAAGCCGCGATGCGGCAGGCCTCTGGTGGCCGCAAGCACGATGCCCACGATGAGCCCAGCTTCCAGCACTTCGCGGAAAACGATCAGCAGCGTCGCGAGCATCGGCGGCCCCTATTGCTATTCGACGATAACGACGCCCTTGGCGGTACTCTCATGATATTCGCCGACGAAAGGATAGCGGCCCGGCTTTTGCGGGCTGAGGCGCACGGTGCCTTCCTTGCCGCCGGCGATCACCTTCTCGACCTTGAGCGGATGCGACTCGAACTCTTCGGCTGAAGCGTCTTCATTCTTGATCTTGAGCACCACGGCCTTGCCGGCGGGAACGTGAACTTCGGCGGGCGTGAATTTGTGGTCTTTGATAGTGATCGAGATTGCGGCGTCTTCGGCATTCGCTGCGCCTGCCAAGGTCAACGCCGGCGCCGACAGCAGCATGACCGCCAGCCAGGTCTGGGGACGGATGAGCACTCGTTTCATTGGGTTCTCCCTGACGAAGATGGCCGAGCCACAATGGCTATGAAGTCGCGGCAGGATCTTCGAGGAAAGCAACGATACGCCACCTCGCGGGAGCGGAGAGAGTGCGCTCTTCGCAAGCACATAAATGCACATCGTGCATGACCTGGTTGTGATGGCTATCGCAGCCGGGCGAGCAGCTTCCGCGCACGCAGGAGATGAGGGCGGTCGATCATGCGGCCATCGAGGCCGATGGCGCCGGCACCGGGCTGGCGGTCGAATGCCTCCACGATTGCCGTCGCCTCAGCGATCTGTTCGGGCGTCGGGGTGAAGGCTGTATTGATGATCGGCACCTGTGCCGGGTGAATGGCCATCTTGGCAGTGAAGCCGTCGCGCGCTGCCTCCCTCGCCTCCCGTTCCAGGCCGGCCTCGTCGCGGAAATCGGCGTAGATGCTGTCGATGGGCTGCACACGCGCTGCGTGGGCCGTGATCAGACAGAGATTGCGCGCCAGCGCGAATGGCCCGGTAAAGTCGCCGGAAGGCTCGCGCGCAGTGGCCGCTCCAATGGCGGTGCCCAGATCTTCCGAGCCCCATGTCATGCCGCGAAGGCGAGGCTCCGCGCCGATAAAACTGTGCATCTGAAGCAGCGCCAGCGGCGTCTCCGTCGCGATGGCGATGATGCCGGCATGCGCCGCTTCTTCGCCGCCGGTCTCGTCCATCATGCGCGCCAACGCCGAAACGTCCGCGCCGGAATTCGCCTTGGGTTGCATGATGCCGTCGGGGCGCGAGGGCATGATTGCGGCAAGATCGTCGCGTGTAAGGCCGGTCTCCAGATCATTGACGCGGACATAAAGCTGTGGCCGGTCTATCGTCGCGATATGCGCCGTCAGAAACGCCGCCGCGATCGCCCGTGCGGCCGCCTTGGCCTCGGGCGCGACGGAATCCTCCAGGTCGATCAGCAGCACATCCGCGCCGCTGCCGAGCGCCTTTTGCAGCTTGCGTTCGTCATTCCCCGGCACGAACAGCAGCGAGCGAGGCTGCCATGCGCGCCCCTTATCATTGCCGCTCATGACGCCGCCGGCCGCTTGCGCATGAAACCCTGCCGCTTGCAGACGGCGACCAGCACGTCGTCCTGATTGAACGCCTCATGCTGAAAATCGACGATGCCGGCATCGGGCCGCGAGCGGCTCTCGCGCTTGCCGAGGATCGTGGTGCGCACATGCACCGTGTCGCCGTGGAACAGCGGATGCGGGAACTTCACCTCGGTCATGCCGAGATTGGCGATGGTGGTGCCGAGCGTCGTGTCGTTCACCGAAATGCCGATCATCAGGCCGAGGGTGAACAGGCTGTTCATCAGCGGCTGGCCGAATTCGGTTTCGGTCTCGCAGAAATGCCGGTCGATATGCAGGGGCTGAGGATTATGGGTGAGGCAGGAGAACAGGGTATTGTCCATCTCCGTCACGGTGCGCCGGATGGTGTGGTCGATCACCATTCCGCCCTCGAACTCCTCGAAATAGAGCCCTTTCATCGCGGGGCCTCCTCAATAGCGGAACTGCTCGGCCAGGATGCGGTCGTGCAATTCATGTCCGGGATCGAACATGAGCTGCAGACCGAAGCTCCGATCCTCGGCGATATCGACGCTCAGGACATTGCGGAATTCATTATGGTCGGCAACCGCGCTCATCGGGCGCTTATCCGATTCCAGCACGTCGATCGTGACCTTTGCCGTGCTGGGCAGCAGCGCGCCGCGCCACCGCCGGGGGCGGAAGGGACTGATCGGCGTCAGCGCCAGCATGGATGCGTTGATCGGCAGAATGGGGCCGTGCACCGACAGATTATAGGCTGTGCTTCCGGCGGGCGTCGCCACCAGCACACCATCGCAGATCAGCTCCTCCAGCCGCACAAGACCATCCACCGTGATCCGCAGCCGGGCCGCCTGGTGGCTGAGGCGGAACAGATGGACTTCATTGATCGCCAGCGCGCTTTTCCGCGTGCCGTCGCCGAACAGCACCTGCATGCGCAACGGGTGGATCATATTGACCTTGGCGCGCGCGAGCCTTTCCGGCAATCCTTCTTCGCGATATTCGTTCATCAGAAATCCGACCGATCCCCGGTTCATCCCGTAGATCGGGCTGCGGATGCCCATGAACCGATGCAGCGTCTGCAGCATCAATCCGTCGCCGCCGAGCGCGACGATGATTTCGGCGTCTTCGGGCGAGGTGTTGCCATAGGCCTTCGCCAGACGCGCAAGCGCCTGCTCGGCTTCCGGCGCGCCGCTGGCGACGAAGGCAATTTTTTTGACCGCGAGATCGGATGTGAGGGCCATGGAGCTATCGAATGGATGACATAAAGGAATTCAAAGCCGCTCAGAGCGCGCCAGCGGAAGGCGTGCGGCAGCAGGACGATATCTCCGCCATCTTGATTTACACCACCTTCCCCTCCGAGAGCGAGGCGAAAAAAGTGGGTCGGGCGCTTGTGGAGAGCGGTCTTGCCGCCTGCGTGAACATCTTTCCTCAAATGATCGCCATCTTTTCCTGGCAAGGCGAAGTGGATGAGGCGAGCGAGGCCGCGATGATCGTGAAGACGGTGAAGGCGCGCGCCGACGACGTACTCGCCGAGATCAAGCGCCTGCACCCTTATGAGGTGCCCGCGCGCCTGATTTTGCCTCTGGCCGGCGGCGGCGAGGACTTTCTCCGGTGGATCGCCGAGCAGTGCGGCGCACCCGGGAAAATGTGATGAATAGTGAGGAACAATTCGGTGCGATATCCGTCAATGGTTGCCGCTCGGCGGAAAGCTGGGCATAACGGAGCGGGGGCAGCGGTCGGCCGATTTTGGGGCACATGTCGAATAACAGCATTTTTGGCCGCATGAACCGGGCGATGCTTGCCGTATCGTTTATGGCTGCCTTGGCGTTGCCCAGCCGGGCCGAGCCGCCTGGCGCCTCGCCCACCGATGCCGGCGCGCCGAACGAGGTTGGCCTGCCTGAAGGCAAGCCTCAGATGCGGACGTTGCGGCTGAAGCTTCATTGGACGGGCGAAAGTCTGGATGTCGTCTACCGCATCGGCGACGCCTATCAGCCCGAGGCGATGGCCAAGATAAACCACTTCCTGCGTGACTGGCGCTGCAACAAAAGCACGGAGATGGACCCGAAGCTGATCGACCGGATTTATGAGCTGCATCAGCAGATCGGCGCGCGGCGGACGATCAGGGTGGTCTCGGGATTCCGCTCGGAAGGCTATAATGCATCGCTGCTGGTCGCCGGGCGCACGGTCGATCCGGAGAGCCAGCACATGTTCGGGCGCGCGGTGGACATCTTCGTACCCGGATTGCGCACGGACAAGCTCAAGGACGCCGCGGAAAGCCAGGCGCTGGGCGGCGTGGGTCATTATCCTTTCTCCGGCCCCCGCTTCATTCATATCGACACCGGACCGGAGCGCCACTGGACGGAAATGGATCCAGCCGCCAGACGCAGGCTGGGCTTGGCCAAACGGGGGCGCACGCGCTTTAAGCTGAATTGCGACCTGACCATGGCGGACGCTCTGCGCGAGGTTTCCGCGATCGATGCGATCGCGGCGCTGCCGCCGGGCGCCGCCGTCAATCCTGCCGCCAGCTTCCATAGAGCGGGCTTTGCTTCGGCGCCGCCATTGGCCGATCATACGCAATCGACCGCGGAGAACAGCCATCTCGTTCCGGCATCGGTCGATATTTCACGCGGCGGGGTCTGTGAAGGCGGCGATCCACTGCCTCCGCTCAGCCTGATTTCGGGGAAGTCCGGCAGCCATGCCGACTAAAAGGTACTGTTTGGATGGATGCCGAACTTGAGACAAGGCGGACGTGCTTTCCCGCTCCGGATGGAATCAGTTTTCCACCAGGATCGTGAGCGAAGTCGCCTTAACGGCCGCGCATATCGTCAGTTGGGCGCAGCTGTGGCCGGAATGTGGCGCGCTACCGGCGATGATATTCACGGATTATCCACCGAAATAGCGGTAAATCAGCCGCATTCCGGTCATTAAAACAGCACGACCTTCAGAAGTTTCATTCGATTATGGGAAACTGCAGGCTGATTTGAGGCGAAAAAAAGGCGATTCTCTAGCTATCCTGTTGCACAACCAACACATGCAGACGGATTTCCCTAAAAAAACTCAATGTTTTCCGTTGCTTAACCCCTCTGACAACAAACTTGCATTGGCCGAACCCACGAGCCATTTTAGTACCTAAGGATTTTGGAGCTGAGCGAGATGGCACGACATCCACTCATAAATTTAACGGTGGCATTGGCAGTGAACGCGGCGGTCGCCGTGAGTTGCTCCGTCGCTGCGCACGCCTTCACGGAGACGAATGTCCCGCCGGCTACGCAAGCGGCGCCGCAAACTGCTCCCGCGCCGCAGTTGCAGCTCAAGAAGTCGGATGATGGAAGCGGGCTGGCACTGAGTTCTCCTGGTGACACCAAGAGCGGCGAGACGGAACTGAACATTCCGGGCATCGGCTCGGTCGGCAGCTTGCCGAAGCTCGATTTCGGGCTGGAGCTGCTCTATGGCGGTGGTAATGGCCCCGCTCCCGAGAAGCTCGACGATAAGAACGATGACGTGTTGATCAAGGGAACGATCAAACATCGCTTCTAATTTGGCGATCTGGTGCTAAGAGCATGATGGCGGCGTGAGCCGCCATTTGGCTGTCAGGAAAGTACCGGAACCCATGTTTGATCGGCTTGCCGCATTTGGCGTCCATGCCTTCACCGCGCTCGGGGCCGTGCTCGGTTTCCTGGCGCTTGTCGCAGCCGCCGGCCACCGCTGGGAAGATGCATTTGGCTGGCTGGGCATCGCGCTGATCGTGGATGGTCTCGACGGGCCGCTCGCACGCCGTCTTCATGTCAAAGACAAGCTTCCACGGTTTTCCGGCGAACATCTCGATCTCGTCATCGACTATTTCACCTATGTCGTGGTCCCGGCCTACATCATTTATGAGGCCCAGCTCGTGCCGAGGGGCCTCGGAACGGTCGCGGCCGCGCTGATCCTGCTCACCTCCCTCTATCATTTCAGCGACAGCGAGAGCAAAACCGAGGACGGGTTTTTCGTCGGCTTTCCGGCGTTGTGGAATGTGGTCGCGTTCTACGGCTTCATCTTTCCGGTGCCCCCGGCGCTTGCCTTCGCCGTGCTTTTCGTTCTCGTCGTGCTGACTTTCTTTCGTTTCAAATGGATTCATCCCGTCCGCGTCAGGCGATTGCGTCCGCTCACCTTTTGCATCATGGGGCTCTGGGCAGCCGCGACCATGGTCGCTCTGCTACAGGGCTTCCCAGGATCGCTTGTCGTGAAGGCAACCATCGCGTTGGCCACCGTTTATCTCGTCGCGATCGGGGTCGCGCGCAGCCTTCGAGAGCGCCAGGGCTCGGCCGTCATCGATTAGCGCGCTACTGAGGCGGCTTCTTTCCGGAATGAAAAACGCTTTGCAATTAATCGTGTACTGCGCATACCAACTGCGCTAGAGCGTGAGCCGTTCTGATTGAATCAGAGCGGCTCTGTCATTTTGCTTACGCATGATCTTATCGCAAAAACCGGTGTTCGCCGGTGCGGATCATGCTCTAAATGCGGTTCCGGCGACGGGCGAAAAAGGGGCAAGATCGTGGAATTCCTGACCGATCCAAATGTGTGGGCGACCTTCATCGCGCTGAGCGCGCTCGAAATCGTGCTCGGTATCGACAACGTCATCTTTCTTTCCCTCGTCACCGAAAAGCTTCCGCCTGCCCAAGCCAAGCGCGCCCGGCAAATCGGCCTCGCCCTTGCTCTCATATTCCGCATCATCCTGCTCTTGACGATTTCGTGGATCATCGGGCTGACGCAACCGCTTTTCACGATCTTCGAGCAAACCTTCTCGGTGCGTGATCTCATCCTGATCGCGGGCGGATTGTTTCTCATCGTCAAGGCGACGCAGGAAGTTCATGGCATGATCGAGGGCGAGGAAGAGGAGGCCAAGTCGGTCGTTGCCGCCAGCTTCAACGCGGTCATCGCGCAAATCGTCGTCATCGACGCGATCTTCTCGATCGATTCCATCATCACCGCCGTCGGCATGGCGGACAATGTCGAGGTCATGATCGCCGCCGTGGTGCTGGCGATCGGCGTCATGTACGTCGCCTCCGAGCCCGTCGCCCATTTCATCGAGCGGCACCCCACCACGAAAATGCTGGCACTGACCTTCCTGATGCTGGTCGGGGTCGCGCTTGTGGCGGACGGCTTCCACTTCCATATTCCGCGCAGCTACATCTATTCCGCGATGGCATTCGCTGCCGCCACTGAGATCTTCAACATCATGGCAATTCGCAGGAAGCGGCTGAAGCGCCACTAGATCCCGAAGCAGGGCTAGAGCCTGAACTGTTCCGATGGTATCAGGACAGCGCTCTATCGCTTTGCAGGAGCATGATCTTTATCGCAAAACTGATTCCACTTTTGCGGTCATGCTCGAAATGGCCTATTTGCGCCACAGTATGAAATTAGGGCCTGTGATAATTCCCATGGATGAACCGGGCGGTGGCATGAAGCGGATGGCAGGCACAAGCGAGGCATGGCGCACCGGGCGATGGCTGGTCCTATGCCTTTTGGCTCTCCTGTTCGCTGCGCCTTTGCGCGCCGAGGAAGTGCGTATCGAGCATCAGGGGCTCGACGTGATCGGCAATCTGGACATCGCGCAGGGCAAGTCTTTGAAAAACGACGGCGTCGTGCTGCTGCTGCATGGGACGCTCGCCCATCACCGGATGGAGATCATGTCCGCGCTGCAGGAGCTGTTGCACGAGCGCGGCATCAATTCGCTGGCGATTACGCTGGGGCTCGGCATGAATGAGCGTCGCGGCCTGTTCGACTGTTCCATCGAACAGGATCATCGCAATGAGGATGCGTCCGAGGAGATCAAGAGCTGGATCAACTGGCTGAAGCAGAAGGGCGCGGCGAGCATCACCCTTGCCGGCCATGACCGGGGCGGCAACCAGATCGCCGTATATGCCGCGAAGGAGCCCGACAAGGCGGTGCGGCGGCTGGTCATGATCGCCCCGCTCGCCGATACGGCGTCCAGCCTCGAATCCGAATTCTCGCAGCGTTTTCGTCAGCCGCTGCAGCCCATTCTGGCGGAAGCGGAAAAGCTGGTCGCGGAAGACCAGTTCAATACGCTGATGACGGATGTGCCGTTTCTTGGCTGCGACAGGGCCAAAGTGACCGCCGGGGCTTTCGTCAACTATTACGGCCCGAACCAGAACCTCTACACGCCGAGCCTTATCCCGCACATCAAAATGCCGGCGATGGTGGTGGTCGGCGATCTCGATCCGCTGGCTAACGAGCTGCTTCCGGCCATTCAGGGCATTCCGGACGCCAAGTCGGTCAGGATTGTCACGATCCCCGGCGCGGATCACTTTTTCCGCGATGAGGCGGCGGAAGAACTGGCGGACAAAATCAAGGCGTTCCTGGCGGAAAAATAGCGGTCCCTTCTAACTCCTGCGCCCACGCATGAGGCTCGCCCTCATCTCAGCCTTTCACGTAGCTCCCAGGCGCATCCTCAAGCACTTCATTCATTCCATGTCCGGGAATGCGCGCCGGAACAGTTGGTCCGGATAGGCCCGCCAGCCAGGCGCCGTAATCCGGCCACCACGATCCGGCGATCTCCTTCGCGGAAGCGAGCCACTCATCAAGGGTTGCCGAGGCGTCGCCCTGCGCGGGAACCCAATGCATATATTTGCCCGAGGCAGGCGGATTGACGACGCCGGCAATGTGCCCCGATCCGGCCAGTACGAAGCGCACCGGGCTGCTGAACAGCTTGGCGCCCTTGAACACCGACTTGGCTGGCGCGATGTGATCCTCCCGCGTCGCCAGTTCGTAGACCGGCAGGGTGATCTTGCTCAGATCCAGCTTGATGCCGCCTAAGGTCATCTCGCCCTTCGCCAGCCGGTTGTTCTGATAGAATTCGCGCAGATAGAAGCTGTGATTGGCGGGCGGCATCCGCGTCGTGTCGGAATTCCAATAGAGCAGATCGAACGGGAAGGGCTGTTTCCCCAAGAGATAATTGTTCACCACATAGGGCCAGATCAGATCCTTGGGCCGCAGCATGTTGAACACAGCCGCCATGCGCGAGCCGTCGAGATAGCCGTGTTCGGCCATCATCGCCTCGAGCGCCTTGATCTGCGTGTCATCGATGAACACCATCAGGTCCCCGGCCTGGCTGAAATCCACTTGCGCCGCGAGGAACGACGCCGAGTTGAACCGGCTGTCTCCTATCGCGGCCATATAGGCGAGGGTGGATCCAAGCAGCGTGCCGCCGACGCAATATCCCATCACGTTGGTCTTAGCCTGCTCGGTCAGGCGCTGGACGACGGCGAGCGGCTCCAGAATGCCTTCATGCATGTAGCTTTCGAAGGTCTTATACCCCAATTCCTTGCCCGGATTGACCCAGGACACGACGAACACGGTAAAGCCCTGATCGACCAGCCAGCGGATGAAGGATTTCTGCGGCACCAGGTCGAGAATATAATATTTATTGATCCAGGGCGGCACGATCATCATCGGCAGCGCGAAGACGTTGGGCGTCGTCGGCTGATATTGGATGAGCTGCATGATCTCGTTCTGGTAGACAACCTTGCCGGGGGTCGTGGCCAGATTCTTGCCGACGGCGAAGGCGCTCAGATCGGTCTGCTTGATCTTCAGGAGATCACCGGATTCGTCGAGATCCTTGACGAGCTGCGTCATGCCGCGCACGAGGTTTTCCGCGTTCGTCGACATTGTCATCCGCAGCACCTCCGGATTGGTGAACGGAAAGTTTGACGGCGACAGCGCGCTGGTGATCTGGCTGAGGTAGAACTGCGCCCGCCGCCGGGTGTGATCCTCCACCCCTTCCGCATCGCGGACCAGATCATCGGCCCAGTTCACGCCGAGCAGATATGCCTGCTTACAGAAGTCGAAGAACGGGTTTTCGGTCCATTCCGGGTCGCGAAAACGGCTGTCGCCCGGCGCGGGTTTCGCGAGCGGCTCGACCGTTTCGCCGAGGAAGCGCTTATTGGTACGCCCCCATAGCTCGACGAAATTTTCTGCGAGCTTGGCTTGCTTGGCGGCGAATTTTTCCGGTTCGGTGAGCCATCGGCTCATGACCGAAGCAAACATATTTCCGGCCTCGCTCATATCGCCGGCCACGCTGGCAGCGCCATCCGCGCGCTTTTCCTTGAGCATCAGCGTCAGCGCCCGGCCTCCCACATCCAACAGCTTGAACATGTTCTGGGCGAGTTGCTCGGGATTGTTGACGGCGTAGCCGGGGTTTTTCGGACCTTTGCTTTCACCCATGGCTCTCTCCCTTGATCACTCCGCCTGATGCAAAAATGCCGCGGTGTGGCGATATTCGTCATTTTGCTTCAGCGACTCGGCCTTCCGGTTGCTTAACAAATTCTCCACATAAATCGAGGCGATAATCAATGACTGATGAACTGCCGAAGTGGTTCCTTTGTCGGACTGCTCTCTTTCCGTTCCACAGTGGAAGTGGTATCCCGGAGCGAGTTCCAAAGAATCACAGTGCGTTATGATGGGGGAAGCGGCCTCGGCCTTCCGGGAACGCAAGGAAAACAAAATGCTACGCGGTTTCAAACTAACGGCGGGAGTATTGTGCGTTGTCGTTCCAGCGGCCCTTTCGGGCTGCGCGGATACGATCTATCCTCGTTTGCCTGATCTCAGCGTCAGCGGCGGCAATCTGCTGACGCCGACGGAACAGGAAAAGACCATCAAGGATTTGACCAGCGAACAGAAAAGCCATGGCGCGGAAGCCGCCAAGGCAATCGAAAAGCGGGAATAGCCCCCGCTAGCGGGTAGCGGTGCGGGCAAGCACAGCGCCCGCGATCGTGAAAACTATCCAGAGCGCTCCGCTCATCGGGGATTTTGCCGGTGAGCGGTGCGCGTCGTCATCGACCAAGGCCTCCGTGGAGGGAGCAGCTGTGCCAGACCATACTCAAGACTTTCATCGCATCAAAAGATTGCCTCCCTATGTCTTCGAGCAGGTCAACAAGCTGAAGGCGCAAGCCCGGCTGCGCGGCGACGACATCATCGATTTCGGCATGGGCAATCCGGACCTCGCCACGCCGCAGCACATCGTGGAGAAGCTGGTCGAAACGGTGGCCAGACCCAGAACGCATCGCTATTCGGCCTCGCGCGGCATTCCCGGCCTCAGGCGGGCGCAAGCCGCCTATTACGAGCGGCGCTTCGGGGTGAAGCTCAATCCGGACACGCAGGTGGTCGCGACGCTCGGCTCGAAGGAAGGCTTCGCCAATATGGCGCAAGCGATCACGGCCCCCGGCGACGTCATCCTGTCGCCGAGCCCGACCTATCCGATCCACGAATTCGGCTTCATCATTTCCGGCGCTTCGATCCGCAGCCTGCCCGCCACGCCCGACGCCGATTTCATGGCCGCGCTCGACCGTGCGGTGCGCCACAGCATTCCCAAGCCGCTCGCCTTGGTGCTCAGCTACCCGTCCAACCCGACTGCGCTCGTTGCCGACCTCGATTTTTATAAGGAGGTCGTGGACTATGCGCGCAAGAACGACCTGATCATCCTTTCCGATGTCGCCTATGCCGAGATTTATTTCGACGTGCCGCCGCCGCCTTCGATTCTGCAGGTGAAGGGTGCGATCGATGTTGCCGTCGAATTCACCTCGCTGTCGAAGACCTATTCCATGCCCGGCTGGCGGATGGGTTTCGCCGTTGGCAACGATCGGCTGATCGCCGCGCTGGCGCGGGTCAAATCCTATCTGGATTACGGCGCCTTCACCCCGATTCAGGTCGCCGCCGCCGCCGCCCTCAACGGGCCGCAGGAATGCGTCGAGGAGATGCGGCTGATCTACAAGAATCGCAGGGATTGCCTCGTCGAAGCCATGGCCCGCGCCGGCTGGGACATTCCACCGCCACCCGCGACCATGTTCGCCTGGGCGCCGCTTCCCACCCAAATGCGTGAGCTGGGCTCGCTGGAATTTTCCAAGCTGCTGCTTGAGAAGGCCGGCGTTGCGGTTTCGCCGGGTGTCGGTTTCGGCGAATATGGGGAAGGCTTCATCCGCATCGCCCTTGTGGAAAACGAGCAACGCATTCGCCAGGCCGCCCGCAACGTCAAGAAATTCCTGTCCGAGGCGGCGACGACCATGCATAACGTCATCCCGTTAGCCTCGGGCCAGAGCCGCTAAGCGGTTCTCGCGAAGGCGCAAATACGGTCGGAGCGGCTGTGGGCCTCAGGCGCAAGGCCGGCTCAGACCCCGTGCAGGGATTGCAATGGAACCACTCAGGATCGGGCTCGCCGGCCTTGGCACGGTCGGCGCGGGCGTACTGCGATTGCTGAACGAGAATGGCGCGGCTCTGAAGGAGCGCTGTGGCCGCGCGGTCGAGGTCACGGCTGTCAGCGCGCGAGACCGCGGCAAGGATCGCGGCATCGATATCTCCGGCATGGAATGGTTCGACGATCCCTCAGAACTCGCCGCGAGCGAGGCAATCGACGTGTTCGTCGAATTGATCGGCGGCGAGGCAGGCGCGGCGAAAGCGGCAGTCGAAACCGCCCTGCGCGCGGGCAAGCATGTCGTCACGGCAAATAAGGCGCTGCTCGCCATGCACGGTACCGAACTTGCCCGCATCGCCGAAGCCAAATCGCTGGCGCTGAACTTCGAGGCGGCGGTCGCCGGCGGGATCCCCATCGTCAAGACCTTGCGCGAAAGCCTTGCGGGCAACCAGGTGACGCGGGTTTTTGGCATCCTCAACGGCACCTGCAACTATATCCTGACCCGCATGGGCAATGAAGGCCAGCCTTTCGAGGCCGTGCTCGCCGATGCGCAGCGCGCCGGCTATGCCGAAGCCGACCCGACCTTCGACATCGAGGGCCACGACACCGCGCATAAGCTCGCCATCCTGACCAGCCTCGCTTTCGGCACCGAGATCTCCTTCGACACGATCTATCTCGAGGGGATTTCCTCGATCACGCCCGCAGACATCGAGGCGGCCGAGGAACTCGGCTACAAGATCAAACTGCTAGGCGTCGCCTTGAAGACGGAGAGCGGTATCGAGCAGCGCGTACACCCGACCATGCTGCCGAGCCATAGCGCTATCGCCCAGGTCGACGGGGTGCTGAACTGTGTCGCCGTGGATGGCGATTTTGTCGGCGACATCATGCTGGTCGGCCCCGGAGCTGGGCCACGGCCGACGGCGTCATCGGTGGTCAGCGACATAGCCGACATCGCACGCGGCCTGATCCTGCCCGTTTTCGCCAGGCCGGCGGCTGCGCTTACGCAGCATGAGCGCGCGGGAATGCGCACCCACGAAGGCGGCTACTATATCCGGCTCTCGGTTTACGACCGGCCGGGTGCCTTCGCGGCGATCGCCACCCGCATGGCGGCAGAAGGCATATCGCTGGAGAGCATCGTGCAGAAACGCAGCTCTGCGCTTCCGCCGGGCTCCGGCAGGCCGAACCAGCCCAATGAGCCGACACCGGTTGTCATCATCACCCATGAGACGACCGAAGCGGCCATCCGCCAGGCGCTCGACGCGATCGAAGCCGATGGTCATGTCGACCGGAAACCGCAAATGATCCGCATAGAGCGGCTATAAGTCGGCTTTACGGTCATTCCGCCATGCGGCATTCATAATCTTCTCTGCCTTTTTTAATCAGGGCGGCTTAACATCTCCCATACGCGCCGCTGGAGGAAGCAAGCCCATGCCCATGGAAAAACCCAAGTCGAAGCTTGAGCGGTCGTTGTCGATCGAGGTGGCACGGGTGACGGAGGCGGCCGCCATCGCCGCGGCGGGATTGCGGGGCCGCGGCAATGAGAAGGATGCCGACCGCGCCGCCGTGGATGCCATGCGCCGGGAGCTCAATAAGCTGCATATTCGCGGCAAGGTGGTCATCGGCGAAGGCGAGCGCGACGAAGCGCCGATGCTCTATATCGGCGAGGAACTCGGGACCGGCGACGGCCCGCAAGTAGACATTGCGGTCGATCCGCTGGAGGGAACCACCCTCTGCGCCAAGGCCATGCCCAATGCGCTGGCCGTGCTCGCGATCGCTGAGGGTGGCACGCTGCTCAATGCGCCGGACATCTATATGGACAAGATTGCCATTGGCCCGGGCTTTGACCCGGGACTTGTCGATATCGATCTCAGCCCTGGCGAAAATCTGCGCCGCCTGGCCGAGGCCAAGGGCGTCGGCGTACCCGATCTCACGGTCTGCATCCTCGACCGCGCGCGTCACGCCAAGCTGATCGACGATGTGCGCACAGCCGGCGCCGCGATCAATCTGATCGGCGACGGCGACATTGCCGGAATCATCCAAACCGTCGAAGCCACCGACACCGGGATCGATATGTATATCGGGATCGGCGGCGCGCCCGAGGGCGTACTGGCCGCGTCCGCATTGCGCTGCATCGGCGGCCAGATGCAGGGTCGTCTCACGGCGCTGAGCGAGGATGAGCGCAAGCGCGCCAATGCGATGGGGCTCCTGGACCTCTCGCCGAAATATACCATCGAGCAAATGGCGACCGGAGACGTCATCTTCGCCGCGACCGGCGTCACCGACGGCTCGCTGCTCGACGGGGTGAAATTCTCCCACGGCCGCGTGGAAACCCATACGGTCATCATGCGCGCGGCGACCAAGACGGTCCGCTGGCTGCGCACCCAGCATCGCGCCGCCACGAAGTTTTCGCCCTTCGAGGCATGAGAGGCCGCAGCCATCGTGATCGCGGCACGTGCGATTCAGTTCGGCGTCCGCAAACTGACGTGAGCATCCGCCTCGCAATTCCCGCCGGGGCTTGCAATCGCCGCATCTTGCGGTTATCGCTAATCTTACGCCGCTGCCTTTAACGCAGCAGCGAATATCGGCCTCGCATTGACGGGCCGCAATAGCTCAGGCGGTAGAGCGGCGCATTCGTAATGCGTAGGTCGGGGGTTCGAGTCCCTCTTGCGGCACCATTCCTCTCATTGTCCATACCGGAGACATCGGTAACAGATCGTCCCTAAGACATGGGTGACAACCTCGTGCCGAACGGGTTGTCGATGGTTTGCAAAGTTCTCTGCTCCAGGTCGATATATCCCAGATCATAGTGCATGAAGGAGACGAGCCAAATGCCGTCTTCGACCTCCTTGATGCCGAGCCTCTGACCGGCCATGACGGTTGAGATGTTGATCTTCTTGCGATGCATGCATATGCGGCCGCAGGCGGTGACGAGGATGTCCCTGTCATGGAAGGGATAGTCGAGCTCGGGCAGACCGGCATAGGGCTTGGCTGACGGGGCGATAGACCTCGCCCGGCACCTTCATGGCAAGCGCCTCATGGGGCCGCTCTGTATTGAACTCCTTGAGGAACTCATCGAAACGCGCCTGCTGCTGGAGGCAATTCATGCCCGGCGGTCGGTTTCGCGCAGAAATGGCGTTCTAACGATAGGTCGATGATGTGGGCGGTGGGGGCTTGCATCCTCAGCTATCTCGCCCGTGGCGGCGATCCAATCACTCTCATCGAGGCGTTGCCGAAATGCTTTGGCTAGATGGTGGCCGGCTCTGCATGTCGGCCGACATCATCGGCCTGATGTGCGGTCATTCATTTGCGCGCCGCCGAGACCGATTTTCCTCACTCGCATCGCGGGGAACAGCGCGGCCGGAAATGGCGAGCTGCTTCTTTTGCGCCTCGCGCCTCGTTCGCATCGGCCAGACGCAGCAAGAGCGTGGGGAGGGGAACCACGCTCTTGCGGATGGCGAGTATCAAATGTCGGAAATTAATGCTGCGTGCCGGTGAAAATCTTGCCGCGCTGGAGCCACAGCCACAGCGTACCGCACATTTCACTACGGTCGGGCATCCCCGTCACATCGACGCTCGGGAGATAGCCACCCGCGACGTGATCAACTTCTGCATTCTCGAGAACCCGGATTTCGGTCTGCTGTTCGATCGTCTTGGTGCTGGTCATCTTCGCTCTCTACTGGCTTGTGTTCGACTTGACCAGTCTGTTGTAGCTCGGCCAGCACTCGTTCGCGGTTCCCCGGGGAACAACGGAAAATCTTTTGGAAAAAATTGGCGGCGGTCGCCTCGGCGGCCCGTCCAGGCGCTTCCTCACCGCAGTGCCGATGGCGTCCTGCTGCAAAAGCAGAAAGAGCGTGGGAGGGGGGCCACGCTCTTTCTGACGGAAAGCTCAAATGATGCGGAATACGCACGCCCGCCAGTGAAGATCTTGATGAGCTCACGCTGCCACCACATCGTACCGCAGCCGCCTACCATACGGTCGGGCATCCCTGACACATCGACGGTCGACATAAAGCCACCTGCGACGCTATCAACTTCTGCATTCTCGAGAACCCGAATTTCTGCCTGCTGGTCGATCATCTGATTGCTGGTCATCTGCGCTCTCCACTGGTTTGTGCTCGTCTTGACCAGTCTGTTGTAGCGCGGCCCGCACTTGCCCGCGGTTCCCCACGGAACAGTGGAAAGATTTCTCGGAAAAATCGCCGCCGGCCGTTTTACCGACGCTGGGCGCTCCTCAGGTGGCGACCGCCGCTGCCGCCGGCAACGGTTCGGGCGCCGAGCCGTACCGGACGGGCTTGAGCTTGCGCCCGCCGACCTCGTAAACCCGCTTGGCCCTGCGGAGCAGCGCCGGCCGATGCGCCACCACGATACGTGTAATCGGCATCTGGTCGAGGAGATCCGCGATCAGCTCCTCGTTCTGCTCGTCGAGATTGGCTGTCCCCTCGTCCAGGATCAGGATCTTCGGCTGGCGGTAGAGCGCGCGTGCCAGGAGGATGCGCTGGCGCTGGCCGCCCGACAGCGTCGAACCCATGTCGCCGACGAGCGTCAGATATTGCATCGGCATGCGCACGATGTCGTTGTGGACCTGAGAGGCCGCCGCAGCGGCGACGACGCGCTGCATATCGAGATCGGGATCGAAGCCGCCGATATTGTCCGCAAGCGTGCCGGAGAGCAGGCGGTCGTCCTGGGCGACCACGCCGACCTCGCTGCGCCAGGCCCGCCATCTCTCCGGCGTGGCGCGCTGGCCGTCGAGCTCGATCGTGCCGTCGCTCGGATTGTTGAGACCCAGCAGCAATTTCAGCAAGGTGCTCTTGCCGCCGCCCGACGCACCGTGGATGGCCACGTAATCGCCGGGCGAGATTTCGAGATCGATGTCCTCCAGCACGAGCGGATCGGTGGCGCCGTAGCGGAACGCCACCTGCTTCAGCCGCACATGGCCCCTGATCTCCATTGGGGCGGTCGCCGCGCCGCTGATCTCGGTCGGCGTCGTGACGATGTCGGACAGGCGATCGAGATGCAGCCGCAGGAAGCGGAACTGCATGAGCTGGTTGACAAGGGCGTTGGCGCGGTCGGTGAAGGTCTGCCGATAGGAGAGAAACGAGAACAGCATGCCGACCGAGAAGCCTTGCCCATCAAGGATGGCACGGCCGGCGATATAAATGACGATCACCGTTTGCAGACCGGTGACCACGCTCTGAATCAGCCCTTGCGAGATGGTGAGGCGGCCAACCGCGATGCTGGCATTGGTCGTCTCGGCGTGCAGGTTGCGCCAACCGCTCTCGCGCACCGCCTCCCGGCCCAGGAGTTTCAGCGTTACCGCCGCACGCACGCTCTCCATGAGGTGCGTCTGCTCCTTGGCCTCCGCGAGGATCTCCTCCTCCATCCGCTGCTTCATGCGCGGAAACAGAGCAAGGTTGAGCGCCATGTTGATGATGACTGCGGCAATGACGACCAGCGCCAGGGTCGTGGAATAGAAGAACAGGATGACCGCCGCGATGCACGCCATGAGGCCGTCGATGACCGTGCCGACGACGCCCTGCGTGATGGCGTCCTGGATAGGCTTCACCGAGCCCAGCCGCGAAATGATGTCGCCGGCATGGCGTTTCTCGAAATAGTCGCTCGGCAGGCGCAGCAGGTGGCGCACCAGATTGCCGGAGACCTGAAAGCTCAAAAGATGGCCGAATACCCTGAGCGCCCAGCAGCGGAGGGCTTCGATGGCGGCCTGGATGATGACGATCGCGCCAAAGCCGAGCGCAATCACGGTCAACAGGTCGCGATCCACGCTCGCAATCGCCTCATCGACGACGAGCTGCATCTGCAATGGCGCGACGAATGCGGCGATCTGCAAGGCGACCGACAAAATGAGGACCTGAACGAGCGCCGACCCCCATCCGGTCATCCTCGACCACAGCATCGACAGCTTCATCGGCGCGCGGGCGGAAACGGGCTCGAAGGTTTCGGCGCGCGCCAGTTCGAGCACGACACCGGTAAAGTGTTTGGAGAATTCCTCTCTGGTGAAGGCTCGCAAGCCGATCGCCGGATCATGCACGGTGATGCGCTTGCGTCCGACGCTCTTTAGAACGACGAAGTGATTGAGATCCCAGTGCAGGATGGCCGGCGTGCGGATCTTGCCGAGCGCGGACAGCTCGACCCGCAGCGCACGCGTCGAGAAGCCGAGCTGATCGGTGATCTCCATCAGGCTTTTGAGCGACGCGCCGGCAAGCGAAATGGCGTGGCGCTGCCGCAACCCATTCAGATCGACGTCGTGGCCGTGGTAGCGCGAGATCATCGCGATGCACGCAAGGCCGCATTCGGCCGCTTCGGAGGCCGTGATGACCGGCAGGCGGCGCCCGCCGAGATTCAGCTCATCGAAAACGCTCATGACGACCGCCCCACCACGGCATAGATTGGATCAAACAGCCAGGCCATGAGGCTGCGCCGGTCGAAGACGATCTCCGCCGATGCCAGCATGCCGGGCTGCATCGGTATTGCCTGCCCGTAGGCCATCATCGTCTCCCGCCCGAGTGTCACTCGAATGCGAAACACCGGCTCCTCAATGCGCAGGCCCTGGAAGCCAACCTCGTTGGGGCTGATCACCGTCGAGGAGACCGTGCGGACGGTGCCGCGCACCGTGCCGAAGCGCTGATAGGGAAAAGCCTGGAGGCTGATCAGGACATCCTGCCCGGGCTGCACGAAACCGATCGCTCGCGACGGTGCAAGAAGTTCCGCCTCGAGCTTGCCTCCGACCGGCACCACGATTGCAATCGTAGCGCCCACAGCGACGGACTGCCCCGTCGTGACGGGCAAAGCGGCGACACGGCCACCCACCGGCGCGGTGACGAATTGAAGCCGGCGCGCTTCGGCTTCGGCGCGGCGCTGATCGAGCGACGCCTCCGCGGTGGACGCCTCCGAGCGCGCGGCGTCGATCTCGAGCGGTATCGATGCAAGACGCGCCTTGATGTCCGCAATGGTGCTTTCGGTCGACGCAAGCTGGCGATTATGGTTGGCAAGCTCCTGCTCGGCGCCAAGGGCGGCGAGGCGGCGCGCATCGACCTCCCGCCGGGCAAGGAAGCCTTTCTTGGCAATATCGAGGCCTCGTTCGTACTCGGCGCGGGCGATCTCCAGGCGCTGTGCCTGTAGAGCGACCTGCGTAGAAATCTGTCTGTGCTCGGCCTCGCTCTTGCTGAGGCGGATGTTCGCCTGCTCCCGCTCCACTTCGAGCTGCGCCAGACGGGACTCGGCCTTGACGCGGCCCGCCCGCGTTTCGGATGTGAGGCCTTGCGAGATGATATCGCCGACATTCCCGCCGGTCGTCTCGGTGGACACGCTGAGCACGGCGATACGGTCGCCTGCGGCCACGATGTCGCCTTCCCGCACCATGATGCTTTGCAGCGTTGCCGCGGCCGGCGATGCCGCGCGGATCATGCCCTGGTCCGGGATGAGATAGCCCGTGACGGTCGCTTTGCGCGAATAGGTCCCCAGTGCGGCAAATATCGTCGCGGTAAAGACGACAACCGCAAGCAGCAGCCCCAGCGTGCTGACCGATAGCGGCGTGGCCAGAACGACCTGACCGTCTAGCCTGCGCGTCGCGTGAGCAACGGCCTCGCGGCGGAAAAGATCACTCATATGTTCCTCGTCAACCTATCCGTTCAGGCCATCGGCGGCCGTCTTCATGCAGACCGGCGGCATGTTGCAGTTCTATAGAGGGTGACGCGCTTCGATGAATTGAAATGCACCTCTATCTCTTTGTTCAAACATGATCTTTATCGCAAAACCGGTCTCCCGCCTTTGCGGATCATGCTCAAGGTAAACCATCATACGGCTGCGGCCCGCGCATCCATCTTAAGAACAGGCTCGGAGGGGCGGAGCGCCTCTTCCAATTGATCGAGATCGCTTGCACGCAGATCCGAGACCGCGACGAAGGCGAGTTTGTCATCCGTCCATGCCAGCACATGATAGCCGTTGCGCTGCCCCCTGATCGCCAGCGACGCAGAATCACCGAGCGCGCTTTGAAAGAGAGTGATCGGACGGCCATTCCGCTTGTAGACGATCGCCGCCGTCGGCCGGTCGGCGACGAAATCGATGCGCGCGCCTTCAAGCTGAAATTCGCTCGCCGCGAGATCGTATACCGGCACGGGCTGCGTGCCCTGATCGGCGAGCCATCGCGCGACAATGGCGGCATCCGAGGAATGCACGTCGACGAGGTGATCTCCCAAGACTCCTCTTACATGCGCGGCGACGAATTCCTTGATGTCATCGAAGCTCTCCTGGGGCGGCCCCGGCGTTGCCGGCCTGCTGACGATGGCGACCGTCAAGTCTCTCGACGGCCGGATCTGGCAGGCCAGCCTGATATTATCCGGAGCTTCGATCGACCTCAGCGTAATGGCTTCGGCGCCCGTAGGCGGAGGCAGCCCCTCCAAACCCGTTTCCACCCTCACCCGGCATGTCGAGCATCGCCCTCGACCGCCGCAGACCGATGCGTGCGAAATTCCGGCCGAACGGCTGACTTCGAGCAATGTTTTACCCGTGGTCGCATTGATCGTCGGCCCATCGACGTAGCTCACCCGCACTTTCCGGCGCAAGGCCGCGCGAGACAGCCTGTAAAACAGCGAGCCTCCTATAACTGCGCCGACAAGCGCATAGAAAGCGATGCGCGCGCCGGTCCGCAGCCATGCCAAGGCAGTGCTGTCCTCGGCATTGGGCCAATTGGATCGTGCCTTGAGCGCCGCGAACGCATTGGGATCGGTCATGATGTCGCCCGTCGTCTGCCCGCCGACCGCAAAGCCGGCCAGCGCCAGCACCGGGACGGCAATGGCAAAGGTGAGAAGCGCGGGGGCGACGCGCACATATCCGTCTGAAAGCCGCAGCCAATAATGGAGGCCGAGGCACCCATGCGCCCAAACGATAAGAAGCAGCAGGCTTTGGGTAACCGCGCTGTCCGGCCAGAGACGGATCAATTCGTAGAGGTAGCTGTCCTGGACGTTGAAGAACTGATGCGCGATGCGCGTATTGATGATGTGAGGGAAGAGAAAGAACGGTATCGCCAGGCCCAGAATAATCTGGATTGCTTCCCAGCGCGGCATCCGCCATGTATCGCGCCGCGCGATCTTGTACAGCGCCAACAGGATATGCGTGGCGAGCGCGCGGCCAGAATGGTGGTTCCAACGGTGGATCGGGTCAAAGCCGTGCGCATCTGCTGCATCTCATGCATGGCTTCGAGGCTGACCAATCCGAGCGCGTGGTTGAGGAAGTGGGCGGTTGCAAAGGCAAACAGCACAAAGCCGGATACCAGCCTCAGCTTCTGCTGAAGACTGCCTCGCAAATAGACGTGCATTGTCCCAGCCTCCCAGCACCAACTCTAGGTTGATCGGGCCTCGCGTCAACCGCCCCGCAGCCCAGGAGGGAGGCGCATCGACGGATAAATGTCAAGGCGTTACCGGAAGTGCACGCCCTCCTGAATGGGCGTACACTTGCCGGTACGCATTCAACTATTTGCCGATGTGGGGAGGCGGCTGGTTGTGGGGGCCGCGCGGGGGTTGCGGGTTGTCGCCGCCGAAGAGCCGCCGCAGCCACGAAATGATGCCGGCGCCGGATGTGGCATCGATCTCGTCCATTGATAGTTCGCGGATTTCCGCGAAGTCCGAATTCTTGTTGGTGTCTTCGATCATGGTAGTGTCCTCCGATGGGTCTGTTTCGCCGTACCGGATCGCCTTCAGCGGTCCCGATAGGTTTGATACTGTCTCCAACGAAGCGCCGCCGCTGTCCCGCGGGGAACAGGATCGGTATTAAATCGATCGATGCGAAAAAAAACGGACTGGCCCCAGATTGGTGATCTGACCGTCGTCACGAGAGTCCAATGGGTGGAGGTGAGCAAAAGATGATCTTGAACATCCCGTGTCGATCACAGAGAGTCCGCGGCAATACGGGGCATAGTCGCCGGCGATTCACCCAATCGGCAAGCGAATAGAGGGAACGGCCCGTGAGCCTGGGGACGACTTTAGCTGGCGTGCTGGCTGCGCTCGTTGTGCTGGTCGCATTCTCCTACGTCTTTGAGGCGCTGCGGCCGGTTCCGAAGCGGCCCGACCGGTTAGCCTGGGCGGCCGGCGCGAGCCGAGGAACCGGCTGGGTTTCGTCAATCACGCCGAAATGCGGCGGATGACCGAGGCGCTGTTCGAGCGCCTCAAGATCGATAGCGATCCAGAAGCCGAAGTCGGCGATCTCAGCGTGGCGAACCGGCAGATGGTCGAAATCGCCAAGGCCGTCTCCTATGATACCGACATACCGATCATGGATGAGCCGACGTCGGCCCTGACTGAGCGAGTAGTCGAGCACATGTTTGAGATTATCCGCGATCTCCGCGACCAGGGGCATCGGCATCGTCCATCGCGGCTTCCGTCATCGGCGGCGTTTCGCTGTCGGGCGGCCAGGGGCGCATCACCGGCACGGTGATCCGCGGACTGATTCTCCGCGTGATGATCTCCGGCTTCACCTTTCTTCGCGTCGACGCCTATTACCAGGATATCATCAAAGGCGGGATCATTGTCGGCGCCGTCATCGTCGATCAGTATCGCCAGCGGCGGCGCGCCAAGGCCTGACATCGAACGGTGTAGAAATAGTTGCGCTGGGTCTAATTCCACATCGCGCTGGTACTCGCCGAAGCGATCGAAGGCGGCACGGTCAAGCTGAATGAGATCCTCACGAGAAGGGAATTGTCGCCATGGCACTTGATTC
>CAWJHQ010000014.1:0-24565 GCA_963842775.1 uncultured Alphaproteobacteria bacterium | reverse complement strand
AGCGTACGCAATCAGGAGCGCCCGCGTTCCGTGAAGCGCTGCAGGTCTTCGGGCGTGTCGATGTCGATGGTGAAGTGGTCGCTGGCGGCTTCATAGTGGCGCGTCAGCTGTGGATTGGCGTCGATGAATTTGCGGCAGGCAGCGTTGCGTCCGCTGGCCCGGATCTCCGCGATGATCGCCGCGGGGAACAGCACGGGATTGCCTCGCTGCCCCTGATGGAAGGGAATGAGGATGCGATCCCGGTCGCTTTCCGCAAAGGCCCGCAGCAGGTCGCTTATGTCGGCTGGCGTCAGCGCCGCCTGATCCGCGAGCGCGACCAGCACCGCGTCGTAACCTTCGGACAGGCTGTCGAGACCGGCGCGCACGGATGTCTGCTGGCCCTCGGCGAAGCGGGGATTGTCGACAAAACTCAGCGGCAGGTCCGCAAGGGCGGCACGCACCGCCTCCGCCTCATGCCCGATGACCGCGTGGACATCCGCGCCAGCCGCGAGATAGGTCCGCGCCGTGCGCCGCACGAGCGGCTCACCCTCAACGTCGATCAGCAGCTTGTTCCGCGCGCCCATCCGCCTGGACAGCCCCGCCGCCAGCAGCACGACCGCGACTCTCAGCGGCGGACGCGCGGGCGACGGCTCACCGCTCATCGCACTCATGCCTGGCTCTCCTTGGCCGCCGTTCGGCGCAAGCTGATGATTTCCGCGAGCACCGCGATGGCGATCTCGGCGGGCGTCTTGGCTCCGATGCTCAGGCCTGCGGGTGACCGGAGCCGCGCCAGCGCCGCCTGCGGCACGCCTTCCGCCGCCAGCCGCTTGCGTATGGCCGCAACCTTCGCACGGCTGGCGATGAAGGCGATATAGGGTGTGTCGGTCGCCAAGGCTGCTGTCAATGCCGCGTGATCGCCGGTCCCTTGCGTGGCGATGACGATGAAGCCGTGATCCAGCCCCGCGAGCTGGCCCAGGGCGGAAAGCGCGACGCTGTCGGCGCCGCCGTCGATCGGCACGATTTCGACGCTGAGGCCCGATGCGATATCCGCGAGGGCATAGGCGGTGTGGCTCGCGCCGATCACCACAAGCGGCGGCTTCGGCATGACAGGCTCGATGAAGACGTCGGCCCGGCCTCTGCCCGGACAGCCGCTCGGGTGAATCTCGACGCCGTCGCTGTCATGATCGGCGGTGACCTCGGCGCGCGGCCGGACGCGGATCAGCCGCGGCACCGCCGCGTCCATCGCCTGGCGCGCGGCACGCAGCACGGCGCCGCGAATGCAGCCGCCGCCGATCCAGCCGATCAGCGTGCCGTCCGATGTCACGACCGCCTTGGCCCCCGCTTTCGCCGCCACCGCGCCGTTGGTGTGCACGATGGTAGCGCGGGCGTAAGGCGTGACGCCGTCCCAATCCCGGCAATAGCGCTCGACGATTTCGTTCGGGTCGATCTTCATGGGCGTTTCCAGATCATAGGCGCGCCAGTTCGTCTTCGAGCGCGGCCAGGCTTTCAAGATTATGCGCCGGAGCGAACAGATCAATATGCGGGAGCGCGGCGGCCATGGCGGCGGCGCGCGGCTCATAGGACGCCCGCCCCAGCAGCGGATTGAGCCAGACGAGGCGCTTGGTGCGGCGCTTCAGGCGGACGAGCTCGGCGGCGAGCCGGTCGGCGGGGCCGGTATCGAAACCGTCGCTGACGATGATCGCCAGCGTCCGGGAGGTCATGACGGCGCTCGCATAGTGATCGTTGAAGGCGGCGAGCGCCGCTCCGATGCGGGTGCCGCCCGACCAGCCCTGGCTGATCAGCGCCATTTTCTCCATCAGCTTCATCGGATTGGCGGTCTTCAGCGTGCCGGTGATCTGCACGAGCCGGGTGTGGAAGATGAACGCCTCGGTCCGGGCGAAATGGGCGGTGAGGGCATGGACGAAGCGCGTGAAGAACAGCGAATAGAGGTCCATCGAGCCGGAGACATCGACGAAGATGACGATCCTGAACGGTTTTGGCTTGCGGCGGCTGCGGTAGAGGCGCAGCGGCATGCCGCCGGTCGATACGGAACGCTGGAACGTGCGCCGCAGGACGGGCCGCGTGCCTCGCCTCGCGATGCGCCGCCGCCGTGAAAGCCGGTAGCGGATGCGCGCCGCCCATTGTTCGGCGAGCGCATGGAGGCGCTGCAGCTCCTCCGGATCGGTGACCGTGCCGAAATCGACCTTCGCGGCGTTTTCGATGGCGGATGCGCCCCCAGCGCGGCCCTGGCTGCGTCGCCGCCGGGTCGCCCGCGACGTTCCGCGCCCAGTCGAAATAATCCGCGAGCGTGCCGCCTTTGCCGGCTTGACCGCCATGCTCGCGGACAGGGCCGGCGTTCGCAGCCAAGCCTTGCCGCTGCACCGACCGCCGCTTGCGCGCCATGCCCAGCCAGAACGCATCGAAGATCTCATCGAAGCGCCGCCATTCGCGCATCGACGAGGCGAACAGCGTGCGCAGCGTATTGCGAACCTGCGCTGATATCAGTCACCGCAATGGCGCCGAGCGCCTGCACGGCGTCGGCGGTTTCAGCGACGCCGACCGCGAAGGCATTGTCGTGCAGCAGCCGGGCAAAGCGGACGATCCGCTCCTCGACCAAGGCCGCGGCGTTGTCCATCATCGTCCCGAGCGCTTCCTTGTTCGCCATCGGCTTGCCTCCGCTATGCCGCCGTACCGGCAAGCCGCTCGAACACCGCAAGCGGGATCGCGTCACGATCTTCCCTCGTCTTGAGCAGGCAGAGGAGCGTCTGGTGAACCGTTTCGGGATCGGCCTGCAGGCTCGTGATGTCGAGCCCGACCAGCGCGGCCACCCAGTCCAGCGTCTCGGCGATGCCGGGCTTCTTGCGAAGATCCTCGGCGCGAAGGCGGTGGACGAAGCTGACAATCTGGCCAGCCAGCCAGAGGGACATCCCGGGAAAGCGCGCCTGAATGATCCGCAGCTCGGTCGCGGCGTCGGGAAAGTCGATATAGTGATAGAGGCAGCGCCGGCGCAGCGCGCTGGACAATTCGCGCGTCGCATTCGAGGTCAGGATGACATGCGGCACGCTTCTTGCCTGGATCGTGCCGAATTCGGGGATGGTGATCTGGTAGTCCGACAGCACCTCCAGCAGATAGGCTTCGAATTCCTCATCGGCCCGGTCGATCTCGTCGATCAGCAGCACCGGGGAAATCGGCTGCGTAATAGCCTCCAGCAGCGGACGCTTGAGCAGAAAGCTCTCGGAAAAGATGTGGCTTTCCTTATCGGAAGTGCTCGCCGCTTCGCCTTCGAGCACGCGGATCGCCAGGATCTGCCGCTGGTAATTCCACTCATAGACGGCGCTGGAGGCGTCCAGACCCTCATAGCATTGCAGGCGGATCAGGCGCTGGCCCATGACTTCGCCAAGCGCCTTGGCGAGCTCCGTCTTGCCCACGCCCGCCTCGCCCTCGACGAGCAGCGGCCGCGCCAGCAGGCGCATCATGGCGAGCGCCGTGGCGAGGCCGCTATCGGCGATATAGCCGACCTGCGCGAGAGCGGCCTGGATGTCCTGCGGTGTTTTCATTCGGGGCGACTCGGTTTGCGTTATTGAGGCTGCTCCCCCTCACCCACCCGCCTTCGGCGGGAGCCCTCTCCCGCGAGGGGAGAGGGCAAAAGGGGACGCAGCGTTCCTTCTTCAGCCCTCTCCCTTGATGGGAGAGAGCCTGCCCCCGTGCAGACGGGGGGCGACGCGAAGCGCCGGGTGAGGGTGGAGCCAGGAGCACGAGAGACGAAATCCCCCGCTCAGCGCACCAGCCCCAACTCCTTGGCGTAGGCCCAGACGCGCGGCGCCGTATGCGGCATCTGCGTATGGACGCCGCCGAGCTTGGCGAAAGCGTCGTTCACCGCATTGGAGAATGCCGGCACGCCGCCGACATTCGGGCTCTCGCCGACGCCCTTGGCCCCGATCGGATGATGCGGGCTCGGCGTCTCGGTGTAGTCCGTCTCCCAGTAAGGCGTCTCGACCGCCGTCGGCAGGAAATAGTCCATCAGGCTCGCATTGCGGACATTGCCGACTTCATCATAGTCGATGATCTGGCCCATCGCGATGCCGAACGCCTCGGTCAGCCCGCCATGCACCTGGCCCTCGATGATCATCGGATTGATCCGCGTGCCGCAATCGTCCAGCGCGTAGAAGCGGCGGATTTTGGTCTCGCCGGTCTCGACATCGATGTCGGCGACGCAGATATAGGCGCCGAACGGATAGGTGAAATTCGGCGGATCGTAATAGTCGACCGCCTCCAGCCCCATCTCCATGCCGGGCGGCACGTTATTATAGGCCGCCCAGGCCAGCTCCTTCATCGATTTGCGCTTCTCCGGCAGGCCCTTGATCTGGAACCCGTCCACATCCCATTCGAGGTCGTCGTGATGGACTTCGAGGAGATGCGCGGCGATCATCTGCGCCTTCTGCCGGATCTTGCGGCCCGCCATCGAGCAGGCCGCACCCGCGACCGGCGTCGAGCGCGAGCCGTATGTGCCGAGGCCATAAGGCGCGGTGTGGGTGTCGCCCTCCTCGATGGTGATCATCTCCGCCGGGATGCCGGTCTCGGTGGAGAGGATCTGCGCATAGGTCGTCTCGTGGCCCTGGCCCTGGCTCTTGGTGCCGAGCCGGGCGATGGCCGAGCCGGTCGGATGGACGCGGATTTCGCAGCTGTCGAACATGCCGATGCCGAGGATGTCGCAATTCTTCGACGGCCCGGCGCCGACGATCTCCGTGAAGAAGGAGACGCCGATCCCCATCAGCTTGCGGGTCTTGCCGGCCTTGAAGTCGGCCAGCGTCTGCTCCTGCTCGGCGCGCAAGGCGCCGTAGCTGACGGCGTTCAGCGCCCGCTGCATCGCGGGCGGATAGTTGCCGCTGTCATATTCCCAGCCGAGCGCGGAATTATACGGAAACTGCGACGGCTGGATGAAGTTTCTGTTGCGGATTTCGGCCGGGTCCAGGCCGAGCTTCTGCGCCAGAATATCGACGAGGCGCTCGATCATATAGGCCGCTTCCGTGACGCGGAACGAGCAGCGATAGGCGACGCCGCCCGGCGCCTTGTTCGTGTAGACGCCGTCCACCTCCACATGCGCGACGGGGATGTCGTAGGAGCCGGTGCAGATGTGGAACAGACCCGCCGGGAATTTCGTCGGGTCGGCGCAGGCGTCGAACGCGCCATGGTCGGCGATGACATGGGCGCGCAAGGCGGTGATCTTGCCGTCGGCTGGTGGCGGCGAGTTCGCCGGTCATGTGATAGTCGCGGGCGAAGGCGGTCGCCGACAGGTTCTCGATGCGGTCCTCGACCCATTTCACCGGCACGCCGAGCACGATCGAGCCGACGACGCTCATCACATAGCCGGGATAGACGCCGACCTTGTTGCCGAAGCCGCCGCCGATATCGGGCGAGATGACGCGGATCTTGTGCTCCGGAATCCCCGCGATCAGCGAGGCCACGGTGCGCACCACATGCGGCGCCTGGAAGGTGCCCCACAGCGTCAGCTCGCCCCGGACCTTGTCCATCGACGCGACCGAGGCGCAGGTTTCCATCGGGCAGGGGTGGCAGCGCTGATAGGAGATCAGCTCCTTGACCGTGACCGGCGCGCTGGCGAAGGCGGCGTCGGTGCCGGCCTTGTCGCCCACGCCCCAGGTGAAGATGTGGTTGTGATGCTTGCGGGGGCCGTGCGCGCCGTCGGTCTTGTCCTTGATGTCCTCGCGCAGCAGCGGCGCATCGGGCAGCATGGCCTTGAACGGATCGACGAGCGGCGGCAATTCCTCATAGTCGACTTCGACCAGTTCCACCGCGTCGGCGGCGATATAGCGGTCGGTGGCGATGACGAACACCACTTCCTGGTTCTGGAACAGCACCTTCTCATGCGCCAGCACGGCCTGCACGTCGCCGGCGAGCGTCGGCATGTAATGCAGGTTGAGCGGGATGAGGTCGGCCGCCGTCAGCACGGCCTTGACGCCGGGCAGCGCCAGCGCCTTGTCCTTCCGGATCGCCTTGATCCGCGCATGGGCGAAGGGGCTGCGGACGAAATCGCCGAACAGCATGCCCGGCATGACGATGTCGTCGACATAGGCGCCTTTGCCCTGCACGAAGCGGATGTCTTCAACGCGCTTGCGCCGGCAGCCGATGCCTTCGAGCTTGGCGGTACGTTCGGAAATGGGGGTTTGGTCGGTCATTCGGCGGCCTCCCGGACTTGCATGCCTTTCGCGGCGTAGCGGATTGCCTTGATGATGTTCTGATATCCGGTGCATCGGCAGAGATTGCCTGAAATGCCCATGCGGATTTCGTCATCCGTCGGGTTCGGATTTTCCTGCAGCAGGCGGTAGGCGCGCATGATCATGCCCGGCGTGCAGTAGCCGCATTGCAGCCCGTGCTCCGTCCGGAAGCCCTCCTGCAGCGCGTGGAGCGTGCCGTCCGCCCCGGCCATGCCTTCGATCGTGCGGATGCGCGCGCCCTCGGCCTGCACCGCGAACACCGTGCAGGATTTGACCGATTTGCCGTCCATATCGACCGTGCAGGCGCCGCAATGGCTCGTCTCGCAGCCGATATGGGCGCCTTTCAGGGCCAGATCCTCGCGCAGGAAGTGGATCAGCAGGGTGCGGGTCTCGACCGCGCTGCTCGACCTTCTCGCCGTTCACCGTCAGCGAAATCAGTTTCTTAGCCATCCGAAAACGCCTCCTGTCTTGACGTCGGCGTTTGATGTCGCCTGCGCGGCCTGCCGCTTCCGCGAGCGCCCGCCGGACCATCACGCCGGCCATTTTCCTGCGATAGTCGACCGAGCCGCGCCCGTCATCGGCCGGAGCGGTGATCGCTTCGGCGGCGGCCACGGCGGCGTCGATGTCGGCCGCGTCGAGCGCGGTGCCGGTGATCCGGTCCGCGGCGGCTTTCGCATAGAGCGGCGTCGGGCCGACATTGGTCAGCGCGATGGATGCCTTCCGCACCTTGCCGCCCGACATTTCGAGGATCACGGCGGCGGCGGCGGTCGCGTAGTCGCCGACCTTGCGCTTCAGCTTCTTGTAGGCGTAGCCATGACCGGCCGGCGGCGCGGCGAAGCGCACCTTGGTGAGCATTTCGCCTGGCTTGAGCGCGGTGACATACGGACCCTGATAATAGGCCCGCGCCGCGACTTCGCGAACGCCGCTCGCGCTTTCCAGCACATAGGATGCGTCCAGGCACTGCATCAGCGCCGGCATGTCGTTGCCGGGATCGCCATTGCCGACATTGCCGCCGATCGTGCCGCAATAGCGCACTTGCGGATCGGCGATCAGCAGGGCGGTTTCCCGGATGATCGGGCAGCTTCTCGCAAGCGCCTCCGAACCGATCAGCTCATGCTGGGTGGTCATCGCGCCGATCTCGATTTGCGCGCCGGTCGCGGAGATGCCTTTCAGCTCGCCGATGCGGGTGATGTCGATGAGATGCGCGGGCGCCGCCAGCCGCAGCTTCATCATCGGAAGCAGGCTGTGGCCGCCCGCCAGGACCCGCCCATTGTCGCCGGTCTGCCCGAGCAGCCGCAGCGCCTGAACCTTCGTATCCGGACGGTGATAGGTGAAGTCAGCCGGAATCATGTCCGCCTCCTCGCTTCATAACGCCTCCTCCAGGTCGTCTTATTATCAGGGCGGCTCGCATGCTGGCGCGCGCTCGCGTGCCGAATCCGCGGCGCAGCGACGGCCTCATCCATTCAGGGTAGCTGACCGGCGAGGCCGATTCTCTCTCCCCGTGCACAAATGGCGAAAATCCGGCATGAATGGCGGCGGCGGAAAGCCGAAAGGAGGCTTATGCGTTTTATTTCAGGAGGTTGCGCAAAACCGGCGCGAGGCCGGGATGCAGGCCGTAAATATATCGTAGCTGCACGAACGGCGGCTATATTGCGCGAGCGGCGCCGCATGGATACACTGAGGAACAATTTCGAGGAGCGGTGGGTTCGCCGTCCACGCGCCGATGATCGTCTCATACGATGCGCTGCTGGTTGTTCTCTCGATCTTGGTGGCGATCATTGGGTCGTTCACCGGACTTCTCATCATGGCCCGGCGCGGCGCCTTCACCAGCGCGTCCTATAAGTTCAAGATCGTCGCCGGAGCCGTAACCATCGGCAGCAGCATCTGGTCGATGCATTTCATCGCCATGCTCGCGCTGGGGCTCCCCATCCCGGTCGAATATGACAGCCTCGTCACGACGATCTCCGTCTTTGTCGCCATCGTGCTGACCGGCCTCGGCCTCTACGCGGCCAGTTCGGGGCATATCACCCGCTATGCCGTGCTCGTCGGGGGCGTGCTGATGGGCAGCGGCATCGCGGGGATGCACTATGTGGGCATGAGCGCCATCCGCGCGTCCTGCGTCGTGACCTATGCGCCGCTCGGCGTCGCCGGCTCGATCCTGGTCGGCATGGCGGTCTCGACGCTCGCGCTCTGGTTCACCTTCCGCGAACGGGGGCCGTGGGAAACCGCAGGCGGAGCGATCGCGCTGGGCCTCGCCATTTCGACGATGCACTACGCCGCGATGATGGCGACCGACTTCCTGTCCACCGGCGACGTCGTCGTGCTGCCGGGGCCGGCGCTGACGCAGCACAATCTTGCCCTCATCGTCGCGATTGCGACCTTCCTGATTTGCGGCATGTTTCTGGTCATCGCGCTGCCGGATCAGAAGCACGAGGACGAGGAGGCGGTCCCGGCATTCGCCCGTGACCGCGCCGCCGCCTGAACCCGATCCCGGCGCGCCCGCATCCCTGGCCGTGCCGTCCTCACCCGTCCGCATCCCGGTGCGGCGCAATCAATCGATCTTCTTCGCCGAACCCGAGGCGATCATCGCCGTGCGCGCCGAAGGCCATTATTCCTGGATCTCGCTCAGGTCGGACAGCGGCGAAATCGCGGAATATTTCTGCGAAAGATCGATCTCCGCGCTCGCCAAGCAGCTGACGCGCGCCACGGTTCGTGCGGTCGCATCGAAGCTATCATCGTCAATATCGAGCATGTGTTCAACTTTCGCCGCCAGGGCGATGGCGGCATCCTGCTGCTGGCCGCGCAAGGCGATGTCTCGGTGCCGATCAGCCGCTCGAACATCCGCCAGGTGCTCGCGCTGCTCGAACGCCGCCCACAGCAGCCGGGAATCCGGAGTGCCGCAGGCCGCCACGGCGTGAGGGCCGCGTCCTCAGCCTTTGCTTGCCGCATTGGATGAGGCGGCAGCGGTCGCTTCGCGCAGCCTCCGCGCCGTTTCCTTCTGTTTGTCGAACTCGGCGCGCCGCCTCGCAATCTCCTCGGGCGACAGGCGCGCGATGTTGCAATAATCCATCTTCCAGGCCGGATCGGCGCTCCAGACCAATGGGGATTGCACCGTGGTCCGCGGACCGGTCGCCGTTTCGAGCACGGTCAAGGCGAGATCGAGGGTCGCTCGCCTGCGACTGCGGGTCGTTCGGACGGCCCGCGGAATTGCCGAGCGGGAAATCGGAGAACAGGAAACGCGGCACGCCGACATGCTCGACGATGTCCTTCGCGCAACCCATGATGACCGTGGCGATGCCGTTTTCCTCCAGCATGCGCGCCGCGAGGCTGACGCTCTGGTGGCAGACCGGACAGTTCGGCACGAGGATCGCCGCATCCACGTCGTCGGCCTTGCAGCGGGCGACGATCTCCGGGCAGTCGGTTTCGAGCGTCACCCGGTGGCTTCGATTGGTCGGCAGGCCGTGAAAGCGGGAGCCGAGCGATCCGATCCGGCCGGAGGCGAGGCTCGCGCGCAGCTGGCGCAGCGGAAAATAAGTCCCGGGATCCTCGGCGGTCGTGTTGTCGCGATCGATGGCGACATGCGAGATGCGCAGGTCGGGATCGCCCGCGCGCGTCGCCCGAATAGACGGCGTAGAATTTGGCCGCCGCATTGTAGGGCGCTCCGGGACCCTGGTCGCCCTTGCCGGGCTGATAGGGTGAAGCGGTGGTGATGAGGGCGATCCGGCAACCGGAAAGCGGCTTGCCCAATGGATGGAACGGCACCTCCGCATAATGCGCCCACTCATAGGGCGCGCCATATCCCAGCGCCTCGTAATAGCTGCGGGTCCGCTGCATATAGGGGATCGGCGCGTTCGCCGCCGCAGCGATGTCGCGCTGCTCCGTCATTCCAAATCTCCCGTCGCTCGGGCCATGACGCCCCGATGCTATCACGCGCGGACGCCTCGCCCATTGCGATCGCGCCGATTTCAGATTATGACATAGAGCCTTTTTCCGTTCCGATTATCGGAACGGGGCTCTAATCCTTTGTTTGGTCGCATTTTCGCGACGCGAACCGGTATCCACTTCGCTGGAAAATGCTCCAGCGTCCGGCTGAAGAGGTCAGCCGCGATCACATCAGGGAGTTGCTCGATGACCGCCATGTCTCGCAGCCCCATCCGGGGCATCGCCTAGGAACCACCCGCGCACGCGGTGTTTCCGGGCATTAGCATGCGCTGTCCGCCTGTAAGGGCGAGACGCCGCGCATCCTAGCCTCATTCATCGGACGTATTTTACATGGGCACTTCCCCAATCGTGGGCGGCAGCGCGCCGATCCACATCTTTGCCTCGGCCAAATCCTGGATCGAGGGCAATGCGCTGCGCCAGCTCGAGCAGGTCGCGGCGCTGCCGGGCATCGAAGCCGTCGCCGCCATGCCGGATCTGCACCCCGGCAAATACGGCCCCGTCGGCTGCGGCATCCTGGCCGACCGGCTGTATCCGCAATTTGTCGGCTCCGACATCGGTTGCGGCATGGGCCTGTTCCGGCTCGACACGCCGGTCCGCAAGCTGCGGCTCGACAAGCTCGCGGAGCGCGTGCGCTCGCTCGGAGCACCGTGGGACGGCGACGCCGCAACCGCGATGGCCGAGGCCGGCTCGCGCCGACGGGTTTCGATGCCGCGCTGGGCAGCATCGGCGGCGGCAATCATTTCTGCGAGTTCCAGGCGGTCGAGGAGATCTTCGCGCCGGAAGCGGCCGCGAGCGCCGGTCTCGACCCGGATCGGCCTATGTGCTGGTGCATTCCGGCTCGCGGGGGCTCGGCCACGCCATATTGGAGCGGCATCTGGCGGCGGGCGGCGCGGCGCTCGATCTCGAGAGCGAGGCGGCTGCGGCTATCTCATCGAGCACGACCGGGCGGCTCGCTGGGCGAACCTCAACCGGCGGACCATCGCCGGACGGGCCGCCGAAGCCGCGCGCACCGACCTCGCGCCCGTCGCCGATCTCAGCCACAACATGCTGGAGCTGCAGTCCCCGGCACGCGTGCTGCATCGCAAGGGCGCCGCGCCGTCGGACCGGGGGCTCGTGCCGGTGCCGGGGTCGCGCGGCACGCTGTCCTATCTGGTCGAGCCTTTGGCGGCCGACGCGCCAGGATACGCTGGCGTCGCTGGCGCATGGGGCCGGCCGCAAATACGACCGGGCGTCGATGCACGGGCGCGTCAGGGCGAAGAAGTCCGACATCGCCCGGCTGGAGCGCAATCCGTTCGGCGGCCTGATCGTCTGCGAGGACCGGGATCTGCTCGTCGAGGAAGCGCCCGACGCCTACAAATCCATCGACCGCGTGATCGCCGATCTCGTCGAGTTCGGCCTAGCCCGCGTGGTGGCGATGTTCCGGCCGCTGCTCACCTTCAAGACCGCGACGGCCAGACCCGTGCGAAGCGATGCCAGGCGCCGCGCGAAGCCGCATCGGGAGGGCCGCCGATGACGCGCCTCCTCATCACCAGCGGGCGCGGTCCGGCGGAATGCCGCATCGCCCTCGCCAAAGTGCTGGACGTCTCGCGAGCGAGGCCCGCGCCGTGGGCCTCGATGTCGATCTCGTCGAGGGCCCCGATCCTGACGGATGGGGACCGGGTTCCGCCATCGTCGTCCTGCATGGCGCGGCGGCGGCAGCTATCGCTCAAGGCTGGATCGGATCGATCCAGTGGGTGGCGCAAAGCCCCGTCCGGCCCCGGCATAAGCGGAAGAACTGGTTCGTCGGGATTTTCGCATTGCCCGGACATCGCCGGGACCGGAGCGGCTGGCGGAAAGCGATGTGCGTTTCGAGGCTTTCCGCGCGGGCGGCCCCGGCGGCCAGCACCAGAACAAGACGGAGAGCGCCGTCCGCGCGATCCATCGCCCGTCGGGACTGTCGGTCGTGGCGCGCGAGGAGCGGTCCCAGCACCGGAACAAGGCGGTGGCGCTGGAGCGTCTGGCGGCGCTGCTCAAGCTGTCGCAGGAGCTCGCGGTTCTCGCCGAACGCCGGCACGCCCACGCCGCCCATGACCGCCTCGTGCGCGGCCAGCCGGTGAAACGGTTTCAGGGCGACGCGTTCCGGCCCGCATGAGGGGGCAGGTGCGCCGTCGGCACACGCGCCGCCCATGCCGATGGAACGAACCTTTTGATCGCCATCGCCTTGACCGTGTCATTTAGCGAAGCGCATGATTGCTGGAGCGATCGAAGTCTCGCGATGGGGGAAATGCCATGCCTAAATTGACGCGCCGTGAATTTGTGTCCCGATCCGTATCCGCGCTGGCGATCGGCGCGGCGGGTCTTGGCGGTGGCCGGGCCCTCGCCGCCATGGGGCCGAACGACAAGTTCGACCTCGTCATCAAGGGCGGGGAAGTGCTCGATCCGAGCCAGAATTTGCGGGCGAGGCGCGATATCGGCATCCGTTACGGCCTCGTCGAGGCTCTGGAGGCGGACATCCCCGCCGAACGCGGCCTGAAGGTGCTGAACGCCCCCGGCAAGCTCGTGACGCCGGGCCTCATCGACCTGCATTCGCATGTTTTCCCCTATGGCTCCGCGATCGGCATCCCCGCCGATGAACTCATCGCGTTCCAGGGCACGACCACCATGGTTTCGGCCGGCGACGCCGGGGCCAACAATTTCGCCGCGTTCCGCCGCTACACCGTGGCGCAGAGCCGCACGCGCCTCTATGCCTTCGTGCATATCGCCAATATCGGATTGGCCGGCTTTCCCGTACCGGAACTCTACAACATCGATTTCGCGCAGGTGGAGGCGGCCGCAAAGACCGTCGCCGAGAATTCCGACATCGCCATCGGCGTCAAGGTGCGCATGTCGGAGAACGTCATCGCCAAGCACGGCGTCGAGCCGCTGAAGCGCGCGATCCAGGCCTGCGAGATGGCCGGGGGCGGCGCGAAAATCATGTGCCATATAGGCGGCGTCGAGACGCCCAAGCTGATGTCGGACATTCTCGATCTGCTGCGGCCCGGAGACGTCCTGACCCATGCCTATTCGGGCGCGCCCAATATCGCCGGCGCCTTCACCAATATCGTGCAGGACGGCAAGCTCCTGCCCGCCGCGCTGGCCGCGAAACAGCGCGGCGTCATGTTCGACGTCGGCCATGGCGGCGGCAGCTTCGACTACACCGTGGCCGAGGCGGCGATGGCGGCCGGCGCCGGTCCGGACACGATCTCCTCCGACATCCACGTCTTCTCCGGCAACACGCCCGGAATGCCCTACCTCACCTGGGTCATGAGCAAGTTCCTGAATCTGGGGCTCTCGCTGGAGCAGGTGATCACGATGGCGACGGTCAATCCGGCCAAGGTGATCGGCAAGAACCCCAAGCTCGGCACGCTTCAGGTCGGCGCGCCCGGCGACGTATCGGTGCTGGAGCTTATCGAAGGGCCGGTCGAGTTCGTCGACACGCGCAAGAACACGCGGGCGGGGAAGGTGCAGATCAAGCCTTCGACGGTCGTGATCGGCGGCGTGCCTTTCGGCCGGCCCTATCAGGCGCCCTTCGCCACGCGTTGACGGGGGCTCTACCTCTTTGTTTGGTCGCATTTTTCCAGCAAACCGGTGTCTCTCGCCCACGAGACGCCGACAGCGACGATGTGGTGATCAGAGACAACCGCCTTGGCGGGACCTTCCGCTTTGCTTCAACAGCCGACATCGGGTAGGCCTAGCCATGTCGAGGGTGAGTCAAATAAGCTGGTCGCCGACTTTGATCGACGCGGGGCGCGGCCAGGCATTTCAACCGGGACATGGCATGGTAAATCGATTCATGATGGCGCACGGGGCCGTGGAGATGCGGCGTTGGGGGCGGTCCGCCATTGTGACGCTCGCGGCGATGGCCACACTGGCGGCGCTGACCGCCGACGCCGCAGCGAGACAGGCACGCCCCGCGCCAGCCAAAGAGGCGACAGCGCCGCGCGAGGCAGGCGAGCCGATCATGGCGATCGTTTCGATCAAGACCCAGCAGGTCATCATCTACGACGCCGACGGCTGGATCGTGCGTGCGCCGGTGTCGACGGGCGTCAAGGGACGCGAGACGCCGGCCGGCATCTTCGCCGTCGTCGAGAAAGAAAAGGACCACCGCTCGACCATGTATGACGATGCCGAGATGCCGAACATGCAGCGCATCACCTGGAACGGCATCGCACTGCACGGCGGACCGCTGCCCGGCTATGCGGCCTCGCATGGCTGCGTGCGGATGCCCTACGGCTTTGCCGAGAAGCTGTTCGACAAGACGCAGATCGGGATGCGAGTGATCATCTCGCCGAATGACGCGGCCCCGGTCGACTTTTCTCACCCGGCGCTGTTCGTGCCGAACGCCAAGGCCATTGCGGCCGCTCCGGCGCGGGCCGAGGCGCTCGCCCGCGAGGCCGCGGAGGCCGTCAAGGCGGCCGAGGAGGCGAAGAAAGCCGCTGCGACGGCAGTCCGCGAGGCCGCATCGCTCAAGGCGTCGCTGCGCAAGCTGGAACAGCTCAAGACCCGCGCCGCCGCCGAGCTCGCACGCGCCGACAAGGCGGCCGCCGCCGCAAAGACGGAGCAGGCCAAGGCGCGAGCCGAGGAGCAAAAGCAGAAGGCCGCCGCCAAGGTGGCTGAATTGGGGACGCAGCTCGACACCGCCAAGGCCGGCGCGACGTCGAAGCCTGACGCCGCTGCCGCGAAAGGACGCCGCCAAGGCGGCCGAGACCAAGAAGGCCGCCGCCACCAAGGCGGCAAGACGAGGCGAAGCTCGCGCTCGAACCGGTCTCGATCTACATCAGCCGCGCGACGCAAAAGCTTTACGTCCGGCGCAACACGCACAAGCCGGCGCCGGACGGCGGCGGCGAGGTGTTCGATACGAGCATCGAGGTCCCGGTCACGATCCGCGATCCCGGCCAGCGGATCGGCACGCATGTGTTCACCGCGATGGCGCGCGAGGGCGCGGGCCTGCGCTGGAGCGCAGTCACGATCGACGACGGGGACGACGCCAAAGACGCGCTCGACCGCATCACCATCCCGCAGGACGTGCTCGATCGCATCGCGCCGACCGCATTGCCGCGATCCTCGATCGTCATCTCGGACGAGCCGCTGAGCGCGCGAAACCAACTATCGCACCGAGTTTGTCGCGGTGCTGAGCAACCAGCCCCAAGGCGGATTCATCACGCGCAAGCCTTCGAACGAATCCCTCATTGCAAGCGACGACGGCTGGGGCAACGACGGCTTCGGCTTCTTTTTCGAGCGCAATTGGAACTCCCGGCGTGGCAATACGCGTCAGCGCGAGCGCCGATACTATCAACCGAGGCAACAGCCCTGGCCCTGGTGGTAGGACGCGGCACGCCGCGCGTAGGCCACATGGTCGCTCAGGTCGCTCGCGTCAATTTGGTCAGTTTTGCCGGATGTCTGCTTATCATCATGAGCAGACTCGCTGTCGAAGTCGGCTTTGAGGCGGGAGCAGCTGTTGTTGGCAGCACGTTGATTGCTGCTTCGCGGTGACAAGCTGCCCTTCGATATACAGGCGTGAGCTTCCTTCGGCCGACAGCGGACGGTCCGGGTTATGCGTTCACGGCTTAAATCCCGCTGGACTTCGACGAGAAGGTGAAATCCTTGACCAGCAACGGCAGAAAAATTCTCTGGGGCTCATAAACCCGCAACATCTGCTATGGCGTCATAAACGGACGCTCGCGCACGAGACGCCGACAGCGACTATGCGGTGTTTTTCTCCGTCATAACTGGGGACGCCCAACGGAGAGGTAGGGTCAGTTGCAGACGTTAAGCGCCGCGCTAGAGAATTACGCGCTGAAAGTCGTTTGTGAGTTTGGAGGTCTGCATTTGTATGGAGAGCAGCCGAAATCGTTCGTCACGCGCGCAGCGCAATCTCACCGACTTTGCCAAAGAACCTGCTTTCCTATCGCGGCCCAGATACTCTTAAACGTCGCAATGTCGGCCGCCGAAACGTCGTGAGGGACCCGGTGAAGTCCCCAGAATATTTGACCAGAATCTTCCTTTGCTTCCTGGGCGACATACGAGTTTGCGTATGTAGTGTACAATCCCATTCGGCCGGCGGATGATCTTTAAACTCGCGAAAACATCCATATCAAAAGAAGAAGAGTACAAGTCGAGCGCTTCAACCACATCATCTATTCCTGTCGCCTTCTGCTTCATTACGCGAGTCGCGTACGTATAAGCCGCCACATCATACTCAGTACATAGCCAGATCAGGAAGTTACGACGCTTCACATGGTCAAGTGGCAACCCTTCAAGGGAAACCGAAAACTGACTTCGAGTTTCGAATGACAGCAGTCAAAGCGCGTGGAGTATTGCCGGCACTTGCTAGTACCTCGAACCATTCTTGAACCTGCACCACCAGACGTTCAGCTATATCGAGATGTATCGGTACCGTTGGAGGGGTAGACGTTATGTCCAACGCTCTCACAAGTTTGTCCATGTCCGTGTGAAAAGACGAATGGCGCACTGAAAGCGCATTGCGACTTGTTAACGGCTTCAACTCATCTGGTAGCAGGTCGGCAACCGGCATCGAAGTGCCTTCAAGTAAGATCGGTACCACTGGGATATTTCGTCTTAGCGCTGATGCAATTTCGATGCGCACCAAGTCCTGCTCATCGTCCAAGCGACGTGTGCCATTCGTGGCCCGAGCGTCAATCCAGTTTGGCCCAATGAGTGCCAACAGGACGTGGCACTTGGCTACCTCGCCGCCGATGAACTCCGCGAAGTTGACGCCGAGTGGGATGGTGTCGACATCCATAAAGAGATTGTGACTGCCTACATGGTGTCGCAACCTGTCGAATACGCGGCCGGCGAAGTGCTCCGTGTCCGATCGTCTGTAGCTGATGAAGAGGCGTTTCATGGCTCGTAGCTTGTAGCGGCAGCTGTCATTTTAGACAATGTAAGCGGTATACAGGATGTGTCGGTCGATAAGTCTTGGAGGAGAGGCGGACCCGCCCACCATTGGCGCCTGTCGTGCCTTTGCTGGCGGTTCAAGACAGCTCGACGTCGGAGTTGGGGCAAATTTTGACCGTAATGGCCGATGGGGGGCGACGGCGAGAAAGAGGCGGGAGCGGCTGTTGTTGGCAGAACGTTGGTTGCTGCTTCGCGGTGACAAGCTGCCCTTCGATACGCAGGCGTGAGCTTTCCTTCGGCTGACAGCGGACGGCCCGGTTTATGAGTTCACGGCGTTAAATCCCGCTGGACTTCGACGAGAAGGTGAAATCCTTGACCAGCAGCGGCGGCGCGGCGAACGCTCCGCCGTCGACCTCGCCGCCATGCGTCCGCTCGGATGGGCCCATGGCGACGATGTTGGAGAGCATGGCGACCGGACTCTCGTTGAAGCGGAAATTCCGCGCCGGGGCGGTGATGCGGCCGTTCTCGATCAGGAAATTGCCGTCACGGGTCAGGCCGGTCAGGAGCAGCGTCTGCGGATCGACCTCGCGGATGTACCAGAGCCGCGTCACCAGCACGCCCCGCTTGGTATCCTTGATCATCTCCTCGATGGAGGTCGGCCCGCCCCGCATGGTGAAGGATTGCGAGCCCGGAACCGGCTCGCGCCCCATTTTCTGCGCCCAGAACCGCGAATATACCAGATTGCGGACCACGCCCGCTTCGACCCATACGGTCCGCTTTTGCGGCAGCCCGTCCATGCTGTAGACCGGCTCGGGAACCACCGGATCGTCCGGGTCGGACGAGATCGTTACGTTCTCGTGAAACAGCTTTTCGCCGAGCTTCGTGCCTCCGCCCTTCTTGGCAAGGAAGCTGCGGCCCTCATCGGCCGAACGCGCATCCAGGTTCCACAGCAGCAAGCTAACCAGATCCGCGACCGCCGACGGTTCGAGGATCACCGTATATTTGCCGGGATCGAGATCGACGGGGGCGGTGTCATAGGCGGCCTTGCCGATGGCGCGCGCGCCGATCGCCGAGGCGTCGAGCCGGTCGAAGCGCGTATCCAGGCCGCCCGCCCAGCCCGACCAGGTGCCTGCCTGATTGCGAGCGGTGATGGCGAAGCGGCTTTGCGTGTTGCGGTCATAGGCGAAAAGCCCCGCGCTCGTCGCCATGGCGCTGAAGCCGCGGCCGGTCTCGCCATAGCCGGCGGCGTCGATATTGCGCCCGCGCGCCTGTTCGATGATGGTCTTTGCCGCCGCCGCAAGCTGCCCGGACCGTATGTTGGCGCTTGGCTCATCGTAGCCTTTGCCTGCCGCGTAGCTCTGGGCCCCGAGCGGCGGCATGAATTCCGGATTGACCGGCGCAAGCCGCGCGATCTCTTCGGCGCGCGCCTGAGCCTGTGTCAGCGCTTCGATGTCGAGGCCATTGACGGAGGCGGAGCCCGACCGGCCGCCGAAATTCGCGGTGATGGCGACGCTGAGAGTGCCGTGCGATCCGTTCGTCGTGGCGTTATTGCGGGCGAAACGCAGATTTGTGCGATCGCCGCCATTGATCGTCACCACGCAGGATTCGGCTCGCGACGTGCCCAGGAGCCGGTCAGTAATCTGCTTTGCTTCGGCTGGCGACAGGAACATGGCTCAAATATCCTTACGCTCGGTGTTGAGCACGTTGATGCCGCGGAACCGCGCCGGCACCGCGCCGTGCGAAACCGGTGCGGCCTGCGCGGGCTGCCCCTTGCCGCAACTGAAGGTGCCGCCGAGAAAATAGGTCGATTTGTCGCCTAGCCCGTCGAGGGCGTTCCAGAACTCCACCGTGTTGCCCTGATAGGCGACGTCGCGCAGCATATCGCCGCGCTTGCCGTTCTTGATCTCGTAAAAGAGCTGGCCGCCGAACTGGAAATTGTAGCGCTGCTGATCGATGCTCCAGCTGCCGTTGCCGACGATGTAAATCCCGTCTTTCACGTCGGCGATGAGATCGTCGAGCGAGGTCGGCGCCGGATTGGGCTGCAGCGAAATATTCGGCATGCGCTGGATCGGGAAGGCGGTGGCGCCGGCGCAGTAGGCGCAGCCGTTCGATCGCTCTCGCCCGATCAATTGAGCCTGCCCGACGGCCATCTGATAGTTCTGGAACACGCCGTTCTGGATGATGGGAAATTCGGCCCCCGCGGTGCGCACGCCGTCATCGTCGAAGGCGACCGTGGCGAGGCCGCCTTCCTGCGACCGGTCGGCCATGATGGTCATGAGCGGGCTGCCGAATTGCAGCTTGCCCAGCTTGTCGGGCGTCACGAAAGAGGTGCCGGCGTAGTTTGCTTCCCAGCCGAGGGCGCGGTCGAGTTCGGTGGAATGCCCGACCGTCTCATGGATGGTCAGCCACAGATGGGTCGGGTCGAGCACCAGGTCGTATTTGCGCGGCTCGACCGGTTTTGCCGCGAGCTTCTGGCGCGCCTGCTCGGCGGCGAGGGCGGCTTCGGCGACAAAATCATGCGCATCCACATACTCCCAGCCCGAGCCGCGCGGCGCCGCCAGGCTTGAGCGGCTGGCGAACTTGCCGGACTGCTTGTCGATGGCCGTGACGTCGAACGCGGGATAGCACCGCAAGCGGGCCTGATTGATGCGGCTGCCATTGCTGTTGGCGAACAGTCTCTCCTCGCGGACGGTGTACATCGTCGATGAGCAAAATTGCGCGCCCGCCTTGAGAGCGGCGGCGTTGATGGACAAGAGCTTGGCCGCTTTTTCAACCGGCGGGATGGTGAAGGGATCGATCTTCACCGGCATGATCCAGTCCTGCTGGTATGCTGGCAATCTTCGAGCACGATCTTCGTCGATTGAATGAGGGAATTGGCCTCGGCATTTTCGATCGCCAGGGCGACGACTTTTTTCACCTCGTCCTCGCCAGGGGTCTCGCTTGCCGCAAAACCCCAACTGCCGTTCACCAGCACGCGCACGCCGAAGCCGACCGCATAGGCGGAGTTGAGATGTTCGAGCCGATCTTCGCGGGTGAAGACGAACTCCTGCTCGTCGCGGCCAACCCGGACATCGGCATAGTCGACGCCCGCGCGCGGGCGAGATCCAGCGCCATGCTAGCTAGGTCGAGCTGGAAGGCGCGATCGAATTTGCCGAATGTTTCGGCTGAAACGGGCGAGCCCAGCCCAAGCAGGGAATGGACGCCGGCGCCGACAAAGGCACATCCGGCATGCTTCAGAAAATCTCGACGCCGCATATTAACCGCCCCATCTGACCAGCTTCGGTTCTTAAGCGTGCATGGCGCGCCTGTCCCTTGAGGATCGGATGGCGTCCCTACGCCGGCCGCGCGCGAAGCGCCTTCATTAACGATAGTGAAGACGAAGTTCAAGGCGAAGCGAGGCAGACACCTCCCTTTGAAAATCGCAAAGCTGCCGCCATCTTGCTCTCTCCGGTGCCTCGATGCATTTCGAGCGCGCTTCTTACTGGCGTTGGGGGGTGTCAGATGGTCAGCGAACGATCCGGCAGGCTCGGGCAGGATGACGCCGCGGACGACCCCTATCTGTGGCTGGAGGACATCGACGGCGCCGACGCGGTCGCCTGGGTGACCGCGCAGAACGAGGCGACCCTGGCGAGGCTTCGCGATGCGCGGTTCGATGCCGACCGCGAGACGCTGCGGGACATTTTCGGTTCGCAAGCGCGCATCCCCTTCATCCGTCAGCGCGGCCCGTTCGTCTATAATTTCTGGACCGATGCCGCCCATTTGCGCGGCGTCTGGCGGCGGACGACGCTTGCCTCCTACCGGACCGATCACCCCGACTGGGAGACCATGCTCGACCTGGACGCCCTGTGCCGCGCCGAAGGTGAGAGCTGGGTGTGGCATGGCTGCGTAACGCTGCCGCCCGAGCATCGGCTCGGATTGGTGCAGCTGTCGCGGGGCGGCGCCGAAGCCTGCGTGATCCGCGAGTTCGACCTTGAGGCGAAGCGTTTCGTCGAAACGGGTTTCGTGCTGCCCGAAGCGAAGACCGACATAGGCTGGATCGACGCCGACACGGTGTTCGTCTCCACCGCGCTCTTTCCGGATGAAACCACGGCGTCGGGTTCCGGGCGGACGGTGCGCCGCTGGCGGCGCGGGACGCCGTTCAGTGAGGCGCCGATCGTTTTCGCCGGTGAGGCGGGCGACATGTTCGTCGAAGCCCGCCACGAGTTCGAACCGGGTTTCGAGCGGGATGTTTTCGACCGCTACATAAATTATCTCGAGAGTGAGTCCTATTTCGAAGACGCACCGGGACGCCGCGTCAAACTCGACCTTCCGCTCTCCTGCTCGGCGGAACTCCACCGCGAATGGCTGATCGTCAGGCTGCGATCCGAATGGACGGCGGGCGCGCGAACCTATCCTGAGGGCGCGCTGCTGGTTATCGGCCTCGCGCCATTTCTCTAGGGAATTGCGATTTTGAGATGCTGTTCGAGCCGTCCGAGCGGCGTTCGCTGCATTACTGGATGGAGTTCGGCCGCCAGATCGTCATCGTGACGCTCGAAAATGTGTGCAGCCGAATTCATGTCGCCTCGCCTTCGGCGGAAGGCTGGAAGGTCGAAGCGCAGGCCGGTCTCCCCGATAACACGTCCATCTTTGTCGGCGATTTTCATGACGGGTTGCAGGGCGATGATGGCGCCTACGCAATCCATCCGACCGGCTTCCTGACGCCGTCCGCCTTCCTGCTTGCGGACGCTCGCGAACCGTCCGAGCCGCCCAAGCTGTTGAAGACCGTGCCCGGCTTCTTCGACGCCGCCGGGCTGGAGGTCGTCCAGCATGAGGCGCTTGCGGAGGACGGCACGCAGATTCCCTATTTTCAGGTCGGGCGCAAAGGCCTCGCGGCTTGACGGGGCCAATCCCGTCTTCCTCAAGGGATATGGCGGCTTCAGCGCGTCAATGCTGCCCCACTACATGCCGGGCATGGGAAAATTATGGCTTGAACGCGGGGGCGTCTTCGTGCTCGCCAACATCCGTGGCGGCGGCGAGTTCGGCCCGTCCTGGCACAAGGCAGGGATGCGGGAACGCAAGCGGCTGGCTCAGGATGATTTCGCCGCCGTCGCCCGCGATCTCATCCGGCGCGGCGTAACCCGGCCGGGGCTGATCGCCATCGAGGGCCAATGCAATGGCGGCCTGCTCACCGCCAATATGATGACGCGCCATCCGGATTTGTTCGGGGCGGTGATCGCCGACCTGCCGGTGCTGGATATGCGGCGCTATTCCAAATTGCTCAACGGGCATGACTGGATCGCTGAATATGGCGATCCCGATAATCCCGAGGATTGGGCGTTCATGCGGACGTTCTCGCCCTATCACCTGGCGGAGGCGGGCCGCGACTATCCGCCGGCGCTGTTCACCACGACGCGGCGCGACGACCGCACCCACCCGGCCCACGCGCGCAAGATGACCGCGAAGCTGCAGGCGCTCGGCCATGATGCCCTGCTCTATGAGCCCGAGGAGGGTGGTCACGGCTCCGGCGCCGACACGGACCAGAGCGCCTTCACGCTCGCGCTCAAGATGGCGTTCATCCGGTGGGCGCTGGGATTGCGCGTCGATTTCGACAAGCGGCGGTGCGGAGGCCTTCGAAATAGATGGCGCCAAGGCATAGAGCGCGCACTCATAAACCGGCAGCGGGGACCTTCATTGTCTTCCTCCGTCGACATGAACGTTCCCTGGCAGATGGCCCCCTGTTTCAGGACCCCTTATAGGAGCATCCGGATGCCATCCCAATATAATAAGCATCGCAAAGAATCCGATGAAATAAGCAATGGCGACGTGCCAGCCATGCCGTAGCCAAAGCCCAACGGACTTGGCCTCCGGATACATATTCGACAGCGCCACGCCTGCCGAAGAGCCAAACCAAATCATAGAACCGCCGAAGCCTACGGCATAGGCAAGATATCCCCAGTGCCTCGCTTGATGGCCAAAGGCGGTTAGCGGGATGTTATCGAAGACCGAGGAGACAAAGCCCAGGCCAAGCGCCGTTTGCCATGATGCTGCGGGAAGCTCTTCAACCGGCATCATCGAGGCGCAGGTGACGAGGGCGAGGAGAAAAATCGTCCCCTGAAACGTCTCCGGCATGATTTCCCAATCGGGTCGGCGAATAAGCGCGGTGATTAAAATTCCGCCGCCCATCACCGCCCAGCCCGATCACCGGCAACTCGTCCAAAAGCGCTGGTGAAATCTCAGATTTGCTGTAACATTTGCGGCTATTGTGGCTGCAAGATCAGAATCACCGCGACAATGAAAAACGCGCACCCAACTCGATGCGCAGGCCTGAAGGCGCATGCTTGACGATTGGCGAGTATCGGTGCTCGCTGCAGTGATGCCGGTATACCAAAGATCGCTATGGCGAAGGCACGCCCCGACAAAAGCGTTCGAGCACGCTCAACGGACTGATGCCGGGCGGATCCACATCATCGTAGTGGTCGTATCGCCGACGACGCTGCCGGCGCCGGCCTGCATTCGAGGCCGCGACGATAGCTGCCAGATAGCCGATCGTGTACCCTGCCGCCAAACACGTGGCGGGCGAATGGTGCCCCCGATCAGGGCCGCGGCTATATTGTCGAGGAAACTGGAAAGAACGGCGATCATTGCCAGCAGCGCCCATGCGCCCTTCCAGTCGTCGGGCAGAAGAGCGCGGCATCTCATCGGGGATGCCAGCTGCTTCTCGGAAGTGCCGCGACAGAAGAGGCGGAAACCCATGAGCAGGGCGAACAGATTGACCAGAATGACCCATTCGTGCGGCCACCGTGAGCTGCCAGGCCTTCGAGACCAGGGCCTGTCTTGAACCCTGTAAAGGCGATGTCTTACGCGGTGATTGCCGCGAGGCCCGTAAGCGCGACCCTCAGCGTTTGATGATGAAACAGCGCTACTCCAAGGAGTGTCAGGGCAAAGAGAATGAAATCGATAGGAATGCCAGCCACGTAAAGTAGATTGGTGGGCGCGCCCGACTGTGCTGCGGCGGGTGTCGACATCAGCATCAGCGCCAGCACCAGCAAGCCGGGAAGTCCTGCCCGACTGGGGATCGTATTGCGCATAATCAGGAACACATGCATGGCAAACCTTGCAGCCGAGGGTCCAACGGAAACATTGATTTCGAGATGACGCGGAGCGAAGCGAGCAGAATGAGAGGAGCGTCGGCAGCTATTTTTTGACGCCAGTCTTACCGAAAATTGTATTTTTGCCAATCACCTCTCTCGGGTCACTCTGATTAGCGACGACCTGCGACCTTGGGTTCAGTCCGACGCGCGCTTCGCCGGCGATGCATAAATGCCAATGTCATAAGCACCGGGCTGCGAGAGTAGCGGAGAACTCCGATCGTCCGTCTTGGATCACAGCGAGAAGTACCCGAACAGCCGCTATGAGGCGCAGGCAGAAATCCACTGATCGATCCTCGACAGCCGGTTATGCCCCCGAGACGGATATGGGCAGGCGCGTCGCTACTTTCTGAGATGTGGTGCAAGCCGAGATCGCATCTGGCTTGTATGTCGACGTTCAGCCATGGC
>CAWJHQ010000013.1:0-357597 GCA_963842775.1 uncultured Alphaproteobacteria bacterium | reverse complement strand
TAAGATTTGCGCGGCCAACGCAACGCCGCACCCTTTCCAGTGTTACCATCGCACCGGGCCAACAATTCCAGCGCTTCGGCGCAATCCGACCCGTGGCGCAAAGGAGCGGACATGAGCTACATCAGAAAAAGTCTCGGCGCGAATGAGACGGTGCATTACATCGCGCATTTCCATTGGATCCATTATGCGCTGGCCTATGGCGCGCTGATCGTTTCCGTCATCCTGGGCATTTTTTTGGGCTTCAGCTCGCAGAGTTTCCTCATCGGGATCGTGCTGCCGGTCGTCGGCGTGATCATCTTCCTGGCGATCATGATCCCGATCTGGACGACCGAGATCGGCGTCACCAATCAGCGCGTGATTTACAAGAAAGGCCTCATCAGCCGTGAAACGAGCGAGATCCAGCTCGGCGCCATCGAAGAGGTCAGCCTGCGCCAGGACGTGCTCGGCCGCATCTTGGATTATGGAAAACTCGAAATCCACGGCACCGGCGAGGAGCAGATCGTTCTCCCCTCCCTCGGCGATCCGCTGGAATTGCGCAAGGCGCTGCAGGAGGGATGGGCGAAGTCAACCGGGCGACGCGGCCGGTGAGCAGCGGCGCGGCTCCGCAGCGTGCTCCCGCGTCATAGTTCCTGCACACTTCCGGCCCATCCTCCGCCCCCGTTGACGGACGCTCGCGAGCCTGCCCGAACGCTATGGGAAAAGCGGTTGGTTTTGTCCTTGCCGAGCTTGCTTGCTGCCTCCGGATCAGACTAAGCAGGTTTTCGTTGGTTACCCAACAAAAGACCTGCTTAAAGTCTTTGTTGGCGCATCATTTCTCGCGAAAACCGGGAAGACCACTTTTCGCAATGATGCTTAGATATTGTATACAGTATGCGGGGAACGGGCGAAATGGGGGTTGTGCAGGGGGATGCAAAAGCACCACAAGCCGGAAAACCCACCGGAAGGTGAGGTATCGTTCAGTCTCGGCTTCGAGCGCTTGGGGCTGTTGCCGCTGCATTACCGGTGGCCTGCGCTGGTATTCGCCATCGCCATATCGATATTCGCCGCATTCGGCATCGAGCGCATTACGGTCGACAATTCCCTCACCGAGCTGTTCCGCGCCGACACCCCCGATTTCAAGCAATATGAACGCCTGTCGAGCCGGTTCCCTCGAGCGAATATGACGTGCTCGTGGTGGTCGAGGGGCCGACGCTGCTGGAGCGTCAATCGCTGGAGGCCCTGCGCGACACCGTCATCGAGATGCAGTTCGTCCCCGGAATGCAGGGCCTGATCTCGATCTTCTCGGCCCGCGCCTCTCCCGACCCCGGCCGGCTGCCGGCGCCGCTCTTCCCCGGAACGCTGCCCGAGGGCGAAGCCTACACGCAGCTCATCCGCGATATCAGGCAGAACCGGATCATCGCGGGCAAAATCCTCTCGGACGATGGGCAACTGACCCTGATCGTCGTCGCGCTGATCCGGAGGCGGCGAAAACCGGGTTCTTGACGACGCCATCCGCGAGATCAAGGAAACCACGATCCGCCATCTGGCCGGAGACCGGCCTCAGCGCGCAACTGGCCGGCGCGCCGGTGATGCAGCTCGAAATCCGCAACGCCGTGCAGCGCGACCGCATCGTCTATAACGGGCTGGGCTTTCTCATCGGCGTCGTCATCGCGATGGTCTTCTTCCGGCATTTCTCCTTCATGGCGATTGCCGCCGTGCCGCCCGCCATCGCCATTCTCTGGTCGCTCGGAACGCTCGGCTGGATGGATTTCCGGCTGAACCTGTTCCTCAACGTCATCTCGCCGCTGACCATGGTCATGGGCTTCGCCGATTCGATGCAGATGACCTTCGCTCTGCGCGACCGGATGCTGCGGGCGACAGCCGGCTGGAGGCGATCAGTTATGCCGTGCTGGTCGTCGGCCCCGCCTGTTTCCTCAACGGCGCGACGGCGGCGCTCTCCTTCATCGCGCTCACCTTCGCCGACAGCGCGCTGATCCAGACGTTCGGCATCGCCGGGGCGATCTGCATGGCGGTGACCTTCCTCGCAGTCATCATCGTGCTGCCGCTGCTGGCGGTGCTGCTGCTCAGCAATGACAGCCGGGTCGCGGCGAAACTCGCGGAACAGGACGGGGCGATGCGCGTCCTGCGCAGCTTCTGCGCCGCGACAGCTAGCCTCGTCACCCGCCGCCCATGGGCCTTCGCCGGCATGGGGCTGGGCCTCGTCATCGGCTTCGGCGTGGCGCATGTGACGCTCGAGCCGCGCTATCGCCTCGCCGACCAGGTGCCCGACCGCGAGCAGGCCGTCGCCGCGTCCAGCCGGCTGGACATGAAGCTGACGGGCGCCAATCCGGTCGACGTCATGATAGAGCTGCCGCCCGGCAGCGACGCATCTACGAGGCCGGCGCCGCTCGGCGTCATCGGCGAGGTGCACCGCGTCGTCGAGACACAAGCGGGCGTCGGCAATGTCTGGTCGGTGGAAACCATGGTGCGCTGGCTGGCGGAGTCGGGCCAGAAGGACATCCCGACGCTGAAGGAACCTATATCGGCCTGCTGCCAGACCATCTGACGCGCCGGTTCGTCACCGCCGAGCAGGACGCCGCCGTCGTCACCGGCCGCATTCCCGACATCGACGCCAGCGACCTGCTGCCGACGGTCAACAAGCTCGACGCGGCATTGGAGTCCGTCCGGCAAGCGCATCCCGATTACGAGATTTCCGTCAGCGGCCTTGCGGTGATCGCCGCGCGCAACAGCGCCGCGATGATCCAGAAGATCAATCTGATGCTGACGGCGGAAATGGTGATCGTCTCCGCGCTGATCGGCCTCGCCTTCCGCTCCTTCCTGATCGGCGCGGTGAGCCTCTTACCGGGGCTGTTCCCCGTCGTCACCTCCGGCGCGTCGCTGGCGCTCACCGGCGAGGGCATGCAATTCGCCAGCATCATCGCGCTGACCGTCGCCTTCGGACTGGGGCTGAACGCGACCATCCACTATCTGAACCGGCTGAAACGGGAAGACCTGCCGGGGGTCGATCCGGTGGAAGCCGCGTCGCGCGCCACCGTGCTGATGGGACCGGCGCTGATCCTGACCAGCATCGTGCTCGCCTGCGGGCTGGCCGTGACGGTCTTCTCCGACCTGCCGTCGCTGCGGCTGTTCGGCCGGCTGAGCGCCACCACCCTGCTCGCCGCGATGGTCGGCGGCCTGCTGCTGCTGCCGGCCTGCATGTTGTTGGTAAGACGCGCCGAGAACGCCGCGCGGCGGCGATTCTCGCGGCGGCGCCGCGATCTGGCGCCGGACATGCCGTCAGCCACAACTTGACGCCCCCGTCCCGGATGGCTAAGTCCATGCGGTGACATGCCGGGTGCGGACACGCTGACGCGCCGCCGGCAAGTGTGAAAGTCGACAATGTCCCGCATCGAGATGGAAAGAGAGCCAGGCCTGTTCGGCAAGCTGCGCCTTTGGGGCCGCTTCAGCCTGCTCGGCCTCGCCGCCGCCATTCTCGCGCTGGCTGCCGACCAGGCGCACAAATACTGGATGATCGAGACCTACCGCATCGCCGAGCGCGGCCGCGTCGAGATCACGCCGTTCCTCGACCTGGTGATGATCTGGAACCGCGGCATCTCCTACGGGCTCCTGCAGCAGGACAGCCTTACGGGACGGCTGCTGCTGATGGTGTTTTCCGTCACCGCCGTGACCGTCCTGTATCTGTGGATGAGCAATGCGGCCTCCCGGCTGGTTGCGGTCTCGCTCGGCCTGATCGTCGGCGGCGCGCTGGGGAACATCGCCGACCGGATCATGCATGGCGCGGTGGCCGATTTCTTCTCCTTCCACTATGCCGGCTATTATTGGTACGTCTTCAACATCGCCGATGTGGCGATCACCGCCGGCGTCATCGGCCTTATCCTCGACTGGCTTATTACGCCCTCCCCATCCCAGGGCAGCCACCGGACGCAAGGCCCCGGCGGCAGTTAGACAGCCCAGGGCCTTGCGCGGGACCCGTATTGCCCTCGCTCGCAGCTCCACCCTCACCCGGAATGCTGGCGCATTCCGCCCTCTCCATCAAGGGAGAGGGCAAAAAGCTGACTTGCCCTCTCCCGCTCGTGAGCCTTTACGGCGAACGACAAGCGTTCGCCTTCGGGGAGAGGGCTCCCGCCGATAGGCGGGTGGGTGAGGGGGCGTCGCGGTTCAAATCAGTACATGACGCTCTAAAACCTCACAATTGGACATGACATGGCTCAGCCCGCCGCGCTGACTTCACGCAGCTTTGCGCCTCACAGCGGCTATCTGCTCGCCGCTTTCGGCGCGATCCTGTTCTCGACGAAGGGAATTCTGATCAAGCTGGCCTATGGCACAGGCAGCGGCATTGCCGTCGATGCCGTCACGCTGCTCGCCATCCGCATGTGCTTCGCCATGCCGGTCTATCTCGTCATCGGCGCGCTGACATGGCGCGAACGCGTGCAGGGCGGCGGCGCGCTGCCGACGGGCCGGCTCGTGCTGCTCGCGGCGCTGGTCGGGCTGCTCGGCTATTATCTCTCCAGCTATCTGGATTTCCAGGGGCTGGTCTATCTCACCGCGCAATTCGAGCGGCTGATCCTCTACACCTATCCGGTGTTCGTCATGATCCTCGGCGCGCTGTTCTTCGGCGGACGGCTGACGCGGCTCGGCATTCTGGCGCTGGTCGTCTCCTATGCGGGCATCGCGACCATCTTCCTCGATGGCGGCTCGGGCCAGGGCGACCACGTCGCGCTCGGCGTCGCGCTGGTGCTCGGCTCGGCCTTCACCTTCGCGCTGTATCAGCTCATTGCCAAATCGCTGATCACGCAGGTCGGCAGCCGCATGTTCACCTGCATCGCGATGACCTCCGCGAGCATCGGCGTGCTGGCGCATTTCATCGCCTGGAAGGGTGCGTCCGCGCTGTTCGCCCTGCCCGCTCACATCGTGCTGATCGGCGCGCTGCTCGGCATCTTCGCGACGGTGCTGCCATCCTTCATGCTGAATGCGGCGCTTGAGCGGATCGGCGCCGAGGCTGTGGCGATGATCGGCACGCTGAGCCCGGTCGCGACCATCGCGATGGCGATCGTGATCCTGGGCGAACCCTTCACGCTGACCGATGCGCTCGGCACGGTGCTGGTCATCGCCGGCGTCGGCCTGTTCACTTGGCATGACGGGCGGCGCAGGGCGATGTTGCGGACGGCGGGGAGCCCGGTGCTTAGCGATGCGTGACTACAAGACCGTTGCGGACCTGAGCATCGGGCTTGGCGGCGTCATTACAAAAATAATCGATATTATTTCAAAATCATAAGCCGAACTATACCCAAGTTGAGACAAGCTTTCGCTGGAAGGACGTCAGGCAAAAAATTAGGCGGGCGACCGAGAGTCAATCCGCCTTCTATTCAAGATGCAGAATGCATCACCCGTTCGCCCGTCACTCTACTTAACATTTAAACAAATATCCGTCAAGTATCCAGATTTTCTGCATCGGATTGAAAGTAGAAAATCATATTTATTACAATCGGATGGGCGAACTCAGCGCCGAGGCGTTGTTAGGCCAATGTTTTGCCATAATTTATCGCTCCCGGAGAACATGCGCGCGGCGCCAGAAATCGCGGGCGATCGGGCACCCGTCATCCCTTCATCGCAGGGGAAGAAATATGTCGGTGATGGCCTCGTGCTCGGGAACGTCGGGGAAGAAGGTGACGCGCTGGCAGTAGAGCGGGAAGTCGCGCGGCTCCTCGCCGCTTTGCGGCAGCCACTCCGCATAGAGGAACGCCAATGCCGCGCCGAGGCCGTCGTCGGAGCCGACATGGCGCAGCACCGCGCAACGTCCGCCCGGAATGACCTTGGCGACGACCCCGGCACCGTTCGGGGCCACATCGCGCTCCGTCGCGGCGCATATGTCGAGCCGGAACGCCTCGGGCGGCGCGTCCGCCGGGCCGTCATAAAAGATGTTGAACGTGGCGCTGGTCCTCGGATGCAAGCCCACTTGCTTGCGCCAGCCGATGAAAGCGCGCACGACTTCCCCGATCAGCGCCGGATCGCCGCGATGCTCCAGCACGGCGACGCGCGTGTCCTTCACCTCGACGATCCTGACCTGCTCGCCCCGCATGGTCTTCTTCATATGCGCGATCCTTGTCTCGCTGATGGGCCGAAAGGCTGCGTGCCAGGGGATCCATTGCGGCTGTTTCCTGAAGTCGCTCGGCGTCTGGCCGATGCGCTGCTTGAAGGCCCGCGAAAAGGCTTCCGGCCCCTCATAGCCGCTGTCGAGCGCGATCTCGACGATCGGGCTGTCCCGAAACGCCAGCCTGTAGGAGGCGCGCTTGAGGCGCGCGAGCCGGACATATTGATGGACGCCGATGCCGAACAGCCCGGTGAACTGCCGATGGAAATGATATTTCGAGAAGGCCGCGATGCCGCTCAGCGTCTCCACGCTCAAGCCATCCTCAAGATGCTCCTCGATGTGATGGAGCACCCTTTGGAGCCGCGCGTAATAGTGCTTCGTGGCCGCAATGTTCAATCTGACCTCCGCCTTGGCCCCTTGAGCGTTACAGGCTGAGGCCGGCCGCGTCCTGGCAGAAATTGCTCGATCCTGCCGCCGGCCGGCGCAGCATCGTGCTGGCAATTCCGAGGAATAGGCCAGATGCGAGATGCGCGCTTCGTCGACGGGCGTTCCTGACCACCTCTTCCGGACTCCCTGTCGGTTTGGGGAAGATCCGGAAACCCGCGAAAAGCGGGCGCTTTGGCAAGTTGGCGCAGTGACCCGGACGTCGAACTTCTCCGCGATGGCGCTTCCCCCGACCATTAGCATGCATACTGTGGCCGGAAAGGCCCCGGCGATTGGAGCGAGCGATGCTTTCAGGGTGGTTGAGACTAGCCGTGGCCTGGGGAACTGTCGTCGCGTTCTTCGCCTTCGGCGGCGTCTGGCTGGGCGACCTCAGCTCGACGGCGAAGGCGCTGATCCTGTTTTCCTGGATATTCGCTGTCATCCTGTGGTCCGCGTCCGGCGTGATCCACCATGCCGATCACCTGGCGGAAAAACTAGGCGAACCCTTGGGAACGCTGGTGCTCACGCTCTCCATCGTCCTGATCGAAGTGATCCTTATCGGCGCCGTCATGCTGGGGGAAAAGGCTGCCCCGACCGTTGGTCGTGACGCGATGTTCTCGGTGATGATGATCATTCTGAACGGCATCGTGGGCCTCGGACTCCTAATCGGCGGCTGGCGGCACCAGGAACAGTCCTATAACCTCCAGGGCGCGGCGGCCTATCTCGCGGTCATCATCCCTTTGACGGTCATAGCCTTGGTCCTGCCTAACCTGACGGCTTCGACCGATGACGGGTCACTGACCCCGATCCAGGCGATCTCCTTCTCGATTTCCACAATCGTCCTCTATGGGATTTTTCTGGCCATCCAAACCGGACGGCACCGCGGTTTTTTCGTGCTTCCCGACCCTGGTGCGCGCAACGCGGCGACGGCGCTGGCGGGCCGTCAAAACGAAGCCTCGTCGTTTGGTTATTTCGGTCGGCAGACGCTCTTGCTGATCCTCAACATGCTGCCGATCGTCCTGCTGTCAAAAATGCTGGCAAAGCTGTTTGACCACGGCATTGTCGCGCTCGGCGCACCAGTGGCCCTGAGTGGCTTTCTGATCGCGGTGATCGTGTTCACGCCGGAGTCGATAACGGCCGTGCGGGCTGCGTATCAGAACGATCTGCAAAGAGCCGTCAACCTTTGTCTTGGCGCTTTCGTTTCGACGTTGGGATTGACGCTGCCGATGGTACTTCTGATCGGCTTGTTTGCTGACAAGACTGTCGTCCTGGGCGTTGAGCCGACCGGGATGGCGCTCATCGCGGTGACGCTTGTCCTAAGCTTACTCACCTTTTCCGGCCCCAGGACCACCCTGCTCGAAGGAGCAGTCCATCTGGTTGTCTTCTTTGTCTACCTCGTCCTTATATTCAGCCCTTAGATCACGCATGCGCCGCTATGCGGTGAAGGCCTGGGCGATCAGGATCAATCCCGACAGGAGCAGCAGGCTGAGCACGACCCTCTGAAAGGTCTGCTCCGACACACCGACATAGACCCTGGCGCCGATCCATGCGCCGATCAGCGTCGCCGGCAGGCAAAGCACGGAAACCCACACGACGTCCGCCGTGACCTGCCCGCTGATCGCCATGCCCAGGCTCGCCAGCGCGAGAACGACCATGTTGAACGGCTGGTACAGTGCGCGCTGCTGCTGGCGGCTGCCGCCTCTCAGTTGCAGCCACATCACCGGCAGAGGCGCGGACAATCCCGCGAATCCGCCGAGCAGTCCTCCTCCCAGGCCGACGAGACCGTCGGCGATCCCGCCGCCCCACTGGCCGATATGCCATCTGATCCGGTTGCCGAGCTGATACATCGCATAGGCCGTCAGAAACACGCCGACGAAGAGTTTCAGCACCACCGGAGACACCGCCGTCAGCGCGGCGACGCCAGGGGGAACGCCGAGCGCGCCGCCAAGCAGGAACGGCGCGACGCGGCGCCAGTTGAAAGCTTCCCGGACGGTCATCATGCCCACGAGCTGCGCGGCGACCGAGGCAAGCGCAACCAGCGGAGGGACCATCGCGGCGGGGAGCGCATGAAACCACAGGCCGGATGCGACCAGGCCGGTGCCGAATCCGGCAAACCCGGTCGTGAAGCCGGCAAGAAACGCCCCGCCGACGACGATCGCCAGGGCCGGGAAATCGAATGACGCTGTGAGCATCCCGCCTGTGTAACGCATTTTTCAGCGAAGGGGATGCCGGTTTGCGCCGCCGCTGGATCAACGGATCGAACGTTGCACGGCCACTTCGGAAGGTTCACCATGCTTTTGTGCTAGATCGCCAGACGCTCCGCTGAACGCGGAGCTGCGCTCTAGCTTTTTGCTTTTGCATCGGATTATCCGAAAAGCGCATACACTTTTCGGTCCGATGCACTAAGAGGATCCGCATTGATGCCAACGCCCACTATTCTGGTCGCAACGTGGGACAACGGGCTATTCAGCGTCACTGGGAAAACGGTCCGTCAGGAACTCGCCGATCGGCCGGTTCGCGGATTGGCGGCCGATGGACATGGAGGAGTGCTCGCAATTGTTGGCCGGCATTCGCTCTGTCGGCGATCCTCCGATGGCGAATGGACCGAGTTAGCCAAAAGCGAATTCGAGCTTTCATGCTGCGTACCGATCGGAGACGTCGTCTTTGTCGGAACCGACGACGCACATATCCTGCGCGTCGATCCTGACGGCACGCAGCAACGCCTGACGGGCTTTGACGCCGTAGCGGGCCGCGACACATGGTACGCAGGATCGGCGATCATCGACGGCAAACGGGTGGGGCCGCCGCTTGGAATTCGTTCGATGGCGGCGACATGCGATGGCGGCGTGCTTCTGGCCAACGTCCATGTCGGCGGAATTCCGCGATCGACCGACGCCGGCTTAACGTGGCGGCCCACCATCGATATCGACAGCGATGTTCATCAGGTCTGCGCACATCCGACCCGGCCCGACATCGTGATCGCAGCGGCGGCGGTGGGCCTTTGCATCAGCCGCGATGCCGGGGCGACATGGACCATCGAGAGCCGGGGACTTCACGCCCCTCATTGCTCCGCCGTGGCTTTTGGGAGAAACGACATTTTCGTGTCGGCATCCACCGACCCGTTTGCGAAGCAAGGCGCAGTTTATCGGCGCCCGATCGACGAGGAGCGGTCCGCTGCAGCCTTTGGGCGGAGGCATGCCGAAGTGGACCGACGGCAAGGCCGATACCAACTGCATCGCGACCCGGGATTTAACGGTCGCCGTGATCGACTGGTCGGGACGCCTTTACGTGTCGCATGACGATGGCGCGTCCTGGTCGAGTCCGGTTGATGGTCTCACCGGTCCGAGCGGGCTCCACATCTGTTGACCCTCGTCACGTCACCTCGGATCGCCATTGCGTTTCGCGTCGGCGGGGTTAGGCTTGGCGGAAGCCCGCCGCCGAACGCGGCGCCAAATGCAAGGATCACCCGCATGAGCTGGAACCCTGCGCTGGAACCGCACTGCCCGACCGGACCGGAGATCGACGCGATCGAAACGGTGATCGTGCCGCGCGCGCGGGACCTCGGCGGCTTCGAGGTGCGCCGGGCGCTGCCCTCGCCCAACCGGCAGATGGTCGGCCCGTTCATCTTCTTCGATCAGATGGGGCCGGCCGAATTCATCACCGACCAGGGCATCGACGTGCGCCCGCATCCCCATATCGGCCTCGCCACCGTCACCTATCTCTATAGCGGCTCGATCCTGCATCGCGACTCGCTCGGCACGAAGCAAGGAAATCCACCCCGGCGACGTCAACTGGATGATCGCCGGGCGCGGCATCTCGCATTCGGAGCGGACCAGCCCGGAGGTGCGCGCGCGGCCGAAATCGTCGCTCTACGGCATCCAGACCTGGGTGGCGCTGCCGGATGCGGCCGAGGAGACCGAGCCCGGCTTCGAGCATCGGCCCTCGGCCGAGTTGCCGCTCATCGAGGGCGAAGGCAAGCGGGTGCGGCTGATCCTCGGCTCGGCCTATGGCGAGCGCGCGCCGGTGCAGACGTTCTCCGAAATGTTCTACGCCGACGCCGTGCTCGAAGCAGGCGCGCGCCTGCCCCTGCCCGACGACCACGAAGATCGCGGCCTCTATGTGCTCGAAGGCGAGATTTCGGTCGCCGGCCAGACTTTCGACGCCGGCAAGATGATGGTCTTCCGCCCGGGCGACGCGATCACCGTCACCGCCCTGACGCCCGCCCGGCTGATGCTGCTCGGCGGCGAGACGCTGGGCGGCCCGCGCTATATCTGGTGGAACTTCGTCGCCTCCTCGAAGGAAAAGATCGACGCGGCCAAGGAGGCCTGGCGGCAGGGCGACTGGGAGCACGGCCGCTTCCAGCTTCCGCCCGACGACAATGCCGAATTCATCCCCGTGCCGGACTGATGGACAAGACGATCATGAGTGATGTGACGATTACCAGGGAAGTCGGACCCGACCAAGGGCCGCTACGTCGCCAGGGTCGCGGGGATCGGCGCGGAGGGCGAACTGACCTACAGCCGCGCCAACGCGCATCTCATCATCGCCGACCACACCGAAGTGCCGGAAGCGCTCAGGGGCCGAGGCATCGCCCTGGCGCTCGCGACCCGGCTGGTCGAGGATGCGCGCGCCGAAGGCGTCAAGATCATACCGCTCTGCCCCTATGTGAACGCCGAGCGCCGCAAGCATCCCGATTGGGCCGATGTCTTCCAGGAGTGACGCCGCGTCGCGAAAATGCGACGAAACAAAAGACAGAGCCCCCGTTCCGATTTAAGGCTCTAAAGCGGGATCCGATTTAAGTGGAATCCCTATGCCACGAACACCGATGTCATCCCCGCGAAGGCGGGGATCCAGTAATCACCGGCCCGCTGCGGAGTACTGGATCCCCGCTTGCGCGGGGATGACAAAACTGTGCTTGCCTAAACTGATCATCCTCTAGCGCCCGGCGGCGCAACGCATCGCATCACTTAGATTGTTTCGGCCCGTAAGGTTCGGCATCCCGGCTCAGCATGGTGCCCCAGGCCGCGTTTCCGGCCTTCGGAGTCATATTCTGATCCAACGGAAGCAGGATATCGTCGTTGACGCGCCAAAAGCGCCGGATATCCGGATTGGCCTTCGCATCGAGTTCATACACCAACGCCTCCGGATACTCGCTGGCGCCGCGGCGTATCGTCCATGCGCCTTGGGTAATGACCCTGTCTTCCCCAATCGCGACGCCGATGATTCCGAGCCAATATGTCGTCGGCACCTTCGTATTCCGATCGTAATAAAGCACCAGTCCAACCTTCATCTTCTCGCAAACCGAGGCACACGGAATGCGTCCCTCGAACACGGCAAGGATCGGATCCCCTCTGAAATTTGTTTCCGGATATGGCGGTTCAAGACTGGTGTGAGCTTTGAAATAGCCCGCCTGGTTCAGGAAAACGACCAAAGTCAGGAACACCACCGACGCGACTGCCAGAAAGACGATTGATCTTGCTAAATTCATGCGGTCGCTCCCCCCTCGTTCGCGGTGCCGCCGATCGAATCGAACTGAGACGTGCGACGCACCTTAGCCGCGTCACGCCGCCTCGTCGAACGACGTCTTCATGGCGGAAGCCATCAGGCGTAACGGTGTAACCGTCTAGGGACACCGGCTCATACAACGGTAGAAATGAGTCATACAAAAGTCCCAAAAGGGCTATAAAGCCAACTGGAAATGGCGATTCGGGGGGATCAGTTCGAATGGCTAAGATGGACAAAATTTTGCGAAACGCGGCGATTGCGGCCTTGTTCTGCGGCTCCCTGGCATTGACCGGCTGCGCCGATGGCGGCATCGGCGTCGAACTCGACGCACCGATTCTGAACGCCGTCGGCCTGGATCTCGGCGGCAAGAAGAAACAGGACGACGACCTGCCGGAGCGCACCGGCCTCGTGGTGCCGCCTTCGACCGATGCCTTGCCCCCGCCCGGCACTCAGACGGCTGCCGCCGCCGCTCAGCAGAACTGGCCGAATGACCCCGACAAGCGCAAGAAGCGCGACGCCGAGGAAAAAGCCGCGGCGGAAGAGAAATATTGCCGCGAGGGCAATTGGGACAACAAAGCCAACATCGACGAATTCAATAAGAATATCGGCGTCGAGCCGCGCTGTCAGTCTCAGCTCGGCAAGGCTCTCAATAAATCCTTCGGCGGCGGCCGGTCGACGGAATAGGTTAAAATCCGTATTGTTTGCAGGCGCTTGATGGACACCCATTGAGCGCCTTTTTTTGCATTCGGTCTATCGTCCGCAAACCTTCCCCTGTCCAAATTGTAACTTGTTCCTCACGCCTGCCGGCGCATATTGGCTAGAACGCTATTCTGCTCCGGTCGGAGCGGAACAGGGCTCAGTTCTTTGCTGGGCCGCGTGTTCGTGGCGCAAACCGGTATGTGCATTGCTGGACAATGGTCCGGCCATCGTCTTTCAATAACCCGCAACAGGGTGTCATAGTGTTGAAACTCCCGTTCCTGACTTGTCTGGTGGCCTTAATGCTTTCATATGCGTCCAGCCCCGCATCCGCCGCTCCGGCTGCCGACACGGATGTCACTCATACGACGCTTGCGAACGGCATGCAGGTCGTCGTCATCCCCGACCGGCGCGCGCCGGTGATCACGCAAATGGTGTGGTACAAGGTCGGAGCCGCCGACGAGCCTCAGGGCAAATCCGGCATCGCGCATTTCCTCGAACATCTCATGTTCAAGGGCACCGAAAAGATCGCGCCCGGCGAATTTTCCAAGATCATCGCCCGCAATGGCGGCGAGGACAACGCCTTCACCACCCATGACGCGACGGCCTATTTCCAGCGCGTCGCCAAGGACCGGCTGGCGCTGGTGATGGGCATGGAAGCCGACCGCATGGCCAATCTCCGGCTCAGCGAGGAGGACGTGACCACCGAGCGCAAGGTGATCCTCGAAGAGCGCCGCTCGCGCGTCGACAACGATCCGAGCAGCATCCTGTCGGAGGAAATGGCCGCATCGCTCTACCTCGCCCATCATTATGGCATCCCGGTGATCGGCTGGGAGCACGAGATCAAATCGCTCGGCCGGGAAGACGCGATCGCGTTCTATAAGCAGTATTACGCGCCGAACAACGCAATCCTCGTCATTGCGGGCGATGTCGAACCCGAAGCCGTCATCAAGCTGGCCCAGGACACGTTCGGCAAGGTCACCGCCTCCGAAGCGCCCCCGGCGCGCAAGCGCGTCTCCGAACCGAACCATCACGCCCCGCGCCGCGTCATCCTGAAGGATGAGCGCGTGGCGAAGGAAACCTTTTCGCGCCATTACCTGACCCCCAGCTATGCCAGCGCGGCAGCACGCGAAGCCGAGGCGCTCGACCTGCTCTCGACCATCGTCGGCTCCGGCAATACGGGCCGGCTGTACCGGAAGCTGGTCGTCGAGGAAAAGAAGGCGTCCGCCGCCGGGGCATGGTTCTCCGGCGAAGGGCTCGATTCCGGCCGGATCGGCGTCTACGCGGTCGCGGGCGGCAGCGATGCCACGCTGGAGAGCATCGAGGCGTCGGTCGACGCGGTGCTCGCCGAGGTTCGCGAGAAGGGCGTCACGGCCGCCGAACTCGAACGGGCGCGCAACGCGGAAATCGCCAATCTCGTCTACACGCAGGACAGCCAGTCCAACCAGGCGCGAACCTATGGCTGGGCGCTGGTCACCGGCCGCACCATCGCCGACGTGAAAGACCGCGCCAAGCGTCTGGAAGCGGTGACATTGGCCGACATCCAGGACGTGGCGCAGAAATATCTGGATCTCAGGCGCTCGGTAACGGGACAGCTCATCCCGATCAACAAGACTTTGGCGTCCGGCGGCAAGGTCTCGGTCCCCGGCCCTTCCGGCACCATTCATTAAGGAGCCAGCATGTTTTGGCGGCGTAATCGACAGCGGCTGGGCATCACTGTGAAAAGTGGCCTTCCGGTTTTCGCGAAAAATGACGGCACACCAAAGAACCTGAGCCGCGGGGCCTGGCGTTCGGCGCCTCATGGCGGCAATGTCCTTCATCTTCCTCCCTTTCCTCATAGCCCCAGCCCATTCCATGCAGATTCAAAAAGTCGTCAGCCCCAAAGGCATCGAAGCCTGGCTCGTCGAGGACCACACGCTGCCGCTCATCGCCATGCAGCTCGGCTTCGAGGGCGGCAGCGCGCAGGACCCCGCCGGCAAGGATGGCCTCGCCTATTTCGCCAGCGGCATGCTGGATGAAGGCGCGGGCGACATCGACAGCCAGGCCTTCCAGGAAAAGCTCGAAGGCCTCGCCATCGAATTGTCGTTCGACGCCTCGCGCGACGCGATGACGGGCGGCCTCAAGACGCTGACCAAGAACAAGGAGGAGGCCTTCCGTCTGCTTGCGCCTGGCGCTGACCGAGCCGCGCATGGACCCGGACGCCATCGAACGCATCCGCGAGCAGATCTTCTCGATCATCAAGATGGAGAATGAAGACCCGGAGCGCATTGCCGCAAACGCGTTCTTCGCCCAGGTCTATGGCGGCCATCCCTACGGCACGCCGACAAAGGGCAGCCTGGACGCCATCCGCACGGTGACGCAGGCCGATCTGAAGAACTTCGTCAAACGCAGCTTTGCCCGTGACAATCTGCATGTCGCGGTCGTCGGCGATATCAACGCCCAGGAATTGGCCGCCGCGCTGGACGGGATTTTCGGCACCTTGCCGGAGAAGGCCCAACTGGCCACCGTGCCGGAAGCGACATGGCGCCCGCGCGCGGTCAGCCAGGTCATCCCGATGAACATGCCGCAATCGGTGGTGACCTTCGGCCAGCCCGGCCTGAAGCGGAAGGATGCGGACTTCATCCCCGCCTATATTCTCAACTACATCATCGGCGGCGGCGGCTTCGCCTCGACGCTGATGTCCGAGGTCCGCGAAAAGCGCGGCCTTGCCTATTCCGTCTACACCTATCTCTATCCGCTGCAGCGCGCCGGCATGATGCTCGGCGGCGTCGCGACGCGGAACGACGCGGTCAAGGAATTGATCGAAATCATCAAGCAGGAACTGGGCCGCATCGCCGCCAACGGCCCCACCCCGGAGGAGCTGGAGGACGCCAAGCGCTATCTGACCGGCTCCTACGCGCTCCGCTTCAGCTCCAGCGCCAAGATCGCGGATATTCTCCTGTCGCTGCAGATCGAAGGTCTCGGCATCGACTATATCGACAAGCGCAACGAGATGATCGAAGCGGTGACGCTGGACGACATAAAGCGCGTATCGAAATTGATTAGACCGGACGAGCTGGTTATTACCATAGTAGGTCAGCCCCAGGGGTTGCTGCCGCCGGGGGAGAGAACGCCCCCCGCAATCCCCGTACCTCGCGGCTGAACCGAACTGGACCCTAATGGCGATCACACATGCGATTGATGGCTGCCTCGAAGAGGCGATTGGATCTCTAGGGCTTAGCCAGGACGAACTGACGCGCTGGGTCGCGCAATTAGGCCCGCGTCTCGACACGCTGCGGCGCGAGGCGCGCGACCGCAGCCTGCCGCATATCGGCATTCTCTACGAAACCGGCGATCTGGACGAAGCGCGGGCGGCCTATGACCAGCTCGTGCAGGGCGCCCGCATCCTCGTCATGTTCGGCACCGGCGGCTCCAGCCTTGGCGGCCAGACGCTGGCGCAGCTCGGCGGCTGGTTCATCCCCGGCGACGACCGCACCGGCAAGAGCGGGCGGCCGCGCCTGCGGTTCTATGACAATCTCGACGCGCTCTCGCTGGTCAAGGGCCTGGAAATTCTCGACCTGGCCAACACCCGCTTCGTCGTCATCTCCAAATCCGGCAACACGGCCGAGACGCTCAGCCAGGTGCTGACGGTGATCGATCTTCTCAAGCGCAATGGCCTGGAAGCGGCCATCCCGCGCATGTTCCTCGGCATCACCGAGCCGGAGAAACCGGGCGTCGCCAACGGCCTGCGCGATCTGTTCACGCGCGCTCGGCGTGCCGATGCTGCCGCACCGCCCCGACATTGGCGGGCGCTATTCGGTGTTCAGCAATGTCGGCATGATCCCGGCCTTCGCGCGCGGCCTCGATTTCGAAGCGTTCCGGGCCGGCGGCCGCGCCGCCATCGAGGCGCTCGGCGAGGCGCAGGATGCAGCCGATTTCGCGCCGGCGCTCGGCGCGGCGGTTGTCGGCCGCCTTCGCCAGGGAGCGCGGCGTCAATGTCAGCGTGATGATGCCCTATGCGGACCGGCTGGCGCGCTTTTCGCATTGGTATGTGCAGCTTTGGGCGGAGAGCCTCGGCAAGGCCGACAAGGAAGGCACCACCCCGGTCGCCGCGCTCGGCCCGGTCGATCAGCACAGCCAGCTGCAGCTCTATCTCGGCGGCGCGCAGCATCATCTGACGACGATCATCCGCATGTCGGCGCTTCCCGATGCGGATACGCCCCCCATCCCCGCCGATCTCGCCGCGCTGGCGGGCGCGCCCTATCTGGCCGGCCATACGGTCGGCGAATTGGTGATGGCGCAAAGCCGCGCGATCGGCGACGCCTTCGTGGCGAGCAAGCGTCCGGTGCGGATAATCGAGCTCTCCCACCTTGACGAATGGTCCCTCGGCTGGCTCATGATGCATTTCATGCTGGAGACGATTCTCGCCGCCGACCTGTTCGGCGTCGATCCGTTCGATCAGCCCGCAGTCGAGCTGGGCAAGCGCCTGACCAAGGACTATCTGGCTCGCATGGCGGTTGGAGGCGCAAGCAAATAGCTGGGGCGCTGATGCATCACCGCGTGAATCAGTCTGTGCGCTAAGCAATCGGATCGGATGAAATCGTCTCTCAGACGAAATCCCCGCGAAGGCGGGGATCCAGTACGGTGCGGCGTAAATGGTTGGCGTAGAAGGCCAATTTCGCTTTGTGAATACTGGATCCCCGCCTTCGCGGGGATTTCGGGAACTGCGTCTGTCTAATCCGGGGTACTGCGTCTGTCTAAACTGATCCGGCGCTAGGAGGCTTGGGGCATGCCGATACGCCAGCTGCCGCCGCAGCTGATCAACCGGATCGCGGCGGGTGAGGTCATCGAGCGCCCGGCCAGCGCCATCAAGGAGCTGGTCGAGAACGCCATCGACGCGGGCGCGCGCAATATCGAAATCGTAGCGACGGGCGGCGGGCTCGGACTGATCCGGGTCACCGATGATGGCTGCGGCATGGATGCGGGCGATCTCGCTTTGTGCGTCGAGCGCCACGCGACGTCGAAACTCGCGGGCGAGGATTTGCTGCGCATCGCGACGCTCGGCTTTCGCGGCGAAGCGCTGCCCTCCATCGGCTCGGTCGCCAAGCTCACCATCGCGTCGAAGCCGCAAGGGCGAGGGCAAGGCTTCGAGGTCGAAGTCATCGCCGGGCGCAAGGACGGCCCGCGCCCCGCAGCGCTGAATGGCGGCACCCGCGTCGAAGTGCGCGACCTGTTCTACGCCACCCCCGCCCGCCTCAAATTCATGAAATCCGAGCCGGCGGAAAATGCCGCCATCGGCCAGCTGGTGAAGCGCTTCGCCCTCGCCTTTCCCGGCATCGGCTTCGCCATGGCCAATGGCGAGCGCGCCCTTACCCAATTTCCCGCCGTGATGGAGGGCGACGCGGACGGCCTGCGCCTGCGCCTCGCCCGCGTGATGGGCAAGGAATTCGCCGCCGACGCCGTGCCGCTCGACGCGGAACGTGAGGGCTTGCGCGATCGACGGTTTCGCCGGCCTGCCGACGCTGAGCCGTCCCACCCAGCAGATGCAATATCTGTTCATCAATGGCCGCCCGGTGAAGGACCGCCTGCTGCTCGCCGCCGTGCGCGCCGCCTATGGCGATCTCGTGCCGCGCGGCCGTCATCCGATGCTGGTGCTGTTCGTCACCGCGCCCGCCGAAGAGGTGGATGTGAATGTGCATCCCGCCAAATCCGAAGTGCGGTTCCGCGACAGCGGGCTGGTGCGCGGGCTGGTCGTCAGCGCGATCCGGCGGGCGCTCGAAGCGGGCGGCGTGAAGACGAGCGTCGCGCTTGCCGGAGCGGCGGCGGCGTTTGCGGGCGGCGCGGGGCCGTCGCGGCATACGGGTGCGGGGTCCTGGTCGCCCTCTTCCGCCTATCGCGCGACCGCCCGCCCGGGCGGCTTCGCCGAGGATTGGCAGATGCCGCTGGAGGGCGTCGAGGCCGTCAGCGCCAATGCGGAAACGGCGAGCGCTCCGCCCGCCACGCATTTGCTCAGCCAGCCGCTCGGCGCGGCCCGCGCGCAACTGCACCAGACCTATATCGTCGCCGAGACCGGCTCGTCGGTGATCATCGTCGACCAGCACGCCGCGCATGAGCGCCTCGTCTATGAGAAGCTGAAACACGCGCTTGGCCATGGCGGCGTCGAGCGGCAGTTGCTGCTGATTCCCGAGGTCGTCGAACTCGACGCCGACACCGCCGCCTTGCTGGCGAGCCGCGCGGACGACCTCGCCGGCCTCGGCCTCGTGCTGGAAGCTTTCGGCGACGGCGCGATTCTCGTGCGCGAAGTCCCGGCGCTGATCGCCAAGGGCAACGTCAAGGCGCTGGTCCGCGATCTGGCCGAGGAATTGGAGATGCTCGGCACCGCGTCGGCGCTGGAGGAGCGCCTGCACGAAATCTGCGCGCGCATCGCCTGCCACGGCAGCGTGCGGGCGGGCCGTGTCCTCAAGCCCGACGAGATGAATGCGCTGCTGCGCGAGATGGAAGCGACGCCCAACGCCGGGCAGTGCAATCACGGCCGCCCGACCTTCATCGAGCTGCAACTGGCCGACATCGAGAAGCTGTTCGCCCGCCGGTGAGTCCGCCGCGGAGCACGCACCCTGGCGCGATCTGCTCGCTGCGGCGCAGATGCAGATGTGATCGCGGCACGGAAACCGGCGAGCCCACGCCGACATCCACAAACAGCGAGTCCCAAGCGGGCCTCTCCCCAATGACGTAATGCCAGATCTCTGAAAGTGCGACCGACGGGCGTCAATCATCGTCGGCTGTAAATGCCCGCCCTTAACCGCGGAGGCGTCGCTCCCTCTCCCATTGGGAGAGGGTTGGGGTGAGGGGTAAGCCCTATCCGTGAGGCTACGCCTCGCATCCCCGAGAGGTATTACCCCTCACCCGACGCCTTCCGCGCCGACCTCTCCCCATGGGAGAGGTGAGGCTCGTGCCGGTCTTACGGCATGGGTTCATGTCGCCGGGACTTGGTATAAGGGCAGAAAATCACGTCCGCGCAAATGCAAGCGACACGGAGGCATTGCACGGATCATCGCGCCGCCAATAGCACAAAAAAACCTGCTCTCTGACGAAGAGAGCAGGTTCAATATATTAGTCGGTACCGGGAGGGATACTCAGCGAGAGGTCGAGAGAAATTCTCGTCCTCCTGCTGATTGTTCCTGCTACCTTGCCAAACGCAAGATAACAGAGGGGTCGGCAACTAAAAAATCATGGCACTCAACCGATAAGTCCTTATATACCGGACAGAAAACGCAAACTTATACCATGCTATTCGATCTTATGAATCGCATGTCTGCCAGTTATTGAAAATAATACCCCGCTATGCATAGAAAATTAATGTATCTACTTCTTATGTACGAGGCAATATTCAGCCTTAGGTTAAAAAAGCCATATAGTCTTAAAATGCATTGAGGAATTTCTTGGTTTTGTTAAGCATAACTTAACAGCTGGAGCGCGGGTGTGAAGTGTGAATTGTCACAACCGTGTCGCAATGGAACAGGTTGTGACATATTTGCCAACACAACCTGTGCTCCCCAGGGTTACCTATTCGCCGCTGGCTTCGTGGACCATGCGCTCGAGCCGCTCGAAATCCTTGACGGCCAGCACGCGCCCGCGCCGCTCGATGATGCCGAGCTGCTTGAGCCTGCTGATTTCGCGGGAGACCGCCTCGCGATGCGTGCTGATGCGCTGTGCGATCTCCGAATGAGTTGGAGCGGGACTGATGAGAAAGGCGCCGTTGCCGTCCCGCGTGTCCCGCGCCATGCGCAGAAGTTCGCTGTGGATGCGATTCTTGACCGCGAGCGTGCTGAATTCGACGATCCGGGCGGTGAGCGAGCGGAGCAGGCCCACCAGATGATTGAGCACCGCGCTCATGAACTTCGGATCGTTCTCCATCAGCTCGTGGAAGAAACTCGACGACATGGAAAGCACGACGCAGTTCGTCACCGCCTCGACGGAGGCGGACCGCCGATCCCCGTCGATCGCCGCGAATTCCCCGAACAGGTCGCCGGGATTGATCCGCCGGAAGCCGACCGCCTTGCCATGCGCCGAGAACACCAGCACGCGCGCCATTCCGTTCACCAGAATATAGACGTCGTTCAGCTCCTCCGACCGGGCGATGATTTCCTGCCCCTTCGTGTAGCTCACGCGCTTTGCATGCCTGTCGATTTTCTTCAGGCTCTCGGACGAAATCCGCTCCAGGAGCGGGATGTTGTTGAGCGGCAGTTTTCGCGCATCCATCACATAGTGCCTCATGTCGCACTCCCGGACCGGAACGGCCCCAGCTGTTGCAATCTTCCACCTGCCGTCAAAGAAAGTGGGCCAAACCGATCGTCCCGGCCGCCCGCGCAGCATATCGCCCCAAAAAACGTTTGACATGCCGCGCGAGAAAATTCTTTTCTACAACCTTCGGTATATTCTTCATCGATATCTCTCGCAGGCTTTTTCAATCAGAGCGTAATTTGGAGTGTGAGGAAGCTATGGAGCGCAAATTGACCGCGATCGTTGCGGCGGATGTGGTTAACTACAGTATCCTCATCGGCCAAGATGAACTTGGCACGCTAGCGGCGCTAAACACATTACAGCAGGAAATTATCACCCCAGCGGTTACTAAATATAGAGGCCGCGTCATCCGATTGCTGGGTGACGGCTCGCTTCTCGCGTTCAACAGTGCCCTCAACGCGGTACAATTCGCTGTCGATGTACAGCGTGTCATGGCAAAACGCAAGACAGAAGCCACTTTCCGTGTACCGATCGACTTCAGAATGGGCGCAAATCTTGGCGACATTATTTTGCAGGCAAACGATATTCACGGCGAGGGAATTAACGTTGCTGTACGGCTGGAGGAACTCGCGCCGCCAGGTGGAATTTGCCTCTCGCACAGCATCTATCTTCAGACGCGAAGCGTTTTCGGCGACGAATTGCTGCCGATCGGCGAACGCCAGCTCAAGAATATTGCCGAGCCGGTGATGGTCTGGCGCTGGCAGCCGCCCGGCGTCACCGATGGCGTCGGGTCAAATCCGTGCGCCCGCACCTTGAAGCGGCCCGTGCACGGACGGCAGATCCTCGATCCGAAGGTGACGGAGCTGCTGGTCGATCTCTATGTGCGCTCGGCGCGGCTCGCCATTTCGGAAAGCTTCGATGAAATGCTCGCCGAGCCGGATGGCGGCGGCCTGCCTGTCGCCGGAGGACATCTATAAGCGTTTTGCCCATAAGCTGAACGGCACGCGCGAGCTGCTTTTTCCGATCTCCGTCGAATGCGGCGAAAACATCCGCGAATTCACCACCCGCTTCTGGCGCTCGCCGCAATCGATGAGCGAATTCATTGCGAACGTCTTCGACAGCGCCCATATATTTTTCGCGGGAACGCTGCTGACCGAAATCCAGTCGATCCTGCGCTCCGACACGCCGCAACTGGCCAAGCGGACCAAGTTCATGCGGCTGGTGCACGAGTTCCTGTGCGAAAGCAAAGTGCCGCAAGCCAAAAGCCTGATCAGATTTGCATTTGTCGAGCCGTAAAGGCTCCCGGCGCGCTTTATCAGACCCTGGCCACTTCAGTTACAACCGTCCCGGTGCTTCCCCTCTTCGTCATCCCCGCGAAGGCGGGGATCCAGTAAACTATTGCAGCCTGCTGTGTAATACTGGATCCCCGCCTTCGCGGGGATGACGCGGGACTGCCGAGGGGATGACGCGGAGTTGCGCTTTCACTGAAAGTCATCATGCGCTACCCCTTTGACTTGGCCGCGCCCGGGTGCGATGTGCTTGAGCTTGATGCCGCCGGGCGGCTAAAACCCGGCCTCCACCCATTCAACGCTTCGACGGTTCCCATGGCTGCGATCCAGTATGTCTACACGCTGCAAAAACTCTCCAAGACCTATCCCGGGGGCAAGCAGGTCCTGAAGGATATCAGCCTGTCGTTCCTGCCCGGCGCCAAGATCGGCGTCGTCGGCGTCAACGGCTCGGGCAAATCCACGCTCATGCGCGTCATGGCCGGCCAGGAGAAGGAGTTTCTGGGCGAGGCATGGGCGGCGGACGGCATCAAGGTGGGCTATCTGCCGCAGGAGCCGCAGCTCGATCCGTCCAAGGACGTTCTCGGCAATGCGATGGAGGGCGTCGCGGAGAAAAAGGCGATGCTCGACCGCTATAATGAGATCGCCATGAACTACTCCGACGAGACGGCGGAGGAGATGGCCCAGCTCCAGGACGCGATCGACGCGCAGAATTTGTGGGATCTCGAAGCGCAGGTGGAGCAGGCCATGGACGCGCTGCGCTGCCCGCCCCCCGACGCCGACGTTTCCACTCTGTCCGGCGGCGAAAAGCGCCGCGTGGCGCTGTGCAAGCTGCTGCTGTCCAAGCCGGACATCCTGCTGCTCGACGAGCCGACCAACCATCTCGACGCCGAGACGACCGCCTGGCTGGAACGCTATCTGAAGAACTATCCCGGCTGCATCATCCTCGTCACCCATGATCGCTACTTCCTCGACAATCTGACGGAGTGGACGCTGGAACTCGATCGCGGCCAGGGCGTGCCCTATAAGGGCAATTACTCGAGCTGGCTGGAGCAGAAGGCGAAGCGCGTCGAGCAGGAGAGCCGCGAGGACGAAGCCCGCCAACGCACGCTGTCGCGCGAGCTGGAATGGATCCGCTCCAGCCCGAAGGCCCGGCAGGCCAAGTCGAAGGCCCGCTTCAGGTCTTACGAGGAGCTGGCCGACCAGGCCGCGAGCCGCGAACAGGCCGGCAAGGCGCAGATCACCATTCCGCCCGGCCAGCGTCTCGGCGGTGTCGTGATCGAGGCGGAAGGGCTGACCAAGGGCTTCGGCGACAAGCTGCTCATCGACAATCTGAGCTTCCGCCTGCCGCCCGGCGGCATCGTCGGCGTCATCGGGCCGAACGGCGCCGGCAAGTCCACGCTGTTCCGCATGATCGTCGGCCAGGAAAAGCCCGATGGCGGCTCGATCCGCATCGGCGAGACGGTGAAGCTGGGCTATGTCGACCAGTCGCGCGATGCGCTCGAGGCGAAGAAGACCGTCTGGGAGGAAATCTCCGGCGGCAACGACATGATCATGCTCGGCAAGCGCGAAGTGCCGAGCCGCGCCTATTGCGGCTGGTTCAACTTCAAGGGCGCGGATCAGCAGAAGAAGGTCGGCCAGCTCTCGGGCGGCGAGCGCAACCGCGTGCATCTGGCCAAGATGCTGAAGGAGGGCGGCAATCTCATGCTGCTCGACGAACCGACCAACGACCTCGACGTGGAGACGCTGTCCTCGCTCGAAGCCGCGCTGGAGGATTTCCCCGGCTGCGCCGTGGTCATCAGCCATGATCGCTTCTTCCTCGACCGGCTCGCCACGCACATCCTCGCCTTCGAGGGCGACAGCCGCGTGGAATGGTTCGAGGGCAATTTCGAGGCCTATGAGGAGGACAAGCGCCGCCGCCTCGGCGACGCCGCCGTCGAACCGCACAGGGTGACGTTCCGGCGGTTCGAGCGCTAGGAGCAGACGGGCCTTAATACCGCCTCGAATCTCGGAGGCAGGTGTCGCTCCCTCTCCCATAGGCGAACGCTTGTCGTTCGCCGTAAAGGCTCACGAGCGGGAGAGGGTTGGGGTCGAGGGGAGTAAACCGTTTGATAGATAAGCATATGAACCCCTCACCCGGCGCAGATCCGGCCGACCTCTCCACCATGGGAGAGGTAAAGGCGAGTACAGATTGCACAGCATGAGTTCATATCACTGGGACTTGATATAATGCTCTCCTCTGGGCGCGGTTTGACTGGCGCGCCCAATACGCGCTTAAGCGGCTTGTCACCCTGGAAGTGCGAAGCGGATCACGACGGTCGCACCTTTCCCTTCGGGGGAGCGGCAAACTATGCGGTCGCCCTGTTTCATCTCGCGGTACAGTGTGTGACGGCACGTTGGCAATTTCCATGGAGCGGCGCCGGATAGCCGCCAACTTCGATGTGGAGTTGGCGGAACTTATCTCGACGCAATTGCGCACCGGCGGCGTCCGCCCGTGCAAACAGCATATGAGCTAGCTCTGAAGTCCTGGACCGACGGCATTGAGCCTCTTGGAGTCTGCACGCCATGGTAATAGGACAAAACTCCAGAGTCAATCGACGCATAATACTTACTTCGGTGGTGCTTAAGCCCCCACCGCCGGCTCGCGCGGGAGTGCGCCTTTCCGCGCCAGATAGCGCTCGCGCAGGATGACCACGATGCTGGAACCGATGATCACGGCCGCGCCGATCAGGATATTGGCGGCCGGCCATACGCCGAACAGCGCCCAGCCGTAAAGCGTCGCCCAGACGATCTGCGTGTAGCTGAAGACCGAAGCCAGCGCGGCCGGCGCATATTTGAACGCCGTCGTGATCAGGAGCTGCATCGCTATGCCGGACGCGCCGAGGCCGAGCAGCAGGCCGATTTCGTTCGGCGCCGGCATTTTTCCGATGAACGGCATGAACGGCGCCAGCAGGAGCACGCCTGTGAGCACCAGATAAAAGGTGAGCGTCGCCGGATTTTCCGTGCGCCCGAGCAGCCGCAGCATGGTGCCGAGCACGGCGTTGAAAAAGGCTCCCGCAAGGCCGAGCACCACGCCAAACAGGTTCCATTCGCCTCCAGGCTGCGCGACAAGCAGCACGCCCACAAAGCCCACGATAACCGCGCTCCAGCGGAACCGCCCGACGCGCTCGCCCAGAAAGAAGAAGCCGAGAACCGGCACGAACAGGGCGGAGGTGAAGACCAGCGCGGTCGCATCCGCCAGCGGCAGCAGCGCGAAAGCACCGAATACGCACAATATGCTCCCCGTCGCCACCACCGAGCGCGTGAAAACCACGCCCGGTTTGCTGTGAATCTTGAGGATCTGGCGCTGCCGGAAGAAGACGATCGCGATCAAAAACGGGATCACCGCAAGGAGATTGCGCCAGAAGGCGATCTCGATGACATGGTGGGTTTCGCTGAGCAGCTTGGCGAACAGGCTCATCGTGCTCAGCATGCCGAAGGCGCCGATGGCGGCCACCATGCCCAGGACGGGCGAATCCTTCGGGCCGGTGTCTTTCGCGGTTGCGGGGTTCGCGGTGGCCGCGGCCAAATCTGCGGGAGGCATTATGGTTATTATGCTGGTTTACGCGCAGCACAAAACTGCGCCGGCGAAGACGTGAGAGCGTACTGATTTAACGTAACATTGCGGCTGGGCATATCGCCACGGATTTAGCTATGCATTGAGAGCATGAGGGGTTTCGGCTGGCGCAAGGCTGCGCGTCACAGGCGACCAGCCCCTTGCATTCCGCCCCATGAGAAGCACATATTATTGGCAAAGCGAGAAGGTGATTTCATGGCCAGATTTGCCCGCCCGAAAGTTATGAGTTTGACCGACGCTGCGGCTGAGCGCGTCAAACAGATCATGGCGACCAGCACGAACCCGGTTGCGGGTTTGCGCGTCGGCGTGAAGAAGGGCGGCTGCGCTGGCATGGAATATACCATGGCTTATGCCGACGCTCCGGCGCCCGGCGAAGACATTGTCGAGGACAAGGGCGTGAAGATCTTCATCGAGCCCAAGGCGGTGCTGTTCCTGCTCGGCACGCAGATGGACTATAAGGCGGACAAGCTTTCCTCGGGCTTCAGCTTCAACAATCCCAATCAGACGAGCGCCTGCGGCTGCGGCGAATCCGTTGCGATCACGCCGGTCACCATGGATTATTCGAGCTAACGCGCGGGCCGAAATACGCGGGACGGCCGGTCTTGCTTCGGGCGGACGGCTCGGCGGATCTCCAGGATTAAGGCTTTCGCGGCATCCAACCGGCGCTTCGGGGTTGGCGGCGTGCGCCCGCGCTGTGGGGAAGACATCATGGCGGTCAGCCGCGAGTTCCGGGATTTTGTCGAGGAATTACTGGCCGCCTTCGGGCCGGTCCGGATCAAGCCGATGTTCGGCGGAGCCGGCGTTTACGCCGACGGCATCAATTTCGGCCTCATCGCCGGGGATACGCTCTATCTGAAGGTCGACGACGGTAACCGGGCCGCATTCGAAGCGGAGGGCATGTCGCCTTTCGTCTATCAGGGGCGGGACAAGCCGATCACCATGTCCTATTGGCAGGTGCCGGACCGGCTCCTCGACGACGCCGAGGGCATGGCCGATTGGGCGCACGCCGCCCTGGCGGCGGCACGGCGCGCCAAGCAGCGTTGAGCGCGGCGCGGTGGTGCACAGCCAACCGGCATCTCTCCCTCTCCCATTGGGAGAGGGTTGGGGTGAGGGGTAAGTAGTTGATATATAATCTAAAAACCCCTCACCCGGCGCTTTCCGCGCCGACCTCTCCCCATGGGAGAGGTGAGGCTCGTGCCGGTCTTACGGCATGGGTTCATGTCACCGGGACTTGGTATTAAACCGAGATCGGCGGCATTACACATCCCGTCGCCCCGGCCGTCAGAGCCGAGGCCATTCACTTGGAACTTGGCAACAAAATTGCGGTGATGCGAGTGGGTCCCGGCTCGCGCTCTACGGCGTCCGAGACGACGTCTGCGGCGCGATCCAGATTCGTATTTAACGCAGGACGTTTTAGAGCGCTTCCCGAAAAGTGTTACGCGGTTTTCGGATAAGAAGCGCGATCAAGCAAAGAATCGAGAGTGGTTTCCGATTCGAATGAAGCGGGAACCACTCTAGGTGCGAGGACTGGTGCCCGTGCGGCACGAGATAAGGGGCGTTAGTGCATTTTTGTCGCGGATGAATTGGAGGATCGCCGGCCTGCTCCTGCCTCGGAGCGGCAAATCCACCTGGGCAAACTGCGCCGGGCGCCCTTATTTGGAGCGCTTGATCGGGGTCAGCAGAAATGCCGGGACGTGCTCGCCCATGCCGAGCGGTGCGGGTTCCTCACGGTCGCGCCCGCGTCTGGACCGGTCGTGGCGATCCTGGGGGGGCCGTCTTTCCTGATCCTGGACGACCACCTCCGGCTGCCACGGCCGGCTGGGCGCCTCGCCCCCATTGCCATTGCTCTGCCTGCCGGAGCCACCACGACCGCGCTTGGCGACCTTCGCCTCGTCCTGCGCGATTGCAGCCGGCTTTTGCGCCTTGTTGTCGCCTTCGCCGCGGCGGCGTCTTGAACCTTGCGTCTCGTCCTGCACCACCGCCACGGTCTCTGCCCTCTGGGGCTTGTCGCCGGCGCCCCGCGAGCGCCTCGCGCCTCGTTTCTCGTCCTGCCCGGAGGCCTCCGGCCTGTGCGACTTCTCGCCGCCCCGGCGCGAGGACGTCCGGCCGCCGGCCGAACCCCGTCCGCCCGCACGGCGTGCGAGCGCTCCGGCTCTCCGGCCTTCTTCGATATCTTCCTGGGAAGGCTCGCCGCCGAGCCATTCGATCTTCTCGCGGCAGAGTTTTTCGATGGCGCGCACCGCTTCGAGATCGCTCGCCGTGACCAGCGTCGCCGCATAGCCTTCCTTGCCGGCGCGGCCGGTCCGGCCGATGCGATGGATATAATCTTCCGGCGTTATCGGCACGTCGAAATTGAAGATGTGGCTGACATCGGGAATATCGAGGCCGCGCGCCGCGACGTCGCTGGCCGCCAGCAGCGATATGTCGCCCCGGCGGAAGGCGTCGAGCGTCGCGGTGCGGTCGCGCTGCTCCATATCGCCATGCAGCCCGCCGGCATTGTAGCCGTGCTTCAACAGCGACTTCAGCAGGATGCCGACATCGCGCTTGCGGTTGCAGAAGATGATCGCGTTCTTGACGCTGGAAACGTTGATCAGATCGCGCAGGACTTCGCGCTTGATCTTGATGTCGGAGGAGGCGAATTTCAGTCGTTGGGTAATCGTATTGACGACCGAACTCTGCGGGGCGACCTCGATCCGCAAGGGATCGTTGAGGAATTTGTCGGCGAGCTTTTTGACTTCTTTCGGCATCGTCGCCGAGAAAAACAGCGTCTGGCGGGCTGTTGGCAGGGTTTTGCAGATTTTTTCGATGTCGGGGATGAACCCCATGTCGAGCATCCGGTCGGCTTCGTCGATCACCAGGATTTCGACCGCCGACATGAGCAGCCTGCCGCGCTGGTGATGATCGAGCAGGCGCCCCGGCGTGGCGATCAGTACGTCCGCGCCCCGGTCCAGCTTGCGGTTCTGATCCTCGAAGGATACGCCGCCGATCAGCAGCGCGACGGTGAGCTTATGGTTGACGCCGAGCTGCTCGAAAGCCTGATGAACCTGCGCCGCGAGTTCGCGCGTCGGTTCCAGAATAAGCGAGCGCGGCATTCGTGCCCGCGCCCTGCCCGCTTCCAGCTTGGTCAGCATCGGCAATACGAAGGAGGCTGTCTTGCCTGTCCCCGTTTGTGCGATGCCCATTATGTCGCGGCCCAGATTGGCCGCCGGGATCGCTTGCGCTTGAATCGGCGTCGGCTCATCGAAACCCGCAGCCGCGATGGCATCGAGAACTTTTTGACTAAGACCTAGATTGTTGAATGTCATATCCACAGGTTCGCAGCGTTAAGCCGCTGAACTATCAAGTTGAGGTGAACTTTGTGCAACAGGCGCCGACTGCAAGCTCTTCGCAGGACAATAGGGGCCGTGCCCCCAATGTCAAACGCCGACCCGGCTCGTAAGCAACTTTAGCGATGCGTTGAGGTTTTTGGACAACGCGCAGCGCCCTGCAATCAGATATAGAACCGAATGCTATCTGTGCAAGCCTTATGTGAGATATTTGCAACCTGAGCATCGTCATCGGCCGCATCGCGTGCCACCGAAACAGTCCAGCGACGCGTGCTTCGCGAAAACTTGCGCTATTTCTTCTTGTCGGGCGCCGCTTCCGTTGGCGCTTCTTCACCCGGCGTGGGCAGAATCTCATAGGTGCCCTTGCCGTTGAATTTCACATGCATCGACGTGTCCTGATCGGCGCCCGCGCCATAGGCGGTGACGATCAGCGTCATCTCATTGTCCGTCTCCGCATCCATCGCCAGGAAGGCGTTGGCGAGCTTCTTCTCGGCCACTTCCTTGATCAGCACCGACTTGACGACCTTGGGAACGGCGGTCGCGCTCTCGAGCGAAAGCATCTGAACGACGATATTGGCCTGCTGCCCGTCGCCCGCGGGCGTCGCCACGACGATCGCCCTGTAGACGCCGTTCGTCCCGCCCTCCGACCAGGTTCCGCCGCTTACCACTTCGGAAACCTCCGCCGGCACCGAGGCCGCCAGTTTTTCAGTGTCTTCGGCCGCGCTGACGGCATAGCCCCACATGCAGACAGTGACGATCAACGCGCAATATAAGCCAGTTTTCATGGTCCTTCCCCCGTGATACGGCGCAGGTCCAAAGGCGGACGGCATGGGTATGCCGTCTCGCCGCCGTCCTGTCAAAGCCGTTCAAAGGCTGAATGACATTGATGGTTAAAATGCCGATGGGCTGGTTGTGGTGCTCCGGGGATCGCTCATGGTGCGTTCCCACAAGGTGCGCGTGTCGAACTGCGGAAAATTCCCGTAAGGTCCGTCACGCAGCTTGCTTGCATCCCATTCATGATCATAGCGATGGCCGCCCGGCCGGAAGAGGTAGCCGCGGACCTCGGGACCGCGCCGCGACCGGCCATAAGCATCCACCGACCGCCCTCCTTGGCGCGACAGCTCATAGTTGGAGAGCTTTTCCGAAGGGCGTTCACGGTAATCTTGCGCCATAACCGCGCCCGAAGCTACCGACATACCCGTAATGACAACCAATGCGGTAAGCGTTTTCATGGTCGTTTCCTTTCAGCTTCGGCGTGGGCGTGGGCGGATCATCAGCACCCAGTATCGCAAACCTTACGGGAAGAGAACACCAGGGATTTTTTCAAGTTCCCCTGGCCGCGCGATCTTTCGGCGGGGATGTCCGGGCGCTTTGCCTTACGCGCCGTCCTGGATCTGGCTGGTGAGCAAGCGGAGCACAGGCGGGGCGGCCAGCGCGGGCCGATAGGACGGGACCGGCGCCTTCAAGCCCCGGAAGCGCTGCCGCAATAGCTCGATCTGGCCCAGCGGGGTGATATAAAGAAGCAGCACCCGCTTGCGCGCCAGATCGTAATTGACGAACTTTTCCTCATGATCCGCCGGAATTTCGCCCGCCTGACAGGGACGTTCCAGGATCTTGTTGAGAGATGCGCGTTCGCGGCGCGAAAGCTGGATAGGCGGCATGATACACAACCTTGACGAACGAAGAGCGCGTGCCCGTATAAGTACCTAACGCGCCAGCGGGTTAAAATAGTGCTGACGTCCCGAAAAAGAGGCAAATGATGACCGGCAAGCAACAAACCTGGCCTACGGAAATACGCCTCAACGCCGCCAAGGACCGGCTGCACGTCGCATTCGACGACGGTACGGCGTTCGCACTGTCCGCCGAGTTCCTGCGGGTGCACAGCCCGAGTGCGGAAGTGCGCGGCCACGGGACGGAGGATCGCAAGATCCTGGGCGGCAAGAGCAAAGTCATGATCGCGGCCATCGAACCGGTGGGCAATTATGCGGTCCGGCTGGTCTTCAGCGACGGCCACTCGACGGGGATTTTCTCCTGGGCCTATCTGCATGAGATCGGCAGCGGCGAAGCCGCGCTGTGGCGGCTCTATCTGCACGATCTGGAGAGGCTCGGGTTGCAGCGCTAGCACTTCGGTCCAGCACCACGGCAATGCTGGACGTTCTTGTGATGGACGTCAGCCGCGCCGTGCCGCCTCGATCGCGGCGACGTCGATCTTCTTCATGTCCATCATCGCATCGAACGCGCGCTTCGCTTCGGCGCCGCCGGCTGCCATCGCCTCCATCAGCACGCGCGGCGTGATCTGCCAGGAGATGCCCCATTTGTCCTTGCACCAGCCGCATGCGCTCTCCTGGCCGCCATTGCCGACGATGGCGTTCCAGTAGCGGTCGGTCTCTTCCTGATCGTCGGTGGCGATCAGGAACGAGAAGGCCTCGTTATGCTTGAACGCCGGACCGCCGTTGAGGCCCATGCAGGGGATGCCGGCGACCGTGAAGTCGACCATCAGCACATCGCCCTTCTTGCCGGACGGGTAGTCACTGGGTGCACGGTGGACGGCACCCACCGCGCTGTCAGGAAAGGTCTCGGCGTAGAAGCGGGCGGCAGCTTCGGCGTCCTTGTTGTACCATAGGCAAATCGTATTCTTGGCCATTGCTTTTCCCTTCATGCGTGGTTCCTTTCATGTCTGGTTCTGCACCCTCTCCCTCGTGAGACAGGTAGCCAACCGCGTTTCTCCACCCTACTGCAGCGTCGCTGACGACGCGCGCCTATCCGTGCCCAACGGCAGACTTGCCGGCCAGTTCCCGGCGTCCGCCTCGAGCCCAGAGCGGACTTTTATCAGCCGGTCGATGGCTTGCCAGTGAAAACCGCCAATTGAGCGGCGAACGCACGCTTATAGGCGGGCCGCGCTTCGGCGCGGGCAATATAGGCGGAGAGGTTCGGATACTCGTCCAGGATGCCCGATCCTTCCAATCTGCGCAGCACATGCACCATCAGAATGTCGGCCGCGCTGAACGCGCCATCGAGCCAATCGGCACGCCCGAGACGCGCGGAAAGTTCGCCGAGCCGCACACGGATGCGATCCTCGACCATAGCCATGCGCTCGCCCTGCCAGCTCCTGCCGCGCTCCGCATATTCGACGATCTCGCGATCGACGATCGGCGGCTCCACCGTGCTCAGCGCGGCAAACATCCACATGATCGCGCGCGCCCGGGCATTCGCATCCTCCGGCAGCAGGCCCGCATGGCGCTCCGCGATATGGAATATGATCGCCCCCGACTCGAACAGGGCGAGGTCGCCTTCTTCATAGGTCGGAATCTGCCCGAACGGATGAAGCGCGACATGCGCGGGTTCCTTCATTGCTTTGAACGAAACAAGACGAACGTCGTAAGGCTGGCCCACTTCTTCCAGCGCCCAGCGAACGCGCATGTCACGCGCCAGTCCCTGGCCGCGATCGGGCGAGCTTTCAAAGGCGGTAATGGTGGGGGTCATTGGAAGGCTCCCGGTGATTGCATAACGCCATTATGCGCCACGTCGTTGATTCCGAAAGCATTTCTCATGGTTAGGCCTCTGGTTCTTGCGTTTCGCATCCAGAGGACGAACGACCGACGCGGCTCCCGACAACCGCCCTCGATTTTTTGGGCAGAGAAGCCAGTTCGAGCGGTTCCCGCTTCATTCGAATCGGAAACCGCTCTCGATTCTTTGCTTGATCGCGCTTCTTATCCGAAAACCGCGTAACACTTTTCGGGAAGCGCTCTAGAACGCATCAAACCCTCATTTCCCGCTGTCGGATGGCGGGATGCTATGGAGGTCTATGGGCCGCATAAGACTTTGTTCAACAGGTTCGCGCGTTGGTTCTCTGGGCCTATCTGCATGAGATCGGCAGCGGCGAAGCGGCGGCTCTATCTGCACGACCTGGACAGGCCTGGGTTGCAGCGCTGAAGCGTTTTTCAGCAAAGTGGGTGCCGTTTGCGCCCGCGAAAACGCGACCGAACAAAGAGATCGAGCATTTTCCAGCAAAGTGGCTGCCGGTTTGCGCCTGCGAAATGCTACCAGCCCGTCAGCTGCCTCAGTCCGACACGTCGAAAAAGCCTTCGGGTGTCGACGGCGGTTCGGCAAGCACGAGGCGGAATGCATCGGTCATGAACAGCACCGGCGCCGCTTCCGTTGCCAGCTCCGCGATCCTGGCCTGAAGCTCCTTCACTTTTGCGGGATTCGCCTCCGCGAGGTTTGTGGCTTCCGCAGGGTCGGCCGCCAGATCGAACAGCTCCAGCTTGCCCGGTATCAGCGCCGCCCATAGTAGCTTCCAGTCCCCTTGGCGCACCGCAGCTTTCCAAGGCTCCACGTTGTAAACGACCTCGGTGCGCGGGGAGGCCTTCCCTTCGCTGATCGCCGCCCATACATCGAGACCGTCCAACGGCTTGGTCTTGTCGAGCGTCCCTCCGGCGACGCTGACCAGCGTCGGATACATGTCGACCACATGCATCATCCCATCGACCTTTCCGGGCTTGATTCTGCCGGGCCAATTGGCGAGCGCGACGACGCGGGTGCCGCCTTCGTAGTTCGTTCCCTTGCCGTCGCGATAGGAGCCGTTGTTGCACGGAAGTTCGCCGGTCACCTTCAATTCGCCGGTGAACTTCGCTGAACGCGTCCCGCCGTTGTCGCTGTGGAATAGAACCAGTGTGTTGTCGCGCATTCCTCGCTTGTCGAGCGCTTCCAGCACGCGGCCAATCTGATCGTCCATGGCGGTGATCATCGCCGCGTAAGTGCGCCGCGATGTGTCGGCGATCTCCGGATACTTGGCGAGATACTCGTCAGGCGCCTGGTAAGGCGTGTGTGGGGCCGTAAAGGCGAGATAGAGGTACAGTGGCTTGCCGGGATCGTGTTTTTCGATCAGCTTGACCGCTTCGTTGCCGAACAGCGTCGTGTCGTAGCCTGCTTCTTCAATGCGCTCGTTGTTGCGATACCAGTCGCCTATTCCATGCGCTTCGTGCTTGAAATGGTCGATCTCGCCCACCATGGCGCCATAGAAATAGTCGAAGCCACGCTGGCGAGGCCAGTATTCAGTTTTGGCGTGGCCGATATGCCATTTCCCAACGAGCGCAGTCTCGTATCCGGCATCTTTCAGCGCCTGGGGCAGGAGCCATTCGTCGATCGGCACGCCATAGAGGCCCCCCGAGGGAATGACCGCCGTCTGCATCCCGGTACGGAGTGGGTAGCGGCCCGTTAGCATTGCGGCGCGCGTCTGCGTGCACATCGGCTGCGCGTAGAACTGCGTCAACTCCGCGCCTGTTTTCGCCAGACGGTCGATGTTCGGCGTCTTGATGTCGGAGCCATGAAATCCGACATCCTTCCAACCCTGATCGTCCGAAACGATGTAGATGATATGCGGCGGTGGCCCTTTCTCGGCTGCCAATGCGGCCATCCCGGGACCGAACGCGTCGCCGAGAACCGGCAGACCCAATCCGGTCGCGGCGATGGCTCCTGTTGCGGCGAGTGCGCCGGCGCTCACCAAGAGTTCACGTCGCTGCAACCCTTCCTTTGGCTGCGTCCCTGTGTGATCCTGCGATGACGAGTTACTGCTCATGTGACGTCTCCTCTCACTATGCATCGGAAGCCGACATGGCCGGTTGACGTATCGATTGGCTGGGGGTGACGCGCCGCCGGGCGATAGCGGCGGCAGTAGTTCGGCGCGCACAGATGCGAGCCGCCTTTCAGAACCTTGCGCGGAATCCTGATCTCCGGCTGGCACGGATCGTAGCTGTCCATCTCGCAACCGCCGCGCGGGTTCTCCGGAATGCAGCAGGCTTTGGGCGCATCGGCCGGATGCGCCGAGCTGTACCAGTCTGAGGTCCACTCCCACGTATTGCCGATCATGCTCAGGAGCCCGTAGCCGTTCGCCGGGAAAGCGTTGACCGGGCAGGTCCGCTTGTAGCCATCTGCGGCCAAGTTCCGGTGTGGGAACTCGCCCTGCCACGTATTGGCCATGTGGCGGCCGCCGGGCGTGAACTCGAGCGACGGCCGGGCGTGAACTCGTCGCCCCAGGCATAGTCAGCGCCATCAAGGCCGCCGCGTGCCGCGTATTCCCATTCTGCCTCGGTCGCCAGGTCCTTGCCCGCCCAGCGCGCAAACGCCTCGGCGTCCTGGTACACAACGTGCACCACCGGATGATCATCGAGGCCGCGGATGGAACTGCCTTTGCCATATGGCCGGCGCCAGTTGGCACCAAACTTGAACTGCCACCAGTTCGCGGAGTTGCTACGTTCGACCGGGTGATCGGGCGGAGTGAAGACGAGAGAGCCCGCCCTCAGCATATGCGGCAGCGCACCCGGATAATCTTTCGGATCGGGTGCGATCTCGGCAAAGGTGACGAAGCCGGTCGCCTCGACGAATTCGCGGAACTGGCGATTTGTGATGGGCGTGCGGTCCATCCAGAACCCGTCAACGCTCACGCTATGAACCGGCGCTTCCTCAGGGTAGTGGCGATCCGAGCCCATACGAAAAGTGCCGCCCGGAATCCGGAGCATGCCATCGCGTGCACTTTCCAAACGGTCGGTTATTGCAGAGCACAGCATCGGAATAGCGGTCCTCATGCTAGGTCGGGGCCGAATACATTCTCACGCTGATCTCGCGCCATCCCAGAACAATGCGCGATCCCACTCGGAAGCGAGTCCGACCGTTTGCCAATTCGCTTTCCGAATTTATCGCGAGAATGGCACGTGCGATATTGTCCCTAGGTGCATTATGAGTGCACGCCCTAAGGTTTTGCATGAGGCCGAAAATCAACGCATCACACGCCCGCCGCGATACAGATCACCGGAGCTGTGAGCAAACTGTCGTATTCTTATGGTAGCTGTCTTGTTCCACGGCTATATGCGGTCGCAATGTGCCGCCAATGGCGCCGATCACGCTCAAGAACAAGACGATTGCCCCTATCATGGTGGACCATCTACAAGACGAGCGCAGCCACTCACGCGGCTATGTCGGTGATATCGTGCACCCTGACCTCCCTCCCAGCGCCGAAGCGCTCGCCGCCCGCGTCGTGCAGCGCCTCTATCTGCGGCGCTGGCTGCTGGCGCTGAGCACCGGAATCATCCTGATCTTCGTGCTGAACTATCAGCTGCCGCTGCTGCCCGCCATTTTCGGCATCCTCTCCATCATCGCGGGAGGCGCGTTCCTGCCGCGCGAGGGCGTGATGCGGCCCGTCGGGCTCAACCTGCGCACGGCCGACCGTTCCGCCGCCGACCAGACGGTGAGCGGCATCATCGAGGGGCTGCCCGGTCCCGCCATCGTGCTGAACGCGCAAGGCCAGGTGCTGAGCTTCAACCGCCTGGCGCTCGAATTCCTCGCCAACATCCGGGCGCAGCAGCATATTTCCAGCTTCATCCGCGATCCCGGCGTGCTGGCGGGGGTTGGGGACGCGCATCCCGCATTGCACGCCACGCAGACCGTGAATTACGAGCAGCGCGTGCCGATCGAGCGCCATATGGAGGCGACGATCAGCTGGATCGGCCCAGTATCGGGCAAACCCGGGGAACGGCGGCCGGCCATCCTCATATTCCTGCGCGACCTCACCGAGCAGGAACGGATCGACCGGCTGCGTTCCGATTTCATCGCCAATGCCAGCCATGAGCTGCGCACCCCGCTCGCCTCGGTGCTCGGCTTCATCGAGACGCTGCAAGGCGCCGCGCGCAATGACGCCGCCGCACGGGACCGCTTCCTGGAGATCATGGCGCGGCAGGCGCAAAGGATGGCGCGGCTGATCGACAATCTCTTGTCGCTGAACCGGATCGAAACGCGCCTGCATCTGCGGCCGCAGAGCCGCGTCGACCTCGTGGACATTGCCGGGCATGTGGTCGCCACGCTTCAGCCCGTCGCGGAGAAAGCGGGCATCGCCTGTCATCTGATCGCCGGTGACGGACCGATCTGGGTGCAGGGCGACCGCGACGAGCTGGTGCAGGTCGTCTCCAATCTGGTCGAGAACGCCATCAAATATGGCCGGAGCGGCGGCAATGTCTGGCTGACCATCGAGCGCGACGCGCAGCAGCCGCAAACGCCGAAGGTGCTGCTGACGGTGCGCGACGACGGCGAGGGCATCGAGGCGAAACATTTGCCGCGCCTCACCGAGCGCTTCTACCGGGCGAACGATGGCGGCGGCGACAAATCAGGCTCCGGCCTTGGGCTCGCCATCGTCAAGCATGTGGTCACCCGGCATCGCGGCGAGCTGAAGATCGCGTCGCGGCCGGGCGAAGGCTCGACGTTCAGCATCCTTCTCGACGAAGCGCCGCAGGGTTAGGGCACGCCCCAGCCTCCGCGCCGCCGGCAATGCAAATGTCGAGTTTGTCCCGGGACCGCCATGCCGCGGCGGGTTTGTCCTGGGACAACCGCCCCATGCCGGGAGTTCCACCTCGTGATAGAGGTGCATCAGTTGCGGCAAGCAGGTCTGGCGACCGAGCAGCGTATCTAAACCGCGCTCTGCGCAGCGTGTCACAAGCTTACGAGGAGACTGACAATGCATCATGCGATGAAGGATTTGCCGATAGTGGAGGACTACGGCGAGGGTTTCTGCAGCCGCCTGGTCGAATGGGGCGGGATGATCGTCTCCTATGAAATCTTCCCCAAGGGCGTGGACGCGACGCCCTTGTTCAAGGGCCTGCCGGACGACATGTGCCAATCGCCGCATTGGGGCTACATTTTCAAGGGCCGAGTGCGGGTCAAAAGCAAGGATGGCGACGCCGTGCTGAAAACCGGCGATGTCTATTACATCGAGCCTGGGCACGTACCCATCTTCGAGGAAGACACCGAGGTCCTCGAATTCAGCCCAAAGAAGGAATACCAGCAGACGATTGACGTCGTCGCCAGAAACATGGCCGCGGCGCAAACAACGAAATAATGTTTCCGGAGGCCTGGATCGGCCGGCGTGTGCGGCCGTGCATATGCGTAACGGTTGATGCAGCGCCCGTTGCTGATATCGTATGGCGGATTTGATGCGTCTCGACCCTAAAGCGGGATCGATTTAAGTGGAATCCCTATGCCACAAACACCGATGTCATCCCCGCGAAGGCGGGGATCCAGTATTCCGCAGCGAGTCCCGGTGATTACTGGATCCCCGCCTTCGCGGGGATGACAAAAACTGTGGTTACCTAAACTGATCACGCTCTAGCAGGCAAGCCAACCGGGGCGCTATTCGTCATGCATGTCGGTAGACAATATAAATTCGCCCAGTTTCTCGGCTGGACGAGATGGGAGGCTGCCTATCTGATCGGCTGGTCGCTGCTCGTCACCTTGTTCCTTCAAGTCTCGCACTGGAATTTCCTGACGATACCGGCGCCGGTCCTGACGATCATCGGATCGGCGCTCGCGATCATTCTCGCATTCAAGAATTCGCAATGCTACGCGCGCTCCAACGAAGCCCTCGTGCTTTCCGGGCAGCTCATCGCGAACAGTCTGATCCTGGCCAACAGGTTGACGGCTACGATCGGTCATGTGGATGCCGTGCGATCCGGTCCGGGACTGAAAGACATTTTCTATCGCCATCTCGCCTGGCTGACCGCGCTGCGCTTTTTCCTGCGCGAAAAAAAGTCCTGGGAAAATGCGTCTGAACCGGGGAACGCCCGATTTCTTGCCATGCTTCCGACTCCGGAAAGCCAGTCCTCCCTCGAGGACGAGCTGAAGACATATTTGCCGGATGCCGACATGCGGAAAGTCATGACGCATCGAGGCGACAAAGAGGCCCTCATTCTTCATTGGCAATATGAAGCCATCAGCGATCTGCACGATAAGAATCTCATCAGCGAATACATAATGATCGGGTTGATAGCCACGCTTGATGAACTGGTCCGGGTGCAAGGCGCCCTGAAGCGGATAAAGACCTATCCATATGCGCGTAACTACTATTCGATCGCCGTTTTTCTGGTGACGATCTTTGCCGCGATCGTGCCGTTCGCTCTCTTTCCATATGCCCAGGACCTGGGAAAATCCGCCGGGATCGGACATTGGACGGCCTGGTTGAATGTCCCATTCAGCGCGGTCGTCGGCTGGGTTTTCGTTTCGCTGGAAAAGGTCGGAGAGAATTCCTCCAATCCGTTCGAGGGGGGCTCCAACGATGCCCCGATCTCGTTCATTGCGCGGCGCATCGAGATCGAGATGCGGACCATGCTCGGCGAACAGACCGGCCTCAAACCGATCGAAGCGGAGCATAATATCCTGTTCTAGAGCGCTTCAAAGGTATTGCGCGACTTTCGGATAGAAGTGGGAACCGGTAATTTCGAGCGGTCCCGATTCCAATGAAGCGGGAACCGCTCTAGTTGTTTGGATCGTCTTTCCGGACGAAAGGCTTGGCGTTGTGTTGTGCTCACGGTGGCACGGCCACGGAAAAGAGCCCAAAGAGGCCTCGCAGGCAAGTCAGGGCCTCTCTCAATCCCCGGCTCAAGAGACTGCCAAGTTGAAATTCCGCGCGCGGCAGGCTTTATCTGTTACGTACGGAACAGTTTTTCACTCAATTTGAGCATATCGTGTGACGTTGACGACTCCAGTGAGTTGATTTCATGTTGAGCGAGGTATCACGATGAAAAGCGTACCAATTATCATTGCATTATTCGCTGCGGGCTTAGCGATGCAAAGTTCAAATGCCGTGGCAAAACAGTGCAAGTCCATCAAGGTCGCCGCTACCGGATTCGCTGACTTAAAAGGAATAGCCAAATCTCTGGCGTGGGAAGCCTGGGAGGCCGCTGTCGAGAGAAGAGTCCACGACAAATCGTTCCACAATTCGGACAATGTGGGGTCAGGGTCCGAGGACTGCAGTCCCAACAAATCCGGCAAATACTCGGGCAGAGGGGTTATCCCTTCGTCCATGGGCCATCGAGGCTCGGCATGGGTGTGTGAGGTCAGCGGCACTCCCTGCGACGGGAAATGACCTATTCCAGAGCGGGATCGCTTTAGGTGGAAACAACGCCGCCGCGTGGCCCGCTCCAGATTCTTTAGCTGGTCGCGTGATCGGACGGAAAACCGGATTCCACTTTTCCTGATCACGCTCCAGAGGGGCGGCTTCCAGTCGCCCCTCTGCGCGCGCGGGAAGCGTGCCGAATTTACCGATCCCCGCCCTTCCCAGCGTCGCCGCCATGATCGCGTTCGCGCCGAGGCCATCGGCGCTCAGAAGCACGATCCGCGTGCGCCAGACACGCCTTTGCGGCGCGTTGCGGTCGGCCATCACTTTTTTTGAAACTTTTTCCGGCATTTATACCAAATCTCTGAAAGTGCGACTCATGCGCCTCAAGCTAACGGCTGTGGAATTCCGCCTCGATCTGCAGGCGTCGCCCCCCTCTCCCATAGGCGAATGCTTGTCGTTCGCCGTAAAGGCTCACGAGCGGGAGAGGGTTGGGGTGAGGGGTAAGCGTTTGATAGATAGCCATAAACCCCTCACCCGGCGCTGTCCGCGCCGACCTCTCCCCATGGGAGAGGTGAAGACAAGCGCTGATTGCACCGCATGAGTTCATGTCACTGGGTCTTGGTATTAGGAGGTTGACTTCCGCTCTCATCCCGGAATTCCGCGCAAGCCAAGGGCGATCCGATGCGGCCCGGCCGTGAGCGCCGCCATGGTCTCACTCTCCAGGGGCTTTCACCTTCTCCTCGAAGCAGTCGCGACCGGCCTTGTACCTGCGGCCGTAGGACCGGTTGGGCTCGACGTCCGCGCTGCGCTCGAAGACGGCACAGAGGCGATAGCCCCTCTCGCCCACAGCCTCATACTCGAACATTTGACCCGTGCCGGGATCGCGCAGATTTTCGGGAGCAAGATCGATGCGTGAGCTCTTCGAGATTGGCCGGCAACTTCTGATGGAGCCGATAGTGGTTGTTGATGGCGCTCTCTATCCGGCTTATCCGCCACAGCCGCTGAGAATCCATGGCGCGCGCTCTGTTTTCAGCAGGCGGATTGAGCCAGATGGAGGCCGCTACGGCCAAACCCGCGACAAGGGCGGCGCCCACCGCCAGAACCTTGCCGATGCTCATCGCCGGTCTCATTCTTTTTCTTCCTTGCGAAGGTCAAGGAGATAGTAGGTGAAGGCCGTGCCGGCGATGATCGCAACCACCGCGACCTTCAGGAGGAACCGCGTCGTCAGGCCGCCGCCGAGGAGATAGTAGATGAGCGTGGTGACGTCGCCGAGCATGGCCACGGTGGCGACGAAGATCGTCAGATAGGTGAGCCAGCGGCGGACGGGAGACAGGCGCTTGAAAGGATTGCGTGCGATCTGCTTGCCGATGTAATGCGCCATGAAGAAGAAGACGGGGAAGGTGATGATGATGGTGGCCGTCGCCCAGCGCTCCTGATCCCAATAGCTGTAATAGTTGAGGATTGCCGCATCGGGATAAGCCCGGTCGATGAAAGAGAAGAGGAGGCTGACGAGATTCCACACGCCGTAATACAGCGTGCCGAACATCACCAGATAAAGGAACGCATCGCGCGCGGACAGCGATGGCCGCGGCTTCGGCACAGGCACCGGGAATGGCTCGTCGGAAAAAGCATCCAAGGCATTTCTGATTTGCACTTCCGGCCAGCCGGCGCGCCCCAGAACGCTCGTTACTTCTTCCTTTTTATGCCCCGCCTGCAGTGATTCCTTGATGAAACTCTCAAGCTGCTGCGCATTTGTTGCCATAACCGCCCCATCACGTGCTGTCACCTTCCCGCAGACTTGCGCCGGACGTTACGCGGAGGGCTGTCAGAGGAGCAAGAGGAGAAATTCGCAGCAGACTTTCGCGCATCGGCATGCCGGAGCGGCTTGGACCCGCTCCGGGTTTTTCAGCGCGGGATTACACGAAATCGATGTTAGCCGTCGTCAGCGTATCGCCATAGACGAGCACATCGTGGAAGCTGGCGTCGTCGTTGCGCCAGCGCAGGACGAAGCTGTCGGTGTCTTCCTCGAACCATATGCTGTATTGACGCGCGGCCGGCGTCTCGTCCTCTCCGGCAAAGGCGTATGCCGCCCCCTCCGTATCGATGAAAATCCGTTCGTTGCTCTCGAAATCGATAATCTCGTCCGCTTCGTCGAGCGAAAGTCGCCGGCATCCTCTATGGCAAAGTAAAAGGAGTTGCGGCCGCCTTCGCCTTCAAGCAAGTCTGCGCCTCTCCCGCCATAGATCGCGTCGTTGCCTTCTCCGCCACTGACAAAGTCGTCGTCAGTGCCGTTATCGGCCGAGCCATAGAGCGTATCATTGCCGCCGGCGCCAAACACGATATCGTCGCCGTGCGACCCTTTGAGAACATCGGCGGAGTCGCTGCCTTCCAGCGTGTCGTCAAACGTCGATCCGCGGACTTCCTCGATGCTGATCAGGATGTCGCCTTGTGCCTCTCCGCCGGTATTTTGCCCGCGGAGGTCGATGTTTACGGCTATCGGAGCTTAGATAGCTGACAATGTCGTAACCGCTGCCGCCGTCGAGCGTATCGGCCCCGAGGTCGGACATGATGAAATCGTTGCCGGCTCCACCTTCGAGGACATTGCGGCCATCGGTGCCTCCGATGATGTCGGCGTAAGGCGATCCAACGACATTCTCGATGCTGGTAAGCACGTCGCCTTCCGCCGTTCCGTGGTCACCGAGGCCCTGCCAGAGGCTGACCCATATGCCTACGTCGGAGTTGGCATAGCGCACGGTGTCGCTGCCCGAGCCGCCATCGATCCTGTCGGCGCCGTCGCCGCCCGTGAAGGTGTCGTTGCCCTCACCGCCATCGAGCGTGTCGGCGCCCCCGCCGCCAGCGAGGTAATCGTGGCCGCCTCCCCCTATGATGACGTTGGCGCCGTCACCGCCATACAGGAAGTCGCTGAAATTGGAGCCGGTAATGTTCTCGATACTGATGTACTCGTCGCCATATGCGTCTCCGCTGTCACCCCGCCCCAATCCGAGGCTGACCTTCACGGCCCCGGCGGAATCGGCGTAGCTCACGGTGTCGATGCCTGCCCCGCCATTGATCGTGTCGGCGCCGCCTCCGCCCTTGATGATGTCGTTGCCGCCGAGGCCGAAGATCGTGTCGTTGCCGCCGAGCCCGAAAATCGTGTCGGCGCTGTTGGTGACGCCATCGGCGCCATCGATCGTCTCAGAATTGTCGGTTCCGGTGACTGTTGCCATGGTCTTGGCCTTTCACGATAAGCATGGATGTCCGCACCGCTTGTCGCCGATAGTTTGCGCTTGCTACGAAAATCAGCCCGCACCGCCCGTGAAGCGCGTCTCGGCGAACGCATCGATGCCCGGGCGTTTTCGCCTGAACGCGCTCGCTCGTCATGAGGCAGATGTCCCGGGGTTTGAAAATAAATCCGAGCACAGCGATCCCGGCCATGGCCTCTTCATCAATCGCTGGTCGAGGATGTGAGCGGATGCAATTTCTAGAGCATTTTCCTGCAAAGCATGTCCCCGTGGAGGCGGGGATGGACACCGGTTTGCGTCGCGAAAATGCGACCAAGCAAAGAGCTGGGGATTCAGCCGATACCGGGTTTGATGCAGGGTGATTTATGGTTAGGATACAGCCCATTTAGGAGACCGGGTTGATACAATCGCTTCACGTCATCGGCGGGACGAATGCAGGGATCGCGGACACTATGACTGCCTCCCCTATCGGCTCGTGTCACGCGCCAAGGATCGTCCGGCTGTTTCCCAGGGACGAGATCCGTCACCAGCACCCTGCGATTGCCTTCTTGCATATTCCCAAGACGGCGGGTACCTGGTTTGCAACTTTTCTGATCCAGCAATTCCCACCGGAAGACGTCGCGCCGCCGCTCTTCGGTTCAACCAGCGAAACCGATTTTTCCGACCCCGGGAAGAAGCTGTTTACGGGACATTTTCTCTATTCGACGGTGAATTCGACGAGGCAGATGCTGTATATGACGTTCCTGCGCGATCCAGTCCGCAGGACGGCCTCTCAATATCGCTCCTGGCATAATGAGGCGAATTTCACCGATGCATGGCGAGCAACGGCTTCGGGCGAAGAGGTCGAGGCAATCGAATGGGTCCAGCGCGTTTCCTACGATGAATTCGTGCGGTCGGACAATCCGATCGTTCTGGGGCACATCAAACATGTGCAGACGGCCTATCTCTCCTCGTTCTGGGATTTCGATCATCCGGCTTTTCTGAGCTCGGCGATTGAAAACCTTGGCAAGATGTTCTTCCTCGGGGTTCAGGAATTCTCCGAGGACTCGCTGGCCCTCTTCCGGCACCAGACCGGATCTTCATTGCAGTGGGAAGCGACGCAAACCGAGCGCAATGCTTCCGAGCATTATGATGTCAGCTTGAGCAAATCAGGCCGGGACCGGCTTGACGAGCTGCTTGAGAATGACATGAAGGTTTACGAAGCCGGATTACGGCTGTTCAAGGAGCGGATGGCCCACGTCACCGCAACAGCCACGTAAGCCGAGCCACCGCTTCAGCCACAGCGGGAGCTTCGAGTGTACCGGCGAGGCTGATGGCAACCAAGTGCTGCTCCCCGAGCAGATCCCCCTCAGCAAAAGGCCCTCCAAGTATCCGCTCGGGTTATCAAAACAACTTGCTACGTTCAGCTTGAACATGCAAGTATCTGTCCGTCGCCACTCCTGCTAAGGGGTGATAGACACTTTGCAATCAATAACATTTTTAGGGCGGTGATTGCGATCGCTCGCTTTCACCGATAGCACTCAAAGTCAATTTTGTGAACTATGCCACACTTGGCGGAGGGTGCTGCTACTGCACATCACTCAGTTAAGAAGGTATATTGCTATGCGGTTCATGTTTCTTTTCACCAGTGCCGTGAGTATTGCGGTCTTAGCAGCTGCCACGCCTGCCGGAGCGCAGGCGATGAAGTCAAAGGTTGCCTTCAACAACAATATCGGTAAACAAACACCGGATCAGCCGACAGGCGGCAAGACGGTTTCCTACCAGATCACCCTCAGCGGCGGCGAGCTGAACGGCTGCACCGTCAAGATCGTCGAATCCCTCTACGGCCGCGAAGAAGGCAACTGGGGCATCTTCGACATCAATGGCGATGTCAGCTGCTCGGATGGCGGCTTTTCCTACACCTCGTCCGGCGCCTGGGACGGCAACGGCTTCCATGCCGCTGGCATGATCAAAGATGGCAGCGGCACCGGCAAATATAAAGGCATTGCCGGGCGCATCGCCCAGCTCGGCGGCGCCGGCAGCAAGGCCCAGGACGGCGGCTTCAACATCTCCTACGACCTGGTCGTCGACCAGAACAAAGCCTAGCGGCTTCTGCTCGGCGCGATCCGACACCTGGCGATGAGACCGGCGTGTTTGACCAGCGAGTTGCTGGGGCTGGTCCTCCGTCGCCTCGATCCTCGCGCCGACCTGAGTCCGGCAAGGCTACGCAGTTCGATTGCTGCCGCCGCAATTAGCAAATGAGCCGCGCGGATTGCTGCATTCGCAAGCGCCGGCCTTGAGCCTGCAGTAGCATATGGTTCGATCAGAGAGACCCGACCAACCTGATGGAGCATTTAAACGGATTTTTGTCATTTCTATTAAGGAGGCAGAATATGAAATTCCTCTCCTTTGGCGCGTTCTGCGCTTCTCTGGCTGCCCTGTCCTTCAGCGTTGCTTGCGGTGTCGCGCAGGCGCAAGATCCCGTTGCGGTGGCGCCGGCGGCATTTAAGGTTCTGTTTGAAAATGAGCGGGTGCGGGTTGTCGAGGTGGAGTTTGCTCCCGGCGTAAAAAATCCCATGCATAGCCACCCGGACTATGCCATTTATCCGCTCACCTCATATACGGTGAAGTCAACCAGCCCGGACGGTGCGGAAAAGTCATTCGAGGTCAAATCCGGCACCGTGCGATGGTCGCCTGCGGTGACGCATGCAGATGACAACGTCGGGACCACCGTAGCTCACGCGATCCTTTTTGAGCTGAAAGCGCCGGCGAAGTAAGCGTCTCCGGCCTAGCGACACTGATGCGTGAACGAAGCAACGCATCAGCACACAGGCCACCCCAAAAATAGGAGAGCCGGAACTCATGCCCTCCATGAGTTTCCGGCCCTCAGCTGCGCTAATGCGGCGCAACTGCCATGGCGGAACTGGATGCTTTTGGCGACTAGCGGATCCAGATGTTCAAACCCGAGCCGTACCCATAACACCCATAATTACCCATAATACCCTCATAATACCCCGGTACCAGCAATTAGCTGCGACCATAGCCGCGACGGCCACGTCCTCTATGACGCCCACGGCCTCGTCCTCTATGACGGCCTCGTCCCCTATGACGTCCCCGGCCTCGTCCCCTGTGACGTCCCCCGCTCCGTCCTCTGCCACGGCCTGCAGCCGCTTCGGTAGAGGTTGCCACAGAGGTCAGTGTGGTGATGCCGACAAGACCGCTGCCGTAAATGCCGAGCATGATGATCACGGCTATGCTACGCAGCAGTTTGCGCGCTATATAGCCGAGAAGCTTATTCGCGATAGCTGTCATTCCTGCGTCTCCAAGCAATGAAGGCGATTTACCGCGCCCAGATTCCTATACTAGATAGTGTAACGGCAAGGCGGATTGATGACAAGAAGTAGCCGAAAATCGGCAGTCATTCTGCCGAGGCGATGCGTAAGGAAGCTGACAATATTGTTTTATTCTTTTTCTTCTTGGCCTTACCGTCAGAAGCTCAGCCCGTCGGAAGCGAATGATGAACAGGAAGCCGTCCTACATCCTCGGAATAAACGCGTATGATCATGACGTTAGTGTCTGCTTGTTAAGAGACGGCGAGATCGTCTGCGCGATCGCCAAAGAGCGCATAACGCGGGCAAAAAATGCCACCGGCTTCTATCAACTTCCCGTTACCTACTGCCTTGAGGCCGCCGGGATTGCCATAAACGATGTCGAGTATGTCGTGAGGAATTGCTATGTCCTCCCGGTAGAGGAGCTAGAAAAACGCCTTGCCCATTCTGATTATCCTCATTTCATGAATGAAGCGGATCGAAGAGCCGCATCCAAGAGCAAGCTCTACCTCTCGAAGTCCGATCGGGTTGTGACCGTCTCCCACCATCTCGCGCATGCCTATAGCGCCTTCGCTGCCTGTCCCTTCGATGAAGGGGTGGTCATGGTGGTCGACGGCGTCGGAAGCTATCGGAGCGACATTACGGAGCCTTATGCCGAGGACGTCGACCCCCTGTCGCGCGAGTCCGAAAGCTATTACCGCTTTCAGGGCTCCCAAATCGAAGTGCTGAAGAAGTTTTGGCTGAAGCCGCGCCGGGGTTTCCTGAGCGACGAATTCTTCAACATGGCTGGCCTTGGCGCGCTTTATAGCCGTGTCGCCACCTATATTTTCGGCGAGTGGGACAAGTGCGGCGAAGTCATGGGACTGGCTGCCTACGGGAGGCCGGGCAAAATTCCTCCGCTCATGCATCTCGAAGGCAACGAGCTTATCGTGCCGGATTGGGGCGAGGAGCTCAATCAGCCCTTTCGCGAAAACAGCGGCGAGGAGTGGGAGAAGAGTTCCAACCTCCAGCATTGGCAGGACCTTGCCTGGCGCGTGCAGCACGATACCGAGGAGATTGTGCTGAAGCGGGCGATCTGGCTGCGCGAGATGACGGGAGCAAAGCATCTGTGCCTTGCCGGCGGGGTGGCCCTGAATTGCCTGGCCAACGGGCGCATCCAGCGGGAAGCCGGCTATGACGGCATCTGGATTCAACCTGCAGCGGGCGATGAGGGGATTGCCATCGGCTGCGCCTATTACGGCCATCTCGCCCTGAAAAAGGCGCCGAGACGCTTCGTGATGAAGCATGCTTATCTGGGCGCCAGGCAAGCCCCTGAAAGGATCGAAAAGGCCGTCCAGGAGCGGGTGGTGCGCCTTGTGACCAACACCCACAAGAGCGACGACATATGCCAGGAAGCGGCGAAGCTGCTGGCGGAAGGGAAGATTTTCGGCTGGTTTCAGGGCCGCTCGGAATTCGGCCCGCGCGCCCTTGGGAACAGAAGCATCATCGCCGACCCGAGAACGGCCGACATCCGCGACAGGCTGAACAAGGTCGTCAAGCACAGGCAGGCCTTCCGGCCGTTTGCCCCGATCGTGCTTGCGGAGAGGGCGCCTGAGATCTTCGAAGATTATGCCGAGTCGCCGTTCATGCTGCTGGCGTTCCATGTCAAGCCGGAGTGGCGCGACCGCATTCCGGCCATCGTCCATGTCGATGGCACGGCGCGGGTGCAGACCGTGACCGAGGATACCAACCCCAGGCTTTATCGCCTGCTGAAGGAGTTCGACGCGCTGACCGGCATTCCTGTCCTGGTCAATACATCTTTCAATGTCAAAGGTGAGCCGATCGTCGAGACACCACAGGATGCGCTCAATTGCTTTCTGAGCACAGGCATGGAATGCCTCGTTCTCGATGACCGGCTCCTAACCAAGGCATTCTCGCACAAGATCGTCGCTCCCCTCGTAAATGCGTATGAAGAGGTATCGACGATGGTTCGCACCGGGCTGAGCACGACATGATCCAGCCCGTACGGGATCGGTGACGCCGCAGAGCGAGGCGGATAAGCGGGCGCAAGAGCCGGTCGAACAATGCCGCCAGCGCAAACTTGCCAAGGCGGACTGCCTGATAGGGTTCGCGGACAGCCCCGAGATGCGGCAAGGAAAGCCCCTTGAACGAACCGATCTGCCGCTGATGCGTGAACAATGGCAACGCCTCAGCACATAGACGCACCCAAAAATAGGAGAACCGGAACTCATGCGAGGCGACATATCAAGATCTCACAGAAGACCCGACGACCGCTTCTAAAATCGTAACCCCAGCGACGCCGTCCATTTCTCCTCCAGTTGAAGAGTAAAGGGATCGGGTCCTTCCACATACCCGAAATCAATGGTGAAATTTTTGGCTTCCGTGGGTGAATAGGAGAGCGTCATGGATGTGCGTTCCACGTCCTGCACGCCATCCGAATTGTGGAGATTGCTATATTCCACGATAAACACGAAATTCTCCAAAATAGGTGTCCCGTCACGTCCGGCTATGATGATCCGTCCCTCAAATCCCGTGGTTGAAAATTCCTCAATATCTGAGAAATTTGGGTTCAAACCACTTTCCTGAATGTAGTTCATCTTCGCAACTGCTCGCGCTACGAATGTAACGCCGAGGAGGCCGAAATTATGCTCTTCGCCGAAAATGCTCGTGTCGCCGATGCTAAATGTTGGCGCTAACCTAGCGGTAAAATTATACAGCTCTGACTTCTGTTTTGCGTCCAGGACAGGGGCAGCGGCAATATCCAGTTTAAATGCCCAAGCAGCGTCTCCGTACTCCATGCCCCCTAGAATCCCCGGTGCGAAAACATCTATGTCACCTCTTCCCCCCGCGGTGCCGGAGGTCGATTTGTAATAAAGGAAGGGAATAAGGTTATATCCAATCGACGCAGCCTCCGCCGGAGGTGGTAAGGAACCAGAAAACACGTATCCTATGGCGCCGTCGATCGCCGTTATATCTTCATTCTTTTCATTATCAGACGTAAATGAAAACTTAGCCGGTTTCGCTTTTTTTAAGTCGCTCGAAAGGAGTTCTGATACATCCTGTCGTAATCTTACCGATTTCCCATAAGATTTTAGATTTTTCTCGACATCCGCGAGTCGGCCCGCCGTTTTTTGTTCAGCCTTCCCTTCGCAAATTATTTCGAGGTCTTTGTTCTCTATATACTCCTTGAATTTCCGACCGCTCGTCTGGAGTTTGAAGTGATCGTTTTCAAAATTATCCAGATAATAATTAAAGCCTACATTCATGAGGTATGGATCAGTGTTAGGCTTACTATTGAAGGTATACGCCTTTAAATCCTCATAATCCGGCATTTTGCCGGAGAACTCCTCGATCGAGGGGGACCTCGGCTTTTGCGTAAATTCTCCTTAGCAGGTACTCTTTTTGTACTTTTCCAGAATGGCAAATTGCCTTGCGTGCCTCCTTATTCAGGACGACACATTTGAACCAGTTGTAATCGAACTTGTTCTTTGTATTTAATCCTTTACAGGAGTTATTTGCATCCTCACCTTCGGCCTCCTGCAGCGTTGGCAGACCCGAAAATGACAAAAAGAGAGACAAAAAGGCAAGAAACCAACGCATGTTTTTTCTCCAAACTTCCCCATGACGCTTGGCAAATTACGTCCTAAGCTTCGCCGGCATCGTCCTTTTTGCGTTTCTTTGGGAATAATTCGCCCATTATTATTTTAAGTAAATGGGTGCCTAGGCCGTTCATGGGCACCTTCTCGATAAGTATCTTTCAGAAACGCAGCATCATAGTATTTTACAAGTTCGTAATATTTTCGATCGGTACCTTTCAAGAAGCTCGCGAACATGCGATTTATTTCGAGCCTCCAGGCGGGTGTGTCTTCCTGGTATTTGCCGGATTCCTGGGCGTTTTCGCCCATTCGGCAGCATTCTGTTTTCGTTTGAGCCGTTTGCTCGCTTCGGCCCGAATGCGCTCGGCTCTCTCCTCGCTAAACTCCTTGGCGAGACGTTCTTTGTCTTGGGGAGATAGTGCAGCGAGTTGCTTCGTCTGAGGTTTTACAACCGAGGGCTTCCTCATGATTGTACTCCATAAATATTCGAGCGGTCAAATTAGCAATTATAGCCATTGTAGATCAATACGCAAAAAAACTTATTCATCGGTGTCGTAATATTTAGATCAGTCGGCTTGTGAACAACTCACCAACTATAAGCATGTTGTTTAATAGAATGAAGCCACAAATCCGCGCGCCGCGAAGGATACGGCGGCGCATATGAGCTTCATATTATTTGGTGAGGTGTGGCGGTTGTCAGCCATCAACGGCTGAAGAGAAGCTTAACGCATGTCGGTAAGGAAGTAATCAAGAGGGAGGGCTTATCTCAAGCAGCCTCGACATGCGGCCATACGCACTTCGCATGTTTCCCCTGTTCTCTGCGGATCGGCGCGTGCCAGCGTCAACCCGCCAAGCCCAGCCCCAAAAATAGGAGAGCCGGAACTCATGCCCTCCATGAGTGTCCGGCCCTCACCCCCCGCTTTGTCTCGAAACTATCTCTTACGGCGCGCCGCCGGCTGGAACGCCACGCGGGCGTGGTGCTCGCAATAGGAAACGCCGTGCGATTTCTGGCGGCCGCAGAAATGGAAATTCTCGTCCTGCGGATCGCCGACCGGCCAGCGGCACATGCATTCCTTCAGGTCCAGAAGATCGATCCGCAGCGCCGCCGGAATATTGAGTTCCTCGACGATCGAAGGCACCAGCGCCAGGGCGACGGTGGGCTGCTCCATCGGCATGAACATCGGCTTCAGCGCGACATTGCCATGCGTCCGATACTGCACGCGGGTCGGCCGCAGCGGCAGATGCGAGACGCGGTTGCGCGGACGCGGCGAGCGCATGCGCGACGTGGTGGCTCGGCCCGCCAGACCCAGCCGGTGAACTTTTCCGATAACGGCATTGCGTGTGACCTCGCCAAGACGGCCGGCGATCTGGCTCGCGCTGAGCCCATCGGCCCACAGCTTCTTCAGAAGCTCCACGCGTTCTTCTGTCCACCCCATAATTCTGCCTCCTCGTACATCTAAAGCGAATTGCTGTTGGCACAGTGATCCTGCTTCCGCGGCGGCAGACACGCGTCGCACAAATGCGAACACGGCGCGGCTACGCGGAGCAAAAGCCCGTTACGCTGAACACAAGAGAAAACGCTATACTTGAGAGAAAACCCAGCTAGCGGGACAAGAGCAAAACGCTACATGCTACTGGATAGCGAGGACCGGGACACAAAACTAGCGGGTAAAGAACAACCACGCGCCGTCTTCGCTTTAGACATAATGGCACGGGAAGCGGACGAAAACAAATGAAGGAAGGGTTAAACGCATCTGAGCGGGCTGGTTTTTTGGCTCGCTGTGTCTTTTGTGCCAATTGACAGCCCTAATGCAATCGCTGAATGATCTTATCTTAATGTCTTAACGCCGCTGAGCGGCCTTTTTTCCTGACAGGAGGGAGCTGATCTGACCATGTCCGCGGTGCTGCCCACATACACCAGAGCCGATATTGCCTTCGACAGAGGCGAGGGAGCCACTCTCTATACACTGAGCGGCGAGCGATATCTGGATTTCGGCGCGGGCGTGGCCGTGACGGTGCTCGGTCATGCGCACCCGCATCTGGTCGGCGCCCTGCGCGAGCAGGCCGGCAAGCTCTGGCACACATCGAACCTCTATAATGTCCCCGGCCAGCAGCGGCTCGCCGCGCGCCTTTGCGCCGCGACCTTCGCCGACAAGGTTTTCTTCTGCAATTCCGGCGCCGAGGCGCTGGAAGGCGCGATCAAGACCGCGCGCAAATTCCATAGCCATAACGGCCATCCGGAACGCTACCGGATCATCACCTTCGAAGGCGGCTTCCACGGGCGCACGCTGGCGACCATCGCGGCGGGCAACCAGGAGAAGCACCTGGCCGGCTTCGGCCCGAAGGTCGACGGCTTCGACCAGGTGCCGCTCGGCGACCTGGATGCGACGCGCGCGGCGATCGGCCCCGAGACCGGCGCCATCCTGATCGAACCGGTGCAGGGCGAAGGCGGCGTGCGGCATGCGGGCTGGGCCTTCCTGCGCGCCCTGCGCGAATTGGCGGATGAGCACGGGCTTCTGCTCATTCTCGACGAAGTGCAGACCGGCATCGGACGCACCGGCAAGTTTTTCGCCTATGAATGGGCGGGGATCGAGCCGGATATCATGGCCATCGCCAAGGGGCTTGGCGGCGGTTTCCCGCTCGGCGCTTTTCTGGCGACGGACGAAGCGGCGGCAGGCATGACGTCGGGCACGCACGGCTCCACCTTCGGCGGCAATCCCGCTGGCCATGGCGGTCGGCAATGCGGTGCTCGATGTGGTGCTCGACGAGGACTTCCTCGCCGGCGTCCGCCACAAGGCGCTGCTGCTCAAACAGCGGCTGGCCGAAATCACCGACCGGCATGGCTCGGTGATCGAAGAGGTGCGCGGCGAAGGCATGCTGGTGGGGCTGAAATGCAAGATCCCCAGCGGCAAGCTGATCGAGGCGCTGCTTGCCGAAAACATGCTCAGCATCGGCGCGGGCGACAATGTCGTCCGGCTGCTGCCGCCTCTCATCGTCAGCGAGGCCGAGATCGCCGAGGCCTGCGAGAAAATCTCCGCTGCCTGCACCACCCTCCATAGTGAGCTCACGGCTCAAGAATTTGCCTGAACATGGCCATACGTCACTTCCTCGATATAGACAGCTTCGATAGAGAAACCCTCGAACATCTTCTAACCATTGCCCATCAGATGAAGCGCGATCTCGCCAAGGGCAGTCCGCGCTACGGCCGGATCGCGGCGGGCAAAACGCTGGCCATGATGTTCGAGAAACCCTCGACCCGCACCCGCGTCTCCTTCGACGTCGCGATGCGCAAGCTGGGGGGCGAGTCCATCGTGCTCAACTCGACGGATATGCAGCTCGGGCGCGGCGAAACCGTCGCCGATACGGCGCGCGTGCTGTCGCGCTATGTCGACCTCCTGATGCTGCGTTCGCTGTCGCATGTGAAGCTTGAACAACTGGCGGAGCATGCCGATATTCCGGTCATCAACGGGCTGACGGACAGGTCGCATCCCTGTCAGATCTTCGCCGATATCCTGACCTTCGAGGAAAAGAAGGGCCCGGTCGCGGACCGGCTCATCACCTGGGTCGGCGATGCGGCCAACAACGTCGCAACCTCGTGGATCCACGCGGCGGCGCGCTTCAACTTCACGCTGCATGTGGGTGCGCCGAAATCGCTCCAGCCCTCGGCCGAGACGCTCGCCTGGGCGGAGAGGGAAGGCGCGAGGCTGGTTTTGTTCGAGGACCCGCGCGAAGCCGTCGCGGATGCGGACTGCATCGTCACCGACGTCTGGATCTCGATGGGCCAGGACAATGAGGAGTTCCGCCTGTCGCTCCTGAAGGATTATCAGGTCGACGCGGAGCTGATGAAATTGGCCGGACCCGACGCCATATTCATGCATTGCCTCCCGGCGCAGCGCGGCCGCGAAGTTACGGATGAGGTGATTGACGGCCCTCAATCCGTGGTGTTCGATGAAGCGGAAAACAGGGTTCACGCGCAGAGAGCCATCCTCGCCTGGTGCCTGGAGAAGACTTGAAGAGCATGTTCCGCAAAAGTGGGCACCGGTTTTGCGATAAGATCATGCTCAGACCAAAAGCGGACAGATAAGAGCCCCATGGCAGACGAATTCACCCGCACGCGAAGACGATTACGTACTCCCTTTTCAGATCGAGTCTTCCGGCGCCAGGGGGCGGCTCGTCCGCATGGGACCGGCGATCAGCGCGATCCTGGGCCAGCACGACTATCCCCCTCCGGTTTCCAATCTGCTCGGCGAGGCGATGACGCTGACGGCGATGCTCGGCGCGGCGCTGAAGATCGACGGCAAATTCATCCTCCAGACCCGCAGCGAGGGGCCGGTGAGCTTTCTCGTCGCGCATTATTACGCGCCGGGCAACATTCGCGGCTATGCCAGCTTCGACCAGTCGGCCTTCGAGGGCTTCGCGGAAACGCGCCTCGCCGAGGGCGCCAAGCTGCTCGGCGACGGCCATCTGGCGATGACCATCGATCAGGGCCCGGACATGGAGCGCTATCAGGGCATCGTGCCGCTGGAAGGCGGCAACATCTCCGAGGCGGCCGACCTGTATTTCCGCCAGTCCGAGCAATTGCCGACCTTCATCAAGATCGCCATCGCCCGCCAATATGAGGCCGGCAAGGACAATAATCCCGGCTCCTGGTCATGGCGCGCGGGCGGCCTGATGGTGCAGAAGCTGACCGAGGAGGGCGGCGGCGCGCGGCGCACCAACGGCCATGATTCCGAGGACGCCTGGACGCGGGCGCAATTGCTCGCCTCGACCGTCGAGGATCACGAATTGCTCGACCCGACGCTGGAGCCGGAGCGCCTGCTCTACCGGCTGTTCCATGAGGAGCGGGTGCGCGCCTTCAACGCCACGCCGATTTCGGCCTTCTGCCAATGCTCGCGCGAGAAGGTGGAGCAGATGCTGATGAGCTTCACGGCCGAGGACATCGAGGACATGGCCGAAGACGGCCGCGTGCTCGTCACCTGCGAATTCTGCAACAGCGAATATGGCTTCGACGCCGCCGAACTCGGCGCGAAGGCTTCGCCGGTGCAGTAGGGGGCTAGGTCTTGCCGGAGTGTCCGGGACCGAACTGCGCATTTCGGCAGCCGCTTCGTCTCGGAACAGATCAATGCGCCAACTTGCGGATCACCAGATATGAAGTTTCAGGCTCGGCGTGGAAGGCGACGATCTGATCAGCATAGCTCAGCAATTGGCTATGCGCTTCTTCAGTCTTACAGTTACCTATGTTCAGCCAGATTATCTTCGGTGGTGGGCCATAGCGTAAGCTGAGTTGATAGAAATCGTCGTCCTTCGAGACGATCATGAAATCGTTTTGTGCAGCATAATCATAGACTTTCTGATCATCCGCACGTTCTAGTCCGAGCAATCGTACATGGCTCGAATCCGGGTATGCATCAGCAAGTCGAGATACAAGTTTGTAGGAGAGGTTCTGATCAAGCAGGAGTTTCAAGCAAATTGCACACGGCGCTGAGTTCTTGCAGCATACGCGAGACAAGCTTGAATGTCTTCTTCGGTCAGTTCTGGAAATTCGTCGAGGATTTCCTCGTGGCTCATCCCATCAGCCAGATAATCGAGCACGTCGCTTACAGTGATCCGCATCCCGCGAATGCAGGCTTGCCCGCTGCGCTTCCCCGGTTCGACGCTAATCCTATCGAGATATGTCATGGCACTCATTTTTGAAACTCAGCTCAGTGTCTGCCGCACCGCGAAATTGGTCAAGGAAAACTCCTAAAATTTGGTTGAAGCGCATCGGCGTCAGCAAGTCGCGAGCTGTCGCCAACGCCGCCATCGCAGCCTCGCTGCCAAGGCCGTGCCGTGATTCAGCGTAAGATTTGAGCAGCACGACGGCCATCTGGCGATGACCATCGACAGGGCCGGACAGGGCGCTATCAGGGCATCGTGCCTCGAAGGCGGCAACATCTCCGAGGCGGCCGACCTGTATTTCCGCCAGTCCGAGCAATTGCCGACCTTCATCAAGATCGCCATCGCCCGCCAATATGAGGCCGGCAAGGACAATAATCCCGGCTCCTGGTCATGGCGCGCGGGCGGCCTGATGGTGCAGAAGCTGACCGAGGAGGGCGGCGGCGCGCGGCGCACCAACGGCCACGATTCCGAGGACGCCTGGACGCGGGCGCAATTGCTCGCCTCGACCGTCGAGGATCACGAATTGCTCGACCCGACGCTGGAGCCGGAGCGCCTGCTCTACCGGCTGTTCCATGAGGAGCGGGTGCGCGCCTTCAACGCCACGCCGATTTCGGCCTTCTGCCAATGCTCGCGCGAGAAGGTGGAGCAGATGCTGATGAGCTTCACGGCCGAGGACATCGAAGACATGGCGGAAGACGGCCGCGTGCTCGTCACCTGCGAATTCTGCAACAGCGAATACGGCTTCGACGCCGCCGAACTCGGCGCGAAGGCCTCGCCGGTGCAGTAGCGGGGCGGCCAAGTCTCGGACTTCTGGTTGGCATTTTCTCGCGACGCGAAGGCGCTGATGACGGCGTGGATGTGCGCCGTTCACCGGGAGCCGCACGACCTCAACAGGCTCGATCAACGGAGACGAAGTCTGCACAGATGCATCGCTTATTTTCGTCCATCCCTTGAATATCGGCTCATCAGAGTAGCTATTCAGAATGCCTTCAAGTCAAAGCGAGTACTCGATAACTCCTTACGACGTCCGCATACCACATCGCATGTGCCACGATCGGCGCGAGAATGGCCGAGATCACGACCTTTCGACTGATTGATTTCGACTTCTGTTATCGCAAGCCAGTATTTTCCCGCAACTAGCGATTGCCTGCCCGTTGGGATAGCACGATCCGCACTTCCTGTTCGTGAGCTTAGCGGATTTGCGCTTCTGGAAGATGCGCTCGTTCTTGGATTGAGGCGAATTATGAATGCAATCAATGTAGCGTCCCCACGCCCCACAACAGCGCCTTGTCATGTTGGGTGTAAGCGTCCCAGAGCTTTCCAACAGTTGATCTTATTCGCAACACCTTGGTGCTCGGAGGGGAGTACAAGCGCCAGAGAGCCTCCGTCATCAGTATCTCTGAGATCGTCAGCAACTTATTTGCAAAATACGAGCTTCGAGCACGACGTGCCTTCATGCTCTTTAGGAAGCCCGATCCGCCTGAGCCTCAATTCGTTTTGCCGAGATACTCTGGACTTGGATAGCCGGGTGGAGCGGTGACAACCATCTTCGGAAATAGTCGGATCAGAATGCGTCCGAATTCGCCTGCCGTGCAGCTAGCCCAGTTGCGCCCTCGAACCGATCATCGACCTGTCGGCGCGAGAAAGGTACATGCCCCTTGTGTCTATCCATCGCGATGAACCTCGCGAAATCCATGTGACCGCCAAATCTGACTCTGGCCGTCCGAAACAGATGGGCTGACGCGAACTGGACCAATACAGACACGCGTTGCAAGTTCTTGAAGCTGGCTCGCGTAACAGGCCCCAACTTCAGCGGATCGCAATTTGAGCTGTAGCCTGCGAATGCTGGCGTCCGTCAGGAATATCGGCTGCAAACGCGCATTGTTCCACTGCTGTTCGTCATTAAGCGGCGCGACCTGTGTCGTGCACGCGCCCGCGGGACTTAATTGCTCCGAAGACGGCCGATATCTTCCGCGTGAATGTTGATTGTCGACGATGCGCGTACGCCTATCCAGCTGTCAGATAAAGGTGTCGGCGAGGTTGTAGCGTGCACTCGTCGCTCCGCAAGTCGCTCAAGAGGGAACAGGACCTCTCATCATCGAAGGTGGTCGAGTTTGGCCGCGCGCTCCTTCAGCGTCTGTTTGCGCCGACAAGCAAAATCTCCCAACGAGAACCCCTCTTTCAGTGTTGTCGGCTGGGCGGGCAAAGGCGGCATCCTGCGCCATATTCATACGTTCCGTAGCAAGACATTAACGGCCAGATCGGATTTCAGCTCAGCTTAACGGTGGGTCAATCCTCCATGCGCCAAGCTATCCGCGAAGCTATAATCATCGGCCGGTTACCCATGCACATCAACGCTTTCTTTACGCGAAGCACCGCATCCGGCGACGTCGCGCAATTGTTCGCCGCCGTATCGTCGCCGTCGCCACAGAAACACGCTGCTGCCGCTCCGCACGGCTCCAGCGTCAGCTTTCTCGCGCGGTTTGACAGCACCTTGCCGCTTTCGCACAAGAACGCCATCGCGAAAATCATCGACATCCTGGCCGCGCAAAATCCCGGCGCGGTGATCTCCGGCATCGCGGATATCCAAGGCAGTCTCGTCCACGCCGTAGCCGGCTCGGACCGTGCCGATACGATCGCATATGCAGGCGGAAACATCGGATCGAGGCCGGTGACCGCCTATATCGAGGCCGGCGGCGGGGATGACGTCATCAGCTTTGCGTCGAGCGTCTACAGCTCCCACGACATCGACGGCGGCGATGGCAACGACAGCATCGCAGCATCGGCGCCATGGTTCGGCACCGTGGACGGAGGCGGCGGGAACGACGCGATCGCCGTGGCGGGCGAGTATATCCCCATGGTCAATGGCGGATCGGGCAATGACGCGATCTCCGTTGCGGGAAGCGTGGTGGCGAATGTCGACGGCGGCGCGGGCGAGGATGTCATAGCGGTGTCGGGCGACTACGTCGTCGCCGTGTCCGGAGGCGATGGCGACGACACGATCTCCGTCACTTCGGATAATCGCCGGTATTTCGGAGGCGGCCCAGATTCCACCTACATTCACGGCGTGAAACGGCCCGTCATGATCGAGGGCGGGAAGGGCAACGACACGATCAGCATCGGCGGCGAAGGCTACGTGATCTTCCAGGTGGGAGGCGGCCAGGACGTCATCACCATATCGGACCGCACGGAATTCGAGCTGCGCGGCAAGGTATGGGATGACTTTTCCTTCAACGTCAAAGACGCCAGCTTCACCAATGAAAACGGCGCGCTGGTCGTCACCTTCGCGGGCCGGGACGAGAAGCTGACAATTCAGTCCCCCTTGGGCGATGTGAAGGTCGAGGTGACCGGATCGCAGAGTTTCGTCGTGACCCCGGCATAGGTCAGGGCCGCGTTGCAAACGGCGTTCCCGCCATCGGCAGCCAATCTCATCACGAGCGTTTGGCAAGAACGACTATAATGACGAGATTTTAACAAGAAGGGCGCCAATCAAAATCGCAAAAATAATGCACACAATTCTTATAAATACGTAAGAATACTCAGATGGGCGGTATCTGGACGACTTATGCCTCCCGCTTTCAAGTTCTTTTGGGTTTATCGCATAATATAGAAGTAACATTATCACGGGTATGTATGCGATGTACATGAAGGCGCGCCAGGCGTTAAACATATCTTGCGGATCATTCATGGCACAGTCTCCCGCAGCTTGCTTAATGCAAGCGTCGAGGTAGAGCCTCCCCTTCCAGAACCGCGCCGTGGGCGTAGTATATCAGAAGCTGCGAAGCAGGTTGAGGCCCCCGTGCAGTCGAATGCACCACGCCGAAGCCTTCGGCCAGGCGAACTCCGCCTTTTTGCAACGGCTCTCGCGGCAAGTGGTCAGCGCACGTCGCGTTTGATTTGCGACAGCAGGGCCTCCCTCGTATTATATTAAGGGTGCATAATTGCGTGGTATGCGTCGTTTTCTACTCGGGGAGAAACATCATGCTGACCATTACACGTCGTTCCGTGATCGGCGGCGCGGGGGCGCTTGCCGCCGTCGCCATGTTCGATCGGGCCTGGGCCCAGTCCTCATCAGGTCCATTTAAACTGGAGCCGCTCAAGTACGACAACAAAGCGCTGGAGCCCCACATCGATGCCCTCACCATGCAGATCCACCACGACCGCCACCACCAGGCCTATGTCGACGGCCTCAACAAGGCGGTCGCGGATTACCCCGACATCGCCAAGATGCCGCTACAGGATATCCTCGCCAAGTTGGGCGAGATGCCGGAATCGGTTCGAACCGTGCTACGCAACTCCGGCGGCGGCCACGCCAACCACACGATGTTCTGGGAGATCATGGGTCCGAAAGGCGGCACGCCCCAGGGCGAAGTGAAGGCAGCCATTGAGAGCATGGGCGGCTTCGACAAGTTCAAGGAAGAGTTCAATAATGCGGGGACCAAGCGCTTCGGCTCCGGCTGGGTATTCGTGACCGTGGATAAGTCCGGCAAGCTCGGCATCGAATCCCGTCCCAACCAGGACACGCCACTGATGGACGGGAAGCGCGTGCTGATGGGCAACGACGTTTGGGAACATGCCTACTATCTGAAGTATCAGAACAAGCGCGGCGACTACCTCAAGGCGTGGTGGAACACCGTGAACTGGGACTTGGTCGGCAAGCGCTACGCCGCTGCCAAGGGCGGCACACTGAAGATTTGAGAGGGAGGAGAGCGGGATCTGCCGGTATGGGCTATCCCGCCGGCGGTCCGCTGAAGGCGGCAGCCCACCGGTATCGCCGGAAGGGCGCCGAATGGGTGCGGCTGCGGGATAATTTGCTGATCCCGTGCTAGCCCTTGAGCCGTTCGGCCATACCATGCACGCGAATTTGCGGCAGTTCCCTATGGAACAGGCATCGCCTCCCTTCCTGTTATATTAAGGGGGCATAATTACCTGGTATTCGCCGTTTCCTGCTCGGAGAGAAACATCATGCTGACCATTACACGTCGTTCCGTGATCGGCGGCGCGGGAGCGCTTGCGGCCGTCGCCATGCTCGATCGGGCCTGGGCCCAGTCCTCATCGGGGTCCTCATCAGGTCCATTTAAACTGGAGCCGCTGGAGTACGACAACGATGCGCTGGAGCCCCACATCGATGCCCTCACCATGAAGATCCACTACGGGCGCCACCACCAGGCCTATGTCGACGGCCTCAACAAGGCGGTCGCGGATTACCCCGCCATCGCCAAGATGCCGCTACAGGATATCCTCGCCAAGTTGAGCGAGATGCCGGAATTGATCCGAACCGTGCTACGCAACTCCGGCGGCGGCCACGCCAACCACACGATGTTCTGGGAGATCATGGGTCCGGGAGGCGGCAAGCCCCAGGGCGAAGTGAAGGCAGCCATTGAGAGCATGGGCGGCTTCGACAAGTTCAAGGAAGAGTTCAATAATGCGGGGACCAAGCGCTTCGGCTCCGGCTGGGTATTCGTGACCGTGGATAAGTCCGGCAAGCTCGGCATCGAATCCCGTCCCAACCAGGACACGCCGCTGATGGACGGCAAGCTCGTGCTGATGGGCAACGACGTCTGGGAACATGCCTACTATCTGAAGTATCAGAACAAGCGCGGCGACTACCTCAAGGCGTGGTGGAACATCGTGGACTGGGACTGGGTCGGCAAGCGCTACGCCGCTGCCAAGGACGGCACGCTGGAGATTTGAGAGGAAGGAGAGCGGGATCTGCCGGTATGGGCTATCCCGCCGGCGGTCCGCTGAAGGCGGCAGCCCACCGGTATCGCCGGAAGGGCGCCAAATGGGTGCGGCTGCGGGATCTTCTCAGCCGCGCCGTTGCGGGCTGGAGCACCAGTGTACCCTGTTTCGCAATTCGCCGTTGAGTGGCCATGACCAGCACGCTGGAAATATCGCTGCCGGTCCAAACTAAGTGGCAGCATTCGCCGATGTCTGTTCTCACCGCATAGGCGAAAAGTTCGCCTTACCGTTGAAGGGCAGCTTTTCTCCGCGAAGCAGCCAATCGCCGTTCTGCAGGCAACGGCGGCAAGCGCCTCAAAGCGGAAGTTAGACATCAAATGGCCGCTTGCCCTTCGCTGCGCATCGCCGTGCCGTAAAGCTTGCGGTGTCCGGGCAACGCGCCGCATCAGTCCGTCGATGGCGAGATTGCAGGACATCTCACCGTGGTTTCCGCCTTATTCGCGAAGAGCGCCGAGTGCCAATGCGCGCGGCGGTCACTGCTTTCCGGAAATGCTCGTAATTGTGCCTCACCCGGTGTGTATCCGGGTGCTCCGGCCCGAGCGCCGCCTCGGCCGTAGCGAGCGCGCGCTTGAAGAGCAGTTCCGCGTCATCGTAGCGACCCTGGCTCTTATAGAGGAGGGCGACGTTGATAAGCATAAGGGCGACATCGGGGTGCTCCGACCCGAGCGCCGCTTCCGCCATGGGGATGGCGCGCTTGAGGAGCGGTTCCGCCTCATCATAGCGCCCTTGTGCGTTATAGAGCACGGCAAGGCTATTGAGGCTATGGGCGATATGGAGGTGGTCCGGCCGCAGCGTCGCCTCGGCCATGGCGAGGGCTCCGGTGAGGAGCGGCTCAGCTTCGGCATGGCGACCGTTCTTGCGATAGTGCGCGCCGAGCGTATGTTGTTGCTTGCTAACATGGGGGTGGTCTGGCACGTGCGCGGCCTCGACGATGGCGAGCGCACGCTTGAGGAGCGATTCCGCGTCATCATAGCGGCCTTGAGCGTCATAGAGCACGGCAAGGTCGTTGAGCCATTTGGCAACCTCGGGGTGGTCCGGCCCGAGCGCCGCCTCGGCGATGGCGAGGGCTCCAGTGAGCAGCGGCTCAGCTTCGGCATATCGTCCCTGGTTGAAATAGAGCCCGCCGAGGTAACCTTGTTGCTTGGCAACCTTGGGGTGGTCCGGCCCGAGCGCCGCTTCGCGATTGGCGAGGGCGCGGATAAGGAGCGGCTCAGCGCTGGCGAATTCGGCGCGACTTCGGAAGTAGTTAGCCAGCCGATTACAAAGAAGTGCGATCAGTTCTGCGTTACCGCGCGAGTCGGCGAAGCGGTTGAGAACGGATAAAGCGTGCGGCACAAGACGCTGCATGCGCGGCCAGTCCGTACGGTCTATATCTTTTCCCGTTGAGAGAGCATTCAAAAGCAAATTCGCACTGGCTTTAGCAAATACGTCCTGGGTCCACGTCCACGCCTGTCCCCGCGTCACCTCCTGTACCAAACGGTGCACCGTCACAGTCGGAAAACCGTCCTGCAAAGTCTCAAGCGTGACCAATGAGACTTTAGCAAGCGCCGCTATGCCCTTATCTCGCGTCGCTTCGATCCACAGTTGAGGTAAAAAGCTGAAAAGACGTCGCCACCCATGCTGAGCTTGGATTTGGTTCAGTGTCAGTAACTCGATCGGAATTCGCTCGGGGGCGTAAAAAGCAGCCATCAGCAAAATCGTTCCCGCAACCGAACACTGCGCTTCCGCTTTGGCGATGGCGAGGGTGAAGGTGGCGAATACGCTCGCCGGGTACTCCGTATTCTGAGGCGCTTTCTGGATCAGTTCGGATAGGCGGCGTACATAATCATTGAAGCTAAGATTGGTTTCGGCGCAATACGCCCGCGCATGGCTGAGCGCGAGCGGCAGATGACCGAGCGCGCTGGCAAGTCGGCTCGCGGCTTCGCGGGTCTCATAAGGACGTCCGGTGAGCAGAAAGTCCATGGCGGTCTCTTCTGGGAATACATCCACCGGCACCTCCTGAGCATGGTCCTTCCAGCTCGGCCAGCGGCTGGTGATGAGGATATGCGCCGCAGTCTGCGGCGTCAGCTTGGCGATGGTGCTCGGCTTCTCGACGTTGTCGTAAACGATTAGCCAGGGCTTGCCCCGCCCGCTCCCGCAACGGCATCCAGCGCCAAATACAGGGCGCGGTCGGGCTCGTGGTTTTCCCTCAGATTGGGGATGAGGCGGCTGCCGAGGTCGATCAGATCGTCGACGAGGGTCTGCTCTGTCTCCGCGCGCACCCACCAGACGCCCCGATAGCGCTCACGGTTGTGCCAGGCATATTGCCGCGCCAACACCGATTTGCCGACGCCGCCCAGCCCCTTCACCGCCGCCGAGGCCGCGTCATTCGTCAGCGCCGCCGTGCCGCCATTTTTCCGCCAAAGTGCCGCATCGATCCCCGCCAGCAAATCCTTGCGGCCGGTAAAGCCGGGCACAGGCCGGATTTCGGGATGAAGAATTTGAACAACCGATGGGGAGCTAGACTGAGCAGGAGACACTGTTCCCGACAGCTCTGGCTCTTTCTCGCCATCGCTCTGCGCATGCGCTCTCGCAAGCCGGTGAGCGTCGCGTAGGCCTTTCCTCCAGGTGTCGTAATTAGGATTTGCTCCGAATAAGGCAGTTTCGATCAGAAATAGGTCGGGCGGACGCTTCCGATCGTTCATCCAGTTCTGAACCGATTTGTCCGATTTTCTAATCGCGCGGGAGAATTCCTTCACACCCCACTTTTTCTCGCCTTCCTTGCTGGGCGATCCGTCAGGTCGTGTCCCATGCCGGAACAAGTGGAACTTTAAGCGCTCTCCGAAGCCACGGCATGAATTAATTTCGGATGAAAAATCAATCATCTGCTGGTCCCCGTTTCCGAGAATTCCGGACGTTCGAAAAGGGCCTCTGGTGCCGTTCCGTGAAAATTTCATTCTGTCGATACCGGCCAAAAATAAAAAGGAGCCGGTTTATGATCAAAATTCTCTCGTTCTATATAGCTGCTTTCGCGGCTCGCCGCCCTAGTTCCGTTACTCTGATCTATCTCGCTCTCGCAACGGTTCATGCCGTCGCCGCGTATTTTTACCTAGAGTACGGAAGTGTTCCCCATGCCGTCTGTGCTATTCTTGCCTCCATCCTCTATCTCCTTCTCGCCTATTCGCGCGGCCTCGCCCATTAGGGCTGCGCGCATCGCCATCAAAAAAGAAAAAGCGGCCCCAAAAGGGCCGCTCTGCTTGCCTTGCAAGGCGGAACGGACTGGCACCTATGTAAATGTCTCCTAACACCACTTAGCGGCTGTCGGCGTGCAACGAGCGAGAGTCCGTTTGGGGCCCCAGTAGCAGACGCTGCCGGTTATGAGTGCACGCCCTACTGTGCGATGGCGGTCTGGCAGGTGGCGCGCATGCCGTCGGCAACGTCGACGGTCGTGGTGCTGATGAGCACGGCGCACATTTCGGAGCCTCCCGCCTTGCCATATTGGCGCGTCGTGCCCTGCGGCATCGCATCTTCCTTGACGACGGCGAGGCCGGCAGCGGTGAAGCAGGCCTCGACGGTCTTCACCATGGCGCCGATCAGCGCCAGCGCCGAAGCATTGCCGGTCGGCGCCTGAAAGGTACAGTCGGTGGCGTTGGTGCATTCCATCCGCAGCGCGGAGTTCGAGCCATATTCCTTGCTCAGCGCCGTCACGCAGGAGGCCGGCGTCCCGCTTTGCGCGAATGCCGCGGCCGGGCACAGGATCAAGCCGATCGCGAGCGCGGCCGCTTTCGGGCATGCTGATTTGGCACGTATCGACATGATTTTCACCGTTCCTCCCTCTTCGCGACGCATGCAACATGCGCTTTAACCTGAAATAATCGCGCTTATCCGCGAAAGTTCCCCCTCGTTTCCGGGTTCCCAGGCTAATTGAGCCTGCCCGCCGCATAGGGGCTGTCGAGCGAGAAGGGCGGGATCACCACGTCGAACGTCTCGCCGTCCTCCGCTTCCATCCGGTACCAGCCGAGCATGATGCCCGACGGCGTGCGCAGCGGCGCGCCGCTCGTATAGCGGAAGCTCTCGCCCGGTTCGAGCACCGGCTGCTCGCCCACGACACCGGGCCCGCGCACTTCCTGCACCCGGCCGGCGCTGTCGGTGATCTTCCAATGCCGCGACAGGAGCTGCACGCGCTGCCGGCCGACATTGGTGATTTCGACCGAATAGGCCCAGAAATAATAATCGCGGACAGGCGCGCTATCGTCCTCCAGGAAACTGGGGACAACCTTCACAGTGACGCCATGCGTCGTGGCTTCGTAGCTCACCGCTTTCCGCTCCCGCCGCTTGCCGCGCGCCCTCAGGCAAAGGCGGCGCGGAAAGCGTGATCCAGATCGCCCATCAGATCGGCCGGGTCCTCCAGGCCCACCGACAGGCGAAGCAAATTGTCGCCAATAGACATAGACGCCCGGACCTCCGGCGTGAAGCGCTGATGCGTCGTGGTCGCGGGATGAACGATGAGACTTTTCGCATCGCCCAGATTATTGGAAATCTTGATGATGCGCAGCGCATCGACGACGCGGAACGCGGTCTCCTTGTCGCCCTTGACGGCGAAGGTCAGCAGCGTGCCGCCCGACGCCATCTGCCGCGCCAACAGCTCCCTCTGGGGGAATTCCGGGCGGCCGGGATAGATGACCTTTTCCACTTCGGGGCGGTCGGCGAGATAGTCGGCGAGCTTTGCGGCGCTTGCGGACATGCGCTCGATGCGGAGGGGGAGCGTTTCCAGCCCCTTGAGGAGCACCCAGGCGTTGAACGGGCTGATGCTGGGGCCGGTCTGGCGCAGATAGACTTTGAGATGATCGTTGAGGAACGCTTCGCTGCACAGGATGACGCCGCCCAGACATCGCCCCTGCCCGTCAATATGCTTGGTCGCCGAATAGACGACGATGTCGGCGCCGAGCGTCAGCGGCTTCTGCAGGATGGGCGTGGCGAAGACGTTGTCGATGATGAACAGCGCGCCGCAATCCTTGGCGATGCGGGAGACGGCGGCGATATCGACCAGCTCCAGCGTCGGATTGGCGGGCGTCTCGCAGAAGAAGGCGCGCGTATTGTCCCGCACCGCGCCGCGCCATGCGTCCAGGTCGCCGCCATCCACCAGCGTGCAGCTCACGCCGAAGCGCGGCAGCAATTCCTCGATCACATAGCGGCAGGAGCCGAACAGCACCTGGCTGGCGACGACATGGTCGCCGGTCTTGAGATAGGCGAAGAGCGTGGCCGTCACCGCCGCCATGCCGGTGGCCGTCGCGCGCGACGCTTCCGCGCCTTCGAGCAGCGCCATGCGCGCCTCGAACATGGTCACGGTCGGGTTGGAGAAGCGCGAATAGATGTAGCCTTCCTGGTCGCCCTTGAAGCGCAATTCGGCGTCGCGGGCGGTCTCGTAGACGTAGCCCGAGGTCAGGTAGAGCGTTTCCGACGTTTCGCCGAACGGACTTCGCAATGTGCCGCCATGCACGAGCGCCGTTGCCTGCCCCCAGGATTTCTGAGAAGGATTGCCAGCATCGTCAGCCATGGGTCTCGCCTTTCGAGAAACAAAAAACCGGCCGTGCTGGGTAGCCGGGCCGGATTTTCCATCTCGACGCGGCCCTTTAGCGAATTATTTTACGTGGCTGCAAGCCGGCCGGCCAAATCACCACGGGTTATGACGTGGATTAAGCAGGCGGGAGGCTTGGCGTCAAGAGCGCCGTCGCTATTATGACGCGGCGATCAGAATCGGATGGGCACATGAGCGGCAATTCACCGGAAGACGGGCAGCACCCATTGCCGCGCGAGGGACTGCTTCCCGCGCAACGCATTCGCGGCCTGATCGAGGCGGGGCGGATTTCGGCGGCGCGCGCGATCAACCCAGCGCAAATTCAGCCCGCGAGCCTCGATCTGCGGCTCGGCGACATCGCCTACCGGGTGCGGGCGAGCTTCCTGCCCAGCGCGCGCATGAGCGTCCAGGCCAAGCTCAGCACCTTCAGCATGCACGAGATCCACCTGGGCGAGGGCGCGGTGCTGGAAACCGGCTGCGTCTATGTCGTGCCGCTGCAGGAGCGGCTGTCCCTGCCCGCCGATGTGTCCGCCGCCGCCAATCCGAAGAGTTCGACCGGACGGCTCGACGTCTTCACGCGCATCATCACCGCCAATGGCCCCGCCTTCGACCACATTCCGGCCGGCTATGACGGCGCGCTCTACGCTGAAATCTGCCCGCAGACCTTCCCCGTGCTGGTGCGGCCCGGCTCGCTCCTCGCGCAGATCCGGTTCCGGCGCGGCCGTCCCGAACATACCGACGCCGAGCTGGCGCAGCTTCACCGCGAACAGCGGCTGATCTCCGGCGACACCGCCGACATCGCCGACGGCATCGCGCTGTCGGTCGACCTGTCGGGCGAGAACGATGGCGGCATCGTCGGCTACCGGGCGAAGCGCCATACCGGCGTCGTCGATATGGACCGCTCCGGCGCCTGCGCCTTCGGCGATTTCTGGGAGCCGATCCGCGCTGCCCGCGAGCGGCGGCTCATCCTCGATCCCGACCAGTTCTACATCCTCGCCTCGAAAGAGTCGGTGCATGTGCCGCCCAACTATGCGGCGGAAATGGTGCCGTTCAACCCGCTGGTCGGCGAGTTCCGCGTGCATTATGCGGGCTTCCTCGATCCCGGTTTCGGCCATGAGGCGGCGGGCGGCGCGGGAAGCCGCGTCGTGCTGGAAGTGCGCAGCCACAAGGTGCCGTTCATCCTGGAGGACGGACAGATCGTCGGCCGGGTGATCTACGAGCAGCTCACCGAGACGCCCGATCAGATTTACGGACAGGGCATCGGCTCGCAACTATCAGGCGCAAGGGCTGAAGCTGTCGAAGCATTTCCGGGTTTGACATGTGGCGCGTCGCGGCGATCGGAGAGGCGGGCGGTCCGGCCGTGATGCCGCAGATCGAGGCGATCTTCTTCGACAGCGCGGCGACGAAAAATTTCGCCTCCGAAGCCGAACGCGCCGCCTATCGCGACCTCTGGCTCGGGCGCTATATCAGGCACTGCCCGCAGCAATTCCTCGTCGCGAGCGATCCGGGCGGCGACGTCGTCGGCTATCTGGCCGGCGCGCTTTTCAGCAACAAGGAGCCGCTGCCCGGCCCGGACTATTATGATGCCTTCCCGGCCGCCCTGATCGACGCCTACCCCGCGCATCTGCATGTCAACGTCAGGCACGATCACCGGGGACGCAATGTCGGCTCGACGCTGATCGACGCCTTCCGCGCGATCTGCCGTGCGCATGATGTGAGCGGCCTCCACGCCGTGACCGCCGCCGGAAGCCGCGCCGCCGCGTTCTTCACCCGCTGCGGGCTGGATGAGCGCGCGCACCGCCGATTGGCGAGGCCGCCGGCTGGCGTTTCTTGCCGAGTCTCCGGCTGAAGGTTTAAGACGCTGAACGAAGCACCGATATTTGAAACGCCAACGAAGGTGGGGCCTAGTACTTAGAGGACCTTTACGTTCGCTTGGCACAGAGTGTCGGGATCCGGGAACCAGGCTATGAGCTGATAAATCCATGCGACCTTCGCGTTATAGCTGAAAAACGTGGTTCCAGAACTCGCCTTCCAGCATGAATAAGCTGGCGATGAGGACCATGTCGCTGACCAGACTCCAGGAGGTCTCGTTAGCGCTCCAGTCAAAATCCGAGGAAGTAGGGCAAAAAGGGAACCGAAGACGATCGCCAGCAGGAGAGGACCAAAATCCGAGGCGATAAGGCTCGCGGCTCGCCGTTTCCGGGGGCGGGAGGCGGCCAAGGTGTTTGAGTGTGTGAGTCTCTGAGGAGCTTGAGCGCCTCTTTGCCCATCACGGCGACCGCCGCGCGGGAGCGCAACGAGGCGCGTATCGAGCAGGTAGCTTACCTGATGGCTTCTGCGCTTCGCCGCATGTTGCATGCCGAGATCCCTCGAATTGTTGGAAATGGCTGGTTTCTGTCCAGAGGTCACGCCAGAGTTTGCCCCGATAAAGCGGCCAGCTAATCGGCACATGACCCCTCCATCCTACGCAAGTAAGCGTGCGCTTATAATTATTTGCCGCAGATCTCTGATCTCGGCACACCTGACTCTCTTTCGTGTTTAGTGGTCGCTTTTTGCGACGCTCTCGCTGGGAAAAGCGTTCTGATAGGGCGTTAACCAATTCCACATCATTTTAATAAATATTCTCGTTATTTCAGCAGATAATTTCTTGCGAGGCGGGGGTTCATGTACGACAGCAACACGCAATTTGGCCCACGCTTTCGTCTGATGGCGTTTGCTCTTCTTACAACGATTGCGACACTAGTCTTGTCGAGCTCGGTCACTACGGCCTGCCCATACTGGGCAAAGGTGTGCGTCGAGCGCCCTATAGAAGTCGGCGTGTGCGCAACTCGATGTCATCTACCCAATGCTGGGGTGGGCGCGTTTCCCGGTGAACCACCCGATGCTGCGAGTGGGCGCGTTTCCCGGTGAACCGCCCAATGCTGGGGTGGGCGCGTTTCCCGGTGAACCGCCCAATGCTGGGGTGGGCGCGTTTCCCGGTGAACCGCCCAATGCTGGGGTGGGCGCATTTCCCGGTGAACCACCCAATGCTGGAGTGGGCGCGTTTCCCGGTGAACCACCCAATGCTGGAGTGGGTTTCGTCCCCGTTTATGGATGTGCTGAATCCGTGATCCAAACGACTGAGAGATTGTGCTGGAGCTTCGCGCCGGGAACAGGTCCTTCCAACGGGACCTATTCCGCTCAGTAAATTAGCCTAGGAGATGAGCTAAACGCGGGAACTTGGATTAGACAAATGTCAGTTGTACCGCGAATCCAACCATTACTTAAATTTAAGTACATAAGCCCAATGAGGATCCGCAAATACCTCACCGACGTAAAAATCTCGGCCAGACGAAAAATTCAGCTCGATAATCTAGCTGTTTTGCCGTTTAAGTTTTCCTTTATTGTAAAAAAACCGGCTGCCGCCGCTTCTTTTATCCAGTTCTTATCATAAAACTCTCTACCAATCGCTCCATCTGTATACTCAACAATAATTTCGAGACGTGTGAGAGGTATGCGTGGTTGGATGGTAAAATAGAAGTAAACTAAACCTGACCATCGCTCGGGAGGCGTCTTGTCCTCCCTCCAAGGCTCTATTTCAATTTTTTTTTCCACAGCGACACTCTACTTAACAAGATGATAGCAAAGACAGTTCCCGTCGTTGCTCCTTTTATGATAATATAATAACACCCTAGGGGCAATAGTTGATATTTGCATGCGGATTAACGCTTCGTAAATTTAGCTTAGCTCGATATATATAACGTCATGTGTCCGTCGAACATGTGCAACTCGGCATACGTTCAGTCCTGCTTTTAGGCAATGCATTTGTCGCTGCCAAGGTAGGGCATGCATGCCGTGGTGCCGACGAGCGAACCGTTACCCGCCGGGCGCGCCGGTGCTGGCGTACATAGGCCTGGCGGTGCTGTCTTTCATGGCCCGCGATCCCAGCCATCGTTTACGAGTGGATTGGGTTGAGGCCTGCGTAGGGGCCTGACTGAACATCGACTTGCTTTGGGCCACGGACCCTTCCGGTGACTGGTATATGCTTTTGGGCACATTCTGAAGGAGGGCGGCGTGCCGAGAGCGCTGTCGGAGGGAAGACAACGAGTGAACAATCGTCACAATTTGGGATGACGCCATTTGGTCTCGCCCCACTCTATGACGTTGCGGTTTCAAGGCAGGCGCGGCGTCCTAGAGAAATTACGCACGAAAAGGGTCGCGATGAGGTCGCGGGCAGAAACAGCCGGAAACCGGGCAGAATCTGCAACATTCCGGCATATTCCACCATCTTCTGCCGTCTTCCGGCTCTCTTCCGGCGTTATTCTGTAAACATTCAGTAAATTTTTGCTCGCAGAGCCGGTCCCATTCTGAACCAGGCGCAAACCCTTTATTAGCCTTACCCGCGTCGCTGAAAGATAGTCTAAAGCCTTTCGCCTCGGCGCATTTCGCGGCGCAAAGCGGCATCCGCGTCGCCGAAAAACGCTTCTCAAGCCGAGCAGCTTCCCCCGCCGAGCACGCAAAACTTCGCGCAATGCCGGTGACACAGCTTCACCGCGCCGGCGTCGAACATGCCGCCGTCGGCCTTCGCGGCGTCGGCGAGCGTCGATCCCATCTCGAAGGCCTCGATATAGGGCAGCAGCGTGCAGGGCAGCACGACCGGCTTGTCCGCGCCGCGCCGCTTCACCACCATGCGGCTGGACGCGCACATCATCTGGCTGGGCGATTTGTTGAGGATGCCCCAGCAGGCGGTGGTGATCTCCGGCACCTCGACGCGCTCGTCCATCTCCGGGAGCAGCACCAGCTCGGCCGGATGGGAGGCGTCGACCGGCCAGCCGCGTTCCGCGAACAGCGCGGCAAATCCGGCGCGGGCGTCCGCCTCGCTTTCGTGCCAGCAGGTGCGTCCGCAGATCGCCAGCTTGAAGCCGTTTTGCGCCAGCCAGTCGGTCCCGGCGAGCGCGGGGGCCCAGCTTTCCGCGCCGCGCTCCTTCTCATGCAGCTCCGGCGTGTAATGATCGAGGCTCACACGCACGGTCAGCCGGTCGCCGTAAGTGTCTCTCAGGCCAAGCAATCCCTGCTTCATGCGCGGGCGCTGCATCGGCACCATGGCGTTGGTCAGCATCAGCACGCGGAAGCCGCGCGCCAGGGCCGCGTCCGCCATCGCGATGATGTCGTTGTTCATGAACGGCTCGCCGCCGGTGAAGCCGATCTCCGACGTGCCCAGGCGAAGCGCCGCGATCTCGTCGAAGAAGGCCACCGCTTCGGCGGTGCTGATATAGGCGAGGCGGTCGTTTTTCGGGCCGGATTCGATGTAGCAATTGGCGCATTCGATATTGCAGAGGCTGCCCGTATTGATCCAGAGCGTCTCCAGATGGTCGAGGCGGACGCTGGCGCGGGTCTCGCCCTTGGCGGTGATATCGGGATGGGCAAACTTCGGGAACGGCTGAACGGCCGGCGTCTCAGGGGCAAGGGTGTCGGGCTGGCTCATGCGCGCTCCTCGGGTGGCGGGATTCTATCATGGCCGATGCGGCGGGCCAGGTCACATTCCGATGATATTCGCGCCATCGGCGGGGCGTCCGAATAATCCGCCGTGGCCGGCTGTTGATGGGGGGCAAAGGCGGGATTTGGAGGCGCGGGAATCGCGGGGCTCCCGTGGCCGCGCGGCCATGGCGGCAATATTCTTGCACATCCGCGAAACCCACCGCTTGCGAATTCGTTAACATGTCCATAAAACCGATGCGCCTGGGGGATTTTAAGCGTTTTGTAAACCATAAGAATTTAGTTTCGGCGCTTAGGACGGCACGATTGGGAGAATCATAAAAATGTACGGCATCCTCGCTGCCTGCATCGCCGTCATGGCGATGTTCCTGGGTCTGTTTGCGTTGAGCGTGGAACCCAACTCGAAAAATCTTCAGGATAAGCTGACTATCGAAACGGTACAGGCGCCGCTCGCGCAGATTTCGGTAAAGGAGTGATGTGGAATAGGGCGTCGTAATTGGCAGTGGCAGTGCAACCGTTCTGGCCGTATGCGGCGCCGATTCTTCTTCTCCTGTGCTCAAACATCTTCATGACTTTCGCCTGGTACGGGCACCTGAACTACAGGGCAGCGCCGCTGGCCATGGCAGTAATGGTGAGTTGGGGCATCGCCTTTTTTGAATATTGGCTTGCGGCGCCAGCCAACCGCATCGGCCATCAGGTCTAATCGGCGGCCGAGTTGCAGGAAGTGATCACGCTCACCGTGTTCGTCGTATTCAGCACAACCTATACTCAAGGAACCGCCCACCTTTCAGCATTTCGCCGGTATTGCGCTGCTGATCGCGGGAGGCGCCCTGGTTTCACAGCGCGCTAGCTGACAGAGCCGCCGATTTTTGCCCGCGCGGCCAGTGCGCGCGTCTTTTCCACCGCGGTACCCAAATCAGCCCAATAGGGCGGCGCGAGTTCGTGAATGAATATAGCGTCTTCGGGAAAGCTGCAGCGTTCCATCAGCGCGTCCCAGGGGATCGAGCCAAGTCCGATGGGTAAGTGCAGGTCGCCCAGGCCGTAAGCAAGCCGCTCCGCGCGGTGGTTGGGTGATAATGGCCACAATTTCCCGAATGAATTATGGATGTGAAGATGCTTCGCCAGCGGTGCAAGGGCCGCCGCCTCGGCCAGGAAATCCGCGCCGACGCGGGTTGTCTCAAGAAAGGCGTGGGAGAAGTCTAGGCAGGCACGAATGGCGGGATGGCCGATTGCTTCGATCTCGGCGGCGAGCCGTGATGGCAAGAGCGTTTCGTGGCCGCCCTGCAAACCGAACAAATTCTCCACCGCGATGATGATCCCATGGGCTTTGGCATAATCGCCGGCCTCGGCGAGAGCATCTCGCTGGCGCGCGCATCCGGCCTCGAATTCACCGCGTTCGTTCGCCGCGTAGCGCCCCGCATGGGCAACGAAATGCGCACCGCCAAGCTCCGCCGCGATCTCCAGATGCGCTTTGAGCACCGCCTTATGCGTCTCGGCGCGTTCGGTGCCGTCCATGAGATTGAGGCGGAGCGGCCCATGAATTGTATAGCCGAACGGCCGATCCGCGGTCAGCGCCTTAACGCGCTTCACCCGCTCGCTCAGGAGGCGGCCATTAGCGACCAGATCCAAGCCGTAGAGAGCAATTTCGACATAGTCCACGCCAAGTTCCGCAGCCTGGTCCAGCGCCGGGCCGAGTTTGGCGAGCGCATAGTCCTCGTCATTCGGCAGCGAATAGCCGATGCTGTAGCCGCGTACGGTCATGCCATTCACTCCGTGTGATCGAATTGGTGGCGCTCGCGCCCGCCGGAAATGTGGCGAGCTATACGCGTCGCGAGAACGGCCAGCGCAGCGCTGCTAAAACCCGCGTACGACATTGCCCAGGAACAGCACGACATAGGCGACGATTGCCACCCAGAACATGCTGATCGGAATGTAATTCGACACCATATGCACGAACTGGCCGATAATCGCCAGCACGGCGAGCAGGATCGATATCGTGAATGTGCCACTCGTTGGCGGAGTGAGCCGCATGGTAATATTCCCCGTTGCCGGATCGCCCGCTCCCCCATGGCGCGCGCCCGGATGGCTGCCGCAGGCGGTGTCTGCTCCGGCTGTTCAGGCGGACTATATGGTCCGGCGTCATGGAAGGGCAAGAGTTTCGGCCGTTTGGGCGCTTGGCCGCCGCGACCGAGTGGGTAGCCTCCACCCGTCGTAGGCCGGCTATTTTGCGCGTCCATCCTGCGCGGCGGCTTCGTCCACCCACCAGCAATCGATCTGAACGCCATACAGGGGCGTCACCTCGGGATGGCGCAGCTTCGTCCAATACGCCACCCATTGCGCCGGCAGATGATACAGCGGCACAACATAGGCGCCGCTCATCAATACGCGATCGAGCGCGCGTACCGATGCGACGAAATCTTCCCGCCCCCTGGCAGCAAGCAGTGCAGCGATCATTGCGTCAGCGGCGGCGCTTTTCACGCCGGCATAGTTGAAGCTGCCTTCGGTATCAGCCGCCTCCGAGGACCATCGAAAGCTTTGCTCGTTGCCCGGCGACAGCGATGCCGCCCAGCTATTCTGGATCATATCGAAACCGAAGCTGGTCTTGCGGCTCTGATATTGCGCCGAATCCACTTGCCGGATATTGACCTCGATGCCGACCTTGAGCAGCTCGCGCGCGAAGGTAAGGAACAGCCTCTCCTGGTCGCGCGTCGCCGCCAGCAACTCGAAACCAGCGAGCTGGCCGGTCGCGACGTTCACCAGCTTGCCATCCTTCAATTCGTAGCCGGCCTCGCGCAGCAATTGCAGCGCACGCCGCAGGTTGCCCCGGTCACGGCCGGAGCCGTCCGTCACCGGCTGCTTTAAGGTCCCTTCCATCGCTTCCGCGCTGACGGCGCCAGGAAAGCCCTCCAGAAGCTGTCTCTCCTGGCTGGTGGCTGACCGGCCATGCGACGACAGTTCAGAACCATGGAAATAGCTCTGCGTGCGCTCATACAGCCCATGATGCAGGTTCTTGTTCTGCCACTCGAAATCGAAGAGCAGGATGATTGCCTGGCGCACGCGCGGATCGGCGAAGAACGGGCGGCGAGTGTTGAACACCAGACCCGACATGCCGGCCGGCAAGCCGGTCTCGAAGCTTTGTTTCACTACGCGTCCATCGGCGATGGCCGGGAAGTCATATTCGCGCGCCCAGCGTCCGGGATCGCTCTCGCGATAGACGTGAAACAGCCCCTTCTTGAAGGCCTCGAACATGCCGTTGCTGTCGCGATAGAAATCGTAGCGGACTTCGTCGAAATTGAAGCGCCCGCGATTGATCTGCAGATCGCGGCCCCAATAATTAGGGTCGCGGCGATAAACGACGCTGTTGCCCGCATCGGCCGAGGCAAGAATATAGGGGCCGCTGCCGATGGGCGGCGCAAGGCTCGTCACATCGAATTTTGCGGGATCGACCGCATGCTTGGGCAGAACCGGCATCAATCCGACGATGAGCGGCATTTCCCGGTCGCCATCCTGCTTGAAGATCAGCTTCACCGCCCGCTCGCCGAGCGGCTCGATTTTCTCTACCTTGGAATAATAGCTGCGGTGATTAGGCCGCCCTTTTTCGCGCAGCAGCTCCAGCGAAAATATCACGTCCGCGATTGTGACCGGCTTTCCATCGGAAAAACGGGCCTCGGCTCGCAGGGTGAAAATGACCGACGAGCGGTCCTCCGCCATATCGATGCTTTCGGCCAAGAGCCCGTAAAGCGAGAACGGCTCGTCATTGGCGCGGCCCAGCAGGCTTTCATAGACGAATTCGCGAACTCCCGGCGCGGCATTGCCCTTGACGATCAGCGGGTTCAGACTATCGAATGAGCCGAGCACGCCGAACGCAACGCTGCCCCCTTTTGGCGCATCCGGGTTCACATAGTCGAAGTGCTTGAAGCCGGCCGGATATTTCGGCTCGCCATGCATGGCAATCGCATGGACCGGGGCGGCGGCTGCCGGCAGCACGTGGGCGCAAGGCCCCAAGGCGGCAAACAGAAGCGCGCTGAGCCGGGCAAACACGGTGTTCATTGCCTCATCATCATCCGTCAATTGAAGCCGATTGTGCAGGGCACCCGCCATACCACATTTTCCTGACGCAAAAACTGTCTTACTGATGCCCCTTTGCTATCGCCTTCCAATGAGAGCGTGATATGTAAAGTCCGTCCTGGGAGGGGGCTGTTCCGCTGCCGATCTCTCATTGGGGAGCTGTGGACTGGGCTGTTGTAATGCGCACCTGTCATGGGAATGCCTTATTTGAATGGTTCCACGCCACATACTTGAGCATTGTGACTGCCAAGCCGAGGGCTCTGGGGAACGCGCGAGCGATTGAGGCTCCAACTGGCCCGTTGGGGGTTTGGGAACCGTAGGTCTCATTGATAGACCTGCGCCGGCATGCGAAGTGAAAGGTCAACGACAATGTATGGAATGCGAGTGACAGATAAGGGATTGGGCGCGCGTGCTGGATTTTTGGCGCTGGCGCTGTTTATCGGTGCTGGGCTGGCGGCAGGTCCTGTCTCTGCCCAGGATAAGGACAAGAAGCCCGCGGCTGCGAAGCCTGCCGCACCGGCTAAGCCGGCTGCGGCTGCAGCAGCTGCTCCGCGCAGGCACAAAGGGCGAAGACGCGAAGGATCAGAGCGCCTGGGTGAAGCTGTGCGAAAAGGCACCGAACATCACCGACCCGAAGAAGGAATTGAATGTCTGCCTGACGCATCACGAGCGTCTCGACGGCAATACCGGCATGGTGCTCGTTTCTGCAGCCATCCGCGAAGTCGAAGGCCAGGACAAGAAGGCCCTCATGGTCATGGTGCCGCTCGGCATGGCGCTGCCGCCCGGCGTGCAGGTGAAGGTTGACGAGGGCGAGCCGGTCAAGCTGCAGTTCACGCTTTGCCACGCGGCAGGCTGCACGGCCGAGGGCGAGGCAACGCAGGCTGTCATAGACCAGATGAACAAGGGCAAGCAGGTCGTCGTCGCGGCAATCAATCTCGCCGGCAAGGCGATCGGCTTTCCCGTACCACTTAACGGCTTCGATAAGGCTTATGCAGGCAAGCCGGTCGACAATGAGAAATACAAGGAAGCCCGCAAGCGTCTGATGGTCGCGATCCGCGAGCGCCAGATCGAACTCGCCAAGAAGGCGAAGGAAGATGGCGCCGTCAAGGGACAGCCCGCAACGAAGCAGCAGTAAAAGCATTCTAATCGGAATGCTGCTACCGGCTGCCTTCGCGGCAGCCGGTTTTTCATTTTCTGGGATGACATCTCAATGGCTGATCAGGATCTCGTCTTCTATTACGCGCCGCATAGCCGCTCCGGCATCGTTCTGTGGATGCTCGAGGAGCTGGGTGTGCCTTATAAGATGGAGCAGCTCAACCTTAAAAAGGGCTCGCAGAAGTCGCCCGAATATCTGGCCATCAATCCCATGGGCAAGGTACCTGCGATCAAGCATGGGGACACTGTCGTCACCGAAGCGGGTGCGATCTGCTGCTACCTGGCCGATGCGTTTCCCGCTGCCGGCCTCGCCCCTGCGATCGGCGACCCGGCGCGCGGCACCTATTTCCGTTGGATGTTCTTCAGTCCGAGCTGCATCGAGCCGGCCATGTCGGACAAGGCGTTCCAACGCCCACCCATCCCGGCCAGCACGGTCGGCTATGGCGATTTCGACACGGTGATGGACACAGCATCCCAGGCGGTTTCGCAGGGAGACTACCTGCTGGGCGACCGGTTCAGCGCCGCCGACGTCGTGCTGGGTTCCACATTGCGCTACGGGATGATGTTCGGCGTCATACCCAAGCGGCCCGAATTCGAGGCCTATACGGGGCGCCTCGCAATGCGTCCGGCGCTCCAGCGAACGGAAGCCCGCGATCACGAATTGGCGGCCGCTGCCGAAGCCTGAAGCGAGGGCACGTCAATCCAGTTTGGCGACTCCCCCCGATGAACAGATCGACGATCGCTCATGCGCGCGAACCATAGACCATGGCGCGCGCTTCGCCATCGCTTTTGTCGTCAATGGCATATTCGACTTGGGATGCGCCTTGCTGCTTTCACTTGCCGACAGGAGGTGACAGAAGCGCGGATCGAAGCTTGGCCTATGAGTTTCCCGAGCCAGGAGGGCTGCCAGGGTCAGGCCAGCCTTGCTGCGTCGAGTGTTGGCTCTCCTCATTACCATAGCCGCCGCGTTCCGCTGCGGTCGCATCCTTGTCATCGCGCCGCCATCGACGGCTCTGTCCGATGTTGTCCGGGCGAGGCACAAGGTCGGCATCTTCCGCGCCCTTTTCGGGAGTTGGCCGAACGGCCGGACCATTTTCATGATTCGTTGCCATTTTGATCTCGCTGCGCTCGTCTCGGAAGACCTAGCTGTCAAGCTGGCGCATGCGTTCCTAACGCAATAGCGGCACGACGCGGGGGTCAACGGGCGACAAGCAACGGCGTCAGCAGATTGCGCAGCGCCTCCGGAAGCGGCGTCGGACGGCGGGTGGCGCGCTCCACATAGACATGGATGAAATGCCCCTCGGCGGCCGCGTCGTCCTCATCGCCGCGAAACAGAGCCACTTCGTAGCGCACAGAGCTCTTGCCCATATGCGCCACGCGCAAGCCCGCCGTCACCGGCTCGGGGAAGGCCACGGCCTTGGCATAGCGGCACCCGGTTTCGACGACGAGGCCGATCACTTCGCTACGCGCCGGATCAAGGAAGCCGCCCTCGATCAGATAGCGGTTCACCACCGTGTCGAAGAAGGAGTAATAGACGACATTGTTGATGTGGCCATAGAGGTCATTATCCATCCAGCGTGTCACGATCGGCAGGAAATGACGGTAATCGCCGCGATTGCCGAAAGCTTTGCGTTCGCTCTGCGCATTCATGCGTTTTCAGGCCTTTCCACGCGCAATTGCCGCCCGAGCGCGACGATGGCGACCACCGCCAGCGCAAAACCGGCATGGCGCCAGCTCACCGCTTCACCCAGGATAAAATAGGACGCGATCAGTGTGACGAAGGGTTGCAAGAGCTGAAGCTGCCCGGTTTTGGCGGTGCCGGCAAGCGCCAGCCCCGTGTTCCAAAAGAAAAACGCGAAAAACTGGCTCATCAGCGAGACATAGAAGAAGCCGAGCCATGCGCCTGCCGGCGCGTTCCAGGTCACCGGTCCCGCGAAAAGCAGGACCGCAAGCAGCGAAAACGGCAGGCTGAAAACCAGCGCCCATGAAACGACCTGCCAGCCGCCAAGCTGCCGCGCCAGAATGCCGCTCTGCGCATATCCTATCGCCGCCCCGACCGTCGCCGCGACAAGCAGCAGGTCACCCATCTGGAAGGTAAAGCCGCCGGCTTCGATCACCGCGAAGGCGAAGACCAGAAGCGAACCCGCGACCCCGGTCACCCAGAAGCCCACCGAAGGACGCTCACCGTCCATCAGCGCGCCGGCCATCGCGGTGGCGAGCGGCAGCACGGCAAGGATCACGCCGCCATGCGCCGCCGGCAGTTGCTCCATCGCCGCGGTGGCAAAGAGCGGGAAGCCGAAAATGCAGCCTATGCTCACCACCGCGAGCGGCCACCAGCTCTCCCTGCCCGGCACCGGCTGGCGGGTGATCGCCAGTATCAGCGCGGCGACAAGCGCGGCCGGGATTGCGCGGCCTATGCCGATGAAATAGCGGTCAAACCCCTCAAGCGCAATATGGGTCATCGGCAGCGTCAGCCCGAAAATGACAACCCCCACAAGGCCCGCCGCAAGCCCGGACAGCTCGGTTCGGCTTGCCTCGTTTTTGACTTTCGGCAGTGCAACATGGCGCTGCATTTTTCCTCCAAACATCGTATAAGGGCGGCAGGCTGGACAGCTAAAAAGAATTAAAGCGTCCATAGCCAGAGCTTTTTCGGCATGGCAGAGGTGACATAGGTGTCGATCTGGGGAAAGTTGGCTGGCGCGGCAGCCGGATTGGCGGTCGGCGGACCGCTGGGTGCAGTGCTTGGCGGGGTTGCCGGGCATATCGTCATCGATCGCGAAAACGACGCGGCGGAGCCGGATAAGCAAATCGCCTTCACCATCGGCGTGATAGCCCTTGGGGCCAAGATGGCCAAGGTCGACGGCGCGGTGACGAAGGACGAAGTGCACGCCTTCAAGGAAGTGTTCCGCGTTCCCGAAAGCGAAGCCAGGAATGTCGCCCGCATTTTCGATCTGGCCAAGCAGGATGTGGCCGGGTTCGAGTCCTACGCCAAGCAATTGGCGAGGCTGTTCCGGGACGATCCGGACATGCTGCACAATATTCTCGAAGGGTTGTTCCACATCGCGCAAGCGGACAGTTCCCTCCGTCCGAGCGAGCGCGACTATCTGGCCACCGTCGCGAGGCATTTCGGCATTGGCGACGCGGAGTTCCGTTCCATCCTTGCCCGCCATGTCGTCTCCGAGGAGCGCAGCCCTTATGAGATTTTGGGCGTCGACCCGCGTATGTCCGAAGAGGATCTGCACCGCCATTACCGCAAGCTGATGGTCGAGAACCACCCCGACAAGCTTGTCTCCCGCGGCCTGCCGCAGGAAATGATCGACATCGCCACCAGGAAGATCGCCGCGCTCAACGAAGCCTATGACGAGATCCGCAAGGAGCGCCGCCTCAGCGCTTGAGTGCGTGAGGCGAGCGGCGGGCGTGGGGGATGCCGATGACCATTGACACCTCACTCGATGCGGCGTGGCATCCGGCCGCCAATTTCGAGCCCCGCAAGGACGGACAGCGGCCCAGCATCCTGCTGCTGCATTATACGGGGATGGACGACGCCGATCGCGCGCTCTACTGGCTGTGCACGCCGGAGTTGCGGGTTTCCTGTCACTATCTCATCGACGAGGCGGGCCGGATCACGCAGATGGTGAGCGAGGCGATGCGCGCCTGGCACGCGGGCGAGGCTTTCTGGGCGGGCGAAACCGACATCAACTCGGCTTCGATCGGCATCGAGATTCATAATCCGGGACATAGCGGCGGCTATCCGGACTTCCCGGAAGCGCAGATGCAGTCCATCGAGGCCTTGGCGCTCGACATCATCGCCCGCCACCATATCAGGCCGCAATTGGTGCTGGCGCATTCCGATATCGCCCCGAGCCGCAAGCAGGACCCCGGGGAGAAGTTCGATTGGGCGCGGCTGGCCGGCGCAGGCATCGGACATTGGGTCGAACCGACGCGCATCGAAGGCGATGCCGGCTTCGGGCCGGGCGACGAAGGCGGCGAAATCGAACGCCTGCAGCGCCGGCTCGCGGAATATGGCTATCAGATCGCACCGACGGGCCGCTTCTGCGAGGACACCGCGATCGTCGTCACCGCATTCCAGCGCCACTTCCGCCCCGCCCTCGTCAATGGGCGCGCGGATCACTCGACGATCGATACGCTGAACCGGTTGCTGAGGGCGATATTGCTCTGACGGGTTTTGCGTGCGGCGGAGACTCCGCTTGCGCGAGGTCTCCACCGCACTGGCTGACGGGTCAGGCCGCCATGCGTTTGCCGGTCTCCAGGAGGGATTTGAGATCGCTGAGCACCCACGGCCAGCCGCCGCCGCCCTGGGCCGCATCTCCACCGCCCGGAACCATGCGGGCAACGCTCGGCGCACCGGCAACGTCGTGGATGATGGTCAGCGTGCATACGCCGCCGGACCCTTCCTTGATCTCATAGGTGAGGCGCGTGGGTGTTTCCGCAACGCTTTCCTCGCTCCACATCGGGTGCCAGGTCTGCACCAGCTTGCGAGGCGGATCGGCCTCGATCACCTCGCCAAGGATGAGCTCGTCGGGCAGCCCCACCGATGTCATCTCGGCGCTCGCATGGTGGCAATAGCGGCCGCCAGACTTCAGATCATATTCGACACGGCCGCCATAAGCGTACCGCTCCGACCATTCGGGGCTGGTGATCGCGTCCCAGATCGCCTGGGGGCTGGCCTTGATATAGACCCGGTAGATCTGCGTGGTCTGGGTATTGTCCGTCATGATCGCTAATCCTTTTTCTCTAGCTCGGTCTTCAGCGCCAGCAGCGCGGAGACCTCCCGTTCTCTATATTTGTCGATCCACCGGTCATGGATCAGCCGGATCGGCACTGCGTTGAGAAAATGCAGCTTCTCCCGGCCAGACCGACGGGTGACGACGAGACCGGCATCCTCCAGCAGGCGCATATGCTTCATGACACCGAAGCGTGTCATCGCCAGCCCGGACTCCAGTTCCTTGAGCGTGAGACCGTCACGCTTAAAGAGGAGGTCCAGGAGAAAGCGACGCGTCGGGTCAGCAAGCGCCTTGAATACTTGGTCGTCATCCGTCACAGCCGGATAATAGGTGACCATATGGTCACATGTCAAGCTTGCCTCCCGATAAGACCCACGGCCCGGCGACGACGCATCCCAAAAGCTGTCTCGGGCACGGGTCGACGTCCAGACTTCGCCCTTCTCCTTGCACGGCCAATCGCGCCCCATTTCGGCCGGGCGAGAATGCCAGTGTCCGCCGAATTGTCTCGGCAGGGGCAAGAGACGATGATCGAGAAGCATCATGACCTGAGACTGTTGCAGGTCGCTTTGCCGGGGGAGAATTGGGGGGTCCATCATGCTGAGAGCCGTACTCGCCGTTTGCGTCCTGTGCTTCTGCACCGGGTGCAGTCAGGCTCAATCCAAGCGCCTGGCGCTCGTCATCGGCAATTCCGCCTATCGCACCGTCTCGCCTCTCGCCAATCCGCAAAACGATGCGCAGCTAGTGGCGAAAGCCTTGGCGGCATCGGGTTTCGACGTGCGGCTGGCGGCGGATCTGGACCGGAAGGGCATGGAGGCGGCGCTCCAGGAATTCGCGCTCGACGCCATGCAGGCCGATGTGGCGATGGTGTATTTCGCGGGACATGGACTGGAGGCAAGCGGCGCGAACTGGCTCGTGCCCGTCGACGCCAGCATCCGGTCACTTGAAGATATCCCCGCCGCGGCGGTTCCGTTCGAACTGGTCCCCCGCAGCGTGGCCGGTGCATCCGTCAAGATCATTGCGCTCGACGCCTGCCGGGACAATCCGTTCACCGCACGCCTGCCGTCGGCTTCGGGGGTGATCAATCGCGGCCTCGCGGAAGTCGAGCTTGACGGCTATGTCATTATCTATGCGGCGGCGGCGGGCCATGTGGCGCTTGACGGCAATACCAACAGCCCATTCGCGCAATCCTTTGCCCGTTGGGTCGGCGAGCAGAATGTCGACCTGCGGCTGCTCGCCGGCAAGATCCGCGATGACGTCATAGCCACCACGTCGGGCACCCAGCGCCCGTTCGTTTCGGCGAGCCTTCCCGGCCAGGTGACAAGTCTGGCGCCCGCAGGAGCGGGAAAGGTCGGCCCCGCAGCCTCGGTCCGGCAAAGGATGCCCTATTATTTCGACTATGTGCGCACGCTGCGTGACAAGGCTTGCGTTCCGACCCGGGAGGTCAAGTGCCAGACCGAGACCATGATCGAGGCTGGCGAGCGGCTTGTGACCATCGAGGACGACGCAAAGCTGCGTGTCTGGGACGACGCAAGCGATGCGGCTGTCCGCATCGAGAGCGTGCCGGCCAGCCCGGTCTGGCCTCGGGACGTGAGATTCGACGCGTCGGCATCCTCGCTTGTGGTCACGGTCCACGGCGAGATCGTCACCCTTCCGTTAAACGGCGGTACGCCGGAAACCCATACGATCACACACAAATTCAGCCCGCAATTCGTCCTCGCCGCCGGCACCCCGGCGACCGGCGTCTATGCTTATCCGGAAAGGTGCACATTCGGCTTCGTCGATTTCGGCGGCTATACCCTTACCGGCACCACCCAATGGGCGCCGGCCTGCATGAGGGCGCAGTTTCAGTGGAGCTTGACCGATCCTGGATCAGACCGGTTCGCCGCGCGGGTTACGACGGCGAACAGGTCTGAGCCTCACAAGGTCGAAGAGCTCTTGCTGACGTCATACCGCTCGCGCGAGATCGCCTGCCGCATTGAGGGCAGCATCAATGACGCGGCGTTCGGCGCCGATGGCGATCTCTACACCGCACGTGACGACGGCACGATCGTGCGCCACGACAAAAACTGCCTTGCGAAACAGACCTACCGCCTGCATCAAGGCGCCGTTGAGCAGATCGCGGCGTTGACGGCTGGGCGCATGCTGTCGCGATCCATAGATGGTGCTCTTAAGCTCTGGTCACTGGACACAACGCAGCCGGATAAGGAACTGGCCGGCCTATCGCGCGAAGCCTCAATCGTAGACTTTGCGGAGGACGGTTCCGCGGTTCTCATCCTCAACGAGGACCGGCGGCTCTATCTCTGGTACGGCGAGCCGCGTCTCGGGCCCTATATTGGACCTTCCGGACCGGTGTGCGCGGGCGCCCTCTCGGCTGATCGCAACAGCGTCTACGCGCTCAAATGCGAGGGCAATGTCGAGTTGTGGCGGCGTCAGCGTCCGGATGAATAGTCAAGCCCGCCGTGAGTGCCAACGCGCCGGAAGCGGCTGAGGCCCTGCGGGCAGCATAGGGGATCAAACCGGCATCAATGCAGCCTGCCGCGCGGTCCCCTGCCCCGACGCGGCTGGAACTCGCGGGCGTGTTCGTCGAACAGTTCGGCGAGCTTCTCCGTCATTGCACCGCCGAGCTCTTCTGCGTCAGTTATCGTCACGGCGCGGTTGTAATAGCGCGTGACGTCGTGGCCGATGCCGATGGCAATCAGCTCGACGGGCGACCGCGTTTCGATCTCCTTGATCACCTGACGCAGATGCCGCTCCAGATAGGAACCGGAATTCACCGACAAGGTGGAATTGTCCACGGGAGCGCCGTCCGAAATCATCATCAGGATGCGGCGCTGCTCCGGCCGCCCGAGCAGGCGATTATGCGCCCATGCCAAGGCCTCGCCGTCGATGTTTTCCTTCAGCAGCCCTTCGCGCATCATCAAGCCGAGATTGCGCCGCGCCCGCCGCCAGGGCATGTCGGCGGATTTATAGATGATGTGGCGCAGATCGTTGAGCCGTCCCGGCGCGCCCGGCTTGCCCTTGGCCAGCCATTGTTCGCGCGTCTGCCCGCCCTTCCACTGCCTTGTGGTAAAGCCGAGGATCTCCACCTTCACCCCGCAGCGCTCAAGCGTGCGGGCGAGGATATCGGCGCAGCACGCCGCAACCATGATCGGCCGCCCGCGCATCGAGCCGGAATTGTCGAGCAGCAGCGTTACTACCGTATCGCGGAAGGTGGTGTCGCGTTCGGCCTTGAACGACAGCGGCTGATAGGGGTCGGTGACGACGCGCGACAGCCGGGCGGCGTCAAGAACGCCTTCCTCCAGGTCGAAATCCCAGGCGCGGTTCTGCTGTGCGAGCAGGCGGCGCTGCAAGCGATTGGCAAGGCGGCTGACGGCTACATGCAAATGGGTGAGCTGCTTGTCGAGAAAGCCGCGCAGGCGCTCCAACTCATCGGTGTCGCACAGGTTTTCGGCGGCCACCGTCTCGTCGAACTGCCGCGTGAAAACCTCGTAGCCGAAGGCGCTCGGCGTATCGAGCACGGAGGTATTCGGGCGGCGCGGCGGCGCTTGCGTGCGCTGCTGCTCGTCGCCTTCACCGTCCAGCTCGCCCCGATCGCGAGGACTCGGTCAGCTCGGCGTCTTCGGCCGCGCCGGTGCTCTGATCGGAATCCTCGTCCGCCGAGACCGGCTTGGTCTCCTGATCCTGGCCGCTTTGCTCGCTATCGCCCTGCGTCGGCTGCTCGCCCTCTTCATCGTCGCCGCCGGTCGCGTCCTCATTGCCCTGCGAATTCTCCTCGATCAGCTCAAGCGCGCAGAGCACGTCGCGCAGCAGCCGGCCGAACGTCTCCTGGTCTTCCAGATTTTCGCTGAGCGTATCGATCAGCGCGCTGGCGCGGTCGTCGATCCAGGGCCGCCACGCCTCCACGATGGGGGCGGCGCGCTTGGGCGGCTTGGCGCCCAGCATCCGTTCGCGCACGATCAGCGCCAGGGCTTCGTCGAGCGGCGCGCTTTCGCGTTCGGCAGGGATCGCGGCGCGGCCTTCATATTTCGATTCCATCCGCGCCGTGAGATTGGCCGCGACGCCCTTCATGCGGATCGCGCCGATGGCCTCGACGCGGGCACGCTCCACGGCCTCGAACACCGCGCGCGCCATGCCCGCCGCCGGCGCGAGCTTGTTATGCAGCGCAGCGTCGTGGCAGGCGACCGTCAGCGCCAGCGAGTCCGCATGGCCGCGCAGGATCGCCAGCTCCTTTTTCGAGGGCGAACGCGATGGCTGCGGCAGCGTCGCCGTCTTGCCCTTCAGGCTGGGAACTTCGGTGGAATAGATCACCTGCAATTCCTCGTCGCCCGCAAGCGCGCGGGTGGCCGAAGCCAGCGCCTGCTTGAACGGCAAGCCAGGGTCGTTTTTCCTCTTTGGCGGTATGGCCATGGCAGCTCTCGCTTGCCTTCCCTAAGCTGCGGCGCCGGTCTTATCCGGCCAGACGACGGTATGCGCCAGGCAGGTCACATAGACTTTGCCCCGGTCATCGACGATGCGGCCTTCGAGCGTGACGAGTTCGCCCTTGAGCCCCTCATGCGGTTCGACGGCCGTTACGGTCCAGGCCAGCGAGGTCGCGGTTCCGGCAGGGATCGCCCTGAGGAAACGGAAGCTGAAATCGAGGCCGACGCCATCCTGCGTGCCTGCCTCGCCTGAGGCGCAAACCGCCATCAGCACGGCCGCCATCTGCGGTCCGCTGGCGATGATGCCGCCGAAACGCGAGGCGGACGCCTTCGCCTCGTCGCGGTGGAACGGATTTTCGTCGCCTGCCTCATCCGCGAAACGCCTGATGTTCTCCAGCGTGAAGACGTAAGGCTTGGAAAACTCATAGCCGACCTGGAGCATCGCCGGCCTCAGCTCAGCGCGACATTGACGGTGGAATCCGGCAGTTCCTCGCCGAAGCAGCGCTGATAGAACTCCGCCACCAGACCGCGCTCCAACTCGTCGCATTTATTCAGGAAGCTCAGCCGGAAGGCGAAGCCGACATCGCCGAAAATCTTGGCATTCTCCGCCCAGGTGATGACCGTGCGCGGGCTCATCACCGTCGACAGGTCGCCGTTGATGAAGGCGTTGCGGGTGAGATCGGCGAGCCGCACCATGCTGGCGACGGCCTTGCGGCCGGGATCGGTCTGATAGGATTTGACCTTCGCCAGCACGATCTCCACTTCGTCGTCATGCGGCAGATAGTTCAGCGTGACGACGATCGACCAGCGGTCCATCTGGCCCTGGTTGATCTGCTGCGTGCCGTGATAGAGGCCGGACGTGTCGCCGAGGCCGATCGTGTTCGTGGTGGCGAACAGGCGGAACGCCGGATGCGGCCGGATAACCTTCGACTGGTCGAGCAGCGTCAACCGGCCGGACACTTCCAAGCACGCGCTGAATGACGAACATCACATCGGGCCGCCCGGCGTCATATTCGTCGAACACCAGCGCCGTGTTGGACTGCAGCGCCCAGGGCAGAATGCCCTCGCGGAATTCGGTCACCTGCATCCCGCCCTGCAGCACGATGGCGTCCTTGCCGACGAGATCGATACGCGAGACATGGCTGTCCAGATTGATGCGCACGCAGGGCCAGTTCAACCGCGCCGCGACCTGCTCGATATGGGTCGACTTGCCGGTGCCGTGATAGCCCTGGATCATGACGCGCCGATTATGGGCAAACCCGGCAAGAATGGCCAATGTGGTTTCGCGATTGAACTGATAGTCCGGGTCGAAATCCGGCACATGGTCGTTGGCCTGCGAGAATGCGGGCACTTCCAGATCGCTGTCGATGCCGAAGAGCTGGCGCACCGAGACCTTCATGTCGGGCAGGCCGTTCGTCGTCGTTGGGCTCGTTGCAGGCATATGGGCTTTCCCAGTAATAGGCGCGATTTACGGTTTTGCAGGGAGCGGCGACTTCGCCGCGCCGGTCAAAATTGCGGATGTCGACGGAGCGTCAGCAATAGCCGGCCTGTTTGAGATAATTATAGGCCTGGATGATCTCGCGCAACCGATCCTCGCTGCCGCGATCGCCGCCATTGCTATCGGGATGGTGCCGTTTCACGAGGGCTTTGAAGCGCGCTTTGATCTCCTCGGGCGCCGTGTCTTCGTGCAAGTCCAAGGCGCTGAAACACTTTCGCTCCGCATTGCGCACGGGGCGGCGCTGGGCGCGCTCCTCGCCTTCCGCGGCGCTCTGCCGCGCCCGCTCGAAAAAACCGAAAGGGTCGTGCGTGCCGAAATCGCGCTTATAGCCGGGCATTTCCTTCTCGGCACCGGATCTAAAACCCGTCGACGCCCAGGCGTTGACGCCCGATGACCAGGTCGGGCGGTGTCCGGTGATGGAGGCCTTCTGATAGGAGGCGACGTCGTCGTCGCTCATGCCGGCAAAATAATTGTAGGACTTGTTGTAGTCGCGAACGTGGTCGATGCAAAAAAGGTGATATTCCCCTTCCCTGCCGCGGCCCTTGGGTGCGCGGTGCGCGCCTGCCTTGTCGCAGCCGACCCAGGCACAGACAGGCATGTGCTGACGATCCAGCCGATCCCGATCCGGTTTCACCCGGATGCAATCGAAATATTTCGAATCCAGCTTCATGCTTCGTCTATCCAAAGAACCATAGCGGGGCTATTTAGGAGCGGCGGGTCTTGGCACAAGGATTATGCTGCTTCCCCTGCCCCGACACAAGGGTGAGCACGTTACGGCGGAGCGGAGTGGTCCGCACATAAATATTTGGTAGGATTGCGGGAAAGATCAATGCAGATCGAGGCCAGAATTAAGGAAAAACTGCTAAAGGCCTTTTCGCCCAAGCGCCTCGTGATCGAGAACAACTCGGCAAAACATGCTGGGCATGCCGGGGCTGAACAAAGCCTTAATCGCGGCGAAACGCATTTCACCGTTACGATCGTCGCGGACGGCTTTGCCGGGCGCTCGCGGATCGACCGGCACCGCATGGTGCATGAGGCTCTTGCCGAGGAGCTGGCCGGGCCGGTGCATGCTCTGGTGGTGAAGGCGAAGGCGCCGGACGAAGACGCTCATGGGGCCTGAGCCGCACGGCGCGGGAGACATCGCCGCTGCAAGAGGGCGAATGCCCGCCGCATCCTCTGCCATAGCAACGCGCATCGCGGCTGAAGCAGCGGGCAGCGGATTGCTGACGTTTCTAGTCGTCGCGGCGGGCCTCTTGGCGGAACGCCAGGCGGGCGGATCCATCGCGTTGGCCGTGCTGATCACCGCGCTGGCCGGAGCCGCGGGTTTCCTCGTTCTCGCGCGCACATTGTCGCCCTGGACGGTGACCGGTTTCAATCCCGCGCTTGCCTTCGTCTCGATATTGAGCGGACGCGTCGACATTGTTACGGGCATATTGAGCGCGGCGGCGCAGTTTGCGGCGGCATTTCTCGGCGTGATGATCGCCCATCTCGTGACCAATACCGGATTGGTCCAGGTCGCGACGCAGATCCAAACCGGCCCGGGCGTCTGGACCGGCGAGTTCCTCGGCACGGGGCTGTTCATTTTCGCGATGCTGTCGCTGACGGCGCGTGAGCGGGAGCCGCTCATCCCCGTGACCGGTGCGCTGGCGCTTCTGGCCATTGCCCTGGCCACGCCGTCCCTCTGCTTCGCCAATCCGGCGCTGACTCTGGCTCGCGCACTGACCGACAGTTTCACGGCAATCCGTCTGCCTGACGCCGCTACGATCGCGGGCATCCAATGCCTCGCGGCGCTGGGCGCATGGCTTATACATCGGTGGCTCTGGCCACAGCACGACGCCTGAACGGATTCAGCGCGGCTTGACGGCGAAAATCTTCACGCTCGCCGCATAGGCGTTCAGATCGACGTCGCGGAAGAAATCCGAGATGCCGTCATGGAACGAGGTCTCGACGGCGGCCAGCTTGTCTGCGTCCAGGGCATTGCTGGCGCGGGCAAGCTGGCCGTAATTATCGCGGACGGCGGTCCTGATGGTGTCCTGCATGTGGTCGTCTCCCTGCTCGCAACGGCGCCCGCACATTGTGAGGCAGCGGATCAGGCAAGGAAACCGACTGGCGGCCGCGGTCCGTTCACATTTGCGCCAGAGGCACGCCTAGGCTGCCACGGGGCGAAGCCGGCGCAGCGGGAACTCCAGCACCGCCATGACGAAGCCGTTGCTGTTGTCGATCGCCTCCGTCCATAGGGAGACCGGCGTCGGGAAGGCGGGCTTGAGCTGCCCGACCACTTCGCCATGATCGAAATAAAGCTCCGCCTCGTATTTCTTGGCGATGCGCTGCATCTTCCTGTTCTCCGACAGGCAGTTCATATACAGCCGCTCGACACCCCGATTGCGCGCCGCGACGATAACCCGGCCGAGCAGCTCCGTGCCGACGCCGCTGTCCTGATATTCGCGCTCCACGGAAAAAGCCGCTTCCGCTTCGCCCGTGCCAATTATCGCCGATCATGCGCAGTTCTGCGGCTGCATGCATCTCGCGTCCGGCGAAGGAGCCGTAGATCACGCTTTTGAATTGCCCGGTGCGCTCGGCATAGTTCCTGATGAATTCGTCGTTCACCGCCATGCCGAAGCGCAAGCGCCGGCTGTCCTTGTCGAGCCTGAGCAGATGGTCCCGGAATTTTTCGGTTTCCGTGAACCACAGTTTTCTTATCGTTTCTCCCCAGAGGCGAGTTTCTGCCATATGCGAAATCTCCAACTGGTTTGTCCCAATCGCCCCCGTCATACACCGGACGATTGCTGCGCTGCACCATTATCTGCAGAGCGTTGCAGGTAGATGAACACCTAGTCGGGGATAAGGCGGGCTGCGGCATAGCAGCCATGCACCAAAGGCGCGCCATGGCTCCAGCTGGCTTGCGCAAAGACCGGGGCGTCGGCACAATCCGATTATGACGACGGCAATCAACAAGAATTCAACGCCGGGAGGCGGGCCATGAACGAGATCGGTCATTTTATCGGAGGCAAGCGGGTAGCGGGCAGGAGCGGGCGCTTCGCCGATGTCTTCGCGCCGCATACCGGCGAGGTACAGTCAAAAGTCGCGCTGGCGTCCGCGGCGGAACTCGCCGCGGCTGTGGAAAACGCCCAGGCCGCGCAACCCCGCTGGGCCGCGACCAACCCGCAGCGGCGGGCGCGGGTGCTGTTCAAGTTTCTGGAGCTGGTGCAGAAGGAGATGCGGTCGCTTTCGGAGCTGCTCTCGTCCGAGCACGGCAAGACCGTCAATGACTCGGCCGGCGATATTCAGCGCGGGCTGGAGGTGGTGGAGTTCTGCTGCGGCGCGCCGCATCTGATGAAGGGCGAATTCACCGAAGGCGCCGGGCCGGGCATCGACATCTATTCGATGCGCCAGCCTCTGGGCGTCGTCGCCGGCATAACGCCGTTCAATTTCCCCGCCATGATTCCCTTGTGGAAAGCCGCGCCCGCGCTCGCCTGCGGCAATGCCTTCATCCTGAAACCGTCCGAGCGCGATCCGTCCGTGCCGATGCGGCTGGCGGAATTGTTCCTGGAAGCGGGCCTGCCGGAGGGCGTGCTCAACGTCGTCAACGGCGACAAGGAGGCGGTCGACGCCATCCTCACCCATCCGGACATCAAGGCGGTGGGATTTGTCGGCTCGACGCCGATCGCGGAGCACGTCTATGTCACCGGTACGGCGCATGGCAAGCGCGTGCAGTGTTTCGGCGGCGCCAAGAACCACATGATCGTCATGCCGGACGCCGATCTCGACCAGGCCGTGGATGCGCTGATCGGCGCAGGCTACGGATCGGCAGGCGAACGCTGCATGGCGATTTCGGTGGCGGTGCCGGTCGGCGAAAAGACGGCCGACGCGCTGGTGAGCAAGCTGATCCCGCGTGTCGAATCGCTGAAGATCGGCCCCTATACGGACGAGAATGCCGATCTTGGCCCGCTGGTGACGAAGGCGCATCTCGACAAGGTGCGGGGTTATATCGATCTCGGGGTCGAGGAAGGCGCGAAACTGGCCGTCGACGGCCGCGATTTCACCATGCAGGGCTATGAGAACGGCCATTTCATGCGCGGCTCGCTGTTCGACCATGTGAAGCCGAATATGCGCATCTACAAGGAGGAGATCTTCGGGCCGGTGCTGTCGATTGCCCGCGCCCGCGATTATGAGGAGGCGCTGCGACTGCCCTCGAGCCACGAATATGGCAATGGCGTCGCCATCTACACCCGCGACGGCGACGCCGCGCGTGATTTCGCCGCCAAGGTCGATACGGGCATGGTCGGCATCAACGTGCCGATCCCGGTGCCGCTCGCCTATTACACTTTTGGCGGCTGGAAGCGTTCCGTGTTCGGCGATTTGAACCAGCACGGCGCCGACGCGTTTCGCTTCTATACGAAGACGAAGACCGTCACCGCGCGCTGGCCATCCGGCGTCAAGGAGGGCGCGGAATTCGTCATTCCGACGATGAAATAGCCGGAGCGTGGAATGCGCACCAAACGATGAAACCGTTACTTACTGCCGGGATGATTGCCGCGATGGCGCTGCTATCCGGCATCCCGGCGCAAGCGCAGTCGAGCGGCAAGCGCGCCGTTTACTGTCAGCCAAAGCCGTTGTGCCCCTCCGGGCAGACCAGCGTCTGCCAGCTCTTCGGCGAAACGGCCAACGACTGCTGGTGCCAACGATGGTCACGCTGCTTCGGCCAGGTGCGCACGCCACCGACGCAGCCGCGTCCCGGCCAGCGCCAGCGGTAGAGCCCCGGAACACCGACCGCCCGCTGAGCCGCCATGTAGGTCAGCCGCCGACGCCGGAGCGGCGCCCCTCGCCTGGCGCTCCCATGCGCCGGTCGCTCTCAAGCTGTTCGTAGCTCCGCTGCACATCGGTGATGTAATCCCGGACGATAGGGGCCGCGTCGCGCTTTTTGGCGAGCTGCATCTGGAAAACTTCCTGCGAGCCGGTTCGGAACATCATTTCCGCGCTGATCAGGTAAAACTCCCACATCCGGCAGAACCGCTCATCGTACATCTGTGCAATCGCCGCGCGGTTCGCCTCGAACCTTTGCTGCCAATGCCGCAGAGTGGTCGCGTAGTGCACGCGCAGGAACTCGACGTCGGTGACCCACAGGCTGTTCGTTTCTACGGCGGGAAAAACCTCGGACAGAGCCGGTGAATAGGCGCCCGGGAAGATGTATTTCCTCAGCCAGGAGCTCGCCGTGCCCGGCGGGCTCATCTTGCCGATCGAATGCAGCAGCATCACGCCGTCATCGGTCATGAGGTCGTTCACCTTGGCGAAGAACTCGCCATAGTGGCCCACGCCGACATGCTCGAACATGCCGACCGAGACGATCCGGTCGAACCGGGCCGACAGCTCGCGATAATCCTTGAGCTCGATGTGCACGCGGCTTTCGAGACCCGCGGCCTTGACGGCGCCGACGGCCAGCGCATGTTGTTCCGTGGACAGCGTCACACCTGTCACGTCGACGTCGGCGATCTCAGCCAGATAGCGCGCAAGGCCGCCCCAGCCGCAGCCGATGTCGAGCACCTTGAGGCCGGGCTTCAGATTGAGCTTGGCGGCGATCAATCTGCACTTATTGCGCTGGGCCTGCTCCAGGGATTCGTGCTCGTTGCGGAAGTAGGCGCAGGAATAGAACAATCCGTCATCCAGGAACAATTTATAGAAGGCGTTGCCCAGGTCGTAGTGGTGCGCCACGTTCTTCTGGGCCTTGCCGACCGGATTATGCTGCTGAAAGCGCTTCAATCCCCGCGAGACCCGGCGCAGCACCTTCTGCATGGGCTGATTGCCGAGCGACAGCCGGTTGACCGAGAACAGGGTGAGGAAGGCGCGCAAGCTGGAGCCCGGGAAGCTCAGGCGCCCGTCCATATAGGCTTCCCCCGCATGCAGTTCGGGATTGAAGAACAGCTTCCGATATAGCGTCCGGTCCGTCAGCCGCATCGTGACTTCGGGGCCGGGCCCGCCCGAAAACACATGCGTGTTGCCGTCAGCGTCGATGACGGTGAGGCTGCCCAGCTTCACGAACGGCTTCAACATCGTCGACAGGGGAAACATGGCGATCTCCGGTCAGTCGGATTAGCGGGCTCGAGACCACTTAACAGACCCAGAGCAGATCCATAAGTCGATAATTGGACCGCGCGATCTGCCAACCCTCAGGTATATAGCAGGACCAGCACGAATGTGCCCAGGGCCACACGGTAAAAGGCGAAAGGCGCAAAGCCGACCTTGCTGACGACGGAGAGGAAGGGCTTCACCACCAGGAGCGCCGCGATGAACGCCGCGACGAAGCCCACCGCGATCAGGCCGGCATCGTCGAAATTCAGCGCCATCGCGGTTCTTGTATGCGTCATAGGCGAAGGCGCCGGACATGGTCGGGATGGAGAGGAAGAAGGAGAACTCCGCCGCCGTGCGCCGCTCCAGCCCAAGCAGCAACCCGCCGATGATGGTTGCGCCGGAGCGCGACACGCCCGGCACCATGGCCATGGCCTGCGCCACGCCGATCAGCGAAGCCGGTGCCGAGCGGGATCTCCTCGACGCTGCGATAAAGCACGCGCTTTCTGCGTTTCCTCGACGATCAGAATTATGATGCCGCCGACGATCAGCGCGATCGCCACCACCACTGGACTGAACAGCACCTGCTTGATCTGCTTGCGAAAGCCGGCGCCGAGCACCGTGGCGGGCAAAAAGCCGATGAATGATGACCAGCGCGAAATGGCGGGCAGGGGATCGCTCGGAAGCCCGATCGCAACTACCAGGAGCTTGCGGAAATAGATGGAGATCAGCGCCAGGATCGCGCCGAGCTGGATCATGACTTAAACGTCTTGCCGGGCGGCGCCTGGAATCCGAGAAGATCTACGAATAGAATGAGATGGCCGGTCGACGAGACGGGAAGAAATTCCGTCAGCCCCTCGATGATGCCGAGAAGCCCCGCAATCAAATAATTTTCCATGGCAATTCCTGCAATTGGCGCGGACACGCCTTTGCGCGCATTGACGCCGCTCGCCAACGGAAGTCAAGGCCGGATCGCCCCGATTCCGGCCCGGCAACCGGGTAAGCAGCGGAACGGACAACAGCTTTCTTCGTTTCCTGCTGTGGACAGCCTCGCTGCCACCGCACTGACCACTTGCGGCGCCCGGCGCTTTGCGCAGGATCAGCATCCCCAACCCCCGGAGCATTCATGCCGTCCTGGATATCGCCTAATATCGCTTCACTGCTGCTTTTCGTTGCTCCGGTCGCGGGCGCCGCGGGGTTCGGCGGCCAATGGGGCGCCGGTCCCTGGTATGCGGAATTGTCGAAGCCGGATTGGACACCGCCGAATCTGTTTTTCGGCCGCCATGAGATCGCCTTCGGCCTCGTCGACATTCTCGCGCTGCTGGTGACCATCGCCGCCTTTGTGATCGCGGCATGGCCGGCGAACCAATGGGCGTCGCTGCTGTTCATCCCCTATCTGTTATGGGTCAGCTACGCTTCAGCGCTGAATGCCTCCATCTGGATCAGGAATGCGCCGGCGGTGTAAGTCGGGATCGGCTTGCGGCGGCACACGAGGGGAACGGCGATCAACCAGGACATCATCAGGGACAAACGGCGGAGTCGAGCCGGTGTGCTCGGCCGGGCGAAGGCTTTTTTCATGCGCATGTTTGGACGAAATCGAAATGCCGGCGCGTCGCAATCCGCGCCATCCGGCTATTCCGACCGGACGACGTCGTCCGGAGCAGTGCCGGCGTCGGAGGCGCCGCGATCATTGCTGACGATCCTCGAAAAGGCCGGCCGGCTGGGCTCGGCGTTTTCGGGCGGCGAGGAAACGGTGCGCGATCGGGAAGCCCTGCTGGCGCCGAAGGCCGGCCGTTTCATCACGGAGGCTTTCGCCAATTTCGCCGGAATGCTGAACTACCGGCTCTACATCCCAAGCGCCTATAACGGCCAGCCTTTGCCGCTGATCGTGATGCTGCATGGCTGCAAACAGGGGCCGGACGATTTCGCCATCGGCACCCGGATGAATTTCGTCGCCGAGGAATTCGGTTGCTTCGTCGCCTATCCCGGGCAATCGAAATCCGCCAACGGCCTGGGCTGCTGGAACTGGTTCAATCCGCGCCATCAGCATCGTGGACGGGGGGAGCCGTCGCTGATCGCCGGCATTACGAGGGCCGTCATCGACCAGTATAATATCGACAAGACCCGCGTCTATGTTGCAGGCCTGTCGGCGGGCGGCGCGGCCACGGCCGTACTGGCCGCCACCTATCCCGATCTCTACGCGGCTGTCGGCATTCATTCCGGCCTGGCACGGGGGGCGGCGCGCAATGTGCCCTCCGCCTTCACCGCGATGCATAGCGGACGCGGCACGGCAAGCGAGATCCCCCTCCTCACCACCGGGCCGGACGGCGCCCGTCGCTTCGTGCCCGCGATCATCTTTCACGGTGACGAGGACGATACGGTCCACCCCGGCAATGCCGGGCACGTGCTCAAGCAATTGCTGCCCGGAGGTGGCCAGCCGCTCCGCCACACCACCAAGCGTGGCCGTGCCGGTGGCGGGCATCGCTATAGCCACGACCGCTATTTGGATCAGCGTGGCGAGGCCGTGCTGGAGGCATGGACGATCCACGGCTCCGGCCATGCCTGGTCGGGCGGTCATGCGGCGGGTTCGTTCACCGACCCCAAAGGCCCCGATGCGTCGCGCGAGATGCTGCGCTTCTTCCTCACTCACCGGCTGGAAGGCGACGTCCCGACCGGCGCGGACTGATGCGCGCCGGATATCAATCCAGTCGCAGACGCATTTCGCGAGGAGCGCCATTCTTGATCCCGTCGAACAGGATCAGCACGCGCAGTTCGCCTCCATCCGCGCTCAGCACCGTGACGGCCTCGGCTTTCACCGGCTCGTCCTCCTCTTCGCTCTCCATGGGTTCCAGCTTGGCGAGCGACTTCGGCTTGCCGCCCTTGCCGGGTTCGACGAGAAAGAGCTGATAGGCCAAGTCCTGCTCCTGCGCGGGGCCAGCGAGCACCAAGAGTTGTCCGTCCGGCAGGCTCGCCAGGTCGCGAATGCCCATATTCTTGCCGAGCTTGATCGGCATGACCTCAGCCTTGCCCTTCGCGGGCCCATTGCCGGGACGAAAGAGGTCGGCGATTTCCGCCGCGACGATATAGGCCGCGTCGCTGAGCGCGGGCGCGCGCAATCCCACCAGCAGCCTATCGCCGTCGACGGCGAGACCCTCAATGTTGAGGCCGTTCTCCGTCTCGTCCAGGCTCTTGCCGAAGAATGCGCCCGCCTTGTCCGCCTTCGCCAGATAGTCTGAAAGCCTGTAGGTCGTTTCGACGGCGTCCTGCCATTCTTCCGGCGCCAGCTTCTTGCCGTCCGGACCTGTAGGAATCCCCTCGGCATCGACGCGAATACGGGCCAGCAGGAAGGACGAGAGACGGAATTCGCCGCCCTTGCGGCTGCAGCCATGCGAGCCGACGATGTAGAAATAGGGCTCCGCATAGGCGACGCCCTCGCCGTCGAATTCCGCGAACTCGCCTTCATCCACGGGGCATTGCGTCTTCGGCGGCGCGCCGAGCGTCGTCTCGCTGGGCTCCTCGCCGATCAGGGGCAGAAGCTCGCCCGGCGTAATCGCCCCCTTCTTGACGACGCCGAATTGAGCGTGTCGGCTCTCATCATTGACGAACAGGCAGAGCTGGCTCCCATCGGCCTTCGCCGGCATGCATGCGACGCCGCTGAGATCCTTGGCGGCTTTGCCCTCTTTCTTGCCTTGGAAGTCGCCATTCACCTTCAAGGTCATGGCTTTCTGTTGAGCGGCCAAGGTGCTGTCTCCGATCTGCGTCGCCAGGACTATGGCGATTGCGATTGCGAAATATCTCTTCATCGTCCGGACTATGCCCATTTTCCTGAACAAAGCAGCATCCGAGACCGATCGTCCAAGCCGCTCGGCTCATCCGCCTAAATTCAGCCGCGCGGCCGGGACATCTTCCCGGGCAGTCCGCCGAATGTTAAGACACATCGGATAAAGGTTTGGCCCGCCGCGGGGTTGCAACAGGAGAAGCGCGTGAGACAGTTTATCAATGCCTTGGCCATTGCGCTTCCCGTCGCGCTCGGCGTTCTCGTGCCGCTCTCCGCCATCGGCGGCGGGGCTTACGCGCAAATCGAGGACACGCGCGAAAAGGAGCGGCGGCTTCGCGAACTGATCTCCGAGGCGCTGCCCGCATCCCGGCTGCCCGAAATCTACGCGGATTTTCGCCGCGTGCTGCGCGACGCCTATCTGCCGAGCATGCGCGATGCGGCCAAGGGCGACACGGCCGGCAAGCCCGAATTCGACGCCGATATGATGCAGCATATGGGCAAGGTCATTTCGCTCCTCCATTATTCGCTGCGGGCTGGCGACGAGGCCGAGCCGTTCCTCAACCAGCATCGTGATGAAATCATTGCCGATATCGCACGGCTGCAGGCGCAATATCTGTCGGCGGCCGAAATCCAGGCGCTTGGCGAATTGCTCGATCTGCCGGCGATGCGGAAGGTCTTCAACACCGTTTATGCCGCCACTCGGCTGGTTACCGATTACAGCTATCAGGAGCTTCGAAGCTATTACCAGATGACTGCGTGGTTCCGCGAGCTGAACCTCAGCGCCGAGAACAATCCGTTCACCAAGCCCGATGCGCGCGCGCCGTCACCGGAGCTGGTGTCCAAGGCGCAAGGCATCATCAACGATTTCCTGAGGGTTTCGCGCGTGGATGAAATGGTTGCGAAGGTCACGCGCTTCATGAAGGAAGTGCAGCAGACCGACCTCGTCCCCGAGGCGCAGCGCGAAGAAATCCGGGCCGGGCTGGAGAAATTCGAATTCTTCTACAATCTGCAGAAGTCGATGATGCTTGCCGTCGGTCCGTCGGCGCTTGCGGCGGTCATGAACCAGGAACAGCTTGAAAAACTTCATCTTCTTGTCCTGGCCCCGGTGACGGCGAAAAGCTTCCGGCTTGTCGACGAGATCGTCCGCGAGGCCACCTCCTTCTCCAAGGAAGACATCGCCGCCGTGCAGAAATTCGCCGACGACACCAAGAAAAAGGGTCTGTTCAAGGAGCGCAGCGCCGAGGACAAAGCCCGCCTGGAGGCCGCGGCGAAGGCGCTGGGCGAAGCGTGGGGAGAACGGGTCAAAGGCAGCCTTACCCCCGAAACGCGTGAAGGACTGGAACGGTCCATCGAGGCGATGGAGTTGATCGGCAAGGAGAAGGCCATCGAGGACGACGACGTCGAGGACGACACCCCGGTGCCAGGGCAGCGGACGCTTTAAGCTCCGCTTGCGCGAGGTCAGTTCGTCTGCCTTATTAAGCGGCCTTTCGGCGTGCGCTCTTCCGGGGGAATCTGCGCGCCAGTGCAGCGGCGTCAGTCCACGTCCGCGATGCGGAACCAGGACACACGCTCTTCCGGAAAAGAAGGGCTGCCGTGGGGAGGAAAATCTTCCGGCCTGTCCAGCGCGCCGATGTGGATGTGGATCTCGTCGGGCAGGTCATCGGTTTCGTAGGTCAGCGTCGAGCCGCATTCAGCACAGAATCCGCGCCGCACGCCCGGCGAGGATTCGAACAGTTTGGGCGCGCCCTTGGTGAATTCCACGAGGTGCGCGCTTGCAATCCGCGAAGGCCGAAACCGGTGCGCCGGTGTGCTTCCGGCAAGAATGGCAATGGCAATAGTCGATCTCGAAGGGCGGTCCGAGCAGCCGGAACCGCACGGCACCGCAAAGGCAACCGCCTTCCTGTGTGTTCATCGTGCCTCCTCCGCCAATTCTCTTTGTCCGGTCGCATTTCCGACGCAAACGGTGTCCGCTTTGCTGGAAAATGCTCCTAACCAAACTCCATGATCACCGCATCCACGGCGAGACTATCCCCCGGCTTCGCCTTGATGCTCTTCACTGTGGCGTCGCGCTCGGCGCGCAGAATGTTCTCCATCTTCATCGCCTCGACGGTGCAGAGGGGCTCGCCCACCTTCACCTCCTGCCCCTCGGCGACACTGATCGCGCGCACCAGACCCGGCATCGGGCAGCGCAGCACCTTCGAGGTGTCGGCGCGCTTCTTCTCCGGCATCAGCGCGGCAAGCTCCGCCTCGCGCTCCGTATAGGCCCGAGCTTGGACAACGGACCCGGCATAGGTCAGTTCCACGCCGTTGAGAATGGGCCGGACCTGCACCGAAACCGGCTCGCGGTTGAGCGTACCGTGCCAGACCGGCTTGCCAGGCCACCAATCCGTTTCGACGCTGATGCTGCGCGATCCGCCCTCGCCCGCCAGGAGCGCGACGGTGAACGGCTCGCCGATCTTGCCGGAAATGCACAGTTTTACGCGCTCGCGCCCCAGCATGACGACGCGAATATCCGTGAAGCGCACCGGCTCGCCCGACATCTGGCCGGAGATCTGCCGGCGCCGCTCGTTCGAGACGTGATCCACCGCCGCCGCCACCGCCGCGAGCTTCGCCAGATGGTCGTTTTGCGGCTGGAGCGGGCTGAAATCCATCGGGGAATTCCTCGGCGATGAAGCCGGTCGACAGCGCGCCGGAGCGCCAGCGCGGATGCTGCATGATGGCGGAGAGGAACGGGATATTGTGGCGGATGCCGTCGATATAGAAGGCGTCGAGCGCGCGGGCCATATGGTCGATGGCGGCTTCGCGCGTCGGCCCGTGAGTGACGAGCTTGGCGATCATCGGGTCGTAATAGAGCGAGATTTCCCCGCCCTCATAGACGCCGGTATCGTTGCGCACGGTAAGACCGTCGCGCTTTCCCTCGGCGGGGGGCTGATAGCGCACCAGCCGGCCGATCGAGGGCAGGAAATTGCGCATTGGGTCTTCCGCATAGACGCGGGATTCGACGGCCCAGCCGCTGAATTCGAGCTGGCCCTGCACGAAGGGAAGTTTCTCGCCCGCCGCCACCCGGATCATCTGCTCGACCAGATCGATGCCGGTGATCAGCTCCGTAACGGGATGCTCGACCTGAAGCCGCGTGTTCATCTCCAGGAAGTAGAAATTGCGCCCCTGATCGACGATGAATTCGACCGTACCGGCGCTTTCGTAATTCACCGCGCGGGCGAGCGCCACGGCCTGCGCGCCCATCGCCTCGCGGGTCGCCTCGTCGAGGAACGGGCTCGGCGCTTCCTCGATCACCTTCTGATTGCGGCGCTGGATGGAGCATTCGCGCTCGAACAGATGCACGACATTGCCATGCTTGTCGCCGAGCACCTGGATCTCGATATGGCGCGGATTTTCGATGAATTTCTCGATGAAGACGCGGTCGTCGCCGAAGGAGGATTTCGCCTCGGATTTGGAGGAGTTGAACCCTTGCTCCACTTCGCCGGCGCTGCGGGCGATGCGCATCCCCTTGCCGCCGCCGCCTGCCGAGGCCTTGATCATCACGGGATAGCCGATGTCGCCCGCGATCCGCACCGCCTCGCCCGCATCCGCGATCACGCCGAGATAGCCCGGCACGGTGCTGACCTTCGCGGCATTGGCGAATTTCTTCGATTCGATCTTGTCGCCCATCGCCTTGATGGCTTCGATATTCGGGCCGATAAAGACGATGCCTGCGGCGTCAAGCGCCTCGGCGAAAGCCGCATTCTCCGACAGGAACCCGTAGCCGGGATGGATCGCCTCCGCGCCCATCGCCTTCGCCGCCTCGATCACCTTGTCGATCACCAGATAGGACTGTGCAGCAGGCGCCGGACCGATATGCACCGCCTCGTCGGCCATCTCCTTGTGCAGCGCATCAATATCGGCGTCGGAATAGATCGCGACCGTCTTGATGCCCATTTTCCGCGCAGTCTTGATGACGCGGCAGGCGATCTCACCGCGATTGGCGATCAGGATTTTGGTGAACACGGGGGGCGGGCTCCTAGCGAATACAGGTTCGTCTTATTGTGCGCCTCCACTATTTACAGCGACTTGACGTTGGCGTCACCTTTTGCGGTGCGACGAGACGGGGCCAACAACCGCACGAACCGAGTGATCGCTTGCCCGCCGCGAAAGGGTTATTTTGATTTCCGGCCTAAGACGTCCGCATAGTGCAGAACCTGGATAAGCATCAAAGCCGTAATCAGGGCGCATATGAAAACCCCGATTGTCTCAGCCTGGCTCAGCTGGATCCGCCGCGATACAAAAAACGCCAGCGCGGCCGACGAAGCTCCGGGATAGAGCATGAGGTTGGCGGCAAGTTGATACAGCCGTCGCCTAGACCTTCCACCACCCCTTGTAAAGCCCTCCCACTGAAACAGCTCTTCCGCCTTAATCCTGTTGCAGCAGCAAGTCTTAGTGTCAAATTTTCCCTGACATAGATATTCATGCGGGCAATTATTTCATCGTTATTAGTAGTACGCGGTTGAGATGATAAAGAGCACAGGGGTCAAAGCAAGGTAGGCGAAATCAACGACAGGCATGGTAAGCAGGGCTGAAAATACAGCGCCGACGACGATAAGCGCTATGTAAAAGAGATTTTCGCGAAATGATATTCGAACCCGCTGCTCGTCCTTCAACTTCTCGTATTCGAGCAGCAGAATTTCTTTCATTTTATGGATTCACATAAAGCTTAATGGCGACATCATCGAGCATTACGGCTTCCCGCCGGCGTCTGGATACATCATCAGCGTCAAGAACCCATGTGGAGGCGGTGAGCTTTGTCTTCTTGAGGACAACCCGTTCGAGCACCGAGGTTAGCGCTGACGCTGCACGAAAAGGCAACGTGTCCCCCCTCAACGCGCTCTGCACCACCCGCAGCGGCAATGCAGATTCGGCGGCAACTCGAACCAGATCACCGGCCATGCCCGTCAGCAGCATTCGCTCGATCGTCCCATCCGCCGCAATCGTGCCGTTAAACGCCAGGACATAGAGCGAGGGGATGATGCAGCCGCGAACCGGAAGCTTGCTTTGCGAGAGGATGCGGCATGTCAGCGTCAGTATATCGATGCTCTTGATTAGTGCTGCCGGCCGACCCAGCATCGCGTCCCGGATTTGCCCTCGACCAAGCCGGTCCGATTTCTCGTCATCCAGAAGCTGCAGGATAGACGGCCCCAAATCATGGCGCATACCTTGCCATTCTGCGGTGCAGCCATCGATGAAATCCTTCTCGGAAAGGCGGCAAGCCTTGTGAAGCATCCCCAGACTTGGCCATGAGTAAAAGAATTTTTGTTTGGAATGCGCCAGGAGAATATCGGGCGCGATGTCTCTGTCAAGCAGCGCACTGCCCATGAACCAGCGCAACGAATGTCCTTCCACCGCAGCAGGCTGCCACTGCGTTAGCTGTGCATTTAGCTCCGAAGTATCGGTCAAGATAATCGCAGGCGTGGTTGGCGGCCCGAAATAGCTGCCGAGCTTCGCCGCATCACCTGTATCGCGTGCAGTGGGGTATAAGATCCGCCCTGCCCGTCTGTGCGCTTTCTTTGTGCTCTTCTGCTGGTGCTCAAGCGCGTCCAAGACAATCGGCGTGTGATCGGGAAAATCATCCAGCCAATTTTCGTCGCGGATCGCTTGCAGCACATCTTCCAGGGACGCTCCCCGAAGGCCGCGAATACGAGTCAGGATGCCTGCTAGCTGCCGATCTTCGGACCTATCCGTCTTAAGCTCGAAATGCCGGACCTTAAATCCGGCGACCCGGTCAATAATTCCTGCCGCAATCAGCGCTTCATAGATACGCAGGCCGGTGAGTTGGCCCTTGAAGCCGACGCGCACGCTGTTGGCGGGCTTGAAGGAGAAGTTCCGTATGCCGTATTTTTTGAACAACTCGAACAGGTCGGCCTGGATCTCAGCGACATCATGCATTTCGGCGTCGATGATCATCGAGACTTCGGTGAGTTCATCTTTCTGCCGCACCGCGCGCCTGCGGAAAGCTTTGCTGTCAACAAAGTCAAGTGTGGCAAAGAAAAGGGCGGCTGCATGCCGCGTGGCTTTATATTGCGCTTTATCGCAGACCCAGATTGGATGATCTTCCGTCGTCGGTCGGGTCATTCTTGTCGTCCAAGGTGTCCGATATTCCCTGAATGACGGCGGCCTCAACCTTGTACTCCCGGCAGGCTGACAGAAACCCATAACCCTCCATCTCGATTGCCACGGCTTTGGGCGAGGCAATCTGCGCTAACCGAAAATACGCCGAACGCGAGTTGGCCAGCACAGTTTCACCCGAAACGATCGGTTCGAATTGGACGTTGATCGGGGCGTTGGTGATGTCGGGGTGCAGATACTGGTGCCACAGGTCGAGCAATTGCACGTTCTTGCAATGATCGACGAACACGGTTGAACACATCTCCTGCTGAGGCCGAAGCTGTGTCTTCCGGCTGACCTTTGCGCGCGCGATGTAGTCAACGCGTGGGGCGACAACGACGTCATATTGTTCGATTTTGTCCGGGAACCCGCCCGCACAGCCGATCAGCGCAACGATGTCCGGGCTGCACTCCGGTATCATCTGGTGCAGGGCCCGCGTGACCTCCAGATTTCCCATTCCAGTCGGCGTTGCAATGAAAAATGCCCAATTTTCTTCGATCTTCTCGCCCAGCTTGCCCGAAAAGATTTTTCTGTTTCCTGTCATGTAGCTAACGCCCTTTGGCGTACTTCTCACATGAGGATCGTCGAAGAAGGAAAGAATTGCTTTGGCTTCGACGGGCAATGCAGAAACAATCAGGGCGCGATTTCGTAGCATTTATCGAAATGCCGGATGCAAAACGGAAAACTAACCTAACATAACTGCTAAATGTCGTCCTGTGCATATTTTGCGCAGGCGGAGCGTCACTCGGCGGATTGAGGCATGAAGGCCTTTATGACCTCCTCATCGCGCATCAGCCAGCTGTCCGCTGACGAATGCCACGACATCGTCCAGCGTGTGCCCCTCGGCCGTCGGACGCACGCCCAGCCGCTCAAGCGGCGCAACGGCCCGGTTGACCCAGAAGGTCGTGTAGCCGAACCATGTCGCACCGCAGACATCCCATCCGTTCGACGATACGAAGAGAATTTCCGCCGCCGGCATCCGAAAGCGTCCGGCCCGAGCTGGTAGGCCTCGGGCGCAGTCTTGAATTTGCGCACGCCGTCGACGCTGAGAATATGATCGAATAGTCCATCCATGCCGGCGGCGGCAACGGCGTTGGCGATCATCCAGGGCGTGCCATTGGACAGGATGCCAAGCGCCAGGCCAAGACGCTTAAGCTCCTGCAGTACACGGAGATTTTCCGGAAAAGCGTGAAGGCGCTCATATTGCGCCATCAGGCGGTCACGATCGCGCCGGGTCAAATCAAGAGCGAGGCGGTCGCAGGCGAAATCCAGCGCGTCACCGGTGACGGTCCAGAAATCCGCATACTGACCGCTCAGCGTCCGGATGCGCGTATAGTCGATCTGGCGGTCGCGCCAGAGCTCGGCGAGCGCCTTGCCGTCGCCGGGGAAAATGTCCTCCGCCAGGGCTCCGATCGAGTAAACATCGAAAAGCGTGCCGTAAGCGTCAAACGCGATGCCCTTGATGGTTTGCGCTTGGGCCATGGCACGCCTCCTATGGTCGCTGTGTGTTCAGCGTTGCGCTTGCCGCCATCGCATTATGCAGCATGCAAAGCCGCAAGCGCAGGATTATTGGGCGACGGAAGCCCCCCGTGCCAAAATGCGCGCCATCGCCCCTTCGAATTCCGCCGCGTCCGGCACGCTGATCCCGAACGGCCCCGCCAGCACGTCGCGGATTTCGGCGGCGCTGTCGAGGACGCGCGACTCCTTCTCGCCGTTAAGATGATGGACCACATAGCGGTTATTGAAAAGCACGTGACGGCATCCGGGAGCGGGCCTGCCGACCAGCAGATCGAGCCGGAAATGCGAGTCCGGATGCGTCGAGACATAGTAATTTGCAATTTCGTAATCGGGAGCGAATTGCTCGATCAGCTCGAAACGGTAGACAGTCTTCCACGCGCCTTTGACGAAGGCCTGCGAGCGGAAATAGCTGCCGCTCTGAACGAGGCGGACGGGCTCATGCGGCGTTTCCTGCTCGAGGCCGGGCATAAACCGGATCGGGGCTGTTTGCGTAAGACCGCCGAAGCCGACATCGGCGAGGTAAGCCTCGCCCTCGGCCATCACCTCAAGCAGCATGTGGGAGCGGGCGGTAATTGCGTCCTCGGGCGAATTCCACAGAACGCGCGCCGAGAGCCCCCTCACCTGGAAGCCTAGCTGACGCAGCACGGCAGCAAACAGGGTATTTTGCTCATAGCAATAGCCGCCGCGACCCTCTCGGATGAGCTTGCGTTCCAGCGAAGGCAGGTCGAGCGGCACCGGCCAGCCGAGCACCGGGCTCAGATTTTCAAAGGGGATGGCCAGCGGGTGGAGATGGTGCAGCGCGCGCAATGTTTCGACGGTCGGCGCGGCTGTCCCCCGATAACCGATACGCTGGAAATAGGCGTCGATATCGACCATGGGAACGCTTCCTTACGCCTTCTTCTCCCAGCGTCCGCGATCGTTCTGCTGCCAGAAGGTGACGGCGTGCCCATCGGCCTTGGCGCGCTTCCACTGCTCGCGGGCCTTCAGACGGGCATCCTCATCGCGGCCGTCGAACAGATAGACGACACGTGTATAGCCGCTCAGGTCCGCACCATCGGCGCCGTCGACGAAAAAGCGCACCGCCGCGCCGTTCGGGTTGGCCTCGGTGGCGGTCAGGAACACCGGCTGTCGATCGGAAAAGCCGTCACGCGCCGTGCCATGCGGCAGAAAACTGTCATCGGCATAGGTCCAGAGGAGCGCATCCAGCGCCTCAAGCCGCTCCTCGCTTCCGGCCTGCACGACCGCGCGCCAGCCCCGCTCAAGGGTCTTCTCCAAGAGGCCCGGCAGCACCTGATCGAGCGGCTGGCGTTCGAGCTGATAGAACAGCACCTCCGCCGGCTCGCTCATGATTTGCGCTCGGCATATGGGTTTTTCGGCTTGCGCAGATGCAGCCGGATCGGCACGGAGCGCAGATCGAATGCGTCGCGCAGCGAATTGACCAGATAGCGCTTATAGGATTCGGGCAGCGCGTCGGGCTGCGAGCAGAAGGCGATGAAGGTCGGCGGGCGCGCATTCGGCTGGGTGATGTAGCGCAGTTTTACGCGCCGGCCGGCCTGCGCAGGCGGCGGGTGGCCTTCCACGGCCTCGGTGAACCAGCGGTTGAGGCCGGCGGTCGAGATGCGCTTGTTCCAGGCCTCATAGACTGTGAATACCGCCTTCATCAGCTTGTCGGCGCCGCGTCCCGACAGCGCGCTGACGGGAACGACGGGCACGCCCTTCACCTGCGGAAGCTGCATCTCGACCTGCTCACGCAGTTCCTTCAGCACCTTGTCGCGGTTTTCGACGATGTCCCATTTGTTGATGCCGATGACCAGCGCCCTGCCCTCTTTCTCGACCAGTGAGGCGATCTGCAGATCCTGCTTGTCCAGCGCCTGTCCGACATCGACCAGCAGCACGACCACTTCGGCGAAACGGATGGCATTCAGCGCATCGCCCACGGCAAGTTTTTCCGCCTTCTGCTCGACCCGCGATTTACGCCGCAGCCCCGCCGTATCGAACAGCTTGACCTGCCGTTCGCCCCAGGTGAAATCGGTGGCGACCGAATCCCGCGTCAGGCCCGGCTCCGGCCCCGTGATCATCCGCTCCTCCCAGCAGCTTTACCAGCGTATTTCCCGTGTGCCCCTCGGCCGTCGGGCGCACGCCCAGACGCTCAAGCGGCGCAACGGCCCGGTTCACCCAGAACGTCGTGTAGCCGAACCATGTCGCTCCGCAGACATCCCATCCGTTCGACGATACGAACAAAATCTCCGCTGCCGGACATCCGAAAGCGTCCGGCCCGAGCTGGTAGGCCTCGGGCGCGGTCTTGAATTTGCGCACGCCGTCGACGCTGAGATATGATCGAACAGTCCATCCATGCCGGCGGCGGCAACAGCGTTGCGATCATCCAGGCGTGCCATTGGAGAGGATGCCAAGCGGAACACCAAGCCGCCGAAGCTCCTGCAGCGCGCGGAGGTTTTCCGGAAAAGCATGAAGGCGCTCATATTGCGCCATCAGGCGGTCACGATCGCGCCGCGTCAAATCGAGGGCGAGGCGGTCGCAGGCGAAATCCAGCGCGTCACCGGTGACGGTCCAGAAATCCGCATACTGACCGCTCAGCGTCCGGATGCGCGTATAGTCAATCTGCCGTTCGCGCCAGAGCTCGGCGAGCGCCTTGCCGTCGCCGGGAAAGATGTCCTCGGCCAGGGCCCCGATCGAGTAAACGTCGAAAAGCGTACCGTAAGCGTCAAACGCGATGCCCTTGATGGTTTGCGCTTGGGCCATGGCACGCCTCCTATGGTCGCTGTGCGTTCAGCGTTGCGCTTGCCGCCATTGCATTATGCAGCATGCAAAGCCGCAAGCGCAGGATTATTGGGCGACGGAAGCCCCCCGCGCCAAAATGCGCGCCATCGCCCCTTCGAATTCCGCAGCGTCCGGCACGCTGATCCCGAACGGCCCCGCCAGCACGTCGCGGATTTCGGCGGCGCTGTCGAGGACGCGCGACTCCTTCTCACCGTTAAGATGATGGACCACATAGCGGTTATTGAAAAGCACGTGACGGCATCCCGGAGCGGGCCTGCCGACCAGCAGATCGAGCCGGAAATGCGAGTTCCGGATGCGTCGAGACATAGTAATTTGCAATTTCGTAATCGGGTGCGAATTGCTCGACCAGCTCGAAACGGTAGACAGTCTTCCACGCGCCTTTGACGAAGGCCTGCGAGTAGAAATAGCTGCCGCTCTGAACGAGGCGGACGGGCTCATGCGGCGTTTCCTGCTCGAGGCCGGGCATAAACCGGATCGGAGCTGTCTGCGTAAGACCGCCGAAGCCGACATCGGCAAGGTAAGCCTCGCCCTCGGCCATCACCTCAAGCAGCATGTGGGAGCGGGCGGTAATTGCGTCCTCGGGCGAATTCCAGAGAACGCGCGCCGAGAGCCCCCTTACCTGGAAGCCTAGTTGACGCAGCACGCCAGCAAACAGGGTGTTCTGCTCATAGCAATAGCCGCCGCGACCCTCTCGGATGAGCTTGCGTTCCAGCGAAGGCAGGTCGAGCGGCACCGGCCAGCCGAGCACCGGGCTCAGATTTTCAAAGGGGATGGCCAGCGGGTGGAGATCGTGCAGCGCGCGCAATGTTTCGACGGTCGGCTCGGCCGTTCCCCGATAACCGATACGCTGGAAATAGGCGTCGATATCGATCATGGGAACGCTTCCTTACGCCTTCTTCTCCCAGCGTCCGCGATCGTTCTGCTGCCAGAAGGTGACGGCGTGCCCATCGGCCTTGGCGCGCTTCCACTGCTCGCGGGCCTTCAGTCGGGCATCCTCGTCGCGGCCGTCGAACAGATAGACGACACGGGTATAGCCGCTCAGGTCCGCACCATCGGCGCCGTCGACGAAAAAGCGCACCGCCGCGCCGTTCGGGTTGGCCTCGGTCGCGGTCAGGAACACCGGCTGTCGATCGGAAAAGCCGTCACGCGCCGTGCCATGCGGCAGAAAACTGTCCTCGGAATAGGTCCAGAGCAGCGCGTCCAGCGCCTCAAGCCGCTCCTCGCTTCCCACTTGCACGACCGCGCGCCAGCCCCGCTCCAGGGTCTTCTCCAAGAGGCCCGGCAGCACCTGATCGAGCGGCTGGCGTTCGAGCTGATAGAACAGCACCTCCGCCGGCTCGCTCATGATTTGCGCTCGGCATATGGGTTTTTCGGCTTGCGCAGATGCAGCCGGATCGGCACGGAGCGCAGATCGAACGCGTCGCGCAGCGAATTGACCAGATAGCGCTTGTAGCTTTCGGGCAGCGCGTCGGGCTGCGAGCAGAAGGCGATGAAGGTCGGCGGGCGCGCATTCGGCTGGGTGATGTAGCGCAGTTTTACGCGCCGGCCGGCCTGCGCAGGCGGCGGATGGCCTTCCACGGCCTCGGTGAACCAGCGGTTGAGGCCGGCGGTCGAGATGCGCTTGTTCCAGGCCTCATAGACTGTGAATACCGCCTTCATCAGCTTGTCGGCGCCGCGCCCCGACAGCGCGCTGACGGGAACGACGGGCACGCCCTTCACCTGCGGAAGCTGCATCTCGACCTGCTCGCGCAGCTCCTTCAGCACCTTGTCGCGGTTCTCGACGATGTCCCATTTGTTGATGCCGATGACCAGCGCCCTGCCCTCTTTCTCGACCAGCGAGGCGATCTGCAGATCCTGCTTGTCCAGCGCCTGCTCCGACATCGACCAGCAGCACGACCACTTCGGCGAAGCGGATGGCGTTCAGCGCGTCGCCCACGGCGAGTTTTTCCGCCTTCTGCTCGACCCGCGATTTGCGCCGCAGCCCCGCCGTATCGAACAGCTTGACCTGCCGTTCGCCCCAGGTGAAATCGGTGGCGACCGAATCCCGCGTCAGGCCCGGCTCCGGACCGGTGATCATCCGCTCCTCGCCGAGCAGCGTGTTGACCAGCGTGGATTTTCCGGCATTCGGCCGCCCGACGATGGCGAGCTTCAACGGCCGGTCGCGGCTGGCGATATCATCCTCGCTATGCCCCGGTTCGTCGGGTTCGCCGCTCTCCGCCTCAAGCGCATCCATCACCTCGGTTATGCGCGAATAAAGCTCGCCGATCCCGATGCCATGCTCCGCCGAAATCGATACTGGCTCGCCCAGCCCGAGCTTGAAGGCTTCGTAAAAACCGGCGTCGCTGGCGCGGCCCTCGCATTTATTGGCGACGAGAATGACCGGCCGGTTGGAGGCGCGAACATGCAGGGCGAATTGCTCGTCGGCGGGCGTGACGCCGCTGCGTGCGTCGATCATGAACAGGATGACGTCGCCGGCAAGAATGGCATTGCGGCTCTGGTCGCTCATGCGCGCGGCGATGGAGCCCTGCTCCGCCTCTTCCAGCCCCGCCGTGTCGGATAGCCGCAAGATGCGGCGGCCGATCTGCGCTTCGGCCTCCTTGCGGTCGCGCGTCAGGCCCGGCATGTCGTCGACAAGCGCAAGCCGCTTGCCGGCGAGCCGGTTGAACAGTGTGGACTTGCCGACATTGGGCCGTCCGGCGATGACGATGGAGCGTGTCATAATGGGCGTCGATAAAAAACGGGCCGGAAACCGGCCCGTTACCTTGGGTTCTGTAAAAAAACGGGCTCAGTTCATTGCAATCAGGCGCGCCTTGTCTGTCAACACGAACATACGGCCACTCGCCACGATCGGCGAGATGTAGACCGCATTCTCCAGGTCGCGCTGCGTGGCGACCTGACCGGTCTTGGCATCGACGCCCACCAGCAGCCCCTTATTCGAGGCCACCCACAATTTACCGCCCGCAAGCGTCGGCCCGCTCCAGCCTTTGGCAGCTCGGCAGCGCGGTCGACCATTTGACCTTGCCGCTCTTGCGGTCGAGGGCATATATGCGGCTGTTCATGTCGACCACGAAGATGCTGCCACCCGCCACCCAGGGCGTTTGCACCGCGCGGATATCGCGCGACCAGACGCGCTCGCCGGATTTCAGGTTCGTGGCGATGATCCGGCCGCCGCGGCTGGCGGCGAACACCACGCCGTCGTCGATAACCGGCCTTGCGGCATCGCCGATTGTCGTGAGCGAGGCGGCGCCCCCGCCGCCCGTCACGGAATCGGTCCAGCGCTGCTCGCCTGAGTTGACGTCCAGCGCCACGACTTCGCCGGACGCATAAGACACGACCAGCGTGTTGCCGGAAACCGCCGGGCTGACATTGTTGAGCACGGAGGCGCCCTCGGGCAGGCCACGGCTCGTCCAAAGCTGGGCGCCATTCTCGGCGGACAGTGCGAACAGTTCGCTCTCGCTGTTGACGACGAAAACCTTGCCGTTTGAGACGGTCGGCGAGGACCGGAATGGGACGTTCAGCGCTTTGGTCCAAAGCGGCTTGCCGTTGCCGATCCCCAGAGCCACGACCGTGCCGAACCCCGTGGCGACATAAAGCTTTTCGCCTTCAGCCGCCAAACCGCCGCCGAAACCGGCCTCGGCCTTCTCGTTCTCCGGCGCCAGATCGGCCTTCCAGACCGTGCCGCCGCCCATGGAAAACGCCGTGACGCGGCCTTTGCGATCGAGCGTGAAGACTTTCCCGCCATGCACGATTGGCAGCGCGGTGATACGGCCATCGGAATTCGACCCGGAACCGGCGTCATCGGTCCAGATCGTCTTGGCGCCGCCCGAATAGGCCAGATGGCCGGGCGCATTGCTCGCGACGCCGCCGGGCTGGCTCCAGGAGGCGTTCTCCTGGGGCGCGGGCAGCACCACGGGCTCCTTCAATTCGACGTTCCCGGTGGAGGCGGTCGTGTCGGAGGACAGCACGGACACGCGCTCGCCGGGCAGCGGCGGCTTATCGCTCTCGCCGAACAGGCTGGACACACCTGGGATCGACGACAGGCTCGGCCCGGACTCGCCGCATCCCGAAAGAGCGATCGCGGCTGCGAACATCAACCCGATCTTCAAGCCATGACGAAGCTGGCCAGCCATTCGGTGCACCTCTATTGCGTTTCACTTCCCGCTTTTGCTGCTGGCGCCGGCGCCGAATTGGCCGCTTTCGGCGCTTTGACCAATAACGCCAGCATAGCCTCGGCGCGCCTGCGAATTTCCGACGGCGCCCCTTAATCACCGAGGATCTGACTGAACATCTTCTCCGATTCGGCAGTGTCACCCGAGCGGAAAGCAGCCAATCCTAACAGCTCCCGCGCCGAATATCGCCACGCATTGTTGTCAGTATTAAGTCCAGCAAGCCGACTAACGATCTCCGCCCGGTCGGCGTCGTCGAGGCGCAGCGTAGCCGCCTGGATCCGCGCATAATCGCGCAGCGTGGCGTCGCCCCGCTCTGAGCGACCCGGTCATAAACCGCGACCGCCTCGGCCTTGCGGCCTTGCTGGGCGTGAAGGGCGGCCACTTCCAGCTCGGCAAGCGTGTGATACCCGCCCGATGCCTGCCCTGCGAATTTGGAAAAAGCTTCGAGCGCTTCGGGATTCTTCTTTTCGTCGATGAGCTGGGCCGCCTGATAATAGGCGGCGCCATTTTCCCCGGCGCGCTTGATCGTCCACCAGGAGTAGACGTTGAAGCCGCCGACGATCACGATGATGATCGCCGCGCCGATCAGCACGTAGACGCCGTATTTGTCCATGAGCGCCGTCATTTGCTCGCGGCGGAGATCCTCATCGACTTCGCGGAAAATATTGTCGTCGCTCATCGTTCCAGACGGCTTTATCGCCGCCCCTCTCATCGAACCTGCATTCACATATACCCGCCCGGGCAGCGGAGCCAGCGATCTTCTCGCCTGCCGCATTGCCCTGCGTAGCGGGCGCGCGCGGCGCCCGCTACTCGCCGGCGGCTTTGGATTTCCTTGATTTCGGCTTGCGCCTCGGCGGGGCCTTCGGCGCGCATGGCATAGACATGCTCGGGCGCCGGAAACGTCCGGGCGCGGACTTCCTCCGCATAGGACTTCACGGCCGTCTCGATGGCACTGCCGAGTTCGCCGAATTTCTTGACGAATTTGGGCACGCGCGGGATTGAGGCCGAGCATGTCCTCCAGCACGAGGATCTGCCCGTCGCAGGAGACCGAAGCGCCGATGCCGATGGTCGGGATGGGGATCTGCTTGGTGATCCGGGCGGCCAGCAGCTCGGCCATGCCTTCGAGCACCACGGCGAACGCGCCCGCTTCGGCGACGGCCGCCGCGTCGGCCTCGATGGCCGCCCATTCGCCCTGGCGGCGCCCTTGCGTCTTGAAGCCGCCCATGACATTCACCGACTGAGGCGTCAGGCCGATATGCGCCATGACCGGAATGCCGCGCTCGGTGAGATAGCGGATGGTCTCCGCCATGCGCGTTCCACCCTCCAGCTTGATCGCGCCGCAGCCGGTTTCCTTCATCACCCGGGCCGCGTTGCGGAAGGCGATGGCGGGGCTTTCCTCATAGGAGCCGAACGGCATGTCGACGACGACCAGCGCCCGCCGCGAGCCGCGCACCACCGCCGCGCCATGCATGATCATCAGATCGAGCGGCACCGGCACGGTGGATTTCATAGCCATGCATCACCATGCCGAGCGAGTCGCCGACGAGCAGGAAATCGACGTAAGGATCGATGATCCGCGCCGTGTGGGCATGGTAGGCCGTCAGCGAGACGATCGGCTCGCCGCCCTTGCGCTTGGCGATGTCGGGCGCGGTCTGCCGTCTTATTTCCGTTTGGTAGGACATTTTGTTCCATTCGGGGACGCATCGAGGCCCGTATTAACGAGTTGTTTGCGTCCGCTGGTGTTAGATGGCCAAGATTTATAGACTGAAAGCCCGAGAATAAAGGGCTTTTCGTCTGCCTGATCCAAAGACTTGGTATTGCGGGGCGGTAGGGGGCAATGGTGATCCGGGACAACTCAGGAATTCGCCGTTTCTGGCAGAAAATTGCACATTCGGGCAGGCGGGTGCTTGTCTGTGCGGTTTGCGCCATATGCTTCAGCGCCGGGAGCGCACAGGCGGCGCCCTATGCAAAGCCTGGAGAGGCGTTTCGATCGTGGGACGAATGGGTTGCGCGGCCCGTCATCAGGGCCGGCTATGAACCCGGCCCGTATGCAGCGCGTCCTGTCCATGCCCGGCGCTGGGAGCCTGAGCCTGTACCTTACGCACACGAACCAGCCGTCAGCCACGGCAAGCCCGATTGCGTCGAAGAGCATCCTGTGGTGCGAACCCACGCGGACGCGGTGCATGAAACCGCCGCCATCGACCGCTCCCCGCGAAACCTATGACGAGCCATGCGGCGTGAAGTGCTGGTATTGGCGGCTGCGCGCGGGATATTGCGGCAGGGGCTGCGACTATTATCGCTTCCGCATGACGCAGTTCCGCGAGGGCCCGCTGGGCCCGCACCGCGTGCATGTTGCGTGCCGCTAGAGCTTTCCAGCAAAAGCGTCACCGCTTGCGCTCGTGAAAATGCGGTGAGCACGGACTCAGGGCCTCGTGCCGAATCCGTCGGCACGGGCTATGGCGCGCCGAGGTCTTGGTCTGACGTCGATTGCGTGCTTGCCGCTGCTTCCCAGCTATAAGCTGCAACTGCGGCCGTAGCTTTGGTGGGAAGCGATGCGCCAGCGAGAGTTACCTATCGGGACGCCAAAAATGACGGATGTATTTCCGCCACTTAGTCTGCAGAAATGTGGTGCCGGCTTGCGGCGGACAAGATCATGCCCTTTATTATATTCATTGCTGGTTCATTCGAATTCCCTTTCATCATGCCGAAGGTGGCGGACTGACCGGCATCCTAAAGGAGAATGGATGAAACGGCGCTTCTGCTTTTTGCTCATCCTTGCGACTGTTTTCCTGGCCGGATCGGGAGCGTTCTCCGCGCTCATGGCTACCGATCTGCCGGGCACGGAAGCGCCTGCAGTCACGACGGCGCAGAGCGGCGACGAGCAGCCCGAATCCAGGCAGATGGACTCCGAGCGCAACATTCTCGGGGAGCGGAAACGCCGTAAGAGCATTGGCGCCGAATTCTGGGGCGGCCCCTATTGGGGCTATGGACCGCGTTGGGGACATCCTTGCGAGGCCTGCCGCGCCACTTGCGAAAACGATCAGGAAGGCTCGCGCTGCGAGCGTTGCCGCGTGCGTTGCGGCTGGTAGAATGGCGCCGAGGCGATGACGCTATTGCGCTGGCGCATTTCGCTTCTGACCGCATCCGCGCCCGATCCGACCGCAAAAATCACTTGAACTTGCCTTCTCGCCCCTGTCCGGCATCATCATGCGGTGCAAATCGGATCTGGGCCGGGCGACGACAGCACAATGGCTGGATTTCTCCCGTATAAGATATGATATTTTCGCGCCCAAGGAAAGGCAAACACTGCTGCTTGCCTATTTAATCGTTTCACGCTATATAAATTTGTAACAGAACGTACCTACACCCATCGACGTTGTTTCAATGCAAACAGCAAAATGCCCAATAACACTTCAGGCGGCTATTTTATTCGACCACTTTTTCTCAACTTAACTTTAAATGCAAAGCGCGATCTCCTGGGTTAAAACTCAAATCAAGGCGGGCATGAATGATCATGAGCCAAAACAAAGCCCGCCCGATTTAACAGGAGACGACAATGAAGAAACTGATCTTTGCTCTCGCCTTGCTGGTCATGGGCGGAGCCTCACTCTCCACAGCATCCGCGGCAAGCATTTCGCCGGCTGCAGCCACCATCAGTGAAGCGGCGCAAAGCGACAGCGCGTTGCAGCTCACCGGCGGCGGACATCGCCATCGCCACCACCACAACCGCTATCACTACAACAACTACTACTATCATCACAAGGGCTATAGCTCGTATCCTTATGGCTACTATGACGGCTATTGCTACAAGCATCCCTACCATTGGTGGTGCCAGAAGTACTTCTTCAAGAAGTACTACTAAGATACTCAGGCAATAACGATAAGTACCCCCGACTGGCGGCTTCTCCGGAAGCCGCTTTTTTTATACGCGTCGGGTCAGGAGTCCAGCCGGGGACACCGCGTCGCGAGGCCGCTGACACGGGTGAAAGCGAGACGAAAACTAAGTTTCTCATCGTCTCCTCCGCTCAGTTGCTGCGATGGCGGAACGCGACAGACTAGGGAATTTTGCTTGAACGCGCGGTATAGTCGGCCGCGGTGCAGTCAACAGCTACGCTGTCGGAATCATCAGTCTGGCCGCAAAAACGTCATATAGACAGGCGATCCGCAGTTGGGGCAGAAGGCGCGCGTTTGCCTTCGAGATCTCTACGCGCCGCCGGTCCGCGAATGTAAGGTACGACCCGTGCCGGTGCCGCTCTTGCGTTGACAGTCGGGGCACTGGCACTCGCTCGATCACGATCGGTTCGTCAGAGATTTCGTAACGGATCGCGCCGCAGGCGCATCCGCCGGTATAAGTCTTGCTCATCGGTGTGTTCTCACTGTCAAATCGTTGATGGTCCGATCAATGCCGAATCAGGACCGGCGGGCACGGCTTCGCCGGCTGGCGATCAGCTTCAGCCAAGGCGCCGTATGGAAGGCGCTCATCAGCACGTACATGGCGGCCATTCCGCTCAGCGGTGACGCATCTTGCGGCCGCGCAGAGCATGTCCGGCGCCCCGCCGCCAAGCACGCCGGTCAGCAGCGCCATGATTGCGAAGGTCGGCGCGGCCGCGAGGCACAGCCAGTCGGCCTGCGCCGAGGGCGGCCGCGCCGCCGCTTTCGACAACGAGTCGCCACGGTCCGCTCAACCCTTGGCGTATTCGTCGTGGCGGCGCCACCAGACGCCCGTCTCGTTGCGTCCCTTGGGGGCGCGGTCGAGCCACTGGTACATGCCCCAGAGGCCGTCCAGCCCGCGCGCATAGGCGGAATAGGTGTGGTAGACGGCGCCGTCCTCGAGCACGAACGCGCTCATGCCCGGCCTGTCGCGCGTGTAGGTGGCGACGTCGGTTCCGGTCATGGCCGCGATCTCCGCGACCGGCCCTCGCTGCCGCGCAGCTGCCATTCCTGGCGGTCTTCGCCTGCGAGCGGCACTTCGGCCGCTCGCGCCGGTAGTTGTATTCGATGCCTCCCTCGCGCTGTTGCTCCTCGGTGAACGAGACATTGAAGTCGGAGTTGAAGTCGCTGCCGAACGAGGACGCCCAGGGAAACGTCCACCCCATCCGCCGCTTGAACGCCTGCAGCTTCGCGAGCGGCGCCCGCGACACCGCCGAGAAGCACGACGTCGTGGTTCGCCAGGTGGACGACGACGCCGTTGAAGCCGTCCGCGATCGCCGAGCAGGACGGGCATCCCGCCGTGTAGTCGGGCCCGAACATGAAGTGGTAGACGAGGAGCTGCGAGCGCCCTCTGAAGAGGTCCGCCAGCGAGGCGCTCCCTTCATCGGTCTCGAATCGGTACGTCCTTGTCGATCCGGACCCAGGGCAGCTCCTGCCGCCGCCGCGCCAGCTCGTCGCTGCGCCGCGTCAGCTCCTTCTCCTCCTCGAGCAGCTCGAGCCGGGCCGCGAGCCATTCTTCGCGTGTCCCGGTCATGTGCTTCGTCATCGTTCTTCTCTCCTTGCTGCGGGTCGCTCCGCCTATCGACCTGGGCGGCCCGCACCTTCATGCGTTCGTTCAGGCCGGCAGCCGCCGCTCGTATTCCTTCTGCAGGCGGCTCCAGCCGTCCCAGAATGGCTCCGGCTCCTTGCCGGTCGCGCGGGCGACCAGAATGTCGAGGTGCATGTGCCAGCCGGCGCCGACCTTCAGCATCGTTGCGCGGTCGGGCAGGCGGCGATGGATCACGGTGAGCAGCACCTCGTTGCCCTTTGGCTCCAGCTCGAAGGAGACGTCGCCGCTGCCTCCCCAGGTGAAGGCGAGCTTGCGGGGCGGATCGAGCTCGGTGATCCGGCTCTGCATCCGGTGCTCGTCGGAGAAGCCGGCGCGGCCGCTGGCCGGGCGGATCGGTCAAGCTCGTCGTTGCGCCAGACGAATTCGAAGGGCGCGCCGACCTTCATCTCCATCTCGCCCGCCGCCAGCCACTGGCGGCGCAGGTCGCTCTCCGTGAGATACGCCCAGACGCGCTCGATGGGGCCGGGCAGAAGGCGCTGGATCTTCAGCGTGGCCGGCTCGGTCAGCACGCCATAGGCGTCCTGGGTCGCGAGGTCGGTCATTGGTCGTCTCCTTTTTTGGGGGCGGGGGATTTGCGTGCGTCCTCCTTGCGGAGGAGCCGTTCGAGCACATCCAGGCGGTCGGTCCAGAAGCGCTCGTAGTAGCTCAGCCACTCGCGAGCGGCGCGAGGCCCTCAGGCTGGGCGCGGTAATAGACGTTGCGGCCCTCGGGGCGCTCGGCGACCAGGCCGGCCAGCTTCAATGATTTGAGGTGCTGGGAGATGGCGCCCTGCGTCACGCCGCTCCCGCGTGTCAGCTCGACCACGGTGATCTCGTCGGACCTTGCGATGCGCTCGAACACGGCGCGCCGCGTCGGATCGGCAAGCGCGCGCATGACGGCGTCGATGGGAGCGGCTTCGGTCATGGCGATTAATTAGTGTATGCTAATGCATTAGTCAATGCTAATTTGTTTGCGAGGCTTCAGCGCCCGTTGGTGCGTCTGAAGACGGCCATGGACATCGGGCGCGCCCGGTGGCCGGATTGGGCGTTCCCGATGATGCGGGTTCGCGCGGTCTGTTGGAGAAAGATGTGGTGCGACGACAATGCGCTACTTGGCGCTTTCGACGCATGTCGATGTCGACACCTGCGAATTGGACTCGCAGAAGATAGTTATCGTGACGGGTGCGCGCGACGAGCGAGGCCTTCGGACGATATTCCGTGCCGAGAACACCGTCGACTATTACGACTGCGAGAAGAACTAACGTCCGCCGCCGCCCTTTGACAGCCACCTTCACGGTCTCCAAGGCTACGGCTAGGCCGCTTACCTTGACGACGCTCAGAGGCAAGCACGCTGCGTCCGACAGCCTCAGTTGCCGCTGAGCTTTTCGCGCGTCCGGTCATGGATTTCCGTGACCTCCGGCGTCAGATTCTCATCGCAAATCAGCCATCTCGTACAGCGGCCGGATTTCGATCTCGCTCGGTCCCGGCATGGGATTGGGGCAGCGCTTCACCCAGGCGACCGCCTCGTCCATGTCCTTGACTTCCCAGAGCCAGAAGCCGGCGACCAGCTCGCGGGTCTCGGCGAAAGGCCCGTCGATGACCGTACGGCCGGGACCATCGAACGCAATACGCTTGCCCTGCGAGGAGGGCTTGAGGCCGTCGCCGGCGCGCATGATGCCGGCCTTGACCAGCTCCTCATTGAATTTGCCCATCGCCTCCATCATCTCCTTCGTCTCGGGCGTGGGACAAAGCCCTTTTCGCTGTCTTCGGTCGCCTTCACGAGCACCATCACACGCATCGTCTGTCTCCTTGTTTGAGCCGGCCTATCATATGGAACGACGAACGGGGTTTTCGGAAATCGACATCGCCCTGCAATTTTTTTTGGGCGGTTGAGGCGCAAGGGGACGAAATAGCCACTTCCAGGACAGGGTAGACGGAAACGTGCAATAGACCGGCAGCGAGCCACCGAAACTACGCTATTGCCGCCATGTCCTCATTCCCACTCGATGGTGCCAACAGAATGTAATGCGTTGATTTTTCTATGCACATTCTTCTTCGTGATGAAAACTTCCGTCGATCGAACCGTCAGGTACGCATGGCTCATAATTTTAAAGGGAAATTTGGCCGGCCGGAAAATCTCTCGCTTTCGGGGACTATCGACATCGACCGGTCGGTCTTCCTCGAATCCGCCATCTGCACCGTGCCGCCGAAATGACCGAAAAACTGCCGTCAGAATGCATACTCTCATTGTTCGAGGAACTCCGGCCCAAGCCGCAGCCGCAACCTCACGAGCGTTGCGATCGATTAGATCGCCGTGCGACAACACGATCTGCTGAAAGTCCCACGCCAGAATGCGTCGAAGCGATTTCGCCGCTGCCTGACGGTCGCTCCAGCCCAACCTGTATTCCGGCGCGGGGCGGGGGTGGTTCCACATCCGAAACACATACTTGAACCAGAGTTTCAATGTCCCTCCGGTATGTGGCGTCGCGCCGGTGAAGTTTTCGATGAGGTCAACAAGGATCAACGTGCGGCTGGCACGGTGAAACATCGCGACTTCGCGCATGATGCGCGTGCCTTGCACGAGCACCTGGTCGATTTCACCGGCCCAGTCGGTGGGGGCCACATCACCGAGCAGGCCATCATATTTCAGGCCGGGGCTCCTGCTCTCAACGCCGGGGCAGATCCATGTCTTTGCCCCTGGAAAGGCGGCTTGCGCGGTGGCCGCGTAGATGTGGTGGAAATTTCCGGGAGCGACGATATGGGCGACTGGTCCCAGCGCCGAGATCTCTTCGGCGATAGCCGCAGTGATGTCGCATGGCGAGTGCAGCATAAGTTGACCAGAAGTCAGGCGGACCACTGTCATTCGTGCATCGAACTTCGTGCCCGCCAATCGAATGGGATAGGCGCAGAGCCATATCTGATCTTCGACATAGGACGTGAGCTGCATCGCGGTCCTTTGGTGGGACGATTTTTAGCCAGTCGAGTGAGATCGAGCGCATTCCGTATTGCGGCCAGTCAAGGGAACGCGTGAGCAGCCGTGGCCGATCGATTTCTATCGACAAATTTTGTCCTGCAACAACGACCTTCAGTACGCTGCACCATCCAATTCTACGCCGGAGTGCTCCCCGGTCACTCCCACTCGATCGTGCCCGGCGGCTTCGAGGTGATGTCGTAGACGACGCGGTTGATGCCCTTCACCTCGTTGATGATCCGCGTGGCGGTGCGGCCGAGGAAATCGTGGCTGAAATCGAAATAATCGGCGGTCATGCCGTCGGTCGAGGTCACGGCGCGGAGGGCGCAGACATTGTCGTAGGTGCGCGCGTCGCCCATCACGCCGACGGTGCGCACGGGCAGCAGCACGGCAAATGCCTGCCAGATTTTGTCGTAAAGCCCGGCCTTTGCGAATCTCGTCGAGATAGATGGCGTCGGCCTTGCGCAGAACGTCGAGCCGCTCGCGCGTGACCTCGCCGGGAATGCGGATGGCGAGGCCCGGTCCCGGAAATGGATGCCGCCCGACAAAACTGTCCGGCAGCCCCAGCTCGCGGCCAAGCTCGCGCACTTCGTCCTTGAACAGCTCGCGCAAGGGCTCCAGCAGCTTCAGCTTCATCCGCTCCGGCAAGCCGCCGACATTGTGGTGCGACTTGATCGTCACCGACGGGCCGCCCGTGAAGGAGACGCTTTCGATCACATCGGGATAGAGCGTGCCTTGCGCCAGGAAATCCGCGCCGCCGAGTTTCGCCGCCTCCTCATCGAACACATCGATGAACAGCGCGCCGATCGTCTTGCGCTTGGTTTCCGGGTCGGTGACGCCGTCCAGCGCCGCCAGAAAGCGTTCCGATGCATCGACATGCACGAGCGGAATATTGTAAGAGCCGCGAAACAGCGTGATGACCTGCTCCGCCTCGCTCTGGCGCAGCAGCCCGTGATCGACGAAGATGCAGGTGAGCTGATCGCCGATGGCCTCATGGATCAGCACGGCGGCAACAGCGGAGTCGACGCCGCCGGACAGTCCGCAGATCACCTTCGCCTCGCCGACCTGAGCGCGAATCTTGCCGATCATCGCTTCGCGGAAGGCGCCCCATCGTCCAGCTTTCGCTGCAGCCGGCGATGCGATGGGTGAAATTGCGGATGATCGCCGCGCCCTGCGGCGTATGCACGACCTCGGGGTGGAACATCACCGCGTAAAGGCGCCGGGATTTGTCGGCGATCGCCGCGAAGGGCGCGTTGGCGGAGGTGCCTATCACCTCGAAGCCCTCGGGAATGCGGGTAACGCGGTCGCCGTGGCTCATCCAGACGCGCAAGGATTCGCCCGGCAGCGCGATGCCGTCGAACAGCTCGGAAGGCGCGATGATGTCGAGATCGGCGCGGCCGAATTCGCGCTCGCTGGACGGCGCGACATCGCCGCCAAGCTGCGCGACCATCGCCATCTGGCCATAGCAAATGCCGAGCACCGGCACGCCGGCCGTGAGGATGCGTTGCGGCGCGCGTGGCGTGTCCGCATCGGCGACGCTGGCCGGGCCGCCCGACAGGATGACGGCGCGCGGCTTCAGCCGGTCGAAGGCCTCATCGGCGAGCTGGAAGGGAACGATTTCCGAATAGACGCCGGACTCGCGGACGCGGCGAGCGATCAGCTGAGTGACCTGGCTGCCGAAATCGACAATAAGGATGGTGTCGGTCATGGCTGCGGGTAGCACCCGGCAGACGGTCCGTCAAGGCGTGCGCTCAATGGCGCGGAAAACGAGGCAGAGCGGATACAAGGGATAGGCCCGCGCATCCGCCCTGAAATCGGCAGATCAGTTGGTGGCGCCCCACGCGTCGGTGCAACCCGTCGGTGCTTGCGCGCCCGCGCCGATGCGGCCGTTGACTTCGCCGCAAGCCCACTTGCGCAGCGGGTCGGGCATTCTGCTGTTCACTTGAACCCATATTTCGTCATTGGCGGACGCGATCGTGTAGGTCGCATACAGCCAATAGCCGAATACTATGATCGCCACGAGGATGACGATACCTAGGAGAGTCTTGATAAAACCCATCTGTAAACTCGCTGTTGATTATTCCGTCTGAACTGGAAGTGCCGAGGACTGGCATTGACGGCGCGGATAATAGGACCGGTATGTATCAAACTCTTGACCGTAAACTCAAGCCCTGTTTTCACACGCCGACGAGCCGCCCGGCTGGACGGCAAGCCACCCAACACAAGCAGCACGGCGAGATTGCGGCGGAAATGCCCGATTTTTGGCTGAATGGACCAAAACTGATGCAGCTTTAGCGCAACGGCTGAGCGGAACGCTCCAATATGCTGATGTAAAATCCATCCGTGGCGTGACGGTAGGGGGTGAGTTGCAGTGCAGGCTGATCCCCGTCCGAAGCCATGGGTGCGGATGGGGCGGCGGAGGACGGCCACAAATCGCGCCACGCTTTCTCCTTGAACTCAGGGAAGGCGGAGAGGAACCAGCGCGTCTGGCCGGCATTCTCGGCCGCGATCACAGAGCAGGTCGCATAGACGAGCCGCCCACCCGGTTTGACCAGCGGCGCCGCGAGCGTCAGCACCTGCCGCTGCTCTTCGACCCTGGCGGCTAGCGCTTCCGCCGTCAGCCGCCATTTCGCATCGGGACGCCGCCGCCAGACCCCCGAGCCGGAACAGGGCGCGTCGACGAGCACGACATCCATCTTGGCCTTCAGCCCCTCAAGCGCACCAAGATCTCCCGCCGGCAGAAGCTGGACGTTGCGGGCTCCGGCCCGTTTCAACCGTTCGAAGATCGGGCGCAGGCGCAATTTGTCGGAATCATAGGCGTGGATCTGGCCGGTATTCTGCATCAGCGCCGCCATGCCGAGCGTCTTGCCGCCCGAACCGGCGCAAAGGTCCAGCACTTGCAGGCGAGGAGCGGCGCCCGACAGCAGGACCGCAATTTGCGAGGCTTCGTCCTGGACTTCGAACCAGCCGCGCCCATGCGCCGCTTCGGCCTCGATATTGGGGTTCTTTTCCTGGGGGCCGGGCGGCGGGATGCGCACGCCGACCGGCGAGAACGGCGTAGCCGCGGGATGGTACTTGTCCAGCGCCTTGAGCAGGCGGGGCCGATCCGCCTTCAGCGTATTCACCCGCAGATCGATCGGCGCGCGCTCCGCCAAGGCCTGGCCTTCGGCGACAGACGTCTCGCCGAACGCCGCCTCGAAATCCGGATAAAGCCATTCCGGCACATCGGCGGCCGCCCATGCGGGCATCGCGGCGGTCTCGTCGCTTTCCAGGCGTTGCAGTTCCTCGGCGCTGAGCGGCGCCGGCGCGTGCTGCGAACCGTCGCACAAAGCCGCGATCTCATCCGCCCGCAGCGCCCAGACCCACCGCAGTGCGCCCAGAGCGAGCGCGCGAGGGCTGTCGTCTCCCATCCGATGGCCAAGCGAGGCGCGCTTGCGCAGCACGTCGTAGACCAGCGTGCCGATGGCCGACCGGTCGCCCGACCCGGCAAAACGATGCGCGCGGCCCCAATCGGCGAGCGCGGCGGATGCCGGCCTGTGGCGGCCGAGAACATCCTCGAGAACCTCGATAGCGGCGGAAAGCCGCCCCGCAAGACGCATCTAAAATGCAACCAGCAAACGCACCAGCAGAATGCCGGTCATGATCATCACGACCAGGATGCCCACGCCGAAGGCAGCCCCCCGCAACGGGACGATGTTGGGACCCGTGTGGATCAGCGCATGGACAACGCGCGATGCGACGAAGACCCAGGCGAGCACCACCATGACAAAATCCGCCTTCCCAGTGATCAGTGCAATGAGGCAAATCACATAGAAGATCACCGGCAGCTCGAACTGATTGCCGTAGCAATTGGCAATTTTGCGCGCATCCTCCGGCCAGCGTGAGGAGTCCAGCGCGATATCCCGCCAGCGAAAGCCCGGCGTGAGCATCACCTTGCGGCGCCCCCAGGCCATCGCCACCAGCAAGACGAATGTCAGTATGATCTGGGCAAAGACAGGGTAGAGAATTGCGATAACCATGTGCCGGCAGCCCCCTTTATTGAAACGCTCTTCCGCCGATGGCAGCTTCGCGAGCAGCGAGAAGCGCCTGAATGTGCGATGCGCCGAGAGTGACGCGATTTGCGCCCTTCCCCAACCTTTTCCTGGTCGCAATCGTAGAAGTTTTCCTGCCACCCCCGCAGGTGCCGACGCCCGCTCCATAGGCCGCTCTGGAATCTTTGGCTGGACGTCCCCCGTTCGCGGGGTATGGCGGCGCTCGGCTAGCTGTGCGTCGGGTAGTTGGGGCTTTCCCGTGTGATGGTCACGTCGTGCGTGTGGCTCTCGCGCAGGCCGGCATTGGTGATCTGGATGAATTCGGCCTTTTCATGCAGCTGGGGGATATCGGCGGAACCGGTATAGCCCATCGCCGCCCGTAATCCGCCGACGAGCTGATGCAGCACGCTCGAAACCGGCCCCTTATACGGCACTTGCCCCTCGATGCCCTCTGGCACGAGTTTCAACGTGTCGCTGACCTCCTGCTGGAAGTAGCGGTCGGCCGAACCCCGCGCCATTGCGCCGATGGACCCCATGCCGCGATAGGATTTATAGGACCGCCCTTGATAGAGATAGACCTCGCCCGGGCTTTCATCGGTTCCGGCGAGCAGCGAACCGATCATCACGCAATCGGCACCGGCGGCCAGCGCCTTCGCCAGATCGCCCGAATATTTGATGCCGCCATCGGCGATCGCCGGGATGCCGGCCCGCCTCGCCACCTCGGTGGTGTCCATGATCGCGGTGAACTGCGGCACGCCGACACCCGCCACGATCCGCGTCGTGCAGATGGAGCCCGGCCCGATGCCGATCTTGATCGCATCCGCGCCCGCGTCGATCAGCGCCCGCGCACCGTCCGCCGTCGCGACATTGCCGGCGAGCACCTGCACCGAGTTCGAGGCGCGCTTGATGCGGGCAACCGCTTCGAGAACCCGGCTGGAATGGCCATGCGCGGTGTCGACCACCACCATGTCGCAGCCCGCGTCGATCAGCCGTTCGCTGCGCTCAAAACCAAGATCGCCCACCGTTGTGGCGGCGGCGACCAGAAGGCGGCCCTGCTCGTCCTTCGAGGCGGTCGGATGCAGACGCGCCTTTTCCATGTCCTTGACCGTGATCAGCCCGATGCAATGATAATTGTCATCGACGACCAGCAGCTTCTCGATCCGGTGGTGATGCAGCAGCCGCATCGCCTCTTCGCCGCTGACGCCCTTTTTGACGGTGATCAGCCCGTCCTTGGTCATCAGCTCGGACACCGGCTGGCGCATATTGGTGGCGAAGCGCACATCGCGATTGGTGAGAATGCCGACCAGCTTGCCTTCGGCCGAGCCGTTCTGCGGCGCCTTGACCACCGGAATGCCGGAAATGCTATGCCGGCTCATCAGGTCGAGCGCAGTTTGCAGCACCGCGTCCGGCTCGATCGTCACCGGATCGACCACCATGCCGGACTCGAACTTCTTCACCTTGCGGACGTGCTCGGCCTGCTCGATGGGTTCGAGATTGCGGTGAATGACGCCGATGCCGCCGGCCTGCGCCATGGCGATCGCGAGACGCGCCTCGGTCACCGTGTCCATCGCGGCGGACAGAATCGGGATGTTGAGCTTGAGCGAGCGCGATACGCGGGACGACACGTTCACCGAGGTCGGCAGCACCTCGGAATGAGACGGACAGAGGAGGATATCGTCGAAAGTCAGGGCGGTTCCCGGCCTGAGTCTAGCCATATGCTGAGTACTCTTCCTGAGGCCAAATGCTATCGTCGCCACAAGGCGATGGATTGGTCTCTTATCACTTCGCCGCAGCGCTGCATAGCCTCGCAGGGATACGGTTAATCCCCATATGGGGGTTTTCCTCTGAAACCGGTAGCCAGAACATAAAGTTCGGCGGAATCGGCCCGGCTGGCCTTTGGTTTCACATGGCGCACAACCGCGAAATTACGCTTCATGCTGTCAAGAAGCTCCTGCGAGGTTCCTCCTTGCAGCACCTTGCACAGAAACGTTCCGCCCTGGGCAAGAACTCTCGATGGCGAATTCGAGCGCCGCCTCGCAAAGCCCCATGATTCGCAGCTTATCGGTCTGGCGATGCCCGGTTGCCGGAGACGCCATGTCGGACAGAATCGCTTCGGGCCGGCGGCCGCCCAGCGCGCCGATCAGCTTCTCCGGCGCATCGTCCTCCATAAAGTCGGCTTGCAGGAAGGTGACGCCGGGGATCGCGTCGACTTCGGTCAGGTCGAGGGCGATGACCACCCCCTTGCCGCCATCCGCCTTCACCCTCGCCGCCGCGACCTGGGACCAGCCGCCCGGCGCCGCGCCGAGATCGACCACCACCATTCCCGGTTTCAGCAGATGGTATTTGTCATCGATCTCGATCAGCTTGTAGGCCGCGCGGGAGCGATAGCCTTCGCGCTTCGCGGCAACGACATAGGGGTCGTTGAGCTGGCGCTGGAGCCAGCGCGTCGAGGATGTGGTGCGTTTGCTGGCCGTGCGGACGCGCACTTTCAGCGCGCGCGCGCCGCTGGAGGATTTGCTGCCCGTCTTGTCAGGAGATTTCGGCATGGGTATCGCTATCATGCCCATTGCGCTCAGGGCAACGGTCTCAGCATCGATTCCGAAAAGCGGCCTTCCGGTTTCGGATAAACGGCACCGGATCAGGACCGGTGGCGTCCATTGCCGCTGGCGCGCGCATCCTCGGCCATCAGGCTGGTCAGGATGCCTTCGCGCAGGCCCCGGTCGGCGACGCGGAGGCGGCGGCACGGCCAAAGCCGCATGATGGCCTCCAGAATGGCGCAGCCCGCCAGCACCAGATCGGCGCGTTCCGGCCCGATGCAGGGCTGGCTGGCACGCCCTTCATAGCTCAGTTCCAGAAGCCCGCCGCTGACGGCCCGGATTTCGTCCCTGTTCAGCCAGCAGCCGTCCACCTTGCTGCGGCTATAGCTTTCGAGGCGCAGATGGACGCCGGCGATCGTCGTCACCGTGCCTGACGTTCCCATGAGATGGGCGCCGCCCCTGGCCACATGCCGCGCCAGCCGGTTGGCCTTTTCGAAAGGCAGCAGCTTCTCCACGACATCCTCGACCATCGCCTCGAAAAGCGGCGCATCGACGATCTGGCCGCCGAATTTCTCCGCCAGGGTGACCACGCCGACGGGCAGCGACGTCCAGGCCGCGATCGCCGCCTGCACTTTGGCGCGGTCGCCGATCTGCTGGCGCTTGCCGCTGTTGAGCCGGCGCAGATCGAGCCAGATCAGCTCGGTCGAGCCGCCGCCGATGTCGAAGACGAGCGCCCAGTCGCAATTCCGGTCGAGCAGCGACGCGCAGCCGGCAACCGCCAGACGGGCCTCGGTCTCGCGGCTGATGACCTCGATGGCCAGGCCGGTTTCCTGCTGCACCCGGCAAACGAAATCGCCGCCATTGGCGGCGACGCGGCACGCTTCGGTGGCGATCAGACGGGAACGGTGAACATTGCGCCGCTCCATTTTTTCGGCGCACACTTTCAGCGCCTCCAGGGTCCGCGCCATGGCGGCTTCGGACAGGCAGCCGGTCTGGCTGACACCTTCGCCGAGGCGGATGATGCGCGAAAAGGCGTCGATGACCTGGAAACCGCGCCGCGACGGGCGCGCGACGAGCAGGCGGCAATTATTGGTGCCGAGATCGAGCGCGCCATAGACAGGCATGCAGCCATTCTGATGCGTGTGCCGCGCGTGCCCCTGCCTGCCGAATTCGCGCGGCGGGAAAGTGCGTTGGAGAGGCAAAGGGTCGGTCCCGTGGCCGGGCTGGCCAGGAACGATAGCGCCTTGTTGCGCGACTGGCCCTTGCTCACTCCCCTCGGTCACTCTCAGCCCTTTGAAAAGCGGCGTTCAAAACGACATCATCAATTTGTTACTTTATCAGCCGCAAAGCTGCCGTAAAGCGATTCCCCATCCGGCCTTGTTTCCCGCCGGTTTCGCGCGCTCCAGCCTTGGCGCGGTTCGCGGCCCTTGCGGCCCGCCATCGCGGTCACCGATCACAGCATAGACCTTGGGGGCAAAGATTCCGTTGCTTGCGGCCCACAATCGCGAGCGGCAGCACAGCGGCGCCGGAACTCCTGGCGGTTCGGCGTTTTTCCCGATCAGGACCGTTTCCCCTCACTGGCGCGCGCCGCCATTGCCCCTTATTCTGGCCCGGCCAGGAAGAGATCATAACAGCAGCTGATAAATTGCGAGCGTCATGACGAAGCCGGAACCGCCACCGCCCGCCAAACCGCAAACCACCGGGCAAGCCTCCAAACTGCGCGGCCGGCTTCACAAAGGGGCTGCGGCGCTGACCCACGCGCTGTTCGCGCTGACCATCGCGTTGACCTTTGTGAGGAATGACACACCCAAAGCCGCCGCGACGGACCCGGATGGACCATCCGCGATAGAGACGCAAGGCCCCGGGCAGAAAAACGGCGCAAGTCAGGACCGGCTGCCCACGGCGGATGATCGCGTACCCGCGAACCCGCCCGCGGCAGACGGACCGCCCGATACGCGGTCAGCCCCGGAAACGGCCCCCAGGCAGGTCGCGGCCGCCGATCCGCAGGCCGAGGCTCCAGGCGACCGCGCGGCCGCTGCGGATGGCGGTGACGCGGACGCCAAGGCGGAAACGGACGAACTGGTCATCGCGCAAAGAAACCGGCGCAAGCGGGAGGAGCGCGAGGAGCCGTCGCCTCCCGCCCGCCCGCCGACGGATGAGGAAAAGGCGCGCTTCAAGCCGCTTCTCGACCGGCTCGTGGCCTCCTATCCGGAGTTTCTCGCCGGCCATGACGGCACTCAACTGACCTGGAAGGACGGCACCGTCATGCCGTTCGACGACGGCAAGCAGAAGACGTTCGAAGAGCGGCTGGTCGATGCCGATCTGGACGATCAGTTCCTGCTCACCTATACGCCAGGGCCGATGCTGGACGATCCGCTGGTCAATTTCGACCCCGGCCGGATACGGAGCGAGGCGTTCTTCAAGAAGATGTATGGCGATTGCAAAAAGGGCGAGGTTCAGAAGAAGCTCGTATCCGTCCCCTGGCTGCCCAAGCATGGCGGCAAGCCGATCAAGATTACGCCGGTCAATGGGGTGGCCGAAAAATTGCAGCGCGTTTCGGAGGAACTCGACGAGTTGCCGCCGGAAATGATGAAATATCTGCAGCCCGCCTCCGGCACCTTCAACTGCCGCAACGTGTCCCGCACCGACCGGTCGAGCGCGCATGGCTTCGGCATCGCGATCGATATCAACGCCAAGTTCGGCGATTATTGGGAATGGAACAGGCCGAGGCGGTCGGAAGACCTACGCTATCGCAATCAGGTTCCGTGGGAGATCGCGGCGATTTTCGAGAAGCACGGCTTCATATGGGGCGGGAAATGGTACCATTTCGACACGCTCCATTTCGAATACCGCCCTGAACTGATCGTCGCGGCCGAGACCTCGGCGGCGGCGCAACCGGCCGAAGCGGTCCCCATGCCCGAGAAGCAGCCGCGCAATCTCAATTGAGCCTTGTCCGCACCGTCGATACCGTCCGTCTGGAAAAGGTGCGGAAGGCGAACACGAATATGCACATGCCGCAAACGGTGTAGATCGTGAACGAAATGGCGATCGCGAGATGCGCCTTGGAGAGGGCGCCCTGGAAAAGCTCGGCCCCGTTCTCCGCCGGCAGGAAACGCGTCGCCTCCATTCCCGAATAATGCATCGAGGCAATGGCCAGCCCCAAGGCAACGGCGCCGAGCAGCGTGTCGATCACGCCGCGCTCGCGGAATGCGAACCATAGCGCTACGCCGGATGCCTCGATCGCGATCGCCACCGAGATCGACACGCCTAGCCAGGAATAGGTGACGATGCAGTTGCCCCGTACCGCATACATCCCGAGATAGTGCATCACGGCGATGCCCGTTCCTAGAAACAGAGCACTGACAAGGAGCGTATATTTGCCGAACGCATTGCGCCCGACGATCGCGAATGCGATCGAAGTGAATATCACGGCCAGGACAGCGGAGAGGGCCGTCTCGGCGAGGTCATAGCTGAGCGGAACCGGCAGGATCACGGCCAGCATCGAAATAAAATGCATGGACCAGACGCCGCCGCCGACGCCGAGCCCCCCGAGGATGACCCGCAACCCCAGTTCCGGTCCTTGAACGTGCCTTATGCCGGTTGTCACGACCAGTCCCGTAAACGAGCCCAGGATCGCTATCGCGATCGATACGGCGACCAGACCAAAATCATAGCCGAATTCCACAGCAAACCTCATCCGCTTTGACCGCCGAATATCCAGCGGCGCCAGGCAGGAGGCAAAAATACAGCCTCCCCGCCAGAAATAGTCCTCGCGCCTAAACAGGCCGTTTCAAATCATGTTTTGAATTGGCGCTAAATCAGGTAAAAATTCGCGTTTTTGTCGCCATATGGGCAGTTTTGCCAAATAGCAAACGAGCACAATTCCAATAGATCAAATTTTTTAGGAATTATCTGTGCCTGTTTTGCTGATACCGGATCAGTTTTCTGAAGATCCGATGCAAGAGTTGCACAATGCTTACTCTGATTACATCCGGAAAATTCCGTATGCAGTGTCGGGAATGGGCGCATTCAGCGCAGCGGAGAGCGCAAGCGACAGCACGCGGCGGCTTTCGAGCGGCGTGATGATCCCATCGTCCCACAGGCGGGCGGTGGCAAAATAGGGGCTGCCTTCCCGGTCATATTGATCGCGGATCGGCGCTTTGAACGCCTCCTCCTCGGCCGCGTCCCAGCTCCCGCCGTCCGCCTCGATGCGCTCGCGACGCACGGTCGCGAGAACGCTGGACGCCTGTTCGCCGCCCATCACCGAAATCCGCGAATTCGGCCAGGAGAACAGGAAGCGCGGCGCATAGGCGCGTCCGCACATGGCGTAATTGCCGGCGCCGTAAGAACCGCCGATGATCAGCGTCAGCTTCGGTACATTGGCGCAGGCGACGGCCATCACCATTTTCGCGCCGTCCTTGGCGATGCCGCCCGCCTCATAGGACCGGCCGACGATGAAGCCGGCGATGTTCTGCAGGAACAGCAGGGGAATGCGCCGCTTACAGCACAGCTCGATGAAATGTGCCGCCTTCAGCGCCGATTCCGAATAGAGGATGCCGTTATTGGCGATCACGCCCACCGGAATACCTTCCAGATGGGCGAAGCCGGTGACGATGGTCGTGCCGTAATTGGCCTTGAACTCGTCCAGCTCGGAGCCGTCCACCAGCCGGGCGATCACCTCGCGCGCATCATATTGCACCGCCAGACGTGACGGCACGATGCCGTGCAACTCGGCCATGTCGTAGGCGGGCGGGCGCGGCTCGGCGAAGACCAGATCGGGGCTTTTGCGGATATTGAGATGGGAGACGATGCGGCGTGCGATGGCGAGCGCGTCCTCGTCGTCCTCGGCATAGTGATCGGCGACGCCGGATTTGCGGGTGTGGACCTCGGCCCCGCCGAGTTCTTCGGCCGTCACCGTCTCGCCGGTCGCCGCCTTCACCAGCGGCGGGCCGCCGAGAAAGATCGTGCCCTGATTGCGCACGATGACCGTCTCGTCCGACATGGCCGGAACATACGCGCCGCCCGCCGTGCACGACCCCATCACCACCGCGATCTGCGGAATGCCGGCCGCCGACATGCGCGCCTGATTATAGAAGATGCGGCCGAAATGATCGCGGTCGGGGAAGACCTCGGTGTGGAAAGGCAGGTTCGCTCCGCCGCTATCGACGAGGTAGATGCAGGGCAGACGGTTGGCCTCGGCGACTTCCTGGGCGCGCAGATGCTTCTTCACCGTCATCGGGTAGTAGGTGCCGCCCTTGATCGTCGCATCGTTGCAGACGATGAGGCATTCGCGGCCCGACACCCGGCCGACGCCGGTAATGATGCCGGCGCCCGGCACTTCGCCGCCATAAAGCTCATGCGCGGCAAGGGGTGAGAGTTCGAGAAACGCCGAACCGGGATCGATCAGCTTGGCGACGCGCTGGCGCGGCAGGAGCTTACCGCGCGCGGCATGACGTTCACGCGCCACCGGCGGACCGCCCTCGGCGGCCAGCTTGCGATGCGACATGAGCTCGGCATTCAGCGCCTCGAACGATGCCCTGTGGCTGACGAACTCTTCACTGGAGGTCGAAATATGACTGAGGATTTTTCCCACGCGGTCATCCTGTCTGCCCTAGTACCGGCACATCACTTCGTTCACGTGCCGGCGTCCTAGTTATTTGTCTATGCATCAATTTTACCAAACTCCGCTGGGAGCTCCGTTTGGATCGATGCCTAAGGATACCGCGCAAGCCTTACGCCGTTTCGGTCACCATTTCCACAGGCCCGCCCGCCGCTTTCCAAGCCTTGAAGCCGCCCTTGAGGTGCGCGACGTTGGCCATGCCCATTCTCTGCGCCGTCTGCGTTGCCAGCGCCGAGCGCCAATCGAGGGTGCAATGAAAGACGAAGCGCTTGGCCTCGCCGAAGATCGGCTTGAAATAGGGACTGGCCGGATCGATCCAGAATTCGAGCATGCCGCGCGGACAATGGAATGAGCCTGGAATGCGCCCGTCCCGCTCGATCTCGCGAATATCCCGGACATCGACGATGATGAAATCGCCTTTCCCTAATCGGGCCATGAGTTGATCGGGATCCACTTCCTCGATTTCCCGCCTGGCCGCCTGGATCAGGGCGTCGTAGCCGATTTTCATAGCTTTGGGCATGGGGGTGCACTCTCTTTCTGCCCGTGGCATCGCGACAGAGTTATATAAATCGGTCAAATGATCAAGAACCCTGATTTGTCGGCGGCAATTCCTGCTTGTTTTTCCACCGCCGCCAGAAGACGCGGAAACCCGACACCAGTTCGTCGGCATCCGGCATACGCTCATTCTGCTCGAAAAAGCCGCGCAGATATTCCAGATAGGCGCGGCCCAGGCCATAGGTCAAGGCTGCGGCCGTGGTGCCGGTGATGGCCGAGCCGGCGATGGTGCCGATCCCCGGAATGAGCTTGGCGAATTGACCGGCAAGGAAGCGTCCGCCCGCCGTCAGCCCGAGCGCGCCGATCAGCGTCATCGCCATGGCCTGGAGATCGGAGCGCTTCAGTTTCACGCCCATGTTGAGGCTGATCGCGATGATCATCCCGACCTGAATGCCGAACACACCTGCCGCGTCGGCGATCGGTATCGGGGTCGCGCCGGCCGCGCCCGCTGCCGCCGCCGCGCGCCGCACCGTCGTTTCGGCGCGCCGCAGCATGGCTTCGAGATTGCGCGAGGCGACATGCCAGGCGGCTTCGACGGCGTTGGGAATGGCGTTCTCGGTCGCCTGCAGCAGCTCGCCGAGGCCCATTTGCGGGAAGCTCTGCCCCTCCATGGCGATCGGCTGGGCGCGGACGCGCACCACGGCCCGCGCGTCCGGGATCAATTCCTGCACCTTCGCCTTGAAGGCCGGCGCCATGCCGGCCTTGGTCAGCACGACGATCACCGGGATGCCCTCGCGCGTCAGCAGCTTCACCAGCTCTTCCTCGCCCGGCTGCACCGTCAGGGACGGCTCGTCGATACATAGCCAGGCGACGTGAATATGGTCGAACGGGTCGCCCGAAGCGTTGCGGGTTTCGATCTCGCGCTTCAGGCCGTCGAGCGTCTCCTTATACCGCTCCATCTCAAGGCCCTCGGTGTCGCAGAGCCGCAGAATGTCGGCCTCGCCCGGCGACAGCGGATACCAGATGCGCCCGCGCGTCCGGGGCCGCCCCATCAGCGTGTTGCCGACCTCCTCGCCGAAGATCGCGCCGATCAGCGTCGTCTTGCCGACACCGGTGCGTCCGGCAACGATGATGTTGAAGCGGCCAATCGTCTTGCGGGCTTCGGTCAATTTCTCTTCCCAGACTGAGAGGGGGAGACGGCCGGCGGCGCCCCGGATCGCATCCCACAATGCGTCGCCTTCGAGCGCAGTCGAGCCAGGCAGCGTTTCCGTACGGCGCGCCACGGCCGTCCTTTTCGCCGAAGCGGAGACGCGCGGCGGCCTGTCCTTGCCGACAAGCCAGTCGAGCACGGGACGCCAGCGCCGCAGCCTGCCGCTTTTCCTCTGCCGCAGTTCGGCGAGATGCATCGCGATCTGCAGCAAGGTCGTATCGCCGCCGCCGGGAAAGCGCAATTCCGGCCCGGCGCTGGCGGACTTGCCGCCCCCGCCCTTCGCCAGCCTGTTGATCGCGCGGTCGGCCTCATCGAGATTATGGAATTTTTCGGTCGCTCCCAAGCGCCGCGCCGCCCACACCGCAAGCCGGAATAACGGCGCCCGCTGCTTCTCCTCCTCCGCCGTAATGCGCTCGGCGATCAGCCGTTCCACTTCCACGCAAAGCGCATCGGGATTGCGGCTGGCGCCGTTCGCCGGGAGGGCGTCGCGAATGGATTGCAATTCCGCATCCGTCGCAGCAAGCAGCAACGGGCGCAGATCGACCGGATCGTCGAGCGCGGCGGCGATGTCTTCATCCGTTCGCATTGGGCCTGAACCTTCGGTCATGCTAGCATTTTCCAGCAAAGTGCGTACCGGTTTGCGTCGCAAAGCTGCGACCGGGTAAAAGGCCGAAGGCCCGTTGCGGTTCAATCGGAACGAACAGGCTCCAGGACTTTACGGGATTTGGAGGGCCGCGCCATGGTTTTGAAGTCCATCGAGGCGCTTCGCAGCGGCTTGCAGGGCGCGCTCGCCTGGGGCGAGGATGTCGCGGAGCGGCTCGCCCTCGCGGAAGTCGACGCGGTCATCCAGACGCGCGTCCAGGGCATTCTGATCCCCTCGCTCGTGGTCGCGGTGCTTTTCGGCGCGGCGGAATTGGCGGCAGTGGCGATCGGTGACGCCGAGACGCTGAGGGTTGCGGTCACCTCCATCGTCCTCGCCGCCGGTCTTTACGGCACATGGGCGCTGGTCGCGGGTATCATCGACGTGCTGCCGATCGCGGCGGTCTGGCTGTCGACCCGGGTGACACCGCACAAGCTGGCACGGCTTTTCCTCTACCGGCTCATCCTTACGCGCTTCCGGGAGGCGTTCACCAATGCGGAAGGGAGGTCCTCGACCGCCGGCCAGATCGCGCGCTACGCGCTCAAATTCTCGGGCCGCGCGTCAAGCTGGGAGGGGCTCGCCTTCCGCCTTGCCGATCAGATCGCGCCGCGCATGGTGCGCCACGCCGCCCTGCAGGTGGTGATCGTGCTCATTCCGGTCCTGGCGGCCTGGGCGTATTACCGCTTCCAGATCTTCCCCGATATCATCCGGTCGCAAACCGGCCTCGGCATCTGGAGTGCGTTTCTCTATCCGGGAGCGGCGCTGATCGACCTGATCGCGGGAACATCGCTGCGGGCGGCTCTGATCGGCTGAAAATGCAGCCGATCCCCGGCTATTCCCGGCGCATAACGCCGTTGACCATCAGATTGGCCCACGATTTGGCCTTAAAACTCTTGCTCATCGCCCTCTCGTCATAATGCGTGTCGATCCAGTCGAGAAAGGCGATCGGCTCGCGGCGATTATGGGCGAGATAGCTGTCGAACACGAAATCGAGAACGCCGGTGTCCGCCTGGCGGATGTGGCCGAAGCGGAGACTGAGCTGGCGTTTCGCCTGCTCGACCGGAACATTCTCCTTCAGGATCATATAGAGCACGCTCATCAGCCCCGCCCGGTCGGCCCCGGATTTGCAATGCAGCAGCATCGGATATTCGATGCTGTCGAACAGCTCCTTGGCCTCATGGAAGGTGCGCTTCGTGGGCGCCTGACGTGATCTGACGGTGAAATTCACCAGCCGGATGCCGTGTTTCCGGCAGGCCTGCTCTTCCAGGCGGTAGCTGCCGCAGTCGCGATCGCCGCGCAGATTGAGGACGGTCTTCACTCCGCGCCGGGCGACGATGCGGATGTCGAGAGGTGAGGGTTGGCTCGACCGCCACACATCCGCCGAAAGCCGGTGCCGGTTCGCATAGGCTAAGCGGAAGATGCCGTGATCGACGAAGATCAGATCGATGTAATCGAGCACGGGTTCGAGAGAACGGCTGAGCCAGGCGGGCGATCTGTCGCTGATGGAGCGCCGCATCGAACGATAGCCGCCCTGCACGGCGCGCTTATAAGGCCGCGTCACCCGCTTGGTGTATTTGATCATCCGTCCTCGATCCAGCGCTCAGCCACAGGCCCTCAGTTGCGCTGAATACAGACCGCGGCACGCTTGATCAAGCCCCGCAGAGCCCAATCCGCGCAAAAACGCCCCAACGCGCCGCGCCAAGTGGTTAATGCAACACGAATTTCCCTTTCGCGATATTGAACTCCGCCGGGGAGACCAATTTCTTATGCGAAACCGTCACGCGGTAGAGCGGGCCTTCAAGATGATCGCGCCAATATTGCAGGAAGGCTTCCAGCCGCGGGAATCGCGGTGCCAGATCATACTCCTGCCAGAGAAAGGATTGCAGCAATCCCGGATGGTCGGGCATCCGGTAAAGGATTTCGGCGGTAGTCAGGCTATAGCCTCGCACTTGCGAAAGGAAATGCTGATCCGTCATTGACACCTCTTCCGTTGACGAACGTGTGCTCCGAGAGTATAGCGTAGCGAGGTTAAGAGTTCCATTTATTGTTGCCAGAACAATGGCTTAGCAGCAGTCACCCGACAGTGCTGCTAATGTGTGGCCGCTTGCGTGCGCGGCCCGTGACGCTTTCTCCCAAAATCCGCCAGATCGCCCGAAGGTTGTGGAACAGTATAATCACTACTTTTTTGTGCAGCCTGCAGCATGTAGTTGTGTACGGTGATTTTGCTACTTATGCGGGCGCCACCGTGACGATCCCAATTTCGGCTTTCATCATCGTCAAGAATGAGGAGAAGCGCCTCCCGAGGACCATCTCCGCCCTGAAACCTTGGGTGGACGAAATTATCGTGGTGGATTCGGGAAGCAGCGATCGGACCGTTGAACTGGCCAGGTCGCTCGGGGCCAAGGTCAGCTACAATGAGTGGAAGGGATACGGCTCGCAAAAGGGTTTTGCGGAACGCCTCTGCCGCAACATGTGGGTGCTGAATATCGATGCCGACGAGGTCGTCACACCAGAGCTGGCAGCGGAGATCCAGGCCCTCTTCCCGGGTGGACGGGCGCCGGACCCTGCGGCTTACCGCCTGAGAATTCTTACCGTCTATCCCGGGGAAGACAAGCCGCGCCCATGGGCCAACGATTACAACGAGGTCAGGCTGTACCACCGATCGGCAGGCGCCTATCGCGAACATCCCGTGCATGATCGCGTCATCTTGCGGAATATCGAGCCCAGGCAGCTTCGCCAGCCGATCTTCCATTATTCCTATCTGTCTTTTTCTCATATCATCGAAAAAAACAATCATTTCAGCAGCTTCCGGTCGCAGAACTCGCAGCGCCGTTCTGCCGCCTATCTCAAATTTCGCTTGGGCATCGAGTTCCCGCTCAACTTCCTCAAATGCTATTTTGGCCGGCGCCATATTTTCGGGGGCTGGAAAGGCTTCTACTTCGCGCTCTGCCACGCATTCATGCGGACGACGCGCATCGCGAAAATGCTGGAGCTTACATGGGGGCAGGAAAAGCCCGAAGACGCCGAGGTGTTCGTCACGCTTCCTGCCGCACGACGCGCCAGAGCATCGATCAAGACGGAGGCGACGCAGCCGAGTTTGGTAAGTTTGATGCACCGCAAAGAGCTGGGGCGCTGATATTTAGCGTATTTTCCAGCAAAAGCCTGTCTCCGCGAAGGCGGGGATGGACAGCGGTTTGCGCCCGCGAAAATGCGACCAGACAAAGAGAGACAAAGAGATAGAGCCCGTTCCGATGTCAATCGGAACGGAAAAGGCTCTGAGCGAAACAGGTCGGACGGTGTGCTTCAGCGATCCCGTCGATGCCGCTCATACATTTTGACGTCGCGCAGCCAGCGCCCGAACGCAAGAGCACAGGCATAGGCGAAGCCATAGATGCCGCCTCGAATGAGGCCATTGACGAAATATTCCTTCAAAAAATACACGCGGCAAGCCGAAAACGATCCGCAAAATCACATTCCAAAGCGGCTTCAGCCTGGCTTCGCGCGCACGGACCGAACTGGCGCGATTCAGCTTGGTAATCACATGCTCCATGCCAGCAAAGGCATAATGCATGATCGGCTGTCGTAGCGTCCCGAGTTTTTCCCCCGGCGGAACCTCGAACTGATCCCAGGCGGCATGGTCGGGAATGCGGATATGGCGCTTGTTGTAAAGCTTGACGCGGTGCGCTTTCTTGAAATTGCGCCACGGAGCGCCGAAAGGCGGCACGGTGATGAGCGTCAGCTCATACATCTGAAATTGCGGGCCGGCCGCGAAGACATCGCGTATCTCCGCCGCGAGTTCAGGCGTCACGACTTCGTCCGCATCGATGTCCAGGACCCAATCATGACGGGCGGCCTCTTCCCCCACCCGCTTCTGGCGGCCGTTACCGAGCCATGGCTGCCCGATCACCCGAGCGCCTTCCGCCTCGGCGATTGCCAGCGTCGCGTCGGTCGAGCCTGAATCGATCAGCACGACCTCTTCGGCCACCTGAAATGCCGCCCGCACCACGTCGCGAATGCGCCGCTCCTCGTTCAGCGTGCGTATGTAGCAGGAGATCGGCGGTGCCGATCGCGCAGCCCTGGAGGGGCCTCCCGCAACACGTCTGTCCAACTCCTGCTCCGCCATCGTTTGTACCCGATCTCGTGCCCTTATGGCTTTTCGCTTGCCCTGTCATCCGCGTCTCTGGCAAGAGAAAACGAATAATCTGGGGGAAAGGCATGACAGCCTACTCGGTGGTGATCACGAGTTGTGGCCAATTCGACCTGCTGCGAGCGACGCTTGCGTCATTGCTCCCGAATCTCGACGTCCGGCCCCAGAAAATCATCATCGTGGAAGATTCATGCGATCCCACCGTTGAGACTGTCGCATCCGAATTTGACGGCGATTTCGAAATTCTGGTCAACGATGTAAAACTGGGCCAGATCGCATCGATCGACAGGGCGTATCAGACCGTATCCACGCCCTATATTTTTCACTGCGAGGACGATTGGGAGTTTTTTCGAAGCGGCTTCATCACCGAGTCGGCGGTTCTATTGCAGCATGTCGATAGGGTGAGCATGGTCGGCCTCCGTCCACGCGAAGAATTGAATCCTTTAATCCGAAAACTTCCGGTGGAGAGCGCCGCCGGCGTGGACTTCTTCCAATATGACCCAGCGCTCCATCCGGAATATTTCAGCTATTCGTTCAATCCCGGCCTTCGCCGCCTCAGGGATTATAAGGAATTCGGCGCATTCGCCCCGTTGGGCCACGAGCCGGATATCAGCTACGCCTTCAAGAAAGCCGGCTTCCGAATGGCCGGGCTGGAAAATCCGGCCGTCAGACATATTGGCTGGGGACGGCACATCGAAGATCCGTATCAGCCAAAGCGCGCTTCGGGGATGTTAGCCCGGTGGAAGAAATCAGCTGCCAAACGGATCAAGCGGGTTAAACGCAAGGTCGCCGGTATTTAGAGCATTTTCCAGCAAAGCGGACACCGGTTTGCGTCGCGAAAATGCAGCCAAATGAAGAGATAGAGCCCCCCGTGTCCGATTCAATCGGAATGGAATAGTCTCTGTATCAAGCCGATTTTTGCGTCACCTGCTCGGCGTCCAGCCGCTTGAGCGGCGCTCTTTGTCCATATTTGCAATAGTTAAAAACCAAGACGTAGAACACATCCTCGGGAGTGAGCCTGTTGGAACGTCTCGGGCATGCGGTGCGGTCCTGCGTGAAACCCCAATGCGAATAATAGCTGGTGCCGAATGTGTGCACCGTACAGCCGCGCAATGCGGCTTCCAGACCCGCGCCGGATGTATTGACCACGACAATCGGGCGCTTCGCAGCAATCTGGGCAAATGATATTTCAGGGGCGACAATGCGCGCCAAGCCTCTTTCCTCGACGGCGGCAATGTCTCTTTGATTGGTTCGATTAAACGGGTGGGGCTTGTAAAAAATTTCCGAGCTGCCGAAAAGCTTAGCCGCTTCCTCGATCAGATTTACATTATCGGAGACCATGCTGTCGGTCTCGATCCAGGCCGCGTCACCTTCGCATTGCCCGACGACAACGACATCCTGCTCGCCAATGGCAATGTTGAGATCGCGATTGATCTCAGCATATTTCTGGAAATCCGATCCCGCTACAGTCTTGATGAACTGTGCCGCCTGAACGTTGGTCTTCCAGACGCCCGTTGGGGTTGCCGAAAGCAGGCTTTCCAGATCGGTTTGGGCGCGGCCGTCAAAATACGGAGCCCTGCTATCGACAACATACGAAAACTCTTTTGCATTGTAGCGCGCGCCGACACCGAACAGGCCCGTCTCCAGCCTTGAGGTCTTGGCGAAGTCGGCGAAGCTGAAGCCGAAAAATTGCTTGTCCGCGTAGCCCCATACATAGAGGCGGACGCCGCGAGCGTCACACAATCGGAGCAAACGCACGAGAATCCTGCCAAAGGCCGGATGAAGCATCTTCGCTTCCCGAGCGGCGCTTGTGGATGCGGCCGCCTAGGATGATCGCCTTATCGGTTTCCAGGGCGACGACGCATTTCTTTTTTGCGTCGACGCAAAATGTAACGGCAACGCGCCATCCCAGCCGAGCCAACAGGGCCGCGATGCCTAGCTGTGAGATGAACCACGCAAAATCGACGCCCCGCTGGAACGACCGGACCATCATCGTCACGCTGGACAGAGACATCCCCACGCCTACCCAAGCAACTCAAAACCCCTAAACGTCCAGATTCGCCACCGACAGCGCGTTTTCCTGGATGAATTCGCGGCGGGGCTCGACGATATCGCCCATCAGCTTGGAGAAGATCTCGTCTGCCTCGTCAAGTTCGCCGATCTTCACCTGCATCAGCGTCCGAACGTTGACATCCAACGTCGTTTCCCAGAGCTGCTCCGGGTTCATTTCGCCCAGACCTTTATAGCGCTGCATGGAAATGCCCTTCCGGCCCGTCGCGTAAACGGCCTCAAGCAGCGAACTCGGGCCATAGATCGGGACTTCCGTGCCCTTGCGCTTCAGCATACCCGTCGTAGCTGAAGGTTTCCTCCAGATACGCGGCGAGTTGGTTTAGCTTCCGCGCGTCGGCGGAGGCGATCAAGGCGCGATCGATGACATGCGCTTCCTTGACGCTGCGGACTTCGCGCGAAAACATCAGGCCACCTTCGTCAGTCACTTCACCCTGCCAGCCACGCTCGGTTTCATCCGAAAGTGCATCGAGACGGCTGGCGATCTTCTCGGCCCGAGCCCGCGCCTCGGTCTCTTCCACCAGCACTTTGGGGTCGAGCGCGGCAGTGATGGCCGCCTGTTCCACGACGAAGCGCGCATAGCGGCTGTGCAGACCGTCCAGAATGCCGACGGCGGAACGCGCCCGCTCGACGATCTGCCGCAGATCGGCGCCGGTGACGGCCTCGCCGCTGCCGAGCTCCAGCACGGCGTCGTCGATGCCCCCGGCGATCAGATAATCCTCGAAGGCGCGCTGATCCTTGAGATATTGCTCGGAGCTGGCGCGCTTCACCTTATAGAGCGGCGGCTGGGCGATATAGAGATAGCCGCCCTCGATCAACAGCGGCATCTGCCGATAGAAGAAGGTGAGCAGCAAGGTACGGATATGGGCGCCGTCGACGTCGGCGTCCGTCATGATGATGATCTTGTGGTAGCGCAGCTTCTCGATATTGAATTCGTCGCGGCCGATGCCGGCGCCGAGCGCGGTGATCAGCGTGCCGATCTGCTCGGAGCCCAGCATTTTGTCGAAGCGGGCGCGCTCGACATTGAGGATTTTGCCGCGCAAGGGCAGCACGGCCTGAAAGGCGCGGTCGCGCCCTTGCTTGGCGGAGCCGCCGGCCGAGTCACCCTCGACGATGAACAATTCGGATTTCGCCGGGTCGCGCTCCTGGCAGTCGGCAAGCTTGCCCGGCAGATTGGCGATATCCAGCGCGCCCTTGCGCCGGGTGAGTTCGCGCGCCTTGCGGGCCGCCTCGCGGGCGACGGCGGCTTCGGCGATCTTCTGCACGATCGTCTTGGCTTCGGCCGGATGCTCCTCGAACCATGTGCTGAGCGCCTCCACCATGGTGCTTTCCACAATCGGGCGCACCTCGGAGGAGACCAGCTTGTCCTTGGTCTGGCTGGAGAATTTCGGATCCGGGACCTTCACCGAGAGCACACAGGTCAGTCCCTCCCGCGCGTCGTCGCCGGTGAGCTGCACCTTCTCCTTCTTGGCGATGCCAGATTCCGCCGCGTAGGTGTTGACCGTACGCGTCAGCGCGGCGCGGAACCCGGCCATATGCGTGCCGCCGTCGCGCTGGGGGATGTTGTTGGTGAAGCAGAGCACGTTTTCATGATAGCCATTATTCCACCACAAGGCGGCCTCGACGGTGATGCCGTCGCGCTCCGTCTTCATGATGACCGGCTGCGGCAGAAGCGGCGTGCGCGCCCTGTCGAGATAGCGCACAAAGGCCTCCAGGCCGCCCTCATACATCATTTCCTCGGATTTCCGCTCCACGCCGCGCAGATCCTCCAGGAGGATGCGGACGCCGGAATTGAGGAAGGCCAGCTCGCGCAGCCGGTGTTCCAGCGTCGCGTAGTCGAAATCGACCTTGGTGAACGTGTCTTGCGACGGCGTGAAGGTGACGCGCGTGCCCGAGCGATCCGGCGCGTCGCCGACGATCTTCAGCGGTTCGACCGGCACGCCGTGCTCGAACGACAGCGCATGCTCCTTGCCGCCGCGCCAAATGGTGAGATCGAGCCGTGAGGACAGCGCATTGACGACGGAAACACCGACGCCATGCAGGCCGCCGGACACTTTGTAGGAATTCTGGTCGAATTTGCCGCCCGCATGGAGCTGAGTCATGATGACTTCAGCGGCCGAGACGCCTTCCTCATGCATCTGGGTCGGGATGCCGCGGCCATTATCCTCGACGGTCACCGAGCCTTCGGCATTCAGGGACACGATCACGCGGTCGCAATACCCCGCCAGGGCCTCGTCGATGGCGTTGTCCACCACCTCATAGACCATGTGATGGAGACCCGAGCCGTCATCGGTATCGCCGATATACATGCCGGGGCGCTTTCGCACTGCATCAAGGCCCTTGAGAACCTTGATGGAGTCGGCGCCATAATCATCTTCGGACATCGTCTTTCGAGCCGCTGTCGCGCTCATCGGAACCTATCCTAACTCAATCTCGTTTGCGTCACATGAAGCCGGCCAGCGCGTTTGCCGAGATGTGTTATAGCGCCTTCGGCGACGTTAAGAAACTCGGCCTTTTCCTGAAGCGACAGAAATACTTCCGCTGTCAGTTCCGGTCATCCACGCCTGCGCGCCGAGCCGCTCGATTTCCTCGAACAGGGCGGCGCGGCGCGGCTCGTCCAGATGGGCTGCAATTTCGTCTAAAAGCAGCAGCGGCGCAAGGCCCGCACGCGCCTCCTTCACCGCTTTCGCATGTGCGAGAACGAGGCCGATGAGCAGCGCCTTCTGTTCGCCCGTCGAGCAGAGGCCGGCAGGCATGTCTTTCGGGCCCATGCGCCACCCTGAGATCGGCGCGATGCGGGCCGGTGAGGGTGCGGCCGGCGGCGCGGTCACGATCGCGGCCCGCGGCGAGCTGGCGTGCATAATCATCCTCGACATCGACCGCAGGCAGATCGCGCAAAGCCGCTTCCAGCGTCCCCTCCAAGGCGAGGATAGCGTGGGGAAACGCGCCGCTTGCCGCATTGGGCGCCGCCGTGGCCACGCAGCCGAGCCGATCCACCGTCTCGATGCGCGCGGCGGCGATCGCGGTGCCGGTTTCCGCCATCTGGCTTTCGATCGCGGCGAAAAAGCGCTCGGAGCGCTCGCCGATTTCCAGCAGCCGGTTGCGCTGGCGCATGGCGCGGTCGAATGCGTTGAGACGCGTGCGATGCGCGCCGTCGAACGTCGCGACCATCCGGTCGAGAAAGCGGCGGCGTTCGGATGCCGCGCCGGTAAACATGCCGTCCATGGCCGGAATGAGCCACAGAACCTGCAAATACTCGCCAAGGGCGCCGGACCCGCCGGTCTGTTCGCCGTCGATCTTGACGATTCGCCCCGACGATGCGCCGCCCGCGCCGACTTGCTGGCCGGTGCCCAACGCAATCTCCGCGCCGTCGCGCCAGAGCCGCGCCGAGACGGCCCAGCCGCCATCGCCTTTTAGCCGCGCCAGATCGGTGAAAGGAGCGCCGCGAAGGCCGCGGCCGGGCGCCAGCATGGAGATCGCTTCGAGAATATTCGTCTTGCCGGAGCCATTATGCCCGGTCAGCACGACGGAACGTGCCTCCAGATGCAGTGTGGCTTGCGTATAATTGCGGAAGTTGGCGAGGTTCAGCCGGGCAAGCCAGAGTTGGATGCCGCTCCCCCGATCGCTCTCAGCCGGAAGGCCATATGAACTCAATGCCGCCAAAACATTCTCTCAGGCTGAAGTCATTTCACTCGCGTGGGAGGCACTAGCGCACCAATGCATCCAGCGCCCGGCTCTTCCCAGCTCCGGCCTGTCGCCTCATTTGGATCGATGCACCAGGCGGATACCGACGGCCTCAGACCCGCATCGGCATCAAGACATAGAGGGCTGAAGAATCTTTCTCATCCTGAAGCACGGTCGGCGCGCTGGGGTCGGAGAGCTTGAACATCGCCCGGTCTCCCTCGAACTGCGCGGATATATCCAATAAATAGCGAGCGTTGAAGCCGATTTCCAGTGGCTCGCCGCTATAATCGACGCTCAATTCCTCGGTCGCGGAGCCGGATTTGGGATTATTCACGGAAAGCACCAGCCGATCTTCGCTGATGTTCAATTTGACCGCCCTGCCCTTCTCGCTGGACAGGGTGGAGACGCGATCCACGGCGCTGATGAAGACGCCATTATCAACCCGCATGATCTTGTCATTACCCTGCGGCACGACGCGCTGATAGTCCGGGAAAGTGCCGTCGATCAGCTTGGAGGTCAGCACCACATTGCCGACGGTGAAGCGGATCTTGTTCGCCGAGAGTTCGACGGCGACGGTATCGCCGTGATCGGCGAGCAATTTCGCCAATTCCTGCACCGTCTTGCGCGGCAGAATGATGCCGGGCATCCCCATGCCGCCCTCGGGCAGAGCGACATCCATGCGCGCCAGGCGGTGGCCGTCGGTGGCCACCGACCGGAGGCACCAGCCGCCATCCGCTTCGATGGCGTGGAGATAGATGCCGTTGAGATAATAGCGCGTCTCATCGGTGGAAACGGCGAAGCGCGTCTTGTCGATCAGCCGCCTGAGATCCTGCGACGGCAATTCGAAGCGATGCGACATGCCGTCAAGCCCGAGATCGGGAAAATCGTCGGCGGGGAGGCAGGCGAGCAGAAAGCGGGAAGAGCCCGCCGTGATCGCCAGGCGGCCCTCGTCGCCCTTGCCGGCAAGCTCGATCTGGGCGCCTTCGGGCAGCTTGCGGACGATATCGTGCAGCGTATGCGCCGGAACCGTGGTGCCGCCCGGAGCGGCGGTCTCGGCTTTCGCCACCTCGGTCACCTCGATGTCGAGGTCCGTGGCCTTCAGATGCAGCATGTCGCTTTCGGCGCGCAGCGACACATTGGCCAGGATCGGGATCGTATTGCGCCGTTCGACCACGCTGGTCACATGCTGCAAGGATTTCAGCAGTGCACTTTTCTCGATCAACAACCGCATGGACTCATCCCCTTGCCGCAGCGATTCCGCGGCACCGTTGAATGGCTTTGCCAGCACCCTGAGCCCATTCCGTTCGAATGGAATCAGAACGGCGCTCCAGCTCTATGCTGAGCATGATCCTTATCGCAAAACCAGCACCTGCTCTTGCGGATCATGCTCTTGTCCCCCGTCAAGCCAATTCGCCGCGCCGAACGCTATCATTGGGCGATGCACTGTCGCGTGGCCTAAACCGTTTGGCAAGCGGCCTCGCGGGGACCAGGATCGATGAACGCTCCCGCCAAAGCTTCGGACACGCCTGCCGGCTCGGGCCGCCGTTCGCCGCTGATGGCCGACACGCCGGCCAAAGGCCAAATATGCCAGGTCCGGCGCGAGGGCCGGACCTGGCATGGCGCTGCATGGCTTTGAGCTTACAACCCAAAGCCGCAACGCGGCACTACTCTTTCAAGAGCCGCTTGAGGACCTCGACCTCTTCTTTCATGGTCGGATCTTCCGCCAGCAGCGACTCGATCTTCCGGATCGCGTGCAGCACCGTGGTGTGATCGCGTCCGCCGAACCGGCGGCCGATCTCGGGCAGCGAGCGCGCCGTCAGCGATTTGGCGAGATACATGCCGATCTGGCGCGGCCGCACGATCGACCGGTTCCGCCGGCTGGAGAGCAGATCGCCGCGATTGACGCCGAAATGCTTCATCACGACGCGGAGAATGTCGTCGATCTTGACGCGCCGAGGCTCCTTGCCGCGGACCAGATCGCCGATGATCTGCTCGGCGCTCTCCACCGTGATCGGCTGGCAGGTGAGCTGGAACGCGGCGTGAATGCGGGTGATCGCACCTTCCAGTTCGCGGCCGCTTTCGGTGAGCTGCGAGGCGAGATATTCGATCACCGGCTCGGGGATCTCGAAACCGCGCTCGTTTTCGGCCTTCTCCGCCGCGCGGCGCTTCAGCACCTTGTAGCGCAGATCGTAATCGAGCGCGCCAACCTCGGCCACCAATCCGCCCGACAGGCGCGACCGCATCCGTGCGTCAAAACTTTCAAGCTGCATGGGCGGGCAATCGGCTGCCACGACCACTTGCTTGCCGCCGTCGATGAGCGAGTTCAGCGTGTGGCAGAATTCCTGCTGGAAGGTGCGGCCCTGAAGGAATTCGATATCGTCGATCAGGAGAATGTCGATGGCGCGGATCTTGTCCTTGAACGCGATCGAGTTCGCGCGTCTGCAGCGCTTCGGCGAAGCTGTACATGAAGCGTTCCGCCGTGAGGTACAGCAGCTTGGCCTTGGGCTTGCGGCGCTTCACTTCCCAGGCGATGGCGTGCAGGAGGTGGGTCTTGCCGAGGCCGACCTTCGCATGGAGATAGAGCGGGTTGTAGCGCAGCGGATGATCGGCGACCGCTTCGGTCACCTGAAGCGCGGCGGCATGGGCAAGCCTGTTCGACGAGCCTACGATAAAGGACGAGAAGGTGAAGCGTCCTTCCAGCGGCGATCCTTCGAAACCATCCCAACCGGTGCGGCCATCGCGCAAGGCGGTTTCTTCGACGCGCGGGGCTCCCGGCTTGGGCGCCTCGAACTTGGCCGGGATGCGTTCCGGACGGCGGCGCTCCGCAAGTGCGGCCTCATGAGGCTGACGCACGCGGAACTCGAGCCGGTCGACATCGGCCAGTTCGGCGCTGCAGCACGCCAGCAGGCGATCGGAATAGTGCGATTGCAGCCAGTTGCGCAGGAATTTCGTCGGGACGGACACATGAACGGTTCCGCCGTCGCACGATTCGAGTTCCACCCGACCAAACCAGCTGGTGAAAACGTCTTCGCCAAGCTCGGCGCGCAGCCTCGCTTGAACCCGCCGCCATTTGCTATCAATGGCATTGGTGCTTAATTCTAAAGTCGTCACTGGAATACCCCGCTGTTAAGCTCCGCCACAGCGTTAAAGCCGCGCGAAATCATTCACGCCGTCTCTCATGGACGGTTGTTACGCTGCCATTGATTGTCAGCGCTGACGGACTTACGCCGCCTTGGATTTCATGGATAAGACGACCGCGCTGCGTCGTTCCGGCTGTTCCGGGAACACCGCATTCAAGATGCGCGCCTTCTCGACCGGCTTCGGACTTGCGTCCTTCACCTGGACCTTTGCCCTATCCCTGCAATAGGACGGCAAAGCCATGCCCAGAGCCCTTTCAACCGCAGTCGCGTTCGCGCTGCGATCACGCCAGGCCGTAAGGATGGACAAGTCGTAGAATTGGTCGCAGATCTGACGCGCCAGATTGCGGTGGTCGATGGCAGCCAAGCTGTCTCGCCAATTCGCAACCCCTTCGCCTGCGCTCACGTCGCTCGTGAGAAGAACGCTGGTCGTCAGCTTCGCATGCGAGGGTGTGGGTCGATTCTGCATGATGCCGCGAGCCTTGATCCAGGCCCAGGCAACGCTTCGCTGACGGCGCAAAGCCGCTCGCTCTCGCTCTAGCCCGCTAAACATAAAAACCTCCTGCTCGCCGACCGCATTCGCGCTTCTTGCTTCTTTGACGCCGCACAGACCGAAGCTAAAAACCGGTGAAAGCAGTCTCCTTATAAACCACAACAACCTTCGACAAATTCATTCCGTGCGTCTGCAAATGCCATTTTGCAAACGTGAGAATGGCGGTACGCAATACAAAGGAAAAATATCAGGAGGGGAAACAGTCCCCGTTCGGATAAGTCGAACTATACACGCGCTGCTTAAGGGTTGCAATCTGCCTGGGCCCGTAGCCGTGCTCGCCGAGCCGCAAAGGCTCGATGCGGCAACAGGGGCATAAATGCGACTCGAACTCGATATTCCGAAACCAAACCATTGAATTACAACAACAAAATTCGAGCGAAATGAGTCACCAAAGAGCGGATACGGGTCAACACGAATCCACCCATTTCGGCTCATTTTTCACTTGATTGCAAAAACAGCCATTAATCAACTTTAGGTTGCTAAAGGTAAACAAATCCTTAAATCATTGATTTAAAACGTGAACTTCAATGCAAGCGTAAAAAATAAAAACGCCCGGCTTTTGCCAGGCGTTGCACGAAAACAACAGCGTTGCATGAGTTGAAAAACAGGCCCCGAATCAGCCCGCCAGCACGCGAATCCGAGCCGAAAGGCGCGATATTTTCCGCGATGCGGTATTCTTATGAATGACGCCCTTCTGTGCGCCGCGCATAATTTCCGGCTGAGCAGAGCGCAGCGCCGTTTCCGCCACGCTCTTGTCGCCGGTCGCGATCGCTTCTTCCACCTTGCGGATGAATGTGCGCATGCGGCTGCGGCGGTTTTTGTTGATCACAGTGCGTCTTTCGCTTGCGCGCACTGCCTTCTTAGCAGATTTGGTATTGGCCATGGTGGTCCTGAATTTTGAAAAGTTCCTCGTCAGCCCGTCCCGTGCCGGCCGCAAGAACACGCTTGGGTAAAGGCCCTGGGCCCGTCGGCTGGAGATTGGAAACGTGGTTGCACGTATAGCGCCGGTCACTTAAGACGTCAATCAGGGAGCGCCCTCAGCAAGTTTTTGTTGGTTGCCCAACAACGGACATGCTCAAGGTCTTTGTCTGCGCATCATTATTTACGAAAATCGGAAGGCCACTTTTCGCAATGATGCCTCGCAGGTCTGCTCCGCTCCGGATTTCCTACCATTCAGTTCTGTGCGCATCATGAGAATTCTGGTTACGGGCGCCGCGGGCTTCATCGGCTTCTTCACCGCGCTCAAGCTGCTTGATCTGGGACATGAGGTCGTCGGCCTCGACAATCTCAACGATTATTACGATCCGGCGCTGAAACGGGCGCGGCTGGCCCAGTTCGCCGGCCGCAATGGCTTTCAATTCGTCGAGGCCGATCTCGCCGACCGGGAGGCGATGGAGGCGCTGTTCGCCTCGCAAAGGCCGAACCAGGTGATCCATCTCGGCGCGCAGGCCGGGGTCCGCTATTCGCTGACCAACCCGCACGCCTATATCGGTTCCAACGTGACCGGCTTCCTGCATATCCTCGAAGGATGCCGCCAGACCGGCGTCGAGCATCTGGTCTATGCCTCGTCGAGCTCGGTCTATGGCGCCAACGGCACGCTGCCCTTCAGCGTGCATCACAATGTCGACCACCCATTGAGCCTTTACGCCGCGACCAAGAAATCCAACGAGCTGATGGCGCATAGCTATGCGCATCTTTATCAGCTGCCGGTGACGGGCCTGCGCTTCTTCACCGTCTATGGGCCGTGGGGAAGGCCCGACATGGCGCTGTTCACATTCACGAGGCAGATCTTCGCGGGCGAGCCGATCGACGTTTACAATTACGGCAGGCACGCCCGGGATTTCACCTATATAGACGACATCGTCGAAGGCGTGGTCCGCGTCGCCGGCCTCGTCCCCGAGCCGAACCGGTCATGGGACGCGGCAAATCCCGATCCGGGAACCTCGACCGCGCCCTATCGTCTCTATAATATCGGCAATCATAATCCGGTCGAGCTGCTCGACTTTATAGCCGCGATCGAGAAGGCGACGGGACGGGTGGCCCAGAAGAATTTCCTGCCGATGCAGCCCGGCGACGTGCTGGCCACCTATGCCGATGTCGACGATCTGGCGCGCGATGTTGGCTTCGCGCCGCATACGCCCCTGGAGGAGGGGGTGGCGAAGTTCGTCGAGTGGTATCGGGCCTATTATAGAGTGTGATCGCCGCCCGGATGGGTCAGCTTCGGCGAGGCGGGCCAATGGCCGTGCCGGAACGGGGCGAAATAGTTCGGCGGCTGATAATGCTTTTCGGCGGTGAAGGGCTCGGCGAATTCGCCAAGCGGCTCCCCCGAGCCGACGAAAAACGCGTTCACCCCGTAGAAATCGCAGCCCACGAGCCGGTAGCCCTGCGCTTCGCCCAGCAATTGCAGCGATTTCAGCCCGGCGCCATACCAGTTCGAGCCGTCCCACACCGCTTGCGGGTCATAGGGCACGACGAACTCCCAGCTCGGCGGGATCGAGGCATTATATTCGATGCAGGCCGCCCGCGCCCGGAACGACTTCAGCGCCGCCCATATATGATAGGTATTCATGTCGAGATCGACGCTGAGCTGGTCGAAACGCTCCGGCGCTCCCGCCTCGCGCAGTAGCGCCTCGATATTCTCCGCCGTCACCATGCCCTCGATCAGCCGCAACCGGCCGCTGGCGATCGGTTCGGCGAAATCGCGGCGGATCGCGGCGCAATTCTTGCCGCTGCCTTCCACCCAGATACCCGACCAGCCGAGCGTCAGCAGCAGCCGCGTGGTGTTCTCGCGCCCATCCCCCGCGCCGATCTCGACGAAGAAGCGGTCGCGGACACCGATGCGCCGGAAGATCTCGGCGATGCAGCCATCCTCGGGCCCCTGGCTGAAACATTGCGTGGCGCACAGGCACAGCTCGCGCGGGTCGCGGCTCGCGGCGAGGCGGGTGCGGACAAGCTCATAGGCAAGCGCCGCGTTTTGCTTCTGCTGTTCGTTCATGCCGCGCCCGTTGGGTGGTAGTGCCTCGCAGATATTACGTATTCCATCCCATTCGGAATGTCATGGCGTCTGATGTCGGTCCGACGCAAATTTTCAGAGAGCGAATGGCGCAGGTGAATACGAAACACATGCCCACGACGCGGCCGCACAGCGGCACATCATAAGAATGCATCGCGAGAAGATAGAGGACGGCTGGACCGAAGGCTATGTTGCTGCCAGCGTCGCGAGTATGAGGTGTCTTTGCTGCTGGTGGCCGGCGATCCGCTGAACGACCATAGAGAGGAGCGGGCCGGTCCCATCGCCGGCCCGGCCCGGATTTTTCAGCTTATTGAAGCCCGGACACGCACACTCTGGCCTTGCCCTTGAAATTGGGCTTGGCGCGGTAGATCATTTCGACGCGATCGATGGTGCGTTCGCGGCCCCTGAGGTCAAGCGGACGGGTTTCGCCACCCTGGCGAATTTCGGACCGCACCTGGATATCGTCCGGATCCCCATTGGTGTAGATGACTTTGAGGTCCATGATATGAACGTCATTCCCTGAGACATTGAGCTTGATCGCTTTGAAGCGGCCCTCGCGGCGGCCGACCTTGATGGTGTCGCGGTCGCCCAGCAGGCCGACCGACTGGCAGCCAAGCTCTTCCCATTTGCCGTCGGACCGGCGGTCGTCGCGCCGATCATCGCCGCGCCGTTCATCCTTGGCTTTGAGGCCATAAGCGCAAACCTGCGCCTTGCCCCGGCCGCGGCCTTTGAAATCCCGCTTGGAGACGATTTCGATCCGGTCGATGACCCGATCCCGGCCTCTGAGATCAAGCGGACGGGTCTGACTGCCTTCCTGGATTTCGGAGCGCACGCGAATGTCGTCCGGGTCGCCGCGATCGTAGATCACCTTGAGATCGAGGATGCTGACGTCATTCCCTTTTGCCTCCAGGCGGATCGCGGAGAAGCGGCCTTCGCGGCGGCCCACCTTGATCTCGTCCTTATCCGTCCGGCGCCCCACGTCCTCGCAGCCCAACCGCTCCCAATCATCGTCGCCGCCGCGCTTCTCGTCGCGGCGCTGAGCATAGGCCGAGGACACGGCAATGGCCGAAATGAGTAGGATGCTCCCAATGATTCTTGTTTGGAATTTCACCATTTTATCCCTTCATGATGCCTGTTTGCGCCTCCCACTCTTACCGGCTATTTCGGCAGATATCCATCGCCAGGGACGCTGTCCCCGGATTTCACCTACTCATGCACATCGCTAGGGAGTGTATCGCTGCCCGCCGCCGCTACTCCATGTGGGTGGCCGAGCCATCCGGGCTGGCGATCACGACCACATAGCCGTCCGGATCGCGCAACCAGCATTCCCAGTGATTGGGGCCGTCGTCGCCTGTGGGCGGATTACGGTGGCGGGGCATCACGATCTCCGCCTGCATCGCCTCGGCGCGGGCCATGGCGGCGTCGAAATCATCGGTCTCGAACCACAGCAGCAAACCATTGCCATAGGGCTTGTCCTCGGCATCGGCGATCGGGCCGTGGTGATGCTCCACGTCGAAGCGGTGCAATTGCAGGATCAGCGCACCGTTCGAGACCAGGCGCTCATATTCCGCGCCGCCATGCGCGCTTTCGCAACCGAGGAGGCGCTGATACCAGCGGCTGCTGGCTTCGACGTCGGTGACGGCAATCAGGGGCTGAGGGCGCATCGCGTCATTTGCTCCATTGACAGGTCGGGAGGGCAGTCATGGCCCCGTTTGGCGTCCACCGATCGGCGCGCGATAGCCGAGCCGATCGGTTATTGTCAACGGCGGCACTAAGCAGAGTTCCCAAAAGCATGGCCCCACGAAAGCGGGGCTGGCCTTCCCGGTTTTGGGAAAAAACTCTGCGAAAACATACGAATCTAAGCAGACATTCGTTGGGCAACCAAGGCATGTCTGCTTAGGCGGGATTAGCCCAGCACCTTGTATTTCTTGAACCAGCTCTGCATTTCGCCCCAGGCAGCCTCGGCGACCTCTGGACGATAGCTCGGCCGGTAATCGGCGTGGAAGCCGTGCGGTGCGCCGGGATAGATCTTGAAATCCGCGGTCTTGCCGGCGGCTGCGAGCGCGGCCTTCATCGCCTCGACCTGGGTGACCGGAATGCCCTGGTCGGCCTCGCCGTAAAGACCGAGCACCGGCGCTTTCATGTCCGGCGCAAGCTGTGTCGGGCTTTTCGGCCAGAGGGGATTCTGCGGATCGACCAGCGAGCCGTAAAACGCCACGCCCGCCTTGAGCTGGGCACTATAGGCGGCGTATTCCCACACGGTGCGTCCGCCGCGGCAAAAGCCGATAATGCCGAGACGGCTGGTGTCGCCGCCCTGCGATTTCGCCCATGCGACGGTCGCATCGAGATCGGCGAGCAGTTCCGCATCCGGCTTGGCATTGACGATCGGCATCAACTCCTTGGTGTCGGTGATCTTGGTGAGATCGACGCCCTTGCGGAAATAATAGTCCGGCGCGACGGCGAGGGCGCCCAGCTTCGCCAGCCGGCGCGTCACGTCCTTGATATATTCGTGCAGGCCGAACACCTCCATCGCGACGAGGATGACCGGCGGATTGTCCTTGCCCTGGGGCTTGGCGAAGTAGACCGGCATCTCCCCGCCCGCCACCTTGGCGGTTGCGTCGCCGACCGTGAGGCCGCTGGTGTCGGTCTTGACGACGTCGGCGCGGACGGGCCCGGCGGCCAGCGTATAGCCTGCCGTCGCGGCGGCGGCGGCCGTCATGAAATCACGGCGCGACAAGGGCGCAACCTTGGTAAGCCCCACAATGTCGGATGGGAGCATTGGAGTTTCGCTCATCAATTTCTCCTCTTGGAACGGACGGCAGGTCATGAAGGCTAGGCATCATTGCGGAAGGGAAGGCATCCCGGTTTCGCGAAAAATGATGCGCAATGAAGCAAGCTAAGCAGGTTTCCGTCGTGCAACCAGCAAAAAGCCCGCCTGAACGGATCGCTTTTCGGTGAACGGCCCTCGCACAGCGTTTCAAATTCGGCGGATGCTTGGTGAGCACAGCTTCTATGGCAGCGGTCGCGATAGTGTTATTTCGCCGCTCTCGCAGCGGCAAAGTCCCGCGCCATTCTGGTGGAATTGCCCCAGGTCGACAGCCAGATGACGGTATCGGTCGCCGCGGAAATAAACGCGCTGAGCGACCGCGCCCACAGGGACCGCGATCGTACACGCTCCTCAGCATAGCCCGCGCCAGCCGTCGCCGCTCCAGAGCGCTGCTCTAACGGTGCTTGAAATCCGGTGGGCGCTTGGCGATGAAGGCTTCCATCCCCTCCTTCTGATCCTCGGTGGCGAACAGCGCCTGGAACACGCGCCGCTCGAAGCGCACGCCCTCGGCCAGCGTCGTCTCGAAGGCGCGGTTCACCGCTTCCTTCGCCGTCATCACCGAGGGCAGCGACAGGCTCGCGATCTGCTCGGCGGCGCGCATGGCTTCGGTGAGCAGATCGGCATTCGGCACCACCCGGCTGACCAGCCCGGAGCGTTCCGCTTCGGCGGCATCCATCATGCGGCCGGTGAGGCAGAGGTCCATCGCCTTCGCCTTGCCGATGAAGCGCGCCAGGCGCTGCGTGCCGCCCGACCCGGGAATGACGCCGATCTTGATCTCCGGCTGGCCGAATTTGGCGCTCTCGGCGGCTATGATGAAATCGCACATCATCGCCACTTCGCAGCCGCCCCCCAGCGCATAGCCCGCGACCGCCGCGATGATCGGCTTGCGGCAGCGGCTGATCCGCTCCCAGGGGGCGAGGAAATCGTTGGCCATCACCTCGGAGAAGCCGCGCCCGCTCATTTCCTTGATGTCGGCGCCGGCGGCGAAGGCGCGGTCGGAGCCGGTCAGCACGACGCAGCCGATGCCGCTATCGGCCTCGAATTCATCCAGGGCCGTGTTCAGCTCGGCGATCAGCGCGGCATTCAATGCGTTCAGCGCCTCGGGGCGATTGAGCGTAATGAGGCCGACGCGGCTCCGCCGTTCGACGAGAATGGTTTGAAAGGCCATGGGGCTGCTCCTTAATGTTTTGCTCATTATCAGCGGAGCCGGTCACTTCTGGCAAACCGGACAATAGAATGTCGAGCGCCCGCTTTGCACCTTGCGCGCGACGATGCCGCCGCAGCCCTTGCGCAGGCACGGCTCGCCCTCGCGGCCATAGACGCAGAAACGGTGCTGGAAATAGCCGAGCGAACCGTCGGCCTTGCGGTAGTCGCGCAGGGACGAGCCGCCCGCTTCCAGGGCATCTTCCAGGACTTCGCGGATGGCCGGGGCAAGCCGTTTGGCCGCCGCCGAAGGCGCGCCGCTTTGCAGGGCGAGCACCGAGGCCGGCCTGTCCGGCATGAGCCTTGCCCGATACAGCGCCTCGCAGGCGTAGATATTGCCGATCCCGGCCAGCACGCGCTGATCCAGCAGAAAGGCTTTCAGCGGCTGCTTGCGCCCCTTGCCTCGCGCCGGCGAGGAAATCGGCTGACAGCGCATCGCCCAGCGGCTCGATGCCGAGGCCGTGGAATAGCGGATGCTCGTCCAGTTTGCCCGGCGCGATCAGCGTCATATAGCCGAAGCGGCGCGCATCATTATAGCGGATGATGGCGCCGTTGCTCATGGTGAGGATGAGGTGGTCGTGCTTGCCGTCCTCCCCCGCCTCCTGGACGAATTCGCCGAGAATTTTGCGATGGCCCTTGCCGGTTCCATTGTCGACGACGAAGCGTCCGCTCATGCCGAGATGCATGGCGAGCACTTCGCCCCCGTCCAGCCAGACCATGAGATATTTCGCGCGCCGGTCCAGCCGCTCGACGCGGCGGCCCTTCAGCCGCTTGGCGAAATCCTTCGGAAACGGAAAGCGCAGATCCGGGCGGCGCTGCTCCACCTTGGCGAAGCGCGCGCCTTCCATCACCGGAGCAAGGCCCCGCCGCACGGTTTCGACTTCGGGGAGTTCGGGCATGGGGTCCGTTGTCAGCAATTGGCGGCAGACCATAGCGGGCGAGGCGGGCGGGCGAAATGCAAACTTGGCGAAGCGGGGCGAAATCCTGCCTGCTTCGGTCTGGCGCTTCAACCTAGCCATGCCAGCCAGCCGTTGCCGCCATGGCGGCAGCCATCGTCGAGTTTGCTGCACTGCAGCATAATGTCGCGCTTCGGTTGTATCGGCGGATTATGGCACGCGGCTTGCTACTCCCTTCCGGTCGAACGCAATTGCCCGGCGGCAATTGCGCGACCGATAGAGGAGACCTGAATTGTTTCAAATAATGATACTTGTCTGTGCGATCGGCACGTCGCGGATGGATTGCCAGGCGGATACCGCGTTGGACGTCGTTCGCGGTCCGGTCGTTGCCAGTGAAATCCTTTGCGGCCGCGACGGGCAAGCCTATCTCGCCCAAACCTCGATCGCGGCGCGCGGCGCTCAAGATTACGTCAAGGTCCAGTGCCTGCGCATGCCAAGCGCCGGTGCGGGCTGGACGCCGCGCCAAAACCCGGATTTGGGCGACCAGGAGCGGATCGCTCGAAGCGACCGCGCCGAATAAGTCGCGGTCTCCGTTCGCTCCCTTTCCAGAGCTGCGCAAAGGCAGTAAGTTGCGCGCGATGGAAAAGGCGTCACAAACCAGCTTCGGTTTCCGCAATGTCGACGCGGAAGACCGGCAGAACCTCGTCAACAATGTGTTTTCGCGCGTGGCGGGCCGCTACGATCTGATGAACGACCTGATGTCGGGCGGCATGCACCGGCTGTGGAAGGCCGATCTCATCAACTGGCTGGCGCCCTCGAAACGCGAACCGCTGGCGCTGCTCGACGTGGCCGGCGGCACCGGCGACATTGCGCGCCGCTTCCTTGATGCAGCCAGCCCGCAATCGAACGCCACCATTTGCGACATCAGCGCCGAAATGCTGAAGGCCGGCCGCGACAAGCTGGCCAAGCGCTTCGGCGAAAGGCTGCGCTTCGTGCAGGGCAATGCCGAAACCCTGCCCTTCCCCGACAAGAGCTTCGACGCCTACACCATCGCCTTCGGCATCAGGAATGTCACCCAGATCGAGGCGGCGCTGGCCGAGGCGTTTCGCGTGCTGAAACGCGGCGGCCGGTTCCTCTGCCTGGAATTCTCCGACGTCCGCACGCCGATGCTCGACAAGGTCTATGAGGCCTATTCCTTCAAGGTCATTCCGAGGCTCGGCGAATTGGTCGCCGGGGACGGCCCCTCCTATCGATATCTCGTCGAAAGCATCCGCCGCTTCCCCGACCAGGAGGCCTTCGCCGCCATGACGGCCAAAGCCGGGTTCGAGCGCGTGCAATACCGCAATCTGAGCGGCGGCATCGCGGCGCTGCATTCGGGCTGGCGGATTTAGTGCATCGGACCGAAAAGTGTACGCACTTTTCGGACAAATCCGATGCATAAACAAAGACCTAGAGCGCAGCTCCGCGTTCAGCGGAGCATCCGGCGCTCTAGCGCATAAACCGGACTTCGATATCAGTGAGCTTCCACTTGGTGTCGCCCCGGACGCCGCCAGGCGAGCCGGGGTCCAATGGAGTTCCCCCGAAAATGTTATGACATGACGTTAGATTATTGGGCCCCGGCTCGATGGCCGGGGCGACGACCGAGAGTCAAGGGTCGCGGCCTGCGGCGCAATTCCTCACCATCCGCCGAAGATTGAGGCTCTAAATTTACGCAGGCCTTGCTATAAGGCGCTCATGCTCTACGGCATTATCAATCTCTTCCGCCTTGCCCGCGCCGGAGTGATGCTCCTCTGGCATGGCGTCCAGGTCTGGCCGGACGACATGAACGCGCCCGCGCCCGCCCGCGCGTTGCGGCGGGTGACGGCGTCCTTGCGCGCGAAACGGCGGGCCGAGGGCAAATCCTCGCGGCTTTCCAATGCGCTGGCGGCGCTCGGACCCAGCTACATCAAGCTCGGCCAGTTTCTCGCGACGCGCCGCGACGTGATCGGGCCGGAGCTGGCGAACGATCTCGCCAATCTGCAGGACCGGCTGCCGCCCTTCCCGATGAGCGAGGCCAGGCGCGCGATCCGCGATGCGCTGGACGCGGAGCCGGAGCTGCTGTTCGCGACGCTGAGCGAGCCGATCGCCGCGGCCTCCATCGCGCAAGTGCACAAGGCGACGGTTCGTGAGGCGGATGGCTCCTCGCGCAAAGTCGCGGTGAAGATCCTCCGGCCGGGCGTCGAGAGGCGCTTCCGCCACGATCTCGACAGCTTCTATTTCGCCGCCCGCCAGATCGAGGCATGGCACAAGCCGTCACGGCGGCTGCGGCCCGTCGCCGTCGTCGACACGCTCGCCGATTGGATGCGGCTGGAACTCGATCTGCGCCTGGAAGCGGCGGCCATGTCGGAAATGGCTGAGAACATCGCCCGCGCCGGCGATGAGGGTTTCCGTGTGCCGAAAGTGGATTGGACACGGACTTCGGCGCGCGTCATGACCACGGAATGGATCGAGGCTATCCCCATGGCCGACCTCGCCGCCATCGACAGTGCCGGGATCGACCGCTCGGCGCTGGGCAATCACGTCATCCGCTCGTTCCTGCGCCATGCGATGCGCGACGGCTTCTTCCACGCCGACATGCATCAGGGCAATCTGTTCGTCGAGCCGCCCGGAACGCTGGTCGCCGTCGATTTCGGCATCATGGGACGGCTCGGACCGAAGGAGAAACGCTTCCTCGCCGAAATCCTCTACGGCTTCCTCACGCGCGACTATCGCCGCACCGCCCAGATGCATCTGGATGCGGGCTATGTACCCGCCCATTACAGCGTCGAGGCCTTCGCCCAGGCGCTGCGCTCGATCGGCGAGCCGCTGATGGACCGCACCGCCGAGGAAATTTCCATGGCGCGGCTACTGTCGCAGCTTTTCGAGGTGACGGAATTGTTCGACATGCAGACGCGGCCGGAATTGCTGCTGCTGCAAAAGACCATGGTGGTGGTCGAGGGCGTCGCCCGCTCGCTCGATCCGCGGCTGAACATCTGGACCGCCGCCGAGCCGGTGGTGAAGGCCTGGATGGAAGAGCAGATCGGCCCGCGCGCGCGCCTGAACGAGGCGGCCCAGGGCGTCAGCGCCTTGGCGGGCCTCGTCGCCGAAGCGCCGCGTCTTGCCGAACAAGCCCGCCGCATGAGCGCGGCCTTCGCGGAAGCCGGCGAAAACGGCCTGCACCTCGACAATGCGACCGTCGACCGGATGGCCGCCGCGCAGTCCGCCCGCGCCTGGCCCGCCCGCGCGGCGCTTTGGCTCGGCGGCCTATCGCTGGCAGCGATCGCGATCAAGCTCTGGATCAGTTGACGCTGAGCGGCCCGAAGAAGCCGATGATGCGCTCGATCCGCGCGCCGTCTCCGGAGATGAAGGCGATGTCGAGGCCATCGGGCAGCGCGACGCCGTCCGCCTGCACGACATGCCAGGCAAATCTCGCCAGCCCGTGATGCGCATCCACCGCGCTCGTGCGGAGCACTTTCGCGCCCGGCCGCCGCCCCCGCACCTTGGCGATGTGAGCCAGCAGTTCGTCGCCGCCCGCCGCATGGACCGATGGATCCGTGTAGCTTGCGCCTGGAGCCCAGACCGCCTCCAGCAGCGCGGCCCGGCGCCCCGGATCGGGCTCGTTCCATACGTCGCAATAGCGATCGATCAGCGCCGTGACGTCCATGCACCGCCCTCCGTCATTTCGCTCGTCTGACCATCGCCCCATTACGCATGATTTCCACCGCACCGGCGACCAATGCCGCATTGTCCGGAGCGATCTCGCCGCCGGGAAGCGCGTTGCCATCCTCGAGCCCGACGCGGGTCGAAAACCCCTCGCGGGCGGCGCGTTCGACGAACGGCCAGACCGTGGCGTCCGAGCCGTGGAGGAGGACAGGCTTGCGCAAACCTGCACGCGCCAGCACTGCGAGGACCGCATCGGCTTCCACCATCGCCTCGCCGAGCGATTGTTGCCCGATTTCGACGAGCACGCGCAAAGACAGCCCGCCCAGTCCGGCTCCGATGAGGCGCTCTGCATCGGCGGCAACAGCCAGACCGGCCTCGATGCCAACGCCGCGCCGGTGGAGCGCTTCGATGACAGCGGGCGCACCCGTCTCGCCGAGATTGACCGATGCGTAGTCCGGCAGCTCGCGCCATCGCGAAATCAGGCCGAGGCGCCGATCATCATCCTTCTCGATCCATTCGCCGGTGCTGATGCCGATCAACGTGCCGGGCAGGCGCCGGCGCACCGCGGCAAGCGTCGCATCGACCGCATCGGGCTCAAGGCTTTCCCCGCCCGCCGGCCCTCTCACATGGATGTGCAGCTCCGCCGCGCCCGCCGCGACGGCTTCGGCCGCATCGCCCGCGATCGCCTCGGCCGTGACCGGCAGGCGGGGATGAAATCCGGGCGCGCGAGCGCCGTTGAGGCAGGCCTGGACGATCATGACAGCTGGCTTCCTTGTTTGCGCATCATTCTTCGCGAAAACCGGGAAGACCACTTTTCGCAATGATGCTTCGGCGCAGCGAGCCTTTCCCAAAAGCTTAATGCCGCCGGGCCTTGCCGATCAATTCAGGAAAAGCAGGCGGCCGCGCCTAACCCGCCCCGCCATCCGCCTTCGGCCGGGCGATCTCGCCGTCGATCGTGTAGAGCTTGCGTGAGCAGCGCCTCGAAGCCGCCGCCCTGTCCGCCCGTATGCAGATCGATGCGGCCGACCTTTTCGACCAGCTTTTCCAGCGCCTCCAGCTCCTTCAGCCGCAGAAGCAGCGGATTGTTCTCCATCAGCTTGGCGGTGTTGAGCAGCGAGCGGGTCGCGGCGGTCTCCTCCTGGCGGCGGATGAGATTGGCCTTCGCCACGCGCTCCGCCTCGACCACCTTGTTCAAGAGCTCGCGAATGTCGCCGGGCAGGATGACGTCCTTCACCCCGATCTCGCCGATCTCCGCGCCGAGCACCTTCACCCGGCCCTCGACGAAGTTGCGCACTTCGCGGTCGATCGTATCGCGGGCGGCGAGAATGTCGTCGAGCGTGCGCGTCGCCACGGCCTCGCGGATGGCGAATTGCACCAGCCGGTAGATCGTGTTGGCCAGATCGGCCGTGCTGGTCGCGGCGAGCACCGGATCGATGACCTTGTAGAAGGCGGTGAGCGTCACCCGGATCGCCACGCGGTCCTTGGTGAGGATTTCCTGCGCGGTGACTTCGAGCGGCTGCGGCCTGAGATCGATCTTCGGCAGGCGCACGGTGCGCCCGACCGCCCAGAAGGCGTGATGACCGGGACCGAGCCGTTCCTTCAGCTCGCCGTCGATGATGAGCAGCGCCGCCTCATGCGCCTCGACCACCGCCTGGACGATGACGGAGGTGCGGCCCGCATCGATCTTGTTGAGATGCTGCCTCGAAACGCGCAGCTCATTGGCTGTCTCGATCGTCTCCACGGTGACATTGGTCAGCGTCTTCCAGAAGGCGCGGGTGGAGTTGGGCAGCACGATATGCTTCGGGTCGCCGTCGAAGGAGACGATCGCCACTTGCGTCGGCCCGGTCTGCACGACCTCGAAATTGTCCGCCGCGAGCTGCGGATGGGTTTTGGCGAGCATCAGAACGCGCTCGGGCGGCACATCGGCGCGAACGATCTTCACCACCTCGGCCCCGAGCTCGCCGCGCGGGTCGAAGCGGGTGAATTTGCCCGGCCCCAGCAATTCCACAAAACGGCCGTTGCGCGTCAGAAAGGCGCGCTCATCGTCCTTGACGACGATCTCATAGGAAAAAAACCCGGTGCGGGCCATGGCAGCCTCCCGTAACGCCCTGAATGGGCATCACTAACGCAAAACCGTGATGTACTGAAGATGAAAGCGCGCGAGACGGCGGCCAGCGCTCCGCGTCGCCTCGCGGCTCATGTCAATCCGCCCGGCGCTTCAGCGCGATTTCCCGATCGATCAGCGCGGCGAGCCCTTCGCTCACCGGCGTCATCGGCAAACGCAGCTCGGCGCTATCGATGAGCCCCAGCCGCCACAGCCAATATTTGACGGGTGCGGGGTTTGGCTCGGCGAAGAGCAGGCGCGGCAAATCGGCGAGCCTCTGCCAGCCGGCGAGCGCGCCGGGCTGGTCGCCCGCCCGCAGCTTGTTCCCGATCGAAGCGAAGGCGTGCGTCTCGATATGCGCCGAGACAAGAATTCCCCCATCGGCCCCTTCCGTCAGCGCGCGGTAGAACAGCGTATCTTCTCCTGTCAGCACCGCGAATCCGGCGGGACGGCTGCGGATCAGGTCGAAGGACTGCGCGGCATCCAGCGAACAATCCTTGACCCCGACGATATTGGGATGCTCCGCCAGCCGCAGCATGGTTTCGTTGCCGAGATTGACGCCGGTTCGAGCGGGTATGTTGTAGATGAGGATGGGCTTGGCCGTGCTGTCGGCGAGCGCGCGGTAATGCTCGAACAGGCCCAGTTGCGACGGCCGGCTGTAATAGGGGCAGACGATCAGATAGCCGTCGATGGGCCAGGATGCCGTGCGCTCCAGCGCTTTCACGCTCTTGCGCGTATCGCTGCCGGACATGCCGAGATAGGCCGGCATCCGCGTGCCGCGTTCAGCCGCCACCAGCTCCACGAGACATTGGACTTCCGCCTCGTCCAAGGTGAGGCCCTCCCCCGAGGTCGCCGCGAGGATCAGGCCGTCGACCGGCTCGGCCGTGTAATGCCTGACAAGGCGCCGCGTGGATGCTTCGTCCAGCTTGCCGTCCCGGAACGGCGTAACGAGCGGCAGCCATAGGCCGCGTGGAATTGCATGAATGCTCTGCATGTCGGTCCGTCTCCTCGTGATGCCGGCGACGGGACAAACAAAAAGACCCCGACCGAACCGGCGGGGCCTCGAATGATCCTGATGCGTGACGTCTTTACTCCGCGCGCGGATCCACGGTCCCCTGTTGGGGCCATTTTTTCAGCGTCGCTGCGATGGGAGATGAGACCGTCATGGCGGCATTCTTGGTGCAGCCGGAGGGCTGCTGTCAAGCAGGCTGAGCGCGATGTGTTCCAGCTTTTCGGATGGGCGCGGCTTCGCCGCCATAGTCACACAAACGGCAGTCAGGCGATAAAAGATGATCTTGAACATCTCTCAGCGCCGATCAGTATGGCCTGCCAACGGCCTGCCGCGGACGTGGGAACCGACGCGTGAGCAGAGGAATCCAGCCCAGCCTGAGAGTGTCGATGCTGCCCGAGAAGAAGGATGCTCACCGTCGCAGGCGTGCGCTGGCCGATCGATCGGCGCTAGAGCCCGGCGATCAGCTTCTTGAGAAGGAGGAAGTGATGCCTAAGATGATTTTCGTGAACCTGCCGGTGCGCGATCTCGCCGCTTCGACCGCGTTTTACGTGGCGCTCGGCGGCGAGGTGAACATACAGTTTTCGGGCGAAGGCGCCACCTCGCTGATGTTTTCGGACGCGATTCGGGGTCATGCTGCTCACCCATGACCACTATCAGCAATTTCACCAAACGCCCGATCGGCGACGCGCGGCGCGAAAGCCAGGCACTGATCGCACTCAGCGTGGACAACCGCGACGCGGTCGACGCGACGCTGACCCTCGCGGTCGCGGCAGGCGGCACCGCCGATCCCAACCCGGCGACAGGACCTTGGCTTCATGTATAACCGCCACATCGAGGACCCGGACGGCTATGTGTGGGAGATCCTGTGGATGAATGCCTGGCGGCGCACGCCGGGCGCACCGAGCACGTGATCGGTGCGACTTCACGCGAAAGGAGAAGGGCGTTCGGGATTGGTCCGGGCGCCCATTCCGGCTGCCCCATGTGACGTCGGCGGACGGGCGATTCGGGCAGAGTAAGGTCACCGGCGGCGTCCACGCATGAGGATCGCGGGCGAGGGCTTGAGCCCGGCCACGCCGCCATCCGCGTCAGGCTGCGGCGACGGCTTTCCGCCCGAAGGCAGTCCACCGCGCCGGCACCTGGGCGAGAGGCTTTGCGGCCGGGCGGTATCCGCCCTCGCACAAAGCGCCTCAGCGCTTGCCTCGCCTTCGGCCGGAGCCTTGGGCAAGGCGGGGAAGCCGCCGGCTTCCTGCGTTTCGTTTGGCTTTTCAGGCCATTTGACCTTGGAGTTCGAACCAAGTACCGTCGGATTGACGTTCCGATGCTCTCCCAATGAGCTAGTCGTTTGGTGTCGCTGAAGGGAATTGAACCCCCGACCTCCTGGTCTCCCAGGCGCTCTCCCTCTGAGCTACAGCGTCGAGCTACAAGCCGCGGAACACGCCACTGCAACGCAGCGCGCGCCAGCCGGGTCTCGGCGAGCCCGGACACATGGCGTCTTACAGCGCCGCCATCATAGGCGATTTCGGGCACTGACACATTCACGTCGTTCACATGTCCGCGCCCTAGCTTTTTTTTTGTGCATCAATTTTACCAAACTCCGGCTTGTCGCCTCCGTTTGGATCGATGCACGGATTGAGCGGTGGCGGCGGATCAAGGTCACCGGCGGCGTCCCACGCATGAGGATCGCGGGCGAGGGCTTGAGCCCGGCCGCGCCGCCACCCGCGTCAGGCTGCGGTCACGGTTTTCCACCCGAAGGCAGTCCACCGCGCCGGCACCTGGGCCGGAGGCTTTGCGGCCAGGCGGTATCCGCCCCCGCACAAAGCGCCTCTGCGCTGCCTCGCCTTCGGCCGAAGCCTCGGGCAAGGCGGGGAAGCCGCCGGCTTCCGTATGCTTTTCTTGATTTGGGAATCGAACCCAATCCGTTGGATTAACAGTCCAATGCTCAACCATCGAGCGTGGTGAAGTTGAAGGGCCTCGAACCCCTGATCTCCGGTTCCCCGGAGACCCGCCCAGAGCAGCAACCTCGGTTTGGCGCGACAAACCGCGGAACACGCCACCGCAAAGCGGCGCGCGCCAGCCGGGTCTCGGCGAGCCCGGACACATGGCGGCCTAACGCGGGGGCGATCATAAAGGCGGATCTGGCGGAATGCCAGCGGGCGTAAAGGCGATCAGTCCTGCGGGGCGTCCGCTTTGCGGTCCGAATGCCCGAGATCGCGGCCGGGCGCGATGCGGTCGCGCAGCCGCTGCTTGATCTCCTTCAGCTCGGGAAAGCGCCCTTCGCTTTTGCGCGACCAGATGATGTCGCCATCGGCGCGCACCTCGAACACGCCGCCGATTCCGGGCACCAGCGTGACGCCGCCGAGTTCGTCCTCGAAGGTGGTGAGCAACTCCTGCGCCATCCAGCCGGCGCGGAGCAGCCAGCGGCATTGGCGGCAATATTCGATTTCGATACGGGGGAGCGGCGCCATCATCTCACTCACCTCAAGCATTTCGGGCGCGTGCGCCCGTCAGGCTCCGATCCGCAAGCCCGCACTGGCACATAGCCCACATTTCTCCACATAGAGATAGTTCATGTTGGATAGGACGGCAAAGCCGTTGAAGCGCGGAAATGGCGAGCGCTAGAAGTGGGGGCCTGGCCCTGGTGCGCTGACCCGTCCGCTCCGTTCGCATGTCAGCGCTCTCGTTGTTGTTTTGCATCGATCTATCAAATTTCCGCGTGCCGCCTCCGTTTGGACGGATGCGCTTGTGACGTTGCTGCCCCTTCTGTTACAGCCGACGAGCACTCACCTAAACCGGTTCGGCGATCCGAATCGGAACCAAAGCCGATTAGGTATTTTGTGCATTGCATATAACAATCACATGCCTCGCGTGTTTAATGCCTGGTCTCAATTTCCGTTGACGAGATGGTCTATGCCTCTTCCTGAGCCGATCGAACCCGAGCATTTCGCCTTCTTCTTCGATTTCGACGGCACGCTCGCCGATATCGTCGCGCACCCAGAGCTTGTGGAAGTCACGGAGGCGACGAGGGACGCGCTCACCGCGCTGCGGCTTTCGCATGAAGGCGCGGTGGCCATCATCACGGGGCGGGACATCGCCGCGATCGACCGGTTCCTCACCCCCGTGCGGCTGCCGGTCGCGGGCGTGCATGGGCTGACGCGGCGCGACGCCACGGGCCAGATGCATCACCCGGAATATGACGGCGAAGCGCTCAAGGTCATCGAAACGAAGCTGGAACGGCTCGTCGCCCAGGAGACCGGTCTGCTGCTGGAGGCCAAGCAAGGCGCGTTGGCCCTGCATTACCGGCTGCGCCCCGAATTGGAGGGCGTCTGCCTGGAAGCGATGGAGCAGGCGGTGAACTGCACGCCCTCGATCACCGTGCGGCGCGGGAAAATGGTGATCGAGGCCGTCGGCCATGCGGGGAACAAAGGCGAGGCGATCGAGAGTTTCCTCACCGAGAAGCCCTTCGCAGGACGCGTGCCGGTGTTTGCCGGCGACGATCTGACCGACGAGGACGGCTTCGCCAGCGTCAATCGCCTGCACGGCATTTCCATCAAGGTCGGCCAGGGCGACACCCAGGCCCGCTACCGCGTTCAGGACCGCGAGGAACTTTTATCCTGGCTCAATGCTATCATCGAAAGAATAGGAAATAATCGTGAGCAATCTTGATCTTGGCATTATCGGCAATTGCGGCATCGCCGCGCTCGTAGACCGCAAGGCAAACGTCGTCTGGTGCTGCCTGCCGCGCTTCGACAAGGACCCGGTGTTCCATACGCTTCTCGGCAGCCCGAAACAGGCGCCCGGCGAAGGCGGGTTCTCGATCGAGATGGAGGATTTCGTATCCAGCGAGCAGGTCTACCTGCCGAATACCGCGCTTTTGAAGACGACGCTGCACGGCCGCAGCGGCTCGGTGCAAGTGATCGATTTCATTCCGCGTTTTTATTGGCGGGACCGCGCCTTTCGTCCGCAAATGCTCATACGTCGAATTATGCCGATCAGCGGGAAGTCCGCGGGTGCGAATCCGGGTGAAACCGAGATTCGAATATGGTAACATCGCACCTAATGTCACGTTCGGCTCCAACCATATCCGCTATGCTGGACCAAAATTTGCCATCCGCCTTACGACAGACGCGCCGATTGATTATATTCTTGATGAGGTCTCGTTTAATCTAGCCGAACAGGTCAATCTGATTCTGGGGCCCGACGAGACACTGACGGAAGGCGCCGCTGAGACGGCCGTAACCTATGAAGAGCGCACTCAGCTCTATTGGCGAAATTGGGTCCACCGGCTGGCATTGCCGCAGGACTGGCAAGACGCCGTTATTCGCGCGGCGATAACCCTGAAGCTTTGCAATTACGAACCGACCGGTGCGATTGTGGCGGCCCTGACGACCAGCATCCCTGAAGCGGCGGAGACGGAGCGCAACTGGGATTACCGCTATTGCTGGATCAGGGACGCGCTGTTCGTCGTGCGGGCGCTGAACTCGCTCTCCGCCGTCAAGACGATGGAGAACTATTTCCGCTGGATCATGAACATCGTCGCCGATGCGCGGGACGGTCATCTCCAGCCGGTCTATGGCGTGGGGCTGGAACATCAGCTCACGGAGCGTTTCGCGCCGGACCTGCCCGGCTACCGCAATTACGGGCCGGTGCGCGTCGGCAACCAGGCGCACGAGCATTTCCAGCACGACACTTACGGCAATCTGGTGCTCGGCGCCTCGCAGGCCTTCTTCGACAAGCGGCTGTTCGCGCCGGCCGGCGTCGAGGACTTCAAGAAGCTTGAATTTGCCGGCGAGCGGTCCTTCGAACTCTACGACAAGCCGGATGCCGGCATGTGGGAGCTGCGCCACCGCGCCCGCGTCCACACCTCCTCCAGCGTCATGTGCTGGGCCGCCTGCGACCGGCTCGCGAAAATCGCGCTGCACCTGCAGCTCGGCGACAGGGCACGGCTCTGGCGCGAGCGGGCCGACTTCATCAAGAACACCATCATGGAACGGGCCTGGTCCGAAAAGCGCAAGGCCTTCGTCGAAAGCTTCGAGGGCGAGCATCTGGATGCGAGCGTGCTGCTGATGAGCGAGGTCGGCTTCATCGAGCCGCAGCATCCGCGCTTCGTGTCGACGCTGGAGCAGATGGAAAAAACCTTGGGGCGCGGGCCGCATATGATGCGCTATGAGGCCGCAGACGATTTCGGCATGCCGAAAACCGCCTTTAACGTCTGCGCATTCTGGCGGGTGGATGCCTTGTCTCGCGTGGGGCGGCGCGAGAAGGCGCGTGAAATCTTCGAAGCGCTCTTGAATACCCGGAACCATCTCGGGTTGATGTCCGAGGATACCGATGCCGCCACCGGCGAGGCATGGGGCAATTTTCCTCAGACCTATTCCATGGTCGGGATCATCAATGGCGCGGTCCGGCTTTCACGCCCTTGGGAAAGCGTTGTATGAGCCGACTTGTCGTCGTTTCCAATCGTGTCGCTTATCTGGAGAAGAAAAACCAGTCTGGAGGGCTCGCCGTGGCGTTGGGCGACGCCCTCCGCGAGACCGGGGGCATGTGGTTCGGCTGGGACGGCACGGTCGTCGACGAGGATGCGCCACGCGAAACCAATGTTGCCCAGCAGGGCAAGGTGACCATCGCCACCATACCGCTCACGCAGCAGGACTATGACGAATATTATGTCGGCTTCGCCAATCAGGTGCTTTGGCCGGTCTGTCACTACCGCCTCGACCTCGTTGCATTCGAGACCGCCTATTTCGACGGCTATCGCCGCGTCAATGCCCGGCTGGCGGATGCGCTGGCTCCGCTCCTGCGGCCGGACGACATCATCTGGGTGCACGACTATCATCTGATTTCGCTCGCCTCGGAGCTGAGGTCGCGCGGGATGCAGCAAAGGATCGGTTTTTTCCTCCACATTCCGTTCCCGCCGCCGGGCGTGCTGCTGGCCGTGCCCGTGCATCAATGGCTGATCAAGTCGCTCTTCGCCTATGACGTCATCGGCTTTCAGACCAATATCGACGTGCTCAATTTCCAGCGCGTCGTCGCCGAGAATATCGGCGGCAAGGTGCTCAGCGACGGCCGGGTGATGGCCTATGGCCGCACCGTCATCGCCCGCGCCTTCCCGATCGGCATCGACGTGGATAATTTCGTCGCCATGGCGCACACGGCGGCGGCCGAGGAGGCCATCGAGCGGCTGAACCGGCGGCATCTGGCCCGCTCCCACATTGTCGGTGTCGACCGGCTCGATTATACGAAGGGCCTTCCCGAACGGATGAAGGCGTTCCGCCGGCTGCTCGAACTTTACCCCGACAAGCATAAGACGGTGACGCTGATGCAGATCGCGCCGCCGACACGCGAGGACGTCGCCGCCTATACCGACATTCGCGAGGAGCTGGAGCAGCTCTCCGGCTCCATCAATGGCGAATATGGCGATTTCGACTGGACGCCGGTCCGCTACATCCACCGCAATATTTCACGCGAGCGGCTGGCGGCGTTGTTCCGCGGGTCTGAAGTGGGGCTGGTGACACCGCTGCGAGACGGCATGAATCTGGTTGCGAAGGAGTATATCGCCGCTCAGGATGAGAATGATCCCGGTGTGCTGGTGCTGTCGCGATTTGCCGGGGCTGCGGAGGATTTGGAGGAAGCCCTGATCGTCAACCCTTACGACATTGACGACATCGCCCATGCGCTGGAGCAGGCATTGGCGATGCCGCTGGACGAGCGCTGCGCGCGGCACAAGGCGCTGTTCAAGCGCGTCTGCGAGCGCGATGCCGCAAACTGGCGAGAAACCTTTCTGGCGGCGCTTGCCCCGCAAAAACAAGGAGCTCTGGCATGAGGCCGTGGCGACTGGTAGCCGATGTCGGCGGCTCGAATGTGCGTTTCGCCCGCGCGCAGCAACAGCACGCGCTCGGTGAACGCCGCAGCTACCCGCACACCCGGCATGCGAGCTTCTATGACGCGCTTGACGCGTTCCTCGATGAAACCAAAGGGCCGGAAGGCTGCACTTCGGCGGCCATCGGCGTCGCCGGCCCGGTAGACGGCGACAGCGTCAAGGTGACCAACGCGCCCTGGACGATCACGGCGGGCGAGGTTGCGGAAGCTTCTCGGCGGCGCGCCCACCCGGCTCCTCAATGATTTGCAGGCTGTCGCATTGGCGCTGCCCCATCTGGCGGACAATGAGATCGCCTCCATCGGCCCGGCGCGCCGCAGCGACCGTTTGCGCCAGACCATGATCGCGGTGAATGTCGGCACCGGTTTCGGAGCGGCGGCGGCGATCCCCGCGGGCGCCGGCTGGATTACCAATCCCGGCGAGCCTGGGCATATGACGCTCGGCGCGCTGGACACGGCGCAACTCGAATTGCTGCGCGATGCGGGTTCGGTGGAGGAAGTCCTCTCGGGCCGGGGCGTTGCGCGGCTCTATCGCTGCCTCGCCGAGCGATTGGGAGCAACCGTGGACACCAGCCTGAGCGCGGCGCAGATTTTCAACCTGGCGCAGAACGACACGACGGCCTCGGAAACCTTGCGCATTTTCTCCATTCTGCTCGGCCGCGTGGCCGGCGATCTCGCACTGGCCGCCGCCGCCTGGGGCGGGGTGTATCTCTGCGGCAGCGTGGTCAATGGCTGGGCGGCCGCCGGCGGCGCCGAGCGCTTCCGCCCGCCCTTCGAAGCCAAGGGCCCGATGCGCGGCATCATGGAGAATGTCTATACCGGCATTCTCACCCGCGACGATACGGCGCTGCTCGGCCTCGCCCATCTGCCGATCGAGAATTATCAGCCGGCGTCCATGGGCTGATCGCCCGGGCGAATTGCATATCCTCGTCGCCCCGGCCGTCAGAGCCGGGGCCTATTCACTTGCGGCTATGTGATTGGCTCCCGGCTCGCCGCTTCGCGGCGTCCGGGATGACATGAATAGTGCGATCTCGACACCGATTTAACGCCAATTGAACCCACGCGCGGGATCAATTTGTCAGAGGCCGGTTCAGTTCGGTGCGCCAGTTCGCGGGATCAGGCGTCGATTGCGGACCGACCGAATACACCTCCCACAGGCTTTCGGCTTGCTCGTGGCCGTTCGCCCTCATCCACCGGACGAACTCGTCCCACGCGGATGGCAGACCTTCATAGGGACCGCTATAGACGGTTCGCGCCACCTTTGCCGCGGGAAGCTGGCCCGGTTTCACCCGCCCGGCAGCCGTAACCGGCGCCGAGACCTTCACACCCAATTCGAAGTCGAAAATGTCCGGGCTCATCTTCAGGTGATGCGCGAAGACGGCTCCGTCGGGCTCCACGCCTTGTGCGGCGAGCGCCGTCATCAGCTCGCCGACGGCGGGGCCGAACAGCTCCCTCATCTTGCTGCGCGGGATGGTGAGCCGGATCACCGCCGCCTCCTGGATCTCGGTGTCGACGATATGCGGTGCCGATATCATGGTTCTGTGTCCCAATCGGTTGGATCTGTTTAGCGGAACCGCCTGGGTTCCATTCGCGAGGATTACGAAGAGGCGCATTCACCCAAAACGGCGACGGGCTAAAGCATCCCCTCGAGCCGGACGTAGCTCGCTTCCATGCCGTGCTCCATGCCGCTGGCAAGCATCGCTGCCCGGGTCTGGGAATTGGGCAGGGTCATGCGCATGGTCATGAGCGTGCCGGCCGCGTCCGGCTCGAACCGCGTTTCGACGTGGTTGTCCGGCGTCGGGTCGGGCAGATGCATGCGCTCCACGTGGACGATCCGGCTGAAAGGCACCAGCTCCAGATATTCGCCGGTCAGATGGAAGCCGCCGCCCTTGCCGTCCGTCCACTCATAGCGGATCTTCCCACCGGGCCGCGCCTCGTTGATGCAGACGGGCATCGTCCAGCCCTCCGGGCCGAGAAGCCATTTCTGGATGAGCTTCGGCTCGGTATGGGCGCGGAAGACGGCCTCCGGGGATGCGGCGAAGCGCCGGGTCACCACGACATGTGTGTCGCCTTCGGTCTTGAGTGTCATCTTGCTCATGGCGTGTCCTTTTCTTCCTCGGGCTGCATGGCGGCCAGAACCTCATCCAGCCGGTCGTAATTCTTCGCCAGAGCCTGCCGCAGCATGGCAAGCCACTGGTCGATCGCGTCGATGGCGCCCGGCGCCAGCCGGCAAGGGCGCTTCGTGCCTTCGACACGGCGGACGATCAGCCCCGCGCCTTCGAGCACTTTCAGATGGCGAGAGATGGCGGGCTGCGTCATCTCGAACGGCTTGGCCAGCTCCATGACGGTCACCTCGCCCGATGCAAGACGGGCGAGAATGGCCCGGCGCGTCGGGTCGGCAAGCGCGGAGAAGGCGGCATCGAGGTTCAGCATATTGCGTCTCTCGTTATATAACGATGTATTTATATAACAACACTATTATCGTCAACCAGAAATTCTGATGGCGCAATCATGCCTCCCACGCGGCGAGCTTCAGGAGCCTCGGCCGCGCGGCATCTGTTGGTGAAAGAGAGGCAAATCCGCTTAGAATGGCCGGCGATCAGGGAGGAACAAGCCATGAAAGTCCGCGCCGCGATTCTCGAAGACATGGGCCGCGCACCGCCCTACGCCCAATCCAGGCCGCTCACCATCGGCGAGATCGACCTGCAAGGCCCGGCCTCCGGCGAAGTGCTGGTCAAGATCGTCGCCGCAGGCCTCTGCCACTCCGACCTGTCCGTGATCGACGGCAACCGGCCGCGCCCGACGCCGATGGTGCTCGGCCACGAAGCCGCTGGAATCGTCGAGGAAGTCGGCCGCGATGTGACCGACCTCAAGCTCGGCGATCATGTCGCCCTGGTCTTCGTGCCGAGCTGCGGCCATTGCGTGCCCTGTGCCTCGGGACGCCCTGCCCTCTGCGAACCGGCGGCTGTCGCGGGCGGCGCCGGAACGCTGATCTCGGGCGAACGCCGCATCCGCCGCAATGGCGCGGAAATCAATCATCTGCTCGGCGTCTCCGCTTTTGCCGAATACGCCACCTGCTCGCGCAATTCGCTGGTCAAGATCGACCCTGAAGTGCCGCTGGAGCAGGCCGCTTTGTTCGGCTGCGCGGTGCTGACCGGCGTCGGCGCGGTGGTGAACACCGCAAGGGTCGAGCCCGGTTCGACCGTCGCGGTGGTCGGCCTCGGCGGCGTCGGCCTGTCGACCATTCTGGGCGCGGTGGCGGCGGGCGCGGAGCGGATCGTCGCCGTGGACCTTTCCGAGGACAAGCTGGCGGTCGCCATGTCGCTCGGCGCAACGGACAGTTTCAAGGCGGGCGAAGGCGCGGCGCAGGCGATCAAGGACGCAACCGGCGGCGGCGTTCATTACGCCTTCGAAATGGCCGGAGCGGTCCCCGCGCTCGACCTCGCCTACCGCATCACCCGGCGCGGCGGCATGACCATAACCGCCGGCCTGCCCAACCCGAACGCCGCCTGGGCGCTGCCCGCCATCAGCCTGATCGCCGAAGAGCGCACGGTGAAGGGCAGCTATATGGGCAGCGCCGTCCCGAGCCGCGACATCCCGCGCTATGTCCGCCTGTTCAAGCGCGGCAAGCTGCCGGTGGACCGGCTGCTCACCGGCACGATCACCCTCGACCAGATCAATGAGGGGTTCGACGCACTGCGCGAAGGCAAGGCAATCCGGCAGATTTTGATGTTCGGGTAAGTCACGCGCCGCGATTCGCGGCGCTTGTTGTGTTGGCGCTACAGGGGAGAGCGCCAACAGCTGTGCGCATCTCACGCTGCCTTGCCAAAAAACACTGCGTACGAACAAAATGATAGCTGCCGCTCTAACCATTTGAGAACGGATTAGGCTCGAGAGCGGCGGGAGGGGCTGCTCCGCTCACAACTCAAGCGGAGTTGCGGCCATCCGGCGCATGGCTTAGAGTGAGGCCGAATTCACCGAGGAAGCACTCCGTGGCATCTCCGCATTCCAATCTCCGCCGGCTGACGGCCGCCCTGCTTTTAGCGATCGGCTGCGCGACGCCCGTTTCGGCTGGCGACCTCTTTTCCGAGGTCAGGATTGGCGTGCTCGATCATGACACGCCCGATCTCTGGAGCGGTTTCCGCCGCGAGGAGGAAAGCGTCGACATCAATATCGAGGCGCTGCTCTCTCCGTCGGCGGCGTTTTTCGGCGGCACGATCCGGCCCGCGATCGGCGCGACGATCAACACGCAAGGGCAGACGAGCCACGCCTATATCGATGCGCGCTGGCAATATGAGACAGAGGCCGGCATCTTCTTCGGCGTGGGCGTCGGCGCTGCGATCCATGACGGCAATCTGGACCCTACCGATCCCGACAAAAAGGCGCTCGGCTCGCGCCTGCTATTCCACATCCCTGCCGAACTCGGATACCGCTTCGATGAGCACAGCAGCTTTTCGCTGTATTTCGAGCACATCTCCAACGCCAACACGCAGGACTCCAACGAAGGCATGGATCGCCTCGGGATCCGCTACGGCTATCGTTTCTAGAGCGCGATCAGGAAAAGTGGAATCCGGTTTTCCGTCGATCGAGCGACCAGCAAAGATCGAGAGCGGGCCTCCGGCTTCGATGTTTCCACTTCAACCGATCCCGCGCTAGAACAGCTTACTGAATAGCCGAGTGCCGCTCCTCCACTCACGGGTCGCGCCTTGTCTCACCCAAACGCGCCAGCCTCGCCGCGCCGCGCCAGCAATCGCGCGACGAGGAGCGTCGGCACGAGCACGAGCAGGCCGCACCCCGTCACCTGCGCTTGCGAAAAGGCCAGGATGCCGCCGCCCGGCGTCGCCAGGATGAAGCCGCCGACGATCAGCAGGATGCGCAGCGGCCATTCCAGCGATCCCGTGCGGCGCAGATCGCCCACGCCGGCCTGATAGCCCTGAATGCCGCCGCAGATCACCAGCGTGCCGGCAACCGCAAGGAGGGTAAGGCCGAGGGCCTCCAGATAAGGGTTGTCGCCCTGCAGCACGAGCGCGGGATTGAGGACGAAGAAGAATGGAATGAAATAGATGATGCTGCCGACGCGCATCGATTCCCAGCCCGTCTTCATGGCCGGAGCCCCGGCGATGCCCGCCGCCGCGAAGGAGGCGATCGCCACGGGCGGCGTGATGGCGGACAGCATCCCCCAATAGAAGATGAACATATGCACCGCCATCTTGTTCAAGCCGAGCTTTTCCAGCGCGGGCGCGACCAGGATGGCGAGGAAGATATAGCACGCCGTGGTGGTGAGCCCGAGGCCCAGCACCAGGCTGGTGACGGCGCACATGGCGAGCAGGAGCAGCGCGTTGTCGCCGGCGATGCGCAACAGGTCGCCGGCGAGCGAGGAAACGACACCGGTCATCGAGAAGGCGCCGATCAAGAGGCCGCAGCCGGCCAGTATTGCAATCAGCTCGACGAATGTGCGGCCATTGGCCTCCAGGAATTGCGGAATCGTGCGCCATGTCCAGCGCGACCCTTCTGAGAAGAGCTGGTTCAGAACGAGCAGCAGCACCGTGGCATAAAACGGCGCGTGGCTTTCGCGCTTGAAATACAGCAGCATGACGATCAGCAGCGCGATGACGAAGACGTAGTACCAGCCCTCCTTGAGGGTGGTGACGACGCTGGGGAGCTCGCTGCGGTGAATGCCCTTCAGGCCATGCCGGGCGGCGTAGGAGTCCACCTGCGTGAACAGCCCGACATAGTAGAGCGTGGCGGGAATGATCGCCGCGACAGCAACCTCGGCATAACTGACATTGAGGAACTGCGCGATGACGAAGGCGGTCGCGCCCATCACCGGCGGGGCCAGCACGGCGCCCGTGGAGGCGCAGGCTTCGATGGCGCCGGCATAGGATGCGCGGAAGCCGGTCTTCTTCATCACCGGGATGGTCATGGTCCCGGCGGTCAGCACATTCGAGACGATGCTGCCGGACATCATGCCGAGCATGCCGCTGGCGAAGATGGCCACTTTGGCGGCGCCGCCCCGGAACGTGCCGCACAGCGCGAAGGCGAGATTGATGAAGAACTTGCCTGCCCCCGTCATCATCAGCGCGGTGCCGAAGACGAGGAAGCCGATGACCGTGTCGGCGAAGGCCTGGAGGGGGATGCCCAGCACGCTCTCATTGGACAGGGTGTGATAGGCGGCGGCCTGCTCCAGCGTCGATTGCTGGCCACGCAAGGGCCCGAGCCACTGCGCATCGGCAAATAGCGGATAGACCGTGAAGGGAAGCACGCTCAAGAGCAGGCTCCAGCCGCCGGTACGGCGCAAGGCCTCCATCAGCAGGATCCACAGGGCGATGCCCGCGACCACCACGGGCATAGGCGCGCCGGAATATTCCCAGCCGAGTTCGGCGGCCTTGCGCACGCTGGTCATGAGGTAGGCGGATGTGACGACCGTCGCGAGGAAGAGCGCGACGTCGTACCAGGGCACGCGCTCAAGCGGGGCAGAGTTCGTCGCGGGAAAGATCAGGAAGGTGAAGGGCAGCATGCACAGAATGAGGACGTAGAAATATTCCGTGTTGAGCTGGGTGTAGCCGACGAAGAAACGCAACGTGAACTGCTGGTTGACGCAGAGGAAAATGGTCGCTGCCGTCGCCGACGATGAGCAGCCAGCGCCAGAAGCCGGTGAGCTTGCGCACACGCGCGACCTCGGCCTCGACGGGTCCGCTGAAAGCGTGCGGATCTTCGAATTCGATATTGCCCTTGGGCGGCAGCGGGGATGCGCCGAATTGTTCTGCGCTCGAAGACACGGGGGTCGCCATCCTTGATTGGGCGCGTTGCGAACCGTAGGCGGCTATTCCGGGATGTGGACGCGCGCCGGCCCCACGGCCACGCGGCGGTGGGACGCTCGGCGCCTGCTCCTCCCCCGGTACGCTTGCCGGCGTCCGGCAACGCCCTATGAATTATTCGAAGATCGGGTCGAATCCGGCTTTCACCAGCGCATCCTTGCGCGCCGCCATCCAGCCCTTGGCGAAGGCGGCTTCGTCGCCGGCAGGGTTGCTCTTGACGTAAGCGGCCCATGCCTCGGCCAGCGTGTCCTGGCGCTTGATGAGGTTCTGATTGTAGGTGTCGTGCTCCGCCGTCCAGACGCCTGCTTCCTTCAGCGCCTTCACCGCCCCCTCGTGGTACGGCACCACCCAGGTGAGATTCTGCCGCTTGACGTCGAGGCCGGTCGCGCCCGGCGCCGCGTCCTTATAGGCGTCGTAATCGACGATCATCGCCTTGGTGAGACTGTAAACGAGATCGGCCGGCTGAGACGCGTAGGCCATGAAGATGGGATAGGGATAGGAGGGTATCTCCACCGGATTGTCTTTGGTGATGCCGGGACCGCAGGTGGTCGGGTGCGGATAGTAGTAAGGTCCGATCTTGCGCAGACGCGCCCAGCCTTCCTTATCGGCTGCCGGAGCCGACGGATACATGACGCCGCGCGGCGAGGTCTCGACTTCCTTGACCTGGCCGGAAATGGTGGAGGCGATAGCCGCGTCGACCTCATTGTTGAGCATCCCCTTCCACATGGCGCCGTAGCCGGAGAACTCGACCAGTTTGACGTCATCTTTCGTCAGGCCGGCGAAAGCGAGGACGGCGTAGGCATTCTGGTTGAGCGCCGGGGCGCCGACGACGATGCCGACGCGCTTGCCCTTGAGGTCCTTGATCTCCTTGACACCCACATCCTTCGCCACGCCGAGCGAGACGGCATTGCAGTCCGTAACCGAAAGCATCACGCGCAGCGGTTGCGGGCCCCACTCCTTGACGCCGAACTCGAACACGCCTTCCTGCGCGAAATAGATGCCGATGCCCATGGCGGACGCCTGGGCGCGATTGGCCTTGAGCGGCGCCAGCCGGGCCACATCATTGCCCGCCGGCAGCACACGCACATTGGAGCCGTGCTTATCCTTGAGGGCGTTGCCGACGGCAACCGCGATGTTGAAGCCCGAGGAGCCGGTATCGTAGGCCGTGAACGTCAATGATTCCGGCAGCTTGATATCCTGAGCCGAAGCCGCGCCGGCCAATAGCGGCAGAATGGCCGCGCAACCGATCGACTTGAGCATTCCGATCATTCTCATCATCAGGTCTCCCACTCCCCAGTGTGCCCTTGATGGCGTGCTCAGACGGCCGCCACCTACCGCCCGGCCACGGGCATGCGCCGCAGCCGGTCAGAGCGGAATGCGCTCGAGGGAATCGCGCATATGCTCTAACTCTTTGTTTTTGCTCGATCGTATCGCGCAAACTGATTCCCGTTTTTGCGCACGATGTCCTAGCCGCTATTTGTTGAATGCATAGCTCGGCAAAGCGGACCGATGGCCTCGCTATTGCGCGGCTCCATCGCTCCCAGTCTGCGGCTTTATATTTCTGACACTATCCTGCCAGATCGCCGGCCAATCGATAAGGGTTATTACGAATGAATGAGCATCAAGCGAGGAGAGGATTGCGGTCCGGATTGCCGAGTCGCCGACGTTCCCGCGCCGAAGCGGCCGTGACATTCCATCCGCGATCACTTCTGGATCCTCAGGAATAATCCCGTTCGTCGGCGATGACCTTGCCGTCATTGGGCAGCGACCCGGGCGCGGCGAATTCCACCGTCCCCTTCAGCCGCGTGACGCTGCCGAGTGTTTCGCCCACTCGCGCCCGCAGTTCCTCAGCGCCCGCCGCGCTCTCGGCCATCAGCACCATCTCATCCTGATCGCCGCTGCGGCGGACCACCAGCCGCAACCGCCCAAGCTCGGGATGCCGCTTGCCGATCTCGGCGATGTCGCGCGGATGCACGAACATGCCCTTCACCTTGGTCGTCTGATCGGCGCGGCCCATCCATCCTTTGAGGCGCATGCCCGTGCGCCCGCATGGTGAGAGGCCCGGCATCACCGCCGACAGGTCGCCGGTCGCGAAGCGGATGAGCGGATAGGTTTCGTCGAAATTCGTCACCACGACTTCGCCGACCTCGCCTTCCGGCACGGGATCGCCGGTGCCCGGGCGCACGATTTCGACAAGCGCGCCTTCCGTCACGATCAGGCCGCTATCCGCCGCGCTTTCATAAGCGATGAGGCCAAGTTCGGCGGTCGCGTAGCATTGCAGCACGGCAACGCCGCGCGCGGCATAGTCGGCGCGCAATGCGGGGAACAGCGCGCCGCCCGAGACGAGGGCCTTGGTGATGCTGCACGGCCCGCCGCCAAGTTCGGCGACCTTGTCGAGCAGCACTTTCAGGAAATCGGGCGTCCCGACATAGGCTGCGGGCCTGAGGCGCAGAATGGCTTCGGCCTGCTGTTCGGTGTTGCCCGTCCCCGCCGGGATCACGGTGCAGCCGAGCGCGCGCGCCGCTTCGTCCAGCATGAAGCCGGCCGGCGTCAGATGATAGGCGAAGGCGTTGTGGACGATGTCGCCGCGCCGGAACCCGGCCGCGAACAGCGCCCGCGCCAAGCGCCACGGGTCAGGCGCGGCGGCTTGCGGCTCGTGGATCGGGCCGGGCGACACCATGATGCGCGCCACCGGCTTGCCGGTCACGAAGCCGCCAAAGGGGGGATCGGATTTCTGCATCTCCGGCAGGTCGGATTTGCGCAGGAGCGGCAGCGCCGCAAGCGCCTCGCGGCTGGCGACCGGACCGTGGCCGGTCTCGTGCAGATGCCGCGCCCAGCCTGGCGCCGCCTTGCGGGCATAGGCGATGAACTCGGGCAGGCGACCGAGCAGCGCGGCTTCGCGCGTCAGCGGATCGCGCGTTTCATCCGCATCGAAATACTCTGCCATACCAACCTCCCGCATGATTGCGGATAAAGCCTAGAGAAGGCGTGCCCGCTGTTCAAGCCGCCCGGCGGCGCGAGCGCATGGCATTGAAGTTCCGCGCAAAATGCAAAAATGTAATTCGTCGCCGGAAAGCAAAAATACGGGCGCGGGCGATTACAGATGGTGCATATTACCCTCGGGGCCGAGTAACGATGGCGTGGGGAGGGAAAAATGCGAAAACATTTAGCGAGCCGCCGTTCCGTGTTGTCGGGGGCGCTCGCAGCCGGCGCGGTCATTGCCGCTCCTAATATTGCCTGCGCGCAGCAGAAGGTGCTGTGGCGCGTTCAGTCGCATTGGCCGGCCGCCTCGGCCTCCTTCACCGACAGCCTGACCATCATCGCCGACCTGCTCGCCGAGCGCACCGGCGGCCGCTTCAAGATGCAGCTCTACGGGTCGGGCGAGATCTTCAAGGGCGCGGAAATCTTCAATGCCGTCCGGCGCGGCGTCGTCGAGATGGGAACGATCCTGGCGTCCTACATCGAGAACGACGTCAAATCCGCCAGCATCGTCGGCGGCATGCCCGGCACGTTTCAACGGGTCTGGGAGGCGGCGCACTTCCTGAAGAATCTCGGCGGGGAAAAGATCTTTGCCGACGACCTGCTGAAGCAGGGCGTCATGTTCATGGCGGAGAAATCCTACGTGACCGAGCTGGTGGTCAAGAAGCCGATCGAGAACCTGGCCGATTTCTCCGCGCTCACCGTCCGCTCCACCGGCACGCTCGCCACCTATCTGACCGAGGCGGGCGCCAAGACCACGGCGACGCCTCCCGGCGAGCTGTACAAGGCCCTCCAGACCGGCGTCCTGGACGGCGCGCATTGGGGCGCCTCGCAAGGCGCGCTCAGCATGAAGCTTTACGATTTCGCGAAATATCATGTGCGCCCGCCGCTTTGCATCAATGCGGACGGGTTCATCTTCAGCAAGGCCGCCTACGACAAGCTGCCGAAAGACCTCCAGCAAATCCTCATGGCGACACTCGAGGAACGCTATTGGCGCCGCACATTCGATTATGAGCACAAGGAAGAGCTGACCCTGCAGAAGGCCATCAAGCAACTGGGCGTGCGTGTCATTCAGTTCCCCGACGACGTCAAGGCAAAGCTCAAGGAAGCCGCCAAGCTGGTGCTCCAGGCCGAGCGCGCCAAGGGCGGCACCGCGGCCGAGGGCATGGCCCGGATGGACAGCTTCCTCGCCGAACTCGGCTATGCGTGAGGGGCGGAATGCGAGGGCGGATCGCCTTGAAGCCGGATCGCCTCCGTGCCGCTACCGCCTTGCGCGGCATTCGTAAGTCGCGATAAAGGATGTCGCGATGACGGATGTGAATATGTTAAGCGTGACGCCCGCCGCCCATATGATGGGCGAGGATGAGGAAGAGACCGATCAGCTTCACGCCCTGCTGCATGAGGCTACCGAATACATCCAGTCGTTCCGGTGGTGCCACGGGATCGCGGAAAGCTATTTCGGCTTGGGGATTGGCGGCATACTGGCGGTGTTTCTGTTCCGCATCGATTCGCCGCCCCCTGTCGATGAGTGGCTCTGGACCGTGGTCGGCGATATCCCGCCTTGCTATCTGGTGACGGAGGCGGCCCCCACGCCGCTTGCGGCGCTCCAGACATATTGCGATGTGATGCAGGATTGGGTCACGGCGGTACGCAATAAGTGGCCGCTGGACGAACTCGCCCCCGTGAATGCCGACCCGACCGAGCGAAACGCCGCCGCCCTCGACAGCCGCATTGCTTTTGTGCGGACGCAGATCGTTCCCCTGTTCAACTCGTCCGCATGACCGCGTCAGCGCGCAGAGAGTCAGAAATCCGCATATATTTCCATAAGGTTGCCGTCAGGGTCGCGGAAGAAGAGCGTTCGGTGCCGCCAGGGCTGGTCGGTCGGCGGCGAAAGGAGGGGGATTCCAGCCGCTGTCAGTTCCGCGGCACAGACGTCTACCGCCTCATAGGGCACGCGGAACGCAAGCTGCACGGTCGCTATGCCTGCCTCAAGCGCCTGGTTCTCGACGAAATTGAAGCTGCCCGCCAGGGCCAGGATGTTCGGGCCGATGCGATACTCGACCCAATTCGGCGATAATTCACGCACAAACGGGAATCGCAAAGTACGCCCGTAAAAGGCGCGCATCGCTTCCATGTCGCGCACGCGAATGACCGTGTAGTCCAGCGCCTGAATGGCCGACAGTCCTGTAAGACCGTGGCTCTCACCGGTCATGGCAGTCCCCTCCACTTCAACCCCGCTCGCGCGGTTTGTCGATCGTCCGCCAAGGCCCGGCTCGGGCCGGTCACCCTCGCGACTTCATCATGCTCCGCCAGCGGTCAAGCTGTACCACGTAAGAGTCCATGATCCGCGTCATCGCGTCCTGCAGGTTCAGCTCTTGGAACCTGAACCATCTGCGCTTTTCGATCGACTCCCATATGAAGGACACGGACTTGCTCAAATATCCGTAATAGGTAAAAAGCAGCCACGCGAAGAATGGATAGAAACTATTCTGCTGATATACATTAGAATTTAGGTCTAAAACGCTAAGTTGTCTTATGTCAAACGCTGCCGCGGTAACCAGGATTGCCAGGATAAAACAGAGAGGAATGAGCAACAGATAGTAACTGCAGTTGCGGCGAATCTGAAAAAGCATATTTCTAAGAAAATGCTCAACAAAGAATGCCCGGAACGCCGTCCACTGTAGATTTGTTATCCACAGCGCGGTGTCATGCTTCATTTCGAGGACGTCTTTTTCCTCAAGGATGGTCTGGGTCGCATTCGTATGGATTTGGCGGAAATTGCTGTTGATACTGGCAAGATATTCGACAAGAAAATTGCTCATCTGCTGCCCGTTATTCCGCTGAAATTGAGCATATTCAGTGTAATAGAAGAACCACATCAGGAAATACCCTGCCAAACATGACAGGCTGCCGAACACCATTTTATTGAAGAAATCCGGCGTTGCGCTGAGTTCGAAATTCCGGCCGAACAGTTCTGCGTGAATAGGCAGATGTTTTTCGAGGCCAAACATTAAATAGAAATCAATCGACGTGGATAATAGTATATTTGCAACCGCGACAACCGAAACAATGAATGAAAACAGCACCGCTAGCACGATGACATTGCCGTTGATCACCTTCTTGAACTCTGAAAGCACGTAAAAACAGGAGTTATCGCTGTCCTTCAGCAAATTCACGACAAACGCGCCATCTATATCGTCGTACAAATTCAGGGCGTTCGATTCCGTTGGAATCTCCGCGCTGAAGAAATGCTTTGCGCTTTTGAGGTCCGCCTCCGCCTTTGCGTTGTCGTAAGGCACATACGGATCGCCCAAGGGCGAGAGCCAAGTGCAGAAGAACTGCTTATTGCGCTGTATTCTGATCGAGGCGGGATCAAAATTCCTGGCGATTGCCTCTTCGGTTTCGCTGGAAAAAGCTTGGGCCAACGCCACCGCGCTCAGTCCCACAACCGATTGTACCGCTGCGGCGGGTTGGCCTTTGGGCTGCGCTTTGGAGATTAAGCGAAGCGAGCGCAGGAGCCGGACGGTCGGCTTTGCAACCAGCCTGACGATGCGCACGATCAGTCGCCAGAGTAGTCTGAATATCCGCCCGATCAACAGGAAAACGGAGCGTCGCAGCAGCAGCAACAACGCTACGAATACGATCACGGCGAGCAGGACAGTCCCCGCCGGAACTTGATCTGGGGCAGCGGTAGCCGGCAGGACTATTTGCGTCAGCACTGGAGATACAGACCCGGCGAAGAGCGCATCACCCTCATATCGCGCAGTAATCGCGTGGCTCCCCTCCGCCAGCGGGGGAGCGGAAAGCACTGCTCTGCCGTCTGCCTCCAGGGCAGCCGAGCCCAGCCTGTTCCCACCGTCCGCAAAGATCACCACGCCGGTTGGCGTACCAAGGGGAGCTGTCACGGTTGCTGTGAAGTCGATGGACTGCCCCGGAATACTCCGATCCAGCGAAGAAGCGACGGTGGTCGTGGTGGCGGTCAGCGAAGCCTGCGCGAATGCGAGGCTGGAAAGCCCTCCCGCGATGATGAAGGCAGCGATCCCCATCGGCGCCAGTGTTGGAATTCGGAAATTGGAGAAGAAGAACGCTCGGACGCAATACATGTGTGACCAACTCGCTACCCTAATGCAACTTAAGAAGTCCAGGCCGAATGCCCGAGCTGCTCGCAAACGATGCGCCGCCGCTACTAACGAAATGGGTAACCGTTGTGCAAGAAATAACAAAGGCGAAAAACCGTGAAGTCGGTCTGCGACGCCTGCCCACGCAGTCACCTTCCGATGAAATCGCCGCGTTCGAACCATCACCTTGGCTCGCGAGATTGGCTTGAGCCGACGGGCTGATTTTGGCGAACCGTCCGCATTGTACTGCTGGCATACCATGCCTTATCCCCAGGCACAGCTGTCGCCCCGGCTGCGGGACTATCGTCCGCTCACGCGAGCATCACTCAACCACGCCCCGGCTTTTCAGCGCGGCGATCTCCTCGGGCGTGAAGCCGGCCTCGGCCAGCACCTCCGCGGAATGTTCGCCCAGCGCCGGGCCGGGCCGCGGCGGCGGCAGCGTCACGTCGTCGATGGTGAAGGGCAGCGCCAGCGTCAGCGGCAATTCCGGATTGGCGGTCTCGACGAATATGCCCGCCGCCACGGCCTGCTCGTCCCCGGCGAGATCCGAGGCGCGGTTGATCACGGCGAAGGGCAGACCGCACGTTTTCAGCCGCTCGCGCCAAAAAGCATAGGGCTGCGCGGCAAACGCCTCGGCGAAGATCGCCGCCAGCACGGCGCTGTTCTCGCGCCGCAGCTCGCGCGTGGTGAAGCGCGGGTCGGTGATGGCGAATTCGCGATCCAGCGCCTTGCACAGCACCGGGAACTGCTTCGGCTCGTCGACGACGGTGAGTTGCACCCAGCGTTCGTCCGCCATGCGGTATAGGTTGGACACCGCGCTGCGCGGCGTATGCGGCGGCGGCCGCTTGGGCATCGCCGCGCCGAGCAGTGCCCCTTGCACGATATTGCCGTTGGCCCAGATGCCGTTGGCGAACAGCGAGGACGAAACCTTGGTGCCGCGCCCGGTCTTCTCCCGGTTCCACAGCGCCACCATGATGCCCATGGCGAGCGCGATGGCCGCCGCCCGGTCGCCCTGGCCCGGCATCACCACGCCCGGCAGCGCGTCGTCGTAGCGGCAGCCGTCGAGCAGTCCGGCGCGGGCGAAATAGGCGTTGGTGTCGAAACCCGGCTGGTCGGCGTCCGGCCCCTCCTCTCCATAGCCGGTGAAGGACGCATAGATGAGGCGCGGATTGAGCGCGGCGACGGTGGCGTGGTCCAGCTTCAGCCGCTCGCGCACGCTCAAGGGCAGGTTGATGATGAACACATCCGCCTGGCCGATCAGCCGGTAGAGCGCCTCGCGGGCGGCCTCGTCCTTCAGGTCGATGGCCAGCGAGCGCTTGCCGCGCGCGTCCAGATGCCAGGGATAGTTCACTTCATGCTGCGGGTAGGCGGCGAGCGTGTACATCATCCGGTTCGGATCGCCCCGGCCCGGCGGCTCGACCTTGACGACATCCGCGCCGTAATCGGCCAGCACCGTCGCGGCGACGGGCGCGGCGATGTAGGAGGCGAGGTCCAGCACGCGAATACCGGTGAGCGGCAGGGAGGACGGGGCGGTTGCGCGGTCGGGGGCGGACGCGGGCGCCTTGGGCATGTGACGGCCTTGGGTATGTTTGCTCACCCAACAGGGTGGGCGGGATTGAGGGGGCGGTCAAGCGGTTCGGGGAGCCGCCCGGATCTTCGCTTTGCGCCAGGGGTTACCGAAGCTGATTGGCAGAAACTGCACGTTTTCTGTCGGAACGGCGTTTCCCGAAGCTGGTATCGTCGGCGCGGCAACGAAGGAGGTCCCGATGCGCATACGAACTCTGATCCTTTGTCTTGCAGGGGTCGCGGTGCTTGCCGTCGCCAGCCTGCCGATCCTGCTGGCGGCGAGCGGCGAACCCACCCCATCGCTTCCGCCTGATCGAGTGTCGCCCGCCGAGCACCAGCAGACGATCGAGGCCCTGAAACCGCCCAAGCGCCCACGGCCAGCCATCGCAATTCTCGCGCTGAACAAGGGCACGGAGGTCTCCGACCTGCTCAGCTCTTATGGAGTGCTTGTGGAATCGGGTGTCGCGGACGTGACCGTCGTTGCCGACCGAGCCTGATCCGATCCGGCTCTATCCGGCCGGCAGCATAGAGCCGCAAGCGACGACGGCTCAGTTCGACGCGTCGCATCCCGAGGGGGCCGACTACGTCGTCATTCCCGCAATGGAGCCGCGCGACGATCCGGCGATCATCGCCTGGATCAAGGCCCAGCATGGGAAGGGCGCAAAGATCGTTTCCATCTGCAACGGCTCGCTGACAATGTCGGCCACAGGATTGCTCGAGGGACGCAGGGCCACCGGCCATTGGTATTCCATCAAGCAGCTCCAGACGGAAAACCCGACGATGGAATACGTACCCGACCGGCGCTATGTGGTCGATCGCGACATCGCGACATCGACCGGCATCACCTCCTCGGTTCCCCTGATGATTGCGCTGGTCGAAGCGATCAGCGGCCGCGCCGAGGCCGAGAAGCTGGCCATGCGCCTGGGCGCGCCCGACTGGGACGCTCGCCATCGCAGCTCGTTTTTCCGGCTCAACGCCGAGCACCGCAAGACCTATGTTCGCAACAGGCTGAGCTTCTGGCGGCACGAAACCATCGGCATCAAGGTCGCCCCAAATGTCGACGAAATGGCGCTCGGCTTCATGGTCGATGCCTATTCACGGACGGAGCTGAGCAGGCTGAGCCTCATCGGCGAGACTGACGGGGTTGTGCAAACCCGGCACGGACTCCGCCTGCGGCCGGACGCAACCGTCGCAGCCGCCGGCGCCGACATCGTGCTTCAGCCGCAAAGCGAGGCGCCGGCCCGATCGCTCGACAGCGAGCTGGCGCGAATTGCGTCGCGATATGACCGGCCGACCGCCGCTTACGTTGCCCTGACAATGGAGCATCCCTGGTCCGAACAACAGGCGCGGCTGGTGCAAGACTAACACGCGGCCGGGTGCCCCACGGGCGCCATCGCGCCCGACCTCATGGCCTCACGTCACCCACCACCCAAAGTCTCCGCCTTCTGCTTGAGACCGACGACACAGCAAAAAAAGCGCGTGGGCCTGTCGGCCTTGCCGTGCGCCGTTCGTCATTCTTGCAGAGCGTGGGTTTGATTGAACAGGAGCGTTCGCCAGCCCAGCTTTGAATTCATCTCAATCCGGCGCTGCAATCGCCATAAGCCTGGTCCGAAGGAACCTACGACCATGAACACTCTCCTGCTCACTTCACAGATCGTATGCTACGGCGTTGGCATCGTGTCGGCCTCGCTGAACATCGCAGTGTATGTCCGCCGGCAGCGCAGGAAGTGGCATCGCGTGCGTCATGGACAAGGCGGCTCGCAGGTCCACGCCTGACATGGACGCGATTGACCGTGAGGGACCCATGGCCGGACGGGCGACATTGGCCGGCCGCTAATCACAGTTTGTTTCCCAGGTAACTGCCCGACGCTTTGCGATCCGCAACAATCACGGCCGATGGCAACCGCCACCATTGGCAGTCGAATGGATCGAGGAGCGCACGCATGAACACGCAAGACATTACAGAAATCCGCAATCTCACCTCTGACGAGATGGAGGACGTATCCGGGGCCCTCAAGGCGAGCTTCGGCCCATTGAGAGTCAAGCTGGCCGAAGACGGATTGTTCTTCTCGCTTGGAATAGACGGCGTCGGATCGTTCAACATCGATGGCGACGGAATATGGGGCGACTGGGGCGGCAAAGGCTATAGCCTTCCGTGATGCCACATTCGCTGTTTTGACGAAGGTGCATGCTTAACCGAGCTCCACGCTGAAATCAGCCGCTGCGTCCATGACATCCCCCGAATTCATGGGCGTTGCGGCCGAGCAGCGTTGGCCGCCTCCGGAGCCAGGCCGATCCTCAATGATTCGTTCACCAAGAGATCGGCTTTTCGAGAAATACAATCCCGCCCGCGCCGTCCCTCAAGGGGGGCGGAAAATGAAGGAGACGGCAAGCAAAGCCTCGCGGGCATGGCCTGGCGAGGGAATTGGTGTTTAATCTGACGCAACAATATTGGGGGGTCGACATGATGACGCTTGCAATTGCGGGGCTGGTGTTCTTGGGCATCCACATCGTTCCTGCGACGCCGCTCCGTCGAACGGTGGTCGGAGCAATCGGCGAGGGGCCCTATATGGGGCTGTTCTCGCTCGTCTCGCTGATCGTGATCTGGGTCTGGGTGCGCGCCTTCAATGCCGCCGCGCCCGACCCGGTGCTTTGGGCCTTCCCGATCTGGTGGCCCTGGCTCAAGGCGCTCATCATCCTTGGCGCGGCCGTGCTGTTCGTCGGCGGCCTGTCCTCGCCCAATCCGACTTTGCCAAATAAAGGCGCGCTGCTTGAACGTCCCGGCGTCGCGCAAGGGATTTTCGCCGTCACCCGCCATCCGCTGATGTGGAGTTTCGGGCTGTGGGGCATCGCGCATCTGATCAGCCAGCCCAATTGGCGAGGGTTTTGGTTTTTCGGCCTATTCGCGCTGACGGCTATCGGCGGCGCGGTGCTGCAGGAATGGCGAAAATCCGAAACCTACGGCGCAAGCTGGGACCGGTTTGCCGCAAAAACCTCGTTCATACCGATGCTTGCCGTGCTGCAAGGGCGCGCGAGACTCAGCATCGCCGAGATCGGCTGGTGGCGCATCGGCGTGGCGGTGCTGCTCTGGGCGATCATGCTGCACCTGCATCCCTGGCTGTTCGGCGCCGCGCCGCTGCCGGGCCTGGCTTGACGGGAACTTGGCGCGCTCCGGCCGAAATCCATTGAAGGGCTTTGCGCACCAAACCTTTTCCATTATCTAACGGTCATGAGCACACCAAGCCAGACATTGAGGCCCGCCGCCAAATCCGCCGTACCGCATGCGCGGCCGATGGATCGCATCCGCAATTTCTCCATCGTCGCCCATATCGACCACGGCAAGTCGACCCTGGCCGACCGTCTGATCCAGATCTGCGGCGGCCTTTCCGCGCGGGAGATGAAGAGCCAGGTGCTCGAATTCGATGGATATCGAGCGGGAGCGCGGCATCACCATCAAGGCGCAGACCGTGCGGCTCGACTACACCGCCCGCGACGGCCGGCCGTATCAGCTCAATCTGATCGACACGCCGGGCCATGTGGATTTCGCCTATGAGGTGAGCCGGAGTCTGGCCGCCTGCGAGGGGTCGCTGCTGGTCGTCGATGCGAGCCAGGGCGTCGAGGCGCAGACGCTCGCCAACGTCTACAAGGCGCTCGACAATAATCACGAGATCGTGCCGGTCCTCAATAAGATCGATCTGCCCGCCGCCGAGCCGGACCGGGTGCGCCAGCAGATCGAGGATGTGATCGGGCTCGACGCAACGGACGCCATCGAGATTTCGGCCAAATCCGGCCTCGGTGTCGACGAAGTGCTGGAAGCTATCGTGCACCGGCTTCCCGCCCCGAAGGGCGATCCGGACGGGCCGCTGAAGGCCATGCTGGTCGATAGCTGGTACGATGCTTATCTCGGGGTCGTGGTGCTGGTGCGCGTGGTCGATGGGAAATTGTCGAAAGGTCAGCGCATCAAGCTGATGGCGACCGGCGGCAGCTATCTCGTCGACCGCGTGGGTATTTTTCGCCCGAAATCCGAGCTTCGCGACGGCCTCGACGCCGGCGAAATCGGCTTCTTCACCGCCGCCATCAAGGAAGTGGCCGACACCCGCGTCGGCGACACCATTACCGACGAGAAGCGGCCAGCCGCGAAAGCGCTGCCCGGGTTTCAGGATTCGCAGCCGGTGGTGTTCTGCGGCCTCTTCCCGGTGGACTCGTCGCAATTCGAGGATCTGCGCGAGGCCATGGGCAAGCTGCGCCTCAACGACGCCTCCTTCCAATATGAGATGGAGACCTCCGCCGCGCTCGGCTTCGGTTTCCGCTGCGGCTTCCTCGGCCTCCTGCACCTGGAAATCATCCGCGAGCGGCTCGAGCGCGAATTCAAGATCGACCTCATCACGACGGCGCCGAGCGTCATCTATCACCTCTTCATGACCGACGGCACCATGCAGGAGATGCATAATCCCGCCGATATGCCCGATCCGGTCAAGATCGACCGCATGGAGGAGCCCTGGATCAGCGCCACCATCCTGGTGCCGGACGAATATCTCGGCTCCGTGCTGAAGCTGTGCGAGGACCGGCGCGGGCGGCAGAAGGATCTTTCCTATGCCGGCAGCCGGGCGCTGGTCGTCTATGAGCTGCCGCTGAATGAAGTGGTGTTCGACTTCTACGACCGGCTGAAATCGGTCACCAGCGGCTATGCCTCGTTCGACTATAAGATCATCGGCTATGAGCCGGGCGATCTCGTGAAGATGTCGATCCTCGTCAATGCCGAGCCGGTGGACGCGCTGTCGATGATCGTGCACCGGTCGCGGTCGCAGCAGCGCGGACGGGTGATGTGCGAGAAGCTCAAGGAGCTGATCCCCCGGCACCTGTTCCAGATCCCGATCCAGGCGGCGATCGGCGGCCGCATCATCGCGCGCGAGACCATTTCCGCGATGCGCAAGGACGTGACCGCGAAATGCTATGGCGGCGACGTGACCCGCAAGCGCAAGCTTCTCGACAAGCAGAAGGAAGGCAAGAAGAAGATGCGGCAGTTCGGCCGTGTCGAGATCCCGCAGGAAGCCTTCATCGCGGCGCTGAAGATGGACGAGAATTAGCGCGATCGGCTCGCCTGCGCGCGGTCGTGGTGCGAGCGGCCTCCCTCGAACAACCTATCAACAGGGAAGCAAATATATAAGTGGTGTTCTATAAGTAAGACCCCTATGGATTTGGTAAATAAGCGAAATTGAGTTGAGTGAATACTATTTTTTCAATAAGCAAAGATAGTTGTTATTCTCACCAATCGAGCGCCATGAGTAAAATCCATCTCGCACAGCATGGTGGCTATATTTTTATCGTCCGCACGGCGTTAACGCCTGCGCAGGTCGGGATTGTCCAGGACAGTTTCAAACGTATCGGCCCGCAAGCGGCGGAAGCCAGCCGCATCTTCTACGACGAACTGTTTCGGATATCCCCCGGGCTGCGGGCGCTGTTTCCGCAAGATATGGCGGCGCATAAGACGAAATTCGTGCAGATGCTGGCGGGCGTCGCCAGGAGCCTCGATCAGATTGCCGCGGTTTCGGAGGAGATCGTCGACCTTGGACGGCGGCATCTGTCGTACGATGTCGAGGACGATCACTATGCAGTGGTCGGCGAGGCGCTGCTCTGGACGTTCAACCGCGTGCTCGGCCCCGAATTTACGCCTGAGGTGCGGGACGCCTGGGAGGCGGCCTATGACATGATTGCCCGCGTCATGCAGGAAGGCTCGGAGGCACAGCATACGACGGAAGGCTTTTACGGCGCGATCATCCGCAGCGTCATGACCTCGCAATATGGCGGGTCGATCATGCAGACTGGCAAAAAAACCGTGCCGCTCAGGCGCGACATCGAGCGCGGCCAGATCGTCCGCTTTCTCTGACCGCCTGGGCCGCGGGCATTCGGAGATGAGGGCGGCGCGAGTGACGCGCCTGTCTCAGCCTCATACTCCTCGAAACCGCTCATTAACCTGATTCTAAGCAACTCTCCTTAAAGTTGTGCAATCCAAGCGTTCGCACGCGCGCCCGTCTGGATGTTGAGCACGGTCTCCTGCCGAACATTCGGCGGGGCGTTGGATGGGTTGCGTCGTGGTTGCTTTTGAGTTTGGCAGATCGTTTCAAATCAGAATGCGTCGCCTGCGCGGCGCTGCGGGCTCCGCGGCGCTGCTTTGCGGTACGGTGCTGCTTTCGGGTTGCGACTTGGGCTCCGGCGGCGGCTTTGGCCGCGAGGAAAGCACGAGGCTCGGACCGCGCATCGTCGAACTCGGCCAACCCGTTCCCAAAGGCGGCGGCAGATATAAGGTCGGCGCACCATACCGGTTGAACGGCCAACTTTTTGTCCCGCAGGAGGTTGGGCGCTATGACACGACGGGGGTCGCCTCGTGGTATGGCGAGCTGTTCCATGGCAGGCGCACCGCCAACGGCGAAATCTACGATATGGAAGCGCTGACGGCCGCCCATCCGACCTTGCCGATGCCTTCGCTTGCGCGCATCACCAATCTGCAAAACGGCCGCTCTCTCGTGGTTCGCGTCAATGATCGCGGACCGTACGCACGCGGCCGGGCGATCGATCTGTCCTGGGCCGTTGCATCTCTTCTGCAGGTCCAGCGCGCCGGGACCGCCCCTGTCCGGATCCAGTATCTCGGTCCGGCGCCGCTTAATGGCGATGACAGCTATGAGCGGCAAGTGCTGGCGCATCAGCATTGGGCCGGGCCGCATGTGGCATTCGCCGCTTCCCCGGCAAAGGCCATGCGCTATCGGCGTGCCGCAAACGAACCCGCCGCTTTCTACGGCGACGGTCGCCAGCGAACCAGCATGGGCCCGGCTGTTCCTGTCACAAGCTATTCTGCCGATCCAGGGTTTTGACACAAGACCAATCGCGGGCGCTGGCCAACCGCGCAAGACAGCCTCCCTCCCTCCGAGCGCAAAGCCTCCGGCACCGGCTCCCGGTCACGTATCCGCAGCACCGCCAAGCCGGGCGCCCGCAACGACGCCATCCTTCGGCAAGGCAGCGAGTGTTGCTTCACCGCGCCAACATGCTGCCCCGGTAAGCGCCAAGGCCCAGCGGCAGCGGCCCGCCTATATCGAGGCCGGGCTGTTTCCCGATCAGCGACTGGCCGAGCGGCTTGCATCGACGCTGACCGACCTGGCGCCGGTCGCCCTCGAACCGGAAACCATCGGCGGAGCGACCTTGCACCGTCTTCGCGTCGGGCCGTTCGCCAATCAGATGGAAGCCGAGGCGGCGGTTGTGCGCATGCGCGCCGCGGGACTGACGGGGGCCTATTTGCAGCCGGTGCCGGGCGGCTGAGCGCAGACGATATCGGGACAGTGAATGCCGCGCCCGGTCTGCGGCATTGATTTTTGCGCCTTGGCGGCTAATAGTGCCCAGGCTCCGATTCCGTTGAAAAATCACCTTATCGTTGACCTTTCATGATTCTGACGCTCCGCCATCTTTGCTCAGCTTGGTTCCTGCTCATCTCACTTTGCCTGTTTTCGGCGCAAGTGCGCGCGCAGATCGAGACCGAGGCGGACTATGCTTTCCTTCTCGATGCGGATACCCAGACCGTCCTGTTCGAGAAAAAGGCCGACGAGTTGATGCAGCCGGCGAGCATGAGCAAACTCATGACGCTCGCCGTGGTGTTCGAGGCGCTGGATGAGGGCAAGATCACGCTGCAGACCGACTTCCCGGTGAGCGAAAACGCCTGGCGGACCGGCGGCGCACCCTCAGGAACGTCGGCGATGTTTGCGCCGCTCAATACGCGCGTGACCGTCGAGGACCTCCTGCAGGGCATCATTGTGCAGTCGGGCAACGACGCCTGCATCATATTGGCCGAAGGATTGGCGGGGTCGGAAGAGGCATTTGCTCAGATGATGACCGACCATGCGCGTCGCATCGGCATCACGAAATCGACCTTTGCCAATTCCACCGGCCTGCCGCATCCAAAACAACTCATGACTGCCAGAGAATTGGCGAAGTTGGCGGTTCATGTCATCACAAAATATCCAAAATATTACCCCTATTTCCAGCAAAAAGAATTCCGCTACCGCAAGCATGTTTTCTATAATCGTAATCCGCTGATCTACGCCAATATCGGTGCGGACGGACTGAAGACAGGCTTTACCGCTGAGTCCGGCTTCGGCATCGTTGGATCAGCGGTTGCGGACGGCAGACGCCTTGTCGTCGTGCAGAATGGCGTCAAGAGCCAGAGCGGCCGAAAGGACGATGCGGTCCGCATGCTCAATTGGGGTTTCCGCAATTTCGAGAAGTTCGCGCTGTTTAACGCGGATGAGATCGTCGGCGAAGCGTTGGTATGGGGCGGGCAGCAACGTTATGTTAAATTGCGCGGCGATGGTGGAGTGCGCATGCTGCTGCCCAAGAATATCAAGCAGCGGAAATTGCGCGGCGAAATCGTCTATCTCGGCCCGGTGATCGCGCCGGTGAAGGAGGGCGTCCGCATCGGTGAATTGCGCGTCACCTCCGACAATGGGATTACCAGCTCGGCTCCGCTCTTCGCTGCCGAATTGATTGAAGGGGCGGGTATTATCCGGCAGGGATTTGATTTCGGCCTTGAGCTTGGCGTTCGGCTGGCTGATCCATCGCCACGGCCACCAGGACGACTGACCGCTTGAAGCCGAACCGGCGCGGGTCTATGTCCTGAGGCAGCCCACCCTAGCGGGCGCACAGGAGAGACAAAGCGTGGCAGAAGGCAAGTTCATCACCTTTGAGGGCGGCGAGGGCGCGGGCAAGAGCACCCAGGCCGAACTGCTGCGCAGGAATCTCGCCGCGATGGGCGTGCAGGCGCTGCTCACGCGTGAGCCAGGCGGATCGCCGCGCGCCGAAGCCATCCGGGCCGTGCTGCTGTCGGGCAAGGCTAAGCGCTTCGGACCGATGGGCGAGGCGCTGCTCTTCTACGTCGCGCGCGATTCCCATCTCGAACTCACCATCCGTCCGGCGCTGGCGCGTGGTACATGGGTGCTCTGCGACCGCTTCTACGATTCCACTCGCGCCTATCAGGGGGCAGCGGGCGGCGTATCGATTGCCGCGATGAATGCGCTGGAGCGCATCGTCGTCGGCGCCACGAAGCCGGATTTGACTCTGATTCTCGATCTCCCACCGGAAGAGGGACTGAAACGCGTTACCGCCCGCGCCAATGCGGACGGGCAAGAAAAGGATCGCTTCGAAGCCATGTCGCTTATTTTCCACCAGAATCTGCGGCAGGAGTTTCTTGAGATCGCCGAAGCGGAACCGTGGCGCTGCGCCGTCATCGATGCGAGCCGCCCGGCCGATAAGGTCGCTGAAGACATCTGGTCGGTGGCCTCTCAACGTTTGCAGATCGTCTGAAGCCGCGATGGCAAGGCAGCGCACCATCGAGCCGGAATCCGAAGCGCCGCCCGAGGCCGACCGGCTGGAAGGCTGGCCGCATCCGCGCGAGACTTTTCAGGTTCTGGGCCATGAGGCAGCCGAGGCTGTCATCGCCGGGGCGATTGGATCGGGCCGGCTGCATCATGCCTGGCTGATGACCGGCGAGCAGGGTATCGGCAAGGCCGCTTTTGCCTATCGTGCCGCCCGGTATCTGCTCGCGCAAGAGAATCACGAGCTGCCGTCGAGCATTGGCTCGCTCGATATCGCGGAAGGCTCCCGCGCCGCCCGGCAGGTCGCCAATCGTTCCCATCCCGGTCTGTTGACGATCAAGCGGGGCTGGGACGCATCGGGCAAGAAATCCCGCCAAAGCATTGCCATCGACGATATCAGGCAATTGCGCCACTTTCTCCAGCGCACCGCGGTAACACCCTGGCGCGTCGTGATTGTTGACAGCGCCGACGATCTCAATCCCAATTCCGCCAACGCGCTGCTGAAATCGCTGGAGGAGCCGCCGGCGCGCACCGTATTCTTCCTCATCTCATCATCGCCCGGACGCCTTCTGCCGACGATCCGTTCGCGCTGCAGGACGATCCGCTTCGAGCCGCTCGCCGATCAGGCGCTCCGCGAAGCCGTGCTGGCCGCATGTCGCGGTTCCGACCGCGATCCCCCGGCAGACACCCAGCTCGCAACGCTCATTACCATCGGCAGGGGCAGTCCGCGCCGGGTGCTTCAGCTTTTGGATGGCGGCGGTCTCGCCCTCTTCGAGGCCGTGGTCACCTTGCTGGAAAGCCTGCCGCGCCTCGATCGCGCGGCGTTGCACAAGCTCATCGCCCTGACGGGCGCGCGCGACGCCCAGGCTCACGCTGTTGCCTTCGATCTGCTGGAAGAAGCCATTGCCGCGGTGCTGCGCGCCCGGGCGGCGGGACATAGCGCTTGTCAGGAGTTTCCCCAGCTCCGCCGTTTCCCGGCGATTGTCGCCCCAGACAGCCTTGCGGATTGGGCCGAGCTGTGGGAAACAATTCGCGATGCACGCGGCGAAGCCGAGCGGCTCAACCTCGATAAAGCGGCCCTGACATTGACGGTGTTCGAAAAGCTCGAAAGCCTCAGCCGAAAGGGCGCTCGCTCCTAGAGCGCGATCGGGAATAAGCCTGTCCTCGCGAAGGCTGGGGATGGAGACCGGATTTCCCGTAAAATCGCGCGAAACGAGAAGACGCTCGGCTCGCGACACCCTAACAGCGGATGCCGACAGCCATGACGGAAAAACCGTCCTTTTATATCACCACTGCCATTTCCTACCCGAATGGCGACCCGCATATCGGCCACGCCTATGAATTGATCGCGACGGATGTCATCGCCCGCTTCAAGCGTCTGGACGGCTATGACGTTTTCTTCCTGACCGGCGTGGACGAGCACGGGCTGAAGATGAAGCAGACCGCCATGAAGGAGGGCATCACCCCTGCCGAACTCGGCGAGCGGAACACCCAGCGCTTCCGTGCCATGGCCGAGGCGCTGAACATCTCGTACGACGATTTCATCCGCACCACGGAGCCTCGCCATCATGCGGCTGTCGCCGAAATCTGGCACCGCATGCAAAACCAGGGCGACATCTATCTCGACGCCTATGCGGGCTGGTACTCGGTGCGGGACGAGGCCTATTACGCTGAGGACGAGACGTCGCTGCGCGAGGATGGCGTGCGCGTCGGCCCGCAAGGCACGCCCGTCGAGTGGACCGAGGAGGAGACTTATTTCTTCCGCCTGTCGGACTATGAGAACAGGTTGCTCCGCCACTACGAGGATAATCCCGATTTCATCCTGCCGCCCGAGCGCCGCAACGAGATCGTCAGCTTTGTGAAGGGTGGGCTGAAGGATCTGTCCGTATCGCGCACCACGCTCGATTGGGGGATTCCGGTGCCGGACGCTCCCGGCCATATCATCTATGTCTGGGTCGATGCGCTGACCAACTACATCACCGGTGTTGGCTTCCCGGATGAGAAGTCGGCCAAGTTTCAGCAATATTGGCCCGCCGACATCCACATGATCGGCAAGGACATTACACGTTTCCATGCGGTCTATTGGCCTGCTTTCCTGATGTCGGCGGGCCTGCCGATACCGAAGCGGATTTATTCGCACGGCTTCCTCAATGTCCGCGGCGAGAAAATGTCGAAGTCGACCGGCAATGTCGTCGATCCGTTCGAGATGGCCGAGCGCTATGGCGTCGACCAGATGCGCCATTTCTTCCTGCGCGAGGTGCCGTTCGGGCAGGATGGCAGCTATAGCCACGAGGCGATCGTCAACCGCACCACGGCGGATCTGCCGAACGGCCTCGGCAATCTGGCGATGCGCTCGCTGTCGATGATCGCCAAGAATTGCGACGGGCGCATTCCGGAGCCGGGTGTTTTCACGGATGCCGACAAGATCTTGCTGGCTGCGGCTGATGGCATGATCGATGCGGCGCGCGAGGCGATGGAGCGGCAGGCACTCAACCGGATGCTGGAGGCGATCTGGCAGGTGGTTGGCGATGCCGACCGCTATTTCGCGGCCGAACAGCCATGGGCGCTGAAAAAGACCGATCCCGCGCGCATGGGCACGGTGCTTTACGTCGCGGCGGAAGTGGTGCGGCAGATCGCCATTCTGGTGCAGCCGACCATGCCGGCGGCGGCGCAAAAGCTGCTCGATCAACTCGGCTTGAGCGGCGCGCAGGATTTCACCCGGCTCGGTGCTGCCGGGCGTTTGCAGCCCGGCGCGGCGCTCGGGCACTTTGCAAGCGGTGTTCCCGCGCTATATTGAGCCGGAGACGACCGCCGCTGAGTGATGTGAGTTCCCGTATGCTTGTCGACAGCCATTGCCATCTGGATTTTCCCGATTTCGAGAGCGAGCTCGATCAGATCGTTGCGCGGGCGGAAGCGGCTGGCATTGGCGCGATGCTGACCATCTCGACGCGCGTGCGTCAGTTCGCGCGGATTCAGGCGGTTGCAGAACGCTTTCCCAATGTGTGCTGTTCGGTCGGCACGCATCCGCATTATGCGGCGGAGGAGCGCGACATTCGGCTGGAGGAGATCGTCGAACGCGCCGCGTACGCCAAGGTGGTGGCGATCGGTGAGGCGGGGCTCGATTATTTCTACGAGAAAAGTCCCATTCCCGACCAGGAGCACGGCTTCCGCCTGCATATCGAGGCGGCGCGCGTTACCGGACTGCCGCTCGTCATTCACAGCCGCGATGCCGATGAGCACACGGGCCGGATTCTCGAAGAGGAGATGGCGAAGGGGCCGTTCGGCGCGGTGCTGCATTGCTATACGGGCGGCGAGGCGCTGGCGCGGCGGGGCGTCGAACTTGGGCTTTACGTGTCCTTCTCCGGGCGTGTTGACATTCAACAAATCGGAGGAGTTGCGCGCTGTCGCGGCGGGCGTGCCGCTCGAGCGGCTGCTCGTCGAGACCGATGCGCCCTATCTCGCGCCGATGCCGATGCGCGGCAAACGCAACGAACCCGCCTTTGTCCGCCATACGGCGAGCGTGCTGGCCAAGGTCAAGGGCGTGAGCGAGGCCGAAATCGCCCGAGGTCACGACCGAAAACTTCTTTCGCCTGTTCGCCAAGGCGAATGGCCTCGTCGCCACGCGCGCCCGTTCGGCCGCATGACGCTGCGTTTCACAATTCTGGGCTGCGGCTCGTCACCGGGCGTGCCGCGGATCGATGGCAATTGGGGCGTTTGCGATCCCGCCAATCCGCGCAACCGGCGCCGCCGCTGCGCCATGCTGGTGGAGCGTTTCGCCGGCGAAAAACGAACGGCGGTGCTGGTCGATACCGGCCCGGATCTGCGCGAGCAGATCCTTGAAGTCGGCCTCGAATGGCTCGACGGCGTGCTCTATACGCATGACCATGCCGATCATACGCATGGCATCGACGATCTGCGCATTCTGGCCTATCGCGGCCGCCGCCGCATCGATCTTTATTTCGATGGTGTGACCAGCGCGATCCTGCAGCGGCGCTTCGACTATTGTTTCGTAACGCCGCAGGGAGCACCTATCCGCCGATCGTGAAGGCGCATGTCATCCATCCTGGCGAAGCCATCGTCGTTGAAGGCCCCGGCGGCGCGATCGAGGCGATGCCGTTTCTTCAGCGTCACGGGGATATCGACTCTTTGGGATTTCGTTTCGGCGCGCTCGCCTACTCCAGCGATTTGCATGATCTGCCGGAGGCGAGCCTGCCATACCTCGCCGATCTCGATATCTGGATCGTCGATGCGCTCCGCTACACGCGCCATCCCAGCCACTTCTCGGTCGAGGAGGCGCTCGCCTGGATCGAGCGGGTGCGGCCGAAGCGCGCCATCCTCACCCATATGCATATGGATCTGGACTACGAAACAATGCGCCGCGAACTGCCGGAGGCAGTCGAGCCCGCTTATGACGGGATGCGGTTCGAGCTGCCGGGTTGATCACGCCCCGCGCAACTTGCGGCGCTTGCGGAGTCCAAACTTCCCAGCCTCAGCGCTCGGCTGTGACCGCCCCCACTTCGGGATCTTCGCACTCCTTTGGTCCGATCTCATCCGGATGCGCCAACGGCACAGTTGGCTCAAGCAAAGTCGAGAAGCGCCATCCTAATAGATAGTAGAAAATCAGGAACCCGGCGACACAAATGGCTATGTCCGCATAAGGTGAAAACTTCATCATCTCACTTAGCGTTGTTACGAAAATTGAATCCGTTACAAAGCTCCCGCCCTTGGTGCTGAAGACAACAGCCGCAAACACATTATTCGCGGCATGTATACCGCAAGGCACTTCAAGCCCATCATCCAACACGGCGGCGATACCGAGAAGCACACTTACCAAGAAATACCCCAGAAATCCCTTGGTGTAATCCGTGTTGAACTCGGGATTTGAGATGTGCATGAACGTAAACATCAATGTTACAAGAATGAGGGGCGCAAGTTTGTTCTTGATCAGCAGCGAAATACCTTGCATGAGATATCCGCGAAAGAACAGTTCCTCCAACGTCGTTTGAATTGGTATCAGCAAGAGGCCGATGGCCAGCAGCGGCCAAAAGACTGATGGATTGAACTGATAAGTATAGGAACCGGCGGGTAAAACCGCGAAGGCGGCAACTCCGACGAGCAGGAACCACACGGCAAATCCCAGCGAGGCGCGTCCCCAATCGAAGCGTGCGCGGCCGGTCATCACGCTGCGTAGTGACTTCTTATGCAGCCGGATTATGAGGAACCGCAGTGTGAGGAAACCGAGAACGAACGGGACCAGCGCCAAAAGGAGAAATAGATTTCGGTCCAGATCAGGGTGAAGAACAAGCTGGTCGATATCCAGGTCGCTTATGCCGAGCCGCGCTGTCTCACGGTTCGCAAATATGATCAGCGGAATGTGCCCAGCCATCCACAGCAGCAAGGTGATAAAGATGGTGAGCAGCCATCGCCACCATCGATTCCGCCCCTCATAGGCATTCTGAAAGAACATGTTGCTGGGCCCCCATTCCCAATCTTAACGCGCTTGGGCGACACGCTAAGGCCTCTCTCCGCGGCGCACGCTCCGACACTTGCCGCGCAGGAGCCGTGCCCAGTTCAGGCGCCAGTTCAATCGTCAGCCGTAATCACTGCGCCATTTGTGTCGCAATCCGAGGACGTCAGGTTCAAAATGAGCGGCGCGAGGGCCTGCGGCGGCTTCAGTTTGCTGCGATCCTCGCCGGGATAGGCTTCGGCGCGCATGGCGGTGCGGGTCGGGCCGGGATCGAGCAGGTTGACCTTGAGCGGCGTCGTTTCGACCTCGGCGGCGTAGGTTTTCACGAGCGCTTCGAGCGCGGCTTTCGATGCGGCGTAAGGCCCCCAATAGGCGCGGATCTTACGGGCGGCGCGCGAGGTGACGAAAACGGCGCGGCCGGCCTCGGACCGGCGCAACAGCGGGTCGAGCGTCCTGATCAGCCGCCAATTCGCTGTCAGATTGATGCGGAGCACTTGCTCCCACTCCTCGGTCGGCATGTGACTGAGCGGTGAGAGCCGGCCTAAAATGCCGCCCGCCGCTACGAGCACATCCAGCCTCTGCCAGCGCTCATAAAGAGTGGGGCCGAGCGCGTCGATCTTGTCGCCATGCGACAGATTGAGCTTCAGGATCGATGCGGTGCCGCCGCTGCTACGAATTTCATCGTCCACTTCTTCCAGCGCGCCTGCCGTGCGTGCCGACAGAATGACGTGCAAGCCTTGTCCGGCGAGCGCAATGGCTGCCGCCCGGCCAATGCCGCGTGAGGCGCCGGTGACAAGGGCGACACGCTGGTTTTGAGGACTATCGTTCATTCCGCCTTGATATCCCATGGCCGGAAGGATCAAGCGGCCATACGTGCCTAATGCGTCGTGCGCGTCAGCGCGGTCCGCGCGGCGTCGACGACCTCGTCGGCGATGCGCGCCTGTCCCTCGGCGGTGGGATGGAACGCGCCCCCATAAGTGCTGGCAAGAAACACCTGAAACGGCGTCCAATAGCGGCGGGCGAGCGTCTTGATCGCTCCGGTATACAGATTGCTGCAATTCGAGCCGAAGCTGGAGATGTTGTCCGCATGCATGTTGGAGATCAGAAACGCGTCGTTCGGCGTGCGGAACCAGCGCTTCCGGGATGCATAGGCTGGAAAGAGCGACGGCTTGAAGGGGGTCCAGTTATTGTCCTTCAGCCGGGGAAAACCCAGCGTCTCCGCAGGACTGTTCCCGCTTGTCGCGCAAAGGCCATGCGACAGGAAATCACTTCGGAAGCCGTCGACATAGGTCCAGTTCCGCCCGGCGAATGAGGCAAGGCTGCGATTGAGTTCGTTGGTAAAGGCCTCGGCCTTGCCGACTTTGGCGGCATCGAGCTGGAAGGGCGGAAAAACTTCCATACCCTTCGTGCCGCTGCAGGCGCTCATCCCGTCGCCGTCATAGCCCATATTAGGATAGCCGGTCAGAATGACCTTGCGGTCTCCGGTCGTTCCGCCACCGACGCCAAGAAATAGGTCGAGCGAGTATCTGAGGCCTTCAAAGCGCCGTTTCACCAATTCAAGCCGCGTGCGTGCGTGGTCCACGCCATAGACTGTGTTCAGGTGCCTGCCAAGAGTGCGATAGATGCTCTGCTCGCTCAGCATGCTGTCGGAAACCAAAGGCACAAAGCCGACATCGTTGCCGCCGACCGACAGCAGCACCAGATCGACCGGACGTTTCAGCGCGGGGCCCCGCGCATTGTCCGCCTGCAAGGTCTCGCACCGCGTGATGCGCAGCTCTTTTTCCGCACGACCACGCAATTCCGGCATCCGCTCGATGATCGCGGCGGGCATGGGCGCCCCGCGCGTCACCGACTTGCAGAGGGCCTCGGACATCGCCGACATCTGCGACGATACGAGGAAATTCTCCCCCGCCGTGCATTCGCGCACCGGCGTGCGCAGCAAAATGCCCTCCGCGATTTCCGCGCCGCTACAGCTATAGCTGATGAAGGTGATGGCGCGCCTGGGATCTTCGATCGCCAGTTGCAGCGCAGCCCGGAGCTGATGCGAATACAGCGAACGATGGCATTCGCGGTCCCACCAACGCGCACGTTCCTTCCGGAACTCAGGGCCGTTGAGCGCCTGCCAATCGCCTTTGCGTGCCGGATAGCCGTCCAGCTTCACCTTCGTCGAGGTCGCGGCGATGTCCACCTGGCCGTAATCGAACGCGCGGCTGTCACTGAGCGTTACGGGATGATCGGGATTACCTTCTCCTGCACCGAAAGAGTCGCCCATGCTGATAATGAGCATGTCGCGGATTCTGATGTCGAGGGGCTTTGCCGCGGCGGAGCCTGAGCGCGCGACGGTGAGACGGCCGCCGGCCGGATAGGGAATATCGAATGTCACCTGCGCCTCGCATGGCGCGCTCTTGCGGGCGATAACCGCCCCTTGTGGCCCTGAGAGCTGCCAATTGCACGTGCCACCGTCGGTGTCAGGTAGAAACAGGTCCCAAATGCTGTCGGATTTTACGAGATTGGCCACGATCCGGTGGCTCTTGGGGAGCACGTAATCCGCACATGCATCATAGCGGTCGGTATTCTGGTTGTAGCACGTATCGTTGAACATCTCGTCGGCCCAGCCGCGCCCGCCGAAGCGCTTGGCCAGCTTGCGTTCCGCCGCAAGGATGGGTAACTGGCGCTCCAGCACGGACAGGCTTTCAAAGATCTCGCGGTGCAGCCGGGTATGTTCAGGCTTGCGGAACAGCCGAAAAGGGTTTTCGAGCTCCCACTCGATGCGGCCTTCGGCGTTGGCTTCGGAAACCGGCATCAAGCCGGTGACCAGCGCCGCCATCACGCAATAAAAGACTGCCGCGACTTTCATTTGCCCCCACTCGACATCATGGCCCTTAGGGCTTCTTAACCATGAACAGGCGCGACCGCAATGTTGCAGGAGGCAATATACCCATGCCAACGCGGTTCGCGTCGATGCGATGCCGTCTGACGCGGACAAGGCTGCGGCTAGAGCGGTTCCGCTTCATTCGAATCGGAAGCCGCTCTCATTTTTGTTTGATCGCGCTTCTTATCCGAAAACCGCGTAACACTTTTCGGGAAGTGCTCTAAAGCTCGGTGGTCGAGCGGCCGGTGCGGGCGGCGACGCTATGTTCGGTGCGGATGGCGCCCCCGCCATTCGGGATTTGATCGCCTTGCTCCTCGCGTAAGCCTCGGACTTGCGGGCCTTCCGCGCTTGGAAGGCGCGTTGCCTCGGCTCCGAACGTGCCTGCTGGGCGAGCTGCGCGGCGATGGCCTTTTGCAGCGACTCGGCAGCGGGCTGTTGCACGTCGCTGGGCTTGCCTCGGATTGCGATGCCTTCCTCGCCGAAGGCTTCGATGATTCCGATGCGCAGATCCGTGCGTAGCGCGAGCGACTTGGTGATGTCGTAAGCATAGGCGAACAGCTTGAAATTGAGCGCGTCGGAGGCGAAATCCTCGAAATAGACGTGGGGCTCCGGATTTGCCATCACCTGCGGATGCGCCTTGGCTACCTTCAGCAGAACATCCCTGACCTGGCGCGGATTGCTGCCATGTTGGACGCTGACCGGGATGACGAAGCGGCCGCTGTAATTATGCAGCGTCCAGTTCTTCACCTTTTCGGAAATGAAATAGGAATTCGGAACCAGCACATTGGCGCGGTCGAAGGTTTCGATCTCGGTTGAACGCACGCTGATCTTGCGCACAAGCCCCTCTTCGCCACCGACAACCACCCAGTCGCCGACCTTGATGGGCCGCTCGACCAGGAGGATGATACCTGAGACGAAATTGTTCACCACGCCTTGCAGGCCCAGGCCGATACCGACCGAAAGCGCACCGGCGATGAGCGCGATGTTGGACAGGTCGAGGCCCGCATAGGATATGGCGAACAGCCCCGCGACGATAATGCCGATATAGCCAACACCCGTGCGAATGGAATGGCGCGCGCCACCTGAAATGCCCGCCGGTGTCAGCACCTTGTCGTCCAGCCAGTTCTGCAACAGCCTCGCGACGAGATAGCCGAGGCCGAAGACGACCGCCGAGGCCAGAATCGCGGCGATCGAGATCTGCGTGTTGCCGATCCTGAAGCCGAAGAACAGTGCGTTGCCCCACTCGCCGATATCCTTCCAGTCGAAGCCCCATTGCAGGAGGATGAAAGGCAGGGTGCATAGCAGCACGGCCGATTTCAGCAACAGCGTCACCGGCAGCGCAAGCTGTTCGCGGCGGCGCTGATCGAAGTCGGCCTGGTCCTTGAGCCATCGTCCGGGCTTGGCCTCCTCATCGCCCAGACTGAGGCCGAACGCGTCGACCCAGATGAGCAGCAGATACATGCACCGAAAGCGTCGTGCCGGTAACGATGAGCTGGGCAGAAATGAAGCGCGCCAGCCCGATATACCCGGCAAGCGCGGTCACCAGGATGAGCCCGGCTATCCCCCAGAGGGGCGTTCGCAACTTGCTGATCCAGGCGAATTCGGGCGCGCCCGCGACGCTGGGAGCATTGCGCGACGTACGCAAAATCGCGATGACCAGCCCGGCGACAATGATGCTGGAAACGCAATTCTGCGCGACCGAAAGCGTAAACGGCGCGTTCGCCACAAAGCGAATGGTCGCCAGCAGGAGCGTGAGACTGTAGACGGACGCCAGCGCAACCACCAGCCAGCGAATACGGCCGGCGGCCTCGTTCGACATCGGCAGCAGGCGCCAATGCGGCGAGCGCGGGGCCAGCGCGGTGGTGACGAGGGAGGCAACCGCAGCAACGATCAGAGTTGATCGCATCGCCGAATAGGCGAGGCGGCCGACATCATCGGACATCAACTCCTGGGCTTTCAGCCCATAATAGAGGAACGCCGAAGTGGCGGCATAGGGCAGCACCCGAAGCAGGATGACCCACGCCGCTGACGTGGCGCGTTTCCAGATCGGCGGTTCCGCGGGTTCGTCCCAGGAGCGGAAATGCCTGATGCCGCGATTCGACGCATAGGCGGTCGCGGCGGCCAGCAGGACCGCCAGGACCAGAAGTTGAACGATATCCAACCGTCGATCCGTATGGTGCCACCAGCCGGCAACGGTCTGGCCGGCCTTCTGCACGGCATAGCTGAGCTGGGACGGCGCATTGATCCATGTATCGCTGTCATGGGCGTCCGGGACGCGCTCGAAGAGGCGGTTGGCGAATTTCTTGCGCCGGATTTCCTGGACACGGCCGGCCACCTGGTTCGCGCGGAGGCGCGTGGATTCGGCAATGTTCCTTGCGGCGCTCAGGCTGCCGAACGCTTTTTCCAACTCGGCGCGCTGACTTGCGACAGCCTCCGGCTCACCTGTGGCCGGCGCGGCGCCCAGATTGTCGACCTGGGCCTTTGCCGCATCCAGTTTCGGCGTCAGCAAGTCGACGAACTGGTCGATCTGTTCGTGCACGGCCTCCAGCCGGTAGCGCACCTTGTCGAGCTGGGTGTAAGGCAGCGTCGGGGTATTCAGCGTCTGGTCCAACTCGTCGAGCGCCTTCGCCCATGCGTCCATAACAGAGACGGCTTGCATGCCTGTCGCGCGGTCGACGATCGAGAAGTCGGGGGGCGCCGATTTTGGAGGCTCCGCGGCAGCAGGAGGCGCAGTCACTTGCGGCGGTGCTTGGACCGCGTCGGTTTGCGCAAGCTGCGCGTTCCAGCTATCAGCTTTGATTGGAGGCGGGGTGAGTTGCACCTGGGCGTGTGCGGTTCCGAAGCAGGCGATGACGAACAGCGGCAGCAGCGTCGAAAGTGACATGTTCGATTTGCGGTGAGCCATGCTCTGTCTGTCCCGCTGCAACCCTTGCCCGGCAAGTTTTGCAACTCTTGAGTTCAGGAACGGCAGCTTAAAACGCCGATATGGCGCTAATATGTGGCGGAAAAGGAGCTTTTCGCCGAGCGGTGCCATATTGATGCCACGCCAATGCCGTTTTCGGCGCCACTGAGCGGCCCGTCTCGGTACTGCCGGTGCCGGCTTCGGTTGCGTAGCCCGCCATCCATAGCATCAACTTATGCATCCGGCGACGCTTGTCCGCCCAGCTGTGGATTTCATCCGGCCACGACGGCGCCGAAAAAGCGGCTTGCGCCTGGATACATTAATCTCCTCGACATCGCTTTATCCCATGACCACTATGACGCCGCCCCGGCTCATTTCAGTTCCTCGCGAAGGAATTGCGGCATCGGTCCGTAACAGCTTGGATGCCGGTGAATTTTCAATTTTGGTCTCTGAGTAGCTTAAGGCGAACCTGTCGTGAAAAGAGTTCTGCCCGCATTGATCCTTATTCTCCTGACCTGTGCGGCGGTCGCGTTCATCTACAAGGACAAGATATTCCCGAAGCCTCCTGGCGAAGTTGCCGGTGAAGAGGGGCGCCGCGCGGGCGGAGGTGGGCGGAGGTCGCGCCGGGGCGGCGCTGATCCAAACCGGCCTGTAACGGTGCTGGCCGTCGCGGCCAAGACCGCCGACGTTCCCGTCTATCTCAACGGCGTCGGCACGGTGCAGGCCTATAATTCGGCTACCATCCATGCCCAGGTCGGCGGACGCCTGATCGAAGTCGATTTTGCCGAGGGCCAGAATGTCAAAAAGGGCGACGTTCTTGCCAGGATCGACCCGGCGACCTATCAGGCCGCCTATGATCAGGCTGTCGCCAGGAAGGCGATGGACGAGGCGGTGCTGGCCAATGCACGCAGCGATCTGAGGCGCTATGAGGAGCTGGAAAAATCCAATTACGGCTCGGTGAAGCAAGCCGATACGCAGCGTGCCCTGGTCACGCAGTTGGAAGCTCAGATACGCCAGGATCAAGCCCAGATCGACAGCGCCAAAACCAATCTGGATCTGACCACCATAAGAGCGCCATTTGACGGGCGCGCTGGTATGCGCGAACTCGATATCGGCAATCTGGTCACGCCGGGAGACGCGGGCGGGATCGTGGTCATCGCGCAGCTTCAGCCGGTTTCGGTTCTCTTTACGCTGCCGGAGACCTTTGTCGGCGATCTCGTCCAGGCGAAGGCCGCCGGACAGGTGGAGCTTGTCGCATCGGTGGGTGGCAAGACCGTGGGCGAGGGGACGCTTGAGGTGATCGACAACCGTATCGATCAAAGCACCGGCACGATACGGCTGAAAGGCGCATTTCCGAATGAAAAGCTAAGCCTCTGGCCGGGACAGTTCGTCAATATTCGCGTGCATTTGCGAACACTGCCGGGCGCCACCGTAGTTCCCTCGGCGGCGGTTCAGCAGGGCGCATCTGGCCGTTTTGTCTACGTCACGCAACCGGGCAACACGGTTAAGTTGACCAATGTGGATGTGACGCAGGAAGGCCAGGATCAAGCGGTAATCGCAAAGGGGATAAAGCCCGAAGAGTGGGTTGTGACCAGCGGTTTCGCCAATTTGCAGGACGGCTCCAAAATTACGCCGACCTATCAGGATTGGCCGGGTACCACGACGCCCGAGGCGGCCGATGCCGCAACAGGTGAAGCGCCCGCCGCCCCTCCGGAAGAGCGTAAGCCGCGCCGGCACCGTCGAGACGGCGCAGGCGCCAGGTCCGGCGAAAAAGATGACCGCAGCGTTGCCGCGCAGGGACAAACCGGACCGGCACAATGAACGTCTCCGCTCCTTTCATCGCCCGCCCCGTCGCGACCTCGCTGCTGGCGATCGCGGTGCTGCTGGGGAGTGCGCTGGCCTATATCAATCTGCCGATCTCCTCGCTGCCGCAGGTCGATTTTCCCGTCATCCAGGTGACCACCCAGCTTCCTGGTGCGAGCGCCGATACGATGGCAGCGCTTGTCACCGCGCCGCTTGAGCGCAAGCTCGGCCAGATCCCGGCGCTCACGACGATGAGTTCGACCAGTTCGCACGGGCTCAGCCAGGTGACGCTGCAATTCGCACTCGACCGCGACATCAACGCTGCCGGCCAGGACGTGCAGTCGGCGATCAGTGCGGCGGAAGGCGATTTGCCGGACGGGCTGCCCTATCCGCCGACTTACGCCAAGGTCAACCCGTCCGACCCGCCGATCGTCACCCTGGCGCTCACCTCTGAAAATGTCTCGATGGAGCGGCTGAGCGATCTGGCCGATACCTTCATGACGCCGCGGCTGAGCCAGGTTGAGGGCGTCGGCCATGTCACGGTGCAGGGCAATATGCGGCCCGCGATCCGCATCCAGGCCGACCTGTCGAGACTCGCCGCCTATAGCATCAGTCTGGAAACCCTGCGCGCCGCCATCGCGGAGGCGAATGTCTCCGGCGCGAAGGGTACGCTGAACGGCCCGCAGAAGGCATTCACCATCGGCGCCAACGATCAGCTCGAAAACGCCGACGCCTATGGCAATGTCGTCGTCGCCTATGCGAATGGATCGCCCGTGCTGCTGCGCGATGTCGCGAAAATCGTCAGCGGCATCGAGAATGTGCGCGCTTCGGGCCGCTACAACGGCAGCCCCGCGATCATCATCGACGTGCAGCGTCAGCCGGGCGCGAATATCGTCGCCACCGTCGATCGCATGAAGGCGATGCTGCCGCAGCTCGAACGAGGGCTGCCGGCCGGTGTTCGCGCCGAAGTGGTCGCCGACCGGACGGCGACGATCCGCGCCTCGGTGAGCGAAGTGCAGTTCACGCTCGTGCTTAGCATCGGGCTCGTCATCCTCGTGGTGCTGCTGTTCCTGCGCACGCTGAGCGCGACGTTCGTCGCCGGCGTGACGCTGCCCCTATCGCTTGCCTCCGCCTTCGGGCTGATGTGGTATGCCGGGTTCAGCCTCGATAATCTGTCGCTCATGGCGCTGACCATCGCCACGGGCTTCGTCGTCGACGACGCCATCGTCATGATCGAGAACATCGTCCGCCATATAGAGCGGGGCGATCCACCGATGGTCGCGGCCTATAAGGGTGCGGGCGAGATCGGCTTCACCATCATTTCACTGACCGTCTCACTTGTGGCGGTGTTCATCCCGCTGCTGTTTATGACCGGGATCGTCGGCAGGCTGTTCCAGGAATTCGCGCTTACATTGACCATTGCCGTGGTCGTCTCCGCGATCGTGGCACTGACCTTGACGCCGATGATGTGCGCCCGCCTCCTGCGGCCTGCGGCGCCGCGCCGGAAATCGTGGATTGGCCGGCTCTCGGACGCACCGCTCGCTGCGACGCAGTTCCTCTATCGCGTGTCGCTGGATGCGGTGCTTCGCCATCAAGGCTTGATGCTGATCGTCACAGCCGCGACGCTCGTCATCACGATCGCGCTCTATATCGCCATCCCGAAAGGCTTCCTCCCCGACCAGGATACGGGATTCCTCACCGCCGAGACCGACGCCGCGCAGGACGTGTCCTTCACTCGGCTTCAGACATTGCAGAATCAAGTTGAGGCAGTGATCCGGCGCGATCCCGATGTGGTCGGTGTGGTGTCCATCGTAGGTGTCGGCACCACCAACAGCGCGCCCAATATCGGTCATTTCGCAATCACCCTGAAGCCGAAGACGCAGCGCGATGTGAGCGCGTCCGAAATCATGCGGCGGCTAGATGCCGCGACACGCGGGCTGCCTGGCGTCAACGCCCATTTCCAGATGGTGCAGGATATTCAGATAGGCACCCGCAAGAGTCGCACTCAATATCAATATGTATTGACCAGCACGGAGCCGGATTCATTCTCGGAATGGGCGGGCAAGACGCTGGCGGCTCTGAAGACGCGGCCGGAACTCACCGACGTCTCCACCGATTTGCAGGAAGACGGGCCTGCACTGGTCATCAAGGTAGACCGGGTCGCGGCGGGGCGGCTCGGCGTCTCGATGCAGGACGTGAACAACGCGCTGTATAACGCATTCGGCCAGCGTCAGATTTCCACCATCTTCGGGCAGGCGAACCAATATCGGGTGGTGCTCGAGGCTGATCCCGCGCTGCAAACCGACCCGGCGATCCTGGAAAGGCTGTTCGTGCCGGGGACGGGCATCCTGGCGATTGCGGGCGCCACCACGGTGCAGACACAAGTGCAGGGCAGGGCGAACCAGATTCCGCTCTCATCCTTCGCGACGGTCGAGCGCACGACGAAGCCGCTCGCGATCCAGCGCGTGCAGCAATTCCCGGCGGCGACGATCAGCTTCAATCTCGCGCCCGATGCGTCCCTCGATCAGGCGGTGAACGCCATCCATGAGGCGACAGCCACAATCGGCCTGCCCTCCTCGTTCACCGGCAATTTCGAGGGGGCAGTTCAGGAATTCAATGCCTCGATGGCGAGTCAGCCTCTGCTGATCCTTGCGGCCATCATCGTCATCTACATCGTTCTGGGCGTCCTCTATGAGAGCTTCATCCACCCGTTCACCATCCTGACGACGCTGCCTTCGGCGGGCATTGGCGCATTGGTGGCGCTGCAACTGTTCGGGCTGGAGTTCACCTTCGTCGCGCTGATCGGCATCGTGCTGCTGATGGGCATCGTGAAGAAGAATGCGATTATCATGATCGACTTCGCGCTGGACGCTCAGCGCGAGCGGGGCATGGCCCCGTTCGATGCCATCCGCGAAGCGTGCCTGCTCCGTTTTCGGCCGATCATGATGACCACCTTTGCCGCGCTATTCGGCGCAATCCCGCTCGTACTCGGTCACGGTCCGGGGTCGGAATCGCGCGTCCCGCTGGGCATCACGATCATTGGCGGTCTGCTGCTCAGCCAGCTCATTACGCTTTACACCACACCGGTCATCTATCTGGCGATGGACCGGCTGAAGGACAGATTGCTGAAGGCGGCGGGAGGGACCACCGGCTTCGAGGCATTGCCGCACGACGTTGAAGCGGGCGGTGCGCGTGAAGCCGCTCCGGCACAGAAGCCATCCCTGGCGCGGCCATGAATATCTCTGCTCCGTTCATTCGCCGGCCTGTCGCCACGGTGCTGCTTTCCGTCGGGCTTTTCCTGTCCGGAGCGGTGGCCTATTTCGACCTGCCCGTTGCCAGCCTGCCCAACGTCGATCTGCCGACGCTGGCGGTCACGGCGGCGCTGCCCGGCGCAAGTCCGGAAACCATGGCGACGACCGTCGCGGCCCCGCTGGAGCGGCGCATCGGTGAGATTTCCGGCGTCACCGAACTGACCTCGTCGAGCCGCCTGGGCTTCACCAGCGTCACCGTCCAGTTCGATCTCGCCCGCAATGTCGAGGATGCCGCGCGCGATGTACAGGCGGCCATCAACGGCGCGCAAGCGGATTTGCCGGGCAATCTGAGCCGCCGTCCGCAGATCCGCAAATTCAACCCCTCCGGTACGCCGATCCTCATTCTGGCAATCACTTCGCCCACCCGGCGTCCCGCGGACATCTACGACATCGCCGACCTCGTCGTCGCAACTCGGATCGCGCAGATCGATGGCGTGGCAGAGGTCCAGGTGGGCGGCGCGCAGCAACCCGCCATCCGCGTCACCGTCGATCCCGCCGCGCTGAAGGCGAAGCGTATCGGACTGGAGGCGGTACGCACGGCCATCGCGGAAGCGAACGCCCTTCTGCCGCTCGGCCAGCTCGATGGGCCGGACAAATCCTTCATCATCACGACAGGCGGGCAGCTCAACGCGGTGCAGGACTACGCCTCCATCGTGTTGAAGAACGAGGGCGGCACGGTCGTGCGGCTGGGCGATGTGGCGCGCATCGAGGAGAGCACCAGCAACCGGCTGGCTGCCGGCGCCTTTAACAATGACCCCGCAATCATCGTCATCATCCAGAAGACCGCCGAGGGCAATGTCGTCAAAACCGTCGATGCCATTCACGCGCTGCTGCCGGAGGTGCAGAAGCTTATTCCTCAGGACGTGACCATCTCCATCATGTCCGACCGCACGCTCGCCATCCGTCAAAGTATCCACGATCTGGAGGTGACGCTGGCGGCGAGCATTTCGCTGGTGACGCTCGTCGTGTTCCTGTTTCTGCGCCGCCTCGTCCCGACCTTCGCGGCGATGATCGCAGTGCCGCTTTCCCTCGCCGGCACTGTCACGGCAATGTGGTTTTTCGGTTTCAGCCTCGACAATGTGTCCTTGCTGGCGCTGACGATCTCGGTCGGCTTCGTCGTCGACGACGCCATCGTCGTCATCGAGAATTGCTACCGCAACATGCAAGACGGGCTCAAACCGGTGGAAGCCGCGCTCGCGGGTGCGCGCCAGATCGGCTTCACCATCGTCTCGATCAGCCTGTCGCTGGTCGCGGCGTTCATTCCGCTTTTGTTCATGGGCGGCGTCCTCGGCAAGATCTTGCAGGAATTCGGCTGGACGCTGGCTTTCGCCATCCTGATCTCGGCCGCGATTTCGCTGACGGTTACGCCGATGATTTGCGGCCGCTTCATGCATCGCCTGCCCAGGCCACGCGAGACCTGGGTGGACCGGCGCATCGAGCCCGTTCTGGAGGCCATGGACCGTGCCTACGCCCGCTCGCTGGACTGGGCGCTCGACCATCGCTGGCTGATGCTTGTCGCGACTTTCATCGTGTTCGCGCTTTCGGTGATGACGTTCATCGTACTGCCCAAGGGGCTCATCCCGAGCGGCGACAGCACCTTGGTGTTCGGCTTCACGCGCACTTCGCCCGACGTGTCCTTCGAGAAAATCCGTGATCTGCAGACCAAGGTGACCGACTTGGTGCTGAAAGACCCCGATGTCGTGAGCGTCGGGGCGTCCATTGGCGGCAACTCGGGTTGGGGCGCGAACAATCAGGGCCGCTTCTACATGACATTGAAGCCGGAAACCGAACGCCACGCGACGGGACTGCAAATCATCGATCGGCTGCGCACCCAGCTGCGTGACATTCCCGGCGCGGAGGTGACGATGTTCCCGGCGACCGGAATGCGCATGGGAGCCAGGGGCTCCCGGTCGAACTACCAGATCACCCTCTGGAGCACCGAGCTGCACGAGCTGATCGACTGGGCGCCGCGCGTCGTCGAATCCGTCAGGAAGGTGCCCGGCATCGTCGATGTAACCTCCGATCGCGAGCCGGGCGGTCCGCAGGCCTATATCGAGATCGACCGGCTGACCGCGGCGCGGCTCGGCGTGTCGGTGCGCGCGATCGACGCGGCGCTCAACAATGCCTTCAGCGAGCGGCAGATCTCCACGCTCTATGGCGACCGCAACCAATATAAGGTCATTCTCGAGATCGATCCGGCGCTGCAGCGCGAGGTGGACGGCCTGTCGCGGATTTATGTGACAAGCCTTAGGGGCGAGCAAATTCCATTGTCGGCGGTTGCGAAGATCAGCATCGCGGCGTCGCCTCTGGAGATCAACCACCAAGGGCAATTCCCGGCGGTGACGATCAGCTTCAATCTGGGTCCGGACCAGACGCTGGACGGTGCGCTGTCCGGCGTGCTCGATGCGATCGACCAGATGCGGTTGCCCGACACAATCAAAGTGCAGCTCGCCGGGGACGCGCAGAGCCAGAAGCAGCAGGACACCCAGCAGCCTTTGCTGATCCTGGCCGCGCTGATCACCGTCTATCTGGTGCTAGGCATCCTGTATGAAGATCTGGTCCATCCGCTGACCATCCTCTCCACGCTTCCCTCCGCGAGTTGCGGCGCGCTTTTGATCCTGCACGCGACCGGCACGGAGTTTTCGCTCATCGCGCTGATCGGGATGATCTTGCTGATCGGCATCGTGAAGAAGAACGGCATCATGATGGTGGACTTCGCGCTGGACGCGGAGCGCACGCACGGCCTGACAGGGAGAGAGGCGATCAGGCAGGCTTGCCTGGAGCGCATCCGGCCGATCCTGATGACCACATTCGCGGCGATGCTTGGCGCGCTGCCGCTCATTCTCTCATCGGGACCGGGGTCCGAACTGCGCCAGCCTTTGGGGCTCACGATCATCGGCGGCCTGGCGGTGTCTCAGCTTCTGACAGTCTATACCACCCCGGTCATCTATCTTTTCCTCGACAAGCTGCGCCGCCGGAAGCGGCAAGGCCCGCTCGACGCAGCCGGAACGACAGGGCTCCCAGCCTGATACACGGTGGTTTCGGGCAGCGGACATTTCCGCATCGCCACGGCCAATTCGCCGCGCGGCTTGGCAAAATTAACCGTCTCACAATCATCTTCAATTTAACTAAAAACCAAAGCTGACCAGCGCAACCAACGAGTACCTCATGCCCGATACGATCGTTTGCCCTCATTGCAAGGGAACCGGCGTCAACTACATCATCACGCACGACGGAAGCCCCAACATCCATTCCGTCAAGTGCGGCGTCTGTGGCGGCGATGGCAGGATTCTGGACGGGAATAGTAGGGACGGGACTATAGTGAATTCTGCGTCTGCAGGAGAGCTCTGGCCGATACTCGTCCCGCTGGGTGTCTTCTTCTTATTTTTTGCGTTTCTCCTGGTCTGACAGACCATTCCTGCTCGGCAAATGACGAGCTATGCACGGCACGCATGGGAGGGTGCGCTGCGATATGGGTTGTTCGCAGTTGCGAAAACGCCCAATTTCGCAGGCGGGAGACACCGGGGCAGGTGCTTCCCAATATGCGACAGGAGGCCGACATGGCTATGAATATTGCCTTCCTTGGGGGCGCTCAACTTTTGGGGGCCGGACGGAAGACGGATCAGGATGCCTCGATCATCGCGAGGGGAACGAAATGGCTCAACTCCCTGCGCGTCACGCGCAATGACCATCGGATCGAGCGCTATATCAACGATCACGGCGGCATTCTGACCGACAGCCTTGAGCGCGAAATCACCCAAAAGTTCATTAACGCCGAGCCCGGACGCTACTAAATCTGCCGAAGGACTCGGTGCGATGTGAACCACCGCACCGGAGGCACTGGCGCATTCCAGCGAATTTCCTCGACCGGTCTACCTCTTGCCGGGCTGTCATGCTAAGCCTGCTGTCGTTCTCGGAAAGCGGTTGAGGGAGCGGTGGGTTGAGCGCCTGGCTTGTTGTCACCTCCGTGATCGCGGCGATTGTGGCTGCGCTAGGCGGAGTCTTTTTGCTCTTGGGTCCGGAGCGGATCTGGACTCTGTTCGGCCCCGCCGATCTCGGCCCCGTCATGTTCGAAAGCTTGCGGCGCCGTGATAGGCCGAACGACGCGCTTGCCTGCCCGCCCGATCTGTGCCCCGCGAAGATCGATATCCTGCCGCCGGAATTCGCGGTTGCGCCATCGGTCCTGCGCGAGGCGTTCGCGCGGGCGATTTTGCCGGAACGTCGCCTCACCCTCGTCGATATCGACGACCGGATGTCAACCGATCGCTATGTTCAGCGCAGCGAGAAAATGCGCTTCCCGGATACGATCGTCGTCCGCTTCCTGGAACGGCCCGACGGGCGCTCGACCATAGCCATCTATTCGCGCTCGCAACTCGGCTATGCGGATATGGGTGTGAACCTCGCGCGCATCGAAAGGTGGCTGGAGAAGCTGAGCCAAGAAGTGGGCGCGCTCAGACGGGGTTAAGCAGCCGACCGCGTCGCTTCATTCCACTTTCGACGCCACCGACCTTATTCGGATCGAATGCTGCCGGGGCCGGATTGGTCGCCTACTCGAATGCCAGAGCCGCGGCCGGATAGCTGCTATTGGCCGGCCGTGCGATCGCGTTTTGCGCCGCACCCGCATGGCTATCGGCGAAATATTCCGGCGGCAAGCGGCTGATGAGCGAGGTGATCAGCGAGCCATGAGCGTTAATGTGTTCGCGCATGGCGCGGTCCGCGGCCTCCGTGTCGCCCGCCTTTATGGCGTCGAACACCACTTGATGCTCCCGGAACGAATCGCGCAGCCGGTTGTTGCGTCTCAGCTGAAAGCGGCGATAGGCCCCCAGCCTGTTGCGAATGGAAACCGTTTGTTTGATCAGATAGCCGTTGTGGCTGGCGCGATAAATCGAATCGTGAAAACGGACATTGCTGATGCAATAGCCGTCAAAATCGTCGGCTTCGCATCGCGCCCGGCAGGCGTCGTGGGCGTCGGCGATTTGCGCCATCTCGTCCGGCGTTGCGTGTTTCGCGGCCAGCCTTGCGCAGATGCCCTCGTATATCGCCATCATCTCGAACATGTCGATCAGCTCCGCCATGCTGAGGCCGGAAACCACCGCGCCCCGATGCGTGCGGATGCGCACGAACCCTTCAGCGGCGAGCTGGCGCAGCGCTTCGCGCACGGGTGTCCGCGAGCTGCCAAACCGTTCCGCCAACCGAGATTCGTCCAGCCGCTCCCCCGGCTTAAGTTTGAACATCAGAATATCATGCTCAATTTTTTGCTTGAGCGTTTCCGCGATCGACGACGCCATGGGAGAACCTGCCTGACTGCGCTTCAACCGAGTTGCAAATTGAGAGCTTGCGAAGCTATGTCCTAAATCCTTCAGGCCACAGCAGCAACGGCTGATCACGTATACGAAGGATGCACCGTTGTATAAAATGTTTTTTTAAGAAAAGCCATCATAGCAAGAGTACTTGTTCTTACGGAGGCAAAGCCGAAGCGCGGAGCTCATCTAGGCATAGGGATCATTACGGAGACGCCGTAGATTGCGGGAGCGGGAATGAACGTTTCTTTTTTTGGCGAACTACTCACGGCCATTTCGGATCGCGGACGGCAAATTCTTGATCTATCGGGGATCGTCTCAAGCCAAGGTGAAACGGTCGAAAGCCTGTCCCGGGCGCTGTTATCCGGCCGCGGCGAAGCGTCGGGTGTCGTGCTCGCCCGGCAAATTCTCACCCGCTATAAGGCATTGGACGATGACGGCCGGCATCAATTTTTCCGGTTTCTCGCCGAAACCATTACTCCCGATACCGACAAGGTATTGAATGCCGCGCGCGGTTTTGTGCAATCGCCGGGGCCCGACACGCTGAAGCGGCTGACGCAATCCATCGAACCGCCGCGTCTGGAATATTTGCGGCGCCTCAATCTCGCCCCCGGTGCGACAGCGGATATCGTCGCCATGCGTAAGGACCTGCTGCGGTTTCTGAGGAGCGACGATGCGCTCGCCGCCGTAGATCGCGATTTCGTCAACCAGCTGGTTTCCTGGTTCAATCGCGGTTTCCTGGTTCTGCAGCGGATCGACTGGTCAACTCCGGCCAACATCCTGGAGAAGATCATCCGCTATGAGGCGGTGCACGAAATCCAGGGCTGGGACGATCTGCGTCGCCGCCTCGATCCCGCCGACAGGCGGTGCTTCGCCTTTTTTCACCCCTCGCTGGTCGATGAGCCGCTGATTTTCGTGCAGGTAGCGCTGACCCGGGATGTGCCCGGCTCGATCCGCCAGGTGCTTGAAGAGCAAAAGCGCGAGCCTCAGGAAATGCGCGAGCCGACCACCGCGGTCTTTTACTCGATTTCCAACTGTCAGGATGGCTTGCGGGGCATTTCCTTTGGCAATTTCCTGATCAAGCAGGTCGTGGAAGATCTGGCCCGCGCCATACCGAGCTTGAAAACATTCGTAACCCTGTCGCCGGTGCCCGGCTTCAGCACCTGGCTGGAGCGCGCCAAAGCCAGTCAGATTCTGACCTATCTCGACGCCACCGAAATGGCCATTCTCGACAATCTGGCGGATGAGGGCTGGACGGACGATGAAGAACTCGCCGAGGCCATGCATCCGGTGCTGATGGCGGCCGCAGCCCATTATTTTCTTGCCGCGAAGAACATCCACGGTCGGCCGGTCGATCCGGTCGCTCGCTTCCATCTCGGGAACGGAGCCCGCCTTGAACGCATTAACTGGCTCGGGAACACCTCGCCGAAGGGCATGAAGGAAGCGCATGGTCTTATGGTGAATTATCGCTACGATCTGCGCGACATCGAACGTAATCACGAGCTGTTCGCCAATTCAGGAGCGGTTGCCGCTTCGAAGCCGGTGCGGACGTTTTTGAAAGTGCCGGAGAAATCGCAGGCTCTGGTGACGGTGGCGGACGAGGTTGCAAAAAATCAAGGAGAACAAGATGCGCTGGCGTGACCGTGAGGGAAGCGACAATGTAGAGGATCGCCGGGACGAGTCGAGCGGGCGGCGGCGCTTTCCGTTCCCATTTCCGCGAGGCGGGGACGACGAGGGCGGCGGCGGCTTTCCGCGCGGCATTCCCATTCCGGGAGGCAGCGGCGGCGGTCTCGGCATCGTCGGCGTGCTGGTGGTCCTTGCGCTGGCATATTTTCTCGGCATCGACCCGCGCGTCATCCTGGAGGGAGGCGGCGACGACAGTATTCCATTCCCCCGAAGCGAGAGTCCCCGCGAGGCCGCGCGTCCGCTAAGCGCCGAGGAGCAGGAGCTGACGCAATTCACCTCTGTCGTCCTGAAAACCACCGAAGAGGTCTGGGGCGAGCAGTTCCAGCGTGACGGCAAGACCTATACGCCGCCGAAACTGGTGCTGTTTCGCGGCGATGTCGATTCACAATGCGGAATGGGGGTCGCGCAGATGGGGCCGTTCTATTGCCCGAATGACGGCAAGGTCTACATCGATCTCACCTTCTATAGCGACCTGAAGAACCGGTTCCGCGCCCCGGGCGATTTCGCCCAGGCCTATGTCGTTGCCCACGAAATCGGCCATCATGTGCAGACCCTGCTCGGCACCACGGAAAAGGTGATGCGGATGCGGGCGCGCAGCGGCGAAGCCGAAGGCAATGCGATCCAGGTGAAAATGGAGCTTCAGGCCGATTGCCTTGCCGGTCTGTGGGCAAACCATGCACAAGCGAAGCTGCAGGTCGTGGAACCGGGCGACATCGAGGAAGCGATGAACGCGGCCGCCGCCATCGGCGATGATCGCATTCAGAAGCGCACTCAGGGACGGGTGGTGCCGGACGCCTTTACGCATGGCACGTCCGAGCAGCGCGTCACCTGGTTTCGGCGCGGATTCGAGAGTGGCGATATGAAGGCCTGCGACACTTTCAGCGGCGCCTGAGACGAAGCAGCCAGCGCAGCTTCAACCCAAAATAAAAAGCGCCGCTCCGGTTCTCCGGGCGGCGCTTTTCTTGATGCCGGCATGCCGGGTCGCGGTTTGGTGAGCGATCCGGCACGCGGCGTGACGTTTATTCGTCCTTCTGCGCGAGGAACGGCGTGATCCGCATGAACTCGACGCGGCGATTGCGTATCTCGGGTTCCGTGGTGGTGACCAGCAGATCCTGCTCGCCATATCCTTGCGTGACGAGGTTTTCCGGGGGCACCCCGAACTCGTCGGTCAGGACGCGGGCGACCGTCTCCGCACGGCGGTCGGAGAGGGATAGATTGTCCTCATCGGAGCCGACCGCATCGGTATGGCCAGCGACGAGGAATACCTCATCCGGATTGCGGCGGAGGATGTTCTTGATCGCGTCTGCCACTTCCTGGAGATTGCCGATCTGCTCCTGCCGCACGTCCCAGGCGCCAAACTCGAAATTGATCGAAGTCCAGATTGACCCGGCGCAGCCGTTGCCGCAATCCTCGATTATAGCGGATTTCGTCCAGCGTATACTCGCCCTCGATGTCTTCCACCGGCTCTGCGCTCAGCGCCTGTTCGATCTCTTCTTCCGATGCGTCGTCCGCATCCACGAAATATTCGTCCTGCGGAATATTGACCACCACTTCGGGCAGTTCGAGATAGAACTCGAAGCCGCCGCCTCCGCCGCCATCACGATCCCGATGACGGTACCTGCGGTCACGTACCTGCCCCCGTGCTTGTACTCATTGTTGATCAGAATCTTCTCACGCCCATCGGGCCAGTGCTTGACGCGGCTTAGAAAGTCGGCCGTTTTCGTCCTTTATGGTGATGATCTCGACGCCGTCCGACCGTTTGATGATGGTGCGGCTTTTGCCGCCTTCGCCCTTCTCGACGCGGAAATCGCTCGAGGCGCCCTTCAGATCGTTCGGTTTCGTCGTTCCGGATGATCACCTTGCCGCGGTCGCGTTCGATGCTGCGATTGTCCGCCTCCTCGATAACGATGCGGCCGCCTTCCATCTGCGTTCCCGGCGCTGGCGTGTGACGTCTTTCAGCTTTCCGCTGGAGAACTCGTGCGTTCCTTGCGACCCAGCTGCTGTTGCTCGCTTGATATCACCCCGTCGCGCAAGCGATCTTCGCTGCTCTTTTCGCGATTGCGCAGGGCGCGCTCCGAACGGCGTGCATCGCCCGGCCCGTCCTTTCCGGCCTTATCCTTATCCTGTCCAAGGCGAGGATCCTGTATCTGGCCTTTGCCCGGCCCTTGCCCCTGTTGCCTTGTCCCTGGCCCTGCAGCTCGCGCCGTTTGTCGCCTTGCCCGCCGCCCTGGCCTTGTCCCTGATTGCCTTGTCCCTGGCCCTGCAGCTCGCGCCGTTTGTCGCCTTGCCCGCCGCCCTGGCCTTGCCCCTGATTGCCTTGTCCCTGGCCCTGCAGCTCGCGCCGTTTGTCGCCTTGCCCGCCGCCCTGGCCTTGCCCCTGTTGCCTTGTCCCTGTCCCTGCAGCTCGCGCCGTTTGTCGCCTTGCCCGCCGCCCTGGCCTTGCCCCTGATTGCCTTGTCCCTGGCCCTGCAACTCGCGCCGTTTGTCGCCTTGCCCGCCGCCCTGTCCTTGTCCCTGTGCCTTGTCCCTGGCCCTGCAACTCGCGCCGTTTGTCGCCTTGCCCGATGCCCTGGCCTTGTCCCTGATTGCCTTGACCCTGCCCCTGCAGCTCGCGCCGGTTGCCGCCTTGCCCGCCGCCCTGGCCCTGTCCCTGACCCTGACCTTGGCCCTGCAGCTCGCGCCGGCTGCCGCCTTGTCCGCCGCCCTGGCCTTGTCCCTGATTGCCTTGACCCTGGCCCTGCAACTCGCGCCGGCTCCCGCCTTGCCCACCGCCCTGGCCCTGGCCCTGCCCTGCCCCTGAACTCGCGCCTGTTCCCGCCTTGCCCGCCACCTTGGCCCTGGCCGCCGCCCTGACCTTGCGACCCACCCTGGCTCCTGGGTTCCTCGCGGCGACGTTCGCGGCGCTTCTTCTCTTCCTCGGCGTCATTTCGCTGGCCCTGCGCGAGAATGATCCGCGCGTCATCCAGTGCCCGGGGTTCGGCCTGTATTGCGCCCGAAGAGGCGGCAATCCCCATCGCCGTACCTACAAGGAAAACTGCGTCTCTCGTTCGTATTATCGGCATTTCCTGGCCTTTCGTTGGATTGGGCACAGACAAAGCTGCGCCAGGCTCTAGTAAAGAGCCGCGTTGCGTCATTTTTGAGGACGACCATCGCGCACGGTTTGTGACTGCGGCATGAACGCTACAAGCGCGAACGCCGCTCAACTGTGCCGAAACCATTTGGGCACTGGGGAAGTTCCCAAGCTGGACTAAGCGCTGACCTTAAGTTTCGAATCCACCATCAACGTTGAAGGTGGCGCCGGTGATAAAGGCGGACGCTTCGCCAGCGAGAAACACGGCCATACGCGCCACATCCGCCGGCTGTCCATAACGGCCGAGCGCCGTCATCATGGTCATCAGCCGGGCGTGACGGCTGTCGTCGGGATTCATGTCCGTGGCGATAGGACCGGGCTGGATCGCGTTCACAGTAATGCCGTGCGAAGCGAGATCGCGGGCGAAAGCGCGGGTCATGCCCGCGACCGCGAATTTGCTCGTGGCGTAAAGGCCGATACCCGTCGCGGGCACCCGCGCGCCAAAAGTGCTGCTCATGTTTATGATTCGTCCGCCCTTGCCCATAAGCGGCACGGCCGCCTTGATGGCGATATACGCCCCGCGCACATTGACCGCCATGACGCGGTCGAACTCCTCGTCCGTGGTCTCCTGAAGCGGCTGGCGTTTGAAGATGCCGGCATTGTTGACGAGGATATCCAGCCCGCCCAGCCGCTCATGGGCGAGGGCGACAGCGTGCCGCACCGCCTCACCGTCGCCCGCATCGGCCCGGATTGCCTCGCCGCGCACGCCGAAATCGCGAATTGCGCCGAGCGTCGCCTCGGCTTCGGCAGGCGAGTTGAAGAAAGTGAGGGCGACATCCGCCCCCGCCTCCGCCAGGCCCTTGGCGATGGCCGCGCCGATCCCTCGGCTGGCGCCGGTCACGAGCGCCTTTTTTCCCGCAAGTTTGGTCATGATGAGCCTGAGCGGCTATTCGACACCCTCGACCACAACGATTTCGCCGTCGGCGCAGCGTTGCCGGATTGCGACCGCGGCCTGATATTCCGGCGAGCGATAGCACGCGACGGCTCGCTCGAAACTATCAAATTCGATGATGACGTTCCGCGCGCGCCCTTCGCCTTCCACGGCTTCATGCCGGCCACCGCGTGCAATAAAACGCGCGCCGTATTTCTGGAATGCGGGCGCGGCCGTGCGCACATATTCCGGATACATGTCTGCGTTGTTGACGGTGACGCGAGCAATCCAATAACCCTTGGGCATGCGTTTCTCCATTTTGGCTGTGGCTTGAAGCATAACTCGCCAGCGTGCCCTTTTTGAAAGCGCAGTGTCCGCAAACGACGGATTGAGGAGGCGATCGTGATCCGGGTCCAGGCTGAAGATTTCGACTGCGCAGCGGAAATCCGCGCGCTGACGGCCGGGCGTGACGATATCGGCGCGGTGGTGAGTTTCACCGGTCTGGTGCGACGGGGAGAGGGAGAAAATGCCATCCGCGCAATGACGCTCGAACACTATCCCGGCATGACCGAGAAGGAGCTGGAGCGCATCGAGGCCGAGGCGGCGGCACGCTGGCCCTTGAGCGCCAGCACCATCATTCACCGTCATGGGAGGCTGCTGCCCGGCGACAATATCGTGCTGGTGGTCACGGCCTCGCCGCATCGGCAGGCGGCATTCGAGGCGGCCGAATTCCTGATGGATTACCTGAAAACCAGCGCACCGTTCTGGAAAAAGGAGGAGCCGCAAGAGGGTCGAGGGAAATTGGGTGAACGCCAAATCTGCCGATGACACCGCCGCTTTGCGCTGGCAGGACAGCGACGACGCCAGCTAAGTAGCCCCCTATTTTGCGGACTTCAGATGCTCCTGGAGCCTCGGCATGATCTCGACGAAATTGCACGGCCGGTGGCGAAAATCGAGCTGCATCTTGAGGATGCCGTCCCAGGCATCGCGGCAGGCCCCCGGCGACCCGGGCACGCAGAACACGTAGGTGCCGTTGATCACGCCGCCAAGCGAGCGGGCTTGAACGGTCGAAGTGCCGACCTTTTGAAAGCTGATCATGTGCATGAGCACGGAAAAGCCGTCGATTTCCTTTTCGAACAGCGGACGCACCGCCTCGGGCGTGACGTCGCGGCCCGTCAGGCCGGTGCCGCCGGTCGTGATGATGGCATCGATTTCGGGGTCGGCGGCCCACCGCCTAATGACCGCCTGGATGTCGGCGGGTTCATCCCGCGAGATCGCGCGGTCGGCAAGATGGTGCCCCGCTTTTGTCAGCCGGTCGACGAGCAGCGCCCCCGACGTGTCGTCTTCGACACTACGGGTGTCGGAAACGGTGAGGATCGCAATCCTCACCGGCTGGAACGTGCGGGTCTCGTCAATTCCTGCCATGCTAGCCTCTCGCCTGCATTCCGGTGCGCGGCAAGCGCGCTCCGGAAGCCTCTAAGCCTAGCGCGAAAGCGAGATCGTTGCCACCGGTACGGCACGGCCCGCGGCGGGATCGAACTGCGTGATGGTCAGCGAATGTTTCGAGGCCCCCGTGACCCTCACATTGAAACGGCCCTTAAAATTCGGCCCCTCCACGTCGATATTGAGCCTGTCGCCGCTGATGGTGCCGTTCACGCTGCCGGTATTGTTGGCGACCTTTTCGGTCCAGGTGCCGCTGACGGAGTCGCCGTTGCAGTTGACCTCGGCGCTCGCCTCAAATTTATAGTCGGTGCCGGCGCAGGAAATCTTCTGCGATACCTGTGCTGTCCTGCCCGCATAATTGACGCGGCACGAAATACGCTCCTCTGCGCCCCCGATCGGCTTCACGGTGCCCGAACCGCGCCATGCGCCATTGAGATTCTTGATCAGCGACTGAGCCTGCGGGCTACATGCCTCGGCAACAGAGTTAATCGACGTGCCGGCCGTGACGGCCAGTACGGCAAGGCCTGCGAGGCCCAGATTGAAGACATGTGCCATTTTCATGAAACCTTTGCCTATGATGTTCCCTGAGCCCGAAGGCCGTCGATGTCCAATGCACCAATGCTCGTCCGGCGGCAATGGCTTAGCGAATGCAAAGTTCCGCTCCTTCGGCATTCTGCCTGATTCCGCCGCAATGGCCGTTAAGATAGGCAGCGTCGCGCCGTCCGAAAACCTGAGTGTGCTCCTCGTGCCATGATTTTTGGCATCAGGCGATTTTCGGCCACAGCGCGTGGAAATGATGGACCGGCCCCCGGCCGTGCCCGATGGCCAGATCGTCAGCCTGGATCAGCGCGTTGGTCAGATACACCTTGGCCTCCCGAACGGCGTCAAGCATTGTGCCGCCCCTGGCCAGGAAAGCCGCGATTGCGGCAGCCAGGGTGCAGCCCGTGCCATGGGTGTTCTTCGTTCTGATTCGATCGGCGGCCAGCCGGACGATATTGGTGCCATCGAGGAAGATATCGACGGCTTCCCGCCCTCCACCATGCCCCCCTTTCATGAGAACGGCTTTGGGCCCAAGAGAAAGCAACAGTTCGCCCTGGCGCACCATCATCGTCTCGTCGACCGCCTCGGCTGCGCCGAGCAGCCGGGCCGCCTCCGGAATATTGGGCGTGACGATCTGCGCGATCGGCAGGAGGTGAGCCCGCAAGGCGAATTCCGCGCCCGGGTCGAGCAGCGGATCGCCGCTTCCGGCGACCATCACGGGATCGAGGATGATCGGAGGGCCCTGCCATCGGCCAAGTGTGTCAGCAACGGCAAGGATCGCTGCTTCATTGCCGAGCATCCCGATCTTCACCGCGCTGATGGCGAGATCGGCGAAGACGGCGTCCATTTGCGCGCGAATGAAATCGGCCGGCACGGCGTGGATGGCGCTGACGCCGGTCGTATTCTGGGCGGTCAGCGCTGTGATCACCGAGGCGCCGTAGACCCCCAGTGCGGAGAAGGTCTTCAGATCGGCCTGGATGCCGGCGCCGCCGGAGGAATCCGAGCCTGCAATTGTGAGGGCTATTGGCGTTTTCATGGTCGGATTTAGATAAGCTCTGCGAGGCCGCGCTGCGAGCGTGCTAGTGAAAATGCGCACAGCTTGTGTCGCTGGTGCAATGAAATCGCAACCTATTGTAGCGCCCGCGCATCCACTCAATCCGAAGCGGGTCAGGGACGGACGGCGGGCGCCTCGATCGGCAGGCCATTCCCGCGCCAGGCGAGATAGAGTTCCAGGGCGATATAGTCCGTGGAGCCGGCCGCGAAAGGTTCCGCCCGCATCAGGCTGAAACAGGCATCGAACCTGCCATGCAGGGAAACGAATTTCTTCGCCTCGGCCTGATAGGTGGGAAAGCCATTCGAGTGACCTTGGCTGATCAATACGCCTCGGAGGGACTGCCCATAATGCCTGTTGTGACACAGCGCGCAGGACATGCCGAGCTGGCCGATGCGGCTATTATAGAGTTGCTTGCCGGCATTGAAGTCGGGTTTCGCCAAACCGTCAATTCGGACATTGACGGGAACTCCCCGTGACTGCATCCGCAAATAGGCCGTCATCGCAAGCAGTTCATCGGAACCGTACGCCCAAGGCGAAGCCTGCATTTTTTCTTCGCGGCATTTGTTGATGCGCTGCTCGAAATTGATGAGCCGGCCTGTGCCCCCTTCGAATTTGGGATAGGTCGCCGCTTTGCCCCGCATCGCGTCGCTGGCGCTGCCGTGGCAGGATGAGCAGGCTTTCTGCGCGCCGCCCTCCGTCTTGGCCCAAAGAGCTTCCCCCTGCTGAACCCAGCGGAATCCGGGGTTGTCGAAGTCGTCATCCTGCAGCGAGCGGGTTTCCAGCGAACTGAAATAATATCCTGATATCAGCTTGTTGAGTGGGTTTTCCCGGTCCTTCGGCTGTATGGATTTGCGTTCCTGAGCAGCCGTGCCGGCTTCGAAAATCGACAGCAACGTCATCGCGAGGCCGAGCGCGGCAGCCAGACGGATCCCGTTCGTCTTGTTCATCGTGACGCGCCCCGCCCGGTCATCGCAGGTTTTTCAGAAATGCGATGACGTCTTCGACCTCGCCCGGGGCCAGCACGGTGTTCGCCGCGAGATTTTGCGGAACGCGCTGAAAGTCCGGGGAGATGTGGAACGCAGGCATGACCGTGTTGGGAAAAAGCACCTTTGGGTCGACGATGATCTGCCGAAGCTGCGCCTCGGTAAAGCGCCCGCCGACGCCGTTGAGGTTGGGGCCGAGATCGCCATGCGCAGGCTCCTCGCCCAGCGCAGGCACGCGATGGCACGCGAGACAATTACCTTTTTCCTTGTCGATCATGACCACGCGGCCGCGCGCGGGGTCGCCGATCGAGCCGGTCAGCGACTGGACGATGCCTACAAGTTCTGCGGGTGACGGTGCTTTGCTGGCAAAGGCCGCCATTTGCTGAAAATAGCCGGCCGTCTTCGGCTTGCATTCGAGGGCGTTGGCCCCGCCCGAAATGGCGGCCAGTCCCATCCCGGCAAAAGCGAGCCCCGCTCGGCCCAGCCAAATCATTGTCCTGTTCACGACAAGGCCTCCAGACGATCAATCCTGCCGCAAGGAATATGCCTCCAGATGCAGCCCCGTTGCATTGCCGCTTTCCCTTCCCCCGAGTTGCTCGGCACTTTAGTGCAGGCGGAGGTTCGTTGCCAGCGCTGGATCGTGTTTGGTTAAGGCGTATATCGGTGCACGGCAAAGGATGGCGGAAGGACCCTGGAGCCCCGGCGAAATCCGGAGGTTGCCGGGATTGACAAGACCTTGCGCATCCTTATAGTGCGCCCCACGCGGCGAGCTTTGCTCGGCCCGCGCAAGGTGCGCTGCCCCAGGCTCATAGTCAACAATGGCGATCAAGTCCACGGCTTTTGCCGCGGCGCCGATGGGCGCGTGAAGACAGGAAAAGGTCACGATCATGTACGCTGTCATTCGCACAGGCGGCAAACAATACCGGGTTGCACCGGACGATGTTCTGGACATCGAAAAAATTCCAGGCAAAGCCGGTGATACGGTAGAATTCGGCGAGGTCCTGCTTGTCGGCGGCGATGGTGAGCCGCAGCTTGGCGCTCCGCTGGTCGCCGGCGCATCCGTCGCGGCGGAACTGGTCGAGCAGCATCGCGGCGAAAAGATCATCATCTTCAAGAAAAAGCGCCGTCAGAACTACCGCCGTAAGAATGGCCATCGTCAATCGCTGACGATGATTCGGGTGACGGAAATCCTGACCGGCGGCGCGAAGCCGAAGAAGGCCGCAGCGAAGGCCAAGCCCGCCGCTGGGGAGTCGAAAAAAGGCGAAGGCCGCCGAGTTCAACGATGACGTCAAGCTCATCGCCGGCGTCGGTCCGGCCCTTGAGAAGAAGCTGGCGGCGCAGGGCGTCACCTCGCTCAAGCAGATCGCCGAATGGACTCCCGCCGAAATCGAGCGGATCGATGATGAGCTGGCCTTCAAGGGCCGCATCGAGCGCGAGGAATGGGTCGAGCAGGCCAAGGATCTTATCGCCGGCAAGCCGCCGCGCGCCAAGGTTGACCAGGAAGCAGCCGAGAAGGCCGCGGACAAGCCGAAGAAGTAAGGAGCCGGATCATGGCACATAAGAAAGCAGGCGGCTCGTCCCGCAACGGCCGCGACTCGGCCGGTCGGCGTCTCGGCGTCAAGAAGTATGGCGGCGAGCGCGTCATTCCCGGCAACATCATCGTGCGCCAGCGCGGCACGAAATGGCATCCCGGCACCGGCGTCGACATCGGCAGGGACCATACGATTTTCGCCGTGCAGGAAGGCCAGGTGCAATTCCAGGCACGCGGCAGCGGCAAGGTCTACATATCGGTCGTGGGCAGCGAAGGCGCAGAGGCCTAAGCTGCCGCGCGGTGCACGGTGCGCCAATGCAGACGGGCGGCATGGCTGAGGAGCTTACGGCGGAAGCGCTGCGCGCGCCGATTCACACGCGGCGGCTTATCTTGCGCGTGCCTGTCGCGGCCGATCTCGTCGCGATCTCCCGGCTGATCAACGACCCGGCTATCGCGCAGAACACGGGTCTCATCCGCTATCCCTATCCGGTCATCTCGGGGCGGAGGTGGATCGCGGCCGATTCATAGGGCGGCGGGGCCTTCGTTCCACATGCCGTATCTGCTGACGCTGCGATCCAATCCTCGCCTCATTGCCGGCGCTGTCGGGATCACCGTGAAGGAGAACGGCATACCGACCATCGGCTATTGGGTCGCCAAGCCCTATCGGCGCCGGGGATTTGCCTCCGAAGCCGCCCGCGCAATGATCCAGCTTGCCTTTTCCCGAAGCGGCGTGACAGCCGTGGCGGCCAGTGCGCGCACGTCGAATATGGCCTCTCAGCGCGTGCTGGAAGGAACCGGGATGCGGCGCGTCGGACATGGCCGGATCAAATCCGTTCAGCTTGGCCGCTATGTGCCCTCATTCATCTATCGGCTTGACCGGACCGCGTGGGAAATTGCAGAGGGCTCGCGGCTCACAATAGAGCGAGCGCCGCCGAAGCGCTGCAAACTGCGCTATACTATGCTCGCCCGTCATACTGGAAGGAGCGGCACGGATCATGAAAAGATTTTTCGCCGCGATCAGTGTGTTAGTGGCCTTGATGGCCGCCGCGGTGTTTCTGCTTCCCTATCTCGTCCCCCAGCCCTTCGTTCAGCGCCAGCTCGGACGGCTGCTCGCACAGGAAACCGGCCTGTACCTGCAGGACGCACGACGCCTCAGCCTTGCGGTTTTCCCGCGTCTCGGCATTTCGGTCGAAGGCGTCAGCGTGCGTCTGCCCGGCAGTTTCGCCAACGCGCCGATGATCCGGGCCGACCGCATCTTTACCGCGCTGAAGCCGTCATCGCTGTTCGGCAAGCGGCTTCAGGTCGCCAAGGTGACGATCGAGAATCCGTCGATGCTGTTCCATGTCGATGCCTCCGGCCGCAGCAATTGGGATCTGACCGGGCTCATGCCGGATAGAGCGCATGTCCGGCTTGCGGCATTGGGAGATGGTTCGCAGCATCGTGCAGACCACCGCCGCGCTGATCGAACCGGCGCGCGAGCCGAAGGCTCTGCCCTCCATCGACATCGATATCATCAACGGATCGCTCTCCTATCATGACGAGGTCCGCCGCCGGAAATTCGAGATCGAGGATTTCGATCTGTCCTTGCGCAGCGGCGAGCGCTCCGGCCCCGTCACGCTGGAAGGCGGACTGAAATTTCAGGGCCAGCCGCTGAGCCTTGCACGCCACGGCCACACCCTCCGATGGGCGCACCGACCGCTCGGCGCCCTTGCGTCTCGACATCCGCTCGGATGCGATGCAGGCCAATCTCGGCGGAGTGTTCTCCTGGCGCGGCAGGCCGCAATTTTCCGGATCGGCGACGGTCGATGTGAAATCGGGCGCGGCGCTCAGCCGCTGGACCGGCGGCAATCCGGCCACGCTTGGCGCGCTATGACGGCGCGGCGCTGACCGGCCGCCTCGAAGTGTCGGATCAGGAGCTCATCCTGGCGGACGGGAAGATCACCGCGACAGGGGCCGAAGGCGACCTGTCCGTATTCGCCGATTTCGACGGCAATGTCCGGGCAAAGCTCGACAATCTCGCGCTGCATGGCGGTCAGGCGCAAGGCAAGCTCACGCTCGACGCCCGCCAGAAGGACGCCGTGCTGGCAGGCTCGTTCGAAATGACCAATGTCGACAGCCTGGCGCTGACCCAGGGCGTATCCGGCTTCGACTGGCTGTCCGGCAAGGCGGACGCTTCGATGGAGATCGCTGGCGGCGGCAAGACGCCCGAGGACCTCGCCGCGACGCTCACCGGCAAGGCCCGATTGTCGGTCGCGAACGGCGCCATCGAGGGGCTGGACCTGCCGCTGATCGTCGCCAAGGCGAAGGAGGGCGAGACTCGGCAATTGGCGGCGCGAGGCCGGCCGGCGCACGCAATTCGACCGGCTCGACGCCAATTTCACCATTGTGAACGGCATCGCCGAAACCAAGGACCTCACCCTTACGGGACCGAACATCGCCGTCAGCGGCGAGGGCAAGACCGATATTCCGCGCCAGCGCCTGGAATACCGGCTGAAGACCAAGGTGACCGCGCGCGCGGAGCAGGCGGCGGCGACGACACCGCCACCCGCGCCGGAAGATGAGGCGAGCCTGACGATGCCGCTGATCATCAAGGGGAATTGGGACAAGCCCGAGATCCGCCCCGACGTCGAGAATGCGCTGAAGGATGCCGACGGGCTCGCCGGCACGGCCAAACTGTTCGGCAAATCCGTCGAGAAATTCACCGACGGTAAGATCAAGGCGGAGGAGTTCGGCAAGGCGATCGACTCGCTCTTTGGAAAAAAGAAGAAAAAGCACAAGGAGCCTGAAGGCGAGGCGCCGAAGCAATAGTCGCGGGCCGGCCCTGGCCGATCGATATTCGGAGGTGAAGGCGCCGTGCCGGTCATTCTCGGATTGCTGTTCATTATCGCTCTCGCCGTGCTGCCCAGCCTGTGGGTGCGCGCCGTCATCTGGCGCCACGGCACCCATCGCCCCGACTTCCCCGGCACCGGCGGCGAACTGGCCCGCCATCTGCTGGACGGCATGGGCCTTACCGCCGTCAAGGTGGAGGAAACCGCGCAGGGCGACCATTACGACCCGGAATTGAAGGCCGTCCGCCTGATGCCGAACCGTTTCCACGGCCGCTCGCTTAGCGCCGCCGTGATCGCCGCGCATGAGGTCGGCCACGCGATGCAGGATGCGACCGGATCGCGCCTGCTGAAGACCCGTACACGATTGGCGAAAACGGCGATCATTATCGAGCGCACCGGCGGCATCGTCATGCTCGTGGCGCCGCTGGTCCTGATTCTGCTGCGCCATCCCGGCGTGCTGCTGCTCCAATTCGGTCTCGGCCTGCTCATTCTGGGCTTCGGCGTGGTGCTGCAGCTTTCCGCGCTGCCGGTGGAATTCGACGCCAGCTTCAATCGCGCCTTGCCTGTCCTCCAGGCGGGGCGCTATATCCCGGAACGCGATTTGCCCGGCGCCCGCAGCATTTTGCGCGCGGCTGCCTTTACCTATGTCGCGGCGGCGTTTATGAGCTTGATCAACATCGCCCGCTGGCTGAGAGTTCTTCGCATATGACGGATATTTTGACGGCGCCCCGCGCCAAGCCGAAGCCCTCATCGAATGCCGCCCCCAAGGTCGGCTTCGTCAGCCTGGGCTGCGCCAAAGCGCTGGTGGATTCGGAGCGCATCATCACCCGCCTGCGCGCGGAGGGCTATGAGATCGCCCCCAGCTATGACGGCGCGGATGTGGTGGTCGTCAACACTTGCGGCTTTCTCGACAGCGCCAAGGCCGAAAGCCTCGACGCGATCGGCGAGGCGATGGCCGAGAACGGCCGCGTCGTGGTCACCGGCTGTTTCGGCGTCGAGGACAAGCGCATCCGCGCCGCCTTCCCCGACGTGCTCGCCGTCACCGGGCCGCATCAATATGAGGCGGTGATGGAGGCCGTGCGCAAGGCCGCGCCCGCGCCGCATGCCGCCTTCCTCGACCTCGTTCCGCCCGCCGGCCTGCGCCTGACGCCCGACCACTACGCCTATGTGAAGATCTCCGAGGGCTGCAACAACAAATGCAGCTTCTGCATCATCCCGCAATTGCGCGGCGTGCTCGCCAGCCGCCAGGCCGCCGACGTGATGCAGGAGGCCGAACAGCTTGTCGAACGCGGCGTGCGCGAGCTGCTGGTCATCAGCCAGGACACCAGCGCCTATGGCATCGACCTCAAATTCGCCGCCAGCGAATGGCAGGGCAACCCGCTCAAGGCGCGCTTCTACGACCTCTGCGCGGCGCTGGGCAGCCTCGGCGCCTGGGTCCGCCTGCATTACGTCTACCCATACCCCCATGTCGACGAGGTGCTGCCGCTGATGGCCGAGGGCCGCATCCTCCCCTATCTCGACATCCCCTTCCAGCACGCCTCGCCCACCGTGCTGAAGGCCATGCGCCGCCCCGCCAACCAGGAGCGCACGCTCGAACGCATCGCCCGCTGGCGCGAGATCGTGCCCGACCTCGGTATCCGCTCCACCTTCATCGTCGGCTTTCCCGGCGAGACCGAGGCGGATTTCGCCCTGCTGCTCGACTGGCTGAAGGAGGCGCGGCTCGCCCGCGTCGGCTGCTTCAAATATGAAAATGTCGAGGGCGCCGGCTCGCGCGCGCTCGAGGGCCAGATCCCCGAGGAGCTGAAGGCCGAGCGCTATGAGCGCTTCATGGAGGCGCAGAAAGCCGTCAGCGCCGAGGTGATGGAGGGACGCGTCGGCCAGACCATCGACGTGATCGTCGACGAGTTGGACGAGTGAAGGCGCCATCGGCCGCTCCACCTGGGACGCCCCCGACATTGACGGCTCGGTGTTCATCGACGACGCCGAAGGCCTCGCCCCTGGCGACATCGTCCGCGTCCTGGTGGATGAAACGGATGAGTATGATTGCTGGGGGCGGCTGGCTTAGTAGTCCACCCTGCGCTTTCACTCCGGCAACTTTGACTCTTAACCTTTCAAATAATCGGCGAGCCAAACACCAATCCCCTCGCCGGGCCATGCCCGCGAGGCTTTGCTGCAGTCTCCTTCATTTCCGCCCCCTATTGAGGGACGGCGCGGGCCGCCGTGAGGCTGCAGAACGCTCGATCATCGCGGATCCCGCGCGGGAACGTTGCAAGCCGGAAACGGTTTCGCAATGACCGCATTATTCATGCTGGAAGGCTGGAGCACTGTCCAGCAATGCAGACACCGGTTTGCGCCCGCGAAAATGCGACCAAGCAAGGAGATACGGCCCCGTTCCGATTCATCCCTTCTTGGAAACATGCTCTGCTAAAATGGGTTTCATCTAAAGCTGATCGGGAAGGATCGATTTGGGCAAGCACAAGAAAATCCCGTCTCCCTGCATCGACGTCTGCGAGGAGATTCGCGGTGTCTGCATCGGCTGCGGGCGAACGAAAAAACAACAGAAGGCCTGGAAGAAGGCCGACACCAATGCCGAACGGTTTGCGCTTGTAGCAGGCAAGTATCTGACGCGACGGCGAGGATAGGAACCCAGGCTCTCTGGCTGCGCGAATACCGGCTTAAATGCGTGAAAAAGGGCGCGGATTGCCCGCTGGACGAACTGGGCGCGCCCATTCCTATGCCCATGAAATTTTGACACCGGCATCTGCGCTGGTCACGCCTTCGCGCAACCAGCTCTTTTCGGCGTCAGCCCTGCAAATGCGCGCGAAGCATCCAGGCAAATTTATCGTGGGCGTGGGCGCGCTCGATCGCCATGTCGTTGGTGACGACATCGCCATGCTGCTCAGACAGTTCGGCCAGCGCGCGCAGCGTGGCGGAAAGGGTCTCCTGATCCGACTTCAGCCCTTCGACCATCGCCTTCGCGGAGATTTTGCCGTCGGATTCCGTGATGGCGCTGCGCTTCAGGAACTCGGAATGGCGGCCATCTACGTGACCGTCGAGCGCCTTTACACGCTCGGCCAACTCGTCCTGCGCGTCGAAATGATCCCGGTAGACCTTTTCGAACAGCTCGTGCAACGACCCGAAAGACATGCCGGTCACGTTCCAATGGAAGGTCTGCGCCTTCAGCGTCGCCACGGCGGTCTCCGCGAGGGATTGCTGAAGCGCCTCGATGATTTCGGCCTTTGCGTCAGGGGCGATTTCAACTTGGATATTTTTCATGGAGTTAGCTCCTTCAAACGGGTTGCCGTTGCACTCAGCTAGATGTCGGTGACCGTGTTGCCTGCGCACAAATGGGATGCGAGCCCCTGCGCCAGAAACATCAGGCGCCGATGTCCCGCCGGCGCAATGCGAATCGCCATCAGATAGCGCGCGCTGGTGTGGTCCTCGCTGTATAGGGCGAGCAACAGTCGGGCAAGCCACATCTCGTCGTCGCTCACAGCGTCCGATTTCGTGTTGAAGAATTTAAGTCGCCGGAGCGCAAAAAGTTGCGTGCCCTGGAAAAATGCGGCTGCATAGCGTTCGATGGTGGTGCTTTCGTCCCCGGCAATGAGGAAACAGGCGCGGTCGAAATCCTCGCGGCCGCTCAACTGCGTGTGACGCCATAAAGCGCGCAGCCGACGGACAATGGCGAGCGTCCGTTGATCCGGGCCGACGATGGCGTGCATGAAAGACTCACCGCGCAAGAGTGGGATTATCTTGGTCAACGCGTTCCCCGGCAATGCCTGCACGCTGATGAGCGCACGGAAGCTTCCACGAAGATATGAACTATCGGCGCCGCATACAATCCATGCAGCTCAATGCGGGGCGATGCGTGACCAATCGCCGCTCAGCCGCGTCAATCGCAAGGGGCTTGGCCGTTACAGCTTCGATTTGCCCCCGGCCGCAATTCGGTCCACGACGGCCAGGGTAAACGCGCTGAGGACGAAGGCGAGGTGAATCAGCGTCGCCCACATGATCTTCTGGTTGTCGTAATGCTCGGCGTTGAGGAACACCTGGAGCAGGTGAATCGATGAGATCGCGACGATGGCAGAGGCGATCTTGACCTTCAGGCTGCCGGTGTCGATCTTGCCGAGCCAGGTCAACTCGCCCTGCGCCCTTTCGAGGCGGCTGACATAGTTTTCATAGCCGGTCAGCATCACCATGACCATGAGGCTCGCCACCAGGGCCGCGTCGATCAGGCCCAGCATCGCCAGGATCACCTGATTGTCTGTGAGCGTGAAAATACTCATCGTCAGCTTTATGCATTTATAGATGAACGCCACGCCGTACAGCACGAGCGCGAAGGCCAGCCCGAAATAGAACACGATCAACGCCCAGCGGCTCGCCAGCATGGCCCGCTCGATCATGGCTTCGAATTGCGTTTCAGGAGAGGTTCTGGCGGCTGTTTCGGGTATCCGTTCGCTCATGAAATGCTGATTCCTCGTTTGTCTGGCGCTGCCACCTTTAGCCGTATGGCTGCGTTTCGCCAACGCAAAGCACGCCTCCGAGCCCACCTCGCGCGGTTTTTCACCAAACACCGCCCTGGCGAACTCCGTTCAGCCGCGCCATCCGCATTTGCTGGCGCAAGCCTTCCGATGCGCAATGGGCTTTTATTCTGTGTATCGCTTGAGCATCTCGATACAATTTGATTAACTTACAAATTCCAGCTTGCATATGCGGCGAGCCTATGCCGAGAACGCCTCAATTTTCATCATGTAACAACGATATGCGGAACAGCATGCCGATGAAGGATTGCGATGACCGATAGCAAAAACCAAGATATTCTGTTCGAAGTAAGGGGATTTTTGTTTGAAAATAGCCCAAAATATTTAACCCTCCTGCGGGAAGTGAGAAATTTTTTAAATGAACTCAGGGCTGACATTGCTTCAACTCAAATATATAGGTTGTATTCTAGAAAAGACAATCGAGACGAGAGCGATGAATTTAAGAGTATTGAAAAAATTGCAGCCAAACTTGCCAGATGGCGACAAAAATATGGCGATGATAGGCAGGTAAAAGACATTCATGATATAATCGGTATTAGTGTTGTTGTATTCTATGACAGCGATATTTCTAAGGTATTTTTCTGGATGCAAGAAAAATGTGATGAATATAATTTGTCAATATTTAGATATTTGAGCGGAGAGGATACTATCCGATATAAAGACTACGGATATCATGCTCAGCACCTCGTTCTTACCTCGCTAAGCCCTAGCCTGATAGGCTTGAAATGCGAGGTGCAAATCAAAACTTCTGCTCCACGACGCGTGGCACAATAAGACACATGATCTTACCTACAAGCCCTCCGGCGATCTCGGTGAAGAGCACATAAAAATTATGGAAATTTTTGGAGAGAACATACAGGCGATTGAAATCCAGAGCGAAATGATTAGGACGCTTGTCACCCAAAGTTGGAAGCATGAGGATGATCTTAGGCATTCTGCTAGGGTGGCAATCATCGACTGGCTGGAAGGTAAAGATTTCGGCCCAAAAGAGATCACCGAAAATTATTATGACATCCTTGAGATCATTCAATCATCGCGCGATCGAATTAAGACCTGCAGCATCGTTGATGATTTGATCAGGAGCATTATCGACAAAATACGCGATCTTCGAAGCCTCGACGGCGGCCTGAACGCTGCGTGGCGCCTCATGGTGTACGTGTCCGGTATAAGACAAGACAATCACCTGAACCACATGGCAAAAGAATATTTGCGTGATTGGCTGAAGAAAGAGGGTAATGAGGCGCTTGCAGCTCTCTATAAGAGCTTTGCATATTATACAATCGGCGAACGGGGAGAGGCCATCAGAGAAATCGACGAATTTCTGAAGAATTCGAATATCGAGGATCACGACTATCGAACGTTGAAGTTCAATCTGCTGTATTATCTTGTCGAGGAGGCAAGCTATTCCTCCCATCGCGTGGTAGAACTCAGGCAAAGATGCGACCGGCTCATTGAAGATCTTCAGCTGAAGAATAGCGTGGACCTTCCCGACGCCGCAATCAAAGACACGCTCGGGTACTACGGGATCGTTTTCAGTTCCACAAGGGAAGATATCGAAAAGGGGATTCGCCTCTGCCAAGCGGCTTATGCAGCAAAAACAGGGGGGCTAGGCCAGGGCGAACGCTTCATGATGTTGCATGAACAGATCGGTTGGCGGCGGTATCTGAGAGCACGGGTGTGATCCAAGACACCGCCGTAGATCAAAGCTGCTTAGGCGGCTCAATCGGTCCGATCATTGTAATCCCTCATTACGAAATGCGGTCTCGCCAGTCGGAAAGGTGTTGATTCTCCTCGCCGTAATTCATCTCATAGCGGTCTGCGTTATGGCGGGCAAGCCATGACGCGATGATTTAGACATCATCTTGCCAATCCGTTTAGGTGGCAAAATAGGTCCAAGCATTGTTGTCCTCCTTTAAACCTCATCGCAGAAACACTGCGCTGGCAATTCAGACCGCCGACAAGCGTCGTTGATGCGCCTAGATTTGCATCATTGTATCATACGGGCCCGTTCAACCGCGCAACAGACAAATCGAAGCGCCACACGCTTTTTCCTGCCTCACTGGCGCTGAACCAGGCCTGAAAGAATCGCGCCGAGCGTCACGACCGCGAGCGTTCCAATCAGGCTGACGAGCCATGATACGATATGCACCGTTCCGGCCGGCAATGTTTGCGCGCCGCCATTGGGCAGGTCCATGCGCACCGGCTTCAGCACCGGCGCCCAGGCGGATCGCTGCCCGAGATCGATCACCGGGATGATCGTATCCAACGCATAAGTCACCGCGTTAAACGGTATGAGTTCGGCAATGCGCGGACAGATCGTCCAGCGTGCGGGAGCACATTCGGCCAGGATCTCACTATTGGTCCACACTTGCGGATCTCGCGGCGCGAAGGCGCCTTTCGTTTCGGCGACGTGGAAAAACCAGGCCGCCCCCATCCACAAGACCATCAGCAGCACGAACAGGCGGTGCGGACGATATCCATAGCCGCATAGAGTGCCCCAGGCATAGCCCGTCAACACCGCCAGCGGCCGCGACCAGAAGGATGCGCGGCTAATGCGGATGGGCTGAAGCAGGCTCGCTTTTAAGAGCCCGATGCGCATTGCATCCTGCTCGTAGCCCATGTTGCGCAACACTTTGGTCAGCTGTTCGAAAGGCTGCGGGCGAAAAACGCCCTTGCCCCTGCGGGGCTGCTGCTGCAAGAGCCATGTCCTGCGCGTCACCGCATAGGTGGGTGCGCCCGCGCCCAGCGCGTCGTAGACGAAGCCGTCCAGGGAGATGACGCAAGGGAGCTGTCCTTGCGGCGTTTGTATTTCCTTCACGGGCCAAGACAATTCGTGATCGGCAAGAGTGGCGACCCGCGCCCCTTGCAGATTGAGCGATCCTTCGATCCTGACCTGAGCATCGCTCGGCGGCGTCCAGGGGCCGAGCCATAGCACTTCATCGATCCGCGCATTCGCAAGCGTCAGAGCGTAGCCGGCGCGAGGCTTGTCGGATGGATGGGTGGACCGCGCCGCCTCATGCAGAATAAACCGTCCGCCGTAGCAGGCGAAATCACCGCCGATCTCAGCACCGGAAAAGCGCACCCTGCCCTCGGCGGAGAACCCGTCGCTGAGAAAAACCGTCCGTCTCACCCGTATGCGCCGGCATGCGAGCGCATCGCCTTTGGGATTTCTGATCGACGCGCTGCTAAGGTTGAAGTCCCCCTGGATGACGGCCCCGGTGAAGCGTAAGCTGCCCTCGCATTCAAACCGGTCTCCCAGAAAAACGCTGCCGGCGAAACATGCATCGTCGAAAATGGCGCCACGGCAGCGGCTGCCCGCCAGGCTCAGCTCGACCAGGCGCGCATTCCTGCCGTGAACCGACCCGTCGATGTGGCATTGGAGGAGCCGAAGCGGGCCCAGGCATTGCGCAAAGTCGAGATCCACGGTTCCGTCGATGAACGCTCCTTGCACTTGCACGCCCTTTTCATGGACGGGTGCTTCTTCGTTACCGCCCAGCGCAAGGAATCGGACAAAACTCGCCCGAATGCGGTTCTGTTCGGTAGCCGCCTGCGGACGCGCCTCGGCGAGCGATAAAACGTGTCCGGTTCGCGACACGTCCAGGAGCCGCTCCTCGGCCGGAAAGAGACCGCGCGGCGTTCCGGTCCCGGCCATACGAAATTCGGAGAGGCTTCGTCCGAGGGGCCGGGCAACCGCCGGAGATTGGGCTTGATCGGAGCCTGTTTTTTCCAGCATCGCGGCCCCTGTCTGATAGCTCTGCGGCAATCCTTCGAATTACGACACTCGAAATTTTTTCCTGCCATTATGATATAAGCATGAAGCTTATTTGGCAGAACTTTCGGCCGGGACGCCCGTGAACGGCAAAACCATCCTGCTCATCATCGGCGGCGGCATCGCCGCCTATAAGTCGCTCGATCTCATTCGCCGTGCCCGCGAACGCGGCGCGCGCGTCCGGGCGGTGCTGACGGCAGGCGCGCAGCATTTCGTCACGCCGCTATCCGTCGCGACGCTCTGCGAAGAGCAGGTGTTCACCGAGCTGTTCGACCTGAAGGACGAAACCGAAATCGGCCATATCCGCCTGTCGCGCGAGGCGGACATCATCATCATCGCGCCCGCCACCGCCAATCTGCTGGCGCGCATGGCGCACGGACTTGCCGACGATCTGGCGACCTCGGTGCTGCTGGCGGCGAACAAGCCGATCCTCGCCGCGCCCGCAATGAACTGGAAAATGTGGGAGAATCCGGCGACGCAGCGCAATGTCGCCCAGCTTCGGGCCGACGGCGTCCGCTTCGTCGGCCCCGGCGAGGGCGCCATGGCCTGCAATGAATGGGGCGTCGGCCGCATGGCGGAACCGGCGGACATTCTCGGCGCCGCCGCGACGCTGCTCCGGGGCGAGGCGTCGCTGCCGCTCTCGGGCGCGCATGTGCTGGTCACCGCCGGCCCGACGCATGAGCCGATCGACCCGATCCGCTACATCGCCAACCGCTCGTCGGGCAAGCAGGGCTTCGCCATCGCGGGAGCCGCCGCCGCGCTCGGCGCGCGCGTGACGCTGGTTTCCGGGCCGGTCAGCATCGCGCCGCCCGAAGGCGTGGACGTCGTCCGCGTCCAAACCGCCAGCGACATGCTCGCCGCCGCCCTGGAGGCCCTGCCCGCCGACATCGGCATCTTCACCGCGGCCGTGGCGGATTGGCGCAGCGCCACCAATCATGGCGAAAAGATTAAGAAAGGTGGAAAAGGCGAAGCGCCGGCTCTCGCTCTGGTCGAGAATCCAGATATTCTGGCAACGATTGCCAAACACGCATCGCTGCGCCCGCCTCTCGTCATCGGCTTTGCCGCCGAAACCGAGAATGTGGTGGACTACGCCACGAAAAAACTGGCGGCGAAGGGTTGCGACTGGATCGTGGCAAATGACGTATCACTTGAGAGGGGCGTTATGGGGGGTAGTGAGAACCAGGTGCAGCTCGTCACCGCGCAAGGCGTGGAGAGCTGGCCGCAAATGTCGAAAGAGGCCGTCGCGCAGGAGTTGATGCAGCGTGCTGCCGCTTTTCTGCGCGAAGCCGGACACAGGCACGCGGCGGCGGAGTAGCGCCATGCTGAACATGCCGTTTTCCCGGAATGGCCGCCACGCGGTCATTCGAGTGCAGCGCCTTCCCCATGCGGAGGGCTTAGCCCTGCCCAGCTACCAGACGGAGCGGGCGGCGGGCATGGATTTGATCGCCGCGCTCGGCGAGGATGAGACGATCTTTCTGCCGATGGGCGAGCGGGTCCTCGTCCCCACCGGCCTCGCGATGGAGATCCCCGCCGGCTTCGAGGGCCAGATCCGGCCGCGCTCCGGCCTCGCGCTGAATTACGGCGTGACGGTGCTGAACAGCCCCGGCACGATCGACGCCGATTATCGCGGCGAGGTGAAGGTGCTGCTCGCCAATCTGGGCCTGGAAACCTTCTCCATCGAGCGGGGCACGCGGATTGCCCAGCTCGTCATCGCGCCGGTGGCGCGGGCCTCGTTCGAGGTCGTTGCCGGGCTTGAGGAGAGCGTGCGCGGCGCGGGTGGTTTCGGCTCGACGGGCCGGTAGTGCATCGATCCAAACGGAGGCTGCAGCCGGAGTTTGGAAAAATTGATGCAAAACAAAGAGCTAGGGCGCTGGCACGTGAACGAAGTGAATGTGTCAGTGCACTAGAGCGGGATGAGGAAAAGTGGGAACCGGTTTTCCGCTCGTCATCCCACTCTAAACTATAGAGATAGATGGAGTGATTGCCATGGCGCTCAGCGCTTCCGAAATCCAGCGCTACAAGCGGCATCTGCTGCTGAAGGAGGTCGGCGGCGCGGGCCAGCAGAAGCTGAAGGACGCCCGCGTGCTGGTGATCGGCGCGGGCGGGCTTGGCTCGCCGATGCTGATGTATCTGGCGGCGGCGGGCGTCGGCCATATCGGCATCGTCGACGACGACCATGTCTCGCTGGACAATCTGCAGCGCCAGATCGTGCATGATACGGCAAGCGTCGGCGTGCTGAAGGTGGAAAGCGCCGCCGAGACCATCAAGCGCATCAATCCGCATGTCGTGCCGGAGGTGATCCCGCACCGGCTGACGGCGGAAAACGCGCTGGAGATCATCGCCGGTTACGACATCGTCGCCGACGGCTCGGATAATTTCGGCACCCGCTATCTCGTCAACGACGCGTGCTATTTCGCCGGAAACCGCTGGTGTTCGGCGCGCTCGGGCCGTTCGACGGCTATGTCTCCACCTTCCGCGCCTTCGAGAGCGGCGAGGACGGCAATCCCAACCCCTCCTATCGCTGCATCTTCCCGGAAGCGCCGCCGCCGGGCACGGTCGCAAGCTGCGAGGAGGCCGGCATTCTCGGCGCCGTCGCGGGCGTGATCGGCACTTTGCAGGCCACGGAAGTGCTGAAGGAGCTGCTCGGGATCGGGCAGTCGCTCACCGGCAAGCTGCTCATCTATGACGCGCTGGGCGGCCGTTTCGAGACGATGAGCTATGCCTGGGACCCTGAAAATCCGCTCAACGGGCGCGAGCCGACCATTAAAAACCTCAACATTCACATGCGCGACGCCGCATAAAGGGTTTCCGCCCGTGGAACTCGCGGCCGCTTTCGCCCGTTAACGTCATCGGCTGAAAAAAACCAGAGAGCGGCCCATGAGCAAGACGGCGCAGAAGACCGATCCCAAACTATGGGAAAAGGTCAAATCTAAGGTCACGCGAAGCGGCAAAGGCGGCGAGCCTGGCCAATGGTCGGCCCGCAAGGCCCAGCTTGCCGTGCAGGAATATAAGAAGCTCGGCGGCGGCTATCTCGGTGAGAAATCCGACGACAATTCCCTGAAACAATGGTCCGACGAGGATTGGGGCACGAAATCGGGCCGCAACAGCCGCGAAACCGGCAAGCGCGATCTGCCGAAAAAGGCGCGCAAGGCGTTGGCCGGCGACGAGGATCGCAAGACCAGCGCGAAAAAGGGCGCCGATACGAAGAAGGGCAAGCGAAGACTTCCCGCCAGCCGAAGGAAGTCGAAGAGAAGTCGGCACGGAACCGGCAACGGCCAAGGCCAAGCTGCCCAAGCAAAAGAAGGATGAGTTGCTTAAGCAGGCCCGCTATCTCGATATTGAGGGCCGGTCGAACATGCTCAAATTTGAGTTGGAAGACGCGATCCGGCTGGCGAAGCATTAGCGCATCGAGATCGGCGATAACACCCATCCCGTCGCCCCGGCCTTGAGCCGGGGCCTATTAAAATTTCGGCTATGAATGCGGTCGGGTTTGGATCCCTGTGTATCGCGACTCTGGCACACTGACGGCGGGCGGAGACCGTTGGATCCCTGGTCGCGAAGACCGTCAGCCGGCTCGGTCCCGCCCGCCTTGACGCAATTCAACCTGAACAGTTGCACGGGGCTGTTAGCCGCAGACCCCGCATCACAGGGACAGGCTCCATGATCATACACCCTGGCATAATCGGAATCGACGTCTCCAAAGCCCATCTCGACATTTTTGATGCCGGGAGCGGGCGGACCGAGCGCTTTCCAAACAGCAGTGAGGCCGTCCGCTCTCTGGCGGAAAGGCTGCAAACCCGCAAGCAAGCCTTCGCGATCTTCGAGGCGACGGGCCATTATGATCGCCATTTGCGATCGGTCTTCGACGCACAAGGCTTGGCCTATGCCCGGGTCAATCCATCCCGCGCCCGCGACTTCGCCCGCGCCGCGGGTTTCTTGGCGAAAACCGATGCGGTGGATGCCACAATGCTGGCGGCGATGGGGCAAGCGCTCGCCCCGCAGCCCTCGCCAAGTCGCGACACCGCCAGGGAAACTCTTGCCAGCCTGCATAAAAGACGCGATCAGCTCGTCGCCATGCGCGCCAGCGAACGTGTCCGCTTCAGCGAGGCGCCTGAGCTTGGCGACAGCCTGCAAAGCCATATTGCCTGGCTCGATGCCGAGATCGCCCGCCTCGACGCTTCTGTCGACGCCGCTCTCGCTATGAGCGCCGAGCTGGCGGCCGACACGCGTCTGTTGCGCTCCGCGCCCGGCGTCGGGCCAGTCACGGCGACGACGCTTATCGCCCTCATGCCCGAGCTTGGATCGCTTTCGCCCAAAACCGCTGCCGCGCTCGCGGGACTTGCGCCCTTCAATGCCGATAGCGGCCAATTCCGCGGCGTCCGCCGGATCAGCGGCGGACGCCGGCGCGTACGTCAGGCACTCTATATGGCCGCCGTTACCGCCGTCCGATCTGCGTCCCGGTTCAAACGCCTCTATGAGGAAATGCGGGAAAAGGGCAAGCCTGCAAAGCTCGCTCTCATCGCCATTGCCCGAAAGCTTATCGTTACACTCAACGCCATGCTCCGAGACAAAGTCGCCTTCCAAAGATGAGGGTAACAACACAGTTGCCGGCTCGCCCTAGCGGCGTCCGGGACGACATAGTGGCGTAAACGCACGACGATCTAATGGCGGCTGCTGGGGAAGCGGCGACCCGCTCAACTACTCCGCGGCAGCCTGCGTCTTCGCAACCAGATCCGGTCCGGCACCGTTGCCATTGCCGTTGACCAGCGCAGTGCCTTCGCCGTTTTCCTTGATCGTCTCCGGGCGCGGCATGGCGACGGTGTTATACCCGGAATCCACATAGTGAATCTCGCCGGTCACCGCTGTCGACAGGTCCGACAGCAGATAAAGCGCCGAGCCGCCGACTTCGTCCAGGGTCGGTGTCCGCCCCAGCGGCGAATGCATCTTCTGGAAATTGAACAGCACGCGCGCATCGGAAATGCCGGCCCCTGCGAGCGTCCGCATCGGACCGGGTGAAAGGCCGTTCACGCGAATATTGTCCGGCCCCAGATCCATCGCCAGATAGCGCACCGACGCTTCCAGCGCCGCCTTCGCCACGCCCATCACATTATAGCGCGGCACGACGCGCGTCGAACCGGCATAGGTCAGCGTGATCAGCGACCCGCCGCGCGGCATCAGGGCGGCGGCGCGCTTGGCGATTTCGGTGAAGGAAAAGCAGGAGATCACCATGGTGTTGGTGAAATTCTCGCGGCTGGTGTCGGCGTAGCGGCCCTTCAGCTCATTGCGGTCGGAAAAGGCGAGCGCGTGCACGACAAAGTCCAGCGAGCCCCATTTTTCGCCGATTTCGCTGAACACCGCGTCCACCGAGGCGAGGTCCAGCACGTCGCAAGGCGCGATGATCGTGCCGCCGAGTGACTGCGCCAGCGGAATGGCGCGCCGCCCGAATGCGTCGCCCTGATAGGTGAAGGCCAGTTCCGCGCCTTGTCCGGCCAGGACGCGAGCGATGCCGTAGGCTATGGAGCGTTCATTGGCAACGCCCATAATAAGCCCGCGCTTGCCCGCCATCAGCGGCCCCGGCTTGGCGATATCGATCCCTGTCATGGCTGCTCTCGGTATCTGATTTTGCCCAGCGGCTCCATAGGCCGCACGACCGAATGCTTAAGCGTTGTAACGCTTGAAGATCAGCGTGGCATTCGTCCCCCCGAAGCCAAAGCTGTTCGACATTACGCAATTTAACTCAACATTGTCCAGCCGCTCTCGGACAATAGGAACATCGTTAAAAGCAGGGTCGAGTTCTTCGATGTTGGCAAATTCGCAAATGAATCCGTGTGTCATCATCAAAAGCGAATAGATTGCCTCCTGCACGCCCGCCGCGCCGAGGGAATGGCCTGTCAACGACTTTGTCGCGGAAATCGGTGGAATGTCCTTGCCGAACACCTCCCGGATCGCCTCGATTTCCTTGATGTCTCCGATCGGCGTCGAGGTTGCATGCGGGTTGATGTAGTCGATCGGGACATCCAGCCCCTCCATCGCCAGCTTGATGCAGCGCACGGCACCCTCGCCGGAGGGCTGCACCATGTCGAAGCCGTCCGAATTGGCGCCGTAGCCTCCGACCTCGGCGTAGATTTTTGCGCCGCGCGCCTTGGCGTGCTCCAGCTCTTCGAGCACCAGAACGCCGCCGCCGCCCGCAATGACGAAGCCGTCGCGCCGCACATCATAGGCGCGGCTCGATTTTTCCGGCGTATCGTTGAAGTCCGACGACATCGCGTTCATGGAATCAAATAGAACCGACAAGGTCCAATCCAGTTCCTCGCCGCCGCCCGCGAACACAATATCCTGCTTGCCCCATTGGATCATCTCGGCGCCGTTGCCGATGCAATGCGCCGAGGTCGAACAGGCGGAGGAGATGGAATAATTCACGCCGTGAATCTTGAATGGCGTGGCGAGCGTCGCGGAATTGGTGCTCGACATGGATTTGGGCACTTCGAACGGCCCGACCTTGCGCGGCCCCTTGGAGCGCGTCGTGTCGGCCGCCTGGACGATGGCGCGCGTCGAAGGACCGCCGGAGCCCATGATCAGCCCGGTGCGCACATTCGAGATGTCGCTGTCTTCGAGCCCGGCATCCTCGATCGCCTGCTGCATGGAGATGTAATTCCAGGCCGCGCCCGCGCCCATGAAACGGCGCACCTTGCGATCGATGGCATTCTCCAGATCGATGGTCGGCGCGCCATGCACCTGGCAGCGGAAGCCCAGCTCGGCATATTCCTTGGCCTTCACGATACCGGAGCGTCCCTCGCGCAGAGACGCCAGCACTTCCTGGGCGTTATTGCCGATCGAGGACACGATGCCCAAGCCTGTAACGACGACGCGTCTCATGGAAACCCCTGTTGTTTCCTCTAGCTGTTCGTTCGTGCATCGATTTGCCAAACTCCGGCTTGCCGCCTCCGCTTGGATCGATGCAACAGTCTGCAAGCCTGCCGGCCTCGGCAATCGGGCCGCAGCTTCTTCTTAGAGGCTGGCGGCGGCGCTCTGTCCAGAGTTTGCTTCGAACAGCCCGACGCGCAGGTCCTTGGCGATATAAATCGTATCACCGTCGGCCTTCACGAGGCCATCGCCAATCCCCAGCGTCAGCTTGCGTCTGATGACCCGCTTCAGATCGACGATATATTCGAGCCTCTTGATCGCGGGGGTGACCATGCCGGTCAATTTGACCTCGCCGACGCCGATCGCACGTCCGCGGCCCTGGCCTCCGACCCAGCCGAGAAAGAAGCCCAGCATCTGCCATAAGGCGTCGAGGCCGAGACAGCCCGGCATCACCGGATCGCCCTTGAAGTGACAAGCGAAGAACCAGAGATCGGGCTTGACCTCCAGTTCGGCAACCACCTGTCCCTTGTCATTTTCGCCGCCGGTTTCGGAAATATGCCCGATCCGGTCGAACATCAGCATGGGCGGCAACGGCAGTTGCGGATTGCCGGGACCGAACAGCTCGCCTCGCGCGCAGGCGAGGAGATCCTCGTATTCATAAGCCTGTCGGCGTTCAGCCATCGTACCTCTGATATCATTCCATGAGCGGGAGAGAAGGTGCTTCCCGTTTGAGCATGTGTTACCTAACATAAACGGGCGGCGCTGCGAAAGTCCGCCCGCGTGCTCTTGCGGTAAAGCTACTGAGACGCGCATATAGTTGCTATGAAAGCGGCTACACAATATATTTTTGCAGTTGCCATGCAAGGACATTAGCACTTTGACGAATCGACCCATGTCAGGCGCCTTGATCGCCGAGCGTCTCAAACATGCCGGACTGCGCCCGACCAGGCAGCGTGTCGCGCTTGGTGCGCTTCTTTTCGGTGCGGGCGACCGCCATGTGACAGCGGAAATGCTGCATGACGAGGCCGTGCGCGACGCGATACCCGTTTCGCTGGCGACGGTTTACAACACGCTGCATCAATTCACCGAGGCGGGCCTTCTGCGCGAAGTGGCCATCGAGGGCGCCAAGACCTATTTCGATACCAACACGTCCGACCATTATCATTTTTACTTCGAGCACAATGGCGCGCTGATGGACGCTCAAAGCGGTACCATGCCGGACGTTTCGCTGCCTGAGCTGCCCGCGGGCATGCGCGTGTCGCGCATCGACGTGCTGGTCCGGCTCGTCAGGATCGAAAGCGACAGCGGCAAACGCTAGGCCGCGTCCTCGGCCCCCGCACGCGCTTCGCCCGGCGATGCGCTTTCGCGGGTGCTGCTCAGTTGATCTTTTCGCCGGGATAGGCGCCCCACACCAGTTCCTGGCCGATATACCCCGAAATGTCGCCCGTATAGATCCTGCACCAGGCGCCGTCGCATCCCTGGACGTCGCCGAGGACGCCGGGCGAGAGCTTCGCGCTGACCTGCGCCGACTTGCCTGCCGTCCCGTGCAGGTCGATGGTTTTGTCCTTCGGCTGCCACGGGGCAACGAGCACTGTGCGCCGCCCGCTGAGCAGCGAGCCGATGACCCAGCCCGTCGCGCCTTCGCTGTCGCGCACCTGACGCCAGACATCGAACTCCGCGATCACCTCCACCGGCAGGCCCGCGCGCCGGAACACCCAGGCGACGGCGTGATCCCACCCCGGCCCCTTCCGCACATTCACCTCGTCCGCCTTGAGGCTGACGAATTGCGGCATGGGCAAGCCGCTGCTCGGGCCTTTCTTGCGCGACAGATCGATTTCCGCATTTTGCGCCGATGCGGGCGCGAGAAGCGGCGAGGGCGCGCAGCATAGGATCAAAGCGAGAATGATCGGGTAACGGTTCAAGGGTCTCCTCCTAAAGGCATTCCAGATGCGCAGGCGCTTTAATGTCGCGCATCGCGAAATCTGGCAAGCCATCTCCTGCTTTGTCATCACTGCACAGTTCTGGTAGACAATGTGTCGACTTTTGCCGGATCATCTCTCGGCCGATTTAGAAAACTCACAGGTTACTTCCCCACCCCGGGAGACATGCCGAATGAATTCCGACAAGCCTCTCGTGATCGTCACGAGAAAACTGCCGCAGGCCGTCCAGGCGCGAATGCGCGAATTGTTCCGCACGCAATTCAACGACGACGACCGGGCGATGACGCGCGACGAGCTGATCCGCGCCGTGCAGAGCGCGGCGGTACTCGTCCCGACCGTCACGGACCGGATCGACAGGGCCGTTCTATCGCAAAGCGGCCCGAACTTGAAGCTGATCGCCAATTTCGGCACAGGCGTGGATAACATCGACCTGGAAACGGCGCGCAACCGCGGCATTATCGTCACGAACACGCCCGGCGTGCTGACCGAAGACACCGCCGACATGACCATGGCGCTCATCCTCGCCGTGCCGAGACGCCTGGCCGAGGGCGCCAAATTCCTCAAGGACCATGCGGATGACTGGCGCGGCTGGTCGCCCACCTGGATGCTCGGCCACCGCATTTACGGCAAGAAGCTCGGCATCATCGGCATGGGGCGAATCGGGCAGGCCGTGGCGCGGCGGGCGGCGGCGTTCGGCCTCTCGATCAACTATCACAACAGGCGGCGCGTCACGTCGGACACCGAGACCACGCTCGGCGCCACCTATTGGGAAAGCCTCGACCAGATGCTGGCGCATGTGGACATCGTCTCCGTCAACTGCCCGCACACGCCCGCGACCTACCATCTGCTCTCGGCGCGGCGCCTGAAGCTGCTGAAGCCGTCGACTTTCATCGTGAATACCGCGCGCGGCGAGGTGATCGACGAAAACGCCCTGGCGCGCATGATCGACGCCGCGGAAATCGCCGGGGCCGGGCTCGACGTCTTCGAGCACGAGCCGGCGATCAATCCGCGCCTCTTGAAAAGCGACCGGGTGGTCGTCCTGCCGCATATGGGCTCGGCGACGCTCGAAGGCCGCATCGACATGGGCGAGAAGGTCATCATCAATGTGAAGACATTCCTCGACGGTCACACGCCGCCGGACCGCGTCCACCCCGCGATGTTTTAGGGCGTCGCGCCGGCGGCGTCGGGCACCGCCACGTGTTCCCTCTCCCATGGGGAGAGGGTCAGGGTGAGGGGCTGAAACCCATCGATGCGCTTACTCCCCTCACCCGGCGCTGCGCGCCGACCTCTCCCTTGGGAGAGGTGAAGGCGAGGCGCGGCATGGGGATCTAGCGCGTTTTCGCCTCAGCCTGCCAACCTTGATACGTAGACATCCGGAGGCTATGGTCCGGCCGCACCAGACGGCCGGCCTCAGTTAGGCAGGCCGCGTACTCAAGGCGGGGGAATCATGAACGCGGCGTCATTGCTCGAGGCAATGGTCTCGACCGGCAGCCAGATCGACAGCGAGTGGTCCATGTACATAGTGGTCCATCTCGGATTGTTCTGGTTCTTCTTTCTGATTCACCGCCCGCTGCTCGTCGTCGAACGCGCCATCGCGCTGATCGCCTATGGCGGCTTCGCCTATATCAACGGTAATTCGCTGATCAGCACCTACAATTTGCTGGAAGCGATGCGCAGCGACCTCGTCATGCGGTTTCGCGACGCGATGGTCAATGCGCCGGCAACGGCAAGGGTGCTTGCCGCGGATTATTATGGCGGGCGCGAGGAGCTGATCTACGGGACGCATGGCGGCGCTTTCGCGGTGGTGGCGCTGCTGCTGATCTTCCGCAACGTCATCATCCGGCGCTACGAAAAGGATTTCCCTCGCCACGCGGCCGGCAACGGCGACTGAGGCTTTTCCGTTCCGGTCGCCCCGCGTAGGGCTCAGCGTTTTCCGGCCAGCAGCAGCGAGCCGTAGGCGTCGGTCAGTCCGGCGCCGAAATTGCTGTCTTGCCCCGTTTCGCCCAGATCATGAGCGGCATCCACGAGAATGCGGCGGACGTCCTGCGCGGTGAGCCGTGCATTGCGTTCCATCATGAGGGCGATGACGCCGGTGACGTGGGCAGCCGCGAATGATGTGCCGGAGAGATAATCGAAGCCCTGGCCGGTGACGGGCGCCAGGATGTTCACGCCTGGCGCGGCCGCGAGCACATAGCGCCCGCGATTGGCATGGTCGTAGATCTCGTCCGTCTCATCGGTCGCGGTGATGGCGATCACCTTGTCATGCGCCGCCGGGTAAGCGGGCGGGGCATCCGGGCCTTCGTTGCCGGCGGCCGCCACGAACACCGCTCCTTGCGCATAGGCGTTGTCGATCATCTCGATCAGCAGCGGCTCGCGCCGGCCGGCAAAGCTCATATTGAAGATACGCGCGCCCTGGTCGAACGCGAGCTGGACCGCCTTGGCGAGGGTGGTGGCCGACGTTTCCGGCGCCATGCCGAGTTTCTCGGGAGCGAAGGCGCGCACGGCAAGGATCCTGGCCTCGGGCGCAATGCCGACCATGTCGCCGCTCGCCGCGATGATGCCGGTGATGGCGGTGCCATGCATATCCGGCTCTTTGATCCCGCTTGTCACCACATCGAACAGCTTGAGATGGGCATTCTTGAGCGAGGGATGCTTGGCATCGACCCCGGAATCGATCACCCCGACGGTGACGCCGCGCCCGCGCCCCATGGCCTGCGCCGCGGAAACGTGCATCTTCGGCAGCGCATATTGCAGATCGTTGGACCGCTTCGCGGCGCTGCCCCGAAGCGTGTATACGGAGTTCGGCACCGCGAAGCCGACGCCCGGCGTATTGGACATGGCGGCAGCGACCGTCTCGACGGGCCGATTGTCCGGGATGCTGAAGCGGTAAACCCGGCTTGGGCCGAGCAGCGCAAGGTTCAGGCTCTCCTGCAGCACGAGATTGAAACCCTGAGCGAGCTGCTGGGCCACCGTATCCGGCTCGGCGACGCCCCGCACCAGGACGACGATTTCGCCAGGCCGGAATTGCGGCCGATCGATTCCGGGCGTTTCACGGCGCTGCGGGAACGGGGCGAAGGCCAGGGTCGGCGGAGACGGCGGGATTGCCGTGATGCGCGGGCGCGGCGGCGGATTTTTCTTCTTCGGCGGATTCTTGGGCTTCACCCGTCCGCTATTCGAGCCGTTGTTGAGGGAAGGACGGTCGTCGCCATCATCGTCGTCGTGATCCACAGACGCGCGATTTCGCCCCGGCCTGACACGCTTGGGCCCGTCATCGTCGTCGAATTTCCTGATGATCGAGGGAGCCAGTTGCAGCAGCAGACCTCCCGCACCGAAACCGCCCCCACTGGTTCCGGTATTGCCACCGCCGCGCCCTCGACCGCTCTGTTGCGCAGCGGCCGGCGCGCATGTGCCGGCAATGACGGCAGCAGTGAGGCAAATGACGGCGAAAAGCTTCCCGGCGACCGGTAGGTTACGCGAACTCATGGCGGCCCTCCTCGCATTATTCTCTGGCAACACCCCGACGCCCTATCCGGCGGGTGCCACAAAGCTGATGATATCAGTTTTTTCCCGCAGCTTCTGTATCGTCATCTCGCGTTCCGCTTCGTCCAGAGCGCGATCTGCGATGCGAAGCTTGAAGACGCCGCCGGGCTTGGGACCGTCGACGACGACGGCATTCAATTCCTTCAGCAGCACCGCGATGTCGGCGGCCTTGGCGTCATCGGTGAAGCGGACGAAGAGATAGCTGCCCGCTTGCGCCGGCACGGTTTCCCTGCCCGCCGCGACGCGGTAGTCGCCGTCCGGCTCCGCGAAGGTAAAGACGACCAGCGCCGCCGCCTGCACGATGATCACGACACATGCGGCCAGAGCGGCAAGCCCAAGACCGGGCGACATGCCCTCCGGCAGCCAACTCCGCCACCATGCTTTCAAGCTGGCCCCGACGGACGGGGCGGTATCCGCTTCGGCGGCGATGGCGGCGAACAGCCGATCGCGCGCCGCCGTGCCCGGCATTCCGAGGCTTTCATTCGCCGCGATCGTTTCGGCCAGTTCCTCGCGGATCAGGGTCAGGCGGAATTGCATCTCGGGATGCGCCCGGAGATAGTCTTCGACACGGCGCATTTCGTCCGGACCGAGCGTGCCCTTCTCATACCAGGGGAGCAGCTCCTCGATTTCCTGGGCCTCTCGGCTTTGTGTGTCGGTCATGGCCATCCCCTGTCGAGCCCGGCCTCGCGCATCAGTTCGGCAAGTTTCTTGCGCGCGTAGAACATGCGCGTCTTGACGGTGTTTTCAGGTATGGCGAGGATTTCGGCGGCTTCCGACACCGACGCCTCCTGATAATAGACCAGATCGATGATCGCCCGGTGATCGGTGGAAAGCTGATCCATGCAGGCGCGCATGATCGCCGCCTTGTCCCGCTTCTGCTCGGTGACCTCGGGCGTATCGGCGTCATCCGCCAATTGTGCGGTGGCATCTTCGTCGAGCTGGTCCTCGCCGCGCTTGCGCATCTGGCTGACGGCGCGGTTATGGCCGATGGAGAACAGCCAGGTCGATACTGCGGATCGCCCTTCGAAGCTGTCCGCCTTGCGCCAGCACTCCAGAAATACCTCGTTCATAAGCTCTTCCGCCGTGGCCTCGTTGCGCGTCAGCCTCACCAGATAACGGTAAAGCCGGACGTGGTGGCGTGCATAGAGGACGGTCATGGCGGTCTGATCGCGGGCGGCAATGCGCTCGATCAGGTCCTTGTCTGTGGCGGCTCTCATCGCCGCGCCGTCGCTGTATATGCGCGTCTTCGATCCATGGGTCGTCCCGGCGCGGAAAATGGTTCAAGGAAGGCTTGCGGCTCTCGATCAGGATTGCCGCTTTTAGCATTTTGTACTGAAGCGGAAATGAATTTCGGCATCTGGTGGCTCGGCGCGGGGACTTGCCGGATATTTGCCGCCACGACTCAAAACAACGTTGCTTTGATGCAACAAAATCCATTCTTTCTCAATGGTTTTCCACAGGTGAACTACTCAATGACATATATCAGAAGTTGCATACGTATAAGAACAGACGCTGCCTAGATTCCGCCTTAATGCACAATTGAGGGCATTCATTTCAACCGGTGATTGCAAAATTGGTCGAGCGTTGCCGGCATATACTCAACTGGTGGCATTTCGTAAGTCACTTGCAAGCCGTCTAATCCTTTCGCAAAGTTAATTACGCAAATGTTCTAGTTCCTTGGCGGGTTGTTCCATGAGTACGCAAGGTCAGTCTTCTCAGGTCGCGGCCCCCGTCTATCGGACAGAGCGCGTCATCGCCTCCCTGGTGATGGCCTGGGTAATTATACTTACAACATATATGATCTTTCAGGATCATGCGCTTTCTCAATCAAGCATGTATTTTCTGAAGATCATTCTCTCGCTGTCCGGCGCGGTCATGCTGGCGACCTTGCCGGGATTTATGGACGTCAATTACACGGTGGGCGGCTTCTCGGTCCGGGCGGCGGGCGGCGCGGCTGCATTCGTGTTCATCTATACGCAGTCGCCCAATCTACCGGTCCTGAAGCTCGATCCGGCCCAGGCGAGGCCGGCGCAAGAGCGGCAGAGTCTTCCAAAATCCGACAATCTATCTCAGCTGACCAACGGATATCCCACGCTGATGGCGTTTTCGCTGGTTCCGCCGGGCATGCTGTTCGCGTCCGCGCCGTCCAACGGAGCAGCCACGCAGTCCGGTGGATTTGAAGCCGGAGTGGATATCGACATGCCCGGAAGCACCGACACACCGCTCAGCGATCTGGCCGGCGGCGGCATCAGCCTGGTCAAGGCGGTCTCGATGGACGCCATGGCCGTTGTATCGACGGTGGCCCGCTATGTGCGAACTGCCGCGCGCGAATTGCGAACGGTGCTCGATACGGCGGCGTCGGCATTGCGCGGCGGTGTCTCCCAACTGGCCTCCAAGGCCGGCGATCTTCTCGGGATCCTGAAGACGCTGGGCGGGGCTCCGCGCGTGGGCCTTGCCTTGGTGAGCGAAAACCTGTCCGCGCGCACCGATGAACTCCTCTCGGACCTGGCCGGTCCCGAGCCGATTTCCGCCGCAGCCCTCCTCACTCAGGTCGGCGGCATAACGACCGAATTGCTCGGCGGGCTGCCAAATTCGATCGGAGGGCGTCGTTTCGAACCTGGACCACACCGTCCAGACGCTCACCTCGAGTTTGCAAGGCACGGCGAACTCCGTCCTGCACAGCACCGAGACACTGGCGCACGGCGTCACCGATCTGCTCGACGATGCGACCGGCGGCCTGACATCGGGATTGACGCCCGCCGCCAACCAGATCGTCAGCGGCATCACATCGACGACCGAGCGGGTGGTGGATGGCCTCACGCCGGTCGTGGCGGATACGGCCAGCCAGGTTCTGGACGGGGTTGGCGACAAGGTCGGCAAGCTGACCGAGCAGCTCAACGCCGTATCTCCGGCCTTGATCGCGACGATCGATTCCGATTTCGGCGCCGGGAAGCCGCTCCTGCAATTGCCCGACAGATTGGACACCGTCGGCTCGGTCCCGCTGCTTGGAAAGCTTGGGGACACCCTCGACAAATTCGGCCCCGCCAATCAGCACAGCGTTCTCGCCGGCGGCGCGGACCGCAATCTGTTCGCGAATAAATTCGCCGATCCGCTGGGCGGCGAGACGCTGCGCAACGGGCCGACATGCATCGGCGGCTGCGGAGGAAAGCTGCTCTCCGGCATCGGCGGGTCCTTGTCCGACAGCGTCAGCGGTCTTACGGCCGCCCAGGGGCGCCTGCTCGGATCGCTGAATGGCGGCGGACCGGCGTCAAGCGGCGGCCTGGCATCCGGCGGCAATATCGGAGGCGGACCCATGGCGGGACCAGGCGGAGGCGGGCACGCATCCCAGGGCCCGATTTCGTCCGCTGTCGGAACAACCAGATCTATTCTCGGAGGCGCGACCAAGCTCATCGGACGACGTTAAAGGGATGCGATCCCGTTGCTTCAACACAATTCCACTGCAAAAATGGTGACTGTCATGTTCAAATTTGTTTTCCCCGCACTCGCCTTCGCAATGTTCGCTCTGTCGGGCGTCACCACGGCGCAGGCCGGCCCTGACGCGGCGCGATACGCGCTCTCCTGCGCCAAGGCGGTGGCGGCGTCGCCGCTTCAATCCGCCTCGCCCCTCGCGAGCCGCATGTCAGGCGGATTGCTGCAGGTCCGCGACGTCCGCAGCGCGGGCGGCAGCAGCAACGGATGCTGGAGCGCCTGCTTCTCCGACTTCGACGAGTGCATGGGCATCCGCAACAAAAACCTCTGCGTGTCGCGCGTCAAGACGTGCCTGGAAACCTGCGACCGGCTTTCCAACCGTCCCGGCATGTGACAACGCCGTAGCTATATCCGGCCGCCCGTTTAGGCCTTTCGCAGGCGGCCGGAGGATGCCAGAGACTCGTCATGATACATACACATGAGAGGCTCTGGCTCTTCGCGAGCCGGCACCGATGACGCGCCCGATTTAAAGCCGATCCCGTCCGATTGAATCGGAACGGGTTCTTGGTGTTTGTGTAGCCGCAACCACCGCTCTTTGTCGGTCGCATTTTCGCGACGCAACCGGTGCCCACTTTGCTGACGCCTAGCTCGCCGCGCGCATCTCCGGCGGGGTGCGGTCGTCGGCGGACGGATCGTAATTGAGGATGGGGGCGAGCCATTTTTCGCTGGTCTGCAGCGGCCAGCCCTTGCGCCGGGCGTAGTCCGCCACCTGATCGCGTTCGATCTTGCCGACGCCGAAATAATGGCTGCCCGGATGCGCCAGATACAGGCCCGACACCGCCGCCCCCGGCATCATGGCATAGCTTTCGGTGAGCTGGATGCCGGCGGCGGCTTCCGCATCGAGGAGATCGAACAGCGTCGCCTTTTCGGTGTGGTCGGGCTGCGCCGGATAGCCGGCCGCCGGGCGGATGCCGCGATATTGCTCCTTGATGAGATCGTCGGGATTGAGCGCTTCGTCCGGCGCGTAGGCCCAGAATTCGCGGCGCACGCGCTCATGCATGTGCTCGGCGAAGGCTTCGGCCAGCCGGTCGGCCAGCGCCTTGACCATGATCTTGGAATAATCGTCATTGGCGCGCTGGAAACGCTCGGCGATCACCTCCTCGCCGATGCCCGCCGTCACCGCGAAGCCGCCGATGTAATCGGCCACGCCGCTGCCCTCGGGCGCGATGAAATCGGCGAGCGCGGTGTTGGCGCGGCTGCCGCCCCCGGTCCGGCTGATCTGCTGGCGCAGCGTGTGCAGCGTCGCGAGCGGCGTTTTGCGGCCATCGTCGGAATAAAGGCGAATATCGTCGTCGCCAACGCTGCCCGCCGGCCAGAAGCCGATCACCGCATTGGCCGAAATCCATTTCTCCGCGACAAGCTGCCGGAGCAGCGCCTGCGCGTCCTCGAATAGCGGCCGGGCGGCCTCGCCATAGCGGCTGTCGTCGAGCACCATCGGATAGGTGCCCTTGATCTCCCAGGTGGAGAAGAACGGCGTCCAGTCGATATAGGGCAGCAGCACCTTCAGATCGTAATTGGTGAAGGCGCGGGTGCCGAGGAAAGTGGGGCGCGGCGGGGTGTAGCTGCTCCAGTCGATGCGGAACTTGTTGGCCCGCGCCGCCGCGATCGAAACGCGCGACTTCGCCTCCCGCCCGCGTTCATGGGCGAGCTTCAGCTTGGCATAGGCATCGCGCGTCTCCGCGATGAAGCCGTCGCGGGCGTCGCCCAGAAGCTTCGACACGACGCCCACGGCCCGGCTCGCATCGGTCACGTAGATCGCCTGGCTGCGCTTGTAATTCGGGCTGATCTTGACGGCGGTATGCACCTGGCTCGTGGTCGCGCCGCCGATCAGCAGCGGCAGGGTGAAGCCGGTGCGCTCCATCTCGGCCGCCACATGGCACATTTCATCGAGGCTCGGCGTAATCAGCCCCGACAGGCCGATAAGATCCGCCTTCACCTCGCGCGCCTTGTCGAGAATGAGCTGCGCCGGCACCATCACGCCGAGATCGATGACCTCGTAATTATTGCATTGAAGCACCACGCCGACGATGTTCTTGCCGATGTCGTGCACGTCGCCCTTCACCGTCGCCATGACGATCTTGCCGGCGGCGGGCTTGTCGACGATGCCGAGTTCAACCTTTTCGGCGTCCATGAACGGCATCAGATAGGCGACCGCCTTCTTCATCACCCGCGCCGATTTCACCACCTGCGGCAGGAACATCTTGCCCGATCCGAACAGATCGCCGACGACATTCATGCCGTCCATCAGCGGGCCTTCGATCACATGGAGGGGCCGGGCGAACTGGCTCCGCGCCTCTTCGGTGTCCGCCTCGATATAGTCGGTGATGCCGTGAACGAGCGAATGGGTGATCCGTTCGCCGATCGGCTTCTCCCGCCAGGAGACGTCGGTGGCGCTCTTGCGTTTCTCGCCGGATTTGAAGCGGTCGGCGATCTCCAGCAGGCGGTCGGTGGCGTCGGGGCGCCGGTTGAGGATCACATCCTCGACGCGTTCGCGCAGCTCCGGCTCGATATCGTCATAAAGCGCGAGCTGCCCGGCATTGACGATGCCCATGTCCATCCCCGCCTGGATGGCGTGATAGAGGAACACCGAATGCATGGCCTGGCGCATCGTCTCATTGCCGCGGAAGGAGAATGAGAGGTTGGAAACGCCGCCCGAAATATGCGCATGGGGCAGTTCGGCCTTGATGCGCCGCGTCGCCTCGATGAATTCGATGGCGTAATTATTGTGCTCCTCGATGCCGGTCGCCACGGCGAAGATGTTCGGATCGAAGATGATGTCTTCCGGCGGAAAGCCGACCTGCTCGGTCAGGATGCCGTAGGCGCGCTTGCAGATCTCGAATTTGCGCTGCGCCGTGTCGGCCTGGCCCGCCTCGTCGAAGGCCATCACGACGACGGCCGCGCCATAGCGCAGGATCGTTCTTGCCTGCGCGATGAAAGGCTCCTCGCCCTCCTTCAGGCTGATGGAATTGACGATCCCCTTGCCCTGCACGCATTTCAGCCCTGCCTCGATCACCGGCCATTTGGATGAGTTGATCATCACCGGCACGCGGGAAATGTCCGGCTCCGAGGCGATCAGATTGAGGAAGGTCACCATCGCCTTCTCGCTGTCGAGCAGGCCCTCGTCCATATTCACGTCGATGATGTTGGCGCCGTTTTCCACCTGCTCGCGCGCCACGGCCAGCGCGGCGTCGTAATCGCCCGCCTCGATCAGCTTGCGGAACTTGGCCGAGCCGGTGACGTTGGTGCGCTCGCCGATATTGATGAAACTGCTGCCGCTATTCGTCATTCTTAATTTGCTTTCACTTCCGTCATGCGGCCGCCGACACCTTCGGCCGCCGCCTGTTTCTTCGCGGGGATCTCTTCCGCCGCTGGCTGTTTCTTCGCGGGGACTCTTCCACCGCCGGTTGTTTCTTTACGGGTATGACACCCTTCTTCACCGGTACGGGCTCGGCCTTTGCCTCCCGCTCGGCGGCATCCTGCGCAAATAGTTCTTCTAATTCCTGCGATTGCTCGCGAGCGTGAAGCTGAATTTTTTCCGTATCGGTATAGTGCGTATAGTCGTCATAGAGCCGGCGTTCATCGCTTTCCCTGAAAGTATCCATAATCCATTTCGCCCGCGCCGTCGGCGTGCCGAGGCCGCCAAGCAGGGATTTGGTCAGATCGAGCGCGGAAAGAAAGGTCTCACGCTCGATTTCTTCGATGCCCAGATCCATCAGGCGGTGCACATGCTGCCGGTTCCGCGCCCGCGCGTAGATCGGCACATGCGGAAAATGCGTCCGGACGACCTGCGCGGTGCGCACCGATGTCTCCACATCGTCGATCGCGAGAATGAAAGCGCGGGCATCCTGGGTGTGCGCGGCTTCCAGGATTCCCAACCGGCTCGCATCGCCGTAATAGATCTTATTGCCGAACTGGTTCACCAGATTGACCTGCTCGGCATTGATATCGAGGGCGGTAAACTGGGTTTGCGTGGCGCGCAGAACGCGGGCGACGATCTGTCCGAAGCGCCCGAAACCGGCGATCACCACATGCCCGTTGGCCTTGGGCGGGATATCGAATTGCGGTTCGGCCTTCTTCAGGCGCTTGGTTACGAAATCGTCAGCGAGCAGCAGCAAGGGCGTCATCGCCATGGAAATGGTGATGGCGACCGCGATGCCGTCGGCAAGATTGCGCCCGATCACCGCCCCCGACGCCGCCGCCGCGAGAATGACGAAACCGAACTCGCCGCCCTGCGACAGGACGATCGCCAGCCGGCGGGCGGAGCGCCTCCCCAGTTCCTGCCAGCGGCCGATGAAATAGAGGATCACCATCTTGATCAAGGTGATGGTGGCCACCGCCGAGATGATGGTGATGGGCTGCGTGGCGATCAGATCGACGTTGAGCGACATGCCCACCGTCATGAAGAACAGCCCCAGCAGCAGGCCCTCGAACGGCGCGATATCGGATTCGATCTGATGCCGGTATTCGGAATCGGCCAGCAGCACGCCTGCGAGGAATGCGCCGAGCGAGGCCGAAAGCCCGATCATGTCCATGAGGTAGACGACGCCGAGGATGGTCAGGAGCGCGCTCGCCGTCATGGCCTCGCGCACGCCCGTGGAGGCGATGATGCGATAGATCGGGTTGAGCACATATCGCCCGGCGAGGATGATGCAGGCAAAGGCGAGAATGCCCTGCAGCGCGCCGGCGATCGTCACCCCGGAGCCGGTGTCCTTCAGCGCCAGAAACGGCACCATGGCGATCATCGGAATGGCGGCCATGTCCTGAAACAGCAGGATCGAGAAGGACAAGCGGCCGTGACGGGCTTTCAGCTCGCCCTTTTCCTCGAGCGTCTGCAGCGCGAAGGCCGTGGAGGACAGCGACAGCGCCAGGCCGATCAGCAGGGACGGGCCGAAATCGAGGCCGCCATAGAGCGCCACCAGGGTGAAGGCGGCAATCGTGATCAGCACCTGCGCGCCGCCAGCGCCGAACACCGAATTGCGCATGGCCCATAAGCGCTTGGGACGCAGCTCCAGCCCGATCAGAAACAGGAACATGGCAACGCCGAGCTCGGCCGTATGGCGCAGCTCGGTCGGATCGCCCAGCATGCCCGCGAGGCCCGTAAAGCTGATGGCGATGCCCGCCAGCAGATAGCCGAGGACGGAGCCGACATGACAGCGGCGGCCGAGCGGCGCGGCGATTGCCGCCGCGGCCAGAAACACGAGAAAATGCAACAGGGAGCCGTTCATGGCTGCTCCGCAAAAATATCCATTGCCCGCCGAGGGGAAATGCGTTGATTAGCCCTATGATCTCAGGGAATTAGATGCGGCCGTTAATGTAACGTTGCGAACCGCCAGGGGAAAGCGCCGGGGTCACTGGATTTGCTAAACTCCCATGAAATTGCCACAAGAAGGCATGAGGCTGTCCTAATGGTTCTGACATTGAAGCACATCGCCCGCCGGCTTGGGAAAGATATCTGGCCAGCCGCCGGCATATGCCTCGCTGTTCTTGCCGGCTCGGCGGCCTCGGCGCAGACGACTTGCGTGAAATGCTTCGGCCCCGAACAGGTCTATCGCTGCGAGGCGAAGGCGGATGAGCCGATACCGGACCAGGCCGTGGGACTGTTCTGCGTGTCGAAGATCGCCAGCGAACATGCGCATGCAGGCTGCGGCGTCCAGCGCGGCGCCACGGATTGCGGCGGCCTGCCGGTGACCTATGTCTACGACGAGAATTTCGGCAACTCCGCGGACGGCGGCGACATCGCGCCGAACCGGACCGTGAATGGCGAGCCTGCAACGCTCGGCGAGTTCACCAAGGACACGGTGGGCGCCTCCGCCGAAAGCGTCAAAAACGCCGGGGAAAACATCGGGAACGCCGCGAGCAAGGCGGGCACCGCGACCACGGATGCGATAAAAGGCGCGGGAAATGCGATCGGAAACGCAACCAAGAAGACTCTGAAATGTCTTGGGTCTGCCTTAAACGACTGTTAAGGCCGGTATGTGCGCTGGCGATGCCGGGCCGATTCTAAAAAACATAAGGGAACATTGCGATGTCAGCTAGCGAGACCGCGGCTGCAACTCTGGGGGATTCGACGCCCCTGCGAGCGGGCGGCTTGCTTCGCCTTCTGACCGGCGCCATGCTTCTTGCGGCGGCAGCCATGCAAGGGGGCTGCGCGGGCACGATCCGCAACGGGCCGATCAACGCCGCCCTGGCCGAGTCGGGCGAACCGGGCGAGCCGTCCGGCGGACTCGAAGTTCCGGGCGGAAATTTCGAGGATACGGTTGTCGGCCTCAGCTTTTCCGGCGGCGGCACCCGCGCCGCGGCCTTTGCCTACGGCGTGCTGCGGGAACTGGCCCGCACCCGGATATCCAGCGAAGGCCGTCAATCGCCGCTGATCGACCAGGTCGATCTCGTCTCCAGCGTCTCGGGCGGCTCGGTAACCGCAGCGTATTATGCGCTGAAGGGCAACGCCATCCTGAAGGATTTCGAGCAGAAATTCCTGCTCAAGGACGCGGAATCCTCGCTGCGGACCTCGGTTTCTCTCACCAACATCGTGCGGCTGTCCGACAGTGGCGGCGTCAACGACTCGACCGGGCTGCAAAGCTGGCTGGACGAAAACCTGTTCCACAACGCCACCTATCGCGACGTCTTCAAGCGCGCGCGGCCTGTCTTGTGGATAAATGCCTCGGACATCTACAACCGCACGCCCTTCGTCTTCAACCAGACGACATTCGCCTCGCTGTGCAGCGATCTCAGCACCTTCCCGCTCTCCGAGGCGGTGGCCGCGTCCGCGGCGGTGCCGCTGGTCTTCGCGCCCGTCGTCATGACGAATTTCGCCGACCGCTGCCAATATTCCATGCCGCCCTGGGCGAATCGCGCGCTGGAAAACCCGAATGCGCCCTCCGTGCTGCGCGCCAATGCCGAGGCCATCCAGCGCTACCGCGACCGGACCGACGTCAAATATGTGAAGCTGCTCGATGGCGGCCTCACCGACAATCTCGGCCTGACCGGCCTGCTGATCGAGCGCCTGGGGGCGAGCCAGCCCTATGAGCCGATGAGCGAGCGGGAAGCGGTGAAGATGAAGCGGCTTCTGTTCGTGGTGGTCGATGCGGGCCGTCCGCCGGGCGGCGACTGGGCCAAGAACGTCAAGACCAACGCCAGCGATCTGATCCAGGCCGTCGCCGACACCGCCGTGGACGCCAATGTGCGCAACACCTATGACACCTTCGCCGCACAGCTCCGAAACTGGAACAAGGAGCTGGTGGATTGGCGCTGCAAGCTGCCGCCGGATCGGGTGAACGCGCTCATCGGCACCGAGGGCCAGTGGAACTGCCGCGATGTGAGCTTCCATGTCGTGAAGGTGACATTCGACCAGATGCCCGACCCGGCCGTGCGCGCCAAGCTGGAGAGCATTCCCACCCGCTTCAAGATCGAGAAGGAGAATGTCGACCTGCTGCTCGATTCGGCGGGCGCGATATTGCGGAAGAACGGCGCGTTTCAGCGGTTCCTCGCCTCGGCGCGCTGACGCTGCTTTCGGCTCCGAGAGTGCGTTCGGGCTATGAAACCTCCGCGCCCACCCGGCTGAAGGACATGGCGCTGCGGATCGCCTGAGCGCGCCGCCGCACATAGATCGGCCGCGCCGCCGCTGCCGCATCGGAAGCATCCGCCCATGCTGCCGGCTCGCGGCGCGATTGGCCAGCCATGCGCGCGCCATCCGCTGCGCCTCGGCAACCCGGGCGGCGGGCATTTCCCGCGCCAGTTCGGCCCGGCTGTGCCGCGCTTCCTCATGCCCCATCATCGCGGCGAGGTTGAACCATTTATGCGCAGCGACAAGGTCGTGCTCGACATCCCGGCCGGTCGAATAGCGAATGCCCAATACGAAGAACGCATCGGCGTCTTCCTGCTTTTCGCCGGCTTCAGACCCGCTGTTTTTCTCAAGGCAACTCTCAACCATGTACGCGTTCCCACAAACTTAATACGCTATTGAGGGGATGCATTAGCCAACCCGCTCCGATCTGGACAGGTTCAGCTTGACATGGCATCGCGAAAATTCTGTAAATCGCGGGTGAGCAATATCCCTTATGCCGTTAATTCCGCAGTATTACCGCAGTCATTTCCACTTAGTGATATTTAATATTTTTCTAAGCTTCGCGCCCGCGCTCAATTGGCGATGAACAGTCGCCACGACGAGGTGCGGTAACCATCCGGCTTCCATAGATGGCCGCGCCTGGGGATGTCGAGTTTGATCGAATCCGTGAGGAGCTGCCCGGCCGCCAGAGGCACGAGCGATTGGAAACGCGTTGCCGCGTCACGCGGATCACGCGCGGCGGACCAGACGAGCATGGTCTTGCCCGCCGGCGCCGGCACGGCCGGGACATAGGGCGCATTCCCCGCCAATTCGATGCGCGCCTCGGGGAAGAAGCGGCGCAGATTGCCGCCCAGCTCATCCTCGAGCACGACGATCCGCCCTCGCTCGAAGCCGTGCCGCTTCATCTCGTCGGCGAGCGCGGCATAGGGAACGCCCCAGCGGCAGATATTGCACACCGGCTCCAGCACATACATGTTCGCCGCCCTGGCGAAGAAGGCGAAGACCGCGACCGACGCCGCCATGATGACGAAACGGCGAACCTGACGCGGATCCGGCGCGGCATTTCGCGCCTGCGCCGTGAGCCAGATCGACGTCAGCAGAAACATCGGCATCAGCGCATGCACCGCGTAGCGCTGAATGCCGAAAAGCAGCGCGCCGCCGATCAGCGCCCCGACATTGATCAAGGTGAGATGCAGGATGAGCTGTTCATAATCGGGCTCGGCGGCGGTGTTCGGCGTCAGGCGGATCGTGCGCCGCACGGACGGCAGCCAGCCGGGGAAGAACAAAGGATAGATGAAGATCAGCGGCGCCAGATACATCACCGGCTCGGTAAAGGCCCGCCGCAAGCCGGCGAGCGCAAGGCCGGCATGCTGGCTCAGGCTGTCGGCGGCGAAAGACGGCAGCATCGCCGCAATGCCCTCCGGCGTCCCGGCAAGCCAGATGAAATGCGGCCCCGCGACCAATGCCGCCACCGCCAGCGCGATGCCGCCGCGCGGCTGAAGCAAGACCCGCCTGATCGCAGGCTGGAGGCAAGCCGCGACGATCAGCGCGGCCAGATAGACCCAATAGGTTCTCACCGTCAGCGCGCCCAGCCCGACGCACAGGCCGAACAGCGCGTAGTCCCCCGCGCGTTGCCGCTCGATCAGCCGCAGCAGCGCCCAGAAGGTGGCGGCAACGGCGCACATCGCCCCCACCGCATGGGTGAAGCCTTCATGAAACCGCCAGCTGATCTGATAGATCAGCGCCAGCGCCTCCACCGACAGAAACGCCCAGAGCGCATCTCCCCGCATCACCCGGCGCGCCGACAGGAAGATGAACCCACAAGTGGCGGTGAGCAGGCCGTATTTCAGCAGCTGAAACGACAGCGCGCCCGGCCCGGCCGCCTGTTCGATGAGCCACAGAGGCCCAGTCGTAAAGCGGCGGCTGGCCGGGTATATAGCCCAGCGCCAGGGTCTGGGTGAGGATCGCGTCGAGCGGATCGTCCTCGCCCAGATTGCCGGATGCGATCAGCCGCGCGGTGATGTGCAGGACCGAATAGAGCCCTGCGGCGAGCAGCACGCCCGGAAGGCTGTAAAGCCCGCCGGTCTTTTCCTCCCGCAGCACGATCGCGCCGCCCTGTGCCCGCTCAAGCACCGCGTTGCGACCCCCTATGAGCTGTCGCGCGCCGCTGTGGGACGCAGCACCCGATCCGGCATCAGCACGGTCGAGCCGGTGGTCTTGCGCGCCTCCAGGTCGCGATGCGCGTCGGCGGTGTTCTGCAGCGGATAGGTCTGGTTGACGGAGATCTTCACATGCCCGTTCCCGACCACGTCGAACACATCCTGCGCGGTCGCCAGCAGGTCGGCCCGCGTCGCCGTATAGTGGTTCAGCGTCGGCCGCGTCGCGAAAAGCGAGCCTTTCGCCGCCAGAATGGCGATCTCGAATGCCGGCACCGGCCCGGACGAATTGCCGAAGCTGACCCACATGCCGAGCGGCTTCAGGCAGTCGAGCGAGGCCGGGAACGTGTCCTTGCCGACCCCGTCATAGACCACGTCGACACCTTTGCCGCCCGTGATTTCCTTCACGCGCTCGACGAAATTCTCCGTCCTGGTGTTGATGACATGCGCGCAGCCGGCATTTTTGGCCAGCGCCGCCTTCTCATCCGACCCGACCGTGCCGATCACCGTCGCGCCCAGATATTTGCCCCATTGCGAGGCGATCAGGCCGATGCCGCCCGCCGCCGCATGCAGCAGCATCGTCGTTTCCGGCCCGACGCGGTAGGTGCGGCGCAGCAGATATTGCACCGTCATGCCTTGCAGCATCATGGCGGCGGCGGTCTTGCTGTCGATGCCGTCCGGCAGCTTCACCAGGCGGCCGGCGGAGATCAATCGCTCCTCCGCATAGGCGCCGATGACGCTGGCATAGGCCACCCGGTCGCCGACCGCGACCTCGGTGACGCCGTCACCGACCTCGATCACCTCGCCCGCGCCCTCCGTGCCGAGCACGAACGGCAGCTGCGGCTGCTTGTAGAGGCCGTTGCGATGATAGGTGTCGATGAAATTCAGCCCGATATGGCTATGCCGGATCTTTGCCTCACCCGGTCCGGGCGAAGGTATGTCGACGCTCTCCCATGTCAGAACCTCAGGACCACCATAGGCATGCACCCGAATTACGTTCGCCATGCGCGCTTTCCCCTGTTTGCTCGGCGTATAGATTTAGAGGACTGGCGGCGGCTTGGCCAGCGCCGGGAGACTCTATCTGTTTTGCCTTCGCGTGATGCGGCGAGTTTCGCCGTCGCTGACCAGCGCCCCGCACTACCGGGATCGGCCTTGCGTAAACTTCGTTTGCCCCAGGCTGAAGATCGTCGCGTCTCCGTCTTCAAACACCTTCGACGCGAAGGGGCAGGAAACGGCCGGCCGGCGGCCAGTCACGACAACATGTGTTACCGCTTCTTCCACCGCGAGACGCTGGAGCGCTTCGCAATCCATGCGCTCCGCTGCGTAGAGTTCCTGCGCGACCGTCAACCTCCGCTGCCACTCGAGAACTTCCACGTCCTGATAGGGATGGCTTTTGAACGTCACATATTGCGGGACACCTGTCGCCAGCCGGAATTCACGCAGCGATGGCGGCGTAAGATAGTGCTGACCGGATGCCAGATTGGCGCGCACGAAGCCGACATAAGGGGGCTCGGGTGTCAGAAACTTATAGGCTGTGAAGGCGGAACCGACCGCCGTGCAGAACAGAACCACAGCCACGCCGCCCAGGACGAACGCCCTTTGCCGTGCGGCGGGAAACCTGCCGGCTTCGTTCAACCGCACGATTGCGACAGCGCAAAGCGCGAGGGTCGCCAGGGGAACCAGCACCACGGAAATGCGCCAGGGCGCAACAAGCCGATAGGTCTCCATGCCCGGCAGGAATGCAACGAGCGTGAAGGCCGCGAGCGCGGCAAGCCCGAACCGGATGACAAAACGGAGGCGCCCAGGCGGCAGGAGCCGCGCGGCGCCAGCCACGAGTGCGAATTGCAGAACGACATTCACGTTGAACCAGTGCCAGGGGTCGGCGTGGCGCGGGATTCGCACGGCCGTCAAAATCCGATGCGCCTCAAGCTGGGTTTGCGGATCGGTCGCGGCAAAGAGCTGTTTCAGGGCGAAGGCCATCCAGAACAGGACCGCGAGGCCGATGGCCGAACTTGCCAGCGCGGCGAATTTTTCGCCGGGTTTCGTGTCGCTCGCCTGGGTGAGTTCGTAGATCAGGAAGCTGACGATCAGCACGGCCCCGGGCGCAACGTAACCCGGATGCATCGACGCAGCGACCACGATGCACGCCATGGCGGCAGCGAGCAGCCGCCTCTCGAAAAACAGCACCGCGGCGATGAGAAGCACGCCGAAATCGGCGCTTTGGAAATAGCCTCCCAATATATATTGCTCGGAAAACCCCGAAAAAACGATCTGCTGGACGTCGGTCAGCATGGCGATGGTGAACAGCAGCCCCAGGAACACGGGCAGTCCCTGCGGCGGGACCTCGTGCGGCCCGGTCACGCGCCGGTAGATCAGCAGCGCGCAGAACAGGAAGATGCCGTAGGTGGCGGCGCAGGCGAGGTAGAACCCGTTCGGACCCACCGTCCGCAATATCGCTTCCAGCAGGGCGGTGAACAGCGGCAGGCCGTCTTTCGTGTGCGCCAGCCAATCCTCCCGAAGAAAACCGGCCCCGCCATTCGCCAGCGCGTGCAGGAATTTGGTGTTCTGATTGTCGGCATAGAGCGGCTTCAGCTGCCAGGCGGCCAGAAACAGCGGCCCCAATGCGAGCGCCAGCAATGCCGCACCTTTCGCGCCGCTCCCGACCCGCCACGCCGTGGGCAGTCTGAACCGCGTTGCATCCTGCAGCGTCATTCGGCGGCGCCCTGTCCAGGCGGATCTGCTCTCTCGCCCGACGTGCATACAGCAGGGCTGAGTGTGTTTTCCAGACCGCTGACTGTGGCCGCGCCATGCCGACGACCGTTGAGTCCGATGGCGCTGCAGTCAACACCAATGTCCCTCGCCGGGCCTCGCCCGCGAGGCTTTGCTGCATTTTCATTCCCGTCCCGTTGAGGGACGGCGCGGGCAGCCGTGAGGCTGGTCCTTATAGTATAGTTGCAGCCTCTCGGCTGCCCGCGCGCGGTGATATTTTGGCCCTATCCGCGCTCTTCTCCAGCATGGCATGCGCTGGGTGAGCCTCCTACGCTACTGCCCGTTTTACGCCAAACCTTTGCGTCGCATGCCTTAGACCTGCGCATTCCAGCGAACAGGTGGGCCGGCTTGGACCCCTGAGTGCGGGTTCGTTAGTCCCACCGCGAGGCTGGCCTGCGTTACCACTCAGCCAGATCCCCCGCGGATTCCTCAGGCACCGCATTCCCATTCCGCAGATGACGAGCCGGTCTCGAGCCCCGCGTCCCTCTGGAACAAGAACAAGCGTGATAATACGGGAGGTTTTGGGGGCGGGGATAAGTTTTTTTACGGTTAACGAATAGGGTTTGTACACGTCAGCCACGCTGAGTTGTCTCCCGTGTAATCCGTCGCCGTCCATGCAGAACACGCAACAGGGCAACTGTATCGTCCCCAAGCGCATAGTCATAGATCAACAGATAGGGCGGGACAATCACGCAACGCGCATCCGCGCCAAGCGCCGGCCGGGGTGCGCCGCTCTGCGGCATCTCGATGAGGCGTTCGATTGCAGCACGAAACGCCGCGCATACCGCTCTGCGACCGGCGCTCCCGCTTTGGCTTCGGGATCGGCCAGAACGGCGAATGTATCCGCCTGCGCGTCAGCAGTGACGACGAGCCGCGTCATGAGGATTGCAGCTTGGCAATCCTGTCATCCAGACGCTGAAGATAAGCTTCGCCCGCCGAAACGTCGCCCTCGGCGAAAGATGCACGGGCCTTATCCACTTGCGGCCTGGCCCAGGCGAGATCGTCCGTTTCGAGTTCCATCAGGCCCGAGACGGCGACGGCCAGCGCCTCTTCGAGCGAAGCGAAACGCCCCGCCGCGACTTCCGCTTCAAGCCACTTCCGCTGATTGGGTGGGAGCGTGATGTTCATGCTGACAATATAAGGGGAGGATGGGGCAGAGGGCCAGAGTCCGCTTGGATAGGGACGAACTACATCCTAAGGGCGGGGATGAGTTTTTGAGCCAAATTTTGTGCACCCGTCGGTCCACCGCTCAATGCGTGCTTGGTCCTGAATTCTCCGCCGCATCGCTGCGAATAAGCTTCGCCCCGCTATTGTCCACCCGCATTTGATCCACCGGAGCTGCCGCCTTTATTATCGAGAGCGTCGACGATTTTTTGGTTAGGAGTTTGCCCTCGGGCGAACCGCAAAAATCCTCTGGACTACGTCCTGTACTGGGTGCCTTTTTTATTGGTTACGAGCTCCCGGCAATTTTGTTCGACTTGGAGCGGTTAGATTAGTTGACGTCGCCTTTTCTCTTTTGGCCACGAAGGACGATCTTGAGCTGGTGGATATGGTCGGCCTTCACGCCCATCTGGGGTGCGGTCACCATCGGAAAAATACGGAATATATGTTTGGTGCCCGCGTTCAGGTCCAAGATGATTTGGAAGCTTGTCGTCAAGGTCAGCTGGTCCAGTGACAGTTCCGGACCGCCTTGATACCGGACTTGGTCATTCTGGTCAAGAACAATCTTAGAAGCATGTCCTTCAAAGCCAGATAATCAATGTCGGTCTTTTCATCAAGATGGAGGGTTCCGTTGACACCGCACCCATATGCGTATTGTCTGATCGACGGGGTGTTCCTTACGAGTTCGACTTCTGCCGACGTCAGATAGTCAACCCCAGGTTTTATCGTGGGGGTCGCCCCCATTTGGATCTGGCCCAGCTGCCTCCCGGGCAGATTGCGTGGCTGCTTTTTGTGGCAATCGAGAAGTCTTCGGAGAAGATGCGCTACCATCGCCCCCACCCTTTGCAAAAAGCGCCTCGCGCGTGTCGGAATTAAGTTGGCCATCAGCTGGCGAAATTCCGCGGTCTTTCTGGAACTGGCGCACCGCTCTTTTCTGTGCCCTCGCCGAAGGCGCCGTCGACGGTGACGTCATATCCGAGTTCCAGAAGGCGGGCCTGAGCTTCACTCACCCGTGCATCCGCATCGGTGGTAGGGGGCGTGGAAGGGCCTTGATCTGAAGGCGCAGCTTTCTGTGGTTCTTCGCCGCGAGGGAGGCGTTTGGATGTGTAGTAGTCTTTTTTTCCTTCCTTACTCGGTGCTTGCGACATTCTCTTCGGGGCGCGCTCCAGCTTCTCGGTAAGTGCAGGTGTAAAGATGGTCTGCGGAATCTGGACAGCCATTTCGAAGTTCGTTGTCCCCTTTCCGCTGAAATCGGCTCTAGGAAAAACAGCGCCTATGCTGCGATTGCCTGCGGCGATGATGTTCTGAAGCAGCCGAGCCCTGCAGCATTGATCGTGTCGTAAAAAGCTATTCCGGTATTTGTCCCAGTAAGCTGCAAGCTAATTGCGGCTTGCTGCGTCTTATCCAACGCGAAACGGCTGTAATCTGGAATAACAGCGCAGTTTCCAATTCCCTTTTTATCTGGCATGCGCTGGTAAATGTCCCGGGCACCATAATCCCAAATCGCAATCCCCAGTTCTCCAGGACAGTAATAAGAATTCGGAACGCAGTTCCCACGACACTTAACGTCTCTGATGCCGCACACGGTTGGCTTGGCCTCCCAATGAAAGAAATCTTCGGCCAAAAGCGGACTATCCAGTCCCTTGGGAATAAAGCGACCTCCGGAAAGCGCATTGAAATTGCAGGATTTCTCGCCAGAAATAGCCCCATCAATCTTATCAACTCTCAGCGCGAACGGTGAGAATGGATTGTCCTTGCCTGTTACATTGTCCCGCTCGGTTTCATCCGGCTTGCGCATTCGATCTGTTGAAAATTTTCGGTAAAGCTTCGGATACTCAGATGAATAGAGCGAAATAAACGCAAGCTTATCTTCATCGGAGTCATAACGGCGCGTCGCCTTCTCCCAGCGATCCTTCAGTATTCTGATTTCCCGCTCGCGCATGAACTCGGTCATAGCGCATTTTACGCCGTTCATGACTTCGCCCGCACGTAAAAAGCGGATGTCAGGATTGAGCGCGCCACCATTGAAATTTGGGAGAGGGAGGGTTTCGCACCCCGCAAGTGTCATCGCAGCAAGAAGAAATAAAGGGATTAAGAAAACTCGCTTACACATACGAACCTGCTTACCTAACAATTGCAATAACGCAATGCATATTATGGCAAGCGACATAGATAAGCGATGGCGTATCTGCAACACGAGCACCAGAAAAATTCACGCCCAGAGGTTGCGTTGCCTAAATTTCTCAGTTGCGATAAACTTGCCAGACTTAAATAGCCAAAAAGCCCATATCAACAAGAGTTTGACTGGAGCAGTGAACATCCCGCCATAGCTAATCTTGACAATTAGTCCTTTTCACCCACCACACAAGCGAGCTTCAATGTAAAATAGGACGAACGAATTGACGCCGCGCGGAGGGTCGCCTCTTCACTCCGCCACCTCCAACTTCCTCCTCAAAATCTCATTCACCGCCGCCGGGTTCGCCTTGCCGCCGGTCGCCTTCATCACCTGGCCGACGAACCAGCCCAGCGTCTGCGGCTTCAGGCGCACCTGCTCGACTTGGCTTCGGGTTGGCGGCGATCACCTCGTCGACGGCCTTCTCGATGGCGCCGCTATCGGTCACCTGCTTCAGGCCGCGCTCCTCGACGATCTCGGCCGGGGCCTCGCCGGTCTCGACCATGATCTCGAACACGTCCTTGGCGATGCGGCCGGAGATGACGCCGCCCGTGATGAGGTCGATCAGCTCGCCCAGATGCGCCGCCGTCACCGGACTATCCCCGATGCCCTTCCCCACCCGGTTCAGCGCACCGAACAATTCGCCCATCACCCAATTGGCGGCGAGCTTGGCGTCGCGGCCCGCAGCGACCGTCTCGAAGAAGTCGGCGCTCTCCTTGTCGGCCACCAGCACGCCCGCATCGTAGGGCGACAGGCCGAACGCCTCGATGAAGCGCACCCGCTTCTCGTCCGGCAGCTCGGGCAGAGCGGCGGCGATCTCGTCGACATAGTCCTGCGTCAACTCGAGCGGCAGGAGGTCGGGATCGGGGAAATAGCGGTAATCATGCGCCTCTTCCTTGGAGCGCATGGGGCGGGTCTGGCCGGTCTTCGGGTCGAACAGCCGCGTCTCCTGGTCGATCGTGCCGCCCTCCTCCAATATGCCGATCTGGCGGCGCGCCTCATATTCGATGGCCTGGCCGATGAAGCGGATGGAATTGACGTTCTTGATCTCGCAGCGCGTGCCGAGCGGGTCGCCGGGCTTCCTGACCGACACGTTGACGTCGGCGCGCAAGCTGCCCTGCTCCATATTGCCGTCGCAGGTGCCGAGATAGCGCAGGATGGAGCGCAGCTTGGTGATGTAGGTGCGCGCCTCCTCGGAGGAGCGCAGGTCGGGGCGCGAGACGATCTCCATCAGCGCGACGCCGGAGCGGTTCAGGTCGACATAGGAATAGTCCGGATGCTGGTCGTGCAGGCTCTTGCCGGCGTCCTGCTCCAGATGCACGCGCTCGATGCCGACCTCGACGGTGGTGCCGTCCTTCATGTCGAGGAGGACCACGCCCTCGCCGACGATCGGGTGCTTATATTGCGAGATCTGGTAGCCCTGCGGCAGGTCGGGATAGAAGTAGTTCTTCCGGTCGAAGACGGAATAGAGGTTGATCTGCGCCTTGAGCCCCAAGCCGGTGCGGATGGCCTGGCGCACGCATTCCTCGTTGATGACGGGGAGCATGCCGGGCATGGCGGCGTCCACCAGCGAGACGTGGCTGTTGGGCGCGCCGCCGAATTCGGTCGAGGCGCCGGAAAACAGCTTGGAGTTGGATGAGACCTGCGCATGGACTTCCATGCCGATCACCACTTCCCAGGAGCTGGTCGCGCCGTCGATGAGGTTGTTCTGTCTGGTTTCTGCCGTCATGGCCGCGAGCCTCGTGCCTTATACCCTGCCCCTTCCCAGCCATACGCCGTGGCCTTCCGGAAAGCGCCGCCCCTCACATCTCGAACGTCATAAATTTGGAAAAACTCGAACGCGGGACTTGCGCCAAATGGCTGCCCTGTCTCGGCTCAAATCTGCTGCGGCCATGCCACCATGAACTTATAAAATATTACCTGACAAGCGAAAACTTCGCATTGCCGCTTACCTTGCCGCGCCCCAAATTTCGACGCCTCGCGTCCCATCAGCCCGTTTAGGCCGCACCCTTTCGAAATCCCCGCGGAGGCGGGGATCCAGCAAGCGAATTCACTCTGCGGTGTACTGGATCCCCGTTTTCACGGGGATTTCGAAAGAGGCTCCTGTCCAATCGATCCGGGCTCAGCCACCGCCGTCTTTTGGGCCTGCCGACAGCTTTTCTTCCTCATATTGGATGAACCAGCCGATCATCTGCCGCCACAGCGCCTCGGCCAGTTCGGGCGGCACGCCCTTCTCCTCGGCGCGGGCGCGGACGCGGTCGATCACCTGCTGGATGCGCCAGGGAACGGTGGCTTCCTCCGGCCGTGTCTTGAGCTGCCAGGCGCGCTCGACATAGCCGAAGCGCTCCGCCACCAGATCGAGGATCGCGAGGTCGAGCCGGTCGATCTCGGCGCGGACCTGTTCCATGTTTTCGCAGTCGGCAGGCGGACGCACGGACATCGGCTTTGACCCCATCAAGACGCTTTTTTCGACGGTTTCGCGGATTTCTGCGGCTTCGTCTTCCTGGCGGCGGGGGCACTCGCGGCTTTGCCGTGCCACCAGGCCTCCGGGCGCGGCGAAGGGCCGGCGGCGTCCTCGATGATCTGCCCGCAGCGCAGCACCGTCTCCTCGTCGAAGGACCGCCCGATGATCTGCAGGCCGAGCGGCAGGCCCTCCTTGGAGAAGCCGGCGGGCACCGAGATGCCGGGCAGGCCGGCCATGTTCACGGTGACGGTGAAGATGTCGTTCAGATACATCTCGATCGGGTCGCCGCTCTTCTCGCCGATGCCGAAGGCGGCCGACGGTGTCGAGGGCGTCAGGATGGCGTCCACCTCCCCGAAGGCGTCCTCGAAATCCTTGCGGATCAGCGTGCGCACCTTCTGCGCCTTGATGTAATAGGCGTCGTAATAGCCCGCCGACAGCACATAGGTGCCGATCAGGATGCGCCGCTTCACCTCCGCGCCGAAGCCGTGCGAGCGCGGTCTCCTCATACATGTCGGTGATGTCGCGGCCATTGACGCGCAGGCCGTAGCGCACGCCGTCATAGCGGGCGAGGTTGGACGACGCCTCGGCGGGCGCGACGATGTAATAGGCGGGCAGCGCATATTTCGTATGCGGCAGGCTGATCTCGCGGATTTCGGCGCCCGCCGCCTTGAACCAGTCGATGCCTTGGCTCCAGAGCGCCTCGACCTCGGCGGACATGCCGTCGATGCGGTATTCCTTCGGGATGCCGATCTTCATGCCCTTCACCGATTTCGTCAGCCCGGCCTCGAAATCGGGCACCTGCCGGTCGGAGCTGGTGGAATCCTTCGGGTCGTGGCTGGCCATCTGGCCGCAGCAGGATCGCCGCGTCGCGCACCGAGCGCGTGATCGGCCCGGCCTGATCGAGCGAGGAGGCGAAGGCCACCATGCCCCAGCGCGAGCAGCGGCCATAGGTCGGCTTGATGCCGACGGTGCCGCGTGAACGCGGCGGGCTGGCGGATCGAGCCGCCCGTGTCGGAGGCCGTCGCCGCCATGGCGATGCGCGCCGCGACCGCCGAAGCCGAGCCGCCCGACGAGCCGCCCGGCACCAGCGGCTTGTTGCTGCCGCGCGCGCGCCACGGATTGACGACCGGCCCGAAATGGCTGGTTTCGTTGGACGAGCCCATGGCGAACTCGTCCATATTCAGCTTGCCGAGCATCACCGCGCCCGCGTCCCACAGATTTTGCGTGACGGTCGACTTGTAGGCCGGCTTGAAGTCGCCGAGCACGGCGGAGCCGGCGGTGGTGCGCACATCCGCGGGTGCAGAACAGATCCTTCACGCCGAGCGGGATGCCGTCGAGCGGCAGGCCCTTGCCCTTGGCCAGCCGCGCATCCGACGCCTTGGCCATGTCCAGCGCCTTGTCCGGCGTCGGCGAACAGAAAGGCGTTGAGCGCGCCATTCGCCGCGTCGATGGCGGCGAGATGCGCCTCGGTCAGCTCGCGCGCGGAAAATTCCTTCTTGCGCAAAGCGTCCCGCGCTTCGGCGACGGTCAGGCCGGTCAGCTCGCTCATGGCCTACTCCACCACCTTGGGCACGACGAAGAAATTGTCCTCGGTGAGCGGCGCGTTGCGGACGACGGCCTCGGCGATGCCGCCATCGGTCACCTTGTCGGCGCGCATCGGCAGCGCCATGCTTTCGACGCGCGTCATCGGCTCGACGGCTCGACGTATCGACCTCGCCGAGCTGCTCGACCCATTCCAGGATCGCCGTCAATTCGCGCTGAAGGCTGGTCGCCTCCTGCCCGCTCACCTTGATGCGCGCCAAACGGGCGACGTGGCGCACCGTGGCCTCATCAACCTTCATGCTCTGCCCTTCGCGGAAAAAGCGAAATGAAGCCGGACGCGCCGGCCCGGCTTCTTCTTCAGGAATTCATAACGCCGCTTCGCGCCTTACGCAACTGCGAGAAACGGCCTTGCAGCGTCAAAGCAAGGCGGCTTCGCGAACCGGAGCCTGGTTCCATCAGTCGTTCGGACAACTCGCACCCAGTCTCCGCGACGCCGGCCTCACGGCACCATTCCTCTCGCCGCACGCGCCGGCGAATTTTCTACTCCCGGTTACCTGTGGAACAGCCGCGCGCGCGGCATTCGCGCAATGTGAGGCTACGGTGATTGGTCACCGCTGGTTACACATCAGCAAGCGAGACCGGCCGGTAACCCGGCCGCATCCGTAGGCTGACCCAACACATCAACTCAACATCAGGAGTATCTTGCAATGTCATCCAATAGCACTGAATCCCAAATCCGCGACTTGTCGGCCGATGAGATCGACGCAACGTCCGGCGGAGCCATACACCTCCACGTCAAAGGCTTGTTCCATCTCGCGATCGGGGATCACGGCGCCAGCATCGGCGTGCTCGGTTACGGCGTCGGCTTCGACGACGTGGACGGCGGATTTACCTTTACCTTCGAATGACCCTGTATCGGGCCCCCAAGTAGGAGAAGCCGCCATGTCACAGAAAATCCATGCCGGCCATGGTGTTCACGAGCTGTCGGAGACCGAAGTGGACGAGGTCGCCGGCGGGAGCATCATGGAAATGATCGCACGAGCCTGGACGAACGTGACCGGAGACTGCCTGGTGCGGTTGACCCGCGAGGGCACCGTGATCGACTGCAACTACCCTTACCGGCTCTGATCGCCGTTCCCGATCCACCGATGCCGGCTGACACCCCCAGCAGCCGGCATCGGCGGCGTGACGCTGCGGCCAGGCATCAAGCGCTTGCGCAGACCACGAGTGCCGCTCTTGCTGAGGATAGCGCAATTCTCGCGTGTACAGCCGCTGCCGGTGACGTAGTTGAATTGTCAGAAAGGAGGAACAGCGCAACAGCAGCCTGCTTCCGCTGGCGTAGGATGAGCCTCCCGAAGGAGGTACAGCGGCTCACAACGTCCTCTTCCGAAACGCTTCCTGAAATCAGTCGACATGATGTTCTCGGCGAACTCTGTCGTCGATCGGACCCGGTGGCCGCATCGTTTACCCGCCGGGTGGCTGATAAAAATGTGTGCCTTCGAGATCAGAATTTAGCATCCGCTCGAGTTCGACGTATATGCTCCCGTACTTGCGCCGTTGAGGCGGCGTCCAGGCGCAAACGGTTCTCATAGCCGGTCTTCAGCATCAACCCCACTAAGTCGCGCAGTTCGGCTTTGTCCTCGTCTGCCACTTCCGTGAGGTTGCCATGGTTGTATCCGATATCATAGCTGTGCTTGATTTCGAGGAGGTAGGGTCTGGGGCCGGCGTGTTCGATCCACCAGTCGATCATCTCCCTGACGAGACCATTTTTCAGCCCCCACACCTTGTCCGTCTTACTAAACCTGAAGACGCTCAACGCAGCGAACTCCCAGCAGCTATACGGGCACCGTGGCAATCGCCCGGCCAGGCCCGAGTAGAGAAGCGTAGCATCCGTTTATGAGTTTACGATCTGAGGCTTTTCCGTTCCGATTCCATCCGAATGCGGCTCCAGCTCTTTGTTTGGTTGCATTTTCGCGGGCAAACCAGCCGGAGGGATTGCCGGCACAGGCTGACATCAGCCCATCAGGCACTCCCCGCGTTCCGGCGAACATGCCGCCAGCAGCAATTCTGCGGTCAGATCACGGGGCGTCGTAGCTGTATACGCAGGTTCGCGTATCACCTTCGGTAAAGCAGCCATAGAATTGGAAATTGATGTCATTCAGAAATCTCAAGACCGCTGCACCAGCAGCCATGACAGGACCCATGTTGTTCATTCCTCCGGAGATTTCATCAATCTCCATTGGCATCAAATCACGAATTTCCGACGACTCGTCATTCATCTCAGTCATGATTTTCTCCATTAACCAGGTTTGATCGTTTGATCACCAGCTATCGACGACGGCCTGAGGAAAGATCAGAGGCAGCCGGGCGACCGTCTCTTCACCCCAGCATGCCCGTCTCGGACCGGCTCAGCTCGGAAACTGGATATCCGGTATGAGGACTTCCTCTTCCCTTTCCGTGGTGCAGTAAGCCAGCAGCGAACCGGCGGCAGCAGCACCTACAAGCACCGCGACGGCGAACCAGAGGCCGCCAGACGTGCTCTCGCACTCTTCATTGGTGAGTTCGCGAATTGTATTGGATTGCGTGTCCATGGGATTACTCCTGTTGTTCCGATCTCGCTTCACGCTCGCATCCGAGCTGTGCCGATCATGAGCGGCGCGGGAAGAGCGCGCAGTTACCCAAGGAACATCAGCCGAGAGCTTGAGAATAGACGCCACTCTTATCGAGAGACTTCGGCCGCAGCGCGAATTCGGCGCGCCCGGCAAAAGCGCGAGGCCTGATCGGTGAGGTGTTCCAGCCGGAACATCGGCGCCGGATCGTCTCATGTAGTTTACCGGTGAACTGGTGAAACGAGATGGGCTCGTTCAGGTCACAGGAGGATAGGATGGATACGGTCTCTGAAATTCGCGCTCTTTCGGCCGACGAACTCAACGCGGTATCGGGCGGTCAAACCTTCACATTGAATGGCGTCACCTTCGCGTTTGGTGGCGGTGGCTTTGCGGTGGGCGTCAAAGGCGGCAACAGCGTCCAGATGAGCGGCGACGGCATGAGCTGGAAAATCGACGGCAAGTATGGCGGCGTCGACTACGTCAAGCCGAAATGATCCGAAGCAATGCCTGATCGATCTCGTGCCGGCGGCCCGCGCCTCGTCGCGGCCGCCGTCCCCCATCGCCCGCTTACGGGGGCGTCCCTTTCAGCGTCCGCCGGACACGTCCAGCACCGCGCCGCTCACATAGGACGCGTCATCCGAGAGCAGCCACAGGATCGCCTTGGCGACCTCGTCCGCGGTTCCGCCGCGCTGCATGGGCACGGCGCTTTTGATGCGGTCCACCCTCCCTGGATCGCCGCCGCTCTCATGAATGTCGGTGTAGATGAGGCCCGGCCGCACGGCGTTCACCCGGATGCCTTCGGCCGCAACTTCCTTGCCGAGGCCCACGGTAAAGGCGTCGATGGCGCCCTTCGAGGCGGCGTAATCGACATATTCGCCGGGAGCCCCGAGGCGGGCCGCCACCGAGGACAGATTGACGATCCCGCCGCCGCTGCCGCCATGCCGGGTCGACATGCGCCGCACGGCCTGCTGGGCGCAGAGAAAACTTCCCACCACATTGGTCGTGAGCACGCGGATCAGCCGCGCGGCGTCCATCTGATCGACACGCATTTGGCCTTCGAGGATGCCGGCGTTGTTCACCAGCGCCGTAAGCGGGCCGAACGCGGTATCCGTCTCTTTGAACAGGCGTAATGTGTCGGCGGCAAGGGCAACATTGGCGCGAACGGCGAGCGCTTCGCCACCGGATTGCTCGATGTCGGCGACAATTTTCTGGGCCGCCGCCTCGCTGTTCAGATAGCTGATGCAGACCGCGTAGCCCTCCTTCGCAGCGAGCCGGGCGGTGGCGGCGCCTATGCCGCGGCTGCCGCCGGTGACGAGCAGGACCTTCTTCATGCGAGCCCCTCCGCGAATAGCCAAGCCGCGACATCCGGTCCGTCACAGATTCGGGCCGGAACAATGCTAGCAAATTGGTATGGGCGGGCGGCTTGACGGCTCGCCCATCTTTCCAGCACGTCGATAGTGGCTCGGAATTCGACCGCGACCGCCAGTCCGAGATAGTTCTGCGTGCAGGTCAACAAGTCCGGGGGCCGATTATTGCGCGGAACTGGTCTTGGTCAGCTTGCCCAAATTCCGGCTGAGCCAGGAACCGCTGTCCTCACGCGGCTCGAGCCCCTTTGAGGCGAGCAGCGTGTAGCTGTCCTTGTACCATTTGCTGTCGGGGAAGTTGTGGCCGAGCACGGCGGCGGCGGTCTGCGCTTCGTTGACGATGCCGAGCGTGTAATAGCATTCGGTCAGGCGCGCGAGCGCTTCCTCGACATGGGCGGTGTTCTGGTAGTCGGTGACGACGACCTTGAAGCGGTTGATCGCAGCCAGATAATTGGCCCTCTTCTGATACCAGCGGCCGACAGTCATCTCGGAGGCGGCGAGCACGTCGCGGGCCAGGCGCATGCGCTTCTTGGCATCCTCGGCATAGCGGCTGTCCGGATAGCGGTTGATCAGCGTTTCCAACTCGACGATGGCCTTCTTGGTGTCGGCCTGGTCGCGCCCGGCGTCATTGATGCGCTCGTAATAGGTGCTGGCGATGATGTGCTGGGCGAGGGCGGCTTCCTTGGTGCCGGGGTGGATCGTCAGATAGCGGCGGGCGGCGGCAACCGCCTCAGGCCCCTTGCCGGCCTTCTGATAGGCGACGGCCGCCATCAGAATCGATTCGCGGGCTTCCTTGGAATAGGGATGCTGGCGATCGACTTCCTCGAACTTCTCGGCCGACTTGGTGAAATTGCCCTTATCGAGCTGGGTGTTGGCGTCCTTGTAGAGAACATCCGGGGGCGCGGTCTCGATCGACGGGCCGCTGTCGCCGCCGCCGAAAATCGAGCCGGCACATGCGGCCAGCGGGACGATCAGGAGGACAAGCGCAGCCGTTTTCAAGAAATGCCGGACGTTCATTATTCCCCTCAATCCTGCCAACGGCTTTCGAGCCTGATCCGTTCGATGTCATCGGAACGGGGCTCTGTCTCATGCTGGAGCATGATCTTTACCGCAAAACCGGTTCCCATCCCCGCCTCCGCGGGGACATGCTTTTGCGGATCATGCCCGCCTCGCCGCCGAGCTCAAATGGCTTCCCGGCCGGCAAAGCTTAACGCGAGTCGTATATCAGACGGAACATGCTGAATGTGGTGTTTTTTTGCTCAGCCTGCGGTTGCGGCCCCGAATGCGCCCTCAAAACAAAACCGCCCGCTCATGGGGAAGCGGGCGGGTATTAAGGGGATGAACGGACTAAACTTAACCGCGATCAGCAGCGAAAACCGGCTGAGCGAGGCCAACACCCACATCTGCATGGCCCTTGGAGCGAACATAGCTGTGTTCGGTCTCGACGACGGTCCAGGCGGAACGGTCCTCATAGAGGGCCTTGAGTATAAGCGTATTGATGCGGTGACCGCCGCGCACGGAATGGTAGGCGCCCAGGATCGGCGCGCCGGCCAGAGCGAGATCGCCGATGGCGTCCAGGGTCTTGTGACGGACGAATTCGTTCTTGAAGCGCAGGCCTTCGGGATTGAGGATACGGTCCTCGTCGATGGCTACGGTGTTTTCCAGCGATGAGCCGAGAGCGCGTCCGGCGGCCCAGAGGGCCTTCACGTCGCGCATGAAGCCGAAAGTGCGGGCGCGGGCGATTTCACGGCGGAAGACTTGCGGGGTGAGGTCGATGTCGAGGCGCTGACGGCCGATGAAGGGGGTTTCGAAGTCGATTTCAACGTCGAAGCGGCTGCCGCTATAGGGGCGAAGCTCGGCGGCGCACTTGCCTTCTTCGATGCGCACCGGCTTCAGCACCTTGATCCAGCGGCGCGGCTCGTCAAGAACGCGGATGCCGGCTTCGTCGATGGCGTCGACGAAAGGCGCGGCGCTGCCATCCATGATCGGCAGCTCGCCGCCTTCGATCTCGATCTCGACATTGTCGATGTTCATGCCGCGCAGGGCGGAGAGCAGATGCTCGACGGTCGAGACCGTCGCGCCGTTGCGGTCGCTCAGAACCGTGCAGAGTGTTACGTTGGAAACCGCGCGGAAATCGGCGGGAATTCTGGTGACCCGGCCCCCGCCGGAATTCACCAGGAAGGTCCAGCCAGTGCCGGCCTCGGCCGGATGCAGAATGACAGAAACTTGAGCACCGCTATGGACACCAGTTCCGGACAGAACGATATCGCTATCGATAGTCGTCTGCCATCCCCCCGAATGAGTCTTCATTGCGCCGTTATCTTTCCCCTATGGCAAGGCCCGTTACCCCTAACAGCGACCTTGCCCCCCGATCCATGTCAGCGATTTTGCGCGGCCCTTGAGCCTTTTGTTGCTTTTCGGGACTGTGCCCGGGTGCATCGCGCTGAACCGCCGCTGTAACCACGCCGAACTTAAGCCGGTGGTGTTCCGGCCCGCAAATCACGGTTTTTTACAGTCTGTTACGATTTGTAAGAATTGAACGGGAACAAATCAGGCCGAACGTGAACGGCCCTTGCCACATTTCAACGGCAAAGCTGAAAATCATTGAAAATCAATGAGTTCTGATGGGGACGTGAACGCGGCTTAATTAAAGCGGGCGCTTGAAGAAATTCGGGATTTCGAACGGCTCCTCACCATTCCGGCCGCGACCTGTGCCCTTATTGTCACGCGCGCGCCCGTCCTGCCCTTCGTCTTCATGCGGATCGGTGGAAAGTCCCGGTCCGTTCTCGCGCGGATTGCGTGCCGCCTGATTGTCCGAATCGAATCCCGGCATCGGCCGTTCGCCGCGCGGAAGCTCTTCACCGCCCTTGCTGCGCCCGGTGACCCAGTCGAGCAGCCCGCCCCGGCGCTTCAAGCCCAGATCGCGCTGGCCCTGCATGTCGGCCTCATGCTGCGCCAGTTCGGGGAAATCCTTGCCCGTCAGCGGACGGCGCGGCGGCCGCAGCGGCTTGGCCGGCGGCTGCGGCTCGAATTGCGGCGCTTGCGGCACGGGAGCCTTGCCGCCTCGCCCGGCGGCGGTATTCACAGGATATTTCGGCGAGCGCGGCTCGATCGTGACATTGCCCGAGCCCTGCCAGGATTCCGGCGGGTTGTCGTTGCTGCGCGCCTGCGGCTTGCCCGACTCGGCACGGCCCACCGGGGCGACGCGCTCCATCAGGCGGCTGCTCTTGGACGATTCGGCCGCCGCCTTGGCGACGTGAGGCTGCAGCCCCGCATTGATGCCGGTCGCCACCACGGAAACGCGGATGCGGCCCTCGATCGAATGGTCGAAGGTGGCGCCGACGATGATGTTGATATCGGGATTGGCTTCCGGGTCGACTTCGCGGCGCACGCGCGAGGCGGCTTCCTCGACCTCGTAGAGCGTCATGTCGAAACTGCCGGTGATGGAGATCAAGAGCCCCTTGGCGTCGCGCATCGACACTTCGTCGAGCAGCGGATTGGAAATCGCCATTTCGGCGGCCCGGAGCGCGCGCTGGTCGCCTTCGGCCTCGCCGGTGCCCATCAGCGCGGTGCCCATGGCCTGCATGACGACGCGGACGTCGGCGAAGTCGAGATTGATCAGCCCTTCCTTCACCATCAGGTCGGTGATGCAGGACACGCCCGATTTCAGCACGTCGTCGGCCTTCGCGAAGGCGTCGGCGAAGGTGGTTTTCTCATTGGCGATGCGGAACAGATTCTGATTCGGAATGACGATCAGCGTGTCGACGAATTCCGCGAGGTTGACGATGCCGTCATTGGCGACGCGCATCCGGCGCTGGCCTTCGAACTCGAACGGCTTGGTGACGACGCCGACCGTGAGGATGCCCATTTCCTTCGCCGCGCGCGCGATGACGGGCGCCGCGCCGGTTCCGGTGCCGCCGCCCATGCCGGCCGTGATGAACAGCATATGCGCGCCTTCGATCAGCGCGCGGAGCTCGTCGATCGCCTCTTCGGCGGCCGCCGCCCCGACATCGGGCTTGGAGCCCGCGCCCAAGCCTTCGGTGACGGTGGCGCCCATCTGCACGCGGCAGCCCGCGGCGGACATGGACAGCGCCTGCGCGTCGGTATTGGCGGCGACGAACTCGACGCCTTCCAGGCCGTATTGGATCATGTTGTTGACGGCATTGCCGCCCGCGCCGCCGACCCCGATCACGGTGATGCGCGGCCGCAGCTCCGTCAACGCCGGAAGTTTCAAATTGATGCTCATGGCAGCCTCGTCAATATCGTTTCCGCGCCCTTTGGCACTGTTCAACCGCGCCGCGAAGGCGACCCGCCATTATCCTCAAAAGCTTTCCCGCAACCATTGTCCCACCCGCGCCAGATATCCGTGGCTTGTTGCAATGATCTCGGGAGCCAATCCCACATCCAGTTTCAAATCGTCTTCGAGCAAATGAATCAATAAACCGATCGGCGCCGCGAAAGCCGGGCCGGCTTCCGGCCGCGGCAGGCCGGAAATCGCCCGCGGACGCCCGAGACGCGGCAGCTTGCCGAAGATCCGCGCCGCGAGTTCGGCCGCTCCGACCAGTTCGCTGGCGCCGCCCGTCAGCACCAGCCGCTGACCCGACATCGGCGCGATACCGCTGGCCCGCAGCCGCTCGCGCACATCCGTGAATATCTGCTCTAGCCGGATTCGAGCGATGTCGGAAAGCTCTGCTTTCGAAATGTGGCGCGAAAGCAACTCGGTATGCCGATCATCTTCATCCGTAATCACCCCAGGATCGAGCCCCGCACCCGCCGCAAATACCGATGCGTGCAGCGTTTTCATGCGCTCCGCCTCGGCGATCGACACCGCAAAACACTGGGCGATATCGCTGGTGATGTGATTGCCGCCGAGATCGACGCTGTCGCAATAGATGAAGCTGCCGCCCGAAAACACCGAGACGCCGGTCGTTCCGGCGCCCATGTCGATGCAGGTGACGCCCGTCTGCGCCTCGGCGTCGGTGACCGACGCCCTGCCGCTGGCGAAGGACGCGGCGGCGACGCCCGCCACCGACAGATGGCTGCGCTCGATGCAATGCTTCAGATTGCGCAAAGGAAGCCGGTCGGCCGAAACCGCGTGGACGTCGACCTTCAGCGTATCGCCGATCATGCCGAGCGGATCGGTGATGCCGCTCTCATAGCCCAGCGTGTAGCCGAAGGGCACGGCGTGCAGCACCGTCCGCTTGCTCTGCGAGGCGTATTCATTGGCGGCGCGCGTCACGCGGTCCATGTCCCGCCGCGTCACGGCGCCGGCGGGCAGATCGACGCTGGCGGTGAAACTCTGGCTGTGCAGCGGGCCGAACGAGGCCGTCACATAGACCTCGTTGACCGTCACGTCGGCGGCGCGCTCGGCCTTGGAGACGACGCTGCGGACGGTGCGCTCGGCGGCTTCCATATCGGCGACGCGGCCGCTGACGATGCCGCGCGACAGCTGGTAGCCATGGCCGATGATCTGGATGCGGGAGGACAGGTCGGGCCCGTCGTCGCGGTGCCGGCCCGGAAACAATCGCGCGACGAGGCAGCACATCTTCCTGGTGCCGACATCGAGGATGACGACAGTCCGTTCATTGCCTGAATATTTGCGAGCCTTGGTTCGCAATATCATTCCTCGCTTGCCGCGCCGTTTCCGCCGGTGAGGGCTATCGGTGCCACACTCTTGAAATCCCCGCGAAGGCGGGGATCCAGTACTCCGCAGACTCAGCGCGTTTACTGGATCCCCGCCTTCGCGGGGATTTCGGCTGAGCGTGCCGCAACTGGTCACCAATCCGATCACGGTCTAATCACTGACGACGCCACCATAAGCAGCGTCATCCAAAAACAAAACCAACGCATTACAGCTTTTCGTTACGGCTCTCGCGGGTCTTGGAGAGCCAGGACAGGAACTTCTTGCGACCTGCCTCGGAACCGTCCTTCAGCTGCAAGGTGAACTGCGAGGACACGCGAAAATCGATTTCCGCGATTTCATAGAGCCCGGCCGGATTCTTCGCGGCGATGGCGCTGAGATCGGCCAGCGCTTCGACGAAATTCGTGGCCGGCAGCTTTGCCCGAAGGCCGCTGTCGAGCACCAGATCCCAGCGGCGGCCGGCGATGCGCTCGATGTCGCGGACCCGGTCGCGCAGCTCCGGCACGGCGTTCAGCGCGTCGACGATTTCACCGGCCGGTGCGGCGGCTCCCGCGCCGGAGACGACGCGCAAATTGGGAAAGTCGGTGCGTTCGGCCAGCGACAGCACCTTGCCCGAACGATCGATGGCGGCGAGCTTGCCGCCCTCCCGCCAGAGCGCGAAGGGCGTGCGCTCTTCCAGCTCGACGACCAGCGTGGAGGGCAGAAGCCGCATCACCCGCGCCTCGGCGACCCAGCCATTGCGCTTCAGCCGCTCGCGGGCCGCATCGGTGTCGAACTTGAAAATGGAAACGCCCTCGCGAGGCCCTAGCGCCGCCGCGATCTCGGTTTCCTTCAGATGGTGTTGTCCCTCGACCTGCACCGCCTTCACCTCAAGCCCGGCCATCAGCGCCAGTTCATTCGTGCGAGTGGCGAGCGATTGGCGCAGTTCATCCCACTGGCCGGTCCGCGACATTCCATAAGCGGCGGTCAGTCCATAAAAGATCACGCAAGCAACGAAACCAATCCTGGAGGCCGCTTCGCTATGCGCCACGAACCAGGCGAAAAGCGAACGATCGGACGGCCTGACGCTTTCACTCGCTCTATTCTGGCGCGAGCTGAAGCGACGCTGGGACGAAACCGAATAAGGTCTTGCGTCCTCGTACCAATTGTAGTGTTCAGCTCTAGAGATATTTATCACCGATTGCAAGACGCGTCCTCCACAATCCAGCGGACAAGTTCACCGAATGTCAGACCACTGTGGCTTGCAAGCTCCGGCACCAGCGATGTCGCAGTCATGCCGGGCTGTGTGTTGACTTCCAGGCAGATCAGCTCGCCCGTGCCGCCGGCGCGATCGTCGAACCGGAAATCGGCGCGGCTGATCCCCCGGCAACCTAAAGCCTGATGAGCCTGAAGCGACAGCTTCTGTACCAAGTGGTAAATATTTGGTGAAATTTCTGCTGGCAGGACGTGTCTTGAGCCTCCGGGAGCGTATTTTGCTTCGTAATCGTAAAAAGCCAGCCCTTCGGCTGGGAGAATCTCGATGACGCCGAGCGGACGGTCGCCCATCACGGCGCAGGTCAGTTCGCGGCCGGCGATGTAGCGCTCGACCATCACCTCCTCGGCGAAGGTCCACTCCGACGAGGTGAGCTGCTGCGGCGGATGCGCGTGATCCTCGCGGACGATGAACACGCCGACGCTGGAGCCCTCCGCCACCGGCTTGATGACATAGGGCGGCGGCATGACATGCGCCTTCGCCGCTTCGAGGCGGGGCACGATGCGGTGATCGGCGACGGCGATGCCTGCGTCGGCAAGCACGATTTTCGTCGTCGCCTTATTCATCGCCATGGCCGAGGCCAGCACGCCGGAATGGGTGTAGGGGATTTGCAGCACTTCCAGGATGCCCTGGACGGTGCCGTCCTCGCCGCCCTTGCCGTGCAGGGCGTTGAAGCAGACATCGGGCGCAAGGTCGCGCAGCCGCTCGGGCAAATGCCGGTCGACATCGATGCGGGTGACGCGGTAACCCTCGCCTTCGAGCGCGGCGGCGCAGGCCTTGCCGGAATTGAGCGACACTTCGCGCTCGGCGGACCAGCCGCCCATCAGCACCGCGACATGGGAGAATTGACTGCTCATGCCGCCGCCACCATGGGCTGGCCCTCCGGCGGGCACGCCGAGGCGCTTGATTTCCCACTCCAATTCGATGCCGCTCGCCGCCTTGACGCGGGCGCGCACCGTCTCGCCGAGGGTTTCGATGTCCTGCGCGCTGGCCTCGCCGTCATTGATGAGGAAATTGCAGTGCATTTCCGAGACATGCGCGCCGCCGACGCGAAGACCCCGGCAGCCCGCCGCGTCGATCAGCTTCCAGGCGCTGTGGCCGGGCGGATTCTTGAAGGTCGAGCCGCCGGTGCGCGCTTTTGTCGGCTGATTGGCCTCGCGGTAGTCGGCGACCTCCTGCATGGCGAGCGCGATGTCGTCCGGGTCGCCGGGCGCGCCCTGATAGAGCGCCTCGGTGAAGATGAGATCTTCGGGCGCGCCGCAATGCCGGTAGGTATAGGCGAGATCGGCAAGGCTCAGCGTATGGATGCGGCCGCTCCGGTCAACGGCCCGCGCCTCGATCAGCACGTCCGCCGTTTCGGTGCCGTGCGCGCCCGCATTCATCCTGAGCGCACCGCCGACCGTGCCGGGGATGCCGCGATAGAAGGCGAGGCCGGAAATGCCCGCTTTCGCCGCGCCTTGCGCCAGCCGCATATCCGGCACCGCCGCGCCGACGCGGATGCGATGGCCGTCCTCGGCGTCGATCCTGCCGAAGCCGCGCCCGCCGAGCCGCACCACCACGCCGGGAATGCCGCCGTCGCGCACCAGGAGGTTGGAGCCGACGCCGACCGTCGTCACCGCCAGATCGGCGCGCAGATGCGTCAGGACATAGGCGAGGTCGGCCTCGTCGGCGGGCGTGAAGAGGATTTGCGCCGGTCCGCCGACGCGGAACCAGGTGATGTCCTGCATCGGCTGGCCCGCTTCCATGCGCCCGCGCAGATCGGGGAGGCTGGCCTGCAGCTCGGCTGTGAGATCGGGAAAACTCATCGGCGCACCCTTAGACGCCTCGTCCGTTCCGATTCAATCGGAACCGGGGCTCTATCTGCTTTGTCTGGTCGCATTTTCGCGTACGGCGAAACCGAGTCGCCCACGACGCCCTCACCCGGACGCTGCACGTCCACCCTCTCGCCACGGGAGAGGGTCGGACAGAGCCAGAACGAAGATCACGGCAGATAAAAACAATAAATCCGCCTTGGTCATTCCGCCGCGTCGAGCCTCGGGGTGAGCGTGGCGAGCCGCGCCGGAAGCGCATTGGCCCATTCGGTGATCGTCCCGGCGCCGAGGCCGATGACGAGATCGCCGGGCTTGGCCAGCGAGGCGATCAGGCCGGCGAGCCCGTCCTCGCCATCGACGGGGAGGACCTGACGGTGCCCCTTGAGGCGCACGCCGGCGATCAGCTTGTCGCGGTCGACCCCGTTCGGCTCCTCGCCGGCGGAATAGACCGGCGTGACGATCACGGCGTCGGACTCCGAGAAGCAGGCGCAGAACTCGTCGAACAGGCTTTTCAGCCGCGTATAGCGATGCGGCTGGACGATGGCGATGACGCGCCCTTCCGTCGCCGCGCGCGCCGCACCCAGCACCGCCGAAATCTCGGCCGGATGGTGGGCGTAATCATCATAGATCGCCACGCCGTTCCAGACGCCGGTACGGGTGAAGCGCCGCTTCACGCCGTGGAAGCTGTCCAGCGCCTCGCGAATGGTCTCGTCGTCGATGCCGGCCTCGGTCGCCACCGCGATGGCGGCCATGGCGTTCAGCGCGTTGTAATGGCCGGGAACCGAGAGCGTCAGATCGGCCATCGCCCGTGCGCCGCCCTTGACGGCCTGCCCCAGCGCCGCATCGACATGCAGCGAGCCGCCATTCGACCGCACCGCCGCCAGCCGCACGATCCGCATCGGCGGCCACCCCGTAGCGCAGCATCCGGCTGCCCTCGGAGAGCGTGGCCTCGTCGGCGAAGGCGCGCACCACCGGATGGTCGATGCCCGCGACGATCAGCCCGCCCGGCTGGATGCCGGCGAAGAACGATTTGAACGCGTCATGCATCGCCATCGAGCGAGCCGTAATAGTCGAGATGTTCGGGGTCGATATTGGTGACGACGCCGATATGGGTCGGCAGCTTGACGAAGGTGCCGTCGGATTCGTCCGCCTCGACGATGAACCATTTGCCCTGGCCGATGCGGGCGTTGGTGCCCCAGTCGTTGATGATGCCGCCGGTGATCACGGTCGGGTCGAGGCCCGCCTGCTGGAAGATCCAGGCGATCATCGAGGTGGTGGTCGTCTTGCCGTGGGTGCCGGTGACGCTGACGGTGCGGAAATTCTCCATCATCCGCGCCAGCATGTCCGCCCGGCTCCACACCGTGACGCCGGCGGCGCGCGCCGCGATCAGCTCCGGATTGGTCTCCTTGACGGCGGAGGACAGGACGACGAGCCCGGCGCCCTCGATATTCTCCGCGCCATGCCCGATCGCGACGGAAATCCCCTTGGCGGCGAGGCGGCGGGCGTTGACGCCGTCCTTCAGGTCGCTGCCGCGCACCGTGATCCCCCGATCGTGCAGCACCTCGGCGATCGCACTCATACCGATGCCGCCGATCCCGACGATGTGGATCGGCTGGAATTCCGTCAAATTCTTCATCGTGCCTGCCCCTGGGCTGCTTTTTGCGCCGCGAAAGACTCCGGTGCTTCCGCAAGCGTAACAACCAGATCGGCCAAACGTGCCACGGCGTCTAAGCGCGCCAAGGATTTTGAACGCGATGAAGCCCGTGCGAGAGTCGCCGGCTCTTCGAACAGCCGCCGCAAGGTCCCTGCCAGCCGTTCGGGGGTCATGATTGCCTGCTCGAAACACCAACCCGCGCCCGCTTTTTCGAATCGGGTCGCGTTCTCTAGCTGATCATTATCAACCGAATGAGGCAAGGGTACGAGCACCGCCGGCCGCCCCAATGCCGTAAGTTCGGCGATTGTTGTTGCACCTGAGCGCGATACGACCAGATGCGCGCCGGCCATACGCACCGGCAAATCCTCGAAAAACGTCGCCAGTTCGGCCGCGACGCCCGCCACCTCATAGGCGTCGAAAACCCGGTCTATGTCTTCTTCGCGGCATTGCTGCACCACCATCATCCGGTCGCGCAGCTCCTGCGGCAGCAATTGCAGCGCGACAGGCATGATGTCGGAGAAGAAGCGTGCGCCCTGGCTGCCGCCGAAGCAGAGCAGATTGAGCGCCTGCGACGGCTGGGGTGGCTGGTAGGTGCCGCCGCGCATTTCCACGATGCCGTCGCGCAAGGGCGTGCCGGTCAGGAAGATCTTTTCGGTAAGCTTGCCTTCGATGAATTTGGTGTCCTCGAAGGAAACGGCGATCGCCTTCACCATCGGGGCGAGGAAGCGATTGGCCCGGCCCATGACCGAATTCTGCTCATGCACCATGCTGGGGATGCCGCGCGCCAACGCCGCCAGCACGGGCGGAATGGTCGGATAGCCGCCGAAGCCGATCATCGCCTTCGGCTTCAGATTGCCCATGATGTCATAGGCCATCTTGAAGCCGTTGGAGTTGGTCGCCACCATCTTCATCGCCTCGATGGGCGATTTCCCCCGGAAGGTGGCGGCCGGCACCTTGTGGACGGCGCGCCCCGGGAAATTCGCGCCGAAGCCGGAGGCGCGGGTGTCCGTGATCAGGTCGACCTCATAGTCCCTGCGGATCAATTCGGCCGCAAGCGCCTGCGCCGGAAAGAGATGTCCCCCGGAGCCTCCCGCAGTCAATACGATGGACGCGCCAGTCAAATCCTTATCCCCCCAGAGGAAACCGTCCTGCCCGTTCTCCGCGGCACGGAGCGGTAGATGGGGCCTGCCTCGGGCCGCCGCCGGGCAAGCCCCAGGGCCAGTCCCATCGTCAACGCCATGGCCGTCAGCGAAGACCCCCCATAAGACAGAAATGGGAGCGTCATGCCCTTGGCCGGAAGCAGGTCTACGTTAACTGCCATATTAATCAAGGTTTGAAAACCAAAGAGCATCATCAGGCCGGAAAGCGCCAACCGGATAAACATATCCTGCGAACGGGCGGCGGCGCGAAAGCCACGCCAGACGATAAACCCATAAAGCACGACAAGAAATAGACAAAAGACGATTCCGAATTCCTCGGCAATCACCGCGAAGATGTAATCGGTGTAGGCGTCGGGCAGATTGGGCGTGACGATGCCCTCGCCCGGACCGCGCCCGAACCAGCCGCCCTCGCGAAACGCCGTCAGCGCCGTGTCGATCTGATGCGTGTCGCCGGCCGAGGGCGAGAGGAACCGGTCCACCCGGCTATGCACATGCGCGAGGTTGAAATAGGCCGCGACGAACGCCCCGCCGCCGGCCATGCAGGGCGAGGCCGATCCAGAGCAGCGAATAGCCGGCGAGGAAGAACAATCCGCCCCACACCAGCACCAGCAGGCAGGTCTGGCCGATATCGGGCTGCAGCACCAGCGCCACGGCAAGCGCCGCCAGCACCAGGACGGCGAGCGGCAGAGCCGGCATGTCCCGCCGCTTGCCCGCTTCGGCGAACAGCCAGGCGGTGAGGATGACGAAGCCGGGCTTGACGTATTCCGAGGGCTGGATCGACTGCCCGCCGCCGATGATCAGCCAGCGCACCGCGCCGTTCTTCTCGATGCCCTGCGCCATCGCCAGCAGCATCAGCGCGAAGCCGCCGAGATACAGGAACAACCCGGCGCGCCGCGTCAGCTTCGGGTCGAGCATGGACGCGCCGATGAGCAGAATGACGCTGGGAATGAGGAAGATCAGATGCCGCTTGAAGAAATAGAGCGGCTCCTCGCCGATCTTATGCGCCACGGCGGGGCTGGCCGCCAGCGACACGATCACGCCGAGAAACATGATCAGCAGCACGGCGCCGATCAACAGGCGGTCGACCGAAAACCACCATTCGGCGATCAGGCTGCGGTCGGTGCGCGTCAGTCTCATGGCGCTTCGGTGCCCTGCATTGTCACGCCGGGTAAGGCTGCGACGGCGGCCCGGAAGGCGTTGCCCCGCACTTCGAAATTGGGGAACTGGTCGAAGGAGGCGCAGGCCGGCGAGAGCAGCACCACCGGCTCGGCCTCGCTGGAGTCGAGCGCATCGCGGGCGGCGTCGGCGACGGCGGCGTCCAGCGTGCCGCTGATCTGATGCGGCAGCGCGCCTTCGACGAAGCGGCTGAACTCGGCCGCCGCGTCGCCGATGAAATAGGCGCGGCGGATTCTCGGGTAGAAGCGCTCCAATCCGGCGAGCCCGCCCGCCTTGGCGAGGCCGCCCGCGATCCAGTAGATCGCTGTCGAAGCTGGCGAGCGCCTTCGCCGCCGCGTCGGCATTGGTCGCCTTGGAATCGTTGATGAACAGCACGTGCCCGAGCCGGCCGACCTGCTCCATCCGGTGCGCGAGGCCGGGGAATGTCTTCGAGGCCGGCGGCGATGTCCTCGCGCGACAGGCCGACGGCGCGGCAGAGGGCGAAGGCGGCGGCGGCGTTCTGGGCGTTGTGCTCGCCGCGCAGCGAGCCGATCCCGGCAAGGCTGACCGGCGGCAGCGGCTCGCCGCCCTCGACTTCGATCAGCGCGCCGTCATGCGCGTAAACGCCTTCGGGCACCGGCTCCAGCACGGAAATGCACTTCACATTGCCGGGCAGCCGGTCGGCGATGGCGGCGGAGATCGGATCATCGACGCCGATCACCGCCGTTTCCCCCCTGCCGAGCCGGTTGAAGATGCGCGACTTCACCTCGGCATAGTGGTCGATGGTGCCGTGGCGGTCGAGATGGTCGGGCGTGACGTTCAGCAGGCAGGCGCCGGTTGCGTCGAGCGTCGGCGTCAGGTCGATCTGGTAGGAGGAATATTCGATGACATAGGTGAGGTCGTCGGCGAAAGGCTCGAGCGCCAGCACCGCCGTGCCGATATTGCCGCCCATGGCGACGCGCCGTCCGGCCGCGGCGATCAGATGCGCGGTGAGCGCCGTGGTCGTCGATTTGCCGTTGGTGCCGGTGATCGCGACGATTTTTGCCCAGGAGCCCAGTGCGCGCCGCTCGCGGCAGAACAGCTCGGTGTCGCCGATGACTTCGATGCCTGTCGCCTTGGCGCGCTGCACCGTCCAATGCGGCTCCGGATGCGTCAGCGGCACGCCCGGCGCGAGCACCAGCGCGGCAAATTGGCGCCAATCCGCCCCGCGCAGATCCACCGGCTCGAAACCCGCCTCGACGGCCGCCGCCCTGCCCTTCTCGCCATCGTCCCAGACGTCGCGGCTCAGCCCCGCCCGCCCGCAATGCCTTCGCCGTCGCGATGCCGGACAGCCCCAGCCCGAACACCGCCACCTTCTTGCCCGCGAGATGCGTGATGGGGATCATCGCGGCTCTCTCGCCCCCGCGAAGCCGAACCGCCGAACCTGCGACCCCACCCTCACCCGCGCACTGGCGTGCGCGCCCTCTCCCGTCAAGGGAGAGGGCTGAAAGAAAAAGCGGAGGGCGCCGCGAGCGCTGCTCTTGCCCTCTCCCCTCGCGGGAGAGGGCGGACGCCGCAGGCGGCCGGGTGAGGGGGCTGCTGGCACCGATATTGGCGCCCATTGCTGGGTGTGAGGTTGAGGGATTGGATCGCCTGGGTTCATCGCAGTCCAACCTACCGCAGCTTCAGCGTCGACAGCCCGATCAGGGCCAGCACCACGGCGATGATCCAGAAGCGCACCACGACCGTCGCCTCGGCCCAGCCCTTCTGCTCGAAATGATGGTGCAGCGGCGCCATTCGGAACACGCGCTTGCCGGTCAGCTTGAACGACGCCACCTGCACGATGACCGACGCCGTCTCCAGCACGAACAGCCCGCCGACGATCGCCAGCACGATCTCGTGCTTGGTCGCCACGGCGATGGTGCCGAGCGCGCCGCCCAGCGCCAGCGAGCCGGTGTCGCCCATGAAGATCATCGCGGGCGGCGCGTTGAACCACAGGAAGCCCAGCCCCGCCCCGACCAGCGCGCCGCAGATCACCGCCAATTCGCCCGCGCCGGGCACGAAATGCACTTGCAGATAGTCGGCGAACACCCTGTTGCCGACCAGATAGGCGATGACGCCGAAGGTCGACGCCGCGATCATCACCGGCACGATGGCCAGCCCGTCCAGCCCGTCGGTGAGGTTCACCGCATTGCCCGCCCCGGCGATGACGAAGATGCCGACGACCAGGAAAATCGGCCCGAGATCGATCAGCACACCCTTGAAGAACGGCACGGCAAGCGAGGTCGCAAAGCCCGGCGCGCCGATCTTGATGATCGCATAGGTGGCGACCGCCGCGATCGCCACTTCCAGCCCGAAGCGGACGCGGCCGGGAAAGCCGTTGCTCGAGCGCTTCGTCACCTTCAGATAGTCGTCGTAAAAGCCGATCAGCCCGAAGGACAGCGTCACCGCGAGCACCACCCAGACCAGCCGGTTGGCGAGATTGGCCCACATGATGGTCGCGACGCCGACGCCAAGCAGGATCATCAGCCCGCCCATGGTCGGGGTGCCGGCCTTGCTGAGATGCGATTTCGGCCCGTCGGAGCGGATCGGCTGGCCCTTGCCCTGGCGCAGGCGAAGCTGGCTGATCAGTGCGGGACCGAACAGGAACACCACCAGCAGCGCGGTCATGATGGCGCCTCCGGTGCGGAATGTGATGTAGCGGAATACGTTGAAAATCTGCGCCTGGTCACCCAAAACGCCAAGCAGATAGAGCATTCCCTCCCCTTTCGACCTATTCCGCGGCCGTTCTGTCCGCGCTGCGCACCAGCGGAAAACGGTCTTTGATTGCGTTCACCAGCGGCCCCATGCGGCTGCCCAGCGAGCCCTTGATCATGATCGCGTCGCCGGCCCTGATGGCCGCCGGCAGCGTGTCCCTCAATCCGTCCGAATCCTCGGACCAGCCGCCCTGCTGCGCTTCGTCGAGCGCGTCGAACAGGGCTTCCATATGCGGCCCGCAGCAGTAGACACTATCAATGCCGGCAGCCTTAATGGGGCCTGCAAGCGCCACATGCATCGCCTCGGACCCTTCGCCGAGTTCGAGCATGTCGCCGAGCACCGCGATGCGGCGCGTGGCGCGGGCGGGCGAAACCTCGCCGAGCACCTTCAGCGCCGCGCCGACCGAGGCGGGATTGGCGTTGTAGCTCTCGTCGATGAGGAGAAACTGGCCGCCCGAAATGCGATGGACGCTCTGCGCGCCGCGCCCCTGGGGCGCGCCGAAACCGGCGAGGGCGGCGGAAGCGCTCTCGATATTGCCGCCCGCGAGCTTGACGGCGGCAAGCGCGGCGAGCGAGTTCATCGCGAGGTGGTACCCCGGCGCGCCGAGTTCATACAGTGATGTCATCGGCCAGAATATCCGCCTCGATCTCCGAGCCGGACCCCGTCGCGACGCATGCCAGAAGCCGCGCCTCGGCGCCCGGATTGCCGCCGAAGCCGACGATACGGCTGACGCCAAGGTCTTTTGCGCGGGTTTCGAGCTGCTTGAACGTATCATCGTCCCAGTTGAGGATCGCCGCGCCGCCCGGCTCCAGGCCGAGGAAGATTTCGGCCTTGGCCTCGGCGATCGCCTCGACGCCGGAGAAAAACTCCAGATGCACCGGCGCGACGGTGGTGATGATCGCGATGTGCGGCCGGACGAGCTTCGTCAGCGGCGTGATTTCGCCCGGATGGTTCATGCCGATCTCGAACACCGCATAGTCGGCGCCCTGCGGCAGCCGGGCGAGCGACAGCGGCACGCCCCAATGGTTGTTGTAGGATTTGTCCGAGGCGTGAACCCGCCCCACCGCGCCGAGCATCAGCCGCAGCATTTCCTTGGTGCCGGTCTTGCCGACGCTGCCCGTCACGGCGATGATCCGCGCCTTGCTGCGCGCCCGGCCCGCGCGGCCCAGCGCGTTCAGCGCTTCCAGCGTATCGGCGACCCGCAAGAGCGGTCCGGCGGCGTCGCCCTGGAAATCTTCGGCGACGACGGCCAAGGCGGCTCCGGCGGCAAAGGCCTGGCCGACATATTCATGCCCGTCGGTCCGGTCGCCCTTGATGGCGAAGAACAGGTCGCCCGGCTGCAGCGTACGGGTGTCGATGGAAATCCCGGAAATCCCCTCCGGCATCGCGCCGCCCGATGGCGGGCCGAATATCTCGCCCAGTTCGCCGCCTGTCCAGAGCGTCTCAGCCATGCAAAACTGACCTTTCACGGCCGCCTTCGAGGAGCGCGGCCACTGTTTCGTGGTCGGAATAGGGGATCACCCTATCGCCGATGATTTGTCCGGTTTCATGGCCCTTGCCGGCGACCAGCAGCAGATCGCCCGGTCCCATCGCGTGGATGGCGGCCGCAATGGCCTCGGCGCGGTCGCCGATTTCGAGGCTGCCGGGCGCGGCCGCCAGGATTTCGGCGCGGATCGCGGCAGGGTCTTCGCCGCGCGGATTGTCGTCGGTGACGATGGCGCGGTCGGCGAGGCGGGCGGCGATTTCGCCCATTTGCGGCCGCTTGCCCCGGTCGCGGTCGCCGCCGCAGCCGAATACCACATGCAGCTTCGCCGCGACATAAGGGCGAAGCGCGAGGATGGCGGTTTCGAGCGCGTCGGGCGTGTGGGCGTAGTCGATGAATACCGGGCTGCCGGCGGCGGTGTAGCCCGCCAGTTCCAGCCGCCCTTTGGCGCCTTTCAGCGTCTCGGCGGCGGCGAAAGCCTTGTCCGGCGGCGTGCCGGTCGCAATCGCCAGACCGAGCGCCACCAGCACATTCGCGGCCTGAAAGTCGCCCGCCAGCGGCAAGGCCAGATGCCGCGCGGCGCCTTCATGCAGAATTTCCAGCCGCTGGCCGAAGCCGTCGCGCTCGCTCGCCACCAGCCGCAGCGCATCGCCCCTATGGCCCGTCGTGATCAGCTTGAGCCCGCGTCCGCGCGCGATCTCCGCCGCCTCTTCGCCGCCCTCGCTATCGACGTCGATGATTGCGGGCTGGCCGGGCTGCAGCAGCTCGGTGAACAGGCGCATCTTGGCGCTGAAATAGTCGGTGAAGTCGGGGTGATAATCGAGATGGTCGCGGGAAATGTTGGTGAACGCGCCCGCGGCTAACCTGATCCCGTCCACCCGATATTGCGCGAGGCCATGACTGGAGGCCTCGAAGGCCAGATGTGTCGCGCCGCGATCGGCGAGTTCGGCGAGGTTTGCATGCAGCGAAACCGGATCGGGCGTGGTGTGGGCGAGCGGCCAATCCTGGTTCTGGAAGTGGATGCCCGTCGTGCCGACGCTGGCGGCGGACCGTCCGCAGGCCTCCCAGATCTGGCGCAGAAAGGCGGCGACCGAGGTCTTGCCGTTGGTGCCGGTGACGGCGGCGGCGATCTCCGGCTGCCGGCCATGGAAGCGCGCGGCCATCAGCGCGAGACGGCGGCGCGGATTGGCGTCCCGAATCACGGGAATGCGGCCTCCCACCTCGACAGTCGCCGTGTCGCCCGCCAGGATCGCGGCCGCGCCACGCGCCACGGCGTCGGCGATGAAGCGCGCGCCGTCCGTCTTGACGCCGCTCAGCGCCGCGAACAGATAGCCCGGCCGCACCTCACGGCTGTCGGCGGTCAGCCCGGTGATGGCGCTCTCATCGCATTCGGCAGGCGCGGCGGAAGGGCCGCACAGTTCGCTCAATTTCATGATTGTCTCGCCTACGCCAGGCAGCCCCCATCTTGGCGATGCGGATCGCTCGATCAAGCGTTTGATCGCTCCGGTTAATAGGAGGCTTGGCGGCTTTCGTCAAACGTCCTTGCCGGAGCAATCCCCAGCATGGGCGCTATGCGCCTGATGACCGCGCCCGCCGTCGGCGCCGCATTGTGGCCGGCTTCGGTGCGCTTGCCGGGCTGCTCGGGCTTGGGTTCGTCGATGATGACAAGCACCAGATATTGTGGATCGTCCATCGGGAAGGCCGCCACGAAGCTCGTGATGACGTCCTGGCTATAGCCGCCCTTGGCGGGCTTCCAGGCCGTGCCGGTCTTGCCGCCGACCCTGTATCCCGGCACTTTTGCCTGTGAGCCGGTGCCGTTTTCCACATTGGCGAGGAACATGTGGCGCATCGCGGCGCTGGTCTCGGCGCTGACGACCTGAACGCCCTTCACCTCGGTATCGCCCTGCTTGCGCGGCAGAAAAGTCGGGGTGAGCTTGTGCCCGCCATTGATGAGCGCGGCGGTCGCCACGGCGAAGGCGAAAGGCGGCACCGAAATGCCGTGCCCATAAGCCATGGTCATAGTGTTGACTTCGCGCCACTTCTCGGGAAAAAGCGGCCGCGCGGTGGGGCCAAGCTCGGTTTGCATCGGCTCCATGAGGCCGAGTTTCTCGAAAAACGCGCGTTGCCGCTCGCCGCCGGCCGCCAAAGCGAGTCGCGCCGCGCCGGTATTGGAGGAATGGGTGAACACCTCCTCCACCGTCAGATAGCGCGACTTGGCGTGCCGGTCATAGAGGGTGAAGCGGCCCATGCGCAGCGGCGTCAGCACGTCGATACGGTCGTCGGCGCGGGCGGTGCCGCTGTCGAGCGCCATCGCCACGGCGAACGTCTTGAACACCGAGCCCAGCTCATAGGCGTCATAATAGAAGCGGTTATGCAGCCCGGCCTTGAGCGATTCCTCGCGGCGGTTCGGGTCATAGTCGGGCAGGCCCGCCATCGCGACCACTTCGCCGGAGCGCACGTCGAGCACGATGCCGCCCAGCGCCTTCGCCTGATAGCGTTTCTGCGCCGCGTCCAACTCCTCATGCAGCGCATGCTGGATGCGCAGGTCGATGGAGAGCTGCACATTGGCGCGGTCCGGCGTGTCGGCGACGGCGTCTGCGGGGTGCTGTCGATATATTTCTCGATGCCGGCCAGCCCCTGATTGTCGACATTGGTGTGGCCGAGCACATGCACCGCCGTCTCGCCCGCCGGATAGACGCGCTGCGGCTCCTGAATGAGGTGCAGACCCGGAAGCCCGAGATTGTGAATGGCGGCGGCCTCGCGGGGCGTCAGGCCGCGCTTCACCCATTCGAAGCGGCTCTGCCCGCCGAGCTTGGTGCGCAGGCCGACCATATCGTCGGCGGACAGCACGCGGGACAGCCGTTCGATGGTCTCATCGACGCTGTTGATCTGGCCGGGATCGGCGAACAGCCAATAGACGCGAATGTCGGAGGCGAGCATCCGGCCATGCCGGTCGACCGTGTCGGGCCGCGAAACCGCATGGCGGAGCTGATTTTCGGCCACCATGATGCGCGAGGCAAAGGCGCTGCCCCGGCCAAGCGCGGTGAGCTGCCAGCCGATGGCGACGAAGCTGGCGAGCAGCGCCAGGGTGAGCAGCCGCAAGCGCCAAAGCGGCGGCGCCATGACGGCGCCCGGCCAATCACTGTCTTGCGGTTCGCGGCGCATAGCCATCTCCCCCGGCGCCGTGGCGGATCAGCGCCCCGATATCGTCGCGCGCCTGCCAGCTGCCTTCGGCGGTGGGCACCGGACGGCGCGCCAGAACCTCGACGAAATCGCGGTGATTGATCAGCTGCTCCGGCTTGGCGGGCTCGAGCTTCAGCACTTCGCGGGCGAGGGTTTCGACCCGTTCGGGCCTCGCGACATGGCTCCATTCGGCGCGCATCAGGGCGACATTGTCCTTCTCATCCTCGATGGCGCGCTGAAGCTGCGCGGCGCGGTCCTCTAGCCGGCGCGTCTCGAATTTCATGTCGTAGATGAGAACCACCAAACCGGCGAGAAAGCCGAAGGCAAGGAGACAGAACAAACGCACCACAGCAAAAAACCTCGATCGCTGACAAGCCATCGTTAGGGTTAACAGGGATTCGTAAATGTCCGGTAATTCCGGACGCGCATTTCACCAGCTTTCGGCATGGGCAGACCGAGCGCGGCGGGATCGACCGGCCATGCGGGCGCATCCAGCCTGACGCCCGCACGGAGCCGCGCCGACCGCGACCGGGGATTGGCGGAAATTTCGGCGGCGCCCGGCTCCACCGGCTTGCGTCGAGCCAATGTGAAGCTGGGCGCACGTTCTGTCAGCGTGTCCGGCATGTGCCGCGATGCGCGTCCCTTGCCGCCCGACCGCTCGGCGAGAAAGCTCTTCACGATGCGGTCCTCGAGCGAATGAAAGGTCACGGCGATCAGCCGCCCGCCGGGGCGCAGGATCGCCTCCGCGGCGGCCAGCCCGGCGACCAGTTCGCCAAGCTCGTCATTGACGAACAGCCGCAGCGCCTGGAAGCTGCGCGTCGCCGGGTGCCTTGCGTCGTCATGGCGGCGGCCGAGCACGCCCGCGATGAGGTCGGCGAGTTCCAGCGTGCGGGTGAGCGGCGCCTGCTCGCGGCGGCGGAGAATCGCGCGGGCGATCGGGCGCGACCTGCGTTCTTCCCCCAGGAGAAAGAGAATTTCCGCAAGGTCGGCCTCGTCGCTGCGATTGACTATGTCGGCGGCGGTCGGCCCTTCGCCGGACATGCGCATGTCCAGCGGGCCGTCGCGCATGAAGGAAAAGCCGCGTTCCGCCTCGTCGAGCTGCATGGAGGAGACGCCGAGATCGAAAATCACGGCATCGGCGGGCACGAAATCCGCATCGGCGGCGATATCGGCGAGGCTGCTGAAGGCGGCCGGTTCGAAACGGAAGCGCTTGGCGTGTGTTTTCGCCAGTTCGGCGGCGATTTCGGCTGCGAGCGGATCGCGGTCGAGCGCCAGAAGCCGGCAATCGGCGCTTGCGAGAATGGCGCGCGAATAGCCGCCGGCGCCGAAGGTGCAGTCTATGTAGCGCTCCCCGTCCTGGGGTGCGAGCGCTTGAAGAATCTCGGCCAAGAGTACAGGAGAATGGCGGGTCGGTCCGCCAGCGGCTTCGGGGGCCTCTCCCTTGCCGCGACCCGTCATTACTCCTGTACTCCCTCTTTACGCCCGTCCGTTAATGGACGGTTCCCCGCGCCGAGATCTCTCCGGTGGGCCCGTGCGCGCTCCCGCGCCCCGGTCCGGAATTCTTCATAAGCGGCCGGCTCCCAGATCTGGAACTTGTCTCCCAATCCGACGAAGACAGCCGTGTCCGTAATCCCTGCATGATCCCGGAGGCGCTTGGGCAGGACAGCCCGGCCGTCGGGATCGACCTTGATCTTTTCGCTTTCACCGAAATAAGCGGTCGCGATTTCGTCGCGCTCGGCGCTGTCGATGGGAAAGCCTTCCAATATCCCCTTAATCTTCTCGACCAGGCGGCCGCCGCCAGCTTCGAGCGCGGGCCGGTCAAGATGCGGGTAACAAAAAATCTCCTCAGCACCTTCCTTGGAGAGCACTGCCCGAAAAGATGCAGGCACGGAGACCCGGCCTTTTGCATCGATCTTGTTGTCGAACCTGGAGGCAAAGTCATCCATCTCCTCTCAGGCGCTCCCGATCCACGACGCGATACCAGCCCGCCGGCAGCGCGGCGCTCATCTGTCAGTCTTCCGCCACTTGGCGCTCGCCTTCGAAAATTAGGACCGGGAGGAGGCGCGTGCTTGTGCCCCCTATTTGGCCTTCGAAGGAACTCGCTTCAGTTGGCCTCCTCCCGAATCACACCCTTCCGAACGGGTATTGATGGGATAGCATGGGACTGTATGGGTGTCAACGGAACGAAGGGGGCTAGAGCGGGCTTTGGGTGGGACGAGGTGGTTAAATTGGCGCTAAGAGGGCGCGATTTTCGGGCAAAAGCCGCCTGCGGGGCGTCGAATATCTGTGGAAATGTCCAGCCACGGCGCTTGACGGCGGGTTTTCTGGCGGTTGCGGGCCGCCATTAACCTTTCGGTAAGGAAGAATGCAGAATGCGGGGGTTTGCCTGGCATCGGCGCATCCGCGCCGATGGTGAGCGTTTGCCCATGCCAGTCCCATGCCGGCTGCCGGCTCTGCGTCTGGATTGGGCACCCGGGGCCCGCAAGCGGGCCAAAAGCCTCGCGGATGCGAGGCGGCAGGTAAAAAGGTGGCGGATGCCCCCGGATCCCGTACCGCGCCGCGCTAAGATGCCATCGAGGGGCAATTGACGAGTTGCGCGGGCACTCCGACCGCCGTACATCCCGCGGGCACGTCCATAGTCACGACCGATCCCGCGCCGATCTTGGCAAAATCGCCGACATTGACGTCGCCGATAATGCTGGCGTCCGCGCTCAGCAGGACACCCTGCCCGATCACCGGCGCGCCGCCGCCGGCCTTGCCGCGTCCGAGCGTAACGTTCTGCAGGATCGTGACGTCATCGCCCACCCTCACGCCCGCGCCGACGACGATGCCCGTGCCGTGATCGAGAAAAACGCCGCGGCCGAACGCAGCGGAAGGATGAATGCTGATTTGCAGAGCGTGAGAGGCGGCGTTCTGAAACAGCAAGGCGAGATCCCGGCGCTCATGCAGCCAAAGCCAGTTGGATACGCGCCAGGCTTGCAAGGCGATGTAGCCCTTGGCGTTCAGGAAAACGGGCAGGAAGCCGCTGAATGCCGGGTCGCGAGCCCGAATCCCATCGAGATCGGCACACGCGGCATCCGCGATCGCAGGCGACGATCGCAGGGCCTGCCGCGCCGCATCAGCGTAGCTTTCGCGGTCATCGCCCGAACCGAGCCATTGACCGATTTGAAAGGCCAACGCGTCTTCGAGATTGCCGTGATCGAAGATGGCGGCCGAAATCGACCGGCCGACAATCGCGTTCGTGCGGAGGTTCTCGGCCTCCGCGACAATGGCCGGCCAGACCACGCTTCTCGGCGAGGATGCGTCGATAGTCATGCAAACACCGTAGCAGTTCCAGCCGCAGCGACAATGGCTTAGCGGCAACTTTAACAGGAATCGGAAGCGCCGCTCCAGCTTTTTGTTTCAGCATCGGATTTGTCCGTAAACCGCTGCGCACTTTTCGGTCCGATGCGTCTAGCGAAGCACCGAGCCCCCACCCCCGCTTTTTGCCAGCGCCGCGTCCCGGAGTTGAGTAAATACCGGAATTGTGCGCGAATTGTTTGGCAAATTGCACTGGCGCCGGTGGAGTTTAAATGATCGTCGTCGCGATAGAGGAAAACGCCATTCAGGAACGGCGAACATAATTGCTCGTCACACAAGGTGTCCGTCGGGAGATAGGCGTGGACCGCCTCGGATTCGGAGGCAAGGCGAAGCAGGAGGCTGTTGGAGAAGTTCAGACGCTTGCGGACGTCCGGAGCCGGTGCGAAACAGCGGCTCACATCGCTTTTATGGTGAACGGCTCGAGCTACACAATCCACAGGCGTTACTGGGATATGGTGGAACTTGCCCAACCAGAAGCACTTGTTTTCCCTCAGCGACGAGCGTTCCAACCAAGCGGCGCAGCGACCGTTCCAAGACGCGCCTGGATGCTTCGACGCCGCTTGGTTCTCGATCGATATCGTCGATGAGCCACACGGATTTTCCCCGCGTCGCCTCGGATCTGGATTCCTCTGTATAGAGGTCCCAGCGCATGGCTATGACGATCAGCTTCACATGCTTATTTTCGGCCAAAAACTCGGCAACCTCGTCTGCGAAGGCGGCGCATTTTGTCAGTTCCCGGGTTGCCTGGATAGCCCGCACGCCGTCAAAGGGAGTGCAGCCGAAAACGCGAAACCAACCGCCCCGATAAATGCTCGATCCCTGAGCAAGACATCCAAAGCAGGGCCATAATGCCCGGCATGCGAATCACCGAGCAGAGCAACGTCGTAGGATGCCGATTGCTTTGGGGCGCCTATCAGGCAGTCGGCACGCCGGAATGCCTCGGCCTTTTCATCTCCGACGCATCGCTGTTCTGGCTCTCTTTTCACCAACGCCAATATTTCGGCCACATCCCCGTCAAACCGCTGCGGAAGCCCTTTTGCAGAACTGATTGCAACGACCCGCGGCAACGAACAGCGCCATCGCGCCGACGCCTGCATAAGCGGTACGGCGCGGCACCAGGGGCCGTCGCCGAAACGGTTGCTCGATGAAGCGCTGCGAAAGCGCCGCCACAAGAACGCTCACTCCGATCAGAGCACATGCCTCTCCAATCTGCGGAGTACGATCGAACGCCAGCTGCCAATATGCAAATAGCGGCCAATGCCACAGATAGAGTGAGTAGGAAATAATGCCGATGAACACGAAGCCCCGACTGGAAATCAATCGCGTCACCACGGTCGCTCGGTCATGTCCCGCAATGATGAGCAGAACAGCGCCGACGCACGGGATTGCCGCATTGAGCCCAGGAAAATCCCGCTCCTCGGACAGCCCCACGACCGCGCCGATAATCAGGGCGATACCGCAGACAGCCAATATTTCCGCAAGTCGCGGACCGATCCGCATATGCGGGATCATGATCGCCAACAGGGCGCCCGCAAGCAGTTCCCAGGCACGCGCTGGAAGAAGATAGAATGCGGCCGACGCGTTCCCACGCCCTATTTCCCACTCCGCATAGATAAGCGAGACGGCAATTGCCAGACCCAGGATCGGCAGGCGCCGAGACGGCTTGGCGAAGCGCCAAAGCGCGATCATGGCAATAGGCCATATCACGTAGAACTGCTCTTCCACCGAAAGCGACCAGCTATGCAGAAGCGGCTTCGCAAGGGACGGGGCGTCGAAATAACCGGCATTCTCATAGAAATGCATATTCGACAGGAAAATAGCCGAACTGGTCAGGCTCTTGGCGAACTCCTTCAGATCGACCGGCATCGAAAGGATCAGACCGAGGACCAAGCAAAATATGTAGACTGCAATAAGGGCCGGGAAAATTCGCCGGATGCGCCTATCGTAGAAATCGACCAGGCTGAAGGTGCCGTTTTCGACCTGCCCAAGATTGATCCCGGTGATCAGGAAACCGGAAATGACGAAAAAGACATCGACGCCGACAAAACCACCGGAGAAACCTGGAATCCCGGCATGAAAGAGAATTACGGGACTAATAGCAATTGCGCGTAGTCCATCTATATCACTGTCGGTAACGCATTACTAGCCCGGAACTTGATCAACAGCCGACCCACGATTCCACCTGAGATCTGGAATTATGATAAGATGATCGACTCTAGGTTGCAGTTCTGGCGTAAATAGGAATTTTGGCTGGAAGTCCACGTCACAAGAAAGATCACGCCCCGACGCATTCGGGACACAGTCATCGTTTAAGATTGGCCCTCAACGATTGTCCCCATCAAGTATACCGCCAAGCGGCCCGAGCACCGAACCTTCATCCACGCTCCGGCCCATCGGACCGCCCGCCGCGAGCATCCGTCCGGCGAGGCGCGAGAATGGCAGGCTCTGCAGCCAGATCCTGCCGGGGCCGGTCAGCCTCGCGAAGAACACGCCCTCGCCGCCGAACAGCATCGATTTGATCGAACCGGCGCTGACCACGTCGAAATCGACGTCCGGCGTCATCGCGGCGAGGCAGCCCGTATCGACATGCAGCTCTTCGCCCGGCTTCAGCTCGCGTTCCACCACCGTGCCGCCGGCATGCACGAACACCCAGCCGTCGCCTTCCAGCTTCTGCATGATCAGGAATGACGGTACCAGAGAGTGTCGCCGGCCGGCGGATTCAAGCAGCCGATAGCCCCGTTCACAAGTTTGTGCACGGATGAGACTGAATATGCCGCATTCTTCAACTGTTATTCAGTTCTGCACGAGTCCGAATCATCTCGGGGCTTACAACCCACGGGAGTGACGGACTATGGGCGTCCACATGGAGATGGAGAGAAAGATGCGCAGTAAATTGATAGCCGCCGCCTGTTTCCTCGGCGTTGCCGCCGCGGCGGCACCGGCCAGCGCGATCGAATGCGAGGGCAACTACCAGATTCAGGATAATGGCAACCAAATTGCGACACCCTATTGCCAGGACGGCTATCTCGCCATCGTGGCGCGCGAATATGGCGTGCGCATAAGTTCCGACGAGATCCGCTACAACCCTGGCGAGAAGGAGAGCATTTGCCGCCTCCTCGGTAATGACAACCGCGTTCGCGACACCTGCCAGCAATATCGCATATTCGAGCGGATCAAGCCCTGATCCGCGACGGGCATTGAGGTGGCGCATGACGGATTTCAGCCCCGTCAAGCGCCGTTCACCAATTTGTGCACATAGGCGGACGGCTACGCTGCATTCTTAAATTGTTAAATCTGTTCAGTACGCGCCTAATTATTCCGAGGGCATATGCGTTGGGGAACAAGAGGCTATGAGCCCCACGGAATGGAGAGAAAGATGCGCAGTAAATTGCTAGCGGCCGCCTGTTTTCTCGGCGTTGCCGCCGCGGCCGGACCGGCCAGCGCGATCGAATGCGAAGGCAACTACCAGATTCAGAAAAACGGCAACCAGATTGCGACACCCTATTGCCAGGATGGCTATCTCGCCATCGTGGCGCGCGAATATGGCGTGCGCGTGAGCCCGGACGAGATCCGCTACAATCCGGGGGAAAAACGGCGCGTCTGCCGCTTCATCGGCGCAGACATCCGCGTGCGCACCACCTGCGAGCCATACCGCATGTTCGAGAAGTTCCGGCGCTGATCCGCTGCGGACATTGAGGTGGCGCATGACGGGGTTCGGCCCCGCCCCGTGCCGTTCACCAGTTTGTGCACATATGCGGATGGAAACGCTGCATCCTTAAATTGTTAATTCTGTTCGACACGCGCCTATTTATTACGAGGGCATATGATTAGGGGGAACAAGAGGCCGTGAGTCCCCACAAGGAGATGGAGTGAAAGATGCGCAGTAAATTTATCGCCGCCGCCTGTTTTCTCGGCGTTGCCGCCGCCGCCGGGCCCGCCAGCGCGATCGAATGCGAGGGCAATGTGCAGGTGCAGAATAACGGCAACCGGATCGTTACCCCCTATTGCCAGGACGGCTATCTCGCCATCGTGGCGCGCCAGTATGGCATGCGCGTGAGCGCCCGGGAGATCCGCTACAATCCTTCGGAAAAGGAACGCGTCTGCCGCCTCGTGGGCGAAGACAACCGCGTGCGCGACACCTGCCAGCCATACCGCATGTTCGACAGGTTCCGGCGCTAATCCCTTGCGGACATGGAGGCATGGCACGAGGAGCCGGCCTCCATCGTTCGATGTTTATTCTCCTCGGCACGCGCCTGGTCATGCCCGAGGGCATATGAACCACGAGCGCCAAGGCGGTGAACCCCACAAGGCGATGGAGAGAAAGATGCGCAGTAAATTGATAGCCGCCGCCTGTTTTCTCGGGCTCGCCGCCGCGGCGGGACCGGCCAGCGCGATCGAATGCCAAGGCAACTTCCAGGTTCAGAAAAACGGCAACCGGATTGCGACACCCTATTGTCAGGACGGCTATCTCGCCATCGTGGCGCGGGAATATGGCTTCCGGGTAAGCGCGGACACCATCCGCTACAGTGTCTCGGAAAAACAGAGCATTTGCCGCGTCATCGGCGAAGACAACCGGGTGCGCGAGACTTGCATGCCCTATGGCCTGTTCGACAAGTTCGGACGCTGATCCTTTGCGGACATGCAGTTAGATCGGCGGACTCTTTAGGAATCGGAAGCGCCGCTCCAGCTTTTTGTTTCAGCACGGATTTGTCCGAAAACCGCTGCGCACTTTTCGGTCCGATGCTAGCGCATGAGGAGCAGGCCGGTGGCCTGCTTTTCCTTTTTGGCGCTCAAACATCATCCACGCAGTTCTACTGGGCGAGCGTTGTAGCCAAACAACAGTCGCGTGTGTTTCCTTCTTCCCCGCAATTATGAGGAAACTTCTTGCGGTGGACACGAACTCAAAATAGTTTACAAGCACCTATGAAGACGCGCTTCCAGCTTCGGCGAAAGGGTTGGAAACGATGCGAGTTCGACCTCGCATTCACGCGATCGCACCATCGTTTCGTGTAAATGTTTGCAGGATGTGAGTACCATGGGGGAAACCATAATCAGTACCGACTTGACCATCATCGGCAACGTGACCTCCAAGGGGAACGTCAAGCTGGATGGGAAAATTCGGGGTGACATACACTGCGCTTCCCTGGTCGTCAGCGAGTTCCGGCGACATTGACGGCGGTATCATCGCCAACAACGAAGTGATCGTGCTCGGCAAGGTCGTCGGCACCATCCGGGGCAAGCGCGTCATGCTGCACGCCACGGCCCGCGTCGAAGGCGACATCTACCATCAGGGCATCGGCATCGAAATGGGCACCCGCTATGACGGCAGCCTGAGATGGACCGAGGATTTCGCCACCTATCAGCCCGGCAGCATGCGGTCGAGCGCAATGGCGAGATGTCGGCCCAGCTCTGATAAGGGTTTTGCCGCTTGAATCTCCGTCGCGACTGGGTGTTCTCCACCCGGAACCCGTCGCGCTGATGCTGGTCGCAATCTAGACTGATTGCATCGGCGGTTCTGGGGTGCTCCGGGGGATATCGCGTTCAGGCGTCGCGCGCGTGTGCTTGGCCTTGCAATCCTATCGGGGCGCGCTGCCGTCTGCCCCGCCAAACTCTTCCCGCTGGAATTTTCGCGATCAGGGTCATTCATCCCCGCCCGCGGCCAGGGATTTCCGAAAACCGAAAAGAAGCAGAAGCGCGGCGCGGAGAGCGGCGATGGCCAGCGCGGACCCGGCAAATGCGGACAGCTCGCCAGGAAATACGGATGTACCCGCGTGATTCCTGCGGCCAGAAGGGCGGCTGCAAGCGGCTCGCGGGAGAAATACGGCCTGCCTGAGAGCGAATGCCGGTAATTGTTGAAGCGCGTGCTCACGCGCCGGGAGGGGGACCAAGAAGCGGCATCACGTCCACGGCGTCGCAGGGAAAGATCGTGAAGTGCGGATGGCCTTCGAACATCTTCGCCGCGGCTTCATGCGAAGACGCGCGCACGACGACGAAAACGGTCAGCTCGTTGACGACGTCGGCGACGCCATCCCGCGACGTGCGCTTGGTTGGGCCGAGCGGCCCGCCCTCGTAGACGATGGCGTCCTGATGCTTGTCGTCCCAAGCTTTCAGGGCGGCGAGCCCCTCCTCGTCCTTCGCGCGCCGTTCGGCGTCGGACATCGCATACCAGGCTTGCCAGCGTGGGCTGGTCTTGTTGCTGAGGAAGACCGCGAGATAGGTGTCGTTCGTGCTCATGCGCGCCTTTCCTTTGCGCCTGTGGGTTGGAACAGAAGTTCGAAATAGCGGCGCAGATGGTCGATGCTTGATGCGGCCCATCTCCACAGTGCGGACGCAGAGCGGCAGCACTTTTTTCACAGGCCAAGGTGAGTCCGGTGAGTTGCTGCCTTTTAGAGCGGGCGCCGATTATTTGGCCGCGAAGCTCCGGATCAGCCGCAAGGTCTCCTCCGGCTGTTCCTCATGCGGAATATGCCCGCAATCCTCGATCACCTCGATCCGCGCATCCGGCAGTTCGCTGAACAGCCGCTTGCCGAATTTGAGCGGCACGATCTTGTCATGCTCGCACCAGAGCAGCAGCGCGGGCGTCGTCAAGGTCCGATAACGGTAGGAAAATTCCTCGGCCTTCTCCGGATCGAGGCTGTTGATCGTGTGAAACAGCGCATGGCGGCCGCCTTCGCTGTGCAGCGCGCTGGCATAATGATCGACCGTCTCTTTGGTCACTTTCTCGTCTTTGTAATAGGCGATCGACAGGGCGCGGGTCATCTGCACTTCCGGCGGCACCAGCGTCATGCCCAATTCGCCGATGATCGGCGTGCGCAGCACCTGGAAGAAGAACGGCAGCGGCTGCCGGTAGGCGACGCTGTCGATCAGCACCAGCTTCTCGATCTGCCGGTTGCCCGCATCCATCTGATTGAGAGCGACAGCCAGCGCGACGCCCCCGCCATAGGAATGGCCGACCAGCGTCACGCCGCGCAAGCCGCTGCGGCTGAGGAAATCCTCGACCAGCTTTGCCTGATCGAAGATCGAATAGCGATTGTCGAGCGGCTTGTCGGACTGGCCGAACCCCTTCAGGTCGATCGCGATGACCCGGTTGGTCTTGGCCAGTTCCGGCGCGATCTTGTGCCAGGTGTAGCTCGATGCGCCCAGCCCGTGAATGAACACGATGGGCTTGCCCTTGCCGCTTTCCTGGATGGCCAGCTTCACCGCGTCGTCGCCCGTGCCGACCGGCTGGTATTTGACCGCCTCGACCATCTGGGCAAGTTCAGGCGTGAATACGGGAGCGCAGCCGGGAGCCAGCCCGGCGAGGGTCATGACGGTCGCAAAGGTGAGGCGGCGCAGGCTCATCATGACTCCATCTCGGCCGACCCCAAGCCTGCCCACTCCGCACCCGTCGCCAACCGCGCAACGGGTAGGATAAGCGTAGCTGACGATCGAGGGCAACCGCTTGGCTGCAATTTGCAGCAAAGATATGGCGACAAAAAGCACGAACAAATTTACCGGGGGTTAATACCAACTAGCGCGGAAGCTTCCATAAAATCTATTGTGCCGGGAGTGTTGCGTTTGAACCATGTTGCGGAAAATGCGTGCGTTTTGCGTCATATGCGGGTTGATCGCCCTTGGCCTCGGCTGCGTCCGCAGCGGCGGCGTGCAGGCGGACGAAATGCCGTCGCTCCTGCCTTATTTCAACCAGCTGCAACTGCCGGCTGGCCGCGCCGAACTCTCGAATGGATTCGACATGACGGCCAATGGGTGGGGCGGCTATGGCACCGCTGTCGTCGCGCTGAGCGGGCCGCTGCATGTCGATGGCTGGCGGCTGAAGCTCTCGGGCGGCTATTCGAGCTATCACTATAAGAACCGCGCGGCCTATTGCCAGCTCTCCGCCGAGGAGAAAAAGCAACGGACAGGCACCAATTTCGGTGCGATCTGCAATGAGATTGCGGGCAATCCGCCGGAAGGCGAGGAACGCGCCGCGCTTGCGGCCGAACTGGCCGCCGCCGGCCTGGAGCTGGAAGGCGACCAGATCTACGCGGTGATACCGCATCTGGCCACCCGCTATGACGCCGCCATCGCGCCGGGCTACCAGTTCACCCTGGGCAGGGTCATCATGAAAGCCTATGCGGGCCTTGGCTATGAGCTGCATGAGACGACGCCGCCCGACCCGACCAAGCCGCTCAGCGGCAGCTATTGGGGGGCGCAGGCCGGGCTTGAGACCTGGGTGCCATTTGGCGAGGATTTCTGGTTCAGCGCCGACGCCTCGTATTTTACCGGTACGAACGCACATGCAGCGGCGATGAAAATGGGATATAAAGCCCAACCATGGCTCTCGCTCGGCCCGGAATTTTCTACCTATGGCAATGTGGACGACACGTCCGGCCGAGCGGGAGCCTTCTTGCGCCTCGACGCGCTGGGGGTCGAAACGACCCTGGCCGGCGGCATTTCGGGTGCCTATAAGGACGATCCCGGCGCCTATGGTTCGGCCAGCGTCTATATGAAATTCTGAGGCGGCCCGGGCCGTTTTGTGCACAGTTTTTGCACAGGTTTTCCACAGGACCGGTGCGACAAGCCAAAATCTGGATTCGTCGCCCAAGCAAAGGCCCGGCGGGCGCTGACGAATTGTGCAAATGATGACAGCACACATCGATTGAGAAGACGTCGCCCCGGCCTGCGAGCCGGGGCCCATTCTGCTCGCCACGCGGCTTGGCGCCACAGGATAGCAGAGTGGATCCCGGATCTGCGCTGCGCTTCGTCCGGGACGACGCGGTAATTGCGGCATTCGCCTTTAGCTGACGACAGACGCCCATGACGACAGCCGTGCTTTTCTCCAAGGTGTCACGCCATTTCGGATACATGCTGCGCGCGATCACGCTAGCCTAGCGTGCACCCAGGTTTTGCTATTAGGTTGAATTAGAGCGATGCTCTATTTAGTCGCATTTTTGCGACGCAAGCCGCATCCGCTTTGCTGGAAATGGCTCGAGCGCCCGCTATCCGTCGCAGACGCAGTTTTTGCCATGCGCGTCGCGGATCGCCTGGAGGCTGCCGTAAAAACCGTTCCAGAAGCCGGCATAGCGGGCGACGAATGTGTCGAGCAGCACCGCCGCCTCGATGGCCGACAGCGCCTGCCGCAAATCCGCGCGCGTTTCCTTCGGCAGTTCCGTGCCGTCGAAGCCGTGATCCTCCACCGCCCGGAGCGCGGCATAAGGGCCGTCCGCCGTCTTGACCTCGGCGACGAACTCATCGGGAAGGCCGGCGACCTCGACGAGGTCCGAAACCATCTGCTTCAGGTCGCTTGAGCGATCCGCGACCGGCCGCAGGGAGGCAAGCGTCGCGCCGCCCCAGCCGGGATGCCCCATGGGAAGGCCGCGCGCCGCCTCGAAGATCGCATCCGCCCGTTCGCGGGCAAGCTGCTTGGCCTCGGCATTGAGGGTCGTCAGCCTCTCGCCGCGCTTGCGCAAAGGGGAAAGCTTGCCCTCATAATAGTTGGTGAAGGCGATCGCGCCGGTGCAGATGGCGGCATTTTCATCCTGGGAAAAATATTTCCGCAGATCGTTCGAGGTCTTCGAAAGGGTAAAGCTGTGGCGTCCCTTCAGCCCGAGATCGGGATCGTAGCCGGCCCGCAGCAGGCGGCCCGCTTCGAGGAAAATTTCACGCGCGTCCTGCGCCGCGAGGCTTGCCGTGACATCGGCGGGCGCCACTTTCCGGCGCCGTGAGCTGCTTTTCGGCAGAGCGGGGCGGAACAGCCACTCGCGCGGCATCGATTTTTCGGGCCGGCTCGCCTCGCGCCAGATTTCGCGCAGCCGATTGCCTTTCTCCTCCCCGATCTGCCGCAGCGCCGCCAGATATCCGCCCGCGCAATCCGTCACCGGCCAGGCGAGAAGCGCTGTGTCCGTGCTCTCGGAGAATGCGGCGGGTTCAGCGGCCGCGCCGTCGTTCTCATCCGGCTCGAGCGCCGGGAGAACGCAATGTCAGCTTGAGCTTATTCGGCGGATTGCCCTCGGCGGTGCGCAATTTCACCTCGACGAGCAGCGAGCGGTCGCGCCCCTGGCGAAGCCCCTCAATATGCGCGATGCGAACGTTGCCTTCCTCGTCCGTGTCGACCTGCGGGCCGGTGACGCCGACGATCTCCCCATGCTCCACTTCCAGGAGCAGCTCGGCCTCGATGCCGTGCTTCGCGGTCGACTTGCTGGACAGCCTGATCTGGACGAAGGCCGACGTGCCCGCCGAATAGCGGCCCGCCATCGGCGTCGCGGTCAATGCGCCGCGAACGGGGCCTGCCTGCAATACGCTTTGTGTGGCCGGTGCGCGCTTCGATGCGGAAGGCGGGTGTCATGGCGGCTGTGTCGCCGGAATTCTCCTGGGCAAATGCCATGCCCTGGGTCAGCAGAGCCGGCGGCGAACGCTCCGGCCAAGAGAACACGTAAGCTCATCATCAGAATGCCCAACTCCACCCCCGCTACGTAAGCCTGCCGCGGTCGACCTCTATACGCATCGGCAAAAAACCGGCCCGGCAACGATGGGGATAAGTCAAGCCTCCTAAACTTCCTTTAATATGCGGCGGCGGCGCGAAGCAATTTGATGTCCTGGCCTTGGAGCGCGATCAGGAAAAGCATGTCCCCGGAAGGCGGGGATGGAATCCGGTTTTCCGTCCGATCGCGCGACCAGCAAAAAATCGAGAGCGGGCCTCCCGGCTTCGATGTTTCCACTTCAACCGATCCCGCTTCTAGCCGCCCATCCCCTCGAAGCCCTGTCCCAAAAAAATAAACACTGCCGCCTTCCAAAGACGGCAGTGTCTTTACCCCGCTTAAAATGCTGAACGCAGCCTGATCGGTGCAAAAGCACCGTCGCCAGAGGAGGCCCAATCGGAAGGTTCGTAAGGCTTGCGTTCGCGTCCTTTTATTTTCGGTCGATCCGAGACAGTCCAGCCCCCGGGACTGCTTCGGCAACCATTCGTTAACGAGAATTTGCCCGAATTGAACGCATTGTGCAATCGCGAGCAGCGCCCGCGATATCCGTATTTATACGCGCATGAGTACGAATTGTGGCGAATGGGCGGCGAATAATCCGGGGACGGAGCGGTCCGCCGCCATGGCGGGCCGTGCAGCTCGCCGCTGCGCCCCGCTGGCCCGTTTCTGGGGGCCTTGGTGTCTGGGATTGCTGGAAAACTTGGCGTGGCGGCAAAGATCGCCATCATTTCAGTGATCTGGTGCCTGCGATCAGTGCTCTCGGCCCGGGCGAACCGCCACAAATGTGGCGAAATTCGCCACATTGTGATCAAAATGTAACAGTGCAAGTCGCTAAGCGGGCAGCGAATTCCCCTATTTTACTGCGAACTGACGGCATCTTTCGGGGCGACGGGCTGGCGTCCTTCGAGCCAATCGGCGAAACGGACCTTGATGGCGGGTTCGTTCGCCGCCCACCACTGGCCATCGAAGCCGAGCGCGCTTTTCAAATTCGGCTCATGCGTCGGCAGGTACGGCTTCATGTTGAGGTCGATCTCCGCGTGTTTGCCGACGATCTGCACCGCCGAACGCCGCGCGGGACCGTAAGGCAGCCAGCGCGTCTGGTCGGCAAGCTGTCCCGGTGCGGTGGCAAAGCGGATGAATTGCTTCGCCGCCTCGATATGCGGCGCGCCGCGCGGAATGGCCCAATAGTCGAAGGCGTAGATCTGGTGATCCCACAGCATGTCGAGCGGCTGGCGGGCGCCCACGATCGCCATGAAGGCGCGCCCGCTGAAGGCGAGCCCCATCACGGCTTCCTTTTGCGCGATGCGGCTGAATACGTCGGACGGCTTGTCCCACCACAGGATGTCACCCTTGATCGCCGACAGCTTGGCGAAGGCGCGGTCCTGGCCTTCGGGCGTCGCCAGCACGGTATAGACGTCCTTGGGCGCAACTCCGGCCGCCATCAGCGCCAGTTCGAGCGTGTAGCGGGGCTGCTTGGGCAGCAGCCGCTTGCCCGGAATCTTGCGCGTATCGAAGAAATCCTCCAGCGCGGCGGGCTTGCGCTTCAGGCCCTCGTCGTAAACGATGAGCGCCGACCAGGCGACGCTTGCGATCGCGCAGGGCTGGATCGCGCCGGGGAGAAAATCCTCCTGGGCGGACGCCCCGTCCGGCGCAGTCTGCAGAATGGCCGGGTCGAGCGGCTCCAGCAGCTGTTCGGCGCAGGCGCGGCTCGCCGTCTCGCCGTCGATGTCCACAAGGCTCCAATCCGGCGACCCGGCCTGATCCTTCAGCTCGTCATAGCTGCCGTCATAGTTGATGGACTCGATGCGATAGCCCTCGCGCTGCGTGAACGGCTTGAAGAAGGCGCGATCCTGCGATTGTCCGTAAGCGCCGCTCCAGGTGGCGATCTTGAGCGTCACATTCTTCGGATCGATGCGCGGCTGCGCCACGGTGACGGTCGGCTGCGCCGGAGCCGGTGGCGGCGGGGGCGTATCCTGCACCGCATTCTCCGGCTGAGCGGCGGGCGCCTGTGCCGCAGGCGCGGCCGGATCGGAGCGCGGCGCTTCGGCGGCGGCGGGAGCCTGGGCCGTCGGGTTCCGGAGCCACGGGCGCCGAATCGGACTGAAGCGGCGATGCGGGAGGTTCGGCGTCGGGCAGGCGCTCGCCCTCGTTCCGCGGTTCTCCGTGTCCGAAGGGGGGCGGCGGCTCCGTATCGCCAAACGGGGGCAGTTCGGTGCGGGCCGGCGGCTGGTCAACACCTTGCGCGAAAACCGGCCATGCCGAAAGGAGCGTGACCGCCGCAAGTGCCAGAACGGGCCCGGAAAAACTGCTTCGTCTTCTCACCGTGGACATTCCTTCCGCATTGAGTTTGCCAGAGCATTTTCCAGCAAAGTGGACACCGGTTTGCGTCGCGAAAATGCGACCAACAAGAAGATAGAGCCCCGTTTCGATGCAATCGGAACGGCATAGGCTCTACCGGAGCATCGTGCGCAAAATGGGAACCGGCTTTTGCGTAAAACGATGCGATAAACAAAGGCTTAGGCCGGCATGCGCAATTCCGTCTGAGCGCATTCCGCCCTAAATGCCGCACACCCTAGCAAAGACGGCCGGAGAAGCGACGCATTTTTGCGCTCCTCACCAATATCGTCCTGGAAAACGCGCCCTGGAGCTAGAGCGTGATCAGGAAAAGTGGAATCCGGTTTTCCGTCCGATCACGCGACCAGCTAAAGAATCTGGAGCGGGCCACGCGGCGGCGTTGTTTCCACCTAAAGCGATCCCGCTCCAGGCCACGCGGGGTTTTCAGTCCGATCCGGCGACGGCCGCGGAATCGACCCGCGCGGGGCGCGTATGCGAGGCATTGCGCAGAGATCCTGGCCGCTCGGCCGACAACGCACCCGAGCGTTCGCCGGCGCGGAACGTCGGATGCGCCCATGGCCCCTGGATCGACAGGCTGGCTTCGGGCGGCACGGCTGCAGCATCGCCTGCCACACCCGCGCCGCGGTGCACCGTGAACCGCCAATCCACCTGCTGGCGCGCCAGATCGACGCTTCCGGACCCGCGAATGATCTCACCGGCGCTGCGCAGGCTGAGATCGTCGCACCGCAATTCGCCGCCCTCCAGGACGAGCTGAAGCCGCAATTCGTCAAACGCCGCGGCCCTAAAGCCGAGCTCGCTCCATCCGTTCACGCCTTGCGCGGTCGAGGCATTGGCGAGATGGGGGATATCGAAAGGAATGCTGCCGCCATTGGCGAAACTGATGCGCGCATGCGCCTTGGCGTTCTCCAGAAGCTGCTTGGCGCCACGCCCTTCGAGCTCGACTTCGAGTCTCGCGTCGGCGCGTCCGGCCAGCCAGGAACGCGGCGACATCGCGCCGAGAATCTGGGCGGTGTCGATGTTTTCCGCCGTCAGCCTGGCGCGGACACGGGCGGGCTCGCGCGCCAGATCGGCGTCGATATGCCCGAGCACCGAGCCATCGAAGAGGCCGAGCTCGGCGATTTCCGCAGAGATGTTTCCGGCGTTCGATGTGAGCGTAAAGGCCGCCGGTCTCGCCACGGCGTGCTTCCAGTGCAGCGCTTCGGCCGAGATGCGCAAATCCATGTTGAGGGATTTGATCAAGCGCCGCACCATGCTTGGCTGATCCGGGGCGGCCGGACGTTCGCCGAGCGTTTCGCGCCAGAGCGGGGCGAAATCGAGATCGTCGAAGGCAAGCGCGCCTTCGAGCTGGGCCGGTGCGGCGGCAAATTTCAGCGTCAGGTCGCCGGTGGCCTTCTGGCCGCCCACCGCGAAGGCCGCCGATTGCAGGCTGCCCCAGTCCGGCGCGAGGTTGAGCGACCCGGTCAGCTGAACGACGCCGGGCATGCCGTCTTCAAGCGGCCAGCCGGTCCATTTCGCCAGCCCGGGCATGTCGGGGGTCGCCAGCGACAAATATCCGGCGGCATTCAAGGCGCCTTTCAAGCTTGTCTCGCCGTTGAAGCCGCCGCTCAACAGGCGGCTGTCGACATCGAGGATCATCGGCACGGGAGCGGCCGGCGTGGCGGCGGCCGGAAGATTGGTCGTCAGCCGGAAGCCGATCGGCTCTCCCTTCCATTTCAGTTTGCCGGACACGCGGATACGGCCGTCGGATTTCCGGAGATTTGCGGTCGCGGTGTGGATGTACAGCTTGCGGCTCGCCTGCGGCGCGTTGCCCTCGAAAATAACGACGCTGTCCGAGATGCCGAGCGTCGCGAACGGATTTTGCTGGGCGCCGCCCAGCGCCGCCAGCAATGCCGCGCCATTTTCCGTGGCATCGCCGCTCCGGGCATGAATAACGGCGTCGAAAATCCTCACCTTGTCGAAATCCAGATTGCCGCGCAGAAGGTCGGTCCACTCAATCCTCGCGATCATCCTCGGAGCCTTGACGCTGGTAATGCTCGTCACGCTCTTGATGCCGCTCAGTTCGACATTGCGGAGGTCGACCGTGAGGGAAAAGAAGCTCTCGATGGATACCGGCCCCGCAACAATGACGTCGGTCCCGGCCCAGTCCCTCAATTCCGCCAGCAGCCGCGCCTTGACCGGCCCGGTATTGATGAGCGACGGCAGGAACCCGACGAAGACGACCGATGGGAGAAGAAGCCCAACGATGGCGAGCACATAACCGAAAAACGGGACTTTCAATCTCATACGCCGTCAATCATGATTTGCCAGAACCTTAGCGGAGCGATCTCTTCTCGAGTCCGGCAACCGTCGCTCAAGGCATAAGTGTATACAACCGCCGGGTAGCTCTACGCGGCAAAGGTTGGGAGAGACAAGAGATGATTGAAGAACAGCCATTATGGGCTCCAGGCGAAGATGCCATCGCAACCAGCAATCTCACCCGCTTCATGCACTTTCTTGCCCGCCACTATGGCGCCTATTTGGCCAATTCGCGAGACCTTCATGCCTTCTCCGTCAGGGTGCCGGAAGTATTCTGGCCTGCCCTGTGGGACTTTTGCGGCGTTCGCGGCGATAAGGGGTCTCCGCCCTATTTAATCGATGGGGATAAACTTCCCGGTGCGCGCTTCTTTCCCGATGCCAGGCTGAATTTCGCCGAAAACATGCTGGCCCGCCCCAATCAAGGCGACGCCATTGTGTTTTGGAGCGAGGACAAGGTCAAGCGCCGCATGAGCTGGGACGAGTTGAACGCCCTCGTCTCGCGGCTGCAGCAGTTCTTCGCCGCCCATGGCGTCGGCGTCGGCGACCGGGTGGCGGCCATGCTGCCCAACATGCCGGAAGCGCTGGCGGCGATGCTCGCGGTCACCTCGCTCGGCGCGATCTGGTCGTCCTGCTCGCCCGATTTCGGCGTGCAGGGCGCGCTCGACCGGTTCGGCCAGATCGCGCCCAAGCTGTTTCTCGCCTGCGACGGCTATTATTATAATGGGAAGACGATCCGCATCGGCGAGAAGGTCCGCGACGTGGCCGCCGGCCTTCCCGGCGAGCCGCTGACCCTGGTCGTCCCCCTGCTCGGCGAGGCGGAAGCGGCGGCGGCCACGATCGGCAACGCCGTCACGCTGGACGGGGCGCTCGCCCCCTATGCCGCCCGCGACATCCATTATGCAAGGCTGCCCTTCTCCCACCCACTCTATATATTGTTCTCCTCGGGCACGACCGGCGTGCCCAAATGCATCGTGCATTGCGCGGGCGGCATACTGCTGCAGCATCTGAAGGAGCTTCAGCTCCATGGCGGCATCAAGCCGGGCGAGAAGCTGTTCTACTTCACCACGCTCGGCTGGATGATGTGGAACTGGGTGGTGAGCGGCCTCGCCAGCGGCGCGACGCATCCTCCAATATGACGGTTCGCCCTTCCATCCCGATCCGAACGTCCTGTTCGACTATGCCGACGCCGAGGGCATGAACGTATTCGGCACGTCGGCGAAATATCTCGATGCGCTGCGCAAGGCCGAGCTGCGCCCGCGCGACACGCATAGCCTCGCCAGCGTGCGCCTGATGCTGTCGACCGGCTCGCCGCTGGTGGCGGAAGGGTTCGACTATGTCTATGACGCGATCAAGACGGACATTCACCTTGCCTCGACCTCGGGCGGCACCGATCTGTGCGCGAGCTTCGTCGGTCCCGATCCGCATCGGCCGGTCTGGCGCGGCGAGATACAGGGGCCGCTGACGGGCATGGCCGTGGAGGTGTTCACGCCGGACGGCAAGCCGATGCCGAGCGGCAAGGGCGAGCTGGTCTGCACCAGGCCGTTTCCCTCCATGCCGGTCGGTTTCTGGAACGATCCGGACGGCGTCGAAATATCACGACGCCTATTTCGCCCGCTTCGAGAACATCTGGCAGCATGGCGATTTCGCCGAATGGACGCCGCATGGCGGCATGATCATCCATGGCCGCTCGGACGCGACGCTCAATCCGGGCGGCGTGCGCATCGGCACGGCGGAAATCTACCGGCAGGTCGAGCAGCTCGAAGAGGTGCGCGAAGCCATCGTCGTCGGCCAGGACTGGGATAATGACGTGCGCGTCGTGCTGTTCGTGGTGCTGGCGGACGGCCTCGCCCTCGACGAAGCGCTGACGGCGAAGATCAAGCAGCGCATCCGCAACGGCGCGACGCCCCGCCATGTGCCGGCGAAAATCATCCAGGTGCCCGACATTCCGCGCACCAAATCCGGCAAGATCACCGAAATCGCGGTGCGCGATCTTGTGCATGGGCGCGAGATCAAGAACGCCGAAGCGCTCGCGAACCCCGAAGCGCTCGACTATTATCGCGGCCTGCCGGAATTGCGGACCTGATCGCCCACCTCTGGTCTGGTCGCATTCTGCCGACGCGAACCGGCATCCATTTCGCTGGAAAATGCTCCATATGAAAATTGATCCCATTGAATTGACGCGCGACCTCATCCGCTTCGAGACCATCAATCCGCCCGGCAACGAGACGCCATGCGCCGAATATATTGGCGGCATCCTGGAGCGGGCGGGCTTCCGGATCGCCTATTACCCGCTGGACGGGGACGCAAGCCGCGCCAGTCTGATCGCGCGGATCGGCGGCGGCGGCGCTCGCAAGCCGCTCTGCCTGTCCGGCCATACCGATGTGGTGCCGCTCGGCGCCGCGCCTTGGAGCGTTTCGCCATTCGCCGGCGACATCGCGGACGGCAGGATCTATGGGCGCGGCTCCACCGACATGAAGGGCGGCGTCGCGGCGATCGTGGCGGCGGCGGTCGATCTCGCGCCGCATCTCGAAGGCACGCCGGGCCTGGTGCTGGTCATCACCGCCAGCGAGGAGAACGGCTGCCACGGCGCCAACTTCCTGGTCGGAGCTGGACGGCGCGCTCGGCGAGGCGGGCGCGCTGGTCGTCGCCGAGCCGACGGCAAACCGTCCGCTCAACGGCCATAAGGGCGTGCTGCGGGTCGAGGGCCGCTCCACCGGCGTAACGGCGCATGGCTCGATGCCGGAGCAGGGCGACAATGCGGTGTACAAGGCCGCGCGCGTCGTCAGCAAGCTGGAGCGCCTGCGGCTCGACGAAGGCCGGACGCTGAAGGGCGGTCTGCCGACGCTGAATGTCGGCTGGTTCCGTGGCGGCATGAACGTCAATTCCATTCCCGACGAAGCCACATTCGGCCTCGACATCCGCCTTGTGCCGGGCCTCACCGATACGGACGTGCTGGCGAAGCTCGGCGAGATCGGCGGCACGGATGCGGCCTTCACCAAATTCACCTCATATCCGCCCGTCTACACCGAGCCGTCCGACCCCTGGATCGCGGAGGTGCACGCAGTGATGGCGGACATCACCGGCGAGCGGCATGCGCCCGCGATCGCCTCCTATTTCACCGACGCGGAAGCGCTGGTCCGGGGCTATGGCCACCCTCCGGCGATCATCCTCGGGCCGGGCGAGCCGGACATGGCGCACCAGACCGATGAGTTCTGCCTGATCCGCCGCATCGAAGAGGCCCGCGCCGGCTTCACCGAGATCGCGCGGCGCTGGTGCGGGGTTTAACTGGGCTCGCAAATCCTGACCGTTGTCATTTTCCCGCGAGGCGAGGAGAGCCGCGCCGTTTCCGAAGGCTTGAAACGGCGCGGCAACAGCGGGGGTCAGCGTGACAAACAGCTAAGCTTGTTCACTCGTGATCGCTGATGTCTTGGGGGAACGGACAGCCCTAGATGCGGCCGTCGCTGGTGTGCGGCCAGTTGGCCAGCTTGAACGACGGAGCGCGCTCCTGGCGGGCTTCGCGAGAGGCGCGATATTCGCGGTTTTCGCGAATCTGGCGGCGCTGCGCGACATTGCGGACGCGCTTCTTGCGCACGATGCGCTCCTCGCCGGGATCGTCGTCGTAGCGGGCGCTGGTCTGGGTCGTCCGATAGACATCGCGAACCACGCGGCGGCTCTTCTTCGACACGCGCCGCACGCCGGCATCACCTGCATCGGCATAGCGTTCGCCGCGCCCGAGCACCGTCAGGCACACCGAGGCGAGACCGTCCATCCCGATGACGCGCTTGGCGCCGCGCGACAGATCGATGATGCGGCCGCGAATGAACGGCCCGCGATCGTTGATGCGCACCGTCACCGAGCGTCCCGTCCGCTGATTGCGAACCATCACCTTGGTGCCGAATGGCAGCGTCTTGTGCGCCGCCGAAATTCCGTCCGGCCGGTAGCGTTCGCCGTTCGCGGTCTTGGCACCCTCATGGTACCAGGACGCGGTGCCGCATGCAGCCTGGGCCGCCCCTTCGGAAGCGGCAACTCCGAGAACCGCCAAGGCACACACGCGGAACGTTTTAGTTTTATTCATCGCAACTTTTCCTTGTTGTTCGGAAGGCGCGACGGTAGACGGTCCAAATGTGGCGAGATTGGGAATAGATTTACGCATAGCTGCCATGCGTTTTACGCATGGCGAGTTTTTTCAAACTTCCATAATTGTGGCAGTTACGGGTAAATATCTACGGGAAAATCCGAGAACGCGAGGCTATAAGCCATTGTAGAAGCTAATTTAATGGGGACCATCCGGCCGATTTTTGTCCGTCTCTCTGACATCTCTTCGCTTTCCGCATCACCCTGCCCCTGGAGAATCAAGACAATACGCCGCAGGACGTTATCCACATTTATTTTAGCGGCCGACGAGAGCAAAAATGGCTTCTTGCGGCAGGCCTTTTTCAGGCTTTCCGCCTGCTCCGATGCCCGCTCGGGCGTCACGCTGTCACATTTCGACAGGGCGACGATCTCGCGTTTCTTGTCCAGCCCGCCGCCATAGGCGCGCATCTCCCGGCGCACGATCCGGTAGCTCTCGGCGACATCCTCCTCGTTCACATCGACCAGATGCAGGATGACGCGGCAGCGCTCTATATGGCCGAGGAACCGGTCGCCGATGCCGACGCCCTCATGCGCGCCTTCGATCAGTCCGGGGATGTCGGCGAGCACGAAATCGAAATCGTCGATCCTGACGACGCCGAGCTCCGGATAGAGCGTGGTGAAGGGATAGTCGGCGATCTTCGGCCGCGCGGCGCTGACCGCGGCGAGAAAGGTGGATTTGCCGGCATTCGGCAGTCCGACGATCCCCGCGTCGGCGATCAATTTCATCCGCAGCCAGATGGTCATTTCCTGGCCTTCCAGGCCGGGATTGGCGCGCCGCGGCGCCTGATTCACCGAGGATTTGAAGCGCGCATTGCCGAAGCCGCCATTGCCGCCCTCGGCGAGCAGCGCGCGCTGGCCCGGCTCGGTCAGGTCGGCGATCATGGTTTCGTTGTCTTCGGCGAAAATCTGCGTGCCGGGCGGCACTTTCAGCGTGATGTCCTCGCCGCCGCGCCCCGTGCGGTTGGAGCCCACGCCATTGCCGCCGCGCTCGGCCTTGTAATGCTGCTGGTAGCGGAAATCGATCAGCGTGTTGAGATTGGCCACGCATTCCGCCCAGACATCGCCGCCGCGCCCGCCATCGCCACCGTTCGGCCCGCCGAACTCGATAAACTTCTCCCGCCTGAAGGAGACGCAGCCATTCCCCCCATCGCCGGAGCGGATATAGACTTTTGCCTGGTCGAGGAATTTCATATGGGCAACAATTCGCGGAAAAGAGGGCTGATGCGGTGATTAGTGGATGAAACTTTATAACACATGGGGTAATGGCGCTGTCTTGCCTCGCGCGCGAACCCGGACGCCCCAAAGATGCAGCACGCCGACGCCATCGCCTTTCTCAAAGCCACGCATCGCACACTCACCGAGCAAGAAGACTTATCGCCGAACAATCCGGAGGTAAACAACTGTCTCGGAGCGCTGGTCGCAACGCTGCGCTCCTGGCAGGCGGCGGGCTTCGGCGCCGAATTGTCCGATCACCCCGATCTGGCCGATGTCGCCGCCGGCTTGCCGCAGCTTTGCGGGGCGGCGGAAGCGCAAATGGAGAAATGGTGGTGCCGCAAGATCCTTGCCAGCCCCTGCCCCGGCGCGCAGGCGCTCGCGGCCTTCTGGTATCTGGATGAATATCGCGCGCTTTGCCGGTCCGAACTGGCGCTGCTGGGCGACCGGCGCGCCGAGCGCTTCGCCTTTCTCGGCAGCGGCGCCCTGCCGCTCACGGCCATTCTGCTGGCGCAGAGCAGCCCCGGCATCTGCGTCGAATGCATCGACCGCGACGGCGAAGCCTGCGAATTGGCGGCGCGGCTCATTGCGCTGCTCGGGCTTGGCGAGCGGGTGGAGGTGAGGGAGGGCGACGCGCGGGACTACCGGCCCTCCGCCGGGGAAACGCTGATATGCGCCAGCCTGCTGCACGCGCCGGGGCTATATGCGCGCCTGGCGGAAGCGCGCGCCGAACGCCTGCTCATCCGCGACGCGGAAGGCGCCTACCGCTTCTGCTACCGGCCCGCGCCGCTGCCCGGCCGCGGCTTCGTCGAGCGCGCCAAGTCGCCGATCAGCACGCGGCGCATCAATACCAGCCGCTATTTCGAACGCCGCGATCAATGTGAGGGCGGCGCTGTCTGGGCCTGAATCTTGTTTTCCGGCTCCGGTTCGACGGGATGACCGCAGAAGGGGCATTTCTCCGGAACGTCAGTGGGAAAAACGTAGATGGCATATCGCGGCGGCCAGCCGCCAATTCCCAAGCACCTGATTGCTGCATTTCGGGCAGCGGGTCAGAAGCATGAGAGCCCCGTAGGTCGAAGTGAAGGCCACCAGCAGAACCAATAAAGCGGCCACGATGCCAAAAAACCCGGCCCAGACGCAAATCGTCATCAAAATGGCGATGACGGCCCATATCTTCATGCAGCCTGGATCTCAAAAAACTCCGATAGAATTGTACTTTATACAAACAACAATCCTCGGCTGATCCCATTTCAATTGGGATCATCTCAAACATTGGACGCAAGACGCCATCGCAGGCCTTGCTATTTCATTTCCTGCTCTTATTTGCTATCATGATAGCATTCCGAAGGAGGGCAACATGGCTCAGCTCATCGTGCGCAATATCGAAGACGACGTGAAGGACCGGCTGGTCCAGCGCGCCCGCCGCCATGGCCACTCCATGGAGGAGGAAGTGCGCGACCATTCTGCGCGATGCGGTTCGGGAAGACATGAAGCCCGAGCGGAGCTCGACTTCGGCACGCGGCTCGCCAATTTTTCGCAAGCACCATCTCGACTGCCCGAAATCGAAGAGTTCAAGGGGTATCAAGCGCGCCCGGCCGTTTCGACTTTGAGCCGGGCGGCCACCTGTGATCATCCTCGACACCAACGTCATCTCGGCCTTCATGCGGCCGAAAAAGAACAAGCCCGTGGTCGCACTGGCTCGAACCGGCAGCCGGCCGAGAGCATCTGGACGACCACCGATCACGCTCTTCGAGCCTGCGCTATGGCATCGAGAAGCTGGTAACGCGGGAGATCAGCAAACGGAACTGGCACAGCGTCCTGGCAGCCGCATTCGGCAGTGGGATCTTCGAGCGACCGCATCCTGACTTTCGATCTGCGGGCCGCGCGTGCCGCGGCGGAATTGGCAGGCCGCCGCGCGCAGAACAACCGCAGGTCGATATGCGCGATACTTTCATTGCGGGTATTGCCATCTCGCGCGCAAGGCGACCCTGGCAACGCGCAACACCCGCGATTTCGCCGATGCGGGCGTGCCGCTTGTCGATCCCTGGAAGGACGGCGCAGACTGATCTTGCATCGCCGCGCGATTGCGACGATATAAAGCTTGGGAGGTTGGCGGCGGACAAGTCCCTCGCCAACCGGGTCAGGTCCGGAAGGAAGCAGCCCTAACGAGTTCGACGCGGGTTGTCAGTCAGCCTCCCACCCTTCCCTCACATTCAGCATCCGCGGGTCAACGGCTCGCCGCCGCGAGCGCCGCGCCGAAGCCGATGAACATCGAGCCGAGCACGCGCCGCACCGCCAGCATCCGCGTCTGCGACGACAAGAACCGGCGCACCTTGCCGCTGGCGAAGGCCAGCATCAGATGGTTGAGAAAGCACATGAAGGCATAGGTCACGGCCATGGCCGCGGCTTGCGGCAGCAGCGGCTGGGCGCGGTCGATAAAGGGCGGGATCAGCGCCGCGAGCAGGATGAGCGCCTTGGGATTGGTGACCGACACCAGCAGCGCCTGCCCGAACAGCTTTCGGCGTCCCATGATCGGCACGGCCTGGCTCGGCAGCGAAATCGCGTTGCCGTCGCGCCAAAGCTTGACGCCGAGATAGACCAGATAGATCGCGCCGATGATCTTCACCACGGTGAAGGCGAGCGCCGAGATCTCCAGCAGCGCGGCAAGGCCGAAAGCCACGGCAAATCCGAGCATCGTCAGGCCGAGCGGCGTTGCCGAGCGCCGAATAGAAGGTCGCCCGCGCGCCGTAGCGCAGCGAATTGGAAATGGCGAGCAGGATCGCGGGGCCAGGGCTGATCGCCGGAACGATGCTGACGGCGACGAACAGCAGCCATGTGTTGATGAGCATCGGTAAGCCTCCACCGCCCTCAAGCTAACGCGGCGGCACGCTTTCCGCCCGCGCTATTCGCTCATGCCCGCTATGCCAAAAGAAATGCCCAGAGCGCAGAAGCTACGCCTGGAGCGCCGAATGCTCCGCTGAACGCGGAGCTGCGCTCTAGGTCTTTGTTTATGCATCGGATTTGTCTGAAAAGTGCGTACACTTTTCGGTCCGATGCACTAGCAGTTCCTATGTCGCCCCGGCCCTTCGAGCCGGGGTCCATTCGCGTAACATTCCCGAATGCTTCGGCGGCGGGTCGATTGGATCCCGGATAGAAGCTGCGCGACTTCCTGGACGCCGCCGGAGGGGAGCTCTAGCTCGACGGCGGATTGACGATGCGGATATAGGGCTTCGGCGTTTTCCAGCCTTGCGGGAATTTCTGCTTGGCCTCCTCGTCCGAAACGGCGGCGGTGATGATCACGTCCTCGCCCTGCTTCCAATTGGCGGGCGTCGCCACCTTATGCTTGGCGGTGAGCTGCAGCGAGTCGATGACGCGCAGGATCTCATCGAAATTGCGGCCGGTGGTCATCGGATAGGTGAGGATCAGCTTGATCGTCTTGTCCGGGGCGATGACGAACACATTGCGCACCGTGGCGTTGTCGGCGGGGGTGCGCCCTTGCGAGGTTTCGCCCGCGCCGGCCGGCAGCATCCCGTAAAGCTTGGCGATCGTCAGATTCGGGTCGCCGATCAGCGGGTAGTTCGGCGCATAGCCGGTGACGTCGCGAATGTCGTCGGCCCAGCGATTGTGGTCGGCGACCGGATCGACGCTGAGGCCGAGAATTTTCACGTTGCGGCGGTCGAATTCGCTCTTGAGCCCCGCCATGGCGCCGAGTTCGGTGGTGCAGACCGGCGTGAAATTCTTCGGATGCGAGAAAAGAACCGCCCAGCTATCGCCGAGCCATTCGTGAAAGCGGATCGGACCTTGCGTCGTATCCGCTTCGAAATCGGGCGCGATTTGACCGAGTTGCAAAGCCATGGGTGCCTCCTAGCGTTGCCCAAGCGGGCGGTTATTCCGGGAATGGAATATAGGAAAATGTTCCATATTCCACAATGTTGTTGGAGCCGGGCATCGGCGCACTCCGCGCCGAGGGTTGACCAACGCCTTGCGGGCCACGTTCGTGGCGCCCAATCCAAGCTCCGAGCAAGCGGCCGGCGCAGATTCGTGGCGGTCTCCCAGGGCCCGCATGCGGGCCTAAAGCCTCGCGGATGCCGGCGCCAAGATCATCAAGCCGCCCGCTGCCTTTCGCCGGGCGCGCGGCGCAGCTCCTCCAGCAGTTCCGCCTCGCGCGGCTTGGTGCGCTCGATCGCCTCGGCCTTGACCGGGCCATAGCCGCGGATCTGCTCCGGCAGCGAGGCGAGCGCGACCGCCGTTTCATGCGCGTCCGGGCGCAGCCGGAGGGCGATCTCGTCAAGCAGCGCCTCATATTCGGCGATGAGCCTGCGCTCCGTTTTCCGGTCGCCGGAATAGCCGAACGGGTCGAACCGCGTGCCGCGCAGGCGCTTCATCTTCGCGAGCAGGCCGAACATGGTCATCATCCACGGCCCGAAACGCATTTTCCGGGGACGGCCGGTCGCGGGGTCCGTCTTGGAGAGCACCGGCGGCGCGAGGTGGAATTCGAGCTTGTAGTCGCCCTCGAAAGTGCGGTCGAGCTGCTGGCGGAAGGAGCCGCCGGTATAAAGCCGCGCCACCTCATATTCGTCCTTATAGGCCATCAGCTTGAACAGATATTTCGCGACGGCCCAGCTCAGCGCATCCTTGCCGGGCGTCACCTTGGCCTCCAGCGCGCGGATCGCCTCGACGCGGGTGCGATAGCGCTCCGCATAGGCGGCGTCCTGATAGTCGGTGAGGAAGCGCTCGCGCCGGGCGATGGCGTCGTCCAGGTCGCGCGACAGCGTCTCGCCCGCGACGGGCTTCGCCAGCTTTTCGGCCAGCGCGGCGATCGGCGCTTCGTTGACCGCCAGCAGGCGGCCCCAGCGGAACGCCAGCGTGTTGGCCTCGACCGCAACGCCGTTCAGGCGGATCGCTTCCATGATCGCCTCGGCGGAAAGCGGCATCAGGCCCTTTCTGATAGGCGAAGCCGATGAGCAGGATGTTGGCCATCGCCTTGTCGCCGAGCAGTGCGGCAGCATATTTCTGCGCGTCGATGAAGCTGCACGCCGCGGCCCCTGCCCGCTCCTCCAACGAGCGGCGCAGCGCCGCCGCCGGGAGCGAAAGGTCCGGCGCGCGGGTGAAGTCGGCCGTCATCGTTTCATGCGGACTGGCGACAACCCTGGTCCGCCCGCCGCGCACGACGCTCAGCACCTTGCCCGATCCGGCAACCACCAGATCGCCGCCGACCACCAGGTCGGCCCCGGCGGAGGACGCGCGGATCGCCTTGATGTCCTCCGGATGCCGCGCGATGCGCACATGCACCGCGACCGGCCCGCCCTTCTGGGCGAGGCCCGACATGTCGATGATGCCCGCGCCCTTCGATTCCAGATGCGCGGCCATGCCGAGAATCGCGCCGACCGTCACCACGCCGGTGCCGCCGACGCCGGTCATCACCATGGAATAGGGCCGGTCGAGCGAGGGCAGCGCGGGCTCGGGCGGAGCGGCGAAGGCGCCGATATCGGCTCCGGCCCCGCGCTCGGCCTTGCGGCGCTTGCCGCCATGCACGGTGACGAAGCTCGGGCAAAAACCCTTGAGGCAGGAAAAATCCTTGTTGCAGGCGTCCTGGTCGATGGCGCGCTTGCGGCCGAACTCGGTCTCGACCGGCTCGATGGCGACGCAATTGGACTGCACGCCGCAATCGCCGCAGCCCTCGCAGACCAGCTCGTTGATGAGGACGCGCTTGTCCGGATCGGGGAAGGTGCCGCGCTTGCGGCGGCGGCGTTTTTCGGCCGCGCAGGTCTGATCGTAGATCAGCGCGGTGACGCCGTCGATTTCGGAGAGGCCCTGCTGCACGCCGTCCAGCTCGTCGCGGTGATAGACGCGCGTGCCGGCGGGGAAGGCTCCGGCGGCGTATTTCTCCGGCTGGTCGGTGACGATGGCGATGCGCTGCACGCCTTCCGCCATCAGGGCATGCGCCATCTGCGACACGCTCATAGCGCCGTCGAGCGCCTGGCCGCCGGTCATCGCGACCGCATCATTGTAGAGCAGCTTATAGGTGACGTTGACGCCCGAAGCCGACCGACGCCCGCACCGCCAGGCTGCCGGAATGGATGTAGGTGCCGTCGCCGAGATTCTGGAACACGTGGCGGCGCTTGGAGAACGGCGCCTCGCCGACCCAGTTCGCGCCCTCGCCGCCCATCTGGGTGAAGCCTTCGGTCGAGCGGTCCATCCACTGCGCCATGAAATGGCAGCCGATGCCCGCATAGGCGCGCGCGCCTTCCGGCACGATGGTGGAGGAATTATGCGGGCAGCCCGGCGCAGAAATAGGGAATGCGCTCGGTGACGGACTGGGCCGCGAGGGCGTGGCGCTCGGAGGCTTCCAGTTCGGCGATCTTGGCGTGGATGTCCGGCGCGTCGACGCGCTCGGTGATCCGCCGGGCGAGCGCCAGCGCGATCTGCACCGGCTCCAGCGCGCCCTTGGCCGGGAACAGCCATTTGCCGTTTTCATCCATCTTGCCGATGATCGGCGGCGCGCCGGCGCGGCCATACAGCTCTTCCTTGATCTGCACCTCGATGAGGGCGCGCTTCTCCTCCACCACGATGATGAGGTCCAGGCCCTCGGCGAAGGCGATCATGCCTTCCGGCTCCATCGGATAGGTCATCGCGACCTTGTAGAGCCGGATGCCGAGATCGGCGGCGCGCACTTCGTCGATGCCGAGGAAATCCAGCGCCTCGCTCACATCCTGATAGCTCTTGCCCGCCGTGATGATGCCGATCTTCGGCTTGCGCCCGCCGGCCAGGATGATCCGGTCGAGCTTGTTGGCGCGGGTGAAGGCGAGGATGGCGGGCCGCTTGATATTCGTGCAGCCGGGCTTCCTTGGCCAGCGCGCTGTCATGCAGGCGGATGTTGAGGCCGCCGGCCGGCATGACGAAATCCGCCGGGATGATCGGGTTGATGCGATCCGGCCGGCCGTCGATGATGGCGGTCTGCTCGATATTGTCCTTCACGCATTTCACCCCGACCCAGACGCCCGCGAAACGCGACAGGGCGATGCCGTAAAGCCCGTAATCGACGATCTCCTGCACATTCGCCGGATTGAGCACCGGCATCATCGCATCGACGAAGGCGAATTCGGATTGATGCGCGGAGGTGGAGGATTCGCAGGTATGGTCGTCGCCCATCAGCGCCAGCACGCCGCCATTGGGCGAGGTTCCGGCATGATTGGCGTGGCGGAACGCGTCGCCCGAGCGGTCGACGCCCGGCCCCTTGCCGTACCAGATGCCGAACACGCCGTCATAGGCGCCCTCGCCGAACAATTCGGCCTGCTGGGAGCCCCACAGCGCCGTCGCGGCGAGGTCTTCATTGATGCCCGGCTGGAACAGGATGTTCTGCGCCTTGAGGAATTTCCCGGCGCCCTGGAAGGTATGGTCGACCCCGCCGAGCGGCGAGCCGCGATAGCCCGTCACATATCCGGCCGTGTTCAGCCCGCGGGCGGCATCCATGGCGCGCTGCGTCAACGCCAGGCGGACGATCGCCTGGGTGCCGGAGATGTAGACGCGGCTCCTGGGTAAGATCGTATTTGTCGTCGAGGCCGACCTTGGCGAGGGCCATGGGCACTCCCCTTTCATGAGGAAAGTGAAACTTACCGAGACTATACGGCAATCGTAAAAGCTTTCACATGGTTATGCCGCGCGGCTTGCACAACCCGATCCGGCCCCTTGTGGTGAACCTCCGCTTATCGTTCGGAGGCCAAGACAGATGCCGGAAAGCCGTGCCGTTGCCATGACATTTGTTTGAGCGCGATTGTATCGCAAAACCGATGGCCATCCCCATCTATCAGGGACATGCTTTTTGCGGATCATGCTTCTCAATTCAGCTGGAGACGGGAACGAAAATGGAAAAAATCCAAGAAGGATTCGAAGTGTTCATCACCGACGGTACGAAAGCTGTCGGCACCGTGCGAAAGGTTTCGCCGCAGCATCCCAAGAGCGTGACGATCTATTTCGAGAACGCCGGCGACCGATCCGTGCCGCTGGAAGCGGTGTCGGACGTGCATTCGGAAAAAGTCATCCTCGACCTGGCCAAGCTCGACCCGCAAACGCGCAACGCCATTCGCCACGTCCATGACGCCGAAGATCCCCGGATCTAACCCTTATACCAGATCTGTGAAAGTGCGACCGACACGGCGGCAATCATCGTCGGCTGTAAATGTCCGCCCTTAACCGCGGAGGCGTCGCTCCCTCTCCCATTGGGAGAGGGTTGGGGTGAGGGGTAAGCAGCTGATATATAGGCGCAAAAGCCCCTCACCCGGCGCTTTTCGCGCCGACCTCTCCCCATGGGAGAGGTGAGGCTCGTGCCGGTCTTACGGCATGGGTTCATGTCACCGGGACTTGGTATTAGCCGGCTCCGCGACAATCAACTTGCGCGCGCACGGTCCATCTGCCGGAACAGGCCGTCCAGCTCGTCTTGCGCGATGCCGGGGGCGGAGGGACCGGAATTCGCATGCACGGCTTCGGCAGGCGCCTGCGTCTTGCCCAGCAGGGCGAAAATTTTCGAATGCAACAGCCGCTGGTCCACCGGCTTCGACATATAATCATTCATGCCGAGCGCAAGATAGCGTTCGCGGGCGCCTTTCGTGGCGTCGGCCGTCACTGCCATGACCGGAATTGTGCGCCAGCTTGCTTCGGAGCGCCGGATCGCCTCGATCGTCTGCCATCCGTCCATGACGGGCATGTGAATGTCCAGGAGGACGATGTCAAAGCGCTCCTGCGCCAGCTTTTCGAGCGCCACGCGGCCGTTCTCGGCCTCGGCGACGCTCACGCCGAGAGGCGCCAGAAGCAATCGGACGACCTGGCGATTGATCGCATTGTCATCCGTCAGCAGAACTCTCGCCTGCAGAAGGTCGCAGCCGTCCGGCACCTGCTGAATACTTGTTTCGGCCAGCACCTGGTGATCGTCATCCCGCCGGGTCGCCGCGGCGGCGCGAAAGGTGAAAGTGAATGTCGACCCCTTGCCGGGCTCGCTCGCGGCCGCAACGTCACCGCCCATCATCCGCGCAAGCTGCCGGGCGATCGCCAGGCCGAGGCCGGTGCCGGCGAAACGCCGTAAGGTCGATCCGTCCCCTTGCGTGAATGCGGAAAACAGCTTTGCCAGCGTATCGGGCGTCATGCCTATGCCGGTATCCGCCACGACGATGCTGACATCATGACCGCCGTCCCGCTCCTCGGCCGACAGCTTGATGGCGATCACCCCGGTGTCGGTGAATTTGACCGCGTTCGAGAGAAGATTGGACATGCATTGCCGGATACGCACCGGATCGTAATGCAGCCAGTGAGGAAAATCCTGCGGATAGCTCAGGTCAATGCGGAGACCCTTTGCTTCCGCTTGCGGCTGGAATAGCCACCTTATGCTGCCGATGGTCTTGACGATGTCGTCATCGATGGGGGCAATTTCGAGCTTTCCGGCGTCTATTTTCGAGAGGTCGAGCACATCGTTCAATACGGTCATCAATGTATTGCCGGTGTCCAGAATCACCGCGACCTTCTCGCGCTGCGCAGGTGAGAGCGCTTCGGAGTTGAGCGATTGCGCCATGCCGAGGACGCCATTCAGCGGCGTTCTGATTTCATGGCTCATATTGGCCAGAAATTGCGACTTATGGGACGCCAGATCGGACGCGCGCGCCTCGCTCTCGACCAGGGCCTGCGCCGCGCGGTGGCCTTTCTGGTACAGGCGCCACGCAAGGGCGCCGAGGCCCATGATGAGCAGCAGGGTCGTGGGCAGGGATTTTCGCAGCAGCGCGGCGCCGAGAGCCGGGGGCGCCCATTCGAGCGTCGCGACAATATTATCGTCGCTGTCGCGCAGTGGAAGTTGGGCGTGGCCGGGTTTTGCCTCCGCGACGCCCTCCGCAAGCTGGACATCGGCAAGGAGAAAGCGGTCGGCAAAGATTTTGATGAATTCAGGATTGATCGCCTCGCCGGTTATCACCACGGCCGAGCGGCCGGTGCGTGGCAGCGCCTTGCCGAAATCCGGCTGCACCAGAATAGCCGAGAGCACGAACAACTCGTCTCCGGCCCGGCCGATGGAGGAGAAGATGACGCTGTCGGAGATCGTATTGCCATTGGCGAAGAGCGGCTCGAGCGGACCGCGCGCGCTTTCGGCCTCCCGCACACGCGTAACAAGCTTCGCGGCAGCCCTCTGCAGGTCGGTGATTGTCTCGACCTCGACGGTTTCGCCGTCCCGCATGGCGTAGATCGGCTGGTCGTCGCGATCGAGTACGATCGCCGCCTCGAAACTTTCGGTGTCGGCGAAATATTTGCCAATATTGCCGTTTGCCCATTCGAGGTCGAATGCGTTGTCGAGATTGGCGACAGCCTCATCCCATGCCGTCACGGCGATGGCTCGCCGCCCCAGCTCGGTGACACGGTTGGCCATGCCGTTCTCGACCAGGATCTGACTGCGCAAAAGGGTCGACCGGTCGGCCTCCCTCGCGGCGTATAGCTGCACGCCGATGGCCAGCGCCACGGTGGCGGCGGCAACCAGTAAGGACTGCCGGAATAGAGCGCGGTGAGATGGTCTATTCATCGCGGCCGGCTTGACGCTGAGGCTACATTGCGCCTGCCGGCGACGGTCGGCGCCATGTCCTGCTTGCCGAGGATCGCAAAAATCTTGGCCTGCAACTGGCGCTGGTCCACCGGCTTGGACACGTAATCGTCCATGCCGAGCGCCAGATAGCGCTCGCGGTCGCCGCTCATCGCATCGGCGGTCAGCGCGATCACCGGAATCGTCCGCCAGATGGCATCCGAGCGCCGGATCGCCTCGATCGTCTGCGGTCCGTCCATGACCGGCATGTGCACGTCCAGCAGCACGAGGTCGAAGGGCTCCGCCGCCAGCCTGTCAAGGGCTTCGCGGCCATTCTCCGCCTCGGTGATGCTGACGCCGAGCGGCGCCAGAAACAATTTGATGACCTGGCGGTTGACGGTGTTGTCGTCCGTCAGGAGGATCCTCGCATGCCGAAGCTGGCCGCCATCCGGCATCAGCGGGACGATCGCATCGCCCGGCATTTCGAGATCGTCTTGCGGTCTCGTCGCGGCGGCGGCGCGGAAGCTGAACGTGAATGCCGATCCCTTGCCGACCTCGCTTGCGATCGTGACATCGCCGCCCATCAGCCGCGCAAGCTGCCGCGCGATGGTCAGCCCGAGGCCGGTGCCGCCGAAACGCCGTGAGGTCGAACCGTCGGCCTGCGTGAACGACGAAAACAGCTTCGCCATCGTCTCAGCCGTCATGCCGATGCCGGTATCGGCCACGCGGATGCTCACGCCATAGCCGTGGTCCCGTTCCTCGGCCGATAGCTCGATGGTCACCGTTCCGGTCTCGGTGAATTTGATCGCGTTGGAGAGAAGATTGGACACGCATTGCCGGACGCGCACCGGATCGTAATGCAGCCAGCGGGGAAAATCCGGCGCGCAGCGAAAATCTATGCCGAACCCCTTTGCTTCCGCTTGTGGCAGGAACAGCCGCCTGATCTGTCTTACGGCCTTGATGATGTCGTCGTCGGTGCAGGAGATTTCCACCTTGCCGGCCTCGATCTTCGACAGATCGAGCACATCGTTCAGCACGGCCATCAGCGTGTTGCCGCTATCCAGAATGATGGCCACCTTCTCGCGCTGAGGCGGCTCGAGCGGATCGGCCTTCAGGGATTGCGCCATGCCGAGCACACCGTTCAGCGGCGTTCTGATCTCATGGCTCATATTGGCCAGAAACTCGCCCTTGGTCTTGTTGCCGAGCTCGGCCTGCTGCCTGGCGGCGTGCAGCCGCAATTCCTGCTGCCGCAACAGCCGGTTCTGCTCCGCGATCCGCGAATGGAGGATATGGCGCTCGGTGATGTCTTCATGCGTGCTGACCAGGCCGCCGCTCTCCGTCTTGCGCCGGAGGATCGAAATGAAGCGTCCGTCGGGAAGCTGGATGATTTCGCTGACCTTGCGGTCGGAACTGACCGCGCCGTCCTGATTGAGGGATTCGCCCGCGATCTTGCCGTGAGCGCCTCGGGCGGCGCTGGCCGCAAGGATGTCCTTCAGCATCGCCCCCGGCTTCATCAGATCCGGATCGAGCCCATACATTTCGGCGTAGCGAGGATTGGTGATCACCACGCGCTGGTCGCGATCGACCATGCACAGCCCTTGCGGGATGGTCGCGATCGCGGTCTCCATCAGAGTGTGGCGTGAGCCCGACGCCAGCGATGCGACGAGGCTGACGCCGAGCACCGCGGCGGCGGCGCTGGCGATGGCGATGGAAAGCGCACTCGGCGAAAGCGACAGGGCCATGACCGGCACGGTCGGATCGGGGAAGATCTGGGCGGCGCCCATGGCGGTAAAATGATGGGTGAGAATAGCGAGCGCCAGCAGCAAAGCACCCGACAGCAGCCCCGCCATGCCCCGAAACCGCACGGCCACATGCACCGCCGCAATGCCGAACACGGCGCCGAGCAGTATCGACGTGGCGACCAGATCCGGCGACCAGATGATATAGGCCGGCAATTCCAGCGCGCGCATGCCGGTATAATGCATGGCGGCGATCCCGAGACCGACGCCCGAGCCGCCGAAAAGCGCCGCGAGCGGCGCCCGGCTCGCGGTCGCAAAGGCAAAGCCGGAACCGGTGATGAGGGCGGCCAAGAACAGCGATGCGATGGTCATTAACAGGTCGTAGCCTGCCGGAAGGCCTGGGGCAAAAGCGAGCATCGCGACGAAATGGGTGGCCCAGATCCCATAGCCCGTCCCGGCGCCCGTGGTTATCAGCCAGAGCAGGCGCGCGCGGCCCGCCGTCGCCAGCGACCGCTGAAACATGCTGATCGCGGCAATACTGGTGAGAAAGCACAAAGCACCGGCAAGCAGGACCAAGCGCCAATCATGCTGATTGGTGAGGCAGGCGACGACCCGCAGCATTCCGACTGAACTCCACGCGCACGAAACTCCGCAGCTTAGCAACGCGCCGGTTTGCTCAATCTTAAGATGAGCAAAAAATGCGCCACACCAAAGGGATGGGCGCCCGGCAATGCTCCGCGTGGTTAATCGTTTGCCGTCGAATACCGGCCGTCGCCCCCTTAAACGCTTCCCTCCGGCACGCCCGCGCTTTCCCTCGGCGTTGGGGTGCCCAGCGTGATCCGGCCATCCGCCGAAAGCAGAATGGCAACCCATCTGAGCGATGGAATGTGGCTGCACACGATAATCAGGGCGGTGGTTAGCGGGACGCTGAGAAACGCCCCGACGATCCCCCATATCATCGCCCAGAACGCCAGCGAGGCGATGACGACGAACGGGCTGAGATTCAGCGTTCTGCCCATCAGGCTGGGTTCCAGGATATTGCCGATGATGAGCTGCGTCCCCGCCAGAAGTGCCGTAATGAGGAGGAACTGCCAGAACGTATCGAACTGGATGAGCGCGAGCAGTGCCGGAAACACGACGCCGATGATCGCCCCGATGCTGGGAATATAGTTGAGCAGAAAAATGATGAGCGCCCAGGTCTCGGCGAAATCGACGCCGATCGTCTTCAGCACGGCATAGCTGGTGGCGCTCGTCAGCAAGACTCATGATCGTCTTGATCAACAAATACCTGCGAATGCTGTCACCGATGTCGGCGGCGGCGCGCTGCATCTCGCCGGCATGCTCGGTATTGTTGAAAAAGAGATCGATCTTGCCCGACAGCCGCCCCCGTTCGGCAAGCAGGAACCCGACATAGATCGTCACCAGGACCAGGTTCACCAGGAACCCGCCGGCCGAACCGACCACGCCGGGGATCTGCCGCATGAGGTCGAGATTGGCCAGCGCCTCGGTGACCTTGCCGGCGATCTGGGGACCGGCCCAGCGCAGCAACTGATCGGCCATGATGTTCAGACGTTCGATATAGCGCGGCCATGCCAGCGTGACGGCGTCCGCCTGAGACGCAAGCACGTTGAAGACCACGGCAATTCCGCAAACCAGAATGATGAGCGCGCTCAGCGTGGCGAGCGGCTCCGGCAACCCTACCCGCTTCAGCCGGTCGGCTCCCGCGCCGACCAGGATGGTGATCAGGATCGCGATGACGATCGGGATCAGGAAAGGCCTGCCGTAGACGAGGCCGACAATGATGATCGCCAGTGTCAGCAGGATGAAGGCGATACGCCTGATTGAGCTGTCGTCGATTGATTGCGCGAGCATTTTCGTTCCCCACTGCAGCAAGGCCGGAGATGGGCGGGACGGCCTTATCTCCCCTTTATCCCAAATCGCCGCGATGCCGCGACAGAGTAATGCAAGTCGCGGCCGGCCGCAGCTCATGCGTGGCCGATCATGGGGCTGTTCCCGAACTTTTACCCTTAATGCGCGATCGGCCTTTGAAAACGCATGTTTCGGCGTCATTCTATCGATGAATTATCGTCCCGGAGTTCGCCAATGGCTTTGCCTGCAAGCCTGCTGATGGATCTGGTTCTGGCAAACCGCATCCTGGCGAATGAGGGGGTGCTCGACAGCTTTGGGCATGTCAGCATCCGGGATCCCGGGCATCCGGACCGTTTTCATCTGTCCAGAGCGCGTGCGCCCGCGCTGGTGGAACCCGGCGACATCCTCGAATTCGATCTCGACGGCGAGCCGGTCGTGCGAAGCGAGCACCGCGTCTTCGCCGAGCGCGTCATTCACGGCTCCATCTACCGGACGCGGCCGGACGTCACGGCCGTGTGCCATCATCATGCTCCCTCGATGCTGCCGTTCTGCGTCACGCTGGTGCGGCTCGAACCGGTCTTTCATCTCGGCGCGACGATGGGCGATACGGTGCCGGTCTGGGACAGCCAGGACGAGTTCGGCGACACCAATCTGCTCGTGGCGACGCAAGCGCAGGGCCATTCGCTGGCGCGCGCGCTCGGCGGCAATTGGACCGTGCTGATGCGGCGGCATGGCGCGACGGTCGCCGGCCGCAACGTGCGCGAACTGGTATTTCGCACGATCTACGGCGCGCGCAACGCCGACATCCAGAGCCGGGCCATGCTGCTCGGGCACGGTCACGCCCCTCACCCTGGCCGAGCGCAAGGCGGCGGGCGAATTCAACCTGACGCCGATTGCGCTCGATCGCGCCTGGGAGCAGTGGGTCTGCGGCGTGGTTCCGATCGCGTGAATAGGTTACGCGGCTCAATAACCGTCGCTCCCTCTCCCATTGGGAGAGGGTGGGGTGAGGGGTTAAGAATTTGATTATATAGGCATAAATCCCTCACCCGGCGCTTTGCGCCGACCTCTCCCCCTGGAAGAGGTGAAGGCTCGTGCCAATCTCACGGCATGAGTTCATGTCACTGGGACTTGGTATTAAACCTTGAAGGCTTCCAGCGTGGCCGGGTGGAACAGCTCGTCGACCGCGACCCGGCGCGATGACAGCCCCTGCGCGTGATGGTGGCGCAGGAACGTATCGAGCGTCTTGCGGTTGGAGGCGACCCCGTACGACCAGAAATCCTGCCCCATCAGCTGGCGCGCTTTCTTCAACTGCTCCTCGACGAACGGCAAGGTGATCTTGGTCGCGGAGGTATCGGCGAGCCGCGCCAGCGCTTCCCACTTCGCCTGCTCGAAGGCCTTGAGCACGCTGGCCGCAAGCCAGGGATGCTGCTCCGCGAGCGTCCGGCGGATGCCGACCAGATGCATGATCGGAAATATCCCGGTGCGGGCGAAATACTCCGCCGCGGCAGCCGCCGGGTCGGGAAACAGCCAGCCGACATGCGGGTGGCCCCAGTCGAAGCAGGACGGCGTGCGCGGCGCGATGATGCCGTCGATCTCGCCATCGGCAAGCATCGCCGAGAGGGTTTTGTCCGCTGGGATGTCCGCGAGCCGCACATCCGCCGGCAGCGTGATCGGGATCTTTTCCAGCCGGCCCGCCTGCTCCATGCCGCCGCGCACCCAGTTGATGTCCGAGGGCTTCACGCCGAACTCGTCTTCGAGCAGCGCGCGCGCCCAGACATTCGCCGTGAGCTGATATTCCGGCACGCCGATGGTCTTGCCCTTCAGATCGGCGGGCTGTTTGATGCGGTCGGTGCGCACATAGATCGCGGTATGGCGGAACGCCCGGGATGGAAATGCCGGAATGCCGACATAGGGCAGTCTCCGGCCGCCGTCTTCACCGTGAAGCTGGACAGCGACAGCTCGCAAATGTCGAATTCGGCATGCCGGAAGGCGCGGAAGAAGATCTCCTCCGGGCTGAGGGTCAGGACGGATGGGGGAGACCCCGTCTATCTGGATCGTGCCATCGAAGAGAGGGCGGGTGCGGTCGTAGTCCCCGACTGCAACGGAGAGCGAAAGCCTGGTCATTGTCTCTCCGTGCCGCTTACGCCCTGGCGGGCCTGAGCTTGATGTGAATGTTCTTTTCCTGGCGTGAAGGCCAGCATCTCCTCGATGCATTCCTCCCGGCCGATGCCCGATTGCCTGACGCCGCCGAACGGCGCGCCGAGAAAATGCTTGCCGACCTCATTGATCCACACGAACCCGGCCGCGACGTCCATGGCCGTGCGATGCGCGGTGGAGATGTCGTTGGTCCAGATCGAGCAGGTGAGCCCATATTCGACGGCGTTGACCTCGGCGAGCATGGCCGCCTCGTCCGACCATTCGAGCACGGCGAGCACCGGCCCGAAAATCTCCTCGCGCGCAATGCGCATGCGCGGGCGTGACGCCCGAGAACACGGTCGGCTCGATGTAGAAGCCATTCGCCAGCGCCGGGTCGTCCGGGCGCTTCCCGCCGCTGACGAGCCGCGCGCCCTCGGCTTTCGCCGCCTCGATATAGCCCATCACCCGCTCATATTGCGCGCGCGAGACGATGGCGCCCATGGTGGTCGACGGGTCGGTCGGCAGTCCCGGCTTGAAATGCCCGATCCGCGCCTTGATCCGCTCGATCACCGCCTCGTGGATGTCGCGGTGCAGGAAGGCGCGGCTGGTCGAGCCGCAGGACTGGCCGCACCAGGTGAAATTCATGCCGGCGATGGCGGCGGCGGCCACCTCGTCCGGATCGGCGTCGGGATAGGCGATGAGCGCATTCTTGCCGCCGAGTTCCAGCATCACCGGCTTGACCGTCTCCGCCGCCGCCCGCATCACCGCGCGGCCCGTCGGCACGCTGCCGATCAGCGCGACCTTGGCGATGCCGGGATGGGAGGCAAGCGCCGCGCCGACCGCCTTGCCGCCCGGCACGACGTTGAACACGCCCGGCGGCAATATGCCGTCGATGAGTTCGGCGAGACGCAGCGAGGAGAGCGGCGCCTGCTCCGGCGGCTTGACGATGACGCTGTTGCCCGCCGCCAGCGGAGCCGCCGACTTCCCCGCGCAGAACATGAAGGGGTGATTGAACGGGATGATCCGCGCCACCACGCCCATCGGTTCGCGCACGGAGAAATTCACCGCGTCCGGCCCCATCGGGATCGACGCGCCCTTCATCTCGGTGACGAAGCCGGCGAAGAACTCCATCTGCGCCGCCGCGATCATCGCATCGCCGACCATCTCGCGCACCGGATTGCCGCAATCCGCCGCGTCGAGCAGCGCCAGCTCGCCCGCATGGTCGCGGCAGATGGCGGCGATGCGCTTCAGCAGCCGGGCGCGTTCGAGCGGCGGCACCCGGCGCCACTCCGTCGAAGCCCTTCGCGGCGGCCGCGATGGCGGCCTCCACATCGTCGGCGGAGCAGTCCGCCACGGCGGCAAGCGGCTCGCCCGTGCCGGGATTGATCGTCTCCGCATAGACGCCCCGGCGCGGCGCGTGCCAGGCGCCGCCATAATAGGCGTCTCGATGATCGGGCAGGCGAAGCGATTGCGGGATCGCCACGCCCGGCGCGGGCATGCTCATGCGGGTCAGCCTTTCATCGGCTTGGGCCGCCACGCCCTGAATGCGAGGCGCATGGGGCGTGGCGGGCCGGCCGTTACTTCTTGCGGGCGGGCACCTGGAACAGCTCGGCAAGCTGCTCCTTGCTCAGCTTCGTCTCCAGGAACTTATGCTCGATGGCGTCGTCCATCACGGCGTCGAGGCCGTCGATGCGATAGGGGTCGAGCGCCTCCTTCGGATAGAATTCGGCGATCGCCTTCTTGGCCCGAGCCTCGTCGATGGAGGTGAAGTCCTTGTAGTGCTTCAGCGCTTCCGGGTTCGAATACATGTAGTCGAGCGTCTCGACATAGGCGGTCATGAACCGGTCGATGATGGCGCGGTCCTGCTTGAGCTTGTCCGCGTTCACGATGACGGTGCGCACCGTCTGATTGCGCGTCGAGACCACCTCGCTGCCGCGCCCGATGATGCGGATCTTGCCCTCGTCGATCTCCTTGAGCCCGAAGGGCGGCGCGGCCCAGCCCACATCCACCTGACCGGACATCACCTCGGTGAGCGTCGCCGGCGGGCTGCCGGTCTTGGTGGGCTTGGCCTTCAGATCGTAGGTTTTCAGGAATCCGAGCACGAGCAGGTTGGTGGACGAGCCGGCCGTCGAATAGGCGATGGTGGTGTTCTCGGTGGCGTCCTTGAGGGCCTTCAGCGGACTGTCCGCCTTCACATACCAATAGAGATCGTTCGAGCCGACCGTCGCCGAACCGATCACCCGGACCGGCGCGCCCTTCGCGAAGGCGGCCATGACGCCGGTCGTGCCGACGCCGATGCCGATGTCGACCGCGCCGGAAATGACCGTCTGGATCGTCTCGCCCGCGCCCTTGGTGTATGTCATGTCGAGAGTGAGGCCGTGCTTTTTGAAGATGCCGGCCCGCGTGCCGATGTCGGCGATGGCCGTCTCCCAATTGCCTTGCTGCCCGATGGCGAGCTTGAGCGTGTCTTCGGCCTTTGCCGCTACCGCCGATGCGGCGAGCGGCACAAGCACGGCGAGCGCCCCGATCAATCCCCTAGCGTAACGCATGAACAGTCCTCCCTTTAACCGATTGGCCTTTACGGCCGTCTTGAAGCCGGCGGCCCGCCGAGGCGCCCCACCAGCTCATTGGCGCCGATCGCGAGCGCGAACAGCACGATCAGCATGGCGTACATTCGTGGCATGTCGAAAACCGAATAGGCCTGCATGATCATGTAGCCGATGCCGGCATTGGACAGCTTGGTCTCGGCGAGCAGCGTGCCGATGATGGCGACGCCGAGCCCCAGGCGAATGCCGTTCATGATCGGCTCGCGCATCGCGGGCAGATAGATCTTGGTCACCGCCTGCCAGGCATTGGCGTTGAAGCTCCGGCCGACGCGGACGAGCACCGGATCGATCTGGCGCATGCCCGCGGCGACGCTCAGCACGATGGGAAAGAAGCAGGAGATCGCGCCCATCGCCACCTTCGAGGCGGGGCCGACGCCGAACCACATGATCATGATCGGGAAGAAGATGATCTTCGGCGTCGGCCCGAGATAATAGAGGAAATGCTCGAAGGCGCGGCTGAGGAAGCGGCTGGCGCCCAGCGCGAGGCCGGTGAGGATGGCGAGCGAGCCGCCCAGCGCAAGCGCCGCCGAGATCTCGATCAGCGTGACGCCGAGATGGCGGTAGAAGTCCGCGCTGCTCAGGACGGCGGCGAGCGCCGTCCCGATCGCGAGGAAGGAGGGAACCACATCGCGATAGAGCAGCCCCGAGGCGGAGACCAGTTCCCAGACGGTGACGATGGCGGCGACGATCGCCGAGCCGCAGGAGGCCGACGCGCGGAGCCGCCTTGCTGCGCCCCGTGCCTAATATTGCGGTCCCAGCCATCGCTCAATCCGCTCGGTTAATGCAAAGAAGATCACGCTGGTCAGGATCACGAAGCCGATCGCGGCATAGGTCCCCGGCAGATCGTAGCGCTCGGCGAGATCGCTGATGACCTGCCCCAGCCCGCCGAAATTGATCAGGAATTCGACGCCGACAATATTGATGAGGCAGAAGATCAGGCTCAGCCGCAGCCCGACGAAAATCGTCGGCAGCGCCGCCGGGAGCAGGATCTTCCAGAACAGCTGCCACGAACTCAGATTGAAGCTCCGGCCGACCGTCGATCAGCACGCGCCCGCGTGCCGCCGAGCCCTTCGATGGTTTTCAGGATCAACGGCGGCAGCCCCGCGATAAATCCCATCATGACGATGGTCGCCGGCGAGCGGCCGAAAATGACCAGGAACAGCGGATACATCAGCACGATCGGGGCCGAGGCCATCGCCGCGATCCAGCTCTCGGTCGCCGCGCGCAGCAGGGGCACCCGGTGCAGCAGCGCGCCCGTGGGGATGCCGACGAGCGTCACCAGCAGCATCGCGTAGAAGCATTCCTGGCAGGTGGTCAGCAGCCGCCCGAGAATATCCTCCTCGGCGACGAGACGGGGAAAGCTGGCGAACACGTCCGAGGGCAGCGGGATGATGAAGCGGTTCAGCACGCCGGTCCGCAGCAGCACCTCCATGGCCACGGTGAACGCCACAAGCACCGCGAGGCCGAAACCGACCGGCACCCATCGCCCCGCTAGCGCTCGAGGAAGCCGCCATGTCACGCCCCCTCGCCGCGCGCATGGGCCTCGGCGTCCTGCATCCCCCGGCTCGCCTCCTCGCGCAGGTCGCTCCAGATCTGCGCCACATAGCGGCCGAAGGCGTCGCTGGTCACCACCTCGGAGGTGCGCGGGCGCGGCAGGTCGATCTCGACGATCCGCTTCACGCGCCCCGGACGGTAGGTCATGACGATGACGCGGTCCGAGAGCTGGACGGCCTCGGTCAGATTGTGCGTGATGAGCAGGCAGGTCTGGCGAAGCTCCTGCTGGATCTGCAGCACCTTTTCGCCGAGCAGCAGGCGCGTCTGATCGTCGAGGGCGGCGAAGGGCTCGTCCATCAGCAGGATTGTCGGCTCGAAGGCGAGGGTGCGGGCGATGGCGACGCGCTGGCGCATGCCGCCCGACAGCTCCGCCGGATAGCGGTTCTCGAAGCCCGTCAAGCCGACGAGGTTGATGAGGCGGCGCGCGCGCTGATGCCGCTCGGCCTTGCGGATGCCGGCGATTTCGAGCGGGAAGCTCACATTCTCCAGCACGGTGCGCCAGGGGAAGGTCGATTCCTCCTGGAACACCATGCCGATCGATTTGTGCGGGCCGTGCAGGCGCTCGCCGTCGATCGAGACGCTGCCCTGATAGTCGGAAATCAGCCCGCCGACGATGTTGAAGACCGTCGACTTGCCGCAGCCGGACGGGCCGATCACGCGAAACGAATTCCGTCTTCCGGATGCTGAAGGAGACGTTCTCGACGGCGGTGAGGGGGCCGTCCGGGGTGTCGAAACGCTTGACGAGATTGTCCGCCACGAGGATGGGGCTGGCCGCCGCGCCGGCGGGATTGTCGGCGGTGCTCGTTTCCGTGCTGAGTGCCGCGATGCTCATGGCGTTACTCGCGCGCCGTGAGCATCGTCTGCGTCATGGCGGGCGCGTAGCCGGGCTCGACGCGCACATCGACGACGGCGACGCCGCCGCTTTCGACCGCCGCGATGGCCTCGGCGAATGCGGAGCCCGAGCGCCTCATGCGTCGTGACCGGGCCGATGCCGAGCGTCCCTTGCGCCCGCGCCATGGCGGCGAGGTCGATCTCGGGGTCGATCATGCGCTGGCCGATCCATTTGTTCTCGACCGGCCGGTTGCGCGCCCTGGCGACGCGCTCCTGATGCACCTCGTCATTGTAGTAGGAGCGGTTATTCGCGACGACCAGCAGCAGCGGAATGCGGTAATGCGCGGCCGTCCACAGCGCGGTCACGCCCATCAGGAAATCGCCGTCGCCGCAGATCGAGACCGGCAGCCGGCCGCTGCCCTTCAGCGCGAGCGCCGCGCCGACCGAAATTCCCGGTCCGCCGCCCACGCCGCCGCCGCCGTCGCCGCCGAGATAATCGAGCGGATGGCGGAACGGCCACCAGGCGCCGTTCCAGGACAGCGGCAAATGCAGCAGCGAGACGTCGCGCCTGCCGACCGCTTCACGCAGCGCGAACGCCAGATGCTCGACGCCGAGCGGGCCGCCCCGGTCCGGCGCCTGTGAAGGGGGACGGGCCAGAAGACCCGCCCCCTCCCCGCGGCGTCTGACGCCCCCGGCCAGAGCCGCCGCGACTTGATCGGGATCGGCTGCGATGAACAGATCGGCCGGAGCGAGGCCCTGATAATCCATGCTCCAGCCATTGTGCACCGTATGATCGAGTGTGACCTGAATGACCTTCGCGCACGAGCTGGGACAGGCGCGCAACGTCCCCGCTAGGTCCACCCAATCGAGGCTCAGAATGACGTCGGCCGCGGATAGCGCCGCCCTGGCTTCCTCCGAAAGCGCCAGAACGGAAGGTGCTCCGGCATGGAGCGGATGGTCGGTCGGAAAGGCGGCGCCGACCTTGAGGTCGGTGATGACGCGGGCGCCGAGCGCCTCCGCCAGCGCGATGCGCGCGTTCCAGGCATCGAGCCGCCGCGAGGCGCGCCCGGCCAGGATCACCACCTCGCGTCCCGCATCGAGCATCGCCGCCGCCTCGGCAATGATTTCCGGCGACGCGCCGCTCGCGACGCCGGGCGCAAAGCGGCTGGGATCGAGCGGCGGCACGGGCGCGGTCAGCGAAGCTTCCTGCATCCCGGCGTCGAGAACGACATAGGTCGGTCCGTGCGGCAGCGTATTGGCGATCCATGCGGCCCGAACGAGCGCCTCGCGCGCCGCCTCGGGCGAAGCGGGCTGGTCGTCCCATTTCGTATAGCCGCGCACGATCGCGCCCTGGTCGCGCGCCGTGTGGATCCAGTCGATCCAGGGCCGCCGCTTGGCCGCATCGACCGGGCCGGTCGCGCCGATGGCGATGACCGGCATCCGGTCGCACCAGGCGTTGAACAGCGCCATGGTCGCGTGGAACAGGCCGACATTGGAGTGGACCGCCGCCGCCATCGCCCGGCCGGTGACCTTGGCGTAGCCATGCGCGATTGCGACCGCCGCCTCCTCATGCAGGCAGACCAGCATTTGCGGCTGCCGATTGCCGAGATGGTTGACGAGGCTGTCATGCAGGCCGCGGAAGCTCGCGCCGGGATTGAGGGCGATATAGGGGATGTCGAGCGCGCGCAGCGTTTCGGCGATCACGTCGCTGCCGAAGCGCCGCCTCGCCGGCCCCGGACGGCACCGGCCGCTCCATGGCGGCGGCCTCCGTGGGCTGATCGTCCCGCACGCTCAAACGCTGATCCTCCCGGATGGGCCCGCTCTTCGGCAGGCCCGTAACTCCAGCGTACACTTTGACATTAGCGCACTGAAGCCACTAAGTTTGCACGTCTTTGTTGCTGAATATGCACTAAAGAGCTGGCCATGGACCGCTTCCGGACCATGCAGAGTTTCGTCAGGGTCGTGCGCGCCGGCAGCTTCACGCTCGCGGCCAATCAGCTCGGCCTGTCGCGCACGCTGGTTTCGCGCCACGTCAGCGACCTCGAAGCAAGGCTGGGCGTGCGTCTGCTCAACCGCTCGACGCGCGCTCTCGACCTCACCCAGGAAGGCCGGCAATATCTCGATTTCTGCGAGCAGATGTTCCGCGACCTCGAACATAAGGAGGACGAGATCGCGCGGGTGCGCGCCGCGCCGGCCGGGACGCTCCGCATTCTCGCGCCAAGCTCCTTCGGCACGCTGCATATTGCCGATGCGGTGATCGGCTTCGCCAAGGTGCAGCCGCGCCTCAAAGTGTCGCTGCTATTGGAGAATACCTGGTTCCGCCAGGACGACTTCTCGCAGCGCGGCCTCGACATCGCGCTTCGCTTTGCGCCGATCCGCAAGTCGGCGATGATCGCGGAACGGATCGCCGAGTTCAACTGGGTGGTCTGCGCGGCGCCCGACTATATCGCGCATCACGGGCGGCCGCAGAAGCCGGCCGATCTTGCCGCGCATGCCTGCCTGATCCACAACAATGCGCTTCCGGACGACCACATATGGCGCTTCGAGGGGCCGAAAGCCGGCCTGTCGGTCCGCGTCAACGGCGCGATGTATTCCAACAGCGCCCTGGCCTTGCGAAAGGCGAGCCTCGCAGGGCTGGGCGTCGCCCTGGTGCCGCGATATGCGGTGGCGGAGGACCTTGCGAGCGGCGCGCTGATCAGCCTCCTCAATCGCTTCCGCGTCCCATCGCGCATGCTGTTCGCGATCTATCCCGAGCCCGAGATCACCTCGGCGAAGCTGCGCGTTTTCATCGACTACCTGACCAAATGGATGGTGACGCGCGGCATCGGGCGGATGTCCTGACGCTGCTTGGGTGTTCCAGGTCATGAACACGTCGATTGAAAACGTCCGGGCACTTTCTCTCTTTGTCATTCCCGCGCAAGCGGGAACCCAGTAAACTATTGAGACGGCTGTGGAATACTGGATCCCCGCTTGCGCGGGGATGACACTGAATTGATAGCGCTGATCGATTTCATCTAACCTGATTCCGCTTTAGGTCCTGAGCATAAATCGGGCCGTCTGCTATCAACCCAAGGCGAAGCTCGCGCCTATATATCGAATGACAGCTTGTCACCGCGAAGCAGCCCATCAACGTTCTGCGGGCCACGGCCGCAAGCGCCTCATTTCGGAATTAGCCAGAGAGTTTGCTTCTGGGCCCGATCTGCTCTCGCACCCCGTCATTCACCATGGCATCGCGCTCCTATTTTGTTCGCAGACTATCCACAGGTTAATCTTGATCGATCGGCGTCGGTTCTGGTGGCGCGTAGCAGGAACATCTATTAGAAGTTGTAAGCATTGGCTGGAGGGACGGGTGCAAAGTTCTCAAGAAGAGGCAATCGCTGCCTTTGTACAAAATTCGTTCGGCTCTCAGTTTTTATACGTTCCAAGAGAGATTCGCGTAACAGGCGGCCAGCGGGAGCCGGCCGATCTTGCCTGGATAAACGAAGATTTTGTGGCACTTTTCTATCTCACAAGCTCGGAAAAGAAACATTTTAACCGACAGAACGAGCACAATTTAAAGCAGGCCAGGGAATTCTTGCGCAAATGGAAAGAAGGCGTCCCGGAATTTGTTTCGAGGGAGAAAATAAATTCCGTGATTTTCTTGTAAGGTTCCCTTTGCTCGAGTTGCACGTCTTCTTGTGGTCTCAGTGGTATCGGCCGAGGGCGGTACCTATCCCCTCGATGAACTGAAGTGGGGAGAGAAAGAAATCTTCATTTCGATGCCAGATCGTTTGATCGCGCGGCTCGCGCGTGCTGGCGGGAGCATAGTCGATCTTCTAAAGATATTGTACGATTTTTGGATGAATACATCAAATGCCGTATGTTTAATCACGAGTATTATGAAAAAGATTTATCTCAGGTTGCAAATGAATACATTAGAGTTCTCTCTGGAGCAAGCAACTCATTTTGGAAACTTAATCAAATTACAGGAGCAACACGACTACAATGCAGTGAAGGATTTCCTTGAGGCGTATAAAATCATCGGCGACTGTGGCCGTGCTCCGATCGCAGATGCGGCGGGCCGAGAGCGGGTCTCTAGCTATTCGGAGACATGTCGATTGGTGAGTACGCCTCTTTAGCCTCAGCTTCCTGTGAAGTGTTGCGAATCTCTGGCCCTGAGTTTCAGAAGTGGGCAATCGTCCAGGTTACCGGAGTGCACTATGATTTTGTGATCAATTCCATAAAGATCGGTGACAAGAACAACAGTGAGGTCATCCAGAAGTCGCTACAAGCGACCAGAAAAGTCTGTGGGCGCCCGGACGCTATTTTGATCTCCTATGGCGACTTGGGTGTAAACGACCTCCGGAGCCCACTGTTGATCACTCTTCCCGACGTTCTGCCGGAGCCGCAGGGCAACGCTTGGTTCGATAAGATCCGCAGCCTATTCTCTCCGATGGCTCAGACAACGCTGGCCATCCCCGCAGGGTAACAACAGTTTCCCAAGGAACGCGGCGCTCATCTGCCGGTGCTTGACTTGGCCTGGGCGTAGCGTAGGTCAAGCGCTGGGATCGTTCTGCGCTGAACGGTCCAGCAGCGACGGCTATTGGCTCAAGGTAGAACAGTTTAAGGAAAAGGAGTGGATCGGGGAGGCGGAGAAGGGGCAGTGGCGAGGACGGAGGAGGAGGATATCCCGAGAGCTTGTGCTGTTTTCGGATGAAGGTATCAGCAAGGTAAGATGGGAGAGGGCTGGCGAAAGGAGACACTCATTTCCAGCGAAGGCGTAGGAGCTATTAAAGGTCAGGGGCGAGTAGGCAAGGACGACACGCATTCTGGACATGGAGTAGACGGGGTGGGACGAGAGGAGGGAGAGGGGGAGTGGATGGGGCAGCAGAGGTGATGGAGTTGCGGTGCATGGTGGAAGGAGGGATGGGGAGGATGAGGAAATGTGAATAGCTGGCAGGCGTTGTTATGGCGGGTGGGAGGCGGGGGGCCTACGGGGCGGAGCACGTCTTATATGGAATTGAGGGGGGGGGGCAGGTTGTTGCGTGGGGGGTCAAGGCGGGGGGGGGCGAGAGGCGGGATAGAGGGGGGTTTAGTCTCTCGTCTTAGGACGAGTCTCATTTGAGGACGGGAAGGTGTAGTGGGGAGTCCGGTGGGGGGGGGGGGTGCTAGGGGGGGCGGGAGAAAGAGCGAGAAACCAGGATTGCGGGAGGTACCGAGCTGTCAAACGCGTCTATCTTGGCGGGGGTTCTGAAAGCAAACCGGGGAGGTAAGAGGGAAAAAGGGGAGGAGCGGGGGGAGAAGGGGCGAGGATATAACCCATTTCCCGCGATTTCTAAGGTTTGCGGGGGGGGGAGAGGGCGACTACCTGATAATGTTGACATACAAGCCAGATGCGATCTCGGCTTGCACCACATCTCAGAAAGTAGCGACGCGCCTGCCCATATCCGTCTCGGGGGCATAACCGGCTGTCGAGGATCGATCAGTGGATTTCTGCCTGCGCCTCATAGCGGCTGTTCGGGTCCTTCTCCCTGTGATCCAAGACGGACGATCGGAGTTCTCCGCTACTCTCGCAGCCCGGTGCTTATGACATTGGCATTTATGCATCGCCGGCGAAGCGCGCGCGCGACAGAACCCAAGGTCGCAGGCCGTCGCTAATCAGAGTGACCCGAGAGAGGTGATTGGCAAAAATACAATTTTCGGTAAGACTGGCGTCAAAAAATAGCTGCCGACGCTCCTCTCATTCTGCTCGCTTCGCTCCGCGTCATCTCGAAATCAATGTTTCCGTTGGACCCTCGGCTGCAAGGTTTGCCATGCATGTGTTCCTGATTATGCGCAATACGATCCCCAGTCGGGCAGGACTTCCCGGCTTGCTGGCTGGTGCTGGCGCTGATGCTGATGTCGACACCCGCCGCAGCACAGTCGGGCGCGCCCACCAATCTACTTTACGTGGCTGGCATTCCTATCGATTTCATTCTCTTTGCCCTGACACTCCTTGGAGTAGCGCTGTTTCATCATCATACGCAAACCGTCCCGCTGAGGGCATTCACCACAACTGAAAGCCAGTAAGCATGCAAGTTTTCCGGGGGACAGGGTTGCCCGCCATGCTCGCGGGGCTGGGGGGAACTCTGCTGACCACGGCTCCGGCCTGGGCAGCGGGAGATGCGCCGCAACTGGACGGAACACAGCTCGGCGCACAATGGGTCATCCCGTTTGCCGGACTGCTTCTGTCGATAGCGATTTTGCCGCTGGCCACGCCGCAGGTCTGGCATCATCATTACGGTAAGATCACCGCCGGTTGGGCGTTGCTGTTCCTGGTGCCCTGCGCAAGGGATGCATGGACGGCATGAGCTGGCAATGATCGCCGTTCTTTCCAGTTCGCCTGGGCAATAACCGTGGCGGCTGAGTCGGGGGCAACCTGGGTCGCCCGCTCACGGGTTTGGCCGCGGTACGCGATCGAGCTAGCGGGCACTACCGGCGCGGCCACGCGCGACCGGCGCCATCATCCGCGTCGACGATACGACCACACGCTCATGTGATCATCGGCTTCCTCTTCCGTGGAACGTGGGCGAGCTCGTTGATCGTTGGCGACCTTCGCCGTAGCTCATCCTCGGTTCCTCGGGCGTGGCTGCGGCGGACACCGCTCTCGCCATGTTCCTGTCGAGCATCCGCTCTTCTGGCCGGCGCATCGAGTGGGTGCTACGTTTTCATGGTCGCTGTGATATCTGCGAAACCCGACCCGACGCCGGACAGCCGTCTGCGGATCGAGGGTTGGCTCAATGTCGCGCTGCTTGCAGCGGTCATCGTCGCAGTGTTGCTGAGCGGCGTCTGGAAGCCGGGCATCAGCCTTACCGTCAATCATATCGTGTTCGAGTTGCAAAACGCCGTTCGTGACGTTCTGCTTCTGCTGATTGCCTGGATCTCCTGGTGCTTCACCCGGGTGGAGACCCGCAAGGGCACGCTTCCCATGGGGGCCGATCGTTGAGGTGGCCAAGCTGTTCGCCGCATCTTCATCACGATCATTCCTGCTATCGCCATCCTGCGGGCGGGAACGGACGGCGCGCTCGCACCCGTGGTGCGCCTCGTCACGGACGCAAACGGCCAGCCGGACAATGTCATGTATTTCTGGCTGACGGGCGGCCTGTCCAGCTTCCTCGACAATGCGCCGACCTACCTTGTGTTCTTCAACACGGCTGGCGGCAATGCCGAACAACTCTATGGGACCGCTCGGGTTGACGCTCACGGCGATTTCGGCAGGCGCGGTGTTCATGGGAGCGAACACCTACATTGGCAACGCCCCCAATTTCATGGTGAAGTCAATTGCCGAGGAGCAGGGTATCGAGATGCCGAGCTTCTTCGGCTATATGCTCTGGTCTGTCGGCTTTTTAGTGCCCTGCTTCCTGCCGGTGACCTGGGTGTTCTTCCGCTGAAACTTTTGGTCCCCTCATCACTCTGTGAGTGCACGCTCTATGCGCCATCGTCGAAGGCCGCCGCACCGCCGCTTGTCGAAATCACGCGCAATCCCAGCGCCCACCGGATGAACGCCATCTTGAGCGCCAGCGTGAAGGCGCTCTGATCCGTGTCGGCGCCGGAGCCGTGTCCGCCCTCCTCGGGCTCATAGAGCAGGGCATCATGGCCGAGCGCCTGCAGCTTCGCGGTCATTTTGCGCGCGTGCGCCGGGTGGGTGCGGTCGTCACGCCGCGTCGTGGTGAACAGCGCAGGCGGATAGGCGCGGCCCGCCTCCGCCAGATGATAGGGCGAGAACGTCCGCATGAACGCCCAATCCTCGGGGTTATCGGGATCGCCATATTCGGCGATCCAGTCATGCCCGTTGAGCAATTTGGAATAGCGCCGCATGTCCAGCACCGGAGCGTCGGCGATCACCGCCCCGAATAATTCCGGATGGCGCGTCATCATGTTGGCGGTGAGCAGGCCGCCATTGCATTGGCCCTCGATGGCGATCAGCCCCGGCCGGGTTACGCCGCACTGGATGAGATCGCGGGCGACGGCGGCGAAATCATCCTGAGCCAGCCGCTTGCGCTCGCGCATCCCCGCCTTGTGCCAGGACGGGCCGAACTCGCCGCCGCCACGGATATTGGCGAGCACGAAACGCCCCCGCGTTCCAGCCATAATTTTCCCATCCCCGGCATGTAGTGGGGCACGATTGACGCGTTGAAGCCGCCATATCCCTGGAGGAAGACGGGATTGGCCCCGTTAGCCCCGAGGCTTTTGCGCCCGACCTGAAAATAGGGAATCTGCGTGCCGTCCTCGGCCAGCGCCTCATGCTGGACGACCTCCAGCCCCGCGGCGTCGAAGAAGCCGGGCACGGTCTTCAACGGCTTGGGCGGCTCGGACGGTTCGCGAGCATCCGCAAGCAGGAAGGCGGGCGGCGTCAGGAAACCGGTCGGATGGATTGCGTAGGCGCCATCATCGCCTTGGAGCCCGTCATGAAATGCGCCGACAAATATCGACGTGTTGCCGGGAAGGCCGGCCTGTGCCTCGACCTTCCAGCCTTCCGCCGAAGGCGAGGCGACATGGATTCGGCTGCACACATTTTCGAGCGTCACGATGACGATCTGGCGGCCGAACTCCATCCAGTAATGCAGCGAACGCCGCTCGGACGGCTCGAACAGCATCTCAAAATCGCGATTTCCTGAGAGAAATGGCGCGAGGCCGATAACCAGCAGCGCGCCCTCCGGATAGGTTCGCGCGCCCGCCGTCCATTCGGATCGCAGCCTGACGATCAGCCATTCGCGGTGGAGTTCCGCCGAGCAGGAGAGCGGAAGGTCGAGTTTGACGCGGCGTCCCGGTGCGTCCTCGAAATAGGAACTCACTCTCGATATAGTTCATGTAGCGGTCGAAAACATCCCGCTCGAAACCCGGCTCGAACTCGTGGCGGGCTTCGACGAACATGTCGCCCGTCTCACCAGCGAAAACGATCGGCGCCTCGCGAACGGCGTCCCGCGCCGCCAGTGGCGCACCGTCCGCCCGGAACCCGACGCCGTGGTTTCATCCGGAAAGAGCGCGGTGGAGACGAACACCGTGTCGGCGTCGATCCAACCTATGTCGGTCTTCGCTTCGGGCAGCGCGAAACCCGCTTCGACAAAACGCTTCGCCTCAAGGTCGAACTCGCGGATCACGCAGGCTTCGGCGCCGCCTCGCGACAGCTGCACCAGTCCGAACCGATGCTCGGGCGGCAGCGTTACGCAGCCATGCCAGACCCAGCTCTCACCTTCGGCGCGGCACATGGCGTCCAGGTCGAGCACGGTCTCCCAGTCGGGGCGCTCGGTCCGGTAGGAGGCCAGCGTCGTACGCCGCCACACGCCGCGCAAATGGGCCGCATCGGTCCAGAAATTATAGACGAACGGGCCGCGTTGACGGATGAAGGGGATGCGCGCCTGCGAACCGAAAATGCCCCGCAGCGTCTCGCGGTCGGCATCGAACTGCGCATCACGAAGCCTCGCCAGGGTCGCCTCGTTCTGCGCGGTGACGCACGCCACCGCATCGGCGCCGTCTATGTCCTCCAGCCACAGATAGGGGTCGTCCGCGGCGTCCTCATGCTCGAGCCTGCCGGATCGTTCGCTGACCATCTGACACCCCCCAACGCCAGTAAGAAGCGCGCTCGAAATGCATCGAGGCACCGATGAGCGCAAGAGATGGCGGCTGCTGTTCTGATTTTCAAAGGGGAGGTGTCTTGCCTCGCTTCGCCTTGAACTTCGCCTTCACTATCGTTAATGAAGGCGCTCGCGCGCGGCTGGCCTATCCGATCCTCAAGGGATAAGGCGCGCCATGCACGCTTAAGAACCGAAGCTGGTCAGATGGGGCGGTTAATATGCGGCGTCGAGATTTTCTGAAGCATGCCGGATGTGCCTTTGTCGGCGCCGGCGCCCATTCCCTGCTTGGGCTGGGCTCGCCCGTTTCGGCCGAAACATTCGGCAAATTCGACCGCAGCCTTCCAGCTCGACCTAGCTAGCATGGCGCTGGACCTCGCCCGGCGCGCGGGCGTCGGCTATGCCGATGTCCGGGTCGGCCGCGACGAGCAGGAGTTCGTCTTCACGCGCGAGGATCGGCTCGAACATCTCAACTCCGCCTATGCGCTCGGCTTTGGCGTGCGCGTGCTGGTGAACGGCAGTTGGGGCTTTGCGGCAAGCGAGACCCCTGGCGAGGACGAGGTGAAACAGGTCGTCGCCCTGGCGATCGAAAATGCCGAGGCCAGTTCTCTCATTCAAGCGACGAAAGATCGTGCTCGAAGACCTGCCGGCATATCAGCAGGACTGGATCATGCCGGTGAAGATCGATCCCTTCACGATCCCGCCGGCTGAAAAGGCCGCCAAGCTGCTGTCCATCAATGCCGCCGCGCTCAAGGCAGGCGCGCAATTTTGCTCATCGACGATGTATACGGTCCGCGAAGAGAGACTGTTCGCCAACAGCAATGGCAGCCGCATCAATCAGTCCCGTCTGCGGTGCTATCCCGAGTTCGATGTCACCGCCATCGACAAGCAGTCCGGCAAGTTCGCCAGCCGCTCCAGCCTGGCGGCGCCGCGCGGCTCGGGCTGGGAATATGTGGAGGCTCATGATTTTGTCGCCGAGGCCGCCCTCGCCGCCGAGCAGGCGCGCCAGAAGCTCGCGGCAAAACCGGTCGAGCCGCGCAAATACGACCTGGTCCTCGATCCGACCCATCTGTGGCTGACCATCCATGAGACGGTCGGGCATTCCACCGAACTCGACCGCGCCCTCGGCTGGGAAGCCAATTACGCCGGCACCTCTTTCGTCACGCCCGACAAGCTGGGCAAGCTGCAATTCGGCAGCCCGCTCATGACCATCATGGCCGACCGGTCGCAGGAAGGCGGCCTCGCCACCGTCGCCTTCGACGATGACGGCGTGCGCACCGCGGGGGCCGAATTTCCCATCATTCAGAACGGCGTGTTCCAGAACTATCAGATGGCCGTCGGGCAGGCGCAATTGATCGGGCGGGAGCGATCGAACGGCTGCGCCTATTGCGCCGGCGCCACCGCCTTCCCGATCCAGCGCATGCCGAATATTTCGCTGCAGCCCAACCCGTCGCCGACCTCGCTCGACGATCTCATCGCCGACGTGAAGGACGGGATTTATATCGTCGGCAACGGCAGCTGGAGCATCGACCAGCAGCGCTACAATTTCCAGTTCGGCGGCCAGCTCTTCTACGAGATCAAGAACGGCAAGCGCGGCGACATGCTGCGCGACGTCGCCTATCAGGGCAATACGGTGGAGTTCTGGATGCCCTCGACGGGCTCGGCGACAAATCCACCTATTTTCTCGGCGGCACCTTTTGTTGCGGCAAGGGTCAGCCCGCGCAGGCCGCACCGAGTCTCGCACGGCGCGGTGCCGGCGAGTTCCGCGGATCAACGTGCTCAATACCGAACGGAAGGACATTTGAGCCATGTCCTCTCGCCGCCGAAGCAAGCAGATTACCGACCGGCTTCTGAGCACATCGCGAGCCGATGTCTGCGTGGTGGCGATCAACGGCCGTGATCGCACGAATCTCGCTTCGCCCGCGATAACGCCACACGAGACGGATCGCATGGCACCCTGAGCGTCTCCATCACAGCCAATTTCGGCGGCCGGTCGGGCTCCGCCTCCGTCAATGGCCTCGACAGCGAAGCGCTGACACAGGCTCAGGCGCGCGCCGAAGAGATCGCGCGGCTTGCGCCGGTCAATCCGGAATTCATGCCGCCGCTCGGCCCCAGAGCTACGCGGCGGGCAAAGGCTACGATGCAGCCAAGCGCCGACATAGCGGTGCCGGCAGCTCGGCGGCGGCAAAGACCGTCATCGAGACAGGCCGCGGCGCATGTCGATGCCGCCGGCTATGGCGAGACCGGCCGCGGTTTCAGCGCCATGGCGACAGCGCCGGGCTTCTTCGCCTATGACCGGCACGCAGAGCCGCTTCGCCATCACCGCCCGCAACCAGCGCAGGCCCGCTGGTCGGGCTTCGGCGGGCGGCCTCGATACACGCTTCGACCGGCTCGACGCCCCGGCGATCGGCGCGCGGGCCATCGGCAAGGCGGCCTATGACACCGCCCCGTCGATCTCGATCCCGGCAAATATACAGTGATCCTAGAACCGTCGGCGGTCGCGGATCTTGTCGAGCATGCTGCTGTGGAACCTGGATGCGCGTTCGGCCGATGAGGGCCGCAGCTTCCTCGCCAAGAAAGGCGGAGGGACGAAGCTCGGCGAAAAGCTGTTTCACGAGAGCGTCACGATCTCTTCCGACCCGGACGATCCGGTCGTTCCCGAGCGGTCTACAGCATGGACGGGCTGCCGCAAAAGCGGACCGTATGGGTCGAGCGGCGTCGTCCGCAATCTGGTCTACTCGCGTTTCTGGGCCCAGAAAATGGGACGCGAGCCGGTCCCGGGGTCGCAATCCTTCACCATGCGGGGCGGCTCATCCTCGATCGACGAGATGATCAAGGACACCGAGCGGGGCGTGCTGGTGACGCGGCTCTGGTATATCCGCGAGGTCGATCCGCAGACGCTGCTCCTGACCGGCCTGACCCGTGACGGCAATTTCCTGATCGAGAACGGCCGCATCACCGCCCCGGCGCGGAATTTCCGCTTCAACGAGAATCCGGTCGCCATGCTCTACAACATCGTCGCCATGGGCCCATCCGAGCGGACGCATGGCGGCGAGGTCGACGGCGGAGCGTTCGCCGCGCCGCCGCTCCTGGTCAAGGATTTCACCTTCTCGTCGAAGTCCAGCGG
>CAWJHQ010000012.1:0-319452 GCA_963842775.1 uncultured Alphaproteobacteria bacterium | reverse complement strand
CAAACCACTCGCCCGCAAGTGGGCGAAGTGCCGGGCGGATGCCCGGCTCCCAGCAAATAAGGGTCTATCCGTGGAAATCACCCTTCCGACCATCGCCATGCTGACGGGCATCTTCCTGCTGGCCGGCGGCGTCAAGGGCCTGATCGGCATCGGCCTGCCGACCGTCGCACTGGCGCTGCTGGTGCATTTCGTGCCGCTGCGCGAGGGCGCGGCGCTGATGGTGCTGCCCGCCGTTCTCACCAATATCTGGCAGGCGTCGAGCGGCGGGCACGGTCTCGCATTGCTCAAGCGCTTCTGGCTGATGCTGGTCATGTTGTGCCTCACGACCTGGGTCGGCGTCGGCCTTCTCGTCACCAGCGACGAGCGACTGATGAGCGGCATTTTCGGCGTGGTGATCACCCTCTATGCCGTTGTCGGCCTGACCCGCCCGGTGCCGCAGCCTTTGGGCCGCCGCTCGGAGGTGTGGCTGTCGCCTCTGATCGGCATCGCCAACGGACTGCTGAACGGCCTCACCGGCTCCTTTGCGTTCCCCGGCATCCTCTACCTGGAGGCGCTGCGGCTCAACCGCGATGCGATGATCCAGGCGATGGGCATTCTGTTCCTGGTGGCCAGCACCGCGCTGGCGGTCGCGCTGACCGGCCACAAGGTGATGACGACCACGCTTCTCGTATTGTCAGTCGGCGCGACACTGCCCGCCCTGGCCGGCTACTATGCCGGGCAATATTGCCGGCGGAAGCTGCCCGAGGCGCTGTTCCGCAAGGTGTTTCTCTCCGGCCTGCTCGGCCTCGGCGTCTACACGGCCGCGACCAACTTCCTGAGGTGAGCCTCACGGTCAACCTCTATACCGTCTCGTCGCCCCGGCCTTGAGCCGGGGTCCACTCGCCTCGCCGCTGCGCGACTTCCGGGACGACGCCGAGTTAGGGACGCTGTTGCCTAAGCCCAGATTTGCATGCGCAGGCCGCGCGGATCGACGCGCGGTTCGTCGGGGAAGCGATGCGCCTCGCCCCGGAGCACGCGGCGCGCGGTCCAGGCGCAGGCGCAGGCGTCGAGGAAATCGTCTTCTCCGGCATGCGAGGGCCTGAAGCGGCGGGCAGCCAGGAATTCGGGCGGAAAGCCGGCGGCGATCAGCAATGCGCGCCGGAGCGCGAGACCCGGCGGATACCCTCGTGATTTCAGCTTCTTCGGCTCGGCGAGCGGGCGCTTGCCGTTCATCGCCCAGAACGCGCCTTCCGGGTGGCATTCGACGATGCGCGTCTGCAATTCCGGCGTGATGAGCGCGTCGGCTTCGCGGATTTTCGGGAAGATGTGGAAACATTGCTTCGACACCATGCGCGGCGGGTCCGAATGCGCCAGCGCCGCGTCGCAGGCCAGGCGGTAATCGCTCTCGGCCAGCGCCGCGCGGGCAGGCACCGCGAAGACGGAGGATTGCCGCTGACCCAGTTCGCGCCGCAAGGCGGTATCGCAGCCGCGCCCGATGCGTTCCGGAAACGGCGTCGATGCCCATCGGCACGTCGATGGCGATCCGCACGGCATCGTCCAGCGCGGCGATCTCCGCGAGGGTCTGCCTGATGAACGCATCCTGCGGGAGGCCGGTTGCCGCGTCGAGCAGGACGCAGAGCCAGCCTGCCCGGCAGCCATCCACGCCAGCGACCAGAACATCGGCGCTTTCGCTCCGCTCATGCATCAGCGTCACGGCGCATCCACATCGATGGGCGTGACCGGCCACGGCCCTGGCGCCGCCCAGCTTTCCTGGCTGGCGATGAGGTTCAACTCCTCGCGGCCCTCGCTCGCGTCGATCACCGCCTCGATCCCGGCTGTCGCCAGCGCCAGCGCTTCGGGCGCCGGACGCGAGCGCAGCAGATGGCCGAAGAACAGCGCCGCGACCAGATCGCCGGTGCCATGCGGCACGGCTGCGCGCCGCCCGACGACGGCGCCCCACGCCTTACCGCCTTCGACGAGGAGATTGGTCAACTCATCCTTGGAATCTCCGGGAGCGGAGGTTGCCAGCACCATCGGCCTTGCAAGACGGCGCGCGGCACGGACGGCATCCTCGGCCGACCGAACGCCCTCCCCCGCCAGCCATCCCAGCTCGAAACGGTTCGGCGTGACGAGATCGGCGAGCGGCAGCAGTGTGTCGCGCATTGCGTTCGCGGCGTCCTCGGCGATGTAGAGCCCGCCCGGCTCGTCGCCCAGGATCGGGTCGCAGCCATAAAGGAGATCGGGCTTGGCCGCCTTCAGCCGGTCCACCAGCCCGGCGGCGAGAGCCACATGCGCCGCACTCGGCAGATAGCCGGTGAACACCGCGTCGATCTCGCCCAGCCAGCCATTGGCATCGAGCGCCGCGACCATCTCGCTCAAAAACTCCGGCCGTATGCGTTCGGCGGCGCGGTGCGGATAGTCCGGCCGGTTGGACAAGAGGATGGTCGGCAGCGCCACCACCTCGATTCCGAGCCGCTGCCAGGCGAATATGGCGGCGGAATGTCCCACATGGCCGCGCGCCACTTGCGATGACAGGCTGAGTATGGTGGGCATGGCGCAGCGTTCCCGCGAGCAAAGCATCATTCCGAAAGCGGCCTTCCGGCTTTCGGATCAGATAATGCGCAAATCGTTTGAGCCCGGCGCGTCAATTGTTAGGGAACCTGCAATTGAACGCGTTGGGCCTTTTTTACCGCAAGCGCCTCGGCTATTTTCGGCGCAATCGGACAGTATCGCCGCCCAATGCAAACTCAAGGTAAAAACATGCCGATCCGGCCTCGCCGCAGCGTCCTCTATATGCCCGGCTCCAACGCCCGCGCGCTGGAGAAAGCCAAGACCCTCGCCGCCGACGCGCTGATCCTCGACCTGGAGGACGCCGTTGCGCCCGACGCCAAGGATCTGGCGCGCGAGCAGGTGATTGCGGCGGTGAAGGCGGGCGGCTATGGCAAGCGCGAGGTCGCCATCCGCGTCAACGGGCTAGCCACGCCCTGGGGCGAGGCCGATCTGAAGGCTGCCGCCGGAGCGCGCCCCAACGCCATCCTCATCCCCAAAGTGCAGATGCCGGGCGATCTGGACGCGGTGCGCTTGGTGCTGCGCCGCGCGGGCGCGGACGCCGCACAGAGCCTGTGGGCGATGATGGAGACGCCGCTCGCCATGCTCAACGCCGCCGCGATCGCCGCCGCCGGTTCGGCGGACTATCCGCTCACCGTCTTCATCATGGGCACGAACGATCTCGCCAAGGAAACGCGGGCGTCGCTTTCGGCGGCAGGCTGGGCATGATCGCCTGGCTCTCGACCTGCGTCGCGGCGGGCCGCGCCAACGGCATCGACATCATCGACGGCGTGTTCAATGAAATCGGCGACGCGGACGGGCTTGAGGCGGAACTGGGCCAGGGCCGCCTGCTCGGCATGGACGGCAAGACGCTGATCCACCCCAGCCAGATCGAGCCGTGCAACGCCGCGTTCAGCCCGCCGCCCGAAGAGGTGGATTGGGCGCGCAAAATCATCGCCGCCTTCAACCTGAAGGAAAATGCGGGCAAGGGCGTCATCAGCCTCGAAGGCCGCATGGTGGAATTGCTGCACGCCCAGATTGCCAAGCGCACCGTCGCCATTGCCGATATGATCGCGGAACGCGAAGCCAGCAACTGAAGGGGTTGCCGATGCGTCTTAGCCTGTGTGGTGTTGATCGTCCTGGCGCTGCTCCGGCTGCAGCGAAGTGGCCGGAACCACGCCGATCAGGGAGACGGGAGCCGTCGCGGAGCAGCCCGGCAAGGCGGAGCGGACCTGCCGCCCGGTGCGCGCCATGGCGACCGGCTTCGGCGAGCGGAACGTCTCGGACTTCGCCGAGGGCAATCTCAGCCTTGCCATCGACAAGGCCAAGGACGAGATGGCGTCGGAAGGGGCGAAGGGCTTCTCCGTGGAGGGGCGGGCGGTGAAATGCGAGTTCTATATCGATTTCGGCGGCTCCATGGGCCGGGAGCATAAATGCCACGCATCCGCCCAACTCTGCGGCAAGAACGGCTAGCGGCGGCACCGATCACTGAATTGCGCGGCTCTTATCCACAGACATTAACATTACCGTTTGAGGCGGACGTGCCGCCATGCGAATCACCTAAGCTTCGCGCCGTGAGAGGACCCATGAATGCGTTTTCCGCCGTCCCTGCTTGATGAAATCCGCGCCCGGCTTCCGGCGAGCCAGGTGATCGGGCGGCGCGTCAAGCTGAAGCGGCAGGGACGGGAGTTCGCCGGGCTTTCGCCGTTCAAGCATGAAAAGACGCCGTCCTTCACCGTGAACGACCAGAAGGGCTTCTATCACTGCTTCGCCAGCGGCGAGCATGGCGACATCTTCGCTTTCCTGATGAAGACCGAAGGGCTGGATTTCCCCGAAGCGGTCGAGAGGCTGGCGGGCGAAGCGGGCGTCGAAATGCCCAAATCGACACCGCAGGCCGAGGCGCGCGAGGCGCTCACGGTGCGTCTGCGCAAGGTCGTCGAGGCGTCATGCGTGTTCTTCCAGGATGCCCTGCGCGGCACCGCCGGCCGCGATGCGCGCGCCTATCTCGAACGGCGCGGCCTCGCCCCGGCGGACATTGACGGCTTCCGCCTCGGCTATGCTCCGCAAGGCCGCCACCAGCTCAAGGAGCATCTCGCGGCAAAAGGCTTCGCCACGGACGACATGGCGGCCTCCGGCATGCTGATTTCTGGCGACGACATCCCCGTCAGCTATGACCGGTTCCGCCACCGGCTGATGTTTCCGATCTCCGATCCGCGCGGCCAGGTCATCGCCTTTGGCGGCCGGGCGCTCGGCGAGGAGCAGCAGCCGAAATATCTCAATTCGCCGGAAACGCCGCTGTTTCACAAGGGCGGGGTGCTGTTCAACGTCGCGGCTGCCCGCAAGGCGGCGCATGACCAGGGCGGTGTCATCGTCGCCGAAGGCTATATGGACGTGATCGCCCTGACGCGCGCCGGCTTTCCCGAACGCCGTCGCACCGCTCGGCACGGCGCTGACGCCCGATCAGCTCCAGCTTCTGTGGCGCATGGCGGACGAGCCGCTCCTGTGCTTCGACGGCGACAGCGCCGGACGCAAGGCCGCGCATCGCGCCGTGGAAACCGCCCTGCCCTTGCTGACCCCCGGCAAGAGCCTCGCCTTCGCCTTCCTGCCCGACGGGCTCGACCCGGACGACCTGCTGCGCCAGCAAGGCGCCGAGGCCGTGGCTCAGGTGCTCAAGGCCCCTCAGCCGCTTGTCGACGTGCTTTGGGCCAAGGAACTGGCCGCCGGCACCTGGACGACGCCGGAGCGCCGCGCCCAGTTCGAAATGCGGCTCTCCGAGCTTATAGGCACGATTGCGGATAAGACCGTCCGGCAATATTACGATCAGGAGACGCGCCGGCGGCTGCGCGAACAATTCAACAGCTTCAAGCCGCGCTTCGGCAATGGCGCGGACGGCTTCGGACAGGGGCAGCGGCGCGGGCAGCCCCGTCCCGGCGGCGCGGCGCAGAACCGCAAGCTGGCGGGCGGCTTTACGGGTGCGAAACGCGGTGGTTTCCAGCCTTTCGTGGACACGGCGGCGACGCCGAGCCTCGCCGCAAGCGCCATGCTTCGCGCCCAGGGCAACAGCCTGCCGCCGCTCGAGGTGTTGATTGTCATAACCCTGCTCAATCATCCCTGGTTGCTCGACGACTATTTGGAAGACGTCGCTGCCATGCATTTTGAGGCCGAACCGCTACAGCGGCTGCGCGATTGCATTCTCAGCGTTTACAGTCAGCAGAATCCCCTTGACAAGGAGGCCCTGCATCATCAATTGGGGAAGTTGGGCTATCATGGTCTTTTGGCCCAGGTAGAGCACGCCATAACGCACAACAGCGATTGGAACACGCAGCCCCACGCCTCTCATGACGGCGTATTGATGGGCTGGCGACACAGGCTGGCGCTGCACCGTAAGTCGGTTGAGTTGAAACGGGAGCTGGAGGCGGCCAGACGAGCCTACGAAATCGAACAATCGGAAGAAAATTTTCTGAAGCTGCAGGATCTGTTCAAGCAATCCTGGGGCTCCGACGGCGTTGAGGCCTCGTCGGAGAATTATGGAAAAGACATTTTGGGTTGATGCGCTGCCCACGGGCACAGGGCTTTAGGAAGATTTAACCCTACTGCATTAGCCGTAAATATGGGCCGATTGGTATGATTCGCTCGGAATGCCTGTTGCGGCGAAGGTTTGACGCTCTTCTGCAAAAGACTGGACAATAAGGGATTGTCGGGACCGCGGGAATGTGAGTTCGCGAACCAGCGAGCGGCGTTCAGCTCCCGACACGAAAGTTTAACGCTGCGTCGATCGCCCTTAGAGCAAACCGCCAACAGCCGGAGTTGGCGGGATGAGCGCTGGAGCGGATGGCGCGGCTTATGGTGGCCCGGATCAGACAAGGCGACCATCTTGGAGTAAGGGATGGCAACGACTGCAAAACGCGAAGAACAAGACCCTCAGGCCCCGGAAACGCCCGACAGCCCGCTGTTGGACCTCTCTGATGCCGCGGTCAAGAAGCTTATCAAGGTCGCCAAGTCGCGCGGCTATATCACCTATGACGAGCTGAACGAGGTCCTGCCGTCGAACGAGGTGTCGTCCGAGCAGATCGAAGACATCATGGCGATGCTCTCCGACATGGGCATCAACGTGATCGATGCCGAAGAAGCCGAGGAAACCGACGCGACCCCCGTCGACGAGGACGACGAAGATCGCTCGATGACGGCGGCCATGCCGGTCGCCAAGCCCGAAAAGGGCACCGAACCGACGGACCGCACCGACGATCCGGTGCGCATGTATCTGCGCGAGATGGGCTCCGTCGAGCTGCTCTCCCGCGAGGGCGAAATCGCCATCGCCAAGCGCATCGAGGCCGGCCGCGAGGCGATGATCTCCGGCCTGTGCGAAAGCCCGCTGACCTTCCAGGCGATCATCATCTGGCGCGACGAGCTGAACGAAGGCAAGATTCTGCTGCGCGACATCATCGATCTGGAAGCCACCTATTCCGGACCGTTCGCGCGCGCCCCGGAAGCTGGCGAAATGCCGTTGAACGGCGCCAATGGCGTACACGTGGTTCAGGCCGTACCGCCACCTCCTCCTCCCGCGCCTGCCGCCGCTCCCGCCGACGCGGAAGACGGTGAAGAGGTGCCGCCGCCGACAGGCGAGGACGATCTCGACGACGACGAGTTCGAGAACGCCATGTCGCTCGCGGCGATGGAAGCCGAGCTGAAGCCCAAGGTGCTGGAAACCTTCGACAATATCGCCGGCAATTACAAAAAGCTGCGCAAGCTGCAGGACGAGCTTGTCGACCGCAAGCTGCATGATGACGAGCTCAGCCCGGCGCAGGAGAAGCGCTACAAGAAGCTGAAATCCGAGATCATCACCGAAGTGAAGAGCCTGTCGCTCAACTCCAACCGCATCGAGGCGCTGGTCGAGCAGCTCTACGACATCAACAAGCGGCTGATGGGCTTCGAAGGCCGGCTTCTGCGCCTTGCCGACAGCTATGGCGTGAAGCGCGACGAGTTCGTCCGGGAATATCAGGGCAGCGAGCTGGAGCCGAACTGGGCCGACCGCGTCAGCGTGCTGAAGGGCAAGGGCTGGCGGTCGTTCATCGAGCGGGAGGCCGATCGCGTCGAGGATATTCGCCGCGAAATTCAAAGCCTTGCCTCGGCGACCGGCCTGGAGATTTCCGAATTCCGCCGCATCGTCAAGATCGTGCAGAAGGGCGAGCGCGAAGCCCGCGAGGCGAAGAAGGAAATGGTCGAGGCAAACTTGCGCCTCGTGATTTCGATCGCCAAGAAATATACCAATCGCGGCCTGCAATTCCTCGATCTGATCCAGGAAGGCAATATCGGCCTGATGAAGGCTGTGGATAAGTTCGAATATCGCCGCGGCTATAAATTCTCCACCTACGCCACCTGGTGGATCCGGCAGGCGATCACGCGGAGCATCGCCGACCAGGCACGCACCATCCGTATCCCGGTGCATATGATCGAGACGATCAACAAGATCGTGCGCACCTCGCGCCAGATGCTGCATGAGATCGGCCGCGAGCCGACGCCGGAAGAATTGGCCGAAAAGCTCGCCATGCCGCTCGATAAGGTGCGCAAGGTGCTGAAGATCGCCAAGGAGCCGATTTCCCTCGAAACGCCGATCGGCGACGAGGAGGATTCGCATCTGGGCGATTTCATCGAGGACAAGAACGCCATCCTGCCTATCGATGCCGCCATCCAGTCGAACCTGCGCGAGACGACGACGCGCGTGCTCGCCAGCCTGACGGCGCGCGAGGAGCGTGTGCTGCGCATGCGCTTCGGCATCGGCATGAATACCGATCACACGCTGGAAGAGGTGGGCCAGCAGTTCAGCGTCACCCGCGAGCGTATCCGCCAGATCGAGGCGAAGGCGCTCAGGAAGCTGAAGCACCCGAGCCGCAGCCGCAAGCTGCGGAGTTTCCTGGATAATTGATCGCCAAAGGGCCGGCTCCATAGCCGGCCTTTTTGTTTTTAGCCTCCCATTGTCGCAATTCGGCGTCACCAGCATTGTCGCCCTCATACTGCGTCCCGCGCGGCGCGCTCCCTCGATAATCCTGATCGCCTCGATAGCCGTCTCGCTGTTGCGATTTACCGGCCGCCGCGCTAAGTCACATTTGGAAGAGTTCTAAACTGAGGGCCTCCGCATGATCCCTGGCTTTGCCAGCCGCCGCCGCTTCGCCGACCTGTCGGAAGCGGAGATCCTCGCGCTTGCCATCTCTTCCGAAGAGGATGACGGGCGGATTTACGCCACCTATGCGGAGCGTCTGCGCGCGCAATATCCCTCGACGGCCGCGATCTTCGACGGGATGGCTGCGGAGGAGAATGAACACCGCCGGCGCCTCATCGAGGCTTTTGAGCGCCGGTTCGGGCGCGTGATCCCCCTCATCCGGCGCGAACATGTCGCGGGCTTCTATTCGCGCCGCCCCGTCTGGCTCATCGAAACCCTCGCCCTCGACCGCATTCGGCAGGAAGCGGCGCGCATGGAGGACGAGGCCGCCGATTTCTACACCCGCGCGGCCCAGGCGAGCACCGAGCCCGACACAAGGCGGCTGCTCGGCGATCTGGCGGCAGCGGAACGTGGCCACCAGAAGAAGGCGGAGTCGCTCGAAGTCAGCAATCTCGCCCATGGCGCCCGCGAGAAAGAGGATGACCGGGCACGCCGCCAATTCGTGCTCACCTGGGTCCAGCCGGGTCTCGCCGGGCTCATGGACGGTTCGGTCTCGACGCTCGCGCCGATCTTCGCCACGGCCTTCGCCACGCAAGACCCCTGGACGACGTTCCTCGTGGGCCTCGCCGCCTCGGTCGGGGCCGGCATTTCCATGGGCTTTACGGAGGCCGCCCATGATGACGGGGTGATTTCCGGCCGCGGATCGCCCGTAAAGCGCGGCCTCGCCTCAGGCATCATGACGACGATCGGCGGGCTCGGCCATGCCCTGCCCTATCTCATCCCGCATTTCTGGACCGCGACCGCAATCGCGGGCGTCGTCGTCTTCATCGAATTATGGGCGATCGCCTGGATCCAGAACCGCTTCATGGAAACGCCGTTCCTGCGCGCCGCCTTCCAGGTCGTGCTCGGCGGGTTTCTGGTGCTTGCGGCAGGCGTCCTCATAGGCGGCAGCTAGAGCCTTACCGTTCCGATTGATTGGACTCGGCCCCCGTCCCTTCATTGTCGCATTTTCGCGGCGCGAACCGGGCCCGTCAGGAATGCAGCGGCTCGGCCCTGACGAGCACTTCATTGCGCTTGAGGAACGAGATGGTGAAGGGCGGGTCATATTGCGCGGCCAGCGGCTCCGATATGCTGCGCCAGCCGATGCTCTGCACCCAGCCGCGCAGCTCCCGGAATTTTCGCTGAATCCGGTCCTCATCGACATTGCCCGAATAGCGCAGGATCGCCATGGTTTGCGGCGGCACCTGCTCCAGTTCGATCGTCGCGTCCAGGGGTTTGGGCGCCGTGGAGAAGGTATATTTCCTGGGCAGGATGAAGGCCATCGTCCACCCATCCTCAACCGGCGCCTGCAGCACGGGCGTCGTCATGGCGATGGATTCGCCGCGCAGGTTCGATTGGGCAAGCGAGTCCGGCGGGTACAGCCGGACATTGCCGCTATTATGGCCGGAAATGTAGCTCGCCAAACGTTTGTAGTTTGCCTCGCTGCTGGCCGTGTAATCACCGGCCGTTAAGGTCCTCGCTCTCAGGAATGCCGGATATCGCCTGATCGCCAGTTCGCCATCCTCGTGGATCACGTCATATTTCGGGCTCTCTCCCGTCCTGATCCCGAAGGCATTGATGGCGCTTCCCAGAATCTGCGTAACCAGCATGGACGAGAACCCTACATTTGCGTCATTCCATATAGAGAAGCGGCCGCGCGCCCACCTTCGAAACCTCTACCTACAAGGATTTTCGCGTATAAAGCGCAATATTGCAATCAACTCGTCATCCGAGCATGCGCACTCACGCGGGCCTCTTCGCCTATAGCGAGCGCGGGAAGCAATCGTGAAGCCGGACGACAGTTCCGCATGGGCCGCAACGGGAACGATCAGTCTCGGATCGACGCCGACGCCTCGGTAATTTCGTCGAGCTGACGCATGGTGGCTTCATAGCCCTCCGCAATCGCCAATTTCGATTTATGGAAGTCGAACAGTCCCATCGCGCCCAATCGCGGCGTGATGATCACGTCGGGGGGATCGCCCGCGAGACGCGCCCGCGCAATGCGGTCCTGCGTTACGTTGAACGCCTCGAGGAGCACGCGGGAAATGCCCGGCGCGCTGTTGCCGTTGCCCTTGCTGAACACCTGATGGCGCCAATTGCGCAGGATCGGGATCAGCGTCTTCTTGACGGGAGGCTCGGGAATCACCTCGATGGCCTTGCACTCCATCGCGGTCGCCTCGAGAGGCACCAGCGCGGTGCGCGAGACGCCGACGTGATGCAGGTTGACCGCGATGACCAGATTTGCCCCCATTGCGCGGCACACCGCCACCGGCACCGGATTGACGAAGGCGCCGTCCATCAGCCAGCGTCCGTTGATCTGGACCGGCCGGAAGATGCCGGGCAGCGCGTAAGAGGCGCGGATCGCATTCACCAGCGGCCCCTTGGTCAGCCAGATCTCGCGCCCCGTGCCGATTTCGGTGGCCACGGCGACGAAGGTTTCGGTGAGCCCCTCGATCATCACGCCTTCCAGCTCCTTGTCGAGCGTGCGCCGCAGCCGGGCGCCCGACATCAATCCTCCGCCGGAGAGATCGAGATCGAGAAAGCGCAAGACGCTGCGCGGGGTAAGCTGGGTGACGAAATCCTCAAGCAGATCGAGCTTTCCCGCCGCGTGGCAGCCGCCGACCACCGCGCCGATCGATGTGCCGGCGATCACGCTCGGCTTCAGGCCGAACTTGGCCAGGGCATTGAGAACGCCGATATGCGCCCAACCACGTGCCGCGCCGCCGCCCAGGGCAAGTCCGATCTTATCGCGCTCCATGGCAAACCCCGACTTCACCTTCGATACAGGGATAATGCTGCGTTAAAATGCTGAATGATTTGATATTGGTAGAAACAGGTTGCGGCCCAAGGGGCGATGCGGCAGCATCCGCGCGGATCAGAAGCGAAAGACGGACGGATTTCCTATGGCGACCTACGGCACGCCTCATTTCTGCAATGACATCGGTGTGGAGAAAATTCATATCGGCGTTAAGGAATTCCAATGCATGGGCGCGCGTCCGCCCGCTGACCATCCACATATATTTCTGGATATGGGGTCCGACGACCAGATCGTCTGCCCCTATTGCTCGACGCTCTATACGTATGACCCGAATCTGGCCGCGGATCAGTCCGATCCGCCCTATTGTCTCTACCAGAATGACAGCCGTAAGACAGCGTGAAACGCGCCGCAGGTGACCTCGCCGGATCATCCGCATTCTGACGCGCCGCTGCTGATCGCCGGCGGAGGCATCGGCGGCCTCAGCGCGGCGCTGGCGCTGGCGCGACGCGGCATCCGCGTCCGGGTGCTCGAAGCCGAGCCTGAATTCAGCGAAAGCGGCGCGGGAATTCAGATCGGGCCGAATGGCAGCCGGCTGCTGCGGTCCTGGGGCCTCGGCGACGCGCTTGAGGCCGAGGGCGGCCGTCCCCGCGCCATCCATATTCATGACGGGCTTACCGGCAGCCGAACTCGCCTCCATCCCGCTCGGCAGCGACGCCGAGAACCGCTACGGCGCGCCCTATTATGTGGCCGAACGCCGGGCGCTGCACCGCATGCTGCTGGAGGCCGTCCGCGCCGAGCCGCAGGCCGAGATTACGCCGTCCTTCCGTCTGGAGGAGGTGCAAATCTCCGGGACGGCCGTAACGGCGCGCGCCACCGACAGGACCGAGGTCACGGGGCGGGCGCTGATCGGTGCGGACGGGGTTCATTCGCGCGTTCGCGGCCTCTTCTTCGGCGGCAAACCGGCATTCTCCGGCCGCAACGCCTGGCGTGCGACGGCGCCGGCGGAAACCACCTCCCATGCGCCGGGCGACGGTGACGTTCATCTCTGGATCGCGCCGCGCGCCCATCTCGTACATTACGCTTGCGGGCCCGGCGGGCCGCTGAATGCCGTCGCCGTGGTCAGCGGCGAGGCCGCCTCGCCGGGCTGGGGCACTCCGGGCGACATGCGAGAGCTGATCGGCTTTTTCGATGGCTGGGCTGAGCGCCCGCGCGAAATATTGCAGCGCTTTTCGGGCTGGATGAGCTGGCCCCTCATGACCGTTCCAGCGCTCGCGAGCTGGACGCGGGGGAACGTGACACTGCTTGGCGATGCAGCCCATCCGATCCTGCCGTTCCTTGCTTCAGGCGCCGTCATGGCCATCGAGGACGCGGCTGTCATGGCGGCGGAACTCAGCCGCGGCGAGGGCGACATTTCCGCTGCGTTCGGGCGCTATGAGCGCCGCCGCATGCCGCGTATCGCCCGCGTGCAACGCGCCTCAGCGCGCATGGGCGAGATCTATCATATGAGCGGGGCGATGCGGCTGGCGCGCAACATCAGCCTTGCGGCGCTGCCGGGATGGCACCTGCTGTCACGCAACGATTGGCTTTACGGCTACAAGGCGGACGCTCACGAGGGCGGCTGATCGGCCGCCGCCGCGAAGGCCGGCGTTTCGCCCATCACCTGCTGCGAGCGCGAGAGCATCTCGGAAACCGGCTCCGGCTGGAGAAGAGCGTTCGCCGGATAGCCCTTGCCGCTGAAGCCGAGGCGCACCGTGCGGACAGCCGCCGCGCCGCCACCCGTATTCGCCATCAGGTCGCGCCAGCCGAAACTCGCCTCGGGTCCGATCAGAACCGGCGGGCGGGCGCTGGTTATGTGCGAAACCGGCCGGTAGCCGACCTGCTCTTCCTGGAACACCACGAGCGAACAACCGGTCTTCTGGCACCAGTCGGGACCGGAGAACATCACGATTGCTTCGGACTTGCCGTCGCCGTTCAAATCGACGCCGGCAAAATCATACGGACCCGGCGTACGCTGCTTGGCCAGATTATAGCGCTCGACCGCCTTGCGCAGTTCCGGCTCGTTCACCTTGCCCGCAAGTGCGCCCGGAGCGCCGGAGGCGTCCTGTTTCGGAGTCAGCGCGATCGGCGCTTGCGCATTGAGCGCGGTGGTTTCCGGAGTGCTGCTGGCGCCGCAGCCGGCGAGCGCCAATGCGGCCACCAATGCGGGAACGATCTTGAATCCTGTCATCGCCGGGATTTGACGAATATTGAGCATCGACATGCTGAAGCTTGGTCCTCTCATTCCCTCGGCGCGGGGGCGATCTCGTCCAGTTCAACCCATAAGTAGGGCCAGAACATGCATGTTCCACGGAACGTGGCGAATTAAAGCGCAGGCGCGGCTATCGGGCCACAGATGCGGCGGCGCCAATGACACCGGCGGCCGGGCCCCGCCATGCCAAGGGCCCCCATCGATTCGGAGAATACTATAGAGCAAATTCTCGCGTGATTGACAAACCCGAAGAGTTTTACCCTCACCCTGCCCCGGCTGCATGGCAGCCATGCGACCGGGACGTGCGGTTTCGCTTGCCGCGACGCAACGCCTCAACTACGGCTCACAAATTAAGCACGGACGAATTCAATGTCATCATCCGCGGATAGTCTGGCCGAGGACAATGCACGCCTCACGGCCATTGGCCTTATGTGCGTTGCCGTGTTTACATTCTCGTTGCTCGATTCGGCGTCAAAATATGTGATCACGATCGCTGCCGTACCGGTCCTGCAAGCGCTGTGGGCGCGCTTCTTAGGCCATGTCATGTTCAGCTTCGTCGTGTTCGGCCCCCGCAGCTTTGCCGCGTCGCTGAAATCCACGCGTCCCGGTTTGCAGTTGCTGCGCAGCTTCCTGCTGATGTCCACCACCGGGCTCAACTTCCTGGCGCTGCGCTATCTGCAGCTCGACCAGGTGGCGACGATCTTCTTCCTCGCGCCGTTCGTGGTCGCGGTGCTGGCCGGCCCCATCTTGGGCGAATGGATCGGGTGGCGGCGGCTCGTCGCCATTCTGATCGGCTTCTCGGGCGTCATCCTGGTCATGCGGCCCGGATTTGGCGGTATCCACTGGGCGGTGAGCTACTCCTTTTTGGCCACCATATTGTATGGCGTCTACAACATCCTGACGCGCTATCTGGCCCGCTACGACAGCTCGCTGGTGACGCAGATCTACTCGCCCCTGGCCGGGCTGGTCATCATGACGCCGCTCGGCATTTGGGCGTGGGAGTGGCCGTCGGAGCTTCTGACGTGGCTGGTCATGCTGTCGATGGGCATCTCCGGCGGCTTCGGGCACTATCTGCTCATTCTGGCCCACCGGCTCGCCCCGGCGCCGATCCTGGCCCCGTTTGTCTATGTGGGCCTCTTGTCGCAATGCCTGATGGGCTATCTGGTGTTCAGCCAGGTACCCAGCCAGTGGACGCTGGCGGGCGGCGCGGTGATCATCTCCTCCGGCCTCTATCTGCTTTACCGGGAGCGGGCGACCAGCAAGGCCGAGGGCCCGGCCGCGACGAGCCTTTCCACCGGCATCCGCAATTGAGCGCGAAGGTGCGCCCGGTCACGATGCCCGCAGCATACGCTCGTATGTGCGATTAACGCCTTGTGCCTAGAGCCTTTTCCGTTCCGATTGAATCGGAACGGGGCTCTATCTCTTTGTTTGGTCGCATTTTCGCGACGCAAACCGGCATCCACTTTGCTGGAAAATGCTCTAAATCGCCTCGAGCAGGGCCGGCGCGCCGCTTTTCTCCGCTTTGCCGGCCGCTTCCTCGACATTCAGCACCTTGACGACGCCATCCTCGACCAGCATCGCATAGCGCCGGGAGCGTACGCCCATATTCATCGGCGAACCGTCCATGTCCAGGCCCAGCGCCTTGGCGAAATCGCCATTGCCGTCGGAGAGGAACAGGATCTTGTCCTGGGCGCCGGTGGCGTTCGCCCATGCCGTCAGCACGAATATGTCGTTGACCGCCGTGCAGACGATCTGATCGACGCCTTTCGCCAGGAAGGCGTCCGCATTCTCCAGGAAGCCGGGCAGATGATTGCGATGGCAGGTGGGCGTAAAAGCGCCGGGAACGGCGAACAGGGCGATCTTCTTGCCGCCAAAGATTTCGCTGGTCGTCTTGGGCGCGGCGCCGGACGGGGTCATGGTAGTGAATTTGGCTTCCGGCAGACGGCTTCCAACGGTAATCGCCATGGCAGGCTTCCTCGCTTGAATTACGGCAAATGCACCCCGCGTGGCGCAGCCCGCGCGACGCTTCGGCGCGCATCATTTCACGCGCCAAGTGCTTTCGCAACTACCCTGGTTGGATACCGTGGTCAAGGTGAGCGTCTTGCCGAGCAAAGCGTCGACCGCGGCTTGCGTGTCGAAAAAAATCACATAATGCGACCGGCCTCTCGAGGAGGGCGGCTGCAGGGACAGGGATGGCAGGGCGAATCCCTCCGGCGCCTCGACGAAGAGGTCCAGGCCGGTGGCGTTCTCCTCAAAGGCGGTCTTGATCACCAGGGCGGGCCTCCCGTTCACCGAACGCCGCCCGGCGGCGATGAAGCTGTGCGGACAATAGACGCCCTGTTCCTGCGGCTTGGGCACCCGGTCAAGCGCCGCGCGAATGCGATCCCGATGCGTTTCATGCGGGGCGGGCGATATTTCAAGCTGAAGCGCCGCTTCGATCGGAATGCAGATCTCGGCGCAAATGCCGTAGCTTATGGATAAATTCAGGTTAATCGGCAGGCTCGAATCCCTGGCTGTCACCAGGACGGGCAGCAGGACCTGCCGTTCATAGCCGGCCAATGGCGGGCCCTCCCCGCCGCGAACGCGCGAAGGCGCGGGCCAATGAACGCTCGCTTCGGTGAGATTATCGGAGGCTTTCCAGTCCAGCGACGGGGGCAACCCATCCCCGGGAGAACGCCAATAGGTTTTCCACCCTTCATCCAGCACGATCTCAATTGCCGCCGCCAACACCGGCTTTCCCTGGTAATATAGACCCGAGGCGGATAGCAGGCGGATGCGCGAATGTGGGGCTTCATGCCAGGGTGATGCTCCCGCTTCGGCCTCGGCACGGCTTTTCCCGGGGCCTGCCCCGGCCATGAGACAGGCGCACAAGAACGCAACAAGGCGGGAAACCGCAACGCTACCCTTTGCGTTGAGCACGATGTCGATACGATCACCTCTACCTAGTCTGCCCATGTCACCGACCAAGTGAGCCGCACCATGATCGCGCCCGCCGACATTAGCTTTGAGTAAAGAATTATGCACGCGCAAAGCGCGAAGCCCCTTCACAGACCCAGCAGGATACAGGTAATCTAAAGTTTATGCCAAGGAGTGAACGAAACCTCGAAACGATGCATGGTAACGGCTATCTCGATGGCCACCTTCTGCTTGCCATGCCGTCGATGACCGATCCCCGCTTTCAGCGGGCGGTCATCTTCATGTGTGCGCACTCCTCGGATGGGGCGATGGGCATCATCGTCAACCAGCGCGCGTCGCACATCACCTTTCCGAAGCTGCTTGAGCAGCTGGACATCACCTTAGCGCCAAGTTCGGAAAGCATCCGCATTCCCATCGAGAAAATGGCGGTGCATACCGGCGGGCCGGTCGAGACCGGGCGCGGCTTCGTGCTGCATACGACCGATTATTTCGCCGCCGACAGCACCTTGCCGATCGACGACAGCGTCTCGCTCACCGCGACCGTCGACATTCTGCGCGCCATCGCCGCCGGATCGGGGCCGATCCGCTCATTGCTGGCGCTCGGCTATGCCGGATGGGCGCCGGGCCAGCTCGACAGCGAAATTCAGGCAAATGGCTGGCTCACCTGCCCCGCCGACGCCGATATCGTCTTCGACGCCAACGTCGAAAGCAAATATGAGCGGGCGATGGCCAAGCTCGGGGTGCATCCCTCGTTTCTCGTCGCCGAAGCCGGGCACGCCTGACCGGCCGGCGGTGTCATTCCGCTATGCTTGCCCGCCGGATTGGTTCGATTCAATTCATTCGGGCTGAGGCTGCCTCCATCCGCAGTATTCAGCAGCCTGCCAGATTGCGCGGCAGCCGGCCTCAAACCGGCGACCGCGCAAGGATCGTCAGCCCGTGATGTACTGGCCGCCATTGATCGTCAGCGTCGCGCCGGTGATGAACGCTCCGTCATCTCCCGCCAGAAAGGCGACGGCCCGGGCGATTTCGGCGCCCTTGCCGAGCCGTCCGACCGGGATTTGCGCGATGATGCCTTCCAGCACCTTCTCGGGAACGGCGGCGACCATATCCGTGTCGATATAGCCGGGCGCAATGCAATTCACCGTAATGCCCTTGCGCGCGGTCTCCTGGGCCAACGCCTTGGTGAAACCGATCACGCCGGCCTTCGCGGCGGAGTAATTCGTCTGCCCCATCTGCCCCTTCTGGCCGTTGATGGAGGAGATGTTGATGATCCGGCCCCAATTGCGGTTGCGCATGCTGTCGATGATCGGCTGGGTCATGTTGAACATGGAGCTGAGGTCGACGCGGATCACCTCGTTCCACATCTCCGGCGTCATTTTGTGAAGCATGCCGTCGCGGGTGATGCCGGCATTGTTGACGACGACGTCCACCGGCCCGAGTTCGGCTTCGACGCGCTTCAGGCCCGACGCGCAGGCCTCATAGTCGCCGACGTCCCATTTATAGACGGGAATGCCGGTTTCCATCTGGAATTGCTGCGCCGCGCTGTCATTGCCGCCATAATTGGCCGCGACACGGAACCCTCTCTCCTTCAGCGCGATGGAAATGGCGTGGCCAATACCTCTGGTACCACCGGTGACAACCGCAACTCTCGCCATGCGCCTCCTCCATCAGTCTTCTGATTGACCGGCTGACATGCCGGATTGCAGAAAGTATGGAGCAGTCGCATCGGAATCGCTAGCCGCGCGAGGGCGTCACCTTGCCTCCATCCATAGGTTGAGGGTCTTCAGCATCGCATAGGCGGTGGAGACTTCCGCGATGGAGGGGTCTTCCTCGATATTCAGCGCCTGCACATAGCCGTCGCGCGCCCACATCGCATAGCGGCGCGACCTCAGTCCGAGGCCGAGTTCGCTCGCATCGAGTTCCAGCCCCGCCGCGGTGACGAAATGGGCGTTGCCGTCGCCGAGAAACAGGATCTTGCCCTTGGCGCCCGTCGCTTCCGCCCAGATGTCCAGGACGAAGGCATCGTTGACGGCGGTGCAGGCGACGGTGTCGATGCCGGCGCGGCGGAACGTCTCGAACTCATCGATAAATCCGGGCATGTGCAGGTAGTGGCAACTGGGCGTGAAGGCGCCCGGCACACCGAAGAGCATCACATTCTTGCCGCCGAATATCTCTCGGGCCGTGACATTCGTCGGCCCGGACTCGGTCATGACCTGGAACGTCGTGTTCGGCACACGCTCGCCAACCGCAATCATTTGGGCCTCCAAAGCTTCGACGATGAGAGTATGGCAAAGCTGCTGTAATTAAAAGAACGCCCCCAAAGTTGGGGGCATTCAAGGCAATTTATCGGCAAGCGTGACTTTTTAACACTCAGTCGCGCGCAACGCACATGGCGATGCCCATGCCTCCGCCGATGCACAGCGTGGCGAGGCCCTTCTTGGCGTCGCGCTTCTTCATTTCATGCAGCAGCGTGATCAGGATGCGCGTGCCCGATGCGCCGATCGGATGACCGATCGCGATCGCGCCGCCATTGACGTTCACCTTATCCGTGTCCCAGCCGATGCCCTTATTGACGGCGCAGGCCTGCGCGGCAAACGCCTCATTGGCCTCGATCAGATCGAGATCGTTCGGCGACCAGCCCGCTTTTTCGAGCGCCTTCTTCGACGCGGGGATCGGCCCCGTGCCCATGATCGAGGGATCGACGCCGGCCTGCGCCCACGACACGATGCGGCCCAGCGTTTCCAGGCCGCGCCGGTCGGCTTCGGCCGCCGTCATCAGCACGACCGCCGCCGCGCCGTCATTGAGGCCGCTGGCATTGGCCGCCGTAACCGTGCCTTCCTTGGGATTGAAGGCCGGACGCAAGCCCTGGATGTCCTCCATCTTGACGCCGTTGCGGATATATTCGTCCTCGGAGACGACGGTGTCGCCTTTGCGGCCCTTGATGGTGACGGGGACGATTTCGTCCTTGAACCTGCCCGCCTTCTTGGCGGCTTCCGCCTTGTTCTGCGACGCGACGGCGAAGCGGTCCTGATCCTCGCGGGTGATCTGCCACTGGCGCGCGACATTTTCCGCTGTGGTGCCCATGTGATAGCCGTTGAAGGCATCCCACAGCCCGTCCTTGATCATCGTGTCGACCATTTCCAGATTGCCCATCTTCTGGCCCTGGCGGAGATGGGCGCAATGCGTCGACTGGCTCATGCTTTCCTGGCCGCCCGCGATGACGATGCTGCTGAATCGCCGTTCTTGATGGCCTGATAGCCGAGCGCCACCGAACGCAGGCCCGATCCGCACACCATATTGACGAGCCATGCCGGGGTTTCGATCGGCAGGCCGGCATTGATGGACGCCTGGCGCGCCGGATTCTGCCCCTGCCCGGCCGTGAGGATCTGGCCGAGAATGACTTCGGAAACCATGCCGGGTTCGATCTTGGCGCGGTTCATCGCTTCCTGGATGACGATGCGCCCCAATTCATGGGCCGGCAAACTGCTCAATGCGCCGTTGAAGGAGCCGACCGGCGTCCGCGTGCCGGCCGCGATGACGATAGCGTCTTGATTACTCATCGAAATTGGTCTCCTCTTTTGGCGCCTGACGAGAACGGTTTGCCCGCCTAAGGCTCCCGATTAGATTTTTATCGTTAAATGGTGCAATACGGCAAAAAAGCAAATAAGCTTTCCGGAACGCCGCATTCATGAAACTCAGCGCCACCACTGAGTACCTCTGCAAAGCCCTGGTGCTTTGCACAAATATCATGATACTCGTTGTTGCGGTGCAAATCTAATGCGCCAGGAGCGGATTGTAATGTCAGAAAAATCGCAGGCCTATGCCAATGGTTTCGCAGAAGAGGCCGGTTCGGTCGAGGCTGCCGCCACCCCAGAGCGCGCCTCGATCGTCATTAAAAAATATGCCAATCGCCGCCTCTACAACACCGACACCAGCACCTATGTCACGCTGGACGATCTTGCCTGCATGGTGCGCGCCGAACGCGATTTCGTCGTCTTCGATGCGCGCACGGGCGAGGATCTGACCCACGCGGTCCTGACCCAAATCATCGTCGAGCAGGAAAGCAAGGGCAATCAGAATTTGCTGCCGATCGGATTCCTGCGGCAACTGATCCGGTTCTACGGCAATTCGATGGAGCGGCTGGTTCCAAGCTATCTGGAATATAGTCTCGACACGCTCACCCGGGAGCAGGAAAAATACCGCCAGCAATTCGCCGATACGTTCGGCAGCGCCGCCATCGATGCGATGCAGGAGCAGACGCGCAAGAATCTGGCGATATTCGAGCGCGCGCTGAACATGTTCGCGCCGTTCACCTCGTTTGAGGCGGTTGCAAAATCCGCGAGCGCTGTCGTGTCCAAGCCGGAGCCGCCACGTGATCAGGCGCTCGAAATTGCGGATTTGAAATCACAGCTCGCTTCAATTCAATCGCAGCTCACCAAGCTGGCCGATCAAAATAAATAACCAGATGGGCGCAGCCATACTCCGGTCACGATTTTCTCGACAATCGTATCAGCGCTGAAGGACTTTTCGCGCGGGGCGGTTGGTTCTCCGCTCCGGTTCGTTGTGATCAGTAAAATTGTGACGAATTAGTAAAAGCTCTATTAAGCATGCTGCATTAGGGTTCGGGGGGAGCCCTGATTTCGGGGACTAATAAAGTATCCATAAACGGCAAGTGCTGTTTGCGATTTCGATTGTCGAGTATCGCGGAGCGCGAGTAGCGTAGCGCCGTTGGGAGGACTGGATGTTTCGCATCTTCGCAGGCTTAGTGCTGACGCTGATATTGCCTGCATGTGCCGTGACGCCGCCCTCATCATTATTCTCATCTCTGAACAACAGCGACAATGAACCGGCCCGTCAGGAGCCTGCCCCGGCGCCGCCTAAGCAAACCCAGCAGGCCGGCATCGGCAGTTCGATCGGCGGATTGTGGGATTCGGTGAAATCCGGCCTCAGCTTCGGCAGCGGCGGCAGCGAGAAGGCGAACCTTCCCGCCCAGGACACCGCGGCATTCGATCCCGCCTCGGCGGAAGAACTGGTCAACGGCTATCGTGCGCAGAAAGGGCTGAAGCCCTTGCGGCTCAATCCGAAGCTCTCGGATGCCGCGATGAAGCATTCGCTCGATCTGGCCAAGAGCGATCGCATTTCCCATTACGGCTCGGACGGCTCCGACAGCTGGGACCGCGTCACGCGGACCGGCTATCGCGCCCGCGTGACGGCAGAGAATGTCGGCACCGGCCAGGCATCGATCGGCGAAGTGTTTCGCGGCTGGCAGAACAGCCGTGACCACAATACCAATCTTCTATTGCCGGACGCCGAGGAAATGGGCATCGCCATGGTCCATAATCCAAAGACCCAGTTCAAGACGTTCTGGACCCTGGTTGTCAGCGCGCCCGCGCGGTAATGGGCAGGCGCAATAACGCGCTGCTCATGACTGGCCTCATCCGCACACCCAACCCAACTCGCATAGACGCAAAGTCCTCTCCAGCCGGGCGCTAGCAAGTTCGCCTAATCTCATGGCCTGATAAGATCAGGTGGAACGGCCCCTAGATCTCTGATGTCATCCCCGCGAAGGCGGGATCCAGTAAACACTGAATTGCTCGGAGTACTGGATCCCCGCCTTCGCGGGGATGACAAGAAGTGTGTCCACTTAAGCCGATCAGGCTCGAGCTCAACCGAAACCCGGTAGCCGCTCTCCCAATCGTGAGCCTTACGACGAATAATGGGGTTCAATCAAGCGCACCGCTCCTATTGCGTGGGCGCCGCCTTCTTCACCGCGGCCGGCGCTGCGGTTTTCGCCTTGGCCTTCACCCTGGCCCGTTTGCGCCTGGACACGGGGCGCGGCTTGCAGACCACCATTTTGAGGTCGCCCGGCGTTTTCTCCACCGTCGCATCGAGTTCCATCTGATCGATCTTGGTGGAGAACATTTCCTTCCAAGCGTAGAAATCGAAGCCGTGCTGGATGAGCTGGGCGGCTTTCGCCGACCGCGCGCCACCCAATTCCGCGCCGAGCACCACCGCAAGCATGCGCCTGCCGTCCCGCTTCGCGCTGGCGACGACATTGTAGCCCGAGGCGCAGATGAAGCCGGTCTTCATGCCGTCCGCGCCCTCGAACGTCCTCAACAGCCCATTGTGAGACCGCAGCGTGCGCTTGCCGATCTTGAAGGACGGCATCGAGTAGAGATCGGCGTGCTGGGGGAATTCCTTGAACAGCGTGCGGCCGAGAGTGGCCATGTCCCGCGCCGTCGTCACTTGCTGATCGTTGGGCAGGCCATTGGCGTTGAAGAAGGTGGTCTGGCTCATGCCGATCCGCTTGGCGGTCTCGTTCATGCGCTCGACGAAAGCCAGTTCGCTCCCCGATATCCGCTCCGCCAGCATCACCGCGACGTCATTGGCCGATTTGATGATCAGCGCCTTCAGCGCCAGGTCCACCGTCATCTCGCCGCCGACCGGCAGCCCGATCTTGCTCGGCGGCTGGCTGAGCGCGTGCTCCGAGCATTTGATCTTGTCCTCCAGCGCCAGCTTGCCGTCGCGCAGCGCCTCGAAGGTCAGATAGGCGGTCATCAGCTTGGTCAGCGAGGCCGGATGCCAGGGGCGATCCGCTTCCTCGGCGTAGATGACGAGGCCGGAATCGGGCTCGATGACCATCGCCGGACCAGCCAGCGTCGCGCGGTGCGGAACAAGAAAAACCAGGAAGGCCAGGACGGACAGAGCTAAGGCGCGCTGCAAAATCATTCTCCAGTCAAAATGCTTGCGGCGATCCGAAGGACGTCCCCTTCGTGTCGCGGGCGCGGTTCTACCTCAGTATGAGAGCCACCAGCCAGGCGAGCCCCCGCCGCAAGCGCAATCCCCTTAAGGCGTCATGTGCGCCGATCACGCACCCCGCCACGATCGTCGCCTGTTTGGTAACATCCCCGGGCGCGCATCTCAAGTGCGGGCCGGAGCAGAACAGACGCCCGGCGCCCCATCATACGCTGGCAAAGGCGAGCACTATATGGCAAGCGCCTGTGCGCGGATCATAATGACCAAATGAGAACGGCTGCTCCTGGATGGCTTCTAATCGTCTTCAACGAAAACCTGCTCCCGCTTCCTGGCGATAGAGGGAAGGAACACGATGATGAGCGCCAGAACGGCAACAACCAGCAGACCGAGGCTGATGGGCCGTTGAATGAAGATCATCGGATCGCCGCGCGATATGATCATGGCCCGGCGCAGATGTTCTTCCAGCATCGGCCCAAGCACAAATCCGAGCAGGAGCGGCGCCGGTTCGCAGCCAAGCTTGAAAAAGAGGTAGCCGATCACACCGAAGACGGCGACCGAGTACATATCGAATACGTTGGAATTGATGCTGTACACGCCGATGGCGGAGAACGCCATGATCGCCGGAAACAGCATATAATAAGGCACGCGCAAAACGCGCACCCAAAGCCCGACCAGCGGCAAATTCAGCACCACCAGCATCAGGTTGCCAAGCCACATCGAGGCGATGATGCCCCAGAAAAGTTCGGGCCGGTCATTGGCCACGTTAGGACCCGGCACGATGCCTTGAATGATGAACGCGCCGATCATGAGCGCCATCACCGGATTGGCGGGAATGCCCAGGGTCAGCATCGGGATAAAGGACGTCTGCGCGGCCGCATTATTGGCGCTCTCCGGTCCGGCGACGCCTTCGATCGCGCCATGGCCGAACCGCTCCGGTGTCGAGGAGACTTTCTTTTCGACCGTATAGGCGGCAAAGGAGGCAAGCACCGCGCCGCCGCCCGGGAGTATCCCAAGCGCCGAGCCAAGCAGCGTTCCGCGAATGATCGGCGCGACGATGCGCTTCAAATCCTCGCGGCTGGGCATGAGGTTGGTCACGGATTTCACGCCGACTTCGCGATCCTTTTCATTCTCCAGATTGCGTAGAATCTCGGCAATTCCGAACACTCCGACGGCCACCGCGACGAAGTTGATGCCATCGGCGAGTTCCAGGAATCCGAGCGTCATGCGCGGCGTGCCGGTGTAAATGTCGGTGCCCACGACGCCCAGCAGCAACCCGATCACGATCATGGCCAGCGCATGCAGGATCGAACCATGCGCAAGCGCAACCGAGGTAATCAGCGCCAGCACCATGAGCGAGAAATATTCCGGCGAGCCGAATTTGAGGGCGATGGTCGTAAGCGGCGGCGCGGCGGCCGCGATGATGAAGGTGGCGACCGTGCCCGCAACGAACGAGCCGATCGCCGCCGTCGCGAGAGCCGGCCCAGCCCGGCCTTGGCGCGCCATCTGGTACCCATCGATGGTGGTGACGGCCGAGGAGGACTCGCCGGGAAGATTGACGAGGATGGCGGTGGTCGACCCACCATATTGAGCGCCGTAATAGATGCCGGCGAGCATGATCAGCGAGGATACCGGCTCCAGGCTGTAGGTGATCGGCAGGAGCATGGCGATGGTCGCCGTGGGGCCGAGCCCCGGCAGCACGCCGATCAGCGTGCCGAGCAGCGTGCCGAAAAAGCAGTACATCAGGTTGGCGGGTTGGAGAGCCGTGCTGAGGCCGAGACCCAGATTATGGATGAGGTCCATCTTAATTTCCCAACCCGACAACCCGCATCCAGGAACCGAAAAGCCGGATCGGCGAGCCGAGCCCCCAGTGGAACACGGCGACGCAGAAGACAACCAGGCCGGCGCTCAGCACTATGGCAAGAGGCAAGGACATGCGCTGGCTGGCGAATGAGGTGATGAAAGCGATGATGGCGAGCGAAGGCACTAGTCCGAGGCCCTGAATCAGGGCGCCGAATAGAATGGGACCCAGCGAGATGAAGATCAGCCCTCGCCAGGCGAACGCCCCCCATTCTTCGTTCGCCGCCCCGAACGCACGAAAGAGGATCGCCACGCCGATGATGACGAGGAGCCCGGACAGAAGCAGCGGAAAATAGCCTGGCCCCATCCGCATCGTGGTGCCCATATCGAGCGACAAATAGGCGTTAAGCCCGAATCCCAGGCCAAGAACGATGAACAACGCCCCGGCTGAGGCGTCTTTTGTATTTATCATGGCCGGGTTCGCTTCAAAGAAGTGCAACGAATGACGGGAAGAAGATAAGACAAATGCCAGGACAGCGAAAGCCGTCCTGACATCCGTTGAATGCGGTATCGGTTCAGTCGGCGTAGACGCCGGCGGCCTTGATGACCGGAGCCCAACGCGCGATCTCGCTTTTCAGCTTGGCCTCCAACGCTGCGCCCGTCGCCTGGTCCGCGGACACCGGCTCGGTGCCGAGTTCGGCGAAGCGCGCTGTCACATTCGAATCCTTAAGTGCCTTCTGGAGCGACGCGGTAAGACGCTCGAGCACGTCCTTCGGCGTTCCCTTCGGAGCATAGATGCCGTGCCAGATGCCAAACTCAAAGCCCTTCAGGCCACCTTCTTCACCCGTCGGCACATCAGGGAGCGCCGCCAGCCGCTTTGCGGTCGTCGTGGCGTAGGCTTTGATTTTGCCGGCCTTGATCTGATTGGTGGTGTTCGTGGTTTGATCGCACATGAAGTCGACCTGCCCGCCGAGAAGGTCGGTCATCGCGGGACCTGTGCCCTTATAAGGCACCGTCGTAACCTGCGTCTCGACCGAGCTCATGAACAGCATGCCGCAAAGATGAGACGCAGCGCCGATGCCGGCATTCGCATAGGTCACCTTGTCCTTGTTGGCCTTCACATAGTCGATCAGGCCCTTGAGATCCTTCGGCTCAAAATTGGCGCGCCCGACAAGGGTCATCGGCACTTCGGTGACGAGACCGACATATTCGAAGCCGTTCAGCGTGTCGTATGGCAGCTTGCGATAGAGCGTGGCGCTGGTTGCCATGCCGATGTGATGCAGAAGGAGCGTATAGCCGTCCGGGTCGGCTTTCGCCACGCGGGCCGCGCCCAGCGTGCCGCCGGCGCCGCCGACATTTTCGACGACAACCTGCTGGCCCAGATCCTTGCTCATCACGTCTGCGACCAGACGGGTGACGGTATCGGTGGGACCACCGGCAGAGAACGGGACGACGATCGTGACGGGACGGGTGGGATAGGTCTGGGCCGCTGCCGCGCCCGCGGCTAATGCGACTATCGCGACCGTAGCAAGGGCGCGTTGAACAAGCTTACAGGCCATTTTTTACCTCCGAGTTACTGGTACAAACTGGTGATCTGGCGGGCGGTTTCGCAGAAGCCTCTCATATCGGACCTTCTGGTCGCGCCGATGCGTGTTAGCACTGGGCACCTTCAATCCGATCATACGATGTCAGTGGCGTAAATACGCCGAATTCAAGCCGCTACGCTTTGGCGCGCAGCTCGGCATCCGTGAAAAACGATCATGATGCCAGCGCCCCCCAACCGCCGCCCCTGCCCGGCAATCGGCAATTCCCCAGTCCGCCGGTAACCAGACCGTTCACGATAAAGACCATTGTGCCGCAATCTGCAACAGGTAATTGTCTATCATTTGGTCGAAAGCACTGCTCCCAAGACACTATGCAAACTCATCATATTCCCTCGACTGCTGCGATGTTCGCCTGGCGAACAGCGCATGACTTCCATTCGGCGATCTCATGACCGGCAAAGAACTTCCCATAACCTCCTTCGATGACCTTGCTTCGTGGGAGAAATGGTTGCGCAAGCATGGCGCGACATCGAGTGGATTGCAGCTTAAATTCGCCAAGTCCGGAGCCACCAAGCCCACCATCAGCAAGGCCGACGCCATCGAAGGCGCGCTGTGCCATGGCTGGATCGACGGGCAGATCAACAAATTGGATGAACACTATTATCTCACTCGGTTCACGCCTCGCCGTCCGGGGAGCCGATGGTCCGCGATCAACCGCAAGACCGCGCAGCGCCTGATGCGCGAGGGCCGCATGTCGGAGGCCGGCCTGCGCGAGGTGGAGCGCGCCAAGGCCACCGGACGCTGGGATACGGCCTATGTCTCGCAGAGCAAGGCGCCGCCGCCGGCCGATCTGAAGGCGGCGCTGAAAGCCAATCCCGCCGCCAAACAGGCGTTCGATCAGCTCGACAGCGCCAATCGCTACGCCGTCATCTACCGCGTGCAGGACGTGAAAAAGCCCGAAACCCGCGCCCGCCGGATCACCCAATATGTCGACATGCTGGCGCGGGGCGAAACGATCCACCCGAAGCGGATCCGGAAAGGCTGACCCGCGCCACGCATCGAGGTCATGGCAGGTTCGGCATACGCTGGTGGTGATCGGTGACCGCCTGAAAAGCGGTTCCGAGCGCCACCACGGTTTCCTCGCCGAACGGCCGGCCGATGAGCTGCAGACCGACCGGCAGGCCGCTGCTCGAATGGCCGGCCGGAACCACCAGCGCGGGCAAGCCGAGATAGTTCACCGGCCGCATGAAGCGCGTGACGCCGACAATGGTCGCCTCGGCGTTCGGCCCGCCGCCGACATCGGTCTCGGCGATGGTCGGCGCCGGCGTGCGCGAGGTCGGAACGACGATCACGTCGATATCGCCGATCGCGGCCAGATGGGCAGCCAGCGCCGGACCGCGCCAGCGCAAGGCCTCCAAATATTCCACGGCGCTGTAGGCGAGGCCGTTTTCGAGGCGCGCCCGCACCTGCGCGCTATAATCCTGCGGCCGTTCGCGCAGCCAGGGGGCATGTGCAGCCGTCGCCTCGACGGCAAGCACCATCAGCGCGGCGGCGGCGATGACGCTTTGATCCGGCAGTTCGACTTTGACGATCTGGGCGCCGAGCTTGCCGAATGTCGCGAGCGCCGCATCGAGCGCGGCGGCGACGGCGGAATCGAGGTCGTCGACATAAAAGCTGGCCGGCACGCCGATCTTCAACGCACGAGGCGAGCGGCCTGCCGCTTCCGCATCCCACGCAGGCGCGGCACTCGTCGTCGGGTCGAGCGGGTCGGGCCCGGCGATCAGCGACATGATCAGCGCGCAATCCTGGGCGGTGCGCGCCAGGGGTCCGACCGTGTCGAGGGTGAAGGATAGCGGCATGGCGTTGGCGCGGCTGACGCGTCCATAGGTCGGCTTGAGGCCGGTGATGCCGCAAAAATGCGCCGGCAGGCGGATCGAGCCGCCGGTATCCGAGCCGAGCGCCGCCGGCACGAGCCTTGCCGCGACGGCCGCGCCCGAGCCGGAGGATGAGCCGCCGGTGATGTGTTCGGTGTTCCACGGATTGCGGGCATGGCCGAGATAGGCGTTGTGCCCCGTCGGCCCGTAGGCGAATTCCGCCATATGCAGCGCCCCGAAGCGGAATGATCCAGCCGCCTCAAGCCGCGCAATCGCCGTCGATGTCGTCGGGGCGATCCAGCCCTCCCGCAATTTCGACCCGCACCCCGCGACCTTGCCGGCCGAATAATACATATCCTTGTGGGCGAGCGGCACGCCGTGCAGCGGCCCCTTGACCTCGCCGCGAGCAAGCGCCGCGTCGGCCGCTCGCGCCAGCTCCAGCGCACTCTCCGCCTCGACGCTGACGAAGGCATTGATTTTCGGCTGCCAGGCGGGAATGCGCTCCAAATGCGCCGTCGTGGCCTCGACGGAGGATAGTTTGCGCTCGCGGATCGCGGCGGCAAGTTCGGTCAGGCTGAGCATCGCGGGATCGTTCAACGGTCCAACTCCCCTCGCTGCACGACGGCGAATGTCGACGGTTCGGCCTCAAACGGGATGACGGGCCTTGCCGTCGCGAAGCCCAGGGCCGTCGGCGCCACGGCACGCGCGATGCGAGCGGGCGCAGCCGCATCCAGCGGCACGCAGGCGGCCTCCGCGATGATGCGGATGCGTTCGGGATCGATCTCGTCGGCCATGTATGGTCTCCTCGCTCATTGCGCTAGACTGCCATTCATGCAGTGGCCCGAGTGCCGAGAATCCACCATAAAGCAAGCCTGCCGGATGATGCTCGCCTTCCGTCCGCATCAATTTTGTCGCGTGCACGCGCATGGCAATATCGCGCGCGCCGTGGCACCCGGCGCCGAAAGCGATGATTTTCGTTCCCTGCCGCGACGCCATCAGCCATAAGGATGCCGATTGCCGAGCCTCAGACCTATGCATATGGAACAGCCGATGCGCACCATCCTTGCCGAACCGATCACCGCCGAAGCCTTCGCGCCATTCGGCGAGCTGCTGGTGCCGCCGGACAGTTTTAGCCGGAATTATTTCGACGCCGCTCTCAGCAACGCGCGGCCCTCGGCGCGGCCCAGCCTTTCCGTGGCGGTCGCCGAGCCGATCAAATCGCTGCCGCTGGACGCCGTGCACATGGAACGGCATGCCTTCTCCTCGCAAAGTTTCGTGCCGATGGACGCCGAGCGTTATCTGGCGATCGTAGCGCCGCATGCGGCCGGCGGCGGGCCGGACACGGAGCACGCCCGGGCCTTCCTCGTCGCGGGCCGGTATGGCATCACCTTTCGCGCCGATATCTGGCATCACCCGATGGCCGTCCTGGATCGGCCGTCGACCTTCGCCATCGTGATGTGGCTCGACGGCAGCGAGGGCGACGCCGAACTCGTGACACTCGCCGCGCCCTTCCGGGTCGGCATCGCCGGCTAATATTTTGCGTCGCCCCGCAGCGGTTATTTCCTGATGGATTCGAGGATCAGATCCGCGACGTGATTGCGGCGCATCTCGATCTCCGCTTCGCCCTGGAGGTCGCGGTTGAGGATCACCGAGAGCGTGAATATGTTCGAGAAATAAAAATACGATATTCCCGCGATCGAAATCCATAGCTGCGCCGGATCGATGCCGCCGCGGAACAACCCCGCCTCGACGCCCCTGTCCAGGATCGTCTGGATCATGCCGATCAGCGGGGAATGCATTTCGCGCACGCGTGCCGACTCTTTGAGATGGCGCGCCTGATGCAGGTTCTCGCTGCTCAGCAGGTTGATGAACGTGCGATCGCCGACGAAGCTATCGAAGGTGAACGTGACGAGCGCGTGCATCGCCGCCTCGGGCGACAGCTTGTCCAGATCGAGGCGGAGTTCGGCGGTACGCGCCCGTTCATAGGCTGCTTCGAGCACGGCCAGCCACAGCTTGCGCTTGCTCTTGAAATAATAATAGATCATGCGCCGGTTCGCGCCCGATCCCGACGCGATCGCATCGATGCTCGCGCCCGCAAAGCCCCTGGCGGAAAACTCGACCGTCGCCGCCGCCAGGATGCTGGCCCGTGTGCGCTCGGGATCGCGCGAGCGGATCACGCGCGCAGGGTCTTTGGCAATTTCGATCTTGGGAACCCTGCCGCTCGGTTTGGCGCGGGCCGGCGACATCCTGGCCCGGCCGCTTGAGCGGGAAACCTCCGCTGTTCCGGCTGCCCGCGTGACGCCTCGTTTGTCCATCAAAATCTGCTCCTTACCCGCCCAGCACAGCCTTGTCGGGACTTTGCATCACGGGACCTTATACGACCGACCGGTAGCGCGCGATGCAGGTATCCAGGACCTCGGTCATGGGCTTAGCCCACCAGTCCTCCGAGAAGATCTCCACCTCCACGAAACCTCGATAGCCGGCCGCCTCCACCTCGCCGCGAAGCTGGCGCAGTGCGATCACCCCGTCACCCATCATGCCCCGGTCGTTGAGAAGATCGCGCGTGGGCACCAGCCAGTCGCAGACGTGGTAGGCGAGCAGCCGGTCCTGCCCGGTGCGGGCGATCTGGGCGGAGACGTCCGGGTCCCACCAGATGTGATACGCGTCGAGCGCGACGCCGAGCAGACCCGTGCGCTCCGGGTCCAGCCGGTCGCAGAGATCGAGCGCCTGAGCCAAGGTGTTCACGCAGGCCCGGTCGGCGGCATATGCGGGATGCAGCGGCTCGATGGCGAGCGGCATCCGGGCGCCCCTGGCGTAGTCGAGCAGCGTGCCGATGCCGTCCTCCACCATCGCTCGCGCCGCACCGAGATCGCGTGACGGCCTGGATCCGGGGCGGGAGAATTGCGGCAGGCCGCCGACGACGACAACGAGACAGGGCGCTCCGAGCGCGACCGCCTCGTCAACGGCGCGGCGGTTGTCGTCCCGCGCTTCGGCGACCCGATCCGCGTCGCCCGGAAACATGCCCCCGCGGCAATATCCGGACAGCGCCAGCCCGGCCGCCTTCACGGCCTGGACCGCGCGGTCGAGCCCGACCGCCGCGACCTGATCGCGCCACGGCGATATCGCGCGAATCTCCGCTTTTGCGCATGCGTCGATGATCGCGAAAAGATCGCCCTGCTTGCGCAATGTCGCGGTGTTGATCGACAGCCAGCGGTGATCGGCCGAGAAGTCGCGCAAGCTTGTCTCCCTCACCCGTCGACACCGCGCGCGGCAAGTACGGTCCGCATTCGCTGGAGGGCGAACTCCGGATCGCGCAGCAGACCTGCCGCATCGGCGAGCCGGAACAGTTCCGCAAGGTGCAAGGTCGAACGCGCGCTTTCCTGGCCGCCGACCATGGTGAAATGGTTCTGATGGCCGTTGAGGTAGGCCATGAAGACGACGCCGGTTTTGTAGAAGCGGGTCGGCGCGCGGAAGATGTGCCGGGAAAGCGGAACGGTCGGCGCGAGGATGTCGTGGAACGACGCCGCGTCGCCTTTTGCGAGGCTGACCAGAGCCGCCGAAGCCGCAGGCGCGATCGCATCGAAAATGCCGAGCAGCGCATCCGAATAGCCCTGGCCGTCACCCGCGATCAGCTCCGCATAGTTGAAATCATCGCCCGTATACATGCGCACGCCGGGCGCAAGCCGCCGCCGCACGGCAATCTCCTTGTCCTTGTCGAGAAGCGAGATCTTCACGCCGTCGACCTTGGCGGCATTGGCGTTGATGATCGACACCGCCGTATCCATCGCCGCATCGAGATCTTGCGTGCCCCAATAACCGGCCAGCGCCGGATCGAACATGTCGCCGAGCCAATGGATGATCACGGGCTCGCGCACCTGGGACAGCACCCGGCCATAGACGGCCGCATAGTCGTCCGCCGAGCGGGCCACGGCGGCGAGCGCCCGCGAGGCCATCAGGATCATCCGGCCCCCGACCGCCTCGATCGCGGCGATCTGCTCTTCATAGGCGGCGATGACATCGTCGAGCGTCTTGGCCGCGTCGGTTGCGAGATGGTCCGTACCCGCGCCGCTGAAGACGAGCGCTCCACCCCGCGCCTTCGCCGCCGCAACCGAGCGCCGGATCAGGTCCAGCGACGTCGGCCAGTCCATCCCCATGCCGCGCTGGGCCGTGTCCATCGCCTCCGCGACCCCGAGGCCGAGATCCCAGAGCCTCTCGCGAAAAGCCATGGTCGCGTCCCAGTCGATCGCGGCGGTGAGCCAGGGATCGGCATCGGCCAGCGGATCGGCAACGACATGCGCGGCGGAAAAGGCGACGCGGTTCATCGCGGCTGAGGTCTTGTCCGGGTAGTCGCGCGGCGCGGACAGCCGAAAGGTCTCCATGCTCCGGTCGGCGCGGGGCAGTTGGATGGTGAGCGTGTTCATGGGCGAATTCCTCGCAAAGCTCTACTCGGCCGCCAGCGTGCTCGCGGCGGATTGCGCGGCAAGATCGAGCGGCGGCACATCCACCCAGCGCCGTTCGCGCCAGCTTTCCAGCGCGCATTCGACGAGCTGCACGCCCTTCGCCCCCTCGCGCAGGGTGAAGCGATATGGCGCGTCCTCCGCGACATGACGGATGAACATCTCCCATTGCGTCTTGAAGCCGTTGTCGGCAACGGCGTTGTCCGGCACGGGCTGCCAGGTGTCGTAAAAGTCGATGGTCTGTTTCTGGTCCGGGTTCCAGACCGGGCGCGGCGTCCCCACCCTCGGCTGCATGACGCAATCGGTCAGCCCGGCGACGGCCGAACCATGCGTTCCGTCGACCTGGAACGTCACGAGATCATCGCGGTAGACCCGCGTGCACCAGGACATGTTGATGTTCGCGATCACCCCGCCATCGAGCTGGAACGTCGCATAGGCCGCATCGTCGGCGGTCGCGGCATAGGGTTGGCCGCGCTCGTCCACCCGCTCCGGAATATGGGTGGCGCCGATGCAGGAGACCGATTTCACCTCGCCGAAAAGATTGTCGAGCACATAGCGCCAGTGGCAGATCATATCGAGAATGATGCCGCCGCCGTCCTCCGCCCGATAGTTCCAGGACGGACGCTGCGCGGGCTGGCCCCAATCGCCCTCGAACACCCAATAGCCGAACTCTCCCCGCACGGAGAGCATCCGGCCGAAAAAGCCGGAATCGCGGAGGAGCCTGAGCTTCTGCAGGCCGGGCAGGAAGAGCTTGTCTTGCACGACGCCGTTCTTGATGCCGTGCTCCTCGGCCAGCTTGCAGATCTTGAGCGCGTCCGCGAGGTTCGTCGCAATCGGCTTCTCGCAATAGACATGCTTGCCCGCCTGGATGGCCCGCTCCAGCAAGGTCGGACGCAATTGCGTCGTCGCGGCGTCGAAGAAGATCTCGTCCGCCCCATTGGCGATGGCCGCGTCCAGATCGGTGGTCCAGCGCGCGATCCCATGCGCCTTGGCCAGCGCCTCGACCTTCTCGGCGTTGCGGCCGACAAGGATCGGATCGAGCTGCACCTTGGACCCGTCGGAAAGGCTCACGCCGCCCTGCGCCCGGATGGCCGCGACCGAGCGGATCAGATGCTGGTTCATGCCCATGCGGCCGGTCACGCCGTTCATGATCACGCCGAGTGTGCGCTGGGTCATGTGACTTTCTCCTCAGAGGCTGTGTCTGGCGTCAAGCGGCTGAGCGTTGCCCAGTCCGGCTCGGCGCCGCTGGCGAAACCGGGCGCGGAGAGCAGCGAGGCGGTCGGCAGCGCGCCGCTGCCGAATAGCAAGGCCCAGGCGGCCGCTCTCCCGGTCGATAGAGCTGGGGATGAGCGGCCGCGAAGCGCCTGCGCCTCGCCGTCGGGCGCCGGGCCAAAGCCCTCGACATAATGATGGCCGTTGCGTTCGACATGAGTGATGCCGAGAATGGCCGCGAGCGCGGTGTCCTGCTGCACCCCGAGGCCCGCCTGGCAGGTCAGGTCTTCGCCCGCGAGGAAGTACCACCCGTCCAGCCCCTCGCGGTGGTTCCAGGCACGCGCGCGGGCCGCATTCAGCAGCGACTTGTAGAGACCTTTGCATGACTTTGACGACACACCCCGATAGCCGAGGCTCGCGGCGCGTGGAAAGGCTCCATAATCGCCGTCGGCCTCATCGATGATGAGCGGATGCGCGAGGAAGGCGGCGTCGAGCGGCGCGTCGAATGTCGTCCGCCGGTCGAAAGGCTGTTCGATATAGAAAAGGGCATCCCGCAGAGGCTTCAGCGCCGGATCGGCCACGAGCCCCTCCAACAGATCGGCGAAGCGCGCGGCATCATATTGCTCGTTGGCGTCCAGCGTCGCGCGGAAGTCCGGCGCTTCGGCAGCGAGAAGCGCGGTCACGGAACGGAGGCGGTCAAGGTCCGCCGCGACGTCGCCGCCGATCTTGATCTTGAAATAGCGCAAAGCCGCCCGCCGGATGTCCTCCGCGAGACCGTCCGCACCTTCCAGATCGTCGAGAAGCCCCACCGTATGGCGGATGGCTATGCTTTGCGCCGGCTGGATATTGAGGAGAAAGTCCGCGATCTCGGCGTCGTCAAGGTCGGAGGTCAGGCGGGCATCCAGACCGGCGGCATTCCGGCGAATTCCCTCCGCCATCCCGACGCCGAGCGCCTTGAACAGCGCATCGAGAATCGCCTTGTCCACCAGAGCCGGACCGAAATTGGCCGTCAGATCAGGCAGATCGCGGCTCTTCGCCCAGGCGTTCTGACCGGCCGTGATTTCGCAATGGTGGCCGAAGGCCGTGTCGGTCCCGGCCCGGCCGGCATAAGCGCCCGCGGCCCGCACCAGGCTGGCGCGCAGATCGGCGACCGTCTCCTCCGGGCTCTTCGCCGGGTTCTTGTCGAACCATTTCGGTATCATCATTTCGGCCGCGACGCCCCTGGCGCGGCCATGCCCTTCGACCTCGACCTCGACGCGCAGAAAAGCCTGCGGCGCGCTCGTCACCGTCACCGCGCCGAAACGGAACGGCCGGACGAACGGCATCATGCGCTCGAAAGCTGCGACGTCGCGGATCGTGATCAAGGGAGCGGCCATGCTCATCCGTCCAGGCTCCCGCGCGCGAAAAAATGGTCGCGGATGCGCTGGGCCAGCGCGATGAAAACCGGATCGCCCATCATTTCGAACCTGCGCGGGCGTGGCAGCCCGACCTCGTAAATCGCCGCGATCGCGCCCGGCCGCTCCGTCATCACGACCACCCGGTCGGCGAGAAACACCGCCTCGGGAATGGAATGCGTGATCAGCAGGATGGTCTTGCCGGTCTTGTGGTGGATGCTCTGCAATTCGAGGTTCATGCGCTCGCGCGTCATCGCATCCAGCGCGCCGAACGGCTCGTCCATCAGCACGATCTTCGGATCATGCACGAGGGCCCGGCAGATCGCGGTGCGCTGCTGCATTCCGCCGGAAAGCTGCCAGGGATATTTGTTCTCGAACCCTTCGAGACCGGAGGTGGCGATGAGTTCTTTTGCCCGCGCCAGATGGGTTGCCCAGTCGAGGCGGCGCACCTCGACCGGCATCATGATGTTGCGCAGCACGGTTCTCCAGGCGAGCAGCACGGGCGACTGGAAAACGATGCCGACATTGTCCGGCGGCTGGCTTACGGGCGTGTCGTCGATGCGGATTTCACCGCCGCTCGGCGGAATGAGGCCGGCCATCAGCTTCAGCAGCGTCGACTTTCCGCAGCCCGACGGTCCGACCACCGCGACGAACTCCCCCTCGCCGATATCGAGATCGAGCGGGCGGAGCGAAGGGACGTCGCCGTCCTTCGTCCGGTAGGTCTTGTGCAGTCCGCGTATTTCGATCAGCCCTCGCGGCGGGGCCGAAGCCTCGCCTGAGGGCACCACGCGGAGCTTGCTGGTCGGCATCGCCCGCGCCCGGTCAGTTGGTGGAGGACGGGAGGAACTCGCGGCTGTAAAACAGCTTCGGGTCTTTTGCCGCCGATGCGTCCACGCCGCCATATTCGACCAGCAGCGCAACGGAATCCGCCATGTTCTGGTCGGTCACCTGGAACGGGCGCTTGCCCTTGGTTTCCTCCGTGCGATAGAGCGGGATCGTCAGTTCGAAGCCTTCCTGAAGCGTCTCGGGCTTGCCGGCCTTCGGCAGAGCCGCGAGCACCGCCTTGACCGCTCCGGCTGGGTCCTTCTCGGCCGCTTCGATCGACTCGGTCGTCGCGGCCATGAAGCGGCGGACGAGGTCGGGGTTCTCCTTCAGCGTGTCGCTATGGGCGATGACGCCTGATGAAACCAGGTGAATGCCGAAATCGGCGAACATGATCGGATAGACCGATTTGCCGGTCGCGTCCTTGATCTTCATGCTCTGATCCATGGAATAGCCGAGCAGCACATCGGCCTGGCCGGTGATGACAGCGTTGAGTTTTGTCTGCGCGTCACCCGACAGGATTTGCATTTCGCTTTCCTTCAGGCCGGTCTTCTTCAGGAATAGCGGCCAGATTTGCGACATGCTGTCGCCGGGCGTCGTCGCGACGGTCTTGCCCTTCAGATCCTCCGGCTTGCGGATATTCTTTTCGGTAAAGCCCATCACGGACATCGGGCTGGTTTGCAGGAGAACGCCCGGCGAGGTGACCGGCGCGCCCTTCACGGCCGCCCGGATCATGGTCGCCACATCCGCATAGCCGAACGGCACCGTCTTTGCGGCAACCGCCTGGATCGTGATCGCCGAGCCCCGCCCTTCCTGGATTTCCAGATCGATGCCCTTGGCCGCGTACAAGCCTTTTTCCTTGCCATAGAAGAACGGCGCGTGCTCGCCATAGACATACCAGTTGAGCATCAGCACGACCTTGTCGGCCGCCTTTGCGGGCATGGACAGGGGTATGGCAAGAGCAGCGGCGAAAAGAGCCGATTTCAACAAGGCCCTGCGTTCCATTTTGCTTCCTCCTCAGTAATATTCAGCCTCTTGGGCGGGCTTCACAGCACGATCGGGAAAAGTGGGTACCGGTTTTCCCGAAAAATCGTGCGACAACATACAAGCCTAGAGCGTGATCGATCATGCTCTAAGCCGTGAATGCGAGATCGGTCCGCTGGCTCGCATGCCAGGGAACGACCAGACGCTCGATCAAATCAATGATCCAAAACAATATGATGCCGATGATCGAGAGAGTGACGAGCGCGGCGAACATGGTCGGCAGCTCGAAATTGCCGATCGAACGCTGCAGCACGAAGCCGATCCCGGAATTGGCGCCGACGAATTCGCCGACCACCGCGCCGACCACAGCCAGCGTGACCGACACTTTGAGGCCGGCGAAGATCGCAGGCAGCGCGTTCGGCAGGCTCACCATGTAGAAGGATTGCCAGCGCGAGGCCCGCATCGAGCGGGCGAGATCGCGCATGTCCGGGTCGAGCGATTTGAAGCCCTGCACGCCCGAGACCACCACCGGGAAGAAGCCGAGCAGGAAAGCCGAGATGATCTTCGGGGCCATGCCGAAGCCGAACCAGACGACGAAGAGCGGCGCGATCGCGACTTTCGGGATGGACTGCGAGAAGACCAGCAGCGGATACACGTAGGATTCCACCGTTCGCGAATTCGCGATCAGCATTGCGGTCGGAATGCCGAACAGCGCAGATAGAAGAAACCCGCAGACGGTCGCGATCGTGGTCGGCACCGCCTGGCGCAGGAGTTCGGCCCCGTCCGTCCAGAATGTGAGAATGACGTCGTAAGGCTTCGGAATGAGATAGGGCGGGATCTTGAAAACGCGTACGGTGATGTCCCAAAGCACGATCGTCAGCACCAGGAGCACCAGCGGCCGCAACCAGGGTGCATCAAGCCTGCGCGCGGCGGACCGAAGACGCGTCGACGCCATAGTTCGGTTCCCTGAATGGCGCCCTATGGCACCGTATGTAATTCACCGGTGAATTACATACGCGCACCGCGTTCTTGTCAAGGCGATGCACGACCGCTCGCTCCTTTGTCCATTGCAAGATCGCTAAACCGTGAGATGCAGAGCGCCCTTCCTCTCCGTAGAGTCCGAGGCGCCCTGCAAAGCGTCAACCCGTCGTCAGGTGAAAGGACAGCCTATGCATCGCAAATTCGTCCCCGCGTTTTTCGCCGCAGTGCTGATGGCCCTGCCTCTCTCGGCGGCATTCGCCCCGCTCTCCCCTTCCGCCTTCGCCCAGGCCGAGCGCATCCGCGTCCGAGGCACTGTCATTGGCCTCAGCGGACAGACGCTCAAAGTGAAAACCCGCGAAGGCGAGAGTGCCGACGTGACGCTCGCCGATGGTTGGACGGTATCGGGCATGGCGCGCGCCTCGATGGCGGACATCAAGCCCGGCGACTTTGTCGGCATCGCCTCGCTCCCCAGGGAAAGCGGCGGCGACGGTGCGCTGGAGGTCCTGATCTTCCCGCCCGCAATGAAGGGCACGAGCGAGGGCAGCTACGGCTGGGATCTCCAGCCGAACAGCACCATGACCAATGCGACCGTCGCACAGGCCGTGAAGGAGAGTGACGAGCACTCCGTCACCCTCACCTATCAAGGCAAGGAGAAGAAGATCGCGATCCCCGCAGGAACGCCCATCGTCACCTTCGCCCCTGCCACGCCGGCCGATCTAAAGCCCGGCGCGGCCATCTTCATGATTGCCGAGAAGGGCGCGGGCGGCGCAATCACGGCGCGCCGGGTCACGGTCGAGACGAACGGCGTCGCCCCGCCCATGTAAGCCGCGGCCGGCGGAGCAATTCCTGCCGGCCGGAATCTTTCCAATTCCGGCAGAAAGGTGCGCGCGATCGCGGGATTGGTCGCGCAAGGCCGAACGATTCCGCATCCAGCCCCGCACTTCGCCCAATCTGCGCCATCTTAACGCCATGATGCGTCCCTAGGCCCGTGGCGCTCAGCCAACCAGGCTGATCAGTGTGCCCCGTTTTCGAAGATGCGGAGTTGCCACCGTCATGAATACCCGATCTCTTGTCGCCTCCATGTTCCTCGCCATCAGCGTGCTCGGCTCGGCCGACGCTGAGGCACAAGGCCGCGCAGCCGACGCGCCTCAGGATGCCCCCTATTCGGTCGTCGGCATGCCCGATGCCTGCAAGCTGCTGCCGCAATCGGATCTTCAGGCTTTATTTCCGGGGCGGCCGGTCGAAAGCAAGGGCCCGACCCTGAGCCCGATCTATAAGGGCCCGCAATATAACGAAAAGTGCACGTATATCGTCAAGGTTCCGAGTCCCACTTCGAACAGCGATATCCCCAAATTCGCCTCGATAAACATCTTGAGCTGGGGTAAGGAATCCGAGAATCCCGTCGCACTTGCGAAAAACTTCGCACGTTTTCGAAAGTCCAGTGAGGATGTCGCGGCGAAATTGAGTTTTCCAAAGCGTATCGAACCCGTGTCGGGCGTCGGCGATGAAGCTTTTCAAGAGATCTCGGAACACGACATTTCCATCCGTGTCATCAAGGACGATCTGTTCTTCTCCCTGACCCTCGATACATACTCGCCGCAATCCGAGCCGAACGCCGTTGCCCTGGCCGCGCAGGCCGCCAATCGCTGGCGTGGAGGCGTCGGCATGGTCGAATCCGCCAGCCCCATCAAGCCGAACACCACCGTCGATATACCGCCCGACACGCGCGTGTCGAAGACGCCGCCGGTGGACCGTTGGCCGGATGCGTGCGCGCTGCTCACGCTGGAAGACGTCTACTCGGTCTTCGGCGACATGAATGTCAGTCAGCCGCGCAAGACGATGGGCAAGGTCACGCATTTCTCGCGCGTCGATCGCGTCGAGGAGATTCCAAACCCGATCGGCTGCAGTTACGACGCCCATAAGACGGAAGTCGTCGACGGAAAGCGCGAAGTGATCAGCAACAGCATCGGGGTTCGCGTCGTCGATGTGAGCCTGACGCCCGAAGCTGCGAAGAAATCCTTCGGCATCACGCAAAAGGTCGGCGGGACCGACACGCCCCTCCCGGACCTCGGCGACGAAGCCAGTCTGAGCATCATGAACGAAATCTACATGCGCAAAGGCGCCATTACCGTCTCGGTTCGCGTGGGTGGCGGCCAGCGCGACAAGGCCCTGCATGCGGACGCCAGGAAGCGCGTCCTCGCACTCGCCAAGATGGTCTCGGCCAAGCTGCCCTGATCATGGGTTTTCTTGCGTCCGCTCAGCACAAATAGTTGCTCGGCGGACGCATCGCCGTTAAAACCCAAGCACCTCATCAGCAACATCATCAAGAGAAGGAGACCGCCATGCCGAAAACGCAGCTTTCACGCCGCGCAAGGCATGGGCTTTGCGGGCAACTCACCTATGATGGAGACCGCAACGGTGTCATTCGAACATGTTGCTTACGAGCAGATCGCCTCATTCTATGACGAAGCCTGGATCGCCGATGTGCTGTTCCCGGTCAAGAGCGGCAAGGAGGCGACCGTCTATTGCTGCCGGGCGCATCCGAGCCGCAGCCACGACTATTTTGCGCTCAAACTCTACAAGCCGTTAGCTCATCGCACGTTTCGCGATGATGCCGTCTATCAGGAAGGCCGGTTCGGCCGGGAGACGCGCGCCGTCCGCGCAATGCGGAAGAAAACCGCCAAGGGCCGCGTCTTCCAGTTCAGCAACTGGATCGAGCACGAATTCGCAACGTTGAAGATGCTGTTCGAGGCCGGCGCCGATGTGCCGCGTCCCTTCGCGATCAGTGCGAATGCGATCCTGCTGCAATTCCTCGGCGACGGCGACAGGGCGGCGCCGCCTTTGTCGACGGTTCGCCTGCCGCCCGAGCAGACGGGGCCGCTGCTTGATCAGGCACAGCGCAACATCGAGATCATGCTCTCCCGCAACGTGGTGCATGGCGATCTGTCCGCCTACAATGTTCTCTATTGCGGAGGGCGGCTCAGCATCATCGACTTCCCGCAGTCGGTCGATCCACGCTTCAATGCCAACGCCCGCTCATTGCTCGGCCGCGACGTGGCGAATATGTGCCGCTACTTCGCCCGGCAGGGCGCCGTTTGCGATCCGGATCGCCTCGCAGAACGCTTGTGGGATCGCTTCATGCGAGCGGAAACGTAAGTCGCGCAACTGTTCTCGCGCGGGAATTGAACATGACGTCCGGCTTCGCGCGCACTGGAGACCAGCGCACCGACGATGGCCCCGCATCCCCTGCGGTCTTTCGGCGCTGCGGCCAAGTGGGCTATTACGGGCGCGAGCCTCTGAGCGGATAGTTCGGGAGCGCAGGTGAGGTACGGCGATGAGGCTCATCGAGCGTGAGGCATATTCCTATCGCGGCGACGATACGGTCCCGTCCTTCGACGACGGCGGGCCGGTGGTTTTCATGGATGGAGACTGCGTGCTTTGCACGCGCGGCGCGAGGGTCATCGCGAAGCTCGACCGCTCCGGCGAATTCCGGATTTGCCCGATCCAGACCCCGCTCGGACAGGGCATGCTGAGACATTACGGGCTTGATCCGGACGACCCGGAGAGCTGGCTCTACCTCGTTGACGGAAAAGCCTACACCTCGCTTGACGCGGTGATCCGCGTGGGCCGCCGCCTGGGCGGATGGGGACAGAGCCTGCGCGCCTTTGCGATCCTCCCGCGCCGCGTCCAGGATTGGCTCTACCGGCGCATGGCACGAAATCGCTATCGCCTGTTTGGCCGCACGAATATGTGCGATTTCCCGGATCGTGACCTCAAGCGGCGGCTCCTCTCATGAGAGTTCTCATCCTGGGCGGCTATGGGGTGTTCGGGGGCCGCCTCGCTCGCCTTCTCATCCGGGACAATATCGAGACGATCATTGCCGGCCGGGACTATCGGAAGGCATGCGCCTTTACCGCCGAGTTTGGCGGCGAGCCGCTTATGATCGATTTGGGCCAAGACCTGTCGCCGATCATCAGCGCCAATCCCAGCCTCGTTGTCGATGCGGCCGGGCCCTTCCAGGCCTATGATGGCGATCTCTACAAAGTGGCGCGGTTTTGCATCCGGCATGGCATCAACTATCTCGATTTATCCGACGATGCGGATTTCACCGCGGGTATCGCCGAACTCGATTCCGATGCAGTCGCCGCCGGGTGTTTCGCCATCTCCGGCGTGTCGAGCGTTCCCGCAATTTCCGCTGCCGCAGTGCGCGCATTGAGCGCGGGACTGTCCGAAATTCTGGTCATCGAGAGCACCATCGTTCCTGGCAATCGCACGCCGCGGGGACGCTCGGTGGCGGCCGCGATTTTGCGGCAAGCCGGAGAGCCATTGATGCTTTGGCGGGGCGGTGTCTGGCGCGCCCATCGAGGCTGGACGAGCGCCCGGAGGGTTTCGCTGGAGCATTTTCCAGTAAAGTGGACACCGGTTTGCGTCGCGAAAATGCGACCAAACAAAGAGATAGAGCCCCGTTCCAATTCAATCGGAACGGAAAAGGCTCTAGGTCCGGATCTGCAACGCTGGGCCAATTTCATCGGTGTGCCCGACCTGAAATTATTCCCGTCGGCCTTCGAAGCCCGCTCCGTGCTGTTCCGCGCGGGATTGGAGCTTGGCCTCATGCATTGGGGGCTCACCGCGCTCGCTCATCTTCGTAAGCTTCGCCTGCTTCCGGGCCTGCATGTCTTCCTCGGTCTGCTGCTTTGGACGTCGCGCAGATTGGCGCGGTTCGGCACCTATCGCGGGGGAATGATCGTCGAATTGACCGGCATCGCGGATGGGAAAGCGGTCCGCCGCACATGGCAGGTCATCGCGGATAAAGGCGATGGCCCGTTCATTCCCGCCGTTCCGGCCCTTGCGATTACCAGGAGAATGCCGGCCGTCGCTCCAGGAGCCAGAGCTTGCCTTCACGAGCTGACGCTTCCGGAGATCGAGCGCGCAATGGCAAGTCTGTCGGTTCGGTTCGCTTCCTCGGAAGCGCCGGCGCCGACGCTGTTCGAGAAAAGCCTGGGAGAAAACTGGCCGAAGCTGCCCGATTCCGTCCGGCGCATGCATTCGGTCCAGGACCTTGAAAGTTTCTCGGGCCGCGCAAAGGTTACGCGCGGGAAGGGCTTGCTGTCCCGCATGGCGGCCTTTTTCTTCCGCTTTCCCAAGGCGGGCGAGGACGTTTCCCTCACGATCACCAAGCGGCGCACGGCTCGCGGCGAAATCTGGGAGCGGAACTTCGCCGGCCGCAAATTCCGGTCCTATCTCAGCCCATCGCGGCCCTCGCATTACAAGGAACGCTTCTTCGCCTTTACCTATGAGCAGGAACTGCCGGTGGAAGACGGAAATCTCTATTTGACCGTGCGCCGGGGCTGGTGTCTCGGGATTCCGCTTCCTGCGCTCCTGCTCCCGCGAAGCGAAAGCCGGGAATATGACGTGGACGGCACATTCCACTTCGATGTGGGACTTTACGCGCCGTTCAGCGGAGACCTCATCGTACGCTACCAGGGATGCGTGACGCCGGACTGCAAGAGCGTTCTCCGCCAGGAGAACCTGCCGGTCTTGTCATCCGCCGCAGTCACTACGAGCTGATTGAGACAGGCTCACCTGCAGCATCCCGGCCGGGCTTGTTGACACATGCCAGCCGGATTCGTGAAACTGTCCGCTCCTTTGTCGGAGCTGTCTCATGATCTTACCCGAAGCAAACGCGTCGCTCGTCCCTGCTGACGACACCGATCTCTACGACAACTCCCTTTCCTCGGCGCTGGTAACGATCTTCCGCGGTAATTTCTGCGACGTCATTTTGCCCGGCCGTGCCTCGGTCATCTTCAAGAGAAACGAGGTGCTCTACGATGTGGGGGAGAGCGACCGCAATTTTTTCTTTATCCGAAGCGGATTTATCAAAGTGGGAACCATCAGGAGGGATGGCGGCGAAATCATCTATGACATCCGCAAAGAGGGAGGAGTGGTCGGAGAGCTCTGCGCCCACCGGGCCCTGCGAAGCGACCGCGCGGTGGCGCTGGAGCAGAGCGATGTCATACCGGTGCCTTACTCCGAGATCGTCGAGGTGCTCCGGAAGAACCCGGAATTTCTTGGCAGGCTCATAGAAATATTCTGTGACTGCCTGACCGACGCTTACCAGCAGATCAACACATTGGCTTTTCACGACACGGCCCGCCGGCTGACGAATGTGCTGCTTGACCTCGCATCCAAGATCGGACGGCGCGCCGGCAGCAAGACCGAAATCGCCACCTACCTGACCCAGGAAGATATCTCGCACATGGTGGCGGCGCGGCGGGAGCGGGTTTCGACTGCCTTGAATCTCCTCCGCCGGCGCGGGATGGTAGAATATTCCAGCCAGGGCCATCTTCTGGTTGATGTCGCAGCTCTTAAAGGCCACGTTTCTGTGATCTGAGCAGTTCTTCCGCCCTAAATATTTGCCAAATTGATCGAGATGTTATCCCAGTAACAGACGTCCTCCGGCGGAACGGGTAACGTCAAGAGTGATCACCCTGTCAGCTTAGCCAAGCCTGAACGCAGGCCGGCTAACGTGACGGGTCGCGATCATTGACGTGGCGGAAATGGAGGGCGGCGATGTTTAGGACTGCACGCGCGGTTGGTTTTGGCTTTGCTTTCGGCCTCGGCTTTGTTCTTTGCACGAATGTTGCTCCACTCTCGGCTCAGACCAAGGGCAAGGCGTTCGACGACGCGGCCGGCGCCCACGCCACCAAGCTGCTGAAGGACGGCAAACAGATTTTCCGCTTCGACACTTTCGGGAGCGAGGCGTTCTGGGGCGACGCGCTGCAACTGCACAAGAGCATCGCCGGCGCGAAAAATGGCGGTGTCGGTCCTGGCGTCTCGCCGAAAACCGCGCTGTCGGTCGGCCTCAAGGTGGACTCGGACGCATTGCCGGCCGCTTTGAAGAAGCAGATCGCGGCAGGCAAGGTCGACCTCGACGATCCGGCAACGACCATCGCTCTGCTCAAGTTGAACGCCGTCGTCGGGGTGAAGGCCTTCGCCAATCCCGACGGCAGCGTCAAGTCGATGGGCATCCAATGCGCATTCTGTCATTCCACGGTCGACAATTCCTTCGCGCCCGGCATCGGCAGGCGGCTCGACGGCTGGGCCAACCGGGACCTGAATGTCGGCGCGATCGTGTCCCTGGCGCCGAACCTCAAGCCATTCACCGATCTGCTCGGCGTTGACCTCGAAACGGTGAAGAAGGTGCTCGCCAGTTGGGGCCCGGGCCGCTACGACGCGTTTCTGAACAAGGATGGCAAGGCTTTTACGCCCCGACGGAAAGCAAGCCGGGACATTGATCCCGCCGGCATTCGGACTGGCTGGCGTGGACCTGGCCACCTCGACCGGCTCCGGATCAGTCACCTACTGGAACGCCTATGTCGGGGTGACTCAAATGCACGGTTTGGGAACCTACTTCGACGCCCGGTTCGGCAACAAGGATCAATATCCCGTCTCGGCGAAGAGCGGCGCGTGGAACACGCGCGACAAGCCTGACAGGGTTACAGCCAAGCTGGCCGCGCTGCATTTCTACCAACTCTCGCTTCCCGCACCGAAGGCGTCGGCCGGTTCTTACGACAAGGCCGCATTCGAGCGGGGAAAGAAGATCTTCGACGGTCAGGGGAAATGCGCGACGTGTCACGTCCCTCCGCTCTATACCGAGCCGGGACACAATCTGCATGCGCCGAGCGAGATCGGGATCGACTCCTTCCAAGCCGACCGCTCGCCGACGCATATGTACCGCACGGCGCCTCTGGCGGGTCTGTGGACGCATCAGAAGGGCGGATTTTACCACGATGGACGCTTCGCCACGCTGCTCGATGTGGCAAACCATTACAACGCGCAGTTCAATTTGAATCTGAGCGACAAGGACAAGAAGGACCTGGTCGAGTATTTGAAGGGGCTGTGAACTGCCCCGACGACAACCGCATTTTTGCGCGGGGCGAGACGCTTGGCCGATCTCGCTCCGCGACATCCTCCGCGACGACGCTCATCGACTTCGCCACCAGGCAAGAATCCGTTTCCTTGCTTCGGTCAGATCGCCTTCGGCGGCCGCAGATATTCTCCGCCATATGTGCCGGATTGCCGGTGCCAGGGATGGCGCAGGTGACCGCCGGATGGCCGAGCACGAATTTCAGCAGCAGCTGGGACCAGGTCCGGCAGCCGATCTCTGCGGCGAAATCGGGCAAGGCTTCCCTGGCCAGTCGCTGAATCAGCCCGCCGCCGCCGAAGGGAACATTGACGATGACGGCTATGCCTTTCTCGATCGCGAGCGGCAGCAGACGGTCCTCCGCGGCCCGGTCATCGAGCGAATAATTGAGCTGGACGAAATCCAGCGGCTCGCGGCGAAGCGTTCGTTCGAGCTCCGGATAGGCGCCGCTATGGTAATGCGTCACGCCGACATAGCGGGTGCGCCCTTCGGCCTTCCAGCCCGCCAGCGTGTCGAGATGCGTTCGCGCATCGACGAGATTGTGCACCTGCATCAGGTCGACATGATCGGTCCGCAGGAGCTTGAGAGACTGCTCCATCTGCGCAATCCCGCTCGCCCTGCCGCTCGTCCACACCTTGGTCGCGAGAAACGCTTCGCTGCGGCGGCCCAGCCGTTGCAATAGCCCGCCCGTCACCTCTTCGGCGCGGCCATACATGGGTGAGCTGTCGATCATCGATCCCTTCGCATCGAGCAGGACACCCAGCACATCGGCAAGGCGGCTATACTGCTTGCCGCCGACCTCGACGTCGAACCCGCGATAAGTGCCGCAGCCGAGAACCGGCAGCATTTCGCCGGTGGACGGGATGGGGCGTTGGATGATGTGTGTCATCGAGCTTCCTTCGCACTCCGGACGCCCGTTGGTCAGACCGCCGGCAGCCCATGCAGAATTTTATCGAGGGTCACCGGGAAGTCCCGCACCCGCACGCCGCACGCATTATAGATGGCATTGGCGACCGCGGCGCCGGAACCGCTGATCCCCAACTCGCCGATGCCTTTGACACCGAGCGGGTTGGCGTATTGATCCGGCTCCTCGATGAAATGAGCCTCGATCTGCGGGACGTCGGCATTCACCGGCACGTGGTATTCGGCGAGATCACGGGTGGCGAAGGCGCCCGTCCGCCGGTCGATGACGGCCTCCTCGTGCAGCGCGTAGCTGAGGCCCCAGATCATGCCGCCAACGGCTTGGCTGCGCGCCGTCTTCGCATTGAGGATGCGTCCGCAATCGAAGACGCCGAGCATTCGGCGCACGCGGGCCTCGCCAGTCACGGCGCTCACCGCGACCTCGACGAAATGCGCCCCATAGGCCGCTTGGTAGACGGCTGTGCCGTTGCTGCCCTGGTTGATGGTGCCGAGCGCCTCGATCGGCTGCCCGTCGAGAAGCTCGGTCAGGGCCATGCGCCGGTTGCGCGCCGTCGCGATGCCGTCCTGAAGCGTCAACTCGTCGGGCTGCGCGTCCATCAGGCGGGCGAGACGGGAGATGATCTCCTCGCAGGCGAGCGCCACCGAGGAGCCGCTGCCCGCCGCCCCGAACGAGCCACCCGAGCCCGGGCCAGGCGGCAGGTCGGTATCGCCAAGCCGGACCTCGACGCGGTCAAGCGGCAGTCCGAGCATTTCACCGGCGACCTGCGCCAGGATCGTATAGGTGCCGGTGCCGATATCGGTCATGTCGGTCTCGACGATGGCGCGGCCTTCCGCCGTCAACCGCACCCGCGCCTGCGATTCGACGAGCAGGTTGCTCCGCACAGCAGCGGCCATGCCCATGCCGATCAGCCATTCGCCGTCGCGCGTCTGTGCCGGAGCCGGATTGCGGCGCTCCCAGCCGAAGCGGCGCGCGCCCTCGTCATAGCATTCGACCAGCCGTCTGGTGGAAAACGGCACATTGCGCAACGGGTCGCGCGACGGCTCGTTGCGCTTGCGGAAGTCGATCGGATCGAGGCCGAGCTTTTCGGCCATCTCGTCCATCGCGCTCTCCAGCGCCAGCATTCCGACGGCCTCTCCCGGCGCGCGCACCGCGCTCGCATGCGGCAGGTCGAGCCACACGGCGCTATGAGTGAACCGCCGCGCCGCACCCGCATAAAGCGAGTATGAGCCGATGGCCACCGGCTCGATGAAGTTGTGATCCGCCTTCTGCGAGACCGTGCTCTCATGGCCGATGGCCAGGATCTTGCCATCGCTGTCGCAGCCGATGCGGACGCGCTGATGCGTGTCCGAACGGCGATGCACGACATGTGCCGTCTGCCGCCGCGTCAGGGCGACCTTGACCGGGCGTCCGATCTCGCGGGCGGCGATGGCGGCCAGGATGACCTCGGGGCCAACGCCGGTCTTGCCGCCGAAGCCGCCACCGACAAAGGGCGCCAGGATGCGAACCGCGGAGGTATCGATTTCGAGCGAGGCGGCGATGACGGCATGCGCCCAGCGCAGCATCTGCAGGCTGGAACGGATCTCGACGGCGTCGCCGCGCCAGCTTGCGATGGTCGCGTGCGGCTCCAGCGCTGCCGGCAGATGGTGCGGCGTGGTGTAAGTCCGATCCAGTTTGACGGCGGAGGAGGCAAGCGCGGCATCGAGATTGCCGAGATGCTGGTCCGGCCGGAAGCGCGTGGGCGGCTCGTGCTCCACGTCGGCGAAATGCTCCATCATGTCGTAGCGCCCCGCCTCGGGAGCATAGTCGACGCGCACCAGCCGGGCTGCCGATCGCGCTGCCTCAAAACTCTCCGCCACGAGGATGCCGATGGGCTGACCGTAATTTTCGATCCGCGGCAGGACTGCGCGGCAGCACCCCTCCGATTGCCGATTCCGCCGGGATCAGCGGGTGGTCGACGATGACCGCGATCACGCCGGGCGCGGCGCGGGCGGCCTCGGCGTCGATCCGCACGACGCGGCCTCGGCCGATTTCGGCGGTCAGGACGGCGCCATAAGCGACATTTTCGACCGGCTCTTCATAGCTGTAGCGCGCCTGGCCGGTGACCTTCGCCGGGCCATCGACGCGGTCGATCGGCTTGCCGATCACGCCCTGCCTGCCGCGATCGAGCAGGTTTCGCGCGAGCGGCTCGTTCATGGTCAGGCTGTTGTTCGGCTCGCTCATGCCGCGTCTCCGATGGTCAGCTCGCGCAGGCAGGCGATCAATGTGCGCCGGGTGAGCGGGATTTTGAAATCATTCGCGCCAAAACCTTTGGCACCGGCGAGCAGCAGGTCGGCGGCGGCTTCGAATGCGGATGTCGACGGCGCCTGACCGACCAAGGCGGCTTCGGCTTGCCTGTCGCGCCAAGGCAGAGGGGCGACACCGCCCAAGGCGATCGCGGCGGACGCGATCCTGCCGTCTTCCACCGACACGATGCCCGCGACCGAGACAAGCGCGAAGGCGTAAGAGGCGCGATCGCGGACCTTGCGATAGATCTGCTTGCCGCTCAAGCGGCGGCGGCAGCTCGATATGCGTGATCAGCTCACCCGGATCGAGCACGGTTTCGATATGCGGCGTTGTGCCCGGAAGCCGGTAAAACTCGCCGATGGGGATGCGGCGTCCCCCGCCGCCGGCTTTGAGCGTAACGATGGTCGCATCCAGCGCGCGCATCGCAACCGCCATGTCGGACGGATGCGTGGCGATGCAATGATCGCTCGTGCCGAGGATCGCATGATTGCGGGTGAAGCCGCCCAGGGCCGCGCATCCCGCGCCCGGCTCGCGCTTGTTGCAAGGCGCTGCCGTGTCGTAGAAATAATTGCAGCGCGTGCGCTGGAGCAGATTGCCGCCCGTGGTCGCCTTATTCCGGAGCTGCGCCGAGGCTCCCGCAAGCAGCGCCCGCGACAATACGGGATAGTGGGTGCGCAGGCGGGGATCGGCGGCCAGATCGCTGTTCGAGCACCAAGCGCGCCGATGGACAGTCCGCCCGCATCGGTTGGGGCGATGTCGGACAAATTCAGACGGCTGATATCGACGAGCTTTTGCGGCGTTTCGATCTCGAGCTTCATCAGATCGAGCAGATTGGTGCCGCCGGCGATGAATTTTGTTCCGGGCCCCCCGGCCTGCATGATGGCTGCTTCCGCCGTATCGACGCGGGCGTAATCGAAGCTTTTCATGCGCCCTCTCCCGTCACGTCGCGGATCGCGTCGACAATGTTCGGGTAGGCCGAGCAGCGGCAGATATTGCCGCTCATCCGTTCGGAGATCTCGGCCTCGCTGAGCACAATGCCACCGTCCAGCGTCTCGCTGACATGGCTGGGCCAGCCTTGCCGCGCCTCCTCGATCATGCCGGCGGCCGAGCAAATCTGGCCGGGCGTGCAATAGCCGCATTGAAAGGCGTCGTGCCGCAGGAAAGCCGCCTGCAGCGGATGCAGTTTTTCCGGCGTTCCCAGACCCTCGATGGTGAGGATGTCGTCGCCCTCATGCATCACCGCGAGCGTCAGGCAGGCATTGATCCGCCGCCCATTCACCAGCACCGTGCAGGCGCCGCACTGGCCGTGATCGCACCCTTTCTTGGAGCCGGTCAAATGCAGATGCTCGCGCAACAGATCGAGCAGAGAGGTACGGATGTCGACGCTGACAGTATGGGAGCGGCCGTTGATTGTGAGGCCGATCGCCGCCGTTCGTATCGCACCGGCGAACGGTCCGTCCCCCGCATTGGTCGTCGCGGGTGTCGTTATGCTCATGAAGTCACCTTAAATTTCGGTACTGCCCTGCAGAGGTAGGGTTCGTCGATGGCATCCGCAACCATCGGCCGCTTGCAGAGCGCTGGGATGCAGATGCGATCTATTTCGCTTCGGCGTCGACCAGCGTGAGCGTGCGGAGATAGGGGAGGCACCAAGCCGCATCGTCTATGGCGATGGAATCGCCTTGGACGTGGCAGGTCACAATGTATTGATGACCGGCGAGCGTGAGGTGACCGTCCAGAAACGCCTCAGGGCCGCCTGAGCCGACACTCGCTGCGGAAATGCGGTACATCAGACTGCGAGACCCGCCCAGGGCCTCAGTCCGATCAAAGCGCTCGGGAGCCTCCCCCTCCGGCAGCGGACGCAATGAAATCGCCTTCGGCTGGCGCGTGCTGGGGCGCACATCGATACGGACATCCTTGCCGTCCGGCGCAACGCGAATGGCCGCGCGCGGCGGCAGCTCGATGACCAGGCGCTGGCCATCAAGCTCGAATCTGTGCGGCGCCGAAGGCGTCGTTTGAGCGCTGGCGCCTTCACAGCCAGCCGCAACCGATCAGCGAGAGCAGCGCTGCACCCACTGAACTGCTCAGGAACCGGCGTAGCCACTCATGCGTCATGGGTATCGATCCAGCAGCGGGGCGCATTCAGGCGACGCTTTGTTGCACGCGTCTTGCCGTCGGCACGGTCAGCACGATGGCCAGGGCCGCCGCGACGAATGCAAGAGCGAGCACCTCACGCCAGCCGAACGGCTCATCGAGGAACAATGCGCCGCTGGCCACGCCGACCGCGGGCACCAGCAGCGCGCTGATGGAGGCCCTGTTGGCGGACATGAGGCTGACGATCTTAAACCAGAGGAAATAGCAGACCACCAGGGCAATAAAGGTCAGATACGCGCCCGCCGCCCATGCCTGGGCGCTCACATTCGGAATGTGCACGCCGTCGATAAACGGCATGAGGATGAAGATCGGAATACTGCCGATGACGAGCTGCCAGCCGGAGAGCGCCAGGGTCGGCAGCACGGTTCGGCGGTGCTTTTGGATCAGCGTTCCTGCCGCCCAGGCAATCGCGCCCAGGAGGATCAGCAGCGCGCCCACCGGCGCTTTCCCCAATGTGGCGAAATCTGCGGAAACCAGCGTCAGGATCCCAGCCAAACCGAGCGCCATGCCCACAACGCTCTGCAATTCCAGCGGCTCTTTGAGAAACACGGTGCCGAGCAGCACCACCCAAAGCGGCATCGTATAGGCGAGCACCGCCGCATGCCCCGACGCGACGAGGACGACGCCATAGCCGACAAGCAGGTGCCACAAGGTGACGTTGCACATGGCCGCCCATGTCAGCCCGCGCCATTCATTCGCGGGCGGCAGGATCGTCCCGCCGGAAAGGCGCGCCAATCCCAGCAGACACATCCCGGCCACGAGGCATGACCATGCGCGAAACGTCCAGATCGGAAATTCGCGCAAGGTGATTTTCATCATCGGCCAGCTCACCCCCCAGCCGATCGAAAGGGCGATGATGAGAACCAGAGTGAGGAGCGGAAACTTGATCGAAATATCGCGTGGCATGTTGGCCTTTCGAGTGGGATGCGCGCGCCGGAAGGCGGCCTATAAAGTTCGGCACCGGATTACCACACTGCGGGCCTGCGTCATCGGTGATTTCGGCCACATGGGAGCGGCATTCCCGTGCGGCTACGATCCGGCTGCGGGGATGATTTCAGTTGCAAGCAGGTTGCGGAGGTCGCCGACATAGCCATCCGAACGCGCGGGCCGTGCCGGGTCGGACGTGACGACCATCGTCACATCGAGCGAAGGCACGATGTAGATCATCTGCCCGCCATAGCCGCGCGCATAGACCACTTTTTTTCCGCCAAGGTTTGCGATGAACCAGCCATATCCGTAATCATCGCCGGAGAACGGGGAAAGCGTGCGCGGAATCCAGGCTTCCTCGATCCACTTTTCGCTCAGCACGCGTGCGCCATTCCAGACCCCGCCGCGCCGGTGCATTTCGCCGAAGCGCAACAGGCCCATTGGCGACAGCGTCATGTCGTTTCCGCCAAAATAGAAGCCCTGCGGATCCCGTCTCCAGGGCGGGATTGCAATGCCCAGCGTATCGCCTATCCAATCCCGTGCGAGGGCGTGAAGGCTTTTGCCCGAAGCTTTGGCGAGCAATGCGCCCAGCACATGGTAGCTCCCCGTCGAATAGAGCATGCGCTCGCCGGGCTCGGCCACGAATGGCCGCGCGAGTGCGAACGCAACCCAATTGCGGCTCTGCACCCAACGGCCGTAATTCGGACCGGATGTACGCTCCAGCCCGGCCTGCATGGTGAGAAGCTGCGCGATCGTGAGGTCACGGACCTTCGGGTCGGCGTCTTTCGGCACGAGACCGGGCGCGGCCTCGGCGAGCCGCTGGTCGACGCCGCTGAGTACGCCGCGATCGATCGCTGCACCGACCAGTGCGGCGACAAACGATTTCGATACCGATTTGATATTGACGGGACGGTCGAGCGGCGGTCCATGAAACGCCTCCGCGAACGCGATCTCACCCGCCCGTGCGATGATGAGGCTATGGATCTGGTCGAATTTGCGGGCATTCTGAACCGCCCGATCGAGGAGCGCGGAATCGAAGCGCGTGGATGCGTCCTTACGCTCGAGCACCTGCGATGCGGCCTGACGGGAACCGAGCGAAAAGCCCAGCACGCCACCTGCCAAGACACGGAGCGCCTGCCGACGCGACGGCAAATCACGAGGGAGCCGCATCCGATATATCCCATCATCACCCTGACCCATCAGCCTGACTTGGTGTCTCCACAGGCGATGTTCCACCCATGAGCCGCAGCTCAGGGCTTCCTGAGGAGATGCCGCCGGGGGTGCCCGATTGCATCTCCTCAAACCGCCGATCGACGAACGACACCGACGTCAATCGGTCTTGAGCGCCTTCGCCTTCTCGACATAGGCGTTGGTAAAAGTCTTGCTGACGTCGATCTTCGCGTTGGCGACTTCCGCCGAGCCGACGCTGAACACGTCGAGCACCGCCTGGGCGCCCTTGGGGTCCATCAGGCCGGTCGTCGAATACATCGGGATCGTGTTCTTGAGCGCCGCGAGATACGCAGCCTTGTCTTCGCCAACCATGTCGGGAGGCATCTTGGCCATGATGTCCTCGGGGCTGTGGGAGTGGATCCATTGGAGCGTCGAGACGATCGCATCCGTCATCGCCTGCACTTCTTTCGGATGAGCCTCGATCCATGACAGCTTGTGTACAGCGCGCCGCCGGGATAGTCGCCGCCGAATACCGCCTGAGTGTCCTTCTGCGTGCGCGTGTCCGAGAGGATCGTCAGGTCCTTATGGCGGCCCTGGAGGATCGTGACCGACGGGTCCAGCATGACGGCGGCATCGATCTGGCCCTGTTCCATCGCTACCACCGCCGTGGCGCCGAGGCCGATCCCGATCACCGCCGCCGAGTTCGGGTCAACGCCCGCTTTTTTCAGCTGATATTTCAGGAAGAAATCGGTCGAGGAACCCGGCGCGCTGACGCCCACCTTCTTGCCCGCGAGGTCCTTGACGGAGGTGATCTTTCCGGTCTGGCCGGGGGCCACAACCAGAACCAGGCCCGGATAGCGGTCATAGATGACGAAGGACTGCAACTCCTGCTGCTTGGCGGCTAATGCGATCGTATGATCGAAATAGCCCGAGACGACATCCGCGCTGCCGCCGATCACGGCCTTCAGCGCCTGGGAGCCTCCCTGGAAATTCACGACCTCGACGGTGAGGCCGGCCTTTTCAAAGTTGCCCAGTTGCTGGGTGAGGACCGTTGGCAGGTAGCAGAGGCAGGACGCGCCTCCGACCGCAATGGTGACCTTGGACTGCGCCATGGCGACCCCGCTCATGGCCAGCAACGCCGTCGCGATCGCGGCGAGCCTTCGAAGTGTTTTCATGACTGACCTCCCTTTTGAATATGATTGGCTGCTTCCCCTCCATGGGGAGAGCTATTTGTGTGCTTCGGCAACTTCAGGGCGCCAGACGAGAAGGCGCCGCTCGGCGAGGGTTACGATCCAATCGATGACGAGCACGAAAGCGGCAAGCACCGTCATGCCGGCGAATACGCCGGCGACATCGAATACACCTTCTGCCTGCTGGATGAGATAGCCGAGCCCTCCGGCCGAGCCGAGATATTCCCCCACGACCGCGCCGACCACGGCGAAGCCGACCGACGTATGCAGCGAGGAGAACATCCAGGAAAGAGCCGAGGGCAGATAGACGTGCCGCAATAATTGACGCTCATTCATGCCGAGCATTCGCGCATTCGACAGTACCGTCGTGTTCACCTCCTTCACGCCCTGATAGACGTTGAAGAAGACGATGAAGAAAACCAGCGTTACGCCCAGCGCCACCTTGGACCAGATGCCGAGGCCGAACCAGAGCGTGAATATGGGGGCCAGCACCACGCGAGGCAGCGCGTTTGCCGCCTTGACGTAAGGGTCGAATATGGCGGCGAGCATTTGCCTGCGGGCGAACCAGAACCCGATGACGATGCCGGCAAGCGAGCCGATCGCGAAAGCGAGCGCCGCCTCTATCAGCGTGATCCACAAATGATGCCAGATCGTGCCATTGGCAAACCAGGTCCAGATGCGGGCGACGACGGCGGCCGGCGTGGAAAAGAAGAACGCTATCGTGCGCGGGTCGCCGAACAGGCTCGTCGTCGAGGCAATCTGCCAGGTCGCGAGAACCGCGACCGCCACGGCGCATTGCATGGCGAAGAGATTGGCCCTGTTCATGATGCGGCGCCTTCCGCGAACTCCGGATAGCCCTTGAGCACTTCCTTCTTGAGCAGGTGCCAAATTTCGCGATGCACCTCCTGGAACTGCGGGGCGAGCTTGATTTCGGCGATGTCCCGGGGGCGCTCAAGCGCGATCGCGTAATCGCCGATGATGCGCGCCGACGGCCCCGCGGACATGATGACGACCCGGTCGGCAAGTGCGATCGCCTCCTCAAGATCATGGGTCACGAATATCACGGCCTTGCGGTCGTCGGACCACAGCCGCAGGAGGAGATCCCCCATGATCAGGCGCGTCTGGGCATCGAGCGGCCCGAAAGGCTCGTCCATCAGCATGATCTTGGGGTCTCGGATCAGAACCTGGGCCAGCGCGACCCGCTTTCGCTGCCCACCGGAGAGCGTGTGCGGATAGCGGTCGCCAAAGGCGGCGAGCCCCACTCGGCCAAGCCAGGCCCGCGCCCGTTCATGGGCCTCGCGCGCCCGCACGCCCGCGACTTCCAGGCCGATTGCAACATTGTCGACGGCCGTTTTCCACGGCATGAGCGCGTCTTGCTGGAAGAGATAGCCAGCCGATTTGTTGATCCCGGGCAGCGGTTCGCCGAAGACCTGGACGGTCCCGCTCGACGGTCTGAGAAGCCCGGCCGCCACATTGAGCAATGTCGACTTTCCGCACCCGGTCGGCCCGACGACGGCGACGAATTCCTCTTTCCCGACGATGAGATCGGTGGCGTCGACGGCTCGGAAAATTTTCCCGTCGGGGATCTTGAACTCGATGGTGACCCCGTCCAGCCGAACGGCCGCAATTCTCTGTTCCAGCCGTTCGGCGTCAGCGGAACTCGCCTTTGCCGCTACGGCTAATCCAGCCATTCTGAATTCCTTGCATGAAAACGCCGAGGCTGGGGCAAGCCAAAATGGCATCGGAACCCTTCTTGCCCAGCGGGCATCGCTTCTCCTCCCATTTCGTTTTCCCTTGCCGGTCGTCCTCGCGTGGCGCGAAGCTGATCGCGACCGATGCCCCGCTGTCAGCCGGGAATTTGAACGCCGTCTCATTAGCCGCTGAATAGGATATGCCAAAGGTCCGTGCAGACAAACCCGTTCATTCGGACGACGCGAATTGTCTCGGCATGCGCGGGAGCCGGAAGCCGGTCCGACTCAAGGGTGGTGTAGCTGTTGGCGGGACCGGCAAGATCGCCGTGCGCTCGACCATGGTGGGGCGGCGCACGCCATGACAGTTCATTGAGCAGAGTCAGGCGCGATAATGCCCTTTCTAATGATCACGTTGCCGCAGAGGAGACGTTCACCCGTTGCGACAACGAGGAACGCCTCTTTCGCTTGTTCATAAAATGAATACCGCTCGACCAGCTTCAATGTCACCGTGGCATTGACCGCAGCGACCTCGCTTCGAATGATGTCGTGGGCGGGCATGTTTTGTGTGGGATGTCCGACCACCTCCATGCCGATCACGGGATCCACGCCATATTCATCGATCGGCAGGACGCTCAGAATGGCCTTCAGCGTACGCCTCAGATCGGCGGCCTCCATGTTCACCAGGCGTCGCGCCACAGAGGTGGCGGGAAAGTTGCCGTCGGCGATGACAAGCGTGTCCCCATGGCCCATCGCGCGTAGACCGTGCAGCAGGTCCGCGTTCAGAATGGGATCGATGCCGATGAGCATGCTCTTCTCCTAATAGATCAAGTCAGTCGTACAGGCATAAGCACTCTCCAGCCTCAACACCTTTAACCCGGCTGCGGAATTACGCATAGGGCCGTGCAAGTTAGCCGGTTGCCTTCGCATTCTGTGAGCCCGGCGTCGTCGTCCGCAAGACCGATATGCCGGGATAGCCCTGCGTAATGGCCCTGCGATCCTCATAGCTCAGCACGGCGTCGATATCGCTGAAACCGGCGGGCGCGCGCTTTTCCACTTCATCGATGACCTTCTCCGGGCCACCCTTGCGGTTGAGCCGGACGATCTCGGCGGTCCTGGGCAGGCGCTGCTTTTCATATTGGTAAAGCGCCTGCATCGGATGCGAGGCGCGCTGGAGCGCGTCGCCAAGCGCCCGTGCATCCAGGATGGCCTGCGACGCGCCATTCGAGCCGACCGGATACATCGGATGGGCCGCATCGCCCAGCAATGTCACACGGCCGAATGTCCAGCGGGGCAGTGGATCGCGGTCGCACATCGGATATTCGAAGCACTTTTCCGTTGCGCGCACGAGGCCCTCGACGTCGAAACCGGGGACGTTGAAGCGCTTCGCATAAGGCAGGACGTCGGCAAGCTGTCCGATGCGCGACCAGCTTTCTTTCGGCGGCGGCGAGACCGCCCCATCGGCCATCTTGATGGTGACCACCCAATTGGTCAGCCGCCGGCCTTCCCCGCTCCCTTCGCCGATGGGATAGAGCACGAATTTGGCGCCCATTCCGCCACCGATCACCATGGTTTGCCCGTCGACATGGACAGGCCAGTCGGTCGCGCCGCGCCACATCATCACCCCGTTCCAGCGCGGCGCCCCCTCGCCGGGATAGAAAAGCTGACGGCCCGCCGAATGAATGCCATCGGCGCAAATGAGCGCATCGCCGCGAACGGTCATTCCGGGTCCGCCCTCACGCGCGTCGCTGAAATGCACGGTGACGCCGCCCTCGTCCTGCACGAAACCGCAAAGGCGCAGACCCGTCTTCACCGCCTCCGGCCCCAGCCGCTCGATGACGGCGTCATGGATCGCCTTCTGCAGCCGTCCGCGATGGATGGAGAATTGCGGCACCGGGTGGCCGGCATGCATGCCGCGAAATTCGCGCCAGACCTCCTGCCCCTGGCGGTTGAGATAGATCAGCTCGCGCGTGCGGATGGCAACGGCATCGAGCGCCGGAAGCAGGCCGAGTTCGGCAAGCTCCCCGATGGCCTGCGGCAATGTGTTGATGCCGACGCCAATCTCGCGCACCTCCGGCGACTGCTCATAGACCTCCGCCCGGATCCCCCGCGCATGCATCATGAGCGCGGCGGTCAGTCCGCCGATGCCCGCTCCGGCAATGATGATCTTCATGGGCTTGTCCCCCGATACGCTTTTTCCGGTTTTATTCCGCGTCCGGCGGCGGCAGGAAATCGACCTCATGGGCGGCGGAAATTGCCACCACCTGCGCCGGGTCCGGTGTCGGCCCGAGATTGTGCAGAGCCCAGAACAGGTCATAGATGCGGCGTGAGGGCGACACCCAGAACAGGCATTTCACATCCGTGTCCGTCTTGTTGAAGATGCCGTGCGGAATGCCGAGCGGCAGTCTGATCAGATCGCCCGGCTCGGCGACCACATCCTGGCCATCGAGCATCAGGTCGAAACGGCCCGACAGCATGTAGATGAACTCGTCCTGCGTCGGATGGATGTGAGGCGGCACGAAGGTTCCCACGGGAAACGTCGCGTGCCAGGAGAAGGAATGTTCGGAAAGCTGCTTGGGAACATAGGCCTGCCCCAGAATATTCCAGCGGATACCGTCAATGCCATCTTCGGCTCTGGTTATTCCCGGCGTCATCGTCATTGCACATCCTCCCATTAAAACTTTGATCGCATCTGCGGCGCTGATCCCCGCCTCACACATGCAGATAGCGGTTCTTCACAAGGGCATTGGCGAGCAGATCCTGCATCGTGCCGGTCCAGGCGATCCTGCCTTTCTCCATCACAATATGACGATCCGCAAGGCGGGCCAGCGCGTCCACATTCTTATCGATCACGAGAATGGCGTCTCCCTCATCCTTGATCCGGCGCAGGCAGCGCCAGATGTCGGCACGGGTGAGAGGGGCGAGGCCTTCGGTTGCCTCATCGAGCACGATCAGTCGCGGATTGGTCATCAGCGCTCGCCCGATGGCGAGCATCTGCTGCTCTCCGCCGGACAGCTGATTGCCCTTATGCCGCCGCCGCTCGGCAAGGCCCGGGAAAAGACCGTAGACCGAGGCGAGCGTCCATTTGGCGCCTCGCCCGGCATGGCGCGCCGTCGCGATCAGATTTTCTTCCACGGTCAAGGTTGGAAAGACCTGCCGGCCCTCCGGCACCAGACCGAGGCCGCGCCGGGCGATGTCATGCGGCGGCCGCCCGGTCATGTCGGCACCGTCGAGCAGTATCCGGCCGGCACGCGGCTTCAGCAGGCCGAAGACGGACCTGACCGTCGTCGTCTTCCCCATGCCGTTGCGGCCGAGCAAGGCGACGACCTCGCCCGCCGCCACCGTAAAATCCACGCCGAACAGCACCTTGCTGTCTCCATAGGCGGCTCTCCAGGCCTTCGACGCTGAGCATCAGGCCGCCTCCTCTTCGCCGAGATAGGCCTCGCGCACCTGGGGATCGGCGCGCACGGATTGCGGATCGCCGGTGATCAGCACCGTGCCGTAGACCAGCACGCTGATCCGGTCGGCGAGCGCAAACACGGCATCCATATCATGCTCGATCAGCACGATCGTATACCGGCGCTTGAGCGCCCGCATCGTCTCGATGAGAGCGGCGGATTCCTCATGGCCGGTGCCGGCAAACGGCTCGTCGAGAAGCAGAAGCCGCGGCTTCGTGGCCAGCGCGATGGCGAGTTCGAGCAGGCGCTTCTCGCCATGGGACAGCGTCCCCGCGAGTTGCTGGCTGCGGGCTTGCAGACCGACCGTGCGCAACGCCTCCGCGGCTTGCCCGTTCAGCGCCTCTTCGCGATCGGGGCGGCCGAAGAAGCGGAAGCTGGAGCCGCTTCGCGCCTGCACGGCGAGGGCAACATTCTCCAGCGCCGTGAAACCGGCAAGGATGGAGGTGATCTGGAAGGAGCGGGCAAGGCCCCGTCGCACGCGTGCCTCGATCGAGGCATGGGTGATGTCGGCGCCAAGATAGAGGACCTTGCCGCTGTCGCTGGGAACGCTTCCGGAGAGTTGCTGAATCAGCGTCGTCTTGCCGGCGCCGTTCGGGCCGATGATGGCGTGCAACTCGCCGGGCATGATGTCGAGGCTGACATCGTTCGTGACCGCGAGCGCGCCATAGGACTTGCACAGATTGCGGATCGACAGCATCGGCTCAGCCATCATGTCCCTCCGCCGGCCGCTGCTTGGGCGAGACGCGCTTCAGGAAACCGACAATGACCGCCGCGCATAAACAGCACGATCAGGATCAGGATGACGCCGAGGCCAAGCTTCCAATGTTCGGAGAAGCGCGGGCAGCAATTCCTCAAGCAGCAGCAGCCCGGCCGCGCCGATGACGGGGCCGGTGAGCGTACCCATGCCGCCCAGCACCACCATGATGATGAGATCGCCTGAGCGCTGCCAGCTCATATAGGCGGGTGAGACGAATTCGGCCTGATTGGCAAGCAGCGTTCCGGCGACGCCGGCCATTGCGCCGGCAATGCAATAGGCGACCAGTTGATAGGGGAATAGCGAAAAGCCGATGGCGCGCATGCGCTCGGGATTGTCGTGGATGCCCCGCAGCACCCGTCCGAACCGTGCGGCGATGATGGTCCTGGCAAGGACGAAGAAGCCGATGAGCAGCGCGAGGACAAAATAATGGAAGATCCAATCGCTATCGAAGGCATGGTGGCCGGCGATGGTCGAGCGTGACGCCAATGTCAGTCCGTCATCGCCGCCATAGGCCGACAGCGAGACCATGAAAAAGTACGCCATCTGGCCGAAAGCCAGCGTGATCATGATGAAATAGACGCCCTTGGTGCGCAGACATATGGCGCCGGTGATGAGGGCGAACAGGCTGGACGCGGCGATGGCCGTGAGCGCCTGGAGCGCATAGTCCGTGACGCCATATTTCGCCATGATCCCGACCGTGTAGGCGCCGATGCCGATGAAGGCCGCATGGCCGAAGGAGACCATGCCGCCATAGCCGAGGATAAGGTCGAGCGACAGGGCGGCGATGGCGAAGATCATGATGCGTGTGGCGATCACGAGCAGAAAGCTGTCACCGGCGGCGCTCGCCACGAGCGGCAGGATCGCCAGCGCCGCGAAGATGATGGCGGCGATGCCGATCGGCGACGTGGCACTCCAGCTGGGAGAGATCGAGCCCGCCAGCTTGCCGCCGCCTGCCGAAACCTGCTCGCCGGTGCTCACCGTCACCTCTTAGCCCTTCGCCGGGAAGAGGCCTGACGGCCTGAAGAACAGGATCGCCGCCATCAGGATGTAGATCAGCATCGGGGCGAGCGTCCGGCCCGTCTGCGAGGCGGCCGACGGCTCCAGCGCCGCGCGCAAAAGGATCGGGCCGAATGTGCGCCCGAGCGTATCGACGCAGCCGACCAGCAGCGCCGCGATGAAGGCGCCCCGGATCGAGCCTATGCCGCCAATGACGATGACGACGAAGGTCAGGATGAGAATGCTGTCGCCCATATTCGGCTCGACGGACAGGATTGGAGAGACCATCGCGCCGGCAAAGCCGGCCAGCATGGCGCCGAACCCGAAGACGATCATGAACAGCTTGCCGATGTCGACGCCGAGCGCGGAGACCATCGGTGCGTTCGAGGCGCCCGCGCGCAACAGCATGCCGACGCGGGTGTAATTGACCGTCAGGTACAGGCCGACAGCCACTGCAAGCCCCGCCGCTATGATCGCGAGGCGGAAGATCGGATAGCGCAGATTGCCGATCAGCGCGACGGAGCCGGAGAGCGCCTCAGGGATAGGCACGCTGACCGGCGCCGCGCCCCAGATGATCTTCGCCGCCTCGTTGAGGATCAGGATCAGTCCGAATGTTGCCAGCACCTGGTCGAGATGGTCGCGGCCATAGAGGTGGCGGAAGATCAGGAGATCGAGGGCGATGCCAAAGAGCAGCGCCGCCGGAAGCGTGATGGCGAGGCCGAGAAAGAAGCTGCCGGTGAGGGCCGTGAAGGTCGCCACGAAATAGGCGCCGACCATATATTGCACGCCATGCGCCAGATTGATGAAATCCATGATGCCGAAGACGAGCGTCAGCCCCGCCGCGACAAGGAACAACAGAATGCCGAATTGAACGCCGTTGAGGAGCTGGATGATGAACAGGTTGGTCATGACGCGATCGCGCGCACCTCAACGGATTTCACGGCTCACTCCTGGTCGCTATCTTATTTCATCTCGCATTCTTTGGCGTAGACGTCCTGATAATCATCGAAAATCTTCTGCTCGATCTCCGTCTGATATTTGCCGTCACCTCGTTTGGCGACCTTCACCAAATAGAAATCCTGGATCGGGAAGTGGTTGTTGCCCAGCTTGAAATCACCGCGCAACGACTTGAAATCGGCCTTCGCCATCGCGGCGCGCAGGGCATCGGGATTGCTCACCTTGCCATTCACCGCCTTCAGACTGCTGTCGATCAGCATTGCCGCGTCATATGCCTGCATGGCGTAGGTGCCGGGCACGCTCCCATATTTCTTCTCATAGGCGGCAACGAATTCCTTCGACTGCGGATTGTCGAGGTTCGGCGCCCAGTTTGCGCCGCCGAAGAAACCGAGCGCGGCATCCTGTTGCGCAGGCAAGGTCGTCTCGTCGACGGTGAAAGCGGAGAGGAACGGAATCGAGGCAAGGCCGGCCTGGCGGTATTGCTTCACGAGATTGACGCCCATGCCGCCCGGCATGAATGCAAAGATCGCATCGGGCTGCGCGGCGGCGATCTGCGCCAGTTCGGCCGAGAAATCCACCTGCCCGAACGGCGTGAAGATCTCGTTGACCACCTCGCCCTTATAGGAGCGCTTGAAGCCGGCCAGCGAGTCCTTGCCGGCCTGATAGTTCGGCGCCAGCAGGAACAGCTTCTTATACCCCTTATCCTGGGCATATTGGCCGAGGACCTGATGCACCTGATCATTCTGATAGGAGGTGACGAAGACATTCTTGTTGCAGCCCTTTCCGGCCAGCGTCGACGTGCCGGCATTCGGACTGACGAGAATTTTGCCGGCGTCGGTCACCGGCTTCACGATCGCCATCAGGATGTTGGAAAAAATCGGTCCGACGACAAAATCCACCTGATCCCGCTCGACCAGTTCCTTCGCCTTGTTGACCGCCACATCCGGTTTCTGCTCATCGTCGATGACGAGGATCTCGGTGTCCACGCCGCCGAATTTGTTGCCCAGCTCTTTCCGCCGCGAGAAGGAAGCCATCACGCCCCTGCTGGCCGAGCACGGCGGCCGGCCCGGAAAGGGTGAACATCAGGCCGATCTTGATCTTGCCGTCAGCCGCCTGCGCCGCGCCCGCGCCTCCGAGAATCGTTGCCGCAAATAGTCCCGCAGTGAGTTTTTTCAGGATTTTCATCGTGCCGCGCCCCCTCGCGGAATTGTTCCCATTCGCCAACGCCTTCGCTTCGTTGGCTCATTGCCTGTGCCCCAGCAAGCGCCGGTTCCTCCCGGGAACCGGTGGTTACTTCATTTCAATATAACTTTTTTGGCCGGACAAGCATGACCTTTTCCGTTCCGCGGCGCTGAGCGATGAGGTATTTGCATTGAATGTCCCGACCCTGTTCCGGCTCGGGTGGCCGCCTTATAAACCCAGGCTCTGAGCCACGAGCGCCAGGCCGAGAGAAAGCCGTGCGTCATGTTCACCACCCTTTCCGCCCATGACTATTTCGAGCAGCAATATGTGCTGCGTAAGTCGCTGCCGACTTTCGCGCAGGATGTGGCGGAGTGGGAGCGGCTGTCGGCGGATGAATATTTCTCTGGGTACGGGGTGAGCGTCGAGCGCTATGGCGACCATCCGCGCCAGACGATGGAAATCTTCAAAGCGGCGCCCGGTAAGATCGGCGCGGGGCTGGCCGTGTTCATCCATGGCGGCTTCTGGCGGGCGATGGAGCGCGAGCAGTCGCGTTTCATGGCGACGCCGTTTCTCAAGGCCGGCATGGATTGCATCATCACCGAATACCGGTTGATGCCGACCTTCCGGCTTGAGGATCTCGTTGAGGATACGGTGTCGGCCCTGCGCCGCATCGCGGAGATCGCCGGGCCTATGCAACTCTCCGACAGGCGCATCATCGCCGGTCATTCGGCGGGCGCGCATCTTGGCCTCTACGGCGCGATGGCCGCACGCAGCGCGGGCATCCCGCAGGGCCAAACCTCATTTCTTTTTTTGAGCGGCGTGTTCGACATTTTCCCTGTCCATGAGACCGGCATTGGCGACGAAATCAGGATGCCGATCGAGGAGGTGGCTCGCTGGTCCGTCTACTCCGGCGCGGACCTCGGGGGCGCGTCCCGCGCTGTTCCTTATTGGCGGCGACGAAACGGACGATTTCAAACGCCAGAGTTTCATCGGCGCGCAAATGCTTGGGCGCGGCAGGGAAAACAATATCATCATCGTCGACGGCGCAAATCATCTCACGCTGCTGTCCAAATTTGCGCAGAGCGACACATTGTTCAATGCAGCCATGAGCAAGCTATAGACGTGTTCTCCTCCCGCAAGACCGCCGGCATTGGAGCCGGCAGCTTTGGGCGGCTGGTGTGAGCTTGAGGATCGCCAGGATGTGCTTGGCCATCGGAAGCCGGCTAACATCCTGAAATACCTGGTGCGGGCGGTCGGAGTCGAACCGACACTCTGTCACCAGAACCGGATTTTGAGTCCGGCGCGTCTACCGATTCCGCCACGCCCGCAACGCGCTTCGGGCATTATTGCCCGGCGCCGCTCTCATATCGCCTTCGGCAGCAGAGGGATAGTGTTTTGTTCCCCCAGCTCGTTCCGGCGATCATAGTCATCGGCGGCTCATCGTCAACATGAACGAGGCGCGGCATCGGCTTTGCCAGACGATTATTGACGCGGCTATTCCGCTTCGCGCGGCGGGCGGTCGTCAGGCGGAGTCATATCCACGTAGAGCGTCTGCGCTTCGGCGGCGGGGCAGCGCCTGGCGCTGAACCCGGCGATGCGCAGCACGCGCACCCGGCCGAAAATCGCCGCCGTGATGACGTCGCCGGTCTTCACCATGTGGGCGGGCTTCAGAACCTTCTCCCGGTTGACGCGGAACTTGCCCTGTTCCACGAACTGCGCGGCAAGCGAACGCGTCTTGACGATGCGTGCGTGCCAAAGCCATTTGTCGAGGCGCTGGGTTTCCTTGACGTCCTCGATATTCGCCATCGGCTCAAGCTTGGTCTTGGGCACCGCGCGCCATGCGCTCCTTGAGCTTCAGAAGGGCGGCAAAGGGTAAATCGGGGTCGGCAGCCACGTCTTTGCCGCGTCTTGCAGGGGCCGCCGTTGCGGTCCTGACGCCTTGATCGGGGCGTCCCTTGCCACCGCCGCTTCGCCGATCGTCGCCGCGCCGATCATCACGGCGGCGGTGATCGCGGTTACGGTCCTGATCGCGGCGGTGGCCGCGGCCTGGGGCGGCGGCCTCAGGCGAGGCGCCTGCGGGAGCGGCAGGCGTTTCCGCCGCTGTCGCGGCAGCGGGACGGGCATCGGTCCGGCGGCGCTCGCGGTTCTGGTCCGGCTTCCGATGGTGCGGCTGGCGGCGTTCATCGGTCTGGACGCGCCGGCGCGGACGCCAAATGTCCTCATATTCCGGCTCGGCGGCGGCCGGTGCGGCAGCTTCGCTCGCGGCGGCCGTCGGCATTCGCTGTCGGCTCGGCCGCGTCGCCTGAAGCGGCAATCTCAGGCGGAACGACGATCGTGTCGACACCTGCCACAATTTCGGCGGGCCCATCCGCAGCGGGATCGGCGGAGGTGACGGTTTCCGGGACGGCGGAGGCAACTTCAACGCCGTCGGAATTTTCGGTTTGCGCGGCAGGCTCGCCGGACACGGCCATTTCGGGCGCATTTCGAGCTTCAACGCTATTTGCAATCTCAGGCTCACCGGAAGCGGCGATTTCCGGAGCGGCAATCGGCTCCACCCCAAGATCTTGCTGGATCACTTCCGCGCCGTCTGCCGTTTCAGCATGTCCGTCGGCCAGGATGGTCTCGCCGGAGGCCTCCGAAGCCATCGACGTCACAGCCGCATCGGCCACGGGCACCTCGCCGCTTGCAGCTGATATCACGGCCGGTTGAGGCTGAACGATGCGGCGCTCCTTGCGAAAGCCGAGCACGAACAGCACATTGCCCATCTCCTCAGCCGAGCAGCCGATGATCGACAGCATTTCCGGCTGGACCTTGAACCCGCCGCGTCCGACGGCGCCCAAGGGCGGCTCAGGGCGTGCAGGATTGGGTTTCCAGCTCGTGAGCGGCCGGATGAGGTCGGCGAGGCGCTCCAGCATGTCGATGCGGATCGCACGCGGCCCGCAGACCTGGAAACCCGCCGCTCGATAGAAGGCCTCGGGCAAGGCCTTGTCGACCCCGACGGAGGTCAGTCCCTGGCGCGGCGGCACCGGCAAATTCGCAACGTCGATGCCGACCGATGCGCCGTGCTTCAGCGCCCAAAGCAACAGCAGCATATCGGCGGCGGCGGGCTTGAGCAGCAGCGGGAAATAGATGTTATAGGCGCCGAAGCGCACCCCGAACTTGCGCAGTTCGGCGCGGGCCTGCTGATCGAGCGCGCGGATTTCCTCCGCCACGCCTTCGCGTGGCAGAATGCCGAAATTCTCCATCAGCCGGAAGCCGATGCCGCGTGCGAGGCCGGCCAGGTCCGGCGCTTTCGACAGATCGAGGAGCGGCTTCAGCCGCATCTCGATCAGCCCATGCAGCCAGGTTTCGACCCGCTTGACCACCCGGTCCTTGTCGGATTGGGCAAGATGTTCGTCGGCGATCAGCGCGAAGCTGGGACGCAGCGGCTCGACGCCCGCTTCAATGCGGCCGATTTCCTGCTTTTCCCATGACACAGCGCCGTTGCGGGCCAGGGAGAACGCCCCGTCCTTCGCCTCGCAGAGGCGGTCGGCGCGGTCGTTCAGCTCCAGCGCCAGAACCTTGGCGGCGGCACTGCGCGCGGCCTTGCCGTGGATGCCCGCCGCCGCCGTATCCGGCGTGAAGCGGAACCCCTCCAGCTTGCCGACATAATGCTTCTCGACGAAGATCTGGCCGCTATGCTCGATATCGGCATAGAGCGTGTCCTTGTCGCGCATGCTCTTCATCAGCACGCTGGTGCGGCGGTCGACGAAGCGCTGCGTCAGCAGCTCGTGCAGCGCATCGGACAGCGTGTCCTCGATGGCGCGGGTGCGGTCCCGCCAATGATCGCTGTCGGCAAGCCAGCCCGCCCGGTTCGAAACGAAGGTCCAGGTGCGGATGTGCGAGATGCGATTGGACAGAGTGTCGATGTCGCCATCGGTCCGGTCGGCGAGTGCCACCTGCGCGGCGAACCAGTCTTCCGGGATGACGCCGGCATCGCTCATAAGATGCTTATAGAGCGAGGCCGCCAGATCGGCGTGGTTGGCCGCCGAGATCTTGCGATAGTCGGGAATCTGGCAGATCTCCCAGAGCAGTTTGATCGCGGCAGGCGCGCGGGCGAAGTCGCGGATGGCCGGATCGGCCGTCAGCGCATCGAGCGCGACGACATCGTCGGCGGCCCTTGCCCGGGTCAGGCGCTGCGACGTGGGCGTTTCGCGCAAACTATCCTTCAGCCGGTCGATGGAGGAGAAGTCGAGCGCGACATTGCGCCATTGCAGGATTTTCACCGGTTCGAATTCATGATTTTCGAGCCGGATGATGAGGTCGGAGCTGAACGGCTCGGCCTCGCCCGTCACGCCGAAGGTGCCGTCCTTGAGATGGCGCCCGGCGCGGCCGGCGATCTGGCTGAGCTCGGCGGGCGACAGATCGCGATGCTCGCGTCCGTCGAATTTGCGCGTCGCGGCGAAGGCGACGTGATCGACATCCAGATTGAGGCCCATGCCGATGGCGTCGGTCGCCACCAGGAAATCGACGTCGCCCGATTGATACAGCTCCACTTGCGCGTTGCGGGTGCGCGGGCTGAGCGCGCCGAGCACCACGGCCGCACCGCCGCGCTGCCGGCGGACGAGTTCGGCGATCTCGTATACGTCATTGGCGGAAAATGCGACGATGGCCGAACGGCGCGGCAGCCGGGTGATCTTCTTCTGTCCGGCGAAGGTCAGCTTCGACAGGCGGTGGCGGGTGATGAAATTGGCGCCCGGCAGCAGATCGCGGATCGCGCCTTCCATGGTCCCCGCGCCGAGCAGCAGGGTTTCGCTTTGGCCGCGCGCGGAAAACAGGCGCTCGGTGAACACATGGCCGCGCTCCGGGTCGGCGGCGAGCTGGATCTCGTCGACAGCGAGGAAATCGACATCGATATCGCGCGGCATCGCCTCGACGGTGCATATCCAATAGCGCGGATGCTCCGGCTTGATCTTTTCCTCGCCGGTGATGAGGGCGACATTCGCCTCGCCGACCCGCGCCACGACCTTGTCGTAGACTTCGCGCGCCAACAGCCTCAGCGGCAGCCCGATCAGGCCGGATTGGTGGCCGAGCATGCGCTCGATCGCCAGATGCGTCTTGCCGGTATTCGTCGGCCCCAGAACCGCGATTACGGAGTGCCCTGCGGCTGTCCGGCGCGAGGCGGAAGCGGAAGCGAAATCGGTCATTACGGCAATTCCTCGAAGGGACGGGCGGTTATGTATTCAGCACGAGACGCAACCCGACGTTGCTCCCGGCGTATAGAGCACAGCAAAGGCTGGTTTGACCAGACATGAAGCCGCCACTGTGGAAGCTGTTTCCACGGCTTGCCCCGTCCAGCACTCCGGCCGGGCGGCATCCTCTGGAATATCCCATGAACGACTCATGTACGAATTCGAGCAATATCGCGTCTTCGCTATTTGTTCGCCGCGCCCTGTGCTGACGGTGCTCACTGAACGAGCGCCCGCCTCACCTGTCCGTTCTCCACTTTGAAGCCGGACGAGGTCAACGTGGCGGTGCCGACCGGGGTGGGAAGGTAAATATAGTAAGGTACATAAAGTTCGGCCTTGGCGAGCGGAATCATCCAGACTTCCATGCTTTCGGTCTTCGCCGCGAAAGTACTGTCGTCATCGCCCGGCCTGTGTCCCGCGATCGGGAGGAATTTCACCTTGCAGATGTAAGCAGGGCCGGAATAGCCCTCGGAGGTAACGCGCTTCGTTGCCTTATAGGTGAGTTTCAGATCGTAACGCTGCTTGCCATCGAAAATCGGCAGGCGGCGGCTGCAGACCTCGCTGCCGCTCTTGTTGCTGCCGACATTCGTCAGCATGACGATGGCGCTGAGCGGGTCGACCACATTGCGCATATGCTTGCGCGTAACGGGGATGCGCGACGCCGATTGCCGCTGCGGCGGATTGACGGCGATTTCCTCCACGCTGTTGTTGGAGAATTTGACGTCGATCAACTCGCGCTTGTCGCTCGTGCGATAGCCGAAACTGTAGGAATAAGGCCGCGGCAAACGCGCCATCACCTGACCCGAAGACGCCGTATCGCCCTGCCACTCGAACAGGATGCCAGCGAGAACGCTGATCGTGGCGCGCGCCTTGACGCTGTATTCCTGGCTGTCGAGATCGGACCAAATCTTAAAAGTTCCGATGCCCAGGCCGTTAAAATTGATGCTGTATTCGGCGGTTACTTTCTTCGCCTGCTCCACGGCGGATGCGGGACGGGCGGCAAGGATCACCCCGCCAACGAACGCGGCTCCGATGACGAAAGAAGCAAAACGCGACGTCTTGCGGCGGCCCGCGCCCAAAGCAATCATGGAAATTCCTTAGATCAACTCAACCACCGGCCGGATGGGCAACCGGCTGACCGCCCGCTTCGCCCCCGCCGCCACCAGCATTCCGCCCAGTTTTCACTACGCCACTATCAAATGCCCTAATTTTTAAATTCGTCAATTGTATGTTTCCCGCCGCCGAGCGAGGGCAGGCAGCCTAGCCTTTGTGCCTCAAGAGCGCGCAGCCCGCAAGACCCAGCGCACCACAAAAAGGCAGGCGGAAGCAAGCCCGCCTCGCCGCTCGCGTCACTTCTCGATCGCGCCGTATACAATATTGCGCAGAATGCTTCTGTAGGGCACGCGCTGCTTCGGCGACTGCATCATGAAGACCACGAACATGTCGGCCTTCGGGTCGACCCAGAAATAGGTGCCGCCCGCTCCGCCCCAGTAATATTCGCCAGGATTTGATGGGAAAGCAGCGAGCCCCTCGGCCGTGCGGACGGCGAAGCCCAATCCGAAACCATAGCCGGGACCGGGCAGGTAAAGCTTGCTCCTGTCGACAGTCGGGCCGAGATGGTCCGAGGCCATGAAGGCGATGGTTTCGGGGCTGAGATAGCGCTTGCCGTCCAATTCGCCTCCATTCAGCAGCATTTGCAGGAAACGCGCATAGTCGGGTGCCGAACCGGTCAGTCCCTGGCCCCCAGGCTCCGCATCGCGCTTGATGCGCGGGTCGCTCATGTCGATGTCCTTGCCGATGGACCGGTCGTCAGGCAGAGCCTCCGCAATGCGTCCCTGCTTGGCGGGATCGGTAACGTAGAAAGCGGTGTCCGTCATGCCCAGCGGGTCGAAGATGCGCTCCTTGAAAAATGCTCCTAGCGGCTTGCCGGAGACGATTTCGACCACCCGGCCGAGAACATCCGTGGAATAGCTGTAGTCCCAGGTGCTTCCCGGCTGGAAGCCGAGCGGCATCTTGGCGATGGTCTCGGCGAATTCGGCATTGCTGACCGTACCGGCGTCGATCTTGGCCGCGGTGTAGGCGCGCTTGGCGGCACTGTCGCCGAAGAAGCCATAGGTCAGGCCCGACGTATGCCGCATGAGATCCTGCACGGTGATCTGGCGGGCGGCGGGCACCATCTCGACCTGCGCCGGGGCGCCATCCGCGCCAGGCTTCTCGACGGCGACCTTCATATCCTTGAATGCCGGGATCAGGGCGGAAAGCGGCGTTTCCAGCGTCAATTTCCCCTCTTCCACCAGCATCATCGCGGCGACCGCCGTAATCGGCTTGGTCATCGAATAGATGCGAAAGAGCGAGTCTTTCGCCATTGCGGTCCCCGTTGCCGGGTCCTGCACGCCGAAACTCTCGGAATAGGCGATCTTGCCGTGGCGGGAGACGATCACGACCGCGCCGGGAATTTTCTTGGCCGCGACCTCACCCTTCAGCCAGGTGCCGAGCCGGTCGAGACGCTCGGCGGAAAGCGCGACTTCGGCCGGGGCGACGGTTTTGGTTTCGAAGGCCTGGACAGGCGCATGTGCGAATGCGTGCAGGACGAACAGCAGGGCCAGCGTGAGTGCTGGCCGACGCGTGATTGGCGCCACAAATACCTCCCAGAACATTGATGCGTGATCTTCCTTGGCTTCGATTTAAGCGTGGCGATTTCCAAATGTCTGCTGAATTCTCAGCGATGCGCCTTGCCACGCCGAAGAGTTCGGCACCGCGACGGTTCCGGCGCTTGACGCAGCGCCCTGCTCTCACTATACATTCGCCGTTGGCCACGGCTCCGCTGTGGTCGTTTTATTTTTCCGCCACGATCGGAATTTTTAGCGAGCTGGAGATCGCCATGTCCCGCCGATGCGAGCTTACGGGCAAGAATGCCCTGGTCGGCCACCTTGTCAGTCACTCGCAGATCAAGACGAAGCGGCGTTTCCTGCCGAATCTGTGCGACGTGACCTTGATCAGCGATTCGCTCAAGCGGAGCGTGCGTTTGCGCGTCAGCGCGCATGCGCTTCGCTCGGTCGAACATCGCGGCGGGCTGGATGCTTTCCTGCTGAAAGCCAAGAATGACGAGCTGTCGGACCGTGTGCTGCGCCTGAAACGCGAAGTGCAGAAGGCGACAGCCGCTGCTCTGTCCGCCGATACGGCTCCTGCCAGCTAAGCGCGAACGAAAGTCGGTCACGCTCCGTCCTGACCGTTTTCTTTGTCACTCCCGCGAATGCGGGAGTCCAGCATCATTCCGATCGCCGAAATTTTTGGCTGGATACCCGCCTTCGCGGGTATGACAGCATATCGGGTTCCCTATTTCAGCTTGAACCGGGCCAGCAGCGTGCTCTGGAAGAAATTGAAATTGTCATCGGAAATCAGGGTGATGATCGTTTCGCCCTTTTTGGTTTCCGTCACCGCCATTCCCTCGAAATTGTCGATCATATAGCGGCTTCCGGCCTCAAGCAGGACTTCGCCGTCAAGCCGAGCACCGGGCTTGATATCCGCCGCTTTGATGAGCCGCAGCCTCGTGTCGAGCTTCAGCGACGCGCGGATGAAGCTGCGCTCCAGCACCAGCAGGCTGCCGTCGCTCAAACTTTGCAGAGACGTGATGTTGAACTCACCGCTGCGCTTCAGGAATAGCGGATAGGATTTATCCGCCTTCATCAGCGCGCCGCTGTGATCGTTCTCGCGATCGAGCTTATGTTCCGAGAAGGCGACCAGCGCACCCTTCTGGTCCCCGCCCCGCAATAGCGCCATGCCCTCGAGGCCTTCATTGCGGCCCATGCGGCGCAATTCGCGCGGCAAGACACGGCTCCCAATGGGACCGCGAAACCTGCCCTTTTCGAAGGCATATTCGTCGATGCGGTGGCGGCTCTCAAAACCGATCAGATACCGGCCCTCTATGCCGCTCCGATCGAGCGCAACGAGCGATTCCGCATCGCGGTCGCTTCGGCGCTGCAACGGCCTCCCGTCTTTTTGCGGCAACGGCCCGATCCGCCCGTCGCTGACGCCGATCAGCTGCCCGTTCTTCGTGGTCAGCCTGGCGCTCAGCCAGCTGCCGGAATCGGAGATCGCCAGCAGGGCGTCATCATCGGCGCTGATAGCCATGTCGGAATAGCCGCCGAAGAATTCGGATCGGGCGGAAAGAATGAGACCGCCGTACCACTCCAGGCGTCCAAAATCACGCCGCGCGGAATCCGAACGATCGAATACGAAGGGCCTGGCGGAGATCTCGATTGCCTGCGGACTGAGCGCCGATATATCGGCCTTCTGCGCAGCACGGGCAACGGCGATGATGCATCCCGAAGCCAGCATAAGCGCCAGCGTCAGCGCCGCAGCCTTCCGGGTGCGCTCCCGAAAAGCACGGCGCAGCTTCATATATATTCGCATTCCCTCAATCGCCCCATTCGACAAGAAAGCGCGCACTATCCCGGCTCACCCCGTCATTTGCAAGCGTGCCGGCAATGCGCCGCCAACCGCAGGAATTCACGGCGCCTCATAAATCTAACCGAAAAGTGCTAATCGGCCGTCAGCGCGGCAGATCGGATTGGCCCATCAGGAATTTGTCTATGGCATGCGCCGCCTGACGGCCCTCGCGAATAGCCCAGACGACCAGCGATTGACCGCGCCGCATGTCGCCTGCCGCAAAGATCTTGTCACGGCTGGCGCGATATTCCCGTTCATTCGCCTTCACGTTGCCGCGCCCATCCAGCTCGACGCCGAGATCCGCGATCATCCCCTCATGCACCGGGCTGACGAAGCCCATCGCGAGCAGCACCAGATCCGCCTTCAGCTCGAATTCGGAGCCGGGTATGTGCTGAAACTTTTCATCCACCCGCAGGCAATGCAGCTTTTCCACCCGCCCATTCGCGCCGGAAAAGCGGCTGGTCATCACGCTGAAATCGCGCTCGGCGCCCTCGGCCTGGCTGGATGAGGTGCGCATTTTCAGCGGCCAATCCGGCCAGGTGAGCAGCTTGTTCTCCTGCTCCGGCGGCTTCGGCATGATTTCGAGCTGGGTGACGCTGAGCGCGCCGTGACGGAACGAGGTGCCGATACAGTCCGATCCCGGTATCGCCGCCGCCGATCACCACCACATGCTTGTTATTGGCCAGGATCGCCTCGACATTGCCGAGCGGCTCGCCCGCGATGCGCTTGTTCTGCTGGGGCAAGAAATCCATCGCGAACTCGATGCCGGCAAGGTCGCGTCCCTCGATCGGCAGGTCGCGCGGCTTCTCGGCGCCGCCGGCAAGCAGCACCGCGTCGAACTCGGCCTCCAATTCGGCGATGGGCTTCTTCACACCCACATGCACATTGCAATGGAAGATGACGCCCTCGGCTTCCATCTGCCGCACGCGGCGCTCGACCAGCCATTTCTCCATCTTGAAATCGGGGATGCCGTAGCGCAGCAAGCCGCCCGGATTGGGCGATTTCTCGAAGACATGGACCTCGTGGCCGACACGGGCGAGTTGCTGGGCAGCGGCAAGCCCCGCCGGACCGGAACCGATGATGGCGACGCGCTTGCCGGTCATGCGCTCGGCGGGCTCGGCATTCACCCAGCCCTCTTCCCAGGCCTTGTCGGCGATGGTGCATTCGATCGTCTTGATGGTGACCGGTATATCTTCCAGGTTCAGCGTACACGCCGCCTCGCAAGGCGCTGGGCAGACCCGGCCGGTGAATTCGGGGAAATTGTTGGTGGAATGCAGGTTCAGCGCCGCATCCCGCCAGTCGCCATGATAGACGAGGTCGTTCCAGTCGGGGATCTGGTTGTTCACCGGGCAGCCGCGATGGCAGTAGGGGATGCCGCAATCCATGCAGCGCGCCGCCTGCCGCCCGACATCGCGCTCCTCCAGCGGGATGACGAATTCGCGGAAATGCCGCACGCGGTCCGAAGCGGGGGCATAGGTGCGGTCCTGGCGCTCGATTTCCAGAAAGCCCGTGATCTTACCCATCGCGTTCCTCGGCTTTTTCGGGCGCACTCCGGCTGTTTCGCGGGAGCCCGGTTTCGTTAGGTCTCGCCCCTCGACTTGCGGGGACGGCAGGTACTATTTTCGGCTGAATGAGATGGCTAGCGTCCCTCGCGCAAGCCTATCTCCAGGACATCGAAGCCGGTCTGATCGGCGGCCTGAGCGCGGCTCATCGCCTCCAGCGCCTTGCGGTATTCGACCGGCATCACCTTGACGAATTTGGGCAGATAAGCCTCCCAATTCTCCAGGATAAGCCGCGCCCGCTCCGAGCCGGTATAATGCCGGTGGTTCTCGATGAGCTGGCGCAGGCGCGTCGCATCGAACCGGGTCATATCGCGCTGCACGTCGACGAACCCATGGCCCTGCAGGTCGCCCGCCTGATGCGAATAGCGGTTCATCCGCTCTTCCTCGGCCGGGATCGAGCCCAGATCGACCATCGACAGATTGCAGCGGCGCTCGAAGGTGCCGTCTTCGTCCAGCACATAGGCGATGCCGCCCGACATGCCCGCCGCGAAATTGCGCCCCGTCAGGCCGAGCACGGCCACGACGCCGCCGGTCATATATTCGCAGCCATGATCGCCGGTGCCCTCGACCACCGCTATCGCGCCGGAGTTCCTCACCGCGAAACGCTCGCCGGCGACGCCGCGGAAGTAGCATTCACCGGAAATCGCGCCGTAAAGCACGGTATTGCCGACGATGATGCTGTCTTCCGGCACGATGCGGGACTGCTTCGGCGGCCGGGCGATGATACGTCCGCCGGACAGGCCCTTGCCGACATAGTCATTGGCGTCGCCGACCAGATCGAGCGTCACGCCATGGGCCAGCCACGCGCCGAAGCTCTGGCCCGCAGTGCCGCGCAAGGTGATCCAGATCGTGTCCTCGGGAAGGCCCGCATGACCGTAACGCTTGGCCAGCTGTCCCGAGAGCATGGCGCCTGTGGTCCGGTCCGAATTGCGGATCGTCAGATCGAGCTTGACGGGCTGGCGGTCCTTGAGGGCGGGCGCCGCCAGTTCGATCAGCTTGCGGTCGAGCACCGTGTCGATCGGATGGTTCTGCCGTTCGGTGTTGCTGGTGGCCACTTCCGGCGGCATTTCAGGCTTGAAGAACAGGTTGGTGAAGTCCAGCCCGTTCGCCTTGAAATGCGCGATGGCGCGATCCTTGTCCAGCCAGTCCGACCGGCCGATCAGCTCACGGAAGGTTTTGACGCCGAGCGCCGCCATGAAGCCGCGCACCTCTTCCGCCACCATGAAGAAATAGTTGATGACGTGCTCCGGCTTGCCCTTGAAGCGCTTGCGCAGCACCGGGTCCTGGGTGGCGATGCCGACCGGGCAGGTGTTGAGATGGCATTTGCGCATCATCAGGCAGCCGACGGCGATCAGCGGCGCGGTGGCGAAGCCGAATTCGTCGGCGCCGAGCAGCGCCCCGATGATGACGTCACGCCCGGTGCGAACGCCGCCATCGACCTGCACCGCGATGCGGCCGCGCAAGCCGTTAAGCAGCAGAGTCTGATGCGTTTCGGCGAGGCCGATTTCCCATGGGCTGCCGGCATGTTTGATCGAGGTCAGCGGCGAGGCGCCGGTGCCCCCCTCGAAACCGGCGATGGTGACGTGATCGGCGCGCGCCTTGGCGACGCCCGCCGCGACCGTGCCGACGCCGACTTCGGAGCCCAGCTTGACGCTCACATCGGCGTCCGGATTGACGTTCTTCAGGTCGAAGATGAGCTGCGCCAGATCCTCGATGGAATAGATGTCATGATGCGGCGGCGGTGAGATCAGCCCCACGCCGGGCGTCGAATGCCGCACCCTGGCGATGATCGCGTCGACCTTGTGGCCGGGCAGTTGCCCACCCTCGCCGGGCTTGGCGCCCTGCACCACCTTGATCTGCATCATGTCGGAATTGGCGAGATATTCCGCCGTGACGCCGAAGCGGCCCGAGGCCACCTGCTTGATCGCCGAGCGCATGGAATCGCCGTTCGGCAGCGGCACATAGCGGTCGGCTTCTTCGCCGCCTTCGCCGGTATTCGACTTGCCGCCGATCCGGTTCATGGCGATGGCGAGCGTCGTATGGGCCTCGCGGCTGATCGAACCGAAAGACATGGCGCCGGTGGAGAAGCGCTTGACGATATCCACCGCCGGCTCGACCTCTTCGAGCGGAATGGGCGACCGGCCGAACTCGTCTGGGCTCTTGATGCGGAACAGCCCGCGCAGCGTCATGAGCTGTTCGCTCTGATCGTTCACGGCGGTGGAGAATTCGCGGAACTTGTCCGGCACATTGCTGCGCACCGCGTGCTGCAGGCTGGCGACCGTGTCGGGCCGCCACATATGCGCCTCACCCCGAATGCGGTAGGCGTATTCGCCGCCGACTTCGAGCGCATTGCGCAGGACGGGGACGTCGCCGAATGCCTGGCGATGCCGTTCGGCGGTTTCCTTGGCGATTTCATCGAGGCCGATGCCCTCGACCTGGGTATGCGTGCCGGTGAAATATTTCTCCACGAACGAGGACTTCAGACCGACGGCGTCGAAGATCTGCGCCCCGCAATAGGATTGATAGGTGGAGATGCCCATCTTGGACATCACCTTCAAAATCCCCTTGTCGATCGCCTTGATGAAGCGCTTTTCGGCCTCGTCATAGTCGATCGGCTCGTCGAATTCGGGCAGCATCGCCTCGATGGTCTCGAATGCGAGATAGGGATTGATCGCCTCGGCGCCGTAACCGGCAAGGGCGCAGAACTGATGCACCTCATGCGCCTCGCCGGTTTCCACGACGAGGCCGACCGACGTCCGCAAACCCTTGCGGATCAGGTGATGATGCACCGCCGAGGTCGCCAGCAGCGACGGGATGGCAATGCGCCCCGGTCCGACGGCGCGATCCGACAAGCACGATGATGTTGAACCCGTCCCGGTCGGCCTTCTCGGCTTGTTCGGTCAGATCCCCAAGCGCTTTCTCCATCCCCGAAGCGCCCAGATCGGCGATGTAGGTGATGTCGAGCGTCTTGGTGCGGAACGGCATGGCCAGCGCGCCGTCGAGCGCGCGGATGCGCTCAAGCCGCTCATTGGTCAGGATCGGCTGATGCACTTCCAGCCGCTGCTGCGTCGCCGCACCGGTCAGGTCGAGGATGTTCGGCCGCGGCCCGATGAAGGAGACGAGGCTCATCACCAGCTCCTCGCGGATCGGGTCGATCGGCGGGTTGGTCACCTGGGCGAAATTCTGCTTGAAATAAGTGTGCAGCAGCTTGGGCTTGTTCGACAGCGCCGAGACAGGCGTGTCGGTGCCCATGGAGCCGATCGCTTCCTGGCCGCCCTCGACCATGGGCTGCATGAGCAGCTTCCAGCTTTCCTGGGTGTAGCCGAAGGCCTGCTGGCGGTCGAGCAGCGCGACGTTCGATAGCGAGCTTGCCGCCGCCGCCGCGGGAAGCCCGGAGACGCGAATCTGCCCCACATCCAGCCAATCCTGGAAAGGATGCAGCTCGGCCAGCTCGGCCTTGATCTCCTCGTCCGAAATGATGCGGCCTTTTTCCAGGTCGATGAGCAGCATCTTGCCCGGCTGGAGCCGCCATTTCGTCACGATCTTCTCTTCCGGGACAGGGCAGCACGCCCATTTCCGAGGCGACGATCACCTTGTCGTCGTCGGTGACGAAATAGCGCGCGGGGCGAAGGCCGTTGCGGTCGAGCGTGGCGCCGATCATCCGGCCATCGGTGAAGGCGACGGCGGCAGGTCCGTCCCACGGCTCCATCAGCGCGGCGTGATATTCGTAGAAGGCGCGGCGCTTCTCATCCATCAGCGGATTGCCCGCCCAGGCCTCCGGGATGAGCATCATCATGGCGTGCGGCAGCGAATAGCCGCCCTGCACCAGGAATTCGAGCGCATTGTCGAAGCACGCCGTGTCCGACTGCCCTTCATAGGAGATCGGCCAAAGCTTGGAGATGTCGTCGCCGAACAGGGGCGAGGAGACGCTCGCCTGCCGCGCCGCCATCCAGTTCACATTGCCGCGCAGCGTGTTGATCTCGCCATTATGCGCGACCATCCGATAGGGATGCGCAAGCTTCCAGGACGGGAAGGTGTTGGTCGAGAACCGCTGATGCACCAGCGACAGCGCCGATTTGAAGCGCGGATCGTGCAGGTCCCGGTAATATTCGCCGAGCTGGAAGGCGAGGAACATGCCCTTGTACACGACCGTCCGGCACGACATCGAGACGGGGTAATATTCGGCGGCATGCCTGCCGTCGGCGATGGCGTAGATGCGATTGGAGATCACCTTGCGGATCAGATACAGCCGCCGCTCGAAAGCGTCCTCGTCGGCGATGTCCGCGCTGCGCCCGATAAACACCTGACGATGCACCGGCTCTGAGGAGAGCACGATCGGCGGCAGCCCGCGATTATCGACGGCCACGTCGCGCCAGCCGAGTAGGGTTTGTCCCTCGGCGGCGACCACTTCGGCGACGATGGCCTCGCAGCGCGCGCGCCACTCGGCATCGCGCGGCATGAACAGGTAGCCGACGCCATATTGGCCGGGCTGCGGCAGCGAGAAGCCGAGCCGTTCGGCTTCGGCGGCGAAGAATTCATGCGGGATCTGAACCAGCATCCCCGCGCCGTCACCGGCCAGCGGATCTGCGCCGACGGCCCCGCGATGGGTGAGGTTGACGAGGATTTTCAAGCCGTCCACGATGATTTCGTGGCTCTTGCGGCCTTGAATATCGGCAATCACGCCGATGCCGCAGGCATCGTGCTCGAATTCCGGGCGGTATAGGCCTTTCGCGCGCGGCAAAAGGCTGCCGCCCTGCGTGTCCGCAGAAGGGGCGGCGCTGTTAGGCATCCGTTCCGTCATGGCGATCTTCACTGGCCTCGATAAATCGGCAGCCGGCGCTGGCCGCCGGCCCGTCTGTGTGCAGCCGGCCGTTTGCGCCCCCCAGAGGCCCACCCACGGTTCTGCGAACGTTCATGGCCGGGCGGAAAACGCTCCCGGCCTGTCACGCCGGGACACAGATGATACCGATTTCCGCCGCCATCTCAAGCGGGCCAGCCAAGCGATGTTTGCCCTCGGCGCGCAAAAACCCCCGCCCGCCGCTTTTCCAGAAACGGGAAGCAAGACGAGCGAGTTCCATGCCGTAAAGGACAGCAAGGCTGACCTACATGAACCAAAGATGACAGATTTTAGGCAGGCTGGCAAGCTGGAGCGTGGCTGATCGTGGGCAGTTTGCAAAGCGTGGTCTTATGGTCGGCAGGGGATAATGCGGGCGATCCATGGGAATTAAAGCGGTGTGTTTCGATGTCGGAGAAACGCTGGTTGACGAGACCCGCCTATGGAATGGCTGGGCAGCCTATCTTGGCGTTTCCAGCCGCATCTTTCGTTCGGCGCTTGATGAGATTATCGAAAGAAACCAGCATCACGGCGCCATATTCGAATATTTCAAACCCGGGTTTGATCTTGAGGCGGCAAGGCGCGAACGTGCGGCTTCCGGAGATTATGACATCTTCAATGCCTCCGATCTCTATCCCGATTCGTTGCCTTGCCTGAATTCCCTTCGTCAGCTCGGATACAAAGTTGGCATAGCGGGGAATCAGCCATGTGACGCGGAGACGGCGCTGCGGGAGTGCGGCTTCGACGTCGACTTCATCGCCTCTTCCGCCAGTTGGGGGTGTGAGAAGCCAAGTCGCGAATTTTTCGAACGGTTGATCGAGGTCGCTAAGATCCCGGCCTTCGAGATTGCTTATGTGGGGGACAGGCTCGATAACGACGTGCTGCCGGCGGTAGATGCGGGGCTGACTGCGGTCTTCGTCAGGCGAGGGCCATGGGGCCGCGTCCATGCCAAACGCGCCGAAATCGTTCGAGCCCACGTCGCCGTCGACGCGCTCGCTGAAATACCGGAGGCGCTGGCGAATTTGACACGTGGTTGAGGCCGGTACATCGCCAGCCCGCCAGCTGTTGGCACCGCAGAGCCCGGCATAGTCGGGCCGGCGAGAGGAGGAAGACATGCCAGATGATGCTTACGCGCCCTACACCCCGCTCGATACTTTGAAGTCAATTGCCCGCGACCTCTGGATCGTCGACGGACCGGAAATATGGTTCGGATATTTCGGCCTGAAACTGCCATTTCCCACACGAATGACAATCGTGCGGCTGCCGGGCGGCGCTCTTTGGCTGCATTCGCCTACCAGACCAACCGACACCCTCGTTGCGAACGTCGAGGCGATCGGCCCGGTGAAGTTCCTGATCGCCCCGAACACCATTCATTATTGGTGGATTCCGGATTGGAAAGCACGGTTCCCGGCTGCGGAAATCTACGCCGCGCCTGGCTTGGCGCACTCGGCGAAGCGCGATGTACCGGTTCAGCATACGCTTGCGAACGCGCCGCCAGCGGTCTGGGCCGACGTCATGGATCAGTTGCTGGTCGATGGCGACGTGCTGACCGAGGTGGATTTTTTTCACCGGCCGTCGGGTACGCTCATCCTCACCGATCTTATTGAAAATTTCGAACCGGGGCGCATCCGCAACTGGTTCTACCGCCTGCTTGTTCGCATCGGCGGCGCCTCGGACCCGGATGGAAAAACACCAATCGACATGCAGCTCAGCTTCTTGCGCCAGCGCAATGCCGTGCGGGCGGCCGTCCAACGCATGATCGCGTGGGAACCTGAGAGGATCATCATCGCCCACGGCCGTTGGTATGAACGGAACGCGCCCGCCGAGCTGAAACGGGCGTTCCGCTGGGTGCTGTAGCCGCAAGGCAACCCTAAGCCAGATCCTCGACGTTGGCCGGGCCCGCCGCCGCGGATGCGCTGCGCCAGCGCCGCTTCGACGAATGCGTCGATGTCGCCGTCAAGCACCGCCGGCGGATTGGTGCTCTCCACGCCGGTGCGCAGATCCTTCACCAGCTGATAGGGCTGCAGCACATAGGAGCGGATCTGGTGCCCCCAGCCGATTTCGGTCTTGCTCGCGGCCTGCGCCTGCGCCGCTTCCTCGCGCTTCTTCAGCTCCAGCTCATAGAGCCGCGCCTTCAGCATCGTCCAGGCGGTGGCCTTGTTCTTGTGCTGCGACCGCTCGTTCTGGCACTGCACGACGATGCCGGTCGGAATGTGCGTGATGCGCACGGCGCTGTCGGTGGTGTTGACGTGCTGCCCGCCCGCGCCGCTGGCGCGATAGGTGTCGATGCGGCAATCGCCCTCGTTCACCTCGATATTGATGTTGTCGTCGATCGCCGGGTAGACCCAGACCGAGGCAAAGCTCGTATGCCGGCGCGAGTTCGAATCGTAAGGCGAAATCCGCACCAGCCGGTGCACGCCTGATTCGGTCTTCAGCCATCCATAGGCGTTCGGGCCCTTGACGAGCAAGGTCGCCGATTTGATGCCCGCCTCTTCGCCGGGGCTGCTTTCGATCAGCTCGGTCTTGTAGCGCCGGTCTTCCGCCCATCGCATATACATGCGCGACAGCATCTGCGCCCAGTCCTGGCTTTCGGTGCCGCCGGCTCCCGCGTGGACCTCGACATAGGCGTCGTTTCCGTCGGCCTCGCCGGAGAGCAGCGCTTCCACTTCCCGCTTCTGCGCGACCTTGACCAGCGCCGCGAGCGCACGTTCGGCCTCGGCGACGATTTCCGCGTCGCCCTCCTCGTCGCCCAGCGTAATCAGCTCGACATTGTCCTTCAGTCCGCTTTCGAGCTCCGCATATGAGCGGATCGACTCTTCAAGCTGCTGGCGCTCCTGCATGATTCCCCTGGCCTTTTGCGGTTCGTTCCACAAGGCCGGGTCTTCCGCGAGAGCGTTCAGCTCTTTCAGCCGCGCATTCGCTCTATCCCAGTCAAAGATGCCTCCGCAGCAAGGCGAGGGATTCGCGGATCTGGTCGACGATGGCCTGCGTTTCGGCACGCATGTTGTGGCTCCAATGGACATGATGAATGCGAGAAGCCGCCGCCCACCCTCTGTTTTGCGCATCATTTTTTCCGAAAACCGGGAAGGCCACTTTTCGGAATGATGCTGAGGAGAAGCAGGCGGCTCGCCGCGTAAAATCGGCTCAGTATAGGCCGCCGGCCTGGGGTTGCCTCGAAAAGCCGCCGCCGAAGCTGACGCCGCTGCCATCCGGCTGCTGCTGCGGCTGCACATCCGCGCCCGGATAGGTCACGTAGGAGAACGGGTCCGGCGGGTCTTCGTTCGGTTTGTAGGCTTCGAGAATGGTCTTCTCCGTGCCCTGCTGCGCCCGCATGCCCGTCTTGGCGTCGATGCGGACGAGCTTGATGCCGGGCGGCACCCGGAATGGCGTAGCCGGCTTGTCCTCCAGCGCCCAGCGCATGAAGTCCCGGAAAATCGGCGCGGCGACGCCGCCGCCCGTTTCACCCTTGCCCATCGCGCGCGGATTGTCGAAACCGACGAATACGCCGGCCACGAGATCGGGCGAGAAGCCGACGAACCAGGCGTCTTTTTCGTCATTGGTCGTGCCGGTCTTGCCCGCCAGCGGCTTGCCGACCTTGGAAACCCGGTAGCCGGTGCCGCGTTTCACCACGCCTTCCAGCATCGAGGTGACCTGATAGGCGGTATGCGCGTCGACGATCTGCTTGCGGTTGTCCGTCAAGCTGGGTTCGGGCTGCCCCTTATATTCCTGCGCGTTGCAGCCGGGACATTCACGATTGTCGTGCCGCCAGATGGTTTTGCCGTAGCGGTCCTGAATCCGGTCGATCATCGACGCCTGGACCTGCTTGCCGCCATTGGCGAAGACGCAATAGGCCGTCGTCAGGCGCAGCAGCGTGGTTTCGCCGGCCCCCAGAGCCATGGAGAGGAGCGGCATGAGCTGATCGTAGACGCCGAAGCGGCGCGAATATTCGGTGATCAGCGGCATGCCAAGATCCTGGGCAAGGCGCACCGTCATCAGATTGCGCGACTTCTCAAGGCCGAGCCGCAAGCGTCGACGGCCCGTAGAACTTATTCTCGTAGTTCTCCGGCTTCCAAATATCCTTGCCGACGCCCTGGTCGATGGCCAGCGGGGCGTCGAGCACGATGCTGGACGGCGTGTAGCCATTATCCAATGCCGCCGCATAGACGATCGGCTTGAACGAGGAGCCCGGCTGCCGCTTTGCCTGGATGGCGCGGTCGAACTGGCTGCTCGCATAACTGAATCCGCCGACGATAGCGAGAACCCGGCCCGTATGCGGGTCCATCACCACCATGGCGCCCTCGATTTCCGGGATTTGCACCAGGCGCCAGCCATCGGCTGTGCCGGCGTCTTCCTTTTCGTCGTCCTCGGCGTCCTTGGCGACCTCTTCCTTGGGAGCGACATAGATGACGTCGCCGGGAGCGAGCACTTCGCTGACGGTCTTTGGCTTCTTGCCGAGCTTGACCGTGCCTCCGTTGCGGGCTTCCGCCTTGCGCGCCCAGATCACATTCTTGAGCGGCAGCTCAACCGTCTTGCGCTCTTTCTCAATCTTACCGGACGACGATCTCTGCGGCCTCAGTCCCACAACCGCGCGATCGGCGCCCGATTGCAGAACGACACCAAGCTCCCAAGGCGCCAGATCGGCGATGACTTCGACTTCGGCGAGCTGCGCGCCCCAATCCGCGTCGACGGCGACCCGCTTCACCGGGCCGCGATAGCCCTGCTTGCGGTCGTAGCGCACCAGTCCCTCACGCATGGCCTTGCGGGCCAGGCGCTGCATCTGCGGGTCAAGCGTCGAGCGCACCGAAAGTCCGCCGCCATACAGATTGTCCTCGCCATAGAGATCGATCAGCGTGCGGCGGACCTCCTCGGCGAAATATTCCGCGGCAAACTGCGAGGCGCCAAACGGGCGCTGATTGATCTTGAAGGGCTTGGCCTGGGCCTTCTTCGCGTCGTCCTGGGTGATATGCCCGTCATCGGCGAGCCGCTGGATGACCCAATTGCGGCGCGCGACCGCGCGGTCGGCATAGCGGAATGGATGATAATTGTTCGGCGCCTTGGGCAGCGCGGCGAGATAAGCCGCCTCCTCGATCTCCAGATCCTGCAGCTCCTTGCCGAAATAATTCAGCGCCGCCGCCGCGACACCGTAAGAGCCCATGCCAAGATAAATCTCGTTGAGATAAAGCTCGAGGATCTTCTCTTTCGGGAAGGCGCGATCGATGCGCACGGCGAGAATGGCTTCCTTGAGCTTGCGGGTCATGCTGAGGTCGCTCGACAGAAGAAAGTTCTTCGCGACCTGCTGCGTAATGGTCGAAGCACCCTCAGGACGCTTTCCACGCCCCATATTCTCGAAATTGGTCTTGATGGCGCGCGCTATGCCCTGAAAGTCGAGACCATTATGCTGGTAGAAATTCTGGTCTTCGGCCGAGATAAAGGCGTTGATGACCTTCTTCGGAATGGCGTTGATCGGCAGGTAGATGCGCCGCTCGCGGGCAAATTCGCCGATCAGGCTGCCGTCGCCGGCGTGTACGCGCGTCATCACGCCGGGTTCGTAATTGGCAAGCTTTTCATAATCCGGCAATTCGCGCGAGATTTGCCAGAGGAAATAGGCGGCCACCGAAGCGCCGACGACGAACAGAATACCGCCTGCCGCAAATGCAAAGCCCAGGAAACGCAGCATGATGCTTTTCCGGCGCTTCGTTTTCCCTAGCGGCGGCAGAATGGGAGCATTTGGATGCATGAGTTGCTTCTGTTCCAGCTCTGGCTTGCTTTGTGAATCCCCGCTGAGCGGCGAAGTTGCCGAGGTCCGGGGTCTACCCCGGCGCGCTAACCATCCGCTTGGCGAAAAACGCACCGATCAACTCCACGATCACTTCGGATACCTTTGACTGCCACCCCTCGGAGGTCAAGGCACTTTCGTCGTGCTCATTGCTCAAATAACCGAGTTCCAGAAGCACTGACGGCACATCCTGCGCCTTTAATACCTTAAAATTGGCAAAACGGTGAGGGCTTCCCGTGAGTTCGAGATTCCCCTTCAAACTTCCCAGCAGCGACTTGGCGAATGATACGGATAAATTCTTTGTTTCCCGGTGCATCAAATCGATCAAAATGCTGGCGAGATCGCCATCGGTCGCGCCGGAAAGCTCCACGCCGGCCAGCACGTCCGAGCGATTCTCCCGCGCGGCGATGATCTTGGCGAGCTCATCCGACGCCTCCTCGGACAAGGTGTAGATGCTGGCGCCCCGCACGTCCTTTGCCGGCTTCGCAGCATTGGCGAGCGGATGCTTCAAATCCAGCGCATCGGCATGCACGGAAACGAGAAGATCGGCCTGCTCCTTGCGCGCATATTCGACCCGCGCATCGAGGGCGACGAACACATCGTCCTCCCGCGTCAGCAGAACGCGATACTTGCCGGTCTGCTCAAGCTTGGCTTTCAGTATCTTGCAGAAGGCGTAAACGACGTTTTTCTCGTAGGCGCCGCCCGCGCCGATCGCGCCGGGGTCGACGCCGCCATGGCCGGGATCGAGAACGATGACAGGCTTGGTCTTGGCCTGCTTTTGCGTCTCGACCTGGGGTTGGTCCTTCGCCGTGGCTGCTTCCTCGGTGCTTGTCTGGAAAGTGCCCGGCCCCATTGAGCGCAGCATATTTTGCTTTTTGCGCTGCTTCTCGAACAAAGCGGGCGTGGTGTGCACCAGATCGAGCACCAGCCGGGCCGGTTCGCCATTTTCCGCCGAGCGCACGAAAGCCTTGTCAATCAGCACCGGCTCCACCACATCGATTACAATCCGCGATTTCCCAGGTGCAAACAGCCCATAGCGGAAGGCGCTGATCAGCCCCTTGCCTTCCGAGCCGATGCCGGACGGCATCAGAAACTTCACTTCGGGCAAATCGACGATGACGCGATAGGGATCGGCCAGCAGAAAGGCGCGGAAATCCACCGTATCGGAGAGATCGGCGACGAATCTGGTGCGTTTGAGATCCCCCCCGACGCGCGCATCCTTTGCGACCGCAGCGCCGTCCTGCGCCTGCGCCCAGGCCCGATTGCCCAGCGGGACGGCGCTCAGCGTCAGCGCGAGCAGGAGATTGATGAGCCATCCCCCGTAACGAGTCATTCGCACCCTTGATCTCCTCTCACGCCGGTGACCGATAAAACGTTCGCGCGGCACTATGCTTCTTTCATTACGCATGATAAAGCTGAGAATTAAGGTAACGTTGTGATTTGACTGCTACCCACATGATTGTGGCAGGTCGCACTTGCCGAGCGTTGCGACAGGCATTAATAGTGTCGACTCGCGGGGTCAACCGGCAGAAGTATAATCCGGCTCATGAGGACAAAAGTTTGAGTGCCGGGCGAGATCTTCTCAATGACCCAAACCGCCAATATCTTGTATTGCCGAGCCATGCCCTTGGGCATGCGTGCAAATGCGAGATTTGCACTGAGCAGCCGGACCTGACCGTTGATACGGAAAGGCGCGGCCGAGCCTAATTCAAGATTTTTCGCTTCTCGCGCAGCTTGTACAGCGCGGCGGGAAGCGCGGCGTGGATTGCCTGTTTAGCTTTGGTTCAATCTACGCCTGCAACATGAGGAAAATGGATGTCCGGGCACAAAGGTGGCCCAAAGCATCCCGGAAACGATAATGACAATCCCGCGCTCTGATTCTGCCACGCGCGCCACGCAAGAAACAAACGGCATCCTCTGCCGCCTCGGCATGTTTGCATTGCCGAAGACTGTCGTTCTTGCAGCCGGGCGTAGCCGCAGCAACACCGAGCGCCAACCAACAAAGCGTGCCGTGGCGCGGATGCGATACTCAGATCAAGACTTTGAACTTGCTGATCTCCGCGGCCCGATCGCGCGGGAGATAAAATTCCATGGGAAACAAAATGCTGATCGACGCCACACATCCGGAGGAAACCCGGGTGGTGGTGCTGCGTGGCAATCGGGTAGAGGAATTTGACTACGAGTCAGCCTCTCGGAAACAGCTTCGCGGAAATATCTATCTTGCCAAGGTGACGCGCGTAGAGCCGTCGCTTCAGGCCGCCTTCGTCAATTATGGCGGCAACCGGCATGGCTTCCTCGCCTTCAATGAAATCCATCCGGACTATTATCAGTTGCCGATGGCCGAAAGGCAGGCGCTGAAGCACGAGGAAGAGCGCGACACGCGCGCGGAATCCGCCGCCTATGAAGAGGCCGCGCTGAAAGGCGGGCCAGCACCGCAGAACGACGAGCCGACCGGTGGTTCGGAGACCGCAGCGGCTGAAGCCGGTTCGGAAGGCGGGAGCTTCGCGCAAGGGCCGATGGCGGAATACGGCGCGCCCCTACGCCGACGAGGCGTCGAGCGTCGAGGACATCGATCCCAGCCAGCAGACCGCGGCGCTGGAAGCCGCGCTGCCGGCCGCGAAATACTCGGCAAACCTTTATGATGACAGCGGCTCCGACCAGCCTGAGATCGGCAATTGGCCCGGGGCGACGGTCGAAACCATCAATTCGGTCCATGACGAGCCGGGTGATGACGAAGATGAAGACGAAGCACCGCCTGCCAGTCGCGACGCCAAGCATAATGGCCGCCGGCGCGGTGGCGGTGACGAAGCCCAGGAGGCCGAGCACGTCGAATCGGTCGGCAGCGAGGACGCTCTCGAGGAATTGCCGCAGCGCAATCGGCGCCGGCGCCGGATCTACAAGATCCAGGAAGTCATCAAGCGCGGCCAGATCATCCTCGTGCAGGTGGTCAAGGAAGAGCGCGGCAATAAGGGCGCGGCGCTCACCACCTATCTGTCGCTCGCAGGCCGCTACACGGTTCTGATGCCGAACACCGCCAGCGGCGGCGGCATCTCGCGGAAGATTTCCTCGCCCGGCGACCGCAAGCGCCTTCGCGAAATCGCCAATGAGCTGGATGTGCCCGAAGGCATGGGCCTGATCATCCGGACGGCCGGCGCGGCGCGCACCAAGACCGAGGTCAAGCGCGACTACGAATATCTGCTGCGGCTTTGGGAGAATGTCCGCGATCTGACGCTGAAATCGACCGCGCCCTGCCCTCGTCTATGAGGAAGGCGATCTGATCAAGCGATCGATCCGCGATCTCTATAATCGTGAAATCGACGAGGTGCTGGTCGCCGGCGACGACGCCTATCGCGACGCCAAGGACTTCATGCGCATGCTCATGCCGAGCCATGCAAAGAATGTTCAGCCTTATAAGGACCCGGAGCCGGTTTTCGCCCGCTATGAAGTGGAGCGGCAACTGAACGCGATGTTCAGCCCGCAGGTCACTCTGCCGTCCGGCGGCTACATCATCATCAATCAGACCGAGGCGCTCGTCGCCATCGACATCAACTCCGGCAAGGCGACGCGCGAATTCTCGATCGAGGACACCGCGCTCAAGACCAATATGGAGGCGGCGGAGGAGATCGCCCGCCAGCTCCGGCTGCGCGACCTCGCCGGACTGATCGTCGCCGACTTCATCGACATGGAGGAAAAGCGCAATAACCGGTCCGTCGAGCGCAAGCTGAAGGAATGCCTGCGCAACGACCGCGCCCGCATCCAGGTCGGCCGCATCAGCCATTTCGGCCTTCTGGAAATGTCACGGCAGCGGCTGCGCACCGGCATGGTCGAAGGCTCGACGACACAGTGCCAGCATTGCCAGGGCACCGGCGTCGTCCGCTCGACCGAATCGGTGGCGCTTTCGGTGCTGCGCGGCCTTGAAGACTGGCTCCGCACCAACCAGCCCTGCAGCCTGAACGCGGTCACTTCGACGGAAGTCGCGCTTTACATCCTCAATCAGAAGCGCGGCTATCTGAACGATATCGAGGCCCGCTATGCGGTTTCGCTGAGCGTCACCGCCAGCGACCGCGTGCATGGCGCGCATTTCTACATTGAAAAGGTGTCCGTCATTGCGGCCGCTACCGGGGCGTCGGTGAGCGCGGCGGTCACGCAGACCGACCGCATCCAGCCCTTCGAACAGGAACCGGCCGAGGCCACCGACGATCAGGGCCAGCGCAATTCCCGCAGGAAGCGGCGGCGGCGGCGCGGTCGCGGCGACGACAAGGACAATCGCGAGAGCTTCAGCGCGAGAGACGATCGCGAGAGCGTCGGTCCGAGAGACGATGGCTTCGCGGACGAGGCGCATGTCGAAGACGTAGCTGCACATGAGGACGATGAAGGCGAGCGCCGCGTCGAAGCCGAAGGCGGCGAGGAAGCCGGCCAGCAGCGCAGACGTTCGCGCCGGCGCGGCAGGCGCGGCGGACGGCAGCATCGGAATGGTCGCCCCGGCGAAGCCGGCGCGTCGAACGAGGCTGCGGGAACCGGCATCGCGGCTTCTGCCGAGGAGGCAGGCGCTCAGTCCGTAACCGACGCGGAAACCGAGCAACCGGCGGCTTACGAGCAGGATGAGCCCGCGAATGTCGAAGCTCCCGCTTCGCGCGGAGAGATGAGGGCGGATGCCGAGATCAGCCGCTCGGAGGCCGCACCTCGCACCAATCGCGCGACGTTTCGCGATGACAAACCCGACAAAGACAACCGCACAGCAATCAGCAACGGCGCGGCCCAGCCAAACGGGCAAGCCCATTCCGAGCACTTTGCTGAAAGCGGTGGAGAAGACCTGGCAGCTTCTCAAGAAGCTGAGGCCGAGCTAGAGGTCGAGGCCGGACCGCCTTCGCCGCCCAGGCCTCGCGGCTCGAAGCGCGGCTGGTGGCAGCGCAGGGCGGAATAGCCGGATTTAAGCGGCGCGGCCCTGCCGGCTTCGCCGATCACGCTCAAACCAAACAAACAGAGACCCGTTCCGACTCGATCGGAACGGGCGAGGCTCTACCGGCGCCAGGCACGCAGCCTTTTCGCGGCTTCAGCCATATCCTTCGTGGTTCCGGAATAGGAAAAGCGGATGAATTGGCGGCCGCGCTCAGGGTCGAAGTCGATGCCCGGCGTCGCGGCGACACCGGCTTCAAGCAGAATACGGCGGGCGAAAGCACCACTGTCGTCCGTCATCTCCGAAACGTCGGCATAGAAGTAGAATGCGCCGTCGGCAGGGGCGAGCTTGCTGAACCCCGCACGCGGCAACCCCTCCAGCAGCAATTCGCGATTGGCCGCATAGACGGCCTTATTCGCCTCAAGCTCCTCGATTGCATCGAACGCCGCCAGCGCGGCGATTTGCGAGACGGCGGCCGGCGAGATGTAGAAATTCTGCGCCAGCCGCTCGATGCCCCGCACCAGATGCTGCGGCACGACCATCCAGCCGACACGCCAGCCGGTCATCGAGAAATATTTCGAGAAGCTGTTGACGACGATCGCACCGTCATCGAAGGCGAGCGCCGTGCGCGCGGGTTCGCCATAGGTCAGCCCGTGATAAATTTCGTCGGCGATCAGCACGATCCCCTGCTCGCGGCAATAGCCGCAAATCTGGGCAAGCGCGGCTTCGCTCATCATGGTTCCGGTCGGATTGGCCGGGCTGGCGAACAGCAGGCCGGCGGGCGCCTCATTATCCCTAGCGTGAGCCGCAAGCAACGGCGCCGACGGCATCCAGCGTTCCGCCGGGCCGACCGGCAGTTCCACCGGCGTCAGTCCGAGGGCCTGGACGATATTGCGGTAGCAAGGGTAGCCGGGCTGCGGCAGCAATATGCGCGCGCCCTCGTCGAACAGCGCCAGGAACGCCAGCACGAAGGCGGCCGACGAACCGGCTGTGACGACCACCCGCTCCGGGCTGATGTCGAGGCCGTAAGCATCGCGGTAATGGCGCGCGATCCGCTCCCGCAAACGCGGAATGCCGAGCGCCTCCGTATAGCCGAGCAGATCCCGGTCGATCGCCGTCTTGATCGCCTCGCGCGCCACCAGCGGCGCGGGCGTTCCCGGCTGGCCAACCTCCATATGGATGATGTCATGCCCCGATTGATGCCGCTCATCGGCGGCGCGCATGATATCCATCACCACGAAAGGTGAAATCGCGCCGCGCCGCGAAATCCCCAACTCCGCCTTGCCGGCGGCGTTAAGGATGGTGGAATATTGCATGGCTTCATGCCCCGTTAATCGACGTTTTGTCACGTTTATGCCCAATTGGCTGAGCTTGATGCGCGAAAATGTTGAGCTAGGCCTATCACAAGGGCGTGTTTCTTCGTGCCGTGCGTGTTGACCGAAGCACATGCCCACTTTAGGCTCCGGACGAGGTGTGACAAGCTACTTGGCTCTACCGCGCTCCTGACATGATGGCGAGAACGCAATTGAATCACCCAAGCCTTCAAAATGCTTGGCACTTTCTCATTCGTGCCGGGCACCGCTGCGCAGTGCTGCTGCTTGCATCGCTGCTGCTGTTCGCCCAAACCGCCAGCGGTTATGCGGCAGGCCTCATTCGCGATGCAGAGATCGAGGAGCTGATCGCGGATTACGCCACTCCGATCTTCCGCGCGGCAAATTTGACCGCGCAAAATATCCATATTCACATCGTCAACGACAAAGCCTTCAACGCCTTCGTGATCGACGGCCAGAACATGTTCATTCATGTCGGCGCGATCACGAAGTCGGACACGCCCAACCAGCTTATCGGCGTCATGGCCCATGAGGCGGGCCACATTGCCGGCGGCCATTTGGCGCGGTTGAAGGTGCAAATCTCGCGGATGCAGTCGGCGGCGCTGATCATGAATCTGATCGGCATCGGCGCGATGATCGGCGGCGCCGTGTCCGGGGGTGGCAACGATGTCGGCGAGGCCGGCGCGGCGGTGCTTTACGGCGGCAATGCGCTCATTCAGCGTTCCATCCTCTCTTACCGGCGCGTGGAAGAATCCTCGGCCGACCAGGCGGCGGTCTCCTATCTCAACCGGACGAAGCAATCGACCGCCGGCATGCTGGAAACCTTCCGGCAGTTCGCCGATCAGTCGGTGGCTTCGGTGAATTTCATCGATCCTTACGTTCAAAGCCATCCGATGCCGCAGGACCGTATCGCCCAGCTGCGCGATCTGGCCCAGCGCAGCCCCTATTTCGGCGTCAAGGACGCGCCGGCGCTGCAATTCCGGCACGACATGGTGCGGGCGAAGCTCGAAGCCTTCACCAACAAGAACAACGCGCAATATGTGCTGCGCAAATATCCGGAGAAGGATCAGACGCTGCCGGCGCGCTACGCTCGCGCTATTTCCCGCTATTTCGCTTCGGGCGCGCAGGGTGCCGCGAACGATCTCGACGCACTCATTGCCGACCAGCCGAACAATCCCTACTTCCATGAATTGAAGGGTCAGTTCCTGCTTGAGAGCGGCAAGACGAAGGCTTCGATCGCGCCGCTGCGCCAGGCTGTCGCGCTCAGTCCGAAATCCGGGCTGATGCGCGTGATGCTCGCCCAGGCGCTGATCGGCACCGATGATCCGGGCGTGCTCAAGGAAGCCATCGATCATTTGCAGAAGGCGCTGGTGAAAGAGGACCAATCGGTGATCGGCTATCGTCAGCTGGCCATCGCGTATGGCCGGCTCAACCGTATCCCCGAAGCCCAACTTGCCTCGGCCCAGGCATTTTTCTTTGAGGGCAATGCCGATTTTGCCAAGGTCCACGCGGAGCGCGCTATGATGGCGCTTTCCCACGGGATCGCCGAACTGGGTTAAGGCGAACGACATCGTCAGCGACGTCGATACCTACAAGAAATTAGCCAAACAGTAAGCAATAACAACGTTAGAATTGGAGCACCGATGAATTTTAGCAGCAAGCGCTCCGGCGCAATCTTCGGCGCGGCGGCCCTGCTGGGAGTTGCCGCCGCGGTCATCGCGCCGTCCTTCGCCGCGGAAACCGACGTTTTTGACGCCAAGCAGAAAGATGCGATCCGCGCGATCATGAAGGAATATCTGCTGGAGCAGCCGGAAATCCTGCGCGAGGCCATCGGCGAGCTGAACAAGCGGCAGGAAATGGCGGCGGAAGGTGAGCGCAAGAAGGTGCTGGCCTCGCTGTATAAGGATACAATCCCCCTTCAGCACCGGCGACGGCAAGGTCACCGTCGTTGAGTTCTTCGACTATAATTGCGGTTATTGCCGTAAAGCGTTCCACAATCTTGTGGGCGTGGCCAAAGAGGACAAAGACGTTCGCGTAGTCTTCGTGGAATTCCCGATCCTCTCCGAAGAATTGCGTGTCGCCAGTCAGGCAGCGATCGCCGCAACGAAGCAGAACAAATATTTCGAGTTCCACAGCGCGTTGATGGAACATAACGGGCCGGTGAAGGAAGACATCATATTCAAGGCCGCCGCCGACGTCGGTCTCGATGTCGAAAAGCTCAAGGCCGACATGAAAGCCCCCGAGGTCAACGAGCTGATCGAGAAAAATCTTCAGCTCGGCACGGCCATGGGCGTGCAGGGCACTCCGGCGATCTTCGTCGGCGACGAGGCCATTCCCAGGCGCGCCCGAGGATCTGGGCAGGATTTTGAAAACCGCAATCGGCGGCATCCGCGAGAAGGGATGCAGCATCTGCTGACGATTGCGCGGGCCGCACTTTTCGGCAATAGTCCATCAGCCTTCTTGATAGGGCCGCTTTCGGGCGGCCTTATTGTTTAAGGGCGAACGCTGCCCGCCCGTTAACGAGCCCACAATTCCCATGGCGATGAACCCGATCTACGTCCTTAACGGCCCAAATCTGAACCTGCTCGGGCAGAGGCAGCCGCAGCTTTACGGCTCGGCGACGCTCAGCGATATCGAGACACGTCTTGCGCGCGCGCGCCGCCACCCTCGGCCTCGCCATCGATTTTCGCCAGAGCAATCACGAGGGCGAATTGATCGGCTGGATTCACGAAGCGCGGCAGAAGGCGGCGGGCATCATCATCAACGCCGCCGGGCTCACCCATACCTCCGTGCCGCTGCTGGACGCACTGCTTGCCGCCGACCTGCCGATCATCGAGGTTCATTTGACAAACATCTACCGGCGCGAAGCTTTCCGGCACCATTCCTATGTCTCCCAGGCCGCTACCGGAATTATTTGCGGATTAGGAGCGAAAGGCTATGAGCTGGCGCTTGACGCCCTTGCCGAGCACCTTCAATCAGATGTGGAAAAGCTGGACGTTTGAGGGGGACTGTGGCAGTGACAGCGGACATGAACGACAAGAAAAAGCAAGAGGCGGTCGACGAAGGCCTCATCCGCGGCCTGGCCGCGCTCCTCGACGAAACCGGCCTCAGTGAAATCGAAATCGAGCATAAGGGCCTGCGCGTCCGCATCGCGCGGAACCTGACCATCGCCGCCGCCGTCGCGCCGACCGTATCCGCCGCTGGCATTGCAGCCGCGCCTGCCGCCATCGTGCCGGGACGAGACGCCGATACGCATCCGGGCACATTGAAATCGCCGATGGTCGGCACGGCCTATCGCGCCGCCGAGCCGGGCGCCGCGCCATTTGTCGAGATCGGGTCGGTGGTGAAGCAGGGGCAGACGGTGCTGATTATCGAAGCCATGAAGACCATGAATCACATCCCCGCTTCGCGTGCCGGAACGGTAACTGCCGTCTTCGTCGAAAACGGCCAGCCGGTCGAGTATGGCGAGCCCCTGTTGATCATCGAGTAGGATTTGGCGCCGGGACATGTTCGACAAAGTCCTCATCGCCAATCGTGGCGAAATCGCTCTGCGGGTGCAACGCGCCTGCAAGGAGCTGGGCATTCAGACGGTCGCCGTCCATTCGACGGCGGACGCCAACGCCATGCATGTGCGGCTTGCGGATGAAAGCGTCTGCATCGGCCCGCCCGCCGCAGCCGAGAGCTATCTCAACATTCCGGCCTTGCTGGCCGCCTGCGAGATCACCGGGGCCGACGCCGTTCACCCCGGCTATGGCTTCCTGTCCGAGAATGCGCGCTTCGCCGAGATCCTCGAAGAGCACGACATCACCTTCATCGGCCCCACCTCCGAGCATATCCGGTTGATGGGCGATAAGATCAAGGCGAAGGAAACGGCGCAGAAACTCGGCATCCCCGTGGTGCCTGGTTCGGCAGGGGCCATCACCTCCGACGCCGAGGCGAAAAAAATCGCGGCGGAGATCGGCTATCCGGTGCTGGTCAAGGCGTCCGCGGGCGGCGGCGGACGCGGCATGAAGGTCGCGCTGACCGAGGAACATCTTTCGGTCGCGCTGGCGACGGCCCGCGCCGAGTCCAAGGCCGCTTTCGGCGACGATTCGCTCTATATGGAGAGATATCTCCAAAAGCCCCGCCATATCGAAATTCAGGTGCTCGGTGATGGCCGGGGCAACGCCATCCATATTGGCGAGCGCGACTGTTCGCTGCAGCGCCGGCATCAGAAAATCTGGGAGGAAGCGCCCTCCCCTGCCCTGAACACCAGCCAGCGCCAGGAGATCGGGCAAACCGTCGCCAATGCGATCGGCGCGATGGGCTATCGCGGCGTCGGCACCGTCGAATTCCTCTATGAGAACGGCGAGTTCTTTTTCATCGAGATGAACACCCGGCTGCAAGTCGAGCATCCGGTGACGGAAATGATCACCGGGATCGACCTGGTGATCGAGCAGCTCCGCGTCGCGGCGGGCGCGCCGCTCAGCCTGAAGCAGGAGGACCTGCGCTTCGACGGGCACGCCATCGAATGCCGCATCAACGCCGAGAATCCGGCGACCTTCATGCCCTCGCCAGGCAAGATCACCTATTTCCATCCGCCCGGCGGACTGGGGGTGCGGGTCGATTCGGCCGTTTATGCGGGCTATTCCATCCCGCCCTTTTACGACAGCCTGATCGGCAAGCTGATCGTCCACGGCAAGAACCGCAATGAATGCCTGATGCGCTTGCGCCGGGCGCTGGGCGAATTCGTCATCGACGGGATCGAAACCACCATCCCGCTGTTTAACAGGCTGATCGTCGAGCCCGACATCGTGGACGGAATTTACGACATTCACTGGCTCGAAAAATATCTCGGAAAGCATTAGACTATCCGCCGCAAGCCCGCGCCATCGCAGCCAGCACCGGATTTCCGCCGAGGATGGGATCACACGCCAATATCTCCATCGACATAACGCCCCAGGTGCTGCTGAAAGCCTATGCCTGCGGGATATTCCCGATGGCGGAGAGCGCCAGTGATCCAACGCTCTATTGGATTGAACCCGAAGAGCGCGGCATTCTGCCGCTAGGCAGCGTCACCGTGCCGAAGCGGCTGGCGCGCACGATCCGCCAGGAAAAATTTGAGATCAGGGTCGATAGCGATTTTCACGGCGTCATCGCCGGCTGCGCCGCTTCCCGCGCCGGGCGGCGCACCACCTGGATCAACATGCGCATCGCCGAGCTCTATGCCGAACTGTTCGACATGGGCCATTGCCACACGATCGAGGCCTGGCTGAATGGCAGGCTGGTCGGCGGGCTCTACGGCGTCCATCTCGGCGGGGCGTTTTTCGGCGAGTTGATGTTTTCAACCGAGCGCGATGCGAGCAAGGTTGCGCTGGTCTATCTCGCAGCGAGGCTGATCGCGGGCGGCTTCAAGCTTCTCGACACGCAATTCGTCACCCGCCATCTGAAGCAGTTCGGCGCGCTCGAAATTTCGAGGCCCGAATTTCATAAGCTCCTCAGCGCGGCGCTGCAAATTCACTCCGGCTTCCACGCATTGCCGGATGATGCAGGCGGAGCCGAAGTCTTGCAGCTTGTCAGCCAAACGTCGAAGACCGGATGCTCGACACCGTGAAGCCCCGGGCTCTCGGCGAACATCCAGCCGCTGAAGATGCGCTTGCGCGTGCTGTCGAGCTGCGTTTCCTCCACCTCCACGAAGGCTGACGTCAAAGGCTGCTCGGTCGGCGGGCGCGTGTTGCAGGCACGCGGCGTAATGGTCAGCGCACCGAATTTAGCGGTCTTGTTGATCGGCACTTCAAGCGGTGAAATTTGCGCCGTCACCTTATCGAGCGCGGCAAAGACCACGATGTCGTTTTTTATCGCCTGAGCATCGCCGCCCACCGGCCAACCGGCCGCGACCAGCGTGCATAGGATCAAAAGTCGCTTGAGCATCCAGCCTCGTCCTTGCACGTTCCATTATGGACCAGACGCGTACACTAACGGGCTTTGCCGCCCCATCAACCCATTTTCTGAGCCATCCGGCATCGGACTGGCGATTTGATGCGGCAGGTGTCCGAAGCGCGGGCGCTAAGCTGGCAGCCGGTGCGATTCCCGCCGATTTTTTTTGCGCGGGACAGGCATTTTGCGAACCACACTTTAAATCTTTTTGCTTAAGGGTTAACGGCGTTACACCTCCCGTGCTATGAAAATAGTGCGATTTATCCCGCCGGGGGTTAGCGGGAGGGGCCTAGACCATGATCGCTTCAGACTGAAACGATCACGCTCTAGATTGTTTTGTCTTCGCACGATTTTTCGGGAAAACTGGAGGCCAACTCCATTTCCACGGGGACATGCAAATCCCCGGTCGTGCTCTGGATGAGCCTGGGGAGGTCTCGGAATGCGCATAGCGGCTTTTATTCTCTTTTCCCTGCTGTCGACGCTCGCCGGCGCCAATGGCTTGCCGGCCAGCGCCAGCGGCGCCCCTGCGGCCGAGAGCCCGGCGGCCCAGGCGGCCACCGCACTTGTCGGCCAGACCGGCGCGGCGATGGGCGGCGACGCGCTGCAATGCGACCGGTCGATCGTGATCGAAAACGCCGAAACCGCGAAAGCCATCAGCGACAAGGCCGTGAGCGACGCCGATAGCTTCGCCAACCGCCTCGCCGAGCTGCCTGCCGGCGCGCAGGCGAGCGTGGCGACCCTTGCAAGCGCTTACACGCTGGATCGGTCCTTACTCAATCGCGCTTTTTTCGCCAAGGTCTGTGAACGTCTGGCGGAGAAGGGCATCTCTCCAGCCGAGTTGAAGCCCGCGTTACAAAATCTCGCTCAGGCGCTTGGCGTGACCTATCCCGAACAGGCCACCGGCGCCGACCAGCACCTTCCACGGACGCGGCGGACACACGCCGGCGCCTGCCCGCGGCCGCCGGCCGCGGATCCGGCCTGCAAATTCCTAGCCAGGCGACCGATGTTCCGCAGGTCCAAGCCGAGGCCAAGACGCCTGCCGAGACGGCTGCCGAACCCTCCGCTCCGCTGGCGGCCCAACCTGTAGCACCGGCCGCTCCCGCCGGACCGACCGCACCGCCCTCGCCTGCCCCGACAATTGAAGCGGAAAGCGCGGCGCCGGCACCCGCTCCGACGACGGAGCGTGCCATAGCTCCACCCGCGCCGGAGGCTCCGCCTGCTTCTGCTCCGCCGCCCGCGCAGATAGCGGAAGCGCCTGCACCATCCGCGCCTGAGCCCGCCCCGGCGGCACCGGAGGCTCCGGCTGCTGCGCCACCACCCGCACAGGTCACCGAAGCACCTGCCCCGTCCGCGCCTGAGCCCGTCCCGGCGGCTACGCCTGAGCCAGCCGCACCGGAGGCTCCGGCCGCCGCTGCGCCACCGCCTGCGCAGGTCGCGGAAGCACCTGCCCCGTCCGCGCCCGAGCCTGCCCCAGCGACCGCGCCGGAACCAGCCGCGCCGGAGGCTCCGGCCGCCGCACCATCACCGCCGCCGCAGGTCGCGGAAGCGCCTGCCCCATCTGCGCCCGAGCCTGCCCCGGCGGCCGCGCCGGAACCAGCCGCGCCGGAGGCTCCAGCCGCCGCACCATCACCGCCGCCGCAGGTCGCGGAAGCGCCTGCCCCATCCTGCGCCCGAGCCTGCCCCAGCGGCCGCGCCGGAACCAGCCGCGCCGGAGGCCCCAGCCGCCGCGCTCACCGCCCGCGCAGGTCGCGGAAGCCCCTGCCCCATCTGCGCCTGAGCCTGCCCCTGCGGCCGCGCCGGAACCAGCCGCGCCGGAGGCCGCTGCTGCGCCACCACCTGCGCAGATCGCGGAAGCCCCTGCTCCGTCCGCGCCTGAACCCGCTCCGGCGACTACGCCGGAACCGGCTGCACCGGAGGCTCCGGCCGCCGCTCCGCCACCGCCTGCGCAGGTCGCGGAAGCCCCTGCGCCGGCCGCGCCTGAGGCGGCCCCGCCGCCCGCAGCCGCTCCCGCGCCGGAACCGGCCGCTAAACCCGTTGAGAGCGCACCGAAGAAAGCCCGGATCAGCCGGCCTGAAGGCGCGGTCGACAATTTGGGCGAGGAGGAATGCCGCAAGCTCGGCGTTCTCGACAGCTGCCCCGACCTGAATGCGGTGCTGGACCGTCTGCTGGAACGGCCGCTGGAGTATAACCACCCCGACACCATGCTGCTCGGCCGCAAGACCGAGATCACCCTGGTGCTTCGCACCGACTGGGAAGGCAAGGACCTGCCGACCGAGGTTTCCGAGGAGCTGAAAGGGCTGCCCGGCGAGGTCAAGCAGGGGCTCAGCAAGATCACCCGCGTGATGTCCGCCGAACTGACCGGGCCGTGAGTTCGAGATCAGCCCCGCGAGCCGCCAGGAGCGCACCGTCGTACCGCCGCAGCCGGTCAGCTGGAGCTGGCAGGTTTCACCGACCGACACCGGCGAAAAGAAGCCGCTGAAGCTGCGCCTCTATGCGCATCTGCAGGACGGAAGCGGCACCATGCCGCCGATCCTGGTCAAGACGCTGGACGCCAGCATCAATGTCGACGTCACCACCTGGGATTGGGTCGTCAATCAGGCGCGTACGCTGGAGCCGATCTATGCGATCGGGGCGGCGCTGCTCGGCCTGCTCACGGCAATCCTCACCTATTTCCTGACCCGCAGCCGTGAGCCTGCCCATCAAGGCGGCTACCGGGAGACGACGGGCACGCGCGACAGCGGCCCGGTGATCGGCGATCTCGGCCAGAGCGCGACCGACCGGCGTACCACCCCGCCAGCCGGTGAGCCGGCGCCTGCTCCGGCAAAACCGGAGCCTCCCGAAGGTGGCGGTTCGGCGTGAATTGGCGGGCATCGCTGCCGCCAACGCTGCGATGCCCGGTTGAGCCAGCCTTATCCCGAACGAAGATGGGAGGAACGATATGGCGGGCGAGGGGCGTGCAACGTCCAGAGGCGGCGGCTTCAGTCGCGGCAAAGGAAGGATCGGGCGGGACGCTCGAGCAAGATGCCGCGATCGTCATGCAGCGCCTGGCCGTCCTTGAGCCTCAGCGCGGGGCGGGTGCCGATGCCTTGGCGGTCAAAGCCGAGATTCAGCGCGTCAAGGAGGGCTTCTTCCGCCGCCATGCCGCCGAGATTTACGATGCGCTAACCGAAGGCTGCACGAAACCTCGCCGCCTCGCCGACCTGCTCTATGCCGCCGCCGACCTCTATCCGCAACTCCTGCCGACGCGGGCCGCGATCGAAGCCGAGCGAGGCTTGCAGCGGCAATCGGCCAAGCGCGGCTGCGAGATCGACCAGGGCCTTTTTGCCGCCCATGTGCTGGCGGACGAGCGTTGCGGCCTGCATCTCATCCACGCCATGCTGCGGCCGACGCCCGAAGCCGAGCAGCAGCTCGCCGCCTTCCGCCGCGACGGATTTATCGACCTCGGCCGGGCGAGACTGGAGCGCCGCGACAATGTCGGCCATCTGACGCTGACCAATCCCGACTATCTCAACGCCGAGGACGATCTGGCGGTGAAGGCTCTGGAGACGGCCATCGACCTTACGCTGCTCGACGACCGGATCGATGTGGGCGTGTTGCGCGGCTCGGTGGTCCAGCATGCCAAATATGCCGGGCGCCGCGTGTTCAACTCCGGCATCAACCTCACCCATTTTTATTACGGGCAGATCTCCTTCGCCGAATTCATCCTCGAACGCGATCTGGGCCTAGTTCACAAACTCTATCGCGGCCTTTGGGTTTCGGACAGCTACCGGGAACAGTTCGAGGACTATCTGGAAAAACCCTGGCTGGCCGCGGTCGAGGCATTCGCGATCGGGGGCGGTTGCCAGCTCCTCTGCGTGATGGACCGCGTTATCGCCGAACCGGGGGCGTATTTCAGCCTGCCCGCCAGCAAGGAAGGGTTCATTCCAGGCGCCGCCAATCTGAGGCTGCCGAGGCTGGTCGGCATTCATCTGGCGCGGCAGGCGATTTTCTTCGAGAAGACCTTTCCCGTCGAGCAGCCGGAAGGCATGCTGATCTGCGACGAAGTGGTGCCGTCCGGCGCGATGGACGAGGGCATCGAGCGCAATGCGAAGGGCCTCGTGCGCGCGGGGCTGCTCAGCGCCGTCAGCAACCGCAAAGCGCTGCGCGTCGCCCAGGAGCCGCTTGACGCCTTTCGCCGCTATATGGCGACCTATGCGCGCCAGCAGGCGATGTGCTTCTACGATCCGGGGCTGCTCGCCAATATCGAGGCGCATTGGAAGCCGCGGTCGCGGCGGATGGTTTAGCGCGATGCGGACGATTGCCGAGCTGATCCGCTGGCGGGGTGAGCGGCATCCGGATTTGCCCGCGACTTGGTATCAAGGCAGGGTGCGCACTTATGGCGCGTTGAACCGGTCGAGTTCAGAACTCGCAAGCGGCCTCGCCGACAAGCTGGGGCTGCGGCCCGGCGACCGCGTCGCCATCCTCGACAAGAATTCCGATGCCTATCTGGAACTGCTGTTTGCGCTCGATAAGGCCGGGATCGTCGCTGCGCCGATCAACAGGCGGCTGACGGCGCAGGAAATAGCCCCCGTCATCGACGACATCGATCCCAAGCTGATCGTCGTTGGCGAGGAGTTCGCGTCGCTTTGCGCCGGCGTGGTTGCGCCTCTCCTCGGTTTCGACGAGCTGCCGCGCGGCGGCTCCGATCCCCGCCGGGATGTCGAAGGGGCCGTCACCTGGCAGCTCAGCACGTCGGGCACGACGGGCCTGCCGAAAGGCGCGATGCTTACCGGCTGCAACATCCTCGATGCCGGCGCCTCCATGGCGCTGGAAATGCCGGAATTCCGCGAGGGCGGGCCGTTCCTCGCTTGCCTGCCGATGTTCCATATCGGCGGTGCGGGCACGGTGATCTGGGCGATGCGGCAGGGAGCAACGGTATTCATCGAGCGCGACGCCGTGCCGGAGATGCTGCTGGAAACGATGCTCGCGCATAAAATCGAGACGACGCATCTCGTGCCCGCGATTTTGCAGCGCCTCAGCGAGTTGCCCGCTGCGCAAGGAGCCGATTTCTCGCATCTGAAGCACATCGCCTATGGCGCCGCGCCGATGTCGCCGGACGTATTGCGGCGCTGTATCGATCTGTTCGGCTGCCGCTTCACGCAATTCTACGGGCTGACCGAAACGACCGGTCCGTTCGCCGCGCTGCCGTTCGAGCATCATCAGGGCGAGCGCCGCTGGTCGTGCGGGCGCGCGATGTTCGGCAGCCGGGCGCAGATCGTCGACCCGGAGGGCGGCGAATTGCCGCGCGGTGAGATCGGCGAAATCGTCTACCGGGGCCAAAATCTGATGGCAGGCTATTGGCGCCGCCCTGACGCAACCGACGAGGCGATGCGCGGCGGCTGGTTCCATACGGGCGACGCCGGCACCATGGACGAGGATGGCTTCATCTTCATCAAGGACCGCATCAAGGACATGATCGTCTCAGGCGGCGAGAACATCTATCCGGCGGAGGTCGAGGCCGTGCTGGCCGGCCATCCGGATGTGCTCGATGTGGCCGTGATCGGCGTCCCGGACGAAAGTTGGGGGGAAGCGGTGAAAGCCATCGCCGTGACGCGGGAAGGGAGCCCGCTCACCGCCGACGCGCTGATCGAATGGTGCCGGGATAAGCTCGCCGGATATAAGCGTCCGCGCTCGGTCGACTTCGCGGAAGCGCTGCCTCGAAACCCTAGCGGTAAGCTGTTGAAGCGGGAGCTGCGCAAAGCTTACTGGCAGGGGCGGGAGCGCAACGTCAATTGATTACGCGCCCCACACGACGGCCTGTTCATGGCGCTTGATCAGATGCCTCAGGTTTTCGAAGCTCTTCCTCACATGCGCCGCGAATTGATCGACCGCGGGAGCATTCGGCGCTCCCTTTGCCCGCAATAGCCCAAGCGCGCGATCCGGATGCGGAATTTTGAACGGCAGCGCGGATATGGCGCGATCCTTCCTGTATGCGAACACCACGCTATGCGGCAGCACGGTCAGCGCTTCCGTTCGCGTCATGTAGCTGATCACGCTCGCGAGCGAGCCGCCGGAATAGCGGATCTTGATTTCGGTGGCGCCGAGCGAAAGCAGAAGACTGTGCAGGTCCGCATAGAGCGGGCTGCCCGGCGGCGGTGCGATCCACGGAAAATCGAGCAGCTCGGCGATTTTCGGCCGGCGCTTCATCAAGAGCGGATGGGAGGCGCTGCACGCCACGATATTCCTGCCGGGAAGAATTTCCTGGAATTCGAGGCCGGATCCTTCGTCGAGAATGTCGATCGGGCAGACCGCCAGATCGATCTGATCGCTTTCGATCGATGCGCGCAGATCGCTCAAATAGCCATAGGATTGATGCACGCGCACGTCCGGATAGAGGTTCTGAAACTCCGCGATCATCCCCGAGATGAGTGCGTCGACGAAAAACGGCGTCCCGCCGACCCGCACCACACCGGCTTGGCCCCGCCGAAACCGCTCAACCGTCTCCGACGCCTTTCGCGATGCTGCGAGCATGGCCTGACCATGATCCGCCATGGCGCGCCCGAGCGGGGTCGGCTGCAACGGGCGGCGGCCTTTGATGAAGAGCGGCTCGCCGAGGCGTCTTTCGAGCATGGCGATGGTGCGCGAAACCGCGGGCTGGGTCGCGCCGAGCAGGGCGGCGCCCTCGGTTACGCTGCCGGCCTGGACGACGGCAGCCAAGCTGCACCAGATGTCGTTCATCGAACTTCATAGCAATCTGGTATATTAAACGCGAAAGAAATCATCAAGCGGCCTGTTATTGCCTGTTATCATCCCCGCCTGGACGTTGGGAGCGTGGGATGTCGGTCTTGCCGGATGCCGTATTCTTCACAGAGGAGAATTCAGCGCTCGCTGTTGCGGAACGGCTGTCGAAGACAGAGAAAACGCGCCTGTCCGATGCGCTTTTCGCGGTCGTCGACCATTTGCACACCATCATCAAGGAGATCCGTCCCACTCCCGAGGACTGGCAGCAGACCATCGCCTTCCTGACGGAGGTCGGTCACGCCTGTGACGACAAGCGCCAGGAATGGGTGCTGCTTGCCGACCTGCTGGGCCTTTCCGCGCTGGTCGAGGACATCAATTCGCGGCGGCCGCCAGGCGCCACGCAGAATACCGTACGGGGGCCGTTCTATCGCCCCGATGCGCCGCACCTGCCGCTCGGCGCAAACATCTCCCTGGACGGTATCGGCGAGCCGCTGACCGTTTCCGGCATCGTTCAAGATCTGGACGGCGTCCCGCTCGCTGGGGCGACGGTCGAGACCTGGCAGGCAAATAGCCAGGGATTCTACGAAAACCAGCAGCCCGACCTGCAGCCCGAATTCAATCTGCGCGGCGTTTTCACGACGGATGCCGGCGGCCGGTTCCGCTACGAAACCGTCAAACCCGCCGGCTACAGCGTTCCCGATGACGGGCCGGTCGGACAATTGCTCGGCCGGATCGGCTACCCGCTCCGGCGTCCGGCGCATCTGCATTTCCTCATCAAGGCGGCCGGTTACCAGCCGCTGACCACCCATGTCTTCGATCGAGGCGACCCGAATGTGCGGGAGGACGCGCTGTTCGGCGTCAAACACGGATTGCTCGGCAATTTTCGCAAAAGCGTGGGCGAGGCGAACGCGCCGAAATGGGCGTTGGACTTCACCTTCGTCCTATGCGCGGAGAGAGCGGAGGCGGGCCGATGATCGATGCCTTCGTCTATGCCGGCAGTCCCGCGCGAATCGTATTCGGAAACGGTGCGGTTCAATCGGTCGGCGAATGGGTCGCAAAGAGCGGCTGCTCGCGGGCGCTGGTTCTGTCCACGCCATTCCAGAAGGCGGACGCGGCGTTACTCGCCGGCCGGCTCGGCAGCGCGGCGGTCGGGGTTTTTTCCGGTGCCGCAATGCACACGCCGGTCGAGGTCACCGAGGAAGCGCTTGCGCGCGTCAAGGAGCTCGGCGCGGATTGCGTCGTGTCGCTCGGCGGCGGTTCGACGACCGGGCTCGGCAAAGCCATCGCTTACCGAACGGACCTGCACCAGATCATCGTGCCGACCACCTATGCCGGTTCCGAGGTCACGCCGATCCTCGGGCAGACCGAAAACGGCGTCAAAACCACCGTCCGCGACGCGCGTATCCTGCCCGAAATCGTCATCTATGATCCCGAGCTGACGATCGGCCTGCCCGTCTCGATGACGCGTGACCAGCGGGCTCAACGCCATGGCCCACGCGGCGGAAGCGCTCTATGCGCAGGACCGCAATCCCATCTCCACGCTGATGGCGGCTGAAGGTCTACGGGCGTTGAAGGACACGCTGCCGGTCCTGGTCCGTGAGCCGGAGAATCTCGATGCGCGCGGCGAAGCGCTTTACGGCGCCTGGCTCTGCGGCACGGTGCTCGGCACGGTCGGCATGGCGCTGCATCACAAGCTTTGCCATACGCTGGGCGGCAGTTTCGATACGCCTCACGCCGAGACCCACGCGATCCTGCTGCCGCATACGGTCGGCTTCAATGCCGTCGCAGTGCCGGACCGCCTCAAGCCGCTGTCCGCCCTTTTCGGCGCGCACACCGGGCGCGGGGCTGCATGATTTCGCCGCCTCGATCGGCGCGCCGATGGCTCTGAAATCGCTCGGCCTCACGGAGGCCGATCTCGACCGCGCCGCCGCTATCGCCACGCAAAATCCGTATTGGAATCCGCGGCCCATCGACCGCGACGCCATTCGCGCTCTGCTTCAGGATGCCTGGGAGGGAACGCGGCCAAGACCTAAAGTGGATGCTGGTTGCACCGCGAGAATGCGGCTAAGCACGACATAACAACAATCAGTGGGAGGAAGAGCCATGATCACAAGACGGACAGTTTTGAAGGGCACGGCCGCCGCCGGGCTCCTCGCCGGAGCATCCAGACTGGCCATGCCGGCGCTTGCGCAGGGCAAGCCGATCAAGCTCGGCTATGTCAGCCCGCAGACCGGCCCGCTCGCCGGTTTCGCCGAGGCCGACAAATTCATCATCGACAGCTTTCTGGCCGCCACGAAAGCGAAGGGGCTGAAATTCGAGGTGATCGTCAAGGACAGCCAGTCCAACCCCAACCGCGCGGCCGAGGTGGCGAAGGAACTGATCGTCACCAATAAGATCAATCTGATGCTGGTGGCCTCGACGCCGGAAACGACCAACCCGGTGTCCACGACCTGCGAGGCCGAAGAGATGCCCTGCATTTCCACGGTCGCGCCCTGGCAGCCCTGGTTCATCGGCCAGCAGGGCAATCCCGGCGCGCCGGAGAGCTGGAAGCCGTTCAACTACGGCTACCATTTCTTCTGGGGGCTCGAGGACGTCATCGCGGTCTTCACCAATATGTGGGGCCAGCTCGAAACCAATAAAAAGGTCGGCGGGCTGTTCCCCAATGACGGCGACGGCAATGCCTGGGGCGACGGCAAGGTCGGCTTCCCGCCTGTCCTGAAGGAGAAGGGCTTTACGCTGACCGATCCCGGCCGCTACCAGAATCTGACGGATGATTTCTCCGCGCAGATCAACGCGTTCAAAGCCGCGAATTGCGAAATCATCACCGGCGTGATGATCCCGCCGGACTTCACCACCTTCTGGACGCAGGCCAAGCAGCAGGGCTTCAAGCCGAAGATCGCCTCGATCGGCAAGGCGATCCTGTTCCCGCAATCGGTGGCCGCCGTCGGCGATGCCGGGCACAATCTGTCGTCCGAGGTGTGGTGGTCGCCGACCCATCCGTTCAAATCGTCGCTGACCGGGGAAAGCCCCGCGGATGTCGCGGGCGGCTTCACCAAGGCGACCGGCACGGCCCTGGACCCAGCCCATCGGCTTCGTCCATGCGCTGTTCGAACTGGCGGTCGACGTGATGAACCGCGCGGGCGACCCGTCCAAGGGCGACAAGGTGGCCGAGGCGATTGCAGCGAGCAAGCTGAACACGCTGGTCGGGCCGATCGCCTGGGACGGCGCCAAGCTGCCGCCATTCGCGGCGAAAAACGTCGCCAAGACGCCGCTTGTCGGCGGCCAGTGGCGGCTGAAGTCCGGCGGCGGCTACGATCTGGTCATCACCGACAACAAGACCGCGCCGAATATTCCGGCGGCCAGCAAGATGGAACCCATCGCGTGACCGCCGCGCCATTTCTGCAACCTGCGACGACCAACGTGAGCGGATTCGAAGAGGTATAAAAACCCCGTCACAAGCTCTGTCGAATTCCCCGCGAAGGCGGGGACCCAGTACTCCGCAAGATTATGGTGTTTACTGGGTCCCCGCCTTCGCGGGGATTACAAGAAAGTACGCACCCAAATACATCATGTTACGGGTCACGATGCCGATCCTGTCGCTTGAAAATGTCTGCAAATCCTTCGGCGCGCTCGCGGTCGCGCAAGGTGTGAGCTTTCGCCTTGAGGCGGGCGAGGCGCTTGGCATCATCGGCCCGAACGGCGCGGGAAAGTCGACGCTGTTCAACCTGATCACCGGCAATATTCCGGTCGATTCCGGGCGCATCGAGTTTCGACGGCGTCGACGTCACGCGACGCGCCGCCGATGGCGCGCTGCCTGGCCGGGCATGGGCCGCACATTCCAGATCCCGCAGCCTTTCGAGACGCTTTCGGTATTCGAAAATCTCCTCGTCGCGGGCGCTTTCGGAACCGCGCGCAGCGCGAAGCCCAGGTGGCGGAGCGATGCGCGGAGATCCTTCTGCGAGACCGGCCTTATCCACCGCGCCAACGACAGCGCCGGGCGCTTGAGCCTGCTTGAGCGCAAGCGGCTGGAACTGGCCCGCGCGCTGGCCACCGAGCCGAAAGTGCTGCTGCTCGACGAAATCGCCGGCGGCCTGACCGACGGCGAATGCGGCGAGTTGATCGCGACCATCCGCGCCATCCATGCCAGCGGCATCTCGATCATCTGGATCGAGCATGTGCTGCATGCGCTGAATTCCGTCGTCGAGCGGCTGCTGGTGCTCGATTTCGGCAAGGTCATCGGCGTCGGCGCGCCGGACGAGATCATGGCCTCGCAGGCAAGTCCGGGAAATCTATCTGGGGATCGAGGTCTGACGATGCTGCTCGAGACCACGAAACTCGATCGCCCATTACGGCGATTTCCAGGCGCTGTTCGGCGTCGACATCGCGCTGGACGCGGGCGAGACCATCGCCATCATCGGCGCCAACGGCGCCGGCAAGACGACGCTGATGCGCTCGATCTCCGGCGTGCTGCAAAATGCGCCGGACGCCATTCGCCTCGACGGCGCAGCCGATCGGCGCGCTGCCTGCGCCCGATATGCTCGCGCGCGGCATCGCCATGGTGCCGGAGGGGCGCAAGCTGTTTCCCTCGCTGAGCGTCGAGGAGAACCTCCTGATCGGCGCGTATGGCCGCAAGACCGGCGGCGCCTGGACCCTCGAGACGGTCTATGCGCTGTTCCCCATGCTCAAGGAGAAGCGCAACAATCCGGGCACGGCGCTTTCCGGCGGCCAGCAGCAGATGGTGGCGATCGGGCGGGCGCTGATGTCCAATCCGCGCGTGCTGCTGTGCGACGAGACTCAGCCTCGGCCTGGCGCCGGTCGTCATCCGCGACATCTACGCCGCCTTTCCGCGCATCAAGGCGTCCGGCGCATCGCTCATCGTCGTCGAGCAGGATATCGGCCAGGCGCTGAAGGTCGCCGACCGGGTCTATTGCATGATGAAGGGGCGCGTCACCCTCCAGGGCCGGCCGGACGAACTTTCGCGCGAAGCCATCCATAATGCCTATTTCGGAGCCGCGCGGCATGAAGTGGCTTGATACCATCGTGCAGGGCATCCTGCTCGGCGGGCTCTATGCGCTGTTCGCGGCGGGGCTGAGCCTCGTTTTCGGCATCATGCGGCTGGTCAATCTTGCGCATGGCGATCTGATCGTGCTCGCCGCCTATCTGATCCTCGTCCTGGTGAGCGCGCTCGGGCTGAACCCTTTCCTCGCGGTCGTGCTGGCCGCACCGCTGATGTTCGCCGCCGGCTGGGCGCTGCAATTCAACATCCTCAATCGCACGCTCGGCGGCGACATCCTCTCGCCGCTGCTGGTGACTTTCGGGCTTTCGATCGTCATCCAGAACGCGCTGCTGGAAGGTTTTACCGCCGACAGCCAGCGCATTTCGGTCGGCAGCCTGGAAACGGCCTCGATCAGCCTCGGCCCGATCGCTATCGGAACGTCATGCCGCTGCTCACCTTCCTCTCGGCCATCGCCGTGATCGTCGGGCTGAACCAGCTTTTCTACCGCACCGCGCTCGGCCGCGCCTTTCGCGCCACCTCCGACGACACGGTGACCGCCGGCCTGATGGGCATCAGGCCGGACCGCATCTTCGCCACCGCCACCGGCATCGCCATGGTGGTCGTCACCATCGCCGCGCTCTATCTCGGCGACCCGGGCGAATTTCGACCCGACCATCGGTCCGGCGCGGCTGATCTATGCCTTCGAAGCGGTCATCATCGGCGGGCTGGGCTCGTTCTGGGGCACGCTGTTCGGCGGCATCATCATCGGCGTCGCGCAGACGGTCGGCGCGGCCATCAATCCGGAATGGCAGATCCTGGCCGGGCATCTGGCCTTTCTCATCGTTCTCCTGGTCAGGCCCCGCGGGCTGTTCCCGCGGGCCATGGATTAGGGTGCGCGGGGATGGACGCAAGGCATACTCCCTGGCGGGTCGAGACGCGGACCAAGGCGTCGCGCACGGCCGCCATCGGCGGGCGCTGCACTGCTTGCGCTCGCATTCGCCGCGCCGCTTTTCGTCTCGCGCAGCATCATCCAGGACCTGTTCTTCATCCTCACCATGCTGGTGCTGGCGCAGAACTGGAACCTGCTCGCGGGCTATGCCGGTCTGGTCTCGGTCGGGCAGCAGGCCTTTGTCGGCTTCGGCGCCTACGCCATGTTCGCCTGCGTCATCCTCGCGGACCTCGATCCCATCCTGTCGATCCTGATCGCCGGGATCGCGGCGGTGCTGCCTCGCCGTGCCGACCGCGCTTCTTCGCATTCCGGCTGCAAGGCGCGTATTTCGCCATCGGCACCTGGGTGATCGCCGAGGTCGTCCGGCTGCACGCTCGCCCAATGGAAGGCGCTTGGCGGCGGCACCGGCACATCGCTTGCCATCAGGCACCGCGCGCTCGATGTGGGGCGTAACCACTCTGCGCGATACGCTCGGCGTCAAATCCTCCGAGGCCGGCGACATCCTCACCTATTGGCTGGCGCTGATCCTGGCCATCGTCGACCATCGGCTTCATCTACGGGCTGCTGCGCTCCAAGCACGGCCTCGGCCTTGCCGCCATGCGCGACAATCAGGAGGCGGCGCGCTCCGTCGGCGTCGATGCGCGGCGGATGAAGATCCTCGTCTATCTGGCGGCAAGCTTCGGCACCGGCCTAGCGGGCGCGCTGATCTACGTGCAGAAGGCGCGCATCTCGCCCGACGCCGCCTTCTCCGTCATCGACTGGACCGCCTATGTCATCTTCATCGTCGTCATCGGCGGCATCGGCACGATCGAAGGGCCGATCGTCGGCGTGCTTGTCTATTATGTGCTGCGCAACATGCTCGCCGATTTCGGCTCCTGGTATCTCCTGATCCTCGGTCTGATCGGCATCGCCATCATGCTGTTCGCGCCGCGCGGGCTTTGGGGCCTGTTCTCCGCCCGCACCGGCATCCAGCTTTTTCCCGTCCGCCGTCGCCTCATGGGCGGCGGACAGGCTATCATCCCCGCGACGGGACGTCCAAAAACAAGGGAGGTTCGAATGGCCGACATCACCACCGATGTCCTCATCATCGGCACCGGTCCGGCCGGCTCCGCAACCGCCGCGCTGCTGGCCACCCAGGGCGTGCGAGAACATGGTGGTCAACCGCTATCGCTGGCTGGCCAATACGCCGCGCGCCCACATCACCAATCAGCGCGCCATGGAGGTGCTGCGCGACCTCGGCAAGGAGGTCGAGGCGGAGGGCTATCTGCTACGGCACCGCATCAGGACCTGATGGGCGAGAACGTCTTCTGCACCTCGCTGGCGGGCGAGGAGATCGGCCGGATGCGAAGCTGGGGCAAGCATCCGCTGTCGCGCGCCGAGCATCTGCTGTCCTCGCCCTGCCATATGAACGACATGCCGCAGACCTTCATGGAGCCGCTGCTGTTCAAGACCGCCTGTTCGCGCGGCACGCAGGCGCGCATGTCCACCGTCTATCTGCGCCATGAGCAGGACGACAGACGGCGTCACCACCACCTGCCTCGACCGGCTGACGGACAAGGAGATCACCATCCGCTCGAAATATCTGGTCGGCGCCGATGGCGGCAATTCGAAGGTCGCCGAGGATATCGGCCTGCCCTTCGAGGGCAAGATGGGCGTGGCCGGCTCGATGAACATCCTGTTCCGGGCCGATCTGTCGAAATATGTCGCGCACCGGCCCTCGGTTCTTTACTGGGTGCTGCAGCCGGGCGCGGATGTCGGCGGCATCGGCATGGGGCTGGTGCGCATGGTCCGCCCCTGGCACGAATGGCTGATCGTCTGGGGCTACGACATCAACCAGCCCGCGCCCGTCGTGGACAAGGAATTCGCCACCAAGGTGGCGCGCGATCTCGTCGGCGATCCCGAGCTGGAGATCGATTTCGTCTCGGCCTCCACCTGGACGGTCAACAATATGTACGCGACGCATTTGCAGAAGGGCCGCGTCTTCTGCATGGGCGATGCGATCCACCGGCATCCGCCCTCCAATGGCCTGGGCTCCAATACCTCGATCCAGGACGCCTTCAATCTGGCCTGGAAGCTGGCCGCGGTGCTCAAGGGCCAGGCCGGGCCGGCGCTGCTCGACAGCTACAGCCAGGAGCGCGCGCCGATCGCCAAGCAGATCGTCACCCGCGCCAATCAGTCGATCGAGGAATTCGGGCCGATCTTCAAGGCGCTCGGCCTGTTGGAATTCGGTCGATCCGGTCATCATGCAGGCCGAATATGGACGCGCGCTGCGACAACACGGCCGAGGCCGAGGAGCAGCGCCGCAAAATCCGCGAGGCGATCGCCTTCAAGGTCTATGAGTTCGATGCGCATGGCGTCGAGATGAACCAGCGCTACAGGTCGAACGCGATCGTCACCGACGGCGAGCCCGAGCCGCCCTTCGAGAAGGACCGCGAGCTGCACTATCAGCCGACGACCTGGCCGGGCGCGCGGCTGCCGCATGTCTGGCTGCATCAGCGACCGGCATGGCAAGGTGTCCACGCTCGATCTGGCCGGCAAGGGCCGGTTCGCGCTGTTCACCGGCATTGGCGGCGAAGGCTGGCTCGAGGCGGCAAAACGCGTCGGCGAGGAGTTCGGCATGACCATCACGACCAATGTCATCGGCCCGCGCCAGGAATGGCAGGATCTGACCGGCGATTGGGCCAATGCCCGCGAAGTCCGCGACAGCGGCATCGTGCTGACCCGGCCGGACCAGCATGTCTGCTGGCGCCGCGACACGATCGCCGACGACCCGACGGCCGAATTGCGCCGGGTCTTCAGGCAGTTGCTGGACAGGTGAGGATCATCCATGGACGCGCATGAAAAGGGGTTCTTTACCGAAGAAAATTCCGTCGAGGTCGTCACCGGGCGGAACAAGAACGCCAAGGACGAGCGGCTGAAACAGGTGATGGAGGTCATCACCCGCAAGCTGCATGAGGCGGTCAAGGAGATCGAGCCGACCGCAGGAGGAATGGTTCGAGGCGATCATGTTCCTGACCAAAACCGGGCAGCTCTGCACCGATTGGCGGCAGGAATTCATCCTGCTGTCGGACGTTACTCGGCGTTTCGATGCTGGTCGATGCGATCAACAACCGCAAGCCGTCGGGCGCTTCGGAAAGCACGGTGCTCGGGCCGTTCCATGTCGCCGACGCGCCGGAACTGCCGATGGGCGCCAATATCTGCCTCGACCGCAAGGGCGAGGACATGTTCGTCTATGGCCGCATTCTCGACACGGACGGCAAGCCGGTCGGCGGCGCGGTGCATCGATGTCTGGCAGGCCAATGACGAGGGCTTCTACGACGTCCAGCAGAAGGGCATCCAGCCGGATTTCAACCTGCGCGGCGTCTTCCGCACCGGCGAAGACGGCCGCTATTGGTTCCGCGCGGTGAAGCCGCAATTCTATCCGATCCCCGATGACGGCACGGTCGGCAAATTGCTGCACGCGCTCGGCCGGCATCCTCTACCGCCCCGCGCATCTGCATTACATCATCAAGGCCGACGGCTTCGAAACGCTGACCACGCATATTTTCGATCCCGACGACCCCTACATCAATTCCGACGCCGTGTTCGGCGTGAAGGAAAGCCTGCTGGCGGAGTTCAAGCGGATCAAGGATTTGAAACGCGCCAACGCCATGGGATTCGCCGGCGATTTCTGGGAGGTCGAGCATAATTTCGTGCTGGCGAAGGCGAAAGGTTGAGCCGATGCGCTTGCCGCGCGTGACTAGGATCGGCTATGGATCTAGCAAATGAGAGAGATTTCCCAGCGCCGCAAGCGAACCTAGGGCATTCCCTCACCGCGATATCGCCAGGCGTCAGTGGGACGAGCCTGTTCGATATAGGCCTGAAGGCAGCAGCGTTCATCGTCCATCTTGCACCATCGCGCGATCAGCCTTCTCAACGCCAGCGCATCCGGAGACAGCGAGGTCTTCCTATGTCCATGCGGGATCGTTGACAGCAGCGTTCGCCGCGAAGGGCGGGCCCGTACCGACGCGCCATCTTAGTGGAAGCGCCGGTCTCGTCGATGAACACTAGGCGCTCGGGATCGAATGTCTGCTGGAGCTCGGACCAGAGGTGCCGGCGATGCGCAACGTCAGGACGATCCTGCTCGGCGGCGTGGGTGGTTTTTTTTGAAGCTGATCCCGCGCCGGGCAAAGAAGCGATGAATGACCGAAGGTGTGAAGCGTGCGTCGTGGTCGCGCTCAAGACGCTCGGCGATCTCCGCGAGCGTGAGTCGGGGGTCTAGCAGGCGCGCGGATGGCCTCGGTAGTGTTGAAGAGTTCTTAAGGCTTGCGCCTCTGAACGTAAATCGAGTTATCGGCTGAGAATTGGCGGCAAAAGCAATCGGGTATACGTCCGCGCCCGTCAGACACTCTTCTGGATTGTTCAACAATATCATCGGCTTCCCATAGGGCAAAAATACTAGATTTGGTTGCGTCATTTGTGGATGAAAATCTCTCCGGCCGTTCGGATATGTGCTTACAATTTTCGCAGCTTTTGCAGCGCGGTCTGATTATCTAGGTATTGATGCGAGAACGGTCATTGGCATGGCTTTCTACTATTCCGAAAAGCGACAAGAATTGTTTCGGTGGGAACATGCTTGGGTGCGGGTCGGCGACGAGGTGATTGATGGAAATGTCGATTTACTCTGCGAAAATCCTTTGGTTCCATCGTCTGTCAACGTAGCCCCATATTGGGGACCGATCATCAATACTCCAATAGATAGGAAACTTCGCGAGCACCAAGGTCGCCGGCAGACACTCTCCGACAATGATGTATCGAAAGTTTGGTGGCCTGAACTCCGCGCTGCGCTTGATGTGGGAATTTAATTGCTGAATAGAGCCACCAAGACCAAACAATGACGAATGGCAGGTTTTTGAAAACGGCTACCAGGCAACGATGACGGTGGGACAACGGTCTTCAACCCCCAAACAGCCGTGGCAGGAACAGCGAAATCGCCGGGAAGGCGCACAGGATCACCAGCCGGATCATGTCGGATGCGATGAACGGCAGCGTGCCGCGATAGATCTTGATGAGGCTGATGTCGCGGGCGATCGAATTGATGACGAAGACATTCATGCCGACCGGCGGGCAGATCATGCCGAGCGTGCAGGCCATGACGATGATGATGCCGAACCACACGGGATCGAAGCCGAGCTGCACCATCGCCGGAAAGACGATCGGCACGGTCAAAAGGATCATGGCGAGTTCGTCCATGATCGCGCCGAGCAGCAGATAGCCGAGCATGACGAGGGTGAGCACGCCGTAAGGACCGATCGGCAGATGCACCATGAGGTCGACGACCTTCTGCGTCGCCTGGGTGACCGTCAGTGCATAGCCGAACAGATAGGCGCCCACCACGATCACCATGATGGATGCCGAGACGCGCAGTGACGAGACGAGGCAGCCCATGATGGCGGACCTGGACAGCCGCCCCCGCAGAACGCCGATGACCAGCGCGCCGATGGCCCCCACGCCAGCCGCTTCGCTCACCAGGAAGATGCCGCTGAACATGCCGCCGAAGACGAGAATGAACAGCAGCACGACGGCCCAGATGCCGCGCAGCGCGCCGAAGCGCTCCGACCAGCTATGCCGCCGCCCCCTCGGCATCGCTTCGGGCTTTATCACGCCGATGATCTGCACCACACCGGCATACATCGCAATGGCGAGGAAGGCCGGGATGACCCCGGCGGCAAACAGCTTGAAGATGTCGGTCTCCGTCATGATGCTGTAGAGCACGAGGATGACGGAAGGCGGCACCATGATGCCGAGTGTGCCGCCAGCGGCGATCAGCCCAGCGGCGAGGCCGGGCTCATACCCTGCCCGGCGCATCTCGGGAAGCGCGACATTGGTCATGGTCGCGGCTGTCGCAACCGACGATCCGCTGATGGCGGCAAAACCTCCGCAGGCGGCGATGGTCGCAAGGCACAAGCCCCCGCGCAGGTGGCCCAGCCAGGCGTCCCCCGCCTCGAACAGCTCGCGGCTCAGCCCCGAGGCGGAAGCGAAGCTCCCCATGAGGATGAACATCGGAATGAGGCTGAGCTTGTAATCGGTGACCGTGCTGATCGGCACCTGGCCGAGCAGTGCAAAGGCCGGCTCCCAGCCGACCACCAGACCGTAGCCGATGATCCCGCTGATGCCCATGGCGATCCCGATCGGAACCCGCACCAGCATCAGCACGAACATCAGCACGAACGACAGGATCGCAACCGCGTCGCCGTCGAGTTCCATCGCGTTCCCCCCAGCCTTCCAAGCCCGCCTGCCGGCCGGCTGGCAAGCGGCTCGCTCGTCCCGCGAGGGGAGAGGGCAAGCACGCGGCGATCTTCCTTTTTGCCCTCTCCCCTCGCGGGAGAGGGCGGGCACGTTCGCGACCGCTTGAGGGGGATGCACCCCACCATTTTTTGCGGACATGCTTCCTGTCATTCACTCGACCTCGTCAGGCCGGAAGATCAGCTTCCAAAGGCGATAGGCCGCCATGACCGTTGCCGCCGCGATCCCCAAGCCCGGCAATAGCGTGGAACGGCCAGATCGGCATCCTCATCTCGACGGTCCCAATATGGGCGGCATAGGTCCCCTCGATGGCGTCCGCCAGCATCCAGGCGAATGCCGCCATGAACAGCAAAAGGATCGATGTCGCAATGATGTCGATCGCCCGCTTGCCACGCGCGCCGGCAAGTTCCCAGACGACATCGACCATGATGTGGCCGTTCCGGTAGCAGGAGGATGCAATGCCCCAGCAGATCGCGATGCCGAGCAGCAGGCGCGCGACATCGAAGGAGTCCGGCGGCGAAAAGTTGAACAGCTTGCGGCTCACGACAGTCACCACCGTCGTGAGCGCAACAAGGAACAGGAATATGCCGGCGAGGCGTTCCACCCATCGCACGAGGTGCTCCATCACGCCGTTTCTCGTTGGCATGGTCAGCTCTTGGACTGATATTTCGCCAGGGTCGCCTTCAATTCTTCGAGTATTTTGGCCGGATCATAACCCTGCTTCTGCATTTCGCCAGACCAGGATTCGACCAAGGGCTGCGCCGACTTCTTCCAGGCGTCCAGTTCGGCCGGGCTCAAGGCCGATACGGTGTGGCTCGGATCCGCCTTGATCTTGGTTCGCCCGGCGGCCTCCTGGTCGCCCCATTCCTTGCCGATGCGGAACGCCCAATCCCCGTTGCAATGGTCGTCCATGACCTTTTTCTGCGCCGCCGACATCGAATCATATTTCGCCTGATTGATGATCCAGGCGAAGGAGGAGACATAGAGCGGCGCGTCGATGTGGAACTTGGTCGTCTTGTCGATGCCGAAGAGGTAGAGCGAATCCCAGGGGAAGGTGATCGCGTCGGCGACGCCGCGCTCCAGAGCCTCCCGTGCCTCGGGCGCGGTCACGTTCACCGTGGTGCCGCCGAGGAGCTTCATCCACTCGCCGATGGTCGCATTGGCCGGACGCATCTTCAGGCCCTTGATCTGATCGGGATGGGTGATCTTGGTTTTCGAGTGAAGCGATCCCGGATCGTGCACGAACATGGCGCAGAGCTTGACGCCCGGCATGTCCTTGGCCGCATAGGGACGATACCACTCGTCGAAGGCGCGCGAGCCGCCCGCCGCGTCGGTGATCATGAATGGCAGTTGCGCGGCGGACGTCACGATCATGCGGCCGGCCTGATAGCCGGTCGAGATATAGGCGATGTCGACGATGCCTTTCATCGTCATGTCGTAATGGTCCGGAGCCCGGCCGAGTTGCTGCGCCGGGAAAACCTGCACCTTCAGCGTGCCGCCCGACGCCTCTTCGATCGATTTGCCCCATGCGAGCGCCGTGGCGTGCATCGGATGGGTCGTCGGCACCCAGTGCGACAAGCGAAGCTGAATTGTCTTGTCCTGCGCGTTCGCCGCCGGTGTTAGGCCGCCACCGATGCAGAGCCCCGCGGCGAGTAGCAGTGCTATTCGGGCCAACGCGGCTTGCCAGCGCCTTGCCTGTTCAATCAAGTTCCTGTCCGTCATTGGACGCTCCTTTTTACGCTTCTTATGACACTCTTCCTGCTCTTCTGGCCTCAAAGATGAGGCAGCCATACGTCGAGGACGGCACAGCGCCGCTCGACAGAAACCGCATGCATGGCCTCCGCCAGAGCCTCCTTCAGCTCATCGGGCCGCTTGACCGCGCGGGCATAGGCGCCGCCAGACGCCGCAGCGATGCCGGAATAATCCGGCGGAGGATCGAAGCTGACATCGAGTTCGTTGGCGCGGCTGGCATAGCCGTCCGGATGCACGGCCAGCGTCGAGAGCTTCGGCGATTTCCAGCCGCGATTATTATAGACCACCTGCAGGAACGGCGTTTTGTACTGGCGCGCCATCCAATGCACCGTGGAGGGGACCGAGAACATGTAGGAGCCGTCCCCGGCCAGGCAGATGACGGTCTTTTCCGGGTGGGCGAGCTTCGCCCCGATCGCCGCGCCGCCATTCCAGCCCAGCGAGCCGCCGCCGCTGGTGAAAAGGCTTCCCGGCCGGGTCATGCCGAGATGGTCGACGATGGTGTGGTAATGCGAAATGCCCTCGCTGATCACGATGGTGTTCTCGTCGACATGCTCGCGGACCGCCGCGGTCAGAATTTCCCCGGTGAGCATGGACGGGTCCGCTTCGAGCTTGCGCAGTTCGGTGGCGCGCTTTTTGTGGAGCTTCGTCCAGAAGCGGCGCCGCTCCTCCACTTTCGCGCCATCGACCCCATGGGATTCGGCGCGTTCATTGAGCTGGCGCAGGGCCGTTGCCGCGTCGGCCCGCAGGACGCGTTTGGCGCCGATATACCAGAGCGGCATCTGCTCCTTGAGCGGATCGATGTCGATATGATGGATGACGGCTCCGGCCTGGGGACGGCTCACGGCCGGAATCCAGGGCACGTCGCTGTCGATGACCAGCACCACATCGGCGGCCGCAAGGGCAGCGTTCTGGCGCGGATGGTTCCACTGATTGCCCTGGTAGAGCGGGTTGTCGGTCGGGAAATTCATATAGTTCGGCACGGATTCGAGCACGCCGATCCCCAGCCGGTCGCAGAGCCGGACGAGTTCGGCGACAGCGGCGGTGCTGCGCCCGACATATGACGTCACGACGAGCGGGCGGCGCGCGCGCGCAAGGTCCTGCATCAGCGCCTCGACGGCGTCGTCCGCCAGCGCTCCCGGCGCGATCGGCGCCCAGTCGGCCACGTCGATCGCAACCGGACTGACCTCCTCCTCCATCACTTCGCGCGCGCCCATGAGGTAGACCGGCCCCTTCGGATCGCTATAGGCGAATTGAAGCGATCGATGCACGAGCTGCTTGATATTGCGTCCCGACCGGATCTCGTTGTCGTAGCGCATATAGCCGCGAACGATGCCGCGCTGGTCGTGCACGTCCTGTATCCACTGGATGAACTCGTTGCGGCTCCCACGCATCTCGCCGCCCTGCGTGGACGGCGAGCTGCCTGCGAAGATCAGCACCGGAACGCGTCCCTTGGCGGCATTGTGGATCGCGCCCGCCAGCGCCTGGGTGCCGCACTCGACATGCACGATCACGGCCTGGGCGCGGCCGGTGGCCTGTGCATAGCCATGCGCCGCCGAGAGCGCCACCATCTCGTTGGGGCACGTGATGACGGCAGGCGTCGGCCTTCCATGCGCCCGCGCTTCCGCGAGGGCCTCGACGATCGGGGGATGGTCGCTGCCCCAATTCGCAAAAATATACGAGACGCCGGCTTCGTTGAGCGCTTCGAGAAAGGCGGTGCTGGCTGTATGCATGGCTTCCCAAGGTTCTGTTCTGCGTTCGAAATTTCGCGCGGCTCAATCCCTGTCGGCGAGTGCATCGGCAATCCGGCGCAGGGTTGCGATGAACGCCGCGCGATTTTCCGGTCCGACGATGCGATCGAGTTCCCGGTCATGGGCACGGGCATGGACGCGTAATTGCTGCAACAATTGCTTGCCGGCGCCTGTCAGGTTGATCGTATAGCGCCGTTCATCGGAAGGACTGCGCTCACGAACGACGAAGCCGCGCTGCGAAAGGTCCTTCAGAGCGGGCGTGAGGGTTGACTTGTCACGCCCGCACGCACGGCTGAGCTCCGTGGCGGTGAGGCCGGGATGTTCAGCGATGATGCATAGGATCGCATAGCGACCGGGCTTCAGATCGGCATTGCCCACGCGCTGCTTGAACGCCTGGAACGATGCCTCCTGTGCGACCCGCAGATGATAGCCGATCACATTCCAGAGCGCCGCAGAAACAAGCGGCTCGGCATCGTCCGGCGACGGGCTCTGACGCTTTGCCGGCTTGGTCGCGTTGGTCGCCATGTCAGTGATCTCACCTATGCAAGTCTTCGGCGCGTCGTCGGCTCGGAAAATGCAGTTTGATCTAAAATTATCGGATGTCGAACCAATTCGGCCGATGAGGTTTTGCGCGTTCGACATGCGCACACGCGTTCGCATCTCGGGCTATCGGTTTTGCAAAATCACTCGCGCCGCACGGACGCGACCTTCGACGCTGACATGCGCAAAACGTTCCAAGCGTTTGGAACGCAACATGCCCCGACGCAATAGCGCGCCATCCGGCATCCGTTCCGTGTTGAAGTCGGTATCAAGGCGATCGCCGACTGATCGCGTGGCTGGTGAATTTTGATGGGAACGGCGAGTTACCGCCGCTGTCGACCGGCTGTACCGAGGAAGACGCGATCAGCGATCCATAACTGACCCTGGGAGGCCTTTCGTATCAGCACCCTGCCGGGGCGGTGGCCTGCCGCCCGCAAAGCGCTTCGCCAGCTTGAAGCATTGTTGCGGACGATGCCAGCAATGATGCGAGAATGCGGACGCCCAATCGCCAAATCGGGTCGCCGAAAATCCTTTGGGTGGGGGTTGGGTGCAGACCTATGCCGTTTGCTATCCGTTCCGCATTGAAACCAGTCCCAAACACCCTTATAACGCAGGTCCGCGCCCGAATCCGAGGGGTGGAGGAAATTGGGGCGTCGCCAAGTGGTAAGGCAACGGGTTTTGATCCCGTCATTCCTAGGTTCGAATCCTAGCGCCCCAGCCAATCTTTCCTTCGCAAGCATCCTTTCGACGCGGCGATGTACTTGACGATCTCACTGTCAAGAAAGCCGGATAAGGACGAAGCCCTACAAGATCTCGGACGGAAGGGCTTATTCGTGCTTGTTCACCCGAATGGCTCGAAATATTGGCGCTTCCGTTATCGTTTCGCTGGCAAGCAGAAACTGTTGGCTCTTGGGGTTTACCCCAAGGTCACGCTTGCGTAAGCACGCAAGAAGCGCGACGAAGCGCTCGGGAAATTTCGGAACGGCATAGATCCATCTGCCGATAAGAAAGCAAGAAACCGCGAAGCCAAAATGAATGCTGAGAACTCGTTCGAGGCAATCGCACGCGAATTCATCAAAAAAAGCCGCATGGTCCGAACGCTACTCCAGAACGCTTCACACAAAATCCGCTCCCGCAAATTCCGGGACTAAACGCCTAGGCTACCATTCCTGCATGACCGGCCATGAGTCCGGCCATTTCTCGCCTGATGCGATCGAGCGCCAGCTTTGCCTGAAGTCGCTTTTGCCGCTTGAGGCGATCCATCCGAAATACAGGCATAGCTTCGGTGCAAGATCTGTGGGAAGCAGTTTGTCGGGCATTATTCACGAAGCATCCGCTCGTCACCCCAGCGCCACCTGCACGGCCCAGACCGCCGCCACCCCGGCAACGATCGCCAGGCCGAGATTGCGGGTCGCAATCTGCATCGTGGCGACCACCAATGCCCCGACCCAGGCCGAGACGCCCCCGGCCACCAGGGACGGGGTCACATAGGCCGCGAAAAGCGCGCCCGGCAAATGGCGCAGCATCGCCTCGACAAAGGCGGGCGGGCGAAAGTTGCGCAAGATGGCATAGCCCCCTGCGCGGCAGACGAAAGAGACCAGCGCGATCAGCAAGATGGCCAGCAAGACGTCGCCCCGAATGGTCATGCGCGCTGCCCCCGCAATTCCACCCAGGCCCCGAGCGCCGCCCCGGAGAAAGTGCCCAGCAGCAGCGGAAGCGGCGCCGGCAGGCCGGCTCTGTGCGCTGGCCAACGCGACCATTCCGGCCACTGCCCAAGGGCCGAAATCCACGCGCGGCCCTCGCCAAAGTCCGACCATGATGGAGAGAAAAGCTGCCGTCGAGGCGAAGAACAGCGGGTGCCCCGGGGGCAGGCGCACGATGCTCCCTGCGACATGCCCGACCAGCGTCGCCACCAGCCAGCACGTCCAGAGCCCGACGCCGACGCCCAGCAGGTAACCCGCATCCCGCCCGCCCTCGCGCTGTTCTTTCACGGATAGCGCAAAGGAATGATCGACCAGCGTCGCCAGCGTACCCCAGAGTCGCCAGCCGCTCAGGCGGTCCAGCCAGGACGCCAGCGCCGCGCCCATCGCGGCCATGCGGATATTTACCACGAAGGCCGCGATGGTTGCCGCGACGAGAGGTGCCGGGTCCGCCCAGAGGTCCAGCACCAGGAGCTGCGCCGCGCCGGCGAAAACGGTTGCGCTGAACAGGCCGGTCTCGATGAAGGACATGCCCTTTGCATAGGCCAGCACGCCGACGACGAGCCCGAACGGCACCGTACCGATCCACAGCGGCAAGCTATCGCGCGCTCCGCGCAGCACGCCATGCCGGGTGAAGACCACCTGGGGAGAAGACATCGCCATCAGCTGCGAAATGCCGCGATCAGGTGGCTCTCGGCCACCTCGGCGCTCATGTCCGGAGCCTGGCCGCGAAGATCGTGAAAAACTCGCGGGCGGACGCGGGAGATGATCGGGGCGCAGATTACGCGTTCGACGCCCGGCCCGCCGGCGTCAAGCGTCTCACGAAGCAGCCTCATGCGACGACGCGTACCTCAACTCGCATTCCAGGGCGCCAGGCATTGAAGGCATGACATGCTTCTGCTGGCTGTAAGCGGCTAACAGGTCTCCGTTCGGCCGTCAATCATGGTCCTGAAATCCGGCTGGCATCTCGTCGCCTTCGAGGCATGAGCCGAGATCAAGCCAGCGGTCTCTGACCGGTTGTGGCCCAACTAGCCATACGGAATTGTAGAGAGATTGTGATTGCGCGAGAGCTGGGCATCAGCCGGGCATCGGTCTATCTGGCGCTGAAAGCGTGAAATGCAGCCGAGCGACCGATATCCGCAATGCTCACACCAACGAAAGGATGTATGCGGCTGCCTTAACCGGGTCCTTAAAATCCTCATAAACCGGCTCCAGGAGGGTACCCTTCGGTGCATTGCTTACATTATCGAATTGGATTTGCAACACGCCATGTGAAGCGAACATCCAGCATACCCGGCTGCCGTCGGCCCTGAACACCTCGGATTGATGCCCCCTGTTCTTGAACTTCAGGCCTCGCGCCGCTGGCCTCGTCTGAACTTCGGCTTCGGTGTCCTGGATCATCTGCTGATCGGTCATTGCGTCCTCTACGGCTCCACGAACGCCAATCGTACCAAATGCCACTCTGCATTCCGTAAACGCTGGCCGCTCATTTGATCGGCGGGTGTTTCTGCAAGGCCTGCCGCGTAATCGTCCAACCCGACATCTTAATCTGCTCCATTACCTTGTCCGCCACTCTGCCAAAATAGGCATCACGTGCCGTGGCATCGTAGGTCCTCGGCGGTGCGTATCGGTACTGCTGGAGAGCGAAATAGATGCTGAACCGCAGTAAGGCTTCTGGGTCGTTAGGGTCCGTCATGCGCGATCGTCCGGTATTGGCAGACGGGCGATTATTTGGCCGGTCAAGCTGACGAGATCGGTGATTTCGTAGACGCTGACACGATCACAATCCATACTGGCGGCGTTACCTATGCTTACGCAGGAAACCACACCGATACGCCGGCGAAAATCAGTACAGTATCTGGTGGAACGCCTCCGAAGACGCCTGGACATTGACTTGGAACTCTTCAAGTGACAGCGGCTACCACGATGTGATTGTCCATGGCGACAACCCGTTCAGCGACATTATCGTTCGTCGACCCTCCCTTCGGGCTCAGCCTGGAAGAGGCTTGCCGGCGTCGCAGGTTAAGCGCGAATTCGCCGACCCAGGGGAGGCTGCGGATTGACAGGGGCGCGCGTGATGGAACTTCCGGCAGCGATGGGTGTTGTTTTAGCTTGCCGCGAGACCGCTCACCTTGGGATTGCTCCCGGCAAGAGGAGGAAGGTGAACGGTCTCGCGCTTTAGCTTTTGTGACCCGCCGCGGGGGAGACACATGCCGGCCCAAGCTTTTTTGTAAGGAGTTATTTCAATGGGTACCGCGCAGGAAAAAACAGACGTCGAAGCTGTCCTCGACAAAGATACAGACACGGCGTCGCCTCGGCTTCACCTTGATATTGTCATTCCCCGCAATCGCTATCTCGAACTCTCAACCTTGATGGACCAAGAGCACTTTGCCGAGGGAGGGTGCCGAAGTTTCCCGCTGCAACCTCGCCGGCCATAAGGCGTGGGTGCATCACCGCCGAAACGCACCGTTGGTGCTTCGTTGGCCGGCATGACACTTTAGAGCATTTTCCAGTAAAGCATGTCCCCGCGGAGGCGGGGATGGACACCGGTTTGCGTCGCGAAAATGCGACCAAACAAAGAGATAGAGCCCCCGTTCCGATTCAATCGGAACGGAAAAGGCTCTAGCGCCGGCCCTCGCGACTGCTGGCTCTGCCCTTGCGCAAGGGACGCCAGATCGAGATCTCGCGCTCATTGGCCAACATTTCCGGTAACGCTTGATGGTAGGCTTGGCGGTAGGCGCGATGCAGCTGGACGTTGACAACGTCCTCGTGGTCCTCCCACGTTTCGTAAAGCATTAGCCGATTTTCATTGGTGGGATCGACATGCAGGATGGCCTCATGAAATGTCGGCTCGTTTTGCATGGCGTCGATCACTCCATCCAGAAGCGATAAAAAGCGAGCCCGTTTTTCGGGAACGATGTCGAACTTGATGAGGTAGGTGACAGGCATGGGATGCGCTCCTTCCAAGCGGTCGCTCTTGGGCGATGGACGTTTGCGGATGCCAGCATGATGAGGGGGCGGTGCGAGGCTGTCGATTACCTCGGAGGTAGTCCCCATTATGTTTGCTCAGCGCCATAAGGCCCGTAGCAGACCGCCATCACCTTGCGCAATCAGCATGCTACCGCGTCAAAGTGAAACTATTCTCCATTGCAGGAGGAGCGGTGGCACAAATGCAATCATTGGTCCTGGACGACACAGCCTGCGGTTCGCTGGATGACCTCTTCGCTGGGCCGCGACGTTGGTCCCGGCCGACCGGCTCGCCCTTGCAGGCACAATCGTCGAGCAGCTGAAGGCGGTGCACGGGTCCGAGTTGCTCGCTGTCGCCCTATCGGCTCCGTCGCCTGCGCCGTTGATGGACCGTTCTCCGCTGCCAAACGCGCCTCGCGTTGTTTAACCCTGCGCGCAACGGGTGATCTGCGTGTGTGGCGAACCTATTGCGCCGCCCCTTCGCCAACGACGACAAATGGCGCCCAGAAAGCAGGATGCACCTCATGCGGATCGCCACGATCAAGGAGCGCAAGCATGGCCCGGCGAAGCGCCTCGGCCCTGCCGACCGTTCTGTTTCGTGCAAGCTCCTGAAATGCATGGGTGGTCAGTTTCACCGTCGCGTTGGAATCGACGGCCCAATACGAAACCAGAAGCGCTCGCGCCTGGGCGTAGATGAACGCACGGGCAAGACCAGAGAGGGCTTCTGCTTTGGATGTATTGCCTGCGGCCGTGAGAGAATGACCCAATCGGCATCAAGCCGAAGTGCAGCGATTTCGGAGGCGGAGAGGTAACCATCATCGTCCTCGCTCGCTGCGTTCGGCGGCGTCAGGATCAGCCCAGGCTCGATGCCGCTTGTCAGCTCGCCCGCCATCGCACCATGGGTCGCGAAATGCACGACGCGATATCGGGCCAAGTCGCCTCTGTTGACCGATTATTGGCTGAAGAGTATCGGTCGTCAGCTTTGTCACACGGATGAAACATGAATCGCATCAGGTTGGCCAACTTCAACGGATACGGTGACGCTTGGCGTGAAAGACGCTGGAAAACTTCAGGCTCGGGGCCCTCTTAGCCAGGGTATTCGCACTCTATTCGTCTCCGACGTTCATCTGGGCACAAGGGCTTGCCAAGCCGAAGCTCTGTTAGCCTTTCTGAAGTGCCATGACGCCGGGACGATCTACCTTGTCGGAGACATTGTCGATTTTTGGCGCGTAAAACGCGGAGCGGCCTGGCCGCAATCGCACAATGACGTCGTTCAGAAGCTCTTGCGCAAAGTGCGCAAGGGCGCGCGGATCATCTTCATCCCTGGCAATCACGATGAAGCTCTGCGCGATTACTGCGGGACGAATTTCGGCGGCATCGAAATCCATCATGATTTTATGCACGAGACGGCCGACGGACGCCGGCTGCTCGTCATGCATGGCGATGAATTCGATGTCGTCGTGAAGTATGCGAAATGGCTCGCATTCCTCGGCGACCGCTCCTACGAATTTGCATTGTGGTGCAATGGTCCGCTGAACTGGATGCGGCGGCGTCTCGGCTTCGGCTACTGGTCGTTTTCCGCCTATCTCAAACTGCGCGTGAAAAGCGCGGTGAACTTCATCGGCGAATTCGAGCACGCAATCGCGACGGAAGCCAAGCGCCGGGGCGCAGAGGGCGTTGTTTGCGGGCATATTCACCACGCGGCCGACAAGCTGATCGAGGGTATCCGCTATATCAACTGCGGCGATTGGGTCGAAAGCTGCACGGCGATCGCCGAAGATCACGACGGGCGGCTGCACCTCATTCATTGGGAGGCGGGTGCAATTCGACGTCTCGGCAAGGGTCGGCCATCCATCCCCATGCCCGCTCTTTCTGAGATTGCGGCACCTGCCGTCAGCCGAGCGCACCGTGCGGTGCTCGAAGCGTAGACCTCATCAAATCATCGAAAATGGAGGGCCGATTGATCGAAGTGGCAGAGGCGGCGAGGTCCAGGAGCGGCGCCATGATCGGCGCGGCGGTTTGCCGGAGCAAACTGCTGTCGGCGGAGGGGCTGCGCGAGCGCCTTTTCACGCTGATGTTCTCCAACCTCGTCTATCCCCAGATCTGGGAGGACCCGGCGGTAGACCTCGAAGCTCTGGCGCTCGATGAACGGAGCCGCATCATCACCATCGCCTCGGGCGGCTGCAATGTGCTCAGCTATCTGGCCGCCGGTCCCGCCCAGATCATTGCGGTGGACATCAACGCGGCGCATGTCGCCCTCAACCGGCTGAAACTGGCCGCAGCTAACCATCTGCCGGATTATGAGGCCTTCTATCGCTTCTTTGGCCGGGCCGACACGAAGGCCAATATCGACGCCTTCAAACGCTACATACTCCCCCATCTCGACACCCGGACCGCGGCCTACTGGTACGGACGCCACGGTGTGCGGCGCGGCCGGCGCATCAAACGTTTCACCAACAATTTTTACCGCGCGGGATTGCTGGGAAGCTTCATCGGCGCGAGCCATCTCGTCGCGAGACTGCACGGCGTCAATCCGCGGACCTTCCTCAAGGCCAACACCCTCGAGGAGCAGCGCCGGATGTTCGACCGCGAACTGGCGCCTTTGTTCAATCGGCGGACGGTGCGCTGGCTCGTCAACCGGCCGGCATCGCTCTACGGGCTCGGCATTCCACCGGCACAATATAAGACGCTTGTCGGTGAGACCGAGGGCGGCATGGCGGCCGTGCTGAGGCAGCGCCTGGAACGGCTCGCCTGCGGCTTTCCGCTTGCGGAGAATTACTTCGCCTGGCAGGCTTTCGGGCGGCGCTACGCGCCCGGCGGCAATGTTGCGCTGCCGCCCTATCTGGATCGGGCGAATTTCCGGGCATTGCGCGACAATGCGGCGCGCGTTTCGGTGCTGCATGCCGGATTCGCCGACCATCTCGCCGCTTCCCCAGGCGAAAGCTTCGATCGCTATGTGCTGCTCGACGCGCAGGACTGGATGGACGATGCCGCTCTGACGCAGCTATGGCGCGAGATCACCCGCACGGCGCGGCCTGGCGCACGTGTCATCTTCCGTACGGCCGGCGAACCGACCATTCTGCCCGGCCGCGTGCCCGAATCCGTTCTGTCGCGCTGGCAATATGAGGATGAAACTTCGCGCGCGCTGACCGCAAAGGACAGGTCCGCGATTTATGGCGGCTTCCACCTCTATACGACTGAGGCCATGATGCACATGACGACAAGCACCTCGACCGCGGAGGCCATGGACCGCCTCTATCGCCACCAGCGTTTCATCTACGATGCGACGCGGCGCTACTATCTCCTTGGACGGGACAGCCTCATCGCCAATCTTGAGGTGCCGGAGACCGGCACCGTGCTGGAGATCGGCTGCGGCACCGCGCGCAATCTGATCGGCGCGGCGCGGCGCTACCCAGGCGCTCGCTGCTTTGGTCTGGACATTTCCGAGGCCATGCTCGCCACGGCTAACAACTCACTCACGCGCGCCGGCCTTCAGGACCGGGTTCGGCTGGGCGCCGGGGATGCGGCTGTTTTCGACCCAGCGGCGCTGTTCGGCGCCGAAGCCTTCGACCGGATATTCATCTCCTATTCCCTCTCGATGATACCGGACTGGAAGAGCGTGGTGCGGCATGCCGTTTCCTGCATGGCGCCGGGCGGGGCGCTGCTCATTGTCGACTTCGGCGATTTCGCCGGTTATCCCGCGCTGTTCAGACGCGCGCAATTGGCTTGGCTCACCCGCTACTCGGTCCGCCCCATTGCGGGATTCGAGCAGAAGATCAGCGCGCTTGCCCGCGAGACAGGCTGCACTGCCGTGACGCGCAGGCGCTACGCCGGCTACGCCATCGAAGCACGGCTGCGGCGCTAGAGTACCTCAGCTCGCGATCTTGCCACCGCCCCGCCTGCTGATGGCGACCACGGACGGACGCACCGGCATGTCGTTGCGGAAATCGGGCCAGCGGGTGGAAAGGTCCTCGTAATAGGACGGGCGGCCGAAGGGTTTCCAATCGTCGCCGCCATCGCCGGGATGCTGGACCGCGACGAACATCGACTCCAGGTCCGGCAGCAGCAGCGGACCGCACATCTCGGCGCCGATCGGCACGCGGAAGAACAGCTTCGACGTAGCCCGCGCCACGCCTTCCGTATCCACGGCCCAGACACCGTCGGTGCGGCCGGTTTGCTTCGGGGAATTGCCGTCGGTCGATACCCAAAGCCGCCCTTCGGCATCCACATGGCAATTGTCCGGCATGCCGAACCAGCCATTGCGGGTCGTCTCCGTCGAGAAGGAGGCGCCGACTTCGGCAACGGACGGGTCGCCGCATTTGAGCAGGATTTCCCATCTGCCGGCGGTAGCGGCGAAATCGCCGTCCTTTTCAATGATCTCGATGATGTGCCCGAAGGCATTGTCGGCGCGCGGATTGGACGGCTCGACCTGATCCGGCTTGCGCTTGGTATTGTTGGTCAGCATGACATAGACATGGCCGTTGGTGCCGTTCGGCTGAATGTCTTCGGGCCGGTCCATTTTGGTCGCGCCGAGCAGGTCGGCGGCGCGCCGGGTCTCGATCAGCACGTCGGCCTGGCTATTGAAACGGTTCGCGGCAGTCAGCGGTCCCTGGCCGAGAATCAGCGGCATCCACTCGACTGCTCCGTCGCTGGCGAATTTGGCGGCGTAGAGCGTGCCTTCGTCCAGAAGGTCCATATTGGCCGCGCGGTCAGTCGGGTTGTATTTTCCGGCGGTGACGAATTTGTAGACATAGTCGAAGCGCTCGTCGTCGCCGAGATAGAAGACGACGCGGCCGTCCGCTGCGACGATGCTTTCGGCGCTCTCATGCTTGAAGCGGCCGAGCGCGGTGCGCTTTTTCGGCGTCGAAGCCGGGTCCATGACATCGACTTCGACCACCCAGCCGAAGCGGTTCGGCTCGTTCGGCTCCTTCGAGAGATCGAAGCGGTCGTAGAATTTGAACCACTCATAGGTTGTTTCCGGCACTCTGAGGCGCTTGTAGTTCGCCGCCTCGCCATGGGCCTCGGGCAGCGTGCCGCCGAAATAGCCGTGAAAATTCTCCTCGGCCAGTATGTACGTGCCCCAGGGCGTGACGCCGCCGGCGCAATTGTTGAGCGTGCCGATCACCTTGCGGCCGCTCGGGTCGGCGCTGGTCTTTAACCGGTCGTTGCCCGCCGCCGGGCCGGTCAGCGCCATCTCGGTGGTTGCGGTGATGCGGCGGTTATACTTGCCCTCTTTAACGAGGTGCCACTTGCCGTTTTCCTTGCGGATCTCGGCGATCGTCCCGCCATGGGCGGCCATCTCGATATCGACTCGCCGCTGGTCGGTGGGTGCCACCTTGGGCTTGCCATCGACGATCTGGACGATGCCGGGAAACATCGAATGCTCATTGGTGTACTCGTGATTCACGACGAGAAGGCCATGTGCGAAGGAGCCTTCCAGCGGGACGAAGCCGACGTAATCGTTGTTGTAGCCGAATTGCCGGCGCTGCTTCTCGGCCGTCTGGGTCAGCGGATCGAATTCCGGCGCGTCGGCAAAGAGCGGATCGCCCCAGCGCAGCAAGATGTCCGCATCGTAGCCTTCCGCGACGTGGTGATTTTCGTCCACTCCGGCCACCACTTCGGTGAACGAAAAACGTGAGGCGCTCGCCGCCCTTGCCGTTTTGGCCGTCAGGAGCGCCATCGGGCCGACTGTGGCGGCAATGGCCGACACGGCGAGCGAACCGCCCAGGAAGTCCCGCCGCGAGAAGCGCGCCGCGATGACCTCGCCCATGGTGCGATTGCCCGACGGGTTCAGACCGTCTCCTTCTGCTCCTTCAAGCGCGCTGCTCTTAAATTCTGCATGGGTCATCTTAGGTGCTCCGACTGAAGGTGGGCGGGCACGGCGGCATATCGCGCAGGAAAGCGTAGCGGCCATGGTGTTTGATGGCGTCGAGGTCATGGGAGATAAGGCCGGGCGGATATTCGATCCGGATGTCCCCGGCCTCGATGCTGAAATCGAGGATTGCGAGGCCGCAGTTTCGATGGCCGCCGACCGAGATTGGCGCCGCGAAGGCCACCGCTGGCAGCCAGACATAATGGATGCCGTCGACCGCCATTTCCCGGTACTGATGCAGATGTCCGCTTACCACAAGCCGAATGCCAGAACCCTTGATCAGCTCCAATAGCAGCTTGCGGGCCGCGGGCGGCGTACAGAGGGGCGACAGGGCGTTCTCATCGGGGCTGTCGAGGAAAAGCGGCTTATGTAGGAACAAGGCGATCGGCTTGCTGCCGGCCGCAGAAATTTGCTCATTCAGCCAGTCGCGCTGCTCGGCTTCCTGCGGCAAGCCGGATCCGAACAGCTGAGCGTTCGCGCCGATCAGCTGCCAGGCGCCCGCGCCGAAACTCCAGCGGTCAGGTCCCAGGAAACGGCGCCAGCGAGCAAGGCGCTCAGCATTGACGATTTGCTCCGCATCCTGCCCGGGAGGCTCGTCACCCACATCGTGATTGCCCGGCAGAGCGAAGACGGTTTTGCCGAGATCGCGCAGCGCTGACGCGGCGAATGCCATTTCGGCGTCGCTGTCAGGACCATTGATGCACAGATCTCCATTGACGATGACCGCGTCGGGATCGAGCATGTTCGCGAAGTCGCGTGCGACGCACCAGTTCTGCCAGAAGAACCCATGGGTAGGCGACAGATGGATGTCGGACAGAACGACAATGCGAGCCATGCGGCGCTCCTCGACCGCGCGAAGTTGGTGTGTAGCTCGTCTATCGCATACGCAAATGTCGCCTGGATGACAGCGGGGTGGCGCTTGTGAAGGCGCGGCAATCACCCGCCTGACGGACTTCTTGACGATCCCGCCGGTCGCCCGCGTAATCTCATCCGCCGCATGCTTGATCAATGAGCCGAATTCCGCATCGCGCCCCGGCTTTACCCGCACCGATGGCCCTGACAGCGATACGCCCGCAATAGCCTCGCCATAGGCATTGAACACGGGAGCCGCGATGCAGCGCATGCCCTCCGTGCGCTCCTCATTGTCGATGGCGAAGCCGCGGGCGCGGATCGCGGCCAGTTCGTCCATGAAGGACTTCGCGCGTCGTGATCGTGTTCGCTGTATAGCGCGGCAGGTCCTCGGGGAGCGAGGCGCGCGCCTGGTCTTCGGGCAGAAATGCCATGATCGCCTTGCCGATCCCCGAGGCATGTCCGGGGCCCCGCGTACCCGGCCGAAAAAACGCCCGGATAGGTTCATGGGTTTCGACCTGGCTGATGAAGGTCACTTCGCCGCGATCGAGTATGGCGAGGTTCGCGGTCTCCCCGGTCTCGCTCATGATGCGCTGCATGACGGGGCGGCTTTGCTCGGCGATGCGGGTCCGTCCAACGAAATTCATGCCGATCCGGAAGCCTTCCAGCCCGATATACCAAAGCTGACTCGTCTCATCGAATTCGACGATGCGGTGCTTGTTCAGCGTCGTAAGGATCCGGTAGCAGGTTGCCGCCGACTGCCCTCCGGTCTCCGCGATCCTGGTCAATGTCATGCCGCTGCCGGACGCAACCGTCTTCAGCACGTCGATGGCGCGGTCGAGCGACTGGATGATCACGTCCTGCGACTTGTCGTGAAAGGCTTTTGGGCGGCCCCGATTTCTGCCGGTAATGGCGTTCACAGCCTGCTCCTCATGATTTTCTGAAATATGCTTTCAGTATTTGAAAAAATCAAATCCCTTTGAATATCAGTACCGTGTTTGAACATATCCGATTTTGAAAAAACATTTCAAAAAAATTGAACAGGCGCGCCATGCAGGTTAACCTTTAAGAAAGGTCCTCATCAGCCTGAGGAAAAACTGGGAGGCAAAGAATGTCCACGCAGAATCCGGTTTTCATTCCCGGACCGACAAATATTCCCGAAGAGCTGCGTCGGGCAATCGACTTCCCAACAATCGATCACCGCTCGCCCGTATTCGTAGAGATGCTGAGGCCGGCGCTGGATGGCATCAGGCGCGTTCTCAAGACACACCACGCGGAAACGATCATCTTGCCCTCTACTGGGACAGGCGCGTGGGAAGCCGCGATTACCAACACGCTGTCGCCCGGCGACACGGTTCTCGCGGCCCGCCACGGCATGTTCTCCCATCGCTGGATCGATCTGTGCAATCGCCACGGGCTCGATGTCCGCGTGATCGAGGAGGAATGGGGCCGCGGCGCGCCTGCGGATCAATTCGAGAAGGCGCTGAGAGCGGACAGGACGCATGCGATCCGCGCCGTCCTCGTCACGCATAATGAGACTGCCACGGGCGTGCGCAGCGACATCGCCGCCGTCCGCCGCGCGCTCGACGCCGCGAACCATCCCGCCATGCTCTTCGTCGACGGCGTCAGCTCGATTGCGTCCATGGATTTCCGCATGGACGAATGGGGCGTCGACATTGCGATCACGGGTTCGCAGAAGGGCTTCATGCTGCCTGCCGGGTTGGCGATCCTCGGGATCAGCCCCAAGGCGAAGGAGGCGATGGCCGCCGCAAGGTGCACGCGCTGCTTCTTCGATTTCCGCGACATGCTCCGATCCAACGAAAATGGCGGCTTCCCCTACACGCCGCCCGTGAACCTGATCCGCGGCCTCGACCTTTCCATCCGCATGCTTGAGGCGGAAGGGCTCGAAAACGTCTTTGAAAGGCACTTCCGCATCGCCGAGGGCGTGCGCAGAGCCGTTGCCGCCTGGGGGCTCGGTCTTTGCGCGAAGGAGCCGAGGCTCTATTCCGATACGGTCAGCGCCGTCGTCACGCCGACCGGCTTCGACGCAACCAGGATCGTCACCCACGCCGCAGCCAAATATGGCGTCGCGTTCGGTGTCGGCCTCGGCGACGTCGCGGGGAAGGTTTTCCGCATAGGGCATCTCGGTTCCATGACCGACGTGATGGCCCTGTCCGGCATCGCCACGGCGGAGATGGTCATGGTGGACCTCGGCCTGCCGGTCCGCCTCGGCGCCGGCGTGGCCGCCGCGCAGGAACATTACCGCACCAGCTGCCGGACCGTTCAGATGAAGGCGGCGTGAAGCCATGAACATGCACACCACACCCGACGGCCTGGCAATTCCGACCTATGACGACGTCCTCGCCGCTCATGAGCGGATCAAGCCCTATATTCACCGCACGCCGGTGCTGACCAGCGCGTTCATGAATGAGCTGACGGGCGCCAAGCTGTTCTTCAAATGCGAGAACTTCCAGAAGGCCGGGGCCTTCAAGGCGCGCGGCGCATCCAACGCCGTGTTCGGCCTCGGCGAAGAGAAGGCGAAGCGCGGCGTCGCCACCCATTCATCCGGCAATCACGGCCTGTCGCTTGCCTACGCCGCGGGCCGCCGGGGCATTCCCGTCACGGTCGTCATGCCCCGCACGGCGCCGGAAGCGAAGAAGGCGGCCGTTCGCGGCTATGGCGGAACGATCGTCGAATGCGAGCCAAGCACATCCTCGCGCGAGGCGGTTTTCGCCGAAGTGGTCGCCAGCACCGGCGCGGATTTCGTGCATCCCTACAATGATCCGCGCGTCATTGCCGGACAGGGGACCTGCGCCAGGGAACTCATGGACGAGCTGGGCGAGCTCGACGCCGTCATCGCGCCGATCGGCGGCGGCGGCATGGTCTCCGGCACATGCCTGACCCTGTCGGCGATCGCGCCCTCCGTCGCCATCTACGCGGCCGAACCGGAGCAGGCCGACGACGCCTATCGCAGCTTCAAGGCGGGATACATCATTGCCGACGACGCGCCCAACACCGTAGCCGACGGCCTGAAGGTGCCGCTGAAGGACCTGACCTGGCACTTCGTTTCAGCCAAGGTGACCGACATCCTCACCGCGTCCGAGGAAGAGATCGTCGCCGCGATGCGGCTCACCTGGGAGCGCATGAAGATCGTGATGGAGCCGTCGAGCGCCGTGCCGCTGGCGACAATCATCAAGAACCGCGAGCTTTTCGCCGGCAAGCGCGTCGGCATCATCATCACCGGCGGCAATGTCGATCTCGGCAAACTGCCCTGGCACAAGAACTGACCTTGGAGGCGAGACCATGAATGTTCACGCGAAACTGGCCGAACTCGAAGTCGGTTACGACGTCCCGGCGGCGATCGGCATGAACGAGGCCGATATCCAGACGCCCTGCCTCGTGGTCGATCTCGATGCGCTGGAATACAACATCAAGGCGATGCGCGACTTCTGCGCCAAGATGGGCGTGCGCCACCGCGTCCATGGCAAGATGCACAAATCGGTCGACCTCGCCAAGCTGCAGCATACGCTGGGCGATGCCGTCGGCGTGTGCTGCCAGAAGGTCAGCGAAGCCGAAGTGTTCGCGCGCGGCGGCATCAAGGATGTGCTGGTCTCCAACCAGGTGCGCGACCTGGCGAAGATCGACCGCCTGGCCCGCATGCCGAAGCTCGGCGCGCGCACGATCTGCTGCGTCGACGACATCGGCAACGTTGCCGACCTTTCCGCCGCCGCCCAGAAGCACGGCACCACCATCGAATGCCTGGTCGAAATCGATTGCGGCGCGGGCCGCTGCGGCGTGCAGGCGGGCGAACCGGTCGTCCAGCTCGCGCTTGCGATCGAAGCCGCGCCGGGTCTGAAGTTTTCCGGGCTCCAGGCCTATCAGGGCGCCATGCAGCACATGCAGAATTATGCGGACCGCAAGGCCAAGATCGATATCGCCGTCGAGATGGTCAAGCGCTCGGTCGACATGCTGCGGGCCGCGGGCTTCGAATGCGATATCGTCGGCGGCGGCGGCACCGGCTCCTATTATTTCGAAGGCAATTCCCGCGTCTATAACGAGCTGCAATGCGGCTCCTACGCCTTCATGGATGCCGATTACGGGCGCATTCATGACGAGAAGGGCGAGCGCATCTCCGAGTTCAAGAATGCGCTGTTCATCCTCACATCGGTGATGAGCCACGCCAAGGCGGACAAGGCGATCTGCGATGCCGGCCTCAAGGCGCAATCGGTCGATAGCGGCCTGCCCTACGTCTTCGGGCGGAGCGATGTCGAATATATCAAATGCTCCGACGAGCACGGTGTCATCTCCGATCCGACCGGCGCGCTGAAGATCAATGAAAAGCTGAAGCTGGTGCCCGGCCACTGCGATCCGACCTGCAATGTGCATGATTGGTATGTCGGCGTTCGCGGCGGCAAGGTCGAAGCGTTGTGGCCGGTTTCCGCGCGCGGCAAAGCGTATTGAGGCGGGGAACATGATCATCGTCAGGGAAGAGACCTGCCGCGAGATCTTCGGCAGATCGGAGGCCTTCCGCGCCGTGGAGGCCGTATTCGGCGCCATGGCGCGCGGGGACGCCTACAACTTCCCGGTCATCCGCGAGGCGATCGGTCATGCGGATGCGCTGTACGGTTTCAAATCGGGCTTCGACCGCGCCGCGCTTGTTCTCGGGCTCAAAGCCGGCGGCTACTGGCCGGGGAACGAAAGCCGGGGCCTGACGAACCATCAGTCGACCGTCTTCCTGTTCGATGCCGATACCGGCAAGCCGAGGGCGATGGTGGGCGGCAACTATCTGACCGCGATCCGCACCGCCGCCGCCTCGGCGATCTCGATCAAATATCTGGCGCGGAAGGATTCCAAGGTGCTCGGCATGGTTGGGGCCGGGTTCCAGTCGGCGTTTCAATTGCGCGCGGCGCTAGAGCAGCGCGACTTCGAGAAGGTGATCGGCTGGAATTTCCATCCGGAGATGCTGTCGCGCCTCGAGCAAACGGCCCGCGAAGCCGACGTGCCCTTCGAGGCCGTCGATCTGGACCGGCTCGGCGCGGAGGCGGATGTGATCATCACCATCACCTCCAGCTTTTCGCCCAGCCTCAAACGCGCCCATGTCAAGCCCGGCACGCATCTCGCCTGCATGGGCACCGACACCAAGGGCAAGCAGGAAGTCGAGGCCGAACTGGTCGCCGCCGCCACCCTCTTTACCGATGAGGTGGCGCAGTCGATCTCGATCGGCGAATGCCAGCACGCGATCAGCCGGGGCCTGATAACGCAGAATGCCGTTACGCCTCTTGGGGCAGTGATCAACGGAGATCATCCCGGCCGGTCCAGGAGCGATGAGATCACCCTGTTCGACGGCACCGGTGTGGGGCTGCAGGATCTTGCCGTGGCATCGGCGGTGGTCGATATCGCAGTCGCCGAAGGTGTCGCAATCAATATTGAATTCTGACTTTCGAGACGGATACCGCGCCGGAGATACGTCCATGAAGCTGCTCCGGCCCCGAGCAGAGTTCCCAAAAGTGGCCTTCCCGGTTTTGGGAAAAAACTCTGCGATAACAACAAAATCTAAGCGGGCATTCGTTGGGAAACCAATGAATGCCCGCTTAGACCAAGCATAAAGCTGCTCCGCTTATTGACGAACATGCCCCTGGCTCCGCCGCCCACGGTGAACGACCGATTCACCGCCCGTGCCGCGCATTGCCTTGGCGGCCGGTCTCTAAGCGGCAGCTCCATAAACAGCGGCCCGGTTGCGCGCGCCGCGAGAAAGGTGGAGTGAGGAAATGCGATATAAAGTGCTCATCCTTGGCGCGTCCTACGGATCGCTCTTCGGCACCAAGCTTCTGATGGCCGGCCATGACGTTACGCTGGTCTGCCGTGCCGCGACGGCGCAACTGATCAATGAACACGGCACCGAGGTTCGCATCAGGCTGAAGGGCGAGGCGGGTCACCGGGCGATCCTGTCAAGGAATCTGCCGGGCCATCTGAACGCCATGACGCCCGAGCGGGTCGATCCGGCGGGCTATGACCTCGTCATGCTGGCGATGCAGGAGCCGCAATATAACGTGCACTCCATCCGCACGCTGCTCATCCGCATCGCCGAGGCTCAGCTGCCGTGCCTCTCGATCATGAACATGCCGCCGCTGCCCTATCTGAAGCGTCTCCCGGGCCTCGACACCTCCAGGCTGGAGACCGCCTTCGCCAATCCCCGAATATGGGAGCGGTTCGAGCCGGAGCTGATGTCGCTCTGCTCTCCCGACCCGCAGGCATTCCGTCCGCCGGAGGAAAAGCCGAACGTGCTGCATGTCGGCCTGTCCACCAATTTCAAGGCGGCTGTCTTCGGCAAGACCGCGCATAACGAGCTGCTGGCAAAGCTGGAGGCCGATATCGCCGCCGTCCGCCTCGTCGGCAAGGACGTGCCGGTGAAACTGAAGGTGCACGATTCGCTGTTCGTCCCGCTGGCGAAGTGGAGCATGCTGCTGACCGGCAATTATCGCTGCATCACGAGGGGCGATGCGGTGTCGATCCGCGACGCGGTGCATGGCGATCTGGCGATGTCGCGCGCAATCTACGCCCATGTCGATGCCGTCACCCGACGGCTTGGCGCGGATGCTGCCGATCAGGTTCCGTTCGAGAAATATGCCGGAGCTGCCGAGAGCCTGCTAAGGCCGTCATCCGTCGCGCGGGCCGTCATGGCGGGACAGCCATTTATCGAGCGGGTAGACAAGCTGGTCCAGTTGATCGGCCGGTCGCTCGGCATGGAGCACGCCGCCATCGACGAGACGGTCGCGAATGTCGATGCGGCCTTGGCTCGCAACCAGGTCAACGCGGCCTGACGAAGCTTTCCTGTCATTAGGCTGAGCTTGGCCGCCTCGGTTCGGCGGGCGGCGGCGCGGCTTCAGGCGGGATCCGGGCTTTTCTCCACAGCCTTCATCATGCCTCGGTCCGCGAAGAACGCGACCGCATGGCCGATGAACGGATTCAGCGCGATCGCGATCAAGGCCGCCGCCGCGATCAGCATATGAGTCTGCTCGGACATGAGCCCGAGCGTCAGGCTGAAGCCGCTGATCAGGAATGAAAATTCGCCGATTTGGGCAAGCCCGGCGGCGAGCACCAGTCTCTGTCCGGGCGGAATGCGCATCATGGTCGTCAGCAGCAATACGGCAGCGCCGTTTCCGGCGATAATGAGGGCGAGCACGCCGAGGATCACCCAACTATGCGTGATGACGATCTGCGGATCGAACAGCATGCCCACCGACACGAAGAACAGCACCGCGAACGCGTTGCGCAAGGGCAGCATGTCTTCCGCGGCGCGCTGGCTGAGTTCGGCTTCGTTGAGCACCAGCCCGGCGAAGAACGCGCCCAGCGCAAATCCGGCGCCGAATATGGCATTTGCCGCATAGGCGATACCGAGCGCGATGGCGAAGACGCCCAGGGAAAACAGCTCGCGCGATTTGGCTTTCGCGATGAAGACCAGCAGGCCGGGCAAAATCCGGCGGCCGACGACCAGCATGATGAACGCAAACGCTGCCAGCTCGGCCGACTTGATGCCGATGCTTCTGATGATCGCGTTGCTGGACGCCGCGCCCACGCCCTTATGCTGGGCGATGGCCGAGATCGCTACCAGCGCGAGCACCGCGATCAGGTCCTGTACGATAAGCCAGCATAGCGCGGCGTTGCCGACCGGCGAGAGCGACAGACGCCGATCCTCCAGCGTGCGCAGCAAGACCACCGTACTGGCGACGCAGAGACAAAAGCCGAAGATCACGGCTTCCGTCACCGGAAGACCGATCAGCCTTGCAAAGCCATATCCGAGGCCCGTGACGATCAGCATCTGCGCCAGCGCGCAGGGCAGGATGACCCATGGACACTCGGCGAGCTGGCGCGGCGAGAATTTCAGGCCGATGCCGAACATGATCAGGATGACGCCCAGATCGGCCAGTTCCGCGGCGAGATCGGTATCGGCGGCGAAGCCGGGCGTATAGGGGCCGATCAGCACGCCCGCCAGAAGATAACCCACGATCGGCGAAATTCTCAGCCTATGGGCGAGGAAGCCGAGCGCGAACGCTGCGACGATACCGCCGACCACGATCGCTATGAGCGGTTCCGTTTCGACCATGACCCAATACAATCCTCCCGGCAGCCACGCCGAACTGTGCGCGAAACGACGGAAAAATCAAACGATCAAGGGGTTATGCCGCGACCGTCCGGGAAGTGACGCCGATTTTGACAAACTGGCATGGAACCGTTTATTTAGCGTCACGGGTGACCGCGCATTCTCAGCATACTACCGCGGGCGAGGCGTGCGGCGATAAAAGGTGACGCTGATTTATGAATATTTTCGAGCTTTTCCTGCCGCGCCAAGATCTCGCCTTGCTGAAGCGGCTGATGTTCGACAAATGGCGCAAATACGCGCCGCGCTACGCCGTGGCGTTCATTTTCATGTTTATCGTCGCCGGCGCGACCGCGCTCAGCGCATGGCTGATGAAGGATGTCGTTAATCTGATCTTCGTCGACCGCAAGCCTGAAGCGCTGATCTGGCTGCCGATCGTCGTGGTTAGCCTGTTCACCGCAAAAGGCCTCGCCTCCTATTTTCAGGACGTGTCCCTGTCGCGCATCGGCAACCGCATGGTGGCCGAGACGCAAACCGCAGATGTTCGATCATCTGCTGCAGCAGGATTTCGGCTATTACCAGCGCAATCCATCAAGCGATCTGATCACGCGCATCACCCTGAACGCGCAAGCCACGCGTGACGCCGTCAATCTTCTGGCCACCAGTCTTGGCCGCGATCTCTTCACCCTCGTCAGCCTGATCGGCGTCATGGTCGTGCAGCAGCCGCTGATGTTCGCGATCTGCTCGCTGGCGGCGCCGGTCGGCATTTATCTGCAAAGAAGGCTGGTGAAGCGTATCCGCACGGTCAGCCAGCGCGAAGTGCTGTCCTACGGCCAGATCGTGCAAACCATGCGGGAAACCGCGCAGGGCATCCGGGTGGTGAAGGCGTTCACCCTGGAGCCGGCGATGTCCGGACGCATGAATGAGGCGGTGCGTGCGGTCGAGCGCGTCGGCAATAAGATCAATGCCGTGAACGCTCGGGTCAACCCTCTCGTGGATACGCTCGGCGGGTTCGCCGTGGCGGGGGTCATTCTCTATGCGGGCTGGCGAAGCCTGACTTACGGTGAGACGCCGGGCGAATTCTTCTCTTTCATCACCGCGCTGCTGATGGCCTATGAGCCGGCGCGCCGCCTTGCACGTCTCCAGATCCGGCTCAGCCAGGCCTGCATCGGCGTCCGCATGATGTATGATGTGATCGACACCAAGCCGGGCCTGACGGACCGGCCGGGAGCCCCTGCGCTCAAGGTTCCGAGCGGGCGCGTCCAGTTCGACAACGTCACGTTCCGCTATACGCCGGACGCGCCGGTGCTGTGCGATCTCACGCTCGATGTCGAGGCGGGCAAGACGACCGCGCTTGTCGGACTTTCCGGCAGCGGCAAGACGACCATCATGAATCTCATCCTGCGCTTCTGGGATCCCGAGCATGGCGCCATCAGCGTCGACGGCCAGGACATTCGCGAGGTGACGCTCAATTCGCTGCGCTCGCAGGTTTCGCTCGTCAGCCAGGATGTCTTCCTCTTTGACGGTACGGTCCGCGAAAACATTGCCGCCGGACATAGCGGCGCGACCGAGGAAGCCATCGTCGCGGCGGCCAAGGCGGCTTATGCGCATCATTTCATTCAGGCGCTCGCGCATGGTTATGAGACGCAGGTCGGCGAACTCGGCGGGCAGCTTTCGGGCGGGCAGCGCCAGCGCATCTCCATCGCGCGCGCCTTTCTGAAAAATGCCCCGATCATCCTGCTCGATGAGCCGACATCGGCGCTCGACAGCGAGTCCGAACAGGCTATCCAGCGCGCCCTCGCGCAGCTCACCGAGCGCCGCACGACTCTCGTGATCGCGCACCGGCTCGCCACGGTGCTGAATGCCGACCGCATCCACGTCATCGACAATGGCCGCCTTGCCGAAAGTGGCAGCCACCGGGAATTGCTGGCCCTCGGCGGGCTCTATTCGCGCCTCTATGACATTCAATATGCACAGGGCGATCGCGAAGCTGTTTAAACTTATGCGCGTATTCACAAAAAATTCCCTTTAAGGTTGAATAAACCAAAGACGAACCGCTAAAACATCGGCTGAAACGCGGCGATGACCGGCGTTCAGCCTTGGCATTTGCCGCGCTGAACATCCATCCCGCCGCGGAAATTGAGCTGCGGGACCGGAGTACCCACTCCGGACGGTGTCATATGGCTGCGGTCTTCCATGTCCTCACCACCCATTGCGGGGCGGTCTTTCTGCGCGCCGGGCGAGCGGCCGGCTCATGAGGGTCCATCGATTCGACGTCGACGGCATCCTGCTCATCGAGCCGAAGCGCTTCCGCGACCGCCGTGGATTTTTCGCCGAGACCTATAATGCGGCCGAGCTTGCCGATCAGGGCGTGGACATCCGCTTTGTGCAGGATGCGCAATTGCTGTCCACCGCCGCCGGCACGGTTCGCGGCCTGCATTTTCAAAGCCCGCCATTCGCGCAAGCCCGGCTGGTCCGCGTCGTGCAAGGGGCGATCCAGCAAGTGGCGGTGGACATGCGCCAAGGCTCGCCGACATTCGGCAGGCATGTCAGCGTCGAACTCAGCGGCGAAAACGCGCTGCAATTGTTCATTCCTGAAGGATTCGCACATGGTTGCGCAACGCTCCGGCCGCTGACGGAGATCGCCTATAAGGTGAGCGCAGCCGACACTGCGGACTACCACCAGGGCGTTCTGTGGAACGATCCGTTTCTCGGCATCGTGTGGCCGGTCAAGGCGGAAGAGGCGGTCCTGTCCGAAGCAGATGCCGCACTCCCACTGCTCTGTGACATCGAGTCCCCATTTCGCAGCGTCCACTCCCGCGAGGAGGCAGCCGCTTGATGAAATGTCTCATCGGCCACGAGCCGCGCCATGTGACGCGAGGGCCGTGTTCCAATCCCCTCGGAACGGTTCGAGCATGAAAATTCTGCTAACCGGCGCCACCGGCCAGCTTGGACGCGAAATATGCCGTGCCCGGCTTCCGTCCGGCACGCGGCTCATCGCTGCATCGCGCACGCAGTTCGACCTCTCGCGTCCCACCCAAATCAGCAGGTTCGTCGCCGACATCGCCCCCGATCTGGTCATCAACGCCGCAGCCTACACCGCCGTCGAGCGGGCCGAGCAGGAGCCCGATCAGGCCTTCGCCCTCAACCGCGACGGCGCGGCGGCGCTCGCCAAAGCAGCGGCAGAGTGCAACGCGCCGATCGTCCATCTGTCCACCGATGAGGTGTTCGACGGCGGCAAGCAAGGCGAGTGGACCGAGGATGACCGACCCAATCCGCTGAACGTTTATGGGCAAAGCAAGCTCATCGGCGAATTCGCCGTGGCCGCCGCCAATCGCCGGCATCTGATCGTCAGGACCTCATGGCTCTATGCGGCGCAAGGGCACAATTTTCTCCGCACCATGCTTCGCCTCGGCGCAGAGCGCAGCCGCCTCGCCGTCATTGCCGACGAAATCGGCCGGCCGACCGCGGCGCCTGATCTGGCCGAGATGTTGCTGATCATGGCGGCGCGGGCAATGAAGGACGACAGGGGCTGGGGCCTCTATCATGTCTCCAATGGCGGCGCGCCGACAAGCTGGCACGGATTTGCCAGCGCCATCTTCAGCAAAGCCGCTCTCTGGTCCGGCATCCCTCCATTTCTGGAAGCGGTCAGCGGCGAGACCTCGGTGGCGTCTCGTATCCGGCCGCACAATTGCGTCCTCGATCTTGGCAAGCTGGAGCGGACCTTCGGGTTGACGCCGCGCCCCTGGCAAACCGCGCTCGCCGACGTTTTGGAAGAGCTGCGGCTGGAGAAGGTGCAGATGCGGATGGGGTGAGGCTGGCCGCATTACGGCGCGGCCTGATATGATGCACCGCACGGACATTGCTCGCCGACCCGTATCATGACTGAAAAATGCCTGCTCATCGTTGCTCACGCGCCCTCGCCAAATACGCTTCGGCTGCGGAACGCGCTCGTCGATAGCGCGCGGCATGGCGATATCAGCGGCGTCGCGGTCAAATCCCTGTCGCCGTTCGAAGCCGGCGCCGCCGACGTGCTGTCTGCACAGGCAATCATTCTGGCGACCACGGAAAATCTGGGCTATATGAGCGGCGCGCTGAAGGATTTCTTCGACCGCATCTATTATCCCTGCCTGGAAAAAACTCAAGGGATGCCTTACGCGCTCGTGATTCGCGCCGGTCATGACGGCACGGGAACGCGACGCGCGGTGGAAACCATCACGACGGGCCTGAGATGGCGGGCGGTACAGGCGCCGCTGATCCTTCGCGGCGAATTCTGCGACGCGTTCGCCGAACAATGCGCCGAGCTGGGGATGTCGATGGCCGCCGGGCTTGAAGCGGGGATTTTCTGATAGAAGGCAGTCAGCGTCGCGCGCCGTGCCAGGCGCATGAATCCCTGCACCGCTTTCATAATTCATGTTGCGTTTTTCGTGGGTTCCCCGCCGCGCCGACCAATGCGAAAATCAGGGGCGACGGGCCGCCAGCGTTCCGAGCGGCGGCCAGAGATCAACGACAGCACGGCTGCGAGCCGGACGCGCGAAGGGTCGCGGGGACCACGCCATTTCGATGACTGACGGAACGCGAAGCCAAGCATGGCTGTTCTGGCTCGGCCTCGGGCTGTCGCTCGCGATTCATGTCGGGCGTGGCGGCCCATCTGCTGTTACGCGAGCCGCGGGATTTTGGCGCGACCGACATCACCACAACGGCGATCAGCGTCAATATTGCGTCGTCCGACATCCTGGAGTTGATCGAGCAGAGCGAGGCGAGTGAAGCGGCCCCTTCTCCAGCGTCAACCGCCGGTGAGCCGATCCCCCCTCAAGAGGCGGAGCCGGAAAAAGCCGAAACGCCTCCGCCCCCGGCCGAAACTGAAAAGGCCAAGACGCCGCCTCCGATTGAGACCCCGCCACCGCCTCAAACCGAGATACCGAAGCCGAAGCCGAGAAGGAGGCAGTTCGGCGCAGCGAACTTGATGCGCAGCAGGAGCAGCAGCGCATCGCCGAAGAGGCCTTGCAGCGAGCCGCTGAAGCCGAACGCGAGAAGCAGGCTGCGGAGGCAGAGCGCGAGAAGCAGGCCGCGGAAGCAGAGCGCAAAAAGCAGGCAGCAGAACAGCAGGCCCGCGACAAGGCCCGCCAACTGGCTGAGGAGCAGGATGCTCGGGAGGAACGCGAGGCCGAGGCGCGTGAGGCCCATAGGGAACGCCAGGCAGCGGAGCGGAAGAAGGCCGAGAGAGAGGCGCGAAAGAAAAGCGGCGACCAGGTGTCGAGCGCAGGGGCGAGCGGTTCGAAGGGCGCAAAGACCGCCACAGGCCGCGTCTCTGCCAGCCAGGGCGCATCGGCGCGACAGTACTCCGACATCGTCAATGCCTGGATTGCGCGGAACAAGCCGTCCAGTGCCGGCGATCGAGGCAGGGTTGTGGTCGAACTCGCGATCTCCACGTCGGGACAATTGACCTTCGCGCGCATCGTCTCATCCAGCGGTAATCAGAGTTCTCGATCAGATTGCACTCGCGACCGTCCGCCGCTCATCGCCCTTTCCGCAACCACCGCCGGGATCGACTCCCGCGCAATTGCGCTTCACGTTCCCCTTCAGTTCTAATTAATACCGTCGACCTTCAGAACCAGACAGGATCCAAGCTAATGGAGACAGCCTTGCCGCCGCTGGCCGCCGGCGCCGGCCTCAATGTGACGATTTACGGCCTCATCATGAATGCGGACCCGGTGGTGAAAGGCGTGATGCTCATTCTCGTCTTCGCCTCGGTCATCTGCTGGGCGATCATCCTCGAAAAGGCAATCCGGCTGACGCGCTTCGGCGGACAGGTGAGGCGGCTCGAACGCTTCGTGTCCGGCGCCGGCGACATCGTACGGAGCCGCGCGGAACTGGCCGGCGCGGTCCTTGCTGCCGCTCAGGGTCAGGCGGGCACATCGCCGGGCGAAAGCCGGTCGGAGTTCGAAAGCCGCATCGAAAAGGCCATGCGCCTCGCCGCCCGTTTCGAATTGAGCAAGCTGCAGCCGCGGCTGCGCTTTCTGGCAACGGTCGGATCGACGGCGCCCTTCGTCGGCCTGTTCGGCACCGTCTGGGGCATCATGAACAGCTTTACCGCCATCGCCGGGCAGCAGGATACCAGCCTCGCCGTCGTCGCGCCGGGCATCGCCGAGGCCCTGTTCGCGACCGCGCTCGGGCTCGTCGCCGCGATCCCGGCGGTGGTCGCCTACAACCAGCTGACCGGTTCGCTGGCGCGGGCGGGCGAGCGCATCAACTTCGCCATCGCGACGCTCGCCCAATCCGGCATTTCAACGGCAAGGCCGGAGCGTAGTCATGGGCGCCAATCTGCCGAAGGATCCGTTCGACGAGGACGCCGATTTCGCGCCGCTCGCCGAGATCAACGTGACGCCATTCGTCGATGTCATGCTGGTGCTGCTGATCATCTTCATGGTGACCGCGCCCCTGATGCTCGCGGGCGTGCCCGTGAAACTGCCGCAAACGGCGGCGGCGCGGCAGAACCCGCCCGAAAAGCCGCTGGTGATCACGCTCGGTGCCGATGGCGGCCTTCACATCCGCAACGAAGCCGTCACGCCCGAGGCGCTGATTGCGCGTTTGACGGCGTTGCGGGGCACGGAAGGCGACAGCATCGCCTATGTCCGCGCCGATAAATCGATCCCCTACGGGCAAGTCATGGAAGTGCTCGGCAATGTGACATCCGCCGGCTATGGGCGTGTCTCGCTGCTCTCCGAGCGCAAGCCGGGGGGATAATATCGGCAGGTCGGAGGCGATCGTGGCCAGTGCATCCGCCCTCGGCTAACATCGCCGCGCATGAAGGCTGCGCGGTTCCGGATTTTCCATCGGCATCGACAGGCTGGCTACGGTGCTGGCCATGGCGGCCGTGCTGATGCGCTGCATTATCGCGCCGGGCCTCATGCTCGATCCGATGGCGGCGGCGCAGGGCGAGCTGAAACTCGTCATCTGCACCTCCGCCGGCACGAAATCGATCGTCGCCGCGTCTGACCAAGGGTCGGTCCCCGACCAGCAGGAAGACGGTGAGCTTTGTCCCTATGCGGCGCCTGGCCATGCGGGAGCGCTCGCCGATCCGGTCGCCCTGGGCGGTGAGCGCCTTCAGCCTGCCTTCGAAGCGCCGACACGCGATACAGCGCACCGCTCTGCCCGAGTATCCACGGTTTCGCCGCGCGGGCTCCGCCGACTCTCCTGACCTCCTCGCGCGCTTGTCGCCCGAATACCGCCGCACGGCAGCGATCAGCCCCTCGCCAGCAATGCGTAAGGCTCGGCTGTCATTCTTGCCGCGATGTGCCGCGCGATCTCGCGCCGGCCGCCCACAAATATCAAATCATCAAAGGATCACGCTCAATGTTCGCTTTTCGCCCAGTCTTCAAAATGCCCGCCATCTTCACGGCGCTCGCATTGCTGACCCAGCCCCTCGCCGCCCATGAATTCAAAGCCGGCGATGTGACCATAGGCCATCCCTGGACCCGCGCCACGCCGACCGGAGCCAAAGTAGCCGGTGGCTATCTGACGCTCACCAATGGCGGCACGAAAGCGGACAGGCTGATCGGCGCCACCGCCGAGGGAGTCGAAACCATCGAAATTCACGAGATGGCCGTCGTCGACAACATCATGACGATGCGCGAGGTGAAAGCGGGGCTTGAGATCAAGCCGGGCGAGACGGTCGAGATGAAGCCCGCCTCATTTCACATGATGATGCTGGGCCTGAAGGAGCCGTTCAAGAAGGGGCAGATGATCAAGGGGACGCTGAAATTCGAACATGCCGGAACGGTGCCGGTCGAATTCAAGGTGGAAGCGCTCGGCGCCAAGGAGAGCGGTGGGCATGACGGTCATGGCGAGGCGCATAAGGCGAAATGAGAAGCTAAGGCAGCGGGCGCGGAACGTTTTCCTGCCGAATGTGTTCAGCGGGAGCCCTGCGCCCGACCCGGCCGCGGGGGCGTGGAGACCGACCGGATGGCCAGGAGAGCTGAGCGCGCCGACGCCGCAAAGACGGCCACGGAGCCGCTTCTCCCGCTCACCACGCCGCCCATGGAAGCGCATATCGCCGACGATCTCCCCGAGGGCCCGGATTGGCAGTTCGAGCCGAAATGGGACGGGTTTCGATGCCTCGCCTTCCGCAATGGCGATGATGTCGAGTTGCGGGCGAAGTCGGGCAAGCCGCTCGGCCGCTATTTTCCGGAGATGGTCGAGGCGCTTCGGGCCATCAGAAAGCGACAGCTTCGTTCTCGACGGCGAACTCGTCATCCCGGCGGGCGATACGCTGTCCTTCGCCGCTTTGCAGATGCGGCTGCATCCGGCGGAAAGCCGCATCCGCCGCCTGGCTGCCGAAACCCCTGCCCTCTTTATCCTGTTCGATTGCCTCGCAGCGGACGGGCACGTGCTGACCGGAGAGCCGCTGTCCCACCGCCGCGCCGCGCTGGAGGAGTTTTTCCGCATGGCTCGCAGGACGGATCGGCTGCGGCTTTCCCCTTGCACGACCGAGCGGCGCGAGGCGCTGAAATGGCTGAAGCATGCCAGCGGCGCGATCGACGGCGTCGTCGCCAAGCCGCGTGACGGCGTCTACGAGCCGGGCGAACGCCGGATGATCAAGGTCAAGCAGTTGCGGACGGCGGATTGCGTTGTCGGCGGCTTCCGCTATGCGCAAAAGAAGGAGGTCGTCGGCTCCCTGCTGCTGGGTCTCTATAATGAGCAGGGCGCACTCGACCATGTCGGCTTCACCTCCACCATCCCGAAAGCCGAACGCACCCGCCTTGACGCGCAAATTGGAAGCCCTCATCGCTCCGCCCGGCTTCACCGGCAACGCACCCGGAGGCCCGAGCCGCTGGAGCACCGAACGCTCCGCCGAATGGCAGCCGCTTCGGCCCGAGCTGGTCGTCGAGGTCCGCTACGATCACGTTACCGCCGACCGTTTCCGCCACGGCACCAAGCTCATGCGCTGGCGTCCCGACAAGGCGCCGGGGCAATGCACCTTCGAGCAGATACTGAGGCCCGCCGGCCCGGCCGGGCTGGTGGCCGCGATGCTGCCTAAATAAGGCGCACGCGCCGCCGGAAGCATCAGCGCAGCGACTTATCCAACACCCTTTCCCGGCCGGCAAGGCCTCCTGCAGTATTGCGTCTCGATCCGAGCCAGTTGCTTTGCGCCGAATGCCGGCCGGGGCACGGCCTTGATGCGGACGACATGCCAATTCCCCGCGTTTCGCCGGGAAATTCGCTCTTGCTCCGAAATGAGACCGCCGCACGGAATTCGCGTGAACTGAAACGGCCAGAGCGACGTTCCTGAATTGTCGCTCAAAATAATCCGCAAAATGAAAAGAGCCCCGCCATGTTTGCAAATGCCTGGTCGCTCATTCGGCAAACCTTCAACGAATGGTCGGAAGACGGCGCGCCTCGTCTGGGCGCCGCGCTCGCCTATTACTCGATTTTCTCCCTCGCTCCGCTGCTGATCATCGCAATCGGCGTGGCGAGCTTGTTTTTCGACGGCGGCACTGTGCAGCAACAGATCATGGGGCAGATCAGAAGCCTGGTCGGCGACCAGGGGGCGCAGGCGATCGAGGCCATGCTGGCCGGCGCCTCGACAGGCAGCCAATCGGTCGTCGCGACGGCAATCGGCCTGGCGATCCTGCTGTTTGGCGCGCTGAGCGTCGTGGTGCAGCTGAAGGATACGCTGAACATTATCTGGAACGTCGAACGCACGCCGGTTTCCGGCATCTGGGGCTATATCAGGACGTATGCGGTGTCGCTCGCCGCAATTCTCGGTCTCGGTTTTCTCTTGACGATTTCCCTGGTCAGCAGCGCCTTCATCGCCGGCATGGGACAGGCGTTCGGCTCCGGCCTCAGCGAAGCTGCGCTGCACGCGGTCAATTTCGCGCTGAATTTCCTGGTGCTGACCTTGCTCTTTGCGATGATGTTCAAATATCTGCCCGACACCGACATCGGTTGGCGGGACGTCTGGATCGGCGCGGCGCTGACGGCGCTGCTGTTCAATCTGGGGAAATTCCTCATCGCACTTTATCTCGGCAAGCAAGGGCTGGAATCCACTTATGGCGCGGCATCCTCGATCGTGCTGATACTGGTATGGATCTACTATTCGGCGCAGATCGTGTTTTTCGGCGCGGAGTTCACGCAGGTCTACGCGCGCCGGTTCGGCTCGCTTCGGATCGTCGCGCCGCGGCGCTCGGATGACAGGTCGGGCATGGAAGGCGTGTCGGCCGATGCGGGCAGCTTGAGTTTCGCCATCGCCGCCGGAATGGTGCTCGGCGCCCTGCTGGCGCGGGAGTGAAACGCAACCGCCCCCCTTGATGGAGAGTTACGCTTGGCAGCCAACCGGCCCTTGGCGCTTCCCCGATGGCTGCAAACACGCATCGAAGCCGAAGCGGCGCGCTTACTTTTCGACGGCGGTCCGAAACCCGATTTCGGCTCGCCCGCCGGAGAGCCCGCCCTGACCTCGCCGGATTCGGTCTCCTGGCGCGTCTTCAAGAATCCCATCTCCTTGTTCATCGGCGGCACTTCGGCGGTCTTGCTGGAACTCGCGGAGCCGCGCGTCCGCTCCGGCGTCTGGGATCATACGAGCTTTCGCACCGACCCGGTCCACCGGCTGCGGCGAACCGGCCTTGCCGCGATGATGACCGTCTACGGTCCGAAGAGCGAAGCCGAAGCGATGATCGCGCGGGTGCGCCGCGTGCATGCCCGGATTGCCGGAGAAACACCGTCAGGCGAGGCTTACCGCGCGGACGATCCTGAGTTGCTCAACTGGGTTCACGCGACAGCCGCATTCGGCTTTGTCGAGGCGTATAACCGCTTCGTTCAGCCCTTTCGGCGGCGGATGTATCGCGCTTCTATCTGGAAGGATCAGGGGCGGCGCACCTGTATGGCGCTACCGCCGCGCCGGGATCGGATCGGGAGCAGCGCGCCTTTTTTGAAACTATGCGACCTAAACTCCAGCCTTCGCCCATCATCTTCGAATTCCTCGATATCATGCGCTGCGCGCCGATATTGCCGCGAACCTCGCGGCCGTTTCAGCGGCTCCTCATACGCGCCGCGGTCGACATGCTGCCTGACTGGGCACGCGCGCTGCTCGGCCTGAATTCCAAGTGGGACCTGAAAGATTGGGAGCGGCGCATTGTGCGCGGCGCGGGCCGGGTCGCTGACAGGATCCCGCTTGGCGGCAGTCCGCCGGTCGAAGCGTGCCGCCGCCTGGGTCTGCCGGAGACCTATCTGTTTGCGGCGCCGGGCTGATCCGTGGCAGCACGGCTTGCGCCGATGCGGCCAGCGGGCGGTGGAAAAGTCGTTTCGCTCGATCCCGATGATTGTCATAGGCACGAATGCGGATTAATTACCGCGCATTCGACTTGCATTTAGGGTGGAAGCCGACTGCGGCATTTGCTATATGCTTGCATATTAGGGTCTAGCCCTATTCCCCGGTAGCTCAGTTGGTAGAGCAAGCGGCTGTTAACCGCTCGGTCGCTGGTTCGAGTCCGGCCCGGGGAGCCAAATCTCAGCTTTTCGCCGATTTTGCCGTCTCATTCGCTGCGTAGCGTGCGGCAGCATGGGCAGTATCTGCAAGCATATCAAAGGGTTGGCGGAATGTGGCGACCATGTCGCCATTCTCCCAAGTGCAGTTCGATAGTACGAAGTTGAGTAAGCGGCGCTTCTCGCGCGGTTCCTGATTTGCGAACAGCCTTTGGGCGTTCCGGTCGATGCCTCTCGATTTCGCGCAGGCACAGATTTCTGCTCGTCGCGCGACAGGGGTGGACATTTTCTCAAAGAAAGCGGTGTCAACAATGCCGTCGAGCTTATCGACGTACATTGCGTTCATACGATCCTGTAGCCTTTTGTGCTCGGCGTGATGCCGCTTAATCGCTTCCACATGCTCGCGCCGCTCATCAGCGTGGCTGGCATGTAGCGCGTCGCGCAACCCCGGGCGGCAGCAACGAAACGGTCCGTCGCGCATGCTAAAGCACGCCCCCCGTATTCGCATCGATCAAATGCATATGCTCCATATTGGCCCGCAACGGCATCACGGTGCCGGCGTCGCCCGCGCTGGTCGGCTCCACCCGGCCGCAGACCTCCGTCCCGTTGACGCTGAAATAGACCATGGTCTCCATGCCCATCGGCTCGACGACGTCGAGCGTGGCGCGGAATGTTGCGGTTTCACCGCCGCCATTCGCCCGGGTTTCGGTGATGTGTTCGGGGCGCAGGCCAAGCAACAATTCGCGGCTGGAAGCGTTCCGATAACGGGCGGCCTTGGCAGACGGCACAGGCAGGGCGATGGCGTCGGAGATGCGCACGCTCAAGCCGCTGCCATTCTCCTCCAAGCGGCAAGCAAGGAAGTTCATGGCCGGGGAGCCGATAAAGCCGGCGACGAAGCGGGTGCGCGGCTGGTGGTAGAGTTCTTGCGGCGTGCCGATCTGCTCGATACGGCCGCCATTCATGACCACGACGCGGTCGGCGAGAGTCATCGCCTCCACCTGGTCGTGGGTGACGTAGACGGTCGTGGTTTTGACCTTCTGATGCACGCGCTTGATCTCGGTACGCATCTGCACGCGCAGTTTGGCATCGAGATTGGACAACGGCTCGTCGAATAGGAACACTTTTGGTTTGCGCACGATAGCGCGGCCCATGGCGACGCGCTGACGCTGGCCACCAGAAAGAGCCCTCGGGCGGCGGTCAAGCAGTTCGGTGATGTCGAGGATGCGCGCGGCGTGCTCGACCCGCTGACGGATCTCCGCCTTCGGAATCTTGCGCAAGCGGAGCCCGAAGGACATGTTCTCGAACGCGGTCATATGCGGATAGAGCGCGTAGTTCTGGAACACCATGGCGATGTCGCGGTCCTTCGGCGGCAGGTCGTTGACCAGCTCGTCGCCGATGCGGATGTCGCCGGATGTGACCTCCTCCAGCCCCGCGATCATCCTCAGCGTCGTGCTCTTGCCGCAGCCGGACGGGCCTACCAGAACGACGAATTCATAGTCCGGAATATCCAGGTCGATCGAACGTACGGCTTCCACGTCGTCGAACCTTTTCACGACCTGGCGCAAGACGACTTCGGCCATAGACTTATCCCTTTGTGGAGCCGGCTGTGAGGCCGGCAATATAGTAGTCCATGAGGAAGGCGTAGATCACCAGCGGCGGCGCGGCGGCAACCAGGGCGCCGGCCATCAGCATACCCCATTTGTAGACGTCGCCGCGGATCAGGCTCGTGACAGTGCCGACCGTCAGCACCTGCTGGTCGGAGGAATAGAGAAAGGCCATCGGATAGACGAAGGCGGCCCATGAGACGGTGAAGGCAAAGATCGTCGCCGCGATGATACCGGGCAGCGCCACCGGAATGAAGATCTTCAGGAGCATCTGCATATGGCTCGCGCCGTCGATGAGCGCGGCTTCGTCCAGCTCTTTCGGGATCGACTGGAAATAGCCGATCATGATCCAGGTGCAGAACGGTACGGTCAGCGTCGGGTAGACCAGCACCATGGCCCAATAGGAATTCAGCAGGCCGATCCATTTGACGATCTGGAACATCGGAATGAACAGAAGCGTGTCCGGCACCAGGTAGGTCAGGAAGATGCCGGTCGCCAGGATGCCCGATCCCCAGAAGCGCATGCGGCCGAGCGAGAAAGCGGCGAGCACGCTGATCACCATGGTGATCACGACCACGCAGACGGTGACGATGGCCGTGTTCTTGAAAAAGATCAGGAAGTCGGTGTTGTTGAACAGGATCCTGAACTGATCGAAGGTGAGCCCGTCGGCGATGATCCACGGATTGGTTGCCATCCGCGCCATTTCGGCGTCGCTCTTCAGCGACGTGACGATCATGTAATAGGGTGGCAGGAGGAAGAAGATCGCGAACAGGATGAGGAAGAAATAGCTCGCGATCAGCGCCCAGCGCCGGTTGCGGTGAAGACTGCTGACGCGCGACCGCCGCCTCGGCGGGCTGGAGACCTCGGCTATCGTGCTCATCAGATCTCCCTTCCGCGCTTGCGCACGCCGCGCAGGATGAAGACTGCTGCAATCGCCAGGATCGGTAACATGAACAGCGAAGTCGCCGCGCCCAGCGGCAGATCGCCGGAGCGGATGCCGAGCAGGAACGCGTAGGTGGCGAACATATGGGTCATATTGCGCGGACCGCCCCCCGTCATGATCTGCACGATATCGAAATTGGCGAAGGTGACGATCAGCGAGAACAGCACGGTGATGGCGATGATGTTGCGCATCATCGGCAGGGTGATATGGACGAAGCGCTGCCAGGCATTGGCGCCGTCGATGGAGGCCGCTTCATAGAGCTGTTCGGGCACCGATTTCAGCGCGGCGAGATACATGATCAGGAAGAACGGCGCACCGTACCAGACATTGACCAGGATGACCGAGACGCGGGCCCAGTAGGGATCGCTCAGCCAGGGAATTTCTTCGAAGCCGAGCCCGGTCACGATGTAGTTGATGGCGGAATGCGTCGGGTCGAACAGCCACCACCAGCCGAGCGTCGACAGAGCGAGCGGAATGACCCAGGGGACCAGCAGCATGCCGCGCCATTTGCGCTGCCCCTTGCTCGGCAGGTTATTGACCAGATGCGCCGTGACGAGGCCGATCAGCGCTTTGAAGAACACCGCGGCGAGCGCGAAAATGGTGGATTGCTTCACCACCATCCAGAACACGTCGCGCGACAATAGGAACGAGTAATTGCCGAGGCCGATGAAGCGCGTCTGCGACTTGTTCAGCATCGACAGATAGATCGAGTAGAGCGCCGGGTAGATGACGAGGCACGACGATGATGAGGATCAGCGGCAGACACATCAGGAAGGCGATGGTCGAGCGGCGGCGCGCGAAGCGCTTTAGCCCGCCGCGCGCAGGAACGGCGCGTTTCCGTTCGACAGCGTCGGTCCAGGATTCGGCTGTTTGTGCCATGCGGAAATACCCAAAGGTCGGGCTTCTGTTCGGGCCCGGAGATCGTGCGCGCCGGCCAATGGGCCGGCACGCTGATCCCGAAGCCATCGCCGGTTCAGGTCCGCAGGGTGCCTTCGAGTTCGCTCTCGGCCCATGCGATCACGTCGTCGAGCTTTTCTTTGCCCTGCGTGAACTTGGCGACCATCACCGTATTGATCGCCTGATTGTAGATCTGCGCGCCGACCTCGGAGCGGGCGGGGGCTCCGGCGATCGAGGTCTGCTCGTCTCCGCGCGGCGGATAGCCGTAAACGATGCCGACCGGCGGCTCGACCTTCTTCCAGGTGTCGAGATCGTACATGGTTTTGAACGAGGGCAGGTCATAGCCGAAGGAAGCGTCGACGAGCTGGGCGATAGACTCCTTCTGCGACAAGTGCAGCAGGAGATCCTTGGCCGCGGACTTGTTGCTGGAGAATTTCCACACGCCGTAGAACTGCGGCAACTGGCCGACGAAGCGGCCCTTCGGGCCTTTCGGCACGGGGTGGGACCAGCATTTTTCGGCTACCTTGGGATTGTCGCGCTTGGCGACGGCCCAGGCGCTCGGCGGGTTCATGATGCCCCCGCCCTTGCCGGAGATCAGCCAGCGATTGTTGCCGGCGTCGTCCCAGGCATAGACCTCGGGCGGTGACGCTTCCATGAGCTTCGCCGCGATTTCCATCGCCTGGCGCGTCTCGTCGGAATTGATCTTGATGTTGTCTTTTTCGTCGACGAAGACCACGCCATAGGCGTTGAACAGTCCGCCGACCCAATCGACCGCATCAGACGCCTGGCCCATGGGCAGACCGATCGGGAAGCCGGCTTTGTGCAGCTTCTGCGCGGTCGAGACATACATATCCCATGTCCAGCTGTCGACCTTGGCCTTGTCCCACTTGGATTCGTCGGCCGGGAATATGTCGCGCAGGTCGATGCCGGCATGCTCCTGATAGAGATCGAAGCGAGAGCAGCAGGGTTTCACCTGGCTTCCCACCGCGGTCGGCACGCCGCGCCACGTTCCTTTGATCTTCGCCAGATATTCGGCGACCGGGCTGATCGGCCCATATTTCTTGATCAGCGCGTCGACCACATCGTCGAGCGGCTCGAGCTTGTCCTGATGGATGCGCACGTTCCAGTCGCGATGCGACATGATATCGTGGCCGGTACCGGCCTGCGCCTCGGCGGCAGCGGTCAGCTTGTCCTTCTCGCCCTGCGAGGTGATGAAGTCGATATGAACGTCGACTTTGTTCTTATCGCCCCATTCCTTGCAGAGCTTAATCAGCGCATTATTGGCGCCGGGAACCCAATGGTCCCAGCAGCCCAGGCTCAATGAGCCGGCGGCGGCATAGGCGCGGCTGATGTAGGGTGCCGCGAGGGCAGCGGCGGAGCTGAGAGCGGCGGTCTTGAGAACGGCGCGCCGCGATAAGCGTTTTGATGCCATTTTTTCCTCCTCCCTAATGATGGTATTTTTTTCAATATTTTCTAAAATGATACTCCTGCGGTACGAAAAGGCCAAAGCAATTTGCACCCAGATCTGAAGCACAGTCAGAGTTATCGAGGTTCTTGGGGCACTTAGCCGGGGAGAATCCACCCGGCGGTTTACGAATCCAGCTCCGGATCGTCTCGCATTCGTCGTTGGAAAGCAGACGAGGAGTGCAGCCAAAGCCCGTGATCAATGGCGTGAGGGGATCTGGAGCTGTGCAACATGCCAGCCGTCAAAATCACCCGGCATGATGCAAAGGCCAAAGCGGCATGCGCTGGGCGTCCCCTCTTCGACTATCCGGTATGTCTCGCCATTCTCCTAACCGGTCTCCGTCTGCCATCAAATGCAGCGGCGTCCAGAGGGCGCGGTCGAGTGTACGCGTTTGATCTTCAATCGCCTCAGATCGCATCCTTGACGCGGTTCCAGGTGGCGGTCATGTGCGCTTCGAGGGCGGCCGCCAGGCGATCGGCGTCGCGGGCCTCGAGCGCGGCGATGATCTCCTCATGATCGGCCACTGCTCCGGCCCATTTCTCCTGGCGCTCATTGCCGATATAGCGGATGCGTTTGAGCCGGGCCTGCAGTATCCCGTGCACATATGACAGGGCCTCGTTGCCGCAGCTCCGCAGGATCGAGGCGTGGATCTCCTGGTTCAGCTTGAAATACGGCAGGCGGTCGCGCGCGGCGTAGAACCGCATCATCTCGTCATGCAGCGCACGGATCCGGACGAGCTCGGCATCGCCCGCGCGTTCGCAGGCGAGACGCCCGGCCAGCGCTTCGAGATTGCCGAGGACGATCAGGCTGTCCTGCACGTCCTTGGCCGAGAAGCGCCGCACCATCGCGCCGCGCGTCGGCACCAGCTCGATCAGCCCTTCGCTCGCCAGGAACTTCAGCGCCTCGCGCAGCGGCGTGCGCGACACACCCAACTCGCGCCCGAGATTGCCCTCGTGAATGCGCGACCCGGCTGCCAGCGTCCCCTCGATGATCATGTCACGGACGCGCGAAACGATCACGTCGTGCAGGTTCTGGCGGACGATCGGGCGCCCCTCGGACGCATCGACATCGCTCATGCGGTGCGAAGACCTCGCTGTTTGCTATGCGGCGGATGCCGCTCTCATAGCGGCGCCGGAAGCCGTTGACAATCGAGTATGCTGTATGCAGCATGTAGCGTACAAGTTAATGCTGCCTTCGCAAAGCCCGATAGAGGACTCCATGGCAGCGGGAGGAAACACGCCGCCGGTCCTGGCGGCGGCCGGGAGCATGTCGTGGCTGATATCGGGTTTATCGGCATCGGGACGATGGGCCGGGAAATGGCCGTCAACCTCCTGAAGGGAGGGCATCGGGTTTCGGCCTATGACATCCGCCGGTCGGCGGCGGAGGAATTGTGGGACTATGGCGCTCGCGTCGCGGCTACGATCGCGGAAGCGTCCCGTTCCTCGGACATGGTCATCACGATGCTGCCGGATACGCCTCAGGTCGAAGAAGTCGTGTTCGCCCCCGGCGGCATTCTGGAAGCGCCGCCAGCCGGCAAGCTCATGATCGACATGAGCACGATCTCTCCGCAGGCGACGCAGAAGATGAGCAGGGCGCTTGCCGCCGTGGGCGTCACGCTGCTGGATGCGCCGGTCTCGGGCGGCCCAGTCGGCGCCAAGAACGCCGCGCTCTCCATCATGGTCGGCGGTCCGGAAGAGGCAATGGAGCGCGCACGCCCGGCCTTCGAGGCCATGGGCAAAACCATCGTGCATGTCGGCCCGTCCGGCTCCGGGCAGATCGCCAAGCTCTGCAATCAGGTGATCGTCGGCATCAACCTGCAGGGCGTTTGCGAGGCGCTCGCGCTTGGCCGGGCGGCCGGCGCCGACCTCGTCAAGCTGCGCGAGGTGCTGCTCGGCGGGTCCGCCGCCTCCTGGATGCTGCAGAATCTCGGCCCTGCGATGATCGATAAGGACGATCGCGCGGGATTCCGCATCGACCTGATGCTGAAGGATCTGCGGCTGGCGGGCGAGCTGGCATTTGCGCTGGGCGTGCCGTTGCCGGGCACCGGCCTCGTCACCAGCCAATATCTGGATGCGAAAGCGCATGGCGAGGGCGGCAACGGCAATCAGGCGCTGTTCCGCGTCTATGACCGCATGTCCGGCCAGGATGGCCAGCCATGACGCGCCAGCGCCTCGGATTCATCGGCCTTGGCCTGATGGGCACGGCGATGTCGCTGCGTCTGCTCGACAAGGGCTGGCCGCTGACTGTCTGGAATCTGGAGCCGGAGCGTGTTGCCGCCTGTCGTCGATGCCGGTGCTGATCGCGGCGCCATCGCCGGCCGCCGTCGCCGAGGCGAGCGACATTGTGCTGATGTGCGTGTTGCACACCAAGGCCGTCGAGGAATGCGTCTTCGGCCCGAGGGGCGTCGCCCAGGCCAACATAGACGGCAAAATCCTGATCGACCATTCCACCGCCGATCCGAGCCGCACGCGCGAACTCGCCGTGCGGCTCCAGCGCGAGAAAGGCATGGCCTGGATCGACGCGCCCGTCTCCGGCGGCCCCGTCGCAGCGCGCGACGGCACCATGACCGTGATGGCCGGCGGCGAGGCGGCCGACATCGAGGCCGTCCGGCCCGTTATGGCCGACCTGTCGGCTAACTTCACCCACATGGGACCGAACGGCGCGGGCCAGATGGCCAAGGTTATCAACCAGGCCATCGTCGGCACCAACTATGTCGTGATGGCCGAAGCCCTGGCGCTCGCGGAAGCCTCCGGCATCGACGCCGCGCGCCTGCCGCAATGCCTCGCAGGCGGCCATGCCGACAGCAACCTGCTGCAGCAGCTCTATCCGCGCATGCAGGCGCGCGACTTCGACGCCGCCCCGCGCCTACGCCCGCCAGCTTCTGAAGGACATGCACGCCGTCGGCGACACCGTCGAGGCGTTGGGGCTGTGCTCTGCCGCTGATCGGCGCGGCTATCGCGCCAGCACGAGGCTTTCGTCACGCCGGACAACGAGATGACCGATCCGGCCGCGATCACGCAGCTCTACCAGACGCAAAGACAAGTCATAAAAGACGAAGTGGGAGGAAATGATGAAACCGCTGAACCTGATCCGGAGCGCGATAATCGCCTCCGCGGCGCTGCTGGCCACATGCGCGGCCGCCAACGCCGATGCGCTGGATGACATCCGCGCGGCCAAGAAGATCCGCATCGCCGTCGATCTGGGTGTCGCGCCCTACGGCATGACCGACGAAAAGATGCAGCCGACCGGCTCCGATATCGATACGGCGAAGCTGCTGGCGAAGGATTTCGGCGCCGAGTTCGAACACGTCCCGACCACCGGGGCGTCGCGCATCCCCTCACTCCAGTCGGGCAAGGCCGATCTCGTCATCTCGACGCTCTCGATAACGCCGGAGCGGGCGCAGGTGATCGACTTCTCCGTCCCCTATGCGCCGCTGCGCACCGTGCTCGCCGGCATGAAGAGCATTCCTGTCAAGGATCTCGCCGGGTCTCGACGGCAAGACGGTCGGCACAACCCGCAGCACCACCCACGACACCTGGCTGACCAGAAACGCGAAGAACGCCAAGGTGGTCCGCTACGAGGACGACGCCACGACCGCGCAGGCCTTTGTCAGCGGGCAGATCGATCTGTTCACCACCGCGGAATTCCTGCTCGGGCCGATTGCCAAGAAGAACGCCTGCGCGCGAGCTGGAGCTGAAATTCGTGCTGGAGTCCTTCAAGCTCGGGATCGGCGTGCGCAAGGGCGAGACGCGTCTGCTTCAGCAAGTCAATGATTGGGTCAAGACCAATCTCAAGAATGGCAAGCTGAACGAGATCTACAAGAAATACCACGGCAACGATCTGCCGGAAGAGATCACCAAGGAAGGCGCCTGATCGTGCCGCAAGAGCACAGATCAACCGGGAGGAAACGACCTTTGGAAATCTCGGAGACGTTCATGCCGCGCGCCTCGCGCTGGCTGCCGCGCTTGCCTGCTTCGCGCTCGCGGCGCCCGCCAAGGCCGATACGCTCGACGACATCCGCGCCGCCAAGAAGGTCCGTATCGCCATCGATCTCGCCATTCCGCCTTTCGGGATGACGGACGACAAGATGCAGCCGACCGGCTCCGATGTCGATCTGGCCCGCGCCCTCGCCAAGGACCTCGGCGTCGAACTGGAGATCGTGACGACCAACGGCCCCTCGCGCATACCCTCGCTGCAGACCGGTAAGGCCGACCTCGTGGTTTCGACGCTCTCGATCACCCCGGAGCGGGCCAAGGTGGTCGACTTCTCGATCCCCTACGCCGACCATCTCTCCGTGGTGGCGGGGCTGAAGGGCATCGAGATCAAGGACTATGCCGATCTCGCCGGCAAGCGCGTGGCCGTCGTGCGCGGCACCACGCAGGACACCGACCTGACCAAGCTTGCGAAGGACGCCCAGCTCGTGCGCTATGAGGACGACTTCGACCATGGCGCTCGCCGTCGCGTCGGGGCAGGCGGACATCCTCGCCACCGCCCGCTCGCTGCTGCCCGCGATCAACAAGAAGAACCCGGCCCGCACGGTCGAGACCAAGATCGTGATGCAGACCAACCTTCTCGGCATCGGCATGCGCCAGAACGAGCCCAAGCTCAAGGAATGGGTGAATAGCTGGGTTAAGGCCAATCTGAAGAACCGGAAGCTCGACGATATCTACAAGGCCTATCACGGCGTCAGCGTCGCGCCGGAAATTCTCAAGGCCGGCGATAGCTGAGTTCGCCTCTCGTCACGGGCCGCTGCCGTTTAGCGGCGGCTCGTCCCCTCGTGGATCGGCAAGCGGAACGCCATGACAAGTCAAGGACACAGGCGCCCAAGGATCGGAGTTCTTCTCGGCGATCCCAGCGGGATCGGGCCGGAGATCGTCGTGAAGCTGCTGGCGCGGCCGCAGAATTACGACGAGGCCGATGTCGTCGTGCTCACCGACCCGTCCATTCGGGCGACCGGCGAGGCGATCGCCCGGAATACAGCTCACCCCGCAACTCGCGGCGGATTGGAAGGAGATCAGCTTCGCGCCCGGCCGGCCGACGCTGCTGCCCTTGCCGCTCATCGCGGCCTCCGACATTGTCGTCGGTCAATCGACGGCCTCATCGGGCAAGGCATCGATCAAAAGCCTGGAAGCCGCCGTCGGCGCCGCGAAATCCGGCGCGATCGACGGCATCGTCTTCGGCCCGCTGAACAAGCATGCGATGCATCTCGCCGGCCTCGCCTATGAGGACGAGATGCGCTTCATGAAGGCGCTGTTCGGCCATGACCGGACCATCTCGGAATTCAACATCACCGGCGCGCTCTGGACCTCGCGCGTCACCTCGCATATCCCGATCCGGGCGGTAGCGGATCACATCACCTATGACGGTGTCTGCGAAGCCATCCGCATTCTCGACGACGCCTTGAAGGATGCAGGCGTCGCGCGCCCGCGCATCGGCGTGGCCGGTCTCAATCCGCATGCCGGCGATGGCGGCTCGATCGGCCGCGAGGAGATCGAGGTGATCGGCCCGGCCGCCGAGGCCATGCGCCAGGCCGGGGTCGATGCCATCGGGCCTCTCTCGCCCGACACGATGTTCCTGACGGCGAAACGCAGCGGGCTGAACGGCATTGTGTCGATGTATCACGATCAAGGCCAGATCGCGATGAAGCTGATCGGCTTCGACAATGGCGTGACGCTCCACGGCGGCCAGCCTGTGCCGATCACGACTTGCGCGCAGCGGCTCGGCTTTCGACATCGCAGGCCGGGGCATCGCCAATGTCGAGGGCATTCAGGCGGCCTTCGACCTGTGCGTCGGCATCGCCCGAGCCAAGATCGCCAAGTCAGCGTCAGCAGGTGGAACGCCATGACTGAGCAACTGACCATCGTCGACGCCCACCAGCATTTTTGGGACCCGGTGCGCAACTATCACCCCTGGCTCGCCGACAAGCCGGTGGCGTTCCGTTATGGCGATTACAGCGCCATCAAGCGCCGCTATCTGCCGGACGACTACCTCCGCGATGCCCGCAAGTACCGTGTCGCGGGCACGGTCTATATCGAGACCGAATGGGACCCGCGCGACCCCATCGGCGAGATGGCCTATGTGAAGGAGCTGCGGCGCGTCACCGGATATCCGTCCGTTGCGGTGGCGCAGGCGTGGCTCGACCGCGATGACGCCATTCCGGTGCTGGAGCGGCTCGCTGGCTTCGATTTCGTGCGCGGTGTCCGGCAGAAGCCGCGCGCCAATCGCCACGCCGCGGGACGGCAGCCCCGGCGGCATGATGGATGCGACGTGGCGCGAAGGTTTTGCCGCGCTTAGCAAACTCGGCCTCCGCTATGACCTGCAAACGCCGTGGTGGCATCTGCACGAGGCCGCCGATGTCGCCCGCGCCTTTCCGGATACGCAGATCATCCTCGACCATACCGGCCTGCCGGCGGACCGCAGCCCCGACGCCGTGGCCGCCTGGGCCTCCGGAATGGCGCTGCTGGCCGCCTGCCCGAACGCCGCGGTCAAAATTTCCGGCCTCGGGCAGCCGGGAAAACCGTGGACGGCTGAATTCGAACCGGCAGGTCGTGCTGACGACCATCGATCTGTTCGGCCCGGAGCGCTGCATGTTTGCCAGCAATTTCCCGGTCGACGGCCTGTGCGGAACATTCGACGAAATCTTCGGCGGCTTCGACGTCATCACGCGGGGTTTCTCCGATAGCGAGCGGCAGCAGATGTTCGCCGGCAATGCGGTGCGCATCTACGGCATTCCGGCGGACGCGCTGCGCGCGCCTGTCCACTCACTGACGAGTGTACGTGAGAGAAGACGGCGGAGGGCGATGACCTATCAGTTCGACTTCTCATTCCTGGCGCAAACATGGCCGGCCTTCCTCGGCGGCGCGTGGCTGACCATCAAGCTGACGGTGGTCTCGATCGCGCTCGGCTTCATGGTTGGGACGGTCTGCGCGGTGCTGCGCGTCTATGCGCATGCCGCTATCGGACGGCTCGTCGGCGCGTATGTCGAGATCATCCGCAACACGCCGCTGCTGGTGCAGATCTTCATCGTCTATTTCGGCATCGCCAGCCTCGGGCTGAAGCTCAATGCCGAGACCTCGGCGGTCATCGCGCTGGTCATCAATGTCGGTGCTTATACGACGGAGATCATGCGCGCCGGCATCGAGTCCATCCCGAGGACGCAGATCGAGGCTGGCGATTGCCTCGGCCTTAACCGGCTGCAGGTCATCGGGCATGTCGTGCTGCTGCCCGCGATCGAGCGCGTCTATCCCGCGCTCACAAGCCAGTTCGTGCTGCTGATGCTGGCATCGAGCATCACCTCGCAGATCTCCGCGGAGGAACTGACCGCCGTCGCCAACGTCATCCAGTCCGACACCTATCGAAGCTTCGAGGTGTATGTCGTCGTCGCCGTCGTCTATCTCTTCCTGTCATTTCTCTATCGCCTGGGCTTCTGGGGGCTCGGCCTTGCGCTGTTCGCGAGGCGCCGCCGGCTCGGCACGGCTTTGTGAGGGCGCATGGTCCAATTCACCAGCGTCCATGTCTATTATCTGCTCGACGCCGCGAAGTGGACCATTCTGTTGTCGCTGCTGGCTTTCGCCGGCGGCGCGGTGCTCGGCATGACGCTGGCGCTTGGCCGCGTGTCGCGGCTGCGCGTCCTGCAGCTTCTCGCCGCGGCCTATATCCAGCTCGTTCAGGGCACGCCGCTCCTTATCCTGCTATTCCTGTCCTATTTCGGGCTCAGCATCCTCGGCTACAGGCTGAGCCCGATCGTCGCGGCCGGACTTTCGCTGACGCTCTACGCCGGGGCATTCCTCGGCGAGATCTGGCGCGGCTGCATCCAGGCGGTGCCACGCACGCAATGGGAAGCCTCCGACTGCCTCGGCCTCAATCGCTTCCAGCAATATGCCTATGTGATCCTGCCGCAGGCGACGCGCATCGCCATTCCGCCGACGGTCGGCTTCATGGTGCAGATCGTGAAGAGCACCTCGCTCGCCTCGATCATCGGCTTCGTCGAGCTGTCGCGCGCCGGGCAGATCGTCAATAATTCGACCTTCGAGCCGTTCTTCGTCTTCACCTGTGTCGCCGCGATCTACTTCGCCATGTGCTATCCGCTGTCAGTCAGCAGCCGCTATCTCGAGAGGAGGCTGAATGTCGCTCGCTGATATGCGCAAGGACGCCGCGCCGGCAGCGCCTGATGCCGCCGCCGAGATGGTCGTGCGCGTGTCGAATGTCGTGAAGGATTTCGGCGCAGTCCGCGTGCTCGACAGCGTGTCCTTCGACGTGATGCGTGGACAGATGGTCGCCATCATCGGCCGCAGCGGCTCCGGCAAGAGTACGCTGCTCCGCTGCATGAACGGGCTGGAGACGATCCAGAGCGGCGAGATCGACGTCTGCGGCCATCGCGTGAGCCTGCCTGGCAAGCTCGATAAGAGACAGCTTCGCCAGGCGGTCGGCATGGTGTTCCAGAGCTATAATCTGTTTCCGCATCTGACGGTGGAGCGGAACATCACCCTCGCTTTGACGCTGGTGCAGAAGAAGCCGAAGGCCGAGGCAAGAAGCATCGCCGCCGAGGTGCTGAAGCAGGTCGGCCTGTCGGAAAAGATCGACGCCTATCCCGAGCAGCTTTCCGGCGGCCAGCAGCAGCGCGTTGCGATCGCGCGGTCGCTGGCCCTGTCGCCGCAGGTGATGCTGTTCGACGAGGTGACCTCCGCGCTCGATCCGGAACTGACCGCCGAGGTACTGAAGGTGATGGAGGATCTGCGCCAGCGCGGCATGACGATGGTGCTCGTCACCCACGAGATGGGCTTCGCCCGCCGCGTTGCAGACATCACCCTCTTCATGCACAAAGGCAAGGTCTGGGAAATCGGCCCGACCGACAAGCTGTTTGCCAATCCGCGCACGACCGAGTTCGCGCAGTTCATAGCGAGTGTCCTATAGCAGCGATAGGCAGCGCAGCTGACCGCATCATGCGCAATCGCCTACGCCTCAAAGCAGGTATTCCGTCCGCTTCGGTTCGTGACCCAAGCCGGACATTTGACGCTTTTTCCAGCGACCCCCGGCGCATCGGGATTTCGAGGGCAGCAAGCGGTTGAGAAAAGTGGTGACTGACAGGATCTCGTCGCGATCATCACCCTCCCGTCAGATGCGATCGAACGGGTCTATCGCCGCCCCTGCCCAGATGCGCTCGAAAGGAGCCTGCGCCTCACGCTGCACTTTCCGCACACTTTCGGTGTCCGCGGCTATGTACTCGCAGACCATGCGCTTGCGGTCGGTCGATAGGATGCTCGTTTTCCAGGTGACCCCATAGATTTCGAGGCACTGTGCCTGGCGGTCGGCGACTGCCTTGAGCTCGGCATCGGACGGTGGAGTGTCGAACGATCGTTCGACGATAATGACAGACATCGAAACCTCCTTCGGGCTTGCGGGTAGAGTGATCTACGTCGCCCACTATCGTTTGAATCTGCGTTGGAACGATTGCGGCATGAGCCCGTAGGCTGCTTCCACGGAGGATCGGGCACGAGCACTGAGGGCCTGCCCGCCTCCAGTAGACGTCAGCCGCGCGAGCGGGAGCAGTGCAGCCGAGCGATCTCCCTTCGCAACGAAGGCCTGGAGCAGAATGGTGTTCGCTACGACGACCTCGGTGGTTCTGCGTGCTGCCGTCGCCGCCGTCAGCGCCTCCTCCGCGAGCGTTTGCGCGGCCTCACAGTTGCCTTGCTCGAGCTCGACAGACGCATACTGGTTCAGCGCATAAGCCAGGGCGGCCTTGTCGTCGAATGCGCGCAGACAGGCAAGCGCCTTTTCAAGGTCCGGAACGGCAGCGCGACCGAGTTTCCGATAATCCGCGAGTGCGGCAAGCGCCTCGGCCGTCGGCGCCTGCGGGTCACCCATGCGCGCTGCGACGCTGATCATGTCCTCGCACCAAGCGGTAACGGCGTCGGGCCGGTGGCGCTCAAGATCGATCTTGGCGAGCCAGACCAGGCATTCGATTTCGCGCCAGCGCTCCTCTCGCATACGTGCAAGTGCAAGCGCGCGGCTCATCGCTGCGTGCGCGGCCTCGAGGTTCCCGTCCCAACGCGCGATCAACCCCTTCCCCCAGTCGAGCTCGACGAAGCGCAGATTGAGCCGTGCAGCGAGCATATCAGCTTCATGCAGGAACGCGCGCGCCTGGTCGATCTCCTGCTCGACGTCGAGCAGGCATCTCCCGGTATTGGCAAGCTGATGGCAGCGTGTCGCCTGGTCGGTCGTGCGGCTCATGGCCTCGGCGTGCAGCGTCGCGAGGCGCACGCCACTCATATCGTTCCTCCTCTGGGTGATCCACGATAAGACGTGGGATCCCAGGCTTGCGGCGGCGTGAAGACCGAGGCTCTCAGCATGATCGATGGCGCGCCTGAGGCCGTCCATCAACTCGGGCACGGCCGGCGCGCCGGGGCTTGCGGCTGCAAAGGCTTTGATGCGGAAGAGCGATATCTGCAGGCGAACGCGCTCGGACGCCGCGGTGATGTGCTCAAGGTGCGCGAGCCCGCGATCCGCGGCGTTGGTCGCCTCGGCATTGGCAAACAGCCGCAGGCATCGTTCACCAACCGAAATGCAAGCTTCGGCAGCAAGCCCATGCTCTTGGGCAAGCCCTGCCTGATGGGCGAGGTCGCCGAACAGGCTCTCATTGCTTCTGGCGGCGTCCGCCAACGCTTGACTTAGTCTTCGGTGAATTATGCGGCGGTGAGGCTGCGAGAGGCGCTGGTAAGTCTCCCGACGCACAATATCATGCACAAAGTCGTATCTGGCGTCCGGGAGGCTGCGTAAGAGCCCTCGGCGCTCCAGCCCGTCCAGTTCTCTGAGCACCGAGATCTCCGGGCGCGCCAACGCGGTGCTGACGAGCTCGGGGCCGAACGCGCGACCGATCGCGGAGGCGAACTGGATCAGCTCGCGCGCCGGCTCTTCGAGCCGATCGAGCCGATCGGCGATCAGACCTGAGATGTCGCGGCTGTGAAACTGGCGCCCGTGCGGCTCTGAGCGGGCCATCTCAATGGCGAATAGCGGATTACCCCCGCATGCTCGCCAGATGTCGGTCGCTTCGCTCTCCGATAGCCGCCCGGGAAATAGCGCGGCGATTTCAGTACGCTCCAACGGAGGCACCGCATATGTGTGGATGAGCCGATCTCGTTTGAGCGACGCAAGCCAACCGCCGCGCCACCGGATTGTCGTCAATCTCGCCGTCGCGGGCAGCTCCGACGAACAAGACATGACGCATTGGTCTGGCGGTCCGGAGAACATAGTGGAGGAGACATGCGGACGCTTCGTCTATCCATTGCAGGTCATCCAAAGCCACGGTCAAAGGTTGGTTTCCTGACATTTCCACGAGCCGGCTTGCAACGGTTGCAAACAGCTTGTCGCGCGATTCCAGTTGGTCCTGCGTCGCGGCGGGGTCAGGAAACCTGGCGTCAAATAGTCCGGTCTTTGATCCACGCTTATCTCATCAGGCGACGAGGTGCGTAGGGCATCGATCCACAAGCCGTAAGGGCGAATCATTTCCGCCTCGAAACAACGGGCGCTTACCACATGCACGCCGGCACTGGCGGAGATCTCAGTGGCCAGCTGGAGGAGCCTTGATTTGCCGATCCCCGGCTCCCCGGTAAACAGCATCATCTTCTGAGCAACGCCGGTTGATAGCGACCGCACGGCGGAACTCGATGGCGCGCCTCTCGGCGTCGCGCCCAAGGAACGGCGTGGACCCCGACGGAGGCGGGGCAGAGGGGTCATCGTTCCTCGCCGGGATCGCCGGCGTTTCCAGGACGGCGTTTGGGGCGCTCTTGTTGGGTAACGCCGTTGGGCGGCGAAGCTCGCCCGAGAGCGGCGCCGCCAGCTCGCGCCGAAGCAGCTCGCGCGCATACTCATAGTGAGTGTCAGCGTCTCGCACTCGGCCGAGTTCGACCAGCAGCCCGACGAAACGCGCATGGGCGGCCTCTGAAAGCGGATCGGCGGCAACCAGCGTGCGCGCATGTCCGAGCGCGCGCTCCGGGTCGCCGTCGAGACGCCCAATGAGTGCTTCGAGCGTCCGCCGGCGCAACTGCCCAAGTCGTTCGCGCTCGGACATGCACCAGTTGTAGAATTGATAGCAATCAGGAAGGTCGAGGCCGTCGAGGAACTCGCCTTCCAACAGCAGCGCGGCCTCCTCCAGCGCCTCGACGGTAACTTCGCCTATCCCTGGAGCCAGCAGATCGGCCGCCCGGACGATGTCGACGAAGCTGTCATCTGCGTCGAAAGCTGCGTGATCCCGGTCAGCCTTGAGTCGCGCAGTCCCGTCCGTGTTCACGACCGGCCGCAGCTTGGCCAAGCTCCAGCGCAAGGCGGCGCGCGGGTCGTCCGGCCCATCCCACAGCAGGTCACAGAGATGCCGCCGCGTGTGCGCCTTGCCGGTCGCCACCAGATAGCCGAGCAGGGCTCGTGCTCGCTTGGACGCGGGCAACACCTCATTTCGGTCGCCTCGCCGAACCTGGAGGCTGCCGAGCAATCGGATCCGAATGGAATCTGCCGGTGCCTCGGGCCTCGTCTCTGCCACGCTTCCTACAACGCTTCCCACAACAGTTTCCACAATGACTGCCGACCTAGTGTAGCCCGCAATTGGAAGAAGGCGAAACAGGTTGGGAAGCTGGAGACCCGCGATGAATGCTTTAATTGATCATGTGCTTAGGCGCGGCGTGGATTCGGGCGACGTGCCCGGAGTCGTCGCCGCCGCCACAAACAGTGACGGGACGATCTACGAGGCCGCCTTCGGCAAACGAGCGCTCGGCGAGCCCGCGGACATGACGGTCGATACGGTCGCCTGGATTGCTTCTATGACCAAGGCGCTAACCGCGACCGCCGCCATGCAACTGGTCGAGCAGGGACGGCTCGAGCTTGACAGTCCAGCTCGCCAGTGGGTGGCCGACCTCGGTTCCGTGCGCGTGCTTGAGGGGTTTGACGAGGCCGGCAGGCCCCGGACCCGGCTCGCAACCAAGCCGATCACGATTCGGCAGCTGCTCACTCACACCTCGGGCTTCGGCTACACGATGTGGAGTGAGGATCTCCTGCGCTGCAAGGAGGCGGCCGGGCTTCCGGGAGTCACCACGTGCCAGAACGCCGCGCTCAATCTTCCGCTTCTATTCGAGCCTGGAGAGCGCTGGGAATACGGCATCGGCATGGACTGGATCGGTAAGATCATCGAGGTCATCAGCGGGCAGAAGCTCGGCAGCTACCTGCATGACCACGTGCTCGCGCCCCTTGGCATGGGAGATACCGCCTTCAGGATTTCGCCCAGCATGCGTGCACGGCTCGCGACGGTGCATCAGCGGGGCGAGGAAGGCGCCCTAACCCCGGAGCAATTCGAGATCCCGCAGGAGCCGGAATTCGAGATGGGTGGGGGCGGCCTCTACTCGACGGCATCGGACTATCTCAAGTTCATCAGGATGATTCTCAACGGGGGCAAGGCCCAGGACGGGCGCGTGCTGAAAGCAGAGACGGTCGACCTGATGTCCCGCAATCAGATGGGCGATCTGAGCGTGCACCTGCTCAAGACGGCGGTCCCGTCTGTCACAAACGACGCTGAGTTCTTCCCGGGCATGCGCAAGACCTGGGGGCTGAGCTTCATGATCAACACGGAGAAGGCTCCGACCGGACGCTCTCCTGGAAGTCTCGCGTGGGCGGGCATGGCGAACACCTATTTCTGGATCGACCCCGCTAAAGGCGTGGGCGGCGTATACCTCACGCAGGTCTTTCCGTTCGCAGACCACAAGGCGATGCCGCTGTTTTTTGAGTTCGAGAAGGCCGTCTACAAGTCGCTGTCGTGAGGCCGATCCTCGTGCGACGACCTCTGAAGGAAAATGCAGATGGCACAGGAAAGGGAAGACCGCATGGGGCGGCACTACACCTACGGCGACTTGCAGCAGACGATCCTCGCTTCGGGCGAATATGAGCCATTAAATACGCACTCCGCTCAATGGCATATCGGGGATGGCGATGGCGCTCCAATACGCCTCATGTTGGCCTGAGCACCCGTGTTTTCATCGCAGAGAGCGGGTCAGCAGTAAGGGGTAAGCGGAATAGCCCCTACGGCGCGTCGACTGCTGAACATGACCCAACCGGTCCATGCATGCGACTGAAACAAGGGCCCGGAGAATGCGCAGCCGGCTTCAGTTCCGCCGTCTCGCCATCGGGGGCTGGGCGACTTCGATCCGTGCCCTTGTGGGCGCCGAACTGGTGCGAGACGCTCCCGCGCCCGGTGGAGTTTCCGATCGATGGCCTTGGTCGAGCTCTTCCTTGGCATTGGTGGTCGGCGTCGGTGCGCCGACCACCGTCGAGACCTAGGCGATCTTGTAAAGCTGGCTTTCGAACTCGGCAAAGGTCTGCAACGCCTGCGGATCGGCAAATGGCAGAAGCTGCATGAGGATGACGCCGCCGATGTTCTTGCTCGGATCGATCCAGAAATAGGTGTTGGCGAGGCCGGCCCAGGCAAGGCTGCCGGCGCTCCGGCCTGTCGGCGCGGTCTCGGTGTTGATCATGAAGCCAAGCCCCCATTTCTTGACCATGCCTGGGAAGAATTCGGCATCGAGCGAGCTCTCAGGTGCGACGGTCTTCAGCGCGACGACGTTGATGTCGCCGATCTGGTTCTGCCCCATCAGTGCCACGGTCTCCGGCTTGAGCACCGTCTTGCCGTCGAGGCTGCCGTGGTTGAGGAACATGCGCACGAACTTCAGGTAGTCGGGTCCTGCCGAGTAGAGGCCGCCACCGCCCATGTAAAATTCCGGCTCTTGCGGCATTTCAAATTCGATCGGTTTCAGTGAGCCGTCGGCGCCGCGCGCATGCATCGCCACGAGCCGCTCGCGTTGCGACGGGCTGATCTTGAAGCTTGTATCCGCCATGCCGAGAGGACCGAAGATGTGCTCGCGGAAATAGCCTTCGAGCCGCTCGCCGGTCACCTTTTCGACCATCTTGCCAGCAAAATCGATATTGATGCCGTACTCCCAGCGAGCGCCGGGATCGAAAGCCAAGGGCGTCTTGAGCGCGTCGTTCTTGCAGGTGATGATACCCGGCAGGTTGGCCTGTTTCTCGTAGCGGCCAGTATCCGCGTTCCACACGTCGTAGGTGTATCCCGCGGTGTGCGTCAGCAATTGCCGCAGCGTGATGGGCCGCTTGGCCGCGCGGAGCTGGGGTTGCCCCGCCGCGTCGAACCCCTCCAGCACCTGCGCCGATGCCAAATCCGGCAGGATCTCGCTGGCGGGCTGATCGAGCTTCAGCTTTCCTTGCTCCACCATCTGCATCGCCGCGACGGTTGTCACGGCCTTCGTCATGGAGGCGATCCAGAACACCGAATCAACGGTCATTGCCTGGGGCTGCGCGAGACTGCGCACGCCAAATGCGCCCGAATAAATTGTGCCTTTGTCGTTGGCCGCCAGCGCCACAACTCCGGGCACCCTCCCGGATTTGACCGCTGCGGTCAGCGCCTGATCGATACCGGCCGCTCCCGCTGCCGTCTCAGCGAAGACCGGACGCGCGAGACCCGCTGCGAATGCCGCCGCGGCTCCCATGGTTTCGATGGCCTGACGCCTGGTGATCCGTATCATTGCTTCCTCCTCGCCCGGCAGAACGGCCTAGGACGGAACAAGCCGGGTTGCCCGGTCCCCTGGCATAGCGCATCTTCAAAATTGCACTCAGCGGGTATTCCCCGGATGCCCCGGGGCTGGGTAAATCTTCTGCCTTGTGGGCCGCCTTGGCAACTAAGATCGCGCCCGACGCGCCGTAGATCGCGCTGCACTCAGCGACGTCCTCGCCGTCCGTTGGTTTCCAGCCGTGGTGTCGCCGTTTACTATCGGCTAGTCGGTCACTTTCGCTCGATGCGATTCCTGCCGGCCAGATTTCCTCTCGATCGCGTCGGCAAATCCGTCAGTCTCAGTGTGCTGTAATCTCTGAAAAGAGCCAATCTCGAAAGGCTTTTACTTTGCGCTGACGGATGGCATCCGGAGGGTAGACGACGTAGAAGCTGGAAAAGGCTTTCAGTGCGTGCTTGAAAGGTCGAATCAGTCTCCCGGCGGCGAGGTCGGCTGCAACGAGCATGGTCCGACCAAGCACCACCCCTTCGCCTTGTACAGCCGCCTCGACTGCAAAGGTATAGGAGTCAAAGGTGAGCCCGCTATGCGGGTCCACATTTTTGACCCCCGCGCTAGAGAGCCAGGTCGCCCAGTCGATCGGATAGCCGTCACGGATCAACGCGTGGTGTCTGAGGTCCTCAGGCTGGCGTAGCGGACGCTCACCCTCCAGGAGTTTTGGGCTGCACACGGGAAACACCTCCTCATCGGCGAGGAATTCTGACGTGAGCCCCGGATAATTTCCGCCACCATACCGTATGGCGATGTCGATGCCGTCGCCAAGGAAGTTGGTCAGCTTACCGGTCGTCGAAACCCGCACGTCGATGTCGCTATGCTCGCGGTGAAAGCGATAGAGACGCGGCACCAACCATCTCCCGGCGAAGCCATCGGAGGTGCTGACGTTCAATATCGAGTTCGAATGGCGGGCCGTCGCCGAGGCGGTTGCCGCCGCCAACTGATCCAGCGCTTCGCGAACCGCCCGCGCGTAGGGCTCGCCGACAGCAGTCAGTCGCACCGAACGCGTATCGCGCTCGAACAGAAGGACGCCCAGTTGATCCTCAAGATTCTTTATCGCCCGGCTGATGGCGCCGGGCGTGACGTTGAGCTCCTCTGCGGCCTTGGAGAAACTCAAATGCCGAGCCGCTGCTTCGAAGCTCGGCAATGAATTGAGCGGCGGAAGTTTGCGCGACATGACCATTCGTGAGTGTTAATCACAAATCTGTGCCAATTTATGGTTTGTTGGTCAAGCCTGAGCTGGCCAGAATGCCAACGATTTGTGATTAACACTCACGAGAACAGCATGGCTACCATCCACCCATTCCTCTGGTTCAACACAAATGCGCAAGAGGCCCGGGATTTCTATCTATCGGTCTTCAAGAATTCCAAGGCGCTTGAGGCATTCGAGTTCACCGACTGGGTTTCCGGAACAAACAAGACGGTTCCGCATCGCCACTTTCGACTTCGAGCTTGAAGGGTTGCGCTTAACCGCGCTTAACGCCGGGTCCATGCCACCATTCAATGAGCGGCTGTCGCTCTACATCGAGACGAAGGACCAGACTGAGACCGACTACTACTATAAGGCGCTCACGGCAGACGGCGGCTCGGAGAAACCGTGCGGCTGGCTGACGGACAAATACGGCGTCTACTGGCAGGTCATTCCGGAAATCACGCTGCGGCTAATGACCGACCCGGATCGCGAAAAGGCGCATCGGGTACGACAGGCGATGTACAAGATGACCAAGATCATCGTCGCCGACCTGGAAGCGGCCTACGCCGGCAAAGCGTAATTCACCGGTGCAATCCTCGGAAAAGCGGAGGCTCCCATGGCAACGCTCATGGGTAAGAAGATCATCATCATCGGAGGCAGTTCCGGCATCGGTCTCGGCGTCGCGGCAGCTGCTCTCAAGAGCGGCGCGGACGTATTGATTATCGGCCGGTCGCCCGAGAAGCTGCAGGCCGCAGAACGAACGCTCGGTGCAGATCGTCGTGTGAGAAACCTTGCCGTCGACATGACGAAGGAGGCGGAAGTTGCTCGGATGTTCGACGAAGTCGGTGCGTTCGATCACCTCGTGTCGACGGCCGGAACACCGCCGCCGGGCGATCCTATCGACCGTACCGACATGGACGTCGTGCGGCGCTTCGTCGACAACAAGCTGATTGGCGCCGTCATGCTTGCGAAACATGCGGTGCGCACCCTGCGGACCGGCGGCTCCATGACCTTCACTTCGGGAATCAACAAGGATCGGCCGCCAGTTCCCGGGGGTTCCGTCGTGTCTGCGATTGCTGGCTCATTCGGCTATTTCGCCCGCGCCCTAGCTCTGGAACTGGCCCCGACGCGCGTGAATATCGTGTCACCCGGATGGGTCGACACGCCAATGTGGGACGAAATTGTTGGAGAAGCCAAATCCGGCTTCTTTGCGGACATGGCCGCCCGCTTGCCAGCGAGAAGGATCGCGACGCCTGCGGACGTCGCCCCCGCCTACGTTTATCTCATGGAAAGCGAATTTACGACAGGTGAGACGATTCATATCGATGGCGGACACAGCCTTATCTAGCTGCCATTGCGCCAGGTCCTGAAAGATACCCTCCCGGCCACGATCGGGCGCGACATTTCGGGATCTCGTGTCCGATCAATCCATTCGGAGATATGAAGGATGCCTCCGAAAGCGGTCCGACGGGGAACCGACGCGTCAGGAAGGCTATGACGGCGTCCAGGTCTTGCCACTGAGCAAGGGCGGGTTACCAGGTTGTGTCACGCGCTGACTTTGCGGGAACCGCTTGCGGCCAATCGGGAAAGGGATTCAGATTGGTGGATGCCGGCTTAATAGCCGGCTCGCCACGCTGCCATTTCCAGCCCGCGTAATTCCTCTAACAACTGCCGAAATGCAGCCTGGCGAGATAAGGCACATAGTTCGAAAATTATTCAGGAAGGGGAGCCAACCACCAACGACTTACGCTGATCTCTGAAGTCCTCCCAAAGCCGAAATTCGAAACCGGGTAACAGCTGCTAGGCGCGGCCACGCCCTGCCCCTGAGCGTTTACGCCCCTCGCCACGGTGCAAGTCGGGGAATCCAGCGTGGGACGTTGGCGCAGAAGACGCTGTATGCCTCGCCAAACGATCTGGCCAGCGTGGTCTCCTCATAGAGGATCACGTATAGGTGGCAGGCAAACCAGAATACCGCGCCATAGACGATGAGACGCCAATCGCCAAACAACAACGCCTGCCCGAAGACGATCGCGATGACCGATACGTACATCGGATTGCGCACATGGCGATAAAGGCCTGTCACGACGAGATTGGTTGGGGGCGCGATCGGGGCGGGAGTGCCTAACCCTTAAATCGCGAAACGAGCAAAGGAATCCACAAGGACAGGAATGCCGGCCAACACGAGCACAGCGCCAATGATGCGTCCGGGCTCCCATCCCCAAAAAGCCGGCAGGACATGCCAACGCGTGATCCACCAGGGCACGAGGCCAGCAGCGACGCAGGGTGCAATTACAAAAAAGAAGGCTGAGCCCAAAATGGCTGTGGTTCTTCGCATCGCAAAATCCAATGCAGCCCGAGGGTCGCCAAGAGCGACACCATCATCGGTGCAATCTACACCGAAGCTTGCCTTCGCCGCGAGACCAACGGCTCGGGGGCTTGAGCAAGAAGGTCGGTCATCGAAGCTCGCATCGAGACTTGCAACACATCTGGCGCATTCCGTGATGCGGTGAAGGCAGCGCCTCTGCCTTATGCCGAACGAGGCTCCCTTGAATTGCATTACGAGCGGCGCTTCGATCATTATCGAAACGCCGCACTCGGCGCCGCCTCACAAACAATGAAATCAGCGCCTTGCGGCAGCCGGCACGCAACATTGCTGGCTCTGCCAACCGCGTCACGCTGCTTTCAAGAGCGGCCGTTCCACCTGCATAGCGCGCGCAATGCTGGGCCATTGGCGCAAGCGACCGCGATATGTTTCGAGCACCGGCCACGCGGCGATCTCGACACCAGCGCTTTCGCACCAGTTCAGCACCGCAAGCAGATAGGCGTCTGCCACACTGAAACGATCCATGAGGAAGTCGCGGCCGGAGAGATGACTGGACAGATATTCGAGCCGCGGCCCGGCATTGCCCAACGCATAGGCGCGCGCTTCGGCTGACGCATCGCGGCTGAGCAGCGGTGTGAACACAAATTTGTGCAGTTCGGTGCTGACGAAATTCAGCCATTTCTGCAGGTGGTAGCGTTGCCGCGTACCAGGCGCCGGCGCAAGCCCCGCCTCGGGAACACGATCTGCGATATATTGGAGAATTGCGGGACCTTCGGTCAGCACCTCGCCATCGTCGAGTTCGAGAACCGGCACCTGGCCGAGCGGGTTGAGTTCGCGAAAGCTGCGGCCTCCAGGCAGCGCGTGATCGCCGGGATTGACCCGAATGAATTCGGCGGCCAGACCGGCTTCGTCGAGAGCGGCGCGAGCCGCCAGAGAACAGGCAAAGGGAATGAAATACAAGCGCATCGATGGCTCCTCCAACCGGGCGTTTACCGTTCGCGTTCTTGTATTTTGTACTGTTTCGCATGATATTCTGTGCGTCAAGAATTATTTGCGGAACGGTATAAAAATATGAGTCGCAATCGCGGGCGGCCTCGCAGCTTCGATGCGGATGTTACGCTCAGGCAGGTCTATAAGATCTTCCGCAGCAACGGCTTCGCGGCGACGTCGCTCGATGACATCGCCCGAGCGACCGGCCTGAACCGGCCCAGCCTCTACGCCGCCTTCGGGGACAAGCGCACCATGTACCTCGCCGCGATCCGCATCGTGCAGGACAGCGTCGCCAACTCCGCCGACCGCCTCGATGCCGCTGGCCTCGGCCTGCGCGCGACACTGGATGCATGGCTGAAGGGAAGCGTTGAAGCGTATCTCACAGGCGATAACGGCCCGGGAGGATGTCTGGCGATCTGCACGGCGGTCGCCGAATCCGTGTCCGACGCAGACATTCGGTCCTCGCTGGAGCAGGTGCTCCGCCTGATCGATGAGCGCGTCGCAAAGTGGTTCGAGCGCGCGGGGCTCTCCGATCCGCTCGGCCGGGCGCGGCTTGTCGCCGCCGTGATGCACTCCATGAGCATCAGGGCCCGGGCGGGTCAGCCGAGAGAGGTTCTGGACGCGATGGCCGAAGATGCGCTCACATATCTCGTGCCGTCCGAGTGCTGATGAGGCCGGGGGGCCTAAGCAGGTTTTCGTTGGTTACCCAACAAAAGACCTGCTTAGAATTCTTTGTTGGCGCATCATTTCTCGCGAAAACCGGGAAGACCACTTTTCGCAATGATGCTTAGGCAGCCATGGCGGATGGAAACCGGGCACTGAGCTGGGTGCCGTTGCCGTCGGCGGACCGTATTATGAGTGTCCCTCCGATCAACTCGACGCGCTGCCTAAGCCACCGTAGTCCCAGGCTGGAACCCGGCTTCAACGCCTCTTCGGCGGAAAATCCGGGGCCATCGTCGCTCACCGTGATGACGACGCTGTCATCCTCGTAGGAACCCGTTACGGTCTGCCCGAGAGCCCCGGCGTGGCAATAGGCATTCATGAGACCTTCCTGCACGAGCCTGAAGATGCAAATCGTAACAGGCAGAGGAAGGTGCTGGGGAAAAGACGAAATATTCGTCTCAACGAGCGTTCCGGTCGTCTGCTCGTGGGCGCGAACGGCCCTTTCTACTGCTTCGTATGGTGAAATACGCCGAAGCTCCGGCAGCAGCAGGCCGGACGTTATCTCCCGAAGCTCCCTCTGCGCACCCGCCGTCGCACGCGCAATAACGTCAACAACTTCTGCCGAAGAGCGGGATGAATCATTCTCGTCCTCATCCGTCTCGGGCTGGAGCTCGTACATGCGCAGGAGTGCCAGGGCAAGCAACTGAGCCGGACCATTTTCCAAGTCCGAACTGATGCGCCGCAATTGCTCCTCGCCCAATTCGATTCCGCGCCGGTTTGCTTCCTGCAGCCGCTCGCTCAATGCTTTGTTGATCTGACCTAAACGAATTTCCTCATTCAGGCGCCGCTCGATTTCCAATCGTTGTTCTTCAATCGTTCGGCTGCCACGCTGAACGATGCCGAACAGGACCCCGATCATGAGAATCGTCGCAATTCCGACGACGATCCACGTTCGCTTCCGGATTGAATCGAGTTGTGTCGTCAGGGCGTCTGCGTTCGTAACCATCTCGACGACGGCAATGACAGCGCCACGCTCCTTTTCCTGCAGAGGCGTATAGACCGTGCGAAGTGTATTTTCCTCCCGCTTCAGGGGGTCGAGCAACCGCAACTTCTTATCCAGGACGGTGGTTCGAACCTCGTCGTTGAAGGCTTTCTGGACCTCGCTCGGCAAAGCATATTTGCGCTCTATGAGATCCTTGTCGGTACTGTAGGCGATGGACCCGTCGGGCAGCCAGATCGCAATAGACGTCGAGGGGGTCCAAATATGCGTCGACCTCAGAGCGGCATCGATCGCAGCCGCGACTTGAGAGGTGTCTTTTTTCTGGCTTGCGAGGAGGGGTACGATGGGTGAGAGCAAATTCTGGACATATACGGATTCCGAGGCGGCGGCATTCTGAGACAGCCCCCTCTCAATCTGTGTTACGACCCATCCGCCGAGGAGCGCCATGCCATTGCACAATACGAGGGCCGCGGCGAAAGTAAATCGCGCAGACAGCGACAATCCGGGGAATATGGTCGAAAGATGATCCGAACCCACATGTCCGTCGTAGGGTTGGGGATCGGTAGCGGCGGCATTATCAGGCTCCTGACGCCAGGGTGGCAACATCCTGCCAAAACAGGATGCGACCGTCTGGAGCATAGAAACGCTCATTGAATTTCACTCAAACTTAAATCTCGATCCGCAATCAAATCAATAATCCACGGCAACATCTAATCAATGCGACTTTACGCCATTGCCGAGATCTGCGTGATTGTACTTTGGTCTGCCGGCCTTTGCACGCCCTCGCGCGGTTGTTGCTGAACACCATTTTTCGCCTCGGTCCGATGGGGCGATGCCTTTGCAGCAGGCGCATAAGCAGGACTACTATCCTGGCGAAGCGTGGATACCGGGAAGCGGATCAACCGTCACATTTGCCCGTGCCTGCCCCTCCCCTCCAAATATGTTGGACATTTCCGTTGTCATCAAGATGCACCAGATCTGCAGCAACCCCTGGGGCGAGGTGGCCGCGTGTTTTCTCAACTCCAAGACACTGAGCGGGATAGAGCGAGGCCATTCTCAGCACTTCGTCAAACTCAAGGGATGTGTTGCCGGCGATAAATTTGACGGCGGAAATCATGTCCAGGTCTGCGCCGGCAAGCGTGCCATCTGCAAGTGTGAGCTTGCCGTCCTTGCGGAAGATCTGCCGTCCGTTCAATTCGAAGACGGTTTGATCCGTACCGATGGTGGACATGGCGTCGGTGATGAGAAATATCCTGCCCTTGCCGCTTTTTGAGCGCAGCGCGACGTTGATGGCATCGGGCACGACATGATGGCCATCGGCAATCAAGCCGGCAAAGGTTTCGTCGGAATTCAATAGAGCGCCGACCAGTCCAGGCTCCCGGTGGGTAAGGCCGCTCATGGCGTTGAAGAGATGCGTTACCGTCCGGGCGCCGGCTTTGAAGGCCTGCTTTGCGCGTTCCGCAGATGCGTTCGTGTGGCCCAGACTGACGCAGACGCCCGCTTCGGCCAGTTCCGCGATTTGCGCATCCGCGGCCGCTTCCGGCGCCAAGGTCACCATCAGATTGGGCAGCGCCTTCCTCGCCTCACGCAAGCTCTCGACGTCGCGGTCTGTCATGACGCGAATAAGGTCAGCGCGATGGGCACCGTTTTTTTGGGTCGAGAGATGGGGTCCTTCCAGATGGAGGCCGAGAAATCCGGGGATCTTGCGTTCGTGTGCTTCGATGCCCGCATCGATCGCCCGCTTCATGACCTCCGGTGTGTCGGTGATCAATGTCGCCAAAAGGGATGTCGTGCCGAAGCGCGCATGAGCGTCGCAGATCGTCCTGATACCCTGTAAATTCGGCTCCTCATTGAAAAGTACGCCGCCTCCGCCATTAGCCTGGAGATCGATGAAACCGGGCGCAAGGAGGCCCTGATTTAGACGGACAGGTTCGAAATCGAAGGGGATGTCATCATCCGATACGACATCGGAGACGATGTCGCCGGACAGAAGCACGGCCGCATTGTCTGTGACGCAAATGGCCGTCAAAAATCTCCGCGCCGGTCAGAGCGATTTTCCGCGTCATATCGTTTCCGTCACTTTTCGCAGATGGGGCGGCTCGTCGGGATTGAGGCCCAGGCGCCGGGAAAGCTGTTCGATGAAAACATAGAAAGTCACGACGAGAAGAAGCGGATCGGTGAGCGGGTGACTGCCCCTGGCGAACGACAAATTACGCGCTGCGGATTTTGTCCCCGAGGTTACGAATACGTCGACGCCGCGCCGTGCCAAATGATCGGCAATTTCGGTAACGCTTTGCTCGGCAGCATCGCGCGAAGCGAGAGCAAGCACAGGAAAGCCCGCACGCGCGATCGAGACCGGTCCGTGCATCATCTCGGCGGCGCTGTATGCCTCTGCATGGAGCTGGCAGGTTTCCTTGAATTTCAGCGCGCACTCTCCGGCAATGGCGAGGGCTGGTCCGCGGCCGAGGACGTAAAGCGATCCGCGCTCATCGGGCCTCATGCAAATTTCATCGGCGAGAGATCCCCAGTCACATGCAAGCGCCGCCGCAAGCTCGTCGGGCAGCCTTTCGAGAGCGCTCACCAGGCCCTGATCCTCCTGCCAATGCGCCAGCAGCAACAGGCCGGCCACGATCGAGGCAACGAAGGTTTTCGTGGCGGCAACGCTGAGTTCGGGCCCTGCGCAAATATCGATATTATTCTCGCTGACCGCGGCGAGCGGAGAACCGTCCGTGTTGGTGAGCGAGATGACGAGCGAGCCGCTGGCTTTCGCCGACCTGGCCGCCTCGACGATGTCGGGGCTTTGACCGGACTGACTGATCGCGATGGTGGCGGAGTCTTCAAGCTTCAAACTGGCGCCGTAGACGGAGCTGATCGAGGGACCTGTCGATGAAACGGGAACGCCGCATGTCAGTTCGATCGCGTATTTCAGATAGCTGGCTGCGTGATCCGAGGAGCCGCGAGCGATTGTCGTGATCACTCTCGGGTTGACGCCCTTCAGTTTCTCAGCCGCCGATTTCGCGCTATCCGCTCCATCGGTCAAGAGCCGCCTGATCGCTTCGGGAATCGCCCGAACCTCGCGGTACATGTGCGTCTGGGCGTGGGGCTCGGTCATTTTCCGTCATCGCCAATCTTGAGTTCGGCGACAAAATCATAGGCGTCGCCGCGATAGATCGAGCGCGTGAATTCGATCGCCGCGCCCTGCGACGAATATGAAATGCGCTCTATGCTGAGACCGGCGCTTCCTTCGGACACGTCGAGCAGGGTAGCGTCGTCAGTCCCCAAATTGACCGCCGAAATGCGCTGGATCGCGCGAACAGGCTTATTGCCCGTTACCGCCAGCGCCGCATAAAGCGAATGCTGAATGCGCTCCGGGTCAGGCAAATATTGCGTCGAGAGAGCCGCCCGCTCAATGGCCAGAGGCACGTCGTTGGCAATTCGCAAACGGGCGATGCGCGCAACCTCCGCATCGGCTCTCAGGCCAAGCGCCATCATCTCCCTTGGTGAGGCGGGGAAAACGCCTCTTTCGATCCAGGTCGAACGGGCCGTCATGCTGCGCCGCGCCATATCCTCGGAAAAAGAGGTCAGAAGCGACAGCGATTGCTCGACGCGCTCGACCGGCTGAGTGACCGTCGTGCCGGAACCGCGTCTTTGAATGACAAATCCGTCGCGCACCAGCAATTGCACCGCTTTCCGCACGGTCACGCGCGACACGTCGCAAATTTCCGCGATCTCGCGCTCGGACGGCAAGGGAGCGCCTGGCTTCAATGCGCCGTTTCGAATCTCCTCCTCCAGCTTCTGCCGGAGCTGGAGGTATAAAGGGCCGCTCCCCGAAAGTGCCCAATTGTTCGGATGCAGCCTTTCCCGCGCGGCTTCAGCCATGATTTTGCATACCTTCATGCGCATTGCCGAACATCGAGACCGCCATCGCCAGCGCGCCGCTCAAGGCATTGCCCTTGGGCGAGCGTTCGCGCGTCTTGAACGTGTCGCTCAAGCGTTTCGAGTAGCTTGAGGCGAGGCCACCAAGCAGGCAGAAGGGCAATTCTTCGGCCCAAATGAGTGCGCGAAGATTTTCTTCAAGGTCCCCGACGGCGCTCGTCACGATCTCGCACGCCACGGGATCACCGCGGTCGGCGTGTTCGAACAGCAAAGGTGCAAAGCTGCTGAAATCTCCGGGCTTGGCTTTTTGCGCGAACTCAACCAGCGTGCTGGGATTATCCTCAAAGCGGGCCAGAACTTCGCGCGTGAGATCGGATGCTTGGCGGATGCCGTCATAGGCCCGCAGCACCTCCTGCAAAAGCGTCCGGCCCAGGCGTGCGCCACTGCAAAAGTCACCAACCGCGAAGCCCCACCCGCCAATGGACCGTATCCGGCCGCGATTCTGAGACATGAATACCGAACCGGTTCCGACGACCGCAACGGCGCCATCGGTTTCCCCAAGCGCACCATAGAGTGCGATCCGGGCGTCGGATTCAACATGGCTCACGCGGAATGGCAGAAGCGAAGCGATGCGGTTTGCGTAGTTGCCGATGTTTGCTCCCGCCAGACCGAGCACGGCCGCACATTCGCTGATCCCGCTTTCGGCGAGCCCTGCTTCCCGCGCGGCAAGGCCGGCGGCCGCGACGATGTTGTCCCGGGCCATGTTCAGGTCGGTCATGATGTTCGCGGAACCGGCGAGGCCTTCGCCGAGGCGCGTGCCGTCGCTCGCGGCGATGACCGCTCGACAGGATGTGCCACCGCCGTCAACGCCTATCAAAAACGCCATCAAGGGCTCCCGAATTTGCAATACCAATTTAATACCATTAACCGCACATTGTCTTGCGAAAAAGCATGGTCAGAATAATATGATTATTAATCAATATCTTACGTACACCCCTTGCTCGTTTTGGAAATTATGCTTAACGAGTATGGACAATTGGTATTTCTTTGGCATTATAGCTGCGGGAGGATTGCATCGATGCCGGTCATGAATACCGAGCAGCGCCATGGCGCTTCGCAAGGGCTCGATAGCCTGCCCCCCGAAGCCGCATTGACGGCCATGCACGATGTTCAGATCGCCGCCGCCTATGCCGTTCGCGACGCAATTCCCCGGATCGCCGAAGCAGCCGAAACCGTCGCGAAATGCCTCAAGGCGGGGGGACGGCTCATCTATGCCGGAGCCGGCAGTTCCGGTCTGATGGCTCTCGCGGACGGGCTTGAGATCCCCGGCACCTTCGGTATCGCCCGCGAGCAGATCGTCATCCAGCTTTCCGAGGGCATCGACACGATCGCCCATTTCGCCGCCGAAACGGAAGATGACAGCGAGCGGGGAGAGCACGATATGCGGTCTCTCGGCCCGAACGAAAAGGACTGCCTGATCGTCGTCTCCGCAAGCGGCACGACGCCTTATGCCGTCGCGGCGCTTCGCGCGGCCAGGGAGAGCGGCGCCCACACCATCGCCATTGCGAACAATCCCGGCACCTCGCTTCTGAAAGACGCCGATATCGCGATCCACCTCGATACGCCGCCGGAAATTATTGCCGGATCGACGCGCATGGGGGCGGGGACGGCGCAGAAAATCACCCTGAACATGATCTCGACCCAGGCCGGCATCCACCTGGGTCATATTCACGATGGCTACATGGTCAATGTGCGGGCTGAAAACGCCAAGCTCAAGGATCGCGCCAGGCGCATGGTGAGCGCCATAGCCGGATGCGATGAAGAGACAGCCGATCACTCATTCGAGCTGTCTGACGGCTGCACAAAAACGGCAATCCTTCTTGCCTGCGGAGCCGACAATGTGGAGACCGCAAGATCGATGCTCCGGCAATCGGGGCAGGTCCTGCGCCCTGCCTTACGAAAACTTCAAGCGAGCCAAGGTTGAAACTGAGAAAGCGCCACATGGCGCGTCAATGAGAGCGTCCAAATGAACCACAAATTCCTCAAAGGCGTCCTGCTTGCATCCACACTCTTCGTGGCCGCCGGCTCTGCCCGCGCCGCTGACGTGACCCTCGTCATCGAAAGCTGGCGCAATGACGATCTGCCCATCTGGCAGGACAAGATCATCCCGGCATTCGAAGCCAAAAATCCGGGCATCAAGCTCAAATTCACCCCGTCGGCGCCGCCGGAATACAACGCCGTCCTGAACTCCAAGCTCGACGCGGGCTCCGCGGGCGATCTCATCACCTGCCGGCCATTCGACGCTTCACTGAGCCTTTACAATAAGGGCCATCTCGTCGCGGTGCAGGACCTCGAGGGGATGAAGAATTTCAGCAAGATCGCCAGGTCCGGCTGGACCACCGACGATGGATCGGTGACCTATTGCGTGCCGATGGCATCGGTCATCCACGGCTTCCTCTATAATAAGGATGCCTTCGCCAAGGTCGGCGTCGAAGTGCCGAAAACGGAAGCCGAATTCTTCGCCGCGCTCGACAAGTTCAAGAAGGACGGCACCTACATTCCCATGGCCATGGGCACCAACGACCAGTGGGAAGCGGCCACCATGGGTTACAACAATATCGGGCCGAACTACTGGAAAGGCGAGGATGGCCGGCTTGCGCTGATCAAGGGCACGCAGAAGCTTACCGATGAGCCGTGGGTCGCGCCTTACCGCCAGCTCGCCAAATGGAAAGCCTATCTGGGCGACGGTTTCCAGGCCCAGACCTATCCGGACAGCCAGAACCTCTTCACGCTCGGACGCGCGGCGATCTATCCGGCCGGCTCATGGGATATTTCCGGGTTCAACACGCAGGCGCAGTTCAAGATGGGCGCCTTCTATCCGCCGGTGCAGAAAGCCGGTGACGACTGCTACATCTCCGACCACACCGACATCGCCATCGGGATGAACGCGAAGACGAAAAACCCCGAGGCGGCCAAAGCCTTCCTGAACTGGGTCGGTTCGGCCGAGTTCGCCGATCTGTACGCCAACGCACTGCCGGGCTTCTTCTCCCTTTCCAGCCACAATGTGACGATGAAGGATCCGGTCGCGCAGGAGTTCCTGTCCTGGCGCGGCAAGTGCAAGTCGACCATCCGCTCGACCTATCAGATCCTGTCGCGCGGCACGCCGAACCTTGAGAACGAGACGTGGAACGCGTCGGTGAATGTGATCAAGGGCACGGAAACGCCGGAAGCTGCCGGCGCGCGGCTACAGAAAGGCCTGGCGAGCTGGTACAAACCACAGCAATAGATCGATAATTCCCGGGCCGGACAGCCATCCGGCCCGGATGGATTTGGGGGCGGGCACGATCATGACGGACGAAATCGCGCTGCGCCGAAAGATCCGCTGGCATATCCCGGTTTTCCTCGCCCCCGCCGTGCTGGTCTACAGCGCTCTGATGATTTTCCCGCTGTTCAGCACGCTGAAGCTGTCGCTCTTCAAGGATATCGACCAGCAGCAGATTTTCGTCGGCTTCGACAATTTCCGGACGCTGTTCGGCGACCCGCGCTGGTCGCAGGATTTCTGGAATGCGCTCGGCAACAATCTCTGGTTCTTCTTCATCCACATGCTGCTGCAGAACCCCATCGGGATCTTGCTGGCGGCTCTGCTCAGCAATCCGCGGCTGCGCATGAGCACCTTCTACCGCACGGCGATCTTCATTCCGACGATCCTCTCCTTCGTCATCGTCGGCTTCGGCTGGAAGCTCATTCTCAGTCCGATCTGGGGCATCGCACCGAACATGCTCGACGCCATCGGCCTGAGAAGCCTGTTTGCGCCGTGGCTCGGCATCGAATCCTACGCGCTGACCACGCTCAGCCTGATTTCCGTCTGGCAGTTCGTCGGCATTCCCATGATGCTGATCTATGCCGCCCTGCTGGCCATTCCCGATGAAGTGCTGGAAGCGGCGGAAATCGACGGCATCACCGGCATGGCGCAATTCTGGAAGATCCAGTTGCCGCTCATCCTGCCGTCCATCGGCATCATTTCCGTCCTGACCTTCGTCGCCAATTTCAACGCGTTCGACCTGATCTATTCGGCGCAAGGGGCGCTCGCCGGACCGAACTATTCCACCGACATTCTGGGCACATTCCTGTACCGCACATTCTTCGGTTTCCAGCTGCAGCTCGGCAATCCGAATATGGGGTCGGCGATCGCCTTCGCCATGTTCGTGATCATCCTCGCCGGCGTCTCGATCTACCTCTTCGCGGTGCAGACGCGCCTGCGCCGATACCAGCTGTAGAGCGCCCGCCATGCAATCCGCACGAACCTCGCTCTATCGCTCGATCGCCGCCCACGCGGTCCTGATCACCTATACGATCGTCGCGCTGTTCCCGGTGCTGGTGATCCTCGTCAATTCGTTCAAATCCCGCGCCGCCATTTTCCGCGAACCGCTCGCCCTGCCGAACAGCGAGACCTTCAGCCTGGTCGGCTATCAGACGGTTTTCGCCCAGGGCAATTTCTTCCTCTATTTCCAGAACAGCGTGATCGTGACGCTGATGTCGCTGTTCTGCGTGCTGCTCTTCGGCGCGATGGCGGCGTTCGCGCTGGCGGAATACCGCTTCAAAGGCAATTCGCTCATCGGGCTTTATCTGGCGCTGGGCATCATGATCCCGATCCGCCTCGGCACGGTGGCGATCCTGCAATTGATGGTCGCCTCGGGCCTGGTCAACACGCTGGTGGCGCTGGTGCTGGTCTATACGGCGCAAGGGCTGCCGGTCGCCGTGTTCATCCTGTCGGAGTTCATGCGGCAGGTCTCCGACGATCTGAAGAACGCCGGCCGCATCGACGGCCTCAGCGAATACCGGATTTTCTTCCGCCTGGTATTGCCGCTCGTTCGGCCCGCCATGGCGACGGTCGCGGTGTTCACGCTGATCCCCATCTGGAACGATCTGTGGTTCCCGCTCATACTTGCGCCGGCTGAAGAGACGAAAACGCTGACGCTCGGCTCGCAGGTCTTCATCGGCCAGTTCGTCACCAACTGGAACGCCGTGCTCGCATCGCTCTCCCTCGCGATCCTGCCCGCGCTCGTGCTTTATCTGATTTTTTCGCGCCAGCTCATTCGCGGCATCACCTCGGGAGCCATCAAATGACAGCTCTTGGAACGCCCTTGCGCGTCCTCGTCGCCGGCCTCGGCAATATGGGACGCAGCCACGCCTTGGCCTATCATCGCCACCCCGGCTTCGAGATCGTCGGTCTGGTAAACCGCTCGCCGGTGGCCCTGCCGGGCGAGCTGACGGCCTATCCCTTCTTCGACAGCTACGAACCTGCTCTCGCGGCGCTGAAACCCGACCTCGCTTCGATCAACACCTATTCGGAAAGCCACGCCGACTATGCGGTGGCGGCGATGGAAGCGGGCGCGCATGTGTTCCTGGAGAAGCCGCTTGCCACCACCGTGGCCGACGCCCGGCGCGTCGTCGCGAAGGCGCGGGAAACCGGCAGGAAACTGGTGATCGGCTATATCCTACGCCATCATCCGTCCTGGCAGACCCTCATCGCGGAAGCCCGCAAGATGGGCGGGCCTTATGTCTTCCGGCTGAACCTCAATCAGCAATCCTCCGGACCGACCTGGCAAACGCATAAAAACCTGATGCAGACGACGTCGCCGATTGTCGATTGCGGCGTCCATTATGTGGACGTGATGTGCCAGATCACCGATGCGAGGCCGGTCAGCGTCCGCGGAATGGGCTTGCGCCTGTCGCAGGAGATCGCCGATAACATGTATAATTACGGGCACTTTCAGGTGCTGTTCGAGGATGGGTCCGTCGGCTGGTACGAGGCGGGCTGGGGGCCGATGATGTCGGAAACGGCGTTCTTCGTGAAGGACATCATATCCCCCAGGGGCAGCGTTTCGATCGTCATGGATGAAGCGGCCAAGTCCGATGACATCGACACGCACACGCGCACATCCACCATCCGCATCCATCATGCCGCAACGGATGGCGACGGCATCTTCGTCAACGCCGATACGGATCTGTCGATGGCCGACGAGCCCGATCATCAGGGACTATGCGACCGCGAACAGGCTTTCGTACTTCGGGCGATAAGGGAGGATCTGGACCTCACCCGGCACATGGATGACGCCGTGCAGTCTCTGCAAATTTGCCTGGCGGCGGATGAAAGCATCCGGTCCGGCCAGGCCATAAAGCTCTAATTCGGGAACGACTTCATGGGTGCTCTAAAGCTCGCCGGCATCCACAAATCCTTCGGCGCCGTCGATGTCCTGAAAGGCATCGACCTCGACGTCGTCGATGGCGAGTTCGTGATTATCGTCGGCCCGTCGGGCTGCGGGAAATCCACGCTGCTGCGCGTGATCGCCGGCCTGGAGGATGCGACGACAGGGTCGGTGAGGATCGACGGCGAGGAGGTTCGCCACAAGCCGCCTTCCGAGCGCGGCATCGCCATGGTCTTCCAGACCTATGCGCTTTATCCGCACCTCAACGTTCGCGACAACATGGCGCTCGGCCTGAAACAGGCGAAGTTCTCCAAGCAGGAGATCTCGAAGCGGGTCGGGCTGGCGACCAAAATGCTGTCGCTGGACAGCTATCTCGACCGCCGCCCGGCTGAGCTGTCCGGCGGGCAGAGGCAGCGGGTCGCCATCGGGCGGGCCATCGTCCGCAAGCCGAAGCTGTTCCTTTTCGATGAGCCGCTCTCAAACCTCGAACTCGGCGCTCCGGGTGAATACGCGGCTGGAAATCGCGCGGCTGCATCGCGAACTCCGCGCCACCATGATCTACGTGACGCATGACCAGACCGAGGCCATGACCCTGGGGGACAAGATCGTCATTCTCAATGACGGCAAGATCGAACAGATCGGCAGTCCGATGGAGCTGTACGACAAGCCGGCCAATAAATTCGTCGCCGGCTTCATCGGCTCCCCGCAGATGAACTTTATCGACGCCTCCGCCTTGGGCCGCAAGGATGCGATCACGGTGGGCGTTCGCCCCGAACATATTCGCCTGGATGCCCAAAAAGGCGACACCATGGGCGCCGTTTCCCACATCGAGCATCTGGGCGCCGACACGAATGTCTATCTGGATTGCGACAAAGCGGGGTTGTTGACCGTCCGGCTATTCGGCAATCATCACTTTGAAATCGGCTCCAAAATTTTCGCCCAGTTCGAAAATGAAAGGGTCTTTCGTTTCGACGAAAACCACGTGACGATCCGTGCTAACGAGATCGCGACATGAGCGATCCCATCCTTCAGCTCGACCACATCGTCAAGAATTTCGGCGCCATCGAAGCCCTGCGCGGCATCAGCTTCGACATCACCCGCGGCGAAGTGGTGGCCCTGCTCGGCGACAATGGCGCGGGCAAATCGACGCTGGTGAAGATCATTTCCGGCGGCCTGCAGCCGACCTCGGGCCGGATCGTGTTCGACGGCGCCGAGCGCCATTTCGCCTCGCCGGCGGAGGCGAAGGCGGTCGGCATCGAGACCGTCTATCAGGACCTTTCGCTCTGCACCAATGTCGATGTGGTGGCCAATTTCTTCATGGGCCGCGAGATCGTGAAGCGCGTGTTCGGCATTCCGATCCTGCAGGAACGCGCCATGCAGGCGGCGGTCGAGACCGCGATGGCCAATGCCGGCACGAAAATCCCGTCGCTGCGCACCAATGTCGAGCATCTGTCCGGCGGACAGCGCCAGGCGATCGAGCTCAACCGCTTCGTTCATTGGGGCGGCAAGCTGGTGCTGCTGGACGAGCCGTTCGCGGCGCTCGGCGTCGAGCAGACGCGGCGCGGCCTCGATATGGTCAAGCGGATCGCGGCGCAGGGGATCGGCGTCGTCATCATCACGCACATCATGGCCCAGGCCTTTCAGGTGGCGGACCGCATCGTCGTGATCCGCCACGGCAAGGTCGCGGGCGATGTCGAACGGGCGAAAACAAGTCCGGACGAAGTCGTCCGGATGATCACCGGGGAAGGCACCGATCAGCCGATCCCGGCCAGCAGAATGCCGGCGACGTAATGGGAAAGAAGGAGAGGTGGAAATGAGACGCATAATGTTGAGCATGCTGGGTGCGATGGCGGTGGCCGTCCTCACCATGGCATCCCCTGCCCTCGCGCAGACGAAGGGCAAGATCTACTACATGGTGCCGACCCTGCTGGACGAGTTCCAGACGGCGTCCATCGATGCGATCACGAAGTTCATGAAGGATGTCGGCTTTGAGACGGTCACGCTCAACGCCGACAACAAGACCGACCTGCAGCAGAGCCAGATGAACGACGTCATCAACCTGAAGCCCAAGGCGATCATCCTGGCCGCCGTGGACTTCGCCGCGCTCGCGCCGTCCATCGACAAGGCGCGCGCCGCCGGCATTCCGGTCATGATCTTCGACCGGCAGATCACCACGACCAAATCCGACCTGACCTCGGTCGCCGGCACCGTGGAGATCGGCTACATCGCGGCCGAACAGGTTCAGGCGCTGCTGAAGAAAAAGAACGGCGCGGTGAAAGGCAAGGTGCTGCAGGTGCTGGGCGATCCGGGCGACAGCTACACCCTCGATATCCAGAAGGGTTTCGAGGAGAAGATGAAAGCCTTCCCGGACGCGAAGATCATCTCGCTGCCGGCCCTGCAATGGGAGGCGTCCAACGCCGGCACCATCGTCTCCGACCAGCTGGTGGCCAATCCGGATATCGACCTGATCTTCGTCCACGCGGCGCATCTCGCGGTGACGGCGGTCGCCTCGCTCGAAGCCAAGGGCAAGAAGCCGGGCGATGTGCTGCTGGTCTCGTCCAACGGAGCGCCGGTCGGCCTCGATCTCATCCGCAAGGGCTGGGAGCAGGTGGAGGTCGAGCAGCCGCTCTTTGCCCAGGCCGCCGCGCTGGCCATGTTCGCCGACAAGGTGGTGAACAAGCAGGAGATCAAGCCGGGCGCCTACAAGGTGCTGGGGCTGGACGCGACGCTGACGGTCGAAGCCTGGGGGCCGAATATCAAGATTCCGGGCGCTGCGATCAGCAAGGACAATGTCGACGACACGCGGTTCTGGGGCAATCTGAAGGCGCCGACCGAGCCAGTGAAGCCGGTGGAGTAGGCTGGTCCAGCCATTCGCCTTCCGCACGATCGCTCCCTCTCCCACGGGGAGAGGGCGGGGGTGAGGGGGCGCGGACTGTCCGTGCGGCCAGATCTAGCCAAGCCAATAGCGCATACCCCTCACCCTATCCCTCTCCCCATGGGAGAGGGGACCGGACGCCACCACGGCCCCCCATCCATGGAGCCCCACGCATGATCTCTCGCCCGCCGCCGGGAGCTGATAGAATTTCGTGCTCGACAATCTGGTCTGGCTGCTGCTCGTGGTCGTCCTGCTGTTCTTCTCGCTGACGATCCCGAACTATTTCCAGATCGGCATCTTCTCCAACATCATCGAGCAATCGACCTATGTCGGCGTGATGGCGATCGGGCTCGCCATCTGCATCATCGCCGGCAACATGGATCTCTCGGTGGAATCCGTCGCGGCGCTGACGGCGATGATCATCGGCATCCTGTTCTGCTCGCGCGGCATCGGCCTTGGGATTCGGCTTCACGCCCGAATGGCTGGTGCTGCCGATTTCGCTGATCATCGCGCTTGTGGTGGGGGCGGCTGTAGGCGGCATCAATGGCTGGCTGGTGGTCGGCCTGAAGATGAACGCCTTCATCGCCACGCTCGCCTCCTATATCTGGGTGCGCGGCCTCGTCGTGGCGATCTCCGGCGGCCGCTCGGCGCAGGATCTGGCGCCGTCGCTGCGGGTCATGGGCATCCAGACCGTGCTCAACATCCCGCTGACCGCCTGGGTCGCCATCGCCTGCTTCGTCGGCTTTTCCTTCATCATGGCGAAGACGCCGTTCGGCCGGCACGCCACCATGATCGGCGGCAATCCGGTCGCCACATTCCGCGCGGGGATCAAGGTCGACCGCCTGCTGGTGATCACCTTCGTGCTCGCGGGCGCGGTCGCCGGGCTCGCCGGCTGGCTGCTTGCGATCCGCACCTCCGGAGCGACGGCCAATCTCGGCACCGGAATGCTGTTCAACGCCTTCGCGGCCGTGGTGATCGGCGGCGTCAGCCTGAAGGGCGGCATCGGCCAGTTGCCGGGCGTCTATGCCGGCGTGCTGCTGCTCTCATCGATTCACACCGCGATCAACCTCATGGGCCTGCCGGCGCATTACTCGCAGATGATCCTCGGCGGATTGGTGCTGGCGGCGGTGCTGCTCGATACCGTCAAATTGTCCATCCGGCAGAAACTGGCGTGAAGCAGGCTCAACGTTCTGCCAGCCGTTCCGCTTCATCGGCCAATCGCGCCAAAAGTTCGTTGCGCCGGCTCTCGGACGTGTCGGCCGGGATGACGAAGCACAGGGTGCTGCGGGCGATGCCGTCGCGGTCTCGGATCGGGGCGGCAAGGCAGTAGGTGAATGGGTCCGCGAGGCCGGTGGTGGCGCATCGGCCCTCCGCGCGGGCCAGCGCCACATCGGCCAGGAACGTCTCGACCGGGAGCGTTCGGCCGTCGGGCAGGCGAAAGTCCTCAGGCGGCACGAAGGCGCGGATCTCCTCGGGGCTCATATGGTCGAGCAGCAACCGGCCGGACGCGGTCCAGGGAATCGGCACCTCGACGCCGACATCGGTGGTGATGCGGAAGAGGCCGCCTCCGTCGCGGCTGTCGACGACGACATATTTATTGCCCTTGAGACCGCAGAACTGGGTCGTCGCATGCGTCTCGGCGGCGAGGCGCTCCATGAGCTCGCCGACACGGCGGAAGAGCGGGTTCGCGTCCGCATAGGCGCGCCCGAACAGATGCGCGGCGCGGCCGAAATAGACATGCCCGCTCGTTCCGCTCGGCTCCAGAATGTCCGCTTCGACCAGCCTTGCGACGATCTCATAGGTGGTGGACCGTGGCGCTCCGATCTGCCGGGCGATGTCGCCGATCTTTATCGGCCGGTGCTCGCGCAGCAGCGCTTCGAGCAGCGCGATCACCCGGTCGATGCCGCGCTGGCGGTCGCCGGTGGCGGTCCTGGCCCCGCCCGATTGCGCGGGAGACGCTCTTCGGCGCGGTCGTATTTCGCTGATCCACCTATGTCCTCGCCTTTTCCGAATGCAACCACTTGCACAAATGCCGGAACCCTAATACCGTCAATCTGTCCGAAATAAAAGACGAATGTCCGGAATACCAGACATTCATGGCAACCAACGGAGGGGCGGTCATGTCAAGGCGATTGAAAGTTCTCGTCGGCATCCTGGGGGTGCTGATCCTCGCGGGGGCGGTAGCAGGCCCGGCGGAAGCTCAGAGCAAGCTGCAGGAAGTGCTCCAGCGCGGCAAGCTGATCGTGGGCACCGGCAGCACCAACCCGCCCTGGCACTTCAAGGACGAAAAGGGCGATCTCGTCGGCTACGACATCGACATCGCCAAGGTGGTCGCGAAGGGTTTGTTCAACGACGAGTCCAAGATCGAGTTCGTCACCCAGGCGTCGGACGCGCGCATCCCGAACATCACCACGGGCAAGGTCGACATCACCTGCCAGTTCATGACCGTGACCGCGGGGCGCGCCCAGCAGGTCGCTTTCACGATCCCCTATTATCGCGAAGGGGTCGGGCTGCTGCTGCTGAAGGACGGCAAATTCGCCGATTACGAGGCGCTCAAGGCGGCCGGAGCCAAGGCGACCATCTCGGTTCTGCAGAACGTCTATGCCGAGGCCATGGTGCATAAGGCGCTGCCCGAGGCAAAGGTCGACCAGTATGACAGCGTGGACGTGATCTACCAGGCGCTCAATTCCGGCCGCGCCGACGCCGCCGCGACCGACGCCTCGTCGCTGCGCTGGTTCCTGAAGCAGAATCCCGGCCGCTACAAGGATGCCGGCTTCGGCTGGGAGCCGCAGACCTATTCCTGCGCCGTGCGGCAGGGCGACCCGGACTGGCTGAACTTCGTCAACATCGCGCTGCGTGAGGCGCTGACCGGCGTCGAATTCGACACCTACAAGGCGTCGTTCGAGAAGTGGTTCGGCGAGACGCCGCCCGCGCCGAAGATCGGCTTCCCGTCCGAGCTGCGCTAGAACGCCCCAGTCCCGCGCCGGTCACTCGGATGCGGGACTTCGACTCCTTGTCTGGTCGCATTTTCGCGACGCAAACCGGCATCCACTTTGCTGGAAAATGCTTTAGCGGATCGATGGGCTACACGCTGCATTTCGACGTGGTCTGGGCGAGCCTCGACAAGCTCCTGTCGGGACTCGCTCTCGGCCTCGCCCTGGGCCTCGCCGCCGTGGCTATCGGCGCGGTGATCGGGCTTGTGGCCGGTTTTGCCAGCGTCGGCCCATCCCCGTTCTGGCGCCGCATCGCCGGTCTTTACGTGACCGTGTTCCGCAACCTGCCGATCCTCGTCATCGTGCTCGTCGTCTATTTCGGCCTGCCGGAATTCGGCATCCGGCTGGACAAGATCGAGAGTTTCATCGCCTCGCTGGCCGTCTATGCGGGCGCCTATCTGACCGAAGTGTTCCGGGCCGGGCTCCTGGCGGTGCCAAAGGGCGTGATCGAAGCGGGGCGGGCGATCGGCCTCACCCGCCTGCAGACCAACGCCTATGTCGTCGCGCCGATCATGTTCCGCAACGCGCTTCCGGCGCTCGGGACGACCTTCATCTCGCTGTTCAAGGATAGCTCCATAGCGGCCGTGATCGCCATCCCGGAGCTCACCTTCCAGGCGCGCAAGATCAACGTCGAAAGTTTTCGGGTGATCGAGACCTGGACGGTCGCGAGCCTGCTCTATGTCTCGACCTGCCTGTCCATCGCCGCGCTGCTCCGGGCGCTTGAGCGCCGTTTCCCGAAATTCTGAGGCGCGGCGCGATGGACTATTTCCTGAACCAGCTCTGGATCTCCCGCTTCGCCCTCGCGGAAGGGTTTCCTGCGCACGATCGAGATCTCGGTGCTTTCGATCACGCTCGGCACCCTGGCGGGCCTCGCCATCGGCATCGCGCTGACCTATGGGCGGCTGCCGCTTCGCCTGCTGGCGCGCGTCTATGTGGACATCATCCGCGGCACGCCGGTCCTGGTGCTGGTGCTCGCCTGCTTCTACATGCCGTCGGTTTTCCGCGTCAGCCTGGAAGCGCTGACCGCCGGCGTGCTCGCCCTGACGCTGTTCTGCGCGGCCCATATAGCGGAGATCCTGCGCGGCGCGCTGATCGCCATCCCGCCGGGCCAGACGGAAGCGGCCCGCTCCATCGGCCTGACCTTCCCGAAAATCCTCGCCTATGTGCTGCTGCCGCAGGCGCTGCGCGCCATCCTGCCGACCTGGATCAATACCGGCGCGGAGTTGGTGAAGGCTTCGACGCTGGTCTCGATCATCGGCGTCGGCGAGCTGCTCCTGAAGACCCAGGAAATCGTCGGACGAAATTTCCTGACCCTCGATTTCTACCTCGTCGCCGGCCTCCTCTACCTCATCGTAAACTACGGCATCGAACGTCTCGGCAAGACCATCGAGCGGCGCGTCACTCAGCCCTGAACCGAGGTATCCCATGCAGCCGCTGCTTCAGATCAGAGCCCTGACCAAGCGCTTCGACGCTTTGGAGGTGCTGAAGGGCGTCGATCTCGACGTCCATGAGGGGCAAGTCGTCTCGGTCATCGGCTCGTCCGGCTCGGGCAAGACGACGCTCTTGCGCTGCGTGAACCTGCTTGGAAGAGTTCGACGGCGGCGAGATCCTGATCGACGGCGAGGCGATCGGCTACCGTGTCGACGGGTCGCGCCGCCGCCGGCTGAAGGATCGCGAGCTGTCCCGCCAGCGCGCCATGACGGGCATGGTGTTCCAGGCGTTCAACCTCTTTCCGCATCTGACGGCGCTCGGCAATGTCGCGCTGGGCCTCACCAAGGTGAAGGGCATGGCCAAATCCGAGGCGCGCGCGCTCGCCGCCGGCTGGCTCGGCCGCGTCGGTCTTGCCGGACATGCCGGACACTATCCGAGCCAGCTCTCGGGCGGACAGCAGCAGCGCGTCGCGATCGCCCGCGCCCTGGCGATGAACCCGAAGCTCGTCCTGCTTGACGAGATCACCTCCGCGCTCGATCCTGAACTGGTCCAGGAGGTCCTCCAGACCGTCAAGACGATTGCCGGCGAGGGCGCCACGCTGTTGATCGTGACGCATGAGATGCGCTTTGCGCGCGATGTCTCCCACAGTGTCGTGTTCATGGAGCAGGGCCGCATCGCGGAGGTTGGCCCGCCGGCGGAAATATTCAACAATCCCAAGAGCCCGCGCCTTGTCGAATTCCTCCGCTCGTCGCGTGACTGATGGTCATGATGATCGGCGGACGCTCAATGAAAGGATATCATCATGACGCCTGAAGAAAGACTGGCCTCGCTCGGCCTCACCTTGCCGGAAGTGGGCAAGCCATTGGCCAATTACGTGCCCTATCGCTGGGCGGGCAATCTGCTCTACCTGTCCGGGCAAGGCCCTAAAAACCCGGACGGCACGATGTGCATCGGCCGGCTTGGCCGGGATACCTCGATCGAGCAGGGCTATGCCCATGCGCGGCTCACCGGTCTGGGGCTGCTCGCGGCGGCAAAGGACGCGATGGGCGAATTGAGCCGCATCGAGGCGGTGATCAAGCTGCTGGGCATGGTCAATGCGGAGCCCGATTTCGGCGATCAGCCGAAGGTCATCAATGGCTGTTCGGACCTGTTCGTCGAGGTGCTGGGCGATGCGGGACGCCATGCCCGCTCGGCCGTCGGAATGGGCAGCCTGCCCGGCGGCATCAGCGTCGAAATCGAGGCTATCCTGCTGGTCCGGCCCGAAAATTCAGGAGGCTGATATGAGCATCGACACCCTCAAACAGGAGATCGCGCGGCGCTACGGAACGCCCGCGCATGTGATCGACCTCGACATTGTCGAGCGCAATATCGCCCGCCTGCAATCGACTTGCGACGCGGCGGGCATCGCCAACCGGCCGCATATCAAGACGCATAAGAGCCCCGTGCTCGCCGCCATGCAGATCGCGGCGGGTGCGAAGGGCATCACCTGCCAGAAGCTGGGCGAGGCTGAGGTGATGGCGGATGGCGGCCAGGACGACATCCTGATCAGCTACAACATCCTCGGCGAGGAGAAGCTCGGCCGGCTGGGCAAGCTGGCGGGCCGGATGAAGATGACGGTTTCGGCCGACAACCCGGTCGTGGTCGACGGATTGCCGCGCGCCGCCGAGATCGCCGGACGCCCGCTCGACGTGCTCGTCGAATGCGACACCGGACGGGCGCGTGCCGGCGTGGTGACGCCGGAGGAGGCGGTCACGCTGGCCAAATCCATCGCGGCGCAACCGGGACTCGCCTTCGCCGGCTTTCTCATCTACCCGCCCGAGACGGCCATCCCGGAAACGCAGGTGTTTCTCGATGCGGCGATGGCAGGCGTGCGGGCGGCGGGGCTGACCCCGCGCGTGGTCTCATCCGGCGGCACGCCGAATCTGCCTCACCTGGGCGAGATCAAAGGCGTCACGGAGCATCGCGCCGGCACCTGCATCTTCAACGACAGGATGATGATGGCGGCGGGTGTCGCGACGCTGGAAGACTGCGCGCTCAGCGTCTACGCCACCGTCGTCAGCCGGGCGGCTCCGGAGCGAGGCATCCTCGATGCCGGTTCGAAGACGCTGACCAGCGACACAGGCGGCCTCGACGGATTCGGGTTCATCATCGAGCATCCGAAGGCGCGCATAGCCGAGATTCGCCGAGGAGCACGGCTTTCTCGACCTGTCCGCCTGCGAACGCGGCCCGCAGGTCGGCGATATCGTCCGCGTCATTCCAAACCACGTCTGCGTGGCGGTGAATATGGTCGACCGATACGTCACGGTGCGTGGGAAGGAGATCATCGGCGAATTGCCCGTCGCGGCGCGCGGCAGGCTGCGCTGAATTCGGCGCAACGGTCGCGGGGCGCTCATCGGGTCACGTCTTGGCCACTGAATCGAGCCATGTGTGTTTGGACGGGGGCGCCCGCGTCCGGCGCTCGCGGGGGTGTCACCCTCTTTCGTGCCCCTGCTGCAAGGCACTACGTCCTGCGTTGGGACGGAGGGTCGCAAGTTCGAATCTTGCCGCCCCGGCCAATGAAGCCGTTGCGAACAACGACTTTCCCCAAGACGCTCGCGGAAACTTACACCCGCTCCGCCCCCCGTAACGTGCGCGAGAAGCCGCACACGGCCAACCCCGCCGCGCACGCCAGGTAAATATTGCTCATTGCACCTTATTCCCCTCAAATAAGTCTTCAAAATGACCAAATTCTGACGACATAGACATCTCAACGTCTATATAGTTGGCCCGTTACTATAACGCCGATCCAATATTATGGTGAATTTCTAATCTGGGCGCCGATACAACGTTTGCGAGTGGGGCGAACAAATGAAAATCTTCGTGGCGGCACTTATACTTGTCTGTAGCTGTCTGCCGGGCATGGCTCAACAGAGTGGATCGGCATGGATCGGCGCCGGTCTCAGCGATGTCACAAAGGAGGAGGCCGCCAAGCTGGGATGGGAGGCGCCGCGCGGCGTGAGGGTAACGAGCCTCGTGGCCGGCGGTCCGGCGGAGTCCGGCGGCGTAAAACCGGACGACATTCTCATTTCGCTGGATGGCGCGAAGATCGAAGGCTTCGAAGGCCTTACGGACCTGGTGCTGGCCAGGGCTCCCGGCACGGTGGTCAAGCTCGCCATCCATCGTGGGGGCGCTGAACAGCAGCTTGACGTCACCCTTGGCGTCCGGCCCATCCAGCGCGCCGACGTCGCGCCGCAGCTCATGCTCGACACCGGCGGGCACATGGCATCGATTGTGGACCTTGCCTTCACCCCCGATGGGAGCCAGCTGGTCTCGGCCTCGAATGACAAGACCATCAGAATATGGGACATCGCGACCGGCAAGACGGTGCGCATGATCCGGGGCGAGTCCGCGCCAGGCAACTGGGGGACAATCTACGCCATGTCCCTCTCCCCTGACGGCCGCTGGATCGCGGTCGGCGGATATCTGTCCGAGAACGTGCCGATATCCGCATCGGTGATCCGTTTGTACGATTTCGCAACCGGTAAGCTGGTGAAGCTGCTCGCGGGCCACAAGAATGTCGTTCATGCGCTGAAATTTTCGCCGGACTCCAAACGGCTCATTTCCGGCAGCGGCGACAAAACAGCGATGATTTGGGATGTCGCAACCGGGAAAACGCTCGTTCCGGCTGGCGGGACATCGTGAGATAGTCAAGACCGTGAACTTCAGCTCGGATGGCGCTCGTGCCATCACCGGCGCCGATGACGAAACCGTGCGGCTGTGGAATGCAGCCGACGGCAAGCTGATCGCCGAAATGAAGGAGCATAACGCCATCCGGATGCGCGAGAGCAAGAACCCGGAGGCCTGGAGCGGAAACGTCGAGACGGTCGCCTTCTCGCCGGATGACAAGATCATCGCCTCGGGGAGCAATGATGGACGGGTTCTGCTTTGGGACGGGAACACCGGAGCATTCTCTGCGCCAGTTCGCCTTCCCGGGCGGCATGGCAGGTCTTGCGGCCATCAGGTCTTTGAGCTTCAGCCCGGACGGGAGATGGCTGTTGCTTCGGCAGCGAGTTCGAAGGCTGCCAAATTTATGAGGTCGACAGCGGCAAGGAGCTACGGGACGGTGACCTCTGGGACAAGCCGAGAGAATTCCTCGATCCCGTCGAGAATCCCAGATGCGGCAATGGGGCAACCTATAGTCCCGATGGGCACGCAGGCGGTGGCAGCCTACAACAGTTCGATTCAAATCCTCGAGCCACGCACGGGCAAGCTGATCCGGACGCTTGAGAGTTCGGGAACGACGATTTTCGCGGCGAGCTTCGCGAAGGATGGCCGCTCTATCGCCTGGGGCACCGATGTCGCGGCGATCTCCCAAAGGAACCGTTCGATGCACCATCGGCTGATGTACAGCATGCGCTTGCCGTTCGGCGGAGCGCCGCTCGTCGGGCCGGAGCCGATAAATCAGAGCCCATCGACAGCCCGCAGCCGGCAAAGGCAGTGACGACCGCCCTCGCTGGAGTTCGGGCCTCGATTCGCAGCCGCCGGTGCAGGACGACGACCAATATCTCCGCCGCAGTGCCAAGCACGGAGCGTGGTCGGTCGGCTTCAAGCGCGAGGGCGGCACGCTGATCAATACGCGCTTCCTGGAAATCTCGAAGAATGGAGAGCTGCAGAAGCAGATCGAGCTGCAGGGCGAACCCGGCAGACACAATCCCCTCGCCTTTACGCCGGATGGCCAAACCATTCTCCTCGGCCGGGGTTCGAGCATCGAAATCGTATGACCTGAACGGGCGCCAGCTTGAGAGTTTCGTTGGGCATCTGGCGCCAGCCCGCGATTTCGTCGCTTCGCCGGATGGCCGTTTCCTTGTCTCGGGCGGGTCCGATCAGACGGTGCGCCTGTGGAATTTGCAGACTCGCGAGCTGATCGTCAGCCTGTTCTACGGGTCTGACGGCGAGTGGGTGGTCTGGACGCCGCAGGGCTATTATGCCTCCTCGCCCAATGGCGACCGGATCGTCGGCTGGCAGATCAATAAAGGACCCGACCAGGCGGCCGAATATGTGACGGCCAGTCAGCTCCGCAGTAAATTCTACCGGCCCGATATCGTCGAGCGCGCCATTGAGCTCGCCAGTGCGGCGAAGGCGGTCGAGGAAGTCGATCCGTCCCGCGCGGACGGCTTCCAGCTCTCCGATCTTGCCCAGCGCCTGCCGCCCAAGCTCGCCGTGATATCCTCGCGCGACCGCGGCGGCACAAGCAACGGCCGCACGACGATCGAACTGGCGCTTTCGGAGGCGGCGGGCGACCCGGTCAAGACCTTCCAGGCCTTTGTCAACGATACGAAGGTAAGCACCGAGCCGAAACGCGAGGGCGGGACCGTCCGTTTCGATATTCCGCTCGGCAAAGGCAATAACCGGATCCGGCTGGTCGCCCGCAGCGAGGCGGACCTGCTGGGCGAAGCTCAGATCGAGGTCGTCCAGCGCGGCGAAGGGGCGCTCGACAGGCGCAACACGCTGTTCATCGTCGCCATCGGAGCCGACAAATATCCGCAATTGCCGAAAACCTGCGGACCCAAGGGGGACGCGGCCTGCGATCTCGCATTCGCAGGCGCCGACGCCAAAGCCTTCGCCGCGACGATCGAGAAGCAGATGGGCGGGCAGCATAAGCGGATCGTCAAGCGGGTCCTCGTGAACGGGGCCGGTGTCGAACTTGAGCCGACCCGCGCCAATATCGAGAACGTTTTGGACACGCTGCTGCAGGCCAGGGACAATGATACGGTCGCGGTGTTCATCGCCGGTCACGGCTTGAACGATGCGCGCACCGGCTATCAGTACCTGCCCTCCGACGCGCGGTTCGCGGACGGTTCCAATCTCGCATCGTCGTCGGTGATCAAATGGAGCGTGCTTGAAGGGGCGATCCAGTCCGCCAAGGGACGCCGCCTGCTGTTCGTCGATACCTGCCGTTCCACGAACGCCTTCAACCCGCGCCTGATGAAGGACGCAAGCGACGATGCGATCGTGGCCTTTTCCGCGACCAATACGCAGCAGGATGCGCTCGAACTGGCCGATCTCGGGCATGGCGTCTTCACCAGCGCCGTCGTCAAAGGGCTGATGGGCGCCGCCGACATTGCCCAGGAGCAGGAGGTGCGCGTATTCGACCTTGGCGCCTATGTCGAGCGGGAAGTCCGCAAGCTCACCAAGGGCCTGCAGACGCCGGACTTCTACAAGAAGCCGGGGGCGGAAAACTTCGTGCTGGCGCGGCTGACAAATGCGACGGCCGCTCTCCCGCCGGCTGACCGGCAGAACACGATGAGCGAGCTTAAGGCGGTCAGCCGGGAAGAGCGTCCGATGCAGCCGCCTCCGCCGGCTTTGGGCGCGGCGCCGGAAAAGCCTGCGGCAAGCCCGCCACCAGCGCCGGAGACCAAACCCCTGGCGGCTCTGCCTCCTCAGATTGTCGAGCCGCTGGCCCCGCCGCCTCCAGCACCTCAGGTCAAGCCCGCCGCGGCTCCGCCTCCGGCGCCGGAGGTCAAGCCTGCTGCGGCCCCGCCTGCTGCGCCGGTGGTCCCTGCTGCGGTCCCGGCGGCCAAGCCCGCGGGTTTGAGCATTTCGCCCAGCGAGGAGGCCGAGAGGCTGAAGAGCGGGCAAGCCGCTCTGGCGCTCGACGACCTCGATGGAGCGCGGCTCATCTTCGAATATCTCGCCACGCGCGGCAGCGCCGCCGGCGCTTATCAGCTGGCGCAGACCTATGACCCGCAAATATTGGCGCGCACGCCGATGGGCGCCATGTTCAGGCCGGACCCCAAGGTTGCGGAGAGCTGGTATCGGAGAGCCGCCGAACTGGGGCATGTGGAAGCCGGAAAGAAGCTTCCGGGGAAGAAATGAAAATGAACGCGATCGAGTGCCTTTACCGGCTGAAAGAGCCACAAGAGTTGGGGGCGAGCATGAAGCAAAATCGTTCGGGCCGTTGGTCACATGTCCAGGCGCCTGCGCCGCATCGGCGCCTGCAAGCACTCGTCCGCTGTTCCGCGTTTGGGATCGGGCTCGCTTTATCGCTGGCGGCGGCCGCGGCCGCACCCGAAGCGCCGTCCGGGGCGGCGGCCCAGGCCCCCGACGTCAACGAGAATACGGTCGGCATCGTCACCGGTACGGTATCGGGGACCTATATCCAATTTGCCTCGGATCTCAGCAATGTGCTGGATAGCCCCGGCAAACTCCGGATTCTGGCCGTGCTCGGCAAAGGGTCCATGCAGAATGTCGAGGATATTCTCAGGGTTCGCGGCATCGATCTCGGGATCGTTCAATCCGACGTTCTCACCTACATCAAGAAAAAGGGCCTGTTTCCTGAGGCGGTGAATAAACTTCAGTACATCACCAAGCTGTACAATGAAGAACTGCACCTTCTTGCGCGCACCGATATTCAGAAATTGGAGGATCTGCGCGGCCAGAAAGTGAATTTTGGATTGCAAGGCAGCGGCATCGCCATCACGTCGACGATTGTTTTCGACCTGCTGAAAATCAAGGTGGAGCCGGCCTATGACGACCCGGCTGTCGCGCTGGAAAAGCTCAAGCGCGGCGAGATCGCTGCCAGCATCGGAGTCTATGGCAAGCCGGCGCAAATCTATAATGGGCTGAAGGCGGAAGATAAGGTTAAATTCCTGCCCGTCCCGCCGAGCCTGGAACTCAGCGAAGTCTATTTCCCGAGCACTTTGACGGCCAAGGAATACCCTCAACTCATCGCCCCGGATGCAAAGGTGGAAACGATCGCGGTCGGCGCGGTGATGATCGTCTATGGCTGGGAGCCAAATAGCTGGCGCTACAAGAAGGTGGCGCGTTTCGTCGACATGTTCTTTTCGAATTTCGAGCAGTTCCAGAAGCCGCCGCGGCATCAAAAATGGCAGGAGGTCAATCTGATCGCCAAGGTGCCGGGCTGGGTGCGCTTTCCCGCATCCGAGGAGTGGCTGAAGCGCGCAGTCGCATCCTCGACCGCGACCGCCAAGCAGTCCTCCGATCCCGATCGCGGCACATTCGAACGCTTTCTCGCGGAAAGCCCGGCGGCCGGAAAAGGCGCCGCGGCTGACGAAGAAGCCCGGCTTAAGCTTTTTCAAGCCTACGAAGCGTGGAAGAAAACGCAGAAATAGCAGGGCATGATCCGCAAGGATCGTGCTTGAGCAAAAAAAGATGGAGCCTGGTCCGTTCTGATGCCATCAGACCGGATCGGGCTTTATTGCTGAATCGGACACGAGCGCAGCGTGTAGCCAGGCAGAAGTGCCGCGGATTTGAGCAGTCGCAAAAGCAGAATTTTAAGATGTCGGCCGTAGACTTGCTTATTCGTGAAACACTCAAGGGCTGTACGTCCTTGAATCTGATAACGGAACAGCAATGCCGATCAATATGCTCTATGTTGACGACGATGAGAGCATGAGAGACATCGTTGAAACTGCGTGTCAGAACTCGGGTTTCATTGTAACCACTGCGCCCAACGGTCAGGATGCTCTGACCCTTGCTCACAACAATTCATTCGATCTGATACTGCTCGATGTCGTCATGCCTGGCCTGGACGGCCCGGCAACCCTTGCATTGTTGCGGGCGCAGGAAGAAGGCGACTCCACCCCGATTGCTTTTCTGACGGCACACACGCATCCCGTTGAAATGGACTGGCTTCAGTCGCGCGATGTCATCGGCGTTCTGGCCAAACCTTTCGATCCGCGAAATCTCGCAGGGGTCTTGCGATCGCTGGTGGAACAGAGCCGTCGCGCCGCGCAGCACAATTAGGTTGTTCGGCTTCACGTCCCTTCAAGGCAGCGTTTGAGTTGACGTCCTTGGTTCAAGGACGCCATCCCGCGTCTTTCCGCAGCAAATCCTCCGGTTCGACGCTTGCGCTCAGGCCGCGCGCACCTGGTCAAGAAATGTGCCGGAATCCGAGCGCAGCTGCTTGACGGAACTCTGCAGGTTTTCAAGAAGGCGCACAATTTTCTCCGACCCGGACGCGACCTGGTCGAACGCCTCGTTAACAGTGTTGAGCGCATCGCGGACGCTGTTCGTGCCGGCCGCCGCCGCTTCGGTGTTGCCGGCAATCTCATATGCGGCGCTTTGCTGCCCCTGCATGGCGCCGGCGACCTCGTCGGCGGCCGATCCCATGATGTGGATGGATTGACCGATCGCCTCGATCACTTTGACCACCTCTCCCGTCGAGATCCGCACCTGATCGATATTCTCGGCGATTGCGCTCGTCGCCTTTTGCGTCTGGTCGGCGAGCGATTTCACCTCGAGCGCGACGACGGCGAAGCCTTTCCCGGCTTCCCCCGCGCGCGCGGCCTCGATTGTTGCGTTGAGCGCCAAAAGGTTGGTCTGGTTGGCGATATTGCCGATGAGGCCGGCCATTTCCTCGATGCGCTGAGACGTCTGGATGAGCAGCTCGATGGTGGATTTCGAGCGCGAGACCACGCCCACGGCTTCCTGGCTGAGCTGCCTTGTATGGCCCGTACGGCTTGAGACATCCTGAACCGAGACGGCCATTTCATTGGACGCCGTGGCGATGCTCAACACCTGCGACGCCGCGGCCTCGGCGGACTTCACGGCGCTCCCCACATCGGACCGCGTCGATTTGGCGGCGTCCAGCATTCCTTTCGCTGAAAATCCGAGTTCGCCAAGCATCTTTTCGATATTGCCGATCATGGCGGCGACCTTGCTTTCGAACTCCAGCGCGACCCGCTCCGCCGTCTCTCTGCGTTCCGCCACCATCCTTGCTTCGCCGTCCGCCTTCTCCACGCCGAGCTCGGCGGCGCGGATGGCATTCTGGCGGAAGATGTCCAGGGCTTTCGCCATCGAGCCGATCTCGTCGGAGCGCGTGCGTCCGGCGATATCGCTCTCCAGATCGCCACCCGCGAGGGCGCGCATGCGGTTCTCCAGCCGCGCGAGCGGGCGTGTCAGCGAAACGCTCGATATCATCGCGAGCACGAGGCCGAGAACCAACGCGACGCCTGCAAGACCCATCACCCATGTCTGCGTATCGCGGGCGAGCGTATTGACCGCCGACCGCGCCGTAGCAGCGTCTTCCAGAGCAAGCCCGACAAGCGACTGCAGGCCGGTCCTGATCTGGTTCTCCAGCCGGCTCATGACGTGAGGCGCGGGAACCGACGAAGCCGGCCGCTCGCCCAGCAGAATTAGCGCATCGTTTTTCCATTCTCCGGTAAGCGCCGATACGCTTCCCGACAGGTCGGCCACCTTCTGCGACGGCGTGCTCTCCGCCAGGCGCGCGAGCTCGGTCTCGACGATCTGGATACGCTGCCGGAACTCGCCGATGAGCTGGCTGCTCGAGCGATAGCGGATGCCCTCCAGCTGGTCCGACAGATAGTCGCGCGCATCGCGGAATCCGTCCCAGGCGCCGCGCGCCGCGTCGACCTGCGTCAGCGGTTTGACCGTCGCCTCCTCGATCTGGGCGGATAGCGAGCGAAGGCTGCTGACCGTCATGGCGCTCTGCACCGCACCAAGTCCGATGACCAGCGAAAAAGCGAGCAAAATCCTCTTGAGAATCGACATTACCAGGCCCTCAATTCGGCAGGATCGGAAGCGTGACGATCTGCTTGGAGCCGGTGAGCGATCTCATGAAGGCGATCACGTCGGCAATTTCCGCGTCGGATAAATCCAGAGGCTTCAGCAGCGGCGAGCGCGAGGGCCGCGGAATGCCGCCGACCACATAATGGCGCATGACATCCTCGAGCGTCGCCCATTCGCCATTATGCATGTATGGCGCGCGCTGAGCCGTGTCGCGCAGGGTCGGCGTCTTGAATGCGTACATCGCCAACGGATTGTTCGGTTCGATCTTGCCGCGGCCGATGTCCTTCGTGGCCGTCCCGATGTCATGAAACTTATTGTCGGTGAAATTCCAGCCGGTGTGGCACTGGGCGCATTTCCCCTTGCCCACGAAAAGCTGAAAACCCCGCTTGGCGTTCTCCGGAATAGCGTGCTCTTCACCGTCGACCCACGCATCGAAAGGCGCGTAGCTTGCCACCACGGTGCGCTCGAACGTCGCGATCGCCTGGACGATCGTTTCGGGCGTCACGCCCTGCCCCGGAAACACGGTGGCGAACCACGCTTTGTAGTCCGGTATGGCATCGAGACGCTTGACCGCATCGGTGATGGGCATGTTCATCTCGACCGGCGCCTCCATTGGCCCGCTGGCCTGCGCTTCGGCCGAGTCGGCGCGCCCGTCCCAGAAGAACGGATGGACCCAGGCGACGTTGAGGATCGTCGGAGCCTGGCGGCCCAGCCGCGTATTCTGCGCGCCGATCGCCGTCTTGCTCGGACCTTCCCAGCCGAAGGACGGATTGTGGCATGTGGCGCAGTTCATATTCTCGGCGCCCGACAGGCGCGGCTCGAAATAGAGGGCCTTGCCGAGCGCGGCCTTCTCCGGCGTGTAGGGATTGGAGGGCGGGAATGGTATTTCCGTCGGCCGCTTATAGGCGGCCTTGAGGCGCGCCATGTCCTGGGCTTGCGCGAAGGGAGCGGCAAGAGCGCAAGCCAAGCCGAGAACGGACACGGCCATGATGGCAAGTACATGACGACGCATGAATTCAACCGGTGATTACAATCAGTTGAGGATGAAATTGGCATCGACATGTGAAGTTTCGGTTCATACCAACCCGACAGGATCGGCGCATGTATAAATTTCACGCCGGGATGTTCTGCCGAGTTTGAAGGTTCACTTAACCGCGGCGCGAGAACTCTAACTAAATTTTTCGAGGTGAGCCGCTGTGCAGCGCCCTACACTTCCAGCCATTCCTTGCGGATGCTCTCGTGCTGTTCGAATTCGCGCGGAGTGCCTTCGAAGACGATCCGCCCGTGGCCCATGACGTAGACGCGCCGCGCCACACGGAGCGCGATGGTGAGCTTCTGCTCGACGAGCAGGATCGAAATGCCGCGATTGGAGATTTCCCCGAGCAGCTCGGCGACCTGGGTGACGATCTTCGGCGCGAGGCCTTCGGTCGGTTCATCGACCATGATCAGGTCGGGATCGCCCATCAGCGTGCGGCAGATCGTCAGCATCTGCTGTTCGCCGCCGCTCAGCGCGCCGCCGAGCACTTCGGAGCGCTGGCGCAGATTGGGGAACATGTTGAACATGTCCTCCATCGACCAGCGGCCTTTGCGGCGCATGTCCTTCATGCCGAGGATCAGGTTTTCGCGCACGGTCAGCGTCGGGAAGATCTCGCGGTTTTCCAGCACCACGCCCAGGCCCCGCCGCGCGATCTGATGCGAGGGCAGGCCGACAAGCTCGTCGCCGCGAAATTTCACCGAGCCGCGGCATGCGACATTGCCCATGATCGCGTTGACGGTGGTGGTGCGCCCGACGCCGTTGCGGCCGAGCAGGCTGACGATTTCCCCTTCGCCGACGTCGAACGATACGCCTTGCAGGATGTGGCTCTTGCCGTAGAAAGCGTGCAGGTCGCGGACTTCAAGCATGCGCGCCGATCTCCGTCCCCAGATAGGCTTCCTGCACGGCCTTGTTGGCGCGGATCGCGGCGGGCTCGCCGGTCGCGATGATCTCCCCATAGACCAGCACGGAGATGCGGTCGGCGAGGTTGAAGACGACGCCCATGTCGTGTTCGACGATGACCGTCGTCCGGCCTATCGATACCGAGCGGATGAGGTCGACGATCTGCTCGGATTCGCTGTGGCTCATACCCGCCGTCGGCTCGTCCAGCATGATGACGTCGCCGCCGCCCGCAAGCGTAATGCCGATTTCCAGCGCCCGCTGCTCGGCATAAGTCAACAGCCCGGCCGGAACGTCGAACCGGTCGGTGAGCCTGATCTTTTCGAGGATCGCCTCGGTCGCGATGTTCAGATCGTTCAGATTTTCCACGCTGCGCCAGAAGGAATATTTGTACCCCCTCGACCAGAGCGCGCCGCAGCGCACATTCTCGTAGACGCTGAGATAGGGGAAGATGTTGGTCACCTGGAAGCTGCGCGCCAGGCCCTTGCGGTAGATCTCATAGGGCGCAAGGCCGCCCACATCTTCGCCCCGCAGCCTGATGCTGCCCGAGGTGGGGCGATAGAGCCCGCTGATCAGATGAAACAGCGTCGATTTTCCGGCCCCGTTCGGGCCGATGATCGCGTGCCGCTCGCCGGGCAGGATTTCCAGGTTCACCCCGCGAATGATCTCGGTCTGGCCGAAGGATTTGTGCAGATCGGTAAGCTGAAGCACCGGGGTCATTCTGCGGCCTGCTCGCGAAGGGGAACGGCTTGATGGGCATCTTGCGCCTCGCTGTTCCCGGCGCGGGGCGGCAGCGGCGCATTCGCCCGCTCCCAAGCCGCGCGGACCGCCGGCCGAGCCACCTGGAAGGCCAACGCACCCATGATCGCCAAAGCCGCGAAGACGAGCCAGGGCAGCCAGCTTTGCGTGTCGAGAGACGAATAGAACAGGTGGATGGTGGTGTCGCCGACGCCCGCGCGCTCGATGAAGCTGGTCATTTCCAACAGCCCGATCACGCCGAGGAGCATGGAGGCCAATGGAATCGCCGCAAGCAGATACGGTCCGGCGATGTGACCGAGCCTGCCGGTCCTGTAGGCAGGCGCATGCATGAGTATGAGGCCAGTGAGGCCCTGGGGGACGAACAGCACCGTGGCGAGGAAGATCAGTCCGGCATAAAGCAGCCAAAGATCGGTGGCGCCGCTGACGATCGTGCTCAGCAAGGTCAGCACGATCGACCCGATGATCGGCCCGACAAAGAATATGATGCCGCCAATATAGGCCTGCAGCAGCACCTGCCCGGACGCGACCGTGTTTACCGCCGCGTCGGTGACGATCTCATATTGAACGGCGAACATGCCTCCCGCCAGTCCCGCGAAGAAGGCCGATGCGGCGAAGCTGGTAAACCGCACATGGCGTGCGCTGTAGCCGATGAACTCGGCGCGCTGCGGATTGTCGCGGACGGCGTTCGCCATGCGCCCGGCGGGCGTGCGGGAGAAGCGGTACATCAGAAAGGTGGCGACGAAGAACCAGAAGGCGGCGAAATAATACACCTCGATCTGCTGGGCGAGGTGATAGCCGAACAGCGCGGGGCCTTTCGTCCGGTTGGCGGTCACGCCCTCCTCGCCGCCGAAAAAGCCGACCAGGATCAGCGCCGAGCCCGCGACAAGTTCGGCTATGCCGAGCGAAATCATCGCGAAGACCGTCCCCGCCCGGCGGGTCGAGAAGCTGCCGACGATCAGCCCGAACAGGAGGCCGAACAGGCCGCCAAACAAAGGTATCAGCGCCACCGGGATCGGCCATCCGCCGGCGATGAAATTCATCACATGCATGCTGAAATAGCCGCCGAGGCCGAAATAGACGGCGTGTCCGAAGGACAGCATGCCGCCCTGGCCGAGCAGCATGTTGTAGGCGAGCGCGAACACCGAGGCGATGCAGATCTGCGTCAGGATGGTGAGGCCGAAATTCGAGGCGAACTGCGGCAGGATGACGAGCACCACCCCGAAGGCGATCCACAAGATGAGCTGGCGGCGGCCTCGTTCGGCGCGGATCTTCCGGCGCATGTCGGAGAGTTGGGTCATGTCTCGCGCGTCCCGAACAAGCCCGTCGGCCGGAAGATCAGCACGAGCACCAGCAGCAGGTAGGGCAGCAGCGGCGCCACTTGCGGCAGCGTCGCGAACCAGAGGTCATGCATGAAGCTCTGCCGCGTGATCTCGATGCCCAGCCATCCGAGGAGGTCCGCGAGCGAGCCGTTCACGGCGATGGCGAAGGTCTGCAATATGCCGATCATCAGCGAGGCGATGAACGCGCCGATGAGCGATCCGAGGCCCCCAAGCACCACCACCACGAAGACGATGCTGCCGAGTTCGAAACCCATCGCCGGATAGGTGCCAAGCACCGGCCCGGCGATGACGCCAGCGAGGCCCGCAAGCGCCGTCCCGACGCCGAATGTGACCATGAAGATCAGCGGCACATTATGCCCGAGCATGGCGACGACGCGGGGCTGATTGATCGCGGCCTGGATGATGAGGCCGATGCGGGTGCGCGTCAGCACCACCAGCAGGACGATGAAGATCGCCACCGAGATCAGCAGCATGAACATCTTGTAGGCCGGGAAATTCGTGCCGAAGAGTTCAAACAGCGGTCCATCGAGGCCGGGCGGCGCGCGATAAGGCTTCTGGTCCCGCCCCCAGGCGAACTGCACGATCTCCTCCAGCAGAAAGGCGACGCCGAAGGTGAAGATCAGCTCCGGCACGTGGCCGTAACGGTGCACGAAGCGCAGCCCGTAGCGCTCGATCAGCGCGCCAAGGGTGCCGACGATCAGCGGCGCGATGACGAGGCCGGGCCAATAGCCGATATGCCTGGAGATGGAATAGCCGAAATAGGCTCCCAGCATGTAGAAGCTCGCATGGGCGAAATTGAGCACGCCCATCATGGAGAAGATGACGGTCAGGCCGCTGGCGAGCAGGAACAGAAGCAGGCCATAGACGAGCCCGTTCAGCACTGAAAAGACGATTGTCTCCATGACCCACCCGATGCGCCGCAGGGATCCCAACCGATGCTTGCCGCCTTTCCGGGAGTTGGCGCTGCGCCACTCCCGGAAAGGCTTGACGCAGGTCACCCGGTCAGGACGGACGATCCATTTTACAGGTGGTTTCCGTCATATTCTGGTCGCTGGGTATGCTGGTTTTCGTGACAAGCCCGTAGCCGGATTTGTCGTAGTCGTATTTGACGCCTTCATTGGTGTGCACGAAGATCTGCAGCGGCATCAGCAGCTGATGATCGGCGGCGCGCATCACGACCTTGTCGCCGGGAAGCGAGGTGTATTCCATCCCTTCGAGCGCCTTGGCGACGTCGAGCGGCTTGACGCTGCCGGCCTTCTCCATCGCCTTGCCGAGCATGTCGACCATCACCGCGAGGCGGCCATAGATCGTGTCGTGATCGGGAAACTTCGCCTTGAACTTCTTGATGTAGGCGTCGTTGGCATCCGTCTTCGGCGGATTGAGATGGCCTTCGCCGACCACGAAGACCTTGTTCTTGCCCGACTCGCCGATGGTGCCCGTCACGCCCGTGCCGGCCGCGTAGAACGTATAGATGTCGGCCTTCACGCCGAGGTCGCTGATGGACCTGGCCAGATTGACCATGTCCGAGCCCCAATTGCCGGTGATGACGACATTGGCGCCGGAGGCCTGGATCTTCTGCACGTAAGGTGTGAAATCCTTGACCTTGCCGATCGGGTGCAACTCGTCGCCGACGACCTGGATGTCGGGCCGCTTCTGGCCGAGATAGGATTTGGCCGCCGCCGACACCGCTTTGCCGAAGGCGTAGTCCTGGCCGATGATGTAGAGCGACTTGGCGTCCTTGTTCGCCTTGATGGTCTCGGTGATGGCGTTCATCTTCATGTCGGCATTGCCGTCGAAGCGGAAGTGCCAGAAGCTGCATTTTTCGTTGGTCAGGGCCGGGTCGACGGCGGAGTGATTGAGGAACAGCACGCGCTGCTCCGGATTGCGCTCATTGTGCTTGTTGACCGCGTCGATGATCGCATGGGCGACGCCGGAGCTGTTGCCCTGCACGACATAGGTCGCGCCCTGGCTGATGGCGTTCTGAAGCTGGACCAGCGTCTCCTTCGGATTGACCTGGCCGTCCAGCCCGATCACTTCCACTTCCAGCTTAGCTCCGCCGACCTGCTTTCCGGCCAGGAACTCGCCCACCCCGAATTCAAGCTCGCGCAGTGCGGCGAGGCCGTTCGCCGCGAAGGGGCCTGAAAGCCCTTCGATCAGGGCGATCTTGACCTTTTCCGCGTGTGCCGCACCCAAGGGTGCAGCGACGCACAAGACCGCCGCGCCGGCGGTCAGCAAAAACTTCCTAAGCACGCTGTTCCTCCCACTTTTCTTGGCTTGAGCCAGCACGCCGCTCCCGCGTGACAAACCCGTCAGTCACGGATTGTGTCACTTCCCCGGGGTGAAGACAATTGCACCTTGGTGGCGCAGCCCGCGAATTCAGCGTGCGCCGCAGCAATGAGGCCAATAAGTGACATGTGGCCGGCACAAAATCTTGGGCGGGACGCGGGACGTCAAAGGTGCCCGCGATCGCGTTCAAAGCCGGACAAACCCGTAAATTGCGGCAGCACGCCCGCCCATCGCTGCGGCTCGTGGCGAAATACGACGCCTATTTGCCGAATAATCATGAACAAGACGCTCCCCGCTTTCGCCGCCACCGCCTTAGCTGGTGGGGGGCACCGCGCGCGTCCGAGCGCGGCGACGGGACGGGAATGGGGGCTTCCTATGATGAGCATGGTTCGCGCCGGAACGGGCGCCGCCCTGGCGCCGAAGATTGCCGTGTGCCTGCTGCTGGTGGCGGCGGCGGATTTCCTTTTCTTCTATCGCGGCATCGGATGGACGCTCGGCCTCTACGGCCTCATGCTGCTCACATCCGCCGCGATCCATAACCCGGCCCTGCTCGCGCATGGACGCGGCAAGGCGGTTTTTCTCCTCGGCGCGGGGACCTGTCTTGCGCTGGTCGAAAGCCTCAATCCCCTGGCGCTCACGCTGTTCGCATTGTGCTTCGGGGCGCTGCTCGGCGACCTGCGTTTACAGGACACGGCCGCGACCGTGTTCCGCAAGCTGGCGACGCTGACGCTGCACATTGGCGGCGGCTCGGTCGTCACCGATGCTTACGCCTACAGCCGCTATCACCGCCGGACGCAGCAGATAGGCGTCGTGCCGGGCCTGGTTCGGGGCTGGCTGCTGCCTCTGTCATTGTCGGTGGTGTTCGTCGTGCTCTTCGCGGCCGCCAATCCGGTCATCGACAGGTGGCTTATCTCTCTGGATTGGCGCGCCGCCGAGCAGTTTCTCACCCCCGAGCGGGTTGGCTTCTGGTGTATTGGGGCAGCGATGTGCTGGGGCGTGCTGCGCTCCGCACGAATGCGCGCCGGGGTTCTGAAACTGCCGGATGTGCCAGGAGCGTCGCGGCTTACGGCTTTGCTGTTCTCGCGCGAAGCGGTGCTGCGGTCGCTGGCTTTGTTCAACCTGATGTTTCTCGGGCAGAACCTGCTGGACGCAAATTTCCTCTGGGCGGGCGGGACGCTGCCCGCGGGCGTGACCTACGCCGAATACGCCCATCGCGGCGCCTATCCGCTGGTGCTCACCGCGCTTCTGGCGGCCGCCTTCGTGCTGATCGCCATGCGGCGTGCAAGCGCGCTCAATCAGGACCGCGCGATCCGCTGGCTGATCTATCTCTGGCTGCTGCAGAACATGGTGCTGGTGTTCGCATCCATCTGGCGCACCAACATCTATGTCGCGGAATATTCGCTGACCTATCTGCGGCTGTCGGCGCTGCTGTGGATGGGCCTGGTGCTGCTCGGCCTGATCTACATCGTGGTGAAGATCGTTCTGGCAAAATCGTCGCGCTGGCTGATCGGCGTCAATCTGGCGACGGCGTTCGCGCTGCTCTATGCGACCTGTTTCGTCGATCTGGGCCGCTTCATCGCCGACTATAATGTCGCGCATTGCCGCGAGATGCAGGGCAGCGGCTATGTGCTCGACATGTCCTATCTCAGGCAGATCGGACCTTCGGCCTTGCCTGCCCTGCGCCGGCTCGAGCGGCATGCGACGGAGCAAAATCTGCCGCGTCCGCTCAATCTCAACTGGACGATCGAGTATCTTGCGAAATCGCTTGATGAGGAACTCGCCGATTGGCGTCGCTGGACGTTCCGGGCGCATCGGCTTGCGCGCGAACTGGCCATGCCTCAGACGATTTGAAGGCTCGGCTACCGGCGCTCATCGTGCGCGGATTTGAGCAGTGCGATGAGCGGTTCGGCGACACCGGCCGCCGCCGGATGCGCGCTGGTCTCGACCAGGCCCAGGGCGGTCTGGCCGCCGCCATACATTTCCGCCGCGCATCGACGTCCGCGCCGCGCTCGATGAGCAGCCGCGCGATCTCCACCGCGTTGAGCGGCGTCTTCTGCCGGTGTGATCTCGACGCCGTTCGCGCCGATGATAATGCAGCAGCGTGGCCCGATGCCCGTAGCATGACCGCGCATGGATCAGCCCGGGATCGGCGTCGAGCATCTGCTTCAGCAGCGGAAGATTTCCGGCCACCAACGCATCGACGGCCTCTTCGAACGGGGCATCCGGCGCGCGATCGCCGGTCTGCAGCACCGCCGCCCAGTCCTTGAACCCATATTCGCGCGCGATGGTCAGGCGCGCATCGTCGAGCGTGAACGGCGCGGCGAGTATGGCGTCGATCGATTTTCGCGCGGCTCCGGGCAGCCAGCACGCAATCTGCGTTTTCACGCGCCGGTCGCCGCCGCAATGGGCCGCGAACAGCGTTCGTGCCTGGCGGTCGAGCTGTTCCGATATCGGCAGCGCCTTGAACTCGGCGCCGGCGAGATAGGGATGCAGCGCCTCCACGTCCGCCACGTCCTCGCACACATAGACATCGCCCGCATTACGGCCCGGCATGGCATCCCCTCCGCAAGCCCAGATTTTAGCACAAGTCGCATCCGCCGCGAACGCGCGGCTTGACAGAGTTTAGTAGTTGAGTTTAGCTAAACTTAACCGGTGAGAATGTGAAGCCACGCCGCTTGCTGAATGCCGGTTGCCATAGACCCGCTGGCCCAAAGGCCAGAACAAAAACGCGGGCGGCCGGAGGAATGCGAGGAGGACGCCATGAAAGCATGGAGTATCGCTGTTGCGGCAGCCGCAATAGCTATGGGCGGGCTTACACCTGCTGCTGCGCAAGACAAAGAGATCACCTTATGCTGGGCTGCCTGGGACCCGGCAAATGCGCTGGTCGAACTGTCGAAGGACTTCACCGCCAAGAGCGGCGTCAAGATGAAGTTCGAATTCGTTCCCTGGACCAATTTCGCCGACCGCATGCTGAACGAACTAAACTCGCGCGGCAAATTGTGCGATCTGATGATCGGCGACAGCCAGTGGATCGGCGGCGGCGCGGTGTACGGCCACTACGTCAAGCTGAACGACTTCTTCGCCAAGGAAGGCATTTCGATGAATGACTTCCTGCCGGCCACCGTCAACGCCTATTCCACCTGGCCGAAGGGCTCGCCGAACTATTATGCGCTGCCCGCCATGGGCGACGCCGTCGGCTGGGTTTATCGCAAGGACTGGTTCGCCCGGCCCGAAATCCAGGCCGAATTCAAGAAGAAGCACAATCGCGACCTCGCCCCGCCGAAGAACTGGACCGAACTCAAAGAGATCGCCACCTTCTTCCAGGGCCGCGAAATCGACGGCAAGAAGGTCTATGGCGCGGCGATCTACACCGAGCGCGGCTCGGAAGGCATCACCATGGGCGTGACCGACGCGCTCTATCCGTGGGGCTTCAAATATGAAAAGACCGCCGGCAAATACGACATGCAGGGCGCGGTGAATTCGCCCGAGGCGGTCGAAGGGCTCGAATTCTACAAATCGCTCTATAAATGCTGCACGCCGCCCGGCCATTCCGACGCCTATATGACGGAGAACCTCGACGCCTATAAGTCGGGCCAGACCGCGCTGCAGATGAACTTCTTCGCCTTCTTCCCCGGCATCGCCAAGGACCCGAATGTCGGCGGCGAAAAGACGGGCTATTTCGCCAATCCGCCGCAGAAGGTCGAGGGCTCGACGCTCGGCGGCCAGGGCATCTCCGTCGTCGCCTATTCCGACAAGAAGGCGGAGGCGCTCGAATACATCAAATGGTTCGCCAATCCGGATGTGCAGGCCAAATGGTGGAAGCTCGGCGGCTTCTCCTGCCATGTGAAGGTGGCCGGCGCGCCGGACTTCGCGACCTCGACGCCCTTTGCCGGCGAGTTCCTGAAAGCCATGGGCTCGGTGAAGGATTTCTGGCAGGAGCCGACCTATGCCGAGCTGCTCCAGGCGATGCAGAAGCGCGTGCATGATTTCGTCGTCGCCGACAAGGGCACCGCGAAGGAAGCGCTCGACAGCCTGATCAAGGACTGGACCGCTACCTTCAAGGATGACGGGAAACTTTAGGGTTGCTCCCTGGCTGGCGGCGATCAGATGACCGGGCGCCGTCTGCTCTCCTTTTAGCCCTCTCCCCTCGCGGGAGAGGGCTCCCGCCAAAGGCGGGTGGGTGAGGGGGCTTGAACTCTCGCTACATCGCTAACGATCGAGTATGTAGCTCCCCCTCACCCGGCTCGGCTTCGCCGATCCGCCCTCTCCCGCGAGGGGAGAGGGCAAGAAGGCGGGTGGTTGCATGAATTAGGACGAAACGATGTCAGTCGGATCGATGGATCGAATTGCGGATAAGGCGGTGCGGGCGACCCCGCACGGCATCACGGGCCGTATGCGCGGCCTGTCCGACCGTGCCATCGCCTGGATCTTCATCACGCCGAGCATCCTGATCCTGCTGGCGATCAACATTTTCCCGCTGCTCTGGACGGTCTATCTGTCCTTCACCAATTTCCGCGCCAATCAGCCCGGCCGGCCCGTGCAATGGATCGGCACCGCCAATTACGAGCGCATCCTCTCCAGCGAGGACATTTGGGGCTATCTGCAGGTCACCGCGCATTTCGTGGTCTGGACGATGGTGATCCAGGTGGGGCTCGGCCTGGGCTTGGCGCTGCTCATCAATCGCGGCTTCCGCACGTCCAGCTTCTGGACGACCGTCATCCTCATCCCGATGATGCTGTCTCCGGCCGTCGTCGGCACCTTCTGGACCTATCTCTACCAGCCGCAGACCGGCATTTTCAGCACCATCGTCGACCTGTTCGCCAATACGGGCGCCATCGACATGATCGGCTCGATCCATCTGGCGCCCTGGGCGATCATCATCGCCGACACCTGGATGTGGACGCCCTATATCATGCTGCTCTGCCTTGCCGGCTTGCGCTCCATCCCGGCCTATCTCTATGAGGCCGCCGAGATCGACCGCGCCAGCACATTGCAGCAATTCTGGTACATCACCCTGCCGCGCGTGCTGCCCTTCCTGATGCTGGCGGTGCTGTTCCGGGGCATCGAGAATTTCAAGATGTTCGACATGGTGGTCGAGCTGACCTCGGGCGGCCCCGGCTCGGCGACGGAACTCGCCTCGATCAATCTCAAGCGCGAGGCGTTCGAGAGCTGGCGCACCGGCTATTCCTCGGCCTTTGCCGTGATCCTGTTCGTCACGATCTTCGGCCTCGGCAATATCTACGTGAAGGCTCTCAACCGGGTGAAGTCATGAGCGCGCGCGTGGCCACATATTCCGTCACCGATTCCAGCGCGGCGGCGAAATGGATCGCCGGCGTCCTCGTGATCGGCTATGCGCTTGTCGCGATGATCCCGCTGGTCTGGATTTTCCTCACCGGCTTCAAATCGCCGCCCGATTCCATCGCCTATCCGCCGAAGGTGGTGTTCCAGCCGACGCTCGAAGGCTATGTGAACCTGTTCACCACGCGCTCGCGCCAGACGCCGGAATATATCGAAAGCCTGGGGCCGCCGCAGAGCTGGTATGACAGTCTGGTGCGCGAGCGGAACATGGTCATCACCGGCCCGTCGCGCTTCATCGACCGCTATCAGAACTCCATCGTCATCGGCTTCGGCTCGACCTTCCTCGCCGTGTTCCTCGGCACGCTCGCCGCTTATGGCTTCTCGCGCTTCAAGGTGCCGCTGAAGGACGATCTGATGTTCTTCATCCTGTCGACGCGGATGATGCCGCCGGTCGCGGTCGCCATTCCGATCTTCCTGATGTACCGGCAACTCGGCCTCTCCGACACCGCGCTCGGCATGATCCTGCTCTATACGGCGGTGAACCTGTCGCTCGCGGTCTGGCTGCTGAAGGGCTTCATCGACGAGATCCCGCGCGAATATGAGGAGGCCGCGCTGGTCGACGGCTATACGCGGCTGCAGGCCTTCGTCAAAGTGGTGCTGCCGCAAATGCGCTCCGGCATCGCCGCGACGGCGATCTTCTGCCTGATCTTCGCCTGGAACGAATATGCCTTCGCGCTGCTCCTGACCAGCGGCCAGGCGCAGACCGCGCCGCCCTTCATCCCGCTGATCATCGGCGAGGGCGGGCTGGATTGGCCCGCGGTCGCGGCGGGCACCACCTTGTTCATTCTGCCGGTCGTGATCTTCACAATCATGCTGCGCAACCAGCTTCTGCGCGGCATCACCTTCGGAGCGGTCAGACGATGAGCGCCATCGAGGAAAAGCCCGCTGCAAGCCGCTCGCCACGCTATTTCCGGCGCGGGCCTTGGGAGAACGGCGCGACGGCGCTGATCGCGGCTGGGCGTGTTCATGCTGATGCAGCCCTTCTCGCTGTGGCTGTATGGCTGGTCCTTCGCCGCGATCCTGGTCGGGACCGTCGGCTTCGTCATCGTCAGCCATTTTCCGGAGGGCTAGCGATGGCCGATAAACTCTGCCTCAACGCAGTACGTGAGCACTTCTCCCTCTCCCATGGGGAGAGGGTTGGGGTGAGGGGGTGTGCCCTATCGATAGTTCGCATCCCCTCACCCGGCGCTGCGCGCCGACCTCTCCCCATGGGAGAGGTGAAGAGCGGCGCTGACCTCAGGCTCGCCTCTCCGAGGAGCGGTATTCGCCATGGCTGAAATCCAGATCCGCAATTTGCAAAAACACTTCGGCGATTTCACCGCCGTCAACGGGTCGAGCTTCACCATCCGCGACGGCGAGTTCTTCGTCATGCTCGGCCCGTCGGGCTGCGGCAAGACCACGACGTTGCGCATGATCGCCGGCCTCGAAATGCCGACATCGGGGCAGATCCTGCTCGACGGCGAGGACGTCACCTTCAATCGCGGTTCGGAGCGCGACATCGCCTTCGTGTTCCAGCTTTTCGCGCTCTATCCGCATATGAGCGTGCGGCGGAACATCTCCTTTCCCTTGCGCATCGCCGGCCTGCCGCGCGCCGAAATCCGCGAGCGGACGGAGGAAGTCGCCAAGCTCCTGCGCATCGAGCATCTGCTCGACAAGGGCGTCGGCGGCCTGGCGGCGGGCGACCGGCAGCGCGTGGCGCTCGGCCGCGCCATCGTGCGCCGCGCCAAGGCGTTCCTGATGGATGAGCCGCTCGGCGCGCTCGACGCCGAATTCCGCGACCTGATGTGCGAGGAATTGCGGCTGCTGCATAACCGCATCGGCGCGACCACGGTCTACGTCACCCATGACCAGATCGAGGCGATGTCGATGGCCGACCGCATCTGCATCATGGATAGAGGCGAGGTGCTGCAGGTCGGCCCGCCGATGGAGGTCTATGAGCGGCCGGCGACGAAATTCGTGGCGGGATTCATCGGCAGCCCGTCGATGAATTTCTTGGCAGCGCGCGGAAATCTGGCGCCGGGTGCGCGCGAAATCCGCGTCAACGGCGCGACGGTCGCCATGCCCGAGGCGCGCGAAAGCCTCGATGCGCCGACGGCGGTGCTCGGCGCGCGGCCGGAGCATATCCGCATCGCCGAGGACGGGCCGTTGCGCGGCCGGGTGTTCGCCGTCGAATATATGGGCGCGCGCCAGCTCATCACCGTCGATACGGATGCCGGGCGTCTTGCGCGTGCGTGCGCCGAACACGGTCAAGGTCGCGGATGGCGAGACGGTCGGCCTCGCCTTCGATCCCGAACGGCTGGTGATTTTCGACGCCGAAACGGGCCGCGCCCTCAGAAGCGCGCTGTTCGATGGAGGCGCGCATGGCTGAGGCAGCACTGCGCGGCGTGACCAAGCGCTTCGGCGCGACGGAAGCCGTCTCCGACCTGACGTTTGCACGTCGCGGACGGCGAATTCATCGTGCTGCTCGGCCCGACCGGCGCGGGCAAGACCACGACGCTGCGCCTGTTCGCCGGGCTGGAGACGCCCGATGGGGGCCGCGTCGAAATCGGCGGGCGCGACGTCACCGCGCTCGATCCGGCGCGACGCGATGTGGCGTTCGTGTTCCAGCAATATTCGCTCTATCCGCATTATTCCGTGTTCGACAATCTCGCCTTTCCGCTGCGTGCGCCGGGCCGCAGAAACTCGGCAGAAACTATCCGGAAACGCGTACATTCTGTCGCGGAAATGCTGCGTATTTCTTCGAAATTGGACAACCGCGCGACGGAGCTTTCCGGCGGCGAAATGCAGCGTGTCGCCATCGGCCGCGCCCTGGTGCGCGAGCCCGACCTGTTCCTGATGGACGAGCCGCTCTCCTCGCTGGACGCGAAGCTGCGCGAGGATCTGCGCGTCGAGCTGAAGCGCATCCAGCGCGAACTCGGCGCGACCATCATCTATGTCACCCACGACCAGCTCGAGGCCATGACGCTCGCCGACCGCATCGGGGTGCTGTCTTCCGGCAAGCTCCTGCAGATCGCCTCGCCGCGCGAAATCTATGAGCGCCCCGCAAATATCTATGCCGCACAACGGCTTGGCACGCCGCAGATCAATCTGCTGAAGGCCGCCCTGCTGCAAACCGGCGACATCCCGCCCGGCGCTGAAATGGCTGGCGTGCGTCCTGAGGATGTGGTGGTAAATGGCAGCGGCATGCCGGCCCGGGTGCTCACGGTCGAGCATCTGGGCGTGGAGTCCGTCGCCCTGCTCGACATCGGCGGCAGCCATGTCCACGCCCTGCTCGGCGCGCGGACCAAGCTCCGCGAGGGTGACGCCGTGACGGCCTCCATCCGGCCGGACGCGGCGCTGTTTTTCGATGCGCAGGGCGACCGGATCGACGTTCGCGCCGCCAATCAGGGCTGGGCAAGCTCCGCGCCCGAAGCCCATTCGAGCCGCCCGGAGTCCGCCGGAGACACACAGATGAGCGAACAACTGATCCGCACGCCTGATCGCCAAATGCACGGCAACGATCACCGCCCATGCGGAGGAACTGACCGCGCTCGACCAGGCGATCGGCGACGGCGATCACGGGCTGAACATGGCGCGCGGCTTCGGCGCGGTGGCCGCGGCAGCCGACGAGATCGCGGTGCTGCCCTTCGGCGAGGCGCTGACCAAGGCGGGGACGACGCTGATCATGAAGGTCGGCGGCGCGTCCGGTCCGCTTTACGGGTCGCTGCTGATGGGCATGGGCAAGGCCGTTTCCGACGTGCCGCGCGATCGGGCCGCTGTCGCCGCGATGCTGCTGGCCGGCGTCGCGGCGGTGAAGTCACGCGGAAAGTCCGAGGCGGGCGCCAAAACCATGCTCGACGTGCTGATCCCGGTGCAGGAAGCGCTGGCGGCCGGAGGCGGCATCGCGGAGATCCGCCGCGTCGCCGATGCAGCGCTGGCCGCGACGAAGCCCATGCGCGCAACCAAGGGCCGCGCCGCCTTCCTCGGCGAGCGCTCCATCGGCCATCTCGACCCCGGCGCGCGCTCGGCCACGCTGCTGATTCACGCCGTTTGCGACCTGCTGGAGGGAAAATGAGCGACAAAGTGTCCATTGTAATCGTTTCCCATTCGGCCGATGTCGCGAAGGGCACGGCGGATATGGTCCGCCAGATGGTCGGCGAAGAGGTGCGGGTGGCGTTCTGCGGCGGAAATCCGGATGGCGGGCTGGGCACCGATGTCGCCGCGATCATGGCGGCGATCGAATCGGTCTATTCGCCGAAGGGCGTCGCGATACTGGTCGACCTCGGCGGCGCGGAAACCAACAGCGAAGTCGCCATCGAGATGCTCTCCGATGGCCGGGGCGCCAATGTGCAGATCTGCAATGCGCCGGTCGTCGAGGGCGCGGTGATGGCCGCGACGGAAGCCGCGAGCGGCGCCTCGCTTGAGGCCGTCCGGAAGACGGCGGAGGATTTTTAGGGCATGACCGACATGGTGCGCGATGAAGAGTGGATCGGCGGCAGCGCCGTGATCCGCGACCCGACCGGCCTGCACGCGCGGCCTGCCGTCAAGCTCACCAAGCTGGCGAAATCCTTCGGGTCCGCCGTCGAAATCCGCGCCGAGAATGGTGAAAGCTGGACGAACGCGAAATCGCCGAACGCGGTCATGAAACTGAAGGCCGGATTTGGCGTGCCGCTGCATATCCGCGCGGCTGGAGACGATGCGAGGGCTGCCGTCGATGCGTTGGTTGCGCTGGTCGATCGGGACTTCAATGACTGAGAGCAAGCGCGAGCAGGTCTTTCGGGGCCTCGGCGTCTCAGGCGGAGTAGCGATCGGGCCGATTTACATTCTGCAGGAGACGACAGCCGCCCGCCGCAGCTTCACGACGGCGGAGGAGGAGGCGCGCGCGTTTCGCGAGGCGGTGGCAATGGCCGCGCGCCAGCTCGAAGCGCTGATCGCCTCGCAGGACAAGCTGGCGGGCGAGATCCTGGAATTTCAGCTCGCGCTGCTCGATGATGACGACATGCTCGTCGCCGGTGTTCCGCGCCATCGAGGGCGGAACGCCGTGGGATGAAGCATGGTCGGCGACGCTCGACCGGGAAATCGCCGAATATCGCCAAAGCGGCGGCGGCACGCTGGCGGCAAGAGCCGACGATCTGGCCGATCTCAGGGACCGCGTGCTGCGCGCCCAGCATGGGGCCGAGGCCATCGCGCGATCAAATTCCGCCGGGTTCCATTCTCGTTGCTGCGGACCTGACGCCCTCCACCTTCGTCGATCTCGATTGGGAAGCGATCGCGGGGGCGGTGACGCTGGGCGGCAGCCCGGTCAGCCATGTTTCGATCCTGGCGCGGGCGCGCGGGATCAATTTCATCGTCGGGCTGAATGCGAAACTGGATGAGATCGGGCAAGGCGATGACCGCGATCCTCGACGCGGCGCAGGGCGTGCTCACCTTGCATCCGAGCGGCCGGACGCTTGCCTCGGCGAATGTGCGGATCGACGCGGAACGGGAAGATCGCAGCGAGATGGAAGCGCTGCTGCCGCGCCCTGCCGCGACGGCTAGCGGCGAGCCGGTCAAGATCATGGTCAATATCGATGAGCCGGATCGGCTTGACTCGCTTTCTCCACATCATTGCGACGGCGTCGGGCTGACGCGGACAGAATTCCTGTTCACCTCCAAGCATTTGCCCGGCGAGGACGAGCAACTCGCCTTCTACCGCCGCCTGATCGCCTGGGCGGCAGGACGGCCGGTCACCATCCGCACGCTCGACGCCGGAGGCGACAAGCCGATCGCCGGCGTAACCATCGACGGCGAGGCCAATCCGTTTCTCGGCGTGCGGGGCCTGCGGCTGTCCTTTGCGCGCCCGGAGATTTTCCGCGTCCAGCTTCGCGCCCTGGCGAGGGCTGCCGCCGATGGTCCCCTCAACGTCATGTTCCCGATGGTGACGGTTCCCGCCGAGTTCGCCGAGGCGCGCCGCATGATGCTGGCCGAAATCGCCGATCTGCAGCGGGCGGGCGTCGATTGTGCGGTTCCCCGTATGGGCATCATGGTGGAAGTCCCGGCAGCCGCGCTCACCGCCGCCGATTTCGACGCCGATTTCTATTCCATCGGTTCGAACGACCTCATCCAATACGCAACCGCCTGCGCGCGCGACAATTCAAGCCTGGCGCCGCTGGCCGATCCGACAAATCCAGCCGTGGCGGAACTCATCCGGCGCACTGTCGAGGCCGCTCGGCGGCGCGGCGTCGAGGTGAGCCTGTGCGGCGACATGGCGTCGAGCCCGAAGCTCATCGGCGCTCTGCTCGACACGGGCCTCAGAACGCTGAGCTGCGCGCCTGCCCAGATCGGCCCCGTGAAGCTGGCGGTCAGCCGCTACGCGCCGAAACCGGCATAGGCGGCAAGGCGATGGCGGATATTCCAACACAGGCAAGCGACGCGATCGCGGAATATAAGGCGCTGCTGCGCCGCTATATCGACCGGCGCCCATCCGGCACGCGGCAGAAGCTGGCGGAAGCTTTCGGCACGCATAAGAGCTTCATTTCGCAGATCACCAATCCGACATACCGGGTGCCGCTGCCCGCTCAGCACATCCCCGCCCTCTTCAAGGTCTGCCATCTCAATGCGGAGGAGCAGCGCGCTTTTCTCGACGTCTATGCACGGGCGCATCCCGGCCAATTCGGCGCCATCGAGGAGCTGGCATCCTTCGAGGATGGGGTACTGCGCATTCCGTTGCCGCAATTTGCCGATCCCGAACGGCGGCGGCAGGTCGAGCAGCTCATTCGGGATTTCGCCGCGCAGGTGATCGCGCTGTTGCAGGAAGCCGAAACCAAGGCATGATCGAGGAAACGCGTGCCGGCGCATGATCCGCAAAAGTGGGAACCGGTTTTGCGACAAAGATCATGCCCAAGCAAAAATTATGGGAGGAAATGACATGAAGAAGCTGATGAATCAGGTGGACGATGTCCTGACCGAAAGCCTGCGCGGCTTCGGCGCAGCCCATGCGGATATCGTCTCGGTCAATTTCGAGCCGACTTTTGTGACGCGGAAAGCTGGGCCGAAAGCAGGCAAGGTCGCGCTGATCTCCGGCGGCGGATCGGGCCATGAACCGATGCATGCGGGCTTCGTAGGCTACGGCATGCTGGACGCGGCATGCCCGGGCCAGGTTTTCACGTCGCCCACCCCTGACCAGATGCTCGCCGCCGCCCAGGCGGTGAATGGCGGCGCAGGCGTGCTGTTCATCGTGAAGAATTACGCCGGCGACGTGATGAATTTCGAAATGGCCGGCGAGATGAGCGGCGGCGCGATCGAAACGGTACTCACCAATGACGACGTCGCGGTCGAAAGCTCGCTGCACAGCCAGGGGCGCCGGGGTGTCGCGGCGACGGTGATCATCGAGAAGATGGTCGGCGCAGCCGCCGAGAAGGGCGCCGCTCTTGCCGCCTGCAAGGCGCTTGGCGAGCGGATCAACGCGGCATCCGGCACGATGGGCGTAGCCTTGACGAGTTGCACGGTCCCGGCGGCGGGCACGCCGACTTTCACGCTCGGCGAGAACGAGATGGAGATGGGCGTCGGCATTCACGGCGAGCCGGGGCGCAGGCGCGTCGCGATGATGAGCGCCGATGCGATCGCCGAGGAGACCATCGGCGCGATCTGCAACGAGATCAATCCCAGCGCGGGGCAAGAAGTGCTGTTGCTCGTCAACGGCATGGGCGGCACGCCGCTTCTGGAGCTGTACGGCATGTATGACGCGGCCGCCCGCCAATGTGCCAGGCGTGGGCTGACGATCGCGCGGTCGCTCGTCGGCAATTACTGCACCTCGCTGGAGATGGCTGGTTGCTCGATCACGCTCACCAAGCTCGACAGCGAGATGAGGGCGATGTGGGATGCGCCCGTGCATACGGCGGCGATGCGCTGGGGCATGTGACGGGAGCCCCGCTCCGATAGGAGCGGAACGGGTGTCTTTATCGCAAAACCGGCGTCCACTTTTGCGGATCATGCCCCAGGTCTCTGGCGGAACCCGCTGCGTGTCACTATTTTCGTATCAGCGTGTGTTCGCGTCGGAGATGAGTATGAAATACCGGACTTTCGGGCCGACGGGCCAAAGCGTCTCCGTCATCGGCATGGGCACCTGGCGCATGAACGGCGACCGGGCCAAAGCTGTCGCCGCGCTGCAGGCGGGGCTCGACCTGGGCGTAAACCACATCGACACCGCCGAAATGTATGGCGATGCGGAACTCATTGTCGGCGAGGCGATCAAGGGCCGCCGGGATGAGGTGTTCCTGGTCTCGAAAGTACTGCCGCAGAATGCGTCGCGGCGCGGTACGCGCACGGCCTGTGAGCAGTCCCTGAAGCGCCTCGGCACCGACCGGCTTGACTGCTACCTCCTGCATTGGCGCGGCTCGGTTCCCCTGGAACAGACGATCGGCGCTTTCGTCGATCTGCAGCGCGAAGGCAAGATCCGCTCGTGGGGTGTCAGCAATTTCGATGCCGACGATCTGGAGGAAGCCTACGGCTTCGAGGCAAAGCCCGGCGAGAGCATCGCTTGCAATCAAGTGCTCTACCATTTGCAGGAGCGGGCCATCGAGCATTCCGTGATCCCGTCATGCGAAAAACGCGGCGTCGCGGTTGTGGCTTATAGCCCGTTCGGCAGCGGCGACTTTCCAGGCCCCAAGACATCCGGGGGCCAGGTTCTGGCGGAAATCGCCAAGACCCATGCGGCCACGCCGCATCAGGTGGCGCTCGCATTTCTCATTCGGCATCCATCGGTTTTCGCCATCCCAAAGACCGGCAATCCGAAACGCGCGGCGGAGAACGCCGCGGCTTGCGACATCGTATTGAGCGCGGACGATATGGCGGCTATCGACCGCGCCTTTCCGCAAGGGCCGGAACCGCGTTCTCTGCCGATGATCTGAAACGCCGCAGCGTCAAAGCGGCTTGAACAACCGCAGGGCAAGGCGGCTGAATATGCCGGGGCCGCTGGAATAGACGCGCCAGCCGCCGTCCAGAGCTATGGTCCCCTCGCAGACCCGCACCCAGTCGGCGCACGCCTCATCGCGATCGCAGAATGCCGCGTCGCTGCTGCTGAAATAGGCGTTCCGCTGGCGTAGCGATGCCTGGGGAAGGTCCTCCGTGACGCTGATCGGATTGACGAGCCGCATGAAAGCGCGCGCCACCTCAGTTCCGCCGAGAAGGTCCAGCGCCTCGCAATAACGCAGATGGGCGTGCGCATACATCAGCCCGATTTCCCGCCCGAAGAAGGACGCGGACTCGGCCCGCTGGAAATTGACCTGCAGCCCCCCACGATAAGGCACAGGCTTATCCATGAGCCTCGCGCCGTCCGGGAACAGCAGATGCTCATGGATGAGGGCGAGGTGGTGCGCCGCCTGTTCCGGCGTGAACAGCCCGGCGAGTATGGAACGTGTCATCGGAATGAGGGAGTAGCGAACACCGGTGCGGCGGTCACTCGGATGCAGCAGCCATTCCGGCTCGCCGCCCTCCGGCTTGAACAGCGCATAGCCGGCGACGGTGCCGTCCGGCATGAGATAGCGGTTGAAATCCTCGCGCATCCGCTCCGCCAGTTCCCCCAATTCATCGGCATCCCCCGCCTCACCGGTTCGGCGCAGGATCCGCGCATAGCGCTCGATCTGCTGATAGAGCAGCGCGACCGTCCAGCTGCTGACCATCCAATCGCGCATGGTGGGGTCGGCCGGTTGGAGCGAGTCATTCCAATCGCCAAGCCCATAGCGGATGAGATGCGTGCCGGGAATAAACCGGTCGCGAACCGTAGCCAGCAACGTCTCCACATGCTCCCGGACCGGGTCAGCGTGGGCCGTCGGTTCGAAATCGTCCCGCGTCCAAGGAAGCGGTTCGGCCAGGAATGCCAGGTCGCCCGTGTGCTCGATATAGTCGCAGAGCGCCTTCAGCGGCCAGGCGATGACGTCGCCATGGCTGTGCCGGTCGCGGATCTGCCTGTAAGGGTCGAGCATGAACCATTGCGGCCAGTCGCCGGTTTTTTCCCATTGCTGAGCGAACACGATGCGCAGGATGTCTCGCACCGGCTCGTCATGGCCGAGCGGCAGCAGTAATTCCACCGGCCCCTGGCAGACATCGCGCGTACCCCAGGCGGCGGCCGAATATTGCTCCAGTCCGCGCGGCGTAGTGAGATGCACCATGGCGTTCTGGGCGAACCAGGGGAAGAGGGTGTCGAGCGCCGCCGTGGCCGGATTATCGCAAGGGAAGCGCGTATCGCGTGTGACGTGGCTCCAATAGGCGCCCGCCTTCGCCAGAGCCTCGCCCGCATCCATGCCGCGCTCATATTTGGCAGCGAGCCGTTCGGCGTGCTCAGGGTCGTTCAACGCGCCCACAAGGGCGAAGGAGAGGCGGTTCGTCACGCCTGACCGGAGTGCCACATAGGCGTCGGCGGAACGCGGCGCGGGGCCGTCGAAGAGCAGCGCCCCACTGCCGACAGCCTCGACCGCTCCGGGAGTAGCGGTGACGAGATGATGCACGGCTTGCGGGTAATGCCGTCCCCAGAACTCCGTGGGGATCGGGGCGGAAAGCGATCCGCTTAGCGGCTTCGTCAATCTCCACCGGAGCGGCATGCTCGAAATCACGTTCGCCCATCACGGCGTGGCCGAAGACAATGAACCGGCACGGCGCGCCGCTAACGTTGACATGCCACACGGCCGCCGTGTCTTCCGCCGCGATGGCATGCACGGTGATTGCGCCATCCTCGAATTGGTAGACCCAGCGGCAATCGTTCAGACCCATTTCGAACAATGACGGCACGGTGAGCAGGCGCCAGCCACCGCCGCGATCGGCGAGGATGCGCAGTCCGCTCGCCCGCGTGATGTTGTATGGGTCACGCGACACGGAGAACAGCTTATGCAACGCGGTGTTGCCGATGGTGAGTTGCGCGGCGAATACGCCATGCATCCAGCAGGTGAGTGAAAGTGTGGCGTCATCCGGCAGCATGGACGTGCCGCCGCGCAGAATCGCACCGTGGCGGCGGCGCATCTGGCGCTCTTTCGCGGCAAGGACGACGTGGCGATTATGAGGTCCGTCGGGCGTGAAGAAGGACAGCAGTGTGCCGTCCCGCGAATTCGTCGTGCATACGCTTCGGATAGAGTTGCGCAATCGCATCCAAGCTAAGTGGAATGCCGGCCAGCGGCTCGGCGTCCTGGAGAATGCTGCGCGGCGGAGTGGCCAACAGCACGATAACCGGCTGAAAAGCGGCGACGGCGGCTTCCACTCCGTCCAGCCGCACGAGGTCTGCATCGCTTGTGGCGCCCGCGTGATCGGGATCGAAGAGACCGAAGAAGGTGCACTCCAGCCTGCCGCCGGGATGGAGCATGACCGTGGGAGACTGCAGCGCGGCGCAGGCTGCTTCCTGCTGAAGCCTGACACCGGCGAGATCGCCGCCGAAACCCGGCGACGCTTCCGCCATGACGCGGAATTCAGGCCCGAAGATCTGCGAGGCGTCCGTGGCGAAGCTTAATGCGCCTTCGAGGCAGCCATGCGCAACCCAGGGATGCCTGCCGGATTGCGCCATGTTCTGACGGCTCATGATCACAGGTCCGAAGCGCGGGGTCAGGCTAACCGAATGGTCGATATACTGGGAGGCGTAGGCTTCATTCGAGAGGACGAGACCCCGCGCCCCAAGACCAAGATCCTGGATGAAGATCGTGTCGCACTCGCATGGAGCGGCACTGTGGTTTTCCAGCTCGACGCGCCAGAGCCAGAGCGGTTCTTCGGGATGCAGCCACAGCGTGACCCGGTGCTGGATGCCGGCGGTTTCCCCTTCCCAGACGAACCGGTCCGCCGCGCAGCCGACCTGCAGCTTCGCGTTCGGCCCGGCGATTTCTGCCGCCACGCGCTCCGGACCGAAGCGCAGCAGCACCCGGCCGATGCCGCTGCCGAGCGGCGAGCCGAACACCTGATTGATGAGTGTCCGTTCCGCGCCGAACAGATGTTCGATGGCGAAGACGCAGCCATTCGGATGGACGCCGATTTCGAGCCCGCTGGCGTTCGTCAGTCGGTGGAGGCCAAGCTCCGCCTCGACCGGCAGGGTGAAATTGCGCCGTTCCGCATGCGTCATGCGAGCGTCTCCGCTTCTATCATCGGGCATTGATTTCAAGAGCGTGCTTGCGGGCATCCCATGCGGTCAGGAACGAAGCATAGCTCCAGGTGAGGCTTTTTGCCGAGGTCTGCGCGCCGGTGGTTTGGTCGAACTGTTCCGAGATTTCGCCGGATGGCGGAATGGATCGGCGCGCCATCTCCATGATGGCGTCCCCTTTGGCAATGAGGCCGGCATCCGCCTTGGCCACCGCCAGCTTGTAGTAGAATTCCGCGGCGCCGAAGGTGCAGAAGAAATATGCGCCGCCGCTGAAATAGCTGTCGCCGGTGTATCGGCCGATGGCCAGCGCCGCGCCCGTGTCGCGGTTGAGGGCGTATTCCGCCGCAAACAGATCCTCCAGCCGGTTCAGCGTTTGCAACGCGCGGTCGTCGGCGATGCTGTGCGGCCCGTCCGTTAGCCCGGCATGCAGCACGCCAAGGATGATCGCGAAATCCAGCGCTTTCGGCGTCTGCTCGGCGGACGGCAGAATGCGGCTGAGAAAATGGCCTGCATCCGCTGACCAGAAATCGCCGAGCTGGTCCGCCATCTGCGTGGCGGCTGCCCTGAGCCGCGCCGCGTGAATGGTTTCGCCGTTTCTTTCGGCCCATTCCGCGCCTTTCCTCAGCGCCGCGAATTGTACGAGGCATGTGTAATAGTGCTGGGCGTTTTCCTCTTCCCAGATGTCGATGCAAGCTTCGCCGGCGTGCCGCGCCGTATAGTCGAGATCGAGCTGGATCAGCTCGGCGACACTGGCCTGCGCTTCCTCTGCGACGGCATTTGCCTCCAGGAAGCGCAGCGCCACCAGCGCCCGCGCGGCGAGGCCGTCATGCTGCGGGCGGGACCACCGTAGGAAATCGATCGTGCAGTCGGCGTTATAGCGAACCTCGCCCATCACCTCGTCGTCGCCTTCGACGGCGGCGAGTTCCGCATCCGGCCGGATGAACTGGCGTAGCTTCGGCGCGGTACGTTCGTGCAGATCCGGCGTCTCATGCAGGAACCTTGCCCCGTTGATCTGCCGCAGATCGAGGCTGAACCTCGCGAACTCGGCGAAGCGCTGCTTCCACGCCTCGGAATCGATGCCGCGTTTTACGAGCACGAGCGCCGCATCCATGATCGCCGCGCTGTCCCGCAGCCAATGGAAGAAATAGTCCGGTTCGGTCTCGGAATGGGCACTGCCGATGGCGGCAATGACCGATCCCTTCGCGGGATGGATCGTCTGGCCGAAGCCGGGGCGCTGCTTGACGATCGACGTCGCCGAAACGCATTCGGCCATTTTCCCGGCGGAAATCCGCGCCTGCGCGTCGGCCCATTCATCGAGCGAAAGCGTCGTCATGGCTTACCCTCTTCACACCGTCGGCGTTGGTTCAAAACCCAGGACGTCCAGACCGGCCCGCACTTCCGGACAGCTCATGAACAGCCGCCATAGCAGACCCGTCCGGTGATTCTCGATCATCACGATGATCGGCGCCTGATCGATAGCCAGATGCTGGTCGGAATACCACTCCGCGCCCGGATTGAAGGCATCGACAAATCCGTATTTCCGCCAGAGCCTGTCGCCCAGATCGAAGTAAAAATGTCTCAGCGCCCGCATCGACAGCTCCGGCGTGTAAGGCAGGCTTCCAAGCGCAGCGGTGGGCGCGATGACGCCGCGATCGACGTTTGGAGCGTGGGGGGCATACCCTTCATTGCCGTCGCTGGCGGTCAGCCCCCAGCAATCCGGCCCATAGCCATCAAAGCCGTTGGGATTGTGGACGCAATGCTCATAGTTGATCAGCGTGTGCTGGACCACCTGCTGCCAATAATCGGCGTAGCGGTCTTTCAATCCGCGCGGATCGAGCCCGAGGAACGACAGATGCGACCAAAATAGCGGTCCGCCATGATCCGGGCCAAGCGGCAGCTTGTGGCCGTAAAACTCCTTGCCGTTGCGGTAGGACCGTCCCGAGGTCCAGCCCTTATGATAGGGCTCCGGCCCGGTCGGAAAGGTTGGCGAAGCGGCCCCGAGCACATATGCGATCAAGCATTCGTCCCAGCCCTCGATCCTGTGCCGCGTCGCCCAGGCGTGCTTGTGGCCCCAATGCCAGATAAGGGCATCTTCCCCGCCGGTGAACCAGTCCCACTCCACCCGGTGCCAAAGGCGGTCGATGCGGAGACGCAGGTTCATTTCTTCCGGGGTCATCTGTGCGAAATATTGCCGTGCGCATAATAGCCCGGTGATGAGGAACGCGGTCTCGACGATGTCGCCGCCGGAATTTCCCTCCCAGAAGGCGACCTCCTCGCCCGTTACGGCGTTCAGATAATGGGGGAAAGCGCCGCGGTAGCAATCGGCTGATTCCAGAAACGCGAGCATCTGCGACAGGCGCTGAAGCGCCTCCTGGCGCTCGATCCATTGACGTTCCACGGCGATGATGATCGCCATGACGGCGCCGCCCGACGCGCCCAGCGCAATGAGGATGTTCTCGCCGGTGTCATTTTCGCCGCCCCGGTCGCGCGCCATGCCGCTGGCGGGATGCGCATAGTCCCAGAAATAGTCGAACGTCCGCCGCTGCACCAATTCCATCAAATCGTCGTCGGAAATATCATGCCTTTGCATCAACGCCGCGTTTTTCCGATCGCTCATCATGTCCTTCCCGATTGCGTTTTCAGGCTGCCCGCATGCACGCCGAAACCGATCCGCCGCTGATGGGCAGCTTGCCTATTATGACAGATCGAGCGTTTCTGATCTCCCCTACATCTGACGGGCAGGGTTTTACGTTTAAAATCAATGGAATGGTGAGGATGAGCGAGACTGGTTGCTAACCCGGAGCGCAGCTTTCCCGCGAAGATCAATTGCGATTGCTCGGAATTGCGGTGTCTTATAGGCGGATGACGGCACCGATGCCATAGAGGCAATTTCGCATGACGCATGGATATTCGCAGACCCGGATCGAAGATTTGCTGGCGAGCATGACCCTCGAGGAGAAGATCGGCCAGCTTACGATGGTCCGGGGCGGCAGCGGCGCTGGCGGGCCCGAGCTATCCGATGCCCAGCTAGACGATGTCCGCGCGGGCCGCATAGGCAGCATCCTCGACATCTGGGCTCGGGACGGCATTCGCCGTGGGCAAGAAGTGGCGGTGAAGGAGTCCCGTCTCGGCATTCCCTTGCTGGTCACGCTGGATGTCCTGCACGGCTACGAGACGATCTTTCCGATCCCGCTCGGCGAAGCGGCCGCGTTCGATCCGGTGCTGTGGGAGGCGACGGCACGGGCAGCAGCCGAGGAAGCGGCGGCATCCTGGATCGACCTTACCTTCGCGCCGATGCTCGACGTCTCGCGTGACGCGCGCTGGGGCCGCATCGCCGAAAGCCCCGGGGAAGACCCCTGGGTCGGGGCGCGCTTCGCCGAAGCGAAGGTGCACGGCTTCCAGGAGGGCCTGTTCGGATCGCGGGCATTGGCGGCCACGGCCAAGCATCTCGGCGGTTATGGGGCGGTCACGGCGGGCCGCGAATACGGCTCCGTCGATATTTCGGCGCGCAGCCTGCACGAGGTGCATCTTCCACCGTTCGCCGCCGCAGTGCGGGCGGGCGTCGCCGCGATGATGCCGTCCTTCAATGACCTCGCGGGCGTCCCGATGACCGGCAATACCGCAATTCTCCGGGAGTTGGTGCGGCGGCGCTGGGGCTTCGACGGAGTAATGATCAGCGATTTCGCCGCGGTGGCGGAGTTGCTTGCGCATGGCGTTGCCGCCGATCCTGCCGAAGCAGCGGCGCTGGCGCTGAAGGCAGGCGTGGACATCGATATGGTCAGCGATACTTATTCCAAGGGGCTGCCGGTGGCGCTCGCGCGCGGCCTCGTAGAGGAAGCGCTCATCGATGAGGCCGTCAGGCGTGTGCTGACGCTGAAAGCCCGGCTGGGGCTCCTGGACGATCCGCTTCGCGAGGGCAGCGCTACGCAACCCGAGCGGCGCAAGGCGCACCGCGACCTCGCCCGCGATGCTGCGCGGCGTTCGATCGTCCTGTTGCAGAACCGGGGCGATCTGCTGCCTTTGCGCACGGACCAGGCAAAACATCTGGCGGTTATTGGCCCACTCGCCGAGAATCCGAAGGACATGCTCGGCCCGTGGTACGCGGCCGGCAAGGCATCCGACACAAGGGATTTTCTGGGCGGCATCCGAGAGGCCCTGCCCGGCTGGCAAGTCGCCCATGAAGCTGGCACCGGTATCCTCGATGAGGACGCCGGCAAGCTTTTCCGCCGCGCTGCAGGCCGCCGGCAAAGCGGATATCGTGCTCTTATGCCTGGGCGAATCCGCCGGCATGTGCGGCGAGGCTTCAAGCCGCGCGCATCCGGATTTGCCCGAGGCCCAGCGCCGGTTGGCCGAAGCCGTCATTGCATTGGGCAAGCCCGTCATCGTCGCGCTGAGCTGCGGACGGCCGATCACCGCGCCGTGGCTTTTCGAGAAGGCCGACGCCGTGCTTGCCACATGGTTCCTCGGCAGCGAGGCCGGTCCGGCCTTGGCCGATGTGCTCACCGGACGCTGCAATCCCAGCGGCAAACTGCCTGTGTCGTGGGCGCGTGACGTCGGGCAGATGCCGATTTTCTACGCGCAGCGCCCGACCGGGCGGCCCGCCGAAGCCGATCCGGCCAACCCTTACACCAGCCGCTATACCGACATGCCCAACGAACCGCAATTTCCATTCGGCCACGGGCTCTCCTACACGCGCTTCACCTATCGCTCATTGCGTCTGTCGAGTGCGACGATGGGTCCCGGCGAAACGGTCACAGTGGAAGCCGATATCGCCAATGAGGGGCCGGTGGACGGCGAGGAAACTGCGTTCCTGTTCATCCGCGACCCGGTGGCGAGCGTTACCCGCCCGCTTCTGGAACTGAAAGGCATGACGAAGATCACCCTCGCGGCAGGCAGCTCAGGGACAGTGCGTTTCGAGCTCTCCTGCGACGATGTCGCGTTCCCCGATGAGACCGGCGCCATGCTGCTTGAGTCCGGTGCGGTCGAAGTCATGGTCGGACCCAGGGCCGACCGTCATGCGTTGTTGAAGGCGGTGCTTGACGTCCGCGCCGATCAAAATCCTGACACCTAGTGCACTGACACCCTTCCGGATCTGGACGCATTGGAACGCTTCGGTCTTGAGCTGAAAGCGCGCAAACTCGCGCAGATCCTCATCCTGACATTCGGAGAGGGAGGCGCGGTTGCCTTATCCGCTGGCGAAACCCTACGCGCGACGCCGCCGAAAGTCGAAGTGCAGAGCAAGGTCGGGGCGGGAGATAGTTTCGTGGGCGGATTGGTGCTGAAGCTCGCAAACGGCGCGTCCTTGCGCGAAGCGTGCTTCTATGCGGTTGCCGCCGCTGCCTCCGCCGTGACATCCCCGGCGACAGAACTATGCGACGCAGTGCAGACTGAGCGCTATTTCTCTATGATCCTGCAGCAGCAGGACGAGCCGAACCAATCCCCGAGGAATCGGAGCGGAGTGAATGACCATGCATAAGAAAGAGACCTACAATCTGGCGATCGGCCTCGTGCTGCAAGAGCTTCACGCGGAGGCCAAGCTTCAGCGCGAGCAGATCGCCGAGGCTCTTGAAATCTCCGAGATGGCCGTGACGCGCGTCGAGCACGGCGCGGAAACCATGTCGGCCGGCAGCCTCGTCCTGCTGCTCGATCTGTTCGATGTCTCCTGGGACGATTTCATGCGCCGCATGCGCGCCAATCTGGAAGAGGCCGCAGCGCAGATTCGCTGAGCTTGCCGCGCTCGGCATCGCTCTCGATGCACAGTCCGCAGCCGACCCTTATTCCGCAGCGCGCGGCCGTGGGATCGGCTCCGGCTCCGCCTTCATATCCGGCGACGCCTTGGCATCGATCTGGTCCGGCTCGTCGATCGGGCCGATGAAGCGGCCGAAAAAGCGCCAGAACCAGCGGCCGATATCATCCATGAGAATGAACACCGCCGGCACGAAGATCAGCGACAGCAGCGTCGACAGCAAGAGGCCGCCAATCACCGCAATGGCCATCGGCGAGCGGAACTCGCCGCCGGCTCCCAGGGCCAGCGCGCTCGGCAGCATGCCGCCGGCCATGGCGATGGTGGTCATGACGATGGGCCGGGCGCGCTTGCGGCCGGCATCGACGATGGCATCGTAGCGCTTGACGCCGTTGGCGATCTCTTCGATGGCGAAATCGACAAGCATGATGGCGTTCTTGGTGACAATGCCCATCAGCATCAGAATGCCGATAACCACGGGGAAGCTGAACGGCCGGTCGGTGGCGAGCAGCGCGAAAATCGCCCCGCCGATCGAGAGCGGCAGCGAGAACAGAATGGTGATCGGCTGCAGGAAGCTGCCGAACAGCAGGATCAGCACGCTGTAGACCATCATGATGCCGGCGCCCATGGCGTAGCCGAAACTCTCGAAGATCTCGCCCATCATTTCGGCGTCGCCCGACTGCTTCAGCGCCACGCCGGGATTGTTCTCGAGCGCCTTGACCTCCGGCAGCTGATGGACTTTTTTCAACGCGAGGCCGAGCGCATCGGTGCCGACGAGATCCGCGCCGATGATGACGCGGCGCTGGCGGTCGTAGCGATCGATCGAGGACGGGCCCTGCCCGTTTTCAATCGAGGCGACGGAGACGAGCGGCACGGCGGCGCCCTGGCCGGTGCGGATTTTCAGCGCCCCCAGGATCTGCCGGTTGGTGCGGGCCTCATCCTCGAGCTGGACGCGAATTGGGATCTGCCGGTCGCCGGCGTTGAACTTGGCGAGATTGGCGTCGACATCGCCGATGGTGGCGATGCGGATCACCTCCGAGAGGTCCTCGGTGGAGACGCCCAGTTCCGCGGCGACATCCGGGCGGGGACGGAAGCGGACTTCCGGCCGGTCAAGCGCCGAATTGGAGACGACGTTGCTCAGCTCAGGAATGCGGCGCATGCCGCTGACGATCTTCGGCGCCGTTTCCGCGACTGCCGCACCGTCGGAACCGGAGACGATCAGCGATAGCCCCCGCTCGCCATTTTCATTGATCACCCAGGACCGTATGTCGGGCAGCCTGGCAAGCTCCTCGGTCAAGATCGCTTCCAGGTCCTTCTGCGACAGCTTGCGGTCGTCCTTGTCCACCAGATTGACGGTAAACGTCGCCTTGCGCACCTCCTGGCCGCCGCCGGCAATGCCCAGAATGCGCCCGCCATCGACGAACACGTCCTTAACCTCTGGATGCGTCTTGATGACGTTGGTGATCTGGTCGCTCGCCGCTTTCATGTCGTCCAGGCGCGAACCGGGGGGCAGTTCCGCCGCGATCAGGACGCGTGAGGCATCCTCCGCCGGAATGAACCCTTGCGGCAGTATGAAAGCGCTCCAGATCGAGCCGGCGAAGATGACCATGCCGAGGGCGACGGTCGCGAGGCGGTGGCGCACCGACCAGCTGATGAGGCTGGTATATTTGCGCAGCAGCCAGCCTTCTTCCTGATGCCTGTCGCCGTGATCGCGCATGAAATAGGCGCATAGCATCGGCGTTATCAGCCGGGCGACAAACAGCGAGACCAGCACCGCCGCCGCCACCGTGATGCCGAACTGGCGGAAATACATGCCGGCAATGCCGCTCATGAAGCTGACCGGTATGAACACCGCCACGATGGTAAAGGTGATCGCGATGACCGCCAGGCCGATCTCGTCGGCGGCCTCCAGCGCGGCGCGATACGGCGATTTGCCCATGCGCATATGCCGGACGATATTCTCGATCTCCACGATGGCGTCATCGACGAGAATGCCGGTCACCAGCGTCAGCGAAAGCAGCGTCACCAGATTGAGCGAGAAGCCGAGCGCTTCCATCGCCCAGAAGGTCGGCAGGATGGAGAGCGGCAGCGCAATGGCCGCCATCAGCGTGGCGCGCAGATCGCGCAGGAAGAGGAAGACGACGAACACCGCCAGCAGCGCGCCCTCGATCAGCGTATGCATCGTCGATTTGTAATTCCCCTCCGTGTAGATCACGGTGGAATCGACCATCTGCAGCTTGACGTCGGGGTAGCGGCTGAGAAGTTCGCCGATCTTCTTGTCGATCAATTCGGCGACGACGACGTCGCTTGCGCCCTTCGCGCGCGAAATGTTGAAGCCGACCACCTCCTGGCCGTCGAAACGCGCGAAAGTTTTTGGCTCCTCGTAGCTGTCCGAGACCTTGCCCCAGCTCATCGAGCCGGACCTTGCGCCCGCCCGGCAGGGTGATCGTGGTCGCCGCGAGACGCTCGACCGTCTGCGCGCTGGCGAGCGCCCGGATGGATTGCTCGCTGCCGCCGATCTCGCTCTTGCCGCCCGCGACATCGACATTCGTCGCCCGCAATTGGCGGCTGACGTCGCCCGCCGTGATTCCGAGCGCCAGCAGCCGGTCGGGAATGAGCGCGACGCGGATTTCCCGGTCGACACCGCCGACGCGGCGCACCTCGGCGACACCCTTCACCGCCTGCAACTCGCGCGCGACCGTATCGTCGATGAACCAGGACAGTTCCTCGATGGTCTTGCCGGGCGCGGAGGCCGCATAGGTGATGATCGGCAGCCCGGCCACGTCGATGCGCTGCGAGATCGGCTCGTCGATGGTGCGCGGCAGGTCCTGGCGGATGCGCGCAATCGCGTCTTTAACGTCGTTGAGGGCGCGGTCGGTGTTGGTGCCGAGCTGGAACTCGATCATCGTGACGGACGAACCGTCCGTGATCGTGGATGTGATGTGCTTGACGCCGGTCTGCGCCGCGACGGCGTTCTCGACGCGCTTGGTCACCTGCGTCTCAAGCTCGGAGGGCGAGGCGCCGGCTTGCGTGATGGAGATCGATACAAGCGGGAAGTCGATATTCGGAAAACGCTCGACGGGCAGCGCACGGAAGCTGAGCACGCCGAGAATGACGAGCACGATGAACATCACCACCGAGGGTATCGGTGTCCTGATCGCCCAGGCGGAAATATTCAGGCGGCGCATCACTTAGCCTCGCTGACCGTCGTTTTGTCCGCAATGACCGGGCGCACGCTGTCACCCTCTCGCAGCAAGGTGCCCGAACGCAGTACGACGAGTTCACCTTCCTGAAGACCGTCCAGGATCTCCGTCTTGCCGCCGCTGACCATGCCGGTGGCGACCTTGCGGGTTTCGATGCGCCCGTCCTTGACCACCTGAACCGTCGGGCCGAGGTCCCGGTTCATCACCGCCGTCGAGGGCACGCCGAGACCGTTGCTGCTGGCGGTGTCGATCGTGCCGCGCGCAAAAGTGCCGATGCGCAGCGCCGGATCGTCGCCGATGAAGATGCGCACCCTGCCAAGGCGCGTGGCGCGGTCGACTTCGGGCGAGATCAGCCGCACCTTGCCTTCGCGCGGCTTGAGGCCGGCGACGTCGATGCGGGCCGGCATACCGGCGGAAAGGCGCGGCAGAAAGATTTCGGGAATCTCCGCGTCCAGTTCGATTTCGCCCTTGGCGACGATGCGGAACAGCGGATCGGCGATGGCCGAGGCAAGCCCGCCGAGCCTTGCGGTGCGGCGGCTGATCACGCCGGCTTCGGGGGCCCGAATTTCGCTGAAGCCGAGGCGAAGCTTCGATTCCCGGATCTGCGCTTCGATCTGCATTTTTTCCGCTTCCGAGACGCGCAAGCCATCCTGCGACAGGGTGACAGCGGCGGCGGCGGTCCGCGCAGCGGCTTCACGCTCGTCGAAAACGGAGCGGCTGGTCGCGCCCGACTTGACCAATTCCTGCGCGCGAACGAAAGCCGCCTCGGCCTGCACCTTGTTGGCTTCCGCTTCGGTGATCCGGCTGCGGGCCTGCGCGATCCCGGCGTCAGCTCTGACAAGGCTGGCGTCGAGCTGGGCAAGCTGCGCCTGCAGCGTCTCGCTCGCAAGCTTGGCCAGCACCTGGCCGGCCTCGACCCGGTCGCCTTCCTCCGCCAGAATTTCGCTGATGCGCTGGCCTTCGATCTGCGGCGAGACGAGCACTTCCTGCCGGGCGATCAGCGACCCGGTAACGAGCACCGTTTCGGTGAACTCATCACGCTCGACCCGGGCCACGCTGACGCTCGCGCCGAGGGTTTCCTTTGGCGCCTTGGGGTCGTCGGCGGCGAGAAGCTGAGCCGAGCCGAGCAGGATGAAGCCCGCGGCCGCGCAAAGCCCTCGCGTCATTTTCCCGAATCCGTTCACCTGATCACTCATACTTCTGTTCCAACTTCACGACCCGGCCGCGCCCCCTTGTCCGGCGAGGACGCCGGCGAAATGATGGCGGGCCATATGGCCTTGCAATTGACGCATGCGTCAAGTGTCAGCCGGCAAAAAATGCCTCATAATTGATTTCGCCCGGGCGGCAAGCTCGGGCGAAAGGGTTAACGTGTTTCTGCTTGCTCCCGGCACACGGCGGATCGGCCGTGGCGCCCCGGCACTTCGGCGTTGATATCTACGCATGGGCGCGGATTATCCGGCGAAGCTTCGGCTGGAATATGGGCATCGGGCCGCCGTCGGGCAACGGCGCGATCAACGGATCGGATCAGCCGCCGCCCTCCGTCTGGCCGAACCACTTCCGGTAGAGGCTATCATAGGTGCCATTCTCCACCACCTTCAGCAGCGCCCGGTTGACTGGGCGGCGCAGCACACTGCCGACAGGGAAAATGATGCCGTAGCTCTCGGGACGGAACTGCGGGCCGGCGATTTGCGCGCGCGGCTCGTTCTTGACGAAATACATGATGATCGGCGTGTCGTAGATTGCAGCCACGGCCTTGCCGCCGAGCACCGTTTCCGCGGCTGCGTCGAAGTTCTTCGAGCTGCTGAGAACCGCTCCCAGCTCCCTCGCATAGGCCGCCGAGGTGCTCCCCTCCACCACCGCGACGCGCTTGCCGCGCAGATCCGAAGGGCCGCCGATTTCGCCGCGCAGGCTCTGCATCGTCATCGATGTCGTCGCGAAGGCGGTGAAATAGGAGATCAGCACGATACCGGCATAGATCCAGATGATGGCCGCGAGCCTCGCGAAGACCCGGTGCGGATGACCCTGGGCGGCGCCGCCCATCGATTCCGCGCACCAGAAGATGGCATCAAAAATGCCGGGGAAGTATTTTTCCGAAATCGGCAGGCCGTCGTCGCGGCCGCGCGCCAGGAACCAGATCACATGCGCGGGTATGGTCAGCACCAGGAGAAAGATGCCGAGCGCCTTCAGCATGCCGGTCGAGAACATGATGCCCAGCACGTCCAGCGTCTGCGCATTCGCCGGGACCATGATCGAAAGCCCGGAGCGGAACATGGGCTGGGAGAATTCCAGCGTTTCACCGCGCTGGGCGGTGATCGATATGGCGGAGATCCCGGCTTCGTGCTTCCCGCTGCGAACGGAGTCCAGCAGTCCGGGCAGCATGTCATAGGCGACGAAGCGGCTCTTGATGCCGAGTTCGGCGCCTATGGCGTGCCAGAGATCGATGCTGAATCCGGAGAACTGCGGGCCGTCCTTGATGACGAACGGCGCGATGACCCGCGTACCCACCGTGATTTCCGTCCCGGGAGGGATCGTCATTTCAGGTGATTGCGCGGGCGGCCGTGCGGTCTGCGCCAGGGCCGCCGTTGCCATTGCGAGCAACAGGATCAAGGTTCCAAGCCCATGGCGGGCGGCCGGGATACTCAAGGACAGGAAGGGAATGGGCAAAATCAAATTCCGGAAAGGGCTTATGTAAGCAAGCTCGCAATAATTTCACAATATGTCGAACTGAGGACGAAGGCGCCGTCGGCTGTGCGCCGCGGCGTTTCGGGCGCTATTTGCGGCATGGTGCTGACGGGCGCCTCACTCGTCCGAAGCCTTCTCAAGCCGGTTCAGCAGCAGCACGAAAACGGCGGCTTCTTCGGCGGACAGCCCGTTCAGTTCGTCGCGCAAGGTTTCCTTGATCTCGCGCTTGAGGTTGTCCAGGAGACTGCCGTCGAGATAGGAGTTGAGGATCTCCGGATGAATATAGGACGACCGGCAAACCGCAGGCGTGTTGCCGAGCTGACTGGCCACCTTCTTCACGGCGGCGGTGATGTTGCGGCGCGCCGCGGCCTTTGAATCGATCTTCTCGAACTCGCTGAGCGCCCAGGCGGCGAGCACCGTTCCGGCCCAGGTGCGGAAATCCTTGGCGGTAAAATCCTCGTCCGAAAGCTGGCGCAGATACTCGTTGACGTCTGCGGAGTTGATCGTGCGGCGCTCACCATCCTCGCCCACATATTGGAACAGTTCCTGGCCGGGCAGTTCCTGAAGCTGCTTGACGATCCGCGCCACGCGCCTGTCGGTGAGTTCGACCACGTGCCGCTTGCCGCTCTTGCCGACGAAATCGAATTCGAGTTTCGTCCCGTTTATCGCCACATGCCGGTTTCGAAACGTCGTCAGCCCATAACTCTTGTTTTGCTCGGCATATGCGCGGTTGCCGATGCGAATGAGGGTCGTTTCCAGCAGCCGCACCACTGTCGCCAGCACGGTCCGGCGTTCGAGCGGCGGCCCGGCCATGTCCTTGCTGACGGCCTTGCGCAGCTCCGGCAGGGCGCGGGCGAAGGCCAGCGTCCGGGTGAACTTCTCCTTATCGCGGACCTCCTGCCATTCCGGGTGATAGCGATATTGCTTGCGCCCTCTCGCATCGCGCGCCGTGACCTGGATGTGGCCGCGCGGATGCGGGCAAACCCAGACATTCGTCCAGGCGGGAGGAATGACGAGCGCCTTTATCCGCTTCAGGATTTTCGGATCGGTAATGCGCTCGCCCCGCGTATCGCAAAAGCAGAAACCTCTGCCGGCGCGCCGCCGCCGATAGCCCGGCTGGTCGTCGCTGACATAGCGCAGATGCGCCTCTTCGGCCGAGTGCAGGCAATCTTGTGAAGCGAGCGCTGTTTCCATGGCGACGTAGCAACTTCCGACCGCCGGTTCTGTTCCGGTACGAAGGTCGCACCGGACGGCAGGGTTGTCGCACCTGCCAGACCGCGCGCGTTGCACGGTGCGGGATGGCGTTCTATTTTGATCGCAGTCGGGCGCGGATAGGGTTCGGCATGGTCGAATGCCGGCGAGGGAAGCGGATGGCACTTATCGACGTAAAGACCGAGGTCGCGGGGATCGTCTGGCAGATCGTCGCCGGCGTAGGCGACGTGGTCAGCGAGGACGACACGGTCATCATTCTCGAATCGATGAAGATGGAAATTCCGGTCTCCGCGCCCGCGAGCGGTACGGTTGTGGAAATCCTGGTGGCCGAGGGAGAGACGGTCGCGGAAGGCGACGTCGTCGCGCGTATGCGGACTTAGGGAAGAGCTGGATGCCGGGGCGTCACGCCCTTTAATCTTGCTCAGCGGCAATACCGCTTCGAGCCAACTCGGACCTTAACCATCGGCCGGCGAACCGGTACTATCGACGCCGGGCGGAATTTCCTAAGCCAGTAGGGAAGTGATATTCATGAGGACGCCCTGTCAAAGCTGCGGCGCTCACCGCCCCATACCTGTCGTAGGAGCAAGTGATGCCTAAAGGCCGATGTTTATGTGGGACAGTGACTTTTGAATATAACGGACCAGAAAACTGGAGAGGTCACTGTCATTGTGAAAGTTGCAGGCGAAATACATCCTCGCCATTCACTACATGGTTCGGTGTGCCGAAAGCATCTTACAAATTTACCGGGCAGAAGCCTAGTATCTACATCTCTTCTCCCGGTGCTCGGAGAATGTTTTGTGCTACCTGCGGAACACCGATTGCCTTCGAACATGACAAATATCCGGATGAAATTCACTTCTACGCTGCCAGCCTAGAAAACCCAACGGACTTCGTCCCACAATTTCATGATCATTGGTCGGAAAGAGTGCCTTGGATAGAATTGAGCGACGAACTCCCTCGCTACGACGATAGCAGCAGTTGAGGGGCAGTCGCCCGCGAGCGCCGCCAACGGGATACGAATGTCTGGTTCCCATCCTGCGCGACGGTTCGCCTTCCGGCCGCTGAGTTTTTTCCCATTTGCGTCGGACCATCCGAGATTGTTCAGAGCGCGAAGCTTGTCTTGCAACCGGCTGCCTAATTGCTGTTCATAGCGGCCGACGGCAGTAACATGTCAGGACCTCATGAGCACCACACTTTCGCGCCCCAAGGAGCAGATCAAGATTCTGCTGCTGGAGGGCATTTCCGAGATGGCCGTGTCGGCTCTGAACGCGGCGGGCTACACCAATGTCGAGCGGCGGACGAAGGCGCTGAACGGCGAGGAACTGCGCGAGGCGCTGCGCGGCGTGACGATGCTCGGCATTCGCTCGCGCACTCAGCTTACGGCGGAAGGGCTGGACGGGCAGCGCTCGGTCATCGCCATCGGATGCTTTTCCGTGGGCACCAACCAGGTGGACCTGACGGCGGCGCGCGACATGGGCGTGCCGGTATTCAACGCGCCGTTCTCGAACACGCGCAGCGTCGCCGAGCTGACCATCGCCGAAATCGTCATGCTGTTTCGCGGCATCTTCCCCCGGTCGCATTCGGCGCACCAGGGCGGATGGGACAAATCGGCAGTCGGCGCGCATGAGGTGCGCGGCAAGACGCTCGGCATCATCGGCTACGGCAATATCGGCAGCCAGCTTGCCGACCTCGCGGAGGCGATGGGCATGCGGGCGATCTTCTACGATCCGACCGACAAGCTGAATCGCGGCAATGTCGCGCCGACCGAAACCCTCGGCCATCTGCTGCGCGAAAGCGACGTCGTCAGCATCCACGTGCCCGAGACGCCCGAGACGAAGGGCATGATCGGCGAAGCCGAGTTCCGCGCGATGAAGCCGGGCGCATTCTTCATCAACAATGCGCGCGGCACGGTTTTCGACGACGAGGCGCTGGCGGCAGCGCTGAAGGACAAGCATCTGGCCGGCGCGGCCGTGGATGTCTTCCCCGTCGAGCCGACCGCCAATGGCGAGCGCTTCGTTTCGCCGCTTGCAGGGGCTGGAGAACGTCATTCTCACGCCGCATATCGGCGGATCGACCGAGGAAGCCCAGGAGCGCATCGGCGCCGAAGTGGCGCGCAAGCTGATCGAATATTCCGATGTCGGCTCGACCTATGGCGCGGTGAATTTCCCGCAAGTGCAATTGCCGCCGCGCCCGACCGGCACCCGCTTCATCCAGGTGCATAAGAATGTTCCCGGTGAGCTGAGCCGCCTCAACGACGTGTTCAGCCGCAGGGGCATCAACATCGCCGGGCAATATTTCCAGACGGACGGCCAGATCGGCTATGTGGTGCTCGACGCGGACGGAGCGGTCGCCGACGCACCCGCCGTGCTGAAGGAACTGCGCGCCTTGCCGGGCACTATTCGCGCCCGGATGCTCTATACACGCCAGTGAGGCGATCAGGTCGTCGCGGAGGCCGCGCGGCGGACGTCAGTTTTTCCGTCCAGCGACCGCCCGATATCGGCGATGATCTGCCGCAGCCAGATCGAGCCGGGGTCCGCCTTGGCCCGCGTCGGATAGAACATGAACTGCTCGTCCCGCCCCGGATCGAGTGGCGGCGCCACGGCCATCAATGAAAATACCTGACCATACGCCGCGATCAGGCGGCGAGGCACGAAGGCGACGAGATCGGTCTGCGAGGCCATTCGCAGTGCTTGGAGATAGCTCGGCACGGCCAGTGCGACGTGCCTCTCCATCCCCTCGCGGCGCAGCCATTCGTCGATCAGGTCTTCCCGCTGACCTGCGCCCACGACGGCGACGTGGCGCGCGGCGCGAAAACCATCCGGAGTCATCAGCCGCGCCGCCAGCGGGTGGCCATTCCGGACGGCGAGCGCGTCCTTGTCGCCGTAGAGCCGCTGGCGGTAGAAGCCGGGATAGGCGTTGCCGGTACAGGAGAGCACGATGTCGATGGAGCGCGAGAAATCCGTTCCAATGATCGTCGGGCCGCGCCAGGGACGTATATCGAGCGCTACGGCGGGCGCGATCGCATCGATCCGCTCCACCAGCGGCGGCAAGAGCAGGTCGGCCACCAGATCGGGCATCATCAGCGCGAAACGGCGTGAGCTGGTTCCGGGATCGAAGCTTTCGGGCGTGAATAGCCCGCGCAGCTGGGTCATGGCGTCCGCGAGGGGCCCTCTCAGCGCCTGGGCGCGGGGCGTAAGCTCCATGCGTGCGCCCACCCGCACGAGCAATGGATCGCCCATGACATCGCGCAGACGCCGCAGCGCATGACTGGTCGCGGGCTGGGAGAGGCCAATCCGGGCAGCAGCGCGGCCGACGCTTGCCTCGGCAAGCAGCGCATCAAGCGCGACCAGCAGGTTGAGGTCGAGGGAGGCTAAATTCATCCCGTGAAGATACATCACGCGGTCTATTCATTGGAAGCATGAAGAGGCCAGATCCGTCAGACTTAGACCGATGAGGCCGGACTCGGCTGTTCATTGGAATGTCTAAGTCCCCAGAGATGCCACCATTCGCGCGGGTCCTCCGCGCTAGGGTAATCCCGCGTGATATCCAGGGATCGAGCAGCACCCGTCGAAGAAATGATCCGCCAAATCTGAGAATTAGCGGATCATTTAGCATATTACATCACGTTGAACAGGTAGAGCAGAATGATGATGGGTATAGGGATACCGATCAGCCATAGCAATACACCGCGCATTTGAATACCTCCGAAGACGCTTGAATTCCGAGCCTCTCTATAACCCCGAGCCCGTAGCCGGGTTCCGGCAGGACGATTTCACGGCTTACCCCGTGGAACTCTCCATTCCCCTATGAGTTGTCAACCTATAAATCGGGCAGCTGGAGCCAGAATGCGGCAAGGAACGCAGCACTGATTAATTTCCGGCTGACTAACGAAAGGACCGAGACATGAATTTAAGAACCATTACTTTGAGCGCTGCTGCCGCCGCTCTGCTGGCAACTGGCGCGATTGCTCAGAATACAACGACTGATCCTGCAACTCCGCCAGCTGCAGTTGCGCCGAAGGACGATGCGGCTACTGCGCCGAAGGACGGTGCGGCCACAACGACTACAGTAACCAGCACGACCGAGGCTATTCAGTTCACCGCCAGCGTCACTCCGGATCAGATGGTGTTCAGCAAGTTGAAAGGAATGGATGTTCGGAATGCGGCCGGTGAAAATCTCGGCGATATCAATGACGTCATACTGGACAAATCCGGTAAGCCAACCGTGGCGATTATTGGCGTCGGCGGTTTCCTCGGAATGGGTGTGAAGAATGTCGGCGTTCCGTTCCAGGCGCTGGAATTCACGATGAGCAACGATACCAATACGCGCGTTGCCCGTCTCGATGTGACTAAGGACGCGCTCACAGCGGCTCCGACCTTTGTCTATGCCGACGAGCCGGAGACTGCCGCCCGGCCCGTAAGAACCCAGTAGTTCCCGAATTGTGGCGTCAAAGGCTCGGCCGTGCGAACGGCCGGGCTTTTGTTTGTGGCGCGCCGCCGAGGAACCGCGCCGTCGGGGGCGTGTTTACGTAGACAGCGGCTTCAAATATGAAGCCATGGATGGAAGCGAGGCAAAAATGGACAGGACCGATCAAAGCGGCCCAGTGCGGTCTGAGACTCAGGCAAAGCAGGGCGGTCCCCCAAAACTGACCGTGTTGGTACTGGTAGCGTCCCTGGCATTGGCGGTTATCGTGGGCGCCATGTTATTCACCGGGGCTGACGAGGTTGCTCCCAATCGGCCGGCTGCTGTTGAGAGTCCGGCAAATCCCCCGGCCACCCCCGGCAATTCGCCCACGGAAACGAGGCCCAACCAATAAAAAAGAGCCCGCCAAGTTGGCGGGCTTTTGCTTCGAGGCTGGTGGCGTTACGCTTTCCACAACGCGCCGAGTACAAAGCCAAAGGCCACGGCCATGGCAAGCGTAGTCATCGGCTGGCGTTCCAGAGAATTATCCAAGGCATTGCCAAAATTATTGGCGACATCGCGCACTGAATTCGCCGCTTCATAAGCAGCGTTCTCGGCTTCGGCCGTCGCCTTCTGAGCTTTGTAGCCGGCCGTTTGGGCCAGATTGTCTTCTCGCTTCATCGGGGGTCTCCTGGAAAATGGGGTCGGACACGCAGACGTAACGCCTCTTCGCTGGGCGAGTTCCGCGCCACCGGCGGGCAACTCCTGTTCGCCCCTGCCGGTCCACGGGCAAGGAACCGGCTTATGCGCTTGTTCGTTCAATCTCCACGAATGAACAACATCAGGGGAGTTACCATGGCAGAAGCTACAGTCCATCCTAATCACCAGCTCATTTCGAGCGAAGACGTCGAAGGTACATCCGTGTACAGCCCGGGCCGGGAGGAGATAGGATCGATCGATCACCTGATGATCGACAAACGCTCCGGCAAGATAAGCTATGCGGTTATGAGTTTTGGCGGGTTCCTCGGCCTGGGACACAGCCACTATCCGATCCCATGGTCAGCCCTGCGCTACGACAAGGTTGCCGAGGGCTTTCTCACCAACGTGACCGAGGCTCAGCTTCGCGACGCTCCTGCGTTCAGCGACGACAGCTGGGAGGATCGGAATTGGGAAAACAAGGTGCACCGGCACTACGGCGCACCGCCTTATTGGGATTGAGTGGAATATCTTGGGGCCTGGATCTTCCAGGCCCCTTTTTTTGCGCGCGGCCTTCTCAGTAAGACCGGGGACGATCTTCCGAAAACGCCATTTCCACCGAACAGCGCAATCCCTCCGGGTCGAATGCTTGCGTTACCTTTCCCGAATACTCGATCAAGGTAGAACCAAACCCTTTCTCGCGCGGCGGGGTCACCGGGGGGCCGCCAGTTTCGCGCCAGTCCAAACGCAGCTGGCGGTTCTTGCCGGCGCCTTCCACAATCCAGGAGATCTCAACCTTTCCGGCCGGCACCGAAAGCGCGCCGTATTTCGCCGCGTTCGTGCTCAGTTCATGCAGAACGAGACCGAGCGAGGTGGCAATTCCCGGCGGCAGCTTGACGCTCGGTCCGCTCATTTTCAGCCGGTTTGCTCCGACGACGCTCGGGGCGAGCTGTTCGCGGATCAGCTCGCTAAGCTCGGCCCCTTCCCATTGTGACGCGGTCAGAAGATTATGCGAGGTCGACATCGCCTGCAACCGGCCCTCGAACGAGGTGGTGAACGCCTGTGGCGTGGGCGAGGAGCGCAGTGTATGCCGCGCCATTGCCTGGATGACGGCAAGCGAGTTCTTGACGCGATGCGCCAGTTCCCGGTTCATCAGGAGCTGGCGCTCCTCGAACCGCTTGCGCTCAGTAATATCCTCGATAGTGACGGAAACGGCGATCGTCTCGTCCCCACCCTTGATGGGCGCAATGCTGAGCGAGACCGAAATCAGCGTTCCATCCTTCCGGCATAGCTCCGTATCGAGCCGAGCGCTTTCACCCTTGGCGGCGTCGCGCAACAAGGCTTCGCACTCTCCGGACTGGCCATCCGGAAACAGCATTGAAAACGGCTTTCCCGCCGCCTCGTCCGGCGTGTATTGGAAAATCGTCTCGGCAGCCGGATTCCAATTCATGATCACGCCCGACAGGCTGGTGCTGAACATGGCGTCATTGGCCGCATAGACGATTGCGGCGAGCCTGGCTAACCCCCGCTGATGAACCTGCTCCTCGGTAATATCCTCGAGGATGATGCCAATCCCCGAAATGCCCCTGCTATCTTCGGCGATCGGATAGAAATGCGCGGCCCAGGAAATAGTACGCCCGCCGCCAGCGCGGTTGGTCTGGAACTCCACCCCTCTCGCGGCCCCGCTGCCGCTCAGAATCCCCTTGAACAGCGGCTCCGCCACAGCTTCGATTTCCGGCAGAAGCTCGAACAGCGGGCGTCCAAGGCACTCGTCGCGCGAACGCCCCTTGATGTCGGCAATAAAGTCGTTGATGCGCTGCAAGCGATAGTCGCGTCCGATGACGGCGAGGCCGATTGGAGAGCATTCATAGAGGTGTTCGAGTTCGGCCAGCCGGTTCTCGGCTTCAGCGCGCGCCCCGGTCAGATTCTCGATCGCCTCCCTCCGCTCGGTGAAATCGCGGAGGATGCCGGCTATGATGCGCGGCGACCTGCCGGCTCCTTCCAGAAGGAATCGCGTATCGCGGACCCATCGCACGGTGCCGTCGGGCCGCAAAATCCTGTATTCGGCATGCGCACCGCCCCGGCCGGGTTTGGCGATCTCCGCGTCGAGAATCGCGAGGTCGTCCGGATGCACCGTCCGGCGCCAATCGTCCATACCTTTGACATCGCCTTTGGCCCGGCCCCAAATTTTCTCGAAGGCCGGGCTTATATAGTCGATCCGGTCCTTCTCGACATCGAGGAACCAGATCGTATCGACGGTCTGGTCGGCGAACAGCCGGAAACGGCGCTCACTTTCGCTCAACGCCATGGTGCGATGCTGCAGCTCGACCGCAGCCTGGCCGATCGCCTCACCAAGCAGATTGGCCTCACGCAGCGAGGAGTGCGGCATCAAGAATTGTTCGCCTCTGCCTAGCGCCGTCGCAGCGCGGGTGAGGCCGTCGATGGGCCGCGTCATCGTCCGGCTGAGCAGATAGGCGGCGATCAGCGACATGGCCAGGAAGGAGAAGCCGGTCGCGAGGAATTCCTTCCAGATGCGTGCGAAAGGCGTTTCGATCGCGGATAGCGGGATCAAGGCGTAGCCGAGCCACCCTGTCACCCTGGAACGGCGATAGGCGGCCAGCAGGGATTGGCTTTCGGCGGGCACTTCGAACAAGCCGGAATTGTCACGGGCTCCGGCGAGAAAAGGTTGCGGGATCCGCTCACCGACGCGGGCAATGGCGGCGCTGCTTGCCACGGTTTTCCCGGCGCGGTCGACGAGAGCAAATTGCCATTCCGGCGGCAGCCCCGGGTCGGTCACCGCTGCGCTGAGTTCGCCGGGCTCGATCGTGAGATGCAGCCGCGCGACCACCTGCCCCCGCCGGATGATCGGAACGATGACCGCGAACCTCGGCTGGTTGGACACTTTTCCGGTGAACAGATCACTGACATAAGGCTGCACCGTCTTTGCCGTATCGCCTTTCGGGTCTTGCCCCCCCGTCGCGCGCGGCAGTTCGGCGCCGTATTCCGCGCCGGTGCTGAAAATAACGCGGTCGTCGGCGGCAACCAGGAGGATGTCGCCCTTGCGGTCGAGCGCACCCTCCTTTGCGCGATCATAAAGCAGACGATACTCGCGGCGGTCGAAAGCCGTGTCGCGCGCCAGCACATTCAGAAGCGTGATTGCGCTCTGCAATTCGCGATCGAAACGCGCCATTACGCCATCGGCGATGCGCTGGGCATTCTGGTAGGCGGTCCCCCATTCGGCGTGAAAACTGTTCCGCAAACTCAGGCCCGCGAGAACCAAGAGCGGCAATATGGTGACCAACGCAAGAATGATCAGGTGATAGCTGAGCGGCCAGCTCGCCTTGCGCCAGCCCCTGCGATCGTCAGCCATGCCACCGGGAGCCGACCGGATCGATCCTCGGCGCAGCAACGGCGTAAACCAGCTGAATATCGACTCCATGAAGCGCTTTAACCTCATCGTCTGCGGCCTAACAAGGAGCTTCCGCCTCTGCTCCGATGCTTGGATTGGAAAAGCGGGTCAAGACGTACTCGATGAGTTCGGCGCAGGCTGGGCATGTAGCACCAATGTTTGCCCTTTTCACTTATCGGGCATCCTTCAAGCGCTGCATGAGCTATCTAATGGAAACGCTTGCGGCGGCTGAAAGGTTCACGGCAGGCTGGGGTGCTCCGGCGACGGAAAGCAATGTTGAAGCACGCCCGCGGTGACCATTGCAATCGGAACCGCCAGAAATGCGCCGATCGGTCCCCACATCCACGTCCAGAACACCACCGACAGAAAAAGAAAGAACGGATTGACCGACAGCCGGTAGCCAAGCACGCTCGGCGTCAGGAATTCCCCCTCTATCGTATGCACGGCGATGTAGACAAGCGGCGGAACGGCCGCCGCCGCGAGGGTCGGAAACGAAACCAGCGACGCCACGACGAGCGCAATCGTAACAATCGTCGGCCCCAAATAGGGCAGGAAATTCAACACTCCGGCCATCACGCCCCAAAGCAGCGGATTCGGCATGCCGACGATATACATCGCAAGGGTCGTGACTGCGCCGAGAGCGATGTTGATCAAGGTGAAGGTTGCAAAATATCGCGCCAGCCGGGTCTCCACGTCATTATAGATCCGCAAGATACGCAAGCGCGTTTCCCGCGTCGAAAAAGCCAGGATTGCTGACGCCTTGAAGTCGGTTTTGTAGACAACGTAGAAAATGATCGAGACGAAAAAGATGAGGAGCTGGCTAAGCGCCGGCGTCAGCACTGTCACCGCCGTTTCCACGATATTGGCGTTCGGAGACGCGGCAACCGTGATCCCTTCTGCGCCCTGCTTGCCGCTTGCGCCAACTGATTGCAGCGTGGCGTAAAGATCCTGCAGCGCCGAAAGCGGGCCGCTGAAATTCTGAAGCTTGCTCCGCAGCAGCGCGCCCAATTCGGAGGCTCGCCCGAGCCAATCGGCCAGCGGAGTCGTAAGGGCGACGACAAAGATCACGAAAAGCGCCATCAGCAGCACGACAATGAAGATGGTGCTGACGACGCGAGGCACGCCATGCCGCTGCAGGCGCGCCACCAGCGGCGCGAGAATCGTGCCGACGATCACCGCGAGCAGCACCGGAACCGCAACCGCACGTGTCAAATAGAGCGCTGCGATCGTGGCGAAAACGAAGAGCCCGATTGTCGCGATTTGGGTCGCGGTCGCCCATGGATCGGACGCAAGCGGGGCCTCGCCAGCTGTGTTCGCGGCCGGTTCATTGCGCATATGGTGATCCGAAGCCAATGAAGACGCGCGGATAACGTCCCCTGTCGCACGGAGTTCCCTTGCGGAATGACCGCAGCTTGCCTCGGCGGCCTGAGATCCGGGTTGCAGATGATGAACGAACCCGACCCTATGGTCACGCGCAGTGCGCTCCAAGGCTGTGGCCAACGGTCGGGAGGCCGAGCCGAATTTGCTGCAAATTTTCCAAATGCACGCCGGAACCAAAAGGCTCAGTCGTATGTTTATTCCGCAAGTATATGGACAGCGTGACTAGTCTCCCTTCCCCGATGCCCTCACGCTGCCCAGTCCATATACGAACGGCTCACGGCAGCACATGTCGTGAGCCGTTTTTTTTCGTGCCGAACAATCCCCAACTGGAACTATATTGCACCGAACAAGTTTATTCGTTCAGAACGCCATTGTTCTGGTATTAAGCTTGGGAGTACTTGAATGAATTGGGATCAGATCAAAGGAAACTGGACACAGTTTAAAGGTCACGTTCGCGAAACTTGGGGCGACCTGACCGACGATGACGTTGCCCGGATCGAAGGCAACCAGGAGCAGTTGATCGGCCGCATCCAGGAGCGCTACGGCATCGCCAAGGAAGACGCCGAGCGCCAAGTCAATGATTGGGCGAGCCGCCTGTAGCGGCCGCCGAAGGATAAGCGGCAGCCCAAAGCTGCCGCTTTATCCCATTTCAGGATGTGGGCACCGAGGGCGTCCCACCCAGATTCCGCTGCGCCAAAGCGTCACGGCGCCTGGCCTTAAGATCGAAGAACAGCGCCTGGCTGGTGATTGCCTTGATATTCTCCGGCTGAAACGGCTTGGTGATCAGAAATGTCGGTTCCGGCCTCTCGCCTGTGAGCAGCCGCTCCGGGAAAGCCGTTATGAACACGATCGGCACGCCGATGGTATTCAAGATGTCGTTCACCGCTTCAATGCCGGAACTGCCATCGGCGAGCTGAATATCCGCCAGCACCAGCCCGATATCCCCATCGCCGATCGCGTCAAGCGCCTCACGGTGAGTGCGCGCGATGGCCGTGACACGGTGACCGAGGCTGGTCATGATATCCTTGAGATCCAGCGCGATCATGGGCTCGTCCTCGATGATGAGGACGTCCGTCGCGACTTGACCGATCATTTCGCGGTTGGCTCGATCCACGAGTTCAGCAAACTCTTTAGGGCTGGTATCGAGCGCATAGGCCGATTCCTCGGCCGTGAAGCCTTCCAGCGCGCGCAGCAAATAAGCTTGGCGTGGTCTGGGCGAGAGCCGGCTCAACCTTTTGTCGGCAATCGTTTGAGAGTCTTCCGTTGCCGCCCCGTTCGCGCCGCCTTGCTGATTGGCGAGACGGAGGAACTGGCGATAGAGACCGATTTTGGCTGACTGCTCCCCTTGGATGATTTGCGGCTGGGCGACGAGGTCTTCGAGCACTCTGGCAACCAGATCGTCGCCGGTCGCCTGGCTTCCTGTGACGGCCCTGGCGTAACGGCGCAGGGTCGGCAAAGTCGTTGCGACTGTGGACGTTATACGCATGTGCCATTCCCGATGTTATTTCCCGACACTTATAACCCAAATCTGAACGGTTTGTTCCGGCTTTATTTCTGGAACTTAATCAGCGGTGTTGGGTTTCATTCAAGGCTGCATGTTCAAGGCCAAAGTTTATCCAGTCTTTCCTAAGACATGTTGCTGAGAAATAGAACGGCGCTTGAAGTGTTATTGCGCCCAATAAGGTTGAATTGGGTCTAACAAAATGGAGAAACGGACGCCAACGTTTTCTATCCAGCGGTTTCGTGAAGGGACGGAATCGATAAAAAGCTGCAGGGACACAGCTATGATGACCTCAGATTACAAACAAGATCAAGTAACCGCGTTTCCTCCAGTACACGGAGAACCGGAAGCGGAAATGGCGGAGCACATTTTCGTTCAGCTCAGAGCTTCTTATGACAGGTTGCTTGATGAGCCTTTACCCGCGCATCTGCAAAGGCTTCTCAGGGAGCTGGAAAGCCGGGAGAAAGATTCTTGAGTTCCGAGGAAGTACGCAAGGGCCTGGTGGCCTATCTCCCCAATCTGCGAGCTTTCGGCATCGCCTTATGTGGTGACGCGGATCGGGCGGACGATCTGGTACAGGAGACGATGCTGAAGGCCTGGAACAGCATCGACAGTTTTCAGGAAGGCACCAATCTGCGAGCATGGCTGTTCACCATTCTGCGAAATACGTATTTCTCAGAATGCCGCCGCCGGCGCAGGGAAGTGCCGGACCAGGATGGCGGCTATGTCGCGCGCCTGAGTGTGCCGCCTGCTCAGCAGGGACGAATGGACGCGCAGGATCTCATGCGTGCCCTGGGCGAGCTTACCGACGATCAGCGCGAGGCGCTGATCCTGGTGGGCGCCGAGGGTTTTGCCTATGAGGAAGCGGCCGTGATCTGCAATTGCGCCGTCGGCACCATCAAGAGCCGCGTCAATCGCGCCCGCAACCGGCTGGTGGAAATCCTCGGTATCGATACCGCGCAGGATTTTGGCCCGGAGCCCCTGACGGAGGCGGTGTTGCTGCGGAATTCGGAAACCCTCTGAACAAAGCCGGCCAAGCGCTTCTTCCCGCCTGATAAACCTGCAGGGCCTTGCGGGAGCCATTCGCATGCCGCAAAATGCCTTGCGCAGTATGAGGTTTCCGTTGCCGCGATGGCCTGGAACCGCGCCCTTGGCAGGTCGTTTCTCCACCGTGAGCAATTATGGAGAGCACTATGGGTAATCTGCTATATTGGGCGCTTGTGTTCCTGGTCGTCGCTATCGTCGCGGCCCTTCTCGGCTTCGGAGGCATCGCAGGAGCTGCAAGCGGCGGCGCTTATCTGTTGTTCTGGGTGGCGATCATTCTTTTCGTGGTGTCTCTGGTGGCGGGTCTCGTAAGACGTGGCTGAGGACCAGACCTCGGGTGAACGCACGTCGCGTGGTATTACTACGCGCGTGCTGACCACCTTGGGACTGTTCGCCGCCGGATTCCTCGCTGCAAACGTTCTGACAAAACCCCGCGCCAAGGTGCGGAGTTTTTTTGACCGGATCCTGCGGCGGCTGGTTTTTCAAGCCAAGACGGAAAGCTTGCGGACGCAGTCCCGCACCGCGCTTTCGCTGATCCAGGAACTCTCGGCGAGCCTCTACAGGCGCATCGTTTTCGAACACAATATATCGAGCGTCGCGGCGGCCGCCGCGTTTTTCGTGGTGCTTGCGCTGTTCCCCGGACTTGCGGCGCTGGTCTCGCTATACGGCTTTCTGGGCGACCCCGCCGACATCCGCACCTTCATTGCGACGATGCCGGAGATCGTGCCGAAGGACGTCGTCCAGCTCGTGCAGGATTTTCTAAGCCAGCTTATTTCCGCCCCGGGCAAGAATCTGGGCACGTTCGTCGTCAGCCTCAGCATCGCTCTGTGGAGCGCCAATTCGGGAATGAAGGCGCTGATAGAGGCGCTGAACGTCGTCTATGAGCGCAAGGAGAAGCGCACGTTTTTCCATCTAAATGCCTTGTCGGCGGTGATGACCTTCGCCTTTCTGATTTTCATGATCGTCGCGGTCAACATCATGATCCTGCCGATTGCGGACTGGCTCAGGACGCCCTTGGGCGACAGGATCCTCAGTTTCCGCTGGATCGTCGTGCTGCTCGCCGTGCAGATACTGATCTCGGCGCTGTTCTATTTCGCACCCTATGGCCGCCAGAGGAAATGGCAGGTGCTGACCGCGGGAGCGTTGCTCGCGGCGGTCATGTGGGTCGGGCTGTCGATGCTGTTTTCCTATTATCTGACGAGCTTCGCCAATTACTCCGTCACCTATGGCTCGCTCGGCGCCGCGGCGATCTTCATGACCTGGCTCTGGCTGACGGTGATAACGCTGCTCATCGGCGCGGAAGTCGATGCCGCAATCGAAAACCTCGGCCGCGGGGCCGAGGGTTCCGAAAACTGACCGAGATGCGGTGTGCGTCGGAGGAAGCGCGGTGTTCAGCGCTCGTCCACCGGCACCTTGGCGGAAGAAGACCGGCTCATCGCAAAAATGAAGCCGGCCGCAATCGGCAGAATAGTCAGCAATGGCGCATGTCTTACGACGCGATATGCCGACCCGTCCCGCGCCAAGCAGCAGAGCCGGATTTGCCGCCATCAGAGCCGAAGCGCCGAGCGAACGTCTTGCATGCATCAACGCTTCTTCCTTCAGCGCTTCCTGGCGCCGTCTCTGAGCCGCGATGACCCCGGCCATGATTATACCGAGAACGATGAACGCGATGGTCAGGACGATCGCGGCGGTCAATTCGCTATAGGCGATTACTGATGGCAATATAGATTGCGGCGATGCCGAAGGCCGCCGCAATCATGAATGGCACCACGATGGCGACGGTCCCGGTTAAACGGGTCGTGACCGATGCGGCACTGAGTTTCACATAGTCGGTGAGCGCGCTGAACATTTGGAGCGCTTTCTAGCGCTTCCAGAGCGCGCCAAGAACAAATCCGACAGCAACCGCGCCGATGAGGGTCGTCATCGGCCGCGTCTGAATCGAACTCGTCCAGCTTGTCCGCCGCCTGATTGGCATAGTCGCGAACGGCGTCGCGAGCTTCTTTGGCGCGGACCGAAACCTCGTCGATCGCTTCGTCCATTTTCTCCTGAGCTTTATCGGCGACCTCGGAAGCCTTGTTCTTCAGGCGATTCGCCGCATTTTCCGCCGCCGACATCGCTTCGTTTCCATAGGATTTTGTTGTGTTGTCCATATCATCCTCGCAGATTAAACCTGGTCGCATAACGCTCGTGCAGACAATAGGTTCAAAGCTTGTTTCGGCGCCCACCGCAACGGCCTTTTGCTGCATCCGTCAGGCGATCCCGGCGCGGCGGGATGTGGGCGGGATTGCCGCAGTTGCGAGAAAGTGTTGTGCCGCTTGCCAAGGGTGGTGCAAAGTGTATCTTTCTTGCCCCATGGGTCACTTGCGAAGTCTACGGATGGAGTTTGCTTAGATGGCCAACACCCCATTGGCGCGCCGGGTGCTGATTGTCGAAGATGAAATGCTCATCGCGATGATGCTGCAGGATATGGTTGCCGACGCCGGATTGGAAGTCGAGGGCGTCGCCAATTCGCTGAATGCCGGCATCGATCTTGCCAACAAGGCGGATTTCGACCTGGCGATCCTGGATGTCAATCTCAATGGCGAGGAAGTCTATCCGGTCGCGGAAATTCTTCAAAGGCGCGGCATTCCGTTCATTTTCTCGACCGGCTATGGCGCCGGAGGGATCAGGTCCGGAATTCGATACGGCGCCGCAAGTGCTGAAGCCGTTCCAGCAGAACCTTCTGGTGGCGGCGCTGAAGGCGGCTTTGGAATAGGCGGAGCGACCCCGGTGGCAGTATTCCTCGTGGCGCACGGCGCCTGGTCCGCCGGGTTCAGCTGGCGCAAGGTGCGTCCCCTGCTGCGAGCCGCCGGGCACGAGTTGTTCACACCGAGCTATACCGGCCAGGGCGAGCGCTTCCACCTCGCCAATGCCGAGATCGATCTCGAAGCCCAGATCCGCGACGTGCTCGCTGTGCTCCATTACGAAGATCTGAGTGGTGTCCATCTGATCGGCCACAGCTATGGCGGCATGGTCGCCACGGGCGTCGCGGACCGCGCGCCCGAGCGGATCGCCCAGATCATCTATCTCGACGCCTTCGTGCCGCGCGACGGCCAATCAGCCTTCGATTTGCTCAGCACCAACGCGCGCGAACATATGGAGAAGGGCGCGGCTGCAACAGGCGGCGGCTGGGGCATTCCGCCGATTTCCATGCCGCCCGATACGGCCGAGGCCGACATGGCCTGGACAACCCCTCGACGCCATCCGCAGCCGATCCGCACATTCTCTCAAGCCCTGCGGCTGACGCGCGGCGAAACCACTCTGCCGCGAAACTACATCTACTGTACCCGCATCGCCCCAGGTGACGTGTTCGCCCAATTTACCGCCCGGGCGAAATCCGAGGCGGGCTGGCGCTATTACGAGCTGGATGCCAGCCACAATCCGCATGTCACCGCGCCGGAAGCATTGACCCGACTTCTCGACGAAATCGCATCCGGGCGATAGCACCGCGAACGCGACATCCCGGCTCCCATAGAAATCAGCGCAAGACTTGACAGCTTCCAGCGGCGGGCCTAAATGCTTAACTGAACGGTTAAGGATTAGGGATGCATCTGGATAGCACATTCGCCGCCCTGGCGGACCCGACGCGGCGCGCCATCATCGCTCAGCTTGGCGAGCAGCCGGGCGTGTCCGTCAGCGATCTGGCGCGGCCATTCCCGATGTCGCTGCCGGCGATCATGAAGCATCTCGACGTGCTCGCCGATGCCGGGCTGATCACCCGCAGCAAACAAGGCCGCACGGTGACGTGCCGCCTCAACGCCGCACCGATGGAAGAGGCGGTCCAATGGCTCGAACGCTATGAGCGCTTCTGGTCCGAACGCCTCGACCGGCTGGCCGCCTTTGTGGAGAAAGATCAATGACGCGAACCAAACCGAGCCTCACGCTGAAACGGCGGCTCAACGCCAGCCCCGCCAGGGTCTACCGTGCCTGGACCGATCCGGAGCAGCTTTTGTGCTGGTGGGGTCCGGCGGGCACCGTGGTGCTCAATGCGGAAACGGATCCGCGCATTGGCGGACGCTTCCACGTCCTCTTCCGAACGCCGGACGGTGAGGAGCACGGAGTCGGGGGAATGTTCCGCGAAGTGGTGCCGGACGAGAAGCTGGTGTTCACCTGGGCCTGGCGGTCGACGCCGGAGCGCCAGTCGCTGGTGACGGTCATCTGCAAGGCGGACGGCGAAGGCACGCTGCTCACGCTGTTCCACGAACAATTCGCCGACGAGGCTGCCCGCGATGCCCATAAGAGGGGCTGGAGCGAAACCCTGGACAGGCTCGCAGGATATCTCGACGCGCCACGAGAGAGCGACGCGCAGGCAAGAACCGAGACAGAACCGCTGCACAATCTGCGCTTTCCGGGCGAGAGCGCGGAATATCGCGCGGCACGCGATGCGCTGCTTCGGGAGGAAATCGCGCTGCGCCAGCAGATCGAGCGGGTCGCCGCGCAACGCCGGGCGCTGCCGCCGGGCGGCCTTGCGCAGGACTATCAGTTCGAGGGTGCGGGCGGCCGTGTGAAACTGTCCGAACTGTTCGGGCGTCATGACACGATCGTCGCCTACAGCTTCATGTTCGGCCCGAAGCACGAACACCCCTGCCCTCTTTGCACTTCGATGCTCAGCGGCCTTGACGGCCAGATGACCAGACATTCTGCAGCGCGTCGGCTTCGTGGTGATCGCCGGGTCGCCGATCGAGCGTCTGACGGCGTTCGCCGACGATCGCGGCTGGAAGCACCTGCGGCTGATCTCGTCGAACGGCAACAGCTACAGCCGGGATTATCACGCCGCGACCGACCTTGGGGCGGAGTTTCCGCTCGTCAACGTGTTTTCGCGCCGCGACGGCGTGATCCGGCATGTCTATTGCGGCGAGCTGTTCTTCGTCGATCCCGAGCCGGAACAAGATCCGCGCCATCTCGACGCCATGTGGCCGCTCTGGAACATTCTCGATTTGACCCCGGCCGGACGCGGCGCGCATTGGCGGCCGCAACTGAGCTACCGCATCTAATTTCGAGGAGTGACGCAAATGAATGCCGCGACAAGCAAAGTGAAAAACCCGCGTCTCCTGGACGGCAAGCCGATGCGGATCGCCGGGTTTAGCGAGACATACACGCAGCAAACAATGACTGGCATCCCGGCGCAGTGGCGCCGCTTTGCTCCCCATATCGGTAAGATTGCGGGACAGAAGTCGAACGTCGCCTATGGCGTGATGCTGGGTGCGTCTGGCGGCTTCGAATATATGACCGGTGTGGAAGTATCCGGCAAATCGAGTACTGGAGGGCGATTTCAAGGAGATCAGGCTTCCGGCGCGCAAATATGCGATCTTCCCGCATGATGGCGACGTATCAACCATATGGAAGACCGTGGACGCCATTTATCAGGAATGGCTGCCCGGCTCGGGCCACGAAAACGCAGACAAGCCGAAATTCATCGAACGCTATGGCGAGAAATTCGATCCCGCCACCGCCAGCGGCGATATCGAGATCTGGGTGCCTCTGAAATCTTAGAACGCGCGCGGGTCGATATGGCGGCGCGGCGGATCGTGCCCCGCCCTGCTTATTCGACCGGCTCCGTCGGCGCGCGGCGTTTCGCCTCGATCTGGCCGATGGCGTCCTCTACCGCATCGAAAACGAGGAGCGTCGAGGCATGCCGCGCGCGGTAATCCCTGACCGGTTCCAGCACGGCAAGATCGGCCCAGGTGCCGGTTGGCGGCTCGCCGCCTTCTTTCAGCATCCGCCGCATCTGGCGTCCGACTTCGCGCAACTCGCCGGCGGTTGCGCCGATGATGTGCTGCGCCATGACGGCAGCCGAACTCTGCCCGAGCAAACAGGCCTTCACATCCTGGCCGTAGCCCGTCACCACATCGCCGTCCATGTTCAAATCCACGAGGATGCGCGAACCGCAGAGCTTGGAATGGGCACGAGCCGTCGCATCGGGCGAGGCGAGCCGGCCCGTATGCGGGATATTCGCCGCCAGTTCGAGAATCTTGTCGTTGTAGATGTCGTCCAGATTGACCATGAGTCCCGTGCCGCTCGCCGCCGCTTCCTTGAAGCGGCATGTGCCTAAGATTATATCAGATGTCGGGCCGCGCAAGCCGCGCCAATGCCTTAACACCGTGCCACATATGTAGTAAGCCGCTACGGACCTCGCAAATGAAGGCGGCGAAGCGACGTAACCTGCGGTAAAGTTGCGCGGCTTAGCCACCTGAGATCCAAAGAGGGCGCAAATCCCGGCCGTTTGGGAAGGCGTAATCACAGGGCGAATTATGGACGCATTCTCCAATGAGGACCGGGCGCCGAATGGCCGGCTGACAGGCCCCACGGCCTCGGACAATCAAGAGGCCGCGCCGACGCGCGCCGAGGCCGAGGCCGCAGTGCGTACCTTGATCCGCTATGCGGGGGACAATCCCGGCCGTGAAGGTCTGAAGGATACACCGGGCCGGGTGATAGAGGCGTATGAGGAGTTTTTCGCCGGCTACAGCCAGGATCCGCAGGAAGTCCTGGCGCGGACATTTGAGGATGTGCATGGCTATGATGATCTCGTGATGGTACGCGACATTCGGCTGGAGTCGCATTGCGAGCATCACATGCTGCCGATCCTTGGTGTCGCGCACGTCGCTTATTTGCCGCAGAACCGGGTCGTCGGCATTTCAAAGCTCGCGCGGGTGATCGATATTTTTGCCAAGCGTCTGCAAACGCAGGAGACCATGACGGCGCAGATCGCCGAGGCGATCGACAATGCGCTGAAGCCGCGCGGCGTCGCCATTCTGATCGACGCACTGCATCAATGCATGACGACACGCGGCGTGCACAAACAGAACGCTTCGACCATCACCACCCGTTTCACCGGCGTTTTCGCCGAAAGTGCGGATTACCGCGACCGGTTCCTGCGCATGATCCAGGGCCCGCGTATCATGTCCGGCTGAGCGCGGATGAGCATCAAACCTGCCGCCCCGTCGAAGGCCGACCTTGAGAATGGCCTCGGTTTTACGCCGCGCTTCGATGCAAGCGGGCTGATGGCGGCCATCGTCACGGATGCGGCGAGCGGCGAAGTGCTGATGCTGGCATTCATGAACGATGATGCGCTGGCCCGTACGCTGGAAACCGGCGAGGCGCATTTCTGGAGCCGCTCACGCCGCGCTTTATGGCGCAAGGGCGAAACGAGCGGCAACACTCTGCGTGTTATCGAAATGCGGACCGATTGCGACCAGGACTGCGTGCTGCTGCGCGTCGAGGTCGGCGGCGACAAGGCGGCGTGCCATACGGGGCGCCGCTCCTGTTTCTATCGGCGGATAGAAAACGAGCCTGGCGCGGCGGCCACGGCCCGGCTTTCCTTTATCGAGGATGACGGCCAGCGTTAGCGGCTTCTGCCGTCAAACTCGGTGATGGTCAGCGCCTTAAGATCGATATCATCGAGGCAGCGCACATTTACGGCGACGGTCGGCGTGCCGTCCGGACCTGTTGCCCTCGCGAAGGATTTAATGCCGCAATCGGGACAGACCATATGGTGGATGGCATGTTTATTGAATTGATAGTCGATGAGGTCGGCCTCGCCGCTCTTCAGCTTGAACTCAGTCGCCGGAATGAAGGTCAGCAGTGAGCCGCTCTTCGTGCAGATCGAACAATTGCAGGAGATTACCTTCGTGACATCCGACGTCATATCGTAGCGCACCTTGCCGCAGTGACAGCCACCGCCATGGGTCTTTCCCTCGGATTTTTGTTGCGATCCTCCGTCGGGCGCCGCCTTGGCCGGACCGACCTTCGCAGCAGCAATATTGCCTTTCGTATCAGTCGGAGAATTGGTCATGATCGTCCTCATCAAAATAGAACACGTTCGACCGGCGCAAAGCGTGGCCGCCCAATGACTTGCGCGCGCAATTTGCGTGGGAATCTGGCAGACTTGCGGAGCGGCCGCAACCAAAGCTAAGACAGCCCGTTAATTTCCATTCGTAATTGGCCAAGGGGACTTTATGCAGCGACTTGACTTCGGACGGTGTCAGCATCTCCTATCTCGACGAAGGCGAGGGCGACCCGATCCTCCTCATTCACGGTTTTGCCTCCAACAGCACCGTCAACTGGCGCAATACGAATTGGATCAAAACCCTGAATGGCGCCGGGTTCCGGGTCATCGCTTTCGACAATCGGGGCCACGGCCAGAGCGAAAAGCTCTATGACCCCGGCGATTACGGCGCCCCCACCATGGCCGAGGACGCCCGGCGCCTGCTCGACCATCTCGGCATTGCGCGCGCCGATATTATGGGCTTCTCCATGGGCGCGCGCATCGCGGCGTTTCTCACCTTCACTCATCCTGAGCGGGTGCGGAGCGTGATTTTCGCCGGGCTCGGCATCAATATGGTGAAAGGCGTAGGCGCCGCAGAACCGATCGCCGCCGCGCTCGAAACGCCCAATGCGGAAGCCATCGAGGATGACAATGCTCGCGGCTTCCGGGTCTTCGCCGAACAGACCCGAAGTGACCGCCGCGCGCTGGCCGCCTGCATGCGCTCTTCGCGCGACAAGGTCTCACCTGAGCAGGTCGCCGCCATCAAGGTGCCGGTCCTGGTCGCAGTCGGCACCGAGGATGTGATCGGCGGCTCCGGCGCCGAGCTCGCGGCGATGATTCCAGGGGCGGAGTTCCTGGAGATCGTTGGCCGGGACCATATGAAGAGCGTCGGCGATCTGAGCTATAAGAAGGGCGTGCTCAATTTTCTCTCACGCCGCCCCTAACAGCAGCAGCTAGAGCCTTTCCGCTCCGATTAAATTGGAACGGGCCTCTATCTCTGGAAAATGCTCTAGAACTTCAACCGCGAGCCGAGGACGACGCCATACCACGGTTCGGTGGCGGTATTGCCGCTTTGCGTCGTGCGTATTTCCGCGTCGAAATGATTGAAAATCGCATACATTTCCATCGATGCCGCATCGAATTGCTGCACCGCGCCCACGCCCCAGCGTGACACATCGGTTCCGGCGATGTCCCCCGCCGCGACCGAAGCGGGCAGCCCACCGTCCCCGGCAAAGCCGGCATAGCCGAGCAGCATGTCGTTATACCGGCCATATTCGCCGTAAAGCGTTGTTGCGCCGTAGGAGGTGACGCGCTTTTCGAAACCCGCCTGCGTCATCCACATCGAGCCGTCATCCGGATTGGCCGGGCCGGCGAGCGCGTCGCGGGAGATTTCGATACTCCCGGCCGCGATATTGCCGAACAATCCCGTCGGCATGTGCAGGACCGAGATCGAGCCGCTGGCGATTTTCGTTTCGCTCGGATAGAGGCTGACGGTGGTGTCGTCGCCGACCCAGAGATAGCCCGCGCCTGCCGCGATGCGCACCGAATCCAGCTCTTTCTGAAAGCGCAGCGCAGCGTCGGCGCTATCGTTCTCCCCCCACGCCGCCGAGGCGGTGAACCCATAGAAAACCGGGCTGTCATAGCGGACGAAATCGCCTTTGTAACCTTCCAGCCCCCAGGCGACATTGCCCCAGGTGAGCCCGGTATAGTCGCCATCCGAACCGCGAATGCCGAAGGAACGGTTGTGCCAGAGGACGGGGTCCGTCTTGGCGCGGGTCAGATCGATCGTGGTGATGCCGTCCGTCGCGGAACTCTGCTGGCCCAAAGTCAGCCGGCCGAGCCGCTCGCTTTCGATGTACCAATTGGCGAGGCGCAGCTCGAACGCGGTTTCGCCCGGCCCTTCATCATTGACCTGGTCGACGAACAGCGAGGAGGCGTCGGTAAATCCGAGTTCGACGACGAAGCCGGTCATCCATTGTTGCGACAAGCGGCCTTCACCGGAAAAGCCGAGCTTCGAGGATTCCCCCTGGGCGGCGTTGTCGACGATATAGGCTGTCGGACCCGATGCCGTCGTCCCAGATCAGCATGGCGCGGGAGATCTCGCCCGACACGGTAAGCGAAACGGCGCGGTTGCCCTTACGGGCCGACGCCGCTTCCAGCTCGGCGACGCGCTGCTCAAGGTCGCCGCAGCACTCTCCCCCAAGATCGGCGGCTGCGACGGGGCCTGACGCGCACAAGCCGATCGCGAAAACCGCCGCGAACAGCTTCAGATAAAAGCCTCTCATATCCCAATATCCCTCTCATTCCGCCAGCCGAGGCAACGACCTCCGGCGCGGAAGATGCGCTTGCGCAACGATGACCAAACTTGAAAACGCGAACACAACAGGGCGGCCCCGATATGAGCCGGGACCGTCAGGCTTGCGAGGCACGGGAAGGCATGATTCGGCCCTGCCCGGCCGCAGGCGGAGATGCGCGTGCGGAACGAAAACCAGTGTTCAACGCCGCGCGGGTGTCGTCATCCTATGCCCGGGAAATATGGCAAAGCTAGGTTTTCGCGGGGAGTTTTCCGGAATCATGTGTTAATTATGCACGCTTAAGTTGAAATCTCGCCATCCGATTTGGAGAAGCTCTTGACAAATGCGCGGATGGCCTAGTCGGCGCCTTCCCGCTCAATATGCAGAATTTGCCCGCAATGTTTGCAGTGCACCGCATCCGGCTCGTGCCTGGTGAGCCCGCAGGTCGGGCATTCGTAGCGCACTTTGACCGGCCGGAAGATCGTCTGGATCAGCCGCAGGAACAGCCCAACGCCGACGAGCATGATGAAAATCGAGAGCAGGCGGCCCAGCGTGTCCTTGAAGACGATGTCGCCGAAGCCGGTGGTAGAAAGTGTCGACACGGTGAAATAAAGCGCATCGACGAAATTCTGGATGCCGGGATGCCGCTGCACCTCAAGAACGAAAACGGCCGCGGACATGACGAAAATGAAAACCAGCAGATTGAGCGAAGCCTGAATGGCATCCCTGTACTGCCTGATGAACGAGTAGTGGGAATAGAGTTCGCGCAGAATATGATAGGACCGGAACAGCCTGACCGCGCGCAGGACGCGCAGGAAAAGCAAACTCTGCGTGAAGGCCGGCACGAGAAGCGTCACCAGCACGACCAGATCAGTCCAGGTCGACACTCGCCGGAAATAGGCTGCTGGCGGCTGGGTGATCCACCAGCGAACGAGGAAATCGGCGAGCAGGATGACCCCGATCGCCAATTCCGCATAAGCCACCCAAGCTTGGCCGGAGGCAAACGACGTCAGGATGAAAAAGCCGATAAGGCAGATCTCGAATATAAGGCTGGCGACCCGAAAGCGGCGGGATGTTGGGCTGGAACCGACATAGAGGCGCTTCAGTCTGTCGCGCAAGTCATCCATGGCCGCCGATCAACCCCTTCCCTCGCCCGCGAGCTAACCGCGTGGAGTTCAAACGCCGAACGGGGTCAGGAGTTCGCGGCCTACATCGCCGCCGCGCCGCGCGTGATGGCGGCAATGCCGGTGCGTGCCACCTCCACAAGGCCGAGGGGCTGCATCAGCGAGATGAATTGGTCGATCTTGGAAATGCGTCCGGTGATCTCGAAGACGAAATGCTCGGTCGAAGCGTCGACGACCTGGGCGCGGAACGCCTCGGCCAGCCGCAGCGCCTCGACGCGCTTCTCGCCCTTGCCCGCCACCTTCACCAGAGCCAGTTCGCGCGCGATCGGGTTGCCGCTTACCGTCATGTCGGTCACGGCGTGGACCGGGACCAGCCGTTCGAGCTGATTGCGGATCTGCTCGATCACCATGGGCGACCCCGTCGTGACGATGGTGAAGCGCGACAGATGCTTCTCCTGCACCACCTCCGACACGGTCAGCGAGTCGATATTGTAGCCGCGCCCGGAGAACAGCCCGATGACGCGTGCCATGACGCCGGGTTCATTGTCTGCAAGAACAGCCAGAGTGTGCTGCTCGCGAATATCCTGACGGTTGCTCATGGTCGTTCCGCTATGTCAAAGGGGCGATCGGGATTTGCCGGGGTGAGGATTACACCATCACCTTGCCTTCGTCCGACACGACATATTCGATGTCGTCATCGACAAAATCGTCGGCCAGCAGCATTTCGTGATGCCCGGCGCCGGACGGGATCATCGGGAAGCAATTCGCCAGCTTGTGCACGCGGCAATCGAAGATGACCGGCTTCGGCGTCTCGATCATCTGGATGATGAGATCGTCCAATTCGCCGGGCTTTTCCGCCCGAAGGCCGACGCAGTGATAGGCTTCCGCCAGCTTGACGAAATCGGGCAGCGAATGGGAGTAGGAATGCGAATAGCGTCCGCCATGCAGCAATTCCTGCCACTGGCGCACCATGCCCATATATTCATTGTTGATGATGAAGATCTTGATCGGCAGATCGTGCTGAATGGCGGTCGACATCTCCTGGATCGTCATCAGCGCCGAAGCCTCGCCGGCGATATCGATGACCAGCGAATGCGGATGCGCCGTCTGCACGCCCACGGCGGCGGGAATGCCGTAGCCCATGGTGCCGAGCCCGCCTGACGTCATCCAGCGGTTCGGCTTGTTGAAATGGAAATATTGCGCCGCCCACATCTGATGCTGGCCGACCTCGGTGGTGATGTAGACGTCCTTGTCCTTGGTCAGTTCGTAAAGCCGCTGGATGGCATATTGCGGCATGATCACATCGGTGCGCTGCTTGTAGTGCAGTGAGTTCCGCTGCCGCCATTCGCCGATCTGGCCCCACCATTTCTTCAGCGCGGACTTATCGACTTGCGGCGCGCGGGCACGCCAGACGCGGACCATCTCTTCCAGCACATGGGCGCAATCGCCGATGACGGGAACGTCGACCTTCACCACCTTATTGATCGAGGACGGGTCGATATCGACGTGAATCTTGCGCGAATTCGGCGAGAAAGCGTCGATCCGCCCGGTGATCCGGTCATCGAAGCGCGCGCCAATATTGATCAGCACGTCGCATTCATGCATGGCCATGTTGGCTTCATAGGTGCCGTGCATGCCCAGCATTCCGAGCCATTGATGATCTTCGGCCGGGAAAGCGCCGAGGCCCATCAGCGTCGAGGTGATCGGATAGCCGGTCAGCGCAACGAGTTCGCGCAACAGCTGGCTCGCCGCCGGGCCGGAATTGATGACGCCGCCGCCCGTGTAGAAGACCGGCTTCTTGGCCGCCGCCATCAGCTCGACCGCGTCGCGTATCGCTCCGGCATTGCCTTTGAGCTGCGGGCGATAGGTTTTGTGCACCACGCGGCTGGGGCCGATATAGTTGCCCTTGGCGAATTGGACGTCCTTCGGGATATCTACGACGACAGGACCTGGGCCGGCCGCTGCGGGCGACGTAGAACGCCTCATGCAGCACGCGCGCCAGATCATTCACATCGCGCACGAGATAATTGTGCTTGGTGCAGGGCCGCGTGATGCCGACCGTATCGCATTCCTGAAAGGCGTCGCTGCCGATCAGATGGGTGGCGACCTGCCCCGTGATGCAGACGAGGGGTATGGAATCCATCAGCGCGTCGGTAAGGCCGGTGACCGCATTCGTCGCGCCCGGACCGGAGGTGACAAGCAGCACGCCGACCTTGCCGGTCGAGCGGGCATAGCCTTCGGCGGCATGCGCGGCGCCCTGTTCGTGGCGCACGAGAAGATGGCGGATCCGGTTCTGCTTGAACAGCTCGTCATAGATCGGAAGGACCGCGCCGCCAGGATATCCGAAAATATCCTCAACGCCCTGGTCGGCCAGAGCCTCCAGGACGATTTCCGCGCCGGTCATCATGCGAGCCATCGCGCTCAACTCCACTTCGAACCTCCGGCGTGGTCACGGTCAGAGGCATTTTTGCACAAGAAAGGGACTTGCCCCATCCATTTTTCAGGCAAGCTGCTAAAGCCGGATAAATAGATAGAAGGCGATGACGATAAGGTCAATCAATTAAACGCATTAAAATATGCGTTTTTGCGCTGCATTTTTTCCATTTATTGCTATTAAATGCTATTCCACGCAATCATATTGCGTCTAGCCCATGTAAGCTGCCGTTTCGCGTAGCGGCGCGTTTCGGTCTTCGCGGCGGCAATCGCTGCATCAAGCGCAAGCATTCCCTGCACATGCGCCAGCAATGGCCGGACGCCGAGCGCCCGCATCACCGGCAATCCCGGATCAAGCTCCAGCGCCGCCAATTGCCGGACCTCGTCCAGCGCGCCCGCCTCAATCATCTGGTCCAGCCGCGTGTCGCAGCGCGCATAGAGCGTCTCGCGCGGCGGCGAAACGAACAGCAGCTCCGCCTCGCCTTCGCCGAGCAGGGCCTCGCCTTGCACTTGCTGCCAGTCCAACAATGACCGGCCGGTCGCTTCCAACACCTCCAAGGCGCGCACGATCCGTTGCGGATCGGATGGCGCTAGCCGGGCGGCCATGGCGGGATCACGCTCGCGCAGAATGGCATGCAACTCGGCGCTGTCCTTCGCCGCGGCCTCGGCCCGCCACTGACTGCGAATGTCCTCCGGAATGTCGGGAACGGGCGACAGCCCCTCAAGCAGCGCCTTGAAGTAAAGCCCCGTGCCGCCGACAATGACGAGCGGCGGCCCGCCCTCGCGCGCAGCGGCGAGCAGCGGCGCCAAATCCTTCAGCCATTCCGCGACGGAATAGGGCTCGGCCGCCGGCCGGAAGCCATAGAGGCGGTGGGGAACGACAGCCTCCTCCGCTTCCGTCGGCCGCGCCGTGAGAATGCGCAGCTCCCGGTAAACCTGCATGGAATCGGCGTTGACGACGATGCCGCCCCTCTCCGCTGCGATGCGCGCCGCCAAAGCAGACTTGCCGCTGGCCGTCGGGCCTGCGATAAGGGTCACCGATTCCTCCGAAGCCTTGCTTTTCATTGATTTGGCGCCCGATCCGCTATGTCACATGTCCTCACGCTCATCGCCGCACACGGCGCTCACGGTCTGCTCTCTGATGTCGCGGATGAATTATGCGCGGCAATCGGCGCCACTCACCCGCCGGTCCGGCTGGCCAAGATAGCCTGCGATATTCCGTTCCGCGCGGCAAGCGAAGCGGCGCTCGCCGATGCACACAGGGCGCTGGCGGCCGTCCCCGCCAATGCGCCCATCGACAGCTTTATCCAGCCGGTCGAGGGACGCCGCAAGCGAATGCTGGTCGCCGATATGGATTCGACCATTATCCAACAGGAATGTCTGGACGAGGTGGCAAAGGCCGCAGGCATCGGCCCGAAGATCGCCGCCATCACCGAGCGGGCCATGCGCGGCGAGCTGCATTTCGACGACGCACTTCGGCAACGCATCGCGCTGCTCAACGGATTTCCCGAGTCGAAACTTGCGTGACGTGCTGGATCAGCATATCGAACTGATGCCGGGGGCAAGAGAACTGGCCGGCACGATGCGCGCCAACGGTGCGCGCGCGGTGCTGGTCTCGGGCGGTTTCACCTTCTTCACGAGCGCGATCGCCAAACGCGCCGGCTTTGACATCGATTACGGCAACCGCTTCATCTTCGAAGACGGCGCGCTAGCCGGCGTTGCCGAACCCATCCTTGGCCAGAACGGCAAGCTCGATGCAATGGAGCGCGAAGCGCTTCAGGCGGGCATCGGCCTTGGTGAAATCATCGCGGTCGGCGACGGCGCGAATGACCTCGCCATGATCAAGGCCGCCGGGCTGGGCGTCGCGTTTCGCGCCAAGCCGATCGTCTCCGCTGAAGCGCGTGCCCGCATCAACCATGGCGATCTGACCGCCCTGCTCTATCTCCAGGGCTACCGGGCGGAAGACTTTGTCACGCATGTTTAGGGGAACGCCGTGAATATCTGCATGATCGGTGCGGGCTATGTGGGATTGGTTTCGGCGGTCTGCTTTTCGGAATTCGGCTGGACGGTCAATTGCATCGACAAGGACCCGGAGAAGATCGCCGCGTTGAAAGCCGGGCAGATCCCGATTTTCGAGCCGGGGCTGGAAGAATTGCTGGTCCGCAACACGGAGAAGCGCCGTATCCAGTTCTTTACCGATCTGGCTTCCGCCATCCGTAACACCGATCTCATCTTCCTGGCCGTCGGCACGCCCATGCGCCGGGGCGACGGCTATGCCGATCTCAGCTATGTCTTCAAGGCGGTCGAAGAGATCGCGCCGCATCTGACCGGCTATACGGTCATCACCACCAAATCGACCGTGCCGGTGGGCACCAGCCGCGAAATCGAGCGGCGGCTGCGCGCGCTGCGGCCGGATGCCGACTTCGCGGTCTGCTCCAATCCGGAATTCCTTCGCGAAGGTTCCGCGATTCAGGATTTCACCCATCCGGACCGCGTGCTTGTCGGCGTCGACGACGATGAGCGGGCGCGCCAGGTGATGGAGCGCGTCTACGAGCCGCTTCGCCTGCGCAACGCACCGATCATCTTCGTCAGCCGCAAATCCGCCGAGCTGGCGAAATATGCCGCCAATGCCTTCCTGGCTATGAAGATCAGCTTCATCAACGAACTCGCCGATGCTCTGCGATGAACTGGGCGCCAATGTCCAGGAAGTGGCGACCGCAATCGGCTCGGACCGCCGCATCGGCGACAAATTTCTCCATCCCGGGCCGGGTTATGGCGGCTCGTGCTTCCCGAAAGACGTTTCGGCGCTGATCCGCACCGCGCGCGAGGCCCGCTCGCCGCTGACGCTGATCGAGCAGGTCGAGAAGGTCAACACCGAGCGCAAGATCGCCATGGCCGCCCGGATCGAGCGCGCCGCCGGGGGCAGCGTCCGCGACAAGGTCGTGGCGGTGTTCGGCGTAACCTTCAAACCGAATACCGATGATATGCGCGATGCCCCCAGCCTCGTCATCGTGCCGCTGCTCGCTGAGCGCGGCGCCTTGGTCCGCGCATACGATCCGCAAGGGCGCAAGCAAGCCGAGCCGCTTTTGCCGGACATCGCCTGGTGCGAAAGTGCCCTTGAAGCCGCCGAAGGCGCCGATGTGGCGGTGGTCATGACGGAGTGGAACGAATTCCGGGCACTGGATCTGCGCGCCCTGAAAAAACAAATGCGCGGCAATGTGCTGGTCGATCTGCGCAATGTCTTCCGGCCGGACTACGCGCAGCAATTCGGCTTCAGCTATTCAAGCATCGGCCGGCCGATGACCGAAACGGCCTGAGGTAAAACTGGCCGCTGGCGACGGAGGTCACCGCCCGCCCGGCCAGCCTTTCGGCAGCCATTCCCGGCTGCTGACCCGGCGACCCTCATAGCGTTGCCCGGCCCATCCTCCCTCTCCGCCACGGCGCACACTCTTGCTTTTCTTGCGCTTAGAAGTGGGGGCGGGCGCATCCGAAAGAGCTTTCTGGTCTCCAGGCAACGCGGCTTCGGGCTGCCCGACATTTGCGGGCGTAGCACCCTGCATCCATGGCGGCAGATAGGATGTGTCCCTTCCAGCCTGGGCGCTCTCGTTGCTGCTCGGGGCGGAGGCGGCAGCGCATTGGGCGCCGGCCGTCTTCGGAGTGCATTCCGTGGTGCAAAACGCCGCGGGATAGTTCCGCAGCGCCGCAACGAGTTCCCGCCGGGGCGTATCGGCCCATGCACCGCCCGCGCGCTCGCCGAACGCCTCGACCGCGGCCTGGCTCTTGCGGCCCCACTTCCCATCGATCTTCGCCTCGTAGCAGCCGAGCCGCTTCAACTCGCTCTGCGCCGCCGAGTTCAGGTCGCTGCCGGCCAGCCCCTCCAATACGGGATCGATGGCCCCCGCCTTGACCGAAGCCGGAACATGCCCCGGCGCGGCGGTGACATTATCAGATTGCGAGGGTTGAGCTGCGGCGGTTGAAGGCTTTTCCAATATTGCGGCCGTCTTCAGGATGGTGTCGTCCGTCTCAACATGTTCCGGCGCAATGCCCTGACCGGGCCGTCCGCTCGAAGGCTCATTCGCGGACGACCTGAGCCGTTTCCGCCGTTTCCTGCTCTTTCGCATTGGTGGATGCGTGACTGATCCACATTGCGCTCGTCCGCGTCCTTACGGCCGGTGACGATAGCGAAAAGAACCGCGAGAGCGAAAATCATGAGGCTGAATCGACGCATTTAGGGGTCCTTTCACCAGGGGGCGCTGGAAAGGGTGTGCAGCTGAAGGGAAAGCGAAAGCTTCCCGATGTCGGCAGGTGCGGAAGACCTTATGTTAACAGACACTGAAATTTTTTCTCGAATTTTCTGCACTGTTGCCGATCATTTTTTACACAAAATAAGGTCTTCCCAGATCGGGTAGCCACTACCCATAGTAGATGAACGTTAAGTTTTCGTTTAGCCTTTCGAATCAGGTACATATGCGCTCTGAGGGGGCCAATATCCCGCTGCCGATGCGGGACTGGGCGTTCGGTTGCTCCTTGCGGCGGAGTTCGAACGAATGCCAGTCCGGTCTGTGGGGACAGACGCAGCATTTAGACGCTGCGCGGCGGACGGAGATGCGGCCAGAGTTTGTTTTCAGTTCTTGTTCAGCCTGTCCGGTTTTCCGGTCAGGGCGTCTTGTTCGATTCCGCAGTGCGCTTCGGTGACCTGCGGAGCCAGCGAGCGACGCCGAACGGCCCCTTGCCAATCGCCCGTGCCGCTTGAGAAGCGGCCGATAGGATTTATAGGGGGCAGTTATGAGACATGTTTTTGGTGTTTTCGGTTGTATCGCGGCGCTCATATTGCTGGGCGTCTCAGCCGCGATGAATTGGCAATTCGGTCATAGCCTCGGGAAAACGCCATTCGACGCACATGTCTTCGGCGCGGCGAGCGTCGCCGCTGACTGCATGAAGGCGCTCATGCCGTTCTTCATCTTCGGCGCGATCCGCAACAGGAACTGGTCGCAGGCGCTCGGCGGCACGGCGCTTTGGGCGGTCTGCATCGTCTACGCTCTCACGTCGGCGCTCGGCTTCGCGGCGCTGAACCGCTCCGATACGACCGGCACCCGGTCCTTGCAGGCCGCGAATTACGAAGATATGCGCGGTCAACTCGCCCAGATCGCCCAGCAGCAGAGCTGGCTTGAAAAGCATCGCGCCGCCGGCATGGTGGAAGCCGAGATCGAGGGCGCGAAGCAGAATGTCCGCTGGACCAGTTCGGCGGGCTGCACCAACGCCACCGTTACGCTGAGCCGCGAATTCTGCGAGTCCTATCACAAGCTGCAAGCCGAGCTCGCCGCCGCGAAGAAGGACGAAGCGCTGCAGAAGCGAGCAGACGAGGTTCGCGCCAAGCTCGATGCGGTGGACGGACGAGCGGCGGTGAAGAATGTCGACCCGCAGGCCAATATCATTTCGATGCTGCTTCACATCGATATGAGTCAGGTCGAATTGGGCCTGACCATCCTCATTACACTGCTGGTTGAACTCGGCTCCAGTCTTGGCCTTTACGTTTCGACGAGCATCTGGCGCATGCATGAGCAAATGAAGCGGCCGCAGCCTGAGCCCATCAAAGTGGTGGAAATCATTCAGCCGCCGATCCCGATGCAGATGCAGCAGCTTCACCAGCCGGCGCAGCTCGCTTTGCCGAAGAGCGACATCGAGATCTATTTCGACGAACGCATCAGGCAGGACGACGGCGCCAGCGTCACCGCGCTCGCGCTCTATGACAATTATTGCGAATGGTGCGAGGCGACGAAGCGCCAGCCGGTGGGCCTGCCGATCTTCAGCCGCCAACTGACCGATCTCGGCGTGCAGAAGGCCAAGATCGCCGGCAAGATCCGGTATATCGGCATCCGCATGAGCGGGCGCTATGACGAGGATGACGGCGACGTGGCCGCCGTTTCCTGACCCCGGAATATTTTCCTGTCGATAAGGCTGGCCTTTGCGCCAGCCTTTTTCTTTGCCGGTAACATGGAGGTCCTACGCTGGTCGCGCGATCGGACGGAAAACCGGATTCCACTTTTCCTGATCGCGCTCTAGGCTGGTCGGGACATGCTTTTCGGAACGAGGCCGGGCATGCTATCAATCCACGCTCAGGGAGCAAGGCTTGTTCAAATCGGTCCTCATAGCCAATCGCGGGGAAATCGCCTTGCGGGTCATTCGCACGGCGAAGCGCATGGGTATGCGCGCGATCGCGGTGCATTCGGCGGCCGACCGCACAGCACTGCATGTCGCGGCGGCCGATGCGAGCGTCGAAATCGGTCCCGCGCCGAGTACCGAAAGCTACCTTCGCCAGGATCGCCTTATCGAAGCGGCGCTGGCAACGGGAGCGGAGTGCATTCATCCAGGTTGCGGGTTTCTCGCCGAGAATGCCGGGTTTGCCGAGGCTTGCGCGGCAGCCGGCCTGGTCTTCGTCGGACCGTCGCCCGAAGCCATCCGCATCATGGGGCAGAAGGACGAGGCCAAACGCCTCGCCGCCTCGCTCGCCATTCCGACCGTGCCAGGATATTCCGGCGCGGCCCAGGATGATGCGGCATTCTCGCGTGAAGCGGCACAGATCGGCTATCCCGTTGTGCTGAAAGCCGTGGCGGGCGGCGGCGGCAAGGGGCTCAAGCCCGTCTTCGATCCGAAAGACCTTGCCGAAGCCGCCGCGAGCGCGCGCCGCGAAGCCCTGGCTGCGTTCGGCGACGACCGGATGATGATCGAGAAGCTCGTCGAACCGGCCCGCCATATCGAGATGCAGATCTTCGGCGATACGCATGGCGATGTGGTGCATCTTTTCGAGCGCGAATGCACGCTGCAGCGGCGTGGCCAGAAGGTGATCGAGGAAGCGCCCGCCATCAACATGCCAGCAGCTTTGCGCGCCCGCATGGCGGAGGCTGCCATCGCCGCCGCTCGCGCGGTCAGATATCTGGGCGCGGGTACGGTCGAATTTCTGGTTCCCGGCGGACCGCTCGCCGCCGACACGCCGTTCTATTTCATGGAAATGAATACCCGCCTGCAGATCGAGCATCCGGTCACCGAGCTGATTACCGGCCTCGATCTCGTCGAATGGCAATTCCGCGTCGCCGCCGGCGAACCGCTGCCGCTCTCGCAAGACGGGATCACGGCGAAAGGCGCGGCTGTCGAAGCGCGGCTCTATGCGGAGGACCCCGCGACCGGGTTCCTGCCATCGCCGGGCATGATCCGCCGTGCTGTCTTCCCCGAGCGTGCTGATGTGCGCGTCGATAGCGGCGTGGCAACGGGAAGCGATGTCCCTCCCTATTACGACGCGATGATCGCCAAGATCATCGGCTTTGGCGACACGCGCGGAAACGCCTATGAGGCGTTGCTTGCCGGCCTCGCGGATACAGTCCTTGCCGGCCCGCGCACCAATCTGGCGTTCCTGCATAGGCTCGCAACCCATGCGGCCACCGAAGGCGAGAGCCTTTCCACCCGCTACATCGAAAACCATCTCGCCGAGTTGACGCAAAGTCGCCCCGGATCCAGCCGCGATCGGCGCGGGCGCGCTCGCACTGCTGGCAACGCGGCAGTCGGAGGCGGCCCGCATGCGCCGCGCGGTATCGGATGAGCCGCACAGCCCGTGGGACATCGCCGACGCATTCGAACTCACCGGCAGTCGCGAAAGCGCCTATGATTTCGAGGCGGATGGCGGCATGCACAAAGTCAGCGTGCTGTGGAACGCGGACGGGCCGAAGCTCACGGATGGCGGCGCCGCGGCACAGGCTCAGATCATTCCCGCCGATGACGGCGTGATCGTCTGGAGCGCCATGCGGCAGACGCATATGCGCTTTCAGGACCGCAGGCGCGCGGGACCGGGCGACGCGTCGGGCGGTGTGCTGCGGTCGCCAATGCCGGGCCGTCTCGCCAAGCTGTTCGTGCGCGAGGGCGACCATGTGGCGCGGGGCGACCGCATTGCCGTTATCGAGGCGATGAAGATGGAGCACATTCTCCATGCTCCCGCCGATGGCGCGGTGACGGGCCTCCCGCACGGCGAAGGCGAACAGGTCGATCTCGGCGCGGTGATCGCCGAGCTGCGGACGGACGACGGACATGCATCTGATTAAGCTTTGCGTCGGCATCGACAATCTTGAGCAACTCGTGGCATGGCAGGCGATGCGTCTGGAAAAGCTCGGCCGTGCCGGCGTGCCGCGCGAGTTGATTCACCGCACGCGGCACATGCCGCGTCAGGCAGAGGCGGTGCTGAAAAGCGGCTCGCTCTATTGGGTCATCAAAGGATCGATCAAGGCGCGGCAGAAAATTCTTGAGCTGCGCGAGGTGACCGACGCGGAGGGGCGCGGCTTATGCGGTATCGTGCTCGGCCATATGCTCATGGCGACGAGGCCGCAGCCGCGCCGGGCATTTCAGGGGTGGCGCTACTTGCATCCTGATGACGCGCCGCTCGATATCGGCCCCGCCCAGGCCGCGGATGAGGGCGATATTCCAGCCGCGATGCGTGCCGAACTGGCGGCACTTTCGCTCCTATAGCGCGGTTGCTGGGTGATTAGAGCAAGCAACCGGGCAGGCCGTAGCCACCCGGATTTGCTTGGTTCCTGTCCACCAATCAGATCAATAGCCGTCGACCCCTATATCGTGGGCGGGCACTATAGCAGCGCTCTCGGACGCCCGGCGTTCTTTGGGCAAGCTGTCGGTCTGCTTCTTTTCCGCGTCGCCCTTCTTTCCTGCGAGCGTTTTATCGGAAGCGTCAATTTTCGCCGATGCCGTCACTGTCGCGCTATTCCCACTTGCCGGAGCGGCCTGCGCGATTTTCGTATAATCCGCTGCAGCGGTTGGGGCCGGGGTGCTAGGTGCAGCGGGTTCTGATGCCACAGTTTCGGCGGTGAGATCTTCACATGTCCCGTCCGGTCCGGCAGCGGCGATCTGCGCGCTCAGAAGCAACAGCATGGCAGCACCGGCCAGACCTGTCAGGGGAAGTTTGGTCATGAATCATCTCCGCGATCGACTGATGGAATGTTTGAAACACCCGCCCCCGCGGGACTATTCACTCTAGAGCGGTTCCCGCTTCATTCGAATCGGAAACCGCTCTCAATTCTTTGCTTGATCGCGCTTCTTATCCGAAAACCGCGTAACACTTTTCGGGAAGCGCTCTAATATTCTTGGTGAAGCGTTTTAGCCTACAACTATGAAAGCATTGCGGCGTTTGATCGGCTGAACTGCGTCGATACATTGTTCAGAACGGACATCATTGCGCATCATCGACGCAACGACGCCCGCAAAAAATGGGCGTGCTCGCGCACGCCCAATCTCGTTCTGCTGTGGTGCGGTCGGGCCGTCTCAATAGCCGCCGTAACCACCGTGACCGCCGCCGTACCAGCCGCGGCGGCCAAATCTTCCGTAACCGCCATAGTAGCGATGGGGCCGCCCATAATAGACGTCATCCGAGTCTGCATAGCCCTCATATCCGTCCTCGTGCTCTTCTTCACCCTGGCCGTATTCCGGAGGAGCGATGTGCTTCTCGGCATAGCGCTTTTTCGGCACTGGCTTGGTCACAGCCTTTTTCGGCGGAGCCGGGGGCACAACCTTGGCTGGCGGCGGCAGCGGGGTTGGGGTACCTGCTGCGGCGGGCGGCGCTTTGGGATCGGCCTCGTCCCCGACAGTGGCGGTATTCGCCCGCACTGGAGCGTCTTGAGGCGCGGGACCTTCCTGGATGGTCGCGGCGGTTTCTACGCGTTCATCCTGCCCGGGAGCAGCCTGTTCCTCGGCTTGCGGGCCCTGCGGAGCAGTGGCTTCACGCTGTCCGGGTTCGGCGCCTGCCGGGCCCTGTGGTTTTGGGTCAGCTTTGGCGTAGCCCACCGTCGGCTTGTCGACCTCCCACACCTCGTTTACGATCTTGCCATTCTCATACACCATGATGAATCTGACCGGCACTTCCTTGGGGCCGATAAAGCTCACCCGCGCCGTAACGGTGCTGCGCTTACCTTTCTGGCTCTCGGAGAGTTCGAGCACCTTGTAGTTTATATCGCCCGCGGCCTTGGCTGAATCGCTCCCAGACGCCCTTGATCTGCGCCTTGCCGGTGTAAACGCCAGCCAGTGGGCCACCGACCCAATGGAATTCGGCATTGTCGGCGTAGAATGAGGCGATGGTTTCGGCATTGCCGCCCGAAATCGCGTTGAAATAGGCCTCGGCACGGACTCTGTCGGTGCCTGCAGCGACTGTTTGAATACTAAGCAAGAACAGCGCGGAGGCCGCGCCGGCGAGGGTTTTGAGGGCAGTTTTGGTCATTGTTCGTCTCCGCTCATCATCTATGTTGCCTACAACACGCGCCGGAAGGATTCTATTCACAAGTCATCAATGTGCAAACGTATGGACAGTCGATTGGCTCCCATTAAACGCGGCAACCGGATGAAATCCATCGCGAGTAATATCATGAAGCGAATAGTCTGGGTGCTCATCATCCTTTGTGCAGTTCCGAACGGAACAAAGGCGGAAACCGGTTTGCAACTCACCCTGCCGATTGCCTGCACGCTCGGCGCCGATTGCTTCATCCAGCAATATACCGATGTCGATTCCGGGCCGGAGGCGCGCGATTATCGCTGTGGGACCGCGACTTATGACGGCCATAAGGGCACGGATTTCCGCGTCCTGTCGATCGAGGCAGCGGCGCGCGGCGTGCCGGTGCTGGCCTCCGCGCCGGGCCGGGTCAAGGCCATGCGTGACGGCGTCGAGGACAGGCTGATCGCCTCACGCGCGGAAATCGCCGCTTTGGAGGGACGCGAATGCGGCAATGCCGTCGTCATCGATCATGGCGGCGGATGGGAAACGCAATATTGCCATTTGAAACGCGGCAGCGTGCGGGTTCGCAGCGGCGACACGGTTGAGGCCGGCGTGCAGCTCGGGCTTGTCGGCTATTCGGGCAATGCACAATTCGCGCATGTGCATCTGACAGTCCGTCACGACAGCAAGGATATCGATCCTTTTTCCGGCAAGGCACAGGACGGTACTTGTAATGCGCAGGATCCGGAGCTGTCCGCATCCCTTTGGGCGCCGCAGCTTCGCTCAAGCCTGACATATACGGATGCGGCAGTCATCGAGGCGGGCTTCGCGGCCGGTCCGGTAACGCCCGAGGACGCAGAGCGCGGAGCGATCGCTTCGCCCGGCCCGCAATCGCCGGGCTTTGTCTTTTACGTTCGCCTCATCAATCTGCGGAAAGACGATAGCCTGCGGATCATGGTGAAGGGGCCAGGCAATTTCGAGTTGGCTAGGAATACGCCACTGGATCGCGACAAGGCGCAGTTCGTCACCTTCATGGGCAAGAAGCTGACCACGGAGCGGTGGGCAGCCGGCCGTTATCAAGGCCAGATCGAGGTGATGCGCGGCGGAAAATCATCGGCCGGCGCGAGGCCGCTTTCGATTTGCCATGATGCGCCGCTAACCCTCCGCCATCAGCCCGCCTTGGCGTGGCGCTCGACCGCCTCGTCAATCAGTTGCTTGGCCTCGTCCACGTCACCCCAGCCGATCGGCTTGACCCATTTGCCGGGTTCAAGGTCCTTGTAATGCTCGAAAAAATGCTGGATCTGCTCGATGGTGATCGCCGGCAGGTTCTTATAGCTGATCACGCTGTCATAGCGCCTCGTAAGCTTATGCGTCGGCACGGCGATGATCTTTTCGTCGCCCCCGGCATCGTCCTGCATCTTGAACACCCCGATGGGGCGAACGTTGATGACCGCGCCAGGCACGATCGGCCTCGTATTGGCGACCAGCACGTCGATCGGATCGCCGTCATCGGAGAGCGTGTGCGGCACGAAGCCGTAATTGCCGGGATAGCGCATCGGCGTGTAGAGGAAGCGGTCGACGACGAGCGTACCCGCCGCCTTGTCCATCTCATATTTGATAGGCTCGCCGCCAATCTGCACCTCGATGATGACATTGATGTCGTCGGGCGGATTGTTGCCGATGGCAATGGCGTCGATTCTCATGTCTGCCTCTGTTTCCCGCGGACCGAACCGTCCGCTTGCTGAATGCTGATGGTCCGTCCGTCTCATGCAAGGTGCGCTAGCCGATTATGAAAACCCGCGTGAGGACAAATAGCACGGAGGCCGCACTCGCTTCACATTAATGCCATGCAACTTCGTTCTACAATCTGGGCTCGCTTGCGCGGCCCGCATTTCCTCGGATAATGTCCGCCCCGCAACCCATGGGGGAGGGGTGTCCGATGCCGCTGATTGGTCTTCTGCATCTGATGATTGCCGTCGGATTCGCCGTCCACGCGATGAAAACCGGGCGGCCGCAATTCTGGATGTATGTCCTGCTGTTCGTGCCGCTGGTCGGATCGCTGGCTTATGTGCTGTTCGAACTTGTCCCCGAATTTGCATCGACCCGGCGGGCGCGCCGCGTGACCGGCGGCATCAGTGAAATCATCGATCCCGACCGTGAATGGCGCCGCCGTCATGAAGCCGCCTCGCGCACCGATTCGGTGGACACCAAGCTGGCGCTGGGCGAGGAATGCGAGCGCAAGGGCATGTGGGCCGAGGCGATCAAGCTTTACGAAACGGCGGCTCAAGGCGTCTTCGCGGAGGATACCGCATTGCTGTTCGGCTTGGCGCGCGCTCAACTCGGTGCGGGCGATGCACGGGCGGCGGAGGATACGCTGGACCGGCTTCGTGAAGCGCATCCATCGATCCAGCACCAGGAGGCGCATCTGCTCTATGCGCGGGCGCTCGAAGCGCAGGGACGCATGGCCGAAGCGAAGCAGGAATATGATGCGCTATGCGCCTACTATGCCGGGTTCGAGGCGCGCACGCGTTATGCGTTGATGCTGCTTCGGAACGGCGAGCCGAGCCGTGCGCGGGCGCTGTTCGAGGATGTGGTGAAGGCCGGGAACGCCCGCAGTATCGCAGTACTCGAAAACGATCGCGAGTGGCTAAAGGTTGCCAGGGCCAACCTTTAGGCTGGACCTGTGCATGCGCATGACAAGCGACGCACATTCACGATTCAGTGCCGCGAGCGACCATATCGGTCTCCGAGGACCGCAGCCCTCAATCGAGCAATCCACCAAATATTTAAGCATGCCGATGGAACTCTTTCGGCATTTTAATTATTGTTATAGCGCTAAATATGCGAAAAATTGGCACAATTCTTGACGGGTAGTTGCCATGTTTCCGTTGGGCAAACTCTTCAGGGGGCTGGTCAAACGCGGCCGCCTCCGGGTGACAGATTTCGACGGCCAAATCTACGAATTCGGTGATGATGCGGCACCCTTGGATGCAGCGATCGTCTTGCGCGATCGATCTACCGCTTGGCGCATCGCATACAATCCAGAGCTGAATATCGGCGAGGCCTTTGTCGACGGCAGCCTCACCATCGAGAAGGGCACGCTGTTCAGCTTCCTCCGGCTGCTGCTGATCAATTCGCAGAGTTGGAACGACAGCTTGCCCGGTCGCCTTTATTACCGGCTGGAAGACATCATCCGCATGCCCGCCGTGCTCAATCCCGTCCCGCGCTCGCGCCGGAATGTGAAGCACCACTATGATCTGTCCGACGAACTGTTTTCACTCTTCCTGGATGCCGACCGGCAATATTCCTGCGCCTATTACCGCTCCGAAGACGACGATCTGGAAACGGCCCAGCTCAGCAAGAAGCAGCATCTCGCGGCCAAGCTGAATATCCATCCAGGACAACACATACTGGATATCGGTTCGGGCTGGGGTGGGCTGGCGCTTTACCTCGCAAGCCATTATCCCGTGCGAGTGACCGGGCTCACCTTGTCAGACGAGCAGTTCCGCCATGCCAATGAACGCGCGCGTCAGCTCGGAGTGGCGGACCGGGTCGCGTTCAAACTGCTCGACTATCGGAAGGAGACCGGCGCTTACGACCGCGTCGTCTCGGTGGGCATGTTCGAACATGTCGGCCGGCCGCAATTTTCGGCATTTTTCCGGCAGCTTTACGCTCTGTTGAAGCCGGACGGCGTCGCGCGTCGTTCATACGATCGGGTCGCAAACTCCGCCCGCGCCAATCAACCCTTGGCTGCGCCGGCATATTTTCCCCGGCGCCTATCTTCCCGCCCTGTCGCAGCTGGCGCCGATCATCGAAAATCGGCGGATGTGGCTGACCGATCTGGAGAATCTGCGCCTCCATTACGCAAGCACGCTTGCCGCCTGGCACCAACGCTTCGAAGCCAATCGCGACCGCATCGCGCGGCTCTATGACGAGCGGTTCTGCCGCATGTGGGATTTCTACTTGCGATCCTGCGAGGCGGGGTTCCGCTGGAGCGGTCTGACCGTGTTCCAGCTCCAGCTTACCAAATCCATAGATGCGCTGCCGGTGACGCGGGACTATATGATGCGCGAGGAAGACAGGCTTCGAATGGCGGACGCAGCGATGAGACCGCTCAATCAGCATTCGGTGCTCGTCGCGAGCGCGCCGCAATCTCCGGCTGAACGCCGCTCCGCGCAACGCCTAAGTCGCTGACGAATCGGATAAAGTTGCAGGCAAGGCCGTCAACCAACCGCGCCTGTGCCTGTGCAAAATGCGCATGAGTGCAAGGTGCGCCGGCCTTAGGGGATTCCCTCCGGGCGGAATCGGTTAGTCTCGCCGATCATGAGACATAAGCCCGCGACGCCGCAGCACCTCCAGGCCGTCAACGATGAACAGGCCCTTCCCTTCCGCCAGGCCCCGCACAACATCGAGGCCGAACAGGCCCTGTTGGGGGCCATTCTGATCAATAATGAAGCGTTCGACCGTGTCTCGGCGTTCCTCGAACCGCACCATTTCTTCGATCCGCTTCATGCGCGCATCTTCGACACCGCGGCCAAGTTCATCCAGGGCGGCAAGCACGCGACGCCGATCACGCTGAAAAGCTTCTTCGACAATGAGGAAGCCATCGGCCAGGTCACGGTGCCGCAATATCTGGGGCGGCTGGCGTCGCACGCGACGAGCATCATCAACGCCGAGGATTACGGCCGCACCATCTACGATCTGTCGGTACGGCGCGATCTGATCATCATCGGCGAGGACATGGTGAACGTCGCCTATGATTCGCCGGTCGAAATGCCGCCGGAAAAGCAGATCGAGGACAGCGAACAGCGGCTCTATGGCCTTGCCGAGCGGGGCAAATACGGCTCGGGCTTCATGGCATTCTCGACCGCCCTCGGCGATGCCATCGATATGGCCTCCAAGGCCTATGAGCGGCAAGGCGGACTCTCCGGCCTTTCCACCGGCCTGCGCGATCTCGACCGCGCGCTGGGCGGCCTGCAAAGCTCCGACCTTCTGATCCTCGCCGGACGCCCCTCGATGGGCAAAACGGCGCTGGCAACCAATCTCGCGTTCAACATTGCCAAGGCCTATCGCACCCAGACGAAGGCCGAAGGTATCGAAGAGGTCACCGACGGAGCGATCGTGGGGTTCTTCTCGCTGGAAATGTCGGCCGAACAGCTCGCCACACGCATCATTTCCGAACAGGCGCAAATCTCCTCGGAAAAAATCCGCCGCGGGCTGATCTCGGAGGACGAATTTCACCGCCTCGTCAAGGCCACGCAAGAATTGCAGGCCCTGCCCCTCTTCATCGACCACACCGGCGGCATCTCCATCGCCCAGCTCGCGGCGCGGGCGCGGAAGCTGAAACGGCAGCGTGGCCTCGGGCTGCTGGTCGTCGACTATCTGCAATTGCTGACCGGCTCGGCGAAGAAGTCGTCCGAAGGCCGCGTCCAGGAAGTGACGGAAATCACCACCGGACTGAAAGCGCTGGCCAAGGAACTGGCTGTGCCGATCATCGCTTTGTCACAGCTCTCGCGGCAGGTGGAGAATCGTGAGGACAAGCGGCCCCAGCTCTCGGACTTGCGCGAATCCGGCTCTATCGAACAGGACGCCGATGTGGTTATGTTCGTCTTCCGAGAGGAATATTACGTTCAGCGAGCCGAGCCCACGATCACCAAGGTCGAGGAGCATCAGAAGTGGCAGGACGCGATGGATCAGGTGCAGGGCATCGGCGAAGTGATCATCGGCAAGCAGCGCCACGGTCCGACGGGCACGGTCCGCCTGCAATTCACCCCCGAATTCACGCGCTTCTCGGATCTGGCCGACGATAACCGGCTGCCCGCGCGCATGCATTAGGCGGCACCATGACGGGCGGCAATCAGGAACCAGGCCGGCGGCTTCCCTCAAGACACGATCTCGCCGGCTTCGGCATTCCCGCATCGGCACCCGGCGTGCTGATCATCGACCTCGATGCGCTGCTGCGCAACTACGCCAAGCTGCGCGATCTCGCCGCTCCCGCCGAGTGCGCCGCCGTCGTCAAGGGCGACGGTTATGGGCTGGGCGCGAAGCAGATCGGCACCGCCCTTTTTGCCGCCGGGTGCCGGACTTTTTTCGTGGCCACGCTGGCCGAAGCTGTCGGCTTGCGTGGCGCTCTGCCAAACGCAGCGATTTACGTCCTCGACGGGCTGTTTCCCGGTAGCGCGGCGGAATTTGTTGCGGGCCGGCTTCAGCCAGTGCTCGGCAGCATTGCCGAAATCGAGGAGTGGACATCTCTCTGCCAGGAGCGGCACGCACAGCTTCCAGCGGCGATCCACGTCGATACCGGCATGAATCGCCTGGGGCTGAAGGCGGCGGAGCGCCACATCCTGACGCGCGCGCCAGAAATCCTGCAAAGCTTTCCCGTCAGCCTGTTGATGAGCCATCTCGCCTGCGCCGATACGCCCGACAATCCGAAAAACGCGGCGCAATGCCAGGACTTCACGGCCTTTACCCGTTCCCTCCCGCAGATGCGTCTCAGTCTCGCCAATTCGGCCGGTGTGTTTCTCGGCCCTGATTTCCGCTTCGATCTCGTTCGCCCGGGCATCGCGCTTTACGGCGGCAACCCATTTTCCGGCCTGCCTAACCCGATGGAGCCAGTCGTCAGCCTTTATGGCCGCATCGCGCAACTCGGCGAAGCGGATGCGGGGGAAACCATCGGCTATGGCGGCGCCTTGCGCCTTAAACGCCGCACGCGCTACGTCACCGTGTCGACCGGCTATGCCGACGGCTATTTCCGCCTGCTCGGCTCCTCGGACGACCATGCGGGCGCGCTGGCCTATATCGGCGATCGGCCATTGCCAATATTAGGCCGCGTTTCCATGGACCTTATCATGTTCGACGTCACCGACATTCCGCCCGAGCTTGCGCAGCGTGGGGGATTTGTCGAACTGATCGGGCCGCGCTTTACGGTGGACAACGCCGCCGCGCTCGCCGGCACGATCGGCTACGAAATTCTAACAAGCCTCGGAACGCGGTATCACCGCATCCATATCAGCGAGACAAACGGGACGCCGCAGGCCGGTGGCTCGGGTTAGGGAAATCAATCATGGCGAAGGCAGCACGCGAATTTGTCTGCCAATCCTGCGGAACGGCAAGCCCGCGATGGTCGGGCCGCTGTTCGGCCTGCGGCGCATGGAACACGCTTGCGGAGGAAGCCGGCGCGGCATCGCCGATGGACGCAAAGGCGAAACGGCGGAGCCGTCCCTCGGGCGCGGTGCTGGAAACTTTGAACGACGACGTCGCCCCGATGCCGCGGCTCGAAACCGGCATCGGCGAATTCGACCGCGCCATCGGCGGCGGACTGGCGGCCGGTTCGGCGATCCTGCTTGCGGGCGATCCGGGCATCGGCAAGTCGACGCTGCTCTTGCAACTGGCGGCGAAACTGGCCAGCGCCGGTAAGCGCTCGGTCTATTTTTCGGGCGAAGAGGCGGCCCAGCAGATTCGAATGCGCGCCAAGCGGCTGGGCGTGTCGAATGCGCCGGTCGAACTTGCCGCCGAGACGAATACGGCCGCGATTCTCTCGACCCTTGAAGACGGGGTGCCGCCCGATCTGGTGGTAATCGACTCCATCCAGACGCTGTGGACCGACATGCTCGACGCCGCGCCCGGCACTGTCAGCCAGGTGCGCGCTTCCGTGCAGGCGCTGATCGCTTACGCCAAGCGGCGCTCCTCATCGATCATCCTGGTCGGCCATGTGACCAAGGACGGCCAGATCGCCGGGCCAAAGGTGGTCGAGCACATGGTCGATACCGTGCTCTATTTCGAGGGCGACAACAGCCATCTGTTCCGCCTGCTGCGCTCGGTCAAGAACCGCTTCGGCCCGGCGAACGAGGTCAGCGTCTTCGAGATGGGGAATGCGGGGTTGAAGGAGGTTACCAATCCGTCCGAACTCTTCCTCGGCGACCGTGACGACACCAGCCCCGGCACGGCGGTGTTCGCCGGCGTCGAGGGCACCCGGCCGATCCTCGTCGAAATTCAGGCGCTGATCGCCCCCTCGCCCTTCGCCGCGCCGCGCCGCGCCGTGGTCGGCTGGGACGCCAACCGCCTATCGATGATCCTCGCGGTGCTCGATGCCAGATGCGGCTTCAAGCTCGGTAACAACGATATTTACCTTAATGTCGCGGGAGGCTTGCGCATTTCCGAGCCAGCCGCCGATGTTGCCGTTGCGGCTGCCTTGTTATCGGCCCATTCCGGCATTGCCTTGGGCCGCGATAGCGTCTATTTCGGTGAGGCAAGCCTGTCCGGTGCAATACGGCCTGTCAGTCATGCGGCGATGCGGTTGAAGGAAGCGCAAAAGCTGGGATTTACCGCAGCTTCGGCGCCCGCCTTTGGGGAGGCTTCGGAGTTTTCGTCTGGAATGCGGGTTACGCCATTAAAACATCTGTCCGACTTGACGGCCCGCTTCATCAGTGAAGAAGATCCGGCGCGAAACCGCAAGCAGCTGGCGACGAGCTGAGAAGCAGAGTGAATGTTTGTCCGAGCTGTAATGGCTGAGCGCAGGCGCGGGCGCCCCATACGGCGGTTCGCAAGGCCCGGGTTCCGCCCGTGTAGGGGATAGTTCCATGTCCATGCCCATTCAGTGGCTTGATGTGATTCTTGTGGTGATCATGCTGATCTCGGCGTTTCTCGCCATGCTGCGCGGGCTGACGCGGGAGATGCTGTCGATCATGTCCTGGGCGCTGGCCGCCCTTGCCGCTCTTTTTGTCTATCCGCTTTACCGCGATAAGCTGAGATCTCTGATTCAGCCCGACATCCTGGCGGACGGTGTGCTGATCGTCACCGTCTTCGTCATCGTGCTCATCATCGTCAGCCTGATCACCGTGCGGCTTTCGGATCGGGTGCTCGACAGCCGTGTCGGCGCGTTGGATCGGACGTTAGGATTCGTCTTCGGGTTGCTGCGCGGATTATTGCTGGTGGTGATCGCCTATGAGCTGCTCATTGCGATCATGCCTAAGGAAACATTGCCGAAATGGGTCACCGAAGCGCGGTCACTGACAGTGATTGAAAGCACCGGCAGAGCCATTATATCTCTGTTGCCGGACAACCCAGCATCAATGTTCCGTGGAGAACGGGCGGGTGGCAACGCGTCTCACGAAAATTTTGCTGCCCAACATGTCACGAAAGTGCCATACAGCCAATCATATCGCGATCTTAACGTGCTGAAGCTGAGCGGCAAGGACAGGGTTTCCTAGCCCTATTCCGCGAGCGATAAGGTAGGTCCAACATGGACTCGGTCAATAGCGCATCCCAACTGTGCGTTCCGCCTTCGTTTGACACCCTCGTGGAAGACAAGCTTCGCGAAGAATGCGGCGTCTTCGGCATTTTCGATCATCCAGACGCTTCCGCCCTGACGGTGCTGGGGCTGCATGCCTTGCAGCATCGCGGCCAGGAAGCGGCGGGCATCGTGACCTACGACAAGGACCAGTTCTACTCCGAAAGGCGGCTGGGGCTGGTCAGCGAGCATTTCACCAAGGCGCCGGTGCTGGACCGTCTGCCCGGCCGTTATGGGGTCGGCCATGTCCGCTATTCGACCCAGGGCGAGACCATCCTGCGCAACGTGCAGCCTCTATTCGCCGAGTTCGACTCGGGCGGCTTTGCCCTCGGGCATAATGGGAACCTCACCAACGCCCGCACCCTCCGCGAAAGCCTGATAAAATCGGGCGCCATCTTTCAATCGACCTCCGATACGGAGGTCGTTTTGCATTTGATAGGGCGCAGCAAGAAGCCGCGCATCATCGAACGCTTCATCGAGGCGCTGCTGCAGATCGAGGGCGCCTACGCACTCACCTGCCTCACCAATAAGAAGCTGATCGGCGCGCGCGATCCGCTCGGCATCCGCCCGTTGATGCTCGGCAGGATTGGCACATCCTATGTGCTGGCATCGGAAACCTGCGCCTTCGATATCATCGGCGCGGAATTCATCCGCGAAGTAGAGAATGGCGAGGTCGTCGTAATTACGAAGGATGGCGTCGAAAGCCATCGGCCCTTCCCGAAAAGCCCGGCTCGTCCCTGCATCTTCGAATATATCTATTTCTCACGCCCGGATTCGGTGCTTGGCGGGCGCTGCGTCTACGACGTGCGCAAGAAATTCGGCGCCCAACTCGCCAGGGAGGCGCCCGTCGACGCCGATGTCGTGACCGCGGTTCCCGATTCAGGCGTGCCGGCGGCCATTGGATATGGCCAGCAATCGGGGATCCCCTACGAGCTCGGCATCATCCGCAACCACTATGTCGGGCGGACTTTTATCGAGCCTGAGCAGCGGATTCGCGCGCTCGGCGTGAAGCTGAAGCACAATCCGACGCCTTGCGAAGTCAACGGCAAGCGCATCGTACTGATCGACGACAGCATTGTCCGGGGCACCACTTCGATGAAGATCGTGCGCATGATGTATGAGCGCGGCGCCAGGGAAGTGCATATGCGCATCGCCTGTCCGCCGATCGCCTGGCCGGACTATTACGGCATCGACACGCCGGACCGCGAAAATCTGCTGGCCGCCAATAACAGCCTTGAAGAGATGCGCCGTGCCATGGGCTGCGATTCGCTGGCTTTCCTGTCGGTGGAGGGCATTTACAGTGTGATGGGCTATGACCGGCGCGATCCGATCCAGCCGCAATTCACCGACCATTGCTTCACCGGCGATTATCCGACCCGCCTGCGCGATCTGGAAGGCCCGGCGCCTGTACGCCAGCTCTCGCTCCTCGCCGAAGCAAGCTAGGCCTCACCCCCTTCAGTCACAAATGTTCCGACCGCGTCACGCCGCCCTGCTGCGCCGCCATCCCGCTTTTTCAGCAAGCTTCAAAATCCGAAGATCGCCTTGAAAGCCGCCAAGGCGCCGCCGATCACGGCGAGAATGTAAACGGTGCCGATCAACCCGATGATCGCGCCCACGATAATCGCGACGCCGTCTTTTTCGAGCAAGCCAGCGGCAATGATTGCAATGCCGAACGACGGCAGCGCATTGCCGAATGGCACCGGCACCAGAAGCACCACAGTCAGGAATGTCAAATAGGCGCCTATCACCCGCTCCATCTGGTTGGTCGTGAGCCAGTTCCAGCGTGGCTTTAGCCAGGATTTAATGATCGCCAGATAGCGGGACACATAGTCCATAACCTTGATGAAGGTTTCGCGGCTCAGCTGCGGCCGTTTCATGAAGGCGGGGAGCCAAGGCTCCTGCCGGCCCATTGTCATCTGAATCGAGAACAGCAGGATGGGCGCGCCCAGCACCCAGGCGACCGGAAGAATGGCGTTCGGCAGGGCGAAAAGAATGAGGATGATACCGAAGCTGCGGTCTTTCAGCGCTTCCAGCAACGTGCCGACATCGATGTTTTCGAGCTCGGTCTGCGCAAGCCGGGCCAATATCTCCGAAGCACGCTCGGGTACGGGGCGCCTTACGCCGCGATGCGATACCGAAGATTCCATCAACAACACCCTCACGAGAATATGGCCCATGTGCGACGCTGATGCACAATGAGGAAAAAGCCCGTCGCCGCGCAGGCGGGCACGGACGCCTGCTTTGCCGAAGTTTGCGCGAAACCAAGGCCAGACCTTGATCGATCCCGCATGAACCGTTCATGATCCAGTCGCGGCAGGACCATGCAATCAAGCGGCTTCGCTGTCCAGCATTCTCGTTTCCGGCGGCGACGGGAAAATGCAGGTTACGGTCGTGCCTTCGCCGAGGCGGCTCTTGATTTCCAACCGCCCGCCATGCAGCTCCAGAATTGAGCGCGAAATGGCGAGGCCGAGCCCGGTACCTCGATGGCCTTTGGTGAACTGGTTTTCCACCTGCTCGAACGGCCGGCCGAGCTTGGCGATTTCGTGCCGCGGAATTCCGACGCCGGTATCCGCGATGGCGATTCGCACCGAGCCGCGATAGCGGTAGGTCCGCACCGTCACATCGCCGCCGACCGGCGTGAATTTCACCGCATTCGCCAAGAGGTTGATCAGCACCTGCTTGAGCGCGCGCCGGTCGCCGCCCAGCTCGATCGCCGGATTGCCGATGGTCTGCAGGCGGATGTTGCGCGCCTGCGCCGTCTGCTGCACGACCCGCATGCTCTCGGACGCGATGTCGCTGATATTGACCGTTTCCATGACCAGCGCCATGCGGCCCGCCTCGATCTTCGACATGTCGAGGATGTCGTTGATGACTTCGAGCAGATATTGGCCGCTCTGCTCGATATCGCGGGCGTATTCGACATATTTGGCCTGCCCCATCGGACCGAAAATCTGCCGGTGCATCATTTCGGAAAAGCCGATAATCGCATTGAGCGGCGTGCGCAACTCGTGGCTGATATTGGCCAGAAACTCCGATTTCGCCCGATTGGCGGACTCGGCTCGCTCCTTCTCGGCGGCATATTTGTTGGTCAGCTCGAATAGCTGCCGGGTCTGCGCATCCTGTTTGACGCGCGAGGTTTCCAGATCGGCGACCGTGGCCTTAAGCTCCGATTCGCGCTCGGACAAGCATTGCTCGCTCTGCTTCAGCGCGGTGATGTCGGTGCCGACGCTGACGAAACCGCCATCCGCGGTGCGCCGTTCGCCGATATGCAGCCAGTAATCTTCGTTCGCCTCCGCCTCATAGGCGTGCGAACCGCGCTTCGGTTCGCCTTCCGGCGTGCGCGGGCCTTGCAGCAGCGTTTCGCGCGCCGCGCCGACGATGTCGTGCATAGGGCGTGCCGGGCGTCAGCAGGCGGTTGGGGATCTTGTAGATCGCCTTGAATTTGCGATTGCAGATGACGAGCCGGTCCTGATTGTCCCAGAGCACGAAGGACTCCGAGATGGCCTCGATCGAATTGCGTAATCGTGCGGCGGTATCGATATTCTCGATCTGCCGTTCGCGCTCGGCGGTGACATCGGTCACGACTGCGACAAGCACCGGCGAACCGGTTGCAGCCGGCCGCCTGATCCGGCCGCGCAAATCGAACCAAAGCCAGCCGCCATCATCACTCCGCAGCCGGAAACAGGTGCGGACGTCTTCGCTCTCGGCGCGAATATGCTGATCGACGATGCCGTAGAGATCGTCATCCGGATGCAGCAGTTCACGCATGTCGCGATACAGCATCCGTCCATCAGGCAGTTTGCGCCCGAGCATGACGAAGAAGGATTCGGACCAGCACAGCTCACCCTTAACCAGGTTCCAGTAGAGCAGCGCAGCGCCGCCATCGCGGAGCAACAGCTCCGTTCCGTCGCGCAATTCCAGAGCCGAGCGAAGCAGAGTTGCATTGCGGCCCCTGGTGACCACAAAGGCGATCATGGCGCCGAAGAAACCACCCACGATCGTCGCTGCGATCAGATCGCTTGAGGGACCAAAGGTGGTTCCGGCCCAAGCCGCGCCGACGCTCGCCACGAAGCCGATAGCCGCCAGACCAAACGCCCAGAAGCGGCGGCGCCAGAGCGAACGCATCCCCGGCACGCGGTGAAACGCCCTCTGTTTGCGATGTGCCGAAACCTTCATGGCGATTGCCGGACAGCCTCAATTCGTTCAATTGAAGAGCAATGTCACGATATTCTGCTGATTCGCCTAGGTTTTTGAATGGACAGCCAAGAAATCGATCAGTTTTCCGGGTCTTTCAGCATCTTTCCGGCAATCTCATAGACGTCGCGCGACAGATTTTTCGACGATGAAACCCGTTGAAGCTCGCGCCGCGCGGCTTTCTGTCTTTTGGGTTCCATCATGCGCCACATCTCGAAATTGCCTAAGAGACGCGCAGCCATGAGCGAGTTGAAGCTGTCGAGCTCCAAGCACCGTGTCGGCAAGCAGCTTGTAGCCCTTGCCATCGGCTGCGTTGAACTGCACCGGATTGCCGCCCGCAAAAGCGCCGAGCACCGCCCGCACCCTATTGGGGTTCTTCAGGGAAAATTGTGCGTGCTCGGTCAGCTCGGCGACGAATGCCGCCGTCCCATGCACCGGCGAGCGCGCCTGCACGGAGAACCATTTGTCGAGGACCAGCGCATCCTTCTTCCAGCGCTTGTAGAACGCCGCCAGCACAGTGTCCCGCTCCGGCGCATCGATTTCGGAGAAGCCGTCGAGCGCGGCCATGGAGTCGGTCATGTTGGTGGCATGCTTGAAGTGATCGCGCAGACGGCCGACGCCGTCGCTGCCGTCCGCGATGGTCAGCAGGCTGAGGGCTGCATTGCGCAGGGAGCGGCGTCCGGCGCTCTCGGCATCCGGGGAGAATTCACCCTTTACGGCGTGCGCGTCGTAGAGGCTCTCCAATTCGCTTCTGAGTGCGTTGCCGAGGCTCTCGCGGAAGGCCCGCCGCGCGTCGTAAGCCGCTTTCGGATCCACCTCGATGCCGATGGCGAGCATGATATCACGCGTCGCCGGCACGAGCAGCATGGTGGCGCGGAACGCCGGTTCGAGGCTTTCATCGGCGATGAGCCGTCCGAGGGCTTCCGCGAAGCGCGGTGAGGGCGTCAGCGGCTTGCCTGCGAGCTGCGCCGCCGTCATGTCCTTCAGCGTTTTCATCGCCAGAGTCTGCGCCGCCTGCCAGCGGTTGAACTGATCGCTGTCATGGGCGATGAGGAACTCCAGATCGCCGTCGCTGAGATTGGCCTCCAGCTTGACCGGCGCCGAGAACTCGCGCAGCAGCGACGGCACCGGCCGTTCGCCAAGGCCGACAAAGGTGAAACTCTCGGTGCGCTTGCGCAGATGCAGCAGGCCGTCCTTCACGCGCGTGCCGTCTTCCAGCTTAAGCGGGACGTCTTTGCCCTTGCCGCTAAGCAGCCCGATCTTGAAGGGAATGTGCAGCGGCTTGTTCTTCGCCTGGCTGGATGCGGTTTTCTGCTCCTGGCGAATGGTGAGCTTGGCGGACTTGGTTTCCTCGGAATAGGTCAGGCGGCAGGTGAGTTCGGGCGTTCCCGCCTGCGAATACCAGAGCTTGAACTGGCTAAGGTCGGTCTTGTTGGCGTCCGCCATGGCGGCGACGAAGTCTTCCACCGTCGCCGCGGTGCCGTCATGCCGCTTGAAATACAGGTCGATGCCTTTGCGGAAGCCCTTCTGGCCGACCATCATCATGATCATCCGGCACAGTTCCGCGCCCTTCTCATAGACGGTGCGCGTGTAGAAATTGTTGATCTCGATGAAGCTCTCGGGCCGCACCGGATGGGCGAGCGGCCCGCCATCCTCGGCGAATTGCTGGGTCCGCAGCGCCCAGACATCCTCGATGCGCTTCACCCCATGCGACCGCAAATCGCCGGTGAATTCCTGATCGCGGAACACGGTCAGCCCTTCTTTGAGGCAGAGCTGGAACCAGTCGCGGCAGGTGACGCGGTTGCCGGTCCAATTGTGGAAATATTCATGGCCGATGACCGCCTCGATGGATTCATATTCGCCGTCGGTCGCGGTTTCGGGGCTGGCGAGAATGAGCTTGTCGTTGAAGATGTTGAGGCCCTTATTCTCCATTGCCCCCATGTTGAAGTCGCTCACCGCGACGATCATGAAGATGTCGAGGTCATATTCGAGGCCGAAGCGGTCTTCGTCCCACTTCATGGAGCGCTTCAGGCTCTCCATCGCCCAGCCGCACCGGTCTTCCCTGCCCGGCTCGCAATAGACCCTCAGTTCGACCTTCCGGCCCGATTTGGTGGTGAACTCGCCGCGAACATGGCCAAGCTTGCCGCCGACCAGCGCGAAAAGATAGGAGGGCTTGGGATACGGATCTTCCCAGACGGCGTAGTGGCGCCCGCCGGACAGCTTGCCTTCCTCCACCAGATTGCCGTTGGACAACAACACCGGCGCGTCCTTCGCGCTCGCCTCAAGCCGTACGCGGAACTTCGACAGCACGTCCGGCCGGTCGAGATAATAGGTGATGCGGCGGAACCCCTCGGGCTCGCACTGAGTGCAATAGAGGGTTCCCGACCGGTAAAGCCCGCTCAGCGCCTTGTTCGCCTCCGGATCGCAGACCGTTGTGAATTCGAGTGTGAACGGCCCAGCCGGAGGATTGGTGATGACGAGATTTTTTTCACTGACCTCGTAAGCGCCTGCCGGCAGTTCCGCGCCGTCGATCGCCACTCTTAGGAGCCGCAGCTTCTCACCGTCGAGCATGAGCGGTTGGCCGCCGCCCGCCGCCGCCGGATTAGGCCGCATCGCCAGACGCGCCGCGACCTCAGTCGCCGCAGGCTGAAGGTCGAATATCGAGCGCCGCCTCGTCGATCAGGTAAGGGGCGGGGCGATAATCCTTGAGATAGATCGTGCGTGGTTCTGTGGTCTTCATAGCTGCCTGTTACCCGTAAATGTCGTTGCCTAGTGGTTAGTGGCCGCGACGCCCATTGCCAAGCCGCAAATCGCTGCTAGTGACATTTAGGCGCCGAGGTTTTAGGAACAGGGCGCCGGAAATGGCGACAGCGCGCCTTACCCGGGTCCGGCCGCGAAAGAGGCGCGCGTTTACTGAGGGAGATGCCGATGCGAATGATTTTGACTCTGATCGCCGTTGCTGCGATGCCCGCGACCACCTTCGCGCAAAGTGCCGAACTGCCTGCGGCGCAGGCGGCCGTGGAACAGATATTGAACGATCCGGCCAAGCAAAAAGCCTATTGCGAAGCTCTGAAACTGTCGGAGCAGATCTCGGAAGAGACGGGCCGCGTCGAGGCGCTGGGAGACAAAGCGTCGCCAGGCCGAAGTCGAGCAGTCGCTGACGCTGACCAAATCCTATGGCGACCAGGCCCAGCTTCTGTGGCACGAGATCGACGTCGATTACGCGGAAATAGCGCGGGCGACGAGTTTTGCGGCGCTGCTCGATCCGCAGACCAATCAGCCCTATCCGGGCGCCGAGAAATTCCTCCAGGATCAGCAGGAAATGAACGCCCGCTGCCAGAGATAGAGCCTCCCCTCCATTGCCAATTCTCAAACAGATGTGAGCTGCTGCCGCGCCGATCACCGGCAAGTTTCCGGCCGGAAGTCTTGCGCGCGGCAGCCGTTCATCGGCCGCTCAGCTCAACCGGCATAGCATCGCGATGCCTGAACACTGGGCGCGAGCGTGTCGGTCCAGACGAAGGCCACAAACCGAGTTTAGAAAAATTGATGCAAAAGCAAAAAAGCTAGGGCACTGATGGGAGCGAATGCATCGGCTGGCCAATGTTAACCTGCCTGGGGCGTTCCCGATCTTCGCTGAATAAGCCGGAAAGGCAATTTAGGAGACCCGATATGAGAGTGATCATTGCCGCGGCATTGTTTGCCGCCATCGCCACGCCGTCTCTGGCGCAGACCGCAAATCTCACTGACGCCGTGACAACTCTTTCCGCGATCCAAAAGGACGAGACAAAGCGCAAGGCCTATTGCGACATGCAGGACCTGCTGGCGAAGGCGGAAGACGCGCAGAACAAGAAGGATGACGCCCAAGCCAAAACGCTTGCGGAACAGGCGGAAGCCAAATCGAAGGCGCTCGGCGACGATTTCCAGAAAATGACGGCGATCGACGCCGACATCGATCCCACCTCCGAAGAGGGAAAGAAATATTTCGAGGCCTGGGAGGCTTTGGAGAAGAGCTGCACTAAGACATGATCGACTTGGCTCGTGACAGAGCGTCAAGCCTGCTTAAAAAAAATGGCTGACCCTGAGGTCAGCCATAAGTTTGTCCGCCGGATCTTCTGACGGAGCACCATTCGTTTGTTAATTAATTAGCCGAGATAGGGGCAGAGCCGCTTCTCGCCGCCATAGGTCGTGTAAAGACCCGTATCCCACTCGAACGACCGGAACTGAGCCGCGCAGCGCTGCATGGCGGCGCTTGAACCTCCGCCGTACCCAGGTTCATCCGCGTAGTAGCCATCATCGCTCAGCGCTCCGTCGAGGATCGCGCCGGCAATGCCGAGCCCGATATAGGCGCCGGGGTTGTATCCATAATCATAATAGCCGCGGTGATGCCGGCGGCCCCTGTTCCAGTCGCCACGGTGCCGCCCGCGGCGTTCGCCGCGGTAACGGCGGTCTTGTACATTGACAACCCCGGAATCCGTAGCCAGGGCCCCGCTGGTTGCTGCGGTGGCTGCCGCTGGGGCAGCATTGACGGATAGGGTCGTAGCCGATGCACCGAGAGCAAAAGTCGCGGCAACGAGCGCCGCCGTTCCGGCGCGCTTCAGAAGCGTCATGATGTTTTCCTTTTCAAATTCAGCGAATTGCCCTTTGCAGGCTCGCCAGTCGCTGTCATGTAAAAAACGTAAATGCGAACTAATGGTTCCGGGTGCGCCGCCATCGAACGACACCAGCGACAAGTAGCGGTTGCCAAAGCACCTCTGAGGCGTGAACCACAAAGGATTTTAGGCGCCATCACGTTTCCGAGATTCTGGAAATATCTATGCTGACTGGCGGCGGCGCGTCCTTTGAGACCGACGCCAACGCGTGCTGGCCGGCGAGGCAACGCAAAGCCTAGCCGTTGGCGATCATGTAATCACCGACGGTGCATCGCGTCCGGTACGTTTCTTGATGCCAGCCAGCGCCTCGGCGGTAGCAATCAGAGAGGAAACCGCTGCCTGCGTCGGCTGATTGCGCTTGGCCGGGTCCGGCTCGAAGCGTTCGAGGTAGACGCGAAGCGTTGCGCCTTCCGTCCCCGTGCCGGACAATCGGAAGACGATGCGTGAACCGTCGGCAAAGCCGATGCGCAGGCCCTGACGCTCGCTCAGCGATCCGTCGACGGGATCGCGGTAGGCAAAATCATCCGCGCTTGCGATGTCGCCCGCGGCAGTCGCCGTTCCGGGAAGGCTTCCGAGCCGGGCGCGCAGATCGGCAATCAATTCGCCCGCCGCCGCGGCATCCACCTCTTCATAATCGTGGCGCGTATAATAATTCCGGCCGAAGGAACACCAATGTTCGTCCACGATCTCGGCGACCGGCTGCTGGCGCCTGGCAAGGATGTTGAGCCAGAGAAGCACCGCCCACAGGCCGTCCTTTTCGCGGACGTGATCCGAGCCGGTTCCGGCGCTTTCCTCGCCGCAGATCGTCACCTTGCCTGCATCGAGCAGATTGCCGAAGAATTTCCATCCCGTCGGCGTTTCGAACATCGCGATTCCGGCCCGCTCGGCAACCCGGTCTACCGCCCGGCTCGTCGGCATGGAGCGCGCAATCCCGGCGAGACCATCCTTATAACCGGGAGCAAGATGGGCATTGGCGGCGAGCAGCGCCAGACTGTCGGAGGGCGTGACGAACTGCCCCTTGCCGATGATCAGGTTGCGATCGCCATCACCGTCGGAGGCAGCGCCGAAATCGGGTCCGTCGGCACTCATCAGCAAATCGAAGAGATCCTTCGCGTGCACCAGATTTGGATCGGGATGATGACCGCCAAAATCGGAACTCGGGACGCCGTTGATCACGGTGCCCGCCGGCGCGCCCAGGCTTTGCTCCAGGATGGCGGTCGCGTAAGGGCCCGTGACGGCGTGCATGGCGTCGAAGCGCATGCGGAAGCCGCTCTTGAACAGTCCTCGGATCGCATCGAAATCGAACAAAGTTTCCATCAGCGCCTGATAATCGGCGACGGGATCAATCACCTCGATCGAGAGTTCGCCGAGCCGGCTGCGGCCGAGCGCGGCAAGATCGACATCCTCACTATCGAGAATCCGGTAGGCCTCTATCGACTGCGTGTTGGCGAAGATCGCGTCGGTGACCTTTTCAGGCGCCGGACCGCCATTGCCGGTATTGTATTTGATGCCGAAATCGCCATCGGGGCCGCCGGGATTGTGGCTTGCAGAGAGGACGATTCCGCCGAACGCGGCATTCTTGCGTATCACGCAAGATGCGGCGGGCGTCGAAAGCAGGCCGTCACGGCCGACGAGCACACGGCCAACGCCGTTCGCCGCGGCCATCTTCAGGATAATCTGGATGGCTTCCTTGTTGAAGAACCGGCCGTCGCCGCCGACGACCAGGGTTTGACCTTCGAGACCGGGCAACGCATTGAAGATCGACTGCACGAAATTCGCCACGTAATGCGGCTGCTGAAAGACTGTCACCTTTTTTCGCAAGCCGGATGTACCGGGTTTCTGTCCCTCGAAAGGCTGGGTCTGAACGATCTTTATTGTCATTGGGGACTCTTTCAGCGCGCGTGTCTGCTTCTGGTTGGACCGTCCAACGTTGCCCTGCTTTGCGCCCGGGCGGGCGGTTTTGGGAGGCGTTTGCAATATCGCTGAGCGGTGCTGCGCAATCTTGCGATAGAGCGCGGCATAGGTTTTGGCCGGGACGGACCAGTCGACTTTCCGTCCCATGGCGCGCCGCTGCACCGTCTGCCAGCTTTCCCGGTCGGCATAGAGCTCGAAGGCGCGCCCGAGCGCGGTTTGCAGTTCTGTCATGTTGTCGGCTGTGAACTGGAAGCCGGTTGCGACGCCGTCCAGCAGCGCCGCCTGATTGGCGTCGATCACCGTATCGGCGAGGCCGCCGACCCGGGCGACGACCGGCAGCGTCCCATAGCGCAGCCCATAGAGCTGCGTGAGGCCGCAGGGCTCGAAGCGCGACGGCACGATGATGGCATCCGCACCCGCCTGCATCTTATGCGACAACGCCTCGTCATAACCGAAGACGACACCGATCCGTCCCGGATGGGTTCGCGATGCAGCAAGGAATGCCTGTTCGAGCCCGGCGTCGCCGCTGCCCAGCAATGCGAGTTGACCGCCGCTGTCCAGGATTGTCGGCAAAGCTCCCAAAAGCAGATCGAGCCCCTTTTGCGAGGTCAGCCGGCTGACGACGCAGAAGAGAAGGGCGTCACCCGCAGGATCAAGACCGAAGCGCTGCTGCAGCGCCGCCTTATTGGCAGCCTTGGCGTCGAGCGTTCGGCCGTTATACGGCTTCGCAATATTGGGATCGGTTTCAGGATTCCAGATTTCGGCGTCGATGCCGTTGGTGATGCCGGTGAGAAACGCCCGGCGTTGCCGCAGCACGCCTTCAAGGCCGGCGCCGAAGGCCGCTGTGCAGATCTCACGCGCATAGGTCGGGCTGACCGTGGTCAGATGGTCGGCATAGGTGAGACCGCCCTTCAGAAAGCTGATCTGGCCGTAATATTCCAGCCCCTCGATGGTGAAGCTGGCACGTGGCAGCCGCAGCGCGCTCAGCAAATCGGCGGGAAAGACGCCTTGAAAGGCGAGATTGTGGATCGTGATCAACGTCGCCGGCCGGGCCTCGGCCTCGCTCAGATACACCGGCATCAATCCCGCCTGCCAATCATGGCCGTGGATCACGTCGGGCCGCCAGCCCTCGATCAGACCGAGGCCGATGCGGCTCGCGGCCCAGGCGAGCGCGGCGAAGCGAAAATGGTTATCCGGCCAGTCCTTGCCATTCTTGCCGAGATAGGGATTGCCTGGCCGGTCGTAGAGATGCGGCGCGTCGAGGATCAGGAGAGGCGTCGAATTGCTGCCATAGGCCGTCTCCCGCAGCGTTGCGCTGCCGCCGAAGAGATCGTCGAATTTTGCAACGATGCTCGTGTCGGGAAGCTGCGCCTTTACGCTGGAATAGCCCGGCATGAGCGTGCGCATCTCGACCTGTTCGGTAGCCAGGGCTCCGGGAAGCGCGCCGGCGACGTCGGCAAGGCCGCCGGTCTTGATCAGCGGAAAGAATTCAGAGGCTACCGACAGCACCTTCATGCGATTCAGCTCTTCAACCGCTCTATCATCGGCTTCGTGATCAGGCACACGCCCCCTTCGCTGCGGCGGAAACGGCGGGCATCCTCTTCCGGGTCCTCGCCCACCACCAGCCCTTCGGGGATTTGCACGCCGCGATCGACGACAACCTTTTTCAGCCGGGCATTGCGCTGGATTTGCGCATAGGGGAGCACCACGACTTGATCCATCTCGCTGTAGGAGTGCGAGTGAACGCCGGTAAACAGCAGCGACTGCGAGATCTTGCTGCCGGATATGATGCAGCCGCCCGACACCATCGAACTCACCGCCATGCCGCGCCGATCCTCCTCGTCATGGATGAACTTGGCGGGCGGCGTGACCTCTGCATAGGTCCAGATCGGCCATTCCCTGTCGTAGAGATCGAGCGCGGGCGTAAAGTCGGTCAGATCGATATTGGCCTGCCAATAGGCATCGATGGTGCCGACATCGCGCCAATAGGGCTCGTCGCTGAATTCGCCGCCACTGCGAACGCAGGAGGTCGGAAACCGATGGGCGATGGCTTTGCCGTGCTGCACGAGATGGGGAATGATATTCTTGCCGAAATCGCGCTCGGAAGCGGGGTCGGCGGCGTCGCGCCGAAGCTCATCGATCAGGAACCGGGTCTGGAAAACATAGATGCCCATGCTGGCGAGCGACGTGTCGGGCTTGTCCGGCATGCCGGGCGGATCGGCGGGCTTCTCCAGAAACTGGATGATGCGGTCGTTCTGGTCGACATGCATGACGCCGAAGCCGCTCGCCTCTACACGCGGCACCTCAAGGCAGCCCAACCGTCACGTCCGCGCCGGAATTGACATGCTGCTGGAGCATGATCTCGTAGTCCATCTTGTAAACATGGTCGCCGGCCAGGATGACCATATATTCGGGGCCGTAAGCCTCGATGATATCGATGTTTTGATACACGGCGTCGGCCGTACCGGCGTACCACTGGCTTTCAGAGACGCGCTGCGAGGCCGGCAGGATGTCGAAGCCCTCATTGCGCTCGGGCCGGAAGAAGTTCCAGCCGCGCTGCAGATGGCGGATCAGCGAATGCGCCTTGTACTGGGTCGCGACGCTGATGCGGCGAATGCCCGAATTGAGCGCATTGGAGAGCGCGAAGTCGATGATACGGCTCTTGCCGCCGAAATAGACCGCGGGCTTGGCGCGCTTGTCCGTCAGCTCCAAAAGGCGTGCGCCGCGGCCACCGGCCAGCACATAGGCCATGGCGTTGCGCGATAGATTCGATGCGATCCGCTCCGTCTTGACCATTTTCTGCCTCCTTGGATTTTTGTTTCGTTTTGGTCGTCCGACTCTTGCCTCAGCGTCTCTCCTCCAGACGGAACCAGACCGTCGCGAGCGGCGGCAAGGTGATCCGGGCCGAGAACGGCCGGCCATGGCTTGCCACCTCCTCGGTCTCGATCATTCCCAGATTACCCATGCCCGACCCGCCATAGGTTTCGGCATCGGTATTGAGGATCTCGCGCCAGCGGCCGGAGGCCGGCAAACCCAGCCGGTAATGATGGCGGGGTGTCGGGGTGAAGTTGCAAACCACCAGGATGGGAGCCGTTCCATCCCGGCCCTTGCGAAGCCAGGCGAACGTCGAGGTTTCCGCGTCACTCGCCTCGAGCCATTCGAAGCCGCTTGCTTCGCAATCCAGCTGATGCAAAGCGGGTTCATCGCGGTAGAGCCGGTTCAGGTCCTTGACGACAGCCTGGACACCTTGGTGCCATTTCGTACCGAGCAGATGCCAGTCGAGCGAACGGTCGGCATTCCACTCTGCGCCCTGGCCGAACTCCTGGCCCATGAACAAGAGCTTCTTGCCGGGATGGCCCCACATGAAGGCGTAATAGGCACGCAGATTTGCGAATTTCTGCCAGTCGTCGCCCGGCATCCGGGAAAGGATCGTGCCCTTGCCATGGACCACCTCGTCATGAGACAGCGGCAGGACGAAATTCTCGGTGAAGGCGTAGAGCAGGCCGAAGGTCATCTGGTGGTGATGCCAACGGCGATGCACGGGGTCTTTGCTCATATAGACCAGCGTGTCGTGCATCCAGCCCATATTCCACTTGTAGCCGAAGCCGAGGCCGCCCGCTGAGGTGGGCCGGGACACGCCCGGCCAGGCGGTCGACTCCTCGGCCACCATCATAATGCTGTCGTCGGCGCCATAGGTGAGTTCGTTGGCGCGCTTGATAAAATCGATCGCTTCGAGATTTTCGCGCCCGCCATGACGATTGGGCACCCACTCGCCGGCCTTGCGCGAATAATCGAGATAAAGCATCGAGGCGACGGCATCCACGCGGAGCCCATCCAAGTGGTAGACATCCTGCCAGAACAGCGCATTGGCATGGAGATAGTTGGCCACTTCAGGGCGGCCGTAATTGTAGATCAGCGTGTTCCAGTCCTGATGAAAGCCCTGGCGCGGGTCGGCATGTTCGTAAAGCGCGGTGCCGTCGAAGCGGCCGAGGCCGTGCTCGTCGGTCGGGAAATGGCCTGGCACCCAGTCGAGCAGCACGCCGATGCCGGCCAGGTGGAAGCGGTCGACGAAGCGGGCGAATGCCTCGGGATCGCCAAAGCGGGAGGTCGGCGCGAAGAGGCCGATGGGCTGATACCCCCAGGAGCCATCAAATGGGAATTCGGTGATCGGCAGCAGCTCGATATGGCTGAAGCCCATTTCGGTGACATAGGGGATGAGTTGGTCGGCAAGCTCGTCATAGGTGAGGAAGCTGTTGCCGTCCCCTCGCCGCCATGAGCCGAGATGCACTTCGTAGATGGAGATCGGCGCGTCGATAGCCTGCTTTGCGCGGCGGGTGGAGCGCCAATCCGCGTCGTGCCACTCGAACGCATCGATGCGGCGCACCACCGAGGCATTTTTCGGCCGCAACTCGCCGCCGAAGCCGAACGGGTCTGCCTTGAGTGGCAGCAGCTTATTGTGGGCGCCGAGGATCTCATATTTGTAGACCGTGCCCTCGCCGATGCCCGGCAGGAAAATCTCCCAGACACCGACGCCTGGATGCAGGCGCATCGGATGCCGGCGGCCGTCCCAATGATTGAAATCGCCGACGACGGAGACGCGTTTGGCGCTGGGCGCCCAGACGGCGAAATGCGTGCCGACCACGCCCTGATGCTCGATCGTGTGAGCGCCGAGCCGTTCCCAAAGGCGCTTATGACTACCCTCGCCGAGCAGGTGGTTGTCGAGTTCACCGATCAGCGGGCTGAAGCGGTATGGGTCTTCGAACTCCCATTGATCGCTCCCGCGACGGGCGCGAAGCCGGTAGTCGGGCGGAGCGGCGCTGTCCGTGATGACTCCGGAAAAGAAACCGGCATTGTCGAGCCGCTCCAACTCAGCGAGTTGTTCGCCGGTGCCCCGCTCGACGACGGTGAGGGCTTCCGCGTCCGGTACGAAGGCGCGGATGGCGAACCCATCTTCTACCCTATGCGGCCCGAGCACGGCAAAGGGATCGCGATAAGCGCCGCTGACGATCGCACTGATGGCATCCTTCGGCGGGCGGTCCTGGCTCATCGCTGCCCTCCGTCGATGCCCCAGATGTCGCGGGCATAACTGCGGATGGTGCGGTCGGAGGAGAACCAGCCGGAATGCGCGGTGTTCAGGATCGCCTTGCGGACCCAGCTCTCCCGTTCGCCATAGACGCCGTCGACAAGCCGCTGCGTCGCGGCATAGGCGTCGAAATCGGCGGTGACGAGGAAGTAATCGCGCTTGGTGAGGACGTCGATCAGCGGATGATAGCGCTCCCGGTCACCGGACGAAAAGGCGCCGGCGGCGATGGCATCCAGCGTTTCGCCCAGGGCCGACGACGCGGCGATCGCCTTCTTTGGATCGAAGCCGAGCCGCCGCTGCTCCAGCACTTCATCCGCCGTCAGACCGAAGATGAAAATATTGTCGTCGCCGACATGCTCCTTGATCTCGACATTGGCGCCGTCGAGCGTGCCGATGGTGAGCGCGCCATTCAGCGCCAGCTTCATATTGCCGGTGCCGGACGCCTCCATTCCGGCCGTCGAAATCTGCTCGGAAAGATCGGCCGCCGGGATAATCTTCTCGGCGAGCGATACCCGATAATCCGGCAGATACACGACCTTGAGGCGGTCGCCGATAACAGGATCGTTGTTGACCACTTTGGCAACGTCGTTGATCAGTCGGATGATCATCTTTGCCATGTGGTAGGATGCCGCCGCCTTGCCGCCGAAGATTTTCACGCGAGGCTGCCAGTCTTTCGACGGATCGGCGCGAATGGCGTGATAATGGGCGATGGCTTCGAGGATATTGAGAAGCTGGCGCTTATATTCGTGGATGCGCTTGATCTGCACGTCAAACAGCGCTTCGGAGTTAACGACGAGCCCGGTTTCGGCTTCGATCACCCGAGCCAGCGCGTTCTTATTGGCCTGCTTGATCGCGGCGTAGCGCTGCCGGAATCCTGCGTCGTCGGCCATCGGCGCCAGCCCTTCGAGCTGCTCGAGATCGCCGATCCAGCGGTCGCCGATCGTTTCGGTAATCAGCGCCGCCAGCCCGGGGTTGCATTCCAGCAGCCAGCGCCGGGGAGTGATGCCGTTGGTCTGGTTGACGATGCGGTCAGGGAAAAGCCGGTGCTGCGCGCTGAACACCGTCTGCTTCATCAGCTTCGTATGCAGGGCGGAAACGCCGTTCACCTTATGCGCCCCCAGAAAGGCCAGATTGCCCATGCGCACACGCTGGCCCTTTTCGTCGATCAGCGCAACGCTGCGGATGATGTCCTCCGTAACGTCCTGCTTCGCCAAAGCCGCCATCTGGTCGTCATGGATCAATTGGACGATCTGCATGTGACGCGGCAGCAACTGCTCCATCAGCGCCACCGGCCAGCTTTCCAGCGCTTCGGGCAAGAGGGTGTGATTGGTATAGGCAATGCAGCCTTGCGTTAGCCGCCAAGCCTCATCCCAGTCTATGGCGTGCTCATCGATCAGCAGCCGCATCAGTTCCGGCACGGCGAGCGCCGGATGGGTATCGTTAAGCTGGATCGCGACCTTGTCGGGGAGCGAAGACAGGCTCCGATACTGATCGACATGGCGGTCGAATGAGGTCCTGCAGCGAGGCCGAGGTGAAGAAATATTCCTGCTTCAGGCGAAGTTCCTGGCCTATGGACGTCGAATCGTCGGGGTAAAGGACGCGCGAAATGCTCTCCGCCTTTGCCTGATCGGCGATGGCCGCGACATAGTCACCGCGATTGAATGCGTCGAGCCGCATGAGATCGGGCGAACGCGCGGACCACAGCCGCAGCGTGTTGACCCGCCGTCCCTGCCAGCCGGCGATGGGTGTGTCGAAAGCAACCGCAAGCACACGCTCGGACGGTTGCCACCAAGCGCGCCGCCGCTCGGAATCGACGGGCTCGACCTTGCCGCCAAAGCCGATGTCGTAGATGACTTCCCGCCGCTCGAACTGCCAGGGATTGCCTTGCGACAGCCAATTCTCAGGCTGCTCGATCTGCACGCCCTCTTCGAAACTCTGCCGGAACAGCCCGTGATCATAGCGGATACCATAGCCGAAAGCCGCAATGCCGACCGACCCCATGCTCTCCAGGAAGCACGCCGCGAGCCGTCCGAGACCGCCATTGCCAAGCGCCGCATCCGGCTCAAGCTCCTTCAGCGTGTCGAAGGACTGGCCGAGTTCAGCAAGCGCCTGATCGCAAATCTCCCGAAGCCCGAGATTGGCCACGCTATCGACCAGCAAGCGGCCGATCAAAAACTCCATCGACAGATAATAAACCCGCTTCTCCTCGCCGGCGGCGATTTGGCGGCTGCTCTCCATCCAGCGGGCGGCAAGCTGATCCCGCACCGCGAGCGACGTCGCCAGCAGCCATTCGCGCGGGCTTGCATCTCGCGGATCGGTACCGACCGCGAACACCAGCTTGCGCAGGATCTCATCCTTGAAACCCTCCGTGGTAGTTGGGTGGATCGGCAGGTGCATTGACGTCATGCTAGGTCCTTTGGCCCGACGAAATCTTAGCCGCGCGAAGATGGTTTATCAGGCCATTGGTCGACGCGTCATGGCTCATAACCGCTTCGGCGGCGCCAAGTTCGGGCAGGATGACCTTTGCAAGCTGCTTGCCAAGCTCGACCCCCCATTGGTCGAAGCTGTTGATATTCCAGATAATCCCCTGGGTGAAGATCTTGTGCTCATACAATGCGATGAGGCGGCCGAGCGCGAAGGGCGTCAGGCGATCGTAAAGGATCGTCGTTGTCGGCCGGTTGCCCTCGAAGACCTTATGCGGGACGAGCGCTTCGATGTCCGACGGTGCCGTGCCGGCTGCTCTGGAGGTCCCGGCGCGCTTCATCGGCCGTCTTGCCGAAGGCGAGCGCTTCGGTCTGAGCGAGGCAGTTCGCCAGCAGGATGGCGTGATGGTCGCCAAGCGGGGTCTGGCTGTGGCATGCGGCAAGAAAGTCCGCCGAAATGAGCTGCGTTCCCTGATGGATCAACTGATAGAACGCATGCTGGCCGTTGGTCCCTGGTTCTCCCCAGATGATCGGCCCGGTCGTATGATCGACCTTCACGCCGTCGCGGCCAACGGATTTGCCGTTGCTTTCCATGTCGGCCTGCTGGAGGTAGGCCGGGAAGCGATGCAGATGCTGGTCGTAGGGCAGTACGGCGTGGCTTGAGGCGCCGAGGAAGTTGGCATTCCAGACGCCGACCAGGGCAAGCAGCACGGGAATGTTTTCGGCAAGCGGGGTTTTGCGGAAATGCTCATCCATCGCGAACGCGCCGTCGAGCAACTCCTCGAAGCGCTCGAAACCCACCGCGAGTGCAATCGGCAGCCCTATGGCCGACCATAGGGAATAGCGACCGCCAACCCAGTCCCAGAAGCCGAACATATTGGCGGGATCGATGCCGAATGCGGAGACGGCGTCCTTGTTGGTCGAGACAGCGACGAAGTGCTTGGCTATATCGCAGTCGGGGCCGAGGCGGTTAAGCAACCATTCCCTCGCAGACGCGGCATTCGCCATCGTCTCCTGCGTGGTGAACGTCTTCGAAGCCACGATGAACAACGTCCGCTCCGGATCGAGCCCGGCGAGCGTGCCCACAAGATGCGCGCTGTCGACATTGGAGACGAAATGCGGCCTGAGGTCGGCGCGCTGATAGGGCTTCAGCGCCTCGCACACCATCAGCGGCCCGAGATCCGAACCGCCAATGCCGATATTGACGATGTCGGTGATCGTCTGACCGGAATTGCCGCGCCACTCGCCGCTGCGCACGCGCGCTGAGAAGTCGCGCATATGGGCCAGCACGGCGTTGATTTCCGGCATGACGTCCGCGCCATCGACCATGATCGGCCGATTGGCGCAGTTCCTCAGCGCCACATGCAGTACTGCGCGATTCTCCGTGCTGTTGATTTTCTCGCCCGCGAACATGCGATCGCGCCAGCCTTCGAGGTCGACCGCCCTCGCCAGGTCGAGAAGCAACCGCATCGTTTCCCCGTCGATGCGCTGCTTGGAGATGTCAACCAGCAGGTCGTCGAGGGCAAAGCTAAAGCGTTTGAATCGATCCGGTGCGTCCTGGAACAGCGTGCGCAGATGGCGGCCGGCCATCTCTCGGGCATGCGCTTCGAGACCCTTCCAAGCCGCATGACTGGTCAGAGCGGTCATGATTGTTTCCTCAAGCGCCTCAACGGATAAACTTCGTATGCCATGCGTTTCATCTGATCCTTATTGGCCTGCCAGGATTGCTTCGACCTGACTAATCGTCGGCAATGATGGTATCGCGCCCCGCGCAGTCGTGGTGATCGCACCGACCGCATTGGCGAAACGGCAGAGTTCGGTCAGTGCATGGTCGTCGTCAAGCACTTCGGGGCTGTTTGCGATGCCGGAAAGCAGGCCGGCCACGAAACCGTCGCCGGCGCCCGTCGTATCGATCGCCTTGACCGCGATGCTGGGGACGACGATTTCCGAGCGTTCGGTAATGGCGATGCAACCCCGCTCGCCGAGGCTCAAGACCGCCAATTTTAAGCCATCATGCCAAAGTTGCGAGCGGAAATCTTCGGGCGACGCGCCGGCTGTCATGAAGTCCAGCTCGCCGTCACTGAGCTTGACGATGGCGGCGCGCGTCCAGCTCGTAGGATTGTCCGAGTTGCAGGCCATTCGCGGCGTAGAGGCGCGCGGCCGACATGACGCCTCGCGGCAGAAAATTAAAAGCAGCCGATCGGATAAACCGAGCGAGCTGCTTTCAAAAATTCAATTCTATGACGTTTGAACGAACGCTGGAAGCTTAGCGGTCGGCTATCTTCGCCTTAGCTGCATCAAGCGCGACTGAATGTATATCATACCTTGCAATGCCAATATCTGTGAGGTCACGATCACTCAACTGGCTAAGTTCGAAAACTGCTTGGCGATACGCACGTCTTTCTTCCAAAGAAACAGATAAATTCTTGAAAAAACGCCGAATTTTGTTGGATACGCCGTTCGCTTCTCGAAGGTCATAGCCGGCAAATTCCGGATGAGCCTTCACATTATAGGTAGCCATGACAATCTCCTTCTTGTCGAAGGGAAGTTGCCTCGCGAAATGCGCGCTTTCTTCCCCCCAATGCTCATCAGAAGATGACGGTTACGGCAGCCGATTTGAATGGATGTTTTTGCAACGCAGCATTGCGTGTGCGTCGCAACATAATCTTGAGGGTCGTCGCCCGAGTTCGCGGCTACGTCTGGAGACGCGGCCGTTCCTCGGCGACGGCCGTTATGATCGCGATCAAATCCGCCGACGTGAAAAGCGCGTCCAGATCCAAAGGAAGCTTGCGCCGCCAGTTCGGTTGTTCGTTGACTGTGCCCGGCAGGTTCATACGCTCCTTCATCGCCGCAAGGTCCTCAAGCTGAATTGCGACCAGCTTGCATGGCGTGCGGGCAAGAAATCGGCTGAGCGCCACAGCCAAGTCTCGAGGAAGCTCGGCCGGCAAGGGTCGCTCGCCGCGCAGGGCCGGACCGAGATCATCCGGCAGCAGTCCGCTCGCGGCCAGCGCGGCCAGCATCTGTTTGCGATCGGTGTCGCGCGAGACGCGGGCTGCCGTGACCGCATCCGCATCATCGAGGCCGATGCGCTCCCGGTCATCGATGTCGGTCCCCTCCCACCAGCCGTTCAGGGTCGGCAAATCGTGGGTGGATATGCATGCCAGCGCGTCGCGTTGGTAGCTTTGCGGCAGAATGAAGCTGCGATCACCATCCCAGTCGCGCTCGAAGAACAAGACGCGATAGCCTTGGATGCGCGTCGCACGCATGGTCTCGCGAAAGCCCGGGGGGACCGTGCCGAGGTCCTCGCCGATGATGATCGCGCGCGTGTCCTGTGACGCTGCACCCACGGCTTTCAGCATGTCCTCGAATGGAAAATGGACATAGGCGCCGTCAGTCCCGTCCAGGCCGTCGGCGATCAAATAGAGCCGCATCAGCGACATTGCGTGATCGATGCGGAACGCGCCCGCCGGTCCGATGGCATCCACGACAAGTTCGCGAAAGATGCGCCCTCGATCGGCCTGTAAGGCACGCGGGGAAATTGGCGCGAGCCCCCAATCCTGGCCTTTCGCATTGAAGGCATCCGGCGGCGATCCGATGCGAACGCCGCGAAGGACGATGTCCGGCTCGCTCCAGGTGTCGGCCCCGTCCTGCGCGACGCCAACGGCAAGATCCAGGTAAAGGCCGATCCGCATTCCAGCGGCCACAGCTCGTTTCTGCGCTCTGGCGAGTTGATCGGAAGCCACCCATTGAAGCCATTTATGAAACAGAATGCGCTCGCCATTCTGCTCTCGGAACAGCCCCACCGCGCTCGAGTGCATTTCCCTGAAATCCTCGGGCCAACCCTGCCAGCCGCATGACAATCCCCGGCCGACCATCGCCTCCGACAGCGCCTCGAAAAGCGCAAAGTTTTCCAGGCGCTCACCGCGTTCGCGGCTGAATGCCTCGAATGCGATGGCATGCTCCGATCCGGTGCCGAGGTGACCGACTTGGAATTGCTTGAACTGCTCATCCAGCGCCAGGCGCTTCAGACGCGTCACCGCGTCGTAATCGACCAGCTCGCTGTCTCGCGCCACCTGGAGCGTCTTGCGATCCGCATCGGACAATCCCGCAAACCCATCGATGGCGATACAAAGCGGATTGAGAAAGCGCCGGCTCGACGGGGTATATGGGCTGAAATATTGCGGGTCCGCAAAGAACAGCGCGTGAAGCGGGTTGATGCCGATGAAGTCGGCTCCCAGCGGGGCGGCAAATTCGGCCAGCCGAGCGAGGTCTTCGAAATCACCGATGCCCCAATTGCGCTTGGAACGAAGTGAGTAGAGCTGGCAGGTAATACCCCAGGCGCCGCCATCATCCAGCCAGGGCGGGGTATAGCAGAGCGGAGGGTCCAGAGCAGCGAGGCTATGCCGCACGTCCTCGTCGCTCGTTGCGGGGATGCCGAGGGCATTGAGCAGGCGGCGTTTGGCGTCGTCACTCGGCAGGCGTTCATTGCCCATCTCGTCGAAAAAGGCGAGGCCGATACCATGAGCTTCCGCCAGGCGATCCAGCTCCGCGCTCATCTCTTGCCTTTCTCCGTCCGGCCACGGGCTTGAATCATGGCGACGATCGCGCATCCGGCTGACTTGCCTGCACGCCAAAACTGTACCTGATTATCTGCTCGCGGCAACGCGACCATCCGCATCTGGTTGCAAATGCGAATATCAGGCCAGGCGTCCCTCGAACAGCAGGACACCGCGGGCGGGCAGCGTGACGACGCCGCCATGCAGGATGTTCGGCTCGTTCGGTTCGATCACGCCGCGTGCTGAATTGGCCAGCAGCCGCCATTCCAGAATCACGCGGGGGCGCGGGGTGCGATACTCGAGATCCTCGTGATGGGCGTTCAGCAGGATGAGCAGCGGCGCGAGTCCGCTTTGAGCGATCATCAGGCCGATGCTGCGAGAATAGCCATTCGTCCAGTCTGCCTCCTGCATCTCCTTGCCGTCAGGACGCAGCCAGGTGACGTTTCTCGTGCCGTCCCGCAATGCGCGCTCGCCATGCAGAAAATCGGGTTGCCTCAGCAGCGGCAAGCGCTTGCGAAGGCGAAGAAGGCCCGCGGTGAAGGTGCAGAATGCGTCACCCTCGGCGGTATTCTGCCAATTGAGCCAGGACAGCTCATTATCCTGGCAGTAGGCATTGTTGTTGCCCTGCTGTGAATGGCCGACCTCATCCCCCATCAGCAGCATCGGCGTGCCTTGCGAGAGCAGCATCGCGGTCATCAGTCCCCGGCGCATGCGCGCCCGCAGCGGACGTATCGCGGGATCGTCGCTTGGTCCTTCGACGCCGCAGTTCCAGCTTCGATTGTCGCCGTGCCCGTCGCGGTTCTCCTCGCCGTTGGCTTCATTGTGCTTCTCATTGTAGGTGTAGAGGTCCGCGAGAGTGAAACCGTCATGGGCGGTGATGATGTTGACACTCGACCAGGGCCGGCGGCCCTTCTTGTCGAATAGCCCGGCCGATCCGAGCATCGCCGAAGCCAGCCCCGGCAGAAAGCCCTCGTCGCCTTTCCAGAAGCTGCGCAGGTCGTCGCGATACCGCCCGTTCCACTCCGCCCAGCCCGCCGGGAAATTGCCGAGCTGAAAGCCGTTCTCGCCGAGGTCCCAGGGTTCTGCGATGAGCTTGACCTGCGACAGCAACGGGTCCTGTCCGATGGCGTCGAAAAAAGCGGCGCCGGGCTCGAAGGTTCGCTCTTCGCGGCCGAGCGAGGTCGCGAGATCGAAACGGAAGCCGTCGACATGGCATTCCTCGACCCAGTACCGAAGCGAGTTGAGGATCATCTGCAGCACGCGGGGATGGCTTTGATTGATCGTATTGCCGCAACCGGTGGAGTCGAAATAGAAGCGCGGATCGTCGGCGAGCTTGTAGTAGCTCGCATTGTCGATGCCCCGGAAGGAGAGCGTCGGCCCCAGATGGTTCCCCTCGCCGGTGTGATTGTAAACCACGTCGAGGATCACCTCGATACCCGCCTGATGCAGGCGGTGGACCATCAGCTTGAATTGCTGGATGTCGCCTCCCGGCCCCAGATATTTCCAGGACGGGGCGAAAAAGCCGATCGTGTTATATCCCCAATAGTTGGTGAGGCCTTTTTCTTCCAGGAACCGATCGTCGATGAAGGATTGCACCGGCAGCAATTCGATCGCCGTTACCCCCAGCTTCACCAGATGATCGATGACGGCCGGATGGGCGAGCCCCGCGAACGTGCCGCGCGCCGGCTTCGTAACCCCGGGGTGACGCGCCGTCATGCCCTTGACGTGGGCTTCGTAGATGACGGTATCGGTCCAGGGGGTGTTCGGCCGGGTCTCTCGGCGCCAGGGGAATGAATATCGCCGGCGGGCCGCAGTTTCGACGACGGCGCATTTCGGCATGAACGGTGCGGAATCGCGATCGTCGAAGGACAGATCCGCTTCCTCCGAACCGCTCCGATAGCCATATTGCGTGTCGTTCCAGATTACGCGCCCTTGCAGGGATTTGGCATAGGGATCGAGAAGCAGCTTGTTGGCGTTGAACCGGTGCCCTTCCTGCGGCGCGTATGGCCCATGGACGCGGTATCCATAGAGCTGACCGGGACGAAGCCCTGCAATATAGCCGTGCCAGACTTGATTTGTGTATTCCGGCAAGTCGATCCGGGCTGTTTCGGCCCTGCCGCCATCATCGAAGAGGCAAAGTTCGACGCGCGACGCATTTGCGGAAAACAGGGCAAAATTCACTCCCGAACCGTCGTGGGTCGCGCCGAGGGGATAAGGGAGCCCAGCGTTGATTCGGAGCATACCGAGTTGCCTTACCTAATATGAGCGCGGTGGCATCGTTAAACGATCGCCGCCGGCAGCGGGATGATGGGAACGCTTGCACGTCGCGCCAGTCTGCTTGCCAAGTCAATTCTCCCGGGGAATGCCAACATTTGAGCCGCCGTGAAATGGATCTTCCTCGGCTGTTCGTCCATCCACCTCAGCCGCCGCCCTTATAGTTGCGGCGCACCATAGATGTAAAGTTGCGGCCGGGCCACTTGAACGAGATGACTGCCATATATGGTGCACGCGCATGGCATCGATCGCATCAGCACGCGATGCGGCATGCGCGCGCTGTCTGGTAACCCGACGCTGCAGTCGTGTACGATCATCCTCAATGCATCTAGCGAAACAGGTCAGGAAAGACGCTAACAGGAGAGAGGCATGAACAGATCCGAGGTCAACGAAATCCTCCGGCAGGGCTCTGCGTTCATCCGCTCTTTCGGCTATGTCATGCCACCGTTTGCGGACTGGGAGCCGGACCGTATGCGCCGCGCTCCGCAGGACGCGCCCGATATCGTCTCACGCCGGCTGGGATGGGATGTCACCGATTTCGGACAGGGTCGCTTCGATGATTTAGGGCTGTTCCTGTTCACCGTCCGCAACGGGAATGCCGCCGATCTCGCGCAGGGCCGCGGCATGGTCTATGCGGAAAAAATCATGATTTCGCGCAACAATCAGTACACGCCGATGCATCGCCATAATATCAAGGCGGAGGACATCATCAATCGCGGTGGCGGCGATCTGGTGCTGGAGCTGTTTGCCGCCGCGCCCGATGGCGGCATCGACGCGGATGCAGCCGTGACCGTGCCATGCGACGGTGTTCCGCATACGCTACCCGCAGGCGGACGCCTGAGGCTACGTCCCGGAGAAAGCGTGACACTGCTCCCGGGCGTCTGGCACGCCTTCTGGGGCGAGCGCGCAGACGTGCTGATTGGCGAAGTCTCGACAGTCAACGACGACCTCACGGACAATGTGTTCCGCGATCCTGTCGGTCGGTTTTCGGACATCATCGAGGACGAGGAGCCGTGGCGGCTGCTGGTCGCGGACTATGGCAATCTCGTTAAACCGGCAGCCCCGTGATCGTGAGAAGATTTGCGCCATGCTCATAGACCGCATCGCGCAGGGAAGCTCAATTGGCGACGGCAGGGCCTTCGGTTCCATCGTTCAGAAGCGTGAAATCCGCCTCTGAGCTTTCATTGAGCACAGTCTCCACATTGATCATGTCATTGCCTTCGATCTTGGCAATAAGTTCTGCCGCGGACAAGCTTTGCCATCGCGAAAGCAATCGACTGCGAAGCTCGGTCCCTGTCCACCTTCAGGAATACCGTCATATCGAAGAGGGGCCGCAACTTCGACCAAGGCTCACGATTGAGCAAGAGGTAGTTTCCTTCGGTAACGATATATTTGACGGATTTGGGGATTATGCGCGCGCTACCCCGCGATATCTCGATTGATCGGTCGAAGACGGGAACGGCGATTTCCTCTTCCGCGTTCGCCGCAAGCCGAGACATGAGATGGGCGAAACCGGAGCAGTCGAATGTTTCTGGCGCACCCTTGCGCGGACGCAATCCGCGCGCGACCAGCACCATGTCATCGTAGTGAAACCCATCCATCGGCACGACCGCAGCGCTGCCCGGCTCGTATTGATTGAGCTTCGCTACGATCGTCTCTGCGGCTGTTGATTTGCCGCTGGCCGGCGGCCCGGACAGAGCGATGATGGTGCGCCTCGACGGATCATGGGCGCGAATGTTGCGCACGATGTCATCAAGAGTGACTGCCTGGAGCATGTTCGAATATTAGAGCCTTTTCCGTCCCGATGGAATCGGAACGGGGCTGACTCTTGCGTCACCGCAGCCTTCTCCTGAAATGACTGTCCTGCCCTTCCGCGGACACGCACCCGCAGCAAGGAATGGGCTCATTCCTTCACGGCCCCCGACATCGCCGCCACGTAGTGCTCGACGAAGAAGGCGTAGAGGATGACGAGCGGCAGCGATCCGGCGAGCGCGCCCGCCATCAGTGATCCCCAGCGATAGATGTCGCCGTCCACGAATTCGTTGACGATGGCCACCGGCACGGTCTTGTTCTGCGTCGAGGACAGGAAAGTGAGCGCGTAAATGAATTCGTTCCAGCACAGGGTAAAGCAAAAGATGAATGCGGAGATCAGCCCTGGGATCGCAAGCGGCAGCACGATCTTGATCAGGATCTGCCAGCGGCTCGCGCCATCGATCAGCGCACATTCTTCCAGCTCGAAGGGGATGGTCTTGAAATAGCCCATCAGCAGCCATGTCGAGAACGGAATGAGGATGGTCGGATAGGTGAGGATCAGGGCGAAGGGCGTGTCGAACAGGCCATATTGGAAAACGACCGAGGACAGCGGGATGAACAGGATCGACGGCGGCACGAGGTAGGCGAGGAAGATCGCGCCGCCGACCCACTGCGCACCCTTGTAGCGCAGGCGCACGATGGCATAGGCGGCAAACACGCTGGCGATCATGGAGAGTACGGTCGCGCTCATCGCAACCAGCATCGTGTTCCAGAGCCATAAAGGATATTGGGTTTCGAAAAGCAGCTTGGAGATGTGCTTGAACGTCGGGTTCCACGTCCAGAACGGGTTGTAGCGATCGAGATCCAGAAGCTGTTCGTCGGGTTTGATGGCTGTGAGCGCCATCCAATAGAACGGAAACAGCAGGACGATCAGAATTATGGCAAGCGGAAGATAGACCCTGACGAGGCGGGCCGGCAGATTCTCCAGATAGTTCATGCCCTCGCCGTGCTGGGCGATTGGGGGCGGCGCGGTCAGGATGCTCCTGCCCTCATCGTGTTTTGCGATCAGTGCGTCAGTCATTGCTTTCGCCCTGTTGCCACTTGCGGCGCTGCAATCCGAACCAGGAGATCAGGATCGCGGCGAGGAGGAATGGGATCATCGCGGTCGAGATGGCCGCGCCTTCGCCGAGCTGGCCGCTCAGGATCGCGCGCTGATAGGAAAGCGTGGCCATGAGCTGGGTCGCGTTCACCGGACCGCCGCGTGTCAGCACCCAGATGAGCTGGAAATCGGTGAAGGTGAACAGCACCGAAAACGTCATCACCACGGCGATGATCGGCGTCAGCAGCGGATAGGTGACGTAGCGGAAAATCTGCCAGCGGCTCGCGCCGTCCAGCACGGCGGCCTCGTAAAGCGATGGCGGCACCGTCTGCAACCCGGCAAGCAGCGTGATTGCGACGAAGGGAACGCCGCGCCAGATATTGGCGAAGATGACCGACCAGCGGGCATTCCATACGTCGCCCAGGAAATTGATGTTGCCCGTAATCAATCCCAGATTCCCGCAGCGACCAGGAGATGATCGAGAATTGCGAATCGTAAATCCACCAGAAGGCGATCGCCGACAGGACCGTAGGCACAATGAACGGGATCAGCACGACCGCGCGCAGGATGGCCTTGAACGGCAGATTTTCGTTGAGCAGCAGAGCAAGATACAGGCCGACGGCGAATTTCACGATGCTCGCAACCACCGTGTAAAGCAGCGTGTTGAAGATCGAGAGCCAGAATACGGAATCATCCCACAGCCAGACGTAATTCTCGACGCCGATGAATTCGCCGCTGCGGCCGATCTTCGCGTCGGTGAATGAAAGCCAGACGCCGAGCCCGAGCGGATAAGCCAGAAACAGGATGAGGAACGCCGCCGCGGGCACCATGAACCAGAAGCCGAGCCAGTTGCGGTTGACCTGTAGACGGTCCCACGCTGTCGATTCGCGCGGAGGTGCTTTCGCAACAGTTTGACCTAGTGCGACATCAGCCATCTTTTCCCCTACTCACAAAGGCGATTGCGGACAGCACCCGGGGGCGCCGGCCGCAATCTAAGGGTGTCAGCGATAGATGCGCTGGAGTTGGCGCTCCGCGATCCTGATGGCGCCCTTGACGTCTTCACGGCCCGTGCAATAGGCAGCGAACATGTCGAGGATCACGAAGTCGGCGATCGCGGCGGCGGCTTTCTCGCCAACCGAGCCACGCCCGCCGGCGGTCAGGGTACGTTTGCCGGCCTGGCCGAAGATCGTCCGCTTCGGATCGCTAGTCCAGACCGGGTTGGCGTCATATGCGTTGAGGCAGTGGCAGAGGTACCCCTGCGCCGCCTCCAGCCATTTATTGAACTGGTCCGCCTCGACCATGTATGCCATGAGCGCTTTGACGGCCTGCGGATATTTCGTGTAACCCATGCCGAGGACCGGATACAGTAGATGCAGCTCCGTCGGCTTGCCGACCGGGCCGACCGGCCAGACAGAGTGATTCATATCCTTGGCCAGATCCGGCCTTGGTCGGATCCTTGTTCGCCGCGACATAGATGGAAATGCCGTTGTCGGTCCAATTGATTTCACCGGCAAGGAACGCCTTGTTGTTCGATGCGTCGTTCCAGGCGGCGACGCCAGGGACCATGTGCTCGTAAAGCGGCCTTGGCGTATTCGAGCGCCTTCGCCGTTTCGGGCGAGTTCAGGATCACCTTGTCGTTCTCATCGACCGCATTGCCGCCATGCGACCACAGGCACCAATGCACCCAGCCATTGCCGTCGCCCGAGGCGTGACCGAGCGCGAAGCCGCCCGGCGTATTGTTCTTCTTCATCGCCTTGGCGTATTCGAGGAATTCGTCCGTCGTGGTCGGGAATTTGGAGAAACCGGCCTTGTTCGAGGCCTCGATGCGGTAATTCACCATGTTGCCGCTGTAGCAGATCGGGATGGCGATCCACTTGTTGCCGCTCTTGCCGTAGGCCTCGGCGCTCGGCACCCAGCCGCCATATTTCTTGCCGAGATATTCGGCGACGTCGGTCACATCGAGACATTTCTGCGGGAAGAGATGCGGCAATGAATAAAGGCCCCAGAAGATGTCCTGGCCTGCACCGGTATTCGCCGCGACAGAGGCCTTCGGCTGCACGTCCTCGTAGGATTCGCGTGAGATCGTGACCTTGACGCCGGTAGCTTTCGTGAAGGCGTCGATCAGCGCAACGAAGGCGTCATCCTCCGACTGAACGAAATATTTCCAGCGCAGCATCGAAAGCTCCGCGCCTGCCTCCGGCTTCCATGGCGCCGACTGCGCCCAGGCTTTTGCCCATTCGAGTAAGACTGGAGCCGCCGAGCGCCGCCGCAGCAGCGAGTGACGTGCCGCCTGCCATCAGGGCGCGTCGCGTAATTTTAGTCATTTGTATTTCCTCCCTAAGGTACTCTTACGAGAGCGGTCTTGTGCCGCTTGATGCGCTAGAACAAACACACTGCGTTGATATTGAAGCGTTGTCGTGAGGCTTGAATGGATGACGTGCGGAACGATGCGGTGTTTTCTCTCCTAACCAAGCTCGCGACGACCTTGATCGTCGCTTGAATGACTCGATCGTTCGCCAGGAGGAAGTGCTCAGGGCGCAGACCAAATGCGCAGCCCGTTGGAGCCGTGCGGCACCCAACAAATCGGCAGCGTGTCGCCGCCCCGCGCCGCAGGAGCGGTTGGGCCGCCCTCAAGAGATGAAGTCGGTCGGCGACCACAATGAAGCATCT
>CAWJHQ010000011.1:0-1270523 GCA_963842775.1 uncultured Alphaproteobacteria bacterium | reverse complement strand
GACCTGCCCACCAATGGCGCGTTCACGCAGAGCTTGCTGCGCGTCTGGAACAATGGTCGGTTCGAGGGCAATTACGAGCTGTTCCACGAAAATATTCGGCGCGGTCTTCCGGGAACGCAGGTGCCTAATCATTGGGTGGTTGGGCAATCCAACTCGGTCTTCGACCGGCAGCGGCCGTTCACGGTGTAACGGACCGCACAGATGAATTGTGTCGCCTGGCTTCTATGTACGCTTGGTGACAGCAGTGGGTGAAGAGGTAGGCCTTCACGTATCGACTGCTGGCCTCCCATAGCGATCGATCATCGCGCGTGTAGGTTTAAGGGCTCGGCCAATGTCGCATGAAGATTCGAACTCAAGGCTAATTCATCACAGCCTCGCACCGTCGAGTCGTTAAGCGCGGCCTTGCTGATTTCATAAGAATAAGCTGGGTGAGCGCCCTTATTCATCGGGGCGTTGATTACCGCTGCGCACCTCAATGTCATAGGGTGCGATATCGCCGTGTGCGGATATATGTTGAGACAATCAGGCTTCGCCACACTTTGGGGCCGCGTTGCGATGCTTCAGCGCCCGTGCCGAAGCCCTGATCGCGGATCGACCGGAGATTGCCGTTGCCGTCCGACCGCTGCTTGAGGCGCGGAAAACCATCGAACGCCAGATCACCGATCTCAGCAGCAAGGTGATGAAACTCGCACGGCGGGATAGCCAGGTCCGGGCTTTCATGACGGCGCCGGGCATCGGGCCGATCACCGCGCTGCTGTTCAAGGCGACCATCGATGATCCAAAGCGATTTGAGCAATCGAGAAATGTCGGTGCCTATCTCGGATTGACGCCGCGGCGCCATGCCTCGGGCGAGGTCGACTGGACCGGACGGATCTCGAAATGCGGCGACGCCTCCTGCGCAGCTATCTGTTCGAAGCAGCCGGCGTGCTGCTTACCCGCGTGCCAAATGGTCGGCGCTGAAGGCTTGGGGCATGCGGCTGGCCAAGCGCAACGGCCTGAGGAAGGCCAAAGTCGCCGTCGCCCGCAAGCTGGCCGTCATCCTGCACCGCATGTGGCTCGACGGCACCGACTTCAACTGGCAGCGAAGGAGGCTGCCGCGTAAAGCGACTAACACCAGAGTTCCCGCCAAGAGCGGGAGACGATGTCCCTGCCGGGACGATGGCGGTGGCGAGATCGTCCGATTCTTTGCGAGCGCTCCCGGGCGACCGCGATTCAACATTGATCCGCCAGCGTCATCTTACGCCATCATGCGGAGGGCAATGCCCTACCGCGGAAAGAACCAGGGCTCGGCAAGGATGATCGTGGAGAGCTTGACCCAGACCCGGAATTAGAGAACGGCATCGACTTCATCTCCAACATTCCCGCATGCAATCCTACGCGAGCGCCCAAAGAGCCGGTACTGACGCGCGCACGTGTCCGTTAGACATCGTCATCCCAGGGGCGGCGGCGGTCGATCCTGCCCCCTTTACATCCATTAGGGGAGAATGTTCCTAATTTCGCCAGACGCAGTTTCTGGTGGAGGAGCAACATTCTTCCAGGTGCTCTCTAGTGAGAACCGAAGTTCGTCGGCCCAAGCACTCCACCATCCATCGAAGTTTATGTTGTGTCTGTTCATTGGTTTGCGTTTCAACATCTAACAATGCATATTGAACTCGGCGCATTGCTTGACGTATACCAGGATCGCCGACCATCTCAAGTATGCTCCATCTGAGAGCGAAGAATTTGCCTTTCACGCGCTCCCAGTCGGGATCCGTAGGCCGTAAATTCACTAACTCACCCGTTACCTCGGCGGTTCTGATAAAAATCCCCAAGCTGCTCTTTGAGATACGGTTGCCGGGCTTCAAAGGCGCTAGTCTTAGCTAGCTGAACGGCCTGCTCCCGGCGCAAATTTATTTTTCCTTTTGATCGTTTCCCCAGGTGAAGATTGTCCAAATCGCAACTGCCAGCGCAGAAAAAAAGGCCAATACCTCAGAATAAATTGATTTGAGGGTTGCGCGGTGTTCATCTCCATGACCCTTCAGGGTTAAATTACGAATATTCTGCAAAGCGCGAGTAATCTGCTTCGCAACGCATCCATAATACGCGCCTGCCACCGCGTAGACAACGGGTTCGCTCGCGTCATGCTGGCTCGCAAAGGCCAAAGCACCAGGCTATAAGGGGGATGACCGGCGCGGCAACCGCTGGCGCGCGAATTCACGCCAAGGCAAGGCAGTCGACCTCGGCTAGTTCGACACGCCGGAGGAGGCAGCGCAGACCTATGCGCACGGCTCGGCATTGCACCATCCGACGACTTGGTTACGAGAAGTCCGCCCGCCCGCCGCCGCCATCGAGCGGTGGCGCATTCAGCGCTGTTTCTGCCACCGTCGGCAATGCGTCCAGGGGATGCTCCTGCTCGCCGAGGCGAGCGAAACGGAGATCGAACGGATTAGAGTTCCTGCGCTTGGCTGCGGATCGGCTGGGCAATCTAAAGTTGTTTGTCCTTATCATCGCATCCGACGGCTGAAATAGCTCGCCGGTCCACAACGGCGGATCGCCTTCGCCTGGTCTGACGGGGAACGGCACACGGTGGTAGCTCCGCGGCAATGTTGGTCCCTCTTTCGGCCGGCAGGTGCGAAAATTAAAGCATATTCGACATGATTTGGGATTGCCGCCCGCGCGTAGAGACCGCGAGGCTAGGTGAAGGGCCGCAGCCTTCATCCGGCGCTGCACTGCGATCGTCAGCGATGCGGGGCAAATCGATATCAAATTGCTAAACGAAGTACCCGCAGCAGACCAATTCAGTTGTCGGCACATAGGCACTAACATCTAGACTAGAAGCTCAAGCTTATTGTAACATACATAACAAGTGTTTTCGGCCATTCTTTCTCATTTGACGGATCGTTTTGCTAAAGTCATCAGAATCTAAAGAAGTTTCGATCGACGAATTCATGGATTGCCTGATGCGCGCCGAGGGTGACGCGGCATGGCAGCACTCGCTCGATCGGCATGGCGCCACCGTCTTTCAGAGCTTCAAGCTGATGACCGGGCTCATGGAGTTGGCGACGGAGCGTGCTACGGAAGAGCCCGAGACGTCGCGTCGCATCATGCGTTGCCGCTCGAAGACGTCAATTCGCCACGGCAAGTCTAAGCTACAATCCATGCTTATGGCGGTCGAAAGTGATGACGAGGCGGCCGTGGTAATCCGCGATAATGCCGGCGAGGCAACGCCCGAACTTGCCGCGAGCGCCATCGACGAAAGTCGCAGGCTATTGCGCGGGCAGAATCCGATCGCTGCAATGATAGCCGGGCTCGTCCTGCGGCGTGCCAGACCTCCTCGCCGAGTTTCTTCGGAACGATGAGATACAGGCGGATGCGCTTTTCCAACGAAGTGAGATCGAGGCGCGGCCAGGGCAATTTCCCGCGCGCCACTGAATTGTGCTTGACTCCACGAAGCTCTACCGCCGCATCGGCGAGACCTTCAAGGAGGCTCGGGCGGTCAGCCAGGCTGGAACGATGCTGATCGCGCAGCAACTCTTCGAGAAGGCGAAGAGTATGCTCCTGAGGTCGCTCGACCTCGTCGGCGACGCGCCCGGTTCCGAAGGTCTCCTCGCACCGACATACGAGGAACTTGCGACGATCTCAATGCGGAGCCCTCGGTTCGCCGAGGCTGCTCGCTACTACGAGCGCGCGGCCGAGTGCCGCGAAAAGTTGTGGTTTCGACAACACCGACCGTGAGGCGGAACCGCCGCACCCTGTCTGTCGGGATCACCTCGACGCACAATGATCTCTATCAGATGCTCAATCCGCGCTCCCGCCGGCACGACTGCCAGCGCTGCCGAAGCCGATCATCGGCTTCGTGGCCCCGCTTGGGTGACCGACGCGGCGCAGCGCTTCAGCGAGGAAACCGCAGGCACGGTGAGTGCATGGTCGCGAAAGCAGCAAACGGATTCCAGGCGCCACTGCTAGGGCTTTGCCCGTGATCCATATCGCACGCCCGCGAGCTTTGCTGATGCGTCCGGCGTGGTAGGTTGCGCCGTAGTGAAGTTTGGTAAGCGCGTTCCGTTCGGGCGCGCTTTTTTGTTATGCAAAACACAGAGAGAAAAGACATCGGCCAGAAAATCATGCTCGCCGCCGGATTTCTTGCGGCTGGTCTTTTCGTGCTCGTATCGATGGCGGCGAATCTGAAATTCGGGCTCTCACTCGCCACTACGCCATTCGACCGGATCATCTACGGCGCATTGTCGCTCGCGGCGGATTTGATGAAGGTTGCGCTACCGCTTGTGGTGCTAATCTTGTGGCGGAATGGACACCGGATGTTTGCGGCGATTGCCGCTCTGTTTTGCGCCAGCGTAATCTGTTACTCGCTCGCCGCCGCCGTCGGCTTTGCTGCATCGACGCGCGGCAGAGACGATCACGGCGAACAAGCTGGTGGTCGACAATCGCAAGGCATGGGAAGCAAAGATCGAGCGAACCGCCCAGCAGCTTGACCGGCTAGGCGTTCCGCGACCCGCCGGCGTCATCCAAGCCGAAATCGACGCGCTGCTTCGCACGCCTGGCGCCGACGGCTGCAAGTCATCGATGGCCCGGTGACGAATGAGGTCTGCCCGAAGGTCGACACGCTGCGAAAGGAGTTCGCCGCGTCGCAGCGCGCCGCCGAACTTGAAACAGACTTAGTAGCGGATCGAGAACAGGTTGCAGGCCGTGCCAGTAGCGGCTTCAGTCGGCTGATCCGCAATCCGCTACACTCAGCCGCTTAACCGCACTGGGCGAAGCCAAAATCCGCGACATCATCGCCATATTGATCGCCGTGCTCGTCGAGATCGGTAGCGCCCTCGGCTTCACCTTCGTCTTGCTGGCAAGCCGGTCGGTCTGCGCCGGCATCTGCCGTGCAGGTGGCCAAGGGACCCGCAGACACAGCGCCCGAGCCCGAACGGCGGCCGGTAAAGCCTGAGACCCCAATGAAGCTATCCGAGACGCCGGCAGACACGGTCACCCGCTGGGCATTCTCCAGGCTCGACGTATTGAGGGCCGGCCGCATTCAGGCGGAGGTCGCCTATAGCGATTTCGTCGCGTGGTGTAAGGCGGGAGGCATCGAGGCCTGCTCCCGGCAGATGTTCGGTCGCCGGTTCACCGAGGTCGTCAAAGGTATGGGCGGCCGCAAGGTTAAGATCAATGGCAGAGCGTATTACGAGGGCGTCGTTCTGCAACGTCGTTCGGCACAGATCCAGCGCGATCTGGCTATGGCAGCTTGAGTAGGGATTTCGATCGTTCCTGCCGTTCGCTCTCGCCAGCGAGCAAATGGCGCCTACCTCGGCAACACTGATGGCCCGTCTTCACTGGTTGATGAACGTGGGCGAGGAAGATGCTTGTAAAGCGTCGATGGCGCGACGTGCAGACGTTCTGCAATCTCGGCCACGGTCAGCTGTCCAGCTTTCAGAAGCGTATGCGCAACGCGCAGATCGCTTTCCCTCAAAGCCGGCGGGCGGCCACCGACGCGACCGCGCGCCTTGGCTGCTGCTAGTCCGGCGGTCGTCCGCTCCCGGATGATCGAGCGTTCGAATTCGGCCAACGCTCCAAAGATATGGAAGATGAGCCGCCCGCCTGACGAGGTCGTGTCGATGTTCTCAGTCAGCGAGCGGAACCCGATCTCCTGTTCCGACAGCATCTCGACCGTTTCGATCAGCTGCTTTAGCGATCTTGCAAGTCGGTCGAGCTTCCAGACCACCAATGCATCGCCAGCTCGAACGTAATCGAGCGCTGCCTTCAGCTCCGGCCGATCACGCTGAGCACCGGACAGCTTCTCCTCGAAGATCTTAGTGCAGCCTGCCGCTTCGAGCGCATCAAGCTGCAGTTCGTAGTTCTGGTCTCGTGTCGAAACCCTCGCATAGCCAACTAGCATCCTTCTTCTCCGAAAACTCAACTGCAACTAGATTATCGGGAGGCAATGTTTCAAGAGACAGTTTTCGGAGTGCGGCGGATCCGGAAATAGGGCGAATGCAGCACGATAGCACTGCCTCCTAAAAACCTGGGTTTGCTGGAGATCGATTTCGCTTGGCAAGCAAATAGAACCTAGAGAGCGGAATTGGCTTGAGATATGGCGATCCACCCACGACTAAAGGTGAACGTTCGCGCATGTCAGGCTCGGTTCTGAATTCGTAGAACGTGCCCGGTGGCTCGAACGCGTATTTGCAGTCACAGGAATCACCGCTGTGTCCAAAGCAAATATCGGCTAACGCAGTGCGATGTGCTTTACGCCGAGCTCGCTTGGCGGCAATTGTGCGGACAGGCTCCTGAACGGACGCGAGGTAGATCGCAGAGGTCCTCAATGCATTTGCACCCCTCGGAACGCTTCAGCTTGCTCCAACGCTGCGCTTCGCCGATCGCCGAGGTCAATCAAGGTGTCGAGTCTCTTGAGCAATTCTGTGGCTTGCTCGGCACGAAGCGGGTAATTGTTGTCCGCCATACGCTGCACAATGCCGGCCATGCGGGCTGGCAGCGTTGTTCCCGCCCAACCGCCCTTGGCGTTACCCACCGAGGCAAGAGCGGCGTTCGCCTGTACCGCAAACGCATCAAGCGGATAAGAACCGCCGGCCCTTTCGCATAGCGTGAGGAAATGCTGCATTATATAGGGTGCCCAACCGGTCGCCGCCATAAGGCGGGTAACGAGCGGCATGATCATGTTGATTTCCGACCAGTCGCCATTCACAAAGCGTGCGGCCCCGGCAGCTTTCTCAACGCTAACGAAGAGCAATGCCCGGATTAGCTCGGGCATATCATGACCACGAACTTCGCCAGCACGGTAGCCATCGGGATCGAACACGGGATCGCGTGTCATTCGCTCCACACACTCCGTGAGCAGATCGAATGTGTCGGAGGGAAATCGTCGCTGCATCCAATACATGACGCGTCACAGTCTTGTCGGCGAATGGCGCAAGGACGCTTAGACCCTCATCCTCCGTCAGAAAAGGGGCTAGCAACTCCTTCCGCACCGATTCCAGTTCAAAAAAAGGTGCCGCTCTGGCGAGCAAATCGCCAAGGCAACCGGTCCATTCGGTCAGCCTGTCCGTCCGGCGATCCGCTCTCCTTTTTCGGTCTCGCCAGGAGGGCATGAGCCGTTCCGCAGTCCAGGACACAAATTGCTTAAGACCTGCTTCGAATAGAGGCTTGAAGACAGCGTCCTGGCACCATGCCTCGACAGGGAAATTCGGGAACATCCTCGCGGCAAACCGCGCATAAAAACACGGATCAGGATCGATCCACCCGATTTCGTCCCCAGTTAGGCTGCGGCGACGTTGCCGAGGGGATTCTACCATGCAGGCGGCATCGCGATAAAGGGCTCACCTGATTTTCTGCCCAGACGCTTCAAGGCTCGTGCCAAACTCTCCTTCCGTGCCGTTCGGCCGGTCCGATTATCGCGCTCACCGCCCGCATTGATCTCTGGCCGGTAATACAAGGCGAGATCCAATGCCAGTTGCGCCGCAACCCACGCCACCGCCACATCGGGATCGCGCAGGAGAGCCGTAAAAGCCAGCTCGGCCACGTCTTCCTGGACATGCAGTGTGAGCCGCATCAGGCGGCGCGCCAATTCGGTGTCGGAAGGATTCAATCGGCGCAGATGTGCCAGGCCGACAATGAGATGGAGCGTCGGATGCCAGGGAATTCTTGATCCGGGGAAAGCTCCCTGCGGTTCTTTCATCTCCTCCACGCGAGCCAAAACGCTGAGCGCCCATGCATGATCTGCTGGGGACGGGGCGCCAAACCAAATCACGCAGGCGGCGATCGCCGCGATCGCACTTTGCGGCGTGTGGTCCTCGACATCGTGCCGCCGTTGGAACATCGCATCGTTATCGAGCGATCGCAGTCGCGCAACCACCTGTGCCAATGTGCCTCCCTGAGCGGGAGCGCCTTCCTCAAGGGATTTCCTAGCCCATGTAAGGGCAGCCATCTGACGCAGGAATGTGGTATTAGCCTCGAGTTTTTCGGCTTGCTCAGGCGTCATCTGCGTTGGGGGTTCGTAGGAGACCAGAACTTGACCGTCCTTTGTCTTTTGCCCGCGATAATTTTCAATATCTCCAAGACCCGCCCAGATCTCCGCGTTTTCCTTCAGCGATGCTGTTAACTCTTCATTGGAGCGAGCCTCTTCGAATTCGTAAGGCAGCTCTTCGGGAAAGCGTGCGAGCGCTTCCTTGTAGCGCTGGCGAAGTTCATCATTCGGGCTGAGCGCGAACTGCAACGCGAGCGAGCGCACCTCCCGCGACCAGCTTTTCCGGCTATCCACATACGCTTTCGCTTCCGCTTTTTGGCCACTGAGACGAGAGAAATCCAAAGCCGAACAAATCAATATTTCGCGTCGGCGCCTGCACGACACGCGCGATGTCATGGCGCCAAAGACGCTGACACGCGGCGAGCGGCAATGTCACCCCGGAGGCGTGTTCCGTCTCCAGCGCGAGCATCAGCGCTAAGCCGAGCACGGCATAGCATTCATTACCTTCAACGATGGCTTGAATAACCTCGTCCGTCGGTCGTCCGGCGTCGATTTGCCTGAAGGCCCAGTAGCTCATTGCAAGGAACGCGCATTCCAGCGGGTTCGGCGCGAGTTGCCCCATACCCCAGCTATACACACGCCAGTCGCCCCAGAATTCCTGTCTGCCCCACGGAAAATCGACCACGATCGGGAGCGGCGTCCCCATCTGGCGCTGATTAATTCGATGAACCTGCCGCCATCCTTCTGTTGCGTGATTGGCGAGGTCTCGCACGAGGCCAAGCGCTACCTCCGGTTTCTTCGCAAATAGGCTGGCAAAAGGCTCATGCAGGGGGGATTCGGGGTGATAGAAGCTATGATGCTGATCGATCCCGACATCATCCAGATCAACGCTGTTATGTCCGATGGAGAGAGACACATGTTCAAGGGCACGCTGCTGATTTTTCGTTCGATCCTTTTCAGGAATGGCACGGATGCGTCTTAACTCCTCATAATACGCACGTTCTTCGCGTTCGACGCGATCAATCCGATCCTGCGGGAGCTCTTCTATCAGGTCGGCTTTGGCTAGGGCGACGACCTGTTCGGGGGCTACGTCCGCGATCGTTGGCGTGAAACCAATGAGATCGCCATATGCGGCTTGCCGTATCCGCTCGTTCGCAATGGCCCGTTCGAAGAGAGCGACGGCAGGTTTGGGATAGGCGCGCGCCGAACGTAAAATGATCATTCGAAGCGCAGTGGCAAGCGTTGATCTGGCTTCCCGGCCGAGTTCATCCCATTTGCCGCGCTTGACCGAGAATTCTTCCGGATATTCGACGCCCTCGAGCTCGATCAGCCAGTTGCTGCATATTTCCACAAGCGCGGCCGAGCGCGGATCTCGGGTATCGGCGAATACGTTTTGCCATACCCCAAACACTTCGAGCAGGCTCGCCAGAAGGCGAACGGGCAGGTTGGCCGCCAGCGGCAGCAGCCAATCGAGTAGTCGGCTCCAGCTCTGAAAATCGGAGGGCCAGCCGAGCGCGTCCGCTGCACGGACATGATCGACACCTTCGACCGGCGATTTGTTGTGCTGCAAGATCAGCGGATTGGGAACGGTATGCTGCGCTTGAAACCAGACCAACAGCTTCTCAAGCAGTTCATGGTTGTTCTCAGTCAACAGCCCCTGAAACTCAGCCTGCCCCTGCGTGAAAGCCGGTGTAAAGGGCGGGGCGGTCAGCCACTCCCGTCGCCATTGTGGCCGCAGTGGTTTTCCCTCCAGGCTGCGATAGCCCGCAGTCCATCTGCCGGGAGACGCCAGCGCGTACTGCGCGAGCAGCCCTATCACGCGACCGAGCAGCGGCGGTTCGCCGGCTTCGGCCAAACTGGAATGCCAATCGTCGCCGCGCTCGATCAGCAGGCGGAAAAATACCCATTCAAAAAAGATATCATGGGTAAAAGAATACGACGCGCCGCCATCGTGATCGCGGATGATGCAGTCGCCCTTCAATGCGGCAACGTGCGCAAAGGTCATATCTCGCAGGGCTTGTGCTGGGGTGTTCTTGCCGAGGCTGCGTACGCCCTTTTCGGCGTAGTCCAATAACGCGCGTTGACGGAGCGGTACTGCTTCTGCAGGGGCATCGTGTCCGGCCCGCGCCCACCACGCGTTGATCAGATCCACCTCCGTTTGCGGGGTGGCGGTATCATCAGGAAAGCTGCGTGCCAGAACTGCCGCGAAGAACGGCCGCCGTGCGATTTCCTGTACCGCGGGCGATCCGAACAGAAGCCTGCGAAGGTCCGGTTTTTCCTTTGCCAGTGCCTCCGTCTCTTCTTCCGTAAACGGCATGACAGATACATCGCCAATGCCGGTGCCACGATAGAAACTAGCGGGAAACCACGCACGATAGGCCTCAAGCCCCTGATCGCGGGAGCTTGCCAGAACCTTCCAGTTGGCAAGCTGCGGGTTCGCTTCGATCGCCTGCAAGATATCGGTAATGATGCCTTTCTGATCAGGTTTGACCCTGTCGATCCCGTCGATGAAGAGGGTCGGCGTCCCTGTAGCGCCGATCTCGGCCAGGAGATCATCGATGATACGGTGGCGCAACCCGAACGCTGCTGCAAAAGTAAGCCAGCTCGTCCCAGCAAGGCGGTCTGACTTCAGGAAAAGGATTGGGCCGCGAGCCGCATCCTCGACCGCAATATGCTTGAGCTGCGCCGATTTTCCGCATCCGGGCAGCCCGCTGATATTGACGAGACGACACTCCATCAGACGCTGACGGATATGGTCTTGCAGACCGGGACGCTCAACGCGGAATCCTTCTATTTCTTCCGACACATCCGCCAAACCGGCGGCGGAGAAGGATCGCAGCAGATCAACATCTGCTCGATAATTTGGCGCGACATTGAGCCGGACAATTCCACGAAGCTGCCCAAGAAGCGTTTGCCGCGTCCATTTTCGGGCCGTGCCCGCGCCGTCGCGCACAATCCGACACAGCCGATCAAAAAGTAATATGCCCTTGCCGTCATCGTTCGCCGCAACCAGTTCTTGCAGCCGGTTGACAATTTCCGTACGAAGAACTCCTCCCTCTGCCAACCCATCAAGTCTGAGCGCCGCGAAGTGACGGTAGAATTTGACCTCATCATCGGCCGATTGAGCCTGATTCACCGGAAGCAACTCATCTCGAAGCGCGCGTTCTGTCGCAGCAGCTGTTCCATCCGGGGCAAAGCGACGCGCGAAATCGTCTCCGGTGATATCGCTCTTAGCCCAATCAATGAGACAATTCAGTGCCCGAAAGGGCTCGACGGCGACATTCTCAGTGACAAACCCGTAGCAATCTAAATCGGTCTGGAAGTCGACAATAGCGCGCGTTGCCACGGCACCGGCCATGATCTCGCGGAAATCGGTATTCGAGGTTGCCGCGCTGATGCGAAGCTGCCGTTTGACTTGGAGGCTCAGCCGCCGACGAATGGTGGCATCGTCGAACTCAACGATAATGTCATCCATCGGATGGCCGTGCCCCGCTTGTTGAACGGCCACAGTTTTGACGATCCCGCTTTGCCCTGCCGCATGTTCCTCGCGCAAAAGAGCGGCAAGATAGTATGCGACGACAGTGTCCTCGTAGGTGAAGCCCGTACCGCCCGTGAGCTCGGCGGATGTCGAGGATGGTTGTTTTTCTTTCGCCACGGTCATCAATGTTTGCACGGACTGAGCAGCCGATTATAGAATTCCGCCAAGGTCGGCAGCGTCGGTGCGTCTACAGTGCGTCCACACGCTAAATTGTGAACCTTTCCATTCAGCTAAGTCATTGAAAAGATTGGCGCGCCCGAAAGGATTCGAACCTCTGACCCCCAAATTCGTAGTCTGGTGCTCTATCCAGCTGAGCTACGGGCGCGCAAAAGAAATGGCCGCCTCGCGGCGGCGGGAAGCGGCATCAAGAACCGCTGCGTCCTAGTTCTAATGTTTCGAGCGGCTAAACGCAAGTATCCCGCGTCCAAGATTTCGCGCTTGTCCTCCTGAATCGGCGAAGGCGGATTCGGTGCTCGGAAGTCGCAGGTGGAAGGTGGCGCCGGTAGCGGCCTCGTCGAGCGACAGCTCGCCGCCATGGGCGCGGGCAAGCTCGGCCGAAATCGCCAAGCCAAGTCCGGTGCCGCCTACGCGCACCGCGCCCTGAAATGCCTGGAACAGATTCGCCCTCGCCCTGGCCGGGACGCCGGGCCCGTTGTCGCAGACGCTGATCAATATGTGGTCGTTTTCTTTGCGCGCGATTACCTTGATTTCAGGCCGGAACACCTCGGGCGGCGCTTCGAGAACCTGCATGGCATTGCGCACCAGATTGGTGAGAATGCGGTAGAGCTGGCCGCGATCGGCATCGATTTCGAGTCCGTCTTCGGCGTCGACGATCCAGCGGATCCGCGTCTGGCCCGGCAGACCGAAACCGTCTCCGACCTCCTCGATCAGCGGCTTCAGCAGGAAGCGGTGGCGTTGCGGCGCGGCTTCGTCCGCCCGGCCATAGCGAAGCGTCTCTGTGCATAGCGCAATTGCGCGGTCGAGCGAGGAAATCAGCTTCGGCACGAATTTCTGCACGGTCGGATCGGCGCTGGTGGTGAGCCGGTCGGAGATGAGCTGCGAGGAGGAGAGCATATTGCGCAGATCGTGATTGACCTTGCTGACGGCGAGGCCGAGTGCCGCCAGACGGCTTTTCTGCCGTAGCATTGCGATCAGCTCATTTTGCATCGCGGCGAGTTCTTCCTGCGCCATGCCGATCTCGTCGGCGCGCCCGGAGGGTCGGATGACGCGGCTCGCATCCTCCGGATTTTCCCGGAAGCGCACGATGTTCCAGGTCAGGCGCGTTACGGGGCGCACCAGAAACCAGTTCAGGGCGAGGTAGACGAGGCTGGCGGTGAACAGCGAAATGATGACGGACAGAATGAGAATGTTGAGGGCGTATTTGTAGATCGCCACTTGCAGCGGCGTTTCCGTCATGACGATCTCGACCGTATCATCGGACAGGTCCGGATGGCCGATCACATGGATCAGCCGTCCCGCCGGGACGATGAAGGCGTAGAGCGCGTCGCCGATGAGCGACATCCAATTGGCTTCTTCCAGATTGAAATGCGCCGACACCATTCCTGGCACAGCCGTTTGCAGCACCAGGATGCGCACGGGGCCGCGCCGCACGGCAAGGCTGTGCACCATCGCTTTTTCAAGGAGCTGCTTGCTCAGGGCCTCCGGGACGGCGTTGTTGGCGGCGGCCTGCGCGGCGAGCGAGGCGATCTGCGCGGCCGTGAGGCGCTCCATCAGCCAGTTCTTGCGGAAATTGGCGACCGAAGGCACGAAGATCAGAATTTCCGCCAGCATGATGAAGGCGATCGTCAGCCACAGCAGGCGCGCGGACAAACCAAAACGGAAGGCGCGCCGGTTGCGTTGGCGGCCCTCAGCTTCAGTTTGCGCCGACACTTCGTCAGCGGAACGAGGAGGAGCGAAGGTCAATCGTCATCAACTCTACATTGTCCTTATTTGTTTTATCCCAATTTCCTCAACCAACCAACTGCTCGCTTCAGCAGCGGGCTGGTGAGTTTGGGCAGAAAGTAAATGATTGCGGCGCGTTTGTTGATCTCGGAGAGGGTAGGGTAGGGCGAGACGATGCTGGCCATCGATTTGATGTTGATGTTCTTCTGCATGGCGAGGCTCCACATCTGGATCAACTCGCCCGCATGTTCGCCGACCATGCTGGCACCCAGAATGCGCCCGCTCCGATTGGTGACGACCTTGAGGAACCCGTCCGTCTGCCGTTCGGCCTGCGCGCGGTCGTTTTCGCTGTAGGGCCAGCGCAGAACGTTGATCCGGGATCCATATTTCTCCCGCGCCCCTGCCTCGGTGAGGCCGACATGAGCCAGTTCCGGCTCGGTAAAGGTGACCCAGGGAATGGTCGTGTGATCGGCCTTCGACCACAGCCTGAAGAGGGCGCTCTTGATCACCACGGAGGCATGGTAATTGGCGACATGGGTGAATTGCGGTCCGCCCGCCACGTCGCCAACGGCGTAGACGCGCCGGTTCGAGCTCTTGAGACCGGAATTCACCACGATGCCGTTGCGGTCGTGCTTGATGCCGGCCGCCTGAAGATTGAGGCTGTCGATATTCGGGCGCCGGCCGACCGCGAGCAACAAATGCGAGCCGTCGAGTGAGAAGGATTGCCCGCCCTTGGCGAACAGCACGCGCACGCCGTCGCCAATACTCTCGGCGCGTTCCAGCCGCGCCTTGTCGATAATCCGCACGCCTTCTGCGGCGAGACGCCGCAATACCGGCCCACGTACTTCCTCGTCGTCACGGGCGAGCGGTGTCAGCGCCTCGATCACCGTCACCTCGCTGCCGAGGCGGCGATGCGCCTGCGCCATTTCCAGTCCGATCGGGCCGCCGCCGATGATGATGAGATTGCGCAGGAAGCCAGGCGTGTCGAAAATTGTCTCATTGGTGAGGAAGGGCACTTTATCGAGCCCCGGAATTGGAGGCACGGCGGGAATGGATCCGGTGGCGATGACGAAGCGGCGGGCGCGGATTTCCGTACCGCCCGCGATCACCGTCGCCTTGTCCTTGAACGAGGCCTCCGCCAGGATAACCCTCACGCCCAGGCCGGTAAAACGCTCGACAGAATCGTTTGGCGCGATCGCGGCGATAACTTCATGCACGTGAGCGAGGACGGCGCGGTGATCGATCTGCGGATCGACGGCACGGATGCCGAACGGCGCGGCATCGCGCATGGCCTGGGCGCGCTTGGCGGCGGCAAGCAGCGCCTTGGATGGCACGCAGCCGTAATTCAGGCAGTCGCCGCCCATCTTGTGGCGCTCGATGAGCACCACCTCCGCGCCGAGCTGGGCTGCTCCCGCCGCGACCGACAAGCCACCAGAGCCCGCCCCGATGACGCAAAGGTCCGGCTTGAGTTGTTCTGCCATGATTTCCCCCTCCTCGATGGCGGCGACACGTCAGGCCCCTGGCCTTCCGTGCCAAAACCTTTTAACGATCGCGGGGATCAGTGCAATCACGCCGAGCGCCGCGGACGCAATCAGCAGCTCCGGTGTCAACAGGCTTGATGGGTCGAGGCCGAAGGAGCAGGCGTCGGGTGCCGGATTTTGCGCCATGCAGCTGGCATAGGCTTCCTGATGCGCCGCAAGCACGCTGTCGAGCCCGGCGCCGGTCAGAGCAAAAGCAAATGTTCCGGGGATGATACCGATTGCCGTCGCGACGACATAATCGCGCAAGCTCACGCCGAGCAGTGCAGGGGCGAGATTGACCAGCCAGAAGGGAAAGGCCGGAACCAGCCGCAGGAACAGGAGATAGCCGATCGCATCCTCCCGGAAGCCGGCGCGCAGCTTGTCGAGCCACGGCCCTGCCTGCCGCGCCAGCGGTTCGGCCAGGGCAGTGCGGGCGAGCATGAAGATCGCCACTGCGCCGCATGTCGCGGCGACAATGGTTGCAAGCCCGCCCACCAGCCAGCCGAACAGAAAGCCCCCCGCCAGCGTCAGTGGTGCGGCGACCGGAAGCGAAAGGGCAACGATCACCGCATAAATCCCGATATAGCCTGCCAGCGCCGCGGCGTAATTCTGGGAGACCCATGCGAGCAGTGTTTCGCGATGCTCGCCCAGCTTCTGCAGCGTGAAATAACCCAGGCCGCCACACCACCAGAACAGCACGGCGGCGATGGCCAGCAGAGCGAGCGGCAGTAGCCTGAGAGGCAGAGGAGTACGATCCCGGGATTTCCCGCTCTCGGATGGGTCTGCCGTGTCAGGCATGTATCGCTTCTCCCGTTTGGACCATGATTGCTTCATACTGAATTGCTCACAGCCTCGCGTTTCGTAGCCACGCATCATTTTCGCGAAATCCGGGTAGACCATGCCGGCCTTCGCAGGCACAGGCTTTTCGAGAAATCGTGCGATGGCGCCGAGTTGCTGTGCACTCTTGCAGAAATACACGGTCGCGTCGGTGGCGAAAGTAGGCCTCAATGCAATGTGATAAGAGCGTTAAGGGGCGTGATGGGTCGAAATGGCGATAAATTCGGCGTTTCCGGAGCGACAATCGCCTCTCCTTATTTGACTTCGCCCCCGCGGCGCACCTATATCCAACTGTACTCAGCGGACAAGTGAAGGCTGGCGCCCTGTCTCTGACAGCGGCTGGGCCGGAGATCGAGAACTGCAATGACGAAACGCACCTATCGCCCGAGCGTGTTGAAGCGGAAGCGCACTCACGGATTTCGCCTCCGCATGGCTACGAAGCAGGGCCAGCGGATTTTGGCGCGCCGTCGTGCAAAAGGGCGCAAGCAACTCAGCGCCTGATGCATCGATCCAAACGGATGCGGCAGGCCGGCCGGAGTTTGGATAAATTGATGCACAAACAAAACATGAGTGCGGCCACGCGAGAACAGAGTGATTGTGCCGGCGCGGTCATTGGCGTCGCGGGAGCGCTCGATTGCCGCTGACGACGCTCAAATCACGCTCCGAATTCAACCGGGTGCGCGGCGGTGGAAAGTGGACTGCCCGAAGCTTCGTGCTGCAGGCGATGCCCCGTGTGGCAGACGACGACGCTTCTCCCCGGTTCGGTTTTACTGTAAGCAGCAAGGCGTTGACGATACGAGACGGGAACGCTCCAGTGAAACGCGCCGGGGCGGTACTCCGCAACAGGGCGCGCAGACGGCTGAAAGAGGCGGTACGGCTGGTTGCACCTTGCCACGCGAAACCAAATTTCGATTATGTGCTGATCGGGCGGCGCGAAGCCCTTCACCAACGCTTCGCCGATCTGCTAGAAGACTTGCAACTCGCATTCGGCAAAGTGCATCGTCCGCCACGCGCAAATGACGGCAAGGCGCATCCCAAGAGAGGGCGCGCAGCGTCGGCCGGAGAAACTCAGCGGGAAACCGAATAAACCTAATTTGGCCGGCTTGCCGCCATTTGCTCAGAGCTAACTTCGATGATGGATGAGAATAACCGCAATTTTCTGTTGGCACTCGTGCTCTCCGTTCTGGTACTGTTCGGCTGGCAAGCCTTCTTCGCGCCCAAGCCCGTGCCGCCGCCGCCCCAGACCACCGAACTTGAAAGGCCGATCTCTCCGGTTCAGCCGGGTGCGCCTCAACCGGGGGCCGTTCAGCCATCGGCGCCGGCGGCCGGCGTACCCGCCGCTCCCGCGCTAGCACCCATTGCCGTGTCCCGCCAGGCCGTGCTCGCCGCATCGCCGCGCATCGCTATCGATACGCCGAGCCTGAAGGGCTCGCTCGCGCTGAAAGGCGGGCGGATCGACGATCTGGTGCTGAAGCAGTTCCATGTCAGCGTCAAGCCCGGCAGCGACAACGTCACCTTGCTGTCACCTTCCGGCACACCGCACCCCTATTATGCCGAACATGGCTGGACGGCGGCGGTCGCTGAAGGCGTCAAGGTGCCCTCTCCCGATACGGAGTGGACGGCGGAAACGCAAAATCCGCTGACCCCGGATCACCCGGTCAAGCTCAGCTGGAACAATGGCGATGGGCTGACCTTCCGCCGCATCGTCGCGGTCGACCAGGACTACATGTTCACCGTGACGCAGGAAGTGGAGAACAAATCCGCCAAGCCCGTCACGCTCTATCCCTATGCCCTCATCTCACGCCACGAACACCCGAAGACGGAAGGATTGTACATCCTCCATGAAGGGCTGATCGGCGTCATGGGCGAGGACGGCTTACAGGAAATCGACTATAAGGAAGCCACCGAGGCACCTTACGACAGCGTCAGCCGGGCGAATGTAACGAGTTTCAAGGCGACTTCGGGCTGGCTCGGCATCACCGACAAATATTGGGCGACGGCGCTGGTCCCGGAGCAGAATGCCCCTTATTCGGCGAATTTCAAGGCGTATAACGCCAAGCAGCCGACGGAGCAGTTCCAGACCGACTTCCTGCTCAACCCGGTCACTGTTGCGCCTGGCGGCAAGCAAGCCGTTTCCTCGATGTTTTTCGCCGGTGCAAAACAAGTCAACGTCATCGACAGCTACAGAGACAAATACAATATCAAGCTGTTCGACAGGATGATCGATTGGGGCTGGTTCTACTTCATCACCAAGCCACTGTTCCACGCTCTTGAGTTCTTCTATCACCTTGTCGGCAATTTCGGCGTCTCGATCCTGATCGTCACCATCCTCGTCAAGCTGCTGTTCTTCCCGCTCGCGAATAAATCCTATGAATCGATGAGCAAGATGAAGGGCCTGCAGCCGGAAATGAAGCGCATTCAGGAGCGCTTCAAGGATGACCGGACGAAGCAGCAGCAGGCGCTGATGGAGCTGTATAAGAAAGAGAAGGTGAACCCGATGGCGGGCTGCCTTCCGATTCTGATCCAGATCCCCGTGTTCTTTGCCCTGTATAAGGTGCTCTATGTCAGCATTGAGATGCGACACGCGCCGTTCTTTGGCTGGATCCAGGATCTGTCCGCGCCCGACCCGACGACGATCTTCAATCTGTTCGGGCTGATCCCATGGGCGCCGCCGGCCTTCCTGATTATCGGCGTCTGGCCGCTGATCATGGGCGTCACGATGTTTGTGCAGATGAAGCTGAACCCGACACCGCCGGATCCGGTGCAGCAGCAGATCTTCACCTGGATGCCGGTGCTGTTCACCTTCATGCTGGCGGCGTTCCCGGCCGGGCTGGTGATCTACTGGACCTGGAACAATACGCTCTCCATCATCCAGCAATATGTGATCATGCGGCGGCAGGGGGTTGAGGTGAACCTTCTGGAGAATATCGGGATTCCCCGAAAGAGCGCGGGAAGTGCGGGCAAGGGCTGAGCTGCGCGTGCCGGTCCTGCGCCGGTTGCATCGGACGCCGCATCGCACAAAAAAGGCCCGCCGCGAGATGATCGCGGCGGGCCGGGTAGCGCCAAGGTGAGAGGGAGAGAGCACTACCCCTTTCGCTCGAGGTTTAGTCCCCCGAACGGACTTTGCGTTTCGGCGACGCATCGCCTGGCGGCGCTCGTGGTCTCATTCCGCTCTTGGACGGTCTTGCGATAGGAGCCCTGACGCTCCTCGCCCGGCCATGTAATCGCTAGCGGGTCCGGACCGCCAATGTCCCACTTGACGACCGGTTGCCCAGCCGCATTCCATATCCATTCGCCCCTTGCGCGCTTGCGACAAGGTTGATGCTCTTGGTCGGCTTTGATGATACGCAAGGCACCGATCCTATCCGTCGGTTCCGTCGAGAAAAAAGAACGTATGGAACGATATTCAGAACAAGATGAAGCCGATCTCGCTAAGGCTGAACAGCTCTTCCGGCTCCCATGCGCCTTTGTGAAAGGCGTTGTGAGTGTTGCCGGTCTGCCCGACGAACCACTCCCAGAGGTCGCTTTCGCGGGGCGTTCCAATGTCGGCAAGTCGAGCCTGCTCAACGCGCTGATCGCTCAAGGGCCTCTGGCACGCACTTCAAACACGCCCGGACGCACGCGCGAGCTGAATTACTTCCGCATGGGTGATGCGCTGCATATCGTCGACATGCCGGGCTATGGCTATGCGCGGGCGGCAAAGAGCCTGGTCAAGGGCTGGCAACGGCTGGTGCAGGATTATCTGCGCGGCCGCACCCAGCTTGCGCGCGTGTTCCTGCTGATCGATAGCCGGCACGGCGTCAAGCCGAACGACCGCGAGACCATGGTTCTGATGGACAAATCCGCAGTGTCCTATCAGCTCGTGCTGACCAAGATCGACAAGCTGAAGGCGAGTGAGCTGGAAGAGGTGTTCGCAGCGACGCTGGTGGACATCGGCAAACACGCCGCCGCCTATCCGGAGCTCATCGCCACTTCAGCCGAAAAAAAGACCGGCATCGACGACCTTCGCGCGGCGGTCGCACGCGCCGTCATCTAAGCATCATCAGCACTTCGGCTCAATGATCGTCCCGGCCGCGCAGATCGATCTCCGGCGGCTCGTCATACCCCTGGCGCCGGCTGTAGAATAGTAGCCCCATGAGACCGAATCCGACCACCAATGAGAATACCACGGTAAGCACGATGGCAGTCCATCCATGGCCGCTTATTTGCCCGCCTTCCGCACCCGTCCAGGTATAAATCGCCCACCATATGCTCGCCCCCAAAAAGGCGAGGAGCGCCAGGACGGTGGCGACTGTCGTTGCGTGTTTTTTCAATTGAGACCCTTTGTCGCCAAGTTTTCTTGCTGGGTAAAGGGTGCGCTTCCTTGCTGCACCTGTCAAACTGACAACGGCCAAAACGAGCTAAACCCGGAACCACCGGCGGAAATCCGCCAGTGGATTGGCGACCATCCGCCGCTCTGCCCAAAATCCCGCGCCGTAAGCATCAGAATTTCCGGCATTTTTATATTCGTCCAGGTGAAATTTCCTCGCCGCGCTCGTCAAGCCGATGACCTTCGGTGAGGCGGCCAAGATCTACGATAAATGGTTCCGATCCCCCGTTCCGCCGAGCGGGCGCTGATCACCGCCGAACTGCAACGCCAGTCCGGCAATGTCGCGCGTAGCAGCGAGGCCTTGGGCGTCGCGCGCACCACCCTGCACGACAAGATGCGCAAATATGGGCTGAATTGAGCTTTCTGAAATTCCGCTGCGATGCGGCCATATTGCACGGCAAGCGCTGCGCCGGAATTCGTCGAGCTACGCGCACCGCTCGCGCCGCGTTGACTCGCTTTAGCCACGCCGATACTGTCTGGGGGTATTTGGCGGCGGCTTTGATGGCACGAATTGGCACAGCAATGCGAGCGGCAACGGCAAGGATGCTCGTCCTCGGCCTCGCGCTGTTTTTGACATTGCAAGGCGCGATGGCGTCGTTCGCTGCCGTGCATTCGCATTCGGCATCAGGCTGCGACGATCACGCTCCCTTGGCCGTGAACGTCGACTCCGGCGATTCTGACCACCTGATTTCCGGGCATTCGCACGATCACAACGAGGGTGTCGATCATCGCCATGACGGCGCCGCTCCGGTCGGCCATGCTGACCAGGAACGAACGTTCGATTGCTGCGGCTGGATGTGCACAGCCGCCATTTGGCAAGCCGGTTCGGACGCGCTGCCGCACGCTTCGCAAAGGCGGGCGAACCATTTTTGGCACCGCGCTCCGCCGCCCGGCTGGATTGCCCTTGGCCTGGAGCGGCCTCCGAGATCGCATCATCGCCTGACAATCTGAGCTGATCCGAGCCGGTGGAAACCGGCGGTTCTGGCATGGCTTTGCGCGAGACCTCATCATGATGAATTCACGACAAGACGGGCGATGGCCTGATCGCATCCCATTCGGCTTGGGAGGGCGAGCAGCGTTACTCGCCGCGGGCTTATTTATAGTGGGCATTCCCGCGCCGTCGGCTGCATTGCCGAAGGAAGCCAATCCCCAGGAGCGTGTCCCCCGCACGCAGTACCGGCCGGTGATCGAGAATTACATTCCGTTCCGCCCTGTGGAGCCGCGCTCCTGGCCGGGGGTCAATCAGGACGTTGCACCGAAGCCGAAGGCGAAATCCGGCGATCAGGAAAAGCGCTGATTGGGACGAGGGGGACAAGAAATGGGTCGATTGAATCGAACCTCGCGCGGTTGCTGCCAGCTTGCTCTCGCGGCGATAATGCCGCTGGCGCTTTCGGCATGCGCGAATTTCACACCCGATGCGGGCATGGGAGCCGTGGCGGCGATTGCCGGCGGGGGAACCGGCGAGGAGGTCGTCAAAATCCGTTCTGACGAGGAGGGCCGCGCCGCCGAAGATCGTGTGGCCCGGCTCCTGCGCACGCGTTTGACGGCGGACGGCGCCGTGCAAATCGCGCTGCTGAACAATAAGGGCCTTCAAGCCGCTTATAATGAATTGGCGATCACCGAGGCGCGCGGCGTGGAGGCCAGCTTGCCACCGAGCCCGACGCTGTCGCTCGCACGGCTTTCGGCGAGCATGGAGCTGGAGATCGAGCGGCAAATCCTGGTGAACGTGCTGGGCTTGCTGACTTTGCCCGCCAAGCGCGAAATCGCCGAGCAGCAGTTCCGCCAGGCGCAGTTCAAGGCGGCGGCGGAAACGCTTCGCATCGCGGCGGAGGCGAGGCGAGCCTTTTACAATGCCGTCGCGGCGCGTCAGACGGCGGCATTGCTGCGCGAGGCCAAGGCCGCCGCCGAGGCCGCCTCCGAGCTGATCAGGAAGCTTGGCGAGACCGGCGCCGTCTCCAAGCTGGATCAGGCGCGCGAGCATGTCTTCTATGCAGAGATCACCGGAGAGCTGGCCCGCGCGCGCCAAACGCAGGAGGCCGCCCGCGAAGCGCTGATCCGCGTGCTGGGCCTATGGGGCGACAGCATCAATTTCCGGCTTCCAGACGCACTGCCGCCGCTTCCGGGCAAGCCGAAACTCAAAACGGATATCGAAACTGAAGCACTCAGGCGGCGCGTCGATGTCGAGATGGCGCGTATCGAGGTCGACGCAGCCGCGAAGGCTCTCGGTCTCACCCATGCAACCCGGCTGGTGAATGTCTTCGAGATTGCCGGTCACAGCAAATATGAGCGCGTGACCAAGGTCGGCGATACGGGCGAGAAAGAGACCGAAAAAACCCGCTGGCGCGGCGCGGAGCTGGAAATCCAGGTGCCGCTGTTCGATTTCGGCGAGGCGCGGACGCGGCAGGCGGAAGAAAGCTACATGCAAGTGGTCAACCGGCTGGCGGAGAAGGCCGTCAATGCGCGTTCCGAGGTTCGCGAAGCCTATCAGCGCTATCGCGGCGCTTATGATTTTGCGCGGCATTACGAGAAGGAAATCGTGCCTTTGCGGCAGACCATCGCCGAGGAGAGCCTGCTCCGCTATAACGGCATGCTGACCGACATTTTCCCCGTGCTTGCCGACGCCCGCGCCCGGATCGCAAGCAGCAGCGCAGCCATTAACGCGTTGCGCGATTTCTGGCTGGCGCATGCCGGTCTGCAATCGGCGCTACTGGTCGGAGGCAGTGCGCCGGGCGCCGAGCCGGAAAGCGGTAGCGTATCGGTCGCGGCAGGCGGCGGCGGGGAGGCGCATTGATCATGAAGGATGACAACACAATGCTGTCACGACGCAACTTCGTCGCCACATCCGGTCTCGCGCTGATTGGGGCTGCGGCAGTGAGCGGACGCGCCCAGGCGGCGGCAATCCCGGAGGCGCCGATCCAGCCATCGCCGCTGATGCAGCCGCCATTGCATCCGCAATCCGGTCCCGACTATCAGCCGGTGGCGACGCTGAACGGCTGGACGCTGCCCTGGCGCATGAACGGCGATTGGAAGGAATTCCACCTCGTCGCCGAGCCGGTGATCCGCGAGATCGCGCCGGGCATGAAAGCGCATCTTTGGGGCTATAACGGCCAGTCGCCGGGACCGACTATCGAAGCGGTCGAGGGCGACAAGCTGCGCATCTTCGTCACCAACAAACTGCCCGAACACACCACCATCCATTGGCACGGCCAGCGCGTGCCCAACGGCATGGACGGCGTCGGCGGCCTGACCCAGCCGCAGATCGAGCCGGGCAAGACCTTCGTCTATGAGTTCCAGCTCCGGCGCTCCGGCACCTTCATGTACCACCCGCATGCCGATGAGATGGTGCAGATGGCGATGGGCATGATGGGCTTTTTCGTCGTGCATCCGCGCGATCCGGGCTTCATGCGCGCCGACCGCGATTTCGTCTTTATCCTGAACGCCTACGATATCGACCCCGGCGCCTATGTGCCGAAGGTCAACACCATGCTGGATTTCAACCTGTGGACCTGGAACAGCCGCGCTTTCCCAGGCATTGATCATCTGGTCGCCGGCAAGGGTGAGCGGGTGCGCATCCGCATCGGCAATCTGACCATGACCAACCACCCGATCCATCTGCATGGGCATGAATTCGAGGTTACGGGCACGGATGGTGGCTGGACGCGGCCGGAATCGCGATGGCCGGAAGTGACGACGGATGTGGCGGTCGGCCAGATGCGTGCGATCGAATTCATTGCCAGTGAAGAAGGCGATTGGGCCTTCCATTGCCACAAATCACATCACACGATGAATGCGATGGGCCATGCGGTGAAGAATTTCATCGGTGTCGATAAGCGCGATCTTGCCAGGAAGATTTCCAAGATCGTGCCGGGCTATATGGCAATGGGGTCCGCGGGCATGGCGGATATGGGTACGATGGAAATGCAATTGCCGGATAATACGCTGCCGATGATGACCGGCTTCGGTCAATATGGGCCAATCGAAATGGGCGGGATGTTTACGGTTGTGAAAGTGCGCGAAGGCTTGGCCAAGGATGATTACAAAGACCCCGGCTGGTACAAGCATCCGGCGGGCACGGTCGCCTATGAATGGCGTGGCGAGAGCGATCGGCGAGCCGGAACGTCCGGCATGCCGAAACATTCATCTCTTGGCAGTGGTGATGAGGATATTCTCGTCGTCCGCAAGCCCCAGCACGGCGGGCGCGGCCATGGGCATCGATAGTCGTGAACGGAAGGTACGACCCATGAATCATTGGAGTGGAGTGGCGGCGATTTCCATCCTCCTGCTGACGGCCGCTCCGGCCTTCGCCGGGCCAGGCGAGCCAGGTCATTCACATGCGCATGGCCACGCCGACGGCCTTGCGTTCGGTGAGCCGGGCGACCCGAAGAAGCCGTCGCGCGACATCGCCATCACCATGAAGGAGGCCGACGGCAAGATGCTGTTCGTACCCGACAAGATCGCGGTGAAAAAGGGCGAGCAGATCCGCTTCAAGCTGATGAATAATGGCCTGCTCGATCATGAAATCGTCCTGTCGACGCTGGAGGACAATCTCAAACACGCCAAGGAGATGGAGAAAAACCCGGAGATGGAGCATGACGATCCCAACGCCAAGCGCTTGCCGCCAAGCAAATCCGGCGAAATTCTTTGGAAATTCACCAAGTCCGGGACATTCGATTTCTCCTGCCTGATCCCGGGGCATCGTCAGGCCGGAATGTCGGGCACGATCACCGTAAAATAGCGCGAAATTGGTAAGGAGACGGACATGTCAAAGTTCTTGCTCACGTTCATCGGCAGCCTGCTTGCTGCGCAGATCGGCATGGCGATGCCGGCGTTCGCGGAGCCGCAGGTCGATGGCGAAGTCACCAAAGTGGATGAATCGGCCGGCAAGGTCACCGTCAAGCATGGCCCGATTGCGAAGCTGGATATGGAGCCGATGACGATGGTATTCCGCGTCGCTCAGCCGGAGATGCTGAAAGCGGTCAAGCCCGGCGACAAGATCAAATTCGACGCGGACCGCGTCAACGGCGCGTTTACGATCACGGAGATGAAGAAGACGAAGTAGAAGACAGCGGCGGAGGAGCCAGCGAACCGGACTTGCGGAACAGCCCGGCGATGGTGGAAAGCAGGACGTCCGATCGGATCGGTTTGGTGAGCACTTTCGAGCCGGGCCAGCGCGCGAGCAGAGCTTGGGCCGTACCGTGACCTGTGTGGAAGACCATCGGCACCCCTCGGTCCCACAGCTTGGCGGCGACGTTGAATACATCTCCGTCGCCAAGCCGCACATCCATCAGCGCCACCGATATGTGTTCCTCACACGAGAGCGTCTCGGCCTGCTGCACAGTCAAGGCCGGACCGATCACGGTTGCGCCCGCTTGTTCGAGCGTGATGCGCAGATCGAATGCGACAATCGGATGCAGGAAAAGGAGCTCGAAACCGAAGTTCGAATCGCCGGGGAGAACCGGAGTCATCGGCCGTAGGCACTCGGTACTGTGCCCTTCTTCGCTAGCAAGCGATCGCGGTTTGGGCGCCGCGTGCGGGCAATACATCCGGGGCATCGTAATAGATGAGCTGCGCACCGCCGGTCTCGAAGGCGAAGGGAACATGGATGAGACCGTGAAGTTCGGCCAGAACGCGCGGCTGACGCTCGGGGGGCACAAAAAACAGCATGAAGCCGCCGCCGCCCGCACCCAGAAGCTTGCCGCCTATGGCGCCTGCCTGGCGGGCTTTGTCGTAAACGTCATCGACGAACGCCGGAGCGATTTTCGCCGACAGGCCGCGCTTGAGCTGCCAGCCATCATGCAGCAGCCGGCCGAAATCGCGCAGGTCGCCATTGCCGGTCAGAATCCGTTCGCCCTCATCGACCAGCGCACGCATGGCGCGCAGCTCCGTCTGCTTGTTGCCGATCGAAGCGATCTGTTCGGCCGCGATGTCTGAAGCATTGCGGCTGACGCCGGTGAAAAACAGCATCAGGTGCTCGTGGAAATGCGCGATGCGTGACTTCGGCGCGATGACCGGCTCGACGCTGAAGCCGCCGTCCTGGGCGATCAGGATCTTGTTGAAGCCTCCGAAGGCTGTCTGGATCTGGTCCTGCACGCCGACATTCTCATGCAGCAATTCCCGCTCGACGTAGACGGCCTTTTCCGCCAGATCGCGCTTGGAGATCATTTTCCCGATCAGCGCATAGGCGGCGAGCAGCATGGCATTGGTGAAGCTTGAGGAGGAGCCGAGGCCCGAGCGTGCGGGGAGGTCGGCATTGTGGTGGATTTCGACGCCGTCCTCGATCTTGAGCATCTCCAGCACGGCGCGAATGACGGGATGGCGGATCTGGTTGCGTTCGGTGACACATTCGATCTCCGACCAGACGAGCCGGCTCTGATAGTCGAAGAAGGGCGGCAGGAAACGGCAATTGAGATAGCAATATTTGTCGATGCTGGTGGCCAGCACCGCGCCGCCATGTTCGCGGAACCAGGGTTCGTAATCGGTGCCGCCGCCGAAGAACGAAACCCGGAACGGAGTGCGGCTGATGATCATGGGGGCCTCGGGATCGGGTTCGGGCATCAATCGCCCACGCCGTCACTATGCCAGACCGTGGCTTCCTGACCGTAAAGACTTGCCCAAGCCTTTGTCGCGAAGGCGACCCACAGCCGCTAACGTGTCAGAAAGGCGTTGCCCTGCCGGGCGACGGCCGCGCGCCAATAATCGAGCAGGTCCTGCATGGTTTGCTCGAAGGGGATTTGCGGCTCCCAACCGGTGTGAGCCTTGAATTTGCGCGTATCGGGCACTTGCAGATCGGCGTCGATCGGGCGCAAGCGCTCCGGGTCGGCGACGATGTCGATCTCGGCGCGATGAGGCGAGAGGGTCAGCAGCTTCTGCAGAATGTCGCCGACCGTGCAGTGGAAGGCGCCGCCAATATTGTAATAAGCGCCCGGAATCGGGTTGACCGTCACCAGCAGATGATAGGCGCGTACCGCATCGCGCACATCGGCCACCGTGCGCAGCGAGTTCAGATTGCCCACTTTGACGACCGGCGCGATCAGTCCGTGTTCGATCATGGCAATCTGCTTGGCGAAGGTGGACTCCGCGAAGACATCGCCGCGCCGCGGGCCCGTATGGGTGAACATGCGCGTCGTCAGCGTGCACAGGCCGTAAGCCTCGGCGTAGAAGCGGCCGACGAGATCGGTGCCGGCCTTGGAGATCGCGTATGGCGAGGCGGGATGGAAGGCGCATTCCTCGTCAATCGGAAGCTTCTCCTTCGGCACGCGGCCGAAGACCTCCGAGGAGGAGCAGACATGCACGATGGCCTTGGGCGCGAATTCCCTCACGGCGTCGAGCAGGCGCACAGTACCCTGGATATTGGTGTCCATCGTATCCAGCGGTGCATCGAAGCTGGTTTTGGGAAAGCTCTGCGCGGCGAGATGGAAGACGTAATGAGGCCGCGCCGCCTTGACCGCATCGCGCACCGACAGCGTGTCGCGCATGTCGGCATAGGCCAGAAACACGCGCTCCTTGTTATTGATGGCCGGGATGAGGCTTTCGAGATTGGCAAGCGGGCTGCGCCAGCGGCAAAGCCCCCACACATCCCAATCGGTGTTGGCAATGAGATATTCGGCGAGATGCGAGCCGACCATGCCGGTAATGCCGGTGATCAATGCGCGGGGGCGGGTCATGGCGTCTTGCTCCCAGATCTTGTACTCTTCCGCAGGGCCGTCGGTTTCCGCTTCAAGCAAGTCCGCGCCCCTTTAGAAACCCTTCGATCTGCTCTACGACATAGCGCCGCGCGCCATCGTCGATGGCCTGGTGGTTGCCGAAGGAGAAAGCCCGGTTCATCACCGCATTGGCGTTTGCCATCTCGCCCACGATGCGATGCTCGTAATGCTGGAAGGCCGGCTGCCGGGCGATGTTGCCGCATATGATGGGACGGGTTTCGATGCCGCCGGCGTTGAGATGGGCCGTCAGCTCGGAAACGGTGAACGGCGCGGCGTCCTTCAGGATGAGCGGAAAGCCGAACCAGGAGCTGTCGCCTTTCGGGTGCTCATTCTGGAAGGCAAATATCTGTTCGAAGGGCGATAGCGCGTTGCGGAACCACGCCGCATTTTCGCGGCGGATGCCGACGAACTCGGCGAGCTTGGGAAGCTGCACGAGGCCCATGCTTCCTGCAAGTTCCGTGGGCCGCAGATTGTAGCCGAGATTGACGAACAGGAAACGGCGATCGAACTCGGGATAGCGATCGTACCAGCGCTGCTTGTCCTCGACCTCGCGGGTCCAGCCATGGGCGCGCAGGATGCGCATCAGCTCCGACAATTCGAAATCGTCGGTGACGGTGATGCCGCCTTCAAGCGTGGTCATATGATGGGAATAATAGAAGCTGAACGTGCCGACACGCCCGAATTTGCCGACCGGAATGCCGTCATAATAGGCGCCGAGCGCCTCGCAGCAATCCTCGATCAGGATCAGGTTGCGGCGGTTGCAGATATCGGTGATGGCGTCCATGTCGCATGGATTGCCGTAGACCGGCACGATCATGACGGCGCGTGTTTTGGGGCCGATGGCGCGTTCGATTTCGCCCGGATCGATGTTCAGCGTATGCGGATCGATATCGACGATGACCGGCTTGAGGCCAAGCTGGATCAGCGGCCATACGGTCGTCGACCAGGAAAGGGCAGGGACGATCACCTCGTCGCCCGCGCGAAGGCCGTCCTGGGTTGCATGATTGGCGAGGGCCGCGATGGCGAGCAGATTGGCTGACGAACCGGAATTGTTCATTACCCCGTGCCGCCAGCCGAACCGGCCCGCAAACTCCCGCTCGAAATCCAGCACCTTCTTGCCCATGGTCACATGCGTGGTCAGCAGGCATTCCAGCGCGGCGTTGATTTCGTCGGCGCCGAATGTCGGCTCATGCAGGCGCACGATAGGCTGAAGCGGATCGAATGCGGTGTTGTGGCTCGCGGCGCAATAGGCGATGACGCCTTCTCGTATCGCGGCGAACAGCGCCTCATTGGCGGTGCCCGACATACGCTCGGCGCGCCAATTCGCGTCGCTGCGGGGGGTATGAGATGTTCGAAGCGTTTTCGTGGACATGTCAGAAAGGTCCCCTGAATTCGGTGATTTCCCGGCTTGCGGCAAGGCTCATATCCCAGTCGCCGGGCTCGCCTCGGCCGCACATGGCGAAGGCCTTTTCGGCGATGGACTGAGCATTGGGGTAGAAGAGGTTTTCCAGGCTGCGCGTCGTGGGGCAGGGCGTCGGCAGATAGCCCATCCGCGCGACGCTCGGCGCAGCGCTGTCCCCCATCATTTCCAGCACACGCAGGATGATTTCGCCCGCCGCGCCGCAAGCCAGCCATCCCGTATCGACCGCGAGGAGCCGCCCCGTCCGCCGGACGGACGTCACGATGCTCTCGACATCCAGCGGCGACAGGCAGACCGGATCGATCACTTCCGCCTCGATGCCCTTGCCGGCGAGCAGATGCTTCGCGCGCACGCATTCGAGCGCCATGTGGCTGATGCCGACGATGGTAATGTCGCTGCCCGGGCTGAGGATTCGCGCCCGCCCGAACGGCACGTCATACGGCTCTTCCGGCACGTGCCCCCTGATCGGATGCAGCAGCCGGTGCTCGATCATGATCACCGGATTGTCGTCGCGGATCGCGGTGATCAGGCAGCCCTTGGCGTCATAAGGCGTCGTCGGCGCGAACACCCGGAGGCCGGGCACATGCATAAAAAAGGAATGAAACGCCTGGCTGTGCTGCGCGCCCTGTCCCCAGCTTCGGCCGATGATGCCGCGCACCACCATGCGGCACCTTGTGCGCACCGGCGAACATGTAGCTCATCTTCGCCGCCATGTTGACGAGCTGGTTCATGCAGAGCAGCATGAAATCCATGCGCTGATGGACCTGGATCGGCCGCATCCCCGCCATGGCCGCGCCGATTCCGACGCCGGTCATGCCTTCTTCCGCGAGCGGCACGTCGAATGAGCGTTCGGCTCCGAATTCCTTATGGAGGTCGAGCGTGGTTCCGAACATGCCGCGCGCATCGTCGACGCCCTGGCCCATGACGAAGACGGATTGGTCGCGCTGCATCTCCTGGCGGGTCGCCTCCAGCAGCGCCTCGCCATAGCTGAGGCTGCGATGCGGCTTACCCTCTTGCGGCGAAGACATGGTCGAATATTTCCTCATCCTCGGGGAACGGGCTCGCCTCCGCGAATGCGATGGCGTCGGCGATCTCGCGCTCGACCGCATTGGTGATGTCGCGGCGGGTCTCGTCAGGCAGCAAGCGGCCGATGCGTGGCAGTTGATCGCTGGTGATCGCGGCATTCAGGCGTGCATCGGAGCGATAGCCGTGATGGCGATCCTCATCGGGGCCGACATGATCGCGCCAGCGGGCAGTCTTGAGCTCGATGAAGCGCGGTCCCAGGCCCCGGCGCACATCCGCGATGCCGCGTCCGGCAGCTTCGTGCATCGCCAGGAAATCGCCGCTTTCCTCTTTCTCGCAAGGAATGCCAAGCGCCCGGTAGCGCTCGCACAGCCCGTACCCCGCCATGCGGGCGCTGACATGGGAATAGATGGCGTATTCGTTGTTTTCGCAGACGAAAAGGATGGGCAAGCGGCGCAGCGACGCGAAATTGAGGCTTTCCTGCGTCACGCCTTCATCGGCCGCGCCTTCGCCGAAAAAGCAGACGACGATCCGGTTTTCCCCGCGCATTTTCACGGCCAGCGCATAGCCGACGGCGTCCGGAATGCTGGAGGCGACGATCGCCGAGGTGCCCATCATGTTGACGGACGTGTCGACGAGATGCATCGATCCGGCCTTGCCCCGCCCGCATCCCGCGGCCTTGCCGTAGAGTTCGGCCCACATGGCGTTCATATCGCCGCCCTTGGCGAGGTAGGCCGCATGGCCGCGATATGTGGCGAACAGCACGTCCTCACGGCTGAGCTGGTCGCAGACCGCGACGGAAACCGCTTCCTGTCCGATGCTGAGATGCACCGGGCTCTTGATCTTGTCCGTCGGGTAGAGGCGGATGATCTCTTCCTCGACGCGGCGGATGCGCAAGAGCTGGGCATAGCAGCGGGCGAGTCCGGAAGCGGAGAGCATGATCTGGCTGTTCGGCGTGCCGGGATCGGGCGCGCGATGCGGCGCTTGGAGCTGCGGCTTAAGCATGGTGAGCCACCGCTCCTTGTGACGCGTTCCGGGCTGGCGCCGCCGTCGCAATGTCGTCAAGGAAATAGCGATAGGCGCTTTCGAGGCCGTCTTTCAGGGGACGCCCGCCGCGCCATCCGGTTGCGGCGAGCCGCGACACCGTCGAGGCATTTGCGCGGCATTCCATCGGGCTTGGCGGCGTCGAACTCCAGCCGGCCTTCATATCCGGTGATCGCGGCGATGGTCTCGGCGATCGTGCGGATGGAAATTTCGCTGCCGATACCGATATTTACCGGCGGGCCGTCAGCGTATGTCTCAAGCAGATGAATGATGGCGTCGGCGCAATCGTCGACATGCATGAACTCGCGCGTCGGCGTGCCGCTGCCCCAGATGGAGATCGCGGGCAGCCGCGCCAGCTTCGCTTCATGCATCCGGCGGATCAGAGCGGGGATGACATGGCTCATCAGCGGATCGAAATTGTCGCCGGGGCCGTAAAGATTGGCCGGAATGGCCGTGAAATAATCCAGTCCGCGTTCCTGCCGATAGGCCTCGGTCAGCTTCAGCCCGGCGATCTTGGCGATGGCGTACCATTGATTTGTCGGCTCAAGCGGGCCCGTGAGCAGGCTGTCCTCGCGGATCGGCTGGGCGGCTTCGCGCGGATAGATGCAGCTTGAGGCCAGAAACATCAGCCGCCGGACGCCGGTTTCTGCCGCGTTTCCGATGACATTCTGCGCGATGGCGAGGTTGTCCGAGAGGAAGGCGACCGGGAATTGAGCGTTGGCGTGAATGCCTCCGACCTTCGCCGCCGCGACGATGACCGCGTCCGGCCGGTTATCGCTCAGCCAAGCGAGCACATCGGCCTGGCGTGTCAAGTCGAGCATGCGCCGGTCGGCGGTGAGCACCTCGCACCCCGTCCCGTGCAATCGCCGCATGAGGGCCGAGCCCACCATGCCGCGATGGCCGCAAACCCAGATGCGCTTGCCTTCGATCGGAAAATGCTTGCGGCCCATCGGCGCTCCGCCTCGGCGATTGTTGTTTTTGGCGCAGCTTACGGCCGCAGCAATTAATGAAATGCAACTTCTGGTAGAAATCTTTTGTGAAGCTTACGCGTTTTCGGATATGCGCACTCTAATGGGCCGCCTGTGGGGATGATCTGCGCGGCGAAGGCGGCGAGCGATCCTCCGGGGAACAGGTGCCCCGGAATGCCTGCACCGCGCGCCGCCTCTACATCGCTCTCGCGGTCGCCGATGAGAAAGCTGCGGCTGGCATCGACCGGCCAGCTCTCCATGAGATCGAGCAGCATTCCAGCGCCGGGCTTGCGCCAGGGATGTACGCCGCGATAGGCCTCGACCTTGCCTTCGGGGTGAAACGGGCAATAGCGCCAATCATCGACATGCGCGCCACTTCGCATCAGCTCCGCATTCATCCAGCGATGCAGGCGCCGCACGGTGTCTTCGTCGTAAAGCCCGTGGGCGACGCCGGCCTGGTTGGTGACGACGAAGACGAAATAACCGGCATCGTTGAAGCTTTTGACGGCTTGATGTGCGCCCTCGGTCCATTCGATCTGGTCGGGCCGGTGCGGATAGGCGCTGTCGATATTGAGCACGCCGTCGCGGTCGAGGAATACGGCCGGGCGGCGCATCTGCTCCGGGATCAGCGTCTGCGCGCGCGCAAGATCGTCGGGGATGCCGATGTCGATGAAGAAGCCGTCATAGCTCCGGCCAGCCGAGCAGACCGGCCTTGGCGAGGCGCGGCAGCACGTCCCGTTCGAGCGACGCCGGAACCGCTTCGATCCAGTCCAGCACGGATCGCCGGAGCCAATAGATGCCGCCATTGATCAGCCCAGGGCCGCTCACACCTGCCTTTTCCGCAAAATCCGTGATCGTCCCGCCGCTCAGCTCGACGCGGCCATAGCGGCCGGTATCGGCCATCCGGCGCAGCGCCACGACGCCAACCGGGTCGGGCAAGCCGGGCGCGGGCACGCACAGATCGAGATAGTTGATGGCAAAAAGGCTGTCGCCATTCAGCAGCAGGAATTGCTCGGCCAGATGCTCCCGCGCATGCATGAGCGCACCGGCTGTCCCGGCAGGCGAGGGCTCGACGAGGCAGGTGATCCGGCAGCCCAGCGTCGCCGCGCGGGCTTCCAGCGCTTTCAGTTGCTCAGCCAGATAGCCCGCCAGCAAGAGGATGTCCGTGAAGCCGTGGCGCACGAGATCGGCGATCAGATAGTCGAGAAACGGCCGCCCGCCGACATCGACCAGCGGTTTGGGGCATTGCTCGGTGGCCGCTCCCAGCCGCGTTCCGCGACCGCCGACCAGGATCACCGCTTGCAGGCCGTCCGCGCCGGTTCGGTTCATAGAAAGGCGTCTTCGACCAATTCGCAGATCGTATGGCCGATGGCGATATGCAGCTCCTGAATGCGCGGTGTCGAGAGCGAGGGCGCGTTGATCAGCAGGTCGGCGAGCGTCGCCATCGTGCCGCCGCCGCCGCCGGTCAGAGCGAGCGTATGGATGCCCAGTTCACGTGCCGTTTCGAATGCGGCGACGACATTGGCGCTGTTGCCGCTGGTGGAAATGCCGACCAGCACGTCGCCCGCCCGGCCCAGCCCGCGCACTTGCCGCGCGAAAACCTGATCGAAGCCGTAATCATTTCCGATCGCCGTCAGCGCCGAGCTGTCGACCGTCAGCGCAACAGAAGCCATCGGCGCGCGGTCGGCAAGGAATCGGCCCATCAGTTCGGCCGCAAGATGCTGGGCGTCCGCCGCCGAGCCGCCATTGCCGCAGAACATCACCTTGCCGCCGGCTCTCAGGCAGCGCTCGATCAACCGCGCCGCCGCGACCACGGGGGCGACATTCCCCTTCAGCGCCGCGAAATTCTGCTCCGTCTCATGGAACCGCATGAAGGCGATGCGCGCCCAGTCTTCGTCGCTGAGACGCTGTCTGAATTCGGTGACGGGTTGGTTCGCTGGCAAAGTCATGTCGGGCCATTCGGAGTGTGTGGTGTTGTGCAAAGCGATGCGGCTCAGACTTGCGCGCCGTGAATGTCGTAGAGCTGATGCTCGCTGGTTACGGTGTCATGGCCACTGCGGAATTCCTGCTGGGTCGCCGGGTTCGAGTAATAGGAGCCGACCACGACCTCGCCGCGCGACACGCGCTTGTTCGCCTTCATGAAGCGCTGCCAGACGATGTAGTCGATGATGGTGGGGATGGGCGAGCCGTCGCCGAACCATTTCGGGAAGCCGCCAAGTTCCTTGAGGGCGGCGGTTCTGAACACAGGGGCCGGCCCCCAGGTGCCGCGATGCCCGTCACCATTGCCGAGCCGCTGCCCGTCCATCTTCTGCGGCGGCCAGCTGCGGCAGGGCGTCAGCTCCTGCAGATCGAAGGCGAAGCGGGCCGTATCGCCCTCTTCGGTAAAGCGAATCTCCCAATCGCCGTAGAAGGCGTCAGCCTCGAGCTGCTGCATGGCGCCGATATGAATCTCCAGGCCGTTCCGGAAATAGAAATCGTCGAGATTGAGGGTTGCGAAAAACGGCGTGTTCGTCAGCGCGAGGCCGATATTGAACGCTTCGGCCGTCTTGATGCCCTCCGATACGGTGACGATGGTGACGCGCGGGTCCGGCTTCTCCAGCACCAGGCCGCCGTCGCAGACATAGATGATCTTCACGGGGATCGTCTGCTCCAGCAGCGAGCGGGAGTGCTGCTTGAAGTACAAGTCCAGTGCTTCTGCTTGTGCCAGGCGGAACAAACGACGGTGACCTCTTCACTCATCCGGATCGGCTCCCAGGAGACAGCGCGTCTATGGATTTTCAGCGTGAGTGTAGGGGGCGTTCCTGATGCCAAGCTGGCCGCGTTCGGTGAGCTCGATTCGAAAAACGACTAAAACAGGCTCTCAAAGAGGCATTCCTGTTAGAAGGCAAATCGACGTTCGGTTATGTGCGTGTTTCGGATTTGTACATTTTTCTGCTTATGCCATGCGGAACAGGCGATTGTCAGTTCTGCGGTCATGGGAGACCAGGCTCCTCGAAAGGCGGACATTGCTCGATTTGCCACAGCTATGGGCGGCGTCGCTTTCGCCAGCCTTATGGGACGCCGATCCTAAGCAGACATTCCTTGGTTGCCCAACGAATGTCTGCTTAGAGTTGTTTGTTTTCGCAGAGTTTTTTCCCAAAACCGGGAAGGCCACTTTTGGGAACTCTGCTTAGAGCGAGGCCGCGCCGGTCAGGCCACCAACGACGTCGGGGCGACGTTCTCGCGCCACCACCGGACGGTCCGACCGATACCCTCTTCGAGGGAAATTCGCGGTTCCCAGCCAAGCTCGGTGCGGGCCTTGGCGCAATCAAGCGCGAGATCGAACGGTATCGAAGGCATCGACAGGTCATGGTCGAGAGTGAGCGTCTTGCCTGTGGCGTGGACCACTTGTTCGACCAGCTGGCGCACGGAAATCGACCTTCCCAGCCCGCAATTATACAAACCGAACGGCCCGGCTTGACGCTCGATGGCGAGGCCGACGAACCGCGTCAGATCTTCGACATGCAGCAGATCGCGCCTTTCCTCGCCCGTTCCCCAGATCGTCAGCCCTTTATCCGCGCGCATCGCTTTCGTGACGGTCGCGCCAAAAACGTGGCTGCGCTCAAGATCGAATTTGTCGTGCGGGCCATAAATATTGGAATGCCGGATGACCGTGTGCTTCGTTCGTCCAAGGTTTGCATAAAACTCGCACATTTTTTCGATGTAAACCTTCGTCCAGCCAACGCCGAAATATTTGGGCGAAATCTCGCCGGTAAAATCCTCCTCCTTCACCGGGGTGCGGGAGGACGGATACATTACCGTGCAGCTGAAGAACAAAAAGTGCCGCACGCCATGCTCATAGGCGCTGCGCAAGAGCACCGAATTCATCACCGCATTGTCGGTTACGTGGATGAATGGCTTGGACGTGATGTCCTTCGCGCCGGAGGTCGTCGCGGCCGCCTGAATGACGATGTCGGCGCCGTTCATCAGCCTGTCGGCGGCGCCCGCGTCACGCAGGTCGGCCTCGATCCAGCGCGCGCCGGGCTGTTCGTAGCGAGGGCGCCGATGGCTCACCGCAACGACCTCGTGATCCGTGTTGGTCGTGAAATGCTCGACCATATTGCGGCCGATAAATCCGGTCGCGCCGCAAATGATGATCCGTGCCATGCCTGTGAAAATCTCATGTTGAATGACCGGCTGCGACCGCCGCACGAAGCTTGTGGTTGCAATCGCATATAGATACAACCAATAGCTTATGGCAAGATTTTGACTGGATAGGTTTAAGCGTGTTTCAGGCATTTTACGCAAACCAGCAGATCCTGGTGACCGGCGGCACCGGACTGATAGGTCGGCCGCTGACCGAAATGCTGCTGGCGGCGGGCGCCAATGTCACTATCGTATCACTTGATGATCCCTCCCGGGCGCCCGAGGGCGTCCGGTTTCTCAAAAGCGATCTCAGAAATTTCGACAACTGCATCGCCGCCTGCGAAGGTCAGGACATCATCTTCAATCTCGCCGGCGTGAAGGGCTCGCCACAAATGACGGCGCGGATGCCGGCGAGCTTCTTTGTGCCTACCATGCAATTTTCCATCAACATGATGGAAGCGGCGTTCCGCGCGGGGGTAAAACGCTATCTTTTCACCAGTTCGGTCGGCGTTTATGAACCGGCGGAGGTCTTCCACGAGGATACCGTCTGGCAGACCTTTCCCTCCCAGAACGACCGGTTCGCGGGCTGGGCCAAACGCATGGGCGAGTTGCAGGCCCAGGCCTATGACATTCAATATGGCTGGGACAAAATCTCCATCGTCCGCCCGGCCAACGTCTATGGACCGTTCGACAATTTCGACCCGGAGAACGCCATGGTCATCCCCAGCCTCATTCGCCGGGCTGTAGATGGCGAACGTCCGCTGACCGTCTGGGGCGACGGCAGCCCCATCCGGGATTTCATCCATTCCCGGGATGTCGCGCGCGGCATGATGCAGATCGTCGCGCAAGGCTATAATAAGCCGGTGAATCTGGGCAGCGGCGTTGGTGTGACGATCCGCGAGGTCGCCGAGGCGGTTGCCCATTCGATGCACGATGAGTGCAAAATCGTTTGGGACACGGCGAAACCCTCCGGCGACGCGAAACGTCTGATGAGCACCGAACGCGCCCGGTCATTGGGCATCGCGCCCATCATTACACTCGAGGATGGCATCCAGGAGACCATCGACTGGTATCGCGAGAATGCGGCGGTTGCCGACAAACGCTACAACGCCTTTACTGAAAGGTCCGCCACAGGGCGGCGGTGAACGCCAATGTCCCGCGCGCCGTTGCGATCGATTGGGCCGGCACCATGCATAATCTGATAGCGGGAGCGTCAAGCGGTCTCGGTGCATCGCTGTTGCGGCGGTTCGGCGGCGAGGCTTTTCACCGGACGGACGAAGCGGGGCTCACCATGGCGCGGCATCACGAGCCGTTCGACGTGATCGTGCATTGCGCCGTCGACCCAGCGAAGACCGTCACTCACGACAATATCGAGAGCTATTTCCGGAATAATGTGGACTTGACCCGCAGCCTGCTCACGATTCCGCACCGGCGCTTCATTTACCTGTCCTCGATCGATGTTTATCCCAAGTCACTGAGACGCTGTGGAGAAGAGGCCGTCATCAATGCGCATGACATTTCCGGCGTTTACGGGGTCAGCAAATTTTATGCGGAGGGCTTGGTGCTGCGCCACGCGACCGCCTCTTTGATCATTCGCGCCAGTGCTTTGCTCGGCCCAGGCATGCGACAGAACAGTCTCCTGCGGATGCTGACGATACCGGGTGGGTCCATCGGCCTCAGCGGCGCGTCCACGTTCAATTATGTTCGCTATGAGGATGTCGGCAGGCTGATCGATGCAGCTAACGCGGAAGGCATGTCAGGAATTGTCAATTGCGCCTCGTCTTCATGCGTAAGCCTGGAAGAAATTCGAGCGCATTTCGGACTTGATGTCCGCTTTGGCGATTTCATTTATCGCACACCGGACATCGACAACGAGAAGGCCGCCACGCTGCTTCCGGATTTGAGGCGCTCATCGCTTGAAAACGTTCGGCTTTTCTGGGAAGGCGATCGCGCCAATCCCGCTTAGGTGCCGACGCGGCGGCGGCTGGATGTCATGCCCCGCGTGAAGCCACTCACGCCTTCACGGTCTGCACCGGCTTGCCGGATCGCAGCCCCACGAGCAAACGGATCAGTGTGCTGACCGCCGGGCCGAGGAACAGCAGCCTATTTCACCAATCCTACCTATCTGGCGCTGGCTGAGCGGAAGTTCGGCCCGGCGCAACGGCGCAATGTCGAAGACATGGCCAGTATCCAGTTGCGGTGGCGCTTGCTGGAGGAGCAAGTCGGGGCGAAAGCCGTCAACTATTAGGCACCGGCGTCCACAGACGCAGTAGAGGGCCGGCTTCGCCCTCGACGGGGTCGGATTTTGGGATGGCCAGGTGCGTCATGCGCTCGATCATGGCGGGTGTCGAAGCCTCGCGGCGTAGATCCCATTGCTGACCCGGGGGATAGGCGCCGACGACCAGAAAGTCCTGGCTCGCGCCAAGATTGCAATGCCCGGTCCCGACCGGCAGCACAACGACGTCGCCCGCCTCGACCCTCACCTCACGGCCATTCGGTCCGCCCAGCATTAGTTGTGCCGAGCCCGCTGCGACGCCGAGAACCTCGTGAGCCGTTGAGTGGTAGTGATGATAGGAATAGACGCCGTTTCGCCATTGCGGCGGCCAGCCATTCCTGTCGAACAGTGTCTCGAGTGCCGCGGCGGCGTCATTGCTCTGCTTGCCGGTGATTACACTGCGATAGAGCAGCACAGGCAGCCGTGCATTGTTCGGCATCCAGTCATTGGCGCCAAGCAACAGCGTTTCAGGTTCCAACTTATCTCCCATGCCGGTCTAACGTGGATAGCAGGCCAATAGATCCACGAATTTCCCAAATCAATCGCCGATTGGTTCGCTTGTCCATGCCCATTCACGCCTTCACGGTCGCGGCGGGTTTGCCGGACCGTACCCCCTCAAAACCCCGGTGGATCACCCACACGAGCAAACGGATCAACGTGCTGACCGCCAGGCCGAGGAACAGCAGCATGAGGGATTTGGGGCCGATTTCGCCGAGCAGCGTCGCATAGGCGCGGTTCGCCAGATCCGGTGGCGCATAGGTTTCGAAGAAGACGAGCATGGTCGTAAGAATATTTCTGCTCAATTTGATCAAATATCCGAACGTGTCTATCTGGTAAATATTGAGGTAGGCATAGGCGAGCATCGCCGCGAACATCTCAACCACGAGATAGACAAGCAGCAGAACAAGAAATGCGGAGGTTTTCACCAGCGAGATCACGACGGCTATCCCTGAAAAGGACGAAGGTGATGCAGGTCGATCCGGCGTCGTTTCGGCGGAGGATCGCTTCTTTTTTCGGGACTTGCCCAATCGTCTTAAAAGAGCCAGTCCCATGAGGGGAAGGATTGCGGAGTCGCGGGGTTCCATGCTCGTTTCGCGTCATGCCGGGCAGCGGCGCGCTTCGCCGACGCACCGGCTCAAGAGCCTGTGTGTGAACCCCCACGCATCACAACTCCGACAGCCCGGAGGTAGAGACATAATACCACTCGCGCAATGAGCGGCATCCGTCAACTCCGCTGGAGCGACTACCTATAGAAGCGGATCGGGAGCGGAGAAAAAACAGCTTCGCCCGCGCGGGCGCATCAGTTGGCTCGATATTGCGGCACTACCTGTGATCGGCGGCGTCGGACATTCCCTCCTTGCGCCCCTCGGTCAATACTTCCGTGATGGCGCGGAAGGTGCTCTCCATGTGCTCTCGAAGCAATCGGGAGAGGAGGATGCCGTCACGTGCTTCCAGCGCGGCGATGATGGCCTCGTGCTCGGCAATGGCATTCGCCCATCGTGCGCCGGACAGCGTGACATGATTGCGTGCCTGGGCGATGCGGCTGGAAATGTGGCGCAGCAGCTGAATGAGATTGCGGTTCTTCGACCCTGCCTGAATGCGCCAGTGAATTTGTTCGTTGGTCACGAAATGGCTGCGGTAATCGCGGCGGGCATAATGCTCGATCATCTCATTGTGCAGGCTACGGATTTCGCCGATTTCATCCGCGTCCAGCTTCTCGCAGGCCAATTCTCCGGCCAACCCTTCGAACTGGGCGTAAACCGGAAATGCCTCGGCCAGATCCCGGATGCTGAGCGGACTTACCGCGGAGCCGCGATTATGGTTCAGCGCGACCAACCCCTCGAAGGCAAGCACCTTAAGGGCCTCGCGCAAGGGCGTGCGGGAAACGCCGAAACGATCACAGAGCTCTTTCTCCGGAATTTTCTCACCGGGCCTCAATTCTCCCCCAATGATGCATTCACGCAGCCGCAGAAGCAGTTCGTCATGAAGGTGCCTGCGTGAAATAGGCTGGGCGAGGGAATTGTCCGTTGTGTCGTAATGAAAGCCGTCCATTCGATCGTACGCCGCGTTGTCGTCCATGCTCAACTTTCTCGTCATGTGATATTTTGCGCAGGCTGGCCGGCGGCCGAGCCGTAGAATTCGCAAACGGTGCAAGTGTGCCGCGAAAAAATCACTCGAATATGCCCCCGCTCATGCATAGTAGCACCCTATTCATGCATTGCAGTGCCAACTTCTCATAACAGACACTAAACAGAAAAATGTAATCAATGCTAGGTCAACAATCAATATTCGTATCAAGCTATCGAGAGCATGCTTGGCAGATTCTTTGACGATTAGCGTCAAAAGACCGATGCATTCGCGATCGCGTATTTGTTTGTTGTGCCGAAATGTGGAACAAATTTTGCGCAGCCGTCACGATATCCTGGATTTGCGTCGAGAGAAATTTACCTGACCGGCTAATATCTTAATCCCTGCGACACCGCGTCTGGAACCGGGGCGCGCGAAATAGCCGCAAGTGGCGATAATATTTGGCGGGCCGAGTAGAAGTGGTTCCGTCGCTATATGACGTGTACTGAATAATTCTCGGCCGCCATGCATTCGGCGCCCTGCGACAAATGCACCCAGGAGTTACATGTGGTCTCCGTAACGTGTCGTCACACAACTCGGGACAAATTATTACAACTTAGTGATGTGCTGCGCCTCATTATCCTCGGAACTTTTTGATATAAATTTATCTTGTATACACATCCACGGAAACGGAACGCTTTGTTCCTCCATATATGTGAGTAACGATCATGATAGGCATTAAGCGCAGTTTGATCATGCTGGCCACCGGAGCCGCGCTGGCGGCGGCCGGTTCGCTGGGCGCTGCCGCAGCGCCTGCCAGTAGTCCTTCCACAGCCCTGACGGCTGCGGGCTGATGATGGCGTCACGCTGGTCCGCAGAGGCGGCGGCGGTCCCCGTATTCATAGCGGCGGCGGCGGTCGGCATATGGGCGGCGGTAGGCATTGGGGCGGCGGCGGTCGGCATGGCGGCGGCGGTAAGCATTGGGGTGGCGGTGGCGGTAATTGGGGCGGCAAACATGGTTCTAATCGCCATGGACGTCATCACGCGTCACAACAACTTCTTCTACGGTGGACTTCGTCGCGGCCCCGTTCTTGTATTATGGCTACGACGATTACGATTACGGATATGCTCACTATGGTTACGGCGGCGGAAATAGCTGCTACCGCGCGTGCCGCTACGAGCACGGCCCCCGCTTCTGCCGTTATAATTGGGAAGACTATTGCTGATAATCCGGCAAAGTGAAGCCAACTTGAAGAGGAGCGGGTAATCCGCTCCTTTTTGTTGTGGCCCGGCCAATTGTTGGTTTATCCGGCTCGGCGGGATGATGATGCGCAGCGCATCCGCTGACACCAATCACTGACATCGTCCAATATACGTGATCACCCTGGAACCGGGCCGCCCGTTGGATGGCGGCCCGAATCGTGCCAGCTTTTGGCCGGGCACATTGCCGCTGGCCTTTATCGACGAGAGCACGCGGGGTTTTGGGAGAATGTCAGTGATTCGCGAATTGCCGAGGGGGCCGTTCGACGCGTATCTGCGCGCCCATTATTTCACGGCTGGGCCGAGCGTGCAGCCACGCTTCGCCATGGGATGCGGCGCGATTTTCATGATCCAGCGCGTCATGTCCATAAGTGCGAGCCTCACGGCACGCGGCGCCGTCGCCGAAACCGATCCGCTGCTCCTTGAGGAGATGGTTGCGCTGGTCGCCGCGCAGAATTTGGACGTTGTATCACTCGCGGAAATGCGGCGGCGCCTCGTGGAAGGCGAGTTGGACAGGCGTTTCGTCACCTTCACCTTCGATGGCGCCTATCGCAGCATTCTTGACCAGCGTGCTGCCCTTGTTCGAGAAGCGTGGAATGCCGTTCGCTGTCTATGCGGGGAGTGATTTCCTCGGCACAGGCCAGGCGCCCTGGTGGATGGCTTTGGAAGCGCTGTTCCATCGAAATCAGCGGCTTTCGCTCGACATCGACGGACAAGTGATGGAGGTGCGCTGCGGCTCCCTGCAGGACCGGGTGGACAGCTATGCGCCGGTGCATCAATTGCTTAGCCGGATTGACGGCGGTAAGCGGGCGACCCTCATTCAAAAGGCATGCGAAACCTATGGGCTGGACGTCCGGGCGCTCGCCTCGCGGGAAATGCTCAGCCCCGAGGAATTGAAGCAGCTCGATGCGCATGATCTTGTTACTGTCGGCAGCAATGCAGGCGGGATCCATGCGCTTTCAGAGCTTGGTTTGGACGACGCGCGCGAGACGATCGCGACATCGCTCGACGTTCTCGAAGCTGCGATCGGCCGCCGCCCGCGCGATCTGGCTTTTCCGGGAGCTTCGGTGGCCAGCGTCACCGCGCGGGACGTGAACCTCGCCCGCGAATTGGGGCTCGAAACCGCCGTCACCGCGATCGAAGGCGCGCTTTGGCCCGAACACGCCCATGAATTGCTGGTTCTGCCACGCATCGCGCTCGACAATAATCCCGCGACGCTGGTGCGGGCGCTGATGCTCGGCGGCGAAACGCCTGCTCTCGATACTGCGGAGCGAGGCAAAGGGGTGGCCTGAGGCCCCGAGCCGTCGGCGTCAACCGGCGGTGCGTGGCATCTTCACAGGATCGCGGCTTCCGTGACATGCTTGGCCAGGTCGTGCCCCGCATTGAGGAGGATTTTGCATGAAGGCCATCGCGATCACGGCGAACGGTCCGGCCCTCGCCGATTGTGCCGTGCCGCAACCGGGGCCGGGCGAAATCCTGGTCCGGGTCCGCGCCTGCGGCCTCAACCGGGCCGATGCGATCATGGCGTCCGGACACATGCATGGCAGTCAGGGCGGGGTGGGGACTGTGCTCGGCATGGAATGGTCCGGCGTTGTTGAGCAAGCCGGCGCCGATGTGGACGACCTTGCCGCGGGTGACCGGGTGATGTGTTCGGGACGCGGCGGCTTCGCCGAGTTTGCCGTTGCCCACACGTCGCGGGCGGCGCGTATCCCGGACAATCTGGATTTTGAGCAGGCGGCCACCTTCCCCGTGGCCTTGCAGACGATGCACGATGCGCTCGTCACGCATGGCGGCCTGAGGCCGGGGCAATCGGTGTTGATTCAGGGCGCCAGCTCCGGCGTCGGCATTATGGGGATGCAAATCGCCAAACTGCTGGAGGCGGGTCTCGTCTTCGGCGCCTCCACGAACGCGGAGCGCCGCGCGCGCCTGACGGAATTCGGCGCCGACCTGGCCATCGATTCCAGTGAGCCGGCCTGGCCGGACCACGTCCGGGAAGCGACCGGCGGGCGCGGCGTCGATATCATCGTCGATATGGTGTCAGGTAACGCAGCCAATCAAAACATGCAGGCGGCCGCCATTCTCGGCCGCATCGTCAATGTCGGACGGCTGGGCGGCAATTCTGCGGCGTTCGATTTCGATCTGCATGCGCTGAAGCGGCTCACCTATGTCGGCGTCACCTTCCGGACACGGAGCATTGCCGAGGTCGCGGAGATCAATCGCCGGATGCAGGCGGATCTATGGCCTGCGCTTCAGTCGGGGCGGCTCCGGATGCCGATCGACAGCCGTTTTCCGCTGGAGCAAGGCGTCGCGGCGCTCGAGCACATGCGCGCGAACCGGCATTTCGGTAAGATCGTGCTTTCCGTTGGGTAAGCATCAATACGAAAGGTGATCTTCCCGTTTTTCGCAAAAAATGATGTGAAAACAAAGAATCTCTGTAGACGACGCGCGCCAGCGCCGATCAAAAGAGGGGGCGCGTAGAGTTTTCCATCGCTATTTGATTTCGATGGCCCCTGCCGCCTCCGGAAGCCTTCATACGCCTTGCAACTTGTGCGCATATGCCGTGTTCACGGGCAGAGCCTCGGCGGCATTCGGGACGCACGAAGGATGAAAGCACTTTTAAACACTTACCGGCGCGCTCTCGGCATGTTGCGGAGCGAGCTCATGCTGACGGCCTTTCTGGTCGTCGCCAATGCCGTGCTCGCGGTTCTGCACCTTGCGGAGCCTATCCTGTTCGGCCGTGTCGTCGATGCGCTGGCGGGCGGGACGCAGGCCTTTCCGCTGATCGGCCTGTGGGCGTTTCTCGGGTTTTTTGGCGTCGTCGCGAGCGTATTCCTGGCGGTCTGGGCCGACCGGCTCGCCCATCGCCAGAGGCTGGCGATGCTCGGCACCGCATTCAACCGCGCGATCACCCTGCCGATCAGCTACCACGCCGAACGCGGCACGGGGCGCGTCGTGCGCATCATGGTGGCGGGCACCGATGCGCTGTTTGCTCTGTGGCTGACCTTCTTGCGCGAACATCTCTCCGCCATTATCAGCATTGTTCTCCTGGTCCCGACAGCAATCGCCATAGATGCTCGCCTTGCCGGTATTCTTCTTGTGCTCGCGGTGGTGTATACTGTCTTCAACGTGTTCGTCATCAGGCAGATAGAGACTGGGCAGTCCGCAGTCGAGCGCTACCATCAGGATGTGTTTGGGCGCGTCGGCGATGTCATCGGCAATGTCTCCATCGTGCAGAGCTATGCGCGTCTCAGCGACGAACAGATGGCGCTTCGGGATTTGATGAAGCAGCTGCTGTCGGCGCAATATCCGATTCTCACCTGGTGGGGGCTGCTGGCGGTCGTTACGCGGGCCGCGGCGACGATCTCGATGGTGGCCATTTTCGCGGTCGGCGCGCTGCTTGCGAGTACCGGCCAGGTGACGGTCGGCGAGATTGTCAGCTTCGTCGCCTTCGCCAACATGCTGATCGCCAAGCTCGACCAATTGTCGGGTTTCGTCTCCCGCCTGTTCACCCAGGTGCCGACGCTGAACGCGTTTTTCGATCTGCTCGACGCCAGCACCAGCATCGTGGAAAAACCCGGATGCCGCGCCGCTCAGGGATGTGCGCGGGGCGGTGCGCTATTCCGGTGTCACCTACCGGTTCGGCGCGACCAATAGCGGCGTGTTCGACCTCGATTTCGAGGTCGAGGCGGGACAGACGGTCGCCTTTGTCGGGCATACCGGCGCGGGCAAGACGACGGCGCTGGCGCTGCTTGCAGCGGCTGCGCGACCCGGATCGCGGCAGCATCACGCATCGACGGTCTCGATATTCGCGACGTCACCCTGGACTCGCTGCGCCAGTCGATCGCGGTCGTCTTTCAGGAAGTCGGCCTCTTCAACCGGTCGATCCATGAAAACATCCGCATCGGGCGCCCGGGCGCGACGCAGGAACAGGTGGAAGCCGCGGCGCGCATGGCCGAGGCGCATGAGTTCGTCATCGCCAAGCCCGGGGGCTATAATTTCATCATCGGCGAGCGCGGCTCGGCGCTTTCGGGCGGCGAGCGGCAGCGCATCGGCATAGCGCGCGCCATCCTCAAGGACGCGCCGATCCTCATTCTGGACGAAGCGACCAGCGCGCTGGATGTCGAGACCGAGGCGCTGATCAAGCGGGCCTTCGACGCCGTGCGAGCCGGCCGCACCACCTTCATCATTGCGCATCGGCTCACCACCATCATGAACGCCGATAAAATCCTGGTGTTCAGGGCTGGGCGGATCATCGAAGGCGGCAGCTTATGACGAACTCGTGCGGCTTGGACGGCGCGTTCGCCAGCCTCGTCCGCACCAGCAGTCTGCATGGCGCGAAGACCGCCGACGGGATTGAACCTATTTACGTGATGTGCGTTCCTGAAACGATCAATGGAGAGAGTGCATAGATGAGCGATCGCAGCGCCCCCGGTAAGACTAGGGTGGCCAGCGCGCCTGAGCCCCGCGACCCAATCCGCCGTCTCATTCCCAAACCTCCCCAGTTGAAGGTGGAGGGCGACGAACAACCCTTTCTCGGCAGGTCCGCCTGGCGGGAGGTGATCGAACTCGGCGCGCAGCTCATCAAATCTCCCCGGCGCCTCGCAGTATTGTCGCTGGTCGCCGGCGTCGTCGCCGTCCTGCTCGCCAACATCGTCGGCCAAGTCTACCTCAATCGCTGGCAGAAGGCGTTTTTCGATGCGATCGAGGCAAAGAACCTCGGCATGATCTGGGATCAGCTGCTGGTCTTCCTCATGATCGTCTCCGTATTGCTGACCATCGTCGTCTCGCAGACCTGGCTGCATGAAATGCTGAAGGTGCGCCTGCGCGAATGGCTCACCCATCATCTGCTCGACAATTGGCTGCCGCACGGCCGGGCCTACCGTCTCGGCATCAGCGAGGAAACCGGCGTCAATCCGGACCAGCGCATCCAGGAAGATACGCGCAACCTCTCCGAGCTGTCAGCCGATCTCGGCATCGGCTTCCTGCAATCGGCGCTGCTGCTGGTCAGCTTCATCGGCGTCTTGTGGGCGATGTCGCAGAATATCAGTTTCCGATCGCTGGGCATCACCATCGCCATCCCCGGCTATATGGTCTGGGCGGCGCTCATTTACGCGGCCATCGGCTCGTGGCTGACATGGCTGGTCGGGCGGCCGCTCATCGGCCTCAACGCGACGCGCTATGCGCGGGAAGCCGATCTGCGTTTCGCTCTGGTGCGGGTCAGCGAGAGCGCGGAAAGCATCGCGCTCTATGCGGGCGAGCCGGATGAGCGGCGCATCCTCACCCGCTATGTCGACCAGGTGATCGGCGTGCAGCGGCGGATGTCCTATGCGCTGTCGCGGCTGGTCTGGATCACGTCGGGCTATGGCTGGCTGACCATCGTCGTGCCCATCCTCGTCGCTCTGCCTGGCTATCTGCACGGCTCGCTGACGCTGGGCGGGCTGATGATGGTGGTCGGCGCGTTCAATCAGGTGCAGCAATCGCTGAAATGGTTCGTCGACAATTTCGCCCGCGCGGCGGATTGGCGGGCGGCGCTGCACCGCGTCGCGGTCTTCCACGAAGCCCTGGAGGAGGTAGACGAGCGAGAGGAGGAGCCCGGCATCAAGCTCGTGCCTCACCCTGAAGGGCATCTTGTATTCGAGAATGTCGGCGTCTGGCTTGCGGATGGCGGCGTGGTGATTTCGGATGCGACGTCGGAGATTTTGCAGGGCGAGCGGGTTCTGGTGGTGGGCGACAGCGGCATCGGCAAGAGCACGCTCATGCGGGCCATTGGCGGATTGTGGCCCTGGGGCACCGGGACCATTCATCTGCCGCCGCGCGATCAGATGATGTTCCTGCCGCAGCGGCCCTATATGCCGCTCGGTACGCTGCGAGCGGCCGTCGCTTATCCTGCGTCGCCGGACAGTTTTACCACCGAGGAGATCGCGGCCGCGCTCGAACGTACCGGCCTGCCGGATTTCGCCGACCGGATCGACGTGGAAGAGCGGTGGGACAGGCTGATGTCGCTCGGCCAGCAGCAGCGCCTGGCATTTGCGCGTGTCTTCCTGCACAAACCGGGCTGGGTGTTTCTCGACGAGGCCACCGCCGCGCTTGACGAGGAAAATCAAACCCGGGTCATGTCGATTTTCGATGAGGAGCTGTCCGAGACCAGCATCGTTTCGATCGGCCACCGGCCGGGGCTTGACGCCTATCATTCGCGCGCCTTGCAGCTCGACCGTGGCCCGACCGGCGCGCGTCTGCGGCGGAGGCCCGAATACCGGTCCGCGGGCCGCCGCATCAGGGACGCTCTGCGCGACCTGCTTCCCAATCTCGGCCGCAGCGGCGCCAGCGAGGGGCCTTCCGGCTAGGCTCGGGCTGGCGGCAAACGCGAACGAAGGCATTTATGAAAATCAATTGGAAAGAAGTTCTCAAATTTCTGTCGGGTGCCTTCTTCGTGACGGCGGGCGCAAGCTGGTATTTTTATTGGTTCAACGTCGCCGTTCCTTTTCCTTTCTTCGGCTTTACCACAATGTCACCCGAATTTTTGGGGTTGCGCGGTTTTATTCATTTCGCGCTATTCCTGATTTCCTTTTACTTTGGCTTTATCAGGAAATCTTAGCCGCAGGATTCTCGTCCGAAATCTGCTCCGCGACAGCGCGGGGGTGCCCGGGACGCGTTACGGCAATGAAATCTGGATTCGCATGTTCAACAGGCTCTACTATGCGTGATTGTTTGCGAGGGTGAAGACAATGCAGCGCACCGCCTCCAACACCGCGCCGGCCGAATTGTCCGGCGAAGCCTGCCGCCAGCGCGGCGGCATCCCGGACCGGACCGCAGCGGGTGGTGATCTGCGGCGGCGGCGCGGGCGGGCTGCCGCTCGCCATCATGCTGGCGCATCGGAGCCGGCGTCGTCGCGACTTCGCCGTCACGCTCGCCGACCCCTCTTCGACCCATGTCTGGAAGCCGTTGCTGCATGAATTCGCTTCTGGCAGCGCGGATCCGGGGGCGCATGAGACAGCCTATTTCGCACTCGCGCGCTGGCATGGTTTTACGTTCGCCCAAGGGCCGCTGCAAGGCATCGACCGTGATAAACAGGAGGTGCTGATCGGACCGGCGCGCGATGAAACCGGCGTGGAGCTGGCGCCGGCGCGGCGGCTGCCTTACGATCGGCTGGTGATTGCGGTCGGCGGTGTCACCAATGATTTCGGCGTAAAGGGCGCCCAGGAGCATGCCTTTGCCCTGGACAGCGCCGCCGATGCCGAGCGCCTGCATCGCCGCGTCGTGCAGGCATGCATGCGCGCCAATTACGGGTTTGGCGATCTCTCCAACGAGCGGCTCGACATCTGCATCGTTGGGGGCGGCGCTACGGGCGTCGAACTGGCAGCGGAATTGCGCGCAACCACGCGTGAGTTGATCGCCTATGGGCTGGACCGGCTCGATCCGGAGCGTTTCATCCGCATCAGCCTCATGAATGCCGATCCGCGTTTGCTGCTGCAACTGCCCGAGCGCATTGCCACATCAGTCGAAAAGGTCCTGCACGACCTTAATGTCGATGTTCAGAACGGCCAGCAGGTGACGGAGGTGACGCCGGACCATGTCGTGACGCGCTCCGGTCAGCAGCGGCATTCCGACATCACCGTTTGGGCGGCCGGAGTGAAAGCGCCCGCGTTCCTCGCGGGCCTGGGCGGACTGGCGACAAACCGTATGGACCAGATCGAGGTGACGCCGACGCTGCTGGCGACCGGCGACGCGCATATTTTTGCGATGGGCGATTGCGCGTCGGCTCCCTGGCTGGGCAGGAACGTCCGCGTGCCTCCGCGCGCTCAGGCCGCCTATCAGGAGGCCCGCTATCTGGCGCGGGCGATTCCGGCGGCGTTGCGCGGCGAGGAGCTGAAGCCGTTCCGCTACAATGATCTCGGCTCGCTCGTCTCGCTCGGCGGCGAAAGCGCGGTCGGCACGCTGATGGGATGGGCGCGCGGCGCGGGCATTCGTATCGAGGGGTTCCTGGCGCAAGCCATCTACCGTTGGCTTTACAAGCAGCACCAGGCGGCGCTGTTCGGCTGGTGGGCGGTGTTCCTCGACAGCATCGGCGGCTGGTTTCGCGGCGCAACACGCCCGCATGTGAAGCTTCACTGACCAGTCGCGCCGGGACTCGCGTCGCGAAAGCGCCGCCAGGCCTTTCCCGTGGCGGGGAATGTCAACAGGTCCGCCCCGGGTTTTATTTCTGTTCCTCGATCAAGTCTTTGAGCCCGCTCCTGATGTCCTCATAGTCATAGGCGCGAACGGCGCCGCACTTGGCGAAGCGGTGCGGCCAGGTCACCCCTTCGCGCTGGAAGCAATTATTGAGGAGAAACAGCCGCCTACCCTGGTCCAGGGCAGCTTTGGATTGAATCAAGGTGCCATTGGATTTGCCGATGGCCACGATGATCGATGCATCGGTGAGCGCCGACATGGTGATGTTTCGCTCAGGGAAGAAGCCGCGATTATGCCGATGATCCCGCTTCGAATGGAGAATGATGGGAACCTGGGATATGACCAGAAACCGATCGCCGATCTCCTGCTGCAACTGCGCGTGCGGCCTGGGATAGACATTGGTGATCGGTGTGCCCAGCACCGCGATCGTCTGGCCGCCCATCTCGATTGCGGTCCGGTGCGCGATGCCGTCGACGCCTGCCGCGAGCCCCGACACGATGGTGAAGCCATCCTCGACCAGATGCCGCACGAGTTTACGCGTTCGCGCCGCCCCATCCTCGGAAATCTGCCTGGCGCCGACGACTGCGACCGAGCGCGTATACACGAGGTCCCACCGGCCTCGATAATAGATTGCCTGCAGGGGATAGCGTGCGTCGCCGAGCTTGTGCGGATAGTCGGCTTCGCCGAACAGCCGGATGCCGACATCATCGAGCGAGGCCTCGGCGAGGCGGTTCGATATGTTTCGTGCATAAGCCTCGGCGGTTTCCGGCGCAATGAGGTCGCTTGCCCGCCCGGAAGGCGCACCAGCGATCCACTCATGCACCCGCTTGAAGCTTGCGCCGGGCCGTTCCCAGAGGGCCTCATAAGCTCCCATCTCCACGATCCCGTCGCACACGATCGGTTCTGGAGCGCGGGAGAACAGCGTGGCAAGCTTCATGCCCCGATTTCTATGGTGTTTCAGCCGCTTGGGCTATCCGTACCATTCCACCCAGAGCGCGACGGGTTGGCGCGCCAGTGTAGATGAAACTGATAACTACGTTTCCGCTGGGGCGCTCTGATATTTCCTGCTGAAGGCGTCGTCTTTACGTTGGAGAATTCGATGCCGGGCGCTACTTGAGGCAATGGCGCTCCAAGAACTGCATGACGTCGTCTCGCCAGACGGAAACGCCGCGATACGGGAAGCTGTGACCATCGCGCCGCGAGTGGCCGTAGGCGGAGTAGATTTTTAGGTCGGCCGGCAGGCCGGCGCGTTGGCGCGCGGAGAAGAGGGTTCGACTGGCCTCGAGGTTAAAGTCGTTCTCGGCCTGGAAGAAGAAAATGGGCGGCGTCACCTTTTCAACGGTGCGCGTCAGCAAGTGTCGCAGTTCGGGTGCCTCGTCCCAACTCTCGGCGCCGCCAGCGGCGTCTACCGCCGCACAGTAGTTCCCTCGCTCCGCACCGAGCACGGTTTCGATCCCACCGAAGGAGTTGCCCATCACAGCGATGGCATCGCCGCGCACAAGCGGTTGCGCTCTCAGCCAGGCGAGCGCGGCCAGTTGGTCGTCGAGATGATCTGTCGAGAGCAGCCTCGTCATTGTCTCAGCTGCGTCCGAGATTCCGCCGCGGCGGCGCGCCGCATTAATTTCATCCATGATGTAAGGGCCGGCATCCGCGCTCAGTCCCTGCCCCCGCCGGTAGGGTGCAAAGAAAACCCAGCCGCGCTCCAAGAAGATAGGCGCAATGGCGTCGAACGCTTGATTGTTGGTCGAGCCCGGAGCACTGCCGTGATTGTAAAGCACCGCAGGAAACGGTCCCGGCCCGCCCGGCTTGTATAGGAGGCCGTGCAGTTCGCGATCGCCGTTCGAGAACGTCATTGTCTGCACCTCGCCGGGCACGGCGCTCTTGACGGTGGCCTCGGCGTTCTCGCTCGGTGTGCACGCGATCAGCGAGGCGACCAGCAGCCAAGGCAACACGATAAGCAATCGCTTCATCCGATTTGTGTCCTCACCGCGTCGGCTCGCTCAGAACTTGCCCTTGGCGAACCGTAGGGCGCCTACACTAAAGTCACAGGGCGCAGCCGACAAGCCGTCGGCTCTCAGTTGGGAGGAGATACCGGGGCACCCTCGCGACCGACCGCTTCTGGCGCTTGTCTGCCGTAAAGGCATTGGCCACCGAAGAGGCAATTCACTAGTGCGAACGCCGAATGCAACCGAACACCACCCCTCTTACGGCAACGAATTTCTTCCGGCATGGCCCAGCGTAGCGGATCGCAGGAAAGCGTAAATTCGGCGGAGCTTTGCGCCCGAGACACGATGCTAACCTGAAGCGTACGGCTAGGCAGGTTGGTCCAACACATCACCGACTCCGCCAATCGATAAGATGTCATACCCGCGAAGGCGGAAATCCAGCACCATAGCAAAATCAGCCGTCTTGGCTGGATACCCGCCTTCGCGGGTATGACAAAGAGAGACGACCGCGACACGGAGAGACGTTGGACACCAGCGACAACCTGCTCAGACCTCATCCGCGGGGACGAGCGCCACGACCGGCTCGTAAACTCGCCAGTCGCTTGCGCGCGCGGCTCGGCGGACCTCTTCCAACCGCTCGACGGCATCAACGCCGGGGCGCGGCGTTACATAGATGGTGCCGGTCAGCAGGCGGCCTTCCTCGCGCAGTTCGACTTTGGCCTGTTCCACCCAGTCGAGCGCCAGCACGGCGCCCCGGATCGCCTCGACGCTGGGATCGGGATCGGCGCGGTCAAGGGTGCGCGGCGTCTGGTCGAGGAGGTCCCGCATCGCCCGCAATACGTGCCGGCCTCCATCATGCGCCACGTCGACCGAGATGATCGCGGCGGCGACGGCATCCGCCCACCAGAAGCCGAAGGCGATGCCGATGATGCCCGCAATGGCCGCGACATCCGCCATCCAGTCCGCCTTTTGCATCGACGCATCGGCGAGCAGGACTTTGTCGTGGATCGCATGCGCCACCGGCATTTTCAGCCGCCCGAGGACCACAGGAGGAATAATGCTGTAGATCAACGCGGCGATCATCAGCCAGCCCGCCCAGACATCATAGCCGAAGATCGACATGAGCCCGATCGTCGGATGCTCCTGCGCGATCAGTTTCGCCGCGCTTTGTGCGAGCAGATAAAGGCCGACGAACAGCGTCGCAGTCGCGCCGAACAGATATGCGATGGAAAACGACCGGTAGAATCCGAAAGGAAAACCCTCGCTCGGGGCACGGCGCTCGACATGGGCCGCGACCAGATAGATGATGGCGGGAACCAACCCGACCATGTCCTCGATCCACGCCGTCCGCATGGCCTGCGAATTTCCAAGCACGAAGTAAACCACCAGGACGACGCTGCCCATGCCCGCCAGCGTGAGCCATTCCAGGCGGATCGCTTTGCGGCGTTCGCGCTCCTTATCGGGCGGCCATTGGAACGGCGGCCGCACCGTCATGGCGTTTGACCCCTGAGTTTCCGCCAGACGTCGCCGCTATTCGCCCTCACGAAGCGGTCGACATGGACGAGCCATGCATTTTCGCCGTTCGGCACCGCGAATACTTGCCGGATTTCGTCGAGCGCGGCGACGACATGTTCACCCCGGTTGACCTGCCAGGCCGGCTTGACCTCGATGGCCGCCGCGATGGGCTGCGTGCGCCGCGAGACCGTAATGCCGCCCCGGCGCCGGACTTCCTCCATTTCGGCCGTACCCTCATCCACCGCGACACGCTGGTTCCTGATACTGGTCAATGGCAATACGGAAACGGCGACCGGACGGTGGCGCAGATAAGGCCGCGTAAAGGCGACGTGGTCCTTCCACGGGCTGCGTTCGGTGATGCCGCCGACGACCAGATCGAGCCGGTGTTCCTTCAAGGCCTGGAATAGCTCGTCGCCTCGCGGTTCGGCCCATTCGACCGAGGCGTTCAAGCTCTTTGCAAGCTGCTCCACGAGATCGACTTCCAATCCTTGCGGCCGCCCGTCGACCATCGCGGCCCAGGGTTTGTGATGCATCAGGCCGGCCCGCAGCACTCCGCCCTGCACCCGCTCCAGCGTGCCTTCGGGATCGCGAGGGATATCGCGGCACGCGCCGAGCAAAATGACCGTGAGGCACAGTGACAGGCGGATTAGGCGGCGGGGGGCGGGCAAGGCGTTCTCCATCGCGCGTCTAACACCTGAATGATCGCGCGAGTTCAAAGCGGCTGCTTTCCCGGCCCAACGGGGGCGAGGGGAGGGACGCGCCGGAAAGCCGGGTATCGACGTCTTGATCGATAGGCTGAAACGATAATCCACAATATAGTCGCGGCCGGAGGAATCGATCGCGGAACTCCCTCCGAGTCGATACGTTGCTTTATCCCACCCTTCCCGAAATCGTCACACGGAGCCTCGTCATGGAAAGCCTGAAGGACTTGTTCGAAGAGACACTTAAAGATGTCTACTTCGCCGAGAACGCGATTTTAAAAGCTCTGCCCAAGATGGAAGGGAAGGCCAGTTCGCCGGAACTGAAGCAGGCGTTCAGCGATCACCTTCGGGAAACGCAATCGCAGGTCAAGCGGCTGGACGAAATCTTCAAGCTGATCGGCATGAAACCGGAAGGCAAGGAGTGCCCGGCGCTCAAGGGGCTCGTGCAGGAAACGGAAGAGCTGATGAGCAACGCGCGCAACGCGGAAGTCATGGATGCGGGCCTCATCGGTTGCGCGCAGGCCGTCGAGCATTACGAGATCGCCCGCTATGGCACGCTGATCGCCTGGGCGGAGCAGCTCCAATTGGATGACGCAATCGAACTGCTCGAGGAGACGCTTGAAGAGGAAGAAGCGGCGGACGAGAAGCTGACCGAGATCGCCATGGGGGGCCTCAACCAGCGGGCCGAACGCCGTGATGACGACGACGATGACGACGACCGGGGTGTCAGCGCCCGCAGAGACAGCGACGAGGACGACGACGATCGCTGACGGCGGGCTGTATTTGGGCATGGGGGAGGGGCATTGCCTCCCCCGCTCGGTTACAAAATAGCCGGATCGGTCTTCCACGGTCAAAGTGCGCGGCAATGCCTATGGCCATGACACACTCGCATTGCCGGCACGCTTCTTCGAAACGTCGCCGATTATCACGTCCGAGATGTGCTCGCATCGTTGATCGACGTTGGATAGCCGCTTCAAGGCTGCGTGGGCATGAAGACGCGATCGAACCGCGCTGCGTAAGATAGCGCGTGACGATGATGCGGCTGTTGTCCTCGATCGGGACGGGCGAGCGGGTCAGCGTTGTAACCCGCCGTCTGCGCGCCTGGCGTCAGCCCGGCTGCTGCGCTCGCCGTGACTGCTTTCGTCACGTCCATCCGCCGCTCCCGCAGCGTCTAGCATCAGAGGACTGCGATGCCTCATCCACCGAGGGCGGTGAGGCTGTTGCATGGAGCTCACTCGCTCGGACAGCGCTGGGGGTAGCTTATTTCGTGGGCTTGTAACTGATACTGGCCGTCAGATCCTTGACGTTCGGCGGCAGGTCGACCGGCAGCAGGAAGCGGCGCGTCTTGCCCGGCTGTACGAGGCCGAGTCCCATGGACGGGCGCAGTCTCGTTCGGGGTCACGGTCTTCGACCAGCCGCTGCCGGAGAGGGTGATCGTGGCGTCGGTGAGTTTGGCATGGATGTTGCCGGGATTCTGCACGGTTACGGTTGGGCGGGACTTGCCCTTGTCGTCATTCGCGACGCCGGAATTGAGCAGGTTAATGGCCGAACTGCCGGTCATGGGAGCTATATTCATGATCGTGGTGAAGTTGAACACGACTTGCACACCGGACCGCCCTTTCGGCATCTTCGTCGGCACCTCGTTGACCGAGATGATGTAGCTCTGCGAAGTCTTGATGTGTGGATCACCAATCCACTGGACGAAGAATTTCTGCCTGCCGCCGGGAGGCACGTCGGCTCGGCGCGGGAAGATCAGGAACTTGTCGCGGGCGGGCTCGGTGGCGAAGTTACCGTTTTCGTCGAGGTTGATCCTCGAAACGTCGATTTCGACGGGCAATGACTTCTCGCTATCATTGACGACGACAAAGCTGCCTTTGCTAGCGGCGCCCGCTATTGTCGTGTCCGGCACGAGGAATGCTACAGACATTGCGCGAGCTGTCTCAGACGAGAGCAATGCCGCAAGAGTTGCAACCACGTATGCAGCACTAAATTTAGAACATAATCGCATGACAAGCCTGATCTCAATTACAGATAACTCCACTCAATAATGAAAAATACAGGTCTGTGAGTTGCTGCACATTACCTATGCGTAGTGTTGCTGTCTCACTGAGGCTGTCGCAGGCGAATTTATCCACTGTCTCCGGGTGCAATCCCAACGGCAGTGGGCGCTGGCGCTCGGTGAACCTTGTGCACTGTGGAAGGCACGGCAGAGATGCGGGTCAGCTCTGGCAACGTTTGTGGTTGGCCCGTCCGGCCTCTCGGTGCAACCCGCGTTGACTCGGCAGAACGGATCAAGTACCTATTTTCTGCCAAAGAGCATTCTTGAAGCACCCCATATATTCCTGATGCTTTTCCATGACGTGTTGGGGGATCGTCTAACGGTAGGACAGCGAACTCTGACTCCGTCAATCAAGGTTCGAATCCTTGTCCCCCAGCCAAGCCTTTTCAATGACTTAGCTGGATTTTCATCTGAAGTCTGACACGGTTTGCGGGAGTTTTGCGGGACCCCTGTGGAGAACTCCCCGCAGAACCACCAGTTCTGGCTGCCGACCATCGCGCTCGCACACCCGATTCGATGCATCAATAAGTCTGCCCAACTCGGCAGCTGAATAGTGGGTCGTGATCTTGCCTGACCGATGCCCAAGCAGGTCTTGCCGATCCTCGAAGCTTACTCCTGCGGCGCGAAGACGGCGCCCGTAGGTATGCTTGAGATCGTGGACACGGACTGCTTCAAGCCCAGCCCGCCTTCTGGCCTTCTTCCACGCGGAGTTCAGCATCCGAGCAATTGGTCGCTCATCATAGGCGAAAACGTGCGATGGATGATTACCGCGGCGGGCATTGACCACCGACGCAGCGACACGGTTTAGGACCACAAGACGATCATCGCCGTTCTTCACGCCATTGCCGGGAACGATGAAGACAGTCGTTTCCAGCTCAGAAACATCCACCTCGTACTCCCACCGCAAACCACAGATTTCAGCGTCGCGGCATCCCGTATTTACGGCAAACAGTGCCATTTCCTCCAAGTGGCTGGGCAATTCGCGAAAAAGTTGCGTTTGCTCCTCCCAGCTCAGAGGGTAAGGCTTTCGCTTGTCGGTATTGGCAAGCAGCTTGATCTTGGGCGGAGCTTGGAGCCAGGTTAGTCCTTGCTCATCCACCCATTCACCTGCTGCCAGATTAACGATCCGGCGAACGATCTGAAGACCATGGTTGATAGTGCCAGAAGAAACGCCTTCCTTTCGGCGCTGCTCAATCCACGGCTGCAGACCGCCCATATGGACCCTTTCGAGCGGCAACTGGCCGATCCAGGGCATCAGCCCCTTTAACCGACCCACATCGTCATCAATGCTCCGCTTGTGCTGGTTCTCGATCACGAATTTCGCCGCCGCTTGTTCGAAGGTCCTTGAGGGCCTCACACCATAGATTTGTGCCTGACGCGTTTCCTCCATCAGTCTTGCGAGGTATTGCTCCGCTTCCGCGAGGCTAGCTGATCCAGTGCTTTGGCAAATTCGCCGCCCGTGGATCCGCTTGTCGATGTGCCAAATCCCGGCCCGCTTGAAGAGGCCCGGTATCTGTTTGCGTCCCATCGCTGAATTCCTTTCTCTGCGGGACGCCCGTTGCGGGCGATATAGTCGTCCAGCCACGCATCTAGTTCAAGTCGATCGAAGCCGACGCCCTGTTTGCCGATGGGCACCTCGGTCAGGATGTGGGCGGACCTCCAGCATTGAAGCGGTTTCGGTCCATGCCGAGATAGAACGGCGCATCGCGAAAGCGAATGATCCGTGGCTGTATTTTCGGCGCAGCAGGCAGTTGGCCACTCATTTCTCGCTCGGCGGTTCAAGGATCGTTACGATCGGCGCATGCCCTGCCTGACGCTCCACCGAGACCAGATTGGCGTCCTCAAGCCATTCCAGGGCACGATATTTGGCGTTGCGGTCAAGGCCGAACTGCAGACCGGTGATATTGCTGACCGGCACGCTTCGTGTCTTCTTCAGGCCGACCATAAACCAAATGGCAATCGCAACGTGTAGCGATCTCCCAGGGAGTGCCGCAGCGCGGCTAAGCCAGTCAAGGGGGATCGGGCCTCGCAGGAACATGCCGCCCGCTTTTGGCCGAGGTGGTATTGATTGTGCAGAAGACATCACTCTGGACGTCGTCTTGCGTTCAATTCGAAGACGGCTGGGATCAATCGCGGCCATCAGACCGATCCTTTCTATTATAGACATATAAAGATATTGGACGGGGGTGTGTCTGCGCGCAGGCTGTGTTGCGCTCGTGAGCAGGCTGGCTGCTTCCTTCCAGCTCGGCCAAAGCGCGGTCGATCTCCGACCAGAGAGCATCGCTTCGTGGGTGCGGATAATGATCGGGATATCTGATTGACGTCACGCTCGTCCGCAGCCGAAAGCCGTCGAGAACGATCTCGCTCGCTTCAGCCATCGTTGCTTCGGTGCTCGGGGCGCGAGCTTGTCGACGTCGCGAAGGATCTTGCTATTTGCGAGGTATTTATGCCGTTCAGCGACAACCCACAGCGCTTTTAGAAGATGGGATTTGTGCCTTTCAATCGCGGCAGTCGCCTCGCCATCCTCATAAAAATTGGCTTCGTTTAATATCGCCCGTGTGAACTCAGGACCGGCGAGCGCCCATACCGTTCCGAGCTCAGCCACGGTTTCCTTGAACCGTATCTCTCCCGTGGCCCGTAGCGCCGCGCCCACCTTATAGGCATTCTGGTAGCGCCCGCTTTCCCAACTGAAATCACCCAGGATCCCGCGCCGCGCACAATAACTCCGCAACAAATCTGTGGGGGTTTTTAGCAGAAACTCGAAGATATTGAAGTGCCCAGTCATAAGAGTTGATCATGACCAATTCTGCGCAAGGAGGCATGATGGCAGGTTCATATTGAAATCCTGCCAGACGGCAGCAGAGCTATCCTCTTCCTTTTCGATTATTGCCGCTCGACGGACCGGCGAAGGTTCTCGATGCCTATGAGCACAAGTTTTTAGAAAGAGTAGGCTGAAACAACGTAGCAGTCTGTTTCAAGTGTGAGCGTTACCGGCATTCAAACCGGCCATTAATTGATCGGGTTCCCTGTGCATAAGCGCGCAACTTATACAGCTGTGCGATCGGTGATAGTAATAGAGGATATATACTTACCGGACACCCTTCTCCCATGGCTACTGCCGCTCAGATCTCGGCGACCCGTTCAAATGCCATGAAGAACTCAGGGCCGAAAAGCTCGACTGCCAGGGCGATCGTCTGCACAAATCTGAGCGATCGCTTGCTCGTCGATGGCGAGCCGCACTGTTCCTGGCAACAGACCCGCAAAAAGATTGCCGCGATCATATCGCAGGGGCTCGATCTCTCATTGAGCCGGCGCCTGTCAGATGCTGACCTCGTCCCATTTGATGGCGATCGGGAAAAATGGTGCGAGGCCACGATCGAGTCCGCCTCTCATAAATTTCAAGATGTCCAGCTACGCGGAGTTTTCCTTTCATGTCTTTTTGTTTTGGCACTTGATTGTTCAACACTCAGCCCAAGGATCACCGCCTGGCGCGTTGAAGACTTTCGTGTGCTCATCGAAAGCGGCGCAGCCTAATGGCTGTCCGCCGGTTGAATCCAGGGCTCGTGAAAATTCATCGGAGCTACTCGATCGAGGACGTAGCGAGGACGCTCGGCGTGCACAAGAATTCCGTCGCCAACTGGCTCAAGAATGGCCTGACTCCGATCGATGATCGACGACCGATCCTGATCCAAGGGCTCGTCCTTCGAGCGTTTCTTCAGCAGCGGCGCAACCGGCACAAAAGGCGCTGCGCAGTTGGAGAGCTATATTGTTTGAGATGTCGCGCGCCAAAGCCGCCGCTCGACGGGAGGGCAATCTATGTCCCCTTGACGAATTCGGGCGGCAACCTTCAGGCACGCTGCTCTGACTGCCTCAGTATCATCTGCCGGCGCATTTCCAACGCGCGATTGCATGAATTCAGTTCCGTCTTGACCATCACATCCAAACAGGCGTCGCTACGTATAAATGATCGCCCGACGCCCAGCTTAAATTGTGAGTTAGGAGATACATGAGATGTCTGCATTAAAACACAATGCAGAGAATGAACGACTGAAGCGCAGATACTTCGCGTATCTGAAGGAAGCCAAACGCTATAGCGAAAGTTCGCTCGATGAAGTCGCCAAAGCTCTTCACCGCTTTGAGGTTTATACCAAATTCAGAGACTTTCGTAAATTCCATATTGAACAAGCGATCGCTTTCAAACGCCATCTCGCTGCCGAGCGTAACGTGCAAACCAACAAGCCGCTCAGCATGGCCACGCAACAGAGAACGCTCGCCGTTCTGAAGACCTTTTTCCATTGGCTTGCCGGGCAGCCGGGCTTCCGATCAAGGCTCAGCTATGCCGACGCCGATTATTTTTCGCTGTCGGAGAAGGATCTGCGGATAGCCAAAGCCAATCACGAACAGCGTTTCCCAACCCTTGAACAAGTCCTCTATGTTCTCGCGGTGATGCCGACGGAAACCGAGGTCAATAGACGAAATCGTGCTGTCATGGCCTTGGCGATCTTGACCGGCGCGAGGGACGGGGCCATTGCTTCGCTTAAACTGAAGCATGTAGATCTTGTCGAGGGCTGCATCCGTCAGGACGCCCGCGACGTGAAGACGAAATTCAGCAAGAGCTTTACGAGCTGGTTTTTCCCTGTTGGCGGCGATGCCGACGAAATCCTTGGCGACTGGGTAGCCTATCTTACCCGCGAGAAGCTGTTCGGAAATGACGACCCGCTTTTTCCCAAGACGCAGGTTGTCGTCGGTGCCGAATTGAAGTTCGAAGCCCACGGTCTCACCAATGAACGTTGGTCGAGCGCCGCCCCGATAAGGCAGATTTTTCGCGACGCGTTTGGCGCGGCCGGTTTGCCCTATTTCAATCCTCACAGCTTCCGAAAGACGCTGACGCAACTCGGTGAGCGGGTCTGCAATACGCCGGAGGAATTTAAGGCCTGGAGCCAGAACCTGGGCCACGACCATGTGATGACGACACTAATGAGTTATGGCTCAGTGCCACAATTTCGTCAGGCCGAGATCATTCGCAAGCTGGGGGAGCCGAAGGTGCCGGCGAATGAAATCGTAAGCCAAATGACTGCGCTTTTGGCCCAGTACCAAGATAAATAGGGCGCGTACCGCTTCCGCGGCTTGAGGGGTTGAGCTGTCATAGTGACTGCGCTAGAGAAGAGGCCCCTTTTGGCTCTTTTCTGCCCTGACGCCATCGTTCCACAATGGAGAAAGTTCAGTGTTTTTCCCGTGGAGAGCTAGCGCAGCGCGCCATGGTGGTTCGACGAGTGTTGTATCAAGAGCAGCGTTGCGCGCGGAGAGCTGAAAGCGACAGACTTCAACGTCATATCGACACGGCCGCTGCCGAGGAGGTCTGGACCACGGCGCTCGCGTCACGATGGCAGCGGCCTTCGGTCTGGGTGCATGGCGACGTCGCCTGCGGCAACCTGCTCGTTGCGAATGGAAATCTCTGCGCAGTAATCGATTTCGGCAGCTCAGCGGTCGGCGATCCCGCCTGCGATTTGGTAATTGCATGGACGGCGTTTTCCGGCAGAAGCCGCGAGACGTTCCGCAAGGCGCTTTCTCTTGATGGCGACACCTGGAGTCGCGCTCGCGGCTGGGCCCTGTGGAAAGCCGTCATCACGGCCGCCGGTCACGATAGCAATCAGCGTGAAGCCGAGAAATCGTGGCGAGTGATAGAGGAGGTGTTGACCGACCATCAACGGTTCCGAGCGACATAGGTCCGCGGGCGACCTGAGGCCAAAGTCAGCTCCGAGGCGGTAGGCGGCGCACTGCGGCGGCTTATTGGTCTCAACCTCTTATAACCTTGCGGCACTGGGGGCTGAGCAGCTTTAGGTTTGCTTTTAGGCAAGCCACGATGCGGTCTTCGTCAGGGATCGCAGCTTCACAGAATTTGTGAACATCAGGCGTGCAGGCCTCTTGCTCATCTTTTGTCCCACTATGTCCACTCTGTTGAGCGGCTGCGTTAGCAGTACTCAAGGTAAGGGCAACAATCAGATAGACCGATTTTGCTATGCGAGTCATGAAAAACATCCTTTGCTTCTATCATCACCTAGTAACACGCTGTGTAGTAATCCAGCCTCGGCATACGCCGCCGCAGCAAGTCACTAGCCGCTTTTAACCCGATTCCGCTGTCGAGGAAGCAACCGAAATTGACTTTATTTATGGCTCAATCCCGGTGGACCGGATCATGAATTCAGCGATAATTGACCAATCCCGGTCACCCATCCCGGCATCGGAACTCGATGTGGATCGGAGTAACAAGCTGACCGATGAGATGTTCCGCACGCGCTTTCGGTCTCTACCCTGTTTGCTATAGCCGCTTTGATGCGTAAAGGGCCTCGCATCCCGCGGCCCCGCAGCGATCAGTTTTGGCTCTAAAGGGCGCCGACGCGGCTGCTTCGATCGTGGCTCGGTCGTCGTCACTCTCACATGCAGGCTAGAATTCGCTGTCCACTGTCGCATCGTTTTTTGAGCGCGGTGGCAAAGAACGGCAATATGCGTCTATTTACGTCGGGAACCGCCGAGGGGCTCAGGCTCTTACCCCCTATTGCGGCCACACTTGCTAAGATGGATATACGGTGCCAGCTGAAATCGGCGGAAAACTTTGGGCCGGCAATGACTTGGACGAGGGCGCTTACGAGCGCTTGGTCCAATCGGTTGTCGACTATGCGATCTACATGCTGGACCTCCAAGGGCGTGTCATCAGCTGGAACGCGGGCGCCGAGCGCATCAAGGGCTATTCGGCTGAAGAAATTATCGGCGAGCACTTTTCACGTTTCTATACGCCTGAGGATCGGGAAGCAGGGGCCCCCCAGCAAGCTCTAAACGTCGCTGTGGAAGCTGGACGCTTCAGCACCGAAAGCTGGCGGGTGCGCAAAGACGATGGCCGATTTTGGGCAATGGTGGTCATCGACCTCATCCGGCAGGACGGCGAGATCGTCGGGTTCGCGATGATCACCCGCGATATCACCGAACAGCGCCAGGCGAGACTCGCGGCGATTGAGAGCGAACAACGCTTTCGTTTGTTGGTCCAGGGGGTCAGTGACTACGCAATCTACATGCTCAGTCCCGAGGGCGTGGTCAACAATTGGAACACAGGCGCCGAGGCCATCAAGGGCTACGAGACTTCCGAGATCGTCGGGCAACATTTCTCACGGTTCTACCTGCCCGAGGATATCGCGGCGAACATTCCATTCATGGCGCTGGAGACAGCTCGGCGGGAAGGCCGCTATATCGCTGAAGGGTGGCGCCAGCGCAAGAACGGGAGCCGCTTCTGGGCCAGCGTTGTGATCGATGCCATTCGCGGCGACGAAGGTGAACTTCTTGGCTTCGCCAAAGTCACGCGCGATCTCACAGAGCGTCGCAAGGCTCAGGTTGAACTGGAAAAGTCGCGCGAGCAGTTGTTCCAGGCGCAGAAGATGGAGGCTGTGGGACAGCTGACCGGGGGTCTTGCTCACGATTTCAACAATCTGCTGACCGGCATTACAGGCAGCTTGGATTTGCTGCGGGCTCGTATTGCGCAGGGCAGAATAAATGAGCTCGACCGCTACATTTCTGCGGCGCAGGGCGCGGCGTCGCGCGCGGCGGCGCTGACCCATCGTCTTCTGGCCTTCTCCCGCCAACAGACGCTCACGCCAAAGGCAATCGATGCGAACAGGCTCGTCAGCGGACTGGAGGAGCTTGTCCAACGCACTGTCGGTCCCGGAATTGTCGTTGAAACGGTGTTGGCGGCCGGGCTCTGGCCGTGCTTTTGCGACCCTAATCAGCTTGAGAGCGCCATCCTGAACCTGTGCATCAATGCCCGCGATGCAATGCCGGAGGGCGGCCGGTTGACCGTCGAGACAGCGAATACCTGGCTGGACGACGGCGGCGCTCGTGAGCGGGACATGGCTAAAGGCCAGTATGTTGCCGTCTGCGTAACCGATACCGGTATTGGCATGACACCCGAGGTGATATCCCGCGCATTCGACCCGTTCTACACAACCAAACCGCTTGGAAAGGGCACTGGCCTCGGGTTGTCGATGATCTATGGTTTCGCCAAGCAGTCTGAAGGTCAGGCGCGCATCTACTCGGAAGTCGGCGAGGGCACTACGGTTAAAGATCTATCTTCCGCGCTATGTTGGGGAAACAGCGGAGGAGATTGTAATGCCAGAAGCAGCAAAATCGCCGCGGGCCGAATCCGGCGAGACGGTGCTGGTGGTCGATGACGAGCCGACGGTGCGCATGCTTGTCGGCGATACGCTGGCGGAGCTGGGCTACAGGGCAATCGAGGTCGGCGACGCGAAATCTGCGCTGAAGGTGCTCGAATCCGACGTGAACATCGATTTGCTTATTACTGACGTCGGCTTGCCTGGCGGAATGAATGGTCGGCAGATGGCAGACATAGCGCGACAGAGTCGTCCAAACCTGAAGGTGCTATTCATTACGGGCTATGCCGAAAATGCTGCCGTTGGGAACGGCCATTTAGAGTCAGGAATGCATGTCATGACCAAGCCATTCGCGATCGAGAAGCTAGCCTCCAGGATCAGGGACATATTAGCGCAGGCTTGACGCAGCCAAATCGCAATCGCGCGATCGCGCCGATAAATAGGCGATCACCCAATAGCGCCCAGGTCGCGCATCAGGTGACTGAATGTCGCTTATGAGGTGCAGGCGGAAGCGCTGGTTGATCATCGACGTCGGCAGGTGGCCCGCTGCTGAAGGTCAGTAGCGCGCGGCCCTCGTCTGCAGCCGAAGGTTCACCGGTCGTCGGTCGCCCCAGAGGCAGGTGTTGGCTCAATCCCGCCGCAGAGACATACATGCAGGGGGAGACGTGTCGGCAAGCCATGGCGGAACCTTTAACTGAAGAGGTGCTTTGCCTGATGGGGTGAGCACCAAACAGGCGTTGATCAGTGCCATCTTTGAAAATACAGGCGCGCTGACGCCAGCCACTGGTCCGTGAGCGCCATGAATGCACAGTGCCAATGCCAAGCGCTCTGCCATCAGGTGCAGCGTGCCATCAGAACTGCATCTCTCTGGCATCATCTGGCAATGAGAATGATGGCATTTTCACCGCCGGCGCACGTAACTGGCAGCAGGAGTGTGAAGCCAGCAACTAGTCGCCGTGACACCACCGGCTGTTGCCAATCGGTTCCCGCAACACGCGATAGACCGACATCCTGTTGATCCCCAAGCGCCTTTGCAATTGCTGCTGGTCCATTGCCAGCGTCTTTCATATTGACCCCGTGGGCTCGATCAATTTGCTGCTTGCCGCCACGATATTTCTGCCGACGCAATTTCGGATCGGCGATTATACGCGCGATGCCTTCGGCTTGGCGCTCGCGCCGAACATCCGTTTCGAATTGCGTGAAAACAGCGAGCATCCCGAAGAACGCCTTGCCGGCAGACGTCGATGTGTCGACCGCCTGCTCCAATACACGCAGCGACGCTTTCGTACCCTCGATCTCATGCGCGATATTAGCAGATCACGCCAGTGAGCGCCCGAGACAGTCCAGGCGGGTGACGACGAGCGCGTCGCCTGCTGATACGACTTTCAGTGCAAGCTGCAACTGGTCGCGGCCGCCGCGCTTTGTGCCGCTGATCTTTTCTTCAAAGACGATCGCGCATCAACGTGCTCTCCGAGGCTCCGGAATTGCATCGATAGACTAGCGTGTTCGCAGTACCCATAAAACGACCGTTTTCCGGAGAGGGGCCACCATTAGCGATGCCGACGCCTCTTTGCGGCTTATGCCCTCCGAAAACTGTCTCTTGAAACACAATCTCCGATAATCTACTGTGCAGTTGAATTTTCGGAGAGAAGGATGCTTGTTGGCTATGCGAGGGTCTCAACGCGAGACCAGAACTACGAATTACAGCTCGATGCGCTCAATGCGGCAGGCTGCACCAAGATCTTCGAGGAAAAGCTATCCGGTGCTCAGCGTGATCGGCCGGAGTTGAAGGCCGCGCTTGATTACGTTCGGACCGGTGATGCATTGGTGGTCTGGAAGCTCGACCGGCTAGCGCGATCGCTAAAGCAGTTAATTGAGACAGTTGAGATGTTGTCAGAACATGAGATCGGGTTCCGCTCGCTGACCGAGAACATCGACACGACGTCTTCGGGCGGACGGCTCATCTTCCATATCTTTGGCGCGCTTGCCGAATTCGAACGCTCAATCATCCGGGAGCGGACAACCGCCGGACTAGCAGCAGCCAAGGCGCGTGGTCGCGTCGGCGGCCGCCCGCCGGCTTTGAGGGATAGCGATCTGCGCGTTGCGCATACGCTTCTTAGGGATGGGCAGCTGACCGTAGCAGAGATTGCCGAGCGCCTGCATGTCGCGCCATCAACGCTTTACAAGCATCTTCCTCGCCCTCGATCATCAATTTAGCGATGGCAGCCGCTGCGGAGCTCGGTTTGATTCGCTTACCTGCTCATCGCGCCGCCTGGTGTAAATGCCAAGGCAGCCTGTCTGCCGATGACAGAGAGTCGAGGATGAACATGCCGACCATCAAGACACTCATCAGCGAAGTTCGGGAGATGGCGACGCTCTTCGTGACGATAGCCATTTCGACGACGGCACCCCTGACCGCATCCTCTATGAGGGCGAACAGATCATCGAAAGCAGTACAGCCCTATCCTCGCGACGGCAGAGGCACTTTTGGCGCGTGGCCATGCGCCGGACACGATGTTGCTCTCGTCGATAGCGACGGGGTTCGCTGCGTGATTCGGATCGAATTCGCGGATTGCGGTCTATGGGCATAGGCGCAGCATTAGGCGCACACGTTAACATCAATGCACCCGCTCGCGCCGCTCCGACCATTGGCCACTGGCGTCTCGACTGATGATATGAACTTCCCCTCCGAAAGCGGGACCGATCGCCTCGCCTTCGCCGGCATTGCGAATGAGGGCCGCGAGGCGCCGTTGCAAGCGGGCGATCCGTTTAAAAAGCCCCACCTTGCTGTAGGTCGCAAGGCGGTGGGCGTTTTCGAGGCTTCTGCCCGCGCACCAAAGCGATAAGATACGGCGTGCGCCAGGCTCGGCTTCCTCCGCGCAGATGAGCATCACATGCGCTATGCGGAGTTGGTAGAAGACGCTGTGATAGGCTTGCCGGCGAATAATGGCTGTCTCCCGGGCTTCGCGGTCTGAAGTCAAGGGGCGAGGCATTGTGTAACCATAGCAGGCGGTTGTTGATTCCGTATGATCGCAAGGTTAACCGCGAGGGATTGTCATAAGTTCCCCCCTGATCAGGGCTGCAGCGCCTCTCGTCGGATAAAGGTGCAGACATAGGATGCATCTGTGGTCTGTCTATCGGATGACGGACGATGCGGCCATAATCGGATAGCCCCGGATTGCCACGCATCCATATTTCCGCCATCCGTTATCAATTGACGGGAACCGGGAAGAGTACCTGATGTTTGTAACCATGTACTGCCTCAGTTACCTGCCTGCCATGCACAGGTGTCCCATGGGTCGCCAAATTGCAGAGCATTTTATCCTTGTGATCGAGAATGACGCGGTTATTGCCTTGGATGTGGCGTACGCCCTCCAATCTGTCGGCACGCGTGTTGTTACAAGCGACTCCGTGGAGCTCGCATCTGAACTAGTGGAGTGCGATGTCTGGTCCGTCGTGGTCCTGGGGCCTACGCTCAACGAAATCGACAGCTCCCTATTATGCGAGCAGCTGCAAGAACGCGGCATCCCATTTCTGCTCTATACGGGCACCAGGTATACGAAAGGTGCTTGCGCCAAGGCTCCGCGAGTGCACATGCCGAGTGGCCCCGCCGCGCTTGTGCAAGCGGTAGAAGACCTCGTCCACCGATCCCTTCTGCACTGAGCTCTTCCGCAACGCGCCTGCGCCCGCATTGTGGCAGCGGCCTGTGCGACCGGACATGGATTTGTATTGATGTACCCCAGCGTCCATGTCGTGACGCCAACTTCCAACAATAGGCTCGCACTGCCGTGTATTATGGATAGTTTGATCGTCGCGGCCGATCATGCGAAAATGTACCGATGTGCGGACGCTTTACTCAAAAATATACATGGTCCGAGATCCACGACCTGTACCACCTCTCGAACTCAGCAATCCCGAATTTGCGCGCGAGTTGGAATATTGCTCCGACGCAGGACGTGGGCGTCGTCGTGCCGGCTGAAGTCGGGCTCATCTACCGGACAATGCGCTGGGGGCTCGTTCCGATCTGGGCCAAAGATCTGAAGATCGGCAGCAGCTTGATCAATGCCCGGATCGAGACGGCCGCGACGAAGCCGACGTTCCGATCGGCATGGAAGGAAGGCCGCTGTCTGGTGCCTGCCAGCGGCTACTATGAGTGGGACGAAGTGCCTGTCGAGGGCCAGACGAAGCCACGAAAACAGCCCTATTACATCACCCGCAAAGACGGCCTACCATTCACCTTTGCCGGCCTGTGGGAGCGCTGGAAGGACGGCATGCTGTCCTTCACAATCCTGACGACTGAAGGGACCGCCGCGACGCGTCATCTGCACGATCGGATGCCGGTGATCCTGGAAAAGGTGGGTTTTTTCGGGTGGTTGGAACACGGCTTGGTCTCAACACCGGTTGATCTGGAAAAGAAAGTGCAGCTCTTTCCCGTGTCCTCGCAGGTGAATAGCCCGAGCTATGACGCCGAGGACTGCATCGCGCCTCTGGTCGGCGAGGCGTCTTAAATGCTAGCACGCGCCGCACTGTCAGGGTGCGGATTTGTTCTTTTCATCGCGCTCGGCTTGATCGTACAGTCTAGCTGCAGCGCGATCACTGCGCTCATCCGCCCCGCGTCTCCTGCGCTGCCAATAGATCATGGCGAAAAACAGCAACACACCGAAAATGACGATGCTGATGACCGTCATGACCGCGATTAGCACGCCGCTCGTAAGCTCTGGCATATGCGATCCTTCTTGCTCGAGGACTACGTGTCCCCCGTGTTTCCTTGGACTCGAGTGCTACCTCCTCGGCGAGCTTGTCTTCACGCAAGCCGCGAAACGATGCATGGCGGATCAGTCCTTCGGCGGTCCAGCTGCGAAACTCCACCTCCGCGACCAGCTCCGGACGCACGAAACGCGCGCGCCGAGCGTCCTCAGCCGAAAGCTTTTTTGCAAATGGGCTTTTTGGGATGCTCATTGCGTCAAGGCGGCGAAACAGATCCGCAGCCACCGTGTGACTGAAGCCGGTACCGACGCGCCCGGCGTGAATCAGCTTCCCGTTATCGTAATAGCCAAGCACAAGCGAGCCGATCGCCTTGTTGGAAACGGTCGAGGGGACATATCCGGCAACGACGAACTCCTGACGGTTCGAGCATTTGGATTTGATCCAATCCTTGCTCCGGCCGGAGCGATAAGGCGCATCACGAACCTTCGAGACGACGCCTTCAAGGCCGAGGCGGCAGGCGTGCTGCAACAGGCGCGGGCCATACTCGTCGAAATGCTCGCTGAAGCGAACAACGCTTGGAGCGGCAGCGAGCGCAGCCAATGCGGTCTTGCGCTCAATCAGCGGCGACGGTCGCAGATCATAGCCATCCAGATAGAGGAGATCGAACGCATAAAAGGCCAGCCGATCAGTATTTCCGGTAGACAGCGCATCCTGCAACGCGGAAAAATCCGCGACGCTGCCAGCTCCCTCGACCACCACCTCGCCGTCGATGATCGCCTCATTCAGCTTCAAGTCCGCCAGGGCGGCAACAAGAGCCTTCCCAAATCTTGCCGTCCAGTCGAGCCCGCTGCGCGTGAGGAGCTTCACGCGGCCGGATCGGAGATGCGCCTGAAGCCGGTAGCCGTCGAATTTGATCTCATGCAGCCAATTCGTCCCCACCGGCGGGTTGCTCCGGAGCGTCGCCAGCGTGGGTTCGACAAAACCCGGATAGCCGGCCTTCTTCGCCCCCTTTGGTAGTTTGGGGACGCTGGCAATGCGATCGGCGGGTTTTGCTGGCTTGGTTAGGGATGCCACGTCGCTTACTCCATCGGCTCCGGGCTCAACGAAAGGTTGTGACCGTTGTTCCGGGAACAAGACGTGCTCTATTGACGCTGCCGAACACGTGAAATCGTCAGCCCAGCAGTTACTTAATTTGAGTCGATGAGCGTAGGGGCATGCCAGCACTATGGTGCGCTGGATTGCATCGCCCTTGCACCAGCCCCGCTTAGCACTCCTTACCTACTCGGCTTCAAAGACTGAAGAGCTTGCTTCAACTGCTCTGGCACGAATGGCTTATGAACGACCGGCCGGCCTTGGAAATCGAATAACTTGGGATCGTCGTAGCCGGTTGTGATGATAAAAGGAATACCATGCGCCTCAAGCGCTTCCGCGACCCGGTTGGAATGTTCTCCGCCTAGATTGATATCCAGGGTAGCGGCATCGATGCCTTGGCTGTCTGTCTCGATAATGGCCAGGGCGTCGGCCACCGTACGCGCGCTAGCAGCGACCTGATACCCAAGCTCCTCCAACATGCTTTGTATCATCAGAGCGATCAGCATCTCATCTTCGATCACCAGAATACGCCGACCCGCTAGACTAGTCATGGGTGCCCCCCGGTACCCAGCTGCGATGCGTCCAATATCGCACGCCGAGCGCGTCGACGCTTGACGGTCAGAGGTCGGAAGACGTGATTATTGAAACTGTGGCATGAAGGAGACAGACTGCGAAGATATGAGAGAGCCCCGGATGGCATGCGATGGTCGGCATCGACTCCACCGCCGCCTGGCGGAATTGGGCAGTTTGGCGTCGAGTTGCTTCATCCAGATGCCCCGAGGACGCCTCTGAAAATGCGTTCCTGCATATGCCGTTCCAGACGCTCGCCACTTCGGGGAATCTCGATGCGGTCCAAGTGACGCGAAGGCCTGGTCTCGTTGGCGATGATGGGTCAAAGCGTCGAGACGCCCGCGGCGATCACCGCGAGCGAAAAGACCGCAACGGCGACCACGAAGATCAGCCCGCCTCGGTCTGGCTTTGCCTCCTGCCTCGCCGGATCCTTCAGCTCAGCATCGCGAGCCATTGCCACGGCCTGCCCCGAAGGCGGCGTTCCGGCGGCTTCGTCATCCGTGCCCAGAGGAGCGGCTGCCGGGTCGAGGGCAGCTACCTTTTCTCCCGTACGCCCGGTGTCGATGTCATGCCGCAGCTGTGCGGTCGTAGGCGGTAAGGAGGACATGTGAAACTCCGTAAAACGCGGGCGCTAGACAGCGCCCGCAAGGAAGCGGTCCGGGGTTACTTTCGGAGGTCGCCTGTCTGTTGAGTGATTGGCAGGTTCTGCGCATGCTGCAGATGCTGCTGCAAAGCGGGGAGCGTCTTTCCGGCCCATGCGCGCAATTCGGCATTGTCGCCCTTCTGCGAATAGGACTGGAACAGGTTGACCGCGTCCTCGTGAGCCTGGACCTGCATCTGCTTATAGCTGCGGTCGAAGTTAGCGCCGGAGGCGGACTTGAGCTGGCTCAGCATCTGCGTATGCTTCTCGTCGAGCTGGCTCGGGAGCGCCTTCTGAGCGTTGGCTGGCTTCATGAGCGACTTCAGCTCGTTCGAGGTCTTGGTATGATCCTTGATCATCATGGCCGCAAATTCCTGCACATCGGCATTCTTGGACATCTCAGCCGCAAGCCGGCTGGACTGGATCTCGAACATGTCGCTGACGGCTACCGTCTTGACGAACTGCGGGGTGGAAATCTCTGACATTGCGGCAGTTGCGGGGCTAGTGGATTGCAGCAATGCCGGCGCGGCAAACACGGCGATGGCCGCTGTGAGAAAGAGTGCTTTCATGGGGAACTCCGTAATATCTGACCGCGGATCATTCCGGCGATCTCTATTGCGCAGCCAACTTAAGAGGTGCGCCAGAGGTTCCAGTTTTTACTGCCAAGTTCTACGAAATCCCTGCTCGGTCGTAATGCGACGCCGACGAGGCAGATGAGAGATGACGCCCACCACCCCACCGTTGAGCGGGGTGGTGATCGATAGGTCATGGGACTTAGCCGTTGCGGCCGAATCGCCCTGTCCATGTGGGCTCGACCGCTCCCATTCGTCCGCCGAACCAGGCGGCGATGGCTCCAAGGATCAGAGCTATTGCGCCAAACAGAGCGCCTGTAGAAACTGCACTGGCCGCCACATCGGCAGCTTCTGCCGCCTCCCGCCGTGCGGTTTCGACTGCTTGACGGTACTGCTGCTCATATTGCTGGACCTGGGTGCGCGCCTGCTCAATAGGGATGTTCTGCGCCTGTGCCAGTGCTTGAGCAGCCCGATCTCGCGCTTGCTGCGCCTGGTTCTGATCGCCCGTAAGCTACCGCCCGCATCGCCGCCACGGCCGTGTCGCGGAGTGCCGCCGGATCATTACCGCCGGTCGCGTCACGCACCCCCCGTTCGATGGAGGCAAACGGATCCGCGGCCTGCGTTACCGCCGTCTGAGCCGCACTGCCCGCGGTCGTCGCGATATTACCGGCCGCGTTCGCCACGGTCCGATAAGCACCGCCGATGATGCCGCCCACAGTCGACGTAAGCAGATAAAAGATAAGAAGCGTCGTAAACGCCCAAGCGGTCAATCCGTGCCAGGCGGCTGTGGATTCCTTTGGGCGACCTGCAAGTCGGCCAGCGGCATAGCCGCCAGCAAGGGACGCTAGAATGCCGGACACCGCCCACCAGATGCCTGCGCCGATGGAAAATCCGGTTGCTGTAGGATTCTCGGCTGCGCCGGCGGTGGGATCCAACGTCGAGGCGCCAATACCAATGCCGAGAAGGTTGAGGATCAGTTGCGTAACCAGCGCCACGACGACCCCGGCGAGCACGGCGCTCCAGGAAACCCGGTTCAACAGGATCGTGCGTGCGTCTTCGGCTGGTGTTGACGGACTGATATGCGGGGCGTCGTAATCGCCGCGATTGCGCGGCGTGTTTGGATGGTGGATGTCGACCATGACTGGCTCCTACAGCGTTTTGTGTTTGTTTTCGTGAGATGACGGAGGCCGGATGGACCGAGCCTGCTACCCAAGCGCTAAGCGAGAAGGAAAGGTTCCGCTTTCATGCGCTTCCTGGGCAGTATTTTGCCGACTGCCCCGCCGCGGCACTGGCGTCATAGTTATTCGAGCGCCTATTCTGCCCGGCGCAAACGCTGAAGTCTGCCAGGGGCGGACTTGTGCCGCTCCTGGAAGCACTTCAGAGGCTTGCGATACGTGAACGGGACGTGCGGATCGCCGGGTGGTGCCCTCCGAGTTCCCAGTAAATTTTGGCGGTCCCCCGTTTGGTTGACGAAGCCGTAGACCTTTGAAAGGCCGAGGCTGGGCGCAGCTGGCTTCTCAATGCCGTCAAAGGACGGAATCGAAGCGCCCGAATTCGCGTTCGGCGGAGTCGGTCACGCCCGAGGCAGACGCTCCTTAAGCAGCGTCATGCGCAATCTCGCGCGGCTGGTGCAATGGTTTCGCTCTCACAGCTTCGTCGATTGCCGACATGACGCTCTCGGTCGCGGTCTGATGAACCATGTGGCCCGCCCCGGGAACGCGGTGAAACGTACTTTGCTTGATATCCCCGTGTAGCCGAGCCGACTGCTCATCGATGTTGATCAACCGGTCTTTGCGTCCGGCGATAATGACGACCGGCATCGTCAGTCGCGAATAATCCCCTTGGAAGGCGAATGCGTCCGGGATCATGAGAGCCGATTCTGCTGCACTGCTGCGGATCTGTGAAGGCCTGACCGCCATCTCTTTCGGGAAACCCGCGAATTTCTTCGGGACCGGGGCCGGACCAAATATCTTGCGCATTAAAAGCGGCCACATTGCTCTGCTAATCAGGGGCGCGAGGGTGTATCTCATAATGTCGCCGATGACCGGTATCGCCGGTCCCGACAACAGCGCCACATCGGCTCGCACACTTGGGTAATAATAGCCCGAGGCCAAAACCAAGCCGCTAACCGCCTCAGGGTATCTCAGCGCGAGTGCAACCGCGACTGAAGCACCCCAGGAATGCCCCACGACGACTGCGCGCGAGACGTCAAGCTGCGCTCAGCGCCTGATGAATAATGTCGGCTTGGGCCCCTGGCGTCCAGATCCTGGAGCGAGGACGGTCGCTATGGCCATAGCCAGGGCGGTCAAACACAATGACACGATATTTCTGGGCAGCCATCTCGATAAGGCCGCTCGATTCGAAATCCTGAATCATGCTGCCATTGCCATGCAGCAGAACAAGCGCCTCGCCCCGACCGCGCTCGACATAATGCAGCCGGACACCGTCGACCTCCAGAAAGTGTCCCGCCGGCGGGTTGTTTCGCTCGGCTTTCGCGGCGAGATACCGGTTAACAAGGGCAGAAACGGCGAGCACTCCGGCGGCGGCGGCAGCCATCGCATAGGGCTTGGATTGTGGGATCATAAGTATCTTTTCCGAGAAAGTGTGAGGACTATACAGCGGGAGCTCCAAAATGCTGCACCGCAACAAGGCAACTTAGGGAACCACATTTCGTTCCATGCCGAACGCCCGAAACTCAATCCGCAGTGACGCAGCAAGATCGGCATTCGCGTTCGCAGGCCGACGACACGGGCCCCGCAGCACGCCAATTGCCTAGGCAGTTCATCCCGCCGCCGCGAGAGTCTCGTCCGAAAGGATCGCTATTGGCGACAGCATCTGCTGCCTGATTAGAAACCCGCAGCAGCCACCATCCACCCAGGAACATCAGCGCACCCCAGACGAGAAAGCCGATGTCCCAATAGATCCATTGCTGCTGCGGCACGGTCTCGTTGACGTGGTGAAGTCGCAGGATGTGATGGTCGACGGTGCCTTCAACCAGATTGAAAATGCCGAATCCCATCAAGATGGATGCCGGCAGCAGCTTTCCTGACCATCGGATGTGCTGTTTGCGCGCGGTACGCCACAGGATGGTGAGGCCCGTTGCCACGAACACATATGTGCTGGCGTGGAAGATGCCGTCCCAGACGATGTTGAATTCGAGGTTGTCCAGAGTGTTGGCGGGGTAACCGGCACTGGTCAGCATATGATGCCATTGCAGGATCTGATGCAGCACGATCCCGTCGAAGAAGCCGCCCAGCCCCAGGCCGAAAAAGATTCCTGCCAGAATGGGAAAATCGCGCTTGCTGACGTCTCGATCCATGCTCGTACGCTCCGGATGCGGATGAATGTCGGGACAGCAACGAAGCGGAGATGAGGCAGGTTCCAGAAATCCGATTTCCACCAGGAACCTCCGTGCAAGGACGGGAGTTGGATCGCCGTCAACCCGGAGGACATCATGCATCCCGACGACGGCAATCCTGAAGACCTACCTGGGCAGGACACGCATCCCTCGCCTCCCCCTGATCCGGCTGAGACGGATCTGGAGCGACGCCCCGACAACGTGGGTCAGAGCGGGCGGTGGAGGCACAAGGAGACGGGGAAAACATCGCCGCGCTACGGGCACGAGGAAGCCGCCCACTCGACGGATCAGGGCTGGCCAGCTCCAGGTGGTGACCCAAGGCCGAAAGGCGATACGCCTTAAACGGTTGCCTGGAGTCCGTCAGGCGCGGGCTGCTTTACCTACCCACGTCAATGGAAATAAGCCTATCTGCGAATGGAGAGAAAAATGGCCACTAAGACAGCCACTAAGACATTGGACAATCTGTTTTTGGACACGTTGAAGGATGTCTACTACGCCGAGAAAAAAATCCTGCGGACGCTGCCAAAAATGGCGAAGGCTGCCAACGCGCAAGAGCTTGCCGCAGCCTTCGAAAAGCATCGGGATCAGACCGAGGTGCAAGTTGAGCGCCTGGAAAGGATATTCGAGATGCTTGGCAAACGTGCGCAGGGCAAGACGTGTCCGGCGATCGACGGCATCATCGAGGAAGGCCAGGAGATCATGGACGACTACAAGTCGTCGCCGGCGCTCGATGCGGGATTGCTTGCCGCGGCGCAAGCGGTGGAGCATTACGAGATCACCCGCTATGGCACGTTGAAGCGCTGGGCTGAGGTGATGGGCATGAGCGAAGCGGCACTGCTCCTCGACGAAACGCTTCAGGAGGAATCCCAAACCGACGAGGATCTGAGCGCCCTCGCGGACCTAAAGGTCAACGCAGAAGCTCTGACGAACGCCGCATAGCGACTTACCCTTGGCGGCGTGAGCATAGTCGGGCCAGCGCTCGGAATTGCGAGGGTATTAGCGAGGTTGAGCAAGACCGGAGCGGGCCGCCATCCCCCTGTGCGGCCCGCAATAGTCGCCTTGGGCGGGCGTACGCAGAAAAGCTACTCCCTCCCGGCTCTTCCAGCCGCTTCTCCCGGGGGAGGATGAAGCTGGATCGGGTCGTCTGACTACCCCGCGACGTCGAGAAAGATCCAGAGCTAGCGCGACACAATTCCCAGCCGGACCAGAACACGAGGTGCTTAATCGGTTTATGCGGCGCATAATTTACTTAATAATACCAATAAGATATAGACAAGAAATGCACCGACCATGCAAGCGATCTGCATTCGCCGGTTGATACCAAATATAATTGGAACCTTATTCGGCTGACATCTCTTTTGCAAATTGAGCCGCCCCAACGTGCGCTCTACCACCTCTTCTCATCTTCAGGAGTTGATGGCCAGCAACCCGAACCCGTGTCGAAATCACCGCGAACAGAGGCGCACGTTCTACTCGTGCCGATGAATACGCGATCAATCCGGCGGGCGCGTGAAGCCAGATGACACGACTCGAAGGTGGGACAGGTGGAAGATTGTTTGGATTGACTGCCTATTCAAGTAATCATGTTTATCTAGCATAATCGCACAGATATTTTCTAAGTACAATTGGCCCACGATGCCGCACTGGTTTCGAGGTATATACGGTATTGTCTGCATTTATACTGCGCCGTGTAGTCATTTAATTTGTAATAAAAATTCAGGAACCTAGACAACAGGATGTAAGTTTGCAGTTGCAGTGAAATGCTACCAGTATAGGAGAGGTAAATGCCTTCAAACAACACACGTAGTGATAACTCCCGCGATGAAGAGGGCCGGTTCACCAAACAGGCTTCCTCCGGTGGCCGTTCTCGCCGGGATGACGATGATGACGACCGCCGCTCCTCGGGCCGCTCGTCGCGGAGTCGGTCAAGCGATGACGATGGACGAGGCGAAGTCCGCGACCCCGAGCATGACGGACGCCTGAAGCAAAATCGCGATCGCGGCATATCGATGTCGTCCCGCGATGACGATGATGACGACCGTCGCTCCTCGGGCCGCTCGTCTCGCAGCCGCTCAAATGACGACGAGCAGTCCCGCGATGAAGAGGGCCGCTTCACCAGGCAGGCGTCCTCCGGTGGCCGTTCTCGCCGGGACGACGACGATGACGACGATCGCCGCTCGTCGAGCCGCTCATCGCGGGGCCGGTCAAGCGATGAGGATGGACGAGGCGAAGTCCGCGACCCTGAGCACGACGGACGCCTGAAGCAAAATCGCGATCGCGGCATATCGATGTCGTCCCGCGATGACGACGATGACGACCGTCGCTCCTCAGGCCGGTCGTCCCGCAGCCGGTCGAATGACGACGAGCAGTCCCGTGATGAAGACGGCCGGTTCACCAGACAGGCTTCCTCCGGTGGCCGTTCTCGCCGGGACGACGATGATGACGACGATCGCCGCTCGTCGGGCCGCTCGTCCCGCAGCCGGTCGAATGACGACGAGCAGTCCCGTGATGAAGACGGCCGCTTCACCAGGCAGGCTTCCTCCGGTGGCCGTGTCTCGCCGGGACGACGATGATGACGACGATCGCCGCTCGTCGGGCCGCTCGTCCCGCAGCCGGTCGAATGACGACGAGCAGTCTCGTGATGAAGACGGCCGCTTCACCAGACAGGCTTCATCCGGTGGCCGTGCTCGGCGGGACGACGATGATGACGACGATCGCCGCTCCTCGAGCCGTTCGTCGCGGGGCCGGTCAGGCGATGACGATGGACGAGGCGAAGTCCGCGACCCTGAGCATGATGGCCGTCTGAAGCAAAATCGTGATCGCGGCATATCGATGTCATCCCGCGATGACGACGATGATGACCGTCGCTCCTCGGGCCGCTCGTCCCGAGGCAGGTCGAATGACGACGACCGGGACCGTGATGAAGAGGGCCGCTTCATCAGGCAGGCTTCCTCCGGTGGCCGTTCTCGCCGGGACGACGATGATAACGACGATCGCCGCTCGTCGAGCCGTTCGTCGCGGGGCCGGTCAAGCGATGACGATGGACGAGGCGAAGTCCGCGATCCCGAGCATGATGGCCGCCTGAAGCAAAATCGCGATCGCGGCATATCGATGTCGTCCCGCGATGACGATGACGACCGCCGCTCCTCGAGCCGGTCCCGGAGCCGGTAGAAGGCTTCGGAGGCTCATAACGAAATAGGGCCTGTCTGAGTAAGTCGGCGAAGGGGCAACAATCCACCTTCGCCGACTGAGACGCGCGCACTTATGCGTCCCTCTCTAGCGCAAGGCATTGCTACACGCATACCTCCCTCGCCCTAGCGAGGTGCACTCAAAGGAAGGATTCCCTCATGTTCATGCGAATTGACAAACTGCAGATCGACCTGCCGGCACCGAAACGCCAGGATCCCAATGCAGCTGCTGCGCTGCAAGAATTGCTTGGCGGCAAATATGGAGAGATGTCGACGCTCGGGAACTATCTGTTTCAGAGTTTTAATTTCCGGAGCAAGAAGAAGCTGCGGCCTTTTTACAGCCTGGTCGCGGCCATAACCGCTGAGGAGCTCGGCCACGTCGAACTGGTCAGCAATGGCGTAGCCATGCTCAACAATGGACCGGATAACGATGGTGATAGTGTTGACGGGGGCGACATTTCCGGTGCGCCCTTTGAGGACATGAAGGACATCCGGCTAGCCGGAGGTTTTTTCTCGAATGGCGGCGGCGCAACACCCATCAATAGCAACGGCGCACCGTGGAACAATGATTTCGTGACCACGACGGGCAATGTCGTGACCGACCTTCTGCATAATTTCCATCTTGAGTGTGGGGCGCGTCTGCACAAGCTTCGCGTTTACGAAACTTTGTCAGACCCGACCGGACGAGAGGTTTGCGGCTATCTTCTGGTCCGCGGCTCGGTTCATGCTCATGCCTACGCGCTGGCGCTGAAAAATATCACTGGCGTGGAAATCGAGAAGATGCTGCCAACGCCGAACATTAACCTCGACAAGATCCCCGAATGTGAAAAATACCTCGCGGAAGGCTCGCATCGCCGCCTCTATACATTTAGCCCCAAAGACTACAAGGAAATTGCCGGTATTTGGGGGAATGGCGAACAGGCGCTGCCTGGCGACCCTCCTGGCGAACTGGTGGTGCTGGACGGCACGCCCGATGGCGGCAAGATCCATCAACTCACAGGCGTTCCCTCGGCGTTTACCCCGGATTATGCGCCTGAGGAAATGTTTGAAATCGCGACAAAGCTGTACAAGAAATCTCGCTGACCACGACGGAAAGGTCGACCCAGCCAACAAAATATAAAGGCCGCCTCCGAAGAGGCGGCCTTTATAATGCCTGTGCTTATTTCGGGGGTTTTACAGTCTGGGCGTAAGTGCCAATCAGCTCACCCTTGGCGATGACGTGCCCTTCCGCAGCCGCCAGCACTTGATCGCGATCCGCGCCCGGGGGAATGTCGAGCATCTTGTCCAGCGCCAGAATCTGGAAATGATAGTGATGCTGCTTGTCGCCGACAGGCGGGCGCGGACCGAAATAGCCAACAACGCCACGGCTTGTTCTCCCTTGGAGCATTCCCTCCGGATCGGTTAGGCGCGGTTGTTCCTGAACGCCCTCGGGCAGTTTTGTAACATCCGCCGGGATGTTCCAAGCGACCCAATGAACGAAGGGCTTGATCGGCTTTGCGTCAGGGTCTTCAGCGATAATGGCATAGGATTTCGCGCCATTTACAGGCGACCACGCAAGCGGTGGCGACACACCGTCGGCATACTCGCTGTGCTTTGTCGGGATGGCGGCATTAGGCCGTATGGTCGCAGAAGAAACCTTGATCGGTTGGTCGCCGCCCGGCTGTTCGTGCTGGGACGTTTATTCGCGAGCGGTACCCCAATGCCCTGCGAGGTCTGCTTCTTCATCGCCTCGGCGGGCGGCGATAGGGCAGCGGTTGCTTCCCTGGCGGCGGCCGAGCCGGTAGATGCGATCCGATAGATCACCCCATTGGCGTCGTCTGCCATTAACAGCGAGCCGTCCTTGGCAACCGCAAGCCCGACGGGCCGGGCGATATGGGATTTGCCACCATCCGTCAGAAAACCTGTGACGAATGGTTCGATGGTCTTGGGCTGGCCGTTCTCGAAGCGGATGCGCACGATCTCGTAGCCGGAGGGCTGCTGGCGATTCCAAGACCCGCGCATCGTAACGAAAGCGTCGCCCTTATACTCCGCCGGCACAGCGGCGCCCGAGGCGAACACCATCTGCATCGGCGCCGCGTGGGCAGTATAGCCCAAGGTCATCGGCACGCTGATTGCCTTCCACTGCTCCTTGGTGATTTCGCCGACCGGCGTCGATTGCGGATTGAGGCCGCCAGCGCCGAAGACATGCGGCCAGCCATATTGCTTACCTGCCTCGATCTTATTCAGCTCCTCCGGCTGCTCATCATCGCCGAGAAAGTCGATGCCGTGATCCATGCCCCACAGTTCGCCTGTCTCCGGATGCCAGGCGAAACCGATGGTGTTGCGCAGGCCTTTGGCGAAAATCGTGCGGGTCTTGCCGTCGGGGCTGGCCCGCAGCAGCGTGGCATTCTCCTGATTGCTTTCGTTGCAGGCATTGCACGTGGAGCCGACGCTTATATAAAGCATGTCGTCCGGGCCGAAGGCGATCGTGCGGTTCGGATGCTGGCCGGAATCGGGGAGATCGCCGATGATCATTTGCAACGGTTCGAGCTGGCCGTCTTGGCCGGATTGCCGCAACGAACACCTCCTTCACCGTAACGAGGTAGAGCTTGCCCTTATGGATAGCTAGGCCGTGCACCCCGGGCCGATGCGCAACGGCGATCGGTTCGCCATCCGCAACGCCGTCGCTATTCGCATCCTTTAACAGCAGCACATCGCCCTGTTCGCGGCGGCTGACATAAATATCGCCGTTGGGAGCAACGGCGATAATGCGAGCATTCTTTAAGCCCGAGGCGAACGGCTTCACAGTAAAGCCATCGGGCGCTTTGATCTGCGCAATACGATCGGAAGTGGGTTCGGCTTTGTTGGGTTTCACGACATGAGCTGTGATAGCGACTTCGGTGCCGTCGCCTTGCTGCGCGGCAGCAGGGAGCGCGGTCGCCAGCGCCGCCATTGCAGTTGCGGCGTAGAGATTGTTTTTCATTGGAAACTCCCAGAAAGATTTCTCGGACAACCTCAGCCGCCGAGAAGCGGTTCCCAAATCTGCATCCATGAAAGTGCGCCCTGATGAGTGGAACTCCTCCGAGAAGCTGGCGTTGAACTGTCGGAGCGCGGGTAGCTCGTTTCTGGTCCCCTTGACCACCGAACGGGCGCTCGCGCTTAGCGTGTCAGGTCAGCCCAATTCCCTCCGTGCCATGACAAAATCGACCCAGACCGATCTCGAACAGCGCGCCGCCGACCTTCTCAAGGCCGCGCATGAGCACAGTGCTGACTCTAGCCACCGCGGAATCCTGCACGGCAGGCGCGCTCGCACATCTGCTGGCGAACGCGCCCGGAGCGGGCGAGTCCTTCCACGGTGGCTTTGTCGTCTATACCAAGGAGAATAAGTGCAAGGCGCTTGGCGTGCCGGCGACACTAATCGAGAAGCATTCAGCTGTTAGCGCCGAAGTGGCGAAAGCCATGGCGCTGGGCGCTCTTGAGCGTTCCCCGGCGGACGTCGTCGTGTCCATTACCGGCGTCGCCGGGCCAGAACCCGATGAGGACGGCAATCCGGTCGGCCTCGTTTATCTGGCAGCCGCGCGTCGCGGCGGTCAGCTTATGAGTGAGGAGCACCGTTTCGGGGATGGATCTAAGAGCGAGATCTGCGATGCCGCCCAAGAACGTGCGATCGAGCTTCTCGAGAGGGCGATGCTCGACAAGCAGTAATCCACCACTACATTGCTGAGGCGCAAGGACCTCCTGGCGCCGGCGTTGATGACGGGCGGCGACCATAAGGGAATCGTGCAGGGGAATTTTTCTTTCTCCATTGGCGGCGCGGGAAGCAAGTCGATGCGGCCGATAATTAGGTCGGTCAGAGCTTGGGTAAGGGCGGACCGGAAGAGAGAACTTCCACGTCCCCCGGCTTTTATGAGGACGAAACGTGGCGATGGGGGCAATGGCGCCCGGATGACAATTCGATCGGCGGCTTAGAAGCGGCTCCATCGCCGCTGCGTCCGCTTTCAAATCGGGAATGCAACTGGATTAAAGCTTCCAGATTGCGCCGAGCAGAAAACCCACCGCTACTGCGCCGGCTAGCGTCGTGAGGGGCCGGATTTTAAGCAACTCCGACCGCCAATTATTCGGCGGCCCGCCATCGACAGCCGCATCGCGCCAGATGAACCAATCGCGACGGGGATTGGTCCGGCTCGAACGGCTTTCCTGGAACCACACGTGCTGGTCGGAGGTGTGATTGGGAATGTAATCGAGGATGAGCCTGAGACCGCGCGCGTGAATCTCCTGGATCAGGCGGTGGAAGGTCGGCATTCACCAAACAGCGGATCGATCGATACATGGTCGCGCACGTCATAGCCAAAGTCAGCCATGGGCGACCAATAGACGGGCGAAAGCCAGATCGCATGAATGCCGAGACCTTCGAGGTAGTCGAGCCGCTGGATCACGCCTTCCAAGTCGCCGACTCCGTCGCCGTTGGAGTCCTGAAACGACCGCGGGTAGACCTGATAAACCACACCGTGTTTCCACCACACGTCTGGCGAGTCCGGCGCGAGGTCCTTGGATTGGCTCATTGTCAAACTCCTGCGCTTCGCTACCGAGCTGACTTGTTACGCCGATGACGGCCGCAATATCCTCAGCAGTCAGAACACTGTCCTGCGTGCCGCCATGCCTACTGCTAACCCACCGCACGTCCATTAGGTTCACGGCGCCAAGCTCATTGGCAGTCACACCGCCTGCCGGAAACAATCTGATGGGCTCCGACGTTTGCGGCCCGATGGTTTGCCGCCCATCAAACGGATGTGCAATCGGCATAAGAGGGGATTCATGAACCAGCCGATCAACCCACCACCCGTCTTCGGTTCCGGCATGCGCGAACTTCCCGCTTACGTGGCTAACGGGTTGCTTGGATTGCGCGTTCGCGATATGCCGCTCGCGTCGGGCATGGCACTCCTGAGCGGTTACACAGGCGAGCACTATGAGCGCCAGATCGAAGCCGCGGCGATGGCACCCTATCCGATCGCCGCTGACCTCTCGCTGGATGGGGTCTGGCTGTCGGACGTCCCGCACCAAGTAAGCGACCTTCAACAGGCCTACGACTTTTCCGCCGGCGAGTTGACGACGCGCTTTTCCTTCGAAGCAGCGGGCCGAGCGGCGCGGGTAGAGGTTCTAACCTTTTGCAGCCGCCATGATCCCACTCTCGTCTGCCAGGAGATCGCCGTGAGCGTCGACAAGGCCTGCGGGCTGGGCTTGCGCGCAATCGTCGATGCACGCGGCGTCCCTGGGCGACCGCTTAAACATGCGCGCATCACACCGGGCGAGGACAAGCCCGCCACCGACGGAACATTGCTGTGGGAATCGGCCGGCGTCTTCTCGACTTGCGGCGTGGCGATTGTGACCGAGCTTTTGGGCGCCGGAGAGCAGGAGGCTGGCCGACCGCCGCTGCGAAATCAACAGCTGATAACCGAATACGGATTTCGCGTTCGGGCAGGCCGGACAGTGCGCCTGCGGCAGATCGCCAGCGTCATCCCGAACGTGATGCATCAGATGCCGGACCAACATGCCGCTAGACTGGCCGCCAAGGCGGGCAAAGACAGTTTCGACAAGCTCCGGAAACAAAATCGTGCGGTGTGGGACGAGCTATGGAAGGGCAGAATTCGGCTCGAAGGCGCCGGCGAACGTTGGCAGAGCCTGGCCGATGCCGCGTTCTTCTACCTTAACAGCTCGGTGCACTCCGGTTCACCCGCCTCGACCTCGATCTTCGGTTTGGCGACATGGCACGACTATCACTATTATTATGGTCATGTGATGTGGGACATCGAAACCTTTGCAGTACCACCGCTATGCCTACTGCAGCCCGAAGCGGCCGAGACACTGCTCAACTATCGTTCCGACAGTCTCGACGGCGCCAGGCGCAATGCTCGCCTGTGGGGCCGTCGCGGCCTGCAGTTTCCCTGGGAGAGTGCGCCCCGCAGCGGCCAGGAGGCCGCCCCGATGCCCGGGACCGCAGCCTGGCACGAAGATCACGTGTCGTTGGACGTCGCGCGGGCCTTTGCCCTTTATGCCGACGTCACTGGCGACAGGGAGTTTCTCCGCACCAAGGCATGGCCGGTTCTGGCTGGTGTCTCCGAATGGATCACGACCCGGGTGACCAAGACGCGCGCCGGCTATGCCATCATGGAGTCCATGGGCATTGCCGAGCGCGAAGAGCCGGTCGACAACGCCGCCTTTACCAACATGGGAGCCGTGGTGGTGCTTCGCGAGGCGACCAGGATGGCCGAGCAGCTAAGCCTTGCTGCCGACCCCGTATGGGCAAAGATCGCCGATGGAATGGCAATTCCAAAGCGCGGTAGAGCCATTATTTCCCACGATGGCTTCCGGGTCGACGAGGATAAGGGGGCGACGCCCGATCCGTTGATGGGGATCTTCCCGTTCGGATTTCCGCTCGAACATGCCGAAGAGCAAGCAACTTTGACGCTCTATCTCAAGTTGGCGCAGGACTATATCGGCAGCCCGATGCTTTCGGCGTTATTCGGCGCCTGGGCGGCGCGGTCGGGAGATCGCGAATTGGCGCTGAAGCTGCTCGACGACGGCTATGGCAAGTTCTGCGTTGGCCGCTTTCTCCAAACCCTTGAATACCGCCCCGACCGTTTCCCTGAGCAACCGCAGGCCGGGCCTTTTTTTGCCAATATCGGCGGCTTCCTCACTGGCTTGCTCTATGGATTCACCGGGCTTCGAGCTGGACCGGGCGAGCCGGAGAGCTGGGCCGAACGCCCCGTCGTCCTACCGGCCGGATGGACTTCGATTGAGGTAGACCGGCTATGGGTGCGCGGCAAGGCGATGCGGCTCGTCGCACGCCACGGCGCCCAACGGGCTCAGCTCACTCTGCTTGATGGTTAGGTGAGACCTATGATCACCTCCGCCCCGAACGTCGCCCTCTCAGGCGCTATCGTCGGGAGTGGAACTTCGTCATAAACGGCGGGACGAAATGTCATCGATTGCAGCGGTCAGCGACACAGGATCGATCAACGACCGCTAGATGGTCGGCCCTGTCTTCTTTGCCCTTAACTTTTCTAACTTCTTAGTCAGCTCCTTGATGCGGTACCTTGTCATGTTTATGAAACCACCAGGTTTTATCCATCTAAATTTCCCTGATTTAAGAGCGTCAATTTCCTTCTCGAGTTCTTCTTCCGATGGTTCAGTCGGCATGACCTTCACGTTTTTCGAGGAAATTCTGCAGAGGTGAATGCCTAGGCATCGTCCCCAGTTCCGGCATACCGAAGGACAGAGGTGCTTCGACGCTTTGATCGTCTAGCATCCTGGCTATGCGTTGCGCTTCCAGGCGATGAGGGCGGCCACCCTACGCATCAGCTGCTTGAGTTCGGTCGGCTTGGTGACCAGCTCATAGCCCGGCCAGTCGGACCGGAAGAACGCACTGTCTGGATATCCGGTATAGACGATAAACGGAACGCCCTGCTGCAAGAGCTGGCGAGCCAAGGCCGTCGCATTTCGGTCTCGCAGCCGCAGGTCGAGGATTGCCGCGTCGCAAGCGTTCTTCAGCGCGAGGTTTGATGCCTCGGCGAGGCTCGCGACCGGGCCGATAATGGCTGCGCCCGCTTCAGCAAGTGATGCGGCGAGATCGAGCGCCTGCACCGCGTCGTCCTCCACGACGAGGATACGCGCCCCGGCCAGTGGTTCGGTATCAACCATTAGCATTGCTTGCAAAGTCCGCCTCGGTGGTTTTAACCGCAAAGCATAGATGGTGGTATTCGGTACTCTTATTGGGCTTCCAGAATTCGATTCCGGATGCGAAGCTTTATGAAAACGGTGGTGCTCTCGAATCGTTCCAGATATCGCTGCGACTTCGGACGAAACGAACCGGCCTATCCCATTCATTTAGTGCCGGCGGAATTGGGCAGCGACTGCCCACCATGGAGTCACCAGTATCTGTCCGGTGATGTAGGCCACTACCAGGATGCAAACGCCGCCAGGATGCGAACGCCGCAGCGTTTGATGCGCCGCCGCTGCTGATCCCCGTTACTTAGGACCGAGACCGCACCGTTCGCGTCAATCAAAAACCCCGGCTTTGTGGGCTCAGGGCTTCCGTGACCTGCTCTGGTCGTTGGCAAGCCGCCCGGACGATCGCGATTTTCTTTCGCTAGATCGCGGCGTGTGTCAATCCGCGAAATCACCCACGTCCAAAGACCGATGATGAACTTCGCTCAAATTGGGTCACCTCATGCGCAGAGATTCCGGGAACCTGCTGGAATGCAAGATGCTTGTTTCCCTAGGTCCATCACCGAGCGGATTGTGTCGTTGAAAAACGAGCGCATAACGGTTGGAATTTAGGGAGGCCGCACATCACTAGTGAAACGAAGACGGCCATTAAGGGCGGAATCGCTCAAAAGGAAGAGTTGTTCGAACTTATCATCGAAAGTTCGACGGACTTCGCGATTTTCACTATGGACGCGAACGGCCTGACCACGAGTTGGAATATCGGTGCTGAACGCCTGTTCGGCTATGCGGAAGATGAGATCATCGGCGTGACCGCTGACGTAATCTTCGTGCCGGAGGAGCGGAAGGCTGGCGTGCCCGAGCAGGAGCGATCACAAGCCAGGCTCAAGGGCCGCGCACTCGACGAACGCTGGCACCTGCGCAAGGACGGCTCGCAATTCTGGGCGTCGGGGCTGATGATGCCACTCAAGAACCGCGACGAAGGTTTCGTCAAGATCGCGCGCGACCGGACCGAGCAGCATCGCGCAGAGGAGCGGCTTCGCCAGAATGAAGAGCGTTTCCGCTTGCTCGCCACCAACATTCCGCAGCTCGTCTTTCGCACGCTCCCCGACGGCAATCGCATATGGGGAAGTCCGCAATGGATCGACTTTACTGGACTGAGCCTTGAGCAGAGTCTGGGGTTCGGTTGGATGGATGCTGTCCACCCGGATGATCGAGAGGCGACGCAGCGCGCGTGGCATGACGCGCAGCAAACGAACGCATATTACATCGAGCATCGTATTCGGCGCGCGGCCGATGGAGGCTATCGATGGCACCAGACGCGCGCGCTGCCGATCGATGCGCCGAATTCGGCTGCGAGCGACTGGGTCGGCACGATGACCGATGTCCATGATCTTCGCGAACTGCAGGATCGTCAGCTGGTACTCATGGGCGAGCTTGAGCACCGGACGCGCAACCTGCTGGCAGTTGTCCGCTCGATCGCAAATCAAACAATTTCCACAAGCCATTCGCTTGATACGTTCCGGGCCGAGTTCGAAAAGCGCCTAGGGGCACTCGGCCGTGTGCAGAGCCTGCTCGCCCGAGCGGACCATCCGGAGGTCAGCCTCCACGCGATCGTCCAGGCGGAACTGGCCGCGCTGAGCGATAGCGCGATCGAATCCGGAAGGATCACGCTTGATGGCCCGCCAATCATGCTGCCAGCAACGTCGGTACAGACGATCAGCCTCGCGCTCCACGAACTGGCAACCAATGCCGTGAAATATGGGGCGCTGGCGCAGCCTTCGGGCCGATTAGCGGTGACTTGGCGCCCCATAATAGAGGATGACAATGCCTGCGTCTTACTGGAATGGCGCGAAAGCGGGGTCATGATGACGGAGAGCCAATCGCCGCGGCGGAAGGGCTATGGCAGTGAATTGATCCTGCGCGCTCTCCCCTATCAGCTCAAGGCGAAGACCAAGCTGGAGTTTGGGCCGGAAGGGGTCCTCTGCGAAATCGTAGTGCCGGTCCGCGCAGCTCCGGAGATGAAGCATGGGTGAACAATCCCATCTGCTCAAGGGACGCCATCTCCTCATCGTAGAGGACGAATACATAATTGCCAGCGACCTTGCGCAATCTTTGGAGGAATGCGGTGCCGAGGTGATCGGACCGGCGGGTTCAGTCAAAGACGCACTGGAGCTGGTGGAAAGGACCGGAGAACACATCGACGGTGCTGTACTGGACGTCAACCTTCGTAACGAACCTGTATATCCTGTGGCCGACGCACTTGTCGCTCATGGTTTGCTATTCGTCTTCACAACCGGCTACGACACCGTTGCGATACCTGAGGTCTATGCCGGGGTACCACGCTGCGAGAAGCCTGTCGATATTGCACAGCTCGTCCGTCTGTTGGCGAAAGCTCGCTCTTAGTAATATTGTGCGCCGCTAAGGAGGGTAGAACTGGGGAGTGCACATCTGGCCTGCCCCCTTGGCGCAGGAGCGCGTGTGAGAACTCACGCAGTGTGGCCAGCTATACGCGACAACCTCTCGCCGTGAGCCCGGATTTTTGATCCCGCAAACACTGAGATTGTAAGGCCACCCCTGAGTAATAAGCGCGACCTTGACGCTTGGGCTTCTTCCCACCGATGCTACGCTTTACAAGCATCTTCCTCGCCCGCGCTCTTCAATCGATGAAGACGTGCAATGAGCGTTGCGGAGTTCAGTCCACTCGCCGATCGGGTCTTCCGCGCCGAGGATCAACGGGGAGGCTTTACAGTTGCAGCTGCTCGCGACGCCTTGGCCCGCTAATGAGTACTCGAGCTGCCATGGCCAGATCGTGATGGATCTGCGCCGAGCGACGTTGCAGAACGACGCCCTCGTAATAGGCTCTGCCATTGATCTTAACCTTGCGGCCTCCCCTGCCTTTGATGACCTCGGCGAACCGGCGACCGAACATCTGCCGGGATGTCCTTGACCTCGAGCGGAAGTCCCAAGGGTGCAAAACTGAAGGAGACTTGGGCTCGCTTACCTCGCTTGGCTGGGACTCGCCGGTCAGAGCGGAACGATCACAATTCATGCTCTTCGGCGGATAATATCTGAAGTCATTTCCGACCGATTTTATCTTAATCAGCGATCGCCCAGCATCAGGCAAGTCCTCTTGTTGTTAGCAGAAGGTTATCGGACGGGGGCCGCCGGCAACGAAAGATACAATAAATTTTACCGGCATGACTTAGGGAATTTTTTTATTGTCGGCCTATTCTGCGCGTTCCTGGGAATTTGCGTGAGCTCCGCGCGTGCATCAGCTCAGCGTTGCCGCCTTCAGTGGAAGACATCATCGTGACAAGATATATCGGACTCTTTTCAGCGGGCCTGGGGCTTCTCAGCGCACTGGCAACCCTAAATCCTGCATCGGCCGAAACCCTCAGAATAGGGGGCACCGGAGCCGTAACCGAAGTACTCCGGCAGATCGGGCCCGCTTTCGAGGCGGAGACGGGCATCCCGCTCCAGGTGATCCCCAGTCTCGGGACAAGCGGGGGTAACGCCGCCGTGGCCGACGGGGTGCTCGGCATTTCCATAGCGGGGCGGGATCTCAAGAAAAAGGAGGCTGAGAAGGGCCTCACCGTGGCCGCCACCCTTCGCACGCCCTTCGGGCTCGTAACCTCGCGGCCCGGACTCGAAAGCCTGAAGAGTGCCGAGATCGCGGAGCTTTACAGGGCTGACAGACCCTCGTGGCCGGATGGCGCTCCGGTTCTCGTCGTGCTCCGCCCGGTGGACGAAAGCGACAATCTCGTGCTGGGCGAGTTATTTCCGGGAATGTCCGAAGCCATCAAGCATATGCGCACCCGCAGCGATGTGTCGGTCGCGGCAACGGACCAGGACAACGCGGAAATGGCGGAGAAGACCAAAGGGTCACTGGTCGGCGCCACGCTGACGCAAATAATGGCCGAACGGCGGAACCTGCGATTCGTCGCCATCGACGGCGTCGCTCCAAGCCTGGAAAGCTACAAGAATGGGACTTATCCCTACGGAAAGACGCTTTATCTCGTCGTGCCCCCCAAGGTCAGCCCCGAGGCCGCGGCTTTCCTTGCCTTCATCGCCACTCCTGCGGGTGAAGCCCTGCTGCGGAAAGCCGGAATCGTCGCAGGGGCTAAATGAATGCCTCACGTAGGCGGCTGAGGAACCTCGTCACGGGCTTCGGCCTTGCCGTTGCCCTCGCCACCTTCGTTCTCGTCCCAACCGGATATTTCGTGCTCACCTATTCGGAGGGAACGCACGAGCTTGCATTTTCCGCACGCCTCAAGGCCAACCGGCTGGCGAAATACATCTATTCGCACCAGGAACTCTGGCAATATCAGACGGTTCGCCTCGCGGAACTCATCGAGGTGCCCGAGGCGAACGAGACCGGCCAGCGCCAGCGTATCTTTGACGCAAAGGGTAAACTCGTGACGGAAACCGGGGAAGCGCCCGCTTTCCCCGTTACGACCCGGAGCGCCCCCATTTTCGTCTCAGGGGTGCAAGTCGCGCGCATCGAAACCGCAAACTCCTTTCGCCCGGTCTTGATCGGTACCGCGGTCGCCGGATTGTTCAGCGGATTGCTGGGCTTCGGGATGTTCTTTGCCCTGCGCGTGCTGCCGCTACAGGTTATCGACAGGACGCTCAGCGTGCTTAACCGCCAAACAGTGCTGTTCGAGACCTCCCTCGACAACATGTCCCAGGGACTCTGCATGTTCGATGCGGATCAAAAGCTCGTTGTCTCGAACAAGCGCTTTTTCGAGCTCTTCGGCATTTCGCCGGAGAAAATCCTGACGGGCATGACCAAGACGGATGTGATGGGCCTTGTCACGTGCGCGAATTTGGACGTCGCAGTCGGAGAGGCGGCATTGGACGAGGATGGCATTCTGCGCGTAGCAAACGGCAAAATCATTTCGCTCCTGCGTCAGCCGATGGCGAATGGCGGCGAAGTCATTACCTATGAGGACATTACGCAGCGACGAAGAGCGGAGGAACAAAATCGCCTCATGGTGCAGCGACTACGCACAACTCAGGTTGAATTGAGACGCGCTGCGCTTGCAGCAGAAGCTTCCAGCGAGGCGAAATCCTCGTTCCTGGCCAATATGAGCCATGAAATCCGCACGCCGCTCAATGGCATATTGGGCATGGCGCAGGTGCTCGAGCATGAGCAGCTCAGCCCATCGCAGCTCGATGGGGTTCAGACCATCCTGGATTCGGGCAAGACGCTGATGGCCGTGCTCAACGACGTGCTCGATCTGTCGAAGATCGAGGCCGGCAAGCTGAATATCGAGCCGACGGACGGCAATCTGCGGGATAATTTCCACTATGTGCAGAAGCTGTTCCTGGGGCGGGCGCAGGAAAAGCATATCGGGCTGCATGTCGAGATCGGCGAGGCGGTGCCGGACGACGTCAAGTTCGATCATATCCGCGTGCGCCAATGCGTCTCGAACATGGTGTCGAACGCGATCAAGTTCACCAATAGCGGCAGCGTGACGATTTCCGTCGCCCATGAAATCCTTGGCGAAGACGAATATCTGATCCTTGTCGATGTGATCGATACCGGGATTGGCATTAGCGCGGAGGCGGCGCGCCAGTTGTTTTCCGAATTCTCCCAGGCCGACGCTTCGACGACGCGCAAATATGGCGGCACCGGCCTCGGTCTCGCCATCACCAGGAAGCTGGCGCGGCTGATGGGCGGCGACGCGACCGTTACAAGTACTTTGAACGCTGGGAGCGTTTTCAGATTTACATTCCAAGCATTTGCGGCAACTCCGAAGGCGGCACCGCCGTGGGCGCACGAGAAACGTTCAGGCAGCGCGACATTTCGCGGGCTGCGGCTGCTGCTGGTCGACGACAATACGATCAACCGGAGCGTCGCGCGCCTGCTGCTTGCCCCGACCGGGGTCATCGTGACCGAGGCGACAAACGGCAAGGAGGCGCTCGACCGGCTCGCCGAACAGCTTTTCGATATTGTGCTGCTCGATGTGCACATGCCGGTTATGGACGGCACGGAAGCGATCAGGCACATCCGCGCGGCCAACGCCCCGTGGCGTGATATTCCAGTCATAGCCTTGACAGCTGACGCAATGAGCGGAGATCGCGAGCGCCTGCTATCGATCGGCATGACCGGCTATGCATCCAAGCCGATCGAGCAAGCCGCACTTCTCAATGAGATCCGCCGTGTGATCGACAGGGCCTCAGGACGCGATTCACAATTGAGTGCGGCGGAGGGAAAAAGTCTCGGCATTTCCGCATAGGACTGTCGAAGGCTCCGATATATCGCGTCCGGAACGCGAGACGGATCGGCGGCTATCGCCCCCAGCGGGCACCAAAAGGCTGCTGTATGCCGCTGCCAGTGCTTTGCGGGGCGCCAGAGTGGCCATCATCTTGATAGCTAGCAACCTGCTGATCAATCGGCTTCGACAGACAGCGCGGGCACGTCGCACCAGCCTTTGCCGCGCAATGCGTTCAAGCGTAACAGAAAGCTTTACACATTATTAGGGGGCCGAAGAATTGGAAGCTTTAGACAGCGCCTGATTAGGGACAGTTTGTCATCGACAATATGAATTTAATGATTTTACGGCTCAATCAGATCGGCTCCGCCCCCTGGTTGGGTCAACGATCAATTATCAATCTAGGAGTTCGGCAATACGTCAACTTGCAATGATGGAACGAAATCATATCGCACTCATGCTTTCCTATCACTGAGAACAGCGCACCTCGGGCCTGCAAAATCTGAAGGGGATAGAAACCTTGCGACAGCCGCGACCGCGCAATGTGCTTTGGTGGTTTGCCTTAATCGCGGTCGGCAATCTAATTTGTGGCTGGTGGTTTGTAGTTTTCTTCGCAAACTATGGCGAAAACATCGAGCGGCGAGCGCTCTTGGCCACGGCGGCAGCCGGGGCAGCCGCGTTTGACGGGGCGAAGATTGCGACCCTCAAGGGCGGCGAAGAGGATCGCGATACGCGCGCCTTCCAGCAGGCACGTGAAAGTCTGCAATTGCTGCGCGCCGCAATTCCACTTTCGCGCTTCGTCTATCTGATGGCGGTCCGGAACGATAAGGTTATCTTCCTCGCAGACGCGGAGGCAGAAGATTCCTCGGACTATTCACCGCCTGGCACCATCTATCCGGAGGCGACACCAGCGCTGCTGCAGATCTTCGAAACGAAAACCGCGATAACGGAGGGACCGCTCAGAGATAGTTGGGGTGTTTGGGTTTCCGGCCTCGTGCCGGTGCTGGATCCAACGACCGGCAATGCAGTTGCCGTTTTCGGAGTCGACATCAGCGCGGCGCATTGGCAGGTGAGTGTTTCGCGCTTCTATTGGATCGGAATTGCCATAAGCGGCTTCGTCGCCTGCCTGATCGGGTTGTTTGGCCTCTTGATCTATAGGCAATACCGGCTCGGCGCGCTGCTGGTGATGGCCAACCGCATCGTCGAGGACAGCACGACATTTCTCTATCATCTAGGAGGCGGGCCATCGCAGCCGTTGACCTTTATCTCCAGCAACATTGCGAAGCTCGGCCATGATTCACGCGAGCTGATTGCGTCGCCTGATCTCTACCGCAGCCTCATCCATCCCGACGATCGGGCGCATGCTGAGCAAGTGCAGCGGCACTTGTCGAAGGGCAGTAGCGTGGAATCGAACCAACTTCGCTTGCGCGCAAAGGATGGCTCCTACCGCTGGTTCGAGAATCGCGTGATGCCGGTCAAAGATAGCGCCGGACGTCTGCTAGGTGCGGAAGGCATGCTCATCGACATCACCCAGATGAAGATGATGCAGGAGAAGCTTGAGTTCGCCAATGAGGCAAAATCGTCATTTCTGGCCAATATGAGCCACGAAATTCGAACGCCGCTGAACGGCATATTGGGGATGGCACAAGTTCTGGAGAATGACCGGCTCTCTGCTTCACAAGGGGAATGCGTGAGAACGATTCTGGAGTCCGGGCAGACGCTGATGGCCCTACTCAACGATGTTCTCGACCTATCGAAGATCGAAGCAGGGAAGCTGGACATATCGCCGATCGACGCAGAAGTTGAGAACCTCATCCTTCACTTGCACAAATTATTCCAGCCGCAAGCGTTCGAGAAGTCGATTGCCCTCAGCGTCCGCATCGACCCGGCAATCCCGAAGCTGCTAAGATTCGACTATGTACGGGTTCATCAATGCGTGGCCAATTTGATCTCCAACGCGGTGAAATTCACCAAGGCCGGAGAGGTGAGCGTTTCAGTCACCCACAAACTAGCCGATGCGGGCGACCACGTGATATTCATTGCCGTCAGCGATACTGGAATCGGGATCAGCGAAGAGGCCGCGGCAAAGCTATTTTCCGAATTTTCACAAGCCGACGCCTCGACGACGCGCCGCTTTGGGGGAACCGGGTTAGGCCTGGCGATTTCGAGGAGGCTGGCCCGGATGATGGGCGGAGACATCAGTCTGACAAGTGAGGTGGGCGCCGGAAGCACTTTTACGCTCACCTTTCACGCGTCCGCAGCCTCATCGGTAAAAACGGCCCGTTCCCGATTCCGACTTAGGAACACCGCGTGCCCAATACTCTATTGCCGGGACTCAAAATCCTGCTTGTTGACGACAATGCCGTCAACCGCAGCGTGGTCCGCCTGCTGCTCGCGCCCAGCGGGGTTGTTATAACGGAAGCGTCAAACGGCCGGGAAGCGCTCGACCAGCTCGCGGGACGACACTTCGATCTTATACTTCTGGACGTCCACATGCCCGTTATGGATGGCCCGGAAACGCTCAGGCATATTCGCGCGACCGACGCATTATGGCGCAATATTCCCGTCATTGCGCTGACTGCGGACACGATGACCGGCGACAAGGAGCGCCTGATTTCGATCGGCATGACAGGCTATGTGCCAAAGCCAATAGAACAACGGTTGTTGATTCACGAGATCCACCGCGTATTGAGTATCCTCGAATTTGGCCCCGCCGCGGACGGAGAGTTCGATTCTTGGGCTAAACGATCTCAGCTCGATCATTGCGTGTGAGGTGGCGGCACTCACGAATGAGCGAACTGATAGCGCGATTGGCGCGCTAGCAGATTCGCAGAAGAGACGGCTGCCCCCGTTTTCTAGACGTGGCTTCAAGATATTCTGTTTTGATCTAGGATAATTCACTCTGGAATATGGAAAATTTTTGCACACCTTCAATTGAAGCAGCCAGTGTTTACGAAATCTCCCATGTTCTGTGACTATTTCGCGCTGTTCTTTCCAGATCATAGGACTAGTTTGCTGTACTAAGTGGTTACGGTTGCATCCGGCCGCATCGGCGACGCTAGGCACGTATGGGTAGTCAACTGGAAAAGAATACGGAAAAGGATTCCCAGGCATTTCGGGCCTTGTTTGTGACCTTTTTTCCAAAGGTCCGGGCAATGCTCGTGCGACAGGGAGCCGATAGGGATACAGCTGAGGAAATTGCTCAGGATACGCTGTTTGCGGTGTGGCGGAAATCGCATCAATTCTCTATTGATAAGGGAACAATCTCGGGATGGATTTACGCAATTGCGCGTAATCTACGCATCGACCGAATCCGCAGGCAGCAAGTGTGGCAGCGCTTTTATGCGGATTTAGAAACGATTGAGCGTTTGCATGGTGAGGCGATTGATGCCCAACCGTGGGTGGGGGAAAGAAGTGACATCGAAAGCGCCCTTAACGGGTTGCCGGCGGAGCAATTGGAAGTTATCCAATTGTCGTTCGTCGATGGCCTATCTCAGGCAGCGATTGCGGAGAAGCTGGCGTTGCCTATCGGCACGGTCAAATCGCGGATGCGTCTAGCCTTCAAAAAATTGCGCTCGGCGGAGCGTGAAGAATGACGCCGACCCATCATCCATTCCCCGAGACATTGATTTCATTTGTGTCCGGCGCGCTTCCGAATACGACGTTTGCCGTCGTCGCCTGCCATCTTACAATGTGCCGGGTTTGCGCCCAGGATGTTCGCCGCTTGGAGCTATTAGGTGGCTTAATGCTGAGCCGCCTTGATGCGGGTGACGCCGAGACGTCACTCGGCGAACGCGCCTTTGCGCATGCATCGCGCGATGTTCCGTCGAATGAAGCGGAACCGGATCCTGAGACGGAATCGGAACATCAGCTATTGCCGTCATTGCTGACACGTAATCTGGTAATAAGTGGTGATATATCGTGGCAGCATGTTTCGCCGGGCGTACGACAACATCGGATTGCCTTGCCGAAGGGCTCTGGCCAAATGTGGCTGCTGTGGCTGGCGCGGGGAGAGATGCTCGCGCAGCGAGGACATCATGCGCACGCCGAAATCGCGCTCGTGTTGCAGGGGAGGCTCAGTGGCGAGGACGGTGATTTCGTCCGTGGCGACGTGATCGACTGGTCGGAAGACGGCAATAACGACGCCACGGCTGCTGGCGATATGGATTGTGTGTGTTTGACCGCGAGCGCTGCGAGCGCGGGCGCCGCTGCCACTCCCTATTTGATGCTTCACGAAATGCGCAAAAAGGCAGTTCCGCTGGCATTGCGTCTTGGGGGCGCCTTGCGCGGCACTGCCGCGCTGGCCGCGGGCCTAGCCTTACTCATTGGCTTCGGACTTGGCCGGCTTGTCCCGCGAGCGCCGGAGGTGGGCACCGTTGCCGATCTCGTCAGGGCCGATGGCAACCGCCTTCTCGCGCAAGGCGCGCTAAGAGACGCGCTTAATGTCGTTCCCAGCGGTCGGGAGATAGTCGCGTCTGTGGACGGCGGCGAAGTCCGGCTCGACGTCAAGATGACTTTCGAAGAGCAATCGGGTCATTATTGCCGGCAATATCGGGTCGTTGGATCACCCTCCGGACACTATTCCGGTATCGCCTGCCGTACTGGTGGAGATTGGACTGTCAGAATACAGGCGCTCCTTCCGCCCTCCGCTTCAGGTTCCGAACACACCGTTTCCGCGGACGGGGGCACAAATGCGGCGATGGATGCAGTGATCGGAGCCTGGATTTCGGGCAATCCGCTCGTGGGCGACGATGAAGCCGCCGCGATGAGCAAGGGTTGGCAGAAATAACAGTGCCCTGTGCCTATCGCGGGATCGCGCTCGTTGCTGGCGCCAAGTTGGAAACCGATGCCTTAGCGCTCGAACACTCGCTCGGTGCCTGCAGCAACCCCCTGCCGTAGATCGGATCTCGCGCCTTCGATCCCAACTTGACGATGTTCACATGGTCAAGCAATTCGTTTTTGGGCGCAGACATCAAATCCTGGCTTTGAAGCGCCAACACAGCGGTTGCAAATGGCGTGGCAAACGATGTTCCCGTCCTATAACCCTCCCGAGTCTCGGACATGGCGGTCCAGATGCCTACCCCAGGAGCGGCGAGATCGATGTAAGCACCGCGATTTGCAGAAGGGTAGATCCGCTTGTCCTTCGTCACCGCCGTTACCGCGATGACCTCCGGATAGGCTGCAGGATAGGTCGGCAAGGCCGCTGGCCCCTCATTCCCGGCGGCGGCTGTAAAGACGAAGCCGCGCTCGCGCATCGACTTGAGACGGACCTGAACGAGTTCGTCCTCAGGTCCTGAAAAACTCATATTGATGACCCTGGCCTGCGACGCACTCATCCATTCCAACGATTTCAAAAGCGAGACCGTATCGGTGATTGTCTCGCCATTGCCATCGGTAAAAAAGACGTTCGCGACAAAAAATTTGGCCTCAGGGATCAGCCCCGGAGTGTCGCTATCCGGACGCCCTGCGAGAAGAGCCAGGACGCCGGTCCCATGCCCGCTGGGGGAAGGTTGCTTTCCGTCTGCCAGAAACATCCTGCGCGTGATCTTCTGGCCGGAAAATGTCGGGTGCTGAAGGTCGACATCGGTGTCGATAACGCCGACATTGACATCACGCGCACAACTGGCGAGTTCGTCCCTCCAGCCGATTGCAGCCTTCCCGTAGCATTTGTCGCCGCGGCATCGGTCGTTCGCGCCAGGATCTTCCAGATCGGTCTTATCGAGATCATCCTTCGTCGCCGTGTTGTAGGGGCGATAGATTCGGTTCAATTGGAAGGTCTCGTGGGGGATCTCTCTTTGCAGCAAAGCAATTGCCGCCAGTGCATCGAGGCGCGCCGGCGCGTAAAGCGTGACAAGCGCTTTTGTATCCTGCTCCAGCCCGGTATCGCTTAAACTGAACCCGAGTTGCCTGACGCGGGTCATCGCAGCAGGACTGAGACCGAGTGCAAGCACTTGCCGCTCAATATAGGAGCCAACGCCGATCATCGGCGTTGAGGTGTCTGCCGAACCCACCCGGCTCGCAACGGCCGGTGAGACAGGCTGCTGCGCTACAGGGTCATCTTCTGCGTCCTTATTCTTATCCTTGCCTTTTGCCAGTGCTTTGCCGTTGTCGTGCTCTGTGGTCTTGCCTAATGCCTTACCGTTGCCATTGGCATTGCCGTTGCCTTTCGCGTCGCCATTGCCTTTGACATTCCCATTGCCGTTGCCATCCGCGGTCACCTTTGCGGCGCCCGCGGAAGGCTCGGACTTTCCATTCGCAGCAGCAGACTGTCTATCCACATTTCCAGCAGTTGCGTTATCGCTGCCTCCGGCATTTCCGTGGCCGGGGCTAATCTCCTGCTTGTCGGCGTGATCCGGATCCAACAACTTGCTGAGCTCATCGATATTGCTCTTAGAGGGGTTGTCGATGCGGCCGATGCCAAACCGCTCGCCTAGATCGAGAGTATCGGGTCCGTTCGCCTTGTGCTTCTCGGCGCCGTTGCCAGGTGACCAGCCATGCCCTTCAGGGCCGCGCCATCCGGGCCGATCATCATGGCCGGACTCCGTTTCCAGGCGGTGGCCTGGCTTTTCACCGAGATTGATGCCGATTCCGACGCCGATAGTGTCCCCATCTCCGACGCCAATCCCCATGCCAACGCCGTCGCCCAAGTCGATGCCTATGCCGTTTCCGTTGGTGATGCCGTTGTTAAGGCCATTTGCGTTGCCGTTGCCATTCCCAGCTCCGTTGCCATTTGCCTCTCCATTGGCGCTACCCTTTGCACCGCCTCCATTGCCATTTCCATTGGCTTTGTCCTTGGCTTTGTCCTTGCCCGCAGCAAAGGCTGGTGGAAACGTGCTGAAGTATTCGATGGAGAGGGATTAAATCAGCAAAGCGAACATCAAGGACAGAAAAAAAGCTGCGATGACCGTCCGCTTCGATCCGACGGTCCGCTTTTGCGCTTTTTCGCCTGCGATGACCTCTATTCGTAGGCGGCATTTTCCGTTGCCTGTCATAGGCTTCCGCTCAAAGCATCATTGGAAAAAGGGAAATGGATCAGACCCAATCGCCGCACCTTGAAGACCAGATCAAATTCGCTAGCAATCTAAGCACCTAAGCCGTCACGTCGCTACACCCCATATCATACGCAGTTATACTGTGCTTTGACCGAGACACCTGCAGATTGTTTGAAGCGCAAGGCGCTGTCAGCCCGTGCCCGCCCCCACTTCCCAGCCCTAAATCCCGTCAGAAAATAACCGTTCAGCCGGCGCAACTGTTGTCGTTCTATGTCTGCGTTGGGTCAAATTCGGCGGTCGGCGTTTTGAACTCAGCCCGCTTACCATCTAACCCCCGACATGCTCTCGGCAATTCGGCTATCGCTCGGTGCAGTTCCTCGTAGGTCTCATATAGCTTGACTCGGCCGCAATTCGCTTCATGTCCCTAAGGAGAAAAGCGCACTGCCATACCACTAACAGTGCCAAGCGAGGAGCCGTTGCCCAGGCTCTCGAAACTTTCAGCAGCTCTTTGGTAGCACAGTTAGTTCTGGATCCCGTTGACCACAACCACTGATTGTTAATCGCTTTTCCATAGACTGACCGCGCCCCGCAATGACGGGCGGAAAAAGGATTTCGTGTACATGGTCCAGAACGCACTCATAGCTCGCGCAGTCGCGATAGGCTTGGCCTTTGCCGTGAACGGCGTGCATGCCCAGGATTCTGCAATCAAGTTCGAACATGTGATGAATATTGGCTCGGAAGGTACCGGCGACGGCCAGTTCAAATATGTCGAGGACTTCGCGTTTACGAAGAACGGGCATCTGCTGGCAACTGATGCGGCGCACGCCTGGGTCCAAGTGTTTGACAAGACCACTGGCAAGTTCATCAGTCGCTTTGGTGGTAAAGGCGACAACGATGCGAACCTCGACAAGCCGGAAGGGATCGCTGTCGACCCGCAAGGTAACATCTTTATCGCGGACTACAATTCGGGATTTATTAAGAAGTACGATGCTGCCTTCAAATGGCTTCTGAGCTTCAGTGAATACGGTTCTGAGAAGGGTCAGAACATAAAATCGGAGTTCATGGATATCCGCGATGGTAAGCTCTACATGCCAGAAGCAGGTAATCATCGTGTCGACGTCTTCGATCTAGATGGGAAGTTCCTCTTCGATTTCGGCGGGATAGGATCTGAACCCGGCAAGATGAACAATCCGGAATCGGCAAAGTTTGCCAGCGACGGTACTCTTTATGTCGCCGACCTGAAGAACGACCGCATCCAGACCTTCGATGCAACCGGAAAGTTTCTCACGACCTGGGGAAAGACGGGCAACGGAGCCGGCGAATTCAAGGCACCCGCAGGCATCGCGATCGACAAATACGATAACATCTATGTAACGGAAATCGGGAATGATCGTATCCAGGTTTTCGATAAAGCCGGGAAGTTCATCACCATGTGGGGCAAGAAAGGTGCCGGCAACGGCGAATTTGGAAACCTGCACGGCATTATCGTCGACAAGAATACTGGTCTCGTCTACGTCGCGGATACAGCGAACAATCGCATTCAGGTGTTTCGTCCGAACGCTCCGATAAAAGTGACTTCCAACTGAACGGTATGACGGCGCGGAACCATGCCGCGCCGTCACTGCACCTTCATCCCACGCCCTCGCCCGGAGATCTTGACGATGCCCCGTTTCGGCCTGCCATCGCTCGGCAATTTGCAGATACGCGGCAAGTTGATCCTCGCATTTCTGAGTTTGTCGCTTCTCATCGCCGCTTGTGGGGCCTCAGGATTATTCTTCGTTCACCGCATCGGTACTAGCGTCTCGGTGTTTTCCGAGGTCACATCGCCGATGCTCGGCCATGCGCTGAGCCTCGTCGAAAACGCCCAGCAGATGCGTGTCGTGTCTCTCAATGCCATGAAAAGCTCCGGCAAAGATAACGCCGCAGCGAAGCAGCTCAGCGATCTCGAAGCCGCCGCACGTCGAAGCATCGAAGCCTTGCGTCAACTGGCAGCCAACGCTGGGCTTTCGGTCGATATAGGAAGCATAGAGGTCCGTCAGCGAGGTTTCGCGGAGAGCCTGCAAGCACTACTGGCGACGCATGCGCGCGACTTGGCCGCCAATGCGAATACCAGGAGGCTCGCGGAGGCGTTCGATGCAGCTCGCCGCAGCTTCGATGAAAAGCTCGCCAAAATGGCCAATGACGCGGAGATCGAGATCGTCGAAAGTGAGGATCGCGCGAAGGTCAGCGTACAAACGGGGCAAGCCACCGTCGATAGCCTTGGCGGCGCCTTTGCGCAGACACTGACTGAAACATTTCCGCTGCTCCAGGGCGTCAACAAGCTGATGCGGGATACGATAAAGCTTCAGGAAGCCACTAACTCCTATGTGAACACAATCCAGACCGACGAACTCGACGCGATCCAGAAACGTGTGCAGTCCATTTTCAGAACTGCCGCCGGAGCGACCAAGCGAGTGGCGAGCCGTTTGCGCACGGACGCGGGAAAGCAGCAAGTCGCAACTCTTTCAGACAGTCTTGGCAAGCTTGAGCAGATGCTGTTCTCGGACGGAGGTCTGTATGCGGCGCAGCGCGAAGCTCTTGCGATCGGTGCCGAGATCGTCGCGATGCAGCAGCAGGCCGCTTCAACCGAAGCCGATTACATCGCCACGCTCGAGAATGCGCGCGTGACGGTAGGACAGCGAAACGATGTCGCCAAGGCATCGGCCGAGAGAAGTGTGTCGCAGGCTCTACCAATCATTGGTGCCATCGTTATGGCCGGGATTGTCACCGCGATAATTATCAGCGTGATATGCGCAAACAATATCGTGATGCCGATCCGGCGTCTCACTGGCACGATGGTCAAACTTGCCGATGGCGCTCTCGACGTAACCGTTCCGGATCGAGATCGGTGCGATGAGATCGGCGCAATGGCGCGCACCGTGGACATCTTCCAAGTCAATGCCGCTGAACGCGCGCGGCTTGAAGCCGCTATGCAAGGGACGCGGGATAAAGAGGTGCTCCGTCAGCAATTGGTGCACCGGCACCTCCTCATCTTCCAGGATGCTATTACCAAAAATCTGCAAATCCTTCTGAGCGAGGTGGGCGGCCTGCGAACCGCTTCCCAATCACTTCTCCAGGCGGCGGAACAGGGCAGTGCCGAAGCGGGCGCGTCCGCAACCGCATGCAAGAATGCGGCATCCGGCGCGGAAGCCGTGGCCGCAGCGACCAATCAACTTGATGAGTCGATCCGGGAAATCGCTTCGCAAGCCACTCACACAAGCTCAATTGTCGGCGCAGCGACGCAGAAGACTCAGGCGACAGACCAGGAAGTTGCCAAGCTGACCGCGGCCGTCCGCAAGATCGATAGCGTAGTCACTTTGATCCGGGCTATCGCACAGCAAACCAGCCTGCTGGCTCTCAATGCGACGATCGAATCGGCGCGCGCAGGCGAGGCCGGACGCGGCTTCGCAGTGGTTGCGGGGGAGGTTAAAGCATTGTCCGAGCAGACTGCCACCGCTACGGATGAGATTGCGCAGCAAATTCAAACCGTCCAAATGACAACTGATATAGCAGCAACTGCCATCCGGGCGATTGGCGCGCAGGTTGGCGAGATCCATAGCCTCGCCGTATCTGTTGCGACGGCTGTCACAGAACAGCAGGCAGCCACGGCAGACATTGCCCATAACGTTCATGTTGCCGCGTCGAGTACGCGCCAGGCGGCTGAGAGCTCTCGTCTGGTCATCCAAGTGTCCGAGCAGACAGGTAACGAGGCCAGGAGCATAGCCTCGGCGTCAGATCGACTGCAGGCAGTTTCAGGTGCCCTCTCTGAGGCCGTTCGGCATTTCATTGAGGCGATCGCCTCCGAACTAGGCGAACATCATGCCGCCCCGCCCGTGACATCTCAGCTCGAGGATCCTCGATCGAAGGACAAGACGGCACGAAAGGCCGCCTGAGCCGCGAGCGCCAGAGACGGCAAGGTCGCCCGGGTCGATACCACTCAAATGTTGTTAGATGACACCTTCTGGCCCGAGGCTGAAACACAGCACTCGCCTATGTCCGTATAGATCACATCTCGAACTAATCGATCTCGCACGCCCAGGGCCGCCGTAGGTGAAGGCAGCAATTTCGTGTCCGCTGCGAGCCCAGGAGCCGACCCTCGCTGCGCGTGCCACCCGCGGTTGGTCTGGAGCAAGAAGGTCAGGCTGCCAGCAATCCTGGGTGCTTTCGGACGCCTTTTTTCGCGGCTTTGCTTCGTCTCAATGACGAAGCACCTTTTTTGTAGAGGTCGATGTGGCCCCGGGGCTTTGTACTCGGCACTCGATGCGCGACAGCAGACCGAGGGCAGGGCGAAACGGCGGCAGCAGTGGGTCCAATATCGGATCTAAAGCCACAACAACCTGGCTCTAGCAAATACAAGGGGCACGTTATTGAAAACTCTGCGACTTTGCGCCCTGAGCTCGGTCTTTGATCCCAGCCGAACGCTGAGCTTGTAAGGTCACACCTGAGTAATAAGCGCGACCTTGACGCTTGAGCTTTTTCCCGCCCATGCCTTTGTGGATTGCCGTAAAGCGGCGCCCGAACATCTGCGGTGTCAGCGCCCTGGCGCCCTGAGCGCAACACCAGTCACGAAAATCCTCATAAGCGTGTTCAGCCTGAATCACTTCACTGCTTATCACGTCAAGCCGCGCCAATGCCCATCGCGTTACCAGATCCGTTGGAAAGTCGGACAGATGCAATCCGGCTTGCGGGTGCTGTCGCCGCGTCTTTAGGACGAATGCCGACTGTAGAGCGTCGGGAGGAATTGAAGCGCCCAAATTTGCCGCGTTCGCGCGGGCCGCGAGAATGATCAGTGTGAAGCCCAAGGCACTGCCAAGCTCGACTAGCAGTGCGATAAGCACGGCGACGGAATTGCGGATCGCTCCTTCACCAAAGCCGGTAAGTTCGCCGAGCGCTGCGGATTGCGGATCGGCTGTCATAGTGGGAACGGGTATCGTGGATAGGGTCTCTCGATCCGCTACCAAATCCTCTTCCAACCGCCCTGCTTCCCGCGAAGCGGCGAGTTCGCGCTTTAGGCGATCAATCTTCGGACAAACCTCGCGCGTAACCGGGCCATTGACAACGGTGCAATCGTCCGCCCCAGCTGTGCGCAGCAGAATATCAATATCTGCCTGGATGACACTTGCCGGCCGATGAACACCAAGCAGATCGATCTGTTCTTCAGTACGGACGATCTTTGCCTCCCAAGCCCTTCGTTTTTCAATTTGCTGCTCGCCAGTAGTGAGCATGTGACTACGGGTCGAGGCGGCGAAGCCGATCGCAGCGCATATCGAGAATGCCACAGCGCCAATCCAGAAAACCGCCCCTGCGAATGCGAACATCCGCTCTCCATTCCGCCATAGGATGGCCACCACTAGCGGAAGAGCGATTTTGATCAAGTCTGCAGCGATTGAGAGAGCAGTGTAGATGATGCGGTCGAGTGGGCTCGTAGCAAGCGAGACACCGAACCGCATATTCGCGGCAATTGACACGAACGCAAATCCGCCCCCCGCGAGCAGCCCGGCAATCAGCATCAGTTTTTGTCCGAAGCCTTGATCTCCGGCTGGTGCCATGAAGCTCGCGTGCATTTATGGCGACTTCCATTCGCTATTTGGGAATTCGCCGACTATAACGCTCTCGATTCCGGCTGACCACTCCGTGCGGGAATTTTGCGGGGATCGGTTCCAAACTGTGCAGCACTGTGATGAAGAAGTTGCAACGGGCGTCGGGTTAAGTAGTTGATTTTTCTATACTCTACTTAGTCGTTAAAGGACTCTGACTCCGTCAATCAAGGTTCGAATCCTTGTCCCCCAGCCAGCAAATCCCTGAATTTAGGGGTTTTTCTCACGTCCCATCCCGAATTGTGCGCAACGTGCGAAGCCGCAAAAGCGGCCGCATACGGGAAACATGGAGTCGCTGGGCTCCGCGTGTCGAGAGCGCATCACCGATTGAAGATCGCGCGCTGCCCTTTTTTGGGGCAGCTCCGGAAAGTCTCTGGCCGCGAACTATTCTTATCGAAACACAACATGCTTATCGCTGGCGCCAGGCTGCCTTTACGGCCTGAAGGACACAGGGTACAGGGTGCGCAGTGGCAAAGTACAAAAGATGCCTTGCTCGTGCGATAGACATGCTAGCGATGGTCGTCAATCGTCATCGTGCGGAGGGCAAGTTGCCTTGCTCGCTTTCGCGAAGGACGGGCCGTACCCCGTGATGTGCATGGGACGAAGCGAGGGCGATCTGCAAAGGGAGAGACTGCGGGACGCAAAAAAAACCGCCCTGCTGCTCGTGGCCGAGTTCAACAGGGCGGTTGGAACGACTGGACGAAAGCTCATTCGCTCGCGTGGGAAAACGCTCAGTAGCTGACCTTCATTGCCGGATTGCTCTCGGACTCGATGCGGCTCTGGCAAGTCATCGGCGCGGCGGTGGTGTCTCCGTGCAGATGCGTCCGATCGATCGCATCCTGCACCTCTTCATGCGTCACGCCAAACTGGCGCAGTTGCTGCGACGCAATCTCCACTCCGTCTCTGTTGCCGATCGCGGCATAGACCGCAATGCGCTTTAGCTCCTGGGCGTGAAGGGCGGACCCGCCCATATCGACACCGTCGGCAAGCTGACCGAAGCCGGGAGGCGCGATCACGACCTGCGCCGTTGACGCCGGTTGCGGGTTCATTGCGGCAGGGTCTCCGCTCGCGGAATTCAACGTATCCGCGGCGAGCGTTTGGCCCGCCATAAAGATAGAAGCCATGACAATGGCGGCTCTGACGAGCATGTCGATCTCCTGCTGTATTCGAAAAATTCAGCCCGCATGCCACGTTTAGGGCGAGGGCTGCGAGGCGGATCGGCGCGGTAACTCAACTCACACGCGCGGGTACCGCATATGTCTTCGGGCGGCGGCGGGCAACTTCCGGCTGGAAAGGGCAGGCCTCGGTTGAGGCCCGCCCTGTCATTTCAGGCTTAGTTGCCGTTGCGCTCGCTCTGTTCCCAGAACTGCTTCTGGTCGGCGGGGCTGTTCAGGTCATAAGAGGACAGCGGCCGGGCGTTGTCTTCGAGGTCATAGGACTGCGCCTTGACGGCAGACAGTCCGGCCAACATAGCGGCTGCAAACATAGCCGAACGAACGAATGTGCTCATGGTCTTCTCCTTTAAATCCGGTGCCGGCTGCTTTTATGTCCGGCACCAGTCGCGATATGCTTCCAAACAAAAAGTAGCGACGGTCTTAGCCGCTGCTTCCAGAGATGGGCACCCTTTCACGGCGATTTAGCCCTTCCAAATTGACTTCACTATTCACGAATTGATAACAATCACCTTTGTTGAGACAAAAACCTGCCAGTTCACGGAAAAATGAGCGTATGTGAAGCAACCGTTCTTGGCCGAGCAAATCGCGTTGCGGAAACCCGCGATTAGAATCCGTAGACTGCCTTGGCCGCCCGCACGGTATTTACATAGGCCGCGACCGATTGTTCGATCGGGTCGCAATAGCCGCCGCCTATGCCGAAGCTGAGCGGAATCCCTTGCCGGGCAAACGTTTCGAACACCAAGCGATCGCGCGCAGCGAGCCCGGCATAGCTGAGCGCCATGCGGCCGAGCTTGTCATGCACCAGAGGATCGACGCCGGATTGGTAGAGCACCAGATCGGGCCGGAAGCCCAGAACCGCGTCCAGCCCCTCATGAAGGTGACGCAGATACGCGTCGTCTTCGGTGCCGTCAGGGAGGCCGATATCGAGATCGGAGGCAGCCTTGCGGAAGGGAAAATTCTTCTCCGCGTGGAGGCTGAGCACGAAGACCGAAGGGTTGCCCGCGAAGATCGAGGCATTGCCATCGCCCTGATGCACGTCGAGATCGACAATGGCGACGCGGGCCGCGAGGCTCTCGGCAAGCGCAGTGACGGCGGCAAGCGCGAAGTCATTGAGCGCGCAAAAGCCCGAGCCGAAATCCGCATGGGCGTGATGGGTACCGCCCGCGAGCTGCCCGGAGAAGCCCTCACGCATTGCCGTGCGCATGGCCGCGACGGCGCCACCCATCGTCGCCCGCGAGCGCAGTACCAGATGCGGACTCCAGGGCATGCCAATGCGCCGCAAGGCCTCGCGGCTGAGCGTGCCCTCCAGGAATGCGTCGGCGTAGGCGGGCGTATGGACGCGAACGATGTCGTCGCGCTCAGCGAGCGGCGAAATGGCTAGCTGCTTCGCGGTGACAAGCTCCTCGCGCAGAAGCGCTTCACGGGTCAGGCGGTTTTTATTGCGTGGGAAGCGGTGCCCATCGGGCAAGGGAATTTCGTATGTGTCGGCGTAGAAGAGCTTCATGTGCCGGAAATTCCGGAGGCGTCCGCTTTATGCAGCGGCCTCATATATATTGTTCTGATGGAGCGTGCGCCATGCAGCAGCTTTCAAGTCTGCCATTTTCCCATTGCGCGGGAGCCGCGGCAACTCCACCGCGCTGGTGATCGGCAACTCGCTATCATCGCACCAAATTGCTCAAGAGCCCGAAAGAGGACGTTAGCTGTGCCATGCGCTGTCATCGTCAGGGGTGTGGGTGAGTAGCACGTACTGCCCAATCCGAAATCGGCCAAGTGCAGGACGGATGTCAGGCGGCTCGCGGCGCTAACTTAGCCGTTCAACCTCTTCCAGGCGGCTGACCGTCACATTCAGATCTTTCACCAGCCCGTCCGCCAGCGAATAAACCCAGCCATGCACGCTGATGTTCTGACCGCGCGCCCAGGCGTCCTGCACGAACACGTCGGAACCGACATTGCGCACTTGCCGGATGACGTTCAGTTCGCATAACCGGTCGAACCGCGCGCGAGTCTCTTCAATTGCCTCGAGTTCGTGGCGGTGCTCGTGAGCGACCTCGCGTATCGGATGCAGCCAATGGTCGACGAGACCGCGCCGCTGCCCGTCCACCGCCGCGCTGACGCCGCCGCAGCCATAATGCCCCACGACCATGATGTGCTTCACCTTGATCACATCGACGGCGAATTGCAGCACGGAGAGATAGTTGGCGTCCTGCGGCGGAGCCAGATTGGCGACATTGCGGTGCACGAACAATTCGCCCGGATCGAGATCGACGATCTCATTGGCGGGCACGCGGCTGTCGGCGCAGCCGATCCAGAGATATTCCGGCGCCTGCTGGCTCGCCAGCCGCTTGAAGAAGCCTGCGTCGGTGGAAACCATCCGCGCCGCCCAGGCCCGGTTATTCGCCTTGAGGTGATCTAGCATGCGGGCAGACTTAGCGCCGGGCGCGGACGAAGGCAAGCCAGAGCATCGCCGCCGCGGCAACATGGTGGGTATCTTTTCCGACTTTCGGAATTGCGTAACGGCTATCGCTCGGCCGTCGATCCTAAGCCCTGAGGGGCTATCCCGGTCTATTGCTTGTCGTAGCCAAATACTCGAAGATCATCTGAGTAAAGTCGCGCGATCATGCTGAATTCCCTTTCGGAATAGTACTCCTTAAGCTTATCGTCAGCATGTGTCCTGGGTGGACCCGCCATGTGAGTGACCGGCTGTTCAGCCGGGAAAATACGTCTCAGAACCTTATGGAGGTCCTCATCCAGGTTTTCAAATCTACCGACAAAATCAAACTCCGATGGCGGAATAAGCAGGCAATCAACTTGAGGCGCCCAATGGGCATCGTCATAGAGACCGCCATCATCGAGATAACGACAGAAATCAGCAAATGAAGGCGTCTGCGGTTGGCCCTTTTTGAGAGCCCATTTTTGATAACGAGGGCTCTTCTGACGTATGACCTTATCTAGATAGGCCGACAGAACCCGGGTAAATGGATTCCGCACGAATACGAATTTGTAGTATCTGTGTTTAATTGCGCGGGCAGTCGCAGCGCTGGCAAAAGCGGGGCGCTGAAAAAATAGCTTGCTATCAACGTTTAGTTGAATTCCCTTGCGTGCGGCCGAGTATGAAGCAAGGGTGCTTATTATGGTCGAATTTGCGACTTTTGGTATTCGATTATAAAAGAACTGATCGTCTTGCGAAATCGCACCACGAGCGTCAGCCCTGGTAATTTTTATATTCCCTCTATACTCATAAGTGCGAAAAAAGGGCCAGACATAGGGGGCAACAAATCTCTGAACATTTTCCGCCAGCCGTTCCACCATTGCACCCTATGTGTGATCCGCGATCTGCGGCCCCACGCCGTCGTGGTAAATTACGCGGCCCAATGTGGCGGACAATGGGACCCGGGGGGTCGCTAAGGGCGGTGATGACCTGATTTGTGTGGGGAAGAGGCTTTCTGACCACACCATAAGCCTCATTGAATGCCCGCCTGGAGTTCGCCTCGGGCAGTTCTAACGCCTCAGCGTGCCCGTATCCCTGGGCGCGTCATCCTCCCGCCTCGTGGTGATGTTCGCGAGCAACCTCTCGGATCGGATGCAGCCAATGGTCGATGAGAGCGCGCCGCTACCCGTCCACCGCCGCGCTGACGCCGCCGCAACCATAATGCCCCACGACCATGATGTGCTTCACCTTGATCACATCGACGGCGAATTGCAGCACGGAGAGGTAGTTCGCGTCCTGCGGGGAGCCAGATTGGCGACATTGCGGTGCACGAACAATTCGCCCGGATCGAGATCGACGATCTCATTGGCGGGCACGCGGCTGTCGGCGCAGCCGATCCAGAGATATTCCGGGGCCTGCTGGCTCGCCAGCCGCTTGAAGAAGCCTGCGTCGGTGGAAACCATCCGCGCCGCCCAGGCCCGGTTATTCGCCTTGAGGTGATCCAGCATGCGGGCAGACTTAGCGCCGGGCGCAGACGAAGGCAAGTCAGAACATCGCCGCCGCATCAAGATGGTGGGTATCTTTTCCGGCTTTCGGAATTGCGTAAGGGCTATCGCTCGCCGTCGATCCTAAGCCCTGAGGGGCTATCCCGGTCTATTGCTTGTCGTAGCCAAATACTCGAAGGTCATCTGAGTAAAGTCGCGCGATCACGCTGAATTCCTTTTCGGAATAGTACTCCTTAAGCTTATCGTCAGCATGTGTCCTGGGTGGACCCGCCATGTGAGTGACCGGCTGTTCAGCCGGGAAAATACGTCTCAGAACTTTATGGAGGTCCTCATCCAGGTTTTCAAATCTACCGACAAAATCAAACTCCGATGGCGGAATAAGCAGGCAATCAACTTGAGGCGCCCAATGGGCATCGTCATAGAGACCGCCATCATCGAGATAACGACAGAAATCAGCAAATGAAGGCGTCTGCGGTTGGCCCTTTTTGAGAGCCCATTTTTGATAACGAGGGCTCTTCTGCCGTACGACTTTATCTAGATAAGCCGACAGAACCCGGGTAAATGGATTCCGCACGAATACGAATTTGTAGTATCTGTGTTTAATTGCACGGGCAGTCGCAGCGCTGGCAAAAGCGGGGCGCTGAAAAAATAGCTTGCTATCAACGTTTAGTTGAATTCCCTTGCGTGCGGCCGAGTATGAAGCAAGGGTGCTTATTATGGTCGAATTTGCGACTTTTGGTATTCGATTATAAAAGAACTGATCGTCTTGCGAAATAGCACCGCGGGCATCAGCCCTGGTAATTTTTATATTCCCTCTATACTCATAAGTGCGAAAAAAGGGCCAGACATAGGGTGCAACAAATCTCTGAACATTTTCCGCCAGCCGTTCCACCATTGCACCCTATGTGTGATCCACCATCTGCGGCCCGATCAAGGGTGTAACGTGGTGAGATTAGGCGCGGCAGCGGGCCCAATGGGGCGGACAAAGGGCACGCAAGTTATTTCTCGGTGATCGCTAATAGGTAATGATGACACTCGATATTGTGTGGAGAAGTAGGCTTTCTGACCACAGCCATAAGCCGCTTGGCATGCTCGCCTGGAGTTCGTCTCGGGCCGTTCTAACGCCCCAGTGTCCCCGTATCCCTCGGCGCGTCATCCTCCCGCTCCCGCGCGTAATAGGGCAGCAGCTTGAACGCCGCGTAGGGCGCATATTGCTGGTTCTGGATCAGCCCCTGGAACATCTCCTGGCGCTCCAGATAATGCTGCACTTCCTGCGCATGCACGCCGCTGGCCGAACCGGTCACCGCCCGCACCACGGCCTTCTTGTGATCCGGCTGCTGGTTCTTCAGGAAGATGCGCGTCGCCAGCGAACCGGCGAGATCGGCGGGCAGATCGCCCGGATATTGCGTGCCGATGGCGATGCCGACGCCAAAAGCACGGCCCTCGCGCGCCAGATTCTCCAGATGCTTCGAGGACGCCACGCGCCACGCCTCGTCGAGCACCAGAAGCCGCGTCAGCCGGCGCGGCTGGTCGCCGCGCACGAGATAGCCATGCAGGCGGATGATGATCAGCTCGGCGAGCGCGGCCTTGATTTCGTCGGTCGGCAGCTCGAACAGCGACAGGACCAGCCGCTCGTTCAGCATGGTCTCGAACGGCACTTCCAGCTCGTTCGTGCTCGGGAACAGGCCCAATTCGAACAGCGGCGATACGCGGTCGAGCAGGCTGATCGCGGTGGTATTGCGCGCTTCCTTCTGCTCTTCGAGGATGGCGACGACTTCGTTGAAGCTCGGCGCGCGGATCGTATCGACCGGCACCCATTTCTGCGGATCGACGCCGTGGCGCTCGAAGGCTTCCTTCATCGCGTCGCGTAGCAGCGCCGCCTGCCGGTCGCCGAGGCCGAAGACGCGCTTCAGCACGCCGGTGATGGTGAAGATGTGCTCGATCGGCTGCGCCTTGCCGTCATCCGCCGCGCTCGGGAATAGCGGATTGAACGGAATGCCGTGGCGGCGCACATCGTGCACGCGCAGGCCCTGCTCGGTGATGAAGCCCCGGTCTGCATAATCGTTCTTGAAATCGAAAATGCACACCGGCGCGCCGATGGACGTCACCCCATCGATGATGACGCGCAAGGTCTGCGTCTTGCCGGAGCCGCTGTCACCGGTGACCAGCACGCCGAAATTGAGCAGCTTGGTGTCGGTCTCGAAGGGCGCCCAGTAGATCGGCTGGCCGTCCGGCTCGTGCCCCAAAAACACCGCAGGCGCAGTCGGCGCCTTGCGCGTGGCGCGAGGCTTGAGCGGCTCGACGGTGCTTTTCGGCTCGGCCTCGGCGGGTGTCTCTTCCACCGGCGCGCGATAGGGATATTGCAGCACTTCCGAGAGCGAGGAGATCTGGGTTAGAGGCCGGGCGCGGCGCTGCCAGTCGATGAAGCCCGGCTCGTCCTTGAAGAGATTGAAGAAATCCTTCAGCGCGCGCACGCGCTCCCAGCTCGGCGCCTCGAACTGGCGCACGACGATAGCGCCGTTCTCCATCGCGCTGTCGAGTAGCGGACCGGCGGTGCGGCCGCCCTTGGGAAACCGTCCGCCGCGCGGGCGCACCAGCACCGGGCGCACATCATGGCGGCAGGTCGCCAGCACAGAGCGGATTTCGTCGGCAAGCTGAGAGCCCTGGTTCGGTTCATTGCAGAGCGCCACTTCCCGGCGCTCCTTCACCGTGCCGCTCTCCTCGATGTCGAAGCCGATGACGTAGGTTTGCGCGCGTCCCCGGCAATCGCGGCGGGCGCGGATGGCAGTGACGCCCTCCATTTCGGGCATCGCGGCCTTCACCGCCCATTCGATCAGATCGGCCTGCTTGGAGCCGTCATTGGGAACGCCGAAATAGGAATGCTGGGCGTAGAATTTATCCCACCGGGCGTCGTAATCGACCGCGGGCCCGCCATACGGCTCCGCGGGTCCGCTGGGATAGGGCGCACCAGGCGTCGGCGCGACCTGCGCATGAGCGGGCTCGGGCAAGGGGAAGTCTTCCATCGCCGGAATGCCGCCCTTTTCGATCAGCAGCCGTTGGAACTGCTGAACATATTCGGTGACATAGCGCGAGGTCTGGCCGGCGAGTTCGTCCAGAAACCAGCCCTCGAACGGATAGAGCGGGATCCTGCGGGTCGGATTTGACGTCATAAACGCTGTAGAGCAGGGCAAGCCGGCGCTCCAGCAGAGCTTCCACTTCCGGCCGTGAAAGCGGCTTCAGCCGGACCGGCTGTGCTCCCAGCCGCTCGATGCGGTCGCGGATGGAAGGGTCGATGCCCTGCGCGATGTTCTCGTAGAGCGAGGGCAGCACGGCGAAGCTGACCGCGACATTCGGCAAGGTCTCGCAGATCATCGCCCCCCGGCTGATGGCATGGGTGAGGCGCCCTTCCCAGCCGTCCAGTTTGCTCTGCTCAAGCTGGTCGAAAGCGATGAACACGGCCCCGCCGAAAGCGCCGATGATCTTCACCAGTTCCTCAAGCCGCAGCCGCGCGCATTGCTCCGCATCGGGATTGGCGATGCGCACGCCGGCAATGACGGTGTCGATCTGCAGCCCGCGCAGATAGTCGAACGCCTCATCCTCGCCGAACAGCACGCCCAGAATGGCCGCGATAGTGCCTTCGCCTGCGGGCGGAATGCGCGTCGCGCGGGCGAGGCGGCTGCGGATGCCGCTCACCAGTCCTTTGAACTCGGTCTCGCTGACGCTGACGTCGCCGTCATTAGCCGCCTGCTTCAGCCGCTTCGCGACGTGGCCGGGCACGAGATCGAGCAGCGCATTAGCGAGCGCAATCAGAGGCACCGGCGAGCCTTCCGGCACGAGATAGGGCTCGCTCAGGCGCGTCACGAGGCTACGCGTCAGCCAGGCGTCGAACTGAGACTCGGAAACGAATTCCACCATCGGCAACACGACCGCGAACACATCGCCATGCCGATGCAGGCCGCGTACGGCGGTCAGCAGCGTGTGTGTCTTGCCGGTGCCGGTCTGCCCCTTGATCAGCAGTAGGCGCGACGCCGGATCGGGGTTTTTCGAGCGTGCATGGTGGACGACATTGGCGATTGCCTCGTCCGCCGTTGGGCCGATATCCGATACATCGAGAAGTTCTTCCTCGGCCGCGCCGGCAAGCGAGGCCACCGCGCCAAAAACGCGAAAGAACTCGGGGCTTTTGAGGGCCTCAAGGCGCGGATCCATTGATACCATTCCTAAGCTAAATCCATTCGTTGACGATGAAGTGCCGTTCGTCGCGGCCGAATATAGTGCGTGACCGGTCGCGCAACGCGCTGTCCATTGGACCGGCGATGTCGTAGCGCTCCAGATCGAGGAGACCGGCCCGGCATGCTTCGGCGATGCGGCTCTTGAACTCGTCGAGCGTGCCGAAATTGAGGCCGCGCATCGTTCCAGCGTCGTAGACCTGGGCGATGGCGACGCGCCCCGCGAACGGGTCGGTCCGCAGCGTTTTTGCCAGACTGCGTACCGTCGCGGCGAAATCGGCGAGGTCCGCCTTTTCGACCCGGATTTCCTTCTTCGCCGGGACGGCTGGGCGCTGAGTGGTCTTACCGATCGCCGACCGGATCAGCGCCTCGGCGACGCCGCCGCTCGTTTCCGCCCGCATACCCAGCGCACGGCGCAAGAGCACGGCTTCGGCGTCGCGGATGGTGCCGCGCTGAAGTCCCGCGGCGCCCAGAAGCAAGGTTCTGCCCATGGCGTCGCGCGAGGTATTTTGCATCATGGTCTCCGTGAAGGCGGGTTCGCACTCAGGCAGGCGCGCGATGATAACGGCGCGCAACAACGCAAACCGGACTTGGCTTCGGGAAGGCGTCTCACCGAGCTCCGTCATACCGTAGAGGCGGGCCAGGGCAGCACATTCCAGATTGTCTTTGCGCGCCAGATAGGCTTGCGCGTCTTCGGTCTTTGGGTCCATGCCGAGCGCGAGGCCAGCCAGACCGCGCGAAACGATCTCCGGCCACCCGCGCCCGAGCAGCTTGCCCACTTCATCCTCGGCTCGCTTCCTGCCGGCGTCGGTGATGCGGCAGCGGCCGGCCTTGGAGAGCGAGATCAGCCCATCCGCGGCGAGTTGACTAAGAGCCGCGCCGAACAGGCTCGGGTCGGCATAGAGCGGCAGCAGCGCCTTCTCGACAGCGTCCCGCGCTGAGGAGCCGTGACCGCTGACGGCTAAAAATGCCAGAGCCGGAAGCCCGGGGGCGATCGCTTTCAAATGGTCCGCGCTTGGCGCCGGAAAGGGAGAATATGACTGAGCGCTGGTCATGCGGTGTAGGCCGGGCACCTGGGTTAAGCTTTCCTTAACCGCGAGACTAGCCGATTCGATGGCATGTGTTTACCTTTTGCGTTCCTAAAATGTTCTATTCCGATCGTGCGGAGTGGCTTCTGTGCCCGCCAGGCCACAATCCGATTTCGGGATTCCAGCGGGCGGAACGATGATCACATTCGACGTTCCTGACCAGCCGCCGCGCCGGCTTTGAGTTCATCGGACGCGATGATAGATTGCACCCGCATACAAAAACAGGCGCCGGCTTTGCCGGGCAGAGGGAGGAGACGGTGGCTATGAATTTCGCAAAGATGGTGATGGTCGCGGCCGGCTTGATTGTCATTTCCGGCGGAAGCGGTGTCGCTCAATCAGCCGACGATGTGCTGGGCGTCTGGCGGCACCCGGACAATGGCTCGCATATCAAGATTGCGAAATGCGGCGGCGGCGTCTGCGCCACGATCGTTAAAGTCACCGATCCCTCCCGCACCGACACGGAGAACCCCGATCCTAAGCTGAAGACACGGCCTGTGCAGGGGATCACGATCATGAATGGCGGGACGAAGACCGGCCCCACGACCTGGAAGGGCAAGCTCTACAATACGCAGGACGGCAAGACCTATAACGGCACGCTGACGGTGGTCGACAAGACCCATTTGAAGCTTGAGGGCTGCGTGCTCGGCGGCCTCATCTGCCAGGGACCGACCTGGACGCGCGTTGAATAAATCATATTCGGCATCGGTGTGAATGCGGAAGGCCGGACCTGTTCCGGCCTTTATGCTTTTCTGTCCACAGCGGTGTGAGGCCGACCTAACCTTTCGGTGTAGTTTCGGGCGAAGCTCGTTGCAGATGTTCTGGAAAGTCCTAAACACTGCACACGCCGCTCCCGCGCGAATGGCGGTCATGCCTTTCGCGGACGGCACCCGTGCTTGCATCTGCAATGTGAGGCTTATCGCGTGAATCTGCATTCCCCGCGCTTTCCCAAATCGGCCGATCTGCAAAAACGGGCGCATCGGCTCATTCCCGGCGGCTCGCACACCTACGCCAAGGGCGACGATCAATATCCGATCCTCGCGCCTGGATTCATTGCGCGGGGGAAGGGCTGTCATGTCTGGGATGTGGACGGGAACGAATATATTGAATACGGCATGGGCAACCGTGCGGTGGGCCTCGGCCATGCCTATCCTCCGGTGATCGACGCAGTGATGCAAGATTTGGCGCGCGGCTGCAACTTCACGCGGCCGAGCCCGCTTGAAGTCGAATGCGCGGAGCGGTTCCTTTCGCTCATCGACACTGCGGATATGGTGAAATTCTGCAAGAACGGCTCGGACGCGACCTCGGCTGCCGTGAAGCTGGCCCGCGCCTATACCGGCCGGGACCTGGTCGCCTATTGCGGCGATCACCCGTTCTTTTCGGTCGACGACTGGTTCATCGGCCCGACACCTATGGGCGCGGGGGTGCCGGATGCGATCAACGAACTGTCGGTCACCTTCCGCTATAATGATCTGGCGAGCGCGAAGGCGTTGTTCGCCGAACATCCCGGCCGGATCGCCTGCTGCATCCTGGAGGCGGCGCGAACCGACGATCCAAGGCACGATTTCCTGCATGAGCTGAAGCGGCTCTGCCACGCGAACGGCGCGCTCTTCATTCTGGACGAGATGATCACCGGCTTCCGCTGGCATAAAAGCGGCGCGCAGAAGCTCTATGACATCGTTCCGGACCTGTGCACTTTCGGCAAGGCGCTGGGCAACGGCTTTTCCGTCTCCGCGCTCGCCGGCCAGCGCGAATATATGCGTCTGGGGGGCCTCGATCATTTCGACAAGCCGACGGGTGTTTCTGCTCTCCACGACGCATGGCGCGGAGACGCACGCCCTCGCTGCCGCCATGGCGACGATGAAGGTCTATGATGAGGAACCGGTGATCGAGCGGCTGACGGCGGCGGGCGACAGGCTGCGTGCCGGATTGGCGCAAGCAATCGCACGGCGCCGTCTTGGCGATTACGTCACGCTTAGCGGCCGGTCGGCTTGCCTCCTCTATGGCACGCGGGGCAAGGACGGCCAGCCGAGCCAGGCGTTCCGCAGCCTGTTCCTCCAGGAAACGATCCGCCGCGGCGTCATCGCCCCTTCGCTGACCGTGAGCTATTCGCATTCCGACGCGGACATCGACCGCACGGTCGCGGCGATCGACGGCGCGCTGGAGATTTACGCGCGGGCGCTCGACGAGGGCGTGGAGAAATATCTGGTGGGGCGGCCCTCGCAAATCGTGCAGCGGCGGATGAATGTGCTGGGCTAAAGCTGACCGGCGTCACTAAGCCCTCTCCCGCGGGGAGAGGGCGGACGCGAAGCGTCCGGGTGAGGGCGTACAAACTATCGATGGGGCGAAGCCCCTCACCCCATCCCTCTCCCCCGGGAGAGGGAGCAGCTTGGTGTTCTCAACCACGCACGCCATGGGAGTGCCCTAGGCAGCCATCAGCCGCCTAGCACCGCCTTGCGTAGAATGAAGCCTTCCGCATAGCGCTCCGGCGCCCGGCATTCCATGCCGCGCAGCCGCGCGAGGCCGCGAAATGTCTCCGCGTCGAACCAGTCCTTGGAGCGCTGCGTGCCGAAATGCCGGAGCAGCAGCGCGGTCTTGCGCTCCATGATCTCGGCGGTCATCGGCATGTAGACATTCGGCTGGGCGGTATCGCCGTCCCATTTCGGGATCTCATATTCGAGGATGAGATGGTCGCGAAAGCTGTTCCAGGTGAGGCCGCAGACATGCCGGTGGTCCTGGTGGGCGTCGTCGCGGCGATGGGTCAGGACGACATCCGGCTGCACGCGGCCTTTCAGATCCTCGAACCACTCCTTGATTTCTACGCTGTGAGGAAAATAGCCGTCGCGGAATTCCTTGAATTCCAATGTCCGTTCCGCCGCGCCTTCCAGGAAGGCATTTGCCGATCCGGCGGCTTCGTCCGCCCGGGCGCCGATTGCGCTCAGCACGCACCAATGAGCGTGAAGCCGCACTCCGGCGGCCAGCCAGCCCAGGATCGTGCCGCCCGCGCCGATCTCGATATCGTCGGAATGCGCGCCGAGGCACAGAACCGACAATGTCTCGCCCGGACGGGCAAGCGGAAGCGCCCTCATTTCCCCGCGACCCGCAAGAGACGGCGGCTTTGCGCGGCCCCAGGCTGGACGGCCCAGGGCATGTCGCCCTTTTCGACGAGGTCTTCCAGAATCTGACGGTCGCGCAGCGTGTCCATTGAGCGCCAGAAGCCCTCATGCTTGAAGGCCATGAGCTGATCGGCATCGATGAGCCGCTTGAACGGCTCCAGCACCAGTTCCTCGCCCGGCTGCATGTAATCGAAGATCTCGGGGCGTAGAATGAAATAGCCGCCATTGATCCAGATATCGGAACGGTCGGAGGCGCGGAATTCGCGGACCGCGCCGTCGTCGTTCATATCGACGAGGTGATAGGTGAGCGGCGGCCGGATGGCGAGGAAGCAGGCGATCTTGCCGCTCCGTTTGAACCGGTCGATCACCTCGTTCAGATTGACGTCGGACAAGCCGTCGCTGTAATTGGCGAGAAACATCTCCTCGCCCTTGACGTGATCGCGGACGGCCCAAAGACGCTCGCCGATATTGCGCCATATCCCGGTGTCGATGAGCGAGACGCGCCAATCTTCCGGCAGCGTGCTGAGGAATTCAACCTTCTCGCCATGCTGGGATACGACGCAATCGGCATAGGATTGCGGCCGGTAGTTCAGAAAGAAGTCCTTGATGATGTTGGCTTTATAGCCAAGGCAGAGCACGAAGTCGCGATGCCCGTACTGGCTGTAATATTGCATGATGTGCCACATGATCGGCTGATGCCCGACCGGGATCATGGGCTTCGGGATGCTTTCGGAATATTCACGGATGCGCGTTCCGAGGCCGCCGCAGAACAAAACGACTTTCATGGGCGAAGGTCCTTGGGGTCGATGATCGTGACTTCCGGGATCGGAACGATGAATTTGGCGCCGGACGGCCCGGATTGGACCAATTGCTGGATGATTTCCTGCTTCAGATTCCAGGGCAGGATGAAGATGTAATCCGGCCGCGCCTCGGCGAGCGCTTCGACCGGCCTTATCGGGATGTGCATTCCCGGCGTGAAGCGGCCGTGCTTGTAGGGATTGCGGTCGACCGTGAAATCGAGAAAATCGGTGCCGATGCCGCAATAATTGAGCAGCGTGTTGCCCTTGCCCGGCGCGCCGTAGCCGGCAATGGTCTTGCCCTGGTCTTTGATGGCGATCAGGCTGCTGAGCAGCTTGCGCTTCGTCTGCTTCACCTGTTCGGCGAAGGAGGCATAGGTCGCAAGGCTGCAAAAGCCTTTGTCTTCCTCGCGGGCGAGCAGCGCGCCTACGGCTTCGGATGGTCGATGCGCAGCATTTTTATGCGCCAGATAAACCCGCAATGACCCGCCATGCGTCGGCAATTCCTCGACATCGATCAGCTTCAGCCCGTGGCGGGCGGCCATTTTCTCGACAGTTACGAAGGAGAAATAGGAGAAATGCTCGTGATAGATGGTGTCGAACTGGTTCTCCGCCATCAGCCGTTCCAGATGCGGGAACTCCAGCGTGATGACGCCTTCCGGTTTCAACAGGATCTGCATTCCGGCGACGAAATCATTCAGGTCCGGCACCTGGGCGAGCACGTTGTTGCCCGCGATCAGATCGGCTCGCTTGCCCTCCTCCACCAAGCGGCGCGCCAGCTCCACGCCGAAAAACTCGGTGATGCTGGGAACGCCCTTGGCTATCGCGACCTCGGCGACATTGGCAGCCGGCTCGATGCCGAGCACCGGGACCCCGAGCGGCAGGAAATGCTGCAGCAGATAGCCGTCATTGCTGGCGAGTTCGACGGCAAGGCTGCCCGCGCCGAGGCCGAGCCGCTTGGCGATCATCTCGCAATAGGCTTTGGCGTGGGCGACCCAACTCGTCGAATAAGAGGAGAAATAGGCATATTCCCGGAAGATGTGCTCCCGGCTGACATATTCTTTCAACTGCACCAGAAAGCATTCGCCGCATACCAGCGCATGGAGCGGGAAGAAGGGCTCCATCGCGTCGAGTTCGCCGGCTTTCAGGAAACTTTCGCAGAGGGGCGACATGCCCAGGTCGACGAAGCTGTGCTGCACCTTTGTGCCGCACAGACGGCATGACGGGGAGGCTGTGGCCGAAGAGGATTTCAGGACCTGCAAATTCATCTTTCACCGGGGGCGATAAAATTTATTAAAGCATGATTGGGACAAAGCGTAACCCGCACCTATAAATCAATGATCTGGTTCTAATTTCCCCGTTATCCTCCGATTGATCCTTAGTGGGTTGCTCCGCCGTCCTGCGTGGAGTGGCGGGCGGCACCATCGATAATCGCTGCATGCAGTTTGTTCTCCACTGCTCCGCTTGATACGATCGGCCTCGTTTTGCACGGAAACGAATGGGATGAGGCGAACGATCGATGAGTTGGCAAGCTGAGCTCGACGAACTGGCAAGGCGCAAGGCGTTTGTCGAGCGGATGGGCGGCGCCGACAAGGTGAAGCGTCAGCATGATGGCGGCCGGCTCACGGTGCGCGAGCGCATCGAAAAGCTGACCGATCCCGGCAGCTTCCACGAAATCGGCGCGATTGCCGGCAAGGCGGAATATGATGAGCATGGCGAGCTGATCGAGCTGGTGCCGTCGAACTGTGTTTTCGGGCGGGCAAGCGTCGGCGGGCGGCGCGTCATCGTCTCGGGCGACGATTTCACCGTGCGCGGCGGGTCCGCCGATGCCACCATCCCGACGAAGAATATTCTCGCCGAGCAGATGGCCAACGAGCTGCGGCTGCCCATCATCCGGCTGATCGAAGGCTCAGGCGGCGGCGGTTCGGTGAAAACCATCGAGACCACCGGCCGCGCCAATCTGCCGGGTGGGCTCGGCCAGTCCACAATCGGCTTCCAATATGTCACGGACACGCTGAGCACGGTGCCGGTCGTCGCGCTTGGCCTCGGTTCCGTTGCGGGGTTGGGCGCGGCGCGGCTGGCGGCGAGCCACTATTCGGTGATGACCAAATCCTCGGCGATGTTCGTCGCGGGGCCGCCGGTCGTGGCTCGGCTCGGGCAGGAACTGACCAAGCAGGAACTCGGCGGCTGGGAGACGCAGTGCCGGGCCGGGGCGGTGGATCATGCGGTCGACACGGAGGAAGACGCCTTCGATTGCGCGCGCCGCTATCTCTCCTACCTGCCGAATTCCGTGTTTTCCCTCGCCGAGCGGACGCCATGCGACGACCCGGCCGGACCGGAGCGAGGAAAAGCTCCTCTCGATTATCCCGCGCAACCGCCGGCAGGTCTACAAGATGCGGCCGCTCATCGAGATGCTGTTCGACCAGGGACAGCTTCTTCGAATTCGGCGCCATGTTCGGCCGCTCGATCATCACCGGTTTCGCGCGGCTCGGCGGCTTGCCGGTTGCGGTGATGGCGTCCGACCCATACCATTATGCCGGCGCCTGGACCGCCAATGCCTGCCAGAAAATCGTCCGCTTCACCGACACCGCCGAGACGTTCCACCTGCCGATCGTCCATCTCGCCGACTGCCCCGGCTTCCTGATCGGGCTGGAAGCGGAGCGATCCGCCGTCATCCGGCACGGCGTGCGGGCGATGGCGGCGATGAACCAGTCGAGCGTGCCCTGGTGCACGATCATCGTGCGCAATGTCTTTGGCGTCGCGGGAGCTGCTCATGCGCCGGCCGGGCGTCTGGCGCTGCGCTATGCCTGGCCGTCGGCGTGGTGGGGATCGCTGCCGCTCGAAGGCGGTATCGAGGCGGCGTACCGCGCCGATATCGACGAAGCGGAAGACAAGGCCGCCAAGCTGGCCGAGATCGAGGAGCGGTTGAACAAGCTACGCTCACCCTTTCGCACGGCGGAGGCCTTTTGGGTGGAGGAGATCATCGACCCGCGCGACACGCGCAAGCTGCTATGCGAGTTCGCCGATCTGGCCGAACCCTTGCGGACGCCGGGGCGGGCCGGTTTCGGGATGCGGCCCTGATCCCTTCTTGCCCTCTCCCCTTGCGGGAGAGGGCAAGGAAGACCTCAACCCGATTGCCGCAACTTCGACAGCACCTTCAGCCCCGCATAGCCGTCCGCCGGCTTGAGGCCCGCCTTCACCTGAAAGTCGCGTACCGCGCGCATGGTCTGCTGGCCGATGCGTCCATCGGTGCCGCCGGTGTCGAAGCCCGCCGCCGTCAGCCGCTTTTGCACCTCCTGCAATTCGGCCAGCGTTAACGGCCGTTCGCCGCCGGGAAACGGCCGCGCGATTGGCCCCGCCCCGGCTATCCGGTCGCCGAGATGGACGATGGCGAGCGTATAGAGGCCCGAAGGGTTGTAGGATTTCACCGCCTGGAAATTGCGGGTGGTCAGGAAAATCGGCCCGTGCAGAGCAGGCTGCCAAAGCCGTGCCTTTTCCTTTGGATGCGGAAATTCCTTGCCGCTCACCCGCTGCACGCCCGCCTTGCTCCATGCCGCGATGGTGCGTTCGCCCCGCGTCCGCGGGCTCAGCCGCTCGGGCAGCTTGACCTCATAGCCCCAATGCTCGCCGCGCCGGTATCCGCCCCGCTGCACGAGGTACCGCGCCGTGCCGGCCAGTGCATCGGCTGGCTTGAAGGGCGAGATGCGTCCGTCTTTGTCGAAATCGACGCCCATATTGAGCCAGACCTCCGGCATCCACTGTGTGTGGCCCATCGCCCCTGCCCAGGAGCCGATCATCTCACCAGGGCGTCCCCAGCCCCGCTGCACGATGACCAGCGCGTTGAGCAGCTCCTTCTCCCAATAGGCGCGCCGCCGTGGTTCGCCCCAGGCGAGCGCGGCAAGGGACGGAAACACCGGCTTCATATGCTTGGGATTGTCGACGACATCGCCGAAGGCGGACTCCATGCCCCACAGGCCCAGCATGATGTGGCGGTCGACGCCGTATTCCTTTTCGATGCGGGTCAGCAGCGCGTCATGCTCGCGGGCGCGGTCCTTGCCGGTTGCGATGCGCCAGTCGGAAACCCGGCGATTGAGATACTGCCATGCCTTCTCGCGAAATTCCGGCTGGGCTCGGTCTTGCGCATAGACGGAGATGTCCGGCTTGATGCCTTTCATCACGCTGTTATAGACGGCGTCCGAAATGCCGCGCGCCTTGGCGCGGGCGCGGAACTGTTCGACCCATTTTTCGAAGCTCAGCTTCGAGCGTTGCGCCAGCGCAGGACTGCCGGGGAGGAGGGCCGCGACACCGCCTAGGCCAGCGGCGAGCAAGCTGCGTCGTGAGATCAGCAGGTTCATCGGAGGTGAATAGCCAGTTGGCGCGCGCCTTGCAACGGTCTGTTCCGATCCCGCGCGACGTTCCGCTCAGCTCGATCGTTGCGCGCGCTCCGGCGGACGCTTCTCAAATGCAGTGACCGTTTCGACGAAAGGCTCCGGCAGCGGCATGGGCTTCTGCGTTTCGCGCGCGGCGTTCACATAGGTCAGCAGCACCTCGCACAGGATCTGATCGCTCCTGAATATGCCGACGGTGAGGTTGAGGCTGGTGCGCCCGATGCGCGACACGCGCGCGGCCAGATCCAACTCGTCGTCATATTTGGCGGAGGCGCGGAAATTGATCTCGGCGCGCACGGCGAAAAGATCGGAGCCCAGCCGGAGAAGTGCGTCCGGATAGGGAAAGCCGATGCCGCGCATATATTCGGTCAGCGCGATGTCCGCATAGGCCAGATAGTTGGGATTGAAGACGATGCCCTGCGGATCGACTTCGGACCAGCGCACGCGCAATGGATGGAAAAAGGTGAAATCCTGGCGCGAAATTCCGTCCATTGCCCGCCTCGATGCGTCTTGCCCATTTGCCGGGCGGAGTCCAATCTATCGGTGGTGGAAGCGAGCGTCCAGCACGGGACCGGAACTCCTCCAATATGTGCCGTGTTCATTCGCGAGGAATTGCAAGGAGGCCGAAAATGCATGCGCATCGATTAAAATTCACGGCGCTGGTTTTGCTGCTGCTCGGCGTTTGGTTCGCCCAGCCCGCCGGGGCGCATCATGGCTGGCGCTGGGCGGAGGATGGGAATTCCGAGGTCACCGGCAAGATCACGTCGGTGAAGCTGGGCAATCCGCACGGTCTCGTCATGCTTGACGTCAATGGCGAGGAATGGACCGTCGAGGTCGGGCAGCCCTGGCGCAACCATCAGGCGGGTCTGACGGATGACAAGCTCACGGCCGGCGTGACGCTGACGATCCAGGGCCATCGTGCGGCGGACAAGAAACTGAAGGTCATCAAGGCCGAGCGCGTCGTGATCGACGGCAAGACCTATAATCTCTATCCGGACCGCGATTAGCGGCTCGGCAATGGAGCAGCTGTTCTCGGCTCTGGCGGCGTTGCAGGGCAGCGCTCTGCCAACAGCCTTGCGCGGGTCCTATTATGGCTACCCGCTGGTCAACGCCGGGCATATTGTTGGCATTGCTCTGCTTTTCGGGGCCATTGTGCCGCTTGGATCTTCGGCTCCTTGGATTCTGGCCCTCGGTTCCCGCTGTGGCGCTTGCCCGCATTCTCCTGCCGCTTGCGATCTCCGGCCTGATCCTGGCGGTCATGACAGGTTCGCTGCTGTTCTCGGTCGGGGCGGTGAAGTATGCGGGGTTGGGTGTATTTCAGCTCAAAATGCTGCTGGTACTTGCCGCGACAGCGAACGCATTGCTGCTAAGGCGTGTTCCCGGATGGAGCGGTGACGCGTCGGGGCCCGGGCATCAGCTTGCGCGTTGCATTCGCCGCAGGGCTCTCCATTGCGCTATGGCTCGCGGTGATTTTGTGCGGCCGGATCATCGCCTATATCGACTAGCCGCTGCATCGTCAGAGCCGCCTATCCGCCATGGTCATCCGCTGCAGCAGGTCCTTGACGGGATAGCGCGTCCAGGCTTGCGTAACGAAATCGCGATGCTCCGTTTCCGGACTCGTGCCGAGGAATACGACGCTGCCAGGCCCCAGCCGCTCGCCCAGCTCGGTCTTCACCGGCACGGAACGCTCGGCCAGCATCCGCTCGAAGGCGGTGTTTTTCACGCGCGTCGAATCCGCAAAGGCGCTGACGAAGAAACCGCCGCGCTGGTTGACGATCCAATCGGCGAACCTGTCCGTCTCGCCATAGAGGGCATCGAGCAGCACGACGCCGCGCAGGCGCTTGCCGAAGCCTCCGCCCGACATGGTCCAGGCTGCGGGCAGAAAGCCGCCGCTATAGGCGACGATGACCACCGGCATGTTGGCGAAGGTCTGCCGCGATTGCGGATCGCCCTGAAGGCGGGCGAGCTTGGTCGCGGCTTCCGCGAGAAACCGCTTGACGGCGCCGGGCTCCCAGAATTTGCCGGGGCTGGAATCCTTCGCATCCACGGCGAGCTGCGGCGCGACGAGGATGGCGTTCATGCCGGATTCGGAGATCTGCCGGGGCACCTCCTGGCGCAGATGCACGTCGCGCTCCAGCGTCGCGCCGTGTCCGTGGAAGAACAGCACCATGACGGCGGGCCGCTTGATGTCGAAGCCGCGCGGAATATGCAGCAGCACGCGCGGGTCGTTATAGGTCTCGTCCTCCCAATAGACGCGGTTGAAAGGCGTGCGGTGACCGCGCCTGCCGCCCTCCGAGATGTTCATGAACGGCTTATCGGTCCGCGCGATGGTGCCGTCATAGGGAAAGGGTGCGGTGTCGAACGCGATAAGCGTTGTCTTGGTCTGACGCATTGCCGCGCCGGCTGGGGCGGTCCCTGGCGACAGGAACGACGCCGTCTGAATGATCGGCCTTTCCTGTACCTGGGGCAGGGCAGGGGAGGTGACAGCCAGCACCTTGGGCGGCAGCTGGCTTGCTTTCGCCTCGCGGTGGACGTGGTCGGAATAGGCGGTCCGGATGCGCTCCATGGTGCCGAGGCGATTGTTGAACTCGCGATCCTGCTTCACGGCGGCAGTTTCATTCCGGCAGGCGGATAACAAACACAGCACCATTATCGCCGCGAAGCGAGGGAGTGATGGCTGAAACATATCCGTCATCGGCTAAGCTGTTCCGTCATGCTCGATCCTGGGCCACTTGGCCGCGCAGTCCGCATCTGTTGCATTAGCGCATCATGCTAATAAAAAAGAAAAGTGACCGGATCATGAGCACCTTCGCTAACCATATCGCTGCACGCGCTTGACCAAGGATTCCGTCGACCTCGCGTACGCCCGGCAAGCCACGCCGCACCCGGCCTCAGTGTAGCGGGCGCAGTTCGCCGCCATCGCCAAGTGCGACCACAAAATTGACAGAGCCGAAGACCAGCATGAGCCGTGCGATCACTGCTCTTTAACCTTCCGCATCTATCTAAGAACGGTCGCGCGCAAATCCGCAAGCAGAAGCGGTAAAAAGTCCATTCAATTATACGGTGAGATATTTAATAAAATGCAAAGGTTTACGTGCGATAAGCTCAGACGCAGTTGCAGCAAACCGCTCGCGTTAGTGGCGTATTGGCCACGGCGCCTCGCGGTCCGTCGCTGGTCTCGTTTTATGGCAGATTGATGTATGTCCCACCGCCTGCTAAAAATTTTACCGTCCAATCCAAAGATGCTGGCAGGAAAATGACAGAGTTGAGCAGCGCCGCCGCCTATCATGAGTTCTCGCCTGCTCGATATCCCTTCAGTGTCGGCCTTGACGGCGGTAACGCTCGCGGTCGCCGATATGATCGGCATCGGCGTGTTCACCAGTCTCGGCTTCCAGGTGGCGTCGATCCCCTCGCCCTTCGCCGTCATCATGCTCTGGGTCGTGGGCGGCGTCGCCGCGCTGGCAGGCGCCCTCTGTTATGCAGAGCTTGCGGCCATGTTTCCGCGCTCGGGCGGCGAATACAATCTGTTGTCGCGCATCTTCAATCCGGCGGTCGGTTTCCTCGCCGGCTGGGTCTCGGCGACGGTGGGCTTCGCGGCGCCGATCGCATTGGCGGCAATGGCGTTTGGCAGCTATTTTGCCGGGGTGGTGCCGGGGGCGCCGCCGCTGATCCTCGGCCTTGCGGTCGTCTGGCTGGTTTCCCTGGTGCATCTCTCGGGCGTGCAGCTCGGCAGCAAATTCCAGAACGTCTCGACGTTCATCAAGCTGGGGCTGATTGTCATCCTCATCGTTGCGGGCCTGGTCTTCGGCACGCCGCAGGAGATTTCCTTCATCCCCACGGCCAACGACTTCACCTATATAGGCAGCGCGCCCTTCGCGATCGGGCTGGTATTCGTGCTCTATTCCTATTCCGGCTGGAATGCGGCCACCTATATCGCCAGCGAAATTCACGATCCCCAGCGCAATCTGCCGCGCTCCATCATCATTTCGCTGCTCATCGTCGTTGCGCTCTATGTCGCGCTGAATGCGGTCTTCCTCTACACCACGCCGATGTCGCAGATGGCGGGCCAGCTCGACGTCGCGCTGGTTGCCGGGCGGCATATATTCGGCGATGCGGGCGGACGGCTCGTCGGCGCGCTGATCTGCGTCGGGCTGGTCTCATCGATCAGCGCGATGACCTGGATCGGCCCGCGCGTGACCATGGCCATGGGCGAAGACCTGCCGCTGCTGCGGATTTTTTCGCGCAAACGCGCTAATGGCGTGCCCGCCACCGCCATTCTGACGCAGCTTGCGATCGTCACGCTATTGCTGCTCACCCAGAGTTTCGAAGCCGTGCTGGACTTCATTCAGTTCAGCCTCACCTTCTGTTCCTTCCTGACCGTGCTCGGCGTCATCGTGCTTCGGATCACCCATCCTGAGCTGCCGCGCCCTTATCGCACCTGGGGCTATCCGGTAACGCCGTTCATCTTCCTCGCCGTGACCATGTTCACGATGTATTATCTGCTGACGGAACGGCCGCTCCAATCCCTTGCCGGTCTGGCGACGATGTTCGCGGGTTTGCTGCTTTATTTCATCTCTCAGAAAAAATGGCGCCTCCCGGCGCCAATTTGGAGCCGTTGACATTATGAAACCCATGTTCGCATTCGGGCGGGTTGCCGCCTTTGCCGCTCTTGCGTTCGTCGCCTCTGCCCATCCGGGCCTGACCGCCTCCAGTACGCCGAACGATGCGGCGCGCATCCTGGCCGGGCATGGCGCCTTCGCAGAATTCGCCGCTCGTCCGCATCACGGAAGACGGCGGCTGGAAGCGGCACGCCAAGTTCTTCGACACCGCATGGGACAAGCTGGACAAGCGGCAGCTCTCCAAGGTGCGGGCCTGGCAGAGCAAGAAGATGCCGGCCGCTCAGCCTGTCATGTTCTACATGTTCAGCGGGCCGGATTTTCTCTATGCGGATGCATTCTTCCCGAAGGCCTCCACCTATGTGCTGAGCGGCCTGGAGCCGATCGGCACGGTGCCCGAGCTCAGCGATATTCCGATGAGGTCGCTTTCCGGTGAATTGAGACAGTTGCAATCGTCGTTGAATTCGGTGATGTCCTACAGCTTCTTCATCACCAACAATATGCGCAAGCAGCTGCGCGTCGGGAAGGTCAACGGCACCTTGCCTATTCTCTATGTGTTTCTGGCGCGCGCCGGCAAGACCATCGATGAGGTCAGTTTCGTCGATCTGGACGAGAATGGCGTCGTGCAGCCGGAAGGCAAGGTCGATGCGAAAGTTGCGACGAAAGGCGTGAAGATCGGCTTTTCCTCCGCTGACGGGCGCAAGCAGACGCTGTATTATTTCACCACCGATATTTCCAATGCCGGCCTCAAGAAGAACGACGCCTTCCTGAAATTCTCCGACAAGCTCGGGATGGGCGACTCCTTCCTCAAGAGCGCTTCCTATCTGTTGCATTCGGGCGGTTTCAGCACTATCCGCGATTTCCTCCTGCAGCACAGCGTGACCTTGCTTCAGGATGATTCCGGCATCCCGGTGCAGTATTTCAAGGCCGAGGATTGGGAGCTGAAGCCATATGGCCGCTATGTCGGACCGATCAGCCTGTTCCGCGGCAATTATCAGTCAAAGCTGGCCAAGCTGTTCAAGGCGAGCAACCGCGAATCGATCGATTTCGGTGTCGGCTATCGCTGGCGGTCGAATGAATCAAGCCTGCTGCTTGCGGTGAAAAAGCCCATGGCGGCTCAGGCGGCTCCGAAACAGTAACGTCTCGGCGTGCTCCCTGCCGGGATCGGCGGCCACCTAAGTTGCCGATCCCAGCCACGAACACCGTAATGAACGCGATTGGCATGTGGTCGCGGCAACGCCATATCGCGCACCGCCGCGACGGGCAGTCGTCGCTGTTGCTGCAATCCTCACCACCTATCCCCTGGGTCTCGATCTAAATCCAGCGCACTCGCTGGCGTAGATCTGATTTGCCGCGGCGGGGGCGCTCGGCCTGACACATCCCGACGAAATCAGGCTGGCGCTCCGTGATGATTTGCTGGAAATTGGCGTATCAAACGCCGCGCGTCCATGTCAGCGATGTTCGGCGACGTCCTCGGTGGACCGGTTCCGATCATCCAGCAAGCTGGGAAAATGCAGAGCATGCAGAATGGGAGCAAAACCGGCGCGCAATATCTTCTCGATGCGCTCATCGCCGGCGGCGTCGATGCCTGCTTCACCAATCCTGGCACCTCGGAGATGCATTTCGTCAGCGCACTTGACCAGACGGCCCGCATGCGCTGCATTCTGTGCCTGTTCGAAGGTGTCGCCACCGGCGCGGCGGATGGTTATGGCCGCATGTCTGCGCAAACCCGCCGCCACATTGCTGCATCTCGGCCCTGGACTCGCCAATGGCCTTGCCAATCTGCACAATGCCCGCCGGGCCGGTTCGCCCGTCGTCAATATCGTCGGCGAACATGCCCGCGACCATATTCAATATGACAGTCCTCTCACCACTGACATCGAAGCCATCGCCCGGCCCTTTTCCCGCTGGGTGGGCACATGCCGGGAGACGTCAGACCTCAGCGCAATGGCAGGTCAGGCCATTCACGCATCAATGTCGCGTCCGGGCGGTGTCGCTACGCTGATCCTTCCCGCCGACATTGCCTGGAGCGAAAGTTCGGCAAGCGCGGACGCGCCCAGGCTGCCAAGCAGCACGGGGGATGTCGACGAGGCACACATCGACGAAGCCGTCCGGTTGCTAGGCGTTCGGGGCAAGGCCCTGATCATCGTCGGAGCCGATGGACTTCTGGAAGAGGGCCTCGCCGCAGCGGGCCGCATTGCCGCGGCGACCGGAGCGGACCTGCTTGCACCCACGCATTGCGGACGCATCGAACGAGGCGCGGGACGGGTTGATATTGCGCGTATCCCCTATCCGGTCGACCAGGCGCTTGGTCGGCTTCGCGACTACGACACGGTCATTCTAGCCGGTGCCAATGATCCGGTGGCGTTCTTTGCCTATCCAGGCAAACCCTCCCGTCTTCTTCCGGAAAAGGCGCAAATCCATCGTCTTGCGCGTCGCGAGGATAATGTTGAGGACGCGCTGCAACGCCTCGCCGACCGCGTCTCGCCACCCGGCCAAAAGGCGATGCTTCAACCTCGCGAGAGGATCGACGCAGCCAGTGGCCCGCTTTCACCCGAAGTGATTGCGCGCGGCGTCGCGGCGTTCATGCCCGAGGGGACGATCGTCGCCGACGAGTCCATATCCGTCGGCCGGGATTTTTTCCGCTTTACGCGTGGTGCGCCGGCGCATAGTTGGTTGCCCACCGCAAGCGGATCGATCGGCATCGGCCTTCCCATGTCGATTGGCGCGGCCATTGCCTGTCCTGATCGGCCGGTGATCAATCTGCAGGCTGACGGCAGCGCGATGTATACGATCCAGTCGCTCTGGACGATTGCGCGTGAAAATCTCAACGTCGTCACGGTGATTTTGGCCAATCGCGGCTATGCCATATTGAGAGGCGAGATGCGCAATGTAGGCCTTGGTAATCCAGGACCGCGTGCGCTGGACATGCTCGAGATCGACCGGCCCGCCATCGGCTGGGTTCAACTTGCCCGAAGCATGGGTGTGGAAGCCGAACGCGCGGAGGACGGTGGCCGTTTCAACGATCTGCTGAGCGGAGCTATCGCACGCGGCGGCCCGTTCCTCATCGAAGCCCAGCTTTAGCATGGCCGCGACCCGCTATATCTGAGCACCGAACTTTACTTCAGATTCTCGAGGTGATGATTGTCAGCGCCGAGCTTTATGCTCAAACGCGCGGTGACGGCATGCAGCGCGATATCGTCCGAGTCGATGTTGATGGGGATCCCAACAAGCGCGCCCGTTGTCGCCGTCGAGTGCCGCTCTGTGTCAAGTTTGACAAATTGGTACTCGAGGCCGAGGATGATCGTCGGCGTGATCATATATTCGGCCCCCGCTCCGACTGTTGGGCCGCCTTCGCGGGCTTCAATCGTTGCCTCGACGCCCTCCCCGGGTGGTCCGGATAATGCATGATGAGCGACGTCTGCAGAGGCGTAGCCGCCTTTCGCATAGAGCAACCATTTGTCGAAGGCATAGCCCAGGCGGGCGGATATCGTTGCGATGTTATCGATGCTCGTTTTGAACCGATCTTCGGGGAAAGCGGCCGTAACCGGGCCGAGACGATCCGCTCTCATTGTGGCGTTGCTATACGCTCCCTCCACGCCCATTACGACGCGCCCGAACTGCCGGTTCAGCATCAGATGGCCGCCGACGAAGCTTCCTTTCGGATCGATCGAGAAGCTCTGGCCGGGTTCCGTATTGTAATACTCGACGAAGGGAAATCCCCACTGCGTGCTGCTCTTGCCGAATCCGCCATGGATGCCGGCGTAAAAGCCTGACCAGTTCAGAGGTAACGTTTCACTGCCGGAGGGCTGATGCATCTCGTCGGCCGCGGCAGCATGGACGAAACTCAGCACCAAAAATGGGAGGGCAATCGACCGAAAAGTCATGGATATGCACCTTCCTTTTTATTGTTTTTGCCGATTATGACATTTCGACTTTACATCTCACCCATCTCGGACAGATCGAGCATCCGGTCGAACCGGGCTCCGGAGACGGCTTACTGCCTTATCCACTGACGACCTTACCTCAGGCCGACGCCGAGCCAAGCGCTCGTCCCCACTGCGACCGATGCCCGTGGACCGTTGCCAGGCGCTTATGATCCGCAAGATGCGGAGTCTGCGGCCGGGCGCTCCCGAAGCGTCTGGGGACTCCCCATAGGCTCAGCCAATGAGCCCCTGCATCGGTTTCACATGCCCGGAGTCGGGGAATACCGCATCGGCGAGCAAAGCCGCTGAGAGGCCAAACTGGTCCGCCAGCAGCCCTTTAAGAACCGAGCGCAGATCGGCGGTCGGCTTGAGATCGCGTCCTTCATGGAGCTGCGCTTCGCCGAGCCCAGGCCAATCGGCGATGACGCGGCCGCCCTTGATCGCGCCGCCAGCCAGCAGGGCGACCGTACCGGTGCCGTGATCGGTGCCGATCGTGCCGTTGATCCTGGCGGTCCGTCCGAATTCGGTGATGACCGCGATGGCCGTCTGCTTCCACTTGTCGCCGAGCCCTTTCTCGAGCTCCTCGAATGCGCCGTCGAGCCCGGAAAGGCGATTGGCCAATTGGCCGGTAGCGCCGCCTTCATTGGCGTGGGTGTCCCAGCCGTCGAAGGCAAGCGCGGCGACGCGCGGTCCGTCATCGGCGGCGAGAATTCTCGCAGCGCCGCTGGCAGCCTGGCGCATTCCGGCGGGCTGGTTCATGCCGGCAGGACCTTTGGCCAAGTCGCCATTGCCCGCCATGGCGCCGGTTTCGAGGCCGTCGCGCAAGGCTTTTGCCAGCACCGGATCGCGATGGGTGTAGAGGTCGAGGACGCGCGAGGCGAGGTCGCCGCCTGCCATCGGCAGGATTTGCGGCGCCCAGCCGAGCACCGGAGCGCTGCCGCGCATCACCAGCGGCGACACCGGCCCGACGCCCAGGCCGCGCGCCGGCCGCACACGCTCACCCGCCGGAAGATGGGCGACCGCGCGGTTGAGCCAGCCGCTATCGGTGCGGCCCTTATGCGGATAACCGCTTTCGAGCACGTCCTGCCCATCGAAATGCGACCGCTCCCGGTAGCTCGTCGCGACCGCATGCACCACGGCCGCCTGGCCTGCATGGTAAAGCCGGGCGAAATTCGGCATGGCCGGATTGAGAGCGAAGAAGCCGTCGAGCGGCAAGGCCGCGTGCTCGCCGCTCAGCGACAAGGCCAGATCGCCATGCAGCCGCGCATAATCCGGATCGCCGACCGGCCCCACGGCGGACAGACCATCCAGCGCACCGCGAAGAATGATCACGACCAGACGCGGATCGGGCCCGGAGGCGGCCAAGGCAAAACGCGGCAGATGTGCCCAGGCGACGAGCGCGCCTCCGCCGGCAAGCAGGGCGCGGCGTGAGATCGACGGTGTTTCGCAAAGACAGGCCATTGTCACCTCCGCTGGAATTCCGGGGACATGAACAGGATTGCCAGTCCCTGCTCGCGCGACTCGGCACGGGCAATGGCCTCGCGAGTCTCCGCCGACGCGGCGCTCCCCACGGTTGCGTCAAGCACCGCAAGCGGCTGTTCGACGGTTTTGATCTGCTGCGCGGCGCGCCAGGATACATCGAGCCGCGCTTTCATCGCTTCGGGCGAAGACCAGGCGTCGGCCGTGTCTGGAAAGCCGTTTGGCCCAGGCGGCTGCCAGGGGATCATGCCCATCGCCCGGAGCGAACTCAGGATCAGCTGCGGCCGCTCGGGCAGGAAGCCGGTCGCGCGCGCGATGGCGATCATGAACTCCGCCGGCGTCCGCATCTTCGTCATGGGACCGCGCCAGGCGTCGTCGTCCTGGATCAGCGCCAGCGATACCGCCGCGAGGTCGCCTTCGGTCTCGCGAAATACCGCTGCGAGCCGTTCGACCAGCGGCGGGGGCGGCGCATCGGCGACGAAATGCCGGGCGAGCTTGGCCGCAATGTGCCTGGCCGTGGAGGGGTGACGCGCCAGATCGGCGAGCGCCGCCTCGCCTTGCGCAAGCCCCGTCTCGGAATACGTCTTGTCGAGCAGTCGATGTGCGCCCGTCTCATGCCAGTTCGGACGAAACAGAAACCGGCCGGGCTCACCGCCGCGTCCTTCGCGCCCGCCGAAAGTCCAGCCGGTGATGATCCGGGCAAGCGCGGTGACGTCCGCCTGGCTGTAACCGCCATCCGCGCCGAGCGTGTGCAGTTCCAGAATTTCACGCGCCAGATTCTCGTTGAGGCCTTTGCCGCGATTGCGTCCGGCCCTGGAGTTCGGTCCCATCGAGCGCTGATTATCGAGGTAGAACAGCATGACCGGATGTTGCTCGACAGCCCTCAGCATGTCGGCGAAGCGGCCGAGTACATGCGGCCGGATCGCCTCGCGCTCGAATGCTCCGGCGGCGGCGCGGACGAGCGGACCCTTGGCGGCGGAAACGGCGAAGTGGTTGGACCAGAACGCGACCAGCCTCTCGACGAAACCAGCCTCGGCCCGGGTTTGTTTGCGCAGGCGCGCTATCACCTCGTCGCGATAAGACTGTTGCACCGGATTGAGGGCGCGTCGATTTGCACGGCCGTCGCCCTTTGGGGATTGCATGTCGCCCGCCGTTGACGCGGCCGGCGCGTTGGCGCCTTCATCTTGTTGCATGCCGGATCTCGGCGCGGATGGCTTGCCGCCGGCGGCCTTTGCGCCCTGTCCGACGCTCTCCCCCGCCGTGGCGGCCGCGCGCCTTCGTTCCTCTTTCCGGCGCTGTCTGATGCCGAAGACTTGCACCAGCGCTTCTTCGCTCGACGGCAGATCGGTGGCCAGGAGCGCGGCATCGCCTTGCTTCAATTCCTGCGCGAGAAACCCGCGCGGATCGGCCGACGCGGCCGACAGGTCGCCAGGCCGCGCGCCAAGACCGAAACGATTGAGTGCAATGAGTGCTGTCATAGGCTCCGAACCGCTGGCCATGAGCACCTCCTTCGCTAAAGCGACCCCGTAGCGCATCGATCCAAACCGAAACGGCAAGTTCGTGTTTGGAAATATCGACGCATAAGGAAACGCCAGAGCGTCTCTGCCGGAAACGGAGTGACGCGCCAGCGCAGGGTGCATTTTCTCTGCTAACGCGTCGGCAAGATGGCCGTTCCGATGGCCTGCACGTGGAAAAGCGTAACAGTTCGTGTCAGCAGACCGGTACCGCAGGCAGCGATCGATCAGGCCACGCCGAAGACAAATGTCGTCTGGAATTCTAGAATTCCAGTTGCTTGTCAACTGTGCAGAGGGCTGATAATCTCGATTTGCCTTCTATTGCGCAGAAAACGCAGTAGGGCGAAACCGATGAAAGCATTCGGATGGAATCAGCATGTCACTGACGCGGGAAGCCTTCGAGCGCATCCGCGACGCGATCGTTTCCGGGGGCCTTGAGTTCGGCGAGCCTTTGTCGGAGACACAGATTGCCAAAGCGCTCGGCATGAGCAAGGCGCCGGTACGCGCCGCGTTCATGGAATTGCGTGACAAGGGCCTGGTGACGATCGTGCCGCAGTCGGGCACCTACGTCTTTTCGCCGACGGCGGAGGATGTCCGCACTCTCAGTCACTTCCGCGCCTTGTTGGAGAACGAAGCGGTGCGAGAGGCGATCAAACGGAATCCGGCACGCCTGTTCGCCAAACTCGACGAGGCTATTCTCCGCATGAAACGCGCAGTCGCCGCGCAGGACTGGGAGATCTACCGGAAGGCTGACAGCCTGTATCACCTCTCATTTCTCGAAGAATCCGATAATCGCTATCTGCTGAATGCCTATTATCTCGGCGCGACTGCCCTGGAAGCGCTCCGCGTGCGGCTGCAAAGCGGCCTGAATAATTTTCGCGAGCGGTCGTTCAACGAGCATGTCGATATTGCCAGGCTGCTACGCATCGGGGAGATCGACGACGCCTGTGCTCTCCTTCGTACGCACATTCTGATCATCAACGACTCGCTGCACACATTCCCTCTCAATCCGCAGAAGGGGTCTCGAAAAGACCAGCCGCTGGCCCGCAACTACGCCGAAATCTTCAAGGAGCCGGCGATGGATTGAGCTTCGCTCACAGGCAGGCGGCACCCCCGGACGCTGCGTCGTCCATCGGCCCGATCCCATTTGGGTCAAAACAACCGGATACCGGGCGTCCTAGTGCGGACCCGATAGAGCGATGTCGACGCGGTCAGGAAGATGCTCATCATGTCGTCACCATCCGGCGCCCCGGCACCGTCGCCCGAGGCGTTCGATCGTGACATCGTAGCCAATAATGGTGCGGAACCGAGGATCGCGGATTTCGACGTTCATTTGTTGTACCGCCTCGTCTCGACGTCGATTTCGCCAAGATACCAATCGCGCGCGTTGACCTCTTCGAAGACGATCCAGACATCTTCCTTGGCAAGGCCTGTCGCCTCGACGATGGCGGCTGTGACCTGCTTGCTGATGGCAGCCTTCTTGCCGGCTGGGTCGGCGGCGATGACTTCTTTCACGATGCGGATATTCACGAAGGGCATGCTTCTCTCCCTTTATTATGCAAAGCGTTGTCGGCAAGCGCCTAACGGTAGAGGCGTTCGCGCCCGTAGAGCATCAGCATGCCGATAATGACCACGCCGTAGATGATCTGGCGGCCATATTCCGGCATCTGAACCACCGAAAGGATGGACTGGAGCAGCGTGATCAGGATGACGCCGGCGACGGTACCAAGATAGCTGCCGCTGCCGCCCAGAATCGAAGTTCCGCCGAGAACGACGGCCGCGATGGACGGCAGGAGATAGGCATCCCCCATCGACTGTGCGGCCTTGCCGCCATAGCCTGCGAGAAGCACGCCGCCGAACGCCGACAGCCCGCCGGAAATCGCAAAGGTGATCATCACGACGCGGCGTGTGTTGATCCCTGACAGATAGGCGGCCCGCTCGCGGTTGCCGATGCCGTAGATGGAGCGGCCAAACGTGGTCCGCGACAGCAGAAAGACGGTTGCCGCGCCGACGATCGCCCAAATGATGACCGCGTTCGGCACGCCTGGAATGGCGAAGCCGGTAGCGAGATAGCGCATCGGCGGCGAGGCTGAATCCTTCGGCGAGAAGCCGCCTGAATACACCACCATCAGCCCTTGCGCGACGGCATTGGTGGCGAGCGTGATGATCATCGACGGGATGCGGAGATAGGCGACGCCGATCCCGTTGACGAGGCCGAGGGCGACACCGCAGAGGATGCCGAATGGAACGGCGAGGATGACACCTGCAGTGCCGAACGAGGCCGCTGCGCATGCCATCATCGCCCCGGTCGTCACGACCCAGGGAACGGAAAGGTCGATCTGACCGAGCAGGATCACCAGCATCATGCCAGTGGCGATGATGCCGAGGAAGGACGCCACCTTGAGTTGCTGCAGCAGATATCCGGGCGACAGGAAGTTCGTGGAATAAAGACTGCCGAGCAGAAGCAGGAGGAAAATGCAGGCGAAGGCGGTCGCCACGGCAGGATCGACACGCCGGAGAAACACCGACATCCGGCCACCCAATCCGGTGGAGGTCGTCACGCTCATTGGAACCACTCCAGACGGTTGCGCACCCGGAACAGGCCGAAAGCGCCGAGGCTGACAGCGAGCATGAGGACGGCGCCCTGGAAGAGCGGCTGCCACAGCGGGTCGAAGTCGAAGACGAAGAGAAGATCGCCGATGGTGCGGAATGCGAGCGCCCCGAAGATCGCGCCGATGGCGCTGCCCGTACCGCCGAACAGCGACACGCCGCCAAGCACGACGGCGGCGATTGAAAACAGCGTGTAGGTATTGCCGCTCGCATTGGACGCTTCGCCGGTCTGCGTGAAAAACGTCAGGAACAATCCGCCGATCGAGGCGAGCAGCCCCGAAAGCGTATAGGCGATGAATTTCGCGCGGCGGATCGGCACGCCCGACATGTAGGCGGCGACGTCGGACGATCCGGCTGCGTAGGCGGCGCGCCCCGTCACCGAGCGGCTGAACGGCACCCAGACGATCAGGACGACGAGGGCGAGCACGACGAGACTGGCCGGAATGGTGCCGAAAAGCTTACCGGTGAGCGCGTCCGCGAGATCGGAATTGACGCTGCCACCGGGAAATGGCCGCAGAGCCAGCGCAATGCCGAAGTAAATCGCGCCTGTGGCGATGGTCGTCACGATCGGCTGCAACCGGCCAAAGATGACGATCGCTCCGTTGATCGCACCGCACAGCGCGCCGACCAGCAGCACGGCCGCCAAACCGAGCCCGGTTTGCATCGGCGAGCCGAGAACGATCCACGACGCCAGGCAATTGGTGAGGACGAAGATCATGCCAACCGAGAGGTCGATGCCGGCGGTGAGGACGACAAGCGTCTGCGCCATTGCGATGAAGGCGAGCAGGACGCCTTTGTTCGATGCCGTCTGCACCACGTTGGTAGTGAGGCCGGCCGGATGATTCGACACATAGATGATGAACATGACGACGAAGATGCCGACGGCGATCAACGTGCCGCGCTGTTCGGCGAGCCAGAAACGCCAGTCCCTCATGCGCCTATCGCCGGCATTTTACCCGCCTCCTCCAGCCGAACGTTGAGCGCGCTCGCAATCAGAGCCCGCTCGGTGATTTCCGCCCCGATCAGCTCGCGTTTGAGCTGGCCGTCATAAAGTACGAGCACCCGGTCGCAACAGCCTATCAGCTCGTCATAGTCCGTCGAATAGAAGAGGATGGCCGCGCCCGCATCGGCTAAATTGCGCAGCAATTGATACATCTCCTGCTTGGTCCCCACATCGATGCCGCGGGTCGGATCGTTGAGCAGGATGATGCGCGGCTGATTCATCAGCCATTTGCCGATGACGACCTTCTGCTGATTGCCGCCTGACAGCGCGCCGACCGGGATATCGGGGCCGGCGGTGCGAATGCCGAGCAGCTTGATCATGTCATCGATCAGGCGCTGCTCGGCGGTGCGATCGATGATGCCGCCTTTCGACATCCGGCCGAGAGAGGCAAAGGTCAGGTTGTCGCGCACCGTCATCGGCAGCATCAGCCCTTCGGTCTTGCGATCCTCCGGGATCAGCGCCATGCCGATCTTGCTGCTTTTGGCTACCGATGGACTGGAAATGGATGTTGGCTTGCCGTCGATCAGCACCTCGCCCGAACAGCCGGCCAGCACGCCGAAGAGGGCGAGCAGCAATTCCCGCTGGCCCTGACCATCGAGGCCGCCCAGGCCGACCACCTCGCCGGCCCTGACCGACAGCGAAATATCCCTCAGCCGTTCGGTCCATGAGAGGTTGCGGCATTCCAGGACCGGCGGCTTGGCTTGCGGCACCGGCGGCTGTTTCGGCGGGAAAATGTGGCTGTATTCGCGGCCGATCATCAGCTCGACGACTTCGTTGTCGGTCTTGGTGCCGGCCTTGTAGGTGGCGACGTTCCGGCCGTTGCGGAACACCGTGCAATCGTCGGCGAGTTCGGCGATCTCATGCATCCGGTGGGAAATATAGAGGAGCGCCAGCCCCTCGGAACGAAGCCGCTTGAGCACTGCGAAGATCTTCGCGACGTCGGCGGCGGTGAGCGCGGAAGTCGCTTCATCGAGAATGAGGATGCGCGGCTGACGCTGCAGCGCCTTGGCGATCTCGACGAGCTGCCGGCGCGACAGCGGCAGATCCTTGACCTGCGCCAGGGGATGGATGTCTTCCGCACCGGCACGGGCAAGCGCTGCTTCGGCGATCCTGCGTTGCTCGCGCCGGTCGATCAGGCCAAAGCGGGTGGGCGGGTTGATGATGACGATGTTATCGGCGACGCTAAGGTCGGGGACGAGCGACAGTTCCTGGAAGATGCAGACGATGCCGGCGTCGTTGGCGGCCGATGGCGACGCGAACGCGACCTCCCGGCCCTCCATCGTCATATGTCCTTCGTCCGGGGCTACGACCCCTGACATGATCTTGATGCAGGTGGATTTGCCCGCGCCATTTTCGCCGAGAATGGCATGAATGCGCCCCGGTGTGACGGACAGCTCCGCCTTTTCGAGGGCGTGAACGCCTCCGTAACGCTTGGACACCCCTTCCATTCGAAAGAGTGGAACCGCACCGTCCATCGTCCCCTCGCAGAGCATATGTTAGTCGCGAACCGGGCATGCATCTCCGCCATCGCGGGGACATGCTTTCGCGGGTCATGGCTTTAAGCAATCACACTTATGGAAAGCGCCGCAAGGGAGATCCCCCGCGGCGCCCTGTATCGCGCGAGAAGACTACTGGTTCTCTTTCGTCTGGCCCATGATTTCCTGCGCCGTGAAATTGATGCCGCAGGTCGGGAACGCGTTGCCGACGAAGAAATTATCGGACTGCTCAGGGAAGTAGTCCTGGCCAGCCTTGAAGTTCGGATCCTCGACGATCGCCGTCGGGAGTTTGACCGACTGAGGCACGACCTGCCCCTCAAGCGCCGCGATCGCCGTCTTGATCGCCACCGCGACCTGGGCCGGACCCGTGCCGGCCGACGAGCATTTCAGTCCATCCGCCGCGTGCTTCGCGCAGAACTTGCGGAAGCCGTTCTCCGTCTCGCCGCCGAACGGCACGAAGGGATGCTTGGCGTCGATCATGGCCTGCACGATGCCGGTGTCGCCGCCCTGACCGGTGATTGCGACGAACGGGCCGTTGGTGGTGATGGCGTCGGCGGTCACCTTCTGAGCGGTGCCGTCATCCCATTTACCCGCGACCTCGGTCACGTTCCACGTCTTGCCGGAGGCTTTCAGCACCTCGTGGACGCCATTATGCCGGTCGGTGTCCACGGACGTGCCGGCAACGCCGCGCACCTCAAGAACCTTGCCGCCACTGGGAACGTGCTTGACCAGCCAATTGCCCCAGAGGACGCCGAGGCCCTTCTGATCCACATTGACGTTGATCGCATCCTGAGTGTCGAGAATGTTGTCGAAGGCAACGAGGATGACACCGGCTTCCTTGGCACGCTTGATGACCGGGCCGAAAGCGGTCGGGTTCTGCGCGTTGACGACGATGGCGTCATAGCCGGAGTCGATGAAGTTGTTGATCGCCGAGATTTGCGCAGGCACGTCTTCGCCCGTGGAAATCACCTTGAATTCCTTGAGCTTCTTGGCGACGTCCGGTTGCGCGGCATAGGCCTTCGCGGTCTGGATCATCTGGATGCGCCATGTGTTGGCGATGTAGCCATTTGCAAGGGCGATCCGGTACGGGCCGGGCTTGCTCTTAAACTTGAAGAATTTCGTGTCGGATGCCCATGGCGTGAAGCATTTTGCGTCAGCGGAGGGACCGGGGACCACCTCGGGAGCGGCTCGGGCAATAGTACTGACAGTAACGGCGGCAGCAAACGCGACGCCAACACCTAGACAAATAGCTATATGCGACTGCGAGGCCATTTTTTCCTCCATTTGATTTTACTGAATTTGTATGCTGCACACGTCATCCGACAATTTTTATGTCGATTATTCGTAAGACATCGCAAAAACGACCTGGCTACTCTTAAGGATCGCTCAGTTCGAATAATGCTAGAATTCTAGAATTCCAGATTGTTGTCAAGGGGGTGGGCTCCACGGCATGGCTCAGCGTCTCCGGAATGGGTCACGCCCGCGTATTTTCACGAGATCGGTGGCCGAGTGCCCAAGCAAGGTGATGGTCGCCTCCCGGGCGCGGTCCGCGTCGCCAGCCAGGATCGCGTCCATGACCTCGCGATGCTCGGCCAAAGCGCGCTTGCGATGATCCCCGGTGGCGGCGATGCGGAAGCTCTGGCGGAGCGCAATCTCGAACATCTGCGCGATGGGCCAAAAGAATTCATTTCGTGTCGCGACGTAGATCGACTTGTGAAAGTCGATGTCAGCCACGACGAATGCCTCATTGTCGCGCGCGGCAGCCATGCCATCGAACGCGGCCTGGATGCGCGCCTTGTCCTCGGCGGTTGCAGCACCGGCGGCGATGGCCGAAGCGGTCGGATCGAGGGCGTCGCGCAGTTGAAACAGCTTGGCGAGATAGCTGTCCATGTCGGTGGTTTCGAGACGCCAGCGCAGGACGTCCGGGTCCAGATGGTTCCAATGTTCCGGCGAACGGACGCGGCTGCCGCTCTTCTGACGCGTTTCAAGGAAACCCTTCGCCGCCAGCATCCGGATCGCCTCGCGGACGACCGTCCGGCTGACGCCCATCAATTCGCAAATGCGCATCTCCGAGGGCAAGGGCTCGCCGGGCAGAATATCGCCGCACACGATCCCGATGCCGATCCGCTCGGCGACCTGACCGGAGACGTGGCGCGGGAAGGCGCCCTGTTCCGTGAAGACCGAACGCTCCTTGGCGATGGAAGGTGTCAAGCCTGGGCTGCCTTTGTGGCTGGTCAACGGGCGAATACGTCCCATTCGGATGCCCTGCTTCTCGATCAAATCTAGTCATACATTATGATCAGATGCAAGAGGGCCGGACATTACAATTCCAGCAGCCAAGCGGAGGCTGTGGCGGGTTGGAATGGAGCCCGGTGGTCCGGTCGTTTTGGTGCGGAGGAGAGAGGATCGCAATCCAGGCTCGATCGTGAAGAGCGTGCCGGGAGCTCAACGGCGCCCTTAGCAATGCTAGGCAGTCACGTGCCGCAGGACTGGCGAAGGCTGAGCCGCCGCTCACCGGCGAGCCGAGGAGCGCGCGTGACACTCCTATGACAACGCAATGGGATTCATTCACTCAGCGGCGATGAGGCCTGCCTGTCCCCGCTCGGCCCGCTGCGGATCCTTATAGATCACTCCGTCCTTCATGATCATGGCGAAGCGGTCCTTGTGCTGCATGATGGAGACGTCCTGCAGCGGATTGCCCCTGACGAGCAGCAGGTCGGCGAGATAACCCTCCTTCACTTCGCCCAGCTCGCCGCCATACCCCATGAGTTGAGAGCCGATGATCGTGGCGCAGCGCAGCGCCTCGTTGGGCGTATAACCGAAATATCGGACAAAATGCTCGATGTCGCGGGCGTTCTGGCCCATCGGCGTGACGGAGAAGCCGTAATCGCCACCGATGACGACGCGGATGCCGCGTTTCCGGATTTCGTGGTAGGTCGCGCAGGTCGCGTCGAACTTGCGGAACAGATGCATCGCCTCTGCCACAGCCGGGGTGATGCCTGCGATCTCACCCTCCTTAGTGCAATTATGCACGAGACCAAAAGCCGGCCCGACAAACGACTTGTCCTTGACGCTCTCAAGCAGGTCGAGCGCCTCCTCATCGGCAAAATCGCAATGGTAGATGCAATTGACGCCGTGGCGCACCGCCATCTTGACGCTTTTTGACGAACGGGCATGAGCCGCGACGAGCTTGCCGAAGCCGTGCGCGACGCTGATGAAGGCGGCCAACTCGTCGTCCTCCAGCGTCGTGACTTCGGCCCGCGCATGGCTGACGAACTCATCGCCTGAGATGTTGATCTTCATAATGTCGACGCCGTCACGCACGCATTCGCGCGCGACTTTCCGTATCTCGTAAGGGCCGTCCGCGACGAGGCCGAAGCTTTCCTCGTGAATGTGCCGGCGGCGCTCGTCGCCCAGCCCCGCAGTCGTCGTGACTTCAGGACTGCCTGCGAGCATCCGAGGGCCGACGATCAGCCCGTCATTAATGGCGTCGCGGATGGTTACGCCGATCATCGGCTTGGCCGACGCCGCCTCGAAGATCGATGTGAAGCCGTGCTCCAGAAGGAGCTTCACGTTCGCCGCCGTTTGCAGCGTATGTTTCTCCGGAGGGATCCGCCCTAGCTCAGCGTTCGTCGCTATGCCGACGAAACTGGGGTGGCAATGACCTTCCACCATGCCGGGCATGAGGGTCATGCCTTCCGCGTTGATGACGTCGTCGCGGCCCTGCGTGGTCGCGACATCTTCGCGATGCACGCGCGCGATCCTGTTGCCGCGGACTTCGACGGAGCCGGAATAAAGATGACCGGCGTCGGCATCCCAGATCTGCGCGTTCCGGATGAGAACGGTGCCCATTGTGTCGCTCCTCCCTAGAACCCTTCAATCCATGATGACTCGTCGGCGGGAAAATACAATCGAAGATTATTGAGGGTCCGTCTCGGCCTCGTCGCGCGGATTGCAACGCATCGAAAGGTCAGGATCGCCGTTTGCAAGATGTCCGTGCACGACATAAGCTGACGAGCTTTGCGTGAGGGTAGAAGTATGCAACTGGGTATAAATCTGCTTTGTGTCACCGATTTTGTTGAAGAAAAACATGTGCCCATCCTTGAACTGGCGAAGCGCACGGGGTTCGATGGGGTGGAAATTCCTGTGCTGAAAGGCTCGCCCGAACATTATCAGCGCCTGGGTCATGTTCTCGATCGCCTGGGACTTGCCCGGACGATGACTTCAATCGTATCGACGCAGGACGCCAATCCCGTCAGTCCCGATCCGGAGGCGCGGGACCGCGGCATCCCCGGGACAGGCCAGATCGATTTTCCTGCCATTTTCCGCGCGCTTCGGGCGACCGGTTTCGATGGCTGGTTGTGCGTCGAAGCTTTCGGCAGCGGCTTACCGGAGATCGCCGCCGCCACGCGCGTATGGCGCCCGCTATTCCCCGATACCGAGACGTTATTTGCCGAGAGCGCTGCCTTTGTGCGCCGCACTTGGCAGGAGGCGTTGAACTAAGGCGCTAGCGGTGGCCATTTTGCGCCGCCAAGCAGAACGCTGGCGTTTGGCGGTGGACCATCCGCGAATTCTGCGGCGTGCTGTCTATTTGTTTGACAGAGTGGCTTGGCGGTGCGGTAGATTATGCAATCGATTACATCAACTGTCGGCGTGTCATCCGCCGGCCAGAATAAAAACGATGTGTGGGAGGAAGACCATGGAGACGGTCTTCGAAATGCGCGGCATTTCCAAGACCTTCCCGGGTGTGAAGGCGCTTGATGATGTGAGCTTTGCGTGCCACGCCGGCGAAGTACACGCACTTGTCGGCGAAAACGGCGCCGGCAAATCCACGCTCATCAAAATTCTGTCCGGCGCCTACCAGCCCGATAGCGGCACGCTCGTCATTGGCGGCGAGCCGGTCCACTTCGCGCATCCGGTCGAAGCGCTGCGTGCCGGCATCAGCGTCATCTATCAGGAATTCTCGCTGCTGCCCAACCGGACGGTGGCGGAAAACATCTTTCTCGGCCGCGAGCCGACCCGGCACGGCTTGCTCGACAAGAGCCGCATGCGGCTCGAGACGCGGCAAGTGCTCGATCTCTTCGGCAGCGTTCACCGCATCGCGGCGGACAGTCTCGTCGGCGACCTCGATGTCGCCGAGCAGCAGCTCGTGGAAATCGCCAAAGCCGTCGCTCTCGACGCCAAGGTCATCGTCATGGACGAGCCGACCGCCGCGCTCAACGAACATGAATGCAAGGTGCTTTTCGGCCTGGTGAACACGCTGCGCGAACAGGGCCATGCCGTCGTCTATATCACGCACCGGATGCACGAGATCGCCCAGCTCGCCGACCGCGTCACCGTGCTGAAGGACGGCAAGCTCGCCGCTCAATATGACCATGTGCCGGATGCCTCGGTGGTGATCCGCGCCATGGTGGGCCGCGATATCGGCGATTTCTACCCGCCTCCGGCGACGCCCGGTGAGATCGGCGATGTGGTGCTGTCGGTGAGGGGCGGCGGCAATCACCGTCTTCGTGACATTGACCTTGATCTGCGCGCTGGCGAGATCGTCGGCTTTGCGGGTATTCAGGGCGCCGGGCGGTCGGCGCTCGCCATGGCGCTGTTCGGCGATGAGCCTTTCGAGCGCGGCACCGCGACCTTGCGCGGCGAGACGGTGCGCTTTACCCGCCCGCGCGAGGCGATGCGTGCCGGGATCGGCCTGCTCCCCGGAGCACCGCAAAGCGGAAGCCTTGCTGCTGATGCAGTCGGTGCGCGATAACGCCATGCTGTGTTCCCGCGCCTTGTCGGGCCTCGCCCGCTCCCCCGCGCGCACCCGCTACGGCGATGCCGATGCGATGGACGCGCTGCTGACCCGCCTGGACGTGCGCGCCGCCAGTTTCGATCAGGACATTCGCGGTCTCTCCGGCGGCAATCAGCAGAAAACCGTCATTGCCCGATGGCTGGCGCTCGCGCCCAAGGTGCTGCTGTTCATCGAGCCGACGCGCGGCATCGACGTCAACGCCAAGGCTGGCATCTATCACCTGATGCGTGATCTCGCGCGAGGCGGCGCCGCGGTGATGATGGTATCGTCCGACCTTCCGGAAGTGCTCGGGGCGGCGGATCGCATCCTGGTCATGCGCGACGGCACGATCGTCGGTGAATTCGCGCGCGGCGTCGGAGAAGCCGAGATCATGCGCGCCGCAACCGGCAAGACCGAATTGGCGGGCGCCGCATGATCACAGCCAGCGCTTCCCGCTTCGCCTTCCGGCACGCTGCGCCTGGAGCGCATCGCCCCGCTGATCTTTCTGGCTGTGGCGCTCGGTGTCTATGCCGCCATCGCGTTGGCAACCGGCCAGGCGCAGTATCTCAGTTTTGAAAATCTCATCGGCATTCTGGGCCGTTCGATAGCGCTCGGCATCACCGCCATCGGCCAAACCTTCGCCATTCTCGTCGCCTCGATCGACCTGTCGGTTGCCAATCTCATCTCGGTGTCGGCGGTGCTGGCGTCCTTCATCATGTCGGGCGACCCCGCCATGATGCTGCCGGCGATACTTGCCGTGCTGGCCATCGGAGCGGTGGTCGGCGTGATTGAACGGGCTGATCATCACCCAGCTTCAGGTGAACCCGCTCATTGCCACGCTCGGCATGGCGCTGCTTCTCCAAGGTTTGCTCTCCACCGCCTTCACCAATTTCGCGGGGTCGGTGCCCATTGAGTTCCAGGTCTTCGCCTATGGCGAAATCGGCGGCCTGCCGATGAGCGTGCCGTTTCTGGTCGCGCTCGCCGCTCTGAGCTGGTTTGTGCTGCGTTTCACGAAATTCGGCTCCAACATCTATGCGGTCGGCGGCAATGCCGGATGCGGCGCGCCTTGCGGGTGTGAAAACGTCGCGCGTTATTATTGCCGCTCACGTCATCAGCAGCCTCTGCGCGTCCGTCGCCGGGCTATATCTCGCCAGCCGGCTGCGCTCGGGCGCTCCCTGGGTCGGCCGCGACGGCGTCTACGATCTGGAATCCATCGCCGTCGTGGTCATCGGCGGCACGGTGCTGGCGGGCGGGCGCGGCGGCGTCTGGGGCACCATGGCGGGCGTGATGATCTTTTCGCTGATCGACTCGATCTTCAACCTCGCCGGGGTGGATGCCTTCGCCAAGCAGATCCTGCGCGGCCTCGTCATCGTCGCCGCGGTTGCGTTTTATGCCGTCCGCTCGAAAAGGATCGTGGCATGAGCGACCTCGCGGCGACGCCCCCGGCACGCTTGCCCGCGCGCCGCCTCGCGCTCAATCCGGTTTACATCGTGCTGGCGCTGCTCATCGCGGCGATCGCGATCCAGTCGCCGCATTTTCTTGAGCCGGCCGGCTACATGAATTTCCTCAAACGGGCGGCGCCGCTCGCGATTCTCGCCGCCGGACAGGTCTACGTCATTACGTCCGGCGGCTTCGATCTGTCCGTCGGCTCGATCATCACGCTGACTGTCATCGGCAGCTCCATCCTCATCAATGGCGACCCGAATGCGACCGCATGGGTCATTCCGCTGATGCTGGGCATCGGCGTCGCCGTCGGTCTGATCAACGGGGCGGTGGTCTCCTACCTCAAGGTTCCCTCGATCATCGCCACGCTCGGCATGATGATAACGCTGAACGGCGTGGCGCTGACCTGGTCGGGAGGATCGCCGCGCGGCTATTTGCCCGACAGTTTCCGCTATTTCGGCCGGGCGATGATCAGCGATCTTCCGCTGATCGGGATCCTGCCGATCGCGCTCATCGTGCTGGTCGTCATTGGCGGGCTCCTATGGTGGCTGATGCATCGCACGGTCTATGGGCGGCTTGTTCATGCGGTCGGCGACAATCCGCGCGCGGCGCAGCTCGCAGGGACGCCGGTGGAGCGTGTGCGCATCATCGCATTCGTCGATCTCGTCCGTGTCGGCGGTGCTCGCCGGCATTCTGCTAGGCGGTTTCGCCGGCGTTTCGACCGATGTCGGCTTCGGCTACGAATTGCAGGCGATCACCGCCGCCGTGATCGGCGGAGCGCAGCTTCTCGGCGGGCGCGGCTCGGTCGGCGCATCCATCGCCGGGGCGCTGACATTGCAAGCCATCTTCACGCTGTTGAACATGCTCGGCTCTGCCCAAGCCGATCCGCGACGCGGTGCAAGGGATAATACTTATATCGGCAGTTGCGCTTGCCCAACACAGGCGGCAGCGGGCAGGAGGATGAATTCGCTCGCGACCCCGCGTCGCCGGCACGGATTAAGAAACGCAAAACAATCGGAGGACTTAATGAAACGCCTATCTGCCCTGACTGCGGGCCTTGCGCTGTTGCTGAGCGCGGGAGCGTCTTTTGCGCAAGCTCCGAACTTCGACGACCCGAAGGAATTCGCCAAGCAGAAAGACATGCTCGGCGCCAAGGCGGCCGGTCCCGCCGGCGAGCCCTGGCTTCAGCATTTCGGCGACCAGAAGGCCGACACCGCCAAATATAAGAAGACCGGTCCGTATACGGTCTGTTTCTCCAATGCCGGCGTCAACAATCCCTGGCGCGTTGTCGGCTGGAAAACGATGCAGGCGCAGGTCGACATGCTGAAGGATCAGATCAAGGAGTTTATCGTCACCGACGCAGAAGGCTCCGATGACAAGCAGATCGCCGACATTGACGACCTCCTCGCCGGCGGCAAGTGCAACATCCTCATCGTTTCGCCGAATACCACCGCGGCGCTGACACCGGCGGTTGAGAAAGCCTGCAAGCAGCTCCCCGTCATCGTTTTCGACCGTGGCGTCAACACGAAATGCCCGGTCACCTTCATCAAGCCGGTGGGCGGTTATGGGTTCGGCATTCAGTCCGGCCAGTTCATCGCCGATAACGCCGCCAAAGGCGGAAAAGTGCTGATGCTGCGCATTCTGCCTGGCGTGGACGTGCTTGAGACGCGCTATTCCGCCGCCAAGCATATTTTGGAGGATGCCGGCCTGAAGATCGTCGGCGCCGAATTTACCAATGGCGACCGTGCCAAGACAAAATCGATCGTCGAAGACTACATCCAGCGCGAAGGCAAGCTGGACGCGGTGTGGATGGATGCGGGCGCAACATCGGTCGCGGCTATCGAGGCGTTCGAGGATGCCGGCGCGAAGGTGCCCGTCATCACGGGCGAAGACCAGCAGGATTTCCTGCAAAAATGGAAGCAGCTGAAGCTGACCGCGATTGCGCCGACCTATCCGACCTATCAATGGCGCACGCCGATCATTGCCGCCGTCAAAATCCTGAACGGCGAGGCGGTGCCCGGTCCGGAATGGAACCTGCCGCAGCCGGCGATTACATCTGAGAATCTCGACCAGTTCATCAACGACAAGATGCCGCCGCTGCACTACGCCATGTGCGGCTGCGAGAAGATGCCCAACTATCCGAAACGTTGGGGCGGGCAATAACACCTGCCTCGAAGCGCTCATTGGCGCAAAACATCGCTGAAGTCGGCGCCCCTCAGGGGTGCTGACTAAGCTTTGCTCTGGGACCGGACCAGTTCGCGGGGTTGGATCAGACGCAGGGGCGTGCAGGGCGGCTTCACCCATTCGCACCAGCAGCCGCGATCTGCTGCAGTTGCTCGAATATCGCGTGCCCCACAAAAACGCCGTCGCGCCTCGCGGCTTCGCGCAGTGCCAGCCGCCTGGTTCCCGGCAGGCGTGCCGCTCCATCCGCGTCGATCTCACCGGCCAGCAGTTCCAGGCGTTCGGCGAAGGCCTGTTCTCCGCCGAACGCCGCCGGGTCGATGGCGATGAGGAATTGGCCGATGCCGGGCGGCGGGCCGCCGACGTCGAAAAACGAGCTGGCCTGGAACGCCAGATTGGCTCCGGTGAGCGCCGCGGCCATCAGCTCGACCATGAGCGCCAGCGCCGCCCCTTTCGCGCCGCCGATCGGCGTCAGCGTTCCCTTGAGCGCCGCCGCCGCATCAGTCGTCGGGTTGCCGTCGGCATCGTTCGCCCAGCCTTCGGGGATCGGCTCGCCCTTTTGCGCGGCCGTCATGATCTTGCCGCGCGCGACTTCAGTAAGTGCCAGATCGATGACCAGTGGTTCGCTTTTCGGCCTCGGTGCGGCAAAGGCGATCGGGTTTGTGCCGAAAAGCCCGCGACTGCCGCCCCACGCCGCCATCGCCTGCGGCGAATTGGTGACCATCAGCGCGAGCAAGCCCGCCTCAGCGATGCGTTCGACCACCAGTCCAAGCGCACCCGCATGATGCGAGCGGGTAAATCCCACAGCGGCGATGCCGGTCTGGCGCGCGACTCCCGGCAGCTCGGCAATCGCCAGCTCGAAAGCCGGATAGGCGAAACCGTTCGCAACATCGATCATCATGCTCGCCGTACGCGCCTGGTGGAGCTGCGGTACGGCGTGCCCATCGACCTTGCCGGACCGGGCCTGCGCGGCATAGGCGGCGACGCGGGACAGTCCGTGTCCCTTCTGCCCGTCGATCTCGGCGGCGACCAGGGCCCGCGCCACAGCGGCGGCGTTTTCCGGGCTGGTGGACGAGGCGACGAGGGCGCTGCGAGACGAGATCGATGAGTACCCCTGGCGGTGCGCCGCGCCGGTCATCGATCCGCTCGCCCGCAATGCCGCAAGGACGTTATTCACAGTCACCTCGCTGATGCGCCGGTTCGACTCCACGGTGATGCCCGCAATGTGCGGCGTGAGGATCACATTGGGCAGGCCGGAGAAGAGCGACGCCGTGTCCGCCGTGATCGGCTCGGTATCAAACACGTCGATTGCCGCGCCTCCCAAGTGGCCTGTCCGCAAGGCAGCGGCGAGCGCGCCTTCCTCGACGATACCGCCGCGCGCGGTGTTGATCAAAATGGCTCCGGGCCGCATGGCCGCGATCTCGCTGGCGCCGATCAGCCCCCGCGTTTGCGGCGTCAGCGGGCAATGCAGCGTGAGGATGTCGGACCGTGCAAGGACACCGCCGAGATCGGCGCGCTCCGTATCCTGCCAGGCTGGATCGCTTTCCGCCAGGAAGGCGTCGAATGCCAGCGTCTTGCAGCCGAGGGCGCGGGCCTTGGCGGCCGTTACCTGACCGATTGAACCGAAGCCGACCAACCCCAGCGTCCTGCGGGCGCATTCGAAGCCTTCGCCCATCTCCTGGCGGGGCCATTCGCCCTGCATCAGGCGCGCGGTGCCGGAGAACGCCACCCGGCGCAAGAGGAGCAATGCGGCGGCCACGACATATTCCCCGACCGCATCCGCATTGGCCCCGGTGGCCGGACAGACGGCGATGCTCCGCGCCTTGCAGGCTTCCAGATCGATATTGTCGAGCCCGACGCCGAGCCGCCCGACGACCCGCAATTTCGGCGCTTTGCCGATCAGTCCCGCGTCGACCTGGGTGCGATTGCGGACGATCAGCGCGACGGCATCGGCCATGAGCGCCTCCAACTCGACGCGTTTGCTCCAGAGGTCCTCCTCCCAATGCACCGAATATTTTGCCCGCAACCGCTCGACCGGCGCGGCGTCCATAAATTCGGGAATGACGATGTCGGGCACGGCAACCGCTTTCAGATTGAGGGGAATTCATGGATACGCAGGGTTCGCTCAGGCACTGCGATACAGCTTCGTCATGACGAATTCCCGATGGCCGAGTGCCTCGGCGGCTGTGGTGCGCCCATTTGCGGTACGCAGGATCATGTCGATCAATCCGTCGCCCGCTCCATCGATGGTCATGTCCCGACGCAGGATGCCGGAGACATCGAGATCGACATGTTCGCTCATCGTGCGCATCGTGCGCGGATTGGCGGTGATCTTGATGACGGGCACGATCGGATTGCCGATCACATTGCCTTGGCCCGTGGGGAAGGTGTGGACGGCATAGCCGCCCGCCGCCATCAGCGTGACGCATTCGGCTGCGGCGGACGATGTGTCCATATAATAGAGGCCCGGGCCGGAGTTCGGCGCTTCGGCCGGCTCCAGAATGTCGATATACCGGCTCGTCCGGCCGATCTTTTCCAGATTGCCGAGCGCCTTTTCTTCGATGGTGGTGAGGCCGCCTTCGATGTTGCCCTTGGTTGGCTGGCTTTCCGACAGATCATCCACCTTATTGGCCTCGATCACCTCGTCCTGATACGCCTTCCACATCCGGTACCACCGCTCGCCCACCTCGGGCGTGGCCGCCCGCGCCTTGCAGATATGCTCGCCCCCGGTAATCTCCGAGGTTTCGCCGAAGCAGCCGTAAATCCCTTCGGGCAGCAGCTTGTCATACATATTGCCGACAGTCGGGCATGAGCCGAGGCCTGTCGTCGTGTCGCTCTCGCCGCATTTGGTGGACACCCAAAGTTCGGAGATCGAACATTCCTCGCGCTGCAATTCGGTGGCGTAATGCACGAACTCCTTGGCCGCGCGCGAGGCGTCCATGATGGTTTTCAGATCGCCATTCTGCTCGATCGAAAACCCTGCGACGGGCTTGCCTGTAGCGGCGATGCCGTCGGTGATGCGTTTCGTCCAGCCGGGCTCGATGCCGATGACCACGCAAGCCGCGATATTCGGATTGGAGCCGGTGCCGATCATGGTGCGGAAATGCAGGTCGAGATCCGCGCCGAACTGCAGGCGTCCATAGGAGTGGGGCAGGGCCATCGTGCCCTTGATGTTGTTGGCGACGGCCTCGCAGGCGGCGTTTGAGATGTCGTCCACGGGCAGGATCACGACATGGTTGCGCACGCCGACCCGGCCATTGTCGCGGCGAAAGCCCTTGAATGTGTAATTGGCGTATTTGGAAGCCATCGGCGGCCCTTACCAGCGTTTGGTTTTCAGATTGTGGACATGCACATGCTCACCCGGCGCGGCGTCTCCAATCATCCGGCCTATGTCCTCGCCATATTTGACGACGGTATCGCCGCTGGTGAGCTGAGTGAGCGCCACCTTATGGCCGATCGGAATGTCGTGCCGCGCTGTGAGCGTCAGCGGGCTGTCGGTCTCGGTGACGACTCCGAGCATCTGCGTGCCCGCCGTCAACCCTTCCACGACCACGACGCCGACATTGTCTTTCGGGCTGTGAACAAGAAAATGCGGCGTGGACATTAAGATGCTCTCCTCCGGCGGTTCGGCGCGTTGCTGCTCGGCGCCACTCTATAAGACACGGAACGACGGCGAAAGCCGGGCCGCATTCAAGTTCCCGGAAGCTGCCGCGACGAACGGTTCTTCGATCGTTCCCACGCAAACAAATCTACTTTGAAATCCAATAGGCGCATATTAGCCTCTTTCCCCAGCCACGCATCATGGAGCCAGCCGCCGCAGATCCTTCAATCCGCGAAAGGACCGACGATGACCGCTTCCGCCACGAAGACCGCAATCGCCTTTGCCGCCCTCGTCTCGCTTGCCTCTACATCGGCTCTCGCCCGGGATCTGACGATCGGGCTTTCCGCCGAGCCTTCCTCCATCGATCCGCATTTCCACAATCTGTCGCCGAACAATCAGACGCGGCTGAATATGTTCGAGTCCCTGATCGCACAGGACGAGACGCAAAAGCCGCAACCGCGGCTGGCGACGAAATGGGAGGCTGTGGACGAAACAACATGGCGCTTCACCCTTCGCCAGGGGGTAAAATTTTCGAACGGCGCCGATTTCACCGCGAAGGACGTGATCTACACGGCCTGCCGCGTGCCGACGGTCAAGGACAGCCCCTCCGCGTTCACGACCTACACCAAGGCCTTCGCCGACATGAAAGCCGAGGGCGACCATACGCTGCTCATCAAGACGGATGCGCCCGCGCCGCTACTGCCCACCGAGAGCGTCGCCTGGGGCATTCTCTCGGCCAGCGCCAATGGCGTGACAGGTCCGATCACCTTCAAGCGCGAGGGCTGCGAGGGCATCGGCACGCCGCCGCAATCGGCCGATTTCAACAAACCGGAGGTGGCAGTCGGAACCGGGCCTTACAAACTCGTCAGCTACACGCGCGGTGACCGCCTCATCCTGGAGCGCAATGAGAACTATTGGGGCGACAAGCCGATCTGGGACAAGGTCGTGATGCGCCCCATCACCAGCGACGGGCCCCGCGTGGCCGCGCTGCTGGCGGGTGATGTCGATCTCATCGAGGCGCCGCCCGTTCAGGATCTCGACCGTATCCAGAAATCCGGCTTCACGGTCATCCAAGGCCTGTCGAACCGCGTCATCTATCTGCATATGGACCAGGAGGGCGATACGCCGGGCGTTTCGGGCACGAACGGCAAGAACCCATTTCTCGATGCAAAGGTGCGCGCTGCGTTCTCCAAGGCGATCAACCGCAAGGCCATCGTAGAGCGCATCATGGGCGGCGTCGCGCAGGCAGCGGGCGAATTGCTTCCCGCGCCGATGTTCGGCACGCTCGGCCGCGAGCCGGAAACCTACGATCCGGAAGCCGCCAAGAAGCTGCTGACCGAAGCGGGCTATCCCGACGGATTCGAAGTGACTCTCGGCACGCCGAACGACCGCTACGTCAATGACGAAAAGATCGCCCAGGCCGTCGCGCAGATGCTGGCGCGCATCGGCGTCAAGGTGAAGGTGGACGCCTCCACCTCCAGCCAGTTCTTCTCGCGTCGCAACAAGCTGGATTATTCCTTCTACCTCGCGGGATGGGGCGCTACGACGGGCGAAATGTCCTCGCCGCTCGTCTCACTGGTGGCGACCTACGACAAGGCAACCGGGCGCGGCGCCACCAATTCCGGACGCTATTCCAATCCCAAGATGGACGCGGCTATCGCGGAAGCGCTGCGAACCATCGACGACAATAAACGCGCTGAACTGCTGCGTCAGGCGCAAACCATTGTGCTCGACGAACACGGCATCCTGCCTTTGCATTTCGAGGTGACGACCTGGGCATTCAAGAAGGAACTCGGCTACAAACCGCGTGCGGATCAATATACGCTCCCCTACGAGGTTAAGCTGACGGGCAGCGCCGCGAAATAAGGGCTCGGAGGCGGGAGGCGTGCCATGCTGGTCTATTTGATCCGCCGCCTTGGACAGAGCCTGCTCGCCGTCGCGGTGATGGCGCTCCTGGTGTTCGTCGGCGTCTATGCCATCGGCAATCCCATCGACATACTGATCAGCCCCGAGGCGACCCAGGCGGAAATCGAGGCCGCCGTGGCCCGGCTCGGCCTCGACAAGCCGCTCTGGGAACAGTTCTTTCTCTACGTCAGCAATGTCCTGCACGGTGATCTCGGCAATTCCTTCGTCTACGGAACATCGGCTTTCGGATTGATCCTGCAGCGGTTGCCCGCAACGATGGAATTGGCGCTGGTGGCGCTGGCGCATCTCGGTATTCATTGGCGTTCCGCTCGGGATGATCGCCGGGCTGAGACCGGATACGGTGGGCGGCCGCTCGATCATGGCGGGCTCGATCCTGGGCTTTTCGCTGCCGAATTTCTGGCAGGGCATGATGCTCATTCTCGTCTTCGCCGTGGTGCTCGGCTGGTTGCCGGCGGGCGGGCGCGGCGCGACGGTGAACGTGCTGGGCATCGAGACCAGCATCTTCACCGCCGATGGCCTGGCGCATCTGATCCTGCCCGCCATCAACCTCGCTCTGTTCAAGATGTCGCTGGTGATCCGGCTTGCACGCGCGGCGACACGCGAGGTGGTCTTGCAGGACTATGTCAAATTCGCCCGCGCCAAGGGTCTCTCCGAGCGCCGCATCGTGCTGGTGCATATCCTGAAGACCATCATGATCCCGATCACCACCGTGCTCGGCCTCGAACTCGCTTCGATGATCGCGTTCGGCATCGTCACCGAAACGGTGTTCGCCTGGCCGGGCATGGGCAAGCTGCTGATCGACTAGCATTCGTCCTCCTCGACCGGCCGGTGATCGTCGCCTACCTCATGCTGACGGTGTTTCTCATCGTGATGATCAACCTCGTCGTCGACATCCTCTATGCGGTGCTCGATCCACGCATCAGCCTGAAGGATGTCGCGGCATGAGCGACAGCGCCCTCGACACCGTCACGCTCGGAGAGCCGGCCATTGCCGCTCGCCCGCATGGGTCGCTGCGCAGTATGCTTGCGGCGCTGTTCGAGGACAGGCTGGCGGTCGTCGGCTTTGTGCTTGTCATCCTGACCGCCTTCGCCGCACTCGCCGCCCCCTGGATCGCACCGCAGAACCCTTACGATCTGGCCAGCCTCGATATTCTCGACGGCGGCCTGACGCCGGGATCGCAGAGCCTTTCCGGCAAGACCTATTGGCTCGGCACCGACGAGCAGGGCCGCGACATGCTTTCGGCGATCCTCTACGGCTTGCGCGTCAGCCTCTATGTGGCGGGGCTCGCCACCCTCATCGCGCTGGCGATCGGCATGGCCGCGGGCATCTGCGCCGCCTATTTCGGGCGCTTCGTCGATACGGTGATCATGCGCATCGTCGATCTGCAGCTGGGATTTCCCTCGATCCTGATTGCGCTGATCCTGCTTGCGGTGCTCGGCCGGGGCGTGGACAAGGTGATCATCGCGCTGGTGCTGGCGCAATGGGCGTATTACGCGCGCGTGGTCCGCGCCTCCGCTCTGGTCGAGAACCAGAAGGACTACATCACCGCGGCGCACTGCCTCGCGCTGTCGCATCGCCGGATCATGCTGCGCCATCTGCTTCCCAACTGCCTGCCGCCGCTCATCGTCGTCGCGACGGTGCAGATCGCCCATGCCATCTCGCTGGAAGCGACGCTGTCCTTCCTCGGCGTCGGCGTGCCGATTACCGAGCCCTCGCTCGGCCTGCTGATCGCCAACGGCTATGACTATCTGCTCTCCGGCCGCTATTGGGTATCGGTGTATCCCGGCGTGGCGCTGCTGCTCATCATCGTGGGCGTGAACCTTGTCGGCGACCGGCTGCGCGACGTGCTCAATCCGCGGCTCCAGCGATGACGGCCCCGCTTCTGCAGGTCGAGGATCTCTGCACGCATTTCTTCATGCGGGCGGGCGTGGCGAAAGCGGTCGATGGCGTCAGCTTTTCCGTCGCCAAGGGCGAGATCCTCGGCCTGGTCGGCGAGTCCGGCTCGGGCAAGTCCGTCACCGGCTTTTCGATCCTGCGGCTGGTCGATCCGCCGGGCCGCATCGTATCGGGCCGCATTCTGTTCGACGGCGTCGATCTGGCCGGCCTCGACGACGAGCGGCTGCGCGCCATACGCGGCAAGCGCATCGCGATGATCTTCCAGGATCCCGATGATGACGCTCAACCCGGTCCTGCGCATCGACACCCAGATGGTCGAGGCCGTGCCGGGCGCACAGCCCGCATGTCGCGCGGCGCCGCGCTGGACCGCTGCCGGCAGGTGCTGGCCATGGTCGGCATCCCCTCGCCGGACGAGCGGCTGGCCAGCTATCCGCATCATTTCTCCGGCGGCATGCGCCAGCGCGTCGCGATCGCCATTGCCCTGCTGCACGAGCCGGACCTGATCATCGCCGACGAGCCGACCACCGCGCTCGACGTCACCATCCAGGCGCAGATCCTCGCCGAGGTGCAGAAGCTGTGCGCCGAGACCGGCACCGCGCTGATCTGGATCAGCCACGATCTCGCGGTCGTGTCCGCGCTCGCCGACCGGATCGCGGTGATGTATGCGGGACGCATCGTCGAGCAGGGCAGCGCTGCGCAGGTGATCGAGGCGTCGCTCCACCCTTATACGCGCGGCCTGATCGACAGCGTGCCGAGCCGCAACAAGCGCGGCGAACCGCTGCGGCAGATACTCGGCATGGCGCCGCCTTCCTTCGATCTGCCGAAGGGCTGCGCCTTCCGCCCCCGCTGCCCGCGCGGCGACGGCGCGTGCCTGAACCCGCCGCCGGAAGCCGAGCATCGCGCCCGGCCACTTCGCGCGGTGCTTCCATCCGCATCTCGCCGAAGCCAGGCAAGACGTGCCCGCATGATGCCGATCATCGACATATCGGGCGTCTCCAAGCGCTTCGTGCGCGAATTGGACACCGCCGAGCGCATTGCCCGGATGCTCGGTGCGAGGCTCGAAGAGCCAGGTCGTGCATGCGGTCGAGGACGTGCACCTGGGCGATCGCGCCCGGCGAAGTTCTCGGTCTTGTCGGCGAGTCGGGCTGCGGGAAGTCGACGCTCGGCCGCATGGTCGCGGGGCTGATGACGCCGACCGAGGGCTCGATCCGGTTTCGCGGCGCCGACGTCGCCAGCCTCAAGGGCAAGGCGGCGCGCGAGGCCGCTCTCAAAGTGCAGATGATCTTTCAGGACCCGATGTCTTCGCTCAATCCGCGCATGCGCGTCGATGCGATCGTCGGTGAGGCGCCGGAGGTGCACGGCATCGTCAGCCGCCGCGAGCGCGACGGCTACGTGGCGGACATGCTCAGTCATGTCGGCCTGGACCCGGCCTTGCGCCGCCGCTATCCGCACCAATTCTCCGGCGGGCAGCGCCAGCGCATCGGCATTGCCCGCGCGCTTGCGGTGCGTCCCGATTTCCTGGTCTGCGACGAGGCGGTCGCGGCGCTCGACGTGTCGATCCAGGCGCAGGTGCTAAACCTGTTCATGCGCCTGCGTGAGGCGTTCGACCTCACCTATCTGTTCATCAGCCACGATCTCGGCGTGGTCGAGCACATCTCCGACCGCATCGCCATCATGTATCTCGGCCGCATCGTCGAGGAGGGGCCGACAGAGGCGATTTTCGCGGAGCCGAACCACCCCTATACGCAAGCGCTGCTGGCGGAGCGCCCCGTCATTGCCGTCGGCAAGCGCCGCTTCTCGGCTGTAAAGGGCGAGATCCCATCGCCGCTCAAGCCACCGCCGGGCTGCCATTTCCATCCGCGCTGCCCGCACGCATTCGAGCGCTGCCGCACCGAACGCCCCGCTCTCAAGGAGATTGCGCCCGGCCGCCGCTCCGCCTGCCATTTGAACGACGCCGCATAAGCCGAACAGCCTAAGAGGTCTACGCCATGAAGAACACCGAGCAGATCTGGGATCTTGTCGACGCGAAACGGGAGAGCTTTCTCGAACTCAGTGACCGCGTCTGGGCCATGCCCGAGCTTGCCTATGGCGAATTCCGGTCCGTCGCGGAACACACCGCGATGCTGAAGGCACAGGGTTTCCAGGTGACGGAGAATTATTGCGGGATACCCACCGCCGTCATGGGCGAGGCGGGCGAAGGCGGGCCGGTCATCGCCATTCTTGGCGAGTATGATGCGCTGCCCGGCCTCAGCCAGGAAGCGAATATTGCGGAACACCGCCCTCTGCCGGGCAATGGCAACGGCCATGGCTGCGGCCATAACATGCTCGGCGCTGCGGCGCTGCTGGCCGCGACCGCGCTGAAGGACTATCTCGCCGCGACCGGCAAGCCTGGCCGCGTGCGCTATTATGGCTGCCCGGCGGAGGAAGGCGGCGCGGCCAAGGGCTTTATGGTGCGGGCCGCAGCATTCGAGGACGTCGACATTGCCATCACCTGGCATCCCTCAGCCATGACCCGCGTCGACGAAGCGCTGTCGCTCGCCAATACGCGCATGGATTTCACCTTCACCGGCCGCGCCGCCCATGCCGCCGCCGCGCCGCATCTCGGCCGCAGCGCGCTGGATGCGGTCGAGTTGATGAATGTTGGCGCCAATTATCTGCGCGAGCATGTGCCTGCGGACAGCCGCATCCACTACGCCATCATCGACGCAGGTGGAATCGCGCCGAACGTGGTGCAGGCCAAGGCGACCGTGCGCTATGCGGTGCGGTCGCGCGACGTCGCGGGGATGCGTGCCCTTAACGAGCGGGTGAGGAAGATCGCCGAGGGCGCCGCGCTGATGACGGAGACCCGCGTCGACATTCGCGTGATCAGCGCCGTCTCGAATCTGCTCGGCAATACGCCGCTCGAAGAGGCCATGTACGAAAATCTGATGCGCCTCGGTCCGGTCCCCTTCGACGCCGCAGATCGCGATTTCGCCGCTAAAATCCAGACGACGCTCAGCGAGGAGGATATCGAGTCCTCCTATTTGCGGGCCGGCGTTGCCCCAAAGGCCGGCACGCCGCTGTGCGATTTCGTCGTACCGCTCGACGTGAGGGGCGAGCCGATGATCGGCTCCACCGATGTCGGCGATGTGAGCTGGGTGGTGCCGACGGTGCAGGCGCGCGTCGCGACGCATGCGATCGGTACGCCGGGGCATTCCTGGCAGATCACCGCGCAGGGCAAGTCCGGTTCCGCGCATAAGGGGCTGATCTATGCGGCGAAGGCGATGGCCGGCACTGCCGTTGACGCGCTTCAGGAGCCGGACCTGATCGAGCGCTGCAAGGCCGATCTTGCCCGGCGGACCGCACGCACGCCCTATGTCTGCCCGATCCCCGAGGATGTGCAGCCCCCGATCAAACAGCCTTCTGCCCAGCTTTAGAGGTGGGTGTCCGGTGCCGACGTATTTCAACTCGAGCACCAATTGATCGTAGACAGACGGACGGTATCCGCCGTGTCCTTCATCTTTGACGATAGGCCATCGGACTCGCCCTTTGTCGAAAGGGTCTGGCGCGCCTACGCCGAGCGCGCCGGCAGCTTTGTTTCGGTTGCGGCGAGTCATTGGGAAATGGTCGTGACGCGGCATATGGACAGGACCACTCTCACACTGCGTGGGCCGGAAACGAAAGGGACGTCAATGGACTATCCAGCGGAGGGCCAATGGTTCGGCATCCGCTTCAGGCCGGGCACGTTCATGCCGCAACTGCCTATGGCGAAACTCCTCAACGGAAACGACGTGACGCTGCCGGGAGCATCGCCCCGATCGTTCTGGCTCAATGGCTCTGCGTGGGAGTATCCAGACTACGAAAATTCAGAGACCTTTGTTGCCCGGCTTGTGAAGGCTGCCGTGATTGTGCGTGATCCGGCCGTGGAAGCGGCGCTGCGGGGCGAGCCTCGGGCGCTATCCAAACGATCCTTACAGCGTCATTTTTTGCAGGCGACGGGCATAACCCACAAGACATATCGGCAGATCGAACGCGCGCGACATGCGGCAAACCTCTTGAGACAAGGCGTCTCCATTCTCGATACCGTGCATGAAGCCGGCTACTTCGATCAGGCGCACCTCAGTCGATCGCTCAAGAACCTGATCGGTCAGACGCCCGCAAAAATCATCCGCGAGGATAAGCAGCTGTCGCTTTCATACAAAACAGCGCTACTCGATGAGGCTATAGTTCGGACGTCGCTGACGTCCGCAAAGAGCTTCTCCATTGACTCCACGGTGTTTTGAAGACGCGCGGGGGGCGTGAACCCATTCGGAAGGAGCAGACATGCGCAAGATCATCAACTCGACATACGTCACACTCGACGGCGTTATCGCGAACCCACAGGACTGGCCGTCGAGCGGCGTCGAGGACGATACCGGGGGCATCATCCAGACAGAGCTGCTTTTCGCGTGTGATGCTATCTTGATGGGGCGGCACACCTACGACAGCTTTGCTGCCGCGTGGCCTGCACGATCCGGCGACCCGTTCAGTGATCGCATCAACAGCATGTCCAAATATGTTGTCTCCACCACGCTGCGGAATCCGGCGTGGAACAACACCACCGTCATCAGCGACGATCCGGTCGCGTACGTCACGCAATTGAAAGAGCAGCCTGGCAAGGACATCGTGCAATACGGCTTCGGCCAACTCGCCCACGCCTTGATGGAGCATGGCCTGCTGGACGAACTCCGGTTGTGGGTGCATCCGCTCTTCGTCGGCAGTGGCGGCCCCCAGGCACTGCTGTACCGCGAAGGCCCCCTGACCAGGCTCTCCCTCGTCGATGCAACGCCCCTCAAGACCGGCAACGTCATCCTCACGTACCGGCCTGCGCAGAAACCCTGAAGCGTCATCACGCGAACGTCGCGCCGGCGCGCTATTCAGCGCGACGCAACTTTGCCAACTCGCTCCGATGCCAGAGCATCCGGCGCATGACCACTGACCCCTTGGCACTTGGTATTGTGACGAGGGCTGACGATATCGGATCGCACGATAGTTGCTACGCGGTCTGCGCATTTTGAATTTTGCGAGGTGGCCGGCAGGCAGAATTGGGAGAATCATCAATCATGTGGCATGTTGATCTGATCAACTCCCTTCTGAAAGTGGACAAATACGATGGCCAAGAATGAAAAGACCTCTCAAACCGTGGCGTCAATAGCGGCGCGAGGCGTTAAGGACCCAGGGTCTCTAACCAAAGCAGAGATCAAAGCGGTCAGCGCGACAGCGCTTTCCCAGGCACCGGATCAAAAGAAATCGGCCGCAAAGGCACCAGCCAAGCCGACGACCAAGGCAGCCGCGGCAGCTCCGGCCAAGGTCGCGAAACCGGTCGCAAAACCGGTAGCGAAGGCTCCTGCAAAGGCTGCAGCGAAGCCTGTCGCGAAAGCACCGACCAAGAAGAAATAGCGCTTGTTGGGGTGGTCACGCGGCCCCGATTCCGGCCGCGGACGTTTCGAAAAGCCTCATTGATTCAACGATATCCGTGATGCGAGCGGTCGTTCGATCTGCGCGAGTGGGTGTGCTTTGCATCCGCCTCAGCGGGCAAACTGCTCGCGGATCATGTTCGGGGTCAGCCCGGTCAGATGCCGCGTTTCCCGGGTGAGGTGGGACTGATCGGAATACCCAGCGTCAGCCGCAAGATCGGCGGTGCCGCCAAAACCGGGCGTGCGCGCGAGCTGGAGAAACCGCTGAAAACGAAGGATGCGGTCCAGCGTCTTCGGACCGTAACCGAACGCTTCGTGGCAGCGCCGCCTGAGCGTGCGTTCACCGAGACCGAGAGCGTCCTCGAGCTGATGCGCGACGGGGATCGAATAATTGTGCCTGCTGCTGACGATCCGAAAGATCGCGGGTGCGGTGCCGTCCGGCGGCGCGATGTGCGGGAGCCGATGCGCCAGCCCTGTCTCAAGACGCCGGGCAACGCCTTCCGGAGTTGGTGCTTCACCTACCCACTCCGCCAGACGCCGCGCCTCGGCACCCCAAAAGCATTCGAGCGAAACGCGGGCGTCAACCACGTCCGAGACCGGAGTGTCTAGCCACCGGAGGGCGGCCCCGGTTGGAACCGCAGGCCGACAACGGTCATGCCCGGCGGAGCGCACTCGATCTTCGCCTGCCGATCAGGACCTGCAACACGCAGGGTGCGGTTGAACCAGAGAAGATCGGCGCAGCCATCCGGCACGATGGCCGATTGTATGGGCGCATCCGGAGGAACCGAATGAAACCAGACGCAAGCGAAATGCTGCCGTAAGTCGGGCGCTACAAGCCGCTCATAATAGGCACCGACTGCCTGCCCGAGAACGGGCGTGCTCTCCGTCCTGCTGCTTGTCTCGGCCGGTTTGTTCAAAAGGCGCCTGCTCGTCACCTGAGGAAAGGGGTGCAGCAAGCCTAAAATTGCCATCGGATGGCATGCATGTCAAAGAACGATCATGCTCTCAGCGACAGCACCGTTTACGGTGTCGACAAACTCGTCGCACCCGCGGAATTTCTCGATACGGCGAGGTAGGCCGGTCCCGGTGATTTCGATTTCGTGACAGTGGCGGAATGGCAGAGTGAATCGGCGGCGATAGTACACGCCGCCGATAAGGCATCTCAGTTTGCCGACCAGACGGCCAATTCATGGCCATCGGGATCGAGGAAATGGAAGCGCCGTCCACCGGGGAACGTATAGATCGGCTTGATGATCGTCGCGCCGGCACCTTCCAGCCGCGTCTGGGTTTCTTCGAGATCGTCGGCATAGAGGATGACGAGCGGACAGCCGGGCTTTGCCGATCCAACAGCCGCAAACCCGCCGGTCAAACGGCCGTCGCCGAATTCGCAATAGTCCGGCCCGTAATCCTTGAATGTCCATCCGAAGGCCTGTCCGTAAAACGTCCTTGCCCGGCCGATGTCACCGACATTGAACTCGATATAATCGATCTGGCGATCTGTGCGCTTCGCAGTCATTGGCGTTCTCCAGTTTGTACGTCCGATGCAATCTGAATGTCCGGCATGATGTGGGCGTCGCGTGGGTTCAGTCTTGAACAAAACGGTCAATCAGGCATGGCGAGGTGGCCGGACTTGACGGGCCTGCGTATCATGGTCCGGGCGTCAACCATCTCCGCCCGCAGAGGACCGCTTCCTTGACTATCCCATTGTAGATGAGATACAAAAAGTGGTCTGGCCATTTCTCACAATTGAGGATGACCGCGCCGCGCCGTATCTACAGGGAGATCACAAGCGGGATCGCGTCCGGCCACCGGAAGGCAATCCCAATCGTCCCCATTGCAGAACTGATAAAACAAAATCGAAACTCGGGAGAATCGTCACATGTTGAGGAGTTCGCGCAAGTTTAACGGCGTGGCGCGCATCGGCGCCGTTGCCGCCGCCGCACTGGTGCTGGCAACTGCCCTTTCCGGCACGGCTTCGGCCGCCGAGAAGAAGCTGGTCATACTGGGCTCGCTGCCCGGCCTGAAATTCCCGTTCTTCGTCCATATGCTCAAGCAGATCAAAGCCGAGGCTACGAAGATCGGCAATGTCGAGATCATCGACGGCGACGGTCAGGTTTCATCGACCAAGCAGACGGCCGACGTCGAAGCCGCGATCACCAGGAAGGTCGACGGCATCCTCATCAGCCCGAACGAAGTCGACGCGATGGCGCCGGCGCTGCAGGAAGCGGTCGACGCCAAGGTGCCCGTGATCACCATCGACCGCCGCGTCGACAAGGTCGCCGGCCTGCTGGGCCATGTCGGCGCCGACAATGCCAAGGGCGGCGAGGCGCAGGCCAACCTGATCCTGAAGCAGTTCCCCAACGGCGCCACGATCATGAACCTGCAGGGCCAGCCCGGCGCGGGCCCCGCCATCGACCGCAATAAGGGCCTGCACACCATCCTCGACCCGGTCAAGGACAAGTACAAGATCGTGTTCGAGCAAACCGCCGAATTCGATCGTGTGAAGGGCCTGTCGGTCACCGAAGCGGCACTGTCCAGCATGAAGACCCCGCCCGACGTCATCGTCGCCGCCAATGACGACATGATCCTGGGCGCGATGGAGGCCGTGAAGGCCCGCAATCTGTCCGGCAAGATCGTCCTGATCGGTTTCGACGCGTTGCCGGAGGCATTGGCCCGCGTCAAAGACGGCAGCCTGACCGCCACGATCGAGCAGTTCCCCGGTCTGCAGAGCTCGAAGGCGCTCGACAAGCTGGTCGACTTCCTGCGCAACGGCAAGGCACCCGATCCGAAGGTCGAGTTGCTGACCCCGATCGCCATCACCAAGGACAATTTCGACAAGGCGGAACGGCTGAGCGAGATTCAATAGAAATAACAATATCTTTCGGGAAGCCGGTGGTGCGGGGTGGGATCTGCCGCCGGCTTCCCGCAGGGAGAATTCCGCTCGCTATGGTTCAACGATGACAGAGCCGCTGCTCCGGATGGAACACATCTCCAAGCGCTTTCCCGGAGTGGTGGCGCTTGACGATGTGTCGTTCGAGATTCTGCCGGGCGAGGTCCACGGGCTGCTCGGCGAGAACGGCGCGGGCAAATCCACGCTGCTGAAAATTCTCTCCGGCGCCTATCAGCCGGATGCCGGAACGATCACCCTCGCCGGCGAGCCGATTACGCTGCCGACGCCGCTCGACGCGCAGCGGCAGGGCATCGTCACGATCTACCAGGAATTCAATCTGATCCCCACCATGACGGTGGCGGAGAACATGTTCCTCGGCCGCGAGCCGGGAAGCGGCCCGTTCGTCTCGTGGAGGCGGATGCGCGAGGCGACCGCGGAAGCGCTCGGACGGCTCGGCCTCGACCTCGACCCGATGATGCCGGTGAGCGATTTGTCGGTCGGCGAGCAGCAGATGGTCGAGATCGCCCGCGCCCTCTCGATGGAGTCGCGGATCATCATCATGGACGAACCGACCTCCGCGCTCACCGAGCACGAGGTCGACCGGCTGTTCCGCATCATCGCGGAGCTGAAAAGCCAGGGCCTGAGCATCGTCTATGTCACCCATCGGTTGCAGGAAGTGATGCAGATTTGCGACCGCGTCACCGTGCTTCGCGACGGCGCGCGCGTCGGCGGCGGCAAGGTCGGCGAGCTCGGCATCGACGATTTCATCCGGATGATGGTCGGGAGGTCGAGCTCGCAACTGTTCACCCGGCTCGGCGACCATCGGGCGCCCGGTCCGGTGGTGCTGAAGATTGAGGGGCTCTGGCGCGAGCGCGACCCGGCCAATCCGCACGCGACGCTGCTGAGGGACATCAGCCTGGAGGTGCGGGCCGGCGAAATTCTGGGGCTTGCCGGACTGATGGGCGCCGGCCGCACCGAGGTGGCGCGCTGCATTTTTGGCGCCGATCCGCATCGGCGCGGCACGATCACGATCGAAGGCGTGCCGGTCGGCATCCGCTCTCCGATCGACGCGATCAGGCACGGCATCGGCCTGGTGCCGGAGGACCGCAAGCAGCAGGCGCTGTTCCTCGACCTCGCGGTGCGGCATAACCTCGCCATATCGAGCCTGAAGAATTTGAGCTGGGGACGGTGGTTCGTGAACGACGCGCGCCGAACGCGAGCTGGTCGAGCGCTATCGCAAGGCCCTCGACATCCGCATGGCATCCGCCGACACCAGCATCGCCGACCTGTCCGGCGGCAACCAACAAAAGGTCGTGCTGGCGCGCTGGCTGGCCCTGCGCCCCAAGGTGCTGATCGTCGACGAGCCGACGCGCGGCATCGACATCGCGGCGAAAGCCGAGGTCCACCAGCAGCTCGATGCAATGGCGCGGTCGGGAATTGCGGTGATCGCGATCTCGTCCGAACTGCCCGAGGTGCTGGCGATCAGCGACCGCATCGTGACCATGCGCGAAGGGCGGATCACCGGCGGCATGCCGCGCAATCAGGCAACGGAGGAAGGGTTGATGCATTTGATGGCTATCGACCCATCGGCGGCTTCGCCGGCTGGCAGTGAGGGCAGGATATGAGCGACGCAGCACTTCGCAAGGCCGTCCCGGAGCGCACCCGCTGGACTGCCATCATCCCGCTGCTCAGCCGCCATGCTCCGGCGGTGTGTCTTGTGCTGCTCATGGCGATTTTCGCGATATTGGAGCCGAGCTTCCTCTCCTCCCGCAACCTGTTCAACGTGATGCGCCAGATCTCGATCGAAGGGCTGATCGCGATCGGCATGACCTTCGTCATCCTCACCGCCGGCATCGACCTGTCGGTGGGCTCGCTGGTCGCGGTGGCCGGCCTGGTGGCCGCCATGATCGCCAAGGGCAGCACCGCGAGTTCCTTCTCGCTGGGGACCGATGTGCAGGTGGGCTATGGCTGGTTCGCGGCGATGCTCGGGGCGATTTCAGTCGGGCTGCTCGGGGGATTCCTGCAGGGCTTCGCCATCACCCGGCTCAAGGTGCCGCCCTTCGTGGTCACGCTTGGCGGGCTCTCGGTGTTCCGTGGTCTGGCGCTGATGATCTCGGCGGCGGGACCGATCAGCGGCTTCGAGGCATCTTATCGCTGGTGGGGTCAGGGCCGGATCGGGCCGGTGCCAGTCCCGGTCATCATCTTCCTCGCTTTTGCGCTGATCGCCTTCATCGTCTTGCGCTACACGCGCTATGGGCGTCAGGTCTACGCAGTGGGCGGCAACCGCGAGGCGGCGCGCCTGTCCGGCGTCGATGTGCAAGGCGTTCTATTGTCTGTCTATGTCATCATCGGCTTCCTGGCGGGCCTTGCCGGCTTCATACTGTCGGCGCGTCTGAACTCGTCGGAAGCCGTCGCCGGCATCGGCTACGAACTCAATGTGATCGCCGCGGTCGTGATCGGCGGGACCAGCCTGTTCGGCGGGGTCGGCAGCATATTCGGCACGGTGATCGGGTCCGTGCTGATCGGCGTGCTGATCAACGGCCTGGTGCTGATGAATGTGAACTCCTATGTCCAGCAGATCACCATCGGCCTGATCCTGATCGCCGTCGTCGCCTTCGACCAGTTCGCAAAGTCGCGCCGGCTGAAATAGACATCTCCCCGGTCGCAGGGCCGCTTCAATTCACCCGCGCCAGCGAATAGACCTGCGCGTCGCGCGCCTGGAAAAACTGCGGATTCTGCTCCTGGCCGAACTCGGCGGCCAGTTCCGGCACGCGCCGGTCCAGATAGTCGCGCAGCTCCTTGGTGGTGATCTGGCGGTCGCCATCGGCGTTGGCGCGCCCGCCGATGCCTTCGATGACCGCCTTGGTGAAGGCGCCGTGGCCGTATTTTACGGCCTCGACCGCAAGCTGATCCCAGCGCGCCGAATAATAGGCGATGATGTTGGCGAAATAGGCCGCTTCGTCGAGCCCGCCTGCATGGGAGTTGCCCGCATGGCAGGTATCCATGAACAGCATCCGCCGGCCTTGCGCATTCTGAATGGCGGTCTGGATCTCGGTCCACAGCACCGCCTTGGAGCGCCGGAATGCGCGCAGATCCTTCGACCATTCCGCATCCGTCGGCAGCAAGAGATAGTCGCGCCCGTCATTATAGCCGTGGCCGGAGAGGAAAACGGCGACGGTGTCGTTCGGCTTGGCGCGGCGCAAGAGACCGAGCACGTCGCGAATGGCTTCGGCGGACGGCGCCGTCTTGCCCGGGGCGTTGACAAGCAGGCGCGCCTCCACTTTCTCATGCAGCGGCCCGAGGCCCTTCAGCATCGCTTCATGGAATGCCGCTGCATCCTTGCCGGCGAAGTCGAGATCGCAACTGGCTTTCGGCTTGCCGTCGAGGCCGGGACAGAAATTGCCGGGGATCGCCGGATAGGCGTCGACACCGATCGACACGAGATAGAGCGTGCCGCGCTGGTCGAGCCCGCCTTCGCCTTCATGCGTCAGGCGTACGCGTAGCGGCTCCGATTCATAACCTTCCGTGTTCACGGCGATGAGGGTGATGGCGTTCTCGCCTTGCGCGAGCGGCACGCCCAGCTCAACGCGGCCCGGTGCGAAACCCGTCCCCTGCTTGGGTTGCTGGTCGGGGAGTTGGATGCCGTTGACGCTGACGCGGATGAGCTTCACCGGGTCATCCGTCGGCGAGAGCGAGACGGCAAGCGTGGCCGCGCCACCCTGCACCGTGGCGCCGATCCGCGGCGACAGCAGCTCCAGCTTGGGCAGGTTGCGGGCGAGGATGTCCTCGATGCTGCGATCGGCGCCGGGGGCTTCCGACACCGCGGCCTTTGCGGAGGCAAGCGCAATGGTTCGGGCCACGATATCGGGACGGCGCAGTGTCCTGCGCAGCTGGGCGGCGGCGACGTAATCGGCAGCCTGGTCCACGCCACGGTTGATTTGCCAGCCGACCAGATCCGCGCCCTTCGGCGAGCCGACATAATAGCCTTGCGGCGTCCACATGACCCATTCGCCGTCCTGGCCGTGGAACAGGGTGAGGAGCAGTTCGCGGGTGTTCAGGTTCCACAGCCGCAAGGTCTGATCGGCGGAGCCGGAGAGAAGGAAGCGGCCGTCCGGCGATGGGGTGACCGCCCAGATATCGGCCTCATGCCCGATGAAATCGCCGAGTTTTCTGCCCTGGGTGTCATACGCGCTGAGCACGCCATTGCCGCCCCCGGAGATGATCGTCTGGCCATCAGGCGTGAAGGTATAGGAACGGTGGTGTAAGCCGCTGGTCGTGTCGCGTTCGATGGAGGCGATCGTATGTCCGTCGCGCTCGATGTCGAGAAAGGCGTCGGTGGCATAATTGCCGCCCCTGCGGTGTTTCAGCGACCATGCGCCGTGCCTCGGCATGGCGCGGAGGAGGCCACCGGTTTCCGCTGCTTCGAGACTGCGCGGGCGCGGCATGGCGTCCTCCGCCCAGGGCAGCGCCAGTATCTGCTGGAGCGACCCATAGCCTCCCGAGGGATCGTGCTGTTGCCACGCATTTCCCCATGCGATGCTTCGACCATCCGCCGCAAAGCCGACGGCCCATACTGGCCGTCCCTGCCCGGTAAGCGTCAAGGGTTGGCCATCCGCGCCGAGGCGGCGCTCGCCGATGCGCGGGGTTGTCCCGGGCCCGGATCGCGGATCCCATAGGTGAATTTCGTTATTGCTGCCCCCGCCGGTCGCGGCCCAGCGCTCGTCCGGGCTGATCGCTGTTGCGATAACAACATTATCATGGCCGGGATAGGTGACGATCTCGCGCCCGCTGGCGACATCGAAGACTTTGGCTCCATAGGGATTGCTGTCGGCGCTGGTCTTGGAAATCCCCGACAGCAGCCTGCTGCCATCCGGGCTAAAGCTGAGACTGCCGACTTCGGTCGGCTGCCGGGCGAGCGTCTTGCGGAACGCGCCGGTCTTGCCATCCCACAGCCGGATCTCGCCCGACCAGTCGCCTGAGGCGATTGTGCCGTCCGGAGCAATGGCCAGGCTTCGCACCTTATCGCCATGGCCCCGCATGGGAGCGATCTCGCTGCCGTCCGCCACGCGCCAGAGCCGCAGATCGTGGTCATCCGATCCCGTCACCACCCGCGCGCCATCGGGCGTGAAGGCGACCGCGAAGACAAAGTCGCGGTGCTGCTTGAGGCGGTGCGTTGCCTTGCGCGTCTCGACATCCCAGAGGATGGCGGTGCTGTCGGCGCTGCCCGAGATGAGACGCCGGCCATCGGGCGAAAAGGCGAGGCCGAAGACGACATCCGTATGACCCTTAAGGAGCGCCACAAGGCGGCCACTGGCGAAATCAAAGAGGCGGATTTTGTGCGCCTCCTCGTCTTCGCGCGCTTTTGTGCCGGTGAAAACGCCGACATATCCCGCCGCCGCAAGCCATTTGCCATCGGGCGAAAGCGCCATGGCAAAGATCTTGCCGGGGTCGCCCGGCGCGCTTTCGCCGCGAAGGATGCGCGTCGTTTTTCCCGTCGCGAGATCCCATACGCGGATGGTCTTGTCATCCGAGGCCGAGACAAGCTGCTTGCCATCGGCCGTGAAGGTGATGTCCCTGATGAGGGCCATATGTCCGCCCGTGTCGAGCATAAGCTGCGGGCGGTCTTCACGCGGTTTGGTCGCCGCAAACTGAGCGGGCCGCGCGCCGAGTGTCAGGCCCAGCCGTCTTTCCCTCCCCGCGCGGCGGACCGAAAGCCTGACCTCCGCGCCCGCGGGCTTCCCGCTCAGAGCCTTGACGAAACTCGCGACATTGTCGATCTCCTGTCCGTCGAGCGACACGAGGACATCATCCGGTTGAAGGCCCGCTGCCTCCGCCGGGCTGCCCGGCACGGCTTTCACGACCTTGGCGCCGCGCGGCTCTTCCCAGCCCAGCGCTTCGGCCTCTTCCTTGGTGAGATCCTTGATATCGGCTCCGATCCAGCCCGAACCCGCCTGCTGCGCCACGGCCGTGCCCGATGCGAGCATGACCGCGCAGATCAAACACATCAAAAATCGCATGAATTTCCAATCCGCCCGCCACCCGAAACAAGGCAAACTTACCAGAATCCTTCGCCCGCGCCACCCCGCAATGTGACGAACTCCTGTTCCCTTCGAGGCCGCGCTTCAAAGCAAATCGCGGATGCGCTCGCCATCTGTTCATGCGACGGCAGAAATGACGGGCGGCCCCGCGACTTTCGGAAATGCCTGCGCTGTTCGAAATCTATTTGATCGGGTCGCCGACGGTCGCGTCGATGGCCGCTATATTGAGATAGGCGCCCCAGATCGTCAGTCCTGCCGCCAGATACTTCGATCTCATATTCATGATGATCCCTCCAAAAATAATGCCTTGTTTGAATGGAGCCGCCTGCCATGCTTATTTGCGGCACGGAAGTTGGCCGGAATTTTCGAGGCACGCGGTACGGCACCTAATCTCGCGTGAAGAGCCTGCTACGCAGCGTGACGCTGGAGGCGGACCTGCTGGCCCCAGCGAATTGAAACTCCGGCGCTTGCCAAGCCGTAGGGAGGATGCGCGCGCTGTCGCATTCACGAACCATCCAAATGGGTGACATGGGAACGCAGACGCGGCGGATATGGGAGCTGGCAATTGTGGCGGGGAGCATGACATTAGGGGTTCGGAACATTCTTGCCGTGCTTGGCTCGGCATTCCTTGCGGCCTGTACCGACAGCGCATTCTTTGTGGCCAATCTCCCGGCAGCGTTCAGCCGCGTTTCAGTGACGCGGGATCTGTCTTATGGGAACGGCCCTTCAAAAACGCTCGATCTCTACATTCCAAAACGGGTTACTCAAGACCCATTGCCGGTCATCATCTTCCTCTATGGAGGCCGCTGGACCGACGGCAAGAAAGGGCAATATGCGTTTGCAGCCAATACGCTTGCCCAGGAAGGCTTCATCGTCGCCGTTCCTGACTATCGCAAATATCCGGACGTCAAATTCCCCGTCTTTGCCCAGGATGGGGCGGAGGCGGTCGCGTGGGTGCATGACCATATCGGGTCTTACGGCGGCGACCGGGCGCAAATTTTCCTGTCGGGCCATTCTGCCGGTGCGCATATAGGTGCCCTGATCGCGGCCGATCCGAAATATCTAGGGGCGCATCATAAAAGCCGCTCGATCATCACTGCATTTGCGGGGCTTGCCGGGCCGTATGATTTCGTGCCTGAAGCAGAAGATCTCAAGGACATGTTCGGCCCGCCGGAACGCTATGGCGAGATGCAGGTGCCTACCTTCATCGATGGCGGCCAGCCTCCGATGCTTCTGCTGCACGGGCGGAAGGATGACACCGTCCGCTTGTATAATCTGGAAAGGCTTGCGGGGGCAATCAATGCAAAAGGTGGATATGTGGAGACCAGGATTTATCCGAAGGTCGATCACATCCAGATTGTCGGGGCTCTGACCGTCTTCTGGCGATATAAGGCGCCGGTCAAGGACGATTTGGTGGGCTTTTTTCGGGCTCAGTCAAAGCTCCGGCTGAGCCGCAGCATGAACTGATGCTGTCATGGTCACGACGATCGTTTGATCTCTCCCTTCCCGCGGGCAGGGCAAGCGCTAACCGCGCGACGCTCGCCACCCTGCAATCACCGTCGACCCAACTGCGACAGGCGCGCATCCGCTTCGGGAGAGCCCAATTGGCGCGCCTTCTCATACCATTTCCTGGCGAGCTGGGCGTCGGGAACAACGCCGACCACACCTTTCATCCGGCTCAATTCACCGGGATCATAGGTTGCCGCGAGCGCAAGAGCGGCTTCCGCAAGCCCTTTCTCCGCCGCGCGCTGGTAAAACTGCCTGGCGTGCAGGATATTGCCGTCCCGGAAACTGGCTTTGCCTTTTTCCAGCAGCATGAGCAATTCCGCGCGGTTTTCGGCCGTTAATTTGGGCGCCGGGGGGGCCTGTTGCTCGATGGCTTGCGTTGCTGAGGTGGGCGTATCGTCGCGGCCGGACGGAGGAGATGAGGTTTTCGCCGCGTTTTCCTGAGGCGGCGCTGTCACAAGCGTGATATGCGCCTCCGCGATGGACACCCCTTCAAGCGTGGTCAGCGCCACGCTAAGCACGCCGCCAACACGCGCATCCAAGGGCATTTGCAGCTTGATCGTCATGGTTCGCGCGGCCGGAACCACCCAGACGCCTGGCCCGAAGGGCCGCCCGCCAGAAAGCTGCAAACTCGCCGGCACGCCTCTTATGACGATGACCGAACGCGGTGGAATGGCATCGTCCGGAGCAACGCTGATTTCCAGCTTGCTTTCCATCCCCGGGCTCAGCCGAAGCTGCGATGATACGTTGATGGTCGCGGGAGACTTCCGCCCTTGGGCTGTGGCCTGCGGGCAGGCCAGCCAAAAGCTTGCGCCGTATCCAACAAGCAGGAGTGTTGTCAGCCAGCGCGCCGCGTAAGTCGGAGAAGCAGATGGCCTGGATAATGCTCTTGCCAAGCCTGCGTCGCCATTCGGATGAGAAGCCATCGGATTATGCTAATCCACACTTTCAGAGCATCCCGACCACTCCTGTATCAATCCAAACAGAGGCGAGAGGCCCGAGTTCGGGGCGTTGATGCACGAGCGATAGCTGGGGCGCGGCACGTGAACGAAGCAAATGTGTCAGTGCTCCGGATTTATTGCTTTTGCTGCTGACGCTTCCATTCCAGGAACTCTTGAAGCATTCGCCGCGAAGCAGGGTCGCTCAGGCTGGAAGAGGTGGCCTTCTCCTGGCCCGTAACCGAAATGCTTCCGGAGGCTTGGCGTCCAGGTTCCATTTGTTGCAGCAGCTGTTCCGCAAGCCAATATCGGGTCCATCCCGGCACCGACGCGGACAGATTGATCTCCTTCCATTCCTTCTGGAACGGAGGAGCCTTAAACTTGTCGAACCGATTGAAGTAATATTGGATGAAGCGCTCGACCTTACGAAACCGATCCGAGTTTTTGGGCCAATTATAGACTGCTAATACGGCCGGAACGCCGATGGACTCCACTTTTTCATCCGGTTTCACGAGGTTTGGGTAATCGCTATTCTCGAAAGTCATGGGAACGTAGTAATCGGTGAATTTGTCATACGGTATGGGAATCAAATGAAAGCCGAGTTTCGGATCGATTGACGTAAGAGATGGATGCGCCTTGAATACGAGATAGATGAGTGCAGCCATCTCTCCGGTTTTCATCTTCTCAATGGCCTGGTTGTTGGTTATGTAGACCGGCTCTACATTAATGCCGGACCTGCCATAAACAATTGCCGAGGTGACTGAAACGCCTGTGCCCCGTCCCTGAAAGCCGACCTTCTTGCCTTCCAGATCCTTTAAGCTCGTGATTTCCGGCCTCGCGAGGAGGTGAACGCCGGAAAGGAAAAGGTGGGAAATATAGTTGATCCTCTTATCTATATTCTTGATTTTTCCTTCGCGCCTGAATTCATCCAAGGCATCTGTGTAGAGGACCGCTGCGTCCACCCCTTTCAAATAGAGGAGATCGAGGACATTTTGCTTCACCCCGCGGCTCACGATAGGCAGCACTCGCAACTCGTCTCCATCATCGAGCGCAATCTGGATGTCGGTGGCAAAACGGATGGGAGCGCCTTCGATCATTCCCGCCGACTATGCCGACAGTCCACTTATTGACGCGCTCGATGCTTTCCGCTTCGCCCTCGGCGATAGCGGTCGGAGGAGCGCCCCGGGACGCGGCTGTGTCGCGGTTGTTCCGGGCCTGCGACTGTGCCAGGACCGTCTGGGTTGAAGCGGGGCCGGCCAGGAAGAGTATTGCCGCAATACAAAACGTGATTGGAACAAAAGGCGCGCGCATCAGACTCTCCATTCGCCGCTTGCATGTATTGGTAAATTCGTTTTGTTGAATATTTAACCCGAGGCGTAACGCAATACGCGGTAAGATGCCAAGTGCATCACCGTTTAAACATCTCGGATCTTCATTTTTTGTTCGTGTCTTCAATATAAAACAAACGTGGCAAAATATAGACGCGGAAAACACGTATTCAACATGTATTCAAGATTGTTAATATAGGGCGGCGCAAATAGGAGGAAATTAATTCCCCTCACGATCACCCGCCCCGAAGCAGATTCTGGAGATTTTACCCGCAATATTATGGAATCATGCTTTCCAACGTAACGTTATTTCTAATGAAACCGTAATCATATGAGGCCGAAAGTCGTTCCTTCATGTATTCACTGAAATTTTGGTGTAAGTTCGATCGAAATTTCATCGATGCTGCTGTGAGGAATAGATTGGGTTTTCGACGGATACCTTGCGCACGATCGCGGGATCGACGCGCTGAATTTCGCCAAACCAGCGGCTGGATTCATCGGGGTTGCGAATGAGTGTAGAAGATCGACGCGCGCAGAGCCTCCAAATAGCGCTTGATCGTCTCAGGATTTTTCTTGAGGTATTCCGTGCGCACGATCGAGATGAAGTGGAAGGGCCAGGTATGAATCGCGCGCGCGCCCATGCCCTCGATGAGCCGCAGCACTTGCGGCTGGCGCACCAGCGCCGCGTCGATGAGCGCGCTTTCGAGCGCCCCAGGCAACTCGTTCGGCGGCAGATTGATAAGCTCCACGTCGGTCTTGGGGTCGAGCCCTTGCTGCTTCAGCGTTATGACGAGATCGAGATGGGAGTCGGTGGTGAACGACACGCCGATTTTCTTGCCCTTCAGATCGGCAAATTGCGTTGCCGTGCTGGTCTTGGAGACAAGCAGGGAATGGCTGGAATTGCCTAGCGCGGCAACGATCGCAATCGTTCCAGGCAGCTTTGAAGACAGCACGATGGGCGGAAGCGGGCTTGTAATCACCGCGTCGAGCTGGCCGGAAACCAGGGCCTCCATCATCGGCGGTCCGTTCTGGAAGCCTGTGAAGGTCGCGTCGAGCTGGTGTTTGGCCGCAAGTCCGGCCTTGTCCATGACGATCGGGATCTGGGCATTCAGTCCCGACGGATAGCCGATCCGAATTTTCGGTTCTTCAGCGAAGGCGCTATGGTTCGATATGACTAAAGCCAGAATAAGCAGAAACGTAATTCGCAAATGGTGAACGTAAGCGGCCACGCACATCTTCCTTATGTCTCAGGTTCTATTTCGCGTAGTTCCAAGGCACGATAAGTTTACGTTCGATGACGCTCAGCAGAGCTGTCATGCTGGCGCCGAGGATCCCGATAAGTGTCATGCCGACAAGAACGCGGCTGGTTTCGAGATTGAGGCGGCTCGCCTGGATCATGAAGCCTAGACCGGACTGCGCGGCCACGAGTTCCGCCGTCACAACCGCCATCCAGGCCTGGCCGAGGCCGATCCGGAGGCCGGTCACGATAAGCGGCAGCGCGGAAGGCAGCATGATGCGCAGGAGCAGCGATGTGCGCGCGGCCCCGAGCGATCGCGCAGCATTGACATGCTCGGTCTCAAGGCTCTGTCCGCCGGCGAATGAGTTGAGAAAGATCGGGAAGAACGCCGCGAGCGCCGTGATGAAGTAGCTGGGCGGGTCGCCAAGTCCGAACCAGAGAATGGCGAGCGGAATCCAGGCTATCGGCGGAATCGGGCGTATGAGGGTTACGATCGGCAGGACGATGCAGCGCAAGGTCCATGAGGAGGCGAGCAAAAGCGCCAGCGGCGGGGCGATGCACGCCGCAATGGCGAAGCCGCCGAAAACGCGGATCAGGCTGGCGCTCGTGTCCTTGGCCAGGCTGCCATCGGCAACCAGTTCGCGGTAGGCGTCGAGCACGGCGGCCGGATGAGGCAGCAGCACCGGGTTCAGCGCATTGGAGGCGATATACCAGACGGTGAGAAAACCTGTTATGCCGACGGCGCTCAACAGCCAGCGAGCGGATCGCGCCGCCTAAAGCAAAAGCAATTCGGTGGGCTTGTTCATGGCCCGAACACCTTGCGCGCCTCATCGCGGATGATGTCCGCGATGGCCCGGCGATAGCCGAGGAACCGGTTGCTTGCCCAGTACGGAGAGGTCGCGCGGACGCGAGATCGCGATCTCGAATTCCGCGCCGATGGTGCCCGGCAAGGTCCGCATGACGATGACCCGGTCGGCCAGGAAGACCGCCTCGTCGATGTCGTGCGTCACGAAAACGAGCGTTGGCCGGAAATGCGTCCAGATCCTCAGAAGCTCGGCCTGCATCAACTCGCGCGTCTGCGCGTCGAGTGCGCCGAATGGTTCGTCCATCAAGAGAACCGGAGGCCGCGTGGCCAGGGCGCGGGCAAGGCCGACGCGTTGCTGCATGCCGCCGGAAAGGGTCGAAGGCCACGCATCCGCGACAGGCGATAAGCCCGACCATGTCGAGCATGCGCCGGGCGATGGCTTCGGCATCGGGAAACCCCTGGCGGCGCGGGCCGAAAGCCACGTTGTCGAGGACGGTCATCCAGGGAAACAGCGCGTGCTTCTGAAATACGACGCCGCAAAGCGGGCTTGGCGCAAGATGCGGACTGCCGTTGAGATACACCGCGCCGCGCGAGGGACGCAGAAACCCGGCGAGCACATTGAGGAGCGTGGATTTTCCGCAACCGCTCGGCCCGAGAAGGGCAACGAATTCTCCAGGCTTGATATCGAGCGAAACATCGAGGACGGCTGTTACGTCGCGTCCCGCGCGGCGGAAGCTTACCGATACGCCGTCGAGAGTCAGATAAGCTCCAAGCTTAACTGGAGCCGTGCTTTCGCCAGGATTGACTCCAGCAGAATAAATTACTTCACTATTGCGTTCTGATAGTTTTGTCGAGGCAAACATAGCAAGAAATATCACGACTTATCTGATATTGTCTACATCGCTCAGCTGCAATTCATTTTCTCGCTTTCGCAAGAATGCTCGCGCTTGACTCATCCGCCTATAAATTTTTAGCTTTCGATCATGTCCGTACAGCTCATACCAATTTATATCCAACAATAACCATGTGGTTATAACGCATTTCCATAATCATGATCTGTGCATTTGAATCGAATTTAACACGCTAGCAGTAGATGGTGAATTCAGAATGTAAATTTTTATTGAGTGATCTTGGTAAATATACGGTCTCGCGATTTAATGTTTTTGTGATTGTCCAGAATGCCAATACAAATTTCATACTGCTTTGAAATTACAAGACTTAAAACGCTTATCGGATGGCTATCAGTCGTCGTCGCCAGCCCATCGCGAGGGGAGGGCGCGCGTGCCTAATAAGGCCGTGAAGGGCGCGTTGCTGAATTCGGTCCAACAGCTTGCCTCGGAAGGCTTTGACAATGCCCGACAGCCCCATACCGCCATCGAACCTTGACGCGCGAATCCGACAGCTTTCACCTCTGGGTGTTCTCCGACGCTCATGTCGCGACCGATAAGGCGGTTTCCGCTGCAATCCGCAACGGGATGGAATTTGTCCCGCCGGCCGGCTATCCGGAGAGTTTGGCGAGTGCGCTCCGGCAGTCTGAGAACGGCGGAGAACTCGGCGGGCCGGCCTTTCGCTGGGATATCGCGCTCGATCTTGGCGACAATGCCGGTCTGTGGGACGTGCCGGACGATGCGCAGGGTGAGGAGGTCGTCAGGCAATATGGCGTCTTGCGTTCTCACCGGCGCGAGCAGATCTATCCGATCGCGGGAAACCATGATGCGTCGCCCGGCGACGCGCCCTCAAGCGAGGGCAAACCAGCCAATTGGTGGTTCCGCAAATGGGTCGATCCGCTCGGCGAGTTTCCCGAAAGCTCGCGAGTCGACGCCTCCCGCAGGCCCCATCCGGTGGAGGGAAGTTGGGAGCGGTATACGTTCAAGGTCGGGAATATCCGCTTCCTGATGATGAGCGATCGCAATGATCTGCCCTATCCGGTCGGGCGGCGCGCCTGGGGCGGCGGTTCTCCTGCCGGCGCGGTGACATCCGACACCTTCGCCTGGTGGCAGCGCCATGTGGAGCAGGCGAACGACGAGATCGTCATAAGCTGCCATCATCATATGCTGCGCGAGACGACCGTGGGCTCGGGAGACTTTGAAGGCGTCTCGAAATACCCCGACGGCAGATATCGTCATGGCCGCTATCACGGGGTCGATGGCGTGCCGGAAGGAGCGTCCTACCTCTATTTCGTCGATGACACGCCGAAGGCCCAGCTTTTCGAGCGCTATCTCGCCGAACATCCAGGCGCTGTCGACATCTGGCTGGGCGGGCACACGCACACATTTCCCGACGACACTCTCAGCGGACGGAGCCATGTCGAGCGCAAATGGGGCACGAATTTCGTCAATTGCGCGCAGCTTTCGAAATACCACTCCTTCGTGACCTGCCCGCCGATGAGCCGGCACTTCACCTTCACGGCGGGGTCGAGACTGGTGCGGGTGCGCTGCTATCTGCATGATGACAGCTATGCGGCTGAAGGCTGGTATGCGCCGGCCGAGCGCGTGGTCGAATTGGGCAAGCCGTTCCATTTAGGCTGAGATCTCCGCTCCATGAGGCTGTCGCGGCAGCGCTGTGCTCTCTGCTGGTTCGGCGAAAGTCAAACCAGCCCGCCATTTGGCTGCACGATCTGACCGTGCACCCACGACGCACTGTCCGATGCCAGGAAGCGCACGATTTCGGCGACTTCCTGTGGCCGCCCGACACGGTTGAAAGGGCTCATGGCTGCCGACCGCTTGAGTGCTTCCTCGTTCTTTCCGGCCCGGAAGAGATCGGTGTCGACCGGTCCCGGAGCAACTGCGTTCACGCGCACGCCGCGCCCCGCAAGTTCTTTGGACATGGAGCGGATCATGGACTCGACGGCGGCCTTGGTCGCACTGTACGGCCCGAGCCCCGGAGCTGCCACGCGGACCAGCGAAGTGGACACGGCAATGATCGTGCCGCCATCGGTCACCTGCCGTCCCGCCTCCCGCAGGATATTGAACGCGCCAACGATATTGACTTCGATCAGCCGGCGGAAATCCCCGTCATCGAACTGCGCGATCGGCGACGGCGGCACATTGATGCCGGCATTCGCGACGACGCAGCTCGGCGCCGCGCCGAAATCCCTGGCAACGTCGGCAAAGACCTGAGCGACGTCCGCCGGATCGGTGATCTCCGCGCGGTAAGCCCTGATCCGCCCGTCGCTCGCGTTCCCGGCGGGAGTCGGCGGATTGGTGACATAGGTGAATGCCACGAGGAAACCGTCCGCGGCTAAGGCCTGCACGCAAGCGGCGCCGATACCCCGCGAGCCGCCGAAAACCAATGCGATCTTGCTGCTCATCTGAATTCCTCGATGTTGGATGGCGTGACGGCAGGCTGTAACTACTGCGTCGATATCGTCACGATGCGTTCCTCGGTCATTTCATGGATTGCACTGCGCGGGCCTTCGCGTCCGAAGCCGCTGTCTTTCGAGCCGCCATAGGGCATCATGTCCACGCGCGAACTCGACGTTTCGTTGATATGAACACCGCCGACTTCGAGCCGCTGAGCGGCATCGAGCGCATCCAACAGCCGATTGGTGAAAATGCCGGTCGCCAGACCGTAAGGCGTTGCGTTGACCCGCTCGATGGCTTCGTTGAGAGTGTCAAAGGGCGTGAGGCACATGACCGGCCCGAAAATCTCGCAGCATCCGACCTGCATCCCGGCGTCGATATCCGTCAGCAGGGTCGGCGGCAGCACCGGCCCCAAGCGAGCACCGCCGGCCAGGCGTTTGGCGCCTTTGGTTACGGCTTCCTCGATCCAGTTTTCGATGCGGATGGCCTCCTTTTCTCCGATCAACGGTCCGACGACCGTCTCGGCGTCGAACGGATCGCCATATTTCAGCGCCTTGACCATTTCGGTCAGCCGCGCCCGAACGGTTGCCATGATCTTTTCATGCACCAGCAGGATCTGCACCGAGGTGCAAACCTGTCCCGCCTTGCGATATGCGGCGTTGACGATCTTGGGCAGGGCGCGGTCGAGATCGGCGTCATCGCAGAGGATCGTGAAGGCGATGGAGCCGAGTTCCATCTGCGTGCGCCGCAGCCCCGCCGCCTGCTGAATGCTCGCGCCCGACCTCGGTGCTGCCGGTAAAGGCAAAAAAGCGCACCCGCTCATCCTCCAGCAAATGGCGGGCGACATCACCCCGGCCATGCGCGACGGAGAGAAATCCCGGCGGCATCCCCGCATCGATCAGCACCTCCGCGAGCTTGCAGGCGGTGACCGGCGTATGGGTTGACGGTTTGAGGATCACCGCATTGCCGGCGGCGAAGGCTGGAGCGATCTTGTGCGCGACCGTGTTGAGCGGCGAATTAAATGGTGTGATCGCGACCACCACTCCGAGCGGAACGCGAAGCGTGAAGGCAATCCGCCCCGCTTGTTGCGGTGCGCCTGCAATCGGGACCACCTCGCCGGACAGGCGGCGCGCCTCCTCGCCGGAAAGTCGCAAGGTCTGAATGCAGCGGCTGACTTCGCCAGCGGCGTCGGCGGCGGTAAAGCCGGCCTCCGCTTGCATGGTCGAAACGAAATCGTCGCGCCGGTTTTCCAGGAAACCCGCCGCCCGCTCCAGTATCATGCCACGATCGTAAGGGGCGGGCGCGCCGTTGCGGAAGGCTGCATGGGCACGATCGATCATCCGCGTGACCTGCGCGGGGCTTGCCGCCGTGACCGATGCAAACGGCACAAGTTTGTATTTGTCATTCACCGGAATGCGGTCGCCGGCACCCGCCGTCCATTGGCCGTCGATCAATAGCATGTACTCAGCCGGCGATGATGGGCCACGATCCGTTTTGGTGTTGCTGTCGGTCACGATGCCGTCCTCTCACACACGTTCACAGCCACAGTATCTCCTTGCGATAACCCAGATCGTTGAGCAGCCGCTCGGCGGGGCCTTCGTGGAACACGGCTGCCGCGCTCCAAGGCGAAAACCCTGTCGGCGAGCGCGAGCACCAGATCCAGATTGTGCTCGACGATCAAAATCGGCAGCTGCCGCCGAAGCTCATCGAAGACGGTGAACAGCTCTTCGATGATTGCGGGCGCGAGCCCTTCGAATGGCTCGTCGAGCAGCAGCAGCCGGACATTGCCCGACAATGCGCGCGCGACGGCAAGCATCTGCTGCTCGCCGCCGGACAGATAATCGGCGGCGATGTGAAGCCGGGCTTTCAGGCGTGGGAATGTTTCGAAGATTTGTTCTTCGCTCCAGACCACGCCATGGCTACCGTCCGCCGCCCGCGCCAGGCGGCCCAAAGCGAGATTGTCGCGGACGGTCATGCCCGCGAACACGCCGCGGCCTTGGGGGACATAGCCGATGCCTGCCCGCGCGATGTCGGGCGCGGGCATTCGGGCGATGTCATGGCCCTCGAACAGGATGCGGCCAGAGGCTGCGGGCACCAGCCCCGCCAGAGTTTTCAGCAGGGTCGATTTGCCAGCGCCGTTGCGGCCGAGCAGGGCGACGATCTCGCCTTCCCGAACATCCAGCGATGCGTCGTTCAGAATATGGCTCTTGCCGTAGAAGCTGTTGATCTTGACGACCCGCAGCAAGGCGGGCGCGTCCTTTCGCTCGGCGGAGGCCCGTCCGGTAACGCGCGGCGTACCCTTACCGGTGTAAACCTCCTGCACGCGGGCGTCGCAGCGTACCGCCTCGGGCGGACCGCTCATCAGAACCTCACCCTGGTTCATCACGGTCACCTGATGGGAGAAGCCCAGCACCCGATCGATGTCGTGCTCGACGATCAGCACCGGAATGTTCGCCGACATCGTCCGCACCAGCCTGGAAACTCTTTCACGCTCGGCGGCGGCTAGGCCGGCCAACGGTTCGTCCAGCAGCAGGAGTTGCGGCTTGGACGCCAGCGCAATGCCCAGATCGACCAGCCGCTGGCCGCCATAAGACAGATCGCCCGCCTTGATACCTTCGATGCCCTCCAATCCGAGGAACTTCGTCAGTTCAGCGGTTTGCGCATGGATTTCGGGATACCCGTCAATATCGCGCCAGGCGTTGAAGCGTGCGGAATACCGAGCCTGCATCGACAGGCGCAGATTCTCGTAGATCGATAGCCCCTCGAAGAGATTGGTGATCTGAAACGAGCGGGCCAGACCCAGGCCGCTGATGCGATGGGCCGGCAAACCGCCGATCGCCTGTCCGTTCAGGCGGACCGAACCTCGATCGGGCGTGAACATGCCGGAGATGAGATTAAACAGCGTGGTCTTGCCGGCGCCATTAGGGCCGATCAGCGCGTGGATCTGGCCGCCATGAACCTGGAGATCGACGCCCCTCACCGCCTGGATACCGCCGAAATGCTTCCGGACCGCCGCCACTTCCAGCACAGGTCCCTGATGTGGCGCGGGCCGCAAAAACTCGGGCAAGGCCAGCCCTTCATAGATCCGTCGCCGGCTCATGGCTGCGGTCTCTTCGGGCAAAACCCGCCAGCGCCGCAGCAACAGGTCCCAGATGCCGATCAGGCCGCTGGGCGAGAACATGACAAACCCGACGAAAACCAGGCCGAACCAGAACAACCAGTCACCGGTCCAGATCGAGAACAGCTCACGGAACAGAATGAAGAAGGCGACGCCGATAGCCGGACCGAGAATATGCCGCATGCCGCCGATGACCACCATCGCCAGCAACTCGCCCGAGAAGGGCACCGAGGTCGCTTCGGCCGAAACGATGTAATGCTGGAAGCCCGACAGCGAACCGGCAAGCGCCGTCACCGTGGATGAGAGAACGAACACCGCAAGCTTATACCGAGCGACCGGGTAGCCCTGGAATATGGCGCGCTGCTGGTTCTCGCGAATGGCGACCAGCACATGACCGAACGGCGAGCGGGTCACACGCAGGAGCGCATAAAGGACGGCAAGGCCGATCAGGGCGACGAAACTGTAATAAGCGAGCGGGTGATCGAGATTGATCGGTCCGATCGTGCCGCGCTTGAGACCACCCAGCCCGTCCTCGCCGCCGGTGACGGCCGTCCATCGGAAGGCGATGGTGTAGGTGAGCGCGGCCAGAGCCAGCGTCATCAGCGCGAAATAGACGCCGCGCCGGCGCAGCATGAGAGCACCGACGACGGCTGACAATGCCGCAACGAAGACCATGGAAAACAGGATCGGGATGATGATCTGGCCGTCAAACCAGCGCAGTTGCGCCAGGGCGGCGGCATAGGCGCCGATGCCGAACCAGGCGCTGTGCCCGAAGGATATGAGGCCGGTAAAGCCGATCATCATGTTGAGGCCGAGCGCCGCGATCGTGAGGATGACCACCACCGATGCCGTATTCACGGTGAGCCCCAGGAGCGGCATGGCGAAGGGGAGCACCACCAGCGCCAGGACACCGATCCATAAAGGCCGGTACTTCAAGAGCACGGGCGTGGTCATGCCTCGAACTTCTCCATGCGCTCGCCGAGCAGGCCGCGAGGCCTGAGCAGCAGCACGAGGAACATCAGCACATACATCGAGGCTTCGCCGGCGGCGGGCAGGAAATGGATGGTGATGCCGCGCACGACGCCGACCAGCATCGCCGCGAGAACGACGCCCCAGAAACTCCCCAGGCCACCGATCACGACGACGACGAAGGCGACGGTGATGATCTCCGCGCCCATAGCGGGGTGAACGACGGCGATAGGCGCGAAAAGCGCACCGCTGAGTGCCGCCATGCCTACGCTCAGCATGACGATCGTCGTCATATAAGGCTGGAGCCGGATGCCAAGCGCCGCGACCATGTCCGGCCGCTGGATACCGGCTCGAACGACCCGTCCGAATGAGGTCTTGTGCAGCAGCAGCCAGATTCCGGCGAGCACCACGGCCACCACGGCGAGCAGCAGCAGGCGGTAGCGTGAGAACAGGAAGTCGCCGATGATCACGGAACCTTTAAGCGCCGGGGGCATGGACGCCGGTAGCGGCGCGGCGCCCCAGATCATGCGGATGAGCTGTTCCGCGACCAGGGCTAGGCCGAAGGTGACGAGCAAGCCGAGTATCGGGTCCTCGGTGTAGAAGCGTCTGAGGATAAAGCGCTCGAAAAACACGCCCAGCACCGCCACGACGAACGGCGACAGCACCGCCGCCGGTCCGAAGCCGAGCCGTTTGCCGATCTCGATCGAGATGTAGGCGCCCAAGGCGTAGAAGGCGCCGTGGGCCAGATTGACCACGCCGCCGACGCTGAAGATCAAGGACAGGCCGAGCGCTATCAGCAGATAGTAGCCTCCAAGCACGAGGCCGTTGACCACCTGCTCAGCCAGGAAAGTGAACTGCATCCTCAATACCGTGGAGCGGAGCGGGCGCCGGTCAGCCGGACGCGGTCTTGCGGCAGATCGCGCGTCCGGCGTCGCATCAAAGGCTGCAAGGGTTCTGCTCTTTCGTCGGATAGATCACTTCAAGCTGCTGGGAGGCTCCAGGTACCGCCGCACCGAGTTCCAGCAAATCCCATTGATCCTTCGCCTTGCCTTCAGCTTTGACCGTGAAGGGATAGGCTTCCTGCACAAGCTGGTGGTCCCAGGCGCGGAAATAGGCTTTGCGTGCTTTCAGTATATCGAATTCGGCACCTTTCTCGAAATGGGCGACCAGTGTTTCGGTGTCTGTCGACTTGGTCTCCTCGATGGCCCGAGCGACAAGCTTCAGCGCGATATATTCGATCCAGGCATGGTTCTCCGGCGGCTTGCCGTGCTTCTTGATGAAGGCTTCGACGAATGCTTTCGAGCCAGGGGTATCGAGCGTGTGGTACCAGACCGTCGGCCAGGTACCGCTGAGATTGCCCTTGCCGGCGGCCCAGGCATCCGCCGTGTTGAGGTTGAACCCGACAGTCGGATAAGGCAGGCCGAATTCGGCATATTGCTTGACGAAATTGGTGACCTGGTTGCCGGCGAGATTGAGGCAGACCACATCCGGCTGCGCTTGACGGATCTTCAGGAGATAGGGGCTGAAATCGGTGACATTGGTCGCGACCAGTTCGTCTCCGATCAGCGTGGCGCCGTTGGCGTCGAAGAACGTCTTGGCCGCCCGCAGCAGGTCGTGGCCGAACACATAGTCCGCCGTCAGCGTGTGGAATTTCTTTCCCTTCACCATATTGTCGCGCAGCAAGGCGTTGCCCACCGCATTGACCATCACCGTATTGGGGATGTCGGTGCAGAACATATAGCGGCTGCAGCTCTTGCCGCGCAGCGTATCCGACCGAGGGCCGAGCGCCATGAATAGCCGCTTGTTGCGCGCCGCCACTTGGGAAATGGCCAGCGCCGACGCCGAGCTGATCTCGCCCATCAACAGCGCCGCGCCGTCGCGTTCGAGCATTCTCTGCGCCTTGGTGGTGGCGGTTTCGGGGTTGATCGAATCCTCCGACGTCACCTCCAGCTGACGACCCATGACACCACCGGCTGCGTTGATCTCATCCGCCGCCATGCGGATTCCGTGGACGGCCCATTCGCCGAGCGCGCCCAGGAACCCGGTCATCGGGGTCAGATGGCCGATGCGGATCTTGTCCGATTGGGCGGTGACGATATTGGGAAATCCAACTGCCGCTCCGGCGGCGAGCCCCGCTCCGATCTTGAGAGCCGTGCGTCGATCGACAAAGCCTGTCCGGCTGCCAGGCTGATGCCTGTGCTGCTTCATGACATGTCCTCCCACTCCTACGCATGTTCTTTTTGTTTCGGCGGCCGAGCGTCCAGTAGGCGCATTTCGGCCCATAGCCACCGAGTGTAGGAATGCGGGATTTGAAGCGAAAATATTAAATAGCGAGGTTGGTCATAAGCTGGACTTATGGCTTCGACTGACGTTTGATAGAGTGATGATGGACATCCGGCAGCTGCGTTATTTCGTACAGATCGTGGAGTGCGGCAGCCTGTCGAAGGCTTCGCGGCAATTGCTCATCGCGCAGCCCGCGCTCAGTCAGCAATTGGCCAAGCTCGAGGGCCTTATCGGCAAGCCGCTGCTGCACCGATCGTCCAAGGGCGTATGGCCGACCGACAATGGTCTCGCGCTCTATCACCATGCAAGGTTCATGCTGAGGCAACTCGATCAGGCGCTTTCCATCGCGCGCAGCGAGGCGGGTGCGATTCAAGGCATGGTCTCCGTCGGGCTTCCGGCCACGACGGTGTCGGCGATCGGGCTGCAACTCGTCCGGCGCATCCGGGAGCGCTATCCGAGCATCCTGCTCAACGTCGTCGAAGGCATGAGCGGCCATATCGGCCAGCTCATGAAGTTCGGCCAGCTCGATCTGGCGGTCCTGTTCAGCAGTGATGTCGCGCCTGATCTGACCGTCGAGCCGCTGCTTGTCGAGGAACTCTTCCTCATCATTCCCGAACATAGCAAGCTCGTGCCGCGCCAGCGCAAATCCATCAGCATCGCGGAGGCCGCGGCCATTCCGCTGATCCTTCCCACCAGCGCGCACGGGCTTCGGCAGCGCATCGCGGCGGAGTTCGAAAATCGCGGCCTCACCACGAATGTGGTGGCCGAGATCGACTCCCTCTCCCTGCTGATGAATTGCGTCCATGACGATATCGGCGCCACCATAAAGCCCATGGGCGCGGTGATGCAGGAAGGCGCGCGCGGCCGCAAATGGCGCTGTCTGCCATTTTCCGACGTCCGTTTCCGGCGGCGTAATTTTCTTTATTCCTTGCCGCCGGAACGCCTGACGACAGTTGCCGCAATAGTGGCGAGCGAACTCAAGGAGACGGCGTGCGAATTGGTGGAAAACCAGGCGTGGATCGGATTTGAGGCCATCATGCCGCACAAGCCTCAAGCCGTGGCCAATGCTTGACCCTGAGGGGTCACGCCGCCTTGTCCGACCCATTGAAGCCGATCAGGGCCGACAACTCAGCCGCCGCGGCGCTGAGCTGACGCGATTTCTGCTTCAGCGCCTGGGCCGATAGCCGCCATGCGGGACCGGATATCCCCATCGCCGCCACGCAGCGTCCCGCAAAGTCATGCACTGCCACCGCGACGCAGCGGACATCGGCATCGAGCTCGCAATTGTCATGGGCAAGTCCCGTGCGCCGGACCTCATCGAGTTCGGCCCTGAGCGCCGCCGGGTCGGTAATCGTGTTCGGCGTGAGCCGTGGCAGCGGCAAAGTTTCGAGCACCCGCTCAAGCTCCCCTGTCGGCATGGCGGCAAAGAGCATCTTGCCGATCGCAGTGGCGTGTGCCGGCCGCGTGGCTCCCGGATGGCCCGCAAGTTGGAGCAGACCCGAAGCCGCAGTGCGGGCGATGACGATGATCTCATGCCGCGAGCGAACGGCGAGGTGGGCCGCCTCACCGGTTTCGGCGCTCAAACGCTCCAGCAGCGGTGTCGCCAGGGACAGCAGCGTATTGTCGTTCAGCGCTCCCGCAGCCAGGGCAAATATGCGGCTTCCCATCCGATAGCGCCGGTTGTCGGGGCCTTGGGTCAAAAAGTCGAGATTGACCAGCGTCTGGATGAGATGAAAGGCGGTGCTGTTATGCAGACCGACCTCCGCGCTGAGCTGGGCCAGGCTGATCCCCTCCGGCTGACGGGCGACGGCATCGAGAATTGCCGCCGCCCGGATAAGCGACTGGATCCGGCCGGACTCGCCGGTCGCGGCCCTTCTGACCGGTTCGGATTGCGGTGCGGTTTTGGCCAGGCTCTTATTCTTGGTTCGTGATGACGTCATTGCACGTTCGCGCCGAGCCGCTTCCTCACATCATTCGTCTTTCAACGGCGTTGTTACCACAATGAAGGTAAGGTCGCCGAGACCTGTATTCCGGATCGAATGCCAGACGCCGGGCGGCAGGAAGATGACATCATGCTTGCGCACCACCTTGCTTACCCCGTCGATTTCCATCAGCCCTTCGCCATCGAGCACGTGATAGACCTGCTCCTGCACCTGGTGAACGTGCCGCTCGACATAGGCCATCGGCCGATAGGTCGAGATGCGGTAGTCGATCTGGCGCGACCCGACCGTTTCAGGGCGTACCAGCGCCTTTGACAGCGCTCCGCCGTAGTGGGCGGGAAACTCCTGCCAGGGCTCCTCGGCGATGTTGCGGATGCTGGCGGCGTAGCTTTCGGTTTCTTCACGATCTGTCATCTGATTGTCTCCCCAATCTTTCATTCCGGCTGTTCATCGGGCCGCCAGGGCGCGCCGAAGACCGGCTCCTTAGGCGGGATCGGCGGCAGCGCCCAGGCTCCGGTTCCGGGCGGGCGGATATTGGCATCGACATGGACATCGATCAGCGCCGGCTTGTTCGAGGCGACCGCCTCCGCAAGAACGCCGGCGAAATCCTGCGAGCGGGTGACAGTGTACCCTTTGACGCCCGCCGCGTTGGCCCAGGCGGCGAAATCGGGATTATAGGCTTCCCGATTGGCGCCGTGATAGAAGCCTGTGCCGATCTCCCGCCCATCGAAATAGGCGTATTGAAGGTCGCGGATCGCGGCCCAGGCGAAATTGTTCCAGACCACCCAGACGACGGGGATGTCGTATTCGACGGCGGTGCACAGCACGTGCGGCACCATGGTGAAGCCGCCATCGCCGCAGATCGACACGCACGGCCGGTCGGGCGCGGCGAGCTTGGCGCCCAGGATCGCGCTCGGACCGAAACCCATGCCCGAATAACCCCAGGTGTTCAGCATGGTCCGGGGCCGGCGCGCCTCCCAGAACTGCATGAACCAATTGTGGTGAATGCCGGAATCCAGCGAGATGATAGCGTCGTCCGGCAGAACGGCGCGGCAATCGGCGACGATGCGCTCGGGCCGGATCGGCGTCGAGTGCGTTTCGAAGCCCGGCTTGATGAAGGCGGCCCATTCCTCGCGCCAGCCGGCGATAGCCGCGTGCCAGGCGGCCAGTCTCGGCGTGCCGTCGACAGCGCGGCGGCTCAGCTCGGAAAGCAGCTGCCGCAGAAACGCTTTGGCGTCGGCGAGAATCCCCAGGTCCGGCACGTAGTTGCGGCCGATCTCGCCATGATCGACATCCACATGAATAAGCTTGGTATGCGGGAAGTTCCAGGAATAGCCGGGCATCCAGGAGGAAGCGGAGCGGTCGTCGAAGCGTGCCCCGATCGCGAGAACCAGATCGGCATGGCGCCCTGCCTGATTGGCCGGATAGGCGCCGTTTCGGCCGATGAAACCGAGCGACAGATCGCTGCGCATGTCGAGGCAGCCCATACCGTTGGGCGAGCTGATCACCGGGATCGACAGTCCGCGCAGCCAGAGCCGTCAGCTCGGCGCTCGCGTCGGACAGCGCCACGCCGTGGCCGATGAAAATCACCGGCCGCTCGGCCGCCAGCAGCCAATCGAGGGTGCGCGCCGACATCGGCCTCGCTGGCGCCGCTGCGCCGGCTGTTATAACCGTCCCAGGCAGGCTCCTCGCCTACCTCGGCGCTTTCCATGAATAGATTATAGGGCACATCGAGATTGACCGGGCCGGGTCGCCCGCTGGTCATGGTCGTCGCCGCCTGACGCATCGCCAGCGGAAGCATTTCCACGCGCGTCGGCTGAAAACTGCGCTTCACCACCGGCTTGATGACATTGTTGAAATCCGCCTGATGGTGCCGGTTGAGCTCCTGGAATGGCCCGCGATTAAATTGCGATGTGGGCACATTCGCCGTGATCGAGAAGACGGCGGAGGAGTCCGTCTGCGCTACCGCCAGCGCCATGATGAGGTTTGCCGATCCCGGCCCGGTCGATGTCAGCGTGGCGGCGGGCTGGTGGCTGACCCTGAAGAAGCCGTCGGCCATATGCCCGGCTGTCTGCTCGTGCCGCGGCGAGACGAGCCGCACCTCGTCCTTGACGTCGTAAAGCGAGTCCAGCAGACCGACATTGCCGTGGCCGCAAATGCCGAACACATAGGGGATCTTCTCCTTGACCAGGAATTCGGCAATCAGATCGCCGCCTTTGCGTACTGCCATATGGTTCGCCTCACTCAAGATCAGATGTCGATTTTGGCCGTGCCGGCTCGACTCACGGATTTCGGGATCGGCTCCCGCAGCGTCGCGGCCCGCGATCCAGCCGAAAGTCATGGCCTGGCCCAGTTGCGCGCCCGCGCCTGGATATTCACCGCCAAAGACGGACTGCATGTCGTTTCCGCAGACATAGAGCCCAGGGATCGGCTCTCCAGCCGCGTTGCAAACCCGAGCATGCGTGTCGGCCCGCAAACCAAGGCTGGTTCCGAGCGGCGTCGGCAGAACGGGCAGGGCATAGAATGGCGGCTTGGCGATAGGACCAAGGCAGGGATTGGGCTGGACGTTCGCATCGCCATTGCTGCGGTCGTAGAGATTGTCGCCCTTGCCGAAATCCGGGTCTACGCCGGCCCGTGCAAACCCGTTGAAGCGCGCGACCGTCGACTGGAGCGTTTCGGCCGGCATGCCGATCGCCTCAGCGAGACCGGCGATGGTCGACGCCTCGCGCAGATAGCCGCTGGCGACATATTTACGGAGGCTCGGCGTACGCGGCCGGATGAGGCCGAGTCCATAGCGGCGAATGAATGCGCGGTCGCAGATCAGCCAGGCCGGTATGGCGTCCGACGATTGATGGGCGTGATACATGGCGCGAACGAATTCGTGATATGACACGGCTTCGTTGACGAAGCGCCGTCCCGCCTTGTTCACGGCGATCAGGCCGGGCTTGGCGCGGTCGAGCACGATATGTGGATAGACCGCCATGCTGCCGTCCGCCCGTCTGGCGACGGAGCTTGGAAACCACAACGCATTGTCGTGCTCCGAAGCGCCGAGCGCCGCTCCGGCGTCGAGGCCTAACTGGATGGTGCTGCCATCGCAACCCGGCGATGCCGGCGTGTATTCGGCGACAGGTTCGGGCAGATATTTGGCGCGCCAGGACGGGTTGCCCGGGAAGCCTCCGCCCGCGAGCACGACGCCGCGCCCGGCGTGCACGGCGACGCTCTTCCCCTCAGACATCATTTCAACCCCGGTGATCCGGCCACCGGCTTTGATCAGTCGATGGATGCGAGCCCCGGTCAGAACCGGCACCCGTCGATCCAACAGCGCTTTGAACAGCCGTGCGACCAGGGCATTACCCAGCACCAGCCGCGTCCCCCGCTCGTAGCGCAGCCGATCGCGCAGATAACGCGCCATGAGCCAGGCGCCCAGGCGCATCGCGGCCGGCGAGCGATCCGCGCGCAGCAATTGCGCCGCTTCCCCGCGGGTGACCATCATCCGGCCGAACAGCATCAGTTCCGGCAATGGCCAGTCCAGGCGGCCAAAATCAGCGCCAAGCGACCGGCCGTCGAAGGGCAAGGGCTCCAGCGCCCGGCCGCCGCTCGCGGCTCCCGGGTGGTCCTGCCGGTAATCGGGCGCGCTCATATAGGGGCGAAAACCGATTGCCAGCGCGGTTTTCGAGGTCGGCAAGCATAGGCGGCGCCTGATCCAGGAACGCCTGCCGCATCGCACGCTCACCACGCTCTCCGACCAATGAGGCAAGATAGCGCGCGGCACGCTCGCGATCGTCGCGGACACCATGGGCGTGAAGATGGTGGTTGTCCGGAACCCAGACCGTGCCGGAGGAGCGGGCGCTGGTTCCACCGACCCGGTCAGAATGCTCGAGGACGATGGCTCGCAGGCCGTTCAGCGACGCGGTGAGCGCGGCGGTCAATCCGCCGGCGCCGCTGCCCAATATGACGAGATCGGTCCGATGGGCATCACTTTCGCTGATTGACCGTTCCAGCACGTCCTTGACCGACCTCACCCATTACGCAACCGTCCGAAGTCGCGGGAGCAGCTCCGCGCTTGCAGCTTCCTTTGCCGGCTCAAGACCGCGCGCCGAGGAGATTCACTGCTTACGACAATGTTAAATCAGCTTACGACAATGTAAAGGATACCGGTTCGCTGTCAAATTCATCCTGGCCCTGTGACGCGGCATGGCGCCTTTTGCGGCATCGGGATACGCTCCGCGGCTTGCGGGCCGCCGCATTTTGACGTTACCTTTGCGTGCAATAATTTGCGGCGGTGCAAATCCGTCAGCGACAAGAATAGCGGGGCTGTTAAAGCGCCCCATCTTTGGAGGAAACGGATGCGAGTGAATCGTCTGCAGAGGGTATCGATCGGCCGCGCGGCCGCAGTAGCGGCGTTTGCCCTGGCCGCGTCCTGGCTGCCATCACGCGCCATGGCGCAGGACTGTGCCAGCCGCGGCCAGCTCGATGTGATGTATTGCGATGCCGACGGCGATCTGGTCGCCGACGCGCCAAAGGATGCATCCAAGCTGCTCAATCCGGACACGCTGGTCTTCGCCTATACGCCGGTGGAAGACCCGGGCATCTACAAGGACATCTGGGATCCGTTCCTGAAGCATCTGGAAAAAGTCACCGGCAAGAAGGTGAGCTTCTTCGCGGTCCAGTCCAACTCCGCAGAAGTCGAGGCCATGCGCAGCGGCCGTCTGCATATCGCCGGCTTCTCGACCGGCCCGACGGCTTTCGCGGTGAACCTTGCCGGCGCGGTGCCCTTCGCCATCATGGGCAGCGATGACGGCCGCTTCGGCTATACGCTGCAGGTCTATACGAAGAAGGGCTCCGGCATCGAGAAGATGGCCGATCTGAAGGGCAAGCGCGTCGCTCACACCGCGCCGACCTCGAACTCCGGCAATCAGGCGCCGCGCGCGCTGTTCCCGGCTCTCGGCGTCGTTCCGGACACCGATTACAAGGTGATCTATTCCGGCTCGCATGACCAGTCGATGCTGGGCGTGGTCGCGGGCGATTACGATGCCGCGCCGGTCGCCTCCGAAGTTGTCGAGCGCATGGCCGCCCGCAAGCTCTACAATCCGGACGACGTGAAGCTCATCTGGGAGTCGAAGCGCTTCCCGACCACCTCCTACACGCTGGCGCATAATCTCGATCCGGCGCTCGCCGCCAAGATCAAGGAGGCGTTCTTCTCCTTCCCGTTCAAGGACACCGCGCTCGGCAAGGAATTCAAGGATGTCAGCAAATTCGTCCCCATCACCTACAAGACCGATTGGGAAGTGATCCGCGACATCCAGACCGCCAATAAGGTGGAATACACCCCACAGAACCTGAAATAAATCCGGCGGGCGCAGCGGCTTTCACCAGCGGCTGCGCCTCGCGGAGGGGGCGTGCCGATGCTTCGCATCACCAATCTCGTCAAGAGCTATGGCAGCAACGATCCGGTGCTCAAGGGCCTCGATCTGGAGGTGCCCGGCGAAAGCATGGTCGCCGTGATCGGCGCGTCGGGTGCGGGCAAGAGCACGTTGCTGCGCTGCATCAACAGGCTGGTCGAGCCGACATCGGGCACGATCGAACTGAACGGCGTCATGCTCACCAGCCTCAAGGGCAAGGCGCTGCGCCTCGCCCGCCGCCGTATCGGCATGGTGTTCCAGTCCTTCAATCTGGTCGACCGGCTGACGGTGATGGAGAATGTGCAGAGCGGGCGGCTCGGCTATATCCCGCTCTGGCGCGCCGCCATGCGCCGCTATCCCAAGGCCGACATCCGCCGCGCCTTCGAGCTGATGGAGCGGGTCGGCATCGCGCATTACGCCAATAAGCGCGCCGATGAGCTTTCGGGCGGCGAGCGCCAGCGTGTCGGCGTCGTCCGGGCGCTGATGCAGGAGCCGGAAATCCTCCTGGCCGACGAGCCGACCGCCTCGCTCGACCCGAAGACCTCGGAGCAGATCATGGAGCAGCTCCGCACCCTGTCGCGCGAGCTGCGGCTGCCGGTGCTGATCAACATCCACAATGTCGCCGAGGCGAAGATCTACACCGACCGCATCGTCGGCATGCGCTATGGCCGCATCATCTTCGACGATCTGCCCGCAAAACTCGACGCGGCCGCGATGGAGCGCATCTATGCCGGCATCCCGGCCGAGGACCGGCGCGCCGAACCCCCGCCCATGGGTCGCTCGCCGGGCCGAGCCGCAGGTGCAGCCGTCATGAGCGAGACCGTCCGCGACAGCTGGCGCAAGCCACCCGCGATCGCCAATCCGGTGCTGCGCTATACACTGGCGGCGGCGGTGCTGGTCTATGTCGTCTGGGCGCTCGGCACGCTGCCCTTCGACTGGAACCGCGTCAGCGAAGGGCTGGTCCGCGCCGGGCGCATCTTCTCGGGCGCATTCCCGCCGAATTTCGAGCGCTCCGGGCTGCTGATCGAGGGGTTCCTGGAAAGTCTTCAGATCGCCATCGTCGCGACGGCGGCGGGCGTGCTCCTCTCCGTGCCCATCGCGCTGATGGCGGCGCGCAATCTGTCGCCGCTGCCGATTTACCTCCTCGGGCGCGGCATCATCATCGGCGCGCGCAGCTTTCACCCCGTCATCGTCGCGATCATCTTCGTGAAGGCGGTCGGCTTCGGACCGCTGGCCGGCGTCCTCACCCTCACCGTCTATTCCATCGGCTTCGTCGCCAAGATGCTGGCCGAGCGCATCGAGGAGATCGACTGGGGACAGGTCGAAGCCGTGCGGTCGGCGGGCGCGAACTACCTCAGCACGCTGATCTACGCGGTCTTTCCGCAGATCATGCCGCGCCAGATCGGCCTCAGCATCTATCAGCTCGACAGCAATCTGCGCGCCTCGGCCGTCGTCGGCATCGTCGGGGCGGGAGGCATCGGGGCGACGCTCGCCAACGCCTTCAAGCGCTATGATTATGATTTCGCACTGGCGATCACCATGGTCATCGTCGGCGCCATCCTCATCAGCGAAGCGGTCAGCGGCCAGGTCAGGAAGCGCATATGGTGAGCCTCGACGCCACGCCCGAAGAGTGGGTCCGCTTCACGCCGCGCCAGCGCTTCACGCGGTTCCTGATCTTTGCCGGCATTGTCGCCGCCATCGCCTGGGCGATGAAAGGCGTCGAGATCAACTGGCCCTGGCTTTTCGACGCGCCGCAGCAGATGGGCGACCTGCTCGGCCGCATGGTCCCGCCCGATTTCACCAATATCGGCACCATTCTGCGCGTCCTCGTCGAGACGGTGAACATCGCCACCATCGCCACGGGCGCGGGCGTGATCCTGTCGCTGCCGGTCGCCTATATCGCGGCGCAGAACACCACGCCGAACCAGCGCGACGCTCTGGCTGGGCCGCGTCATCCTGGTGACCAGCCGCTCGGTCAACACCATCATCTGGGCGCTGCTGTTCGTCGCGATCTTCGGCCCGGGCGCGCTGGCGGGCATCCTCGCCATCACCTTCCGCTCGCTCGGCTTTCTCGGCAAGCTGATGGGCGAGGCGATCGAGGAGATCGACCGGCGGCCCGTCGAGGCGCTCGAAGCGACGGGCGCGTCGCGGGCGAAGGTGGTGCTCTACGCGATCGTGCCGCAGGTGATGCCGGCCTTCTGGGCGGTGAGCATTCTGCGCTGGGACATCAACATCCGCGAGTTCGACCGTGCTCGGCCTCGTCGGCGCGGGCGGCATCGGGCTGGTGCTGCAGGGCGCCATCGACACATTCAACTGGCAGGAAGCGGCGACGGTTCTGCTGGCGATCCTGGTGCTCGTCATCATCGGTGAGTTCGCTCGCCGCCTGGCTGCGCAAGCAGATCATCTGAGCTGAAGCGAAGCTGTTTGCCAAGAGCTGCCGCGCGTCGTCATTTCGTCATCTGGAAATTCGTAAACTGCATCCTGTTGAATGCATAAGATCCGAGGGAGGTTTCGCATGCATGGGCCTGGACGAATTTTAGCGGCGAGCGCGGTTCTTGCCGCCCTTCAGATCGTGGCGCCGCTGGCGCGCGCCGATGAAGCCGTGCAGCTTGGGGCCGCGCCCGTTCTATCTGGTCGACAAGCTCGATGCGGGGCCGCTGAAGGACAAGCTGAAATCCTGCGCCAGCGGGCCGTTCAAGCGCACCAGCTTTTCCATCGGCCATCGCGGCGCGGCCATGCAATTCCCCGAGCACACCGAGGAATCCTATCGCGCAGGCGCGCGCATGGGCGCGGGCATCCTCGAATGCGACGTGACCTTCACCAAGGACAAGGAACTCGTCTGCCGGCATTCGCAATGCGACCTGCACACGACGACGAACATCCTCGCCATCCCCGATCTCGCCGCGAAATGCACGCAACCCTTCACGCCGGCCGATCCGGCGGCGAAGAAGGAGGCAAGCGCCAAATGCTGCACCAGCGACCTGACGCTCGCCGAGTTCAAGCGGCTGAAAGGCAAGATGGACGCCTTCGACAAGAACGCCGACAACGCCCGAAGCCTATATGGGCGGCACGGCAAGCTGGCGCACCGATCTCTATGTCGGCGCGGGCGGCACGCTGATGACCCATGCCGAGAGCATCAAGCTGTTCAAGGAGCTCGGCGCGAAATTCACGCCCGAGCTGAAGGAGCCGGGCGTGCCGATGCCGTTCGACGGCTTCACCGACGACGCCTATGCGCAAAAGCTGATCGACGAATATAAGGCGGCCGGGATCGACGCGAAGGACGTGTTCCCGCAATCCTTCCGCCTGGACGCCGTGCGGTACTGGATCAAGAACGCGCCGGAATTCGGCAAGCAGGCGGTCTATCTCGACGAGCGCGACGAAAAGCTCCCCGGCTTCGATCCGAACAAGCCGGAAACCTGGAAACCCGACATGAAGGCGCTGGCGGGCGAGGGCGTGAAGATCATCGCGCCGCCCATGTGGATGCTGGTGACGCTGAACGAGAAGAAGGAGATCGTCCCCTCCGCCTATGCCAAGGCGGCGAAGGAAGCCGGGCTCGACATCATCACCTGGACGCTGGAGCGCTCCGGCCCGCTGAAAGGCGGCGGCGGCTGGTACTACCAGTCGGTCAAGGACGCCATCGACAGCGACGACGACATGCTGAAGCTGCTCGACGTGCTCGCCAAGGACGTGAAGATCCGCGGCATCTTCTCCGACTGGCCGGCGACCGTCACCTATTACGCCAATTGCATGGGGCTGGATTAGCGCGTCCGCCGCAGGCGTTCCCGGCAGCGACAGGGCGAGCGGCAGCGTTATGAGCGCCGTGCAGGCGATGCATGCCGTCATCGGCCAAAGGCCGATGCGGTCCGTCAGCGATCCGAAGAAGATCGGTGAGAGCGCACCCGCGCCGATCGTCGCCGTATAGAATACGCCGAATGCTTTTGCCCTGGCTTCCGGTGCGCAGAAATCGGGCACGCTGCCATAGACGACCGACGACGTGCCGTTCAGCATCGTTCCAAGCAGCGGCAATATTGCGAGAATGCCGGTCACAGGCAGCACCAGCACCGTGGCGATGAGCGCCGCCGTCGCCGCTTTGGTCACGATGATCGTCCGCGTCACGCCGAGACGCGCGCCGATGCAGGCCGCAGGCGAGCTTGCCGAACGCGCCGCCGGCAAAGGTCAGGGTCAACGCCAGGCCCATCGTCGTCAGCGACGCGCCCTTGGCGGCGAGCACGAAGGGCAGGAACGTCATGAAGCCCATGCGGGTCGCGCTGTCCGCGATGCCGATCGCGAGCAGCGTGCGAAATCCTTTGAGCGTGCTCAATCGCGAAGGGGTCGGTTTTGGCTGACCGCTTTCGCGCTCGGCTTTCCGCGCGTGGCTGCGCATAGGGGAGAAGCAGGAGAACGGCGAGGGCGGATGCAACGCCGATCCCGCCGATGACGAAGGCCGTTTCGCGCCAGGACATGAAGGCAAGGAGCAGCGAGGCACCGGTGGGGAAGGCCATCTTGCCGACGTCGCCGGCAAAGTTGAAAGTGCCGAGCGCCGGCCGCACCGAGTTTCCGTGGAAAGCGGAGGCGACCAGATCGGAGCCGATAGGGTGCAGGGTGCTGGAGCCCAATCCGCCCAGCATCAGGCTGACGACGAGCAGCGGCAGGCCGGCACTCGCGCCTGCCAGCATGTAGGCGAGCCCCGAAAGCGCTGTCCCGGCCGCGAGCAGCAACACCGGACTGACGCGCACGGCAAGGCTCGCCGCCGGCACTTGGAACGCCGCCAACACCGCCGAATACAGCGCCCGCATGATACCGACCGCAGCATAGGAGAGCTGAAATTCCGCCTGCCAGAGCGGCAGGAGCAGATACAGCGTGTCGGTGTAGCCGTCATGAACGGCGTGATTGCCGCAGGTTACGGCGAGCACCCTTCTGGGCGACGCCTGCCGGAGGCCGCGTCCAATCCAACCTGCTGCTCTATCCGCCATCTCTGCCCTCCATTCGCCATCTCGTCAGTTTCTCTGCATAAAATCCGACGATTCAAGGCTATAATTCGCGCGCAATTTGTGAGGAAAACTGACAAATGCAGCGAGCCATGCCCCCGCTCAATGCACTGCGCGCCTTCGAGGCGGCTGCGCGGCTGGGCAGCCTTAAGGCGGCGGCCATGGAGGCGAGCGTCACCCATGGCGCTATCAGCCGCCACATCCGCCTGCTGGAGGATTGGCTGGGTGCGCCGCTGTTCCTGCGGCACAACCGGCGCGTCGTGCTCACCGAACTCGGGCAAGTCTATCTGGCGGAGATTGCGCCGGCCTTTCAGCGGATCGCGCGCGCGACGGATGATGCGCGCAATCGCCGCCGCCGCAAATTGCTGCGGGTCAACGCGCTGTCGACCTTTACGGTACGCTGGCTCCTGCCGCGCCTCGCCGATTTCCGCGGAGCGTCATCCGGAGATCGATGTCGACCTGACCACCTCAAACGATGCAGTGGACAGGGCCGGTGAAGCCGCGGACATCATCATTCGCGGCGGCCCGGATACGATCCATGGCTATGCGACGCGCGTTTTCCTGGCGGAAACGCGCCAGCCGGTCTGCAATCCTGCGCTGCTCGGCAAGTTGCCGCTCGGAACGCCGGACGATCTGCGGGCGCATACGCTGCTGCATAGCTCGAATATGGCGCGGCTCTGGGAGGAATGGCTGACCGCCGCGGGCGTGCCCGGCCTCGAAGCGGCGGGCAATCTCGTGCTCGACCATTTCTATCTGGCCGTGGAGGCGGCGGCGGGAGGGCTTGGTGTCGCGATGGGGCCGAGCGCCCTGATCGGCGCGGATCTGGCGGCCGGTCGGCTGGTCGCGCCGTTCCCGCATATCGCACTGCCCGCGCGGAGCTATTGCGCCTATGTGGCCGCAAAGGCGCGCGGCGACGCACGCATCATCGCCTTTTGCGATTGGCTGGAGCGGCAGGGCGACGCCGCCTGACCGTTCCTGAGGCTCAAACCGCCTTCTCGATCGCCAGATCTCGCCCGCTCATCCCCGGCATCCGCGACGCGGCTGCGCAGCAGCATGCCGTTCTTGTCCAGCACCGGATAGGCTACCGACGCAAGATGCGCCGCGATGCGCTTCAGATCGCGGATGATGTCGAGATGCAGCGCGCTCGTCTCCATGCTTTCCACGCGGCCCTCGCGCAGCCGCCGCAAATGATTTTCCGTCGCGGCCTGCTCCAGATCGCGGATGCATGCCTTTTGCTCCAGAAGCGTGCGCGCGGCGCGTTCGTCCCCGGTCATGAACACGCTCATCGCCAGACGCAGGTCCTCCAGCAACCGCTCGTGCATTTCCAGGATTTCCGCAAAACCTTCGGCGGAAAAATTCAGCTTATGCTTGATCTTCTTCGCGGCGATTTCGCGCAGACTCTTGTCCAGAATGTCGCCCGCATGTTCGAGATTGATGGTGAAGGCCAGGATGTCCGGCGCAGCGCCGCGCATCGATCTCGTCGAGATGGTCCTGGCGGCTGATATCGGTGAGGAACAGCTTGATCGCCCGGTGCAGGCTGTCGACCGTATCGTCCATCCGCTCGATTTCGGCGAGCAGCTTGCGGTCGTCATTGCGCAACGCGTCGATGAAGATGCGCAGCATCGTTTCGACCATGTCGACGAGGCGCAGCACTTCGCGCTCGGCATTGGCGAGGCGGATGCTCGGCATGGGCAGCGTCTCGCCGCCGAGATATTTCGGCATTGCGGGGTCGCTCGCGCCCTTCGGCTGGCGGATTATCCTGGTGCAAAGCCGCGCCAGCGGATCGAGCAGCCCGATGAACAGCGCGGCGCAGGCGAGATTGTAGAGCGTGTGGAAATCGGCGACCTGCCGTCCCGGCGCCTCTCCGGTCCATGCGAGGAAATGGCTGATGATGGACAGGAGAGGCAGCGCAAGCGCGCAGCCGGTGGCGCGCACGATCAGATTGGCGAGCGCGAGCCGCCGCGCCGCGACGTCATGAGCCGCACCGACGAATTGCGGAATGATGCTGCCGAGATTGGCTCCGAGCACCAGCGCGAGCGCCGCCTCGGGCGTGACGATGTGCGCGGCCGTCAGGGACATGATCAGCAGCAGCACCGCGACGCTGGAATACATCGCCCAGGTGAGCAGCGCCGCGAGCACGATATTGAGCAGCGGCTCGCTGGTCAGCACGGCGAAGATCTCGCGCAAGGCGGCCGCATGCTCCACCGGCTTCATGGTTTCGAGGATCAGATGCAGCCCCAGCATGAGCAGGCCCAATCCGATCGCCGCGCGACCGAGATCGCGGCTGCGGGTGCGCCCGCCGCGCTTGAATGCGATGACGCCAGCAAGGATGAAGCACGGAGCCACCGCCGCAACGGGAAAGGTCATCACCTGCACGATTAGCGTGGTGCCGACATTCGCGCCGAGCATCACCGCGATCGCCGGGACGAGGCCGATCAGCCCGCCGGAGACGAAGCCTGACGTCAGCAAGCCGGTGGCGGTGCTGCTTTGCGTCAGCGCGGTGACGCCGAGGCCGGCGGCGAAGGCGCTGATCCGGCTCCCCAGCCGCAAGGTTATGAAGTGACGCAGACTGCCGCCGAAGGCGCGCATGATGCCGGTCTGCACCATGTGAATGCCCCAAAGCAGCAGTGCGACATAACCGGCGAGGTTGAGAAGAGTCAGAGTGCCGGACAATCGAGTCTCCTTTCTTTCATTGATACATGGGTGGGCCGGCGGCTGCAGGCCAGCCTGAAGCGATCGTTTGCTTCAGGCGAAGCTTATCCGCCCTCGCGCCGAGCACCTGTTCGCAAACGAGAATTCTGGCCGGCGGGAACACAGCGTAGGCCAAGAGGAATGCCGACCGCAAGGGCGAGGGCAGGGCAGCGCCCACGCTGCCTTGCGGTTTACTGTTGCCCGGCGTGGGCCACGTGGTCGGCGACCGCACGGGCGATATATTCGGGGTGAGTCGAGATCATGAAATGCGCGGCCCCGGGAGCCGTCAGGAGCGAAGCGCCGTTTATGTGGGTGCTCAGCAGCTCGTTCAGGCGCTGCATTGCGGGATGGCTTGCCCCGCCCCGCACGACCAGAACGGGCACTTTGACCGTGAGCAAGCGCCGTAGGCGACAAGGGAAAGCCATATGCGCTGGCCCAATCGAGAATGTTGACCGGCGTCGTCTGGGCCGCATAGGCCCGCACCCGGGGCGGCCAGGAAGCGAAGGTGCCGGGGCCGCCATAGAAGTCGATCATCATTGAGATCGCCTCCTCGTTCCCGCCGTGAAAGGCGTCGAAATAGGCATCGGGACATGTCCTGGAAGGCGCGTAATGCTGATGCTTCGCCAACTTCGCGAAGCAATTCCACCGCAGGAGCTTCCGCTATCGTCAGGCTTTCGAGCGGCACTTTGGCGCGAAGCGCGACGGCAAGAGCGACCAGACCGCCAAAAGAATGACCCACCAGGTGGACCCGGCCGCCCGCTCGTCGAATGACCGCTTCGACCGCGTCGGCCTCGTGGGAGATGGACGGATCGCGCGAGGTGCGGCGTTCGGCGGTTCCGCCATATCCGAGCAGGCTGGTGGTCACGCAGCGGAAGCGGCCAGGCAATGCGGCTATGACCGGTCGCCAGGCCGCGCCGGTGCTGCACGAGCCGGGAACGAATACGATCGTCGGGCCATCGCCGGTTTCCTCATAGTCAATGCGACCGGCAGGCTCTTCGGATCATCGATTCAGTCCCCAGCTTGTACGCTCCGACGCCGCCGGAAAACGAACCGGAACGGCCCTCGCTCACGCCCCAAATTGTGCGGCCGGCGTCGAGCGGGAAATGCTCAGTTCCTCTTCCGTCATGTCCGCCGGCACGTTGGCGAATAACGGCGTGCTCAGATAGCGTTCGCCGGTGTCGGGGAGCATGCAAAGGATGTTCGCACCCTGCGGCGCCTCGGCGCATATGCGCAGAGCGCCGGCAAATGTCGCGCCCGAGGTGATCCCCACGAAAATGCCTTCCTTCAGGGCCAATTCCTGGCTAAGGCGGATCGCTTCGGCGCCCGGGATCGTGATGAGGCGGTCGATGACCTTCATCTCAACGGCATCACCGGTCAGCTTCGGGATGAAATCCGGCGTCCAGCCCTGCATCGGATGCGGCTTGAAAGCCGGATGGGCCGCGGAGGCAGACCCGTCCGCGATTGCGTGCCTGCTCGATGCCGCTGCCCAGAAGCGGCGCGTCCTCCGGCTCGCAAACGATGATCTTGGTGTCCGGCATTTCCTTCTCGAACACGCGCGCCACGCCTTTCAGCGTTCCGCCGGTGCCGTATCCCGTCACCCAATAGTCGAGCTTCTCGCCCTTGAAATCCTCGATGATCTCCCGCGCGGTCGTGCGCGAGTGGATGTCCGGATTGGCCTCGTTCTCGAATTGGCGGGTGAGGAACCAGCCATGGGTTTCGGCAAGCTCGACGGCCTTGGTCACCATGGCGACCGCGCGCCCCGCCGCCGGGGTCAGCACCACCTTGGCTCCGAGAAAGCGCATGAGCTTGCGCCGCTCGACGCTGAACTGCTCCGCCATGGTCACCACCAGCGGGTAGCCCTTCTGGGCGCACACCATGGCGAGCCCGATGCCGGTGTTGCCGCTCGTCGCCTCGATGACGGTTTGCCCAGGCTTGAGTTCCCCGGACTGCTCGGCGGCCTCGATGACGCCCAGCGCCAGGCGATCCTTGACCGAGCCCAGGGGATTGAAGGCCTCGATCTTGACGAAGAAATTCACGCCCGGGGGCGCCAGCCTGTTGATTCTGACGACGGGCGTGTTGCCGATCGTTTCCAGGATGTTTTCGTATCTGCTCATCTGCGCCTCCTGATGTGACCGCGCCAGTGTTGCCTGAAGAGACGCCTTGGAACAAGCCGTGGCGCTCGTTGAGAAATTGCCGACGAGACCTGGCGCGCCTTTCCCGCGGCGCCGTTTGTGCGACGCGGAAGGGGGCCAGTCACGTAAGCTGTAATCGCAGTATCATCTTTGGCCGAGTCAGCTTGCTATTTTTTGCGCGGATCGTCCTTGGGATCGACGTAAATCACGTCGAAGGGGCCTGTGCCGTTGATCTGCACGACGGATTCTCGCTTCGGCCAAGGCGTAGTGCGGCATTCCGGCCGGCAGGTGAACGAAGCTTGCCGGCGGCAGCGGCTTGGCCGATGCGCGATCCAACTTCTCGCCGGACCCGATCCCGAACTTTCCCGAGATGACGGTGACGAGTTCGTCCTTCGAATGACGATGCGGCGGAACGATGAAGCCGGCAGGAAATTTGAGGCGGAGGACGAATGGCCCCTCCTTTGCCGGGCTGCCCAACAGGACGGCGGCCTGCGCGCCTGTCGGCAGGGACGGCGGAGCCGGGCCCCATTGGATGGCGTCGCCGGGCACGACGGTGTGATGCTGCTCAGCGGCTTGCGGCTGCGTGACCCCGCCGACGATCGCGGCGGAGCTCAGCAGCAAGCCTATCGCAGGCACCATGGCAATTGAGCGCGAAGTGAATTTCACAGCATTGTCCTTTCGGTTGCATTTATTGTCGGAAAGCGGACGCGGCTCGCTTCAACGCCGGGTGACGACGATTTCGAGATATTCGCTCGGCACGACCATGGAGTCGTCACCCGAACGGTTGAACTGGCCGATAAGAGCTCTGATGTCGCTCTCCAGCGCCGATTGGGCCGCGGGGCGAGAGCCGCAAACGCCTTGAGCACCGGACCGTAATAGGTCTTGAAGACCTCCAGCCAATGATCCGGCGAGCGATACCGGAACACGAAATTCCGTTGCTCCGCCCTGATGGATGCCGCGTGCGGCTCGAAAAGTTCGCCGATCCGCTCCCGCGTGCCCCACAGCGCCGGCGACTTCGTGCCCGCGGGCGGCGGCAGATGCTTGCCGATGGTCTTGAAGAGCTGGCCGATGAAGCCCTGCGGCGTCCAATTGGCAAGGCCGATCTTGCCACCGCGCTTGCAGACGCGGACCAGTTCGCTTGCGGCGCGGTCCTGGTCGGGCGTGAACATCACGCCGAAGGTCGATACGACCACGTCGAAGCTGCCATCCTGAAACGGCAAGGCTTCCGCGTCGGCCTCACGGAAGGCGATATTGAGCCGTTCGCCGGCAGCGCGCTCGCGGGCGCGCTCCAATAGCGCGGGCACGTAATCGGTTGCGGTCACGTCGCACCAGCGGCGCGCGGCGGCAAGCGAGACATTGCCGTTGCCGGCGGCCACGTCGAGCACCTTTTGGCCGGAGCGGATATCGAGGGCCTCGCACAGCTCCTCACCGACGATCTGGAGTGTGGTACCGACGATGGCGTAATCGCCCGATGACCAGGCGCCTTGCTGGCGGGTCTTGACCGCGTTAAGGTCGACGACCTGGCTGGGTTGCGGGATCTGGCTGATCGCGTCTGCGGAAGTGAGCATGATTTTCTCCGTTGGGGCGTTTGGTGCTTGCGGGCACATTTGGAAATAGAATTTGCGGCTTTCGTCACCCGAGGGGATGATGACAGCGCAAAGATTTCGCCGCAGATCTGCGTGGCGAATTCGGGTCAGGCGTTATCCGCACGCCGTTGCCGTCTCATCCAACCGTAGCGGCCACACGTGGAGGCGAGCGTGGTAACAGGCATGGAAATGCCCGTGGAAACCGATCGGTCCGGCCGGATGGGTACTGGAGCCTCGCTGCATATTCAATTCCTCGGGCCGATAACGATCCGCCGGGACGGCGTTGCGGTGGCTCTCCCTGCGTCACGCAAGGCGCGAGCCCTCCTTGCCTATCTGTCGCTTGCACCGCATGCGGTTTCGCGAAGCCAGCTTTGCGAGCTCTTGTGGGACGTTCCTAACGATCCGCGCGGAGAGCTCCGATGGAGCCTCAGCAAGCTCAGGGGCATCATTGACGACGCCGGGCGGCAAAGGATTCATACGCAAGGGGACGCCGTCCAGCTTGACCTGACGGATTGCTTCGTCGATGCGATCGAGATCAGCAGCGCAACCCAGAAGGGCCTGGATGCGCTTCCGCCCGAGCGGCTGCAGACATTGGTCGCGCTGTTCGGCGGTGAATTTCTCGAAGGCTTGGAGATCGACCGCAACCCGGCTTTCAACACCTGGCTCACCGCTCAGCGGCGCCGATTTCGCAGCCGCCACACTGCCCTGCTGGAGCGCCTTGCCGGAAGCGTCACCGGGGACGAGTTGTTCGGATATTTGGAGAAATGGCTCGAACTCGCTCCATATGATCAGCGTGTTCACGAAAGTCTTCTGCACGCATTCGCGCGGCGCGGCCGGATCAGGGAGGGAGAGGAGCATCTGGCGGCGACGGCCCGGCTGTTCGAGGCCGAGGGTCTCGATTACACGCTTCTCCGGGACAATTGGCGGGCAGCCAGGGGACAAGGGAAGGAGGCGCCGAAGGTCCAGGCAGACATTGCCTCACCCATATGCGCTCCGACTTGCGTTAGTACGGAGGGCGTCAACCTTACGCCTCGCCGCGCATCCATTGCGGTGATGCCGTTTGTCGAACGGGCAGCCGCAAAAACGGCGCATGGCGGTCCCGCCGGCGGTTTCGCTCACGACGTGATCACCAGGCTTGCCAAACTGCGAAGTCTTTTTGTCATTGCGCAAGGCACGGTCTTCGCGCTCAGCGAGCGGCGCGTCGGTCCGGAGGAGGCCGGCCGGATGCTGAATGTGGACTATGTCGTCAGCGGATCGTTACAACGCCGACGCAATCGCCTCACCGTCACGGTCGAACTTGCCGAGACGCGCACCGCCCGTGTCGTCTGGGCGGAGGTCTTCGATCAGACTGTGGATGACGCCTTCCTGGTGCTCGACGAAATCGGCGACCGGATCGTCGCGTCCATCGCGAACGAAATCGAGACGAATGAGCGCAACCGCGCGATCCTGAAGCCGCCGAGTTCACTGGATGCGTGGGAGGCGCATCACCGCGGCCTGTGGCACATGTATCGCTTCAATAAGGCCGACAATGAGCGGGCGCAGCAGTTTTTCGAGACCGCGGTGCGCCTCGATCCCACTTTCGCGCGGGCGTATGGCGGGTTGTCCTTCACCCACTTCCAGAACGCATTCCAGGGTTGGGGGACGCGAGAGCTGGAAATCGACAAGGCCTTCGACACGGCCGGGCAAAGCCTCATGGCCGACGATCGCGACCCGGCGGCGCATTGGGCGATGGGCCGCGCGCTCTGGCTGCACGGCCGCCAGGAGCAGTCGATCATCGAGCTGGAGCATGCGGTGGATTTGAGCCCGAATTTCGCGCTGGGCCACTACACGCTCGCTTTCGTCCACTCGCAAAGCGGCGATCCGCGGGCCGCCGTCAGGTCTTCCGACTACTCTCGTCATTTAAGTCCATTCGACCCGTTGCTCTTCGGCATGCTCGGCTCCCGCGCGATGGCATTGGTCCGTCTCGAGCAATTCGAGGAAGCAGCAGAATGGGCAGTCAAGGCCGCCGCCCGCCCCAACGCGCATGCGCATATACTGGCGATTGCCGCTTTGTGTCTGGCGCTGGCGGGGCGGCTCGACGAGGCGCGCACCCATATGGCGGCGATCCACAAGAACCTTCCAGGCTATCGCGTCAGTGACTTCCTGGCCGCGATGCAGTTTGCGCCCGAGGGAGCCGCACTGTTCCGGGAAGGCGCGAAGCGCATCGGGATGGATTGACCGCGCTGCGCAGCCCGACCTTTTCGGCGACGCCGCTGCGCCGCAGCCATTCCGCCTCATTCCTCGATATTCAATCCGGGTCGTCAAGTTCGGCGCCTTGCCGCAGCCGCTTCATGCGCTCCGCCTTCACGTCTTCGGGCTCCGGAAGCATCGCCGCGAGGCCGCAGGCGAGCACTGCGAACACGGAGAGCATCACGAATGCGGCAGGATAGCCGCCCAGCATCACCATGGTGCCCGCCGCGACGTTGCTGAGCGAGCCGCCGACGCCCTGCACCGTGCCGACCACCCCGCGGCTCATGCTGTAGCGGCCCGAGCCGACCACAAGGTCAGCCAGCATCAGCGGAATGAGAACGTCCCAGATGCCCGTAGCAATGCCGTCGAGAACCTGGGCCGCAACCAGCAACGGGGCGTTGTCGAACCATGCGAAAGCGGCGCCCCGCAGGGCGAGCGCGATGCATGACGCGGCCAGCAGCGATCTCAGCCCCCAGGCTTCAGCCTTTCTCCCGACCATGATCGCAACGGGAATCGTCACGAGTTGAGCGACGAGGATGCAGGCGGACATGAGCGCGGTCTCGAAACCCGGATGGGCGAGCGCGAGCTTCTGACCGACCAGCGGCAGCATGGAGGCATTGGCGAAGTGGAAGGTCGCCGCGATCAAGGCCAGAATGAGCAGGGGCCTGTTCCCCGTCAGCAGAGCCCAGAATCCCTGCGGTGCTTCCAGGGCCTGGCCACGCGCAAAGCCCCGGGCGCGCTCATGATCGATCGCCCGCGCTGGTATGGTGAGAATGATCGCAGCGGAGAGGACCGCGAAAAATGGGATCAGGTAAAAGGTCGTCCGCTGCGACCACCACCAGCCGATGGCTCCCACCATGGCCGCAATGGTCAAATTGCCTATCCGATCCCAGACGGCGTTGCGGGCCAGCCGCGACGGGAAGGCGCGCTCGGGCACGAGCCCCAGGGTCAACGCCGCGACCGTCGGCGCAAAGACCCCGCCGAGCACAGCCATGATGACATCCGCAGTGAAGACGACGGGGCCGGTCGGGTGCCGTTCGATGGCGATGGCACATGCGGCCAGCAGCGCGACAGCGCCGACCAGCAGAGCGCGCTTGCCGCGCACTGCGTCGATCATCGCACCAACGGGAGTATGCAGCGCAATACCCAGAAGGCCGCTCACCGTGAGAACCGCGCCGACCTCCGCTGGTGTCCAGCCCGCTGCCGTCACCAGGAACACGCTGACAAAAGCGCCAAGACCGCCGCGCACGTCGGCGAGGAAGAAATTCAAGGCGTCCAGTCTGGAGTGAATGCCTGACACCGATGCTCCCATTGCTGTCGAAAGGTCGCGTCCGCCATACGCAAGGGCAGGGGGCGGCGGTTCTCCGCTCACAGCAACAAGCCAAAGCGATGCAAGGTTCACAGCCGCCGTGCCGCGTCGGATCCGCGCGACGGATGACGCATGGGCAACTGACGTCGGTAATGCCCGTTTGCGCCGTTGGCTGGAGCCTTCGAAATCGTCCCGACCGGCCAAGTCGGCTACCGAGCGGCCTGGCAGCAAAGGCTCGATGATCGCGTGAGGGATGATTCTTCGCGCGCGGGCGTCGGGCCGATGAAATGTTTTACGAAATCCGCTCAGTAGCGCGGCCGATTGTCCATGAGGGGACGCAGCCGCACGTTCTGGCGATGGAATCTAGGGCTAACCAACCCAGTTTAGCCACAAGAGCGTCCGTGCCGGCGATCTTGTCGCGCCGGACTGTGCGGGAGGCAGTTGCCCATCGCTCAGGCTGGGCAGGATTCCCGCCGCAAACGGTTGCGATGCGGCTCCGACCTGCCCTGAGCCCTACGGCCTCAGATAAAGATATCCCTGCTTTTGCAGTTCGACGATCCGCGCCACGCCGGCGACGACGGGTTTGGCCTCGCTCACGAGCGGCGGCTTGGTGCCCTCCTGCTTCGTCATATTCGCGAGCGTATTGCTGCAAGCGCTGAACTGTACTTCCGGGTTGGCGGCGGCGATGGCGGCGACCCGGTCTTTGACAGGGCTGGTGTCCTGGCGCAGCATATGCAGACCCGGCCCGAACGCGACGACTTCGATTTGCACCTTCTCGCCCTTATCCTTGTAGTAGGACAAGAGATTCTGAACATTATTCAGGGTAAGATTTCAGGCTCTTGGGGTCATCCTGGTTGACTTGAACCACAATCCTGTCAAGCCCGGCCTTCTGGTCGACAGCGCCTGTGTCTTGCGCGAACACGACCGCGGCAGGCATCCCGACGAACAATAGGAGGCACACGAACAGCCTGGAAAATTGCGTCATGTCTTGATCCATCTGGTTGAGTGATACGTGCCGGTTTGCGCGCCATTGACATAGGCGGTCGGCACAAGCGGTCGGGGCGTGATCTATTTCGGCTTCTGCTCGCGCATCGCGGGGTTATTCGACCATTTCAAGAACTCCTGAACCAGCCGCTCCTGTTCGGCAGGATTATTGGGAATCGCCTTGGCAGCGTCTGCGCGCACGCGTTTCAGGCTCTCGGGCGAGGTAACCCGTTCGAGTTCGGCCCGAACGGGCGGAAACCTATGCCAACCCGGAACTGTACCGGCGAGATTGACATCCTTCCATTTCGGATGGTAGCCGGCCTGGTTCTGAAGCTGCGGCAGCCGCGCGAAGAAGTATTTCACGAAGCGTTCCATGCGTCGATAGCGGTCGCTACCTTTTTGCCAGTCGAAAGCCGCGAGAACGACGGGCACTGCTATCGTGGAAACCTGCTGGCCGGTTTCGATGAGATCCGGATAGTCGCTATTATTGAGAAAACTTGGAAGGTAATACTGGCCCAGCTTGCTGCTGTAAGGCACTGGCAGGAAATGAAAACCTTCGGGCCATTTCTTGTCGCCAAAGGCGTCGAGCGGCTTGGACGACACAAAGACGACGGCGGAGATCTCCTCGCCTTTCGTCATTTGCGCGATGGCGACGGGGTGGGGGACGAACTTATTGACACTCTTGATCTGCAGCCTGTCGAAGATGATCGGGCCGGTGTAAGCGGCAGCGGTGCCTTTGGTATTGAAGTTCACCACCTTGCCGTTGAGATCCTCCAAAGATTTGATTTCGGGCCTGACGAAGACATGCAGCTCCGCGAGAAACAGGCTGGCGATATAGTTCACTTTTCGCTGCACCGCAGGCTGGCCGTTCAGTTCCTGGAGCGAGTCCCCGTAGATGATCGCCCCATCGACCCCGCGCAAGTAAAGCAGGTCTTTCAGATTATCGGAGATGCCGCGCGTGATGAGGGGCACGACCCGCATTTCATCCGCGTCATCGAGAACACGCGCCAGCTCCGTCGCGAAACGAAGCGGCGCTCCTTCGGGCAGCCCGGCGGCGAGGCCAACGGTCCAGGCATTCATGCGATCGCGCACCGGATTGGCCGCCGCGGTCTGGTGCGTTGACCCGGTCCAGCGTCCCGCGCGGCTGCTCGATAGGTTGAGCAATGCTCACGGTCGGCCAGGCCGACAAAAATAAGGTCAGCAGGAGGGCTTTGACGAGCGGCTTCTCGGAAACGATAAGCATATGCAGCCTCCTGAACGACGAAATCTGGATTGCAATCCGGCTTGATGTTTATTGACGGGCTTTTTTGAGGGAGCTGAGGATGTCGACCGGCGCAGTGTTGCCGAGCTCGGCGGCCTTGCGGTACCAGGACTTGGCTTTTTCGACATCGCCTTGGATGCCCACTGCGCCGATCTGCTGCAGAACGGCGGGATCGTAGGTCTGCGCCACTGCGAACGCGCCGCGCGCACTTCCGCGGGCTGCCAACTCCTCAAAAAGCACGCGCGCAAACACGACGTTGCCGTTCCGGAGATGGGTCTCGCCCTGACTCAGCAACTCTGTTTCCTCTTGCAGAGCCCCGAGGGCGCCCAGCGACTGAGTTCTGGCGGGCTTGCCGGGCGCTGTCTGTTTCGGGACACCATCGGCTGGAGCTTCGGCGACAGTCTGTCCGGGCGGAATAATATCGACGGAGATCGTCCGGCTTTCCGGCGTTTTCGTCTCTCCCTGATAGAGAAGGACTTCGACGGGGATTTTCCCTCGGTAGTTCGGCGGAATGTTCAGCTTCAGCTTGCCCACATCGCTGACGGCGACGATCCATACATTCCGTGTCCGAAACCCGGATGTGAGCGTGAGCTCATCCGGTAGGCCTCTGAACATCAGAAAACGGCGGGTCGCATTGCTGGCGGCTCCCTCGTCGATTTGAGACGGAAGGCGCATCTTCAGGGCGATCGTCGTGCCAGAGATCCCGGCAATGTCCTCCACGGAAAATCCGCTCGCGGTTCCCTGGACCAGCCGCAGCTCGGTGGCGCGAAATATGTCCTGAAAGGTGAGCTGCTTGTCGGGGTTCTCTTCGCCCCAGGCTGTCTGTCCGGCCGAGGACACACAGACGAGGGAAACGAGGACGTAGCTTCGCGCGCGTCGTTTATACAATGGGGACAACGGATGCATCACGCTTCAAGGGTTCATCTAAGGCCGGCGGCTCTCACCGTTGCTCCTTAGCATTTTCACAGTAAAAACCATGATGTGCGGCATGCGCTGGCTGTCGATATTGGTTAATTTCCGCCATCGCACTGCATTGCACGATACATAAATTCAGCGGCGACAATAAGAAAAAAGTTCGCACGCCATATCGGTATTAATACGGGAGTCAATGCCACTCGTATTATTGTGATGTAAGTCAGTATTTAGGATAATTTGTATTCATTATTAGGTGAATATACGCGAAGATCGGCAGCGGGGGATACCTCCACGCCGTCCCATGATCCCCGGCGGTGCTAAACGCGAAGGAAACGGCCGCTTGCGGCGACCGCCACCAACAGGCCGGCCAGGCCGAGCAAGGCGAGGGTCAGGCTCGTTGCATGAGCGACGAAGCCGATCGCGGCCGGGCCGGCGAGGATGCCCGCATAGCCGAGCGTTGAGATCGCCGGCACCGCCACGCGCTCCGGCATCGTCTTCTGGCGTCCGACCGCCGTGAACAGCACCGGCACGATATTCGAGCAGCCCGCGCCGACCAGGGCAAAACCGGCGAGTCCGGCGATCCAGGATGGAGAAAGCGTCGCGAGCGCGAGCCCTCCGCCCGCCAATAGCCCCCCGAAAAGAATGATGCGCGTGGAGCCTAAACGCTGCACGATCCTGTCGCCCATGAGCCGGCCGACCGTCATGGTCGTGGCAAATGCGGTATAGCCGAGCCCCGCATGCGAGGGATCGACGCCCCGCACCGACGTAAGGAACACGGCGCTCCAGTCCAGCATGGCGCCCTCAGTCAGAAAGACGGTGAAGCAAAGAATGCCGATGAACAGGACGATGCCATGCGGAATCGCGAAGGTGGGGCCGTCCCCCTGGCCGCCATAGGGCAGGAATGATGGCGCGGCATAAAACAGCAGCGCACCGATCAGCGCCACGACACAGAGCGAGGCAAGCAGTGGTGATGCGCCCAAGCTGAGCACTGCGCTGACGCCGCCGGCACCCGCAATCCCGCCGACGCTGAAGAGGCCGTGGAAACCCGACATCATGGGGCGGCCGCTCGCGCGCTCGACGATCACGGCCTGGATGTTGACGACGCAGTCGAGCGTACCCAGCCCCGCGCCGAATAGAAGCAGCGCCACTCCCAGAAGCATCTGGTTCGAGATCACCGCGAGCAGCGGCAGGGTGAGGCACATGAGGATCGAAGAGGCGACGATGAGGCGCCGGCAACCATACCGCGCGACGAGTGGGCCGGAGGCCGGCATGGCGATGATCGAGCCCACGCCCAGGCAAAGCAGCAGCACGCCCAGCGTGCCCTCGTCCAGGCTCGGCGCGCGCTTTGGCAAACGGCACCAGCGGCGCCCAGGCCGCAACCCCGAAACCTGCGATGAAGAAAGCGATGCGGGTCGAAATCTGTTCGGCACCCCCTGGTGAGGTTGCCGTCATCGTTTCAGCGGAAGCCATTCAGTAGACCTGCGAAGGTTGATGCAATTTGGCGATGGCTCCGAAACGAGCTGGCACGACGATCCGATAAGGGAACGCCGCAAAGGCAAGGCCGGTCAATTCGACGCCGCCGCGTTCATTGCCGGCTGGACATATGAGGTACTCATTACCGCGACCACATCGTCCCCGTCTACCATATGACGATCGCGTCGCGTCTGCCCAACCCGTCTCCGGCCACCTCAGAAACTTGGCAATGGAAAACGCGGGTATGTGATTGGGGCCGGCTCCGCCTGCGGCGGTCCGGGACGACGTCTGGATCGCCGACTCTCCACGTCCGGTGATTTTCCCGCGACGAGCTAAGCCCGACGGCCGGTTCACACGATCCCGCCGCCGGCCGCGTTGACCGGCGGACGTATTGCGGCGACTTTCGCGCGGTAGCCACTCGCGCGATATGTTGCGACGGGATCGATCGCGCCGCCCGCACGCAACCGGGCCGTTGCCAGGATCGGCTCGACATCGGTCCGGAAGGCCGTCTTGAGCGTCTCGCTCGCCATCAGCGCGTCGTTCGCTTCCTGGCAGGCATCGAGCATCTTGCGGTCGACCAGCAATGCCCTGGCGTAGGCCGCCTGCACTTCGGTCGCCGAGATCATCAGGCTCTCGATCGGATCGGTGACGTTGTGGCTCTGGTCGAGCATATGGGCGGGGTCAAAGCCTGCCACGCCGGACAGCTCGGCATCGACCAGCTCGTTGAAGACGAGGAACAGCCGGTATGGGTCGATCGCGCCGCTATCGAGATCGTCGTCGCCATATTTGGAATCGTTGAAATGGAAGCCGCCCAGCTTGCCGAACTGGATCAGCCGCGAGACGATCATCTCGATGTTGACACCCGCCGCGTGATGGCCGAGATCGACGAGGCAGAAGGCTTTGGGTCCGAGTTCCCGCGCGATGATGTAGTTGGTGCCCCAATCCTGCACGACCGTGGAATAGAAGGCCGGCTCGTACATTTTGTGCTCGGTGAAGAGGCGCCAGTCCTCGGGCAGCGCGGCGTAAATCTCCTTCATCGAGGTGAGATACCGCTCGAAGCTTTTGGCGAAATGCGACTGGCCGGGGAAGTTCGAGCCGTCGCCGATCCATACCGTCAGCGCCTTCGAACCGATGGCCCGGCCGATCTCGATGCATTCGAGATTGTCCTCGATCGCCTGCCGGCGCGTCGCAGCGTCGGTATGGCTCAGCGAGCCGAATTTATATGAGCGCTCCTGGCCCGGATGGTCCTGGAAGGTGTTGGAGTTCATCGCGTCGAAGCGCAGGCCGAAGCGCTCCGCCGTCTGCGTCAATCGCTGCGGATCGGCCTTGTCCCACGGAATATGCAGCGAGACGGTCGGCGTCGCCCGCGCGAGCTGGTGGATGACGGCGCAATCCTCCAGCTTGTCGAAGATGTCGCGCGGTTCGCCCTCTCCCGGAAAGCGGGCGAAGCGCGTGCCGCCGGTGCCTACCCCCCAGGAGGGGGCGGCGACGCCGAAAGCTGCGACCTTGTCGAGGATCTCGTCGATGGCTATGCCGCGCCGGCCGAGGCGTTCTCCGAGATGGTCGTAATCGCGCTTGAGAGCCTCCTCACGCGCTGCATTCTCTTTTTCCACCAGCCCGGCATCGATCATGCTTTCCATGGCGGCTCTCCTCAGCGCGTAAATGCCTGGGCGTTGCCCGCATCGACATTGATGATATTGCCGGTCGATTTCGCGGACATGTCGGAGACGAAGAAATACACGGCTTCGGCGACATCTTGCGGGTAGACGCTGAGCTTGAGCAGCGAGCGCTTGCGGTAGTGCTCTTCCAGCTCGTCCGGCTTCATATTGTAGGCGGCGGCACGCTGATCGCGCCATTCGCCCGTCCATATTTTTGAGCCGCGCAGCACCGCGTCGGGGTTCACCGTGTTGACGCGGATGCCGAACTCGGCGCCTTCCAGGGCGAGGCAGCGCGCAAGGTGGATTTCGGCGGCCTTCGCCGTGCAATAGGCGGCGGCGTTGGGCGAGGCGGCGAGGCCGTTCTTGGAGGCGATGAAGACGATCGCGCCGCCCGTCTTCTGCCGCTTCATCAGCCGGAACGCCTCCCGCGAGACGAGGAAATACCCGGTGGAGAGGATGTCCGCATTGCGATTCCACAGAGCGAGGTCCGTCTCGTCGATGGGCGCGGAGGAGGAGATGCCCGCATTCGAGATCAGGATATCGAGCCCGCCAAATTGCTCGGCCGCGAAGGCGAAGGCCGCGGCCACTTGCGCTTCCTGCGTCACGTCGAGCCGGATCTTGCGTACCACATCCGGCGAATGCCGCTGAGCGAGCTCGGTGTCGGCTTCCGCCAGCGCGCCCTCGTCAATATCGGCCAGCACCACGCAAGCGCCGTCCCTCAATAGCCGCTCGGCCGTCGCCTTGCCGATGCCGCCGGCGCCGCCGGTTACCAGCGCCACCTTGCCGGCGAGCGGCCGGGGCTTCGGCATCCGCTGGAGTTTTGCCTCCTCGAGCAGCCAATATTCGATATTGAAGGCTTCCTGCTCGGCGAGGCCGACATAGGTCGAGACGGCGGAGGCCCCGCGCATGACATTGATCGCGTTGACGTAGAATTCCGCCGAGATGCGCGCCGTTGCCTTGTCCTTGGCGAAGGTGATCATGCCGACACCGGGAACGAGGTAGACCACCGCATTCGGATCGCGCATGGCGGGCGAATCCGCGTGTTTGCAGCGCGCGTAATAGGCGGCGTAGTCCTGGCCGTATCGCTCGATTGCGGCGGGCAGCCCGGCGATGGTCTTGTCGATGTCCGGCTCGTCCGGATTGAACTCGATGAGCAGCGGCCGGATTTTTGTCCGCAGAAAATGATCCGGGCAACTTGTGCCAAGCGCCGCAAGCCGATCCATATCCTTTGACGCGACAAATTCGAGCACCGCGGGCTGGTCGTCGAAATGGCCGACCTTGCGCTCACTGCCCGAGATGAGGCCGCGAATCGCCGGCATCAGCCTCGCGGCGAGGGCGCGCCGCTCCGCGGCCGGCAGCGTCCGGCGCGCTTCGCCGCCGAATGCGGCCTTACCTGCGCTCTGGCCCTCGAACCACTCGATGGCGCGGTTGATGATGCGGATGGTCGTGTCGTAGCAGTCCTTGGCCGTCTCTCCCCAAGTAAAAAGCCCATGGCTCTCCAGCACAACGCCGTTCGCGTCCGGGTTCTCTCGGCAGAAGGTCTCCAGCCACAGGCCCAGCTCGAAGCCCGGCCGCTTCCAGGGCAGCCAGCCAATCTCGACGCCGAATATCTCCTCCGTCAGCGCGCGGCTGTTCTTCGATGCCGCGATGGCAATCACTGCGTCGGGATGCATGTGATCGACGTGCGGTTTTGGCACGAAGGCGTGCAGCGGCGTGTCGATCGAGGCCGCGCGCGGATTGAGATTGAAAGTGCAATGGGGCAGATAGGCCACCATCTCGTCTTCGTGCTCGACGCCGCGATAGAGCGTCTTCAAGGCTCGCAGCTTGTCCATATAGAGGGTCGCGAAGCCGTCGAGCTTCATCGTTCCGACATCGCCGCCGGAGCCCTTCACCCACAGCACCTCGACGGCCTCGCCGGTCAGCGGGTCCGTTTCCATCAACTTTCGCCGAGGTGTTGCCGCCGCCGTAATTCGTGATGCGCTTGTCGGAACCCAGAAGATTGGACCGATAGAGCAGGCGTTCCGCCTCGCTCATCGCGGCCGCCTTGGCTTCGTCCCAAAGATTGGTGAGCCGCATGCCATCGCTCTTCGCGACCATTGACGATCCTTCCCAGGTTTCCAGATGAAGGTCGCAAATCAGCCCGGCGCTGTCAATCAGAAGCAATCATAATCGCGCATATTGCGCCGCAACATGAAAAATTATGATCGAAGATGATTGACGCCTTTTCGTCTCCAGTGCATTAATGGATGCAGGCGGAGAAGCTGCATGCACGAAAAAGAGCGCCATCGAATCATCCTGTCGGCAATCCAGGAAAAGCCGGTCGCCACCGTGCAGGAGCTTGTCGAGCTGACGGGCGCGTCCGAAGCCACGATCCGCCGCGACATCGGTGCGCTGCATATGCAGCAGCGCCTGCGCCGGGTTCGCGGAGGCGCCGAGGCGCTGGCGCCGCCGCAATTCATCGGCCTTGCCGGCCGCCCCTTCAGCGTCAACGAGACGCTTCACATCGCCCGGAAGCGCGCCATCGCCCGCGAGGCCGTGGAGCTGTGCGCCAACGGCGAGCCGATTATCATCAATGGCGGCACGACGACCTTCCAGATGGTGCATTTCCTCGCCAGCCGCAGGATGCCCATTCTCACCAATTCATTCGTGATCGCCGAGCATCTCCTGCGTCACTCCAAGAACACCGTGCTGCTGCCCGGCGGCACGATCTACCGTGAGCAGAACATCATCCTTTCGCCCTTCGACAATGACGTGACGCGCAATTTTTATGCGCGGCGCATGTTCATGGGCGCGCAAGGCCTGGCGCCGCTTGGCCTCATGGAAAGCGACCCGCTGCTGATCCAGGCCGAGCAGAAATTGATCGACCAGGCCGAGGAACTGGTGGTGCTGGTCGAACTCGTCGAAATTCCGGCAGCGTTCGAGCCTCATTCTGTGCGCGCTATCGCGGATTTCGACTGTGATTACCGACGATGGCGTCGAGGACCGTGAGGCCAAGATGCTGGAGACTGCCGGTGTCACCCTGATTGTCGCGCGCTCGCCCGCTACGGCAAATGAGGAGGAGACCTCGCAATTCGCATGACGGATGGGCCGCGAGTGGCGGCGCAATATGAAACGTACCAGGGAGGATAATAATATGAGCATACTCAAGAAAATCATGGTCACGGCGGCGCTTTCCGCTGCCCTATCGGTCAATGCCGCCCACGCCGAAACGGTCAAGATCGCCCTCGTCGTGAAGGCGCTCGGCATCGGCTTCTTCGAGGCGGCGAACAAGGGCGCGCAGGAAGCGGCGAAAGAGCTTGGCAATGTCGAGGTGATCTACACCGGCCCGACCGCCACGACCGCCGAAGCGCAGATCGAGGTGATCAATGCGCTGATCGCGCAGAACGTCAATGCCATCGCCGTTTCCGCTAATGACAAGGACGCCCTCGTGCCGGCGCTGAAGAAGGCGATGAGCCGCGGCATCACCGTCATCTCCTGGGATTCGGGCGTCGCGGCCGGGGGCCGCCAGATGCACCTCAACCCCTCATCCAGTGCGCTGATCGGCAATATGTGCGTCAAGCTGGCGGCGGATAATCTGCCCCAGGGCGGCGACGTCGCCATCCTTTCCGCCACGGCCACCGCCACGAACCAGAACACCTGGATCGAGGAGATGAAGAAGGTTCTGCCGAACTATCCGAAGATCAAGATCGTCACGACCGTCTATGGCGACGACCTCGCCGACAAATCCTATCGCGAGACGCAAGGGCTGATCCAGTCGCAGCCTGGTCTGAAGGCGATCATCGCGCCGACATCGGTCGGGATCGTGGCAGCCGCGCAAGCCGTAAAGGACGCCGGCAAGGTGGGCGCGATCAACGTGACGGGCCTTGGTCTGCCGTCGGAAATGGCGGCGCATGTCAAATCGGGAGCCTCCAAGAGTTTTGCGATCTGGAACCCGATCGACCTCGGCTATTCCGCCACCATGATCGCCTATAATCTGGCGACCAAGAAGGCCGAGGCCAAAGCCGGAGCCGAGATCCCGATGGGCCGCATGGGCAAAGTGAAGCTCGACGCGAACAACGAGGGCGCGATGGCCGATCCCTTTGTCTATGACGCCTCCAATGTCGAGCAATTCGCCAAGATATTCTGATCCTGGCCTCGTCAAGCCGGCCCGCGCTTTGTTGCCGGGCCGGCTTCGGCTATCCTGAACCTGATCGACGACTTATCGGCACGCGCCATGCTTCATGCGCCACCTGCGTCCGTGCGGGCGAAGACGCCAGTGTTGACGCTTTCCGGCATCTCGAAAAGTTTTCCGGGCGTGCGCGCGCTCGCCGCCGTCGCTCTCGATGTCTACCCCGGCGAAGTGACGGCGCTCGTCGGCGAAAACGGCGCGGGCAAGTCCACGCTGGTCAAAATCCTGACCGGCATTTACCAGCCCGACGAAGGCACCATCCGGCTGTCTGGCCAGGACGTCACCTTCCCCACCGCCCATGATGCGGCAAAAGCCGGCATCACGGCGATCCACCAGGAAACGGTTCTCTTCGACGACCTGTCCGTCGCCGAAAACATCTTTCTCGGCCATGCGCCGGTCGGTCGCTTCGGCCTCATCGACTGGAAGACGATGCGCCGCGAGGCGGCCGCGCTGCTTGAACGCATTGGCGCGCGGATCGCTCCGGAAACGCGGCTGCGCGATCTTGGGGTCGCCAGCCGGCATCTGGTCGCGATCGCCAGGGCGCTGTCGGTCGACGCGCGCATCGTCATCATGGACGAGCCGACGGCCTCGCTCTCGCACAAGGAAATCGGCGAACTTTACGAGTTGATCGAGCGGCTGAAGGCCGAAGGCAAGGCGATCCTGTTCATCTCGCACAAATTCGACGAAATCTTCCGCATCGCCGACCGCTATTGCGTCTTCCGCGATGGCGAGGGCGTCGGCGCGGGCCACATAGGCGAGACGGATCACAATACGCTGGTGCGTCTGATGGTCGGCCGCTCGGTCGATCAGATCTTCCCCAAGACGAAGGCGGAGATCGGCGAAACGGTGCTGACCGTTTCCGGCTACAGCCATCCGACCGAATTCGAGGACATCAGCTTCGAGCTGCGGCGGGGCGAAATCCTGGGCTTTTACGGTCTGGTCGGCGCCGGGCGCAGCGAAGTGATGCAGGCGCTGTTCGGCATCACGAGGCCGTCCATGGGCAAGGTTGGGATCAACGGCTCGGAAGCGGTCATCCGCACGCCGTCCGACGCGATCGTCCATGGCATCGTCTATGTGCCCGAAGAGCGGGGACAGCAGGGCACCATCGTCGGCCTGCCGATCTTCCAGAATGTGACGCTTCCCTCGCTTTCGAAAACCTCGCGCAACGGTTTCATCCGCCTTGCCGAGGAATTCAAGCTTGCCCGCGACTACACCGCCCGCCTGGAGCTGCGCGCGGCCGCTCTCGACCGCGACGTCGGCACTTTGTCGGGCGGCAACCAGCAGAAGGTGGTGATCGCGAAATGGCTGGCGACGGCGCCTAAGATCATCATCCTCGACGAACCCACAAAGGGTATCGACATCGGTTCCAAGGCCGCCGTGCACGCATTCATGAGCCAACTGGCCGAAGAGGGCCTCAGCATCATCATGGTCTCCTCCGAGATCCCTGAAATTCTCGGCATGTCCGACCGGGTGATCGTGATGCGCGAAGGGCGGATCGTGGCGGCCTATTCGCGCGAAGGCCTGGACGCCGAAACCCTGGTGCGCGCCGCCGCCGGCATCCGGGAGGTCAAGTGATGGCGGCGAGGCTGCTCAGGTCCCGCGAGGCGTTGCTGGCCGGAGCGATTGCCGTGCTGCTGGTGCTCATTTCCTCCCGCTTTCCGGGCTTCATGCGCCCTGCCAATCTCGCCAATGTATTCAACGATACCGCCATCCTCATCATCCTCGCCCTCGGCCAGACGGCCGTCATCCTGACCCGCTGCATCGATCTGTCCATGGCGGCGAATCTGGCGCTCTGCGGCATGGTGGTGGCGATGCTGAACGCGGCAATGCCCGGCATCCCGATCGCCGCGCTGATCGTGCTCGCGATCGTCTGCGGCGCACTGCTGGGCGCGGTCAACGGAACGCTGGTCTGGCAGCTCGGCATTCCTCCGATCGTGGTGACCCTGGGCACGCTCACCATCTATCGCGGCCTGATCTTCGTCCTGTCCGGCGGCGAATGGGTCAACGCCCACCAGATGAGCGATGCGTTCAAAGCCTTTGCCCGAGCCGAATTGATCGGCCTGCCTGTCCTCTCCTGGATAGCGATCATCGTGGTCTGCGCCATGGCGGTCCTGCTTGCGCGGACCCCGCTCGGCCGCGCCTTCTACGCCGTCGGCGGCAATCCGACCGCGGCAGTTTATGCCGGCATCGATGTCGGGCGCACGCGTTTCGCCGCCTTCGTGCTTGCCGGTGCGATTGCGGGGCTTTCCGGCTATCTCTGGGTTTCGCGCTACGCGGTGGCTTATGTCGATATCGCCGGCGGCTTCGAGCTGGACATCATTGCCGCCTGCGTGATCGGCGGCATCTCGATCGCGGGTGGCATCGGTTCGGTGGCGGGGGCCGTGCTCGGCGCGCTCTTTCTTGGCCTCATCAAGAATGCGCTGCCCGTGGTCAATATCTCGCCCTTCTGGCAACTCGCCATATCCGGCACCGCGATCATCATTGCCGTGGTGGTGAATGCGCGCGCCGAGGGAAGGGCAAAGCGCATCATCCTGCGCAAGGTGGAGGTGCTGACATGAACACCTCCAAGCCGATATCGCGCGTCATTCCCGATCGCCTGGAAGGCCGTTTGGCGACCGTGCTGAAAAGCTGGGAAATGCTGCTCGTCGCCGTGGCGATCGCCGTCTTTCTGATCAATTCGTTCGCCTCTCCGTTTTTCCTTAACCCCTGGAACCTGTCCGACGCGACCTTCAACTTCACCGAGAAGGCAATGATCGCTATGGCCATGGCGCTGCTGATCATTGCCGGCGAAATCGACCTGTCGGTCGCCGCCATCATCGCGCTCGCGTCGACCGCGATGGGTTTGGCGCTGCAATTCGGTGCGGGTACGCCTCAGCTTGTCTTCGTCGGTCTTGGCGTCGGACTTATTTGCGGTGCGTTCAACGGCCTGCTGGTTGCCGGCTTCGGCCTGCCTTCCATTGTGGTGACCATCGGCACGATGAGCCTGTTTCGCGGCATCGCCTACATCATCCTCGGCGACAAGGCTTTTACCGGCTATCCCGCCGACTTCGCTTTCTTCGGTCAGGGCTATGTCTGGTGGGTGTTCTCGTTCGAGGTTGCGCTGTTTGCCCTCGTTGCCGTCGCCTATGGCATTCTCCTGCACCTGACGAGCTTCGGCCGGATGGTCTACGCGATCGGCAACAACCCTACGGGCGCGCTGTTTTCCGGCATTCGCGTCGCCAGGGTGAAGTTCATCCTGTTTCTCATGACGGGGCTGATGTCGGGCGTGGCCGCGATATGTCTCACCTCCCGGCTCGGGTCGACGCGGCCATCCATCGCCATCGGCTGGGAACTCGAGGTAATCACCATGGTGGTCTTGGGCGGGGTCAGCATTCTGGGTGGGTCCGGCAGCATTCCCGGCGTCGTCATCGCCGCGGTGATCATGGGCATGGTGACGTTCGGCTTCGGCCTTTTGAACGTGCCGGGCATCGTTATGTCGATCTTCGTCGGCCTGCTGCTGATCGCCGTCATCGCCGCGCCGATCGTATGGCGGCGCCTGCGTGGGGAGCGCTTTGCGTAATGCCCGAAAAATACGCGTTCAAGATGAAGCTCAATCCCGGGATGAAGGCCGAGTACAGGAAGCGGCATGACGCGATCTGGCCTGACCTGGTGGCGCTGCTTCGCGAGGCCGGCATCTCGGACTATTCGATCCATCTCGACGAGGAAACGAACACGCTGTTCGGAGTGCTCTGGCGCACCGACGATCATGGGATGGACGCGTTGCCGGGCCATCCGGTGATGCAGCGCTGGTGGGCGCATATGGCCGACATCATGGAGACGAAGCCGGATAATGAACCTGTCGTGGTGCCGCTCGAAACGGTCTTTCACATGCCATGACGGTCGAAACGCCCCGGAACGTCGCCGTCATCGACATCGGCAAGACGAACGCCAAGGTCGCCATCGTCGAGATGGATGGGCTTGCCGAGATTGCCGTCCGCACGCGGCCCAACACGGTGCTGAAGGCGGGTCTCTATCCGCATTACGATATTGATGGCATCTGGACATTCGTCCTCGACGCGCTCGGCGAACTCAACCGCGAGCACACCATCGATGCGATCACCGCGGCCACGCACGGCGCAACCTGCGCCGTCCTTGATGCGCATGGCCGTCTTGCGCTTCCGGTGCTCGACTATGAGCATGATGGACCGGACACGCTCGCCGCCGAATATGATGCGGCGCGCCCGCCTTTTGCCGAGAGCGGCTCGCCCAGGCTGCCGCAGGGCCTCAATCTCGGCGCTCAGATCTTCTGGCAGGAGCGCCGTTTTCCCGATGCGTTTCGCAATGTCTCCGCGATTGTGATGTACCCGCAATATTGGAGCTTCCGGCTGACCGGTGTCGCCGCTAATGAGGTGACGTCGCTCGGCGCTCACAGCGACCTGTGGAATCCGGGCAAACGCGATTACTCCGGCCTTGTCGACCGGTCGGGCTGGCGCGGCTTGTTCGCGCCTTTGCGCCGAAGCGCCGATTGCCTCGGCCCGATCCTTCCCGACATCACTGTGCGTACCGGGCTTCGCCCCGATACGGCAGTATATTGCGGCATCCATGATTCAAACGGATCGCTGCTGCCGCATCTGATGGCGCGTCAGCCACCTTTCGCCGTGGTGTCGACCGGCACCTGGGTCATCGCCATGAGCGTCGGCGAACAGGCAAAGGTGCTCGACCCCGAGCGCGACACGCTGATCAACGTCAATGCGTTCGGCGACCCCATTCCCTCCGCGCGCTTCATGGGTGGGCGCGAGCACGCGATCCTCACCGAGGGGCTTGACGAGGGTTGCACGGCGGACGATGTCGCCACTGTGCTCGCAAAGCGGATATTCCTGTTGCCGTCCGTGCTGACCGGACACGGCCCCTTCCCTCATCGGACCGCGGCATGGATCAATGATCACGCCATCCGGCCCGGCGAGCGGCGCGCCGCTATCTCTTTCTATCTCGCAATGATGACCGCGACCTGCTTGAAGCTGATCGGCGCGGACGGCCCTATCATTGCCGACGGCCCATTTGCCCGCAATGACCTCTACGTCCGCATGCTTGCAGCGGCGACCGGCCGCGGCGTCATCGCCGCCACGGGAACGCGCGCCGGCGCCGCGCTCTTGACGTCGCAAACTGCTTCGCTACCGCCGCAGAATGATGAAGGAACCGTTCAAAGTCCGGGTCGGCTCTGGACCGATTACGCGCAAGACTGGCGCGCCGAACTGCAGCGCGGAGCCGGGTGACGGACGCAGACGTCCTTCGATTGGAGCCGATTTGCTATAGACAGAGTTAATATAGTGAATTCGCCCTCAGTGATCGGCGAGATGGCTCAGCCGCCGCCGATATCGCCATGGAAAGACAGCATATAACCGAACGACCCAATCTCCTTGTTTCTCCCTTCGAATATATTGAATTATAATGCGCCAGCCTGTAGTTTCGACCGTAAGCAAAGTGTGACCACGGGGCCAAATGCTGGCAAAGCTTGTCGAATTTATGAAGTCGATATGGTTGCGTTGCGATTGTGCGTTGCAATATTTAGGAGATTTCGATGTTGTCATTGACGCGCAGAACATTGATCGCGAGCGCAGCCGTTTTACCTTTCATCGGTAGGGCTAAGGCTGCGGAACCTGTGTTCCGAGGCAAGCAACTCCACAATCAGCCGGCCGAAAGTCATCAGCATCGATTTCTGGTTGAGTTGTGGGACGCTGTCCGAAAAGAGACCGATGGCAAGGTCGACGTCACTGTCTTCCCCGAGAACAATAAGGTGGCCGGCGGCGATCCGGCGGTTCTCGAGATGCTCGTAAAGGGCGAAGTGGATTTCTTTACATTGAATGGTGGGCTGATCGCCCGCATCGTACCGCCTATGGATATTCAGGGATTGCCCTTCGCATTCGCGACCTCGCGGCAGGTTCACGAAGCCAATGACGGCGCGCTCGGGAAATATCTGTCTGGCGAATGTGCGGCCAAAGGCATCCACCGTTTCCAATACGGCCTTCTCGAAAACGGTTTTAAACAGATCTCGACCGTCGATAAGCCGATAAAGAAGGCCAGCGACGTGATCGGCCTAAGAATTCGTGTGCCGGCGGGGAAGATGTTCGAAGATTTGTACGTTACACTGGAAGCAAAGCCGGTTATTATAAATTTCAATCAGATGGTAACTGCTTTTAAGGAAAAGCGAATCGATGGGCAGGAAAACCCGCTGGCGATAACCGAATTCAACAAGCTTTACGAACACACAAAATATGTCGCCGTGACCAATCACAGTTGGGCGGGCTTCAATCTCATCGCCAATATGGCGGTCTGGCAGAAGATCCCCAGCGAATTGCAGGCGGTTATCAATCGCAACGTCAAAAAATACGTCAGCATGCAGCGCACGCATGTGCAGAAGCTCAATGCCGCCTTGGAGCCGAAGCTCAAAGAGAGGGGAATGATCTTTACGCAAGCCGATGCGGAAAGCTTCCGGAAAAAGCTGGTCGGCGAATTCTACCCGCGCTGGAAGAAGCAGCTCGGCTCGACCGCCTGGCAGCTTTTGGAAGAAAAGGTCGGACGGTTAGGATAGTCGGATCGGCATCGCGCCCCGCACATCTGGGTGGGTCAGTTGATGAGCCTACGCGTGCGAACGCTGAAGAGCGCACATCGCGCGCGGATGATTTAAAGCGCGTAGCTGGCGGGCCGGTCACCGGCGAAGCGGCTATCATCGGCTAACGCGTCGGCATGAGGTGGAGCCGAAATGCGGACAACGCCGCGAAATATGCGTTGATCCGCCGCGCAGGAGTTGCGAAACGCCTTGCGCTTTGCGAGCATGATCCGCTTTCTCTCTTCATCCCTTCAAAGGACGGCTGATTGCCTGTGCGTGAATATAAGATTGCGGCCATTCCGGCCGATGGCATCGGTCCCGAGGTCATAGCCGCCGGGCTGACCGTGCTCGAAGCCCTGCAGAAGCGGCTGGGCGATATCAGCTTCAGCGTCGCGAGCTTCGATTGGGGCTCCGATTATTACAAGAAGCACGGCGTCATGATGCCGGCGGACGGTCTTGCGCAGCTCAGGCGGTTCGACGCCATCTATTTCGGCGCTGTCGGGGCTCCGGACGTACCGGATCACATTACGCTCTGGGGGCTCCGGCTGCCGATCTGCCAGGGTTTTGACCAATATGCCAATGTCCGGCCGACCCGGATTCTGCCCGGGATCCAATCGCCCTTGCGCAATGCCGGGCCGGGCGATCTGGATTGGGTGATCGTGCGCGAAAACTCCGAAGGGGAATATTCCGGCCATGGTGGCCGCGCCCATCGCGGTTTGCCGGAGGAGGTCGGGACCGAGGTCGCGATCTTCACCAGAGTCGGCGTCACCCGCATCATGCGTTATGCCTTCAGGCTGGCGCAGTCCCGGTCGCGCAAGTTCCTGACCGTGGTCACCAAGTCGAACGCGCAGCGCCATGGCATGGTCATGTGGGATGAGATCGCCGCGGAGGTCGCGGCAGAATTTCCGGACGTCGCCTGGGATAAGATGCTCGTCGATGCGATGACGGTGCGCATGACGCTGCAGCCGCGCAGCCTCGATACGATCGTGGCGACAAATTTGCAGGCCGACATTCTGTCCGATCTCGCCGGAGCGCTTGCCGGCAGTCTCGGCGTGGCGCCGACAGCGAATATCGATCCCGAACGCCGCTTCCCATCGATGTTCGAACCGATCCACGGCTCGGCGTTCGACATTACCGGCAAAGGCATTGCCAATCCCGTCGCTGCGTTCTGGACCGCAGCGCAAATGCTCGATCATCTCGGCGAGGCCGAAGCATCCGCTCGCCTGATGCGCGCTGTGGAGCAGGTTACCGGTGCGGGCATACTGACGCCCGATGTCGGCGGAACGGCGACGACAAAGGACGTCACGGACGCGGTCGTCGAGGCGATCTATAGCTCAAACATCTGAGTAGCGGCCTCGCGACCCTAACCGCGTCAGCGCCCGGGATGCTTGTGGATGGGGTCGACCCAATAGACCTCTTCCGGAGCTTCGACGGGGTCTACGTCGGTAATGTTGACGACGACCGCTTCATTGTCGGAGCGCACCAGCACGCATTCGAGGGGATGGTCAGGGTCGGCATTGATCTCCTGGTGCGGCACATAGGGCGGAACATAGATAAAGTCTCCGGGCTCGGCCTCGGCAACATATTCCAGCCTTTCGCCCCAGCGCATGCGAGCCTTGCCGCGCAGAACGAAAATCACGCTCTCCAGTTCGCCGTGATGGTGGACGCCCGTCTTTGCGTCGGGTTCGATCGTCACCGTGCCGGCCCAGATCTTTTGCGCGCCGACGCGGGCATGATTGATCGCGGCCTGGCGAAACATGCCCGGTGTCTGCGCCGTGTTCGGATCGAGCTGGTCGCCCTTTATCACGCGGACGCCGTCATCCCTCCATCGCTTGGAATGCTCATGGTCATGTGTCATCGGCTTTCCTCAAATTTAATGCCGTTGGCCGCGCAATCCGGCGGCTAATTCCGGCCGCGGGACGCTGCTGGCTCTGAGGGGCGCTCCCATCCGAAAACGCTGCGCCCGCCATAGGCATGGGACAGCCGCCGCTCCTCAGCCATGATAGCATCGAACGACGCAGCGTCGTCGCGCCCATCAATCCGCCGGGCCTGATCGTCGAGCCGCTTGATGGCACCCAGCTCATCCTCGCGGCCGAGCTTTGCGTTCCGGATCGCGGATTTGAGCACGGTAATCGTCTGATCGTACACCTTCAGCGGCACCGGAAACGGATGGCGGTCCTTTCCGCCATGCGCGAAGGAAAAGCGTGCCGGATCGGTGAAACGGAAAGGGGCGCCGTGCACCACTTCGGCCACCATCGCCAATGCGCGCACTGTCCGGGCGCCGACGCCGGGGACAAGCAGAAGGTCAGCGAAATCAACCGGACCGCGATCGGCCGCCGCGGCGAGACTTGCCTGCAGGCGCGGCTGCAGCACATCGCTGGGACGCACATCATGATGCGCCGGCATCACAAGATGCGGGAGGGTGAGCTGCGGCTCGGCGGGCGGCGATGCGGGCGTTGTCGCCCCACCTTCCAGGCTCGACAGCCGATGCGCGATTCCATCGGGCCCGAGCGACTGAAGCAGATCGAGCTGGCCGCAACGCGAGGCGTCTGCCCGGCGATCAGTCAGATTGACGATCTCGCCTTGCTGCGGTCCGTCGATGGCCGTGTGCGGCTCCTCGACGAAGCTTTGCAAGCCCTCTGACTGCCAGTGATATCGCCGCGCCTGCCTGCGCTCGCCGCTCATGCCCTGCTGGACGACCACCCAATGCCCATCGTCCGTAACGATGAAGCCGTGCAGATAAGGTCGAAACCGTCTTGAACGGCGGCACTGTCCACCTTGGCAACCAGCCGGCTGGCGGTTGCGAGCGCCGAGCCGTCGAAGCCGACGCGCTCTCCAATGGCAATAAGCTCACCCGGCGTTTGCCGCGAATGCTTGCCGCGCCCGCCGCAGACATGCACGCCAAGCTCGGCTGAAAGCGGCGCCAAACCGCGTTTTAGCGCGCCGATCACGCTGGTCGTGATGCCGGAGGAATGCCAATCCATGCCCATGACGGCTCCGAATGACTGGAACCAGAAGAGATGGGCAAGGCGGCGCAGCAGCTCGTCCCGGCCATAATGATGGATGATGGCTTCGCTCATCACCGCCCCGAGGCGCGTCATGCGGGTCGCAAGCCATTGCGGCACCCGTCCGCCGTGAAGCGGAAGATCGGCGCTGCCAGCGCGTCTGGTCATCAGATCCTCCTTCCGCCCGTCTTCGTCGCGTAGAGCGGCATACGCAGCCGCACACGCGCTCAGCACTCACGAATCATTGGCGCTTATTGTAAGCGCTCAAGCGGACCGGATACGGATTTCAACGCGCGCCGATCGAGATTTCGCCGAAAAGCTTATTTTCCCCTTGCGGAAGCGAGCGCCAATATTGCGGAGGCCCACTCACGGTCGCGCCAAGCTTGGCCGCCGCGTGCCACGGCCATCGCGGATCGTAGAGCATCCCGCGTGCGATCGCGACGAGGTCCGCCTTGCCGCTCGCGACGATGTCTTCGGCCTGCTCCACTTCCGTGATCAGGCCCACAGCCATCGTGTTGACGCCGGTCGCTTCCTTTACGGCCTGCGCGAACGGCACCTGATAGCTGGGCACGAATGGGATGCGCTGCGCCGTCGAAACGCCGCCAGAGGACACATCGATCCAGTCGACGCCGCGCTTTTTCAGCTCGTTGACATACGCGATCGTTTGCTCGACATCCCAGCCGCCCTCCACCCAATCCGTCGCCGACAGCCTCAGGCCGACGGGTTTGTCCGCCGGAAAAACGGCACGCACGGCATCGAAGATCTCGAGCGGAAAGCGCATGCGGTTTTCGAGCGTTCCGCCATAGTCGTCCGTGCGCCGGTTCGAGATAGGCGAGAGAAATTCATGCAGCAGATAGCCGTGCGCGGAGTGAATCTCGATGCCGTCGATCCCAAGCCGCGCCGCCCGTTTGGCCCCAGCCGCGAACGCCTCGCGTATGCGTGCAAGGCCCGCCGCATCGAGCGCCTGGGGAGGCGCTTCACCCTCCTTATGCGGCACGGCGGATGGGGCGTAGGGGAGCCAGCCGCCCTCGGATGGCGGGATCAGCTGGCCGCCTTCCCAGGGGATGTGGCTCGACGCCTTCCGCCCGGCATGGGCGAGCTGCATGGTTACGGCGATCTTCGAATGTTCGCGGATCGCGGCAAGCACCGGCTTCAGCGCCGCCTCGGTGGCGTCGTCAAAGAGGCCCAGATCCTTCGGCGTGATCCGGCCAACGGCTTCGACCGCCGTCGCCTCGAGGCACAGCATGCCGGCGCCCGAGAGCGCGAGATGGCCGAGGTGGATCATATGCCACGCGGTCGCCTGGCCGTCTTCGGCCGAATATTGGCACATGGGAGACACGACGATGCGATTGGGAAGCGTGACGCTCCGCAGCGTGAATGGAGAAAACAGTGCGCTCATGAAGCCTTCCAGAAAGAGGAGCGAGAACCGGTCATCGAAGGTCCGCAATTATCCAGGCATCATTCCGGAACGCGGTCGCCGGTTCGCGGAAAATGATACGGAAACAATGAATCCAAGCAGGTCATTTGCAGGTCAAGCAACGAAAACGTGTTCTAGGCGATTTGCGTTCCGCGAGACGGCCGGCCACAGCCCGTTGACAACCCAAATGCCGGCATAAAGAGTGTATGATGGCTCGCTCAAGATTGAGAGCTCTCGTATTTCTGGTGGCGCAATGGTTGACCCTATCGATCAGGCCGTTGGCATTCGACAAGCGGTGATGCGATGAGCAGCCTCGCCTTCGGGGCCATTGCGGACGACATCACCGGCGCTTCCGACCTTGCCAATACGCTTGTGCGCGGGGGACTCTCCACGATCCTCGCGATCGGCACCCCCGAGGCGGAGGTGGCGGACGTCGAGGCCGTCGTCATCGCGCTGAAGACCCGCACGATTGCGGCGGCGGATGCGGTGAGCCAGTCTCTCGCTGCGTATCGATGGCTCGCCGCACGACCGGCTGGCGCCATGATGGTGAAATATTGCTCGACCTTCGACTCGACGGCGGATGGCAATATCGGCCCGGTCGTCGATGCAGTGCTCGACGCTTCCGGCGAGAAGCTGTCGATCGTTTGCCCGGCCTTCCCGACCACCAAGCGGACCGTCTACAAGGGGCATCTCTTTGTCGGCGATGTTCCGCTCGACGAGTTGAGCATGCGGGATCACCCACTCACCCCCATGCGGGATTCGAGCCTTGTGCGCCTGATGGGTTCGCAGACCCGCCATGCCGTCATTCTCGTCCCGTGGGAAACGGTCGCTGAAGGTGCGGCTGCTGTCGCGGCGGCGCTGGATGCGGCAATAGCGGGTGGCGCGCGCCATGTGGTCGTCGACGCCATCACCGACCAGGATCTGCGCGTGATCGCGGAGGCAGCCCAAGGGCGCGCACTGCTGACCGGCGGCTCCGGCATCGCGATCGGAGTGCCTCAGCTTTACGGTGCGTCCGGCAGGAGCGGTTATTCCGTCGACTTTTCCGATGTCGAAGGTGCTTCTTTCGTCGTTGCCGGTAGCTGTTCCGCCGCCACCAACGGGCAAGTTGCGGCCTTTCAGGCAACGGGCGCGCCCGCTTACCACCTCGACCCATTACGCCTCGCCGATGATCCGGCCTCGCTCGTGGAAGTTTTCAACTGGGTGCGCGACCATCTCGGACGGCGCCCCATCCTTATCTATTCCACCGCACAGCCCGAAGCGCTACGCGCCGTGCAGGCCCGGATCGGAGCGGAGCGCGCCGCCTCTCTTGTCGAGCATGCGCTGGCCCGCATCACGGCGGAGGCAGTTGACGCCGGGGCAAGACGCATCGTGGTGGCCGGTGGGGAAACCTCCGGGGCCGTCATGCATGCGCTCGGCGTCCGGCTGCTGCGGATTGGGCCAGAAATCGATCCCGGCGTGCCCTGGACGCGGACGCTTGGCGAAAAGCCGCTCGCTTTGGCGCTGAAAAGCGGCAATTTCGGCGGGCCCGATTTCTTCACCCGCGCCTTCGAGGTGCTGCCATGACGAGCGAGGAAGCGCTCTTGCGCGAGCGGATGGCGCTTCTGGGGCGCTCGCTGTTCGAGCGCGGCTTTGGCGTGGGCACGTCAGGCAATCTTTCGGCGCGCGTCGAGGGCGGTTTTCTCGCGACGCCGACCAATTCATGCCTCGGGCGGCTCAATCCGGAGCGGCTGTCGAAACTCGACGAGGACGGACGCCACATTGCCGGCGATCCACCGACCAAGGAGCTTCCATTGCATCTCGCAGTCTACGCGGCGCGCCCCAAGGATCGGGCCGTGGTGCATCTTCATTCCACCTGCGCGACGGCTGTGTCCTGCCTCGCCGATGTCGACCCAGCCAACGCCCTGCCGCCGCTGACCGCCTATCAGGCCATGCGCTTCGGACGCTTGCCGGTGGTCCCGTATTTCCGGCCGGGTGAGCCTGATCCAGCGGCGATCATCGCCCCTTACGCGGCGGAATCGCGGGCCTTGCTGCTTGCCAATCACGGCTCGCTGGTGAGCGAGGCCACGCTGGACGCGGCCGTCGCCGTCGCCGAGGAAGTCGAAGAAACCTGCAAGTTGTTCCTCATGCTGCGCGGGTCAGTGGTTCGAACCCTCTCGCAAGAGCAGCTAGACGAACTCGCCGCCGTTTTCCGATCCTGAGGCGCCCATGCCAACTTTTGCCGCCAATCTGTCGATGATGTTTACCGAGCATCCCTTCCTGGATCGGTTCGGGGCTGCCGCCGCGGCCGGATTCACGGCCGTCGAATTCCTGTTCCCTTACGCGTTCCCTGCGGAAGACATCCGCGCCCGCCTTGAAGCGCATCAATTGACACAGGCCCTCTTCAACCTTCCGCCCGGCAATTTCGATGCCGGCGAGCGTGGCGTGGCGTGCCTGGCGGAGCGGGCGGACGAGTTTCGCGAAGGGGTCAGCAAAGCGCTTGCCTATGCCGACACGCTCGGCTGTCGGACACTGCACTGCATGGCGGGGCTTAAGCCGCAGGGCCGCCCGGAAGCGGAGCTCTTGGAGGTTTACCGCCGCAATCTGGAATGGGCCGCAGCCGAATGCAGGTCCGCCGGCCGTACGCTGCTTCTGGAGCCGATCAACGGCCGTGACATGCCGGGCTATCTGATGAATTCGACGGTGCTGGCCCGGCAGGTTATCGGGGATGTCGGGGCGGACAATCTGAAGCTTCAGCTCGATCTGTATCACCTGCAGATTTCCGAGGGAGATTTGGCCGTCCGCATTCGGGACAATGCCGATATTACCGCGCATGTGCAGATCGCCGGGGTACCGGACAGGCACGAGCCCGATACGGGCGAGGTGAATTACCCCTATCTTTTCGAGGTGCTGGACGCGACCGGCTATACAGGCTTCGTCGGCTGCGAATACCGGCCCAAGGGACGTACCGAAGACGGGCTCGGCTGGTTCGCGCCGTATCGAGCGCCCTGACACATCGGTAGATCGTCGATCGGAATCAGGAATTCGCGCCATTTGCGTCGTGCCCGGACGGTGCTGAAGTGCCGGGGGACGGGATGTGTAATGCCGCACGATTGAAGGTGTGGTGCTCTACCCAATCTCACAGCGCGCAACTGCGTATGCCCCCAGATCGAGTGACGCGCCTGTCATCGGCTTCTGCAGGGCTTGCAGTGCGTTTGCGTCAGTCGTGGCGCGGTCGAAGCTGGTTTCATCGAGAACTGCCACGTTTAATGCGCCGCTCGGAAGCGTCACCTTCTGGGGATCCTTGGTGAGGTTGGCAACCCACAGCACTGTCTTGCCGCCATCGCTGACGGCGACCGCATCGATCGCTCCCTCAGCGGACAGCGCCGCCTCGCGCAGCGGGTTGCCGGATAGGCGGGTGAGGCCAGCAAGAACATGGAACGCCGGGTAGACGGCGTCACCCCCGAGTTCGTCAAAATACGGTTGCGCGAAGTCCGTGCGGCGATAGATGTGCCCGAACGGCCCGGTCGGCGCGCCAAGTGCGACCGCCTCGATGCCGCCGCGCGCGAACGCCGCGACATAGCCGAGGGTCCACGCGGCGTTGAACAGGCCGCGCTGGCGCGGGTCGATGCGGCTGAGGCAGACGCGGCTATTGCCGGGGTTCGGTGTCGTGGCCTTGCCGTAGGCGTTCTCGCGGCATTCGAGCTGGCTCGGCCCGATCCGGTAAGGAATGCTGCCCATGAATGAGCGGGTCGATTGGATCTGGTAGGGCAGGGCCTCCAGCGTCTCCATCACCGAGCGGTCGTCGGGCGCGTGGACGCTGGGGCATGTCGTGTGCGTGACGTAATCGAGCAGTTCGGCCGGCGGGCGTTTCCGGTTGAGCTCGGTGAAGTAGGTCGCCATGCCCCCACCGAGTTTTACGCCCGGAAACGTGGCGCGTGCGGCAGCATAGATCTCCTGGAAACTCGGCATATTCGGCCAAGTGGAGCCGGGCAGGACCGATTTCATGTCTTCGGCCGGGAATACCGCGATCGCCGATGGTGTCAGCCCGGCCGCGCGGACGGCGTCGCCGAGAGGCTGAAGCTCACCGGCGGGATTCATGCCGCCGCTGGTGACGATTTCGAGCACGATTTCGGCGCCCGTCTCCTCGCCGAGCCTGGCGGTAGAGGTCGAGTTCCTTCCTGCCGTGCCCCTGGCGGAGATCGACCTGACAGGCGAGCCATTTCGGCCCAAGCGTCTTGACGAGATCGATTGACCGAAGCGCCGGCTCCGCCTCTTCAGCGGGCACGCCGATGCCGATCGCCGGCATCTTGCCGCTCTCCCCGCCCAGGCGAATTTCGACGGGTTTCTGCGCCGCGCCCGCTGCCGGTGCAACGGCTTGGCCGGAAATCGACAGCCGCACCGCCTGCTCGACCTTGACGCCCTTCGGCAGCGTGTAGGGCCAGGGGCGCGCCAGAGGACGCACATAGGTCTTGTAGGAGGCGTCGGACCAGTTGCGCTGGTCCTCCATCTCGAAGGTGTCGCCCTCCATGGTGCAGGTCGCCCAGACGCCGGGCGTCACCTCATGCGACAGCGCGCGGATATCGCGGAAGGGGCAGTCGGGGTCGATGGTCTCGGGGAATTTCGAAGTCACCTCGCGCCCATCGACCTGAAGGATTTTCACTGGGGCGCCGGCAATGCCCTTCACGGGATGGAGGACGATGAAGCCGGTGCGATTGGTCTCCACGTCGGTCACCGGATCGGCAATCACCTCGAAGGCCAGCGAGCCGTCGCTCGCGCCGGTAATCCTGGCATCGTAAACGAGCGTCCGCTTCTGGTCCTTGCAGGTGGCGCGATAGGTGACGGTGAAGCCGCCCGCGCGCTCATCGACCTTCAGGTTTTCGAGCGTGGGCGTGAAGGTGCCCCAATTCTCGTCGCGGACAAGGAAGGCGATCGCCCGGATCACCTCGACGCCGCCGATCCTGATATATCGAAGCTGCCCGTTCTCAAGCTCGACCGAGAGCGCGCCCGCGCTGAGCACGCGGCTTGGCGCGTCCATCTCTTCGGTGCCGCAAAGCTTGATCGACCGCGAAGCCTGCGCTGCCATTGCCGTCCTCCGTCAGATCGCTTTTTCCGATGCCGCGTCGAACAGCGAGGCGCGCATCAAATTGATGTCGATGGGGATTTTTTCGCCCGGCCGGCTCACGTCATGGGCCTGCAATTCGGCCATCACCGGCTCGCCGCCGAGGCGGAAGGTGGCGTAGCTGCGCGACCCGGTCGGCTGGATCAGCTCGATCGTGGCGTCGTAGCGCACGACCCCCTCGCCGGGCGCTCCGTGCGAGCGCATCATGTGCTCGGGCCTGAGGCCAAGCAGCACGGACATGCCGTCGGCAGCGCCGTTCAGCCTGCGGCCGCGCGGCAGCGGAAAGGCCGGGCCTGTCGTCGCCTAGCCGGATCTCGTCGCCATCAACGTCGCGCGATCAGCCTGCCCGGCAGGAAGGTCATCTTCGGCGAGCCGAGGAAGCCCGGCGACGAAGCGCGTCGCCGGGCGCTCGAACAGATCGAGCGGCGCGCCCTGCTGCTCGATCACGCCGTCGCGCATCAGCACGATCCGGTCGGCGAGCGTCATCGCCTCGATCTGGTCGTGGGTGACGTAGATCATCGTCGTCGGCGATCTCCTGGTGCAGCCGCTTGATCTCGCCGCGCATCTCGTCGCGAAGCTGGGCGTCGAGATTGGAGAGCGGCTCGTCGAACAGGAAGAGCTGCGGATTGCGCACGATGGCGCGGCCGATGGCGACGCGCTGGCGCTGGCCGCCGGAAAGCTGGCGCGGATAGCGGTCGAGAAGCTGGGTGATGCCGAGCATCTCGGCGGCGCGCTGCACGCGCGATCTCGATCTCGGCCTTGGGGAATTTCCGCGCCTTCAGACCGAAGCCGATGTTCTTGCGCCACGGTCATGTGCGGATAGAGCGCGTAGTCCTGGAACACCATGGCGACGTCGCGGTCGCGCGGGCGCACGTCGTTGACGACCTCGCCGCCGATCTCGATCGTCGCCCTCGTCGATCGTCCTCGAGCCCGGCGATGGTGCGCAGCAAGGTGCTCTTGCCGCAGCCGGACGGGCCGACCAGCACGGTGAACTCGCCGTCGGGGATGTCGAGGTCGATGCCGCGCACGGCATGAACCGCGCCGAAGCGCTTGTGCAAGCCGGTGATCTTGACGTCAGCCATGTGCGGTTCATCTCAATTTCTCTCTCATCCGCGCACCGCGCCGAGCGTCAGCCCGCGCACGAGATGCCGCTGCACCAGCATGCCGAGCGCGATCGACGGCACCAGCGAGACGATGGCGAGCGCGCTCGCCTCGCCATATTGCGCGCCCTGGAAGCCGAGGAAGGCGCGGAACACGGTCGGCAGCGTGAAGGCGTTGCGGCTGGTCAGGATGAGGGCGAAGAAGAACTCCGTCCAGCAGGCGATGAAGGCGAAGACCGCGGCCGCGACGATGCCGGGCACGGCGAGCGGCACGGCGACGCTCCAGAACGCCTGCCAGCGCGTGCAGCCATCGACGAGCGCCGCGTCCTCCAGCGATCGCGGCATCTGGCGGAAATAGGCGAACATCATCCACACCGACACCGGCAGCGTGAACACCGTATAGGCGATGATCAGGCCGAGATGCGTGTCGTTCAGGCCGAGGCTCCGATAGATCAGGAAGATCGGCAGGATGACCGCGATCGGCGGCAGGAAGCGCTGCGACAGCACCCAGAAGGAGAGATGCTGGCCGCCGGTGTTGAAGCGCGCCAGGCTGTAGGCCATCAGCGTGCCGAAGAAGGCCGAGAGCACGGTCGCCGAGATCGAGATGATCAGGCTGTTGATCAGCCCGTCGAGGCCGCGATAGGCGAAGAGCGCCGCGGTGTAGTGGACGATCGTCGGCTCGTCCGGGAACCAGACCGGCGGCACCGCGAGATAGTCGTCGCTCGGCTTGATCGAGGTGATGAACATCCAATAGAGCGGCGCAAGCAGGAAGAGCAGGAAGAGCGCCGAGGAAGACGATCCTTCCGATCGGCGGACGGCGGCGGCGGCGCCTGGAGGTCGTGCGGGCGGCCATCAGACTTGCTCCGGCCTGAGCAGCCGGCGCACCAGGAACGTGACGACGACCAGCGTCAGGATCAGGAACATCCAGGCTTCCGGCGGTCGCCTTGCGACAGATGGAACTGCGTGAAGCCGAGCGTGTAGAGATAGAAGGAAGTCGATATAGGTCGTTCGTGCCCGGCCCGCCGCCGGTCATGATGAAGATCGTGTCGAACAGCTTGATCGCGTCGAGCAGGCGGAAGGTGATGGCGAGCAGCATCATCGGCGCGAGATGCGGCACCGTGATCGACCAGAAGGCCTGCCAGGCATCGACGCCGTCGAGTTCGGCCGCCTCGTAGAGATTGGGCGGGATCGCGGTCAGCCCGGCGAGCAGGATGACGAACATGAACGGCGTCCACTGCCAGACGTCGGCGATGATGAGCGCGAAGTAGATTCCATGGGCTCTGCGGTCAGCCAGCTGATGGTCACCTCCTGGCCGAGGAGCTGGCTGAGGAGATAGTTGGTCGGGCCGAACGGCCGCTGCAGGATCAGCGCCCAGGCCTGGCCGACGATCACCGGGCTGATGAACAGCGGGATGATCAGGATCGACATGATCAGCGCCGCGGCCGCGGAAAGTTCTTCGACCATCGCCAGCGCCAGGGCGAGGCCGAGCAGGAACTCGATGGTGACATCGGCAGTCGCCAGCATGGCCGTGACCCAAGCGACCAGCGCGCCACCGGATCGTCGATGACCTGCTCGAAATTCTTGCAGCCCGACGAAGGCGTGGCCCGGGATCTGGAAGTCGTAATTGACGAAGGCGACCCAGATCGAAAAGAGCAGCGGATAGACCGAGAGCGCCAGGATGAGGAGCGACCGCCGGCGCGACCAGCAGCCATTTGAAGTGGCGGTCGCTCCATTCCGACAGCGCCGATTGCCGGCGCCGCGTGTGAGCGCTCGCCCGCCCCATGCTGACACTGTCAATCGTCACCGTCATGCAAACTCACTCGATGATATCGCCGGGAAGGCGAGGGCGGCGAAGAGCGCCGCGCCTCGAGGTCTTGCTGACTCTGCGGAGTTGAGCCGACGCCGTAGCGCCGGCTCACCCCGTTCTTTTTTTGTTCAGTCGAGCTTCACGGCCATGCCGAGCTTCTCGACCGTATTGTCGGCGGTGGCGCCGGGCAGCTTCTGGAACTCCTCGATAGAACGCCTTCTGCGAATCGACGCCGAGGCGCTCGGTCGTCGCGTCCCATTCCGCGGCGGCGGTCTGCAGCGCCGCCTTCGGATCGGCGCCGGCCCAGACCGAGGTGCACATGCGGTCGATGCGAGAGCGCAGTAGTCCTGCGCAGCCGGGCATGATCATGTCGAGCAGGCCGACATTGGCCGAGGCGTTGAGGTTGCGCAGATAGTCCTTCGCTGTCGGGAAGAGCTCGCGCGTAGAGGTCCGACTTGAAGTGCGACAGGCGGTACGGATCGCGCAGCGCATAGGGCAGCATCACCCGGGCGAGCGACACCGGCGGCGACACCGCCCATTGCATGAAGAGATAGGCGGCGTCGGGATTGGCCGAGTCGGCGGCGAGCGCCTTGTTGTAGCCGGTCGCATGCTCCGGATTGCCCGGCACGACGGCATAGCCGACCTTGTCGGCGATCGTCGATTGCGGGATGAAGTTGATCGCCTTGTCGCTCTGCGAATAGCCGGCGGTCATGCGGCCCGTCGGCGGCCATGAATAGATCATCGCCACCTTGCCCTGCAGCCATGCGGCCCAGAGCGACACGGCGTCGAGTTCGTTGTTGCCGGGGATCGAGGCCGTGTTGGCCGCGATCATGTTGGTGAGCGTCTTGATGCCCGCGTCGGAGGCGAGCTGCGCCTTCATGTCGTCGTCGAAGAACTCGCCGCCATTGGCGCGGAACTGCTGCAGGAAGTCGAACTGGTTGCCGGGGCTTCCCGCCTTGCGGAAGTGGCCGGCGCCATAGACGTTCGGCGCCATCTTGTCGGTGATGAACTGCGCGACCTGGGCGTAGTCCTCCCAGGTCTTCGGCACTTCCAGCGCCTTGCCGAACTTCGCCTGGTAGGCCTCCTTCAGCTTCGGATCCTCGAAGATGTCCTTGCGATAGTAGAGAGCGAACATGTCGCCATCGTCGAAGAAGCCCCAGATCTTGCCCTTGTAGGTCGGCAGCGCCTTGTAGAGCGGGTGATAGTCCTCGAGATCCGCCTTGTTCATGTATTTGGCGATGTAGTCGTCGAGCGGCGCGATCACGCCGCCATCGGCGAGCGACGGCGTCCAGGCCGGCTGCGATGTCGAGGACGTCGTAGGCGCCGGAGCGGGCGATGTGCTCGGCGACCGGCTTGGAATACTGATCGGGATGCGACAGCTCGACGACATTCGACTTGATGCCGGTGAGCTGCTCCCAGACGGGGCCGGAGAAGTTGCGCGGGTCGAGCGCCTGCAGGCCGGCCTCGTAGGTCATGTTGAGCGTGACGCCGCTATATTGCTTGGCGGCCTGCACGGCGCGGTAGGCGGAGCCGTCGGCGGGCCCTTCGGTCGAGGCCTTCATCGCGGCCGCCTGCGCCTTGCCGAGCGGCGTTGCTCGGATCGGCGAGGTCGACCGCCGCCTGCGGCGAGCGCCCAATCGGTCATAGGCCGTCAGCCCGGCGCCCGACAGTGGCGAGCATGCCGGTCAGCTGGCCGAAACGCTTGATGAAGGTCCGGCGCGTCGGCTCGCCTCTGCAGCCAGGCATCCACCTCGGCCGCCAGGCCGGCTTCGAAGTCACGTCTTTCGCGATCGTTCATGTTCGTTATCCCTCCCCTGAGGACGTTGTTTCCGGCCTTGTTCGCCGGTTTCCTACACGGTCGACCTCGACCGCACCTTCTTTGCCCGCGGTCTCCCGCGACAGCATTGATCGAATAATCTCCTTAGCCGCCGAAACGTCTGGCGAACTCCGTCGAGCCGCTTCTTCCAGCTTCCGATGCGAGCACATCGCGGTTGACGACGCCGCGCGGCACGCGGCCGTGCTGGACCTCGAGCACCGCCGCGACGTCGGCCGCGCCGTTGCCGGCAAAGCATTGGTCCGTCCAGCAGAGCGCATGCGGCGCGAGGATCACGTTGTCGAGCTTCAGGATCGGATCGTTCGGGTCGGGCGGCTCCTGCTCGAGCACATCGAGGCCGGCGCCGGCGATCCGGCGCTCCTGCAGCGCCTTGGTCAGCGCCTTCTGGTCGACGATCGGCCCGCGCGCCGTGTTGATGAGGTAGGCGGTCGGCTTCATCAGCGCGATGCCGCTCGGCATTGACGAGATGGCGCGTCTCGGGCGTCAGCGGGCAGCTGACCGAGAGGATGTCGGCGCGCCGGAACACATCTTCGAGCCCGACCAGTTCGATGCCGAGTTCGGCCGCGACCTTCTTGTCGGCATAGGGATCGTGGGCGATGAACTTCATGTCGAACGGCTTCGCCAGGCGGAACATCTCCGCGCCGATATTGCCGATGCCGAGCGAGCCGAGCGTGCGCCCGACCAGGCCGACGCCCATATGGTCGGAGCGCTTGGCGAAGCCGGCCGCAGCCTCGCGCGTGAGCCGGTCCTTGACCATCAGCTTGCCGGTCAGCGCCAGCATCAGCGTGATGATCGAGACGGCGACCGGCCGGCGCACGCCGTCCGGGCGTGATGACGAGCGCGATGCCGGCCTTGGTGCAGGCGTCGACATCGACCGTGTCGTAGCCGACGCCGAAGCGGGCGACGACGCGCGAGCCGGCCGCTTTTCGGCATGCTCTCCGGCCCGAAGCGATGGGCGAGGAGGATCAGCGCGTCGAAATCTTCGAGCTGCTCGCCGCGCACGGGGTTCGCCGGCTCGAGGAATTCCATCTCCACGCCCGGGCGCCGCCCTGAGCGGCGCGAGGTCGAAATCGGGATAGGTCGGCGAGCCGTCGGCCTTCCTGAAATCGCCGGACAGCGCGACGCGGAATTTTTCGGCCATATCCTCCTCCTATTTCGGCTTGCAGCCGGCGCGCAGCTTGCCGATCGCTTCCTCCAGCGCCGTCGTGCAGGATCCAGACGTCGCCGGAATAGCAGACGAAATCGAAGCCCTGGGCGTAGAGCTCGATGCCCAGCTCGACGGTCGGCACGAGGCGGCCAAGCGCCTTGTTGTGCTTCTTGGCGGCGGCGACCGTCGTCTCGATCGCCTTCTTGAATTTCGGGTTGTCGAACTCGCCCGGGATGCCGAGCGAGACCGACAGGTCGAAATGGCCGACCCACAGGCAGTCGACGCCGTCGATCGCCGCCATCTGCTCGGCATTCTCCACGCCCTCGGCGGTCTCGATCTGGCAGAAAAGCGTCGTGCGCTTGTTGGCGGCGGTGAATTTGTCGGCAACCGTGCCCGGCCGATAGCGGTCATGCGCCACCTGCAGCGCGACGCCGCGCTTGCCCGCCGGGTGATATTTCATCGAATTGACGATGTGGCGCACCTCGTCGACGTTGCCGACCATCGGCAGCATCAGCCCCTCGGCGCCCATATCCAGGGCGCGGGCGATGTGGTGGTATTCGCGCGAGGGCACGCGCACGATGGCCGGCAGGTCGGCCGCCTCGAAATAGCGCACGGCGCTCTTGATCGTCTCGAAGCCGAAGCCGGAATGCTCCAGTGTCGAACAGCACGAAATCGCAGCCGGCCGATTTCAGGATGTGGCCGATGCCGGGCGTTGCGAACTCGACGATGAAAGTGTCCGAGTTTCGGCGCCTTCGTACCCGCCATGGCTTTGAGGCCCTGGTCTGCCATTTAATCCTCCCACTGCGTCGGCTCCGCTCTTTGGCGGAGTCCGACTAACGCCAATCCTAACTCGCGGTGCCCTCGCAGACGAGGTCGCACCGGATCACGGATTTGTCGACAATCAACGGTGCGCTCTCCGCGTCGAACTGCACGTAATGCGCAGACTTCACATGCGCCTCGAACGCAACGTCATCGTCGTAGATCTCATAGAGAAGCACGCGGTCTGCCTCATCCCTCGGCTCGACCACGTCGAAACGCCGGCAGCCTCGCTCAACCTGCGCCGAGGTCCGCGCATTCGCATCGATGAGCCGGCGAAATGCCGATCGCGCGCCCGGTTTCAGGCGAAAATCGACGATGATCGCAAAACCGGTCATGCGCGTCCCTCGACAACATCGGTGTAGCGGCGCGCCACATATTCGAGATGCGCGCGCATGGCGTTTTCGGAACGGTCGGGGTCGCGCGCGGCGACGGCCTCGAAGATCGTGCGATGCGCCTGGTAGGCGCGGACATCCTGACCGGGTGCAAGGGTCGTCTGGCGCTGTTCGAGCAGCCATTCGGCGAGCGCGGTGTGAATCGCCGTGAAGATCGGATTGCGGGGCACGAGGGCGAGCACATAGTGGAACGCGACGTCCGTCCCGACGAACCGTTTCAGGTCGCCGATGGACTGACGGTTCACTTCGAGCGCCTCCTCGAAACGGGCGAGGTCATCGGCGGTGGCGTTCAGCGCTGCATGACGCGCGAGGCCGATCTCGAAGAAAAGGCGTGCGTTCTGGAAATTCTGAACGCCCCCGGGAGCGGCGATCATGTTGCGCGCCGTGCCGGCCAGCGAGTTGATGACGAATTGCGGCGTCGGCTGGGTGATGCGCGCCCGTTCGCCCGAGCGGATCTCCACCATCCCCATTTTCCGCAAATGGAAAAGCGCCTCGCGTATCGCGGGCCGCCCAACGCCGAAAAGGCGCATCAAATCGCGTTCAGACGGAAGCCGCTCGCTCTCGGCAAATTCGCCATCGCGGATCATCCGCTCCAGATGCTCCGCGACATCTTCGTAAAGCTTCCGCCGTTTTATGGCCACGATTGGCATACTGGCACACCTATCATACCAGTAAAAAGGTAAACCTCCGCGACCAGGGCGTCAATACGCATGTGGGGATATGCATTGGCGCCCCCGGAATGACAGATCACGTCGTCAGCTTCGGACGCCGATCTGAAGCGGTAAGTCGAATACCCGGACCGACGATCCTGGCCACCGTTCGGACCGCGATCGTCCCGCTTTAGGCCGCAGCGCGCCCTGCGTCTCTAGTGCTGATATAACTAAGTAGTTAGATTTGCGCGTATATCGTGTCAACACTGTCGCGGGCACGATTTTCCCGTGGAGCGATGCAAAAGAAACGGCCTCCGCGACCGACGCCCTCAGGCGAAAGTCTAGCCCTATCGATCCACCCACCATGGCCGGAATAATTGCTTAGGCTGAACAGCGTATGCTCGGCAGGGAGGCGACTTCGCCATCTAATGCCTGAAATCAAAGGCACATAGAGGCCTTATCCTGGGAGGATTTCCATGAAGTTAACGAGGCGTCAGTTTTCGGCCGGACTTGCTGCGGGCATTGCCGCGCCGGCAGTCTTGCGATCTGCGTATGCGCAGGGCGCGACGTTGAAGATCGGCATGGTCGTTCCCGTCACGGGGCCCGCCGCCGAATCCGGCAAATATGCGCTCACCGGCGTCAAGATCGCGCTCGATCGCGTCAACAAGGCGGGCGGCGTGCTCGGCAAGCAGGTCGAACTCATCACCGAGGACGACCAGACGACCAATCCTGGCGGGGTGCTCGCCTTCTCGAAGCTCGCCGCACAGAACGACATCGTCGCTTTCCTCGGTCCGATCCGCTCGACGCAGGTGCACGCCATCGCGCCCGACCTGCTCAAGGTCGGCAAGCCGATGATGTTCGGCGGCACCGATCCGGCGCTGACGAAGCTCGGCAATCGCTGGCTGTTCCGCTTCCGCCCGAACGACAGCTATTCGGGTCGCGTCATCGCCGCCTATGGCATCGAGACACTGGGCAAGAAGAACTGGGCCGTCATTCATTCCACCGACGCTTTCGGGACGAATGGCTCCAAGGCGTTGACGGAAGCGCTCGGGAAGGCTGGCGCGAAAGTGGCGCTCGACCAGGGCTATCCCAACCAGAGCCAGGACTTCACGCCCGTCGTGCTCGCGATCAAGCAGTCGGGTGCTGACATTATCGGCTCCTATTTCACCTTCGAAAACGACCTGGCGATCTTTGCCCGCCAGTTGCGCCAGCTCGGCGTCACCATTCCCTGGGTCGGCTCGCCCTCGATAGCGGTTGCGACGGCGGTCAAGCTCGCCGGACCGGCTCTCCACGGGACCTTCGGAGTCGCCGATTTCGCTGAAGAATCGAGCGATGCGGCGCGAGAGTTCGGCAAGCTTTACCGCGCAGCATCGGGCGGCGCAGCGCCCGACATCTTCGCGTCCTGGCCCTATGACGCAATGAATGTGCTCTGCGCGGCCATCAACAAAGCCGGCAGCACCGATCCGGAAAAGATCCGCGACGCGATCCTGGCCACCAAGGGCTACCCGGGCGCCGAGGGCGAATATAATTTCGACGAGTTCGGCGATGGCCTGCACGGCTACAATATCGTGCGCAACGAAAAAGGCACCGTGGTCTTCGACAAGCACATCGAGTTCGACCAATGACTTCCCCGGCGCTGCCCGGCCGTCACCGGGACAGCGCCACCTTCTCGTGAGCTGTCGATGGATTTCGTTCTCCAATTGCTCTTCCAGGGCATCGCCATCGGCTCGGTCTATGCGCTGGTTGCGCTTGGATTCGTGCTGATCTTCCGCGCCACCAACGTCGTCAATTTCGCCCAGGGCGAGTTCTCGATGGTGGCCGCCTTCCTGATGGTGGTGTGCGCCGTCGATCTGGGGTGGCCTTACTGGTTGTCCTTCCTCATCGCGCTCGCCGGCATGGCCCTGCTCGGGGCGGTGTTCAACCTCGGCGTCTATTACCCCCTGCGGCACCGGACCTATCTGCCCGTCATCATCTCGACGATCGGCGCTTCGATCCTTATGACCAACTCGACGCTCGCCATATACGGGCCGCAGCCGCAAAACCTGCCGGGCTGGTTCGATACGCCCGGCTTTCAGGCCGGCGGCGTCTATCTCGACAGCCAGTATCTCCTGATCATCGCCGTAACGGCCATGCTGGTCGCATTCCAATACTGGTTCTTCGAGCACACGCTGCTCGGCAAGAAGCTGCAGGCGACGAGCCAGGACAAGGAAATGGCCGGACTGCTCGGAATTCCCGTATCGACGATGATCATGATCACCTTCGTCTACAGCGCTCTGCTCGGCGGCATTGCCGGCATCCTGGTCGCGCCGATCCTGTTCGTCTCCGTCCAGATGGGCTCGGCGATCGCGCTCAAGGCGTTTGCCGCGACCATCATCGGCGGCTTTGGCGATGTTGCCGGGGCGATCGTCGGCGGGCTGTCGCTCGGCATCATCGAGACCTTCGGCGCCGCCTATGTGTCCGTGCCCTACAAGGACGGCTTCGCCTTCCTGGTTCTCGTGCTCTTCCTGGTCTTCAGGCCGACGGGAATCTTCGGCGAACGCGTCACGGAGAAGGCATGACGAGCGCAAGCGACGCCCGCGTCGCTCCTCTGCCGGGTGTGCGCGGCTTCATCGGGCACGTGGCCTATGGGCTCTTTGCGATCGTCGCCGCCGTGCTCGCCGCGACGATGTCCTTCGACGGCTATATCCTCAACATCCTGATGCAGGCTACGACCTTTGCCGTTGCGGTGTTCGGCCTCTCGGTGGTGCTGGGGCTGTGCGGCCAGATCAATCTCGCGCAAGCCGGCTTCTTCGGGCTCGGCGCCTATGCGGTCGGCCTTGGCACCACCGACTACGGGATGTCCTACTGGATCTGCCTTGCGCTCGGCATGGTGATATCGCTCGGTGCCGGCGCCGTGCTCGGGATGACCACGCTCAGGCTCGGCGGGCACTACCTCGCCATGGTGACGATCTCATTCCAGCAGATCCTTACCCTGGTCATGATCAACGCCATCAGCCTCACCCACGGGCCGGATGGCGTACGCCAGATCGCGCGGCCGGTTCTGTTCGCCGGCCAGCAGTCCTATCTCGCCTTCTGCGTCGTCATGCTCGCCATCGTTGGCTGGCTGGTCTGGCACCTGCCCGACACGAGGATCGGCCGGGCGATGCGCGCCGTCCGCGACAATGAGCTTGCGGCCAGCGTGGCGGGCATCGATGTCTATCGCACCAAGGTCACCGCATTTGCGATATGCGCGTTGCTCGGCGGCCTTGGCGGCGGCTTGTTCGCGGGCGGCTTTTCCTATGTCAGCCCCGACCAGTTCTCCTTCGCCGAGTCGATCGTCTTTTTGACTATGGCCCTGCTCGGTGGCGCCGCCTCGCCGATCGGATCGGTGATCGGTACGGGCCTCCTCATCCTGATCCCCGAATGGCTGCGCTTCCTGAAGAGCATTCCCGGTCTCTATCTGGCGATCTATGGGTTCTCCGTGATCCTCATCATGGTCTTCATGCCGGACGGCATCTGGGGCTTCATCTCCAAATTGTTCCAGCGCGCCAAGCCGCTGCCGGCTACCGCCCGCAAGCTTGATCTCGTGCCGGCGGAGACGAGCGGGCCCACGGTCCTCGAGGTCAGGAACCTGTCAAAGCATTTTGGCGGCTTGAAAGCCGTCGACGAGGTCGATTTCGTCGTCGCGCGCGGCAACGTCCATGCGCTGATCGGACCGAACGGCAGCGGCAAGACGACATTGCTCAACGTCCTCTCCGGCCTCTATAAGGCGACCGGGGGCAACGTGATTTTGGACGGACGCGACATAACACATCTCCCCCCGCACCAGCGGACAGCCGCAGGACTCGGGCGCACATTCCAGAATATCCGCCTGTTCCGCTCGATGACCGCGCTGGAGAACGTCATGATCGGCGCCGAGCGGCCCGGCAACAAGCTCATCGAGGCCTCGGGCGGCGGACGGGCGGCGCTCGAGGAGCGCGCGCTGGCGGCGCTGGCATTCGTCGGACTTGGATCGCGCGCGAATGAGGAGGTCACAGCATTCAGCTATGGCCATCAGCGGTTGATCGAGATCGCCCGTGCGCTGGCCGCCAACCCGACGCTGCTGCTGCTCGACGAGCCTGCAGCCGGCCTCAACACCACCGAAAAGCGCGAGCTGCATGATCTGTTGGAGCGGATCGCGGCGCAGGGGCTGACGATACTCATCATCGACCACGACATGACGCTGGTCAGCGAGGCGGCCAGTCACATCACCGTGCTCAATTTCGGCCGGCGGATCGCCGATGGCGAGTTGCTGGGCGTGCTGCGCCATCCCGATGTCGTGTCGGCCTATCTCGGAGCGGAATGATGGCGCTGCTCGAGATCAACGACCTGTCGGTCCGCTATGGCGAGATCGAGGCTCTGCGCTCCGTCACGATCGCGGTCGGCGAAGGCAACGTCGTCACGCTGCTCGGCTCCAACGGCGCGGGCAAGTCGACCACCTTGCGCGCCATCTCCGGCCTCGTTGCCCCGGCATCGGGCGAGATCCTTTTCGAAGGCCGGTCGATCGCGGGGCTCGGACCGGAGGCGATCGTGCGGCGCGGCATCTCGCATGTGCCGGAAGGGCGGCGCGTATTCCCGGGTCTTAGCGTGCGCGAGAACATCATGCTGGGCGCGTCCAATCGGCGGGAGGCCACGAGCGCCATCCGCCGCGAGGCCGATGAGATGTTCGAGCTGTTTCCCGACATCCGCCCCTTCGCCGACGCACTGGGCTGGACGCTATCCGGCGGCCAGCAGCAGATGGTCGCGGTGGCCCGGGGCCTGATGGCCAAGCCGCGCCTCTTGCTGCTCGACGAACCGTCGCTCGGCCTTGCCCCTGTCATCGTGCAGGCGGTGTTCCGGATCATCGCCGAAATCCGGCGGCGCGGCGCGACCGTGCTGCTGGTCGAGCAGAACGCACGCATGGCGCTCAAAGTGGCGGACTACGGCTATGTGCTGGAAACCGGCCGCCTTGCGCTCGGCGGCAAGCCCGACGATCTGTTGCGAGACGAGAGCATCGCCAATGCCTATCTGGGCGGCGGCCACAAGGCAAAGGTTTGACGCGCGGTCATTCAGTGGCTTGGCCGGGCCGCATTTGCGCGCCCCGGCCATCAGCTTTCAGAGGCCGTTGTCCTTCATGATCTGCGCGGCGTTGTCCTTGGTCACCTTCATCGTGCCGAGCGTGATGGTCTTCTCCACCTTCTCGCCGTTCAGATGCTTCAGCGCCTGGCGCAGGCCTTCGGCGCCGGGCGTCGCGTAGAGGAAGGTCGCGGTCAGCTCGCCGTTGTCGACCCAGGTGACGCCTTCGCCCGGCAGTGCGTCGATGCCGATGAACTTGATGTCCTTCTCGCGGCCGGCATCCTTGGCGGCGAGATAGGCGCCATAGGCCATCGGATCGTTGTGGCCGTAGACGAGGTCGATCTTCTCGTTGTTGCGCAGCGCGGTGGCCATGATGTTGTAGGCCTGGTCCTGCTTCCAGTCGCCCGACTGCTGGTCGAGCAGGTATCTTGATGCCCGGCTCCTTGTCGGTGAATTCGTGGAAGCCGTCGTGGCGGTCATGCGCCGGCTGCGTGCCCATGCCGCCCCAGATCTCGACGACGTTGCCCGCCGCCTTGCCGGCGCCGCCGAGCGCTCGACCGCATATTCGCCGGCCGCGCGGCCGATCAGCTTGTTGTCGCCGCCGACGAACTGCGTGTACTGGTCGGTGTCGACGTTGCGGTCGAGCACGAAGACCGGGATCTTGGCGTCGATCGCCTGCTGCACGACGCCGGTCAGGCCGGCCGATTCCTTCGGCGAGATCAGCAGCGCGTCGACCTCCTGGCGGATCAGGTTCTCGACGTCGGCGACCTGCTTCTCGGTCTTGTCCTCGCCGTCGGTGATGATCAGCTCGACCTCCGGATGCTTGGCGGCCTCGGCGATGATGTCCTTGTTGAACTGGGCGCGCCACGGCTCGATGGTCGTGGCCTGCGAGAAGCCGATCTTCCACTTCTTGTCCTGCGCGAAGGCGTCGCCCGCCGGCAGAAGGGCCGTGCTGCGATCAGCGCGGCGGTGAGGGCGGCGAGCCTCAGCAATTCACGGCGTTTCATTTGCGTTTCCTCCAATGTTGCGAGACGCGGTCTCGTTTGACGGCCGCTTGGCCGCGGCCGTTTCCTTGTCGCGCCGGCCGCCGGCCCGGCAGGCGCAGATAGGCGAAGAGCTCGCCGAGCGTTGCGCTCCTGCACGAGCACGGTGCCGACGATGATCAGTCCCTTCAGCACCAGCTGAAGGTTGGAGTTGATGTTGTGGAGCTGCAGGATGTTGGACAGCAGCCCGAAGATCAGCACGCCGCAGAACGTGCCGGCGAGGCCGCCGCGCCCGCCCATCAGGCTGGTGCCGCCGATGACCACGGCGGCGATGGCGTCGAGCTCCAGCCCGGCGCCGGCATCCGGCTTGCCCTGGCGGTACTGCGCGACGTAGAGCACCGCCGCGATGCCGGCGAGCAGCCGGAGACGGCATAGGTGGCGATCTTGACGCGCGCCGACGTCGATGCCGGACAGCCGCGCCGCCTCCTCGTTGCCGCCGATCGCATAGACGTAGCGGCCGAACGGCGTGAAGCGCAGCACGGCGCCGTAGATCAGCGATCGCGGCGATGAAGAACAGGCCCGGCATCGGGACGACGCCGAAGACCAGCGAGCGCAGAATGTCGAACTCGGCGACGGCGTTGGAGCCGGTATAGACCGGCAGCACCGCGTTGTTCTGGCCGGCGGTCAGCCGCGCGACGCCGAGCGCGGTCACCATCATCGCCAGCGTGACGATGAAGGGCTGCAGCCGGCCGCCGACGATGATGACGCCGTTGATCGCGCCGAACAGCAGGCCGACGCAGGGCGCCACGAGCAGCACGCCGAGCACGCCGAACTTGGTCTGCGACCTGCGGCAGCAGGAACCAGAGCGCCAGCGCCGCAGAGCGCCAGGCCGACGATGCCGGGCAGCGACGCACGCCGCGGATCGTGTCGAGCTGCATGTCGCGGCCGATGCGCCGCCGCGTGCCGCGATTTCGCCAGGTTGCGTGAAGACGAAGCGCGTCGACGACGACGCCGACGACGAAGCGCGACGAGCGCCAGCCGTCGGCACGCCCATCAGCGACCGCCGGCGTTCAGCCCGGCACGGTCAGCAGCATGGCGCAGACCACGCGAGCAGATCGCCATCAGCGAGCCGACCGAGAGGTCGATGCCGCCGGTGATGATGACCGCGGTCATGCCGGTGGCGATCAGGCCGGTGATCGAGACCTGGCGCAGCACGTCGAGCAGATTGCCGTAGGACAGGAAGATGTTGTTGCCCTTCGAGCTGACCGGCGAGGACGAGCACGCCGATCAGGAAGATCGCGATCAGCCCCCAATAGAGCTTGGTGCGGGAGAGCAGCTGCAGCGACGCTCATGCGCGCCGCCTCTCCGTGGCTCGCGCGCGGCGCGGCGAGCTGCATGATCGCCTCCTCGCTCGCCTCGGCGCGGCGCAGCATCGCCGGTCTGCCGGCCCTCCGACATGACCAGGATGCGGTCGGCGAGAAGCAGCAGCTCCGGCAGTTCCGAGCTCACGACGACGATGGCGAGGCCCTCGCGCGCGCGAGCGCGAAGATCGAGGTCGTAGATCTCGCGCTTGGCGCCGACGTCGATGCCGCGGGTCGGCTCGTCGAGCAGCAGCACGCGCGGCCTCGTCGCCAGCCATTTGCCGATGACGACCTTCTGCTGGTTGCCGCCGGACAGCGTGCCGGCCGGCTGCTCGATGCTGCTGCAGCGGATGCCGAGCGCCTCGACCGCATCGCCGCGCCAGCCCGTCTTCGCCGGCGAAGGAGCGGATGCCGAAGCGCGCCAGACGGCCGACCGAGCGGCAGCGCGACATTGTCGGTGATCGATGCCTGCAGATGCAGGCCCTTGCGTCTTGCGGTCCTCGGTCACCAGCGCGATGCCGAGCCGGCGCGCGTCGCGCGGCGAGCGGATGTCGACCGGCTCGCCGTCGATGCGGATCTCGCCGCCGGCTGCGCCCGTCGGTCGAGCCGAAGATCGTCTCCAGGATTTCGGTGCGGCCGAGCCGAGCAGGCCGCCGATGCCGAGGATCTCGCCGGCGCGAAGGTCGAAGCTGACGCCGTCGCAGCACCTGCCGCCAGCCGTGGCGCTGCGGCTTCGACAGCGACAGGTCGCGCACCGACAGCACGACCTTGCCGCCGGCATCCGCGGTCGTCCGTGACGTGCCTCCAGCAGGCTCGCGGCCGACCATCGCGGCGATGATCGCGTCTTCGTCGAGCGCTGCCATCGGCGTCGGTCAGCACATGACGGCCGTCGCGCAGCACGGTGACGCGGTCGGCGAGATGCATGACCTCGTCGATGCGGTGCGAGATGTAGACGATGGCGACGCCGTCCGCGGCGAGCTGCCGGATGATCGTGAACAGCCGCTGGCATTCCGCCGGCGACAGGGCCGATGTCGGCTCGTCCATGATCAGGATGCGCGCCTCGATGGAAAGCGCCTTGGCGATCTCGACCAGCTGCTGCTCGCCGATGCGCAAGGCGCCGACGCGCGCTTCGGGGTCGAGCTCGATGCCGAGCCGGTCAAGCAGCGCGCGGCGCGGCCGTGCGTGCTCGCCCTGCGGTCGACGATCAGCCCGGCGATCAGCGGCTCGCGCCCGAGGAAGATGTTGTCGGCGACGCTGAGTTCGGGGACGAGGTTGAGTTCCTGGTGGATGATGGCGATGCCGGCGGCCTCGGCGTCGCGGACGCTGGCGAAGCGCACCGGCTGCGCCGTCGATGCTGATCGCGCCGTCATAGTCGGTGTAGACGCCCGACAAGGATCTTCATCAGCGTCGACTTGCCGGCGCCGTTCTCGCCCATCAGCGCATGGATCTCGCCGGGCCGCAGATCGAAGCCGACGTCGCGCAAGGCGGTGACGCCGCCGAAATGCTTGGAAATGCCGGTCGCCGTCAGCACGGCGTCAGGAAGGTCCCGCGAAAGCGTTGCAGTTTCTTTTAAGGCGAGTTCCTCATGGTGCATGACGATCGCGATCCGTCCGGGCCTTGCCCATCGAGTGAAATTAATCTAAACGTTTCGATAGTGTCAAGCCGCGTAACTGCCGGCATTATTAAATCGGTGGAATGATTTGGATTTGAGCCAAATTACACAAGGTCAGGTTGAGTTGCGGCCGGAGCGCTCTCCAATATGACCAAGCCCAAGCGGAACCGGCCGCGCAGATCATCCTCGCCGACGATGCTACACGTCGCCGAAGCGGCGCGCGTGTCGGTCGCCACCGTTTCGGCGGTCGTCAACGGCACGGGTATCGTCAGCCCAAGGCTGACCGCACGGATCGAGCAGGCCATCCGCGACATCGGCTACAAGCGCAATGCCATCGCCCGCAGCCTGAAATTGGGCACGACGCGCACGATCGGGCTGACCGTCGCCGATATCACCAATCCGTTTTTCACCGATGTCGTCTCGGTCATCCAGCAGGTGCTTCACCGCGCCGGCTACGCCGTCATGCTGTGCTGCAATGACGAGGACGCCGATACGCAGGACGATCAGATCCGGCTGCTGCTCGACCGCATGGTCGACGGCCTGATCATCGCGCCTGCCGGCGACGACACAAATCTGAAACGGATTCTGGACGGAACCAATCTTCCGGTCGTGCTGATCGACCGCATCTGCGACGGCGTCGAGACCGATGCGGTCATGCTCGACAACCAGCGCGCGGTGTACGATGCGATCACCTATCTGCTCCAGCTCGGGCATCGGCGCATCGGCTACATTTCCGGATCGCTGGACACCTCGACGGGCCGCGACCGCCTCGCCGGCTACCGCGAGGCGCTGGACGCCGCAGGCATCGCATTCGATGAAGAATCTGGTCGGTCTCGGGACATTTCCGCGAGGCCGACGCCTACAAAGCGGCGATGCAGCTTCTCACGCTGCCCGATCGCCCGACCGCGATTTTCTCGGCCAACAATCTGATGGTCATCGGCGTGATGAAGGCGATGCGCGACCTGGCGCTATCGTGCCCAGAGGACATTTCCGTCGCCAGTTTCGACGATTTTCCCTGGGCGGATGTGTTCCGGCCGCAATTGACGACGGTCGCGCAGCCCGTCCAGGCGATCGGCGAACAGGCGGTGAACCTCATTCTCGACCGCCTCGCCGGCAAGAGCGAGGATGCTCCGCGCCGGCTCGTGCTTCAGGGAAAGCTGATTATCCGGGCGTCCTGCCGCCCCTTTGCTGCTGATGCTTAGAGTGCCAGCCTGTAGCGGCTCGACGCGGGGAGGCCAGCCGCGCCGATTTTCGTGAGACGTCGGTGTTTGGCAGCTTCCGGCTCGCTTAGAGCATTTTCCAGTAAAGTGGACACCGGTTTGCGTCGCGAAAATGCGACCAAACAAAGAGATAGAGCCCCGTTCCGATTTAATCGGAACGGAAAAGGCTCTAGCGCCGGGCCTTGAGCGCTGGCGCCGGTTTTGCCCTGATCCGCATGGCGCGTCCCTCTGGCTGATCGAGATCGAATGCTCCGGTCTTTCGGACCAGATCGCTAAGCCTTCGACAGCCATAAGTGCGCGGGTCAAAGTCGGAGGCGATGTTCGCAAGCCGTTGCCCCACCACGCCCAGGCCGACCCAGCCGTCCTCCGTTTCCATCTGTGCGATGGCTTTGTTCAAGATGGGAATGGCTGCGGCGGCGGCTGAAGGGCCCTTGGCAGGGGCCCCTCTTCAGGGGCGGTGACCTGGGCCTCGGGCAGCAAATTCTCGGTGTAGATGAACCTGCGGCATGCCTGCCGGAAGCTCTCGGGTGTCTTCTGCTCGCCGAAGCCGTAGACATCGGCGCCCTGTTCCCGCAGGCGCGAGGCAAGGCGCGTGAAGTCGCTATCCGAAGAGACCAGGCAGAAGCCGTCCAGCCGGCCGCTGTGCAGGAGGTCCATGGCGTCGATCACCAGGGCGATGTCGGACGCGTTCTTTCCGGTCGTATAGGCGAATTGCTGATAGGGATCGATCGCGTATTTTGGCAGAATCTCGGCCCATGACTTCAAGCGCTGGCCCGAGAAATCGCCATAGATCCGGCGGACACTCGCCTCGCCGAACTTGGCGACCTCCTCGAAAAGCCCGGCGGCGATGCGTGGCGACGTGTTGTCGGCATCGATGAGAATGGCAAATCGGGGTGATCGGTTATCTTCCGCCATGTTTGGCACCTTGGTGAGCAGCGATCGTCGGGAGCGAATCCCTGACGACATGAATAACCCCGATCGTCGCAATCCGTGAAGAGCGGAATGTGTCTTGGGTCAAAGTCGCGGGGAGCCGAGCGGCATCGGCACCCGCTATACCGGATGGGACCCTGCTTGCGTCATCTCAGGTCGAGCGCGAGGCGATCGCCAGCGCCGCGCCACCCATGAAGGCAGCCGCTATCCGGTTCAGCGCCTTCAGCGCCCGCGGCGCCTTAAGCAGGCTGCGCGCTTTGGCGGCCAGAACCAGATAGGGCACCAGCACGACAGGAGCACCGCGACGGTCACCACTGCCAGGATCGTATAATCGGAAAAGGTGATGGTCCGCAGGTCGACCAGAGTCGGGGTCAGCGCGAGGTAGAAGATCATCGTCTTCGGATTGCCCAGCGTGACCGTCAATCCGGACAGAAAGCTCACCAGAAAGCCGCCAGAAACATGCTTGGCTTCGACAGTTTCTGCCGTTATTCCGCTCGTCCAGAACGCCCAGGCGAGCCAGGCGAGATAGGCGACGCCGAGCCATTTCACGATCAGGAAAACGGTGCCGAATGTCTGCGCGATCAGAGCCAGGCCGAGCACCACCGCCGTCAGATAGATGAGGTCACCGAGCATCAGCCCGAGGGCCATGAACAGCGACGAGCGGAAACCCGAACCCAGCGCGCGGGCGACAAGCGCGGTCACGCCGGGACCTGGGATGGCGGCGGCGATGGCGAGCGCGCCCGCATAGGTGATGAAGCCGGTAAGGGTCATAGATCGAGCTCTCCGAAGCAGGAGGAGCTGTACCCCGTCGCCGGCAAGCCGTAAAGGGCGCGTCGGACGCCGGGGCGCTTCAGCAACCTGGCGTCATTTCGCAATTGTCCCGAAGCGATCGGCAATCTTTAGCCGTGCTACTGATCGTGGAGGCTGGGGTCTGTACGAAAGGAGTGAAAATTGAGATCCGCCCCCGCAACCCGCATGCGGTTGACATTGATCTCGCCCGTGTTCCGTCTTTCGTAGGTTCCATCGGGGAGCTTGGCCCTGGCCGGCATCTGATTTCCGCCGAGAACATAGATACCGTCGCTCACCTGGCTGACAAAGAAGCCGACATGGCCCCGCCAGGCCTCACGCTTATGCTGGAACACCACAATATCGCCAGGGCGCGGACTCTCCGTCTTTTTCCCCCAGGTCCTGAAGGTTTCGGAGGCGGCGCTCGCCGTGTGGGGGAGAAGCTTCTGCGCATCCGGCCGGTCTTGCCGACTTCTCACGATGCACCAGTTGACGAAGGCCGCGCACCAAGCCGTTTGATCGCCGGCCGGCGTGCGAAGCGTCGTTGCATCGAAGAAGGAGACGATGACCGGATTGGCGCGTACGGGCCACTCCTCGCCATAGAGATGCGCATCGCTGCCCAGACCGGCATTCAGCTCGCCTTGTCTCAAATCCGCGAAGAATTGCGCGACGTTTAATGGATTTTGGCGCACCGGGCATTTGGCCACGATCTCTTTGGCCTTCTGCACTTCCGCAGGGTAGGGCGAGAGGGTTCCTCGGGACGAGAGTTCTTTGGTAAGCAGATCGTCCAGGCTGGGAACGGCTTTGCCGGCCTCGAACGCGAATGAATTCCCGCTTTCAAGATCTGGAACGGCGCCCGCGTTTCGCGTTTGCAGCGACAGGAGCGCTCCAAAAGCGCCAGCGGCACTTAAAAACTGCCTTCGATGCAATTTCCCCTCCTAAATCGATAAACTGAAATCTTCGATCACACTCTTGCCGGCGCGGCAATCACACCGCGGGATACCAGCTCCTTGACCAGAAGCGCCGCGCCGCATTGGCGGCTGACCGCATTTGAGTCCCAGACCCCGTCCTTGACGTATTTGCCTTTGGAATATTGGTTGGAGAAGCTCCAGAGATAGGGCGTTTCGATGCCGCGCGAGCGATAGCCGAAGCCGTTATATTTCTCGAAGCGGTAAAGCATCTGCGCCACGGACCAATCCGGCTGGTTATCATATTTCTTCAACGCCATCGCGTCGGCGGCGCTTGAAGCCCAATCGGTCGGCGGATTCCATTCCTTGGGACGGCCGGCAGGCACCTGCCAGGTCCGCCCACGGAGCGGATCGCCATTATGGAGATGGGCTGAAAAGTTGAAGCTGCCTTCCAGGCTATGGATGATGCCGACGAAGTACCAGGGGACTTGCAACCGCTTTTGCACCTCTTCATACCGGCCGCGATTTTCGGGCTTCAGCAGGGTTGCGATATACCAGTTGGTGAGAGCGGCGCGCTCGGGGCGCAGCGCGCAATTGTCGTAAAGAGCCAGATAGCCGTCGCGCAGCGGCTCATATTCGTAGCGTCTTGACGGCTCGCTGTTCGTCGTCCGCGAATGGAGAGCGCTCGGCATTGGTAAGCGCGCCCAAAAGCTCGCTCGCGTCTCTCAAGGCGGCCTCGAGTTCGCCGGATGGCGTCCGGAGCTCGCCGCGCTGCCGGTCGAGGGCGGAGATCAGGTCGACCAGTTCGGGGAGGATGACGTCGTAGTCGTCGGTGATCTCCGCGGCGAGTGCCGCTCTGGGTGCTGGAATCCCGGCCTCGCCAGCTCTGCGGCGAATGTCCTTGAATGCGGAAGCCGCCGATCCCGATGGCCCTGTCCACCCATCTTGCTCGGCGACGGCAGCCACGAGTGCGTGGGGAGCGGCGCCACTACTCAACAGAGCCGAGAACAGACCGAGAAATAGGCGCCGGCTAAGCATAGTTTCCCCCAACAACAATTTTTTTATCCATAACAGATCGCCAGTCGCGGAGCAAACGGCGACCATGTCGCAATGATATCAATGAATTCCCGTGGCGATTGCGCAATAAAAACGAGTGCACGCGAACGACGAGAAGAAGCGCATCTTACCATACGCGCCGTCGCCGAGCCGGAGCATCACCCGAACGGAGGACGTGCCAAAATCTTGCAATATGCTATGACCGATCGGATGGACGGCCGCTCGCAACGCTGACGACGCTGATCCCGCCGTCTGGGCGCCATTCGTTGTCGTTGGGAGGGAGGAAGATGATGAAGTCGTTCCAGTCCGGCTTTCTTGCTTTGACGCTGTCATTGTTTGCCGTGCCGCTCCTGCAAAGCGCCGCAACGGCGCAGGAGATTCTCTCCGCGAAGCAGCAGGAGGAAGCGGACCTCCGAGCGGAATTGCAGCGCATCATCAAGGAAGACCCCGCACACGCGGCCGAGGCGCAGAAAGCGCTCAGCGCGCTCGATAGGCCGGCGACGTCCACCGAAGGCCGGCAGGCGCGCAACCGGCGCGAACGCGGCGCGCGGCGCATCGTCAACGGCCTGCCTTCGCGCTCGCATCCGGCGGTGGGCGCTGTGGTCACCGCCACTGGTCCCAATGCACCGGGTGCCTGGTGCACCGGCACGCTGGTCGGATGCGACAAGTTTCTGACGGCCGCGCATTGCATCGCCCAGGATCCCTCTCCGGCCTCCTATATGGTGTTTTTCCAGGAACTCGGCTTTTACCGCGTCAAAGCCATTAAGTGGGCGCCGGACAAATACGACCCACCTTATTCCGACCTTGCGATGCTGACGCTCGAAAAGCCTGTCGAAGGAATCGCGCCAATGGCGATCAACGCCAGCGTGAAGCCGCTGAACAACAGCGTCGCCACCATTGTCGGCTTCGGGCGGACGGGCGGATCGCGAAACGACTACGGCATCAAGCGTGAAGGCAGCGTCAGAACGGCCGCCTGCACGGGGAGATTTGCCGCGGCCCCGGTCATATGTTGGAATTTCGACGCAGATGTGAAATCCAGCAGCTCGGCGCAAAACACCTGCAACGCCGATTTCGGTGGGGGCGTCTTCATCCGGGACTATGATGGTCCGCGGATTGTCGAGAAGGTCTTCGGGGTCGTCTCGGGCGGCACCGATGTCGACTGCATGAAGAACGACCTGGCCTATAATGTCGATGTTTTCCAGTATCGCGATTGGATCAAGGAGGCTGGCGAAGGACGCCTGTCCTCAGCCATGTGCGGCCGCTCGCTGTTCGAGGACAAAGCCCGTGAGCCGGTTCGCACCACATTGACGCTCGATGCGAAAAAGCCCGAGGCCAGCTTCGCCATTGAAGCGCCGGCAGGTGTTACCGCGTTGCGCGTCGCGATGAACGCCGAAGATGATGGCCGGGGCAAGAATGGGTTCCAATTCGCCGCGTTCAGCAGCAAGGACGCGGCAAGCGCGGAGAATGCCTGCAAGGACAACGGCTCGGGCCAATTTGCCTTTTGCGCCATCGACAAGCCGGCGAACGGCACCTGGACCATCACCGTGAGCCGCAAGAAAGGCGAAGGGCAAGTGCAGATCACCACGCTGTTTCTCGGCGCGGACGGCCAGTAGTTCGGCGCTCCACCGTCATCTCATCGCCACTCATGCGCCACATCAGCATTGCGTGCTAACGCCATTACAGGGGGGCAAATGTTACGAGCAGGGCTGGTACAGAAGCTGGCGGTCGCCGTCATCGTGGCGACCCTGGCCGCCGCGATCTCCATGGCCGCACAGGCGCAAGAGCCCCAAGACATCAGCGCTGCGAACAAGCAGGTCGAGCAACTCTATCGTGACCAAAAATACGCTGAGGCGACGCCGATCGCCGAACAAACGCTGGCGCAGGCGGAGCGCACGCTCGGTGCGGAGCATCCCGACACTCTGACGAGTGTCAAAAATCTTGCCGACCTTTATTATGATCAAGACCGTCTCGCAGAGGCCGAGCCGCTCTTTAAGCGCGCACTGGAGGTGCGCGAGCGTGTGCTGGGGCCGGAACACCCCGACACGCTGATGAGTGTCAACGATCTCGGTGTTCTCGCCCAAACTCAGAACCGATATTCCGAGGCAGAGCCACTGTTCAAACGCGCCCTGGAGGCACGCGAGCGTGTGCTTGGGTCCGGAGCATCCGGACACACTTGCCAGTCTCAATGAGCTCGCGGCTTCGTTTCAGACCCAGCAGCGCTATGGTGAAGCTGAGCCGCTCATGCTGCGAGGTTTGGATGTAAGCGAGCGCGTCCTTGGCCCGGAGCATCCCGACACACTTCTGTGCGTTGTTCGACTTTCGGCGCTTTATTTAGCCCAGGACCGCCACGCGGAGGCTGAGCCGTTCTTGAAGCGAACAGTGGAAATACAGCAGCATGTGATGGGAGGTGAGCACCCCAGCACGCTCATCAGCATGAAAAATCTTGCGGACGTCTATCGCCTTCAGGACCGATTCAGAGAAGCCACCCCTCTATATCAGCGTATCCTGGAGGTACGGGAACGTACTCTTGGCCGGGACGCACCCGAGACGATTGAAAGCGTTTCAAATCTGGCCGCCGCGTATAAAGGTGAAGGTCGTCCCAATGAGGCGGAACCGCTCTTTACCCGCGCGCTTGAAACGCGCGAGCGTGTGCTTGGCAGGGACGCTCCCGAGACGATAGAAAGCGTCAATAATCTCGCGGAGCTTTATCAAGCCCAGGGGCGCTATGGCGAGGCGGAGCCGCTTTTTCGTCGAGCGCTGGAGACGCGCGAGCGCCTGCTCGGACAAGAGCATCGCGATACGCTCGTCAGCGTCGACAATCTTGCCAGGCAATATCAGTATCAAAGTCAGTTTGCCGAGGCTGAGCTGTTGATGCGGCGCAGCCGTGATATTCGAGAGCGGGCGCTCGGCAAAGAGCACCCTGATACTCTTCGAAGTATTACTCGCCTCGCCGATCTATATCTGGCCCAAGACCAGTACAGCGCAGCCGAGCCGCTCTACAAATATGCGTTGGAGGCAAGGCAGCGTGTATTGGGTGACGCGCACGTTGATACGGTCCGAAGTGTCGTTGATCTGGCGAAGTTATTTCTCGCGCAGAACCGCGACAGCGAGGCCGAGCCCCTGTTAAGAGGCGCGCTGGAAACGAGTGAGCAGGAGCGTGGCAAGGAGCATCTGGAGACGCTGGCTGCCGTCAACAATCTGGCGGCGCTGTATGTGAAGCAGGGCCGCTTTGATGAGGCCGAACCGCTCTTTCGGCGCGCAGCGGAGGCTTTTGAGCGTGTGCGCGGCAATGAGCATCCCCAAACGCTTGCGAGTCTCGACAGTCTGGCGCTGGTTTACACTCTTCGCGGGCGCTATGACGAGGCGGAGCTGTTGGCCAAGCGCGGGCTGGAGGTAACCGAACGCGTACTCGGCAGGGAGCATCCGGATACGATACTCCGCCTCGGGAATCTCGCCTCGATTTATCATCAACAGGGCCGTGCGGGTGAAGCGGAGCCGCTCTACCAACGCGCCCTCGATACGTCCAAGCGTGTATACAGTGTCGAAGATCAAGATACTGTCATGATCATCAACAACCTGGCGAACGCTTATGCTGTTCAGGGGCGGTATGATAAGGCCGAGCCTCTTCTGCGGTCCGCCCTAAAGATCACCGAGCATATACCCGACGGTCAGAACATTGGCGTGCTGCTTACAAATCTGGCGCTCGTGCGTTTTGCCCAACGCGACTGGGCCGAAGCCGCACAATTATGGCGGCGCAGTGCCGTCGCAATCATTCGGCGCGCGCAGCGTGGCGCGCAGGACGCCGGACAAGGCTTGACGGGACGAAAACATAGTGAGGTGGAGCAATGGCGCATACAATTCTCTGACCTGATCAAGGCGATCTACCGCCTGAAGGTGAAAGGTTCCGCTCCTGCACGCGAGACCTTCCAGACCGCGCAATGGGCGCTCAGCTCCGAGGCGGCGCGATCACTGGCGCAGATGGCGGCGCGCGGCGCCAGGGGCGATCCCGAACTCGCGGGCTCTGGCGCGCGAGCGGCAGGATCTGGTGGCGGAATGGCGGACACGCGACAGCTTGAACAATGCCGCGCTGGGCAAAGCACCGGACAAGCGCAATGCAGCGGCGAGGCCGAGAATCGCGAACGGCTCGCCGCCATCGACACGCGAATTGCCACGATCGACAAAAAGCTCGCGGCGGAGTTCCCCGACTATGCCGCCCTTGCCAGTCCGGTGCCGCTGTCGGTCGGAGAGGTGCAGGCTCAGCTCGGCGAGGATGAAGCGCTCGTACTTTTCCTCGACACCCAGGCAGAAAAACCGGCGCCCGAGGAAACCTTCATCTGGGTCGTGACCAAGACGAAGCTGCGATGGGTGCGGTCGGATCTCGGCACGGCGGCGCTGACGAGAGAGGTGCAGGCCCTGCGCTGCGGCCTCGATGAGGAGGAATGGGGAACCGTTACCACCGCAAGGCGGTGCGGCGACCTCCTGGGGCTCACGGACATGCCTGATGCCTCGCGTCCCTTGCCGTTCAGTCTGAGCAAGGCATATGCGCTCTACAAAGCGCTGTTTGGCCAGATCGAGGACATGATCGCCGGCAAAAGGCTGCTTATCGTGCCGTCCGGTGTACTGACGAGCCTGCCTTTCCAGGTTCTCGTCACCAAGAAGCCCAAGATCGGGTTGCCCAAGACCTTCGAGGCGTATCGTGACATTGCCTGGCTTGGCAGAAGAAGCCCGATTGCAATATTGCCAGCCGTTTCCAGCTTGAAGGCGTTGCGCCAGCATGCAGCCGATCGCCGGCCGGGCACCGATGCTTATGCCGGTTTCGGCAATCCGCTGCTGAGTGGCGACGTTGCCTCCTGCCGGTCGGCGAACACTCCCGCCGCCTGTCCGGGCGTTGGGGACGCCCGGCGGCCCATCTCCCGCAGCGTTATCGAACGGGCGACGGTCCGAGGTAATGGCGGTACCCGCAATGTAAGCGCCAATATGGATCAGGTGTTTGCTAACGGCTCGACTCCCGTCGCGCTGCTGGGGCAAGTGCGTGGTCTGTGTCCGCTGGCCGATACAGCCTATGAGATCAATTGCGTCGCCGCCCGCTTCAAGGGCAGATCCCCGCTGATCCGTCTGGCAGGCGAGGCGACGGAGGCCAATATCAAAGCCCTGAGCCTGAGCGGCCAGTTGGCGCGCTACCGCGTGCTGCATCTCGCCACCCATGGGCTGCTCTCGGGTGATGTGGAGAAGATGGCGCAGCGCCAGGGTGAGCCGGCGTTGGTTCTGACGCCGCCCGACAACCCTGCCGACGACGGCGATGACGGTCTCCTCATGGCCTCCGAGGTTGCGGCGCTGAAACTCAATGCCGACTGGGTGGTCCTGTCGGCCTGCAACACCGCCGCCGGCGACCAGATCGGCGCGCAGGCGCTTTCGGGTCTTGCCCGCGCTTTTTTCTATGCCGGTGGCCGGGCACTGCTTGTGTCGCATTGGCCGGTCTATTCGGATGCTGCAGTGCGCCTCACCATAAACGCCTTCGCAGAGCTTGAGCGACACCCGAACGAAGGGCGCGCGGAAGCGTTGCAGAAATCCATGACCGCGCTGATGGATGACCGCTCGCAAGCGGATAATGCTCATCCCGCCGTCTGGGCGCCGTTCATCGTCGTAGGCGAGGGGGGAGGCGATGTCTCGCCCCGCAGGCAACCACGGGGCAAGAAGTAGACATAGCGCCGGTGGCAGACAGAAGCGGCGCAAATAACCTCGGCTCAATAACCGCGCGCGGGGTCGATCTGATGCAGTGGCGGCTCGCCTCGCGCAACGCGCCGAACGCTTTCGGCGACGACCTTGGCGGCGGATTCCGGCACCGGGATGCTCGCCACATGCGGGGTGATCAGCACATTCGGCATGCGCCACAAAGGGCTCTTGTCTGGCAGTGGTTCCTGGGCGAACACGTCCAGCGTCGCGCCGCCCAGATGTCCCTCTCGCAAAACGGCGATAAGCGCCTCCTCGTCGACGATCGACCCGCGCGCGACATTGATCAACTTCGCGCCAGGCTTCATCCGGCGCAGCCTGGCATCGTCGATCATACCGCGGGTCGCCGGTGTGAGCGGCAGCATGATCACCAGGATTTCGACCTCCGCGATCAACTCGTCCAATGCGTCCGGCCCGTGGACGCAGCTTATGCCCGGCAAATGCTTCGGGGTGCGTGACCAGCCCCTGACGTCAAAGTCCAGGCTCGCAAGCGCCCCTGCTGCCGCCGCGCCGAGCTCGCCTAGCCCCAGCACGCCTACCTTGACGGCCGAGAGCGGACGCGGTTCGATGTAGTGCCATATGGCCTCACGCTGAGCCGCCTCGAAGACGTCGATGTTGCGGGCATACCGAATGACGGCGAACAGCACATAGCTGGTCATCAATGCGACCATGGCCGGGTCGGAAAGCCGGACGATCGGCACATCAGGCAGATCGCGGCGTCGCGCAAGGGAATCCACCCCCGCACCGAGATTGACGATGAGGCGAAGATTGGTCAGCGGCTCGAAGAAACCGTCCGGGGGAGACCAGACGATCGTGACCGTCACTGCTGCCGGGTCCGGCATATCCGGAAAAACGTGAAAGGCCGCGTCCGGCAGTTCGGCCTGCAAGGCGCGCTGCCAAGTCTCGGCATTGTCGAGTTCGCTATAGAAAAGCAGCGTGTCCTTGCCGTCCGGCATCAATGCATTGCCTCACACTTTTCAATATTTGTTACCTACACTTCGGCGATCATGCCGTTGAACACAAGCAGTGTGTCGAGCGCTTATGACAATCGCAATTGCCATGGCGAAGCCCGTAACAGCATACTGCCTCACATCGCGCATGGCGCGAACCTGGATAATGAAAGGACAGCGGCACCATGGCTTGGGATCGCCAGAAACTCGAAGCGCTGAGAACCAAATTCAGCGACGCGGATGGCGGCGACATGCTCGACCCGCATTTTCGCAAAATCGCCAACAAGATTTTTTCCCAAAGTGGAACGCGGCTTGCGCCCTATGCCGGCGTGCCGACATTTCTCACGGCGCCGCATCGCGCGGTCGATCCCGATAATCCCGATTTCGGCGATCTGCAGGTGGCAATTCTGGGCATGCCGATGGATTTGGGTGTAACCAACCGCCCCGGTTCGCGCTTCGGCCCGCGCGCCTTGCGCCTCATTGAGCGGATCGGCCCCTATAATCATGTGCTGAAATGCGCGCCAGTGTTTGACCTGAAAGTGGCCGATATCGGCGACATCGCCTTCCGCAGCCGCTTCAACCTGGAGATGTGCCACGCCGACATCGAAGCCCGCGTTGGCCAGATCGTCGCCGCTGGCGTCGCGCCGCTTTCGGTCGGCGGCGACCATTCGATCAGCCATCCGATCCTGAAGGCGGTCGGCGCCAAGCACCCTGTCGGCATGATCCATATCGATGCGCATTGCGACACGGGCGGCGGCTTCGACCAGTCGAAATTCCATCATGGCGGCCCATTCCGCAATGCGGTGCTCGATGGCGTGCTCGACCCCACCCGCACCATCCAGATCGGCATTCGCGGCTCGGCGGAATATCTCTGGGAGTTCTCGGAAGCCTCGGGCATGACGGTGATCCACGCCGAGGAGATTTCCACGATTGGCTGCGCGGGCGTCGTGGAGCGCGCACGCGCCGTCGTGGGCGATGGCCCGGTCTATCTCTCCTTCGATATCGACAGCCTTGATCCGGCCTTCGCCCCCGGCACCGGCACGCCGGAAGTCGGCGGCCTGACGACGCGCGAGGCGCTTGATATTCTTCGCGGCCTCAAGGGCCTCGATATCGTCGGCGGCGATGTGGTGGAGGTCGCGCCGCAATATGATGCCACGACGAACACGGCGCAGGCCGGCGGCCAGATGCTGTTCGAGATCCTGAGCCTGATGGTTTACAGCCCATCGGTCGGCGGGCGCACGGATTGAACCGCGCCGCCGGCACGAACGGTGGCTGGAATGGAAATTGCAGACGGAGCTTCACAACGCAAGCTGAGGAACGAGCACATGACGTCACATCGGAAGGGCAGAATGAGCCGCCGCGCGGTTCTGAAGGCAGGTCTGGCAGGCGCGGCGGTGCTGGCGATGCCGAACGTACTGCGGGCGCAGGACAAGTCGCTCAAGGTCGGCGTCTATGGCGGCTATTTCAAGGACAGTTTCGACAAACACATCTTTCCGGAATTCACCAAGGCGACCGGTATCGCGATCGAGGCTGTGGCGGAGCCGACCGGTGAAGCGTGGCTGGTCCAGCTGCAGCAGGCGGCGAAGGCCGGCCAGGCACCTGCTGACGTCTCGATGATGTCGCAAGTGGCGATGCTGAAGGGCCAGTCGACCGACCTCTGGACGCCGCTCGACCTCGGCAAACTGCCCAATACGAGCAATCTGGTCGAGCGCTTCATCAACAAATATCCGGATGGGCGCGTGGCGGGCGTCGGCGCCGTCTCCTGGTACATCACGCTGGTGTCGAACACCAAGAGCTATCCGGAAGCCCCCACATCATGGGCCGCTCTTTGGGACCCGGCGAACAAGGACAAGCTCGGCCTCCTGGCGCTGGTTTCCAACTCCTTCCTGCTCGAAGTCACCGCCAAAACCTTCATGGGCGGCACCAAGGCGCTCGATACCGAGGAAGGCATCCTCAAGGCGCTGGCCAAACTTGCCGAGGTGAAGCCGAATGTGCGTCTCTGGTATCGCGACGAAGCCCAATTCGAGCAGGCGCTGAAATCGGGCGAGATCCCGATGGGGCAATATTATCACGATGTTACCGGCTTGGCGGCCGCGGACGGGCATCCGGTGCGCTCGACGTTTCCCAAGGAGGGCGGCATTCTCGATAGCGGCTGCTGGGCGGTATCGAGCGCGTCCAAGAAGGCAGCCGAGGCGCATGTGTTCATCAATTATATGAGCCAGCCGCCGATCCAGGCGCTGATGTCGCGCAAGGTCGGCACTTCGCCCACGGTGAAGCGCGAATTGCTCGATCTGACGGATGCCGAATTCGGCGCCGTTTCGACGACCATCGATCCGATCATCCCGCGTTATGACCTCTATCAATCGAAATCCGACTGGTTGAACCAGAAATGGACGGAGCTGATCGTCGGCTAGGTCCATGTGCCCTCTCCCGGGGGAGAGGGCGGCGACGCAGTCGCGGGTGAGGGCGTACGGCCTCGGATAATTTGTAGCCCCTCACCCCCACCCTCTCCCCATGGGAGAGGGAGCTTTCCGTCGAGGGACAATGTCGGGTCTGGTTCTTAAAGATATATCGAAGCGCTTTCTCAACTTTGTCGCCGTGGATCACGTCTCGCTGAGCGTTCCGAACGGCACGTTCGTCTGCCTGCTCGGCCCCTCCGGCTGCGGCAAGACCACGCTCCTCCGGATGATCGCCGGGCTGGAGGAACCGACAGAAGGACGCATCCTGATCGACGGCGCCGACATCACCGGACTGCCGACGCATAAGCGCAATTTCGGCATGGTATTTCAGTCGCTCGCACTCTTTCCGCATCTCAGCGTCGGAGAGAATATCGCCTATCCGCTACGCATCCGCGGCCGGTCGCAAGCTGAGCAACAGGCGCGGGTCGATGAACTGCTCGAACTGGTTCAGTTGCCCGGCTTTGCCATGCGGCCGGTCAGCAGGCTGTCCGGCGGGCAGCGCCAGCGCGTGGCCATTGCACGAGCCTTGGCGCTGTCGCCACAGCTCTTTCTGCTCGACGAGCCGCTTTCAGCTCTCGACGCGAAACTTCGCGAAACCATGCAGGTCGAACTGCGGCAGCTTCAGCAGAAGCTGGGCATCACCACCATCGTTGTGACCCACGATCAGCGCGAGGCGATGACCATGGCCGATCTGGTCGTCGTGATGGGGGAGGGGCGTATTCGGCAGGTGGCGCCGCCGATCGAGATTTACCGGCGGCCCGCCGATGCCTTCGTCGCTGATTTCATCGGCTCGACGAACCTGCTGTCCGTTGAAGCCGATGGGGCAGGGCGAGTCGTGACCGCAGGCGCGCCTGTCGCGGGGCTGACAATGCCGGCCGGAATGCGAAAAGCCGTCATGTCGATCCGGCCGGAGGACGTGCATTTGACCAAGCCCGACCAAGCCGCGCATGTCGGCCGCGTGACATTCGTGCGCGATCTCGGCGGCACGATCGAAACCTATGTCGATGTTGGCGGCACACCGATTATCGCGGTCACCACGCCACGTGAGCGGCTGGCGCTGTCGGCCGGCGACGCCGTCGGCATCATCCTTCCGGCGGAACATTGCGTGGTGCTGCCGTCATGAAGCGGGAGCCGCCACGAACGCTCGCCGATTACGCGCCGCTCGCCTTCCCGGCAGCGATGCTCGTCACCTTCTTCGTCGTGCCGTTCGGCATCATGGTCGCAGTCAGCTTCTTCCGGCGTCAGCAGGGCGGCTTTTACACGCCCGATTTCGTGCTTGCCAATTACGAACGGTTTCTCAGCGCCTTCTTCGCCAATGTACTCGGCTTCTCGCTGATGCTTTCGGCGCTGGTGGCGGTCGGATGCGTCCTCCTGGCCTTCCCATTTACCTATCTGCTGACACGTCTGCCGCGCCGCCAGCAGATTGTCTGGCTGGTGGCGCTGCTTTCGATACTCTCGCTTTCGGAGGTCATCATCGGCTTTGCCTGGTCGACCATCTTCTCGCGCACCGCCGGCATCACCAATCTCTTCGCAGCACTCGGGCTGATGGAGCAGCCGGTGGCGCTGCTGCCCGGTTTCGGCGCGGTGCTTACGGCGATGATCTATCAGGCGCTGCCCTATACGATCCTGGTGCTTTATCCGGCGCTCGCACGCCTCGATCCGACGCTGGTGGAAGCGGCCCGTACGCTTGGCGCTTCCCCAGCCCATGCATTCCTCAATGTCGTCGTGCCGGCGCTGCGAACAAGCATTTTCGCGACGCTGATCATGGTGTTCGTCTTCGCACTGGGATCCTATCTCCTGCCGCAGATGCTTGGCCGACCGCAGCATTGGACGCTTTCGGTGCTCATCACCGACCAGGCGATCTATCAGTCGAACATGCCGTTCGCGGCGGCGATGGCCGTGTTCCTGGTGCTCGTCTCACTCGGATTGATCGGCCTGACGCTGCTGATCGGCCGCAAGGAGGATGGCTGATGGCGGGACGGCTATTGCGTTTCAGCTATTTCGCCGCTATCGCGCTGTTTCTCGCCGCGCCGCTGATCGTCGTGGCCGGTGTCTCCGTGAATGCCAAGAAAGCGCTGCTGTTTCCGCCGGAGGGCTTCTCGCTTGCCTGGTATGGCGACCTGTTCACCGACGCCGGATGGCGAAGCGCGCTACTTGCCTCGCTCTCGATAGCCGCGCTATCGGCGGCCCTGGCTGTTGCCGTCGCACTGCCGCTGGCCTGGTTCATGTGGCGCCGGCTTGCGCCATGGACACGGATCTTCATGGTGCTCGGCGTCGCGCCATTCATGTTGCCGCCGGTGATCACCGCGCTCGGCTTCCTTTCCTTCTGGGCGACACTCGGCTTTTACGGCCAGCCGTGGACCGCAGTCATCTCGCATGCGATCTTTTTCGTGACGCTGCCGCTCGTCACCTTGTCGCTCGGTTTTGCCTCGATCGACCGCTCGCTGGTGGAGGCCGCCGCAACGATGGGCGCGGACGACCGCACCGTCTTTCGCACGATCGTATTGCCGCTGATCCGGCCCTATATGGTGTCAGGCTTTGCGTTCGCATTCGTGCTGTCGCTCAACGAATATATCGTGGCCTATATGACTGTGGGCTTCACCATGGAGACGCTGCCGATCAAGATCTTCAATGCGCTGCGATATGGATACACGCCGACGATGGCCGCCGTGGCGGTGTTGTTCGTTCTGCTGGCGGCGGTAATTTTTGGCCTCGTCGCGCGCTTCGGCGATCTTCCGCGATTGCTTGGCGCCTGGAGTGGGGATAACTGATGCGCATCGCGCTGTTACAGATGCCCGCAGTAGCGGGTGATGTTCCGGCCAATCTGGCGCGCATCGCCGAGGCGGCGGCAAGTGCTGAGCAACAAGGCGCTGATCTGCTCATCACGCCGGAACTGGCGACCGTCGGATACGGGGCCGGGGATGACATTCGCCACCTCGCCGAATCGCGTGGCGGCGCACAAATTGCAAGTCTGGCGGCCATCGCAGCCGACACCGGCCTTGCGGTCATCGCGGGCTTCGCGGAACGCGATGGCACGTTTATCTATAACAGCGCGATGTTCACCGACGGGCGCTCGGAGCCGGTCATCTACCGCAAATCGCATCTCTATGGTGACTATGAGCGGGCCATTTTCGCTGCCGGCGATCCCACAGCCACGATCGTGGCATGGCGTGGCTTCAAGCTCGGTTTGCTGATCTGCTACGATGTCGAGTTCCCTGAGAACGTGCGCCGCCTCGCGCTCGCGGGTGCCGATCTCGTCGCGGTCCCGACGGCGTTGCCGGTCTCTCCCGAGGCCGAATTGATCGCGGAGCGGGTCATCCAGGTGCGCGCCTTCGAAAACCAGATTTTCGTCGCCTATGCCAATCACACCGGTCGCGACGATCACTTTACCTATGCCGGTCTTTCCCATGTCGCGGCGCCGGATGGCAGCACGCTGGCGAAAGCCTCCGCCACCGAGGCAGGCCTCATTATTGCGGAGTTACGGCCGGGCGAGTATGGGGCGTCACGCGCCGCAAACACCTATTTGCGGGATTTGCGCGGCTGATTTTGAGAAGCGCCGTCATTGGCTCGTCCTCCCGATGCTCTACCCGTCATTATGCGGCGGAGAACGTTGACGTTCTAACGTCAGCCATGCGCACACTCCGTTCAGCGGACCGTAAATTTCCGTAGTCATGCCATTCCAAGCGCCCCACACAGACGGCGTGTCGGGCGGTACAGATCGAGCTGAAACCACGGCGAGGATTGCCCCGGCCGCCGATCACGGTGATGCCGATTCAGCCAGGCGGGGAATATTGGTAGAAATACAACTTTTAGTTGTGGTTTCGTGCAACTCCCGGCAGCTTTGTAACCGCAGTGGAATCTGATTCGTTCGGAGGCGTCTTGCGCTTACATATTATTTGCGCTGTCAGCCTGTCTTGTGCGGTTTGCGCCTGCCCGGCTGCTCTGCTGGCGCAGCAGCAGGGCGCCACGCGCTTTCAGGGCGCAACGCTTGAGGAAAGCTCCAAAAAACTGGGCCTCGGCGCTCCCAAGTCAAACTTATCCGAGCTGGGCTACACCATCGCGCCGGGCATCGTGTTTGCGCCCACCAGCAATATAGAAACCGGCTACAGCTCGAATCCGGACGAGTTCTTCGCCAATGCCAAGGGCTCGCTCTACGGACTGACGAACAGCACCGCGGTCATCGGGTTTCTCAAAAGTACGGGCGCGACCACGCTGACCTTTCGCGGAACGCTTTTGCAATATGACGGCGATATCGCCAATAGCAGCCGCTGGGATTCCGGGCTTGCGCTGGACAATGCCTATGCGGTCGGACCGAACACAGTCGCGACGTTCGGGGCCTATTATCTGCGCGATGAAATTTCCTTCGTCCCGAGCGACAATGAGGGCGCCTATGGCCAGCTCGCCTATAAGGAACCCGATTTCGAAACCTTTGGCCGGCTGAAGTTCGATCAAATCGGCTATCTCGGTAATGTATCCAGCGCAACTGCCGATCCAATCGCGCTGCTTTTCGCGCAGCCCTCGCAATTCGACGTTCAGCGCATCGAGGGTGTATCGGGCTTCATCTTCGGTCCGCAGGCGCGCATCGGTGTATACGGAGAGCTGGGCGGCGCCAATCTCGACTATTATTCTCAGAGCGTCGAAAATCTGCTCGACCGGGACGCCACCGAGCTCTGGGCAACCGGCGGTTTGCGCTTCAATCTCCACCCGTCCCTGGTCGTGGATGCCGGTTGGCGAGTGAATGCGCGGCAGGTCGAAGACCGGCAGGTGAACGACCCGTCGACGAATTATTTCGACGGCCGGGTGACGTGGACGCCAGTCGCAAATTTGAGTTTTGTTGCCGAAGTGGATCGCGGTTTCGTCGAGCCGGTCAGCAGCGTTGCGGTCGTCGGCGACAAGATCCATTACGGCGCGTCAGTGGTTTATCAGGCTCGGCCTGATCTGGAATTCGGCGCCAACCTGCGGCATGACCAGATCGAACAGATCGGCGAGGATCTCGACTATCACGAGACCGAACTCTCGCTCTCCGTGGCGTATCAATGGAATGAGAAGGCCACGGTTTACGGCCTGATCAGCAATGAGCATGTCGAGGAGCAGGTGACGGGGCAGAGCTACGACAGGCTGCAAGTTGGAGCAGGCACGAAGATCAAGTTCTGAACGAGACCTTCGTGCTGCCGCCCAAGACCGGTCGATAGGACCGGTTAATATCGGCCGCCTACGGATTTGGCGAGGCCATTGCTGCTAGCCGAGGTGCCGCCGCGCCCAGCCGAAGCAGCGGTGTTGGCGTAGCCCTTGAAGATGTAATATTTACCGTCGCCCGAGCGGACCTTGACGAAGCTGGCGGAGAATCCGCTGGCGTTCGCCGAGCCGTTCTCAGCGTAGCCGCTGCTGCGCTGGACCGAGCGCTTCCAGCTCTTGGCGCCAGCGCCGGCCTCGATGTCTGTGTCGCTCGAACCGTAGCCGTAGCCGGTTTCGCCATACGCGCCGGTACTTGCCGAGGCGCCAGCCGCTTCGGTATGACGGACGCGGAAATTACCGTCCGCATAGTCGTCGGCATAGGCCAGAATTGCCTGGGCCTCCTGAGGTGCGATCGCGGAATGTGCTTTGGAGTGCCCGCCATATCCGCCCGCCATCGCGGCGGTCGAGATCAGGCCCAGGCCGAGCGCAGCCGCGATCCGGCGCGCAAATGCAGCGTAAATCATCATTCGGACTCCTTAAATTAAGTCCGCCAATTCAAAGGGGTGTGGGAGAGAGAAGCCGCGGCCTGTCGAGGCCGCGGCGTTGGCAAATATCAATGCCAGCGGGAGTTGTGGGCCAGCGAGGTGGAAACAGCCGACTGATTGATCGAGCCCGTGCTGTGCCCAGCTTTAATGGTGGCAACCTGGAAGCTGGTATTCTTCGAGGTGGCCTTCGCGACCTGCTTGCCTTTGCAGCCGCAGCTACTGTCATTTGCGGCTTCAGCCGCTGCGCCGGTATCCTGGTTGATGTGGCCCTTGCTCATCATGCTCTTGATGGCGCCGGTCTGTTTGGCGTAGTTGACGGCCGCAGAGCTCGCGAATTGCGGTGACCCGCCGTAGTTTGAGCCGTTGAAGCCGCCAGCCAGAGCAGGCGTAGCAATGAGAGCGAAAGCAGAAGCGGCGATAAGGGCGAATTTCATGATTGTAACTCCACGCAACTTGAACACTTTATGTCGACCGCTCCATTAGCGGCTTGGTAATGAATTTAGACTTCATTAAGGTTCTCGTCGAATGTACACTTAAGAATTGGTAAAATTTACTATGTGTTAGGCTTGTTGCAATGATGCGCGGTTATTGTTTCATGCGAGCGGCATGATTTATCGAGCATAAACTCGCCAGATCTGTAATTTTATTTTGAATCAATTGCTCGTGCATCAACGTCTCGGACCTGACTAAGGTCTCAGGACGGACAAACGGTTGCGCATACCGCAAAATCGCGCAGCAAAGCCGCAGCCGCAATGGCGGCCACGGCACAAAATCTCAAATGCGTTGGGAAGGAAACTCTCCGCTAACGCAGCGGAACGCTGATGCGGGCGCCCACGGTGTAGGACAGCGCCGAGCCGTCTCCCAATACGGTGCCGTTCTGGAAACCGACGACGTCGAAGGGCACGCCGCCATTCAGGTCCGTGTCATTGTATAGGACCTTCGGCACGTAGGAGATCCACTCCGCTTCCCCAAAAAGGCCCAGAGTCGCGGGACCGAAGTCCCGTTCCAGCGCAAGGTTCAAAAGCCCGATGAATGCGGGCGCGGAGTCGCTGAGTGTCACGGATTGCGCGATCGGACTATCGTCACCGAGCGACGCGGAGGCCGTGTAAGCGCCATTATAATCGGCGTCCGCGTAGTAGAGGCCCGTCTCACCGCTGAGTTTCACCCGGAACCCGCCAGCCAAAGGCTTCCAGGTGGAAAAGCCGACATAACCGCCATAATAGGCCGCGTCGAGATCGTCGTCCAAGGTAACCGGATCTTGCGTGGGGCCGAAATCGACGCTGATCAGTGATGATTTTTGATCGAGCCGCCGCACCGCGAGTCCGGCCCGCCATTGAAACGATACCGGCTCAACGGCAACCGGCGCATCCTTGAGGCTGCCCCCCGTATCCTTGAGGCTGGCTGCAGTTGCATTGCGGCTGAGGTTCATCTCAAGCGCCGCTCCCCAATGTACGGCTTCGCGGTCGACGGTGGTCTGCCAGTCGCTGAAGAAGCCGCCTGAGCCTGAGCCGCCAGGCGAAGTAATGGTGCCGGTGGGGTCGGGATCGAAAAGCGGGAAAAATGCGCAATCGGTATCCGCCGTGAAGACGCAGCGCGATTGCTGCTCGTCCTCGTAACGGGCGTAGAAGCCTCTGACCGCCAGCGCCGCCAGCCATTCGCCCCGCCGGTGCGGCAGGAGACCGGACAGTTCGCCAGTCACCTTATAGCCGTTGAAATCGCCATCGTGATTGCTCTGATGGTCCTGAACTTCCGTAACGAAGAAATCGGTAATGGCGGCGAATTCGATGTCGTCGAGATGCAGACCCGAGGCTCCGATGCCGAATTGCAGGGCCGGGCGAGGCTCTTGAGCCGCGGCCATGGAGGAAGGCAGGGCGAGAAAGCCGACAGTGAGCGCAAGCAGGGCGGCCTGGTGGCAACGGTGGGAGTACTGCATTTCGTTCCTTCGGGATATCCATCTACACGGCGGACAAGAGATGCCAATTGGCGCATAGCGTGATTCTGTACGCGCATTCAATCTTAGGTTGTATTTTTCTACGGATCAATCGCATCACAAGCGCTGGCTCGCCTCAAAATTTGACGGACCTTCGACTTGCAGGCAAAAGATGTCGTGCTCGGCTTGACCGGCTGCGATCCCAAACATTGCGCCAGAGGGTTTCATATGAGTGTCGGCGTCGACTTCGGCACGACCAACAGCGTGCTTGCCGTAGCAACCGATGCGGGCGCCATCCAGGTCGCGCAGCATGGGCGCGACAGGTCGAGCGGCAATTTCCGGTCGATCCTGTGCTTTGTCAAAGGCGGCTCCGCGCCCGGGTCTGGGCTCATCGTCAAAGCTGGTCCGGAGGCCATGGCCGCCTATCTGGACCATGGCAGCGACTGCCGGCTGATCCAGTCGGTAAAGTCGATGGTCGCCAATCCGAATTTCTCGCAGACCCACATCTTCGGACGAAAATTCACCATCGAGGACATGGTCGCGGCAATCCTCAAGGGGCTGCGAGCCAGCGCCGAGGGCGATCTTCCGCCGCTCGGCGCTACGGTAACGGCTGGGCGGCCGGTGCGCTTTGCCGGCCAGCTTGCCGACGAGACGCTTGCTTTGAAGCGCTTGTCCGACGCCTTCGGCATGGCAGGCTTTGCCGATGTCTCCTTCGTCGCCGAACCTCTGGCAGCCGCCTATAAATTCGCCAGCCGGATCGGTAGCGCCAAACTGTGCGTTGTGGCCGATTTCGGCGGCGGCACCAGCGACTTCTCGCTCGTGCGCTTCGGTCCCGGAGCGGGCGGACGGCTCGATATGGAGACGCTTGCGACATCCGGCGTCGGCGTCGCAGGCGACCGTCTCGATTATCGCATCATCGAAAACATTGTCTGCCCGAAGCTTGGTCTCGGCTCCCATTACGTGAGCATGGGAAAGCGCCTGCCGATGCCCGTCCATTACTATTCGCGCTTCCAGCGCTGGAGCGATCTGTCTTTCCTCCGGGCGCCTGAAATCCTGCGTGAACTGCGCAGCCTGAAGCGCATGTCGGAAGAGCCGGAAGCGCTGGACCGGCTGATCTACATCATCGAGGAGGAACTGGGGTTCGATCTCTACCGCGCCGTGTCGGCCGCCAAGACCGCGCTGTCGTCGCAGGAGACCGCGAAACTCGAATTCAAGCATGGTCCGGTACAGATCGATGAGGAGATCAGCCGGGCGGCGTTTGATGCATGGATTGCGGAGGATCTTGCCGCCATCGACGCGCAGATCACCAAATTATTCGACGAGACGCATCTGACGTCCGTAGATGTCGATCAAGTGTTCATGACCGGTGGCACCTCCTTCGTACCGGCAATCCGGAATTTGGTGGCGGCGCGTTTTCCGTCCGTCGATTTGGCCGCCGAGGATGAATTCATTTCCGTTGGCGGCGGGCTCGCACTTTACGGTCGCGAACATTCGCCCAAGTCGACATCGGGCGCCTGACCAACCGCGTCGCGTCGCCGCAAGGGGCTTGGTGTCACAACAGCGTTCATCTTCCCGCATGCTACCCTGCGGCCAGGCGTATCTGGTGCCTACCCCGGGAGATGGTTTTGCGTATTCTCTTGCTCAATCCCCCCTATCATTCTCTCACCAGCCTCCATGGCGTAGGCGCGCAAACGCCGCTTGGCCTGCTTTGGATCGGCGGCGCGCTGATCGATGCGGGCCATGGCGTCAGCCTGTTGGATGCCGAGGCACGCCGTCTTAGCGCCGGCGATGTTGTCGAGCATACTGCCGTCTTCCGCCCGGACGTGATTATGACTGGCCATGCCGGATCCACGCCCGCGCATCCGTCCGTCTTGGCCACGGCTCGCAGCCTGAAGGCGCGTCTGCCGCATGTGCCGATCGTCTATGGCGGCGTCTATACCACCTATCATGGAGCCGAGATTCTGGCGGCGGAACCTTCGGTCGATGTCATCGTGCGCGGCGAGGGGGAGCAGACCATCGTGCACCTCGCGGAAGCCATGGCGACGGGCCGCGATCTTGCGGGCGTGCGTGGTATCGATTATCGCGATGGTGGACAAGTGCGGTCCACGGCTCCGGCCGAGATGATCGCCGACCTCGATGCGCGCCGCGTCGGCTGGGAGTTGATCGAGGATTGGGACCTCTACCAGTGCTGGGGAATGGGTCGCGCGGCGGTGGTGCAATTCTCGCGCGGTTGCCCGCATCAGTGCACATATTGCGGCCAGCGCGGCTTCTGGACCAAGTGGCGCTATCGCGATCCCGCCAAAATCGCCGCCGAGATTGCCTGGCTGCACCGGCAGAAGGGCGTCAATTTTATCGATCTGGCGGACGAGAATCCGACCTCATCCAAGCGGATTTGGCGAGAATTCCTGGAAGCATTGATCGCACAAGACCTGCCGGTGAAGCTGTTTGCCACCATTCGCGCGCCGGACATCGTGCGCGACGCCGAATTCCTGCATCTCTATAAACGCGCCGGAATAGATTGCGTGCTGATGGGCATGGAAACGACCGATCCGGATACCATCGCCAAGATCCGCAAGGGCTCGACCACACGCGACGATCTGGAGGCCATCCGGCTGCTGCGAAAACACGGCATTCTCTCCATGGTCGGTCATATCGTCGGCTTCGAGCAGGAAACCTTCCGCGATTATTGGCGGGCGCTGAAGCAGCTCATCCTCTATGACCCGGACCTGCTCAACGCCATGTATGTCACGCCGCATCGCTGGACCGGCTTCTACAAGGAGAGCATGGAGCGCCAGCTCATCGAACCGGATCAGGCGCGATGGGATTACCGGCATCAGATCCTGGGCACGCGCCATTTGCGCCCGTGGCAGATTTTCGCGCTCGTCAAGCTGACGGAAGCGATCATCCATCTGCGGCCCCGCGCGCTGTGGCGTCTCATGCTTTACGCCCGTCGCGATCAGCGGCGGGCCTTCCGCTGGTGTCTGCGGCATTCATCGCGGGTCTGGTTCGAGGAGATCCGCGAGTTTTTCCGGGGCGGGCGCCTTGACGATGCGAATGCGACACTGGGCGCGTTCGCAGGCGACCATTACCGCCAGGAAACGCCGCTCGTTCCGGTCTCCGGTGCGACGCGCGGAGCGGAATGTCGCCTCGCGCGCCGCCGCGGAATAGCTTCAGCAGGCGATCGCCAGAGGCCGCAGCGATCCCGCGGCGATGACCCGTGCGATATTGCCCGGATTGAAGAACCACTCCTGCGGGATCATGCCCTCGCGAGCCAGGAAGAAGCGGTTGATCGCCTCCTGATTGCCCGGCAGCGCCGCCATGAGCTGCATTTCCTCATGCGACGGCGGCGCGAACGAAGCCTGGCGGATGTTGAGACGATAGTCTGCGAGCGTCGCTTCGTTCCGGCGCTGCTCGTAGCCGGCAAGCGCGTCATAAAGCGGACGCGACCCACCAAGACCCTCATCGACCGCGGCGGCGAGGAAGGAGGCGTCGCGCATGGCGTCGCCGCACCCCAGCCCCATGGCCGGGTCCTTATGGCATCCCGCGTCGCCGACCAGCGCCCAGCCGCGCCCGAACGGCTTGCGCAGGAAGTTCGGCAGATTGGCGGCGCCGTAGAAGCGCTCCTCGCGCCTGCCCGAGCGGACCGCGGCCGACAGGGACGGGCACAGATCAACCGCCCGCATGAACCGCTGTTCCAAGGCCGCCTGTACTGCGTGATGTTCCGCAATCGGCCAGGAAACCGCGACCAGTGTCAGCCCGTCATTGGTAGGATGGGTGATGATCATCTGCCGGTCGCGAATGTTGATGTGCAGGCCGGTCAGCGACACGCCGCTCCAATAGGAATAATACCAGCAGTTCAGCGTCGGCACGGTCTCGTATTCCGCCGCCTTCACCATCCGCGCCAGCATCGAATTACGTCCGTCGGCGCCGATGATGAGATGTGCGCGCTCCGTGACGGTCGCGCCCGTCAACAGATCGCGGCCGCGAATACCGGCAATGCGGCCGGCCTCGATCGTGTAGCCGTCGACGACGAAATTGTCGCGATATTCGGCGCCTGCTTCGACGGCCGCGTCGATGAGCACCCGGTCGAGCACGCCGCGGCGCGGTCCATAGCCAGCCGCGACCCCATCCACCACCAGATCGCGCCCGGTGATCGAAAAGGTGCCCACATCAATAGTGGCGCTCGTGCAAGGCGCACAGCCGGACGCGATGATCCGGTCTAGCAGACCCCATTTGCGCAAGAGACGCGGTCCGCTCTTATGGACGTAATGCCCGTGGGCAATGTCGCTCCCATACGGTGCACGGTCGACCAGCAGCACCTTGTAACCCTTGCGCGCCAGCAACATGGCGGCCGATGCACCACCAACGCGTGCGCCGACGATAATGATATTGTATACGCTATGCATGACCTTCCTCGCTTCCGGCGGGAGCGTATCGCTCATTCGCGGTTATTGGCTGTCCGGGTAGTTACGGTGTAGCGCCGAAATCAGGTTCGCGCTGTTTCCTAAAGAACAGGTCACGCCGCGTTTTATTCGGTGCGTTGTATGGGAGCGGGAGGATTTACGCCGGGAATCTGCCGCAAAAAGACGGGTTCTCAAGTTAAATTGAACGAAGCGGAGATCTCGTCATGGTCTCTGGCGTTCGCTTAGCCTCTGAGAGTTGCGCACTTCGGGAGCGTGACGTTGCCGTCAGTGTATATGATCGGCGACAGCGTCTCCCAGCAATTCGGCCCGGCGCCCGGTGTTGATGCGTGCTCGCGCTCAGAGCGAAATACGGCATCATCGGCGACGAATTCCACGCCATTCTGGGCGGCAAGGATGGCGGGGTGAAGCTGAAATCCCCGTCACCGCTTTCAGCGAAGCGCGTGACAGGCTTAATTGACGGAATGCCGATGTGCGGGGACGAGGGTGCGCGATCGTGTGCCGTGAACTGCGACTAGCCCCTATGTTGCCGCTTTGGCTTCGGCGGCTCCGCAATTCGTTTGCGTGAAGCCGTGTCGCTATCCGAAAGCAGGACGTCGAGTTCGTCCCCAGGTATGGCCGGCACGAGCCTCGCCTTCGCGCCCTGGACGGGAATTTGGCCGATCGCCTTGGGCAGCCTTGATCCAAGCAGGCGGGCGATTTCGGCGAGCAGATCGCGCTGCTCTATAGGTTTGGCCACATAGCCGTTCATGCCCGCGGCGAGGTAGCGTTCTCGGTCGCCGCTCATGGCGTCGGCGGTAAGGGCGATGATCGGAAGGTTCTGCCAGGATTTGTCGGTGCTGCGGATGCATCTCAGCGTTTGCAACCCGTCGAGAACCGGCATGTGAATATCAAGCAGGATCAGATCGAATTCGCTTTCTTCCAGCTTTCCAAGCGCTTCCTTGCCGTTTTCCGCTTCGACGACCTGATAGCCTGCGGGTTCCAGAAACAGCCGTCCGACACGGCGATTGACCGGATGGTCGTCGACAAGAAGGATGCGCTTGCCGCGCGGGATTTCGAACGGAACGGTTCTGCCGACGGCACGATGCGCTTTACGCAAAGGCGGCGGCATGCGCGCAGGCTCGGCCATCAGTGTTAGCGTGAACGTGGAACCCTTGCCTTCCTCGCTTCGCGCCGTCACGTCGCCGCGCATGAGTTCGGCGAGCTTGCGGGTGATGACGAGGCCAAGCCCAGTCCCGCTGAAGCGCCGAGATATCGAATTGTCGCCCTGTGTGAAAGGCGTAAACAGCCTCCCCGCCATATCCGGGGTCATGCCGATACCCGTATCTGAGACGGCGATGGTGATGGCGATTCCGTCTGGTGTCTCGCTCGACGAAACGTCGATCCGCACTTCGCCACCCTCGGTGAATTTGACCGCATTGGAGACCAGATTGGACACGCATTGCTCCACGCGGGTCGGGTCGAAATGCAGGATGTCGGGAACCTGTTCGTCGATATGCACGCGGATAGCGATGCCTTTTCGCCGGGCTTGCGGCTCCCACACCTGCCGAATGTGTTCGAGAACGAGGCGTAATTGGTGGTCGGTGGGTGCGAGTTCCATGCGCCCGGCCTCCATCTTGGAGAGGTCGAGGACATCGTCGAGCAGCATCTTCAGCGCTTTGCCGGAGTCGAGGATCGCTTTCGCTTGCTCCTGCTGCGGCGGGGTAAGAGCGCGTTGCGCCAGGACCTGCGCCATGCCGAGAATTCCATTGAGCGGCGTGCGGATCTCATAACTCATATTCGCAAGAAACGCTGATTTTGACTGATTGGCGGCGTCAGCCTGCTGGCGTGCGGCTTCCAGCTCTTTCTCGCGATTGCGCTCGTCCGTTATATCGACGGAAACGGCGACATAGCGATCATGGCTCATCCTGCTGTAGGTCGTCCGATAAATCCCGCCGGCGGTTCTGAGGTCAAGCGGCCTGCCTGAGCGGAGATGAGTTTCAATCCCATCTGCTACGCGCCGGCATTCCGCATCGGAGGCGTGCGGCATGATGCGCCTCACTCCTGCGAAATTGGCCTCACTATAGGATAGGCCCTGCGCGATTGCCGCGTAAAAGTCAGGAAACGTCTCGCGCGAGAGCTGGTTGGCCATAATAGGCCGCAATTCATCGTCGAAGATGCCAAAGCCATACGGCAGCGCGTCGATGCCCTCTTCCATCAACGTCGCAATGTCGTATTCAGTAAGCTCATGAGCTGCCGAATCCAGATCCGCTTCGAGCGATGCGGTCTCCATCTCCTGTTGCGGAGATGGTTTCGGCTCGAAGCCGCCCGGGGCCGCACGGGTGCGTTCCGTGTTGCGCACAGCCTGGTGCTCCGTCGATTGTGCGACGAGGTGAGCCTCTTGGACTTCTGGCGATTTTGGCGCGCGTTTTGTTGTCAGTAACCGCGCCGTTTCGGCAAGCAGTTCCTGCTTGTCGATGGGCTTTGAAAGATAGCCGTCCATGCCCTCAGCAAGGTAGCGCTCACGATCGCCGCTCATGGCGTCGGCGGTGAGGGCGATGATCGGGATGTCGCGCCAGGGGGCGGAAGCGGCACGAATTCTCTTCAGTGTCTCAAGGCCGTCGAGAACCGGCATGTGAATATCGAGCAGGATCAGATCGAAAGATTCTGTCGCGAGCTTTTCCAGTGCTTGCAGGCCGTTCTCGGCGTTGATGATGTCATAGCCGGCCGGTGCCAGGAACAGTTGCGCGACGCGGCGATTGATAGCGTGATCGTCGACCAACAGAACGCGCTTGCCCAGCAACGCATGCTGCAACGCAGCTTGGCCGGAGGTATTTGCCTTTGGAAAGTCCGCCTCGGACGGTGAGGTCATGCTGGCGGTGTCGGCGGTCAGGGTCAAAGTGAAGGTCGAGCCCTGGCCTTCGTTAGTCGTCACCACAACATCCCCGCCCATCAACTGCGCCAGCCTGCGGGTTATAACCAGCCCCAGTCCGGTGCCGCCAAAGCGCCGTGCAATTGATGTGTCCGCCTGGGTAAAGGGGGTGAACAGCCGCTCTGCCGCGTCCGCGCTCATGCCGATGCCGGTGTCCGAAATGGACACCGTAATCAGATATCCACCCGGCGCGCTGCACGAGCTTACTGCAATCCGGACATCGCCGTGCTCCGTGAATTTGATCGCATTGGACGTCAGGTTCGACAGGCATTGACCGAAGCGGATCGGATCGAGGCGCAAATGCTGCGGCAGACCAGGCGCAATCTCCAGCTTCAGCTCGATGCCCTTTTCCTCGGCGTGCGGCAGCCACAGGCTGTATTGACGCCTCAGGATCTGTTCGAGATTGCAGTCGGCGGGCACGAGCGTCATATGGCCGGTCTCGATCTTCGATAGATCGAGCACGCCCTCCAGCAGCGCTTTGAGCGTCTTGCCGGATTCCAGGATGATTTCCACCTGCTCGCGATCGGCGGTCTCGAGTTCGTCATCGGCGAGCACCTGGGCCATGCCAAGAATGCCGTTCAGCGGAGTGCGGATCTCATGGCTCATATTGGCCAGAAATGCGGATTTGGCCTGATTGGCCGTCTCGGCCTCGCGCCGCAGCGCCTCCAACTCCCGCTTGCGCTGACGCAGCTCGGTGATGTCGATATAGACGGCGACATAATGCCCGTCATTCATCACCTTGTAGATCGCCTTGAAGATCTTGCCGTTGCTCGACGTCAGATCGATCGCTTTACCCTGCTGGATATGGGTCGCGACGCTGTTGGCGATGCGCCAGCACTCTTCGTCCGTGGCATTGGGCAAGGTTCGCCTGGCGCCGGCGAAATGGGCCTCCAAATGGGAAGCGCCCTGGGCCATCATTATGAAGAAATCGGAAAACGCCTCGCGGATGATCCGGTTGGCGATGATCGGCCGGAATTCGCGATCCATAATCCCAAAACCATTGGGCAGGCGTTCGACGGCTTCCTGCATCAGAGCAGCCATGTCGTATTCGCTCTGCTCGTCGGTCATCATCATCCGGAGGAACTCATTGCGCGCTGCTCAATTCTGCCAGCAGCACCGCTAAGAATTCGTTAGACTTGGGGCCGGGATGCCGGCGAACGCTGAGTCGAGAGCGTTGTCGGCCGCCCGCGACAGCGGGCGCCGATTTGCTGCAATTGGTTTACGATTTCTCCGCTACGTTTTTCAGATTGGCGAGACCGGCTTCAAAATCCTTGCCGATCATCCGGTCCATATTGAAGATCGTATGCATGATCTTCGCCGTGAAAGGGATCTTGCCGTCCATCGCCCAGGTTACTTTCGTCGCTCCGTCCTGCGGTTCGAGCCTGAACTCCGCCAGATTGTGGGCCCTGAACGGCTTGAGAAAACGCAGGTCGATGGCGACTTTCGATGGCGATGCCGCCGCGATTTCCATGCGCCCCTGGCCGGCCTTGCCGTTGCCTTGCCATTCATAGACGGCGCCTTTGCCGCTTTCAGCGCCGCTCAGCGTGCGTTTCATCGCAGGATCCAGCTTTTCGTAGGGCGACCAGGAGCGCCAATTGCGGAAATCATCGATGAGCGGGAGAATCCGCTCGGGAGGCGCGGCGATGGCCATTGAGCGTTCGACATGGAACGTATCGGGCTTTGCCGCCGCGAGCAGGAGCACGATGGCGATCACGACCGCGGCGACAATGGCGAAAATGGCAAGTGCGGTGAGCATGGTCCCTCCCAAAAGTATGAATTTAACCGGATGTCACGCTATCCCTCGCCGCGCGCGTGTCATCGAGGCGGTCGAGATACTTCCTGATATGCGTCGCTTCCGCGGCCGTTTTCGCCAAGGCTATGGCCTGATCGAAAGCGACACGGGCTTCCTCCGTGCGGCCGAGTTCACGCAGCATCGCGCCTTTCACGCCGAAGAAATGAAAATAACCCTGAAGCCGCTCCGCATGCGGCTCGATCAATGCGAGCGCGGCCGCAGCTCCGTGCACCTTCGAAACCGCCACGGCGCGATTGAGCGTAACGACCGGCGAAGGTTGCATCCGTTCGAGGGTCGCGTAAAGCTGGTCGATTTCGGCCCAGTCGGTGTCTTCGGCGCGTGCGGCGCGGGCATGTAGGGCCGCGACGGCAGCCTGCACCTGGTAGGGGCCGGGCTGGCGTTTGCGAACGGCCTTGTCGAGCAAGGCGAGCCCTTCGGCGATCAGCTTGCGGTCCCACAGCGTCCGATCCTGCTCATCGAGCAGGATGATCTGGCCGTCGCCGTCGAGTCGCGCCTTGGTCCGCGCATGTTGCAGCAGCAGCAGCGCATTCAGTCCCATGATCTCGGGGTCGGCGATGAACATGCTCAGCAGCAGCCGGGCAAGGCGGATCGCTTCGTCGCACAGCGTGGCGCGGATATGGTGATCGCCGCCGCTGGCTGAATACCCCTCGTTGAAAAGCAGATAGATCATCGCTGCAACGACACCCAGCCGTTCGGCGCGCTCGATCGCACTCGGCGTCTCGAATGGGATGCCCGCCGCCATGACCTTGCGCTTGGCGCGGGTGATGCGCTGCTCCATTGCGCTCTCGCCGACAAGAAACGCCCGGGCAATCTCGGCGACCGTCAGCCCCGATACGACGCGCAGCGCCAGCGGAATTTGTTGCACCGGCGGCAGATCCGGATGGCAGCAGACGAACAGCAGACGCAGAATGTCGTCGCGATAATCGGCGCTGTCGAGCTGATCGGCGACGGCGTCTTCCGCGTCGTCGAGGTCGGAGATCACATCGTCGTCGGGAAGCGGTTCCTGCTTCTTCTGCCGCCGCTTCTGGTCGATCGTATGGTTGCGTCCGACGAAGATCAGCCAGGCTGCCGGGTCGCGCGGCGGCCCGTTCACCGGCCATTTGCTCAGGGCGCGCAGACAGGCTTCCTGAAAGGCTTCCTCGGCCGCGTCCAGATCGCGGAAATAGCGCAGCAGCGCCCCGACCACATGCGGCCGCGCCGATGTAAGGGCCGCGCCGATCCAGGCAATTTCATTCATTGGCTCCGTCCCTTGCGTTAAAGGCCATGATCGGCCGGATTTCGAGCGAGCCCGATCCCGGCCCGCGCGCGCCGACGAGTTTGCGTCCGGCTTCAACGGCCTCCTCCAGCGAGGGACAATCGATGATCCATATGCCGAGCAGCTGTTCCTTGGTTTCGGCGAAGGGGCCGTCAAGCACTAGCGGCTCCGCGCCGGCGCGCAAAGTCGTGGCGGTCGTGGTGGGGAAAAGGCGCAAGGCGGGTCCGAGCGTCGTGCTGGCTGGAAAAGCCTTCTCCGCCGCCCTGATCCCGGCCATGGCTTCGACCTCCTGCTGCTTGGTCCAGGCGCTGGTCACCGCTTCCGTGCCGTAGCAAAGCATTGCGTATTGCATGAGCTTCAGTCCTTCCTCATCGTTTCAAGGACGCCAGGCCGCGGCCCTACCCGACAGGACTGGCGAAAAATATATGGCTGGGCTGTCTGCCCGAGCCGCGAAGTCTAAGCAGAGTTCCCAAAAGTGGCCTTCCCGGTTTTGGGAAAAACTCTGCGAAAACAAACAAATCTAAGCAGACATTCGTTGGGCAACCAAGGAATGTCTGCTTAGGGTCTGCGATGGAAAAACGGCCTCTCTAAGTCAGGCCGCGGCGATTGGCAACAACCTCAAGATAAGCCGCTTGCAGCCGTTCGGCGACGGAAGGTCCGCTCTTGGGCGGCTTATCGGGACTTTGCGAGCCGATATGGGTTTGCCGTAATTCGATCATAAACTCCCGCCACATCTCCGGCCCGCCTTCATCCAGCAACTGGGCGCGGATGCCGAGTTCCTCGCTGACGGGAAGGTATTTGCGGCCCCATACCGCCATCTGCGCCAGGATCGGCAAGAGCTCGATGCCCTGCTCGGTGAGGCTGTAGATCGATTTCTGCTTATGGCTTGGGTCCTCGGCCTTGGTGATGATCCCACGCTGCATGAGCATTTTCAGCCGATCGGCGAGGATGTTGGAGGCGATGCCTTCCTCCGATTTCGTCAGTAATTCCCTGAAATGGCGCCGATTACCGAAAATCATGTCACGGATGATCAGCAGGCTCCATTTGTCGCCGACCACCTCAAGGGTCAGATTGATCGGGCAGCCGGACCTCGGATCGTCGCTCATTCGTTACCTCAAAAAAACTGGTTGCATTATGCCATCATTAGCGCTAATCTGCAACCAGTTGCTATATGCAATCAGTTTGCGGCGGTTTAATCCAGACACCGTGCTCAGAAATGGAGGTCTCCGTGTCTTTGAAGCTAACGACCGTCATTCGCGCGGGCCGTTCGGAAGCCGAGCCCTACCTCAAACAATTCCCTCAGTGAAAAGCTTTCGAGCGGAGAGGCAAATGTCATGCCCAACAAAAGCAGATCCGAGATCATACGCGCTTGTTATGGCGCCTATATTTCCAAGGATCGCAAGATCGTCGAAGACATCTTGGCGGACGATTTCACGTTCACCAGCCCTTATGACGATGCGATCGACAAAGCCACCTATTTCGAACGGTGCTGGCCCAATAACGAGCTTTTCGAGAGCCTCGACATCGAAAGGATCTTCGAGAAAGGCTCCGAAGCTTTCGTGCTTTACAGAGCGGTCACGAAAGACGGCAAGGAGTTCAGGAATACCGAATTCCTTACCTTTAACGGCGACAAAATCGCCAGCGTGACTGTCTATTTCGGCGCGACCTATAGGGACGGCGCCTTTGTAAAGGAGCAATAGGATGACCGCCGAGCAAACCTCCGTATTCGACCGGCGCGCCTTTCTGGCCGCAACCGCATCGGCGGCGGTCGCCGCGCCGGCCGTTGCCCAGGCGCAAGCGCCGTCAGCTGCCGGCCCGGGGCCGGAAAGATCAACACAGGAAGAGCCCAAGGCAATGGAGCGCATTATGAGTGAAGGCAGCTTCTCGAAATCGCGGCTCGCCCGCATGCATGAGTCCATGAGCCGCCACGTTGAGAGCGGCTATGTGCCCGGCCTCGTAACGCTCGTCGCGCGGCGCGGCGAAGTACACGTAGACGCTATCGGCCAGCTGGATGTCGGCGGGACCGCGCCAATGCGCCGCGATACGATCTTCCGCATCGCCTCGCTGACCAAGCCGATCACCGCGGCGGCGGCGATGATGCTTGTCGAGGAATGCAAGCTGCGGCTCGATGAGCCGGTCGATCGATGGCTGCCGGAATTGGCTGACCGCAAGGTCTTGCGCAGTCTCGAAAGTGAGCTGACGGATACCGTGCCTGCGCATCGCCCGATCACGCTGCGCGACCTGCTGACCTTCCGCCTCGGCCTCGGGGCGATCATGGTTTTTCCGGAGAAACATCCCATCCAGAAAGCCATGTCCGAAGCGGGTGTCGCGCCAGGCCCGTTCCTGCCCACGCACGCGCCGGACGAGTTGATGAAGCGCTATGGCAGCCTGCCGCTCGTGCATCAACCCGGCGAACGATGGCTGTACGACACCGGTTCTCATATTCTCGGCGTGCTGATTGCGCGCGTCTCCGGGAAGAGCCTCGGCGACGTCTTGCGGGAGCGCATTTTTGAACCGCTCGGCATGAAGGACACCGGCTTCAGCGTGCCGGAAGAAAAGCTCGGCCGTCTGGCCACCTCCTATTGGACCGAAGGCGGGACGCGGAAAGAGCTGGTGATTTTCGATGAAGCGCGTGGCGGCCGCTTCGCCCAGCCGCCGGTATTCGAATCCGGCTCAGGCGGTCTCGTCTCCACCGTCGACGACTATTATGCCTTCTGCCGCATGATGCTGGATAAGGGGTTATATGGACGCGACCGCCTTCTGTCACGGGCATCCGTGGAACTGATGACCACCGACCAGATCACGCCGGAGCAGAAGGCCGCCTCTCCGTTTTTCCCAGGCTTCTGGGATAGCCGAGGCTGGGGCTTCGGCCTTTCGGTCTTCACCAAGCGGGACACTCTGGAAAATGTGCCGGGCCGCTTCGGCTGGGACGGCGGCTATGGCACTTCGGGCTATTCCGACCCGCAAGAGGACATGGTGGGGATATTGATGACGCAGCGCGTGATGGATTCGCCGGCGGCCCCGCCGACCTACAGCGACTTCTGGACCTCGGCCTATCAGGCGATCGACGATTAGAAAAAATTTCGAGGCACGTGTCGATCTCATGGCACCTCGCTCGACGTTACAATAGAGCGAGACTTTATAGGCCCGCTCGGAACTTGGAACCATGAGGAGAAAGAACGATGCGTTTCATGATGCTGATGATCCCGAAAGGCTACGAAACGGCGGCGCCGGGCACCATGCCGGATGCCAAAGCCGTCGAAGCGATGATGAAATATAATCAGGAGCTGCAGAAGGCCGGCGTGCTGCTGGCGCTGGATGGCCTGCATCCGCCGTCGATGGGCGCGCGCGTCACCTTTGCCGGCGGCAAGCCGAAAGTGACGGACGGCCCCTTCGCCGAGGCCAAGGAAGTGCTCGGCGGCTATTGGATGATCCAGGTGAAGTCGAAGGAAGAGGCCGTCGAATGGGCCAAGCGCTGCCCGGCCGGACCCAATGAAATGATCGAAGTCCGGCAAGTGCAGGAAATGTCCGACTTTCCGGCTGACGTTCAGAAGGCTGCGGCAGGCCTTCCCGATATGCAGAAGAAGGCAAAGGGCAGCAAGTCGAAGTAGCCGTGACAGCATGGCGTCCGGCCTTGCGCCGGCGCAATGAAGATGGTGTGATCGGTGGCCATGAGCGCCACCGATACACATCGTGCCATCGACGCTGTCTGGAGGATCGAGCAGGCTAGGCTGATCGCAGGTCTTGCGCGCATCGTGCGCGATGTTTCCCTAGCCGAAGATCTTGCCCAAGACGCCCTTCTTGCCGCGCTCAGGCAGTGGCCTGAGGACGGCATTCCGCGCAATCCGGGCGCCTGGCTGATGACCGCCGCCAAGTACCGGGCGATCGATCTCCTGCGCCGTGGCAAACTGCTCGAGCGTAAGCATGATGAACTCGGCTATGAGGCCCAGCTGGAGCAGGAGCTGTCCGCCCCCGATCCGGACGCTTCTCTCGACGATCATTTCGGCGACGATCTCCTCCGCCTTATCTTCACCGCCTGCCATCCGCTGCTGTCGTCCGAGGCGCGTGTTGCGCTGACGCTTCGCCTGCTCGGCGGCCTGCGCACCGAGGAGATCGCGCGCGCATTCCTCATCTCCGAGGCGACCGTCGCCCAGCGCATCGTCAGGGCAAAGCGGACCCTGGCCGATGCACGCGTCCCGTTCGAGACGCCGGTCGGCGCCGAACTGGCCGAGCGCGCTGGCTTCGGTGCTCGAAGTCATCTACCTGATTTTCAACGAAGGCTACGCCGCGACCGCCGGTGATGACTGGATGCGGCCGCAGCTCTGCGAGGAAGCGCTGCGGCTCGGCCGCATCCTCGCCGAACTTGTGCAAGGCGAGCCGGAGGTGCATTGCCTCGTCGCACTGATGGAAATTCAGGCCTCGCGCTTCCAGGCGCGGACCGGCCCGACCGGTGAGCCCATCCTGCTGCTCGATCAAAATCGCGCACAATGGGACTATCTCCTCATACGCCGCGGTCTTGAGGCGCTGGCGCGCGCTGACGCGCTGGGGGCGGCGCCAGGGCCGTACAGGTTGCAGGCCGAGATCGCCGCCTGTCACGCGACCGCCCTCGCAGCGGAGGAGACGGATTGGACGCGCATCGCCAAGCTGTATGAGGCACTCGCCGAGATCGCGCCTTCGCCGGTCGTGGAACTCAACCGGGCGGTCGCGGTCTCGATGGCATTCGGGCCGGCGGCCGGTCTTGAACTTGCCGACGCCCTGCTCGCGGAGCCTTCGCTGAAGGCCTATCATCTGCTGCCCACCGTGCGCGGCGACCTGCTTGCCAAGCTTGGCCGCATGGACGAAGCGCGCGCCGAGTTCGAGCGCGCCGCCGAACTCACCCGCAACGCCCGCGAACGCCGCATGATGCTCGATCGTGCCGCCGCCTGCGCCGCATCGCCGCCGAGTCCTCCGCGATAGTCTCGGCAATCCAACTGATGCTAGGATGCGGTTTACCTTTACGTCAGCCGCCCGGGAATTTGCCATGCTTCAGCTTGACCGCCGGTCCGCCTATGAGGAGGAACACCAGCTCTTTCGCGAGACCGTCCGCAAATTCATCGGCAAGGAGATCGCGCCGCATCAGGACCGCTGGGAGAAGCAGGGTATCGTCGAGCGGTCCTTCTGGCTGGCGGCGGGCGAGGCCGGGCTGCTATGCCCTGGCGTGTCGCCGGACTATGGCGGACTGGGCCTCGATTTCCGCTACAACGCGATCATCGATGAGGAATTTGCCTATCAGGGAGCCTCGACCGGCATCGCCCTGCAATCGGACATTACCGCCGGCTATATCGAAAATTACGGTTCGGATGAGCAGAAGCGCCAATGGCTGCCGAAAATGATCAGCGGCGAGGCCATCTCCGCCATTGCCATGACCGAACCGGATGCCGGTTCCGATCTGCAGGGCATCAAGACGACCGCGCGGCGGGACGGCAATCACTATGTCGTCAATGGCAGCAAGACCTATATCAGCAACGGCCAGAACGCCGATTTCGTCATCGTCGTCGCCAAGACCGATCCAGGAAGCGGGCCGCCAAGGGCATCAGCCTGATCCTGGTCGAGGCGAACCCGCGCCGGTTTTATGCGCGGGCGCAATCTCGACAAGATCGGCCAGCACGCCGCCGACACGTCCGAAATGTTCTTCAGCGACGTGCGTGTGCCGATCACCAATTGCCTGGGCGAAGAAGGCAAGGGCTTCATCTATCTGATGAAGCAGCTGCCGCAGGAGCGCCTGTCCATCGCCGTCAGCGCGCAGGCCTCGGCGCAGCGCGCGTTCGATCTGGCGCTCGCCTTTCACGAAAGAGCGCAAGGCCTTCGGCCGCACCGTGCTCGACTTTCAGAATACGCGCTTCACGCTGGCCGATCTCGCCGCCAAGCTCCAGGTCGGCTGGGCGCATCTCGACTGGGCGATCAACCGCCACATTGCGGGCAAGTTGGACGCTGTCGAAGCTTCGGCGGCCAAGCTCTGGCATACGGAGCTGCAATGGGAAGTTGTCGACAAGGCGCTGCAATTGCATGGCGGCGCCGGCTACATGAACGAATATCCCATCGCCCGGCTGTGGCGCGATGCGCGCGTCACCCGCATTTTCGGCGGCACGAGCGAAATCATGAAGGAGATCGTCGGCCGTTCGCTGAAGGATAAGACCCGGCCATTGATCGGACTCAGATAATGCTCGCTCGATTATTGCTCACTCGGCGGAGCTGATTGCAAAAATGAAAACCGGTAGGAGACGCCTATGGAACTGAATTCCTCGATTTGCGCTGTCGTAACGGGCGGCGCCTCCGGCCTTGGGCGCGCCACCGCTCTAGGCTCTGGCCGGCAAGGGCGTCAAGGTCGCAGTGTTCGACCTGAACGCCGACGCGGGCGAAGCCTTCGCCGCCGAGATCGGCGGAGTGTTCTGCAAGGTCAACGTCACCTCCGACCAGGAAGTGGATGCCGCTTTCGCGCAGGCGCGGCAGGCCCATGGCCAGGAGCGCATCCTGGTCAATTGCGCCGGGATCGGCAGCGCCTTCAAGACTGCCGGCCGCAATAAGGAGAGCGGGGCGATCAGCCATTTCCCGCTCGACAATTTCGAGAGGGTTATCCAGGTCAATCTGCTCGGCACATTCCGCTGCATCGCCAAATCGGCGGCCGGAATGCTGACCTTGCCGCTGCTCGCAGACGGCGACCGAGGCGCCATCGTCAACACGGCGAGCGTCGCAGCTCAGGACGGCCAGATGGGCCAGGCGGCTTACAGCGCCTCGAAGGCCGGCATCGTCGGCATGACCTTGCCCATCGCGCGCGACCTCATGGGCGAAGGCATCCGCGTCAACACCATCCTGCCGGGCCTGTTCGCGACGCCCTTGCTCGCCAGCCTGCCGGAACATGTGAAGGCGGCGCTTGCAGCGTCCGTGCCGCATCCGAAGCGGCTCGGTGATCCGTCGGAATACGCTTCCCTGGCAATGCACATGATCGAGAACGGCTATTTCAACGGCGAATCCGTTCGCCTTGATGGAGCCATCCGCATGGCGCCGCGTTAGATGAGGGCGCGGCAGTCGCTCGCTGCGGGGCAGGGCAAGAACCGATCCTCAGCAGCGCCCAGCTGCCATATGGCATTTTCGGATTGATCATGACCCTCGAAGAATAGCTCCTGCAGATCGAACGGCCGCTCTGGACAATAATGCCGAGCTGTATCATGACCATCTGGTCGAGGACGCGATGCTCGTCTTCGGCGAAACCGGACCGATCGGCCGGGACGTCGCCGTGGATGCGATCCGACAGGAGAACGCGGATGGGCGGCGATGGGTCAAGGCTGAGCTCCGCGATGTCGCCGTCCGAACGCTGGTAAAGGATGCCGCCCTGCTGAGCTATCGCGCCGAGGCGCGCTGGCACGGTGCGGACGCAGACATATCGGTCTATGCGAGCAGTGTCTATGTGCGGCGCGGCGGCCAGTGGAAGCTCGCCTTCCATCAGCAGACGCCGCTCCCGGCCGGCTGAAGCTTTTCAGATCGCGCTGCCCGCCTGGACCATAGTGGGCGACTAGCGCACTCGCAGTCTGAGTGAGCGCAGCCCGCCGATGGAACTCCGTGCAGAGCTGCTAATTACCGTGCCGGAACAGGATCATATCAAAGGCGCTGTTGAAAGGGGCGGGTGTTCTGCGATTGCGTATTGACCACGAATGCAACCATCGGTAAGCCCCAGCCAGTTCGACATCTTTGACGTGATTTTTTGATTTTAATCTGTTCATTTTTACGGAACGCAAAATGCTGGAATTCAATGTCCTGGACGGCGGCGCGCGCGCCGGCGGATTCCATTTCGGGATCCCTGGTCCCGCGAAGCAGAAGATCTCCCTCACTTTCGTCGACCCCAGCGCGAAGGACGTTTCCACGCAGATCGTCGCGGCGGAGAAGAGGGCCGACCTGATTTTCCTCAGCGGGGCGCAGGACGGGCTGGAGCAGATCGCCAAGCATCTGCGTGGCCGCGGCCGCCTTTCGTTCATTCATCTGCTGGCGAATTTCTCCGCCGGCCGCCTGGCGCTCGGCAATAAGGTGCTGGTGATCCGGAGCCTGCGCGATCATGTGGCGACGCTGGCGCGTATCGGCCGGACCGTCCGCGGCGGCGAGATCGTCATCGGGGCGGGCGGCGTCCAGGATGGACAGGGTGACAATTTCCGGCGCGCATTCGAAGCCTATACCGCTGCCCCCGTGCGCCTTTGGGACGGCCCGCCGCGGCGGCGATCCTAGTCCCCGATCCCGTAAGGCGTCGCAATTCCTCGCGAACCTATTAAATATGTCTGGCGGGCCGCGTGAGAGACACGGGTCCAAAACCCCAAGACAGAGGAATGTGCTCGGCGCATAAGATCGGCCCTTATGAAGGATAAGCTCATCGTCCGCCTGGCGCGGCTATCGGACATCGCCGCGATCGCCGATCTCAGCCGCCGGACCTACACGTCCGCGCCTTATGATTATGAGCGCTCGACGCGCAGCCAGATCAACAATTTCCCCGAGGGACAATTCGTCGCCGATCTGGGCGGCAAGATCGTCGGCCATGCCGGGACGTTCATCATCGGCGGAGATGCTGCGCTCAAGCCCCATAGCTGGGATGAAATCACCGGTGATGGTTTGGCCTCGCGGCATGATACGCAGGGCGATTATCTCTATGGCATGGGAGTCTGCGTCGATCGCGAGTACCGGCGGCTGCGCATCGGGCAGCGCCTCTACGACGCCCGGCGCAGGCTTTGCCAGGAATGGGGCCTGAAGGGCATCGTTTTCGGCGGGCGGATGCCGGGGCTGGCCAGGCAGCGGCGCGAATACCGGACGCCGGAGGCCTATCTGGAAGCCGTTCAGGCAGGCCGGATCCGCGACAGCGCGATCCAGTTTCATCTATCGAACGGGTTCGAACCGCTCGGCATCATCAGGAATTACGATACGAGCGATACCGAGTCTCTCGGCTATGCCGCGCATATGCTGTGGCGCAATCCCCTGGCGGATGAAACGGCTTTCGAGAAACCCTCGACGCCTGCCATGTCGAAGCAGGATATCGTCCGCGTCGCCACCGTGCAGTTCCAGATGCGCGGCATCACCGCCAAGGAGGAATTCGCGCGCCAGGTCGAATATTTCGTCGATGTCGCGGCCGATTACCGCTCCGATTTCGTCGTGTTTCCCGAACTCTTCACGCTGCAGCTGCTCTCGCTCGAGAAGCAGACCTTGTCGGCCAGCGACGCCGCGGAACGGCTGACGGAATACACGCCCTGGTTCCAGGAATTCGTCAGCGATCTGGCCGTCAGCCACAACATCAACATCATCGCCGGATCGCACCCGACCAGGGACGAAGCGGGCGACTTGAAGAACGTCACCTATATCTGTCTTCGCGACGGATCGGTCCACACCCAGGAGAAAATCCACCCGACGCCGAACGAAGCCTCCTGGTGGAACATGAAGGGCGGCAGCACGCTCAACGCCATCAATACCGATTGCGGGCCGATCGGCGTGCTCATCTGCTACGACTGCGAATTCCCCGAGCTCGCCCGGCATCTGATCGACCAGGGCGCGATGATCCTGTTCGTGCCGTTCTGCACCGACGAGCAGCGCGGCTATTTGCGGGTGCGCTATTGCGGTCACGCGCGGGCGATCGAGAATCAGTGCTATGTCGTGCTTTCGGGCGTCGTCGGCAATCTGCCGAATGTGGACAACATGGACATCCACTACGCGCAGAGCTGCATTCTGACGCCGTGCGATTTCGCCTTTGCGCGCGACGGCGTCGCCGCCGATACGGCCGCCAACACTGAGACGGTCGCCATCGCCGATCTGCGGCTGGCCGACCTTCGCACCGCACGGGGCTCGGGAACTGTGCGCAATTTGCGCGATCGACGTTTCGATCTTTATCGAGTTGCCTGGGGACGGCGTGTGATCCTTTCTGAGCTTAATTCCTATCGATTAACCAAGAAACAGAGCAGAAACTCTGCCGTTTTCTGCAGTGTTTCTGCCGGGATTTCGGGCCGGTTTCTGCCTTCGCGGGAAGCGTATCTTCGGATGATCCATCGAAGTCATCGCGGTGCTAAAAAGCGGCGAGGTACTAACATGCTCGTCTCGGTTTACCCGCTTGTCGCAGCCCGCCCGTAGTCATTCAGCGCATATCGAGCAGTTGCTTGCTCGCTGACTGCACGGCTGCGGAGAGCAGCTTCGGTATCGTCGCCTTGATCATCTGCCACTGCTGATCTGTCAGCTCTGCCCGCTTGTCCTTCCATTCGAAGCCATCAAGGCGCACAAAAGCCGAACCGAGATAGACGGAATCCGATGTCTTCAGCGTGCGGGCATCGACCAAAAATGCTTCACCAAAGGCGTGCAAATGGGTTGGACGGTCGCTGACCTTAGTCAACCCGATGCCATAGCCGACGGGTGTGTTCGGATGCAGGTCGCAGTCATTGGCAGATAAACTCGACCAGATGACGAGGTAGAGGTCTACGGGCCCCTTAGGGCGAGAGAACTGACGAACCTGCTCGCCAATAGGAGGGAACGATTTGAAAATTCCGAATATCTCCGTGTTGCCCGTTCGGATAGCAGCATCGGGGGTGACCGATACCTGCACCATCTTTGTACCGGGCCGAAAGAGCTGAACGGGCAGCGTCGAACACGGCTCCGTAGAGGTTCATCTCCTTCAAATCGAAGAAATCGCAGCCAGTACCACTGAACCAACTATTGCGAGCCAAATGGCCGGTTGGGGGAACGACCAATACAACGCCGACTGCCTTGTTTGGGCGCTGCTGGGCACTGGCAATCCCCACGCAGTTCATCAAGAGCAGTGCCATAACAGCCAAAGCAAACGCGCGCCGCATCTCCTCACCCCCATTCCATGCTGTCCGCTGTTGTGGCTGCTTTTAATGCCGCGGCTTACGTTTGCCAAGCAGGCTATTTACGCCGATCGCAACCACCACCGCAGCGGGCCACGGACGACGCTGGACGTCGACCGCGCGACGCGAACCTCGAAATGAGACGTGATCGCATCGCGTCGACCGCGGCTTACACCAGCTTGCCGACGCGGGCTTCCATCAGGCTCCACGCCTTGGCGCCATAGGTCTCCTTCCAGCGCGCGTAGAAGGCGCCGAGCGGCTTCTTGAAGCCGCTTACATCGGCCTGGTTGACGATCATGCCCTTGGCTTTCAGCGCTCCGAGCGCGCCGGAGTTCAGCTTGTCGAGGTCCTTCCGCTGTGCCAGCGCCGCCTTTTCGGCGTGCTTTTCCACGATCGCCTGGAGGTCGGGCGGCAGCGCCTTCCAGGCCTCCGCATTGGCGACCAGCGTGAAGCCCGACCACCAGTGATTGGTCAGGCTGAGATAGGTCTGCACCTCGTAGAGTTTCATCAGCAGGACGAGGCCGAGCGGGTCGGTCTGTCCGTCGACGGTTTTGTTCTTCAGGACTTCGTAAAGCTGGTTGAGCGTGAACTTCATCGGCTTGGCGCCGAGCGTCTCGAAGAAATCCACCGTCATCGTCTGGACCGGCGTGCGGATCTTCATGCCGACGAGGTCATCGACGGTGCGGATCGGTTTGGTGCGCGTGGTGAGGTGATGGAAGCCGTTGTCGAACCATCTCCGGAAGGTGTAGATGCCCTTCGCCAGCATTGCGCCCTTGATATATTTGCCCAGCTCGCCATCAAGTGCGGAAAACACGTCGGCAGAGCTTTTGAACGTGAACGGCAAGCCCGGCATTTCCATGGTCGGCACGACCGGCCCGAAGACATTGCCGCCCAGATATATTTCCAGCTCGTTCTTCTGCATCATGGCGAGCATGGCGCTGTCGGAACCGAGCGCGCCCGCGCCGTGCATCTCGATCAGCATCCGGCCCTTGCTTTCGGCCAGGACATTGTCGGCCATTTCCTTCAGCCTTATGAAGTTCGGGCTGTTGAGGGGCTGGCTCAATCCGAGCCGGTAGCGGAACTCGGCCTTCGCTGGTGTGGCGGCGCGTCCGCCGACAGTGGCGCCGAGACTGATGGCGGCGCCGGTTCCGGCGATAAAGCTGCGGCGTGAGAGCGAAGACTGGCGCATGGCGTTTCCTCCAACTCTTAGGCCACATTTTAGCCGAAATCAGCCTGCTCCGAAAGCGTGGCGCTTTTTCACCTCCATCATGGCTTTCGGGACAGCTCATGCCGCAAAACCGGTGCCATCTCGCCTTCCCGAGACATGGCTTTGCTGATCCTGCTTCAACGGCGCGCTTATGGCGCATTGGATATGACGCCCGGAGCGACTATCTTTGCCGCATGGAAAGTGGAAAGGCGAGGCTTGCGCCGGGCCAACCGGTCAGATAAGCCGTTGGCATGAGCTTTAAGCCGGCAGCTGGCGGCCAGCGGCGGTGCGTAGCCAGCCCGGCATGCGGTGGACCATGAATCTCCTTCTCGCTGAATATCTACCTTTGGTGATCTTTTTCGGTGTCGCGCTGTTTATCGGCCTGGCGCTGCTGGTCGCGCCGTTCCTGATCGCGCCGAGCCATCCGGACCCGGAAAAAGTGTCCGCCTATGAATGCGGCTTTCCCGCCTTCGACGATGCGCGGATGAAATTCGACATACGCTTCTATCTCGTGTCGATCCTGTTCATCATTTTCGACCTGGAAGTGGCGTTTCTGTTTCCATGGGCCGTGGCCTTCAAGGAAGCCGGGCTGTTCGGTTTCTGGTCGATGATGGTGTTTCTTGCCGTTTTGACCATCGGCTTCATCTATGAATGGCGAAAAGGAGCGCTGGAATGGGATTGATCACGGATTCCCGGGACGGCGCGGGCGTGCTGCGCGATGCGTCCGGCCGGCCGATCCCCACGGCCGCGCAGCGCAAGGACCCGTATTTTGCCGATGTCTCGAACGAGCTGGCCGATCGCGGCTTCCTCGTCACCTCCACCGACGACCTGATCCAATGGGCGCGCACCGGCTCGCTGATGTGGATGACCTTCGGGCTCGCCTGCTGCGCGGTGGAGATGATGCAGGCCTCCATGCCGCGCTACGATCTGGAGCGCTTCGGCTTTGCGCCGCGCGGCAGCCCGCGCCAGTCGGACGTGATGATCGTCGCCGGCACGCTGTGCAACAAGATGGCGCCCGCGATCCGCAAGGTCTACGACCAGATGCCCGAGCCGCGCTATGTGATCTCGATGGGCTCCTGCGCCAATGGCGGCGGCTATTACCACTATTCCTATTCGGTGGTGCGCGGTTGCGACCGGGTGCTGCCGGTCGACATCTATGTGCCGGGCTGCCCGCCCAGCGCCGAGGCGCTGGTTTATGGCGTGCTGCTGCTGCAAAAGAAGATCCGCCGGACCGGGACGATCGAGCGGTAGAATGGCCCATATCGACGCCTTATCGGAACTGAAGAAATTTGGCGACGCCGGTAAGCCTTGGTGCGATCTCATCTTCGACATAGTCGAGCAGAAAGTTGTAACGCGCCAATATTCCGAAAAAGAAGTGAAGTGGGTCGAAGGCAAAGCTTTAGCGGATCTGCATGGCCGCACAATCGGATTCGGATTTTCCGTGCCGATGGGGATTTGGAGAGAGGGGAAAACCCCTCTCGGAGAAAATGACGAAGCGAAAGTTTGCTGGAGCCAGATCGAGATCAGCTCGCTTGGGGATGAAACCGACCGGCTTCTATCCTTTTATTCGAAATGGTTTGAACTGCCTTTGAGGCACCATAAGGTTCCGGGCCGTATCACTTGTTCCGCGGTAGCTCTCGAAGCCGATAATGAGGATATTCTGTTCGGAGATGTTAGGTTCAAGCTTTTCTTTGAAGACGACCAAGCAGGTCGAGAAGACGGGGGAGCGGATCCGAATTACGCTGAACTTTTTTTCTATATGGATCTGAACAATGACCTTGCCCGGCTCCGCGAGAAAGATCCGGGCCATCGCGCCCCATTGCTGCGCTTCCTGAACGGAGAAGCGCAGAGTTGTCCGTCCGTGCCGCTGCTGGCGGGTTCCATATGACACTGAACGGAGCTGGAAACATGGATGACAAGCTGAACGAACTCGGCGGCGCGCTGGCCGGGGCCCAGCCCCAGGCGATCGAGCGCTGGAACGTCACGCGCGGCGAGCTGACGCTCTATGTCGGCCGCGACCAGATCGCCAATGTGCTGCGCTATCTGCGCGACGATCCGCGCTGCCTGTTCACGCAGCTGCTCGACATTTGCGGCGTCGACTATCCGGGGCGCGAATTCCGCTTCGACGTCGTCTACCACCTGCTCAGCCCGCAGCTCAATCACCGCATCCGCGTCAAGATCGAGGCGGACGACGCGACGCCTGTGCCGAGCGTGGTCAGCATCTTTCCGTCGGCCAACTGGTATGAGCGCGAAGCCTTCGACCTGTACGGCATCCTGTTCTCCGGCCATCCGGATCTGCGCCGCATCCTCACCGATTACGGTTTTCAGGGGCATCCGCTGCGCAAGGATTTCCCGCTCACCGGCTTCGTCGAGGTCCGCTACAGCGAGGAGCAGAAGCGCGTGATCTACGAGCCGGTGCGGCTGCCGCAGGAGTTCCGCAATTTTGATTTTCTCAGCCCATGGGAAGGCTCCGACTACAAGCTGCCGGGCGATGAAAAGGCATCGAAGGAGGGCTGAGGGGATGAAGGACACGTTGCAGGCCGGCGTCAAGGCGAGCTTTTCCTACACGGTGCCCGATGAGAAGACGGTGCCGCATATCTATCGCGAATCGGCCGAGCTGGCGGCGATGCCGGAGGTGTTCGCCACCGGCTTCATGGTCGCGCTGATGGAATGGACCTGCATTCACGCCCTGGCGCCGCATCTCGACGAAGGGGAGGGGAGCGTCGGCATCCATGTCGACATTTCGCACGACGCCGCGACCCCGCCCGGCATGACGGTGAAGGTCGATGTCGAGGCGACGGAAGTGGAAGGGCGCAAGGTCTGGTTCTCCGTCCGCGCCCATGATGGCGTCGAGCAGATCGGCGAAGGCTATCATCAGCGCGCCATCGTCGATTGGCAGCGGTTCAAGGCGAGCGTTGCGCGGAAGCAGGCAAGGGCGGCCGGGTGATGGAACTGGATTTCGCAAAAGAGCCTCATTGAGCTTGCAGCGGCTGTGCTGGCGCTTGCGCTCGCCGTTGTGAGTTCGCCTATGAGATTGGTCCCTTTTTAAAAAAACTAGAATTGAATAAACATTAGCTGCCGAATGAGGAAATTCAATCTGTTAGCTGTAGAAAAAGTCGGATGGATTCATGCTCCAAAACTGATGCAGCTTTAAACTGGAGCCGAACATGGCTGATGGCAGCACTGCAGACGACAGCGTTCAGAAGCCGGCGGAGAAACAACCCGAGACCCGCGTCGACACCGGCGTCGAGCTGCGCAACTTCACCATCAATTTCGGGCCGCAGCATCCGGCGGCGCATGGCGTGCTGCGCCTCGTGCTGGAGCTGGACGGCGAGGTCGTCGAGCGCGTCGATCCGCATATCGGCCTCCTGCATCGCGGCACCGAGAAGCTGATCGAATACAAGACCTATCTCCAGGCGATCCCCTATTTCGACCGGCTCGACTATGTCGCGCCGATGAACCAGGAGCACGCCTTCTGCCTCGCCATCGAGAAGCTGATGGACATCGAGGTGCCCCGGCGCGGCCAGCTCATCCGCGTGCTCTATTGCGAAATCGGCCGCATCCTCAACCACCTGCTCAACGTCACGACGCAGGCGCTGGATGTCGGCGCGCTCACCCCGCCGCTCTGGGGCTTCGAGGAGCGCGAAAAGCTGATGGTCTTCTATGAGCGCGCTTCCGGCTCGCGGCTGCACGCCAATTATTTCCGCCCCGGCGGCGTGCATCAGGACCTGCCGCAGGCGCTCATCGACGACATCGCCGCCTGGTGCGACAGCTTCATCCCCGTGCTCGGCGACATCGACAAGCTGCTTACCCCCAACCGCATCTTCAAGCAGCGCAATGTCGATATCGGCGTCGTCAGCCTGAAGGACTGCCTCGCCTGGGGCTTTTCCGGCGTGATGATCCGCGGCTCCGGCGCCGCCTGGGACCTGCGCAAGAGCCAGCCCTATGAGTGCTATGCCGAACTGGATTTCGACATCCCCGTCGGCAAGAACGGCGATTGCTACGACCGCTATCTGATCCGCATGGAGGAGATGCGCCAGTCGGTGCATATCATGAAGCAGTGCATCGAGCGGATGAATGCGGAAGGGCCGGGGCCGGTGGTCGCGCCGAACAACAAGGTGGCGCCGCCACGCCGCGCCGAGATGAAGCGCTCGATGGAAGCGCTGATCCACCATTTCAAGCTCTATACCGAAGGCTTCCACGTGCCCGAGGGCGAGATCTATGCCTGCGTCGAGGCGCCCAAGGGCGAGTTCGGCGTCTATCTCGTCGCCGACGGCACCAACAAGCCCTATCGCTGCAAGATCCGCGCGCCCGGCTTCGCCCATCTCCAGGCGATGGATTTCATAAATCGCGGCCACATGCTCGCCGACGTCTCCGCCATCCTCGGCTCGCTCGACATCGTCTTCGGCGAGGTGGACCGTTAGCGCCTTTTCCGTTCCGATTGAATCGGAACGGGGCTCTACCTCTTTGTTTATACCATGTCCCAGCGACATGAACTCATGCGGTGCAATCCGCGCGCGTCTTCACCTCTCCTATGGGGAGGGTCGGCGCGGACAGCGCCGGGTGAGGGGTTTATGCTTATCTATCAAACGCTTACCCCCTCACCCCAACCCTCTCCCCATGGAGAGGGAGCGACGCCTCCGCAGATCGGGGCGGAATTCCACAGCTGCTGGATTGAGCCGCATGAGTCGCACTTTCAAAGATTTGGTATTAGTCGCATTTTCGCGGGTGCAACCCGGCGTTCACTTTGCTGGAAATGCGCTGGCGGCGCCGCCATGCAATCGCCCCGGTGCCGCACTTCGCTGGAAAAGCGCGCTAGCGGCGCCTCCCAGCACCGCCACGGCGATTGCATTTGCCGGTGTGACCTCGCGGCAGCCTCACCCGCCCCGCGGAAAATCCTCTTTTCTCCTCGCCGATAAGGGGCCATAAATCCGCCCCTGCAGCCGATTACCCGGTGAGGATGCGCATGATGACTTTCCGAGCTCTGCTCTTCTGGCTCTTGCTGGCGCCTTTCGCTCTGGCGATGGGGCCCGATGCCTCGGCCGCCGAGCCGCGCACCGCGCTGGTGATCGGCAATGCGCAATATGCGTTCAGTCCGCTGGCCAATCCCGCAAATGACGCGACCGACGTGGCGGCCGCCCTGCGCAACGCCGGCTTCGACGTCATCCTCAAGATCGACGCCGACCGCCGCGCCATGACGGAGGCGATCGGCGCTTTCGGCAAAACGCTCAAGACCAGCCGCGCCATGGGCCTGTTCTATTATGCCGGGCATGGCGCGCAGATCGGCGGCGAGAATTACCTCGTCCCCGTCGGCGACAGTTTTGCCAGCGAACGCGACATCAAGGAGCGCGCGATCAATGCGATCGATATCGTCGATGCCATGGCCGCGGCGGGGAATGATCTCAACATCGTCATCCTCGACGCCTGCCGCGACAACGGCCTGGGCACATCGAGCACGCGCGGCCTGTCGCGCATCGACAGCAATGCGCGGCTTTTCGTGTCCTACTCGACCTCGCCGGGAGCGGTGGCGCAGGATGGCGAGGGCCGCAACAGCCCTTACACCAAGCACCTGACCCAGGCGATCGGCATCCCCGACCTGACGCTCGAACAGACGTTCAAGGCCACGCTGAAAGGCGTCTACCAGGAGACGCGCGGCCAGCAGACGCCGTGGATCTCCTCCTCCTTCTTCGGCGATTTCATCTTCCGCGCGACGCAGCAGGTGGCGGCGATCGACACCGACAAATCCCAGCCCGCGCCATCCGCCAGCGGTTCGGGAGCCCAGCGCAACTCGATGCATATTCCGCAGCCTGCCAAGACCGAAATGCCGTCGACGCTGACGGGCATTTATCGCGTCGAGGGCAACAATCCGGGCGGCGGCCGCTATCGGGGCATGGTCGCGGTCGTGCAGACGGGCGACCAGTTCAGCTTCAAATGGTGGATCGGCACGCAGATATTCGAGGGCACCGGCCAGCTCGCCGGGCGGATGCTGGTGATCAATTGGGGCGACAAGACGCCGGTCGTCTATACGCTCGGCGCCCGCGACGTGCTCGAAGGCGAATGGGCCGACGGCACCGCGACGGAGCGGCTGACGCTGTTTGGCGGCGCGTCGGGAGATCCCGTGACGCTGGCGGAGGGCTCCTATCGGGCGGCCGGGCGCGGCGCGAACGGCGCGCCCTATCAGGGCGTGGTCCGCATCGCCAAGGAGGGCGACCTCTATCGGCTCGACTGGAAGATCGGCAAGGACGAATATAAGGGCACGGGAACGCTCGACGGCAATCTGCTCAGCGTCGACTGGGGCAGCGCGACGCCGGTCGTCTACGCTCTCGCCGCCGATGGCAGCCTCAAGGGTCTGTGGGACGCCGGCATCGGCGAGGAAACGCTGACGCCGGAACGGTAGGGCGAGCGGCGACCCGCGCCGATGCGCGCGATGCCGCGATGCTCAATCCTCGATCATCGCCATCGCGGCCTTGCGGTCGCCTGGCTTCAACTTCAGGAACAGCGACGCGGGCCTGCTTGATGTCGCGCTCGCTGCCGGTTTCCGCCGCCGTCTTGAGCGCGACCGTCGTCGGATGCGTCGCGCCGCAGATGAACACGAGAGCTTTCGCCAGGCGACCCATGGCTGCCCGGTCGATCGATGTGTCTGTCATTCGATAAGTCCTCGTAGCGCTCATGCGCCGTTGGCGTGCGTCCGGCCCGACCTGGATCTCATTGGCGCAATGCCAACGTCAAGCATTTGCCGCCTCGCCGGGCCGCGCCCCGCGAGGTTTTACTGCATCTTTTTCGTTTCCGCCCCCGCTTGAGGGACGGCGCGGGGACCGCCGTGAGGCTGGTCCTTTCAGGAGTATAGCAGCCTCCCGGCTGCCCGCGCGCGATGATATTACCCAAGCTCCGGTTCGCCTCTTCTCGAACGTTCAAATCGCTTGATCGCAAAGACGGCAGACAAGTTTCTTTACGCGTGCCGCTATTCCTGCCTTCATTGTCTGATCCGGTACGGCCTTCCCGGCGAAGTGCCTGGACCGCAATCCTACCCATGGAACCTTGCCCGCGTCCGCGCTTTGATGTCGAACGCGGCGCGTTTTGCGGCTTGGGGGCCGTCCATTTTTCAAAAATGAAGGTCCATAATGATCCGACTGTCATGCTACGGGGTGGGATGTCCCGCATTGTTTTTGAGTGCGTTTCTGCTGTTTACCGCGCCAGGCGTCTCCCAAACGCTGTCGCCCGGCGAGGCGACGGTAAGCAGCACGCCCGATTTCCGTGTTGTCCGCGTCGCCGGTCCGTTCGAGGACCCCTGGTCGATTGCGTTCCTCCCCGAGGGCGGCATGCTGGTCACCGAACGTCCCGGCCGGCTTCAGCACGTCCACGCCGATGGGACGGCGCCGTCGCGCATCGGCGGCGTGCCTGAGGTCCTTACCGGCGAGCATGCCGGTCTGATGGAGGTGATCCTCGATCCCGATTTCGCGCATAACCGCACCATCTACCTGTCCTATGTGCATGGCACCGATGATTCCTCGACGGTCCGGGTTCTGAAGGCGACCCTCGATCTTGGCGGAAAGGCGCTGTCGGATCAGCAGGTGATCTTCGAAGCCCAGCCCTACGCATTGGAGCTGATCAATTACGGCGGACGGCTGGCTTTCGACGCAGCCGGCTATCTCTATCTGACGCTGGGCGACCGCTATGAGGACAAGCGCGGCCAGGATCTGAGCGACGATTGGGGCTCCGTCATCCGCATGCGCACGTGACGGCAGCTTTCCGGAAGACAATCCGTTCGCAGGCAAGGAAGGTGCCCGGCCCGGCGTCTGGAGCTACGGCCACCGCAATCCGCAAGGCCTCGTCATCGATCCGCAGAGCGGGCAGATCTGGCTGCACGAACATGGGCCGCAGGGCGGCGACGAGCTGAACCTCGTCCACCGGGGCCACAATTACGGCTGGCCGGTCATCACCTATGGCGTCGGCTATGACGGCAAGCCGATCACCCACCTCACTCATGCGGACGGAATGGACCAGCCGCTCTATTACTGGGTTCCCTCCATCGCGATTTCGGGCCTCGCGCTCTACCAGGCCGATCGTGCGCCCGAGTGGCACGACACCGTGTGGCTGGGCGCGCTGGGCGGCGAGGCGCTGGTGCGCCTCAGCCTCGAAGGCGGCAAGGTCGTCCGCGAGGAGCAGCTGCTGAAGGAAAAATTCGGCCGCATCCGTGATGTGCGCGTCGGGCCGGACGGGTTCATCTATATCGTCAACGATGATCCCGAGGGCGCCTTATACCGGATCGAGCCGCACCCCCGGAGCGCGGCGCGGACGGGCTGCGACGGGGCGGGCGCGCCGGGCAAGTGCCGGAGATAGCGCGCCGGGCGGTCGATGTGCGCCGATCGGCGATTGATCCGCCACGGGTTTATCCGCGGGATCGGCTCCCACCCGTGGATTAGCGCGCCGCGCGCGTCCCGCTGACGTATAATGGTCATACCAATTAAGTCATTTGACGGCCAGCATCCGACTGTGGATTATGGCGGCAAAGGAGAGCGTCATGGCCTCGCATGCTGCATTTTCATTGGAAAAATCAAACAAGATCAAGAAGGAAGGCGTCGCCGAAAAGGTCGTCAACCGCATCCTCGACCTTGTGCGATCCGGGAAATCTGAAGGCAGGCGACCGTCTGCCGGCGGAACGTGAGCTGATCGATATTTTCGGCGTCAGCCGGCCGACGCTGCGTGAAGCCCTGCGGTCGCTCTCGACGCTGGGGGTGATCGAAATGCGGCATGGCGGCGGGGCCTTCGTGTCGGACCTGCACGCCAAATCCCTGCTCGCGCCGCTCGATTTCTTCGTCAGCCTGTCGGCCGACAACGCCCAGGAAGTCTTCGAATGCCGGCGTCTCATCGAAATCGAGATCGCACGGAAATGCGCGGAACGGGCCTCCGCAACCGCGATCCAGGAATTGGAGGCGATGCTCGCCGCGCAGGAGAAAATCACCGACGATCCGATCGCCTTCCGCATACTCGACAGCGAATTCCATGAAAAGCTGTTCGAGATCGCGGGGAATTCCATCATGGAGCGCCTCGCCCTCGGCTTCTACAATCTGGGCCTGGACGCGCGGCGGAAGGCGACCGCCAGTCCGCTGGTCACCCGGCAAAGCGTCAAGGACCACAGGGAGATCGTCGCGGGCATCAAGAAGGGCAGCGTCAAGCAGACGGCCGCGGCGATGGACACGCATCTCAAGCATATCGAGACGACGACGCTGGAAGCCATGAAGCAGACGAGTTAACCGCGTTTTTCCTCAGCCCCGGCTCGGACAGCGAATAGGCGCGAATGTCTGCGATGCGAAAGGGGTTCATCACCGGGTCTCCTGGTCAGAATGTGTGGCGGCGGCGTTCGGCAACGGCCTCGCTGGGGCGGTGCCAAGCTCCGGTGTTCGCCCGAACCGGCGAGCGGCGCGCCCGAGGATCAAACGATTGTTCGTGAAAATAAAAAGACGCTAACATCGGGAGCACCCCGATCCCGATTCAGCAGCGGAGGAAAGATTTGCCAATGAGCGAACGCACCAGACTTGGCGTCATCGGATGCGGCTTTTTTGCCCGCAATCACCTCCATTCCTGGAAGGATCTTCACGCCCAGGGCGTCGATCTGGCCGCCGTGTGCGACATCGATCCCGAGAAGGCGAAGGCCGCGGCCGCCGATTTCGGCGTGCCCCATTGGTACGACAGCCCGGAGGCGATGTTCGCCGCCGAAAGCCTCGATCTCGTGGACATCGTCACCCAGGTGCGCTCGCATAAGGCGCTCGTCGAACGCGCCATCGGGGCGGGGGTGGCCACCATCGTGCAGAAGCCCTTCGGCAATGATCTCAGCGAATGCCGCGCTATGGTGGCGGTGGCGGAAAAGGCCGGCAAGTTCCTCGCGGTGCATGAGAATTTCCGGTATCAGCGCGCGATACGCATGGTCAGCGAGATCATCGCCTCCGGCGCCATCGGCGAGCCGAATTGGGGCCGGATCAGTTTCCGCACCGGCTACGACATTTATGCCGGCCAGCCCTATCTGCTGAATGAAGAGCGCTTCGTCGTCACCGATCTCGGCGTGCATGTGCTCGATCTGGCGCGGGTGTTTTTCGGCGAGGTCGACCACCTCAGCGCCGAATTGCAGAAGCGCAATCCCAAAGTGCGCGGCGAGGACACCGCCACCATGATGCTGCGCCACGCATCGGGCGCGGTTTCGGTGGTCGAATGCACCTATGAATCGCGGCGCATACCGGATGCGTTTCCGGCGACGCTGCTGGAGATCGAAGGCACGAAAGGCGCGATAGCCGTGCGCGCGAATCAGCAGATCGATGTGACTTCGGACGGGCAAGCTCACCAGCCAGGATGGCGACGCGCCGGTGCTGCCCTGGGCGGCGCGTCCCTGGCATGTCATTCAGGAGAGCGTCTACGCCACCTGCGAGCACATATTGCAAAGGTTTCGCGCCGGGCAGCCGGCCGATATTTCCGGCGCCGACAATTTCAAGACCTATGCATTGTGCGAGGCGGCCTACGCGTCGGCGGCGTCCGGGCGCGCCGAAAAGCCCGAGGCATAGGCAGGCGGGAAGCCCGCGTCGTCGGCCGACCGCTTCAGCGATGCGGCCGTCGAAGCGCTCTCCCATGCCATTGGTCTGCGGCCTGTATGGCCTGGTCAGCCGGTGCTCGATGCCGGTTTCGGCGCAGGTCTCTGGTCGAAGGGATGATTGCCGGAGGGCTTGCCGTCGGGTTTGCCTTTCATCCGAAGATCGACGGCGAAGCGGTCGGTGAACTCGGAGCCGTTATCGGTGAGGATGGTATGGATGGCTGCCGGGAAGTGGTGGCGGAAGCGTTTGAGGAAGGCGGCGGCGGTCTTGCCGTCGCGGCGTGGATGGATCTCGACATAGACATAGCGGGTGGCGCGGTCGATGGCGACGAAGGCATAGCTTTTGCGCCTTTGCAAAGCCGGCAGCTCCTTCATATCGATATGCACAAAACCGATTGCCGCCTGCTCGAAGCGTCCGGCCTTGGGCTTTTCGGGTTTGGGCCTTTGGCTGATGCCATGGCGCTGGAGGCAGCGATGGATGGCGCTTTTTGAGATCTTGGGGTTGAAACATTATCTTGCGTAATGCCTCTGTTGGTCCGAACTCACTTCAACGCAATATAATTGCTGTTTCAGCAGATAGTTAAAATAGATCGTCTGGTGCTGAGCGATGAGGCGCTGGAAGCGTATCGCGCCTTTGATCATCGGTCGCCCTGACCAGAAGGGCTCGACTGGCCGCGACAACCGGATGTTTGTTGAAGGTGTGCTGTGGATCGTGCGGACGGGCGCGCCCTGGCGTGATCTTGCCTGAGATCTTTGGTGAGTGGAACAGCGTGTTCCGACGTTTCAGCCGATGGAGCCGTAAAGGTGTGTGGTGGCGCATCTTCGAAGAGATGGCCGACGATACGGACTTTGAATACCTGATTGTCGATTCCACCATCGTTCGCGCGCACCAGCACGCGGCGGGGGCGAAAAAAGGGGGGCTGAAGATCAGGCCCTTGGCCGGTCACGTGGCGGTCTGAGCACCAAGATCCACTTGGCTGTCAGAGGCTTGGGCTGTCCGGTCCGGTTCACCCTGACCGCCGGGCAAAAGGGCGATGCGCCGCAGGCCGGTCCCTTGATCGAGGGGCTGTCCGCCGAGGTCGTCATGGCCGACACCGCCTAAGCCGACATTCCGCCAAGCCATGCAAAAGCGGCTAGCCGTCATCCCCAATAATCCATCGCTTGCTTCGCAGAAATACCCGCTCGACAGCATCTCTACGCTCAACGCGCCCTGGTCGAATTCTGCTTCAGCCACACTGAGCAATTCCGCAGAGCTGCGACGCGCTTCGAGAAAACTGCCAGAAACTATCGCGCGTCATTGCCCTCGGCATCATCCTATGCGGCCAAGTGCTCGCTCCTAGAACGCGCAAACATTCTGGCGCGACCATGGCCGGACGCCGTGGTGCGGCAGCCGGGCGATCAGATTGCCGCCATTTTGCGAGTTCAAAAGGCGGCTGACGGCCGGGGCGACAGGATGTGCAATGCTGCCGATCTCGATTTAAGGTGTGATTGCTTAATAAGTGGCCCGGCCGCCGGAAAGATCGAAAACGGCGCCGGTGGCGAAGGAGTTTTCCTTCGAGACCAGCCAGCAGATCATCGCCGCCGCTTCCTCGACCAGCAGGAAGCGGTTGCGCGGGATCTTCGACAGCATGTAGTCGATATGCTGCTGCGTCACCTGGTCGAGGATCGGCGTTTTCGCGGCGGCCGGCGTCACGGCATTGACGGCGATATCGAACTCGGCCAGCTCCTTGCCGAGCGACTTCGTCAGCGCGATCACGCCGGCCTTCGCGGCGCTATAGGCGGCGGCGTTCGGGTTGCCCTCCTTGCCGGCGATGGAGGCGATATTGACGATGCGCCCGTATTTCTGGCGCTTCATCGACGGGATCACGGCCTTGTTGATCAGGAACGTGCCGTTGAGGTCGATGTCGATGACGCGCTTCCACTCGGCGAACGGGTAGGTTTCGACGGGGCCGATGTCGCCTGCAACGCCCGCGCTGTTCACCAGGATCGCCACCGGTCCGAGCGCCGCTTCGGTTTCGCGAAGCGCGGCGTCGATCGAGGCTTCATCGCCGATGTTGCAGGTCACCGCGACGGCCGAGCCCCCGAACGCCGCCATGGACGCCTTGTTGATCTCCGCCTGGGCGTCCCAGCTCGCCACCTTCGCGCCGTGCTCGATGAGGGCTTTCACGACCGCGAAGCCGATGCCCTGCGCGCCGCCGGTGACGACTGCGATCTGTCCGTTCAAACTGCTCATTCCCATGTCCTCGGATCGGTTCGGCGGGCGACGCTGAGCGCGTCACCCGGCAAATATCATGTCCCATCTGTAAATGGTCAGACCTTTATTCTCAAGCGCGCAAATCTGCTCATGGCGGTGCGATCCGGAGCGATCCGTCCCCCTTCAAGGCCATACGCCCAAGCCTACTCCACCTTGCCGATGCGCTTCACCGCAGCGATCAGACGGGCGCCGTCCGTCTCGATGAAGCGCTGGAAGGCGTCGGCGTCCAGATAGGCCGGCGGACTGCCCGCCGCCTCGAAGGCCTTCGTCGTCTGGGGCTGGGCCATGGCCGTCTTCATCGCCTCGCCGAGCTGCGCGATGATCGGCGCGGGCACGCCCTTGGGCGCGAAAAGCCCCGCCCATATGTAGAATTCGACATCGGCAAAGCCGAGCTCCTTGAAGGTGGGCAGATCGGGGAAGCTGGCGACCCGCGCGCCGCCCCAATTGGCCAGCACGCGCATCGTTCCGGCATCCACATGCGACTTCAGCACGCCGGGCGCAGAGGCGAGCGCCTGCACCTCGCCGCCGAGCAGCGCCTTCACCGCCGGTCCCGCACCCTGGAACGGGATGTGCAGCAGCTTGATACCCGCTGCCGCCGCGAACATCTCCATCGAGACGTGCAGCGTGCCATAGGTGCCGGAGGAGCCGTAAGGGATGAGGCCGGGGCGCTTCTTGGCGTCGTCGATCAGGTCGGCCAGCGTCTTCCATGGCGCCGCCGCGGGCACGGCCAGCAGCGTCGGATCGGCGAGAACCCGCGCCACGGGCGTGAACTGGCTCACCTCATAAGCGGGCGTGCGGCCCATGATCCGGTCCGCCTCCGGCAGCACCACCAGCGAGGAGAGCGACATCAGCAGCGTATAGCCGTCGGGCGCGGAGCGCGCCGCCGCCGCATTGCCGATCGAGCCGCCGCCGCCGCCGCGATTCTCCACGATCACCGACTTGCCGAGAAGCTTCTCCAGCGCCGCCGCAACGGGCCGCGCCGCAAGATCGGCCTGCCCGCCGGGCGGAAACGGCACGATCATGTTGATGGTGCGCGTCGGCCAGGCGTCTTGCGCGAAGGCGGACGTATAAGGCGCGGCGAGTGTGAGGGCCGAGGCGGCGCCCAGGCCTTTCAGGATGGTTCTGCGATGCATTTTTTCTTCCTCCCTAGATGCGCCATTTCAGCACAATAGAAGGGAATGTGGGTGGGAAAATAGACGCATCGCCCGGCGACGTGCCGGCCGGCCATCCGTCGAGGCGGGACCCAGTCGCGTTCCCGCAATTTCATGCCGGGAGGGTTGTGCTTACGCCCCGTTGGAAGAGGCGGCTAGAAGAGTGCACTACCAACAGATGCGTGGCGCGAAATTGGCCTTCGAAGCGGCGCTGGGCGCGGCACTGAGCGCCTATCCGCCTGGAATCTCCGCGAGCCGGCGCTTGGCATCCAGATTGCCGAGTTCGGCGGCGCGTACATACCATCTCCGGGCCTCGGCCAGATCGGGCGCAGGGGCCGACGCCGCCGACTTGGCGAGATAGGCCGGGTCGTAGCTTTGGGCGAGGGCGAGAGCGCCGGCCGCGCTGCCCTCGACCGCCAAATCCTCGAAGATGACGCGCGCCGCAGCGATGCCGCCCTGCTGCAGCAACTGGTTGCCCCGCGCCAGCAGAACGGCTTCCGCCCGAGGCGTCAGCTCATCCGCTTGCGGCTGAGGTTGAACCTGCGGCTTCGGTAGCTCGGGCTGTGGAGACGCCGGGCCGAGCGCGGCGACAGGCTGACCCTGACGCAAATTGACGGTGGCGGCGGTCTTCGCCAATACGCGGCTATTTGGCCCGATCAGATGAAATTCGAGCTGGAACTGCGGGTACACGCCCGGCTTGGATAAGAGCCGCAGCGTCGACGCCTCGCGCAGCGGCACCACCCAGACGCGGCCCGCCGCCATCCCCGCCGAAACGGTCACGCCATCCGGGATGTTGCGTATCAACAGGAAGGTGCCATCCACGGCGCCCGCAATGCGCAATTCGGCGCCCGAAGGGAGATTGATGGCGATGGGCGTGTCGTTTCCCGGCTCCCCCTCGATGTCCTTCACCGAGATGGTCAAGGTACTCCCCGCCGCGATGAGCGTGCGGTCTTCATGCGATACCGCAAGCGCGGCCGCGTGCCCCGGAATTGCGGCTGCAACCGCCGCCTGGCCTCCCGTGACCGCGAGGACCATGGCAAGACAGCACATTTTCGCCTCGCAGGTTCTTCTGCAGCGTTCAGATGCGTCCGTTCCTCCGCGCATAGTCACCCCCGTTCAAGGCGAAACGATTAGCGGCGGCCGGTGCGGGCCTGCGACTTCAGGAATTCTTGAAATAGCGCTTCGCGCTCCTGCGGCGTTTCCGCGATCGCGCCTTTCGCCAGCTGGTCGCCTGACGAGGCGCTGACGCCCATCTCCTTGAGCATCCGTTCGGCGATTTCGGAGCGTTTCCAGCCGGGGACCGTCGCCGCCAGGTTCACGTCCTTCCATTTCTCATGGAACGGCCCGTCCCGCAGCTTATGGAAATTCTTGAAGAAGCCGACGATGAATTTTTCCACGCGCAGATAGCGGTCCGTACCCCTGGGCCAGTTGTAGACCGCCAGCAGTTCGGGAACCCCGATCGTGTTGATCGTCTCGCCTTCCGGGATCAGCTTCGGGTAGTCCTTGTTGGTCAGCTTGCCGATGACATAGGTTTCGGCGAAATGATCGGCATATTGCGACTTGGAGATCGACAGGAAGTGGAAGCCGGCATCGCCCGGCGCCTTGGTGAACGTGTCCCCAGGCTTGCCCACGACGCGCATGGTCGCGGCAATCTCGCCCTTCTTCATCATGTCCAGGCCGACGGCGAAATCGACCTTGAGCATTTCCGCGTCGATGCCGAGCGCCTTCAGCACGATCGGTACGGTCGTGTGCGAGGCGTTTCCCGCAGGGCCGAGATTGACCTTCTTTCCCTTGAGATCTTCGATGCTTTGGATTTCAGGCCGCGCCAGTATGTGAAGCTCGCTATCGTAAAGGCGCGTAATATAGTGAATCCTATCCTTGAGGTTTATCTTCAGGGATTGGTCCACGGAATCCAAACTCTCGGATTTCGTAAGGGCGACGTCTACATTACGCAAATAGAGCAGGTCTTCCACATTGCCGGTTGATCCGTGTGTGAGCATCGGAATAACCCGCAAGGTGTCGCTGCCCTCGAGCATTCTGGCGATTTCCTCGGCAAGGATCGGATAGGCGCCGCCGAGCCGGCCGGCGGCAAGGCCTACGGTCCCTGCATTCTTACGTTCCTTGATGGCGTTTTCCGTAGAGGCCGGGGGCGCCGGGGCGGCGGCTGCCCTCGCACGCTTGGTTTGGGCGTCACCGGCGCCTATTCCCCAAGTGGTTAACATGGCGAAGAGCATCAAGATGCGCAGGACGTGCCCCATATCCACCTCCAACATGCAATGATAACAGACCATTAGAACTAACTGCGTGCTTCTTCAAGTTTTAATTGTCTTTTATCATCGCGTATCGGAGTTGGCGGAGGCGCTTACCGATCCTTATTCAGACCTTGTTCGAAATGTGTTGTGGTGGTGTGGCGCAAAGCATTGAACCAGGCGGGAAATGCGCGTTGAAATCATCCCGTGTACGTCACATTACCGACCCCAAATCCGCCTGCAGGGGCGGATTTCAGCCGCCCGATTGCTGATCCCGCCACTGTATGGGCGCCAGTCCGAATTCCCGCTTGAATGCCCGGCTGAACGCCGCCTCCGAATCATAACCGACGGAATAGGCGAGCTGGCTGACGGTCTTTCCGGACTCTCGAAGCTGCAGCCTGGCCGTCTGGAGACGCCACACGGTCAGGTAGCGGATAGGCGGCATCCCAATGAGGGTTCTGAAGCGGTCCATGAAGGCGCTGCGCGACAGTGCGACCTCCCGGGCCAGGGCCTCGGCCGACCATGCGGGCGCGTATGTTTTGGTGCATCAGCGTCAGGGCGCGCCCGATATGCGGATCTTTCAGCCCGTTGAGCCAGCCGGTCTCCTCGTCCGCGAGCGTCGACGAGTAGTGGCGCACCGCCTCGACCAGCAGCGTTTCCGACAGGCGCGACATGATGCTCGAAGACGCCAGCCTGCCTTCGGCCAGCTCGCCCGCGGCAAACCGGACCGAGGCCTCGATCCAATCGCGCGACGTGGCCTCGCGGACATCCAGCGTCAGCACGCGGGGCAGGGCGGCTATCAGCGGATTGTAGCCTTCCTCGCTGGCGAGGAAGCCGCAGACGAGACGCGTCGCCTCGCCCCCTCCGCCGTGGGAAATCCGGGCGACCCCGCCATCCGCGGACGGCTTGATAAGGACGCCGGCGCTCACCGGCTTCAGCCCGGGCGCGCTGCCCATCATGTGGCGATCATTGCGCGGAAACAGCACGATCTCGCCGGCGCGCACTTCGATTGGAGGCTCGCCCTCGACGGAGAGGACCAGCCGGCCTTCGATGATGAAGTGATAGGCAATAAGCTGCGCCGGCATTGCCAGGAACGCCTTGCAATCGTCGGCGGTCAAGTTGGCGTTCACGCACCATGGCGCCGTAAGGTGGGCGTCGAAAAATACGCCGCCTATCAGGCGAACCGATCGAAGCACGTCCGAGAGTGGGTCCATTATTGCGGGCACGCTTATTGATTTGGACGAGCAGTCATGGAATCCGGCCGCGCGGTCATTCGCATGCAACCATATGGGCCGTATTCATCGTCGCACAATGACAGCCGCCGATCGATCCGTCTCGCGCATCGAACAATTCTTCGATGCCCGGACGGCATGGCGGTGCCGTGTCAGCGTCGAACAAGTAAAAAAGAAAGCCCTGCCATGACCATTATGACCGCCGCCGCACCCGATTACGCAGCCATCAAACAGCGCCAGCACGCGACCTGGGCCTCCGGCGACTACGCCGTGGTCGGCACGACCCTGCAACTCGTCGGCGAGCGCCTCTGCGACGCGATTGACCTGCGCGCCGGTGAGCGGGTGCTCGACGTCGCCGCCGGCAATGGCAACGCCACGCTTGCAGCCGCGCGCCAATTTACGCAGGTGACGTCGACCGACTATGTCGAGGCATTGCTTGAGCGCGGCAAGGAGCGCGCCACCGCCGAACGCCTGCCCGTCACCTTCAAGCAGGCGGATGCCGAGGCGCTGCCCTTCGATGACGGCCGCTTCGATGTGGCGTTGTCCACCTTCGGCATCATGTTCGCGCCCGACCAGGAGAAGGCGGCAAGCGAACTGTCCCGGGTCGTTCGCGCGGGCGGTCGCATCGGTCTCGCCAGCTGGACGCCCAAGGGTTTCATCGGCCAGCTTTTCAAGATCATGGGCGGGCACGTTCCCCTGCCCGCCGGTGTCAGGTCGCCGGTGTTTTGGGGCACCGAGGCGCGTCTCGGCGAGCTGTTCCCCGGTCATCAGTTGCAGGCCTCGAAGCAGATCTTCAATTTCCGCTATCGCTCCGCGCGCCATTGGCTGGAGGTCTTCCGGACCTATTACGGCCCGACCAACCGCGCATTCGCCGCTCTCGACGCGCCGAAACAGGCCGCCCTGGAGGCTGAGCTCCTGGAGCTGCTCGATCGGATGAATCGCGGCGGCAAGGATACGCTCATCGTGCCGAGCGAATATCTCGAGGCGGTGATCACCAAGGCTTAGCCGGCCCCGGGATATAGAGCTTCGCCCGGTTCCGGCTTCGATCCGGGCGAGGCTCGCAGCCAGCTCCCAAGCGGTTGCCGCCCTATCTTTCGCGGAAGACGTAGGCCAGGCGATCGGATATCGGCTTCAGCAGATAGCGCAGCACCGTATGGGTCTGGGTCTCGATGAAGGCTTCGCCGAGCATCCCCGGCACAAGCACCCGCTGTCCCAGCGCCAAAAGCTCATCCTTGGCGACCTGGATCCGGACGACATAATACGGGGCGTGGGTGCGCGCATCGTTGATCGAATCCGGCGAAATCAGGATGACCTTGCCCATGATTTCGGGGAACACGCCCGGATCGAAGGCGTGCAAACGAATATTCGCCTTCTGCCCGATCTGCACCTGATCGATATCCGCCGGACTTATATGTGCCTCGAAAATGAGCTGGTCCTGCTCGGGGATGATGAACATGAGGGGCTCGCCAGCGGCGACGACTCCTCCGAGCGTGTGCACGGCGAGCTGATGGATCATGCCGGATTGCGGCGCGCGGATTTCGGTTCGCCGCAGACGGATTTCGGCGGCGACGCGCTTCTCCGTCAATTCGGCGGCCTTGGCTTGCGTTTCACGCAAATCGGTCATGATCTCCGAGCTCAAATTCTTGTCGATCTGAATGATGCGCAGGTGGGTTTCGCCGATTTCGCCACGCTTGCCGGCGATCTGCGCGGTCAAGGCGCCGCGTTCGCCTTCGAGGCGGGCAAGTTCCCGCTCCAACGCCAGGATGCGGTTGAGGCGGACCAGCCCCTTGTCCTGCAGGCTTTTCAGGCTCGTCAGTTCGTTGCTGATCAGCGTGAGCTGGCGCTCTTTCGACGTTTTGCTGCGCCTCGAGGCCATGGATTTCCTCGCCCAGCTGATCGATCTTGAATCTGGAGCTGGTCCTGCTCGCCCTGCTTGGCTTCCCGCCTCGCCGCGAAGAGATTTTTCTGGCCGGCAAAGGCCATGCTCATATGCGGGCCGTCAAGCCGCGCCCGCGGCCTCCGCTGGGAAGGTGATTTCGGCGGCCTTGTCGCGTTCGGCTTCGAGCCGCGCCTGGCGCGCGATCAGCTCGTCGAGGCTGGAATTGATGATCGCCAGATTGGCGCGGGTCGCGGTCTGATCGAGCCTGAGAAGCAGCTGTCCGGCATCGACCCGGCTGCCGTCGGCAATCAGAATTTCGGCAATGACGCCGCCTTCATCGTGCTGGATTTTCTTGGGGTTGGTCTCCACCACCACGCGGGCCTCCGCAATCACCGCGCCGCTGATCGAGGCAAGCGCAGCCCAGCCGCCGAGGCCGCCAAACAGGAGCAATAGCAGGAAGAAGCCGAGATGCTGATGCAGCCGAAGCGAATGGGCCATGGTTTGCCTGCTCATCACACCTGCCTCAAGCTGGCCACCGATGCGCGATCGCGCCCACGGTCGTCGGCAATTTTCCTGAGCACTTCCTCCTTCGGTCCAAAGGCGACCTGCCGCCCGCGGCTCAGGCAGAGAAGCAGATCGACCGCCGCGATGGCGCCGGGCCGGTGCGCGATGACGATAATTGTCACGTGGCGCTGCTTCAGCCTGCGCACCGCATGCGCAAGCGCCGCCTCGCCGGCCGTATCGAGATTGGCGTTCGGCTCATCCATGATGACGAGCACCGGATCGCCGTAAAGCGCCCGGGCGAGGCCGATGCGCTGACGCTGCCCGGCGGATAAATTCGCTCCCGCCTCGCCGATGCGCGTCTTGTATCCGGCCGGAAAACTCAGGACGAGATCATGGACGCCGGCAAGTTTGGCGGCGGAGATGACCGCCTCGGGAGAGGCCTCGCCGTGGAAGCGGGCGATATTTTCCTCGAACGTGCCGTCGAAGAGTTCCACTTCCTGCGGCAGGTAGCCGATATGGCGGCCGAGCAGGTCGGCGTCCCATTGATGAAACGGGGCGCCGTCCATCGAAATCGATCCCGCCGCCGCCGGCCAGACATTGACCAGCGCCCGCGCCAATGTGGATTTTCCGGCGCCGGTCGAGCCGATGATGCCGAGCGCCTGGCCCGGCGCGAGCGCAAAATGGATGTTCCGGAGGATGGGTTTGCCGTCGCCCGGCGCGACGACCGTCAGTCCCTCGACCTTCAAATGCCCCTTCGGTGGAGGCAGCAGCATTTTGGCCTGCTGCTGCTCGATATCGGCGAAAACCAGATTGAGCCGCTGGAAGGCCGTCCGGAACTGTATGAAGCTGCGCCAATGGGCGATGCCCTGCTCGATCGGCGAAGCGGCGCGCGACAGGATGATCGACGCCGTGATGATCGCGCCGGGGGTGATTTCGCGCCGGATGGCAAGATACGCGCCGAGCGCCAGAATGGCCGATTGCAGGAACAGCCGCGCGGTCCGCGCGATCGCGGACAAAGCGCCGTTCCGATCGGTCGCCGTCACATAATCGTCCAGCGCCTTGTCGTGAACCGCCTGCCATCGCTGCTGCATGGCGGTCCGCATGCCCATGGCGCGGATCGACGCCGCATTGCGGCGGCATTCCTCGGCGACGCGGTGCGCCAAAGCCCCGCTTTCGGCGGATTGACGGAACAGATTGCGCGACAGCCGGTCATTGAGGAAGACGAGGCAGGCAAGCAGGAGGACGCCGGCGAGCGCGAAGATACCGAGATCCCGGTGCAGCAGGAAGATGACGCCGAGATAGATCGGCGTCCATGGCAGGTCGAACAGCGTGTTGAGGCTGGGTCCGCTCAGGAAATTGCGGATCGTATCGAGATCGCGCAGCGGCTGGACCAGGGCCTGCTCATCGCGCCGCGCCGCCTGATCGATGATCGCCGCGAATACCGGCGCATGGATCTGTTCGTCGATTCGCCGGGCCGCCCGCGCCGCGATCCGCGACCGGATGAGGTCGAAAAGACCGAGAAAGGCGAGCAGAATCCCGACCAGGATCATCAGCGCCACCAATGTCGGCACGCTCTTGCTGGCGAGCACCCGGTCATAGACCTGCAGCATGAAAAGCGGCCCGGTCAGCATCAGCAGGTTGATGATGCAGCTGAACAGCGCCGCGCTCCGCAGCGCCCCGACGCAGGACTGGAACGCCGTCGAAAGCCGGGGAGAGGTGTCAAGGTCAGCTTTCATCGAACTCCACCGAAACGGCCGGCTTCCGGGCCTCTGGTCATTTTTCAACGGGTTTAAGCAGTGTCTTCGGGCGCCGTTTCTCCGCATTGCGAAACAGCGAGAATGTCTGATTGACGTAATCCACGGCGCCCGTGATCTGCTGGCAGTATTCTTCCAGTTCCGGCGTCATTTCGGCCTCGACGAGGGCGATGGCGCGGTCGGCCGGAAGCGTCTCGAAGCCGACATAGAACCAGGGGTCGCCGCGCCGCAGGATCAGGTCCTTCGACGGGTCATGCCATTCGAAGCCCCACATGAGCGGCCTCGGCCAGACATGGATCGGGAACCGTCCGCCGAACAGTGTACCCGGCCAGGGCGCCTGCAGATAATGCATGAAGGGCGGCAGCTGGCTGATGAAGACCGGTTCGTCGGCAAGGAACAGATAGGGCGTCTTGATCTGCAGCGTGGGACGGTCCCTGTAGCGCCATTCCGGTTCCGCCATCAAAGTCACGAGCTGCCCGAGCTTGCCCGTCCGCACCGGGCTTTTCTCGCCCATCCTGTTTTTCAGATGCGGCTTGCCGTCCCTGTCGCGCTCGAAGCCGAGATGGATGCTGAACGGACATTTCACGACGAAATAGCGCGACTCCAGATTGAGCACGGCAGGGCAGCGCGAGGCCGATTTCGCGTGCTCGCGGTTCATGTCGACCGAACGTATCCGCTCGGGGTCGTCATAGAGGACGCCGCCCTTCTTTTCGATCAGCGTCCAGCCGATGCGCACGGTTCCGCGCCGGTCCGTTTCGTCGACCATGCTGTCGGATACCCAATCGTAGAACGCCACTGCCACCCTCCCGGTGACGAAGCTCCATGCGGTCGCGCGCCTGAAAGGTAAGGGACCGGCAGGCGAGGTTGACCAATTTGCGCCACCCTGTCGTCCCCCGAAAGGTTGACGGTGCGCGACATTCCGGCGAATGCCGCGCGCCGGCCGGGAACTGCGATTGCGTCAGAGGACGAAATCGCTCGCCGCCAGTGTGTAAGCGCCGGTGAGGCTGATCTGCATTTCGGCGGCGGCGTCCGCGTCGGTCGAGGCAAAGATCGCGGTGACGCCATTGGCGGTGTTCGCCCAGCAGCCGCGCAATAAGTGCTTCTTCCATCGCGGCCTCTAAGTCTTGACGCGGAATGGTTGCTCATCTTCAATGGCACGATCATTCGCGTCGGGGTTACGTATGGGACACCAGATTTCAGCGTTGATCGCGAAGGCGCCCATCGATACTGAGGCGGCCCGGCAATTCGATTTGCCTGTCATTATGCAGAACGACTTCGCTATCGTGGGGCTCGATGCAGCCCACAGCGATCACTGGAGTAAGGTGCTTGAACTCGAGAACACCGAATTTTCTGAGATGATCCTCGACTGTCCAGTAACGCATGAATTTGCGCGCAGGCTCGGCATGGAACGGTATGCCTTGATCGAGACAAACTATTTCGGCGGAGCTGGCGAGCAATGTGCTGCTGTCTATCACGGCTTGACCATCGAGATGGCAGCGACCATGGGCGGCATCAACACCGCTCTAAAACGGCTAGGCGTAAAGCGCAAATTCAACATGGACGAGTTCGATACAATCGGGCTTGGCGGGCATCGGTCTTTTGGCGATGCGTTCCAAAAATACGAGCGGTTTTAGCCATTGCATCTCTTGTCCTCCACCACAGGCGTCAGCGGCCTGCCTTTGCCGTCTTGCGGGCGATGCGAGCGGCAGCCTTCTCGATCTCCGTCCAGAGATCGGCCTTGATGCCGTCCAGCGCGTTCATGCGCTCTTGGTCCCAAGCTGGCCGCACATAGGGCTGCGGCTTCATGTTCACCGTGCCGAATTCAACCATGTGTGCCTGCGGATGCGGCCCAGGACCGATGAAGACTTCCACGTCGTCAGCACCTTCCCTGCGGTGCCTCGATTTCTGGCGAGGGCTAAGCCTGGTGCCCACCGTGATGCTGTCGCGCAGATCGCCGTGATCCACCGGAACCACACGACGCATGGCTTCCGCGATTGGTTCTCCGCGCTGCATCAGCACGCGCTTCATGACATTCTTCGCAGTCGCTTTGGGCAGTCGTCGGCATGGCCCCGTGCACCAACACCGCTGGAGAGATCGACCTCAACGCTTGTGTCCGTGTGTTCATAATTGACGGTGTCCTCGCCGCTTCCGCCATCGAAATGGTTGCGGCCGAGCGTGCGAATAAATTGGTCGTCCTGGGCGCCGCCATAAAGGCTATTGTTGCCGAAGCCGCCGAAGAGGTCGTCTTCGCCATCGCCCCCATAAAGTGTGTCATTGTCGTTACCGCCGAACAGGAAATCTTTGCTGCTCCCGCCAGTCAGCGTATCGTCTCCGTCCTCGCCCTCCAGGCTAAGACCGTCGTTCCCGCCATCAGGTCGTTCCCGCCATAAAGATCATCATTGCCGCCGAAACCCTTCAGGGCTGTCTCGCTCTCCGAGACCCGTGATCTCGTCATTCGCAAGATCGGTTCCATCCAGGACATCTCGTAGTTCCGTGCCGGTGATGACAGCCATTGTCCTATTCCTTCGAATGGCCGGCTTCATACGCGGCCGAGGGTCCGATACGATCCGGCGCGTCGCCGCGCCGGCCGGGCAGGAGGCGTTTGCCGGCCGCGCGAGCGATGTGGGCCGCGTTGGGCCGGCAGCCGCCGCGGCAGAGTGACGGCATTTGTGCGAACCGTCCTGAAGAGAAGCTGGAATATTCCTGAAGAAGCTCCGGATTCTTGGCTGGGCGAAATTTGGGATCGCCGCAACGAGCCGGCCCGCGCCCGATGCCCGCTATCCGTTTTTCCGGTTGCGCCGCATGCGCGTTTCGGAAGGGGATTCCCCGAAGCGCCTGCGGTACTCGACGGCGAACCGTCCCATATGCTGGAAGCCCGTCTCCATGGCGATCTTGGTGATGTTTTCCGCCCGGTCGGCGAGCAGCAAGATCCGCCTGACCCGGTCAAAGCGGGCGTTGCGCAGATATTGCATCGGCGAGACCCCCTTGAAGTCCTTGAAGTGCTTGAACAGTGTCCGGCCGGGCACTCCGGCCACGGCGGCGATGTCGGCAATGCCGATCGGCGCTTCGAGATTGGCCTGGATGTAATCCGCCGCCCGCTTTACGTCGCGAGGCGCGAGCGACGTTTCCAGCCGCTGCAGGGCGGCCGAGTAATTATGCGGCTGCACCGTCAGCAGCGTCGCCATGACGAATTGCTGGAAGGCGGCCAGCATGGCGTCGGCCCATGGCGGGGTGCCGGGGCTGTCGAAGTCACGCACCGCCATCAGCAGATATTGCGCAAGGCTGCGGCCATGCCCTGCGCCGACGTCCATTTCCGGGGCGAATTCCAGCGGTGTATGCGGATGCTCGCCGAGAAGCGCGGTCAGGCAGTCCAGCAGCGCGGATTTGAAGAATGAGACGCGGATGCCGCCGCAACCTTCATCCGACCTGATCAGATAATAGTCGTTGCGGCATGGCGAGGCGATGGCCGCGCGGCGAGTGTCGCAGATCACGCCCCGTCCGGCGTTGATCACCTCCAATTGTCCGGTCAGCGGCAGTTGCAGCCAGTAATCGTCGCGGGTCGTCGCCCGAACCGCAACGGAGGGCCCATATTGGACGTATCCCAGATACATCCCCGGCATGTAGACGCCGTTGATGCGGACATCGAGGTTCCCGGCATCGCGCGGGGCAAGTTCCAGATGGAATTGCTTCGTGGACAGGAAGGCGCGCGTCTCTTCCACATCACCGCTGCCGAAGATGCGATGCCGGTCGAGGACGGGCGCCATGCCGAACGCCATCACGGCCTCCGCTCATCGAGGACCGCACGGCATCCGCTACGCTCAGGCCGCGGGCGGGATCTGGACGATAACCGGGATGGCGGGGTGTCAATCGAAGCGGAAACCATGCAATCTCCCGCGAGTGGCGCTGTTTCAGGCGGGCCGTAAACATCACCCGCATCGACGCCACCAGTCTTATGCAGCGCGCATGACGGCTTCCAGTCCAAATTCTGTAGTCAATTCCGGAGACCGTCAGGCAAAAAATCCGTGAGCTGAATAATATGCTAAATTGCAGGCATGCCGGTGTTTTTAGCCCCATCGACATGCCGCTCTTATGGCAAAAATCTATCCGCTGGCCGGATTGGGTGATATCCGCCCACTGCTTCTCCTATCCGAAAAGTGCAAGCAATCTTAATTGGGCGGCATGGTCCTGGTGCTCTTCTGTGGGGGTTTGCCGGCGGCCGGCGCTTCGGTGTCCTGAAGCGCAGTGGCCGCGGGTTCCGGCTTCACGGGATTGACGGAGATGCCGAAGAGCCGCCACTGACCGGCCACGGCCTCGAACGCCATGTCGAAATTGATCTGTACGGGCTGGCCGGGAAAATAGCCGCTGATCTTCAAATGCCGGTTTTCGTCGATATCGGGCGCCTGGCGCAGCTTTGGCGCCAATATGGCCGCAGCCGATAGATCGATGCCTTTCGTGCCCAGACCCGAGAAGATCTGGTGCAGGCGCCCGGCCGTGTTCCTGTCACGGAAGGAAGGCGCGGCGAGATCGCGCAGCACCGTGTAGTTGCCGGTCCTGAGCGCATCGTTGAGGGTGATGAGCGTGGAGCGGATCATCACCAGGATCATCTCGGCGCTTGGAGGGGTGAGCGCCGGCAGGGCGGGCGCCGTGTTGCTGTTCGCGCCCGCCGTCGCCTTCGGTTTCGCTTCCGGTTTGGATTTGCTGGCGGGCGTCTCGGCCTTGCCTTGCGTCATGGCTCTGTGGAGCGGCACCGTGAGGACGCCGGCCGCAAGCAGCGCGACAAGCCCCATCAGAAGATACCGCTTCCCGCGCGGCATCCTCCTGATGGTCACAGCACTTCGCCGACAGATACGCAGCCGACCGCGCAGCATCCCGATCCTCACCAGCCGAAGGTGACGCCGGCCTTGCCGGCAACGGTGCCGTCCGACGCGCCGAAGCCGAGGCCCGCATCGACCGTGACCGAGCTTCTTTCCCCGAACGAGCCTTTGTCGACGAGGCTCGCCGCGCTGAACCCGAAAGCGTCGCTGCCGTCGAAATTGCCGTAGCCGAAGCGCATGGCGAAGCTCTGGCCGTCATGGAAGATGGGCTGCTGGATGGCGAGCGCGATGGCGATGCCCTCCGCCAGTTCTCCGTCGCGGCGGCCGAGTTCGTCGATCTTCGCCTGGAACGCGCCACCATCCGAGGCGAGATTGCCTGATGCGTCGGTGGTTACGAGTTCGAGCGGTCCTTGCTGCGCCGCGCGGCTTTCGTTCGAGGTGATGCCGGCCATCGTGTAGGTATTGGCTGCGGTGCCGAACACCATTTGATTGTCGCGCGTGGCGGTCGCGTCCGCGCCGAAGGCCGAGGAATTGGCGAATTCGGCGCGCGCCCTTGCGCCGACGGCCGTATTGCTCGTGCCGTCGCCATTCGCGGCCGAGCCGAAGCCGATCGCGACATTGTTGCTGCCATCGCCGGTGGCGGTCGAGTTCGCGCCGCTGGCTATGTTGTTGCTGTTGTTGCCGGAAGCGTTTGATCGATCGCCGGTCGCGGTGTTCTGGCTGTTATTGCCGCCGGCATTCGCACCCGTGCCGGTCGCCGTGTTGCCGCTGCCATTGCCGGATGCGACCGAGAAATTGCCGATCGCCGTGTTTTGGCTGAGGTCGCCGGACGCGTCGGCGACGGCGCCGCTTGCCGTATTGCCGCTGTTCTCGCCCGCGGCGGTCGAGAAGGCGCCCGTCGCCGTATTCTGGGTGCTCGCGCCCGACGCATTGGCGCTGGCGCCGCTTGCCACGTTCTGACTGTCGGCGCCGGAGGCATCGGCATTGAGGCCGAGGGCGGCGTTGGCGCTGTTGTCTCCGGACGCATTGGAATTGGCGCCCACCCCGGTATTGCCGCTATTGACGCCCGAGGCATTGGCGCTATTCCCGCTCGCCATATTCCGGCTGCCGTCGCCCGCCGCATTGGCGCCTGCGCCGGTGGCGGTATTGATGCTTTCATTGCCGGACGCGTTGGAGTTGGTGCCGTTCGCCGTGTTCACGCTGTTGTCGCCGGAGGAGTTGGCGGATGCACCGGTCGCGGTGTTGAAGCTTGCGTCGCCGGAGGCGTTCGCGCCGTCACCCGTCGCCGTATTGATGCTGGCATTGCCTGAAGCATTCGAGAAGGCGCCGGTCGCGGTGTTGTTGCTGTCGTCGCCCGCCGCGTTGGCATTGGCGCCGCTCGCGGTATTGGCGCTGTCATCGCCGGCAGCGACCGCCCCCTGGCCGGTTGCGGTGTTGGAACTATTGTCGCCGATGGCATTGGCGTTCTGGCCGATCGCGGTGTTGAAGCTTCCGGCGCCGAAGGAGCGGGCGGTCTGGCCGTGCGCGGTATTCCGGCTGTTGTCGCCTGATGCGTCGGCGTTCACGCCGCTTGCGCTGTTGAAACTGGCGGCGCCAGTGGCATTGGCGAACGTGCCGCAGGCGAAATTATTCGCGCTGCCCGTCGCGTCCGCACCTTCGCCGCTCTCGCCCGCCGCATCGCTGTCGCATACGAACTGAGCGTGCGCCTGATGCGTTCCGCCCGCCGACAGCATTGCGGCCACGGCCAGTGCCGCGCCGAGCCTCGCCCCCGAAATCATCCATGTCTTGAACATATTGAAGTCCCCCATTCTGCATTGCCGATCGGCCAGCAGCCTGGCTTGCGCGGAGAGCGCGCCGTCTGGCCGAGCGAATAGGGGCAGATTGAGAGGGTTTGGAAGGAGAGTCCTGGAGGAGGGCTGAAGATCTCCGGCAGAAACCGTGATTTCTTCCGTGGCGATCCGTCTCTGCCGCACCTCGGCGAGAACCCCATGTAAAAACAACAGGATGCACGCATTTGCGCCTCGCGAGAACAATCCTTGCGTTTTGCGGACAAGCCCGGCGTGAGGCGGATATACGCCCAGACGAATGCCTCCTACTCGACGGCATGACGCGCCAACGAGCCGGGGGGACGGGGCCATGGCTGGGACTGCTCTATGAGCCGGGACGTCGTAGCGTCGCGGCTGCCGCTTCTCGACACGATGCGAGCCGCGTTGCTGTTTGCCCGCGATCCCATCGCCATGATGTCCTGGCTGGTCGAGCGTCATGGTCCGGTGAGCCTGCTCAGCGCGCCTTTCGCAGGGACGGCGCGCGGCCTGCTTTTCCTCTCGGGCGGTCCGCAGGCGCGCGCCGTCCTCTCCCGGCCCGAGCTGTTCCGCACCAGCGGCGTCACACTCGCCGCGCCGCATGGCACCGCGCATCACCGGCTGCGCCAGGGCATCATCCGTTCGGGCGGTGCGGAAGCGGCGCATTATCGCGGCCTGTTCAACGCGCAGATGGGCAAGCGGATGATGGAGCGCTTCGCCGAGGGCATCGCGCACCAGGTCGGGGCAACTCTCCCCAGCCTGCCCCACGACCAGCCTGTCGATCTGGCCGTCCTGGTGCGCGACCTCGTCGCCCATTTCGCCGCCGTGACGCTCTTCCGCGAGGAGGAGCCGGGGCGCGCGCTTGCGGTCGCGCGTGCGATCAACGATGTGCTGGAGCTTGGCTTCCGCCCTGCGACGGCGCTGCTGCGCCTCGACCTGCCGGGGCTGCCCTATCGGCGCTTGCTGCGCGCCGCCGAAGCTGCGGAGCGGCTGATCCTTGCCTGGGCTGCGACGCGCGCGGGCTGTCCGATCGGGCGCGATCTGCTGTCCACGATCGTCAATGCGCCGGCCGAGGACAATGCCCCGCTCGCCACCGAGCGTGTCGCCGGACATGTGCTCAACCTTTACGCGGCGAGCTACGACACCTCGACTGCGAGCCTCACCTGGACGCTGTTTCTGCTGATGCAGCACCCCGAGATCGCGACGGCGCTCGCGGCCGAAGTTGCGGAATTCGATCCGATCGCGGCGCCGCTCGCCTGCCTGGAATTTCCGCTGCTGGACCAGGTGGTGAAGGAGGCGCTGCGGCTGTTCACGCCGGTGCCCTACCAGTTGCGGGTGACGACAGCGGCGACCGAACTCTACGGCGTCCATCTGCCGCCGAAGTCGCGTGTGCTGATCGGCGCCTGGACGACAAACAGGGCGCCGGCCGTCTATCCCGATCCGGACGCCTTCCGTCCCGAACGCTGGGCAGGACGCACGCCAAATGCGTATGACTGGCTGATCTTCAGCGCGGGACCGCGGCGCTGCATCGGCTTCGGCCTGGCCATGATCATGATCAAGGTGACGCTCGCCATGCTGCTGCGCGCCCGATGTCCGCGGCTGGTGGCGGGCACGCATATCGACACGCGCGTCGCGGTCACTGTCCGTCCGGCGGGAGCGATGCCGGTCATTCTTGCGCCGAGCGGGGCAGGCTTCGAACGGGTGCCGATCAGCGGCCGGGCGGCGCGATTGTTCCGCGCAACCGGGGCAGGGCGCGCAACGGATTGCGCGTTCCCGGACAGATCGGCAGCATTCTCGGCCTAGAGCCTTTTCCGTTCCGATTGAATCGGAACGGGGCTCTATCTCTTTGTTTGGTCGCATTTTCTCGACGCAAACCGGCATCCACTTTGCTGGAAAATGCTCTAGTGATCCGCCTGCGCTCAACGGCGACCGAGATCATTTTCCGCCTTCGCCGACGATGACGAACGGCGCCCAATAGGCCGGATGCGCCTCGTGGGGCGCGCCCTTGTCGATGAGCGTCAGCATGGCGCGGCGCAGCGCTTCGGAGCGGCCGATCGTGCGATCGCGGCTCATTTCGCTGATTGCCGCGGTGACGAGTTTCACGGTGGCGTTGGAATCGACCGCCCAATGCGAGACAAGCAGCGCGCGTGCCTGCGCATAGATGAAAGCGCGGGCCAGCCCAGACAGCGCTTCCGCCTCGGCCGCATTCCCGGCCGCCGTGTTGCAGGCGGACAGGATCACCCAATCGGCGTCCAGTTTCAGCGCGGCGATTTCGGCGGCCGAGAGATAGCCGTCATCGTCTTCGCTGGCCGATTGCGGCGGCGTCAGCAGCAGGCCCGGTTGGCTCGATCCCGTCAATTCCCCGGCCATCGCACCGTGGGTGGCGAAATGCACGATGCGATATTGCGCGAGCTGGCCGCTGGCGCTCAGCGCCTTGACTTCGTGCTCGGTCGCATGGGCGCCGAGCCGCATTTCGGCGGCATCGGCCTTGATGTCGCGCGCCACGGCGCAGAGTTCATCGGCCGTCTCGGGAAGCGGCGCCTGCGCGCGGATATGCGCGACATTCGCCAGCCCGTCCTGCGTTTCGAGCGCGGGCACGCCGCCGCGCAATTCCAGCAATCCGGCGAGTTGCCGCAAGATTCCCTCCGGGCATTTCTGCTTGTCGCGGGCGAGCCGGGCGAGCTTGTGATAGCGGCTGTCCGGGCCGTCGAGCAGCGGATTGCCGAAGCCGATCATCGGCTTCGTGGCGCCGCTTGGGTGACCGACGCGGCGCAGCGCCTTGAGCGATGAAACGGCAGGCAAAATGGTGAGCGCGTGGTTGCGGGCGAGCCAGGCGGCGGATCTGTGATCATCATTTTTCGGCGGCGCCGTCACCAGCACCTGGAAGGGCAGTTGCGTCAGCGGGCCGGATGGAACCAGCAGCAGATGCTTGCCCTGAATGAGATCTTCGATCTTGCCGAACAGCGCCTTGTAAAGCTTATGCGCACGTCCATGGTCGAACGGCGGCACCGTGCCGGCGCGGGCTTGACCGGTCAACTCGGCGCAGCGCGATCCTGTCCACGCGGCGGCGTCCAATCCGCAGCGCAGCGCCTGCACTTCGCGCGCGAGAGCGGACGTGCCCAGCTCGGTTCGCACCCAGCGCATATCCGTCTTGGTGACGACCCAGATGAAGGTTTCCTCTGGTGTTGGTTTCCAGCTCGCTTGCGTGTCGAGAAACAGCAGCAGCGCCTCATCGGCGCCAAGCTGAGCCTGGACCTCCTCGACCGAGAGCGGCGCGGGGCTGGCGAGCGCGGCATAGTCCGGAAACTCCGCCGCCAGCTTCTTGTCGATTTCGGCGATCCGGCCGTCGATGGCGGCGAGCCGGGCGACGTTCTCCGCCTCGGCCTTCGCGTTGCGCTTGCCCGGAGCCTCGCCGAGCGCGGCATTGCGCAATGCGTCGCGTGTTCCGCCATTCCGCGACCAGATCCTGGCGCTCGCGGACCAGGGCGCGCAAGTCTGGGATCGCCGCTGGCGCCGCGCGCCGCCATCTGCGCCAGCGATTGCGCCGCCTCGGAGTTGATCGCCCATTGGGCGGTCTGAAACATCTCACGTGCTGACTGCCCCATCTGGGCCGCGGCCTTCTAACGCAAGACGGTGCACGACCTTGATAAGGCCCCAGAACTGCCAGCCCAACCGTTCGGCTTCGCTTCTTTTCTTTCCTGTTACGGCTTGGCCAACATCCAGCGTGCCGCGCTGTGTGCGACCCACAATTTCAGCGGTACTGCGCCGCCAGAATTGCAGCTGCGCGGCTCCAATCGCTCTGCACGAAATACAGGCTCGCCAGATTGTCGACGCTTACGAGCGTATGCCGGATGCTCCATCCCGAGGACCCGTTCCCGGGCCTCCAGGGCGCGCTTATAGAGCGGCTCGGCCTCGCCATAACGGCCCTGGGCATGATACAGCGCCGCCAGATTGTGACGCTTCGAGCGTATCGGGATGCTCCCGGCCGAGCACCCGCTCCCGGGCCTCAAGGGCACGCTCAGTAAAGCGGCTCGGCCTCGCCGCGGCCCTGGGTGAGATAGTAGCCCGCCAGATTGTCGACGTTCCCGAGCGTATCGGGATGCTCCTTGCCGAGCACCCGCTCTTGGCCGCCAATGCGCGCTTATAGAGTGGCTCGGCCTCGCCATATACGGCCCTGGCGTGATAAAGCGTTGCCAGATTGTTGAGGCTCAGGAGCGTCGCGGGATGCTCCTGGCCGAGCACCCGCTCTCTTGCCTCGCAGGACGCGCTTGATAGAGCGGCTCGGCCTCGCCATAACGGCCCTGGTCCTGATACAAGATCCGCCAGATTGTTGACGCTGCCGAGCGTATCGGGATGTTCCTTGCCGAGCACGCGCTCTCTGGCTTCCAGGGCGCGCTTGTAGAGCGGCTCGGCCTCGCCATAACGGCCCCGGACCTGATAAAGCCCTGCCAGATTGTTGACGCTGTCAGGAGCGTATCGGGATGCTCCCTGCCGAGCACACGCTCTTTTCCTTCCAGGGCGCGCTTGAAAAGCGCCTCGGCCTCGGCGAAGCGGCCCTGGTCGACATGCAGCGACGCCAGATTGTTGACGCTTATGAGCGTGTCCGGGTTCTCGCCGCCCAGCACGCGCTCTCGGGCTTCAAGGGCGCGCTTGAAGAGCGGCTCCGCCTCGCCATAGCGGCCCTGGCGCGATACAGCCCCGCCAGGCTGTTAACGCTCCGTGAGCGTTGCAGGATGCTCCGCGCCCAGCACCCGCTCCTGGCCCCCACGGCGCGCTTGTAGAGCGGCTCAGCCTCGCCATAACGGCCCTGGTCGCTGATACAGCGCCGCCAGATTGGCGACGCTTTTGAGCGTATCGGGATGCTCCGCGCCGAGCACGCGCTCATTGGCCTCCACGGCGCGCCGTAGAGCGGCTCGGCCTCGCCATAACGGCCCTGGTCCTGGTACAGCGCTGCCAGATTGGCGACGCTTTTGAGCGTATTGGGATGCTCCTTGCCGAGCACGCGTTCTGCGAGCGTCAGCGCTTGCTGGGCGATCGCAGTTGCCTCCGCATACTTCCCTTGGTCATAAAGCTGGACGACTTGCTTGTTGAGGGAGTCGATCTCGTCCGGCTCGTGTGCCCGCGCCGGAGCCGGGAGCATCACCGCCAGCATCGCCGCCATCAGGATATTTGCCGCCAGATGCCGCATCGAAGACATCCTCTGTTCCGAGGCCGGAATTGAACGCCGGCAAAGCATGGCTCGCGTGCCGCGCCATGCCGGGGCGCGTAACGGGATCAGTATCCATTCGAATTGCCGCCCAGAAATGCGGATATCTCGCGCATGAAATGCGGCCATGCGGGCTCATGCGAGAGTATCAGATGGTTCTTGCTCTCAAGCGCGACGAAACGGGCGTTGGGAATGGCGCGGGCGAGCGCCAGGCCATGCGCATAGGGCACGCGAGCGTCTTCCCGGCTGTGCAGTACGAGCACCGGCGCCGTGAGTTGAGGGAGAAGGTCCGTCACGTCGATTTCGCCGATCTCCCGCAGCAGGCGGATGGCGTTTTCGGCCGAGCTTGTGATCCGCTGCAGGTCGTTGAACCATTGCATTTCTTCGAGTGTTGCTCCGGGCACGATCAAGGACGTGAACATCTGACGGGACATGGGGTTGTCGTGCCCCCAGCCCTCGCGGATGAGCGTGATCGACGCTTCGGCCCGGGCGATTTCGGCTGCATTGCCGCGCCTGCGCCACCCCTGGATGAAGCCGCCGCATAGGACGAGCCTCGACACGCGCTCGGGATGGCGGACCGCATAGGCGATCGACACGGCGGCGCCCTGCGAAATGCCCATCAGCGCGAAACGGTCGAGCCCCAGGCTGTCCACCACCGTTTCGAGGTCGTGGACATAGGACTTAAAGGCAAAATTCGGCACATCCCAATCGGACAGGCCGCTGCCCCGCTGATCGTAGCGAACCAGCCGGCACTGAGCCGCCAATCGCTTGAAAAGCGGTGACCACACGGGACTATGCCAATCGAATTCGAGATGGGTCAGCCAGTTGGCGGTCTTTACGAGCGGGGGACCGTTGCCGACCGCCTCCATCGCAAGATGCACGCCGTCCGCCGTCCGGCAGAAGGTGACGCCCTGGCGCCGATTTGCCATATCGTCGGCCGCGGGCGCCGGGATGGCGGACGCTGCCTGGTCGTCCGCGCGCTCGCAAGCCTCGCCGACGAAGCGAAAACCGCGCCGCGAAATTGTGCGGATCACCTGCTGCTGACCGCCGGTATCGCCGACGGCGCGCCTTGCCGCGCTGATCCTGGAGGTTACGGTATCCTCCGATACGATGCGGCCGCCCCAGATCGTCTGAATGAGCTCGTCCTTGCTCACCACGCGATCGCGATGCCGCACAAGATAGACCAGAACGTCGAAAACCTGCGGCTCGACATGCGTGGCGACGCCCGTGCGGCGCAGTTCACGCCGGTTGCAGTCGATCTCGCAGTCACCGAAAACATAACTCATTTGCGGCCTCCCGAAAGATGAACGGCGATGCACGAACTCCAGGAGTTCTGCGGGAAGAATCCCGCCCTTCTCCAGGACGGCGCCGGTCGAGTTGGTCAATCTGGCCACGGTACGAGACCCGGCGGGCGGCCTCGCAAATCGATGCGCTCATCATGCGTGTCGGCATAGGCGTTCGAAGCTCCCGCTCAACGACATCCGTAGGAGAGGACCGATGATAATGTCCGGACACCTCACTGCATCCCGCCGCGATTTCCTGACCGGCGCCGGGGCATTCCTGCTGAGCGCAGGTCTCGGCGCGCCGCCCTGCAAAGCGTCCGCGGCGGTGCGGACGGTGTTCCAATCCGGCCGCACGGAATTGCTTGTTGTAAGCGACGGTCATTTCTTCTTGCCTGCGGGGTTCCTGCTTTCTCCCGATGTGCCGGCCACGAAGCGCGAGGCGATCCTCAAGGACTCAGGCCAGGGAGGCGATCGCTTCCGGATGCCGGCCAATATCGCGGTCATCCGGCGACCGCCCGATCTGATCCTCATCGACTCAGGTTACGGCGCCGGAGCTCACGACACCGCCGGAAAGCTCGCGGCAAATCTCATGTCGGTCGGCATCGACCCGGGCGCCGTCACCAAGATCGTGGTGTCGCACGCCCATCCGGACCATCTGTGGGGCGTCAGCAAAGGCGACGATCTGGCCTTCCCGAATGCGAGCTACATCATCTCTCAAGCCGAATGGGACTTCTGGATGAAGCCCGATCTGCTCAGCAAAATGCCCGAGATGCTGCACCGGATCGTAAACGGCGCGCTGCGAAATCTCACCCGTATCCGGGAGCGCGTTACGATGATCAAGCCGGGCGAGGAGATCGCCGCCGGCATTCGCGCAGTCGATACGGCGGGCCATACGCCCGGCCATCTTTCGGTGGAGCTTGCCGGAGGCGACGGTTTGCTCGTCACCGGCGACGCTCTTACGCATCCGGCGATCTCTTTCCAGCACCCCGCATGGCGCGTGCCGGTCGATTATGAGCCCGATCGGGCGATTGCCATGCGGCGGCGTCTGCTCGACCGTCTCGCCGCACAGAAGATGCAAATTGTCGGCTACCATTTCCCGTTCCCCGGTTTAGGCATCGTAGAGCGAAAGGACACCGCGTACCGCTTCGTCACGGTATGAAGCCCGTTGATTTCCAATGCAGCTGCAATATTCCGAGGACACCACAGGGTGCCGCCCGGCCTTACTCGCATGCACGGTCGTAATACCGTGGGCGGCGCAATGCCGATATCCGGTGGCAGCCTTGAATATCCGGAAATCGCAATATTATGGGCCTCTTGGCGGAATGACGGATGGCGGGAATGGCGGGCCGCGACCCTGATCAGGGAGAGTAACCTTTGCGCATTGGCTGTTTCAGCCGGCAGAATTACGGCTTTCTCCGGTGAATCTTCAGCCACCCTCCAGGACTCTCAGCATGACCGGTTTCATCATGGCAGGCGCTTCGGGAATTCCGGCCCGGCATATGAGGTCATCATGGGACAGTATATCATCTCGCCCAAACCGCTGATCGGCAGCGAAGACGATGACACGCTGTCCAATTTCTCCAAGCTAAGCGACTATTACTACAAGGCGATCTTCGGCGAGGAGGGCGACGAAGTCATCACCGGCGGAGAACTGAACGACGAGGTGCACGGCGGCGATGACGACGACTGGCTGACGGGCGGCGCGGGGGTGGACAGCTTCGACGGCGGCGCGGGCAACGACACCGTCTCCTATGAAGGCGCTCCTCCGATTGAAGGCGCCGATCTCTATCTCGGCGCCTGGGTGGACCTCGGCTTCGGTTCCGGCGGCTGGATTGCCTTGGGGGAGACCTTCACCGGCATCGAGAATCTGATCGGCTCGGACTGGGCCGATCAATTTTTCGGCAATAGCGGGGACAACAACTTCGAGGGCCGAGGCGGCATGGACTATCTGGTCGGCCGGGGCGGCGACGACACGCTGATCGGCGGCGACCTTCACGACCGCCTGGATGGCGGAGAGGGGTTCGACACGCTCGATGGCGGACCGGGCGGCGACTATATGGAAGGCGGAGGCGACGACGACCTGCTGGAAGGTGGAGGCGACGACGATTTGCTCGAAGGCGGTTCCGGCGCTGACGAACTCTATGGAGGCAGTGGCCAGGACACGGCATCCTATGCCCATGCGATGGGCGGCATCAGCGTCAATCTGCTGACCGGGGTCGGGCTAACCGGGGAGGCCGCAGGCGACACGCTGAACTCTATCGAAATCATATTGGGCTCCGACTTCGCCGACCGCATCGTTGGCGGCGGCAATTCCGAGCATTTCTACGGCGGCGGAAACAATGACGTCCTGGAGGGCGGCGGAGGCGCCGATACGCTCAACGGCGGCGGGGGACAGGACCTGGTGTCCTACGAGGGCGCGGCCTCGGGCATCAACGTCGATCTCCTCAGCCGGACCGGCACGCGCGGCGACGCCGACGGGGACAGCCTGACTTCGATCGAGCATGTGCGCGGGTCCTTCTTCGACGATTTCATCGAAGGCAATGATGGGGTCAATTTTCTGTACGGCTTGGACGGCGACGACGTGATTGCCGGCAATGACGATGATGACCTGCTCTTCGGCGGCGGGGACGACGATGAGCTTTTCGGGGACAACGGCAACGACGTGCTCGCCGGCGGTGCGGGATGGGATTTTCTGGCGGGCGGCGAGGGCAGCGATCGTCTCAATGGTGGCCCCGGCGACGACTATCTGGAAGGCGGAAGCAACGCCGATCGCTTCGAGTTCGAGTTCAACTGGGGCGACGATGAGATCGACGATTTCGAGGACGGGACCGACCTGATCGGCCTGTCGGGGATAGATTGGACCGAGCTTGCCTTTTCCGTCCTGCCCGGGGACGGCGTTTTCCTCACCTACGGAAACAACTCCATCCTGGTCTACGGCGCGCAGCTTGGAGATTTCTCGCAGGACGATTTCTTATCCCGACCTGATTAGGAGCCTCTCGTGGCACAATACATCATCTCTCCGAAGCCTCTGTACGGTACTGAAGACGACGACGTGCTGCTCAGTCTCTCCAGGACGGGAGACCTTTACTATGACGTCATCTACGGTCAGGGAGGCAACGATACCATCACCGGTGGGAAGCTGGATGACGGGCTTTATGGCGGCAAGGGCGATGACGAGCTCTATGGCGGCGATGGCAACGATCTGCTGGACGGCGGCGACGGCAACGACACGCTCGACGGGGGCGCGGGCATCGACACTGTCTCCTATGAGAACACCCCGCCGATCGGCTGGCTAGGTGTGTGGGTCGATCTGGCGGCGGGGAGAGGACTCCGGGGCAACGAAGTCGATACCCTTACCGGCATCGAAAATGTCATCGGCACGGATCTCATCGATGTCATTTACGGAGATGCAAACGGCAACAGGATCGAAGGCGGGGGCGAAGCGGACGGACTTTACGGCGGCGGTGGCGACGACCGGCTCTATGGCGGCAACGGTAACGATCTGCTCGATGGCGGCGCCGGCGCCGATACGCTGAAAGGCGGCGCCGGCATCGACACCGTCACCTACGAGGACACGCCTGCCTATTATGGCCCTCCCTACAATGATGGCGTCTCTGTCAACCTAGACAACGGCAAGGGCTTTTGGGGCGCCAATGGCGATATCTACAGCGGCATCGAAAACATCATCGGTTCGGATTTCGACGACTCCATTCGCGGCGATGGAAGCGATAATCGGCTCGAAGGCGGCGACGGGTTTGATGCGCTCGACGGAGAAGGGGGTGCGGATAAGCTCTACGGAGGCGCCGGGCCAGACGGAATCTCCGGCGGCGAGGGAGCCGACCGGCTCTACGGAGACGGCGGAAACGATACGCTGCGGGGGGAAGAAGGCGACGACCAGCTCTATGGCGGCGCAGGCTATGATACGCTGATCGGTGGCGAGGGCGCGGACGTCTTCGATGGCGGCGCGGACATAGACACCGTTTCTTATGTGGGCACGCCGCCGACCACAGGCGGTATGGGCGTCTTCGTCGATCTGGAAATGGGCCAGGGAGACTGGGGCGCCGCAGGTGATAGTTTTTCCAGGATCGAGAATGTCAACGGCACGGACTGGAGGGATGATGTCATCGGCAATGACGAAGACAACGTCCTGGCCGGCGAAGGAGGCAACGACCTTCTGCGGGGACGAGGCGGCGACGACTGGCTGATCGGCGGCGACGGCGACGACACCTTGCAAGGCGGAGACGATGACGATGTTATCGACGGCGACGGCGCCGATTTGAACGGCGCGGGCAACGACGATTATCTCGAGGGCGGAAGCGGCGAGGATATCTTCAACTTCAGGTGGCCGGGCGGAAGCTGGGGCGACGACCTCATCCCCGACTTCGAAGACGGGGTCGATCTGATCCGCTTCCTCGAGGTGCCGGGGCTCACCGGCTGGGGTCAGCTGAGCATCGCCCAGGATGGCGACGACGTCCTCATCAGCTTTGGCAATAGCTCAATTGAGATCTGGGGCGCCCAGGTGGCGGATTTCTCAGCAGACGATTTCATGTTTTAGGCGAAGGTGACTGGGCAGGCCCGCTTTCAGGTTGCGTACGCCTTGACGGGCCGGAATCGGCATTCTCGAGCAAAATCATGCGGTAAAACAATGACCTGAAGTCATGCGCGCGATCCTGCTCAAGAACGGGCAGAAAATTCCGCGTCAACTCTCACACAACTCGGCGGTTCTCGATGGCAGCGACTTCCTGCTGTAGGCGGCGCAGCGGCGTGGTTCGTTCTCTTTCCGCACGCGGCGACGGCCGGAGCGCGATCAGGAAAAGTGGAATCCGGTTTTCCGTCCGATCGCGCGACCAGCAAAGAATTGAGAGCGGGCCTCCCGGCTTCGATGTTTCCACTTCACCGATCCCGCTCTGGGTCCGAACCTTTTCGGCGAGCCACAAGGACAGTCGCGGCCTGCTAGCGCCCCGACCCCGGGCGGAGGAGGGGATACGCCTCGTATATTCTGTGCTGCCTGGCGCTGGCCAGCGCATGCATCTTATGCGTTTTCGCCTGGAATCGTTTGTGCAGTTTCTCCAGCGCTTCCTGGTTCTTGCCGGCCTGGAAGAGCTTGATCCAGTCGTCGAGATCATCGGCGGCAAGATCGCTATTCGCCTGCTGGTCAAGCCAGAGAATGCGGCTGATGCGGGTCCGCTCGCAGAGATTGCGAACCATCTCGGTAAACTGATCATTGCCGAGCGGCGCGATAAGCTGCTCATAGAGCTTTTCGCGGGCCACCGCCGCTGCGAGCAGCCCCGAAGCGGTCCGGTCGGCCTGGCCGATATCGATCTTTGCAAGCTTTGCCGCGTCCGGGAGAAGCTGAAACGGCTTCCGCCCGCGGCTTTCGACTGCGTATTTCAGAAGACAGAACAGCAGTTCATGGATTTTGTTCTGTTCGCTTGGAATGAACTCCTTATAGAAAAACCCCCGGCCGGGTTTGGGATCGATAATGTGCTCGGCCGCAAGCCTGATCAGCGCCTCGCGGATGGGCGTGATGCTCATGCCGAAATGCCGAGATAACTGCCCAATCTGCAGGCGTTCTGGCGGTCTGATCACGTCGCATAGAATATAGTCTTTGAGACGCCGGTATACATCGTCAGACAGCAAGTCTTCCTGCTGGTCGTGATCCGCAGGGCTCATTCTTCAGCTCACCGGAAAAACAGGTCCGCGCGCTCACCGATGCGCGGGGCTTCGATATTCGATGGTGCATGCCAAAAGAGAATTTATAAAAGATATGAACATATTCGGTCAAGGTAATTTGAAACAAGATTTAGTCAGCCGCCAAAACCCTTTAATAATGGAATGCTAAGGTAGAAAAATTATAATTGCTTTGTTATAGTTCGATGTGAACTTCTGCCGTGCAAATTTGCCGGCCTGGGCTGAGCTGGAATCTAACAATTAAATAATACGTACAGAGCCTTCGCTAATAGATGGTCCTCATTATTCGCGCCCGCGATAACAGACTTCGCGTTTCCTGCTGCCGTTAAAAATGAGGGATTCAGCCCACCACCCTGCCAATGTGCGCTGATTTGAGATTCAGATATGCCGTGCCGACAAAATTGCCCGACGGGACCAGCTCGTTCATGAACGCCTCGTCATTTAGCGTATACGAGGTCTCGACCGCGCTCAGATAGCTGTCGAGCTGGGCCATCGATTTGGGCCGGATGAGCACGCTGGAGACCAGCCTGTTGGCCAGGACCCACTGCAGGGCGAATCCGGTGATCGCCCGGCCCGACGGCTGCAAATGACGGGCGATGGCGCGGACGGCATCGATGGCGGCCGGCCGGAACGCCGTTTCCATGACCACCGGATCCTGCGGTCCGACATAGGACGAACGCTCCGATCCGCTCGAGAATTCGTCCGAGAGGATGCCTCTGGCCAGCGGGGCATAGGCGACGACGCCGATGCCGAAATGCGCGCAGGCGGGCAGGTAGTCCATTTCCATCAATCGATAGAGCGCATGGTAATAGGACTGGGCCGCGACAGGGCGAGGCACGTCGAGGCAATCGGCGATGCGAACCAGTTCGGCGATCCTCCAGGCGCGCAGGTTGGAAAAACCCCAGCCGCCGATCTTGCCTGCTTCGATCATTTCGCCGAGCGTTTCGATCGTCTCCTCGAGGCCGGTCATCCAATCGTCGAGACACAGATAATACAGATCGATTTTGTCGACGCCCAAATGGTCGCGGCTCCTGTCGACGGCCTGCCGAAGCCACGCGCCGGAGGGGCCCCTGGCGTTCGACCGGGCTTTTGCGGGAGGGGTGGCCGCGTCGGCGATGATCCATCGATCGCGGTCCCGCCTGATCGCGCGGCCGATAATCCGCTCTGCCGTTCCTTCCGCATCGCTGCCGGCGGCGTTGATGAAATTCCCGCCTGCCTGGCCGAAACGCGCGATCATCTCGGCCGCCTCATGCTCCTCCGTTCCGTTGCCGAACATCCGTGCACTGAGACACAGGCGAGACACATTGGGCCCGCACTCACCTAAGCGCAGTCTTGCGAACTGTCGTTTCATCATGAGTTTTCCACCTTATGACCCGAAGGGAGGAATTCTCCTTATATTACCCTCATTGCGACTATTCAGAAATGCTCCGTGTAAATTCTTTTGCTGCACTAGATATTGTTGCTGAATCCTTCTTTATTGCCGATATGTTGCGGGCGATAGAACTTGGCTAAGCGAGAAGAGCGCAGCATAGAGACTTGAAACGCATCACGAAATGCCGTTCGGGCTGGCAAAAATCTGGCTTGGCGCACGTACCCCGCTACGTCGCTTTTCGGGAATGAGCCGGAGATGGGAATGGCGCAGCCCTCGGATGCGGGGGTTATATAGGCACGCCGATCCGTGCGCCTGAATATAATCAATATAAATTTCATCGAAATATATTCTTTACTGCAGAATTGCGGCGTTTACATTTTCTGCTCACTTAGCGTGAGTGGTTACCAGGCGATGTTAGACAATAAATCGCGTTTGCGGCCGGGAGCAATCCAGGACGTATCGACGGCAATTTTCCCATGTGAAGTGTTGCGGGGAACATTTGCGGACGCGGAAGGCCGTATGCGTCACGCAAAGGTCGATCTGCCGGGCGAAAAGGCGGTTCTTGCAGGCAGGGCCGACCCGGCCTCTGTCGTGCTTGCGGCCGAGGATGGAACCGTCCTCGATGTGCTTGGCGATACCTATCCGGCGCTCGCCGTTCTCAGGATCGCAACGTCCCCGCCTCATCCTGTGGCTGCCTCGGTCATTCCCGCGCCGCGCTATGACGCGCTGGAGATCAAAAACTTCGGCATGCTGCGCAGCCTGTTGAGGCGCGCGGTCCGCGATGCGGATGCTTCGCTCCTCGGCCAGGTGGCGACGGCGAGCGCGCGCATTCATCAGCGCCGTCTGCCCAAACCGAGGTTCGACGTCTTGCTGAATATCGCGGTCAGCTTCGGCGCATGCGGTCTGAGCGTCTCCTATGGCGGAAGCGGCGTCGCGCTGATCTTCAATCCGGAAAAGCGCGATTTCTACTGGTCCATGCAAGGCGCGGCCCGGGCACTGCGGGAGCTTGGAATCTGCCGCACCAGCCATTCAGCCTGCCCCGGCACTGCCGTCTCCTGGCGCAGCGTGTGAGTGGGGCTTATCGTGGTTTCCGTTCCACCGATCGGGCGCGATGGTTTCGCGGCAAATGAATTCACCCGTCGCGACAGCCACGCGATGGGGCGGCCCGCCCTTCTGGCCATCGTCGCATTGAGCGTCACGCAGATCATCGGGTGGGGCTCGCTGCTCTTCATGCCGGCCGTGCTGACGCGTTTCATGCAAGCCGACCTCGGCATGTCGCCCGAACTGGCCTTTGGCGGCGTGGCGGCGATGTATCTGGTCGGCGCGCTGGCCGCTCCCATCGCAGGCAGGTTGATCGATCGATGCGGCGCGCGGTGGGTCATGGCCGCGGGGTCGCTGGCGGCGGCCATCGGTCTCGCATGGCTCGCGCATGCGCAGGGGCCGGTGAGCTATCTTGCAGCCTGGTGCCTGCTCGGCGTGACCTGCGCGTCGGCGCTGACCAATGCGGCATGCGCGGCCGTCGCGCAGGCGGCGGGGTCGGCGACATTGCGCGGCGTTACCGCCCTCATGTTCGTGACCGGGCTCGCGGGTACGCTCTCACTGCCGGCGGTTCACATACTGAACAGCGCTTTCGGCTGGCGTGGCGCCTGTCTTGCTCTCGCGGTCCTCAATCTCGCCGTCTGCCTGCCTCTGCATCTCGCGGTGCTGAGACGGGCCATCGCTCCCCGCGCGAGCCGCTCGTTCGAGGCCGGAGCCGCGGACGGTTGGGCGTGGCCGCGCCAGCATGCAGCCTTCCCGATCCTGTCCTTCGCGCTCGGTCTGAACGTCTTCGTCACGGCAGGCTTTTCGGTTCATCTGGTCGGCCTCCTGCGGACGGCCGGTTTTTCGGACCCGATGGCGGTCTCACTGGCGAGCCTCGTCGGCCTTGCTCAACTCGCGGCGCGAGCGGTGCAGTTCATGGCGGGACGATACTGGCTGCCCACCAGCTTCGCGCTTATGGGGGGCCTGCTCTTGCCGGTCGCGATGGCCGTCATGCTGCTGCCGCTCGCGGCCTCGGCCCGGATCGACGCGGTCATCGCCACCGTCTTCGTCCTGCTCCTCGGGCTGTCGAACGGGCTGATGATGGTGGCGCGGACCGCCGTTCCCGTGCAGATTTTCGGCATCGCCCAATACGGCATGTGGACAGGCAAGCTCGCCGCGTTCCAGAATGCCGCCGCCGCAATCACGCCGGTCGCCTTCGCGGCGGCGCTTGGCCGAGGCGGCGCGATCGCGGCGTTGCTGCTGGCCGCGATTGCGGCGTTGCTGTCGCTGGGGGCGCTGATCATCATGACCCGGCGGAACGCCGCTCAGGCCGCGTCGAGATGATGACCGTCGGGCGAAGGCAGGAAGGATTGGGGGCAGCCCAGTCCTCGCGAAAGCCGCGAAATGGCGTCCAGAACCAGCTTCGTCGGAGTCCGCAGGTCCGCTTCCGCGCTGGCCGTTCCCGCGAAGGCCACGCTCAAGGCGGCGACCACCTCGCCATCCGCGTTCCGGATTGGCCCGCCCACGGAGATCACCCCCGGCAGGTTTTCTTCGATGGACGTCGCGTAGCCCAGGCGCCTTACGTCGTGAAGGTTCTGAATGAGTTTGGGGATGCTGTCGATCGTCTTGGGCGCGAGCTTTGGCAGCTCCTCATTGGCGAGCAGCTGAGCGACGTCGTCATCGCTCATCCATGCGATCATGGCTTTCCCCATGGCGGTGCTATGGAGATAGGCGGTTTCTCCCGGAATCGCCGTGATGGCAATGGGGCCGCTGCTCTGCACCGCCAGCAGGTAGACGGCGCGTGCGCCGCGCAGCCCGCAGAGAAATCCGCTAAGCCCATGCTCATTGGCAAGCCGTTGCAGCTCCGCATTGGCGCTGGAGATCAGCTTGTCGTGCCGCAGCAGCGAGCTTCCGAGGCCGAGGGCGCGCGCGCCGATCCGGTAGCGCCGGGTCTCCGCGACCTGCTCCAGATAGTTGAATTCGGCGAAGGTGTTCACGAGGCGCTGCACGATCGTCGTGCTGATCTGCAGCCGGCGCGCCATTTCCCTTACGCCGAGGGCCGTTGGGGAACCGTTGAGAAGTTCAAGGACCCGAAGGCCGCGCTCAAGCGACTGGCTCGTGTTCATCAGTACTCCCGACGCCATGGAACAGTGTTCCGATATTTGCGAGTTGGCGCCGCTGTGTCAAGATGGCTGCGCTATTCCGTGGCCGAGCTTGGAGCCCGGTCCATCTCCGGGCGGCGGCCGAGGCCGAAAAACTTCAGCACATGCGGGCCGATGACGACGACGAGGGCCGCGATCAGGAAGCCGAGGCTGATGGGGCTCTCGATAAATACGACGGGGCTGCCAAAACCGATGATCAAACCTTGCCGCAGATTTTGTTCGAATAACGGCCCCATCACAAAGGCGAGCAGCAAGGGGGCGACGTCGAATTTCGCCTTGCGCAGCGCGTAGCCGAGCAGGCCGAACCCGATCATGGCCACGACGTCGAACATGCTGTTGTTCAGGCTGAACGCGCCAATCACGCAGAAGGAGACGATCAGCACGGCCATGATCCCGCGCGGCACGCGGAGCAGAGCCACAAACAAGCCGATGAGAGGGACATTGAGCACGATCAGCATGAGATTGCCGACGAACATGCTGGCGATGACGCCCCAGAACAGCTCCGGATGCTCGACGATCAGCTGCGGACCCGGCGTAATGCCTTGGACGAGCAGCGCCCCCATGATCACGCCGATGACGGCATTGGCCGGGATGCCCAGGCATAGGAGCGGAATGAAGCTCGCCTGTGCCCCGGCATTGTTGGCCGCCTCGGGGCCCGCCACACCCTCGGGCGTTCCCTGGCCGAACCGTTCGGGATGGCGGGAAATGCGCTGCTCCAGCATGTAGCTGGCGAAGCTGGAGATGAGAGCCCCGCCGCCCGGCAGAAGGCCGAGGAAGAAACCGAGAAGGCTGCCGCGAGCCGCCGGGCCGATCGATGCCCGGGTTTCTTCCCGGTTGGGAAGCAGATCTCTCATGCGGGCGCCGAAGCGCATGATCTGGGTCTTGCTGTCCTTCTCCTCTGGCCATGGCAAGCACTTCGCTGAGGCCGAACAGGCCCATGGCGACAACCGCGACGCCGAAGCCGTCCCGCAATTCCGGCACCCCGAAGACGAACCGCTCCTCGCCGGATACCAGGTCGACGCCGACCGTGCCGAGAAACAGTCCGAGGCCGACCATCGCGAGCATTCTTATGCGCGAGCCCTGGCCGATGCCGAGAATGAGCGTAAAGCCGAGCACGAGCAGCGCTGTCTTCTCGACCGGGCCGAAGGCGAGCGCCGTGGCCGCGACCTGAGGCCCCACCAGCGCGATCCCTAGCGTGGCGACGATCCCGGCGCCGAAGCTGGCGAATGCGCTGATGCCGAGCGCTGCGCCCGCCCTGCCTTTGCGCGCCATCTGATAGCCGTCGAGGCAGGTGATGACGCTGGCCGCCTCACCGGGGATCTTGATCAGGATCGAGGTGATCGAGCCGCCATACATGGCGCCGTAATAGATGCCGGACATCAGGATGATGGAGGAGGTGCGGTCGAGATAGACGGAGATGGGGAGCAGGAGGCTGATCGTCGCCGTGGGGCCGAGACCCGGAAGCACGCCCACCGCCGTTCCGACGAGACAGCCCAGCAACGCGACGAGCATATTCGTGGGCGTCAGAACGATGTCGAAGCCCATGGTGAGATTGTGCAGGATGTCCATGCCGTCACCAGAAGATGGGCTTGGGAAGCGGCACGTGGAGCAGTTTGTCGAACAGCAGCCAATTGCCGGAAATGCTCACGGCCGTGATCAGCATGACGGTTGACGTGCGGAACCCCTCGACCAGCCGGAGAATTATGGCGGTGAAGAGCAGGAGAGCCGGGAGCATGCCGAGGAACATCACCGCCGGCGGGATCGCGACAAGCCCGCCCGCATAGCAGGCGGCGCGAGGCCAATTGCCCGGCGCCTCTTCGCTTCCCTTGTCCCGACTGAAGGAGCCGAGGCTCGCCACCAGCAGGATCGTCGCCGTGACCGTCGGGAGCAGTCCGCTGCCTGGTATCCCGTGGTACCAGATTTCCAGTCCGCGCCCCAGATAGAGCGCCAGCAGCGCGCAACAGGCGAGCACGGCTGGGCCGATCATGGCTATCCCTTGGCCTTGAAGCCGAGTTCGGCGATCTGCTCCCCGAGCTTCTTGTAATTCTCCACGACATTCGCCGTGAACTCCGCGCTGGAGAGGAAGATCGGGCTTGCATTGGCGGTCGCCAGCGCGGTTTTATAGGCGTCCGAGCCGGTCATCTCCTTGATGAGCGTTTCCCAATAGGTCACGACGTCCTTGGGCAGTTTGGCCGGGCCGAACAGGCCGTAAAGCGCTTCGGTGGCCAGCGGATAGTTCAGCTCTTTGAAGGTTGGCAGGGCCTCGAGGCCGGCGAGTTTCTCCGTACCGGTGAAGGCCAGCAGCCGAACACGTTTGGCCGCCAGTTGGGGGCCGTAATCGGAGGACACGACGGCTTCGATATGATTGCCGAGCAGCGCGGTGATCGCTTCGGAACCGCCGCCGAACGGCACGAAGGTGGCCTTGATCCCCTCCTTGCGGAAGGCGGCTTCGACCGCCAAATGCGCGATGCCCCGCACCCCGGCGGTGCCCCAGCGCAACTTGCCCGGATTGTCCTTGGCGAATTTGAGAACGCCGGCCCAATCCGTCAGCGGGCTTTCAGCGGGCACATAAAAAGCGATAGGGACATAGGCGTAGATGGTGATGAAAGTGAAGTCGGTCAGCGTCTGATAGGGCAGGCTCTGGAGATGCGGCACGGTCAGGAACGGGCTCACCGAATAAAAGCCGAGCGATGTGCCGTCCGGCGCGGCCTTGGCGACGTGGCTGGGCGCGATGGTGCCTCCAGCGCCCGGGCGGAACTCGATGCCCACGGGCACCTTGCGCTGGTTTCGCGCAAAATCGGACACGACTTGGGTCAGAATGTCGCTGGCGCCGCCCGCCGCGAACGGCACGAAGATTGTGACCGGTGCGCTCGGATATTGCGTCTGTGCCCCTGCTCGCCCGAAAATGCCAGGGATCAGGCTTCCCGCTCCCACTGACGCCGCGGCGAAAAGAAACTTGCGTCTATGCATCTTTAGCTCCGGTTGCGTTACGCTGTGCTGCTTGGTTCGAGGCGAACCGATTATCGGCACAACGTTACGATGTATCGTCTCAAAATATTATCTTTGCATATTCGAGTCAAATATTAAGAGAGTATTATTAAATTAAATATTTACGCGGTGCGATTTTTGCACGTTATATCTGAAACATCGCGCTCAATGAGCTGATGACAGAGAAAATCGCAGATAGATTAGGGGAGGGCGCAACCGCAGGCGCACCTAAGTCGCACGGTTCAAGGCGGCAATAGGTATTAGCTCGCCGACTTCATGGTCTTTCGTTTCGGCCCAATGTGCTTGGCGAAACCATAATGCTCTTCTAGATAGTTCAGCGCGTTGTCCAGTGAGCCGCCGGTGGCCGGCAGGGGCTGGGATTCCGCCAGCGAGCGATCCAGATCCTTAAGTCCGCTCGCGGTAATCACGGCCAGCACGGTATCCGCGGGCTTGATGACGCCGCTTGCCCGCAGGCGAGCGGCGGCCGCCAAAGGCGTCACGGATGCGAGTTCGGCAAAAATGCCCTCGCTCGCGGCAAAATCTTCCTGCAGGCGGATGAGCCCGTCATTGCCCACGGCCACAGCCGTACCCCCGGACTGGCGCAGCACATGAAGCGCCTGAAACGCCCCTTGCGACGTCCCGATGGAAACGGCCAGCGTGTCGAACTCCGCCTCCATGGCCGGCACCGCATCGCCATCGTCGGCCAGCGCCGTCTTCAGCGAGCCGAAGACTTCCGCCGCCGCCATCTTCGGCAGCCGCGAGATCACGCCGCGCTCATGCAGATCGAGAAAGCCCTGCCACATGCCGAACAGCGCGTCGCCATAGCAGACCGGCATCACGCACCAGTCGGGGACATCGCCCTCCATCTGCTGCACCACTTCGTAAGCCAGCGTCTTGTAGCCTTCGAGACCGATCGGATGGCTGCCGACGACCGGCGCCCGGAATGGGGAGGTGACAAACCAGCCGAGCCGTTCGACGGCCTCGGCGAGCAACGGCCAGCGGGCGGATTTCGATGCAAGCGGCAGCACCATGGCGCCATATTTGCGCGCCTGGGCGAGCATCGGTCCGGCGCTGTGGGCGAATGTGACCATGACGCAAGGCAATCCCGCGCGCGCGGCGTAAGCGGCCAGGGACGCGCCCGCATTGCCGGATGAACTGGTGGCGACGATCTTGGCGCCCATCTGCCGCGCCGCCGATATCGCGACCGTGCTGAGGCGGTCCTTGTAGGACCATGTGGGATTGCGGGTCTCGTCCTTGATCAGCAGCCGGCCGACGCCAAGATGCCGGCCCATGGCGGCGCGCTCAGAAGCGGCGTCATGCCTTCGCCCAGCGACACGGCATCGCGGCCGGCAACCGGCAGCATGCTCTCATAGCGCCACAGGCTGGACGGCCCGTTGCGGGTGGCGGCGAAGTCCCAGCTCTCGCGGATCGTCCCGGCATAGGCGACGCGGAGATTGGAGGGGGCGTCTTCCCGGCAGACGGAGCAGCCGCGCGAATCCAGCATCAGCCGCAACGGGGTCGCGTGGCCGCAGCGGATACAGACATAGCCGGTAACCCCCTTGTTCATAGGAGCACCATGCTGCCGTCCGTCTGCATGAGGGATTCCACCCCGTCGGCGCGGACCACGACCATATCCTCTACCTGAAGGCCCCAGGCGCCGAGTTCGTAATAGGGCGTCTCGACGCAGAGGACCATGCCTTCCTCGATGATCTCGCTGCTGGACGGTCCGAGGTCCGGCGCGTCATAGCCGTCCATGCCGATGCCATGGCCGACATGGGTGCGCCGGTAATGCGGCAATCCTTCCCGCCGCACGGTCTCCACCACCGCGTCGAACAGATCGCGAGCGGCGAGGCCCGGCTTGAGAATCTCGTAAGCGTGGCGCACGCCCGCATGCAGGGCGCGGTGATAGGCGGCGGCCTTCACCGAAGGCTCGCCGAGCACCGCGATGCGTGCGATGTCCGACCTGTAATGATCGTACCGTCCGCCGACATCGAAGCGGATGATGTCGCCGCGGCGGAGTGGCCGGTCGGACGGCTGGACATTCGTCATGGCGCTGCGTCTGCCGAAGCCGATGCAGCCGAGCACCGGGAATCCGCCTTCGCGCACGGTGCGCGCGTGAAAGGCAAGCGCCAGGTCGCGCTCCGTCGCGCCTTCCCGGGCGATGTCGAGCGCGGACGCGATGGACTGTTCGGCGACGGTGGCCGACCGCCGCAGACGGGCGATCTCCGCCTCCGTCTTCACGGCGCGGCACTGGCGGAAAATGCTGTCGGCGGGCAGGAATTGGGCTGCGGGAAACGCCTCGCGCAATGCAGCCATGTAGCCCGGCGTGAGGCCCAGTTCCTCGACGCCGATGCGCGCGGCGCCAAATCCCCCCTCGCGGATTGCGTTGCAAAGGGCCGCGAGCGCGGTTTTCTCGTCGGGAAGCGCGTAGAGTTCGGCCTGGCGCCGGTCGATGGCGTCCAGTTCGGCGGTCTCATCCTGCTCGATGACGAATGCACCGTAGCGCCGCACCCGGCTGACCCAGGGCTTCTGGTCCGCCACGAGATCGAGCATCGACGTTCCGGTGATGATCGCCGGTTCGCCCAGCTCAGGGGCCGGCCAGAAGACATAGGTTTGCGGCCCCCTGCGCACCCACTGCGTCAGCGCCCAGAATCCGCTGGAATAAGTGACGTTCTCGGCGGTCGTTGCAATGACGGCCTGCAGGCCAGCGGAAGCCATCAGACGGCTCAGTCGGTCTGCATTCAGCAGCATCGGCAGCCTTTCCCGAGTGAGCCCGCGCTTTTGCGTCAGAGCTAAGCCGCGATCCGTGTTGTGTCGATATTCGGAACAGTGTTCCTATAATACTAGTGTAGATGCCCGCTCCATATTTTGTCAAATACGGAGCGCCCGCGATGCTTTCCGATGTGCTTCGGCGGTGGCCCCGCGCGGCGAAAAAAGTACCGTCCCGGGGGAGGAATGGGGACGGGACGGTACCAGGGGTCACGCCGCAGTGGCGGAGGAAAACCTCAGGCTCGGCACGTCGCCGAAATGCGCCTTGACCCAATCGTCGTTGTAAATGGTGTCCAGGTAGCGCTCACCGAGATCGGGCGAGATCGCCCCGACGATGGCGTCTTTCGGAAGGCGCGGCTTCCAGGCCAGCACCGCCGCGAGCACCGTTCCCGTCGAGCCGCCCGCGAGAAAGCCCTGATGCCGCGCCAGATACCGGCACATGCCGATGGCGTCGCGTTCGCTCACCGTCTCCATGGCATGCAATCCGGCGGGATCGAAAATCTCCGGCCGCCGGCTTGTTCCGAGCCCTGGAATATAGCGCTTGCCGGGCGGGCGCCCGAAAGTGACCGAGCCCGCCGCATCGACGGCCACGATCTTCACGTCCGGCCGATGCGCGCGGAAATGCTTGACGCAGCCCATCAGCGTGCCCGTCGTGCCGGCGCCGATGAAAAGATAGTCGAGCCGGGGGAAATGATTGTCGATCGATGCCGCCGTCCATCGCCTGTGCGCTTCGGCGTTGGCCGGATTGGCATATTGGTTGGTCCAGACATAGGCCGGATCTTCGGCGAGAAGCTGTTTGATGTATTGGATGCGGCTGCCGAGATATCCGCCATTCTCGTCCAGCTTGGTCATCATCACGATACGCGCGCCGAGGGCCTCCATGATCTTGATGTTGCGGGGGGACGCGTTCGGATCGACCACGCAGGTGAAGGGGTAGCCGCGTCCCGCGCAGATCATGCTGAGCGCCACGCCGAGATTTCCCGATGAGCTTTCGATGATCTTGCTGTGCGGAAAGATGTGCCCTTCGGCCTCCATCGTATTGATCAGGTTCAGCGCCGTCTTGATCTTGACGGAACCGGCTGCGTTGAGCGCCTCGATCTTCACAAAGACGGGCTGAGCCAAAATCCCCCCGACAGGCGCGAAGACGTCGTCCTGGAACAGCTCGGAAGCCCTCGGAAAAGCGATGGGGCCGACGGTCATTTATGGATCTCCTGATTGGATTGGAGACGTGGATCGCGCAGGGCATGCGCGAAACATCAATTTGCATTGATGCCAGACGTTTCCTTACTTCTTGATTGTTTACATGCTACAGAGTATTTCCATTTCTTCAACAAGAAAAAGTCAAAAAAACTAGATATTTCAATAATATATTTCATAAATATATTATGTGTTAATGAAATATCGTTCCATAATATTCTTGCCATGCTGTCCGGATTGAGATGTCTTGTCCCGCTTCCTTGATAGGACTGTGGAGATGTTTCGATGAAGGACGTGCATGCTCTGTGCAGACACGATTGGGTGGCGCTGTTGCCACAAAGCGGGTTGCTGCCGCATGAGCACCATGATCCCGATCGCGCCTGCGATCTCGCGGCTGAGATGGAAGCCTGCGGACTTTGGCTCAAACCGCTCCTTGTCGAGCGCGAGCACCTCATCATCCTTGACGGGCATCACCGCTGGGAGGCGGCCAAGCACCTTCAGCTCAAGGCCGTTCCTGTCGTGCTGATCTCATATGGCGATCCCCGGCTGTCGCTCACCTCCTGGCGTCCCGAAGAACGCTGGACCCCGCGAGACGTGATCGCCTGCGCATTGACGGGCAATCTCTGCCCCATCAAATCCACGCGGCACACGCTCCGGCCCGCATCGAAGACGATCGCGGTGAGGCTCTCCGATCTGCGCTGAGGCTCGGCGGTCAGTGGACGGCGCAATCTTTGCGAGCCCAAACAGGAGCGGGAACCTCAGGCGCTGCAATTGCATCCAATCCCCGTGACCCCGCCAGATCGGCGGCCGGTCAGATCAAGGGGAGATTCCGCATGCTGACTTATAGCGTCATCGCCTTTGCCGTCGCAGCGCTCGGCGGACTCATTCTTGCGAACTCGGTTCTGCGGGGTAATTTCGCACCGTGGGCCCTCTCGCTGCTTCATGCCGCACTGGGCGCGCTGGGCCTTGTTCTCGTCCTCCTCGCCGTGATGCAGGGGACGACGAATCCCGTACGGGTAGCGCTCGTCATTCTGGCGATTGCGGCGCTCGGCGGGTTCTATCTGGCGTCCTTCCATATGAGGCAGCAAATTCCGCCGAGAAGCATTGTCGTCGTACACGCCCTGGCGGCGGTGACCGGCTTTCTCGTGCTTGCCGGAAGTGTCTTCATGTTCATCTGATCTCCATACCGGGGGCATCGCGATGCGTCTCTTCGGTCATCCAATCCATCCCATGCTTGTGCACTTTCCCATCGCGTTCTGGACGCTGGGAACCGCGTGCGACGGCCTCGCACTGCTTGGCCTCGACGGGGCGTGGCCCCAAGCCTGGCTCTTCCTTTCGATCGGGCTGGCGACGGCCGTGCCGGCGATGATCGCGGGCGCTTTCGATTTTGCCATGCTCGAAGCGGCGGCCCTCTCCGTCGGCACGCGTCACATGCTGCTGATGGGGAGCGCCTGGACCGCATATCTCGCCGCCCTTGTCACCCGCAGCGACGGCTGGGCGCCTCTCGCTCAGCCGGAATTGCCGACGATCGTGCTCAGCCTGGTGGGCTTCGTTATCATGGCGGCAGGCGGGCGCTATGGCGGGCATCTCGTCTACCGGCTTGGGGCGGGCGTGGAACGCACAGCCGGCCCCAGGTGATCCGCGCAAGGACCGGTTTCGTCGTGCAATTTGACGCGATCCTCTTCGGGGATCGCGAACTTCGGTCCTTGGCCTGCTCCGCATCCTTCGCCGCTGCATCGAGCGACATTTGTGATACCCTGCCGACATCTACGGTGGTGGAGTAAGCCGCGAAAAAACAGTGACGAGGACTGCCATGATAGAATTCCCTATCGTCGACAGCCACGTGCATCTCTGCGACCCGGAACGGCTCAGCTATTCCTGGACGCGAAACGTGCCTGAGCTGAAGCGGCTCGTGCTGCCCGAACATCTCAGCAAGGCGGCCGAACCGGTGCGCATCGATCAGATCGTCTTCGTCGAGGTCGATGTCGATGAGGGCCAGCATCTCGACGAAGCCGCCTGGGTCGCCGAGCAGGCAGAGCGCGATCCCAGACTCAAGGGCATGGTCGCCGCCCTTCCTCTCGAACGCGGCGCTGCGATCGAGGGCGATCTCGACCGGCTCGGCGAGCACAAGATCCTGCGCGCCATCCGCCGCCTGATCCAGAACCAGCCTGACCCCGATTTCTGCATTCGGCCCGACTTCATCGATGGGCTCAAGCTGCTCGGCTCCCGCGACCTCGCCTTCGATATCTGCGTTTTCCACCACCATCTGCCGAACGTCATCAAGATGGTGAAGCAATGCCCCGAAGTGCGCTTCGTCCTCGATCACATCGGCAAGCCCCCGATCAAGGCGGGCGGCATGGACCCCTGGCGGACGGACCTCGTGGAGCTGGCCTCGCTCGGGAATGTGCACTGCAAGATCTCCGGCGTGACCACCGAAGCCGACCACAAGGCGTGGACGCGCGAACAGATCCGGCCCTATATCGAGCATGCCATCGAGACGTTCGGCTTCGACCGGATCATGTATGGCGGGGATTGGCATGTGCTCGAACTTGCGGGAACCTATCCCGACTGGGTCGACATCGTAGACGAGATCACGCGCGGGGCCTCCGAAGACGAGCGGCGGAAGCTGTTCCGAGACAACGCCATCCGTTTCTACCGCCTGGATAGCTGAGCACGACGGATGGCCACACCAAGATGGAAAGCCGCTTCATATAATGTGGATGCGTTTCGCCGGGGCGCTCGCGCGGCGCTTCCCCGTGCGATTTTCGACTTCGCCGATGGCGGGGCGGAGAAGGAATGGACATTGCGGCGCAACGAAGCGGCGTTCGATGACGTCGCTCTGATGCCGCGCCCGATGCGGGGCGCTGCCGAACGCGACCAGTCGGTGATGCTGCTGGGCACGCGGCTCTCGATGCCCGTCATCATCGGGCCGACGGGGCTCGCCGGCCTGTTCTGGCCGGGCGGCGAACTCTGCTCGGCGAGGGCCGCGGCGAAGCAGGGAACGATCTATTGCCTCAGTCACGGCTCGGTCTGCCGGCTGGAGGACCTGGCCGGGATGAGCAGCGCACCCCGCTGGATGCAGGTGTTCATTTACAAGGACCGGCAGTTCACCCGGGAACTCGCCGTTGCGGGCGAAAGAGGCCGGCTATCATGGCCTCGTCCTCACCATCGACAACCAGCTGCTCGGCAAGCGCGAGAGGGACCTGCGGAACGGTTTCACCATTCCGCCCCGCCTCGGCGCGGCCGGTCTGGCGAACATGGCGCTCAAGACCGGGTGGCTGTGGCGCATGCGCGGCGAACTGTCCCGGATCACCTTCGGCAACTATGTCCGGGCGGGGGAGCCGGCGGATGCCAAAGCCCTCGCGGGCAAGATCGGCCAGCTGCTCGATCCGGCGATGTCATGGCCGGATGTGGACGCATTGCGGGCGATCTGGAAAGGGCCGCTGATCCTGAAGGGCATCATGCACCCAGAAGAGGCGCGCGAAGCTGTCGAGCACGGCATCGACGCGGTCATCGTCTCGAACCATGGAGGCCGGCAGCTCGACGGCGCGGCGGCTTCGCTGGACGTATTGTCGGCCGTCGCCCAGGCCGTGGACGGGCGCATTCCGGTCCTTCTCGACGGAGGCGTGCGCCGGGGCAGCGACGTGCTGAAAGCGCTGGCGCTCGGCGCGACGGCGTGTCTGATCGGCCGGCCCCAGCTCTGGGCGCTCGCCGTCGCCGGAGAGGCTGGCGTCAGCCATCTGCTCGATAATTACCGGACCGAGATCGATCTCGCCATGGGGCTTTGCGGGCTGCGCAGCCTCGGTGAGGTCGGCCCCGATATGGTGATCCGCAAAGAGACATGGGGCCGTATGACCGAGCCCGACGGCCCCCAACCCGGGAAACGCTCATGATCGAAGATGCTCCACTGCTGCAGGTCCGCCGCAATTTCACCCGTCCCAGCCGTGCCCAGGTCGAAGCCTTTCACGGGCTCCAGACCGGCTTCGTCGTGGATGCGATGAATGGCAGGGGCGCCATGGACGGCCAGATCAAGCCGATTGCCGGCAGCGGTGCTTTCTGCGGCGTGGCGTTGCCGTGCCATGCCGGACCCGCCGACAACCTCGCGGTTTTCGGCGCCCTGTCGATCGCCCAGCCGGGCGATGTGATCGTATGCGGAGCCGATAGTTTCGCCGAGACCGCCGTGACGGGCGACCTTCTGCTCGGCATGATGAAGAATCGCGGTGTCGTCGCATTCGTGACCGACGGTTTCGTTCGCGATATTCAGGGCATAAGGTCGGTGGGCCTGCCTTGCTACGGCGCCGGGGTCACCCCGAATTCGCCGGCGCGCAACGGGCCCGGCACGGTCGGCCTTCCCGTCGTGGCGGGCGGCGTGGCGGTGAGTGCGGGCGACATCGTGCTCGGAGACGAGGACGGCGTGGTGATCGTTCCCGCGGCAATGATCGTGAAGACCATCGAGCGGCTGCCCACCGTGCGTGCGGCCGAAGCCGATCTGGATGCGAAGGTCAAGGCAGGCCTGGAAGTGCCTCCCTTCATCCAGAATATGATCGATGCGGGGCGGTTTACCGAGGTCAGCTAACGCATTGCTGCCCTCTTCGGCCACGGGCCGGACGCGCATCCGGCCAACCGGCTGATTTAACGCGAAACAATGCGGTGCCGCGTTTCGGAGGCGTGACGCCCCGTTGATATCGCCTTGATCGACGCGGCCAGACGCCTATCTATCCAAGGAGTTGGTTGCAGAGACGGCATGAGGACAACGTGACGCAGACTCGGTGGTCGAGGCGAAACGCTTTGAAGCTTGCCGTCGGATCGGGAATTCTGGCCGCCTTGCCGCGACAGGGCGCGCAGGGGGCCCCGCTTGGGCTGCCGGTCGGGGTCCAGCTTTATCCGGTGAGCGACGAACTCGGCAAGGATTTCGACGGCACGCTGCGAAGGGTCGCCGAGATCGGCTACACGATCGTGGAACTGCCGAGCTTTTACGGCCGCAAACCAGTGGATCTCCGGCGTTCGCTCGATGCGGCCGGGCTGAAATGCATCAGCGGCGGCGTCTTCGCCAATCCGATGGGAGCCGGGCGAGCCGAGCCTCGAAACGCATGCCGCACAGATTTTCGACGACTTCCGCGCACTCGGTTTGACGCATGCCGTCTGCATCATGCCGCCGCTGCCGCGACGCATGCTCGGCGCACGGCCCGCCTCGGTCGAGGAGGCGTTCGCGAGCTTCACCGCCGACGATTGGCGCGAAGCCGGCGCGTTTCTCAACAAGGCCGGCGCCGAAGCCGGGAAGGCTGGCTTGCAATTGGCTTATCACAATCACGGATGGGAGTTTCAGCCCGTTGACGGCGCTGAGACAGGCTTCGACCTCCTCGCGGCGTCCACGGACCCGTCCCTCGTTCAATTCGAGTTGGACTGCGGCTGGGTTGCATCGCAAGGCTTCGATCGCCGCCACCACTGTGCGCAAATACGGCCAGCGCATCACCCTCATGCATATCAAGGATATCGCCCGCCGGCCTCAGGGCGGCGAACGGCTGCGCACGGTTGCGGTCGGCAAGGGGATGATCGACTGGCCCGCGCTCTTCAAGGCGGCCGAGGATACGCGGCTCCGTCAATATTTTGTCGAGCTGGAGCCGCCTTTTGACGCTCCGCCGGTCTGGCAGCTCCTCCGGGAGAGCCACGATTATCTTCAAGGCTTGAAGGTCTGAACCGATCATGCCGGTTGAAAACAGTTTCGACGCGATCGTCGTCGGATCGGGAATTACCGGCGGCTGGGCCGCCAAGGAACTGACCGAAAAGGGCCTCAAGGTCCTGATGATCGAGCGCGGCCGCATGGTCGAGCATCAGACCGATTACACCACCGAGACGCTCGCGCCCTGGGAGCTGCCCTTTCAGGGCTTCGGCGATCCCCGCAAGCGGGACCGCGATTATCCGATCCAGAATTCCTCCGGTTTCGTCGATGAATGGAACCACCATTTCTTCGTCAACGACCGCGAAAATCCATATCAGACACCGGAAGACCGGCCGTTCACCTGGGTGCGGGGCTATCAGCTCGGCGGCAAGTCGCTGATCTGGGGCCGCCAGTGCTACCGGTGGAGCGACCATGATTTCGAGGCCAATCTGCGCGACGGGCACGGCGTCGACTGGCCGATACGCTATGCGGATCTGGCGTGCTGGTACGACAAGGTGGAGGACTTCGCCGGCATCTCCGGTTCGCTTGAGGGACTGCCCCAGATTCCGGACGGCAAATTCCAGCCGCCCATGCAGCTCAACCATGTCGAGAAGGCCTTCAAGGCGAAGCTCGAAGCGGATTTTCCCGGCCGCAAGCTGATCATCGGCCGCACCGCCAATATGACGGAGGATAAGGAAGGCCGCTCGCGTTGCCAGTACCGCAATATCTGCTCGCGCGGCTGTTCCTACGGCGCCTATTTCAGCACCCAGAGCGCCACGCTGCCGGCGGCGCGCAAGACCGGCAATCTGACGCTTCTGACCGACAGCCGCGTCGTCGCCATCGATTACGACCCGGTTACAGCGGCGCGCGACGGGCGTCCGCGTCCACAATACGGCCACGCGCTCCCAGCGAAACCTATAAAGCCCGCATCATCTTCGTCTGCGCGGGGGCGCTGAACTCGCTGCATCTCTTGCTGCTGTCGCGCAGCGAGAGCTTTCCGGACGGCCTCGGCAATTCGAGCGGCGCGCTCGGGCACGGCGTGATGGACCACGCCACGGCCTTCGTCGCGGGTCCGGTCGCCGGCTATCTCGACCACACTTATTACGGCTTCCGGCCGACCGGCTTTTATGTGCCGCGCTTCCGCAATTTCACCGAGCCCGGGGACGGATTGCTGCGCGGCTACGGCATGCAGGGCAGCGCTTCGCGGAAGAATTGGAAAAGCGGCGTCATGCGGCCGGGCGTAGGGGCCGCGTTCAAGGACAGTCTGCGACGGCCCGGCGAGTGGCAAATCGTGATGGTGAGCTTCGCCGAATGTCTGCCGCGCGACGCCAATCATGTGGCGCTGGATGCCGCCAACCTCGACCCGCTCGGTCTTCCCCAGCTCAGGATCGACGTCGCATGGTCGGACAATGAGATCGCCCTGATCCGCGACGCCGTCGAGGAGTTGGCGCGCATGATGACGGCATTCGGCGTGCGGGTGAACATTCGCGTCGAAGAGCCGATGCGGCCGGGACGCGCCATCCACGAGATGGGCGGCGCGAGAATGGGACGCGATCCCGGAACATCGGTGCTGAACAAACACAACCAGCTTCATGACGTTGCGAATGTGTTCGTGACGGACGGCGCGGCGATGAGTTCGTCGGCATGCCAGAATCCGTCGCTCACATATATGGCGCTCACGGCCCGCGCCTGTGCGTCGGCTGTTTCAATGCTTCAGGAGCATCAATTGTAACGGGCTCCGGCCCGGCGCCCCGAACGATGGCGCGCAAATCCAAGGCGACGAGATGGACATGGACGATTTGAGCATGCGCGTGGACGCGCCCGGTCCGAGGCGACCTCACGCGATCAGCCGCCGTTCGCTGCTGGCGGGAAGCCTCGCTGCCGGTGCGGGCCTGATGGCCTCCGGCGACCCTGCGGTCATCTGGTCGAGGCTTGCCGCCGGGGAGCGCCCGATGGGTTTTTCGGAACCCTGCCGCGCCTTTGTGGATGCGTTTTGCGATAGCTTCATTCCGGACACCGATACGCTCGGCGCAAAGAGCGCGGGTGTTCCGCGATTCATCGAATTGCTCGTCACCAGCACGTCGCATGCATCGGCGATTGCCGAATTCGAGGCCAACATCGCGCTCATATCGGATGATCTCGAACAGCGGGGCCATGCTCCCTTCACGCAGCTTCCGGCGGAGCAGCGCGAGGCCGTCCTTGCGCCGTTCGACCACGCCGCCATCACCGCGACGTCGGAAAAGCCGTATTACGGCACCTATGTCTCGCTGCGGGTGTTGACGGTGCTCGGCTACTACACCTCCCGCGAGGGCGCGTCCCGGGAACTGAGATACGATCTCGTGCCGGGCCGCTACGATGCCGACATTCCGATGGGCCCGGCCGACCGCGCCTTCTCCAACGGCAATGTGTAGTAGCGAGAGGCCGCCGCCCTGGTGACGGACGACGGCTCTCCTTCAAATTAAGCGGCCTTGATGAGGCCGAGCTGGGTCAGCGCCGCGACGCCGTCGTCGAGGCCGATTTCCTCGACGATCTTGCCGTTCTGGAGACGCAGGACCGTCGTGCCGGTGAAGTGCATCTTCCGGCCGGTCGCGGCGGGCAGCGAGCCGATCAGGAAGTCGCTGAAGGCCGGGCCGGTATGCGTGCCGCCGCCTTCCCACTGGCCGACGACAGTAGTCGCCTTCGGCGATCAGGTCCGCAGTGCCCCAGAACTTGAGGTCCGGGAACGCTTCACGGAAGCCGGTCATGAAGGCCTTGATGTCGGCACGGCCGCGGCGCGGTTCGTGGAGCGAGTATTTCAGCAGCATGTCCGGCGCGGCGATGTCGTCGACCACGGACAGATTGCAGTTCTCACCCCAAAATTCGGTGAACCAGCGCATGACGACGGCCTTGTTGTCTTCTGCTTTGCTCATGTGGATGTCCTCTTCATCTATCCTGCGAGGATCACCGACGTCGGTCGATGACCTGAGCAAAGAGGTAGACCGATCCGGCGGGGCCAAAACTCCGGTTCTTGCCTCGCAATCGAATGCGCGTCACGCCTGTCGGGGGCCGATGTCCCGCCGCTTACATGGGCCAGGTCCAGGGAACCAGAAATATGGCCAGGACATAGATCAGCACCGTAAGCGGCAGTCCCACGATGAAGAAATCCGCAAAGCGGTATTTGCCCGGCCCGTAAACCATCAGGCAGGACGGCTCGAGGGGCGTGAGATAGGAGCAGCTCGCGGCCACCGCGACCATCATGCCGAAGGCGCGCGGATCGACGCCGAGCTGAAGGCCCGCCTGTATGGCGATCGGGAACACCACGAGCGCCGCGGCCTGGTTTGACATGGGCTGCGTCAGCGCCACGGTGAGCACGAAGAAGCTGGTGAGCAGCCGAAACGGGCTGTCGGCGCCCACAATGCCGATCAGCTGCTGGGCAAGGTACTTGCCCGCCCCGCTCGTCTCCATTGCCGCGCCGAGCGAGAGCAGGGAGCCGATCAGGATCAGCACTTTCCATTCCACCTGCCGATAGGCCTCCTCCGGAGAGAGGCAGCGGGTCAGCAGCATGACGAAGGCGCCCGCGATCATCGCCACGGGGAGCGGCGCAAGCTTGAAGGTCGCGGCGGCGATCGCTCCGGCAAAAATCGCCGCGGCCAGCGGCGCACGCGGGCGATTGAGCCGCTCGCGCTCGACACCGCCGAAGATGTTGAACAGATTACCCCGCTCCAGCGCCTTCACGTTTTCCGGCGTGCCTTGCAGCAGCAGGACATCGCCCATGCGAAGCCGCGCCGTGCTGATCGTCTTTGGAACCCGGCCAGCCCGATGCAGGGCGAGGACCTGCAGACCGTAGCGTTCCTTGAACTCCAAACTCTTCAGAGTCTGACCGATCAAAGGCGCTCGCGGAAGCAGCACGGCTTCCACGATCGTCGCCTCCTTTTTCGCTTCATCCCGATCAGCCAGATACAGGTCGGCCTTGAATTCGAGGCCTGCGATGTCCTTGATCTTGAGGAGGTCGGCGCGCAGTCCTTCGATGACCAGCGCATCGGCCGGCTGCAGCACGATCTCGGCCAGCCTCTTCTCCCCCCGGATCGTTTCCGTGCCGCGGATCAGCTTGACCACGCTCAGATCCGCAGTGCCCGCGAGCTTTGCCTCCTTCAGCGACTTGCCTATCATCGGGCCATCCGCCACCACGACCACGTCGGCCTGGTATTTCCGCTCGCCGATTTTCTCGTCCGCATTCTGGTCTTCGCGCGACCGGATCAGGCGCGTGCCGATCAGCCACATATAGATAAGACCGCTGACGGCGATCGGAATTCCAACCGGCGCCAGCTCGAACATTCCCATCGGCGGCTGCTGATAGTTGGTGAGAAGACCGCTTACGATGAGGTTGGTGGAGGTGCTGATCAGCGTCACGGAACTGGACAGGATCGACGCAAACGCCAGAGGCAGCAGGAATTTCGAGGGACTGGCGCCGATCTTGCTGGCATAGCCGATGACCAGCGGCACGAAGAACGCCGTCGCTGCCGTATTGCTCATGAACGCCGACACACAGGCGACCGAGATCATCATGACGGGAAGAAAGACCGCCGCGTTGCTCCCTGCCAGATCGAACAGCCAGCGTCCGGCGGTTTCCACGACGCCGGTCTGAACGAGCCCTGCGCACATCACGAGCAGGCCGAAAATCATCAGCACCGTGTCGCTGCTGTAGCCGGCGAAGGCCTTGTCGGCCGGCAGCAGGCCGGTGCCGATAACCGCCAGCATCGCTCCCAGCGCCACGACGTCGGCAGGAAAGCGGTCCCACGCAAATAGCAGGACGGCGGCGCCAAGGATCGTCAGGCATATGGCGATGTCGGGCGTCATGCGCTTTCTCGGCGAATAGGTCGTCGTGTCGAGCGTCGCAACCCCTTTCTAGCGAGGCAATGCGATCGGGGCCAGCGGAGAAGGCAGCCTCAGGGGATTTCCGGAGAAGCGCCAACCGGTTGTTGCGTTTGGCGGAGAATTTTCCACAGAACGAGCATGCGGTCTGGCCGGCACGCTGAGGAAGGTCGTTGAGGTTGGGTGGTGGCGGGGTATCCGTGATCGCGCGCTCCCCGGCTGGCGGCCAGTCACTTCGTGATCAACGTAACCAGGTTGAAGCCGCGCTCGCGATCATCATCGTAAACTGCGATGACGCGGTCCTCGGCAATCGCCACTGCGTCGACGGCCGTGAGCGCAACTGCCGTGGCGGTGCGCGTCTTGTTCCGCGAGAAGACGCCGATCTCCCCAATGATTGCGCCCTTTCCCACCTCGATCTGGAGTTCGGTCAACCGCACACTTCCCGCGGTGATCAGCAACAGTTCGCGCGCGGGATCGCCCTTGCGGAAAATCGTCTCTCCGGGCGCGAAGCGGCGATAGGCAGTGCCCGGCAGGATGCGGCCGAGGCGGAAATCACCTTCGGTCACGTGCCGGACAGGTTTCGCCTGTGGCCGCATCTGTTGAAGCCGCCAGACGTTGAGCGGCAGCAACACGGCGTGAAGAACAAGGATCGGATGCATCTCGCCGAGATAGCCGTAACCAATGAAGGCGACATTGCTGGCGATGGCCACCAGCCGCATCGGCGTCAGGGTCTTCATATAGAACGTCGCAAAGACCAGTGCGGACGCCAGATACCCGACGAACTCGGCTGCGCGCATGGACCATCCTCCTTCTTCTTTTTGAGCGCGCCGCTTCTTGGTCCTCGGGTCTTTGGTGCGGCGACCTTGCAGATGTTTAAGCGTATGCGGGGCTCGTTCTCCTAGGCATCGGGCAGCAGTGCACATGCCGCTGACACGGGGTCAGCGGGCGCTAATTTCGGCCGGTCTGTTCTGAAATCTTAGACGGCGTCGAATCGTGTCTATGAAACACCGCTCCGGGCGCACTTATTCGAAAAGGAATGTGTTTGCGGCCCTGCCATGTCTATCCGGCTTGCCGTGACGGGGCCGCAGGCGCAAAAAACAAACAGCGCCGGGGCAGAAGGTTGCGAGATTAAGCGTCTACCCGTGTGCAGGGTGCGCGATGATGATATGCTGCGTCGCTCTGCGCGATCGATTGCCGCCCATAAGATTGCGACCAACCGGAGGCTCAGCTTGACTTCAGCTCACGACGCGCGGCCTTCGAGGGACGCTGCCCGGTCGTCGCCAAAGTCGTTCGTGCTGTCCAGATGGCGGGGCGAGGTGCCGTTGGAGACGGTGTTCTGGCGCGATATGCTCGGCGTCGGCACCGCGATCAACCTCATGGCGGCCGCGAGCGCACTTCTGCTTTTTATGTCCGGCAAGCCGACGGCGATTTTCCTGCTGGTCTTCTTTTCGGCGGTCCCGTGGAACCTGTTCCTTTTCCTCTCAGTATGGCGAAGCGCCGAAAACACCAAGGGACCTGGCGCCGTCGTTGCCAAGGTCGGGTCTGTGCTGTGGTTCGTTCTAATGTTTGCTCTATGAGCACATGCTTGGCCCGAGGCCGATGAGCCCGCGCGTTATTTCCGGCACCCCGTCTTGATCATCTCGATGCCTTTCCGTGCGGTTTCGTCGACGGGAAGCTCCACCGTGCCATCCTCCACCAGGATCGTAAGCGTCGTGGCTTCGCTCAGCAGCTTTTCGAACTGCGGCGTAAGCTCTGTGGTGACGTCCAGGGAATAGGCGTCGTCCAGTTCCGAGCGGGTGCCGTTGCCGATCAGGCTGATGGACCCGCCCTCGCTATGGATATCGATCGGCAGGGTTTTGGGATCCTTGCTGTAGGCCGGCTCGGTCGCATACCAGACCGTCAGCGCCTTCGTTGCGTGATCACATGCCAGGCTGAGTAGAACATCATCGCTTTCCGGCGTGCCGTAGATCAGCGAAGATGCCGCCTGATCGCCCTGCGCAAACCATTGGCGAGCGGGATCCGCGGCGCCCGCCTCGCCGATCGTCGATCGGCATATGAGCGTGAGCGCAAGGGCCGTGGCCAATCGCAACGCTTTCGGATTGGATATTGTGAGACGCTGCATCTGGTTTTCTCCATGATGGCGCGACACCCGCGCATTCTCTGACCGGCGCATCAATCGCATCAACGGCACTCTCATCATTCGTGACGATGCGTCAACCACAGCGCGTGGCAGATCAGCCGGCGACAGCAAGGAGATCTGTCCCCCAAGCTTGCAGTTTTATCGGGATTGTTGTTAGTTTGGACGGAAGCTTTCGGTTTTTCGACTAAGGAAAACATCTATGCATATTGTCAGCGAGCAATCAGAACAGGGTATTGAAAGAAAAAGAGCCTACGATGCGTTAGTTCCCGAATTGCGAGAGCTAGCCGCTAATATGCTTCGGGTGGTTCGTGGCGCGGGTCGACCTGTCTATCTGCTGCGTCAGATGGAGTCCTGTGCCGCAGCGATTCGTCAATACGCGGATGCGCATGGCGGTGTCTTGCCCAGCCAGCAAGTTTTTCACCAAATTCTAGATTGCGATGCAGCGCAGCTTGAGCATCGACCGTGGATCAAAAACCGTAGCGAGGAAGATCAACGTCGCTGGGACGCGGATGGAACGACAGATCGTATAGAGGCGGTCCGCCACATTCGCGATGCTTCGTTGCAGCTTGTTGCTTCGATGCTCGTGGATCAGATGACTCAGCTAAATAAGGGTGAGAGTGATCTCTATCAGGGCGTCAAAGAATTGAATGAGGCGCGGGAGATCAGTCGACGGAGTAGAGTTCTTGAAAAATAGCGAGCGGATCTCCCGATGCACGATCCGCGCGCCGTAATCTTGGCGATCTCCAATGTGCAGTCGGTGCTTCCGCAATCCACGATAACAATCTCCCCAACCCAGCCCAGCCGACCAGCGCATCCAGCGCCCGCGGAAGGCGCTGCTCTTCGTTTTTCGTGATGATGAACACCGACAGTGCGAGTTTTGCGACGCGCTGGATCTGATTGGCGGGCTCGCGATCTCTGTCCCCTGGATTGCCCCCTTGGTCCAGCGTTTCTGCCGTGACTTTCGCTTGCGACCGCAAGCCTAAGTCATTGATATCTTTAGAGTTGAGGTGGAGGCGACGCCCGGAATTGAACCGGGATAGACGGCTTTGCAGGCCGCTGCGTAACCATTCCGCCACGTCGCCGCACGGTTGATGATGTCGCGATCCGCGCATCACGCCGGCTAGCCTGCTTTGTACCGCAGCATCCCGGCTGACGGCAAGGACGTTTCATGGGCTGTCCCTGCCGTCGTCGATCGCTTGGCGCGCCAGCCGGGACGTCCGCGGTCAGACCAGCCCGGCGGATTTCAAGCTGATATGGCCGTCGCGCCCGACGATCAGATGATCATGCACGGCGATGTCGAGTTTTTCGGTGGCGGCCATGATCTCTTTCGTCATCTCGATATCGGCGCGTGACGGCGTTGGATCGCCGGAGGGATGATTATGCACGAGGACGATCGCCGAGGCGGATAGCTCCAATGCGCGCCTTACGACCTCGCGCACATAGACCGGCGTGTGGTCGACCGTGCCATGCCCCTGCACCTCATCGGCGAGCAGCCGGTTGCGCTTGTCGAGAAACAGAATGCGGAACTGTTCGCGCGTCTCGAAGGCCATGGCGGCGCGGCAGTAGCTTACCACCTTGTCCCAGGAGCCGAGCAGCGGACGCTTCAGCACCTCACCCCGCATGAACCGCAGCGCGGCGGCGCGCACAAGCCGGATTTCGGTGATCGCGGCGGCGCCCAGCCCCGGGACTTCGGCCAGTCTCTCCTCGCTGGCGCTGATCGCCTCGGCGAAGCCGCCGAATTTGGCGATGACGTCCTTGGCCAGCGGCTTGATATCGCGCCTTGGCATGGCCCGGAAGAGGATCAGCTCCATCAGCTCATAATCGGGAAGCGCATCGGCGCCGCCCTCGCGGAAGCGTTGCCGCAGCCTCTCGCGGTGGCCGTAATGGTGCGGGATCGTCGGGATACCGACCGATGCTTCCTTGAACGCCGCCATCCGGCTGTCATCCAAACTCAAAACACAAGCAATCACATGTGAGCGCGGCGTTGCGCCGATCTCACGTTCAACGGCCCTGGTCCGATCTCATGCGATCGGAACGGGCTTCCATCTCTTTGCTTGAGCATGATCCTTATCGCAAAATCGATGCCCGTCGCGCTCTGCGCGAGGACATGCCCTTGCGGATCATGCTCTAACGGCGCATCACCGCGCCATGATAGGGCGGCTTGTGCCAGCCGCGCGGCGAATAGGTGAAGACCTCGCAGCCGGTCTCCGTCACGCCGACGCTATGCTCGAACTGAGCCGAAAGCGAACGGTCTCGCGTAACGGCGGTCCAGCCGTCGGACAGCATTTTCACATGCGGCTTGCCCAGATTGATCATGGGCTCGACGGTGAAAATCATCCCCGGTTCCAGCGCCGGACCTTCGCCGGGCTCGCCATAATGCAGAATGTTCGGCCGGTCGTGGAAGACGAGGCCCAGCCCATGACCGCAGAAATCGCGCACCACGCTGCAGCGCTCGGCCTCGGCATAGACCTGGATCGCCGCGCCGATGTCGCCAACCGTATGCCCCGGCTTGACCGCCGCGATGCCGCGCATCATCGATTTATAGGTCACCTCGATCAGGCGCTCGGACTTTCGCGAGATCTCGCCCACGCCATACATGCGGCTGGAATCGCCGTGCCAGCCATCGAGGATGAGGGTGATGTCGATATTGAGCACGTCGCCCTCGCGTAAGGGTCGCGGCCCTGGAATGCCGTGGCAAACCACGTGGTTGAGCGAAGTGCAGATCGCCTTGGTGTAGCCGCGATAATTGAGCGGGGCCGGCACGGCGCCGCGCGCCAGGGCGAAGTCGAGCACGATATCGTCCAGCCGCTCGGTGGAAACGCCGGGCTGCACATATTCGGTGATGAGATCCAGCGCCTCGGCGGCAAGCTGGCCCGCGCGCCGCATTCCGGCAAACGCCTCAGGGCCGTGGATCTTGATCTTGCTCGCGGTTGGGGCGGTCGGTCTTTCGATAAAAGTCATTCATGCCTTCAGCGTTGCGCGTCCTCTGCCGGTCGGATCGGCACAGGCCCTAGGATGCAGACATTTAGATAGTCTTGCCAAGCCGTTCTTTGAAGTCCAGGTAATATTACGCTCGTATCGACCGCGTGCCCGGCCCTCACGCCGCGGCGAAAATGGGGGCGGAATTCGTTTCGCCCGGCCCGTCTCGGAGTGTCCGAACGGGCCCCAGCTTCTCGCTCGAGCACGATGTTTACCGCAAAATTTGTTCCCGATTTTGCGGATCATGCCCATATTGATTTGATCATGCTGCAATCTTCGTCCGAAAAGCCGCCGCTGCGGCCCGACCTGTCCTTTGTCGAATTTGTCGGCCTCATCGCCCTGATGATGGCGATGACCGCCTTCGCCGTGGACATCATGCTGCCGGGTCTCGCCCAGATCGGCGACGAGCTTGGGCTCGCCGAGGCGAATGACCGCCAGTTCATCATCACCTTCTACCTGGTGGGGTTCGCCGTCGGGCAGCTTTTCTTCGGCCCGCTATCCGACCGCTTCGGCCGCAAGAAGCCGCTTTACGCCGGCCTCGTCATCTTCTCCCTTGGCGCGGTCATGGCGGCTTTCGCCAGCAGTGCCGCGATGATGTTCGCCGCGCGTGCGCTGCAAGGCATCGGCGCCGCGGCGCCGCGCGTCATCGCCATCGCGATCGTGCGCGACCGGTTCTCCGGCCGGCAAATGTCGCGTGTGATGTCCTTCGTGATCATGACCTTCATCGTCATTCCGATCCTGGCGCCGACAGCAGGGCAGGGGATCATGGCGCTGGCGAGCTGGCGCTGGCTGTTCCTCGTCCTGCTTGGCGCCGCGCTCGCCACCATCGTCTGGTCGTGGCTGCGGCTTTCGGAGACGAAGGCGGCGGGTGACAGCCTGCCGCTATCGGTTTCCCGCATCGCCGACGCGGTGCGCGTGGTCGCGACGACACGGCAGACGGCGGGCTACGCCATCGGCTTCGGTTTCCTCTTCGGCGTGCTGATGAGCTATGTCGGGAGCGCGGAACAGATTTTCGTCGACGTGTACGGGCTGGGCAAGAACTTCCCCATGGTTTTCGGCGCGGTCGCGTCGGCGATGATCCTCGCTTCGTTCATCAATTCGCGTCTCGTCGTGCGCATCGGAATGCGCCGCGTATCGCATTTCGCGCTGCTGGCCTTTCTCGCGGTTTGCGGCGCGATGGCGCTTTTCGGCTATCCCGAGAAACCGCCGCTTATCGTCTTCTGCCTGTTCATGGCGGCGGCGTTCTTTCTGTTTCGGGCTCATCGGACCGAATTTCAACGCGATGGCCATGGAGCCGGTCGGCCATATTGCGGGGACCGCTTCCTCGTTCATCGGCTTCTATACGACGGCGGCGGGAGCGACATTCGGCTGGCTGATCGGGCAATCCTTCGACGGCACGGTGCGGCCTTTGACCATCGGCTTCACCTTGCTGGTGCTGGCGGCGCTGGCATCGGTGCTCATCACCGAGCGAGGCAAGCTGGCGAGGCCGCAGCACGCGCCGCCACCGCCACCGCGCTGACAGGCTCGCGAGCGCCGCGGACGATCAGCCTACGGCGCTCGATATCCGGCCCCACCGCTACAAAGGTCTGGGGCCGGCGCCGCGTGAGCTGGCAAGGCGGTTGCCGAAATAGAGCACTTCGCTGCCCCGGGCGCTTTCATCGTCATACATGGCGATCAGCTCTTCCGGCAGATGCGCGAGATCGCTGGCCCGCAAATAGTCGCGCATGGTCGTGCCGGTGCTTTTTGAATTGATATTGACCGCACCCCGGCGCTGTCGCGAACATCGTCCAGATGCACCGTGCGGAAATCGATGCTGTAGCGGGCGACTCCGGCGGTGTTGGGAACGGTCTCGTGCAATTGCGCGCCGGAAAAGACGATGATGCCGCCGGGAGGCGGAAGGTAGCGGACCGTAACAGGTTGCAGCTCCTGCTGCGGCTTGGGCTGCTCCCGCGTGTCCTTCTTGACATGCTGGGCGGCTGATGCGCGGTTCTTGCTGTTCCACTCGTAGTAATTATAGATCTCGGAATTGTTCTTGATCGGCTCGCTGAAATAGCCGGGGTAAAAGCCCATGGCGTTATCCGGATCGACCGGATAGGCCGGAATCCACCAATTAAGCTGGCACATCGGCGCGGAGTACCAGGTATCGCGATGCGGGTGGAAGGCATAGGCGATGCCGGACGACAGAAAGTCGCTCGGATAGGCCGATCTGAGCCGGGGAACGTCGAAATACAGCTTGTCGAGATCGACGCCGCGCTCCTTCATGATCTGCGGAATGATCTTCTTGCACTCGGGATGGTGAATGAACTTCGGCTTCAGATCGGCGAGGATCGCGGCCACGGCCTCGGGCGTCATGTGATGATGAACGTGCCTCGGATCATGCGGCGCAAAAGCGGCTTCGAGCATCGTACGGGCCAGGCCGATCAACGCTTCCGTCGCGGATGTCTTGGAAAATATAAAAAAGTCACCGTCATAAAGAGAGCGCCGCCGCGCGGCGTCATCCATCTTCGCATCGAAATAAACGGCAGCCATTCACAATGCTCCTGAATTGCTGGATCGCGCTGAAAATGAGTTACATGCGCAAATTTACGAAAATCTCATCGAGCAGTATCACAATCCTGTTGCAGCGGCCATCTGCAGCAACTTTGGGTTGTAATAAGCTGTGGATTTTCTTGAAATCTACCCATGAGCCGCGATGTGCTTACGGCCGCAAATAACTACTGCACGCCGTTCACCAGCAGAACCACTCCATGCGCGCCGGCCTTGCGATCGACCGAGATCGCCTGATAGTCCGGCGATCGGGCCCAGTCCGTCAGCGCGGCTTCGTCGGCGAAGGCGATGATGATGATCTTGTCGAAGCCCCAGCTGCCCTCGGTGACGCGCGGACCTTCCTCGGCGGCGAGCAGCCGCCCGCCATATTTGCGCAAAACGTCCATGAAAGCCGCCTGGTAGCGGCCATAGGCCTCACGGTCGGTGATGGAAATTTGCGCGACGGCGTAGACAGTCATCGGTTGCTCCCTCTGGCTTATGAGCGGCGATAAGGTCAAACAGCTTGCCGGACATCAATTGTACTGTTGACGGCGCGGCGCGGCGAAGCGTAAACAGAAGCGCAATCTGCATAGCATTTGCTATCAGCCGACCTTGCACATGGCTCGTGCGCAGCCGGGAGGCAGGGAGAGCAACATCCGCCAGCGATTTTCGCCCGCGGATGCGTTTTTGTTTGGAATGAGGGATCGGGCCATTGCCTCGACGCGCCGCGCTTCATAGCTTTGAGGGCACATTGACCGTCAACCCAGGCTTGAAACATGTTTGACACCTTATCCGAACGCCTGTCCGGCATTCTCGACAAGCTCACCGGACGCGGCGCTCTGTCGGAAACCGACGTGGCGACTGCGATGCGCGAGGTGCGCCGCGCGCTGATCGAGGCCGACGTGGCGCTCGACGTGGTGCGCTCCTTCACCGACCGGGTGCGGGCGAAGGCCGTCGGCCATGAGCTGGTGAAAACCGTCACGCCCGGCCAGATGGTCGTCAAGATCGTGCATGACGAGCTGGTCGAGACGCTGGGCCGCGAAGCCGAACCGCATCGATCTCAACGCCGCGTCGCCCTTCGCGATCATGATGGTCGGCCTGCAGGGCTCGGGCAAGACGACGACCACCGCCAAGATCGCCAAGCGGCTGACCGAGCGCGACAAGAAGCGCGTGCTGATGGCCTCGCTCGACACGCGCCGTCCCGCCGCGCAGGAGCAGCTCAAAATCCTCGGCGAACAGACCGGCGTCGATACGCTGCCGATCGTTGCCGGCCAGACCCCGCCGCAAATCGCGCGACGGGCGATGGAGGCCGGCCGCCTCGGCGGCTATGACGTGGTGATGCTCGACACCGCCGGCCGCCTGCATATCGATGAAGCGCTGATGGCGGAGATGGTCGACATCCGCGACACGGCGCGTCCGCATGAGACGCTGCTCGTGGCGGATTCGCTCACCGGCCAGGATGCGGTGAACCTAGCGCGAACCTTCGATGAACGAATTGGCATTTCCGGTATTGTTCTCACCCGCATCGACGGAGACGGACGCGGCGGCGCGGCCCTCTCCATGCGCGCCGTGACCGGCAAGCCGATCAAGCTGCTCGGCACGGGCGAAAAGCTCGACGGGCTGGAGGATTTCCACCCGGAGCGCGTCGCGGGCCGCATTCTCGGCATGGGCGACGTGGTCAGCCTGGTCGAACGGGCGGCGGCGACGATCGACGCCGAAAAGGCGCAAAAAACCGCCGCGCAAGATGCAGAAGGGCGAGTTCGACCTGCAGGATCTCGCCGATCAGCTCGGCCAGATGCAGAAGTTAGGCGGCATGTCCTCCATCCTCGGCATGCTGCCCGGCATCGGCAAGATGAAGAAGCAGATCGACGGCTCCGGGCTCGACGACCGGATGTTCAAGCAGCAAGCCGCGATCATCTCCTCGATGACGCCGCAGGAGCGCCGGCATCCGAAGATCCTGGCCGCGTAGCCGCAAGCGCCGCATCGCCGCCGGCTCCGGCACCAGCGTGCAGGAGATCAACAAGCTCCTGAAGATGCACCGGCAGATGGCCGACATGATGAAGAGCGTGTCGCGCGGCAAGGGCGGCCTGGCGAAGATGTTCGGCCTCGGCGGCGGCATGCCCGAGATGACGCCGGAAATGCTCGAAGCGGTGAAGTCCGGCAAGATGCCGGGCGGAATGCCGCCGGGGATGGGCGGGCTGCCGGGAGGTATGCCCGGATTGCCGGGCGGGATGGGCGGTATGCCGAAGGGGTTTCCGGGAGGTTTCGGGGGGTTGCCGGGGCTGCCGGGGAAGAAGAAGTGAGAAGGTCGCTCCGTGCGTGAAATCCGATACAGCCAAGGCAGCCGAACTTCTGGCTGAACGCTCGCAGCTTCAGGAAGTTGTTCGCAGTGGTTACCTGTAATTAGCTCGACATCAGACAGGCTCCATACTGCGTGAGGAAAAACGATAGAGCACTATCTTGCCGACGATGTTCCTGACGCGGAAGCTTTTGATGCTTTGAGACTTGTTCGACACCGAATTAGCTCATAGATGGCAGCTGCAGCGCTGGTATCCACATCGAAAGTACGCTGATGACTAAGGGCGAAAGGTGACATCTGAGCCTTCGATACAGCACGAAATCCCCGCGAAAGCGGGGATCACTATTCGGCATGAGCGGTGTGATACAGGCGATCTAGCTGTGGCGCAGCCTGGTCGATATCCTGGCAGCAAGATCGGCGGGACGCCCTACGATGGCGTAGAATCTCATTGCGCAAGCATGGACGGAGCGCTTCGGCTTTCGAAGACTAATCGATTGGCTGGCATTTCGAGGTCTTTGACGAGATGGAGGCCGCGCTTCTTCGCGAGCGGCAATATGAAGAAATGGAATTGGAGTTGGAAGATCGAGTTGATCGAAAGCGACAATCCGAACTGGCGGGATCTGTACCTTGAGATTTGCGACACCGTGAGTACTGGATCCCCGCTTTCGCGGGGATTCGATAATATTCGGATCGAGAACAACAGGAAAGAACAGCATGCTGAAAATCAGACTGGCCAGGGGCGGCGCCAAGAAGCGGCCTTATTACCGGATCGTCGTCGCCGAGGCGACCGCACCGCGCGATGGGCGCTTCATCGAGCGCATCGGCAGCTGGAACCCGATCCTGCCCAAGGATCATGCCGACCGGATCGTGCTCGACGAGGAGCGCGTCAAGCATTGGCTCTCCGTCGGCGCGCAGCCGACCGACCGCGTGCTCCGCTTCCTCGCCGAGAAGGGCATCCGCGAGCGCGAGGCCCGCAACAATCCCAACAAGGCGAAGCCCGGCAAGAAGGCCCTTGATCGCATCGACGAGAAGGCCAAGAAGGCCGAGACCGCCGCGATGGCGAAGCCGCCGCGTAGGCTGCTGCGGCTTCCCTTTGCGCTCCGATGCCCGCTCGCGCTGCTTTATTCGCGTCGGCTTCAGTCGCGCGGAGGGCGATGAGGCAGCCATGCGGAGCTGATGGAAGACTATGATGGCCACGGGTGACGGCGACAAAACCGGCAATCTGGTGCTGCTCGGCCGCATAGCGGGCGCGCAGGGGCTACGGGGCGAGGTGAGGATCAACAGCTTCACCGCCGATCCCGAAGCTATCGCCGCCTATGGCCCGCTTGCCGATGGCAAGGGCAGGCAATTCGCCATCGAGCGCGTCCGGCATCTGAAGGGCGCCGCCGTGGTGGCCCTGCTGGCGGGCGTCAAGGATCGCGCGGCCGCGGAAGCGCTTCAGGGCACCGAGCTTTACGTCGCGCGCGATCAGTTGCCCGAGGCGGACGAGGATGAGTGGTATTACGAGGATCTCGTCGGCCTGAAGGCGGTGTCGCCCGAGGGCGATGAGGTTGGCGAGGTCCTGTCGGTGCAGAATTTCGGCGCGGGCGACCTGCTGGAAATTCGGCTGCCCGATGCGCGGCAGAGCCGGTTCGTGCCGTTCACCAAGGCTGCCGTGCCGCTCGTCGATGTGAAGAATGCGCGCGTCGTCATCGATCCACCGGAGGAAGAGGATGATCAGCCCGGATCAGGCGAATAGCGAAGCCGTCATTTTCCGCGAGGCGCGGGACGAGGATTTGCCGGCGATCCTTGCGCTGCTCGGTGACGATCCGCTGGGGAAATATCGCGAACTGGCGCTGCCGGAGCATGCCGAGATTCCTGCCGCGTATAAAGCGGCGTTCAAGGCGATCGCAGCCGATCCGCGCAATCAGCTCCATGTCGCGGAGTGCGGCGGCGCGGTCGTCGGATGCTTCCAGCTCACTTTCATTCCGGGCCTGACCTATCAGGGCGGGGAGCGGGCGCAGATTGAGGGCGTGCGCGTGTCCCACGCGATGCGCGGGCGTGGTGTCGGCAAGGCGATGATGGCGTATGCGATCGCGCAGGCGAAGGCGCGCGGTTGCGTGCTGGTGCAGCTCACGACCGATAAACGCCGCACCGAAGCCCATGAATTCTACCGGGCGCTCGGCTTCGTCGCGCAGCCATGAGGGCATGAAGCTGCGATTGTGAGGGTCCTATGTGGACGGCTTGCGTTCTGACGCTGTTTCCGGAGATGTTTCCCGGCCCGCTCGGCGTCAGTCTGGCGGGGCAGGGGCTTGCCGCAGAACGCTGGCGGCTCGACGCGCTCAACATCCGCGATTTCGCGACGGACAAGCACCGTTCCGTCGACGACACGCCCGCCGGCGGCGGCCCGGGCATGGTCATGCGCGCGGACATCCTGGCGGCGGCGATCGACGGCGCGCGCGGGCGGCATCCGGACCTGCCGCTGCTCTATCCTTCGCCGCGCGGGCGGCCCCTGACGCAGGCCCAGGCGCGGGAACTCGCGAGCCGGCCCCGGCGCGATGCTGCTTTGCGGACGCTTCGAAGGCGTCGATCAGCGGGTGATCGAGGCGCGTCAGGCCGTGGAGGTTTCGGTCGGCGATTACGTGCTTTCAGGCGGTGAGCTGGCCGCGATGGTGATCATCGACGCCGCCGTCAGGCTGCTGCCCGGCATCATGGGCGCCCCCGCTTCGGCGACCGATGAAAGCTTCGAGCACGGCCTGCTCGAATATCCCCATTATACCCGCCCGCGCGAATGGGAAGGCCGAACCATCCCGGACGTGCTGCTATCGGGTGACCACGCGCGCATCGCGAAATGGCGGAGGGGCGAGGCCGAGGCCATCACGCGCGAACGCCGGCCGGACCTCCTGCAAAATCCGTCGGGAAAGGACGATGCCGCGGGCTGACGCACCAGCGCTGTCATACGCTCTTAACAGTTGTTTGATCCGTAACCCTAAGGGCATCGACAAGCGCAGCAATATCTATTATCACAGGCCCAGTCTTCCCGACATACCGGCGCCTGCGAGCAAGCACTTGCGGTCGATGCCGGTCCGGCGCGGCTTTTCGGGCTCGCCATCAGGAATCAAGCGCGAGCGAAATCGGCGTGACCGGCAAGCTGGCCAAGCAAAGGGCAACAGCCATGAATGTTATTGAGGAATTCGAGAAAGATTATGTTGCCGAGCTGACGGCGAAACGGCGGGTGCCCGATTTCAGCCCCGGCGATACGGTGCGGGTGAACGTCAAGGTGGTCGAGGGCACGCGCGAGCGCGTCCAGGCCTATGAAGGCGTCTGCATCGGACGTTCGGGCGGCGGTCTTCAGGAAAGCTTTACCGTCCGTAAGATCTCCTATGGCGAGGGCGTCGAGCGCGTGTTCCCGGTCCATTCGCCGCTGATCGACTCCATCGAAGTGGTCCGCCGCGGCAAGGTCCGCCGGGCGAAGCTCTACTATCTGCGTGGCCTGCGCGGCAAGGCGGCCCGTATCGCCGAGCGCACCGATGCGCGCGCCAAGGCCCAGGCGGCCCGCGAACGGGTGATCAAGTTCAAGAAGCCGAAGGGCGCCGTCGACGACATCAAGGCGATCAAGGGCATCGAGGATGTCTACGGCAAGAAGCTGAACGATATGGGCATCGTCACCTTCGCCCAGATCGCCAATCTGACGGACGAGGAAATCGCCTATATCGACGATATGCTCGTTCTGCGCGGCCGCTTCGAGCGCGAGGATTGGGCCGGTCAGGCCCGCGCGCTGATGGCTGAGACCACGGTCGACGAAGTTCCGGCCGAGGAAGAAGCAGAAGCAGCAGCTGAAGAGACGAAAGCGTAAGGACGCCGCCGAACGGATCGGTGGCGACTATCGTTTTTCGAGAATAGCTATGCGTGGCAGGGGAGCGTTATGGTTCATTATGTGGGCTGTGGCTCTCCTTTTCTTTATCCACACAGTCGACCACTTAACATATGGCAACGGCAGCCGAACGGACTATAACTGGTAGCGCTAAGCGGTTGGATCCTTAGGATAATACGATGGGCAAGACGCTGTACGACAAAATCTGGGATGATCATCTGGTCGATGAGCAGCCGGACGGCACTTGCCTCATTTATATCGACCGGCACCTCGTCCATGAGGTGACCAGCCCGCAGGCCTTCGAGGGCTTGCGCCTGTCGGGCCGGAAGGTCCGCGCGCCGGAGAAGACGCTCGCCGTGGTCGATCACAATGTCCCGACCACGGACCGCTCGAAGGGCATCGACGATCCGGAATCGGCATTGCAGGTCGAGACGCTGGCGCAGAACTCCGCCGATTTCGGCGTCGAATATTACGACGAGCGCGATATCCGCCAGGGCATCGTGCATGTGATCGGGCCGGAGCAGGGCTTCACCTTGCCGGGCATGACCATCGTCTGCGGCGACAGCCACACCTCCACGCATGGCGCGTTCGGCGCGCTGGCGCATGGCATCGGCACGTCGGAGGTCGAGCATGTGCTCGCCACGCAGACGCTGATCCAGGCCAAGGCCAAGAACATGCGCATCACGGTGGACGGCCAGCTCGGCGGCGGCGTCACCGCGAAGGACGTGATCCTCGCCATCATCGGCGAAATCGGCACGGCCGGCGGCACCGGCTATGTCATGGAATATGCCGGCGAGGCGATCCGCGCGCTGTCGATGGAAGGCCGGATGACGGTCTGCAACATGTCCATCGAGGGCGGAGCGCGGGCCGGGCTGATCGCGCCGGACGAGAAGACGTTCGCCTATATCCAAGGCCGCCCGCGCGCGCCGAAAGGCGCCGCCTGGGACGCCGCCATGCGCTATTGGGCGACGCTGCAATCGGACGCGGACGCGCATTTCGACCGCGAAGTGAAGCTCGACGCCGCCAATCTGCCGCCGCTCGTCACCTGGGGCACGAGCCCGGAAGACGTGGTGTCGATCACCGGCGCGGTCCCCGATCCGGACGCGGTCGCCGACGAAAACAAGCGCGCCTCGATGAAGCGCGCGCTCGACTATATGGGCCTCGCCGCCGGCACGCGGATGACGGACATCGCCATCGACCGCGTGTTCCTCGGCTCATGCACCAATGGCCGCATCGAGGATCTGCGCGCCGCCGCCAAGGTGCTTGAGGGTAGGCGCGTGCATGAACGCGTCAACGCCATGGTCGTGCCCGGCTCCGGCCTCGTCAAGGAGCAGGCCGAGGCGGAAGGGCTGGACAAGATTTTCCTCGCCGCCGGCTTCGAATGGCGCGAGCCGGGCTGCTCCATGTGCCTCGCCATGAACCCCGACAAGCTCGCGCCCGGCGAGCGCTGCGCCTCCACCTCGAACCGCAATTTCGAGGGCCGCCAGGGCTTCCGAGGCCGCACGCATCTGGTCTCGCCGGTGATGGCCGCCGCAGCGGCGGTGGCGGGGCATTTTGTGGATATTCGGCAGCTGGGCTAAACGGCGGGGAGCTTGACCGGTGATCCGCCGGTAGGCTTTGTGCTGATCGCGCGCAACTCTGAGGTCTCTGATTTTGCAAGCAGGCAGGGCGAACATGGAGCGGTTGCGTCCGATAAAGCGATCGAGGCGCTTAACGCGCCGCGAAGTCGCACAGATGAATAGCCACTTCGAACGTCGGGCGGAAGCATAGGGAAAGAATTGGCATCTCACCTCCGCTTAGAAAGGCAGAGAGGAAAAGAGAGGTCCTGGACCGATATCGCTTACGGTTAATGAGGCCCTAAAACTGCCTCACGCACTTTACGAAGGGGACGTTTGACCTGGGACGAGTATTTTTTTCAGAGTGTAATTCCGGTCGAGAGCCTTCATGATCACCTTATCTCCTGTGGTCAATACGAGGATAAGCTCAGTCTTAATTTCGGACAAGCTGCGTGAGCTTAAGGCGAAGCACGGTACTTGAACCAGGAGAATACTGGCCAAGAGGGTGGGGGCCGAGCACAATATGCCAAGCTTAACGCCCGGTACAGCAGAGTGCTTGACAACGAATTTGGCAAGTTACTCCGAAAGGTCGATCTTAATACGCATGCTACGCCTGTGGAGGGTCAATAGGGAAGAATTCGACGGAGCGAGGGAGGCCGGTCGTGCGTGCGTATTTAAGTCGTCGGACGTCGAACATGCTACTGCGAAACTTATTGAACTGTATAGGGTGAGGCAGTTAAGTGCGCGAAAGCAAAGGCGTACTATGCGGCATGCGTGATGCTTGGTTCCGCTTCGAAGGCGATCGTTCTTCCTTGAAATGCCTGCAGCAACCCGGGGAGCTGACCGCCGCTAAATCTAAAATTCCAAAGTCGGCGCAGTTTCACAAAGGTGGTCCGCTATTTTGGAACCTAAGTCAACTGATAGAAGTAGCAAACCGAGCGGGATGGATCGCGAACTTAGAGACGGAAAATGTCTTGGTTCACATCGTAAACCTCATATCGTACCTTGCTGAAATCCGGAACTTGGTGCATCCGGGTCGCCACGCAATTAACAAGCCGCACGTCTCGATTGGCCAAGCGCAATACGCGGACGCAAAAGCCGCTTACTTGGGTCTTCGTTTTGCACTTGAGCGAACAACGAAAGATCTCTGACGGCGATGACGCAAGCAATGGCGCACCGCTTCGTTTCCTTTGCAGGCTAGATAAGCCGATTAAGCGGATGTTTCCTCGCCGAACCGCATGATATGCAAGGCAACACCGTGACAGGAACGGGGGCGGAGGCGGATGAAGCAGGTTCTGGACGAATTGGCGCGGCGGCGCTCGACGGCGAGCCTGGGCGGCGGCGAAAAGCGCATCGAGGCGCAGCACAAGCGCGGCAAGCTGACCGCCCGCGAGCGCATCGAATTGCTGCTCGACGACAAATCCTTCGAAGAATACGGCATGTATGTCGAGCATCGCTGCACCGACTTCGGCATGGCGGCGACGAAAATCCCCGGCGACGGCGTCGTGACCGGCTGGGGCACCATCAATGGCCGCACCGTCTATCTGTTCGCCAAGGATTTCACCGTATTCGGCGGCTCGCTGTCCGAGGCGCACGCCGAAAAGATCACCAAGATCCAGGACATGGCGCTGCGCAGCCGCGCGCCGGTGATCGGCCTGTTCGACGCAGGCGGCGCGCGCATCCAGGAGGGCGTCGCGGCGCTCGGCGGCTATGGCGAGGTGTTCCTGCGCAATGTGCTGTCCTCCGGCGTCGTCCCGCAGATCTCGGTCATCATGGGGCCGTGCGCCGGCGGCGACGTCTATTCCCCCGCCATGACCGACTTCATCTTCATGGTGAAGGACACCAGCTACATGTTCGTCACCGGCCCCGACGTGGTCAAGACGGTGACCAATGAGGAGGTGACGGCGGAAGAGCTGGGCGGCGCCAGCATCCACACGACGAAATCCTCCATCGCCGACCACGCCTATGAGAACGACGTCGAATGCCTGCTGCAGATGCGCCGGCTGATGGATTTTCTGCCGTCGAACAATCTGTCCGGCGTTCCCGTCATGCCGACGCGCGACCCGCATGACCGTTCCGAGCCCTCGCTCGACACGCTGCTGCCGGACAATCCGAACAAGCCCTATGACATGCGCGAGCTGATCCTGAAGGTCGCCGACGAGGGCGATTTCTTCGAGATCCAGGCGGCCTATGCGCGCAATATCGTCACCGGCTTCGGGCGGATCGAAGGGCACACGGTCGGCTTCGTCGCCAACCAGCCGATGGTGCTGGCCGGCGTGCTCGACAGCGACGCCAGCCGCAAGGCCGCCCGCTTCGTGCGCTTCTGCGACTGCTTCAACATCCCGATCATCACCTTCGTCGACGTTCCCGGCTTCCTGCCCGGCACCGCCCAGGAATATGGCGGGCTGATCAAGCATGGCGCCAAGCTGCTCTTCGCCTTCGCCGAGGCGACCGTGCCGAAAGTCACCGTCATCACGCGCAAGGCCTATGGCGGCGCCTATGACGTGATGTCCTCAAAGCATATTCGCGGCGATGTGAACTACGCCTGGCCGAGCGCCGAGATCGCCGTGATGGGACCGAAAGGCGCGGCGGAAATCCTCTACCGCAACGAGCTGGGCGACCCGGAAAAACTCGCCTTGCGCGTCAAGGAATATCAGGACCGCTTCGCCAACCCGTTCGTCGCCGCCGAGCGCGGCTATATCGACGAAGTGATTCGCCCGCGCAACACCAGGGGGCGGATCGCCCGCGCGCTCAACATGCTGCGCAACAAGACCGTCGAGAACCCATGGAAAAAGCACGATAATATTCCGCTTTGAGGGTAGGGTGCCGGGGTGTCATGATTCCGGTGTCGCGCCGCCGCTCGAAGGTGGCGTATCAAGACGGCCATCCGGGGGGAAGCTTTCATGGAATATGTCGCATACGGTCTCACCGCGCTTGTCATGGTGATCCACATCTACATCGTGCTGCTGGAGACGGTCTTGTTCCGCTCGTGGGGCGTCAAGGCATTCGCCATCCCGCCGGACCGGGTGGAGGAGATGGCACCCGTCATGTCGAACCAGGGCTGCTACAACCTGTTCCTGGTGGTGGCGCTGGCGATCGGGCTGTTCTATGCCGAAGAGGAGATCGCGCAAGCCTTCACGGTGTACGGCCTTGGCTGTGTGATCGTCGCGGGAATTTGGGGCGGGATCACCGTCGCGCGGAAAATTCTGTTCGTTCAGACGGTCCCCGCCACGGTCGCATTGGCGGCGTATCTCGCGTCCTGAGATGATCGGCGACGCGCCCCGCGTGTTGGGCGTCAGCGGGCCTGCGGTTCCAAATTCTGCCCGCTCACCCAGCCGGCAATGCCGAGATAGCGCACATGGCACCAATCGTCGTCGCAGCCGCCGATCGGCACGATGCCGGTTGCGTAAGACGGGATCTTGCCGACGACATTGCCATTGGGATTGGGATAATCGCGCACGTCGAGCGCGCCCCATAGTTCCACGCCCCTTGCCTGGAACATCTGCGTGGATTCCACCGAGACGTCGGCAAGATGGCGCCGCTCGACCCAGCCGGTCACATTGGCATGGCGGACGAGGCACCATTTCTCCACGCATTTGCGCAGGCCCTCGACGTCCTTGGCCCCATTGGGGATCCAGGCCAGGATGCGTGACACGCCGTCCGGCTGCTCCCGCATGGCGAGTGAACTCTGGCCGCCCAGGCCGGCAAGCGTATAGCTCTTGGTTCCCAGATCGCCGAGCCCGTTGAGGGCGGCCGCCGTCTGCACCGACGCCTGCGTTGCCGTCGGCAAAGTCTTGTCGAGTGCTGTGCTCTCTTCCGCGCTCATGGTGACTGCCAGAGCGGCGGTGGTGCCTTGATCCTTGGCGTTGCCTTCCAATACGAACGTGTCCGCTTTCAGCCAGCCAACCAGCTCACCCGAACGCACATAGCACCAGTCCTTGGTGCAGTTTCCCAGCCCCTGTACGGATTCAACCTCGGCGGACAGGCGGCCGGCCACCGGGAGCCGCTCATCGGGGAATGCATAGATCGCAATCGAAGCACCGTCGCGCTTGGCCAGCTGCAACACCTTCTTCGCGGCCAGCGAGCGAACATGATCAGGCGTCAGCCCGGCAGCCGTGCCGTCAGGGCGCGGCGCATCGTCGGGCGCCAGATAGCGCGCGAACACCCAGCCCTTGAAGCCCTTATATTCGACGAAGCACCAGCCATTTCCGCATGAGTCCCCGGAAAGCCCGCGCGCGTCGCCCGGAATATAGGTTACGACTTCGGAGCGGTTATGCGCGCGCTCGCGCATGTGAATGCGAGCGGACGGGCGCGATGCCGGTAACACGCCACGTTTCTTCCGCCGCTACTGGAGCTGAATATCCGAGATGAACGCCGATCGCCAATAGAGGTGTGACAGACGCAATGCTTGCGATCCCACGCCACACGTTCATAACACACTCCCTAACGCATTGTGCCCCGGTCAAGCAGGACTTTTTCTTGCGGCGCAATTAGACTTTTACCGCTTGCGATGGAGTCTCTTGCGATGTTTTCCCGTTTGTAATTTTTGTCTGCAAGAAACCGCACTTCGGCCCGAGGACCGAGCGCGGTTTGTTTCCGCCGAGACCAACCCCATGCTCTCAGGCGCAATCATGCCGCAACATGCGTCAAAAGTGAATTGAATTGTAAGCACGGGTTAACATTGCATGTTAGCGGTTTTCCTCGAAAAGCTCACGTCCGATCAGCATCCGCCGGATCTCGCTGGTACCGGCGCCGATTTCGTAAAGTTTTGCGTCGCGCAGCAGCCGGCCGGTGGGGTAGTCGTTGATATAGCCGTTGCCGCCGAGGATCTGTATGGCCTCAAGCGCCATCCAGGTGGCTTTCTCACCCGCATAGAGAATGGCCCCGGCCGCGTCCTTGCGGGTCGTCTCGCCGCGGTCGCTGGCCTTTGCCACGGCATAGACATAGGCGCGGCAGGCATTCATCGTGGTGTAGAGATCGGCGAGCTTGCCCTGCATCAGCTGAAATGAGCCGATCGGCTGGCCGAACTGTTTGCGCTCCTGCGTATAGGGCAGCACCATGTCCATCACCGAGCGCATGATGCCGAGCGGACCGGCGGCCAGCACCACGCGCTCATAATCCAGCCCCGACATCAGGACGCGCACGCCGCCATTGACCTCGCCGAGCACGTTTTCCTCGGGGATCTCGCAGTCGACGAAGACCAGTTCGGAGGTGTCGGAGCCGCGCATCCCCAGCTTATCGAGCTTGGGCGCCGCGCTGAAACCCTTGAAATTCTTCTCGATGAGAAAGGCCGTGATACCGCGCGGGCCGGCTTCCGGGTCGGTTTTGGCGTAGACGACCAGCACATCGGCATGCGGCCCGTTGGTGATCCACATCTTCGTGCCGTTCAGCACATAGCGGTCGCCCTTCTTTTCGGCGCGCAGCTTCATCGACACGACGTCCGAGCCCGCCCCCGCCTCCGACATGGCGAGCGCGCCGACATGCTCTCCCGAGATCAGCCCGGGCAGATAGCGGCGCTTCTGTTCGGGGGAGCCGGCGCGGCGGATCTGGTTGACGCAGAGATTGGAATGCGCGCCGTAGGAGAGCCCCACCGATGCCGAGGCGCGGCTCACCTCCTCCATCGCGACGCAATGCTCGAGATAGCCGAGCCCGGAGCCGCCGAATTCTTCTTCCACCGTTATGCCGTGCAGGCCGAGCGCACCGAGTTTGGGCCACAAATCGCGCGGGAACAGGTTCGTCTTGTCGATCTCATCGGCGCGCGGCGCAATTTCGGCCTCGCAAAAGGCGGCCGCCGTATCGCGCAACAAATCAGCAGTTTCACCTAGGTCGAAGTTCAACTCGCTCCTAAAATTCTTGCCGCTGGCTGCTCGCATCTTTTCTATTGCCCTTAACAGGTCCATATTGCTGGAAACAGCTTGCCCGTTTTTGATGCAAGCCAAAACAAAAAATCACCGCCGAGGACCATAGCGGGCGCGCCCGCAGAGGAGCTGCTCATGCCCTTGAGCCCTATGCCGCATGCCGTCGCGGTGGCGCTCGCGCTCGGCCTGTCGCTGGCGTCCGTGGACCAGCTTGCCGCGCAAGGAACGGCAAAGCCGGAGGCGGCGCAACAGGGCGCCCCAGCGGCCGCGCCGGACAAATCGCCGGTGGGTCAGCTCGTCAATCCCGATGTCGCGCACAAAAAGGCGAGCGAGCTGCTCAACGCCATAGACGGCCTGCTTACCCGCACGGCCAAGGAACGCGGCAATCTGAAAGACCTGCCCAGCCGCGAGACCTATGTCATTCCGCCGCTATGGAAAGAAACCCGCGAGGATCGGGAAGCGCAGATCCGCCAATTGCTGGATTCCGTCCTTGAAATCGTGACCGACGCGCCCGTGGTTCAGATGCAGAGCAAACTGCAGGAGCACCGCAAAGCCATCAGCGGCATGAAGGATCAGATCAGCCAGCTGCGCCAGAAGCGGCTGGCGGCGCCCGAGGGCGGGCTGCTGCCGAGCATTCTCACGGACACGCAGGCCTCGATCGACAGCAAGATCACGGATCTCGAAGCCCGGATCAAAGGAAACGAAGAGGCGATCGGCAAGATCAAGGGTGAGATCAAGATCGCCTTACAGCAATCCGGCGTCGACATTAGCGACGCCCAGCTCGATCTGCTGCTCGACAGCGTGCTCGGCGAAGATCTGATCAAGCTCGTGACCGCATTCCAGGCCGCCCGCGCAGTGGATGACCGGCTCGGCGTCCTGCTCAGCCAGTCGAATGAGGATGTGAAGGCGGCGCGGCGCTATTTCGCCATGCACGCGGCGCTGTTTGCGATGATCGTTCACGGTCAGGATATGCTGATCGAGAAGATCGACAAAGTGTACATCACCAAGCTGAAGACCATCCTTGGCGACATCAAGGAAACGCGGGAATCGAGCAAGCGCCTGCTTACCGGGCAGAACCGGCCGGATCAGCAGAAGGCTCTGGACGCCAACGTCAAGGCGCAGAATTTCGCCGAGAAGGTCGCGAGCTTCTACCGGGATTATCTGCTGACGCAGCGCCGCCAGCTGGCCGAGGCGCGCGAGCGGACGCTGCGCGATCTCGCGATTGCCGACAACACGTATGAAACTGTCGAGGCAAGCTACCAGCTGCATCAGCTGATGGAGGATGCGCGGACCTCATTCGAGGCGCTGCAGAAGCTGGAGGCACCCGGATTCGATCAGGTCTTCCGCAATGAGACATTGCGCAAAGAGTTCGAGAGCCTCACGCAGAAGTTAGGCCCGACGTCCTAGGCATCAGAGCCGTCCGGCGCGTCGCTGGAACGGCATTCGCCTTAGAATGGGTTCCAGGTCTGGCGCTCGGTGAATTTCAGATAGGCCAGATTGGCTCCGAGGCGCAGTCCGACGCCGGAGCGGATCGGCACCATCACCATGCCGCTCTTGCCAAGCACGTTCAGGCCGACGCCGCCCGCCACATAGGCGGAGCCGCCAATACCGGTGAATTGCCCGTAAATCCTGTTGGGATCATCGAGATTGTAGACCAGGAACAGCGCGTTGGAACCTTCCGCGCCGAAGTCAAAGCCGGCCGAGGGGCCTTGCCAGTAAATCTCGCTTTCAGGCGCGGTCTTGACGTGCAGGCGGCCCTTGCCGTAGCGAAGGCCCGCCAAAAACGCCGCGCCGCCTTCGCCGCCGGTGATGTAGGCGTTGGGCTGGCCGAAATTCTGGAAGGCGTAGTTGATCGCCCCGGCAAATTGCGCCGTGATGGTGCCGAATATGCCGCGTCCGGCGTCCTGAATTTCCGCAATGCTGTAGGTATTGTCCGGCGACTGGCTGCCGGGCGGGGGAAGCTGAATTTGTCCATCCGGTGGAGGGGCCAGCGCGGTGGGCGGCGCATAGCTCTGCTCGCTCGGCCGATCCGGCTTCGCGAGAGACGGAGGCGTCGGGGCGAAGGTCTCCTCGCGCGGCCGGTCGGGTTTGGCAAGTGCGGGGGGCGTGGGAGCAAAGGTCTGGCTTTCCGTTGTCCAGTTTTTTGCCGTCCGGGTCGGTTCGGTCCGGCGCTCGGGCAAAGCGGGCTTGAGTGCGGGAGGTGGGCTGTCCGCCGCGGTCTTCTCCGATGCTGGAGGCGGAACGTCCTTTCGTGCGGCGCTCGCCGGCGGTGAAGCTGGGGCCTTCTCCGCTGTTTCAGGCGGCTTGTAATCGAGACGATCCGATTTGGGTGGCGTTCGCGCCGATCCGGCGGCCGAAGGGGCGGGAGTATCATCCGTGCGCGGCGTGGGCGCGGCGGCGACAGCGCTGGCCGGCTTGTCGAGTTCGTCATCCGCTTTGGCGAGCATGTAGCCGGATTTTAGGCCCATGGTGGTCAGCAACTGGTCGCGAACGCGCTTCAGCTCGTCGAGTTTCGTACAGTTGATCTTGTCGTTCGGGGTCTGGCTGAGCACGTCCATCTGAGTGACGAGCGTGTCGATTTCGCGGTTGAACTCGCTCATCTTGTCGTCCTGCAGAGCCGCCGCGCGGGTCTGGATCTCGTCTTCGCTCAGCCCATACTTCTGCCTGACCGATTGCAGCTTTGCCTGGAACCGCTTTGCCCCGTTGACATTGAGGTCGCGCAGCGCCTGAGCGGTCTGGTCGACCACAGATCCGAAATCCGCCGCAGTACAGGCGAAAGCGGATGACGAACCAAGCGGCATCAGCGTCAGCGTGCAAGCAAAGAGTGCCGAGATCGGAACAAATACCCGTTTCATGCTGCCCATTTTTCTCGCCTTGGCGGAGGTTTGGTCGTGCAAATGCAATTATCAGATCACTGCAATAACGCCCAAGCGCTGCAACTGTTCGCTGCCCAAGTCTTCTGCAAAAGTCATGGCAGCAATAGCGCGAAACTATGGCGACTTTGCCATTCTTTCGTGATTCTGCCCGGCGCACGATAGCGCAGCGGTGCAGGCCAGGGCGCCTGTGCATAAACTGAGCGCAATCAGGGCGCCCAGCGATAGACCCATTTTTCCGTCACCGGCTGGCCGAATTTGCGGATCTGGAAGCTGAGATCGGCCTCTTTGAGCCCCTCAGGGTGGAATTCGATGCCGATCCGCTTACCATTGGTATGATCATTAGCGGCGACTGTATAGGCCTTTATGAAGCCGGTGCTGGCGGTCACCACATAGTCCCAATGCTCCTCATCGGCCTGGGCGTGGAGGTCGCCTCCGGCAAAATCGATGAGGAAATAGCGGCTTTTTGGGGGAATGCCGGCCCCGCCTCGCGTCAAGACCACTTCCGCGACGCGCCGCTGTATCGGTACGTCCCAGCACCAGCTCAGGCGGTAGCGGAACTCGTAGCCGCGGCCCGGTTCCAGCGGTTGTCTCGGCCGCCAGAAGGCAACGATATTATCCGCATATTCGGAACCCGTCGGCAGTTCGATGAGGTCGACGCTGCCCGGCCCCCAATTGGAAAGGGGTTGGATCCAGGCGCTGGGCCGCTTTTCGTAAGTGGCGTTGGTATCCTGATAATGCTCGAAAGCCCGCTGCCGCTGCATGAGGCCGAAGCCGCTGGGCGCTTCGTCGGAAAACATCGAATAGAGGATGTGCTTCGCCGTGACCAGGGGCCGCCAGATCCACTCGCCCTCGCTGGTCTGGATGAGCAGCCCATCGGAATCGTGCACACGGGGGCGGAAATCATCGTGATAGGTGGGATCCGCCGGGCCGAAAAAGAACATGCTGCTGAACGGGGCGATGCCCGCATGGGTGAGGACGCGGCGCGGATGGATCTCGCATTCCACCTCCATCACCACATCCACGCCCCTGCTGACCGTGAAACGATAGGCGCCGGTCGTGCTGGGGCTGTTCAGCAGTGCGTAGATGGTGACGAACTGATCGCCGGGAGCCGGCGTTTGCGCCCAGAATGCGGTGAACACCGGGAATTCTTCGCCCACCGGCTGCGCCGTATCGATCGCCAGCCCGCGCGCCGAAAGCCCATAGGTTTGCCCCTTGGCCTTGCCGCGAAAATAGCTGGCGCCCTGGTAAACCAGGAATTCCTCGAAGACATTCGGCTCGTTGACCGGTGCGTGAATGCGCAGGCCCGAGAAACCGGCGTCGTCGGGCAGGGGAACGCGCAATTCCGCCGGCCCGAAATCGAACATCGCCTTATCGTAGCGCAGCGGCATCGCCCGGCCGTTCTCGACCAGATAGATGCTCACCGGATCACGGTAGATATAGCCGTCATGAAACAGCTCGAGGCGGTAGGGCTGCTCCGTGCCGCTCCAGATCGCCTTCTCCGACCGGAATTCGATGTTCCGGTATTGATCGTAGTTGAGGTTGGCCAGCGCCTCCGGCATGGCCTGGCTCGAAGGCTGGAACGCGGAGGAGGCGAGCGCCTTCGCCTTCTCCTTCAGCATGTCCCAGGAGAACGGCTCGCCGCCCGTGCCGCTCTCGGCCGCGGCCAGCAATCCGCCACGCCCAAGCGCTGCCGCCAGGCTGCCGAGCCCGGCGGCCACGAGAAAAGCCCGTCTATTCATTCGTGCGGTTCCTCACCCTGAAACCGTGTTGGCGCGAAGCATGGCGGATTGTCATGCCGAAAGGCGAACCGGCAGGCTGTCCTTGCGGCGAAATGTTGCGGTTATGTCAGTATTTGAGGTCTTCTTCGATGAGGTGTCCGGCATGATCGCGCTTGGCCGCGAGATAGCCGACATTTTGCAAGGTGGAGCGGGCCTTTGCCCGGTGGCTGGAAACGACGTCGAGACCGGCTTCCTCGAGCGACGTCACTTTGAGAGGATTGTTGGTCAGCAGTTTTACCGAGCTGAAGCCGAGCTGTTTGAGCATGTCGGCGGCAAAGTCGAAGTGACGCTGATCGCGGTCGAACCCTAAGATTCCATCCGCGTCGAATGTGTTGTAGCCGACATGTTGCAGCCGATAGGCGCGGATCTTGTTGGCGATGCCGTTGCCGCGGCCTTCCTGATCGAGATAAAGCAGCACGCCGCCGCCATTTTCCGCCATGAATTTAACCGTGCCGCGCAACTGATCGCCGCAATCGCATTTGAGGCTGGCGAACAGATCGCCGGTGAGGCAGGCCGAATGCAGCCGCGCGTAAACCGGTTCGCCCGGCTGCGGCTTGCCGATGACCACCGCGACCTGATCGCGCATCCCTTCGCCGCCGCGAAAGACGACGAATTCCGTGTCGCCGATCTCGTCCAGCGGCACCGGGCGCGCGCGAGACGATGCGGGGCGAGGCGCGGACATGGTCCTGGTAATAGTTCAGCGACAATTCGTCGACGCGCACCAGGTGCTGCGCAGCGGCTGCATTTGCTTTTCCGAGCGGCACGATGATCGCCGCCGGCAGCAGATAGGCAAGCCGGACAAGCTCGAGAGCGGTCGTCGCCGCTCCGCCGGCGGGGCGGGGCGCGTGGCCGTTGACATAGGCGTCGGCGTGCGAAATCAGCTCGATAATGGCTGCAACGTCGAGATCGTCGAGCGGAATGACGCCCGGCTCAAGGCTCTTGATGCCGAGCGAATGCAGGCGTGGCTGCGACAGCACGAGCTGTGCTCCGCCGCCAATCTGAAGGATCGCAGTGAGCGCGGCTTCGTCCACCGTCTCCGGACTCATCACCAGATAATCCGCTTCGGCGAAGTTCAGAACAACCGGCCTTCCCGACCGGATTTCGGCCAGGGCGCGCTCCATGGCGATCTCACGCGGATCACCCAGCAGTCGCGTCAAACTCTCGTCACCCATTTCCCTTTTGCTCCCTTCAGCGTCCGCATGGCATAACACGGCTCGTCGGTTATATATTCGTTGTCCTACTATAACGATGGCGTGATCATTTTGGGCGGTCCGGTTCACACTCCCTCATCGACTATGAACGATGACCCAACGGCGGCCCTCCATCCGATCGCGGCCAGCGACCCGGACCGGCCCTATGTCGTTGCTCAGCTGGGTCAATCTCTGGACGGCCGCATTGCGACGCCGACGGGCGCCTCGAAATATATCAATGGGCCCGCCGCCCTGGATTTTCTTCATCGCATTCGTGCCTCGGTGGACGCCGTGGTTGTCGGCATCGGTACAGTTATCGCCGATGATCCGTTTCTCACTGTACGCCGGGTTTCAGGGCGAAGTCCCGCGCGTGTTGTGATCGACCCCAAAGGTCGATTGCCACGGACCGCCAAATGCTTGTCTGACGATGGCACGGCAATCTATGTAGTATCCACGGGGCGAAATTGCAACTCCCCCCGGGCACAAACACTTTGTCTCCCATCGGGAGAGAAGGGTCTCGATCCTCACGCGATCATCGCCGTTCTGCATGCCGCCGGCCTTCGCCGCGTGCTGATCGAGGGCGGATCCAACACCGTTTCCCGCTTTCTCGCCGCCGGGGCTGTCGACCGGCTTTACCTTCTGGTTGCACCGGTTCTCCTGGGATCTGGCCAGTCCGGCCTCGTCCTGCCGCCGATCCGCGAAGTGGACGAAGCGCTCCGGCCCGTCACGCGCGCCTATTCGCTTGGCGAGGGCGATGTGCTATTCGATTGCTGCTTCAGAGCATGATCCGCAAAAGTGGGAACCGGTTTTGTGATAGAGATCATGCTCCGATAGAAAAATAAGATCTGCGCGGGAGGAATTGAAGCAATGACAACGATCAATCAGGGCGGATATGCCGTCCCAGGGGAAGAATATTCCGGATTTGCCAAGCTGATGCACTGGACGATTGCGGTTTGCGTGCTGTTCATCATCCCCGCCGGCATCATCATGCACAATCTTCCGGACGGAGATTTGAAAAACGTGCTCTATACGCTCCACCGCTCCACCGGCGCCTTGGTCCTGGTCCTGATGCTGATCCGCCTCACCTACCGGCTGGTTAACGGCGTGCCCGCTCCGGAACCGACACTGACCGCGTGGCAGCGGATCGTTTCCCATGTCGTGCATCTCGGCCTCTATGCCCTGCTGATCGCGCAGCCGATCATCGGATGGGTCGCGACATCGGCCTATGGCGCCCAGATTTCGGTGTACGGCCTGTTCACGCTTCCGGCGCTGGTGGCGAAAGACGAAGCATTGTCCAAGCCGCTGTTCGTGGTGCATGAGCTGATCGGCTGGGTCATTGCGGGGCTGCTCATCATGCATATCGGCGCGGCGCTGTATCACTATTTCATCCGCCGCGACGGCGTTTTGCAGCGCATGCTGCCGTGAAATAATCAGGCCTGGCTTAAGCAATTGCCGCAAGCCGTTGGAAAAGGGTGATTTCGCGCTTCAAATCGCCGCTCCTTTGTGTATTCTGCAGGCCCATGGCGCGATATATCTTCATCACCGGCGGCGTGGTTTCCTCTTTGGGCAAAGGTTTGGCATCGGCGGCGCTTGGAGCGTTGCTCCAGGCGCGCGGCTTCAAGGTGCGGCTGCGTAAGCTCGATCCCTATCTGAATGTCGATCCGGGAACCATGAGCCCCTATCAGCACGGCGAGGTCTTCGTCACCGATGACGGGGCCGAAACCGATCTCGATCTCGGGCATTATGAGCGGTTCACCGGCGTTTCGGCCACGCGCGCCGACAATGTGACCACCGGCCGGATCTACCAGGATATTCTGACGCGCGAACGGCGCGGCGATTATCTCGGCGGCACCGTTCAGGTGATTCCGCATGTGACGAACGCCATCAAGGAATTCGTCACATCAGCCAATGACGATGTCGATTTCGTGCTGGTCGAGATCGGCGGCACGGTCGGCGACATCGAGGGCCTGCCGTTTTTCGAGGCGATCCGCCAGCTCGGCAACGAGCTACCGCGCAATTCCGCCATCTATATTCACCTGACGCTGCTGCCCTATATCCCGGCGGCGGGTGAATTGAAGACCAAGCCGACGCAGCATTCCGTCAAGGAGCTGCGCTCCATCGGCATTCAGCCCGACATTCTGCTGTGCCGTTGCGATCGCCCGGTGCCGGCCGAGGAGCGGCGCAAGATCGCGCTATTCTGCAATGTGCGCCCGTCCGCCGTCATTCAGGCGCTGGATGTCGCCAATATCTACGATGTTCCGGTCGCCTATCACAATGAGGGGCTCGACCGTGAGGTGCTCGACGCCTTCGGCATCGATGCACCGCCGCCCAACCTGTCGCGCTGGCACGAGATTTCCCAGCGCATCGCCGAGCCGGATGGCGATGTGAACGTGGCCGTCGTCGGCAAATATACCGGCATGAAGGACGCCTATAAATCGTTGATCCAGGCGCTCACCCATGGCGGCATCGCCAACCGGGTGCGGGTTAACCTGTCCTGGATCGATTCAGAGGTGGTCGAGAAGAGCGCTTCGGCCGAGCAGTTCGAGAACGTCCACGCCATCCTGGTGCCGGGCGGATTCGGCGAGCGCGGCACCGAGGGCAAGATCGAGGCGGCGCGTTATGCGCGCACCAAAGGGGTGCCCTATCTGGGCATCTGCTTCGGCATGCAGATGGCGGTGATCGAAGTGGCGCGTCATGTCGCCGGCATCAATGGCGCCAGTTCCACCGAGTTCGGCGAGACGCAGGCGCCGGTCGTCGGCCTGATGACGGAATGGATGAATGGCGAAGCGATCGAGCGGCGGCGGGCCAATGGCGATCTCGGCGGCACGATGCGGCTCGGTTCCTATGCCGCGCATCTCCAGCCCGGAAGCCTGGCGGAACGGATTTACGGATCGTCGCAAATCGTCGAACGGCACCGGCACCGCTATGAAGTGAATATGAACTACCGCCAGCCGCTCGAAGCAGCGGGCATGAGGTTTTCGGGCATTTCCCCGGATGGGATGCTGCCGGAGATCGTCGAGATTCCCGGCCATCCCTGGTTCATCGGCGTGCAGTTCCACCCGGAATTGCGGTCGCGGCCGTTCGAGCCGCATCCGCTGTTCGCCTCCTTCATCGAGGCCGCCGTCGAGCAGAGCCGCCTCGTTTAAGCCTGCCCACACCCGCTAGGCGCTTGAGGTCGTTCGGCCGGATCAGCCGAGCGCACCGTCGGCGAAGGCGCGGATGAGCGTGTGGGAAATCGACAGCGGCGGCGGCACGAAATGGCCCAGCGGGTGGCGGCGTTCCAGCATCTCGCGCACTTCCTCGCGCCCGAACCACCGCGCCTCGACGATCTCGAACGGATCGATCGTCAGTTCGCCGGTCAGCGCTTCCGCCCAGCAGCCGATCATCAGCGAATGCGGGAACGGCCAGGGCTGGCTCGCGACATAGTCGACCCGGCCGATCCGAATGCCGGTCTCCTCCATGATCTCCCGGCGCACGGCGGTCTCTATGTCGTCGCCAGGCTCCACGAAGCCGGCCAGGACCGAATACATATTCTCCACAAAGCGCGGCTCATGGCCCAGCAAGCACTGCTCGTTGCGGGTCACCAGCATGATCACGGCGGGGTCCGAGCGAGGGAAATGTGGCTGGCCGCAGGCCCAGCAATCGCGTCGCCACCCGCCGTCGCGCGGTTCGGTCCGCCCTCCGCAGCGGCCGCAGCAGCGATGCGTGGCGTGCCAGCAGGCGAGCGCGCGGGCCTGGGCGCCAAGCGAGAGCTCTGCTGCCGGCATATCCGCGCCGAGCGCCAGCGTGCGCAAATCGACCAGCGGCGCGAATGCCTCCCCGCCACCGGGAAGCCGCGTTGCGTCTGCCGGCGACAGCGCCAACCCGAAGACGGGCGTGTCATCATCGCCGACGCCGAGGAAATAGGCTTCGGCGAGATTGACCGGCACTTCGGCAAGCGCGTCAGGCGCAAACATCCGCAGATGCGTATTCGTCCGGTCGGTGTCGGAGGTGATCGCGAATTTCAGGTCGATCAGCAATATGTAACGCGCGTCTGTCGAGATGCGGCGCGCGTCGAGCCATTCCTGCTCCCGCCGCTTTTCGCCCATGCGGTTCATGGCGGTCTGGGCGGCGATATGATGCATCGTGATAGGCAGGCGCTCTGGCATGCGTCCTCGTCAGCTCGTCGGAATAGCGGCGACGAGCGGCAGGTTACCGGCGGCGGCGCGTTTCTCCAACTCGTTCAATGCCCATTGATAGGTCAGATCCTTCAAATGGCTGTGTTCGCGCCAGGCCAGCACGTCGGTGCCGTGCGGAATAGGAGCGGCAAGCAGCATGTCGAGCGGCCCGAGCCAGCTTCGCTCGTCGCCGCTCCGGTCGTTAGCGGCGGTCAGCACACTCTCGAAGGACGGCAGGCCCGGCCCTTCCGGCGGCTTCTGCCACGGGAGACGCCCGCTGACCTGCTTTTGCCAGGCGGGCAGATCGCGATAGCGCACCGGCGATTTGCCGAAGGGCTGCATTGCCGCGCGAGCAACCACATTCGGCCCGGCATTGAGGCGGTGCATCGGCTGGATCGGCGGAGGACTGATGCTGCCGCCATCGATGAGCATCTGCCCCTCCTCATCGACGAAGGGCGGCAGCAAGCCGGGAAACGTCCAGTTCGCCCGGACCGCGACCTGCAGATTGCCGAGGCTATGAATGTGCGGCTCGCCGGTCGAGAGGTTTGCCGACGCGGCATAAAATGGAACCGGCAGGTCGGCCAGATCCGTGTCGGGGAAATGCTTCAGGATCAGACGGTCCAGGATGCGCGGATTGTACAGGCTGAACAGCGGCCAGCTCTTGCGCCGCAGCGCCCGCCGCTCGACCATGATCTCCACGATGAGTTGATCCACATCGTCGGGGTCCATGCCCAGGGCGAGACAGGCGGCAATCGCGGCGCCCGCGCCGGTGCCGGCAAAGCAGTCCGGCTCGAAGCCGGAGGCCTGCACCGCCTTGAAAATGCCGAGCGTCGCGGCGCCGAACACGCCGGGAGCCGATGCGAAAAACCCGGTGGACTGGCCGAGCAGAAAGCGCGCCAGCCGCTCGAAATCCTTACCCTGATCTGGACGCAAATGGTGATGCGAGCGTACCGGGCGATATTCCAGCCAGCGGCGCGTGCCGGCGATCGTGGCGCCGCGCCTGGGATCGTGCAGCAGCGCCAGGCGGCAGGCATCCGCGCCGCGCATTTCGAACGCCAGCTCTTCCACGGGCCCAAGGGGGACGGGCGTTCCGAGGCGCCCGCCATCATGTGTCCCGATCAGGCAGATTTCATCGGCTTCGGCGAGGGCGCGCTCGGTCCAGGGTGTCGGTTCGGGGTCGGTGACGAGGATGATGACCTCGAAGCGGCTCTCCTGCTCCTTGAGCCAATGCACCACTTGCGGATCGTCCAGCGCGATGCCGCCGGGCAGGTCCTGGCCCAGCCCTTCGGATGACAGGATCTGGCATTCCGCGCGGTGCTCTATGGCCTCGGCCAGGCAGGCGGCGAAATCGGCGGGCACGGTTTCGCCGCCGGCGGGGCAGATGGCCAGCGAGCGCGCCCGGTCCGCATGGGTGGTGCGCGGCGCCGCATAAACCCTGTCCTGCGTGTGGACGAGGCTGCGGATCGCGCCTTGCCAGACATCCGGCGCGGCTTCGGCCAGTGCCTTGAAGCTTTCCCATTCCAGCTTCAGGACGATGCTTGCGCGCACCGCCGTGATCGCCGTGTCCTGGGGCTCGCGGGCGAGAAATGCGGTCTCGGCGAGCACGGCCCCGGGGCCCATCTCCGCCTTGGCCGGTTCACTGGCGAAGCGCGAGGTACGAAAGCGGCCGGAGGTTACGATATAGAGCGCGTCCGGTATTTCGCCGGCCTTCAGCAAGGTCTGGCCACGCTCGACGCTTTGCAGATGACATTCGGCGTAGAGGCGTTTCAGAACCGCTTCGGGCATGGCCTCGAAGGCGCGCACAGTCTTCAGCCATTCGGCTGGAGACTTGTGTCGCATTCGTTCATGTCCTGCCATGGCAGCGGTCCGGTTGCATATGCCTCGCTCATAGCGCATCTGGCGGGAAAAGCCTATGAACTAGCGCACGATCAGGAAAAGTGGAATCCGGCTTTCCGTCCGATCGCGCGACCAGCAAAGAATCGAGAGCGGGCCTCCGGCTTCGATGTTTCCACTTCAACCGATCCCGCTCGAGCGCACGATCGGAAATTTCCGGCATCGTTTTTCCCTGTAGCGGGCCACGTTGCAAATCTGCTTCACCCGGGGTTCGGCCGGCCGCGAGCATCATTGGCGAACGATTGCTCATGACCTTTTATGCTTATCCCCAGAATTAACAGTTTATCTCTAATTGGTTACATCTGCGTGCAATCAAATTCAAATATCGCTAACTGAGTGTAGCCAACGGCTATCGCTCTCAGAATGTGGCGATTTGGTGACAATCGAAGGCCGGAAATGCGGCGTAGGTGAGTTTCCGTCCTATACCCCGCGCTCGATTTGGGCAAACTAGGGGCACTTAAGATAAAAATAAATCAAATGCCCCTAAAATATTGGAAGTGCTATGCAAAACCTAGATCGTGGAATTCGGATTGTATGGGCGAACAAGAGCAAAAGAATTGCTGCCGAAATAATCGCGCTCGATCGAGAGCATATTCTAAACTATATCGAGACTATGTCTTCAGACCTGTCCGCGATGGCCGTCGAAGCTGACCAGCAATTTCTCGGCTATCTACTGAATCTGGCGTCTGCAGAAGCAAAAAGCGGCAGAGGCCTGGCAGGCAATCAGCGGCATGGAAGCGTTGATCGCATCGTGGGCGAGCTTGCCGAGCCCCAGGCATGATTTTCCATCAGACCGCTCGTGTAACCCGTCCAATGGGACGGGCGGGAACTGGCCCAGCAGGAATGCGGCCTTTTCGGCGCTTTCCCGCTGGGCCTATAGGTAAGGCGATAAAACCATGCGGCGGGCGACCTCAACCTTACGCGGTCAGGCGTCGTCTCAAGCCGCCGCGAACATTTGTTCGACATACTCCCAGTTCACGAGATTGTCGATCCAGGCTTCCAGATATTTCGGACGCGCATTGCGGTAGTCGATGTAATAGGAGTGCTCCCACACATCCACGCCCAGGAGCGGCTTGGCGCCGTGGACCAGCGGATTTTCGCCGTTCGGCGTCTTCATCACTTCCAGCTTGCCATTCTTCATCGCAAGCCAAGCCCAGCCTGAACCGAACTGGCCCTTGCCTGCCTCGATGAAGGCCTCGCGGAACTTGTCGAAACCGCCGAGGTCGCTGTCGATGCGCGCCTGCAGGCTGCCCGGCAGCTTGCGACCGCCGCCGCCCGGCTTCATCCATTTCCAGAAATGGATGTGGTTGTAGTGCTGGCCGGCATTGTTGAACAGCGGCTGATTGGTGCCATGGGAGGCCTTTACGACTTCCTCCAGGGGCTTACCCTCAAGGCCCGATCCGGCCAGCAGCTTGTTGCCCATTTCGACATAGGCGTTGTGGTGCTTGTCGTGATGGAATTGGAGCGTTTCCGCCGACATGTAGGGCTGCAACGCATCATAGGCATAGGGAAGTTCGGGTAATTCGAATGCCACGGCGCTCTCCTCGATAATTGGCTGGGCTCATGCGGCCCACCGTAGACATTGAGGACAGGGGAGGCAAGGGGAGAGCAAAAAAGCCGGGGCATGAAATCCCTGAATTTCATGCCCCTAATGTTGCCGAGGAAAGGTTCGTTGGATGACACAGGGATCAGACAAGATGGAGAGTGCATCTGGGCCAATGAACCGCCAATGAATGATGCGTTCAGCTTCTGGCAGGGTTCGCCGCACCGCTTTTGTTCGGCACATCGGGAAAGTCGCTTCTCCCAAGGTGCTGGCCTCATCATTTGATCAGTGGGTGCAGATCCTTGAATTCCGGCGTTCCGGACATTTCCAGCCATTCGAACAGCACCATTTCGCTGTCGACGATGGATGCGCCCGCCTGCCGAAGCCTTTGCAGGGCGATGTCGCGGCTTCCGGCTGCGCGCGAAGCGACGGCATCGGCCACGATGAACACCTGGTAGCCCTCAACGATCAGATCGAGCGCGGTCTGAGCGACGCACACATGCGCCTCGATTCCCGCGACGACGGCTTGCCCTCGTCCCAGATCGCGCAGATCCTCCAGATGATGGTGCAAGGCCGGATCGGCGAGGCAGGAAAAATGATGTTTTTGCAGGATCGGCGTATCCGGATCGAACTCGCGCCGCAGACCTTCGACGGTCGGCCCGAGCCCTTCCGGATAATGCTCGGTGACCGTCACGGGGATTGCAAGCCGCCGCGCGAACTTGACCAGTCTTGCTAAAATTTCCGTCAGACGGGCAGCGTCCCCAATTGGTGCCATTACCTTATCTTGTATGTCTATGAGAATTAGCTGCGACATCTTCCAATTCATGCGCAACATTTGCCGTAACTCTCGCAAGTTCTTCAAGGTATCGATTGGGGCTAAGGATCTAGACTATACTAAAGCGACACCATGTAGAAGATATACCGATTATGGACCGCGCCAGGCGCCTAAATGCGTTATGCGCTTCGGCGGCGAAGTGGGTCGGTCGAACGGATGCTTGATTTCATTGCGTGCTCCGGCCACTCTCGGGCGAAGCATTTTGGCCGGCATCGGGGCCGGACACTTGCATCGCGGCGTGAACAGGGCGACAAAATTGCCGCGCCGACCATCGAGGCGAACGCGAAACAACCGCCTGCACGCTCGGGCAGGGCAAAGTTCTTGTGGAAACGACACCCTATGATCTTACCGAAGGCCGCAGCCATCTCGGCTCTGAATAATGAAGCGACCGCCGACCGCAGAGCAGGGCAGGGCAAGAAACGGGTCGTCGCGAGCTATAAGCTGGTGCTCGCCAGCGCCTCGCCAAGGCGGCTGGCTCTGCTTGAGCAAGTCGGTATCGAGCCGCAGGCGCTGCGGCCCGCCTCCATCGACGAAACACCGAAAAAAGGCGAAAGGCCGCGCAGCCTCGCGCAGCGCCTCGCCAAGGCCAAGGCGCTCGCGTCACGTGAGCGGCTGCAGCGGGAACCCGAATTGCGCGATGCCTTCGTGCTCGCCGCCGATACGGTCGTGGCGATCGGCCGGTTGTCGATCGGCAAACCGGAATATCTCGACGAAGCGGCCAAGGCGCTGGCCACTCTCTCGGGCCGCACGCACAAGGTCTACACCGCCGTTTGCGTCGCGACGCCCGAAGGCAATGTCCGGATGCGTACCGTCGAGACGCGGGTGCGGCTGAAGCGGCTGAACCGCGAAGAGGTCGACAGCTATCTCGCCTGCGGCGAATGGCGGGGCAAGGCCGGCGGCTATGCGATCCAGGGCATCGCGGGGGCGTTCATCGAGAAAATCGTCGGATCCTATTCCAATGTCGTGGGTTTGCCTCTGATCGAGGTTGTGAGCCTTTTGTCAGGCGAAGGTTTCCCGGTTTATTTCAACTGGCTGAACCGCGCCGAAGTGGACGCCATATGACCGGACGCAGCAGCGACAATGCGAAGAATGCGAAAGGCAGCATCGGCGCCGCGGCGGGTCCGAGTTGCCCGGTCTGCGGCAAGCCGCGGACGCAGGAATACCGCCCGTTCTGTTCCAGGCGCTGCGCCGATGTCGATCTCGGCCGCTGGCTGAAAGGCACCTATGTCATTCCGGGCGAGGCGGACGCCGACGAGGACGGCGAGGGCAGGGGCGATCGGATCGACGATGCCTCCGGAGAAGAGGGTGGCCGCGCCTAGATCACGATGATTTTGGATTGCTCCAATCCAAAATCATCGTGATCTATCTCTTACATTTCGAGCGGGATGACGAGCGGAAACCGGTTCCCACTTTTCCTCATCCCGCTCTAGGGCATTGATCCGTTTCGTTAAATCAGAACTGCTTCATGCCGCCTCGATGAACTCGCGCTTGCGGTTCATGCCCTAGCATCTTATCTGGACAGGGTCGCCGCGATTACCTATAAACCAACCTCGGTCGGCACCTCTCGCCGCGCCTTACGCCCAGGTAGCTCAGTCGGTAGAGCAGCGGACTGAAAATCCGCGTGTCGGTGGTTCGATTCCGCCCCTGGGCACCATTAAAATCAATGACTTAGCTGATTTCTCTTAGTTTAAGATTTTCGCTTGCGGGAATTTTGCGGGAGGGGGTGTGGATAAGCCCCTCGCAAAACAACCAGTTCGGGCCTTCTCCCGTCAGTCTCGCATACCTGATTTGCTGCTTCGATAAGTCGCGAAAGCTCGGCGGCAGAGTAGTGCGTCGTCATTCGCCCGGACGCATGCCCCAGAAGATCCTGTCGATCCTCAAAACTCACACCGGCCGCGCGCAGACGCCGGCCAAATGTATGTTTGAGGTCGTGGACGCGGACTTGGGCAAGGCCGACTCTGTTTCGCGCTTTCAACCAAGCGGAATTGAGCATGCGCGTTACGGGTTTTCCCCGAAAAGAAAACACGTTGGTTGGATGCGTTCCGACGCCACGCATTGACAACTGAGACGGCGATCCGATTGAGCACCACCAACCGGTCCCGACCATTCTTTACATAACCGACCAGGGATGATAAATGCCGTCGCTTCCAGTTCCGGCACTTTCACTTCCCAGCTCCATCGCAAATTGCAGATCTCGCTATCCCGACAGCCGGTATTGACAGCGAATAGCGCCATCGCCTCCAGGTGTTCAGGCAATTGACGAAAGAGCTGCAATTGCTCATCCCAGCTAAGCGGATAAGGTTGCCGTTTTACAGTATCCGGCAAGAGCCTACCTTTTGGTGGATTGATCAACCAAGTGAGACCATACTCATCCACCCACTCCGTCGAAGCCAGATTTACGATCCGGCGCACGACCTTCAAGCCCGTGATTAATTGTGCCGGCTGAAGCGCCATTCTTTCTGACGATGCTCGATCCATGGCTGCATATTGCCCATGTGAATCTTTGTCTAGCGGCATTTGGCCCATCCAAGGCATCAGCCCCTTCAAACGGCTGACATCGTCATCGATGCTTCGCTTGTGCTGATTCCCGATCACGAATTTCGCCGCCGCTTGCTCGAAGGTCCTTGAGGGTCTGACACCATAAATCTGCGCCTGCCGTGCTTCTTCCATCAGTCTTGCGAGATATTGCTCCGCTTCCGCGAGGCTAGCTGATCCAGTGGCTTGGCAAATTCGCCGCCCTTGGATCCGCTTATCGATGTGCCACACCCCGCCTCGCCTGAAGAGGCCGGGTATCTGTTTGCGTCCCATCGCTGGAATTCCTTTCTGTGCGGGACGCCCGTTGCGGGCGATATAGTCGTCCAGCCACGCATCCAATTCAAGTCGATCGAAGCCGATGCCCTGTTTGCCGATGGGCACCTCGGTCACGAATGGGCGGACTTCAGCATTGAAGCGGTTGCGGTCCATGCCGAGATACAATGGCGCATCGCGAAAGCGGATGATCCGCGGCTGCACTTTCGGCGCAGCAGGCCGCTCACTGCTCATGTCTCGCTCGGCGGTCAAGGATCGTCACGATCGGCACACGTCCTGCCTGACGCAGCACCGAGACCAGATTGGCGTTCTCAAGCCATGCCAGGGCACGATATTTGGCGTTGCGGTCGAGCCCGAACTGCAGACCCGTGATATTGCTGACCGGCACGCTTCGGGTTCTTCAGACCCGCCATAAACCAGATGGCAATCGCAACATGTAGCGATCTTCCAGGCAGTGCCGCCGCGCGACTAAGTCAATCGAGGGGGATCGGTCCTCTGAGGAACATGCCGCCCGCTTTTGGCCGAGGTGGCATTGATTGTGCAGAAGACATCACTCTGGACGTCGTCTTGCGGTCAATTCGAAGACGGTTGGGATCAATCGCGGCCATCAGACCGATCCTTTCTATTATAGACATATAAGGATATTGGACGGGGGTGTATCCGTGCAGGCTGCGTCGCGCTCATGAGCAGGCTCGCTGCTTCCTTCAAGCTCGGCCAAAGTGCGGTCGATCTCCGACCAGAGAGCATCGCTTCGCGGGTGCGGATAATGATCCGGATATCTGATCGAGGTCGCGCTCGTCCGGAGCCGAAAGCCATTGAGAACGATCTCGCTTGCTTCAGCCATCGCCACCTCGGTGCTCTTGATTGCGTCCGCTAACTCTTCGAGCGGCGCTTCGATCAGCAGTGCGTGATGGTTCGGCGCGCAGACTACGACGCCACTCTCGGTTGCCAAACAGCATGCCAAGCGAAGCATTTCCGCGCCGTTTGCCTGCATTGGAAAATTACGGAAAAAACGCGGGTGCTGTTGGGTTTGACTGCTATTTGCCAACCGAAGGTTGATCGCAGTTGTCCTTGGAAAAAAGCTTCGTTTTCAACGTCATCCGACCATCGCCAAAAAGAAAGATACTCGGCTCGATGCTCAAGAAGCAGAAAACGCGCTTCACTGACACTACATCCGACTTTGCGCGCCAGACCGCTAATGCCAATTCCGTTTAGTACGCCGAGCGCGCATGATTTAAGGATGGCTAACATCGATCCGAAATCAACCCTGATGTGACGCACATAAGCAGATCCTCCGATCGTATCGCCAAGGTATACCCCGATATTGCAAGTTGATCTGCCCGTGCTGCCGGCTCCAGGCCCACATCCAATCGGATCGGGTTAAGCCGCTGACCCGCATTCGCCCTCGATTGGACTGCAAGGTTCGGCACCCCCTCGTAGGTGCTTTAGCTGATGCACCTGGAGGTGGGAAAAGTGCCCTCAACCAACCACCGCCTCCCCCGATTGGGTATCACCGCACCGCGTCTTTCTCCCGCCAGTGATCCGAATCTAGCTTGAATACGATGTTGATATGTTCTGAGCATGAAAGGCATGTAGACGCTCGTGAAGGGTGGAAAAAGCGTCGTGGCCGCGAAGCGCGCATCGGTACAATCAGGGCCCTCGATCCGAACCGTGCGGCGACCTGACCGATTGCGGCCACCTGGCCCTCGCCGAATAGGATTCTCTCGGCGCCGCAATACGGAAAGCTGGTCCACATCGATTGGCATATTGACATCCTCTGGTTGACCGCTTTGGCTTATTTGTTTGGGAGTTGTGATCTTATATAATATCGTATACGATTAGCTACTTTATGGGAGATCTTATTTTTTGGCATGGTCCGCGGTCAAGACATGACAATTCTGGTGTAGCAATGCACGCTGTAGTCGGCCAAGGTTAGTTGGAAAGCGTTATGGCAATTCAACGGCATAGGGGATTGGCCGATGACGTCTATGGGGCGATTTTCAATAAGCTCATGTCTTTGGACATCTCGCCCGGTGCGCGCATCACGGTCGATGGCCTGGTCCGGGAACTCGAAGTCTCTCATACCCCCATTCGCGAGGCGCTGGGGCGATTGGAAGGCGAAGGCTTGGTGGTCAAAACCCATCTAGTCGGATATAGCGCAGCGCCGCAAATCACGCGCCGGCGCTTCGACGAGATCTATGAACTTCGACTGCTGCTGGAGCCAGACGGGGTGCGCCGTGCCGCGCAACGCGTCAGGGAGGAACAAATGCGCAAATTGAAAGACACCGCCGAGCAGATGCGGAGGCTCGACAGCAGCAGGGAAAGATCGAGTTACTCCAGATTTGCGCGGCTCGACGCCGACTTCCACGACAAGATCATGGAGATCGCGGGTAACGAGCTGATCCGCAATACGCTGACCCATCTGCATACCCATTTCCACATCTTCCGCCTGATGTTTCATGCCCGGGTCACCGAGGAGGCGCTTACTGAGCACGAGTCCATTCTGGCGGCGCTTTCGTCCCGCAACGAACTCGGGGCGGAACGCGCCATGCGCGATCACATTGAACGCTCGCACCACCGTCTCCTGCCGGCTTTTGTATGATATACCGTTGGACCAATCGGTGTTGTCGGCGCCAGCCGGACAAGCCGGGGCGGCCCATCATGGAGCGTCTGTGTATGGCGGGTGGCGTGTCGTGCCAGTGACGGGGGAGTAAAATGGGGCAGGTCGAGAACTGCGCGCTGAGCTTGACAAATGTCACCAAGTCGTTCGGAGGGGCGCAGGCTCTCGCGAACCTGTCTTTCAGTGTTGCGGAAGGCCGCTTCTTCGTGTTGTTCGGACCGAGTTCGGTCGGAAAGACGACGACGCTCCGTGCCATCGCGGGTCTCGTCACTCCGGACCGGGGCCGTGTCGAGATATTCGGTAAGGACTATACCCACGAGCCCATTGCGGGCCGGGGCGTGTCGATGGTGTTCCAGTCCTTCGCGCTCTATCCGCATCTCAGCGTTTATGAGAACTTTGCCTATCCCTTGGTCGAAGCCAAGCTTGGCCGCCAGGAGATCGATCGCCGGGTCAAGGAAACGGCAGCGATGCTTCGGCTTGACAAGAAGATCGACCGTAAGCCCAACACGCTCTCCGGCGGCGAGCAGCAGCGCGTCGCGCTGGGCCGCTCCCTGATCCGGCGCCCGAGAATCTTGCTGCTGGATGAGCCCTTGACCAACCTTGACGCCAAGCTCCGCCATGAAATGCGGGCGGAATTGAAGCGCCTCCATCGCCAGTTCGGCCTCACCATCGTCTACGCGACGCCCGACGAGCTCGAGGCCCTTTCCATGGGCGAGGAGATCGCCGTGCTGCGCGATGGCGCCGTGGTGCAGATCGGGACACCCGACGAACTTTACGAAATGCCGTGCGATCTCTATGTGGCCGGCAAAATCGGCTCGCCCCACATGAATATGATCACAGGCAAGCTAACCCAGGACGGCACCGCCTTCGAATCCGCGGTCGGGTCCTTGCCTCTGGCTCGGAAGCTCAGCACAGCGGAAGCTGGTGAAGCGGCCGTGGTCGGCATCCGACCGAGCGACATTCGCTTCGCGGCTGGCGGTGAGAAAGGCTTCGCGGCCAGCATTGCGATGCTCGAACCGCTGGGCGACGTCACCGTGGTCTCTTTGGACGCCGGCGGTGAGACTCTCCGCATGGTGCTGCCGGAGTCGGTCGCGTCGGGCCTGCAACCCGGCCAGCCAGCCTCGGTCATGCTGGATCCGACAAAATTCCACCTTTTCCGAGCCTCCAGCGGACAGGCGATTGCCTGACGCGGGAACCAGAAGAAAAAACGACAAATGCAATGGGAGGAGACCTGAAGATGACCGCAAGGAGAATGATTAAGAGTGCAATGGCGGCGGCGGGTGTCGCTGTCGCGCTTATGGTGGGCGAGCGCGACGTTCGCCCGCGCCGCCGAAGTGACGCTGAGGATGGCCGTGCCCGATTGGCCGCCAACGCGCATTATGAAAAAGTTCTTCGACGAGCAGTACAAGCCGAAATCCGGCAACACCGTGAAGCTCGACGTAGACTTCATTCCGTGGCCGGACTTTTATACCCGCGTCAATGCATCGCTGACCTCTGGCGAGAAGAAGTACAACTTCATCGTGTCGGACTCGCAGTGGCTGGGCGCCTTCGTCGAGGGCGGCTATTTTCGGAAGATCAACGATCTGCTCGACGCCGATCCGGAGTTCATGAAGACGTTCAAGGACATTCATCCGAACCCGCTGAACGCTTACGCCACCTATCCGTACAAGTCGGAGAATTACTACGGCTTCCCGCAGTTCCCCGACGTCCTGGTGAACTTCGCACGCAAAGACATCATCTGCGACGCGACAGAGCAGAAGAACTTCACGGCGAAGTACAACAAGAAGCTTCCATGTACGGGCGAAGAACTTGACGCCATGACGTGGGACGACTTCAAGAACGTCGGCGAATTCTTCCGGCGAAAGAAGGGCGAGATGCTGGCCGGCAAGCCTGCCGAAGACGATTTCTACGGCATCGCTTTCCAGGCGGGCAAGAGTTACGACTTCTCGTCCATGCAGATCAACGGCTTGATCTGGCAGATGGGTGGCAATATCTGGGACGAGACCAAGGTCCCCACCGGCCAGGCCGAAGGCGTCGTGAACTCGCCGGAAGCCGTGAAGGCGCTGGCGAAATATCTGAGCCTGATCGAGTACATGCCGCCGGTCGCCAAGACCGGCACCATGGACATCTTCAAGTCGGACGAACTGTTCCGTGAGGGCAAGGTTGCCATGAACGTGAACTGGATCGGACTTGGCGAAGCCTCGCTCGATGCGAAGACCTCGAAAGTCTCGGACAAGCTGGTATTCGGCATGATGCCGGGCACCACCGGCGCGGACGGCAAGCTCATCCGCTGGTCCAACATTGGCGGCCAGCCTTTCGTGCTGACCACCTGGACGACCGACGCCCAGATCAAAGAGGCCGTGGAGTTCGTGAAGTGGTGGCTGTCGCCTGCCATCCAGCACCAGTTCGCGGCTGGTGGCGGCCAGTCCGCCGTCAAGTCTGTGTACTCGGACCCCAAATATGTAGGCTACCGCCCGTGGAACCGGGCCTGGGCCGCGTCGCTGGATTGGCAGAAGGACGTATGGCACGTGCCACAGTTCTTCGAGCTCCTGACCCAGCAGCAGGACCAGTTCGACCTCGCAATCACCGGCAAGCAGGACGCAAAGACGACCTTGGATAATATCGCCAAGTTCCAGCAGAAGCTGCTCAAGGAAGCGGGACTGATCCAATAATGTGACGATGGCCGCTGCCGATTTCTCCCGGGAGGGAGCGGCAGCGGCCCGACGCATGGCCGGGGGAGAGCTTCGCAGCTCCGGATTTCTCCCGGCTGATTTTGGTGTCACGGCCCGATACCGCAGCTGCGGCACGAGGCCGTGGTGGATTCACTCGATCGCATGCCAGGTGGAGCGTCCTTTGCTGATGTCAATTTTACCAGCCCTGTCAGGCACAGGAACGGCTCGGACCACGCCGACCCTGCTCACAGTTTCCGCCGACAATTGGCGGCTGGCGATTCTCGCGGCCGTCGTTGTTTCCGCGCTGGCGGCGGCTGCCCTGCCGGCATCCATCACTTTCTGGATCGTCGGCGCCACGGCAGCGATGGTCGCCGCCGCGCTTGTGGTGAATGCCTACCGCCGCCACTATTACGGCGGTCTCCTCGTCGCCCCGGCGATCGCCGTGCTCTTCGTGATGAACATCTTTCCGCTGCTATGGTCCCTGGGGCTTTCCTTTTTCGCCTACCAGTCGAACCAGCAGTCGATCCGTTTCGTCGGGCTCAACAATTACATCAAGGTTCTGACCGACGATATCGCCGCGCCAGCGAATTGGAACGCCCTCGTCAATACGGCCATGTTCGTCGTGCTCACGGTTTCGGCGCAGATGATCGTTGGATTTCTCTTGGCGATACTCTTCTCGAAGCAGTTTCCGCTGCGGAAGTACCTGCTGATTCTGGTCCTGACGCCGATGATGCTCTCAGTCGTGGCCTCGGGTGTGTTCTTCACCTACTACTATGACCCGACCTTCGGCATCCTGAGCTATGTGCTCAATAGTATTACCGGCAGCCAATTCATCCTTATGGACAGCAAGGCCGGCGCCGTTGCCGGCATCGTCTTCGCCGATGCGTGGATGTGGTCGCCCTTCGTCATGCTGCTGGTGCTGGCTGGGCTCGTCTCGGTGCCGAAATATCTCTATGAGGCCGCCGCGATCGACCGCGTGTCCGGCTGGCGGAGTTTCTGGAGCATCACCTTCCCCTATATCCGGGGGCTCCTGATGCTGGCGCTGCTGTTCCGCACCATCGAGGCCTTCAAGCTGGCCGACCTGGTGATCCTGCTGACCAGGGGCGGCAACGATACGATGACGATCTCCTATCACCTGATCCGCATCGCCAACGAGCAGAACAAGACAAGCGAAGGGGCCGCCATCTCCTACATCATGCTGTTCATGGTGATCGTCCTGACCAACCTCTATCTCTACCTCGCCAACCGCAGAAACCAGGAGAGCTGAGCCATGGCAGACGGTGTCTCCATTTGGGAACGGATCGGCTTTCGCAGGAGCAGCGGGGTTTCGGAGGCAGGCTGGGGCCGCACGCTCGTCGTCGCGATCGTCAGCCTCATCTACTTCCTGCCGGTGCTCTTCATCATCTTCACCGCCATCAAGCCGCAGCACGCCGCTCTGTCGGTGCCGCCGACGCTGTCGCCCACCTCGCTCTTCGGCCTCATTCCGGACCAGTACGTCTTCACCCCGACGCTGGAGAATTTCGGCTCGGTGTTTTCCCGCGTCATGACGGCCGGCGGCCAGCCGGAAGCGACCGGCTTCGATCGCTTCTTCTTCAACTCGATCGTGATCGCCTCCGCCTCGGTCCTGCTCGCCCTCGTCCTCGGCACGCTGGCTGCCTACGGCTTCTCGCGCTATCCGCTGAAGGGCAACGACACCTATCTGTTCATCATCCTGACGACCCGTATGCTCCCGGCGATCGTCGTCATCATCCCGGTCATCCTGATGTTCCGCGTCGTGGGCCTTTCCGGCTCCTATCTCGGCATCATCCTGCTCTACACCGCCTTCAATCTGGCCTTCACCATCTGGATGATGAAAAGCTTCTTCGACGAGCTTTCGACAGACGTTGAGGATGCCGCCCGCATCGACGGCTCCTCCGAGGCCAGGGTCTTCTTCAAGATCTGCCTGCCGCAGGTGATCGCCGGCTTGGCCGCGACCTTCGTCTTCGGCCTCATCCTCACCTGGAACGAGTTTCTGTTCGCGCTTTTGCTGACCGGCCCCGATACGCGCACCGTGCCCGTGGCCATGAACCAGGCCGTATCCTCTGGCGGCCGCGGCACGGACTGGACGCTGCTGGCCGCCATCGAGACCCTGTTCCTCATACCGGTCTTCCTCGTCACCTTCTTCCTGCAAGAGCACCTGCTCCGTGGCGTCACTTTCGGAACGGTGAAGAAGTAGTCATGTCGACTATCGAGATCCGCAAACTCACCAAGAAATTCGGCGCGTTCGTCGCCGTGCGCGACGCCGACCTTTCGGTTGCGGCCGGCGAAGTGGTTTGCCTGCTCGGCCCCTCGGGTTGCGGCAAGACCACGACGCTCCGCATGATCGCCGGCTTGGAGCGCGCCACGTCGGGAGACATTGTGATTGCGGGGCGGCGCGTGAATGAAGTGCCGCCGGACAAGCGCGACATCGCCATGGTCTTCCAGTTCTACGCCCTCTATCCCGCGCTGACGGTCCGCCAGAACATCGCGATGCCGCTCCACAACGAGCGTCTGAGTGCGGCCGAGAGGGCCTCCCGCATCGACCGCGTCGCCGACATCCTGCATCTCCGCGACATTCTGGACCGGTTGCCGGGCCAAATCTCGGAGGGCGAAAAACAGCGCGTCGCCGTCGGCCGCGCCATTGTCCGGGATCCCAGCTGCTTCCTGTTCGACGAGCCGCTCTCGCGGCTTGACGTGGAGCTGCGCCATTCCATGCGCGGCCAGATCAAGGCTGTGCTGGCGAACCTCTCCAAGGCCACGGTCATCGTCACCCACGACCAGCTTGAGGCCCTGACCATGGCGGACCGCATCGCTATCATGCGCGACGGCCTGATCGAGCAAGTCGGAAGCCCGCACGAGGTCTTCGCCCGGCCCGCCAACCTTTTCGTCGCGAGCTTCATCGGCACGCCGCAGATGAACCTGATCGAGGCGGAGTTCAAAGGCTACGGCAATGGCAAGGCGACCGTCTCATTCGACCGGCAGGATGTCGAACTCACCGTCAATTCCGCGGTTGCGGGCTTGAGCCCTGGCCGGGTCACGGTGGGCGTGCGCCCGCGCGCATTCGCCGTTGTCTCCGAGGACACGGCGGACACGATCGAAGCTCTGGCCGAGCTGATAGAGCCGATGGGCGCCGAGACGCTGATCCACGCTCGCACGAAGACCGGCAACGATATCCGGGTCGTTGTCCCGCGCGAGAAGAAGGTGAAGACCGACGAGAAGCTCCACCTCGTTCCGGACCCCGCTCAGACCCACATCTTCGCCGAAGACGGAAAGGCGGTGCGCGCATGAGCGGCGGCGACCAGGACAATGGCGGAATGACGCCAGCGGCCGCGCTGAAGGTGGAATATGCCATCATCGGGCTCGGCGTGCTGGCGCTCCTGATGATCTTCCAACCGTTCAGCATCACGTTTTTCGCGGTCGGCTGCGTGCTCGTCGTGTTCGCGGCCCTCATCAACAATCTGTTGCCACTGGCAAAGCCCGGCGTGCCGGCGCGCTCCGTGGTGAAGGCGGCGATGATCGTCGCCATGATCTTTTGCATTGTCCTGCTGGTGTCGATCTTCGCGGCCTATCTTTACGGCGCGTTCTTCCTCAGGCCGCCGGATCCCAATACCTTGGCCGGCAAGGTCCAGCTCAACGCAGTTCCGTGGTACATGCACGGCTTCACATGGACCATCGCGATTGTCGGCTGCGTCCTGGCCGGCCTGATCACGCTGCAAAGCCGGCGCAGGACCTGAAGCCTTGAACGGGTGAGCAATGCCTCGCATCGAGCGTAAGCATCTGTTGGAACGGTTCCGGGCAATGATCGCCCGGGGATGCTGCCTATATCCTGAAAACTGTTCCCGGTATTCACGGCTTCTATGGCGCCAGCTCGATGGAGCGGCTGCCGGTCGAAACCGCGCTTACCGAGCAGGTCCGCGCCTTCAAGAGAATTGCGTTCTGAATGTTCGCGATATGATGACCCACGATCAACTTCTTCCGGGAGCATGAAAGATGAGCGATACGTCCCAGGCCGCCGCAGTCAACCGTATGCAGCAGCTGATGTCTTCCTCGCCGGTTCCGTCGATCTCCACGGAACTTCTGACCACGGCTGACGGTGAGCTGAACCGGGAGCTGAACAGCTTCCTGTTCAGCCCGCCTTCGGATCCGGACCTGCTGAGCGGCAAGCGGATCGCGATCTGCTGCACCAATGGCGTAGAGGAGGTGGAGATCCTGGGTGCCTATCGCTGGCTGACGGAGCACGGCGCCACGGTCCACATCGTCTCGCCGCGCATTGGTGAGTTCCACCCGACGCTGGGCCTGCGCTTCCCACCACAATGCGCCACCCATGTGCTCGCCATCCGCCTGATGGAGAACGCGGGCTGGCTGAAGATCGACCGCTACACGGACGAGGCGAAGGTGGCGGACTACGATTCCATCCTCCTGCCGGGCGGCTGCTGGAATCCCGATGCGCTGCGCATGGACCCGTATGCGCGCGCCCTGGTGAGTGGGATGTACGAAGCCGGCAAGCCGACTTGCGCTATCTGTCATGGCCAATGGGTCATGGTCAGCGCGAAGATCCTTAAGGGCAAGCGCGCGACCGCTGTCTGGAACATCCAGATCGACCTCGAGAATGCGGGCGCGACGGTCCTGGATGAACCGTGCGTGGTGGATGGCAACCTGATCACGGCGCGCTTCCCTTATGACCTGCCGCGCCTGATTCAGGCCATGGTGAAGCAGCTGCTGCCGGCGAAGGCCTAGAGCAATTCCAGGAAAAGTGGAACCGGTTTTCCGTCCGGAATTGCGACAAAACAAAGAGCTAGATCAGTTCATCGATTCCATGAAGCGATGAACTGATCTAGCGCGCTCTCAGGAAGAGTGGCGACCGGGTGGAATTTGCCCGGCCGCATTTGGTTTCGCGAGGCGCGCTTCTGCGAGGCTAAACAGGTTTCCGCAGCTTCGCCAACAGATGCGCTTTAGAGCGGGATCGCTTTAGGTGGAAACAATCGAACCGCCTCGTGGCCCGCTCTAGCCAGATTCTTTAGCTGGTCGCGTGATCGGACGGAAAACCGGATTCCACTTTTCCTGATCACGCTTTAGCCTGCGCGACGGCTTTCGCCTCGGCGCGGTCATCAGCCCGGTTGGCGCGTTAGAGCCTTTTCCGTTCCGATTGAATCGGAACGGGGCTCTAATCCTTTGTTTGGTCGCATTTTCGCGACGCGAACCGGTATCCACTTCGCTGGAAAATGCTCTAGCAGGTCTCGCCCCCATGCAGGAAATCGCTGTCGCGCTATTCTGCGCATGAGTTTGGCCGATGGCAGGTCCTGCCCGCGGGCATCTTCGCGATGTCAAAGAACAGCAACAATCGTCTCGCCGGGCTTCGCCCGCGAGGTTTCCGTCATTCCTTTTGCGCCCCCTGATTGAGGGACGCATGGGCGGCCGGTCTGGCCTTGTGTATTTATATGGTTGGCCTCGCGGCCGCCCATTGCGCGGTGATATTTTGGCCCCCGCTGCCCCGCCTTACCATTCATCGCATACCGGACGACACTGTCCCGGCACACGCGAGTGTCACTGGGTATTCCAACCCAGGAGTGAACAGCCGACCCCTGACCACGGGTTCGTTACACCCACCGCGGAGCTGGTGTCCGTTTCTGGTCCGTAGACCTCTTTCCGGATTGGCCATCCCCCCGCGGATTTATCAGGCACCGCTTCCTCCTCCTCCTGGCAAGTCGGTCTTAAGCCCGGCGTCCCTCTGGAGGAAGAACGAGGCGAGTGTACTTGCGTGGGAAGGGGCGGGGATAAGTTTGGGCGTGAAATTGCGAGCATGGTGAACGAAGCGTTTCGGCATAGCGATGACGGCTTGCGCCTCTTCTCCAGCACATTGGTTGCCGGCGCAGGCCAAAAATGCACGCCTAAGCGTCCATGGCCCTCCGCTTCCTGATGCTCGAACAGTGTATTCTGGATCTATTTAGGTTCCGGTCGAACCTAACACCGCGAATTCATCTGTACTGCCAAAAGAGTGCCTTGCTGGCCTGGCTCTGTGCCATGATTTCCGATGGCTTTTTAATGCGGGGCTCTATGAATTTTCCCAATTATGTAATTGTATGCACCGCGTTCGTGCTAACGAAAACGTGGTCTTCCCCCTGGAGCTGCTTGCGACAGCATCGAAAATGCCCTATCGAAGGGCCGGATGGCGGTAGAGGGGGTTGTCGTGACAAACCGACTACAGTCTTTTGCCGGCGCCGCTGGAAATCTTGATGAGGGGCGGCCAAGGGCGCTTCGCGGTGCTGCTGTGGGGCGATCGTGGACTTCGAAGTCACTGACGAAATTACGCGTGACTGAAGCACGACTTCGGTCGCTGTCGTTTCAATTTCCGCGAAGGTCTTCGGAACCGCGCTTGTCACGCGAGCGGGGAAACGAGCGTCCGCTTAGTTTTCTATGCTCGAAATTGGCATCGCCTGGACGACGACCTCTCGAAATATCAGGCCATCCGATGGTTCGCATCCCCGTCGCCGCCAGAGATTGGCAAGGAATGGCGATTCGATGGCATAAACAACGGCGTACTGGTCGAGCAGTTCCTGGCGGCGGCCACGAGGGCCAAGCGCACGATTGTTGTCCTGGATGCCTGCCGGGATCAGCCGCTGGGCAAGATCTGTCCGCCGCAGCCATCCGGAAAAGCGACCTCGTTCAAGAAGATCGAGGCGGGTGATGCGCGCAACCTGCTGCTCATCACTTCGACCCAGTTCGGCCAGCAGGCGCTTGATGGACCTAAAGGCACGCACTCACCGTTTGCGGCCGCGCTGTTTGCTGCTCTTGAAGCCAATCCGCGGGTATATTTCGACCAGGTCTTAAACCAAGTCGCCAAGGACACGATCGAGGCTGCCCAGAAGGATAACTTCAATCAGATCCCCGGCCGCGTGGTGGGCGGCCAAGCGCCCCAGGATTGCCTCGCCGCGGCGCGGGTGCATCGGTGATCCGAGGATGGCCGCTGTTGGGCCTTTTATGACAATAATGGCATGGGACAACGCGATCAACTCTCAAGACAGTAACTTTTACGGCTTTGTCGAAAGTAATCAGCATTCAATAGTAAAAATAAACGGTTCTGCAAATGATGAGGCCGTGACCTCAGTCGAGAATGGGAAGTGTGTTATTGGGCACACAGATTCTGGCGGAATGGGAACAGATTATATTATCGATTGCTACCGCCAAGCCGGAGAATGGCGAGTAAGTGGATTTTTTACGCAAAACGAATGGATTTTTACTCGCGGCCACATGGAAATCATCTTCGAAAGGGTTCCGGATAGCAAGGTCCTGCTGCAAAACACGTCAATTTTGCCGTATAAACAACAATAAAACCAAATCAGGCACGGATTTCTGAAATCGCGGCTACATGTCTGAACTTGGTCCAAGTCTCCCGTCTCCAGGCTTCCACCCTCACGGAGAAAAACACCACATTGCCGACGCAATTGGCTGAATCCCATGCGTTGGACAAATGAGCAACGCTGCCTAGCTGTTGCCGTCGCAGGCCGCCCGCCGGCTAACGAACTTTTCGCCCGACAGGCTCAACTCCCTGCCTTGATGACCCGAAAATCCGGCAAGGTGCGAAGGGCGAGTTCCGGTCCCGCCGGGGAATAGACGACGAACAGCTGCATCGGGTCCGTGCCGGTATTGCGTGTCGAATGGAAGCGGCTCTCCGGAACAAAAATGGTGCAGCCGGGGCCGACGTCCTGCGTCACGGGATTGCCGTCTGGATCCTCCACCATCTGCTCGCCGCGGCCGGAGATCACAAAAATGATCTCCTCGGCTCCGGGGTGGTTGTGCCGTGAGTGCCCCTGGCCGCTCGGAAGGTCCACGACGCCTCCTGAAAAATGCTTCGCGCCATTCGTTTCGGGCGCGACCGTCAAACTCAGCCTGCCCCAGTCGAATCCGAAAGCATCCACGTCTTTTGGGTAAACGAAATTGTTTTCCCGGCTCATCGCTTGCCTCCTCCCATCAGCCGCGCAGCGGCAATGTTTTCTCTATCGTTTAGAGCGGGATGACGAGCGGAAAACCGGTGACCACCCCCGCCTTCGCGGGAACATGCTTTTCCTCATCCCGCTCTATCGTGCGATTTCGTGGAATGCCGCAACGGCGGCAGCGGCAAATTCGGGATCATTAATATGAACAGGCAGCCGCTCCAGTTTCCTGTTCTGCCCCCAGCGGACCGTGTCTGCGATTGTATCGAACAGCACCTTGTCCGCATCGGGATCGAAGAAGGCGCCGCCTTCGATGTCGAGCGCCGAAACACCCCGTTCCGGGATCAAAAAGCGCACCGGTCCTTCGCACGCATTCAGCTTTTCGCCGAGCCATTCACCGATGGCGCGGCACTCCTCCGCCGTCGTCCGCATCAGCGTCACATTCGGGTTATGCTTGTATAAAAGCCGGCCGGCGTAGTGTGGCGGTACGGTCTCGGGCCCCCAGAAGTTGACCATGTCCAAGGCCCCCACCGATCCCAGATAGGGAAGTTTCGTCCGCGCGATGGCGTCGAGACGATCGGGGCCTGCCGGCAGCACGCCGCCGAACAGGAGGTCGCAAATCTCGGTGGTCGTGATATCGAGCACGCCGGCGAGCAGCCCACTGTCCGCCAGTGCCTCCATGGCTCGCCCGCCCGTGCCGGTCGCATGGAACACCAGCGTCTCGTAATCATTTGCCAGCCGTTCGGTGATCTGCGTGACCGCAGGCGTAGTGACGCCGAACATGGTCAATCCCAGGGCTGGCTTGCCGCCACTGACCGTCGGCGGGTTGGCGCTCATCGCCGCCATGGCCTGGGCGGCATTCTGGAAGATGACCCGGCTGATGCGGTTGAGTCCGGCCATGTCCGTGACCGAGGGCATCATGATGATGTCAGACACGCCCACATACGGCGCAACATCGCCGGATGCGAGCGTCGAGATCATGATCTTCGGCAAGCCGATCGGGAGTTTCCGCATTCCGGCCGTGACGATCGCCGTCCCGCCGCCTCCGCCGATCCCAAGGATGCCGGCAATGTCGAGGCGCGTTTCGACAAACCGCTCGAACGCTTGCGTCATGCCAGCCACCGCCACGCCGCGGTCATCGGCGCCGAGGATCGCGTCGGCGCCCGCGCTCCCATATTCTGCGACTTGCCGCGCGCAGATATCGACCGGAATCGTGGCCGCCCGTGTGCCGACATCGACAATCAGGGGCTTGGCCCCCAAATCCCTGAGGCGTTGAGCGAGATAATCAAGCTCGCCGCCCTTGGTGTCAGCTGTGCCGACGAGATAGATCTGCTTTTTCAGCGCCTCTCTCCCAGTTTGCTGACAACCGATCAGAATCGTCCCAAAGAGCCGCACGCGGCCGTCGCGGACAGTTCCCCAGGCAGATCGCCAGCGGCATTGCGGAGCATTTGAGATACGCGTATCATTTTAACATGAGCGTGTCACAAGAGGAAATGGGGACAAGTGCCGAAGATGTGCGCGGCCCCCGGGCACGCACCAGGAAGCTGATGCTGGAGACGGCGATTGGCCTGATGCAAAGCGGCCTGTCTCCCTCGGTCAGCGATGTCGCGGAGGCTGCGGGCGTATCGCGCGCCACTGCCTATCGCTACTTCCCGAGCCAGGCCGCGATGGTTCATGCCGCAGTTGATCACGGGCTTGGTCCTATCCTCCAATGGTCGTCCGACTCGGACGATGTCGAGGAACGCATTGGCGATCTTCTCAAAACGTCCATGCCGCGTATCAGCGCCTTCGAGGCGACATTCAAGGCGGCTCTGAAGCTGTCACTCGACCAGTGGGCGCACCGCCAGGCCGGCACGCTTGGGCCGGAGCCACTTTTCAGACGGGGTCATCGCGTAAAGGTGCTGCGGGACGCCCTCGCCCCGCTGCGCCAGACCCTTTCAGACGAAGCCTTTGATCGCCTGGCCAAGGCCTTGTCGCTGGTCTACGGCCTCGAGGTACTGCTGGTGCTGAAGGATATCTGGCAATTGGAGGCAGATGAGGTTTACGCTATCAATCATTGGGCCGCCCGCGCTCTGATCCGCGCGGCGATCGAAGAAGCGGCAGAATGAGAGTGCAATCCCAAATTGTTGGCGTCGAAGCGAACCGTGACCCTGCGCGCCAGTGACATGCCGGTGCGCCCGCCAAGGTCAAGGCGCCGTCCACGACACCATCCGTTCTTGGCTGGACTCCAAGGAAGGTGATCTTGTTCGATCAGAAAACTGGACTGAACGTCCGCTCAAAGGTCGCATAAAAACAAACAATAACAGAAATAATGGGAGAGGCGCATGGCAGAGGTGCAGACGAACAATTTTCCCAAACTCCACAACGCCGCGTGGCCTGGAGTGGTCGGCAAGGGAGCGCCTGACTCCGAGCCGATCATCCCGCTTGACACGTTGCTCAAGCTCACGGCCGGCGCCGAGGTGGGCGGCGTCAAATTCGACGGCATCGATCTGTTCATCACCGCCCCGCATTTCGATATCGACAGCGACCACGGCGCCGTCAGGAAAATGACGGATCATATCGCCAGCTATGGGCTGAAAGTCGGCTCTTTCGTGGCTCCCATCTGGGGCGGCGCAGGAGGCGGCTCGGCCATGGGCGATGCGGACGAGCGCAAACGCTTCCTGACGCAGGTGCGCAAGGCCTGCGCCATAGGCCAGCAGATGCGGGAAATGGGCATCCGCCCGAGTGGCGGGGTTCGCATCGACTCGTCCGTGGGCGTCGAGGCCTGGGACAAGGACCCGGCCGGCAATACCAGGCTGATCGCCGAAACGTTCCGCGAAGCGGGCAGGATCGCACGGGACTACGACGAATTCCTCGTCGCCGAGGGCGAAATCTGTTGGGGCGGGATGCATTCCTGGCGTGAGAATGTGAAACTGCTCGAAATGGTCGGTATGCCGGGGGTCGTCGGCTATCAGGCAGATATGGCGCATTCGATGCTGTTCGTGCTCGGCGCCAATGCCGAGAAGGACCGCATCCTTCCGGAAGGTTTCGATTGGTCCGACAAGGAAGCGCTCGATGCTGCTTACGGGAAAGTCGCGGATGCGCTCCGGCCCTGGACGCTCGATTTCCATGTCGCCCAGAACGATGGCACGACATTCGGCTCCGGAACGCATGAAAAGACCGGCCGGCATTGCCAGATCGACGACCCGAACGGCCGTCTCGATGTCGTGAAGCACGCGGGCTACTGGCTGCGGGGCGGTAATGGCGAGCTCACCAAGACGATGCGCCACATCTGCTGGGACGGCTGCATGTTCCCCAATTCGGTGATGGAGCAGCAATCGACCTGGAACAAGGTTTTGGCGGCCATGATCAAGGTGCGCGAAGCTCACGGCTGGCGCGAATAGGGAGAGCGATCATGACCAAAACTCTCAATGTCGGCATGGTCGGCTACGGCTTCATGGCCCGGGCCCATTCCAATGCCTGGGCGAATGTCAGCCATTTCTTCGACACGGGCTATCACCCGGTTCTCAAGGCGGTGGCTGCCCGAAACACCAGCAAGGTTCGGCGCTTCGCGCAAATGTGGGGCTATGAAAGCGTCGAGAACGACTGGCGCGCGCTGATTGCGCGCAAGGACATCGACGCCATCGATATCTGCGTGCCCGAACGACCTCCATGCGGAAATCGCCATTGCCGCAGCCGAGGCCGGCAAGATGGTGCTGTGCGAAAAGCCGCTGGCCCGCACCGAGGCCGAGGGGCAGCCCATGGTCGACGCGGTCGAAAAGGCCGGCGTTCCCAACATGGTCTGGTACAATTACCGCCGCGTTCCTGCCGTGACGCTCATCAAGCAGATGGTCGCCGACGGCCGGCTCGGAAAGATCTTCCACTATCGCGCCAAGTTCCTGCAGGACTGGACCATTTCGCCAGATGTGCCGCAGGGCGGGCAAGGTACGTGGCGGCTCGACGTCGATGCCGCGGGCTCCGGCGTCACCGGCGATCTCCTTGCCCATTGCCTCGACACCGCGGTCTGGATCAATGGCGCCATTTCGAGCCTGACGGCGATGACCGAAACCTTCGTCAAGCAGCGCAAGCATGCCGAAACCGGGAACGTTCAAGCTGTGGGCATCGACGATGCGGCCGCAGTGCTCACCCGTTTCGCCAACGGCTCGCTCGGCACCTTCGAATCCACCCGTTACGCCCGCGGCCACAAGGCCGCATACACCCTGGAGATCAACGGCGAGAAGGGCTCATTTGCCTGGGACCTGCACGATCTGAACCGTGTCGCCTATTTCGACCACGGCGTCGAAGGACAGCTGCGCGGCTGGACGTCGATCCTCGTCACCGACGGCGATCATCCTTATCTCGGCAAGTGGTGGGTGCCCGGGCTCATCATCGGCTATGAGCATTCCTTCACTCATCAGGTCGCCGACTTCCTTGACGGGCTCAAGTCCGGCAGTCCGGCGGCTCCGACCTTCCGCGACGCGCTTGAATCAACCGAATCTGCGACGCCATCATCGCCTCTGGCAAGTCAGGAAGTTGGGTGAACGTGTGAAACTCGGTTTCAACCTTCTGCTCTGGACAACGCACGTTACGGATGAGCACTGGCCGATCATCGAAAGGCTGAAAGCGACCGGCTATGACGGGGTGGAAATCCCGATGTTCGGGGGCGAACCCGAGCATTACGCCAAGCTGGGCGCTCGCCTGCGCGACGCTGGTTTAGCCTCGACCGGCATTGGCGTCATGCCGGGCGGCGGAAAGAGCGCCGTCTCCGCCGAACCTGCCGAGCGGGCGGCCGCGCTCGGCCATATCAAGTGGCTGATAGATTGTACCGCCGCGCTCGGCGGCGATCTGGCCGCTGGCCCGTTCCACCAGCCGCTCGGCGAGTTCACCGGCATCGGCGCGACCGCCGACGAGAAGGACCGCGTCGTCGAGGTGCACAAGGCGGCCGCCCAATATGCCGCAAAGAGCGGCATCAAACTCTCCGTCGAGCCGCTCAACCGCTTCGAGTGCTATTTCCTGAATACCGCCGCCGATGCCGCCGAGCTGGTGAAGCGTGTCGATGAGCCCAATTACGGCTATCTCTACGATACCTTTCATTTCAACATCGAGGAGAACTCTCTCACCGATGTGATACCGGCCACCATCAAGCAGATCAACCACGTCCACATCTCCGAAAATAATCGCGGCATCCCTGGGGCGGGCCACATCGTCTTCCAGCCGGTATTCGCTGCGCTGAAAAAAGGAGGTTACGACGGATGGCTCACCATCGAAGCGTTCGGGTCGGCGCTGCCGGATCTGGCTGCCGCGACAAAAATCTGGCGTCCGATATTCGAGCGCCCCGAAGACGTTTATGAGCGCGGCTACAGGCTGATGCGAGAGGGCTGGGACGCGGCTTGACCACATTGCGATTTCGCCCCGTAAGGGACGGCGGGATGACTGCACCACCTCAGAGCCAGGGGTTGCTGAGTGACGCGCGAGTCCTCTCAACTATGCTCCAGTCAGCAAAGCCGCCTAGAGCGTGATCAGGAAAAGTGGGTACCGGTTTTCCGTCCGATCACGCGACCAGCTAAAGAATCTAGAGCGGGCCACGAGGCGGCGTTGTTTCCACCTAAAGCGATCACGCTCTAGCCACGCCGGTTACGCGCTCAGCAAAAACTTTAATCCGACCTAAAGCGCTTCTTGCTAGCGTGGCTCTATGCGGGATGCAGCAGGGAATATGCCGTGCTCGGCGAGGTCGATTATCAGGCATTAACTATTTTCGCGATCGCTGCGATGGGCGTCACGACGGGGATCATCGGTTCGCGATTCCTATTGCGCCATTTTACAAGCTATTCTCGTGCGCCGACTCGGCAGAAGAGCCTCAAGGAGGAACGGGATCAGCTGCATGCGCGCAATCTGCAGTTCGACGCGGCGCTGAACCATATGTCCGAGGGCTTGTGCATCTTTGACGGCGAGCAGCGTCTGATAGTCTCCAACAATCGCTATGCGGAAATATACGGTCTCTGTCCGGATGCCATCCGCCCCGGCATGACCCTGCGTGAAATCACCGATCTGCGCTACGAAGCCGGCAGCCTTCCTTCAATGTCGAGGGGAGACTTTGACAGGTGGCGGAACTCTATCTTCGTCGCCAATTCTCCCTCCGATACCATCGTCAAGCACACAAACGGCCGTGTCTACGCCATTCATCACCGGCCGATGTCCGGCGGCGGCTGGATAGCCACGCATGACGACGTCACCGAACGCGAAGTGCTTCATACTCAGCTTAAAGAGCAACTCGAAATCGTCGAGCAGCAAAAACTGATGCTTCACGAGCGGAATCTTCAGTTTGACATAGCAATCAATAATATATCTCAAGGCTTATGCTTTTTCGATGGAGCGGAACGGCTCATCATTTGCAACAATCGTCACATTGAGATGTATGGCCTCGACCCTGCCTCTGTCGTGCCGGGCATGACCGTAGGTGAAATTATTGATCTCAGAAACCAGGTGGGCAGCTCCCCAGCGATGCCGAGGGAGGAGTACCACGCCTGGCGAAATGAGGTTGCCGTGACGGACAAGCCAGCCGACACGATCGTTGAATTGAAGAATGGGCAGGTAATTCAAATTCACCATCGGTCGATGCCGGACGGTGGTTGGGTAGCCACGCACGAAGACATCACGCAGCAGCGCAGGGCGGAGGAACAGAGCGAGCTTATGGTGCGCCGCCTTCGCGACGCGCAGGATGATCTGACGCGCGCGGCGGCGGCCGCGGAGGCTTCGAACGAAGCGAAATCTTCATTTCTGGCCAATATGAGCCACGAAATCCGCACGCCGCTGAACGGCATATTGGGGATGGCGCAGGTCTTGGAGAATGAACGGCTCACCGCGTCTCAGCGGGAGCGCGTAAAAACGATCTTAGAACTCCGGGCAGACGCTGATGACCCTGCTCAACGATGTTCTCGACCTGTCGAAGATCGAAGCGGGAAAGCTGGACATCCTGCCGATGGACGCAGAAATCGAGAGCGTTTTCCGTCATTTGCATAAATTATTCCTGCCGCGCGCATTGGAAAAATCGATCGAACTGTCCGTCAAGATCGAGGATCGCGTTCCAAAGATGTTGAAATTCGACTATGTCCGCATCCATCAATGCGTGGCGAATCTGATTTCCAACGCGATCAAATTCACCAAGGTCGGGGGCGTAACCGTCTCTGTCGGCCACGAGGCGGTCGACGCCGATGAATGCATGATCAGCGTTGCCGTCAGCGATACGGGGATCGGGATCAGCGAGGAAGCGGCCGCGAGATTGTTCTCGGAATTTTCCCAGGCGGACGCATCGACGACGCGTCAATATGGCGGCACCGGCCTCGGCCTTGCGATTTCAAGGAAGCTGGCCCGCATGATGGGCGGAGACGTCACGGTGACAAGCCAGCTCGGCGCCGGAAGCACATTCACGCTCAATTTCCGCGCGGCCGTGGCGTCATCGCCTAAAATGGCTCCCGCTCCGGCGTTAAGCCAGGAGAACCGTTTGCGCACCGCGGCGTTGCAGGGGCTGAAAATCCTGCTGGTGGACGACAATGCCATAAATCGCAGTGTCGCGCGCCTGCTGCTGGTTCCAAGCGGAGTGGTTGTCACGGAAGCCGCGAACGGCCAGGAGGCCCTGGACCGTCTTGCCGAACGGCAATTCGATCTCGTGCTGCTTGATGTTCACATGCCGGTCATGGACGGCACGGAGACGATCAGGCACATTCGCGCGGCTGAGACCTCCTGGCGCGATATTCCCGTCATCGCATTGACCGCAGATGCGATGAATGGCGACAAGGAGCGGCTGCTTTCCATCGGCATGACCGGCTATGCATCCAAGCCGATCGAACAGAGGGCGCTTATCCACGAAATCCATCGCGTGCTTAGCGTGCCGGCTGTCGCCGCGACCCGCCGATAGCGAGATAAGACGCTCGGGCTAGCCGGGAAACCACTATGGGGGCGGGGCGGTCCTTTTGTCCACTGGGTTCAACGGAACGTGGACCGAAAATCGCGGCGTGCGAATGCTCAGGATCGACGAAAGCATCGGCCAATGAAAGGCAACGCTGCGCTCGCGGCCGGTGGCCAAAGGCCCATCCAAATCAATTCGGCCCTTTGAAATACAGTTCCTCGCTTGGCAGCGAGCCATAGGTGAACGGCTCCTGCTTATTGCTCGTCGCAGCCATCACTCTGTCGCGCACCTTGCGGAAGAACAGGCCGATATCGACTCCGGGCTCCTCGATATGAGCGAGCATTCCGAGAGTGAAGGGGCTGTTCTCGCCTTCCCCGTCCGCCGCGACATCGCCGTCGCGGGTGGCGAAGGCGACCAGCATCCCGCTCTTGGGCTCGATGGGTGCAAAGCCCCGGCCCAGCGCGCGCTGCCCGCCTCCCGACTCGATCAACCGGTTGAGGAACGGATTATTGCGGCATGCGTCGAGGATGACGAGGCGCAGCTTCTTGGCTTCGCTCAGGCTGTCCAGCATGTCATCGAGGCTGACGGTTTCGTGCTTCACATGGCGCAGATGCTTCAATTCCGCGTCGCTCGGGATGAGGTAATTGCGCCCGTCCATCTGCATTCCGTGCCCGGCGAAAAACACCACCGCCCAGTCCGCCGCCGACGCCTTGTCGCTGAACGATTTCAGCGCCGCCTCAACGGCTGCGCGCTTTGGATCGTAAAGCTCGACGACCTCGGAGAAGCTCAGACTGCGGAGCGCCTTCGCCATCGACCGGGCGTCGTTGTTCGGATTTTTCAGCCGCGTCACGCTGTCATAGGCGCTGACGCCGATGACGAGAGCTACGCGCTTGCCAGGATCGAAGGGCTTCGCGGCGGGCTTGGCCGCGGCCTGCGGTGCGGTCGCGCCGGTCGCCTCCAGCACCGCGATCCGCTCGCGGGCAAGAACGCGCGCCTCACGCTGGGGCGGACTGAATGGGTCAAGCTCGGTCGCCTTGCGATAGTCGCCTAGAGCAAGCTGGTTCAGGCCTTGCGCCTCATAGGCGCCGGCACGGCGGACGTAAGCTCTCGCTGTTTCCTGCCCCAGGCGGATGGCCTGGCTGAGATCTTCGGCGGCATCGGACGGCTTTTTGAGCGCCAGGAAGATCGCACCGCGAACCTCCAATAGATAGCCGCGATCCCGCCCGAGTTTCAGGCCCGCCTCGCTCTCCGTCCTGGCGTCATCGAGCCTGCCGAGCGCGAGCAAAACGTCAGCTCGATCGCCGCGAATTCCGGCATCTTCAGGGGCGAGACGGATTGCTTCGTCAAAGTCCTTGAGCGCCAGCTCATGCTGACCTTTCCAGAACTGGATGACGCCGCGCATCCGAAGGTTGGCCTCCGACGGTGCCAGACGGATTGCTTCGCTCGCGTCGTCGAGAGCTCGGTTGTAGTCGCCCACATTCGCACGGATTTCGGCAAGCCTGCGGTACACGCCGGCGCTGCGCGGCTCTTGTTGAATGGCCTTTTCGAGATCTGCGAGGGCGCGGCCGAAATCGCCTTTGCGGCTGAAGGCGTTTGCTCGCCCAATATAGGAGCCGAAAGCATTGTCCGGCGACAGGCGGATCGCATGATCGAAATCGGCAATGGCGCGGTCATGGTCCCGCTTTCCCAAATGAGCCAGGGCACGCTTGACATAGCCTCTGGGATCTTCGGGCAGCCGGCTGATCACTTCGTTCGCATCAGCGAGCGCGCGGTCGAATTGCCCCGACCCCTCGTAAGTTTCCGACCTCCCGACATAACTCCCTTTTTGATAGGGATTTAATCGCTGCGCTTTGTCGTAATCCGCCAGCGCACGCTCGGGGTCGCCTTTCTGCGCATATGCTGAGCCCCTGAAATTATAGAACTGCGCCGCATCCGGAGCGAGCCTGAGGGCGGTGTCATAGTCCGCAATGGCGGCGTCGAAGTTCGACTTGCGATAGAAATATGATGCACGCCGCAGGAAGTTGAATGCCGAATTGGGATCGAGGCGAATCGCTTCGGCATAATCCGCAAGCGCACGTTCGGTCTCGCCCAGCTCCGCGAGCACAGCGGCGCGTGCACCAAGAGCCTCATCACTTTGAGGGTCCAGGCGTACCGCTTCATTCGCGTCCGCCAGCGCCTTGTCATATTCTTTTTTGTACCAGTAGACGTCCGCGCGATGCCGATAGTTCTCCGCGCTGTCCGGCTTCAGCCGAATTGCTTCGTTGATATCGGCGAGTGCGCGATCATGATTTCCCATCGTGATGTGGACGATCTGCCGGAAGACATACGCTTTGGCGTCGTTGGGCTGCAAACGCACGACCGCGTCGAAATCGGCCAGTGCTTTTGCGTAATCCTCTTGAGACAGCCATAGCGCCGCACGCATTTGATAATAATGGGCATTGTCAGGATCGAGGCGTATGGCTTCCCCGTAATCCTCAAGCGCACGATCGTTCATCACCATGCTGTAATAGGCAGAGCCCCGATAGAGATAGCGCTGCGCGCTGGGACTAAGGCGGATAGCCTCACTGAAATCGGCAACGGCGCGTCCGTAATCCTTCATGAGGAAATGCGAAGCGCCGCGCTTGTCGAAATTTCCCGCAGTGGGGCTCAAGCGTATGCCTTCATTGAAATCGGCAATGGCGCGCGCAAACTCCTTCTTGTCCCCGTAAGCATGGCCACGCAGGAAATAAGCATCGGCATAATCAGGGGACAGCCGGATCGCTTCGTTGGCGTCGGCAATGGCGCGGTCGAAATCCTGCTTGGCGAAATGAGCGTTACCCCGAATTTTGTACCCGATCGCATTGTCCGAGCTGAGGCCGATCATGCGGTCGAAATCGGCGATCGCGAGATCAGGTTGCTTCTTTTTGAGATGGACGTCACCGCGCCAAACAAGTGCGAGCCAGTAATCGGGCTGCAGCCTTATGGCCTCGCTATAGTCCGCGATCGCGCGGTCCGCGTCGCCTGTTCTCGCGTAAATGTTGCCACGCAGGAAATAGCCATCGTCATCGTTGGGATCTAACCGGATAACCTCATTCGCGTCACCGATGGCGAGGTCATAATTCTGTTTGCCGGTAAAGGCGCTCGCCCGCAAAATCCGAGCCTCCGCAAGGTTGATCTTCGCGAGAATGGCTTTATTCGCCAATTTGATCGTCCGGTCGAAGTCCGCATTCGCCCGCTCGTCATCGCCATTGTTTTTGTGGAACCAGCCCCGGTGAGCGTAGGCCGAGACATTTTCAGGCGCAATCTTGATCGCCTTCTCGAAATCCGCCTCCGCCCGCTGCTTGTCCAGGAGTTGCAGATAGCTGAAGCCGCGCTGCACATAGGCATCGGCATTTCCTGGCTGCCGCTTGATCACCTGATCGAAATCGGCGATTGCGCCGTGATAATTTCCGCGTTTGGCCAGCGCTTTGCCGCGGCTGAAATAGGCACGCGTGCGCCTGGTGTTGGTGACATTTTTGCCCTTGATGATCGAGCCGCAGGCGGAAATCGCGGTATTGATGTCACGTGAGGCACAAGCTGTTGGATTTTTATTTGTGTTGGCAGTGGTTTGAGCCGCTGCTGTGAAGTTAACTCCGGTCGAAACGATTGCCATAACCAATAAAAAAGCAATACGCCTTGGCATTATACCTCCCCAATTGGCGATGATTAATTATGGAAGTTCGCGCCGATGCTTCATCAGGCATAGAACGGGGTGACGACTATTTCAAAAAACTATAGCCGAACGCATCGCGCGAAGAAAGCGCGGAAGACGTGGAATGCCATGTGGGGTTCGCGTCCCGCTCGCTCCAGGCGCCGGGCTCCCGATCCTACGGCTGTTCGACGAAGCCTTTGGCGATGAAAAGCTGCCGGATCTCCGGCGAGCGCACGAAGGCCAGGAAGTCTCCGGCTTCCGCCTTGCGGCCGGAGGCTGACATCACGGCCCCCTGATAGAGCGTTTCGTTTTGCAAACCGGGCGGCAGAGGCCCGGCAAGTTTGATGCCCTCGACCGGCAGAATCTCGGTGATCTGGTGAATGCCGAGTTCGATTTCGCCGCGTCCGACGGGAGCGACGACGTAGCCGCCCGTTCCGAGCGTCGTCTTGTCCTTGACGGCGTCCGTGATGCCAAGCCGCTCCAGCACCTTCACGACATGGGCGCCGCTAGTGCCGCGAGCCGGGTCGATATACACGATCGATTTGGCCGCCAGCAGGGCTTGCTTGAATGCTTCCGGCGTGGATATGTCCGGCACCGGCGCCTTTGCGTTGACCGCGACGCCCATGGCAACACGCCCAACGTCGATGCGCAAGTCCTTGTCGACGATGGAGGACTTGATCGCCGTCGCCATGCGCTCCTCCGTCAGCACAAGGATGTCCGATACCAGCCCTTCGGAAAGCCGCTGGGCCAATGGTCCCATCGGCATGAAATTGAGCTCGATCTTGACCCCGCGTTTCTGCTCATAGAGCTTTGCCGCTTCGCTCAGGCCGGATTGTACCGCGCCACCACTGTAAACCGTGAGTTCGGCAGCGCTCGCCGGCGCGGAGAGCATCGAAAATGCCGAGGTGAGCGCAAGCGCGACGGTGTGAAAGATGGTGTGTCGATTTGTCATTTTTTGCTCAGCAAGTTGAGGATGTGCAAGGTCGATCGTCCGTGGAAGCTGCAAAATCGCAGCCGATCCAGCTGTGCTCGGTGCCATGGGGTAGTAAAAACCATCAGCCGGGTTGACGACAGTACCTATCAGGGGGCGTCGCACAGATGTGATCGGTTGAAGCTCGATACCGCCGCGGCGATGCGCGGGCGCTGCAGTTTGGGCTGACAGACCGACTTGCTTCACGGCGATGCGTGGGATTTTCTCTTTCTTGCGCGGTGACGCGCGGCCTTTGCGCGATTTCCGCAGTCGCCCATCGCGCACCAGCGCCGGTTTTGCGCACGGCTTTCATCCACGAAGAGCCATCCGCAGCCACGGTCATCCGAACATTGGCGGACCTTGTGCCCGCGCGGACCGGTCATGAGGTTGGCGGCGGACAGGGCGATCGGTCTCAGCAAATCACGGGGGTCGGCGTCCAGGGATGACGGACGCCAGATCAGCTCCGTGCCCTCGCGTGCAAGCCCGACACCTGACGCCGGGCGTATGAGCCAGGCGTTGAGAAGCGCCAGGGCCTCTTTCGGTGGTGAACGGTTCTCGATCCGGGCGTGGAATATGCCATAGATAGCCTCCCGCAATCGGATGGCGGCCTCGTGAAAGTCCGTCGCCTCATCAACGTTCCACGCAGCCCGTATACCGGCCAAATATCGCGGACCTCCCAAACCATTTTCGCCCAGCCAACGAAGCAGCGTATCAGCTGTTGGCAGGCGTTCCTCACGCGGATCCCTGAGCCGCCATGCAACGGTATTGACGAACCGAATGCACAGCTCCTCCAGATTGACGTCCATGGCTCCTTTTTCTGACCGCGTCTGCATTTTTGGGAACTCTCACCACGAACGATCGTTGCATACCCATGCGTAACCATCTTACAGGTTATCCCAAGCAAGGCCAGAGCACCAGTTCGCAGATAGATCCGCGTGTCCTGGCGGCTTTCGCGGCCACTTATGTCGTGTGGGGCTCAACCTATCTTGCCGTCTCGGTCGCCCTCACTTCTATTCCCCCATTCCTGCTGATGGGGTCACGATCGCTGGCGGGCGGGTTCCTCCTGCTTGCCTATGCACGGCGCGACGGGGCGCATATACCCGCGCGAATATGGCTGACCGCTGGCACGTGCGGGCTTCTGCTTTTTGTTGGCTGCCATGGCGTGATGGCCTTTGCGCAGCAGCGCGTCCCCTCAGGGGTGACCGCTATCATCCTGGCCACGATCCCGTTCTGGATTGCGATCGCCGGGTTTGTTGCGCCTGCAAAGAAACCGGCCAAACCGTGGACCCTGGCGCTGCTGGTGCCGGGACTCGCGGGAGTGGCGCTGATTGCCTGGAACCAAGCCGTAAGCGGTCAAGCCGACTTTCGGCTCCTCGATATCGTGCTGCTGCTCGGCGCAAGTTTCTCTTGGGCCCTCGGCTCCGTCCTCCTGGAGCGCAATGCGTCGCCTGAGATCTCCGCGTTCGCGGTGTCCGGCATGGCGCTTATTGTCGGCGGTGCCGCGCTCCTCGGACTTAGCGCGGTGGCCGGCGAATTTCAGCGGTTTGCGTTCGCGGAGCTTTCAACGAACTCTGCGCTGGCATGGGCCTATCTGGTGCTGGCCGGCACCGTCGTCGCGTTCGGCTCTTATGTTTGGCTGCTTGAGCGTGTGTCTCCGACGCTGGTGGCGACCTACACCTTCGTCAATCCGATCATCGCCGTCCTGCTGGGCTGGGCCTTCCTGAGCAAATCGTTCACGGCATCAACATTGATTGGCGGCGCCCTTATTGTGGGCTCGATCATCGGCTTGCTTGCCTTCAACTCTCACGCTGGCAAGACGAACACTGCTTGAGCACCAGTGCGGCGGGACCGGTCATATCGGCGCCGTTGCGATTGAAGCCTGCGACAGCCTCTACTCCGTGAGCCTGCCCGTTATTGCCGCCCAGTTCGGGAGGTCCAGCTCGTTTTTTTCGAAATCGATCGAATTAATGCCGACCCTGTTCCCTCCGGCACAGCGGTGTCCCCTCGCTGGAGGCAGTATCACACCTATCGGGAGCGCTTGAGACGCGGTCCGGCAAATCGGAACTGACCATCGGGAGGACACCATCATGATCGTAGACACCAACAAGAATTCGGACGTTGTCGAGCTTCGCGAACTGTCGCTGGAAGAGATCGATATGACATCGGGCGCCGGCCTCCTTTCCTGGCTGAAGAGCATCTTCGGCGGCAACGACCCGCAGCCCGCGCGCGGCCCGTTCAACAAGCCGGCCGATCACGTGAGATAGCAGAGCGCGCCCGTGCCGGTGGGAAGCAAGCTCAATGCGAAGCTTCCCGCACACGCACCATCTGATCGTAGCAGTTCCAGGGCGGATGACGTGCATCACGGCGCCGCCGGCCCTGACCTTGCGCGGGCCAATCAACCGAAAGGAGCGCATACAATGCTGGCGGCCCGAGATCTGCAAACCTCGAAATACAAGCTGCTCGAAGCAGCCCTTAACGCCCTCGCCGCAGGCGTCGTGCTGACCGAGCGTGACGCTCAAGTGGTTTACATGAACGCTGCGGCCCGGCATCACATCAGAACGGGCAGGGCGCTGCGCCTCGTCAACAACCGCTTCTCTCCAACCGATCCCGTTGCGGCCCGCGCGTTGGCTTTGGCCCTTTCGCGCGTACTCGACAAGAGCGGGGCACCCCAAACGCTTGCTTTCCCCGACCGCGACGGAGCGGGCGTGCTGGCGACGATTTTTCCGCTGGAGACCGAAAGCGATGGCGAGCAGCCATTTGCGACAGCGACGGCAGCCATCTTCATTCAGGATCCTGCCGTGACGCCATTATTTCCGGGAGAAGCTTTTGCCAAGCTCTACGGACTGACGCCGGCCGAATTGCGGGTCATCCAGGCCATGAGGCCCGGGATGCCGCTGCATCAGGTTGCCCACGTGCTGGGCATCGGCCTGGAAACCGTCAAGACGCATCTGCGGCACATTTTTGAGAAAACCGACACGACGCGGCAGGCGGATATCGTCGCGCTCATGTCGCGCGCAACGGGCCCGACCAAGACAGCCGAGCTTCCGTGGCGCAGGTTCGGCTGAGTGCTGCCATTCGCGGCACGCCTTCTGACCGCGCGATCGTCCCGGCCATGCCGGGGTGCCTCATGAAAAAGATCGCGCCGCCGCGCTTAGCCAAGATCACAATCGGCCGGGTTCCTTGGCCACGCAACTCACACCTCGCTTACCGCACGCAGCGCGTCATAGCAGGTATGGTGCGCGTCGTCGTCGGCACTGGCACGCTGCCATGCTCCCAATTCGAGAAACGCTCCGAAGGAGATGCTATCGCTGCCGGCGAGCTGGGATGAGCGGTCCAGCCGATGCTCGATGAGCAGCGTCGCAAAGGCGCGCAGCATCGGACAGCCCGGCTCGTCCTGCTCGACCCAGAGGAACTGGCCCATCTCGTTGACCTCGAGGAACACGTGCTCGCCTTGCGGGGTGACGATCAGGTCGATGCAGCCGAATACGAGGCCGAGCTTGCGCATCAGCATGATGCAGCGCTCCTCGACCTGCGGCGGAAGTTCGTGCAGCCTCGGCTTCACCGGCGCGCGCAAATCGGCGCGCCAGTCCATGCGCGTCATGTCGCTGGATTGGGAGTCGAGACGGACGGTAAAGCAGCGCTCGTCCATGCAGGTCACGCGCAGCTCATACGCCTTCTCGATCTTGCGCTGATAGATCGCGGGGCAGCTCGACAGCGCCTCGTCGTCGCTGAGATCCTGGTCGCTGAGCGCGGTCGTGAAGAGCACGTGACTCGCCCCGCTTGAATTCGCCCAGTAGGTCTGGACATTGAGCTTGAAGATGACGCCCTGCTGCCGGTGCTCCGCATAGAAGCGGCGGATCTCTTCTGGATCGTTGCTGAACAGGGTCTCCGGGATGGCCAGGCCGCAGGCGCTGGCTGCGATGAGTTGCGGCACCTTCAGCCGCGCCTGCTCGCGCGCCTCGATATCGTTGACCCAGTAAGCTTCGGGGGCCAGACAACGGCGGAGCGTGCGGATGTGGTGGTCGCATTCGCGGGCAGCCACGGTCCAGTCCGCTTCCGGCATGCCGGCAGGCCGCATCGGCTCGCCGCTGCGCCGATACCAGGCGGTTTCGTAACTGCCGGTCGCGCCATGAACGGGTCCGCTGCGAAACGACGCCATCGCCGGCGTCCCGGCCGACATGCGGACCGAGGCGCGCAACACGCTCGGCATGTCCGGCGTGTACAGAACGTGATGGCTGACGCCGATCTGGTCGAGCGCCCATCGCACCGCGTGAATGTGAATGTCTTGCGGAAAACCGAGGATGAGGACGGTCATTGCAGTTGCTCCGATGATCGGCGGTCATAGGCGGATGGCTCAGTGGACAGTCCGGACGGCTCCACCGACCCTGCGGTGTCGGTGTCACGTCAATGCAATCGGTGCCGGGCAAGCCGTGGCCCACCCAGCACCGGCCTCGGCCTATCAGTCGTCACAGTCAGGCACGCAGCACGTTCCGGCCGAGCAGGTGCCGCCAGCCAAAAATTTGGCGCCGGCGACAGCGTCGCCCTGGACCGCACGCCGCGCACCGGAGACGACGTCGATCTCCTCGGCGGTGAGCGGCCGGGCAAGTTGACGTGCCAGGATGCGGGAACGGCCATTGCCGGATGTCTCTTCGCGGTTCTGCGACGCGATATGGTCTTGTTTGGACATAGCGTTTTTCTCCATGAGGGTCGTTGCTGTTACGGGCACAATTAGCTGTGCCCACCGCAGCACTATGCAGCCGCGGTCCTCGAAGGGATGTTCCGCGAGGTACAGAAGGGGCAGATCTTCTGTTGTCGGAGTGAGGCGTCGCTGGCACTCCTTCGTTGGCTCACCGGGCGGCGAAGAGTTGATGCGGGTAAATTCACGATGATGCATAGCCATACGGGTATTCAAGGATGCGTACTCAGGGGCGCTGCCGCTCACGGAATGGTGAGGGCGGCTAGGCAATCCTTCGGCGATTGAGGCGCACAAAGGTTGAGAAGGCATAGGCCAAAGCATCGTCGAGACGCGCCGACACGTTCCCTCTTAACTCATACATATCTCGGTGGCTATACGTAAATCGATAGCCAGCGGGGTATCGATCCCAAATGCCGAACGCTCACGATGTGCTCTTCAGAACGCTCGCCGATCCAACTCGTCGGGCTCTCTTTGAGCGACTGTGCCGAGAAGGAGAGAAGACGGTCGGGGCTCTGACGGCTCGGGCCGGGGTCTCGCAACCGGTCGTCTCAAAGCATCTTGGGATCCTGAAGCGGGCCGGGTTGGTGCGTGACCGCCACGAAGGTCGCCAGACGCATTATAGCGCGCAGCTAGGCGCGCTTGCCCCCCTGATCGACTGGACAAGCCAAATGGCCGGGTTCTGGCAGAGCCGGTTCGACCACCTCGAAGACTTACTGAAAAGGATGGACCAATGACCAATATTGCGACCGAAGCGCTCTCCGTCGTTGTCGAACGTGAGATCCCTTATCCGCCGGAGAAGATCTGGCGCGCGCTCACTGAGCCGCACCTGATCGAGGAGTGGCTTATGAAGAACGACTTCAAGCCAGCTGTGGGTCACCGTTTCAATCTTCGCGGAGACTGGGGCGGCGTGTTGGACTGTGAGGTCCTTGCCGTCGAGCCGAACAAAACGCTGTCCTACACTTGGAATTTTGCACACGATGATCCGGCCTACAATCTGGAGAGCATGGTGACATTTATACTCACCCCGACGAGCACAGGGACCCACCTGCGCATGGAGCAGTCGGGCTTCCGGCCGGATCAGAAGCAGGCCTACCACGGCGCCAGGGGTGGGTGGCAGAAGTTCATCGGCCAACTCGAAACTCTGCTGGGGAAAGAGTAAATGGCGGAAGCCGCTACCAAATCCATTGTCGTCGAACGCGTGATACCGCACTCGCCAGAGAAAATCTGGCGAGCGCTCACCCAGGCGCCGATGATCGCCGAATGGCTGATGAAAAACGACTTCAAGCCCGTCGTCGGTCACAAATTCCAGTTCCACGCCACACCCATGCCGGGCTGGAAGGGCTACACCAACTGCGAAGTGCTTGAAGTCGATGAGCCAAGGAAACTCGTCTACTCGTGGGGCGATGGCACGGAGTCGGACAGCGGCCTCAAGACCATCGTCACCTGGACCCTCACACCTGCGGCAGGCGGAACGCTCGTGCGCATGGAGCAATCAGGCTTCAAGCCGGCCGATGAAGGCGGCTTCAAGGCGATGGGCGGCGGCTGGCCCCGTATCCTAGGCGCACTCGAACGTGCAACGGGGATGCTTCCCTAAGCCCTTATCCACAAAGTCGCATAGCGTAGGGATCAGCGGGTGAACGCAATGGCCAACAAGACGTCCATCAAGTCGACGAAGGTCGCAAAGAAGGCCGCCGCCAAGCCGGTCGCTGCGAAGGCGGCCAAACCGCGCAAGACGGCGCCGAAGTCGCAGTCCGGCAATGTCGCAAAGCCGGTCCTCCTCTCGGGCGGCAACCCTCAGATCGCGAAGGGCTACGGCGACGCCCCCGTGCAGGCCTATATCGCGGCCATGCCGGGCTGGAAAAGCGACCTCGGCCGCCGCCTCGACGCGCTCATCATGCGCACCGTCCCCGGCGTGCACAAGGCGGTCAAATGGAACTCGCCCTTCTACGGCATCGAGGACCAGGGCTGGTTCCTCAACTTTCATTGCTTCACGAAGTACGTCAAAGTGGCTTTCTTCCGCGGCACGTCGCTGCGTCCCGTCCCGCCCGGCGAGTCCAAGCACAAGGAAGTGCGCTACCTCGACATCCGTGAGGACGACCAGCTCGACGAAGCTCAGCTCGCCGCCTGGGTGAAGCAAGCCAGCCAATTGCCCGGCGAACGAATGTGAGCGGGAAGTGCGCAACGTGGCCTGCTGGAGAACGCTTCATTCGCTCGCACAAGTACGAGGAGGAAAGCCGCGTAAGGTCTGAGGCGATAAGGTCGACCGGGGCTCGACGATCACGTCAACATAATTGGCGAGGCGATGCATCTGATCGACGCCTTTAGCCACGATTACAGCACCACGACGACGATGAGCTGACGTATCAGCTTCGGCATCCGGCTGTCGACGCGCGAGCGCGTCATAGAGCTAGCGCAGTCGGGGTACTATCACGAAGGCCATTGACCACGTTCGCGACTGTGCTGGCGACAATTTCTCAGTCGAAGACCTCACGCGCATTCGCTCAGCTCGACGAATGGCAAGAATGGCCGACAAGTTAAGCGCGCGAACGAATTTGTTCGGCCGCCCGCGGCATCCCTGACGCGCTCGTAAGCGCGACGGCTTCATGACCGTGGTGAGATGGCCAAAATATACGGCACTGACTTCATGAGTAGGATCGACGCCTCGTACCGAGGCTTTAGTCTGATGTGACGAGCGAGCAATCTGGAGAGGTCAACCGTTTTATGCCGGAAATGCTCGAAGCCTGGCTCCAAGAACTCGCGAAGGATTAAGCCATGCGGCCGTCGATTCTCGTGCACGATCACGAGGGCATTGGATCGTATGTTGTCGACATGCGCACGACTACCTCGAACGCGGTCAACATGCGGGGGTCGCGAAGTACCGGCGCAAGGATCCGATCGTTCCTTAGCGCGGCTGAAGACTGGCGGCACGTACGAACAACGGCTTGACTCTGCTGATATCGGCTATGCGATGCTCGACAGGAGCATCGGTCGACATGACTGATCGCGACGAACGATGCGACGGCTCCATAGCGACTGGACGAGCTGATATTCAAGATGACAGTGCTGAATACAACATCTATGACGGAAGCGACAACCACCATGAAGAAGAGAAGAGCGGCTCGACGGAAGGAAGAGAGGAAACTCTCCCTCCCAGATGATCGATGCGAAAATCAAGGAGCTGGGTGATTGGCGTGGCGAGACGCTTGCTCGGCTCCGGACTGCTCATCCATCAGGCCGACCCCGAAGTGGTCGAGGAGTGGAAGTGGAGAGGGGTTCCGGTGTGGGAGCACGACGGCATCATCTGCACCGGCGAGACGTATAAGGCTGTCGTGAAGCTGACCTTCGCCAAGGGCGCCTCGCTGGAGGACCCGTCAGGCCTCTTCAACTCCAGCCTCGAAGGCAATACACGCCGCGCCATCGATATCCATGAGGGCGACAAGATCGATGAAAAGGCGTTGAAAGCGCTCATTCGCGCCGCCGTGTCGCTGAACACGTCCAAGCGCGCTACCGCTGGCCCCGTCCGCTCTCAGAAGAGACCAAAGAGCGCTTGAGGAGCGTCGTGAAACCGGCCTCGTCCATCGGCGCCCTGGCGCGGCCCGAGTTGCCACTCCGCAAATGCGAGATAATCCTAGGCCGCTTCGGGCGGGGCCTTGGCGCCCGTCATGAAGGCGACGGCGTCCGACATGCTGTATTGCTTGGGATCGATGACGGTGAGGCGGCGGCCGAGGCGATGGATGTGGATGCGGTCGGCAACTTCGAAGACATGCGGCATGTTGTGGCTGATCAGCACGATCGGCAATCCACGGCGCTTCACGTCGAGGATGAGTTCGAGGACGCGCCGCGCCTCCTTGACGCCGAGCGCCGCTGTCGGTTCGTCGAGGATAATGACGCGGCGTGCGAAAGCCGCCGCCCGCGCGACCGCGACGCCCTGACGTTGCCCGCCGGAAAGCGTCTCGACGGGCTGGTTGATGTTCTGGATCGTCATCATCCCGAGGTCGTTGAGCTTTTCACGCGCGAATTTCTGCATGGCGCCGCGATCCAGACTGCGAAACAGACTGCCGATCACGCTCTTCGACCGGAGTTCCCGGCCGAGAAACATGTTGTCGGCGATCGACAGGGCCGGCGATAAGGCCAGCGTCTGATAGACGGTTTCGATGCCCGCCTCGCGCGCGTCGATCGGCGACCGAAAATTGATGACTTCGCCCGCGAGCCGCATTTCTCCCGAATCGGGAATGACGGCGCCGCAGAGCGCTTTGATCATCGTGGATTTTCCCGCGCCATTGTCGCCGATCACCGCGAGGATTTCGCCGGGATAGAGATCGAAATCGGCGTGATCGAGGGCGGTGACGCGGCCATATTTCTTGACCAGGTCGCGCGCGGTCAGAATGGGCTGAACACTCACGCTGAAACCCTCCGGATCCACTGGTCGAGCGCCACGGCGACGATGATCAGAATGCCGATAGAGAATTCCTGCCAGAGCACGTCAAGCCCGGCGAGCGATACGGCGGAGCGGAAGACGCCGACGATCAGCGCGCCGATCAAGGTGCCGATGATCGAGCCGCGCCCGCCGAACAGGCTCGTTCCGCCGATCACGACAGCGGTGATGCTGTCCAGATTGGCGTTCTCGCCCGCCGTAGGGCTTATCGCGCCGACGCGGCCGATCAGCACCCAGCCGGCGATCGCTGAAATAAGTCCGGCAAGCACGTAGACGCTCAGCAGGACGCGGTCGGTGTTGATGCCGGCGAGGCGGGCCGCCTCCGGATCGTCGCCAGTCGCGTAGAGATGGCGGCCATAGGCGGTGCGATTGAGGATGTACCAGACCACGATCGCAACAACGATCAGCAGAAAGCTGCCGAGAATGATGCGCGCCCCGCCGATTTCGATCGGAACGCCCATCAATTGCAGAAATGGCGCACTGGTCTCGATGTCCTGCGAACGAATGGTCTCGCTTCGCGAGTAGAACGTATTGAGCGCGCCGATGATGCTGAGCGTGCCGAGCGTGACGATGAACGGCGGCATCTTCAGCCGCGTGACCAAGGCGCCGTTGAGAGCGCCGAAGGCGAGGCCGCACAGCAGTCCCAGCGGAAACGCGGCGACGATCGGGATTCCATCGATCACCGCCAGGCGCCCCATCACGACGGAGGAAATCACCATGATCACGCCGACCGAAAGATCGATGCCGGCGGTGAGGATCACGAGGGTTTGCGCGATTCCAAGGAAGCCGACGATCGTCACCTGAATCAGAACGGTCGAGAGATTGCTGGCGGTGAGGAAATGCGAAGGATTGACGCTGATGCCGAGCAAAAGGCCCAGCACCAGGACGACGAAGGGAACGACCGTCGGATTTGAATGGAGGAAGCGTTGAACGCGCTTGTCGAACGGAAGGCTTTCCTCCTCAAACGACGCTTGCGTTGTGGCGGCGGCCGCCAGAACCTTTTCAAATTTCTCCGATACAGGCGGCCCGCCCTCCGAGGTGTCCACCATCGTTTCCCCCTGAATTTCGCGGGCTTGAGCCTGCACGAACCCGGCGCTCGAGGACGAGTCCCGCGAGCGCCGACATTTCAGACGATTAAGCGACTAAAGATTGGGGGAAATCAACCCCAGCAGAGTTTGGCGCCTTCGGCCGTGTCGATCGAGGGAACGCCGGGAACCGGTTTGTCGGTCACGAGCTTCACGCCGGTGTCGATGTTCTCGGGCTTCTTGCCGGTTTTGACAAAGTCGACGACAGCTTGCACGCCGAAGGAGGCCATCAACAGCGGGTATTGTTGCGACGTCGCGCCGATCGCGCCGGCCTTGACGCTCTTGATGCCGGGGCAGCCGCCGTCGACAGCGACGACCACCACGCCCTTTTCCTTGCCCGCCGCTTTGAGCGCCGCATAGCCGCCGTCCGCCGCAGGCTCGTTGATGGCGTAAACGACGTTGATTTCGGCGGCCTTCTGCAGAATGTTCTCCATCGCCTTGCGCCCGCCGTCGGTCGATCCCGCGGTCACGTCGGAGCCGACGATCTGCGGGCTGTCGCTCATTGCGTAGTGCTTGGGATCCTTGACGGCAATGCCGAAGCCGGTCAGGAACCCGTTGTGGCGGAGATAGTCGACGGTCGGCTGATTGGCCGCGAGATCGAGCGTCGCGATCTTGGCGGTGGCCGCCTTGTCGCCCAGGGTCGCCTTGGCCCACTTGCCGATCAACTCGCCGGCCTTGAAATTGTCGGTGGCAAAATTGGCGTCGGCCGCGGTGATCGGATCCAGCGGCGTATCGAGCGTGATGACGAGAATGCCGGCCTTGCGTGCCTTCTCAACGGTCGGAATGATCGCCGTTGAATCGCTCGGAACGAGCAGAATGCCCTTGGCGCCGGCGGCCATCAGCGCTTCGATCGCGGCGACCTGGCCGTCATTGTCGCCATCGGCCTTGCCGGCATAGGCCTGCAGAGTGACGCCAAGCTCTTTGGCTTTCGCCTGCGCGCCCTCTCTCATCTTGACGAAAAACGGATTGGTATTGGTCTTGGTGATCAGGCCGACGAGGACTTTGTCCTGCGAGATCGCAGGCGTCGCGGCGGACAACCCAAGCACGAGTGCAGCGACCGGCGCTAAGAGCACCGCTCTTCTTGATGTGATAGACATATTTCTCTCCTTAGACCGCCTGGGCCGAAATCCTGGCGATGGGTGAATACGTTTCCTCACGGCCGAGCTGCTCCCGGCCATTATCCTCGTTTCCGCCTTGCGCTGGCGGCTCATACCGTCCCGCCGCTGATCGCAAAGGACAGATGTTAAAAGGGCCATAAGACGGCACACCTGTCAATAAGTAAACCATATTGATTTAATTATTGACCTTTGCCTCCGGCGATGACCATCTAAGCTGATGTAGCTGAGTATATCTATGTCTGCTGGGGAGGGAATGACGAAGATCGATGCGGATCCCGCCGCCGCACGGGCAGACTCCCTCAGCAGGCTTGGCGGCGGCGCCAACCAGGTGGGTGCGCGCGCCTACAATGAGCGCCTGACACTGTCCCTTATCCGGCGTAACGGCCCCTTGTCAAAAGCCGCTCTCGCCCGCCTGACGGGGCTCTCCGCGCAGACGCTTTCGCAGATTGTCAGGCACCTGGAGGCAGACGGGCTGGTTCTGCCGCAGGAGCGCTTGCGCGGGCGGATCGGGCAGCCCTCCGTGCCCTATGCGCTCAATCCCATGGGGGCGCTATCCTTCGGGGTCAAGATCGGCCGGCGAAGCACCGATCTCGTACTCTGCGATTTCCTGGGCGCCATTCTCAACCGCGCAAAGCTGACTTACGCCTACCCATGTCCGCGTGAGACGCTGTCATTCGTGCGCCAGCAGGTTGCGGTCATGCGCCGCCGCTACAAGCAGGGGGAGCGTTTTGTCGGCGTCGGCATCGCGATGCCGTTTGAAATTTGGGAGTGGGAAAGCGAAGTTGCCGCGCCGCCGGGAGCGCTCGACGACTGGCGGGATGTCGACGTCGCGGCGGAGGTCACGCGCCAGACCAGGCTGCCGGCAATGCTGGCGAACGATGCGACGGCGGCATGCGGCGCCGAACTCGCTCATCTCGATCGCGGCCTCCATTCCGATTTCCTTTATTTCTTCATCGGGTCGTTTGTCGGCGGCGGGATCGTGCTCAACGGCGCTCTGTTTGCGGGGCGGTCGGGGAATGCGGGCGCGGTCGGTTCGATGCCCGTTTATGTGGGCGGACGGACGTCCCAGCTCATCCAGCATGCATCGCTGATGGTGCTGGAAAAAGCGCTGTTGAAGAGCGGCCAGGATGCCTCGCTGCTGCAGGACCCCGAGGCCGACTGGACCGTCATCGGACCGCCATTGAGGTCTTGGATGGACCGCGTGTCGGAGAGCCTTGCGGCGGCGATCGTCGCCAGTATGTCCGTGATCGATTTTCCCATTGTGCGGATCGATGGGGCGATGCCGCGCAATGTGCTGTCGGAGATTATTGCCGAGACGCGTGCGCGCATTGGAAGGCTGGATCGCCAAGGCCTGACACCATTTGAAATTACCGCGGGTACGATTGGCGCGGACGCCCGTGCGCTCGGCGGCGCCATGCTGCCCATTCTTGCCAACTTCACCTGCGACCCCGAGGTGCTCCTCAAGGATGTCAGTGCGACCACCGTCGCTGGAGCTTGATCGGCCTCAATCCGCCTTACCGAGACGCTTCGCGAGATTGCGCGCCGTCACCACCGTCACATCCTTGAGCTCATCCAGCTTAGCCAGGCTGTAGCGCGAACTCGGCCCGGACAGGCTGATCCCGGCGCGCACCAGACCGGCGGCTTCAAAGATCGGGACGGCAACACAGCGCATGTCGTCATGGAATTCGAGGTCGTCGAACGCGAAGCCCTGCCGGCGGACCTTGAGTAGCTCAGCGCGGAAGGTTTCAGCATCGGTGATGGTGTTGGGAGCGACTTTGGGAAGGCCGCGCGCGATCACCTCCTCAACCATCCGTACGTCCTGATAGGCAAGGAGCGCCTTGCCTATGGAGGTGCAATGCAGCGGTGCACGGTCGCCGACCTTGAAGTCGACAGTCACCAGCTGCGTGCCCTTGGCGCGATACATCAGGACTGAGGCGTCGCGGTCGAGCACGCAATAATGCACCGTCTCGCCGGTCTGGTCGGACAGGTCCCGGATCGCCTGGAGGATCACCTCGGCATGCTCATCGCCCTCAAGCAGGGCGCTTGCCAGCGATAAGCAGCTTATAGCCGAGCTGATAGGTCTTGGCGGCCGCGTCGCGTGTGACGTAGCCGGCATCGTGCAGCGTCATGAGCATCCGGTAAGCGGTACTCCGATCCGCGCCAATGCCGTTTGCCACTTCCGCCACGCCGACCGCCCCGCGTGCTTCTCCGAGAATTTCCAGAACGCGCAACGCGCGCAATGCGGTCGCGCTCTTATTGCTATCCAAAATCGGGCCTCTCCAGCCAGCTCGTGCACTATTCGTATGATAGCCGAGGTTTTTCGTTTCTTAGTGCAATATACGTTGACCCTCTGCGTATGATGCAAGAAAAAAGAGGGGCGAGAAAGCATTATCGGAATACCGGAGTGTAGCCGTGGCGCAGATGCTGATCGACGACCTTTGGGTTGACGCCGCGGGACAGGCGCGTGACGCCGTTCTCAACCCGGCCAATCAGCACATCATCGATCATGTGCCGCGTGGCACCGAGGTCGATGTCGCGAGCGCCGTGGATGCGGCGCAGCGCGGCAAGCGCGCCATGGCGAGGCTGCCTGCGCATGAGCGTTGCGCGGCTCTCATGCGCGTCGCTGAAGCCATCGAAGCGGATCATGACGCATTGGCGCGATTGCTCGCTCGCGAGAATGGCAAGACGCTGCGCGAAACCACCAGCGAGGTTGCCGCGGCGATCCGCATATGGCGCGGCTATGCCGAAGAGGCAAAACGCATATTCGGGCGCGCCATGCCGCTCGATTCCGTGCCGGGTCTGGAACGCTCGCTAGCGATGACGCTGCGTCATCCGCGCGGCGTGGTCGCGGCCATCGTTCCTTTCAACTATCCGGTAGAGCTCTGGTCGCACAAAGCGGCCGGCGCGCTTGCAGCCGGCAACGCCGTCATCACCAAGCCGCCGGAGGAGTGCCCGCTCTCCATCATCCGCATCGCCGAATTCATTCAACAGGCCGGATTGCCGCCGGCCGCGCATCAGCTCGTCACCGGCCAAGGGGAGGTGGTCGGTGACGCGCTGGTGCGTTCTGCAGGCGTGAATATGGTCGCCATGACCGGCAGCACCGCCGCCGGTCAGGCGATCTTGAAAAGCGCCGCGAATTCGCTGAAGAAGGTGCATCTGGAACTGGGCGGGAACGATGCGACCATCGTCTGCGCCGATGCCGATCCGCTGCAGGTCGCGGCCGACCTCATTTCCGGCCGCTTCACCAGCGGCAATGGGCAGATCTGCTGCGCCGTCAAACGGGTCATGGTCGCGCGCGATATCCACGAGGATCTCGTTGATAGCTTGGTCGAAATGACCCGCTTCCTCAAGCTCGGCGATCCGCTCGATGGCGATACCGATGTCGGGCCGCTGATTACCGAAGCGGCCGCACAGCGCGTCGAAGCGCAGATCGCCAGGGCTGTCGCGGAAGGCGCGCAATTGCTGATCGGTGGAACCCGTAACGGCAATTTCATCGCGCCGGCGGTGCTGACGGGCGTTCCGCACGCCGCGTCGGTGTTCGAGGAGGAGATTTTCGGCCCCGTCCTGCCGGTCTTCGCGTTCGACGATTTCGATGAGGCGCTTCGGCTCGCCAATCGGAGCGTCTACGGATTGCAGGCCGCCATCTACACGCAGGACCTCGGCATGATCATGAAGGCTTTCCGCGAACTCGAAGTGGGAACAGTCGTGGTCAACCACACGACCGCGATCCGCGTCGAGAATCTGCCGTTCGGCGGAACCAAACTCAGCGGCAACGGGCGCGAGGGGCTGCATGAGACCCTGCTCGACATGACCGAGCAGAAAACGCTACTGATGAACGACGTTTTCTCTACGGCTTGAGGCATGGAAACGCTGGGGGTCTTCCGGGTCGGCAAGCGCTATGACGGCACCGTCGCTTTGACGAACGTCTCCTTCGAGATGCAGAAAGGCAGCGTGCTTGCCGTCTGCGGCGAGAACGGCGCCGGAAAATCGACGCTGATGAAGATCCTCGCCGGAGCGATCGCGCCGGACGAGGGGGAGATCCGTATCGACGGCATCCCCGTTCGCTTCGCCAATCCGCGCCAGGCGCTCGAACGCAGCATTCACACCGTCTACCAGGAGCTGAGCCTGCTGCCGCATCTGAGCGTGGCGGAGAACATCCTGCTGGGGCAGATGCCGCATCGCGCTTTTCCGTGGATGGTGGATTGGCGCGAGACATACGATATTGCCGACGGGGTGCTGCGCAGCTTCGGCATCGACGATATCGACGTGCGCCGCCCGGTGTCCGATTTCAGCGTTTCCGTGCAGCAGATGGTCGAAATCGCCAAGGCGCTGGTCAGCCGGCCGGAGGTCCTCATCCTCGACGAGCCGACCGCCGTCCTCTCGGCTTCGCGAATCCCGGCTTGCTCTTCGCGAAGATCCGGCAGCTCGCGGAAGCGGGAAGCATGGTCATCTACATTTCGCACCGGCTGGAGGAGATCTTCGAGATCGCCGACCGCGTGCTGGTGCTGAAGGACGGCGTCCGCGTTCTGGAAGAGGCCACCGCCGATCTGGGCCACGACCGCCTCGTCAGCGCCATGGTCGGCCGGCCGCTCGCCGCGATCTATCCGGAGCGCCGGCACACGCCCGGTGGTCCCGCGCTTGAATGCCGGGGCCTCTCGCGTGAGGGCGTTTTCGGCGATGTCGGCTTTGAGGTGCGCGCCGGCGAAATCGTCGGCATGTTCGGACTGGTCGGCAGCGGGCGCACCGATGTCGCCAAGGCGCTGTTCGGCGCAACGCCCGCCGACCGCGGCGAAATCCGCATCGCGGGCAAGACCGCCACCATCGAAACGCCGCGCGACGCCGTCCGGCTGCGGCATCGCCATGGTTACTGAGGACCGCAAGCAGGATGGCCTGGCGCTGGATCTCAGCGTCATCGAAAATGGCGGGCTGGCAAGATGGGCAGGGTATCGCGCCTCGGCGTGCTCGATCGGCGCGCGCAGGCGCGGATCGTGATGCGCAAGCTCGATGAGCTTGCCGTCCGGCCCGCGGGCGCTGCCGACCGCCCCGTGCGCCAGCTCAGCGGCGGCAATCAGCAGAAGGTGGTGCTGGCGAAATGGCTGCTGCGTCGATAGCATACGGCATCTTCATCTTCGACGAGCCGACGCGCGGGCGTCGATATCGCCACCAAGGTCGAGATCTACCGCATGATGGCGGATCTGGCCGATAGCGGCATGGCGATCCTGCTGATCTCGTCCGAGCTGCCGGAAGTGCTTGGCATGAGCGATCGCCTCCTGGTCATGCGGGCCGGGAGGCTCGTCGCCGATCTGCCGCGGGCGGAGTTTTCCATGGAGCGAGCGTTTCACACATGCGGCCGGGATCACGGTGCAATGAATGATGCGGCCCCTAAGATCGCTGACGCCTTCGCCGACGCTGCCGGCGCCGTCCTGGTGGCTCGCACGCGTCAATAAGGCGAACCTCGCCTTCGCGATCGCCATTGTCCTGCTGGTCGTCTTCGCGAGCGTCGGCACGGACAGCTTTCTGACCGACCGCAACCTCGTCAGCATCTCGCGCCAGATCGTCACCAATGGCTTTCTGAGCCTCGGCATGCTGCTGGTCATCCTGACCGGCGGCATCGACCTCTCGGTCGGCGCGGTGCTGGCCTTCGCCGGCCTGCTGGCCACCGGCCTGCAGGCGCATATGCCCTGGCCGGTAGCCATCTGCGTCGCGCTGCTGATGGGGCTCGCGGTCGGCTTCGTCAACGGCATTCTGATCGCGCGCTTTAAGCTGCAGCCCTTCATCGCCACGCTGGCGACGATGGGAAGCGTGCGAGGCCTGCTCTATATCTATTCCGAGACGCCGCAATATCCGGCCGACCCGCTGTTTCGCAGCCTGCTCGGCGGCGGGTTCATCGGGCCGATGCCGGTGCCGACGCTGCTCTTCCTCCTCGCGCTGCCGATCGTCTGGTTCTATCTCAACCACACGATCTCGGGCCGTGCGCGTCTATGCGATCGGCGTCAATCAGGAGGCGGTGCGCCTCGCCGGCATCAATGTGCGCCGGCACATCATGGCCGCCTATATGGCCTCGGGTTTTCTCGCGGCACTGGCCGGCGTTCTGCTGGCGTCTCGGCTCGGCATCGCGCAGCCCAGCGTCGGTGTCGGCTATGAACTCGATGCGATCGCGGCCGTGGTCATCGGCGGCGGCATTCTCGGCGGCGGCGGCGGCACGTTCTCGGCGTGCTGGCCGGCGTGCTGGCGCTCGCCATGGTCGACAACGTGCTCAACCTGTTCAACGTCGAATCCTATTACCAGCAATTCCTGAAAGGCATCATCATCCTGGTCGCGGTGCTGGCCAGGCGAAAATCGATCTGAAACCGGCACGATCAACAGCCGTCAGCGGCTTGCGCGGCGCGGGCGATAACAAGGGAGTGGAACATGAAACACTTCGGCAAGCTCATCGCCGTCGGCGCCGTTGGCGCTGTTCGGCCATGACGGCGAACTGCACGCAGAAGCAAAGGACATCAAGATCGGCGTCGTCAATCTGTCTCTATGCTGCGCCTATTTCGTCGGCATGGATGAGGCGATCAAGGACGAGGCCAAGGCCTTCCCGAACGTCAAGGTGCTCTCCACCGACGCCAAGGGCGATGTCGCCAAGCTCACGTCCAATGTCGAGGACCTGCTGAGCCAGAAGGTCGATGGGCTGATCGTCAGCGCCGCCTGGATCGAGGCGGCGCCGGAGGCTCTCGATGCGATCAAGGCGGCGGGCGTGCCGGTCGTGCTGGTGGACCGCATGCTCAAGGGCGGCGAATTCACCAGCTGGATCGGCCCCGACAATTACGCCATCGGCGTCGGCATCGGCGAATACATCGCCAAGCGGCTGAAGGGCGAGGGGCACGCTGGTCGTGCTGCGCGGCGGGCCGGCCGACAACTCGATCGGACTTGGCCGCACCGACGGCATGCTCTCGGAGGTCGAGAAGACCGGCATCAAGGTCGAGAAGGCGCCCGATTTCGGCGGCTGGGCGGTCGATGGCGGCTTCAAGCTCATGGAAGACATGCTGACCAAGTTCCAGAAGATCGACGCTGTCTTCTGCGAGAACGATTGCATGTGCCAGGGCGCGCAGAAGGCGATCAAGGATGCCGGCCGCAGTGGCGAGATCTTCCTCGCCTCGGTCGATGGCGAGAAGGGCACGCTGAAGGAGATCATGACCGAGGGCACCAACTATGGCGCGACCGGCCTCAACAATTCCGACATGATCGGCCGCGCCGGCTTTCACCGGCTGATGGCGATCCTGGCCGGCGCCGAGGCGCCGAAGGAGACGGTATTGCCCTCGCCGATCATCACCAAGGACAATGCGATCAAGTACTACAATCCGGACAGCGTATTCTGAGTTTGGGAGACCAAGAGATTAACCTGTGTCAGCTGGCGAGAAATCGCCGTCTCGCAATATGCCGTCCGCGGGAAGCCGCTGGACGGCATATTGCCGATTTACCCCTCTCCGGCGCGCCGATCGCCGTGCGTATCTCAGCGGTGACCGTAGGGGCGATCATCCCCGCGCTTCTGGAAAGCTGCCGCGCCATTAACGCCGGCCTGATCAGCCGCAAACGTCTGCTGCTGCCGGTGTCCGACTCGCCGGCTGGAGCGACAAAAACACAGGGCGTCCCGGTGCAGCGCGGTTCTAATTCTCAGCGCAAAAATTACCGATATTGTCCGATTTTAGCTGTGTGACGCGACACCGATCTTAACGAGAAACGGCGAAATTTGGGTACTGAGAACCGCCAGCACTAGTTTGAGAACACGCAGGAATGAGCATTCGGCTAACACTGATCGGTTTGCTTAGCATCCTGACCGGCATCGTCGCCTATGCCGGCTACACGACTTTTCGCGATGTCACCGCCATCAATAACAAGGTTGTCCAGTATTCTGAGAATACGATCCCTACTCTAAGCCTATTGAGTCATATAAATTCTGGCATAAGTCGGTTTAGATATGTTGAAGCAGAGTACATATTCACTAAAGCGAGATCAACGGCATTAGAAAAGGAAAATGAGCTCGATCTGATACGATCAGAAATTATAGCTCACGTTGAGCTCTATAGAAGTACGATCAATTCTTCGTTAGAGCAAAGCGACTTGCAAGCGTTGGAATGGAGTTGGGGTCGATATATTAGATATCACGATAATATCGTTCAGCTGTCTCGTGGAGGTCGTTATGACGATGCGGCAGCGATCTACGAAGTAGATATGAGAGATATTATGAATTATATTACAAAAATAATTGATAATGCTATCCTTAATGAAAATAATATCGCTACCGCTGAGCGGTCTGCTGCCTCTGCGCAATACAAAGCGGCCCAATTTACATTGTTTATCGGGTTTTCGCTCACTTTGATCATTTCCCTTGGCGCGACCGCCTACGCCATATTTGGAGTATCGCGCCCGCTCGGTGCGCTCTACGGGGCGATGCAGCGGCTCGCGGACGGAGGCTTCGATGTGGAGATCCCGCGTCTGGGGCACCGGAACGAGATAGGCCTGATTGCATCGGCGGTTCAGCGTTTCAAGGACAAAGCTGCTGAACGTGCGGCTGTCCTTGAGGAGGCACGGGCCGCGGCAGAGGCTGGAGGCAAGGCCAAAGTCAATTTTATTGCATCGATGAAGTCACGAAATCCGCACCCCGCTCAATGGCGTGCTCGGGATGGCGCAATCGCTCTTCGCCGACGAGTTGACGCACGGTCAACGCGAAAAGGTCGGTATCATTCTCGATTCCGGCAGCACCTTGATGGCGCTGCTGAATGACGTGCTGGACATGTCCAAGATCGACGCCGGAAAGATGGAAATCGTTGCCGTCGACGGCGATCTCCGCGCGACCATCATGAGCGTCGTGCAGCTTTTCCAACCCGGCGCGGACGACAAGGGCGTCGGCCTGACGGTCTTCCTCGACCCGGCGATCCCCGAGCGCATTAATTTCGACGCGGTGCGCGTCAGGCAATGCATCAGCAATCTCCTCTCCAATGCGATCAAATTCACATCGTCCGGGGGGTGGGCCGAGCTGCGCGTAGGATGTGAGCCTCGTGCGGGCGGCGATCTATCGTCGTGACGGTGTCGGTCACCGATACAGGGATCGGCATGGCGCCCGACACAATCGCCAAGCTTTTTCTGGTGTTCACGCAGGCCGACGGTTCGATCTCGCGACGCTTCGGCGGTTCAGGCCTTGGCCTTGTCATCTCCCGGCGGCTTGCTCAGGCTATGGGTGGCGATGTCAAGGTCGAGAGCGAACTTGGCGTCGGCTCGCGTTTCCATATGACCTTCCTGGCGGATGCTGCCGCACCGTCAGCCCCGGCTGCAATATCTGCGGAAATCGGCGACGCCACGGACCCACCCCCGGCAGTGGTGCTGAACGGCTCGCGGATCCTGCTCGTCGACGACAATGCCGTAAACCGTCAGGTGGTGAAGCTGTTTCTGAAATTGCTCGACGTCCGGGTGACGGAGGCCGCGAACGGGAAAGAGGCTCTGGAGGTGCTCAGGAAGGAGGACTTCGACATTGTGCTGCTCGACGTGCATATGCCGGTCATGGACGGCACCGAGACGATCAAAGCGATCAGAGGCAGCCAGGAGGCGTGGTCCGGGATTCCAACCATCGCTCTGACGGCGGACGCCATGAGCGGAGACAGAGAGCGATATCTGGCGATGGGAATGACGGATTACCTCGCGAAGCCCATCGATCAGCGCGAGCTCCTGAGTAAAATGGCGAGGGTGCTGGCCCCCCATCTTGCAAGCAAGAGGGTGGCTTCGGAAGAGGTCACGCCGCCGCTGGATGATCGAAACAAGCGGGCCTCCGGCTGATGACAGACCGCGGGGCGGGATGCTTCCGCTGCTGAAGGCGACCCCACGCTCTCAATATCCCCACACAGCGTGTCCCTGAGCCAAGGGACCGGTGCCCCGTTCTTCTGGCGGAAAAAAAGCGTCGAACGGGACAACTGCCTCATGACGATGCAGCGTCCGGCCCGATAGCTTTCGACAGGTTTCAAGGCAAGGGATGGCCGATGCAGCTGGCAAATAATGGCGAGACGGCGATGCAGGCCGGCGGATCGCCCAGGCTGCGTCTCATCAAGCCCGACGACCCCTATGTGGCGCTCGGCCTGGCGGTGAACCACCTGATGGTGAAGCCGGCTTTCGCCAAGCTGCGCTTCGGCGACTGGTCGCGCATTCTCGTCGGCCAGATCAATCGCGGGCACTACACCTTCGCGATCGACGAGAAGGACGAGATCCAGGGCTTCCTTGGCTGGGCCTTCGCCACCAGGGACAAGGCGGAGGCCTGGGTGACGGGCCGTGCGGCGCTGTCCTACGAGGACAGCCACGAGGGGGATTGTGTCCTGATCAATGCCTGGGCGGCAAGCTCGCCCGAGGCCGGCCGTTTGCTGCGTGATGCCGCGCGCAGGATCGGCCAGGGCAAGCAGGCGGTCTACTTCCGGCGTCACTACAAGGACGGCAGCACGCGTCCAATGCGGCTGAACGTCAACGCCTTCGTCGAGCAGCACCTCGAGAAGGCCGACAGCGCGGGCTGATCTCCGCGGCAGGGAGACATATCGGCGGCGAGCCGATGCGAATTCAGCTTTCTTGTGAAAGGGCAAGACTATGGCGACCGTAAGCGGAACTGACAATTCGGAGACGATCGATCGTGCCGATGGCGTCACCGACAGCGCCGACACCATCTTCGGGCTCGGCGGCAATGACACGATCTTCGGCCTTGGCGGCAATGACACCATCAAGGGTGGCGGCGGCGCCGACACGATCAACGGCGGCGCGGGCATCGACACCGTGAACTACAGCGATTCCACCGAGCATGTGAACGTCAACCTCAGACTCGAATTCGGTGACGGCGGAACCGCCGAAGGCGACCGGCTTATCAGCATCGAGAATGTCGTAGGATCAATTTACGACGACTTCCTGGAAGGCAACACTCTCGCCAACGTTCTCGAAGGTGGAAACGGCGATGACGCCATCAGGGGTGGCGGCGGCGCCGACACGATCAACGGTGGCGAGGGCATTGACAGAGCCGACTATGCCGACGCCCAAGTGGGCGTGAACGTCAACCTCAGCACCGGGCAGGGGCGTTTCGGAGACGCCGAAGGCGATGTGCTGAGCAACATCGAGAACCTCCAAGGATCGAATTTCGTCGACACGCTCATAGGAAACGGCTCTGCCAACTACCTTCGTGGTGGGGGCGGCGACGACCTGCTCAGGGGCGGCGGCGGTAACGACAAAATCAATGGCGGCCCCGGCGCGGACAGTATCGACGGCGGCAGCGGCATCGATACCGCCGACTATAGCGATTCAGGCAGGTTCTCACTCGTCGGCGTACACGTCGAGCTGGGCGCTGGGGTAGGTACTGGCGCAGACGCCGAAGGCGACCGGCTCAGCGGCATCGAGAATGTCATCGGATCCCGGAACAACGATGTCCTGATAGGTGACGGCAGCGCCAATACTCTCGAAGGGAGGGATGGCGACGACAGTCTTTCCGGCCTTGCCGGTGGCGATACGCTGCTCGGTGGAGACGATGACGACATTTTAGATGGCGGAGTTGGCGCCGACACGCTCAACGGCGGCTCGGGCGTCGACACGCTGCTTGGCGGCTTTGGCGCCGACACGCTGGTTGGTGGCGCAGGGGCAGACATATTCATGTGGCTGGTCGAAACCGAGACCGGAGCAACGCTTGGCGCGGCGGACCTCGTGAGCGACTTCAACCAGTCCGCAGGAGACCTGCTGGACGTGAGTTCGATCGATGCGAATGTGACCGTCGGCGGCAATCAGAGCTTCAGCTTCATCGGTACCGAAGCCTTCACCGCCGCAGGCCAGATCAACTGGTTTACGCAGGGCAGCAGCACCTACATCGCGCTCAACACGGACGCCGACAGCGGCCGCAGAGGCAATCATCGAAGTGGCTGGCCTGCAAACGGTCGACGCGAACTGGTTCCTGCTGTGAAGGACCTTTGCTTCGACCGCCGATGAGCGGCCGGCAGGCGAGGCCATCCAAGAACCGTGAAAGGAGAAGACCATGGCGAGTGTAACTGGAACCGATGCATCTGAGACGATCGATCGTGCCGACGGCGTTACCGACAATTCCGACACGATCCTCGGGCTCGGCGGCAACGATACGATCTTCGGGCTCGGCGGCGCCGACTATATCAAGGGCGGCGGTGGCGCTGACACGATCAACGGCGGTGGTGGCATCGATACCGCTAGCTACGCCGACTCCGGCGAGAGCGTGATCGTCAGCCTTGGCGCCGGGCTGGGCATGGGTGGAACTGCAGAAGGCGACGAGCTCATCAGCATCGAGAATCTCGAAGGATCGTCTCACAACGACTTCTTACAAGGCAACGCCTCTGCCAACGTGCTCACAGGGTTAGGCGGCAACGACATCTTCAAGGGCGGCGGTGGCGCCGACACGCTCAACGGCGGCTCGGGCATAGATACCGCAAGCTACGCCGACTCAGGCGAGGGCGTGTCTGTCAACCTCCGCCTCGGCACGGGTAATAACGGAACCGCCGAAGGCGACGAACTCATCAGCATCGAGAATCTCATTGGATCAGATCACGGCGACTTCCTCATAGGCGACAACTCCGACAACCTTATCCAAGGGGGAGACGGCAACGACTTCCTTCTTCGAGGTGGCGCCGGAGCAGACACGATCGACGGCGGTTCGGGAATCGACGAGGTCAACTACCTCGACTCCGACGCGAGCATAAACGTCAACCTGCTCCTTGGGGAGGGGACTGGCGGAACCGCTGAAGGCGATGTGCTGATCAACATCGAGGATCTCCAAGGATCGCAATTCGGGGACGTGCTAAGAGGTAATGCCTCGGCTAACCTTATCGATGGCAACAGCGGCGACGACTCCCTGTATGGCGGAGGAGGTGCCGATAACCTCGACGGTGACGGTGGCGCAGACCATATCGAAGGTGGCGCCGGCGCCGACAGGCTGACGGGTGGCGCGGGCGCCGACACTTTTCGGTGGCTCTCCACAGCCGACGCTGGAACGACATTCAACACGGCGGACTTGCTGAGCGACTTCGACCGGTCCGAGGGAGATTTGTTGGATTTCAGCGCAATCGATGCGGATGTGACGGCAAGCGGCAATCAGAGCTTCGACTTCATCGGCAGAGAAGCCTTCACGGAGCCAGGCCAGGTCCGCTGGTTTGCCCAGGGCGACCGTACTTTCATTGTCCTCAACACGGACACCGACGGGCTTCGGGAGATGATCGTAGAGGTGGAAGGCCTGCCTACGGTCGAGGCCGACTGGTTCATCCTGTAAGACGAGCGGTAGCCGGTGCCGCATGAGCGCATCGGCAGCGTCGTTACTCCAGCCATTCGGTGATGAATGTGCCGCTTTCATGGATGTCGATCGTCTCCAGCGGAGCAGAACCGGCATTGGTGAATTTATGGGGCGTATTTGGTGGCACCACAACGATCTGACCGGCGACAGCTCTGATCTCCTCACCGCTTACGGTGAACAGCGCTTCGCCCGAACGGACGATGAATGTTTCCGGATAGGGATGCTGGTGCAAACGTGGTCCGCCGCCGCGGTCCGCCAGACGGCTGAAGATCACCGAAATATTGGCGCCGTGGGCTGCGCCCTGCAACTCACCCCGCCAATGTTCGGGATCATCCGCCCAGTCTTCCCGATTGATCATATGTGCCATGACCAGGATCCCTCTTCCTCCACGGCTTCCTCAGCGGCGGTGACCGGCAGGCTCGAATGCCCGCTGTCCGCGCCAAGAAAACGGGTGATTTCGTCACGTCGCGCAAGCGTGTCATGATAGCCGAGCTCGATCAAAGCGCGGTTATATCCGGGGCCAAACAGCAGATAGCTGGGCAGCAGCCAGTCCTTTCCCCACACGCCGAGCTGACGCAGCAGGATTCTGATCGTCCAGGGCATCTCCGATGCGTGGCTGCGGGCGATCTCGCGGATGTCCTTCGACGGCTTGAGCATCAGTACGGAGATCGGCCGCAATCCGAGGCCGGCATGATTCTCGGCCGGAATTTGCGCAATGGTTCGGTTGATGCGCTGGGAGCGCTCGATGTCGGTATCGAGATTGTCCATGAAGATGACATCGAGCATATAGCCGCCGATCAGACCGAGACTTGGATAGGCGCCGTTATCTGCCGGTGGCTGGTGCGGTGGCTCATCGCGCACGCCGATGACCACGATCCGATCCGCCCCGGCATGGATCGCGGGGCTGAGCGGCGCAGTCAGGCGAAGCGACCCGTCGCCGTAATATTCGTCGCCGATTTGCTGGGCCGGAAAGACGAAAGGCAGCGCTGAGGACGCCACGAGGTGGTCGACCGTCAATGTGGCGGCAACGCCGTCCTGTCGCGCCCGCGTCCATCCGGCAAGTGTTTCCTGTCCCTCAAAGAACGTCACCGCGCGAGCCCGGTTATAGGATGATGCCGTCACTGCGAGTGCGCGCAACGCGCCGCTGGCGATGGCGCGCTCGATACCATGAAAATCGATATTTCGCTGCAGCAGATCCCGGAGCGGCGCGTTGTCGAGAAGTGCACGCGGCGCTTTGATGCCGAGTCCCGCGAGCGGCGTGATCGCAGCCATCCAATGCAGGCCGCGCAGCGCAACCGAACCAATATCCGTCCGGTAAATATCGCTTACCCGTAAGCCTTCCCAGAATTCCGCAAGATGGATGACGCCCTGCCGGTAGTCGCTCGCCTGGCTGGCCAGCGCGGCAGCGTTGATCGCGCCGACAGAGGCGCCTGCGATCACGGGAAATGGATTGCGCCTGCCGCCGACAATCTCGGCGATGGCCTTAAGGGCTCCGGCCTGATAGGCGCCGCGTGCCCCGCCGCCCGGCAGGATGAGCCCTGCTGTTGAGTGTGGGTACGGTTCGTTCGCGTCAGCGATGGTTGGTCTGGGGTTTGGCAATGTGACTGCCCCTCCCGAGGGACAAGCGCTGTCTGTCTGAGCATCATTGCGAAAAGCATGTCCCCGCGGAGGCGGTGGTCTTCCCGGTTTTCGCGAGAAATGATGCGCCAACAAAGAATCTAAGCAGGTCTTTTGTTGGGTAACCAACGAAAACCTGCTTAGGGCCTATTCGCTGCCACTTCGCCATTGGCATCGATTGCGACACCCTGAAGCTCAACGCACTTAACACCGTCAGGCTCGAGACGCTAGCTCAGTGACGCAAAAGTTCCAGCGCTCGGCGGTTAACCCAACCGGCATCGCATTGATTGCCTTGGCAGTCGGCAAGTGTAATATTATCCAATGCTTATCGTCGGCGAGTAAGAGGATTCGGGCGCAAGGCGCCCTCGGCCGCAGTGACGTTGCAGAGTGATTACGTGTGATGCAGCCTTTATGAAGACCATGCGGCTCATATTGAGGGATCGGGTGTCGGCACGCACCATTGCCATGCTGATCACTTATTTGCTGCTGGCTCAAAGCGTGCTCGCGGGGCTAGCGCAAGGCGCGATGGCTGCCACGACCACCACGATGCGGCGATCGTCATCTGCTCATCGCATGGCCCGATCACGATCAACGCAGCCGGGTCCAACAGTCCGCCGCCCGATACATCTTTTCATTGTCCCTGCGCCACGCTTTGTCAATTGGCTGCCACAGCGGCTCCAGCCGTTTTCGGCGGGTTCATCGGCACGACCGACGCTCCGTCAGGCCAGCCGATTGCAGGCGATTGCATTCCAAGGGCGGCCCTGTCTGCCGTTCTTGGGCATCTGATCGCCGAGGCTAGAGCACCTCCCGCCCTCTCCATCTGACGTCAAAGAGATCAACGGCGATCCGCAAGGATTGGGTCGCGATCATTTTGCTCATATGGAGACACCCATGTCCGATTTGACGATCGGGCGGGAAAGCGCCGGTGCAGCCGCGCAGTCCTCGTCCGACCTCTACCGCGCTGTCTGGCGCTGGCATTTTTATGCAGGGCTCCTCGTCCTGCCCTTTCTGATATCGCTCGCGATAACCGGTGCGCTCTACCTGTTTCGCGACGAAATCGACGCCGTCATTCATGCCGACCTCAAGCGCGTCGAAATACAGAACACGCCCAGAGTTGCGCCCTCGGCAATGATCGACGCCGCGTTGAAGTCTTTCCCTGGTACGGCGGTGAAGTTCACCGACCCGGTTTCCCCCACAGCTTCGGCAGAGGTTACGATCAGTGCAGGGACCGGAGACAAACTGGCGGTCTATGTAAATCCGTATGACGGACAGGTGCTCGGTTCGCTTCCTGACCGAGGCACGATCATGTGGACCATCCGCTATCTGCACAGCCTGAATTATTTCGGGTCCTTCGCAAGTGCGCTGATCGAGATCGCCGGGGGTTGGTCCATTCTCCTCGTCGGCACCGGCATCTATCTCTGGTGGCCGCGGCGGCAGACGGGTGGCGTCATTACGATAAGGGGCACGCCGAGGCGCCGGGTATTCTGGCGCGACACTCACGCCGTCACCGGCATTTTCGTCGGCTTCTTCATTGTCTTCCTGGCCGTCACCGGCATGCCCTGGTCCGGCATCTGGGGTGAGAAGGTCAATGAATGGGCCAATGGCACCAATTTCGGCTATCCGGCCGGGGTGTATGTCGCCGTGCCGATGTCCGCCGAGCATCTCGGTCATGTCACCAAGACGTCCTGGTCGCTTGAGCAGGCGCAAATGCCTCTGTCGCGTGCCGATCATCATGGCGCAGCACCGATCGGGCTGGATGCGGCGGTCGCCACCTTCGACCGGATCGGACTGCATCCCGGCTACGCCGTGAACATCCCGACGACGCCGACCGGCGTCTATACGGGCTCCGTCTATCCCGATGATCTGTCGCAGCAGCGTGTAGTGCATCTCGATCAATATAGCGGCAAGCCGCTGATCGACTTGAGCTATGCGGACTACGGACCGCTCGCCAAAACGCTGGAATGGGGGATCAGCGTGCATATGGGCCAGGAATTCGGGCTCGCCAATCAGCTCGTGCTGCTGGCGGTGTGCATGGCAATCGTGTTGCTCGCCGTTTCGGCCGGAACCATGTGGTGGAAGCGCCGGCCAAAAGGTTCGATGGGGGTGCCGCCCTTGCCGTTGGACAGGCGCGTGTTTCGCGGCTTGATTGCGATCCTCGTCGCCGGCGGATTAGTCTTCCCGCTTGTCGGTCTTTCGCTGCTCGTCATGCTGGCTCTCGACTGGCTCTACACGAGAGTGGTCGCGCGCGCGGCGTAGCGTAAAAATATGGGCCGTCGCCGCGCAAGCGGCGGCCTGTCTCAGCTCGCGAAATTCTCAGGCGACCGCATGCGCTGGTTGCCCAAATCTGACGCGTCGGCGAAGCTGAGCCCAGATGATCGCGTGCAGGATCAGCCAGAATGGCACGAGCACTGTCGGAACGAACGACCATGGCGGGTACTGCATTGCTGCCGAACCCGGAGCGGCGTGGAAGATCTGCAGCGGTGACCCTTCCGAGGACGTCACACCAAGCGCGATTGCCAGCACGAGATCGGCTGTTCCGAACAAATTCCACGCGGCAATCGTCGCATTGATTTTGCTCCCCTCATAATTTGCGAGCCAGATCAGCGGCAGAGCAACCACGCCGGTGATGATGTCGCCCCAGCCAGCGAAGAACGGGAAGGGGCCCGCAAGCCGTCCTTCAACGGCCAATAGGAGAAACAGCACGGCGAAGACCCGGCCGATATTCAGGCCGATCAGCAGCGGCATCGGCACGTTCAGCATGGCCTCGCGCGCAGCCGGCCATGCGGCCGCAATCGCCGCCGCGATCAGCGGGGTAAACACAAAAAAGCCAATGACGGGGAATGGCTCCGAGACCGCGATCCAGCCGGCGGAACCGGCTGCGGCGGACAAGCCGATCCAGAGGCCGGCAATTGCAGCGAGTGTAAGTTTTGCGCTTCGTGGAATATCCATGAATGTGATCAGGGCATTGATGGCGAATACCATCAGCGCAGCGGTCGCGATAATCCCGAGGAAATCCAGCATCATGCCCCCCACAGACGAAAACAGGTTCAATCAATAGATTTCGATCAGCAGATTAAGCAACATGCCTAGTGCGCCCCCGTACACGCCAGAGCGAACCATATCGCGCATTGGCGAATGTCCGTCTGACGCCTCAGGAGCGGCAATGCGGACTCTCTTTGAGCGCAAAAAATGTTCAAGATCATCTTTTGAGCCGGGTTATTAATTGCCCCCTGCGTTAAGGAGGACCGATGCCCTATCCACCCGAACATAAGCACGATATCCGTCAGAAAATTCTCGATAGCGCCAGGCGGTTGTTCAACAAAAAGGGCTTCAACGAGGTCTCGATCGAAGAGGTCATGAGCAATGTCGGGCTGACGCATGGCGGGTTCTACCGGTATTTCAGCGGCAAGGACGAACTCTACGCGGCCGCGGTTCGGCAGTTCCTGTGCGGCCAGGCGCCCGAGCCATGGCAGATCGCCCAGCGCAATCGATGCATCCCCGGCAGGTCGCGTGCCCACAATGTTGTCGATGCCTATCTGTCACGCGAACATTTCGACGATCATGAGGGCTGCTGTCCCCTGATCGGCGTGCCGTCGGACGTTTCCCGCAGCGGCGATGTCGTGAAAGCGGCGTATCGCGAAGTCGTCGAGAATCTTGTCCAGCTATTCGAGGCGGACCTTAAAGGACCTGACCGGCGCGAGCGGGCGCTTGCGATCCTGACCTTGTGCGTCGGCGGGATGGTTGTCGGGAGAGCGATCGAAGACCAGGCTTTGGCCGACGACTTCCGCAAAGCGGCACACAAGCAAGTGCTGATGACCGCTGATTGGAGTGAAGGTTAGAACTCGAACGACGTAAATCCGACTGGAGTGAGACCGTCGTTTCAAAGCCACCCGTTCCGCTTGAACCAATAGAATGGCGCGACCGCGGAGAGCACCATGAGGACGAGTGCGAAAGGATAGCCGAAAAGCCAATTGAGTTCGGGCATGAATTTGAAGTTCATGCCGTAGCTCGTCGCAACGAGAGTGGGCGGCAGAAACAGCACCGCGGCGATCGAAAACACCTTGATGACGCGGCTCTGCTCGATGTTGATCAGGTTGAAGGTTGCATTTTGAAGGTGGCCGATCTGAGCGGTCAGGTTGGCGTCATATTCGGTCAGCGAAGCGATGTCGCGCTGAAGCGATTGCGCCTTGGCTTTGGCATCGTCGCGCAACCATGGTTCCGCGCTCTGCCGGAAAAATGACAACACCCTGTTAAAGCTCAAAAGGCTCTCGCTCATTTTCGCCAGCAGCCCGCTGGACCGGCCCAGTTGGCGCACGATGCCTTGAAGATCGATGCGCTGCCTCTGGATTTCCTTATCCGTCGCTGCGCCGCGTTTCTCATCGAACAGCTCATCCGCGACGCCGTCGAGATCCGCGGTGACCTTCTCCAGCACGTCGGCGGCGCGCTGCACGATCTGCTCGACGAGCGACACGAACAGCAGGTCGCTCGATTGATGCTCCTCGGGCTTGCGCGCGCATTTCTGCTCGAAAGTCCGGAAGGGCAGGGGATCGGAATAGCGCACGGTGACGAGATGCTTGGGCAACAGGACAAACATCACCTCGGACCTTACGGGCCGGCGCTCCGAGATGCCGGCGATGATCACGCCGGTCATGAACAATCCGCCCCGTTCCTCGTAGATCCGCGACGATTCCTCGATCTCGCGCATCTCCTCCCGCGTGGGAATGTTGACGGCCAGTTCCTTCTCGACGGCGGCCTCTTCCTCAGCCGTGGGCGCGTGGAGATCGATCCAGGCGGCGTGGCTCAAGCGCCCTCCCGTGGGCTCGGATCGAGGTTCCAGTTTTTGCAAACCGCCGTTTTGCACGGCGTAGAGGTTCATCATGCTGAGCGCCCCGACTTTGATGGACGCTTGGCCTTATAGCGGTTTTTGCCGACGGTGGCAGCCTCGGCATTGGCCCCACGAAGCGAATGCCGAGCGAACCGTGGCCTGCGTGCGCGAAGGATTGCGCGCGCAAGCGAGCGGGTATTGCCGCGAAGCGCAGACCTATTTGAGCTGCTGCTTCTCGATCTCGTCGAGCCCGGCCTTGAAGATGCCGTCAATGACCGCCTTGGCCTCAGCTTCAGTTTTGCCCTTTGGGTCGAATTTGGCGGACCAGACGACGTTGATTTCTTCCTTGTCGTCATTGTCGGGCACGACGGCGAAGCTGGCGGTGTAATTGGCGACAGGCAGCGGGCTCTCGTCGATCTGGTAGGTGTAGCCCGTCTCGGTCGCCGTCAGCTGCGTTTCCTTGATGACGCCGCCGTCCTTGGTCGTGAGCACGCGCCGCTTCTTGCCGCCCTCGGTCGTTTCTTCGCATTTGGCGATGACGGGGTGCCAGTCCTTGATGGCGCACCAGCCGCCCAGCTTGGCCCAGACCTCCGCTTTGTCCCCATCGATCTCGATTTTGCGCTTTACTTCTGCGCCGCTCGCCGCGCCGCCGAGAATAAAGGTCGTCGCGGCAAATATAGCCAAAAAGCGATTATTCATGCGTTTGTCTCCCGGAACGTATTTTTGCCGGCATTGATGCGCCGGGTCACTCATTACCCTATCCGCAACGACCATGCTCAGAGAAATTGGCGGCATTGCGCGATTGGCGTTCCGAATTTATGTCGCGCGCCGCTCCGTGACCACGCAATACGTTCCGAAGCAGGGTATATGGATCATTTCCGCCCGGAGGCTGGTTAGGCACGTTGCCCTCATTCGACACTGACGCGAAGCCTCATATGCGCGCCCGAATGAAATCGTTCAGGTCGCGCGACCTTTCGCCCACGCGTTCACTCGGTTAGCCTAAAATGTTGATAGACCCTCGCCGTTCGCATCCCTAAAGTAGCGGCAGCGATCCGGGCACGTCTTCGTTTGCGAAAACGCAGAGATTTAAGCCGCTTGGGCACGCCTGACCGGGAGGAAATATGAGAACGATATTGTCGCGTGGTCCGCGCGGGGCGGAATATTGCCCCTTCCAGCAGCATCAATCCGATCTGACACAGCGCCTGGTGGGTTCTCATGGCCTCCGTTGATATTAAAAGCGTCACCAAACAGTTCGGCTCGCACCCGGTCATCCACGGCGTCGATGTCTCGATCGCCGACCATGAATTTATCGTTCTGGTCGGCCCTTCCGGTTGCGGGAAATCCACGCTGCTGCGCATGGTCGCGGGGCTGGAGCAGATCACGTCGGGCGAAATCGCCATTGGCGGCCGCGTGGTTAACCAATTGCAGCCCAAAGAGCGCGACATCGCCATGGTGTTCCAGAACTATGCGCTCTACCCGCATATGACCGTATTCGACAACATGGCGTTCAGCATGAAGCTGCGCGGCGCGCCGCAAAAGGAGATTGCCCAGCGCGTTCAGGTCGCGGCCGACATCCTGGGGCTTCAGCCTTTCCTTGCCCGCTATCCGCGCCAGCTCTCCGGTGGACAGCGTCAGCGTGTCGCAATGGGCCGGGCCATTGTGCGTGACCCGCAGGTTTTCCTGTTCGACGAGCCGCTATCGAATCTCGACGCCAAACTGCGCGTCGCCATGCGGACCGAGATCAAGGCGCTGCATCAGCGGCTCCGCACGACATCGATCTACGTCACCCACGATCAGGTCGAGGCCATGACCATGGCGGACCGCATCGTCCTGATGCGCGACGGGATCGTGGAGCAGATCGGCACGCCGCTGGAGCTTTACGACCGGCCCGACAATATCTTCGCCGCCGGCTTTATCGGCTCGCCCGCGATGAATTTCCTGCCCGGCACGCTGCGCCGTGAAGGCAATAACATTCATGTCCGCACCGACAGCGGCATCGAGCTTCCGCTTGCGTCCACTGCCGGCGGCATCGACGGGCAGAAGGTGATTTACGGCGTGCGCCCCGAGCATCTGGCACTCGGCGCGAACGGTGTTCCCGCCAGGGTTAACGTCGTGGAGCCGACAGGAGCGGATACTTTCGTATTCAGTGAAATCGGCGGCAACCCGATCTGCGCGACCTTCTCGGAACGTCACACATTCAAACCAGGCGAAATGATCTCTTTGCAACCGCAGCTCGACGTGGTGCACCTCTTCGATAGCGAAAGCGGCAAGGTGATTCGAACCGGATCATAGTCCTTAAACTAAAAATAAAAGGGACGGCCGCAAGCTGCGCTATTGCAAAGGAGAAAAATGGATGACGAAGTTCACCAGACGTGACGCAATCAAACTCGGCGTCGGCGCGACCGCCGCGGCGGGCCTCGCTCCGCTTATCGGTGGGTCGCCCGGCGGCGGCGCAGGACGCGTTCGGCGCCGAGAAGGGCGCCGCGCTGCGCGTGCTGCGCTGGTCGCCTTTCGTGAAGGGCGACGAGGACGCATGGCTCGCCAACACCAAGAAATTCACCGAAGCGACCGGCGTCGAAGTCCGTATCGACAAGGAGAGCTGGGAGGACATCCGCCCCAAGGCGGCGGTGGCGGCCAATGTCGGCTCCGGCCCGGACATCATGTTCGTCTGGTTCGACGACCCGTTCCAATATCCCGACAAGCTGCTCGACGTGACCGATCTCGCCGACGAGCCTCGGCAAGAAATATGGCGGCTGGTATGAAGGGCCGGCAGAGCTACGCGACGCGCGACGGCCGCAATTATCGGCCTGCCGCTCGCCGCCATCGGCAACGCGGTCTGCTATCGCGAGAGCTGGATGAAGGAAGCCGGCTTCTCCGAATTCCCCAAGGACACCGCCGGGTTCCTCGAACTGTGCAAGGCGCTTGAAGGCGAAAGGCCATCCGGCCGGCTTCGCGCATGGCCATGCGGTCGGCGACGGCAACAACTACGCCCATTGGCTGCTCTGGAGCCATGGCGGCAAGACGGTGGACGAGAGCCGGCAAAGTCGGCCATCAACAGCCCCGAGACCGTCGCCGCGCTGAAATATGCCGCCGAGCTTTACAAGACCTTCATCCCCGGCACGGAAAGCTGGCTCGACGTCAACAATAACCGCGCCTTCCTCGCCGGCGAAGTCGGTCTGACGGCGAACGGCGTGTCGCTCTATTACGCGGCCAAGAACGACCCCAAGACTCGCCGAGATCGCCAAGGACATCAGACCACGGCCTTCCCGGTCGGCCCGGTCGGCAAGCCGGTGGAGCTATACCAGACGACGAGCTGCGTGATTTTCAAATACACGAAGTTCCCGAAAGCGGCGCAGGCCTATCTGCAATTCATGTTCGACGAACCGCAGATGAATGCCTGGATCCAATCGTCGAGCGGCTATTGCTGCCAGACGCTGAAATCCTACGCCAACAATCCGGTCTGGACCGCCGATCCGAACCACGCCGCATATGCGAAGGCTTCGGAGACGCTGCGCCCGAACGGCTATGCCGGCCCGCTCGGCTACTCCTCCGCCGCCGTGATGGCGGACTATGTGGTGGTCGACATGTTCGCCGAAGTCGTCACCGGCCAGCGCACGCCGGAAGAGGCAGCCAAACGCGCCGAAACGCGGGTAAACCGCTATTACAAGGTCTGATGCGAAAGCGGGGAGGCTTTCGCCTCCCCCGTCCCGCTTGGACCGGAAGCAGTGACCGACGACGTGCAAAAGCAAACCGTCGATACGCCGGCAGCCAGCGTCCCAGCCGGGACCGCTCCTGCAGACAAAGTTCCGCGTCTCCGTCGCTGCTTGAGGGGCGCGAACACGCTCGGCGTGCTGTTTATGCTGCCGGCGGCGGCGCTGCTGCTCGTTTTCCTCACCTATCCGCTCGGGCTCGGCGTCTGGCTCGGCTTTACCGACACGACGATCGGCCGCGCCGGGCATTTCATCGGCGTGGAAAATTATCAGCAGCTGTGGACCGACACGGTCTTCTGGCTGTCGGTGTTCAACACGGTGCTCTACACGGTCGTCGCGTCGCATCTTCAAATTCGGCCTCGGCCTGTGGCTGGCGCTGCTGCTGAACGAGCAGCTGCCGTTCAAGGCCTTCCTTCGCGCCATCGTGCTCTTGCCCTGGGTGGTGCCGACCGTGCTTTCGGCCATCGCCTTCTGGTGGATCTACGACGCCCAGTTCTCGATCATCTCCTGGGCGCTGATCCAGCTCGGGCTGATCGACACGCCGATCAACTTCCTCGGCGACTCCGACCAATGCGCGCGCCTCGGTGATCGCCGCCAATGTCTGGCGCGGCATCCCTTTCGTCGCCATCACGCTGCTCGCCGGACTGCAGACCATCCCGCATGTCGCTCTACGAGGCGGCGACGCTCGACGGCGCATCGCACTGGCAGCGCTTCCGCTTCATCACCCTGCCGATGCTGACGCCGATCATCGCCGTGGTGATGACCTTCTCGGTGCTGTTCACCTTCACCGATTTCCAGCTCATCTATGTGCTGACGCGCGGCGGGCCGGTGAACGCCACCCATCTGATGGCGACGCTCAGCTTCCAGCGCGCCATTCCCGGCGGACAGCTAGGCGAGGGCGCGGCGATCGCCGTCGCCATGATCCCGTTCCTGCTCGCGGCGATCCTGTTCAGCTATTTCGGCCTGCAGCGCCGGCGCTGGCAGCAAGGCGGACGGGACTGACCATGAGCATCGACGTAACACGCGACGATCAGATGCCGGCAAGGCGGGCGCCGACAGCAGCATGATAGCGACGGCATGCGCTATCTCGACAGCGCCTGCCGCGCCGGCTGGTCACCGTCTATCTGCCGCTCGCCGTTTTCGTGATCGTGCTGCTGTTTCCGTTCTACTGGATGGCGCATCACGGCGTTCAAGCCGAACCACCAGCTGACCGACTACAAGAATTACAGCCCGTTCTGGGTGCTGGGACCCGACGCTTGCAGCACATCAAATATCTGCTGTTCGAGACCTCCTATCCGCATTGGCTCTGGAACACGATCGTCATCTCGGTGGCGGCCACCATCGCTGTCGCTGATCGGCATCGGTATTCGCGGCCTATGCGATCGAGCGGCTGCGCTTCTCCGGATCGCGCTATGTGGGCCTCGGCATCTTCCTGGCCTATCTCGTGCCGCCGTCGATCCTGTTCATCCCGCTGGCGCTGATGGTGTTCAAGCTGGCCTCTATGACTCGCCGCTTGGCGCTGATCCTCACCTATCCGACCTTCCTGATCCCGTTCTGCACCTGGCTGCTGATGGGCTATTTCCGCTCGATCCCCTACGAGCTGGAGGAATGCGCGCTGATCGACGGCGCCACGCGCTGGCAGATCCTGACCAAGATCATCCTGCCGCTGTGCCGTGCCCGGGCCTGATCTCGGCCGGCATCTTCGCCTTCACCCTGTCCTGGAACGAGTTCATCTATGCGCTGACCTTCATCCAGTCCTCGGAGAACAAGACGGTGCCGGTCGGCGTGCTTGACCGAGCTGGTCCGCTCCGACGTCTATGAATGGGGCTCGCTGATGGCGGGCGCGCTGCTCGGCTCGCTGCCGGTCGTGATCCTCTATTCCTTCTTCGTGGAGCATTATGTATCCAGCATGACCGGCGCCGTGAAGGAATAGACTTGGCCCTCGGGGCCTTTCAGCATGGAGAAGCGAGGCACAATGAGCCAAAACGGAAAAGGCCAACCGCTGCGCAGCAGTCTGTGGTGGAACAACCCTGCCGATCCGGGCATGACCGCCCTTTATCTCGAGCGCTATCTCAATTACGGCCTCACCCGTGAAGAACTGCAATCCGGCAAGCCGATCATCGGCATCGCGCAGACCGGCAGTGATCTCGCACCTTGCAACCGCCATCACATCGAGCTGGCGAGCCGCGTGCGGGACGGCATACGCGCGGCTGGCGGCGTGCCAATCGAATTTCCCGTCCATCCCATCCAGGAGACCGGCAAGCGGCCGACGGCGGCGCTCGACCGCAATCTCGCCTATCTCGGCCTCGTCGAGGTCCTCTATAGCTATCCGCTCGATGGCGTCGTGCTGACGACCGGCTGCGACAAAACCACCCCTGCCATGATGATGGGGGCGGCGACCGTCGACATTCCAGCCATCGTGCTCTCCGGCGGGCCTATGCTCGACGGATATTTCGATGGCAAGCTGGCGGGATCCGGCACCGCGATCTGGGAAGCGCGCCGTCGCCATGCCGCCGGCGAGATCGACTACGACACTTTCATCGAGATCGTCGCGTCCTCTGCACCGAGCATCGGTCATTGCAACACCATGGGCACCGCCTCTTCGATGAACGCCATGGCCGAAGCGCTCGGCATGTCGCTGCCCGGTTGCGCCGCAATCCCGGCGCCGTACCGCGAGCGCGGCCAGATCGCCTATGAGACCGGCAAGCGTATCGTGGCCATGGTGCATGAGGATTTGCGCCCCTCGCACATCATGACGCGCGAGGCGTTCGAGAACGCCATCGTCTGCGCCTCGGCCATCGGCGCGTCGACCAACTGCCCGCCGCATGTCAACGCCATCGCCCGGCATATCGGCGTTGAGCTGAGCAACGACGATTGGGACCGCATCGGCTACGACATCCCGCTGCTCGTCAATATGATGCCGGCCGGCGAATTTCTCGGCGAATCCTACTACCGGGCTGGCGGCCTGCCCGCCGTGATCGCCGAGCTGATGCGCCACGGCAAGATCCGCGAAGGCGCTTGGACCGTTACGGGCCGGACGTTCGGCGAGAACAACGCGGGGGCGAAGATCACCGATCCGAAGGTGATCCGCACCTTCGCCGATCCGCTGAAGCAGCCAGGCCGGTTTCGCGGTGCTGAAGGGCAATCTGTTCGACGACGCCATCATGAAGACTTCGGTGATCTCGGAGGATTTCCGCCGCCGCTATCTCCAGCGCGAGGGCGACGAAGGCGCTTTCGAGGGCCGCGCCGTCGTCTTCGGCGGACCGGAGGATTATCACCAGCGCATCAACGAGCCGGGGCTGCAGATCGACGAGAACTGCATCCTGGTCATCCGCAATTGCGGCCCCATCGGCTATCCCGGCGCCGCGGAGGTGGTCAACATGCTGCCGCCCGACGCGCTCGTTCGGCGCGGCATCTCGGAATTGCCCTGTATCGGCGACGGCCGGCAGAGCGGCACTTCGGGCAGCCCGTCGATCCTCAATGCCTCGCCGGAAGCGGCGGTAGGCGGCGGCCTTGCGCTTGCTCCAGACCGGTGACCGCATTCGCATAGATCTGGGCAAGCGAACCGCCAATGTCCTGATTTCCGATGAGGAGCTGGCGCAGCGCCGCCGCGATCTGAAACTACCCGAATTGGTCAATCAGACACCCTGGCAGGAGCTTTACCGCGCGACGGTCGGCCAGCTTGCCGATGGTGGCGTGATCGAGAATGCGGTGAAATATCAACGTGTGGCCGAGCGTTTCGGCGTTCCGCGCAACAATCATTGAGGACAGGCTCATGCGCGTTGTCATTACCGGAGGTACGGGTTTCGTCGGACGCAAACTGGCAGAGCGGCTGCTGCGGGACGGCGCCGCGCAAGGGCCGGGAGGCGAACGAAAGGATATTTCGGAAATCGTGCTGTTCGATCAGGCCGAGCCGATCCCGCCGATCGAGCCTACGAACCGCCTGAAGATCGTCACCGGCGACATCACCGACAAGGCGCAGGTCGACGCGCTGATCACGCCGGAAACCGGCAGCATCTATCATCTCGCCGCCGTGGTGAGCGCGGGCGCGGAGGCCGATCTCGATCTGGGTTATGCGGTCAATCTGGATGGCACGCGCCATGTGCTCGACGCCTGCCGCAAGCTTGCCGCGCCGCCACGGCTGATGTTCGCCTCAAGCGCCGCCGTTTATGGTGGGGAGCCGCCGCTCACCGTGGACGATCTGCACGCCGCCCAGTCCCCGCACCTCCTATGGCGCGCAGAAAGCGGCGGGCGAGCTGTTCGTCAACGACTATACGCGGCGCGGCATTATCGACGGTCGCGCGATCCGGCTGCCGACCATCGTCGTGCGCCCCGGCCGTCCGAACAAGGCCGCCTCGACCTTCGCATCGTCCATCATCCGCGAACCGCTGGCAGGGCAAACTGCAATCTGCCCGGTCTCGCCGGACAGCAAGATGGCAATCCTCTCGCCCCGCCGCCTGATCGAATGCCTGATCACGCTGCATGACATGGACGGCGCGGCGCTCGGCTTCAACCGCACGGTGCTGCTGCCCTCGATCAGCGTCAGTATCGGTGAGATGGCCGCATCGCTCCGCCGCGTCGGCGGCGAGGAAGCGGCAGGCCGCATCGTGTGGCAGCCTGACCCGTTCATTCAGAAATATCGTCAATGGCTGGCCGGGCGCGATGGAGGCCCCGCGCGCGGTAGCGCTCGGGCTTAAGGCCGATGCCGACATGGACGAAATCATCACCGCCTTCATCGAAGATGACCTGCCGGCGCAGAAACGGCTTGTGGCGGCAGGTTGAAGCCCGCCCCCACTATTTTCCGCGAAGGCAGCCCTCGCGGAAGACGAGGCCGTTCCGCCGCAGTTACATCGTCCAGCCGCCGTCGATGGGGAAAGCCTGGCCGGTCGCGTATCCAGACAGGTCGCTCGCGAGGTAGAGCGCGAATTCGGCGATCTCCTCCGGGGTGCCGAGGCGTCCGACTGGCTGGCGAACCGCAAACGCGATTTTTGACTCCTCGTAATTGCCGGTCGCCTTCAGCCGCTCCTCGAGCGAGGGTGACTGGATCGTGCCGGGGCAGATCGCGTTGCAGCGTATGCCGCGCTTCACATAATCGGTGGCGACGGATTTGGTGATGCCGACGATCGCCGCCTTGCTGGCGCTGTAAACGAAGCGGTTCGGCACTGCCGCTATCCCCGCGACGGAACACATGTTCACGATGGAGCCACCGCCCTTATCCAGCATTCCCGGCAGAAACGCCTTGATGATCCTGTACATCGCTCGGGCATTCAGCGCGAAGGCCAGATCCCAATCATCCTCGCTGCTATCGAGGATGGTGCCGGCATGCACATAGCCCGCGACATTGAGGAGCACGTCGATTGGCCCGATTTCGGCCGGCAGCGCGGCGATCGCGCCCGCGTCGAGCACATCCAGCCGGCGCGTCTCGATTCCGGGAACGCCGCGCAACTCTTCAAGCACGGCCATATTGACGTCGGTCGCGATGACGCGCGCGCCTTCCCTCGCAAAAGCCTCCGCGCACGCCCGGCCGATGCCTTGCGCCGCCGCCGTGATCAATGCTGTCTTTCCGCCAAGCCGGTCAGTCAAGGCCGTTCCTCCCATCCTATTGTTGTCGTCGCATTCCATCCGCCCAAACACGCGAATAACGATCCGGCGAATTTAGAGCGCTTTTCGTGGCTCAGCCGAGCCTATCGATCTTTGGCGGCGCGCAGGGCATCCGGCAGGACCGCCGCGAGCGCATCGAGGTCGTCCGGCTTGCCGGCTGAGATGCGGATGCAGCGGTTCTGCGGTGGGGCGAAGGGCATCCGCACGAAAATGCCGCGCACGGCCAACTCCTCGACCATCGCTTTGGCGAAGGCGCCGTCGTGGCCACAGTCAACGGCAACGAAATTGGTCGCGCTCGGCAGTGCCTTGAGGCCGCTCGCCGCCGCGATCTCAGCAATGCGAACGCGCGCCTCGCGAACCCACTCCTGAACCTTGGCAAGATAGTCCTGATCCGCAAGAGCCGCCAGTGCGCCGGCCTGCGCGATCCGATTGACTCCGAAATGGTTGCGCACCTTATTGAAAGCGCCCGCGATATCTGCATGGGCGATGCCATAGCCCACCCTCGCTCCGGCCATGCCATACGCTTTGGAGAATGTCCGGAAGCGGATGACTTGGCGGTTTGTCACATCGAGCGGTGGCGCGGTGCCCTCGGGCGCAAATTCGATATAGGCTTCGTCGAGGCAGAGGATTGCGCCTTCCGGAACGGCGTCCATCATTTGCTGGACGGCGTCTGCGTCGCTCCAACTGCCCATCGGATTGTCGGGATTGGCAAAATAGATCAGCGGCGCGCCAGTTTCCTTCGCGCGTGCGATCAGCGCTTCGGGGTCTTCGCGGTCGTCCTTATAGGGCACGTATTCGAAAAGTCCGCCAAAACCGGAGATGTGGTAGTTGAACGTGGGATATGCCCCGAGCGAGGTGACGACCGGCGTGCCTTCGCTGACGACCATCCGGACGAGATTTCCCAAGAGCGCGTCGGCGCCTTCCCCGACGGTGATGTTCTCCGGCGCCACGCCGTGATGCCGGGCGAGCGCGACGTTGAGATCGTGATTTTCCGGATCGCAATATTTCCAGACATCGGCGGCCGCTTCGCGCATCGCGGCAATCGCGGCCGGCGATGGACCGAAAACGCTTTCATTCGCGCCGATACGGGCGCGGAAGGAACAGCCCATCCGGCGCTCTTGGGTCTCGGGACCAACAAACGGCACGGTTGAGGGCAGCGACTGAACGAGCGGGGTGAAGGGAGGCGGGACGGTCATCGAAGCGACTTTCTGAGCGGCGGGACGGCTGCGCAAATTAGCAGGATGGCCGGACGCAACAAAGCGCTTTGCTGGATGCAGCTATGCGGCAGTGTCGATATTGCCGTCCGCGCGCAGAATCATGCCGAACAGGTCGCGGGGATCGTCCGGATCGGCCAGCAGGTCCAGTTCCTCGAAAAGTCCCGTGCGTTCGAGCTGGTCGCGCACATAGCGCAAGGCCGAGAAATCCTCGGTGGCGAAGCCGACCGAGTTCGAACAGCGTGATCTCCGCCGCGTCGCGGCGGCCTGGCGCAGCGCCCGCAATCACCTGCCAAAGCTCGGTAACCCCATAGTCGGCCGGCAATTGCTGGATCTCCCCCTCGATGCGCGTCTGCGGCGTGAACTCGACGAATATGCTGGAGCGCAGCAGGATGTCCTTGTGCAGCTCCGTCTTGCCCGGACAGTCGCCGCCGACGGCATTAATGTGAACGCCCGATCCCACCATATTGTCGGTGAGGATGGTGGCGTATTGCTTGTCGGCTGTGACAGTGGTGATGATCTGCGCGCCTTCAACGGCCTCTTCCGGCGAGCTGCACGCCACGATCTTGAAACCTCTGTCGGCAAGATTGGCGGCGCAGCGGCGTGTGGCCGCCGGATCGATGTCGTACAGGCGCAATGTCTCCACGCCGAGCAGCGCCTTGAAGGCCATTGCCTGGAACTCCGATTGCGCGCCATTGCCGATAATTGCCATGCAGTCTGCGCCTTGCGGGGCCAGATATTTGGCGACCAGCGCCGAGGTCGCGGCGGTGCGCAGCGCGGTGAGGATCGTCATTTCCGACAGCAGCATCGGATAGCCGCTGTCGACATCGGAAAGTACGCCGAACGCCGTCACCGTCTGCAGGCCGTCCCGCGTGTTCTTGGGATGGCCATTGACATATTTGAAGGCGTAGACGCTGCCGTCGCTCGTCGGCATCAGCTCGATGACGCCGTCCTTGGAATGCGAGGCGATGCGCGGCGTCTTGTCGAACAGCTCCCAGCGCTTGAAATCCTCCTCGATATAGGCGGCAAGTTCGCGCAGGAGGGTTTCGACACCCAGCGTCAGGACCAGCTTCATCATGCAGTCGACGCTGACGAAGGGAACAATATTGATCTTATCGTGTCTGACGACCATGCGACGGGTCCTTGTTCTAAGATGCGTCACGGCCCGGGCATCGGGAACGAGAGGCTGGTGCATTCACGTCCGGCCGAACGGCCTTACGACAAGATCCGCCATGGGCCTTGCCGCGAGCCGCCCTCATCTGAGAGCTTTCCACAATAGATGAGGATCATGTCCCGATGCACGCGATGCGACCGGCGTCGGCCTTCATGACCCGCGCATCAATGTAAGAAGCATGCGTTCATCATCATCTCACATCAGCCGAACTGATGGGTATGCCAATCGTGGCTGCCATCATCCGCGCTCGCGCGTTTTCGGAAATTGCTCGCCGGCATCGCCGGGATCGCATTTTCACTCTATAGTTCAGCAGGCTACAGGGACGATCTTGGCCGTCGTGGCGGCGGGACGTTGCTAACAGGGGGTTTCGGCTTTGTCTTCGGCACGGTGATGGGGACCTTGATCCAAGGTCTCATTCAGACATACATAACATTCCGAAGGCACGCTTTCGAGCTGGTGGACCAAGATCGTGGTGGGAATGCTCCTGCTTCTATTCATTCTTTTGCAATGCGGACAGACGGCGGTCGGCAAACGGCGCGCAATCGCGGTACGGTTGTGATGCCGATCGCAGCCCGCGGCCTTTTGGAACGGGGCGAAGCCACGCGCTCGGCGCATGGCATGGTGACCCAGGCGATCGGCATGGATATTCTGTCCGGCCGCTTTCCGTCCGGTGAAGTCTTGCCGGGTGAGGACGAATTGCTGCAACGCTTCGGTGTTTCGCGAACCGCGTTGCGGGAAGCCCTGAAAACGCTTGCCGCCAAAGGCATGATCGTGCCCAAGGCCCGCGTCGGCACGCGCGTGCTACCGCAAAATCACTGGCATATGTTCGATCCGGACCTTATTGCCTGGCGATTGCAGGCCGGCATGGACAGCGACTTCATGCGGCATTTTTTCGAGATCCGCTTTGCCATCGAGCCGGCGGCCGCGGCGCTTGCGTGCCATAGGCGGACCGACGCGGAACTGGCGGAACTTGCCGTAATTCTTGAGGACATGGCGCTGCAATCCGGCGATTTGGAACGTTTTGTCGCTGTCGACCTGATCTTCCACAAGACGATCCTCGCGGCCAGCGGCAACCCCATGATGCTGTCGATCGGTGCCGTGATCGAAGCCGCGCTCCTGACCGCATTTCGCCGCAGCGCGCCTACGGACAACCCTCACCGCCACGCCGCGAGCGTTAGCAAGCACCGCCGCATTTACGAAGCCATTGCCGCCCGGGACGAGGCAGGCGCCAGTTCCTCGATGATTGCGGTGATCCGCGAAGGCGCGGCATATGGCGGCCTTGAGGAGCGCTGATGGAAGTCCCGTCCCCGAACGAGCGGCTGGAGCATTGCCTGCCTTCAAGTCTCGCTCAGGACCCTGTTAACCCCACATTGTTGCCTTTTCCAGCGAGGCCACGAGATCACCGAAGCGCTCGCCCTGGATGGCGACATGCGCACGGAGCCGTTCGGCGGCGATGCCGGCCTCGCCCTCAAGGATGGCGGCGAGGATTTCCTCATGCTCGAATTGCGACGTCTTCAGACGGTTGCGCACACGCAATTGCAGACGCCTGAACGGTGCCAGCCGCTTATGTAGCGCTAAGGCCTGATCGGCCAGGAACCGGTTGCCGCTCGCTGCATAGATGGCACGGTGAAAGCGCTCGTTCTCGTAGTAATAGGCATCCGGATCGCCGGATGTGGCCGCCTCCCGGCAGGCCCGCAATGTTTCGTTCAGCGCAGCCTCGTCCTCGTCGACCAGCCTACGCGCCGCCAGCCGCCCGCACATGGCCTCAAGCTCGGCCATCACGTCGAACATTTCCAGAAGCCGGCCCGCGTCGGGTGCGCTGACGATGGCGCCACGACGTCCCCGCAATTCAACGAGGCCGCCGGCCGCGAGTTGCTGCAACGCCTCGCGAACGGGTGTGCGGGAAACACCGTATTGTTCGGCCAGCGCGGTCTCGTCCAGCCGCTCGCCGGGCGCATAAGCGCCGGTCGCGATCCGGTCTTCGATCCGATCCCTAAGTTTGAGAGCGTGTCCGTTCTGCATGGCCAAAGAGTGCTCACATGAGCCGCAAAAATCAAGTTCTTGCGTACAAGAGCGAGCCGTGAAGGCGGGGATAGCGCTTGTCTTGCGCGACGATTTACGTTTTCATGCATACAAGCGCACAATTCAAGAACGCCGCAGCCACGCCGTCCGAAAATGTCTGAGGAGGAAGCGATGACAATCAAATGCCGCCCGCGATGGGCGAACTTCGCAGGATCTCTGCTTGCCGCCACGCTCATAGCCTCGCCGCTCGCGGCGCAGACCGTGCTGAAGGCCTCGCACCAATTCCCCGGCGGCAAGGGCGACCCCCGCGACGAGATGGTCCAGGTCATCGCGCGTGAGGTGGAAAAGGCCAATGTCGGGCTGAAGATCCAGATATTTCCGGGCTCGTCGCTGTTCAAGCCGAGAGAGCAGTGGAACGCGATGTCGCGCGGCCTGCTGGACATGTCGGCATTCCCGCTCGACTACGCCGCCGGCCAGCATCCCGAATTCTCCGCCACGCTGATGCCCGGTCTGGTCGGCAATTACGACCGCGCCAAGAAGCTGAACAAGTCCGAGTTCATGACCCAGATCAAGAAGGTCATCAACGATGCCGGCGTGGTGGTGATCGCCGACGCCTGGCTGTCGGGCGGCTTCGCCTCGAAGAAGGCCTGCATCAAAGGGCCGGACTCGATCAAGGGCCAGGTCACGCGCGCGGCCGGACCGGCTTTCGAGCAGATGCTGGCGGCAGCGGGAGCCTCGATCTCGTCGATGCCCTCGAACGAGATTTATAACGGCATGCAGACCGGCGTGCTCGACGCGACCAACACCTCCTCGGCCAGCTTCGTCTCCTTCCGCCTCTATGAGCAGGTCAAATGCCTCACGGCGCCGGGCGAGAACGCATTGTGGTTCATGTATGAGCCGGTGCTGATGTCGAAGAAGATCTTTGAAGGCCTGACCAAGGAGCAGCAGGCGGCGCTGATGGAGGCCGGCAAAAAGTCGGAGGATTATTTCGACGCCGAGTCGCGTAAAGGGGATCAGGTCCTCATCGACACCTTCAAGAAGGCCGGCGTCGAGGTCACTGAGATGACCAAGGCCGATTTTGACGCTTGGCTCGCCGTCGCCAAGGAGTTCTGCCTATAAGCAATTCGCCACCGAGGTGAAGGGTGGAGCCGAATTGATCGACGCCGCGCTTGCGGTAAAATAAAAGCCCACGCGCCGCCCCGGTCCGGGGCGGCGCTTCCCCTTCCTTTTGGCATCCCATGATCCGCTCCTATATCTCGCTGACGGACAATCTGTCCCGCTTGTTCGGGGTCGTGTCGGTCCTCTTGCTGGTGGCCGCGATGCTGGTCATCTGCGAAATGATCTTTCTTCGCTATTTCTTCCGCTCCCCGACGATCTGGCAGACCGATTTCGTCGTCTATAGCGCCACCGCCGCGATCTTTCTCGGCGCACCTTACGTGTTGTTGAAACGCGCGCATGTCGGCGTCGATGTGATCGAGATCCTGCTGACCGGCAATGCGCTGCGCGCGCTGCAATTCGCCGGCAGGCTTTTGGGCCTCATCTTCTGCGCGATCATGTTTGCCGCCAGCGCCTATTACGTCTGGGAAGCGGTCACGCTCGGCTGGAGGACGTCGACCGTCTGGCAGATTCCGATCTGGATCCCCGCCTTGCCGATGCCGGTCGGTTTCGGCCTGCTCTGTCTGCAATATCTCGCCGAGTTCCTGCGTCCCGAGGGAGAGCGCCCGTGAGTCCCGAATTGTCCGGAACGCTGATGATCGCGCTGCTCTTCGTGATGCTCGCCACCGGGATGCCTATCGCCTTCGCCCTGGGCCTTACCGCGATTACCGCGCTCATGCTCAACCAGGGCGTGGGCATCTTCCAAATTCTTGCCGAGACGATGTTTGCCGGCATTGCCAATCTTGCCTTCGTGTCCATCCCTATGTTCGTGCTGATGGGGGCGGCGGTCGCATCGTCGCCGGCCGGCAAGGATCTCTATGAGGCTCTCGACCGCTGGCTCAACCGCGTTCCTGGAGGCCTTATCCTCTCCAATATCGGTGCCTGCGCCATTTTCGCGGGCATGACGGGGTCGAGCCCGGCGACGGCGGCGGCCATCGGCAAGATGGGCATTCCCGAGATGATGAAGCGAGGCTATCCGGCCGCGGTCGCGACCGGCTCGATTGCCGCGGGTGGCACGCTGGGCATTCTCATCCCGCCATCGGTGACGATGATCATCTACGGCATCGCGACCGAGACCTCGATCGGACGGCTGTTTCTCGCCGGTGTGATTCCCGGACTGATGCTGACGGCCATGTTCATGGCCTGGGCGCTGTTTGACGCCAGGCGCCGCGGCTACCGCTTCGACAATCTCGGCAGGAGCTTCAGCTTCGCCGACCGCATCCAAGTCCTGCCGCGGGTGCTGCCGTTCATCGCCATCATCGTCGGGGTGATGTATGTGCTGTATGGCGGCGTGGCGACGCCTTCCGAAGCGGCAGGGGCCGGTGCGCTGCTCACGATCCTGGTGGTATTGGTCGTTTATCGCCTGTTCCGCGCGAAGCCCTTGATGGAAATCTTCGGCTCGACCATGCGCGAGAGCGTCATGATCATGATGATCCTGGCGGCGGCCGAACTGTTCGCCTTCGCGCTCTCCTCGCTGTTCATCACCCAGTCGATCGCCTCCTCAATCGCCGCTCTTGAAGTGAACCGCTGGGTGCTGATGGGCATTATCAACCTGTTCCTGCTGGTCGCGGGCATGTTCCTGCCCCCCGTTGCCATCATCGTTATGGCGGCGCCGCTGCTTCTGCCGATCGTCACCCAGGCCGGCTTCGACCCCTATTGGTTTGCGGTAATCCTCACCATCAATATGGAAATCGGGCTGATCACGCCCCCGGTGGGCCTCAACCTGTTCGTGATCAACGCCATCGCTCCCGACGTGCCGACGCGCACGGTGCTTTTAGGCGCTTTGCCTTATTGCATCGTGATGCTAGTGGCGATCGTCATTCTGTGCATCTTTCCGGGCCTCGCGACTTGGTTCCCTGAATACATTATGGGTCCCGCGGTATAATCCGGCGAGTCCGCTTGCAGGACGCCCGAGGCGCGTGAGCGGAGTTACAGGAGGTATCCATGTCCTCGACACAAACCGATGCCGGCGGGCATGCCGCACCCGCAGGACCGCTCACCGGCGTGAAAGTTCTCGATCTGACCCGCGTCCTCGCTGGACCTTTTTGTACAATGGTGCTTGCGGACCTCGGCGCGCGGGTGATCAAGGTCGAGCAGCCCGGATCCGGCGATGACAGCCGCGCCTATGGTCCCTTCCACAACGGTGCTTCGGCTTACTTCGCATCGCTCAATCGGGGCAAGGAATCCATCGCCCTCAATCTGAAGCACGCCGACGACCGGCTCATTTTCGAGAAGCTGCTGTCGATTACGGACGTGTTGGTGGAGAATTATCGCCCCGGCACCATGGAGAAGCTTGGGCTCGGATGGGACCAACTCCATGCGCAATATCCGCGTCTGATCTATGCGGCGGCGTCAGGTTTCGGCCATACCGGCCCCTATTCGAAGCGCGCCGCCTACGACATGGTGGTGCAGGCGATGGGCGGCATCATGAGTGTCACCGGCCATCCCGGCCAGCCGCCGGTGCGCGTCGGCACCTCTGTCGGCGACATCACGGCGGGGCTGTTTACCGCGATCGGCATCAATTCAGCGCTGTTCCATCGGGCCGTGACAGGCGAGGCGATCAAGATCGACGTGGCGATGCTGGATTGCCAGGTCGCGATCCTGGAAAACGCCATCTCCCGCTACGCAGCGACCGGTGAAATCGCCGGCCCGATAGGCGCGCGGCATCCGTCCATCACGCCGTTCGCCGGGTTCGAGGCAAAGGATGGCTGGATCATCATCGCGGCGGGCAACGAACAGCTCTTCGGCAAGCTGGCGGCGGCGCTCGGCAGACCGGACCTCGCTACCGATAAGCGCTACGCCACCAATACGCTGCGCACCGAACATTGGCAGCCGCTTTCCGACGAGATCAATGCCGTACTCAAATCCCGCTCCGTCGAGGAATGGCTCGCACGCCTTGATGCCGCGGGGGTGCCCTGCGGACCGATCAACACAATCGACAAGGTGCTGGCCAACGCCCAGGTCCGCTCGCGCAATATGGTGGTGACGGCGGACGATCCTGAGACCGGCAGGCTGGTCATGGCGGGCAATCCGATCAAGCTCTCGGCCTTCGCCGATCCGGATGCTCGTAAGGCCGCGCCGAAGCTCGATGGCGACCGGGCGGCAATCCTCGCGCAGATCATGGATCGCGAAACGCCAGCTGCGCCGCCGCCGGCCTTGCCGGCCCGTTCAGTATCCTTCAGCGCCTATCGCGGCCCGATGCGCTATCTCGATCAGCTTCGCCGAGCCATCATTCGCGACGCCTCGCCGTTGCCATCGGAGGGCACGAGCCGACCCTTTATCGAGCGGGCGCAGGCGCTTGCAGACACCCTGCTATCGGAACACGGTGAGGTTCTCGGCACCGTTGTCGCACACGACCTCGTCTGTCTCGTCAATGCGTCCGATGCCGCCTCTCGCGCCGAGTTTCTGCAGCTTCTGGCCGAGCGATACGGACCCGATACGAAGCGCATCGCCAAAGCGTCTGATCGCTGGCGCGCCGATCCGTCCGCCGACAATCTTGCGGCGCTATCGAAGGCTGTCGAGCCGCCGCGCCAAGAACTGTTCCGCCGCATGAACATGGCGCCGGACGGCATCGCAACGCTTCTGAAGCTGCGCGCGGAGCTTTTGCATGATTCCGCGTCGAATCCCGTCCTGGCGCCGGTCGATGCCGATCTGCTGCATCTGTTCGGCTCGTGGTTCAATCGCGGCTTCCTCGAGCTGGAGCGTATCGATTGGCATACGCCAGCCGCGATTTTGGAGAAGCTGCTGGCCTATGAGGCCGTCCACGCCATCGACGGCTGGGACGATCTGCGCCGCCGTCTGGCCTCGGACCGGCGCTGTTATGGGTTCTTTCATCCCGCGCTTCCGGAGGAGCCACTGATCTTCCTGGAAATCGCGCTGGTCAACACGCTCTCCGACAAGATCGAGCCGATCATTCGCGCGCCGCTCCCTCAACAGGTGGCCGACGAGGCGGATACGGCGATCTTCTATTCGATCTCGAATTGCCAGCCGGGGCTGCGCGGGGTCTCCTTCGGCAACTTCCTCATCAAGCAAGTCGTGTCCGATCTGAAGCGCGAGTTTCCGGGTCTGAAGACATTCGCGACGCTTTCGCCGATTCCCGGCTTCCGGAAATGGCTTGAAAATCCGAAAACCGAGCTCGAACCGCATCTGCCTGCCAAATTGGCGGCCCGGGTGCTTCAGGAGACGGGCGCTACGCGCCTGGGCGATGCGCTAACGGCCTTGGCAATCGCTTCGGAGGGCGAAGGCTACGCCCGTTCCAATCTGCTTCGCGACGTGCTCTTGCGCCTGTGCGCGCGCTATCTTACTGGCGCCGGTTCGGGACCGGTTGACCCGGTTGCACGCTTTCATCTCGGCAATGGTGCCTCGATCGAACGGATCAACTGGATGGCCGACCTGTCCGAGAAAGGCATCCGGGAATCGCATGGGCTGATGGTCAACTATCTCTACGATCTGGCCAGCATCGAGGCGAACCACGAGGCCTTCGCGAACGACCGTCCCGCTGCCTGTTCGAAAGCCGTGGCTGCCCTCATCGATACGGCAGATACGATGTCGCTCAAAGGTCAGGTCGATGCCGCGATCAGCCGGCTGAACCGGAAGGGCTGAGCATCAGGATTTGATCGCCATTGGGAACAGTCCGATTTGGACAGTTCGCGAACTGGTAGGGGAGGTGGGATTCGAACCCACGACCTGCCGCTGATCTGGCGCCACGGGGTATAAACCCGCTGCTCTACCGCTGAGCTACTCCCCCATACGAACGGCTGACTGACTGCAACGTTTGCAGGTCAGGTTCGTATTCGGAAATGGCTCCGGCAGGTCGTGTTCATCCGGCAAATATGCCGGATGCCGGAGCGCGGGTCAATCTGGATGCCCTGCTCCATGATCGGACGATCGAGTCCTCATCATCGCCATAATCCTTGTTCTTAGCTCGTCGGCTCAACAGGTTAGCCTGCTGATGCAAATGTCAGCGCCGTTGGAGGTGGCAACCGCCACTTCTCCGTGACGGCCTGATTGCGCCGCAATAGCTCGTTACACTTCACCGCTGTGCACACAGCCGTGTTGCAAATATCCTCAGGATGCTCGCCGCCCACCAACGGAGTTTGGCACGGATGGACGTAGGTATACTTTCCCTCGCGACCGCTGTTCCGCCGCACAAGGCTGCGCAGCGCGATGTCGTGGCCGGCGCCAGAATCGTGTTTCACGACGACTTCGAGGATTTCGACAGGCTCGCCGCAGTGTTCTTCTCCGCCGGGATCGAGGAGCGCTACACGGTCAAGCCATATTCCTGGTATCTCGAAACACAGGACTGGCCGAGCCGAACCGAGGCCTATGTGGATGGAGCGCTCGCTCTCTTCGTCGCCGCGACGGTCAAGGCGCTCGATCAGGCAGACCTCCATGCCAGGGACGTCGACACCATCGTTACCGTCTCGTCCACCGGGATTGCCGCACCGAGCCTTGAAGCACGCGCCATGGCGAAGCTCGGCTTTCGCGGCGATGTGATGCGCGTGCCGGTATTCGGCCTGGGCTGCGCCGGGGGCTCGGCGGGCCTGGCGCTCGGGGCGGAGCTGGCGGCGGCACGACCGGGGTCGGTGGTCCTCGTGGTTACCGTGGAACTGTGTTCGCTCGCCGTGCGGCGCGATTTGGCGACCAAGGCCAACATGGTGGCGCTCGCATTGTTCGGCGATGGCGCCGCGGCGGCGGTGCTTCGCTCCGGGCCGGGCGGGCGTATCCAGATCGTCGAGGCCGGGCAGCACACCTGGACGGATACGCTCGACATTATGGGCTGGCGCGTCGATACGATGGGTTTTGGAGTGATCTTCGACCAGTCGATACCGCGCTTTGCCTGGGACAATCTCGCCGGCGCCATCGATGGCATACTCGAGGCGCAGGGCATGGAGCGTGGGGATATTTCGCGGTTCATCTGCCATCCCGGCGGCCGAAAGGTGCTCGAAGCGATCGAGGGCGCGCTCGAACTTCCCACGCAGTCGCTCAATCATGAGCGCGAGGTGCTGAAACGCTACGGCAATATGTCGGCGCCGACGGCGCTGTTCGTGCTGGAGCGCGTGCTGGAGGGCGCATTGCCTGAAAAATCGCTGCTCATCGCACTTGGCCCTGGCTTTAGTGTGTCGACGGTAACACTCGCCGCGCCCGCTGGCTGAAAGGGCATTTGGGCATGGCGACCGATTGGGATCCATTCGCGGTTGCTGTTCTTGCATTTGTCACGCTGCAGCGCGGGGCGGAACTCCTCGTCGCGCGCCGCAATACGCAGCGGCTTCTTGCGCAAGGGGCGTTCGAGGCCGCCCCAGGACACTATCCCCTGATCGTGCTGGTCCATGCCGCGTGGCTGCTTGGCCTGTGGCTACTCGCGCCCGCTCTTCGTCCCAATCCCATTTTGATCGGTGTCTTCGGCCTCTTGCAGATTGCGCGCCTCTGGGTGCTGGCGACGCTTGGTGAGCGGTGGACGACGCGCATCATCGTTCTGCCCGGCGCGCCGCTGCTGCGCACCGGCCCCTATCGGTTTCTCTCGCATCCGAACTACTGTATCGTCGCTGCCGAAATTCTGGTGCTGCCTTGCGCCTTCGGCCTCATCGGATTTGCCGCCATATTTTCGGCGCTCAACGCTGGTGTTCTCGCGATCCGGATCATGGCCGAGGAACGCTCATTGCGCGGATGATTGGGGAAAAGAGATGAGCGTGGTGATAGGAACCCGTGCGGCGGCGCTTTATCCGGCCCCCTCGCTCGCGACCTGGATGGGCTTCGCCGCAATGTGCGCCGGCATGTTCATGGCTGTGCTCGACATCCAGATCGTCGCCGCTTCGTTGCCCACCATTCAGGCCGAACTCGGGATCAGGCCGGATCAGATGAGCTGGGTGCAGACCAGCTATTTGACGGCCGAGGTCGTCGCCATCCCACTGACGGGCTTGCTGACGCGCGCCTTGACGATGCGCTGGCTGTCGGTCGTGACGCTCGCGGGTTTCACGGTGGCGTCCGCCGGCTGTGCCTTCAGCGGATCGTTCGAAGTGCTGATTTTCTGGCGCATGCTGCAAGGGCTTGCGGGGGGCTTGCTGATCCCGCAGGTCTTCGCGGCGGGTTTCGCACTGTTTCCGGGGCGGGGGCAGGCGACTGCCACGACCATCGCCGGCGTGCTCGCGGTGCTAGCCCCGACGCTAGGTCCGATTATCGGCGGCTGGATCACCGACACCTATAGCTGGCCCTGGCTGTTTCTCATCAATATCGTGCCCGGCATCCTCGCAGCCACCACCGGCGCGATCATGCTCCCCCGCCAGACAGGCGAACCCAGGCTTCTGCGGGCAATAGACGGCTGGGGTTTCCTGCTGATGGCGGCGGCGCTCGCATGCCTTGAAATCGGTTTAAAGGAGGCGCCGCAGGCAGGCTGGACATCGCTCCAGGTGTTCGTGCTTTTCCACTGTGCGGGCCTCGCTGGATGGCTGTTCGTGCGGCGCTCGTTGCAACGCGCAAGCCCGGTCGTCGAGCTGCGCGCGTTTGCCGACCCACGCTTCGCGCTTGGCTGCCTGTTGAGTTTCCTGCTCGGCGTCAGCCTCTATGGCATGGTCTATCTCATGCCGGTGTTCCTCGCCTTTGTGCGCAATCACGACGCTTATGAAATCGGCCAGATCCTGATCGTCACGGGGGTGGCGCAATTGCTCATGGCCCCGCTCGTCGTCGCGGCTGAGAAGAAATTCCAGGCCGGGCTGTTGACGGCCGTGGGCTTCGCTCTGTTTGCCGGTGGTCTTGCGATGAGCACGGGGCAGACGCGTGGAACCGATTTCGACGAAATGCTGGTGCCGCAGCTTGTGCGCGGCGCGGCCGTCATGCTGTGTCTTTTGCCGCCCATCCGTGTCGCCCTCGGACATCTGCCGCCCGAGGAGGTTGCAAATGCAAGCGGGTTGTTCAACCTGATGCGCAATCTGGGCGGCGCAATCGGCCTTGCGCTCATCGACACCGTGATTTACGGCCGCGCGCCGATCATCGGGGATCGGCTTGGCCAGGCGCTGGAACGCGGCGATGTCGCGGCTGCGAAAGCGGTTGGGCTGCCGATGGAAAAATTCCTCGCTCATGTGCCGGGCACGCCGGTCGACCCTGGCCTCATGGGCTATATCCGCGCCGCGGTGGAGCGGCAGGCGATGACCGAGGCAATCAATGAGGCATGGGCGATCATGGCGGCCCTGACCCTGATTGGCGCGCTCGCCATGCTGGCAAGCCTCGCGCAATCACGACGCAGGGCGCGGGCGGATAGATCAGGCCTTCCCCCTGGCGAGATTGGACGCGCCGGTGACGCCCGCCTGCGGCGGTCGGCATAGAATATTAAGCTCGCTCCGCCCAAGCGGCGGGATTGAGATGACCGGCATTTCGCCCATATGGTCAACGTCGTATTGGTTGCGGTCGACGCGGCGAGATCGCTGATATAGCCGGTCTTAGAGCGGCGGCAGTTAGCTGCGCGCCGCGGCTCCAATAATCAGCATTCGGTCCGGTCGGTGGGGCAGCGATGACTTTCCCGTCTATATGAACAGCCGTCGGCGCTGCCATTGCAAAGCCGTGATTCGCAGTGCAGTCTGCGGCTTACGGGCGGGAATCTCAGACGATGTGGCACGTATGAAGCATGTCTTGATGCGTCGATGCGTTTTGGGCGTCGCCCTGGCGGTCGCCTGGCAGGTGGCGCTGTTCGGCGCGACATCCGCGTTTGCCGAGGTCAGCCAATCGAACCAATGCTGGTCCGAAGCCGTGCTCGGCCATAAGAGCGGCGATGAACGCATCCGCAGGAACGTGGCGGGTGCGCTTGTCGCCCCTCCCCAAGAGCAGCCCTCCTTATCGAAACGCTCCGGTGGAATGGTGCCGGGCGTGATCAGGCGCGTTGAACTGCCTTCCGGATCGAAGAAGCTCGTTGCACTGACGTTCGATCTTTGCGAACAGCGCAATGAAATCACCGGCTATCAGGGCGAGATCGTCGATTTCCTGCGGGCACAGAACGTCAAGGCGACGTTCTTCGCGGGTGGGAAATGGCTGCTCACTCATGCCGAGCGTGGCCAGCAATTGATGTCGGATCCGCTTTTCGAGGTCGGCAGTCATTCCTGGGAACATCGCAATCTTCGCGTCGTTTCGGATGCGGCCCTGGCGCAGGAGATCGGCGCGCCGCAGCTCGCCTATCGCCAATTGCGGGCGGATTTGGCCCTGAAGCATTGCCAGCGGCCGGGCGGCAAAGGTTTCGCCCATGAACGCGCGCCCGATGCGATCGCGCTGTTTCGCTTCCCCTATGGAGCGTGCGACGCGAAATCGTTGCAGGCGGTTGCCGAACGTGGGCTGTCGGCAATCCAATGGGATGTGTCCGCCGGCGATCCTTGGATCGGCGCGACGGCGCCTTCAATCGTGAAGTCGGTCTTGTCGCATATACGCCCTGGCTCGATCGTGATTTTCCACGCCAATGGACGCGGAGTGCACACATCCGGCGCGCTGCCTGAAATCATCTCCACACTGAAGCAGCGCGGCTATGAGTTCGTGACGGTCAGCGAATTGCTTCGTGCGGGCAAGCCCATCGTCGAGAGCCGTTGCTATGACGCGAAGCCCGGTGACACCGACCGATATGACGCCATCGGGCGGCGCACAGAGGAGCGTTACGCGGGGCGCGCCGGGCATATTGATGAGGGCGGCGGCGGGGCCGAGGGATTTCCACAATCCGATTGGACGGCCAGGACGGAGCCGAACTGATGCCGGCCGGCCGGCCCTTTCATCGGTCGAGTTATCTTCTCCCACCCGGCGCCGCGGGAGTGGAGATCGCGCTGAAGCGTACGACGCAGGCCGATGCCGATATGTTGGGACCGGCTCTCACGGCCATGGACCCTTGGGCGCGGCTTCAGCTATCCACCGAGCAAATGATCGGCTTCCTTGCCGGCTCGAACGAGAACCTGCGATGCTTCTCGATCTGGCATGGTGGAGATCGTGCCGGGGTGGCGGTCGTGCGTTTTCCCTGGCTCTCCGGTCCTTATCTGAATTTGCTCGCGGTGCTTCCCGCCTTCCAGCAGAAAGGTCTAGGGCGCGCGGTCCTGTCCTGGATGGAGGAGGAGGCGCGAGCGGCGGGGGCTCGAAACTGCTTCCTCTGTGTGTCTGCCTTCAACGTCGGCGCGCAAAGCTTTCTATCGGCGCAACGGCTATTCCGAAGCCGCGCGGCTGGACGAACTCATCAAGGATGGAGAAGACGAGATCCTGATGCGAAAGCGGCTTCGTTAAAGCGTGACGCGAAGGCTCGTGATCGGGGCGGGGCTCGGCGGGCTCCTTGCCCAAGCAGCGCGGTTCGCGCATCCTATGGGTAAAAATGACGGACCCGTGGGAGGTGAACATGTTCGGGCTGATGCAGGACAAGCCGCTCATGATCTCGTCGCTGATCGAACATGCGGCGAATTTTCACGGCGACCGGGAGATCGTCACCCGGACGATCGAGGGGCCGATCCATCGGAGCAACTATCGTGAGATCCGCCGCCGGGCGAAGCAGATGGCTAACGCCTTGGCGGAGTTGGGGGCCGAATTCGGCGACCGCGTTGCGACGCTTGCCTGGAACACGCATCGGCATCTGGAGCTGTATTACGGCGTGTCAGGCAGTGGTTTAGTGCTGCACACCGTGAATCCGCGGCTGTTTCCCGAACAGATCGAGTACATCATCAACCACGCCGAAGATAAATTCCTGTTTTTCGATATCAGCTTCGCCCCGCTGGTCGAGAAGCTGGCGCCTTCGCTGAAAAGCGTCACGACCTATGTTGCCATGACCGATCATGCGCATATGCCGGTCATGGACCTGCCGAACCTGCTTTGCTACGAGCAGGTGATTGCTGCACAGAGCGATGCCTATGTCTGGCCGGATTTCGATGAGCGGACCGCATCCTCGCTCTGCTACACCTCCGGGACCACCGGCAATCCGAAAGGCGTGCTCTATTCGCACCGCTCCACGGTGCTGCATACGCTGATGGAATGCGCGCCCGATGTCTTGAATATCAGCGCTTCGTCCTGCGTGCTGCTCGTGGTGCCGATGTTCCATGCCAATGCCTGGGGCATGCCTTACGCTGCTGCGGCGGTTGGGGCAAAACTGGTGTTGCCCGGGCAGCACCTCGACGGCGCAAGTGTGTGCGCGCTGATGCGCGAGGAGCGCGTCACCTTCTCCCAAGCCGTGCCGACCGTGTGGCTAATGCTGTTCCAATATCTCGATCAGCATCCGGAGATCGATTTCAAGTCATTCGACCTGACGTGCGTCGGCAGTGGCGGCGCGGCGCTGCCGAAGTCCATGCTGGAACGATTCGAACGCGATTATGGCATATCGGTCGTTCAGGGATGGGGGATGACGGAAACCAGCCCGATCGGCGTGATTTCGCGGCCGCTGCCCAAGCATGACGGTTTCGCCTGGGATGAGCTGATGGAATTGAAGCTCAAGGCAGGGCGCGGCATCTGGGGCGTCGAACTCAAGCTTATCGATGATGCGGGCCAGGAAGTGCCGCGCGACGGCAAGACCGCCGGAACTCATCTTTGTGCGGGGGCCGTGGATCGCAAGCGGCTATTTCAAAAATGAAGGCGGCGCGGTGCTCGACGCGGACGGGTGGTTCCCGACCGGCGACATTGCCACGCTTGATGCGGATGGCTATCTGCAATTGGTCGACCGCGCCAAGGACGTCATCAAATCCGGCGGCGAGTGGATTTCCTCGATTGATGTGGAGAATGCCGCGATGGGCCATCCGGCGGTCGCGGAGGCTGCCGTGATCGGCGTGTCTCATCCGACCTGGCAGGAAAGACCGCTGCTCATCGTGGTCAAGCGAGGCGACCACGATGTTACGCGGGATGAACTGCTCAAATTCCTCGGCAGCAAAATGGTTAAATGGTGGGTGCCGGACGACGTTGTTTTCGTGGATGAATTGCCGCGCACAGCAACGGGCAAATTCTCGAAGCTGACGCTCCGCAGACAATTCAGGGATTATCGCCTTCCGGACGCTTAGCAAGCGGCCGTCAATATTTGGCCTCTGACGAGGGCGGTCGCACGCCCCCCTAGGTTAGCCCTTTGCGCTCGCTGCCGCTTTCTTCTTGCGGGGAGTCTTGGCGGTTTCCGCCGCCTCCGCGGCTGCCTTCCTGCCAGCTTCCTCCTGGGCAAGACGAAGAGCGCGTAGCCGCAACGTCTTGGCCTGATCCGCGTCTCGTCTGGTCTGCTGCGTTTTGAGCGAGTTTAACGCGTCGACCTTGCGCTGTTCCGCCTTGTCTGTCCGCAATTGCGCCCGGCGCCGGATTTCATCGTTTGAGATGCCGCGCGAAGTCATGATGCCTACTCCTTAGTTAAGCAAAGCGGCCGCGCCGTTCATTGCGATAGGTGTTTCTGCGTGGATGTCCCGCAGCGTATTTTGTTATTATTTGGGGACGAAGGCCCGCAATTGCCAGTGCTTTCTGATCCGGAACCTATCCTAGCTCGCTTTCGCGGACGACGCGTTCGAAGCTTTCGGTGGTGCATTTGATGCGATATTGGGGGTCGTCGCCGTCAGTCGCTAGCAGCCGCACGACCTTGCATTTGCTCGGGCCCGCGCCAAAGCTGATGCGGTGCGGCGTGAAATTGAGGGCTTGGCCCGTTTTGAACTTATGCTCTGACATTGAAATCCTCGGTTAAGGCTAGAAAGAGCCGTCGATATGCAGGCTGGCGGACCGACTCGGGCGCCGTCGGCATATATTCGTAAAGAGTCAGAACGAAAGGACCGCCAATATTCGATTGGCGGCATGCCGGATGCGCTGGCACCCGCGCGGCGATCGCACGGAGTTCAGCGTCACTTGATTTCGGCAAAATTCACTCCACACTCGCACAATGCCGCTGTTAATGCCATAAAATTGCCGTCAGTCTCAGCCTGCGCCCTCACCATACGACAATGAATATGAATATGGGTATTCGGCACGCATTCCACGTCAGGTTGCCAGGAAAAGCTTGATGTGCATGGTCATAAGTCAAGCTTGTCATCGGCGTTGTTAGCGACTAAGTTACGGTCTCGACGTTGGCCAGACGATTGGGCCGTTCCACCTGAGCACTGCTGGGTGCACGTTCAAACTCTCTCCAAACTTCGATCTAGCGGATTGGTCGGCCGCCTGTTGGGCCGATCGTCCAAGTGCATCTACGCTGTGAAAAGGCAATATCATGAATAGCGGTACCGTTAAGTTCTACAATGGCCAAAAAGGCTTCGGCTTCATCGCACCGGACGATGGCGGCAACGACGTTTTCGTTCATGCGACGGCGCTTGAGCGCGCTGGCATTCGCGGTCTCGCCGAAGGGCAGAAGGTCCGTTTCGAAACGGAACGCGACAGCCGCACCGGCAAGATCGCCGTCAGCACGCTGCAGGTTTCGTAGACATCGACGGAAAGGCGGTCTCTGTGACCGTGCGAATTTTGGCCGCGTCCCATCCGTGGGGCGCGGCCTTTAGTTTGCCCTTAACGCGCCATCGGACCTGCGCGCAGACGGAATGTTCAGACAGGCGGCGCTTCCTCTGTCCATACCTGGAAGCCGGCCAGCGTATTCGGGCCGAAACTATGCGTCAGCGGAACGTCGGCGGCGTCGCGGCCATAGGCGATCAGCACGCGGCCAACGCGAGGCGCGTTGTTGCGCGGATCAAAGGCGTGCCAACGCCCCCCGAGATACACCTCCATCCAGGCCGCGAAATCCATGGGTTCATAAGGCGGCGGCAGGCCGATGTCGCTGACATAACCGGTGCAATAGCGTGCCGGAATATTCAGACATCGGCAGAAGGTGACCGCAAGGTGGGCGAAATCCCGGCAGACGCCGCGGCGCTCGGCATAGGCCTCCGCTGCTGTACGGGTGGGGCTGGCTTGTGCATAGCCGAAAGTAATGTGGTTGTGGACAAAGTCGCAGATGGCCTGAACCCGCGCCCAGCCTAGCGGCGTGTCCTTGAACAGCCGCCATGCTTCGTCGGAGAGGCGGTCGGTTTCGCAATAACGGCTGCCGAGGAGGAATTGGATCGCGTCTCCCGGCAAGTGCTGAACCTGATGCTGGACTGCATCCATTTGAGCGACTTCGGGCTGTCCCGTGTCACGAATGACGGTGTTGGTGCCGATCGTCAAACGGCCGGCCGGTGCGACCAGACGATTGCACCAATTGCCGAAGCTGTCGCGATACCCCTCGACGGGCAGGGGAGGCGACGTCATCAGATGGTCCGGACGCTCAAGATCGGACACGCGCGAAAAATGCACGTTGAGCATCGCGATCAGCGGTGTTTCTTGCGGAAAATCGAAGCTCAGCTCGCATCCGACCTTAATTCGCATGTTTTTGGTGTTTCTCATCTGGGATGGGCGGGTCGCATCATGCGGCCAACCGGCATGCATCGCCTCCGACCCTGTCATCGACGAGACCTCAAACGAAACCCGCGCTGGCTTAGATAGTTCAGGTGCAGGCTTCGCATTCGCATATGCGAAAGCCAGGCTGTTCCTTGGCGCAATGAGTCTGTCATGCCGGGCGACAATTGGCGAGCCGAAACATCCGAACGGCGCGGCAACGGCAAAACGGGCCGCATAGTCATCGCCAATCCCGCAATGCAGCGAAGATAAGCGGAATATTCCGCCAAGGTTCGCCTTGTCATCGGGGCCTTAAGGGACTAGGTTGCGTTCTCGAATTTGGCCCGACGATGGCCGTTTCACCCTGTGCAACCAGGGGAAGCGTACAACTTACGTCCAAAGCTCGATATGTGGTGAGTTTCCGGCCACTTTCCGATGCCGGCAGCTCAGGTGCATCTACACGGCGAGAAAGCAACAGACGATGAAAACCGGTACCGTTAAGTTCTACAATGGCCAAAAGGGTTTCGGCTTCATTGCGCCGGACGAAGGCGGCAATGATGTGTTCGTGCATGCATCGGCGCTGGAGCGCGCGGGCATTCGCAGTCTCGCTGAGGGCCAGAAGGTCAGCTTCGAAACGGCGAAAGATCAGCGCACCGGCAAGATCGCCGTAAGCACCTTGCAAGTTTCGTAGACACGAAAATAAGCCCTGGAATTGCATTAGGCATTCCGGGCCGCATAATATTTGTCCACGCCGCGCCGCGCTTGACTGCGCGCGCGGCAGTGATTGCCTCGAAATCCTGCGCTTCTTTTCGAAAGCCCACCGACCTGAGCCGCTTACCCGCCCTCGGCCTGTGCGACTACCGAGCTCGGGCACCACTCGCGGCGCGGCCTTCGTGCGAAATCCGCCAATCGCCCGCAAGATGTGCCCCGCAGGCGGATGATCCGGCCGGAATATGGGCCGCCGCAACGACCAAGGTCCAGCCACAGACGGAAAAACGCCGTCGAAGGAGCAAAAATGGAGCATCCTGGCTTTTTCCATCGGGCCGGACCGTTCCCGCTGTGGCTCATCGCGGAAACCATCGGCGCGGAATTGATCGGCGCGCGGGATGGGGCCACCATGATCACGGACGTGCGCTCGCTGCGTGACGCCGGCTCGGACGATGTGGCATTTTTCGAAAACCGCAAATATGGAGCGCAGCTTGCCGTCACCAAGGCGCGCGCCTGCATTCTCGCCATTGCCGACGCGCCCCGCGTACCGCAAGACACCGCCGCGCTGACGACATCGAAACCTTACGAAGCCTTCGCCCGCGCCTTGTCGCTGTTCTACGCGGACGCTTTGCACAGCAAGGCGGCAGGCTCCGCGGCGGAGCAGGGTGGCCGGCTTGTCCATGAAAGCGCGCAGATCGGCGAAGGCGTGACGATCGAACCCGGCGCGGTCATCGGCCGCGAGGCGGTCATCGGCGCCGGCAGCACTGTCGCGGCGGGCGCCACGGTGGGCTTTCGGGTCGTGATCGGCGCTGACTGCTATGTCGGCGCGGGAGCGACCGTCACGCATGCCGTGATCGGCAAGGGGGTTATCATCCATTCCGGCGCGCGTATCGGGCAGGACGGCTTCGGCTTCGCCATGAGCGGGAAAGGCCATCTCAAAGTGCCGCAGATCGGCTGCGTCATCATCGGCGACAATGTCGAGATCGGCGCCAACACCACGATCGACCGCGGATCGCTGTCCGATACGATCATCGGAGAAGGCACCAAGATCGATAATCAGGTCCAGATCGCGCATAATGTGGTGATCGGCCGCCATTGCATCCTCGTTGCGCAGACCGGCATCGCCGGGTCGTCGGAGCTCGGCGATTTCGTCGTCATGGGCGCGCGGTCCGGCGTGCTCGGCCATGTGAAGATCGGCAGCGGCGCGCAGATTGCAGGCATGGCGCATGTGAAGAACGACGTCGAGCCGGGCGCTCGAATGGGCGGCACGCCGGCCCGGCCGTTTCAGGAATGGGCGCGCGAAGTTGCCGCCGTCAGGAAGCTCGGCAAAGCGGCTGGCAACGCTGCCGACCGCCGGAAGGATTGAGCGATACGGGCGTCGATCCCGCTTGCGCCCGTCTTGATCGACCGCCTCGCCTCGCACCGCTTCGGCCCAGCTTTTCAGCAACAGATATCGGAAAAAAAAGCGGCTCTTCCATAATTGTCGGCGAAACCCACCCTGTAGAGCCAATAGCGAAATTGTCGTGCGATAATCGCCCCCTATGCTTCCGGGCGCCAATTGACAGAAGTGAACCGGAAAGATTTTCTTGAAGGCCTGAGGGGCGCGGGGTCGTTTTGCCGATAGGCCATAAGAAAACCACGGCAAGCCTGCCTTGAGCATTTCGAAATTGGGTGGGGAGTTGCTTGGTTACAAGCACAACCTTTGGGGGGAATTGCTCATGAACATAATGAAGAGCGGCACGGCTGCTGCCGTCGCTCTGGCCGCGTCGCTGGGGTTCGGTACCGGCATGGCGAATGCGGCCGACTGGAATGCGGGCTGCTGCGCGGATCTTGAGGAGCGCGTCGCCGAACTTGAAGCGACCACGGCGCGCAAAGGCAACCGCAACGTGTCGCTGACGATCAGCGGCCAGGTCAGCAAGGCGCTGATGGTCTGGGATGACGGCGTCGAGTCCGATGCCTTTGTGGTCGACAATGCAATCAACACCTCGCGCTTCCAGCTCGACGGCAAGGCGCTGATCAAGCCCGGCTGGACGGCGGGTTACCTCATGCAGATCGATCTGCGCGATTCTCAGTCTTCCATCGTCTCGCAAGCCAATGATGAGGGGCCTGCCAGCGAAATCGTCATCCGCACCAGCAATCTGTATATCGACAGCGAACAGCTTGGCCGGGTGGCCATCGGCCAGAACTACTCGTTCAATGACGCGGTGTCCGTGCCATTCCAGGTCGCCAACACCTACAACACGGATGGCGGGCCTTACGCAGACGGGTTCAACGTCGTCAATTCGGGGGGATTGAGCGCGTTTACCTGGGGGCAATTGATCGGCAACGGCCCGCGGCGCGACGACTATCTGCGCTATGACAGCCCGGTCTTTGGCGGCTTCGGCTTCATGGCGCTGGTCGGCGACGATGATATTTGGGAGATCGGCGCGAAATATTTCACGAAGACCGACCGCTTCCAGCTCAACTCGGCCATCGATTACTATGACTACGATGCGAGCCCATTGCCGGCGGCGGGCTTTCTCGCCAAATTCCAGGAGGTCAAAGGTATCGTCTCGGTGAAGGATCTGCCGACCGGCCTCTTCCTTACGGTTTGGGCGGCCCAGCGCGAATATGAGCGCGGCGGCTTCGAGGATACGGGCAATTCCATTCAGGCGTTCTTCGGCATCGAGAAGAACTTCACCTCTTATGGCAATACCACGGTCTATGGCGGCTATGGCCGGTTCAACGACATGGCCAGCACGGGTCTTCTCGCCAACGGCCTGGGCCTGAATGTGGGTGGAGGCGCCGACGGGGATGATTTCGTCACGGGTTCGGAGATCGACAGAGTGACCTTCGGCGTTGTCCAGACGTTCAACTCCGCGGCCCTCGACATTTACGGGATCGTCGAACATTACAGCGCCGACGTTACGGTCACCGAAACCGGTTCCGGCGCTTCGCAGAACGCCGATCTGGAGGATTTCACCAGCGTCGTCATCGGCTCACGCGTCAGGTTCTGATATCATCCAGCTCCTAAGCAGAGTTCCCAAAAGTGGCCTTCCCGGTTTTGGGAAAAAACTCTGCGAAAACATACAAATCTAAGCAGACATTCGTTGGGCAACCAAGAAATGTCTGCTTAGTCGCCTACGCGAAGGCCGCCCCACCGGGCGGCTTTCGTGCGTGGAAAACATCCGGCCGGTGCGCTGCTTCAATCGACCGCACGGCCCGCGCTTGATATAGATAGTGATCCGCCATAACGACTTATTCGATGGTGGCGAAAGGGTTTGCGCGTGCTCGAAGGCAGGCCGGCCAAGCGGATGCCTGATGTAGCGAGGCGGCGCGGCATGAAAAAGGGAAGCGCGATGGCGGCATCGGGTTCGACACGCAAAGTTGCGGCGGCGGCGGCCGGAGCGCGCCCCACTGCCAGCTGCGCCCGCGCCGGTCAAGACGGAGCCGCCCGCCATCGATCTCGGCCACCTGCCGGGGCTGATCGGCTATATGCTGCGCCGCGCCCAGCTTGCCGTCTTCCAGGATTTCGCCCGGACCTATGCCGAGGTGGGCATCAGGCCCGCCCAATATGCGGCGCTGACCGTCATCGAGCGCAATCCGGGGCTGAAGCAGAAGGATGTGAGCGCGGCGCTCGGCATCAAGCGGGCCAATTTCGTGGCGATGTGCGACGAGCTGGAAGCGCTTGGCCTCGCCGTCCGCCGCCCGATCGCGACCGACCGGCGCTCCTATGCGCTGCATCTGACGCGCAAGGGCCGCACGCTGATGAAGACGCTTCATGCCGCCAATCGGGAGCATGAGATGCGGCTCACCGCGCAAATCGGCGAGGAAGGGCGCGACAGGCTGATCGTGCTGCTCACGGCGCTCGCCGCGACGGGCAATGGGGCAGGGGAGCCCGGCGAGGACAGTTGAGGGGCGCGCCCCGAGGACCTTGCGCATTTCCCGCCTATCTCGCTGCTATCGTCGCACACTTCGCAAGCCCATCCCGCACAAACACCAATCCCCTCGCCGGGCCGCGCCCGCGAGGCTTTGCTGCATTTCTCTTTGTGCGACTCATACTACCATTTCTATTGAGCAATACGGCGCAAGTCTTAGATGATGAAAACGCAGCATGTTAAAAATGAGATTATAACTATCCATAATGCCACTAACTAAGACCATGCGACTGCGTTCCATGTTGTTCAATTTTTCAGCGGTTCGCTCCGTGACCTTGCAAACGACCCAATATTTCCCAACGGCGATAAATGCGAAGAGATTTCCAATTATTGATCTTTTTATGTCCTCAAGTCGTCCCTGCGCAGAAAATGGTTTTCCTGCATAATCTAATTCATATTTCCACTTTCGGTTAAGATTTTGATTTAAACATCGCGGACGAGACACTATATTTTCATTACGACATGAATTAATTAACTGTTCTGCGTTCTCAGCTGCCTCTATTCCAGCCGACTCTTTTCCCGCTGCGTCGGCTATGCTACTCAGCGCAAACACGAAAACTGTTGCACAGCAAAATAACGAGCAACACCTCATGCTGCCCTCCTGCATCATTGCGGAGTTCCAGGGAAATGAGATTGTGGTTCATTGTGTTCGGGTATTCAAGCGGCGCCTCACGCCATCTTCACCAGCCGGGCCGCGTAGAACCCGTCCATGCCGCTGAGATCGGGATCACTGAGTTGCAGATAATGCGGCAAGGTCCTGAGCGCGCCTTGCAGGTCGATCCATTCGGAGCGGCCACCGATTTCCTCCGGCGAAATGGGAACGAACTTGAGATCGCTGCGCGCGGCGAGCAGCCGGTCCAATTGCTCCGGCCCTTCCTCTTCCTCGAGCGAGCAGGTGCAATAGACCAGCACACCGCCGGGCCTGAGCATGGCAAGTGCGTTGCTCAGCATGTTCTGCTGCAGCCTGGCCAATTCGACGATATCCGAGGGCCTTTTCAGATGGGGAATGTCTGGATGACGGCGGATCGTGCCGGTTGCGCTGCAGGGCGCGTCGAGCAGCACCGCGTCGAAAGGCGTTTCAGGCCGCCAGCTCAAGGCATCTGCGGCGATCGTTTCGGCGGTGAGCTTCAGCCGCTTGAGATTGGCAGTCAGCCGCTCCAGGCGTTTTGGCGAGACGTCGACCGCCGTGACCTTCGCTCCGGCATGGGCGAGTTGCGCGGTCTTGCCGCCGGGAGCCGCGCAAAGGTCGGCGACGTGCAAACCCTTCACGTCGCCCAGAAGTTTGGCCGGCAGGCTTGCGGCGGTGTCCTGCACCCACCATTCGCCTTCTTCGAAACCCTGCATCTCCTCGATGCGGCCTTTCGGCGCAAACCGCACGCTGCCGGTCGGCAGCACGACGCCACCGAGCCGTTCCGCCCAAGCTTGCGGGTCGGATTTCACCGACAGATCGAGCGGAGCCTCGACGAGGTGCTGCGTAGCGATATGGGCGGCTTCCTCGGCACCGTAAAAATTTCCCCAGCGTTCCCAAAGCCATTCGGGCGTGTTGACCATCGCCTCGTCCTGCAAGGCCGCTATGCCCGCGCCTTGCTCGGAAATGCGGCGGAGAACGGCATTGGCGAGGCGGCTGAAACGTCTTGCCTGCGGGTCTTCGCGCACCTGGAACACCGACAGGTTGATGACGGCGTGCGGCGGCGATTTCAGGAAAATGAGCTGCGCTGCGGCGCAAAGCAGAATGGCATCGAGCCGGCCGCGCTGATCGGGCAAAGGCTTCTCGATGAATCGCTTGACGATCTCGGCGAGTTGCCCCTTGCGGCGCAGCGTGACCGCAGTGATGGCTCGCGCGAAGGCTCGATCCCGAGATTCCAGATCCGCGTAACGCTCGTCCGCCGCGAACCGCTCGAAAGCTTCGTCGAACGGGCGTTTGTCGCTCAGCACCGCGGCGAGCATGCCGACCGCCATACGGCGCGCCTTCAGGCCGGCGCGGTCCGCGGCGTTCAACCTCTCCTCGCTGGAGCCGAATAGCAGTGAGCCGAACACATTTCCAGCCAATCTCAGGAATGAATGCGAACGGTCATCTTTGCCGGGCGCGTTCGGTGATGACAAGTCCGCGTGTTACCCCCATGGGCCTTTTTCCTCGGTTGGCGGCGGGTTCCATGGGCCCGACGGGGCGCCAGTTGGAGCGGCGGCAGCGGATTGACCCATTTCCTGCGCGATCCGCACAAGCTCGGCAATGCGGTTCTCAGTGTTGGGATGGGTGGAGAACAGGCTGTCCATGCCCTGGCCGGTGAGAGGATTGATGATGAACATATGGGCGGTGGCCGGATGCCGTTCGGCGTTCTGATTGGGAATGTGTTCAGCCGCCCCCGCGATCTTGCGCAGCGCCGAGGCGAGCGACAAGGGCTGGCGGCAGATCTCAGCCCCATGCGCGTCCGCCACATATTCGCGCGAGCGGCTGATCGCCATCTGAATGATGCCGGCGGCGAGCGGCGCGAGGAACACCATCATGAGTGTACCGATGATGCCGATGCCGCCGCCCCTTCCCTCGCTGTCGCGATTGCCGCCGCCGAACAGCATGCCGAAATTGGCCAGCATCGAAATCGCGCCGCCGAAAGTCGCCGCGATCGTCATCGTCAGAGTGTCGCGATTTTTGACATGCGCCAGCTCATGCGCCATCACGCCGGCCACTTCGTCACGGGTCAGCCGGTCGAGCAGGCCGGTGGTCGCGGCGACGGCGGCATTTTCGGGATTGCGCCCCGTCGCGAAGGCATTCGGCTGCTCGGCCTGAATGAGGTAGACCTTCGGCATCGGCAGCCCAGCATTGGCAGCGAGCTGGCGCACCGTCTCGTAATATTCCGGCGCCGTCCGCGCGTCGACCTCCTGCGCGTTATGCATGCTCAGGACCATCTTGTCCGAGTTCCAATAGCTGAACGCATTCATGCCGAGCGCGATCAAAAAGGCGATCACCATTCCCGACTGGCCGCCGATGAAGAAGCCGATCGTCATGAAGAGGCCCGTCAGGGCGGCCAGAAGCAAGGTTGTGCGAAAATAGTTCATATGCGCCTCACCGCGGGTCTGTTCCAACGCGCCGGCATGATGCAGCTTGGCGCGAACGTCCTATATCATGGGAAGGGAAGCGCGTCCGCAACAAGTTGGCAGGTCAAGGATGCCGCGAGAAATTTGTCGGTAAACCATGGAGCCGCGATTTGCACATGATTGACGATGGAGGCGATCCAGCGGGACAGCGGGTGATTTCGCCGGCCGCCGCGCGAGCCCTTGCTGAGGCGGAAGCGCGCCGCAAGGACCGAACCGATCGGGAAGCCGCGCCTTCGAAGGAGCAGGGCCGGAAGGGTCCAGACCCGACGCGCTACGGCGATTGGGAGAAGGGCGGCATCGCGTCGGACTTTTAGGCGTCCGTCGGCCGCAGCTCGTCGGAATACCCGTCTGGCCTGCGCGGTAGCTGGATGGTTGCGGCCAGACCGCCATGGGCGCGATTTTGGAGCAGGATATCGCCGCCATGGCCGCGCACGATCGAACGCGCAATGGCAAGGCCGAGGCCGATGCCTCCCGTCTCCTGACCGCGCGATTCATCCAGGCGCACGAACGGCAGGAACACGCGCCCCATATCGAGATCCGGGATGCCTGGACCGTCATCCTCGATGGTGATCCAAACTTCCTGGTCGGGGCCGTTCATGCGAACGCGCGCAGACCGCCCGTGGACGATGGCGTTCTCCACCAGGTTGCGCACCGCGCGCGTGAGGCTGTGCGGCCGGCATCGGTAGGGCAGGCGGCCGAATTCCTCATAGGCCACCTCCCGCTGCATATCCGCCTGATCGGCGCAGACGGTCCCCACCAACGCATTCAGATCGACGATCCGTGTCGGCTCGACGATTGCCTCTTCCCGGGCAAAAGCGAGCGCGGCCTCAGCCATATGCTGCATTTCATCGAGTGACGATAGCATGCGGCTGCGCGTTTCCTCGTCCTCGATGAACTCCGCCCTCAGGCGCATGGTGGTGATGGGGGTGCGCAGATCATGGCCCACGGCGGCAAGCATCCGCGTGCGATCCAGGACCGAACGCGACAGGCGTTCGCGCATGTCGTTGAACGCCACGATGGCTTGGCGGATTTCGCCTGGTCCCCGCACTGCGATGGGCTCGACTTCCTCACCGCGACCCAGCGCGTCCGCCGCTTGCGCCAGGCCTTTCATGGGCTGGGTGATGTGGCGGATGATGATGACGAGCGTCGAGCCGAAAACCAGAAGAATGGTGATGGTGGGAATGAATAGCAGCGCCACGGGCGGTGGGCTGATGTCGCGTCCGACTTCGAGATTGAGCCATTTGCCATTGTTTAGCTGCACCGACGCCTCCAGCCAGGGCTCGTCCGGAGCCGGTGACGTCTGCCACCATTGCGTGATCCACCGTCTAAGGAGCTTGTACCGGGACTGGGGTTCGCCAAGCGCGACATACACCTTGCTCGCGTCTTTCGAGATCATCGCTCGCAATTCGCGGAGATAGACAAATCCTTCATCGATCATCGGGTGCAGATCGTGGGCGTCGCTGAAATAATACACCAGCAACTGCGAATCCGAGGCGTTGATGACCTTTGTGTGCAACTCGTCCGGGGTGGCGTCGAGAAGCTCCACCAGAGAAGCGACGCGGGACAATATGTCGTCCGCCCACCAGCGGCGCAGGGCGTGCTGGCGTTCATCGAGCATGATCGCAGTGAGCGCGATCTGCGATATGACGAGCGCGAGCATGGCGACAGCGATGAGCTGTCCGGCGGCGGTGCGTGGTATCAGCCGCTTCATAGCTCCTCCGCGGTCCCGGCGAATTTATATCCGCCCCCCCACACTGTCTGGATCAGCTTGGGATTCTTGGGATCCTCCTCGATCTTCCGGCGCAGCCGGCTGACTTGATTGTCGATGCTCCGGTCGAAGAGATTGGCCATCCTCCCTTTGGTCAGATCGAGAAGCTGGTCCCGGTTCAGCACGAGATTGGGACGTTCCAGGAACACCGAGAGAAGCAGGCACTCGCCGTGCGAAAGGGGGGTGACGATCTCATCATCGCTGACGATTTCCCGCCGGTCGCTGTGAAAAATCCAGCGGCCGAAACGCAGCTTTTTGGTCAGTTCCGGCTCGCGCGACAGCGGAATGCTTTGGGCGCGCCGCAAGACGGCCTTGATGCGCGCGACGAGCTCGCGAGGGTTGAACGGTTTCGTCATATAGTCGTCGGCGCCGAGCTCCAGGCCTATGATGCGGTCGGTCTCTTCCGCCATGGCGGTCAGCAGAATGATCGGCATATCGGCGGTTTCGCGCACGTGCCGCGCAAGGCTCAGCCCATCTTCGCCGGGCATCATGATATCGAGAACGATCAGGTCGATGGAACTCATCTTCAGCAGCTTGCGCGCCTCGGATGCATCCGCGGCGGCAGTCACGCGCATTGAGTGCTTGCGAAGGAACTTCGCCAGCAGATCGCGGATTTCGCGATGATCATCGACGATGAGAATATGCGGCGTAGGGTCCATCATCTTCTATTACCAATAACTGCGCCGCGACGACGAGAAAAGTGTATCAGCCTTTGTCAATCAAGACCTTAACCGCCCTGTCGGGCTATTCAACGTCGGAGCGGATGTGACGACGAAACCCTTATTGATAGTCTGGCACGCCTGTACGCCGGATGAACCGGCAAGCCGCGCCGGGGCGCAAACGGTCCGTTCTGTTGGATTAGACGGCGGCTATAGGGGGACGGTTCAAACGCCAGGTGTCGGCCAGGGCGTGCGCATCACGTTCCGCACGCCCGAGGCACACGAAGGACCGTGAACGCGGCACATGCCGGAGCACGGCCGCAGGTGGGAACGGGAGGGAATCGAGGGGCAGGGTCCGCCCCTCAAGAAACGGCCAGCGTATGGCGTCGATCTCGGGTGGCAATCGCGGTGGTGCGAATGATCAGCCGGTGGTGATATATTCCCGCATCGACGCGGCTTCGAGCTCCGCCACGGCAATACGCTGCTTGACGACGTCGCCGATCGAAACGATGCCGGCCAGCCGTCCGCCTTCGACCACGGGCATGTGCCGGAAGCGGCGTGAGGTCATTTCCTCCATCAGCCAATGCACCGTATCCCGCTCTACGCAGGTCATGACTTCCTTGGTCATGAATTTTGAAACAGGTTCGTCGAGCACCGCTGGGCCGTTAGCGGCTAGGATACGCACGATATCGCGTTCGGAGATGATACCGGCAACGCGCAGATCGGGATCACAGATAACGGCGGCACCTATTTTCTTTTCAGCCAGAACGCCTATGACATCTTTGATCGTCAGAGCGGGCAAAATTGTTGTTACGTCACGGCCCTTGTCCTTCAATATTCTCGCAACATTCATTATAACCTCCTGTGGCGCGGTTGGAACACGCATCCTCCACAATGGCGAACCGATCCGGTCGGCACGCAGGCAGCAATGATGCGGCACGTTGACACTTTCGACAAGAGTGTCAGCCCACTGACGCTTGGCTCTGGGGCATTTTGTGGTTGCTACCTCGGATGCTTGGTAGAAAATTCAACTTAAGGTTGCGAAACATGCAATCAGAGATTGATTTCTGTTTCATTTTGAAGCACTGTCAATCTGAGATTGCAGAGTGATGCTTTGTTCGCGTGAGTTGACCCCATGTTTCGTAGGCAGGTCGTTCCAACACCACCATATGTCGCCGTCGTGTCGCCTAGCGGGGACTGTGCAGGCGAGACTCGCACGCAAGCCGTTCTTGCGTTCTCTCCAAAGCAAATCAATCGTGTTGCAAACGGCCCGGAAGGGCCATTTGTCGTTTTTGAACCTCACGCTTCGGCAGCCGTCGGCCTTGCGGCAAGCGACTGCGCGAGCGTGCTCGCTTGCGAGCTGCTTTCCCGAGCACGTCCGACGCGGCCAGGCTATTGGCAATCACATAGGTAATAGCCGGTACTTTTGAAATTCAACTAAAAATTGTAATTACTTTCGTGTAAACTAAGTCAGAAATTTTGGCGTTACTGGGTTAATTCGTCGTGTGTAGTCCGTTCATAAATATAGATAAAATAAATGCTGAAAAAGCGCGCCTCGATTATGAGGGCGTCAAAACTCTTCTGCGATTATCTTCTCGGAGCACGAGGAGAGGTCGATGAAGTTCTGGTCGTTGGCTATTGCCGTGGGCGGCGTTGCATATTGCATCTCGCAAGGGGCCGACGCGCGCAGCATGAGCGTGAGGTCTGCGCCTTTCCTGGAACGGCAGATGGCCGTCTACGGCGCGGCCGACGCGCCGATCGGGTATACGAAATTCTGCGATGAAAATCCCGATGACTGCCGGGGTCGCGGAAAAAGCGAAGCGGAGGTCATCCTGACCGGCGCCAAGTGGAAAGAGCTGCAAACAATCAACCTTGAGGTGAATCTCGCGGTCAAGCCGCTGAGCGACCAGGCACAATATAACACGGTCGAAAAATGGACTTACCCATTTAGCGGTAAAGGAGACTGTGAGGATTATGTATTGCTGAAAATGCGACGTTTGATGGAACGCGGTTGGCCACAAAGCGTTTTGCTCATAACTGTCGTGCGGGATGAACACGGTGAAGGTCACGCGGTGCTGACTGTCAGGACCGGTCGAGGTGACCTTATTCTGGATAATAAGAATTCCCGTATCGTGGCGTGGAAGCAGACGCCGTACCAGTTCATCAAACGGCAATCATCGGTGGATCCGCAACGTTGGAATTCTCTTGTTCCTATGCGCGAGGTGCCGACGGTCGCAGCTTCGAGTTCGGACGCACAATGACAGGAGTTTCGAGATTTAAGGTTTAACAGTTTCGGGCCCGGATCCCCTCGCCCCCTCATATCTGCCCCTTCCGGGCTCGTTAGCGAGCCGGCGATCCCCCCAACGCCGGCTCGCCCCCTCTTTCCTGAAGCCGCTCAGCTGATTGACGGCGGACAGTTCACGGAGCGGATATCATCATCCGTCAGGTGGTCGATATCGCCATCCCCTGAGCATATCGACGCCATTTTTGTTGATAGATCAGCGCCGACTGCCTGAGCCCTTCAGCTTGCATGTCGCCAACCTCGCGGATGACTCGCCCCGGGGATCCGACGACCAGGGAATTGTCGGGGATGATCTTGCCTTCCGGGATCAACGCATGTGCCCCGACGATGCAATTGCGGCCGATCTGCGCCCCATTCAGCACCACCGCACCCATCCCGATGAGACTGTTTCCCGCGATAGTGCAGCCATGCAAAATTGCTGCATGCCCAATCGTGCAACCAGGTCCCACGGAAAGCGGAAATCCCATATCCGTGTGCAGAACGCAGCGATCCTGAATGTTGCTGCCCTCGCCTATATGGATGAGCTCATTGTCGCCGCGCAGCACCGAGCCGAACCAGACGCTGGCTCCCGCATCGATCCGCACCTTGCCGATCAGCACCGCGTCGGGCGCAATCCAACCCTCTCCATCCGGCGGCACGATCGGTGCGATGCCGTCAAGTTCGTAGATCGGCATATGCAGTCTCCGGAGATCGGGGGCGAGCCGTCAGAGCATTTTCCAGCAAAGTGGACACCGGTTTGCGCCCGTGAAAATGCGACCAAACAAAGAGATAGAGCCCGTTCCGATTTCATCGGAACGGAAAAGGCTCTAGACCGTCCGCTTGTATCGCAGCACCAGGGTTTTGGCAGCAGAGGGCCGGCTTTTGATATTCAGGCGAGGTCGAGCTCCAGAATCGCCATCTGAAACTGGTACGACACCTCGCCATCCTCGTCGTCCCGGTAAATGACGCCGACGAACTCATCCGCAACATACACCTCTGCCGAGTCCTTCTTCTTCGGCCGCTGGCGAATTTCGATAGTCTCGGTCTGGAAGGTCTTGCGCAGATACTTCTCCAGCAAATTGAGCTCGTCGCGGGTCATACGATCCTGCCAAGGTTAAAGCATTTTCCAGCAAAGCCTGTACCCGCGAAGACGGGGATGGACGCCGGCTTGCGCACGAAAATGCGGCCAAAGGGTTCAGCGCTCTGTTTGACCCGTCCTGTCCCCATCGTCAAGCCCGAGCATCTGGTTCATCGTCCGGCCGGGCTCCGTGCACCCGGCCACCCCGACCACCCGCGCGGGCACGCCGGCAACAGTGGTCTTGGGAGGCACATCTTTCAGCACGACGCTGCCGGCGGCAACCCGCGCGCAATCCCCGACCGTAATATTCCCGAGAATTTTCGCTCCCGCGCCGATCATCACGCATCGGCCCACTTTCGGATGCCGGTCGCCGCCTTCCTTGCCGCTGCCGCCGAGGGTCACGGAATGCAGCAGCGAGCTCATGTCGCCGACGGCGGCCGTCTCGCCGATGACGATGCCGGTCGCATGATCCAGCATGATGCCGCGCCCGATCTGCGCTGCCGGATGAATGTCGACGCCGAACACGCGCGAGGACTGACTTTGCAGATACAGCGCGAAATCCCGCTCGCCATTATGGTACAGCCGGTTCGCGAACCGATAAGTCTCGAGCGCGTGAAAGCCTTTGTAATAGAGCAGTGGCTCGATCACGCGGGTGCAGGCAGGGTCACGGTCGGCGACGGCGGCGATATCGGCGCGAAACAACTCGGCGAAGCCAGGCTCCTCGCCCAGAATGCGATCGAAGGTTTGCCGGATCAGATCTGCATTGACGTCGTCATGGTCGAGACGCTGTGCCAAGCGGTGGCAGATGGCTTCCTCGAGCCGGGAGTGATTAAGCACATTTGCAATGATGAAGCTGGCAAGCGCCGGTTCACGCCGGGCGATATCCTCCGCGTCGGCGCGTACCGTATCCCATATCGGATCGTAGGATTGAACGTTCTGGCGGTGCTTCGCGGATAGAGGATGCGGCATGGGAGCACTCCCTTGACCCAAGGCTCGAATTGGCTATTGCGGCAAACGACCGGTATGCTTTTCCAGTTCGGAGCCGGCATGCGTGTCAGCACGGCCGGTGTGTCACGAGCATGATGTATCATGAAAATGGGTATCGCCCCAAGCGCCACAAGATGGCCGGAAGGGCGAGTTCGCGGTGACGGCCTTGGAAAGCGGCGAACCGGACGCGTCCTGCGCGAAACGGATGGGGCGATCGGGTGGATCATTTTGGATCATATCGCCAGGCACAATGCGCTTACCACCGCGATGTGGCGGGAGCTGCCTACCTCTCGTAGGCGAGGCCGAAGATCGCCGTCGCACCTTCCGCGAAAAATGCAAGTCAGAATTCAAAAACCGGTCAGAGATGCTGCGCTCGCGGATTATGCGAAGATGCGCCGTGAAAACTTGGCATTTCCCCGTGGCGCGCTTAAATATGATCCGGCATGCGGAAACCTCGCGCGCCGCCGCGCTGAGGGGCTCAATAAAGAATTGACGGGTTGAAATGGCTAAGAACGACACCGAGCGTTGGATGTGGTCGGAAGCATGCGAAATGCTGATGCGCGCCGAACGTATGCATCGTCAGCTGTTTCAGCCGCAAGGCGGGACATATCAGGCCGCGGCCTGGGAGCCGCCGGCCGACATGCTGGAAACGGCCAGCCACATCGTCATCTATGTCGCACTGCCCGGCGTCGATCAGGAGAATGTGGAATTGGCCATCGATGGCGGTGAGCTCGTCATTGCCGGCGCCCGCATTCTTCCGGCGGAACTTCAGAACGCCGTCATTCATCGCTTGGAATTGCCGCAGGGCCGCTTCATGCGCCGCATCCCACTGCCGCGCGGCCGCTATGATCAGATCGCCAAAAGCGCGGCCAATGGATGCCTTCTCATCAGCCTTCGCAAATTTTCCTGAAGAATACCAAGAAGGAGATTTCAGGTGGACGCCGACGGCATGGAAATGAAAGGCGAGCAGGGCGAGGAACGCTTGCCTCAGCCTTTGCCAGACTTGCCCTCCGACGCAATCATGATATTGCCCGTCCGGGAAACGGTGCTGTTTCCGGGCGTCATCCTGCCGATCACGGTGGGCCGGCGCAACTCGATCGAAGTTGCCCAGCGCGCCGTCAAGGAGCAGCGTCAGATCGGCATTCTGATGCAGCGCTCGGCCGAGGTCGCCGATCCGGCCGCGATCGACATGCATACAACCGGCGTCATCTGCAATGTGGTGCGCTACATCACGACGCCGGACGGCTCGCATCATCTCGTCTGCCAGGGCGAACACCGCTTCCGCGTGCGCGAATTCCTGAACGGCTGGCCTTTCATGGTGGCGCGCATCTCACGCATCGAGGAGCAGGACGTCCGCACGCCCGATATCGAGGCGCGCTATCTCAATTTGCAGCGCATGGCGGTTGAGGCGCTGGAACTCCTCCCGCAAACGCCCGCCGAACTGATCGCCGCCGTGCAATCGGCCGGAACGCCCGGCGCTCTTGCCGATCTCGTCTCCGCCTATCTGGACATGAAGCCGGACGAGAAGCAGGAGGTTCTGGAAACCATCGACATCGCCGCCAGGATCGAGCGCGTCACGCGGTTGCTCGCGGCGCGGATGGAGGTGCTCAGGCTTTCGGCGGAAATCGGCCAGCAGACCAGGGCCGCGTTCGACGAACGCCAGCGCGAGGCGATCCTGCGCGAGCAGATGGCCGCCATCCAGCGTCAACTCGGCGAGGGTGACGGCAAGGCCGCCGAAGTCGAGGAGCTGAACCGGTTGATCGCCGAGGCGGGCATGCCGGCCGAGGTCGAGGAGCAGGCGAAGAAGGAATTGCGCCGGCTGGAGCGCACGCCGGAAGCCGCCGCCGAATATGGCATGATCCGCGGCTATCTCGATTGGCTGATCGAGCTGCCCTGGAAACTGCCGGATGAAAAGCCCATCGACATCGCCGCCGCGCGCCGCATCCTTGACGAAGATCATTTCGGCCTGGAGAAGATCAAGCAGCGGATCATCGAATATCTTGCGGTGCGTAAGCTCACTCCGTCCGGCCGCGCGCCCATTCTGTGCTTCGTCGGACCGCCGGGCGTCGGCAAAACCTCGCTCGGCCAGTCCATCGCGCGTGCCATGGAGCGTCCGTTCACGCGCATCGCGCTGGGCGGCGTGCATGATGAAGCCGAAATCCGGGGCCATCGCCGTACCTATATCGGCGCATTGCCGGGCAACATCATCCAGGGCATCCGCAAGGCGAAATCGCGCAATTGCGTCATGATGCTGGACGAGATCGACAAGCTGGGTCAGGGCTTGCAGGGAAGCCCGTCAGCGGCACTGCTCGAAGTACTGGACCCGGAACAGAACAACAGTTTCCGCGACAATTATCTCGCCGTGCCGTTCGATCTGAGCAAGGTGGTGTTCCTGACCACCGCAAACACGCTGGACGGCATTCCCGAGCCGCTGCTCGACCGCATGGAGATCGTCCAGCTCGCGGGCTATACGCAGAACGAAAAAATCCAGATCGCGCGGCGCTTTCTGGTCAAACGCCAGCTCGACGCGACCGGTCTCACGGCCGAACAGGCGGAGATCAGCGATGACGCGCTCGCCCTGATCGCTCATGCCTATACCTATGAGGCCGGCGTGCGCAATCTGGAGCGTCAGATCGGACAGGTGATGCGCCACGCAGCCTTGCGGATCGCGGAAGGCAGCGCGACCCATGTCCGGATCGAGGCGGCGGATGTCGAGGCCATTCTCGGTGCGCCGCGCTTCGAGAACGAGATCGCCATGCGCACCAGCGTCCCCGGCGTCGCGACGGGCCTCGCCTGGACGCGCGCCGGTGGCGATATACTGTTCATCGAGACGACACGCTCGCCCGGTGGCGGCAGGCTGATTCTCACCGGCCAGCTCGGCGACGTGATGAAGGAGAGCGCCCAGGCTGCGCTGAGCCTCGTCAAGAACCGGGCGGCGGCCATCGGCATCGATCAGGCGCTGTTCGAGAAAACCGACATCCACATCCATATTCCGGCGGGCGCGATCCCGAAAGATGGGCCGAGCGCCGGGCGTTGCATTGTTTTCCTCCCTCGTCTCGCTGCTGACCGGCCGTAATGTGCGCAGCGACACTGCGATGACCGGTGAAATCAGCTTGCGCGGCTTGGTGCTGCCGGTCGGCGGCATCAAGGAGAAGACTGCTGCGGCCGTGCGTGCAGGGATTACGCGCGTGGTACTGCCCGCACGCAACCGGAAGGACCTGGAGGACATCTCCGAGGACGTTCGATCCAAACTGGAATTCATCTGGGCGAGCGAGGTCGGCGAAGTGCTGAGCGCCGTGCTGGAAGAGGAGGTTGTTGCCTGATCCGGTTTGGGCTGGCATCTTCGACTTGGTTGTTTCCCCTCCTAGAGCGCTGACATGATCCTCATCGGCCAATATGACTCCCCCTTCGTTCGCCGTGTCGGCATCGCGCTGGTGCTTTATGGCCTCTCCTTCGAGCATCGCCCGTGGTCGACATTCGCCGATGCGGAGAAAATCCGGCAATATAACCCGCTCATTCGTGTGCCGACCCTCGTGTTGCACGACGGCGAGGTCCTGATGGAAAGTCATTGCATTCTGGATTATCTGGACAGCCTCGTGCCTGCCGATCGCGCGATGTTCCCGGTTGAAGAGCCGGCCCGGCATCGGGCGATCATGGTTGCCGCGCTTGCGAACGGGCTGGCCGATAAGGGCGTTAGTCTGTTTTACGAAAAGCGGATGCACCAGGAGGTGTCAGAGGTTTGGGTCAACCGGTGTCGTTCGCAGATATCCGACGCTCTCACCGTTCTTGAAGCGGATCGCGCGGGTCAGGCGACGGCGATTATTGGTTTGGCGACCGCATCGGCCACGCCGACATCGCCGTCGCCGTGACATTACGCTTCCTTGCCGACGTGCATCCGGGGCTCATTTCGATGGCGGATTTTCCAGCGCTCGGCGCCCACGCGGCGGCGCTTGAGGCGCTGCCGGTCTTCCAGGCGATCAGCCAACCGTTTATGCCGCCGACGTGATCGAGGCGCGTTGCCACGTCCACCCGATCATTCCAAAGGGGAGCTGCGAATGCTGAAGATTTATGGCCGGGCGAATTCGATCAACGTCCGCAAAGTGCTCTGGACGGTGGATGAGATCGGCATCCCGTTCGAGCGCGAGGATTGGGGACGGGGCTTTCGTCCCACGAGTGAGCCGGAATTTCTGGCGCTCAACCCCTTCGGCCTCGTGCCTGTCATCGACGATGGGGGATTCGTCCTCAGCGAGTTCGCACGCCATCATCCGCTATCTTGCGGCTACGCACTCGCGGCATGATCTGCTTCCCCTCGATCCAAAGAAACGCGCCATCGTCGAGAGCTGGATGGATTGGCAGGGCACCGAGGTCTCCAATGCGCATCGCGGCGCCGTTATGGCCTACCTTTTCAAGATCACTCTGCCCGGCGGCCAGGCGGTCATCGACGCCTCGCTTGCTGAATGGCCGAAGCGCATGGCAGTCATCGAAGCGCAGTTGCGCAAGACCGGCGCGTACATTACCGGGGCGGACTTCACGCTGGCGGATGTCTGCATCGGGCTCACGGTCAATCGCTGGTTCGGCACACCGACAGGCGCCAAACCCGACTTCCCCGCCATGGCCGCCTATTACGATCTACTGGCCGAACGGCCCGGTTATCAGCGTCACGGGCGAAACGGCACGCCTTAGGCTCTCTGAGTATTCGGGCGACTGAAGCGTCCCTCCTCCGCGGTCCGGGATCCCATTTCCAACACGGTACGAGCGAGTATGAAGCTAAGCCAATCCATGGGCATAGCCGTCGGTGTTGCGCTCGGCGTCGGAATCGGCACGGCGGTCGATAATATCGTGATGGGCATCGGAATTGGGATTGCGCTCGCGATAGCCATGGGGCTCGTCTTCCGGAGCCCAAGCGATCCAAGCTAAGGTCCGAGGCCGAATTTGCTGAGCACGTGTGATTGATCTAAAGAACGATATGTTCTAAATTAAAGACAGATGTTTCCGTTTGCGCCGCTGCGAACTGAAAGGATGTGCCCATGGATTTTACTCACATCGCCAGTTTCGCCGTCGTTGCGGCCCTCCTGGTGATGTCGCCAGGACCAAACGGCGTGCTGATCGCGAAGACGGTGCCCATCTCGGGCCGCATTGCCGGTTTCGCCAGCATCGCTGGTTTCGTCAGCGCGTTTTACCTGCATGGTGCGCTCTCCATTCTGGGCATTTCCGTCATTCTGGTGCAATCGGCGCAGGCGTTCCTGGTCGTGAAGCTGCTCGGCGCCGCCTATCTGTGCTGGCTCGGCTTGAAGGCGCTGCGCGATGCCTTTCGCGGAATTTCGGTGACCCCGCGAGTTCAGCCGGTCGGGCGCAAGCGGACGCTTCTCGTCGCCTTCACGGAAGGCTTCATGACCAATGCGCTGAACCCGAAGGTCGCGATGTTCTACCTTGCCGCCTTTCCGCAATTCATTCCCGTGCACGATGCAGCAGCGAGCAACGCATTGCTGCTTGTGACAATTCACTCGGCGCTGAATATCATTTGGTTTTCAGCGATGGTCCTGGTGGTGACGCGCCTCCGAGGCGTCGCCAGTAGTGGCGTGGTGCAACGCTGGCTCAAAGGCATCACGGGAGCAGTGTTCCTGGGGTTTGGCGCAAGACTTGCCATGCTCCGCTCATAGGCTCATACAGCCCAAAATACCGGAGTAAGCAGTGGCCTCCGGTCCCTTTTTTCGGCGCGCTGATGTCTCGGACGCTGCGCAATTCATCCAGCTGATGATGGATGGGAATCAGCTCTTTCCACGACGGCCTGCGGGCCTTACCATTCCCAGCGAACGACTGCCCGAATGCTCTTGAGACGCAGTAATTATGCGATGGTATGGCCCGGCCGCGGCGCCGTTCCTTCGCAGGAGGAAATGACGATGACCGCCCTCAATCCCGATGATGCCGGGCACCCCCGCACGTCTGCTCGCCTGCCTGCCGCCTGGGACGACCTCCTCCTCCTCGACGACCAGCTTACCGACGAGGAACGCATGGTGCGGGACACGGCCCGCGATTATGCGCAGGACAAGCTGATGCCGCGCATCATGAGCGCCTATCGCGAGGAGCGCTTCGACCGCGAGATCATGAACGAGATGGGCGCGCTTGGCCTGCTCGGCCCGACGGTGCCGGAGACTTATGGCGGGGCAGGGCTGGGATATGTGTCCTACGGGCTTGCGGCGCGAGAAGTCGAGCGGGTGGACAGTGGCTACCGTTCGGCGATGAGCGTGCAATCGTCGCTGGTCATGTATCCGATCTATGCCTATGGGAGCGAGGAGCAGCGGAGGAAATACCTACCGAAGCTGGCTTCGGGCGAATGGGTGGGCTGTTTCGGCCTCACCGAGCCGGATGCGGGCTCCGACCCCGGCGGCATGCGCACCCGCGCCGAGAAGATCGATGGCGGTTACAAACTCACCGGGGCAAAGACCTGGATTTCCAACAGCCCTATCGCTGATCTCGCCGTGATCTGGGCGAAGTCTGCGGCGCATGACGATCAGATCCGCGGTTTCATCGTCGAGCGCGGCACCAAGGGCTTCTCCACGCCCAAGATCGAGGGCAAGCTGTCCTTGCGTGCGTCGGTGACCGGCGAAGTGGTGCTGGAGGGGGCCGAAATTCCGGAGGAAAACCTCCTGCCGAATGTGTCCGGCCTCAAAGGCCCGTTCGGCTGCCTCAACCGCGCCCGCTACGGCATCGCGTGGGGATCGCTCGGGGCGGCGGAATTCTGCTGGCACCGTGCCCGCGACTACGTGCTGGACCGCAAGCAGTTCGGCCGGCCGCTGGCCGCCAACCAGCTGATCCAGAAGAAGCTCGCCGATATGCAGACCGAGATCACCATCGGCCTGCAGGCCGTGCTGCGCGCCGGACGCCTGTTCGACGAGGATCGCCTGCCGACCGACGCGATCTCGCTGCTGAAGCGCAACAATTGCGGCAAGGCGCTGGCCATCGCCCGCGAGGCGCGTGACATGCATGGCGGTAACGGCATCTCCGAGGAATATCACATCATCCGGGTGTCGCAGAACCTGGAGACGGTGAACACCTATGAGGGCACGCACGACGTGCACGCGCTGATCCTCGGTCGAGGGCAGACCGGCATCCAGGCGTTTTTTTGAGAAGGCCGGATGCAGAAACCTCTCGAAGGCATTCGCGTTCTCGAACTTGCGCGCATTCTCGCCGGCCCTTGGGCGGGCCAGCTTCTCGCCGATCTCGGCGCGGAGGTCATCAAGGTGGAGCGGCCGGGTTCCGGCGACGACACGCGCAGTTGGGGGCCGCCTTTCGTGACGGGCGAAAACGGCGAAAGCCTCTCTTCCGCCTATTATCACGCAACCAACCGGGGCAAACGCTCCGTTGCGCTGGAACTGGACAGCGAGACAGGGCAGGCCGCCGTCCGCGCGCTGGCGGAACGTTCGGACGTCGTCATCGAGAATTTCAAAGTCGGCGGGCTGGCCAAATACGGCCTGGATTATGAGAGCCTGAAGGCCGTCAATCCGCGCCTCGTCTATTGCTCGATTACCGGCTTCGGTCAGACCGGCCCTTACGCCCCGCGCGCGGGATATGATTTCCTCATCCAGGGCATGGGTGGGCTGATGAGCGTCACCGGCCAGCCGGACGGCGAGCCATTGAAGGTCGGCGTTGCCATCGCTGACATCACCACCGGTCTTTATGCCTCGAATGCTATTCTGGCGGCCCTGCGCCGGCGTGACCTGACAGGGGAGGGCGCGCATATCGACATGGCGCTGCTTGATTGCCAAGTGGCGCTGCTGTGCAATCAGGCGATGAATTATCTGGTTTCGGAGCAGCCGCCGTCGCGGCTGGGCAACGCCCATCCTAATGTGGTGCCCTATCAGGTGTTCCCTGCCGCCGATGGGCATCTCATCATCGCCGTGGGCAATGATGGCCAATTCGCGCGGCTCTGCGCCGTGTTGGGCGCGGACGACCTTGCGGCACATCCAGACTACAAGACCAATGAAGGCCGGGTCCGGCAGCGTGAAGCGCTCTGCGCGCGCATAGCCGAGCTGACCTCGCGGCTGAGCCGTGCCGATTTGCTTGCGGCGCTTGAGCGGCAAGGTGTTCCCGCCGGGCCGATCAACGATATCGGCGAAGTGTTCGCCGATCCGCAGGTCGTCGCGCGCGGCATGCGCGGAGACCTGAAAGCCGGCCAAACCACGATACCGACAGTCGCTTGCCCCATCGTCATGGATGGCGAGCGCATGATCGCGGCCGCGGCCAGCCCGAGGCTGGGGCAGGATAGTGAAGCGGTTCTGTCGGAACTCGGCAGGGCGCGAGCCGCAAGGAGTAGAGCATGAACCATGCCCCGCGCCGCCGCACCGGCGGACAAATCCTGATCGATCAACTGGTCGCGCAAGGGGTTGACCGCCTCACCTGCGTGCCCGGCGAGAGCTATCTGGCGGCGCTCGACGCCATGCATGACGCACCCATCGACGTGATGATCTGCCGCAATGAAGGCGGTGCGGCGATGATGGCCGAGGCATACGGCAAGATGACCGGGCGGCCCGGCATCTGCTTCGTCACGCGCGGACCCGGCGCGACGAATGCGGCCCACGGCTTGCATATAGCGGCGCAGGATTCCACGCCGATGATCCTGTTCGCGGGCCAGGTCGGGCGCGACATGCTGGACCGCGAGGCGTTTCAGGAAATCGACTTCGGTGCCGTCTTCGGTTCGATCGCCAAATGGGTGGTCGAGGTGAAGGATGCGGCGCGGCTGCCCGAGTTTGTGGCGCGCGCTTTTCGCGTCGCGATGCAGGGACGGCCCGGCCCGGTGGTCGTTTCCTTGCCCGAAGACATGCTGACCGAGATGGCCGAAGTCGGCGATGCGCCGCGCTTCGAGCCCGCCGAAAGCTGGCCATCGCCGGCGGCGATGCAACAGTTCGGCGAAATGCTGGCGGCCGCGAAGACGCCTCTCGCCATTCTTGGCGGTTCGCGCTGGAGCGAGGCCGCCTGTACTTCCTTCGTCCGCTTTGCCGAGCGTGCCGGCCTGCCTGTGACCACATCCTTCCGGCGCAGCCATCTGTTCCCCGCCGATCACCCGAACTATGTCGGCGATGTCGGCATCGGGCCGAACCCGGCATTGTCGGCGCGCGTCAAATCCGCCGATCTGATCCTGCTGCTTGGCGGGCGGCTGTCGGAAATGCCTTCGTCGTCATACACCCTGCTCGACATCCCGACGCCGCGTCAAAAGCTGATCCACGTCCATCCGGGAGCGGAGGAACTGGGCCGTGTCTATCAGCCGACGCTGGCGATCCAGGCGAGCCCCGTCGCCTTTTGCGCCGCGCTCGACAGCGCCTCGCCCAGCCAAAGGCGTGGCGGCGACACGGAGGAATTGCGCGCCAGCTATATCGGCTGGACGGAGAAGGCCAAGCCGATCCCCGGCGCGTTCCAATATGGCGAGGCGATGGTCTGGCTGCGCGAGCGCCTGCCGCCCGACGCCATGATCTGCAACGGCGCGGGCAATTTCGCGGGCTGGATTCATCGCTATTACCGCTTCCGCAAATTCGGCACCCAGCTTGCGCCGACATCCGGGTCGATGGGCTATGGTGTACCCGCTGCCATCATGGCGAAGCGCCAGCATCCGGATCGGATCGTCGTCTGCTTCGCCGGCGACGGCTGCTTTCTCATGAATGGGCAGGAATTCGCGACCGCCGTGCAGTTCGGCATTCCGGTCATCATCATCGTCATCGACAACGCCATGTACGGCACGATCCGGATGCATCAAGAGGCGCATTATCCGGATCGAATCACGGCAACGGCGCTGAAAAATCCGGATTTTTCGGCGTATGCAGCCGCCTTTGGCGGGCATGGCGAGCGCGTGGAGCGCACCGAGGAGCTTCGCTCCGGCCTTCGAGCGGGCGCTGGCATCAGGCAAGCCCGCAATTCTGCATTGCTTTCTCGACCCGCAGGCGATCACCCCGGCGAAAACGCTTAACGAATTCAGGCCGAAGGCCTAGCTCAAAGGCGATCCCCATTGCGTCCCGCCGCCGAAAACCGCCAGCCCACGATGCGCAAGCCGCGCCGCTCCGATGCGCTTTCCTCGTCCCAGGCGCGGCGCATCGCCTTGCGGGCGCAAGGGTTCGGCGGACCGCGCTCCGAGGCTGAAGCGACGAAGCGCGATCTGCGCCGGATGATCGAACGGCTCGGCGTCCTCCAGATCGACAGCGTCAACGTGCTTGCCCGCGCGCATCTGCTGCCGCCCTTTTCGCGCCTTGGACGCTATCGCACCGAAGATCTGCACGCACTTGCCTATGGCGGCCGGAAGCGGGCGCTGTTCGAATATTGGGGCCATGAGGCCTCGCTGCTTCCGGTCGGCCTGCAGCCGCTGTTCCGCTGGCGCATGGCGCGGGCTGCGAGCGGGCAGGGGATCTACCAGGGCATTGCGCGTTTCGGCCGCGAGCGCCGGGATTTTATCGCTGAGGTTCGCCGCGAGATTGCCGATCGCGGCGCGCTGAGCTCGGGCGAGCTGACACATCGGCATAAGGGGACGAGCGGCTGGTGGGGCTGGTCGGACAGCAAGCGGGCATTGGAATGGCTGTTCTGGGCCGGCGAAGTCACCACGGCGACGCGTCGCGGCACCTTCGAGCGCGTCTATGATCTGCCCGAGCGCGTCTTGCCGAGGTCCGTCATCGATACGCCGACGCCAACCGAGGCGGACGCGCAACGTGACCTGCTTCGCATAGCCGCGCGCTGCATGGGCGTCGCCACCGAGCGCTGTCTGCGCGACTATTTCCGACTTGGTCCTGCCGATGCGAAGGCGCGGATCGCTGAGTTGGTCGACGCGGACGAATTGCGGCCTGTGGCAGTGGAAGGGTGGCGCCAGGTTGGGTTGCTGCATCGTGAGGCGAAAATCCCGCGCCGCATCGAAGCGCGAGCGCTGCTTGCGCCCTTCGATCCGCTGATCTGGCAGCGCGAGCGCGCCGAGGCGCTGTTCGGCGTCCGCATCCGGCTGGAGCTTTACACGCCGCGGGAAAAGCGCAATTTCGGCTATTACGTGCTGCCGTTCCTGCTCGGCGACCGCATTGTCGCGCGGGTCGATCTGAAAGCGGATCGTGCACGTTCGGTGCTGCGGGTGCCCTCGGCGCATGTGGAGTTGGGGGCTGAGGCGAAGGCGGTCGCCGGACCGCTCGCTGAAGAGTTGCGTTTGATGGCGGCGTGGCTTGGTCTGGATAAGATCGAAGCGGATCGCCAAGGCGAATTGGCAGAGGCGTTGAGACAGGCTCTCAGGTAGCGTTTATCCAGAGCGATAGAAAGGGCCGGCCCGGAGATGATCCGAGGCCGGTCCTTTCTGCGTCGCGCCCTCTTAGAAGCGGTACTTGAGGCTGCCGCTGACGGCGTAGTCGTCGCCGAATTCGCGCCCGAAGGTGGCATTGCCGTCGATGGAGCCCGTGATCGCATCGGAGAGATGTACCTTGAGCCCCGCGCGCACCCGGCCGAACGGATCCTCTTCCTGGCCGACATCGACGCTATTGACGACGAGCGGCGCGCTGGTCAGAGCGAATTCATAGGAGCGGTCGCCCATGAACTCCTTCTCCAACGTCACCGCCACATAGGGCTCGAAGCTCTCGCCCTTGTAGCGAAGTTGCACGCCGATGCTGCCGGTGAGGGATTCCAGCGTCTGTTCATCGACATTCATGGTGAGCAGGCTGTCCCCGCTTTCCGTATAGCCGTCGACGGTAACGTGGGAGTAGGTCAGCCCCGCCACCGGACCAATGCCAAACGCGCCCGAGCGGAACAGATAGCCTGTTCGGAAATCGGCCACGAAGCTGTTGCCGTCCGCGTCGGCCGAGGTGTTCAGAGGGATGCCATCAACGAACGGCGAAACGATGCCGGTGCGGCTCAGATCGTAATTGTTGATGGCATAGGCCAGCGTAAGGTCGGCGAAGAAGTTCGGATAGGCGAGCGAGGCATAGGCGCCGAAATTGACGCTGTCGAGATCGGTCTCGCCATGGCCGAGCAGGAAGCTGTAATCGGCATTGGAGTTGGTGTAGCCGATGGCGGCGCCGAGGAATGTGTGCTCCCGCGCCTTCCATTCGGCGCCGACGATAATGTTGGCCAGATTGTAGTCGAAGCCGACTTCGCCCGGCCGGTCGTCACGCTCGCCGCCGCCGAAGCCGCCTGCGACGAACATGGCGAAGCGGTCGTCGGGCAACGGCGCGGGCTCGTCCTTCCAGCTCAGCCGTTTCGGATCGGTATCCTTGGCGGAATACTCGCCGTCATAGTTGGATGGACCATAGCGCCGCGCTTCCATGCGCTGCGACAGCGTCTCGGTGAAGTTTCGCGCCTGGATGTCGGCGAGGTCGGCCGCGACCGGGATCGTCTCGTTCTGCACGAGCTGGATGGTCATGAAGTCGGCCGCGAGATTGTAGGCGGCCTCAGTCAGGTGGACGCTATCCCAGTAGAAATTGTTCGCCGCGTCAGCGGGATCGCAGGACGTTGCGGTGCAAGGGACTTGGTCGGTAGTGGGCACGCCAGGGGCGAAGCCGAATTTCTCGGCCTCTCCGCCTACCAGCACACGCTGTTGCAAGATGGCGAAGTTGAAGAAGTTCACCCGCACGCCTTGCGCCGCGATCTCCGCGAATTGCTGCTCGCTGTTCTTCAGGAATTCCTGAAGATAGACGGTCGCGCCTATCACGCGATCTGCGGGGATCGCGTCAACGCGTGTCGGATAGAGTTCAGGCGCGCCGACGGAAAAATAGGTGATGGTGCGTGCGCCGCGATCGACGAGCGTCTGCACCCCGGCGCCGACCTGCTCTGCGCTTATCCGGGCGTACTCTGTCGCCCCCGCGACGGGATCAGGGCCAAGATTGACGGTTCCGGCCAAGATGGAGTTCGCATTATTGCCGCCGATGGACATGGCGATGAGGTCATTCGGCCCGAAGGTTTGATTGAGAGCCTGAACGAGTCCTATTTCCTGGGCGAAACCCGGACCGGCCGGATTGCCGACGTTGCTGCCATCAGTGAGGGCCCCACCAAACGCATAGTTGATGGAATCCGACGCGCTGAAATTACTTTCGAGCCGGTCTACGAAATTCAGGCCGTTGCTGAAGCGTCCCAGCGGCGCGCTCGGCGGAAAAACTCCGGGAGGAAGAATGAATTTGAAGATGCCGCCCGGATCACCGGCCTCATTCGTGTCGGCGTAACTGTCACCGAACCCGTAGATATTTTCGAAGTTGCTTTGTGCGTGGGTCGTGCCCGCGGACGCAAGCATTGCCGCCAAGAAGATGGCGCCGCGTCGACTGAACATTGTTTCCCCCAAAATACGAGATACTCTTTTTGTGGAATTAAATTAGCACATTCGCTCAGTATTGCCCATGGGATGCCATGAAATCGCTTCATTGCGTGACATCATCGCAACATATGCTGAGTTGTTGTTTTTGTTTTACATAAAACAGGCTGTCGCGTTACGAGAGCAAAATTCGCTCGGTCCTATTTCCATTATACAAAATTATTGATCCAAAGACTGAGAATGCTACGACATCTCACTGCCGTCACCCCGGCATCCCGCTGCTTGGCCGCACCCGATCGGGAGGTGGCATTCTGGAAACGCGGGACGTTTCTCTAAAGCCGGTGGGGACGCGGCAGGGATGAACAAGGCGCCGCCGTATGCGCGGCGATGAACCCGTTGAGCTTCGGAAGGATTTTTTCGCGCCACGCCTTGCCGTGGAAAAGCGAGAAATGGCCGGCTCCCTCGACTGTGAGAGTACGGCGCATCGACACTGGGATGTTGGGGCACAATCGATGCGCGGCGCGGGTCTGGCCCAGCGCGGCGATATCGTCTTGCGCACCCTCGATGGTCATCAGCGCGGTGCGCCGGATGGCGTCGAAATTGACGTCATCGTTCCGCCATTTCAGCTGTCCGGTCCAGATGTCCCGGTCCTGAAACACCTTTTGAATATTCTCGAGAAAAAATTTGGCAGGAAGGTCCATCAGGGAGGTGAACAGATCGAAGAAGGGTGCGTTCATGGGATCGAGCCCGTCATCGGCGAGCATCTGCTTGAACAACTCGCCGCCAGAGGCCCAATGCCGGTAAAAATAAGCGGCCAAGGCCGACATTTGATGGCGGGCCGGATAGACCACGCGCTGGGCGCCCGGGAATGAAGCGCCGACCTGATCCAGGACATTCTGCTCGAACCATGGCGGCGGCGCTTGACGCAAAAGCTGGACGACGCGCGTGGGATTGGCCAACGGGTCGACCGGTCCGCCCATCAGAATGAGCGAGCGCGGCGCAAGTTCAGGCTGGTGCTCCGCGAGAAGCGCCGTGGCAGCGAGCGCGGGCACCGTGCCCTGGCAGAGCGCTACGACGTGCGCGCCGGGGCCGATGATCTTGATGCTCCGCGCAATGGTGTCGATATTCTCGTCGAAGCCGAACTCGCCGGCCGACAGAGGCACATAGCGGGCGTTCCGCCAATCGGTGACGCTCACATCGGCGTCTTGGACCAGGCCCAAGACCATCTCACGAAGAATAAATGCGAAATGTCCTGAAAGCGGAGCAACCAGAAGGATTCGCCTGCGACCCGATGCGCCGCCGGTAAATTCAGACAAGGTGCAAAATGGCCATTTGGCCAGATCGGATTTGTGGACTTCGACCCGGCGGCGGCCTTCGCCAACGGCTGATATGCGGAATCCCCGTTGCGCTGGTTCATTCCTGGGAACAAACCAGCGAAGCGCGTCGGTGCCGAAAGGCATCACACTTTGGGGATGCACAACCATCAATTATTCTATCACAAACCTCCCCGTTTTTGTTCATTGTTCGCCCGGCAAGCCGATGTTTCGGAGTAAAACACTGTCATGGCAGTAAATCTTTTGAGCCAATTCGTCCAGATACCTGCTGAACGATCGAAGTCCCGAATGCGCTTATTGCCCGCGCTCCTGCCGCCCCGATCCAAGTGGCCTAATTGCCACAGAGACAGCCCGGCTGCCTGGGATACTCGCTTTTGTGCTGTCCATGCCGGAATGCCACCTTAGGTTGTGACATGGCGAGTCGGACTCTGCGTGTTGCGTCGGCTCTGGCGACGGTGCCAAGCGCCTCAACGGATTCAACGGGAAGTTCCAGGCATGATGGATCGAAACTACAGATATTTTGGTACTTGCGTCTTACTGGCGGCCGCGATGGCCGCGGCGGCGCCTGCGCGGGCGGCGGATATGCATGACCGCAGCAGCATGAAGGACATGGGCGAGCCGGAGCACATGGGCGGCGTCTGGAACGGCTTCTATCTGGGTGGCCATGGCGGTTTCGGCTCGGGAAGCTTCAATGCGACGGAAGTCGATCCGGCGTTCGCGGTGCTTATTGACGAAGAACTGGATCACGATCCCGATGGCGGCGTTTTCGGCATCCAGGCGGGGTATAATTGGCAGCGGTTGCGATGGATCTTCGGTATCGAGGGCGACATTGCCGCCAGCAATATCGAGGGCGATCTGACCTACGATTTCGATGTGACCACCCTCGGCGTCGACACGTTCACCAGCAGCGAGACCACTGAACTCAAATATTTTGCGACGCTGCGCGCCCGCGTCGGCGTCGACGTCGGCCCCGCGCTGCTTTTCGCGACAGGCGGTCTGGCTCTCGGCAAGGTCGATTCCACATTCAGCACCACGGTCGTCGGGGCCGGGACCCTGCCAGACGGGACCGCGTCAGGCTCTGATAGCGTGACCCATGTGGGTTATGCCGTCGGCGCCGGTGTCGAAGCCTGGCTGCGCAAGGATGTCAGTATCAAGGGCGAATATCTGTATGCCGACCTGGGCGAAGAAATTCATCAGCCCATCGCCAGTGTCCCTGGCGAGCCCTTCGACCTTGACATGCACCTCATTCGCTTCGGGCTCAACTACCACTTCTAGGAAAGAGGGAGGCGGTCCATTCGGCCGCCTCCTCGAACCGGGGGCTGGACGCAGCTACGCGCCCAAAAGTTCGCCCAACGCCATGCGCTTGTAGGCGGCAACCACTGCGTCGCCTTCCTCGCGGCCGAGCGAGATCGCCAGCCGCATCGTCGCCTCGCCGAGCTGCCAGACCAGAAACGCGGATGTCGCAAGCTCGGCGGCATCGGCATCCGGCCGGAGTGGGATCAGAATGTGGGCCAAAAGCTTCCCGCAAGCACGGCTTTCGGTCAGCTCGATTTCCTGCAGCCGTTTGTCGGCCTGCGTCGCCGACCAGATGTCCCGCATCACGGGCTCGCGCAGGAAAATCGCGTAATATTGGTCCACGAGGCTGGAGAATGCATCGCGTAAGCCCTCAAGGTCGCGCACGGTGAGCAGCGCAGCTTCGATACAAGCACGGCTGCCAGCGCTCAGGCGCTCCGCCAGCGCGTAAATGATGGCGCTCTTATCGGGGAAATATTGATAGAGCGAGCCGATCGAAATCCCCGCCATTTCAGCCACTTCGCTCATCTTCATCTGATCGCTGCCGCGCTCGGCGATCAGGGCCGTCGCACACGCCAGAATGCGCTCGACCCGCTCGATGCTGCGGCGCTGCGTTGGCGCCCGGCCACGCGGACTCGTGGCATCCGCGGGAGCCGATTTTCTGGTCAAGGGCTCGTTCACCCCGGTTCTCCTCGTAAATTTTCGCTTGACGCAGATTATATGAGGATTTATCACATTTACAAATGTGAGGAATACTCATATTTTGGCAATGGAGATGGAAATGACAGATAACCAGCTTAACAGAGAGCCGATTCTGGTTCTGGGCGGGACCGGAAAGACCGGACGCAGGGTCGCCGAACGCTTGATGAATGCCGGCCACGCCGTGCGGATCGGTTCGCGTTCCGCCGAGCCGCGCTTCGATTGGGACGATCAGGCGACATGGGGGCCGGCGCTTCAGGGCGTGAAGGCCGTCTATATTGCGTACCAGCCGGATCTGGCCGTGCCGGAGGCGCTGCCGGCGGTTCAGGCGTTTTTCGACCGGGCGATCGAGGCCGGCGCTACGCGGCTCGTGCTGCTTTCGGGACGCGGCGAAGTCGAGGCCGAGGAATGCGAAGCAGCGCTCCAGGCGACGTCGGCGGAATGGACCATCCTGCGGGCGAGCTGGTTCAATCAGAATTTCAGCGAGAATTTCTGGCTCGACGGCGTGCTTGCCGGAGAGATCGCCCTGCCTGTCAGCGACGTGGCCGAGCCGTTCGTCGATGCCGACGACATCGCGGATATCGCCTTCGCGGCGTTGACGCAAACGGGACACGAATTTCAGCTTTACGAGATCACCGGCCCGCGAGCCTTGTCGTTCCCGGAGGCCATTGCTGAAATCGCCGCCGCGACGGGGCGCGACATCCGCTTTACCAGGGTTCCGGCGGAGGCTTATGCGGCCGAACTCGCGCGGCTGGACATGCCGGCAAACTATGTGGATCTCGTCATGTATCTGCTGACCACCGTGCTCGATGGCCGCAACACGCCCCTGGCCGATGGTGTTCAGCGCGCATTGGGGCGCCCCCCAATTGATTTTTCCGACTATGTTCGCCGGACGGCGGCCACTGGCATATGGAGTGCATGATGATCAACAGCGCAATTTTCGTCCTGACCTTTGCCGCCGCGATCGGCAGCGCCCTGGTCGCCGGCATCTTTTATGCCTTCTCGACATTCATCATGGCCGGCCTGGGTCGCATCCCGCCCGAGCAGGGCATCTCGGCCATGCAGTCGATCAACGTCACCGTGATCAATCCGGCATTCTTTCTTGCGTTCTTTGGAACCGCTGCGCTTTGCCTCGCGCTGATCGTGGTGGCCTGGATCAACTGGAACGAGTCGGGCTCGGCGCTCATTCTGGCCGCAAGCCTCCTCTATCTCGTGGGCTGTATCGGCGTGACGATGTTCGGCAATGTGCCGCTCAACAATGCACTGGCCGCCGTCCAGCCGGGGACTGCGGAAGCGACGGCGCTCTGGCAGCGCTATCTGGATGTATGGACCGCGTGGAACCATGTGCGCACTGCTGCGCCCGCTGGTCGCCGCGATCCTGTTCACCGTCGCGCTGCTCTAACGAAACGGCTGCGATCCGCGGTCGGAGCTGATACAAGGCGGACGCAGGCATTTCGCGGGAATAAGGCCAGTGAAATGCCTGTCCGGCGCAAAATTTGTACGATGGGAAAACATAGGCGATGCTCGTTAAAACCGCAGATAGGGCCGTTCGTTATCGTGCATGGTTTTGCGCCGTGCTGCTGACGCTTGGCGCAACGAAAGGCGAGGCCGCCGAAATCCTCATGGAATGTCCTGCTACAGATCGAGCGCCGAAGGTGGCGCTGCGCTTTGATGCGGATGTACTCTCCATCACGGATGCACAAGGCACATCAGCATTGAGAGGATCGCTCCAGCCTATTCAACCCGGCGTGTTCGGCATCAAAGGATCAGGGCCGATGGAGGCCGTGATGCCGGATCCGGGCGCGTTCGACGATTGCCTTGTGGCACGACTGAAGCAGCAGGACGCCAGCGCGACCAACGAGAGCGCCGTGACGTATGTGGCCAATCTCTGCCGCCTGAAGCTGCTGCCCTCTGGCAGCGTGCAAAAGGTCGAGGCGGTGTTTACGGCAACTGCTCTGGATCCGGGAAAGGCGACGGTGTTCATTCAGCGGTCGTATACGGTGCCGAGCAAGGTTACCGGCAAGCCGATGCAACTCGACGAGTTTCCGCCGCGCAACTGCGATGTCATCAAAGGGCCGTGACGTCTCCGCGTCCCATCAAGCCCCGTTCGCCTGCGGTTGTCGTCAAGCGCCAAGAAGATGCGCTCCGATCAGGGAAAGCGACGCGGCGAGAATCCCCAAACCCAAATGGCGCCGCGCGGCATAATAGACGGCGATGCCCAGCAAAAAAGCGCCAATACGTACTGGCGCGCTGACCTGCGCAAGTGCACCCGGTGGGAAAACCAAGATCCGCGCGACGAGGCCCGCGACCAGCGCAGTCGACACCGCCTTCACCCAGGCGATGACCGGCCCTTCCTCCGAAAGACCGCTCGACAGGGCCAGCCCCGCGAGGCGCCAGACCGCATTTGCCGCGACCCCAGCGACCAGAATATAGAGGAGGGAATGATCCCCGGCGCTCATGGTCCGCTGCCTTCCTTCAGCACGTAGCGGGCGAGCAGGAAGCTGATGGAGCCGCCGATCAGTCCGGTGAGAAAGAGGTCGAGTTCCGGCGCGAGCACGTGGAACAGCGGACCTAGCACCAGCCCCAGCACGATCGGCATAACACCGGCCGCCGATCGGGTGCTGGATAGCATCGAGAGCACGAAATAGATCGGCGTCATGAACAGGAGTGTCGCGGCGATCAACGGTGGTACTCGGGCAGCGAGGAAAAATCCGACGAGCCCGCCGATGCTTGAAAACGCGACCAGCCATGCGGCGATGCCGAGCACATAGGCGGCGCGCAAGTGCTTTGGCACGCCGGGTGCGCGCCGCAGCGCCTCGACCCACATCGTCACCGCGACGAAATAGGCGACGGCGAACTCCATCCATTTCGGCACGCGCCGGTCGCGGATCATCGGAAGTATGGCGACGGTCATCGGCAGCAACCGCACCGCCGTGGCGGTGACCGCGAGGGCGGCGGTGAAGATCGAAGCGCCCCGCGCCATCTGATCCACCAGCAACACCTGGGCGGGCAGGGCGAAAATGAAAGCCGACATGAAGATCGTGTCGAGCCACGTCAGGCCGGTCTCGCTGGTCAGCGCGCCGAAGCCGACGAAAGTGCCGAACAGGATGAAGGCGGGAGTGAATGGCGTTTCGCGCGCGCCGCGCCAAGCAGCGGTGAGCCGCGTGTTATCCGCGGCCCAGGCCGGGTCAGCGGGCGTTGGGTTGCTGCCGTCCACCTATGTCAACCGCGGGCTGGGCAAGGGTTAAAGTCCGGACGATGAGCGCCAGCGCGGCGCGTATTGACCGATCCTACGAAAAGAGCGGAAGAATACCAGCCCGGTTTGTCATGGTTCCCCAGGCAGATTGCATAGCGGGCAGTCACGATGCCCCAAATCCAGGGCAGGTTCAGGCACCAGGACACACTCAAGCGGATACCCGCCCCCGCAAAGTAAAACGGGGCCTCGCAGCCCCGTTTGATCCATTAAGGCGTGAGCGGCACTTTCGGCACGAGGCTCGACCGCTTGCCGCCACCCTCGCCTGAAGGGCCGTCGCCGGGAGGCGTTTTCTTCTGGCGGCGAGGTCCCGCTTCGATGGCTGGCCGCTTCGAAGCCTTCAGCTTCTTGGCGGTGTCTTCCTCTTCCGGCTCATCCTCGCCGTCATCGGACGGGGATTTGACCTTCTCGCGCGATTCGACGATCTCGAAGCCGAGCTTCTTCTTGCCGTCTTCCTTCTCTTCGACGATGACGCGAACCGTGCCGCCGCCTTCGAGGCGCCCGAACAGCAGCTCCTCGGCGAGTTGCTGCTTGATGTGCTCCTGAATGACGCGGGACATGGGCCGCGCGCCGAACTGCTCATCATAGCCGTGCTCGATCAGCCATTCCGACGCCTCGGGGCTCAGCTCGATCGTGACATTGCGGTCGGCGAGCTGTGCCTCAAGCTGGAAGACGAACTTCTCGACCACCTTGCCGATCACGTCGCGCGGCAGGTTCTGGAAGCCGATGGTGGCATCCAGCCGGTTGCGGAATTCGGGCGTGAACAGCCGCTGGATCGCGTCCTGATCGTCACCCTCGCGCTTGGTGCGATTGAAGCCGAAGGCGTTCTTGGCCAGATCGGAGGCGCCCGCATTGGTGGTCATGATCAGGATGACGTTGCGGAAATCGACCTGCTTGCCATTGTGGTCCGTCAGCTTGCCATGGTCCATGACCTGGAGCAGCACGTTGAACAGATCGGGATGCGCCTTCTCGATTTCGTCGAGCAGCAGCACGCAATGCGGATGCTGATCGATGCCGTCCGTAAGCAGGCCGCCCTGGTCGAAGCCGACATAGCCGGGAGGCGCGCCGATGAGACGCGATATCGTATGCCGCTCCATATATTCCGACATGTCGAAGCGCAGCAGCTCCACGCCCAGGAGCTTGGCGAGCTGGCGCGCCACTTCGGTCTTGCCGACGCCGGTCGGGCCGGAGAACAGGTAGGAGCCGATCGGCTTCTCCGGCTCGCGCAGACCCGCCCGGGCGAGCTTGATCGCGGAGGACAACGCCATGATCGCCTGATCCTGGCCGAACACGACCCGCTTCAAATCCGCGTCGAGATTGCGCAACAGGTCGCTGTCGCTCTTCGAAACGGTCTTCGGCGGAATGCGGGCCATGGTCGCGACGGTGGTTTCCACTTCGCGCAGGCCGATGGTCTTCTTCCGCTTCGAGGTGGGCAGCAGCATCTGCGACGCGCCGGTCTCGTCGATCACGTCGATCGCCTTGTCCGGCAGCTTGCGGTCATGAATGTATTTCGCCGACAGCTCGACGGCTGCTTTGATCGCCTGCTGGGTGTAGCGGACCTTGTGGAAGTCCTCGAAATACGGCTTGAGGCCCTTCAGGATCTCCACCGCGTCCGGCACGGTCGGCTCGGCGACGTCGATCTTCTGGAACCGGCGGACGAGCGCGCGGTCCTTCTCGAAATGCTGGCGATATTCCTTATAGGTAGTCGAACCGATGCAGCGCAGCGTGCCCGATTGCAGCGCCGGCTTGAGCAGGTTGGACGCATCCATCGCGCCGCCCGAGGTGGCGCCGGCGCCGATGACCGTATGGATTTCGTCGATGAACATGATCGCGCCCGGATAGGCCTCGATCTCGCGCATCACGGCCTTCAGCCGCTCCTCGAAATCGCCGCGATAGCGGGTGCCGGCCAGCAGCGCGCCCATGTCGAGCTGGAAAATGGTGGCGTTGTTGAGCACTTCGGGCACTTCGCCGCGCACGATCTTGCGCGCCAGGCCTTCCGCGATGGCGGTCTTGCCGACGCCGGGATCGCCGACGAATAGCGGATTGTTCTTCTGCCGCCGGCACAGGACCTGGATGGTGCGGTCGATCTCCTTGCCGCGGCCGATCAGCGGATCGATCCGGCCTTCGCGGGCCTTCTCGTTGAGATTGAGGCAATAGACGTCGAGCGCATCGCCCGCACGCTTCTTCTCTTCGCCAGCTTCCACCGTCGCCGCGTCCTCATCCACTCCGCGGACCACGCGAGGTTCGGACATGCCAGGCCGCTTGGCGATGCCGTGGGAGATATAATTGACCGCGTCGAAACGGGTCATCTCCTGCTCCTGCAGGAAATAGGCGGCGTGGCTTTCGCGTTCGGCGAAGATCGCGACCAGCACATTGGCGCCCGTCACTTCCTCACGGCCCGACGATTGCACGTGCACGACGGCGCGATGAATGACGCGCTGGAAGCCGGCTGTCGGCTGCGCCTCGGAATCCTGATCCACGACGAGATTGTCGAGGTCGTTGTCGAGATAATCGATGAGCTTGCCGCGCAACAGGTCAAGATCGACATTGCAGGCGCGCATCACCGCTGCGGAGTCGCGATCGTCTACCAGCGAGAGCAGCAAATGCTCAAGCGTGGCATACTCATGGCTCCGCTCATTGGCGAATTCGAGGGCGCGGTGTAAGGACTCTTCTAAGCTGGAAGAAAACGAGGGCACGGGCGTCCTATTCCTTCTCCATAGTGCATTGTAGGGGATGCTGATGCTGCCGGGCGAAATTCGTCACCTGGGCGACCTTCGTTTCGGCAACCTCATATGTGTAGACGCCGCATATACCGACACCCTTTTGGTGGACATGCATCATGATGCGGTTCGCGTCTTCACTCTGCTTATTGAAAAACCTCTCGAGCACATAGACGACGAAATCCATCGGCGTGTAATCGTCGTTGAGAAGCAGCACCTTGTAGAGACTCGGGCGCTTCGTTTTAGGCTCGGTTTTCGTGACGATGCCGCCACGCAAATCTCCTTCGTCATTCTGACCGTTTTTCTTCGACATGAAGACGCGCGACATGGCCCCGGCCTCGCGCCACCCGCCTTCGCAGCTCCCGCTATGTTTGCCTCTTTGCCACATGGATAACATGCAATGATAATGCCAACCCCAATGCTTCCCCGCGCCGACTTCTCAGTCTTTAGAGTAAGCCTCCGCGCGCTCACTTTCAATGCGTGGACCTACCCGCAGACTTGTCTTCACCCTAACACCCCGAGGACGGCAGCAAAAAGGCTTCGGCGAGACCCTCATTGGCCAATCCACTGCCCGAATGCTGTGCCGGAATTTCATAGTAGGGCATTTTCCTCAAAAAAAAACTGCGATCGCCCCCAACTAACCGGGAAAGTGAATGTAAAACTTTAACCGCTCCCAGCCCGCCGTTCGGCAACAGCTTCTCGCCACAATCCACAACTCACAATGGTTTGAATGGATCCAGCCTTCGTGCCATTATTCCGGCGGCCGCGGCGCGCGCGGCCCGGCAACGGGGAGCCATCAAACGTTAAGGATGATCCGCCATTAAGTAAGCGGCGCGTTTGCCGTTTCAAGAGTGCGTCGGGGTGAGCCCGGGTAAGGCAGGCCGTTAACAATTTGCTAGGGCCGTGCGGCTAGGGTTTAGGTTAATGAATGGCTTTTCCGGCGCCGCCGGAACGGGGAGGGTCTTGATGCGCGTCTCATCGTATCGTTGCGGTATGGGAATAGGCGCCGCTCAGGCCGCCGGGCATATGGTGACGCTCGCCTTCTTAGCCGTACTTGCCGTAATGTTGGCGTCCGTTCCCGCCGATGCCAAGCGGCGCGCGAAGCGGAGCAATTACGCGCCGCCTGCGGCCGCAATGGTGATCGACGGCTATACCGGCAAGGTCCTTTATGCCGAGAACGCCGATAAGCCGCGTTTCCCTGCCTCCGTCACCAAGGTGATGACGCTTTACCTCCTGTTCGAGGCGCTCCGCGACGGCAATATTCGCCTCGATACCCCGCTCAAAGTGAGTGCCTCCGCCTCGGCGCAGGCGCCCTCGAAGCTTGGGCTCGAACCGGGCAGCACGATTGCCGTGCGTGACGCGATGTATGCGCTGGTTACCAAATCCGCGAACGACGCCGCCGCCGTGATCGCCGAAAATATCGCCGGTTCGGAGCCTGCCTTCGCCCGCATGATGACCCTGAAGGCGCGTTCCCTGGGAATGACCAACACGACCTTCCGCAACGCCTCCGGCCTTCCCAACCCCAGCCAGACGACCACGGCTCAGGATCTCGTGACGCTCGGGCGGCGAATTATGACGGACTTTCCCGAGGAATCGAAGATCTTCGGCACCCGTTTCTTTCAATATGGCAAGGCCAGGCACAAGAATCATAATGGCCTCTTGTTCAGCTACGCAGGCACGGAGGGGCTGAAAACCGGCTATACGCGAGATTCCGGCTTCAACCTGCTCACCTCCTGCAAGCGGCAGGACAAGCATCTTATCGCCGTGGTGCTGGGCGGGCGTTCCAGCCGTCACCGCAATGCGCGGATGCGCGGCCTGCTTGACGGCTCCTGGCGTAAGGCTGTCGCCTACAATGATATTCGCCAGCAGACGCCCGAAAAGCTTTCTCCCGCCGTGGCAAGCATATTGCCGGACGATATGATGCCGGAACGCAATCCGGCGTTCCATTCCAGCGTCTCCGAGCGCACGCTGTCGATCGCGCTGGCGGCGGCACGGGAAGAGCCGAAAACGGAGAATCCGGAGGTCGAGAAAGTAGCGGTCGCATCCCTGGCCGATACTCCCGCGGCCGACGCTTCCGAAGACGAAGATGAGGCCGAAGCGGAGGCTTCCGAGGAAGGCGATACCGCAACCGAAGCGGCGGCGCGCGAGGAAGCGCCTGCACAATCCCCCGCACAGCAGCAATTGACGCTTGGACCCTATCACGTGCAGGTCGGGTCTTATCTCGATGTTGCCGGAGCCAAAAGCAGGCTCGCCGACGTCGCGGAGCAAGCGTCCGATCTCCTCGGCGGACATGGATCGTTGACGGTGGCTGGCGAGGTGAAGGGCAAATCCTATTTCCGCGCCCGGTTCGGCAGCTTCTCGGAGGATGACGCGGCGAGCGCCTGCGCCAAGCTGAAGCGCCTGAAGATCGATTGCCTCGTGGTGCGCGCCGAATAATTGTGGTTAAGGCAGCTGCTTGAGCAGCAGTTCCTTGGCCTCGTTGATCTTCGAGGCCAGATAGGTCGTGCCGCCCTGATCCGGATGATATTTCTTCATCAGGTTGCGATGCGCGAGCTGGATTTCGTCGCGGCTGGCGCCGGGTGACAGGCCCAGCACCGCATAGGCTTCAGCGAGCGTCATGACACGCGAATTCTCCGCGCCTGCCGATTGCCGGCGGCCGGTCCGGCCTTCGTGCCTGCGCTGGATGAATGCCTCGATCAATTGCGCCGCTTGGGTATCGCGCCGCCGCGCCTCGCCGAGCAGTGTCTCCAACTCGCCGCCCGACATCGCCGACAGACGCCGCCCGGCAAACTCGCCCTGTCGCACCATGCCGTCCATATCGCCGCTATCGTGGTCGAGCGTCATCTCCAGCATCTCGGTCCGCACCGAAGATGTCTGCCCGGAGCTTTTGTCGGCCGACCCTAAGGGATTGCGCCAGGAAAAGGACCGGTTGAGGAGCGAATAGCCGAAAAGCGCGAGCGGCAAGCCCAGCATCATCCGTCCGGTCGCCATCAGCACCATCGCGACGATGATCGCCGACCAGCCGCCGATCTTGCGAATGTTCTTGGCGAGCAGCTTGGGGTTCGCTCGCACCAGGGCGCGCCCGGCAAGCAGCACGAGCACCAGCAGCGCAAGACCGAGAATGAGAAACTGCATCGTGCCGCTTATCGTTTGAGTTGTTCGAGCAAGAGTTTCGCCTGGGTACCGTGTTTGCCGAGGTCTTCCAGGGCCTGGCGTCCGCCGGCGGCATAGGCGGCGACCGCGCGCAGCAATTCGCGCAGCTGCTGTGCCGAGCCCGCATCGAAGCGGCAATAAGCGCCTTTCGTCAATCTGGCAATCTCGCGGAACGCGGTTTCGGCCTTTGGATCATGACCTTCCTGGAACATGAAGGCCGGAACGCCGAGCAGGCCGAGTTCGCCCGCCAGCGCAGCCAGATGATCGATCTCCTCTTCCATGCAGTCGCCCACATAGACGAGCGCATCAACCTTGCGCTTCTCGGATTCGCGGCGGGCATGGATCAGGATCTTGCGAATTTGGGTGAACCCGCCGAGGCAGCGAATGCCGGTCATCAGCTTGGCCAGCGCTTCGGGATCGCTCACCCAGGACGAGGCCCGGCATTCGTCATAGCTCCGGAAATAGATGAGCTGAACGTCGAGCCCGCCGATCGCCCTGACCTCCTTGAACATGTCGGCTTGCAGCTTCAGCGCCATGTCCCAGGTGGGCTGACGGCTCATCGTCGCGTCCATCGCGAAAAGCAGACGTCCGCGATCCGTCGCCGGGCCTTTATTCGCCAGCGTTTTCAGGGTCCGTAGGAAATCGGCGACTTCGGTGTCGCTGGAGCGCGCATCGGGCACTCCCGGCTCGGATTTGGGGACCGGTGTCTTGTCGTCCGCAGCCATGGTCGAATATCTCCTTGCGCCATTTTACGGCTATAAGATGTGAAGGCCAAGCAAGCTGCTTGTGAAAGTCGGCCCGCACTTCCGTTTTCGCTTGAAATTGCTATGGTCGCGCCGGGTTGCAACGGGGGAACGCGCCATGGCCACGAGATTGCCGGTCGTCAGAACGCTGCGGGAGTTGCGCGCCGCGGTTCGGGGCTGGCGGCGCAAGGGTAATACCATTGCCCTGGTGCCCACCATGGGCGCTTTGCATCCCGGCCACCTATCGCTCGTGAAACTTGCACGGAAACGCGCAAACCGCGTCGTGGTTTCGATTTTCGTCAATCCCACCCAGTTCGGCCCGAATGAGGATTTCGAGGCATATCCGCGCGATGAGCAGGGCGACTGGCAGCGATTGGGCGAGGCGAAGGCCGATCTGCTCTATGCGCCGGCCGTCTCCGAAATCTATCCCGATGATTTCTCGACGCGGGTCGAGGTGATCGGAATCACCTCGGGCCTAGAAGGTGCCTCGCGCCCGCGTCATTTCGCTGGCGTAACGACGGTGGTAACGAAGCTGTTCCTGCAATGCCTTCCCGATTTTGCGGTGTTCGGCGAAAAGGATTTCCAGCAGCTTCTGGTGATACGCCAGTTGGTGAAAGACCTCGACATGCCCATCACGATCGTCTCCGCGCCGACCTTGCGCGAGGACGACGGGCTGGCGCTGTCGTCGCGCAACGCCTATCTCGAACTCGACCGCGCGGGCGATCGCGCCGCGCTTTCATGCCGTTCTCAGCGAGGTCGCCAAAGATCTGTCCGAAGGGCGGCCGATCCACGAGGCGACGTTTCTGGGTCGCGACTGGCTGGAAGGTGCGGGGTTCCGCGTCGATTACCTGGAGGTGCGGGACGCGGCCAATTTCATGCCGGTCGGCCGTCTGGTGACGGTACCTTCGCGCATTCTGGGCGCCGTGCATCTGGGCAACGTCCGCCTGATCGATAATGTGCCGGTCGCGCCGGTGAAAGCCGGTTGAATTCTCGCCGGGGCCGGGTTGCGTCTCTGGCAAAAATGCATTTTCCTGGCCGCAAGCCACGGCTGGGCGACATTCAAGAAATAGGCAGCGCATGACCTACCTAGTGATGGTTGAACATCGCGGCGGCGGCAGCGAGGCGCTCGGCGAGTTCGAGACCCGCAGAGCTGCGATGATCTGCATCAATCAATACCGGCTCGACGATGAGGGCCATGACGATTATTGGCGTCTCTGGATCGAGGATGACGGCCGAATGATCTACAAACATGTCTCAACCAATTATATTGTGGACAAGCTCTCCGCCGCGGAGAAGCGGTCGGGGCGCATTTTGACCGAGCGTTAGAGCATGATCCGCAAAAGTGGGTGCCGGTTTTGCGATAAAGATCATGCTCAAGCAAAAGATAGAGCCCCGTTCTGATTCCATCAGAACGGATTAGGCTCTAGGGTTGCGTAAGAAGGAGAGGCGAGATGATCAACGAAGGGCCGTTGGCCCGTTTCGAACCGCTGGGTAATGCGCTTCTCAAGCCCATCTATGCGGATTATTCCTTCGCCAACATCCCCAATACCATTCACTACCTGCTCACCGGCGAGCAGTTGGGGCCGCTGTTGCCCGCCGATTGTTTCGGCAACTCCTACCCCCAGCCGGAAAAGGTGGTGCTGTTTTTCATCGATGCCTTCGGCTGGCAATCCTGGCAGGAGCACCGCGAGCGTTTCGCGATAACGCGCCGCATCGCCGACGAAGGTGTCCTGACGCCGATCTCGGCGCTCTTTCCGAGCACCACATCCGCCTCAGTCTCGACCATGAATCTCGGCGTCCTGCCTGCGGTGCACGCGCTTTACGAGTGGAATGTCTATATTCCGGCCTATGGCGAGGTGATCCAGACGCTGCCGTTTACGCCCCTCGGCAGCCATGGCCGCGAGGAATGCCTGCAAAAAGGCTATGATCCGACGAAGCTGCTCGGCGTCCGCGAGACAGTCCATGAGCGTCTTGGCCGGCACGGCGTGCGCTCGCTGCAGTTCGCACATCGCAACCACTCGCATTCCAGCTACAACAGAATGGTCTGCGCAGGCGCCGATATCATTCCGCACAGCACGCTTTCCGAAGCGATGGTCCAGCTCAAGGATGCGCTTACGGAGGTGAAGGGTAAGGCCTGGCTGAATTTCTACTGGGCGAGCATCGATTCCGTTGCTCACACCTACGGGCCGGGCAGCGCTTTCCACGCCGCCGAGATCGCCAGCTTCTGGGCTTCATTCGACGCGATCCTCGGCGGGTTCGACAGCCCGGACACGCTGTATATGTTCATCGCCGATCACGATCAGGTCTATGCCCGGCGTGAGGAGACGATCTACATCAACGAGCAGCTTCCCCAGATTGCCGATTGCCTGCCGATCAGTCCCACGGGCAATCCGATCTACCCGAATGGTTCTCCGCGCGATCTGTTCCTGCATCTGAAGCCGGAGCGGCGCGCTGACGTGCTCGGCCTGCTGCGCCAGCATCTCCGCGATATCGCGGAGATCATCACCGTCGATGAGGCCCTCGATATTGGCCTGTTCGGGCCACAGCCGGTCTCGCAGGAGTTGCGCCGCCGCCTCGGCGACGTGCTGATCCTGCCGCATGACGGCCAGTTCATCAGTTGGCGCGAGCGCGGCAAGCTGGAAAACCGGTTCAACGGCCATCACGGCGGTCTGGCTCCCGCGGAGCTGATCAGCGCTCTGGGCGTGATCGGGAACCTCTAGCCGGAATTCATGGCCTCTCATAGAGGTCACGCAGCCGCGTGGTGCGCGCCTTGGTCAACTCGATCATGCAACCGAGCACCGCGGAGGTGGTGCCCGAACCGCCCGACCATTCCATCGGCACCAGCCCCTTGCAATCGGCATCGCGGAAAGCGATCCACGCGCGCTGCGAGGTTCGCAGTTCCTGTTCCCATTGCGCGGCCGTGTAGGGTGCCGGGTTGTCGCTTTTGGCGATGACGGCAAGCGCCTTCTTATAGGCCTCGTTCAACGCGCGATCGGCCTCGGCATAGTCGCGATCGGCGCAATAGTTGAGCTCCAAGGTGGTGGCGGCTTTGGTGCAATCGATCGGATTCGGCGTTTGCGCATGGCTGCTCGAGAGCGGCAGGAGCAGTGCAATGGCGAGAATGGCGGGCCGGTACATCGAGTGTCCCTCATTAGGCGGCTTGCTTACGCTCATTGCGGTGTTCCATGAAGCGTAGCGGCGGATATGCCCCGCAATTCCGTTTGAGCGCTACTGGTTCTGGTGCGGCATAGTGCCTAAATTAATGAGGAACCACGGCGCGCAACCGGACTTTCTATACCGGAGCGGGGCCCTGTTGCGGCGGGCAAGCCGCTTTCGGCTAGGCGATCCGCCAATGTTTCCAATTCGTGACTCGATCCCCACGACGCAGACCCCGGTCGTCGTCTATGGGATCATCGCCGTAAATACACTGGTGTTTCTGTACCAGATCACGCTCTCGCCTCCGGCAGCGGTCGATTTCGCTTACGCCTACGGGCTCGTTCCCTATGTTTATTTCGACGGCTATTCCGGACTGCGCCCTGACCTCGACTCTGACGGATTATATACCGTTCGTCTCCGCCACCTTCATGCATGGCGGCTGGCTGCACATCATTTTCAACATGTGGACGCTGCTGATTTTCGGCTCCACCCTCGAAGGCCGGCTGGGGTCGCTGCAATTCCTGATCTTTTATTTGTGCTGCGCCGTCATTTCCACCTATGCGCATGGCTATTTCAACGCCGATTCCCAAGTGCCGGTGATCGGCGCCTCTGGGGCGATCGCTGGCGTGATCGGGGCGTATGCGGTGCGCTTTCCCACAGCCAGGATCACCTTGCTGGTGCCGATCATCATCATTCCGCTGATATTCACGGTTCCCGCCGTGGTCTTTGCGGTTGTATGGTTCGGCATCCAGGTGCTCCAGGGCGCCTGGGAGACGCTGAGCCCCAGCATGGGCGGCGGCATTGCCTGGTGGGCGCATATTGGCGGCTTTGTCGCAGGGCTGGTGCTGCTGCCCATTTTTCTGCTATTCGCACCCACCCAGCCGACCAAACCTGAATGGCGGCGCGGACCGTGGGACTATCCTAACTGACGATGACGATCGAAGACACCGGACACGACACAGCGGACCAGGGCGGCGGCAAGGAAACCGGCCCGCAGGTCGTCGCGCGCTATCTGAAGCATCTGGGCACGGGCGCGGGCGTCTACCGCATGCTCAATGCGGCGGGCGAGGTCATTTATGTCGGCAAGGCGCGGAACCTTAAAAGCCCGCGTCCAGAACTATACGCGCCTCGGCGGGCACACCAACCGCATCGCCCGCATGATCGCCTCGACCGCGTCGATGGAGTTCATGACCACCGCCACGGAATCCGAGGCGCTGCTGCTGGAAGCCAACCTGATCAAGCGCTTCCGGCCCTATTTCAACGTGCTGATGCGGGACGACAAATCGTTCCCCTACATCCTCATCTCCCGCGAGCACGCCGCGCCGCAGATCATGAAGCATCGAGGGAGCCGCAATGTTAAGGGCGAATATTTCGGCCCCTTCGCCTCGGCGGGCGCCGTCAACCGCACGCTGAACATGCTGCAGCGCGCCTTCCTGCTGCGGAGCTGCTCGGACGCCATGTTCGAGAGCCGGACGCGGCCCTGCCTGCTGTATCAGATCAAGCGCTGCTCGGCTCCCTGCACGCGCGAAATCTCGCTTGAGGATTACGGCAAGCTGGTCGACGAAGCGGAACGCTTCCTGCAGGGCAAGACGGATGCGGTGCAGAAAAAGCTGAACTCGCTGATGGAGACGGCAAGCGCCGAACTGGAATTCGAGCGCGCGGCCCGCTATCGCGACCGGCTCGCCGCGCTCGCCCATGTGCAGGCCGCGCAGGGCATCAATCCGCGCGGTGTGGAAGAGGCCGATGTGTTCGCCGCCTACAGCCAAGGCGGGCAAAGCTGCGTCCAGGTGTTCTTCTTCAGGAGCGGTCAGAATTGGGGCAATCGCGCCTATTTCCCGCGCGCCGACCGCTCCGTGGAGCTGGAAGAGGTGCTGGAATTCTTCATCGCGCAATTCTACGACGACAAGCCGGTGCCGCGCTGCATCTTCCTCTCCCACGACCTTGCCGAGCGCGAGTTGCTCGCCGAGGCGCTCAGCCTCAAGGCCGGCCGCAAGGTGGAGATCGCCGTGCCGCAGCGCGGTGAGAAGGCCGGGCTGGTCGCCCATGCGCTGACCAATGCGAAGGAAGCGCTAGGCCGTAAGATGGCGGACGCCTCCAGCCAGGCGAAGCTGCTCGACGGTGTGGCGGCGGCGTTCGGGCTGCCGGGACGTCCGGAGCGCATCGAGGTCTATGACAACAGTCACATCCAGGGCACGAACGCCGTCGGCGCGATGATCGTCGCCGGGCCGGAAGGCTTCGTGAAAAACCAGTACCGCAAGTTCAACATCAAATCCGAGGCGCTGACCCCCGGCGACGATTACGCCATGATGCGTGAGGTGCTGAAGCGGCGCCTGACGCGGCTGGCGAAGGAGCTGGCCGCTTCTAGCCCTCTCCCGCGGGGAGAGGGCGGCGCGCCGGCGCCGGGTGAGGGGGTGCAGCCTCTCGTTTCAACTCACGAACCCCTCACCCCGACCCTCTCCCGATGGGAGAGGGAGCCCCAGCCTCCCCAAGACGTGCAGACCGGGTGTCGACGACGACCCCGCGGGACTGACCGGACAATGGCCCGCCCTGTCGATGGGCTTCGAAGAGGCCGACGCCGCCGAGCCCGACCCGGGCTACCGCCCAGACGGCCTCTTCGCCGACGCCGACGACAAGAAATCCAGCTGGGGCATCCCCGACCTCGTCCTCATCGACGGCGGGGCAGGGCAGCTCGCCGCCGCGCACGACGTGCTGGACGAACTCGGCATCGCCGGCATCACGCTGGTCGGCATCGCCAAGGGACCGGACCGCAATGCCGGCCGCGAGCACTTCTTCATGCGCGGCCGCCGTCCTTCATGCTGGAACCGCGCGACCCGGTGCTCTATTTCGTGCAGCGCCTCCGCGACGAGGCGCACCGCTTCGCCATCGGCACCCATCGCGCCAAGCGCGCCAAGGCATCGCCGCCAACCCGCTTGACGAGATTGCCGGCATCGGCCCGCGCCGCCGCCGGGCGCTGCTCCAGCATTTCGGCTCCGCGAAGGCCATCAGCCGCGCCGGCATTGAGGATCTGCAAGCGGTGGAAGGTATCAGCGCCGCCATGGCCCAGACGATCTACGACCATTTTCAGGGAACGGAGAACAGCTAGCCAGTATTTGCGAAAACTTGGTCGAATTCGTACGCCGGCATGGGCGTTTGCCCAAGCGATTAAATCATAGGCTCGCGACAGGCGATCTAACAGAGCACAGTGGAACATCATCAAGATAGTCTATTGGGGTTACACAGCAAGATAGCGAGTTGGCAGCGTTGCGTTTTCCACGGTTAACGGAGATCCCAAAAACTAAAAACGGTGTGATCTGGATGATGATAGCCGCATCAATCTGGAGAGGATTACGCTCCGAGCGGCGAACTCATTGCTTGGGGAATACGCGCTATTGAAACTTGCACACCGTGATTGGGCGCGGGCCCCGGCGGCGCTATAAGCCGGATCGGCTCGGCGTTCCGACTGACGCGTCCGGCACCATTCTCTCCAATCGGGATCCATCCATGCCGCTCACCATGCACCAAGCAGTCTTTCCTCCCGTCATCCGCTCTCTCAATGCCATGCGCGCCATCCTCGAGAAGGCTGTCGCCCATTGTGAGGCCCGCAAGATCGACCCTTCGGTGCTGCTGAATTACCGGCTCGCTCCCGACATGCTGCCGCTGACCAAACAGATCCAGATCGCCACCGATCAGGCCAAGGGCATGGCGGCGCGGCTCGCCGGGGTCGAGGTGCCGAGCTATCCGGATACGGAGACGTCATTCGACGAGTTGCAAGCGCGGCTCGCCAAGACCGTCGGCTTCGTCCAGAGCTTCTCCGCCTGAGCAATTCGAGGGAAGCGAAACCCGCGAGGTGACGATGAAGCTGCGGGGCGGCGAGCACACGTTCAACGGCCGCGACTATGCGTTCGGTTTCGGCTTGCCGAATTTCTATTTCCACGTGACCACCGCGTACGACATTCTCCGTCATGCCGGCCTCGAACTCGGCAAGCTGGATTTTATGGGCGCGCGATAGAGCTACACCTCAGGGCGGACCGCATGACGCAAAAACACGGTGTCCGGCGTCCGCCCCCTTGCACTGTCACATGGCCGTCACGACGTTCCGGCGAATATTGCCGTCAACGAGCGTAACCCCCTTGTGAGTATCGACCATGCCCCAGGATAAGCCTCCCTCCGACCCGTCGCGGCAGTCAAAAATCTACGAGGAAATGCTCGACAGCTTCGACGAGGAACTGGAGCTGGAGCTCGACGATCACCGCCTGGAGCAGATGCTCGACGCCATCGCCGATCAACCCGACCGGCAGACGGCGGAGCGGCAGTTCTATTTCAAGGAATTGTTCCGGCTGCAGCGCGAACTGGTCAAATTGCAGGATTGGGTCGTCCAGAACAAGCTCAAGGTCGTGGTGATCTTCGAGGGGCGGGACGCCGCCGGCAAGGGTGGCGCGATCAAGCGCATCACGCAGAGGCTCAATCCGCGCGTCTGCCGCGTCGTGGCGCTGCCCGCACCGAACGAGCGCGAGAAATCACAGTGGTATTTCCAGCGTTACGTCACGCATCTGCCGGCGGGCGGCGAGATCGTGCTGTTCGACCGCAGCTGGTACAATCGCGCCGGCGTCGAGCGCGTGATGGGCTTCTGCACGGAAGATGAGGTGGAGGAGTTCTTCCGCACCGTGCCGGAGTTCGAGCGGATGCTGGTGCGCTCGGGCGTCAAGCTCATCAAATATTGGTTCTCCATCACCGATGACGAGCAGCATCTGCGCTTCCAGCTGCGCATTCACGATCCGCTGAAGCAATGGAAGCTGTCACCGATGGATATGGAGTCCCGCCGGCGCTGGGAGCAATATACCAAGGCCAAAGAGGCCATGCTGGAACGCACGCATATTTCCGAGGCGCCCTGGGCGATCGTCGAGGCGGTGGACAAGAAGCGTGCGCGGCTGAACTGCATCCATCATCTTCTGGGGCAAATTCCTTATCAGGAGACTCCGCGCGAACCGACGGTGCTGCCTGAGCGGGTGCACAACCCGGATTACCATCGCGGCCCCATGCCTCGCGACATGTATGTGCCAGAGGTGTATTGACCGGATCAGCTTTCGCGGTGGCTGGGAATGCTATATCCGCGCGACATCGCAGAGCAGGCGGATGAACGCCTCGCATGAGCCGATCGCCGCCATTTCGTGCATCGTGTGATAGCCGTTGGTCGGGATCTGCAGCGTGGTGCCGTCGACCAGGCCGCCGGACGCGGCGATGATCCGGCCCATCTCGGTGCTGCCGAGCGATTTCGGCGTTCCGCCGGCCGCTGTGAGAGCCTCGTTCTGTTCGGCGATATAGTGGTCCTTGTAGCTGAAGACGATGTGGCGCGCGCGGCAGAGATCCTCCAATTCGCGCGTGAGGCCCTCGTTGAAGGCCGCGTTGGCGTCGCGGTGGCGTAATACCACTTGCTGCCGGTCGGCGTCGGCGCGTGTCGGATAGGGGCTGGTATCGAGCACGATCAGGTGGTTGGTCGACCCGCCAAAACGCCTGAACCATTCCAGCAGATAGCGCCAGCTGCGCCCCGCTTCCTCCTGTGCGGTGAAGAACGCCGTGCCCTGGAACCCGATCTCGAACAGATAGACCAGTATGGCGGCTGAGAGCACGTTGTCGAGCTGGCCGATAAAACAGTTCTGGTCGATTCTGAGCTTGTCGCGCAGCGCGACCGGCGTTCCGGCAACCAGATGCTCCAGTCCCTCAACCTCGAAAATCAGATTATGCCGGTTCTCGCAGATCGACGCGCGGCTAATGACGCCACCGCCGCGATAGGCGCCCGACCACGGCTCATAGGCATACACCGGCACGCCGTCGAAGCGATCGGCGATCGTCATCATCAGCTCTTCGGAAACCGAATTGCCGAGCAGGTCCGAGCGGCTGCCGGCGACGAAGGCGGCATATTGGAACTCGTTGGGGCCGGTGCAGATAAGGCCGTGGCGGTCGATATGGGCGGAGAACATGATGGCGTCCGGGTTTCGCCCTCGCGCGACCAGTGCCCCCTCATACCAGGTGACATCAGCGCCGCGCTCTTCCAGTTCGCGCTGCAGCACGCGGAAAAACGAATGCTCCGCGCCGACGACGCAGGGGCTGCGCATCAGACTTCGTAAGAGATCGACGAGCGCGCTGTGGCCAGGCACGAGGTCTCCAATTCATCCGAAAAGCCGGTCCGAGGCGATCTTGCGGGCGCGAGGCGCACAGTGCAACAGCGCCGATTGTCTCGCCGCACCTGCGCGACCCGCGTCCACAAAGCTGTGCGAACCAATGCAACTCCTTTGAACCCTAGCTTGCAGCCGGGAGCAAACACCCGTTTCATGACATACGGATTTATGCGTATCACGCCGCAGTAATGCGTTTCCCGCCCGCGCCGGCAGGGCCTCGTTTGGAGACGCAAATATGCACGCATTGCGCTTTGCACTTTACGCCATCGCCGCCTTTATCGTCGTCGACGGCGACACGATCAAAGCCCCCTATGGCGTAACCTACCGGCTGATGGGCTTCGACGCGCCGGAAACGCATCGCGCCAAATGCGCCGCTGAGCGCGAACTTGGCTTCATCGCCAAACATCGGCTTGAGGAGTTGCTTGCCACCAGCGAAGTCAAGGTGCTGGAAAGCGGCAAAATCGACCGCTATGGGCGCACTCTCGCCAACGTCACCGCCAATGGCCGCGATGTTGGCGCCATCCTTATCGGGGAAGGACTGGCGCGGCCCTATTTCGGCAAGAAGCGCGAAAGCTGGTGCGGGCTTTAATGCCGGCCGTGTAGCCACCCTCAGTTTCCTGAGGCAATAGACTTGCGGCGAGCTTCCGCGACGAAATTCGCAGCGAAGCGCAAATTGTCATGCGCCGCCGCGAAATTCATCTGGCCGAGAACTTCCGTAGGTTGCTGCCGCAATCCCGATATGATGACCAGGATGCCGAGCGGCGTGTGGTCATCGCGTCCATCACGTCACAGCTTCCTGCAATGACGCGCCGTGATGTTAAACCAACCGCTTGCAGGGGAACCAGTGGTATTGGCCCGCTTGCGGCGCGTTTTCTCCGCCGCGGCGGCACAAAGCTCGCCCGCGGCGGAAAGCGCACATCAAGCGCGATATTGTTACCGCTTGCCGAAATGCTTCTGAAAGACTGCTTTGCCGGCATCTTGCGGCGCAACGCCGTGAACGGCCAGCTTGCGGTAGTCGTGCAATGCCGCGCGGCCGGTGTCCATGGCCTCGAAGGCGGTGCGGACGGTGTCGCCGATCTGCTTCGTCCAGTCAGGCATTTCCGCATGGCCAAACCAGTCGGAGGCGGTATTGCTGTGGTTTGTCGACATGATCATCTCCATGGTTTGATTGTGCGCTGCAACATCAACCACAGAGATAAGGCAAATCATTCTGGTATACAATACACCCAATGCGGAGTTTCCGAGGACATTCAAGGCAATAACCGACAAAAATGGCTGAAACTAAGGCTTTGCGCCATGCCTTATGCAACGGACGGTTATCAGCCATGCGCTGCAGTGCAGCATTTATAGTGAATATCCAGTAAAAGCAATCGGCGGGAGAAGCGTCCAGGCTCCTCCCGCCGATGCTGCAAATTATGAAATTTCTAAAGCAGGCCCGCCGCGCGCGCCCATTTGTATTTCGCGCCGAGCACTTCGACCGGCACTTCGGTCGTATAGGGATAGGCGACGATGCCGTGATCGTAGAGCTTCTCGCAGGCCTCCTCGACCTCGACGTCGCCGACGAGAGAAGCGACGATCGGCTTGTCGATCCCCTTGGCGCGCGCCTCGGTCACGACCTCGATCATCTTGTCGGCGAAGACCAGCGGCGGCGTCACGATGGTGTGCCAATAGCCCAGGATCAGCGAATGGATACGGTCGTCGTTGAGGCCGAGGCGAACCGTATTCTGATAGGTGATCGGCGGCTCGCCGCCGGTGATGTCGACCGGGTTGCCGGCGGCACCGAAGGGCGGAATGAATTTGCGGAAGGCCGCATCGAGATCTTCCGGCATCTTCATCAGGGTCAGACCATTATCGAAGCAGGCGTCGGACAGGAGGACACCGGAGCCGCCCGCGCCGGTAATGATGATGACATTTTCGCCCTTCGGCGTCGGCAACACTTGTAGGCCCCGTGCGAATTCGAGCATGGAGCGCAGGGAGGGAGCACGGATGACGCCGGCCTGGCGCAGCACGTCGTCATAGATCTTGTCATTGCCGGCGAGCGCGCCGGTATGGCTGGCCGCCGCCTTCGAGCCGTAGGAGGTGCGGCCCGCCTTCAGCATGATGACCGGCTTCTTCTTCGAGACGCGGCTGGCGACTTCGGCGAAGGCGCGCCCGTCCTTCAGGTCCTCGCAATGCATGGCGATGGCCTGGGTATTCGGGTCCTGCTCGAAGAACACCAGAAGATCGTCTTCGTCGAGATCGGATTTGTTGCCGAGGCCGACGATGGCCGAGACGCCCATCTTGGTGGAGCGGGCAAAGCCGATGATCGACATGCCGACGCCGCCGGACTGCGACGACAGCGCCGCCTTGCCCTTCACGTCGAAGGCCGTGCAGAAGGTGGCGCAGAGATTTTCCGGCGTGTAGTAGAAGCCGTAAATGTTCGGACCCATGACGCGGACATCATGCTTGCGCGCCATGGCGAGCAGTTCGTCCTGAAGCGGCTGATTGTTGGTCTCGGCGAAGCCTGAAGGGATCATCACAGCGCCGGGGATCTTCTTTTGCCCGACCTCGTCCATGGCCGCGACGCAGAGATGCGCCGGCACGGCGAACACCGCCACGTCGATCTCGCCGGGATAGTCGAGCACCGACTTATAGGCCTGGACACCGAGGATTTCAGGCTGCTTGGGATGCACGGGGACGATGGTGCCCTTGTAGCCGCCATTGATCAGATTGCGCATCACCGAATTGCCGATCTTGCCGGTCTCGGCCGATGCGCCGATCACTGCAACGGCTTTCGGATGGAAGATGCGGTTCATCGCCTTGAGAATTTCGGTCTCATCCGGGCGGTAGCGGGCGGTCTTGGCCTCCCAGTCGCACACGATCCGGGCGTCGACGGCGGTCGCGCCCTTTGCGGTCGCGAAAATCGGGTTGAGGTCGACTTCGGAGATTTCCGGGAAGTCGGTGACCAGCGCCGATACCTTGACGATGATATCGGTAAGCGCGGCGCGGCTGACCGGATCCTGCCCGCGCACGCCCTTCAGGACTTCCGAGGCCTTCAGCCCGTCGAGCATGCCTTCGGCGTCGGCGTTGCTGGCGGGTGCGAGCCGGAAGGTAATGTCCTTCAGCACCTCGACCAGAATGCCACCGAGGCCGAAGGCGACCAGCTTGCCGAAGGACGGGTCGGTGATCGAACCGACGATGACTTCCGTCGCGCCGGAGGGCAGCATCTGCTGCACCTGGATGCCGTCGATGGTGGCGTCGGATTTATAGCGCTTGGCATTGTCGACAATGGTCTGGAAGGTCGTGCGGGCCTGATCGGCGGAGGTGACGCCCACGACGACGCCGCCCGCTTCGGTCTTGTGCAGAATGTCCGGCGAGACGATCTTCATCACCACCGGGAAACCCATGCCGGCGGCCAGCTTGGCGGCTTCGTCGGCGGTCGTTGCAATTCCCTCTTGCGGCACAGGGATCTTATACGCGTCGCAAACCAGCTTGGCCTCGGGCGCCGTCAGAGCGGATCGCCCAGACGCCTTGACGGCATCAAGCACACGACGGACGGTTTCTTTGTCGCTCATTTAGTCCTCCCTTTGCCGCGCCGGCTGCGGTCTCGAATATTGACGTATCGTGGATGGGATTGCAGGCCCGTCTTTGGGGCGGGCCTTGTCGTGTTGCTGGCGGGCGGCTGTTATTCCGCCGCCTTCTGTAGCGGTTGGGTCGCGCCTGACGCGTTGATCACGGCGATCTCCTCGATGGAATAGCCGAGGACCTGGCTCAAAATCTCTTCCGTATGCTCCCCCAGCAGCGGCGAGCGTGTCACCTCGGACGGGCTGTCCGACATCTTGATGGGATTGCCTACCGTCAGATATTTGCCGCGCGTGGGATGATCCACTTCCACCACCGTGCCCGTAGCACGCAGCGACTCGTCCTCGGCGATCTCCTTCATCGACAGGATCGGCCCGCAGGGAATGTCATGCCCGTTAAGGATTTCCATGGCCTCGAACTTGGTCTTGGTCATGGTCCACTGCTCGATGCGCCCGAAGATTTCGTTCAAACGCGGCAGACGGGCCTTCGGCTTGGAATAGTCCGGATGGGTCTTCCACTCCGGTTCGCCGATGACGTCGCAGATCGGCTCCCAGACCGGCGCCTGGGTGATGAAGTAGATGTAGGCGTTCGGGTCCGTCTCCCAGCCCTTGCATTTGAGGATGCGGCCAGGCTGGCCCCCACCGGAATCGTTGCCCGCGCGTGGTACCGCATCACCGAACGGGATGCCTTCGCCGAATTGGCTGTATTCATTCAGCGGCCCGTGAGCCAGGCGCTGCTGGTCGCGCAGCTTGACGCGGCAGAGGTTGAGCACACCGTCCTGCATGGCGCACAGCACTTTTTGGCCGCGCCCGGTTCTAACGCGCTGGTAAAGCGCAGCAACGATGCCGAGCGCCAGATGCAGGCCGGTGCCGCTGTCGCCGATCTGGGCGCCGGTGACCAGGGGGACGCCGTCGTTAAAGCCTGTCGTCGAGGCGGAGCCGCCGGCGCATTGCGCGACATTCTCATAGACCTTGCAATCCTCATACGGACCGGGGCCGAAACCCTTGACCGACGCGACGATCATCGCAGGATTGAGTGTCTGGATGCGCTCCCAGGTCAGCCCCATGCGTTCAAGCACGCCAGGGGCGAAATTTTCGACCAGCACGTCGCAGGTCTCCACCAGCCGCTCCAGCACCTGCATGCCGGTCTTGTTCTTGGTGTCGAGCGTGATGGAGCGCTTATTGTGATTCAGCATCGTGAAATAGAGGCTGTCCACATTCGGGACGTCCTGAAGCTGGCCGCGCGTAATGTCGCCGCTGCCCGGGCGCTCGACCTTGATCACGTCGGCGCCGAACCAGGCGAGAAGCTGGGTACAGGTCGGCCCGGACTGCACATGGGTGAAGTCGAGAATTTTGACGCCATCAAGGGCTTTCATTGCGTCCTCCCGTTGTTGAGGAGTTGGCTCGAGGGGCCAACTATTTCTTGGAAACCACACTTTGCGGGTTGAGATTCCCAATGCGACCGCTCTCGGTACCGGCCTTTTCGTCAATTACGGCGTTGACGAGGGTCGGCTTGCCTGAATCCATAGCCTCGTTTACGGCGCGGCTCAGTTCGTCGGGCGTTGTCGCATAGACGCCGACGCCGCCGAACGCTTCCATCAACTTTTCGTAGCGGGAGTCTTTGACGAAGACGGTTGTCGCGACGTCCGAACTACCTGAAGGATTGACGTCGGTTCCGCGATAGATGCCGTTATTGTTGAAGACCACAACGCAAACCGGCAAATTATACCGGCAGATCGTTTCGACCTCCATGCCGGAGAACCCGAAGGCGCTGTCACCCTCGACCGCGAGCACGGGCTTGCCGGTCTCCACGGCAGCCGCGACGGCATAGCCCATGCCGATGCCCATGACGCCCCAGGTGCCGACGTCCAGGCGTTTGCGCGGCTCGTACATGTCGATGATGCTGCGCGCGAAATCGAGCGTGTTGGCGCCTTCATTGACGAGGATGGCATCGGGACGCTGCTTGATGATGGTGCGCAAGGCGCCGAGCGCGCTGTGGAAATCCATCGGCGCCGTGTTCTTCATCAGCTTTGGCGCCATCTTGGCGACGTTGGCCTCCACCTTTTCCCTTATCGCACCGGTCCATTCGGCGGGCGGAGCTTGCCAATCACCACCCACGCCCTGAAGCAGCGCGGCGACGCAGGAGCGTATGTCGCCGACCACGGGCGCGGTGATCTCCACGTTCGAGTCCATCTCCTTTGGCTCGATGTCGATCTGGATGAACTTCTGCGTTCCCGGCGCGCCCCAAGTCTTGCCCTTGCCGTGCGAGAGAAGCCAGTTGAGGCGGGCGCCGATCAGCAACACGACATCCGCTTCCTTCAGCACCTGCGAGCGCGCCGCACCCGCCGATTGCGGATGCGTATCGGGCAGCAGGCCCTTCGCCATGCTCATCGGCAGATAGGGGATGCCGGTCTTCTCGATCAGGGCGCGGATATCGGCGTCGGCCTGCGCATAGGCGGCGCCTTTGCCGAGGATGATCAGCGGCCGCTTGGCGCCCTTCAGCACCTTCAGCGCGCGTGTGACCGACTCCTGCGACGGAATCTGGGGTGGCGCCGGGTCGATGACCTTGACGAGGGACTTCGCGCCTGCCTCCGCGTCCATTGCCTGGCCGAGGAGCTTTGCCGGCAGGTCGAGATAGACGCCGCCGGGGCGGCCGGAGCAAGCCGCGCGAATGGCGCGCGCCACGCCGATGCCGATGTCTTCCGCATGCAGCACGCGGAAAGCCGCCTTGCAGAGCGGCTTGGCGATGGCCAGCTGGTCCATCTCCTCATAGTCGCCCTGCTGCAGGTCGACGATCTCGCGCTCGGACGAGCCTGATATGAGGATCATCGGAAAGCAGTTGGTCGTGGCGTTGGCCAGCGCAGTCAGGCCGTTGAGGAAGCCGGGAGCCGAAACCGTCAGGCAGATGCCGGGTTTTTGCGTCAGGTAGCCGGCGATCGCAGCCGCATTGCCAGCGTGCTGTTCGTGGCGGAACGAGATGACGCGCATACCTGCAGCCTGGGCAAACCGGCCCAAATCCGTGATCGGGATGCCGGGCACACCATAGATCGTGTTGATGTCGTTCAGCTTGAGCGCGTCGATGACAAGGTGAAAGCCGTCCGTCAGCGCGTGCGTCGCGTCTGCCGTGTTTGTGGCGGCTGCGGCTGTTGCCGTTGCAGTCGACATTCAGTTCCTCCCTTAATCCGCTTTCCGTGCTACCTTGATCAGCTCAATCGAGGCTCACATGGCGTTCTACATGGTCTCGCAGTTTGAGCGTGTGCTCGCGCACGAGGCGCTCTGCCCGTTCGGTATCGCGGGCCTCGAGGGCTGCGATGATTTCCTTGTGGTCGACGATCGAGCGCTTCACCCGCTCATTCTCGAAGATGGTCCGCTGCCGGATGGCGCGGACGTGGAAGAACAGGCCGGTGGTGATCTCCGCGATGAGCGGGCACCCGCCCAGATTGATGATGGCCTGATGAAACCGGATATTGGCGTCCGAGTACTCGCCCATCCGTTTCGCGACCTCGTCGACATTGAAGACGTCGACGAGAGCGTGGAGTCCGGCGAGTTGTTCGTCCGACGCTTCCTTCGTCGCAAGCCGTGCGGCCATGCTCTCCAGCGCGGCCCAGACGGTGATCATGTCGAGGATTTCGGCCTTGGTCTTACGGTTGATATAGATCCCGCGCCGCATGACGATGCGGACCAGCCCCTCGGATTCCAATTGCGCGAGCGCTTCGCGCAGCGGCGTGCGGCTCACCCCGAAACGCTGCGACAAGTCGCGCTCGTCGAGCCGAAGTTCGGCATCGGGCGCGTAGATGTTCATGTTCATGATTGCGGTTTTCAGCGCCTCGTATGCCCGAGCTTTCAGGCTTACGGTCTGCTGAATTGGCGCAATCTTCAGATGAGTGTTAGCCACGGCCGATCCCTCGAATTGGTTGTTCTGAACAGCATTGGTAATAGAACAAACAGAGACACAGCTTAACTGCCAAAGCTACCTAACGCTGTTTTGGTCCCCGGGGATCGATGCGTAGTGCCGAGGCCCGATCATCGGTGTGGTATTCGGTGTACCATATGCCAAGAAAATCGGCTTCGCAAGGGTGCAGGCACATTTTGTAACGACATAAAAAAATCTAGCATATCCAGGCGGCGATTGTGAATTTACGTTAAAATGCGTTTTTTCAACGACTTAAGTTGGGATGCGGCTAGTGTGGTTTTGTCTTGGTAAGCGGAATATGAATGATTTCCCCAATTTATTTGATTGCGCACATTGAAAGCCGAGGTATGCTGCATGCCAGATCGTGAAAAAGCAGTCCCTAACAATAGGGCCCTGGATTAATTTAAATACGATCCAGCTCGCGGTCCGAGGGAGCCGTTAAAGGAGAGCTGACGCATGGAAGATATCTTTTCACTCCTCCATGGCTTTTCAGTCGTGCTGACACCCTACAACTTCGTGTTGATGGTCGTGGGGATCGTGCTCGGCGTGATCATTGGCGTGCTGCCGGGACTGGGCGGCGCGAACGGAGTGGCAATCCTCTTGCCGCTGACATTTTCGATGTCGCCGACCTCGGCGATCATCATGTTGTCCTGCATTTATTGGGGCGCGCTATTCGGGGGCGCCATAACCTCGATCCTCTTTAATATACCAGGCGAACCATGGTCGGTCGCGACCACGTTCGACGGCCATCCGCTGGCTCAGAAAGGCCGCGCGGATGAAGCCCTGACCGCGGCATTCACCTCTTCGTTCGTTGGCGCGCTGGTTGCGGTGATCATGATCACCTTCCTGGCGCCGATCATCGCGAGATTCGCCCTGCAGTTCGGTCCGGCCGAGTTTTTCGCCGTGTTTTTCCTGACCTTCGCCAGTTTCATCGGCGCCAGCAGAGGGTCTCCTTTCAAGGTCGTCGCCTCGATGTGCCTGGGCTTCGCGCTTGCTGCGGTCGGGCTCGACTCTATGACGGGTTCGCTGCGGCTGACATACGGCAGCGAGCACCTGCTCGCCGGCTTCGACTTCCTCATCGCGGTGATCGGCCTGTTCGGCATCGCTGAAATGCTGTCCACTGTCGAAGGCGGACTTCAATTCCGTGGCACCCACGCCACGATCCGTTTGAATGTCGTGCTGGAAACATGGAAAAAACTGCTCGGCTACTGGTTTACCTCGATCCGCAGTTGCGTGATCGGCTGTTGGATGGGCATCACCCCCGGCGGTGCGACGCCTGCCTCGTTCATGAGCTATGCCCTCGCCAAGCGCTTTTCCAAGCGCGGCGACAATTTCGGCAAGGGCGAGCTTGAAGGCGTGGTGGCGCCCGAAACCGCGGCGCATGCCGCCGGCACCAGCGCATTGCTGCCCATGCTGACACTTGGTATTCCCGGATCGCCGACGGCGGCGGTGCTGCTGGGCGGCCTCATGATCTGGGGCCTGCAACCCGGTCCGATGCTGTTCATCGAGCAGAAGGAATTCGTATGGGGCCTGATCGCGTCCATGTATCTGGGCAACATCGTCGGCCTGATCATCGTGCTCACCTGTGTGCCGCTGTTCGCCGCCATCTTGCGGGTGCCATTTTCGATCATCGTGCCGGTGATCCTCGTCATCTGCGCGGTGGGCGCCTACACCGTCAACAACAACATGTTCGATGTGTGGATGATGCTGGTCTTCGGCGTCGTCGGCTACGTCTTGCAAAAGCTCAACTATCCCCTCGCACCCCTCGTGCTCGCCATCGTACTTGGCGACAAGGCGGAGGAAGGCTTCCGGCAGGCGTTGCTCGGCAGCCAAGGCGGGCTTGGCATCTTCTGGTCGAATTGGCTGGTCGGCTCGATCATGACACTCGGCATGCTGCTGTTGTTCTGGCCGACAATAGGATGGGGTATTTCGAAGCTGCGTTCCACCCTCGGCGGTACCCCCGCCGTGGCCAACGCGCAGTCGAATGAGAAGGCTCAAACAAGCCACTAACTAGGGAGGAAGGTTTATGCATAAACAACGCTTGGCCGTTATCATGGCGGCGGCATTTGCGGGGACCTGCGCGGTTTCTTCCGCCAACGCGGCGGAATGGGAGCCGACACGGCCCGTCACATTCATCATTCCCGCCGGCGCCGGCGGCGGCGCCGACCAGATGGCCCGCTTAATTCAGGGCATCGTCACCAAGCATAATCTGATGAAGCAGCCGATGGTGGTCGTCAACAAGGCCGGCGGCGCGGGAGCTGAAGGCTTCCTCGACGTCAAGGGCAGCGCCGGCGATCCGAATAAGATCGTCATTACGCTGTCGAATCTTTTCACCACTCCGCTTGCCACCGGCGTGCCGTTCAATTGGAAGGAGCTGACGCCGGTCTCGATGATGGCGCTCGACCAGTTCGTCCTCTGGGTGAATGCGGAAGCGCCCTACAAGACCGCCAAGGAGTATATCGAGGCTGTCAAGGCGGGCGACGACAAGAAGTTCAAGATGGGCGGCACCGGGTCGAAACAGGAAGACCAGATCATTACGGTCGCACTGGAAACCCTGACCGCGCCGAAGAAGTTCACCTATGTGCCCTATAAGGGCGGCGGCGAGGTTGCGACCCAGCTCGTCGGCAAGCATGTCGATTCCACCGTGAACAACCCGATCGAGGCGGTTTCGCAGTGGAGGGGCGGTAATCTGCGGCCGCTGTGCATCTTCGACGCGAAGCGCAGCACCTACACGGATAAGGTGACGGCGGATATGGCATGGTCGGACATCCCCACCTGCAAGGAATCCGGCGTCGACACCGAATACCAGATGCTGCGCGGCATCTTCACCACTCCAGGCGCAACGCCTGACCAGGTCGCGTTCTATGTCGGGTTGCTCAAGAAAATCGCCGAAGCGCCTGAGTGGAAGAAGTTCATGGCTGACGGCGCATTCAATCAGACCTCCATGTCCGGCGACGAGTTCAAGAAGTGGCTCGAAGCGGCTGAAACGCGTCATGTGGGCTTGATGAAGGAAGCAGGTTTTCTTGCCGCCAAGAATTGACGAAGTGCGGGGGCCGGCCGGCTGGCCCGCCCCCCATATCGGCCAGAACCGGCCCGGAAGCGATCGGATAAGGGAGGAAAGCCATGAACAATCCGAATGAAGAAGCTGAGGCGGGTCAAGCCCTCGTCACCAACCGCACGATGGATATTGTCACGGCGCTCTTTTTCGTGGCGCTTGCGGCGATTTTCATCTGCGATTGCATGCGGATCGGTTTCAATTGGGCGGAAGGACAGGGACCGGCGTCGGGCTTCTTCCCCTTCTATATTTCACTGTTCATGGGCCTCGCCAGCCTCGTCAATCTGCAACGGGCGGTGATGCGTAAGGAACCGGATGGCGATGAGGTTTTCGTAACCCGCACATCCATGAAGCGCGTGCTGTTCGTGCTGGTCCTACGGCCGCCTATGTGTTCGCGATCCAGTATCTCGGCATCTACGTATCCTCGGCGATCTTTATAACGCTGTTCATGATTGCCTCGCGCGCAGCGGTCTGGCGGGCGGGATTGATCGGCTTCGGCACCGCGCTGGCGCTGTTCATGATGTTCGAAAAATGGTTCCTGGTGCCACTGCCCAAAGGGCCGGTGGAGGCGATGCTGGGGTTTTAGTTGCCCGCCGTGGCATCTGGTATGCCACGCGCCACCAGCCCGTACACGCCGCTACAGGCGAAAATTTGGCGCAAGGCCGAGCCTCGCCTGTCGCAGCCGGATGGAGAATAAAGCCAGAAATTGCGTGCGCCTGCTCCATAATCGGGCAATGATTCGCATGCGCGCAGAAGAGGCCATGCAGCCATGCATATTCACGAATTCTTAGCCAAGGAATTGCTGTCGCGGCGCGGCGTATCCATCGCAGCCGGACGTGTGGCGGGAAGCGCCGCCGACGTCGAAAAGCTTGTGCAGGGAAGGGCCCCCGGCCGCTATGTCGTGAAGGCGCAAGTCCAGGCGGGCGACCGGTTGGCAGGCGGCGGCATCCGCTTCGCCGAAAGCCCTGCCGAAGCGCGCATTGCCGCCGCCGCGATGCTCGGCCAGCCGCTCGTCACGCGCCAGACCGGCCCTCGCGGTGAGAAGGTCCGCTGGGTCTATGTCGAGGAAGCGGTTACCGCGCTCACCAATCTGTATGTGGCCATTGCGCTCGATCCCGCGACAGGAGAGATTGTCGCCCTGGGCAGCGGCACGCCTGTCGATGATAGCGAGCCGAATGCCATCAGCGATCGCGGCCAGCTCGAGCGTTTGCGGGTCCGCATCGTGGATAACCAGCCGGTCGCAGATTTTGGCGCGCTCGCGCGGAGGATCGCGCCGGCCACCGCCGATGCCGAAAAGCTCGGGGCGTCTGTTGCAGCTGCTCGCCACCGCGTTTGTCGAACTCGATGCCACGCTGGTCGAGATAAACCCGCTCGCCGTCACCGCCGATGGCCGATACATCGCCGTCGACGCCAAGATGACTATCGACGACAACGCGCTGTTCCGTCACCCGGAGATCGGCGCTTGGCGTGACACGGTCATGCAGGAGGACGGCGATCCGGGCGAACTCGCCAGCGACCGGCACAACATCAATTACATCGGCATGGACGGCGACATCGGCCTCGTCGTCAACGGCGCGGGGCTGGCCCTTGCGACCCTGGACATGCTGAAGGCAGCAGGCGGCCGTCCCGCGAACTTCATGGATGTGCGCACCACCGCCACCAGCCTCGATGTCGCATTCGGCTTCGATCTGCTGCTGGCCAATCCGGCCCTCCGCGCCGTGCTCCTCAATGTGCATGGCGGCGGCATGCAGCGCTGCGACACTATCGTCGAGGGCATGGCGATATCGATGCGCCGCTCGGGCCGCCGGCTGCCCCTCGTGGTTCGGCTCGCGGGGAATAATGCGGAGTTCGCCCGCGATCGGCTGAAGACCTTTGGCATCCAATACATCGAGGGGGCGACAATCGCTGAAGCCGTGGAACGTGTGGTGGCATTCGGAAAGCGGGAGGCAGCGTAATGGCGATCCTCATCGGAGCGGATAGCCGCGTCATCTGCCAGGGCATGACCGGCCACGCCGGCAGCTATCATACCCAGCGCATGCTGGCCTACGGCACCAGGATGGTGGCGGGCGTGACGCCGGGCAAGGGCGGGCGCCGGGCTCTCGATCTGCCCGTATTCGATACCGTGCGCGACGCCATGGCCGCGACCGCCGCCAACGCCACCATCATCTTCGTGCCGCCTGCCAACGCGGCGCGCGCCATGATCGAAGCGATCGAGGCGGAAATGCCGCTGGCAGTCTGCGTGACAGAGCGGGTGCCCGTGCTCGACATGGTCCGGGTCCGCGACGCGTTACAAGGCTCGCGGACGACTTTGGTGGGCCCCAATTCACAAGGCATCCTGACGCCCGGCGCGGCACAAGTCGGCGTCATGACGACAATGAACGCCCGGCCCGGCGGCATAGGCATCGCCTCGCGCTCTGCATCGCTCACCAGCGAAGTGGTGGCCCAACTGACGGCGGCGGGGCTGGGCCAGTCCACCACGGTGGGCGTCGGCGGCGATCCCGTACACGGCATCGACCTGAAGACCTGCCTTGAGCTGTTCCTGGCCGATCCCGACACGAAGGGCATCATTCTCATCGGCGAGATCGGCAGCATCGAAGAGGAGAAGGCGGCTCTGATGGCCTCCCGTATTAAGCTGACAAAGCCGGTTGTTGCGCTCGTGGTCGGAAGCCACGCGCCTGAGGAGCGGCGAATGGGCCATGCCGGCGCGTTTGTCGGCGGCGGCAGGGGCGGCACGGCCACCAAGATCGAGGCACTGCGAAGCGCGGGCATTCATATCGCGCCGAACGCAAGTCTGGTGGGCGAGACGATGCGGCGCGCGCTCGGCTGACGCCGCTTCGTTCGGATGAAATTCGGACGTGGCTCCTTTTCTTGTTTTCTTGTTCGATCCTGATCTTATCGCAAAGCCTCATGCACGGCTGCGCTGCCTTGCGCCATTTTTGCATCGCTAAAAACAAGTCTGAGAGGCCTGAAACACTGTCCGTGTGCTGCGTGCGCGAATCTGCCAATACTTGAGACGCAGTGAATAAACAGATGAGCTAAGAATATGGGCAGAAGCTTTGATCGTGGCGGACAGAACCGTAAGGAACGGGAACGAGGTAAACGTCGCAGCTATCGGCAGGCCGAACGCGACAGGGAAGCGCGCGATGCCGTCCTGAGCGCGAAGCGCATGGCGGCGGCGACTGCGTTCGCGAATAGCAGTCGGCTTCGCTCCGCCGCCGGTGCGACGGTCGTAGCGATGGAGGAGATTCAGCCGAAAATCCCGGTCGCGATCATCGAGCAGAAGCGACCCGGTTTCTTTGCGCAGGTCATCAAGCGCTTCTTCAAAAAATCTGCCTGAACGAAGGCCGGTCGCGCCATTGACGCGGCCGGCGCATTGCCTTCCCAATTGACGGTCCTGTCTCTCGCACAGTCGCACGTCAAAGACTGGCGGAGATCAAGCTATACATCGCATTTGCGGCCGGCGTCAGCTCGCGTCCCGCCATGGTTATAAGTGCATAGGGGGGTACTTCGAGCGGCAGATCGACCGCAAGTTCGCCGATGGCGCTGCCCATTCCCGATTGAGAGGCGAAGAACCGGGCGACCGACGTGGCGACGGGGGCAATTGCGTTGGTCTGATTGACGGTGACGATGGTCAGAAGGAATGACGATGTGTTGAGCACCTTTGCCGGCAGGGGCATGCCATGCGCAAGCAGCGCGTTTTCTACCGTGGTTCGGAGCAGCGCGCCCTCGAGCGGCAGCACCCAGTCGAACTCCATGAGCCGGTGCATGGCGGCCTCCGGGCGGCGCAATAGGGGATGCTCGCGCCGAACAATAAGGCTGATCGGCTCGGGGCCGATGAAGCGTGCTTCGAACTGGCGTGGGTCACGCCGGGCCGGAAGCCTCGCTAGAATGAAATCCAGATTCCCTTCGAACAGCGCATCGGTCAGCACGTCGCTGGTCGAAACCTCAACATTGACCGCCACGCGGGGCAAGTGAACGCGCGCTTGCCTGATCGCGGGCAGGACATGCTCGAAAGCCGGGCCGGTCACGGAGCCGATATTCACGGTGCCGGCATTGCCTTCAAGAATTTCGGCCAGTTCGCGTTCGGTCTCGTCGACTTCATGCAACATGCGGCGGGCGCGGTTCGCAAATGCCCGGCCGGGCGCGGTGAGCACGATGCCGTGGCTCGTGCGCTCATAGAGCTTGGCGCCTGTAATACGTTCGGCTTCGGCCGCCAGGCGCGACGCCGCCGGCTGGGAGATCGCGAGCGTCTCGGCTGCGGCGCTGATCTGGCGGGTATGCGCCAGCGCCGCGAAAAGCCGGAGATGCGTCATTTTAAGTCCCCGCCTCATCAGGAGCGATCCGGAGGGGCTGAAGGATTGATCCGCAGATGTCATCGCGTGAACCTGCCGCGTGCTGATATATCAATTCCGTCATGGTACAATTATCAATTCTAATTTGACACGCATATCGCGTTTGCCGATCCTGTGCCCGGCGCCGGTCATAAGAACCGCAATTGTTTGCCGGCAGCGAAGAAATAACGCAAAGCGCAACGTCCATTTTTGGGCGTGCCAATGGGAGGAAAAATTGAAGTTTCTCAAAACACTGGCCGCTCTGGCCATGGTGTCGCTGTTTGGCGTTGCCTCGGCGCAAGCCCAGGACAAGGGCACCGTCGGCATTTCCATGCCGACAAAATCCTCCGCCAGGTGGATCGACGACGGCAATAACATGGTGAAATATTTCAAAGAGGCCGGCTACGCGACCGACCTCCAATATGCGGAAGACGACATTCCGAACCAGCTCGCCCAGATCGAGAACATGATCACCAAGGGCGTCAAGGTCCTTGTGATCGCCGCGATCGACGGCACCACGCTGTCCAACGCGCTGGCAAACGCAGCGGCTGCAAAAATTAAGGTCATCGCCTATGACCGTCTGATCCGCCAGAGCCCCAATGTCGACTACTACGCCACATTCGACAATTTCCAGGTCGGCGTGCTGCAGGCGCAGTCGCTGGTTGCTGGCTTGAAGGAGCGCTTCGGCGACGGCCCGTATAATGTCGAGCTGTTCGGCGGCTCGCCTGACGACAACAACGCGTTCTTCTTCTACAACGGCGCGATGTCGGTGCTTCAGCCGCTGATCGACGCCAAGAAGGTCGTCATCGCGTCGGGCCAGATGGGCATGGACAAAGTCGGCACGCTGCGCTGGGACGGCGCGGTCGCACAGGCCCGCATGGATAATCTCCTGTCCGCCAACTACACCGGCAAGCGCGTCCATGGCGTGCTCTCGCCCTATGACGGGCTGTCCATCGGGATCCTGTCGTCGCTCAAGGGCGTGGGTTACGGCTCGGGCGACATGAAGATGCCGATCGTTACCGGCCAGGACGCCGAAGTCCCGTCCGTCAAGTCGATGATCGCCGGCGAGCAATATTCCACGATCTTCAAGGACACCCGCGAACTTGCCAAGGTCACCGTGGCCATGGTCAACGCTGTCCTCGAAGGCAAGCAGCCCGAGGTCAACGACACCAAGACCTATGAAAATGGGGTCAAGGTCGTGCCGTCCTATCTGCTCAAGCCCGTTGCGGTCGATAAGAGCAATTGGGAAAAAATTCTGATCGGCAGCGGCTATTACAAGAAAGAGCAGATCAAATAGAGCGCATTCAGGCTCTTTGATTTGCAGATCATTGTTCCGAAAACGGGAAGTCCGCTTTCGGAATGGTGCTTGGGCAGGTTCGGGCCCTTAACACCGGGCCTGCCCGGCACACGCACATGGTCTGGAGCGACGGTGCAACCCATTCTCGAAATGCACGGAATCAGCAAGACATTTCCGGGCGTGAAAGCGCTCGACAATGTCTCGATCAGCGTTGGCTATGGCGAAATTCATGCCATTGTCGGCGAGAATGGAGCGGGAAAATCGACGCTGATGAAGGTGCTGAGCGGGGTCTATCCGCATGGCACTTATGATGGGACAATCAGGTTCGAGGGCGAGGAACGCACATTCCGGCGCATACGCGACAGCGAGGATCTGGGCATCATCATCATCCATCAGGAACTGGCGCTGGTGCCGCTCCTGTCGATCGCGGAGAACATCTTTCTCGGCAATGAAGTCCAGACCCGCGGCGTCATCAACTGGCCGGAGACCTACAGCCGCACCGAGGAGCTCCTGGCGCGCGTCGGATTGAGGGAAGCGCCGCGCACGCTCGTGACCCAGCTTGGCGCAGGCAAGCAGCAGCTCGTCGAGATCGCCAAGGCGCTGTCCAAGCGGGTGAAACTGCTGATCCTGGACGAGCCGACCTCCAGCCTGAACGAAATAGACAGCGACGCGCTCCTCGATCTCCTCATCGAATTCAAGCACAAGGGCATCTCCTCGATCCTGATCTCGCACAAGTTGAACGAGGTGGCAAAGGTCGCGGACAAGATCACCGTGCTGCGCGACGGCGCCAGTGTCACGACGGTCAATCGGGGCGCTGAACAGGCCAAGGAGGCGAACATCATCCGATCGATGGTCGGCCGCCCCTTGCATGACCGTTTCCCGGCGCGCGAAGCCGTCATCGGCGATGTCGTGCTGGAGGTGAAGAACTGGACCGCATTCCATCCCATCCACACGCACCGCAAAATCGTCGATGATGTATCGTTCAAGGTACGGCGCGGCGAGGTCGTCGGCATCGCCGGTCTGATGGGCGCCGGGCGCACCGAGCTGGCGATGAGCCTGTTCGGCCGATCCTATGGCGAGGCAATCTCCGGAGAAGTGCTGATCGACGGCAAGCCTGCGGACACATCGACCGTCGCCCGCGCTATCGCCAGCGGCCTCTGCTACGCCACCGAGGACCGCAAGACCTACGGTCTCATTCTGGAGGATAGTGTCCGCCGCAACATCCCGCTCGCCAATCTTGAAGGCATTTCGCGGAACGGCATCGTCAATGACAATGAAGAGATGGAGGTCGCGACGCGCTATCGTGCGCGGCTGCGCATCAAGAGCACGACCGTCGAGCAGAAGACGCTCAATCTGTCCGGCGGCAACCAGCAGAAGGTGGTGCTCTCCAAGTGGCTCTACGCGGACCCCGAGGTGCTGATCCTGGACGAGCCGACGCGCGGCATCGACGTAGGCGCCAAATATGAGATCTACACGATCATCAACGAGCTGGCCGCGGCGGGGAAGGGCATCGTCTTCATTTCCTCCGAGATGCCGGAGCTGCTCGGCATGTGCGACCGCATCCTCGTGATGAGCGAAGGGCGTCTTCGCCGGCGAACTGGCGGCCTCCGAAGCCTCCCAGGAAAAAATCATGCATATGATCATCAACGCGGACGGGTGACGACATGGCAATCGCACAGGAAGAGCGCGCGGCGGCGCCTGTGGAGACGACCTCCTACGCCGATTTCATCCGCCACCATATGCGCGAATACGGGATCCTGATCGCGCTCGTGGTGATCATGGCCTTCTTCCAGATCGTCACCGACGGCGTATTGCTGAAGCCGGTCAACCTCACCAATCTCGTGCTCCAGAACAGCTATATCGTCATCATGGCGGTGGGGATGCTGCTGGTCATCGTCGCCGGCCATATCGATCTTTCGGTCGGTTCGGTGAGCGGCTTCATCGGCGCGCTCGCGGCGGTGCTGATGGTGACATATGGCTTCGGCTACATCACGGCTTCCGCGATCTGCCTCGCGGTCGGCATGGCGATCGGCGCGGCGCAGGGCTATTGGGTCGCCTACTACCGCATCCCCTCCTTCATCGTCACCCTGGCCGGTATGCTGGTGTTCAAGGGCCTTTCGCTGGGCCTGCTCGAAGGCCGGTCGATCGGGCCGTTCCCGCGCGAATTCCAGTCTCTGGCGTCCGGCTTCATACCGGACCTGCTCGGCGGCGGCGCTTTCAATCTCTTTTCCATGGCTCTCGGCGTCGTAACGGCGATCGGATTATTGATCATGGCCATACGGTCGCGCCTGCAGGCGCAGAAATATGGACATCTCGACGAGCCCCTGATGGTGTTCGCGGTGAAGCACCTGATCATCGCCTTTGCGATCATCTATCTGACCTGGCAGATGTCCGACTTTCGCGGCCTGCCTAATGTGCTCATCGTGATGGCGCTGCTGATCAGCGTCTACAGTTTCATCGCGACCCGGACGACGCTCGGCCGCCGCATCTATGCCCTTGGCGGCAATGAGAACGCGGCGAAACTGTCCGGCATCAACACGCAGCGGCTCAGCTTTCTGACCTTCGTCAATATGGGCTTGCTTTCGGCGCTTGCGGGCCTCGTTTTCGCCGCGCGCCTCAACACCGCGACGCCGAAAGCCGGCCTCGGCTTCGAGCTTGATGTGATCGCGGCGGTCTTCATCGGCGGCGCGTCGATGAGCGGCGGCATCGGTACGGTGGTGGGTGCGGTGGTCGGCGCCTTCATCATGGGCGTGATGAATAACGGCATGTCGATCCTCGGCATCGGCATCGACTGGCAACAGGTGATCAAAGGGCTGGTGCTGCTCGCCGCCGTGATTTTCGACGTTTACAACAAGAATAAGGTCTGAGGAGACAATCCAGTGCTGCTTTCCCAAATTCGAGACAAGGCCGGCCATACGCTCGTCGTCGTGCGCGAGGGCAGCGAGGCCTATGCGGTCAAGGGCGCCGCCAGCGTTTATGAACTGGCGCTGGAGGCGGCGCGGAGCGGGGTAGGGCTCGCGGCGCGCATTCGCGAGCTCGGCCTGGGCGAAGCGGTCGATCTGGAAGCCGCCTATGACGAGGGCAGGCTGCTATTGCCGATCACCCATCCTGATCCGGCCCATATGCATGTAACGGGAACCGGCCTCACCCATCTCGGCTCCGCCTCGACTCGCGATGCCATGCACGCCGCCGCAGCTACGGAGAAGGCGGAAAACGTCACCGACTCGATGAAGATGTTCCGCATGGGCCTCCAAGGCGGAAAGCCCGCGGCGGGCGCGGCAGGAGTGCAGCCGGAATGGTTCTATAAGGGCAACGGCACGGTCGCGATCGCGCCGGGCCAGCCGCTGACGTCGCCGGCATTCGCCCAGGATGGCGGCGAGGAACCGGAAATCGCGGGCGTCTACATCGTCGGCGACGATGGCGCCCCCTTGCGCGTCGGCTTTGCGCTGTCGAACGAGTTCTCAGACCATGTGATGGAGCGGGTCAACTATCTCTATCTCGCCCATTCCAAACTTCGCCCAGCCTCGTTCGGCCCGGAAATCCTCGTCGGCGCGTTGCCGGACGACATTCGCGGCACCTCGCGCATCCGCCGTGGCAGCGAGGTGATCTGGGAAAAGCCGTTCCTCTCGGGCGAAGCGAACATGTCTCATACAATCGCCAATCTCGAACACCACCATTTCAAATATGAGCTGTTCCGCCAGCCGGGCGACGTGCATATCCATATGTTCGGTACCGCGACGCTGTCTTTCGCCGACGGCATCAGCGCGGTGCAGGGAGATGTGTTCGAAATCGAAGCGCCGGGTTTCGGATTGCCGCTGCGGAACCCGCTCGCCACCAAGGCGGCGGGTGAGGCGGCTGCCTACCACCACGTGACCGCGCTTTGACGCGGCCTAAGTGGATGGTCAACGCATCGTGGCACTTCCGATCGTCGGGGCGAGGCCCAGCCCTCTCCCATGGGGAGAGGGTGGACGCGCAGCGTCCGGGTGAGGGGGTACGGAGTGTTGATAGGTTCTACCCCCTCACCCCCGCCCTCTCCCCATGGGAGAGGGAGCTGTCGGTGCGCATTAAGGAAATTCTAGTCCCATGACATTCAAGCCCGCGCAATGGCCGCGCAAACTGCGTTCGAGCGAATGGTTCGGCGGCACCTCGCGCGACAACATCTATCACCGCTCCTGGATGAAGAACCAGGGGCTGCCGGCCGACCTGTTCGACGGACGTCCGGTCATCGGCATCTGCAACACCTGGTCGCAGCTCACGCCCTGCAACGCGCATTTGCGCGACCTCGCCGAGCGTGTGAAGCACGGCGTCTATGAAGCGGGCGGATTGCCGCTGGAGTTCCCGGTGTTCTCCACCGGCGAAAGCGCGCTGCGCCCGACCGCGATGATGTACCGCAACCTCGCCGCCATGGATGTGGAGGAGGCGATCCGGGGCAATCCGATGGACGGCGTGGTGCTGATGGTCGGCTGCGACAAGACCACGCCGGCGCTGCTGATGGGCGCGGCTTCGGTCGACATGCCCGCAATCGTCGTCACCGGCGGGCCGATGCTGAATGGCTGGTTCCGGGGCGAGCGGGTCGGCTCGGGCACCGCGCTCTGGCAGATGTCGGAGGCGATCAAGGCCGGCACGATGAACCGGGAGGATTTCCTCGACGCCGAACAGGCCATGTCGCGCTCGCCGGGCTCCTGCAACACCATGGGCACCGCCTCGACCATGGCGAGCATGGCCGAAGCGCTCGGCATGGCGCTGTCGGGCAATGCCGCGATCCCGGCCGTCGATAGCCGCCGCCGCGTGATGGCGCATCTGACCGGGCGGCGCATCGTCGAGATGGTGAAGGAGGATCTGAAGCCCTCCGACGTGCTGACGCGCGCAGCCTTCGAGAACGCGATCCGCGCCAATGGCGCGATCGGCGGTTCGACCAATGCGGTCATCCATCTGCTGGCGCTGGCTGGCCGTGTCGGCATCGACCTGACGCTCGACGATTGGGACCGGCTGGGCCGCGACGTGCCGACCATCGTCAATCTGATGCCCTCCGGCGAATATCTGATGGAGGAGTTCTTCTATGCGGGCGGTCTGCCGGTGGTCCTGAAAGCGCTCGGCGAGGCGGGGCTGCTGCAATCGCGACGCGCTGACCGTGTCGGGCGAAACTCAGTGGGAGCAGGTCAAGGACGCCAAGAACTGGAACGAGGATGTCATCCGTCCGGCGTCCAAGGCGCTCACCGCGCATGGCGGGATTGCGGTTTTGCGCGGCAATCTTGCGCCGAAAGGCGCCGTGCTGAAACCTTCCGCCGCTTCGCCGCATCTGCTGGCGCATCGGGGCCGCGCCGTCGTCTTCGAGGACATCGACGACTACAAGGCCAAGATCAATGACGAGGCGCTCGACATCGATGAGAGCTGCATCATGGTGCTGAAGAATTGCGGGCCGAAGGGCTATCCGGGCATGGCCGAGGTCGGCAACATGGGCCTGCCGCCGAAGGTGCTGCGCAAGGGCATCAAGGACATGGTGCGCATTTCCGACGCGCGCATGTCCGGCACCGCCTATGGCACCGTCGTGCTGCATACCAGCCCGGAAGCGGCGGCCGGCGGCCCGCTCGCCATCGTCCGGAACGGCGACATGATCGAGCTCGACGTGCCGAACCGCCGGCTGCATCTCGACGTGCCCGATGAGGAAATCGCCGCCCGGTTGAAGGCGTGGCGCAGCCCGATCGTTCCGCCGGAAAGCGGCTATGCCCGCCTCTATTACGACCACGTCACCGGCGCCGATACGGGCGCGGATTTTGACTTTCTCGTGGGCTGCCGGGGCAACGCGGTGGGCAAGGATTCCCATTGATCCGCCGAAATCGAGGAGCGGTGTTTCCGTGAACATTCCGTTAACATTCTGCGGTTATTCCGGCGCTGTGCGGGCGGTGACGGGATGATCCCGTTCTGCGCCGCGGTGGATTGGGGCACATCGTCTTTCCGGCTGTGGCTGTTGTCCGAGGACGGAGCGGTACTCGCCGAGCGGCGCAGCGACGAAGGCATGATGCGCGCGGCCGGCGCCGGTTTCGATGCCGTCCTCGAACGGCACCTCGCCGAACTTGGCGTCACGGAAACGCTGCCGGTGATCATCTGCGGCATGGCAGGCGCGCGGCAGGGCTGGAGGGAAGCGGGCTATCTGGACACGCCCGCCGATGTCGCGGACATCATCCGCAATGCGCTGGTGGTCGATGGCTATGCGAGGGACGTGCGCATCTTGCCCGGCATCGCCCAGCGCGAGGCGGGCGCGCCCGACGTGATGCGCGGTGAGGAAACCCAGCTTTTGGGGCTGGTCGCGGACGGCGTTCGCTCGGGCCTCGTCTGTATGCCGGGCACGCATTCCAAATGGGTGACGCTTGGCGGCGGCAAGGTCGAGGGTTTCTCCACCTACATGACGGGTGAACTGTTTGACGTTCTCTCGCGCCATTCAATCCTGAGCGCGGCGATGGGCGGTGCGTCCGAAATCGCGCCCGACGATGCGGCCTTTCTTGAAGCGGTGAAGTCGGGATTCGCCAAACCTTCATCCCTGTCAAACCTGCTGTTTCACGTCCGCTCCGCGCAATTGCTCGGCTTTGAGCCCGCTTCGGACGGCGCGGCCCGGCTTTCGGGCTTGCTCATCGGCCACGAACTCGCCAGCGCAATGGCGCGCCAGGGTGCGATCGAGGAGGTTGTGCTTGTCGCGTCCGGCGGGTTGGGTGCGTTATATCGCGCCGGCCTGGAGGGGCAGGGTGTTGTCGTGCGTCACTGCGATGCGGGTGATGCGGTGCGCCGTGGACTATGGAGCGCGGCGCAAGCATTCTGGGCGGATTAGGAAAGGCAAAGCCATGGACGCTGATCGCCCTCATATGCCGTGGCCTCACCTCAAACGGTCACTGGTCGCCATCCTGCGCGGCATCCGGCCCGAGGAGGCCGAACCTATCGTGTCCGCTCTGATCGAGGCCGGTTTCGAGGCGATCGAAATCCCGCTCAATTCGCCGGACCCGTTCGCATCCATCGAAATGGCCGCGAAACTTGCGCCTGCAGGCTGCCTGATCGGCGCCGGAACCGTGCTCGATGCCGACCAGGTTGACCGGCTGGCCGACGCTGGCGGACGGCTGATGGTCAGCCCCAATGTCGCGCCCGAAATCATCGCCCGCGCCTCGGCCCACCGGATGTTCACCATGCCCGGCGTCTTCACGGCGACGGAAGCGCTGCTCGCCGTCAAAGCCGGGGCGTCCGCGCTAAAATTCTTTCCGGCGAGCGTTCTCGGCGCCGCAGGTATCAATGCCATCCGCGCCGTTCTGCCGGGAGACATGGAGATCGGCGCGGTGGGCGGCGTTTCGGAAGCGGATTTCGCCGCCTATGCAGCGGTCGGCATCCGCACTTTCGGACTGGGTTCCAGCCTGTACCGGCCGGGCGTGTCCGCCGCCGACGTCGGCAACAAGGCGCGGGCAATCGTCACCGCATATGATACGGTTTTCGCGAGGTGATGCATGGCCGTCGAAATACTGGACGAGACGCGTTGCGAATTGGGCGAAGGGCCCACCTATGATCCCGCGCAGGACAAGGCGTGGTGGTTCGACATCGTCGGGAAACGCCTCTTCCAGCATGATTTCGCCGCTGCCACGACGACCATCCATGATTTGCCCTTCATGGCCAGCATGCTCGGCGTCATCGACGAGCGGACGCAGTTGCTCGCCACCGAAAGCGGGCTTTACATCCGCGACGCCGCTACGGGCGGCCTGACCCTCCACCATCCGCTGGAGGCCGACAATCCGGCCACCCGCTCCAATGACGGCCGCGTTCACCCATCCGGCGCGATCTGGATCGGCACCATGGGCAAGCAGGCGGAACAGGCGGCGGGCGCGATCTATTGGTTTTTCAAGGGTGAGCTTCGCAAGCTCTACCCGGAGATTTCGATCCCGAATTCGATCTGCTTTTCTCCCGACGGCGGCACCGCTTATTTTACCGATACGCGCGTGGCGAAATTGATGGCGGTCCGGGTGGATCCGACCAACGGTCTGCCGAGCGGCGAACCTCGTCTGCTGTTCGATTACGGTGTGCAGAAAAGCGGGTTGGATGGCTCGGTCGTCGATGCCGACGGCGTAATCTGGAATGCGTGCTGGGGCGCCTCGCGCATCAATGTCATTTCACCGCAAGGTGCGCTTTTGCAAACCCTACCGGTCCCGGCGCAGCAGCCAAGCTGCCCCGCCTTCATTGGCCGCGATCTCGGGCGACTGCTCGTCACCTCCGCATGGCAGGGCATGGACGACGCCCGCCGCGCCGAGGACCAACATGCTGGCAAGACCTTCGTTCTCGACGTCGCGGTGCGCGGCCGGGCCGAGCCGCGGGTCGTTCTTTAGGGCGGATGAAAACATGGCGACAATGGACGCGGAACCTTTCGGCTGGATGCCTGACGGACAAGAGGTTCGCCGCGTGACGATCCAGGGCGGCGGGCTGACGGCAAAAATCATCAATTGGGGCGCCGTCATTCAGGACCTTCGGCTGTCGGGTCATAGCGATCCGCTGGTGCTGGGCTTTGAGGATTTCCGCTTCTATCCGGTGCACTCGCCTCATTTCGGCGCCACGGTCGGCCGCGTCGCCAATCGCATCGCTCATGGACGCTTCACTATCGACGGCAAGGCCTATCAGACTGATATGAATTTCCTCGGCAAGCACACGCTTCATGGCGGTGCGGCGGGGATCGGCCGGCAGCTCTGGACGCTGAAGGAGGCCGGCGCGGATTTCGTCACGCTGACCTATCGCGCGCGCGACGGCGAAATGGGCTTTCCCGGCAACCTCGACATATCGTGCACCTATAGGACCATACCCTCCGGCCGCCTGGTGATCGAACTTTCCGCCGTCACAGACGCGCCGACCCTTTGCAATCTTGCTCACCACAGCTATTTCAATCTGGATGATGGCGGGCGATCGGATGTGCTCGACCATCTCATGCAAATCGATGCGGGGGCTTATCTGCCGGTCGACGGGGAATTGATCCCGACTGGCGATATTGTCCCGGTGGAAGGAACCGACTTCGATTTTCGTGCGCCTCGGCGGATCCGCATTGCGGATGGTGCAGCCTCATACGCCTTATGATCAAAATTTCTGTCTTTCCGATGCGCGTGGCCCGTTGCGGCGGGCGGCTACCGTGCGGGGCGCGCGCTCGGCTGTCGAGATGCAGGTGTGGACCACCGAGTCTGGCGTGCAATTCTACGATGGCGTCGGCGTCGCCCGCGATGTGCCCGGGCTGGAGGGCGTGACCTACGGCGCGCATGGGGGCCTGTGCCTTGAACCGCAGATATGGCCGGATGCACCGAACCATCCGAACTTCCCTCAGGCTCTCCTGAGGCCGGACGCGCCTTATGCGCAAACGACGGAATACCGCTTCCAGCTCGCGCCTTGATGGCCCACAGGCAGCCCACCCTTGTTGCGGATGCGCTTAGCGTGGATAGAAATTGGCGTTGAATAGCCCTGTACCCGCGTGACATGCTTGAGCGTTTGCCGTTCCGGCGCAAGGAGGTGCTGGCCATGAATGACACCCGTCTGCGGATACTCACCGCGCTTGAACGGAAGGTTTTGTGGCTCGCGACCTGGACCATCCATAATGCCAATCACTTACGCGAAAGTGCGGATGGGTTGAAAGTCGGTGGTCATCAGGCGTCGTCTGCATCATCGGCGACGATCCTGACGGCGCTGTATTTCGCGGTGCTGCGGCCGGAAGACCGTGTCGCGGTGAAGCCGCATGCCAGCCCGATCTTCCATGCCATCCAATATCTCTTCGGCAACCAGACCCGGGAGAAGCTGCAGAATTTCCGCGGCTATAAGGGCGCCCAATCCTATCCGTCGCGCACCAAGGATATCGACGACGTCGATTTTTCGACCGGCTCGGTTGGACTTGGCGTGGCGCAAACGCTGTTTGCCTCGCTGGTGCAGGATTTTCTGCGCGCGCGGGGCTGGGGCGGCGAGCGGCCGGAAGGGCGGATGGTGGCCCTCGTCGGTGACGCCGAAATGGATGAGGGCAATATTTTCGAGGCGCTGCTCGAAGGCTGGAAGCAAGGGCTTAGAAACACGTGGTGGATCGTCGATTACAATCGCCAGAGCCTCGACGCCGTCGTGCGCGAAGGGCTGTGGGAGCGGCTGGAAGCAGTGTTCCGCAGCTTTGGCTGGGATGTCGTCATTCTGAAATACGGGGCGCTGCAGCAACAGGCGTTCGCCGAGCCTGGCGGCGAGAGCTTGCGTGCCTGGATCGACGCGTGTCCGAACCAGCTCTATTCGGCGCTGACTTTCCAAGGCGGCGCGGCTTGGCGCAAGCGGCTTCTCGACGATCTGGGCGATCAAGGACCAGTGTCAGGTCTTATCGAGCGGCGCAGCGACGATGAACTCGCAGGGTTGATGTGCAATCTCGGCGGGCACGATCTGCCCTCCATTCTCGAAGCATTCGAGCAGGCACGCACCCATGACCGCCCCACCTGCTTCATCGCCTATACGGTGAAAGGCTTTGGCCTGCCGCTCGCCGGCCACAAGGACAATCACGCGGGACTGATGACGGTGGCGCAATTGGAAACGCTGCGCCGGGCGATGAATATCCGCGAGGGCTATGAGTGGGAGCCATTTGAAGGGCTGGATCTGCCGGCTGCTCAGTTCGAGGCGTTCCTTGCGGGTGTTCCATTCGTGCAGCAGGGCAGGCGGCGCTTTCGAGTCGTCCGTCATTGCGGTCCCCGATGCGCTTGCGGTAGCGGCGCAGCCCTCGATGTCGACGCAGCAGGGCTTCGGCCTGCTGATGCACGAGATCGCCAAGAGCGATACGGAATTTGCGAAGCGCATCGTCACCACATCGCCTGATGTCACGGTGTCCACCAATCTGGGCGCGTGGGTGAACCGGCGCGGGCTGTTCGCGCGTGAAGAAATGGCCGACCTCTTCAAGGCTGAGCGCATCCCCTCGACATTCAATTGGACGTTTTCACCCGACGGGCCAGCATATGGAACTCGGCATTGCCGAGATGAACCTGTTTATCATGCTGTCGGCGCTCGGCCTGTCGCATTCGGTTTTCGGCGAGCGGCTGCTGCCGGTCGGTACGCTTTATGATCCGTTCATCGAACGAGGCCTCGATGCGCTGAATTATGCCTGCTATCAGGACGCCCGCTTCATCATCGCCGCCACGCCTTCCGGCGTGACGCTGGCGCCTGAAGGCGGCGCGCATCAATCCATCGCAACACCGCTGATCGGCATGGCGCAGGATGGGCTGGCGAGCTTCGAGCCGGCCTATGTCGACGAATTGGCGACGATCCTGCGCTGGTCTTTCGACTATATGCAGCGCTCTGGAGATGTTGAGCCGGACGAGACAAGCTGGCTGCGGGACAAAACCGGCGGATCGGTCTATCTGCGGCTCTCCACGCGCAGCATCGAGCAGCCGCGGCGAACGATGGCTATGGCGCTTGCCGAGGATATCATCAACGGTGCCTATTGGATGCGGCGGCCCGGACCGAACGCCCAGGTGGTGGTCGCCTATACCGGTGCGGTGGCCCCCGAGGCGATCGCCGCCATCGGCCTCATGGCTGAAGACCGGCGCGATGTCGGGCTGCTCGCCGTCACTTCGGCGGATCGCCTGAATGCCGGCTGGACCGCTGCCAGCCGCGCTCGCGAGCACGGCCTTGCCCACGCCCGCAGTCACGTCGAACGCCTGCTGGCTGACATTCCCTCCCATTGCGGGCTGGTGACCGTTCTCGACGGTCACCCGGCGACACTAGCCTGGCTCGGCTCGGTGCTCGGCCACCGCACACGCTCGCTCGGCGTCGAGCATTTTGGCCAGACGGGATCGATTGCCGACCTCTACCGCCATTTCGGCATCGACAGCCAAGCCATCATTGCCGCGGCTCAGGCAATCGCCCCCGGCCGGCCGATCCGGCACATACGCGCTGCGTCTTAAGGCTGCGCGAAAAATCCGTTGATTATACGAACCTTTAGCGTGGTCTCTGCGTCCTATTCCGGACTATACGGAAACCACAAGCGCCGCGTGGCCCGCGGATTTACGCAATCTCACCTGCCTTGCGGCATTCACGCATTGATCATGTACGAACGACGAACATACCGGCGCCGGGTGCAAATTCGCTGGTAAGGCATTAACCCTTAGGAAGGCGGTCCGCCCCGAACGGCCGCTGCTTTTGGAGATAGAACGCTATGAAATTCATGCGCGTCACGGCCTTTGCGCCCGTGGTCGTCAGCCTATCGCTCGCGTCCTCGGTCCTCGCCCAGACGGCCCAGACCAACGCCTTGAAGGAAATTCCCGCCGACAAGGCCAAGGTCACCGGCTCGCTCGTGATCGACTATAATTCCCGCTCCGAGCGATCGCAGAACAATGTCGATGTCTATGAGATCAGTAATCTGGCGATTGCCGACCTCATGGTCTTTAACGGCAACATCCAGCGCGTGCCGGAGAAGAAGCTTACCTATTCCGTCAAGATCGATGTCGCCAATCCATCCAATCCGAGCCAGGTCGCCAAGGATGCCGCCATCCTGCGCGGCGATCTGGATATCGACTCCAAGGGCGTCTATTCGCCGGAGGCCGGGCAGCTTCGCATCGATGTGGTTAAGGGCAGCCAGTCGACCAACAAATTTTCCGGTTCGATTCAGGGCCGTGCTGTGGCGCGCTGGTGGAACATCTCCGCGAAGCTGAAGACGGCCGCGACAGAAGCGACAAAGGTCTATTCGCGTTACGTCGACGGCCATGTCGTCAATATCAAGGTCAAGAACCCGGATCCCCTGCGCTTCGAGCGGCTGGGGCTGGCAAGCGGTCCGTTCTCTTTCCTCGTGGAAACCAAGGTCGACGGGACGCTCGACTACGATTATGAACTTGGCAACTGGCTGACCGATCAGGCTGGCATCACCTTCAACTATACGATCGGCGACAAGGTCATTTCGGACAAGGTGACGGGCTCGATCCGCTTCGCCGAGGAAGCCGGCTCTTTCACCGACGCAAAGGGCAAGAAACTGCCCTACACGGCCTATTACGATTACAATCTGCGCTTCAACGAGACGCCGTTGAACAAGGATCAGGGCTTCTTCGGCGGCGATCCGACCCAGGCCGACACCGACGCCTTCTTCTCGGCGTCCGACACGTCAAAGCCCGGCATTTACGGCCGCGTCTACTACAATGACAGCGAAACATCCTGCAAGAAGGCGACCGACGAGGCCGGCAAGACCAAGTGCGTCGGGCCGACCCGTTCGGAAATCACCTACGATCTGAAGACGGTGGGTCTGAACTATCAGCAGCTTTCCAATTGGATGAAGCTCGAACAGCTCGTCGTGGGGCCCTTCACCGACGAATGATCGGATAGAAGCGGGACCTGTTCGCCGGCCAGCATCGGAGCGCCGCCGCGTGCGATCACGGGCGGCGCTTTGCATTAGCGATTTGCGGGAGAGCGCGGGATCCTGATATTGCATCGAGCAATGTTCAGGATATGCCGCTATGACCTACGAGGAATTCAACGACTTTTGCCGCGCACTTCCGGCAACGACCCACGTGGTTCAATGGGGTGGCTCGCATGTCTGGAAGGTTGGCGGCAAGGTGTTCGTCATCGGCGGCTGGCAGAAAGACGAGCCGAGCTTTTCCTTCAAGGTGAGCGATCTATCGTTTGAGATGCTCAAGGACCAGCCGGGCCTGCGTCCCGCGCCGTATCTTGCCTCACGCGGTCTGAAATGGATTCAGCATTTCGCAAAACCGGGGCTGTCGGATCGCGAGTTGAAAGACTATTTTCGACAATCTCATTCTATCGTGGCGATGGGCCTTTCGAAGAAGAAGCGGATCGAACTGGATCTGGCCGATCTCGATCCGCCTTTGCCCAAACCGCGTCGTCGCCGATAGTGGCCTCAGGTGAATTCCAGAACGGTCGGCGCCCGACAGGGCATCGGTCGGTACGCGTCCGCCGCCCTGATCTTCGAGCGCGCACGGAATGTCCCGAGCATCTCTATGAAAATGCCGAGGCTCGCGGAAGGTGCGCCGCCGTGGCATCCATTTTCCGGATTGCGGCGGTCACGGCCGAGGGCTCCGCATGCATCAGCATGTGGCCAACGCCGTCAAGCAGTTGGATCTCCGCTGAATGCATGGCGGCCAGGGGCGCCAGGTTCCGTTCGGGATCGAGGATCTGGTCCTTCACGCCGAAAAGGCAAATCACCGGCGCGTCGATTTCAGTATATCGCGTATGGATCGCCTCGACCGTGATGGGCGCGGCAACGGTGTCCCTGAAATTGTTGATGATGGCTTTTGGCCGCAGACCCAGAAATGAGCCGCTTGCCGTGCCAAAATCTTCGGGAGGCGTTTGCGGTGCGAAGACGAAGGCCGTGAGGGCGGGCCCGTATTTGATCGCCATCGGTATGCCGATGGTCCAGGCGATAAGGCGCTGGCGCAGCGGAGAACGAATATACCAGCGATCGAAGGGCGGCTTCATTTCCGGTGGCGCAGCTAGGGGCGCGATCAGCACATAGCCGCGTGCCTGGCCGGGATACAACAACGCATGCGCCAGCGCGACGGAGCCACCAAGCGAGTGGGCGACGATCAGCGGATCAGCGACGCCGAGCTTATTCAGCGCTTTCTGGATGATCACCGCCTGGGTCTCGGTGGCGTTGTCGGCGCCGCGCGGCCGCTCGCTATAGCCGCATCCGGGACGGTCGATGGCGATGACGCGATTGGTCTTCGCGATCTCGTCGAAGATCGTGTGGGTGAAGTGTCTCAGGTTTGCGGCGATGCCGTGGATCATGACGACGGCCGGCCCCTCGCCGCGATCGACATAATGCAGCTTCGCGCCGTCGACTTCCACGAAGCGCCCGAGCGGCGGCACTGCCCGCTCGACGCGGCGAGCCACCAGCCAGGCATTGAGTACTAACCCCGCGAAGCCGAGCGCCACGATCGCCAGAACGGCAGCGAGAACCCATTGCAACATGCGCTTTCCCCACGTCAGCCCATACCGATAACTGGCTGATGATCAGAGTAGCGATTTTTGTCAGCTTTGGGACCTTCAATTCAGCTAGGGAGGATCACTCAGAGCTTATGCAACGCGATGCACAACATAGTCGGTATGTTCCGTTCCGAGCAGCCCGCCCGCGATCGGAATAGGCTCTCCGCGGCTCATACCCAGCCGCGGAGAGCCTGACTGTCCGCCAGACTTATTCGGGCAGCAGAACCTTGTCGATCACATGGATGACGCCGTTCGACTGCTTGACATCGGCGATGGTGACGGTCGCGGTTCCGCCCTTCTCGTCGGTGAGCTGGATCTTGTCGCCCATTGTCGTGACGATCAAAGTGTCTCCGCTCACGGTCTTCACCGGATGCTTGCCGCCATCGTCCTTGACCATCTTCTTGATCGCGTCGCTAAGTGCATTTACGGGTACGACGTGGTAAGTGAGGATCTTGGTGAGCGTAGCCTTATTCTCGGGCTTCAGGAGCGTCTCGACGGTGCCTGCCGGCAGCTTGGCGAAGGCGGCGTTCGTCGGTGCGAAAACCATGAACGGCCCGGGGCCCTGCAGCGTGTCGACAAGTCCGGCTGCCTTGACTGCCGCGACGAGCGTGGTGTGATCCTTCGAATTGACGGCGTTCTCAATGATGTTTTTGTTCGGATACATCGGCGCACCGCCGACCATTATGGCAGCGAACGCAGCGGTCGCGGTCAAGGCCGTTGCGGCACATGCAGTGATAAAACCTTTGGCGAAATTCATGATACAGGACTCCGTTGATGAAGCTTAGCGCGGCTTCATGCCTTGCTATGCCGCCAGTTACGGCGGTGCCGGAATTCGGTTTCAGTGAATTTCCGTCTCTTGCGAACTTCAAAGGTTCCATTCGTCGGATTTTTGCCTAATAAACCTTGGTATAGATGGCTGGGGACAAGGATTTAGGGAGGCTATTCACGGTTTTGTTACGCAAGAATTTGGCGTCTTCCACCTCCAGCTCTGACGGCTTGGCGGCGCTGTTGGCGCGCGCCGGGGCAGGTGACCGTGACGCATTCGAAAGGCTGTACGCACGCACAAGCGCGAAACTTTTCGGCGTGATCTGCCGTATCTGCCCCAATCGTGAACTTGCGAAGGAGGCGTTGCAGGAGAGCTACGTCATCATCTGGCAAAAGGCCGATACGTTCGATCCGGCGCTCGGCTCGCCGATTGCCTGGATGGCGCGCATCGCACGCAATCGCGCGATCGATCTGCGCCGTCTGCGGACAGAACGGATTTCGGATCTTTCCGATCCGATCGACGATTATGATGAGGCTTCGCCGGCGGATCCTGCAAGCGATGCCGAGCAGAATGAAGAATTACGCAGGCTGGAACGTTGTCTTGACGGCTTGCCGACGGAACGGAAGGACATGATCCTCCTCGCCTATTACAGCGGCTGGAGCCGGGAGGAACTGGCAGAGAAATTTTCACGGCCGGTCAATACGGTAAAAACCGTGTTACGGCGCAGCTTGGCCTTACTTCGAGAGTGCCTTGATGGCGGAGATTGACGAAATGAGCGACGAAGACGGGCTTGCGGCCGAGTATGCGCTCGGCACGCTGAGCGCGTCCGAACGCGCCGATGTCGACCGCCGCCTGCGCCGCGAGCCGCGGCTTGCCAGTGCCGTCGCCTATTGGGAGCGCCGGCTCGACCCGCTGCTCGATGCCGTCGAGCCCGTCGCCCCTCCCATGGACGCCTTCGCGGCGATAAAGGCGCAAATCGCTTCGTCGCAGACCTCTCGATCCGGCACGGCCGACGTCATTGAATTGCGGCGGCGGCTCCGGCGATGGCAGGGCGGAGCCATCGCGGCGGCGGCGATGGCGGCCTCGCTGCTATTGTTCGTGGGCGTGCGCGAGACTACCGCAATCCGCGACGAGAAATTCGTTGCGGTTCTCGAAGGCGACGACCGCAACCCCGCCTTTGTCGCCGCCGTCAGCACGAAGGACAAATCCATCATGGTGCTGCGCGTCGGCGGGCTTGCGCCCGCGCCCGGCCGCAGCCACGAATTATGGGCCGTAGGCGGCGACAGCCCGGCGCCGCGCTCGCTCGGACTGCTCAGCGCGGCATCGCGCTTTCCCGCCGACAAGCTAGGCGACGTCGATCCCGCCGAGTTGCAGCGCACCACATTCGCGATCAGCGTCGAACCCGAAGGCGGCTCACCCACAGGCCAGCCGACCGGACCGGTCGTATTCACCGGGAAGCTCGTTCCCGTACCGGGCAAGTGACCTCGCGCCGAAGCCGGTTTTAGATCGAGGAGTTGGCCAGACACTCAGGGCCGAAATCCGCTGCGCTCGTCACACCCGAAAGTCCGAGGATGAGATCGAATTCCGCAACCAGATTGCGGATCACCTCGCGCACGCCGGTCTCTCCCGCCAGCGTCAGGCCGTACACATAGGGGCGGCCGAGCAGTACGGCCTTCGCACCAAGCGCCAGCGCCACCGCCACATCGCGACCGGAACGGATGCCGGAATCGAGTAGCACCGGCATGTCGCCAGCCGCCGCCGCGACATCGGGCAGGGCGTCGAGTGAGGCGATCTCGCCGTCGACCTGGCGGCCGCCGTGATTGGAGACGATCAACCCGTCCGCGCCATGGTCCCTCGCAAGCTTGGCGTCCTCGGCGTGCCTGACGCCCTTGAGGATGATCGGCAGTTTGGTCATGGCGCGCAGCCTCGCAATGTCCTTCCAGGTGAGGTCCAGGCGCGAATAGGTCGCCGTGAAATAGGCCGCCGCGGCGCGCATCCTGCGCATAGGCAGACCGAACTGCTTGCCCTTGCGGCGATGATTCAGCGCAGCCTCGATCAGGCCCGATCCGCGCGGCTTGAAGCCCAATTCGGGAGGCGAGGCCGGAATTTTCGCCCGGAACACCGGATCACTGAGATATTGCGCCAGCCCCAGCCCTTGCAGAAAGGGCAAATAGGCCCGATCGAGATCGCGCGGCCGCCAACCCAGCATGGTGGTGTCCAGCGTCACGACGATGGCCTCGCAGCCACATTTTTCCGCGCGCCTCACCAGCGAATGCACGAATTCGTCGTCGCTGCTCCAATAAAGCTGGAACCAGCGCGGTGTCGTGCCCATGGCCGCGGAGCATGTCTCCATCGGCACCGATGCCTGATTGGAAAAAATATATCCGATGTCCTCGGCCGCGGCGGCGCGGGCGACGGCCAGATCGGCGTCCCGGTGCACCATTTCGAGCACGCCGATGGGGGCAAGCAGCAACGGCGCGGAATGGCGTCGGCCGAACAAGCTGACGGACAAATCGCGCTTCGACACGTCCCGTAACACACGCGGTACGATCCGGTGCCGCTCGAAGGCGGCTCTGTTGGCGCGGGTGGTGGACTCGGTGCCGGCGCTGCCGACGATATAGGCGGCGGCGCGCGGGGTCATATGCCGCACGGCTTTCGCTTCAAGCGCTTCCGGCGCGACCGGCACATTCGGCTTGGCGCCGCCGACGCCGGCCACGAAGATCTCGGTCTGCCGGAGCCGGCCCGGACCCATCGTCTCGATTGTGCCGCCCATCGCCGGGCCGATTGTGCTGCCGCTCACGCGCTGTCTCTTTTCGTTGCAATCTGAGGGGCCCTCAATATCACGCCATGCAAGCGAGCGGGAGAGCGGGATCAAGCGATGGCGTGCGGGAAAGAAGAGTTTTTCCGGCGCAATGCACCTCGCTGAACACATGCGCGCACTACGGTATGTGATCGTCACCGGAGATCACGATTTCTGCCTTCGCGCTGGTCCTCACAAGGAGCAATGCGATGAGCCCGGCAAGGCAAAATGCGGAGGAGATGAAGAGTGCGGAGGCGCCATAGCGCTCGATGGCCAGGCCAAACACCAATGGCGCGCCGGCTTGGGCGAGTCTGGCCGGGGCTCCGAGCAGGCCCAGGCGATAGCCGTAATTCTCCGGGCCGAAGATCGACAGCGGAACCGTGCCTCTGGCGATCGTAAGGATGCCGTTCCCCGCCCCGTGCAGAAGTGTAAAAGGCGCGGCCATCCACGCCCCACCCCAAAAGAGGAGGGCTGCGCCGACGGGGTGTCCGAGGGTAGATAGCCTTGCGGACAGCAGTGGGTGGTAACGGCTGAGCAGCCCTGCTTCGATCATGCGCGCGGCGACCTGTCCCGGTCCGACCAGCGCTGCCGCGGCGACCGCTTGCGCTGTCGTCGCGCCGGCTGCTTCGAGGATGCGGGGCAGATGCGCGGCCATCGCGGTCGAGACGACCCAGCCCGCCGCGAAGGCGAAGCCGAGCAGCCACATCGTGCGGTCCATGGGGATGTGCGGCTTTGTGCCGTCAGAGATTGCAAGACCTGAGCCGAGCGGCCGGGGCAACCCGAAAAGGTTGATAGGCAGGCCCAGACAGAGATGGGCGAGCGCCCACCCGCAGCACGTATAACGCCAGCCGATCGCCTCGGCACCCCAGGCCGTCAGCGGCCAGCCGACGGTGCTGGCGAACCCCGCAATCAGAGTGATGCCGGTGATCGCGGAACGGGCCTTGTCGCCGTAGATGCGGCCAAGCGTGGCAAACGCGGAATCATAGAGGCCCAGCCCCATCCCGATACCGAGCACCAGCCAGCCCAGCCAGATCGCCCAGACAGAATAAGCGGCGGCCAGAAGGACCAGCCCCGCGGCTAAGAGCACATTGGACGCGGCGAGCACCTCGCGTCCGCCGAAGCGGTCTATGGTGCGGCCGACACGCGGTCCGAGCAGCGCGGCGAGCACCAGCGCGGCCGAAAACGGTGCGAATACGCCGGAGCTTGTCAGACCGAGCTCGTGCGCGATCGGGTCGGCCAGGATCGCAGCGAGATAATAGCTGGAGGCCCAGGCCAGGGTCTGTGTGGTGCCTAGTGCGGCGACGATCCTTAAACGGCGGGGCTGTATCGCCTCATGCACCAGGAAATGTCCCGGTTACGAGGATTGATTGGATGCGATGTTTCATGCGTCTCTGATGTCGGCCGGAATCGGTGCGAATTAACATATCCGCTCATTTGACAATGATTGGCTGCAATTTCGCAACGGCTTTCGCGTGTCGCTCAATCCCCCGGCAGCAGGATCAAATGGTTGGGTAGCGTGTCGCGGCGCTCCGAGCCGGGCGGAAAATGTTCAGCGAGCAGCTGCGCCGACGGTCTGGATCGTGTGCAGGAATCCCGTCGCCGCTTGCCCGTCGCCGATATGGGTGGTGAGGTGACGGACGATCGCGGTCCAGGTTTCGACCGGCACATGGCGGTTGATCTCCGCATCCGCGACGATCTCGGCATAGCGCTCGGCGACCGAAACGAAGATCAGCACCCCGGTGCGGCCAACCGTCGTATGGAGATTCTGCGCGAGAAACTGTTCCAGGGCGCGCCGATGCGCCAATCCGTGCCTCACGCTGCGCGGCGTGAGCCAGAGCCGCAAGGGCCGATAGCTGAATATGAGGGCCAGCAGGGCGAAGACGGCGATCTGGACAATGTAAATCGTCTGGATCGGCCACCAGGTCCAGTGGATGAGCGGCAACGGCACCGCGAGCGCTGCGATCCCGGCCCACAAGAATGCCGCCGAGAGATAGCTGCCGCTCGACTCGGCGACGACCGCGACGATTTCGCCTGAGGTTGCCCGCTCCGCCGCCGCGATTGCATCCGCGATGCGCTGTTGGTCGTCCGCCGAAATCAGCATCTCGTAATCCCCGCGCGTCATTACCAACTCCCCGACGATCCGCCGCCACCGAAATCGCCGCCTCCACCCGACCAGCCGCCGCCTCCTCCGCCCCCGGAGCCGCCACCCGATCCACCGCTCCAGCCGCCCGGAATGAAGACGATATCGTCACTTTGACGGCGGCGCCTGTTGCCCGCGCATCGCGCCCCGCCGCGCCGGGATATGCTTGCTCTCGCGCCAATTCACCCAGATGATGAAAATGACGAAGATGGCGAAGACGGCAAAGCCGATCAGCGCCTCATTGGTTTCGGGATCACGTTTCACCGTCCGCCGTGCCCGATCTTTGACCGCCTCCGCGTCCCCCAGCATCACATCGCGGATGTCGCGGACGCCGGCTTTGATGCCGGCAGCGAAGTCGCCGCGCCGGAAGGCGGGCAGGATGGCATTCTGGATGATGAGATGCGTCATGATGTCGGTCAGCTGCGGCTCCAGCCCGCGCCCGACCTCGATGCGCACCTTGCGATCTTTCGGTGCTACGATGAGCAGAGCACCGTTATTGGTACCCGCTTGGCCGATCTGCCATGCGCGGCCGAGCTGATAGCCGAAATCCTCGATCTCATATCCTTGCAGGGAATTGGTTGTGTAGATCACGAGCTGGTCGGTCGATTTCGCCTCGAGATCGGTGAGCGTCCGGGTCAGTTCCTGCTCGTCCGCCGGGCTCAGGAGCTGTGCCTCGTCCACGATGCGGCCTGTCAGCGGAGGAAATTTCGGCTGCGCCAGCGCGGTCTGGCAGGCAGCGAGAATCACCAGCCATGACAGGATGAGAATGGCCGCGCCGGACAACCGGTGTCGAGCTCGATCCGCCATGGATCAGCGCCTTCCGCTGCGTTGACCCTCAGGTTTTCGGCCGGTTGAAATCGACCTTGGGCGTCTGCTGCTCTTCGGGTGTCGCGGTAAACGTCGCCATCGGCTCAGATGACGGGTAGAGGACGGACTTCCACAGACGGCCAGGGATGGTGACGAGCTCGGTATTATAGACCCGCGCTGCCTCGATATAGTCGCGCCGCGCGATGCCTATCCGGTTTTCGGTGCCTTCCAACTGGTTTTGCAGCGCCAGGAAGTTCTGGCCCGATTTGATGTCCGGATAGCGCTCGACCACTGCGAGCAACTGGCGCAGCGCACCGCCCAGCGTGTTCTGCGCATCCTGGAAGCGCTTCATGGCTTCCGGGTTGGTAAGGATGTCGGCGGGAACCTGGACCTGGGTTGCCTTGGCGCGCGCCTCTGTCACCTCGGTCAGCACCTGCCGCTCCTGGTCGGCGAAGCCTTTCACCGTCTCGACGAGATTGGGCACGAGATCGGCGCGGCGCTTATACTGGCTCTGCACCTCGGCCCATTTGGCCTTGGCATTCTGCTCATAGCTGGGGATGTTGTTGATACCGCACGCGGATAGCATCACCGCCAGCCCGATGGCTGCGGCAATCGACGCTGATCTGCGAAGTGGGTGTATCATGCGAGTTCGCCCCCTGGTTCGTGCGTTGCCGTGGCAGCTTCAGAAGCAGCCTATGTATTTCTACGTGGTTTAGCACAAATTGCGCCCCGACACCGGGATTCGGGAGCCCGGGCCGGCAAGGTGATGCGCGACGAACAACCAGCGGGGTCGGGAGTTCCGTGGAGCGCGCATCAGCGCTTGACGAATGCCTTTTCGACGACGAACTCGGCGGGCTTGCCGTTCGTGCCTTCGGAGAAGCCGCGCTCTATCAGAATGCTCCGCATTTCCTCCAGCATTTGCGGGCTGCCGCAGAGCATGACGCGATCATCCTCCCCGTCGAATGGCGGCATGCCGATATCGTCGAATAGCTCGCCCGAAGTGATGAGGTCGGTCACCCGTCCACGATTTTGGAACGGCTCGCGCGTCACGGTGGGGTAATAGACCAGTCGGTCGCGGATCAATTCGCCGACGAACTCGTCGCGCGGCAGCGCTTCGGTGATCGTCTCGCCATAGGCCAGTTCGGCGATCTGGCGGCAGCCATGCACGAGAACGACCTTGCCGAATTTCTCGTAAGTTTCGGGATCGCGAATGATGCTCATGAATGGGGCGAGACCTGTGCCCGTGCTGAGCAGGTAAAGCGCTCGGCCGGGGAGCAGATTGTCGAGGATGAGCGTGCCGACCGGCTTCTTGCTCACCAGAATGCGGTCGCCTTCCCTAATGTGCTGAAGCCGCGAGGTGAGCGGGCCGTCGGCCACTTTGATGCTGAAGAATTCCAGCTTGTCGTCGTAATTGGTACTCACCATCGAGTAGGCGCGGGTAAGCGGCCGGCCCTCGACTTCGAGCCCCATCATCGTGAACTGCCCGTTGGCGAAGCGGAAGGATGGGTTGCGGGTGGCGGTGAAGCTGAAAAGATCGTCCGTCCAATGCCGGACCGAGAGAACGGTTTCCTCGGTAAAATTGCTCATATTATCCGTCCGTCTAGATGCACTCAGGTTTCGCGACGTGAGTGTATATAGAACGGTTCGGATGTTATATCAAACCCCCCGCGCCGTATTGTCGCTTCGTGCCGTGTTGGGGTTCGGTTAAGCGATGCGCGTTTGTGCTTGTCTGTCTATAAGCCGCTGAACCGGACGGCGACTCCCAGAGCCGAGGCGACAGCCAGGACGCTCGGTATTCCCCAATGCAGCCGTAGCAGCAAAAAGGCGCTGATTGTAGCGAGCGCCATCACGCGCCAATCGATCGTGGCGAGCGTCGGCGTCCAGAGTTTCAGCACTCCGAACTCGATCAGGCGTACTTCTGCGAAGAATACATGCAGCGCGAACCAGAGCGCGAGGTTGAAGATCACCCCAACGACTGCCGCCGTGATCGCGGCGAGCGCGCCTCGCAGACGCGGCTGCGCATTAATCCATTCGACATATGGCGCACCTGCGAAGATCCAGAGGAAGCAGGGCGCAAACGTCGCCCACAGCGCGGTCAAGGCGCCGAGCAGGCCGAGGACCCAGGCCGCCTCGCCTCCGGCGCGCCAAGCCGCGAGAAAACCGACGAATTCCGTGACGAGGATCAGCGGCCCCGGCGTCGTCTCCGCCAGTCCGAGCCCGTCGAGCATCTGTCCGGCCTCCAGCCAGCCATGCCGCACAACGACGTCCTGGCCCATATAGGCGAGCACCGCATAAGCGCCGCCGAAGGTCACCACCGCCAGCTTCGAGAAAAACCAGCCGAGCTGCGTGAGGATATGGTCCGGCCCCATAATCGCCGCGAGAGTGAGCAGCGGCGTCAGCCAGATCGCCAGCCAGACGGCGATGGTCCGCAGTGTCCGTGACAGAGGCGCAAGCTTGGACGGCGGCACAGTATCTTGGAGTTGAGGCTGGCGTTCGGCGCGGAAAAAACCGAACAGCGCCGCCGCGAAGACGATGAGAGGGAAGGGCAGGGCCAGGAAAAAGATCGCCACGAAAGACAGGGCGGCAATTGCCCAATGCTCGGCCTGTTTGAGCGCGCGCTTCGCGATCCGCAGCAGAGCCTCGACGACGATCACCAGCACCGCCGCCTTGATGCCGAAAAAGATGGCTTCCACGACGGGCAACTGGCCGAATGCCGCATAGATCATCGACAGAGCGAGCACCACCACCGCGCCGGGCAGCACGAACAGTAACCCAGCCGCCAGCCCTCCCGCCAGCCCATGCAGCCGCCACCCTGCATAGGTGGCGAGTTGCATCGCTTCCGGCCCCGGCAGCAGCATGCAGAAGCTCAGCGCATTGAGGTAATGCGCCTCATCCAGCCATTTCTTCTCATCGACGATCACCCGGTGCATCAGCGCGATCTGTGCCGTGGGCCCGCCGAAGGAAAGCACGCCTATTTTCGCCCAGGTGGCGACCGCCTCGGCGAAGGACGGCGTGCCATCGGCACTGACCGCGCCGGCGGGCGAGGTTGAGACATTCGCCATGCTGCCTCTCAGGACGCCTTGCCGGGCGTGGGCCAATTATGCGTTTCCTCGGTAGCATCGCGGCACCAGCGGTAGAACGCGTCGTAAAGCAGCATGCCGGCTTCGAGCTGGGCGAGGTCGTCCTTATACATGCGCGACAGGCCGAGTGAGGCGGCCAGCAGGCCCGCCGCCTGGGGCGCAAGGTCCGGCCGTGCGGTATCGGCGCCGCGCACGATCGCCGCGAGATGTGCAAGCGGAGGCGAGTTCAGGCCGAATTCCTCGATCATGGTGTCAAAGGTGCAGTACTCGCCGCGATGGCTCCAGAAAACGTCGTCGACATCAAATGGCGTCGCATGGAATTGCTCCGCGACGTCGAGCACATCGGCCGGCGGCACGAACAGGAACACGGCGCCCGGATCAACGAAGCGGCGGATCAGCCAGGGGCAGGCGATGCGATCGACTTTCGGCCGAGCCCGCGTGACCCAGACCGTGCGTCCGTCGACGTTACGCGCAGGGAGATGATCCATTTTCAGCAGCGGCAGCCCGGCGGATCGCCAGGCCTCGAAGCCGCCCTCCAGCGACTCAGCGGCCACGCCATTGCAGCGGAGCATAGCGGCGGCGCCTTGGCTCAGCTTCCGGCCTTTTTGGCAGAGCACGATCACCGGAGTGCCGGCCGCTTGCATGTTCCATTCGGAAAGCTGGTGGTGATCCTTGCGGATCGAGCCGGGGATCAGGCGCGGATCCGCCTGGAAATCATCCTGCGTCCGCACGTCGATGAGCGCGGGAGCGTCGGGCAGGCCGATCAGGCGGGAGAGCTGGGTAATGGTAATTTCGGTGGGAAAAGGCATAAGCGTCCGTCCTTTGTTAAGGTTATGGACGCGATCTTGGGCTGTCGCCTCACGGGGTGGTCGCGGAACCCCTTGCAGCTAAGAATGCGAAGCTCCGTGATCGAAGTCAAGGCGCGAAGCTGCCAAGGTGCCGCTCGGGGCAAGCATGGGGGCACTCTCATATTCTCGGAGGTTATGCACCGTTTTAATACGGCGGGTCAGGCAAGGTTCATCTTGTGTGGGCTATTAAGCTCGCGTTTCGCATCGGCGGTGACTACGCAATTTCAATGAGCCACGCTTGGTTTAAGGCCTTGCCTGATTCGCGCCGACCGCTTTTCGCGGCAGCGGAACATGTGGTGTTGCTTCATTATGGCTTTCCCGAAAAGGACGAGGAAAAACTTCAAAGATCCGATCATGAAAAAGCTGAACTCCTTTCTGAAAACCAACGTTCTTCGGAAATTCCTGCCCTGGACCGCCAAGGAACGGTACCGGCCGGAAAAATTCTACATGCGCGGCCCCGGGCCGAAGGCCAAAGCCAAGGATCGCGACGGCTCGAGCGTCGATTGCGCGTCCTACGCCATGCCCGCTTCGGATAGGCGCACGCGCTAGATCCTGGGTAAAGGCGGCCCGGTAGGCCTCCAGGATGCGGCCGCGCCACGCCGCAGATTGTTGCATTCCAAGGATGCCGCCCTCAAGGCCTTTTGGCCCATTCGGATGCGCTGGCACCGCGAAACGCGCTTCCAATATTACAGCGCTAAGCACTTTGCGGAATGGCGATATTCATGGAACGCTGCTGTCACGTCCAGGTTTCCGTGGCTCTAAGCACGCTTGAGGATCGCGCTCAGAATATTTGTCCGCGACGCCCTTCATTTTCGTATCGCGAGTGCTCGTAGAGACATTGCTATCGGTCCTTCAGGGAACGACCGATTATGTCCTGGAGCGCCAAGTTGTTGGCATAGTGCCTCGCCGTGAACGCGCCGAGAGTGCAAAGGTTCCGCGCCTGGTGACGGAATGATGCGGGTGCGGAAAGAATTGCAGGCACTTCGGAAATCGGCCTGGATTTCTATGGAAGAGACGGTATGAAAATACGCGGAAAGCGTTGTTGAAGGAAGAAGGAACGGTCGATGGCCTATGTAGATGGATTTGTTTTGGCGGTGCCTGTCGAAAAGCTCGCCGAGTATAAAAAGATCGCGCGCAAAGCCGGCACTGTCTGGAAAGAGCATGGCGCGCTTCAATATGTCGAATGCGTCGGCGACGACGTGCCGGTGGGAAAGACCACCTCCTTCACACGCGCGGTGAAGCTGAAGGAAGGCGAGACGGTGGTCTTTGCATATATCGTCTACAAGAACCGGAAGCATCGCGACCAGGTTAATAAGAAGGTCATGGAAGACCCGCGTATGAAGTGCGGGGATCCAAGTTCCATGCCCGCCGACATGAAACGTATGATCTTTGGCGGGTTCAACACGATGATCGAGCTGTAGCACCGGCGCGGCGATCGCCGGCGGGCGTCACGAGACCGAAGACGTCTTTGTCGACGCGGCGCCCATTTCGGCAAGCAGTCTTGCCAACTCCTGGTCCGAGCAGAGGACTTCGGCGCCATTGTCGGGGAGCTGATTTTTGCCGTTTGCCGAATTGTGGGGCAGTGCGCAAGTCGTTTGCTCGACGCTGAGAAGCTTCTGGATCTCGATCAGCAGATCGAGTTTGTCGATCGGCTTCGAAATATAGCCATCCATGCCTTCGGCGAGATAGCGCTCACGGTCGCCGCTCATCGCATCGGCCGTCAGCGCGATGACCGGCAAGTCATGCCATGGCTCCGGCGACGATCGAATCCGCTTCAAGGTCTGAATGCCGTCAAGGACCGGCATATGGATGTCGAGAAGGACGAGGTCGAAGTGCTCCGCGGCCAGCTTTTCGAGCGCCTCCATCCCGTTCACCGCATCGGTGACCCGGTAGCCTTCCGGGACGAGGAACAGGCGGGCGACGCGCCGGTTCAGCGGGTGGTCGTCCACGAGCAGGAGCTTCTTGCCACGCAAGCTCTTGCGGCTTTGCATTGCCGGTCTGCTTGCCTCATTCACATGCACGGCCACAAGTTCGGCCACAGGCTGCGCGATGAAGGACAAGGTGAAAGTCGAGCCTGCCCCCTCCTGACTCGCAACCGTAACGTCGCCTCCCATCAGCCGGGCGAGCCGCTGTGTGATCACCAGGCCGAGCCCAGTGCCACCGAAGCGGCGCGAGATCGTACTGTCGGCCTGCATGAAGGGCGCGAACAGCCGGTCCGCCGTGGCTTGGCTCATGCCGATCCCGGTGTCGCGAATAGCCAGCGTAATCGAGGCCCCTTGCGGCACCGGGCGACCGCTGGCGCTGATGGTTACCTCGCCCCGTTCGGTGAATTTGATCGCGTTCGACACGATGTTGGATATGCATTGCCCGAGACGTACGGGATCAAACCGCAGGAAGATGGGCACGCTATCGTCGATCGCGAGTGTAAGGGCGATGCCTTTCTCCTCTGCTCGTGGCAGCCAAAGCCGGTGCTGGCGCCGCAGAATATGATGAAAATCCTTATCGGCCGGAGCGAGCTCCATGCGACCGGCTTCGATCTTGGAGAGATCGAGCACGTCGTCGAGCAGCGCCTTCAAGCTCTTGCCGGACTCCAGCACGATCTCCGCCTGTTCGCGCTGTTCCGGCGTGAGGTCGCTCTGCACCAGCACTTGCGCCATGCCGAGAATGCCGTTGAGAGGCGTGCGTATTTCATGGCTCATATTGGCAAGAAACGAGGATTTCGATTGATTTGCGGCTTCGGCTTGCTGCTGCGACTGGACCAGCTCTTCCTCCCGCCGGCGAAGCTCGGTGATGTCGGCCGCGATCGAAACATGCCGATTGCCGCTCATCGGCGTATAGGATGTGCGGAAGATCCGGCCCCCGCCATGGGTGACCTCGACCGTGTCGCCCGAACGGAACATTGCTTCCAGCATGTCGGCGAGTTGCCAGCACTCGTCGTCGCATAATTTCGGATCGGCGGCCTTGATCGACAGATAAGTCGCTTCCCGATAGGTTTTGCCGGCGTTCATCGCCGCGTGCAATACCTCATAGATTTCGTGCGACACCTTATTGGCGAGAATTGGAACGAGATTTCTCATCGAAAATGGTCAGGGCATTGGGCACACAGTCGATCGCCTCCTGAATGAGGGCCGCCATCGTGTATTCGCCTGAGCCTCTTTCCGCCATACAAGGGCGCCTTCTCGTGCCGGACCGGACGCCCGCCAGTTTCCGTGAAAGCACCTAAGAAAGTGATACGAGACGCTGCCGGCCTCGCGAGCAAGAGCGCCGCTGGAGCAGGGATTTCGGTTACTGGACGGGTAGCGGTCAGATGACCGCATCACCGGAGCGGATCGCATCGTAGCGGCGGCCGATCTCGTTCCAATCCACCACATTCCACCAGGCTTCGAGGTAATCTGCCTTGCGATTGTTGTATTTCAAGTAAAACGCATGCTCCCAAAGATCATTGCCTAACAAAACTCGCTTGCCTTCCATGAGTGGTGTGTCCTGATTGGCGCGTGTAACGACTTCCATCTTGCCGCTCTTGGGATCGACGACCACGAACACCCAGCCGGAACCGAAATGCTTCTGGCCGGCTCCGTTGACTGCCTTCTTCATTTCATCAAGCGAACCGAAGCCTTGGTTGATCGCCGCGGCGATCCCGCCCTTCGGATCTCGGCCGCCATCGGGAGACATGATGGTCCAGAACATCGTGTGGTTCGCGTGGCCGCCGCCATTGTTGCGGATGTCCTGCCGCACGTCCTCGGGCACTTTGTCGAGGTTGGCGAGCAGGTCCGGCAGAACCATCTGGGTAAGGTCGGGATGTTTGCCGATAGCCGCGTTCAGCTTCTCGACATAGGCCAGATGATGCTTGCCGTGATGCAACTCCATCGTCTTTGCATCGATATGGGGCTGCAACGCATCGAATGGATACCGCAAATCCGGCAAGGTGAAGGGAGCGCCCTTGCTGGCTGCGCCGCTGGTCGACGTGCCCATCTGCCCGCCGGGTGCGGCCGTCTGGGCCCAGAGTTCACCGGAGCCGGCAAATCCTCCTGTCGAGAACGCAAGGCCGGCCATACCGCTTGAAATCACAAAGTCGCGCCTGGAAATCATGTCTTTACCCTTTCGAGACCGTGCGGCGTCGCAGGCTCGATCATGCGGCGCCATACGAAACAAAGCGGAATCGGCTGGAATGGTTCCGCCAGGGCAGGCGCCCCTTACGCCTCTTCTGAGGCAGCTGCAAGCCCAACGCGCTCTCCAAGGCGCTGACACGGTGGGCTCACGGCCGACGGGCGCGGCCAAGTTCAACGGCAGCGGAAGCTCGGCGTCGGCATGGGGCTGACCGCGGGCACCATACAGTTGCTCGCGTCGCTGCCGCGGCCGCCGGGAAAGTTCGCGCCGGGATAGCCGCTCGCTACGCCAAGGGAAGCCGCACCCGAAAACAACTTCCGCCGCCATCGCGCGGCATATGGATCACGCTTCCCCCATGCCGCTCGGCGATTTGCTTGGCGAGCGCAAGCCCAAGACCCGCTCCGCCGGCGCTCTCCGGCACGGTCTTCAACCGGTAGAATGGCTCGAAGATCCTTTCTCGTTCCGCCTCCGGCACTCCTGGCCCTCTGTCGCAAACCTCGACGCGTGCCTCAATTCCGTCCGTGCCGACGCTGACTGCGGGCGGCTGTCCACCGCCATGGCGCACCGCGTTTTCCAGAAGATTACGGAACAGCCGCCGGAGCAACCGGGCATCGGCGTTTATCGTAGGGATCTGATTGCCCTCGACGCTCAACTCTGCTCCGTGTGCGGCGCATTCCTCGGCAAGCAGGCCGACGAGATCGACGGTCTCCAGCTTCATCTCGAAGGCGGCATCGGCCTGAAGGCGGCTCGCCAGCAGGATTTCGTCCACGAGCGCGTCGAGTTCTTCGATATTGCGGGTGATTTCGGCGCGGATCTGAGGTCGCTCATCGACGCCGCCGACGCGTTCAACCGCCATGCGCAACCTCGTCAGCGGCGAGCGCAGCTCATGCGAAGCGTTGGCGAGCAACGTTTTATGCGCATTGACGAGCCGTTCGACCCGCTCCGCCGAGGCGTTGAACGTGCCCGCGAGCTTGGCGATCTCATCCTGGCCGGACATGGCGACTCGCACCGAGAGATCGCCACTCCCGAAGGCCGCCACGCCCTGCTGCAGAGTCTCCAGCTTGCGCGTCAGATGCCGCACGACCGGATAGGCGCCGACGCCGACCGCAAGGCCAATGCCGAGAAGCGCGGCGAACCAGCCTAGATGCCGCAAGCGGCTGAGTTCGTTCCTGGGACGGATCGCGATCAGCCGACGGCCGTCTTGCAGCGTCAGGCCGATAAGGCCGCGGCGTCCTCGCCAGATCGGACGATTGCCGCGCTCGCGTTGAAGCTGAGCGGGAAGATCGCGCGGGAAATCGCCCGCCTTGGCCATGACCTGCCCTTGCGGGGAGAGCAGCATCAGGCTGAACCCCGTGCGCTCATGCCAGAAATTCAGTTCCGATGCGAGGAACGCTGCACCGCGATTGCCGGGGAACAGACGCTCCGCGATTTCACCCCCCATGCCGAACCAGCGGAAGGGCTCGTCGTCGTCCAGCGTGCGCACGACGGCGAATGTCAGTCCCGCCAGCACGGCGAACACCAGGAGGCTGCCGAGCACCGCCAGATAGATGCGGAAATAAAGACGTCGCATCAGCTCTGCGCCTTGGCGAAGACATATCCAACACCCCGCACGGTGAGAATACGCCGGGGGTGGCGGGCGTCGTCCTCGATCGCTGCGCGGATGCGCGCGATGTGCACATCGATCGAGCGGTCGAGTGAGGCATCATAAGGCTGTGGCGCCTCGCGAACGATCTCGGCGAGGTGTTCGCGCGACAGAACGCGGCCGGCGCGCTGAGCCATGGCGAGCATCAGGTCGAACTGGTAGCTGGTCAGGGTTTTTTCCGCGCCTTCGATCCGGACGGTGCGGCTCCCTTGATCGATCTCCAGCCGTCCGAAGCGCATGATATCGGCGGCGGGTGTGGACGCTTTGGCGCGCCGGAGCACCACACGGATGCGGGCGAGAAGCTCGCGCGGCTCGAAAGGCTTGGCGATATAGTCCTCGGCGCCGATTTCCAGGCCGACGACCTTGTCCATCGGATCACCGCGCGCGGTCAGCATGATGATGGGCGGGGTCCGCGCGGATGGCGAGGCGTTCAGCGCGCGGAACAGATCGAGGCCGTCCGTGTCCGGCAGCATCAGATCGAGCAGCACGAGGTCGAAATTGCGCCGCTCAAGCTCCCTCAAGCCGGATGCGCCATCGGCCGCATGGGTGACGTCAAGCTGATGATCGCGCAGATAGGCGGCGATCATCGAGGCAAGCCGGACGTCATCGTCGATCAGAAGAATGCTGGGCATGGCGCTCGATACGATAGTTCGGCTTTGCGATCCATGCCCGGCATTTCTGCTCACTTCTCGCGCGACATCCGCTTCTGCCAGCGCTCGGTCAGTTCGCGGCGCTGCTCCACCGTCAGCACGGCCGCGGACTCGGTGAGCGCCTGAACGATGCGCTTCGACGCGGCGTCGGCCTTACTGATTTGTTCGGCGCGGAGCGTCTCGAAGGCAGCCGGGTCGATCGTATCGGCACGCAGCAACTCGACGAATTTGCCTCGGACCTCCCGAGGTGCGACGCCCAAGGCGGAAAGGTCGGCGATGGCCGCCTTGGTGATGCCGCTCACCTTGCCGCGTTGCTCTGCCGTAGCGTCGACACGCGACAAGACCCGCTCCACCCGGCGATCGACACGAGCGGCGATGCGTTCGGGATCGAGCCTGTGATGCGCGGCCGCGCCCATCAGCCACCACGGCATGCCATGCGCCGTGGCCACGGCGAAGCCGGAAGCCGTTCCGACCGCGAACAATGCGGCGCCAATGATCGCACCACGCCAGCGGCGTCGGGGGCGCGGAGCCGGACGCTCGTCTTGTCCACTCAGTCCTGTATCGGTCATGTCAGTCTCCATCTGAGGCCTTGGCCTTTTTCGATGACTGACAGATGAGGCGCCCGTGTTTCCGGGAAAGGCGGCGTTTGTAAAGTTTTGTGAAGCTGGCCTGGCAGTTTCGCTTAGCGCGTTTCGTCCGCCGCGCGTCGATAGACATCCTCGCTGCGGATAATATCGTCCTCGCCGAAATAGGAGCCGGTTTGCACCTCGATCAGCCGCAACGGCATCTTGCCCGGATTGGAAAGCCGGTGCCATTGGGTGGCGACGATGTAGACACTCTCATTTTCGCGCACCAGCTTCTCGGTGCCGTCGATCTCGACCGTCGCCGTGCCCTGCACCACCACCCAATGTTCGGACCGGTGATGATGCATTTGCAAAGAGAGAGTTTGGCCCGGCTCGACATGAAGCAGCTTCACCTGGAATCGCGGCCCCACGCTGAGCGTCTCGAAATAGCCCCAGGGGCGATAGCTGCGAATGTGCTGCTGCGTTTCCTTGCGGTTGGATTTCTGCAGCGCGGCCACCACTTTCGCGACGTCCTGTGTCTGCGACCGGTCGGCGACGAGCAGGGCATCCGGCGTGTTGACGATGACCAGATCCTTCACCCCGATGGTGGCGACGAGCGCGTTCTCCGAGTGAACGTAGCATCCGCTGCTGTCATGCAGGCTGCTGTGACCGTTGACGTAATTCTCGTTCGTGTCGCGCTGGGCGATGTCCCAGAGCGAGGCCCAGGAGCCGACATCGCTCCAGCCGACATCGATCGGCAGCATCACCGCCTCGTCGGTCCGCTCCATCACCGCGTAATCGATGGAGATGGATGGCGCCTTCGCGAAAGCCGATTTATCGAGACGCAGGAAGCCCAGATCCTCTTCTGCGCGGGCGTAGGCTTCGCGGGCGGCGGCGAGTACGGCAGGTTCGAAGCGTTTGAGCTCATTGATGAACGTTACCGCGTGCAGCACGAAAATGCCGCTGTTCCAGAAATAGTTGCCTTCGCGCAAATAGCGCGCGGCGGTCTCGGCATCCGGCTTTTCGAAGAACGCATCGACTTTGAGCGCGCCGTTTTCGTCCGCATTCAGGGCCTCACCGCTGCGAATATAGCCATAGCCGGTATGCGGCTCGGTCGGCTTGATGCCGAACAGCACGAGCTTGCCCGTCGCGGCCACATCGACAGCGCGGCGGAGCTGCTTGATGAAGCTCTCCTCGTCGCGAACGAGATGGTCGGAGGGGGCGACGATGATGACGGCTTCAGGATCGTCTTTGGTTGCGGCAAGCGCACCGACAGCGACGGCGGCGGCCGTATTCCGGGCGACCGGCTCCAGGATGATGGCCTTGGGCGTGAGCCCCGACACGGTCGAGTTGATCGCGCACCAGGAAACGGTGATCGTTGTTGCATAGGACGATCGGGGCGGCGAAATCGGGCCCTGAACTCAGCCTCCGCAAGGTCATTTCGAGAAACGAAGCGCCCGCGCCATTGAAGAAGCTAATGAATTGCTTCGGATACATGGCGCGCGAAAGCGGCCAAAGCCGGGTTCCGGAACCGCCAGAAAGAATAAGGGGAACGGCGCTGGCCATTTTCGCGTGCTCGCTCGGGTAGTGGATTGGGCGTGGACGGCACGTTAGGCGATTGGGGCGGTTCCCTCAAGCGTAGTCAGCCCTGAGATCATTGCGTAGGGATATCCTGGTGAAAAACAGCAGGATAACGGCCGCGCCGGCTTAGATATTCGTCTTGCCGGCACGGAGCTCGCCCCGCTTTTCGCGAGGCTGGCTTTGCGATCCTCAGGCCGCCGTAAGACCTTGTTCCAGATCGGCGATGATATCCGCTTTGTCCTCAAGACCGACGGACAGGCGTACGACATCGTCACCGGCACCGGCGGCTTTGCGCTGCTCGGCGGTAAGCTGCCGGTGCGTCGTCGAAGCCGGGTGGATGATCAGGCTGCGCGTGTCGCCGATATTGGCCAGATGCGAGAACAGCTTCACGTTCGAGACCAGCTTCATGCCGGCATCGTAGCCGCCCTTGAGGCCGAAGGTGAACACTGCGCCCGCGCCTTTCGGGCAGACCTTCTGCGCCAATGCATGATATTTGCTTTCAGGCAGCGCGGCATATTGCACCCATGCGACCTCGGGACGGGTTTGCAACCATTCGGCGACCGCAAGCGTGTTCTGGCAATGCCGTTCCATGCGCAGGGCTAAGGTTTCGATGCCGGTGAGAATGAGGAAGGCGTTCATCGGCGCGATCGAAGGGCCGAGATCGCGCAAGGCCAATACGCGGGCGGCAATGGCGAAGGCGAAATTGCCGAATGTCTCGCCCATGATCATGCCGTGATATGAGGGCGAAGGCGCCGACAGCGACGGATAGCGTCCGGAGGCGATCCAGTCGAAGGTGCCGCAATCGACCACCATGCCGCCGATGGAATTGCCGTGTCCGCCGAGGAACTTGGTCATCGAGTGGACGATGATGTCGGCGCCCATCTCCTTCGGCCGGCAGAGATAAGGCGTCGCCAGCGTGTTGTCGACGATCAGCGGCACGCCAGCCTTCTTGGCGATGGCGGCGATTGCCGGGATGTCAACGACGATGCCACCGGGATTGGCGATGGATTCGATGAAGATCGCCTTGGTCTTTGGGCTGACGGCCCGCTCGAAGCTGGACGGATCGTCCGCATTGGCCCAGACGACGTTCCAATTGAATTTCTTGAAGGCGTGATTGAACTGGTTGATCGAGCCGCCATAGAGCTGGCCCGCAGAGATGAACTCGTCGCCCGGCTCCAAAAGCGTGTGGAAAATCAGCAATTGCGCGCCGTGACCGGATGCTGCGGCGAGCGCCGCGGTCCCGCCTTCGAGAGCGGCGACACGCGATTCCAGAACCGCCTGTGTGGGGTTCATGATGCGCGAATAGATGTTGCCGAAGGTCTCCAGATTGAATAGCGCCGCCGCATGATCGACGTCGTCGAAGACATAGGCCGTCGTCTGGTAGATCGGCGTTATGCGAGCGCCGGTGGCCGGGTCGGGCTGGGCTCCGGCGTGGATGGCGAGCGTGTCGAAGCCAGGTTGGCGCTCTTGCGTCATGGGCGGATTTTCCTGTTGGCTGGTTATGCCGCAAGGAACCAACTTCCGCCCGGAGACGCAAGAGCTTTGTCGCCATCGAGGGGCATTAGCCCCTGATGAAGTCGACCGTTTCGGCAATCGCGCGTGTATCGCGCAGGATGGAAACGTGCCCCGCATCAAGCTCACGCAGCCGTGCTCCGGGCCACAACCGGGCGAGATTGCGACCCTCGGTTACGGGGGATATGCGGTCTCCGGTGCCGTGCACGATCAGCGCGGGAATGGCCATCATCGGAGCGCCGACCTCCGGATGAACTTCGGCAAATGGGAGGTCCAGCCAGCGCTCCGATCGCGCGACCATCGCGCGCCAGACGCTATGCGACATGCCCATGCGGCTTCTGAACAGCCCCCAATAATCGTGGAACTGTGCCGGCGGAGCGAGAAGCACGGCGCGCTTCGCCTTCACTCCGCCCAGAAACGCCTGAATGACGCCGGCGCCGCCCAGCGAGTGCGAAACGATGCCATGCACCGGCCCGAAATGCTGCTCCGCCGCCCGGATCGCCCGGGCGAAGTGGAGAACCGAGCTGAGGCCGCCCTCAGAGGCGCCATGCGCGGGCATGTCGAGCGCCACGGCGCGGAAACCGGCCCCCGTGAGTGGCGCAACAAACTCCGCCATCTGGCCGGCATGGCCGCTCCAGCCGTGAACCAATAATACGGTCGGACCGTCGCCCCAGCTATAGGCGGCGAGCTTGCGGCCATCCAAATCCAGCATGATCTGCTCGGCTTTGCCGAGAACGGCGTTCTGAGCATCGTTCGGACGGGTCCGCAGCGGGTGAAAGAAGATCAGCCGCGCCAATTCACCGCCGAGGCGCGATGAAATCGCGCTGGCGAACCGAAATGGCAAACGGAGGAATGCCGGTATCGGCATAGTAAATAGCATGATCGTTCGTGCTGTTTTTAGCGCGTAGATCGCCTCGGTCAAGATGTGTTACCGCCATGATCGGCTCCTGTTTAGGTCAGTTGGTCGGAAGGTGCGCGGCTTCGAGCCAGCAAATGCTCGAATGCCGCGCGGGCAAGTTCGAGTGCGCGAGGCACTTGCAGGAATTTCAGCTGATGGTGGTAAGCCATCTCGATGCCGTTAAATTCGAACACGAAGAGATCCACATCGACATCGGGCCGAAAGTGGCCTTCGTCCTGGGCTGCGCTTACGATGCGCGACAGCGTGTTGCAGAAATCGAAATGGCTCGCGACCAGCCGATCGCGAACCGGCCCCGGGCGATCGTCATATTCGTGGAAGAGCGACATGTACATGCAACCGCCATTCGGGCGGCTATGTGCGATCCAGTCGAGATAGCGTTCGAAAAACACGCGCACTCGGGGTTCCCCGCGCGGCTGCGTGAGGGCGGGTCGCATGACACTGTTGGTGAAACGCCGGGTCACTTCATCGATGACTTCGAGCTGCAGGGCTTCCTTGGATTTGAAATGCGCGAAAAGCCCGCTCTTGGACAGGCCCGTTTCGCTGGCCAGCGCGCCAAGCGACACGGCTTCCAAGCCGATGTCGCCGGCCATCAGAAACGCCTTGTCGATAATATCCTTGCGGGTGCGTTCGCCTTTATTCATCCCTTCAAAATAGCACGACCGTTCGCATTATTCAATGCCGTTCTCAACCCTTGCGTATCGACAGTTTCTGATAACCGCTCGGCCCAAGCACCGCGCGCTGGCTCGATAGTGTCCGTGTGTGCACGCCCGCCCAGCCGATTTCTCCTGAAAGCCGCCCATATTCGATTTTTGGGCAGCGGTTCATCACCACCTTCAGGCCTGCCGCTTCGGCGATACCAGCGGCTTCATCGTTGCGCACGCCAAGCTGCATCCAGACGACCTTCGCGCCGATAGCGATCGCCTCCTTGGTGATCTCCAGGGCCACTGCCGAATTGCGGAAGATATCGACGATTTCGACGGCACGAGGAATATCCCGCAAGCTTGCATAGACGGTCTGTCCCAACAGCGTATTCTCCGCCAGACCTGGATTGACCGGGATCACCTCATAGCCTTTCGCCAGCAGATATTTCTGTACGAAATAGCTCGGTCGCACCGGGTTGGCGCTGGCGCCGACAATGGCAAAGACCTTGCAGCTCGTAAGGATGTCGCGAATATAGGCATCGCTGTAGCTGTCGTGGTTCATGGGGTTCGGCATTCCTGGTTGGCTTAAAGTCTCATGAGGGACATAAGGTGCCGCGTTGTGCAAGCCAAGCGCCCGCCTCCGCAGGAATATCGCGCGAGCTTTAATGCTGGGAATAATGAGGAGACTGAGATGAAACTTGCCTCTATCGGTCTGGCGGCGATGCTTTCCCTCGGCGCAGTGAGCGCGACGAATGCCGCTGCTGTTTATGGCAGTACGGAAGAGTGCATTGCCGCCCTTGGGGCGCTTGATGTCGATGGCGATGGCTATATCGACAAGGCTGAGCAGGCCGACAATGTGAAAGTCGAAGCCAATGTCGATAGCGACGGCGATGGCAAGGTTTCGAATGCCGAGCAGACGGTCGCATGCCGGACTGGCGCCATCACCGGCCTGAAAGGCAAAGATCAGAAGTGAGTTGCCCGCGCATCGGGCCTAATCTTCGCCATCTTCCCATTTGGGTGTACGCTTCTCCAGGAATGCGCCGATGCCTTCCTCCGCATCCCTGATCAGCATATTCTCGGCCATGACTTGCGAAGCATAATCATAAGCTTCGGATAGGGGCATTTCGACCTGGCGATAGAATGCCTCCTTGCCGATCGCAACCGTGGCGGAGGATTTGGCGGCGATGCGCTCGGCCATCGCCAAAGCTTCGGCGAGCACATCCGCATCGGCGACCACCCGGTTGACGAGGCCCATATGCCGTGCTTGTTCCGCCGATACGAATTCTCCGAGCAGCAGCATTTCCATCGCATGCTTCCGGCGCACATTACGGGAGAGCGCCACCATGGGTGTGGAACAGAACAAGCCGATATTGACCCCCGGTGTGGCGAACTGCGCGCTAGCCCCCGCCACAGCCAGATCGCAGCTCGCGACGAGTTGACAGCCCGCCGCCGACGCCGTGCCGGTTACCGCCGCGATGACCGGCTTGGGGCAACGCACGATTGCCTGCATGACGCTGGAGCAGAGGCCCATAAGCATCTCGAAGAAGGCGCGACCGCGATCCGGATCGCTTCGCCGGGCCGTCATTTCGCGCATATCGTGCCCAGCGCAAAAGGCTGGGGGCGCGGCGGCGATGACGATGGCGGAAATCCGCTTGGATGTAGAGATATCCTCCACGGCGGCGAGGAGGGCGTTCAGCATCGCCTCCGACAGGCTGTTCCGGCTCTCGGGACGATTCAGCGTAAGGAGCGCGACCCGTCCGCGATCTTCCCTTAACAGGCAAGGCGCGCCATCCGCCGCAGCGCCTGCGAATTTCGGTTGCGCTTTTGATATTCATGAACACGGCTCGGTCAGTTTGCTCGCGCCCAGAATAGCTTACAACGCGGCTAAGCAGAGTTCCCAAAAGTGGCCTTCCCGGTTTTGGGAAAAAACTCTGCGAAAACAAACGAACTCTAAGCAGACATTCGTTGGGCAACCAAGGAATGTCTGCTTAGTTCACCACGGCTTCGAGTTCGGCGACCATCGGCTTGACGGCGGTCACGTTCTGCTCCGGAGGCGGCTCCAGCATCCCGTCTGCGCCGCTGCGCAGGGCTTTCACAAGCTGTTGCTTCTGCTTGTCGTCGAGGAAATTGTTCTTCTCGATTTTGGCGATCGCCTTGTCGAGCTTCTTTTTCGCACGGCCGTCCGCCGTGCCGACCTTCAGATGCGCATAGACCTGGCCGACGCTCTGGGCCACGGCCGCCCACTCCTTGGCATCCTTGAAGCCGTGCGCCTTCACCGCTTTGTTCACCCGGTCGGCGACGGACTTGTCGGAAACGGCTTCGATCACCGCGGCAAGGTTGTCCTTGGTGGAGGCAACAGCCTTGCCCTTCTCCGCCGCGTGGCTGACCGCGATGGCCTTCACGGCGGGAAAGCTGGCGATAAATTGCTTCACAGTGTCCTGGGTCAGGGCTTGCGTTTTTGCCCAGCTTTGATCGGGCGCTGCGAACACCAGTATCAGGGCGGCAAGCCCGCTGGAGAAAAACGCGGTGGCAAAACCCCGGCGTACCGCGTTGTTCCAGATAGTCATCCAGACGTTAAGCATGAGACCCTCTTCCTATTGGGGCGCGATCGTGGTTGGCAACCCTTTTCAGCTCCCCGTCAGGTTTGATCGCCTGTAAAAGTGGTAAAATAGTGGGTATGTTCCATAGCAAGGAGATTGCCTGCATGGCCGAGCCTGACAAACAGATCATGACGGCCGCGCAACTCGGTGCCTTCCTGGATGAGCATTTCCCGCAAATGAACAGCCGCAGGCGGCGTTTCATCGTCGAGGCAGTGAACGGGCGCTCCGTGCGAATGCGTATGACCTATCATGAGCGGATGCTGCGCCCTGGCGGCACGATTTCCGGGCCGTCCATGTTCGCGCTGGCCGACATCGCCATGTATGCCGCCGTTCTGGCGCTGATCGGCCCGCGCCCGCTGGCGGTGACCACCAATCTCAGCATCAATTTTCTCCGCAAGCCACGTCCCGCCGACATGATCGCCGAGGCGACCATCCTGAAGCTGGGCAAGAGACTGGCGATGGGCGAAATCGCCTTGCGCTCGGATGGAGACGATGAACTTGCCGCACACGCCACGTCAACCTATTCCATTCCCGAAAATTAGACCCTTGGCTGGCAAGAGATGTGGTATTATATTACCTCATTCATCAACGCATTGATTTATAGATATTTTTTTGCAACCAGCTCCGCTTGACGCGAGTTGAACGGTGCGTTAAAAATCCTCCAGCCTGGCTGCTTCGACCTGCCGCCGCGCTTACCCCGACAATTACGCAGCCGGCGCCGATCGTTGCCAAAGGCGATCGCAAGCGGCGATGGATTGAAACAATGAAAACCTTTTCGGCAAAACCCTCCGACATCGTCAAGAAATGGGTGCTGATCGATGCGGAAGGCCTTGTGGTCGGCCGTCTTGCGTCGATCATCGCCATGCGATTGCGCGGCAAGCACAAGCCTACCTTCACGCCCCATATGGACATGGGCGACAACGTCATCGTCGTGAACGCCAAGCACGTCAGGCTGACGGGCAAAAAGCGCACCGACAAGGAATATCACTGGCATACAGGCTATCCCGGCGGCATCAAGACGCGGACCGCGGATAAGATCCTGGATGGCCGGTTCCCCGAGCGGGTGCTGGAGAAGGCCGTGCAGCGCATGTTGCCGGGCGGGCCGCTCTCGCGCAGGCAGATGAAGAATTTGAAGCTCTATGCCGGGGCCGAGCATCCCCATGAAGCGCAGCAGCCGGAAAAGCTGGATATCGCCGCGCTGAACCCCAAAAATACCGGAAGGGATGACTAATGGCCACCACCGATCTGAAATCTCTTGCCGATCTCGGCGCGAGCGACGCCCCCAAGGCGCAGACCGCGCCTGTCTACGTCCAGAAGCTCGACGAGCATGGCCGCGCCTACGCCACCGGCAAGCGCAAGAACGCCATCGCCCGCGTCTGGGTGAAGCCGGGCCCCGGCAAGATCATCGTAAACGGCAAGGAGCACGAAGCCTATTTCGCGCGCCCTGTGCTGCGGATGATTCTCAAGCAGCCGCTTGTGCTGGTCAATCGCTCCAGCCAGTACGACGTCATCTGCACGGTGACGGGCGGCGGACTGTCCGGCCAGGCCGGCGCGGTGCGTCACGGACTTTCGCGGGCGCTCACGCTTTATGAGCCGGACCTCCGGCCGACCTTGAAGAAGGCCGGTTTCCTCACCCGAGACAGCCGTGTCGTCGAACGCAAGAAGTTCGGCAAGGCCAAGGCCCGCCGCAGCTTCCAGTTCTCCAAGCGCTAGGACGTTTTCTTCTATTATCCCGGGAAGGGCGTCCAGCAACGGGCGCCCTTTCATTTTGCGCGAGGCAAGGCCATGGCGAAACCCACCATCTTCATCGACGGCGAACACGGCACGACGGGCCTCGAAATCCGCCAGCGCCTCGACGGCCTGCCGCAATATGAGCTGAAGTCGATCGCCGAGGCGCATCGCAAGGACGCCTCCGCCCGGCGTGACATGCTGGCGTCGGTCGATCTCGCAATTCTGTGCCTTCCCGACGACGCGGCGAAAGAAGCCGCCGCGCTTGCCGCCGAATTGGGAGACGCCGCGCCCAAACTGCTGGACGCCTCAAGCGCGCATCGTGTCGCCGAGGGCTGGGTCTATGGCTTCCCTGAACTTGGGGCTGACCAGCCGGAGCTGATCGCCAGCGCGCCTCGTGTGTCAAACCCTGGCTGCTATCCAACCGGCGCAATAGCACTCATCCGGCCATTGGTCGATGCCGGCCTCATTCCGGCAGACTTATCCGATCTCGATCAACGCGGTCAGCGGCTATTCGGGCGGCGGCAAGTCGATGATCGAGGAGTATGAGAACGGGCAGGGACCAAGCTTCGATCTCTACGGTCTGACGCTGAACCACAAGCACCTGCCCGAGACGCAGGTCTATTCGGGCCTCAAGACGCGGCCGATCTTCGTCCCCTCGGTTGGTAATTTTCGCCAGGGCATGCTGGTCAGCGTGCCGCTACATCTCGATACGCTGCCGGGCAAACCGAAGGCCGCCGACCTCGAAGCCGCGCTCGCCAACCATTACCGCGGCAGCGACTGGGTGAAGGTGATCGGATCGCCCCTCGCGGAACCGCGCAAGGACCGCATCGAAGCGGAAGCCCTCAACGGCACGAATATGCTGGAGCTGCGTGTCTATGCGAACGAAGCGCATCGCCAGGCGGTGCTGGTCGCGCGGCTCGACAATCTGGGCAAGGGCGCCTCGGGCGCCGCCGTGCAGAATGCGGCGCTGATGCTGGGCGTGTGACGCTGGGGGCTCAATGGTAAAAGCCGCGAGATCGTCGAGGCTCGATTCGGCCTGGGCGTGACCACTCCATTTTATGAGTAAGCCGCCATTGCCATCTCAGATGGTATTCGAGAAGACCATCCAGTTCCTGACCTGGTGACGGGCCTCCGAAAGCCCCAAGTAGGTCAGGCCTACAGCTTAGCCTTTTCGTAAGTTTCGATCGGACCAATTTCTTGGGCTGCAGAATGAATAGTTTCAATCGGCACTCCAAATTCAGCAGTGTGAGATTGACGCCAACATCCGCGCCGATCGGAATGCTTCACCCAAGGTCTTCTGATATTCGATTATCGCGTAGCTTCTTTTCGTGTCGATAGAGTAGCGACATAGGAGTAAAGACTTCTGCGTGCCTCGGCCAAATAAATAAGGTTCACATGTCTCAAAAGGAGCCGACCTAAACAAAGCGTCTCTGGGAGTCGTCAAATCGCTCAATCAGCTTAAAAAGGCGGACTGCCTTCCAACACTCTTGACGCGGTCATCGGTTTCGCTATCGGGCAAAATGCTATCCGCCACCAGCCAGTCCCGTTTAACAGAAATTTACACCAATGCCAACGAATGTTTCCTCTTGGTCTACCTTTCGGGCAAGTCGCATAATAGTGTCCGTTGATATCGTCCAGTTCTTCTTTCAGACCGGGTATCATTCTACATGCAGTCTTCTGCGGTCCAAATTTTTCGATTCCGATGAGACAGCCGAAGATGATTGTTGTTCCGAGTAAATGAAGACGTCACTTTTCAGGTCCGCAAACGCGAAGGCCAGATCGTCCTGTTAAGCCGCGCGCCGAATATCGGGCCTGGCGCTGGAATTCGCGTTGCGTTGGCGGCCCAGCAGGCCGATCACCATCATAAGCGTCGTCGCCAGGATGAGCGCCCAGACGAAATCGGGGGTCACCGCCGCCATTTGCCCGCGCACATTCGGTCCGCCGATGCCGATGCTGCGGATGAGCACGTCGAGGAGCTTGACCGCGCCTTCGACCACCTTCACCAGAGCGCCGACGATGGTCACCGGCGTCTGGTCGTTCAGCTTGGCATAGGCCGCGTCGGCCACGACGCCGATCGTCAGCCAGGTAATGGCAACCTGCGTCGCCCGCTCCAGCCCGCGCAGCACATAGGTGGAGAGCGCGAGGCCCGCCAGCACGCCGAGAATAACGGCGGCGGTCCGGTTCGGCAGCAGATAGATGGCTGCTGCGGCGCCCGCCAGCGCAAGGACGACCACCAATATGGTCGGTAAAATTTGCCTCAAATCGGCGATAATTTCGCGCACTGACATCTGCACCCTCCACAGTTGGAACCAGGTAACGAAAACCGCTTTGCTTGGCGAACTCACACGTGCATCGATCGGAACGGAGGCGATAAGCCATAGTTGCAGAATTGATGCACAAACAATGTGGCTTATAAAAAGCCGCACCTGCCCAATAGACTTGACATGTCAAGCGGCCGCCCGTTCGCTTGGCGGCGGAATTGACGCAACGTCTGGGACGAGGTGAAAACTTACTCCATTCGCTGCCGCAAAACGCGTTTCAGCGAAAAGCCGCCCTCGGCGGCTTCCCCGGGCAGCATAACCCGAATACCGATTCGTGTCAGCTTCGAGCGTCACGGCGGCTTTTGGGGCCGGCAGAATGCCGGTTATTCCGCCGATATTCTGCTGCTTATTCTGCGACATTCTGTGGCGGAAACTAATGCCGGAAGTGGCGCATTCCCGTCAGCACCATCGCCAGCCCGCGCTCATTCGCGGCCGCGATCACCTCTTCGTCGCGCATCGACCCGCCCGGCTGGATGATTGCCGTCGCGCCGGCGTCGGCGAGCGCCAGGAGGCCGTCGGCGAATGGGAAGAATGCGTCCGACGCGGCGACCGACCCACGCGTCAGCGGCTCGGCGAGCCCGGCGGCCTCGGCGGCGGCTTGCGCTTTCCAGGCGGCGATGCGGGCGCTATCGACGCGGCTCATCTGCCCGGCGCCGATGCCGACCGTCGCGCCGTCCTTCGCGAACACGATGGCGTTCGACTTCACATGCTTGCAGACGCGGAAGGCGAATTGCAGGTCGGCCAGCTCTTGGCGTGTGGGCGCGCGCGCGGTCGCCACCTTCAGTTCCACCGCATCCGGCGAGCCATTGTCACGCGACTGCACCAGGAACCCGCCCGATACGGTGCGCAGCGTCACGCCTTCCGCTTTCGGGTCGGGCACCCCGCCGGCGAGCAGCAGCCGCAAATTCTTCTTCCGCGCCAGGATGTCCCGCGCTTCGGGGGTAGCGTCCGGGGCGATGATGACTTCGGTGAAAATCTCCGCCATGGCGCGCGCGGCGTCGGCGTCGAGCGTTCGGTTGAGCGCGATGATGCCGCCGAAGGCGCTCACCGGATCGCAGGCCAGCGCCTTGCGATAGGCCTCGACAAGGCTGTCGCCCAGCGCCACGCCGCAAGGATTGGCGTGCTTGATGATGGCGACGGCGCAAGAAAGGGCAGGGTCGAACTCGGCCGCCAACTCATAGGCGGCGTCGGTATCGTTCAGATTATTGTAGCTCAGCTCCTTGCCCTGGACCTGGGTGGCGGTCGCCACGCCGGGGCGGACGCGGCCACGTGCCGGGCTGACATAGAAGGCCGCGGATTGATGCGGGTTTTCGCCGTAGCGGAGCGTCTGACGCAGCCTGCCGGCGAGGGCGAAATTGCGCGGAGCCGTCTCGCCCAGCGCTTCGGCGAACCAGCCTGCGATCGCGGAATCATAGGCAGCGGTCCGCGCATAGGCGCTGGCGGCCAGCTTGCGGCGCAGCGTGAGGCTCGTTCCCCCGCCATGGGCCGTCATCTCGGCCAGCACCGTGTCGTAATCCTGGGGATCAGCGACCACGGTCACCCATTCGTGGTTCTTCGCCGCCGCGCGGATCATCGCCGGGCCGCCGATGTCGATGTTCTCGATGGCCTCGGCAAAACCGGCGTCGCGCGCGATCGTCTCCTCGAAGGGATAGAGATTGATCACCAGCAGGTCGATGCCGCCGATACCGTGCTGCCTCCATCGCCGCCGCATGCTCGCGATTGTCGCGAATGCCGAGCAACCCGCCATGAACCGCCGGATGCAAGGTCTTCACGCGGCCGTCGAGCATTTCGGGAAAGCCGGTCAACTCCGCCACGTCGCGCACGGCAAGCCCTGCATCGCGCAGCGTTTTCGCCGTGCCGCCGGTCGAGACCAGCTCGACGCCTCGCGCCGCGAGTTCACGCGCGAATTCAGCGATGCCGGTCTTGTCCGAAACCGAAATCAGCGCGCGGCGAATAACGGGGCTGTGTTGTGTCATCATGATCCTCTTACCCCGCGTGTAGTCCGGCCGGTTACGCGGTGCAAGCGAAACAGCGCCGCAGCCGCATCCGAAGCAGGCTTGCGCTATCTATCTCGCGAGACTCGGCGAGGTCTGCATCCGACGTGTTGCGGCCATCGAAGGCGTGGCCCTGGGCGGGTTGTGACCCGAAGGCGGAAGTCGCCTACACTGCGTCGAACCATTCCGGCGCGTCAGAAGCGGACGCCGCGCGAGTGTGCCGTCGCGCCAGCAGCGGTCACGCAGTTCCGATAGCTTCCGAGAGGTGATCTCGGCTGTCGTGCCGCCCTAATCAATTAATGACTCTGGCCTGTCGCTTCTGATGCAGTGCATCCCCTATCAAAGAAGGCCGGTTTGCCACTCCATCGCCAACGGAGCGCTGCAGCAGCTTCTCGTAAACCGCGACGTAATTCGCCGCCATTCTGGATGCTGAGAAGCGTTCCTCGAAGCGGCGTCTGACGCGGCGGCGGTCAAGCAGTAGAGTTTGCGGAAGAACCGCTACGGCTTCTTCTTCGGTATCGACGAGATAGCCTGACAAGCCGTCCTCAATGACCTCCGGAACTGATCCTTTCCCGAACGCGAGGACCGGCGTGCCGCAGGCCATGGCCTCGATCATCACCAGGCCAAACGGCTCCGGCCAGTCGATAGGGAATAGCAGGGCGCGGGCATTGCCGAGGAATGCCGTCTTATTCCGCTCGTTGATTTCACCGATATATTCGACGCCGGGTTGGTCGAGCATCGGCTTGACGACTTCGCGGAAATAATCTTCGTCCGCCTTGTCGACCTTGGCCGCGATCTTCAGAGGAATGCCTGCTGCCCTGGCGATGCGGATGGCCCGATCGGGGCCCTTCTCCGGCGAGATACGGCCGAGAAACGCCACGTAATTCTCAGTGGTGCTCAGATTGGCCCGATGCAGATCGGTCGGCAGCCCATGGTAGACTGTCGCCGCGAAGTTGGCGGACGGCACGGGCCGCCGCTGCGAATCCGAAATCGAGACAAGCGGCATATCCGGGAAGGCGTTGTACAGCATCTTCAGGTCGGGAATGTCCTGACGTCCGTGCAGGGTCGTTACCGTGCGGCCCGCGACATGACGGAACATGGGAAACTGGAAATTGTCGATGTGAAAGTGCAGTACATCGAAATCATCCGCCATGCGCCGCACGCGGTCCATCATCAGCATGTAGTAAGGAATTGGGTCTTTCACCCTGGGATCGAGGCGCAATGCCGTAGGTGCGCAGCTCACCACTTCTGCCGCCGTAGTAGAATCCCCACTGGCAAACAGTGTCACCTCGTGGCCCATGTGAACCAGTTCTTCTGTGAGATAGGAGACGATCCGCTCGGTACCTCCATAAAGCCGAGGCGGTACGCTCTCAATCAAGGGAGAAATCTGCGCTATTTTCATTTTTGTCATCCATCGCACGCACGGCTAGGGCGCAGAGGTGGTTACGGGAGGCTGGTTCGCCCCATGCCAGGGGGAATATCCGCTGTGATGCGGCGGATCATTGAAATGATACGAACATGTCGTTAGGCGTCGCCCGAGTGCCGTGGGCTCGGCGTCATGATTTGAAAACCAGCTCGGAGGCCGTTGGTTCGAGCCGCGCCAGAGCGAATTCGGGAACAGCCCGATCGAAGGCTTCAGCACTGTCGCGAATGCGGTAGCTGCGAACAGCATGGGCATGCTCTACCGGCATGACCTTGATGACTTTGCATTGAAGAGGCTTTCCGACGAGCCTGCCGGTGTAGGTGACCATATCGCCGACTGAAAAGCTTTCGCTCATTGTCAGACCTCCAATGTAGCATTTGTTTTGGTTTTAGAGTTGGCGCGCCTCAGCGCAGCCATGAGTGACCTGCGACGACCATACATCGTATTTAGTGCCATCGGTCAGAATAACAAGAATTGTGACTAAATATTTTGAGCTATGCATAAATATTCTGCAATTCACTTCTCATGTAAAATCGTCGTTATAAATTCCGAAAAACAGTAATGTATAAGGTTTATTTCCATGATTCCCTCTGCATTTAAATAACATTAAACCTAGTTATTCCTCCTACGCAGTTGCTGATATTCATGTGCGTCCTTCAGGTACTGCAAGATAACTCGTTCCTGCACGCTTCTTGCGACCTTGTGCGTGAGCGCAGTTTGCCGGCAGCCGGCTTTCAAAGTTCTCTTTCGGTAAAAATGACGGACCTTCTTGTGCGCATGGTGAAGGAGTGGAGCTTCCTAGCGGAAGCGGCGGAATGAGACGCCGTCTTGAGGGCAGGTCTGGTTTACATGCATGTGGGACAGCAGTGCATTAGCGCGGGCCGTAATGGTCTTCGATCGCGGACGGTGCATCAAAGCCCCGCAGAGCGGGTCGCGGACATGCGTCATATCCGGCCCGTGCAGGGTCGGGTAATTTTTCGATCGATCGAGGCACAGTGTCCGCTTTGACTGTATCGGCGCTGTTCGCTCGCGGATACTCAACTTCTCCTGTTGGCCCATCGCGTCATACGCAGATTGTCTCGCGCGTAAACCGTAGCGGCCTCGGAGGTGATGCTGGCTGTCTTGGCGCAACCGGCCCCTGTCAGCTGCTCTTATCCACCTCGCGATTGCCGCGAAAGCCGCTGCGCGCGGAATCCCGAACATTGGTTTCGACCTTGCGCAGCGACCAGACGACCTGCACTTCGGAGATGCATTTGCCCCGCAGCACGATCTGGAGGCACCGTTTCTGGATGATGGGGTCGGCGAGGAATATGCTCTCTTCGATGTCGACACGCGCACCGGCGGCCCGGAATTTCCACAGCTGCGCGTCCGGCAGCGTCAGGCTGACGCTGTTTTCCTCCGTATCGAGGCGTGGCGAGACGCGGGGATGCAGATGGAAACGGATGGCGAAGCTGTCGCTTTCCTTGGTCAGCGGCCGGCCTTGCGGCGGACAGGCGAGCTGATCGACGCCTTCAACAACCTTGCCATTGGCGAAAAGGCGCAGCCGGCGCTGGTGGAAGAAACCGAAGCGGTCCTTGTAGCCGTCATGCATGGCGCGCACCAGCAGATCGGCCTGATCTTCCTTCACCTCGCCGCGCACCGAGCGTGGGCCCGACAGCAGATGCACATGACGCGCGGGATAGCGCGTGCGCCGCTTGATCAGCTTGGACGACGACACGTCGTTGATCGTCAGCGTGGAATGCCCCGCGGTTGACCGGCAGGCGACGCTCCAATCGGACCCTTCGTCGCGCGAGGCGCCGCAATTGACGATCATCGGCTCGATGCCGGAGGTCATTTCGAACGCCAAAAATCCGGCATGGGCTTCGCTGCTGGCCGCGTAAGGCGGCGGAGGTCCGGCATCGGCGATCACCACCGTTTGTCCGCGTTGCAGGCGGAAATAGCCGCTGTCCGGTGCATGGAGCTGCGGCATGTCGTCGTCATCCGCGTAGGCGAGCACGGCGGCGGTCAGGTCGGAACGGGTGGCGCCCATGCCGTTGAAGCGTGCGAGCGAGCCGTCGCCAAGCCGCAGGAAGCGGATCATGCCCATCATCCGGTTGATCGCGCTGTTCAACGCATCCGGTGTCTCATGCGACCGGGCAAGGAAACATTGTTTTAAAGGCAGGAAGTCCAGCAGCAGATCGACCAGCGTGTGCGGATTGCGCGAAATGTGGCCGCCATCGGGGAGAATCTGGCGTTCGAGCTCCGCGCTGAAGGCCGGCAGATAGGCGTTCACATAGGTCTGTTGCTCGGCAATGCACAGACCGGCGAGCAAGAGGGCGGTGAGCGCACGCAGGCGCGGCGCGGTGGCGCCCGGATCGGTATAGCTGATCGTGAGGTAATGCAGCTCGTGCGTCAGGGCCTTCATGACGGATTCGTAGAAAGGCGTCTTGGCGCCTTCCAGCAGAAAGCCCGCATGCGAAAGCAGCGAGATCACCCGGTGCGCGACGATGTCGATGTCCCAGGCGATCGGCGGGGCGTGACGGCTATGGGCAATCCAGCCGGCGACGAGTGAGCGTGCCTTCTCGCGGGCGATTTCGTCGCGCGCGGCCTCCAGATTATTCAGCCAGCCAAGTCCGTAAAGCTCCTTCTGCCACAGGAGGCTCGGCGGCTGGATCGTGTAGGGCGATTCCGATCCGGTGAGCGCGACGGTCCCGGCCAGGCCGAAATAACCGTCGTAAAGTTCACTGGCGAAGCTCGGATCGGCCGTGCGCAGATCCTGCGGAATGATGATGAGCTGATGCGCGGTTGGCGCGCCGGTGAGGGCGCGGACGATCGTGGAGGTGAGGACCGAGCGCACAGCGTTCCGCCCGGCGCCGCCGACGGCCGCTAGCGTATCCCTGGCGTGGCCGCCCAAGGTTTCAGAAACCATACCGCTCCTCAAGGCGCTGTTTTGCGGCACACCAACCCATTCGGGCGCGAATCCGCGACGATGGCACGCGCCGCATTATAACCGGTTCGAATGAGCGCTGAAGCAAATCATGGGCGATTCCCCCGTTCCGCACAAACCGCCCGAGCCGCGCAACGGGACTTGTGCTCCCAGCGATCAGCGATCACCGCCTTTGCGGGGCGCGAGCCGATAGACTGCCGCAAGGAAGAATGCATCCGCTTCCGCGCGTGCGCTGTCGCTTGCCCGGCGGCCTTCGGGGATGCTGACGCGCGCCAATTCAAATTCTGCATCGATGAAGGCGGCGATAGCGGCCGGCAGCGGCTCCGATCCGAGTTCGCGTGTGACCGCCTTGCGTGCGATCAGCTGCGATGTAATGTCGGATACCTCGAGCGGAGGCTCGCATTCCGCCAGCAATTGCGGAAAATTCATCGGCGCGATGGCTTCCCCAGGATGGTAGCGCAGCCACCGCAGCGCCGCCGCCGGACGCAAGGCATAGAAAATCTTCTTTTGCGGCACGGTGCGCGCGTCGCTGAAATAGCTGCGCCGCTGCCTTTCGCCGAGATGCAGATAGTGGCGCGCGATAAGCGTGCGATCGGCGGTGCGGCGGGCGAGCGCCAGCAATTCGGAGCGGAATTGCGGATCGCAATCATAGGTGATCGGCGACGTCAGCCATTCGACGATGACGGCGTTGCCCTTCAGCAGCAGCTTCAGCGCCTTGCCCAGATCCCAGCCATTGACGTCCAGTTCGCCCGCGAGCGGCGTCTCGATCACGTCGCGGCGCGGCCAGGGGGAGAGATAATGCTCAACGGGCCTGACGAAGATGAAGCGGCAATCATAGTCGCTGTCGGGCGAGGGAAAACCCCAGGCGCGGCTGCCGCTTTCGATGGCGAGCGGAATAGCGACCGGTTCGTCGCGCCGGATCGCGGCAAGCCGACCGTCGATCTCGGCGACGGCTTCCGGGTTCATCGAGGTCGGTATAGTGCGCGGGCTCATCGGCGGACTTTGGCCGATGGCCGCGTGCGAGGCAAGGCCTCGGGCTAGCCGTGCGCCTCGCGACTGTCGGCGGGAGCTTCGGCACGCTCCGTCATGCCGTAATCGCGGATCACGGAGGCGATGCGCAGACGGTAATCGGCGAAAGATCCCCGCTCGCCCTTTGCTTTGCGTCGCGCGATGCTCGGCGCGGTTCCGCCAGGCTTTGACCGCCTCCTCATCGCGAAAAAAGGACAGCGACAGGATCTTGCCCGGCGTCGTCAGGCTCTCGAAGCGTTCGACGGAGATGAAGCCGTCGACCTCCTCCAGCACCGGGCGCAGCTTTGCGGCAAGATCGAGATAGCCGTCCCGTTTTCCCGGTGCGGGCAAGACCTCGAAAATCACAGCGATCATGACAAACCTCGTTAGCTCGCCGAACGTTCGACCGGGCGGAGGAAAGTTCGCTCCTCGACCCGAATGAAGCGCTCCTGCTGGGCGAAGCGGAAATTCGCCGCGCCCTCCTCATCCGATTTCACCTTAACCCGATAGGCTTCATAAGCGGCGAGACTGTCGAAGGAAATGAGACCATAGGCGACGTGGTTCGTGCCCTCATAAGGCATCCAATAGCCGAGCAGCTTGCCGCCGAGCCTTGGGATAATGTCCAGCCAGCGCCGTGAATAGGTCTCGAACTCCGCCGCCTGGAACGGTTCGATTTCGTAGCGGATGAAAACTGTGATGCTCATGAATGGCCCCTTCTGTTTTGACCGGATCATCCTAGCCATTGCAAAGACGGGAATGCTTCGACTATCATCGATGTATGAAAGCTGGACCGGACATCGCACTTGTCGCCTCGCTTGTGGGCGATCCCGCGCGGGCGAACATGCTCACCGCATTGATGAGCGGCCGTGCGCTGACTGCAAGCGAACTTGCGAGGGAAGCGGGCGTCACGCAGCAGACGGCCAGTTCGCATCTCGGCAAGCTTCAGGAGGGCGGGCTGGTCCTCGTCGAGAAGCAGGGACGGCATCGCTATTACCGGCTGAGCGGGCATGATGTTGCGGAGGTGCTCGAAGGGCTCGCGGGTCTCGCCGCGCGGGCCGGCCATTTGCGGGTGCGCACCGGGCCGAAAGACCCCGCGCTACGCCGCGCGCGCGTTTGCTACGACCATCTTGCCGGCGAGTTGGCGGTGCGCATGTTCGATAATTTGACCGCGTCCGGGACGCTCATTCGGGACGGCGAGGCCCTGCGCCTTTCGGCTGAGGGAGAACGGTTCATGGCCGAACTCGGCATCGACCTTGCGGAGGTCTCGCAAAGCCGCCGCTCCCTGTGCAAGAGCTGCCTCGACTGGAGCGAAAGACGCAGCCATCTGGCCGGCGCGCTCGGGGTGGCGTTGCTGGCGCGCTTTCAGGCGCTGAAATGGGTGCGGCGGATCGAGGGCACGCGCATCGTCGCCTTCTCGCCGGAAGGAGAACGGCAATTCGCTGCACTGTTCGGCGACGCGCCGCCGGATCGCCGGGCCGCCTAGAGCATTTTCCAGTAAAGTGGACACCGGTTTGCGCCCTTGAAAATGCGACCAAACAAAGAGATAGAGCCCCGTTCCGATTCAATCGGAACGGAAAAGGCTCTAGGCCAAATCTATTGAGTTGGCGGCATCTTGCCTGTGAGGCGGAAGTGCTTGAGCATCCGTTCCGCGCGGTCGAGATTGTCCTTAACGCCGCCGATATAGTAGGTCGCGCTCTCGTCCTGATAGGCTTCGAGCGAATTCTGGAACGCCGTGACCGCGTCCTGTAGACTTTTCAACGAACCCTTGCGTTCGCACAGGGAAACGAGAGCCGCGCCGAGATTGTTCTGCCGCGCTGCCCAATCGAGGGGCGTATGGTCGCGGCTTACCTGTTTCAGCCCTTCGCGATAAGCGGCAACCGCTTCCTCGAAGCGGGCGGAACCCGTCACGCGTCCGCCCAGACTCCAAAGCGCCGTACCGAGGCCACCCTGCGCCGCTGCCCATTCGAGCGGCGCCCGCGTGCGTGTGTGTTCCTTGAGGCTCTCCCGGAAAGCCGCCACCGCCTCTTCCAATCGCGTCGTGCCGGTCTCTGCCAGCCCCAGGCGCAGCAATGTCGCGCCGAGTTCCTGCTGCGCACGCGCCCAGTCGAGAGGCTGATGCGCGCGTTGGAATTCCTCCAGCGCATTGCGAAACACGATCAACGCTTCCTGAAGCGGCTCCGTCTCGCCGGTCCGTGCGCCGAGGCGCAGCAGCGCATTGCCGAGATTTCAACTGAAGCGATGCGGATCTGGCCGGCGCGCCATTGCGGGGGGCCGCGTTGAGCAGCGCCGCGATAGCGCTCGATCGCTTCCTTGAGTGCCGCGGTGTCGTTCTTGTCCCTGCCTTGCAGGTAGAGTGCGTGCGCGCGGGCTTCGCTGTACGCATATTGGCGCGCGGCGTCGCTTTCCGCCAGCAGGCGCAGCGCCGCTTCGAAATAGATTGCAGCCTCTCGGTATTCCGACCGGATGAGTGCGATCTGCCCCAATCCCGCGCGGGCCGAGGCGGCAAGGGCGAAATTCTTGGCCGACATGGCGGGCGCGTTTTGCGCTTCCGTTTCCGCCGTGACGCTGGCTTTGGTCAGCAATGCTTGCGCGTCGTCATGGCGGCCTGCCTGCGCGGCCTCGCGGGCCTCCTTGACCATCGCCTCCAGATCAGGCTGCGCCGAGACCGACGGAGCGAGCCACTCTCCGATCAGCACCTTGTGCGCTTCGGACATTTCCACCAGCTTGTCCGCAAGCTTTTCGGGAGCGATGTCCTGCTGGCCGGCAGTCAGAAAGAAATATTCCAGGACCCCCTGCGGTACGTCGAGGATCGTGCGCAATTTCGACAGTTTTGGCTCTTCGTCGCGAAACGCGCCGTCGGATGCGTGCATCGCAAGCTTTGCCAGCTGCATCAGCTCCCTGTCGGGAATGCAGGAGTGGATCAGGAAAAGCGGTCCACCTTGCAGATTTGCGGGATTGAGGCGGCAATCCGATGATACCGGCGCAATGACACGTTCCGCATGCAAGGACGCGGCGCCGATGACCAGGATCAACGGAGCTACGAGAAGCGCGGCGGCGATGCGCATCATCCCGCCATTAGCGCCGAGCTGAATGCTATTCTTTTGCACGTGCTTATACCTGCCGCTTGGTGGTCTACCGGCCGTGATCCTCTTGGGAAAAGCGGCCTCGGCTCGTTCTACTCAACCGTCGCTTGCTTGCCGTGGCAAACCCGCAAATCCGGGTGCCCGCAAACACCGACCTAAAGCCTTTCTATGAGGAGTTTGGTCCTGTTTTGCGGCGGACGCGTGATCCAGACCTCGACGCGGCGGTTGCGTTCGCGGCCGAGCTCGGTGTCGTTGCAGGCGACAGGCACCAGCTCGCTGAAGCCTTTCACGACAATCTGCTCAGGTTTCAGTGAGCCATTCGAAGCGGCCAGCAGGGCGTCGCGAACAGCAGTGGCGCGTGCGAGAGAGAGCAAACGGTTCTGTTCGAAGGGGCCGGATGTGTCGGTGAAGCCGGCAAGCAGAATTTGCTGCCCGCCGAGATTGTGGTTTTCCAGATATTGCAGCAGCCGCAACAGGCTTTGAACCGACTCGCTATCGAGCTGCGCTGAGGTCGGCTCGAACCGGAGTGTGGCGGAGAGGCGTTCGCCATTGCGAAAATCGTCGATCAGGCTCCGCATCATCTCCATGTTGAAATCCTCCGGCGCGGCGTTCAGCGAATTGGCGATGCGGTCGGACTGCTTGTCGTAGGGCAGGGCGATGACGCGGTCGTCGATGAAGCCGACTTCGTTCAGTGTGGTTTGCGCCTCCGGTGAAGCAGCGAAGCGGATCAGGTTGGACACGAGGGGGTCAGTGGTGTCGGTCGTGTAGAGGTACAGATTGCGCGACAGCGGATATTCATTGGTTTTCACCGAGAACTCGGATGGCTGGTGAACGAGGCCGCACGTATCCTTGATTGCCAGCCCCTTCGCTATGCCCAATTCGGCAAAGCTTGCAATGCCGATGCCGCCCCGGTCCGCCGCGACGGCCCTCGCCAGGTCGATGTTGGATTTGAAGCGCTTGGCGTCCGATGAAATCGACCGCTTATAGGGCTTCAACACCAGGCTGCTGAAGGTCAGTAGTGTCCCGGATTTGTCGTTGGGAACGTAGATGTTAATTTTCCCCGGTGGCAGACCGAGCGCCGACCAGTCCTGAATCTCGCCGGCAAAGATCATCGAGAGATGGTCGATTGAGAGCGACGCGACGAAGTTGCGCAGCGACGTAATAATGACGATCCCGTCGAGGCCGATGACGTGTTCGTGCTTCGGCCTGTTCATTTCGGGGAAGCCCGCCTTGGCCAGCGTGCCGATTTCCTGGTCGGTGATCGGCCGGTCGGACATGCCGATCTGCGCCTCGCGCGAGGCCAGGGCCGGGAAGGCCGTGTCGGAACCGCGCCGCCTCAGATCGATCGTGGTCACGCTCTTGCCCGAGGTGTCCTGCAAATCCAGGCGCAGATCGCCGCCGTCATCGCCAAGTTCCTTCACTTCCTTCTGAATGCTGGCGGCATACCGGCGCAGCAGCGAGGGCATCAGCCGGGCACCGACTGTGTTGGACCCTCTGATGTTCACGACGTCCGCCGTGGGCGCCGCCACATCGAGCGCTGCGACCGAGCGCGGACAGCCTTGCCCCTCGCACACAAAATTACTGGAAGGGAGCGTGATCCTGCCGAGGACGTCGGATTCGATGACATAATTCTTGCCGTCGAAGGAGATCAGGTTGCCCCGCATCTCCAGACCGCCGCCGGCGTGTTTCAGAACAACCGTGTCGCCCAGGACACGCCCAGCGCTCAAAGCGACAATGGCGCTCACCAATAACAGCGTCGCCGTATGTTTCCCGGCAAACAGCATCTCTTCCCCCACCTGTTATTATGGCGTCTTTCCGGGCTGTGGACCCGCCGCAAGGCCAATTGTAAACAGACTATCCCGTCGCTCGACATTTTCAATGGCGAATCCCGCGCCAAAATGGAACAAAGCGGCTTGGTTGTGGCGGCACGCACTTTGCACGTGCTGTTCTGATGGCCATCGTCTGAGAGGGGCGGTTTGCGCCGGCTCTGAGACGGAGGCTGCGGCAACTGGTTACTTGAGGGCCGGCATCGAGCAGGCTTGTTTCATTTCAGAAGGCGAGACCGCCGCATGCGTCGCTAATGACAGCCGCGTGTGCATCTTAACCAGCAAGCAACCGTACGTTGCAAAAACGGCACAAAACCCAAGAATACCGTCAAATACTGCGCAATCTTCTGTTAATTTTTGATGCCACCATATCGTTTTCGTACAATCACATGTCATATTGAGCCAAATCATATTGGCATTTTCAATTTCTGACCCAATAAAGGCGATATATTCATGTCATTTCTAAAAATTAGACCAATTTTTTATAGATCAAAAAAACCCTAACACGGCTCAAGTTATTAACTAATCCTTACGTTTTTCTCCGTTGATGCCATCGCAATGGCATTGCGCGGCGAAAAGACGGCTATACTTACGGGTAAATATAAGAATCTATTCATCATTGACCTGTCGCACCCGCGACCGGACCTTCAGGCATGAGTTGGGCATGAGTATAAGCTATAGCCAAACTGGAAATGCGCGCCGGGAACCCGAAGGCAGGTTTGCTGCCGGGAATTTCACGGCAAGATCCGCGCCGGCCACCTCGCCGTTGCTTGCCGCCGTGCTCATCGAGAAGCGTCAATTCATTCGCGACTGTCTTGCGCGCGCTCTGCGATCCGCCACGGGCCAAGATGTCATAGCTTTGTCCTCAGTGGAGGAATGGTTGAATATATGCGAGCAAACGCCTGCGTGCGTCGTGCTGCTCAGCAGCCACGGGACCGGAGACGGTGCTCAACTCGGGCAGAAGCTTCAAAAGCTCTCCCAAGCGAAAACGCGCGTGCCGACAATCATTCTCTCCGACGCAGAAGATGTCGGCCACGTCGTGAACGCCCTCGACAAGGGTGTAAGTGGATACGTTCCGACAAATCTTTCGCTGGATGTCGTCGTCGAGGCGATGCGCTTCGTGCGTGCGGGCGGAGTATTCATCCCCGCCAGCTGTTTGAGCGCCGCGCGCGACCGGGCTGCTCGGCCCGCGAAGACCGCGCTCAGCGCGCTGTTTACCGCACGCCAGGAAGCTGTGGTTGAGGCGCTTCGCCAAGGCAAGGCGAATAAGACAATCGCCTACGAACTTCGGCTCCAGGAAAGCACCGTGAAGGTACATATCCGCAACATCATGAAAAAACTAAAAGCAAAAAATAGGACAGAAGTTGCTTATATTGTTGGTCAAATCACGAATGGCCACAGAATTTGAGTAAGCGTGCTTAGTATATAACAAATATAAACTAATAATTCGATTCCAATTGGGCATATTCTACGGCGGGACGCATACGAATGGAAACATTTTCTGATTTTACGACAGGATCTGTCGTACGAAAGAAACATAGTGAAGGTGCGGTAAAGTCCTTCCCACGTGCGCTGCGGTCTCTACACGGCCGAGACGTCGTCAGGGATGAGTTGAGCAACGGTGCTTCCCTATGGCCGAGCCGTTCTTATGGCACGCCTCGGACGTTGCGCCACATTGCTGCGCCTGCAGTCTCCGATACGCCGGTCGGCGGCGTGATCAAGCGCTGCCTTCGATGTGACGATCGCCTCAACCACGCTGATATTGATGGCGCCGACCATGATTTTGATCGCGCTGCTCATATTGGTCACCACGGGCGGTCCGGTTTTCTTCGTGCAGCAGCGCGTAGGCTTCAACCGCAGGCTTTTCGGATGCCTCAAATTCCGCACGATGGTCGTCGATGCCGGCGATCGGCTGGCCGCCTATCTGGCTGAGAATCCCGAAGCGGCTCAAGCCTGGCGCGAGAGGCAGAAGCTTAAGAACGATCCTCGCGTGACGTGGCTGGGGCATATCCTGCGCAAGTCGAGCCTCGATGAATTGCCGCAGCTTTTCAATGTCCTGCGCGGCGAAATGAGCTGCATCGGGCCGCGTCCGGTGCCTCAGGACGAGTTGAAGCGCTATGGCAACCACGATTCGGATTATGCCAAAGCCAAGCCCGGTCTGACGGGGATGTGGCAAGTGAACGGCCGCAGCAACACCAGCTATGCCCATCGGGTCAAGTGCGATCGATATTATGTGCGGCGCTGGTCTGTCGCCCTGGACTTCAAGATCTTATTCAGGACGGTTCCTGCCGTAATGAAGTTCGACGAGACAGCTTAGATTGGCGTCGCACTGGCCTCGCTCGACTCTCAAACTATCCCCGACTTTCGAGTCCCGCCTATGGGCATGTGGACCTATGTGGACAGAGGGCAATTGACGCTTGCGGCACAACCAGAAGTGGTGATTGCTGTTGCAATCGTAGCAGTTGTGCCGACCGCGAGGATGGTCCGTTGAGACCGGCGGACTCTTGGTTGGCTAACCTCAGCCGCGTAGTTTATGGCCGCGCTCGGAAGGAGCAGTTCATCTCCGCCGCAGCCCTGCAAGGACGATCATGAGTTCCATCCGACGCGCCTTCTTCTTCGCTTCCGCCGAGCGTTATGTCGTCATCCTGATCAGTTTCGCTCTGGTGCCGATCATCGCGCGTCTGATGGGGCCGGCGGAATTCGGCATTTCCGTTCTGGGCATGGCTGCGCTCGCGATCGCCGAGGTCATCCGCGATTTCGGCGGCGCCGCCTATATCATTCAAGAAAAGCAATTGACGATCGAGAGGGTCAGAACCGCGTTTACGATAACGCTGGCCTGGACGCTGACTTTGACTGTCGCGCTTTTGCTGGCGGCGGAACCGCTGTCGCGATTCTATGAAGTACCAGGGCTGAAGCTCTATCTTCAGATCGTTGCAATCTCATATTTGATCGGTCCCTTTGTCGCGCCGCTGTTCGCGCTCATGCAGCGCGAGATGGCGTTCGACAAGATCGCGCTCATCACGATCATCACCACGATCACAAACGCAGCCTTCACGATCACCTTCGCGAGCCTCGGCTATAGCTATTTGAGCTTCGCCCTGGCCAATGTCGTTTCCGCCTGTTGCGGCATGGTTCTGGGCTTCTATTTCCGGCCGCAATTTTCAGTGTTCCGAATCTCGCTGGTCGAATGGCGCAGGCTGGTCAATTTTGGACAGTACCAGATGGGCGTCGGGATGCTGGCTTGTCTCTGGAGCTATGTCCCTTACCTCATTATCGGGCGGATGCTCGACAACACAGCGATCGGCCTCTATCAGCGAGCCGTGACCGTAAGCACCCTGCCAATCAAGGCAGTGAGCGCCATCGATTATGTCGCATTTCCCGCAATTTCAGCGCATTTGCGCGAAGGCGGTGATATCAAGCAGGCCTATCTGCGGGCGGTGATTTTTATCACCGGGGTGCACTGGCCCGGCCTTATTGTCCTCGCGCTGCTGGCGCACCCATTGGTGGCGATCCTGCTTGGTCATAATTGGCTGGCGGTGGCCCCGCTCGTATTCGTCATGGCTCTGGCGCGCCTCTTCGGCTTTGCCGGCAGTCTGACCAACTCCTCACTTCTCGCGGCCGGCCGCGCGCGCCAGCTCTTCCTGCTCCACTTGATCATTGTCCCCGTGGCGATAGGTTTTACCGCGCTATCCGCTCCTTACGGAATTAACGCGGTTGCGTGGGCGATGTTTCTGACTGCGCCTTTTGAGTTCGCCGTCGCGCTTTACTTCATCCGGCAATTCGTGACTTTTTCCCTTGCCGAGCTATTTTCGGCGTTGCTCCCGAGCGCCGTCGTGATGCTGCTCACCGCGTTGGGACCGCTGTTGATTGTCGCGACGCATGGGTGGGGCGAGCATCTCCCATTTTCGACCCTGATGGCTGCCCTGGTGCTCGCCGGAATTAGCTGGGCAGGCGGTCTATGGCTCACAAAGCACCCCCTGCTGGACGAGTTGCTGCGTGCTGGTTCAGCTGGACTGAAGCGCCTGCCGGGCCGCCGCAGCCCGGCAACGGCAATTAGCCGCTCAACTGGTTCACCGAAAGCTCTGTAATTGATTTATCTATAAAATTATTAAGACGTCCGAAATGGAAATTTCGTAAATTACTTTAATACGCAAAAATATTGCTTAGAAAAACGTGCAGAGCATCTTCCGCACGACGTATTGAAAGATATAATATGCCGATAGTTGATGTCGCGGTGCCTTGCTACAATTATGCGCGCTTTCTGCGTGCGGCAGTCGAAAGCGTCCTGGGGCAAAGCTACAAAGATCTGCGCGTTCTTATCATTGATAATGGCTCCACCGACGGGAGTCATGACGTCGCACGGCAATTGGCAGCCGAAGATGACCGGGTCGAAGTTCGCGTTTTTGCCCGAAATATCGGACCGCATGCTTGCTACAACGCCGGCATCGATTGGGCGTCGGGTGATTACTTCTTTCTCCTGGACGCCGACGATCTTCTGACGCCTGGGTCGATCGAGCGCGGCGTCGCGATCATGGAACAGAATGCCGACATTGCCTTCGCTTACAGCACCGAGTTGTTCATGGGCTTGGCCGGTGAAGATGATGCATTTCCGAGCGTCCCTTCAAAAGTACTGGCATGGCGGTTGACACCGGGTGATGCCTTTATCCGGCAGCGCTGCAGCGATCCTCGCAATATCGTTGGAGCGCCGACGGTTCTCCGCCGCACTTCGGCGCAGAAGACGATCGGGCATTACAGGGCTTCGCTCCCCTTCACCGACGATCTTGAGATGTGGTTGCGGCTCGCCACGCTCGGGGCTGTGGCGGAAGCCAACGTTCCCCAGGGCATCCGCCGCGTGCATACGTCCCAAGCCAGCGAACCGTATCGCGCGGTGCCCGTCAGAGATTTTGTCGAGCGTATCGCGGCGTTCGAGAGTTTTTTTGCCAATGAAGGCGCGGCGATGGCCGACGCGCGTCAGCTGCTCGGCATGGTAAAGAAAACGATCGGCCAGGAAGTGTTCTGGTATGGCCTCGGGCGTCACCGCGAGGGCGATCGGGCGAATGCGGTGCGTTGCGTCAAATATGGCCTCAAACTTTACCCGACCGCCAATGCGCCGCGTCTGCTCAAATGGCTCCTGTCGGGCGAAGTAACGCTCCATGAAGCGGGGCTGTATCTTGCCGCCCTTCTGCCCGGGTTGAGCGAGCGTTCGGCGCGGATGATGAAGACCGCGGCGGGACGGCGCACCGCCGATCACCATCCGGCCGAATGATGAGGGATGATTTGGACGAGGTCGCCGTTTGCGTCGTCATCGCCGCGCGCAATGCGCAGGATACGATCGCTAAAGCTGTGGGCTCCGCGCTTGCGCAGGACCATGTGCGCGAAGTCATCGTCGTGGACGATGCCTCGACCGATCGGACCGCGTCGGCCGCATGGTCGGCGGATGACAATAGCGGGCGCCTCAAGGTTTTGGTGGAACGGCAAAATCTCGGCCCGGCCGGTGCGCGCAACCGGGCGCTCGCCGCTTCCGCCGCGCCGTTCTTCTGCGTTCTCGATGCCGACGACTATATGCTGCCGGGCCGGATGGCATGTCTGATGGCGAGTTGTGCCGGTGAATGGGATCTGATCGCGGACGACATCATCATTCTGCCGCAGCAGGCCCAGCTCAGCTTTTCGCTTCAGCGCAGCCGCAACGCCGGCGAGGGGCGCATCCTGGATCTGGAAAGTTTCGTTCTGGGGAATATCTCGCGCGCAGGCCGGCCGCGCGGCGAACTCGGCTTTCTCAAACCTGTGGTCAGCCGCGCGTTCATGCGGCGCCACGGCCTGCGCTATGATGAGAATATCAGGCTGGGGGAGGATTACGCCCTCTATCTGAGGGCGCTGCTTCATGGTGCGAAGTTTCGGCTCGTCAGCGCATGCGGTTATGTCGCGGTCGAACGGCCGGATTCGCTGAGTTCGCGCCATTCCGCGGAAGATCTGCGGCGCATGATGGTCTTCGACGAGAGCATCTTGCGGGACCATTCCCATATGCCGGCTGCCGAGCGCCGCGCGCTCGCTCGGCATCGCGCCGCCACCCGCAACAAATTCGTTTATGCGGCCGCGCTGGAAAAAAAGCAGGCGAACGGCCTCGCCTCGGGTCTTGCCTGTCTGGCGCGCTCGCCCGCCGCATTGCCCCATGTTCTTGCGGAGACGCTTCGCGCAAAGACCCACGCAATGCGCCGCCGCCTCAGTCCGAGTTCTGTTGCCGAGCCGCACAATCTACGGTTCCTGATCGGGTTGCCCGATGCGCAATTCGTGGATGTCCGGCCGCTCCGGCCCCATCAGGATCGGCGAGGGCCGCTCTCCGATCGCCGAATGCAAGGACTAAGCACGTGAAGCACCTCTTTGACTCGCACCGGCGATTTTATACCGGACGGCAAGATCTGAGGTCGTTAGCTCAGCAGCATCGCGGCGGCGCAGACACTTGCCGCCCATCAATGGAGGCCGAATGACTGCGCTGGCGAGACAGGAGCGGCCATTGCCGGATAGCACCAGCGTGCCCGAAGCGCTGCCGGCCCGGCCTGATGTCTCGTTCATCGTTGCCACCTACAATGCCGCGCCCTTCGTGCGGCAGGCAATTCAATCGGCGCTCGATCAGCGCGGCGCGACGATCGAGGTGGTGGTGCTCGACGATGCATCCACCGATGGCACCCCCGACATCGTTCAGGCGATGGCCCGGGACGATCCACGCATCGTGCTGGTACGGCGCGCCGCGAATGGCGGCCCCTCCGCCGCGCGCAACGAAGCGATGGCCCGCGCCCGGGGACATTGGCTGGCAATTCTCGATGGCGACGATCTGGTGCTTCCCGAGCGCAGCCGCGCCCTGCTTGACCTTGCGGCCCTGTCCTCCGCCGATATCGTCGGGGATAATTTCGAACGCTTCTTCACCGAGGATGATAGCAGCGGCGGCACAATGATCCCGCGCGGTGCGGAGCCCTACGCTTTCACTGTGGACACCGCGTCCTTCTTGCGCGCCAATTGCGCCTTCGGGAGTAACCGATTTACGCTCGGCGCGGTGAAGGGCATGTTCCGGGCCGATTTTCTGAAGGCGCACGGCATCACCCATCGAGAGGGGCTCGATTTCGGCGAGGATTTTCATTTCCTCCTCAAATGCCTGCAGGCCGGCGGGCGTTTCGTGGTGACATCCGAGATTTATTACAAATATCGCAAGCATCGCGGCTCGCAATCCTGGCGGATGAAGGCTTCGCATCTGGAGCAGCTTCGCCGGATGATTGACGAAGAAGGGCTGAACGCACGCTTCGGCCAGGACGCGGATACTGCCGCGGCGGCGTGCGACTATGTGGACAGCTTCGAAAGAGCCTATCGCTTCGTCAATGTGGTCGATCTGGCGAAACAGCGGCACATCGGCGAGGCGATTATGCGAACCGCCGCACAGCCCTCGATCTGGCCGCTCGTTCTGCGCCATGGGCGGCGCGGCCCTGCTCAATCGCGTCAAGTCGCGTCTGCCGGGCTGAAGAAGAAGGGATCGACCGCTCATGGCGCCAATTGCCGTCTGCATTTGCACCTATAATCGGCCCGAGGGGCTGAAAGCCGCGCTGCGCTCGCTGGACGGTCAGCAGCTGACCACGCTCAGCGACGACCAGATCGTCGTCATCGTTGTCGATAATAGCGCGGTCGGGCTCGGCAAAGGCGATCTGCGAGGATTATGCGCGGAATGGCCGCTTTGCCTTCCGCTATGTGCATCAGCCGGCCAAGGGGCTGGTGCATGCCCGCAATGCCTGTCTCGCCGGCGCGGAGCAGGAGCAGGCCGCCCAAATCCTCTTTCTGGACGATGATGAAGCGGCTGCGCCGTCATGGATCGAGGCGCTTTTGGGCCGACTGACGCAAAGCGGAGCCGCCGCCGCTATCGGCCCGGTTTTCCCTGTTTTCGAGCGGCCCCCATCCGCCTGGCTGCCGGTGCATCGCTTCGTCAACCGGGTGAAGGATGCGGGCGGATTTGCCGAGGACGGCCATACTTGCAACGCAGCGATTTCGATGGCGGCGATCCGGGCAGGAAATCTCTCCTTCGATCTTCGCTTCAACGAAACGGGCGGCGAGGACACCATGTTTTTCAAGGCGCTGCGTGGGCGCGGCGAGCGCATCGCGTGGGCCGAGGAGCGCGCATGTGCACGAATTCGTGCCGACGCACCGGATGCGCGCGAATTGGCTGTTTCGCCGCTGGTATCGGACGGGCATCGTCGAGGCGCAGCTTGCGCAAGGAGCGGCGCCTTCGCTTGGCGGACGCGTTCGCAATCTCGCGCGCGGCCTTGCGCGGCTGGGCGCGGGCAGCGCCCGCAGCCTGTATGCGCTCATCGTCCATGGCTGGCGCGAGCCGGACCGCTTCATCGCCAGCTTCTATACGCTTTGTCGAGGCGCCGGCTATGTGAGCGGCGCGCTCGGCCTCTCCTATCGGGAATATTCGCTGCCGACCTATCGCTAAATCACGCCCTAATTACCCATCGCTTCGCCCGGCTTGGGCGCCAGACAGAGAACGGATTCCGGAAAGCGGCAGTTTTCCCCGGTTTTGGTGAAGGCGAGCCATTCGAAGCGCGCCACCAGCGGCTTGCCGGGATAGGCAAATTTCCCGAGCCAGTCATCCAGCGTGTCGCTGCCCCATAGGCTCAGATAGATCTTGCCCGGTGTTTTCGGGAATGGTTTGCCCGGCTCGCTCTTCGCTTCGTGCACAAGCTTGCCGTTGATGAACCAGCGGATCGAGTCCGGCAGCCATTCGAAGGCGTAGTTGGCCATGGTTTCGGATGCGTCGAAGCCAAGCGGCGCCATCAGCTCATGCTGGCCCTGGCCCGCGCCGAAATAGTTGAGCTGTACGGCGTGCTTGTCCTTGCCGAGAAACTCGAAATCGATCTCATCATGAGGCGTTTGCGCGTTGGACGTAGGGCCGACATAGGTGAAGAAGGCGCTGACGAGGCCGGGCGCGGCGGCCGTGCTGGCCCGAAACTCATAGGTGCCATAGCCATAGGTTTTATGTGTCTGCAATTCGGCACAGCTATATTGGCGCGCTTCGTGACGCTTTCTCCGGAGGCGCGTCACGCTCGCCGTTCTTGCTGAGAATGAGTTCCAGCGCGCCGCCCGAGACGCGGAAATTCTTGGCCGACCAGGTGCAATTCTGATGCGCGCCATTGGTCCAGCCATTCGATATGAACCAGCGCTCGGGACTGACCGTGTCGAACGCTTCGAAAAACGATGCGGAATCTCCGGATTTATCCTCGGCCGACGCAGGTGTCAGCGCGAAGCCGCAAGCCATGACAAGCGCCATGGCGACAATCCCGAAAATGCGGTCGATCTCATTCATCCGGCCATCCTTCCTTGCCTTCGGCGACAAGTTGATAGAGCTGATCCCAATAGACGTTGGCGGTGCGCGAACAGAACAATTTCACCGCTTTCGCCCGAGCGGCGCGGCGCATATCCATAAGTTTCGCCGGCTCGTTCAGAAGCCGTGTCAGCGCGGCGAAGCTTTCCTCCGCCAGACGCTCGATTTCATCGGAGTAGATTTTTTCGAACGCCCGCTCGTCCCGGTTCGGCGATCCGGAATGGATCCAATCGCCCAATTCCGTCACCGGCAGATCCAGGAGCAAACCGTCTTCGCCGTCTTCGATGAATTCGGGCAGCGCGCTCTGGCGGGTGCCGATGACCGGCGTCCAATTCGCCATGGATTCGATGGCGCTATAACCGAACGTATCGGAAAAGGTGGTCAGGATCGAGAAATGCGAACGGCGTAACAGCCGCTGCACTTCGGCGTTCGCAAGACCGCTGAAATGATGCACGTTCGGCAGGTTCAGGAGGGCGAAATAGCGGTCGAAAAAGCCGGGCCGCACCGGATCTGTCCATACGTCCGGCCCCACCTCCAGGGTCGAGACAATGTTCACCTCGAGCGGCATACCCTTTTCACGCGCAATTTCCGCTAAGCGGACGGCGACGCAGCCACCCTTGCGCCCGAAATGGTTGCCGATGAAGGTGAGAACCAGCGGCTCGGTCGGCTTGCCCGCCATCTCGTCGCCGGTCTCCGGTATCTCGATATTCGGATAATGCATGCCGAGCTTCGGCTCGAGCCGATCGAGCAAACCGCTGGCCCGATGGGTCGCGCGGAATGTGCGGCGCGCATGTTCGGAGATCGCGATGATCCGCTTGCAGCGGCTGCTTGCCAGCGACTTGCTCAACAGCCGGAAATAGCCGGTCTTTTCCATGCCGTAAGCGCGAGGCAGATGCGAATTCGAAGCCGATGATGTAGGGCATCGGCTCGACGGGAATCCGGTTGAAGGCATGGATGAAATCGAAGCGCCGCGGCGGCAGCGGATTGAACAGGGTAAAGGCTTCGAAGCGCTTCCAAAGCCGGTTCACGGGCACGAAATTCCGCTTGTTGATATCATTCGCCGAATGGCGCGGCCCATTGAAGAGCCAGGGGTAGCGCGTGGGCGCCAATATCGTCAACTCGGTCACTGAAACTCCAACCCGTCTTTTGTGAATACAATCCAAGCCATTGCGGGCCGGAAGGGCTTCCCTACGGAGCGCTCATCCTTCGCAGACCTGACGACCCGCGCTCAGATCGCTAAATTTCCGGATGAGCTCTTTCGTATCGGTTTCGTCGACAAAGACTGACCGGTCAGCGCCGCCCACGCGCTCACGGGCCGCCAGGAATGTGTCGCCGTCGAGATTCTTGATGAATGCGGAGGCCGCCGCCTCCAGCGGCCCGTCCAGCGTGAAGCCGAGGCCCTCCCGCTCGACCATACGGCCGGTGGCGTTGCCGCGCGCCGCGAGCAGCACCGCGCCCATCAGCCCGCCTTCATAGATCCGGTTGGTGAGCAGCCATTCCGAATTGCCGCCCGGATCGAGGAAATCGGCGGCCCAGATGAGATGGATTTTGCCGTAGATTTCCGGAAGATCGCGCGGATTGACATAAGCTCCGTCGAAAATCACGTTCGGCAGGCGCGCGCAAATGGCTTTCATCCGCTCGGCCGGAATGTCCGGTTCCGACAGGATGCCGCGCAAATAGATGCGCACCTGATCGCCCAACTGCTCCGCGACATGACAGAGAATGTCGAGGCTGCGCGTGCATCGAAGCACGCCGAACATGCCGATGACCCAAGGCGGGCCGGGTGGGAGCATCTCCCTCCGCGCCAGCACAGTCCGCGTCGATCGCCTTTTCCGGCAGCTTGTTTTCGAGCAGAAACCACGCGTCCGCTGAAGCCGTATTGCGGCTGGAAATATCGGGTGACGAAGTCCGGCGCGCTGACCACGAGCAGGCTGGTCGCGGCCATCAGCCGGCGCTCGGCCCAGCGGAACAGCCTGCCTGCCAGCCCTTTGCCGAGAAAGACGCGCTGTATGTCCAGCACCTCGTAGACGACCGGCGCTTTCGCTCCGCTCAGCCACTTCGCATCGACCGCGATGAGCAGCATATCCAGATTTCGCGCATAGATGATGTCGCATTGCTTCAGGATGGTCGCGATGGCGGATGGTTTTCAGGATCGCCAGCAGCAGTTTCGGCACGCGGATGAGGTAATTGCGCTCGACCGTCGTGCCGAACGCGATGTTCTGCCATTCCGCCGCCCTGCTCACGCTTGTTACGCATCCTGCGGAACATGAATCCGACAACCCGCGCGCCTTCCGCCTGAAAGGCTCGGGCGCGCTTTATGACGGTGCTCTCATCGGAATCATGGCCGAAAAACGCGATAGCAGGAACGCGCCGCGCACTGGGCTGACGAGGTCTCCGGCAATGGGCGCCACCTCGCTTTGTCTCGTCATCAGATGCGGCATGGGGCGGCGTCTTCCTCAACCCTTTGCGTCGGACTGCGCCTCGGCTCATCGGTTCAGCCCGCGCTGACAAGTCTATAAAAGACCTCGCGTTAACATTCCGCTAGGCCTTGGATCGGATGAGCTGTGGAAACGCGCTACCTCTTTGGAGGGATGCGAACTTCGGTTCCTACCGCTAGATTTAAAGCTCCCGAAGTTGCGGACGCCTTGCGCCAGGCCTTGCGACGGCGTTTTAAAGTTGATGACGCTTTAGCGTCAAATTCGCGGGTTGCGGCGCTCCGCAAGACAAGCGAGACACCGTGAATTGCCGCGCCAGCATGAGAAGCCATCGCCATGAGCGCCGATCAGAAGCCGTTCGTCAGCATCATCATGCCGGCGCTGAACGAGGAACTATTATATCGAAGCGGCCATCCGGTCCGTTTTGCCGCGTGCCGGCTCTATCGACTATGAGCTGCTGGTGATGGATGGCGGCAGCACCGATCGCACCGAGGCGATCGTCGCGGCGCTGAGCGGCGGAAAACCATCACATCAAGCTTGTGCACAATCCGCGCCGGATTCAGTCCGCCGCGATGAACATCGCCGCGCGCATGGCCGACCCCCGCGCCAAATATCTGCTGCGCGCCGACTGTCACGCCGACTATCCGGAAGGGTTCGCGGAACGCGCCGTCGCGGCGCTTCTGGAGAGGGGCGCGGCATCCGTCGTCGTGACGATGCACAGCCAGGGCAAGGGCTGCATGCAGAAGGCGATCGCCGCCGCCTCGAACAGCCGCCTGGGCAATGGCGGCTCGGCGCATCGCCGGTCGGGCGGCTCCGGCTACGTCGATCACGGCCATCATGCCGCATTCGATCGCGAAACCTATCTGGCGCTCGGAGGATATGATGAGAGCTTCCGGCATAATGAGGATGCCGAATACGATCAGAGGGTCATCCGATCAGGCAAGCGCATCTATCTGCTGGGCGATCTGGCGATCCGCTATTTTCCGCGCGCAGAGCTGTCCTCGCTGTGCGCGCCAATACCGGAATTATGGCTGGGGCCGCGCCAATACGTTTGCTGAAACACCGCGCCAGGCCGCGCCTGCGGCAAATGCTTCCGGTCGCGATTTTGCTGGCGAATGCGGGCGCGGCCGCATTGTCGCTGTTCGAGCCGCTGTTTCTCGCGATGCCGTTGCTCTATGCGGCGCTTTGTTGCGGTTGGGGGCTTGTTCTGGCCGCGAAGTCTGGCGACGCCTGCTTGACGCTCAGCGGCCCCGCCGCCATGGTGATGCATATGAGCTGGGCCGTTGGGTTCCTGTCCAGGCTGGGTAGGCGGCATCACCGGCGGGCAGGGCGAGCCCGGTGGCCGGACCAGCCCCGGCAAGCTGGCAAGTCGCTAGAATCGTTTGGCAATTTCCCAATTCATCCTAAGCTGGGACCGCGCCGAATGATAAGCTGTTCAAAATCCGAACCGCAACTTTCGCGTGCAGCCCTTCTGGGATATTTTCCCGCCTGCACAACAGCTTGTGCGAAGAGGCGCAAAGCCAGAGGTTTGTATCAGTATGAGTAAAATTTTGCAGGCGTTCGCTCTCATTTTAGCAGCGGCCGCCTGGATGGGCGTTGCCGGCGCGGGCGCAATCGGAGCAGCAGCGCAAAGCAGCGGCGGCCAAGTCTCCGCCGAGTCAGGCTACCGGCTCGGCCCGCAAGACAAAATCAGCATCAAAGTCTTCGAATGGCGCCCTTCGATCGACCAGATCTACGCCTGGGAAGCCCTCAACGCGGATTATGTAATCGGTTCTGCGGGCCAGCTCGCTCTGCCCTTGATCGGCGAAATGCCTGTTGCCGGGCTGACAACCAGTGAGCTGGCCGGCCTGATATCGGAGCGATTGCGCGACCGGATGCGCCTGGCAGCGGCTCCCGATGCCACCGTCGAAGTGGTTGAATACCGCCCGTTCTACCTGCTTGGCCAAGTGGAAAAGCCAGGGCCCTACCAGTTTCAGCCGGGAATGACCGTATTGCGCGCCATCAGCATCGGCGGCGGCATCGCACGCAGTCGCGACACCGCGATGATGCGCCTGCAGCGCGAGGCTATCGTCACGCGGGGCGAGCTCGACGTGCTGCTGACGGAATTCGACGCCTATGTCGCCAGGAGCGCAAGGCTCGAAGCCGAACTTGGCGGCAAGGACAAGATTACCTTTCCGCCGGCTCTGACCGGGCAGAAGGACCAGCCGAACATCACCCGGCTGGTGCAACAGGAGACGCTCATCTTTCAGGCCCGGCAGCAGGGTTTTGCCACCCAGGCCAGCGCGTTGAAACAGCTGCGGGATTACCTTGAGGAAGAGGTGAAATCGCTCAAAGGGCAGCGCGAGGTCCACAACACCCAGCAGAAACTCGTGCGGGAGGAATTGGAGAAAGTCCGCGGGCTGGCCAGCAAAGGATTGACGACCGGCACGCGCCAGCTTGAGCTGGAGCGCCTTTCGGCGCAGCTCGAGGGCGACGGACTGCGCCTGGATGGCAGCCTGATCAGGGCCCGTCAGGACATCAGCCGCACGGACATCTCGATCCTGGAGCTGGAGAATAAGCGCAAGGGCGAAATAACCGTCGATCTGCAAGAGACGAAGAAGGTGCTGGAGCAAATTCAGACGAAGCGGAACACGGCTGCGAAACTGGTCTACGAAGCCGAAGTGATCGCGCCGGGGCTGCTCATGCAGGAAGAAGCCGGCGAGCGTGCGCAGATGGTCTACAAGATCGTGCGGAACATGCAAGGCAAGCCCACGGAACTTGCCGCCGAGGAAAACACCGGTGTTATGCCCGGCGATACGATCAAGGTCGAGGTGGCGCCGTACAAGCGCCGAGGTGCGATGAGTTCGCATCAGCCGGAGGCGGATCGCGGCAAGACCGGTCTTGCCTCCGCTCAATCCGCTGACAGGAAACCGGCGGCGCAATAGCGTCTGAGCACAGCACTGCGGCAACGACAGGCGCCCTATGCCCTTGCGAGGCGCGACCGTCCGAAACTGTGCAGAAGCAGCGCAATGCCGACCCCGAACATGCAACCCAGCGCCACGGCGATCACCAGCACCTTCATCCCTCTCGGTGAGCTTCGGCCGTTGGGCCGCGTGGCGCGCGTGATGATGCGCGTGTTGGTGACGGGATAGGATTGCGCCTGAACCGATTCCGTATAGGCCTGCAGATAGCTCTCATAGATTTTCCGGTAAGTCGACGCGCGGGATTCCAGATCCTCGAGCGACGTTGCGGGCTGTTCCTCGCCGATAGTGGGCGCCTCGGTCCTCGCCTCGCTCTGGCCGGAACTGGTTGGGAAGCGATAATCGCGCTTCGCCTTGAATTCCTTCACGCGCAAGCCCGCTTCGTTCATCTGCTGGCGCAGCGTGTCGATGCGCTTTTCCAGCCAGATGCTGCCCTGCCGCGCTGTTTCCGCGCGCGTTTCGAGCTGATCCTCAATATAGGAATCGGCGATCAGATTGGCGACCTTGGCGGCGAGATCCCGGTCGGAGGAGCTGTAGGAAATCTCGATCACATGTGACAGGCCCAGACGCCCGACCTCCATGCCGCTCCAGAGATAGGACGTTGCCTCGCGCAGCCGGGCATTTTCAGCCTGGGTGACGACGGCCGGATCGGTCGGGAGGGCGGCCGCGAGCAGCGCCCGCATCCAAGCGAACGGATTGAGGGAAAATCCGGGTTCTTCCTCCGGACGGATGTCAAGAAACCCGGCCTTTCTCACCACTTTCTCGGCAATATTCTCGGAAAGCAGAATGGCAAGCTGGCTTTCCACAGCCGGTGTGTCGAGCGTCGCGATGGTTTCGGAGACCTGTTCGCGGAAGGTCACCGGCATCCGGCTTTCGATCAGCACCTGGGCCTTGGCGGTGAAAATCGGCGTGGCTGCGATCACATAGAGCACCGCAAGGCCGGCCCCAAGGATCATGCAGATGACGACGAGAAACCGATAGCGCCAGAGAAACATGACGATATCGACGAGCGTCAGCTCCACCTCGGTGCTTCTATGCTCATATTGCAGATGATCCGCCGATTTTTGCACGAAGTCGTCCATACTCTCTCCGGACCAGATGAGTTTGATGAGCGGCGCCGTTTACACGCCCTGAGGTTGCAATGCGCGCTTTTGCACGCGGGCGGACCATAACAGATATGGCGCGGCTGTGAAATTACGGCTGAACGCTACGGCGCTTCTCCCCATCAGGATGTTCACAAGTTTAACGCCCAGCACCATCCCGCGCCGCAAAAGCGCGTGGTTTGCCTACTTCCCGGCCGAATCGCGTAAGCCTAGAGTGAGCTTGTGAGAGGGCCTAAGCGATGGATGCGGCGTTGAAGCTTTGGAACCATGGCGACCGGAGCCCGGACAGCGCATTTCTAGGAGTGACGCAGTCGATCAAGGGGCAAATGTGGCGCGAGCGGCTCACGCCGGATCAGGCGCGTCTTGCCGCCGCGATCTGCCAGCATCACGAATTGCCCGAGCTGCTTGGCCGGATTCTGGCGGCGCGTGGCGCGACCATCGAAAATGTCCCCGACATGATGGCGCCGACGCTGAAGGCGCTGCTGCCCGACCCGTCCCGCCTCATGGACATGGAGCCAGCCGCAATCCGCCTCGCCGACGCCGTCGCACGGGGCGAGCGGATCGCGATCTTCGGTGATTACGATGTCGACGGCGCCTGTTCCGCTGCGCTGGTGCGCCGTTTCCTGCGGGCGCATGGACGCGAAGCCGTGATTTACATCCCCGACCGCATCTTCGAAGGCTACGGCCCGAACCCTGCCGCGATCGAGACGCTGGTGAAAAACGGCGCCCAGCTGATCGTCACCGTCGATTGCGGCAGCACCAGCCATGAGCCGCTTGCCGTCGCCAAGCGCCTGGGCACGGATGTCGTCGTTATCGACCACCATCAGATGGGCGAGGAACTTCCGCCGGCCGTCGCAATCGTCAATCCGAACCGTCAGGACGACCTGTCCGGCCAGGGCCATCTTTGCGCGGCGGGCGTGACGTTCCTCTTCCTCATCGCCGTGACCCGCCAGTTGCGCGGGCGGGGATACTATGGGGCAGGGCAGGCCGAACCCGATCTGCTCGGCATGCTCGACCTCGTCGCCCTGGCGACCGTGTGCGACGTGGTGCCGCTCATCGGCGTCAACCGTGCCTTCGTCGCGCAAGGCCTCAAAGTGATGCACCGCCGGAAGAATGCCGGGCTGCGCGCGCTTGCCGACGCGGCCGGCCTGAACGCCGCGCCGACGCCCTATCATCTGGGCTACATTCTCGGCCCGCGCATCAATGCGGGCGGACGGATCGGCGACGCGGCCCTTGGCGCGCGGCTGCTCTCCAGCGAGGATGACAGCGAATCCGCCACGATCGCGGCGACGCTGACGCAGCTCAATCGCGAGCGTCAGGAAATGGAGCAGCGCTGCTGCCAGGAAGCCATTCTCCAGGCCGAGGAGCGCATCGCGGCAGAACCTGACCTGCCGCTGCTGATCGTCGGTTCCGCGACATGGCATAAGGGGCTGGTCGGGCTGGTCGCCAGCCGCCTCACGGACCGCTTCCGGCGGCCGGCGCTCGTCATGGCCTGGGATGAGGCTGCCGGCGAAGGCACCGGTTCGGCGCGCTCCATCGCCGGGGCGGATATCGGCTATGCAGTCAGGGCGTCGCTTGCCAAGGGTCTGGCGAAGAAAGGCGGCGGGCACGCCATGGCCGCCGGCGTGACGATCGAGCGTGCCCGGCTCGAAGAATTTGGCGCTTTCATGCGGGCCGAACTCGAGGCGGGCGTGCTGGCGGCCCGGGATGTCTCGGCGCTGTCCGTCGACGGCGCCCTGACGCCGGAAGCGGCAACATCCGAATTCGCCGACCTGCTGGAAAAAGCCGGCCCCTATGGAGCTGGCAACCCGTCGCCGCGCTTCGTGTTTCCCGCCCACCGGATCAGCTTTGCCAAGCTGATGGGTGAAGCGCATGTGCGCTGTTCGCTGAAATCGGGAGGCGGCGCGATCATCGGCGGCATCGCTTTCCGTGCCGCGGGAACGCCGCTCGGCGACGCCATGCTGTCCTCGGACGGCCGTTCGTTCCATGTCGCGGGACGGCTGCAGCGCGACAGTTGGGGCGGCCGGGAAAAGATCGAGGTGCTGATCGAGGATCTGGCCGACCCGGCGCGGCAAAGAAGGTAATATTTTCCCCGCGCGCATTGGGCTTGTGTTCGTGGCAAATCCTTTTTATATCAGGGCAAGCCTTGGACTGCGCTCCCTTCGTCTAATGGTTAGGACATCAGATTTTCAATCTGGAAACAGGGGTTCAATTCCCCTAGGGAGTACCAAAACGCTTTGTTTTCAAGCACTTAAGTCCAAAGTGGGGACACAAAATCACCCACTAGTTTATTAGGTTTTTTGCCGTTTGTGTCCTACCCGAATTAGCGCGTTTATGCCAATTCGGGTGAATGACCCCATCTCCGGTCGCGCAATCCAGCCAACACCTCAACAGCACATAGCGGTTGCATGCAAGGCTGAGCTGTCATGGCTCTGACATTGAATGGGTTCGCCCAATCGAGGAATTTTTCTGTCGGCTAGACTTTCGATCAAGCGGCTCGCCATATTGGCTGGTATGCATGACCCGAACGGCGGATGAGGTTCCAATGAGAATCGCGGATCGGGCGCTTTGGGTAATAGAGCGCAACTCGGAACAGGCGCTCGGCTTGAACGATATCGCCGCTGCCTGCCGCGTTTCCCGATCGCACCTTGCCAATGCCTTCGGCACGGCAACCGGTTGGCCGGTAATGAGGTATCTCAGGGCGCGACGCCTTACTGAATCGGCGCATCGCCTGGCTGGCGGCGCTCCGGATATCTTTTCGGTAGCTCTGGAATTCGGCTACGGATCGCACGAGGCGTTCACGAGGGCGTTCCGCGACCAGTTCGGACAGACGCCCGAACAGGTCCGCAGCAAGGGGAATGTCGAAGGTCTGGCGACGACGCTTCCGCTTCGTCTGCGCAACGGACACGCACGCCCCCCGCTGCCCCAGCTGAAACCGCTTGGCCGTCTGAAGCTGGTGGGCTTGGCCGCGCCATGCTCGTTCAACGAGACGATCCACATCCCCGCGCAATGGCAGCGCTTCATGTCGTCATACTATGACGACATTCCGAACAAGGTCGAACAGATGCCGATCGGCATGTGCGAGCCTCCCAACGACGAGGGCTGCTTCAGATACCTCTGCGCCGCAGAGGTGAAGGCAATCGAGGGCCGGTCGCCGGAACTCTCCTATGTCGAGACCGAGCCCCGGACCTATGCCGTCTTCACGCACAACGATCACGTGTCGACGATCTTCGACACTTATTCGGCCATCTGGAATGAGGCGTTGCCCGCTTTGGCTCGCACCGTCGACGACGGCCCCGTGCTGGAGTTTCACAATGACGCCTTCGATCCCGACACTGGTTTAGGCGGGCTCCGGATCTGTATTCCCCTGGTGGACTAGAGTAGCGAATGTCGGAAGATGCAGGGCGTGTTAGCGATGGCAAAGGAAGGTCAGGGCTTAGAGGGCGACGCGAGAGAGTCCGACAATCGCCGCACCATCGCGTCGTACGAAGGCTGCGCGTCGGACTACGCGCAGGCCACCACGCCGAAACTGGGCTCGGACGACCGCCGCGCACTTCAGAACTTCCTGGAGGCTCTGCCTCCGGCCGGTCGCGTGCTGGAGATCGGTTCGGGTCCCGGCTGGGACGCGGACTGGCTGGAAGATCACGGGGTAGACTTGAGGCGGACAGACGCCGCGACCGCTTTTGTCGCAATCCAGAAGGCTCGCGGCGCTTCCGCCGGACTACTCGACGTCGTTACCGACGACTTGGGCGGACCATATGCGGGCGTGATCGCGCTGTACGTCTTCCAGCACGTCGATCGATGGCGCCTGCCGGATGTGCTTGCCAAGATATCGCAGGCGATCATCGAGGGCGGCGTCTTCCTGTTCTCGCTGCGAGAAGGACGGAGCGACTTAATCGAGCACGGTACCAGCAGCGGCACCTACTACGTCGCTGAATGGGAGAAGCCAGACTTGGATGTGATCCTCGGCGATCTTAGCTTCCGCGAACGCTGGTCGACGTCGGGCGAGGAAGCTGACGGACGGTGGTTGACGATCCTGACCAGCAAGGAGGCGGGGGATGAGTAGGAAGGGTTGGATTCTGCTGCTCGCGCTCGGCGTCATCTGGGGCGTCCCCATCTGCTCATCCGGATCGCGGTGACCGATAGACCAGCCTCCGCTCCTAAGCAGGTTTGCACCCAAGGATTGGGGCAGGGCGGAGGGGTTCGTGGTTCTGAACGTCCTGACTCCTTGCTCTCATCATTAGGGTCTTATTCGGCTACAATTCGGGTTGGCGGTATTGACGGGGTTGTGGCGGTGATGACGCCATGGCGTCTGACGAAGCGCTTCGACTTCAATGGGCAGTCCGTCGCGTTCGACAGGTTCGGCACAGGCGACCCGGTCGTGCTGATACACGGCACGCCATTTTCTTCCTATGTCTGGAGGTCGATAGCCCGGGAACTGGCGCGCGATTACGAAGTCCATGTCTTTGATCTGCTGGGCTATGGGCAGTCGGAGAAGGCGGAAGGGCAGGATGTATCTCTTGGCGTGCAGAACACCGTCCTGGCCACACTTCTGCGCCACTGGCGTCTCGATCGGCCGAAGGTGATAGCGCACGATTTTGGTGGAGCGACAGCCTTGCGGGCGCACCTGCTGGACGGATGCGACTACGAAAAGCTCCTGCTGTTCGACCCGGTGGCCATCCGGCCGTGGGGATCGCCCTTCGTCCAGCACGTCCGCAACCACGAAATCGCCTTTGCCGGCGTGCCTGAGTATCTGCACCGGGCGATCCTGCAGGCGTATATTCGCGGGGCGGTGCACCGCCCCATCAGCGAGGCCGAGCTTGAGCCCTATCTCGCGCCGTGGCTGGGACCTGTCGGGCAGCCGGCCTTCTACCGGCAGATCGCACAGATGGACGTGAAGTACACTGACGAAGTCCAAGACCGGTACGGCACCATCAGATGTCCGGTGAAGCTGCTGTGGGGCGCCGAAGATCAGTGGATTCCGGTCGAGCGTGGCCGCGAACTCGCCTCGATGATCCCGAACTGCGACTGCTCGGAAATTGCCGGATCGGGGCACCTCATGCAGGAGGATGCTCCCGAGGCCATCATCGCCGCAGCCATGCGATTCTTTGCGAGTTCCTAGAGCGTTGCACAATGTCAATAAAACCGGCCGGCGTTTCAAGCCGGCCGGTAAGCGAGTCGTTATCGAGGCGCCGCTTGATCTGCCAGCCGCCCCAGCGACTCCTCGCGGCCCAGAACGAAGAGCACGTCGAATATGCCGGGTGACGCACTGCGCCCAGTCAAAGCAGCTCGCAATGGCTGGGCAATATCGCCAAGGCCAATGCCTAAATCCTGAGCAAATTCACGTGCTTCCGCTTCGATAGCGGCCGCGGTCCAACTCTCCAGACCTGACAGCCGCTCCATAAGGGATGCGAGCCGCGCGCGGACCTCAGGCGTGAGGATTTTCGCCGCCTTCTCGTCGATCGGAATGGGCCGGCTCGCGAACAGGAAATGCGCCCTGTCGAGCAGATCGACGAGGGTCTTGGCGCGCTCCTTGAGGCTCGGCATGGCAAGGGCGAGCCGGCGCCATTGCTGCTCGTCCAGGCCTGCGGCGAGGTTCTTTTCCTGCGGCAGATGCGGCAGTAAATTCCGCAGCACAGCAATCAGCTCTTCGTCGCTGGCCGCCCTGATGTAGTGGCCGTTCAGATTTTCCAGCTTGGCGAAATCGAAGCGGGCAGGGGACTTGCCCAGCCCATCCAAATCGAACCATTCGATCATCTGCGCCGTGGTGAAAATTTCGTCATCGCCATGGCTCCAGCCGAGACGCGCGAGATAATTGCGCATCGCGGCGGGCAGATAGCCCATGGCGCGATAGGCATCGACGCCGAGCGCGCCATGACGCTTCGACATTTTCGCGCCGTCCGGCCCGTGAATCAGCGGCAGATGCGCGAAGACCGGGATGTCCCATCCAAGCGCGGCATAGATCTGCGACTGGCGCGCGGCATTGGTCAAATGATCGTCGCCGCGGATGATATGGGTCACGCCCATGTCGTGATCGTCGACCACCACCGACAGATTATAGGTCGGCGTGCCGTTGGAGCGCAGGATGATCAGATCGTCGAGATCCTTGTTGGCGAAAGTGACACGGCCCTGCACCTTGTCCTCGACCACCGTCTCGCCGGTCTTCGGCGCCTTGAAGCGCACGGCAAAGGGCGCGCCTTCCGGGGCCTCGGCCGGGTCGCGGTCGCGCCAGATGCCGTCATAGGCGGTCGAACGGCCTTCCGCGCTTGGCGCGCTCGCGCATCTGCTCCAGCTCCTCGGGCGTCGCGTAGCAGCGATAGGCATTGCCCTCGGCGAGCAGCATATGAGCGATCTCGGCATGGCGTGCGGCGCGGGCGAATTGGAACAGCGGCTCGCCGTCCCAATCAAGCTCAAGCCAGCGCAGACCGTCGAATATGGCTTCGACCGCCACTTCCGTCGAACGTTCGCGGTCCGTGTCTTCGACGCGAAGCAGGAATACGCCGCCCGTCGCCTTGGCATACAGCCAGTTGAACAGCGCGGTGCGGGCACTGCCTATATGTAGAAACCCGGTCGGGGACGGTGCAAAGCGCGTGACGACTTTACCGGACATGCAAATGAGTTCCATAAATCGAGAGGTAAGAACGAGATCGGCTTCCGTTTACCACAGCGAAGCCGTGCGCGTAAGGCGGTGGGCCGAAGATGTCACTGCAGCGAGGCGGCCTTTGGCGGCACGGGGCACACGCAGCCGGCCTTCCCGGCGCTGCGTACCCGCGCGGGCGCAGGCCTCGTGCGGGGTGGCTTCCTGGCGAGGGCGGAGCAGGCGCTCGACGCCGAGCGTGGCCGGTGGTTCCTGTGGCTGCCGGTGTTTTTCGGCTGCGGCATCGCGCTTTATCTCGGTGCTCCCGTTGAGCCGCCCATATTGCTTGCCGTCGGCGCCACATTGCTGGCCCTGGCGCTGCGCATGTTTTTCCGCGCCACCGCCTTCCGGCTCATCCTCGGCAGCACGATTCTGGTCGTCGCCCTGGGGTTCCTCACCGCCAAAGTCTGCACGCGCTGCTCGTGGAAGCGCCGTCGCTCGCCCGCGAGCACCGTTTCACCCAATTGGAGGGCTGGGTGGAGCGCGTTGAGCCGCAGGAAAAGCGCGTCAGGCTGACGATCCGGGTCATCAACATCGCAGGGGTTGCGCGGGAGCTCACGCCGAGGCGGGTGCGCGTCAGCCAGCGGGCGAAGGGCGCGGCGCCTTTGCCGGGCGACGCGATACGCACCCGCGCCACCTTGATGCCGCCGCCGGAACCGGCCTGCGCCGGGCGCTTTCGATTTCGGGCGCTATTACTGGTTCATGGGGCTTGGCGGCAGCGGTTATGTGACGGGCAAGATCGAGCCGATGCCGAACCCGCCGCCCGTCCCCTTCGATCTGCGGCTGCATGCCGGCCTTGCGAAATTCCGGCAAGGCATCGCCGCGCGTATCGGCGCGGTGCTGGACGGCGACGCAGGCGCCATCGCCAAGGCGATGATCATGGGCGACCAGGGCCAGATCTCGGAGAAAGCGACCAAGGCGCTGCGTGATTCCGGTCTTTATCACGTCATCTCGATTTCCGGTTTCCACATGGCGCTGACCGCCGGCACGATGTTCTGGCTGATCCGCGCCGTGCTGGCGCTGTTTCCGTCGCTGGCGCTGACGGTTTCCGCTGAAGATCTGGGCCGGGATCGGCGCGCTGGCCGTCGCCACCGCCTATCTCGCAATATCGGGCTCGGCCGTGGCGGCCGTGCGGTCCTATATCATGGTGGCCATCGTGTTCGCGGCCATCATCCTGAACCGGCCCGCGCTGAGCCAGCGCAACCTCGCCATTGCCGCGCTGCTCATCCTCATCGTGATGCCGCAGAGCCTCACCGACGCCGGCTTCCAGATGTCCTTCGCGGCGACGGCGGCGCTGATCGCCTATTTCGAGTCGCGCGCGCCGGTGCGGCGGCTGAGTTCCTGGCCCGCCTTCATCGCGCTGCCGGTGACATTCCTGTTCGCGGACGTGGTGACGACGCTGCTGGCCGGCGCGGCGGTCGATCCCTTCTCCGCCTATCATTTCCACCGCATTGCCGTTTATTCCGTGCTCGGCAATCTGGCGGCGATGCCGGCGGTGTCCTTCATCGTCATGCCGATGGTGATGCTGGCCCTCGTGGCGATGCCGTTCGGCCTGGAAGCCGTGCCGCTGCTGATCATGAAGCAGGGAATCGAGGCGATGCTGGCCATCGCGGCAGCGGTCGCCGCTTTGCCCGGGGCGGTGATTGCGGTTCCAGCCTTTTCGGGGGTGGCGTTCGCGCTCATCATTATCGGCGGCTGCTGGCTGATCATCTGGCGGGGCCGCTGGCGCTATTTCGGGCTGGCGGCGATCGGGCTGGGGCTGGCGGTGGCGCCGTTCCGCGTGGCCCCCGACATCTGGGTGGAGCGCGAGGGCAATCTCGTCGCCATCCGCGATGCGAAAGGGCTTATCGCGACCGCCGAGGGCCGCAAGGCGACCTTCAGCCTTGAGCGCTGGATGGAGGCCGACGGCGACCTCAGGCCGGTAAAGGCGGCGCGCGGCTCCAAGAGTTTTCAATGCGACGGGCAAAGCTGCATTGCGCTGGTCAAAGGCAAATTGGTGAGCCACGTGACGCATCCATCGGCCTATGCGGATGATTGCCGGAGGGCGGCGATCCTGATCGTCAATTTCACGCCGCCGGAACGCTGCACGCAGCCCGAGATCGTCATCGATTTGAGCGATTTGCGGGAAAAAGGCGCGCACACGCTGCGTATTTCGGAGCAGGGCATGGAAATGCGCACGGTGGCCGGGGAACGCGGCAGGCGGCCCTGGTCGGTCTATGTCGCGCGCCGCGAAACCATCCCCGCCGTCGCGCCTGACAAGGAGCCGCCATCGAAGGGCGAGGAGGAAAAGAGCGGAGCGCGAAAGCGAAGAGAGCCCTGCCGGTCAATAGCGGCGGATGAGGCCCACCAGCTTGCCTTGAATGCGAATGCGGTCCGGCCCGAAGATCCGCGTTTCATAGGCCGGATTGGCGGCCTCCAGAGCGATCGACTGTCCTTTGCGGCGGAAGCGTTTCAATGTCGCTTCCTCATCATCGACCAGGGCAACGACGATGTCGCCATTGGTGGCGGTGTCGGTCTTCTTGATGACGACCGTGTCGCCATCGAGAATGCCGGCCTCGATCATCGAATCGCCCTTTACCTCAAGGGCGAAATGCTCGCCCGGAGAGAGAATATCTTCGGGTACGTTGATCGAATGGCTGTGATTTTCGATCGCCGAGCGCGGCACGCCCGCCGCGATGCGCCCCATCACCGGTACGCCCATCCCATAGCCGCTATCCCCGGCATCTTCGCTGAAGCCCTTCTTGCGGCTGCCTTCGATGACAGAGGGGGAAAAGCCCGAATTGCTCCTGTTGCGGAAGCCCGTCTGAATGCCTTCGGGCATTTTGATGATTTCCAAGGCCCGCGCCCGGTGCGGCAGACGGCGGATGAAGCCGCGCTCCTCAAGAGCGGTAATCAGTCTGTGAATGCCCGATTTCGACCGCAGATCGAGCGCTTCCTTCATTTCGTCATAGGATGGCGGCACGCCGGATTCCTTGAGTCGTTCATTGATGAAGAGAAGAAGTTCCTTCTGCGTGGAGGTGAGCATGTTTTCCTCAAAATGAACTTGGTCCGCTGGCAGCGGCCATGAGCTTATCATTGTACAAACCAGGAACATCTATACATGTTCTAGTTGTGTTCCGCAAGCAATTCGGCTTCGGATACCATCTTTTACAGCGGAACTGATTTTCTAGGCATTAAGGGGCAGCACCGCGACCGCCTCGCCGGCCTCGGCGGACGGCGCATGCGGGAGCCGCACGATCAGGCAATCGGCTGCGGCGAGCGCGGCGGTGAGCGAACTGTCCTGCGACGGCAGCGGCTCCACGGCGCGCGCGCCGCCCGTATCGACGATCTTCGCGCGCATATAATGCTGGCGCGGACCGTTGGCGGGCAGGGGAGAGGCGAGGGCGATCCGCATCGGGGACATGGGAGGCCGGTCTTCGCCCAGCAGCGCCGCGACGAGCGGCAGGAGGAAGATGATGGCGCAGAGCATCGCCGAAACCGGGTTGCCCGGCAGGCCGAGCACGCGCTGGCCGCCGCGCCTGCCGGACATGAAGGGCTTGCCGGGGCGCATCGCCACCTTGTGGAACTCGATGACGAAGCCGGCATCTTCCAGGGCCTTTTGGACGAGATCATAGTCGCCGACCGAAGCCCCGCCGATCGTCACCAGAATGTCGGCGCCCTCCGCCGCGGCGATGTGCTCGGCAAGGCTTTCCGGCGTATCGCGGGCGATGCCGAGCAAGATGGGGTCGGCCCCGGCGGAGCGCAGCATCGCCGCGAGGGCCGAGGGAATAGACGAGATGATCTGGCTTGCCGCCGGTTTGCTGCCGGGCGGCACCAGTTCGTCCCCGGAGGCCAGCACGGCGACCGTGGGACGGCGGCACACCGGAAGGGAAGGGTGGTTCATCTGCGCGGCCAGCAACAGATCGCGCGCCGTGAGCCGCTTGCCGGCGCGGAGCAGGATGTCGCCTGCATTGAAATCGGCGCCGCGCGCCCGGATGAAGTTCTCGGCGTTGAGCTCGCGGATGCGCACCTCATCGCCCGCCGCCTCGACATTCTCCTGGATGACGACATAGTCGGCCCCGGCCGGAACCGGCGCTCCGGTGAAGATGCGGACGGTTTCGCCCAGCCCGACCTGGCCGTCAAAAGCGTGGCCGGCGGCCGAAGCGCCGATCAATCTGAGGGTGGCGGGCAGGGCGGCGACATCGGACTGGCGCACCGCATAGCCATCCATCACCGAGGACCGGAAGGGAGGCTGGGTCAGCTTGGCCGCGACATCGACGGTAAGCACGCGCTCATGCGCGTAGGCGAGCGGCACCATTTCACCCGGCAGCACGGTGGCATCGGCGATGACGAGGGCAATGGCTTCGTCGACGGAGAGCATGGCTAGCGGCCCTCGGCGCGGAATGTGCCGGAGCGTCCGCCTGTTTTCTCGATCACGCGGATGCCTTCGATGCGCATGGCCTTGTCCGCCGCCTTCAGCATGTCGTAGATCGTGAGGCATGCGACCGATACGGCCGTCAGCGCCTCCATTTCGACGCCGGTCTGGCCGCTGACCTTCACCAGCGCCTCCACCCGCACGCCTGGCGGCGCGGCGATCTCCTCGAAATCGACGCTCACTTTCGTGATCGCGAGCGGATGGCAGAGCGGGATCAGCTCGGACGTGCGCTTGGCCGCCATGATCCCGGCGATGCGCGCCGTCGCCAGCACGTCGCCCTTGGCGGCGCTGCCCTCGCGGATCAGCGCCAGCGTTTCCGGCACGCATGGTGATGATGCCCTCGGCGATCGCCGTGCGGGACGTGACGGCTTTGTCCGAGACATCCACCATATGCGCCTCGCCCCGCTCATTGAGATGGGAGAGCGGGCTGGTCACGCACTGGCCTCGCGATAATTCTGGGCCGGCGCCGCCAATCCCGCGCCGCCGAGCAATTGGCGCGTCGCGCCCGCCACATCGGCCTGGCGCATCAGGCTTTCGCCGACCAGGAACGCATGCGCACCCGCCGCCGCCAGCCTGACGATGTCGGCATGGGTGAAGATGCCGCTTTCGCTGACCGCGAGCCGTCCGCGCGGCACCAGCGGCATCAGCCGTTCGGTCACGTCGATCGAGGTCTCGAAGGTCTTCAGATTGCGGTTGTTGATGCCGATCAGCGATGTGGGGAGGCTGAGGGCGCGGTCCAGCTCCTCCTCATTATGCACTTCGGCGAGCACATCCATGCCCCAATCATTCGCCGCCCCGGCCAGCTCCATCGCCAGGAAATCGTCGACCGCCGCCATGATGATCAGGATGCAATCGGCGCCCATCGCCCGCGATTGCGGGATCTGATAGGGGTCGAGCATGAAATCCTTGCGCAGCACCGGCAAGGCGCAGACTTGCCGAGCGTCCAGCAGATGCTGCGGATCGCCCTGGAAGGAGGGGCCGTCGGTGAGCACGGACAGGCACGCCGCGCCGCCCGAGGCATAGGCCAGAGCCAGGCTGGCGGGGTCGAAATCCTCGCGAATCAGGCCGCGCGACGGGCTCGCCTTCTTGATCTCGGCGATGAGCGCGTAGCGGCCCTCTTCGGCGCAGGCGGCCACCGTCTCGCCGAATGGCCGGACTCCGGGCGCGTTCCGTGCGGCGTCTTCCATGTCGGCGAGCGGCATGTCCGCCTTGGCTGCGGCGATTTCCTGGCGCTTATAAGCGGAGATCTTGTCGAGTATCGTCATCGCTCTAAGCCTTACCCACCGCGATCAGCCTGGCAAGGGCCTGCGCGGCCTTGCCTCTATCGATAGAAGCGGCGGCCAGTTCGACGCCTTCGGCGAGCGATTGCGCCCTGCCGGCCACGATCAGCGCCGCCGCCGAATTCAACAGCACGATATCGCGAAACGGCCCGCGCGCGCCGTCGAGCAGCGCCGATGATCGAAGCGGCGCTATCGGCCGGCGCGCCGCAGAGAAGGCCCGTCCAGATCGGTGACCGGCAACCCGGCATCGCCCGGCGAGAGGTCGAAGCGGCGGATTTCGCCATGCTTCAGCTCCACCACATGGGACGGACCGGTCGTCGACAGCTCGTCGAGCCCGTCATGGCCATGCACCACCCAGACATGCTCGGCGCCCAGCCGGCGCATCGCCTCGGCGATCGGCTCAAGCCAGATGGGCGAAAACACGCCGATCATCTGCCGCTTGACGCCCGCCGGGTTGGAGAGCGGGCCGAGCAGATTGAAAATGGTGCGCAGCTTCAACCCCTGGCGCACGGGCGCGGCGTGGCGCATCGCCGGATGGTAGGTCGGCGCGAACAGGAAGGCGATGCCCGCCTCGGCGAGGCAGATTTCGGCCTGATCGGGCGTCATGGCGAGATTGAGTCCCAGGCCTTCGAGCACGTCGGCAGCGCCGGATTTGGACGACACGGCGCGATTGCCATGCTTGGCCACCGGCACGCCAGCGCCCGCGAGCACGAAGGCCGCCGCCGTGGAGATGTTGTAGGTGCCCTTGGCGTCGCCGCCCGTGCCGACGACGTCGATCGCGCCGGCGGGCGCCTTGATCTTGCGCATCTTGCCGCGCATCGCGCGCACCGCGCCGGCAATCTCGTCGACCGTCTCGCCGCGCGCCCTGAGCGCCACCAGGAACGCCGCGAGCAGCATTTCCGGCACGCCGCCTTCCATGATGGCGTCGAAGGCGCTCGCCGCTTCGTCCTCGCTCAAGCTGGCGCCTCCGGCAACCGTCTCGAAATGCGGACGGAATTTCTCGGCGGCCGTCGCGGCTTCGCTCATCGCATCGCCTCGGGCGACGTGCCGGACGGGACGCTGCGCGGAATGTCGAGATTCTGCTTGATCGGCTGCCAGTTGATGCGCGCCATGCGCAGGAAATTGGCCAGCAATGCGTGGCCATAGGCCGAGGCGATGCTTTCGGGGTGGAACTGCACGCCGAACACCGGCTGGCTCTGATGCTGCACCGCCATGACGAGGCCGTCGGCCGTGCTCGCGGTGATCCGCAGGCAGGAGGGCATCGTCTTTTCCTCGACGATCAGCGAGTGATAGCGCGTGGCCGAAAATTCGGCGGCAGCCCCTGGAAGATGCCTTCGCCGGAATGATAGATGGTGGACACCTTGCCATGCATCAGCTTGGGCGCGCGGATCACCTTGCCGCCATAGGCCTGGCCGATGGATTGCAGGCCGAGGCACACGCCGAGCAGCGGCACGCGGCCGTCATTCTTCTCGATCAGCTCCAGGCAGATGCCGGCCTCGTTCGGCGTGCAGGGGCCGGGCGACAGCACGATGGCGCTCGGCTCTTCGGCGAGCAGCTCTTCCACGGAGATCTTATCGTTGCGGTAAACACGGCACGCAACGCCGAGATCGCCGAGATAATGGACGAGATTGTAGGTAAAACTGTCGTAATTATCGATGAGGGTGATCATACGCGCCTCCGCCCGTGCCGGTGACATCAGCAAAATTAGACGCGGGCGTCCAGTGGAAAGCGCCAAATCAGTTGCTGTCGTCTTCGCCCTCGCCGCCAAGCTGTTTGGGCGTGGTGAAAATCGTGAGATACCGCGCCCCCTGAGCCTATTGCCGCCCAATTCGCCGCGTCGAAGGTCATGACGGCGACGGCGGCGGAGGGAAATTTATGCGCGATGCCGCGCCGGCCCGCCGGATCGCCGCCGCCGATCAGTTCGAGCGCCAGCGCCTGGAGGCCCGGATTATGGCCGATCGAGCATGAGGTGATGCGTGGCGAGGCGCGCCGCGAATGATCGGCCAGCAGCGCGGGCACGGTGGCGTGATAGATCTCCTCGAGAAATTGCGTCTCCGGCTGGGTTTTCAGGTGCCCGAAGGCGAGGCTGAGCGTCTGCCGCGTCCGCCGCGAGGCCGAGCACAGGACGAGGTCGGGGATCAGGCCGCGCTCCGGCGAGGAATGCGCCCATAGAGGCGCCGCCTCCTCGCCGCGCCGCGCCAAGCGGCCGGTCGAAATCCTGAGGCTGGGATCGGCCCAGCTCGACTTGGCGTGGCGGAAGAGGGTCAGAGTGAGCATGGGACGGCTTTTCGCGCAGGAAGAAACTCTTCGCCCATACATAGCAGCAACGCGCCCGGCTAAGCAGAGTTCCCAAAAGTGGCTTTCCCGGTTTTGGGAAAAAACTCCCGCGAAAACAAACGACTTTAAGCAGACATTCGTTGGGTAACCAAGAATGTCTGCTTAGGCCAGTTCGTGGCCTTAACGTTCGGCTTCGATCATTAACGGGCAAAGCGAAGGACCTACCGCCCCTCGCCGACCGGTCTGTCGATCTCGGCGGCACTTGGCGGGATCGTGGGTGGGGCCGCTTTGACCCGCGCCGGTCCGTGTATCAGCCGCGCAACAATATCGCGAAGCGGATCACGGATGGCATAGATCAGAATGGCCACGACGATCGGCCAGGCGACAATGGCGACGAATTGATTAAACAACTGCCCCAATGCGATAATGAAGCTAGGCAAGTCCATGGCTACATCCCCAATGCCCATCTCATGGCGGCATGGTTTTTATAGGTTGCGGGCCATAATCCCAAATCGCCGCTTCCGGCACAGGCCTGCTATTGCCCCCGCCGCGCCTCGCTGGCGAACCGCACCGCCTCTTCCGCCGCGCGGAACAGCGCCATCGCCTTGACCTCGCATTCGCGCTGTTCGCTCGCCGGGATCGAATCCGCGACGATGCCGGCGCCGGCCTGCACATACATCATGCCGTCCTTGATCAGCGAGGTGCGCAGCACGATGCAGCTGTCCATTTCGCCCGTCGTGGCGGAGAAATAGCCGACGCAGCCCGCGTAAAGGCCGCGCTTTTCCTTCTCCAGCTCGTCGATGATCTCCATCGCGCGGACCTTGGGCGCGCCCGACACCGTGCCCGCCGGGAAACCGGCCATCAGCGCGTCGACCGCGTCATATTCGTCCGACAATTCGCCGACGACATTCGAGACGATGTGCATGACCTGGCTGTAATATTCCAGGAAGAAGCTGTCGGTCACCCGGACGGAGCCGATCTTCGCCACGCGGCCCACATCGTTGCGCCCGAGATCGAGCAGCATGAGATGCTCGGCCCGCTCCTTCTCGTCGGACAGCAGATCCTCCGACAGCCATTTGTCTTCCTGGGGCGTCTCGCCCCGGCGCCGTGTGCCCGCAATCGGCCGGATGGTGACCTGGCCGGCTCGCACCCGCACCAGGATCTCCGGGCTCGACCCGGCAATGGCATAGTCGCCGAAATTGAGGAAATAGAGGAACGGCGAGGGATTTACGCGCCGCAGCGCCCGGTACAGCGTGAATGGCGGCAGATCGAAGGGCGCCGAAAAGCGCTGGCTGAGCACCACCTGGAACACGTCGCCCGCCGCGATATATTCCTTCGCCTTCTTCACCATCGCCTCATAATCCCTGGGCTTGGTGTTGGAGGACGCTTTCGGAAAATCGAGGCTGGCGCCGTTCGGGGCGGCCGCGTGCCTCAAGGGGCCGTCGAGCGCATCGACGATGGCGGCGAGGCGGTCCACCGCGCGCGCATAGGCTGACTTCGCCGTCACCCGCTTCTGCGGCCGCACCGGCGTGACGATGAAGATCTCGTCCTTCACATTGTCGAAGATCGCCATCACCGTCGGGCGGATGAGCACCGCGTCGGGAATGCCGATCGGGTCGGGATTGGGTTCGGGCAGCTTTTCGATCAGCCGCACCGTGTCGTAGCCCATATAGCCGAACACGCCGAGCGCCATGGGCGGCAGGCTGGCGGGCAGCTCCATGCGGGATTCGGCGAGCAGATCGCGCAGCGCGTCGAGCGTGCCGCCCTCGCATGGGGTGAATTTGCTGAGCGACTTGCCCGGCGCGCGGTTGATTTCGGCGGCGTCGCCCCGAGCGCGCCAGATAATGTCGGGATCGAAGCCGAGCACCGAATAGCGGCCGCGCACCGCGCCGCCCTCCACGGACTCCAGCAGGAAACTCATCGGCTTGTCGGCGCCCAGTTTCAGCATGGCCGAAACCGGCGTTTCCAGATCGGCGACAAGGCGTGTCCAGACCGCTTGCGGTTCGCCGTTCTTATAGGTTTCGGCGAACGCGTCGAATTCGGGATAGAGCCGCATGGGAAGGCGCCTTGAGGAACGACAAGCGGGAGCGGGAGACAAACCGGCCCCGCGCCGCCATGTTGAGAGTTATTCGCCGATCAGCGCCGATATAGCGCTGTTGTTCTTCTGGACGCCATAGTCTTTTTGCAGGCCGCCCACATATTGCGTCAGAATATCAACACCCATGCTGCGGCGGATTTCCTCGCGCAACTCCTCGGCCTGCTTCTCATCGAGCGGCGGAGCGGGCTTAATCTCGGTCAGCTGAAGCACCGCCTGAGCTTTCCGGTCCGTCATCTGCACCGAGCCGAAATCATCCTTTGCCAGGGTAAAGGCGAGCGGTATCGCGGTACGCGGCAAGCCTTGCACCGTGCCGGTCCGCTTGATCGGGGGCGAGGTGACGATCTCGGCACCGGCTTCCTGCGCGATCGCTTCGATGGTGCCGCCGCCTTTTGCCTTGGCGACCAGTTCGTCGGCTTTCTGACGCACGCGCTTGCGCGTTTCATCCGTCATCCACGCCGTCTTTACGTCCTCGCGGACGTCCTCAAAGCTCTTCTGCCGCTCGGGGATGACCTCCAGCACTTCGATGAAGGCGTAGCCGTCGCCCAGCGTCACCGGATTGTTTTCCACGCCGACATCGCTTTCGAAAGCGAGCTTCAGGATTTCGCCATTGGTGGCGATGCCCTCGAGCGGCTTGCCGTCCTGGCCCGCGCCGCGCCGGTCTGTGGTAAAAGTGGCGTATTTCAGATTGAGCTTCTGCGCCACTTCGGCGATCTTGGCGCCGCCCGCGCGCTCATCCTCGATCTTGTCGTAGAGCTTGGAAATTTCCTCGCTGGCGCGGGTCTTGGCCAGCGCATCGCGCACCTGGCCCTTCACCTCCTCGAAGGTTTTCTCCGAGCCGGGCGCAATGTCCGTGACCTTCAGAATCACCGGGGAAAAGCTGTCGATCGGATCGCTGACCTTGTCTTTCTCCAGGCTGAAGGCGGCAGCGGCGATCTTCTTGTCGGCGAGCTGGTCCTTGGCGAAGGTGCCGAGCGCGATGTCGCCCTCCTTCAACCCCATCTCCTGGCCGAGCTTGGCGAAATCCGCCCCTTCGATCAGCTTCTTATGCGCATCCTGGGCCGCGGCCATGTCCTTGAAAAGCAGCTGCTGGATCGTGCGGCGTTCCGGCGTCGAATATTTCTGTTTCGTCGCCTCGAACGACGCCTTCACATCCTCGTCGGTCAGGGCGATGCTATCCTTGATCGCATCCGGCGTCAGCGCCAGCTCGCCGATCTGGCGGTATTCCGGCGCGGTATAGCTGGTCTTGTTGTCCTCGTAATAGGCTCTCAGCGCGGTGTCGTCGGGCGCCTCGATGGTTCCTGCCGCTTCCGGGGGAAGCACGAAATATTTCAGCACGCGCTCGTCATTGCGATAGTGATTGGCGGCGTCAAGCAGTGTCTTCGGCACGAACGCGCCCCGGCTCAGCGCGCCGATGACCTGGCCGCGAACCATTTCCTCGCGCTGCAGGGCGACGAAGCGCGGTTCGTTCAAGCCATTGTTGCGCAGCACTTCCTGAAAGCGCACCGCGTCGAACTTACCGTCCGGCCCTTGAAATGACTGCTCATTCTTGATGGCGTCCGCCACTGCCTCTTCCGTGATGCCCAGACGCAGCTTTTCGGCATGAATGTCGACGGCCGTCGTGCCGATCAAATTGTCGATCACCCGCTGGCCAATGCCGTAGCTGCGAGCCTCGGCGCTGGTCAACCTGCGCCCGATCTGATTGCTGACCATGGCGATCTGATTTTCATAGGTCCGCTGGAATTGCGCGGGCGAAATCTCGCGGCCGCCCACTTCGGCGAGTTTCTGGCGTCCGATGCCGCTAAATATGTCGCCGACGCCCCACACGGAAAAGCTGATGACCAGAATGCCGAGCAGAATTTTGACGAACCAGCGTCCGGCGCTGTTTCTGAGAGCGTCCAACATGGCTAATGTGCTTCCAATTGACCTAAGGCTATCGAGAAATCGCGGGCCGTCCGGCATGATCGCCGTTGAGGGGAAATCGCCGCGCTCGCTTGCCAGACTAAAGAGTTGCGACTAGATCAAAGACGCTGCGGCGATAAAGTCAAGGCCCAAAGGCGGGGAAATCGAATGACGAGCATACGGCCTCTCATTGCCGGCAACTGGAAAATGAACGGGCTCAAAGCCGCGCTCTCCGAATTGACGAAACTGCATGACGCGGTCGCCAGGGGCAGAATGGCGGAGAATGCCGACATTCTCGTCTGCCCGCCCGCAACATTGATCGCGCAGGCGGCGGAAGCGATGCGAGACAGCCCCATCCAAATCGGCGCCCAGGATTGCCGTGCCGAAAATTCCGGAGCGTTCACCGGCGATATCTCGGCAGCGATGCTTGCCGACAGCGGCGCCAAAACGGTCATTCTCGGCCATTCGGAACGCCGCGCCCTGCATGGCGAGCGCGATATCGATGTGCGGGCGAAGGCCGAGGCGGCGCATCGGGCGGGCCTGACGGCGATCGTCTGCGTCGGCGAAACGGCGGGCGAACGCCGGCTCGGATTGACATTGGCGGTGATCGCGCGCCAGCTGCGCGGATCGCTTCCCAAGGACGCCGCCGCGCCGAACACCGTCATCGCCTATGAACCCGTCTGGGCGATCGGCACCGGCCTCACCCCGACCCCCGCCGACATCGCCGAAGTGCATCATTTCATCCGCGCCGAACTCGGCGGATTGCTTGGGCAGGCTGTTGCGGACCAGGCGCGCATTCTCTATGGAGGATCGGTGAAGCCGAATAATGCGGCCGAACTCTTGACAATCGCGGGCGTCGATGGCGCTCTCGTGGGAGGGGCGAGTCTTCTGGCAGATGATTTTCTGCCCATCATCGCGGCGCGTTCCGCAAAATCCGCATAAAGCGGGGTTAGGATCGCGGCGGTGGCGCCATCGCCCGGCGGTAATCACATCGTAGGTGTTCTCATGCTCGTTCGTCCGCAATCGCGGCCTGGTTCCGCTCTTTGGGCGATGGTTTTTTCGGCAATTTTGGCTCTCGCATCCCTCAGCGCATCGGCCAACCCGCTCGACGAACAGTCGTGCCAGCGCCTCCGGACCGAACGTCAGGCGCTGATGGTGCTCGGCATCGACAAGCATGTGGAGAAGGGCGCCAGCTGGGCGAAAGAGCGCCTGACGGTGGCCGACCTCAATCTGGTGAAGCGCTATCTGGACGTGTACGAGCAGATCAAATTCCGCTGCGAGAAGATCGTCGCCCTGGTCGAGCCGGACGAGAAAGACGAAGATGACGACGACCATGACGCTGCGGGCGGAGCCTTGCCGCCGTTGCCGGAGCGGAAAGGTCCTCAGCCCGTCAAATCCTCGGCGACGCCCGCAGCTTCGCCGGCGACGCCCGCCGTGTCGCCGGCAACGCCCGCCGTTTCGCCGGAGACGCCGGCCGTTTCGCCTCAGATTCCCCAGATCCAGTCGAACAGCGCCGCGAAGGCCGCGAGAGCTCCGCTCGGCGCGGCAAATATCAGCGGCACTCAGATAGGCCCGACGCTCGTTGCCCCGGTGCGTTAGCGTCGTCTATGCCAAGGCATGTGGCCGACTTCCCGCCGCCCGGCTGGAAATTCCACGATTTTGCCCTAATTTCTAGCAATGGCCGGCGAAATGCTGTAAACGGCCCCAAATCCCCAATGAAGATGGCCCATGATTAGAGTTATTCTCGTCTTGCATATTATGGTCGCGGCCGCGCTTGTCGCAATTGTGCTGGTTCAGCGCTCCGAAGGCGGCGCGCTTGGCATCGGCGGCGGTGGCGGCGGCTTCATGACCGGCCGCGGCGCGGCAAATCTCCTGACGAGAGTGACGGCCTTTCTGGCTGCGGCATTCTTCGGAACCAGCATTCTCCTGGCCGTCCTCGCCAGCACCAAATCCGGACCGCGCTCGATCCTGGACGGCAGCGGACAGACGCAGCAAGCGCCGGCCGGCGAAGGCTCGTCCAACCTGCCCAAGCTCGCGCCCCTCATTCCGCCAAGCCCCAGCACGCCGCAGGTTCCGCAAGGCCAATAGGGCTTGAGCCTGCGCGGCCATATGGTGGCTGAGGTGGAGCTGCGTGACGCCGGGTGGTCAGGGCAGTGCGAGCAAATCCACATGACCGATCGTGCAGCCGGTCACGGCTGCGCGCGACTGCAGCCAATCCGCAATGTCAGTTTGGGCGACAAGGCCGGTCTGCTGTGCGGCCTCGGCGATGCCCTCTGCGGCGGCTAGGATGAGCGGCAGGTCGTCGCGTGTCAGCACCCAGGGACTGGGCGCGGTGCGGACGTCGAAACCCGCCCGCTCCAGCGCCCGGGCCAAAAACACAGTTGCGTCCGGCCCCGCCGCACGTCCGAAACCCTTGTCCGTCCGCTGGTGCGCATTGAAGGCGGCGAGGATCGGCTCATCGGCGGGATGGACCGGATCCCACTCCATGATGCCGTCGTAAATCAGCACCGTGTAGAATGCGAAGGCCCGCTTCGCCAGGGCCGCGACGAACCGCGCCAGCCACACTTCCGAAACGAGATCGAACAGCGCCGCCGCCGTTACGACATCGCATTCCGGCGCCAGCGCGGTTTCCAGATCGCGGCTGAGGTCGGCGGCCTCGAAGTCGATTTGCGGCGATACGCCCGGCCATCTGGCAATTTCTTCGCGCGCGGCTTTCAGCAGCGCCGGATCGTGATCGACAAGCCGCCAATGCTGAGGAGTGGGCAGGGCGGGTGAAAGCGCCCGCAGATTCGAGCCGGTGCCGCAGCCGAGATCGACGAGCTTGATGCTCTGACGTCCCTCCAGATACGCGGCAAGCCGTTGGGCGAGACCGCGATCGCGCGCGCGGTGGTCGGCGGGCTCGCGCAGCCGGAGCCATTCGGGCGAAAAACCGCTCACGAGGCGACCCCTTTCAATATGTCCGCGACGATCCTCGCCGTGTCCGCCCAGCGCGGCAGGGTCTGCGCATGGGCCCAGGCAGCGTCGGAGAGTTTTTGCCGCAGTCCGCTGTCGGTGATGAGAGCGGCAAGGGCATCGCGTAAGGCTGCTACATCGTCCGGCGGCACGAGGATGCCGGCGCTTGCAGGCACCGTTGATGGCACCGCGCCGGCCTTCGCCGCGATGATGGGCAACCCCCTTGCCAGCGCTTCGGCGAAAGCCATGCCATAGCCTTCATAGCGGGAGGGCAGGGCGAAGATATCTGCGCCGGCATAGTGATCCTGCATCTCCGCCGCGCTGAGCGGGCCGCTGAACCGGATGCGTTCGCCCAGACCGGCTTCAGCGATCTGCTGGGCGAGGCGGCTCGCGAAGGCGCTGTCTCGGTCGAGGCTGCCGACAATAGCGCACCGCCAATCCAGATGAGTGAGGCCGGCCAGCGCTTCCACCAGCAAATCATGCCCCTTGCGCGGCACGACCGCGCCGACGCTGAGGATCTCGGCGCGGCCCGCGCTGCCCTTGGCTCGCGGCGCGGCCTCCGTTCCAGGCTCCGCGACCGTCACAGGCGGCGGCGGGGCGAAGCCTAGCTCGCGCAGTGTGTCGGCGGTCGTCTGGCTGGTGACGATGATGTGCCGCGCATATTTCAGCGCCGCCCGCTCCAAATCCAGCAGCCGGCGGCTCGTTTCCTGATCGAGCCCAGTTTCCAGTCCTAGCGGGTGATGCAGCATGGCGACGATCGGCGCAGCCACCGGCGAAAGGCAGGCTTCCGGCAGCGCCCCCATGGCAAGCCCGTCGATCAGCAGGACGCAATGTGCAGGGACGGCTGCGAGCAGCCGGGCTGTCTCCGCCAGTTCGGTGGCGCTGGGAGTTGGAAATCCGCCCGGCAGCGGCAGATGGGCGACGTCGATGCCGAAACGCGGCAAAAAGGCCATCACCTGACGATCATAGACATAGCCGCCGGTCGGCGTGCCGATATCGCCGGGGATGGCGAATTGGACCTTGGTCACGCGCTGACCGGCCCCTCGAACCAGGCCCGCGCGACATGGCTCTCATGCAGCGTGACGCGCAGGGAAGCGAGCCCTTCCGCATCCGGCCCCAGGCGTCCGGCTTTGATCCGGCTGACCATCTCATCGAAAATATGCCGGCAGAGAAATTCGGTGGTCGTCAGCTTGCCCGCGAGCGCCGGTACGGCATCGAGATTGGCGTAATTCAGCGATTTCAGCACGGCCGAGAGCACTTCCGAGGCGCGCCCTATATCGACGACCACATTATGCGCATCGAGCGTCTCGCGGAAAAAGGCGACGTCGACGATAAATGTCGCGCCGTGCAGCCCTTGCGCGGGGCCAAAAAACTCGCCCGGCAGGCTGTGCGCGATCATGATGTGGTCGCGGACTTCGAGTGCGTACAAGGGTGACTCCTAAGTTTGGTTGCCCCGTCCCGCAGAACGCGGCTCTGTTATTTTGCTTTGAGCATGATCCTTATCGCAACCGGTTCCCCTTTGCGGATCATGCCCTAATAGCGGATCGCGGTCGCAATGCCCGCGGCGTCCGCCGCCAACAGGCGGGGCAGGGCGGCCGGCAGATCCTCGAATGCGACCTCATCCGTAATCAGCGCGTCGAGGCGCGCATCATCCAGCAAGCGAAGCGCGGTTTCAAGGCGCTGGCGATGCGTCAGGCGAGCGCGCATGGCCGGAGCGACGCTGCCGACCTGCGTCGAGATGATTTGCAGCCGCTGGCTATGGAAGCTCCCGCCCAGGGGCAGACTCACCTGCCGGTCGCCGAACCAGCTCGCCTCGACGATGCGGCCTTCAAATGCGGCGATCTCCAGCGCGAGCCGCAATCCGGCCTCGGAGGCGCTGGTATGAAAGACGATCTCGGCGCCGCTGGGGGCGTCATTCGGTGTGCAGAAGCCGAGCCCCAGCCGTTCCGCAACGCCCGCGCGCTCCGGGAGCAAGTCGATCAGCGTCACCCTGGTTCCGGGGAGGCGGGCGGCAAGAAAACCGATCAGACAGCCGAGCAGGCCGCCTCCAATCACGGCGATGGTCTGTCCCGGCAGCGCGCCGCTGTCCCAGATCGGCGTTCAGCGCGGTCTCCATATTGGCGGCAAGCACGGCCCGGCGCGGGGGCACCCCGTCCGGCAGCGGCACGAGAGAGCGGGCGGGAAGCACGAAGCGCGATTGATGAGGGAATAGCGCGAAGTAGTTGCGGCCAATTAACGCAGATGGACCGGCTTCGGCGAAGCCCACGGCCGCGTAGCCATACTTGACCGGGAAGGGGAAATCGCCGGTTTGGTGCGGCGCGCGCATGCGTCGGCCATTCGGATTCGGGCAAACGCCCTTCAAAAACCAGCCGTTCGGTGCCCCGGCTCAGACCCGAAAATAAAGTACGGATCCGCACATTGGCCTCAGCCCCGTCATCTTCCGTTAATAGAGGAATCTCCACAGTCCTGATATTCGCAGATGAAGGAGCCTCATAAAAAAGCGCACGCGCGGGTTCTGCCCTCCGGTGAGGCGGATCAGCAACGTCCATCGTCCCTCCAAATCTCGCGAACGAATTATATCACAGCCTCAAACGTTCTTGACCTTATCGCCTCACCTCATGTCTCGGGGGAAACACAAATAATGAACGACCAAACGCCCTTGCGTCTCGACCTTCACGCAAGAGATACGCGCTTTACGCCTGCCGGGTTTCAGGAAAAATCGGTCCTGTTCCGCCGGCGCGTGATCATGGCGCTTTTGACGCTGAGCACTGTTGCCTGTCAGCTTTATGTGCTCGGCCGCGTGCTGGGCGGCAATGGCTGGACGGCCCTCGATATCGGCATTTTCGCGGCATTCATCGTTTCCGCGCCCTGGACGATCATGGGCTTCTGGAACGCGCTGATCGGCTTCTGGCTGCTGCATTTCGTCAAGGATCCGCTCGGGCAGGTAGCGCCCTTCGCGCATCACCCGGCAACCGGACCGCTCACCCTGCGCACCGCCATCCTGATGACCTTGCGCAACGAAGACCCGGCCCGCGCCTTCGCGCGGCTGCGAGTCGTGCGCGAGAGCCTGGAGCGGACGGGCGAGGACAAGCATTTTGACTTCTTCATCCTGAGCGACACCGACATCCCCGAGGTTGCGCGTGAGGAGGAAAGGCTGCTCGACGCCTGGCAGGCCGAATTTGCCGACAGGAGCCGCACCGCCTATCGCCGCCGCGAGAGAAATGACGGCTATAAGGCCGGCAATGTGCGCGATTTTCTGGAGCGGTGGGGCGAGGCCTACGACCTCATGCTGCCGCTCGATGCCGACAGCCTGATGTCGGGCGCCGAAATCGTCAAGCTGGTGCGGCTGATGCAGGCGCATCCGCGCCTCGGCATCCTGCAGAGCCTCGTCACCGGCGCGCCGTCGCAAAGCGCCTTCGCGCGCGCCTTCCAGTTCGGAATGCGGCATGGCATGCGCTCCTACACCATGGGCAACGCCTGGTGGAATGGCGATTGCGGTCCCTATTGGGGGCATAATGCGGTGGTGCGGGTTGCGCCTTTCGCCCGGTCCTGCGAATTGCCGGTACTGCCCGGCAAGGCGCCGCTTGGCGGCTACATCCTCAGCCACGACCAGATCGAGGCGACCCTGATGCGCGCCGCCGGCTATGAAGTGCGCGTGCTGCCGGTCGAGGCCGAAAGCTGGGAGGATAATCCCCCCTCGATCCTCGAATTCACCAAGCGCGACCTGCGCTGGTGCCAGGGCAATATGCAATATTGGCGTCTCGTCCGCGGTTTGCCGGGGCTCTTGCCGCTGAGCCGGTTCCAGATCGGCATGGGCATATTCATGTATCTGGCCGCATTGGCCTGGACGGTGATGATCGTGCTGTCCGCGCTGAAGGTCTTCGATCCCGGAAATCGGCGCCATCGAGATCACCCTCGGCATCTGGCTGTTCGCCGTATCCTTCGTCATCACCATGATGCCGAAGCTGATGGGCATGCTCGACGTGGTTTTCACGCCGGGCGCGATGGCGCGCTATGGCGGCCCGCTCCGGTTCCTGGCCAGCAGCCTGACCGAGATCGCGTTTTCGATCATGCTGTCGCCGATCGCGGCGGTGCGCCTCACCATCTTCATGCTGAGCCTGCCGTTTGGCCGCAGCGTCATCTGGAGCGGCCAGCAGCGCGACGTGCACCGGCTGAGCTGGATCACGGCGCTGAAGGGCATGTGGCCGCAGACGCTGTTCGGCCTGGCGATCTGCGCGCTGCTGAGCTGGAAGGCGCCGGGCGTGCTGCTCTGGGCCGCGCCGCTGCTCTCGGGCCTTATCCTGGCGGTGCCGTTCGCCGTGCTCACCGCCTCGCCGCTTGCCGGCCGGCTCATGGCGCGAATCGGTCTTTGCGGCATTCCCGAGGAGCGGGTGGTGCCGAGGGATCTGCGCGCCTTCACCGATCCCGACATCCGGCAAGGCGATCCCGACAGCCCCGCTGGCCCTTCCGGGCAGTTCGCGCCCGCCGCGGCCAATTAGCCGATGACCGCCGCGCGTCCCATCGAGCGTCTGCGGCGGTCATTCCGCGAGGCGGCGGGCATCGCCCGCTCGCTGCGCATCTATCATGGCAGCCGGGGCAGGCGGCAGCGGATGATCGGGCTTTACGGCCAGTTCATGCGCTCCGGCGACCTCGTCTTCGATATCGGCGCCCATGTCGGCGACCGCATCGGCGCGTTCCGGGCGCTCGGCGCAACGGTCGTCGCGCTGGAGCCGCAGCCGGCTGCCATCCGCTGGCTGAAGCTCCGCTACGGATGGGACCGGCGCGTTACGCTGGTACAGGCCGCCGCGAGCGAAACGACGGGCACCGTGACGCTCCACGTCAACATCGCCAATCCGACGGTCTCGACGGCTTCCGAAGTCTTTATCGAAGCTTCGCGCGGCGCTGAGGGCTGGGAAGGCCAGCATTGGGAAGAGACGATTTCCGTGCCCGCGATTACGCTCGATGCGCTGATCGAGCAGCATGGCGCGCCCGCCTTCGTCAAAATCGATGTCGAGGGCTTCGAATTGGCCGTGCTGAAGGGCTTGAGCCGCGCGATTCCGGCGCTGTCATTCGAATTCACCACCATCCAGCGCGACGTCGCGGAGGCGTGCCTCAAGCGCCTCGCGGAGCTTGGCGATTACCGCTTCAATGTGGCGCTCGGCGAAAGCCAGAGCCTGGAATTCCCCGAACTCGTGACGGCTGCGCGCATGGCCGAATTCGTCGCCGGCCTCCCGCATAGCGCCAATTCCGGCGACATCTATGCCCGCCTCCCGGCCTGACGATTTATGCGGCCGCGCGGCGATGCCGCCAGCCCAGGCGGCTTGCCCCAGGGCACGAAATAGACCGCCGCCGCCGTCAGCACACCGAAGACGATCATCGCCAGGCCGATCAGCGCGAAGATCGACCATTCGGCCGCGCCCTGACTCGCCAGCCACCAACCGCCCACCGCCACGACGAGCAGCCTGGCGGTGCCTGCAAGAACCGGCCCCAGCACTTTCCCGGAGCCTTGCGACGCGAAATACAGGCACAGGCCCAGGCCGAAGAAGCCATAGGCCGGAGCGGCCCAGCCCAGATAGGAATAGGCGGAGGCCAGCACGCCGGGATCGCTGGTGAAAATATTGGCCCAGAGCTGCGGCATTGCCGCGAAGACGAGGCCGATAGCGCCCATGATCAGGGCCGACATTGCGCCGCCCGTCCAGGCGACCCGGCGGGCGCGCGGCACGTCGGCCGCACCGATCGCCATGCCGACCAGCGGAACGCAGGCAATCCCAATAGCAAAGGTGATCGGGATGAGCAGAAACTCGAGCCGCACCCCGATGCCGTAGCCCGCCAGCGCGTTCGTGCCGAACCGCGCAATGAGACCGGTGAGGATCAGCACGGTCAGCACCGATTGCAGCGGCGACAGGCAGGCGACAGCACCGACTTTCAGAATGTCCCAGAACATCTCGCCGCGCAGCAAGGCGCTGGAGAAGACCAGCCGCACCCGCGAATGCCGCGAGCGCAGGAACGCCAGCAGCACGAGCGTGCCGGTCGCGAAGGCGATCACCTGGCCGAGGCCGACGCCGAGCATGCCGAGACGGGGCAGCCCGGCAATCCCCAGCCCCAGCCCGCCGCTTATCAAGGTCTGCAACACCGCGACGCTGAGCAGTATGATTGCCGGGACTTTCATGTTCCCGGAGCCGCGCAGCACGGAGGCGAGCGTGTTGGTGAGCCAGATGCCCGCGACGCCGGTGAAGATCGTGTTTGAATAGACCAGCGCCTCTTCCAATACCGGCCCGCGTGCGCCGAGCGCGCTGTATATCTGCCTGCCGAAGCCAAGGAAGATGATGCTGAATGCCAGCCCTGCCGATGCGCCGATGATCACCGCATGCAGGGCAAGCGCCTGCGCCCGCACATCGTCGCCGGCACCGATCGCGCGGCTGATCGCCGACGACACGCCGCCGCCCATGGCGCCCGCCGACAGCATCTGCTGCATCATCGCCATTGGAAACACCATCGCCATGGCGGCGAGGGCCGGCACGCCGAGCAGGCCGACATAGGCGGTCTCCGCGACGGCGACCATGGAGATCGCCAGCATCGCAATCATATTCGGCACGGCGAGCCGGGTGAGGGTCGGCAGGATCGGCGAGACCAGCAAGGGGTTGACCGGCAATGGCCGTACGGCCTCAGGCCTCACGAAAGCATCGGCGGTCATCGGGCGATCCTCATGCCTTGACGGTTTCGGCGGGCAGCAACCGGGCAACCGGGCTTTCATTGATCGGCAAATTCAGCAGCCCCGATACGACCCCGAGGCCGATCGAAATCCACCACATCAAATCGTAGGAACCGGTCATGTCGAAGATCCGCCCGCCCAGCCACACGCCGAGAAACGCGCCGAGCTGATGCGAGAGGAAGACGATGCCGAACAGCATCGACATCCAGGTGGTGCCGAAGAAGGCCGCGACGAGGCCGCTGGTCAGCGGAATGGTGGCGAGCCACAGCAAGCCCAGCAGCGCGCAGGTGATGATTACGGTCGCCGGCGTGATCGGCAGATAAAGGAAGCCGAGGAACAGCACGGCGCGGCCGAAATAAATCAGGCTCAGCGCCTTGCGCTTGTCGATATATCTCCCCGACTGGCCTGCCAGATAGGTGCCGATGATGTTGGCGATGCCGACGGCGGAGAGCGCATAGGGGCCGACCCAGGTCGGCAGTCCCTGATCGACGGTGAAGGCCGGCAGATGCACCATGATGAAAGCGACATGGAAGCCGCAGACGAAAAAGCCGGCGGTCAGCAGCCAGTAGCTCGGGTGGCGCACCGCTTCGCCCAGCGCCTCGGTCACGCTCTGCATGCGCACGCCCGCCTCCGGCGCGTCCGGCCTGGCGCCGATCGGCCAGGCAAGCGGAATGAGCAGCGCGATGATCGCCATCAGCCATAAGAGGCTGCCCTGCCAGCCGGCACTCTCGATGAGCAGATGCATCACCGGCAATGCGACGAAACCGCCGATGCCCGCCGCCATGCCGAGCGAGGCGATGGCGCTGAGCCGTTTTTCCGGCGGTGCGAGCCGCCCGATCGTGCCCACCAGCGAGGTGACGCCCGTGCCGGAAACGCCGATGCCCATCAGCACGCCGCTGGCGATCAGCATGTTTGCCGTGGTCGCGGCATACATGAGCCACAGCCCGGCGATGGTGGTCAGCAGACAGGCGACAACAATGCGGCCCGCCCCGAATTTGTCGATCAGCCCGCCTGAAAGCGGTGCGCCGACGCCCATCAGAAGCTGGGAAAGCGCCATGGACAGGCCGAATGGCTCGCGGCCGATATTCAGCGCGCCGGTGACGGGCTTGAGATAGAGGCCCATGGACTGCGCGCGTCCCATGGACACGCCGACGATGATGCCGACGATGACGATCAGCAGCCAGAAGGGCAGGGCGGTACGTGTGGCTGACGGCTGCATTGGCGTCCTCGCTAAGGATTTTTGCTGTATATGCAGATATGAGGCAAATCTGTTCCGCTCATGACGCAAGACGCTTCAGCATATGGTCGAGCGCGGCGTGCAGCACCGGCGCTTCGGACGGGCCGAGCGCGTCCTCGATATGGCGTTGCGCCTCGCTCCAGGCGGGCCGGGCTGCGATGAAAGCCGCGCGGCCTTCGTCGGTCAGATGCAGGCGCCGTGACCGCCGGTCGCGCGGGTCGGAGGTGAGGCGAATGAGATCCTGGCGCTCCAGCGGCCGCAAATTGCGCGTCAATGTTGTGGGATCCATGATGAGCTTTTCCGCCAGCGCGCCGATGTTGATGCCATCGAGCCGGTTCAGATGCGCCAGCAGCCCATATTGGGTGATCGTCAACCCGTGCCGCTCGAGATAATGGTCATAGATCTGCGACACGCGGCGCGAGGCCTTTCGCAACCGCAGACATGTGCAGCCCGATAAATCCGGCCGTTTCGCTTCACCGTTCTCAGACATGGGCGCTATATTAGCTGCATATGCAGATATTGGCAAGTCGTTTGCGCGGGAACACGCTCCCGGGCCCTAAGCCGTGCTGCTCTCGCGCGCCGGGGTTTCGGCATGCTCTGCGCTCGTCTCCCGTCGCGGCGGGCGAACCACCGTCACCGTGCAGGCGGCTTCGGCGGCAACCTTGGCCGAAACGCCGCCGAGCAGCTTGCGCAGCAGCGAATTCTGCCGCGCGCCGATCAGGATCTGATCGACGGGATTTTGGCTGGCATAAGCGAGAATGGCATCCGCCGGATCGACAGCTTCCAGCACGTGATAGCTGACCCGGTCCTCAGCAAGTTTCAAAGGTTCGGCCCAATGTTTCAGGGCGACCAGCCGGTCCACATGCTTGTTGCGCCCATGCTCGTCGAGCGACGTGTCGAGCGTGATCAATCCCTGCTTAAGCACATTGATGCAGGCGAGCCGCGCCGACGGCAAGGTGGTCAGCGTGCGCTCCGCCGCCTGGCGCAGCGCGTCGTGAACAGCCGCGGAGGCTTCCGCCAGATCCACCGCGACCGCGACGATCGGCGCCAAATTGAGTTGGCGTGCAATACCCCGCTTGCTGCTGGCGCGGACATGATCGGTGTTGAACCGCCGCCTGAGAACCGTGCCGATCGAATCGCGCCTCAGCCGCTCCGACCGCGTGGTCAGCTTCACCTGGGCCTGATGGCTGAGATCGAATGCGAGCTGGGCCGCCGTCGGATAGCGCCAGGCGGGCTCGATTTCGAGGCAGCGCAGCACGATGTCCTGCAATGCGGGCGGATAATTTTTCCGCAGGCGGCGCGGTGGATGCGGATCGCGCCACAGCCTGCGCCGCATGCCGCGCATGCTCTCGCTCTCGCCGAACGGCCGCACGCCCGTCGAGAAGAAATAGAGCAGTACGCCGAGCGCGAACTGGTCGCTGCGCGGGTCGCGCCGGATGCCGAGAAGCTGCTCCGGCGCCATATAGGGCGCGGTGCCGTAGGGGACGCGGAATTCCTCCTGCATCAGATCGGGAAGCTGATCGTGGTGCGCCAGGCCGAAATCGATCAGCGCCGCTGCGCCGTCCGGCCGAATGATGACGTTGTTTGGCTTGATGTCGAGATGGATCACATGCTGGCGGTGAATGGCATGCAGCGCGGCTGCGATCTTCACGCCGATCTCGCTCACTTCCTCGTAGGGCAGCGGCAGTTCCGGCAATCGCTTCAGCAGCGAGGGCGCCTCGATCAGCTCCATCACGATATAAGGCTGCCTGGCGAAATCGCCGGACGCGATGAATTTGGGGACATGCGGGCCGCTGAGCCGCGGCAGGATCATCTGCTCCATCTCGAAGCCGACAATGGCGGCCGGGTCCTCGCCTTCACCGAGGATCGGCACTTTCATGATGAGGGGCATCGGCTCACCGTCACGGGAAACACGCCACAGCCTTGCCATGCCGCCCTTGTGAACAAGGCTTTCGAGCCGAAAGCCGTCCAGCACCGCGCCTTGCTTAAGCTGCGATTGGGCCATAGGGCGTCATCTCCCCTCGACCAGGCGCTCGGCGAGCGAGATGGGCAGGCCGTTCGCGCGGATCGCCGCCGCGGCCGCCTCGACATCGTAAGGGGCGCGGCAAAAGGTGATTTCCTGGCGGCTCGTATCCAGCATGGCAAAGGACGCCGCGGGGTTGCCGTCGCGCGGCTGCCCTGCCGACCCCAGCACCACGAGCCAGCGATGGCGGGCGAGCAGTGGCACGGTAACGCCCGTCACGGGCCGGAACGCCGTCATCTTCTCCACGACGGAAAGGCTATACATCGCCGGTTCGTGCACGTGGCCGCAAAAAGTGACGCGGGCGTCGGTCGCCGCCATGCTCCGATAGGCCGCTTCGGGGGAGAGGACATAAAGCCAGCGCCTCGGCGCGCTCGCTTCGGAATGCACGTAGAGCCGTTCGCCATCCCTGAATGCGAGGGGCAAATTGGCGAGAAACTCGCGTTCGGCGGCGCCGAGCTGGCCGCGCGTCCACTCGATCGCGGTCTGCGCGTCATGGTTCATGCGCTCGCGGTGGTCGCCGACCGCATTGTCATGATTGCCGAGCAGGGCGACCGCACCTTGGCTCACAAGCTCCATGACGGTACGCACCGACCAGTCCGGATCGGCGCCATAGCCGACATAATCGCCGAGCAGCACGATGCGCTCCGCGTCCAGCCGTAGCGCCTGCTCAAGGCACGCCGTGAACGCCTGCCGATTGGCGTGAATATCCGCAATCAAGGCGATCAGCACCCGGCGCGCTCCCCCGGCACGCCGACACTTCGTTCATGTGTTTGCGCACCAGCTCTTTGTTGTTGCGTCAATTCGTCAAACTGCGGCAATAGCCTCCGTTTAAATCGATGCACTGGCGTTCGGCTTTTCGCTTCACTATAGCAGCGGCAACGCTGCCAGGCGCCCGATTTAGCGTTAGCCCTTTGGCTTCCCCTCCAGCGCGCCGCCCTCGCTGCCCGGCTGCCAGCGGGCTATGTCCTCGATCTTGCGCGCCAGCTCGAAATCCTTGTCCGTCACGCCGCCAGCCGAATGCGTCATCAGCGAAAACTCCGCCCAGCCATAGGACGCGTTGAGCTCGGGGTGATGCCATGCCGTTTCGGCCAGAAAGCCGACGGCGTTGATCAGCATCAGCGTTTCGGGCCAGTTCGCGGTCTTGTATCTGCGGCGAATGTGGCCCGCCGCAAAAGTCCAATCCGGCAGGCTCGCCGCGAGCCGCGCGGTGATCTCCTCAGGCGTATAAATCTTCTCCGTCGATTTTTTCGGCATCAGGACTTCTCCACGGATTTGAAGCGTTCGATCTCGACGCCGAGGCTGGCGCCTTCCAGCCGGTCGAGCTTTTCCACCAGAATTTGCACCTTCGCGGCGCGGCGATGGGCGAGGCAGCGCGCGGCAACCCGCTCGGCGAGCGTTTCGAGCAGATTGATATGCCCTTCGCCGATCACCGAATGAATAGCCTCGACGATCAGATCGTAGCTGACGACATGGCTCACATCGTCGCTGCCGCGATGCTGGGACGGATAAATCGATACTTCGACATGGAATCGCACACGCTGCTTGTTGGCCTTCTCTTCCTCGAACGCGCCGATGAAGCAGGCGACGACAAGACCGCGAACCGAGATCTTGTCGAGCGCGCCCTGCTGACCGAGCCGGTCCGCCTCCCGCGCCTCTGCGGGTTTGCTATCGTCGCCCAAACCTTTTCTCCTATCGCCACGAAATGGGCCGCGGCGATTCCTCTATTCGGGAATCGCACTGTCTGGTTTAACCTTGGCGCGACAATTGGGCCAGAGATCTGGCATTTCAATCGACGGCCTTAACGAAAGAGCTGGTGTTTCCATGCCGCTGAAAAGTATGACGGGCTTCGGCCGCTCCGGGGGACAGGACGGAGATGCGGCCTGGAGCTGGGAAGTGCGGACCGTCAATAATCGCGGCCTCGACGTCCGGCTGCGGCTTCCGCAAGGTTTTGAGGAGTTCGAGCTGCTGCTGCGCGATGTGATCGCCAAATCCATCGCGCGGGGGAGCTGCGCGGTCGCGCTGGCGCTCAAGGCGCCACCTCTTGGCACGGAGGTGCGATTGAATGAAGACGCGCTGTTGAAGCTGAGTTCCCTGGCGGCGCGGGCAAGAAAGATCACCGGCCGGTCCGAGGATTTGCCGCTGAGCGCGCTATTGACCATGAAAGGCGTCATCGAAACCGTCGAGCCGCAGCCGGGCGAGCAGGCGCGCGGACCGCTGACCGACGCTTTGCTGAAAACCTTCCAGACGGCGCTGGACGGCGTTCTCGCTGCCCGGCTCGCGGAAGGCGCACGGCTTCGCGGCATTCTCGCGGAGAAGCTGGCCGAGATCGAAGCGCTGACCAGGACTGCGGAACAGGCGCCGGAGCGCGCACCGGACGCGATCGCGGCAAGGCTGCGCCAGCAATTGCAGCGGCTGCTGAGCGAGACCTCGCAGCTCGACGAGCAGCGGCTCTATCAGGAAGCGGTGCTGATCGCGACCAAGGCGGATATCGAGGAAGAGCTGAAGCGCCTCTATGCCCATATCGCCGCCGCCCGCGAGCTCATCGAAGAGGACGCACCCGTCGGGCGCAAGCTGGAATTCCTCGCGCAGGAGTTCCAGCGCGAGGCGAACACGCTCTGTTCCAAATCCAACGCGGCGGAAATTACGCGGGCCGGCCTCAAGCTCAAGGCGGCGATCGATCAGCTGCGCGAGCAGGTGCAGAATGTCGAGTGAGGGCGGAGCATTCAGTCCGGCGGCGGGTGCGCTGTTCCGGCGCGGGCTGATGCTTATCCTTTCGTCCCCTTCCGGCGCGGGGAAGACGACCCTGGCCGGCAATCTTCTCGTGCAGGAGGGCGAGGCCTGCATTCTTTCGGTGTCGGCGACGACCCGGCCGCCGCGCCCTGGCGAGGTCGACGGGGTCCATTATCACTTTCTCACCCGCGCGCAGTTCGAAGCGAGGCGCGAGGCGGGCGCGTTCATCGAATGGGCCGAAGTTTTCGAGAATCTGTACGGCACACCAAGGAATTTGGTGGAGACGGCCTTGGATGCGGGGCAGGACGTCGTTTTTGACATTGATTGGCAGGGCGCGCGCCAGCTCTCGGAGAGCGCTCCGGACGATGTTGTCCGCGTGTTCATCCTGCCGCCGTCGCGAGATGTGCTGAGTCAGCGGCTCAGCGCCAGGGCGGCCGATCCTCCCGATATTCTTGCCCGCCGCCTTGCCGGGGCTTCGGAGGAAATGTCGCATTGGCAGGAATATGACTATGTCATCGTCAATATCGACCTGGGCGAGAGCCTCGCGGCGCTAAAATCCATCCTCTCAGCCGAACGGCTGAAGCGCTGGCGCCGGCCGGGGCTCGCCGCTTTTGTGGGCGGGCTGATGAGCGAGAGCTGAGCAGCCCTATCCACGCATTCGCGCGGCCTACTCTTCGCCGGGAACATCTGCGTCGCTCACATCCGGCACGTTTCCGCTTCGAGCCGGAGACGTACCCGAAGGATCGGCGATACGGGCGGAGAGGCGGCAAAAATCGGCGACGCTGAGCTGTTCGGCGCGCTCGGATGGTTCGATTCCCAGTTCCGTAAGCAGCGACACCGCGTTTGAAAGCCCTTTGAGACTGGCGCGCAGCATCTTTCGCCGCTGACCGAACGCGGCAGCGGTGACGCGCTCCAGCATAGCTGCGCCGCCCGCATCCAGGGGAACAGGCCTGGCGCGGAATTCGACGACGGAGGATTCCACTTTCGGGGGCGGAGTAAAGGCGCGCGGCGGCAAATGGAACAGGATGCGCGTCTCGGCGCGCCATTGCGACAGCACGGCGAGCCGCCCATAGGATTTCGTGCCGGGCTGGGCAACGATCCGTTCCGCGACCTCGCGCTGAAACATCAGCACCATGCGGTCCCACCAGGGCGGCCAGGGCTCGGTCTTCAGCCAGCCGATGAGCAGGGGCGTGGCGACGGAGTAGGGCAGGTTGGCGACGATGCGCGCCTTTTGGCCGGCGGGCAGCAGCGAGGGCCAGTCCACATCGAGGGCATCCCCCTCGATCACCGTCAGGCGGTCCGGATAATGCGCCGCGATCGCCGCCAGCGCCGGCAGGCAGCGCACATCCTTCTCCACCGCGATGACTTGGGCGGCGCCCTCAGCCAGCAATGCGCGGGTGAGACCGCCGGGGCCGGGGCCGATTTCGGCAACCGTGATGCCCTCCAGCGGTCCCGCGCTGCGCGCGATCCGTCCGGTAAGATTGAGATCGAGGATGAAATTCTGGCCGAGCGACTTCTTTGCCGAAAGCCCCAGCTCGCGGATGACCTCGCGCAGCGGCGGCAAGCTGTCGGGCGCACGCTCTATCATTGGGAGTGCTTTGGCGGGCGTTCGCTTTCGGCCATGCGCGCGGCAAGGCGCAATGAGGCGATCAGGCTGTCGGCGCGTGCCTTGCCGGTGCCGGCGATATCGAATGCGGTGCCGTGATCGGGCGATGTGCGGATGAAGGGCAGGCCGAGCGTGACGTTGACGCCTTCGTCAAACGCCAGCGTCTTTAGGGGTATCAGCGCCTGATCGTGATACATGGCGATGGCGGCATCGTAATCCACGCCGCGCCCTGGCATGGAAGAGCGCGTCGGCCGGGTGCGGGCCGGTCACCGCAAATCCCTGTTCGCGCAGCGCCGCCAAAGCCGGAGCGATGATGGTCTGCTCCTCGTCGCCCATGAAACCACCTTCCCCCGCATGAGGGTTCAACCCGGTCACCGCGAGGCGCGGACGGTCGATACCGAACCAGCGTACCAAACCTTGGGCGGATACTCGCACGGTCTCGATAATGCGTTCCGTGGTCAATTCCATGGGCACGCGGGCGAGCGGGATATGGATGGTGACGGGCACGACGCGCAGATCCGGGCCGCACAGCATCATGACGGGCGAAGCGTGCGCGCCATGCTCAATGGCCAGCGCGCCGAGATATTCGGTGTGGCCCGGATGCGGGAAACCGGCGGTAATCAGCACATGCTTGGCGATCGGGTTCGTCACCACCGCCCGGACCTTGCCGCTCATCGCGAGACCGACGGCCGCCTCGATGCTGGCCTTGATCGCCGGGGCGGCCGACGATTCCGGGTGGCCGGCCTCGACCCGCGCCGGCAGCGGCACCGGAAGAACCGGAAGCGCTCGGGCGAAAATATTGGCAGCCTCCGACATATCCGCGATGGGCGCGAGCGGCACCTTCAGCCCCAGCAGCTCAGCGCGGCGGCGCAGATGATCGAGATCGCCGAGCAGCGCGAATATCGGGAGCCGGTCTGTCAGCCGCCGCAGCCAGGTCTCCAGCGTGATGTCGGGGCCGATGCCCGCCGGATCGCCTGCCGTCAGCGCGATGGGCTTCAGGTCGGCCTTGCCGCTGGGCATATCAGCCGTTCTTGGGATATTTCAGCAGTGCGCGGTCTTTCATATCTTTCAGGTGGCGACGCGAATACAGCTGAAATTCTTCCTGCAGCTTGTCTTTCGACTCGGATTTCTTCTCGTTCTTTCCCGATGCCACGGACACTTTCTTCGTGCAGAGCGCATGGCTTTCGACCGCTCCGGCGGCGATGATGGCCGGCGTCATTTCACCGGGCTTGGCCTTGACCAGCGCGGCGCGAACATCGCCCCGGAAGTCTTCGATCTTCGCCTGTTTGACGCTTTGCAAGGTTGCGCCGCTCACCTCCTTGACGATGGCGGGCAATGCGGCGCAGGTCGAAAAGCGCTTGCGGATCTGCTCGACGGCGACCAGATGCTGCGCCACAAGCTTCTGATCGGCGTTTGCCGGCGTCGTGAATTTGACGATCTCAACGTCGACGACCGTGCCGGCGCTGCCTGCGTCCTCGGTGCTGGTGGTGGTCGACACCGACGAACGGACGCGTGAGCCATAAACGCGGCGCACGACCTCGCGCCACCCCGACTGAGCGCGAATGCGTTCTCTCAACGTGGACGGATTGATGCCCTGCTCTTTGAATTGGCCAAGAAACTCTTCCAGGGTATTCTTTTTCGCACCGCCTTGCGCCATCCGCGTGAGGCTCTCATTGACCTCCGTGTCGGTCACGGTGATTTTTTGTTCCTTAGCAGCCTGCAGCATGAGGCGCTCGTCGATAAGCTGTTCGATCGCCTCCTTGCGCATGGAATTGCTGGAACTGGCCACCACCTGCTGCTGAATTTGAGCCACGAACTTCTTTTGCAGTTCCTGCGCTTCCTCTTTCGACTTGGGGCGCTGCTCCGTCATATAGGCGCGGAAGGCTTCCTTGGTTTCATCCGATTGCAGCCTGGCGCGCATCTTGTCGCCGAGGCCGGACGTCACCGCGAGAAAGCGCTGGCGCTGCGCAACGTCATAGGAGGTGATCGGGTCGTCATTGACCAGCACGACCACGCTCTGGGCGCTGGCGCCGGACACACTCGCAACGAGAAGCAGGCCGCCCAGCGCAAGCCTTAGCGGCCATGAAGCATGGCACCTGTTCGATTTCAGCGTCATGAATTAGAAATCCGCCGTGCGTTAAGCATTCGGTCAGCACCGGGACCATCGTCCCGACCGCCTTTAATGTATCCGAAGCTAGGCGGATTCGTGACATTGCCTCAAGAGGCGTTAACTTTTATGCCCAAACACCGCCAGCCCGGCGCCGAAAACCCGTCGGCAGCGGCGTCTTTATTTGATGACCGGCAAGTCGGAGAAGGTCCCGATCGTGTCGGTCCGGCTGTCGCTGCCGCCGAGCGTCAGCAGATTATAGCGTACCAGCACCGTCTGATCCGGCTGGATTTCCCCGTCCTCGATATTGGTCTCGATATAGCTGACCGAGAGCATGAAACACTCGTCCGAATATTTCAGGCCGATGGCATTGCGGATGACTTCGTCGGTATCGAGATCGTAGCGTATGTCGCCGAACAGCGTCCAATGCTCAGCCAGTTTGATGGCGGCTGCGGCGGCGAATTCCTCACGATCCTCGTCAAACCCGAGCGCAGGCTGCGCTTGCGCATTCACGTAATTCGCCGAAGCGAGGAACGGACCATAGGAACCAGTGAGCTGCAAATCCTGCCGCTTCACAGAGAGATCGTTCTCATCCAGGCGCACTTGCGAAATGAATTGAAGGTTGCGCGACAGATCGAGATAAAGGCCGGCGACATAGTCCGAATTGGATTCGGAAAGTCCGGTATCCGCGTCGAACGAGTTGTCCCCGGCAATCTGGTAGCTCTGGCCCGCGACGAGGCGCGCGTTCCAGCCATTGGGCGTATCGATGGAGTACTGGGCGCCGATATTGGCGCGCGTACCCGTCTCGATCCGGTCATAGCCGGAAAATTTGTCGATATCGAACAGCAGCGTATCGTCAAAAACCAGGCTTCGCGCATCCTCATTGGGGATATTGCCCTGATCCTTGATATCAGGCCGTGCGATGATCTGCCCGATCGGCTCGACGATATGCGTCGCGTTCGCGCGTGTGCTTCACGAAGGGATAGCGATACTCAACGCCGGCGACAGCAGAGCCCCGGAGCGCTGTCGTGTTGTCGAAAGACTCGTCGGTTTCCGGATCAGTGAAGCTTGTCGTCTTATACAGATCGCCGCGCGCCTGCATGAACGGCGTGACGATCTGGCCCATCGAATCGGTGAACTGCCGCCGCCATTTGACCTGGTTGACGATGCGATTGACATCGCCGCCGTTCTCGCGCGACAGGCTGAGCAAACTCATGTCATAGCTGAGTTCGCCGCCGATCACCGGGTCGGCGAAGATGTAATTGTAATCAACCGCAGGATGAACGATCGAGTCGAGTATTATTGTCGTCGTCAGCCGTCAGGCCGCCGAAATGGTAAATATTGGCGGAGAAATAGTTCCGTTCGCTTTGCCCGACGAGATAGACGGTCGATATCCGGTCCGTGGCGAAGACGTCGTCGATCTTGTAGAAGCGGCGGAAGGTGTCGTCGCTTTCGAGCGTCGCGTCCCAGCCCCACTTCCAGAAGCTGCCCAGGTCGAATTCGCCCTTGGTTTCGATGCTTCCGCGAAATTCCGTGCCCTCGCGCGTCGGGTTGTCGGGATCGTCGTCAAAAACGCCGGCGGCCGACACACGGTAGCTGCCATTGGACAGCCGCTGGCGCCAATCCGCCTTGAGCAGAAATCCCGCTTCCGTCGTCAGTATGGGCGTGACGGTGAGATCGGCGCTCGGCGACAGGGAATAGTAATAGGGAACGCCGCCGGCAAAGCCGAGATCGTCGGAGTGGCTGAATTCGGGCGTCAGAAAGCCTGACCGGCGCTTAACGGTCGGGTCCGGATAATAGAAATAGGGCACCCAGACGAGCGGCACGCCGAACAGCTCGAAGACGCCGTCCTCGAAATAGATATTACCTTCGTCCTTTTTATGCGTGATCTTGCCGGCTTTGATTCGCCAGATCGGCGGCGCGTCGGGATCGGTTTCGCACTGCTTGCATGGCGTAAATACTGCCGCGTTCGAACACCGTCGTATTGCCATCCTTGCGGACAGCGCTGGTGGCGGCGATGCGCGCCTCGTCCTTGGTCACGGCCTTGAAGGAACGGATGAAGCCGTCGCGGAAATCGTCGGTCAGCGTGATTCGGTCGGCGTTGACCACCGCGCCGTCAGGCTCCTTGATGCGGACATTGCCCACGGCATCCAGCGTGTTCGCCTTCTGATCGTAGGTCAGGGCATCGGCGTTCAGCGCATAATTCTTGTAATAAACCTCGACATTGCCCTTGGCGATGATCCGGTCGCTTTTCTTGTCGTAGATCAGTTCGTCGGCCTGCAGCAGCAACGGTTGGTTGGTGGCATTCTTATTGATCTGAGATTTCAGCAAATCTTCCTTTGCCATGGCCGGCCCGGTGCCGGCGAGCGATACTGCCCCCAGCGCACAAGCTAATAGCCACACAGCACCTCGCATCTTTGACCGCATCAAATGTGCCACCAAAGAGATCGGCGCTGAGCAAGGCTTGCTTCCCCCATGCAAAGCCTCAGATTTCATCCGTTAGCCGTCCTCCTGATGCAGCAAGATCGTCAATGCCAATAAAGCGCCGATGGCAATTGGCGTCCAAGCCGCTACCCCCGCTGTTATATAGCCGGACATGCCCAATTTTCGCGACAGCTCGACGAGAATGAAAAAGCCGAAACCACCGCTTAGCCCGGCGACCACCATAGTCTGTATCTTACCGAAACGAAAGGGTTTGAGCGCGCAAGTCGCGGCCAAAAGCACCATGGCAACCATCAAAAATGGGCGCGCCAGAAGCTGCTGATATTGAAGCTTATATGCAATTGTCGACAAGCCAGCTTTGCCCGCAAAGTCTATAAATTCAGGAAGATCCCAAAAAGATACGCTTTCAACCGTGTCAACGCTCTCAGTTACTTGGTTGAAATCTAGAAATGTGCTTACGAGATACCTTTTGTAAAACTGCGGCAGCGCTCCAGAACTGGAGACATTCGCATTCTCCAGCTCCCAATAACCCTGCCGCAAATTCGCCTTATCTGCTTCGATTCTCTCAATAAATTTTTTGTTGAGATCAAATTGCAACAGAGTTAACCCGGCCAGCTTCGTGCCGCGATTTGCGGCGGCCCTCGCGAACAGAATTGACTGCCCGTCAGGGCCATCCTGGCGAATCCATGTGGAGGTATTACTCTTGTCCTGACCGGTGCCTTTCGCCGCGAACGTATCGGCGAACATCTGGTCCGCCGCGAGCTTGGCCTGCGCCGCCAGCGGATTGTAGACGGTTACCGAAAACACCCCGATCAGCAGGCCAACGAGTATCGCCGGCGTCAGGAATTGCCAGACCGAAAGGCCGGAGGCGCGCACGATCACCAGTTCCGAGCTGCGGCTCAATATGAGAAACGCCCCGATCGAGCCGATCAGCACCGCGAAGGGCAGGATGAGCTCGGCGAAGGCGGGGAGCCGCAATAGCGTAAGAAACACCACCTGCGCCGCCGAAATATCGACCTTGGCCGCCTCGCGCATCATTTCGACGAAGTCGATGAAGAAGACAAGCATGATGCAGACGCCGTAAACCACGAAGATCATGGTAAAAAGCTTGATGGTGAAATATCGGCCCAGAGTATTTACTGCGCTCATGCCATCCTGTCTCGCGACCGACCCATGCCGATGCCGACCCTAACTCGCCGGACTGGCCAATTTAGGGCGGCCCCAGAAATTCAGTGAAAATCGCGGCAGCGACGGCGGCCGGATCTCGTAATGGATCATGGCGAGCGTGACGGCAATGCCGAACAACGGAACGCCCCAGACGACCCAGGCGCCGCCCGGGTCCTTCGTCAGCATGTTGACGCCCGCGAGGCCGACCACCCGCAAGCCTGCCGCGACCGCGAAAGCCGCAAAGAGGCTCTGCATCCGGCCGTCGCGCGTCGTCCGCGGATAGCCCAGATGCACGCCCACGATCAGCACGAAAAGAATGGGATAGAGCGGATTGGACAGCCGGTCATGCAGCTCGGAGCGGAACTTGCCTGCATTTTGCTTATAATATGCATCGTTGAGATCGGGGTTGAGCAACTCGCTGAGATAGCGCTCGCGCGGCTTGAAATCGCGCGGCCCTTCTTTTGGGCCGAACTGGCTGATATCGAAGAGATAACTGTCGAAGACGACGATCTGAACCACTTTGGACTTGCCGTTCTGGCGTTGGATATGGCCATTGCGCATGATCAGCAGCGCGCGTCCATCCTCCTGTTTCATGATACGGCCTTCCTCGGCGAGGTAGGTCATGAGCTGGCTCGGGTCGCGCTCGTCGTGAATCATGAGGCCGACCAAATTGCCGTTCGCCGCCCGCTCGGCGATGTGGACCGTGAGGCCTCGCTCGGGCGAGTTGAACTTGCCGGGCTGCAGCACCTGGGCAATGAGGTCGGTTCGCACTTTGATGGCGTAATCACGCAAAACCCGCATCGATTGCGGCACGAGATAAGCATTGGCATAGGCCGCAAAGATGGCAACGATGAGCGCCAGCAGCAGATAAGGCTTCATCACCCGCCATACGGTCGATCCCGAAGCCGATAGCACGATCAATTCGCTATCGCCGCTAAGCCTGTTCAGCGAATGCAGCGCCGAGATCAGCAGCGCCACCGGCGCAACGATCGCGATCAGGTTCGGCATGGCGAGCAAGGTGATCTTGAGAAAGATGAGCAGGCTCTGGCCCTGATCGGTGACCAGCGAGATTTGCCGCAACGCCGTCGTCATCCAGACAATCAGCGTCAGCGTAATGAGAATCATCGCCAAAGAGCTTGCGGTTTGACGGAAGATGTATCGGCCGATGATATCCATAATCGGGGCTTGCCATGAGGCTGGAGCGGGGCCTCTTGCGGTCTCACGGTAAGATGGCGGATTTCCGGCTGGAAAGCTCTTGAAGTTGCATTGGCGTGCGGCTTGTGTACAGTAACAGCCCCAATCAAACCAGCTCTTTCATCCGATTGCGTCGCACGGCCCGAGAGTGAAACGGGAGTGTTAGCGATGCCGCCTACGCTGCGACAAGGCCAGAGATTATGATAAAACCAACAGAAATCACTTTTGGCGCCATAAAGGATGCGCGGGAACGCGTTCGCGTCGCCCTCAGCGAATCCGCCGAGGCGTTTCCTGCCGCATTGAGAATGCTCGACGAGCGGTCCGGCGGACAGATCGCACGGGCGGCCCGGATAGCAAAATTCAGCGGCGGCAAAAAGGCGTTTCTGGACGTCATTGCGCTTGGCGGTATCGACGTGGACCGGCTGCTGATTTTGGGGCTCGGCGCCAGCGACAAATATGCGGAGACCGATTGGGTCAATCTGGGCGGGCGAATCATGGCGCGTCTGGCAGCAGCCCGCGCGTCTTCGGCCGACCTGTTGATCGAGATAGGGGAGGGCAAGACTACGCCTCCCCGAAGCGCGGCGCTGATTGGCCTGGGCATGCTGCTTCGCGGCTATGAATTCAAGAAATACAAGAAGAAAAAGAAAGCAAAAGAAGATGAAGACGAAGATCCGGGCAGTCTAAATTCCGTGCGAATTCTGTGCAATCAGCCGCAGGAGGCCACGGCCGAGTTCGTTGCGCTCAGGGCCGTGGGGGAGGGCGTCACACTGGCGCGCGATCTCGTCAACGAGCCGCCGAATGTGCTCTACCCCGAGGAATTCGCGCGCCGCGTCCAGGCGCTGGCCGGCGATGGCCTCGAAGTCGAGGTGCTGGATCAGAGCCAGCTTGCAGCCATCGGCATGAATGCGATTCTCGCGGTGGGGCAGGGCAGCGCCCGCGCCAGCTGCGTCGCCATCATGCGCTGGAACGGCGGTCCGCAGCCCTCCGCGAAGCCGCTGGTGCTGATCGGCAAGGGCGTGTGCTTCGATACCGGCGGGATCTCGATCAAGCCGGCGGCGGGCATGGAGGATATGAAGGGTGATATGGGCGGCGCGGCGGCGGTCACCGGCGCGATGCTGGCTCTGGCGAAGCGCAAGGCGCCGGTCAACGTCGTCGGGCTCATCGGCCTCACTGAGAACATGCCGAGCGGAACGGCGCAGCGGCCCGGCGATATCATCACCACGCTTTCGGGCCAGACCGTGGAAGTGCTGAACACCGACGCGGAAGGCCGCCTCGTGCTGGCCGACGTGATGTGGTACGCGCAGGAGAATTTCGACCCGAAAGCCATTGTGACGCTTGCCACCTTGACCGGTGCGATCATCGTTGCGCTTGGCAAGGAGCATGCCGGCATGTTCTCCAATGACGACGCGCTTTCCGAGCAGCTCGCCGCTTCCGGGCGGGAAACCGGCGATAAGGTCTGGCGGCTGCCGCTGGACACGAAATACGACAAGATGCTGAATTCCAAGGTCGCCGACATGAAGAATATTGGCGGCCGCGATGCCGGCTCGATCACCGCGGCGCAATTCCTGCAGCGTTTTGTCAAGCCCGACGTGCCCTGGGCGCATCTCGACATCGCCGGAACCGCCATGGCGTCGCCCGCGACGGACATCAATACGGGCTGGGCCTCCGGCTACGGCGTCATGCTGCTCGACCGGTTGGCCACCAAATATCAGGACATTTCGTGAACACGGCCGGATGGCAGGCATATTTTCCATAATATGCCTTATGCGAATCGCCATTAACGGCGCGTCAACTATGCATTTTGGCGCGACCGGCATTAATCTCGGCGCACGCTGAGCCAAGGTGCATGGCGACGCCCTTGGCGACAGCTGATCGAAATCAGAGGAAGCCAGCAATGCCGGACGGCGCTCCAACCCCGACGCCATCTCTGGTTTCAGCGCTCGCGGCCAAGGCGCATGGCGACGAACGCTTTACTTTGGCTGATCTTGTGACGATCATGGCGATATTGCGAACGCCTAAGATCGGCTGCCCATGGGATCTTGAGCAAACCTTCGAAACGATTGCGCCGTATACGATCGAGGAAGCCTACGAAGTCGCCGATGCGATCGCCCGCGGCGATCTTGGGGACCTAAAGGATGAACTCGGCGATCTGCTGCTGCAAGTCATCTATCACGCGCGCATGGCCGAGGAACGCCACGCATTCGATTTCGCCGACACGGCTGACGCTCTGGCGCGAAAACTGATCCGCCGCCATCCGCATGTCTTCGGTGACGAAGCGACCAGGAAGGCCGCTGACGTCCCCGGGCTGTGGGACAGGGTCAAGGCTGAGGAAGCGGCGGCGAAAGCCGAAGCGCGCGACCAAACGGCGGCGCCCAAAAGCATCCTCGATGGCGTGCCTGTCGCCCTCCCCGCGCTCACCCGTTCAGTGAAACTCCAGCGGCGCGCGGCAAAGGTCGGATTCGATTGGACCGAAGTCGGCGAAATTCTGGCCAAACTGAAGGAGGAAATCGCTGAATTTGAAGAAGAAATTCCCGGCGCCGACCGCGAGCGGTTGCAGGAGGAATTCGGCGACATGATGTTCGTGCTGGCCAATCTGGCGCGGCGGCTGGATATCGATCCTGAGAACGCCCTCCGCAGCGCGAACGCAAAATTCATGCGCCGCTTCAACCATATCGAGCGCCGCCTGGAGGAAGCAGGGGCAGCTCTCGATGATGCGAGTTTGGCGGAGATGGAAGCGCTATGGAATGAAGCCAAACGCCTGGAGAAGGCCCGCTGACGGTGTCCGGCCCGGAAAAATGACCGCCGATTATCGCATCATGCGCTCAAGAATAGTCGCATTCATGCCGCCTGCCCTGCCCCGTTTGCGGCCGCCTTTTTAGCGCGCATTGCCTCAAACCGCTCCAGATCGGGCGCTGCGAGCCGCACTTCAAGCTGTGCCGATCCGTCCTCATGGTCTTGCCGGTCGCGAATCTGCGCGTGCGTATAGAGCCAGTTCAGCAGCGCGCCCTCGTCGCTGCGCAGATTGAGCACGCGGATCAGATGGCTGGCGGCGAGCACGTCGCCGATGCGCGCCTTCAAATCCTCCAGACCGTCGCCGTCACGGGCCGAGACCAGCACTGGCGTCCGCGCGCTCCGCGATGCCTGTCCCTGCAAGGTGCGCCGCTCTTCGCCGGTCAGCAGGTCGACCTTGTTCCACACTTCGATGATCTTATTGTCGTGCCCTTCTGTGTCCACGCCGAGCTCCGCGAGCACGGCTTCGACATCGAGCTTCTGCTGCGCCGTATGCGGCGTGGCGATGTCGCGGACATGCAGGATGAGATCGGCCTCCGAGACTTCCTCCAGCGTCGCGCGGAAGGCGGCGATCAGCGCCGTCGGCAGTTCGGAGATGAAGCCGACCGTGTCGGAGAGGATCGCCGTGCCGCCGCCGGGCAGGCCGATGCGGCGCATGGTCGGGTCGAGCGTCGCGAAAAGCTTGTCCTCCGCGACCACCTCGGCTTGTGTCAGGGCATTGAAAAGGCTGGATTTTCCCGCGTTGGTATAGCCCGCCAGCGCAACGATCGGGAACGGCGTCCGGCGACGGCTGGCCCGATGCAGCTCGCGTGTGCGGCGCACCGCGCCCAGATCGCGCCGGATGGCGTCGATACGCTCGCCGATGATGCGCCGGTCAGCCTCGATCTGCGTCTCGCCCGGCCCGCCGAGAAAGCCGAAGCCGCCGCGCTGGCGCTCCAGATGCGTCCAGCTCCGCACCAGGCGGCTGCGCTGATAGAGCAGATGCGCAAGCTCGACTTGCAGGCGCCCTTCCTTGGTCCGCGCGCGGGCGCCGAAGATTTCGAGGATGAGACCGGTGCGGTCGAGAATCTTGGCGTTCCAGGCGGTTTCGAGATTGCGCTGCTGCACGGCGGTCAAAGGGTGATCGACGATGACGAGACCGACGCCCTCGGCCTCGATGATGCCGCGCAGTTCTTCCACCTTGCCAGGGCCGAACAATGTCGCGGGGCGTGGACGGGTGATGGGCACGAGCCCGCTCTGACACACATCGAGCTGGATGGCTCGGGCGAGCCCGACCGCTTCCTCAAGTCCGGCCTCGGGAAGGACGGGGTTGCGCGCGCTGGCACGGCCGTCGGCAGATCGCTGCCCACGGGCGGCCTTGCTTTCTTCGCGAAGCACCGGATGCAGGACGATGGCGCGCATATGATTGCGCGTTACGGTGCCTGCCGAGCCGTCACGGCGCCGCTTTTCACCCTTTTCCGTCGTTCGCCGCGCGCGAGATGCCGTCAATTAGCCTGGAGCTCCCCCGTTTTGGTCACCGTCGAGCAACTGAATTGGCCCGCCCGGCATGATAGTAGAGATTGCATGCTTATACACGAGCTGAGAATGTCCGTCACGGCGTAGCAGAACACAAAAATTGTCGAACCAGGTGACGATGCCCTGCAACTTCACGCCATTCACTAAAAAGATGGTCAGTGGCGTTTTGTGTTTTCTGACGTAGTTGAGAAAAGTGTCCTGAAGGCTTGGTGCTCTTTCGGCGGCCATGTTTTTTCCGTTTTTTGTTGAGGCGGCGGTTTGTCCCGCTCGCATTATGACGGTGGTTTCCGGCATATTTCAGATTATAGGCATCCTTTTTGTCATTTTTTGCCCCTCGTGGTTACATATGCCGTAAAGAGAGATTTAAACCGAGCTTATTGTGTTTATCTTAACAGAGATCGGCGGGATGAAATTTCTGCCCAGCCGTGAAATAGCTGCCGCAGACGCTTTGCGACAGGGCCGGGACGTCCTTCCCCGACAGGCCGTCCGTCGATCGAGATCACCGGCATGATCAAGCCCGTCGCCGAACTGTTGAACGCTTCCCTTGCCGCATGAGCTTCCGCGACGCTGAACGGCCGCTCGACCAACTTTAGCCCCTCTGCACGCAGACATTCAACAAGCACCGTTCGCGTGACGCCGCGCAGGATACCGCTCTCCGCCGGCCGCGTTATGATGTCATCATCCGCCGTCACGATCCAGGCATTGCAAGCGGCGCCTTCCGTCACAAAACCATTGTCGTCGACGAGCCAGGCCTCGTTCGCGCCGGCTTCCTCCGCTTTTTGCCGTGCCAGCGCGTTGGGAAGCAGCGAAACGGATTTGATGTCCGGACGGCCCCAGCGTATATCCGGCATGGTTATCACCCCGACGCCCCGGCTCGCCTTTCGCTCGCGCGCCGCCGGGGAATTGCGTCGTGCATAGCAGACGACGGTCGGCCGCGTGTCCGATGGCGGGAAGGCAAAGTCGCGCCTGGCAACGCCGCGGGTGATTTGCAGATAGAGATGCCCATCGCGCACCCGGTTGCGGCGCATCGTTTCGCGCATGACGACGCCGAGCGCGGACCGGTTCATGGGCGGATTTATCCCCAGCTCGCCCATCGAGCGATACAGACGGTCGATATGCCGCCTTTCGTCGACGAGCTGCGCGCCCTGCACTTCGCAAACCTCATAGACCCCGTCCGCGAATTGGAAGCCGCGGTCTTCGACATGCACGACAGCGTCGCCGTAAGCCTCATAAGTTCCGTTTACATAGACTACGCGCGCCATGCGACCCCCGGCGACAAAATCATCGATGGAGCGGCTGCCTGTTTCAAGCCCGCCCATCGAGCATATACAGCTCTTGCAGGATATTCAGTCACGTCGCCGAAGCGGCGGACGCCGCGTCAATGGCGAACGTCCGACCCGCGTTCATTGGAATTGACGCCGAGGGCGCGCAGCTTCCGGTGCAATGCCGAGCGCTCCATGCCGACGAATTCAGCCGTGCGCGAGATATTGCCGCCAAACCTGTTGATCTGCGCCATCAGATATTCGCGCTCGAAGATTTCGCGGGCGTCGCGCAAGGGAAGCGACATCAGATGCTCACCGCCGGAACCGTTTGGCGATAAAGGGACGTTGGATCCGATATCCTCCGGCAGCATCGAGGCGGTGATCAGCGTATCGGGGTCGCCGCTGGTCATGATCATCAGGCGCTCGATGATGTTGCGGAGCTGGCGCACATTGCCGGGCCATTCATGCGATTGCAGGACCGCCATGGCGTCGTCGCCGATGCGCCGGGGCGGCAGGCCGGAGGACAGCGAAACCTGGCGCACGAAATGCTCGACCAGTTCGGGAATATCCTCGCGCCGGTCGGCGAGGCTCGGCACTTTCAGCGGCACCACATTGAGCCGGTGGAACAGATCCTGGCGGAAGCGGCCGCCGGCCATTTCCCGCTCCAGATCGCGGCTCGTGGAGGATACGACGCGTACATCGACCTGCACTTTCGGACCGCCGCCGACGCGCTGGAACTTCTGTTCGACCAGCACGCGGAGGAGCTTGCCTTGCGTTTCCAGCGGCATGTCGGCGATTTCGTCGATATAGAGCGTGCCGCCATGCGCTTCCTCGAGCGCGCCGACCTTGCGCGGCTGGCCGCCGCTTTCTTCCGTGCCGAAAAACTCGCTCTCGACCCGGTCGGGCGCCATCGCAACTGCGTTCACCGCCACGAACGGGCCCCCTGCCCTGCCGGATGCGGTGTGCAGCACCCGAGCGGCGAGTTCCTTGCCCGAGCCGGACGGCCCGGAGATCATCACCCGGCTGTTGGTCGGCGCCACCTTGTCGATGGTCTGGCGAAGATTGTTGATGATGCTCGACCGTCCGATCAGCTCGGTGCCATAGGCGCTGCGCTCGCGCAATTCGCGGTTCTCGCGCTTCAGCTTGGACGCTTCGAGGGCGCGGGCGGTGATCAGAACCAGCCTGTCGGCCTTGAACGGCTTCTCAATATAGTCATAGGCGCCGCGTTTGATCGCCGCGACGGCGGTTTCGACATTGCCATGGCCGCTGATGATGACGATCGGCAGATCCGGGTGCTGCCGCTTCGCCTTGGCGAGCACCTCAAGCCCGTCCAGCTTCGACCCCTGCAGCCAGATATCGAGAATGACCAGCGATGGTCGCCGCTCCTCGATGGCGCTAAGCGCTTCGTCGCTGTCCTTGGCCAGGCGCGTTGCGTAGCCCTCATCCTCAAGGATACCGGAGACCAGCTCACGTATATCGGCCTCATCGTCGACGATCAGGATGTCAGACGCCATGACCTACTCCCTCTTTTCCGCCTAATGGCGAAGTTGTGTTTGTCTCTCGGCGAATGCTTCGCCGCGCCCGTCGGGAATTTCCCTAATTTCACCCGGCTCGACGCTCTTGCGGATGGGGATCACCATCCGGACGGCGGCGCCTACAACGGCTCCGTTGTCGTCCAACGCGTCGTTAAGCTCCAGCAAACCTTCATGCTGCTCGGCAATGCGCTGTACGATCGCCAGGCCAAGACCGGTGCCCTTCTGCCGAGTGGTCACATAAGGTTCGGTCAGACGTTGCCTGTTCTCGACCGGCAGGCCGCAGCCATTGTCGATCACCTCGATGACGCAGCGGCTGCCCAGCACCGTGACGCTCGCCCGGATGCGGCCGCGGTAATCATCGCTCTTTTGCCCTGATTGGCGGGCCGTGGCGATGGCTTCCCCGGCGTTCTTAACCAGATTCGTCACCGCCTGCGTCAGCAACCTGCGGTCGCATTCGATGATCAACGGCTTTTCCGGCAGTTCCAGCTTATATTCCACATCCGAATTGCTCATCTGGAAGAGGATCACCGCCTCCTTCACGATGGCGCCCGCGTCGTGATCCTCGAAGACCGGCTTCGGCATGCGCGCGAAGGAGGAGAATTCGTCGACCATGCGGCCGATATCGCCTACATGGCGAATGATCGTGTCGGTACAGCGGTCGAAGATCTCGCGGTCCACGGTGATGGCGTCGCCATATTTGCGCCGGATGCGCTCGGCTGAAAGCTGGATCGGGGTCAGCGGGTTCTTGATCTCATGCGCGATACGCCGCGCCACATCGGCCCAGGCGGATGTGCGCTGCGCCACGACCAGATCGGTGATGTCGTCGAAGGTGACGACGAAGCCGTAATTCTTCTTGCCGACGCCTTCCTGCGTCACGCGCACCGAGAAACTGAGATCGGAGCCTTCGCGGCGATAGGTGATCTGCGTCTGCACGGCGCGCCGCGTGTGTCCGGGCGCCTTGGCCACGATGGCGGCGAATTCCGGCACCGCATCCTCGATGGTGCGGCCGATCAATTCCTTCTCCGCCCGGCCGAGAAGCTGCATCGCGGAGGTATTGACCAGCGTCACCAGCCCGTTGGAGTCCACGCCGACAACGCCTGCCGTAACGCCGGCGAGCACGGTTTCGGTAAAGCGGCGGCGTTCGTCGAGCTTGATATTGGCGTCGATCAGGGCGTTGCGCTGGCTGCGCAGATCGGTGGTCATCCGGTTGAAGGTCGCGCCGAGCTGGCCCATGTCGCTGCGGGGGCTTTCCACCTTCACCGTGACATTGAGATCGCCGCGCGAAATCTCCTGCGCCGCCCCGATCAGGCGCCGGATAGGCGTGACGAGCCGATTGGCGAACCACAGGCCGATCCAGATCGCCGCCAGAAGCAAGGTCAGCGCGATGACCACATACATCATGGCGAAGGCGATTTGCAGGCCCGTACGGCCTTGCTGGAGCGCGACATATTCCTGCAGATTGGCTTGCGTGCGAAGCAATTGCGCGGTCACGCTCGCATCGACAGGGCGCAGCACATAAAGATAGAGATCGTCGAACCCGCCCAATTTCTTGATCGCGACGCTTCGCTCGGGATCGCTGAAGCCGGTGAGACGCCCTTCCACGGCCCGCGCAAGCGTGTCCGACGGCGGGACGTAGAACGGCAATGCCGGGTCCCTGAACACCTCGATGACGGGTTTGCCCGCGCTATCGATCAGAAAAGCGTATTTCAGACCGCGTTCGACGGCGAGCGCCGCGGCATAGCTGCGGAAATTGTCCGGATTGTCGTGCAGGAGCTGGGCAGAATTTTCCAGATCCCTGGCCATGCCGACCGCGTCGGCGCGGATGATCTTGCCGTGCTCGCCCACATAGGCCTGGGCGACATTGACGCTGTCGCGGATGACGGTCTTGGTCCGCGCGGAAAACCACTGATCGAGGCCGCGATCGAGCGAAATACTGGCGAATACCGCCAGCAAAATAGCCGGGAACAACGCAACGACGCTGAACAGGCTGACAATACGGAAATGCAGGCCCGCGCCCGCCGCCTGCCGTTTTCGCGCACTCCAGAGGCCGATGAGCTGCCAGGCGATGATCGCAATCATCGCGGTCACCAGCACGCCGTTGATTATCCAGATGACGATGGTGACTTCGCTGGTCGGCTGGATCGCTGTAAAGCCGGCGAGGACGAAATAGGTCGCCAAGCCTGAAATGATCGACAGAATGACGACGATCAGCCCAGCGCGGAACATGCGCTTGTCTGTCTTGCGCTGCGCCTCGTCATTGTCGTCCTCATAGGACGGCACTGCCGCCGCGCCGGCATGGCGGACGGACTTGCGCAAGCGCACCTGGCCCCTGGCCAGCCGCCGCCGCAGCCGCCGCATGGTCGGGCGGCTCTTTTCCGAGAGGCCGGCAAGCCGCAAGCTGGCATTCGCCCGCGCCCTGCGCGCCGAAGACGCCGCCCGTCCGAGCTGCTCGGAGCCTTTCTCCGTGGCGGACCCGAGCGCAGCCGCAATCCAGTCGCGCCATCGCAGGATGGCTGAATGCAAAGCGGATTCTCTCCATTGCGAGCGAAGTGACGCCATCTAATCTGACAGAAGCTCCCCCGAAGGCCGGCTTGACCGCGACCTTCACTGATGCACCATAAACACCCTGTTGCAATTGGGAAACAGATTCCGTGACGACTGCGGAAAAATTGTGACCAGATGGGACGCAGAAGGAAGAAATCCAGTGACCCTGGCGGGAGTTACGGAATGAAACTTAGCGAAAACTGAGGATTTCAGGCCCTATGCGTGTCAAACTGGCGCGCGAACGATGCGGATCCTGTGATCCTTGATCTTCTTGCGCAGCGTGTTGCGATTCAGCCCCAATAGCTCGGCGGCGCGGATCTGGTTGCCGCGCGTGGCGGCCAGCGCGGCGGTGATCAGCGGGCTCTCGACATCGCGCAGAATACGGTCATAGAGACCCGAAGGCGGCAGCGTGTCGCCATAGCCGGTGAAATAATCCGCCAGGTAGTTCTCCATCCATTCGCTGAGGCTGTTCGCCTTGCCGTCGCTCGCATCGATGCGCGAGGGCTGGCTCGACGCCAGCTCCGTCTCGATGATGTCGGCGGTGATGACCTCCTGCGAATAGAGCGCGGTCAGGCGGCGGACCAGATTTTCCAGCTCGCGGACGTTACCTGGCCAATTATACCGCTTGAGCCGCTCCAGCGCATCGGGCTGCACGGTCTTGTAGGGCAGTCCGGTCTTCTTCGCTGCCTGGAGAAAGCTGTGCACAAGATCGGGCACGTCCTCCAGCCGCTCCCGCAAGGGCGGCAGGCGCAGCGGCACCACGTTCAGCCGGTAGAACAGGTCCTCGCGGAAAAGGCCCTGGCTGATCTGCTCTTCGAGGTTCTTGTTGGTGGCGGCGATGATGCGCACGTCGGTCTTGATCGGCACGCGCCCGCCGACCGTCATATATTCGCCTTCCTGCAGCACGCGAAGCAGGCGGGTCTGCGCTTCCATCGGCATGTCGCCGATCTCGTCCAGGAACAGCGTTCCGCCATCGGCCTGCTCGAAGCGGCCCATCGTGCGCGACTGCGCGCCGGTGAATGCGCCCTTCTCATGGCCGAACAGCTCCGATTCGATCAGCTCGCGCGGGATCGCGGCCATGTTGATCGCCAGGAACGCGCCCTTGCGCCGCTGGCCGTAATCATGCAGGGCGCGGGCGACCAGCTCCTTGCCGGTGCCGGATTCGCCGGTGATCATCACCGTCAGATCGGTGTGAATGAGCCGCGCCATCACGCGGTAGACTTCCTGCATCGCCGGCGACCGGCCGATCAGCGGCAGATCCTCAGCCTCGGGCGGGCGCTGACTGGCGGACCTCACGCCTTTCGGCTCGCGCAGCGCACGCCCGACGACGGCGACCAGCTCCTTCAGGTCGAAGGGTTTTGGCAGATATTCATAGGCGCCACGTTCGGCGGCCTTGATCGCCGTGGTGAAGGTGTTCTGCGCGCTCATGACGATGATCGGCAGGTCGGGCCGGATCTTCTTGATGCGCGGAATCAGCTCGAACGCATTCTCATCGGGCATCACGACGTCGGTGATGACCACGTCGCCCTCGCCCTGGCTGACCCAGTTCCACAAGGTCGCGGCGTTGCTCGTGGCGCGCGAGGAATAGCCGGCGCGGGCCAAGGCCTGATTAACGACGGTTCGGATCGCCGCATCGTCGTCGGCGATAAGAACATTGCCACGTCCCACGGCTCAGGCCTCCTTCATGCGTCTTTCGTGATTTTGGTACATCGGCATCATGGCGCGGAACACCGTATGGCGCGGCTTCGTCTCGCATTCGATCGTTCCGCCATGATCGCCGAAAATCTTTGCCACAAGGGCGAGGCCCAGCCCCGCGCCGCCGGTTTTGGTGGTCACGAACGGCTCGAAAAGATGCAGCTTGAGCTCGTCCGGTATGCCCGGCCCATTGTCGGCGACGGTAATTTCCAGCGGCAGGCTGACGCGCGTCTCCGAATTGGGCAGCGAAATGCGCAGGCCCGGACGGAACGCCGTCGTCAGCATGATCTGGCCGTCGCCGCGTTCCGGACCGATCGCCTCGGCGGCGTTCTTGACGAGATTGAGAAACGCCTGGATCAGCTTGTCGCGATTGCCGGGCAAGTGCGGCAGCGACGGATCGTAATTCTGCGAAATCGTGATGCCGCGCGCAAAACCGTTCAAGGCGATCTGGCGCACATGATCGAGCACCGTATGGATATTGACGGGCTCGAATTTCAGCGGCCGTTCGTCGCCGAACACCTCCATGCGGTCGACCAGGTTGCAGATCCGGTCGGTCTCGCGGCAGATGAGCTGGGCGAGCGGGCGGTCCTCGGGAGGCGCGCCCTGCTCCAGGAGCTGCGCCGCGCCGCGAATGCCGGAAAGCGGGTTCTTGATCTCATGCGCCAGCACCGCCGCCATGCCGGACACGGACCGCGCCGCCACGCGATGGGTGAGCTGGCGCTCGATCATCTGGGCCATGCTGCGCTGCTGCAGCATGACGAGGATATGCCCGTCATATTCGGGCAGCGGCGAGGCGAAGACGTCGATCGGCCGCTGGCTCGCCGAATCCGGCAGGCCGAGATCGACGGCATATTCATTCACGGTGGTGTTGGCCTGGCGGACTTGCGCGATGAGCGCCAGCAGCGGGCTGGCGAACGAGACGAGACTATCGGCCTTGCGGCGCCGGAGAACGTTTTCGCTCATGCCGAAGAACACTTCGGCGGCGAAATTGACATAGACGATGCGGTTGCCGGCGGCCAGCACCAGCACCGGGTGCGGCAGAGCGTGAAGCAAAATATCCGGGGCGATATTGACGTTGCCGCCGAATGGGGAGGACGCTTTCCGTTCCTTCGTGTCCGCACGTGCCAAGCTTCAGCCTATGACCTGTCTTACTGTTGCACAGAATTTAAGCAGATGGTGAATTCGACTATTCGATAGGCATCATAGCAAAGCTGCTCGCTTTGTCATCACCTTTTATGCCGCGTTGCAACATCGCTATGCCATTGGCAAAACGGGCTCTTATCGCTAGGTGTGGCGGAGCGCGTGCCATGGCGTTCCGACGAAGAGGCCCGAAGCCCATGCCCAATGCCGTGATCATCGTTGCCGCCGGACGGGGTACGCGCGCCGCCGGAGCGGATCAGAAGCCCAAGCAATATGTCGAGATCGGCGGCAAGGCGGTTCTCACGCGCAGCATCGAGGCGTTTCTGGAGCATGAGCGCATCGATCTGGTGCAGCCGGTGATCCATCCCGATGACCAGGCGTTGTATGAGGCCGCGACGTCAGCGCTGCGCTCGCCAAAACTGCTTGCACCCGTGGCGGGCGGTGAGAACCGGCAGCGTTCGGTGCTTGCGGGGCTGGAGGCGCTTCAGCAGGCAGGACCGGCCGACGTGCTGATTCACGACGCTGCCCGCCCCTTCATCGCCGCATCCGTCATCGATCGGGTCCTTGACGCGCTTCAGAGTGCCGACGGCGTGCTTGCCGCTCTGCCGCTTTCCGATACGCTGAAGGCCGAACGAGACGGAGAAGTGACCCGCACCATCAGCCGCGAGGGGCTATGGCGGGCGCAGACCCCGCAAGGGTTCCATTTCCGCGCCATTCTCGAAGCGCACCGGGCCGCCGCGCTCGCGGGCCGCGAGGATTTCACCGACGATGCCTCGATTGCGGAATGGCACGGGCTCGCCGTCGCGATCGTCATGGGCGCCGAACGCAACATCAAGCTGACCACTCGGGAGGATTTCGAACTGGCGGATCACCTATTGGGCATTGGCCGCGGCGCGACGGAGGTAAGAACCGGAACCGGCTTCGACGTTCACGCCTTCGGGCCGGGCGATCGGGTGATGCTATGCGGCATCGCTATTCCGCATGATTTGGGGCTGGCGGGCCATTCCGACGCCGATGCCGGCCTCCATGCGCTGACCGACGCACTGCTCGGTGCGATCGGCGCGGGCGATATCGGCCATCATTTTCCTCCCAGCGACCCGCAATGGAAGGGGGCCGATTCGAGCATTTTCCTCGCCCATACAGCCAAGCTGCTGCGCGAAAGCGGCGCGCGCATCGTCAATGTCGATGTTACGTTGATTTGCGAACGCCCCAAAATCGGCCCATACGTGCAAGCGATGCGAGCGCGCATCGGCGAGATCCTGGGCATCGGCACGGGCCGGGTCAGCGTGAAGGCTACGACCACCGAGGGCCTTGGCTTCACCGGCCGTCGCGAGGGAATCGCCGCGATGGCGTCCGCAACCGTAGAATTGCCCGGAGGAGGGCCCGATGCGTGAGAAGCTCAGACAGGAAGCGGAAAGCCTGCTCGACCTCTACCGCGAGCGTGGCCTGACGATCGCGACGGCCGAATCCTGCACGGGCGGCCTGCTGTCGGCCTATCTCACCGCCATCGCCGGGGCGTCCGACGTACTGGAGCGAGGCTTCATCACCTATTCCAATGCCGCGAAGGCAGAGATGCTAAGCGTCGAGCCAAGGGTGATCGAGGCGCTCGGCGCGGTGTCGAAAGAGGTGGCGCTGGCCATGGCGGCGGGCGCGCTGCTGCATTCGCGTGCCGCGATTTCGGCAGCGATCACGGGCGTCGCCGGACCCGGCGGTGGGACGGAGGCCAAGCCCGTTGGCCTGGTGCATTTCGCCGTGGCCAAGCGCAAGGCCATGTCCGCGGGGCAGATGGATTACAGCGCCATCCATCATTTCGAGCAGTTCGGCGACATCGGCCGCAATCTGGTGCAGGAGGAATCGGTCGCGGTGGCGCTGAAGCTCTTGCGCCAGGCGGTGGAGTTGTAGGCGAGCAGGCGGAGGCACGCACGCCTGGCAGGGTTCGATGCGGCATTGTCTTCGCCGCTAGCATGGCACGCAGCTTCGAACAGAGACCAGCGCTTCGTCCTTGGAGACGACGATGGCGAGTTCGCGGCCTCCGATCTCCCGCTCCGTCATGCGCAATCCCCCTCCCGGCCGGCTAAACCGCCGAGCGCGCAGCGCTCCCTGTGCGCCCATAAACCGCATCGGCGCGCGCCTCGAATGCATCGGCGAATTTGCGGAAGGCGCGGTCGAACACAGCGCCCATCAGCGCTTGCAACATGCGGGATTTGAATTCATAGGCCAGGCTGAACCGGATCTCGCAGGCGCTCTCGCCAAGCGGGCGGAAAGCCCAGACATTTTCCATGTAGCGAAACGGGCCATCGACGTAGTTCACCTGGATCCGCCGCGCGTCCGGGTCGAGCATCACGCGGCTGGTGAACGTCTCGCGCAGCAGCTTGTAGGCGACCGTCATGGCGGCTGTCACGGTCTCGCGCCCGCCTTCCTGGTGCCGGCTCACCACGCGCAAGGCTTCGCAGAGCGGCACGAACTCCGGATAGCGCTCCACATCGGCGACGAGCGCGAACATATTCGCGGCGCTGTGATCGATGCGCCGGGATGTCTCGAATTGGGGCACTAGCGTTGTCTCGGTTCTCTTCGCGTCTTTTCCGCTCGCTGAATTCCATATATAGCGCAGGAATTCCAGTCTAAAACGGGCACGGGCGCAACGCCATCGGGCGCCGGGATGAGGAGACGGTCATGAGCTGGCACGATTTGCTTGGTTTTATCGTGATATTGGCGGCGGCGGCGGCGATCCCCGGCCCGGATGTCGCGGCGATCATCGGCAGCGGCCTCAGTGGCGGCCTGCCATCGGCGTTCAGGCTGGTTTTCGGCCTCATACTCGGCCATGCCGTGTGGATGACGGCGGCTGTCACCGGCCTTGCCGCGCTGGCGCAGGCTTTGGGCGCGGCGTTCATCGTCATCAAATTGGGCGCGGTTGCCTATCTGCTCTATCTGGCCTGGAAGCTGTGGACCGGGCCTGTCGCGGACGGATTGCAGGCCGATGCTCCGGCGTCGGGGCCTCAGTCAAGCCGGCGTCCTCACCGGCCTCCTCGTCTCGCTGAGCAATCCCAAGGCGCTGGTGTTCTTCAGCGCCGTCGTTCCGAGCATCCTGCCGCTGGAGCATCTCACGCTGGGCGACTTCGCGCTGCTCATCGTCGCCAGCTCGCTGACCTTCATCGTGGTTTTCGGCGCCTGGGCCGTGCTGGCGGCAAAGGCGAGAGCGGTGCTCGGCAAAGCCGCAAACCGGCTTGCGATCAACCGCGGCTCGGCGGTGCTGATCGCGGGATCGGCGGTTGCCGTGGCGACGCGCTGATTATTGACCCAAAATACGCGTTTCGCTACGCAGGGCATCCAATAGACCTCTCTGCGTAGCGAAACGTTTTGAATATTAGCTAGAACAGAGAGCTCAAGTCAATCTCCCAGCAATCCACAACATTAGGAAGAAAATCGAGTGAATCTTTATCGTCAAATTCACTGTATGTATTCTTTATTACCTTCATCCACTTTACAGAACTGTGCTTTCTTAATTTCCATCCTATAGCGGAAAATTTCCCGGATGTTTCCATCATGAAGCGAGCATTTTATAGTTATTTATGTTGCTAAGTGCTGCTCCATTAAGACACGATAATTATGCTGCTTTCATTATATTTTTGCTAAAGAAAAGTCGCTGAGCTGTATTCATGCCTTAACCGCCTCGGCTATCCCGCTCGCCTTCGCCAGATGCGCCTCGCGGGCGGCGCGCAGCCGGGCGAAATCGTCGCCGGCGTGATAGGAGGAGCGCGTCAACGGGCTGGCCGCGACCATCAGGAAGCCCTTGCCATAGGCCATCTTCTCGTAGCCGGCGAATTCCTCCGGCGTGACGAAGCGCTCGACGGCGGCATGCTTGCGCGTCGGCTGGAGATATTGGCCGATGGTGAGGAAATCGACGTTCGCCGAGCGCAGATCGTCCATCAGCTGCAGCACTTCGTTCCGTTCCTCGCCGAGGCCGACCATGATGCCCGATTTGGTGAACACCGACGGGTCGAGTTCCTTGGCCTTCTGCAGCAGCCGCAGCGAGACGAAATAGCGCGAGCCGGGGCGGATGGTGAGATAATGCGAGGGCACCGTCTCCAGATTGTGGTTGAACACATCGGGCCGCGCTTCGATCACCACTTCCAGCGCGCCGTCCTTGCGCAGGAAATCGGGCGTCAGCACTTCGATGGTGGTGCCGGGAGAAGCGGCGCGGATGGCGCGGATCACGGCGGCGAAATGCGCCGCGCCGCCATCGGGCAGGTCATCGCGGTCGACCGAGGTGATCACCACATGCGTCGAGGCCCAGCTTGGCGACCGCATCGCCGACCTTCCCCGGCTCGTCCGCATCGAGCGGACCCGGCAGCCCGGTCTTCACATTGCAGAAGGCGCAGGCGCGGGTGCAGGTGTCGCCCATGATCATCATGGTGGCGTGCTTCTTCTCCCAGCACTCGCCGATATTCGGGCAGCCCGCCTCCTCGCACACCGTGTGCAGCCCGTGCGCGCGGATGATGCCCGCCGTCTCGCGATAGCCCGCCGAGCCGGGCGCCTTGACCCGGATCCAGTCCGGCTTGCGCAGCAATAGGCGTGTCGGCGCGATGCGCCTTTTCGGGGTGGCGCGCCGCGCCGAGGCCCCTGTTGCGAGTGTCGATGATGGTGGCCATGACCTATCCGGGAGATGTCGCTATGCGTCTAACATAAGCCGCGTTGCCGAGTTGTAAAAGGGCTTAGAATTTGCGGTCGTTCGCGGGTCACGACTGCAACTTGTTGATAATTCAGCATGTGTTGGATAAGCATTGTTGCTGTAGATCAGTGATTCGCGGGCGGATGGAGGATAATCATGATCGTCAATAGACTTCCGGAAAGACTGCGCGGGGGCGTTAGTGAGTTTCAGGAATTCATTCTCAAAGGCAATGCCTTCGATCTGGCTGTCGGTGTCATCATCGGCGCGGCATTTTCGGGTGTCGTGACCTCGCTCGTCGGTGACATTCTGATGCCGCCGATCGGCGCGATTTTGGGCGGCGTCAACTTTTCCGACTACTATGCCGACCTGACGTCGTTCTTCGGCATGGGCGAGCCGCTTCCGTCGCTCGACTCCGCTTCGAAGGCCGGCCACGCGGTGATCGCCTACGGCAAATTCATCAACGCGCTGATCAATCTCGTCATCGTCGGCTTCGTGATCTTCATGCTGGTGAAGCAAATCAACCGTTTCCGCCGCAGCGAAGAGGCCAAGCCCGACGTGCCGAAGCGCCGCCGGAAGATGTGCGCCTGCTGACCGAGATCCGCGATCTGCTGGCGAGAAGCCCACGCGTTTAGATTTCGAAGCGCAAGCGAGGGGCGATGCCCGAGCAGTCTGCGGCACCTGCTAGCTTAGTGTCCTCGCCCTTCTCGGTTTTCGGGCTGGGCTGCGCCGGGCCGGTTTGGGCGCGGCGAGCCCATGGCGCAGCCAGTCCAGCGCGCCGGAAGTCGCGAGCCATCCCGGACGGCCCCCGGCCACGTAATGGATGGCTTCGTCTTTCTGGCCGGGGCTGATGAAGGGCGGCCGCGTCTTTGGCAAAGGCTGCTCGCCGAGCAGGTAGGCCGCAACGTGCTTATTGGACTTCACCGCCTTGGCGAGCGCCTTGCGGCTTGCCGCGCTGTCCCCATCACGGCGAAACGCGGCCAGGGCCGTCGTCCATGACCACGCGGCCATGTCATCGTCGCGGTATTGTTTCAGCAATTCGGTAAGCTCGGCGTTGCGCTCCGCATCGACCAGCCAGTCCGCAAGCACGTAGCGGACACCCTGATTGTCATTCGGGTTCAGCTTCAGCATGGCGTGCAGATGATCGATGGCTTCCTCGCGGGCGCCGCGTTTCCATAAGGCCCACGCCAAACCGAAACGCGCCCGCATATAGGGCCGCGTCTCCAGAAAGCCCCAGAATTCGCCTTCGAATTCCTCGAAATCCGCGCCGAGGGCCTCTTTCCCCGCATCGACGCCGCGCTGCCACAAATCGAGCGCCTCGTCGGACCCGCACTCGGCATGTTCCGCCAGCATGACTAAGGCGTCCGCGCATAATGGGCTGATGGCGAGTCGCTTTCTTGGCAAGCGCGAGGCGACCCTTCACGGTGCGGGCGTCGCAGGCTTCGTAGAAGACGCTCTGCGCGCGCTCAAGCGGCGTCTCTTCATACACAAAAGGTTTTCGCGCGGCTTTTGCTGCTTTGGCCATTCCTCACCTCCCGCTTTGAATTTCCGTCGTTTTGCGTTCCTGCCGCCCTGGCCCTCGGCTCAGATGTGCAGCACCTGGCCATAAGCATCCAGCACGGCCTCGTGCATCATTTCCGATAGCGTCGGATGCGGGAAGATGGTGTGCATCAGCTCCGCTTCGGTGCTCTCCAGCGACTTGGCGATCGTATAGCCCTGGATCAGCTCCGTGACTTCCGCGCCGATCATATGCGCGCCGAGCAATTCGCCGGTCTTGGCGTCGAACACCGTCTTGACGAAGCCCTCCACCTCGCCGAGCGCGATTGCCTTGCCGTTCCCCTGATAGGGAAACTTGCCGACCCGGACCTCGTGACCGGCGGCTTTCGCCGCCTTCTCCGTCAGGCCGACGGACGCGATCTGCGGCGAGCAATAGGTGCAGCCGGGAATGTTGAGCACGTCCATCGGATGCACGCCCTGGACGCCCGCGATCTTCTCGACGCATAGCACGCCTTCATGCATCGCCTTATGGGCCAGCCAGGGCGCCCCGGCGAGATCGCCGATGGCGTAGATGCCGGCCACATTGGTCTCGCAATAGGGGCCGATGACGACATGCCCCTTCTCGACCTTCACGCCCACTTCCTCCAGGCCGATATTCTCGACATTGCCCGTGATGCCGATGGCGAGAATGACGCGGTCAACCGTCAGCGTCTCGGTCTTGCCGTTAGGGAGCGTCAATGCAGCCTCGACGCCGTCGCCGGACGGTTTCAGCGCGGTCACCTTGGTGGCCGTGTGGATCTTCATGCCCTGCTTGACGAAGGCCTTGCGGGCGAATTCGGAGACCTCCTCGTCCTCGACCGGCAGGATGCGGTCCAGCACTTCGACGACGGTGGTCTTCGCCCCGAGCGTGTGGAAGAAGCTGGCAAACTCCATGCCGATCGCGCCCGAGCCGATGACCAGCAGCGATTTCGGCATGGCGTCGGGCACCATGGCCTCGCGATAGGTCCAGATCAGCTTGCCGTCGGGTTCGAGGCCGGGCAGCGTGCGGGCGCGGGCTCCGGTCGCGAGGATGATGTTCTTGGCGGTGAGGTCGGGCAGCGGCTTGCCGTCCTTGCCCGTCAGCGCGATGGCGCCCTTGCCCTTCAGCTTCGCGGTGCCGTCGAACACGGTGATCTTATGCTTCTTCATCAGGAAGCCGACGCCGCCCGACAGCCTGCCCGCCACCTTGCGCGAGCGCTCGACGATCTTTTTCACGTCGAAGGAGATGTCCTTGGCGGAAAAGCCGAACTCGTCCAGCCGGTGCAGCAGATGGTAGATTTCGGAGGACCGCAGCAGCGCCTTGGTCGGGATGCAGCCCCAGTTCAGGCAGATGCCGCCGAGATTTTCGCGCTCGACGATCGCGGTTTTCATGCCGAGTTGGCGCGCGCGGATCGCGGCGACATAGCCGCCCGGCCCGGCGCCGATCACCACGAGATCAAATGCCGTTTCTGCCATGGTTCCCCCACCTGTTTCTTCTTGGCGCGTGAATATGAAACACCTTCATAGCAGCAATAATGTGGGAATCGACGCTTCTCCAGCGCGGATTACGCATGGCTGACCGGTCTCAACCGAAAAGCCCGGTCAGTGTGACGGGGCGCGCGCCCAAACCGGCCTTGAAGGTCGTCACGCCCTCGGCGCGGCGTGGATTGACCCCGCCAAGATCGAAATGCAAGCGCGCCGTCCTCTTTCAGCGCGGTGACGGCCTGCCACAGCAGCCGGTGATGCGCATTGACGGCACGCCCTTCGCTGGTCGTCCATCCGGCCTGATAGGTGGCGCCGCGCCCATGCCGGAAGATCAGCACCCCGGCCGCCATCCGCGCCATCCAGCCGCGCGCTCAGGATCAGTATGTCGCCGCGGCCGGCGGTGATCATCGTGCCCAGTCTGGCCGGTTCCGGACCGGGATATCCGCGCCTCGCTTTGTCGGCAGCATAACCGGCAAGAAACTCGGCGGCGTCGAGCCCGTCGCGGTCGCAAACGATCTCGAAGCCGTGGCGTTCGGCCTGGACCAGATGGTTGCGCCAATTGCGTTTGAGTCCGGCCCTGATCTTGGCGAGATCAGGCTGCAGATCGAGGATCATCGTTCGGTAGGGTTCCGCGCCTTTCGGGCGAAGCGCGCCTCCCGCAGCATGTCCCGGCTGGCCTCCCCCTCGTCGAGTTCGAACAGCACGCGCCGCCAGCGGCCCAGCCTGGACGGAAAGCTTCGATTGAACGCGCCGAGGAATTCCCGCCAACGGTCCGCACCCGGATCGGCATCGAGCCAGAGCGGTCCACGATAAAGCTTCACCACATGGATGGGGCCGAGCTTGATCTCCTGGATTTGCATGAAGCCGACCATCCGGCCGCCATCCATGATCAGCCCGCGCCGGCTCATCATCTGATCGTGGAGGCGCGCGGCGACCGCGTAGGGCCAGCTTTGCAGCAGATTGGCGCGAGGCGCCTCGCGGAGCAGATCGCGCCAGCGTTCATGGGAAAGGGGCGACCAGTCGAACTCCATGCGGCGGTCTCCAAGGGATGCCCGCCCTTGTCGCCCATGGAGCTTTCCGCAAGCTTTTTCGTTCGCCGCCTCGCGGGAGCCGCGGCTACAGCAGCATCGTCACTGGCTCCTCGATGAAGCCCTTGAACGCGGCGAGCAACTGCGCGCCGAGCGCGCCATCGACGACGCGGTGATCGCAGGACAAGGTCACGGTCATCATGTTGGCGACCTTGATCTGATCGCCCTTGACGACGGCGCGCTTTTCGCTCTGGCCAACTGCGAGAATGGTCGACTGCGGCGGATTGATCACCGCGTCGAACTGCTTCACCGAATACATGCCGAGATTGGAAACGGCCGACGAGCCGCCCTGATATTCATGCGGCGCGAGGCGGCGTCTGCGGGCGCGGTCGGCCAGGTCGCGCATCTGGTGGGAGATCTCCACCAGCGTCTTGTCGTCGACGCTGCGGATCACCGGCGTGAACAGCCCGCCTTCCACCGCCACCGCCACCGCGATATCGGCGTGCTTATGGAACAGCGTGCCCCGGTCGGACCAGGTGGCGTTCGCCTTCGGAATGCGCATCAATCCGAGCCCGAGCGCCTTGATGATGAAATCGTTGACCGACAGCCTGTAGGAATTCGGCCCATCCTTCGGCGAGCGCATATTGAGGCGCTGGCGAGCCTCCAGCAGATTGTCCAACTCGCAATCCATGGTGAGGTAGAAATGCGGGATGGTCGATTTCGCCTGCGTCAGCCGCGCGGCGATGGTCCGGCGCATATTATCGTGCGGGACCAGCTCGTAGGTGCCCTGTTCGTAGAGCGCAAAGATCTGCTCGTCGGGCATGGATTGCGGTGCGATGGCCGTGCCCTGCGACGGCACCAGCGCCTGAGCAGGCGCGGCGGCGGCCGGTTTCGCGGCCGGCGCGGACCCGCTGCTCACGGCCTTTTCGATATCGCGGACGACGACGCGGCCATGCGGCCCGCTGCCGCTCAGCGCAGAGAGGTCGACCCCCTTCTCCTTGGCGACGCGGCGCGCGAGCGGCGAGGCAAAAATCCGCCCCCCGTGGCCGTTCGCGCCATTGGTCTTGGCGGGCGCGGCGGCGGCCTTCGCCTCAGTTGCCGGCGCGCTTGGCGCGGCGCTCGGCGGCGACGATGCGCTCGCAGGTGCGGAGGCTTTGGGTGCTGCATCGAGCGCGGATTTGTCCTCGCCATCGCCGAGCAGAATGGCGATCGTCGCATTCACCGCGACGCCGTCCGTCCCTTCCGGCACGAGGATGCGCCCGACCGTGCCTTCCTCGACCGCCTCGACTTCCATCGTCGCCTTGTCGGTCTCGATCTCGGCGATCACATCACCCGAGGAAACCGTGTCGCCTTCCTTGACCAGCCATTTTGCGAGCTTGCCCTGCTCCATGGTCGGCGATAATGCGGGCATCAGAATCGGAATGGGCATCGGCGAGTGTCTCTTGGATTTGCTTTTTGGTATTAGGCCGGCTGGCTTGACGCATCTTCCCTACGAACACTTGCTCATCGATAGCAGACCGCCTTGACCGCCTCGATCACCAGCTCCGCATTGGGAAGCGCCAGCTTTTCCAGATTGGCGGCGTAGGGCATCGGCACGTCGGCGCCGGAGACCTTGGTGGGCGGCGCGTCGAGATAGTCGAACGCCTCGTAGGCGACGCGCGCGCAGATTTCGGAGCCGATCGAACAGACCGGCCAGGCTTCCTCGACCGTCACGAGGCGGTTGGTCTTCTTCACCGATGCGATGATCGTGGGGATGTCGAGCGGGCGCAGGGTGCGCAAGTCGATCACTTCCGCCTCGATGCCGTCCTTGGCCAGCTTTTCGGCAGCTTCCAGCGCGTAATACATGCCGCGCGCGAAGGAAACGATGGTGACGTCCTTGCCGGGCCGGGCGATGCGGGCCTTGCCGATCGGGACGACCCAGTCCGCCGATGTCGGCATTTCGGCGCTGGTGCCGTAAAGGATTTCGTTTTCGAGGAAGATGACCGGATTGGGATCACGGATGGCCGCCTTGAGCAGGCCCTTCGCATCCGCCGCATTGGACGGCGCGATCACCTTCAGCCCCGGCACATGCGCATACCAGGCGGAATAGCACTGGCTGTGCTGTGCCGCGACGCGCGCCGCCGCGCCGTTCGGCCCGCGAAACACGATGGGGCAGCGCATCTGCCCGCCCGACATATAGAGCGTCTTGGCGGCCGAGTTGATGATCTGGTCGATCGCCTGCATGGCGAAGTTGAAGGTCATGAATTCGACGATGGGCTTCAGCCCGCCCAAAGCCGCGCCGATGCCGATGCCGGCAAAGCCCTGTTCGGTGATCGGCGTGTCGATGACGCGCTTTTCGCCGAACTCGGCGAGCAGCCCTTGGGTGATCTTATAGGCGCCCTGATATTCGGCCACCTCCTCGCCCATGATGAAGACGAGCTCGTCCCTCCGCATCTCCTCGGCCATGGCGTCGCGCAGAGCTTCGCGCATCGTCATGGTGACCATTTCCGCGCCTTGCGGCACTTCGGTCTCGGCGGGAGTCGGCACGACCGATTCCGGCGTCGACGGGCGGGCGGAAACCGTCGCGCGTGCGGGTTCCGCAGGCTGTGGAGCAGCCGCGGCCTGCGCCTGCTGCGCTCCACCGCCAAGGGCGGCTGCATCCTCGCCATCCGTCACGATCACTGCGATCGGCGTATTGACCTTCACCCCTTCCGTGCCAGCCGGCACGAGTATCTTCCCCAAGCGCCCTTCGTCGACCGCTTCCACTTCCATTGTCGCCTTGTCCGTTTCGATTTCCGCAATCACGTCGCCGGCCGAAACCTCGTCGCCCTCAGCCTTGATCCATTTGGCCAGCTTGCCCTCTTCCATCGTGGGCGACAGGGCTGGCATGAGCACTTGAACGGCCATATTTCCTCGATCCTAGCGTACAGCGGCGTATTGTTATTATCGCCTGCCGGCTTTCATCTCATATAGGCGCGCCCTGGCGGGCGGCTAGACTGTTACATCCGTCCAAAGCTCGGCCACGTCGGGCTCGGGATCGTTCTGGGCGAATTCCGCCGCCTCGTTGACGATCGCGCGAACCTCCTTGTCGATGGCCTTGAGCTCGTCTTCGCTCGCCATGCCCTTCTCGATCAGCCGCAGGCGCACCTGCTCGATCGGGATCGTGCTCGGTGCGCACCTTGTCGACCTCCTCGCGGCTGCGATATTTCGCCGGGTCGGACATGGAGTGGCCGCGATAGCGATAGGTGAGCATTTCGAGGATCATGGGACCGTTGCCTTCGCGGGCCCATTTCACGGCGCGATCGCCCGCCGCCTTCACCGCCCGCACATCCATGCCGTCGACCTGTTCGCCGGGGATGTTGAAGCTGAGGCCACGGTGCGACAGGTCGGTCGTCGCGGAGACGCGGTCGATGCGCGTGCCCATGCCATATTGATTGTTCTCGACGACATAGACGACCGGCAGCGACCAGAGCTTGGCCATGTTGAAGGCTTCGTAGACCTGGCCCTGATTGGCGGCGCCGTCGCCATAATAGGTCAGCGACACGCGGCCATTGCCCTTATATTTCGAGGCGAAGGCCAGCCCCGTGCCGAGCGGCACCTGCGCGCCGACGATGCCATGCCCGCCGAAAAAGCCCTTTTCGACGGAGAACATATGCATCGAGCCGCCCTTGCCGCGGGAATAGCCGCCCCGGCGCCCGGTCAGCTCGGCCATGACGCCCTTGGGATCCATGCCGCAGGCCAGCATATGGCCGTGATCGCGATAGCCGGTGATGACCTGGTCGCCCTCTTCGAGCGCCATCTGCATCCCGACGACCACCGCCTCCTGTCCTATGTAGAGATGGCAGAATCCGCCGATGAAACCCATGCCATAGAGCTGGCCGGATTTTTCCTCGAAGCGCCTGATGAGCAGCATCTCGCGATAGGCGGCGAATTCCTGCTCCTTTGTGAATTCCGGGGGCGCTTTCAGTGCCACGCCCGCATCGCCGTGGTCCCGCCCGTTTCGCGGCGCGGTGTTGCCGCTCTTTCGTTCGGCTGGTTCTTTCGCCATTCGCCTCTCCGGCTGGTTTCCTCCCGAATCTTGAAAACCAGTCTAGCCAATCAAATAGGATTTTCCCATGGCTTTCGCCAGGGCATGGAAGCTGTTCACAAAAGACATGGGTTTTAGCGGCTCGACCGGAGCAATTTTCTCACGGCCTGCTCCGCCGCAGCCGTCTTCTCAGTGGCGTGCTCGGCCGGAGCCGGTCTTTCTCATGGCGTGCTCGGCCGGAGCACGACGATATCCCCCGGCCGCACATGGTTGAGCAATCCGCGCGCCTGTTCGTCGAGCATGTCGGTCTCGTCGCGGACACGGTCGGTCATCAGCGCGACGTCATGCTCGATGCGCGTGCGCTCTTGCTTCAACGCCGCCAATTCCGCATCGAGCCGCTCGATCTTTTCGGCGAGCGCCGCGCGCTTGTGCAGCCCGTGATTGCCCTCGACGGCGTGATAGGAAAAATACCCGATCAGCGCGAGACACACCGCGAACAGCAATGCGAAGCGCCCGTTCCTGCCTTTGCGTGACGTGATCATTTTCCTGGCCCTGCCCTCCCTGCGCACTTCACCGCAAATTGGTAATATAGATGTTAAGAACAGCTTCGACCCTGCCCATCCTTGCCTAGAAGCCTAAAGGCTCGTGCAAAGGGCTCGGCAGATGCTGGGCAGTCGTATAGACGACCCCCTCGTGGCTAACCTTTGAGGGAGACGTTCTCTCAACGCGGAGGGGTGTCAGCCCCGTGCAGAGACATGTCGAGCATCATAAAAATAGAGTTCGATGTGCACTCACCTTTCGAGCACCAGATGCCCCAGTTTGACTGATCGGAGTTCACAAATATTAGCATCAAAGATTTTTCACCATAGCCACGAACGTCAAGCCGCAGCATTGGCGTATCGAACTCTTGATCTGGAAATATTTTTTGAAACGCCGTGCGCGCCTCCCGGGCCTCTTCAACAGAAGCTGGGTTCGTATCGATCTGAGTGAAATGTGCTTGATGACCAAGCGGTTCTGGATCTTCCCTCACCATCTGGGCCGGTATCCAAACAGGAGAATAGGTTCCTGGTCGCGTCCATATCCAACCTGTTCTTGCACCAATCATATGCCCGAATGGCGTGCAGCGGATGGTCGCTCCCAAGGCCAAGAGATCCGGTGGGAGTTTCATTACTGCGTGAGGTGGAGCACCCGTGCAACTGCCGTCGTTCTCCCCTCCAAACACAGCTTGAGCTGTGCCTATCAGCAGGCAAACAATCATTCCGAACATCGAGGCTAACCGATAGCACGAAACAAACGCTCTTAATTGTCGCTTGGCCAACATTCACCTTCGATGCCAAAGCAAGGATTTGCGGGCTGTATCACTTGGCCCCTTACAAGCAGGATCACACTAGCAACTGCCCCGGCAGCACCGAAAGCCCAGCATAAACCGCCATCGTGTCCAGCTCCTCCTCGATGCGCAGGAGCTGATTGTATTTCGCCGTCCGGTCCGAGCGCGACAGGGAGCCCGTCTTGATCTGCCCCGCATTGGTGGCCACCGCGAGATCGGCGATGGTTGCGTCTTCCGTCTCGCCGGAGCGATGCGAGATGACCGCATTGAAGCGGGCGCGCTGCGCCATGCTGACGGCGTCCATGGTTTCGCTGAGCGTGCCGATCTGGTTGACCTTGACCAGGATGGCGTTGGCCGCCCGTCGCTCGATGCCCTGGCGCAGGCGGGTGACGTTGGTCACGAACAGGTCGTCGCCGACGAGTTGCACCTTGTTGCCGAGCGATGAGGTCAGCCCCTGCCAGCCGTCCCAATCGTCCTCGGCCATGCCGTCCTCGATGGAGACGATCGGGTAGCGCGAGGTCAGATCGGCATAGAGCTGCGCCATCTCGGCGGAATCGAGCACCTTGCCCTCCCCTTCCAGATGATACTTGCCGTCGCGGAAGAATTCCGTGGAGGCGGCGTCCAGCGCCAGATACACTTGCTCGCCGAGCTTATAGCCGGCCTTTTCGACCGCGCGGGCGACATAGCCGAGCGCCTCATCCGCCGATTTGAGATTAGGCGCGAAGCCGCCCTCATCGCCGACATTGGTGTTATGGCCGCCATCCTTCAGCAGCTTGCGCAGATTATGGAATATTTCCGCGCCCATCCTCAAGCCCTCGGCGAATGTCTCCGCCCCGGCCGGCATGATCATGAATTCCTGGAAATCCAGCGCATTGTCGGCATGCGCGCCGCCATTGATGATGTTCATCATCGGCACCGGCAGAACGCGGGCATTCACACCGCCCAGATATTGATAGAGCGGCAGGCCCGACGCTTCGCCCGCAGCCTTGGCCACGGCCAGCGACACGCCGAGAATGGCGTTGGCGCCGAGCCGGCTCTTGTTCTCGGTGCCGTCCAGCATGATGAGCGTCTCGTCGATGCGGCGCTGCTCCTCGGCCTCCATGCCCTGCAGCGCGTCGAAAATCTCGCCATTGACGGCCTCGATCGCCTGCGCCACGCCCTTGCCCATCCAGCTGTCGCCGCCGTCGCGAAGCTCGTGCGCCTCATAGGCGCCGGTCGAAGCGCCCGACGGCACGCCGGCACGGCCGAGGAAACCGTCCTCCAGGATGACGTCGACTTCCACCGTCGGATTGCCCCGGCTGTCGAGTATCTGACGGCCGATGATGTCTGCGATTGCGGTCATGATGACGTCCTCTTATCTAGCCACGCGCCTTTGCGCGGGGTTATAGAGAGACTCGGTGCCTCCATGAAGGCTTTTTCGCGGGAGAAAGGAGCCGGCCTATGACGCAACACGATAATAGCAGCGCGCTGGTGTTGTTTTCCGGCGGACAGGATTCGACCGTGTGCCTCGCCTGGGCGCTGACGCGCTATGCCGTGGTGGAGACGGTCGGGTTCAGCTACGGCCAGCGCCACGAGGCCGAGCTGAAGGCGCGCCAGGCGGTTTTCGCGGCGCTCACCCGCGATTTTCCGGAGCTGTCCGCAAAGCGGGGCGAGGATCACGCCGTCGATCTGTCGTCCCTCGGCGCGATCAGCGAGACCGCCCTTACCCGCGACACCGAGATCATGCTGAGCGAGAACGGGCTGCCCAATACCTTCGTGCCGGGGCGCAACATCCTGTTCTTTACCTATGCGGCGGCGATCGGCTACCGGCGCGGCATCATGCGGCTCGTCGGCGGCATGTGCGAGACGGATTATTCCGGCTATCCCGATTGCCGCAACGACACGCTCACCAAGCTCGCCCGCGCCTTGCAGCTCGGCACCGAGGCCCCATTCCGCATCGAAACGCCGCTGATGTGGCGCAACAAGGCCGAGACCTGGGAGCTGACGCAGGCGCTGGGCGGCGCCAAGCTCGTCGAGCTCGTCATCGAGCACACGCATAGCTGCTATAGAGGCGTGCGCGACATCAGGCATCAGTGGGGCTATGGTTGCGGCGAATGCCCGGCCTGCCAGCTTCGCGCCGCGGGCTATGAAAAATGGGTGGCCGCGCGCCGGGAATTAGGCAATAGCAGGGTCGGACGCGGAATGACGCAGCATTCGATAGTCGTGCAGTTCTATGATTTCGCCGACAAATTCTGGACCGAGGGGACGCAGAGTCTCGATCCGCTCTATGCCCTAGAGGATGCGTTAATCGACGCCCTCGACGGCAAGAATGTCGGCGAATTGGATGGGCATGAAATCGCGATCGATGGCAGCGACGGCTTCCTGTTCCTGTACGGCCCCGACGCGGACGCGCTTTTTGCGGTGATCGAGCCGATCCTGCGGAAATCCCCGGTGACGCCGGATGCGGACGCCACACTGAGCTATGGCGATCCCGATGAGGCGGATGTGCCGCGAAAGATGGTCAGGATCGATCAAACCACCCATTGACGCGGGCGAAACCGCTGGATGTCCAGCTCGCGGAAGCGAAAACGCTTCCTGCGATTGCACCGGGAAGAGCTGTTCATAATCGGGGCAAGATGATAGATGGCGATCATACTGCGCGGTGACGCCGGGCGGAAGTCGCGGCAGGTGTGCCAATGGTCTATACCGTCAAGGAAATCTTCTACACATTGCAAGGCGAGGGCGCGCAGACCGGCCGCGCGGCTGTATTCTTGCGTTTTGCCGGCTGCAATCTGTGGACCGGCCGCGAGCAGGACCGCATGACAGCCGTCTGCCGCTTCTGCGACACCGATTTCGTCGGCACGGATGGTCCCGGCGGCGGCAAATTCGCCGAGCCGCAGGCGCTCGCCGATGCGGTTGCCGCGAAATGGCCGGACAAGGATGGCGGCACCGCGATACGCTATGTCGTCTGCACCGGCGGCGAGCCGCTGCTGCAGCTCGACGCCGCGTTGATCGATGCCTTGCATGCGCACGGCTTCGAAATCGCCATCGAGACCAATGGAACGCTCGCAGCGCCCCCCGGCATCGACTGGATCTGCGTCAGCCCGAAAGGGCGCGCTCCCCTCGTGCAGCGCTCCGGCGATGAGCTGAAACTGGTCTATCCCCAGGAGGATCGGCAGCCTGACGGCCTCGACGCGCTTGAGTTCCGTCATTTCTTCCTGCAGCCGATGGATGGCCCCGAGCTTGCCGACAACATCGCTCGGACTGTGGCCTATTGCCTCGCCCATCCCCGCTGGCGTTTATCAATGCAAACGCATAAGCTTGCTGGCATTCCCTAAACTGGTTACCACATTTACGGCTTGTTATGGCGCACCGCTGCGCCTGAGCCCGATTGCGAACGATGCAGATCTATAAAGAGTTTACATTCGAAGCCGCGCATTTCCTGCCGTCCGCCGCGGCGGGACACCCGAATTCGCGCATTCACGGCCATTCGTTCTATGTGCGCGTCACCGTCGAAGGCGAGCCGGATGCGGAGACGGGACTCGTCTTTCATTTCGACGACCTGGCTGCGGCCATCGACGAGGTGCGCGCCGCGCTCGACCACCAATTCCTCAATGAAGTCGACGGCATCGGCGCACCGACGTTGGAAAATATCACAGTCTGGATCTGGAACCGTCTCGAGGGCAAAATTCGCGGCCTTTCCGAGGTTCACATTTCCCGCCCCTCATGTCATGAAGGATGTATTTACCGGGGTCGGAAATTGTAATGAGTGCGGATACCCGACAGGAAAGTCCCGTAGACGCTGTTTCACAGCTCGGGCGGACCGTTTCCCTGCCTGCATCGCCGGACGAGGCTCAGCTTGAGCGCGTCGCCAATCCGCATCCCGGCACGGCCTATCTCATCCGCTTCACCGCGCCGGAATTCACCTCGCTGTGCCCGATCACCGGTCAGCCGGATTTCGCGCATCTGGTGATCGATTACGTGCCTGACGCGTCAATCGTCGAATCAAAATCACTCAAGCTGTATCTTGGCGCGTTCCGCAATCACGGTGCGTTTCACGAATCCTGCACATTGGACATCGGCAAGCGCCTGGTCGGCTTTCTCGAGCCCAAATGGCTGCGCATCGGCGGTTATTGGTATCCGCGCGGCGGCATTCCGATCGACGTGTTCTGGCAGACCGGCATGCCGCCCGAAGGCCTATGGCTACCCGATCAGGGCGTTGCGCCCTATCGCGGCCGCGGCTGAGGAGGGCCAGGGTGAAGAACCTCATCATCACCAATGGCGACTCGGCGGCCGAAAAGATGCGCGAAGCCCGCATCAACGGCGAAATTCTCTGCTGGCGTGACATCCTGCATGAGGGCCCGGTGCCGCGCACCGGAACGCTGGAGGAGTTGTCCGCCATCCGGGTCGGCTATCTCGCGGGCGGCGGCTGGGGCGATCCGGAGGAAATCGCCGCGTCCTTCGCCAGCCGTGACGAGATCATGCGCAATCTGGCGAACTATTCCGAGGTCACGCTATGGTTCGAACATGACCTCTACGACCAGCTCCAGCTGCTGCAGATCCTCGATTTTCTTGTCCGCGAACCGCGCATTCATGAGCGTCTGTCGCTGATCCAGGCCGGGACGTTCATCGGCAAGGAAACGCCGTCGCGGCTGAGGATGCATCTGAAGCTGAAGCAGCCGGTCAGCGCGGTGCAGTTTACCCTTGCCCAGGCGGCGTGGGCGGCGTTCCGTTCCCCGACGCCCGAAAGCTGGGCTGCTTTCCTGCGCTACGAGACCTCCGCCCTGCCCTTCCTGCGTTCGGCCATCCTGCGGCATCTCGAGGAGCTGCCCGCCCCGGTCAGCGGCCTGACGCGGACGGAACGCTTCATCCTGGAAATGATCTATACCGGCGCCTGCACGCCGGTGGCGCTGTTCCATTTCTTCGAGGAAGAGGAAGAAGCGCCGTTCATGGGCGACTGGAGCTTCTGGCGCATCCTGGACGCGCTCGCCCACGGCGCGGCGCCCTTCCTCACCGGCATGCGGCTTCCGCATTTCTCGCCGGAATTCAACGATGACCAGCGCACCGCCTATCTCAGCAGCGAATTGAAGCTGACGGGCCTCGGCGTCACCGCGATCAACGGCAAGAAGGACGCGATCGAGTTCCGCCGCCTTGACCGCTGGATGGGCGGCACGCATCTCACCAATAAGAGCTGCTGGCGCTGGGATGCGGGGCAGAGGATGCTGATGGCGCCGGCAAGACCGTCCTGAACGGCCTTTCCGGCATTGGCCGCCTACGGCCCGGTAAAGAAATCGAACAGCAGCTTGACGTTGAGCGCCGCGATGACGATCGCGATCAGCCCGGCAAAGGCGATGAGCCAGCCCGGCGCGACCAGTTCGCCCATTTTCGCCTTGTCGGCTGTGAACATCACCAGCGGAAACACCGCGAAGGAGAGTTGAAGGCTCAGCACGACCTGGGTCAGGATCAAGAGCTGCGCGGTGCCGCTGTCGCCGTACCAGATCGTCACGGCCGCCGCCGGAACGATGGCGATGGCGCGCGTGATCAGCCGCCGCGCCCACGGAGCCAGCCGGATGTTGAGGAAGCCCTCCATCACGATCTGACCGGCCAATGTCGCCGTCACCGTGGAGTTGATGCCGCAGCACAGCAGCGCCACGCCGAACAATGTCGGCGCGATGGCGAGGCCGAGAAGCGGCGCCAGCAGCGTATGCGCCTGGCCGAGCTCGGCGACGTCCACCTGCCCCGTCCTGTTGAAGGTGGCCGCCGCCAGGATCAGGATCGAGGCGTTCACCAGCAGCGCGAACATCAGCGCGACGGTTGAGTCGATGGTCGCAAATTTCAGCGCGTCGCGTTTCTCCCGCAGGCTCTCGCCATAGGCGCGGGTCTGGACGATGCCGGAATGCAGGTAGAGATTATGCGGCATCACGGTGGCGCCGAGGATGCCGAGCGCCAGATAGAGCATTTCCGGATTGGTGACGATCTCCGCCGTCGGCGCGAAGCCCTTGATCACCGCCGCCCAATCCGGATCGGCAAGCGCGATCTGGATCGCGAAGCATACGGCGATCACGGCAAGCAGCGTCATGATCAGCGCCTCGATCCAGCGGAAGCCGAGCCGCTGCAGATAGAGGATCAGGAACACGTCCAGCGCGGTGATGATCACGCCGATTTCAAGCGGAATGCCGAAGATGAGATTGAGGCCGATGGCCGTGCCGATCACCTCGGCGATGTCGGTCGCGATGATGGCGACTTCGGCGAGGAACCACAGGCCCAGGGCGACGGGCCGCGGAAACGCATCACGGCAGGCTTGCGCCAGGTCGCGGCCGGAAGCGATGGCAAGCCTTGCGCAAAGCGACTGCAGCACGATCGCCATGATGTTGGAAACCAGCGCGACGACGAGCAGCGTGTAGCCGAATTTGGAGCCGCCCGCGAGCGATGTCGCCCAGTTGCCCGGGTCCATATAGCCCACGGCGACGAGGTAGCCGGGGCCGACGAACGCCGCCGCCCTTCGCCACGATGCCCCGTCGATCCGAACCGGGATTGTGCGATGCACATCGGAGAGCGAAGCTTCCCCACGGTTCCGACGCCATCCACTGGACAACCCGACTGCGTTTGCGTCCATATCCGACCCATCAATCGCTATTGCAACTCATTCGCAATTAAGCACGGTCAGCGCACCGGTGGCAAGGGCGATTTGCGCACGGTCCGTTCCCGAAGTATGCATCAACTTTCATGAACGCCGCGTTATCCGATCGCGACGGTTAAAAGGAGGACGATGCGCCGAACAGCCGGCAGCGGAGAAACCCAAACGCCCCCCATAATGCGTAAATATTTCACGCCTGTGAGGTTCGAGCAAGTTTCATATAATCGATCAATGAGAGTGGCGGGCGCAAACCATTGGCACCCGCTCGGACACTCCTAGCGCCTGCTAAGGACCGCCATAAGCGCCGGGGTTGTGCAGCAGCTCGATCGATGTCGCGTAGACAAGCTGCTTGGGCGTCACCCAGAAATTGCGGGTAAAGCTGGTGTCGCCGTCAAGCGCGAAGTTTATGGCTTTCCATACGCTCACCCAAACCAGCTTCGAGCAATAGAACGCGGTTTCGTCGTTGAGGTTGAAGCTCCAGAACCAATAGTCCTTGCCGAGGAATGGCTTTGCTTCGGTAACGATGCGGGTACGCTGAGCCTTATCGAAATTCCGCAGCCGTCCCTGCCAGACATTGTAGGCCTTATGCTGCTCGATCCAGTCGGTATAGGGGGTCCTGATCACCCCGTTCTTGAAGCGGCTGTACAAGGACTCATAGCGATGGACGGACTTCGGCATCGCTTCGATCACCCAGGGTGCGCCGCTATCGTCGACCTCGATGAGAGCGACGTGGCCGACCTGGGGGATGCCGATCCCGCGAGTCGCGAGGCCGCGCTCGCGGGTGCCGGCATCACCGCCGCCGCTGAAATAGCGGGCCTGGAACTCGTCATAGCTGAGGCGCTCCAATTGCGCCGCGGCGGCGAGCTGATCGGGATTGCCGGATGCGCGTGCGTCCTCGATGAATTTGCGCTTCTCTTCCTCCCAGGTCACCGCTTCCTCATTCGGCGCAATGCCGCGGACCGAATAGCGCGGGATGAAATCGCCCGGCTTCGCCGGCCACAGAAAGTCGCCGCTCTGGAAGGCTGCCGGGTTCGGATGCGGCGGCACCGGCGCCGCTTGGACCAGCCTCGTGCCGAGCGCCGCGAACGAAGCGGCCGAAAGACCTTTGAGAACATCGCGGCGTAAGAGCTTTTTATCAATCATCGCTTGCGGACCCCATAGATCTGCGTCTCAACGGCCTGCGAAAATAGAGCGCAAATTTCGAATTCTCAATTGTGAAGTGAGGCGCATCGCGGATTGGTGATCGCCGTCCCGCGAGCCATCACCGGCTCTTGGCCACCGCGTCGAACGCCATCAAATCCCGCATCAGGCCCTCGAATTCGGCTGAGCGGCACCATGTTCGGCCCGTCGGATGGCGCGCGGTCAGGCGCCTCATGCGTCTCGATAAACACCCCCGCGATCCCGACCGCCACCGCCGCGCGCGCCAGCACCGGCACGAAACGCCGGTCGCCACCGCTCGAGGCGCCCTGCCCTCCCGGCTGCTGCACGGAATGGGTGGCGTCGAACACGACGGGACAGCCCGTCTCGGCCATGATCGGCAAGCTGCGCATATCCGAGACGAGGGTGTTGTAGCCGAAGCTGGCGCCGCGCTCGGTGAGCAGAATGTTCGGATTGCCTGATGCAAGCACCTTGGCGACGACATTCTTCATGTCCCATGGCGCAAGGAACTGGCCTTTCTTGATCTTCACGACGCGCCCGGTCTTGGCCGCCGCGAGCAGCAGATCGGTCTGGCGGCAAAGGAAGGCGGGGATTTGCAGCACGTCGACCGCTTCGGCGACGGCCGCGCATTGGTCGGCGCTGTGCACATCCGTCACCACCGGCAGGCCGAGGCTGTCGCGGATTTCAGCGAAAACCGGCAGCGCCTTGTCCAGCCCCATGCCGCGCGCAGCGGAAATGCTGGTGCGGTTCGCCTTGTCGAAAGAGGTCTTGAAGATGAGGCCGAAGCCGAGCCGCCCAGAGATCTCCTTCAGCGCCGCCGCCATTTCCAGCGCATGATCGCGGCTCTCCATCTGGCAAGGTCCGGCGAACACGGCGAGCGGAGCGTCATTGGCCACATTTACCGCGCCGATCCGCACGGATGCGTTCGGAAGCAGATCGGCCTTGCCCTCATGTGCCATGGACGGTCCTCGATCTTTTCGCTTGAAGCTCTAGCCGCCATTGGCGCGCAGATTGCGCGACACATTCGTCTGCTGGCGTTCCATCAATTCGCTCAATGTCTGGTCGCCTTCATGCACGGCATAGAGATTGCTGTAAATCATCTTGCCCGCAACGAAGGCAATGGCGGAAACGTCGACCTGGGTCTTCGGATCGCCATGCTCGGTGATGAGCTTCTGGATCAGGCCGAAATAGCAGGCCGTATCGTCCTGGCCGACGACACCGAGGAAGCGCATCTCGTTCATCTGCGCGCCTTTCAGCGCCTCTTCGAAACGCTGCTTCACCGTCGGCGCGCTCTGATCGAGCAGCTGGCCGCCATTTTCCCGCATGATCTTGCAGATGGTCTCGACATAGGGCTTCGACGGCCCGTCCAGCTTCTTGTCGATGAAGTCCGCCGGAACGAGAAACTGCCCGTAATCGCTGAGCGTCTTGCGCTGGCCGGTGCGCCAGGAGCGCAATTGGGCGCAATCGGCAAAAGCCCCAAGCATCCGAAGTTCGCCGCCGAAAACCTGGCGCAGAATGCCGGCGAGGCGCGCGTCGGCCGGCTGCGTCTCATCCAGGAAGCAGTGGCCGCCGGGAGGCACGAGATTAAGACGCGCCGCGCCGAGCTGAACCTGGCTGCGGCCGTCCTCGGAGGCAATGGGGGCGATGCCCTTGGCTTTTTCGGCCAGCTCCGCGGGCGTTGGCGCCGCCTTCGGCGTTGCGCTGGGCTTGCCGACCAGCGCCTCGGCAAAGCCGCGAATATCTTCCTGCGTAACGATGTCGTCGGCGCGTCCGGCGCTGTCCGCGACGTCCCCGCGTCCGCCTTGCGCTAGCGCGGCGCCAGCGGCGACGGCAACCGAAACCGCCAGAATCAGCGCAAGCCGCCCATTCCCCTCACCAACATTCCGCGATCGCGTCCAAAACGCCCCCAGCATGTCGCGCCTTCCATCCATTGTTTAGTCCCGGACCATAGCTCCGAAGCACCGTCTCGCCAACCGAAGAGAATCCGAATCCGGTGCCAGCGCCACCTTGTCGGACCTCTTTTGCACCGCCACAGGATGGAAATGCGATTCGCCTTCCAGGTGCGGTTTTTCAGCATGGAAGCGAAAGCGCGCTTGATCCACACCCCACTTGGCAGTTCACTGAGGGCGGGGAAACGTGACAAGGCGCTGAATGGCGGAAATTCTGAAAATCGACGATGTGTCGCTGCGTTTTGGCGGCGTGCGCGCGCTGACCAATGTCAGCCTGGCGGTGCGCAGCGGAGAGCTGTTTTCGATCATCGGGCCGAACGGAGCGGGGAAAACCTCGCTGGTGAACTGCATTTCCGGCCGCTACCGGCCAACCGAGGGGCGCGTTCTCTATAAGGGCGGCGACATCACCCGCCGCCGCCCCGCCGACCGGGCGAAGCTGGGGATCGGACGCACCTTCCAGAATCTGGCGCTGTTCCAGCATATGAGCGTGCTCGACAACATCATGGTCGGCCGCCACCACCTGCTCCGCAACAACTTCATCACGGGCTCCCTCTATTGGCTGACCGGCGCGCGAACCGAGGAGCTGACCCATCGCCGCCGGGTCGAGGAAATCATCGACTTTCTCGATCTGCAGCCGGTGCGCAAGGCGCCGGCCGGAACGCTGTCCTATGGTCTGCGCAAACGCGTCGAGCTGGCGCGCGCCATGGCGATCGAGCCCGAGCTGATCCTGCTCGACGAGCCGATGGCCGGCATGAATCTGGAAGAAAAGGAGGATATGGCGCGCTACATCATCGATCTGAATGAGGAATTCGGCATGACGGTGATCATGATCGAGCATGATATGGGCGTCGTCATGGACATTTCCTCGCGCGTCGCCGTGCTGGATTTCGGCCGCAAGATCGCCGAGGGCCGCCCCGAAGAGGTGCTGGCCGACAGTCATGTGAGGGCTGCCTATCTCGGCGAGGAAGACGAGGCGCTCGTCGATCCGGACGCGGCCCCGCTGGCCGAGGCGCCGGTATGAACGCCGAAATCGCCGCGCGGCTCGCCATGGCCGATACGTTCCCGAAGCTGCTGCGGCTGAATGCGCGCGATCATGGCGACGACATCGCCCTGCGCGAAAAGGACCTCGGCATCTGGGACGCCTGGACGTGGGCGCGCTACTGCGACCGGGTCCGCGATTTCGCGCTCGGGCTGAAGGCGCTCGGCGTCGGCGAGGGGGACGTGGTGGCGCTGATGGGCGACAACCGCCCCGACTGGGTCGCGGGCGAGATCGCGGCGCATACGGTGAAGGCCATGACGCTCGGCATTTATCGCGACGCGCTTGAAGAGGAGGTCGCCTATCTCGTCACCTATGGCGAGGCCAAGGTCATTTTCGCCGAGGACGAGGAACAGGCCGACAAGCTGCTCAATCTCGGCGACCGCCTCCCGAGCGTGCGCCACATCGTCTATTCCGATCCGCGCGGGATGCGCAAATATGACGATCCGCGCCTGATCCCGGCAGCCGCGCTGATCGAGAAGGGCCGCGCGCTCGCCGCCGCCGAACCGGAACTGTTCGACCGTCTCGTGGATGCGACCCGCGCCGGGGACGTTGCGATCCTGTGCACCACCTCCGGCACCACCGCGCATCCCAAGCTCGCCATGCTGAGCGCCGGGGCCGTGCTCAAACATTGCGCCGCCTATCTCGAAACCGACCCCAAGGGACCGGACGACGAATATGTCTCCGTGCTGCCGCTGCCCTGGATCATGGAGCAGATTTACGCGCTCGGCAAAGCGCTGATCAGCCGGATGAAGGTGAATTTCGTCGAAGAGCCGGACACGATGATGCACGATTTCCGCGAGATCGCGCCGACCTTCGTGCTGTTTGCGCCGCGGCTGTGGGAGAGCATCGCGGCGGATGTGCGCTCGCGCATCATGGATGCCTCGCCGCTGAAGCGGGCGCTGTATAATTTCGGTCTCGCGCGAGGCCTGAACGCGCTCGACAAATGGCCGCCGCTCATGGCTGGCCGAAATCCTGCTGTTCCGGCCCTTGCGCGACCGGCTCGGCTTTACGCGGCTGCGCTCGGCGGCGACGGGCGGCGCGGCGCTCGGGCCGGACACGTTCCGCTTCTTCCAGGCCATCGGCCTGCCGCTGCGCCAGCTTTACGGCCAGACGGAACTGCTCGGCGCCTACACGATCCACAAAGCGGGCGATGTCGATTTCGACACGGTCGGCGTCGGCTTTACGGGCGTGGAAATCCACATTGACAAGCCGGACGCCAACGGCGTCGGCGAAGTCGTCGCGCGGCACCCCAACATGTTCTCGGGCTATTACCGTAACCGTGACGCGACCGAAGCCGATATGCGTGACGGCTGGATGTATACGGGCGATGCCGGCTTCTTCGACAAGTCCGGGCATCTCGTCGTCATCGACCGCATCAAGGATCTCGCCGTGACGGCGCGCGGTGACCGCTACTCCCCGCAATATATCGAGAACAAGCTCAAATTCTCGCCCTTCATCGCCGAAGCCGTCATCGTCGGCGCCGGCCGCGACTATCTGGCCGCGATGATCTGCATCCGCCTCTCCGTCGTGTCGAAATGGGCGGAGAAGAAGCGCATCGCCTTCACCACCTATAGCGATCTGGCGAGCCGCCCCGAGGTCTATGAGCTGCTGCGGACCGAGGTCGAGACCGTGAACGCATCGCTGCCGCCCGCGCAGCGGATCGCCAAATTCATCCTCCTCTACAAGGAGCTGGACGCCGACGACGGCGAGCTGACCCGCACGCGCAAGGTCAGGCGCAGCGTGATCGGCGAGAAATACGGCACCATCATCGACGCCATCTATGCCGGCCGCCCCGCCATCGACATCGACACCACCATCCAGTTCCAGGACGGCACCACCCAGCGCATCCAGACGACGCTGCCGGTCGCGGATCTCGCCCGCCCTGCCCCGCCGAGCAAACCCGCAAAGGCCGCGTGAGCCCATGGTCGACAAGCTCCTCATCCAGCTCATCGTCAACGGCCTGATCGTCGGCACGCTATACGGCGTGGTCGCCATGTCCTTCGTGCTGATCTACAAGGCGAGCCAGGTGGTGAATTTCGCGCAAGGCGAATTCCTGCTGGTCGGCGCCTGGGTCTGCTGGTGGATCATCACCGCCCATCACGTGCCGTTCGTCTGGGCGATGCTGCTCACCTTCGGCTTCATGCTGGTGCTCGGCGTGCTCTTGCAGGTGGTGGTGCTGCGGCCGCTGATCGGCGAGCCGGTCATCTCCGTCATCATGGTGACGATCGGCCTGTCCATCGTCTTCCAGGCGCTGATGAAATGGATGTTCGGCGTTTTCGCGCAGCCCTTCCCGCCGGTGTTCGAGACGCAGCAGGTCAATATCGGCGGCGTCGAGATCCAGACCGTCTATCTGATGAGCCTCAGTATTTCGCTGATCCTGATGCTCGGCTTCGCCCTCTTCTTCAAATATTCCAAGCACGGGCTGGCGATGCGGGCGACGGCCTTCGACCAGCAGGTGGCGCAGTCACTCGGCATTTCGGTGAAGAACGTCTTCGCCATGGCCTGGGCGATTTCGGCGGTCGTGTCATCGGTCGCGGGCGTGACGGTCGGCATCGTCAACGGCGTGTCCTCGGCGCTTTCCTTCTACGGCATCAAGGTGTTTCCGGCCGTCATTCTCGGCGGGCTCGACAGCATCGCGGGCGCGGTGCTGGGCGGGCTGATCGTCGGGCTGCTGGAGAACCTCGCGCAATATGTCGACGGGCAATATCTGCATTGGGGCAATCTCTACGAGATCGCGCCCTTCTACGTGCTGATCATCATCCTGATGATCCGGCCCTACGGGCTGTTCGGCACGCGCGACATCGAGCGGGTTTAGGGGCGGGCCATGGCGATGCAGAGCATAATTCCGGCGGGCGAATTCAAGACCCGCTACGCGGCCGACACCACGATCTTTCCCAGCGTGAACAGCCGGAACGCCGCGATCGCCGGTCTGCTCCTGACCTGCTGCGCGCCGTTCGTCTTCTCGTCGTTCATCCTCAGCATGCTGATCCAGATCGGCTATCTGTCGATCGCGGCGCTGGGGCTGAACATTCTCGTCGGCTTCACCGGGCAGATCTCCATTGGCCATGCCGCGTTTTTCGGCTTCGGCGCGTTTTCCTCCGCCTATGTCAGCAACCTCTATGGCGTGCCGGTTTTTCTGGCCATTCCCCTTGCCGGAATCATGACGACGGCGGTCGGGCTGATTTTCGGCCTACCCGCCGCGCGGCTGAAGGGCCTCTACCTCGCCATCGCCACGCTCGCCGCGCAATACATCCTGCAGGACTTCTTCGCCCGGGCGAATTGGTTCACCGGCGGCGTCGCGGGGACCGTCGCCTCGCCCTATACGCTGTTCGGCTACGCCTTCAACACCGACTTCACCTATTTCTACATCGTGCTGGCGCATATGGTCGTCGCCTATGTCCTGGCGACCAACCTGATCCGCTCGCGCGACGGGCGGGCGCTGGTGGCGGTGCGCGACCATTATCTCTCGGCGGAGATGATGGGCATCAACCTCACCAAATATCGCACGCTATCCTTCGGCATATCGGCGTTTTTCGCCGGCATCGGCGGCGCGCTCTACGCGCATTACCTGCAATATGTCTCGGTCGAGGGGTTTACCATCCTGTTCTCGATCCAGTTCCTCGGCATGATCATCATCGGGGGGCTCGGCTCGATCATGGGCACGATCATGGGGACCGCCTTCATGGTGCTGCTGCCGGAGGGGATGGAATGGCTGACCTCGCATCTGGCCGGGAGCACCATCGACCACGCGCTTGGCCTGCGAACCAACATCTCCTATCTGCGCGAGATGGCGATCGGCACGGTGATCATCGTGTTCCTGATCTTCGAACCCGACGGCCTCGCCCATCGCTGGAAACAGATCAAGGCTTATTGGAAGCTCTATCCGTTCTCGCATTGATCCGGAGCTGTCAGCCGGCCCGCGCGAGTTCGGCATGCCCATTCCATAACCCAAAAATTCCGGTGGAATCTAGCATACGCCCCATGCACGCGCAGTGACAGCGCGACCGCCTGGGGTGAACCTTGTGATTTCTTCGTCCGGGTCAGCCGAATGCATTGCATGGGCTGACGCCCCATGCGAAAAATATCGGGTTTCCTATGGGGGAAGTGAGATGTTTTCCGTATTGCGTCCCGCAGCGATTTTCGCTGCGCTCATATGCGTGTCTGCCGTCGCGGCGTCCGCTCAGCAGCAGGCCGCGCCAGGGGCCCAAAACTCCGATAGCTATAAGCCACCTGCGCGGTTCATCGCGCCGGAGACCGCGCCAAAGCCGCAAAAGCCCGCTCCCGCTGACGCGACTGCATCCACTGGGTCGAAGACCATCGGGCTGGTCTCCATCATCGGGGAAACGTTCACCGTCAAGAAAATCGGCATCATGGTGTTCGGCAATGAAGAGGAAAGCTTCCCAATCGCCGGTTGGAAGGTTGACGACCGCGTAGCGGCCTCAGTCTCCCGCATCCTGAAGAAGAATTTTAAGGTAAAGCGAATTCAGCTCCCCGCCGGGGCATATGCAGCGTTCAAGAACGGAGACTTTCTATTTAAGAGCTATGATGACGAGTTTGCCAGGTTCATCGCCAAACATACGGCTGGACAAGGGTGCGACTATTATCTCGTCGTCTCGCCGAGCGGGGCGCAGGTAGGCAGCACCAACCAGTCTATCGGAGGTCTTGGGGTCTTGCGGTGGTCGAATTTGTTTACGCCTCCCGAACACGTTCACGCTCTGTCTCTCCTGACAGTTTATGACAGCCAGATGAAGCAACTCCGATCGGAGAAAGGCACGATCGGCCAGGACACTTTCTTGGTGGCGATCAAAGGACCGCATGTGGAGTTGAAAGACAAGGAAATGCTGCCGCCCGAGGCAAAGGCGGCCGTCGCCGATCCGCGCGCGCAGAAGATCGCATGGGAACTGCTGGAGAAGAGTCTCACAATGACGCTGCCGAAGCTGTTCGCCGCCAATTGAACCGAATGGCTTCCGTCACCGGCAACCCTATCCCTTAATCGCATTGAGGAGGCGGCCGCATTTTGGTTAAGTGTGGGACGATAAAAAACGAAATGAGAGGAAGCCATGAGGCTCACACTTTTCTCCGGGATAACCGCCGCCGTTTTGGTGGGCGCGTTGGCCGCGCAACCGGCATTCGCACAGGATATTCCCGTCGGCCACCTCGCCGATCAAAGCGGCGCGACCTCGGATGTCGGCGTGCCTTATGCGCGGGGCGTCGCCGATGCGCTGGCCTATGTGAACGGCAAGGGGGGTGTCGGCGGCAAAAAGCTGGCCGTCGACACCGTCGACTATGGCTATCAGGTGCCGCGCGCGGTCGCGCAATACAAGAAATGGTCGGAAGGCTCATCGAAGGTCGCCGCAATCCAGGGCTGGGGCACCGCCGATACCGAAGCGATGATCGCCTTCGTCACCAAGGACGAAATCCCCTATCTGTCCGCCTCCTACTCCGCCGCGCTTACCGACCCATCCGGCAAAAGCGGCAAGGCCAAGCCCGCGCCGTATAATTTCTTCTACGGCCCCAGCTACTCCGATGCGGTGCGCGCCCTCCTGACCTGGGCCGCCGAGGATTGGAAGGCGAAGGGCGGCACGGCCAAGCCGAAATTCGTGCATATGGGCGCCAATCACCCCTATCCGAACTCGCCGAAGGAAGCGGGCGAGGCGATGGCCACAGCGCTCGGCTTCGAGGTGATACCGCCGGTGCAGTTCGCCATGACGCCGGGCGACTACACCTCGCAATGCCTGACCATCAAGAATGCCGGCGCCAATTACGCCTATCTCGCCAATACGGCCGGCTCGAACATCTCCGTGCTCAAGGCCTGCAAGACGGCGGGCGTCACGGTGCAGTTCATGGGCAATGTCTGGGGCATGGATGAGAACGCCGCGAAGGCCGCCGGCGACGCCGCCAACGGCATGGTGTTCCCGGTCCGCACCGGCATCGTCTGGAACGGCAGCGCCCCGGGCATGGCCACCTTGACCGAGATCTCCAAGCTCTCGGGCAGCGCCGACACATACCGCCCGGTGCACTATATCGCAGGGGTCTGCTCGGCCATGTACATGGCGGAGGCGATGGCATGGGCGTCGGCAAATGGCGGCGTGACCGGCCCGAATGTGCAAAAGGGTATGTATCAGAAGAAGGATTGGGTGCCCGCCGGCATGGAAGGCGTCTGCCTGCCGTCGACCTGGACCGCGGACGATCATCGCGGGCTGATGAGCGTCAACATCTACCGCATGAACGTCACGGCTGCGACCGAAGGCGAAGTCGCCGATCTGGTGAAGAAGGGCACGATCAAGATCGACAAGGTGAAGACCATCGAGCTGGCGCGTAAGCCGGATACGCTGGGCTGGTAGTGCTGATACGCCGCCCCGGCCCTCGCGCCGGGAGCCTAAGCGCCTCTCAAAAACGCTGTATCAGCTGATAGGCGCATGGATCCGGCTCCGCCTGCGGCGGTCCGGGACGACGACGACCGGGACCGGCTTTGGGAGAGGTCACGAGGAGCGGCTAATCTCGGAGATCGAAGACATGCGGATCGAGGCACCGGCAGGCCGCCCGTCCGCCGACAAAGCCGCCGGCCCTCCCCTGCTTGACGTGCGCAATATCGAGGTCGTGTATGACGATGTGATCCTCGTTCTGCGCGGCCTTAGCCTCGCCGTGCCGCAAGGGGCGATCGTTGCGCTGCTCGGCGCGAACGGGGCGGGCAAATCGACGACGCTGAAGGCGATTTCCGGCCTGCTGAAGACCGAAAACGGCGCCCTGACGCGCGGCGAAATCCTGTTCCGCGGCGAACCCATCCAGGGCATCGACCCCGACAAGATCGTCCGGCGCGGCATCTTCCAGGTGATGGAGGGCCGCCGCATCATCGCCGACATGACCGCGCTCGAAAATCTCCGCCTCGGCGCGTTCACCCGCAATGACCGCGAGATCGCCAGCGACCTCGATATGGTGCTGAGCTATTTCCCCCGCCTGAAGGAGCGCACCGGGCTCGCCGGATATCTCTCGGGCGGCGAGCAGCAGATGCTGGCCATCGGGCGGGCGCTGATGGCGCGGCCCAAGCTGATCCTGATGGACGAGCCGTCCATGGGCCTTTCGCCGATCCTGGTGAAGGAAGTGTTCGGCATGATCGGCCGCATCAACCGCGATCTCGGCGTCACCATCCTGCTGGTCGAGCAGAACGCCCGCGCCGCGCTGCAGGTCGCGAGCTACGGCTATGTCATGGAACAGGGCAAGATCGTGCTCGACGGCACCGCCGCCGAACTCGCCGACAATGAGGACGTGAAGGAATTCTATCTCGGCGGCGGCGAACGGCGCAGCTTCAAGAACCTCAAAAGCTTCAAGCGGCGGAAGCGCTGGCTTTAGTGCCTCTGATTGCCGAATGCAGCTGATACAGCGCGAGGCCGAAGAGCAGCACCGCGCCGGCCTGATGCGCGAGGGCCAGCCCCAGCTGCAAATGGCTCAGCAGGGCGAAGACGCCTAGGGCGATCTGGGCGAGGACGGCGGCAAACACCCATAGCGCGACGGCGCCGGATGCAGTGTGCCGCGCGACAAACAGGTTCACCAGCGCGACCAGCGCAATCAGGTAGCCGAGCATCCGGTGGTTGAACTGGATCGTCAGCACATTCTCGAACAGGTTCAGATACCAGGGCTGCATGGCGCCGAGCCCGTCGGGGATGATCGCGCCGTCCATCAGCGGCCACGTGTTGTGCGACAGGCCCGCGTCGGTGCCCGCGACGAACCCGCCCAGAATGATCTGCAGAAACACCAGCCCCGCGAAAGTGCCCGCTAAGGCTTTGAGCCCGCCGGATGCCCGCTCGCCCGCCAGAGCGCCCCTGCCCAGCCCGAACGCAACCCACAAGGTCGCGCCGTAAATCAGCACCGCGAGCCCCAGATGCGCCGCGAGCCGGTACTGGCTGACATCGGTGCGCTCGGCGAGCCCGCTCTTCACCATGTACCAGCCGAGCGCGCCCTGCGCTCCGCCCAGCACGAAGATCGCCGCAAGTTTCGGCATCAACCCCTTGGGGATGGCTCCGCGCAGCCAGAAGATCAGGAACGGCACGAAAAAGGCAACGCCGATGAATCGGCCGAGAAACCGGTGCGCCCACTCCCACCAATAGATCGCCTTGAAGGCGGCGAGAACTCATGCCTTTGTTGACGAGTTGATATTCCGGGATCTGCTGGTATTTCGCGAAGGCCTCCTGCCAGTCCGCCTCGCTGAGCGGCGGGATCGCCCCGAGCAGCGGCTTCCATTCGGTGATGGAAAGGCCGGAATCGGTCAGCCGGGTGGCCCCGCCGACGATCACCATCGCCAGGATCAGCCCGGCCACCGTGTAGAGCCAGAGCCGCAAGCCCGCATGCGCGGCGCTGTCTGCGGCGCTTTGCCGTTGCATCCTTTCGACGATCGCAACCATGTCGCACTGCCTGTCTTATGTAGGGGAGAGAGGTAGCGCTTTCCTCATCCCATCACAAGTGACACCCGCATGACAGCCAGTCGCCGCCTTCGCTTCCGGGAGGCGTAGCGCGCATGCAACAGCAAATGGATTCATTCTTTCCCGAGCTGTCTCGCCGGATTGACATACGCCGGAAATCAGCTCAGGAACGATGACATCGAGCTGGCAGCTTCAAACGTTTGCGAACCAGAGCGATAGCCAAAGCCCCGAGCCCATGAAGCCGGGGCTTTTTGCTTTTTGGCCCGTTGTTCGGCCTCGTGCGGACGCCCACAATCCTCACTGAGCCGGCCTTGCCGACTGAACCCCGTGTCATTGCCGCTGATCGTTAATGTCGCATTCCCGATCTTGGCGCGGCGGCGCAATCCGGCTAGAGCTAGCGGCATGAACGCCCGCCTCAAAAAATTCATCGGAAGCCTCGCGCTGATCGCCTTTTCGCTGGTCTATTACTGGTTCGTGATCTCCGTCGCCATCGCGCGACTGCCGGGATTGGCGATGCCCTGGCACCTGCTGTTCTACTTTCTCGCGGTGGTGGTCTGGTTCGGCCCCAGCGCACTTATCATCCGCTGGCTTCAGCGCTAGAGCGGCGCTATTGTCGTCTGGATCGCGCGGCGCCTGTAACCCTGGCCGAGCCTTTCCGGAATTGGCCCTGGCGGCGCGCCCTGCTCATCATCCCCAGGAACCTCATGCCTTCCGAAGTCCTCATCCTTTTCGCCCATCCGGCGCCGCAGAGATCGCGCGTCAACCGCGCGCTGAGACGGGCCGTTGCGGATATGACGGGCGTCACGTTCCACGATCTTTACGGCGCCTATCCCGATTTCATGATCGACGTCGCGCATGAGCAGAGGCTGCTTCGCGGGCATGACGTCATCGTCCTTCAGCATCCGTTCTATTGGTATTCCGCACCCGCGATCGTCAAGGAATGGCAGGACCTGGTGTTGCAGCATGGCTTCGCCTATGGCGCCGACGGCACAGCGCTGGCCGGCAAGACGCTGATGTCGGCGATCACCACGGGCGGGAACGAGGGTTCCTATGGCGACGCAGGCATGAACCGCTTCGCCATCTGCGACCTGCTGCGGCCGTTCGAGCAGACGGCGCGGCTCTGCGGGATGCGATGGCTGCCGCCATTCATCATCCACGGCACGCACATCATCGAGGATGCCGCGATCGCTCGGCAAGCCGAGGCGTATCGGGAGCTGATCGGCGCGCTGCGGGATGGGCGCATGACGGACGCCACCTACCAGATCAACGGACAGGGTGGGACAATGCGGGCAAGCGAGCAGGGAGCTTAAGGACACCAGAATGGAAGATGTTTCGCTGCTCCTGAGAGCCTTCGTCTATCTGGTGACGGCGGTGATTTCCGTCCCCATCGCCAAACGGCTGGGGCTCGGTTCGGTGCTCGGCTATCTGATCGGCGGCGTCATCATCGGCCCGTTCGGCGCCTCGCTGGTGGGCGACCAGGCCTCCGTCATGCACTTCGCCGAATTCGGCGTCGTCATGATGCTGTTCCTCGTCGGACTGGAGTTGCGCCCGCAATTTCTCTGGCAGCTTCGCAAGCCTATTCTCGGCCTCGGCAGCGCCCAGGTGATCGTCACGACCGTCGTGATCGCCGCGATCGGCATCGCGCTCGGCTTCGACTGGCGGATCGCGCTGGCGGCGGCAATGATCCTGTCGCTGTCCTCAACCGCCATCATCTTGCAGACACTGACCGAAAAAGGGCTGATGCAGACGCCCGTGGGCCGGTCGAGCTTTTCGGTCCTGCTGTTTCAGGACATCGCCGTCATTCCGATGCTGGCGTTCCTGCCGTTCCTGGCACAATCCGCGAGCCCTGGCGGAACCGATGCGGCAAGCCATGGCCCTGCCCACGCCGCATGGCTGGCGACACTGCCGGATTGGGCCTATCCGCTGGTCGTCATCGGTGCCGTCGCCTTCATTGTCCTTGCCGGACGCATCGCCCTGCGCCCGGTGTTCCGCGCCATCGCCGCATCCCGGCTGCGCGAGGCGTTCACCGCGCTCGGCCTCCTCATCGTCATCGGCATCGCGCTGCTGATGGAGACGGTCGGCCTATCGCCCGCACTCGGCACGTTCCTCGCCGGAGTCGTGCTGGCCGACAGCGAATTCCGGCATGAGCTGGAAAGCGACATCGAGCCGTTCAAGGGGCTGCTGCTCGGCCTGTTCTTCATCTCGGTGGGCGCCAGCATCGATTTCGGGCTGCTGGCGAGAGATCCGCTGCTCATCGCCGGTCTCGTCCTCGCGCTGATCACGGTGAAAATCGCGGTGCTCTTCGGCTTGTCGCGCCTGTTCCGCTTTGCCCTGGCGGACAGCCTGCTCTTTGCTTTCGCCCTCTCGCAGGGCGGCGAATTCGCTTTCGTGCTGATCGCCTTCGCGGTTCAGAACGCGGTGTTTCCGGACTTTATCGCAAATCCGCTGGCCGCCGCGGTCGCCGTTTCCATGCTGACCACGCCGCTGCTGCTCATCCTTTACGAGCGGCTGCTTTCGCCGCGCTTCGAGCGGCCCGGCGAGGAGCGCGAGCCCGACGACATCCAGGCGGACGGCCTCGCCATCATCGCCGGCTTCGGCCGGTTCGGCCAGATCTCGGCCCGTCTGCTCCGCGCGCACGGCTTCAATGTCACGGTGCTCGATCACAGCGCGGACCAGGTCGAGCTGCTGCGCCGCTTCGGCAACAAGGTCTATTTCGGCGATGCCTCGCGCGCCGATCTGCTGCATTCGGCGGGGGCGGGCGAGGCGAAAGTGCTGATCATCGCAATCGATGACCCCGCAAAGACGGTGGAAATCGTGGAAATCGCCAATAAGCATTTCCCCAACCTGAAGATCATCGCCCGCGCCTATGACCGCACGACGGTTTACGAGCTGCTCAAGCACAAAGTCCACGTGATCAAGCGGGAAACCTTCGGTTCGGCGCTGGAAGTGGGCGTGGAGGCGCTGAAGGCGATGGGATTCCATGCCTATCAGGCTGAGCGGGCCGGACGCATCTTTCGCAAGCTCGATGAAAAGACGCTGCTCAAGCTGGCCCCGGTCTGGGACGACGATGACAGCTATATGATCGGCATCCGGCAAAGCACCGAGACGCTTGAGCGGGTGCTCCGGGCGGACCGCGAGAGAGGGCCGGACCCTGATCAGCGACGGCGCATGGGATACCGAGACGCTTCGGGCGGAGATCAGGGCGCGGACCCAGGAGGGCCAAGCCGAGGCCGAGGCGACCTCCGGCGGTTAGGCCATGGCGGCAAGGTCGCCTTGATGGGCGCCCTAGCAAGGCGGGCGCCGGCAGCATCGCCCCCAGATGCTATTCGGCAGGCTGGGCCACCGCTGCGTGAGGCAATTCGTCCGGCTGCCGCCGGGCGTGGGTTCGGCCGAACAGATTATAGACCGTCGGCACCACGAACAGCGTCAGCAGCGTGCCCAGGCTCATGCCGCCGACGACGACCCAGCCGATCTGCTGGCGGCTTTCCGCCCCCGCGCCAACCGCGAGCGCCAGCGGCACCGCGCCGAACACCATCGCGCCCGTCGTCATGAGGATGGGCCGCAGCCGCAATGTCGCCGCCTCGATGACCGCGTCGCGGCGCGACAAGCCCGCTTCCTGCCGCTGATTGGCGAATTCAACGATGAGAATGCCGTGCTTGGTAATCAGGCCCACAAGGGTGATCAGCCCGATCTGCGAATAGACGTTGAAGGTGCCGCCCGCCAAATAGAGCGCGCCAAGCGCTCCCGTTATCGCAAGCGGCACCGTCAGCATGATCATGACGGGATCGCGGAAGCTTTCGAACTGGGCGGACAGCACCAGATAGATGAAGGCGAGCGCCAGCAGGAAGACGAGTGCGAGGCTCTGGCCGGACGCACGGAATTCGCGGCTCTGGCCGGCGAGATCGGTGCGCACCGTGCCGGGCAGAACCTCGGCTGCCGCCCGTTCGAGCTCGGCTATGCCGTCGCCGAGCGCGTAGCCCGGCTGAAGATTGGCCGAGATCGTAACCGCGCGGAGCTGATTGAAGCGCCTGAGCTCCTTCGGCGCGACGCTCCCCTCGATGGTGACGACATTCGAGAGCTGGACCATTTCGCCCGATGGCGAGCGCAAATATATGGTCGAGAGCGCCTCGGGTGACGACCGGTCCTCGGCGGCGAGCTGGATGTAGACGTCGTACTGCTCGCCATCGACCTCGAAGCGCGTCACCTGCCGGCCGCCCAGCAGCGTTTCCAGCGTGCGGCCGACCACGGAAACATCCAGGCCGAGATCGGCGACCTTCGGCCGGTTCAGCTTTATGGTGAATTCGGGCTTATTGAGTTCAAGATCGGTATCAATGCTGGTCAGCACCGGGCTGTCCGCGACCCGGGCGAGGAGCTTGTCGACATGCTCCTGCAACTCCGCATAGGTGCTGGAGGATTGCAGCACGAATTCGACGGGCCGACCGCCGCCGCGTTCACCGAAGGAAGGCGGGTTGGTGGCATTGGCTCGAACGCCTGGAATGCGGCGAAGCTTGGCGGATACCTCATTGACGATGTCCTGCTGCTTTCGCGTGCGGTCGTCCCAATCCTTCAGGCGCCCGGTTGCTCTGAGCGCGGTGATCTCGGGTTGGCCGACGACGGTGAGGACGGAGTCCATCTCCGGCACTTCGGACAGGATGCGCGCCACCTCGTTGGCATAGCGGGTTGTGTAGGCCATCGTCGCGCCCTCTGGCGCGGTACCACGAACATTGACGATCCCGCGGTCTTCGACCGGCGCCAGCTCCGATTTCAGGTTGAGGAAGAAGAAGCCGCTCGAGCCGGCGACGGCAAGCGCGATGATGATGACGAGAATTCCGGCGCTGAGCGCCCATCCCAGCAAGCGGCGGTACCCGTTCTCGACCGCGCGGAAGATGCCTTCGACGAAGCGGAACAAGCGCCCCGGCTCCGGATTGTGCTTGAGGAAGCGCGAACACATCATCGGCGTCAGAGTGAGCGCGACGAATCCCGAAATGATCACCGCGCCGGCGAGCGTCAGCGCGAATTCGAGAAACAACCGTCCGGTGCGCCCGGGCGCAAAGGCGATCGGGGCATAAACCGCTGCGAGCGTCAGCGTCATGGCGATGACGGCGAAGGAAATTTCGCGTGTGCCCTTGATCGCGGCCGCGAACGGCTCCATGCCATTTTCGATGTGCCGGTAGACGTTCTCAAGCACGACGATGGCGTCATCGACAACAAGGCCGATTGCCAGCACCATGGCCAGCAGGGTCAGCGTGTTGATGGTGAAGCCCATCGCATACATCAGTCCGAAGGTCGCGATCAGCGAGATCGGGATGGTGACGATCGGAATGATCGCGGCGCGCATCGAGCGCAGAAATACGATGATGACGATGATGACGAGCGCGACAGATTCCAATATCGCCGAATAAACGGCCTTGATCGAACGGTCGATGAACACCGCGGTGTTTTCGGCGATTTCGGCGCTCATGCCTTGCGGCAGTGACTGGTTGATCTCCGGCAGCACATTCTGCAGGGCCTGCGAGACCTCCAGCGGATTGGCGACGGCCTGCTTGATGATGCCGACGGTGATCGCCTCGGCGCCTTTGTAGGTGCTGCTGCGGCGTTCATCGGCGGCGCCCAGTTCCACGCGTGCGACGTCGCGCAGGCGCACCTGATAGCCGTCGGCAAGCTTCACCCGGATGCGTCCGAATTCCGTGGCCGTCTTGAGCCCCGTGCGCGACAGCACGGTAAATTCGCGATCGACGCTCTCTATGCGCCCGGCGGGCAGCTCGACATTCTGGCTCCGCAGCGCGGTCTCGATGTCCTGGATTGTCAAATTATAGGCCGCAAGACGCTCGCGGTCGATCCAGATGCGCATGGCATAGCGCCGCTCGCCATAGATGACCACGTCAGCGACGCCGGACAGGTTCTTCAGCCGGTCCATGACATACCGGTCGACATAGTCGGTGATCTGCAGGGCATTCATATTGTCGTTGCGGAACACCAGACTGATGATCGCGCGCGCATCGGCCTCGACCTTGCGGATCACCGGCTCGTCGACCTCGTCGGGCAGCCGGCCGCGGACACGGCTGACACGATCCCGGACGTCGTTCGCGGCGACCTCGGGATCGGCGGCGAGCGTAAAGCGCACGGTGATGCGGCTGGATTCAGCCCGGCTGGTCGATTCCAGAATGTCGATATTCTCGATGCCGGCAATGGAGCCTTCCAGGATCTGGGTAATCTGGCTCTCGATGATCTGCGCCGAAGCGCCGGGGTAGGACGTTGTGACGGAAACGACCGGTTCGTCGATACTGGGATATTCGCGCACGGTGAGGCGGTCGTAGCTGACGATGCCGATCAGCAGCAGCATGAGGCTGAGCACTGTCGCAAAGACAGGCCGACGGATACAGATTTCGGGGAGTCCCATCGATCGCCGCCCTTAATTCTGCTGCGCGCTTTTTTGTGGCGGGCCGCCGACGATATCGACCGACGCGCCGTCCTGCAAATTCGTCTGGCCGGAGACGATCACCTGCGTTCCGGCCTCGATGCCTTGCAGAATTTCGACTTCGCCCGCCCGAAGACGTCCGACGCTGACCTTGTTCTCCTTCGCCTTGCCGCCCACGATGGAGAAGACGATCCTGTCGTCGCCCCGGGGGACCACGGCGCTTTCCGGCACGCGCACGACCTCACGCTCCTCCAGCCCCTTGATGATGACGCGGGCGAACAGCCCGGGCCGCAAGGCGAGGTCGGTATTGTCGATGCGGGCGCGGATGCGCAAGGACCGTCCATTGACGTCGACCTGCGGATCGATGGCGTAGACCTTGCCGATAAATTTCCGGCCCGGATAGGCATCGACGGTCGCTTCCACATCCTGGTCCGAGCTGACCCGTTTCAGCACGGTTTCAGGCACGCGGAAGTCCAGTTTCAGCTGGTCGATTTTTTCCAGATTGACGATCGGCGTGCCGGGGACGACATAGGCTCCGATCGATAGCGTGCGAAGCCCGACCCGCCCGGGAAACGGCGCGGTGATCGACAGTTTGGAAAGGCGCGTCTCGGCGAGCTGGAGTGCGGCACGCGCCGTTTCCAGCGCCGACGTGGATTCATCCAGCGCCCGTTCCGTACCGCTGCCGCTGCGCGACAGGGTTTGCGCGCGGTCGAAATTCGATTGGGCCAGCGTCAGGCGCGACTTGACGTCCGCCACCTCCGCATTGGCGAGGGCGTCGTCCAGCTTGACCAGCACATCGCCCGCCTTCACGTCCTGGCCTTCCTTGAACAGGATTTCCGCGATACGGCCGGCGATTTCGGTGGAGATCTGTACGGATTCGTCGGAGCGCAGGCTGCCGATCGACCAGAGATCATCCGTGGCCGATGCCTTGCGTGCAAGTGCGACTTCCACCGGCGCCCCACGCCGCCGCCTCTCTCCGCCACCGGCGCGCTCGCCCTCTTTCGCCTCGTTTCCGGCGCCGCGCTTGCCTCCTTCGGCCGCGCTGCCACTCTCGGTACGCGCGACCGGCGAACCGTATTTCATGTAATAGCCGCCGGCTCCCACGATGAGGAGTACGAGGACGGTGATCAGGAACTGTCTCATGGAAAAGGTGCTCGCGGCTTACAGGCGGGAACGGATCGGACGCTCAGGCTGCCATAGGTTTTAGGCGAAACGAATGCACATGCAATGATCGAAAATGTATCTGTTCATGCTGAACCCCTCCCCCTTATACCAAAATAGTACGCGGCCAGCGGGAAATAACCATCGACGTCGCCGCCCGATCCCAGCGCCAAAATTTTCCGTAGTGTGTCGCGTGAACGAAAGTGCGCAACGCTCACATGACGCCGTGCATCGCCGAACGCCACTCGCCGCCCGTCTGGGTCAAAACGGGACTGGATTTGCCGCTCAGCGTTTCGCCTTCCCTCGCACCCGAGCCGAACGCTGTGAACTCGCTCACCACAAGAACTGTTCCGGCCGCCTCACGGAGATGAAGAACATTGATACTGATCGTCGTCCAGCCGCGTTGAAAAGCGCGGCCGATCTGCTCCGCCTGTTCACTCAATCGCACTGCCTCCCGAATGCCATGGCACTCCGGCACGTCCTAACGGCCCCTAGGCCGGGCTGGCCAGCGCCGCCGATGCCCAGGTCACCAGATCCTTCAGCGCCTTGCCGAGCACTTCGTCAAACGCGGCGATGGCGTCGGCAGTTTCCGCCGATTTCGCGGCGGCGGTGAACTGGACGATATGCGCATCCAGAATATGCCCCGCATTGTCGACCAGCTTGGCGCTGAGTTCGATCTCGGCTGTAGGCGCCGGCTGCGTGATCATCTGGAAGCTGCGGATGTCGACCAGAAGCTGGAACTCGGCGGTCACGGCGTCGGCGTTGCGGCTGACTTTGTCCTGCTGCCCCGCATTCTCGAAGCTCTGCACGATCTTTTCCTGCAGCAGCCGGGACAGATTATCGGCCCAGCGCGGACCGGGAGGTAAGGGGCTGTCTGCCTTCGAGGTGCGGAAAACGATATTCTGAGCGTCGAGCTGGATGATCGCGGTCGGCTCGGGAATGACGAGCTGTCCCTTGAGCTTCGGCACATTGTCGAAGTTGCGCGGCGCAGTCGAGGTCGAAGGCCTTGTCGCCATCCTTGCCGCGCGAGCCGCCCGTCATGCGCTCCAGGCCGGACAGAATGCCGTCGACCTTGTCCGAATTGCGCGCCAGCGCGCCGGAAAAAGTATTGATGTTCGCAACCAGTTCCTTCAGCGGGGTGGAATTGTCTTCCAAAATGCCGTTCAGCTTCAAAAGCGCGTCGCGGGCGGATTGGACGACGCTGACGCCGGCGGAGCTTTGCGCCTCCAGAACCGGCGGCATGCCGTCGCCAGAGGCCAGCGGACGATCGGGGCTGCCGCCGCTCAGCGAAATGGCCGCGATGCCGGTCAGGCCCTGGAAGTCGAGATCGACCTTCGTGTCGGCCCGGATCGGCGTGTCCGGATGCACGGCGATGGTGACGTCCACCTGCATCGGGATTGTCCGCGCGCAACCGCAGCGCTCTCACCTCGCCGACGCGAATGCCGTTGAACAGGACCGACGCTCCGTTCAGCAGCCCCGAGACCGAGCTTTCGAAGCGGATGCGGTAGACCGTCCGGTCGCCGAAGCCGCCGGCATTGTTCAGCCAGTAAACGAAGCCGAAGACCGAACCGATCACCGCCAGCGAGAAACACCCCCATTATGACGTAGCGCGCGCGAATTTCCATCTTGGCTCAGGCTCTCAGTTGTCCGGGCGCGTGCGCGGGCACGACATGCGGCGCGTTCGCCTCGGAAATAGGCTTTCACCCAGGGATGCTCTGAAGACATGAGCGTGTCGATCGGCCCTTGGCGACGACCTCGCCGTCGGCGAGCGCCGCGACGCGATCGCAGACCGCACGCAGGCTTTCGAGGTCGTGCGTGACCATGAACACGGTCAGGCCGAGCGTCTGCTGCAAGGTGCGGATCAGTTCGTCGAACTCGCCGGCGGAGATCGGATCGAGGCCCGAGGTCGGCTCGTCGAGGAAGACGATTTCGGGATCGAGCGCCAGGGCGCGGGCCAGCGCGACGCGCTTGGTCATGCCGCCGGACAGCTCGGCAGGGATCTTGTCCGCATCGCGGGGGTCCAGCCCGACCATTTCGAGCTTGGCCATCGCGATTTCGTCCATCAGCCGCTCGGACAGCATGAAGTTCTCGCGCATGGGGAACTGCACGTTCTGCCGGACCGTCAGCGAGGAGAACAGCGCGCCTTGCTGGAAAAGGACGCCCCAGCGCCGCTCGACCGCCTGCCTTTCCCGGTCGTCGGCGGCGTCGAGACGCACGCCGAACACTTCGATCGTCCCCTGCCGCTTCGGGATCAGGCCGATGATGGTGCGCAGCAGCACCGATTTGCCGCTGCCGGAGCCGCCGACCAGGCCCAGGATCTCGCCCCGCTGCACATCGAGCGACAGGCCGTTCAGCACGATGTGATCGCCGAAACCGACCGTCGAGATCGCGCACCTTGATGACCGGATCGTCCATGGCGCTTTCCATCACATTCCGATCGAGGCGAAGAACATGGCAAACATGCCGTCGAGCACGATGACCATGAAGATCGACTTCACCACCGAGTTGGTGGTTTGCAGCCCCAGCGATTCCGCGCTGCCCTGAACGCGCAACCCTTCCGCGCAGGCCACGATGCCGATGACCAGCGCCATGAACGGCGCCTTGATCATGCCGACCTGGAAATGCGTGAGGGTGATCGCCTCCTTCAGGCGCTCGATGAAGATCGCCGGGCTCATGCCGCCATAAAGCCATGCGACAAGCCCCGCCCCGTAAAGAGCGGCCATGGAGCCGAGAAAGGCGAGGACCGGCAAGGCGATGACGAGGGCGAGGATGCGCGGCAGAATCAGCACGGCGACCGGGTCGAGGCCCATGGTCTGCAGGGCGTCGACTTCCTCGCGCATCTTCATGGAGCCGAGTTCGGCGGTGTAGGAGCTTCCCGAACGCCCCGCGACCATGATGGCGACGATCAGCACGCCGATTTCGCGCAACACCAGAATGCCGACCATGTCGACGACATAGATGTCGGCGCCGAACTTGCGGAAATGGAAGAAGCCCTGCTGGGCGATGATGCAGCCGATCAGGAAGGTGATCAGCAGGATGATCGGCACCGCCTGCCAGCCGACCCGGTCGAGATGATGCACGGTGGAGGTGAGGCGGAAGGATTTGGGCTTGACGAACGAACGCAGCAGCGACGTGCCTACCGCGCCGAACATGTTCAGGAACGGCACGAACCCACGCGCGCTATCCTCGATCCCCTTGCCGAGATTATTCAGCGCGAGCAGCACCGCATTCGGCTTCCGCGCGGCCACGCCATTGGCGCGGTTTGCCTGCTGCACTTCATTCAGCAAATTGCGGTAATGGTCCTGGAGGCCGGTTATCTGCGCCTCGCGGTTTGTGCCGGTCCAGGCACGAGTCAGCCGCTCGAGCAGCCAGGCGCCGAAAGTGTCGAACTGGCTGACCCCGCGCATGTCGATCGACATGCTCGACTTGATCGCGGCGGATCGGACATGGGTGTCGACGAGAGGCTCAAGTTCACTGGCATGATCGGCGGTCCAGGATCCGCCGGCTGCAAGCTCCAGGCGCTGACCCGTCCCCAATCTCATCAATGTCGGCCGCGAACTCATTCCGCCCTCCGCTTCGCACGAAGCCCCGCCCACAGTGACCCAAGTTTCAGTGCCGCGTGATGAGAGCTTATGCCGCATCACATGGCCGATCGTCTACCCCCTGCGGTGGCTTCGAGGGCACAGACCACCAAGGACGGGTATTCCGGCCACGCATGCGCATGCTTGTTTTCATAAATTTATGGCTTCTCAGCGGCTTGTCATCGCTTGAGCCGCGCCGGCCCGCCCTCGCCGACCACCACGAAGGGCGCCCAGTATGACGGGGGCCTGCCCTCGTCGATCAGCGTCAGCATGGCTTGACGGAACGCTTCGGCGCGGCCTGTCGCCGGCGATTTCGCCAGATTGCGGAAGGTTCGCGTCGTCAGCTCCACGGCGGCTTGCGAAAAGACCGACCAGTGCGAGACCAGCATGGCGCGGGCCCCGGCAAAGAAGAAGGCGCGGGCCAGCCCCGACAGCGCATCGGCGCCGACCTTGTTGCCCGCCGCCGTATTGCACGCCGACAACACCACCCAGTCGGCATCGAGATTGAGGCCGGCGATCTCGGATGCGGTGAGCAATCCGTCGTCTTCCGCGGTCGCCTTGTCGGGCGGCGTGAGCACCAGCGCCGGTTCGGCCAAGCCGTTCAGATCGCCGGCGACGAGGCCGTGCGTGGCGAATTGCAGAATGCGGTAATCCTTCAGCGGCAGCGATTTGAGCCGTGTTTCGGTGGCGGCCTCGCGCAGATTCAACGCGTCGCGCGGCGCGCCGAGGATCTTGGCGATCGCCTCCAGTTCCTGCGCGGTCTCGGGCAACGGCGTCAATTCCTGCAAAGCCCGCAGATCGGGCACGCCGTTACGATACAAGCGGAACAGCGGCGGCGCGGCGCCGCGCTTGCGCTGTCCGCCGGAAGGGCCGAGCAGCACCGGATCGCCGAGACCGAAGAACGGCTTCACCGCAAGGCCGTCGGCCGCGAATTTGCGCAGCGAACGCAACGATTCCACGGAAGGCAGCACGCTGAGCGCATGGCGGCGGATCAGCCAGCTTGCATCGCGGAAAGCTTCTTGCGCCGGGGCATCCGACCGGGGCGGCTCGGTCAACAGCACCTGGAAGGGAAGGCTCGTCAACGGGCCGGTCGGGACCAGCAGCAAATGCTGCTTCCCCGCCAGGAGCGGTTTCAGCGGTTCGAGGAGCAGCTTATAGAGCACATGCGCCCGCAAAAGGTCGAAACTGCCCCCCACATTCGCGGCGACACTATCGGCCACGCCCGGCGCCAGCGGATCGAGGCCGAGGCGCAAGGTCGCCACATGCTCGGCCAGCACTTTCTCGCCCACCGAGATTTCCGCCCAATCCGCTCCTTCCCGCGTCACCGCCCAGACGATCGTCTTCTGCGAGCCGACAAGGATGGAAACCAGCGCTTCGTCGCCCTTGAGCAGCCCTTGAGTTTCCAGGACCGACAGCGGCGCAGGCTCGGTGAAGGCGAGATATTGCGGGAACGCGGCGACGACCTCCGTCCGCTGCGCCCGCAACCGGGTCTGCAGCTCCTGGGACTCCTTCAGCGTGGCGGTACGGCGGGCAGTGAACTCGGCATAGCCCGGCAAGCGTTTTTCGGCCGCCTCCATACGGCCATGCAAGGCCATAAGGGCGCCGGAACCCTTGGACGTTTCGGCGCTGAGCGCCTGCAGCTCCTTGCTGATCGCCTCGATTTCGCGCTTGCTGGCGTCACAGCCGGGCTTGTCCTGCCCCGGCGGGCATCGGGCCATTTCCGCCTGCAGACGCGCCACGAGGGCGGTCTGGCGCTTGCCGAGCGGCGCGTTGACTTTGCCCTGCTCGATGCTCGCGGCGCGGAATTGCGCCAGCAATTCGCTATAGTCCGGGTCGGCGCGCTGAATTTCGCTCCAGGCGGCGAGCGCCTGCATGTCGCTTTCATGCAGCGCGAGGACGCGGTCCGACAGCTCCTGCAATTGGCGGATCGCGCGGCCCATCTCGGTATCGCCGGCCTTGAGCCGGGCGGTCATCTTGGCCAGCGCCGCCGCGGCCGCCGTCGCCCAGGCCTGCTGACCGGCGGCGTAGGTCTCATTCATCAAGGCGGGGGTGTCCGCGCCGGGAGCGCCGCGCAGACCCGAAGGAAGCGCGTGACAGGCCGATGAAGATATCCCGGTGCCGCTTGATCTCGTTCTCGAATACCGATTGGGCGACCGCCTGCTCCGCCTTCTGGCCCGTCAACAGCTTGATGGCCTTGCGGTAGTGGGGCAGCGCACCGGCGAAATCGCCGCGTATGCGCTTCACGTCGCCCAGGCCCGCATGAGCGCTCGCGCTATAGGCGTGATCGCCGAGGATGTCCTCGCGGATCTTGAGCACGCGCTCATACAGCGCTTGCGCCTCATCGGTCCGGCCGGCGGCGAGGACGACGCCCGCGAGCCTGTCCAGCGTCATCGAGACTGCGGCACTGTCGACACCGTACACCTTCTCTCCGACGCGGACCGCCTGCCTGTATTTTGTCTCGGCGAGCGGCAGATTTCCCACCGCTTCGGCGAGCATCCCGACGCTTTGGGCAAGGATGGAAATGTGCTCATCGTCGGCGCCGAATTCCCGAATGCCCAGCGCAAGGGCCTTTTCCGCCGAGGCCAGCGCCTGATCGTAAGCGCCCTCGCGATAGAAATCGGTATATTGAGCCTGGAGCGCCTTGAGCTGCTCCGACATCTCCTTTGCGTGTGCCTGCGGTGCGACAAAGACGCAGAATAGCGCAATAAGAAGGTGGAAGAGCATGCGAAGAGGGCGGAAGAACGGGCGCAGCATCATTTCTCGGCGCAGCCCGTCGTCATGTCGCCGGAGCGCGCGACAGGCTTGCCGTTGATGAAGACATTCGACGCGCCGCCGACGGTGACGCCCCCGCAGCCGGTCCGGTCGCCGATTGTCACGGCCGGGCGGCCGTTGATGAAGACGTTGGGCGAGCCTTCCGCCAGCGCGTCGCCCTGGTCCGTCGCGTCGCCCGACCGAGCGGCAGGCATTCCGCCAACGCTGACATTGCCGCTGCCGCCGGTGATGATGCCCGGCGCGGCCGCTGGCGGCTCCGTTTGCTGTGCACCGGCATCGCCAGCCAGCATGACGCACGCCATTGCGGCTACGCTCAAGATCAGACTACGCATGACCTGTCCCCATCGCCCTTAGATCACGATGATTTTGGATTGGTTCAATCCAAAATCATGAACAGTGATCTATCTCTTACATTTAGAGCGGGATGACGAGCGGAAAACCGGTTCCCACTTTTCCTCATCCCGCTCTAAAGCGCCCGACCCTAGCCGATCGTGCCGGCATCAACAAGCGTCGGCGAATTGCCGAAGAGATGGAGAGACAGGCCTCCCGCGAAGATGAGGCATTCCGGCAGGTTCACCCGGGCGCATGAAAATGGCGTCAGACCGATAAGTCTGACGCCATAGTGAGCGGACGCCGATAAAGCGACTTACTTAACGGTGGGGCCGCTCGGGTCATCGGTGCCCATGGGTGAGTTTTGCCGGTTGTCAGGGGTGCCGGACTGGTTGATCGAGCCGGTCGTATCCTTTGGGTCGATATCCTCAGGGTCGATGGAACCGGGCGAGTTGCTGGTCGCTTTGCCCGTCTGTTCTTCGATCGTATTGTTTTTGCCCGTTCCACCCGTCGTAGCGTTGCCGCCGGTGGCTTGAGCAAGTTGGACAGCGCCCGTGCTATTGACGGTGCTATTGTCCACGCGATCAAGATTGGCGCAAGCAAAAGCGCCAGTCGAGATAGAAAGGACGGCCACGGAGGCCGCTAAACCGGTTAGAATACGTTTCATCTGACCTTCTCTTTGGTTAGTCACATGACAACACAAGAGCTAACTGGCGAATTTGGTTCCCATGAAATGCTGAAGGTTGGGACAAGGTTTGCCAATAATTGACGCTTTGACTGATCGGTCGGGACCAGCGCCACGCCGCCGATGATTTTTAGCAGCCGCTTTTTTTGATTCGCTTCAAATGTCCGCCACTTTACAAAATCTCGCCACAAGACCGCCATGGGCCGGCCAATTTTGGCGGGTGCCGCGGAACGCGCGATATCGTTGCCGATGCGCAACAGCCCAGCATTTCGTCTGAAGCGATTGATCCTGTTGTATTATTTTATCTGCAAATGAGTAGTTCGCCGTAAGCCAAAACTGCAGCGTGTGCCTGCCGATCGCCACCACTTGCAGGACGTTTTCTTCATTTCGCCATCTTCTATTGTCGCGCCATAAGACTGCATACAACTTATGGGGGATAGATCCTTGAAGACTTTTCAAACCGCTCTCCTTGGGGCGAGCTTCTTGATTGCTGTTGCCGGTGCCGCAAGTGCCGCCGACCTCGGTAGAGGTGGCAGCTACAAAGATGCACCAGGTGAATACATGCCCGCGATCACCTGGACGGGCTTTTACTTCGGCGCCAATGCTCGGTGTGGCCTTCGGTGACAATGACGCCTCCATCGAACTGGTGACTCCGAAGGTCCAGACTGAGTCATAAATCTTGAATGACGACGACAATTCATGGCTGGCGGTCTCCATGTCGGTTACAACTGGCAGAAGCCTGGCGGATGGGTGTTTGGCATCGAAGGCGATGTCAGCTTTGCCGACGACATCGACTATCTCGCAACCATCCGTGGCCGTTTAGGCTATGCCATGGACTCGACGCTGATATATGCAACCGGCGGTGCCGCCTTCATTGGCTGTGGACGATGGTTTTGGCGATAGCAATCGGAAACCGGCTGGGTTGCTGGTCGTCGGCATCGAACATAAGTTCAAGCCGAACTGTCAGCATCGGTCTTGAAGGCCTCTATTACAACTTCGGCGACGGCGAAGACTTCACGGGTCGAGGACGGCGAATTCGGCAATTAGCGCATTTTCGCATGCGGATGACGCGGACTTTCTGGACCATTCGCGCGCGTCTGACTTATCATTTCGGCGAGCGTTACGAAGACGCCCTGAAATAGTAAGCCGCCCCGCTTCTGCTCCGCTGAATAGGACGCGGCGCGTGCGGTTCACGCGTCGCGTTTTCTTTGCACATTGATGATTTGACATTTGTTACGCCAAGCGTGAACCGCATCGGCGCCGGGGGAGAGGGTATTTTCAACCATCAACAGTCGAAACATCGTGATCGTTGCCCATGCGCCACAGCGTCAAAATTTGGCGTATCCGGTTGTTTTGACTAAGCAATTTTGTGTCCGCACTAGGGCAGCACTAGGGCAGTGCTCTCGCAACAACCATTGATTGCATATTGCGATGCAATACAATCTCTGGGGGGTTTTCTTCAGAGTCTGACCTCCTATTTTCGAACCATGCACAGTGCAGAATTTCGAATGGGGGATAGAACCTTGAAAACTTTGAAAACGGCTCTCCTCGGAGCAACCTTTCTAATCGGCGCGGCCGGTGCAGCGAGCGCAGCTGATCTCGGCAGGGGCGGCGGCGGTTACAAAGACGGCCCGGTCGAATATCAGCCCGTACTCAGCTGGAGCGGCTTCTATATCGGCGCCAATGCCGGCGCGGAGTTCATCGATATCGATACCGAAAACGGTGACGACGACGCCGTCTTCATCGGGGGCATTCATGTCGGCTACAACTGGCAAAAGTATGGTGGTTGGGTATTCGGCATCGAAGGTGACGTGAATTTCGTCGATGACGAAGACACCGAGTATCTCGCGAGCATTCGTGGCCGCTTAGGCTATGGGATGGGTCCGACCCTTATTTACGCAACGGGCGGCGCGGCTTTCCTGGGCGTGGACGGTGGCGATAATGGCGATGACGACGAGGATGCGGTCACCGGCTTTGTCGTTGGCGGGGGTCTTGAGCATAAGATTCGTCAGAATGTCAGTATCGGTGTCGAAGGCCTGTATTACAGCTTCGATGGCGAAGATCTCGGCCTCGATGACGATGTTAACTCCTACACTATTCGCGCTCGTCTGACCTACCACCTCGGCGGTGGTGGTTACGGCGGCGATCTTAAATAAGCTTCCGAGTTTTGAATTCGCATGAACGCGGTGCAGCGATGCGCCGCGTTTTTGCGTTTGTCCTCCAGCGATCTCAAGACGCCCCGGCGCGGCCGCAGGTCCCGGGCAAAAAAAGAGGCGGGCCAAATGCCCGCCGCTCAACTCGCCTGCCTCAGCCGACTGCCCGGCTAGAGCATTATCAGTTTAGGTAAGTACAGTTTTTGTCATCCCCGCGAAGGCGGGGATCCAGTAATCACCGACTCGCTGCGGAGTACTGGATCCCCGCCTTCGCGGGGATGACATCCCGCTTTAATTCTTCGACTTGTCCACCAGCGCCCGTTCGGCGATCCACGGCATCATGGCGCGCAGCGTCTTGCCGGTTTCCTCGATGGGATGCGCGGAGATCTTGGCGCGCATCGCCTTGAAGCTGGTCTGATTGACGCGATTCTCCAGCATCCAGTCGCGCGTGAAGCGGCCTGCCTGGATATCGTCCAGCACCTCTTTCATGCGCGCCTTGGTTTCCGCGTTGATGATCCGCGGGCCGGTGACATATTCGCCGAACTCCGCCGTGTTGGAGATGGAGTAGTTCATATTGGCGATGCCGCCCTCATAGATGAGGTCGACGATCAGCTTCACCTCGTGCACGCATTCGAAATAGGCCATTTCCGCCGAATATCCGGCCTCGACCAGCGTTTCGAACCCGGCGCGCATCAACTCCACCAGACCGCCGCAAAGCACGGTCTGCTCGCCGAACAGGTCGGTCTCGCATTCTTCCTTGAAGGTCGTCTCGATGATGCCGGCGCGCCCGCCGCCGATCGCCGAGGCGTAGGACAGCGCGATCTCATGCGCGTTGCCGCTGGAATCATTGGCGACCGCGATCAGGCAGGGCACGCCCGCGCCGCGCTTATATTCGGAACGCACCGTATGGCCCGGCCCCTTCGGCGCGACCATGCCGATGTCGATTCCGGGCCGCGGCTCGATCAGGTTGAAATGGATGTTGAGCCCATGCGCGAAAAGCAGGGCCGCGCCGTCCTTCATCGTCTTGTGCAGATGGTCGCGGTAGATTTCGGCCTGCAATTCGTCCGGCGTCAGCATCATGACGACATCGGCCCATGCGCCCGCATCGGCGACGCTCATCACCCTGAGCTGCTCTCCTTGCGCCTTCTTCGCCGAAGCTGAGCCCTCGCGCAGCGCCACCGCCACGTCGGCGACGCCGCTGTCGCGCAGGTTCAGCACATGCGCATGCCCCTGTGAGCCATAACCGACGATGGCAACTTTCTTGCCTTTGATCAGATTGATATCGGCGTCTCTGTCGTAATAAACGCGCATCGCGTCCTCCCTCTTTCGGGATTTCATGTTAACCGGACGGCTTTTTCGGGACGTGGCCGGGCGGGGTCAGCCATAAGGGCCGCGCCCCGTTTTAAGCGGATGGAAGGCCGCAATCAACGGTTTAGATTGCCGCGTTATCATGGGAGCGAATGCGGCCGCTCCGAGCCGGCGTCAAACGGACCGGAAAGGGCGAAAATGGCGTGGAACAGCCCTCCCATCCAGGTGTTTAGCCGCGAGCGTGAGGCATGGGAGGCCGCTAAGTTGAACGCACCGCACTCAACCAGCCCGACCCTGTTCAGTGACGCGGACGCCGCTGCCGCCAAAATCATCGATGCCGTGGGCAAAACGCTTATCGTCGGCATCCCGCTGGGGTTGGGGAAGCCCAATCATCTGGTGAATGCACTGGTGAAGCGCGCCAGCGAAGACAGTTCCATATCGCTGAAGATCTTCACCGCCCTGACGCTGGAAAAGCCCGCGCCTTCCAACGAGTTGCAGCGGCGCTTCATCGGACCTGTGATCGACCGGCTGTTCGGCGGCTATCCCGAGCTCACCTATGCAGAGCGCGCTGCGCAACGGGCACCTTGCCCGCCAATATCGAAATTCACGAATTCTTCTTCATGGCCGGGCGCTGGCTGGGCGTCGACCGGGCGCAGCAATCCTACATCGCGGCGAATTACACTCATGTCGTGCCGATGCTGCTTGCGGCCGGCATCAATGTCATCGCGCAGCTTGTTTCACCGCCGAAGGCTGTCGACGGCGGGCCGCATTACAGCCTGAGCTGCAATCCGGATTTGACGCTCGATCTGTTGCGCGCCCGCCGGGAGGGCCGCGCGAATTTCCTTCTCGCCGGTCAGGTGAATGACGAGTTGCCTTTCATGGGCGGCGATGCGGCGGTTCCCGAAAGTGATTTCTCCCATCTGCTGAGCGGACCGGCCTGCCAGTTCCCGCTTTACGCTCCGCCCAACCAGCCAGTGCCTCTGAGCGACTATGCCGCTGCGTTGCATGCCGCGCGCCTGGTTCAGGACGGCGGCACGATCCAGATCGGCATCGGCTCGATCGGCGACGCGCTGGCCAAGGCGCTCATCCTGCGCCACAAGGACAATGGCGCCTATCGGGAGCTTGTCCATCGGCTGGACGGGCGCTGCGTTCCCGCCATGCCGATCGAGGAAGCGCCGTTCCGGGAAGGCCTCTACGGCCTCAGCGAAATGCTGGTCAGCAGCTTCCTCGACCTGATCGAGGCCGGGATCGTCAGGCGTGAAGTGGACGGCGCGCTGCTGCATGCGGCGTTCTTCCTCGGGCCGAAGCGATTTTACGAGCGCTTGCGCAATATGAGCGAAGCGGATCGCGCCAGGCTGGCGATGACCGCGGTCGAGCTTCGTGAACGAGGCCTATGGCAGCGAAGACCGCAAACGGCAGGCGCGGGTAAAGGCCCGCTTCTTCAACAAGGCGATGATGGTGACGCTGCTCGGCGCGGTGATTTCCGACGGGCTGGAGAGCGGCAAAGTGGTGAGCGGCGTCGGCGGGCAATATAATTTCTTCGCCCAGGCCTTTGCGCTCCCTGACGCCCGCGCCATCATCTTCGTGAACGCGACGCGCGAGGAGCATGGCAGAACGGTTTCCAACATACGCTGGTCCTATGGGCGCGAAACCATCCCCTGCCATCTGCGCGATGTCGTCGTGACGGAATATGGCGTCGCCGATCTGCGCGGCAAGCCGGACGCCGAAGTCATCAAAGCGATGCTCTGCGTCACCGATGCGCGCTTTCAGGACGAATTGCTGGACGAAGCCAAGCGGGCGGGCAAGGTCGAGCGGGATTTCGCGCTGCCCCGAAGCTGGAGGCGCAATCGGCCGGAATGCATTTCCGAGGCGCTCGCGCCGGCCAGGGACAGCGGCATCCTGCCCGATTTCCCCTTCGGCAGCGATTTCACGCGCGACCGAGGAACGCCTGATCCCGGCGCTGCAAACCCTGCAGCAGGCCTCCGCATCGCGGCTGGCGCTGGCGCGGCTGGCCTTGCGGGCGCGTTCGGGAAACCGGGCGCAGCGGATGAAGCCTGCCTTGCCCGCATGGGACTTTCGCGGCCCGGCGGTCTCGCCGAGCGCGCCTACCGCGCGGTGCTCAAGGCTGCGCTGGCTCGAAATCCACCGAGCCCGCCTAAGCAGAGTTCCCAAAAGTGGTCTTCCCGGTTTTGGGAAAAAGTTCTACCGAGAAACAAGACGAATTTAAGCAGACATTCGGTGGATCGAACCTAACATTTTAGTCCCATGACGCCTATGCAATCCAAGGCGCAACCCATCCAAATGTCAGGTCAAATTTGATCCACCAACAAAGACGCTAGAAGTTCGAAGCGTTAAATTCGAACCACTAGGAATGTCTGCTTAGCCTCGGGCCGGCGCATTTCTGCTTAACCCTTTGCGTAGCTCCCGGGCGCGTCTTCAGAGCACTTCATTCATCCCGTGTCCGGGAATGCAGGCCGGAACCGTCGCTCCGGACTGCGCGGCCAGCCATGCGCCATAATCGGGCCACCACGACCCTGCAACTTCCCTTGTCGGAAGCGAGCCACTCCTCGAGGTTTGCCGCGGCAGCGCCCTCCGAGGGAACCCAATGCATGTATTTGCCTGAAGCTGGCGGATTGACGACGCCGGCGATATGTCCCGATCCCGCCAGCACGAAGCGCACCGGGCCGCTGAACAGCTTGGCACCCTTGAACACCGACTTGGCCGGCGCGATGTGATCCTCGCGCGTCGCCAATTCGTAAACCGGCAAGGTGATCTTGCTCAGGTCGAGCTTGATGCCGCCCAGGCTCATCTCGCCTTTCGCCAGCCGGTTGTTCTGATAGAATTCCCTCAGATAGAAGCTGTGATTGGCGGGCGGCATGCGCGTGGTGTCGGAATTCCAATAGAGCAGATCGAACGGGAAGGGCTGCTTTGCCCAAGAGGTAATTGTTGACCACATAGGGCCAGATCAGATCCTTCGAGCCGCAGCATGTTGAACACCGCCGCCATGCGCGATCCGTCGAGATAGCCCATGCTCGGCCATCATCGCCTTCGAGCGCCTTGATCTGCGTGCTCATCGATGAACACCATCAGGTCGCCCGCCTGGCTGAAATCCACTTGCGCGGCAAGGAACGTGCGCCGAGTTGAATGCGGTTGTCCCCCTTTGCCGCCATATAGGCTAGCGTGGACGCCGAGCAGCGTGCCGCCGACGCAATAGCCCATCACGTTGGTCTTGGCCTCGCCCGGTCAGGCGCTGCGACGACGGCGAGCGGCTCCAGAATGCCTTCGCTGCATATAGTCTTCGAAGGTCTTCTGGCCGAGCTCCTTGCCCGGATTGACCCAGGACACGACGAACACCGTAAAGCCCTAGATCGACCATCCAGTCGAATGAAGGATTTCTGCGGCACCAGATCGAGGATGTAGATATTTGTTGATCCAGGGCGGCACGATCATCATCGGCAGCGCGAAGACGTTGGCGCGTTGTCGGCTGCATATTGGATGAGCTGCATGATCTCGTTCTGGTAGACCACCTTGCCCGGCGTCGTGGCCAATTCTTGCCCACGGCGAAGGCGCTCAGATCGGTCTGCTTGATCCTCAGTGAGGCTTCGCCGGATTCGTCGAGATCCTTGACCAGCTGGGTCATGCCGCGCACGAGGTTCTCGCGCGTTCGTCGAAAGCGTCATCCGCAGCATCTTCCGGGTTGGTCGAACGGAAAGTTCGACGGTGACAGCGCGCTGGTCGACCTGGCTTGATGATAGAATTGCGCCCTTGCCAGCGGTATGCATCCTCCACGCCGTCTGCATCGCGTCGACCAGATCGTCCGCCCAGTTCCACGCCGAGCGAGATAAGCTTTGCTTGCAGCAGTCGAAGAACGGGTTCTCGGCACCATTCTGGATCGTTGAAGCGGTTGTCGCCCGGCGCCGGCTTGCGCTAGCGGCTCGACCTTTTCGTCGAGCATGCGTTTATTGGTGTGTCCCCAGATGCTCGACGTAGTGCTTCGGCAGAGCTTGGCCTGTGCTTCACGCGAATTTTTCCGGCTCGCGAGCCATCGGCTCATCTACCGAGGCGAACATCGTTCAGCGGCCTCGCTGCATCTCGCGGCCATCGCTGCGCAGGGCCGTTCGCGCGCTTGTCCTTGAGCATTGGCGTCAGCGCACTGCCACACACTTCGAACGTTCGCACATATTCTGGGCGAGTTGCTCAGGTTGTTGACGTGTAGAGCATCTCGGCTGCCGCCGCTCGTTCGGCCCTTTGCTTTCGCCCATCGATCTCTTCCTTTGATCACTCCGGCGTCAGCTGATGCAGATATCGCCGCAGTTGCGCGTTATTCGTGATTTCTACTCTGCCACTCGGCCTTCCGGTTGCTTTACAAATTCTTTTCACACCCATCGAGGCGATAATCAATGACTGATGCTACCGCCGACCGTGGTTCGCGCGCCGGCGTGCTCTTCTTTGCGTTCTCCCTGTTGAAGTGCGTATTTGTAATACGACTTTCGCGTGGTCACAAAGCCTTATGATGGGGGAGCGGGCTCGGACTTCCGGGAACGCAATGAAAATTATACGCTGCGCGGTTTCATACTTACGGCGGGCGTAATATGCGTTGTCATTCCGGCAGCCCTTATCGGGCTGCGCGGATACGATCTATGCTCGTTTGCCTGATCTTGGCTACCGAGCGGCAGCTATTCGATGACTCCCCGAAGTAGGCAACGAGCATCAAGGATTTCACGAGCCAACAGCAAAGCCATGGCGCCGAATTCGCCAACGCCATCGAGAAGCAGGCATCCTCCCCGCGCGCGCGTAACCGTGCAGGCAAACCCAGCGCTCGCCGTCCAAATGCTCATCCAGTACGCGCACGCTCACCAGTACAATTCCCGATGAGCGCGCGCCGTGCATCGACCAACGCTCACTCCGTGGAGCGCACCCAGCTGTACGTGCTAAACTATTACTGCAAGACTTTCATCGCATCAAACGATTGCCGCCTTATGTGTTCGAGGAGGTCAATCAAGCTGAAGGCGCAAGCTCGCGCTGCGCGGCGTCGACATCATCGATTTCGGCATGGGCAATCCGGACCTGCCGGTGCCGCAGCACATCGTCGACAAGCTCGTGCGAGACGGTCGCCAAGCCCGCGCACCAACCGCTATTCCGCCTCGCGCGGCATTCCTGGCCTGCGCACGCGCGCAGGCCGGCTATTACGAGCGCCGCTTCGGCGTGAAGCTCAATCCCGACACGCAGGTCGTCGCGACGCTCGGCTCCAAGGAAGGCTTCGCCAACCTGGCGCAGGCGATCACGGCGCCGGGCGATGTCATCCTCTCGCCGAACCCGTCCTACCCGATCCACGCGTTCGGCTTCATCATGGCCGGCGGCGTCGATCCGCTCGGTCGCCGGCGCATTCGCCGGACGCAGATATCATGGCCGCGCTCGATCGCGCGGTGCGCCATTCGCATGCCGCCGCCGATCGCGATGGTGCTGAGCTATCCGGCCAACCCGACCGCGCATGTCGCCGATCTCGATTTCTACAAGGAGGCCGTCGCCTTCGCGAAGCAAGCACGACCTGATCGTCCTCTCGGACATGGCGTATTCGGAGATCTATTTCGAAGGCGATCCGCCGCCGTCCGTGCTGCAGGTGCAAGGGCGCGATCGATGTGGCGGTCGAATTCAACTCGCTGTCGAAGACCTATTCGATGGCCGGCTTGCGCGTTGGCTTCGCGCTCGGCAATGAGCGGCTGATCGCGGCGCTGGCGCGGGTGAAATCCTATCTCGATTACGGCGCCTTCACGCCGGTGCAGGTCGCCGCCGCCGCCGCGCTCAACGGCCCGCAGGATTGCGTCGAGGAGATGCGCGAGACCTACAAGCACCGCCGCGACTGCCTGGTGGAGAGCTATGGCGAGCGCCGGCTGGGACATTCCGCCGCCGCCCGCGTCCATGTTCGTCTGGGCGCCGCTGCCGGAGCCAGTTCAAGCGACCTGGGCTCGCGTGGAGTTCTCCAAGCTGCTGCTGGAGAAGGCGGCGTGCGCCGTCTCGCCGGGCGTCGGCTTCGGCGAATATGGCGAGGGCTTTGTCCGGATCGCCCTTGTGGAAAACGAGCAACGCATCCGCCAGGCCGCGCGCAACCTGAAGAAATTCCTGTCCGAGGCGGCGACGACCATGCATAACGTCATCCCGTTGGCCTCGGGCCAAGTAGCCGGCTGAGGCATCTTCGGCGAACTGGTCGCGAAAGTCCGGAGCCACTCTTCCGCTAGTGCAGGGATTGCCATGGAACCGCTCAAAGTCGGGCTGGCCGGGCTTGGCACGGTCGGCGCCGGCGTGCTGCTATTGCTGAACGAGAATGGCGCCGCGCTGAGACAGCGCTGCGGTCGCGCCATCGAGGTCACGGCCGTCCGCGCGCGATACCGCGGCAAGGATCGCGGCATCGATCTTTCCGGCATCGAATGGTTCGACGATCCCGTCGGAGCTCGCGCGCAGCCGAGCCATCGATGTGTTCGTCGAGCTGATCGGCGGCGCGGAAGGCGCGGCGTAAGCGGCCGTCGAGGCGGCGCTCGCGCGCCGGCAAGCATGTCGTCACCGCCAACAAGGCGCTGCTCGCGATGCACGGCGCGGCGCTCGCCCGCCTCGCCGAGGCCAAGTCGCTGGCGCTGAACTTCGAGGCGGCGGTCGCCGGCGGCATTCCGATCGTGAAAACGCTTGCGCGAGAGCCTCGCCGGCAATCAGGTCGACGCGCGTCTTCGGCATCCTCAACGGCACCTGCAACTACATCCTCACCGCGCATGCAGGAATGAGGGCCAGCCCTTCGAGGCCGTGCTCGCCGACGCCCAGCGCGCTCGGCTATGCCGAGGCCGATCCGACCTTCGACGTCGACGGCCACGACACCGCGCACAAGCTCGCCATCCTCGACCAGCCTCGCCTTCGGCACCGAGATCTCGCAGCGACTACGATCTCTCTCGAGGGCATCTCCTCGATCACCCCGGCCGACATCGAGGCGGCCGAGGAGCTTGGCTACCAGCATCAAGCTGCTCGGCGTCGCCTTGCAGCACCGAGAGCGGCATCGAGCAGCGCGTCCATCCGACCATGGTGCCGAAGCCACAGCGCCATCGCCCAGGTCGACGGCGTGCTGAACTGCGTCGCGGTCGACGGCGATTTCGTCGGCGAGATCATGCTGGTCGGTCCCGGCGCCGGGCGCGGCCGACGGCGTCATCCGTCGTCAGCGACATCGCCGACATTGCGCGCGGCGCTGATCCTGCCGCCGTCTTCGGCAAACCGGCCGCCGCGCTCAGCCCCGCATGCAGCGCGCCGGCATGCGCACCCATGAGGGCGGCTATTACATCCGCCTTTCGGTCTATGACCGGCCCGGCGCCTTCGCGGCCATCGCCACCCGCATGGCGCGAGCAGGGCATTTCGCTCGAAAGCATCGTGCAGAAGCACGGCTCCGCCCTGCCGCCAGGCTCCGGGCAGGCCGAGCCGCCCGATGAGCCGACGCCGGTCGTCATCATCACCCACGAGACCACGGAGAGCCGCCATCCGCCAGGCGCTCGATGCCATCGAGGCGGACGGCCATGTCGACGGGAAGCCGCAGATGATCCGCATCGAGCGGCTTTAAGTCTGCTTCCAGCCACTGCGCTATGTGGCATTCACAATCTGTCTGCCTTTTTTCATAAGGGCTGCTTAACATCTTCCCACACTGCCGCTGGAGGAAGCCAACCATGTCCCGGATGAAGCCAAGCCGGCTCTGAGCGCGTCATTGTCCCTCGAGGTCGCGCGGGTGACGGAGGCCGCCGCCATCGCGGCGGCCGGATTGCGCGGGACGCGGCAACGAAAAGGACGCCGACCGTGCGGCCGTCGATGCGATGCGCCGCGAACTGAACAAGCTGTCATATTCGCGGCCGTGTCGTCATCGGCGAGGGCGAGCGCGACGAAGCGCCGATGCTCTACATCGGCGAGGAGGTGGGCACCGGCGAAGGCCCGAAAGTCGACATCGCGGTCGATCCGCTGGAGGGCACGACGCTTTGCGCCAAGGCCATGCCGAATGCGCTCGCCGTGCTGGCGATCGCCGTGGGCGGCACGCTGCTCAACGCGCCCGACATCTATATGGACAAGATCGCCATCGGCCCCGGCTATCGAGCGCGGGCCTCGTCGATCTCGACCTGCAGCCCCGGCGAAAATCTGAGCGCGCTGGCCGAGGCCAAGGGCGTCGGCCGTGTCCGATTTCACGGTCTGCATCCTCGACCGGCCGCGCCATGCCAAGCTCATCGACGACGTGCGCACGGCCGGCGCCGCGATCCACCTGATCGGCGACGGCGACATTGCCGGCATCATCCAAACCGTCGAGGCCGCGGACACCGGCATCGACATCTATATCGGCATCGGCGGCGCGCCCGAGGGCGTGCTCGCCGCCGCCGCGCTGCGCTGCATCGGCGGCCAGATGCAGGGACGCCTCACGGCGCTGAGCGAGGAGGAGCGCAAGCGTGCCGTCGCCATGGGCCTGATCGACCTCTCGCCGAAATATTCCATCGAGCTACATGGCGACGGGCGATGTCATCTTCGCCGCGACCGGCGTCACCGATGGCTCGTTGCTCGACGGCGTGAAGTTCTCCATGGCCGCATCGAAACCCACACGGTCATCATGCGCGCCGCGACCAAGACGGTGCGCTGGCTGCGCACCCAGCACCGTGCCGCCGCCTCGGTTTTCGCCCTTCGAGGCGTGAGATGCGCCACTAGCAGGCTGCTGAAAAGGTTTTTCGGACTTTATGGATGGCCTCCAGGAGCGAGCTTGCGTACCCGATCGATGCTATCTATCTCCCTTCAACTCGGCCATAGAGCCCATTTCGCGGGGTTGTGACGGGGCAGTCCCGAGTTTTTACAGGCCGGTGAAGTCTAAAAGCGCGCGCGCAAACCCGCATAGGCGGAGCGGCCGGCCACGCCGAAATCCTTGATCTCCTCATATTGCTCGTCGGTGAGATTTTCGACACGCAGGAAGACCTCCGCATTGTCGTAAAGCGCGTAGGAGCCGGTGAGATCGACGCGGATATAGTCGTCCAGAAGGTCCGCGCGGTCGGAACCATTAAAGCGCTCGCCGACATAGAGGATCGATGCCGCAATCCGGGCCTTGTCCGTCGGACGAAGGGTAACGCGGGCCGAGGCGGTGTGTTCGGGCCGGCGCTGCAGAGGCGCGCCGGTTTCGGCGTCGATGGCATCGAGATAGGTGTAGGCCAGATCGAGCGTCAGCCACGCGGTCAGGCAGGATCGTGGCCGCCAGTTCGAGCCCCTGCGTCCTGGCCGCGTCGATATTCTCGAACGTTCCAGGCTCGCCGACGCCAAATCCGTCCGCGTCGAAGAACTCGATCAGATCGCTGATGTCATTCCTGAAGTAGGTCGCCGAGAGCATCAGTTTCCCGTCCAGCAATTTCTGATCGACGCCGAAGTCGAACCCCTTGCTCGTCTCGACCGAGAGATCGGGATTGCCGACGGCGAACGACGTGTTCAGGAAGCGCTCCGACAATGTCGGCGCTTTCGCGCCCGTGCCGATGCTGCCGCGAAGCTTGGTGTCCGTCTGCGGGATGCGGAACGCCCCGTAAACCTGTATGTCTCCTCGATCCCGGCGGAACCGAAATCCTCCGCCCGCCCTGCCGCCGTGAGTGTGAGCGTCTCTATCGGGTTGAACTGATAGAGCGCGAAGGCGGCGCTCGTCCGCTCCTCCCCGGAAAAGGCAAGGCTCCGGCCGGCCAGCGTCTCGGTGATCTGCTCGGCCGTTTCGCGCTCGGCGCGCCCGCCAACGGTCAGCCGGTCGACGGTGCGGACGGTGATGTCCGATTGCGCCTCGATGCCGACGCGGTCGCCGTCGAACAGATCGGTCTGCGGCTGCAATCCGCTGCGGACGCTGACGTCGTCCTCGAAGAAATTGCGCTCGGTCTTGTTGGCGAACAGCGTCACCTTGTTGCTCACCAGGCCGTCCCACAGATCGAGCCGTCCCGTGACCGCCGCGATGGAGAGGATCTTTTCCGCCTTGTCGTTTTCGCCGCGCTGAGGGCTGGTATCCGTCTCGGCATCGACGCGGTAGCGGCCCAGCGAGACCGTGATCCCCGCATTCGGCGTGAAATCCATGTCCATGCGCAGATTGGCCGATTGTTTTTCGGTCGAGTCGTCCTCGGTCCCCAGCGTCGAACGCGAAAAACCGGATGTGCGGAAATTGCTTGCCGCCGCCGAGACCGCAACGCCGTTCTTCGATCCCGAAACCGCGCCGCGCTCGGCATGGGTGTTGTAGCTGCCGCCTTCGGCTTCCATCGTGCCCTGCAACGGCCCCTCGCCCTTGCGGGTGATGATATTGATGACCCCGCCGATCGCGTCGCTGCCATAAAGACCGGATTGCGGACCACGCAGAACCTCGATGCGTTCGATATTGCCGAGCGTGAACAGCGAGAAGTCGAACTCGCCCGAGGCCTGCGCCGGATCGTTGACGCGAACGCCGTCGATCAGCACTTGCGTGTGATCCGGATCGGCGCCGCGAATATAGATATTCGACGTTCCGCCGACGCCGCCGGACTGATTGACGTTCAGGCCCGGCACCGTTTCCAGCAGCTCGGCGACATTTTCGGCGCGCGAGGCTTCGATCTGTTCGCGGCTGATGACGGTGACGGCGCTGCCGACCTTTTCGGCGGATTCGGGAACCCGGTCGGCGGTGATCACGACGCCTTCGAGCACGATCGGCGCCTGGGCGCTGGGCTGGAAGGATGGCGCCGAACCGCAGGAATAGGCGCAGAATAACGCAGAATAGAAAGCGCACGCGAAACATAGAAAGACCTCGCTTGGATCGGCCTTGCCGCTAGGGCGCCCGCCACGTTATGTGTCTCGGGCAATGGGAAAGGGCTAACATGGCGCGGCGAGCGGCGGCAATCCGGGGAAGACGCAAAGGCCGGATTTGCGCGGCGGCTGTGGCTTTCCTGCTGGCGCTGGCGGTGTTTGCGCTGTCGCCGGGTGCAGCACAGCAGGCCGCTGCCGAGCGGCCGAGACGGATCGTCTCGATCAATGCCTGCACCGACCAGCTTCTCTTCGCGCTCGCCGACCGCAACCAGATCGCGGCGCTCACCCATTATGCGGCCGAGGACGATTTCTCCATCTACACGGCCGAGGTGAAGGCGAGCGGCATCCCGCTGATCCGAGGCAGCGCCGAAGAGGTGCTGAAGCTGAAGCCCGATCTCGTGCTGGCTGGCACGTTTACCCGCCGCGCCACGCGCGAGTTGCTGAAGCAGTACGGCGTCAAGGTCGCGCTGTTTCCGCCATCCGACACGGTCGACGAGACGAAGGCGGCGATCCGGCAGGCGGCACAACTTCTTCGGCCACAAGGATCGCGGCGAGGCGCTGATTGCCGAAATCGATCGCGCGCTTGGCGGCGCACCCAGCCTGAGTGGCCGCAATCTCTCCGTCCTGCAATTGCAGCGGCGGGGCTTCGTTTCCGGACCGGATACGCTGCTCGGCGATCTGCTGTCGCGGCTGGGCGTCGGGAACGCCGCGGAGCGATTGGGCTTGAAGGGGTCAGCCGCTCCTCCGTCGAGGCCGCGCTCAAAGTGAAAGCCGATGCGCTGGTCCTGTTCGACCCTTCGGCACGTGCCGCCGATCAGGGCACCGCGCTGCTCCAGCACCCGGCTCTGGCCGAGGCCTACCCGCCGGAACGCCGCGTCGTTCTGCCTGGACGGCTGATCGTCTGCGGCGGCCCTGCCTTGCCGATGGCCATCGAAGCGCTTGCCGATGGCCTCAAGCCGCTGTCGCCACGATCCGCAGGGCGGCAATGACCCTGTTCGCGGCCGGCCCGGCCTTGCTTCTGCCCCTCGCGCTGTTGCTGGACGCGGCGCTGGGTGATCCGGATTGGCTGTGGCGGCGCGCGCCGCATCCGGTGGTGCTGATGGGCCGGCTGATCGGATGGCTGGATCGCACGCTCAATCGCGGCACGGATCGAGCGAAACGGCTTGCCGGGGTCGCCGCGCTCGCGCTGCTGATCGCCGCGACAGGCCTCGCCGCCGCCGCGCTGCATTGGCTTTGCGTGCAACATCCGCTCGGCTTCGCGGTGGAAGTGCTTGCGGTGTCGATCCTCATCGCCCAGCGCAGCCTTTACGACCATGTCCGCCGTGTCTACTCGGCCTTTGCGCGAGGCGGCCTTACCGCTGCCCGCGAAGCGGTGTCGCATGTGGTCGGGCGCGATCCCAACGCGCTGGACACGTCCGGCGTCTGGCCGCGCCGCCATCGAGACGACGGCGGAAAATTTCTCCGACGGCGTCGTCGCGCCCGCCTTCTGGTATCTCGTCGCCGGGCTGCCGGGGATTGCGATCTACAAGGCCGTGAACACGGCTGACAGCATGATCGGCCATCGCACGGCCCGTCACAGGGCGTTCGGATGGGCCTCCGCGCGGCTCGACGACGCGCTGAATTTCATCCCTGCGCGTCTCTCCGGCGTGTTGACCGTACTCGCGGCGCCGCTCGCCGGCGGCTCCATCGCCGACGCCTGGCAGGTCATGCTGCGCGACGCGCATCTGCATCGCTCGCCCAATGCGGGCTGGCCGGAAGCGGCTACGGCCGGCGCGCTCGGCATCGCCATTGCGGGGCCGCGCGTCTACGCGACCGGGCCGGTCACGATCCCTATGTGAACGACGAAGGCCGAAAGGATCTGCACCCCCGCGACATCGCCGACACATTGCGGCTGTTCGTTGCCGCCTGCGCCGTGCAATGGCTGCTCTGCACCGCGCTCGCGCTCAGCGTGCTCCAGTCGATGTGACCCCCTATGCTTTTACCTCTCCCATGGGGAGAGGTCGGAATGCGTGGCATTCCGGGTGAGGGGTTTATGCGTATCTATCAATGATTTACCCCCTCACCCCGTCCCTCTCTCCGTGGGAGAGGGAGTGACCGACCACGGAGTTCAAACTGCCTGCGTGACGGTCTGCGCTTGCGCATCAGCGTGTCTTGGCGATAGCCAGCACGCGATCAACGGCGATATGGGCCTCCAGATGGTCAGCCAACTGATCCAGAGTCGCCTCGATGCTGGCTGCGTATGACAGGCCGGCGTCGCCGCTCGCGCCAAGACGGGCAAGAAAAGCGCGTCGGAATGCATCGCTCTGAAACAGGCCGTGGACATAGCTGCCCATGACACGCCCCTCCGCGCTGAGCGCGCCGTCAGGCTCGCCCTCGATGCTGAGCCATGGCCGCGCGGTGCCCGGCCCCGTGGTGCGCCCGAGATGAATTTCGTAACCCGCGACGGGCAAATCGCTGCCGATTTCCGCGCCCGAAACCGGACGCACGCGCTTGTCCGCCGTGAGCACCGTTTCGACATCAAGAAGGCCGAGGCCGGGATGCGTTCCGGGCGTGCCTTCGATCCCGTCTGGGTCGTCAATGGTTCGCCCGAGCATCTGATAGCCGCCGCAAATACCGACCACGAAACCGCCTGCCCGGACATGCGCCTGGATATCGATGTCCCAGCCTTCGCGCCGGATGCCCGCGAGATCGTCGATGGTCGATTTCGAGCCGGGGAGGAAAATCAGATCGGCGTCGCTGGGCAGCGGCCTTCCCGGCACCGCGAAATGAATTTCGACGGCGGGTTCCAGCTTCAAGGGGTCGAGATCGTCAAAATTGGCGATGCGCGATATGGTCGGCACGACGATCTTGAAGCCTGTCTTCCTAGAGCCGTTTCCATTCCGATTGAATCGGAATGGGGCTCTAGTTCTTTGTTTTGTCGCATTTTCTCGACGCAAACCGGCATCCACTTTGCTGGAAAATGCTCTAGTGGTGCCGCGGATATCGAGAAAATCCTCGGCGGGCAAGCGCGCCGCACCTTCGAAGTATGGCAGCACTCCCAGGCTCTCCCACCCGGTACGTTCCGCGATCAGGCCCTCGCCCTCCGCGAACAAGCGTCGCATCGCCGCGAAATTTGTTGATGAGAAACGCCTTGATCCGCCGCCGCTCCGCTTCCGCGAGCAGCACATGCGTACCGACGAGGCTGGCGATCACGCCGCCCCGGTCGATGTCGCCGACGAGCATCACCGGCACATCGGCGGCCTCGGCAAAACCCATATTGGCGATGTCGCCGAAGCGCAGGTTGACTTCAGCCGGACTGCCCGCACCCTCGATCACGATCAGCTCTGCCTCGCGCGACAGGATGCCGAAGCTTTCCAGCACGCGCGGCAACAGCTCGGCTTTGCGCCTGCCGAATTCGCGCGCCGGCATCGTGCCGTAGCGCTGCCCCTGGACGATGATCTGGCTACCTCCGCCCGCCTCGGGTTTCAGCAGCACCGGGTTCATATGGACGCTGAGCGGAACGCCCGCCGCCAGCGCCTGCAAAGCCTGAGCCCTGCCGATCTCGCCACCCTCGGCGGTCGCGGCGGCATTGTTTGACATGTTTTGCGGCTTGAACGGCAAGACCCGCAAGCCCGCGCCGCTTGAATGCCCGGCACAGCCCCGCGACGATCAGCGACTTGCCGACATTGGAGCCGGTGCCCTGCACCATGATGGCGGGGGGCCGCGTGCTCACGATTGACACGCAGACTTCGCCACCGGGCGCTGCAAGCCGCCCTCTCCCAGGGGGAGAGGGCTGGGGTGAGGGGATTGGTACCCGTCCGCGCACTGAGCACCCCCTCACCCGGAGCGCTCGTGCGCTCCGACCTCTCCCCATGGGAGAGGTAAGATGAGGGCGATGGCGAAGGATGGATCAACATCAGAACTCGATGCCCGCCTGCGCCTTCACGCCGGAGCGGAAGGGATGCTTCAGCATCGTCATTTCGGTGGCAAGGTCAGCGCGCTCGATCAGCGCGTCCGGAGCGTTGCGTCCGGTGACGATGACATGCGTGTCGGCGGGCTTCTGCTCCGCGAGGAACGTCAGCACCTCGTCCAGCGGCACATAATCATAGCGCAGCGCGATGTTCAGCTCGTCGAGCAGCACCAGCCGGATTTCCGGGTCGAGGATCAGCGCCTTCGCCTTCTCCCAGGCGGCGCGGGCGAGAGCGATGTCGCGTTCGCGATCCTGCGTCTCCCAGGTGAAGCCTTCGCCCATCGTGTGGAACTGGCAGATATCGCCGAAGTGCTCGGTGATCAGCTTGCGCTCGCCCGTCTCCATACCGCCCTTGATGAACTGCACGACCGCGCAGGGCATCCCATGCGCGATGGCGCGGAACACCATGCCGAACGCGGCCGTGGATTTGCCCTTGCCCTTGCCGGTATGGACGATCAGCAGCCCGCGCTCGTCGGTCTTGGCGGCCATGATCTTGTCGCGCGAGGCTTTCTTCTTCGCCATTTTCCGGGCGTGACGCGCATTGACGTCTTCGCCTTCGACGGCCTGTTCGCCATCCTCATCGGTCATCGATCATCTCCCTTTGATCCTGCTTGGGCATCATGAGCCCGCCCAGCAGCGTTTGCGCGCTATTGCTGCGCGGCGACCACAGGCCGCGCTCGATCGCCTCGTGGAATCGCGCCGCGATATCGCGCAGCGCGTCCGCATTGTTTTCGGCGAGGAAGGCGCGGGCCGCATCGTCCGCGAGATAGGCATCGTAAAGCGCCTCGAAATGATGATCGCCGACCGCGCCGGTCGTCGCCGCGAAGGCGAAGAGATAGTCGACCGTGGCCGCGATCTCGAAGGCGCCCTTATAGCCGTGCCGCATCACGCCCGCGATCCATTTCGGATTGGCGGCGCGGGCGCGCACCACGCGGCCGATCTCCTCCTCCAGCGCGCGCACGACGGGGCGCTCAGGGCGGGAATGATCATTGTGATAGACGCGCACGGGCGCACCCTTCAGCGCTTTCACCGAGGCGGCGAGGCCACCTTCGAATTGATAATAATCGTCGCTGTCGAGGATGTCGTGTTCGCGATTGTCCTGATTGTGGAGGATGGCGTCGGTGGCGGACAGGCGGCGTTCGAGGGCGGCGCGCTCGGGCCGGCCTTCGAGCCCCGCGCCATAGGCATATTGCCCCCATTGCAGATAGGTTTCGGCGAAATCCTCAGCCGTCTCCCAGATGCCTTCGTCGATCAGCGCTTGCAGCCCCGCCCCATAGGCGCCCGGTTTCGAGCCGAAAACGCGCGCGGAGGCGACGCGGCGGGCGGCGTCCGGCGAGGCTCCCTCGGCGATGAGGCGGACCGCCTCGCGCTTTGGCGTTCGCGGCGATCGGATTTTCCTCGGGGGGCTCGTCAAGCGCGGCAAGAGCGCGGACGGCGCTGTCGAGCAGATCGATCTGCGAGGGAAAGGCGTCGCGGAAAAATCCCGAGACGCGGAAGGTGACATCGACGCGTGGCCGGTTGAGCTTTGCCAGCGGGATGATCTCGAAGCCGGTCACCCGGCGCGAGGCTGGCTCCCAGCGCGGGCGGACGCCCATCAGCGCGAGCGCTTGCGCGACATCGTCGCCGCCGGTGCGCATATTGGCGGTGCCCCAGGCGCTGATCGCCAGCGATTTCGGCCAGTCGCCATGGTCCTGCAGATAGCGCGCGATGACCAGCTCGGCGGATTTGCGGCCGAGTTCCCAGGCGGCTGGCGTCGGCACGGTGCGGCTGTCGAGCGAATAGAAATTGCGGCCGGTCGGCAGCACGTCGGGACGACCGCGCGTCGGTGCGCCGGACGGGCCGGGCGCGACGAACCGCCCGCCGAGAGCGGTGAGGAGGCCGGAGAGTTCGGCCGCGCCGGATGCATCGACTTTTGGCGCGAGATTGGTTGCGATCTGGTCAAGCACGGCGCGCGAGGCGAGCCATCCTTTGTGGTCTTCAGAATAGGCCCCGGCGAGGGGGCCGGGGGAACATAGAGCGGAAATAGGCGAGGCTGTCTCCGGCAATGCCGCGTCCGGGGCCAGGGTACCGGCGACGAGGTGGCGCGCCAGCAATTCCAGCCGCTCGACCGTGTCGCCATTGGTCCGCCAAGGCGCGCCGTCGATTTCGTCGAGGAGACGCGGGCGCGGACCGTCCCATGGCTCGCCGAGCTTGCATCCGAGCGGATCGAAACCGGCAAGGCCAAGATCGGCGGCCAGTGCGCGGATCAGCGAGGCGTCGCCCCCCTCCCCTGCCCCGCGCGGCACGCGGGCGAGCGCGACCAGCAGGTCCGTGCGCGGCAGGCCCGACGGCGAACGGCCGAAAATATGCAGCCCGTCGCGGATCTGCATCTCCTTCAATTCGCAGAGATGGTTGTCGAGCGCCGCGAGCGCTTCGCCTTCCGGCCCGGTGATGTCGATGCCGATGTCGCGGTCCAGGCCGAGCCGCGCCGTCGTCGCCAGGATTTCACCGGCCAGATGCCGCCGCCGCGCCTCGTCGACGCCCGCCGCCTCGTAATATTCATCCGCCAGCGCTTCCAGCTCCTTCAGCGGACCATAAGTCTCGGCGCGCGTCATCGGCGGTGTCAGATGGTCGATGATGACCGCGGAGGTGCGCCGTTTCGCCTGGCTGCCCTCGCCCGGATCGTTGACGATGAACGGATAGATGTTCGGCATCGCGCCGAGCGCCGCTTCCGGGTAGCAGCCTTCCGAAAGCGCCAGCGCCTTCCCCGGCAGCCATTCCAGATTGCCATGCTTGCCCAGATGGATCACGGCATGGACGCCCGCCACCTCCCGCAGCCAGATGTAAAAGGCGAAATAGCCATGCGGCGGCACCAGATCGGGATCGTGATATGTGCCCTTCGGATCGAGATTATAGCCGCGCGCCGGCTGGATGCCGACAGCGACATTGCCGAAAAGCAGTGCCGGAATTGCGAAAGAATTCTGGCAGAATAGCGGGTCGTTTTCCGGCGCACCCCAGCGTGCCGTGACGGCGTTCGCGGACCGATTGCGGCAGCAAGCCGAAACCCGCGAGGTAGTCATCCAGGCCGAGGCGTTCGGTGATCTGGCGGCCGTCGAGGCCCGCATTGGTCGGCCCCTGCCGCAGCGCGGCGATCAGCGCATTTCCACCCTCCGGGATCGACCCAACCTCATAGCCCTCGCCGTCCAGCGCGCCGCAGGATCTCAACCGCGCTTTGCGGCGTATCGAGGCCGACGCCATTGGCCAGCCGCGAATCCCGGTTCGGATAATTCGCCAGGATCAGCCCCAGCCTGCGCTCGGCGGCAGGTGTTCGGCGCAGCTTCGTCCATGCGGCGGCGAGGCGCGCGACGAAATCGACGCGGTCCGGCTTCGGCTCCGCACGGGTGAGGTAGTGCTGGGTCGCGCTGTCGAAGGCGCTGTCGGCCTTGAAGGAGACGGCGCGGGTCAGCACGCGGCCATCCACTTCGGGCAGCGCGACATGCATGGCGATGTAATGCGGGGAAAGGCCGCGCGTGCCGCCTGCCCATCGCTCCTCGCTCTCGCCGGAGAAGACGAGTTGCAGCACCATTGCGTCCAGCTCGGCAAAAGGCGGCGTGAGGCTCGACCCGGCCGGGCCGACGCTTGCGGCGAAGGCCGTGCTGTTCAGCACGATATCCGGAGGCGCTTGGGCGAACAGCGCGCGAAGCGTTTCCAGGCAGATGTCTTCGCGCAGGCTGGTGACGTAGACCGGCAGCGGATTGAGGCCGTGCGCCTTGAGGCGTTCGATGAGTGCGTCGATGGCCGCGAGATCGCCCGATTGCAGCAGCGCGCGGTAGAAGACGATCGCGGCAATCGGGTCTCCCCGGGTCCAATGCCGGCGGAGATCGGCCAGGGCCGGGCGCGCCATGGCGGGCCAATAAAGGCCTGCCTTCAGCAATGGGCGTGCCGGGGGCGGCAGTTCGCGCCCTTCAAGCAGCGCCGCCAGCCCGCCGAGGAACAGCGCTGCGTTGTCCGCGCCGCCCTCGCGGAGATAGGCCCAAAGCTGTTCGCGCGTCGCCTCGCTCACGGTAGAGAGGCCCGCCAGCATCGGATCGGGCTTATCGTCGCCGGGCATGACGATCAGCTCGAAGCTGCCTGCCGCCGCCATGTCGGTCAGCCGCTCCAGCCCATAGGGCCAATAGCTCCGCCCTCCGAGCAGCCGCAGCACGACGAGGCGCGCGCCGGTCAAGGTCTTCTCCGCATAGAGATCGACGGAGAAATTGTGCTTGAGCTGCATCAGATTGACCAGCCGCAGCGACGGCTGCGGCGAAGCGGCGGCGAGCGCGCCATGCGCCCGCGCCAGCAGCGACAGCTCCGTATCGGCGGAGGAGAGCACCACGATGTCGCCCGGCGTCTGGCCGAGATCGCGCGGCTCAGCGCCATCGTCGATCGTGCCGGAATGGGTGACGAGGAGGTGCATCGGTCAGCGACACACTGGAAGGAGACGCCTTGATGTCTCCGGCCGGAGACGGCTGCAAAAAGCCCCCTCACCCGGCGCTGCGGCGCCGCCCTCTCCCGCGAGGGGAGAGGGCATGGTCGTGCCGGATGTGAGGCATACGCTCACATCGGGCAAGAAGCATGCCCTCTCCCCTTGCGGGAGAGGGCGGGCGCCGAAGGCGACCGGGTGAGGGGGCTTCAGCGCACAGGTCATGTCGCGGCATCCCTGTCTTTGAAGAAAACCGCACCGAGCGCGAAAATGGGATCCAGCGGCCAGCGGAGCGGAAGCGCGCGGGCGTCGGCGAAACAGCCTGCGCTCAGATCGAAACCTGATCCCTGGCGGTCCGCCGCGAAGATTTCAGCGCGGCCCAATCCGGTTTCGGCCACAAGGTGCAAGCGCTCGTCAAGCACGGCTTGCGCGACGTTGTGCGGCACCTCGGCGTCAGGGGAGCGGGCGTAGACGCGAGTGGGCAAATCGCCGTCCTGAGCAAGGGGCACAAGCCGGTGCTGGCGATGCGCCGCGACGATCGCGGCTTCGTCAAGTCGGGCATCACGGCGCAGATCGACCCGCCCCCGAGGCAGCACCAGCCCGATCGCTTCCGGTCCGCGGGGATCGGCCGCGCTGCCGAAGGCGATAGCGATGGTCTTTTCGTGCTTCAGCAGGCGAAGCGCGCCGCGAGCCGTGACCGCCGTCACCGCATCCGGCGTTGCCGCAATCTCGGCCCCCTCCCCTGCCCCGATGGCAAAGCTGACGGACGCGCCGTGCGCGCCGAAGGTCCAGCTTCCGGATTGCTCGCGCAGGCTCGCCTCGACGAACGCGCCGATTTCATCCGCCGTCCAGGGCAGCCGATAGACGCTCATGCCCTGCCGCGCCCGGCGAGGCGGAAGCATTTCCCAAACGCGGCGCTTGAAATCTGCATCCGCCTCGCCCCAAGCGGCGATTTCGTCGCCGTTCCGCGCGCAGCCAAGGCACAGGCCCGTCGTCTCATCGAGCCGGCAGACATTGATGCAGGGCGTCGGCACCGGGACACTGACGCATTCACTCCGCTCATGCATCAGCGCCCTGGTCCTTTGTTTGTGCATCGATTTTACCAAACTCCGGCTGTTGCCTCCGTTTGGATCGATGCACCGGCGGCGGAAACGCCTTGCCGCCGGCCTCAGCGATGCTCACGAGACCGTGCCCCCGAGCCTTGCCGCGATGGCCTCGCGGTCAAGGCCCTTCAGGCCGATGATCACCAGATGCCCGCTTGCCGCTTCGCCATCCCGCAACGGCCGGTCGAAATAGCTGTCGACGCGCGGGCCGACGCCCTGTACGGCGAGCCGCATCGGCTTGCCCTCCACGGCGAGGAAGCCTTTCGCCCGCAGGATCGGCATCTCGCCCGCCGCCGCGATCAGTGTCTGCGAAAAGCCGCGCGGATCGGCAATCGGCGGCATCGCCACGACGAAGCTTTCGAAATCATCGTGGTCGTGTTCCTCCTCGCCCTCCAGCTCATGATGCGAGAGACGGTTCGCGGCATCGTCCTCGGCGGCGGCGGCGAGCCCGATCAGCACATCCGGCGACAACCGGCCGGAAGTTGCGCGAATGACCCGTGCCGCCGGACGCTTCTCCGCCGCGAGCATCTGCGCAACGCCGGCAAGCTCGGCTTCATCAACCAGATCGGCCTTGTTGAGAATGATGAGGTCGGCGCAGGCGATCTGATCTTCGAACAGCTCATGCAAGGGGCTGTCATGGTCGAGATTGGCGTCGACCTGCCGCTGCACGGCGATGGCCGCCTCATCCTCGGCAAAGCGCCCATCCGCGACGGCCCGCGCATCGACGACCGTCACCACGCCGTCGACCGTGACGCGCGCGCGGACCTCCGGCCAGCCGAACGCCCGCACCAGTGGCTGCGGCAGCGCCAGCCCCGACGTTTCGATGACGATATGATCGGGCGCCGGATCGCGGGCGAGCAGTTTTTCCATGGTGGGGATGAAATCATCCGCCACCGTGCAGCAGATGCAGCCATTCGCCAGTTCGACGATGTCGTCGGGCTTGCAGGCGTCGTTGCCGCAATCGCTGAGGAAATTGCGGTCGACGCCGACATCGCCGAATTCGTTGATGATCAGCGCGATGCGCCGTCCGCCCGCATGTTCCAGCAAATGGCGAATGAGGGTGGTCTTACCGGCTCCCAGAAAGCCGGTAATGACCGTTGCAGGGATGCGTGCCGTCATGCGCTTGGGGCCACAGTCGGCGCGGGCGCAGGGATTACGACGCTTTCGACATTCTGCACCAGGAAGGTCAGGCCGATCCCGGCGATCACCGCTCCGGCCAGGCGGGCCGGTACCGCGCTCGCCATCGAGGCAAGGCTTGCCGTGATGAGCATGGCCACCGCCGCGATCGCCGTCTGAATGGCCGCGAAGCCGATGAGATAGGCGGCGACCGGCGTCTGTTCAGCGCCGAAGATCGCCTCGCCATAGGCATAGCCGTGGAACAGCCCGGCCAGCGCGAAGATGCTTGCGGCCAGCATCGTCGGCATGGCGCGGCCCGACATGATGGCCGCGCCGACAAACAGCACCGATCCGGCGATGACGATCTCCGCTCCCGGCAGTGTCATACCCTGCAGATGCAGCACGCAGCCGACGATGGTCGCCGCGACGAAAGCGACGATCGCGATGATGCCGCGCGGCAGAAACGCCGAAGCGATGCCCACTCCCGCGATGAAGGCGAAATGATCCAGCCCGATGATCGGATGGCCTACCCCTGAGAGCAGACCGGCGGTGAAGGTGCTCGGCATCTGCCCACCTTCCATATGATGCGCGAAGGCAGGCGCGATGGATGCCGCAAGGAGAGGCAGAGCCGCCAATGCGCGCGCAGAATGCCGAATTGTCGATGATTTCATTCCAGACCGTCCTCCATAAAGGAGGCGTCCAGCGAGGGCGAGCACGAGCAAGGCGAAGCGCCTGCCGCCCGTGTACGCGCTCCGGAACACCCCGTCCGACCACGTCAGCTTTACCGGCAGGTCTCCTGGCTTGCAGGTCTTAGCTCCCATCCGCCTTCCCAGCCTTGCCTTTCGGCTTCGGCCAGTGGCTTCCTATGGATGAGCGCTCTCTGCGCACAGTCGCGGGGGCGGCCGCGGCTTGGGACCCCTCATAGGGTTTGTCCCATCCCGCGTTCCCTTTTCATGCCCAGCGCTTAGCGCCTTTCTGGGCAACCGGTGCAGAAAGCTTAAGAGTGGAGGTTTGATCTGTCAATCGCGCCGCAACGCGCTATTCTCTGCATCCCTTCTCACATTTCCAGTTCCGGGGATGTTCCCATGTTTTCCAGCCTGAACGCCTTTTCCGAGGCCCTTCAAGACCTTCCTCCCGCCAACGAAGCCTGGCGCACCGAGGCGCTGGCGCGCCAGCAGCAATTGACCAAACCCGCCGGCTCGCTCGGCCGCCTCGAAGACTGCGCCGTTTTCCTGGCGGGATGGGGAAATGTTCCGCAGCCGCGCGCCGATAGGATGCGGGTCATCGTCTTCGCCGGCAATCACGGCGTGACCGCCCGGGGTGTAAGCCCCTTCCCACCCGATGTGACCGCGCAGATGGTCGCCAATTTCGCCCATGGCGGAGCCGCCATCAATGCCATCTCCGCTGCCTGCGGCGCTGAGCTGGACGTGGTGCCGCTGTCGCTCGATGCACCGACCGGCGACATCTCGCGCGGGCCGGCCCTGAGCGAGGATGAGCTGCTGGAGGCGCTGAACGCCGGCGCGGCGGCGGTGGCCAAGGGCGGCGATGTGCTCGCCTTCGGCGAAATGGGCATCGGCAACACCACCATCGCGGCGGCGCTGGCAGCGCGTTCGCTCGGGGGCGCGGGCGCCGATTGGGCCGGACCGGGAACAGGCCTCGGCGCGGACGGTGTCGCGCGCAAGGCGTCCGTCATCGATGAGGCGCTGGCCCTGCATGCCGCGACGGACGAAAACGCCGCCGGGATCCTGCGCCATTTCGGCGGACGGGAACAGGCGGCTATCGCAGGCGCGGTGCTCGCCGCGCGGCACGCGCTGATCCCGGTGGTGCTCGACGGCTACGTCGTCACCGCCGCCCTCACGCCGCTATACAGGCAGAACCCGCATATTCTCGCTCATTGCATGGCCGGCCATTGTTCCGCCGAACCCGCGCATAGGCGGCTGCTTCAGGCCTTCGCGCTGGAGCCGCTTCTCGATCTGCGGATGCGGCTGGGCGAAGGCACCGGCGCGGCGATGGCCCTGGCCGTGATGCGAGCGGCGGCCGAGGCGCATAACAAGATGGCGACATTCGCCGAGGCGCGCGTTGCTGACCGCGATGGCTCTCGCCGATGAATCCGGGGATGAGAAACCATATGCAGCAGAGGCTCGAAGAATTGGGTCTCGCCATCGGCCTCCTGACGCGCTTTCCATTACCGGTTTTCACGTCGAGCGGCACCGCGACGATCGCCTCGGCGCTCTGGGCCTATCCGATCGCGGGCGCGTTGGTCGGTGCGGCCGCGGGCGTGGTGTTCTGGCTGGCGACGATGGCCGGCTTCAGTGCCTTGGCCTGCGTGCTCCTGGCTATGGGTGCGGCCTTGCTGGCGGCCGGCGGTTTTCATGAGGACGGGCTGAGCGATTTCTGGGACGGAATCGGCGGCGGGACATCGCGCGAGGCAAAGCTGATCATCATGCGCGACAGCCGCATCGGTGCTTATGGCGTGATGGCGCTGATGCTGACCCTCGCATTGCAAGCCACGTTCCTCGTCAGCCTTCAGCATTACGCCGGGACCGGCACCGTCATCGCCGCGCTGATCGCCGCTGAAAGCGCGGCGCGGGGCGCCATTGCCGTGCCGCTATTCTTCCTCCTGCCTGCCAGGCGCGATGGCCTCGGGGCGACGATGACCGGCCTGACCCCTGCGCAGCTCGGCATGACGGTGCTGATCGCCTGCGGTGCGGCGCTCGCATGTCTCGGCACGAATGACAGCATCGCCCTTGTCTGGCGGAGCGGTGCTCGGGTCGGGTCTTGTCACCGTTCTGGCCTGGCGCTTCATCGGCGGCTTCACCGGCGATGTGCTCGGCGCGGCGGCGGCCACCGCCCGCGTGGCGGCGCTGGCGCTGGCTTGACGTTGGCGTGCACGCCATGATCGGCCGATCCATACTCATCCTCGGCGGCGCGCGGTCCGGCAAAACGCAGGCGAGCGCTTGCCCTTGGGGAACCCTTCGCCGAGCGCTTCTACATCGCCACCGGCGAGGCGCTGGATGCGGAAATGGCTGACCGTATCGCCCGTCACCGGCGCGAGCGCGGCGCGGCCTGGACGACAGTCGAAGCGCCGCTCGACCTGCCCGCCGCCATGGCGGGATTGCCCGACGGAGCCGTCGGCGTTGTGGATTGTCTCACCTTGTGGCTGTCGAACCTGCTTGGCGCGGGCCGCGAGGTCGCGGGCGCGACGGACGAGCTGCTTCGAGCCATCCGCGCGTGCCCGGCGACACTCCTGATCGTCTCGAATGAAGTCGGACTCGGCCTCGTGCCCGAAACGCCGCTGGGACGCGCCTTCCGCGACGAGCAGGGGCGCCTCAATCAAGCCGTTGCCGCCGCCGTGGCCGAGGTGGAGTTCGTCGCGGCGGGATTGCCGCTGAGGCTGAAACCCTGAGCTTGGTGAAGTCGGCAAACTGATCAAAGTCTCCCGAGAACCTCAAGACCTGTGGGTCGCAGACGACGCCTTCGGATGGCCTAAATGACATGCAAGGAGAAGGTAGGGGCAAAGATAAGATGCAAGGGGCGACAAGATGCACACACGGATTCTAACACCCGCAGCCGCGCTACTCGTCGTGCTCATGGGATCCGCGATGGGTCCGTCTGCCGCTCTCGCTGACGCCTCTCCGCTTTTTAAGCAACTTGCCGGGAGTTGGCGAGGCGACGGCGAGCTGGCGCTGGAGGACGGCACGCGCGAGCGGCTCTCCTGCGTTGGCTATTATGTCCTGAAGTCGGAAGGCGACGGCCTGTCGATCGTCAGCCGCTGCAGCTCGGCGAACGGGAAATTCGAGCTCCGCAGTCTCGTTGCGGAAACCGCAAGCGGCATTTCGGGTACGTGGGAAGAGCGCACTTTCCACGCGACCGGCCAAGTCTCCGGCAAGGCCGCCGGTACGACCATGAACCTGTCCTTCTCTGGGACCATCGAAGGTACGATCGCGATCTCGCTCACGGGGAAGACCCACTCGGTGAGCGTTACCGCTGCTGGAGCTGGGATTAAAGGCGTTTCGATCTCGCTCACCCGCAGCTAGATCACGATGATTTTGGATTGGTTCAATCCAAAATCATGAACAGTGATCCGCTTAGAGCGTGATCAGGAAAAGTGGAATCCGGTTTTCCGTCCGATCACGCGACCAGCTAAAGAATCTAGAGCGGGCCACCCGGCTTCGATGTTTCCATTTCAACCGATCCCGCTCTAGGGCCTGTTGAGAATCACCGCGAATTGATGACTGCGGCACCGAGTTGGATCATGGCAGCAAAGCTGGTGTCGGTTTTGTCGCTCCGCATGGCGATCCGCTTGAACTCCTTCAACTTGCAGAAGAAATTCTCGATGAGATGCCGCCACTTATAGATCTCGGCGTCAATTACGAGAGGTGTTGTACGTTGCGGACTGTTGGGAGATGACGATCCCGGGCCGCGCTCGACCGTGTTGACCAATGAGGAGGAAGCCCTGGCGGTCGCCTTCCGCAAGCACACCCTGCTGCCGCTCGACGACTGCCTTTACGCCTTGCAGGCTACCATCCCGCATCTAAGCGGTCGGCCCTGCATCGGCTGTTTCAGCGCCATGGCACAGCAGGCTGCCAGAGGTCGAAGGCGACAAGACGCCGAAGAAAAAGTTCAAGCCTTACCCGATCGGCTTCTTTCATATCGACATCGCCGAGGTGAGAACCGAGGAGGGCAAGCTGCATCTCTTCGTCGTCATCGATGAACCGCATATTCGCTTTCGCCCAGCTCCTGAAAAAGCAATCCGCGTCACCGCCTCGGCCTTCCTGCAAGCCCTGATCGAGGCCGTGCCTTTCGCGATCCACACCGTGCTCACCGACAATGGCGTCCATTTACCATGCCGCCGGATATGCCGGCAGGCCCAAACGCCCGCTATGTGACACACATGTTCGACCTGCGCTGCCGTGAGCATGGCATCGAGCATCGGCTGACCATGCCCAATCATCCCTGGACCAACGGCCAGGTCGAGCGGATGAACCGGACGCCGAAGGAAGCCACCGTCCGGCGCTATCACTACGATAGCCACGACCACCTCAGCAACACCTGCAATCCTTCCTGGCGGCTTACAATTACGCCAGGCGTCTCAAGACACTGAAGGCTCACTCCCCACGAATACATCCGCAGATGCTGGATAGAAACACCGGATCCGTTCAGGCTCAATCCGCTCCATCACACCACAGGACTACCAACAGACCCTAGAGCCCCGTTCCAATTCAATCGGAACGGGGCTCTAGGTGTGACGCACAGGGCTGAGCGCCGCGACCGCAACGATTTCAACCACGATGTCGGCTTGTGCAAGCGCTGCAACTCCGATCACCTCCGAGGGCGGCGGGTTGTTATAGCTGCAGTGCTTCGGGCAATGCTCGGCAAAGAACGCGTCCGCTACATCCAGGCGAAAATTGGGAGAGCTCAGGACGCCGCCATCGGGAAACGGCCCCTTGATAAAGAAGGTCATCCGAATGAGATAGTCGAGCGAACTACCGAGTTCCTCCAAATCCGATTTGATGTTCGTGAGAATTGCGCGCCACTGCGCCGCTGCATCGCCGACGAAGCCGCCTCCCTTTTTGCCGGTTGGATCATAATCGTCAGCAGTCGCCGTGTTTCCGCAAAGGTAGACAAATCCCTTTGCTCCGGTAACGACCGTACCTTTTCCCCACGGCATCAGCCGGCCGCTTTTGAATTTCTTATGAGTCACGAGTTCCATTCGCTTCTCCCGTCTCTCCATACGAAACGCTGCGCCATCTAATACCAAGTCCCGGTGACATGAACCCATGCCGTAAGACCGGCACGAGCCTCACCTCTCCCATGGGAGAGAGCTGCCCGTGCAGACGGGGGTCGGCGCGGAAAGCGCCGGGTGAGGGGTTTTTGCGCCTATATATCAACTGCTTACCCCTCACCCCAACCCTCTCCCAATGGGAGAGGGAGAGACGCCTCCACGGTTAAGGGCGGACATTTACAGCCGACGATGATTGACGCGCGTCGGTCGCACTTTCAGAGATCTGGTATAAGGATATAAAATGCCCGAGTGGCGAATGAAGTTCAGCGCGCGTTTGAAGATCGGATGCCACGTCTCGTCAGGCTCTTGATCCAAGGGGTGCCAAAAGAACTCAAAATCCAAGCCGCCCCCATCGCTTGTCCAATGCGTCCAGCGCTCAGCCGCTTGCTCGACCTTGCAAATAACAAAGTGCCATTCTTGCTCCGGCTCGGACATTTGAACTGAGCCGAGATAGGTCATCGCGGTCGCGACGAGTCCGGACTCTTCGAACAGCTCACGTTCGGCCGCTCGTTGAACGGACTCCGCGATCTCGATCGTACCCTTCACCAACTGAGTGCCGGCGAGCGGATGGCGGAACGCCAGAATTTCAATACGGCCTGCCGAGGTTTCGCGAAGGACGACCGGGCAAGCTTTTCGCTGTCCAGACATCACAGACGGCCTGTCCCAAGCTACGCGGCAGACGATCTTTATTTCTTGGCTCTGTCGCGGTGGCCGATATGCTTATTGGCGATGAGCGTTCCGATCACATCGAGAATAACCCGGCAGGCAAGCTGAGCCGTATTGTCGTTGACGTCATAGGGCGGAGAGACCTCCACCACCTCCATGGCGCAAAGGCCCTCCTTGGCGATGGTGTGAATCATCTCAAAAGCTTCGCGCGGGAGAAGACCGCCAGGTTCGGGGGAGCCGGTGCCTGGCGCGAAGGCGGGGTCGATCGAGTTCGATGTCGAAGGACAGATAGACGGCCTTGCAGCCCTCCCAAGCCATCTCGAGAGCGATCTCGGCAGTTTTCTTGGGCCCGTGGGTTTCAAGGTCGTGCATGGTGAGAACGCTGGTGCCGCGCCGTTTTGCGACCGCCGTTCCCGGCCGGTTGCCATACCAACCGCCAATGCCGATCTGGACAAGATTTTTCGGATGGCAGTTCGGCAGCCCGACATCGTGCATGTGGCTGTGGTCTCGGTGAGACGTGGCCGTCCCCTCATGCGTTGTCCAGAACCATGGTGTCGTGTGCATCCGCTCATCCATATCCTTCTCCTGGATATCGATGTGCCGGTCGATGTGAATGATGCCAACATTCCCGTCGATATGGGGGGCGATGCCCCGGACGTTGGGAAAACCCAGGCTGTGGTCGCCGCCGCAGATAATGGGAAATGCGCCCGACGTGTAGATGTGCGAAATCGCCTTGGTGACCTGATCGAAGGTCTTTTCGATATTGCCGGGGATCACGAAAATGTCTCCGGCGTCACACAGATCAAGTTCCTCGTGCAAATCGACGCCGCCGTCAAACCAATAGCCGTCATAGAGAGCGGAGATGCGGCGCACCGCCTGCGGCCCAAAGCGGGTCCCGGGGCGGTAAGTCGTGGCTGAGTCGAACGGGATGCCGACAAACGCCGCCTCATAATCGCCGACCTTGCGGATGTCCTCGCAATAGGGCGCCTTCATGAACGTATTGATCCCGGCAAAAGCCGGCTGATGTCCGCGCGAGAACAGCGAGATCGTGCGATCGTTGATCGATGAGGCGGCCTCAAGTCCAAGCTCCAGGCTGCGCTTGACCTTTTCGTCTTGCTTGCTCTGGGAAATGTTGGCGAGCGCTTCGAGCGTGCGAGACCCATGCGTATCTTCGCGCTTTACGCCATGACTATGGGGGCGTCCTCCATGGGAATGGGCACCAGAGGGCGTCGATTCGTCGTCTGCCATGGGTTTGTCTCCTGGAATTTCACCCGCATTCCTGCCCTTAAAGGCAGTTTTGCCGCGGGCGGCCCACAAAGAGGCGCTCACCCGCGGCAATTCAGATCAAGTCTTGGCCCTAATTGAGCCGTTCACAGGCCCAGACGCCCGATCCATTTGTTGGATTTGTATTTTTCGACATAGCCCTCTGCGCCGAGCTTTCCGACGATGCTCGAGTCGATGCCGACGGTGCTCTTGGCCCTCTTATTCGTGACACGAGCCTCGCGATAGATTTCGTTGAACAAATCCCACGTTGGCCCCGCATAGCCGGCCACGCAGTCGCGGCCATCGAACAGCAGACCCCAACCGACTGATTTCGGCGCAATGGGCGCACCTTCGGGAATGCTCTCGCATAGCGGCTTGCCCCCAGGCAGGCCGAAAGCGCCAAGATTCTGAGACAAGTTCAGCTGGATAGCGCCATATTGGTTGAGCTTCACATCGGAGACGGGCCAGCCAAGTCCCTTGGCGATGATGTCATTGCCGGCCTCCGGATTCTCATTCCACCAATCGGTCGCCTCAAACCACGCCCGGAAAAGTTCCTTCGCGACTTCCGGTTTCTGGGCGAGCCATTTCTCGTTGCAAGCGATTGCATCGCCAATGAGACCGCGCTCCCAAGTCCGATCGGTAAGGCTGGACTTGAACACGTGTGAATCTTTGCGAGTCAGTGATGTTGCGGCAAATGGGTCGTAGTTAACGTCGATGTCGATCCCACCGCTCGCGAAAGCGGCAGCGCTATCCTGCGGCAGCATGGGCACGAGTGTCACGTCCTTAAATCCCATGCCCTCCCTGCGCAGGGTGAGCAGCATCCACATGTGGTTGAGGAAACCATAGTCGGCGCCAAATTTCTTGCCTTTGAAGTCGCGAACCGACTTGATGTTCTTGGTCGCGACCATCTTGTCGAGCCCATAGGACATATTGGAGAATGCAACCAGCTTAAGCGGAACGCCGCCGGCACGGGCCAGCATAATCGTATCGACAGTGTTGTTCATGCACTGCAGCTGGCCTGATGAGATTGCTGCATTCTTCTCCGGAATACCCTCGATGATCTTGATATCGAGGTCAATATCCTTCGCCAGCTTTCTTTCCTTGATGATGTACCAGGTGCCGTATGGAGAAAAAGAAATGATCGCGACGGATACTTTTTCCGCTGCGGCCGCCATGTTGGGCGACGCAATTATGGCAGCAACGGCCGCCAGCAGTGTTACCGAACAACGAACCAATCCCTGAATACCCATGGACCCCTCTCCCGCTCTCATACGAGCCAAATCAACTGAGGAAAACTTTCCACTACCAAACCGTTTTGATTATCATACTTCGGCTCCGGCCGCCGTAATCTCCTCCCCCGTCATAGCGAACAACTGTTGCTCCATTTCGCGATAGACGCGCATGTCGCAAAGCTCTTCCTTTCTCTTGAAACGCTTGGCGTCTCCGGTGGTGATCAGACCTGTGGCAACTCTCTGGTGCGAAGAGTTGAGCAGATTGCGTGGGTCGTCGTAACGGCGCCGAAAATGCCACCCTCGGTCATGATGGTATTCACGGCGGCGCGGTGGTTCTCTGTAACAGTTGCCGCGCATCCATCCTCGACCAGCACGCATTCGTAGCCGCGATCCACGGCGCTGCGCAGCGTCGAATGCACGCAGACATCCGTGGTCACGCCAGTAAAAATCAGACGGCGAACTTTTTTGGCGGTCAGAATTCGCTCGAGGTCCGTCGCGTAGAATGCCGAGTAGCCCGGCTTGTCAACGACGATTTCGCCCGGCTGCGGCGCCAGCTCCGGCACGATCTCCCAGCCCGCTTCTCCGCGCACCAGGACCCGGCCGAGAGGGCCCCGAGCGCCGACCTCGACGCCGCCGAACCGCGAGCGCCACGCCTTGATCGGGGGCAAGTCCGCAAGATCGGGGCGATGTCCCTCGCGCGTCAGCACGATCGATCCGCCCCATGCGGCGACAGCATCGCGGACCCGGCGCACATTGGGAATGATCTTGCGCGCCGGAGAGACGTCATAGCCCATCGAGGCGATATAGCCGCCCTCGTCGCAGAAATCGCGCTGCATGTCGATGATCAGAAGGGCCGTTTCCGACGGTTCGAGCCGCCCATCGTGAGGCCAGGCCGACGGACGGGCGTCGATCGAAATTTGCGGCATCGCGTCCTCTGCCGTGAGTCAAGGCTCCTGGTTCTCCGCATCCACGCGCATGATGTACGCAACTTGCCGCGGCTGGCCGTGAGAAGCCGAGATCCGCGGCAAGGCTGGGGCGCCGAAAAAGCTCAACCCCCGTCAGAGGCCCAGACGGCCGACCCATTTGTTGGAGTTATATTTCTCGGCATAGTTTTCCGCCCCGAGCTTTGCAATAATGCTCGAGTCCATGCCGACGCTGCTTTTGACTCTCTTTTTCGCGACACGAGCCTCGCGGTAGATTTCGTTGAATAAATCCCAGGTTGGCGCCGCATAGCCGGCCACGCAGTCGCGGCCGTCGAACAGCAGACCCCAACCGATCGATTTCGGGGCAATGGGCGCACCTTCAGGAATGCTCTCGCATAGCGGCTTGCCTCCAGGCAGGCCGAAAGCGCCCAAATTCTGGGACAAGTTCAGCTGGATAGCGCCATGTTGGGCGAGCTTCACGTCGGCGACCGTCCAGCCCAGCCCCTTGGCAACAATCTCATTGCCGGCTTCCGGATTTTCATTCCACCAGTGGGTCGCCTCGAACCAGGCGCGGAACAACTCCTTGGCGACCGCGGGCTTCTCGGCGAGCCACTTCTCGTTGCAGGCAATCGCGTCGCCGATCAGGCCGCGTTCCCAGGTCCGATCGGTGAGGCTGGTCTTGAAGACGTAGGAGCCTTTCCGCTTCAGCGAGGTCTCGGCGAAGGGATCGAAGTTGATGTCGACATCGACGCCGCCGCTGGCGAAGGCGGCCGCCGCGTCCTGAGGGATCATCGGGACCAGCGTTGCATCCTTCAAGCCCATGCCTTCGCGGCGCAAGGTGAGCAGCATCCACATATGGTTCAGGAAACCGTAGTCGGCGGCGTATTTCTTGCCCTTGAGGTCACGCACCGACTTGATGTCCTTGCTCACGACGATCTTGTCGAGCCCATAGGACATATTGGAGAACGCAACGAGCTTGATCGGAACGTCGCCCGCGCGCGCCAGCATGATGGTATCGACTGTGTTGTTCATGCAATGTAGCTGCCCGGATGAGATCGCAGCGTTCTTTTCTGGAATGCCCTCCATGATCTTGACATCGAGATCGATATCCTTGGCGAGCTTCCTCTCCTTCACGATGTACCAGGGCCCGTAGGGCGAAAACGAGTTGAAGGCCACCGTTATTTTTTCTGCTGCGGCCGCCATGTTGGGCGACACAATTGTGGCAGCAAGCGCCGCCACCAGTGCTACAGAAGACCGAACCAATCCCTGAATATTCATGGACCCCTCTCACGCTCCAATACGAGCCAAATCAACTGAGGAAAACTTTTTACTGCCAAACTGCTATCGAACTTGATTTATCACGCTTCGGCACCGACCGTCGTGATCTCCTCCCGCATCATAGCGAACAACTGTTGCTCCATTTCGCGATAGCCGTGCATTTCGTAGAGCTCTTCTTTTCTCTTGAAACGCTTGCCTTGCTTGAACTCCAATGCAAGATCGGCCTTGATGCGCCCAGGCTGACGGGTGAAGAAAAGAATGCGGTCAGCGAGATAAAGCGCCTCGCCGATATCGTGTGTGACGGTCACGATGGTCCGCGGCTCCGCTTCGACGAGTTCGATCAGAAGCTCCTGCATTTCCCAACGGACCTGCGCGTCAAGCGCGCCGAAAGGCTCATCCATCAAGACGATGCGAGGGCTCTGGGCGAGCGTTCGGGCGAGCGCGACGCGCTGCTTCATTCCACCTGAAAAGCTGCGCGGATAGTGATCGGCGACATGATCGAGACGGACAAGCCTCAGGAACTCCATCGCCCGTTCCCGGCGCTGCCCTTTGTCGAATTCTGAGGATCTTCAACCCATACTCGACATTCCTCCGAGCGGTCAGCCAAGGGAAGGACGTGTAGGCCTGAAAGATCATGCCTCTTTCGGGACCGGGCCCCAAGACGGTTTTACCCTCGACCGCAATCGAGCCTCGCGTGGGATAGTCGAGCCCGGCAATGATCCGCAGCAACGTCGTCTTGCCGCAGCCGGATGGCCCCACGAAAGCGGTAATTTGATTTTCGTGAAGGTCGACGGAGATATTGGTCAGCGCGCGGACGGCGCCTGCGTTGTAATCCTTCCCTACCAAGGTTGCCCGAATAAGCGGTTTCACGGACATTACGTTGGAGTCTCCTTTCGCTATCGTGAAGCTGCCCATGGCAGCAGCAAGCGGGCCACGATGCGGAAGAGAATATCGGTCATGACGCCAAGAACGCCGATAGTGAGAATCCCCGCCATGATCTGGTCGACGGACAGGGTACGGCCGGCGCGCATCATCATCGCTCCTATCCCATCCTCCGCGCCAACAATTTCAGCGATCACCAGATACGTCCATCCCACCGCGATCATATTGCGCATCGAGTCAAAAATCGCTGGAGCAGCCGCGGGTACAACGACATTCAGGACGACTTCCCGCCGGCTCGCCCCCATGGTGAGGGCTGCCTCGACGAACTCGTTCGGCACGGCCTCGGTGTTGTCCAGAATGAGTGCGGTAAGAAAAAAGACGACGCCGATGAAGAGTAGCGCAAGCTTGGCGGTGTCTGTGGGGCCGAACCAGACGAGCAGCAAAGGCATGAAGGAGGCGGCGGGCAAATATCTCCACCCCGAAAGGGTCGGATTGAGGAGCGCTCGAAGATTGCTGAAGCATCCCATCAGCACACCCAACGGGATGGCGACTGCCGCCGCAGCGAAGAAGCTCACGAAAATTCGAATGCAACTCGCAATGACGTCCGTCAGGAAGTCCTGTTCGCGAAAGAGATCGACGAGCGCATATAGGACTTCCTCGACAGAAGGTAAAAATTTGCGCCCCTCTTCAGGAGTCAGATAATGCCCAGCCTCCCAGACGCCGACAAATAGTGCCGCGCCGACGAGACCCAGAATGAAGATATTGATCCGCGACGGCTCATGCCGCAACGCGAGAAATTTCCGGCGGGGCGGTCGGAAAATGGGCCCATCACTAGCGCCGCTCGGCCGGCTGCTTGGATGTGCAAACACGCCTACGCTATCGTCCGCCACAGCTCGCTCGTAAACTCAAAATTGCCCCCTGATATGCCGCAATGATATCAGGGCGCGGGCGAGTTAGCCTGACGTCCGCAGCCGCCCCAATTTGATACAATTGTAAGCCTTAAGCCATGCGGTCTGGCAAGCAATCAGCGGTTGCAGCAGGGGTCGGCCCTTAATTTTCCATAGGCATTCATAAGCTGCTCACCAACTTCGCCGGCATCGACCATGAATGACTCCATGATTGCCGAGCTGCATATGCGCCAGTCAGAAATATCGTCGGGCGCAAGTTCCTGTATTTTCAAGCCTTTCTCCTCAGCGAGCGTGTATGTATCAGCTTCAAGAAGAAAATACCAACGCCATATACTCTGTTCTACTCTCTCCGCCGCGTCGATGATGAGATTTCGATGGTCTTCACTCAGCCCCTGCCAGCTTTTCTCGTTAACGACCATGACAAATAAGATCTCGGAATATCTGAGTTTGGTCACCGTGTTAGTAACGCGCCAAAGCTCGCGTTCTTTGAGACTGAGAATCCCAGTCATACTGGAATCCGCAGCTTTACTTTGAAGTGCCTTAAAGGTTTCGGGAGCAGAAACGAGGCGCGGCTTCCCTCCGCAATTTGTGATAAAATTCGCCATGCCGGAATCAATAGCCGCGACATTGCGGCCGGTCATCGCAGAAGGATTTGTTACCGGCGCGCCATTAGACAAAAGAACTGTTCCGCCATATGGCTGCCAAAACAGGGGCCGAACACCAGCCTTCTTCAAAATTTCCTGCTCGATGGTCAGGCGAATAGGATGGTCGCGTCTCGTTGCCGCAAGAACAAGCGGCTTTATATCGAACAGGAAGGGTTGCTGAAAGAGGCCAGCCGCCGGAATATCTCCCGCATAATCGCCGAGCGGCACAACGGCCATATCTATTTTGCCAGCACTGACGGCGGCGCGCCCCTGCGTTTCGGAGTAAAGCTGGGCATCATCGAAAATCTCGATCCGCAGCGTTCCGGAGGAGTCCTCTTCGATTGAGTTTTTAAAGTCGACAAGATTTTGGCTGAGCGGATTTTTTAGCGAGTTCGCCAAGGTCACCCGGAAAGTCGTTGGGGGCGGGACACTCGTTTCTGCGGCCTTGGCCAAAGTTTGACACGCAAGTGAAACCAATATCGTCAAGAGTATCCGCATGAAATTACCCCCACAACTGATCTAGCGGCACTGACAAGAACGCCAAAAGCGCTACATACTCCACATGTAAATCCGAGTGACGAATAACGACCATAAAAACTGGACTGCACGTAACGATCAGCAATGCCCATGCAAACTGTGTCTAACTCGATCAAGAGTAAATTTGTTGAGGCGGCCTGCACTAATATTCTCCGTCTTTTCGTATTAAATCTAATGTCTGTCAATGCGCTGACATCTGCCAGCTCGCGAGATAACTCCAAGAAACTTAACTGCCGCGATGAAGCATTCGAGTCGCCCGGAGAGAAGCACCGCAGAGCCGGCCCGAGACGGTCAACAGCCTGATCGTCCTGCAGAAAGCCTTGCGCTGATGTGACCGCACGCCGTCACGCCAAATGCCCGGTCAGGGTTGCCCTTTCTCTTTGCCGTCACTCGCCTTTTTGCCCGGTGCGGCGGGTTTTTGTTGTGGCACGGGTTCTGGCTCACCTGTCTTCACTGCTGGCGCCCGGCTTGCGCCAGTGTTGCCCGGGTTTGGATTTGGCTGCGACGAGGCTTCGCTCGCAGCGGCCGCGGCCGCGCCCCAGAACTGTTCGAGATGTTTTGCTGTGATGGCGTCGTAGGCCCCTGTTTCCTTAAGCCGCGCCAGCGAGTTGTTGACATAATAAAGCACAGTGCGCGAGTTAGGATGCGTCTTGGCGATAATCACATGCATGGTTTCAATATTGATGGGACGGCCCGCCGCGTGAACACGGTCCCCCATGCCCATTGCTTTTGCAACGGCCAGCCCGGTAAGCTCGGCGATGACGGCCGCATCAACGGTCCCTTCGTCAAGCAACCGGAAGCAATCCTCTGCCCTCTGAGGCTGCATGAGAGTGATTTTTCCATCCTTCACCCAATTGCGCCCGTCCTTGTCGAGGTCGAAGGTAGACCATCCCTTAGTGCGGCAGAGCGTCTTGCCTACAATTTGTTCGTCCCGTTCGAAATTGAAGGAACCGTCATTGCGAACGAACAGCACGGTCACGCTTTCGTATAGCGGGTCCGAGAAGAAAAACTTCTGACATATATATTGATCAGCTTTGCCGAGAACTCCGGGCGATTGCAATCGGGCTTGCTCCACGGAATGCCCGCGTCAAGTGCACGTGTTATCAAAAGCGGATTGAGATGGGCGGACCAGTCGTTCACCCACGACACCCGATAGTCAAAGGCGCCTTTGGCCTGCTCCTTGATCAAGTTCATCGCTGACTGGAGAAGATCGATCAGCATTCCGCCTTGCGGCAGGTCGCGGCCGGTGAAAGGGGCATAACCTTCGGCGGTGAGAAATTCGATACGTCCCAGCATTGAGGACAGCTGGAACGGTGCCGTCTCGGCTGCCGGTTGGGCGCCGGCAGGGGGCGTCTCGACCGGCGCAGCCGCAGCCGGCTTTCCCGTCCCTGCCAGACACGGGATCTTCAGCGAGAACCCAGGGACAAGTAACGTTGCATTTTCACCCAATCGGTCTTGATTGGCATAGTAGATGATATTCCACTGGCTGGGGTTGCCATATACGGTCCGGGCAATGTCGGCGAGCGTATCACCTGGCTTGAGCGTATAGTCCGCACCGCATGTCTGTGCTGATGATCGTGTTGCAATGAGGCATGATGCGCCGACCATCACGGCTATGAACAGCCAGGCTACCATCGCGTCGGATTTTGCCGTCATAGTCGGTCGCCTTTGGATTGCGTAACCTGATAATTGCCGTTCGGAGGCGGGGAGATAAGAGCAGATTGGCTATTCGCGATTGGTTCCCGCTCAGAAGACGCCGAACCAACCCCTTGAGCCTCCGTCAATTAACGAGATCGTGGTTTGAATGCTTCAGTAAAAATATGGAAGATTACTCCTCCAGCCAAGAAACTCTTGATTGATATTATTGAAACAAAAAGCGGCAATTATGTTCTTCGCCACTCTAGAGCCTTTTCCGTTCCGATTAAATCGGAACGGGGCTCTAATCCTTTGTTTGGTCGCATTTTCGCGACGCGAACCGGTATCCACTTCGCTGGAAAATGCTCTAGATTGTTCGTTTAATTTTGGGCTGATTCCGAAGCCGACAGACGCAGGCGCGCAGGAATCGCCGCCTTCTCGCCGCCAGGGGGCGACGAGGTGCGAGGAGCAGCATCGGGCCGGCTCCGGTCGCTGCACATCAAAGCTGAGGATGGAGACTTTCGCCTCAGAGCCGCTGTCAACGCCACATCATTTAGAGCCGTAGCGGACGTCAAAGCCTCAGGTCTCGTCGTGACGAGCCGGCTGGCCGTTTCGCAGCACCGGAACATGGGCGAGCACCTCTGGCGGCATCATCCGTGCGTTGACGCCCATGTGCGGCCAAGTCCGGTCCACAGCGGACCAGTGGGTGACACAGCCACATGTGCGGCACCGATGGAACTCGATAATGCGGTCGCCCCACATGTAGACCTCGGTGGCCCCACTTCCGGGCGCGAACCGCACCTGTGACGGATGGTAATATGCCCAAAGCGCCCCGTAGCGGCGGCAGATGGAACAATCGCAGTCATTCACCTTGGTGGGCGCGGCTTCCGCGGCAAATCGGATAGCGCCGCAATGGCAGGAGCCGTCGATCATCGGAAAGTTTGCCTCGTTGCTATGCAAGCCACGCGTCTGTTTCGGGGCGCCCCCCGTCGCGACAACATCATGCTCATCAGCCTTGATGCCAAATGAAATCCCACCTGTCCGCAATCCACCTCAAGCAGGAGGCGATTGTGTGGCTGAAGTCAGCTTCCACCACGATGCCCTGAGGTTCAGATCGCCAACGTTGCCTCGATCGGCACGCATGCGGTGGTTCCGGCCGCCGCGGTCTATTGCGCCCCAATAGCGTCTGGGCGATCTCGGATGCCCTGCGCCAGGAGACGATCTGCGTGTGGCGGTAAATTCGCCCGGGGTCGTCGGATCGCGTTTTCAATCCGCCAGAGTGCCGGCGAAGAAATCGCCGCCCTCTTCCACGGAGCGCGAGGTGCCGTCTTGACTGCCGGAGACCAGGGCTAGCCAAGCGATGATATTCCCATATTATTAGGCTTGAGCGAGATATATGCCGCGAGGGAATATCTGTGGAGCTGCGTCAGCTGCGTACTTTCGTGCACGTAGCCGAGTTGGGGAGCTTCAGCGCGGCCGCCGAGCGGCTGCATATTGCCCAGCCGGCGCTCAGCCGTCAGATCCAGATCCTGGAGCAGGAACTGGGCGTCAACCTGTTCCGCCGTCACGGTCGCGGCGCGGTACTGACCGAACAGGGACAGTTATTTCTCCCGCGCGCCACGCTGGTGCTGCGCGAACTGGAACGCGCGCGCGAGGAACTGCGCAGCGACGACGCGGATCTCGCAGGGCACGTGTCGTTCGGCATGCCGCCGACCGTAGCAGATGTATTGTCCACCCCCCTCATCGAGCATTTCTCCGCCTCCCATCCGCAAGTGAGGCTGCGCGTAGCGTCAGGCTATAGCGGCCATGTGCTGGACTGGCTGCACCGCGGCATGGTTGATATCGCTGTCCTCTACGAGACGCGCCAGCACCCACGGACCATCCGCACGCAGCCGCTGATCCTGGAACAGCTTTTTCTGATCGCGCCGGGTACTGAGGACAGCGCTCCGATCACCTTCGCCGACAGCTTGAAGCGTAACCTCATCCTGCCGAGCAAGCATCACGGCCTGCGCATCGTGCTGGAGAATTTCGCCGCTCGGGAAGGATTGACCATCGAGCCGGTGATCGAGGTGGACTCGCTTCCCGTGCAGATCGACCTTGCGCGACGGAATGTCGGCTGCATCGTGCTGCCGCTGGTCTCGGTGTTTGCGGCGGTCGAAGCCGGCCAGCTTTCGGCGCATCCCATCGTCGCGCCGGAGGTCACTCGCCGCATGCTCATCGCCACTTCGATCGACCGGCCGATGTCCACGGCGGTTCGCCGTTTCGCCGGAGCGATCCGTTCGCAGGTGACGCATCTGGCGCAGTCCGGCCGCTGGCCGGGCGTGCTGCTGTCGGAGGATGCCGCGGATCAGGACGGGGCGGCTTGACGTGTCCCGGTTTGAGGTCGCCGCGCCCCGTGATCCGCTTTGCGGTGCGAGCTGACATGTAGGTCATTTTGGAAATGCATCCCACTCTTCGTTGAATCTACCGCGCGCCTCAAAGATCTTCAGCGTCAGTTCGGCCCTTTGCCGAAGACGTTCCCAAGGCTCCGTGCCGATAAGATCTGAAAGAGGTGGCATGGTCTTCGGGGTGTCGTCCGCCACGCTGTTCCAAATTTCGTGAAAATCACGAAGCGTTGCTTGCTCTTCTGGGGAAAAAACAGGCTCCGCGTACTCATTGAGCCGTTTATCATCAACCCAGTCTTCCCACTGACATATCACCTCAGAAGGCACGTGAGCTATTGGGGCGCTTCGCTCGTATTCTCGTTGCTTCTCATAAGAAGAGGCGAGCTCAAGATACTCTATAATCCTGTTTCGGATGCGTTGAGCGACGCACCATTGGGGACGGCTTGTCACTTGGGATCACCGTGTTCGCTCCACCGCAAGAAAGATGGCGCCATTCTAATCTCTGGGCGCCAGGGAGCAACATCGTATCCGGCTAAGGAACGAGCGCTTAGTTCTGGTTTGAGGCGCAAAAAGAAATCGCCGGTCTGGTCCACTAGCGCCTGCAAGCGCCTCCCATAGCCCCCGTCATATGCTCGGATGCGATAGCTGAAATGACGAGGAAGTGTTGGTCGCAGTCGATCAACACGCGCAAGCTACCTCTAGTGCACTGACGCATTCACTTCGTTCACGCATCAGCGCCCTAGGTCTTTTGTCATGCATCGATTTTACCAAACTCCGGCTGTAGCCTCCGTTTGGATCGATGCACTAGCGCTCGCTGCAGATATAGCAAAACAAAAGAGCGCGGGAGGAAAGTATGGGCAGCTTCCCGGCTGAGGCCTGGATGGCTGCATTCCAGGAACGCGTCAACGCGGACCGGGAACTTGCGGTCATTGGCAAGAAATTCAATGCGAACATTGGCGTCGGTTTTGGCGATACGCGCTATGTCATGCAGGTTCGCGAAGGCAGACTGAGCGGCTTCATCGCCTCGCCCCGCTTCGACGTGCCGACTGATTTCGGCCTGCGCGCGCCGATGGATGTCTGGGCGAAATTCCTCTCCCCCAATCCGCCGCCGCTGTTCCACGATTTCTTCGCCATGCTGATGCGGGTGCCGGAATTCATCATCGACGGCAACACGCTCGCCGCGATGCAATGCGCCCGCGCCCTCCACCGGATGATGAACCTGATGCGGGAGGCGCCTGGAGCGCCGGACGCCGGAGCCGCGCTCTAGTTCTTTGTCCATGCCCGATTTCGAGCCGATCACCGGCCGCTATCTGCGGATGGACATCGATGGCGCGCCGCACCGCATCTATGTCGAGGAGGCCGGTCAGGGCATCCCGCTTCTATGCCTGCACACCGCCGGCGCGGACAGCCGCCAATACCGGCATCTGCTCAACGACAAGGACATCACCTCGCGGTTCCGCGTCGTGTGCTTCGACATGCCCTGGCATGGCCGCTCCGATCCGCCTCCGGGCTGGTGGCTCACCGAACTATGAGCTGAAGACGGAGGCCTATCTGCGGCTGATCCGGCAGGTCTGGCAGGCGCTGGGGCTGGAGCGCCCGGTGGTGATGGGCTGCTCCATGGGCGGCGCCATTGTTCTGCGCGTCGCGAGCGATTTTCCGGACGAGATCCGCGGAATCATCGGCCTCGAAAGCGGAGCCTATGCGCCCGGCCGCTACAATGATTTCCTGCACCATCCGGCCGTCCATGGCGGCGAGCTGGTCGCCACCTACACTTTCGGCCTCAACGCGCCGATGAGCCCCGAGACCGGCAAACGCGACAATTGGTGGTACTACGCCCAAGGCGGCCCCGGCATCTATCGCGGCGACGTGATGTTCTACAGCTTCGACTGGGATGCCCGCGAGCATGTCAAGCGGATCGACACGAGGCGCTGCAAGGTGAGCCTGCTCACCGGCTCCTATGATTATTCCTGCACGCCGGAGATGACCAAGGCGGTCGCCGATGCCATTCCGGGCTGCCGCTACACCGAGATGGCCGGCATCGGCCACTTCCCGATGATCGAGAATTACCCGCTGTTCCGCGACCTTCCTGATGCCGGAGCTGGACGTGATGGCCGCCGCCGACTGACGGCCATCGAGCAATCATTTGTGCTGAGGAGAACGCCATGGCAGAGCGGATCGGTTTCGTCGGTGTCGGCAAGATGGGGCTGCCGATGTCGCATCGGCTTATCGATGCGGGCTACAGCCTCGTCATCTACGATATCGATGAGGCTCCGCTTGTTGAACTGGCTGAACGCGGTGCAGAGCGTGCCGGCTCGGCCGCCGAAGTCGGCGACAAGGTAGAGATCGTGTTCGTCTCGCTGCCGACGCCCGATGTCGTCGAGAAGGTCATATTGGGCGAAGGCGGTGTCGCTGCTGGCGGCAAGGTGCGCACCATTGTCGATCTGTCCACCACCGGGCCGAAAACCGCCGTGAAGATCGGCGAGGCGCTCAGCCGCCAGGGCAAGACGCTGGTCGACTCCCCCGTCAGCGGCGGCGTGGCGGGGGCAAAGGCTGGCACACTCGCCGTGATGGTCTCGGGCGCACCGGCCGCGCGCGAGCCGCTTCTGCCCATGCTGAAAGTGATCGGCAAGCTGTTCATGGTCGGCGACCGGCCGGGCCTCGGCCAGACCATGAAGCTGGTCAACAATCTTCTGTCCGGCACCGCCATGGCGATCTCGTCCGAGGCCATCGTGATGGGCGTGAAGGCGGGCCTCGACCCGTCCGTGATGTGCGATGTCATCAACTCCGGCAGCGGGCGCAATTCCGCGACGCAGGACAAATTCCCCCGCTGCATCATCCCACGCAGCTTCGATTACGGCTTTGCCAGCGGCCTGATGTTCAAGGATATCGGCCTGTTCATGTCGGAGGCGGAGGCGATGGGGCTGAAGCTGGGAACGGCCGGCGCGGTGCGCGACCTTTGGCAGCGCGTCGTGAATGAGCTAGGCGGGCAGTCGGATTTCACCGAGATCGTGAAGGTGCTCGAAGGCCCCGCCGATGTTGTCGTGAAGGCGCGCCCATGACCCTTGCTCAGCAACTCGCCCGCGACGTCCTGGCCTATGACGGCGACATGCCGCCGCAAGTCCGGGCCAAGCTGAAAACCTGCCTGATCGACTTCCTCTCCTGCGCTTTCGAGACGCTGGAACGCGGGCTGCCCTGGGCGCGCCAGGCCATCGCCGTGACACGCGCGACGGCGGCGAGCGAGGTCGGCGCGAACATCGTCGGCAGCGGCATCACCGCCGCTCCGGGCGATGCGGCTTTCGTGAATTCGGTGCTGGGGCACGGCCTCGTCCGCGAGGACATGCATGCCGGCAGCATCGGCCATCATGGCGTGGTGGTCTGGCCGGTGCTTCTGGCGGTGGCCCAGCGCACGCCGACGGCCGGCGACCGGTTCCTGGTCAGCGCCATGCTTGCCTATGAGGCCGCCGCGCGGATCGGGCGGGCGCTGTTCAATGCGGAGCTGGCCCGGCTCTATCGCCCGACCGGGCTGGTCTCGCCGCTGGGCGCGGCGCTTGGCGCGGGCCGTATGCTGCAGCTCTCCGAGGCCCAGACCACCAGCGCCTTTTCGCTCGCCGTGAACACCGTGGGCGGGCTCAATCAATGGCCGCATAATCGGCGGCAGCGAGATGTATTTCCATCCCGGCTTTGCCGCGCGCAACACCATCGCCGCGCTGGAGCTGGCCGAGCAGGATGCCTTCGCCTCGCCCGACATCCTCGAAGGCGAAGCGGGGCTGTTCGCCGCCTACCGGCGCAGTCAGGCTCCGGCCGCAATCACGCTGTTCGACGGCGGCCGCTTCGAGATCCTGGAGGTGTTCAACAAGCCGGCGCCCGCCTGCAATTTCGCGCAAACCGCCTGCCAGGCCGCCGTCCGCGTGGCCGGGAAAAGCGCGCGGCCATCCTCTGAAATCGCGGCGATCCGCGTGCGCGTGACCGATGCCGCCGTGCGCTATCCGGGCTGCGACTTCTCCGGCCCATTCGAGCGCTCGCTGCAGGCGAAGATGAGCATCCGCTTCAGCGTGGCCGCCGCCCTCGCCAGCGGCGCGATCACCGAGGAGAATTACGCCAACCCGCGCGATCCTGAGATCCTGCGCCTCGTCGCCCTCACCAGCGTCGAGCCCGAGGCCGGCTTCACCGCCGCTTTCCCCGGCAAACAGGGCGCAGAGGTTCGGGTCGAATACGCTGACGGCTCGCAGGCCACCGAGCGCCTGGATGACGTCGTGCAGGCGACCGACGCCGAGGTCCGCGCACGCTTCCGGCAATCCGCCGCCGCGGTTATCGGCGGGGCCCGCGCCAATGAAATCGAAGCTCTGATCGACACGCTGGAGGATGCGCCCGACGCCGGCCTCGTCGCGCGGCTCTGCGCGCTGGAGGAGACGCGCCTCGCCGCACGCCGATCGGCGTTGAACTGACAGACGCGCAGGCCATCCTCGAAGCGAGCGGGAAAGTCCGAAAGCATGAAGGTATTTAATGTGGTCACCTTGGGCAGGATCGCTCCGTCTCCTATAGAGGCACCTTTGCCAAAGCCCCCTCACCCGGCTTCGGTCCTGCGGACCTCGCCGCCCTCTCCCGCGAGGGGAGAGGGCTACACCCTGCCAACTGTAAGGCATAGCCCATCATCCGCATGGAGTGGCCCTCTCCCCTCGCGGGAGAGGGCGGACGCCGTCAGGCGGCCGGGTGAGGGGGCATTGGGGCGCTCCTCCCGGAGGGTGGCTCCATGATCGCGCAAACCGTCGAGAATATCCTGCAGGCGTTTGCCGCCGGCCTGCTGCTCGGCACGATCTACGGCCTGATGTGCGTGGGGCTCGGCCTCATCTTCGGCGTGATGCGGGTCATCAACTTCGCCCAGGGCGACTTCATGATGCTCGGCATGTACGCCGCCTACTACATCCTCACCTTCCTCGGCGTCTCCACCCTCTTCGGCGCGACCTACGGTCCGTTCGTCGCCGCCATCATGGCCGGGCCGGTGGTGTTCGTGGTCGGCTACGTGCTGCACCGCCTGCTGATCTCGCGCGTCACCGGCATGCGCACCGCCGCGCTCGACGGCGAGGGCCACTACGCCCAGCTCATCCTGACCCTCGGCATCGCGCTGATGCTCCAGAACGGCGGCCTGATCCTGTTCGGCTCGGTGCCGCAGCGCTGCGCACGCCGCTCACCGTCGAGCGCCTGGGAGATCGGGCCGCTCTGGGGCGATCATGTCAGCGTGTTCGTCAACCAGTCGCGCGGCGTGGCGGCGCTTCTTACCATCGGCGTGATCGCAGCGGTCTGGCTGTTCATCTCCCGCTCGACGGCTCGGCAAGGCGCTGCGCGCCGCCGCCGACAACCCCGATGCCGCCACCTACATGGGCATCGACGTCGACCAGGCGCATCGCTTCGCCTTCGCGCTCGGCGTCGGCATCACCGCGCATCGCCGGCGGGCTGCTCGCCACCAACTATCCGTTCCATCCCTATGTCGGGCTGGACTTCGTGATCGTCATGTACGCCGGCGTGGTGCTGGGCGGCATGGGCTCGACGCCGGGCGCGTTCTGGGGCGGCATCACCATCGGCCTCGTGCAGCAGCTCTCGACGCTGATCCTGCCGACCCAGCTGCAGAACACCGCGATCTTCGTCGTCTTCCTGCTGATCATCTTCCTGCGGCCGCAGGGCTTCTTCGGACGCGTCGCGGAGCGGACATGATGGTGCAACCGGCTGCGCTCCCTACTGCCCGTCATCGGCTTCGCTGTCGCCTTCGCGGCTGTCAGCCTGATGATCACGCAACTCCTACTACCAGCTCATGCTGACGCTGGTGCTGGTCTGGGCGTGCATGGGCCTCTCCTGGAACCTGTTCTCGCGGCTACACCGGCCTCGTCTCGTTCGGCCATGCCGCCTTCTTCGGCCTCGGCGCCTATACGACGGTGCTGGCGCAGGTGCATTGGGGCATCACGCCGTGGTTCTCGATCCCGGTGGCGGCCGTCCTGGGCGGGCTTGCCGGCCTGCTGATCGGCCTGCCGACCTTCCGGCTGCGCGGGCATTATTTCGCGCTGGCCATGCTCGCCTATCCGCTGGCGCTGCTCTACGTGTTCGAATGGCTCGGCTACCAGGAAGTCTCGCTGCCGATGCATCGCGAGGCGCCGGCCGCCTACATGCAGTTCAGCGACGACCGGGTCTACACCTTCATCGCGCTGGCGCTCACGGTCGCGATCATCCTGCTCACCCGCGCCATCGAGCGCTCGCGCTTCGGCATGTCGCTGCTCGCCATCAAGCAGAACGAGGCCGCGGCCGAGGCGGCCGGCATCGACACGCGGGCCTGGAAGCTCAAGGCCATCGGCATGTCCGGCGCGATCGCCGGCGCGATCGGCGGCTTCTACGCGGTGGTGCTGCTGGTGGTGACGCCGCCGGCGGTGTTCGGCATGCTGGTCTCCGCGCAGGCGCTGATGGTGGCCATGTTCGGCGGCGTCGGCACGGTCTGGGGGCCGGTGATCGGCGCGGCGATCCTCATTCCCGTCAGCGAGATCCTGCACGCCGAGCTCGGCGCGCGGCTGCCCGGCATCCAGGGCGTGATCTACGGCTTCGCCATCATCGTGGTGATCCTGACCGCGCCGGAAGGCGTCTACTGGAAGGTCCGCGATCTCCTGCGCCTGCGCTCGCGCGCCGCGCCGCAAATCGCGCCCGAAGCGGCCGGCAACGTCACCCAGCTCGCCGCGCCGCGCCGGACGGGCGCGCCGGATGGCGAGGTCATTCTCGATGTGCGCAACCTCTCCAAATCTTCGGCGGGCTGAAGGCGGTGAGCGAGGTGTCGTTCCAGGTCCGCAAGGGGGCGATCCTCGGCATCATCGGCCCGAACGGCGCGGGCAAGACCACGGTCTTCAACCTGCTCAACGGCTTCATCCGCCCGGATGGCGGCGAGGTGCTCCTGTTCGGCCGCAACATGATCGGCGCCAAGCCCCATGTCCTCGCCGAGCGGGGGCGTGGGCCGCACCTTCCAGATCATGCGCCCGTTCGCGCGCATGTCGGTGGCCGAGAATGTGCTGGTCGGCGCCTACGTCCACGCCGCCGATCAGGACGCGAGGCGCATCGCCCGGCCAAGGCGGCCATTCGCGCGCGTCGGGCTGGCGCGATCCGCCGACAAGATGGCCGGCGAGCTCACCACCAAGGAGCTGCGGCTGATGGAGCTCGCGCGCGCGCTCGCCGGCCAGCCGCACCTCCTGCTGCTCGATGAAACGCTTGCCGGCCTCGGCCCGGGCGAGGTGGACGAGGTGATCGCGGTCGTGCGCCGGCTCGCGGAGGAAGGCATCACCATCGTCATCATCGAGCACACCATGCAGGCCATGGTGCGGCTGGTGGACCGCTTCGTGGTGCTCGACCACGGCGCAGTGCTTGCGGAGGGCGTGCCGGAGGCGATCACCCGCGACCCGCGCGTCATCGAGGCCTATCTCGGCAAAAAATGGATTGCGGCCCATGCTCAGGATCGACGGGCTCAGCGCCGTCTATGCGACCGGCGTGCCGGTGCTTGAACGACTGTCAGCGTCGCGGTAGCCGACGGGCAGTTCGTCGCCATCGTCGGCCCCAACGGCGCCGGCAAGACGACGCTGTTCAAGACCATCTCCGGCATCGTGAAGCCGCAGAGCGGGCCGATCCGCTTCGAGGGCCAGGACCTGCTGACAGTGCCGCCGCGCGACGGCCGCATCTCGGCATCGCCCATGTGCCGGAGGGGCGCCAGGTGTTCCCGTCGCTCACGGTGATGGAGAACCTGGAGATGGGCGCCTACACCGAAGCCGGCCGGCGCGACTGGAAAGCCAATCTCGATCTCATCCTCTCGCTGGTGCCGGTGCTGGCCGAGCGGCGCGGCCAACTCGCCGGCACGCTCTCGGGCGGCGAGCAGCAGATGCTCGCGATCGGCCGCGGGCTCGCCTCCTCGCCCAAGCTGCTGATGCTCGACGAGCCCTCCATGGGCCTCGCGCCCTGCCACCGCCGATTTCATCTTCGAGCAGCTCATCGAGATCCGCCGCAAGACGCGGATCACCATTCTGCTGGTCGAGCAGCGCGTCGCGGAAGCGCTGGAGGCGGCCGACCGCGGCTATGTGCTGGAGGCCGGGCGCGTCGTGCTCGAGGGCACCAACACGCAATTGCGGGCCGACGACCGGGTCCGCCAGGCCTATCTCGGCATGTGAGCGTCGCACCGGCCGGGGCAACAGCAGACGCGACAAGAAACGATCCCAGGGAGGGACGAGTGATGTTCAAGACGTTGAAGACAGCCCTGTCAGCCCTCGCGCTGACCGCCGTCGGCCTCGGCGCCGCGCCGGCCTATGCGCAGCAGAATCCGGCCGAAGTGAAGGTCGGCGTGCTCGTGCCGCTGTCGGGCATCTATGCGCGGCCCGGCAATATCATGCGCATGGGCGCGGAGCTCGGCGTCGAGCATATCAACGCGGCCGGCGGCATCAAATCGCTGGGCGGGGCGAAGCTGAAGATCGTCCTCATCGATGCCGGCGACTCGACCGAGAAAGCGAAGAACGCCGCGCAGCGCATGGTCGCGCAGGAGCCGGACATGGTCGCCGCGACCGGCTCCTACCTGTCCTCCTTCACCCTTGCCGCGACCGAAGTCACCGAACGCGCCGGGCTGCCGTTCCTCACGCTGTCCTTCTCGGACCTCATCACCAGCCGCGGCCTCAAATATGTGTTCCAGACCTCGGCAACGGCCGGCGACATGTCCGAGCGCGCGTGCCCGAGATCATCCGCCTCGCGGAGGCGGCTTCCGGCAAGCGGCCGAAGAAGATCGCGATCATCACCGACAACACGGCGTCCTCGCAGTCCTCCGTCAAGCCGATGCGCGAGCGTCTGGCCAAGGAGCTGGGCCTCGAGCTGCTGTTCGACGAGACCTGGACCCCGCCGCTGGCCGATGCGACGCCGCTCGTCCAGCGCGTCCGCGCCAACCGGCCCGATCTCCTGCTGTTCGTGCCGACGGCCATCTCCGACGCCAAGCTTTTCCTGGAGAAGATGAACGAGTTCGGCCTCGCCCAGGCGCGCGTACCCGTACTCACCTTCACCGTTCCGCGGCCGATCCCGACCTTCTCAAGACCATGGACCCCAGTCTGCTGGAGGGCCTCATGACGATTGTCGGCAACTGGGGCTCCAAGGGCCACGACAAGCTGCAGGCCGACCTGAAAGCCAAATTTGGCGAGCCCTGGCTCACCCAGAACGCCATCTCGACCTACGGCGATATGTGGATCGTCAAGGAAGCCCTGGAAGCTGCCGGCAAGGCGGACAAGGAAGCCGTTGCCCAGGCGCTGCGGACCATCGACACGCGCGAAGGGGCGGCCCGCTATTTCCCTGGCGGACGCCTCAAATTCGATGAGAAGGGCCGCCGGGTCGATGCCAGCTTCTGCGTCGTGCAGTGGCAGAAAGGCGTGTCCGTCACCGTCTATCCGGACGATATCGCCGTGGCCAAGCCCATCTGGGTCAAGCAATAGAGCATGATCCGCAAAAGTGGGAACCGGTTTTGCGATGAAGATCATGCTCAAACGAAAAAAGCGATAGAACTCAACCAACCGGAGCTAAGTGAATGTCCAAGGAAGTGTTCGAACGTGGCCTGGAAATCCGCAAATCCGTCCTCGGCGCGGAGTATGTCGAGAAGTCGTTCGCCTCGGCCGACGACTTCAACCGCCCGATGCAGGAGCTGGTGACCGAATATTGCTGGGGAGCGATCTGGGGCCGCGACGGCCTGCCGAAGAAGACGCGCTCCATCATCAACCTCGCCATGATCAGCGCGCTCAACCGTCCGCATGAGCTGAAGATGCATGTGAAGGGCGCGCTGAAGAACGGCGTGACAAAGGAGGAGATCCGCGAGGTGTTCCTGCAGGTGGCGATCTATTGCGGCGTCCCGGCAGGGGTGGACTCGTTCCGCATTGCGCGCGAAGCTTTCGCCGAGCTGGAGAAGTAGGCGGCTGCGGGCGCCGTCGGTTGCATCCGGTTCCCCTCTCCTATCGTCGGGAGAGGGACAGGGTGAGGGGGTAAGAGCTATCGGTTTGGTAAGATCTCGCCTCGACGGATAGTCCGTACCCCCTCACCCCAGCCCTCTCCCCATGGGAGAGGGAGCGACTGCGCCCGAGGCGAGCGCGTGCGATCATCCGGTTGAATCCAATGCGCGGGAAGGAAGAGACCATGGACAAAAATCAGATGCTCATCGGCGGACGCTGGGTCGAGGCCGCCGGCGGCGAGACATTCGAAACGGAGAATCCCTTCCTCGGCTCCGCCTGGGCGCAGGTTCCGCGCGGCACGGTGGCCGATGTGGATGCCGCCGTCGATGCCGCGCACAAGGCCTTCCGCGACAAGAGCTGGCGCGGCCTGACCGCCAGCGCCCGCGGCGCGCTGCTGCGCAAGCTCGGCGATCTCATCGCGGCCGAGGCCGCGCATCTCGCCGAGATCGAGACCACCGATAACGGCAAGCTCATCGCCGAGATGCGCGGCCAGCTCAATTACATCCCGCAATGGTTCTATTATTTCGGCGGCCTCGCCGACAAGATCGAAGGCCGCGTCATTCCCGATCGACAAGCCGGGCGTGTTCAACTTCACGCGCGAAGAGCCGCTCGGCGTCATCGCCGCGATCACGCCCTGGAATTCGCCGCTGATGCTGGCGGCGTGGAAGCTCGCGCCCGCGCTGGCGGCCGGCAATACGGTGGTCGTGGAAGCCGTCGGAATTCTCCTCCGTGTCCGCGCTGGAGTTCGGCAAGCTGTTCGAGAAGGCCGGCTTCCCGCCGGGCGTCGTCAACATCGTCACCGGCTTCGGCAATGAGATCGGCGAGCCGCTGGTCTCGCACCCGCGCGTGGCCAAGGTCGCCTTCACCGGCGGCGACCGCACCGGGCAGAGCGTCTACGAACTGGCCGCGCGCAGCATCAAGCCCGTGACGCTGGAGCTGGGCGGCAAGTCGGCCAACATCGTGTTCGACGATGCCGAGCTCGACGACGCGGTGAAGGGCGTGGTCTCCGGCATCTTCGCCGCCACCGGCCAGACCTGCATCGCCGGATCGCGCGCGCTGGTGCATCGCTCGATCCACGACCGCTTCGTCGACGAGCTGCTGGCGCTCGCCCGCACCGCGCAAGATGGGCAATCCGCTGGACACCGCGACGCAGGTCGGCCCGATCACCACGCGGCCGCAATATCAAGAAAGTGCTGGACTATATCGACATCGCCAAGGGCGAAGGCGCGCAGTTGGTGCTGGGCGGCACGCCCGCGTCGCGTCCGGAATGCGGCAACGGCTGGTTCGTCGAGCCGACGATCTTCACCGACGTGAAGCCGGACATGCGCATCGCCCAGGAGGAGGTGTTCGGCCCGGTGCTCTCCATCATCCCCTTCGACGATGAAGAGGAGGCGATCGCGATCGCCAACGACACGTTGTTCGGCCTCGCTGCCGGCGTATGGACCCAATCGCATCCGCCGCGCGCTGACGATGTCGGAGCGGCTGGAGGCCGGCACGGTCTGGGTGAACACCTACCGAGCCGTCAGCTACATGTCGCCCTTTGGCGGCTATAAGCGCTCCGGGCTCGGCCGCGAGAACGGCATGTCCGCCATCCGCGAATATCTCCAGGAGAAGAGCGTCTGGATCGACGTGAGCGGCAATGTGCCGAACCCGTTCGTGATGCGCTGAGGGATAGCGTCGCCAATGGTGCCCTCGTGAGAAGGCCTGCATCCGCTCGGAATTGCCCTCTCCCCTTGCGGGAGAGGGCGGACGCCGAAGGCGGCCGGGTGAGGGGGACGACATCGCGGCAAGTTCCGGATTCGAGGAGAGGTTTCTTCCCCTCACCCGGTCGCCGTTTCACGGCGCCGCCCTCTCCCGCAAGGGGAGAGGGCAACCGCGCCCGCTGAGAGGCCTGTTGAAAGGAAACGCGAAGGATCGCCAGCCATGAGCGACGACATCTATGAGGTCTATGCCATCAAATATGGCTTCGGGCCGCGCCGGTCATCGGAGAATTTTATCGGCGGCGACCCTCACGATACCGACATGCCGCTCGACTATTCGGTCTGGGCGATCCGCAACGAAGCCCGCACCTTCGTGGTGGACACCGGCTTCAGCGCCAAATCCGGCGCCGAGCGCGGCCGGCAGATGGTGACGCCCGTAGCCGAAGGGCTGAAGCGCATCGGCATCGAGCCGGAGACCGTCACCGACGTCATCCTCACCCATCTGCATTACGACCATGCCGGCAATATCGACCTGTTCCCGCGCGCCCGCTTCCATCTGCAGGATTGCGAGATGCAGTTCGCGACCGGCCGCTGCATGTGCCACGCCTATATGCGCCATCCCTTCGAGGCCGATGACATCGTCACGCTGGTGCGCCGCCTCTACGCCGACGACGTCCGCTTCCACGACGGCGATTCCGAGCTGGCGCCGGGCATCACGCTGCATTTCACCGGCGGACATTCCAAAGGACTGCAGGCCGTGCGCGTGAAGACGCGGCGCGGCTACGTGATGGTCGCCTCCGACACCGCGCATTTCTTCCGCCATCTCGATGAGCGGCGTGTTTTCACCACGACCTACAACATCGGCGACACGCTGGAGGGCTACAATCGCATCGAGGCCCTTGCGACCAGCCCCGACCACATCATCCCCGGCCACGATCCGCTGGTGCTGGCGCTCTATCCGCCCGCCGGCCCGGGCCTCGAAGGCGTGGCGGCGCGGCTCGACGCCGATCCCAAGCCGCGCAAGCGTTTCAATCCAGCAAAGGAGGCGTGACGACATGGCCGATCAGACCCGGACAGGCTGCGCGCTTGTCACAGGCGCATCCGGCGGCATGGGCACTGCCATCTGCCGCGCGCTCATTGCGGATGGACGCCGCGTCATCCTCGCCGACCGCGAAGCCGGACCCGTACAGGCGCTTGCCGCGGAACTCGGCGCTGCGGCACACGCCCTCGTGCTCGACATCACCGATGCGACTGCCGTCGCCGACCTCCCGGCAAGCGTGCCGGAGGCATTCGGCCCGATCGACGTGCTGATCAACAATGCCGGCCACGATATAGGCGGGCGTACGCGCTTCGACATCGGCGCGATGGAGGACTGGGCCGGCATCCTCGAAACCAACCTTATCGGCACGCTACGCGTCACCCGCGCGATCCTGCCGGACATGGTCGCGCGCGATCGCGGCGACATCGTCATGATGAGCTCCATCAACGCGCTGCGCATCATCCCGGACATGGCGGCCTACTCGACCAGCAAGAGCGCGCTCCACGCCTTCACCGAAACGCTGCGCGGCGAACTGGCGGAAACCGGCATCCGCGTGACCGAGATCAATCCCGGCCTGACGAAAACGGGCATCATCCGTCGCCGCTATCGCGGTGATGTGGCGAAGGAGAAGGCCTATTTCGACCAGTTCAAGCTGGCGCTGGAGCCGGAGGACATCGCGCGCTCGGTGATGTTCGCGCTGTCACAACCCGATCATGTCCAGGTCGCACAGATGGTCGTACTGCCAATCAACAGATGGTAACGCGGTGTCGGTGATGATTTAGAGCAGGGTTGCAGCCGATTAGGCAATTCTTACGCACGTATGATGAAAGCCACCCGTCCCCTCATTTTGTCTTGGATCCCAATAGCACCGCCAGCTTTCGCGGGCATCGTGCCCAATATAAATTAGGACATTGGTGTTATCGATATAAGGACTATTGTTTGACAGTTTCACGCGAAAGTTGTTGCCATTCCATTCAACGTAAACATTCGGCCAATACGTTGAATTTAAGTCCACCCATCTTGTTTCCAAAGCTGCCCGATCCGTCACGGCCTGTCCCGTATCGGACCTCCAAATGGTCCATAAGCCTCCCTGACGCTTTGCTCGGAGATCAATGTTTGTATTCCAGTGTTTACAATCAATGAAAACGGACTTTCGAACTTCTCCAACATGGCTCATTGTCATCCCTCCCCAGTGCGTTGTGGTTCTGCACTTCTAAAGACGCAAATAGGCAAACTTACGGAGGATGATCAGCAACCCGATTTAGTCTGGTGTGTCGAATCCGATGTTGCAATATTCAAAAAACTCTACGGCTTTTGCCGCGTAGACCGCGTGCCTTGTCGAATTTTTTTTGCGCGGCATTTTTTTTGAAACTTTTTTCGGCCAAGACGCTGATTTTGGCCACAAATCACAGAATTTCACGGGGAGAGCCGCGCGGATTTGCAGAGAGCATCCGCTTTGGGGCGCAGGCAACGCATATGCCCCGACTTAGGCGAGGTCCGGTCACAACAGCGGCGACCTTGAGGCGGCAAGGCCTCAGAACCACCAACTACGCGGGGTAGCGTGAGCTGCGTGCAGTTTCGGTGGTGGGGCCATGCTAGACATTCAGAGCGATCTTCGTATGGTAATGTCCGCAGACGAGGTTGCCTGCTATCGACGGCATTTGTCCGATGCGTCGGCTTTGCTTGAATACGGCGTCGGAGGCAGCACGGTTCTTGCGGCGGAGTTCTGGCATCCGCTCCCTGTACAGCATTGACACAGACCGCGCTTGGCTTGCCAAGACCGTCAGGCAAGGACCCGTCGCCCGCATGATCGCGGACGGCAGGGCGAAGCTCGTCCATGCCGATCTTGGCCCGGTCAAGAAATGGGGCAAGCCCTGCAACTACGCTTATTTCATGCGGTGGCCGGATTACGCAAGGCGTCCCTGGCAGGAGGGCTTTAAGCCAGATCTTGTTCTGGTCGATGGACGATTTCGTTCATCCTGCATCCTTCAGGCCGTGAAGAACGGCGACCCGGGCCTAAAGATCGCCGTCCATGATTTTTGGAAGCGCCCTTTCTACCACGGCGTGCTTAAATTTGTGTCGGTGCTGGAGAGGGTAGACACCTTGGCGATACTCCAAAGCAACGGCATAAATGACTGGCGCACTGCCTTGCTTGGATTGCGTCATAGATATGATCGCCGCTAACCCATCAATGAGCCACCTGCCGGCTCGTTCGGAGGGTGATTTGCACTCTGGGAGGTGAGGTCGAGCCCGAAGGCCCCGACCCCCGAGTGTCTTAGAGCCTTTTCCGTTCCGATTGAATCGGAACGGGGCTCTATCTCTTTGTTTGGTCGCATTTTCGCGACGCAAACCGGTATCCACTTTACTGGAAAATGCTCTAGCTCGGATCTCAACCTCTTCGATACCGCGCTCCGTCATGCGTTTCGCGATGTGCAGAGTTTCGCGCGCATCGTCAGCGCGCACGCCGAATGAGCTCAATCCGCCGCTGATTTTTTGGCCGCATTCTCACTCCGCGCTTAAACAATTGCGTCAATCGCGGCGGGCCGGACGAGACACATGTACCCTCAGACGGCATTGTCATCAGCGTAGCACTCGACCGATACTGCGGTTTTCTCGGAAAGGATCTCTCAAATGGCGTGTAAAATCAGGACCATTGCACTTATGGGCGCAGTGTTGAGCGCATTTGCTTTTGCTCCGGTGAATGCTGCCGAGCGTGAACAGGTCAGGGCGGTGATCAACCTGATCGCCTCGATCAAAATGCCAAATCCGGAGCGTTTCGAGAGAAGCGTCGCGCGGACAGAATATGTGCGGCTCAACGAACTCGGCGAGACAGTCGCTTGCCTCCGGCTCGATGACAAGGTCCGGTGGTGCTTCGAACATATTCCAGCGAAGGGCGCACGTGCGGAAATGCTGCGCATCCGCAACGAGCCTGTGGAGGGAATTCAGCCAGGTCAGTTGTTCCATTTTGTCGTCGATTATGACCTTGACGGCCTTGCCGACGTCGGAAGCACGACACGAATGGATCCTCCGGCACATGCGCCGGTGGCGATGATCGCCCAGTTCTTCGTTCGCGGCACCTCTCGCGGCGACCAATTCCGTGCCGAATACCAGAAGCTTTTTGACGATGGCATCGGGGTTGCACTCAAATATCTCGGCGAGTAGCGGCCGGCTTCAACCATTGGTTCCGATTGCACGGACAGGCTGCGGTCGCGCGGCCTCGCCGATGTTGTCGCGCGCGCCGACGCTGGCGAGCCGGCGGTGCGAGGCTCCTCAGCAACAAACCTAAGGCGTTTTAGCCTCCGATCACTTCACTGTTGCGGTAAACCCCGGCTGCGTCCAGACTTCCATCCTGAGTTCTGTCTTCGACTAGAGCATTTTCCAGCGAAGTGGATACCGGTTCGCGTCGCGAAAATGCGACCAAACAAAGGATTAGAGCCCCGTTCCGATTCAATCGGAACGGAAAAGGCTCTAGTGCATCGATCCAAACGGAGGCGACAAGCCGGAGTTTGGTAAAATTGATGCATAAACAAATAGCTAGGGCGCTGGCACGTGAACGAAGTGAATGTGTCAGTGCACTAGGTTCGAATTATGAACGAGCGTTGCTGCTCTTGAGGGGGAAGGCATCATGCTGCAGAAATTTAAGCCTCTTTTGGTCGCAGGCCTATTGCTGGGAGCTCTGGACGCTTCCGCATACGCCGCCGAACGCGAAGACGTGCGCAAGGTGATCAATCTCGTAACATCGGTAAAAATGCCCTACCCGGAAGATCTTACGAGGAATCGAGCGAAGACAGAGCGGGTGTGGCTCGAGCGCAATGGCACGACGACAGGATGTATCGTACTTAACGAGCGCCGCTGGTGTTATGAACACATACCGCCAATGGGTAATAGGGCGGAGATGCTTCGCATTCGGAACGAACCTTCACGCGGCATATATGTTGGCGCCCAATACTACTACATCGTTGACTTTGATCTCGAGGGCCTTGTCGACGTCGGATCGACGACGGAGATCGACCAGGTCGACCGGCAGCCCCGCACGTTGATTGGGGAGGTGATCACGTTTTTCCATCGCAGCACCAACCGCGGCGAGCAGTCTCAAGCGGAATATCAGAAAATGTACGATGAGGGCATCCAGATCGCTCTGAAGAATTTCGGGGAATAGAAGCCCGCAACATTTAAGGTCCGGAGTGATTGCGCGCGCGTCGGGCCATGTCGCGGCCCGGCGTCGCACTTCGGCGGATATGTCTCCGACGTGGCGCCAGCATGAAAAGCACACCGGAAGAGGTCACGATCTCCGCCGCCGATCAGCCCGAATCGCTGGTCGAGCGGAGGGGTACGGCCATATAATCGACAAGGCCAAGCCTTGAACAGGACCGGCAAGCGTGGCGCTGTGTTTCCAGTCCCTGCGCTTTGGCTTCTGGAATGGCCGGATTGGCAAAGGGGAGGAAGCGCTCCGGCAATTTTTTGCCCCCTACCGCACGCAGGCAGATGCCGATGGGCGCCGAAGCATTCGGCGCATCAGAGTGCGCCTCGCTGGCGTGATTAAGTCCCGGCTCCGTCGAATTGGAGGCGAAAGCAGTGCTGGGGATATTGACGGGACTCCATGTTTCCCGTATGCGTATGTTCTATTCCCGTTCCGACCAAAATCGGAGCGGCTTTTTACCCTGAAAACGCCATGTCCCATAAGGCGTTTGGGCGCATAGCTCAGTTGGTAGAGCAGCTGACTCTTAATCAGCGGGTCGTAGGTTCGAATCCTACTGCGCCCACCAATAAAATCAAAGACTTAGCGGGTTTGCGGGCAACTCGCTTTTAACGAGAATAGGCACTGTGTAGGCACGCGGTGCGAATTACGAGGCGATTTTACTTGTCGGGTCGCACGATTGCTGTCCCGCCGCTATTGGATAGCGGCACGCTCTTGATTGAGGCGGAATAGCCGTTCTAGGATTTCATCATCGCTAAGATCGCGGGGCCAGCCGTAAGCATCAGCGACGGCGTGGTCCAACGCGCGGTGGGCATTGTTGAGCCAGGCAGGGCGCTCATTGTAGAGATTGGTCAGTGTGCGCTTCTTGAGTTGTTTGCGCCGGTCTTCGTCGAGGGCTTCGCGCGGCAGGATGCGGTCGGGATAGCCGGGCACGACCTCGGGCACGCGCACGATCCAGATCGGGCGGATTGAGCCACGCCTCGCGGTAATCGTTGAGCTGCTTCGCGGCGGCGGCGATGGCCTTGGCGCGCGGATCGTCGGCATAATCGAGCGGCGGGAATGTCGGGCGTCAGGCCTTCGGGGAATGGGAAGGTCTCGAAGCATGGTTGTTGGCGTTGTATCGGGGGTCGTTGCCAACGCCGATGCCATGTGCACATGCGCAGCGACCAAAGCTCGTGGAAGTCGCGAATGCAGGATGCCGAAGATGTTGTGTCGTCGTCACGAGCGATGGCGACACAGCGTGCTATCGGAAATTGAAGGGTGATCGTGGAGCCAGATGAATAGACGATATTTCGCACTGCCAGGCTGTTGCGATGTAACGTCTCGATTTACCGGTCAGTTTTGGCTTGCGCAATCTGGTCGGCACTCAGTTCAACGTAACAGCCACCACACTCCGCCGACGCTCAACTCCCGCGCTTATTCGTTCATGACCGCTTCCCGGTTTGACCATGTGATTTCGACATAGCCGAAAGGGTGTTTCGATAAATGCGCTGCCATTTTCGTCTCAGGAAGAAATCTGGGCAAAATCGATAAGCCAAGAATCCCGCATCTGCCCCGCGTTAGCGTCCTCGGCCATTTAGAGAACGGTCAGAAGCACTTCTGCAGTTTTATCAGACCGTTTGGATTATCCGGGCACCGCTAACCATTCTCGCGCCAGTTCACCCACCAATTTCAAAAGCTACCGTCTTTTCTGAACACCGATGAATCGCGCACTTCGTGATTTCTGTTCAAAGGCTGCTACTTCTACTCGTCGAAATGCCGAAGTCCGTTACGGCGCTTTTAAATCGGTATTATCGCCGGTCTTGGTTGTCCTATCCTAGCCGGAACGCAACGGCGATCGGCCCCGTCTGCAAAGCAGAAGAGGGAAACGCGTACGGCCGCACCCTCCGACAACCCACGGCTCATCGCGACCAGGCTTCAAAAATTCAGATCAACATCATCGATAAAGGCTCTAGCAATGTCGCCGCTTCGCCACCGTCTCGAACTGAATTTGTCGCGACAAGGCCAAGTCGTGTGCAATTCTTCGGCCAGCAATCAACCTGGTTCGCGTGCTTTTTCAAACCAGTAAGTACACGAGGTCTGCGAGACCGCGAACACGGTGGCTTCAAAAAACAGCGCCGAAGCTGATTCGGCCGAAATACTCGTATCCCCATAGATTTGCCGTCAGCAGTTTGGCCGCCCAGAAACGGCGGATTGCCGATGATCACATCCGCCTCCGGCCACTCCGCTTCGGTGCCGTCCTCGTTCAGCAGCGCATCGCGGCACTCGATGGTCTCCAGCGGCTTCAGGATCGGGTTGCGCGGGCGTCGAAGCCGTGCTCGCGCATCCACTGGATCTCGCCGATCCAGACCGACACGCGCGCCAGCTCGGCGGCGTAGGGGTTGATCTCGATGCCCTTGACGCTTCGGGGCCGACGACGGGAAAGCCGCGCGGCCAGCCCCATCTGCTCGGCCTCGACGTTGGCGCGGTGCTCGAGGTCCTTGAGCGCCTGCAGCGCGAGATAGAGGAAGTTGCCGGAGCCGCAGGCCGGGTCGAGCACGCGGAAGTTCTTCGAGCCGCTCGAGGAACTCCGAATTGCAGCGCCTGGCCTCGTTCGCAGCGCCTGCGTGCGCGCCGGCCTTGCCTTGCGCGTGCGCGACTCTCGCTGCAATCATGCGCTGTCGATCTCGCGCCTGCATCTCCTCCCATTCGCGCGTCAGCGGCTCGCACGATCACCGGCTCGACGATCAGCATGATCTTGTCGGGGTCGGTGTAGTGCGCGCCGAGCTGGGCGCGCTTGCCGGGTCGAGGCCGCGCTCGAACAGCGTGCCGAAGATCGAGGGATCGATGTGCGACCAGTTGAGCCTGGCGGCCGCCAGCGCCGTCTTGATGTCGGCCTTGTCAGCGGCAGCGCGGTGTCGTCGTCGAACAGGCCGCCGTTGAACCAGTCGATCGGCCTGAACCCGACGGCCGCCCTCTGCCATCGCCGCGAACAGCTGCTGCGCGTTCGTCGACGAAGCTCGTCGGGCTCGTCGAGCTTGCCTCCAGCATCCGCTTGAACAGCTTGTCTGGCAGCAGGCCCACGTCCTCGGCGAACATGCAGAACACGAGGCGGTTGACGAAATGGGCGACGTTCTCGGCGGTCGTGGCCGCGCTCGCGCAGGCGCTGCGCGAGCTGACGAACGCCTGGCCGCCTCCTCGGTGAGCGCCTGGCGCGTCTTGCCGGGCTTCAGCTCGTTCGAGGTCGGCGTCGGAGAAGGCCCACTTGAGCAGCTGGCGCTGGCGGGCATCGGCCAGCTCGTCGAGCTGGAATCGTGTGGACCTCCTGAACGCGTGTTGGTCCAGTTGGTGTGGATCTCGATGCCGCTCCGTGTCGGAGACGATGAGCAGCGGCGGGTTTTCGAGTGAGCGCACGTAATACTGGAGCTGCTTGAGCGCCGCCTTCAAGGTCCTTGCCGGGCCTTGTACTCCCAGGCGAAGCAGCCGCGCTTCCAGACATCGGCCCAGCCTTCGCCACCGCCGGCCTTCAGGGCGCCCTTCTCGAAGGCGTACCACTCGCCCTTCGGATCGGCCTCAATGGGGGTCGGCTCGCCGAGCAGCTGGCACAGGTCGTTGAAATGCGTTTGCGAGGCAGCGCGCTCTGTTAAATCGGCCCTAGACCATTTGGTAATAAAATCGTTGGGTGTCATTTTCCCGAATTATACGAGGAAGCAAAAGTGTGCTAGCGAATTGGTATCATGGAGATGCACGCAGGCGCACTATGGTCACCTCTGAATGGACTGTTCTGCAACAAATTATGGTTCCAATTGCCACAGTAGCAGCCATCATGACCTACATCGTCGTGGCAATGTTCGTGCCCGCCAAGATTCTGGATTTTCCTATCTCGACGCCGCCGCCGCTGGCTTGAGCGCTGTCAAGCCGTGTATATGCTGGGCCTCAGTGCAATTAACAGCGGTGATTTCGATCACGCCTCAGCGCATTTGGACGAACTTAACGAGGTTGAAGACCGGTGGCGAGCTCGCCACACTCCGCGCGCAAGATATACGAGGGCGGTTCTCATCATCGCCTCCACAGCATTGCTCTGCGTGGCAATCAGAGATGTCACCGATTTGGGTTTATAGCGCGTCGCTCGACCCTGGCGGCTATGCCATCACGGCTGGCTTCATGGTGCTGCTGACGGCAAATTCCTATTTTTTTATGGGCTTACGACGAAGATTGGTTGCTCACCAGCTTCCATGATCGTTTGAAGAAGGCTCTTGGCGCTGGGAAAGATATCGGCTTTGGGACGCTCAAGGCTGCGGGTTCAGACGACGTGCGATCGCTGTGTGAAATATTCGGCCTCAGCACTACCTTCACAAGAAAGCAACTGGAGCGAGCCAGGCGCCGGCTAGCATCTGAGCTGCATCCTGATCGTTGGCCTCATGTTAAGCCGTCAATCCGGCAAGCCAGAGAGGAAGCGCTTAAGGGCGTAAATGCAGCATATGAAAAACTCCGCTCAATGGCGGCATAAGTGATCCCCCTACGAAAGACATTTCTGTCGCAGCGTCGAGTGCAACGTTCCGTGCCAGATGGGGTCAGTTCGGCGTGCCGTTCACAGCCCGGTCCATTGAGCATGCCGCAGACAGCGCCACTTCGACGCTCACCACTCCCTTCCAGTTGGGATGGTTCGGAACTTAACGCCGTTGGTTGCGAACAGCAGGCCCGATTTGCGCTGCGGCTGTGAAGACCGATCGGCGGCGGTCGCCGAACCGAAACGGATTGCCGGGCTGAAATGGCTTTCCTCTTGGCCGGCGTTTGACCATATGCATGAAATCGCGCCGAACATCGGGATATTCCTCCAGGATTTCCATAAGCACCAAAGCCATCGGATTGACGACGGTCTTGCCATGCACCCAATTGGACACTGTCTTTGGCGTGACCTCGCAGATGGCAGCAAAGTCAGACTGTGTCATGCTAAGCTGCTTCAATCTGGCGGAAAGGCTTTCCCCTATTTGCGCGTCGGCTTCTGACACCAGCGCATTGATGCCATCAGCTTTTGACATCTGCGCGTTAATGGCATCTGTGGCTCTGCCACCAGCGTCAGGCATTCGCGCTAAATCCAGAAGCTGTTTCCATATTTTACGCGGTGCAATCACGCTATTGCTGCCTTCAATGCCATGCCATTAGTCCGCAACAATCTTTCGAGCACTTGGCGAGCCTGGGGGTCCAGGCGCGGCGAGTCCGCGCTTTCGGTATGTCGCAAATTTGCCGAGAATTTCTGACTGCCGATCCCGTGCCACCGCTCCATAGCTGCGGAGCGTGGTCAGCACATCTTCATGGCCAAGGTTTTAACTCCATGCCTTCAGTTCTTCCGGCGTCCGACAACGGGTTTGTCCGAGAGACACAAGCGTTTTGCGGAATGAGTGCGGATTGAAATAGGGCAGACTGGCATTCTCGAAGGCAGCGCGAAAAATTTTTGCGGATCGGCGCCGCATTGCTCCAATTTTTTCTAGATAGTCCGGTTGGTGCGAAATGGCCTTCGCGTTTATCCCGATCGCAGTTGACGGAAACAGGGGATCGTCGGGAACAAAAAGATCAGCGGTCTGCAATTAGGCAATCCAGTCGGATACCATCTGTCCTTTTCATCGCCAACGGGGAAGACGGCAGAGACGAAGGTCTTTCGGGTTTTCGTTCGCACCTCGCGCGCGTAACCTGATTGACCAGGCGCGATTGAAAGTCGACCTGCCGCAGTTTCAATGAGGCAATAGCGTTGTCACGCGCGCCGCTGAGCAGTGTGAAGGCAATAAGCGCCCGGTCTCTCCGTTCCAGGAAGGTGGCAACTGATATGGAACAGAGCCGTGTAAAATCTGAGCAAGCGTTGGCACTGGATGCTCACGCACGGCCTTGGCAATACGTTCGTCATTGGCGCTCGAATTGAAATAATCGGCATCTGAATAGCCAATCCGAGACTTATAGCCTGGTTGCCCGGCCAGCCATTTGAAAAAAGCTTTGAGTAAGATGAGCCGCGAATGATCGTGGATTTCGCTAGGCCGTTGCGAGTTCCGATTGGCATTCTCAAGAGCTGGCGTTTGAACCTGCTTGCTTTTTCGATGTGAAACTGTTTAAAGTCCTTGTGGCCAGTGCTTTTCTCAAAGCCAGCAATTGCCGCCGCAACCTGATCAATAGGAAGAATTCCGCCATTTGGTTTGCCTCTTGAAGATAGATCAGGTATTTTATCTTGATACGTTTGTTAGCAGGATGGTGCTTTGCCATCAGTTGTATGCTCCCTACTGAAGTAATCATTCACGGAGGGGGCTCGGCTATCCGATAGGTGCGGCGGCCATTGCGCGGTGGGCACAGCCAAAATCTTCGCCAAGTCAGGGATTCGGCGCTCGGATATGCGCTTGTGCATCATCGTGCAGAGTGGGGGCAGAGCCCGCGAACATTCACAGATGCGGTATGCGGCACATACTCGGCGAATGTGCCGAAAGGTTCGCGAGGCGCTCGACACTTAACACAGCATCATTTGTGAAGATTGCGACGGTGCCGCGCGGCATTTCGTTGGAGACCGAAGAGGATAAAGTCCGGGGCGAGGATCAGGGTGGGCTTCTGATCATTTAGCACCGCCAATCCATTCTTGGTCCATCGCCGGACGGTGCCTTTCGCAACACCAAGCACCCGGGCTACCTCGTCAACGCTGTAGGAACGGTGAATTTTGATGCGCCGCCAATCTGGCCTTCGGGCGCGAGGCTTGGTGCGCATGACTACTGACCCTAGCCATTGTCGGAGGTCGTTTTGCGTCGATGGGCAGCAAGCCAAGCATCCAGATCATCTTGATCGTAGAGCACGACACGGCCAACGCGGATATATGTGGCTCCGCCGCCGGTGACACGCAGCTTTTCGAGAGTGGATTTGGCAAGCCCGGTATACGTCGCTGCGTCACGAGTGCGCAGCTTGGGGCGGCGGGAAGGGTAAGTCTCCGAAGTCATCAAGCGGCCTCTTGCTAGGCTCAGGACCCATTAATTTCCAATTGCCGAAGCGTTTGGTAAATCAGATTCAGGCTTGCGCAGGAGGGCTCTGCCATGACTGATTTGTTTTGGTTGTCGGATGAACAGATCCATCGGATCGAACGTTACTTTCCGCTGATCTCACGGCGTGCCGCGGGTCGACGATCATCGCGTCGTCAGCGGGATCGTCTTCGTGATCAGGAACGGGCTGCGCTGGCGCGACGCGCCGAAGGAATACGGTCCGCACAAGACGATCTATAACCGCTTCATCCGCTGGAGCCGGCTCGGCGTGTTCGACCAGATATTTGCCGAACTGGCAGGCAAGGCCGGGAAAGCCGGATCGGCTGATGATCGATGCGACGCATCTGAAGGCGCATCGCACGGCCGCGAGCCTGCTAAAAAAGGGCTGTTCCCCGACGTATCGGGCGCACGAAAGGCGGCCTGAACTCCAAGCTGCACGCCGTCTTGCGATGGCGACGGAAGCCCCTCATCATGCTGCTCAGCGAAGGCCAGATGAGCGATTACAAAGGCGCAGGACTCATGCTGGATGCCCTGCCGCAAGCCGCGCTGCTCGGCGACAAAGGCTATGACGCCGACTGGTTCCGCCAGGCCCTTGCCGAAGGCGGCATCAAGCCCTGCATCCCGCCGAAAAGCAACCGCAAGACCCAGCAGACCACGACAAGGAACTCTACCGCCAGCGCCACAAAATCGAGAACATGTTCGGAAGGCTCAAGGACTGGCGGCGCATCCAACCGCTACGACCGATGCGCCCACACCTTCATGTCCGCCATCTGCATCGCCGCAAGTCATTTTCTGGCTTTGATCAATGAGTCCTGAGCCTAATAATCAGTAGGTCAGATCAAGCCCAGCTTCGATAATTCTTCTTGTATGTCGCCTCGGGCAGACGATGGGCGCAGAGCAGCATACGCCTCCTCGGCGGTATCGAACCAGAAGCGACCACGGCCGATCATTGCGCACCACTTGTCTTGCGCTTCGTCATAGTAGACGCCGGACTTATCCTCCAGCTCCAGATTGGCCCAGCAGTCATTCTTGACGTTGCCGTCTTTGTGGATCACTCGATGCGCCGGCCATTCGCCCGTCATCCATAGGAATGCGCATTCTGCGGCGAGGTAGGTCTTGCCATCGATCTTGACGCGCACCGGCTTCTTGCCTCGTGACTTCCTCACCAACTTGCCCGCCTTCGGTCCAGTCCTCCGGACGAAGCGACCGGTGGTAGGATCGTAATCGAACAGCTCTCGCAGACGCGTCGTTATCGGTTCCATTTCAGCCGAAGCGTGCTCCGTGGATCAGCGACGCCCAGTAGTCTTGTGGCAGGTAATCCCAATGGTTCTTCATCCCCTTGCGATACGCGGCTCGGGCTCGGTGGCGATCCAATCGAGCACCGCGATACTCTCCGTTACCATCTCACCTCTGTCGAGTACGAGGGCCGGTACGTAGCCTTTCGGATTTATGGCCGTGAAGTCAGCGGCCGACGCGGTCATTTTGGTCCTGAGATCGACGCTCTCATGCTCGAATGAGAACCCGGCTTCATGCAGCGCGATATGGCTGGCCAGGCTGCACGCGCCCGGCGCGTAGTAAAGTTTCATGATCATGTCTCCTTCAAAGTTGGATCAGGCGACGTGGCAGCGATGCGATCGCTTCGCCGCCATCAAGCCGTGAACGGCATGTTTGAATTTTTAATTCTTGTCGGGCGTGACCAGGTTCTTCTCGTCGGTATCGACGACGAATACGGCCAGGAGGCGAGCCGGCTCGGTTTCGCTCGCATTCGCGCTTACTGCGTGACGGTCGCCAGGCATTTCGGAAAAGTTTTCGCCTGCGCGATAGACTTTTTCCGGTCCATCATTGACCTTGCTCCGTATCGCCCCCTCAAGCACCGTTGCGTAAATGAAAGCGGAGGCCGGGTGCCTATGCGCTGGCGACGAACCGCCAGGCTTGTATTCGACCAGCACGCCTCTGATGCTCTTGCCGGGCGCATTGGGAAGCACGTGGTCGAAGACCAGCGTCACCTTTGCTTTGCCGTCGCCAGCGTCATGAGCCAACGCACCGTTTAATGAAAGGACCGTCACCGCAGCGGCGCAAATAAGTCTCGTGATCATTGTACTCTCCTATCGTTGATGCGAACACGGCGGGATCACGGATCGCGTTGCCCCGCCTTGAAGTTTCACTTGTGCTTGGCAGGCGTGGCCTAGATCACGATGATTTTGGATTGGTTCAATCCAAAATCATGAACAGTGATCTATTTCTATAGCTTAGAGCGGGATGACGAGCGGAAAACCGGTTCCCACTTTTCCTCATCCCGCTCTAGCCAATCTTCGAAATGCGTTGGACCTATCCGCGCTTTGTCGCCAGGCGTGAGGGATTGATCGTTCAGCTCCACACCGAAGTACTGGGCATGGACGTCTGCGATCACTCCGCGGGGATCGCCTGTCGCACGCAGGAAGCGTCCGACGAGTTCATCGAGTGGGATCCGCTCCGGGCCGGCTATCTCGATCATGCCGTTCACAGGCGTTCCGACCGCGGCGTCGGCCATTGCAGCGGCCACATCATCGGACGCGATAGGCTGGACGAGAGCGGGAGACACGTGGACCGTTTGCCCGACGGTGCCGGACTGTGCAATGCTACCCATGAATTCGAAGAACTGCGTGGAGTGGACGATCGTATAGGGAATCTTCGAAGCCTTGATTAGCGTCTCCTGGAGAAGTTTGGCGCGGAAATATCCGCTTTCCTGGAGGCGGTCGGTGCCGACGACCGACAGCGCGATGTGATGCTTCACGCCGGCAGCCGCTTCCGCGGCAAGGAGGTTACGCCCGGAAGTCTCGAAAAATTCCAAAGCCACCTTGTCTTCGAACGACGGCGAGTTCGCCACATCGACAACAACTTGCGCGCCTGCCAGAGCTTCGGCCAGTCCCTCGCCGGTGATGGTGTTCACCCCGGTGTTCGGCGACGCCGCGACAACCTCGTGGCCATTATGGCGAAGCAGGGCGACGACTTTGGATCCGATGAGGCCGCTGCCTCCGATAACGACGACTTTCATGTGCGTAACTCTCCGTTCATTACGACCACATCAATGGCGATCGATCTGATCGGAGAGTGCCTGAAAGCGCGCCGGAAGACCTTGCAGTGACCTTGAATTACCGTTCAAACTACCTTGTTTTTTGGTCCAAAGGGCAGCGATCCGCCAGGTGAAGGGGACCCCCGGCCAGTGCCGGATGACGGTCACTATGGAGCGCCGAAATGCCATTCGTGTTCGCAGACTGCGTGCTCAATCCCGACCGGCGGGAACTCGTCAGGGGATCGGAGGCGGTTGCAATCGGACCGCAAGTGTTCGACCTGCTGCTCTACCTGGTACGGAACCACGAGCATGTCGTCAGCAAAGATGATCTCCTGCGAACCGTATGGGGCGGCCGGATCGTCTCTAAATCGACCCTGACCAGTCATATCAATGCGGTGCGCAAGGCAATCGGTGACAATGGCGAAGACCAGCGCCTCATCCGAACGATCGCCCGTAAAGGATTCCGGTTCGTCGGCGATGTCAGGGAAGTACAATCGCCGGACGGCGTCGGCCACGTGAAGAGTGACCCCACCGGCGCATATGACACAACTCCCAGTGCGCCGGCCCTTCCCGACAAGCCGTCCATTGCCGTCTTGCCCTTCCACAATTTGAGCGGCGATCCGGAGCAAGAGTATTTCGCCGACGGCGTAGCGGAGGACATCATCTCGGCATTGTCGCGCATCGGCTGGCTGTTCGTCATCGCGCGCAATTCGAGCTTCACCTATAAGGGCCGGGCGGTGGACATAAAGCAGGTGGGCCGCGAGCTGGGGGTGCGTTATGTGCTGGAAGGCAGCGTGCGCAAAGCAGCGAACCGCGTGCGCATCACGGGGCAGCTCATCGATGCGATGACCGGCGTGCATCTGTGGGCAGACCGCTTCGAAGGCATCCTGGACGACATCTTCGAATTGCAGGACCAGATCGCGGCGAGCGTCGTCGGTGCGATCGCACCGCATCTCGAGCGGGCGGAAATCGAGCGCGCCAAGCGCAAGCCGACCGGGAGTCTCGACGCTTACGAGCATTATTTGCGCGGCATGGCGAATGTGCAAAACGGAAGCAGAGAGGCGGTCGACAAGGCGCTGCCGTCATTCTATACGGCAATACAGCTCGATCCGGATTTCGCTTCAGCCTATGGACTGGCGGCGTGGTGCTATTTCTGGCGCAAGGTCAATGGCTGGATGACGGATCGCACAAGCGAGATCGCCGAGGGTACTCGATTGGCCCGCCGCGCGGTGGAGTTGGGCAAAGATGATGCGGTTGCCCTCACTCGGGGCGGTCATGCACTCGCCCATTTTGTCGGTGACCTCGACAGCAGCGTCGCGCTGGTTGACAGGGCACTGATGCTCAATCCGAATCTGGCGGCAGCCTGGTTCCTGGGGGGCTTTTTGAGAGCAGAGCGCGGTGAACCGGACGACGCCATCGAGTATTTCGCCCGCGCCATGCGCTTTAGCCCCCTGGACCCGGAGATGTTCCGCATGCAGGCCGGAATGGCGCTGGCACATTTGTTCGCAGGGCGTTTCGACAGTGCATCGTCTTGGGCGGAGAAAGCATTCAGGGATTTGCCTAGCTTTCTTATGGTGGTCGCCATCATTGCAGCCAGCCACGCGCTTGCCGGACGAGCCGACGAGGCGCGGCGCGCAATGCGCCATTTGCGCCAGCTCGATCCGACGCTGCGCGTTTCCAATCTCCCGGATTGGTTGCCCATCCACCGGCCTGAAGATCTGGAGACATTTGCTGATGGCTTGCGAAAAGCAGGGTTACCAGATTGACGGGAGATCAGTTGCTGGCACAAGGCCGACACCATGACGACGTCGGAGGTCCATTCTCACCGCATGGCGGGAGCTGAGGTCTGGCAGGCTCAGGACGGCTTCGGGTCATGAGTTGCCTTACGGCGGACGGCCGCTCCGAGGCGTGCTGCGCTCCTGGTGGGGCATTACGCGTCCACGCATCTCCGACGGAACGGAGGCGAGGCGAACGCGTTCCCTCCGTTCCTAAAGGTGACGCGATGACGTTCAGAGACCTTGCTCATTTTGCGCGATCGCAGGACGTGAAACTCGAGGGTGCTGCGGCGATCGGCATCATCGCCTCCATGATTGCCGTGCTCTTTGCCGGCAGCACCGTGCTCACGCCGCAGTGAAGTGACCGAAGGCTACGTCCGTTCATACCGCATCCGAGGCGCCGGAAATCACCAACGCAGCGAGGGCAAGAGCTGGCAAGGACTGCGCCGCGAGTGCACGCGCCGCAGCCGTGATCAGCGAGTCCATAGGAATCCCGCCACAGTTGTAACTCCCACCATTCGATACACCGGCGCTAAGTAGCTCATGGTTAACGACGAGCGATCGGCAGGAACGGAGGCGAGGCCGAGGGCGTTCCCTCCGTTGGAGCTCGTCCAATTAGGAGGTTGCAATGACCAAGACCAAATCACCTAAGAACGACCGGAAAGGCGGACAGCTCGCCATGCACACGCCCGCGATCGTGTCGCCGCAGGAGTGGGAGGCTGCGCACGAGCAGCTGCTCGTGAAGGAAAAGGCCCAGACGCGTGCCCGTGACGCGCTGGCCGCCGAACGCCGGCGAATGCCGTGGATGGCCGTGAAGAAGGAATACGCGTTCGACGGGCCTGAGGGCAAGGCGAGCCTGCTCGACCTGTTCGACGGCCGGCGTCAGCTGATCCTCTACCGCGCCTTCTACGAGCCCGGCGTGTTCGGCTGGCCCGAGCATGCCTGCCGCGGCTGTTCCATGGTGGCCGACCAGGTCGCCCACGTCGCCCACCTGAACGCCCGTGACACCACCCTCGTCTTCGTCTCGCGTGCGCCGCAGGCGGACATCGCGCGTCTGAAGGCGCGGATGGGCTGGGAGTTCATCCCCTGGTTCACCATCGCGGACGACTTCGACAAAGACTTCGGCGTGGATGAGTGGCACGGCACGAACGTGTTCTACCGCGACGGCAAGCGCGTGTTTCGCACCTATTTCCTCAACAATCGCGGCGACGAGCAGATGGGGAGCACCTGGAACTACCTCGACATCACGCCGCTCGGCCGCCAGGAGGCGTGGGAAGACTTGCCCGAGGGTTACCCCCAGACCCCGCCCTATAAGTGGTGGAACTGGCACGACAATTACGCCGCCGATGCCTCGCCCGACCCAAAGTGGGTCGAGGTGTCGGACGCCGGAGAGGCCACCTTCCGGAACACCGACGCAGGCGCGAAGGCATGACCAAGGCCTATTCCGCCAATTCGACCGGCGGTGCAAGTTGTGATGACGAGGGCGCAGCGGCCGCGCCCGATGCCGCCCAGCTTGGCCGTCTCGATCAGCGAAGGATGCCGGCGGCGCGCTCACCGCCTTTATCCGATCTGGCGGACAGCCGTCCCGGCATGGCTCACCGCGCGCCTTGCTGCTCCGGCTGCGGACCGATGGTCAATGCTGCCGTCAGCGCGCTTAGGGCGGCGAGACCGGCCGCGGCGAACATAACGAGCCGATAGGCCTGCACCAAGGCAGCCGATTGCATCGAGGACGCGTCGGCTCCTCCGAATGCGAGACCGAGCGCGGCGACCGCCAGCAGGCCACCGGCGCGCGCGGCGGCATTGTTGATCCCTGAGGCCGCCCCACTCTGCCCGCTGGGCGCGGAAGCGAAAACGGTCGTCGTCAGCGGGGCGACGCAAAGGGTCATGCCGACGGCGACAATCACAAGGCCGGGAAAAACGCCGGTCCAATAGCTGGGCGTTTCGCCCGAGACGCCCAGCACGATAAAGCCGAATGCCACCAGCGCCGCACCGATGACCAGCGGCAGCCGCGCGCCCGTTCTCTCCACCAGCCCCCCAGCCCAGCGCGAGCCGAGCCCCATGATGATCGAGAAGGGCAGGAAGGCCGCGCCGGCCGCCGCCGCGCTATAGCCATGCGCCTGGATGAGCAGGAAAGGCAGCAGGAACAAAGCGCCGCTGAGAGCAGCATATAGCACCACCGTCAGGGCGTTGACGCCGGCGAACGTCTTATCGCGAAACAGCGTCAGCGGCATCATCGGCGTGTCGGTCCGGGCTTCGGCCTGCAAGAAAAGCCAGATCACGGGAAGCGCCGCGGCGAGCGCGATGACGCCGTTCAGCGTCCGGCCGCCTCCAAGTGCGATGAGCCCATAGCTCAGCAGGCCAAGGCCGAGGATCGCCAGCAGCCCGCCGCGCACATCGAGCGGCTTGTCGGCTTCCGCGGGTTGATCGGCGGGCAGCTTGAGCGCAAGCCAGATGGCAATGGCCGCGACGGGCAGGTTGATGAAAAAGATCGATCGCCAGCCGATGGCATCGACGAGCCAGCCGCCAAGCGGTGGGCCGAGGGCCGTGGTCAGCGCGCCGGCTGCCGCCCAGGTGCCGATTGCCCGTCCGCGCTCCTCGCCGGCTATAGGCCCCGCCGATGATCGCAAGGCTCGACGGGACGAGCAGGGCCGCGGCAGCGCCCTGCGCCAGGCGGGCGGCGATCAGCCAGCCGGCCGAAGGGGCGAGGCCGCAGGCGAGCGACGTCGCGGCAAAGCCTATCAGCCCGATGAGAAACACCCGCTGGCGCCCGAAACGGTCACCGGCCGCGCCGCCGAGCAGGATCAGGCTGGCGAGCGTCAGCATATAGCCGTTGACCACCCATTGCATGGCCGAGAGCTCCGCCCCGAGCCCGCTCTGGATCGCCGGCAGCGCAACATTGACCACCGAGCTGTCGATGAAGCTGAGGCTCGACCCCAAAATCGTCGCGGGGAGAATCCATTGCGTCGGGTTGGCGTCTTCGTGCGCAGGATGCGCCCGCGGCGTTTCGCAGGGTAGACGATGGGCTCCCACCATGCCGATTTGCTCCTCTGCTCGAGACAACGTCCCCGGCACACCAGTGCCGACCATATCGAAGCGGGCCGGGTCGAATCAGATTTTTCTTTCCTTTGTTGAACTTCAACGCGAAATTGTCGTTGATCTGTGTCGGTCTCCTGGATCAAAGGCCAAGCCATCAGGCTTGGCGGGACTGTTGCTGCCCCATTTAGCGCCAGCCTTGCGCGGCCGCTTTGCGCCGCCGGAAGAAAGGAATCCCGTCATGTCCCTGAAAAACCACCTCATCGGTGCTTTGGTTGCCTTCGCCATGACGGCCGGCGCCGCCAATGCGCAGGTCGTCGTCTCGTCCAAGATCGACACCGAGGGCGGCGTGCTCGGCAACATCATCCTTCTGGTGCTGAACGCCAACGGCATTGCCGACAACCGACCGATCCAGCTCGGCGGCACCCCGGTGTGCGCAAGGCGATCACCGCCGGCGAGATCGACATCTATCCCGAATACACCGGCAATGGCGCGTTCTTCTTCCAGAAGGCCGACGATCCCGCTCTGGAAGGATGCGGCCAAGGGCTATCGAGACCGTCAAGAAGCTCGACTACGACGCCAACAAGATCGTCTGGCTGTCGCCGTCGCCCGCCAACAACACCTGGGCCATCGCGGTGCGCAAGGACGTCGCCGAGGCCAACAAGCTCAAGACGCTGTCGCGACTTCGGCAAATACGTCGCCGGCGGCGGCGAGGTGAAGCTTGCGGCCTCGGCCGAGTTCGTCAATTCGGCGGCCGCGCTGCCGGCGTTCCAGACGACCTACGGCTTCACGCTGAAGCCCGACCAGCTGATCACGCTTTCGGGCGGCGACACCGCCGCGACCATCGCGGCTGCCGCCCACCAGACCAACGGCGCCAACGCCGCGATGGTCTACGGCACCGACGGCGGCATCGCGCCCTCCGGCCTCGTGGTGCTTGACGACGACAAGGGCGTGCAGCCGGTCTACCAGCCGGCGCCGATCATCCGCGAGGCGGTGCTGACGGAGCAACCCGCAGATCGAGGACGCTGCTGGAGCCGGTGTTCGCGAAGCTCGACCTTGCCACGCTGCAGGAGCTCAACGGCCGCGTCCAGGTCGGCGGCGAGCCGGCCAAAGCCGTCGCCGCAGATTTCTGAAGACGAACGGGTTTCTGAAGTAGCCATGACCGTGCCGGGATGGCCGAAAGCCATCAGGTTGGAAAGTGTGGTGGGCGCCTTGGGGCAGCGGGGATCAGCTCTCGGCGATGCTGGACGCCGAATGCCGTCGGCACATCGCATAAGCATCCGTGCTCGACAAGCTCGGCGTGGTGATCGCCGCGATCGCTCGCCTATGGCGCAGCCGTCGCGCCCTTCGCAACGTTCCGCGCCAATCGCATCGTCCCGGCGAGGGACGCACGATCCTCGAAGCGCTGCCCGCCTGGGCCAGCCTATTGCTTCTGTCCATCGTCGCCGTCGCGGGCATCGTTGCGCTGCTCCGGACGCCGGCTCTGGCGCGTCTCGGCGCGGCCGTGGTTGCGCTGCGTCGCCTTGGCCGTGCTGGTCGGCATCGCCGCGACTTCATTTGACGCCGCCTGAAGGCAACACCTTCGCCCGCGTCTCGCCCGGCGTCGGCTTCTGGCTGCTGCTCTTCGCCTTCGCGCTGCTCGCTGCCGATGCGCTTACGCGGCTGCAGGCTAGCGCCGTGGCGCGCGGATCGGCGTCGCTGGCGGCCGTGGCCGCGGGCATCTGGCTGCTGCTCGCTCTCGGCGCGCTGGAACGATCTGTCGATCCTCAAGGAATATGCCAACCGCGCCGACAGCTTTCTGGGCCGAGGCCGGCAGCGCATGTCGCGCTGGCGCTCGGCTCGCTCGCGGCGGCCGTCATCGTCGGCATCCCGCTCGGCATCCTCTGCCACCGCGTCGACGCCATGCGCGACGCCGTGCTCAACGTGCTCAACATCATCCAGACCATCCCCTCGATCGCGCTGTTCGGCATTCTGATCGCGCCGCTCGGCTGGGTCGCCGCCAACGTGCCGGGCGCCGCGCGCGATCGGCATCTCGCGGCATCGGCGCGGCGCCGGCCTTCGTCGCGCTGTTCCTCTATTCGCTGCTGCCGGTGGTCGCCAACACCGTGGTCGGGCTGACGGGTGTGCCGGCCGCCGCCAATGACGCCGCACGCGGCATGGGCATGACCGAGCGCCAGCGGCTGTTCCAGGTCGAGTTGCCGCTGGCCTTTCCGGTCATCCTCACCGGCATCCGCATCGTGCTGGTGCAGAACATCGGCCTCGCCACCATCGCGGCGCTGATCGGCGGCGGCGGCTTCGGCGTCTTCGTCTTCCAGGGCATCGGCCAGACGGCGATGGACCTGGTGCTGCTCGGCGCGGTGCCGACCGTGGCGCTGGCCTTCGCCGCCGCCGTCATTCTCGATGCCATCGTCGAGCTCAGCCGCGCCGGCAGAGGCCGCACAGCATGATCGAGATCGAACACCTCACCAAGAGCTATGGCGAAGACGACGGTGGTCGACGACGTGTCGCTGACCATCGCAGCCGCGCACGATCGCGGTGATCGTCGGCACCTCCGGCTCCGGCAAGACGACGCTGCTGCGCATGATCAACCGGCTGGTCGAGCCGACCTCCGGCGTCGTCAGCATCGACGGCGGCGACAACCGCGCGGTGCCCGGCTACGAGCTTCGCCGCCGCATCGGCTATGCGATCCAGGGCCACGGGCTGTTTCCGCACCGGACCGTCGCCGCAGAACATCGCCACCGTGCCGCGCCTGCTCGGCTGGGACAAGGCGCGAATCGAGGCGCGGGTCGAGGAGCTGCTCGACGCTCTTCCAGCTCGATCCAGCGCGATTTCGCGGCCGCGCTATCCGCACGAGCTGTCCGGCGGCCAGCAGCAGCGCGTCGGCGTGGCGCGGGCGCTCGCGGCCGAGCCCAATGTGCTCCTGATGGACGAGCCGTTCGGCGCGCTCGACCCGATCATCCGCGCCAAGGCGCAGGACGACCTGCTCGCCATCCAGAACCGCTTCGGCACCACGATCGTCCTCGTCACCCACGACATGGAAGAGGCCATCCATCTCGGCGACCAGATCGCCGTGATGGATGCAGGGCAAGCTCGCTGCAATACGCGCCGCCGGCGGAGATCCTGGCGAGGCCCGGCGACGGCCTTCGTCGAGGAGCTGGTCGGCACCGGCGAGCGGCCGTTCCGGCTGCTGTCGCTCGGGCCGGTCGCGCGACGCGGTCGAACCCGGCGACGGCGGAGGGCGAGCCGATTCCCGCCGACCGCCACCCAGCGCGACGCGCTGGCGGAACTGCTGTGGTCCGGCACGCGACGCCCTGCCGGTCGAACGGCCCGGACGGCGCAAACCTCGGCCGGGTCACGCGTCGACGGCGCTGGTCAAACGGGCGGCGAGGCCGGCATGAACCGTCGCTGCCGACGTCGCTCCGGCTTGCGGCGCTTGGCGCTGCTCGTGGCGTTCATCGCCGAGCCGCAATGGTTCGACCGCTGTTCAAGCCGCTGACGGAGAACAACGCCGCCGGCGATCTACAATCGAGGCAGCCTGCTGTCGCTGACGCTGTCTCACCTGCGCATCGGTCGCGATCGCGACTGTGGCCGCGACCCTGCTGGCGCTGGCGCTCGCCATCCTCGTGACACGGCCGTTCGGCGCCGAGTTCCTGCCGCTGTCGCGCAGTCTGGTGAATATCGGCCAGACCTTTCCGCCGGTCGCCGTGCTGGCGCTCGCCGTGCCGGCGGTCGGCTTCGGCGAGACGCCGACGCTGATCGCGCTATTTCTCTATGGCCTCCTGCCGATCTTCGAGAACACGCTGACCGGGCTCACCACGCTCCCGCCACCGGTGGTCGAGGCGGCGAAGGGCGTCGGCATGACGGGCTGGCAGCGGCTCATCAAGGTCGAATTGCCGCTCGCGCTGCCGATGATCCTCGCCGGCATCCGGCTTTCGGTCGTGATCAGCCTCGCCACCGCGACCATCGGCTCGACGGTCGCGGCGAAAACGCTCGGCGAAGTGATCATCGCCGGGCTGCTGTCCAACAACCTCGCCTTCGTGCTGCAGGGCGGCCTGATCGTGGCCGTGCTGGCGGTGCTGATCTATGACGCGTTCGGCGTGCTGGAACGCTTCGCCGCCCGCCGAACGGGACGGCTGGCAGTCTAGAGCGGTTCCCGCTTCATTCGAATCGGAAACCGCTCTCAATTCTTTGTTTGATCGCGCTTCTTATCCGAAAACCGCGTAACAGCCCCGCTTTCGCGAGGCCATGCTTTTCGGGAAGCGCTCTAAACGCGCACAGTGGTTGGTTTTCCTTACGCCTGTCGCGTTCGTGTGAACGGCCCGCCCCTTATCGCACGACCCCCGCATGCATATATCGAAGCTGTCTCAACAGCCGGTCTGCCAGTGCAGCCATGCTCTGTTGCAAGCATCGGCACAACGCCTGAGAGTCTCTGCATGACAAATGAAACCTCTCCCGTATGGTTCATTACCGGCTGCTCGACCGGCTTCGGCCGTGAGCTTGCCAAAGCCGTAATCGCGCGAGGCTGGCGCGCAGTCGTCACCGCTCGCGACCAGGCCAGCGTTTCCGATCTCGTTCAGGGCCACGAGACGGCGCTCGCGGTCAGCCTCGACGTTACCAAGCCGGACCAGGTGAAAGCCGCTGCCGCTGCGGCGGAGCAGCGCTTCGGGCGAGTCGATGTGCTGGTAAACAATGCCGGCTATGGCTACCAGTCCGCCATCGAAGAGGGCGAGGAAGACCAGATCCGGGCGCAGTTCGACGCCAATGTCTTCGGCCTTTTCGCCGTGACGCGCGCAGTGCTGCCGATCATGCGCAGGCAGCGCAGCGGCCACATCCTCAACGTCACCTCCATCGGCGGCCTCGTGGGCTTTCCCGCATCGGGCTATTATTCCGCTACCAAGCATGCAGTGGAGGGCTGGTCAGATTCGCTCGCCGCCGAGGTCAAGCCGCTCGGTATCAAGGTAACCTGCGTCGAGCCGGGACCATTCCGGACGGATTGGGCGGGGCGGTCGATGATACAGACCCCGAACCGCATCGAGGACTATGCGGAGACGGCCGGAGCGCGGATGAAAACCACATCCGGATATAGCGGCCAGCAGCCCGGAGACCCGGCGCGGGCGGCGGAAGCCATGATGCGGATCACCCAGGTCGAGAACCCGCCGCGCCATCTGCCGCTCGGGCCCTTCGCTGTCGAGCAGGCGAGCAAGAAGATGCATGCGGTCCTGGCGGAGATCGAGCAATGGCGGGAACTGGCGCTAGCGACCAGCTATGCGGAGTGAAGTGGCACGAAATGCCAACACTGAATGAAGCACGCCCCGACGTCAGCTGCGGAACTTGGCCTCATCGCGTGGCGCCGCTTAGCATGAGGCTTTCAGAGCCACGGGACCGGCAAGCCGCGAATAATTGTAGGATACCGTGGAAAACGTAACCCCGCTTACGAGAAACTGCCCGATAGTCGGGGTGAATCCGTAAGTTGCCTCGGCGACGACAAGCGGCTTGCTTTGTCCGGTGAGGGTTGCCGGGAGCGTAAACGCGGCGCCGGTTCGCGCAGGTGAGAGCGTACCCGAACCAAAGCTCCATTGCACGGTTCCTTGCGCGGTGACGCTGGTGATGCGGATCCCAAGGGGGGCGGACGCGTAGGGCCGCAGTATGGTTCCGCCGATCGCGGAAACATCTTGCAGGTCCGATTGGGTCACGCAGGCCGCCCGCGCGACCAGATCCGCAGCCATGCTGGCGACCTGGCCGGTCCTGCGTTTGGCGGTGAACGCCTGGCCAAATTCAAAAGTCGCCAGCAAAATCAGCGCCATGATCGGCATGACGAGCGCCGCTTCGATCAGGACAGAGCCTTTTCTATCATTGGCCAATTTCATTGCCGCGCTCCAGTCTAGCTTTGCGGGAAGGGTTCGGTTTGGATAACGGCCGAAGACTGCAAGAGACGGTTTCCATCGGCGAGGTTGCTTAACAGCCCAATCGAGCTGGGACCGAAGAGCCGCCATTCATAAAAGCTGGTGACAAGCACGACCTGGGACGGGCCGCCCGGCTGATAAGGAAAGGTTTTCTGGAGCTTGCCCTTGTCATCCTTGGGCGCAGGCCCGTTTACCGAAGCGAAATTGTTGAAGGTCTGCACGCTGATCTTCAGCTTGGTTGCGCAGTTGGTCAGCACGACGGCGCCGCCGCAGATCCGCTCCACCATTTGGGCTTGGGTCAATTTCCCGCTTTGCGCCTCACCTGTCCGGACGAGCCGGGCGGCGCTCGTCGTCAGATTATCGAGTTCGTAATTGCCCCAAAAGATGCAGCCGAGCTCCATGATGCCAAAGGCCAGGACCAGGAAAGGCAGGGCGATGAGAGCGAACTCCAAAGCTGCCGTGCCTTGGCGATCACGGCAAAGCTTGAAGAAATGACGGCGGCGATTGGATTGAACGGACATCTTCGGGCACTCGTTGCTGAGGACCAGAGCCTGCCGCTCGAGCGCCATTAATGCAATCTTAACGTGTATAATTGGTTGACGCGGGCGCCGCGAGCCTTTGCCCATCTCGCCGCACAGGCAGTTTTTGGGCTGTTGCTTCAAGTTGCGCGCTGGAATTCACGGTTCATTTTCTTCATGCGCGCACAACCTTTGAGGACAATCGCCAGGCTTTGTCCTGACCCTGCAAGGGCTGAGCATGTTCCGCATTTTTTTAGACAAATTTCGACAGATCTGCGCCGATGAACGCGGGGTGGCCGCCTATCTCGCCGCCGCTTTTTTTTTCACATTCCTCTCGCTTGCAGGCGTCGCTGTCGATGTCGGCCAGCTCTTGGTCGCAAAGTATCAGCTGGCGGCGGCCATCGACGCGGCGGCCCTCAATATCGCCGCCACTCCCGGCTTAACGCCCCAGGACGCTGAAGCTCAGGCGCAAGCATTCGTTGACGCCAACTTCACCTCGCAGAGCAAGGCACGGCTGTCGGCGCTTTCGGTTACGCAGGGTCCAACCACCATCAGCATCACCGCAACGACGACGATCAACACCGCCCTTGTCAAAGTCCTTGGCTACCGGACGCTGTCCACCACGGTGACCAACCAGGTGGCTTATGCACAAAATAACCTTGAGGTGGCGCTCGTGCTCGACAACACCGGTTCCATGTCCCAGAAGGCGGGCAGCACGACCAAGATTAAGGGCCTTATTACGGCCGCGACCGAGTTGACCAATATCTTGTTCGGCGACAAAATCGACGTCGCCCTACGTCAAAATCGGCGTCGCACCCTTTGCCGCCGCGGTCAACGTTGGAACCAGCTTCGCCAACGCGTCCTGGATCGACACAGGTGGGGCGGGTTCGCTAACGCGCGAGAATTTGGACGTCCCCAGTGGGCAAGGGCTGTCTTACCTTTTCAACCAGCTCAAGAAGCCGTCCTGGGCGGGATGCGTTCGGCAACGCACCGAGCCCTATGACCTCCAGGATGTCGCGCCATCCTCAGCCATCCCCGATACGCTGTTTACGCCCTATTTCGCCCCCGACGAGCCCGATTGCTGCACGACGCCGAACAACACCCGCAGCTCCAATTTTGCAAACAATTACCTGGCCGGGCAAACATGCTACGGGGTGGACACAGCCACGGCGCAAAAGGCTGACCAGCGCTGCATCGCGAAATATTCAGGTGCGAGTACGAACGCGGCGGGACCTAACGTAAATTGTCCGAAAAAGCAGATGTTGCGCCTGACAAACGTCAAGCAAGACATCCTCAATGAAATTACCGGGATGAGCCCTTCTGGAAATACAGTGGTTCCGGCGGGTCTGATGTGGGGTTGGCATTTGCTGTCGCCCAATGGCCCGCTTGCGGATGGGACGTCTTATTCGGACGCCTCGACAATCAAGGCCATCATCCTCGTCACCGACGGTGACAACGATGTCTCCGGCGGCGGCAACGGCTTCAACCAGTCCGTATTCAACGCCTACGGTTACGGCAACGGGCCGCATCTCACGCTCAAGAACTCCCCCAATTCGCGACCCCAACCCGAATACAATCTCGACGCCAAGCTTTTGCAGCTATGCGATAATATCAAGGCGGTCACTTATCCAAATGGTAACCAGCGGATCATTCTCTACGTGATCGGCCTTGGCAGCAATATTTCCAGCCACGGCTTGACCCTTTTGCAGCAGTGCGCCACCAGCTCGCAGACTTATTTCGCCAATCCGACGGGCGACGAATTGATGAGCACATTTCAAAGGATCGCGTTGGGCCTGAATTCGCTGCGCGTTACCAAATGACCGTCATAAGGGGCGGGAAAGCAAGGCTTCCACGCCCGCATTCCCGCATTTTTGTTTGCGGAAGCCGTTAACTATCGGCGTTCATGCAAGGGCAATTCTAACACTGATTGCAGCAGAATATTTTACATCTTATGCGAGCATGCGGGACGCTCGATCAGTTGTGACGTATTTTGCGCGGGATCAGTATGAATCAAGCTGTTAAGCACGCCGTCGACGAACCCTCGCGAACGCGCTCCGAGAAGTTCAATTTGTCCGCTCAGATCTTTTTGCGCGATCCGCAAACAGAAAGCGTGGTGCGCCAGTCGCTTTACGACTTGAATGTCGAAAACGTCCAAGCGCAAGGCGGCGATGCGAGAACAGCCGCGAAATTCCTGGCGAAGACAAAATCCCCTGACGTGCTCGTCGTAGACATATGCGGCCTCAGCGATCCTCTGTCTTGCATGAGCGAACTGGCGCAAGTCTGCGATCCGGACACCCATGTTCTCGTCGTGGGTGAGCAAAACGACATCCATTTTTATCGCGACTTGAAAAGCTTAGGCGTCGTTGAATACTTCCCCAAGCCCCTGGCGCGCGATGTTCTAAACCGCGCGTTCAGCGCAATCGTCGTACCGAACGCCGACCGGCCGGCGCCCCGCCACGGTAAATTGATGTTCGTGGTCGGCGTGCGCGGCGGCTGCGGGGCGACGACGCTCGCGGCGATGGCCGCATGGGAAATGAGCGAGACGCTGCGCCGGCGCACGCTGCTGTTCGATCTCAGTTTGCAGTATGGCGATGCCGCTCTGCTTCTCAATACAGCGCCCGCTTACGCCCTGAGAGAGGCTTTCGAGTTTCCTGAACGGGTCGACAAGCTTTATCTGGAGCGCGCCACCAAACAGGTGACCGACCGGTTGGACCTGCTGGCGGCGCTGGAGCCGCTGACGCAAGCGGTCAAGGTGGATCCAGGCTCGGTGGCGACGCTGCTCGAAAAACTGGTCGGCCGCTATCGCAATGTGCTGGTCGATTTGCCGGCGAGCCTCGCCATCAAGCTGCAAGACATTCTGCATCTGCCCAGCACCTGCCTTTTCGTTTCGGGAGCGGGGCTTTCGTCGGCGCGCGATCTGGCCCGCTGGTATGAATTGCTCGGGGCCAATACCGCCGAGCGCAACACAGTCCATGTCCTCAACCATCCGCACGCCCATGGCGGGCTGTCCGTGGAAGAATTTACCAAGGTATCCGGCCGGGCGCCCGATGTCGTCGTGCCCTACGACCGTGATATCGCCGAGGCGGCGACGCTTGGCATCGAGGCCATGAGGAAATGCCAAAGCTTCAAGCGGCGGCTCGACCCGGTGCTTGAAAGCCTGACGGGCGTAGGGACTGGCCAAAAGTCACGGGGCTCGCTTTTCACTAAGCTGTGGGGCCGCCGGTCATGAGCGGGTTCGGCAAACGCGCGGCGGCTGAGCTGCTGGCGCCCCTCGGGCAGCCGAGCGAACCGGCGCGGTCCAACGCCTTCTCGTCAGCGATGCGGCAAAACGCGGACCTAATTCGCGATCAGGTCATGCTGCAGATCGAGCCCTCCGTTGCGGTGCGCATGACGAAGGAGGAGCTTACCCGTTTTGTGAACGGACTGGTGAGCCAGATCGCCAATGAGAAAAAGCTCCTGCTCAATCAGGCGGAGCAAGATGGCCTGTCGGCCGAAATCGTCAATGAGATGGTCGGGCTAGGCCCCATCGAGCCGTTGCTCGCCGATCCGAAGATTTCCGATATTCTCGTTAACGGGCCCAATCAAATTTATATCGAGAAGCATGGCAAGCTCGAGCTGACACCTCTGAGGTTCCGGCACGATGCCCATGTCTTGCACGTGGCCCAGCGCATCGCTTCCTCCATCGGACGTACGGTGGACGAGACGACGCCCATGCTCGATGCGCGTTTGCAGGATGGAAGCCGTGTCAACATCATCATCCCTCCGCTCGCGCTCAACGGGCCGTCGCTATCGATCCGCAAATTCTCAAGGCAGATGCTGAGCACCGCGCACCTCGTCGCCGAGGGGTCTATGTCGCCGCAAGTCGCCGAGGCCTTGGAAATCTTTGCGCGGTGCCGTCTCAATATCATCGTGTCGGGCGGTACGGGCTCGGGAAAGACCACGATGCTCAACGCACTTTCGGAGTGGATTCATCCCGGCGAGCGCATTGTGACCATCGAGGATGCCGCCGAACTCCAGCTGCAACAGCAGCATGTCATCCGGCTGGAAACCAGGCCCGCCAGCATCGAGGGGCGCGGCCTCATCGATCAGGGCCTGCTCTTACGCAACGCCCTTAGAATGCGGCCGGACCGTATTATCGTTGGTGAATCCCGCGGTCCGGAAGCATTCGACATGATGCAAGCCATGAATACCGGCCACGCCGGATCGATGGCGACCGTTCACGCCAACTCGGCCCGCGACGCCCTGGCCCGCATCGAGAATATGATCCTGATGGGCAATGCAAACCTGCCGGTGCGCGCCATCCGCACTCAAATCGCAAGTGCCGTCGATGTCATCGTTCATATCGAGCGTATGCATGACGGCGTAAGGCGTGTGAACGAAGTGGTGGAAGTGGTCGGGATCGAAGACGACGTCATTGTCTTGGCGCCGCTTTTCAAATTCCAATATCGCGGCATGCGGCCCGATGGAAAGATTGACGGCGTCATCGAGGCAACGCCTATGCCTCCGCGCTTTCTGCCGCGTATCCAATATTACGGCTTGGACAGCCCGCTGCTCGAAACGCTCGGCATCCAAAGGCTGAAAGCGGGCAAAGCATGACGCCGAAAGCGATGCTGATCTTGTTGATTGGCGGCGGCCTCATCATGCTGGCCCTGGGCGCGCTCAGATCCTCAAGGGCCGCGCGCGAACGCCAACGGCGCCTCGCTCTCACCATCGAGGCAACGCGCGCCGACGAGAAAGCAGCTACCGCCGTTGAAGATGTCGAGGGAACAGCTGGCAACTTTAAGATGCTTGCGAAGCTGTTGCTGCTGGACACCAATCATCCCTGGCAACTGCAGGTGTCGGTCCAAATTCTGCTCCTCAGCGCCGCCGTGGCCGCCGCTGCGGTGTGGATGTTCCTGCATGCGTTTCTCGAAGTGCCGTTTGAGATTTCCGCTGGGCTTTCAGCGGTCGCGGCGGTGCTGGGGCCCCGAACTGTCCTGGCACGGAAAAAGGCGAAGATCGAAGCCGCATTCATCGCCAGTTTTCCTGACGCCGTCGACGCGACAGTGCGCATGCTGCGTGTCGGCTTGCCGATCACATCGGCCATCCGGACCGTTGGCCAGGAGACCCCCGCGCCGACAAACGCTCTGTTCTTGCGCATGGCGAACCAGATGAGCATCGGGCTGCCACTGGCAACCGCGTTGCAATCGGCAAGCCAGCAAGTCCGCTTGCGGGATTTTCGCTTCTTCTGCTCTGCCGTGATCTTGCAGCAGTCCTCCGGCGGCAATCTGGTGTCCACGCTCGAAGAACTATCCCAGATCATGCAGAAGCGGAGAATCATGCGGTCGAAGGCCCGCGCGGCAACCTCCGAAGTGCGGTTCACGGCGTATGTTCTGGGCGCCCTGCCCTTCGTTGTCATCGTCGCGATGCTGGCGGCGGCGCCGGATTATCTCCTGCCGCTGTTCAACGACAAGCGCGGTCATCTCATTCTCGTCGCCGGAATGGCGGGCCTGTCTTTGGCTTTTCTCATCATGCGAGCCATGATGCGATCGATTAACTCGGATTAACCAGCGGGCACAGGGGTTTACCCGGAAGCGATGCTTCGCGGGAGCTGAAGGAACTAAGGACGCGAATGCCACAAGTTGATCACCTTATTCTGACCGGCTTTGCCTGCGCGGCCTTGGTTTGCGGCGGCGTCAGCATGCTGCTGGCTCACCGCCAGACCAAAACCCAAGCCGTCGAAAAGCGCCTCAACCTCGCACGAATCCAGTCAGGCGCCGAGAGTGGCGGGAAAACTCACCAAAGTCAGCCGGAACAATTTCAGTTCACTGACAATGAATTCGGCCTTTCGATACCCGAGCAAGCTTACATCGCCGCATGGCTTGGCAAATACAACATTCCGGCGAGCCGCTCGACCCAGGGCTTCTTCGTTGGCCGCCTGGTGCTTGGTGGCGTCTGCGCGGCGCTCGGCTATATCGTTGCCCTCGCCGTGGACTGGCAGCCGGTGGCCATCGCCGCCCTGTTCGCCGTCATCGCCTATATCGTGCCGACGCGGCTCATCAAGGCCGGGGTAAAACGACACAGCCTGGTGGTGGCCAGCGGTTTGCCTGACGCCTTTGATCTGTTGGCGATCTGCGCCGACGCTGGATTGTCCATCGAGGGTGCGTTACATCGCGTTTCCCAAGCCCTGGCAGATTATCAGCCTGAACTGGCCGCCGAGCTCTCCATGACGTGGGCCCAGCTCGCCATTCTTCCGAGCCGCGAGCTGGCGTTGCAAAACTTCGCTGCTCGCATCAATCTGCCAAGCCTGCGCACGGTCGTGACGACGGTTAGTCAAAGCATGCGGCTCGGTTCGCCATTGGCTCAGTCGCTTCGCAACGCCGCCAGCGAATTGCGCGCCGACAGCTTAGTGCGGCTCGAGGAACGCGCCAACCGGCTGCCCGCGCTGATGACGATCCCCATGATGACGCTCATCATGCCGACGATCTTCCTGGTCATCGGCGGGCCTGCCGCCCTCAAAATCCTGGACGCCATGTGAGGTTGCCGGAAAGCTTGTTCAGCCTCGCGCTTTCGGCGAAGAACGCCCGCTTAACTCGAGCCGCCTCAAATTATTCTGCACCATGACGTTGTCCGGATCACGCTTCAAGGCTTCCTTGAACTTCCGGCGGGCTTTGTGGAGATCGCCGCGCAGCACGTAGGAATATCCCTGATTGTTCAGGAGCTGGACCGTTTTGCCGCCAAGCGCGATGGCGCGGTCATACGCTTTATCGGCGAAGTCAAACCGGCGTATGTGATCGTAACAAGCGGCGAGCGAGAGCCAGGCATCCACATCCTGCGGCGACTTTTCGACAGCCTCCCGAAAATACTTCTCCGCGTTGCCGTAATAGCCTCGGTTGAACTGTTCCACCCCGAGCCGGTAGGGTTCGCTGGACGCTTTGAATTTCTCGTCGCGAGGGTCTTGGATTGTAAGAGAGGTGGCGCTGCCGGTCCCGTCCATGCTGAGGTCCCGGCACGCCGAAAGCAGCCCCGGAGCAACGATGATGGCCGCAAACAGGACAAGCCTGCGCAGCTTTCGGCAAAAATCGTTCAAAGCAAATTCTCGCGGAGAAAGCATGAGCCTGGCCTATTCTCCCGCTGAGACGTTGGGCGACGGGGATGCGTCTGTGTCTGGTGCCGCGGCTGCGTCATCCTGCGCTCCGGTTCCCGACTTGCCGCCATTCTGCACACTCAAGGGCTTTGCGCCCGAATTGGTGTGATAGCGCCGAATGGCGCCGATCATGCGCTGGCTTTCGCTAAGGATGTGGCGGTCCTGAGAGTAAGCGGGCCAAGGGTTGATGATTTGGGCGGCGGTATTGCTGGCGGGCGCATCGCCCACCCCCACGGTGACGCCCTCGATGCGGTGTGTATAGGCGCCGAAGAAATCCTCGAAATCCTGGTCTTCTCCCGCGCTCGCCTCACCCGCTGCGAGCACCGCGAGCAAGACCAGCATGGGCGTTGTGAGAGGCGCCCGGCGGCACGACACCAAGGACCAATATCTGGTTCTCACGTTGGTTTCACTTTCCGTTCGCGGTGATGATGTGACCATAAGGGGCGTCGTCGATGCTGGTTTGCCAGGCGCCGTATTTCTTGTTGAGCTCGGTTTGCCCGTTCAGGAAAAAGTCCCTGTCGTTGCTAGGCAGAGTTTTGTCGAGCGGACTGGCGATGTGCTTGCCTGGCGCCATCGGAACGACGAGATGAGGCGTCACCACAACGACAAGATCGGTCTCTTTTTGCTGGAAGCTGCCGCTGCGGAACAGCGCGCCAAGCACCGGCACTGAGCCGAGCCACGGCACCTGGTCGATATTGCGCAGTCCTTCCGACTGCAAAAGGCCGGCGATGGCGAAGCTCTGCCCGTCGCGAAGCTCAATGGTCGTGTGCGCCTCGCGTTTTGAAATGGCGGGAATCACGAAGTTTTGGTTTTGAATGGCATTGGTGTAGTTCAGCTCGCTGACCGAGGGCGTGAGGCGCAGGTTGATGACGCCGTTGGCCAGGACTGTCGGCTGAAAGGTAAGCTGAACGCCGAAAGGTTTCCACTCCACGGTGATGTTTGTCCCGGCGCCGGTATTGGTCTGCAGCACGGGGATGGGTATCTCGCCGCCGGCCAGGAAGCTCGCCGTATCACCCGACAGCGCAATCAGGTCGGGTTCGGCCAATGAGCGCACAAGCCCTTTCGATTCGAGCGCGGAGACCAAAACGTCGACATTTCCTCCGACGTGGGCGAGCGCCGTAACGTATGGGGCCGCACTCGCGCCTGCAAAGGTGGAGATCGTCTCGACAAGGGGCAGGCCCACGGCCGAATTTGGATTCAAGGCGCTGCCGCCGGTATTCACCCCGCTCGTCAATTTTCTGTTGGCGGCAAACAGGTTGACGCCGAGGTTACGGCCGGCCGTCCGGGAGGCCTCCAAAAAGCGTACTTTCAGCAGGACTTGCTGGGCCTGGGCGATCTTCATGATGTTGATGACGTTGGCGTCCTTGGCCGCGCCTTTGGCGAGGGCGACGGCCTGCTCCGCCTCGACCGCGTTGCGCGCCTGCCCGCCCAGGATGATCTGATCTCCGGCTCCGTTGACGGAAATTCCCGAACTGCCCAGGTTGGTCCTGATCACCTTGGCTACCAGGGGAATGTCGACGTTGACCTCCACATCGATGATGCCGATCAGCTCTTTGTTGGGGCCAAAGACCGAAATGTTTGTCGTTCCGGCTTTTTTGCCTTGGATGTACAAAACGCGGTCCGACATCGGCAGCGTATCGGCGATATCAGGGGCGCCAACCACCGCCATGGCGAACGGGGCCGGGATCTCGAGCGTCTGCGATTTGTGTTGTGTCAGTTTCAGCTTTTCAAAGGTGTATTTCTCTGAATTCGCCCAAGCGTCATGGGCCGCCATGCCACAACAAGCGAGCAGCGCAACGACTATGGCCCCGACGCGGAAATACGAGCGCGCGCGTTTGCCCGGTACAGTGCGCCGATTTTTGTTTTCCGGTTTTTCAAGCATCGCGCAGCCCTTTGAAACGTTGCATGCGAGTGCTCGGTGTGTGGAACCGTGAAACGATTGGTGCGCCGGCTTGACCTGTTTGCAATGTGATGACCCCTACAAGAGCGATTGTGCGTCAAGCTGCGAGATACGCCGCCGTGATCGCTCGCCAAGGATCATTTTCTGAGTTGATGACACCCGTACAGGTTGCTGATGATTTTTTCAACAACCGTTAATAAGATGATCTGGAGATCACTCCGAGGAGCGGCCACGACCCTTGAAACCTCACCTGGCTGAGGCCGCCTTATCAAGCCGGAAGCGGGGCTGGCCTGTCCTTGGAGAGGGAAATCTATGACGCTGGTGGCCGGCGGATGTAGCTTTCCAGCGTGCTGCCGGACGTGGGCGCGGGGACCTGATAGGATTTCTTCACCGCCCATGATACATCGGAAGCCCAGGTTGGCGCGCTTAGCGCGCCGGCGCCATCGGCGCGGGTCTTGGCGCCCTCCTCGAGAGGACGCACCGAGAGTTGCAGTGCCCCCATCTGCAATGCGACGAACACCATCTCCGCCTGCCGTTCGGTAACTTCCAGGGTCACTGTCTTGGGCATTTTGAGTTCGGCCGGCAGAGACGTCCGATCGGCCGACCTGCCAAGGGGCTGACTTAAGGCTTGATCGACAGCGATGACGCGCACGTCAGTCAAAATGGTTTCACCGACAGCCCGCTTTTTCTCTGCGGCGTCGCCGAGATTTTGGGTCAAGATGATGTCGACCTGATTGCCAGGCAAAATAAGGCCGGATGCACTTTGCGTGGCGTCCACGGCGATGGAAATGGCGCGATTGCCCGGCTTCAGCACTGCCGCCAAAAACCGGCGATCGTCGTGTTTGAGAACCTCGCTTGCGATCAGCGCCTCGCCCTCGGCAAAATCGCGCCGTGCGATGGCGCCGAAGAATTCGGCTTCTTCGACCTCGCCGCGGGCCAAATTACCGGGGCGGAGTTCGCCAGGAGCGACATCCTTCCAAACCAGATCGGAGCTTTGCAACAATGTGCCCATGGAAATGGCGTGGGCGGCGACCAGCACCTGCGTTTGGCGGGCCTTCTCGATGACCACGGTTTCTACAGGCTCGGGCGGGGGTTGCTTCAGCGATACGTATCCGACCGCGAGGCCGAGCACGATGCTGAGCGAGCCTAAAACGAGCAGAAGATTGCGTGCGAACATGGCGCGAACTCTACGAAAGAGTGATAAACAAAGCCACCCAGGATGGCCAGAGCATAAGGAACGGAGCGGCCGGCCATAATCCTTTCGGATTCGAGGCGGACCCACGCGCTAAAGGGGCCTTGGGTGGACAGCGGTGTTTGGCCCGCAGGCTTTGTCCGGAATGTCTTCAAAGCGAAGCCGGCGGTCAGGTAAACGCAGCATAGGATGGCGCCCGCCACGCTGATTTCCACCATCAGCGTCCCCACCTGATGAGCGGGCACTGCCAAGCTCAGGGCCGAGATAAGCTTGACGTCCCCTCCGCCAAGCCAGTTGCAGCGGTGGCATAGGGCGAGGGCGAAAAACACACCCGCCGCGATCAACAGGCTTAACCCGAGTTCGGAAGAACGCGTGGAAAGGCAAGCGCAAAGCCCGCACACCGCAACCAGGATCACCAGTTCATCGGGAATGATCCGTTGTTTGAGATCAATGAGGCTGCTCGCAAGCAGCGCGCAGAAAATGATCGCAAGTGCTGATGTGCTAATGACTGCCACGCCTGCACTCCTTTGACGCGATCGGGAGCTTAGAGCCTTCGATCCGATGGACTCGGATCATAGGCTCTAAGTCTTTATTTGATCGCAATTTCTCACGCTCAATCGGTATTGACTTGGTCGAAAATGCTCTAGAGCGCGTTGACGACGGCTGTGAAGACCTCACCGAGCTTGGTGGCGACGCTCGACAGGCTTGCAGCGATGATGACGGCGATCAAGGCAGCGATCATGCCGTACTCGATGGCGGCGTTGCCGTCTTCGTTGCCGATGGCGAAGAACTTCTTAATAGACTTGAACATAGGGAACTCCAATTTGTGCTTGGTTGAGAGGGGATTGGCGTTGCTGCGTTACAGCGCGTTGACGACGGCGGTGAAGACCTCGCCGAGCTTGGTGGCGACGCTCGACAGGCTTGCCGCGATGATGACGGCGATCAAGGCGGCGATCATGCCGTATTCAATGGCGGCGTTGCCGTCTTGGTTGTCGAGGGCGAAGAACTTCTTGATAGACTTGAACATACGAAACTCCAATTTCTGCTTGGTTGAGGGGGATTGGCGTTGTTACAGCGCGTTGACGACGGCTGTGAAGACCTCGCCGAGCTTGGTGGCGACGCTCGACAGACTTGCGGCAATGATGACGGCGATCAAGGCGGCGATCATGCCGTACTCGATGGCGGCGTTGCCGTCCTTATTACGGAGGGTCGAGAAAATTTGAGTGGTCTTGGCAAGCTTTGCGAGGTGACGCATGACAAACTCCTTAAGTTGCAACCAGTGCGGTCCCCAAGGATATAGGCGCGGCGAGTATTCGATGTGTAAATTTCCGAGTGATAATTTTGTTGTTGTTGTTCTCTTATTTTAGCGTAGTTATAGATATTAACCGATTAAATTAAACAGTGAAGCTTGTTAATTATTTATTTTATCTCAAAAAATTAACGTGCAACTTCGCGATTTCCACATTTAGTGTCTTTCGATGCACAGCACTGTTGCGCATCAGTTACATTAACTGATTAAATTTACTTTATGGATGGCGCATTATACTACAATATAGGTACTTTGGCGCGTTTACCTTCCACTCAGAATTTGGCCTGAGCTTGATGATTTTGGGCGATTTGGGCCGGTGATAGAGCTGCCTGAAGGCGGCTTGCGGAACCCCAAAGGCCAAAAACCGTGAAGTCGGCCTGCGACGCCAGCCTACGCAGTCACTTTTCGATGAAACCGTCGCGTTCGAACCATTGAGGGCCGCTGAGGCGGCACACCTTCCTCAATGCGGGATGCTATCGCGCGGAACCGGGATCGACGGATGTCGAGATTAGCCGGATTCTGTTGGTCATGGGGCGTCTGCTGCTGGGCGGGCTATTCGTGTTCGGCGGAGTGCATCATCTGTTCATCATCCCCGCCATAACCGAAGCCATGACCGCCCGCGGCGTGCCGGCAGCGCGCCTGGTGCTCCTTGTTGGTTCGGCGTTTCAGTTCATCGCCGGTCTGCTGTTGGTGATCGGTGTGTTCGTTGCCCCGGCAGCGCTGGGTCTGGTGGTCTTCACCTTGGCCGCCTCGATCATGCTGGTCAATTTCTGGGACATGGAGGGGCCTGCGCGCGAAGCGGCCAAAAATGTCTGGCAATCCAACCTCGCGATTATCGGCGGCCTGCTGATAGCCGCTGCGCATGCAATCTGACAGTGCGCTTCCTGCGATCTTGACCAGCGCCGCCGCCGATAGCGCGTGAGCGGCGGCGCTGATCGATCTGGCCGTCACGCGCCCTTCACGTAACCCTGGGCCTCGACGATCCGGCCGTCGCGCACGCGCATGAGATTGACGCCGCGCACCGAGCTGGAGCGATCCGGTCCCCAGACCAGCCGCCATCTGATCTCACCCCGGTCGCCACGCGCGATGATGCTCTCGGGTTCGAAGTGCGCGCCCGGCATCGTCGCGATCCGTGTCCACAGCGCGATGCAGGCTGCCTTGCCCTCGTGGCGCGAGCCATCGGGCGCCGGCTGCGTGTTCTCGATGATGCAATCATCCGCAACGAGTTCCTGCAGGGCCGCCGGATCATGGCTCAGAAATACGCCGTTGAACCGCTGCAGGATTGCTTCTGTCCGGATGCTTTCGGCGTCGCTGAAGCTGCCGCTTGTCATGGTTGCCTCCATTGCTGCTGGGTTATGCCGCTACGGGCGGCGCGAAGAAGATGCCGTTGGCCCGTGGCGCGAGGCCTTCGGTCTCGAGCGCTTCAAGCACTCGCGGCCGGGCGCCAACACGCCTCATGAACGTTTCGAGCCGGGGCCACCGGGATAGATCGACCCCCGCCCATTGCGACCAGTTGAGGCACACGAACAGATAGATGTCGGCGACGCTCAACCTGTCGCCCATGAGATAGTCACCCTCGAAGCGGGTCGCGACCCAGTCGAGCCGCGCGGCTGATCTGCTTATGCAGCACATCCTTCACCGGCGCATATGCCGGCGTGCACATCTGCCCCATCGGTTTGTGAATCTCGGTCGACACGAAGTTCAGGAGCGACTGGATGCGCCGCCGGTCACGCGCGTCTTGCGGCGCCAGGCCACCGTCGGGCTTGAGATCAGCGAGATACTGAACGATCGCCGGTCCCTCGACGATGATCTCGCCGTCATCGAGCACCAGCGCCGGGACGTAGCCGTTTGGGTTGATGGCCAGGAAGTCCTGGCCGTCGCTGGTTTTGTGCGTGCCTCGGTCGACGTGAACGATTTCAACGTCGAGTTCGAGTTCCCGGGCAATGATATGGGGCGACAGGGAGCAGGTCGCCTGACGAAGATAGAGCTTCATTTTGGTCTCCAAGCTGGTCTGCGGCGAGCCGGCATTTTGTGGCTCGATTTTTATGCGATACCGCATATAATATGGTCGTGTCAATATTTTTATGCGGGATCGTATAAAATGGCGAACGCCAGACGAGGACGACCGATCACATACGACCGGGAACTCACGCTTCAGCGGGCGGCCGACCTCTTTTGGTCGGTCGGCTTTGCTGCCAGCTCCCTCGACGCCCTGAGCGAAGCGACGCAACTGACCCGGCCAAGCCTCGCTGGAGCTTTCGGCGACAAGGAAGCGCTCTACATCGCGACGCTTGAGCGATACCGGGACGCCGGCGTAGCGGGGCTGAGCCAGACATTGAGCGGCGCGCGCCGTTTGCGAACGGAGCTGGCTGACGTCTACGCCAGGTCGACAGATGTCTACATGGCATCCGACGATGCCGCCCGCGGCTGTTTGCTGATTGGGACGGCGTCGGTGGAAGCCGTGCATCGGCCAGCGGTGCGCCGCGTGCTTCGTGAGAGCCTCGGCACATTCAACGCGATCCTGGAAGAGCGCATCCGAAAGGCGATTGCCGACGGCGAACTTGACTCCGGCGCGGATGCGGCGGGGCTCGCCTCAGTGGCGTCCGCCGTTATGCACTCGCTGGCCGTTCGTGCGCGGGCCGGAGACTCACGCCGCGCGCTCGACAGGCTGAGCAAAGCGGCAGTCGACCTGATTTGCGGGAATGAAGCGAAGCGGCGGTCCTAGGGGAAATCTGACTCAGGCTTTATAGAGCCGGCATTCGCCCGCACCTTTCTTGGGCCTGCGTTGTTTGCGGCTAAGCGCCGTATTCATCGTGGCGCCGCCACCACGTATATGGTGCCGTCTGGGGTCGTCCTTTGGGTGAATCCTCCCATTCCTCCTGCCGGCCGAGTGGCGTCAAGTCGAGAAACGTCCAGACGCTTCCCAGCGCCTCAACGCCGCGCCCGGCTGTAAAGTAGCTGCGGAAGGTGGTCTCGCCGTCACGCAGGAAGACGCTCAGGCCGAAGGTTTCGCCATCCTTCGTCGTCACACCGAAGTCCTTATTGAAGTCGCTGCCGGCGGAGGAGAACCAGGGGATCGTCCAGTCCATCCGCTTCCGGTAGGCCTCGATTTTGGCAAGTGGGGCGATGGACACCAGGGCGAAGGACGTGTCGCGGGCGTGGAAGTGGGCGATATGTCCAATCTGGTCGACGAACATTGAGCAGCCGGGGCAACCGGCGTCCGGCCAACCATCTACTCCAGGGCCGAACATGAAGTGGTAGAGAATGAGTTGATGCCGCCCCTCGAACAGATTGAGAAGGCTGGCCTTGCCGTTCGGACCTTCGAACACATAGCTTTTGTCGATTCTGACCATCGGCTGCCGGCGTCGCTCCGCGGCGAGGGCGTCCCGTGCGCGAGTAGCCGCTTTCTCCTTGGCCAACAGCCCTTCATGTGCCGCTTGCCATGCCGCGGGTGTGACAACTTTGGGAAGGCTCATCGTCTTGCTCATGAGGTACTCCTTTTGATGGGCGCTGCCGAAGGCTCACGTGGCGGGGCCTGTTCTGACCGCGTTCCCGGCACGGATCATTCCCCGCGATGCTTTAAGGCGCGCGGAGTCGGCACCTTTTGCGTGGCAGGCGGATCCAAGTGTCCGCTCAGGAAGCGCTGTTGGAGGCTCAGCCAGTCGCTCCCCTTGTCTATGGCGTCGTCTCTATACTTAACCATATGGTTTTATCTCTACGCCGCAGCGGGAGCGTGTCAAGGCGCGATGAGTGTCGCCCGCGGGTGGACAACGCAATTGTCATGCAAGGGATTACGATCAAATCCGAGCGAACCCTGCGTTGTGAGCTCAGCTCATAAGCTGAACGGGCGCCGGAGTCGCCTTTAAGGCGGAAACCCTAGACGTCAGTACGGCATCCGATCCCAATCCAGGTTCTCCACGGCTGAGCAATTGGTGCTCTTTTTAACCTGCGCCGGGATGAGCCGTGCTGCTGGTTCCCGGCCGGCGATCTCGCGAATGATCTTGGTCCTGATCGCCTCGGCAAAATGACTGCGGTCCTTCACTGCCATCACGAAGGAGCCAAGCCCCCCGATCACACAATCCCGATAGTGCTCATCGAGGTTCTCGACGTCATAGGCGCTTCCCGTGCGCCGCTTGAGCAGCAGGGGCAGGCCGTTGATGATGTACCCTTTGGCAACGGCCTCATCGCGGGCGTCGGTGACCCTGCGGCCCTGATTGTTCGCGCCGTCACCGGAGATGTCGATCACCTGGCGCGGGGCACCCCCCTGCCTTTCCTGCAATAGACGCACGCCGAAGTCGATCGCACCGGAAATGGAGGTGCGCGGGGCTCTCCGGATCGGAGCACGGGCGAGTTGTTCGGCGAAGCTGATGGCGTCCTCCGCCCCCTCCAATTCGGTCCATGGCACCACGACCTGCTGATTGTGGGAGGCCGCCCATTCCACGTAGGTGACGGCTATGCGCCCGAGCATGCCGGTCCGGATCGCCTGATGCACGAGGGGAGAGCGGAAGGCTTCGACATAGCCGTCGCGCTGAAGCGCCTGCTCGTCTGGGTCCATGGAGTTGGAGATGTCGACCGCGAGCACGAGAGCGACGTCTACATCGGCACTTCGCCCCTCGTCCGGGAACAGCAGGAAGCCAGCCCAGAGAGCGAGCGCGAAGGCAAACAAGCGGGAAGAGGGCATGCAAATCTCCGATACCGAGTTCCACCATTATGGAGCACAGTTGCGGACTGGCAACAGGTTGCAGGAGGCGGCCGCTCGATTGCCGATAGCGGAATCCGGGCGCTTCGCGTCGCTCCCTCTCCCAATGGGAGAGGTGAGGTTCGTGCCGATCTGGCGGGCATGAGTTCATGTCACCGGGACTTGGTATGAAGCTGCGATTATGAGAAACGCAAAGCCCAGCCGGCTCATCGGAGCGGCTGGGCCTATCTCATGCTTGCCAGGGGAGTTAGTTGATCGCGATCTCCAACCGCTCGCCCGCGCTAAGCTCCACATCCATCTTGCGCTGCTCGTCGGTGAGCGTCTTGATATGCTTCTCGGCATCGATCTCCAGGACATATTTCCCGGGCGGCAGGGTCAGCGCGTGCCCGGGGCTGGCGCCTGTGCCGACCTCCTGGCCCTCCGCATCTTTCACCGCGAAATAGAGAACACCGACATTGCTGTTGACGCCGATCATTCCCGGTCTGAGGGTGGTGGTCTCGCCAGGCTTCACCTCGACGCCCTCAGGCCACATGACGTTGCCGAATTTGAGATTGAACCGGCCCGGAATGAGCGTGGTCGCCGACTTGGTGTAGTAGAGCTCGTCAACTTTTTCACTGGTTTCCGGCTCCAGTACTTCCACTGAGGTTGCCCCCAATGGCTCGATATTCAGATAACCCGGTTTGATTTCGGTCGTTTCGCCGGCTTTGACCTCGATGCTCGTCCAGACGCCATTCCCGAACTTCACGCTATAGACGCCAGGGGTGAGCTCAGCGTCGGTATGAACAGCGCTTAACTCATCGACCTTTTTCCCTGCCCGCATCCATGACATCGTGGTCATGATGACCGCCGAGAACTTTCATTCTCAGCTTGCCGGGCTTCGGCGTCGTGATAACCACCTGCTTCTTCTGCACGGGCTTTTCGGCACCCTTCACGGCCGCCTTGCTCAGCGCGCCGGTGAGCTCGGAGGCGCTGTTGGCGTCATAATAATTGCCGCGCGCCATCCGGGCGATGCATTGCAGCTGGCTGCGCGTCACCGTATCGACGCCGATGCCGACCGTGTGCACGACGAGCTTGGCGTCAGCATCGGCGAGCGCTTTCGCCGCGGCGCATGGGTCGGCGTTGCAGGTCTCCTTGCCGTCGCTGACCAGCACGACGGTGCGCGTCGCGCTTTCCTCGCTGCCCAGGTCCTGCGCCGCAAGCGTCAGCGAATAGGTGATCGGCGTATAACCTTGCGGTTGCAGCGCGCGAGCCTGATCGATGATGGCGGCCTTGTTTGCGTTAGCCGTGTTGAACGACGTCAGCAGGCTGGTGTCCTTGCAGTCCTTCTTCGACGTCGGAGACTGGTGTCCATAGGCGCGAAAAGCCAGCCGCGTGTCAGGAGCCAGACCCGTAACGAAATCGGCCACGGCCGTTTTCGCCGCCTCCATGCGCGTCTTGCCGTCGGTCAGAGCCGCTTTCATGCTGCCCGAAGCATCAAGGATCAGCGCTATGCTCCGATCCGTTTCGGCATGGGCCTCCGCAACCATGACGCCGGCACAGAGCAGCGTTATCAGAGATATGTTGGAAATTCGCATGGCTGATCCTTCTCCGGGCAGTTTTCGATCGGTTTGTTCGTCCGCGGAGATTGCTCGTATCACGGGCATCGCACCCTACGCAGATACACTCAACGCCGCGGTTTTCGACTATTCGTCGCGCGATGCCGGAGAAAAGTTCAACATTGTTCGCGAGGCGTCATGAACCTTGTCGGCACGAAGCGCCCTAGGAATGAGTTCACGGAAAGCAACGGTAGCGAAACATGGATGTGAGAGCTGCAACCGAAGCTGACATCCAACATCTGTCAAAGGTCTGGCATGATGGCTGGCATGATGCCCATGCGCAGATCGTGCCGGCGGAACTCACCAGCCTGCGTACGTTGGAGAGCTTTGCCGAACGGCTCCAGGCGGCTCTATCAGATGTACGAGTATCAGGCCCGTTCGGTGCGCCCACTGGACTTTGCATCGTAAAGAACGACGAGCTCTATCAGCTCTACGTGTCGACGCAGTCACGCGGCACGGGTGTTGCAGCCGCATTGATTGCCGATGCGGAGGCTACACTGGCTCAGCGCGGGGTCGAAATAGCCTGGCTTGCATGCGCGATCGGAAATGCGCGGGCTGCAAGATTCTATGAGAAACACGGATGGCAGCGGACGGGAACTATCAGCGTGAATTCGGAAACACCGCAAGGGACGTTTCCGCTAGACGTCTGGCGTTACCAAAAATCTTTGACGCTCCGCGCTGAAGCCACTCGCAAGCATCCCTCGCTCTCGATGCTTGTCCGAGCGGTGCTGCAACAAGCAAGCAATCACTGTCCGGGCTACGCACGGCGACTCATCTGGCCCCTTCCCCGACGACAATGAATGGCGCCCAAAATGCAGGATGCGCCTCCAACGGCTTGCCCTTGTCGATCATCGCCAGCATGGCGCGCCGCAGCGCCTCGGCGCGGCCGACGCTTGTATCCCCGGTCATCTCGCGCATGGCCCGGGTGACCAGCTTCACCGTCGCTTCCGAATCGACGGCCCAATGCGAGACCAGCAGCGCACGCGCCTGCGCATAGAAGAATGCCCGCGCCAATCCGGATAGCGCTTGCGCACCTTCTACGTCATTACCCGATCAAAGTGACAAAGCTGACCGCCGATTCCCAGATCCCCGATCTCAGCGGCGGGCCGCGAGAGATACCAGTCCTATTTCGCGCATGAAGTGACTTGACCGACTCAAAAACTTAGAACAAAAAGAGAACAATCCTGAGCGCTTATCAGGGAGATAACGATGATAGCTGTGGAACTGCAAAACACTCACGAGGAGCGTCGTGTGCAATTCGGTGAGATCGCATCCATTCCAACGGGCGCCAAAGTGATACTGAAGCGGCTTTGCGGCTTCTATGGCGGGTCGGAGCGCGAGTTACTGGCACGCCTGATATCGGACCTGGAGCGTGACACATTGGCCCTGCTCCCCAGCAACGAGCGCGACGATTATTTCGGCGCAACTGTGTAGGGGATGGGACGGGCGAGGCCAGACCTCACCGCCTGCCGCATCCAGCAGTCGACAGGGGAAATCTCAAAGTTCGAGGCAAACCTTGCCGAAGTGCTTTTGGGATTTGTAATGCCTGAAGGCAGCGGCGATGTCCTGCAGCGGAAAAATGCGGTCGATCACGGGCTTCAGACGATTGGCGTTTATCGCCCGGATCATGTCCTCCTGATCTGCTCTGCTGCCGATGGAGATCCCGCTGATACGAATCTGATTCGAAAACAGCGCCGGGATCGCCACTTCTCCCGCAAAACCAGTCAAGACGCCGATCAGGGCAATATGCCCGCCCGTCCTGCAGGCTGTTATCGACTGCGCCAACGTGCCGGGCCCGCCGACCTCGATCACATGATCGACGCCGCGGCCGTCCGTCAAATCCTTTGCCTTCTGCCCCCAGTCCGGCACGGCCTTGTAATTGATGACGGCGTCGGCCCCGAGAGCGCTTCAGCTTTTCCAGCTTCTCCTCGGAGGACGACGTCGCGATGACACGGGCGCCCGCCGCTTTCGCGAATTGCAGCGCGAACAGCGATACGCCGCCCGTGCCAAGGATCAGCACTGTGTCACCGGGCTTCACCTGGCCGCGTACCACCAAGCCTCTCCAGGCGGTCACTCCCGCGCAGGTGAGCGTCGCCGCCTCGACATGCGTGTAGCCTGCCGGCGCCTTGGTGAAGGCGTGCGCCGGCATGCACACATATTCGCGCGCATAGCCGTCAATGCTCTCTCCCGGCACATCCCGCTTGGTAGCGGGCGTCATTTCGCCTCCCAGCCAGTAGGGATAAAACGTGCTGACGACGCTATCGCCGGCCTTGAATTCATCGACATCGTCCCCGACCGCAATCACCTCTCCGGCGCCATCGGACAGTGGAATGCGGCCGTCAGCGCACGGTTTTTTCCCCAGCACCAACATATCGTCGAGGAAATTCAACGAGCAGGCCCGGACCCTGACCAGCAATTCGCCCGGCCTTGGTTTGGGATGATCTTCCTCGACCAGTTTGAGATTTTCCAAGCCACCCGGGGCTCTCAGCCTAACCAGCCTCATGATTATCCCCTCACGCCGGTGGCATTCTGTCGAATGTCGGCAGAGCTGGGTCGATATGGTCCCAAGCGTAGCCACGCACGCTGTACGTCACGAGTTGCGGCTTGTATCGGCTTGGATCGTCCAGGCTCGCAGCGTGCACGGTGAAAAGATCCGGCATCGCCGCAAACGTCAGATAGACCGGCGATCCGCAGGTTGGGCAGAAGGCGTGCGTCTTCACGTTCCCGCTGTCGCCAGCGATGTCCCAATGCGTCGCTTCGCCCTTGAGCTTCACGGCGGCGCGACTCGCAAAGGTCAGGTAGGACCCATGCCCCGTGCCGCTCCTCCGCTGACAGTCGCGGCACTGGCAGTCATTCATCACCATCGGTTCGTCGGAAATTTCATAACGGATCGCGCCACAGCTACATCCGCCGGTATAGGCCTCGCTCATGTCTTCTATCCTCTGATTGGTCGTCGTGAGATAGGCTTAGCGCCTGGGCATCGAATGGTGAGAGTGACAAATGTGACGGGATTCCACCGAGATCACCGCGTTCCGCCCTCAGGCCACATGCTGGCTTTTGCGCGCCCGGAGGCGATGTGAGCGGCCGTGACGCCGAGTGGTGAAATTCTGCGCCGGCGACGTTCACTATTTCTCTTGCTTGGAAACAGACTGCTCGATGGGCTGGGCACCGGCCAGATAGCGATCGTTGTCGAATGGTTCGGCTTGATTGCTTTCGGGACTCCACAGGTGTCGATGCGTCCCTAGGAGATCGCCGAGATACACATGGAGCGCGCCCGATCGTGCGCTGCCGGTATTCGCGACGGAATGCACCGTATGCGGGGGTAAGTGCACCACGGCAGGCGCGATGGAGTTGCGCCTTTCAGGAACACCGAGCTTGCCGTCAGCGACCGGATAAACGAAGTTTGTCTCGCCACCCTTGTAGATGCCGATCAACGCATCCATCAGGTGGTTGTGAGGTGGGTACTGCAGGCCGGGCGATAGCGTGATGTGATAGATCGTCAGGTTCTGGCTTGCGTGTAGCAGCACCTCGTCGTCGTCCTCTTCATGAACGAGCACTCCTAATGAGTGAAAATGGTTGGTAATATCGCGCAACACCGTTGTTATTCGTTCCAGGGGATCGGGACGCGTGGCGGCGTTGACGATCTCATCGGTCGCCGCGTGGAGGGTTGAGCTGGCGGAAAGCGGCATTGCCAGTGTCCTTTGTGAGATGATCAGATACTTAATCTGAGATGCTCAACCATAAGCGCGTGCTGATGCCGGCGTCAACGGGTTAGCCCAAACGGAGCGAATATGACTCGTCCGAAAGTCACAGCCACATCGTCGAAATCAGCTCCTAACGCTGGCAGGGAGGCGCCGCCATCGACCGCCGACGTACTCCGTAGCGAACAGGCATACGAGCAGGTGAAGAGCGACATCGTCGCCTGCGTCCTGCGCCCCGGTGAAGCTCTGACAGAGAAGCAGATCGGCGATCGATACCTGATTAAAAAGGCAACCATACGCGCCGCACTGACCCGCTTGATGCAGGAAGGGCTCGTCAAGAGCGAGCCGCGGCGTGGCTACGTCATCGCGCCACTCACCCTGCGGGACGCCAATGAGATCTTCGATGTCCGCAGCCTGATAGAGCCTGAAGTGTTCAGGGTGGCTGCATCGAGCATGACGGAGCGGGGTTTAGAAGATGTCAAGCAAGCCGCGAAAAAAGTCCTGAAGCCGGAGACGCTCCGCAGCCACGTTGCATTCCTCGCGGCTGATCGCGCCTTTCGCCTTGCCCTCGCAGAGCTCTCGGGAAATTTACGGCTGGCGCATCTGCTGGGTCAGATACTCGACCAGTCCGAGAGAGTTCTCCATCTCGGATTCCAATCGCGCGACTTCACTCAGTTGATCATCGGTCAGCAAAAGGAACTGGTTCATGCCTGTGAGGTGAGCGAGGTTTCCGGCATCGTCAAACTTGCTCGTTCGCAGTGCCTCCTTCTCAAGAAGCAGGTGCTTGAGGCTTTGCTTGCGGGCTCTAAGCTTCAAGACGTCAACCTTCAGACCTTCACTTAAGGGGCTGTGTCGGGCCACGCCCGTGGAGGTTGGAGGCAGGAATGAATTGTCGCGGCGTACTCGCGCTCCTGGGATCGGTCGGACTGCTCATCGTGTCGGCGCTTTATTGGCCGAAGAGGTGGCGCTATATCACAATCCATCACAGCGGCGGGGCCTATGGCGACGTCGAGCTGCTGCGGCGCGTTCATCAGGAACGGCAGCCCAATGACCCGATTGACGAGATCCCCTATCACTTTTTGATCGGCAACGGGAATGGCCTCCGGCCTGGAGAAGTCGTGGAAACCGGACGCTGGCGCCTTCGAATATGGGGCGCCCATGTATCAGGCCGCAATCTGGACCGCAATTTTCGCGGCATCGGGATCTGCCTCATCGGAGACTTTGAAACGGCGCAGGTGCCGGACTCGCAATTTCAAGCTGCGATTGCGCTGACCCGAAGCTTGATGCAGCGATTTCGCATTCCTCCCGAGCACGTGACTTTGCATGGTAAGACGCCCGGCGAAATGACGAGTTGCCCCGGCAGGAATTTTCCAAGCGGCCGGTTCATGCAGGCGCTTTTGAATGCATGAGCTGATCGGGGATACTTCACTGACAGCGCCAAGCCTTACCGACGGTGATTGCCTCGCGACTGGGAGGTCGCGAGATGTTGATCCAAAATACGCCGTACGCGGGCGCTGATCCTCGAACTCCTCCCCCAGCAAACTTGCCTGAAACCGAGGCTATGGTCATGATGTAGTTGTTTGTTCACTCATCATCCTAAGGGAGGAAATAGAGATGAAAAGAGTTCTGTTTGCCGCGGCGCTCGTCGCTTTGGCCGCCGATGCGTCGGCCCAGGACAAGCGCCCCGGCTACGGTCCGGCGATCAACACCGCGGCCGCGAAGGACCTCGCGGCCGGCGCCATCGCCGAATGCCGGAAGAACGACTGGAACGTCGCCGTCGCCGTGGTCGATACACACGGGTTCCTGGTGTATTTCGAGCGCATGGACGACACGCAGACCGCCAGCATGGACATCGCCATTGGCAAGGCCAGGGCCGCGGCGACCTATCGGCGCCCCACTCGCGTTTTCATGGAGGGGATCAATAAGGGCAGCCCGGCGACGGCCACCCTGCCCGGCGTCTTCGCCTCGCCCGGCGGATTGCCGATTATGGTTGACGGCAAGGTCACCGGCGCAATCGGGGTGAGCGGAGTCACCGGCGACCAGGACGAACAGTGTGCCAAAGCCGGCCTCGGTATTTAATCCTGCAACTGCATAGGGTCGGTACGGTGCTCAGCACCGTGCCGATTCCCATGTGCGGTGTCAGAGAGCGCGGCGCAGGCAGATCTCGCTTACGCCAGCCAGCGCTTGCGCCGCTTATAGGACTTCACGTCGAGAAAGCTCCTGCGGTCGCCGGCACCGATGCCGAGATAGAACTCGCGCACGTCCTCATTCTCGCGCAGCGACTTGGCCTCGCCGTCCATGACGACGCGCCCATTCTCGAGGACATAGCCATAGGTTGCATATTTCAGAGCCATGTTGGTGTTCTGCTCGGCGAGCAGCACCGACAGCCCCTGCTCCGCGTTCAACCGCTTCACAATATCGAATATTTCCTCCACCAGCTGCGGCGCCAGACCCATCGACGGCTCATCCAGCAGCACCATCTTGGGCGCCGACATGAGCGCGCGGCCGATCGCCGTCATCTGCTGCTCGCCGCCCGAGATGTAGCCTGCCAGCGACGAGCGGCGCTCTTTGAGGCGCGGAAAATACCCATACACAATCTCGAGGTCGTCTTTGACGGCGGCGGCACCGGCCGAGCGCGTGTAGGCGCCGGTTAGCAGATTCTCCTCGACGGTAAGATGGCCGAAGCAGCGGCGGCCCTCCATCACCTGGATGCAGCCGCGGCGCACGAGATCGCTCGGGGTCAGGCCGTCGACGCGCTCGCCCTTGAACTCGATCGCGCCTTTGGTGACGCCGCCACGCTCGGATTTTATGAGGTTGGAAATCGCTTTCAATGTGGTCGACTTGCCGGCGCCGTTGGCGCCCAGGATGGCGACGATGCCACCCTCCGAGACCTCGAGCGATACACCCTTGAGCACCAGTATGACGTGATCGTAGATCACCTCGATGTTCTTCACCGCAAGTATGGGCGTTGCCGTTTCGGATTTTGCGGCAGGCAGGGCTGGCGACACGAAGATTGCTCCGGGTTGACGTCTTTAACGTTGCGACAAATTGGGAGGCGACCGCCGCCGCCCCCCAACGTCTTCAATCAATACGCGCCCGGCGCTAGCTCTCCTTCGAGCAATCGCGCGGCGAGATCTTCTTCTCGGCCGCATATTTGGCTGAGACGTCCTTGACCAGCGGCTCGGTCGTTTCCTGGTTCGCCGTGTACCAGTCGGAGATGATGTTCCACGCCTTGCCGTCCCACTGCTGCACACGGCCGTCGCGCGCACCTTCATGGTCGGCACAGGTAATCTTGATGGGCCGCATCATGCCTTCAAAACCGAGTTCCTTGAGGCGCGCTGCAGAGAGATCGAGGTTCTCGTACCCCCAGCGCACCTCTTCACCGGTCAACGGCTTCTTGCCGAATTTGCCCTGTGCGGTGCGAATTGCCTCGACGCCGAGCATGGCATTGATCAGGCCACGATTGTAGAGCACCTCACCAACCTTCTCCTTTTCAGTCATGCCCTTGCCCTTGGCATAAACGTGCTTCTCGACATCCGCGTGGACGGGCGTTTTTTGCGCACCGTGCTGAAGCATGAGTGCCTTGTAGCCGACGCTGTCAGCGCCCGCCGGCGTCACGTCAGGCTCCGCACCCGACCACCACACGCCGAGCATCTTGTCGCGCGGATAGGCGACGGCCGCCGCTTCCTTGATGGCGGTGCCGTTCATCACGCCCCAGCCCCAGAGCAGCACGTAGTCGGGCCGGTTCTGCCGGATGGCCAGCCATTGCGACTTCTGCTCGACGCCCGGATGCGTAACGGGAACCGGCGTGAATTCGAAGCCGTGCTTCTCGGCCAGCACCTGCAGCGCGGGGATCGGCTCCTTGCCATAGGGGCTGTCGTGGTACACCAGGGTGATCTTCTTGCCCTTGAGATTTGCCGATGCCGCCCATTTCCTTGGCGATATGCTGGATGGCGATGTCCGCCGCGGACCAGTAGGTGCCCAGCAGCGGGAAGTTCCAGCTGAACACGGCGCCGTTCTTGGAGTTGGCGCGGCCATACCCCATGGTGATGATCGGAATCTTGTCCGTGATGGTCTTTTCCGTCAGGGCAAAGGTGATGCCGGTCGACAGCGGGTTCACGTAGGAGGCGCCAGTGGGGCCCTTGCCCTTGAGCCGCTCGTAGCATTCGACGCCCTTGTCGGTGGCGTAGGCGGTCTCGCATTCCTCGTAGGTCAGCTTGACGCCGTTGACGCCGCCGTCGCGCTCATTGACCATATTGTAATAGTCGATCACGCCATTGGCGTATGGCGCGCCGTTCACGGCATAGGCGCCCGTCCGATAGGACAAGATCGGGATAAACTGCTCATTCTGGGCAAACGCAGGCTCCGCGATCGCCGTCACGCCGACGGCTGCCAGGGCCAGTATCTTGCGGATCATATGTTCTTCCTCCTTTGCCTCCGGCACGGTCGCCGGGGCTTTCTACTGCGAGCCTTTTTGTTGTTCGTTGATGCGGCGCGCCGCTCCACATTGCGCGCCGGCACCCGATCTGGCGTCAGCCCTTCAATAGGGGTAGGGCCAGAGTCTCAACTTCTCCTTGCCGAGCGACCACAGCCTGGCGAACCCATGCGGTTCCTTGATGAGAAGAATGCAAATCAACGAGCCGAAGATGATGAGTTCGAGATGCGTGATCGTCTCGGTCGAAAGCGGCATGCCGAGCTGGGCCGGGATCTGGTTGAGCATGATCGGCAATATCAGGATGAACGCGGCACCCAGGAACGATCCGAGGATCGATCCCAGACCGCCGATGATGACCATGAACAAGAGCTGGAACGACCGGTCGATGTTGAAGGCGAGCGGTTCCCAGGCGCCCAGATAAACGAATGCCCAGAGCGCTCCGGCGACACCGACAATGAAGGACGATACGGCGAAGGCCGTCAGCTTGGCGTAGAAGGGGCGGATGCCCATGAGCTCGGCGGCGATGTCCATATCGCGGATCGCCATCCACTGCCGCCCCAAATTCCCGCGCACCAGATTCTTCACCATGAAGGCGAAGACCGTTACGAAGGCGAGACACAGGAGATAGCGCTCGATCGAGGTGTGGATGGTCAGGCCGAGGACGTTGAGTTCGGGCGCCGATACCGATCCGGAAGGCGCGTAGTTCGTGAACCACTTTACGCGAATGTAGAGCCAGTCGAAAAAGAACTGGGCCGCCAATGTCGCCACCGCAAGATAAAGGCCCTTGATCCTCAGGCTGGGGATACCGAACAGGATGCCGACCAGTGAAGCCATCAGGCCGCCGAGGAGGATCGAGGCCAGCACCGGCAGCGGCGCAATGGCAATCTCGGTGCCCAGCCAGGTGAGCGGAATGTGGACTCCCGTGGCGAACTTGTAGGCGCTGTAAGCGCCGGTTGCCATGAACGCGCCGCTGCCGAGCGAGATCTGCCCGCAATAGCCGACAAGAACGTTCACCCCGATCGTGGCAAGCGCAAGGATGAGAAAAGGGAGAAGGATGGCGCGCAGGATATAGTCGCTGCCGAACGGCCATATATGAAAAGTCGCGAGCAGCGGCACGCCGACAAACGCGAAACCCAGCACAAGATAGAGCGCCATGCGATCCTGGCGGATCGGGAAGATCGCCATATCAGCGGAATAAGAGGTTTTGAACTGGCCGGCTTCGCGATAGAGCACCCGTTGTCTCCTCAGATCCGCTCGATGATGCGTTCGCCGTATAGCCCCTGCGGCCGTACCAGCAGCACCACCAGCGCCAGCACGTAGGCGAACCAATATTCGATGCCGCCGCCCATATGGGGTCCAAGATAGACCTCGGCGATCTTCTCACCCGCACCCACGATCAGCCCTCCGACGATAGCGCCCGGGATCGAGGTGAGGCCGCCGATGATCAGAACGGGGAGCGCCTTGAGCGCAAGGAAGGTGATGGAGAACTGCACCCCGAGCTTGGTGCCCCATACCGTCGCCGCTGCCAGCGCGACCAAACCTGCTATCAGCCAGACGACGAACCAGATCCAGCCGATCGGGATGCCGACGGACTGTGCGGCCGCGTGATCGTCGGCGACGGCGCGCAACGCGCGGCCGGTGCTGGTCTTCTGGAAGAAGATGGCGAGCCCCGCCACCAGCAAAGCGGCAATCAGGCCACCCCAGACATCGAGCTTGTTGACCAGGATGCCGCCCGGAAAGAGGCTTTCGAACAGGAACCAGGCATCCGTCGGGAACAAGCGCAGCGGGTAGACGTCCGACCCGAAAATCATCTGTGCGGCGCCCTCTATGATGAACGTCGCGCCGATGGTCGACATGAAGAGCGTCAATCCGTCCTGATTGACCAGGGGGCCCAGCACAAAGCGTTCGATCACCCAGGCCGTGATCGCCATGACCAGGGCGGCGAAAGCCAGGCCCAGCAGAATCGCGCCCCATACCGGAACGCCTCTCGCCACCATGAAATCGAGCGAGCGCACGAGGGCGAGCCCGGCCAGCAGGACCATGGCCCCTTGCGCGAAATTGAAAACACCGGACGCTTTGAAGATCAGCACGAAGCCGATGGCGACGAGCGAATAGAGCACCCCCGCCAGCAGGCCGCCGATAAACACCTCCATGAACTGACCGAAAAAGACCACGCCTTGCTCCTCAGTGCGTGACGCCCAGATAGGCATCGATCACGGCTTGATTGCCCTGCACCTCGGCAGGCGTCCCGTCTGCGATCTTTCTGCCGTAGTCGAGCACCACGATACGGTCCGACAGGTCCATGACGACGCCCATGTCGTGCTCGATCAGCGCGATCGTGGTGTTGAAGGTGCGCTTCACGGTGAGAATGAAGCGGGACATGTCCTGCTTCTCCTCGAGGTTCATGCCGGCCATTGGCTCGTCGAGCAGCAGCAACTCCGGCTCCATGGCCAGCGCGCGCCCGAGTTCGACGCGCTTCTGCAGACCGTAGGGCAGCTTGCCGACCGGCACTTTGCGGATGTGCGCGATCTCCAGGAAATCGATGATGTGCTCGGCCGCCTCGCGATGACGGATCTCCTCGCGCTTGGCCGGGCCGAAGTGGACCATGTGGGAGAGCAACCCGCAGCGCATCTTGAGCGTCCGCCCGGTCATGATGTTGTCGAGCGTCGACATGCCTTTGAACAACGCCACGTTCTGGAAGGTGCGCGCGATTCCCTGGCTGGCGGCGATGTAGGGCCGCATGGCTCGCCGCTGGCGGCCCTTGAAGGTGATCACGCCTTCCTGCGGGCGGTAAAAGCCGTTGATGACGTTGAGCATCGACGTCTTGCCGGCGCCGTTGGGGCCGATCACGGCGCGGATCTCGCCTCTGCGTATGTCGAACGACACGTCGCGAATTGCCTTTACGCCGCCGAAGGACAGCGACACGTTCTGCACGGACAGAAGGACGCCGTTCGCGTTGGTGTCCTCCGCGGCAATGATTGGCCTCACCTTCATGTCGGCCTTCATTCGGCGGCCTCCCTGACGGAATCGCCGGCTGAGCGAGGCGGATAGGTTCGAACGTCGACGATGCGCAGATTGCCTTCGATCGCGCCCCGGCGGCCGTCTTCGAATGTGACCTCAGTCGCGATGTGGCATTGCGCCGAGCCGTTATAGAGCGCCGTAATGAGCGGCGCCATAGCGCTCGGAAATCGCGGAACGGCGGACCTTCTGCGTGCGCGTCATCTCGCCGTCGTCGGCGTCGAGCTCCTTGTGCAGGATCAGGAAGCGCTTCACCTGCGAGGCCGCCATCTGCGGTTCCTCGGCCAAGGCACGGTTCAACTCGTCGAGGCGTTTGGCGACGATGTCGTACACCTGGGGATGCGCCGCGAGATCCTGATAGCTGGCATAGGCCATGTTGTTGCGCTCGGCCCAGCTGCCGACGGATATCGAATCGATGTTGATGAACATCGTCACGTAGTCATGCCCCTGGCCGAAGGCCACGGCCTCTCGGACCTCGGGGTAGAATCTGATGCGGTTCTCGAGATATTTCGGCGCGAATAGCGCACCGTTGTTGAGGCGTCCCACGTCTTTGACGCGATCGATGATCTTGAGATGTCCGCGCTGGTCGAAGAAGCCGGCATCGCCCGTACGCACCCAGCCCCCCGGCAGCTTGGTGGCGTTCGTGGCTTCGTCGTTCTTGTAATATTTGAGGAACACGCCGGGGCTTCGATAGAGCACCTCGCCCGTGTCGGCGATGCTGATCTCAACACCTGGCGCGGGCTTGCCTACGGTGTCGGGATAAACCTCGCCGTCCGGCTGCATTGTGATGTAGACGCTGGCTTCCGTCTGCCCATAGAGCTGCTTCAGGTTGATGCCCAGCGAGCGATAGAAGCGGAACAGCTCCGGCCCGATCGCCTCGCCGGCGGTGTATGCGACGCGGAGATTGGAGAAGCCCATGCGGTTTCTCAGCGGCCCGTAGACCAGCAAATCGCCGAGCCGATAAAGCAGGCGATCCTTGGCGCCGACCGGCTGACCGTCGAGGATCCGCTCTCCGCAGCGGCGCGCCACGTCCAGGAAAGAGTGGAACATGCGCTTCTTGAGCCGGCCCGCATCCTCCATGCGCACCATGATCTGGGTGAGCAGGCCCTCGAACACGCGCGGCGGTGCAAAGAATGAGGTCGGGCCGATCTCGCGCCGGTCCTCGACAATGGTCTCGGGGCGCTCCGGGCAGGCCACGCAAATTGCGCCCGCCATGGATTGGCCGTAGGAGAAGACGTGGTCGCCGACCCAGGCCATCGGCAGGTAGGCCAGCATCGTGTCATTGGGGGTGAAGTTGTCGACCGCGTTGGCGTTCTGCGCGGAGAGGACGATGTTGTCGTGCGTCAGCATCACGCCCTTGGGTCTGCCTGTCGTGCCCGACGTGTAGAGCATCACGCTGACATCAGAGCCCTCGCCTTTGGCGATCTCATCGAGCCACCAGCCGCCGGCGCCCGCGTTCAGGCGCATGTCCTCCCGCCCGAGCTGCTGCACATGCGCGAACGAATGCAGGTTGGCTCGATCGTAGGCGGCAAGGCCGCGCTCTTCCTCATAAATGATGACGCGCAGCTTAGGCAGCCGGTCGGCGATCGAGATGAGCTTGTCGACCTGCTCCTGGTTCTGCACCACGGCGAATTTCAGTTCCGCGTGATCGATCACGTAGGCCATCTCGTCGGCAACCGAGTTCCTGATAGACCGGAACGGCAATGCCACCGATGCTCTGCACGGCGGCAAACGTCGCATAGAGGCGCGGGCGATTGTCGCCGATGATTGCCACCGCATCGCCGCGCTCGAGCCCGAGCTTGCTCAGGCCGATCGCGAAGGCGCGAACCTCATCGCATAGCTGGCCCCACGTCCAACTATGCCAGATGCCGAAATTCTTGTGCCGCATCGCCGGACGGCCGGCGTATTGACCGGCGTTACGGAGCAGCAGCTTCGGCAGCGTGTTGAGCTGGGATCCGGCAGGAGGCGTCGTGGGGGCTGCGGTCCAAGTCATGAATTTTTTGCCCAGACCGAGCAAACCATTCTTGCGCTCGCCGTTTGAGCCGGTAAGCGCGTGGGGCACATTCCGGCCCTCGGATTCGCGTGCCGCTCGGCAGCGAATCCGCGAAATTCATTGTTCAGACCCTCGCATCTGAGGATGACACAAGCGGGCACAGGCTTGCTCCATGGGATCGTAAGCAGGCTATGCACTTATTGAACGCAGCAGCTAACATCGCTGAATGCCTATATATACCACATCCTCTATCTCGAAAGAGCAGATGTTCGCCCGCCTGTTATAATTGTGATAATAATGTCATCGGAGCGGTCTTTGATCTTGACGCAGCCGTCGGCGTGCATGACCGCGAGGTCGCCCGAAGCCGGCCATGATGAAACCGATCACGATCAGAGTCCTGGAGGATGGCTGAAGATTTGCCGGAGAAACCCGTAATCCTGCCGGAACCGGAGAGCCGAGGCTCTCACGGGTATCCCATGAACGCTATCGGCCGATTGCATAAGCCTGCATCAGCCGCGGCGTGGCTCCGGCGCGAAGCAGCCCGTCCGCGTCCCGCCGGGCGGCCGTCAGCCGGCCGAGCGCCCAAGGCTCCGAAACTTCGAGCGCGTGGCCCTTCTTCCGTAAAGCCGCGAGCGTCGCCGCGCCGAATGCAGGCTCAGCCATCAAGTGGCCGGGCCGGGCGATGCGCGGGTAGAACGAGCCCTGCGCGTGGCTGGTGTGGAATAGCGGTGCGTCGATCGCCTCCTGCAGGTTCATCTGATGATGGACAAGCCGCAGGAACATGATCAGCTGCCACTGGTCCTGCTGGTCGCCGCCGGGCGTGCCGAAGGCGAGCGCGGCGCCGCCCTCATGCGCGGCCATCGAGGGCGAAAGAGTCGTGCGCGGCCGCCGGCCAGGCGCGAGGGAGGAGGCCAGCCCCTCCTCCAGCCAGAACATCTGCGCCGCGCGAGTTCAGCGGCATGCCGAGCCCCGGCACCACCGGCGAAGACTGGAGCCAGCCGCCCGAAGGCGTCGCCGCCACCATATTCCCCCAGCGGTCGATGACGTCGAGATGCACCGTGTCGCCGCGCCGCGAGGAGAGATGCGCCATGGTCGGCTCCCCTGCCCCAGCCCCCGCACCGGCCTCGGGCGTTCGCGCGGCGCGAGCAAGGGCGGCCTCGACCCATCTCTCGTAACCGGGGATGCGGCCCGGCCGCTGCTCGCGGGAGGCGTGATCGGAGAGCAGCGCGCGGCGTTCGGCGGCGTAACTGCGAGAAAGCAGCGTGTCGACCGGGATCGCGGTGTGGGCCGGGTCGCCGTAATAGGCCTCGCGGTCGGCCATGGCGAGCTTCAGAGTTTCGGTGACCAGATGGACGAACTCCGGCCCGTTCGGGTCGAGTTCACCGATCTCCGTTCCCTCCAGAATGCGCAGCGCTTGAAGGAGGAACGGTCCCTGCCCCCAAACGCCGGTCTTCCAGACGGTCCAGCCCAGATAGTCGACCGACAGCGGCGTCTCGGTGGTCGCGGACCAGTTGGCGAGATCGTCCGCCGTCAGCACGCCCTTGCGCCGCCCGCCGGCGGCGTCCATGACTTCGGCACTCTCGAGCCAGCGCCCGATCGTGTCGGCGATGAAGCCGCGATAGAACGCGTCGCGGGCAGCCTCGATCTGGGCTTCACGGCCGGCTTTGGCCTCTGCCTCCCCGAGCAATCGCTGCCACGTCGCGGCGAGGTCGGAATTGCGGAACAAGGCGCCCGGCACGGGCGGGGCGCCGCGGGGCAGCCAGGTTTCGGCCGAAGTCGGCCACTCGGCGCGGAAGAAGCCGGCGAGGTCGGCAATGGCCGCGGCGGCGCGGGGCAGCATCGGATGTCCGGCCTCGGCATAATGGATGGCGGGCTCCAGCACCGCGCGCAGCGTCATGGTGCCGTAGTCGCGCAGCAGCAGCATCCAGCCGTCAAACGCGCCCGGCACCACCGTGGCAAGCAGGCCGGAGCCCGGCACCTCGGTCAACCCCTCGGCACGGTAATGCGCGATGGTGGCCTTGGCCGGCGCGACGCCCTGGCCGCAAATCACCGTCGGCGTTGCCGCTCCCGCAGGGCGGACCAGCACCGGCAGGTCGCCGAGCGGTCCATTCAGATGCGGCTCGACCACATTCAGCACAAAACCCATCGCGACAGCCGCATCGGCGGCATTCCCGCCCTTCTCGAGCACGCTCATGCCGACAGCCGAGGCGATCCAGTGCGTCGACGTGGCGACGCCGAAGGTTCCAACGATCTCGGGCCGCGTGGTGAAAGTCATGGTCATTGGCTCCGTTCTGTTACGTTGGTTCAAGCTGGGCGGTCCGGCCCCTCGTATCATTCCTCGCGCGGGTCCAGCGCATCGCGCAGCCCGTCGCCCAGCAGGTTGAAGCCGAGCACCACGAGAAAGATCGCGACGCCGGGCGACAACGACATCCAGGGCGCCTGATCGAGGAAATTCTTCGCCGTATTGAGCATCGAGCCCCATGACGGCGCCGGCGGCTGCTGACCGAGGCCAAGGAATGAAAGGCTCGCCTCCGCGATAATCGACGTCGCCGTGGTCAAGGTCGCCTGGACCAGCAACGGCGCAGTGATGTTCGGCAGGATGTGGCGGCCGAGGATCTGCATGTTCGGGACGCCGATCGCTCGTGCGCCCTCGACGAAGTCCTCCGCCTTGACCGCAAGCACCTGTCCGCGCGTCAGCCGGATGAAGATCGGCACCTGCGACAGGCCGATGGCGATCATGGCATTGGTCAGCGACGGCCCGAGCGCGGCGGCAAGCGCGATGGCAAGGATCAGGAACGGCACAGCGAGCAGCGCGTCGGTCGCCCGGCTGATGATCGCGTCTATCCAGCCGCCGAACCAGCCTGCCGCGAGCCCGACCGGTATGCCGATGGCAAGCGCGATCACCACCGAGACGACGCCGGCATATAGCGAGGCGATGCCGCCATAGATGACGCGCGAGAGGATGTCGCGACCGATTTCGTCGGTGCCGAGCCAGTACAAGGCGGATGGCGCCTGACGGAGCGCGAGGAAGTTGGTCTGGCTGGGATTATAGGGTGCGATCAGCGGGGCGAGGATCGCGACAGACACGAACAGGCCGGCAATCGCGGCGCCCGCGACCGCCCGAGGATTCCTCAGGAACTTTGCGAAGGCCCGATTCCTGCTCACCGCGATCGTCTCGGGGCCCAGGACTGCCAATGTCGGGTCGGTGACGGCCATCAGCTCCGCATCCGTGGGTTGATGGCGATATAAAGAACGTCTGCGGCAAGGTTCATCGCGATGAAGGCGGCCCCGGTGCACAGCACCACGCCCTGGACCACCCCGTAATCACGGTTGAAGACGGCATCGACGATCAGCTTGCCGAAGCCCGGAATGGTGAAGACCTGCTCGGTCAGCACCGCGCCGGCGAGCAACTGGCCAAACAGCAGCGTCGACAAGGTTACGATCGGAACCAGCGCGTTGCGAAAGGCGTGCTTCAGGACCACCGTGCGGGAGAGCAGGCCCTTGGCGCGCGCCGTGCGGATGTAGTCGAGACTCAGCACCTCGAGCATGGCCGAACGCGTGTGGCGCATCAGCGTTGCGGCCAGATTCCAGCCGAGCACGAACGCCGGCAGGATCGTCGTCTGGAAGGCCCTGACCGGATCGTCGAAAACCGAGACGAAGCCGGAGGCCGGCAGCCATCTGAGTTTCACGGCGACGACGAGGATCAGGACGATGCCGAGCCAGAAATTCGGGATCGAAAGGCCGGAAAGCGATATGGCGCTGGCGAGATAATCGAGCCAGCTCCCTTTGCGCGCCGCCGACAGAATTCCCATCGGGATGCCGATCAGCATCGCGATCAGAATTGCGGCCGTGGCGAGCTGAATGGTGACCGGCAGCGTCTGGCCGACCAGCGTCAGCACCGGCACGCCTGTCCGCAGCGATACGCCGAAATTGCCGCCGGCCACCTCGCGCAGCCAGATGAGAAACTGCACCGGCAGCGGCTGGTCGAAGCCGTAGAGCTTGCGCAATTCCTCGAGCAGCACGGGGTCGCGCTCCTCGCCCGACATGACGAGCAATGGATCACCCGGCAGGAGACGCTGGAGCACGAAGACGAAGACCGTCACCAGCAGCAGCGTCGGAATGGCCAGCAGAATCCGGTTGACGATCAGCGACCACATCGTGGCAAAGCCTTCAGTGAAGCAAACGGATTGGGCAAGGAGCCGATCCCCGCATGAGGGGAATTGGCCCGGCCCGCGATCAGTTGAGTTTCATGCCGGCGAGGCGGATCATGCCGTCCGGATTGGGCGCGAAGCCCGAGACCTTGGTGCTGATCGCCCAGATCCACGACTGATGGAAGAGGTAGATGATGGGCAGGTCCTCCCTCAAGATCTTCTCGGCTGCCACATAAAGCTTCTGCCGTTCGGCGACATCGTAGATCCCGCGCGCCGTGTTGAGCGCCTTATCGACCTCGGCATTGGAGTATTTCGGGTCGTTGAGTCCGCCGCCCGTCGTGACGAACTGGTGGATATTGCCATCGGGATCGACGCGGCCCGACCATTGCAGCAGGGTCGACTGGAAGTCACCCGACCCTTGCGCCTTCAGCATTGCGGCAAATTCGGTCGATTTGATCTTGATGTCGATGCCCGCCTCACTGGCCATTGCCTGGACGACCTGGCCGAGCTGCTGCTCGATGGTCGAGTTGGCAACCTGCATCTCGAAGCTGACCGTCTCGGCGCCGGCGGCCTTCAGCAGCTCCTTGGCCTTGGCGATATCGCGCTTCGGCGTGGGGAACGACTTGTCATGATAGGGGCTCGCGGGCGGAAAGGGCTGCCCGGACGGCGTCATCAGACCCTCGTGAACGACCTGGTTGATGGCGTCCCTGTCGATGGCGAGCGACAGCGCCTGGCGCACGCGCTTGTCCAGGGCAAGCGGCGTCTTGGCCCGCTCGCCATTGGCGACATTGATGGTGATGCCCTGATAGCCGAGACCGGCGATGCTGACCACCTTCAGATTGGCGTCCGACTTTGCCGACTTGACGTCACTCGGGGCGAGGCGCTCGATCATGTCGAGCTGGCCGGACCTCAGATTGGCAAGCCGCACGGTCGTATCCGTGATGACCCGGAACGTCACATTGTCGAAAGTGTATTTGTCCGCTTCCCAATGGTCCTTGAAGCGGGCGAGGACGATGCGGTCATTTTGCACGCGTTCGACGAATTTGTAGGGGCCCGAGCAGACCGGGTTCGGCCCGACCGGACTGTCGAAGCTCTTGGGCGACAGGAGCATTCCGGCGCGGTCCGAGAGTTGGGCCAGCAGCGGCGCATCGGGCGCCGTCAAATTGAAGACGACGGTCGCCGCGTCGGGCGCCTCGACGCTCGCGACCGACGCCAGCTCGCTCCTGCGCCGGCTCGTCTGCATCGTCCTTGCGCGGTCTATATTCGCCTTCACAGCGGCTGCGTCGAGCGCTGTACCGTCGTGGAATTTCGCGCCGCCGCGAAGTTTCATGGTCAAAATCTTGCCGTCGGCGGAGAATGCCCAGCTCGTCGCGATGCGCGGGATGATCTCGAGCTTTTCATTGCTGTCGACGAGCTTGTCGCACAGAGCGTTGAAGACGATGCGGCCGACGAAAGTGCGCGCCTCGTGCGGGTCGAGCACATCCGGGTCTTCCTGCAGACCGATGCGCAGATCGGCGGCAAATGCCGGCGCCGACCCAAAAATCGTGGCGAGCAGAAGCGCCGCGATCCTCGCGCGTCCATTGTTTGCTGTCTTCATGTCCATCCCCCTCCATTCAGGCGTTCGAAGCTGATATCTGCTGCGCTTTGGCAAACAGCGCGACGCGTTGCTGGCGCACCGCACTGACCGTTTCCAGAGCATCCGGCAGCACATGGGCCGGCAATTCCTCGGCCAGATGGCAGGCAACCCGATGGGCGGGTGCGATCTCCCTGAGCACGGGCCGCTCCGTCCGGCAGATGTCTTCGGCGTAAGGGCAGCGTGTGTGGAAGCGGCAGCCGGGCGGCGGAGCGACCGGACTTGGCGGGTCGCCCTGAAGCAGCGTCCTGGCGTTCCGCGCTCCGGGAATTGGCACTGGAATCGCGTCGATCAAGGATCGCGTATAAGGGTGGCGCGGTGTCTCGAAAAGACTGTCGCGGCCGGCCAGTTCGACGATCTCGCCGAGGTACATCACCGCGATCCGGTCGGAGGTATGGCGGATCACCGCAAGATCGTGCGCGACGAGGATCAGCGTCAGCCCGAGCTCCGACTTCAGGTCTTCGAGCAGGTTGATCACCTGGGCGCGGATCGACACGTCAAGAGCCGAGACAGGCTCGTCGCCGACCAGCAGGCTAGGCCGCGTCGCAAGCGCCCGGGCAATGCCGATGCGCTGGCGCTGGCCGCCCGAAAACTCGTGCGGGTAGCGTCCGGCGTGATCCGGCGGCAGGCCGACGAGGCGAAGCATCTCCGCGACGCGCCGCTCGCGCTCCCGGCCCGTCGCGATCCCATGCACGGAGAGCGGCTCGCCCACCAGCGCGCCGATGCTCATGCGCGGGTTCAGCGATCCGAACGGGTCCTGGAAGATGATCTGCATGTCGCGCCTGAGCCGGCGCAGTTCCTCGGGCGCCGCGCTGGTGATCTCGCGGCCCTGGAAGGTCACGCTGCCGCTGGTCGGCGGGATCAGGCACAGCATCAGCCGCGCCAAAGTCGATTTCCCGCATCCGGATTCGCCGACGATCGCAAACGTCTCGCCGCGGCGAATGGCGAGCGATACGCCGTCCACGGCGCGGATAAGGGGGGCGTCGCCGAATGGGAACCGCCATCCACCGCCGAAATGGCGGACGATGTCGCGAACATCGAGCACGATTTCGCTTTGCGCCGCGGCCCTCATGCCGCAAGTCCGCCGATGCGGGCCTCGAGCGGAGCCTTGAAGCAGGCGGCGAGGTGTCCATTGGCGCCGATCTCGGCAAGCGGCGGTATTTCGCGCCGGCACCGCTCGTCAGCGAATGGGCATCGCGTTGCGAAGCGGCAGCCCGCCGGGAATCGGTCGGGCGAAGGGACAGAACCGGGGATCGTGGCGAGCCGGCCCGCGCGGCGGCCAAGCGAGGGAAGCGAGCCGATCAGCCCGAGCGTGTAGGGGTGCTGTGGATCGTCGAAGAGGTCCCTTGCAGTCCCGGTTTCGACGATGCGCCCCGCATACATGACGGCGACCCGGTCCGCCACCTCCGCGACGACGCCGAGATCGTGGGTGACCAGGATCATCGCCATGCCCGCCGCCTGCTGCAACTCGCGCATGAGTGTCAGGATCTGCGCCTGGATGGTGACGTCGAGCGCGGTCGTCGGTTCGTCCGCGATGAGAAGATCGGGCCCATTGACGAGCGCCATGGCGATCATGATGCGCTGGCGCATGCCGCCCGAGAGCTGGTGCGGATAGGCGTCAAACCGGTCCTTGGCGGCGGGAATGCGAACCTTGCGCAACATCTCGAGCGCGAGCCCGCGGGCGTCTGCCCCCGTGACCTTGCGATGGCGGACGATGCTTTCGGCAATCTGGTCACCGACGCGGAACGCCGGGTTGAGGGAGGTCATCGGCTCCTGGAAGATCATCGCCATGCGATCGCCGCGCAGGTCCTGCATCTGCCGTACGGGGAGGGTCAGCAGATCGCGTCCCTCGAACAGCGCCCGGCCGGCAGGCCGCGCGCCGGGCGGCAACAGGCCCATCAGCGCGAGCGCGGTCAGCGACTTGCCGCAACCGGATTCGCCGACGAGACACAAGGTCTCGCCCGGCCATAGCGAGAACGACACATTGTCGACCAGAGCGGGGCCTGACGCCCCGAAGCGGATCGACAGGCCATCGACTGCAAGAACGGGCGCCGGTCCATCCATCATCAGGGCCGCACTCCGCAAGAGAGCAACGCGGTGCCTCCGCGAACCCCGCCGAGACGACGCTCTCGAACACCCGCCCCAGCAATAGACCGGGAGCGAAACGGAACGAGGCTCAAGCTGTTGACGATTCCGCTGGCCGTAGTCATTCGGCGCGGCGCTCCCGACGTATGCCAATGCAAAATTGGCTCGCCACGAAACGCTAGCCGGGCTGGCGTCGGTGTCAAGAATAATGTCTGTGCACGCCGCCCATGCGATACACGCCCGTGTCCATCCCACTTGCAAGATCGCGCGGGACAGAGTTTCCTTGCAGGCGACGCTTTTCGTTGGAGGGAGCCTTCAAATGTCGATCTTGGCCGCAAGGAAACCGGCAGCGGAGCGTCTTCCGCTTTCCGAAGGTGTCGCCTTCATCGACGGCGAATATGTGCCGATCCGAGAGGCGAAAATCTCGATTCTCGATTGGGGATTTATCAGGTCGGACGTGACTTATGACGTCGTGCATGTCTGGAAGGGTCGCTTTTTCCGCCTCCGGCATCACCTCGACCGGTTCGAAAAAAGCGTCGCCGGATTGCGCATGACATTGCCGCATAGCCGGGCCGAAATCGAGGCGGTTCTTCACGAGCTGATGCGGCTCAGCGGGCTGCGCGACGCCTATGTCGAGGTGATTTGCACGCGCGGTGTCGCGCCGGCCGGAACGCGCGATCCGCGGCAGTTCGAGAACCGCTTCATTGCATTCGCGATTCCCTTCGTCTGGATCGCCAATGACGAAATGCGCCGGCGTGGCATCAATCTCCACATCTCGTCGGTCCTGCGGATCCCGCCTCAGTCGGTCGATCCCACCTGCAAGAACTTCCATTGGGGCGACATGATCCGCGCGATCTACGAGGCCTATGAGCAAGGCTGCGATCTTCCCGTCCTGGTCGACGCCGATGGAAACCTCGCCGAAGGCCCGGGCTTCAATATTTTCGCCGTGAAGGACGGGGTTGTGACGACGCCGGGCGGGACGTGCCTTGAAGGCATCACGCGGCAAACCGCGCTCGACCTCCTCTCCGAACTCAACGTCAAGACGGTGATCGGCGCCATATCGCCGGACGCGCTGAGGTCGGCCGATGAGGCCTTTCTGACCAGCACCGCCGGCGGCATACTGCCGGTCACACGCGTGGGCGGCAAGCCGGTCGACGATGGTGAGATCGGTCCCCTGAGCAGCCGATTGACGGCGCTCTACTGGCAACGCCATGACGAAGGCTGGGACGCAACGCCCATCGACTACGACTAGCGCCAGCAATTCCGCTTCACGCTCGAGCCGACGGTTCCAGCTCCGTCGCCAAGGGTCACGAGCAGGTATCCGCGGGGATCGCAGTGTCCCACTCAGGCAAATCGCCATTAAACGTCCCGAATACGCAATCAGACTGTCTCCGCTATAAAAATATCGATCGAGGAGACGCCATGAAGATCACCCCTGTTTGCGCGGCCATTCTGACTTCGCTCGTTTCGGCCGCGGCACTCGCGCAAACGCCAAGCTGGTCTCCGCCGCCCGAAAGCCAGCGCTGTCCTTCCAAATGGGGTGCGGACGACCAGCGCGGCTCGATGAACCATCAGAAGCCGGCGGCGGTGCTCAATGCCGCCAAGCTGATCAAGACCGGCGAGGTCATCGAGATGGCGCATGTGCTCGGGCCGAACATGGCGTTCTTCGGCACGCGGCGCTTCGATATCCACGCCAAGCGCACTTTCATGAACCCCCAATCCAACCGGCGCGGCTCCAACGAGGAACTCATCATCACCGAACTCGGCCAGGTCGGGACGCAGTTCGACGGCTTCGCGCATCAGACGCATGAGGACAGCTGGTACAATTGCGCCAAGGTGAGCGAGAACGTCACCCGCGGCGGTTTCACCAAATACGGCATCCATGGCGTGGGCCAATTGTTCACCCGAGGGGTGATGATCGATGTCGCGGGATATAAGGGCGTCGAGATGCTCGGCGACAATTACGAGATCACCGTCGAGGATCTCCAAGGGGCAATGCAAAAGCAGGGTCTGACTTTGCAGCCCGGAGATGCGGTGCTCATCCATACCGGATGGGGCAAGCTCTACGGCGAAGGACAACCCGCGTTACGTGAAATCCTGCCCCGGCATCGGCGCGAAGGCGGCGCAGTGGCTGATCGAGAAGGATCCGATGCTGCTCGGCTCCGACAATTGGCCGGTGGAAGTCAGCCCCGGTCCCGATCCTCTGATCTCCCTGCCCGTTCATCAGATTGCGCTAGTGGTCAACGGGGTGCATCTGCTTGAAAATCTGAAACTTGACGAGATGGCATCCAAGCAGGTCTCCGAGTTCGCATTCATCATGCAGCCGCTGAAAATCCAAGGCGGCACCGGCTCCACCGTCTCCCCGGTGGCGGTGCGCTAAGGCTAGCCGAATGGTCGCCGTCAAGGAGCGATCTTTGACGGCGCCCTTTTCTCGTGCATATCAAGCTCGACGATCAGGCTCTCGCCAACCAGCTCCCGGCCGGCGAGTGCCGCCCTCAGGACCATCTCCTTCATCCGCTCTCTGACCGATCGCCGCCGTCAGGCTTATTGCCTTCATTCATCTGACGCGTGATTCACTAACGCCTCGAGCGACGCGCTTGGATTCCGAGACAACGATCGGTGACAGGGCAAATCGATGAAGATCATCATCAATCTCAGCGTCATTCTGTTTGTCTCAACTGCAGCGATGGCTGAGACATCCGCGCAAAACGAAAGCCAATGCCAGGCTATTCCGGAAGCGGCAAGGGAGGCCTGTCAGGGAATTGAGGCCGAATATCAGCGGCTCATGGCGGCTACGGCGCAGAAGGATTTGAACGCTATTCGCTCGGTCTATGATCCGGACTATACGCATCTGGAGATTACCGGCGAGACGCTAAACCTCTCCCAGATCATGGCCCTTTGGCAGAATAACGTTGCCATTGGACCCGACCTGATCTCCGAGGGCGTCATCGAGCGCGTCGATCTGGAGGGCGATGAAGCCATCGTCTTAGCCCGCGTCTCGCAACGCTATGCCCGCCCCGTTCAGAATATGACCCTCAAGACCGAGGCGGTCCAACGCGAGCTCTGGAGAAAGAGCGGCGGCGGCTGGGGTTGGCGATACAGCGAAACTCTCTCGGAGAAGTTTTGGATCGACGGCAAGCTGACGCGGGAAAGCCTGGCGAAACCGCCGGTGACCGCTGCCGAGCGAACCGCCATTCTGGCCGACCTCGCCGCCCAGGCCCATCCCTTCGATACTGTCCATGCGGGAAGCGGCTTCGACGATCTCGCCGTACTGGACGGGCTGATCGGCGATGCCCGCATTGTCGCGCTCGGCGAGGCGAGTCACGGTACGGCCGAGTTCTTCCAGATGAAGCAACGGCTGCTTGAATATCTGGTGGAGAAAAAAGGCTTCACCGTCCTCGCCATCGAAGGCAATTGGGCCGAAGCGCTCATCGCCGACGGGTATCTCAAGGCGCCCACGGGTGACACGGCGTCTGCCCTCGCCGCCCTGAATATCGGGACCTGGTACACCGAGGAAGGGCGCGCCGTGCTCGATTGGATACGCGAGTACAACAGAAAGCGGGGTCCGCGTCCGGTTCTCTCATTCTCCGGCTTCGACATGCTGGACGCCACGGTCGCGATGCAACTCGCGACCCGCCTGACGGCGCACATAGGCGGCGCCGACGGTGACACCATTCGGCAGTCTTACGCCGAGCTTGAAACGCTGCTGCAATATCCGCGAAAGTTGACCGGCACCGATTGGCACCGTTTCAGAAACAATGCCGCCAAGGTAGTCGATCTCATCAACGCCCGGCGCGATGCGCTTCCCACACTTTCAGCACTGACTGTATACCGGGACGCTGCCCAGGCAGCGCGTATTGTGCAGCAATATGCGGAGGAAAGGACAGCGGACGCGAGCGTGGGCAACATGTTTGCCTTCGCCAAACGGGATCAAGCCATGGCGGAGAATGCGCGCTGGCTCGCCGAAAAGCGGTTTCCGGGGCAGAAAATCGTGCTTTGGGCCCATAATGGGCATGTCGGCACCACGCCCTTCGCGGGCGAGAAGACCATGGGCATGCATCTGCGCGAATTTTACGGCAAGCAGATGGTCGTATTGGGGTTCGGCTCATATAGCGGCGAGGTCCGGGTACAACGCGTCGTCGGCATCGGGTCGCCGGGCGACAGTCTTGTCCCCTTGAATATCCCGCCGGCGAAACCGGTCAGTTTCGAGGGGCTCCTTGCCGAGACGGGTTTCCCCAATTCCATTGTTGATTTCCGGCGGGTTCCGGAAAGCAGCGCGCTCGGCAGATGGCTGAGCAAACCCAGGCTGCATAGGGGGATCGGCTCCGGCTACGATCCGGAGTCGCCTTCGGAGTCATTTGAAGAGGTGGATCTGCCCAAGACTTATGATGGCTTCATCTTCATTTCACCGAGCACGGCGACGCAGCTGATCAAATGATATCTGCATTCGGCTGACCGTATGCGTCCGGACACGCCTCGCAACCCTTACAGCACTCCAGGATACGCACCTCCGTCGATCAGGACGCTTTGCCCGGTGATGTATCCAGCCTGGGCCGAGCATAAGAAAGCGCAGGCAGCGCCGAATTCGGACGGATCGCCAAAGCGCTTTGCCGGGATCGCCGCCCGCGCCCGCTCGCGGATCGTCTCGACATCGACACCCTGCCGCTGTGCCGCCGCGTCCTGTCCGGATTTCAGCCGGCGCGTATCGAAAGCACCGGGCAGAAGGAAGTTGATGGTCACGTTGGCATGGGCAACCGAACGCGCCACGCCTGCGAGGAACCCGGTCAATCCCGCTCTGGCTCCGCTCGACAAATCGAGGCCGGCAAGCGGCATTTTCACGGACGCCGAGGTGATGTTGACGATGCGGCCGAACCGGCGCTCGACCATGCCGTCGATGACGCGTTGCACCATTTCGATCGGCGAGACCATGTTCGCGACCAGCCCCGCTTGCATGGCGTCCCGATCGATCTCCCGAAAATCGCGGAATGGCGGCCCCCCATTATTGTTGATGAGGATGTCCACGTGAGGCACCGCGCTCAGAAGCGCGTCCTGCCCTGCACGGGTGCTGATATCAGCGACGACGGCCAGGACATCCGCGCCCGTTTCGTTCCGCATATCAGCAGCCGTCTTCTCCACAACGGCTGCGTCGCGGCCATTGATGACGACGCGGCAGCCGGCTCTTGCCAGCTCCATGGCACAGGCACGCCCGAGACCTTGACTCGAGGCACATACGACAGCGTTCCGCCCATCCAATCCAAGATCCATCTCACACTCCTCTTCGCCGACACAGATCATTTTAGCGCACAAGCGCCGAGCGTGCGCGCTCCATGCAGCGCAAACCTTCGTATGCCGGCGCGGCCTACCGCCTATTATCGTATGGTCCGCCTAATGCATTGGTTTGATCGGTGACCCAGCTGGGGTGTGATATTGATATACGGCGGCATTCCCTGTGGCCGCAATTCTCGCCAGCGGCGGGCCTGCGCCAGCGGGACTCTCCGTTTGCGCCTGCTCGTGCTAAGAGCCGCGCTGCCGAAGGCGCAACAAATGGGGCGTTCTCGTGGGAATGCGACAGAAGATCGATGGGGGCCTGGCGCTATGATGATCGGAGCGTTGAATAGTATCGAACTTCCTCCCGATGGGGAATTCAGGCGTAACTGTATCATTCCAGCGGAATCGCGCGGTGTGGATGTCGATACGCATTATGACTTCCATACACTTATCTATGATGCTTTTTATATTCCAGGCAAACGGTCCATCTGCCTGATCTGCCCCAAGCTTCTTAACTTCGAGACCTTGATAAGGGGAGGAAAATTCACTGCCGATGGCGAGGATCTCCGCATCGCATCCATTTGGCAGTTCAAGAGATATACGCAAATCTGGCTGAGATGTCGTCGGAAGCCGACACATCTTCGTTTTCAGCATGGGTCCTTCGACGCCAAAATTCCGCTGCCTCAAGAACAATCCGAGTTGTTTCGCGGGTTGAATTGCGCCGTACTGAAATCAAAGGACAACGATCTGAACTGGGTGCGAGATTGGACTGACTATCACGTGCGGGTGCATGGGTTGCAAGGTCTGGTATTCTTCGACAACGGATCCAGCCGATATCAGCCGTCGGATACTCTTGAAACATTGCGAAAAGTGCCCGGTATCAAGCAGGCTCAAATTATTTCCGCTCCGTTCAAATTCGGACATCCTCATTCTGTCGATTTACTGTTCTTGCAAGTCGGTCTTCTGAACATCGCACGGCTGAGATTCTTGTCTCTAGCCTCTGCCGTACTTTGTACCGATTTGGATGAGTTGGTTAAGCCGGTTTTTCAGTCCGACATATTCTCGGCGACTCGCCGCTCGCCGCTTGGGTATCTTCTCTTTCGAGGGCGATGGCGGCACGCCATGTTCATGAATAGTACGGATCCAGTTCGTCATTCAGACCACTTTTATCGAAAGCTGGATGATAGCTGTTCGCCGACGAAATACTGCATCAACCCTAGAGGCCTTTGCGGCTTCAGCCATTGGGATATTCATGGCGCTGTGCGGGGATTTCTTAAAGACATCCTTACGACATCGAAGTTCGAATATTGGCATTGCCGGCAGATCAGCACCAATTGGAAGTATGACCGTACGGACTCTGAAAAACATCTGCTTGAAATCGACCCGGAAACGGCAAGGATATTCGACGAAGTTTTTGGACGACAGTCCGCGGCATGAGCGCATGGCGTCTCGGTGACGGAGATGGCTCTCCACGCCGTCACCCGGGAACCCCTTCCCTCCTTGTCACTTTACAACTTCATGTGACCGCCCTTGGCGATGTTGCGGGGCCGTTGCGCACTGCTTTGACTGGGCGTAGTGTGTCGCCCGGCATATTCGACGTGCCCTTCGTTCTGGGCCGTGAGGAGTGGCTGGGGCAGCTGCGGACCAAGCGGCGCCTCGATAACGCTGCTTGCCAGGAAAGCGGGGTGTAACGGATCGCCGCATCTGTCACTTGCGACGTCCGCCGAAACCAGCCATTTATTATTGCGTTGCAAAATTAACGTGCTATGCGCTGCAGCAATTTGCTGACAATGTGGCGCTGGCAGCCACAAACCAACATGACTGAGGAGACGAGCGATGACCCTTATGGGCTCGGTCCCGGCGCAGGAGAAAGACAAGCTCACGCCGAAATCACAGGCGACTTTTTCAATCGACGGAAAGCAAGTCCAGTTCCCGGTCTATTCAGGCACGCTGGGACCGGACGTCGTCGACATCTCCAAATTCTACGGGCAAACCGGCTGCTTCACCTATGATCCGGGCTATACGTCCACCGGCAGCTGCCGTTCCGACATCACCTTCATCGATGGTGAGGAGGGCATTCTCCTGCATCGCGGCTACCCGATCGAGCAGCTCGCGGAGCAGGGCAATTTCCTCGAAACCTGCCACCTGTTGCTTTACGGCGATCTGCCGAACGTGGAGCAATATGCCGATTTCAAGAACCGCGTCACCTATCACACGATGCTGCATGAGCAGATGAACCGGTTCTATACCGGGTTCCGCCGTGACGCGCATCCGATGGCCGTCATGGTCGGCGTGGTCGGCGCGCTGTCGGCCTTCTATCATGACAGCACCGACATCAACGATCCGGTGCAGCGCGATATCGCCGCGATCCGCATGATCGCCAAAATGCCGACCATCGCCGCGATGGCCTATAAATATTCCATCGGCCAGCCCTTCATCTATCCGCGCAACGACCTCGAATACGCCTCCAATTTTCTCTATATGAGCTTTGCCGTCCCTTGCGACGAATACCGGGTCAACCCGATCCTGTCGCGCGCGATGGACCGCATCTTCCTGCTGCATGCCGATCACGAGCAGAACGCCTCCACCTCGACCGTGCGGCTGGCCTCATCCTCGGGCGCCAACCCCTTCGCCTGCATCGCCGCCGGCATCGCCTGCCTGTGGGGGCCGGCGCATGGCGGCGCCAACGAGGCGGCGCTGAAGATGCTGATGGAGATCGGCACGGTCGATCGGATCCCCGAATACATCAAGAAGGCGAAGGACAAGGACGATCCGTTCCGGCTGATGGGCTTCGGCCACCGGGTCTATAAGAATTACGACCCGCGCGCCCGCGTGATGCAGAAGACCTGCCGCGAGGTGCTGGACATTGTCGGCATCCACAACGATCCGCTGCTGCAGGTGGCGATGGAGCTGGAGCGCATCGCGCTTGAGGATGATTATTTCGTCGAGAAGAAGCTCTATCCCAATATCGACTTCTATTCGGGCATCACGCTGAAGGCGCTCGGCTTCCCGACCTCGATGTTCACCGTGCTGTTCGCCATCGCGCGCACGGTCGGCTGGATCGCCCAGTGGAAGGAGATGATCGAGGACCCGGATCAGCGCATCGGCCGTCCGCGCCAGCTCTATACAGGCCCCGCGCTTCGCGATTATGTGCCGGTCGGGCAGCGCTGAGCTTCATCGCCCTCAAATATCCGCCTCATGGCGAGAGCTTCCCCTTTCACGGCGAGCTCTCGCGCCAGACGTCACACGTACAGGTGATGTCCCCGATGAAGAAAGCCGCTATCCCTGGGAGGGCGGCGCATTGAACTTCCGGCATTTGCTCCGTCAGTTTAGACTTGGCTGAAGCGGAGCTCGGAGGTGATAGCGGTGATGGGGTTTATTGCGGATGTTTTCCGTCGGCGGAAGTTGCGGCCAATCATCCGGCAACTTCCGCATATTCTGACCCGGCGCTACGGGAAAAGCCCCTTTTATACGGCCGAACAGGTGAACAGCGTTGCCGCGTCCCTGAGGCTGGATGCCGCGCAGCGTCCGTATGCCTTCGCGGTCGCATGTTCAGCAGATGAGTTTCGGAGAGCGGACCCGGATTCCGCCGAACAGGATTATATGGCCCGGCGAACGGAGCTCGCCCGCCTGTTTGCCATCACGTTGTCGGACCTGAACTGCCGATTTCTGACACAGGCGTTTCGACCGTCAGGCGTCGAGAATAGTTCGGAACCAAACATACTGGTCGACACTCACCACGGCTCCGGGGACTAAGCACCTAATGTGCTGATTGCATTCACCGCTTAGCGCGGCACCGATAGGCGCTTCTGAATCCCAGCCTCGATGAGGGCGATCGCCGTTTCGGCGGCGCGCTCACTCGGCGTCGTGCCGTCGAGGAGCATTTTGCTCGCGATCCGGTCAAGACCGGCAAGCTGGCAGGCCCGCTCAGGCGTATCGGCGAGCAGCGGCACGGTCGCCTCGGCGAGTTTTTCAGCCGTGCAATTTTCCTGCAGCAGCTCGGGGAAGATATTTTCACCCAGCACAAGATTGGCGAGCACGACAGACGGCACCTTCAACAGAAAGCGCAACCGCGAGAACAGCTCGTCGACCTTGTAAGCCACGACCATCGGCACGCCGGCCAGGCCAAGTTCCAGCGTAACCGTTCCCGAGGCGGCGAGCGCGGCTTTGCCGATGCGGAACGCCTTGAACTTGTCGCTCTCGCCAGCCACCAGGTGCGGCGTGATCGGCCATGCACGCAGTGCCTCCTCGATCAGCGGACGCACCGAGGCGACCACCGGGACGATCACTTCGAGCGGCCCTGCCTGCTTTTGAATGAGGCCGACCGCCTCGCCGAAGGGCTGCATCAACCGCCTCACTTCGGTCTGACGGCTGCCGGGCAGCACCAAGAGCACCGGCTTGCCCGGATCGAGACCAAGCCGGCTGCTCAGCTCGGCCCCGTCCAGCCCCTTGATCCAATCCAGCTTCTCGATCATCGGATGGCCGACATAGCTGCAGACCGGCCCGCCCAGCCGCCGATGCGCCTCGGGCTCGAAGGGCAGCAGCGCCATCAGATGGTCGACATAGGGGCGCATCTTCTTGGCGCGCCCGGGACGCCAGGCCCAGACGGTCGGAGACACATAATCGATGATCGGTACGAGCGGCTTCTTCTTGCGGATGCGCTTGGCGATCGGGTGGGTGAATTCGGGGCTGTCGATGATAATGACGCCGTCCGGCTCCGCCGCCAGCGCGGCTTCGACGGCCTGATAGACGCGCCGCACGAGCTTCGGCAGCCGCGCCAGAATAGCCAGCGGCCCCATCACGGCGACGTCGGACAAGGGGAAGATCGAACGCAGCCCCTCGGCTTCCATCATCTCACCGCCGACGCCGGTGAAGAGGATCGGAGTTTCCGACTTCTGCTTCATCGCCGCCATGAGCTTACCGCCGAGAAGATCTCCGGAATGCTCGCCCGCGACGATGAATATGCGGCGCGATCTTGGCTTCAAATCGGTCTCCCTAGTGCACCGGCACACTCACTTCGTTCACGTGCCAGCGCTTCTGGAGCCTTTTCCGTTCCGATTGAATTGGAACGGGGCTGCTGTGCTCTTCTGTCTCTCTGGTCGCATTTTCGCGACGCAAACCGGTGGCCACTTTGCTGGAAAATGCTCCAGTTATTTGCTTATGCATCAATTTTTCCAACTTCGGCTGTAGCCCCGCGTCCGGATCGAGGCACCAGAGCCCAGCGCAACATGTGAGCGGCCGCAGATGAGGCGGAACAGTCAGCCCGCAAGCTGGGTGCCGGTCACGAAAATATGGTGGCGGTCGGCAAGGCTAACCATATCGGCCTGATCTGCGATCATAACTTTTCCCTGGCCAACCGCAATCCCCGCGAGCCCCGCGGCCGCCGCCAATTCGACCGTGCGCGGCCCAATGACCGGCATATCGACGCGCAGCTCCTGGCCGGGCTTAGGCGCTTTGACCAGAACGCCGGAGCGTTTATGCCCGCCCCATTGCCGCAAGGCGCCGCAGCGCTTCAGCATTTCGTCGGTGCCCTCGGCCGCTTCGATGGCGAGCACATGGCCGCGCGCGACGACGACGGCCTGGCCGACATCGAATGGCCCCAGCACGCCCAGCAGGGCGAGGGCATGCGCGATATCCTGCTCATCCTCGGGCGAAGGCGCGATGCCGCCGAAGGGGCCACCGGGGGCCAGCAGCGTCGGGGCGATCTCATGCGCGCCCCGCACGCGAAAACCTTGCGCCTCGAAAAAGCGGACGACGCGCTTCAGCACCGTATCGTCGCCGCCGCGTGTAAGGCTCAGTATCGTCGGCAGATGGCGGATCAGGCCGAAATCGATGCCCGCCTTCCATAGATCGGGACGGCGCAGGCTGCCGACAAAAACGATATCCCGGCATTTTGCGTCACGCAGCGCGCCGAGCATGTGGCCGACCTGGCCGAGCCGCACCCAGCGATGCGGATGGCGCGACAATCCGGGCTCGGCCTGGCCCTTGAGCGCGACGACATGCACCTCGATGCCTCTGGCGAGCGCCGCTTCGCAGACCGCGGCCGGTATCGATCCGCCCGCCGCCACCACGCCGATGCGGGACGGCAGCGCATCCATTGCATCGCCTATTTCGCCGCCCCGCGCCGCCGCCGGGCGCGGCTCAGGAGCCATTGCGGGGCACGCAAAGCGAGCGGCCCGACTCGGCCTTGATGAACTGCACGATCCGCTTCACATGCGGGTCCTCGCTGAACATCTTCTCCACGTCGTCCATCCGCTCCAGCAGCGTGCCTTCGGTGGCGAACAGCATGCGATAGGCCTTGCGCAGCCCGTGGATCTGCTCGCGGTCGAAATTGTGACGCTTCAGGCCGACAATGTTCAGTCCGGCGAGATGGGCGCGATTGCCCAGCGCGATGCCGAAGGGGATCACGTCGTTTTCGACGCCCGACATGCCGCCGATAAAGGCGTAGGCGCCGATGCGGACATGCTGATGCGCCGCCGACAGCCCGCCGACGCTGGCGAAATCCTCGATGACGCAATGGCCGCCGATGGTGGCGTTGTTGACCAGCAGCACGCTGTTGCCGATCTGGCAGTCATGCGCGACATGCGCACCGGTGAGGAACAGGCCGTTATTGCCGATGCGGGTGACGAGGCCGCCCTGTTCCGTGCCGGGGTTCATCGTCACATATTCGCGGATCACATTGCCCGAGCCGATGATGAGACGGCTGTCCTCGCCGCGAAATTTGCGGTCCTGCGGCGCCTGGCCGAGCGAGGCGAAGGGGAAGATCTGCGTGCCCTCGCCGATTTCGGTCTTGCCGGCGATGACGACATGCGGATGGATGCGGACATTGTCGGCAAGCACCACTTCCGGGCCGATGACCGAGAACGGTCCGATTTCCACGCCCGCGCCGATCGTCGCGCCCGGCTCGATGATCGCCGCCGGATGAATTTTAGCGTCGCCGCTTATCGCGCCGGCTTCACGCATGACGGTGTCCATCAGCCGGCCTGATCCTGCTGTACTTTGGTGGGATCGACGATCATGGCGCTGATCTCGCCTTCCGCGACCAGTGCACCGTCCACCTTCGCCTCGCAGGCGAACCGCCAGACCGGACCGCGATTGCGGATCTTGCGGACGTGATAATGAACGGTGTGGCCTGGGAGTACCGGCCGGCGGAACTTGGCCCTGTCGATAGACATGAAATAGACGACGTGCGGATGGTAGGTCTCGCCGAGCGCCGCGACGCAGATCGCGCCGGCCGTCTGGGCCATGCCCTCGATCAGCAGGACGCCGGGCATGATCGGAAAGTTCGGGAAATGGCCCTGGAAAAAGGGCTCGTTGATGGTGACGCTCTTGATGCCGGTCGCGGAATTGTCGCCGTCAATATCGACGATGCGGTCGATCATCAGGAACGGGTAGCGGTGCGGCAGAAGTTTCAGAACGCGCGCGATATCCGCCGTTCCGAGCGTCTCTTTAGAGGCTGCCTCAGTCATGGTGAGCGCTCCGTGGGGTCATCGGCTGTTTGTCCAAGGGGTATGTCAGTCACCTAATTTGTCCAAATCCCTCAGCTGCTTACCGCCGAGCTTGTCCACCAAGCGTTTCATCAGCGCGATTTCGCGCGCCCAGTTCTTCAGCGGCTTCGCCGGGGTGCCTCCCCAGCGCTGGCCGGGAGGAATGCTTTCCGCCACGCCACTGTTCCCGGCGACCTGCGCGCCCGCGCCGATGGTGATATGCCCCACCGTGCCGCTCTGGCCGCCCATCACCGCGAAATCCTCCAGAATGGAACTCCCGGAAATCCCCACTTGCGCGACGATCACGCAATGCCTGCCGACCATCACGTTATGGCCAATCTGAACGAGATTATCAATCTTCGTCCCCTCGCCGATGATCGTGTCGCGCAGGGCGCCCCGGTCGACGGCGCTGTTGGCGCCGATTTCCACCCAATCCTGGATGATGACACGCCCGATCTGGCGGACTTTCAAGTGACCTTCGCGGCCCATCGCAAAGCCGAAGCCGTCCTGGCCGATCGCCACACCCGCATGGATGATGACATTATTGCCGATCAAGGCGTGAGTGATAACCGCGCGCGGGCCGATAAAGCAGTTTCGCCCGATGGCGCAGCGATAGCCGATGACGGCCCCGGCGGCGATGCGCGTGCCCGAGCCGATCTGGGCTTCGGGGCCGATGATCGCGCCCGGCTCGACCGTCACATTGTCTTCCAGCCGGGCACTGGCGTCGATATGGGCGGCATCCGGGGCGCCAGCCACCGTTTGCGGGGCGCCGGCATCGGGGTAGAAGAGCGCGAGGGTTTTCGCATAGGCGCGGTACGGTTCCGGCGACAGCAGCATCGCCGTTCCTGCTGGGGCGCGCGCGGCATGCTTCGGCTGAACGAAGCAGGCGCCGGCCTTGGTCTCGGCAAGCTGCGACAGATATTTCGGATTGTCGAGAAAGGCGATGTCGGCGGAACCTGCCGCGTCGAGCGGGCGGATATCCGTGACAAGGGCTGTTGCGCGGCTCGGGTCGGCGAGTTCGGCTCCGCTTTCCGCGGCGATCCGCGCCAGTGAGAAAGGGCCGGCGCGATCGTAGAAACCTGGATGTTCCATGTCTTCGTCGATTTCGAAAATGACGAAGGCCCCGCCAGTCGGGGCCTTCGCGAAAATTGCCGTCGACCCGTTTTTTAGAACTTGGTCGTTGCGCCGAAGCGGAAGAATTCCTCTTCGTCGAAATCCGCCTTGGTCAAGACATAGGCGAAGTCTGCGCGAAGCGGTCCGACCGGCGAATTCCACAACAAGCTCGCACCGACCGATGAGCGGAGGACATCGTCATTATTGATGGCGCCCTCGAAGTCGGAGTCAAACAGCGAACCAGCATCGGCGAAATATGGCGCCGCTGAACCCAAGCTCTTCCGGCAGGAACGGGATCGGGAACCGAAGTTCGATCGTACCTGCGTAGAATATGTTACCGCCGATAGCATCGAGTCATCTGCCGTCGTCCCGTAACGCTCTCGGACCGATACCGGCCGTATCGAAGCCGCGGATCGTCTCGCCACCTTTGAAGAAAGCATCGACCGCCAGCACGTCCTGACCGCCATAGCCGACGATGTGGCCGCCGATCAAGCGTCCGACCAGCGTAATGCCTTCATAGATAGGATAATAACCACGCCCTTCGACAATGGTTTGCAGATAGTTTGCGTCGCCACCAAGGCCCGCAAGTTCGTTGGTCAGCGCAAAGAACAAGCCGCGAGTCGGGTTGAGGCGATTGTTGCGCGTGTCATAGGTCAGTGAGTATCCAGCGGAGGAGATGAGGCGTTCACCAATGTCGGCCGACCTGCTGAATCGCTTCCGAAGCCTCATCATCGACGTTGAATACCTCGTCCAGCACCAAGCTGTAGCTGGGCTGCAACCAGACATTTTCCGTCAAGGCGAAGCCGACGCGAAGCGTTCCACCGGTCTTGCGCTGTTCGAAGCCGGACTGGTCGCTGAAGTCGTTTTCCTTGTGGAACAGGTCGAAGCCGGCCGACATATTCCGATCGAGGAAGCGCGGTTCGGTGAAGCTCAAATCGATCTGGGCACTCTCGAAACTGCCCGACAATTTGACCCGCAGGAACTGGCCTTTGCCCAGCAGATTGCGCTCCGTATAGGAAATCTCGGCAATACGGTCCGACGCTGGAAGAATAGCCGCCTGCCAGCGACAGTTCGCCTGTCGGTTGCTCTTCCACCAGGAAGTTCAGGATGACGCGGTCCGGCGTGGAGCCCTGTTCGCGCGTCAGCTTGACGGACTTGAAGAAGTTCAGCTTCTGCAGACGCACGCGGGCTTGCTCGGCGAGCAGGCGATTATAAGCATCGCCTTCAGCCAGGCGAATTTCGCGGCGGACCACATAGTCTCGCGTCCGGGCGTTACCGACGATGTTGATACGCTCAATATAGACCCGGGGACCCTGCTCGACCACATAGACGACGCTGATGGTGCGCCCGATCGGATCACGGTCCACCCGCGGACGGATCTGGCCGAAAGCGTAACCGCGTTCCGCTACGGCAAGGGTCAGCTTTTCGGTCGATGTTGTCGATCTGCTCGGCATTGTAGATCTCGCCGCGCGGGGTCAGAACCTCGCTTTGCAACGAAGCCGGGTCGATCGACGGCAGCGTCGATTCGATGTCGACATTGCCGAACCGATAGAGTTCGCCCTCTTCGACGGTAAAGGTGAGGAAGAAGCCTTTGCCTTCGCGATCGAGATCGGCGACAGCGGAGACAACGCGCGCATCGGCATAGCCGTTCTTGAGGTAATAGCGGCGCAGCAATTCGCGATCGAGATTGAGGCGGTCGGGGTCGTAGACGTCGGTCGACTTGAGGAAGCTGAGGAAATTGGTTTCGGTCGTCGTCACCACGCTACGGAGCTGCGAGTCCGACATGGCGCGGTTGCCGATGAAAGCAATGTTCAGAACCTTGGTTTCCTGGCCTTCCTGGATCACGAAGGCGAGGTTGACGCGATCATTGTCGAGCTGAATGATCTGCGCGTCGACCTGGACGGCGTAATAGCCGGAGCGGCGGTAAACGTCGAGAATGCGCTGGACGTCGGCCTGCACCTTGGCGCGCGAGAACACCGAGCGCGGCTTGAGCTGGACTTCGCGGCGCAAGCGTGGTGTCCTTGATCTCCTTATTGCCCTCGAAAACCACCTGATTGATGATGGGGCTTTCATTCAGGCTGACGGTCACGACGCCGCCATTCTGGCTGATATTGACGTTTTCAAACAAGCCCGTGGCGATCAGCGCCTTCAGGCTCTCATCAGCCTTCTGTCCGTCATAGCGCTCGCCTTCACGAAAGGTGAGGTAATTCCTGACGGTTTCCGGAGCGATGCGTTTGTTGCCGACAACGCGAATTTGCCGGATGGCCGGCCCCGACTGTGCATAGGCGCCGCTGAGCGCCATGGTCTCGATCCCCCCGGACCAGACGCATGCGCTCATCAGCAGGCACGCCAGGAATTTCAGTCTGATCATTCCCGTCCGCAGCATTGGATATATCTTGCCCCCGTTACGCCGGTCCCCCGAGATCCCAGCAAACACAAACCTTACAAGCCACCGGTTTGTGTCTGCAACGTGGCTCTGGCCACCAGACCTCAAGATCCTCAACGGATGTGGCCCCCCGGCCACTCCGTCAGCTCTGTTAGCAATTCCCTAAGCGAGAGCCCTGCCCGTCACCATTAAGGCCTTGACTACTCACCCTTTATCCCATCTGGCGGATCAAATGAATCACATCGTTCCGCGTCGCAAAAAGCATTAACATGATCACAAGAGCGAAGCCAATTCTAAAACCGATTTCCATGGTCCTTTCGCTCAATGGGCGGCCACGTATGGCTTCTATGCCATAGAAGACCAGGTGCCCGCCATCGAGCATGGGGATCGGGAAAAGGTTAAGCAGGCCGATATTGATTGAAATGATCGCGATCCAGCGAAACAATTCGACGAATCCGATCGCGGCCACCTCGCGCGAAAGCTGCGCGATGCCGACAACGCCGCGCACCTGATCGCCAGAGGCCTGCCCGCTGGTCAGTTTCTGAATGAAGATCAAGGGCTGCTTCATCCAGAAATAGGTCTCTCTCAAGCTCTGCTGGAAGGCGCCGACCGGGCCGAAATATTTGATGGGAACCGTGTCCTCGCGCGGACTGACGCCGAGCAGACCCACTTGGACGTCCTTGCCGGATTCGTCCTTGCGGGCGACTGGGCGTGGCGTTGCGGCGAGCGTCAGCTGCTCGCCATTGCGGTCGATCGCAATCCGAAGCGGCTTCTCCGGACTCTGCGACACGATGCGCTGAACATCCTCGAAGCTCCGGATGACTTCCCCGTCGATCGTGCGGATCAGGTCGCCCGGCTGAATCCCCGCTTCGGCCGCGGCGCTGTCCGGCCTAACCGTGCCGATACGAGGCGCGATGATCGGCCTGCCGAGGCCGAGGTGACCCACCTGCACGTCACCGCCGCCCAACGGGTCCCTGCGATTGACCAGGCGCGGCGTCGCAACAAGGGTCATCTGCTCGCCATTGCGGTCGATTGCAATGCTGAGCGGCGTCTCCGCGTTGAGTGTCACGATGCGATTCATATCGTCGAAGCTCAGGATCGTCGTCCCGTCGATCGCGAGGATGAGGTCACCCGGCTTGAAGCCGACCTCGGCCGCCGCGCTGTTCGCCTCGACCGCGAATACGCGGGGCTCGATGATGGGCTTGCCCATGAAGATGAACCAGGCGGTCAGGATGACGATAGCCAGGACGAAATTGGCGAGTGGTCCGGCCACGACGACGGCCGCGCGCTGCGCCACCGGCTTGGCGTGGAAATTCCCCTGCAGCTCGGCTTCCGAAAGCCCCTCGAGGCTTTCCTTGCTGGGAACGCTGGCGGCGTTCTCGTCGCCCTTGAATTTCACATAACCGCCAAGCGGCACCCAGGCAAGGCGCCATCTGGTGCCATAGCGGTCGTAAAACCCGCCGATCTCCTTCCCGAAGCCGATGGAAAAGGTCTCCACCGTGACGCCGAAATAGCGCGCGACGAGGAAGTGCCCCATCTCATGGACGAAGACCACCACGCCCAAAACAAACAGAAACGGCACTACCCACGACAGATAGTACCAGGCATTGGTCCAAAGGCCGGTATCGGCTAGGATATTCATGCGACATCAACTCCGGTTGATCTGAAGCCGCTGCCATCGTTGGCGAAGTCGGCTGGCATAATCTATTCAAGCACGTCTGGAACGCGCGGGCCATCCGCTGAGCTTATCCCAGCAGGAAGGCGTTCAGAGGGAATATTCGGCGCAAAGTCTTAATGCCAGTTGCCGTGCTGCGCGGTCGACTTCCATCACATCGTCCAATGTCACGGCACGCGTGATGCCGATCTCCGCAGCCGACGCATCGAGCGCCGCCTCCACCACTTTGGGTATAGTCATAAAGCTGATTTGCTCGGCAAGGAAGTGCTCAACGGCAATTTCATTCGCGGCGTTCAGCACGGTCGGCGCGATCCCTCCGGCGCGCAGGGCCTCGCGGGCGATGCGCAGGGCCGGAAAGCGCACCGCGTCCGCAGCCTCGAAGGTAAGCTGGCCAAGGCCGATCAGGTCCAGCCGCGCCGTCGGGGCCGGCATCCGCTCGGGCCAGGCCAGGCTGTAGGCGATCGGCGTGCGCATGTCGGGAGAGCTCAGCTGCGCCAGCACCGAGCCGTCGCAATAATGCACGAGGCAGTGCACGATCGATTGCGGGTGCACCACGATGCGGAGCTGGTCGGCCTCGACCGGAAACAGATGGTAGGCCTCGATCAGCTCCAGCCCCTTATTCATCATGGTGGCTGAATCGATGGTGATTTTCGGCCCCATCGACCAGTTCGGGTGCTTCAGCGCCTCGTGGGGCCGCACAGCCTTCAGGCGCTCGGCGTCCCAGGCGCGAAACGGCCCGCCCGAGGCCGTCAGCGTGATCGCCTCGATGCAGCGCGACGGCGATGGATCGATCGCCTGGAATGCGGCGGAATGTTCCGAATCCACCGGCAGCAGCCGCGCGCCGGCTTTCTCGACGGCGGCGAGAAACACCTCGCCGGCCGAGACCAGGCACTCCTTGTTGGCCAGCGCGACGCAGGTGCCCTGCCCCGCCGCCGCGAAGGTCGGCCTCAATCCGGCCGCGCCGACGATCGCCGCCATGATCCAGTCCGCCGGCAAGCGCGCCGCGTCCGAAACCGCCTCTTCTCCGGCAGAGGCCTCGATGCCGCTCCCGGCGAGCAGCTCCTTCAGCAGACCATATTGGCCGGGATCGGCGATGGCGGCGTGTTTGGCGCGATGCCGGATCGCAAGCTCGGCCAGCTCCCGGGCATTCGATCCCGCCGTAAGCGCGACGACGTCGAAGCGTTCCGGCGTGCGGCCGATCAGATCGAGCGTGCTCAGGCCGATGGACCCTGTCGCGCCCAGGACCGTTACAGCGCGGGGCTTCATGGGCACTTCCTCATTATGTGGCCTCGCATGCCCGGCAAGGCCATTCATTTTCCCGACGCTGATCATTGCCGTTAAAGCAGCCTATGGCCAGAGTAATAACGCGCGGCCCGGATTGACGGGGTCAAGGCTCCAGGCGAGCAGTCCTGCCGCGAGCGCCGCGAACAGCAATCCATCGATCCGGTCGAGAACGCCGCCATGGCCGGGAATGAGGCCGCTGGTGTCCTTCATGCCGAAGATCCGCTTGATCGCCGATTTACCGAGATCGCCGAGCTGCGAGATCAGCGCCAGCCCGATGGCCAGCAGCGCCAGTTGCGGGCTGAATGCGCCGTCGACGATGAGGGCGAAGACCAGCCCGGCAAGGCCTGCGGACAGACGCGCCGCCGATCAGGCCGGACCAGGTTTTCTTCGGCGAAATGCGCGGCGCCAGCTTCGGGCCGCCGATCCAGCGGCCGAAAAGATAGGCCGCGCTGTCGGTCGTCCAGACGATGATGAAGATATAGAGGATCGCCAGCCAGCCATAGGCCGGGTCGCCCCTGATCCAGATCAGCGCCACGGCCGGAAGGCCGGCATAATACACGCCCGCCGCCGACCACCAGGCCTGCGGGCGCTCCAACTCCGCCGAGCGGATCAGGAAAACCGCGACCGTGCCGGCGGCGACCGCCAGCAGGGCGCAGCCCGGACAGCCCTGCACGGTCGCCAGGGCGGCAACGGCGGTCGCCGTGATCTGGACGCCGAAAGCGGTGTCGAGGCCCTCGCCGCGCACCAGCCGTCCCCATTCCCACGCCATGGCGGAGATGAACAGGGTTATCAGTACGGCAAAGCTCTCGACGCTCGTCAGAGTGAGAAAAAGCGCGATCGAAATAAGGATGAGGGCGGAATAGACCCGCATCGACAATTCCGTTGGCGGGCGCTTCGCGCCGGCTCCCTCGCCATTCGATGGGGCCGGCCCGCCCGTCACGCGCTGCATTTGGCGCTGAGTCCTCCGAAGCGGCGCTCGCGCGTCTGGAATTCGGAAACCGCTTTCGCCAGCATGTCCTTGGAAAAATCCGGCCAGTAGGTGTCGAAGAACATGAATTCCGTATAGGCGCATTGCCAGAGCAGGAAATTGCTGATGCGCTGGTCGCCCCCGGTGCGGATCATGAGGTCCGGCGCCGGCATGCCCGCCGTATCCAGATGCGCCTCGACCATATCGGCCGTGATGTCGGCGGGGACGATTTCGCCGCGTTCCGCCTTGAGGGCGAGCGTGCGCGCCGCTCGCGTGATTTCGTCGCGCGAGCCGTAATTGAACGCGGTCGTCAGATTGAGGCCGGTATTGTTGCGGGTGATCTCCACGGCGTCGCGGATCAGCTTGATGACCTCGCCCTCGACATTCTCCTCGGTGCCGATCACCTTGATCCGCACATTCTGCTTGTGCAGCTCGGCCAGGTCGCGGCGGATGAACAGCTTCAGCAGCCCCATGAGGTCGCTGACCTCATCCTGCGGCCGGCGCCAATTCTCCGAGGAGAACGTGTAGAGCGTCAGATGGCCGATGCCGAGCTCGATCGCCGCCCGGACGCAGGCGCGCACGCTTTCGACGCCGCGGCGATGACCCTCGGCGCGCGGCAGCCCGCGCTGCATCGCCCAGCGGCCATTGCCGTCCATGATGATCGCCACATGGCGCGGAACGGGACCCGCTGCTTCGGGCGCTAACGCATTTTCTGGCGGCGTCATCTTACTCCAACGCATTTACCGAAATTGGCACTGGCCGGGCTTGAGTATTGCGCATCGTCTTTGCGAAAACCGGAAAGACCGCTTTCGCAGGGCGAAGTTCAGCTCTCAAACCTGCATGATTTCACTTTCCTTGGAGGAAAGTGCGCTGTCGATTTCCCTGATGATATTGTCGGTCAGCTGCTGAACCTTTGCCGCCTGCGAATGATGCTCATCTTCGCTCATCGCGTGATCCTTTTCGAGGCGCTTCAGATGGTCCATGCCATCGCGGCGGACATTGCGCACCGAGATGCGCGCCTGCTCGGCATAGCCGCTGGCGATCTTGGACAGTTTCGTGCGCCGCTCCTGGTTCATCTCCGGGATCGGCAGGCGCAGCGTCGTGCCGTCGACGATCGGGTTGAGGCCGAGATCGGATTCGCGGATCGCCTTGTCGGTCGCGGTGACGAGGCCCTTGTCCCATACCGACACCGAGATCATGCGCGGCTCCGGGACGGAGACCGTCGCGACCTGGTTGATGGGCATTTTGGTACCATAGGCATTCACCATGATCGGATCGAGCAGGGTGGCGCTGGCGCGGCCGGTCCGCAATCCGCCGAATTCCGTTTTCAGGACAGCGAGGGCACCTCGCATCCGCTTTTCGATTTCTTTCAGATCGAAGCTCTGGTCCGCCATCGTGTTAAGTCCTTATGTCTTGCGATTTTGACGACGTAATCGTTGCGAACTGTTAATGCCTCCCCCGGCGCGGCGCAATATCATCTCACGCGGCGTTGCGCCGGACCAGCCGCAGCGGGATCCGTTCCGACGCAATTCGGACCGGCTCCCATTCTGGCGTATCATGCTCTAGGCCGTCACCAGCGTCGAGGCCATTCGGCCCGCCAGAACCTGCTCAATACTGCCTTGCGCCTCGATTGAAAATACGACGATCGGAATGCGCGAATCCCTCGCCAGGGCGAATGCCGCGCCGTCCATCACCTTCAAATTCCGCGCCAGCGCCTCGTCATACGTCAACCGGTCATAACGGACGGCGTCGGGATCGAGTTTCGGGTCGGCGGAATAAATGCCGTCCACCTGCGTCGCCTTCAGGATGACGTCGCAGCCCATTTCCGCGGCGCGCAGGGCGGCGGTGGTGTCGGTGGTGAAGAACGGATTGCCGGTGCCGCCGGCGAAGATCACGATGCGGCCGGCGTCGAGGTCGCGCACGGCGCGGTCGCGCTGGAACGGTCCGGCGACGGCTTCGACGGGGATCGCGGAGTGGATGGCGCATGGCGAGCCGACGCGGTCGAGCGCATTGCCGAGCGCGACGGCGTTCATCACCGTGGCCAGCATGCCGATATAGTCGGCCTTGACCCGGTCCATGCCCGAGGCGACGCCCGCCATGCCGCGAAAGATGTTGCCGCCGCCGACGACGACGCACATTTGCGTGCCGCCGAGCGATGCGGCCCGGATTTCGCGCGCAAAGCGGGTCGCGGCGTCCGGATCGATGCCATAGGGCTGTTCACCAAGCAGCGCCTCGCCCGAAAGCTTCAGCAGCGCTCTGCGATAGAGCGGACCGGCGGGACTGTCATCGGCCATGCTCAGAGCTCCTGGTGCATCGATCAAACGGAGGCGGCCCGCCAGGGTTTGGAAATGTGATGCAAGACAAAACGCTGCTGCGCTGTTGCGTCAACTGAGTTCGCGCGCCAGTGCACTAGAGCCTTTCCCTTCCGATTGAATCGGAATGGGGCTCTATCTCTTTGTTTGGTCGCATTTTCGCGGGCGCAAACCGGTCCCCACTTTGATGGAAATGCTCTAGCGCGAGCGGACCCGCCGCGCAAGGCGGCAGATCCCTTTTTCCCTTATATCCGCCGGCTCAGCCCGCGGCGGCGGCAGCGACTTCGGCGGCGAAGTCCGTTTCGGCCTTTGCGATGCCTTCGCCGAGCGCGTAGCGGACGAAACCGGCAACCTTGATCGGCTTGCCCGCCGCCTTCTCGGCAGCCGCGACGGCCTGTTCGACCGTCTTCTCGGCATCGACCACGAAGACCTGCTTCAGCAGCACCGATTCCTTGAAGAACTTCTCGACGCGGCCCTGCACCATCTTCTGCACGACATTGTCGGGCTTGCCGCTTTCCTTGGCCTGCTCGGTGAAGATGGCGCGCTCGCGCTCGACCACTTCGGGGTCGATCTCCTCGGCCGTCAGCGCCAGGGGGCTCGCCGCCGCGACATGCATGGCGATCTGCTTGCCGAGTTCGGCGAGCTTGGCCTTGTCGGCGGTGGATTCCAGCGCCACAAGCACGCCGATCTTGCCGAGATCCGGCGCCACGGAATTGTGCACATAGCTGGCGACGACGCCGTCCTTGACCTTCAGCATGGCGGTGCGGCGCAGGCTCATATTCTCGCCGATCTTGCCGACCATCTCCGTAATATGATCGGTGACCGCCTTGCCGCTGGATGTTTTCGCCGCGCCCAGCTTCTTCACGTCGCCGCCGGCCTTAGCCGCAAGCGCCGCGATTTCCTTGACCATGCCCTGGAAGACCTCGTTGCGGGCGACGAAATCGGTTTCCGAATTCACCTCCACCACGGCGCCGGCCTTGGGCGACAGCGCAACCGCGATCAGCCCTTCCGCCGCGACCCGGTCCGCCTTCTTCGCGGCCCTGGACAAGCCCTTGGCGCGCAGCCAGTCGATCGCCGCTTCCATGTCGCCACCCGTCTCGGTGAGCGCCGCCTTGCAGTCCATCATGCCCGCGCCGGTTTTCTCGCGCAGGTCTTTTACCATCTGTGCCGTAATCGCTGCCATATCCGCCTCTTCAAAGCGTGAGTGCGTCTCGCGGGACCTATCGACATTCGCACCGTCATCCCCGTTCGCGCGGGGGATGACGGCCGATTTATGGATTTCACTGTCCCGATCGTTCCAACGTAATCTTCAGCCGTTCGTTGCCGGCCCTCAGGCCGTCTCGGCGACCGGTTCGGCGGCCGCTTCGGAACCGCCTCTTCCTTAAGCTTCTTGGCTTCCTCGATCCAGCCGCTCTTGGCGATTTTGCCCTTGGCGTTGAAGCTTTCGTCCAGCTCTTCGAGATTTTCCGGCGCGAAGGCGGCGATCTGCCAGTAATGATAGATGCCGTGCTCGTTCAGCTTGCGCGCCCAGCCCTTGCCGACGCCGGACAGCTTGGTCATGTCGTCGGGCTCGCCCTCGGCGGCGGCCAGGGGGGTGAAGCCGGAGAGCTGCGCCGGCTCGGTTTCGACCGGTTCGGCCTTTGCGCGTCCGCGCCGCCCGCGGCCCTCGCCCGAGAGGTCCTCCGTCAGCGGCTCGGCGGATGCGCCCGTATCGGCGCCGCCGCGCGTCGCGCCGCGTTCGATGCCGTCGATGGCCGCGCGCGCCACGAGGTCGCAATAGAGCGTGATGGCGCGTCCGGCGTCGTCATTGCCGGGGATGACGAAATCGATCTTGTCCGGGTCGGAATTGCTGTCCACCACCGCGATCACCGGGATGCCGAGCTTCTTCGCTTCGGCGACCGCGATCGCTTCCTTGTTGGTGTCGATGATGAACATCATGTCGGGCAGGCCGCCCATGTCGCGGATGCCGCCCAGCGCCTGTTCGAGCTTGTCGCGCTCGCGGGTGAGCTGCAGCAGCTCCTTCTTGGTGAAGCCGTGCACCTGTCCGGCGAGCAATTCGTCGAGCTGGCGCAGCCGCTTGATGGAATTGGTGATGGTCTTCCAGTTGGTCAGCATGCCGCCGAGCCAGCGGTGGTTGACGTAATATTGCGCCGAGCGCTTGGCCGCGTCCGCGATGACGTCGGAGGCCTGCCGCTTCGTCGCGACGAACAGCACGCGCCCGCCGCGCGCCACGATATCGCTCACCGCGACCAGCGCCGTATGCAGGAGCGGCACGGTTTTGGCGAGGTCGATGATGTGGATCTTGTTGCGGTCGCCGAACAGGTAGTTCGTCATCTTCGGGTTCCAGCGGTCAGTCCGGTGGCCGAAGTGGACGCCAGCTTCCAGAAGCTGACGCATAGTGAATTGTGGCAGCGCCATAGGCCTGCTCTCCTCTTTTCCGGTTTAGCCTCCGCGGAAAGTGCAGCCCGTGACGTCAGACGCCGAGGGCCACCGGAGCGAATGAATGAAGCCTCTTCCCAAGAGGCCCTTCATGCGAAAATTCCGCGTGTGAGATGGGTGCGTTATAGGGTGTGTTCGGTGGGATTGCAAGGCGGACGTCCGCGCGCCGGCATCCGCCGATCCGGCGCCTCATTTCTGGCGGTCGCCCTCGCGGTCACGGCTATCCGGCCGGCACCGGCGCAATCTCGAGCGTGCAATCCTCGTTCGTGACCCTGACGACGGTACCCCGATAGGTGCCGCCGCCGGCCGTGAACTCAACATAATCGCCGCCATGCATAGCCATTTGCTTCATTTTCGATTGACCGGACTCGGCAAACTGAAGCTTGCATTCGCCGCTCCATGCATACGCACTTTGGACAAAAAACCGGATCCCGCCGTTCAAACCATAGGTGAGCTGATTGACCGGCACCTTGACCTGATGCGTGGTCGCCCGCGCGGATTCAGCGGCAGGGTTCGCGGTGCTCCCGGCCGTTTTCGTAGCCTCGGCTTGTGCCATGGGGGCACCAGCGTTCTCTTCGACTTTGCGCGCGGCCGTTGTCTCGGCGGTTTTCTCCACGACCTTCGGCGGCGCCTCCGCTGATCGCTGGGCCAGCACAAGCTCATTCGTCAGCGCCGAATGCTCCCAAGGCACCTGACGCTTTGCCGTCGCCGTCATCACGTCGTTGCGCACTTTGACCAGGACGGAGGACAAGTCCCTGCCCTCGCTCGGCAAATGCTTGACCAGCGCCTCGGCGAAAGGCGAATTGCGCTTGCCCGTACCGTCGAGGGCGACATTGCCCGGCTGCGTCGAATAGCTGATGATCGTCCCCGCGCCGGATTCCTGCGCGGCCAGCCCCTTGCCGATCGCGCCCGACCGCGTTCCCATGGACCGGGCGAGATTGCGCGTCAGCGGATTGTCGCGGCAGGCATCCAGAATGAGCACGTTGGTCTGCGTCTCATTCTCCATGATGCGCTGTATGACATCGAGCCGCACGGCCTCGAACTCCAACGCCGAGGACGATTTCAGCTTGGCGTCGACCGGCACCAGATAATTGTGGCCGGAAACCTGCAATCCATGGCCGGCATAATAGAACAGCCCGATCTCGGCGCCCTTGAGCGAGCCGGCAAACGCGCCCAGGATGCTGTCCATCTCGTGCTTTTTCAGGTCCTGGCGCTTGGTGACCTCGAAGCCGAGCGCCGACAGCGTCCCGGCGATGTCATCGGCATCGTTGGCGGGATTGGCGAGCAGCGACGTGTGCTCATAGGCCGAATTGCCGATCACCAGCGCGATGCGCTTCCCCGGCGCCGCGAGCGACGGACATGCCGCGCCCACGGCCAATATAGCTGCAAGAATAAACCGTCCCACCCACGCTACCGACATGCCCCCGCCCCCACGCGCGACAATTGACGGCTCGGCTCATAGCAAGGCATTGCGCGGAAAATTTGGCGGGTGTTGGGGAGCGGCGATGCGGGAGAGCCAGGTGCGGCAATAGGCGGTCTTCGGGTAAATCGCGATATTATTGGCGACCCGAATAATTGGCAAAGATTGTGGAATGTATACTCACCTGAATCCTCAGCTATATATCACATAAATTAAGTTAATGTGAAATTAATTCGACCTATAGCCATTGAAATTGGAAAAATAATTCTTAAATTTACACCATGCGAAAAAGCAAAGATGCTCGGTTCTGAGCCGCATATCTAAACAAAAAGAAATAATGCTTAACCTCGCATGCTAAAGGATTTTCATTATGAGTGCAGCACCGAATGTCGACGTCCTGAACAATCAGGATATTCTTCAGGCCGTAGGCGGCAAGGGTGGCTTTAAGACCTTCCTGGCGGCCGTGAAGGCTGCCGGATTGACCGACAGCTTGAAGGGCAGCGGACCGTTCACCCTGTTCATCCCGTCGGACGAAGCATTCAAGAAGCTTCCCGATGGCACCGTCGACCGTTGGTTCAAGCCGGAAAACAAAGCCGAACTGAGCCGCATGGTGACCTATCACGCGATCAGCGGCAGCCTCCCCTTGGCTGATCTTATGGGCAAGAAATTCAACCGCAAATCGGTCGAAGGCGCGGAACTGGCGATCGACGGCACGGCCGGCGTAATGGTCAACAAGGCCAAAGTCGTCAAGCCGGAAATCTCAGCGTCGAATGGCGTTATCCACGTCATCGACAGCGTCCTCACACCGCCCAAGGCATAGGTTCAGTTCGACCTGAGCTTATGGAATAGGGAAGAGGCGGCCTCCGGGCCGTCTTTTTTTGTGTGGGGAGGATGCTGCCGCCGGAGCGAATGAATGAAGCCTCTCCCGAGGCCCTTCATGCGACAATTCCGCGTGTGAGATGAGGTGAGTTATAGGGCGGTTATCGATCCATTGCAATATAATCTATCTTTGTACGAATATTATGCCACGCGTGGCAGCTCAGTACCTTCCGTCTGAAAGTCCTGAAACTTTTTTGGGTCTACAGATGAAACATTGCTCTTCTTTCCCTTCCCGGTGTCCTCATTGTGGGCGGGAACTTTCAGCTCCGTTTGTTGAGCTCTTTCAGCAGCGACACGCATCGCATCATAGTTATAACGAATTTTCCTCGTATATTCGTGTTCTATTCCATACCTTCCTTCAGCGACCTGAGACGCAAGAGAGAATACCCTCTCTGATTCATCAAAGTTTTCCATGAGGGCAAGCAAGACAGCTAAGTTATTATTCCAAATACTCGACTTGGGCAACGCTCGTGCCTGCCCTATTTGCGCAGCTCTCTGCAAGAATGGAAGTGCACCCGGATAGTCGCCTTTACGCCTGAGCATCTCCCCTATATTATTCGATACGGTTGCTGCATTGCTTGAGGATCGGTCATCCAGAGCGTCAAAGATAGCAAGCGCCCTTCGGTCGTATGCTAGTGCTTCGTCTAGAAGGTTTTGACTGGCGTGCACGCGTGCAATGTTTGTAAGTATTGAGGCTACAATCAGCCGATCTTTGCGCAATATGTTCATCGCCGATGTATAGCATTTTAATGCAAGGTCTTGGAGGCCAATTTTCTGTAGCAACACGCCGAAATTATTAAATAACAATCCGGTTGTTTTGTGCTGCCAACCGTTTATCGCTCCAGAGGTATTTAGTAGCTCTAACTCAAGTGCGAAGGCAAGATCGTCGCGGATATAATTGTCGTCAGTCCAATTTACGATCTTTATTAGCTCATCGAAATATTTTTGCTGTTTTGTGGATTCGGCATACTTGTATATCGGGCCAATGCTCAACAACCTATATAGATCGTCCTCATTAGAAGCATCTTTTCTGTCGATATTATCACCGTGTAACTTATTCACAATACCGGCTAAGCTCCGCCTCTTGTTAAAATAAAATTTGTTTCCTGTCATAGTTTCGTTAACGCGTTTCTTAAACGTGCGCGGATGATCTCCGAAGAAGAGGGTATCCATGAGCTCCGGATGCTCACGTAAATTAAGGGTTACCATTTCGCAAAGTGCTTCCAATTCCAATTTAAGCCGTGGAACATTATCTCTCGCGAAAGGTGCCCAAATGGACCATGCGGACGATTGAAAATGCTTTGCAGTTTTAAGATGGCCAAGCAAGAAATGCGCTTCGTGCATAAAACGAAGAAAATTTAATAGCCCCCTCACGTAGCGTGATGCGTTGTCATCATCCTCATGGAAATAATAAAACTTCTGGAACACCTTATAGTCGCTCAATATAACAGAGATTTCCTTATCGAGCCCACCATCTATATTAGAAATTAGATTGGATAAGAAAAAATCGTTGTCACTACTGAGAAAAAGCGTCAAATCTACGCCAATGAATCCTAAATATGATGCAAGAAGAGTTTTATCGTCAGTGTTCCTCTTGACGGAAGCATTGCTGAGCCTGAGAAGAAGCTGATCTAGCATCAGGTGAGTTCTGTCACGTCGATAAGCCGCCACGATGGGATGAGAGCAGAAGCGTCTAACCAAATTTGCTTTAAGGGGACTTAGCTCCGGAAACGCACCAACTGTATTTCCGAGTTCGAATATTTCGAGCGCATGCGAGGTCCTAAAGAGGATACCAACGCATCCAAACCACCCGGAATTGCACCGGGTGTGCACAAAACCGGAATATCTCGAATAAGCGTTAGCTCACTCGATATGCTCAAAAATTTGTTCAAGTGCTCCCAAAGTGAATATCGCCCTTCAAACATGACCATGTTTGCTTCAGATGCATCCTCTAAAGACATTCTGCCACCTCATGTAGAGGCCTTGCGTATTCTTCTGTAGGTTTACATACGTTAACGTGATTGCGGCCTTTGATCATTACTATGGCTGGATCATGATCAAAGCGATTTGGATTCACCCAAGTATCATTGTATCCAAATATAATCTTTCGAGCGATTAAGTGATTTGCTGAACCCGCGTTAACTGCGAAGCAAGTTCGCCTTTCCAAGTCGGATAAGAAGTCCGAGCCCACTCTTATGTCTGCTATTACCGGCATCAATTGCCCAACGAGCCGCAAGAGCACAGAACTGGATGCACCTTTGTGCGCTGGAGCAAATAGTACCAGTTTTGCAGTCTTCGCCCAACTATCACCAGCGTGCGTAGCCTCCAGTAGAACTTGTCGACAAAGCAACGCTCCTAATGAATGTCCAATAAACATGATAGACTTATAGATAGATTGTGTCGTCCGAAATGCTGCAGTCTCCCAAGCCATGAATTTACGAGGACATTTGCAAAATTCAGTTAATGACATCCGAATATCTTCTGCGTAGAGCGCAGCTTTCGCTCTATCTTTTATACTTCTATATCCATAGAATATTACGTCTTTGCCTTTAAAACAGGGCTCACGATTTATCAAATCAGGAAACTGCATCCAGGTATCGGTGAGGTTCCCCGAAAACCCGTGAACGAATACCACCAATTGGTCTGGTTCTGCTCGGGACCAATACACAAGAGATCCGGATCCGAGTGAATTGCGATACTCCGGAACAAAGTGACTTCTGCATAAATGCTAACCTCACAACCGAAATTTTTGTAATGAATGATCATTCGATCAACACCTCACTGTGAACTCCGTAAAAGTCGACAACTATGGACGTAGCCAGAAAGAAAACTGGACGTAAGCACGCACAACCCATGCTTAACTTTGATCCAGGGTCGCGTAAACATAGAACGTATAGAAAATCAATGGGTATCAAAAAGCCACCACCTCAATCACCCCCGGCAGCGCCTTCAGCGCCCCGGCTTGGCGCGGGCTGACATCAAAATTCCCGCCGAGGTTCAGCTCCACCTCCCGCGCCGGATCGGCGAGCCGCAGCCGCAGCTTCAGCGCCGTCCCCCCTCCGCCGCCGACGGTCTTCACCAGGCTCTCCACCGACAGCCGCCCATCCGCCACGATGCACAGCCCCGACCGTGACCGCCCCAGCGCCGCGTCCAGGTCCTGCACCGACTTCACCCGCGTCTTGACGTTCTCGCCGTCGAGTTCGGCCTCGACCACGAGCAGCACGGCCTTGCCCGGCTCCAGGCTGTCGCCGGCCAGCGCCAGCGTGTCGGAGAAGATGACGGCCTCGAACTGGCCGGTCGGGTCGGAGAAGCCGCCGAACGCGAAGCGGTTGCCGGATTTGGAGCGGCGCTCCTGCTTATAGGTGACGGTCGCGGCGATGCTGGCCTCGGCGCTGGACTGGGTCTGCAATTTCGCCTCCAGCTCGGACCAGCGCATGACGTTGAGCCGCGTCAAGGCGTCGGCGTAATCGTCGAGCGGGTGGCCGGAGAGATAGAAGCCGATGGCGTCCAGCTCGTGGCTGAGGGTCTCGATCAGGTCCCAATTGGCGACCTCGCGCAGTTGCAGCTGCGGCGTGGCGACGGTCACGGCGCCGCCGGCGAACAGGTCGTTCTGGCCGGTGGCGCGGTCGTCGGCGAGGCGGCCGGAATAGGAGAGGATGTCGCCGATATTGGCGTAGACGCGGGCGCGGTTGGTCTCCAGCGTATCGAACACGCCCGCCGCCGCCAGCGTCTCCAGCGAGCGCTTGTTGAGCATTTTCGGATTGAGCCGCTCGGCGACGTCGGTGAGGGTGGCGTATGCGCCGCCTGTCTCGCGGGCCGAGATGATGTGCTCCGCCGCGCCGCGCCCGAAATTCTTCAGCGCCGACAGGGCGTAGCGGATCGCGCCGTTCTCGGGCAGGAACTCCGCGCCCGAGGCGTTCACCGAAGGCGGCAGCATGGCGATCTTGCTCCGCCGCGCTTCCTGGGCGAAGAGGTAGAGCTTGTCGGTGTTCGCCATGTCGTAGGTCATGGTGGCGGCGAGGAATTCCACCGGGTAATTCGCCTTCAGATAGGCGGTCTGATAGGCGAGCAGCGCGTAGGCGGCGGCGTGCGACTTGTTGAAGCCGTAGCCGGCGAATTTCGCCACCAGCTCGAAGATGTAGTCGGCGCGGCCCTTATCGACGCCGTTCTTGGTGGCGCCCTCCATGAAGCGCGCCTTCTGCTGGTCCATCTCCGCCTTGATCTTCTTGCCCATGGCGCGGCGCAAGAGGTCGGCTTCGCCGAGCGAGTAGCTGGAGAGCCGCTGGGCGATCTGCATCACCTGTTCCTGGTAGATGATGACGCCGTAGGTTTCCTCCAGCACCGGCGCGATCAGCGGATGCAGGTAGTCGACGGTCTCCAGCCCGTATTTGCGGTTGATGTAGTTGGGGATGTTGTCCATCGGGCCGGGGCGGTAGAGCGACACCATGGCGATGATGTCGCCGAAGCGGTCGGGCTTCAGCTTGCGCAAGGACTTCGCGCATGCCCGTGACTTTCCAGCTGGAACACGCCGACCGTGTCGCCGCGCGACAAGAGCTCGTAGGTCTTCGTGTCGTCCAGCTCCAGCCGGGCGAAATCCAGTTCGACGCCGCGCTGCGCCATCAGGGCGAGCGCCTTCTGGATGACGGTCAGCGTCTTCAGGCCGAGGAAGTCGAATTTGACGAGCCCCGCCGGCTCGACCCATTTCATGTTGAACTGGGTGACGGGCAGCGTCGAGCGCGGGTCGCGGTAGAGCGGCACCAGCTCGGAAAGCTGCCGGTCGCCGATGACGACGCCCGCCGCATGGGTGGAGGCGTGGCGGTAGAGCCCTTCCAGCTTCTGCGCGATTTCGAGGAGGCGCTTCACCACCGGATCGCTGTCGCGCTCGTGCTGAAGCTTCTCCTCCCCCTCGATGGCCTCGGCGAGCGTCACCGGATTGGCGGGATTGTTCGGCACCAGCTTGCACAGGCGGTCGACCTGCCCGTAAGGCATTTGCAGCACGCGGCCGACGTCGCGCAGCACCGCGCGGGCCTGCAGCTTGCCGAAGGTGATGATCTGCGCGACGCGCCCCGCGCCGTATTTCTCCTGCACATAGCGGATCACCTCGTCGCGGCGGTCCTGGCAGAAGTCGATGTCGAAATCCGGCATCGAGACGCGTTCGGGATTGAGGAAGCGCTCGAACAGCAGGCCGAAGCGCAAGGGGTCGAGATCGGTGATGGACAGCGACCAGGCGGCGACCGACCCCGCGCCCGAGCCGCGCCCCGGCCCCACCGGAATGCCGTGCGCCTTGGCCCATTTGATGAAGTCCGACACGATGAGGAAGTAGCCGGAGAATTTCATGCTGCTGATGACTTTCAGCTCGAATTCGAGCCGCTTGCGGTAATCCTCTTCGGTGCTGCCCTCGGCGAGCCCGATGACGCGCAGCCGCTCGTCCAGCCCTTCGCGCGCCTGCCGGCAGAGCTCCGCCGTTTCGGCCGCGTCGACGGCCTCCTTGCTGTCGGCTTGGCCAGCCGCGAATTGCGGCAGGATGGGGCTGCGCATCTTCGGGCGGAAGGCGCAGCGGCGCGCGATCTCGACCGTATTCGCCAGCGCCTCGGGCAGGTCGGCGAACAGCGCCATCATCTCGGCGCGCGGCTTGAAATAATGCTCCGGCGTCAGCTTGCGGCGGTCGTCCTCGGAGATGTAGCGCCCTTCCGCGATGCAGATCAGCGCGTCATGCGCCTCGAAATCGTCGCGCGCCGGGAAATAGCACTGGTTCGTCGCGACCAGCGGCAGTTTGAGCTTGTAGGCCAGCTTCACCAGCTCCGGCTCGACGCGCCTTTCCTCCGCCGTCCCGTGGCGCTGGATCTCGACATAGAGCCGGTTGCCGAAAATAGCCTTCAGCGCCTTGAGCTGCGCCTTGGCGGCGGCGGTATTGTCCTCGCGCAGCAGCCGGTCGATGGGGCCGTCCGGACCGCCCGTCAGCGCGATCAGCCCGGCGGAATGCCGCGCCAGCTCGTCCCAGGTGACGTGGGTGGGGCTGTCGTCGGAATGCTCCAGAAACGCCGCGCTGGTGAGCAATAGGAGATTGCGGTAGCCCTCGCCATCCTTCACCAGCAGCGCGACCGACCCGGCGATCTGGGAGGCCGAGGCATTGCCGTTCTTGCGCACGCCCGTGTCGGCTTCGGGCTCGGCATGACGCAGCGCCAGCGTGCAGCCGGTGATCGGCTGGATGCCCGCCCCCGCCAGCGTCTCGGCAATTTCCAGCGCGCCGAACAGGTTATTGCGGTCGGTGACGGCGAGCGCCGGCTGGGCGTCCTTGGCCGCCAGCTTGGCGAGCGCCTTCACCGGCAGCGCGCCCTCCAGCAGCGAATAGGCCGAATGCACGCGCAGGTGAATGAAGCCGGGTCCGGATTTTGCCGCCATCGCCATGCCGTCTCGCTATTGCCAATGCCCGGCAGCAGGGTGGACCGCCAATATCGATTCTTGAAGCGCCTTATCCCGGTTTTGGACAGCGGAGCTTCGCGACACCGTCAAGCGTGAGCCCAGGCCTCGCGGATGACGCGCTTCGTATTGGCGATCACCAGTTCGGAGGTCTCCTCCGCCAGCAGCGGACGCACCTCGGCGCTGACCACCGGCGGGTTCTCCTTGTTGAGCAGTCCGTGCTTCAGCAGCACCTTGAAATAGTTGCAGACATCCTTGGTATCAAGCGACCCGCCCGGCACGCCGAAGCGCGGCTGCAGATCGCCATAGAGGAAGTGCTTCTTGTCCTCGACGACGCAATTGCCGATGTGGAAATGCAGGAAGAAATCCTTCACCAGCGGGATCGCCTCTTCCGGCGTCTCGCGCAGCAGCGGGAAATGCGACAGGTCGGACAAGAGGCCGAAATTATCGCATTCCGCCGCGACGGGCCGCGCGACCTCGGCGGCGTCGGCGAAATGGCCGATGAGGAAATGCTTGTCGACGTCCCGGTCGAAGATTTTCAGCGTCACCACCATGTCGCCCTGCTGCCTGGCGTAGCGGCAGACCTCATACATGAAGTCGATGAAATGCCGCTTCGCCTCGGGACGCTTCTCGTCGCCGGGGTCCTTGCCGGAGGAGATGCGGAAGAACGACGCGCCGAGCTGATAGGCCTCGTCGACGCATCCCTTGATGATGCCGAGCACCCGTTTGCGCTCGGCCGGATCGGCATGATGCGGGTTCAGCTTCATCGGGAAGGCGGTCGGCTGCGTCGCATAGGCGACGGTGAGATGCGAGACCTCCAGGATTTTCCGCGCGATGTCGCGGTCGCGCGTGTCCTTGCAGGGGCCGATCTCGACGGCGGTCCAGAAATCGTCCTCGGCGATGCGGCGCAGCGTCTGCACATAGGTCGCGTGCGACTGCATCAGCTCGGGAAACGCTTTGAAATGCACCAGCCCCGGCTTCATGTAGCCATACATCGATCCGTCCATGGATGGTGCTCCTGTCTGCGACCGCGCGCGGAATCCGGAGAGGTATATTCTGCCGGATCGGGGGCGGTTGTCATCATTTAAGCATGATGGCTCAAATGAAGCCCGGCCCCGATTTGCATGCCATTGCTTTTAGTCACTTCGCGCGCACTGCTTCCTTGGATGAGCGATCGCTGCGTGGATCCAATTCTGCAACTTTCGCGCATCGCGTTCGACGCACCTATGTACTTTCACCGCATATCAGGAAGCACTGCACGCCTATCAACCAAATACTGCGTAAAAGATCAAAGATTTCCTTGGAGAGATACGCGCGACTGCGATAATGACAAACAAAGCAATCTGAGGGCTGTATGCATGGCATTAAGCGATGAGGTAAAGCGGCTTACTGCAAAGTGGCAGGCTGGGAACTCGTGGCCCAAGCGGCTAGAGTGGCTTGAGATTAAAGGAATTCGAGGGTGGAGTGCACAGCGAATACAGTTCAATTTTCCGATCGTCGCCATGGTTGGAGAAAACGGCTCCGGAAAAAGTACGATCTTACAAGCTGCTGCCTGCGCCTATCAGAATGAGGCAGGTAGAACATGGTATCCAAGCGAATTTTTTCCAGAAACTGCCTGGGATACAATAGCAGATATTCGATTGACGTTCGGTTATCAGCAGGGAAACGAGCATCCCATTAATTCCGTACGGAAGCCGACTACACGATGGCTTGGGCAACCTGAGAGACCAAGTCGACGGGTAGGCTACATAGATTTAAGCCGCCTTCAACCGGTCGGGACGCGCGTTGGGTACGCACGAATTGCTAAGAACAAACATCTTGAAGAATCCGCTACCGACTTTACTGATGCCCAAGTTTCACGACTGTCCAGCATTATGGGCCGTCAGTATGACAACGCCAGAATGGCAATATCGAGCATTGATAGAACTCGAGAAATTCCTGTGTTATCGAAACTGGGGCACGTATACTCAGGATTTCATCGAGGATCAGGCGAGACGACTGTGGCAGAGCTTATTCGGTCAGAGCTTCCCCGATATGGACTGGTTCTTATCGACGAGATTAAATCCTCGCTCCATCCCCGTGCCCAAAGGCGATTGCTGAGAGATATAGCATCAGTGGCTCGAACTCAGGAATGCCAAATAATATTGACGACACACTCACCTACATTCTAGAAGAACTACCTTTAATGGCAAGAATATATATCCTTGAGGCAGGTGGAGGAGCGTCAAATATAAATGGTGTAAGTCCACAATTCGCGATGACGAAAATGGACGATGAACACCATCCAGAGTGTGAAGTTTACGTAGAAGATAATCGCGGCAAAGTGTTCTTGAGCGAAATACTAAGCCGCCACGGCAAAGAAATTTTTGTTAGATGCGCCATAATTCCCTTCGGGGCAGCAAATTTAGGAGTTGCTCTAGGACAAATGGTTGCCGCGAATAGGTTCCCACGCCCCACCAGAGTTTTCCTTGATGGTGATCAGGAGGAATCTGAAGGCTGCCTCCTTCTACCCGGAACAGCAGCGCCAGAACGCGAGGTCTTTGGGCGATTGAGAGAGGCGGGATGGCGCAACATCGGGAACCGCATCGGCCGTGACATAGCACCAGTAACTGACGCCTGCGAACGGGCGATCACTCGGCCGGATCATCACGAGTGGCTGGAGTCTGCAGCAAACGATCTAATGTGCGGCAGCGATGTCCTCTGGCAAGCAATGTGCAGTGAATGGTCAGAGATGGCCGAAACTGCGGATGTCCAATACATCGTCGACAGCATTGAGGACGCGTTGCAGCGGATCGGAGAGCGCCCACAAAGGCGAGCTTTGAGATAAATCCACTAAATGAAGGATTGCCGGAGAACGATCAGCCCAATACGGATGAACTCAATCGGCCACCATCCCCCTTCCCCAACCCGTCAAAACCGCCTACCTTGCTCAAAAAGCACAGGTTGGAAGCGCCTTTGCAGACCATCGGGGAATTCGACTACATCGTCGTCGGGGCGGGCTCGGCGGGCTGCGTGCTGGCCAATCGCCTCAGCGCCGACCCGCGCAATCGGGTGCTGCTGCTGGAAGCGGGCGGCAGCGACAATTATTTCTGGATCCATGTGCCGGTCGGCTATCTCTACTGCATGGGCAATCCGCGCACCGATTGGGGCTTCAAGACCGAGCCGGTGCCGGGGCTGAACGGGCGGGCGCTGAATTATCCGCGTGGCCGCGTGCTGGGCGGCTCCTCCTCGATCAACGGCATGATCTATATGCGCGGGCAGGCGCGCGATTACGATCATTGGCGCCAGCTCGGAAATAGCGGCTGGGCCTGGGACGATGTGCTGCCCTATTTCCGAAAGTCGCAGGACTATGCCTTCGGCGCCGACGAGATGCATGGCGTAGGCGGCGAATGGCGCGTCGAGGCGCAGCGCCTGTCCTGGCCGATCCTCGACGCCTTCATCGAGGCCTGCGAGGAGGTTGGCATCCCGAAGATCGAGGATTTCAACCGGGGCGATAATTTCGGCGTCTCCTATTTCAAGGTCAATCAGCGGCGCGGCATCCGGGTGAATACGGCGAAGGCCTTTCTGCGCCCCGCGCTGAAGCGCAAGAACCTGACCGTGCTGCAAGACGCGCAGGTGAATGAGATCACCGTCGAAAATGGGCGTGCCACCGGCATTGTCTTCCAGCGTCATGGCCGGATCGCCAAGGCGCAATGCGCGGGCGAGATCGTGCTGGCCGCCGGCGCGATCGGCTCACCGCAGCTTCTGGAGGTCTCCGGCATCGGCGCGGGCGACGTGCTGAAAGGCGCCGGCGTCGAGGTGAAGCATGAGCTGCCGGCGGTCGGCGAAAATCTGCAGGATCATTTGCAGATCCGCACCGTCTACAAAGTCAAAAACACGCTGACGCTGAACGAGCGCGCCGGGAATCTGCGCGGCAAGGCGGCGATCGCGCTGGAATATGCGCTGCGGCGATCAGGACCCATGTCGATGGCGCCCAGCCAGCTTGGCATCTTCACCAGATCCGACCCGTCATTCGAGACGGCGAACCTCCAATATCACGTGCAGCCCTTGTCGCTCGACAAGTTCGGCGAGCCGCTGCACGGATTTCCCGCCATTACGGCGAGCGTTGCCAATCTGCGGCCCGAAAGCCGGGGCTCGGTCCATATTCGCAGCAGCGAGCCGCGCGAGGCGCCCGGCGATCCAGCCGAACTATCTGGCGACCGAAGCGGACCGCAGGGTCGCAGCCGATTCCATTCGTGTAACGCGCCGCATCATGGCGGCCAAGGCGCTCGCCCGCTTTGAGCCGGAGGAATTCCGCCCCGGCACGGAACTGGCGACCGACGAGCAATTGGCCGCAGCGGCAGGCGACATCGGCACGACCATCTTTCATCCCGTCGGCACGTGCAAAATGGGCCGCGACGAGCGCGCCGTGGTCGACGAGCGGCTGCGCGTGCATGGCCTTGCCGGCTTGCGCGTCGCCGACGCCTCGGTGATGCCGTCCATCACCTCCGGCAACACCAACTCGCCGACCATCATGATCGCGGAGAAGGCATCCGACATGATCCTGGCAGACGCCAAAAACTGAGCATTTCTAAACAATGTGGCAAGGCACGCGTCAGATCGACGCCTTGCGGCCCTTCTCTAAACAATGTTTGCACCTATCTCTGCTTTAAATGAATAAGCGCCACTAAACCGTGCACCACCTATGACAAAATCCCTCTCCCCATCGCTCTTTTCCGACGGGCTTTCTGCTTCCAGGCCGCTCGCCAAAACAGGTAGCGAATCGGAAAGCCTGGCAACGCCGACCGCCTTCGAGCATCCATCGATCAAGCACGGCAAGATCGGCGTGCTGATCGTCAATCTGGGTACGCCGGACGCCACGAGCTATTGGCCGATGCGGCGCTATTTGAAGGAGTTCCTTTCCGACCGGAGGGTGATCGAGGTCAATCCGGTAAAATGGTGGTTCATCCTCAATGGCCCGGTGCTGACGAAGCGGCCCTTCTCCTCGGGCGAGGCCTATCGCGCGATCTGGAACGAGGAACGGGACGAATCTCCCTTGCGCACCATCACCCGGCACCAGTCGGAAAAGCTGGACGACGCCTTTCATGGTGAGGGGCGGATCATGGTGGATTGGGCGATGCGCTACGGCACACCCTCCATCGCCTCGCGGCTTGAAGGCCTCAAGGAGCGCGGCTGCGATCGCATTCTGCTGGTGCCGCTCTATCCGCAATATTCCGCCGCAACGACGGCGACGGTGTGCGACAAGGCTTTCGACGCGCTCAAGACCATGCGCTGGCAGCCAACCTTGCGGATCGCACCGCCCTATTACGACGACCCTGGATATATCGACGCCCTTGCCCATTCGATGCGCAACAATATCGCCGGTCTCGCCTTTGAGCCCGAAATCGTCATTGCGTCGTTTCACGGCCTGCCGGTCGAATATTTCGAGAAGGGCGACCCGTATCATTGCCACTGCCACAAGACGGCGCGGCTGCTTCGCGAGGCGCTCGGCTGGGGTGAGGACAAGCTGATGCTCACCTTCCAGTCACGCTTTGGCAAGGCCGAGTGGCTGCAGCCCTATACGGACAAGACCATCGAGCGGCTGGCAAGCGAGGGTGTGAAGAAGCTGGCTGTAATTACGCCGGGCTTCGCATCCGACTGCGTGGAGACGCTGGAGGAAATCGCGATGCAGGCGCGCGAAGGCTTCATCGAGCATGGGGGCGAGCGTTTCGCCTGCCTGCCCTGCCTCAATGATAGCGACGAAGGCATGGCGTTCCTGGCGGCCCATGTCCGGCGAGAATTGCAAGGCTGGCTATAGGACGCCCACGGCGCAAAGCGCGCTGTTTTGCGATCTCATTCGCCTAAAAAAGCCGAAATTAGCCAAGAAATTGCGTGCCGAGCCGCCCAGGCCCGTTTTTTCTTCCCTTCCATTCATCTCCATTGATACATCATAGGGCTTGGCTATGAGGGAGATGCGTCATGTCCGCATTCACGATATTCGTTCTCGTTCTCCTCGTTCTCATCATAGTCACCGTCATCGCGACGGCCAAGGTCGTCCCTCAAGGCAATAATTTCACGGTTGAACGGCTCGGCCGTTATGTGCGCACGCTTGGCCCCGGGCTTGGCGTCATCGTTCCCTTCATCGAGCGGATCGGCCGCAGGGTGAATATGATGGAGCAGGTGCTCGATGTGCCGACGCAGGAGGTCATCACCCGCGACAACGCCATGGTGAAAGTGGACGCCGTCGCCTTCTATCAGGTGCTGGACGCCGCGCAGGCCGCCTATGAGGTGAGCAACCTGGAAAACGCCATGCTGAACCTCTCCATGACGAATATCCGTACCGTCATGGGTTCGCTCGACCTCGACGAGCTCTTGTCAAACCGCAACGAGATCAACGCGCGGCTGCTCCACATTATTGACGAGGCCACCAATCCCTGGGGTATCAAGGTCACGCGCGTGGAGATCAAGGACATCGCCCCGCCGGCCGATCTGGTGGTGGCGATGGGCCGGCAGATGAAGGCCGAACGCGAGAAGCGCGCCGCGATCCTGGAAGCGGAAGGCAAGCGCCAGGCCGCGATCCTGCAGGCCGAAGGCGACAAGCAGGCACAGGTTTTGTCCGCCGAGGGCCGCAAGGAAGCCGCTTTCCGCGATGCTGAAGCCCGCGAGCGCTCCGCCGAGGCCGAAGCCCGCGCCACGCAGGTCGTCAGCGAAGCCATTGCGGCCGGCAATGTCCAAGCCATCAACTATTTCGTCGCCAACAATTATGTCGGCGCTCTGAAAGAGCTGGCGAGGTCGCCCAATCAGAAGGTGCTGATGCTCCCCATCGATGCGGCGGGGGTGATCGGGGCGATCGGCGGTATCGCTGAGATCACCCGGGAGGCGTTCGGCGGCTTCAGCAGCTCGCGCACGGACGGCACTGGTGGAGACAAGAGTACGGGCACAAGGGCTGCCCCCACCAAAGGGGGCTCGGTCCCCAAAGTATCCTAAGCAGACATTCCTTGGTTGCCCAACGAATGTCTGCTTAGAGTCGTTTGTTTTCGCAGAGTTTTTTCCCAAAACCGGGAAGGCCACTTTTGGGAACTCTGCTTAGCCGAGGAGCGGCGGTCATGGACTATATCATCACCTTCCTCGGCGCCAATCCCGGCTGGAGCTGGATGATCGTCGGCGCGGTACTCTTCGCGCTGGACGTCATGGCGCCCGGCTTTTTCCTGTTGTGGTTCGGCGCCGCGGCGGCCGTCGTCGGTTTGATCGTTTTCGTGATTCCCATTGAATTTACATGGCAAATCCTCGCATTTTGCGGCGTTTCGGTCTTGTCGGTGCTGCTTGGACGCGCGCTGTGGGGCAGCAATCGCGGCGGAGTGAGCGACAAGCCCCTCCTCAATCAGCGGGCGAAGCAGCTCATCGGACGGAATTTCGTGCTCGCCACCCCGATCCAAAGCGGGCGGGGGCGAATCACGGCGGGCGATTCGCTGTGGAGCGTCAAAGGGCCGGACATGCCGGCAGGGTCGTCGGTGCGCGTCGTTGACGCCGACGGCACCGTGCTGATCGTCGAAGCGGCGGGTTAAACTCACCTGAAAGCAAGTCGGCCGCCGTGCTTAAGCCACGCCGACTCTCAGCAGGTCGTGAATGTGGATGATGCCGATCGGCTTGCCATCCTCCACGACGAACAGCGCCGTGAACGGGCGTTCCGCCTGGTTCATCATCGCGAGTGCGGCGCTGACCAGCATGTCCGGCGCTATGGTTTTCGGCGAAGCGGTCATGATGTCGCCGACGGAGGCGCCCAGCAGATCCGGGCCCATGTGACGGCGCAAATCACCATCGGTGACGATCCCGATGAGCGTGCCGTCAGCGTCGACGACTCCAAGGCAGCCAAAGCTCCGTTCCGTCATGATGACCAGCGCATCCGCCATCCTGACGGTCGGGGCTGCCAGGGGGAGTTCATCGCGCTTATGCATCAGGTCGGCGACATATTTCAGATTGGCGCCGAGCTGCCCGCCGGGGTGGAAGACCTTGAAATCGGCGGCGCTGAAGCCGCGTGCCTCCAGAAGCGCGACGGCGAGGCAATCGCCCGCCGCGAGCTGCATCGCCGTGGAGGTGGTGGGGGCGAGGCCGTGCGGGCAGGCTTCCTGCGACACCGGCAACCGCAGGACGATGTCCGAAGCCTTGCCGAGCGCGCTGTCCGCGCGCGATGTGATAGCGATCAGAACCACACCGAAGCGCCGCGAAAAAGTGAGGATATTGCTGAGTTCCACTGTCTCGCCCGACCAGGACAGCGCCAGGATCACATCATCGCGCGTGATCATGCCGAGATCGCCGTGGCTCGCCTCGCCCGGATGGACGAAGAAGGCGGGCGTGCCGGTCGAGGCGAGCGTTGCCGCGATCTTCTGGCCGATATGGCCGCTCTTGCCCATCCCCGTCACGATAACGCGGCCGCGCGAACCGTGAATGGCGGCCACCGCCTGAGCGAACGCCGTGCCGAGCCCGTCATCTATTGCCGCCTTTAGCACCTCAAGGCCGCCGATTTCGAGTTCGAGCGTCCGGCGCGCCGAAGCGACCGCGTCCGCCTTGCTGCCGCCTGCCGTCCGAAGCGCCATATCCTTGCCGTTTGCCGGTTCCGTTTGAAGCATTCCGCCTCTTCCCCCAATGCGATCCGAAAGGCCGCGCTCCCCGCTCAGCCGGCGATAAGCTTGCGCACCTCTTGGGCGAAACGCGGGCCGAGCTCCTTATGATCGAGCGCGAATGCCGCATTGGCGAGGAGAAAGCCGAGCTTGGAGCCGCAATCGTAGCTGCGCCCGGAGAATTTATAGGCGAAGAAGCGCTGAGTCTGCATCAGTGTTTTCATCGCGTCGGTGATCTGGATTTCGTTGCCGGCGCCACGCTCCTGGCTTGAAAGAATATCGAAAATCTCCGGCTGCAGAATATAGCGGCCCATGATGATGAGGTTGCTGGGTGCTTCTTCCCTGGTAGGCTTTTCCACCATCGAAGTTATCGGCCAGAGCGGACCCTCGCCCGCCTCGATGCCGACGATGCCATAGCTCGACACTTCCTCGCGCGCCACTTCCTCGACGGCGATGAGATTGATCTTCTCGCCTCCCGCAGAAAGCTCATTGTAAACGCTCATCATTTGCGCCAGGCAGCTCTGTCCCTCGCACTTCACCAGCACGTCCGGCAGCAGCAGGGCGAAAGGCTCGTGCCCGACAATATCGCGCGCGCACCAGACTGCGTGGCCAAGGCCCAGAGGTTCCTGCTGGCGGGTAAAGCTGGTCTGGCCCGGGCCCGGCAGAAACCTGTTAAGTTCCTCGAGCGCCTCGAGCTTATTCCGCTCGCGCAGCGTGTGTTCCAGCTCGAACGGCCGGTCGAAATGATCCTCGATGACGCCCTTATTGCGGCCAGTCACAAAAATCAGATGCTCCACGCCGCCCGCCCGGGCTTCATCAACAACATGCTGAATGGCCGGCCGATCAACAACGGTGAGCATTTCTTTCGGCATGGCTTTGGTCGCCGGCAGGAAACGCGTGCCGAGACCGGCAACAGGAAAGATCGCTTTACGGATGGTTTTGGTCATTTGGGGATTTTTATCAAGATAAACAGGGGTTAAATTTGCGCAGAACGACTGCTTTTAATGGTTATGGCGGAAAGGAGCAGGCGCGTCTAGGCAAGATATGGCGTAAAACTGTCGCTGGCTGCCTGACGATACGCGGCAACCGCCGCGTGCACATCGCCTCTTTCATTGCGCCGGTGTCTCTGCCAGTATGCCGCGCTGACGCATCAAACTGGGGCACGAGGAATGATCCGTTCGGCAATTCATCATAGGCTGATTTCGCTCCTGGCGGTGTTTTGCTCCGCCATGGCCGCGTGGTCACCCATCAGCGCTGCCCCTGCCCCCCTCGGTTTCGACGGCTGGGTTCGCGCCCTTTGGCCGGATGCCGAGGCGAGCGGCGTATCGCGTGCGACATTCGATAAAATCTTTGCCGGGATGAAGCCGAATTGCGACTTGCCCGGCGTTTTCTGTCCCGGTGAGAAGGCCGGCCCGGCAGGGCGCAAGCTGAGCGAACGAACCGGGCTGCCGGCCACCTGTAACAAGGTCACGCAGACGGAGTTCCTGCAGCCGGAAAAATATTTCCCGCCGAAATATTTGCGGCATCTGGCGCTCCGCGGCCGTGAAATCCTGGACAAGCTGGAGAAAGAAGGCCCGAAAACGCATGAGCATGTGCTCGAAATCGAGCAGAATTTCCGCATTCCGCGGCTGATGCTGATGGGCCTGTGGGGCCGAGAGACGGCCTTCGGCGACGCCAAGCTCGATCACAATGCCTTGCAGGCGCTCGCATCCGGCGCCTATGCCGGATATGAGAGCCGCCGCGACTGGTTCCGCAAGCAACTGCTCGCCGCGCTGAAGATGGTGCAGGATGGGCATATTACCCCCGAAAAATTCCGCAGCTCCTATGCCGGCGCAACCGGCCTCACCCAGATCATGCCGGACGAATTTCTGGGTTTTGCAGTCGATGGCGACCGCGATGGGCGACGCGATATCTGGCAGTCGATCCCTGATGCAATGGCGACCACAGCCAATGTGCTGAAGGATCGCGGCTGGCAAAGCAGCGCCAAGAGCTGGGGTTACGAAATCAAACTGCCGAAGACCGGCCGCAATTTTGACTGCACGCTGGAGAACCGGGTCAATCGATTGCCTATGGGGCAATGGGTGGAACGCCATGGCATTGTCCGCGCACCACGCCCCGGGGCCGAACAGCCGGCGTTTCCAAATCCTTCCGCCATCGGCTATCTCGTCCTGCCCGCGGGCGCCCGAGGGCCGGCCTTTCTCGCGACAGAAAATTTCGACGTGCTGCGCAGCTACAATACGTCCGACCTCTATGCCCTGTTTGTCGGCCACCTGGCGGACCGGGTCGGCTGCGACACCGAGGGGCGGGAATGCACCTTTACCACCGCATGGCCGAAAAGCGCAGCCGATGATTTCGAGTTCTCCGTCGAGAACCTCTGCCGCCTGCAAGTCGCGCTGAAAGATCGCGGTTTTCTCGACGGCGCGCCGGACGGGCTTTTCGGTGCCGGGACGCGTGTCGCGATTGGCCGATATCAAAAAGCCAAGAACCAAACACCGGATTGCTACCCGACGCAGCCGCTGTTCCAGGAAGTGACCGGAAAACCGCCGTCGCAGGCTCTTAACTCATCGCGCTAGTTTAGTGCCGGGCGGCGATTCCAGAGGCGGTTTATGGTTTCGGCAATGTCTAAATCCCGATACACTCCGCGCTCTTATGGGGCGGCGCATGGATTCCCAGGTGCTGAAATGTCGACGATGCAACACATCGATATGATGAAAGGGCCGGGACGCCGGGCTCCCCTGGCATTGGCGCTGATGCTGCTTTGCTTCGCGCCGTGGATCGCAACAGCCGCCGCACAATCGCAGTCCGCGGCCAAATCGGCCCAGGCGCCGTCCTTTGCCTTCGGCTCGCGCAGCTATATCAACCCGTTCCCGCAGACCGACCGTTATCATGTCCATGTGATCGGCGACGGCCTTGCCACCGGCCTCGCCAGCGGGCTGGAGGAAGCCTTCGCCCAGGACGGAACGCTCAAGATCATCAATTCTACCAAACCCTCGCGCGGGCCTCGCACGGCCGGACCGCGCTGATTGGGCAGCCGATATCGATGAGCTTTCCAAGGCGCAGCCCATTCATATCGCCGTGATCATGATGGGCACCAACGATGTGCGTAATATCCGGAACGACAAGGGCATCGCCCGTTGGGGCGAAGACGCCTGGCGCACCGCCTATGGCGAGGAAATCGACAAGCTCGTCAAAGCGCTGAAGGATAAATCCGTTGCGATCTATTGGGTCGGTCTGCCGGTCATGGCAGCCCCAAAAACCAACGAAGCGATGGCGCTCATCAACGACATCATTCGCGAGCGAACCTATATTGGCGGGGTAAAATTCGTCGATACGTGGAGCGGGTTCACCGATCAGCTTGGGGCGTTCTCGGCTTATGGTCCCGATCTGACGGGGCAATCGAAGCGCCTGCGCGAGCCGGACGGCGCGTCCTTCACCGCGCGCGGCAACCGCAAGCTGGCAAATTTTGTCGAGATCATATTGCGGCGCGACCTTGCCGCGGCGAAAGCTGAGAGAAACATTCCGCTCGCCGGCGACAATGAGGAGCAGGGCCGGCTCGTGCCGAAGGTTCGTGAGGCCGAAGCCGCCGCGAGTGACGGCGCGAATGCCAACCCAGCCGCTCCCAATGGGTCCGCCACCCCTGCTCCCGGCAACCTGCCCTCGGCAATCGCAGAAAAGGCCGCCCCGGTCCCTCCTCAAGTGGCGCCAACCCTGCCCGCCTCGGCCACCCCGGCCCGCGATGCTCCCGCGCCTAATGCGATCGCGGCGTTTGCCAGCGGCTATTCGCCGCCGGGAGAAACGATCGTCGGCGATATAGGAGAAGGAGTGACCGGTCTGGCGACGGTGTCTCCGGTCGCCGATCTCAACGCAAATCTCGGCGAGCGCCGTCTTCCGGTCACGGAGCGGCTCTATTATAAGACTCTGGTGAAAGGGGAAGCGCTTAAACCCAAGCCCAGCCGGGCTGATGATTTCAAATGGCCGCGAGGTTGAATCCCGCTTCGGGCTTGTCTTATCGCATTTAAAGCATTGTGGAGAGTATCGGTTGAGTATGGAGGCACGGGCGGACTCCAGACAGTTGCGTTGTGCGTTGCGCATCCTGGTATTGGCAGGCGCGGCGCTTGCCGCCGCGGGCTGTCTTCCGGGCGATCAGGCCAAAAGCAATAAAAGTGACCCGGCTTCTTTCGCGTTCGCGCCAGGGAACGGCGGTGACGGCGTCAATCGCGCCGGCAAGCGGGATCCGCTGCTGGAGGACATCGCGGACGCGGCGCAAAAGCTCTTCGACAGCCCGGCCTCGACGGCCAGCCGCAAATCCGGCCAGGAAACATCGGCTTACACCGCCGCCACGACGAACGATGCCCCGCCGGTCGAAGCGATCGGCGCTCCCCTGATCGAGGACATACCGGAAATCCCCGCGAATGTTGCGCTAAGCCGGTTCTTCTTGGCCCTCGCCAAGGTGGAAGCGCGGCAGCCTGGCAAGGTCGTCACTATTCTCCATCTCGGCGATAGTCACATCGCGGCGGACCGCTTCTCGGGTGATCTCAGGGAGCAATTTCAGAGCCGGTTCGGCGATGCCGGGCGCGGCATGCTCATGCCTGGCCTCTATTTGACCGAAGGCGTGAAATTCGATCGCGGCGGCGAGTGGCAGGTGGCGCTCAGCACCGGCAGCGTTCCCGGACCCTACGGCTTAACCGGCGCCAAGCTCAGCGCGCAGTCCGGCGATGCCTGGCTAAGGCTGACGACCAAGAACGAGCCGTTTGCCTGGTGCGAAATCACCCTGCAGAGCGGCCCGGAGCACGGCACGGTGCAGATCGGCCTGGATGGCGAGGTCAAGCAGGCGCCGATGAAGGCGGCGGCTTCAAGCTGGCGCAATATCCGCATCGACCGCAAGGCGCGCGAATTGCTCATCCGGCCGCAGGGAGACGGCCAGGTGACCGTGCACTCGATCTCCATCGGCACCGACAAGCCCGGCCTGCGCTACGTCAATCTGGGACTGCCGGGAGCGACGGCGATGACTCCCATGTCCTGGCATCGCGATTATGTCGCTGGCGATCTGAACCGTCTTGCGCCCGACCTCATCGTCTTTTCCTACGGGACCGACGAAAGCTTCGAAGATCGCCTGAATTTGCGCGACTACGAGGCAAAGGTCAGCGCCTCCATCGCACGGCTGAGACAGAGCGCGCCGCAGGCCGCGCTATTGATCATCGGTCCGCCTGACGTCGCGCGGATGCCGAAATTTGCCAGCGGTACGGGGCGTGCGAGCGATGTCTGCCGCGCCCTCAGCGCCGCCGAGCGGACTGATTATGTAAAGCGCGTCAGTGCCAGCGACCCCCGGCTCGCGCGCTGGCATCCGCCCCTGAACCTTGATGCGGTTCGCACGACATTGCGGCGCGTTGCCGCTGCGCATCAGGCGTTTTTCTGGGACTGGTCAAAGCTGATGGGCGGTTCTTGCGGCATCCATGCATGGGTGCACACCAAACCCGCGCTCGCCACCAACGACCATATCCATTTGACCGAGGAAGGCTCCAAACGCTCGGCGCGCACCCTGTTTCGTGAATTGATGAACGCCTACGATGCCTTCAACCGTACGGCTTCGGCGGGCAAATAGCCACCGTCCCTCTCAGAACAGAGGTCGGCGAATTCGCCGCCGCGCTGCTGGTCGCGGTCGTCGATGAGCGCGTGGGCAAGCACCTTCCGCATGACGCTGGGCAGCGCCTCATCCCGGAGGACCGCGCGTGGATACCAGGCGCAGCCCTGAGGAAGCGTTTCAGACGCCACGTTCAATGCCCGATAGACCTCCAGTTCAAGCTGGAAATGTGTGAATGTATGGGTGACCGCACCGCCGACGCGTCGCCATTCTGCAGGAAGGGGTGCATCGCTTCTCGCGCCCGCGCGGCTTATGGGATTCGTCAGCCATTCGGTCGAAGGCACTTCCAGCATCCCGCCGAGCAGGCCTTTCGCGGCGCGCCGCCGCAGCAGCACCGCGCCATCCTCGCGCATGGCGACAAAGGCCGTGCCGAGCCTGAGCGGACGCTCCTTCTTTGGCGCCTTCACCGGCAGCGAGGCTGCGATCCCTTGCTGCGCGGCAAGGCAAGAGCCCAATAGCGGACATATGCCGCAGGACGGTGAGCGCGGCGCGCATATGGTGGCGCCGAGATCCATCATGCCCTGCGTGAAATCGCCGGGGCGGCGCGCGGGCGTGAGTGTCGCCGCCAGCCGTTTGATTTCCGGCTTGGCGCCGGGCAGCGGCTCTTCGACCGCGAAAAGCCGCGCGACCACGCGCTCCACATTGCCATCGACAGCGGTCGCGTGCCCGTCGAAGGCGATCGCGATAATCGCCGCCGCTGTATAGGCGCCGATGCCCGGCAGTGCGAGCAGTTCCGCTTCGCTTTCCGGAAAGCCGCCGTCGTGCCGTTCGGCGATCGCTCGGGCGCAGGCGTGCAAATTGCGCGCGCGGGAGTAATAGCCAAGCCCGGCCCAGACAGCGAGCACGTCGTTCAGATCGGCGGCGGCCAGATCGACGACGCGCGGCCACCGCGCCAGGAATTTGCGGTAATAGGGGATGACGGCCTTCACCGTCGTCTGCTGCAGCATGATTTCCGACAGCCAGACGGCATAAGGATCGGCACGGATGCCAGGCGGCTGACGCCAGGGCAGCGCGCGTGCCGACCGGTCATACCAGGCCAGAAGCGCGGGCGCGATCTCGTCGCCGCGCTCCGTCTTGATTGCCGGCCTTGGGGAGCGCTCCATGAGCCCTATGCGCCCGCCTTGACCGGAGCGCCGGATGCCGCCTTTTTCCCCGGCTTCCGTGATGTCTTAGCGTCAGCGTCGAGGCCGAGAATGCGCGCGATCATCGCCCTGGTCTCCGCGATGCCGTATAGCTCGACGAACGAGCCGAAGCGCGGCCCCTGCGTCTGGCCGAGCAGCACTTCGTAAAGCGCCGCGAACCACGCCCGCAACGGCTCGAATTCATGCGCCTTGCCGACCTCGTAAACCACCGCCTGAATCTCCTCGCCGCCGGCCTTCGCGGGCAGCACCGCCAGCTTTTCGTAAAGCTCTGCGATCGCGGCACGCTCCTTCTCGGTGGCCGGCCGGAACTGCTTCGCCGGCTTCACGAAATCATGGAAATAGGCGATGGCGTAGCCGACCAGCCGGTCCAATTCGGGATGCGTTTCCGGCGTGGCACCGGCCGCATAGCGCCGGATGAAGCCCCACAACACCGCCTTCTCGTCGGCATTGGAGGCGCTCACCAGATTGAGCAGCAGATTGAAACTGATCGGCACATCCGTCTTGGGCGGATTGCCCTGGTGAATATGCCAGACCGGATTGGCCAGCCGCTGTTCCACGGACTCGCGCGGAAACGCGTCGAGGAATGTCAGATATTCGTCCACATTCTTCGGAATGACGTCGAAATACAGTTTCTTGGCCGTCTTCGGCTTTTGATACATGTATAGCGACAGGCTCTCCGGCGGTGCGTATGTCAGCCAGTCGTCGATGGTGATGCCGTTGCCCTTCGACTTGGAAATCTTCTCGCCCTTCTCGTCGAGGAACAGCTCAAAATTGAAGCCATCGGGCGGCGTCGCCGCCCAGCGCACGGCAGATCTTGGAAGACAGCGTGACCGAGTCGATCAGATCCTTGCCCGCCATCTCGTAATCGACGCCGAGCGCCGTCCAGCGCATGGCCCAATCCGCCTTCCACTGGCATTTCACCCGGCCGCCCGTCACAGGCGTCTCAACCGTCTCGCCGGTTTCCGGATCGAGATAGGTGACCGTGCCTGCCTCGACATCGCGCGCGACCATAGGCACTTGCAGCACGTGGCCGCTGCGCTCGCTGATCGGCAGAAACGGGGAATAGGTCTTGCGGCGGTCCGGCCCTAGCGTCGGCAGGATGATGTCCATCACCTTGTCGTAGACCGCGAGCATCTTCAGCAGGGTCGCATCCATCATACCGGATTTGTAAGCCTCGGTTGCCGACATGAACTCGTAATCGAAGCCGAACCGGTCGAGGAACCGCATCAGCCGCGAATTATTGTGCGCGGCGAAGCTGGGATATTCATTGCTGAACGGATCGGGGATGCTCGACAAGGGCTTGCCGATATAGCTCGCCAGCATCTCTTTGTTCGGCACATTGTCCGGCACCTTGCGCAGGCCGTCCAGATCGTCGGAAAAGCAGATCAGCCGTGTCTTCTCGCCCGTCATCACTTCGAAGGCGTGGCGCACCATGGTCGTACGGGCGACCTCTCCGAACGTGCCTATATGCGGGAGGCCGGACGGGCCGTAGCCGGTCGAGAAGATGATGTCACGCGGGCTCGCTTTGCGTTTCTCGATGCGGGCGATCAGCTTGCGCGCTTCCTCGAATGGCCACGCCTTGGAGGCCATCGCCGCTTCCGCCAATCCGGCATCAATCTTCGCTGTCATAGCACTTCGCCTGCGTCTCACTCTGTAGGATGGATGATGTGCCTGCGACCGTAAGGCGCAGCGGGGCACAGCGTCAATTCAGCAATGGTCGATTTCAAGGGCCTGCTGACGGACCTTCAGAGGCCGCATCGTCAAGGCGCAGCGAGATTGGCCCTGATACCCGTCCGTATCGCCGCCCCGCCTTGAACACCGCGGCAAAACTACATACAACCTTGGTCGCGAACTCAACAAGCCTACCCAGAGGACCCTGCCGTCATGGCATCAAAGCCCAGCATTCAAGAAGCCCTGATCTACGCAATGGTGACGATGTCCGCCGTCGACCGCATCATTTCCGATGGCGAGTTGAGCAAGATCGGCGCGATCGTCAATCATTTGCCGGTCTTCAAGGGGTTCGATGTCGGTCATCTGGTGAGCACCGCGGAAAAATGCGGCAACATGCTCAGCGAGGACGACGGTCTCGACACCATTCTCAACAGCATCGCCGACGCCTTGCCGAAAAAGCTGCACGAAACGGCCTATGCGCTCGCTGTCGAAGTGGCGGCCGTCGACCGGAGCGTCGGCAATGAGGAGATCCGCTTCCTGGAGCTGCTGCGCGACCGGCTGGATCTCGACAAACTCACCATCGCCGCCATCGAGCGTGGCGCACGGGCACGCCATCAGATCGCATAACGGACGAGGCACCCTCAGTCAGAAGGCTAGCCAGCGATGATCCCGGAATATATCCGCTACGAGCTGAAAACCCATTCCGCCCAGGAATTGGTCGCCGCCTATGATGCAGCGGGAGAGCACCTCCGGGCCGCGCCGGAATGCCTCGGCTATGAGTTGAGCCAATGCGCGGATGCGGAAGATATATTCATTCTGCGCATCGTTTGGCGTTCGGCGCGGGATCATTTGGAGGGGTTCCGCAAGGGTCCGCATTTTCCGCCATTTCTGGCGCTCATCCGGCCTTTTATCGGCGAAATGGTCGAGATGCGGCATTACGAGCCGACCGCCGTTGCCTGGCAGCGTAGCTAGCGCCGTCAATAGATCGCGAGCGGAAAATAGCGCAGCAACAGCTCTTCATAGCGGCCCGACGCGCGCACGCGAGCCAAGGCATAGTTCAGCACCTCCTTCAGCCGTATATTGCCTTTCGCGACGGCGATGCCCACGCCTTCGCCGAAATATTTAGCCTCCAGGAAGCCGCGGCCACGGAACTGGCAGCACCCTTGCGAATCCGATCCGTTGATCCAGAACATCAGGCTGATCGCATCGCCGAAAAGCAGGTCGATCTTCTCCTCCCTCAACGCCGTTCGCACCTCTTCGTCGCTTGCGTAGGTGATGATGGCGGACTCGGGAAAGAAATGGCGCAGATACGCCTCATGGGAGGTCTGTTTGACGACGCCGATCTTACGGCGCTCCAAATCTTCCGGCGTGACACCTTCAATTTTGCTCGCAGTGCGGGCGGCAAATTTCGCCGGCGTTGCATAATAGCTGTCGGTGAAATCCACTTGCTCGATGGTGCTCGGCGAGATGGCCAGCGAGGCAATCGCCGCATCACCCTCATCATCCTTCAGTGAGGGCACAAGCTTGCTCCAGTCGACCGCGTTCACCTCGCAGTTGACATCCAATTCGCGGCACAAGGCCCGAGCCAGATCGACATTGAACCCGGTCAGCGTGCCGTCCTCGTCGCGGTAATTAAAGGGCGGATAGTCAGCCTCGGTGACGAAACGCAGCACGACGAGCCACGACCAGTCCGGCCGGGGACCGATCGTTTCCTCGCGCCATTGCGAGGTTGTCGGAGCGGTTGCCTGCGCCCAGCATCCGCCGCCCGGCAATGCCGCGAGCGTCGCAAAGAGGATGGCCGCGCTCAGCCGTCTCGGCAGCAATGAAGGCAATATCTTCTTCCGCATCATCTCTCGCATTGACGCCTCCCTTTTAACGTAAGGGTTAGCCGGTATTTTGATGCCGCGCTTCCACGGCTACAATCAACCCACTGTTTTTTAAGTCGCTTTCAGATTGTCCGGCATGACATTTTTTGTACCGCGTATTCAGCCGGGCGCCGACGGCGCTTGGCCAAATTCTTCCCGCGTCATTCCCCTCCCGCCGCCGCTCGATTGGAGCGAGGACAAGAGTGGCCCGCATGCGCAACCTATAAGCGAGGCAGCGCTGCTGCTCAATGCCGGCCTGCCGGCACCCATCCTACAACAAATCACGGCGCTTGCGCTACGCTGGGGCGTGCCTTTGCGGGAGGCGGCGTTGTCCATCGGTGCGGTAAAATCGCATGCCTATACGCACGAACTGGCCGCCCGCTGTGGGCTTTCGGCCGCGCGGAAACATGAGCGGGTGAGACTGCGGGCGCTGAATATTCCACCCCCGCCTTTCCGGCATTTGAGCGCGCCACTGCCGATCCTTCTCGAAGGACCGCGCGGAGCTGCCGCACTGAATGGCGAGCAACTCTCGCTGGAGGCGGCCCAGGATCTTGCGGTGTCACTGGGCGCTGCCAAAGATAGGGTTATTCTTGTCGGCCGCCGTGCTCTGAGCGAAGCGATCGCCGAAGCGTATGGGCCTGCACTCGCCCGCGATGCGGAAAATGGGCTCAGCCGGAAACAGCCGCGGTTCAGCGCTTCCACGGGCGCCAATGGCTGGCAGACCGTATGTCTCGCGCTTTTGGGAGGACTATTTGCCGGCGCGGCGATTTTCGCCCCGCGGGAAGCGCTGGTGATCTACAGCGCCGCGCTCTCGCTGATGTTCCTGCTCACCATCTCGCTGCGGCTGGCGGCGGCGGCCCATGCTGCCTACGCCCATGTCGGCGGGCGCAAGCGGCCGATCCCGCGTATCAGAGAGGCCGAGCTGCCCCGCTACACCGTGCTGGTCGCAATGTACAAGGAAGCGCGGGTACTGCCCGATCTCGTCGCCGCGCTCGAAGCGCTCGACTATCCGCCAGCCAAGCTCGACATCAAGCTGGTGCTGGAGGAAGTCGACGCCGAAACCATCGCCGCGGCGAACGCTCTCCATCTGCCACCGCATTTCGAGGTGATGGTCGTGCCGGACGGCGCGCCGCGAACGAAGCCTCGCGCCTTGAACTACGCATTACAATTCGCGACCGGCGACTACCTCGTCATCTATGATGCTGAGGACCGGCCCGACCCGGATCAGCTCCGCAAAGCCGCCGGACGCTTCCGCGATGCGCCGCGAGAGGTCGTATGCCTGCAGGCCCGGCTGACCTTCGACAATGCATCGGAGAACTGGCTCTCCAAACAATTCGCCATCGAATATGCGTCGCTGTTCGCAGGCATTCTGCCGATGCTGGATGCGGCGCGGCTGCCCTTGCCGCTCGGCGGCACGTCGAACCATTTCCGCACCGGAATTCTCCGCAAGATCGGCGCCTGGGACCCGCATAACGTCACCGAGGATGCCGATCTTGGCATCAGGCTCTATCGGCGAGGTTTCAGGGCTGAGGTACTGGACTCCACGACCTATGAGGAGGCCGCTTGTCAGCCGGGCAACTGGCTGCGCCAGCGCACCAGGTGGCTCAAGGGCTGGGTGCAAACTTATGCCGTCCATATGCGCCAGCCATTCCGCTTGGCGCGGGAATTGGGCTTGGGCGGCTTCCTCGCCTTCCAGGGGCATTTCGCCGGGATCATCATCGCGGCGCTGGTTCATCCCCTCTCCTACGCGCTGATCGTTCATGACGTCGCTTCGGGCCTCATCTTCCAGCCCGCCGCGAGCACATTCGGTCATCAGCTCTGGATTATCGCGGTGTTCAACCTGATCGCCGGCTATGCGGCCTCACTGATGCTCGGTTTTTTCGTCCTGCGCGGAAAGCGCGTGCGCAGCCTGGTGCCTCAGCTCGTTTTCATCCCTATCTATTGGCTCTTCATCTCGGCAGCCGCCTACCGCGCGATTTACCAACTCATCAAAGCGCCCCATTACTGGGAGAAGACCGAGCACGGCCTGACAACGAGACCGCGCAGACCAAATCAGCCAAACGGCATAGTTCGCAAGGAGTTTTCCGCGACGTGAAGGCTATCATGATCGGCCGTACGCCAAAGCCTGGAGCCCGGAGCCACGGCAAGATCAGCCGGACATAGTTAGACCACGCCCACCATCACGGTCAGCCACCCAGAAAGGCGCCGCCATTGACATGGATAGTCTGGCCGGTGACGTATCGTCCGCCTGGCCCCGCAAGCCAGCGGACCGCAACGGCGCATTCTTCGGGCAGGCCGCGCCGCCCGACAAGCGTCTGGCGCGTCGCGTGATGCGCCGGTTCGCCCGGTGCGCTGGAGGTTTGCCGGCGCGTATCCATCATGCCAGGCGAGACGCAGTTCGCGGTAATGCCGTCCGGAGCCAGATCATGGGCCAAGGCGCGGGTGAAGCCGGCAAGCCCCGCCTTGGCGGTGACGACATGAGCGCGATCGGCCGCGCCCGTATGGCCGGTCAGCCCGCCAATATTGACGATGGTGCCGGCGCCGCTCGCCTTCAGCGCCGCGTGACACGCTTTCGCGCAATGAAAGGCGCCGTCGAGGCAAACATCGAGCACGCGGCGCCACGCGGCATGATCGAGCTCGGCGAAGGGCGCCTCATTGCGGATCGCCGCATTGTTGACGAGGATGTCGAGGCGGCCGAAATGGGCCAGCGCCTGCTGCACCATGGCGTTGACCGCTGCCGGATCCGTCACATCGGCGAGGATGGCGATGGCCTTGCCGCCCGCCGCCTCGATCTCGCGCGCAACGCTTTCAGCCTCCTCGCGATTTGCCCGCGCATTGACGATAACCGCAGCGCCAGCCGCTGCCAGCTCAAGCGCGATCGCCCGCCCGATATTGCGGCCTGCGCCCGTCACCAGCGCGACCTTGCCCGTGAGTTCCGTTCCGCTTATCAGCCCCGCCATGGCGACAGTTCCACCTCATCTGCATCAAAGAGTGCGTGCACCCATTGGGCCGCACGATCGGCGCGGGCTCCCGTCCCAGCCGCCATGCAGCGCATTGGCACGAAATTTGGCTTCGATTTCCGCGTGCCGTTAGCGGCTCGGCAGCACCGCCACGCAGATGCGGCTGGCGTTCTTCCAGGACCTGCCCGTCATCAAGCGTCACCCGGACATGCCCGGTATAGCTGCGCGGATAGGGGTGGTCCGGGTCGATGACATAGCCGATCTTGGCCGAGAGCGCGCGCACGGCAGCATCGGTCACGGCGTCATCGCCGAAGGCCGACAATCCCGCTTCGCCGTGAACCAAGGCGGTCGCAATCGCGTAGGGGATGCTGAATTTCGCCGCATAGCCATTGGGCGGCGACTGCTTTGCGGCGATCGGCTCCCAGAGCCGATGAACGAAACCTTCGGCGGTCTCGCAGAGAATGGACGTGATCCGTTCGGCGGCTAGCCCGCGCGCGCGCAGGCGCAGCGCGCAATCGATATAGGGGTGGGCCATGGTGCCGCAAGGATAGGGCTTGAAGGCGATGGTCCGCATGACCCACTCCTCGCCGAAGCCGTCGAGAAGCAGGCTCCAGTCGCAGACGGGATCGCGGGCGAAACCGTGGAACAGCCCGTGCGTGCCCTCGAACACGGTGCGCGGACCGAGGAAGCCGCCGGCCGCCAGCCGCGCCGCGCGATAGCCGCTTTGCGCGGCCCAGCCCGGATGCATGCGCTTGGTCCAGGTGCCCTCGGCGAGATATTCGATGATGCCGGACGCCATGCTGCCGGCGATGCCGAGCGCCGAGGCGAAAGCCGCTTCGCCAAGCCGCAAGCCCGTCGCGACCGCCGCCGCCGCGCCCATCGCCCCGAACACCGCCGTCGGATGGAAGCCTGCCGCGTGGACCATCTTCGGCGCGACGAGGCTCAGCCGGCACGTCACTTCAGCGCCGACCGCGATCCCGGCGAGAAGGTCGGCACCGGACAGCTTGTGCCGCTCGGCGGCGGCCAGCATCGCGGGCACGATCACCGCGCCGGAATGCACCGGACCGCCCTCGAAAGTGTCGTCATAGTCCTCGCCATGGGCTGCGGTGCCGTTGATCAGCATGGCGTCAGCGGGCGAGTATGTGCCGGCATGACCGATGGCGGTGCAGGTCCCGCCGGCATCGAGCCCGGCGAGCATGGCTTGCATGTAATCCGTATTGCGCGCGGCGATGCAAAGCCCGCCGACATCCAGCACGAGTCGGCGGCAGGCCTCGCGAACCTCCGCCGGCAGACCTGCGCCCCGAACGGCGCAGGCGGCCCGAGCCAGCTGCTCGGCAATCGCTGGCTCCGTCGATCATCCGGCTTCCCTTTCCGCAGCCTTGACCGAGCGCAGTTCCGTGACGATGGAATAGGTGAGCAGCGCTGCGGTCAGTAGGAGCAGAGTCAGCGCCACCTTGTCCTGGAGGAAAATCATGTGGTCGCCCTGCGAGATGACCAGGCTGCGGCGATAATTGGACTCGATGAGGAAGCCGAGCACCACGCCGAGCACCATCGGCAGCGTCGGGAAGCGAAGCTGGCGCATGAAATAGCCGACCACCCCGGCGCCGAGCACGATGGCGAGATCGAGCGTGCTCTGCTCGATGGCGTAGACGCCCGACATCACCAGCGCCAGAACGAAGGCGATCAGATAGGGTTTCGGCCGGTTCACCAGCCAGAGGCACGGGCCGAGGATGACGAGGCCGATCAGCAGCATGGCGATGTTAGCGATGAACAGCCCGGCATAGAGACCATAGACCACCTCCGGCGCCTTGGTGAACAGCGCGGGCCCCGGCTGCAGGCCGTGGATCAGGAAGCCGCCGAGCAGGATCGCCGCCGAATTGGAACCGGGAATGCCCAGCCCCAGCAGCGGCACCAGCGCGGTTGCCGTCACGACATTATTCGCAGTTTCAGGCGCGGCGACACCTTCCGGCGAACCCTTGCCGAACTCCTCCGGATGGGCGGACCAGCGCTTAGCCTCGTTATAGGCCATGAACGCTGCGATAGTGCCGCCCGCGCCCGGCGTCACGCCTTCGACAGTGCCGATCACCGAGCCGATCAGCTGCGGCTTCCACAGCCGCGCCCACACCGCCAGGCTGGGCAATTTCAGCTTCGTATCGCGCTTATCCGCCTTGGCCCAGGCGGGTTCGGCGATCTGCACCATCATCTCGGCGACGGCGAACAGTCCGACCATGATCAGGATCGGCCGGATGCCGCCGAGCAAATCCGGCGAGCCGAAGGTGAAGCGCGCAACGCCGGAAACAGGATCGGTGCCCACCGTTGCGATCATCAGGCCGAGGAGGCAGGCGATCATCCCGCGCAGCAGCGTGCCACCGGAGAGGCTGGCGACGACCGACAGGCCCAGAAGGCCGAGCGCGAAATAGGCCGGCGGCGTGAAGGACAGCGCCACCTCCGCCAGCGGTTCCGTAGCGACGACCAGCACCACCAGCCCGAACAGCCCGCCGACCAGCCCGGCGATCAGCGATATGCCGAGCGCTTCGCCGGCTCGTCCCTGCCTCGCCATCTCATAGCCGTCGAGCACGGTCGCGGCAGCGGCGTTGGTGCCGGGCGTGCGGATCAGGATGGCGGGAATCGAGCCGCCATATTCGGCCCCGACATAAACGCTGGCCAGCAGCACGATGGCCGGAATGGGGTCCATGCCATAGGTCAGCGGCAGTAGCAGCGCCATGGCGATGGAAGGAGAGATGCCCGGCAGCGCTCCGCCCAGGATTCCCCAGAGCACGCCGAGAAAGGCGGCCGGAATGGTCCAGCCGCCCAGGGCGTGCATTGCGGATGCGAAGGCCTGCATCGCCTTAAATCCAGCGCGAAAGGAGGCCCGCAGGCATGGCGATGCCGAACAGGGTGACGAAGATCAGCCAGAAGCCGAGGCCGGCTGCCGCAGCCGTCACGGCGAGCCAAGGCGTCAATCTTGCTCCCGCCAACAGCGCGGCCACGGCGATCAGGGCGGCCATCGCCAGCGGATAGCCCACCGTCGGCAGCACCAGGATGTAGGCGATCAGCACGCCCACCAGACCGAGCGCCTGCGGAGCCATATCGAGCCTGACGCGCATGGGCGCGAACCCTTGCGAGCGCACCGCCAGCACCGCGCCGCACGCACCCAGTGCAAGCCCCAGCGCTTTCGGCAGTCCGGCCGCGCCGACCTCGTCGGAGAGCAGGCTGTCCGGGATTACCAGCGCGCCCGCATAATAGGCTGCTGCGAACCCCATGAGGGCAAGGCCGATCCAGAGATCCGCCACCGCCAGCTTCATTTCACCACCCCCAACTCCTTCAGCGAGCCGGCGACGTCCTCAGCGAACTCCGTGGTGAATTTGCGCGCCTCCTCCCGTCCCATCACGGAAACGATAAGGCTCTCCTGGGCGATCTGCGCCTGATAGGCGGGGCTGGCGACCACGATATCGAGTGCTTTGCGCCAGGCTTCGGCGACATCGTCCGGAATGCCCTTCGGCCCGGCCAGACCCACGGAACTTGCGCACCACGATATTGAAGCCCTGCTCCTTGGCCGTCTGCAGATCGGGGAAATTGGCGAGACGCGCATCGGTCAGCGTGCCGAGCAGACGGATCTTGCCCGCATCGAGCTGCGCGCGGATCTCCTGCATTTCACCGACGCCCATGTCGAGCGTGCCATTCAGCACGTTGATCATCAGATCGGCGCCGCCCTCATGCGAGACGACCGGCACCTTCAGGCCCTGCAGCCGCGACAGCCGCTCCAGCGAAATGCGTTCCAGCGAGGCAGGGTTCGCGGCGCCCCAGCGCGCCTTGCCCGGATTGGCCTTGGCGTAATCGACGACCTCCTTGAGGTCCTTCCATGGCGCGTCCGCGCGGGTGTAGAGGATCTCGGGATCGAAGAAGACGATGGCGATCGGATCGAGATCCGTATAGCCCAGCTCGGGTTTGGACAGCAGCGTCGTCTGGATGTAGGTGGGCGTCGTGGCATAGAGCATCGTGCCGTCGGACGGGGCCTTCGCGACATGCGCCACGGCCTTTGCCCCAGAGCCGCCGCGCACATTGTCGATCGCGAAATTCACACCCATCACCGGCCCGAGATGCTTGACCAGTTCGCGCAGAAACACGTCGCTCCCGCCGCCAGGGCTGGAATGGGTCACGAGGGTGACATTCTTTTGAGGATACGTCACGGTCTGAGCGGCGGCCGGGCCACCTAACCAATTGACCGCAGTGCAACACGCCAAAATGATCGCCCAGAAATGTCGGCGCATCTCTTTCCTCCCTGTCTTACCGATGTCGGCTATTATTCTCGAGGGTCTGTCGATCTCCCGGCAGATGTCTGTTCGGCTGTTTTCTGACATGCGAACTTGCGATGCGCTGTGAAGAATATGCCGTTCGATAATCGCCCCAGAACCGCTATCGCGCCAAGTGGTAATTCCTGGTGCGCCCTCGGCCCTCGATTATACCGTGCAACGCGGCCGGAGGTTCTCATTCCCGAGGATAAAGATTTGTGCGCCCATCGTCGGTAGCCTCGGGATCGAGCAACTACCGCTTTCCGTCAACGCAGCCGCGAGGTGGGCCACTGCGGAGTATCGACGGCCATTTGGCCCCAGTAAGCTCCGTCTCCTTTCTCCGACCCGATGGCTGGCGGTCACTCCCTCAGACTACTAAAGCGCCAAAACTGTGGGATGTGCCGACGGGCCAGGATCGATCAGTACACCCGGATTGAGCATGCCTGTTGGATCGAGTGCCTGTTTGGCTGCCCGCAGCGCCACGGCGAACAATTCCGGGCGTTGACGGTCGTACCATTGGCGATGGTCGCGTCCGACGGCGTGGTGATGGGTGATCGTTCCGCCCGCCGCGATCAAAGCGTCGCTCGCTGCGTCCTTGATTGCCTGCCATTGTTCGAGCAACACACCATGGCGGCCGAGCGCATGGAATGTAAAATAAGGCGCCGGTCCGTCTGGATAGACATGGGTGAAACGGCAGGTGACCTCGCCCTTGACGCCGGTCGCGCTCTCGATCGCCCGCTCGGTCGCGGCTTTCACATCGTCGTGGAAATTCTCGAAACGCTCCCATGTGATCGAGGTCTCGAAGGTGTCGTTAATGATCCCTGCCGGAACCGTGAACTCGCGCGCGTAGGGCATGCGGATAAAGGCATCGCGCCATGCGCCGGCCGCCCCTTCGCGATGCGCGTCGCTGGATTTCGAGGCCTCCGGGATGCCGCCATGATCGGCGCAGCATTCGAGGGCGCGCACCATCCAGGCGTCCGGTGCATGATCGCCGGATTCGAAAGCCAGCACCATGATCGCCGCGCTGCCGTCAGCGGCGCCGGTGTTGCGCGCTTCGTTCGGATCGAGGATACGGCAATTCGACGGGTAGAGTCCCGCCTGCGCGATCGCGCGAACGGCGCGAGCTGCAGCGAAGAAGGTATTAAAACGCACGGATGTGCCGGCGCGAAATTTCGGGCGAGACTGAAGGCGCATCCAGGCCCGCGAGATCACGCCGAGTGTTCCCTCCGAGCCGGTGAACATACGGTCTGGGCTCGGCCCTGCCCCGGAACCCGGCAGACGGCGCGTCTCAAGCCTGCCCGCCGGCGTGATGACGCTCAGGCTTTCGACCAAATCGTCGATATGGGTGTAGAGGGTAGCGAAATGGCCGCCGGAGCGCGTCGCAATCCAGCCACCGAGCGTTGAATATTCGAAGCTCTGCGGAAAATGCCGCAGCGTCAGCCCATGGGGTTTGAGCTGGCTTTCGAGCCCGGGGCCATAGGCGCCGCCCTCGATCAGCGCCGCCCGGGAAATCGCGTCCACCTCGATGACCTTTCCGAGATTGCGCATGTCGAGCGTGACAGCGGCCTTATAGCGCTGTTCGTCGACACGATGCTCAACGCCGCCACAAACACTTGATCCTCCGCCGAACGGGGTGAGAGACGCCCCGACGCTTCCGGCCCAGTCCATGATCGCAGAGATCTCAGCCTCATTGTGAGGATAGGCCACAACATCCGGCGCGTGCGTGTAATCGCCGAGCATCCCCCGGACGTAATCGGGATAAGACTTGCCGTATGCATGTGCGACCCGGTCGTAGCGTTCGCTCGTACAGAAGGCGGACAGCGACGCGGGCGGTGCAATGCGCGGCTCGCGGAGCGCGATGTCCTCCAGGCGGGGGAGTGCGACGGTTGCGAAAGCCCCGCAACCAAATCTCATCCTATAGAGGCCGAGGATGAACTCCTGCTCCTGCGGAGTCATGCCCTCCCCTTCACGGCCCCAGCCGTAATGTTTCAGCCGCGCTGCGTTCATCATTCCTCCCAATATTTCGTTTGTTGGCCGAGCAGCCGATGGCATCAAGGACAGCCGTCCGCTCGACCACAAATTTCCCAATCCGGCGCCTCAGGCGCTCCGGCAGGGTTTCGAGCAAGTTGTAAGGATATTGAACGGCGCCGTGCTCGGCCAGGAGATACTCAGCATCGCGGTCGCGGCCAGGGACGAGGTCACGCCTCGTTTGTGTGATGGCCGACGACACCGCAAAAACACTTTGCAACCAATGCTATGCCGCGCTCACGCTTGACGTGATGGAGTTGATGTCGCGGGCGGCCTTCTTTCGTGATATTGGCGATGCAAAGGCTTTAAAGCTGGTGTCCTCTCTGCATTCGCGTTGCGGATGGCTTTCCCATGTTTTGCATTCAAAACTTACATGTCGCGAACCCCGACTACAGGCTCGTCCTCGACAGGGCTAAGAGCCCTGGCCCACATGAGGTTATTCAACGTGGTTCGTCCTCGGCATAACCGGATTTGCGCATCGCATCGAACTTACGCGATTTTGAGCTTGTAGGAGACTGTTTTCTGGATGCATTATCAGCATAACGAGGAACGTTCTGAATGCAAAAACGAGCCACAGGCAATCGCGCGCCGCTTCATACCGGCAAGCATTTCCTGCAGATCCCGGGGCCGACCAACGTTCCGGATCGCGTTCTGCGCGCGATGGACATGCCCACCATCGATCATCGCGGACCGGAATTTGCGCAGCTCGGCCTGGAGGTCCTCGAAGGCTGCAAGGCGGTGTTCGGCACCCGCAATCCGGTGGTGATCTATCCGTCCTCGGGCACCGGGGCCTGGGAAGCCGCGATCGTCAACACGCTGGCCGCCGGCGATAAAGTGCTGATGGCCGAAACCGGCCATTTCGCCGCGCTGTGGAAGGCGCTGGCCGAAAAATTCGGGCTTGAGGTGGATTTTCTTGCCGGCGACTGGCGCCGGGGCGCGCCGCCCGAGGCGATCGAGGCCCGGCTCGCCGCCGACCGCCCGCACAGCATCAAGGCGGTGATGGTGGTGCATAATGAAACCTCCACCGGCGTCACCAGCCGCATCCGCCAGATCCGCGAGGCGATGGACCGGGCGAACCACCCGGCCCTGCTTCTGGTGGATACGATCTCCTCGCTCGGCTCGATCGACTATCAGCACGATGGCTGGGGCGTGGACGTCACCGTGTCCTGCTCGCAAAAAGGCCTGATGCTGCCGCCCGGGCTCGGCTTCAACGCCGTGTCGGACAAGGCGCTCGCGGCGGCCAAGGCCAATCCGGCGCCGCGCTCCTATTGGGACTGGCACGAGATCATCCGGCAGAACGAGCATGGCGGCTGGCCGTATACGCCGGCCACCAATCTGCTTTACGGCCTGAAGGAAGCGCTCGCCATGCTGCAGGAGGAAGGGCTGGAGCATGTGTTCGCCCGCCACCTGAAGCTGGCAGCCGCCGCGCGCGCCGCCGTGCGCGGCTGGGGCCTTGAAATCCTGTGCCAGAACCCGGATGAATATTCGCCGGTTCTGACGGCGGTGCTCATGCCCGACGGCCACGATGCCGACCGGTTTCGCGATGTGGTGCTTGCCAATTTCGACATGTCGCTCGGCGCCGGACTGTCGAAAATCAAGGGAAAGGTTTTCCGCATCGGCCATCTCGGCCATTTCAACGAATTGATGCTGATGGGGACACTCTCCGGCATCGAAATGGGGCTTGCCCTGGCGAAGGTGCCGCATCAATCCGGCGGCGTGCTCGCCGCGATGAAGGTTCTTACGGGCGAGGAGGCATTTATGGCCTCCGCGCTCTGAAGCGCGGCTGCTCCATTACAGCAGCCATTGCACGGGCTTTCCGCAAGGAAGGCACGATCGACGCCGAAGCCGGAACACCGGCAGGCGCACACTTAGGGAGGAAAGCAAAAGCACATGTCAAAACTCTTGAAAGCCACCGTCTCCGCCGCAGCGCTCCTGCTTGGCGCCTCGACGGGCGCCAATGCCTGGGAGCCTACAAAAACCGTCGAAATCGTTGTTGCCGCCGGCGCGGGCGGCGCTTCCGATCAGATGGCGCGGATGATGCAGGCGGCCATCCAGAAGAATAATTTGATAAAACAACCAGTCGTAGTGTCGCTGAAAGGAGGCGCCTCGGGAGCAGAAGCTTTGATGTACATGAAGGGCAGCGATGGCGACGCGAACAAGGTTCTCATCGCTTATTCCCTGATCTACATGCTGCCGCTCTCGGCGAATATACCATTCAACTGGCGCGACCTGACGCCGGTTGCGGTTGTCGCCATGGATCAGTTCGCACTCTGGGCCAATGCGCAGAAACCCTACAAGAACGTGAAGGAGTTTATCGAAGCGGCAAAAGCGTCGGCTTCCCCTTTCAAGATGGGCGGCACCGGTTCGAAACGCGAAGATCACGTACTCACCGTGTTCATGGAGAAGCGGACAGGCGCCAAATTTTCCTATCTCCCCTATAAATCCGGCGGTGAAGCCGCTACCCAACTCGTCGGCGATCACACGGCGTCCAACGTTAATAATCCGTCGGAAAATCTAGAGGTCTGGCGCGCGGGCCAAGTCCGGCCCCTCTGCGTCTTCGACAAGGAGCGCATCGCCTACAAGACGAAAGTCGCGGGCGATATGTCGTGGAACGACATTCCCACCTGCAAGGAAGAAGGTCTCGACATTCAATATCTGATGCTGCGCGCCATGTTCTTGCCCGGCAAAGTGACGGCGGACGAGACGGCCTTCTACGTCGATCTCTTCAAGAAGCTGAGCGAGACGACCGAATTCAAGGAATATATGGAGAAGCAGGCGCTCAAGCCGATCTTCCTTAGCGGCAACGACATGCTCAAGTTTCTGGAGGAAGACGACACCCTCAACAAAGGCCTCATGACGGAAGCAGGCTTCGTCGCGAAGTAGCTCGCCCTTCCGCGGCTCAACCTCCCATCCTCCACAATGGGAATGAGCCGCGCTCTTCCCAGTGAAGAACGCAGACGATCAAGGACCAGCGTCATGGACAAATCCAATATCGAGATCGTCGTTGAGGATCCGACGGCCCCCGAGGCAGATTCACCTGCGGTGACAAGCAACCGCGTTGTCAACGGCGCGGTGATGCTCATGCTTCTCGCGCTCGCCATTCTGCTTGCCTACGATAATTGGCGAACTGGCATGTCATGGGAAGCAACCGGCCCGCAGGCGGGATACATGCCATTCTACCTCTCCGTGATCCTCGGTGGAGCGGCGATCTATGGATTTGTGACAGGCTTCCCGGCCGGGGAGGAGGCCAGGGACGGTTTCGTCACCTGGGCGCAACTGCGCCGCGTCTTGCAGGTGCTCGTGCCGACCTTCCTGTTTGTCCTCGGCACCGCCTGGCTCGGACTTTACGTGTCGAGCTTTTTGCTGGTCTCCGGTTTCATGTCGATGATCGGACGAATTGCGATCTGGAAGTCGGTGCTGACCGCCTTGGTTTTCAGCGCGGCAATGTTCGTCACCTTTCAGATCGCTTTCGACGTCATCATGCCGAAAGGTCCGCTGGAAGCATATTTCGGCTATTAGGAGCAACTTCGCATGGAAGCATTCAGTCTGCTCCTCCACGGCTTTGCCGTGCTTCTGACCTGGAAAACCTTGGCGCTCATGATGGTCGGGCTCGTGCTCGGGATATTCGTGGGCGTGCTGCCGGGCCTTGGCGGTCCCAATGGCGTTGCTATCCTGCTGCCACTGACTTTCTCGATGGACCCAACGTCCGCCATCGTCATGTTGTCCTGCATCTATTGGGGCGCCCTGTTTGGCGGCGCGATAACCTCGATCCTGTTCAATATTCCCGGAGAGGCGTGGTCGGTCGCCACGACATTCGACGGCTATCCCATGGCGCAGCAGGGCAGAGCCGCCGAGGCTCTCACCGCCGCCTTTACATCGTCTTTCATCGGGTCGCTGTTCGCCGTTCTCCTGATCACGTTCCTGGCGCCCGGTATCGCAACCTTCGCGCTCAAATTCGGCCCGCCGGAATTCTTCGCGGTCTATCTGCTGACATTCTGCTCCTTCGTCGGCCTGGGTCGCGAAGCCAAGCATAAGATCGTTATCTCAATGGCCCTTGGTCTCCTGCTCGCGGGCGTGGGCATGGACACCGTCTCAGGCACGCTCCGCATGACGTTCGGTTTTGAGGATTTGCTGCGCGGCATAAACTTTCTCGTTGCCGTGATCGGATTGTTCGGCATCAGCGAGATCCTGCTGACGATGGAAGAACGCCTCGCCCTGCGCGGCCACGCCGCCCGCATCAGCCTGCGTGTCGTGTGGAGCGTGTGGAAAGATCTGCCGCGCTATTGGGCGACGTTGCTGCGCTCTTCGGTGATCGGCGCATGGCTTGGAATCACCCCCGGCGGCGCTATCGCCGCCTCATTCATGGGGTACAATCTTGCCAAGCGCTTTGCCAAGGACAAGCAGTCCTTCGGCAAGGGCAGAATCGAAGGCGTCTTCGCGCCGGAAACTGCCGCGCATGCATCCGGCACCGCCGCGCTGCTGCCGATGCTGGCTCTCGGCATACCCGGGTCCGGCACCGCCGCGATTCTGCTGGGCGGCCTGATGGTATGGGGGCTCAATCCCGGCCCGCTGCTGTTTGTCGAGCACAAGGACTTCGTCTGGGGTCTTATTGCGTCCATGTATCTCGGCAATGTCGTTGGACTGGTGATCGTGCTGACAACGGTGCCGCTCTTTGCCTCGATTCTGCGTATTCCGTTTGCCGCCATCGCTCCCATGATTGTCGTATCCTGCGCAATCGGCGCTTACGCGATCCAAAATTCGATGTTCGATGTCTGGCTGATGCTCGTCTTCGGCGTCGTGGGCTACGTCTTCAAGAAGATAGGTATTCCGCTCGCCCCGTTTACTCTGGCGCTTGTGCTTGGCAATCGCGCCGAAGATGCGTTTCGTCTGTCGATGATCGGCGCGGAGGGTGATATGCGTGTGTTCTGGTCGAACGGTCTGGTCGGCTCGATTACGACGCTCGCGATTATACTGTTATTCTGGCCGCTGATCGAGGCGGCTTGGTCGCAAGCAGCGGGACGTTTCCGCCCAATGAAGGCATAGCGCCGCCGTACCGGCTAAGCCCTGATTGTTCCTCCGACCAGAACTCCGCGCCGTGGAATAGCAACAATTCGCTTCCCGCAGACGCCTTCTATTTGCCACAATTTGGATATCAACAATAGACCAGTCAAATCTAAACTCTTTCCAAGAATTCGATGGGCTAGTCCTTAGAATATCAGTTGGAAGAGCGAGAAAATAGCTACATATAGTTTGGATGGCGAGTTTAAACCATAATCATATGGTTACGATTGAATTTGCTGGAAGTGATCTGGTGCGGGCACACTGGGGGGTATGGTTTTGGCGTCTACGGATTGCCAGGTAATGCCGAGGCCTGAATGTGTGAGGCGACACATTATGACCGCGAAGCGTAAGGGGGTATGCGGCAGGTTGGTAATGGCCGCGTTGCTGGCTGTCGGTGCGCTTGCCGGATCCGGGCGGCTGTCTGCACAGACTTGTGGCACCGATTACGTGCTGAAGCAGGGCGACACGCTTTCCGACATTGCTCGCACTGTCTATGGCAGCGCCAGCCAATGGAGCATCATCTACTACGCTAATCAGGACCGGCTCGGCGAGAATGCAACGCTGCTTGTGCCGGGGCTGGCGATCAAGATCCCCTGTATAGGCCCGCAAGGAAAGCCAGCAACCCCTGCCGCTGTGGAGACCGCTCCCGCACCAGGGCCGACGACAGCACAGCCTGCCTTCCAGCTTTCCTCGATGCTCAAGCACATCGAATTTCTTACCGCCGAAGGCTATCCTCCTTTCACTGGACGCGCGTTGCCAGAAGGTGGGTTGCTGATCGATCTTCTGCGGTCATCGATGAATCTGATCAAGGATCAGGCGAAGGGCGGGTTCGATTTTCGGGTGTCCTGGGTCAACGACTGGGCGGCCCACCTTAACCCACTGCTTATCACGCGCGCCTTGGACGCTGGCATCCCCTGGAACAAGCCGGATTGCAGTAACCCAGCGGCTCTGGACAGCGCCAGCCAATACAAGTGCCAGAAGTTCTTTTTCTCCGATCCGCTCTACGAGAGCGTGACGGTACTGTTCGTGCGCAATGATTCCGCTTTCAATTTCGAGAAGGACGAGCAGATCGTCGGCAAGACGCTGTGCCGCACCAAAGGCTGGTCGACCAACGACCTGGACAAGGACGGACGCAATTGGCTGAAGGATCAAAAAATCACCCTGATGCAGCCGCAGACGGCGGAGGAATGTTTCCGGCTTCTGGATGAGGGCACCGTCGACGCTGTCGTCATCGCGGAACTTACCGGCCAGGCCGTCGCTGCGGCGATGAGCATGGCCGACCGCGTCCATGCGGCAAGCCGTCCGCTGAATATCGAAACCCTGCACGTGATCGTTGCCAAGACGCATCCTCATGCGCGCACGGTGCTCTATTACATCAACACCTCCCTGGCGAGAATGAAGGATACCGGCGCCTACGACGCAATCATCACGAAGCATCTGGATTTGTTCTGGAACTCCGCCACGTCTGGAGGCCGACCTGCGCCCGCGCCACCCGACAAGAAGTCTGAAAATCCATTGCCGTCGAAGCCCGATAGTTCATCGGCAGCCAAGCCGGACGCCATGAAACCAAAGGGCGGAAAGACAGCCCAGCCATGAATTCCGCCTGGAATTGAAGCGCTCCGACGAGCGCGGGCATCGGCTCGGCGGCCAATATTCGGAGCGTTGGAGATAAAGTGATAGTGATGAGGCTGTTCGCGTTGCTCCTCCTGGCTGCCATTATCGGTGGGCTGACGGCGATGAAAGCTCGAGCCGAAGAGGTTCTGCTCAGGGTGTCGCTGCAAGACTCCCTCAGCAATCCCCTCAATCAGGGCTTGGTGGAATTCAAGGATGGGGTAGAGGCGCGTACGAAGGGCGACGTTACCGTCAACATCTTCGATCAGTCCCAATTTTATAATGACTATCAGGTGCCGAATGCGGTCGGTTCCGGCGCCATCGAGATGGGGCTCGCGCCGCTCGGGCAATATGAGAACGATGTTCCGGCGGCTGGCGTCTTTCTGCAGCCGTTTCTGTTTAATTTTGACGAGATCATCCGGGCAGCAGCACAGCCCGGCAGCGAAATCCGCACGATTATCGATAACGAGATCCTGAGCAAGACGGGGGCACGCGTCCTATGGTGGCAACGCTATGGCTCGCCGGTCCTGCTGTCCAAGACCGCGCCGATGCTCAGTCCGAACTCGATGGCAACCCAGAATATCCGCACCTATGACGGTCTCACAGCCGAGTTCATCAATCTTTGCGGCGGCAAGTCCCATGTCATCGCCGACTTCAAGCAGGCGGAGGCATTCGACAACAAGCTGGTGGACGCGAATTTAACCAATATATCGAGCGTCAAAGAGCAGGAACTCTGGCAGAAAACCCACTTTGTCACGCGCATCCGGCTGTCGGAAATCCTTTATGCGGTGATCATCAATGAGCAGATCTGGCAGAGCCTGACCGTCGAGCAGCGGCAGGTCCTCGTGGAAGAGGCAGGCAAGGTGGAGAAGAAGATCTGGGAAAGGTTCGCCAAGATCAATTCGGATTCCTATGCTTATGCTGCGAAAAAGGGAATGAAGATCGAGGAATTGACGTCAGAAAACATCGTTGCCTGGCGGGTTTGCAGCTCCTCGATCCTCAGAATCCTACATGACTAAGGCAGGTGAGATTGGCCAGCAGCTCATGACCGCCTATGCAAGGCTGAGAATGGCACCTTGCTGCAACAAGGCTGCAAATACGGATGCCGCTCGTTAAGAGGCGCAGCTAGGAATTCGATTTCGCTCCGCTGGTTCAGTAAATGAATAGCGATCAGCACGCGGCAATTAATCAAAGACATTGGCGCTTAATATTCTCGAAGTGACGACGTGTAGACACCAATTTTGTATTTGTGGAGAGTGGTATGGAACGGCGATGGATTGTTGCATTTCTGCTTGTTGTACTTGTTAGCGCAGGACAGGAAGCTCATGCTGCCGATAAAACCGGCGTCACTAAGGATAGCATCAAAATCGGCATGTTCGGAGCCATTACCAGCGCGAACGGCGTTTTTGCCAAAGGTCTGTATGGCGCGGCTGCGATCTACAAGGACGTGAACGCAAAGGGCGGCATCAACGGGCGGAAACTCGAACTCGTCATCGAAGATGACGCCTGCGATCCGGATAAGACCATCGCCGTAGTCAACAAGCTGGTGGATCAGGACAAGGTCTTCATGCTGCATGGCGGCTGGTGCAGTTCGGCAGTCATGAAGGCGCGGCCCGACATCGTGAAACGCGCGAAAGTGCCTTATATGAACCTCGCTTCCGCATCCGCCGCGATTTCGACGCCGGTCGCGCGCAACATCTTCCAGCCCGCGCCGACATCGAAGACGATCGGTGAAACGCTGGTCAATTTTGCATTGACGAAGCCCGGAGCGAAAAAGATCGCGCTCGTCACCCAGCCGGATGAGGGGCCGAACTCCAAAATCCGCGAGGCCCTCGCAAAACTGAAGGCGCTTGGCATTGAGCCGGTCGAAAATATCACCCTGGAGAAAGGCGCAACGGACACCACCGCTCAGGTGAAGCTGCTCAAGAGCAAGGCGCCGGATGTCATACTCGTCAGCCTGTATCCGGGAGAGATTTCAGCCTTGTTGCGCGATTCCTACAAGGAGGGCTTGAAAACGACGTTCGTGTCGACCGAGAGTTCGTCCTTCGAAGATACCGACAAGCGCGTAGGCATTCCCGAAGCCATGAAGGACGTTTACTTCTTCTATCCGTTTACGGATCTTCTTACTTCTCCGAAATTATCGAAATACTCCAAGATCGTGACCAAGCATTATCCGCGGGAAGTTCTGGACATGATCGCCTTTCAGGGCATGACGGGCGCCTTGGCGGTTGTCGAAACTCTGAAACGGCTGGGCAAGAACGTTACCCGGGAACGCTTCATCGCGGAGCTGGAAAAGCTCAGCAATTTTGACGGCGGCATCCAACCGCCGCTGACCTTCAGCCCAACCCAGCATGCGGGTGCGCAATCCGGAAACATGCTGACCAAGAAAGGCATGCGGCTCGTCGTGGTTTCGAAATATCAGCCGCTCGCGCCGGGGAAAGAGACCCAATAGGGATTCGATACCCTGGAATCGAGCTGGATGACGATCTGAAGCGGGGCGAGCATGCGAAAAACTCTTTCCAACTGTCTCGCCCTGCTCGGGGAAAACCACGCGCTTAGCGATGGGCCGGTCGATATCGTGATCGAGGGCCGGATGATTGCCGACATCCGGCCGCACGGCACAGTTGACACGGATGGCGAGACGATCGACATGAGCCGCCGGCTCATCGCTCCGGGTCTCATCAATGGCCACCACCACAGCCATGAGGGATATTACAAGGGCCGCAAGGATAACCTTCCGCTCGAACTCTGGATGAACTATGTGCGGCCCCTGAAGCCGATCGATCTCACGCCGCGCGACGTCTATTTGCGGACGATGATCGGTGCGATCGAGGCGGTTAAAAGCGGCACGACGACGATCAGTGACGACTTGAACGCCAGCCCACGGCTCGTCCCGGAACATGTCGAAGCCGCCTTCCAGGCCTATGAGGATATCGGAATCCGCGCCAATGTCGGCATTACGCTGTTCGACAAGCCTTTTTTTCGTGCGCTTCCGTTTGTAGACGAAGAGTTTTCACCCGAGCTTCTCGCCGAATTGGACGCCGTGCCGGTCTCGTCGCCCGATATCCTCTTGACCTTTGTGGCGGACCTTGCCCGCAGCCGTCACCCGCAGACCAGCCGCGTCGCCTATATGGCCACGCCATCCGCACCGCAGCGCTGCACGGAGGCGTTCCTGCATCGGGTGCGCAGGCTCGCCGACGATTTCGATCTGCCGCTGATGATCCATGTTCAGGAAACGCGGCTGCAGGTCGTCACGGGCCAGCTTTGGTACGGCTCGACGATGATCGAGTATCTGAACCGCCTCGGTTTTCTGAAACCGAAGACGCAGATCATCCACGGCGTGTGGCTGAATCCCACCGAAATCAGCATGCTGGCGCAAGCGGGCGCATCGGTTCAGTACAATCCGTCATCCAATCTGAAGCTCGGATCGGGCATCGCCCCGCTCCGAGCTCTGCTCGATGCGGGCGTGAATGTCAGCATGGGGACCGATGGCTGCGGTTCGATCGATAGCGTCGACATGCAGAATGCCCTTTGCGACGGCGCGCTCGTGCAGAAGCTGCGCGGCGATTATCCCGCTTGGACGGGCGCAAGGGAGGCGCTGCATGCGGCCACTCTGGGCGGCGCCAAGGCCCTGGGCCGTGAGCACGAGCTCGGCGCGGTCGCAAAGGGACGCATCGCCGATCTCGTCGCCTATCGCCTCGACGGCATCGCTCTGACGCCTCTGAACGACGCCGTCAACCAGATCGTTTACGGCGCCACGAAAGCAGATGTCGACATGGTGATGGTGGATGGCGAGGCGATCCAAAGGAACGGCCGCCTCACGCGCGTCGACGAAGACAAATTGATCGCTGACATTCAGGATGTCCACGCCCGTATCGCGCACGCCTTGGCCGCCTCCGAGCAGGATATCGCACGGCTCGCTGCGCCCTATGAGCGGATCTATCAGCGTTGCCGGCATATGCCCATCCCGGCAGACACCTACGCGGCGCGATTGAACGACTAGAGCATTTTCCAGCAAAGTGGACACCGGTTTGCGTCGCGAAAATGCGACCAAACAAAGAGATAGAGCCCCGTTCCGATTCAATCGGAACGGAAAAGGTTCTAGCGGCGATCGAGGGCGAATTGAGAGGCAGCGGGCGCGAGCCCGATAATTTCCCTTGACGCCGCCCGCATATCTTCCGCGCGATGACACGCCACCTGCACCCCATCGAATGCCCGCAGCAAAGGGCGTTCGGCTTTGCACCGTTCGACCGCCAGGGGACAACGCGGATGGAATGGGCAGCCGTCCGGCAGGTCGGCCGGATCGGGCGCGTCGCCCTTGAGCAGTGCGCGCTGTCTGCCGATGGCGGAGATGTCCGGGACGGCGTCCACCAGCAGCTTGGTGTAAGGATGGCGCGGGCGGGAGAGCAGATGCGCCGCTGGTCCGGTCTCGACGAGCCGTCCCAAATACAGCACGCCGATCGCGTTCGCCATGTTCGAAACGACTGCCAGATTATGCGATATGAAGAGATATGTCAGCCCAAGCCGCGCCTGTAAGTCGCGCATCAGATTGAGGATCTGCGCCTGGACCGAGACGTCCAGCGCAGAGGTCGGTTCATCCGCGATGATGAACGCAGGTTCGGCAGAAAGCGCGCGCGCGATGGAGATGCGCTGACGCTGCCCGCCCGAGAACTGATGCGGGAATTTTCGGGCGTCTTCAGGCGACAGGCCGACAAGCCGCAGCATCTCGAAGACACGGCTCTCGACCGCGCGCTTGCCATTCGCCAGGCGGTGGGTGCGCAGCGGTTCGGCAATGCTGTCAAAGGCGCGCCAGCGCGGGTTGAGGCTAGCGTATGGGTCCTGAAAGACCATTTGCAGATTGCGGCGCAGACGGATGGAGCTTTCGCGCGTCCGCATGCCGGCCAGCTCATGCCCCATGATCATGATCCGGCCGCCCGTAGGGGGCAGCACGCCGGCGATGCAGCGCGCGATTGTCGATTTGCCCGAGCCTGACTCCCCGATCAGTGCAAAGGTCTCGCCGCGCGCGATGCTGAAACTCACATCCGTGACCGCATGGACCATCCGAACCTTGCGCAGGCGCTGCGGGAGAAAACCTTGCCCGGTCGAAAACGCCTTTGTCAGCCCCTCTACGTTCAGAACGGGTTCCGCGGCATCAGCCATCGCGCGGTCCCTCGACTGTCAGAGGGTCGAGAAGCCAACACGCCGCGTGCGAGCGATCGCGGGCGAAAAGCGGCGGCTGTCTGTGTGTGCAGCGCGGCATGACGGCGGGGCATCGAGGATGAAAGGCGCATCCGTCGGGGCGGGTTTGCGGCCGAGGCATATTTCCTTCGATCTGGAAAAGACGCTCCAAGGGCCGGTTCATGCGTGGAATCGAAGCAATAAGGCCTTGGGTATAGGGGTGCCGGGGTGATCGGAGGACCTCCGATGTAGGGCCGATTTCGGCAAGACGTCCGGCATAGATCACGACGACCCGATCCGCCGTTTCAGCAATCAGTCCCATATCGTGAGTTATGAAGATGATCGCGGCGCCCCGCTCCCCGGCCATTCGCTTCAGCAAGGCGACAATCTGGGCTTGCAGGGAAACATCCAGCGCAGTCGTCGGCTCATCCGCAATGATCAGCCTTGGCTCGCAGGCGAAGGCGAGGGCAAGCACGACACGCTGCCGCATGCCCCCGGAAAGCTGATGGGGATAGCTTTGCAGCCGCGCCCGAGGGCCCGGAATGCCAACCTCGGTCAAGAGGTGCACCGCCCGGTCCTCCGCCTGGCGTCGTGACAAGGGCAGATGGGTGAAAATGGTTTCAACAAGCTGCTGGCCGATCGTCATAATGGGGTTGAGAGCCGTCATCGAATCCTGAAACACGGCGGCGATGTGTTTGCCGCGCATGGCGTCGAAATCACTATCCGAAACTGCGCCCATGCTGCGGCCTTCGAACAGGATTTCGCCTCCGGATTGCACAAGCGGCGGATCGAGCAGGCGCAGAATTGCCATGCCGGTCAAGGATTTCCCAGCACCGGACTCTCCGACGACGCCCAGCACCTCGCCCGCATCCACGTCGAACGACAAGTCGTCGATGATAGTTTCGGCGCCATGCCGGCCATCCAGCCGGATGCTGAGATTCCTGACCGAGAGCAGCGGCATCATAGGGTGCGCATGGTCGGGTTGAGGCGGTCGCGCAGCCAGTCGCCCAGGAGATTGATCGACAGGGCAACGACGACCAGCAGACCACCCGGCAGGATGGACATCCACCAGTCGCCCGAAAACAGGAACTCATTGCCGATGCGCACCAGCGTTCCCAGAGACGGCTGCGTGGACGGCACCCCGACGCCGAGAAAGCTGAGCGTGGATTCAACGAGAATGGCGACGGCAAGGTTGACGGTTGCGATGACGAGCACCGGCGCCATCACATTCGGCAGGATGTGGCCTGTCAGAATGCGGGCGGTGCGGACGCCGGTAATCTGCGCGGCGAGGACGTACTCCTTGTCTCTCTCCACCTGCACCTGGGAACGCACCGTGCGCGCGAATTGGACCCAAAGCGAGGTGGAGATGGCGAAGATCAGCGTCGGGATGGCGAGCAGGTCATGCTGGGAACGGTCCAGCAGTGTGAGTGTCACGCCGTCGATGAGAAGCGCGACGAGGATCGGGGGCATGCTGAGCTGAATATCGGCGATCCGCATCGTGACCGCATCGATGACACCGCCGAAATAGCCGCTCAATAGGCCGAATGCGACGCCGACCAGCGCCGCGAGCGCGACACTGCCGAAGCCGACCGCCAGCGATGTCCTCAGGCCGTACATCATAGCGGAAAGAAGATCGCGCCCCAGCGGGTCGGTCCCCAGCAGATAGGTATCGCCAAAGATGCCGCGAGACCCGGGAGGCAGGCGCGCATCCGCGACGTTCGCGCTGCTGGGATCGAAAGCGTCGTATGGCGACAATACAGGTGCACCAATGGCGGCGATGAACAGGCACAACACGGCGAGAGCGGACCAGGCGGCAATGTGCGATTGAAAAACTTCCCGTGCCACGCCGTTCTGCAGGATGCGGCTCCACAGAGATGGCGGCTGGCCAGCGCCCATCATGCCGGACGTCCCGAATGGCTCGTTACGCGCAGCCTCGGGTCAATGATGGGCGAAAGGATATCGACGGTCAGATTTATCAGGGCGAAGATGCCGGAAACCAGCACGAGATAAGCCGACAGCACAGGTACGTCCGCGAATTGGATCGCCTGAATGACGAGCAGACCCAAACCCGGCCATTGGAACACGGTCTCCACGATGATCGAAAAGGCGAACAGATTTCCGAATTGCAGCGCGACGATGGTCATGACCGGCAGCAGCGCATTGCCGAGCGCATGCCTGTAATAGATCGAGCGCCGGGGCAGACCACGTGCAATCGCGAATTTTATGAAGCTCGACCGCAGCACCTCGCTGACTTCTGCCCTGACCAGCCGCATGACCAGCGTCATCTGAAAAAGCCCGAGCGTAAGGCTTGGCAGGATGAGGGCCTTGAGGCCGCCCACCGTGAGAAGACCGGTCGTCCAACCGCCGAGATCGGTGACATCGCCGCGGCCAAAGGCCGGCAGCCAGCCGAGTTGAACGGAAAAAACGAGGATCAGGATAATGCCTACGAGGAATGTGGGCAACGCCACGCCGACGATCGAGAGCGTGAGCAGGATTCGCGTGAGGAAGCTGCCTCTGTTGATGGCGGTCCACACGCCGAGCGGAATCCCGAGGCCGGCGGCAAGCAGCATGGCGCATAAGCTCAGTTCGAGCGAGGCCGGCGCCCGCTCCAGAAGGAGCTTGCTTACCGGCTCGCCATAGCGATAGGACACGCCTAGATTGCCCGACAGGACATCGCCGAGAAAACGCCAGAACTGCACGATCGAAGGGTCGTCAAGTCCCAGCGCACGACGCATCGCTTCGCGATCATCCAGCGTGGCGGCTTGACCGACCATATTGTTGATCGGGTCGCCGACATACCGGATGATCACGAAGCTGATGAACGCGGTCGCCAGCAATACGATCACTGTGTGCGCCAAACGGCTCAAGAGAAACGTCAACGGCCTTGGCCTCGTGCTCTGAACTGCGCCGCTACTTCTTCACCGTCACCCACCTCAGCTCGAGCACATCGTCGGACCGCTGGACCAGCGATACGCCCTTCCTGATGCCCCAGGACAGAGCCGCCTGATGCAAGGGAATATGACCAATGTCAGCTTTGTGGATGGACAAAACCTCCGATATCAGGGCCTGCCTTTTTGCCGGATCGGCCTCTGTTTCGATTGCGTTCGTCAGCTCGTCGATTTTCGGGTTGGAGTAGCTACCCACATTATACGTGCCGCTCTTGCCGGAGGGCGTATACATGGTTTCCTGAAATGTTGAATGGGCATCGTAGCTGAGCGGCTGCCAGCCCAATAAAGAGAAGGTGGTATTGCGGCCGAGAATCTTTTCGAAATATTTGGTCCGCGTCTGCGCCAGCAGATTGACCTTTATCCCCACTCTGGCCAGCATGCCGACGACGGCCTGGCAGATCTTCTCGTCATTGACGTAGCGGTCGTTCGGGCAATCCATGCCCATCTCGAAGCCGTCCTTGTATCCAGCTTCGGTCAGCAGCGTCTTGGACGCAGCGACATCGAAAGGATAGCGCGTGTCGAGCTTCGCATCGTAGCCAGTGACGCCCGGCGCAACCATGATGCCCGTGACGCGCGAGGTGCCGCCCATGATGCGATCCTTGATCGCCTCGATGTCGATGGCCTGATAGATAGCCTTGCGAACACGCAGGTCCTTCAACGGATTTTTGCCCTTGATATTGCTATCCAGGAGCTCATCGCGCTTCTGGTCCATATTGAGGAAGATGGTCCGCAGCTCCGCCCCTTGCAGCACATCGTGCTTCCCATCGGACTTGATGCGGGCGACGTCCTGTTGCGGCACGGGATAGACCATGTCGACCTCGCCTGAGAGGAGCGCCGCAACCCGTGTCGCATCCGCCTGGATGGGCGTGAAGATGACTTCGGTGAGATTGTGTTCCTTTTCACCCCACCAAGCCGCGTGCGGCTCAAACACGGTGCGCACGCCTGCCTGCCGCGACTTGATCTTGAACGGGCCGGTGCCATTGGTGTTCGTGCTGGCGAAGTTCTCGATCTTGCCCTTGACGCTCGCAGGCTTTCCAGCCGCGTTCGCCTCCGACCAGCTCTTGCTCATCATATAGGTCGAGGTGATCTGATAGGGCAGAATTGGGTTTGGCTTTTCGAGGATCATGTCGACGGTCAGATCGTCGACCTTCTTTACCTCCTTCACCGAGCCGACGGTGTAGGCCATGTCGGAGCCTTCCATCTTCACGCGTGCGACCGTGAAAATAACGTCATCCGCCGTAAACGGCTCGCCGCCATGAAATTTGACGTTGGGGCGAAGCGTGAAACGCCAAGTCAGCGGATCCGGCTGCTCCCATTTGAGTGCCAGCGCGGGGGTTAACTCCAGCTTCTTACCACGCCCAACGAGCGGTTCGTAAATCTGGCCCAGCCAGGAAAGGGTGAAAGTTTCCGCAATAGCCTGCGGATCGAGAGAAGCGGGGTCGACGCGAAACGCATACCGAAACGTTTCCGCATGTGCGTTGATTGTGAAGAAGGAAATAGCAAAACATGTCCCGAGGCAAAGCCATCGACGCATTACAGTGTCCTCAGCGATATCAGTTGAGCGAGCGGGTTAAAAATCTACCATTTTCTCGCCTTGATTAGAACCTCCAGAGCAAGAGCAAGTGTTTCTGTGGCTCAAAATTTGGTTACCGGCAGCGCATTTCATTATGTGATGCCTGTCTCGCCATGCAACCGAGAGTCGGGTTTTTGAGATGCCGGTGATGCATGCGTCGCGCCAGGGTCATCGCTGTTGCCCTGGAATGACGAGCCGGGCCTCGAGCCGTTGCTCTTACGGATCAAGAATCTCAATGGAGCCTCGATTGGCGTCTATTATCCAACAGTTCTGTCTGATCGACGTGCTGTGAGAAAGTTCTGTTGACCGGCTCCCGCCGTCTAGAAGGTGATGACCGGACGCTCCGACCAAAATTGAGTTACTCGGACCTAAGTTGTCGTTATGTCTACATTCAATACGAGGCAACTACCCATGGTTGAATGCAAGGGCAATTCGACCTTCGGCTGCGCTTTGGCGTCGTTTTATTGTCACATCTGCTGTTACGGAAAATAAAAGGCACCCGAGAGCCGCAAATAGCGCTTGAAGGCAACGCATTGCACGGTGAAACTGACGCCATCGTGTTGAGGGACCGTGCAGTCCCAGGCACGAAGAGTGGCACAAAATATCGGCTCCAGAGGGAAGCGAAGATGCAGCGAATTGGGCGGATATGCATTCTCGCATGCACTATGCTGGTCATTCCGGCATGGGGAGCCGGCGGCCCTGCCCTTGCCCAGGTCCAGGCTCAAAGTTCTCCGCAGCCAAGCGTCAAGATCTATACCGACGGCATCGCACGTCCGGAGGGACGCGTCTCGAAAGCGCTGACCGAAATGGCGAGGGTGCTGGCCGAAAAGAAGGAGGTGCGCACGCTTCCGGTCATGGGTTATGGGGGCGTTGCTAATGTCGACGATCTGCTTCATTCGCGCGGCGTGGAATTCGCCGTCCTCAATAGCGATGTTCTCACCTATCTCGATCTGATCAAGGCTCATCCCGACGCCAGGCCGAAGGTCCGCTACGTGACCCGGCTGTTCGATCAGAAAGCCTACCTGCTGGCGCGGAAGGAGATCGTTTCGCTGGATCAGCTTGCCGGTAAGAAGCTGGTGGTGATTGGTCCTAAATCATCAACCGGAATAACCGCGCGGGTGATCTTTCGGCTTTCCGGCGTCAAGGCGGACATCCAGGCGCTGAACGCCACCGACGCTGGGGCTACGGCCGACGCCGTATTCTTTCTCGATGATGATATTCCCGACGTGCCGCCAAGTCTGTTCAACCCGGGCGCTTTCCACCTGATCCCGGTTCCGCTGAACGACAAGCTCAAGTCCATCTATCGGCCTGTCACGATTGGCACAGGTGAACTTCCTGACGTAGCCGCAGATGCGGGGATAGCGACCATTGCTGTCGAGACGGTGCTCGCGACATTCGACTGGGTGCCTACTCATAGCCGATATGCGGACGTGTCGCGTTTTATCGATCTTTTCTTCGCGTCGCTACCGACGCTGCGCAAGAAGTTTCCCGATTCCATATGGTACGAGACCGATGTGCACGCATCCGTTGCGGGGTGGAAGCGCTATGCCTACGCCCAGGACGCGAAGGCTAAAGTCCCGCCAACCCCGCCAGCGCCTCCGTCGACCGGGCCCGTCGCAGAAAAAGCCAGACCGACTCTCGCCGCGCCTCCAGGCGCGCAGGCGGCATTAACCGAAGAGGAGAGAGGTCCGCCGTTCAGTACGGAGACCGAACGAGTCGCGGCGGCGCCGTGGGGCCACGCAGCCTCTGCGGCTTTCCATTGTCGCGACGCCGCCACTCACCGATCCGACTCAACCGAATGGCGGGCTGATCACCGAATTGACCGTAGCCGTGATGGAACGTGTGAATGGGAGCCGCATCGGCTTGGTTTGGAGCAAGGACAAGATGGGGCAGATCGGCGACGTCATGGCGAAACAAGCAGCGAGCCTGGCGGTGCCCTGGGAAACTCCCGATTGCGACAAGCCGCAAAATCTCAGCTCGGAACATGCAGCCCTTTGCGATAGCGCATTGATTTCCGCACCGCTCTTCCAGGTCCCCATTGTGTTCGTCACCAAGGCGGATAGTGACTTCGATTTCAAGACTGACGAGAGCGTAGCAGGGCGTTCGCTATGCCTTCACGCTGGTCGCGATCTGACCGATATCAACAATGAGAACCGCAAATGGGTGGAGAACAATAAAGTGACGCTCCTGCGGCCGGCGACCCTGATTGATTGTCTGAGCATGGTCGAACGCGGTGAGGCCGATGCGCTCGTGGGCAATGAAGCGGAAAGCCGGTTCGCGATCAACCGGCTCGGGCTATCGGAGATTTTCAAGATGACTGAACGCCCGTTAGCAACGCACGGCATTCACATTGTCATCCCCAAGGATCGGCCAGGGGCTCAGGCGCTTCTCGAACAAATCAATAGAGGCATAACCGAACTTAAGAAGAGCGGTGGCTATTCAGCCATCGTCACGAAGCATTTGCCGGCCCTTATGTCGAACGAAATCGCGAAAGTGCAATAAGAGGGGCCCCCGTGTCTTTGTTGCAATCGACTGTTGGGCGTTTACGTCCCCAGAAACTTGAGCGCAGAGCCGGCAATGTCGCTCGTCAATGTTTTTGCCTTTTCCAGCCTGTGCTGACGAATCGCGGATAAGAGCCGTTGAACCCGCAGGTAAAAATCCTCTGCGCCGCTTGTCTGCCAGAGTTCCGGGTCGCGCACTTCGCCCCGCTCGTTCAAGGCTTTTCGCCCTTGCAGGGCGGACAGGAGCGCAAATTGTTTGAAGTCGCTGCCCGCTACATTCTGGATTCGCGCCATCACCTTAGGGATCTGATCGTCCATAAGAAGGTCCTGATTGGTGACGGCCAGCAGACTGTTCGCCCGAATGCGCGCCGGCAAGATCCGCCAGGCCGTGCTCTCGCTTTCCTTCCACGCTTGGGTGCTGAAGGTACACCATATCGCAGCGTCAACCGGATGGCGGGAAATGTCCAAAATTCCGTAGGTCAACCACGGATCGGCGAAGCCGGGAAAATCGACAATCTCGCAAGCGCGCAGATGAGGTATCGGCAGGCCGACATGGATCCGGATCGTGTCTGGGGGCATTTCGCGTGTCGTAGGGGTGAGGGCGTGCGAGATGCCGCGGCGCGATACCGCAGTAACCACGGGATCGGATTCGTAATGGAGAAGCGTCGGTATCCGCGTGTTCGATATTTGCAGCGTTGGCAGTGGAGCGTTGCCAACCATCAGATTGGCAAGAGTTGATTTGCCGGAATTGAACTCACCGAGGACAGCGAGCCGCAAGGGACGAAGAAGCTGCGCCTCTATGTGCCGCAGCGCACGGATGGCGGGTGCGAGACGGGCCAGGCCGGCGCCGGCATTTTCCAGGCGAAGCCGCGCGTTCCGCACAGATCGGGCAAAATCCAACGCAATGTCATGGCCTGCCGTGAATGCCGACTCAGGCAGCGGCTCATTTACTCTACCGGTTACAAGAGCGTCCTGATTTGCTTTCACATGTGTCATGATATGACCGGGTTCGTAAAGTTAGGACAAGGGAGCGAATTGGCCAACCGAAACAGTTCCATATTCATGCGGCATCGGAATGGCATCGGCACAATTGCAACGCTGCGAGACCATTATTCCAATATCACGGACGATTTTGCGGACAAATACACGAGCGACTGCTAGCTCTTTGCTCGCAAGGTGCCACAATCGCAGCATTACCACTACCTCCTTTCGCGTTGCCTAAGTGAAAATAGGGACTTTATAAGCTAGATCTGATGATTTCGGCGAACGCAGATGTAACAGTAGTTACTGTACGACTAGACGTTATCTGCCTCCTGCCGGGTAGAAGACCTTTAAAACGATCTATTATGGTTGTGTCTTAGCCGGCATATTAGTGTATGGATGTGGGGCCGAGCGATATGAGCAGCGGATTTGTAGCTCTTTTCAGATCTATATTCAAGCCGTCAGAGACGCATGCAGGAAAAGTGATACCGGTTGAACTTGATATATCGAATACCAGTAACATAACGACCATTTATGCCGGCAAAACAAGGGCAGCTATATTAGGAAGTGTCCTTGCACAATCACAATCACTTGGTAACAACCGTTTAACCACCCCTCCAGCGGCAGAGGAAAGCACAAGCGCTCGATCTGTTGCCGCCAAGATCCGAGTCGGAGAGGACCTCAGGCTTGCCAAGGATAAGATCATTTCCCTCGGAGCCGCGCTTTCCGAATTCAGCGATGACGCAACACGCAAATATATCGCGTATATACTGAACATATTTCAAGCAACTGTATGTAATATTGCCATTCTCGGCCAGATGAATTCGGGCAAGAGCACGCTGATCAATGCTTTTATCGAGAGGCCGGATCTTCTTCCGGCCGAAATAACACCGTGGACGACTGTTGTTACAAATCTCTATTTTGGTGTGCCTAATCCAGCGAATGATCGCGCCATTTTTGAATTCTTCGACGCGGATGAGTGGCAACGCCTCGCGGAGGGCAGCACTCGGCTTCGCGAACTGACGGAGCGCCTCATTCCGAATTTTGACTGGACTGCATTCTACCGTCAGGTGGGCGACATGCGGGAGAAAGCCCGGCAAAAATTGGGAGCCCAATTTGAAAATCTGCTTGGCAGGCAGCACGGTTTTCCGGAGATCACTCATGGTCTGTTACGGAAATATGTTTGCGCAGAGCCGGCGCTCGGAGGGCCCGACGAGTTCGGCACAGGCGAATTTTCGCTGATAACCAAAGCCGCCAATCTCTATTTCGACCTCGGCGGCTTTCTTCTACCCGACCCTCGTTATCGATACGCCCGGCATCAATGACCCGTTTCTCGTGCGCGATGAGATCACCCGGCAAAATCTGGAGCGCGCCAATATATTCATCATCGTCGTAACCGCACGCCAACCCCTCTCCAATGCGGATGTCGACCTTCTGCGCATTTTGCGTGGTCTGGACAAGGATCGAATTATCGTCTTCGTGAACAAGATCGACGAGGTCGAAGACTTCCCCGAATTCGAAGATGCGATCCTGCAGAGAGTGAAAGGCGTTCTGGAGAAGGAATTTCCCGCAGCGCGCATCCCGGTCATCATGGGCAGCGCCCGATGGGCCGTCGATGCCCTGTCCGCCGGAAATGATGGCGCGCAGTTACCCGAAATTCCATCATCCTTGCGCCCGTCTGCTCGGGAGATCGCGGTGTTCAGCGAGGAAGGTAAGGATTTTTGGGGATTCGATCACTCCGTGCAGGAAATGCTAGCGGCTGAAGACGTCCTTATGCGGTCTGGCGTCCCCTCGCTTGCTCTTGCAGTTTCGGAGATGATGCAATCCGGTCCGATTGCCGACTGCCTAAAGTTTTCGACCGTAGCTCTCGCCGCCCTGGCAACAAACTACGCAGCTTGTGCAGACGCGAATGCCGGGATGGTTACGAGCTTTTTGGAAAGTTCGCGATCGCGCAAAATCTTGGATGAAGGCGATCTGGCGACTATCCGTGAAGCGCTACGCAAGACAGAGGAGATTGAGGAAGAGCTCAGGGAACTCATTGCGGCGTCGCAGAGCGCGGTTAAAGATCTGATCAAAATTGGTTTTTCTGCATTGCACCATCTATTGAGCATCAACCTCGAACATCATATTGCCGTGATGACGGTTCCGAGCGGAAACCAGCAGAATAGTGGATATGCTGCCAGCGGACAGTCTGTGAACGTAATGCCGCTGCGGGCGGCCCTCGAGCAGGAGTTTTCGCAAGAGTTTCACCGTGTTTACCGGCGCATCATCGATCTCACGCGAGCGACCGAGGCGCGTATTCAGCGATGCGTCGAACGGCTCAGAAACGATAACGAAGTTGCTATCGTTTATTTGCCATTGCCGGTATTGAAACTAACTCCACCCCTTAGCGCGCTAGGGGAACCAATAGCCCTCGCGTCGGGCGGAACCATACAAGCAGAATGGTGGCGGCAACAGATCTCGCCACAAGAGCGGGCATTGCGTTTCCGGGAACTCATACAGACACAGTTCATGACCATCATCGACAGACTGTGCGAGGGGGGCGCTCAGGAGATGGTCCACGCAACGGACTTCATACTGAACCATTTTCGTATGAGCGTTCTGCATTGCCTCGACGCCAGCGTACGCACGCGGCGGGCAAACCTGGATGCCTATCTCGCTATGTTTGCTGGGGACATCAATGAACTCGGCGACGGCGCAGAACGCTTGAAGAAGAAACTGGAAAAACTGCACGTGGAAGCCAGCAATTATCGGAGAATCGCAGCCGAGCTAAGCTAGCCTCGAGAGCGGTGTATGGAATACAACCCTCCTTGCCGGCCTAAGAGGGAGACGCGATCCTCTCACCTCATTGCCTTGATGATGCGGTCAAGCCTCTGAGTATCCAGGGCCAGCCCCTCACTGACCGCAATCTCATGCCAGCGCCGATACCAGCGTTCGGCTGCCTCAATATCAGACGGAGCGTCGGCATTGAGGATGAGGCGCAGCGAATTGGGGTCGTATGAGCGTGCCAGAATTAGAGCGGCCTCGGCCCGTTGCTCGGCCAGGCCATCAAGCAGCAAATCCCGTCCGGCAATGACCTTTCCTTCGTCGATCAGGCGCTGGGCAGACGATATGCGCTCGGCATTCTCTTCCGACAGCGGGGACTCAGTGCCGGACCGCAGGTTGAGGGAACTTTCACCCTCGGAATGCTGCTGTCCCGGTTGGGCTATTGTTGCAGTCGCTCTCGAGCGTTCGGTCCCTGCGGGGGATTGTTGCCCCTCGCTGAGTTCCGCAGCCTTGTCGGTCGGCGAAGTCGGCTGCAGCATCCGGTCGAGTTCGGGCCAGAAGGTTACACCTAGGCCGAGAACCAAGAGGATCGGTACGGCCGCGAATACAATTTTCCAGAGTGAGGAGGTCGATCGTCGCTCCCTCTTCGCCGTGGGCACGCTCGCCGCGTGTGGCGCCGGCGGAGTGTTTTTCACTCGTCCGGGCGATGAGGCGGTCTTGTGGCGTGTCCACTCGCGTCTGGAGCCGTCGTGCGAAGGTAGTGAACGCTCCGCAACGGGCGCCGCACCTTCTTCATCGCCCGTACCTATACGCTGAAGCCGGCGAAGAATTGCCTTCACCTCATCCAGCTTCTCATCGTCTTTCGCTTTCATCGCGATTCCGGCTCGATCCTGTTGGAGCGGAGCGAATTCGACGTTCGGTCCTTATGATCATCCCACTTGGAGCGTCACTCCGCAATCCCGCTGGGGATTCCAGACGCGAATATTTTTCAAGATGACAATCCTCGCGCTCGCCGACGGCACGGTAGCTATTATCAGCTCCAGGCGATCGATCGAGTAAACATCACTGCGATCAATGCTGATCGAGCACGCTGAGCCGCGTCGCTGCCTTGCTATCACCGAGTTCTGCGGCAACCTTATACCATTTCTTGGCGGATTCGATGTCTGGCCGCAAACCCGCAATAACGAAGTCTTTCAGATAGGCTGGATCAAAAGTCTCCGCGAGGGCACGCGCACCATTTGCACTTCTTCGCGTGGCAAGATTCTGGTAAATCAGGCGCGCCGTTGCAATATCCCCAATACGCATCAAGCGGGCCCCGCGCGCGAGTTCTTCGCTTTCTTCGGCCGCAGGTACCAATGACGCCTTCTGAGCCGGCTGAGCATCCCGGTCACGAATGGAAGGCGTGCTCACAATCGCCCCTGTCGGAAGCTCGGGCGTATCCGACGTCTTCGCCTCCGCAGTGGCGCCGACCGGCTCGACATCGACGATGAGCAGCCCCTGCGCCGCTGCTCCACCAAGGTTGTCCCGCTGGAAAAGCACGGCAAAAGCCAATGAGCCTACAAAATCCGGAGGGGGGATGATCTGCAGCTGGTCCAGATCACGGATTGATGCGATCCAGGAGTTCTTCACGCGGAAGCCATAAGAAAATTTCACCTCAGGCGGAATATCTCTAAACAGGATGAACCGCAGCCCCTCCATGGGCGGCTTCAAATTTAAAGCGATAGCCGTGCCCGACAGGCCCGTCACCGGTGCGATGGTGGTTGGGATCGGCCCGTTTTCGGCGATGCGGATACCTTTCGGCTCCCGTACGCTGTCCCGATGTTTCTTCCCGACATCGCTTAACAACTCGCGCGCCGACAGTGAGCCTGAAGTTGTCAGAAGTATCAGAAAACTGGCGGATGCAACAATTACGCTGTTCATAACCCGGCCTCCAAGCTTCACCGCGTCAGCGTTGGTATCCGCAATGCCTCATTTGCTCTTTGGTCATAACAGCGGCCACACACAATTCACTGTTATTTCTCGCGGCGCTAAGTTCCGATGCCACCATCGAAGTAGAACTTCCATTCCAGCGCAAACCACCATCGACAACACTCTATTCGTTCACATGCACTAACGCTTTCATTACGCGCTGGGGTCCCGGATCGATAAAGATGACGCGAACCGCCGGCACAGCTTGGCATCAGTGGCGATATAGCCCCCTTGCTATCGTCCGCCGCCACTGATTTAGGTCTAACGATTAGCGTGGATTGGAAATATTCTGTTTCTCCCACCACTTCATAAATTCGGACACCAGCGCTTCTGCCTGCTCTGGGTTGAGTCGAGCTTTCTGATTCTTACTTGCATAGTCCTGGACGAATTTCTCGAACGCAGGGCGAATGCTGCTGACGTTTTTTAGCGTCTCATTATTGTTGTCGAGCCACTGCTGCGCCGCTCTAAATCGCGTCCAGCCAGGAACTTCGGCGGCCAGATTAACGTCACGCCACCTAGGATGGCGCGGTTCGAGCATGAATTTATCGATGCTCCCGAAAAATCTATTCACGAAATTCGCTACTTTTCTGTAGCGATCCGTGTTTTCGGGCCATGCATAAACCGCGAGAATCGTGGCGTTAGCGATGGTCGGTACGCTTTGCCCCGCCGGAATTAGGTTCGGATATTGCTCGTGGGTAAGAATGGCAGGAACGTATTTGTCACGAAGTTTGTCATAACCAGGAAGTGAGCTGTCGATGGAAAGTAGATGGAGATTATCTTCTTCCTTGTAGTCTTTAAGGAATGGCCCAGGTGCAGTGGACGCTCGCGCAGAGGCGGCAATTTCTCCACTTCTAAGCTGTTGTTGTAGCGCTTCATCGCCAAATGAAAAGACGGCCTCGACAGGGATGCCTAGCGTAGCAAATAAATCTTGTCCAACAAGCGCAGTTCCGCTTTCTTTTACATAGAAATCAACCTTTTTACCGCGCAAATCCCTTAAATCAGTGATGTCACGCTTGGCAATTATATGAAACTCTGTATTCGCTAATTTCGTTATATATTGAAGTCTTTGTTCTATGTTGGCGTATTTGACCGGATCCAGTTTCTTATAGTGGTCGATCATTATACTCTCGGTGAGTCCCATATCGATACCCTGCAAATTAAGGATATCAAAGACGTTATGGACGGCACCTCGCGAGAGCACAGGAAGCACTCTTAAGTCATTTTTACTTCTATCATCTAGAACTTTAAATATATCCTCAACAAAATTTGTGTATATGCTCGACGTGCTCGAGGCGAGTATTGTAACCGTGTTTTGATTGGCTTTTTCTTTGTCCAACAGCGTTCTGGTTGTTTGAACGGCTGCCTGCGCCAGTTGCTCCGCGGCGAACGCCGATGGGCTGAATGCGAGCACAAATGCAATCAAGAGAGCTAAACGTTTCGCTGACACGGCACGGATCTCCTTCGCGGCACTGCGATAAATACCCACGTGCATTCGATTAATGTTCGATCATTTCGGTTTGAATCTCAACGATCTATATCAGGGACAAGCGAAACGTTAAACGAAAACGTCGAAGATGCATGCAATAAAATTCCATAATATATACATAATCCAAGAAGATATTAGTTGCAAGCGTGACGAATGAGAATTATGGCAATGAAGCCAGTGAGCAATGCCGGGGATCGATAATGGTGTCGACTGGATAAACATTTGTGCGCGTCTGAATATGAACTCATTCCTTCGGTTGAATACGTATCCGATTACTCGATATGCTCTGCGTCCAGTTTGCCACAGTGTGCCTAAAGGTGCGCAGGTTTACGCCAGCAGTAAACGTTTGCTGTTGACAGTCTGCAATTGACGACTACGAATTGGCCATGAAAACACCGTCAAACCCGCCCGACGCGATTGCTGCGATCATGCTTTCCCGAACCCAGTCACTCACCGCAATCGTTTGCGATGAAATCGAGCGGCGTATCCTCAAGGGTGAAATGAAGGCCGGCGAGAGATTCAACGAGCAGTCTCTGGCAAATGCTCTCGGTGTCAGCCGCGGTCCGGTTCGCGAAGCACGGCGTTTCCTGGAGAAGGCCGGTCTTGTCGTCAGCAGCCCCGGACGCGGCACTTTCGTGCGGAAGATCGATCAGGCAGAATTGGCCGAGAATTACGATCTGCGCGCACTTTTGACCGGCTTTGCCTGCGTCAGGATCGCCGAAGCTGGGACGGTCAGGCAGAAGAATGCCCTTGCCGCGCTCGTAGCTCGGATGGAAACGGCGATCGACGGTGAGGATGAGACAACCTATTACGCGCTGAATGTCGAATTCCACAGCCTTCTGATGATGCACGCCAAGCATAAGGCTGCCGAGAGGATCTATCAGGACCTCGTGAAGGAGAGTCATTTATCCCGGCAGATGTCACTGGCGCGCACGCCCAAGATGAAAGAGTCCAATGCGGAGCATGCGGAAATGGTGCAGGCGATCATAGCGAGGGATATCGAACGGGCCCGGATCGCCGGCGAGAGCACATGTCCTGAGCGGCAAACGCCGCTGGCTCGATGCGCTCTCCCTGGGCTCCAGCAATGATGCCGTTTCTGCCCGAGACTAGGAGAGACTGATATTCGTTATTCCTCGTTCATCGATCCAAACGAGGGCAGCAACAGGAGTTTGGAACCTCGGGGCTATGCGTAACAGAGTAAATACGTTAGGTTCGCGAGGGAAATACATAGCGCCGGTCACAGCGACCACGCCGGAAAGCCGGTCGAAGAACCGGGATCAAGCATCAAGACAGCCGGATATTGTAATTGTTATAGTACTCAGGAGTTGGAAGCCCCATGGTTAAGGCAAGCCTGAAAGTATTAGCGTTGGCAGCCTCGATCGCAACCGCTGGCCTGGCGCCAGCCGCTGCGAAGGATATCCGCATAGCGAGCCACGTTTCCGAGACCTCGCCGCTCTATGCGACAGCGCAAATGTTCGCCAGCCGGATCGGCAAGGAATTTCCGGCAGACTTCAATTTCAAGTTCTATCCCAACAGCCAGCTCGGCAAAGAAAAGGCGCTGATCGACAGTGTCCGCCTCGGTTCGCTGGAAATGGCGATGGTAGCGGGCAGCGTGCTCGCGCTCGACAACAAGCTCGGCGTCTTCGATTTGCCCTGGCTGTTCACGGACCGCGCCCATGTCCAACGCGCCATGAACGGGCCGCTAGGCGAGGCGGTCAAGAAACGCCTTGAGGAGAAGCAGGGCTTCATCGTCCTGGGCATTTATGAGAATGGTTTCCGTCACGTGGTGAACACCAAGCGGGCGATCACCAAACCTGAGGATATGAACGGCCTGAAGATCCGTGTCACCGGCTCAAAATTCAAGCTTGATGGCTTTTCGGCCATGGGTGCCGACCCGGTTCCGATCTCCTGGGAGGAAACCTTCACCGCGCTTCAGCAAGGCGTCGTCGACGGCGTCGAAGCCGCGCTCTACGGTTTCTACGAAGCCAAGCTCTACGAAGTCACCAAGCATCTCAGCCTGGTGAACCACACCTATTCGCCTTCGTTTCTTCTGGTGTCGAAGGCGTTCTGGGACGGCCTGAACGAGGCGCAGCGCGACACTTTCAAGCGTGTGGCCGACGCGATGTCCGCCGACGCCTATAAAGCAGCAGCCGATCTCGATCAGAGCTTTCTCGACAAGATGAAGGGTGTCATCGCCGTCAACGAGGTCGATCCGAAACCCTTCCAGGTGAAAGCCGAGTCCGTCTATCAGGCCTATGTCAAGGAGTATGGCCCGGAGTGGGTCGATCTCATCCGTAAGTCTCAATAGCTTCCCCCCTCACATGCTCCCCATGATCCGCGTCCTGGATCAGGTGTTCACCGTTGCCGCAGCGCTCATAGTAGCGGCAACGGCCCTGATCACCTGCATCGCCGTCTTTTTCCGCTCGGTCCTGCACAGCTCCCTGCCCTGGCCGGAAGAGATTACCGGCTACGCCCTAGTCTGGACCAGTTTCCTCGGCGCCTATCTTGGCGTGCGCGAGGACAGGCATATCGCCTTCGATCTGTTCGTCGAGGCAATGTCTGCTCGCAGACGGAAGATCGTTCAGACCATCACCGACCTTCTCGTCGTCGCCTTCTTCATTCTGCTGATCTACGAGTCCACGCGCATGCTTCTCGTCGTTGGCAATTCGCCGCTGCAAACAATCGAAGCAGTGCCGGTCGGCGTGTTCATTGCATCGATGCCGATCTGCGGCGTTGGGATCGTCCTGGCATTGTGCCTGCGCATCGTCGAGCGGTGGAGAGGCTCGATATGATCTGGTACATCCTCGGACTTCTTATCCTCCTGCTCGCCCTCGGCATTCCCATCGGCTTCGGCCTGATGATCACGGCGGCCATCTCCATGTATGTGGTCGGCATGGATCTGGTTACGCTGCCGGTGCAGATGTTCTCCGGCGTAAACAGTTTCACGCTCCTGGCGATCCCGCTGTTCATCCTCATGGGCGAGTTGATGACCACGTCGACGATCGCCACGCGCCTGGTCGCGCTCGCCGCCGCCATGGTCGGCTGGATACGCGGCGGCCTGTGCCAGGTGAACGTCGTAACGGCTGCGTTCATATCGGAGATGAGCGGCTCTGGCGTCGCGGACGCTGCTGCGCTCAGCAAGATCTTCGTGCCGGAAATGGAGAAGCAAGGCTATCCGCGCGCCTTCGCAGCAGCCGTCTCGGCGTCCTCCGCGTCGCTGGGCATCATCATTCCGCCCTCGATTCCCGCCGTCATCTATGGCGTGACGACCGACACCTCTATCCGCGATCTGACCATCGCGGGCTTCGTCCCTGGCTTCATCCTCGCCGGCGGCTTGATGATGGCGAACTATATTTTCGCGTTGAAGAGCAATTATGCGGTGCTCCAGCCGTTCGAGCTGAAAAAGCTGGGCGAGGCATTCAAGGATGCGCTGGTTCCGATGACGATCCCGATCCTCGTCATAGGCGGTCTGGTCTTCGGCTTCTTTACACCGACCGAAGCTTCGGGCATCGGCTGTTTCATCGCCTTCGCCTTCGGCTTGGTCACGCGGGAGCTGACTTGGCGCGGGATATGGGAATGCTGCGTCGTCACGGCCAAGCAGGCCGCGGTCGTGATGATGCTGGTCGCCGGCTCAGCAGTCATCGGCCAGGTGCTCGCCAATGAGCAGCTTCCGCAGACCATCGCGCAAGGGCTCACGGCGCTCACGAACGACAAGTTCGCGATGCTGTTCCTGATCAACGTGTTCCTGTTCGTGGTCGGAATGTTCCTCCACGCCACGGCCGCCATCATCATCATCGTGCCGATCCTCTTCCCGATCGTGACTCAGCTCGGCGTCGATCCCGTTCATTTCGGCATCATCGTCTGCATCAATCTCGCTGTCGGCCAGCAGACCCCGCCCGTTGCGTCGATCGTACTGACGGTTTGCGCCATCACGGGGGTGAGGCTCCATGACATCATGCGGTATAATTGGTGGTTCATCGGTGTAATGTTCGTCGTGCTGCTTATCGTGACATACATTCCGTGGACGGCCATCTGGTTCAAATAGGTCAAATCATGACGGATCCCCGCAAGGACGAGCTTTATCGCGAATTGCCGTTCCTCAACGAGATCGGGAATGGTGAGCTTCGGGGAATTGCCGATCGGGTGTGGCTAAGGCTGTGGCAGGAGAGCGGCCTCGGTCACCTCAGTGACGCCTCCTGGTTCTCCATCACCCGAACCGAGCGCAGGACGCCGACGACACTGGTCGAGCATATACGCCAGGTTGCCGACGCTGCGATCGGCCTGGTCGAGGTCGCCCGGCGCCAGGGTAACAAACCGGATACCGACCTGCTGCTGACCGGCGCCGCACTCATCGACGTCGACAAGCTCGTCATGGCCGATCACAAGACGGGCGAGCCCAGCGACGCAGCCCGCTACTCACAGCACACTTTCTACGGAGCGCATGTGGCCCGCACCGAGGGTGCTCCCTGGCCGGTCGTGCATATGATCCTCTCTCACAGCAAGAACACCAGCGTTCGGCCGCGTACGCTCGAGGCCGTGATTCTGCATTATGCGGATTATGCGGTTTTCGACCTGCGCAATATATTCGAGGGGCGGGACGGGCTCGCCGCGGAAGAGAAGCCGAAATGGTCGCGGGTTTGATCTGTTTAGCCAGCCTATAAAGGTGGGAACGTGATGTCACGCTTCGATTGCCACGCTCACGTCTATGAACGGGTCTATGCGGTCGGACAGCCGCGCTATTTGCCGAAGACAACCGCGCCGGGCAATGAATGGCAAGGACAGCTGCAGGCAAACGGTATCGAAGGCGGCGTCATCGTGCAGATAAGCTTTTTCGGCACGGACAATTCCGAGCTTTTGAACGCCTTGCAGACGCTCGGAACGCAGCGTTTTCGCGGCATTGCCGTCGTGCCATTCGGAGCCGGCGAGGAAGAGCTGCAGACGCTCAAGGCAGAAGGCATTCGCGGTGTAAGGTGGAACCTGGTCGCCGGGGCTCCGCTGCCGGATTTGACGCATACTTCCGTGCGGGATTTCCTGACGCGACTGAATCGTGCCGGCCTACACCTCCAGATTCAACTGGAGGGCCCCCTACTCGGCCCGTATCTGCATGGTCTTTGCTCCCTGGCAGACCGGATCGTTGTCGATCATTTTGGTCTGCCGGCCTCCCCGTCGCCCAGGGACGAGCCGTGGATCGATGCGCTCTCAGAGCTTGCTCCATCGTCGGATCTATGGGTGAAATTCTCGGCGCCGTATCGAAGTCCCGGTCGATGTGGGGCCGTATGCGGAAGCGATCCTGGACATCATCGGAACGCAGCGTGTGGTGTGGGGAAGCGACTGGCCGTGGACCAACCATGAGAACAAGCACAGCTACGAAGACACGATCCGATGGGCGGATCACTGGCTTCGGGAGGGCGATTGGGAGGATATCGAGCAGGCGAGCAGACAACTTTACGGTTTTTGAAACGTGGCGGCTCCTATTCTGATGGCCAGTCCCGCGCAACGTTAGGCACTTGACGCCGACTCCGAATATCCGGTTTGTGATCGGCGAAGCCAATATGCCAGGCGATTGACGCTAAGCCGCTACGTGTGATCGTAGCGAGCGAGCCGTGCCAAATCGTAGGCCATCGTTTCTGGTCACGGCAAATGGCGTTCCCGCAATTAAAACTGGTCGGGCCTGTGAGCAAAAAATACAATTTCGAGACTTATGCCGAGGCAGCTCCGGCAGTTAATCGCATCTGCGAAATCTACGACAAGATGGCCGGCCGGGTGCGAGACCGGTTCCAGCGTTTCCTGAATGGGGAGCGCACGGGGGCATCGGTCAAGGATGCCTGCTATCCGGAGCTCAGGGTATCGGTTGCTCACGATGCGCTGGTCTACGACTCCAGACCGTCTTGGGGCACATTGCCATATCCGGGCCGCTATGCCACGACGCTGACCCAGCCGGCGCTGTTTCGTGACTATTATCAGGCGCAGCTTCAACGCTTGGCCGACTATCACGGCGCTCCGTTTGAAGTGGGCCTTTCCAATCGGCCAATCCCGCTTTCCTTTGTCGTCGACGAGGCCACCGCCGAGTTGCAGCCGGAAGACATCCGCGCGCTCCAAACCGTCTTCGCCCTGCCCGATCTCGCCGCCATCGACGATGCGATCGCCAACGGTACTTTCCGCCGGTCAGCCGAGCAGGCGCGGCCATTGTCGCTCTTCAGCGCGGAGCGCGTCGACCTCGCGATCCAGCGCCTGCATCATTACACCGGCACTCACGCCCGTTATTTCCAAGGCTTTGTGCTTTTCACGAATTACCAGCGATATGTGGACGCATTCATCGCGCATGGGCGTGCGCTCATTGCTGAAGGAGGCGGTAGGAACGGATATCGGTCGTTTGTCGAACCAGGCAATCTCCTCACGGAAGTCGGGTCCGCAGTCGAAAAAACCGACACGGGCCGTCCGTTGCAGCAGATGCCGGCCTATCACCTGACGCGTCCGGATCGGCTCGGGATCACCATGGTCAATATCGGCGTTGGCCCTTCGAACGCAAAGACGATTACCGATCATCTGGCCGTCCTGCGTCCGCATTGTTGGCTGATGATTGGCCATTGCGGCGGTTTGCGCCGATCACAGCAACTCGGTGACTATGTTCTGGCGCATGCCTACGAGCGCGCGGACCACGTTTTGGACCATGACCTGCCGGTGTCCGTACCGGTGCCGCCTATCGCCGAGATTCAGGTTGCCTTGCAGGATGCCGTGTCGAGCGTGACGGGATTAACGGGTGACAATCTGAAATCCAGAATGCGCACCGGAACTGTCGTTACAACCGATGACCGCAATTGGGAACTGCGCTTCAATGAGCTTTACAGCCGCTTCAATCGGTCGCGCGCGATCGCTATCGACATGGAAAGCGCGACAATTGCCGCCAACGGCTTCCGGTTACGCGTGCCCTACGGAACGCTACTCTGCGTCTCGGACAAGCCGCTCCATGGCGAAATCAAGCTTCGTGGCATGGCCGACAGCTTTTATCGTCAGCGCATCGATCAGCATTTGACCATTGGCCTTGAGACCATCCGGATCCTTAGGGATCGTGGCGTGAATCAATTGCACAGCCGCAAGCTGCGCGCGTTCGATGAACCGCCATTCCAGTAACGCGGCGACAGCCGGACTGCGGGGGTATTTGGCTGGTGACAAGATGGGCAGACGCACCGAAATAGAAATCGCCCTCCGGCATTTGGCACCTCGCGTGCCGAACCACGAATTCTGTTCGATCGTGGATCATGCAATGGACAGTCCCGGCTTGCGCGTGGCCTCGGCGGAAGCTGCGGCTTGGCTCTCCATGATCGCTTATGCGCGGCATGTCCTGACCGAGTATGACGAACTGCTCGCACAAGGATACGATCCTGATAGTGCTCGGTATTTTGTCGCGGCGGACATCAATGCGCATCTTGCGGAATGGGGCGTCCGCAAAAAAGTCGGCGGGGATTTGGACGGGTGATCACCAATGCCTCTCCATTGCCAAGGGCCCAATAGGAGACATTCGTGTTGGACTACGTCATGTCTTCCCAATTGGCAGAGGTCTGAACGCGCGGTTAGGCTGCTGGTGCCGCCAGCCGGTTCTGATAGATCGCGAGGCTCGCATATGCTGTCGCCAGCAGCGGTGTCGAGAGTCCGGCCTTCGCCGCGCGGACCAGCAGGTCACCAACGATCTGATCGCCTTCGATGGGTCCTCCCTTCTGCAAATCGCGGTACATCGACGAGGCGAGCCCGGAACCCTTCTCGGTAAGCATTTTCCTCACTCCGGCGAGATGCGCGTCGGTCGGCGCTTGCCCGACGGTAGTGACGGCGGTAACCACCTCGCCGAGAAAGCGCTCCATGAAATCCAGCCCACCGGGTGCGGCCACGATCTCCCCGACAGCGCCCCGCATCAGGCAGGTTGCGCCACCCAGCGATGCCAGCAGCACCCACTTCTCCCACATCTCGCGCGCGATAGTCGGTGTCAGTTTTGCGCTGAAGCCCGCGCCCTGCATGAAGGCATCGAGCTGTCCGGTCCGGGATGACGGTGTCCCGCTCAGCTCGCCATAAGCGAGATCGTGGAAATTGGCGAGCTGCACGATGCGGCCCTCGTCGTCGATGGTTGCAGCAATCTTGCAGACGCAGCCGACCACCGCCTTTGCGCCGAAACGTTCGGTGAGAATATCGACATGCTTCATGCCGTTCAGGACCGGCAGAATCATGGTTTCAGCGCCGACCGCAGGCGCCATATCGCGGAGAGCCGGATCGAGCGAATAGGCCTTAACGGTCAGCAGGATGGCGTCGAACGGCTCTGCGAGGCGGTCTGCGGTTACGAGCTTCGGTGTCAACGTGACATCGCCGTGAGGGCTAACGATCTGCAACCCGTTCGCCCGCAGATGCTCAGCACGTCCCGGCCGGACCAGGAACGTAACATCACGGCCGGCCCGTGCGAGCCGACCGCCGAAATAGCCGCCGGTCGATCCGGCTCCGACCACCAAAAGGCGCATTGTTTTCTCCTGTGTGAGCACGGCAGCTTGGACTCAAATCCAGTCTCCTATAGGCCAAGGGCGGTCTGCCGTGAAGAGAGCCAGAGCTGCGCGAATGTCCCCGCCAAACTTCGGCTCCCCGCACCCTATAGTTGGTGGAAAGCGCGATAGTCGTGAAACTGACAGCCGCTACAGGAAAATGCGGGGGTGACTTTTCGGCGGCGTGGGGGCGCGATTCCCGACCGAAAATTTGGGAATCTCCGGATGAGCCACGGATTATGGACTACGAAGCAGCGGTCAGAAATAAATTATCATACTATTTGCGCCGAGCCCCGCTCCCCGATATTCTTCCTCTGCATTGTGCCGAATGAGAAGGCGCAAGCTAATTGGGAGGGTGGAGCATGCAAAAATTCCTGGCAACCGTGGCGCTCGGCACCGCGGCAATGTTCGCGGCATCCGGAGCGTTCGCCCAATCCGGGTCCGTCGGCAAAGCTGTCGGCGGTTATTCGTTCGAAGAGGCCGCGAAAGAGGCCGCCGCCACGAAGAATTTCCATTCGGCCGACGGTAAGTTGACTTTCGCAATCATCACCCATACTGCCGGCAACGGCTTCTTCGACCCGGTCTATGTCGGTGCGCAAGTCGCCGGCAATATGATCGGCGCCAAGATCCTTCTGCTGGGGTCGGAAAACCCGGTCGATGATCCAGCACGCGAAATCGAAATTCTGAACCAGATCATTCAGGATCCGACGATCGACGGCCTGATCTTCACGACGCCGCAGGCCGGCGCCTACAACGACATCATCAAGACCGCACAGAAGAACGGCATTCCGGTCGCGACGACGCAACTCCTTCGACGGCGGCCTCCTCGATCGCCTTAATATCAGCCACACCGGACAGGATGCGTCGGCGGCGGCCATCGCCGGCAACGCACTCGCGAAGTGCCTCATCGACAAAGGCATCAAGGGCGGCTCAATCGTCTTCCCGAGCAGCACGGCACTGGGCAATATCGAGGTCAACAACCGCGTCTCCTCAGCCTACAACGCAACCGTCGCCGCTCTGAAGGCCGCCGGTAAGCTGGACGCGTTCAAGGTCGATGCAGGTCCGGAGAAAGTCGGCATCGATGCCGATCCGAACGATCCGGTTGCCGCCATCGTCTCGCTGTTCGAGTCGCGCGGTGACGTGGTCGGCGCGTTCGCCGGCAATAACGTGTTTACACCGGCGCTCGCCAAAGCCGTTGCACAGACCAAGAAGACCGGACAGATCTGCGCCTATGGCTTCGACCTCGGCCCGGCTCAGCAGGCGGCGCTCGCGAGCGGCGACCTGACCGGCGCCCTCGGCCAACAGCCGTTCCTCCAGGGCTTCTGGCCGGTCATGCAGCTCTATCTGCAGATCGACCGCGGCATCGCGGCGGCTAATCTTGACACGCGCGCTCAGCTCGTGACGAAGGAGACCGTCGGCAAGGTCGGCAAGCGCTTCGAGAACTGATCCTCGGATCGTCTATTCTGGTCTCGACCGCGAGGGGGAGCTATGCTCTCTCGCGAGCTCTTTGCTCGACGCCGAGCGGAACCAAGAACCCAGGACGCGATGACGTCATCCGTGCCCGCGATGGCGCACGATCACGGAAAAGTGGCGGCCGGTTTTCCTGAAAAATCGTGCGGAAACAAAGGACCTCACGACGCAGTGATCGATTCCATCGGAAGCGATCATGCTCTTGGCCGGCGCCCGTCCCAGCTCATTGGCGGCTGGGAGGTCGGCCTACTCATCATGATGGCGCTCCTCTATATCGTCGGCGCCTTCATCAACCCCAAATTTTTCGTCTCGCCCGACGCGTTCCAGGCACTGTTGCGCGATACGGCACGCTATGCCGTCATGGCCGTGGGCATGACCTTCGTCATCGCCAACAAGGATCTCGATCTCTCAGTCGGGTCGACCTTCGGCCTGGTCGGCGTCGTCTTCGCCTATATTTTCGATCCCAATCTCTACGATCTCGGGGTCGTTCCGGCGATCCTGATCTGCCTTGTGCTGGGCACCATCATCGGGCTCCTCAACGGGATCCTGGTCACGCTCCTGCGCGTGCCCTCGTTCATCGCCACCCTGACGATGCTTTTCATCGGACGCGGCTTCGTCCTCGGCCTGACGAGCGGCCAGTCGATCCTCTATCCGCTCAAGGCGGCCGAATACCGCTGGTTCTTTCAGCTTGGCGAATTCAATGCCTGGGGCTTCAACAACCAGATCCCGATCGCGCTGGCGATGGTCGCCATCGGTGCGTTCGTGCTGGCCAAGACCCGGTGGGGATACGAGACCTTCGCCACCGGCGGCAATGAGCAGGCCGCGATCTATGCCGGCATCCCGACGCAATGGGTGCGGGTGCGCGCCTATCTCCTGTCCTCGCTCTGCGCCACGGTCGCGGCGCTCATGGCGGCAGCCCAGGACAAGGGCATCTCGCCCCAGGCCGGCCTCAACGCGGAGCTGATCGTCATCGCCGCCGTGATCATCGGAGGCGCCTCGATCCTTGGCGGGCGCGGCCGCGTCATCGGCAGCTTCATCGGCGCGCTGCTGACGGTGCTCATCAACAAGGTGCTGCGCGAAGGCCTGCCGATCACCCGCATCGAAATGATCAATGGCGAACCGGTCAAGGTACAGGCGATCTTCTCGCTGCCTGCCGGCGCCGTGCCGGCATTCATCGGCATCCTGCTGATCGTCGCGGTGCTGATCGAGCCCTACATCATTCGCCGCCGGGTCCCTGCGCGGCTTTGGGCGTGGCTTCGGCGGCAACCGCCGCCGCCAGCCGCTGGATACTCGGAGGCGTCGCCATCGAGGCCGCGCAGACCAAGGGCGCGATGGCGACCGACAAGGCGCTTGTCGGCGCGCGGCTTCGGCAAGTTCCTCGCGCGGCGCGATTCCCTCGCCATCATGCTGACCGTGGGGCTCTGGCTGGTCGGCCTTTATCTGAGGCCCGACTATTGGGCGCACCTGCCGAATAGCTTCGCCATCCTGCTCAACTATACCGAGGTGGCGCTGATCTCGGTCGGTCTCGCCTACGTCATCGCCGCCGGCGACATCGATCTGTCCGTCGGCGCGGTGCTCGCGCTCGCCGGCGGCGCCGCCGCCTATTCGCTGAAGGTGCTCGGCCTCGATCCGGGCAGCGCCATGCTCATCGGTCTCGCCGTCGGTCTGCTCGCCGGGGTGGTCAACGGCATCCTCACCGTCGCGCTGGGCCTGCCGGCATTCATCGCCACGCTCGGCATGTTCTATATCGCGCGCGGCGCCGCGTCCTGGATCGTCGCGGGCCAGCAGCTCACCGGCTTCAAGGAGCAATACAGTCTCATCGGCCGGAAGATCGGCGACATACTGATCTATTACGGCCTGCCGCGACCGACCGGGCTCCTCGGCACCCTCGCCGACGTCGTCAGCGTCCAGACCTTGTGGATGCTGCTCGTGTCGCTGATCGCCGGCGTCGTGCTTGCCTACATGCCCTATGGCCAGAAGCTCTACGCCACGGGCGGCAACCGCCGTGCGGCGGACTATGCCGGCATCAATACCAGCTATATCCGCTTTACCGCCCTGCTCTTCTGCGCGCTCTGCGCGACGATGGCCGGCCTCATCAACGTCGCCTATTTCCGCAGCTTCAATCCCGTCGCCGGCCAGTTCCGCGAACTCGACGGCATCGCCGCCGTCATCATCGGCGGCGGGTCGATTTTCGGCGGCTATGGCACGATCATCGGCGCGCTGGCGGGGGCCGCGGTGATCACGCTCGTCCGCGCCCTGCTGCAGCTCAACGTGCAGGGTTTCGTCATGCCGCAGACTTGGGTGAACGTGTTCATCGGCGTCATCCTGATCGGCGCCGTCCTGACCGATATATGGGTGCGCCAGGCCAACATTTTTGCAATGCTCAGGGACCGTTTCCGCCGGCCAGCCGCAACCAAACGAGAAGTCGCCGCCCATGCCTGACACCGCGATGAACAGAATGCCGATCGTCGAAATGCGGGGCATCGACAAGTCGTTTGGCGCGGTGCATGCGCTCCGGGGCGTCGATCTGGTGCTGTATCCGGGGGAGGTGCTTGGCCTCGTCGGCGACAATTCGGCCGGCAAGTCGACGCTGATGAAGATCCTCACCGGCGCCTATCAGCGCGACAATGGCGAGATCCTGATTGCCGGCGAGCCGGTCCATTTCAAGAGCCCGCATGAGAGCCGCGACGTCGGCATCGAGATGATCTACCAGGACTTTGCGCTCTGCGGGAACATGGACGTCGGCCAGAACATTTTCCTTGGCCGCTGGCCGCAAAAGGGGCCCGTTCATCGACCGCAAGAAAATGTACAGCGAGGCGGACGTGGTCCTGAAGCGGCTCAAGGTCGACGTCAATTCCGTGTATCAGCGCGTCGAAAGCCTCTCCGGCGGCCGTCAGCAGTCGGTGGCGATCGCCCGCGCCATTTCTTTCGAGCCGCGCGTGGTCATTCTCGACGAGCCGACCGCGAACCTCTCCGTGATGGCAACCGAACGGCTGCTCGAGACCATGCTCGAATTGAAGAAGCAGGGCGTCGCGCAGATCATCATTTCACACCGGCTGCAGGATATCTTCCTGGTCGGTGATCGCGTGATGGTGCTGAAGCGCGGCGAAAATGTGGGCGACCGCTACGTCAAGCACACGACCCAGCAGGAGGTGCTCGGGCTCATCGTCTCCGGCACCCGCGAAACCGCCATCAATTCCGATCAAGCGCGCGCCGGCAGGGCTCCGGACTCCACCAGGCCGGAGGTTCGCCCCGCCTAGAATCCAAGGCGCTCCCATCGTCCCGTGACCACCGTGGAGACGGGTATGTGCGCGACTGTCGATTTCATCCTCTGAGGCAGCCCGATCGACAGCCAGGGATGACGGCCGCCGCAGATATCTCTTAAGCATGAACCCTGGCGAAACGATTGTACCAATTGTAGATCTCGGCGCCATTCCAATGCAGGACACCCGGGACACGATTGATATGCGCGTAAACGCGTTCGAGGTAGTCGATGCGGAAAGGCTGGCCGGAAATGTAGGGATGGATCGCGATCGCCATGATTTTCGGCCGATCGGCCCCTTCCGCGTAAAGCCGATCAAATGCGTCGGCGCAGCGGCGGTAGAAGTGCTCCGCCTCGTGGTGCTGCACGAGCATCATGGGAATGTCGTTGAGCTCGACCGAATAGGGCAGCGTGACGAGCGGACCTTTCTCCGTCGTGATGACCGTCGGCTCATCGTCATAGACCCAATCGCCGATATATTTGACACCGGCCTCAGCCAATAGCTCCGGCGTATCATAGGTTTGGGTCAAGCCGGGACCCAGCCAGCCGACCGGGCGTTTGCCCCAAAAACTCTCGAGCGTGTCCATCGATTTGTGGATCATGCCCTTCTGATCCTCGACCTTATGTATCGGCATCTGTTCATAAGCGTGACCCATCGGCTCCCAGCCGGCATCCCGCGCTTGCCCGGCGACGCGCTCATAATCAACACAAACGCGCGCATTGATAGAGAGCGTAGGGCGCACGTCCAGCCGTTTAAAGAGGTCGAAGAACCGCCAAACGCCGACACGCATTCCATATTCGTGCCAGCTCCAATTCGGCACGTCGGGCAGCAAAACCTGACCCGTCGGCGCTGGAATGACCTGACGGGCCATCGCCCGGGAAATATCCCAGACTTCGAGATTGACGATGCTCCACACGATGATGCGGCCATCCCCTGGCAGCTTTAAGGGCGGCCTGTCGACGATCGCTGAATAGGGCGCGCGCTCCCGCGGGATCATAGGCTGGCTCATGGCATTGGCTCCGTCGTTCTGGGCTCACTGGGTGCGGATGCATTTCGGCTTGGAAGTCCGATGTTCTCATGCGGGAGCCGCGACAGAAAGACCCCGGACCTTGTGTCGTTCGATCAGGCGTGCAACGAGGCCGGAAGCCTTCGCTTCTTCGACGAAATCGCGGAGGAACGCGGCGCCCGCTTTGTTCTTCCTGGCAGTCCCAACAGCCTGCTGCACGGCGGTGAACCGCGCGTCGATAATCCGTGCCCCGGGAAGCTTTTCGACATCCGCCAGGAGGCGTGGCCGCAGGCCAGCGAGAGCGTCCAATCCATCGCCAACGAACTGGTCGTAAGCGCCATCCACTGTCTGCGATCGGACCAATTCGGCATGCTTGATGTTGCGGTCCAGCCAGAGGCCGTAGGCGGTGCGGCCCGCCACCGCGATGCGCACACCGGCGCGATCGACATCGGCGATTGTTTGCAAGGGCGAGCCGGCCGGCACCAGATAGGTCGCCTCGATCTCGGCATAGGCCGCGGTAAAGGCGATCGTCTCAGCGCGCTGTGGCTCCGCGCCGATCAGGCCGATATCCCAGATACCGCTTTCCGCCGCATCGGCAAGCGCGCTGGGCGTCTTGAACAGCACGTAATCTATCGGCACACCCAGACGCACGGCGATTTCGCGGGCCATATCGGGCGCTATACCCTCGGGTTCGCCATCCGGGCTTTTCCCCGTGACGAGCAGGAAGTTCGATAGATTGATCCCCGCGCGCAAGACGCCTGTCGGCGCGAGATCGGCGATGATATCCGGCGACATGAGAGATCGCTCCAATGAAAACGATTGCTCATCCTACATTGGACAATGCAAATTCGGCACGATCAAATGACGGCCTTCGGCATCCGGAAAATCGAGCTTTGGTATTACGCGCCCGCGTCCTGCTGACCTGACGAGTTTGGATCTTCGCCTCAAACCGTTTCCTCCGGCCAACTCTTATCGTTCTGCGCTCGCCGCGAGCGCAGGAAGGCGGCAGCGGCCAGCAGCAATGTGCTGAGAATGAGCAGCAGCGCCGCAGCGGCTACGACCGGGCTGATATTCTCCCGGATGCTGGCGAACATCTGGCGCGCCAGGGTCCTCTGGTTTGGGCCCGCGACGAACAGCGTGATGACCACCTCGTCGAGCGAGGTCGCGAAGGCGAACACCGCGCCCGACACCACGCCCGGCAGGGCAAGCGGGAGCGTCACCCGCCGAAACACCGTCCAGGGGCGCGCGCCCAGACTCATCGCGGCGCGTTCAACGGATGGGTTGATGCCCAGCAGCGAAGCCGAAACGCTGACCACGACAAAGGGCACGCAGAGCACGGTATGCGCGAGGATCACGCCGAGATAGCTGCTCGCCAGGCCCAGCCGGACGAACAGGATCTGCATGCCGATGCCCAGCACCACGGCCGGTACCACCATGGGCAGCAGGAACAGCGTTCTGAACGCCGCCGCGAATGGCAGAGCGTTCCCGCGAAGACCGAGCGCGGCAAGAATGCCAAGCACTAATGAGAGGGCCGTCGCCGTCCCTCCGATGATGAGGCTGTTGCTGATGGAGCGCCGCCACGTTGCGTCGGTCGCGAGCTGGTCGAACCAGCGCAGGGAATAGGTGTCGATCGGGTAGTTGAGGAAGGTGCTGGAGGTGAATGCGAGCGGCACGATGGCGACGATCGGCGCCAGCAGGAACAGCACGACCGCCACGCCGAAAACCGTCTGCGCGGCCTGTTTCCCCATCATCAAGCTCCCAGGACCGGCTTGGACTGCGACAGGCGTCCGTACACCGCATAGAGCAGCAAAGTCACCAGCAGGAGGATGAGGCCGAGCGCGCCAGCCATCCCCCAATTCGCCGTACCCATGGCATAGAACGCAATCACCGAGCTGATCATCTGGTCGTTCGCCCCGCCCACGAGGGCAGGCGTGATGTAATAGCCGGTCGCCACCATGAACACGAGCAGCGAGCCGGAATAGACGCCCGGCAGGCTGAGCGGCAGGAGAACGCGCCAGAACGCGCGCAGCGGCGATGCCCCCATCGAAGCCGCCGCCGGCATCAGATTCTTCGGAATGGCGACGACGACGCTGTAGATCGGCAGCACCATGAAGGGCAGTAGCACATGCGTCATCGCGATCAGCACGCCGGTCCGATTGAAGATCAGCGCCAGCGGCGCACCGATCAGGCCGAGTGAAATGAGCGCCTTATTTATGAGGCCTTCGTTCTGCAGCAGCACCAGCCACGCCGCCGTCCGGACGAGCAGCGACGTCCACAGCGGCAGCAGCACCGCAAGCAGAAGCACCGAGCGCTTCCACCCGGTCACGGACGCGGCGAGAACGGCGTAGGGAAGGCCGATCGCCGCGCAGAGCACCGTGACCAGCCCGGCGACGACAAGCGTGCGCAGCATGATCTGGCGGTTTGCCGAGGCCTCCGCTGCCTCGGCCACGATGGCGCCGGATTGGTCTCGCCGCAGGTCGACAGCCGCCAGGAGATTGCGGTCGGTGTAGCGCGGCATGGCGACTTTCATGATCGTCCAATATCGCGGCTCGCCCCATCGCGGATCGATGGCCGCCAGATCGACAGGCGTCCCAGGACCGGCATCGCGGACGGCGCTTCGGGTTCGTGTGAGCAGGCTGCGAAAACCGGACAGATCGCTATTCAGCCTCCGGACGGCATTCCCGAAGATCTCCTGATCATCACTCGCGCGCAGATCCCGCACGAAACCGTTTCGCACTTCCTCCGGCAGAGGGGCCTTGCCGTCCCAATCGGCCATGGCGGCGGCCGTCTGCGGCAGCGCGCGGCTGACTGTGTCATCCTGGACAGCGGCCGACATCATCATCCAGAGCGGCCATATGAACAGCACTGCGAAGAAGAGGAAAAGCGGCGCCACCAGCGCCATCGCGCGAAATTCTCTGCTGAGCGTCGGCACGCTCATGCGAACACCGCGCAGTCTTCGGGCTGGAAGCAGGCGAAGCCCGCGCTTCCAGCCGTCCAGTTCGCGGTCTGACGCGCGCATTTGGATATGAGATTCATCGACCCAGCCGTCAGTTGAACGCGCAGATGGTCGCCGTGATAAACGGTGTCCGCGACGGCGACAGGCAGCGCATTGGCCGCCGTCGCCTGCGTATCCAGGACGATCCGCTCCGGCCGCAGCGAAATCGCGATCCGGTCGCCGACCTTCATATCGCGGCAGGGCACGACGACCAGCCTGGTGCCGTCGCTCAGCACCGTCTCGGCGGTCGTCCCGTTCAGCCGCGCGATGGTGCCTTCCATCAGATTGGTTTCGCCGATGAATTTTGCGACGAAACGCGAACGTGGTGCATCGTAAATGTCTTGAGGGCTGTCGAGCTGCTCGATCACGCCGCCATTGAGCACCGCAATCCGGTCCGACATCGTCAGTGCCTCGGACTGGTCATGCGTGACAAACACGACCGTGACGCCGAGGCGGCGGTGGAGATCGCGGATTTCAAGCTGCATGTTCTCGCGCAATTGCTTGTCCAGCGCGCCGAGCGGCTCGTCCATGAGGAGCACGGCCGGCTCGAAGACCAGGGCGCGGGTCAGGGCGACGCGCTGCTGCTGGCCACCTGACAATTGCGCCGGCTTGCGATCCGCGAGATGGGCGAGGCGCACCATATCGAGAGCCTTGCTTACGCGGGCTGCGATCTCCGGGCGAGGCAAGCCGCGCATCTCAAGCGGGAAAGCGACGTTTGCGCTGACACTCAGATGCGGAAACAATGCGTAATCCTGGAAAACCACGCCCATCTGGCGCTTATGGGAAGGGAGCTGATCGATCCGGCGCCCGTCCAGGAGGATCTGGCCGCTGGTCGGCATCTCGAAGCCGGCCAGCATCATCAGGATGGTGGTCTTGCCGGAGCCGGACGGGCCGAGCAGGCTGAGGAATTCGCCCTTCTTCACTTCGAGATTGAGATCCTTCACCACCTGGACGGCGCCGAAGGCCTTGGAAATGCGGTCAAAGTGAATGAAGGCGGCCATTCATCCGTTTCTCCTGTTTCAGCGCCCCGGGACATAAGGAACGTGCTGGCCGGACCAGCACGTTCTCTGTTCGTCGTTGGGCCAACTACTTCGCCAGCCAGGCGTTGAAGCGCGTCGTCAGCGCCTCGATATTGTCGATCCAGAAGGCGGTATCGAGGGCAATTTCCTGGGACAGATTCTCCGGGGCGGTCGGCAGGTCTTTCTGCTGATCGGCCGGGACCTTGCTGGCGGCTTCCTTGTTCGGCAGGCCGTAGGCGATATATTGCGGCAGCTTCACCTGATTGTCGGCCGCGCTCGCATAGGCGATGAAATCAACGGCCGCGTCCTTGTTCGGGCTGCCCTTCAGCACGACCCAGCTGTCCAGCGCATAAATCCCGCCATTCCAGACGAATTTGAAGTTTTTCTTCTCCGCCTTGTTGATGCCGGCGATGCGGCCATTATAGGCGCTGCTCATCGCGACTTCGCCGCTGGCCAGCATGGCCAGGGGCTGGGCGCCCGATTCCCACCAGACGACGTTTGGCTTCAGCGCATCCAGCTTCTTGAAAGCCCGCTCCACGCCTTCGGGCGTGCGCAGCACTTTGTAGACATCCGCAGGGGCGACGCCGTCCGCGAGCAGGGCGAATTCGAGCGAGTATTTCGGCCCCTTGCGCAAGGCGCGCTTGCCCGGAATTTTGGCGACGTCCCAGAAATCGGCCCAGGAGGCGGGAGCGGTCTTCAGCCGGTCGCCGTCATAGCTGATGCCCGTCGTCCAGACGATGGCCCCGACGCCGCATTCCGTCACGGCGCCGTCGAGGAACTTGTCCTTGCCGCCGACCTTGGCCGCGTCGATCTTCTCGAACAGGCCGTCGGCGCAGCCGATGGCAAGCTCGTCGGCCTCCACCTGGACCGCGTCCCAATTGGGCGTCCCGGCTTTCACCTTGGCCGCCAGCACGCCGATGCCGCCGTCCCAGTTTTCATCAAGGACGGGCTTTCCGCTCTGTTTGGAAAATGGCTCGAAATAGATCTTCTTCTGGGCATCCTGATAATTGCCGCCCCACGATACCACGGTCAGATCGCGCGCGAAGGCCGCCTGCGTCAGTCCGGCCAGGCCGAAGGCCGCGCATGAGATCAAAGCTGTAAGTTTTCGTTTGTTCATGAGTTACCCTCGCCTGTCTGAAACGATCATTCGCAGCAAAAAACATAGCTGCGGCGGATGCATCATACGCCAGAGCGGGGATCGGAAAAAATAACCAAATAGACCGAACTGCGCGTAATTTGATAAATAAAGGCGTGCGTGGCATCCGCGAAAATTACGGGATTTCGGGCGCTTACGACCCGATTGCCCCCAGACCAGATCGTTCCTGACGGAGATTCGATGGTTTATCCACGCCCCGATCTGCGGGTTGGATCCTATCCGCTGCGACCTAGCCCTATCTTTGATCTTCCCAACCATGATACTCGCCATAGCGAAGCCAATTCGGGGCGGTCCGAACTCATCACTTGCGCTGAAGGACACCATTTCGATGCCGTCTAAACGAACGATGCTGCTGACGGGCGCCAGCCGAGGCATCGGCCATGCGACGGTCAAGCTCTTCGACCAACAGGGCTGGCGCGTCCTCACCGTTTCGCGCATGCGTTTCGATCCGGCATGTCCATGGCCGGGAGGCGCGGAGAACCATATCCAGGCGGATTTGTCCGATCCGCAAGCCTATACCGCTCTGGTTGGTGACGTCCGGGACCGGCTCGGCGGCGCGGGGCTCGATGCTCTCGTCAACAATGCCGGTATTTCTCCAAAAATGGAGGACGGAGGACGAATGGGGGCGCTGCAGACGGACTACGCAATCTGGCTGAATGTCTTCAACGTCAATCTGTTCGCGATTGCGAGCCTCGGCAAAAACCTGTTTCCGGAATTGCGCGCCGTCGGTGGCACGATCGTCAACGTGACCTCGATCGTCGGCTCGCGCGTGCATCCCTTCGCGGGAGCGGCCTATGCCTGTTCGAAAGCCGCGCTCGCGGCACTGACCCGTGAACAGGCTTATGATTTCGGTCGCCACGGCGTCCGCGTCAATGCGATAGCGCCGGGGGAGATCGACACGTCGATCCTGTCAGCCGGCACCGAGGATATTGTGGACAATCAAATCCCCATGCGCCGCCTCGGCGATCCCCATGAAGTCGCACAGACGATCCTGTTCCTCTGCTCGCCTGCGGCATCGTACATAAACGGTGCGGAAATCCACATTAATGGCGGCCAACACGTCTGACCGGCACATCGCGTGGGTCTGGCGTCGGCTATTTTCCCAATGCATCGCGAACCGCATCCCGCGTTTCCTGCACCTGCTGCTGGCCTTCCCGAGCAATGATAAGCGATTTGGAATTCTGATGGTGCTGATACGGAAGAGCTCTGGCGATGCCGATGACCTTTTCTGCAACGATATAAATCGGCGCGCCGCTTGGTAGCGTAAACTTTTCGATCTTCCGCTGGCTGCGGATGCTATTTATGACGCTGTCCATTGGATCTTTGACGTATAATCTTTCGAACGCATAATCTATGACGCGCGCCCCGACTGGCTCGTCGCCGCCGGTGCTCTCTCGAACTCTCCAAATTTCATCTATGTTGACTTGCTGAACGTCACCATCGAGCGTGTGCAGGGAAATCCTGGCGTTAGGATCTGCTCCCGCCGCGCCCGCCCAGACCATGAGGGACGAGAATAACAGCATAATAAATCGACAGCGTGACCGCATGATCCGACCAACATCAATCCCAGATTGTCAGGCGACGAGCCCAGATGAGGTTCCCACTTATCTGCACTTGCTCGCCTCGTCTGCTCCGCATATCCGCAATTTGCGTTCGCCCGATGTCACAGCTACTTGGCAGTTGCGGGCCAGTCGACCCGCCGCCAACTACCATCAGGCCCGATGATGAACCTGCTGGCAATCCATAGACCGGGGTCGGAATGCCCTCCAAGCGCGCCTTGAGCTGCAGCGCAAGATAGAGCGAGTAGTGCCGCGACTGGTGCAGATTGCCGCCATGGAACCAAAATGCCTCCTGCTGCGTCGGCTTCCACATATTGCGCTGCTCGCCCTCCCAGGGACCGGGGTCCTTCGGGGTATCGGAGCCGAGGCCCCAGCACTTGCCCACGGTGTCGGCCACCTCCTGGCTGATCAGATCCGCCGCCCAGCCATTCATCGAGCCATATCCTGTCGCATAGACGATCAGATCGGCTTTCAGTTCCGTCCCGTCATCGAGGATGACCGAATCCTCGGTGATCTCTCGCACGTCAGAGCCGGCCTTCAGCTTGATCTTGCCATCGATGATGAGCTGGCTCGCGCCAACGTCGATGTAATAGCCGGATCCACGCCGGAGATATTTCATGAACAGCCCGCTATTGTCTGGCCCCCAATCCAGCATGAAGCCAGCCTTTTCGAGTCCGGCATAGAAATCGGCATCGCGCTCGCGCATCTGATCATAAAGCGGAATCTGGAATTCGTGCATGATCCTGTAGGGGATCGAGGCGAAGATCATGTCTGCTTTCTGGGTCGTCATGCCGTTTCGGACTGCTTGCTCCGAATAGAGTCCCGAAAGACCAATATCCATCAGCGTTTCCGACTTTACGATGTGGGTCGTGGAGCGCTGGACCATCGTCACATCGGCATCGTTCTCCCAAAGCGCGGCGGCAATGTCGTGGGCAGAGTTGTTCGAACCGATGATGACGGCCCGCTTGCCGCGATAGGCGTCAGGCCCCGGATGCTGCGATGAATGGTGCTGGTCACCCTTGAAACGCTCCATGCCGTTGAACGTCGGCATGTTCGGCTTGGCCGACATGCCGGTGGCGAGCACGAGCTGCCTGGGCCGAAGCACGACCTCCTCGCCATTGCGGTCGAGGATGACGGTCCACTCCTTGTTTGCGTCGTCCCAGCTGGCCTTCTTACAGGTGGTCGAGCCCCAATAATTCAGCTCCATCACCTTCGTGTACATTTCCAGCCAGTCGCCGATCTTGTCCTTTGGCGAGAAGACCGGCCAGTTCGGCGGGAAGGGCAGATAGGGCAGATGGTCGTACCAGACCGGATCATGCAAGCAGAGCGACTTGTATCGTTTGCGCCAGCTGTCACCCGGGCGTTCGTTCTTCTCCACGATGATGGCCGGAATACCGAGCTGACGCAGCCGCGCACCGAGCCCGATACCCCCCTGTCCGCCGCCGACGATCAAGGCATAGGGCTGAACGGTGTGGCCGAGCGTGCGGGCTTCTTCCTCCCGTTCCTCCTTCCAGGTTTTGCGGAACTTGCCTGCTCCGTGCTTGGCGCCGAACGGGCGCTCGAAGCCGAGGGGCTCCTCATGGCCTTTCAGCTCGGTCATCGAGGTAAGCAGTGTCCAGATCAGCCCATCCTTCAGCCGGACGTGTCCGAAACCGCGCGCCACACGCGTCTCAAAGCTGAACCAGCCGGTGACGACGCCGTCCTCTTCGGTCGCATCCTCGCCTTCGGCCGGCATCCAGTTCGACGGCTTCACGTCGCCAAGCTGTGCCCTGAGCATGTCGCGGATGGCGTCCTTACCCTCCATGGTCCGGATGTTCCAGGTGAAGGTGACAAGGTCGCGCCAATAGCAGTCGTCCTGAAACAGCGAGACCGCAGCCTCGATATCGCCTTTTGCCAGGGCCGTATCCAATGTCCCTCAACACCGCATCAATCATGGCGGAAATCCTTTGTCAGCAAAGGGTTTTGGCGGCTGGAACTCGATCCGTTCCGCCCCGGACGTTGTCGCATCGCGACCCGTGAACGCCTCGGCAACGTCCCATCATGTTGTGGGGACGAGGTGGGGATATCAAGCGAAATCCGTTCGCCAAAATTCTGGAGAAGCGGTTCGCTTCCCGGTGTTCATTGCCGAGCCGCTTGCCTGGCTTTGAGCCAGTTCCGCACGATCGTGCCGATCAGATTGGACACCGTTCGGTTCTCCTCAACCGCAATAGACCGTAATGCGTTGAGAGTGTCGTCATCTAGCCGCACGTTGGTTGTGTGCACCCTATGCTGGCCACGCCCCGGAGCAGTCCTCCCGCTGACGCCAATTGGCTGCATGAAATCAAGTTCGACGGCTACCGGCTCCGATCACGTCGACTTGGCCGCGATGCGAACATGCTCCCCGCAAAACGCCGATGATCTGCTCATCTGAAAACCGACCCCGTTTCATGGCCGTCTCGATCAATCCGAACAGAGACTAACCTCAAAACAGGGGCATTTGCGGCGAGCACGTCGCAGTGTGCCGCCTTGGTACAGGAACCGCCGCTCCGGTGGAAAGACCGGCTGGCGAGCCAATGAGGCTCAGGTCCAAGCCGGCACTGCCTTTGACAATCACGGTGTCACGCGAGCGGTCACTTGGTCGTATAGATCTGATCGAAGGTGCCGCCATCGGCAAAATGCGTTTTCTGCGCTTTCTGCCAGCCGCCGAACACCTCGTCGATGGTGAAGGTCGGCAGCTTGGGGAAGCGCGCCGCGTCCTTTGGATCGGCAAGCTCGGGCTTGACCGGCCGGTAATAATGCTTCGCGGCGATCTTCTGTCCAGCGGGAGAATAGAGATATTCGAGATAGGCCTTGGAGAGCTCAAGCGTGCCATGCTTCTTCGCCACCTCGTCGACGACGGTCACGGGCGGTTCGGCGAGAATCGAAACCGAGGGTAGGACGATCTCGAACTTGTCGGGCCCCAGTTCGTTGATCGACAGGAATGCCTCGTTCTCCCAGGCCAGGAGCACATCGCCAAGGCCGCGCTGGACGAAGGTGTTGGTCGAGCCCCGCGCGCCGCTGTCGAGCACCGGGACATTTTTGAAGATGGCCGCCACGAATTCCTTGGCTTTCGCCTCGTCGCCGCCATTGTTCTTCAGTGCGTAGCCCCAGGCTGCGAGATAGTTCCAGCGCGCCCCACCGGAGGTTTTCGGATTTGGCGTGATCACACCGATGCCCGGCTTGGCCAGATCGTTCCAATCCTTGATATTTTTGGGATTGCCCTTGTGGACCAGGAAAACGATCGTGGAGGTGTAGGGCGAGCTGTTGTTCGGCAGGCGGGTCTGCCAGTCCTTGGGGAGCTTGCCCGTCTTCTCGGCGATTTCATCAATGTCGTAAGCCAGCGCCAAGGTGACGACATCGGCTTCCAGCCCGTCGATCACGGCGCGCGCCTGCTTGCCGGCCCCGCCATGTGACTGGCTGATCTTGACGGTTTCGCCGGTCTTTTCCTTCCAATATTTGCTGAATTCCGTGTTGAAGTCGGCGTAAAGCTCGCGCGTCGGATCGTAGGAAACATTGAGGAGCGCCTTCTCCGTCTGCGCGATCGCGGGAAGGCTCATGAGGCTCCCTGCAATGATCGCGCCGACAACTCCGCGCCTGGAAAATCTGGGAAACATCGCTAGCTCCATTTCGGTTATGAGCAATTTTGGAGCGTACGTTGAGGCTTCCCCGGCTCAAACGAAGAAGATCGTATAAGCTTATTACGAGTGAAACCGATCCTCGCAGGTCAATCCAGACTTTGCCGCAGGGAGGCGTCCCGCCTCTTGCAAGGATAGAGCGGCTAAGCGGAACGCGCCCTCCATAGCGAAAAAACAACAATGGTTTTCCGAACGAATGATTTCCCCTGAACCGTTCGGGATGCTCTGTTAACCGCTGTGGGCACCACGTACCTGCCGGCCGGTAAAAGGAAAGCGGTTCCGAAACGCCGGCAGACATCGTTCGGGGCACCGTTCAATTCACCTTCCACCTTTGGAAGGATCCCGATTTTCTCAATGCCGCGCGCTCCGATTCGCTATGGCTCGGCTTTTACAACGAAGCGTTCGCTTGCGCGGCGCGGGTCTATTTCGTCTTCTGTGCCGCCGGTTCAAGATACAGCACTTGGCTGGAGGCCCGACCGAGGTCAGCGAGGGCCAAGTTTTGATTGTTTATGTCGCCTGCCTGCCTAGATCCAAGCGGAATGCTTTTAGGAAAAGCGATGGCTTACTCTCCGTCTTACGCAGCTGCGTCTTCCGTCCTGGGCCTGATCGGCAATACGCCCATCGTAAGGCTGTCGAAATTTGACACCGGGCCGTGCGAGCTGTTTCTGAAGCTTGAAAATCAGAATCCCGGCGGCTCGATCAAGGACCGTATCGCCCTGGCGATGGTCGAGGCAGCCGAGCGCAATGGGCGTCTCAAGCCCGGCGACACCCTGGTCGAGGCGACGGCGGGAAATACCGGCCTCGCTTTGGCGCTGGTCGCGGTGCAGAAGGGCTATGGCCTGAAGCTCGTCATCCCCGACAAGATGAGCCACGAAAAGATTTTTCACCTGAAGGCGCTGGGCGCGGAGATCATCATGACGCGCTCCGATGTCGAAAAGGGCCATCCCGACTATTATCAGGACAAGGCGCGGGCGATCGCCGAGGCGACGCCAGGAGCGTTTTACGTCAATCAATTCGAGAACCCCGCCAATCCCGCCGCGCATGAGGCCGGCACCGGGCCGGAAATCTGGCGGCAGATGCAGGGCCGTCTGGATGCGGTGGTTTGCGGCGTCGGCAGCGGCGGCACGCTGTCGGGCATCGGGCATTTCATGGCCCGCGCCGCGCCGCATGTCGAGATGGTGCTGGCCGATCCCGAAGGCTCGATCCTTGCGCCGCTGGTCAATGAAGGCGTGACGATCAAGCCGGGAAGCTGGCTGGTGGAGGGCATCGGCGAGGATTTCGTTCCCGCCAATTGCGATCTCAGCCTCGTCCGCCGCGCCTTTACGATCACCGACGCCGAGAGTATCGGCGCGGCGCGGCAGCTGCTTCAGAGCGAAGGCGTGTTGTGCGGCTCCTCCTCCGGTACGCTGCTCGCGGCCGCGCTGAAATATTGCCGCGAGCAGACCGTGCCCAAGCGCGTCGTGACCTTCGTCTGCGACAGCGGCAACAAATATCTCTCGAAAATCTTCAACCCCTATTGGCTCGACGATCACGGCCTGACGGATCGCCCGGTCACGCATGATCTGCGCGATCTGATCGCCCGCCCGTTTTTGCGCGGCGATGTCGTGTGGGCGGCGCCGTCGGAAACACTGCAGCAGGTCTATGGAAAAATGCGGCTGTTCGAGATCTCGCAGGTTCCGGTGATGGATGGCGGGCGCCTTATCGGCATCATGGACGAAACCGACATTCTGACGACCGTCACAGGCAATCCGGCCGCCTTTAATGCCGCCGTCGGCAGCCTCATGCGCCATGAGGTCGAAACCATCGACGTGAAAAGCCCAGTCACAGAATTGATCCCGATCTTCGAGCGATGCCGGGCCGCCTGTGTCGTCGATCAAGGCCAATTTCTGGGGCTCATCACCCCTATCGATTTTCTGAACTTCTTGCGCAAGAGAACGGGACAACCATGACGAACGACGCGATAAAAAACGATCTCATCAAGGGTTTCGATACGCGCGCCATTCATGCCGGCCAGCATCTCGATCCTGGGACGAATGCGTTGATCACGCCGATCTACGCCAACGCAACCTACGCGCAAGACGCGCCGGGCATGCATAAGGGCTTCGAATACGGCCGCAGTCAAAACCCCACCCGCTTCGCTTTCGAGCGCTGCCGTGGCGGCGTTGGAGGGCGGCGAGGCCGGCTTCGCCTTCGCATCCGGCCTCGCGGCCAGCGCCACCGTACTGGAACTGCTGGACTCCGGCTCGCACGTCATCGCCATCGACGATCTTTACGGCGGCACCTATCGCCTGCTGGAGCGCGTGCGGCGGCGTTCGGCGGGGCTGGAGGCAAGCTATATCGACCTGACGGATGCCTCGCGGCTGGCGGAGGCGATCCGTCCCGCGACGAGGCTGGTCTGGGTCGAGACGCCGACCAACCCGCTGCTGAAACTCGCCGACATCGCCGCTATCGCCGAGGAGGCGCACAAGCACGGCCTCATCGTCGTCGTCGACAACACCTTCGCGTCGCCGTGGATCCAGCGCCCGCTGGAGCTGGGGGCGGACATCGTCCTGCACTCGGCGACCAAATATATCGGCGGCCATTCGGACGTCATCGGCGGCGTCGTGATAGCGAGCCGGCCCGACCTCGTCGAAAATCTGAGGTTTCTGCAAAACGCCGCCGGCGCCATTGCCGGACCGTTCGACAGCTTCCTGATGCATCGCGGCGTAAAAACGCTCGGCCTGCGCATGGAACGCCATTCATCGAACGCCCAGCATTTGGCTGAATGGCTGGAGCAGCACCCCAAGGTCGAGCGCGTGCTTTATCCTGGCCTTGAAAGTCACCCGCAGCATCCCCTGGCGCGGCATCAGATGAACGGCAAGGGCGGCGGCATGATCACGGCGATCCTGAAGGGCGGCCGCCCTACCGTCGATGCCGCCTTGACGCGCACGCGGTTATTCACGCTCGCGGAAAGCCTGGGAGGCGTCGAGAGCCTGATCGAATATCCCGCCGTGATGACGCATGCCTCCATTCCCGCCGATATTCGCGCCAGGATCGGCATCGTGGACGGGCTGATCCGTCTCTCGGTCGGCATCGAAGATGTAAGCGACCTCGAGGCCGATCTGAAACAGGCCCTGCATTAGCGCATCATGCCCACGGACATGCAGTGTCCGAGCAGTCAAAGGCTTAGGGATTTTTCGACGGCGTTTTGGCGGTCAATCTTGCGAGTGGCGGGAAAGCCGTCAATTTGCGTCAGAGCCCAGCGGACTGTCTTGCGCACGTCCGGGTCGGGATCGTCTTCAACCGCCTCCAGATAGGGCCGGCCCGACGCATCCGCGATCTCACCGAGAGCGGCCGCCGCCTCCTTGCGCAAATTCATGGCCCCGTCGCGCTTGATCAAACGGCCTGCGCTGTCCACGTCGAGGCCAAGCCGAAGACGATCCGGCCTGGCGAGCCCGGTAGCGATCAAGCCCGGCAAGAGCGGCGTTTTCGACCGCGTAGGATCGCCGCCCGGCCCCATGCAGTTGATGACGTGATCGGCGATCATGCGGTAGACCAGCGTGTCGCCGGCGGGCTGCCACGCGACGGTCGCCCGGCTGGCGTCCGCCTCGATCCGCACCAACTGTCCGCGGCAGACCACCAGATTCCCATCCAGGATCAATTTCCTGACCCTGTCGGCAACCTGCGGCGCCAGCCTGTGGCGGTGCACATCCCACCACGGCCGCAGATGGCGCAGAAACCGCTGTTTGGCGTGCAGCGAAAGATTTTGCCAATAGGCGGCGGTGTTCGGCCTGAGCCTGTCGACGACGTCTTGCCAGTTTCCGCCCGCGCGCTCGGCGTCCCGGGCGGCCGCCCGCACCGTCTTCAATGCGATGGAAAGCCGGAGCGGAAGCGCCGAAAAGTCGTATGCCACCGGCCGGGTAGTGGCCGCATGGCGGCGCGGAATGAGCCCGCGCCGAAACAACGCCATCACCGGCCCTTCATGGCCTTTCGCCTTCAGGGAAAGCATGGCGTCGATCATGGTCAGACTGGTGCTGAGGATGACGATCGTATCATGCGGCTCGACGGCGCCGAAGGCGGAGGGGTGCCAGGGGTCGTCGATGTAACGAGGGCTCTCGATAAATGCCCCGGCGGCAATATTGGGCGGGTGCGGAGGCGGATTGCCCGTTGCGAAGATAGCGGCATCGACGGATAGCACCTTGCCTACCTTCAAACGAACCTCGTACCGCGCGCCGGCGGGCTCAACCCGACACCGCCTCGTCGGGAACGAGGTAAAGCCGCCCGGCTGCGTCGGCGCTGCATGCGATGTCGCGCAAGAGGCCTTGCAGATAATCACGGTAGATCCGCCGCGAGACGAAGGACGAGCCGTTGCCATGGAAGAGCCGCCCCCGCTCTTGCAGCCAGTCGAGAAAATGGTCCGGGCGATCGGTAAACGCGCTCATATTGGCGGCGTGCGTATTCAAGAGATGGCCAGGGTCATCCGTGGAATAGGCGGCGCCGACACCGAAGGCTTCGCGCTGCTCGATGAGGCAGATGCGCGGGCCGCCCCGCGGCGATTTCAACAGCAGGTGGATGGCGCAAATCAGGCCGCTGAACCCCGCGCCGATCACCGCCACGGCTTTTGCAGATGCGGCGCTCATACCGCAGCGACGGCGCGGGGGCCGACAGGCACGCCTCGTTCCGCCAGGGCCTGACGGCTACGGCTAAGCTCGGCCCCGTCAGGCATTCCAGTGAGATTGAGGCTGAGGATCTCAGCGCCGGACGGGGCATCGAGATCGCGGATTTCAAAGCTCATGCGCGCCTCCTTCTGCGAGGCCAATGTGCTGGCTCAAACGCTCAGCGGTCAGACTTGTGACGGTGTGGAACACAGTCAGTGCGCCGCGAATATCGCTCAGTATCGGACCGGCAGCCGGGCGTAGCGAACGAAGAAAATCTGTAAAGCTTATGAGCGCTGGATGGGGATTACTTGCCGGGGCAGCTTACCCCGCAAAAAAGGGCCGACCCGCGTTAAGCGAACCGGCCCAGGCTCGTGGGATCGTCTTGGCGGATGATCAGAAGGCTTTCAGCCTCCGACGCGCGGCGTGTTCGCGGGCGGCGCGCTCGGCGGCTTCCGGCTTTGCGAATCGATGACCATCGAGCGCTTTGTATTCCTTCACGGCGGAGTGAAAACGGAAGACCCTCTCGTCCTTACCGCGTACCACTATGCCGACCAGCTCGTCGGCGATCTCAATCGAATATCCTTCAGACATGCTCTCACCCTCGCCAGCAATGCTGGCTTAATATCCTATCCTGTCTGTGGCTGGCGGCCGAAAACGGCGAGCGTCAACAGCTCCGCATCACGGGCGGAATGCCGCTTGCGAGAGGCGTAGTGACAGCGGCGGTGTTCATGCGAGTTCTCCTCATTCCGTCGGAGACCACGAAGGCTCGTGGCACCTTAGCGTTTGGTTTCGCGGCGCAAAGTGACTGTTGCAAATCACCGCGGCGGACATCCAATGTCCAGCTTCGACAGGATCGCCCAATGATAGGGCCGTGACCACCAAATAAATCAGCTAAGCAATGCAGCCCTAATTGTAAGCACCACGGACTTAGGTGAGCAGGATTGGGCGATGTCCCTCGCTGGATCGGGACCGAAGCTGATGTCTCTGGGAATAAGCTTATACGATCTTCTTCGTTAGCGCTTTCGATGCTGGCTCATAAAATTTGACGAAACGCAATCTGAATTGAGATGGCGAAGTCTGCTGACTTCGTGCCGCTGCGGAAAGTTGCGTTCATCAAGAAGGAGCATCGGATGAAAAGTCTACTGAAGCGACTGGTTGGCGCGTTGGCGCTGGCGGGTCTTGCCGCCGGTCTCTGAGGCAGATCGCGCAGGCTGCCGACGACCTCGGCTATTTCGGCGCACCAGATCGATATAGCGGCTGACAAGCGCGTCGCGGTCAGAGCGGGCGCGAACGGGTGATCGCGCTCGCCCGGCGGGAGAATTTGAACGTGCGTCAGTTGGCCCAGCGCCTTGGCGGTGACGCGCGGCCTCGCCTTTGTCGGCACGCCGTCCGGCATCGCCGATCAGATGGAGGAGCGGCTGGTCAGCGAGGCCAGCGACGGCTTCAACATCATGTTCCCCTATCTTCCTGAGGGGCTGGACGATTTCGTCGATCGCGTGGTGCCGGAATTGCAGCGGCGCGGGCTCTTCCGGCGCGAATATGAGGGCAGGACGCTGCGTGAAAATCTGGGGTTGCCACGGCCGGAGAACTGCTTTTTCCCTGTCAGAACATAGTCGCGGACGCGATTGCATGACCGTAATCCGTCTCTCGTCATAAGGTCAGCAGAATATCTTCGTTCGTCGCGGGTCGCAGGCTCCGTATCCTCGATTGAGACAACGAGGAGATCCGCATGCTGACCCATCTCACACGTCGCGCCTTTGCCTTCGCCCTGGTGATCGGCCTCGCCGCAAGCTCTGCGCTCGGCGCCGAGCCACCGAAGGAAATCCGCATCGACTGGGCCACCTACAATCCGGTGTCGCTGGTGTTGAAAGAGCGCGGCATCCTCGAGCGCGAATTCGAGAAGGATGGCATCGCGATCCGCTGGGTGCAGTCGGCGGGGTCGAACAAGGCGCTGGAATTCCTGAATGCCGGCTCGCTCGATTTCGGCTCGACCGCCGGCGCGGCGGCGCTGCTCGGGCGCGTCAACGGCAATCCGATCAAATCCATCTATGTCTATTCGCGGCCCGAATGGACGGCACTCGTCACACGCGGCGACACCGGCATCGCCAAGGTCGAGGATCTCAAGGGCAAGCGCATCGCTGCGACGCGCGGCACGGATCCTCACATCTTCCTCATTCGCGCGCTGCAAGGCGTCGGCCTTACAGAGAAAGACGTCACCATCGTTCTCCTGCAGCATGCAGATGGCAAGGCCGCGTTGCTGCGCAAGGACGTCGACGCCTGGGCAGGGCTCGATCCGCTGATGGCCTCGGCCGAAGTCGAAGACGGCGCCAAGCTGTTCTTCCGCAAGCGCGAGGCCAACACATGGGGCATCCTCAACGTGCGGGAAGCCTTTGCCGCCGAACAGCCCGATCTGGTAAAGCGCGTGCTGGCAAGCTACGAGCAGGCCCGGCAGTGGGCGCTGGCCAATCCGGATGACGTGCAGCGCTATCTCGTCGCCGCGACGAAACTGCCGGACGCCGTCATCGCCAGGCAATTATCGGAGCGCACAGAACTCACGCATTCGAAGATCGGTGCGGAGCAGATCGAGTCGATTACCGCGGCCGGATTGGCGCTTCAGCAGGCGGGCGTCATCAAGCCTGAGGTCGATGTGAAAGCGGTAGTTTCCGCGCTCGTCGACAGCAAATTCGTGACAGCCGCCCGCTGAGCATGAGCGACATCGACATCCGCGCCATCTCCAGCAGCCCTGCGGAAACCAGCGATCAGGTCATCCGGCCCGCCAGGGCCGTATGGCGTCCGTCCTGGGCTCTGGGTCTTTTGGTCCCGGTCGCTGTCGCGCTCGCATGGGAATTGCTCGTCGGCGCCGGGCTGGTGAACGGCCGCCTGCTGCCGCCTCCGTCCCGCGTTTTCGCGGCGCTGCTGGAACTTGCGCAAGGCGGCGAGCTGACGCGCCATGTACTCGCGACATCGGCGAGGGTCGCGGCGGGATTTGCCATCGGCGTCATGGCGGGAACGCTCATCGCCGCCGCGACCGGATATTCGGTGCTGCTGCGCCGCCTGCTCGATCCGGCCCTGCAAGGCCTGCGCGCGGTACCTTCGATTGCCTGGGTGCCGCTGTTCATCCTCTGGCTCGGCATTTTCGAGGCGTCGAAGGTCATGCTCATCGCTGTCGGTGTGTTCTTCCCGGTCTATCTCGGCACGCTGGGGGCGATCCTCTCCATCGACCGGAAGATCGTCGAGGTGGGCCGCGTGTTCCGGCTATCGGCGTTCGCCCTGGTGCGGCGTATTCTCTTGCCCGCGATCCTACCCGCCTATGTCCTGGCGCTGAGGGGCGGCCTGGGGCTCGGCTGGATGTTCGTCGTGGCGGCGGAATTCATGGGTGCATCGGAAGGGCTCGGCTATCTGCTGGTCGATGGGCAGCAGCTCGGCAAGCCGGATCAGATCGTCGCTGCGATCCTGACCTTCGCGGTGCTCGGCAAGCTGAGCGACGGCCTGCTCGCTACCATCGCCGCGCCGTTTCTGCGCTGGGTCGATGTCTATTCCGGCGGCCGGTAGGGAGGCGCCGACATGCTGGCGATCGAACGCCTTGCAAAAACCTATCCCAACGGCACGATTGCGCTTGGCGGGCTCTCGCTCACCGTCGAGGCGGGTGAAATCCTTGCCGTGATTGGCGGCTCCGGCTGCGGCAAGAGCACGCTGCTGCGTCTGCTGTCCGGGCTGGACCACGCGACGCGCGGCACAGTGAGCGTCGACGGCGCGATCATCACCGCGCCGCATCCAAGCGTCGGTATCGTTTTCCAGGAGCCGCGCCTCCTGTCCTGGCTGACGGTCGCCGGCAATGTCGGCTTCGGGCTTGCCGAACTGCCGGCGGCGGAGCGGCACAGCCGCGTCGCGGAGGCGCTACAACGGGTTGGCCTTGCCGACCATGCCGACCGCTGGCCGCGCGAGCTTTCCGGCGGACAGGGCCAGCGCGTCGCCATTGCCCGCGCGCTCGTGCCCCGCCCCGCCGTGCTGCTGCTCGACGAGCCGTTCTCCGCGCTCGACGCTTTTACGCGCGAGGAGTTGCAAGATCACCTGCTTGATCTGTGGGCCGACCATCGCCCGACCATGGTCCTCGTCACCCATGACATCGAGGAAGCGCTCGTGCTGGCCTCGCGGATCGTCGTGATGCGGCCGAATCCGGGCCGGATCGCCGACATATTCGACATCGATTTGCCGCGTCCGCGCGACCGCCTTTCGGCGGAGTTCGAGAACAATAAGCGGCGTATTCTGCGCGCGCTGAACGCAACGCTTTTCCGTCACCGTCGGGGCGCGATTTTGACCGTGAATGAAAAGCCTTAGAAGCTGCCCGCCGGTTGTGCGAAGTCTCAATTCTGATGAGTTCGGCTCTTAACGACGTCGCGAAAAGTATCCCGCCCGCGCCGATCGCCAGCTGCGCATCGACGCACAGAACAAGGCTGGGCAGCAGGCATATCGCCGTGACGATAATGATCAGCGTGGTGCGTGCGATCCCGCCCATGCCCTTGCGATACCCCCTGCATGCGAGTTGCGCCACCATTAGATCACGCCGGCGCCATGCGAAAGTATCCCGGGATACGGATGACTTCATCCGCAGCACCAAACTCGAAGACCGCGCTGCGGCATCAGTTCGTGCTATAATTGGCCCAAGAGAAAATCGACCGCAACGGTTGCAAATATTCGCCTGAGGGAGGGACCATGCCTGCTGAGACGACGCCGCGATTCGATCTGGAAGGTAAGATCGTATTCGTCACCGGGGCATCTCGCGGGATCGGCCGGGCTTGCGCGCTCGCCTGCGCCGGAGCCGGCGCAGATGTGATTGTCGGCATCCGCAAGGCCGAGGACGGCGAAGCGCTGAAGTCAGAGATCGAGAGCCATGGCCGGCGCTCGCATGCCGTTCAAATGGACCTGCTGGATCTGAAGTCGGTCCGCACCGCGGTGGAGGCCGCGCATCGCGCCTTCGGGCGGATCGACGTACTCGTCAACAATGTCGGGATCGGACCGGAAAACCTCGCGGAGAACGTCACCGAGGAGGATTTCGACTATACGGTCGACGTCAATCTCAAGGGCACGTTCTTCACCACGCAGGCAGTCGCGAAACTCATGATGGCGCAAAAATCGGGCCGCATCATCAATATCAGTTCGCAGGCGGGCAGCGTGGTGCTGAAGGGCGAGGCAATCTACTGCATGACGAAGGCGGCGATAAACCATCTCACGCGGTGTCTCGCGGTCGAATGGGCGCCTCACGGCATCAACGTCAACAGCGTCGCGCCGACCTTCATCTGGACCGACGGCACGCGGCCGAGCCTTGCCGATCCGGCATTCCATGCGCAAGTGCTCGGGCACATTCCCCTCGGCCGGATCGGCGATCCCGTCGACGTCGCCGGGACGGTCGTGTTCCTCGCCTCGCCCGCCGCATCGCTAATCACCGGAGCGAACATCCTCGTCGACGGTGGCTGGTCTGTTGCGTGAGGCTGAATGCAGGAGCTGCGCTAGGCTGGACGACGGGTTCAGAGACGTTTGCGATCAATCACGAGGCGTATCGTCAGACCCTCCGACTTCCAGTCGCGCGAGATCTCACCGCCGAACCACCGGCGGACGACCTGTCCGACCGCTGCAGATCAGGCGTGCTGAAGCAGCGGTCAGTTTGCATGGGCGGAACAGCCGGAAGCGCGTCCGCACTTTTATCTTTCGCCTCAGGTCTTTGAACTTTCCTGCCTGCCGCTGATGTGGTCCTCTCGTTTGCAACGCAATCTCGATCACTTGGATCAATTGTAAGTCGCTATTTTCGGGGAGCCGTCGTGAGCCAGACCGTCAGTTTCTGGAAGGGATTCTGCGCCTGGATCGGGCAGCATCGCGCGCAATTGAGACTCTCGTTCAGGGTGGCAGTTGCGGCGCTGCTGTCTCTTGCGCTTGCGCAATTCCTTCAGCTCCCCTTGCCATTGTGGGCGGTCTTGACAGCCGTCGTCGTGACGCAGGTCAGCGTCGGACGGTCGCTGAAGGCGACGACCGATTATCTCGCCGGCACTCTCGGCGGAGCGATTTACGGTGGCGCCATCGCTGTGCTCATTCCGCATTCCGATCAAATCGCACTTCTCGCTGTCCTCGCGCTCGCGGTAGGGCCGCTTGCACTGCTCGCAGCAATAAATCCCAGCCTTGCCGCGGCTCCGGTCACTGCGATTATCGTGCTGCTGATTCCCGAAGCGACTTACGCGAGCCCGATCGATTCAATCCTCGACCGCCTGCTCGAGGTCGCTCTCGGAGGCGTATCGGGCCTGGTCGTTTCGCTGCTCTTATTGCCATCACGCGCCCATCGCCTCGTTGCTGAGACAGCGGCCCCAACGTTGGACCGAATGGCGCGGGCTTTTGAGGAGCTGCTTGCGGGCCTGACGCGGGGGCTGGACATGGCTTCGTTGCACCGCATTCAGGACGGTATCGGCCAAACCCTCGCGCAACTGCAGGCAGTGGGGGCCGAGGCTGAGCGCGAAAGGTCGGCGCATCTTACGTCCGGCGCCGATACGGGACCGCTGCTGCGCACGCTGCTCAGGCTGCGGCACGACATTGTGATGATCGGGAGAGCCGCCATCGTTCCGCTGCCCGATGCGTTCAGAGGGCGGCTTGAGCCATCGCTGACGCAAATAGCGGCCACTTTCACGGATCATTTGCGTTCAAGCGGCGCGGCGTTGCTGGCGCGTCGGGCGCCTCCATCGCTTGACGCGGTAAAATCCGCTCTTGACGCTTACGCGGCCGACATCGCGGCGCTGCGTCGCGAGGGACTTACTCGGGGCCTTCCGGGCGACGCCGCGGAACGGCTCTTCGCCCTGGGTTTCGCTCTGGAGCAGATGTACCAGAACCTTAAGGATCTCGAGCGGTGTGTCGCCGATTGGGTTGAGTTGCCCAAGAGTTCGGAGCGCAGCGTCCCGGAAGGAGCTGCGCATTGACATGGAGGCGTTGCCCCGCGTTCCGCCATTGACCCATGCTTTAGGAGCAACGCCTTCATGCTGACGCTGCGCCAGATCGAGGTCATCAGGGCGGTGATGGTGACCGGGACGGTCGGCGGTGCGTCGCGCCTGCTGAATGTATCATCACCCGGCATAAGCAGGGTGATGAAGCATGCGGAGAGTATACTCAAGCTGAAGCTGTTTGCCCGCCGCAACGGACGCTATTTCCCGACCCCGGAAGCACGCGACATATTCTCCCAGATCAATGGCGTCTATGAGAAAGTCGAAGATCTGCAATATGTTATCCAAAGGCTCCAGCGCGGTGCCGATACGGAGCTTCGCATCGCGTCCGTTCCGAGTATTGCAAATGTCATGGTGCCCCGGGCGATCGCGAGTGTACGCAAGCGTTTCCCCAATCTGCTCATTGACGTCGACATCCTCAAGATCGAGGAAGCGATCGATTATCTGCTGCTGGGAAGAGGCGAGCTCGTCGCCCTGAGCCATAAGCATGAGCATCCGATGCTGACCTATGAGCCTCTGGCGCGAGGGCGCCTGCTCTGCATCGTGCCCAAGGACCATCCGCTCGCCGGTCGCCAAAGCGTCATGCCGGCCGAAATCGCCAGCTATCCGCTCATCGGCATTGACCCGAATGATCCCTATGGACGGATCATGGCGAGCATCTTCACCGAGCATTCGCTTTCCTATGAGATGACGATCCGCGCTCGTTTCGGGTCCACGGTTTGCGCGTTGGTCACCAATGGCCTCGGCATAGCGATCATCGATGAATTCACCATGGCGGGCGAGAACTGGCCCGGCATCATTTCAATTGCGATCAAGGAACCGACCGAGTTCCAAACCTATGTCGCCTTCCGGAAGGATGTCACGCTGTCAACCTATTGCGCGCATTTCGTCGCCGCGCTGCGCAAGATCATGGCGGAAGTGAACTCAGCCAAGAGCGGGGCGCATCCTCCGCTGAAGGAAAAGGGCCGCAAAAATTAACATTATGTTAAGAGCTGGGTATATGTTGGTCATTGAGCAAACTTAATGCCTACTGATAGAAATTGAGGGTTGGAGCGCGCGAAGGGGTGATCGGCTCTCCAAAATCAAAAAGAAATGGCACAAGGGAAGAAACACTATGAAACTGGCGATATCTCTCGGCCTATCGATTGGCATCGGGCTGAGCTGTGCCCCGGCCTTCGCGCAAAGCACCGTCACCATTCCCAACATCATCGAGTTGTCCGGTGCGGGGGCGACGGTCGGAACGAACTGGAAGAACGGCGCCGAGCTTGCCATCGCGGAAGTGAACGCGGCGGGCGGTCTCCTCGGCAAGACGATCCAGAGCACGTATGTCGATACCCAGACCAATCCCGGCGTTGCCCGCGCGGCAATCCAGAAGGCGCTGGACGACAAGCCAGTGGTGATCTTCGGCCCGATCTATTCCGGTTCTATCAAGGTGACATCTTCGCTGACCGCCGAGGCGGAGGTGCCGCAGATCATGGGCGGCGAGGCGGCGGATCTGACCGCGCAGGGCTCGAAATATCTATTCCGCACCTCATTCGGGCAGAATGTGTCCATGCCCAAGCTCGCCAATTATTTGCGCGACGAGGTGAAGGCCAAATCCGTGGCCGTCGTCTACATCAACAATGATTTCGGCAAGGGCGGCCGCGATGCCATCATCAAGGAGCTGAACAGTCGAAACATCAAGGTCGCCGCCGACCTGTCCACCGAACCCGGCCAGGCCGATTTCGCCGCCGACGTCATCAAGCTGAAGACCGCCGATGCCGACGCGATTTTCGTCTATCTCAACGAGGAGGAGAGTGCGCGCTTCCTGCGCGAGGCCAAGAAGCAGGGCCTGTCCAAGCCAATGATCGGCGAAACGACGCTGCTCGGCCAGAAGGTCATCGACCTCGCGGGTGATGCCGCCAATGGCGTGAAGGGCCATGTCGGCCTGTCGGTGGATGCGCCCGTGCCCGCGCTGCAGGAGTTTGGCAAGAAGTTCCAGGCGAAATACAATTACAAGCCGGACCACAACGGCGTGAAGGGCTATATCGCCGTCTATATGCTCAAGGCCGCCGCGGACAAGGCGGGCAAGCTGGACGCCAAAGCCATCGCTGCCGCCCTGCATGGCATGACGATCTCACCCGACAAGGTGCCCGGCATCCTGCTGGAAGCAACGTGGGACGACACCGGTGAGATCGACCGGGTGAGCTTCCTCGCCGAGGTGAAGGACGGCAAGCAGGTCATCACGCAGACGCTGCCGGGATTGAAGAAGTAGTTTCCTCGCATGCTTGAATGTGCGGCCTCCCCCTCACCCACCCGCCTGTCGGCGGGAGCCCTCTCCCGAAGGCGAATGCTTGTCGTTCGCCATAAAGGCTCACGAGCGGGGAGAGGGCAGACCAGCGGCGACGCTTTTTTTGCCCTCTCCCCTTGCGGGAGAGGGCGGGCGCGAAGCGACCGGGTGAGGGGGAGGCGACACACTCAGACGAGGCGATTGGCCTCGATAAGGATCAGATCATGGCTGATTTGGTGCAGCTTGTGATTGCCGGCCTCGCCACGGGCGCGATTTACGCGCTCGCCGCAATCGGCTTCACCCTGCTATGGCAGACATCGCAGACCATCAATTTCGCACAAGGCGAATTCGTCATGTTGCCCGCCTTCTTCGCGCTGGCGGCGATGAAATGGTTCGATCTGCCATTTTCGCTATCGCTGCTGCTGGCCATGACACTTTCGGTGCTGCTGCTTGGGCTGCTCTTCAAGACGGTGATCGTCGATCCGCTGATCGGCAGGGGCGTGCTGCCGCTGGTCATTTCGAGCATCGCGCTCGGCCTGTTCCTGAAGGAGGGCACCAAGGATGTCTACAGCGCCGAGGCCCAGCCCTTCCCGGCGTTGTTTCCTGATATTGTGGTGAATATCGCAGGGGTGTCGATTTCGCTCGCGCAGATCGGCGTCTTGGTGATGGCTTTCGCCACCATCCTCGCCTTGCAATGGTTCCTCGCGGGCACGCGAACGGGGCGGCAGATGCAGGCAACGGCGCAGAACCGCTCGGTCGCGCAGATCCTCGGCGTGCCTGTCGAGCGGATGATTCTCTATACCTTCCTGATCAATGCGGCGCTCGCGGCCATGGCCTCGCTGCTGATCTCGCCGATCTATCTGGCGAAATTCTCCAATGGCGAGCATCTGGGGCTTGCGGCTTTCGTCGCGGCGATCGTCGGCGGCTTCAACCAGGTGCGCGGCGCGATAGCGGGCGGGCTGGTAGTCGGCATCGTCGACAATCTCGCAGCGGCTTATGTCTCGACCTCCTACCGGCAGGCGGTTCCGCTGGCCCTTCTGGTGGCGATCATCCTGTTCCGCCCGCAAGGCCTCTTAGGGCGCAAAGAGGAGCGCGCCGTATGACCCTTTCGCGCTGGACCTTGCTGCTGCTCGTCCTCGCCGGGGCCGCGCTCATCCTCGCGCCGGTCGATCTCACCTCCTACGGCATTCCCTATCCCGGCCTCAGGCGCTACGGCACTTATATCCTGACCCTATGGCTGGTAACGGCGATCGGCGCTATGGGCGTTAATCTGATCCTCGGCTATGCCGGGCAGGAAAGCCTCGCTCAGGCTGCATTTCTCGGTATCGGCGCCTATCTCACTGCGCTCACCACCAAGGCGGGGTTGCCGTTCGGCATCGCATTTCTGCTATCCGGCGCCGCAACCTTCCTCGTCGGCATCGTGCTCGGCTTTCCCGCGCTGCGCGTGCAGAAGCACTATCTCGCCTTCGTCACCATCGCTTTCGCCGTGCTGGTGTGGCTGATCTTCCGCAATGAGCAATGGCTGACCGGCGGCGTGATGGGCATCAGCGACATCAAGCGGCCGTCGCTGTTCGGCGTCTCGCTGCGCCATCACACGAGTTTCTACTGGTTCGTACTCGCTGTAACGGCAGGACTCGCTTTTGCCTTATGGTGGATCATTCGCTCGCCTTGGGGCCGCGCCTTCACTGCGCTGCGCGAGAACCCGCTCCGCGCCGAAAGCCTCGGCGTCGACGTGCGCCTCTATACGCTGCTCGCCTTCGCCATTGGCTGCGCCTATGGCGGCTTTGCCGGCGCGCTCTACGCTCCGCTGGTCGAGTTCATCGACCCGAGCCCCTTCGCGCTGGGCCAATCCTTCCTGTATCTGCTGATGGTGGTGCTCGGGGGCGCTGGGTCGTTCATCGGGCCGTTTATCGGCGCGGCGATCGCTGTGCTGCTGCCGGAGTGGCTGCGCTTCGCGGAAGGGTATTACCTGCTGATCTATGCCGTCGCCGTGATGCTGATGATGGCCTTCTGTCCAGGCGGGATCGTCGGCCTGTTCGAGCGGCTGTTTTCCGCACGGCGCACGTCACCGATCGAAGAGACCGCCGCGCCACTCACCTCTCCTCGCCAGGAGGCCGCGCTATGAAGACGGTGCTCCAGGTGCGCGATATGGCGAAATCCTTCGGCGGCGTGCGGGCGGTCAGCGGCGTCTCCTTCGAGGTCGAGGAGGGCGAGATCCTCGGCATTATTGGGCCAAATGGCTCGGGGAAATCCACGCTGTTCAACTGCATTCTCGGCCAGCTCATCCCGTCCAGCGGCGCGGTGCATCTCGACGGCCGCGACGTCACGGGCTTGCGCCCATCTACGCTGAACCGGCTGGGCGTCGGGCGCACTTTTCAGCTTCTGCAGGTCTTCCCGCGATTGTCCTTGCGTGAAAATCTCATCCTGGCCGGCCAGGAGCATAAGGGCTCGCGTCTCGGCCGCCTGTTCGGCGCGCGCGATGCCGGTCTGACCAAGGAGGCCGACCGCATGATCGGCTTTTTCCGGCTGGAGCATCTGGCGGACGCCAAGGCTGGTGACCTGTCCTACGGCCAGCAGAAGCTGCTCGACGTGGCTATGGCCTTCATGGCCGGCCCGCGTCTCGTGCTGCTGGACGAGCCTGCCGGCGGCGTCAATCCGTCCATGCTGGCTAATCTGAAGGAGCGCCTGCAAGCCCTGAATGCCGCCACCCGCACAACCTTTGTCGTCATCGAGCACAATATGGAATTCGTCATGTCGCTGTGCTCGCGCATCCTGGTGCTCGCCGAAGGCCGGCTGATCGCCGCCGGTTCGCCCGCCGCCGTGCGCGCCGATCCCGCCGTCATCGAAGCCTATCTGGGGCATTGAAATGAGCGACCCGCAGACGCTGCTGAAGCTCGATAAAGTCGTCGCCGGCTACGGCAAGATGACCATCCTCAACGGCGTCACCGCCACGATCCGCAAGGCTGCGATCACCACCGTCATAGGGCCGAATGGCGCCGGCAAATCGACGATGTTCAAGGCGATCTTCGGCCTGCTGCCGGTGCGCTCCGGACGCATCGCGCTGGATGGCGCCGAGACGGCCAACCTGCCGCCGCGGCGAATGCTGGCGGAAGGCGTCTGCTACATACCGCAGGGCCGCAACATCTTCCCCGAGCTGTCGGTGAAGCACAATCTCGAACTCGGCGGCGTCGCATTGCCCAATGGCTCCCGGTTGAGTGACCGCGTCGACGGCATGATGGAGCGCTTCCCGATGCTGCGCGAGAAGCGCAATGCCCAGGCCGGCACGCTGTCCGGCGGCCAGCAGAAGCTGCTCGAGGTCGCGCGCGGCTTGCTGCTCGATCCCAGGCTGATCTTGATCGACGAGCCATCGATCGGCCTGTCGCCGCTGCTGGTCGCCGAGGTCTTCGGCATCCTCAAGGATCTGCGCGATCAGGGCGTCACCATCCTTATGATCGAGCAAAATGCGAGGCAGGCGCTGCAAATATCGGACTACGGTCTTGTGCTCGAACAAGGCCAGACCCGCATCGAGGACACCGCAGCCAACATCCTCGCCGATCCGCGCATCGCTCAGCTCTTCCTTGGCGGCGCGCTGCAGCCCATGGAGGCGCTATGACCGCGCGCCGCGTGTTGCTGGGCCTCATCGGGGCGAATATTCAAAGGTCGCTGTCGCCCGCACTGCACGAACATGCCTGCTCAGCCGCCGGGATGCACGGCTATTACCATCTGATGGACCTCGATCGCCTGCCAGGACGGCGGCTCGAAGATGTTTTCGGCGCCGTCCGTAACGCAGGTTTCCAGGGCGTCAACGTCACATTTCCCTGCAAGGAAGCGATTCTGCCGCTGCTGGACGAAGTATCGGACGAAGCCAGCCAGATCGGCGCAGTGAACACCGTCACCATCGGCGCCGATGGCCGGACGGTCGGATACAACACAGACCGGATCGGTTTCCGGCGCAGCTTCGAAGAAACGCTCGGCGGCACCGCGATCGCGGGAAAGACGGCGGCACTGATCGGCGCGGGCGGCGCAGGCCGCGCGGTCGCTTATGCGCTCATGGATCTGGATGTGGGCCGCGTCCTTGTTCATGACCGGGACGCCTCCCGCGCGGAGCTGCTCGTCGCCCAATTGACGGCGCATTTCGGCGAGGGCCGCAGCGGCTTCACCGACGCATCGCCGGCAGCGCTGGCCGAAGCCGACGGCCTGATCAACGCAACGCCCATTGGCATGCAGGGTTTCCCAGGCTCTCCGATTGCACCCGATGCATTGCGGGCGGCGCACTGGGTCGCCGACATCATCTACTCGCCCTTGGAGACGGAACTGATCAAGGCGGCTCGCCTTGCGGGCGCCGAAGTGCTCACGGGGGGCGGCATGTGCGTACACCAAGCTGCCGAAGCGTTCCGACTATTCACGGGCATTTCCGCATCGGCACCTCACATGCACGAAATGTTTGCACGGGCGCTTGCCATACGGGACGGGAGCGCACCGCCCAAATCCAGCTAAAGGAGTGCGCACCATGCGGACATCGATCGCCACGGTCTCCCTGAGCGGGACATTGGACGAAAAGCTCGAAGCCATCGCCGCCGCTGGTTTCGACGGCGTGGAGATTTTTGAAAACGACCTGCTCGCCTTCAATGGCAAACCCGCCGAAATCAGGAGGATGGCCGAAGCGCTCGGGTTGAAGGTGATCACCTTTCAACCCTTCCGCGATTTCGAGGGCATGCCCGCCGACAAACGCGCGCGCGTTTTCCAGCGTGCCGAACGCAAGTTCGACGCCATGCAGGAGCTTGGCTGCGATCTGCTGATGATCTGCTCGAACGTCTCGCCCGACAGCCTTGGCGGCATTGATCGCATCGCGGGCGATCTCCACGAGCTCGGCGATCGGGCGGCCGGCCGCGGCCTAAGGGTGGGCTATGAAGCGCTCGCCTGGGGCCGGCACATCAACGATTATCGCGATGCCTGGGAGGCAGTGCGGCGGGCCGATCATCCGGCCGTCGGCCTGGTGCTCGACAGCTTTCACATCCTGGCGCGCAAAACCGACCTCAACGCAATGCGGGCAATTCCCGGAGGCCGGATCTTCCTCGTCCAACTCGCCGATGCTCCGCTTCTCGACATGGACTATCTCTCCTGGAGCCGCCATTTCCGCAATTGCCCCGGACAGGGCGAACTGCCCGTGCTCGCCTTCATGGAAGCGCTCGCCGATACCGGCTATCAGGATTTCATCTCGCTGGAGATCTTCAATGATCAGTTCCGCGCCGGGTCGGCACGCAGCATCGCTGTCGACGGCCGGCGCTCGCTGATCAATTTGCTGGATGAATTGGCACGCACGGCGAAAGCCGTGGTGATGCCGGTGGCCGCGATGCCACCCAAGGCGAAATGCCTCGGCGTGGAGTTCATCGAATTCGCCATCGATGAAACCTCCGCCGTGGCGTTCGAGGCGCTGCTTGCCGGGCTTGGCTTCGAGAAGGCCGGTGTGCACAAATCCAAGTCGGTCACAAGGTGGCGGCAGGGCGCGATCAACATCGTCGTCAACACCGAGAAGGAGGGTTTCGCGCACGCCTTCAACATCGCGCATGGCACCTCGGTGTGCGCCATCGGCCTGCAGGTCGACGATGCGCTTGCGACGCTCGACCGCGCGCGGGCGCTGCTCGACCAGCCGTTCCAGCAAGCCATCGGTCCTGGTGAGCTGGAAATTCCGGCGGTGCGCGGGCTCGGCGGCAGCCTTGTGTATTTCGTCGATCCCAAGACCGAACTGGGCCGTGTCTGGAGCATCGAGTTCGACGACACCGGCAAAGGTGGCGATCATAACAATGGCGGACTGACCGGGATCGACCATATCTCGCAGTCGATGCATTACAGCGAGATGCTGAGCCTCGTGCTGTTCTATGTGTCGCTGCTCGATGTGACGAAGACGGCAGTAGAGGATGTTGCCGATCCGCGTGGGCTTGTCAAAAGCCAGGTGGTGCAGTCCGCGGGCGGTACGCTCCGGATTGTCCTCAATGCGTCTGAGGCGCAAGGGACGCTCTCCTCGCGCTTCCTTTCCGAGACGTTCGGCTCCGGAGTGCAGCATATCGCCTTCAGCACGGACGACATCGTCGCCACCGTGGCGAAGCTCGCCGCGAATGGCGTGAAGCTGCTGCCGATCCCGCAGAACTATTACGCTGATCTGGAAGCCAAGACCGATCTGAAGCCTGAGCGGATCGAAGCCCTCAGGGCGCATAACATTCTCTACGACCGGGACGGCGAGGGTGAGTATCTGCAAGCCTATACGCAGACCCTGGAGGACCGTTTTTTCTTCGAGATCGTCGAGCGGCGTGGCTATCGCGGCTTCGGCGCGGCCAATGCGCCGATCAGGCTGGCGGCGCAAACACAACTCGCAAGGCACCCGGCGATCCCCCGGCGCTGACGCGCCAGCAGCGGCGTTCGGTGCATCGGCATCGTGGGAGACCTAGGGATGAGCGAATTACGAACTCGGCATCGAGCGGCTCGTCGCGGGAAGGCTCGACGTTGTGAGGGACGAGCCGTTATCGCGTCAGCTCGCACATTTCTGTGCAGTTCTGCGCGGAGAGGCAACGCCTCTGGTAACGGCCGCCGATGCGACTCGGACTCTGGCAGCCACATTGGCCGTGTCGGACAGGTGAACACCCGCCGAGTTGGGCGCGCCGGCGTCATTTCGATGGTCTATAAATTCCCCGGCCGAAGATTTCATCATACGCTCTGTCGCCGATAACCCTCCTTGGAGTTTGCTTGCGTTCCGCTTGCCGCGAGCGCACGAAATTTTCTAAATTATCGACCGTTACATATTTTCTGCCCGCCAAAAATTCAGCGACGATCGAGGCCGCTAGAAAGTGGCCAAGCGGATTCCAGTGACCATCGCATCGATACGAAAGATAGGGAAAAGGCAATTGATGCTCCGCCTGATACTGGCGGAAATGCTCTGAGAGACTGATGATTGGAATATTAAGTTCCCTGGAGACGTCGAGCAATTGCTGTTCATGCAAGCCTGGATCGTAACCCGTTGGCGGAGGCTGACCAAAATATGATCTATATTCATTCTTCCAAGTGGGCGATATTTGCGAATGATTTGGGATGAGTACGATTATCAACTGCGCATTATCGGCATGAACCTGATCCTTGAATTTTCCAAGCATGATTTTGGTGATCAGCCACGCATCCCGCACTTCAGACTGCATAGATGCTTCGAGCAACGTCTGTGGAAGATTGATTTGATCTCCTGTGACCAAATTCATGTCTCCGTCAGTGACGTAACCGATCTGCCTCGCAAACCCATAGACCAAATCGCAACTACGACACCAGAACTTCGTCATCTCTCTCAGCGACTTGGGCTTCCGGGGTTGGACTTCGGGGGTCAAGTCTTTGGGCGGCTTCGGGGGACGAATGCTAGCATTGGACGGGCCTTGCAAGGCGCAGGTTTCATGACTGTCAAGTCCAAGCATTTTTGCTTTTCGGTCAAGAAATTTGCAATTTGAGTCCAGAATATCGTTCGTTCCATATAGCAAGAGCAAAACCAGATTAGGTTGCTTCGCGCGCGTTGAATTCGTGTATATAGCAAATTCTTTGATTATGTTGGCGCCACCGATGCCTTCATTGAAAACTCGTGCGTTCAGGAGATTGCTTAGTCGCGACGAGACATCCAAACCGTTCGGTATCTGCATCGCTTCGGCGTAAGAATCCCCTAATATGCCGATCTTGTATTTCGGATCAACTGGCTCTGGTGTTGCTCTAAACCCCTCTCCGTTAAATTTTATATTCTGGATCTCGAAGCAGGGAGCGATTTCGGTCACCGCTTGATGCGGCTGTTTGAGTACGCCTATGCCCGGAATGAAGCGTTTTCCATCATTCAGTCGGTATGGCAGCGGATTATCAGGAAATAAGAGCCGAACGCCACCTTCCAATAAAAAAAAGGCCACCAAAATGGAGGCCATTAATAATAGCAGATCTTTCTTCATTAACTCCCCCAGTTACAGCGAATTATCACATCCAGTACGTCGCCGCTTTATAGTAATTCTTCGCTCGGACCTGCACGTTGCTCACCGTGCTATTTCACTAAAATGCGCCTGAAACCAATCATATGTGCGCTCAAGGCCGGCTCTGATTGCTGTTTTAGGCCGCCATCCATATTGGCGAAGCCGATCGACATTCAGAAGCTTACGCGGCGTCCCGTCAGGCTTCTCAGGGTCGGTGACGATGCGCCCCTGAAAGCCCACCACATCCGCGATCAGTTGCGCGATCTCAAGAATGGTCGAGGTCCACACCTGTGCCGACATTCACCGGCTCGGGCGCGGAATAGACCTTCATCAGATGCACAAGCGCGTCGGCGCAATCATCCACATAGAGGAACTCGCGCCTTGGCGTTCCGCTGCCCCAGATGACCAGCCGGTCGTCGCCGCGCCGTTTCGCCTCATGAGCCTTCCGCATCAGCGCCGGGATCACGTGACTGGATTGCAGATCGAAATTGTCCTCAGGTCCGTAAAGATTCGTGGGCATCGCGGAGATGAAATCGCAGCCATATTGGCGGCGGTAGGCTTGGCAGAGCTTCACCCCGGCAATTTTGGCAATCGCATACCACTCATTCGTCGGCTCCAGCGGACCGGTCAGCAGGGCGCCCTCCTGGATCGGCTGCGGGGCATGCTTGGGATAGATGCAGGAGGAACCGAGCAACAATAATTTTTCCACGCCCACCTGCCGGGCGGCATGGATGATGTTCGCCTCGATCATCAGATTGTCGTAGAGAAACTCGGCCGGATAGCTGTCATTGGCCAGAATGCCGCCCACCTTGGCCGCAGCGGCGAACACCGCCTGTGGCCGTGTTTCGCTCATCCAGCGCTCGACGGCGTCCTGCCGGGTCAAGTCTACCTCGCGCCGGTCGACCGTCAGTAATTCGCCGCCCTCGGAAGCGAGCCGCCGCAATCAGCGCGCGTCCGACCATGCCTCCATGACCCGCAACCCAGATGCGCTTACCGCGCAACGAATAATGCGTCGGCGGCGATACTGCGTTTTTCCCGCTCACCTGATCCCCCAGTGGCAAATCTAATGCGCCGCCGGATCCTTGCGCCATTGGTCCTCGCAGACAATTTGCTGATCGGCCTGGACCATTTCGGCGACCAACTCTTCAAACGTGGTCTTGTGTTTCCAGCCGAGTTTCGTGCGGGCTTTGCTCGGATCGCCGAGAAGCAGCTCGACCTCGGTGGGACGAAAATAACGAGGATCGATGCGGACCAAATCGGTGCCGGTCGCCGCATCGAAACCGACCTCATCGACGCCGGTACCGTCCCAGACGATCCTCCGGCCGACATGATGAAAAGCAAGCTCGACGAACTCGCGAACTGAATGTTTCTCGCCGGTCGCCAGCACGTAGTCATCGGGCTGGTCCTGCTGCAGCATGAGCCACATGCCCTCCACGTAATCCCGGGCGTGGCCCCAATCGCGTTCCGCGTTCAGATTGCCGAGATAAATCCGGCTCTGAAGTCCCTTCTCGATCGCCGCCACCGCACGGGTAATCTTACGGGTGACGAAAGTCTCGCCGCGCATCGGGCCTTCATGATTGAACAGAATGCCATTCGAGGCGTGAAAGCCGTAGGCCTCCCGGTAGTTCACCGTGATCCAATAGGCATAGAGTTTGGCCGCGGCATAGGGCGAGCGGGGATAGAATGGCGTCGTTTCGCGCTGCGGAACCTCCTGCACCTTGCCGTAAAGTTCCGAGGTGGAGGCCTGGTAAAAGCGCACATGATTCTTCATGTCCAGAATGCGGATCGCCTCGAGCAGGCGCAGCGTGCCCAGGCCATCTGCATTGGCGGTATATTCCGGCGTTTCAAAGCTCACATGGACATGACTTTGGGCAGCGAGATTGTAGATTTCGTCCGGCTTTGTCTCTTGAACGAGGCGGATCAGGTTGGTGGCATCGGTCAGGTCGCCATAATGCAGGAACAAGCGCGTCTGGGTTTCGCGCGGGTCGGCATAGAGGTCGTCAATGCGCGCGGTGTTGAAGGATGAGGATCGTCTTTTGATACCGTGGACGATGTAACCCTTCTTGAGCAGAAGCCGCGTGAGATGCGCGCCATCCTGGCCTGTAACACCCGCTATGAGCGCAACTTTTTCCGACATCATGCCTCCGATCAAGCAACGAAAATTGAAACGGGTACGATCTGTTGTCGTCGCGAGAAAATCGGCGAGCTTACAGTTGAGGCGTCACGCTGTTCTGCGACACCGTCGCACGCACACTGTTTTGCAATAGATCCATAAGCACGACGAGACGATCCTTCTCGTTGCTTGAAAGAATTGTCGCGGTCACGCCGTCGAATGGGCCGCCGACGAGCTTGACCCGCTGGCCGGGTCGATAGGGCGATTCGGGAGCGACAATGACGCCATCGCGTTCACGTGCCCGCAAGCTTGCGATGAAGGCGTCGCTGAGGAGTCCGAGTTGATTTCCGAACCGCACCAATGTGCGGACGCCGACCGTGGAAAGAATAGGCCGCCACTGGTCCTGACCGGCGTCAGCGCGCACAAAAACATAGCCAGGAAATAATGGCCGCTCGACATTCTGGAAGCGCCGCGCATGACTGATCCGCTTCCAAATTCTTGGGCAATAGGTTTCGAAGCTTTGGCGGTTCAAATGCTCAAGCGCTATCTGCTCTTTGTGAGAGTGTGTGTTAACAACTGCCCAGTATTTATCGTTAACGGAATCCAAATCTGACGCCATATCGTGACTCTATAAACTTATATATAATCTAATTTTCTAGATTTTTTCAGATCGCATCTTCTAAATAACATGACATCAGTTTGCAACATAATTTTACTAAAATTCGATTCAAATTGGCGATCTTGGATCCAGGTCGGATAAGCGTGCCTGTTCACTGCGTTTGAGCGCCTTGATCCGACTTTATCGCGTTAATTCTCGTCGCTTGTTTCGACCAGCCTTCTGGGCGATCAACAGGGAGGATTGAGATCTCGATAAGCCAAAATCACGCCTTGTCGCCTCCTCACCCGAAATCTTGTCGAGCAGTGCCACCCACGAGGCCATCGCCCGCCGCTGATCGTAGCGTTGGTCAAATGCGGTGCGGGCATTGCGCCCCATTTCGCGGACTCGCGCTGGGTTTTCGGCAAGTTGCGCGACCAACTCTGCCAGAGCAATGCCTTGCCCGGGCCTTACCGAATAGCCCGAACCGGTGTTGCGAAGTATCTGCGCGATTTCGCCGTTTTCATCGCCAACGAAAATGGCCGGCCTGCCCGCCGCTGCTATGCCGTAATATTTGCTGGGAACAATTAAGCCCTCAAGCCCAGGGCTGAGCGAAATGAGATGCACGTCAGCGGTGGACAAGCTTTCCGCCAGACGCTCGCGGGGTTGGTAGTCGCGGAACTGAACCGATGTGAGGCCACGTCGGCAAACCTCGGCTTGAAGCGCGCGGAACGAGGCACCGCCCCCGATGAAAAGCCAGACGATGCCGGGACAAGATTCCCCATAAGCCGGAACTGCGCCAGCCATCGCGTTGTCGTTCGTCAGCTTCTTCGATGTGTCTTGCGCCTCCACCAGCTCAATTGCATCGAGAAAGGTCGAATAGTCGTGCGCGCGGCCGAGGTTTCCCGAATAGCCTACAACGAACTTCCCAGAAAGATCCCATGCTGCTCGCAAGGAATTCCCGGCGTGATCCACTGGACGGATTGACGATCCATCCGTCCAGTTTGGGATGAAGTGGATGCGGCTTGGACTGACCGCAAGCGCTTCCAGCCTCGCGGCCATCCGTTCACCGATAACCACGTTCGCCGCAGCCACGCGAAGCGAGCGATTCCGGAGCGCGGCAAGCAAGCGGAACGCGAACCGCGCGAGACGGTGACGAGCAAAGCCCGTTGCTTCGGCAACTTCCGGGAAGATGTCCTGCAACCAGTTGACCAGCATCGCCCGACGCAGGCGCGCGATCGGTCCAACCGCGACACCAAGCAAGGGAGGATCCGTTTTCGCGACGACGAGATCGCCCTCCCTCGCAATCTTCCATAGTGCCCAGGCTGAAGACACATAGAATGTCAGGTAATCGATCGCTCTGCCGAGCGAGGACTTTCGGCCGAATCGGCTAGTAGCCACCCGGCGAATACTGACTCCATGGCAGGTTTCGTGCGCGGGAAGACGAGCGTCAGGTGCATCATAGAGCTGGCGGCTGGTGATAACCCATACGCTATCGTCGTGCTGCGCAAGCTCGAAGGCAAGATCCGAGAGCATTTGACTTGTCGCCGAATGGTCAGGATAAAAATATCGATTTAAGAACACGATACGCCGTGCTCGCGCAAAATTTGAATCAACAAGTGAACGCATAATGTTAGCCAGGTCAAGACAGAAACGCTTGGTTATCCGCGTTGTATACACGATCGAGACTGCGGGATGGGCTAGCAGCGCAGTGTTTGTGTCTAATTTGCTACTGCTGGTAGCTTTTTTGAGCAAACTGGTCTTGGGCGCATTTAGCTTAATGCAAATTGGAGTAAAGAAGTACGTTGAGTCCTTTTGGGGAAGGGCAAATGAAATTCAGCTTATTAGGCCCGGTGGCACTGCTCGCACTGTTGGGATCCGGGTGCGCGAAACTGCCCGTGGACGGGCCTAATCATCTCGCGATCGACGAATCCGCCACCGAAACGGTCAGGCAAGACCGTGACAAAGTGGTGATCGACTACGTTCTGGTCGATCTGAGCCGAAACGTGCTGCAACACGTCGAGCGCGTCGGCCCCGAATCTTTTTTCCGCACTTTTGGCACCGGTAAGGGTTCCGCCCCAGAAATTCGTCTCGGGGCTGGCGATACGCTCTCGATTGCCATCTTCGAATTGTCGGCCGGAGGATTGTTCACGCCTGGAGAAGTTGGAGCGCGCCCCGGCAGCTTCATCACGCTTCCCCAACAACGGGTCGATCATAGGGGCGAGATCACGGTTCCCTACGCGGGCAAGATACAGGCAGCGGGCAGATCGATCGCGCAGGTTCAAGATCAGATCGAGAAGCAATTGGCAAAACGCGCCATCGAGCCGCAGGTCGTTATCACGCTTGTCGAGCAAAATGCCAATGAGGTCGCGGTCTTCGGCGACGCGACCGGGGGATTGAAAACCAAAGTCACGCCGGGAGGGGAACGCATCCTCGACGTGATCGCGAGGTCGGGCATCAAATATCCGGGCTTCGAACTATTCGTCACGCTGCAACGAAGGAAAACGCGGTCCACTATCTTCTTTCCATTGCTCGTCAAGAACCCTGCGGAAAACATCTATGTGCAGCCGGGTGACGTGATCTATGTTGCCCGCGACCCGCAGACATTTGTCGCCGTAGGCGCTCTGGCGAGCGTGAACCAGACGCAGCAGCTCACCGGGAGATACAATTTCGACAGCGAGCGCCTATCGCTCGCCGAGGCAGTTGCAAAAGCAGGCGGCCTTCTGGACGAGCGGGCGAACCCCGGCCAAGTATTCCTTTACCGGCTCGAATCTCGCGACGTTCTCGAAAAAATTGGAGTGAACCTCAATAAATTCGATCCGAAAGATGTGCTGATCCCAACGGTGTATCGGGCGAATTACCGCGATCCTTCGGTTTTCTTCGCCGCCGACCAGTTTCCAATGCGCCACAAGGACATCATCTACGCTGCCAATGCCGACTCGGTCGAGATCGACAAGTTCTTGAGCTTCGTATCGCTGATTACCGGAACGGTCTCGGGTGTAGCGACAGATGCGCTTATCACGCGTGATGCGGTCCGCGCACTGGGGCATTGAGAGGCGCCTCAAAGAGAGTGAGGCATCTCCACGCAAGCGAATCGGCTCAGCCTGCACGCGGTGACGAGACGAATTCGGCATAGTGCCGGTTATAGGCCGATTGTGTGTTGAAGGCCTCGTACAGGCGCAATTTTCTCATGTTCGTTTTGTTGAGCACGATGCCGAGGCACTTGTCGCGTATGGATCCATAGCGATCCAAATTATCTGCGAGCTGCATCCGCGTGATTTTTCCCCACGCCGCGACAACGACGAAGACGTCGATCCACTCCGCCATGGCATGAGCGTCGGCTGAAAGAGCCATGGGTGGGAAGTCGACGATCACATAATCAAAGTTCTGCCGCGCCTCCTCGATAAGTTCGCCAATCCGGGGGGAAGCGAGCACATTGGCTGTATAATCGGCGCCCTCACGGCGGATCACGGGCAGTAAGGAACGGCCCTCGATCTCCTTGCTGCCGGCGACAAAGTCCAGCAGCGGCTTGCCCTTTCCTAAAGCCTCGATGAGCCCCTTTTCCGCCGTCGGGGCCAAAATGCGCGTCAGCCCCGCCTTGCGGATGTCGGCATCGATCAGCAGCGCCTTCGCACCGGTCTGCGCGATCAGCGAGGCCAAATTTGCCGCAACTGTCGTCGCGCCCTCGCCGGGCAGACACGCGACAACACCAACAACGGGGCATTTCTTCTTCGGGGCGACAAGATCAAGCTCCAGCTTGATGGCCTGCAACCTTTCGGTCGCATACGACCGCGGCGAGTTTAGCACGTGGCGGATAGCGTCTCGCCCCAGATACGGCATCATCCATATCGAGGTCACTCCGGTGTCGTCGCGCAGCTGCTGCCTTGTACGTATTGTCCGGTCTGAAAGATCCCGCGCAAAACCCAATCCGCCACCGACGACTGCCCCAAAGAAGAGCCCGAGCCCCAGGATGAGCTGGGACGACAGACCGTTTGGGCGCTGAGGGACTCTCGCTTCCGTAATGATGCGCGTATTGGGATTATCCAGCTCCTGGCGCTGGACCGCCTCCTGATATCGCTCAAGCAAACCGTTATACACGGCCCTGTAGGTCTGGTTCGGACGCTCAAGCTCCCGTAATTCCACCTGCGATGCGCTGGCCTTTGCGTTCTTCTTGATCAACTCGTTGAACTCCGCGACCAATGCGGCTTCGCGAGATTGCGCAATCTCGAACTCGTTGCGCGATGTGTCCGCCATCCGCCGCAGTTCGTTCAACATCAATTCCTCGTAAGATTCCTGGCTTGCCCGCAAGCGGATCACGGATGCGTGCTGCGGCCCAAGCTTCTCCTTGCTCTCCCGCTCCTCTCGCATGATCGAGAGGTATTGGATGCGCAATTGGGCGATCAACGGGTCGATCAGACCCTCGCCGAGAATGGCGTCAAAGCTCTTCTTCTGAATGATGGATTGCAGCTTCTCGTAGCGCGCTTGAATTCGACCGGTTTCTGCTCGCGCCGCGATCAATCTGTTATGAGCATCCGTCAGACGCTGGTCGTCTAACAGCCCGCCTGAGGCGGTAATGATGCCACGCTCGGTCTTGAATTTGTCGATCTCCTGATCCGACTTTTGAACGAGCTGTTTCATCTCCGCGATCTGAGTTCTCAACCACGCGGTAACCTGGTCTACGACCTCATTCAAATATTGCTGCTGCTCGGCCATGTAAGCCTTGGCGAAGGCTCGGGAAAGCTGGGCGGCGCGAACCGGGTCGGGATCAGTGAACGACAACTCCAATACCGTCGTCTGCGGTACAAGACGAACACTCACATTGTTACGAAGGTCCGCAATTGCGGCCATTCGCTCGTCCTGAGGCTCGGGTTTGGTCGCAGCCTCGCTTTGGATGCTCGAGGTGAACGGCGCGAGCGTCTCGGACAGTCCCACGCGCAAGGTGTGCAGTAAGGACGCAGGACCTTCGTGAGACTGGGCCGACAGACCGTCGGGGGACTTCTCCAACGCATCGAACACTTTTGCGGCAATCCTGTCCGACTTGATCACCTCAATCTCGGTTTTCAGGTCAGTTTCGATCGGTGAGTTTGAATTGTTGCTTGATGAGACAGAAGCTTTCTCAAGGGCGCGCGCCTTGTAGCTCTCAAGATGAATTGCCGTAGTGGCCGTGTAGCTCGTCTCCTTTTTTGCGATAAGGACAACGCCGACTACCAATCCGAGAAGACTGCCTACGACAATGTAGAAGATCCTCCGCCGCACGATTCCGAATATCTCGCGTATTCCAAAGGCGTAACTCGACTGATCGCGCCACATATCTGGAAACTGATTTTCAGCGTGCTGCTTGGATGGGGACATGGCTGAGACGAAGCCTTTCTTCTCGTTGACCTGAGTCGCTTTTAACTAAGATCGGGTTCAAATCCGGTAGGGCTGGCCATGGGGTTGAGCTGCGCTGCCGATGTACGGCTAGAAACGGCTACGAGACGCAGGTTTCCCGGTATCGTTATTGGCATTCAGGTACTGCCGCTTGACAGTCGCCGTGCGTGGATCGAGCAGCGAGACTGTGGTTATGCCGTAAGCGTTGTTCGCTGCGACGCCGACCGCGCTCAGCGACGCCAATGGGAAGGTCTCCAGATCGAACACATATCGCCAGTGATGGAATGGCCGTTCGATATCGAAATTGTCGAAATGATAGCTTCCAGAGCTCGTGCGCAGTGCAAGCCACGGCTGCGGGCCGAACGTCGGACACGTCGACCTGACTTCCATCACGTGCCGGCCGCTGTCGATCTCCGTAACAGCAAGGTCCAGCTCGCAAGGAGGCTGAGCAGCGATGCCAAGCGATCTGCGCATCGCATCGATCGCCTCCGCGAACTCGAAGGACACATCTGAGAAATCCGCAGCCACTTTCGTTATCAAGGCGCGTACAGACTGAACGTCTGGACGAAGATCCCGGAAATCATGGTCGGTAAAGGCGAGGATGACCGGCTTGCCCTCGCGGGCTTCCTGAAATGCTTGTCTCACATCGGCTTCGTCCAGCAGCCGATATCGCGTGCCGACATTAAGGCAGCGCGTACACCAGCGACGGCAATTGCCAGGGACTTGATAGTCATCGGCTGCCGGGTGAAACGGCTGCCAGTTGGCAGGCGCGCGGCGCCAATCGCCGTAACGCCCGCCGGTCAGACCGTATTGCGCATCGTCATCCTGCGCGGGCCTTGCCGCCTGGTTGGAAAAATCGAACGGAATGTGCTGTTCGAGGAACCAATGACTGTCGGGCCGGATGACGTGAAATCCGGCGCGGTTCGCGGCAGGGAACCAGGCGCGGTCGATAATTCGGCGTGACAGGATCTGATGCAGGCTGTCCGACGATGCCCACCAATGCGTGGCGCAATAGTGGGCTTCACCGCCGAACGGATGGGGATGGTAGTGGAAGTGAATGCCATCCTGCGGCGAAGCGTTATCCCGGATCAAGCCCCCGTAATGGTCGAAGACATTGTGAAATCCGATGTCGCGACGGCGCGGATTGACGCGGTAATCGACGTGATCGACGCAGAACCAATTATAGACCCAACCACCTCCAACCGAGTCCGTCATCTGTCGCCGGAAACGCTCCGACATCGCGTCTTCCAGCATCAGGTCGACCTTGTCCCAGCTGTCGTTGTAGGCGAGCAAATGCGGATCGACGACGCGTTGAACTGCCGCCTCACGCCCATCAAGATCGATCTCGCCGGCTTGAAGCTTGAGCAAATTTTCGCGGGACGGTTCCAGCTTCAATCCGAATATGGCGCGCAGCCGCTCAAAGGTTGCGTCGATGGATTCGTGCAGCGGCCCTTCGGTGTCGATGCAGTGGACGATGAAGACAGTGGATGCCATGAACTAGGCGCTTGGTTCGTTTGTCGCTTTGAATGAGTAGCGTGTCGGTTCAGTCCGGCTGATCAGCGCCTTGTCTCTCATTCGAAGTCGCTCCAGCGCAGGACCTTGTCCTCTCCGACAGAGGTCGTGAGCCGCCGGCCGAGGACATAGCGCATTTCGTCCGGCGCAATTCCCGTGCCCGGCCGTTTAGCATCGAGGTCGCCCTCGCCAATCCTGTGACCGGCCGGAAGCGCCCGGCGGGTGACGAGGCTGCGGCGCATCTTCTTGCGCTTTTCCGCCTCCGCCGCGCTGACAACGCGCGCCGTGCTGCCGAGCGCCCGGAATACCTTCCGGCTGCCATCGACGATCTCCGCCATTTCGCGCGGATCGGCGGAGATGGCGTGATCCCAGCCGGGCAGGTTCGTGTCCGTCGTGAAGTGCTTCTCGATCACGCAGGCGCCGCATGCAACCGAGGCCAGCGGGATCGCGGTACCCAGCGTGTGGTCGCTGAAGCCCACCGGAACGTCGAAGGCCGAGCTGAGCATTGCGATGTTGCGCAGATGGATCGCGTCTTCCTCCGGCGGATAGATCGAAACGCAGTGCAGCAGGACACTCTCTTCATTCCCCTGCCCGCGCACCACCGATAAGGCCGCTTCAATTTCCCCGAGCGTCGCCATTCCGGTGGAGATGACCAGCGGCCGGCCCGTGCGCGCCGCGTGGGTCAGCAGCTCGAAATGATTGATATCCATAGAGGCGATCTTGATGAACGGCACGTCCAGCTCGTCCAGCAAATCGACTTCGGCAATCGAAAAGGCGGAGGACGAGAACGCAATGCCCCGCGTCTTGCAATGGCCAAGGGCTTCGACGTGCTGTTCGGGAGTGAACTGATATTTCACCACCATCTCATGCAGCGAACCGAAATGCTTCTTCGTGTCGGAATAGCTGGTGTTGCGCTCATATTCTTCTTTGGCGATCAGCGTGCGCTCGCTCCAGGACTGGAATTTGACCGCGTGCGCGCCAGCCTTCGCTGCCGCATCGATCATCTGGAAGCAAAGGTCCATGTCGCCATTATGGTTCGATCCGATCTCGGCGATGACATAGGGGAGATGGCCGGGGCCAACGGGCACGTTGCCAAACTGGATGCTTTTCATTGGGGCGAACCTAGCTCCATAAATGCGACAGGGCAGGATGGGCGACGCTGGTCCACCAGACCGGAGGCAGTTCCAGCTCTTGCAGGGCGGCCGCGTAAGCGTGAAGCGCGGCCTGGTCGGCGACAATCCGGCAAACGAAAGCGGCTATCCCGGAATGTAACGCCATGAGCTCACTCAAGCGCTCGCCATTCCAGGTCCCGGCATCGGTGGCGATCAAGAGCTCGAAATGCTCAAGCACGAGGTGTGCGTCGTGCGCGATCCGATCGGGCGTGAATGGACCGACTGCGGGTGCGATGTTGCCGTCATACCGGCGATAGTGCATCCGAGGCGTCGGATCGAACGATAGCCTGGCTCCAAGGAACGAGGCCCGTGTCGCCACAAGCCAATCGATCAGCCGCGCCTGGCTCGGAATAGGCAGGCACTGCTTCAGGACATCGGTTCGATAGGCTGAGTTCGAGAAACCGAATGCATTCCATCGCGGCAGGATGTGTTGGGCCTCGGTGCTGCCGATGGATGCGAAGGTCGCTCCAAGGTCCTGTCCGGATGCGTCGACCAAACGCAGCGCACAGCCGGTTAGATCGCTATCTGCGAGCGCCTGACGCGCCGCCGCTATGCGCGTTGGTAGCAAAATGTCGTCGCTATCGACCAGAATAACGGCATCGACCGCCTCGACGATCTGAGCAAGAGCGTGACTGCGAATGTCGGCCGGCGTGGCGCCGGGTTCCCCTTGGAGCCACTGCGCCGCGGGAGATGTCCCGATGGCGAGGCTGACATCGTGCTGCGTCAGCGTGTCGGTCGCGATCCAGAGCTCGAATTCTTGGTCAGTCTGGGACCGAACGGATCGGTGCCAGTCTCCGAGAAACGCTTCGACGCCCGGATAGATGGTCGTGAAGAGCGCGATCCTTCGCGGCGGCCCTCCATCATGTGATCTCGGCGTCATTGCTCAGCCAGAATAGCGCCATACGGCCTACTGACAGGCCTGATGACCAGGGCATGTTTCAGCCAGCGCGCCACAGCCTTATAGTGCCGTTCCGTCAGCAGGCCGACGAGGTAAGCCGCCACGTTGGCGAGCAATAGCATGAGCATGAATAACGGGATGCCCGGAGCCATGAACGGCTTCATGATTTCGATGACCGTCGCATTGAGCAGATACAGGCTGTAGGAATAGCCGGCGATAAAAACGGAAAACCGCGAGAGGCCGTTCGGAAGCGCGAGATGGCGCACCGAAACGATGATGGTCCATGCCAGCGCGCAGGTCACGATCATGCCCTGCAGATCGTAAAAGTTCGGATGGAAATAATAACGGATGCACGCCAGACCCAATAGCGGTGGAATGAGGAATCCTGCTCTCGGCACGTGCGGCGCTGAAAGGAAAAGGAACGCACCGACACATCCGCAAAACCAGGGAAAGAAGAGGATCCACGATACCGACTGGAACATGACCATGATGAAGCCGGGAATGCCGACCAGCGGAAAGAGCCAGCGTGGCCGGTCGCGCCGCAGCAGGAAGAAATAGGCCGCGCCGAACGCGCAGTAGAACCACCATTCGACAGCCACGGTCCACCACGGCCGCCCGGTTCCGATCGCCTCGAAATATGTGTTCTCGGGAAGATATGAGGCAAGCGGGAAGTTTTGCAGCATCAGGAGGTTGGTGATCACATTGAAAATGTGGATCGGCCCCGGCAACTGGAGCGCAAGACCCGCCACGATCACGAGCAGCATCACCGGCAGATATGGCACGAAGATCCGCGCACCCCTGTCGATCAGGAATTCAGGCAGCGTATAATCGTCGCCCTTAGCCACCGTGCTGTAGGTGATCAGGAAACCGGAAATGAAGAGAAACAAAACCACGGCAAGATCCGGCGGATAGCACGGCAGCTTCACGCCATTCGCATCGAATGCGTGTCCGATCAGCACGGTTTGCGCCGACAATCCGCGCATCAGATCCAGCATCGTGCCTTGCGACTTTGCGAGCCGGTTCATGGTCGATCCAATGAAGCTCTGATCATGGCAATTGCCATTACCGATCGCCCTCATGAGCCAGAGCCAGTGATGGCTCGCGCTCGGTCGATACACTCGCCGGGGCCGGCACACGCTAAATCATCCAATCATTGAGGACGAGCACGTCCATATTGGTCCGCAGAAAACATTCCAGCGCCTCTTGCGGGCGGCATACGACGGGTTCGTTTTCGTTCAGCGATGTGTTGAGCACGATGGGCACATTGGTGATCGCCTGGAAGGCCGAGATCAGCGTGTAATAGCGAGGGTTCGTCTCGCGATTCACGGTTTGCAGGCGGCCCGATCCATCGACATGGGTGACGGCGGGAATGAGTGCGCGCTTCTCCGGCCGGATCTGGTAGACCTGCATCATGAAGGGGACATCGTGATCCTCCTCGAACCAGGCTCCCACCGCCTCCCGCAGAATGGACGGTGCAAACGGGCGGAAGGATTCCCGGCGCTTGATCTTGAGGTTGAGGATGTCCTTCATGTTGGCGCGGCGCGGATCGCACAGTATCGACCGGTTGCCCAGTGCGCGCGGTCCCCATTCCATCCGTCCCTGGAACCATCCGATCACGAGGCCCTCTGAGATCGCCTTCGCGGTCACCCCGCACAATTCATCCTCATCGAGGAATTGCTTTGTCGAGCACGATGCCTCCGCGATCTCGCCGGATTTTGTGTTCAGCAGCCGGGCGATCTCGTCATTGGAGGCATGATTGCCGAGATAGGCGTGCTCCATGATGAACGGGCGCGAAACGCTGTCGCCCGTGAGCGCTTGAGGACGGCTCTTGATCTGCGATTTGGAGGCATCGGCCATGGTGCTCCAGACGATCGCCGCAGCGCCGATCGCGCCGCCTGCATCACCCGCAGCCGATTGCACGTAAAGCCGCTTGAACGGCGTCACGCGTGCAATCTTGCCATTCGCGACCGAATTCATCGCGCAACCCCCGGCCAAGGCGAGCGTGCGCATGCCCGTGCGCCGATAGACCGCTTCGAGGAGATGAAAGAACGCCTCCTCGTACATCGCCTGTGCCGACCGAGCGATGTCCCTGTGACGCTGCTCAAGCGGATCGGCCGGCTTCCGCGGCGCGCCCAGCAGCTCCGCCAGCGCATCGGAATATAGCGCGCCGACATGTGGTGCCGCCTCCCGTCCAGGCATAGTCGATCTTCTCGACGTGATGGCGGAAATATCTGAGGTTGAGCTCGAATTTCCCATTCGGCAGAAGACGCACGATCCGGCGCATCTCTTCCAATGCATCGGGCCGGCCATAAGGCGCGAGCCCCATGACCTTGTACTCGTCGCCGTAGTTGGGGAAGCCCAGATATTGCGTGATCGCCTGATAGAAAACGCCGAGCGAATGCGGGAAATGAACGCGCCCCTGAATGTCGATCTGATCGCCTTTGCCGACACCCCAGGCGGCGCTGCAAAAATCGCCGAAGCCGTCGACCGAAACCGTCGCCGCCTCTTCGAAGGGAGACACCAGAAAAGCGGAAGCGATATGCGCCAGATGGTGCTCGATATGATGCAGCTCGCCGCCGAAGCGCTGGCCGGGAAATGCCTCGTCCAGCGCCGTCCGCAGCGATAGACGCCGCCGCTGATTGCGCAGCCGGTCCAGAATCAGCTTCGGCTCGGGCAGGTGCCGCAAGGCGTAACCGATCTTCTTGCCCAGCGCCGCCTTCGGGTTGGTATTGATCGCGATATGCGGAAACCTCCGAGAGCGCGATCCCGGCGTCGGCGAGACAATAGGCGATCGCCTGGGTCGGCAGACCGGCCCAATGCTTTACCCTGCGGAAGCGCTCCTCTTCGGCGGCGGCAACGATCTTGCCCGACTTGAGCAGGCAGGCCGAGGAATCGGCGTGATAGGCGTTGAGGCCCAGAACATACATTCGGCTAACTCCCGGTCACGATTTTATGGCCACCCTCGGCGCAGTCGCGCGCATGGCTTTCAAGTTCCTCGGCAAGCAGGCGCGACAGCCTGTCGTCCCATCCTCTCGCCGATTGGCGCTGCCGCGCCAATGCGCGCTCGATCGGCCGGTTCGAGATCCGCCGGCTCGAATGCCAATTCGACGAGGCCACGCCCCGCGAATGCTTGTGCCAGCTCTAGCTGGTGGTCATCAATATGCTCGCCGTGAGCGAGCCGCCGCGGCATCACCACCGGATATTTTCCGGCATCGAGCGCCTGCAGAATGGACCCGGCGCCCGCGTGAAGGATAATCAGCCGTGACCGCCCCATGAGCCCGGCAAACTCGTTCATCTCGATGAATGCGCGGCCCTCACATGCGGGGCAGTCGAACGATGTGTGCCCGTGCTGCACCACGACCGGTACCGGCAGCCTCGCGGCAATACGGGACACCGCCTCGGTCAGGCGCATGAATGGCTGGCGGGCATTGCCGACGCTGACGAGGGTAGGCATCACAGCGGTCCGGTAAAGGTGGCATTCGGGAACCAGCGGCGCAGCTCCGGCCATTGATAATAAAAGGCGTGGGCGATCCGATACATCAGCCGCCCGGTCATGGACGGCTTGGAGATGCGTGCGATCGTTTCGATGAACACGATCCGCGTACCGAAGAAAAGCCGCCCGATGATCGCGAACGGAACCACCGGACCTGCGCCGGTCGACAGGATGACATCCGGGCGCTCGCGGCGGAGGATGCTGATTGCCTCCCAAAGATTTTTCAGCACCCGCGGGTCACGCTCGGCATGGGTGATGAAGTAGGTCTTACCGCTGCATATCATCGGCGAGCAGTATGCGATCGTTGATCACATAGAAATGCTCATAGCGCGCATAGACTTTCCGCAGGCGCCGGATCTCGGTCAAATGCCCGCCGCAAGAGGAGACAATGCATATCTTCATGTATGCTCCAAGGGCGGACGATGATGCCCTTTGACGGCCACAGCGCGCTCAGCGGCTTGGGGAAAGCGGCCGCGTCCTGCATATTGGGGCTGCAGATCTTGAATAGCTTCAAGCGTGGCTGATGCCGCCGCATCCCAGGAATAGCGGCGCGCCTGCTCGACGCTTCGGGCAGATTGCCTCGCATATGCCTGCGGATCATCCATCAGCGCGCGGAGCTGGGACGCCAGTGTCTCGTCATCGTCCCGGGCGAATGCCTGGACCCCGGCCCCCGCGACTTCGCGGTTTCCCGGCGTATCCGCAACGAGGATCGGCAATGCTCTCGCCATTGCTTCGACCATCGGAAAGCCGAAAAACTCGCAAAACGATGGAAATACGAAGAAATCCAGTGTGTCGTACAGGTCGCGAACCCGGTCCCAGCTCAGCTCACCGTGATGCTCCACGGCGTCGGCGATGCCGAGTTCATTGATAAGCGGCCTCAAAGCGTCAAAGCTCTCCGGGCTGCCCGCCTTCCCGCCGAGGGTGAGGACCAGCTTAGCCGGAAGGCCCCATCCTCGCAGGCGCGCAAGAGCCCTCAGCATGATGGGGAAGTTCTTCTGTACGCCGAACTTCGTGATATAGCCGATACGCCACTGCGTCGGGCGTGCGGGCCCCCGCGCGCGGGTCGCCACGTCCAAGAGACCGGGACCGTGCGGGATCACGCGAATTCTGCCCGGCGGCACCCTGATCTGCTCGGTGATAGCGCTTGCCAGCGCCGCGGTTTGCACGGTCACAAGCGACGCGGCACGTGCAGATGCGTGCACCCACTTTGTCTTGTAGCGCCAAGCGAGCTTGCCTAGCTGGTTTCCGGCCGCCATCTCCGTCAGCCGGGCGAATTCCGGAGAGAAGTGTCCGGCGTGCTGGATAAGCAGCATGGTGGGCTGCGGCAATCTGCGGCGCGGCAGATAATTGGTCTGCGAGAACACCACCTTGGGCTCAATGCGGGCAGCGAGACGCGGCAGCACGATTTCATAGAAATATGCCAATCCGGCCGGGGATCTGCCGACCCAGGGGTACGAGTAAGCAGTTACGCGATCGTTGCCGGAGAACAGATTGGTATGCGCGGCATCGACGACCACATGCCACGCAATGCCTGGATTGAGCCGTGACATCGCACCGACCAATCGATCGAGCACGACGAGAGAGCCCCCTTCCTTGATCGAGACCGCATTGACAAGAACTTTCATTCGCTCGGACACGGGCTATCTGTGCGCAATCGAGCTGGCCAATGCGCGGGTGGCCTGGATCCAGCCTAAATAATCCCAGTCGCCGTTCACGACCGCCACGAAGTCCTCGAACGAATAGCCGGAGTGGACGTCGATACGCGGCAAACGCAACAGATCGTCCGCATCACCCAGCGGTGCATGCATCGTGGTCAATGCTGTTTGATATCCGGCTTGACGGACATGGGCTCGCACGGCTGCGGAATGCCGCCCCCATGTGTACGCAAATGCTTCGCACGGCAGGGAGAGACGCGTTTCGATTGCGCCTTTGGATTGCTCAAGCTCCGTTTTCACGCGCTCGTTGGACTGCCGCGTAAGATCGACATGCTCGACCCCGTGCGATCCAATCTGCCATCCGTCTTTCGCGAGAGCTTCAACGTCGCACCAGCTCATGAATGCCTCACCCTCATAGTGACCGAGATCAGGCCGCGAGGGTCGGCGTTCATGATCCGAGATCCAACCCGTATTCAGGAAAACGGCCGGCCGGATGCCGAGATCGCGCGCTATCGGGCGGACGATGTCATGCAGTGACGCATAGCCATCGTCGAAGGTAATCGCGATTTGGAGAGGCTCCGCATTGATGGGTTTGACCAGCCCATCAAGGCGCAACAAATTCGCTGCACCCGCTAAATACTCCATCTGCCGACGGAACAGCTGAGTCTGCATCGCCCACGCGGATGTGCCTACCGCGTGATAGAGGAGAATGAGCCTGCGAGGCTGTGGGAAGGCCAGACGCTTCGTCAGCCTGCCAATCCGGCGCTTCATTTCGAGGCGATAGGACATAGGGTTCGCTGGTCTGCAAATCCGTTGCTACACGGAGGATCGTGAAGCTTGGCGGATTCGGGGTATCATCGGTTGCCTCCGGGGCACTGCATGGGCTTGCCTTCGGCTCCCCTCCGCAAGTCCCAAGGCCAATCCGGTCAATGTCCAGAAAAAGCTGGATTCGGGTGCGCCGGGAGCGACAAACCAAGCCTCGAACAGCGATTGGCTCAGTATCCCGACCAAACCTCCCAGAACGATCCCGCAAGCAATTCTCCGCCGAGGATCCCACGTGCTCATCATCGCTCGGACCAGCGGGATGAACAAAGCCAGAAGCATCGCGCCATAAATGATAAGACCAACGGTCCCGAGCTCTTCAGCGATGGCAAGCTGAGAATTGCCCTTCTCACGGCCGTACCCGACGGCGGTGAGGCCGACGTCAAATGTCTCGCTGTCTATCGAGACGCCGAAGCCAGCCCCGATCGCGCCGCCGCGCTTAGCCTTCTCCCAGGATTCCTCCCAGGCTGTCTGCCGCGTATAAAACAGGCTTTGCTCCGCCTCGCTCGATTTATAGATGACGCGTAGGACGGCATCGTTGGCCGCTGGGAAGAAGACCAGGAGCGCCGTGGAGACGGTCGCGCTGATCATGAGGATCAACACAAATCTCAGCAATCCGAAGGCGAGGGTAAAACCAGCGAGTGAAAACAGAATGGCGATCAGGGCGCCGCGTGAACCGCTCATGACGCAGAAGATAGTCGCCAGCGCCAAAAGGATCGCGAAGAAACATGCCAGGAACCAGTTGCGGCGATCGACATAAAGCCGCCAGGCCAGGAAGGGGATGGCCATCGCCTGGATGATTCCCAACAGGTTTGACCCCGTAACGGCGCCCTGGAACAACATCATGCCTTCGTTGGGGATGTCGAAGGCTTTGTCTGACGGAATTCCGAGAAGCACCACGGCCATGGCAACGATCGCGAACCCTATCAGGGGCGTAAACAAGCGCCTCGGTGCCGACGACCTCGCCCACGCCATGCCGGCGGACGCCAGAGTCAGCGCTGTCAGTCCCATCGCAAAGGATTTGCTGATCGTAAGCCACGGCTCATCCGACCAGAATGCCGTCAGCAGGCACCAGACCGCAAGGGCGGCGGTCAATATTCCAAACGGGGTCGATAAGCACGAGAACATATACCCTGACAGAAGCACGGGTATGAACAAGGCGAACAGGAACGCCCATCGGGTCGCATCGGTGAACACGTAGTGAAATTGCGGAACTGTCGATGCGACCGGAGCGACGGTGGCCAAAGCAAACAGGACAGCAAGAGCTTTGGCATTCATCGGCTTATCAAGGCGTCCCAGGTCGAAGTGATGATCCGTGCCTCGTTCTCGAGTGTCCACCCCGAGATGAGCCGCCGCGCGTTTTTGCTCATGCGCTCTCGCAATGGCCGATCACTCATTAGACGCAGCATCGCATTTTCCAGCCCTTCAACATGGCCAGCCGGAAAAATCAGGCCGGTCTCTCCCGAGTGAATGAGATCGGCCGCGCAGCCGACCCGATCCGAGACGATGACGGGAAGACCAGCGGCCATGGCTTCGTTCACGACGAGCCCCCATGGCTCGAAATGCGACGGGAGCACCGCCGCGTCGGCCGCGAAATAGGCATCGAGCAGCGCATCATCGGCGAGCCGGCCGAGCGCGCGTACACCCGGCACGCCGCGTTCCGCTTGCAGGACCGTTTCTTTCAGCGTTCCATCACCGACGACCGCAAGCTGCACAGGTTGATCGGCGCTGACGTTCTCGAAAGCTTGGAGCAGATCGCGCACGCCTTTGTGCGGCTCCAGGCGGCCGACATAAATGAACACGAAGGCATCGGCGGCAAGGCCGAGCCGCTTCCGCGCTTCCTGGCGCTCGTCCGCTCCCCGTCCGCCGATATGCCGTGAGATACGCGCAACATCGACCGTCATTTGCGCGATCCGGATGCGCCGCTCACCAACACCGTAGGTCTGAAGATATTTCTTCTGATTTTGCCCGCCCGGCAAAAAGTGGCTAGGCAGTTGAAACAAGAGAGGCATGAGCATGGCTTTGGCGGCGCGCTTCAGGCGCGGCGGCTGAGGAACGGCATGCGTATCGAGTTCGACCGCGGTGGGAATTCCGCGCAGCCGCGCAAGAGCAAGCGCGACCAGCATCTCCGGTGGTCCCCATCCCGCCAGATGGACAAGCCGGTATTTTCCGGAGCCGATCAGCTTTGTCACCGCCCGCATCGGAGCGAGAGTTCCCGGCCCAAGAATCTGTCCGTCCCCGGCTGTCAGCGGTATGTCCCATTGCTGCGACTTGTTGGCCCCGAGATAGCGAACATCGAGAAGGTGCGGCCAGATCGCCCGCACCGCGGATACGAGATCCACGATGTAGGTCGTCGGCTCCGAGTAAATCATCAGCGCCGAGGGTCCGGCTGACGCAGCGGTCACCGTATCGCTTCCTCGAAAACATTCAGCAGCTTTTTCGCGTGGCGCTTCCAGGTAAACTCGCCAAGCGCCGTGCGCTGACCTTCGCGCGCCAACGCCGCGGAGCGCTCGGGATTTCGAATTGCGGAAAGCAGCAGATCCTTAAGTACGCTCACGTTACGAGGCGGAACCAAATGCCCATTGACGCCGTCGATGATAAAGGCCTCCGGCCCTTGCCCACTTACGCCAATCGTCAGCAAGCCCGATGCCATCGCTTCAAGATATGCAATGCCGAAGGCTTCGCGATACGAAGGCAATATGAAGATGTCCGCATTCGCCAGGTGGCCATAGACGGCATCGGGTGGACAAGCGCCGGCAAATTCAACGCGGTCCGATAAGCCGAGATCGTGTGCGAGCGTGGTCAGGGCCGTCAGTTCGCGTCCCGCGCCCACAACCGTATAGCGCCAGTCGTTGCGCTGAGTTGCCCGCAGTTCGGCGAGCGCTCGCAAATTGATGTCGATGCCTTTGCCTTCATGCAGATTGGAAACACTGATAAATCGAGTGGGTGTTTCCGTGAACCTACGCGGCGGCGGCAACTCTTGCGGCGGCGTAAACCCGTTGGGAATGATCCGAAAATGATTGTCGCGCCCGCAGATGTGCCGGAAGGGAGCGCGGAGTGGTTCGCCGACCAGCACGACGCGGGTGGTGCTCGAAAGCGCCTGACCGATCCGGCGCAGATAGGCGGGCCGCTGAAGTGCCGGGGCTGTGTTTACGCCATGAAGCGTGACAACGGTCGGAAGCCGGCGCATCGCGCCCGTTTGCGCCAGCAACTCCGCCGTTATTTCCGTATGACCGTGAATGATGTCGGGCCGGAATGAGGCGACCAGTTCCTTCACGCGTTTGCCGACACGCAGAGAAAACGATGCGCGCGCAAGCTGCCGCGCCATATTTCTCGGCGCCGATAAATATTTGATGCACTCGACTTTCAGCGCTCCCGCAACCTCTGCATATGACCCGGACCTCGCGCGCCAATCGGCATGCAATCTGCCGAAGGCAGCAGGTCGCCAAGGCTCACAAACCAAGACATGAAATTCGGCTCCGTACTCCGCAAGCGACCGCACAGAATCCAGGATGTACTTTCCTGTCGTGTCTTTTTCCCGGACCGGGAACCATGGGGTGACGCAAAGAATCCGCATGGGGCTAATGTTGAATACCGAGTTCGCGAAACAGCGTTTCGAACCGGGCCCGCCAGGTGTGGTCCCTCAGTGCGCGGCGCTGTCCCGCCGCTGCGATGGCCTGCCGCTCAGTTTCATGATCGAGAAAATAGCGCGTTTTCTCCACAAGCTCCCCGAATGTGGTCCATGTTTCGATCTCTTTGCCGAGTTCGAATAGCGCCTCGTGGTCGGGGGCCTTTTCGACGAGATAGAAGCCACCAGCCAGCGGCACTTCGAAGTCCCTGAGCTTGACCTGGCAAAATCCGTTGCGGGTCTCATCGTCACCAACCATTCGGGTGAACCCGAGGTTGATCCGCGAAGCGCTGAAGATATGGCTGAGGTCGGCATCGGCGGCAAATCCGCGAAGGCAGCTTCTGGGGAGCGATGCCGATCGTTCGTCACGGCCGCTCGGACCAAACCGCTCCCGCAACAATGTGGCAACGCCGCTAACCCCCTCCGATCGCAGACGCGGCAAGCCGTAATACCATGCGTCGTTGATCGTCTTCTCGATGGTTCGTTCCGGTAATGCTACGCGGTTTTCTTGCCAATATTTCCCGTAGATCGAGAGTTGGATCCCTGACTCAATCAGCGCCCGGAGCGCTTTGCTTCTGAATGGCGTGGGCGTTCCGACAAAGCTCACATCCATTGATGCGGGGCGATTTTCGGGGCATAGGCCGGTTGGGGCGGCGGTGCGCGGGTTGCTCGCCATAGGGAAGTAAAATACGCGAGCACCGTAACGAGCCAGATTCTCCATATTGGCCCGCTGAGCGCACAGCATCCGCGTGAAGTATTTAGCGGTGCGGATTTGCCGATACCACTGATTGGCCATGTCGACATTGAAGTTGACCATGGCAACATTCAAGCGGGACAAGGCGCGAGCGGTTTCAGGCTCCAAAAAATCATCATAGACGTAGCAAAAAATCAGATCGAGACCGCCATTGCGGAGGTGTTCGCGCGCGGTCTGCAGGAGTTCATCATTGCGCCGCCGTCGCAGGCTGCGTTCGTCGCCGCCATAGAACTTCGCGACATGCCCGCCCTGATGGAAGGAAAGCACCTCGTGGCCCATCGCCCTGAGGCCGCCTGCAATATGATCCTGGGTCCAGCCCGACGGTTCAAGAACGGCAAGCACGCGCAGCTTCCGGCCAGGTGCGGATGAGGTGTGATTGGATGCGGTCATGGCTTGCTATGGAACTCTTGTCGCCGCGGCCGCTCAACCGGCTCGAAGGCGTCGCTCGACAAAGGTGCCTAACACTTGCCCTACCATCGACAGCGGCAGCACCTGCTGTCCGGCGAGCACCACTTCCGAGCCGCCGAGTGACTTCTTGAATGTGTAAGTACCGGGATTGGCGACCTGATCGATGCCCTCAAGATCATAGAGGGTGCAGCCAATCGAAATCGCCCATTCCATGATCGCCCATTGCAGTGCCTCACCCGGGCAAAGATTGCCGTAAGCCCGATCCGTACCGGCCCACATGTAGTGGATCGATCGGCCGCAGCGCAAAATGAGGGCCCCGGCGCACAAACTGGCTTCGTGCCGGGCGACGAACAAATGCGCCGCCACGATGCCTTTTGGTTCGGCGCGCACGAGCCGCCGTATCAACGACACGCCTGCATTGAACTTGAAGTTCTTCAGCGTGCTGATCTGCCAGCACATGCGATGAAATGCTTCGATCGTTTGATCGTCAACCGCCTGCTCGACGACAACCCCGCTTTTCGCTGCACGCTTGACGCCGGTTCTGCGGCTGCCCTTGAGATTAGACCACAGCCGGTCAGAGCCGACCTTTAGGTCGATCCAGATGGTTCGTGGCCTGTGATCCGGAATGCTTACCTGGGCGGTGGGGCATGCACTCACATCCCTCCAAGGATCGGTCACAACCATGGAAAAGTTGGCGGCCTTCAACTCGCGATGAAACTCTGCGTCCGGGGTCTCGCACCCTGGTTGGGAGGTTGGGCCCCGCGCAATCCAGCCGAGCTTATGGACCGGCGTCATCGCGCGTTCCTCGATGCGGGCCATCCAAACGATCTTTCCGCCGCCGTTACGGTGCGCCCAATACCGCGATTGAATTCCCTCCTCGGCGCGTCGTGCATTACCCCACAGGGCGGACTGCAGCGGGTGCCCTCCGAGATCGGCGAGCGCTGCATCCCATTCAGCAGCAGGAACATCGTGCTCGAAGCTCATGCCCTATGCCATCCTAACCGGCCGTAAAGCCATTGCAGGAGGTCCCGGTCATCGTCGTGTAAACCTTGCAGCAGGGACACCACATGAAACAGGCAGGCGAGGGACACAAGACTGGCGATAAGCAGCAGCGGGGCGGCGTCTTGACCAATAAGCCTGCGCAGCGTGACCCCCGCCACGAGCGTGATCAGCGAGGGCAAAAGCCACAACCGATAACGCGGATCCCACCACTGCGAACCGATGCGGTTACGGGCGAGCGACAGTTCCGCTACGTTGATGAAAATGGTTGCGCAGGCCTGGCTGAGAACGACACCCAGAATACCGAGTGGCGGAACCAGCACCACGAGCGTTGAGAGCGCGATGACCTGTTGGTAGACGGACAATCTGAGCACGGCCCTCTCCTGACCGCTCATTGTGAGGACGGTTCCAATCGGACCGACGAAAAGGTTGATGGTTTGCGTGACGATGGCAATCAACAGCGCCAGATGGCCTCGCTCCATAAACTCCGGTCCGTAGAGAAGAAGGATGCTATCGGCGAACAGGATGACGAAGATCATCAACGGCAGCGCGCAGCGGACAGACCAGTCCGTCGTCAGATGATAGATGTGTTGCCGCCGGGCCTTGTCATCCCCTGCATTTGCCGAGGACAGCATCGGAGCGGCTACGCTGAGCAGCATATTCAGCAACATGCGCGGGATGCTCTGAAGCTGCAGCACGACGGCATAGGTTCCAACGACTGCGGCGCCCGCCGCCCAGCCGAGCAGAAATCTGTCCGCGAAGCTAGAGCCGATCCCTACCAGCGAGCCGGTATACTGCACCAATGCGAAGGAGCGCCATGCCGAGGCGTGCGACGCCGGGATACCTGGCGCATCCGGCGGGAGATCGGTGCATTTGTGCCATAATCCCTTGGCCATCCAGAGGACCGCAGCGAACACCGCAAGGATGGTCGCCCAAACCCAGCCAAGCAGTCCGAAACCGAGATGAATGAGGATGACGGCAATCAGGGCCTTGACGGAGAGCTGCAACACCGATCCGCCGAGGACGACATAGCGCAGATCGAGAAACCCCCTAAGCCCTTGCTGCAGAAAGAAGTTCAACAAGCCGAGCGGGATCAGCAGCGACATCAGCAGCACGAGCACGGTCGGTACATCCGCGCCGATCCAGGCGGGAACGCCCAGCCGGAGCGCAATTGCCGTCAGTATGACCGCGCCAATTCCAGCGCAGACGAGGATGACCACCCCCCGCAAGACCAGTGTCCGGATGCAAGTGTGTTCGCCCCGGGAAAGATGCTGGGGAATGAACTTGACGACGGTGGGCGCGAGCCCAAAAGCGAGCAAACCTGACACGACGCCGAACGTGGCCTCAAGCAAGCTGAAGACACCGAGATTCGTCGGCCCTAAATTGCGGGCGACGTAGATTTGCAGCGGCAAGCCGACGGCGAATGTGAAGATGTAGCCGAAGAACACAAACACGGTCTGCCCGCCGAGGACATTGGCTATCTTGTCTTGGCTCGGGATCACGCGGGGCTTCGCTGTTTCACTGGGTGCATGGTGACGGCTTGCGAGCGCAGGGGCGGGATTGCCGCGATTGCGTTACCGCGCGGAGGCATACTGATCCACAATATCGAGAATCCGGGCTTCCCATTCGGGCGCCACGACGTCCCACGTCCAGCCTCGCGCGAGCCGGGCACTCTCGGCACCCATCCGCTCGCGGCGCACCGGATCATCGATCAGCGCTCCGACGTAACGGACCAGCTTATCGTCGCTCCAGGCCACATAGCCATTGATCTCATGTTTAACCGAGGGCGCCTCGTAGAAGCCGAACAGCACGATTGGCAACCCGCACGCGGCGGCCTCCTGCACGACCTTGGGCACGCCTTCGGCCCAGGATGTCTGCACGAAGATATCGGCTTCACGAAAAGCGTCGGCTAGCTCAGCGGGGGGCCGTGAACCCGCAAGCTCGAAATTCCTGATGCCTCTATTGGTCACCAGCGCGCGTAACGCCGGGAGATCGGGTCCATCGCCGAACCATTTGAAATCCGCCTGCGGATAAAGGACGGCAAGCTCAATCAGGGCGGTCACTCGCTTGCGTGCGTTGACGCTGCCGGCCCCGAGAATGACCGGTCTGGCCTTAGCGGCGCGGCTTTCAGGCGGAGTGAAGTCCTTCTCGACGCCGAGCGGAAGCGCGGAAACCTTGTCGCCGTAGAGTTTGCGCCCGATGCGCTGCAGGAAAGGGCTGATGGCGATCACGTGGTCCGCCTGATGATAGACCTGATCGGTCGTCACCAGGACTTTGGGATCGCACCTGAAACAGTGGACGGGGTGCCCTACATAGTCACTGAGCATGCGCTCGCGCGCTTCGTCGCCGACAATACCTTCCAGCGTCACGATCAGGGGCACCTTGCGGCCGGTAAGCGCGCGAAGCCGAAGTCCCCAATCGTCCATCCATTCCTTGTTCGCGTAAAAGATAGCATCGGCGGGTCGCAAATAGTGCCCAACCATGTGGAAGGGCCATAAATGCCGGCGCAGTAGACGGATGAGCCGCACGCGCGGATTGGCCCGGGCCGCAGGGACGGGATTATCATAATATGGCGCGAACCAGCGGCCGCGAGGATTTTGAAAGCGAGACAGCATGGCCTTCGCATTGAGAACCTGGGCGTTGAGGTTCCCTTCGTCCATCAGCCGGGGGACGATAATGCGTCGCTGTGCTTGTGCGTTCATGATGTTGCTTGCAGTTGTGGTGTTGATCGAGACGCGTTGAGCGCCCCAAGAATAGCGTCGCGGATATCGTCGGGATGGCTGGATGCGAGGAACGGCTCGATGCTGCTCCCGCTGGGCAGCTCTCCCGAGACGCCTGCCGCAATGAGGCTTTCAAGCTCTCGAATACTGTTCGCGAAATGAAATATGCGATGCTTTTCCATGAGCTTTTTCGGCGCGAAATCATGCCAGCCGAGGCTGACGATCGGCACCTGGTGCCGGAGACAATCCTGGAAGATCGTCGAAAAGTAAGTGACGGCGAGGCGGGAGCGAGCCAGCACCGCGTCCAGTCCCGGCCCCTGGCTGAACGAGATCTTGATCCGCGGATCGGGCCGGAGACGGCGGATCCGCTGCTCATAGGCGGCGACCGAATCCATCGGATGGACTCGTACAATCAACTCCAGACCGGCATTCTCCGCAGCTTTCAGCACCACACCGAGGATTTCATCGATCTCGGCTTCGTTCCAGAACGGCAGAATATAGGGGGCGGTGAGGAAGATGAGTGCCGTCCGCCGCGAAGGGGGCGTGAAGCTCACCACACTTTTGGTCCTCGGGAGGGTTGAGTACCAGAGCCTTCGCAGCGGCGTCGCGAGGAAGGAAATCCTTCCAGAACTGTCCTCTTACGATAAAGGCGTCGGCAGCCGGAATTATGTACTGGCAATAGTCGATGAACAGGCCGTGCTGGAGCGTAATTGACGGAATGCCATGCCGTTGGGCGGCCTGCATGGCGTAGCCCTCGAAGACGTAATTCCCGGTGACCAGCGCCTTCGGCCGAGTGCGCTCGACCCATTCCTCGAACAGCGAGGTGGCAAACAACCCTTCGGGCAGATGACGCGCCCAGAATTGCGCCATGAAGGGGCTCCGCAAGAACAGATCCCTTGCCAGCGCGTCCTGACCGCGCAACGGCACCGATCGGATGTGGGTTTCGATAGCGCGCCTTGCCGCGCTCACTTCGTCGTTTCGCGGCGCCATCGAAGCGCGGGCGAATTCGTAGAGATCGACGAAGGGGCGGGATTGCGCGGCCAGAGCACGGCCACCCGTTCTGCGGTTTTCAACCAGGAAGCGAAACGGAGCCGGAAAGTAGGGTTCGTAAAGCAGCCCGGCGGCAGTGAAAGTGTAAGCCGTGGTATAGAACCAGATCTCATCCGGCGCCCACATGGTGCGGCGCGAAGCTGATGGCCTCCACCGCCGGTATGGATCGAGCCTGTTGATGACGGTGAAAAATTCGTCTGCCAAGGCCCCGGCCGAAAAGCCCGCTCCCTGCAGACGCCGCATGCCGTTCAGCAATGTCTGATAGCGCCCTGACCTTGTGGCGGCGCTTACCGATAGCTGCTGTTCCGGCGGAAGCCGTTGCTGGAGGCTTTCGAATCCAGCCGCAAGCTGTGAACCAGCTGCAAAACAGACCTCGATTATCTCTTCGTCTCGCAGCTTTCGCTCAAGATGCTGGGTGGCGAGTGCTGTCTGAATTTCGGCGATGACGCGTTCGCGGAAAATCCCGAGCTGCTGGATACCGCGCAACTTCGGCTCGGCTTCGAGCAGCATGCTCGCCAAAGCGTTGGCATGATCCTTGAGATCATCGAAATCGCCCAGCAATTCGGTGAGGCCGAAGCTGCGGGGGGATTGGACGCCGAACGATGCATCGGGCGCGCATTCGAACATGAGACCGACCGCGTCGTCAGGCGGAGTGGCCTGCAAGCCGGTCTCGATGATGTGAATGCGTCGCATGGCCTTCCGCGCAGGATCTAGCATGGCACTGTCGCGCTCCCCGAACCGCCTTTCGTGCCGCTCCCGGCGATCTCTAAAAGTCCGCGTTCAAGCAGCATCTGGGCAAGGTTGGCACACTCCACGACGTCGATGCCGATCGTCTCCGCGATCGCGATGAGATCGCGGGTTCCATCCGCATAGGCCAGGATATCGAGCAGCCGTCGCGGCTCGATCGCGGTCCCCTTGTGGCTGGCCCCGGACATAAGACCGTGCCGGACGAGTTGCGGCTCGCCCACGCAGGTCGCGCGGTAAGTCTCGTTGTGCTCCAGCGTCCAAAGGCAGCGCTGATAGACGCGCAAAGCGCCCTCCAGACCCTGTTGCGTCACGAAGGAAAGATCGTCGAGCGAGGTGTGATATTCCGGGAAGGTCCCGTATTTCGACCGCATGATGGAGGCGACCGGCAGGTCGGCGCGGGGCGAGCAATATTGCCGCTCGTCGCTGCCGCGTTCGAGGAACGAATATTCCGTGTACGGCTCGGCGAAGCCCTTGAGCGCGGCACGGGCGGCGCGGTCGGCCAGCGTATCGCCCTGACGCGACGGCATCAGCGAATAGGTCCGCTCATCCCCGACGCAGGTGACGACGAAGCCCGCGATCATGTTCCTCCGCATCGCCTTCAGATGGCGTGACAAATAGACAAGCGAGCCGATCGTCTCCGGCACGAAGACGATCCTGTATGTGATAGCGGCGCGCGGGAAGCCGGGCCAGCCACCGGGCCAAAGCGGCCGTTACGACCGGGCCGGACAACTCGTTGTTGGCCATCGATGGGTGGCAGATATAGGTCGATAGCAGTATCTCGCTCGTATCCGAGCCGGGCAGGATCAACTCGCCGTAGTTCATCACGCCGGGCGACAAATCCGTGTCGATCCGCACGCGGTAGAGCCCCGGCTTGAGCTGGACCCGTTTCCGGTGCGCCATGCAGAAGCCCCAGCGACGTTCGTAATACGAGGTGACGTAAGGGATCGCATCGGGCTGCTCGGGCAGCGAATGCAGATGCTCTTGAAGCGCGTCCAGCGGAAGCGTCGCATCCACCGGCACCGAATAACCCATCAGATGCAGCGTGTGATCGGCGATATCGGCCACGCGCTCACCGCTTTCATGCGTGATCGATGCGGCGCGGACGGTCCATTCGTCCGGGACGGTCCAGTCGAATGCGCGTGTGCCCGAGGCGACGCTCTCGACCCGCAGGCCGGGCAAAAGGTCCTGGAGATAGGCGAGGGTCTGCCGGACGCCCTCCCCCGTCAGGCTCCGGTGAATCGGGAACAGATCCGTCGCCCATCGATGCATCGGCTCGGCGGGAAGCATCAGCGGATGCATGTCGGGCGGATCAGACTGCAAGCTGTTTCTCGCGATGTCGCAGCGACCAGACCACCTCGGCAAATTCGAGGTCATCGCAATCGTCGATGTCGACGGCCGATTGCCATGGGATCGGAAAGAATGTGTGCCCCGGCGCATAGAACGTTCCCGCGCGGCGCAGTGCCTCGGCCTTGGCGATCCATATGGCGCCGCTCGGGCAGTAAAGGCTTGGCAAATCCTGCGAGCGTTTTGCCAGCGCCTCGGGAAAGACCGGCTTCGGGCATCCCCCCTGATCGAGCGTGACGGCCCACCATGGATTCATCCAGCCAAGGCGGAAGCAGCTGATGAGGGCGTCGACATCCTGCTCGCGGAACCTCTCGAGCGCGCTGGTGATTTCGCTCGGCCCCGCGCATCGGGCAGTTCGGCATCAGCTGCACGACGGTGTGGGGGCGGGTGCCGTCGTAATGTTCGAGCTGATCGAGGGCGGCGATGGTGGCGTCGCTGACCGGAACATAATCATCCGCCGCGCGATCGCGCAGGAACGGGACCTCCGCTCCCCATTGGCGTGCGATTTCCGCAGATGGCCGGATCATCGGTGCTGACGATGACGCGGTCGAACTCTCCCGACGCAATCGCCGCATCGATCGTCCATGCGACCATGGGCCGGCCGCCGATCTCGATGATGTTTTTGCCCGCAAGCCGCTTCGAGCCGCCGCGAGCCGGTATGATCGCAACGGTAGAACGCACGCTGTCTTTGCCGCGGTTCATGATTTGCGCATCCTACCGCCCGCCGTTCTTATCGCTTCAATAACGCGCCACTGGTCAGCCTCGCTGAGTCCAACGGAACACGGCAACGAAAGGCTGCACTCCGCTAACCCTTCTGCAACTTCAAGCGTAATGGCCGGCGTAGGCCGGTGCGCATCTGTGCGATGCATCGGTTGCCACAGCGGACGCGTCTGAATTCGCTCGCTCTCAAGGGACTTGAGCAGCTGACGCGCGCTCAAACCGAATGCTTCGTGATCGACGCGAATGGTGTACATCCAAAAGGTGCTCGTGCACCAATCCGGCTCACACATGGGGGTGATGCCGGGCACGTCGCGCAATCCCTGGCGGTAGTTGGCGGCAATCCTTCGCTTGTCGGCGACATACGGGTCAAGCTGCTCAAGCTGGGCGCAGCCGATTGCCGCGGCGACATTGGTCAGGCGATAATTATAACCGATCGCGCTGTGATGATATTCGACGGGATCATCCTTTGCCTGGGTCGTGAGATATTTGGCCTTCTTTGCCCAATCCTCATTGTCGGTGACCAGCATTCCACCGCCGCCGCATGTTATGATCTTGTTGCCGTTGAAGCTGAAGCACGCAATGTCACCCCGCCCGCCGACCGGCTCACCCTTGTAAAGCGTACCGAGCGCCTCGCTTGCATCCTCGATAACCGTCAGACCGTAACGGCGCGCGATCGCGCCGATCGCATCCATATCGGCGGCATGTCCGAGGACATGGACGGGGATGATCGCGGACACACGGCGCCCGGTACGGACATTGACGAGTTTCCCTTCGCGGAGCTCACATTGCGTTTCCAGGAAACCCGACACGGCCGCGGCATCCATTTGGCAATGAGGCGCCTCCGCATCGATAAACACCGGCCACGCACCCACGTACCGGATGGCATTGACGGGAGCGACGAATGTCAGCGCCGAAACCAGCACATCGTCATTCTCCGCCACTCCGGCCACCAGCAATGCCGTATGCAGCGCCGAAGTGCCGTTGACTGCCGCAACACCGAACCTTCGCCCGACACGCGCGGCAATATCGCGCTCGAAACGATCAACATATGAGCCCGCGGACGAAACCCAACCTGTGTCCAGGCAGTCCTTCACATAGGCCCATTCATTGCCCACGATGTGCGGGACTGACAACGGAATGAACGGCTTCGATCGTTCCAGACGCGCTGTCGGTTTCTCAATCATGTTCAATTGCGGTATTTCCCATCCGAAAAGTCGCGGATAATCCCACCGCTCACCAACTGCGCGATCTCATCGATGCCCTCCGGAACGGTTCGCGTGATCGCAAAACCGAGCCGCTCGCGAATGCGCTCAAACGACACGCGATAGTCGCGCGGGTCCTCCTGCTTGCGCACGAACTCGATCTCGGCATCGGGAGCATAGGGTTTGATGAGTTCTACCAATGTCTGTTTCTGATAGTTCTGTTCGGTCGAGCCAACATTGAAGACCTGACCGCTGACCAGTTCGGGATCCAACTCGAGGACGAGCCGGATGGCCCGCGCCGCATCGTGAACATGCAAATATGGCCGCCAGAATTGCTCGCCGAAGACGACGAGGTGCTTCTTCGTCAGCATCTCCATGGTGAACTCGTTTACGGTGAGATCGAACCGCATGCGCGGCGAGACCCCGAACACGGTTGCAAACCGAAGCGGTGTGGGATGCCAGTCCTTCAAGCCATTCGAGTCAAGAAGCGTGCGCTCGATCGCAACTTTGGTCTCGGCGTAGAGCGATACCGGACGGAGTTCGGAGTTTTCATCAACGTACCCGTCATCACTCTCCATTCGCCCATAGTTGCTGCAGGTAGAGGCGAATATGAAGCGCCCTACCCCGGCTTGCCTGCTGGCCTCGATCAGCTCTTCAGAGGCGGTAAGATTGATCGCGCGCGCCGCTTTCGGATCACGTGCGGCGGCCGGATCGCCAACGATGGCCGCAAGATGGACCACGGCATCGATCCCGCGCACTGCCTCGGCGATTGCGTTGCTGTCGCGAATGTCCGCGCGCCTGAACTCAAATGCGGGATGCGTCCATATGGAGAGCAGCAACTCACCACCGTGATCCAATCGGTCCATGACGCGAACGCCGTGACCTGCGGCGAGCAGAACGGGCGCCAGGACCGAGCCGATATACCCCGCGCCTCCGGTGATCAGAACTTTCATCCTAGATCCTTCCCGTGCGGGCATCTTCCTGCGCTTTGTCGTAATCTTCCGGGCAGCCTATATCGAGCCAATATTCGCGTATCGGAAATGTTACGAGCTTAAGTCCGCCTTGAAGAAGCACCTGGATAAGATCAGTCATGTCAAATCGTTGTCCTTCGGGAATGAATTCCAGCATTTTTGTATTGAGAAGATAGGTTCCGGCGTTGATGAAGAAATTGAGCTTGGGTTTTTCGCGCAAGCCCACCACGTCGATGCCGTCGCATTCGACCACCCCATAGGGCACATCAATGTCGTAGCTGCGCACGCCGATCGTCATATCCGCATGGTGGAAGCGGTGGAACGCGACGAGGGCCTGGAAAGGAACGCTGGTCAGAATATCGCCGTTCATGACCAGCAATGTGTCGGATGCCGGCTTCAGCCCCCGTAGACCTCCCGCCGTGCCGCGCGGGTGAGTCTCCTGATGATAGCTGATCTGGACACCGAACTTCCGACCATCGCCGAAATGGTCGATGATCGTATCCGGGAGGTAATATGTCGTCAGGTTGATGTCATGGATGCCCCCATTGCGGAGCTGCAGAATCGTGCGTTCGAGCAAGGGGGAATTGCCGATCGGCAGCATAGGCTTCGGCACGGTCTGCGTCAGCGGACGAAGCCGCATCCCGAACCCTCCCGCCATGACGACTGCCGAGATCCCGAGCCCTTCTTCCGGCGCCAGATCGCGCCGCATGAGAAAGGCTTGCACACGGCCCGCTCCATCGACAACGGGCAAATGATTGATGTCGACCGCGACCATATACTGCAAGGCAGCAGCGCGCGTGTAAGGTTCCTCGATCGTATGCGGTTTGAGGCTGGCGATCGTTGAGCAGGGTCCGGTTAGCGGATCACCTCGTAAAATCGCGCGCCGGATGTCGCCGTCGGTCATTGAGCCGACGAGCTTTCCGTCAGCCTCGCAAAGCAGCAGAGCGCCGGTTCCGGCGGCATCGAGCTGCGCCATCGCCTCGCAGATTGGGAGATCAGGGGCGACGATCACGCGCGCCAGGTCGGGGGGACGTGCGTTGGTTCATGACCTAGCCCTCGCCAGATTCTTATTCGGCATTTGTGGGAGTCTGTTTCGTTGGTGATTGGCGCATGCTTGCCAGGAGAGGCGATACGGACGGCAGCCGATCGCGTTGGTCGGCTGTGCGCCGCCGAGGTTCGCTCGGCGGCCGGATAGGCATCTTTCACCGGATAGTTTGCAGGCTACCGCACTTCGGGTGACATACAGTCCCCGGCTGGAGGTTCCATGCTCACAAGCGCGCTCTGAAGGTCAGCGAATAGCGCTTGCGTATCATCTTGAGGGCGGTGCGCGCCGCTAACGGGCGAAGCCGTGCTGCCCTTTATCTTGTTTCAAGACCGGCCTCGTCTCCTCAGCCCTGATATTGGCAGAGGTCGCCGTATCGTTCTGTTCGGATGACGACGCGATGCTCAGGGGCGCGCAGAGGCCAATTCGCCTAAGGTCGCCCCAAGCATGCTCAATCGCCTTGCGGCTCCTGCGCTCGCCGAAAAGAACCATCGGCAAGGTTCGGGCAAAGATTTCGATATCGAGCTTGAAATTGGCGTTTCGCACGTACCACACGTCGAGCGCCGCTTTGTCCACTGCTGAGACTTGACGCCCGCCCATGACTTGCGCCCAACCCGTCAGCCCTGGACGGACCAGAAGACGTGCGGCGAAGGCCGCCGGCTGATCGACGCGAAGCAGGGGACGGGGGCCGACGAATGACATTTCGCCGATCAGGATGTTCCAGAGCTGGGGAAGTTCATCAAGCCTGACCGCTCGCAGAAACCGCCCCACGACATTGACGCGCTTGTCATCCGGGATCAGATTGTCGCGAAAATCATAGGCAGGCCGCATAGTACGGAATTTATAGAGTTTGAACGGTTTTCCGCCCAACCCCGGCCGGTCCTGCCAGAACATGATCGGCAGGCCGATTGTCAATGCGATCAAGGGGGCCACAACGACGACGAGCGGAGCCACAAGCAGCAGAAGGATACCCGCCAGGATGGAGTCGATTGCTCGCTTCGTCCTCCAGAAGTGCCTCTGGGTGCTCACCCTGAGCGCCTCGATGTCGAAAGCCGAGGCCTGTCCGTCCTTGATGAAGGCAGGAGGGCGCGGCGGCCTGGACGGCGACTCGCCTCTCAATTCGGGATTCAGGCCGAGTCTTTCGTCCAAATATTCAACGGAGATGGCCGAATTCTTGGAAAACTGACGCAGTTGGTCTTGCAATCTCCAGGACAGCGCATTGAAAGGCAGAGTCACGACGACCCGGTCGATGAAAACGCCGTGGACCGCCAATCTTCGGATCAGACCTGAAAGGTCTTCCTCAGTCCCGAAAATCTGATGATGCCGAACGAACCTGCCGGCGTGGCGTTCGGCGTGAGCGAGGATGCCGGCGACGCGGATCCGATCTTTCGCAAGTTCATCGATGGACCTGAGATAGAGCACGGTAAGGGTCGTCAAACCCACAATGAGAACGGTGTGCTGATCGCTATCTGCCTCGCTTTGCGGAGGGGCCCAAATATGCTCTGCATTAGGCGCTGGAACATGCCACAATCTCACGCCAATCCGTGCACCGATGAACAGACAGACCGCCAACAGGCTTTGGAGGATCGGGATTGAACGGGATACATTCTCCATGCGGTTGAGCGTGAATGTGATCACCGTCGCAATGAGCACCGTGAGGCCGATCGCAACCGCAACGCGCAGGTAATCAGGCATTGTGCTGTATCGCCACAGCGCGCGATCGAGCCCCAGCACGAGGTGAATCGGTATCGCGACGGCCAGCGAGGTGAGAAGATAAGGGAGAACACTTAGGACTCTTTGCGTGTCCAACGAGAGATTTTCGCGCAGAGCCAAGGCAAAAATTGTCGCTATTACAAGTAAAGCAATGTCCGCACAAAGCAACAAAACTCTATTTACTATATTTGACATGGTATGCCTGCAACGTTACGCAACTACTCGTTACCTAATACTGGATACGACTCCGCACGCGAACCAGCTATTAACAGCCACATCCTAAAGTGAATCAGCTACCGGTACCCTTGACATAGCCAAGAGCTGAACCACAACCAATCATCTCGAATTAACGATCTTACAACTATAAGTAATTCAAGTCTTCGATCGCCCGCATTGACAAATTTTCTAGAACGCCCTCAAGTTACGGTAACTATACCAATCTCATAACTTTCGCAAGTGACAACAGTGACGCGCCGATACCGTGCATTGCCGATCACAGCGTCATATGATGTATGCGCGCGACTATACATCGTATGCAATAGCCTTTGTCGTCGGCTGAAACGACGAAGCCTACTCGGCTAACTTCAAGCCCGCCAATATTAAAGACGGTTCGGTTGAACGTGGAGCAACTCCCGCAGGTTCCCAATCGCACCGCCTATGTCGTCAATATGACGCCGATGGATCCATTTCGGTTCAAATGATGTAACGGAGCGCGTCGGCCCATTCGCGCAATCAGCCATTGAACGAAATCCAATAGGGCAACGATGGATTCCGTTCGCGTGGATGGGGTGAGGCTTATTCCGTTGTGGGGACCTTACGCCGCTATTATCGGCAATAGCAGGCGTTCGCATTCTGACCGAACACCGTCGAGGCGGTATTCTCGCGGTCGCTTCGCGAACACCTGTCAGACGCGTCTTTAGACTTGAAGGGATGCGCTACGCGCCTTTACCACACGCGACCTCCGAGGGCGACCAAGCCCGACATCCAAGCCCCGTGCGACGCTAGAGCCTTTTCCGTTCCGATTAAATCGGAACGGGGCTCTATCTCTTTGTTTGGTCGCATTTTCGCGACGCAAACCGGTGTCCAACTTTACTGGAAAATGCTCTAAAGCTCAGCGCTGGCCCAGACGTTGAAGCTTCTGCTGCGCGGTCGCGGAGCCAAGGTCGCGCGCGACCTCATACCATTTTTTAGCGAGTGCAGGATCTGGCTGGATGCCACCGACGACCTCCATGCGAGCCAGTTCCTCGGCGTCATAGGTTTCGGCAAGGGCCAGCGCACCCGGCGCCCAGCCGGCATCTGCCGAGCGCTTGTAAAAGAGGCGCGCCAGGTTGATATTCCCCGAAAGCATATACTCCTCGCCCTTTTGCATGAAGACCTGAACTTTTTCGGTCTCCTCGAAGGTGAGCGTTTTTGGCGTCACGAGTGAGCCTGTAGCGGCCGGGGCCGGAGGCGTATTGACCGGAAGGGCAGCTACGGATTCCGCGCCACTATTGGCGCGCGGTGTGCTTACGGGCTTTGGGGCCGGCTCGGCGCTCGGGGGCGGGGCACTGGGCGCCGCGCCGCGCGCGATGGTGAGCGTATCATTGGCGGAGGGCGTCGCGATACTTAGGATCGCGCTTTTTTCGGCGAGAATAGAACCTTCCAAGGTGACCAGCGCGAAAGTGATGTTGCTCGTTTCCACAGAGGACGGCGCTACGACCCTGAGGTTGGGCAGGTCGGAGAGTTTCACGCTCCAGACCCCGGATGGGAATAACCGCCCCTCGGTGAGGGCCACCGTGCTGGGAAGACCGCGGATGAGCAGCATCGCCCGCTGCGGCGCGGCCTTCTCCGGCTGGATCACGATAGACATCGGCGAGATCTTATCGGTCTCGAACTCGAAGATCGATGGCGCATCGATCACGAGCGCCGGCCTTTGGCTCTGCGCGAGCGCATCGTCGCCGCCAATGATCGATATGCCGACAGTGAGCGCGGTCGCAAAAGACAGCACCAGCGCCTGCAATCGCGCCTTGCTGCTCTTTGAGAGCGTCATAAACTTCCCTCTCGCCACGACCACGAACGCCGAAATGGTCCCATCACACTACAAAGCGTAAAGCCGACGCTCAGCGATCACCTCCCGTACTTCTTTTTCCATTCCAGGAATTCCTGAAAGACCTTTTCCTGCTCAACCCCTTGCCTGGAACCATCGCGCCCATCCGCCACGCCGAGGGCGGAAGTAGGTGCGCCGATGCCGCCGGTAGCCTCGGTCTGCTGCGCCTTCGAGGCGCTCTTGCTCAGCATCTCCTCGGCCACGAAATAGCGCGACCAGCCCGGCACCTTGGCAGCCAGATTGATTTCCTTCCATTTGGGGTGATAGGGCGGCTTGCGCAACGTTTCGAAGCGCTCGAAATAATACTGCACGAAGCGCTCGACCTTGCGGAACCGATCCGAGCCCCTTTGCCAATTATAGACCGCGAGCACTGCAGGAACGCCCAGGGTCTCAATCGTCTCGCCTGGGCCGACGATGCCGGGATAGTCATCCTTGTTGAAGGTCGACGGGACGTAATAGTCGAAGAATTTTTCGTCGTACGGCACTGAAAGGAAGTGATAGCCGGGTTCGGGCTTCAACTTGGCGAAGAGGGGGTTAGGCTTACCGCCGTTCTGGACGATGGCCGCGATTTCCCCTGTCTTCATCTTGTCCAGCGAAGCTTCCGCTTCAGTGAAGGTGAAATTGACCTTGATCCCCAAGCGCTCGAAGATGATCGGCCCGGTGATCGTTTGTCCTGCGCCTTTCTTGCCCAGACTGACGGTCTTACCCTCCAGATCCTGCAAGGTTTTGATTTCCGGGCGGGCAAACACATGCACTTCGCTGACGTACATCGAGGAGATATAGTTGATGCGCTTCTCGATATTGGAAGGCTTTTTCGTCTTCCTGAATTCGGAAAACACGTCCGCATTGGTGATGGCGATATCGACGCCCCTTAGATAGAGCAGATCGTTCACATTCTCCACGGCGCCATAGGAGACGATCGGCAGAACGCGCAGATTCTCTCCGTCGTCAAGCGCCTTGCCCAGCTCCGCCGCGAACCGAAGGAAGCTTCCTTCCAGCAGCCCCCCGACGACGCCAACAGTCCAAGCATTGACGCGGGATACGTTCTCCGACTCACCCTCGGTAACGGCGGAAGGCCTGCCCGCGTTCTGCGCGACGACGATCGCCTGCGTCTCGCCCTCTGGACGAACGGTCTGCGCCTGGCTTGAGAAAGGTAGCAGTAGAAGGGGCAACGAGATTGCCGCCATGAGATGAGGCATACGCATCAATAAGGCTCCAAAGCATCCAAGGCCGCCGAAGGGGGACGCCTTACAAGTGCTTAGAGTGTGCATCCTGTCAAGAGCGTGTGGCGAGGTGAGCTGATCTGTGAATGAGCAACGTGAAGATAAGATACATAATGCAGATCACGATCGGAACGCCAAAATAATTGGATGCTCATAAATTCAATAGAAGGAGGCGGAAATGTTATGGAAACAAATCAATCGGAGACTATCGAACGGCTCACTACCGCTGATCGCGTGAATTTGCTTATGTGATAAGCAGTTGAAATTCATACGCTGTTTTTATAGCGGCGGCCGATTAATTCTCCCGGCAAAAATACGTTTTGCAACAAAGCCGTGTAATCCTTCCTTTCTTTCGCCATAAGAGCGCCTACGCGATCAAACGGCCACAGCCGCGATCAAAAATGTGGCAAGGTGGGATAATTGTAATCCCTTAAATCAATATTGACATTTTGACGCGCGCGGATTTTGCTTTTTCGCTCAGGCTTTGAGCGCGATATCTAAGGATTTGGCTGGGTGAAGAGTTCGTTATGCGTGGCAGTCAGAGTGCCTATGCGCCGTCGAAAGGTTGTGCGCGCTGAGACGCTGCAGCGACGGCGGAATCGCGTCAGTGTACGACTTAGTGGTGCTCATTGAAGCGGCTGACGCCAACGACGCACAATCCGCACCCGCACATCGGCCCAAATGAAGCCCGTTTCGGTCGATATCGCTGGTATCGTGCATACCAACCGCTATTTAGACGGCATTCGCTGCGAAGGCGTGGGCGCCACGAAGCGAATGCAAGCCTCCATCACGTTTGACACCTGCCACTTGACCTTCTGCGATCCGCTGGCGGCCTTTTGGTGACACGTATGGAGCACAGCGTCGAGATTGCAGCAGAGCCGAGACTTGGATGGGGCCGCCTGTCAGGCGGCCGAATGAGCCGCGCCGGCACTTAGCGATAGCTGGCAGCGCAAATGTGTCTATGAGGGGATTATTCGATGAGAACCAAATTGTCTGCATTTCTTGGCCTTGCCACGGCCATAACGGCGGGGCTCGCGGCCCTGCCGGTCAACGCGCAGGACTTTCCCAAGAGCCCGATCGAGCTTTCGGTAAGTTTTGGCGCGGGCAGTGCTGCGGACGTAACGGCGCGCCAGCTGTCCGAAGGTATCGCCAAGCGGCTCGGCGTTGCCGTGCCCGTGGTGAACCGGACGGGCGGCGGCGGCGCGGTCAGCCTCGTGCATCTGTCGCAGCAAAAGCCTGACGGCTACGCACTCGCCTGGACGTCGAACCAGATCTCGACCACCTATCATAGCGGCCAGCTTCCGTTCGACCACACCAACTTCACCCATATCGCGCGGGTCAGCGTCGAAACACCCGTGGTCGCCGTGAAGGCCGACGCGCCCTGGAAGACGCTTGGCGAGTTCATTGAATATGCCAAGGCCAATCCCGAAAAAGTGCGTATCGGCAATTCCGGCGCGGGCAGCCACACGCATTTCTCGGCGGTAGCGACATTCGCCAATGCGGGTGCGAAGACCATCGACGTGCCGTTCAACGCCGCCGAGGCGACGGTAAACCTGCTTGGCGGACGCATCGAGGGCGCGGTGCAATTACCGGCGGCCTTCGTCTCGCACGTCAAGGCGGGAACGCTGCGCATTCTCGCAGCGCTCGGCGCGGAACGCGACCCGGTATTCCCAGACGTGCCGACCGCGAAGGAACAGGGCTACGACGTGCAGCTTGAGCTTTGGCGCGGCATTTCCGCCCCGAAGGGCGTGCCCGCCGATGTGGTCGCCAAGCTGGAAAAGGCGATCAGTGAAACCGTCGCCTCGCCGGAATTTGCCGCGGCCGGAAAAACCTCTGGCTTCCGCCCGGCCTTCCTTCCGGCCAAGAAGTTCGAAGAGCTCATCGCCGAAGACGACAAGAAGGTCGCCGCGCTGATGGACAAGCTGGGCATGAAGAAATCCAAATAGGCTAGAGCCCCGTTCCGATTGAATCGGAACGGGGCTCTATCTCTTTGCTTGGTCGCATTTTCGAGGGCGCAAACCGGCATCCACTTTGCTGGAAAATGCTCTACGGCAAAGGCGGCGCGTAGATTATTCTCCGTGCCGCCTCGCCCATCACGCCGACTCCGGCTCGCAGGTTATCTCTAGTGAAGAAAGGTGGCGATGGCCGGACTTATCGCCTCGTCTAAATGTTCTGCCTGAGATAGCGGGATTGCACATCCTCGACCCAGTTGCCCACATTCCAGGAGCCATATGCACCCATGCCGCCGAGCGGATCGTCTCCCGAATAGACCGGCACATGCACCAGGGACAGGCCGTCATGCGCACGCGCGACATCCAGCGCTTTCCGGAATTCATCCGCAGTGGCGCCACCCCAGATCGCCTTCACGCCGCTCACCGCCGAAGCAAGCTGCACATAATCGACGGCGACGCGATCGTTCGTGCGGAATTCGGCCCCATATTGTGCCTTCTGCAGGCCGGTGATCGCGGCCATGCGGCGGTTGTCGAACAGCACGATCATACCGCGCACGCCGTGCTCGACGCCGTCGATCAGGATTTGCGGGTTCATCATGAAGGAGCCGTCGCCGGTGAAGGCCATGGCGTAGCGCGGCTTGTCGGCGACAGAACTCGCAAGTAGCGCGGAACAGGCAAAGCCCATATAGGAGGCGCCGGTCTCCGTGTAGCTGTCACCCGTGCGGTCGTCCTCGACGATCTGGAAGCCGTTGGCCTGCACATCGCCGGCATCGAAATATTTCGCCGCGCCGATGGATTTGGCGAAATCGGCGGCGATCTTGATTGCGGCAGGTTGGCTCAGCACCGCCCTGCCCCACACCTCATCGTGCATCGGGGCCGCTTCGAAGCGCTCACGCTTGAAAGCGTGCCATTCGCGTTTTCTCGCCGCGCAGGCCTCCAGCCATGCGGCCTTGCCTGCCGGATCGATCGCGTTCGATGCGCCCACGCGCTCCAGCAAGCGGGCGATGACTGACGATATGTCGCCCGGCAGTCCGACCGTATTGGCGTAATGCATGAGGTCGTCGAGATCGCCATTGATGTTGATGACGGCCTCGGCCGCAGGATAGCCGACGCCGGAGCAATCCGCCTGACACACGCCGCGCGTACCGATCGCGATGAGAAGCTTCGCGTTTTCCATCGCGTAGTTTCCCGAAATCGACCCCTTCGACCCGCCGACATGCATATTCTGCGAATGATCGTCGGGCAGGACGCCGGTCGAACCGGGCGACAGCACCACCGCCGCTCCGATGCGCTCGGCAAGCTGGCGAACCGCGCTGTCCGCGCCCCGCGTGCCGCCGCCGGCCTTGATGGTGATCCGGTCATATGTCGCGATCAGCTGGACGGCCTCGTCCAACACCTCGTTCTCATGCGGCGCGACGGGAGGCACGCGAATACGCTCCGGCAGCGTGGAGAAATTGATCTCCGTCAGCTCCGGCTGAGTGTTGAGCGGCAGGAGCAGGTAGAACGGTCCCGCCTTATAAGGGTGATGCACGCAAGCCGTTCCCCGGCGCAGTGCGTCGCGCAGGGCGCCGGGCGTATGCAGCACATAGGATGACCCCATCAGCGCGGTCATGCGCCCGAACAGCCCCTGCTCGGGCTTCGGGATCTGCTGCATGTTGTAGCCTTCGCCGCGTGTCGTCTCGTCGCCATAGATGTGGTAAACGCCGACGCCGTTCGAAGCAGCCGCCAGCGAGCCTGCCATGGCTTGCAGCGCCCCCGGGCCGATGGATGTAACCACCGCCGGCGTCTCGCCATATTGCCAGGCAAGACAGGTGGCGGCGTGCGCCATCTCCACTTCATTGCGGCAGTTGATCGTGCGGGTGACGCCCTCGCCGTCATAGATGCGCAGGATCTCGCCCAGATCGGTGGAGCCGTGGCCGAAGATGGCGAAATATTTCCGCACGCCCTGCTTCAGCAGGCCGAGCACGAGCGCTTCGGAGAGGGAGATTTCGACGATGCCCTCGATCGCGCCCGCCTTAAGCGCTTCCGTCAGCCCTCCGGCCGACGCGATGGCGCGTGCTCTCGCGCGTAATCGACGCACGAGGATCAGTGGCCGCGCCGGTCAACATGGCGCAAAATCCTAGAGGCCGAAACCATGCTCATGCACCCTCCGCTTCGTCGGCGAACGCTTTGCGGTAGCCGAACGCCCAGGCGATCCCCTGGACGCCCAACAGCAAGCCGATCGAGGCCGCGAGCACGATGATCGAGGCTTCGTCGGCGAAGGTGGCGTAATTGCCGCCCGACATTGTCAGCGCCAGCCGGAAATTCTCCTCCAGCCGGTCGCCAAGCACCAGCGCGAGCAGCAGCGGGGCCATTTCATAGCCGAATTTGCGCAGGAAATAGCCGACAAGCCCGGCGATGGCCATCACCCAGATATCGAAGGGTTTGAAATCGACGCTGTAGACGCCGACGACCGATATGACGAGGATCGCCGGGACCAGCCACGCATAGGGAATACGCAGCAAGTTGACGAACAGCCCCACCATCGGCAGGTTCAGGATCAAGAGGATGGCGTTGCCGATATACATGCTGGCGATCAGCCCCCAGAACACTTGCGGGTTCTCCGTGAGCAGCAGTGGGCCGGGCTGAACCCCGTGAATGGTGAGCGCCGATAGCAGAATAGCGGTCGCCGGGATCGAGGGGATGCCCAGCGCCAGCAGCGGGATCATCGCCGTGCCCGTCACGGCGTTGTTGGCGGTTTCCGGACCGGCGACGCCCGCGATCGCGCCTTTGCCGAACTCCTCGGGGTGCCGCGACAGCTTCTTCTCCACCGCATAGGAGACGAAGGTCGAGACGATGTGGCTGACGCCCGGAATAATGCCGAAGATGCTGCCGATCACCGAGCCACGCGCAATTGCGGGGAAGGCTTCGCGCAAATCCTTGCGGCGGGGAATGAGGTCACGGAATTTTGGCGTGATCGCCTTGATGGTATCGGTCTTCTCGAGATTCAGCAGAATTTCGGATATGCCGAACAGGCCGATGGCCAGCGCGGCGAAGGACAGGCCGTCCGATAGCCCAAGGCTGCCGAAAGTGAAACGCGGGAAACCGGTCAGCTTGTCCATGCCGACAGTACCCAGAAGCAGCCCCAGCGAGATCATCGCAGCCGTCTTGATCCGCGATCCCGGCGAAACGATCGCGATGACGACAAGCGCGAAGAGGATCAGCACGACCTCGACCGAAGGCCCGATCTTGATCATCAGCTGCGCCAGCGGCGGCGCGATGAAGATGAGGCCCAGGATCGATACCGTGCCGCCGATGAAGCTGCCGACCGCCGAGATCATCAAAGCCGGTCCCGCCCTGCCCTGCCGCGCCATCGCATGGCCGTCGATACAGGTGACGACGGAAGCCGCCTCGCCGGGAATACGAACCAGGATCGAGGTCGTCGAGCCGCCATACATGGCGCCGTAGAAGATGCCGGTCAGCATGATGATGCCGGTCGTCGGGTCGAGGCCGAAGGTCAGCGGCAGGAGCAAGGTCATGCCCGCAAGCGGTCCAAGGCCGGGCAGCACGCCTACGACGGTCCCCCAAAGACAGCCGATGAAGCAATAGAGCAAGCCCTTCCAGGACAAGGCCGTCGCGAAACCGCTTATGAGATGCTCAAAACTGGACATTCGATCATCCCAACAAGATCCCCTTGGGCAATTGCAGCCCAAGGAGGATCTGGAAAAAGTACCAGACGGCGGCCATGCCAGCCGCCGACGAAGCCGACGCGACGAAGACGTTCACGCGCGCGACGAAGACAAGGAGAATGAATGCGAAAAACCCCAGCGTGATGTAGGCGCCGAGCTTCTCGAATAAGGGCGCGATGAGAAGCAGCGCGACCATGGCTATGATGACGTCCCGGTGGCCAAGATCATAATTTTCCCCCGTCGCCGTTCGCTGCGCCAAAGCTGGGCGCCGATCCAGATGCTGCAAAAAAGCAGCGCGAAGCCGAGCAGGAGCGGGAAAAAGCCCGGTCCAGGCAACGCGACACTGCCCAAGGCGAGCATCGACGCCTGCACGATGAAGAACACCGCGACGGCTGCCAGTCCTGCAGCGCAGAACAACCCGCAATGGCGAACGCAGAAAGAACGCGGCCAGGCAGGCGGCTTTTCCAGAACCGGCGGCGGTTGATCGGTGATAGCCAAAATCCTGCTCCCCAAAAGATGCCCGCTGCGGCAGTCGCCCGTTAAGAACGCCCGCGCCCTGCCTCTTGTCAAATCGCTATTGAGTTTTCTTCATGCCGAGCTGCCCCATGACTTCACTCAGCTTCTTGTCGTCGCTCGCAATGACCTTGCCAAAATCCTCCGCGGGAAGAAAGGCGGGACGGAAGCCGACCGTCTTGCCTGCTTCGACGAATTCAGGCGACGCCACGGTGTCCTGGATTGCGGCCTGCAAGACCGCCACGACCTCGGCCGGCGTGTCCTTGGGCGCCGCGATGCCGCGCCACATGTCGAGTTCAACGTCGAACCCTTGCTCCTTGGCCGTCGGCACGTCGGGGAAGATCGGGTCGCGCTCGCGTCCCAGCACGGCCAGGATGCGCAGATCGCCGCTCTTTACATGCGCGATGAATGCCGCCGGAAGCTGAACCGCTCCTTCGATGCGCCCGCCCAGCAGATTGACTGTCGCCTGACCGGTGCCGAAGGGCACGTCGACCGTCTTGGCGCCGATATTGCCGAACAGGGCAGCACCGGCCAGATGGGTATGGCTGCCGGCGCCGGAATTGCCGATGCGCACCTTTTCCGGATTGGCCTTGGCGTAATCCAGCATCTCCTTGAGATTTTTCCACGGAGCGTCCGCCTTCACCGCGAGCGCGGGCGTCTCCACGCTCACCCGGGCGACCGGCGTGAAATTATCGTAGGCAAGCGGCAACTGGCCGGCATGATAGGTCGTCGACATCTGGTTGGAGGTCCACACGATCGCGTAGCCATTGGGCTTTTGCTGCGAGATGTGTATCAGGCCCGCCGCGCCGCCCGCACCCGTGCGGTTCACCACCGGGACGGCAACCTGGAGCCGCTTGGCGATGCCTTCGGCCAGATGCCGCGCGGTCACGTCCGCCGCACTGCCCGCGCCGAACATCACCGTCATTTCAACCGGATTATCGGGGAATTCCGCGCGGGCAGGCGCCGACAGCGCGCCCGCCGATATGACCAATGCGGCCGCCGATGCCACATATTCCTCTTCGATTCAACTTCAACATTAAGCTACCCGTTAGCTGATGCGTAACACTCAGACTTAGACACATGAGCGACGCCGTCAGGGGACCGCATCGCATAATCGCCGGCTGCGCTGAGCTCTTTGTCCCAGTGCGGCTAAAATCTTCTCCGGGGTCGCCGGAAGCGACGTGATCCGCACTCCGACAGCGTCGTAAATCGCGTTCATGATCGCGGGCGCCGTGGGGATGAGCGATGGCTCGCCAATGCCCTTCGCACCCAGAGGGCTGCGCGGATCTCGGTCCTCGACGATGCTCGTATTGATCTGCGGAATGTCGAGCGCCGTCGGCAGGATGTATTTGGCGAAGCCATGCGTCTTGGTGTGGCCGTTTTCGAGCTGATAGTCCTCCATCAGCGCCTGGCCGAGCCCCTGCACCACCCCGCCCTCGATCTGCCCTTCGACGCCGCGCGGATTGATGGCGCGACCCACATCGTGCGCCGCCCAGATGCCGAGCACCTGCACTTCGCCGGTCAGCGTATCGACCTCGACTTCCGCGACCTGGCAGCCGTAAACATAGGCCTGCCAGGGGCTTCCTGATCCATCGATCGGATCGAGGCCGGTGCCGTGTGCGGTGAAGGCGCCCGAGCCGACGGGAACCACGCCCCGCTTCTTGCATATGTCGACGGCACGCTCCATCGACATGCGGAAATTGGTGCCCTCGGCCCATATCTCGCCGTTGAACGCCGAGATGGTGCTTGGCTCCACACCCCAGACCGTGGCGATTTCCCTGTCGAGCTTGGCGCGCGCCTCGCGGCAGGCCAGCGCCACGGAATTGCCGATCATATAGGTCTGGCGGGTCGCGCCAGCATGGGCGGCTTCCGGCGAGCGGGCCGTGTCGTTGTCGCCGATGGTGATGTCCTCGGGGCGCACGCCCAGCTCTTCGGCGGCGATCTGCGCCAGCACCGTCAGGATGCCCTCGCCGATCTCGGTGACGCCGGTGACGATCTTGCCCGTGCCGCCATCGTCGAGCTCGGCCCAGGCGCCGGCGCGGTCGATGGTCGCCGTGCGGGCGATGCCGTACCAGCAGGCCGCCATGCCGCGTCCGCGCATTTTCCGGCTGGTCATGCGACCTCCTGCTTGGGATTGGCCGGTGTCGGCGAGAGCCGTGCACCGAGCGTGCAAGGCTGCCGCGTTCCTTCGCCATCGAGATCTGAGCGGGTGGCGCCGCGTCCTGGCGCACCCGACTCCCAGCGCGAGGATGTCTCCGCCACCTCCAGCACCGTGCCGAGCGACACCGAGCCGAGCTGCTGGCGCGTATGGGTGAGGGCGCCGTCGCGCATCATGTTGCGGCGGCGGATTTCGAACGGATCGAGGCCGAGCTTTTCGGCGGCGATGTCGAGATGGGATTCGGTCGCGAACTGCGCCTGCATCGCGCCGAAGGTGCGGAAGGCGCCCGACGGGGTATTGTTCGTATAGACGCCGATCGTGTCGATCTTAACGTTCGGGATGTTGTAGGGGCCGCAGGACAGGATCGCCGCCTTGCGCATCACGCCCTCGGTGGACATTCCGTAAGCGCCGCCGTCGGAGATCATCTTGAATTCGACCGCCGTGATCCGGCCGTCCTTCTTGAAGCCCATCTTGTAGGCGATGCGCGCCGGATGCCGCTTGGCGGTGGAGATGATCGACTCCTCGCGCGTATAGACGAGCCGCACCGGCCGACCGGTCTTCATCGCGGCGAGCGCCAGCATCCCCTGATAGATCATGTCCTCCTTGCCGCCGAAGCCGCCGCCGACCGGGCTCATGATGAAGCGCACCTTGTTGATCGGCAGGCGAGGATTTTCGCCAGCATGTGGCGGTGATGGGTGATGTTCTGGCTCGGCGAGATCACCGTCACCACGTCGTCGTGATCGACATAGGCGATGCCGGCTTCGGGCTCCAGATAGGCGTGCTCGACCTGCTGGGTCTGGTAGCTTTCCTCGATGATCAGATCGGCTTCGGCGAAGCCCGCCTCGATGTCGCCTTTGCGGATGGGGATGTGCTTGACGATGTTGCCGGGCGCGTAGCTGTGCAGCACGGGCGCGCCGGCCAGCAGCGCCTCTTCAGGGTCGAAGACCGCTGGAAGCTGCTCATACTCAACCTTGATGAGCTGCATTGCCTTGCGCGCGGTGAGCACATCCTCGGCAGCGACCGCGGCAATACCTTCGCCCACATAGCGCACGACGCCTCGCGCCATCACCGGCTGATCGTGGACGAACACGCCGAAATTGTCCTCGCCCGGCACATCGGCTGATGTGACCACGCAGGCCACGCCCGGCAGTGCCTCGGCCGCGCTCACATCGATGGATTTGATCCGCGCATGGGCATGCGGGCTGCGCAGCACCTGCATATGCAGCATGCCCGGCATCACCATGTCGCCGGCATAGCGCAGTCGGCCGCTGACCTTGCTCGGAGCATCAAGGCGCCGGACATTATTGCCGATGAACGAGGCGCCCGCCGGGTCCGCCTCCAGTGCTACCGGGCGAAAGCTTGCCGCTGATGACGTCGCGCGCGATTTCCACCGCTTCGAAGATCTTCGTGTAGCCGGTGCAGCGGCAGATATTGCCGCCGAGGCGCTCTTTGATCTCTTCGATGCCCGCTTCCGGATTTTCGCGGAGGGCCGAAGTCGCGGCCATGACCATGCCGGGGATGCAGTAGCCGCATTGGCTCGCGCCCGTCTTGTGGAAGGCGCGCTGCATTTCGGTCAGGCCGCCTTTGCCGCGAGCCCTTCGATGGTCTCGATTTGCGACCCTTGCGCCTTCGCGACCGGCATCAGGCAGGATTTCACCAGCTTGCCGTCGACGAACACCGAGCAGGTGCCGCATTCGCCCGCGCCGCAGCCTTCCTTGGCTCCGGTGAGGCTCAGATCGTCGCGCAGGAAATCCAGCAGCCGCGAATGGGCGGCCGCGCGGCGCTTCACCGCCCGGCCGTTTACGGTCATTTCGAGTTCGAGATCAGGCATGTGCTGCCTCCCTATGTGCGGGACCGGGCCGAGGCGCGCCGCAAGCGACAAGCGCGTCCTCGATCGCCGCCTCGATGAAGCCGCGCACCACAGCACGGCGATAATCCCGTCTCGTCCGCGACGCGACGCGGTCGGCGGAGATGGCCGCCGCATCGGCGACGAGTTGGCGGCTGATCCGCTGGCCGCGCAGCATAGCCTCGATGTCGCTGAGCCGCGCCGGGACAGGGCCGACGCCGCCAATCGCGAGGCGGACGTCCTCCATCACTTCGCCCAACGCATCGGTCTTGACGAGCGCGGCGGCGCAAACCGATGAAATCACCAGAGAGCGCCGTTGCCCGACCTTCTGGAAGGAACCGCCATAGCCTTCGCAACTGTCGCAAATTACCGCCGTGACGATCTCATCCGGCCCGAGCGCCGTCTTGCCCGGTCCTTCAATGAAGTCGATCCACTGGCAGGGTCCGCGTTTCGATCCGTCCCGCATTCAGCCGCGCGATTTCGATCTCGCCATTCAGCGCCAGGATCGGCGGCGTACCGTCGGCGGCGGGCGATGCATTGACGATATTGCCCGCGAGCGTCGCCTGCTGCCGGATCTGGTCGTCGGCGAACCAGACGGCGCAGGAGGGCATGCAGGGAAGATGGCGACGCAGCGCCTCGTCCTCCAGGAACTGCTGGTAGACGACATTCGCGCCGAGCCGGACCTTGCCGCCTTCGATCCGGTAGCCGTTCAACTCGCCTACGCGGCTGAGATCGATCATCGCCGGCAGATGCACATCACCCGCACGGCCCTCGCGCGCCCACGGCAGAATATCCGTTGCCCCGGCCACGAGACGGCTGCCCTCGGGAGCGCTCACCCAAAGGTCAAGCGCCTCCTCAAGCCGCGTCGGCATGAGATATTGGTCGCAGGTCAGCACTGCCTTACTCCCTGGCGGATCGTTACTCCGCCGCGATCGCCTGTTTCGCGGCCGCATGGTCGTTCTTGACCACGACCTTGATGGCGTCTTCCACGCGATCCTTGGCGTAGCGCAAGGCTTCCGGCAGATCCCGCATGGCGAAGGTATGCGTATGGATCAGCGTCGCATCGAAACGTTTCTGGCGCATGAAAGCCTCGGCGCGATGCGTCGCCGTCTTGCCTTCGCCGCGAATGCCATAAATGTAGATGTTGTTGCGGACGATATAGGCGACGTCGACCGCAGGCGCCTCATGCGGGAAGGCCGCGAGGCAGATCTTGCCGCCGCGATTGACCATCTGCGCGGCCTCGTTGATGCCGTTCGCCGCCGCCGAGCATTCCACCACATAATCGACGCCTTTGCCATCCGTCAGGCGGCGCACGGCGGCAATCGGGTCTTCATTGCGGATATTGACGACGTGGTCCGCGCCCAGCTTCTTGCCGATCTCCAGCCGGTTGTCGCGCGTTCCGGTGAGGATGACCGGCTGCGCGCCGAGTGCCTTCGCCACGGCAACGCCGAGCAGGCCGATGGGCCCGGGGCCGGTGACGACCACGCTCTCGCCGGCGACGAGACCGCCAAGTTCCGTGAGGCCGTACATGGCGGTGCCCGCCGTGACGACGAGCGTCGCCTCTTCATCCGACATCGTATCGGCCACGTGAACCAGCGTATTGATATGGTTCACCTGATATTCGCAGAAGCCGCCATCGGTGGTGAAGCCATTGGCGCGGTGGCCCTTATCCACCTCACCATAATTCTTGCCGTAATTGTGACAGGCCGTGTACATGCCCTCGCGGCAGCGCTTGCACTGGCCGCAGCCCGCATGGATTTCCACCGTTACCCGTTCGCCGATGGCATATTCGTCGACGCCGGGTCCGAGCGCCACGACCGTGCCCATATATTCATGGCCCGGCGTAAAACCCTTGTTGAAAGGAAGGCCCCCCTGGATCTGGGCAGGGGGGCCATGATAGATGATCTCGAGGTCGGTCGCGCAGATCGCGACTGCGTCGATACGCACCAGCACTTCCGCTTTCGCCGGCACTGGAACCGGCTTGTCCTGGAAGGTGAGCTGACCCGGATCACCCAAAACCCACGCCTTCATGGTCTCCGGTATTTTATAGTCCGGACTGGTTTTAACGCCTTGAGGCATGGGCATAGTCACTAACTCCCGCTCGTCCCGCTGCCGGGACGGATTGATTTAAGCTTTGTTCGGCCTGGGCGCCGGTTCGGTGCCGCCGAGCCGTTCGGAAATGGCTGCCGCGCAAAGTTTTACCGCGGCCTTCGCCTTGTCCCTCTCCTTGCCCTTGGCACGCATCAGCGGCATCGAACAGCTGACCGATCCGATGACCGCGCCGGCATGATCGCGAATGGCCGCACCGAAGCACACCACCCCCGGCTGGAATTCCTCGCTGTCGATGGCGTAGCCATTACGCCGTGTGAGCCGCAGGTCCTCCATCAGCCCGGCGATGGTGCCGATGGTCTTCTCGGTGAAGCGGGGGAGGCCGTGGCTGGCAATGACGCGGGCGATCTCCGCCTCGGGCAGCCAGGCGAGAATGGCTTTGCCCGTGGCGGTCGCATGTGCCGCGTTGGTCTTGCCCATTTCGTCGGAGCCGACACCCACCGGCAGCCGGGACTCCAGCTTCGCAAGCGTTACCAGCGCATGGCCCTGCATCACCGCGAGATGCACGCTCTCGCGCGTCGTTTCGTTAAGCTGCCTCAGCTCGGGCATGGCGATGTCGGTGAGGTTGAATTGCTTGAGGCGGCTGTTCGACAGCTCCGTGATACGCGCGCCGAGGAAATAGGAGCGGGTGCGCCGGTTGCGGCCCACATAGCCGCGCTTGACCAATGTCGCGAGCAGGTGGTGGCAGGTCGAATTGTTGAGCCTGGCCCGCGCCGCAATCTCATGCAGCGCAAGCTCGCTGCCGCCGGTGGCCAGTATATCGAGGAGGTCGAGCGCCCGTTCGATCGACTGGATCGTTCGCCCGCTCTTGATCTTGTCCGTCGCGCCACGAGGAGATGCGCCGGCTGAAGCGTTGTCCGCTATCGGTTGGAGATTTACGCCCGGGTTTTTCACGCACCAAACTCGCTAGGCCATGAGCACTGCCTGATTTGAAGCACGCTCAACCCGTCGATGTCAAATTACATTCGCCATGATCGAATACTATTTGATAATGTCAAATTTCATGAGGTGGGCTCCCCTGTTGCCTGCCGGTCGCGTGCCAACGCAACGCCGATCGCGGCCAGCGCCCCCGTGATGGGTACGAAAAAGTCACCAGCGCCCATAGTCCAAAGCGTCACGGCGGAAATAACGCACCAGAGCGCGGGGATGATCATCGCCAGCCAGCGCTTTCGCCCCTGCGCGCACGCCAGCAGCGCTAGCGTGGCAAGCGCCGTCGGATCGGGCGCGATGCCGAAGAATTCCCCGGAGAACCATGAGCGTCCCATGAAAGGCGCAAGGAACGGATAGAAAAAAAGCGCGAATGCGAAGAGCGCGAGGGCCGCAAGGTCGGCTCGTTTGCGGCTCGATGTGAAAATCGGTTGTGCGCCGATCGCGCCAAGCCAGATCAGCAGGAGGCCCTCAATGACGATGAGCGGCGCGACATAGGCGGCTGCCCAGTTGATCGTCGCATAGCGCTCCCAGAAAAACGCCCAGGCGAGCCAGATCCAGAGCGCGCCGACCATCACGCAGATTGCGCGGTGCGCGCCGTCTTCCCGGCGGAGCAGCAAATAGAGGATTGCAAAGCCCAGCCCCAGGGTCAGCAGCTGAGCCGGCCAGAGCGCGCGATTATGCAACTCGAACAGCCGGTAATAGACCTGCGGCGAGAACATCAGGAAATCGGAAAGCGTATAGGTCCACCACTCCGACATCCTAAAGCTGCCTGACATGGTCTGCCATGCGGCGGCGCAGCGCTTCGTCCGGCATCACCCCAGTGGCGGCGGCCATGTTTTCGCGCACGTGATCGACGCTTGTAGTCGCCGGAATGGCGCAAGTGACAGCCGGGTGCGACACGATGAATTTCAACAGGAACTGCGCCCAACTCGATGCGCCCGCTTCGCCAGCCCAACCGGGAAGCGGATGCCGTGCGAGCCGCCGCGTCAGGTCACCCTGGCGGAACGGCCGGTTGACGATCACCGCGATACCGCGTTCGCGCGCCAGAGGCAGGATGCGCGCCTCCACCTCGCGGTCCAGCACATTATACGTCAACTGCACCGTATCGATGGCTTGCGTTTCCAGAATGCGCTCGATGTCGTTGTGGCGGCGGCCCTCCGATGTCGTGATGCCGACATAGCGCAGCTTTCCGCCCGCCTTCATGGCGAACAGCGTCTCCAGATGGCGCTGCCAGGAGAGAAGGTTATGCACCTGCATGAGGTCGAAACGCGGCACGCCCCAATGGCGGCGCGACTGCTCCATCTGACCGGGTCCGCTTGTGGGGTCCGAGATCCAGACCTTCTCGGCGGAAAACAGCGCCTGCGGATAGCCGAGCTTCTTGAGGCCGTAGCCGATGGTCGGCTGGGACGATCCATACATCGGGGAGCTGTCGATCAGCCTGCCGCCGGCCTCGAAGAAGGCGGCCATGACGGCGGCGCTCTGGTCCTGAAGCTCCCGGTCGCCGCCGACGTTGAAGGTGATCCACGTGCCTAGACCGACGACCGGCAAGAGTTCGCCCGTTGAAGGGATGGGTCTGGTCAGCGGCGCATTTTGTTGTGCCGCCGCAGGGAAAGGCAACCCGGCCGCTGCCGCCAAGAGCATGTGTTGCAATACAGTTCGCCGGGTCGCCATCATCTTCGTCTCCATCATTCCACCTGCGCCGGCTTCCTATCACATGCGTAAAACCGCTATCGGGCACGCCGGGTTTCCACCATTGGCGGGGCATTGTCTTGCACGCCGGCCAGAAGCGCCATGCAGCGTCCCGCATTGCCTGACGGCTACGCAAATCAAAACCCCGCGCGCCGGGGGCTCGCGCGTGCTATCCATTGTGCTCAACATGCGGAATCGTATGTAATGCAATATGCTGGCTGGTTGCCGGTCGCAGACATGTGAAGGGGAATTGCATGATGCGCTTCATTGTCAGGCATTTGATCCTCCTGCTCGCATTCGCGGGCCCGGCGCACGCGGGAGGCGAATGGCGCGGCGGCGATGACCCGTTCATCGATGACGAGCCTGCCTTCTATGCCAAAGGCTGCTATTGGCGCGCCGGCACCCGCTATTGCAGCCAGTATTGCTATCTGGAGATCAACGGGAAGCGCTATTGCCATGAGCGCGAGAGGGTAGCCGTGCCGCAGGGTGACCCCTACGCTATAGAGCGCCCGACAGTGGAAGAGATTTACCGCCGTCGGCCACATTCCTACCGCTGAAGCGAGAAACCAGGTGAGCCTTCCGCGCCGGGCCAGATGCCCAAAATCGCCGATCGGTTTGCATCGTGAAAATGCGATTCCACAAATAATTACGGCCCCATTCCAATGCTTCCGCAACGGGGCTGGCCGTAGATGGCCATGAACGAGCCGGCCTTTGCCTCCCGCCCGCTCATCCCTGCGGCTCTGTTCCTCACTGCGCTCTATGCGGCTCTCGCTTTCGCCCCACTGCGTGCGGAAACCGCGCCCCTCTCCATCATTGCCATATCGGTGCCGCTCGCTGCGGCGCTGATCGCGCTCAGTGTCATCGACCTAGGCACCATGCGCCTGCCCGACGCGATCACTCTGCCGTTAATCGCGGCCGGCCCGTTGCTCGCCATTGCCTTGGGATGGGATGGGGTGGCTTGGCGTGTCGGCTCGGCGGCGGCGGGTTTCTTATTTCTGTTCGCCGTCGCCCAGGGCTACCAGGCCTGGCGCGGCCGAGCCGGACTGGGGCTCGGCGACGCGAAGCTATTCGCTGCGGCAGGAGCGTGGCTCGGCCTTGAAGGATTGCCTTCAGTCTTGGTCTGGGCAAGCTGTACGGCGCTGCTGGCGGTATTGCTCGCCGTCATGATCGGACGCCGGGTCGAAGCGTCCTCGCGCGTCCCGTTCGGGCCGTTTCTGGCGTTCGGATTCTGGGCGGTCTGGCTTTACGGCCCTATCGCGTGACGCTGGGAAGCCGCTCGGCCAGACCATGATCGCTTCATTGGAAGCCGATCATGGTCGTGGCGTTGCTCGTGCTCTTGGGACGTGAATTATTTGGCCGCAAAGCAGTAGAAGAGCCCTGCGCCGCCTGTGCCTTTCAGAGCATCCTGGCTGCAGCCGCCGCGCGACGGGTGCGAGGAGTTCCAAGATTTTGCCGGCGGTTGCTCGTCCAATCCGGTCCGGTCATGATGGCCGACCATTACCGCGCCGTCCGCCCCGCTCTTCGACCAGTTGCCGCATGTGCGATCGTCAGCGCCTGTAAAAGCCGTTCCGTCCGGCTGCGAACCGGTCAGAACGTCGTGCATGTTGGGCTGATCGCCGCGGCCGTTGATGATCGCGCCCTTTTCCGTGATCGCCGTCTGCTTGGTCAGATTGTTGGTGCCATGCAGTTCGGCAACGTCCTTGGCGATGACGACCCCCTTGGAATTGGCCCAGGGCCCGGTTCCGATGCGGTCGCGCGCATTGACCGCGCCGCTGCCTTGGGTCGACAAATAAGCGCGCCAGGTCTTGCCTTTCGAGCCCGCCGCTTCGGCAAGCGTCTGACAATGTTTGTCGGCGCCTGCAAGACCGCCAAGATCGGCGCCCTTCCCAGAGCCGGCGCTGGTGACAAAGAAGCTCATCGCACTTTCCTGCGCCTGGGCGCCACCGCATGCCATTCCGAGCATCGCTCCGGCAGCGAACAGACCCGTGAGTAATTTGGATGTCATGCCGTTCCTCCCTTTTGTTTTCATCGAACCCGGTGTCTGGGCCAGCACGCCCGAACCATATTTCCCGCGCCGATCATAGGTTCGCAAACCCTGGTCCGGCTACGGACCGACCACCCGACCAAAGTCGGTATGCAAAACCTATCGGCGAAGCTTAACCCTTTGGCTACGGGAAAGTTCGAGCGTGAACATGCTCATATCCGAGCGGCCGCAACCAATCTCTCCTCGAAATCGGCCGTTCAATTTTCGGTGTCCGGCCGCAGGGGCAGTGGCATCTCAGCGTGGTTCTAAGCATCATTGCGAAAAGTGGTCTTCCGGTTTTCGCGAGAAAATGATGCGCCAACAAGAATCTAAGCAGGTCTTTTGTTGGGTAACCAACGAAAACCTGCTTAGTGCGGGTGGCCCGGTCAGGCGCCGGGCGGCGGGTCCAGCTTATCATCGTCCGGACGGTCCGATGCGACGACCGCCATGCTCAGCGCCAACAGAAGCATGAGAAAAATGACGGTCAGCACGACGGCCAGCCAACCGGCTCCGATCGGAATACCCAGGGCGCGCGTTCCGAAATGGAGTATCGCTCCCCAAATCGCGGTGGTGAAGAGGGCTGTCAGACATAAGAGAACAGCGCGCATTGCGGTCATCGGCCGTATGCTAATATCTGTTCGGCTCATTTCCGATGCCAGATAGATGACGTGACTCATCGTACTTCTCCCCTGGCGGGTCGGCGCGCTTTGTTTTTTGTGCTGGCTTAACAGTTCGCTTCCCCGTTCAGCATGATGCAGCGATGCGAACGGCCGCACCACTTGCATTGGTCGAATACCTAAGTCTGATCTGAGGCTACGCGTGCCGCATTGGGGCTGTCTTCATGCCCGATTACGGATCGCTTCTACAGGAAGCGAACTTGCGGCGACAATAGTGACATAGTCGAGGCTGAGTCGTCAGCCAATCGGGGGACTTACGGATATTAATCCTCCAAAGAGTTTCCCACGGAAAAAGATCGTAATAACCCGTTCTTTTCACCTGAAAAGCTACTTTAATATCGTGCGCCACTCAGCGCCAATTCACATGGGCGGCGACACAAAGCCAGCGGTCGGCGTGGCGCGCCCAAATATCGGTGTATCTGCCCTCGCCTTGGCCGCCGGCCGCGTTGGTGAAGCGTGTCCGCGCATGGATGATGGCGACATCCCCGAACATGCGGACCCTGACGTCCTCGCATGTCAGATCGGGGACGGACGATGGCGCCGCGATCTGTTTGAGAAATCCCGCCTTGTCGACGAGACTTCCGTCCGGATTGGTGTTGAGGAAATCGACAGACAGATTTGCGTCGAACCATGCCACATCGGATTGCGCGACCGACCTGATGTAATGCGCGTTGAGCTCCGTCAGGAGTTCGACAGCGGCCTCATTATCCTGCAGCGCCACGGGCACCCGCCTCCAGCTTCGTCACGGCATCGTCACCACGATCTTGCCCTTCGCCCGACCGCTTTCAAGCAGGGCGAATGCTTCGCCGATTTCGCTGAACGGGAAGCTGCGGTCGATAGTGACCTTCAAACGTCCATGATCGATGAGACCGGCAAGAATGGCAAGATCGGCGCCGCTCGGATGCATGAAGAGCGCGCGATAGGACACGCCGGCGCGGCGAGCGATCGCCCTGATCTTGATGCTCATGAGCCAGAACACGACTCGCCAGCAAACGGCGCCCGCCCAGGTCCTTCAGCGCCATTTGCGGCTCGGGAACACCGGCGATCGACACCACCTTGCCGCCCTGCTTGATGATCGAGAACATGCGCTCGAGCGTGTCGCCGCCGATCAGATCGAATCCGGCATCGAACTCGCCGAGGACCTCTTCGAATTTCTGCGATGTGTAATCCGCGACGGTGTCCGCGCCAAGCGACCGGACGAGGGCAGCGCCGCGCGGCGAAGCGGTGGTCGCGATTTCGGTGCCGAGCCATTTCGCGATTTGTATGGCGAAAGTGCCGACGCCGCCAGCACCGCCGGAAATAACCACGCTCTGCCCCGGCTTCAGCGCCAGTTCGTCGCGAAGCGCCTGCAATGCGGTGAGCGCGGCGAGCGGAACGGCTGCCGCCTGCACGTAGTCTAGCGATACCGGCATGCGCGCGGCATGCTGCTCATCGACCGTGGCCAGCTCCGCGAAGGCGCCCATCCGCCCCTTGGCAACGCGGGCATAGACCTTGTCCCCGACCGCGAATTGCGTGATGCCGCTGCCGACAGCCACGACATCGCCGGCAAACTCGTTACCCATGATGGCCGGCAGCTTCAGGCTCACAACCGGACGAAGCTTGCCTTGCCGCGTCTTGAAGTCGACCGGATTGAGCCCGGCGGCACGCACCCGCACCAGAAGATCGTAGCGGCCGGCAACGGGCTCGGACGCCTGTTGCAGAGCGGCGGAGTCCGGGTCGCCATAGCTGTTCAAGACATAGGCCCGCATGAACCCCTCCCGCATCGCCCACCGCTCGAAACGACGCCGTTTCCTCGCCGATAGGGTTATCCCTATCTTGACAGAAGCTAAACTTCTGTCAACTCTGTCCAATGCCTTCGAAAACCCGCATCGTTGAAGCCGCCATCATCGTCTTCGCGCGATATGGCTACCGGCAAACAAATATGGAGGCCGTCGCGGCGGAAGCCGGGCTATCCAGGCAAGCGCTTTACAACCATTTTCCGAATAAGGAAGCGCTGTTCGCGGCAGGCGTCGAGCACCTGCATGCCGAGACACTCGACGCGGCAACGCAAACGGCGGCCAGACTGATGTCGCGCGGCGGATCGCTGGAGGAGACATTGCTTGCCGCCCTGAACACCAGATATGTCGGCCTTCTGGAACGCTTCGCGGGATCAACTCATCTCGCGGAATTGACCGACGCGCAAACCAGGCAATGCGGCCAGATCGTTGCCGGCTTCAGCGCGAAGTTCCGCGATATCGTGACGGAGATCATCGAGCGGTATGTGTCGTCCAAGTCGCTCGCTGATGCGGGCCTGAAATCCGGCGAATTAGCGGATGACATCATCACCGCCGCAAGAGGCATCAAATATGACAGCCCCCCGCCGACACCGCGCATGTTCCGTACGCGCCTGACGCGGATTTTGCGTTTGATGATGTCCGGTGTCGGTTCCCCGCGGGCTCCTCGGGACCATCCGGGAAAGTAGTCCGTTTGGTCCGCCGTCGTTGAGATTGGCGCCCGTTGCACGGAGACGATGAACCTTTTTCCGGTTCATCTCGACGCATGATCAGCACACAAGCCTGTAAGGTCGACCCGCCGACCCCATGAAGAGGACTGAGCGATCGATGCGTCAGGCAGCATGAAAGCGGTGCTGCCCGACGGCAAGTCGCGGATGGAAGGCGCGAAGGCTGCGGTCGCGGAATTCGTCGCGACGCTGCGCCCCGAAACTCGGTCGGCACGGTGAAATTCATGGTCAAGGACCTGGACGGCAATGACGTCGACGACGGCGACAGCCCCGGCAAGACCAAGATCGTTCTGCCGCCCGGCAAATATGTCCTGGAGATCGATCGCGACAAGTGGATCAAGTCGCTGACTGACGCACAGCGCAAGGTCGATGTCGAACTCACCGGAGGCGAGGAACTGGACATTACCATCCAGTAGGCCCGCCGCCGAATTGCCCGGCCGCAGCCGCTGCGTTCTCACGGAAGCGCAAGCAGGCGCGCCGGGCAATTGCCTCGCATCCCCTTACGCCGCGTCCTTATTTCCCGCATCGATGATGAGTATCGTCTCAAGCACGTCCAGCATCGCCGCTCTGACGCTGGCATAACCGCCGGCGGCATAGGTGCGCTCCGCTGCCCAACTCATCGCGCTCGCAACCACGACATGCTCAGGCAAACCCAGGTAATTCGCATCGGCGGCAAGCTGATCGAGCCGTTTGCCGATCAGCTTCACGGAGGCAGCCCGATCCGGGCTTGCCAGGAGATGAGCGGCCGTCGGCTGCCGGTAGATACCGTTTGCCGCGCGTACGCCCAAGGGCGTCCAGCGCTTGGTTTTGCCGATAGACCTGTTTCGTCGCAAAGTTCGCCTCTTGCGGTTGTTACGTAAAACGAAGCGCAGCTAAGCAAGATGGTGGGTGTGGTACAACGTCTAAAGACGTCTACATCTGAGGACCTACAGGCGATGGGCGAGAATTGGAGCGTCATCGTTAAGCGCTATCGCATCCGTCATTGTCTGACGCAGAAGGGGCTGGCGGACCTGATTGGCGTATCGCAGCGGACGATTTCGCGCTGGGAACGCGGTGAGGACAATCCGAGCGCCGTTCAACAGAAACGCTTGCGCGATCTGGCCTGGGATCCGACAGCGGAGTTGTCCTGGCGCGTCTTCCAATCGGTCAGCAACTGTCCGATGCCGCGCGCCCTGTCGCGGGGCCAGAATCTTCGCCTCCAAGTCGTATCGCGCCCGGCAATCGAGAAGCGGCCGTCGGTGGTGAACTGGATCGGACGCGATCTCGCGAAGATTGCCACGGGCGTGCTGCAGGAGATGCTGGACGACCGCATTCTCCAGCAAAGCATCGCCAATGGCGATATCGCCTGCGTTCTGTCGACGACGGAGAGCGTGCTGCGGACGCCGGAACATCCAACGATCGGAAAGTTCCAGACGGCGATCACCTATTTCTTCCACGATGGCGCGCTCTACAGCGACGCGATTGCCGCGCCCGCCGCCGATGATGCCGTCTGCGGATACCGCGCCATTCCCATGGACGAAACGCTTATCGATTGACCGCCTGTCAGAGCGAGGTCGGGAACAGGTCCAGCGGAATGAGCCGGTAGGCGATGACCACATATGCGGTAGCGAAGATGATCGCCGCAAGGATGGTCGCGCCAAGCGCCTTCAGCCAAAGATGGGGAGCGATCGGCGCGCTGTCCGCCATGCCGGGCTCCACCGCGTCCGGTTCCGGCGTGCGCACGCCGATGGGCAGCATGATGAAAAACGCCAGCCACCAGCAGATGAAATAGAGGCCGATCGCGATCGGGACACTCATCGGTGCGCCCTCGCTTCATTGCCGAGCGAAGTCTGGATGTGATGTTCCATTCCCATAGCACTATCCAGAGCCTTTTCCGTTCCGATTGCATCGGAACGCGGCTCTATCTCTTTGTTTGGTCGCATTTTCTCGACGCAAACCGGCATCCACTTTGCTGGAAAATGCTCCAGTCATGTGGATGCCCGTCGGCCTCGCGAAAATCACGCCTGTTCCAGTTCGGTCAGTGTGCCGCAGAAATCCTTCGGATGCAGGAATAGCACCGGCTTGCCATGCGCGCCAATCCTGGGCTCGCCATCGCCGAGAATCCTCGCGCCTTTCTCTATCAGCGAACGCGCCGCGGCGTGAATGTCGTCGACCTCATAGCAGATGTGATGGATGCCGCCGCTCGGGTTGCGCTCCAGAAATTTTGCGATCGGGCTGTCCGCGCCGAGCGGTTCCAGAAGCTCGATCTTGGTATTGGGAAGCTCGATGAACACCGTCGTCACGCCATGATCGGGTTGCGGCACGGCATCCGACAGCTTGGCGCCGAGCAGATTGCGGTAGGTCGCACAGGCCGCCTCCATATCGGCGACGGCAATGGCGACGTGGTTCAGACGTCCGATCAATGCAGACCTTCCCTTCCGTCCGTTGCTTGCCTTCGAGTGCCGCAATTAGACTACGGATACCAGCACGTTGCATATGGGCTTCTTGCCCCAGGCGGCGTTGATCGCCGCGCGCACCGATTTGCGCACCGCTTCCCGGACCAGATCCGGGCTTTTGCGGCGCGGACGCGGAATGCTGATCATGGCGCCGATGGCGGCCTTCTCGGCAATGTGCTCGAAGCTTTCGCCGTCAGCATCGAGCTTGGGTATGCCGGTGAGCAGCACTTGCGGATCGGCGGCCAGCTCGCCCGCCTTCGTGATCGCGATCGAAATCACCACGCTGCCGACGAAGCTCAGCTTGCGCCGTTCGCGGATGCACTCCTCGTCACCGGGGATGAGCAGCTGTCCGTCGCGATAGATGCGCCCGACGGGTGCTTCGCCAATGATCTCCGCCTCTCCCGGCAGCAGCCGCACCATCGCGCCATTGCGCACCGCGCTGAGCGCGCCGATCCCCTTGGCGCGCGCAAAGCTCACCTGCGCTTCCAGGTGGCGCGGCTCGCCATGCATGGGAATGACGAGTTTCGGCCGCAGCCATTCGTAAAGCAGCGAAATCTCGCCCTGGCGCGGGTGACCGGATGCGTGGATCGGCCCCTCCGGCCATTCGGTGATCACCTCCACGCCCCTGTCGGCCAGCTTGTTCTGGATGCGGATCACGGCATACTCGTTGCCGGGAATGGTGCGCGCCGAAAAGATCACCAGATCTCCGCGCGTCAGCGTCACTTGCGGGTGCTGGTCGTCCGCGATGCGGGCAAGCGCCGCGCGTGGCTCGCCCTGGCTGCCGGTCAGCAGCGCGACCACCGTTTCCGGCGGGAGATGCCCGTAATCCTCTTCGCCGAGCGTTTTCACGCGCGCCGGCCAGAGGCCGGTCTCGCGGGCGAGGTCGACGATGCGATGCATGGAGCGTCCCACCAGCACCAGATGCCGGTCGGCAGCTTCAGCGGCCTTGGCCACCGCCAGGAGCCGCGCCACACTGGAGGCGAAGCTCGTGATCGCCACCCGGCCTCGCGCCCGTCTGATAATCTCACCGAGGGAGACGGCGACGCGTTTCTCCGATGCGGTAAAGCCGTCGCTCAGCACATTCGTACTGTCGCTGAGCAGCACATCGACGCCTTCTGCGCCTAAGCGGCGGAGTTTGGCTTCATCAGTCGGCGCGCCGACCCCGGGATCGGCGTCAATCTTCCAATCCGCCGAATGCAGGACCGTGCCCAGCTCGGTTCGAATTGCCAGAGCGCTGGTTTCCGGGATGGAATGCGCCATATTGACGAATTCGATATCGAACGGCCCGATGGTCAGGCGACCACCGAGCGGCACCTCGTGCAGCGGTACATCATTCCGCCAGGGCGTCTCCGACAGCTTTTCCTTCAGCATCGCAATGGGAAAGCGCGTCGCATAGACCGGAACCCCGAGCCGTGGCCACATGTCCGGAACCGCGCCGAAATGGTCCTCATGCGCATGTGTCAGAACGATGCCGAGAAGGTTGTCGCGTTCCTTTTCGATGAATCGGAGATCGGGGAGCACGATATCGACGCCGGGCTCGCGGTCGTCCGGAAAGGTGACGCCGAGATCGACCATCAGCCATTGGCGGCGGCGGGCAGGGCCGAAACCGTAGAGATAGACATTCATGCCGATCTCACCCACCCCCCCGAGGGGCAGGAAGACCAGCTCATTGTCCTTACTTCCGCGCTTCATGCCTATCCTTAAGCCTCGGTCTGGCGCTTCCAACCTTGACGCTTCATACGCTCGGCGTCAGCCCGAAACCCAGTTATTTTTTTGCCTGCACCAGCGCTGATCCCAACTGTTTGCCCAACCTGACGGCTGGAGGCGTTCGGACACGAGCACTAGTGGTACGAATCTAACAATTCGCACCACTAGGTTTTTTACTGATGGATCGAATTGACCTGACATTTGAATAGGTTGGCCCTTGCCTGAGTTCGCGCGACCGGGACTTAAATGTCAGGTTCGATCCACTAGATCGATACATCACCTGCCGTGATGCGCCGCTCGCCGCTTTCGGTCGCGAGCCGCAAGGCGCCGATCTCATCGATGCCGAGAAATGTGCCGCTGACCAGATCCGCTCCAAGACGCACCGAAATGGGGCCACCGAGCGGCTTGGCTCGTTCCAGCCACGCACCGCGTATGGTTTCGAAGCTCGTGCCATCCTGCCAGTGAGCGAGCCATTCGGCCGTCGCCCAGGCAAGCGCGGCGAAGGCCTGCGCGGGCTCAACGCCGATGCCGGCATCGGCAAGGCTCGCAACGGGCCGCGCCAGATCGCCGGGCGCGCGCGACAGGTTGAGGCCGGTGCCGATCACGACGGCCGGGGCATCCTCTTCCGCTCCGGCCCGGCTTTCGAGCAGAATGCCGCCGAGCTTGGCGTCGTTCAACAGGATGTCGTTCGGCCATTTCAGCCGGAACGCAGGAGCCTCGCCGGCGCCGGCGGCCAGGGCGCTGACGGCATCATACGCGGCGACGCCCGCCAGCAACGACAGCTGCAATGCAATGGCGAGGGGCACGCGCGGGCGGATAAGCAGGCTGGCGTGGAGATTGCCGGCGGGCGAGGCCCAGCTTCGCCCGGCGCGGCCGCGTCCGGCCTGCTGCGCGCCCGCCCAGATCCACAGCCCACCTGCTTCCCCCTGTGCCGCCAGACGGAGCGCTTCGGCATTGGTGGAATCGATGGTGTCGTGGAAGGCTAGGCGGTATCCGCTCGGCAGGTCGAGGCCGCCATGGTGCATCTCGGCGGGCCTAGAACAGCGACCTGGCGGCGGCGTCGGCGGCCGTCACCAGAATGTTGAGCGGGATGAACAGGAACAAGGTGATGATGCCCATCACTGCCAGTACGAAGCGGAGTTTCGCCGTCATCGGCTCGAACGCCTCCGCCGGTTCCTGGAAGTACATCTTGGAGATGATCGCCAGATAATAGAAAGCGCTGATCACCGATGTGACGACGCCGACGACCGCCAGCCAGAACAGGCCCGATTGGATGGCCGCCAGAAACACGTAGAATTTGGCGAAGAAACCTGCCAGCGGCGGAATGCCCGCCATGGAAAACAGCAATATGGCGAGCATGAAAGCCAGCATCGGCTGCCGCCGCGACAGGCCGGACAGCTCGGCGATGTCTTCCACATGCGTGCCGCCACGCCGCATGGCGAGAATGCAGGCGAAGGTGCCGAGCGTCATCGGCACGTAGATGGCGAGATAGATGAGCACGCCCTGAATACCCTCGGGCGTTCCGGTGGAAAGGCCGACGAGGGCGTAGCCGACATGGCCGATGGAGCTATAGGCCATCAGCCGCTTGAAATTGGTCTGCCCGATCGCGGCGAAGGCGCCGAGCGCCATCGAGCCGACCGAAATGGCGATGACGATCTGCTTCCAGTCGCCCGCGGCGGCCGGGAATGCGTCCTGCACCACGCGGATCAGCATGGCGAAGGCGGCAACTTTCGGCCCGGCGGCGAGGAAGGCCGTCACCGGCGTCGGCGCACCCTGATAGACGTCCGGCGTCCACATATGGAACGGCACGGCGGAGAGCTTGAAGGCGATGCCCGACAGGAGGAATACGAGACCGAAAATCAGTCCGATGGAGCGTTCGCCCTGCAGAATGGCGGCGATGCCGGTGAAGCTGGTCGTGCCGGTGAAGCCGTAGATGAGCGAGCAGCCATAAAGCAACAGGCCGGAGGACAGCGCGCCGAGCACGAAATATTTCAGCCCCGCCTCGGCGGAGAATACCGAGTCGCGCCGGAAGGCGGCGAGGACGTAGAGCGCCAGGCTTTGCAATTCGAGCGCCAGATAGAGCGAGATGAGGTTATTGGCCGACGCCATCAGCAACATGCCGACGGTCGACAACAGCACCAGCACCGGAAACTCGAATTTCAGGATCTTGGCGTCGCGCAGATAGTCGAAGGAAAGGATCAGCGCGAAGGCGGAGCCGGCGAGAATCAAGAGCTTCATGAAGCGCGCGAACGGGTCAACGATGACCGCGCCATCGGCAAGCTGCACCGTCGTCTTGGCCCTGATTGACGATGAAGAAGCCGGTCGCGACCAGCAGGAAAATGCCGAGCCATCCGGGCACCTCGTTTTCGCTGTCGCCGGCAAATACGCCATACATCAGAAGCAGCATCGCCGAAACCGCGAGAAAGATCTCGGGAAAGATCGGCGCGTAGTCCTGAAGGGCCGGAAGCGGCATTATTTCTCCTCCACGGCGGCGAGTTTGGATCGCTTGGCCGTTTCGACGTCTTGATTATAGTCGGCGATCAGCTTTTGCACCGAGACGGCGGTCACGTCCATCACCGGTTTCGGATAGATGCCGAACAGTACGGTCAGCAGAACGAGCGGGAGCAGGATCACGGCCTCGCGCGGGCGTAAGGTCGAGAATGTTGGCGAGGTTGGACTTTTCCAGCTTGCCGAATATCACCCGGCGATAGAGCCACAAGGCGTAGGCGGCGGAGAGGATGATGCCGCTCGTCGCGAACAGCGCAACCCATGTGTTGACCCGGAACGCGCCGAGCAGCGTCAGGAATTCGCCGACGAAGCCGCTGGTGCCGGGCAGGCCGACATTGGCCATGGTGAAGACCATCAGGCAGAAGGCGTAAAGCGGCATCCGGTCGGCAAGCCCGCCATAGGCGGAAATTTCGCGCGTGTGCATCCGGTCGTAAATGACGCCGACGCAGAGAAACAGCGCGCTAGAGACGATGCCATGGCTGAGCATCTGGAAGATGCCGCCCTGCACCCCTTGCGTGGTCAGCGTGAACACGCCCATGGTGACGAAGCCCATATGCGCCACCGACGAATAGGCGATCAGCTTCTTCATATCCTCCTGCGCGAAGGCGACCAGCGAGGTGTAGATGATGGCGACGATGCTGAGCGCGAAGACCAGCGGCGCAAGATCGGCGGAGGCGAGCGGGAACATCGGGATGGAAAAGCGCAGGAAGCCATAGCCGCCCATCTTCAGCAGCACGCCCGCCAGGATCACCGAACCGGCGGTCGGCGCCTCGACATGCGCGTCGGGCAGCCATGTATGCACCGGCCACATCGGCATCTTCACCGCGAAGGAGGCGAAGAACGCGATCCACAGCCAGACCTGCATATCGGGCGGAAAATTGAAGGCGAGCAGCGTCGGGATATCCATCGTGCCGGCCTGCCAGTACATCGCCATGATGGCGAGCAGCATCAGCACCGAGCCCAGCAGCGTATAGAGAAAGAATTTGAAGCTGGCATAGACGCGCCGCTTGCCGCCCCACACGCCGATGATGATGAACATCGGGATCAGGCCGCCCTCGAAAAACAGGTAGAAGACGACGAGATCGAGCGCGCAGAACACGCCGATCATCAGCGTCTCCAGCACCAGGAAGGCGATCATATATTCCCGGACGCTCGTCTGGATGGAGCGCCAGCTGGCCAGGATGCAGAGCGGCATCAGGAAGGTCGTCAGGATGACGAAAAGCATCGAAATGCCATCGACGCCGATATGATAGGTGATCTTGCCGCCGATCCAGTCATGCTTTTCGACGAATTGGAAGGCTGCGGTCGAGGCGTCGAAGTCGCGCCAGAGCAGCAGCGACACGACGAATGTCACGAGGGTGGTCCATAAGGCGACATAGCGCGCATTGCGCATCGCCGCGCCGTCATCACCGCGCAAAATGAAGATGAATGCCGCCCCTGCAAGCGGCAGAAAGATGACGGTGGAAAGGATCGGCCAGCTGGTCATGACAATCAGAAGCCTTTCCAGAACTGCGCCCAATAGACATAGGCAAAATAGGATGTGATCAGCGCGATGCCGATCAGCATGATGAAGGCGTAGTGATAGACGAACCCGGTCTGCAGCCGCACCACGCGGTTGGTGATGTCGATAACGCGGGCGGAAATGCCGTCTGGGCCGAGCCCGTCGATGATGCGCCCGTCGCCGGTCTTCCAGAGCACCCGCGCCAGCCATTTGAAGGGCCGCACGAAGATCCAGTCATACAGCTCGTCGAAATACCATTTATTGTAAAGGAAGGCGTGGATCGGCTTGAAAGTCCGCATCGTCCAGGCCGGTATTTGCGGGAAGGCGATGTAGGACAGATAGGCCAGCAGGAAACCGCCCGCCGTCATGATCGTGGGCAGCCAAGCCACCCATTCGGGCCCGTGATGTGCGGCTTCGAGGACGTGGTTGTCGGGTGCGACGAATAGCGAGGTACGCCAGAAGCTATTATAGGCCTCGCCGATGAAATATTCATGGGTGAAATAGCCCGCGACCAGCGCGCCGAGCGCCAGGACGCCGAGCGGCAGCAGCATCACCAGCGGCGATTCATGCACGTGTTTCGCGGTCTCCTCGTCATGACGCGGCGTGCCGAAGAAGGCCATGAAGATCAGCCGCCAGGAATAGAAGCTGGTCAGGAAGGCGGCGATCACCAGGAGGATGAAGGCATAATACGACATCTCCGTGTGCCGGGCGTGCGCCGCTTCGATGATCATGTCCTTGGAGAAATAACCTGATGTCAGCGGAAAGCCGGTCAGCGCCAGCGTGCCGATCACCATCATCATGAAGGTGACGGGAATGCCCTTCCGGAGCCCGCCCATATTGCGCAGATCCTGCTCGTCATGCAGCGCGTGGATCACCGAGCCGGCGCCGAGGAACAGCAGCGCCTTGAAGAAGGCGTGGGTGAACAGGTGGAACATTCCCGCCGAATAGGCGCCGACGCCCATCGCCACGAACATATAGCCGAGCTGCGAGCAGGTGGAATAGGCGATGACGCGCTTGATGTCGTTCTGCGCCACGCCGACGGTTGCCGCAAAAAACGCCGTGATCGCGCCGACCGCGGTCACAACCTGCAGCGCGAAAGGCGCCAGCTCGAACAGCGGCGACAGGCGCGCCACCATGAACACGCCCGCCGTCACCATGGTCGCGGCGTGAATGAGGGCGGAGACCGGCGTCGGCCCTTCCATGGCGTCGGGCAGCCAGGTGTGCAGCAGGAATTGCGCCGATTTGCCCATCGCGCCGACGAACAGCAAGAGGCAGATCACGGTCATCGTGTCGAGTTGGTAGCCGAGAAACTCCATGGTCTTGCCGACCTGGTCCGGCGCGGACGCGAAAATGGCATCGAACGAGATGGTGCCGAACACGGTAAACACGGCGAAGATGCCGAGCGCAAAGCCGAAATCGCCGACCCGGTTGACGATGAAGGCCTTGATGGCGGCGGCGTTGGCGGAGGGCTTGTGATACCAGAAGCCGATCAGCAGATAGGAGCAGAGGCCGACGCCCTCCCACCCGAAAAACAGCTGCAGGAGGTTGTCCGCCGTGACCAGCATCAGCATCGCGAAGGTGAACAGCGACAGATAGGCGAAGAAGCGCGGCTGTCCGTCATCATGCGACATGTAGCCGATGGAATAGATGTGGACGAGCGCCGAGACGGTGTTCACCACCACCAGCATCACGGCGGTCATCGTGTCGATGCGCAGCGACCAGCTTGCCTGGAGATCGCCCGATGTCAGCCATTCGAAGACCGGAACGCGTAAGTCCTCGCCCGTCAGGCCGACGCGGTATAAGGCGATCCAGGACAGCACGGCGCTCGCGCTGAGCAGTGCGCTGGTGAGCGCTCCTGCCCCTTTCGCACCGAGCCACCGGCCGAAAAACCCCGCCAGGAGCGCGCCGATCAGCGGCAGAAAGACGATCGCTGAATACATGCCGTCCTAGCCCTTCATGAGATTGATGTCGTCGACGGCGATGGAGCCGCGATTGCGGTAGTAGACGACGACGATGGCGAGGCCGATCGCCGCTTCGGCGGCCGCGACGGTGAGGACGAAAAGCGCAAAAATCTGCCCGGTGAGGTCATTCAGGAACGAAGAGAACGCCACCAGATTGATGTTCACCGCCAGCAGCATGAGCTCGACCGACATCAGAATGACGATGACATTCTTGCGGTTGAGGAAAATGCCGAAGACGCCGAGCGTGAACAGGATCGCGCCGACGCTCAGATAATGGGGTAGTCCGATTTCCATGATGCCGCTCGATCTTTCGCCCGCTAGCGCCTGATCCGTTCTGACGGAATCAGAACGGGGCTCCAGCTTTTTGCTTGAGCATGATCTTTATCGCAAAACCGGTGTCCACTTTTGCGGATCATGCTCTAAATGCCCCGCCCCGTTTCGACCTTCTTGATCTCGATGGCGGTGCGCGGGTCGCGCGCGACCTGCACGGCGATGCTCTGCCGCTTTACACCTTCACGGTGCCGGAGCGTGAGGACGATGGCGCCGATCATCGCGATCAGGAGGACAAGGCCGGAAAGCTGGAAGTAGTACACATATTTCGTGTAAAGGACGCGGCCGATCGCTTCCGCATTGGTCACCGCCTCGGCGGCCGGCGGAATGCGTTCGGCGATCTGCAGCGCCCCTTGCGGCGCGATCGTCCAGGCGCTGGCGACCAGCAGCAACTCGGCCAGCAGCAAGGCCCCGATCAGCCCGCCGATCGGCAGATATTTCTGGAAACCGGCGCGCAATTCGACGAAGTCCACATCCAGCATCATGACGACGAACAGGAACAAGACCGCCACCGCGCCGACATAGACGATGACCAGGATCATGGCGATAAATTCGGCGCCGAGCAGCACGAACAAACCCGCCGCGTTGAAAAACGCCAGAATGAGGAACAGCACCGCGTGCACCGGATTGCGCACGCTGATCACCATCACCGCCGAAGCGATCGTTACGAAGGCGAAGACGTAGAAGAAAAATCCGGCGAGGGTCATCGTTGAGACCGCATCTTTCAAGTTCTGGCTTCTGGCGCCACCCTGGATACACCCATATGGGCGTTCGGTAAAATCGGCACCATGCTTTTCCCCGGCCGCGACGCCCTGGCCGCCGCGCGCCCTGAGTTGGCGGATCTGTTTGCTGCAAACGCGAAGAAACGGTTAGCGGGCGGGCGCGCCTCAGTTCAAGGTTTTTATGCCAGCGTGGGCATTCGCCGCGTATTCCCGTCCCCAGCTCAGTGCGGGAAGCGGAACATCCGCTCGCTCCTGAGCGTCCCCCCGTCGCCGGACATCGAGAAAAAGATCACCGATACGCGCCCGACGAGATTCTCGTAAGGAACGAAACCGACGCCGAAACGCGAGTTGTTCGAATTGTCACGATTATCGCCCATCATGAAATAATGCCCGGGCGGCACTTCGAAGACTTTCGTATCGTCGCCTTCGGAGCCGCTGCGGCAACCCAGGATTTCATATTGGCGGCCGTCGGGGAGCGTTTCAACATAGCGCGCCATCTTGGCTTCGCTGTTGCGGGCCATGTTGCATGTCGATGCGGCGCCGATGAAATCCTCGATGCGGCGGAGTTCCACAGGCTTGCCGTTGATCTGGAGCACGCCGCCGATCATCTGGATGCGGTCGCCCGGCAGACCGACGACGCGCTTGACGTAATCGGTCGCGGTGTCCTTCGGCAGCCGGAAGATGACCAGATCGCCCCGCTTTGGCTCGGCTCCCCAGATGCGCCCGGTGATGCCCAGCGGCAGCGGCACCGAATAGCGGCTGTAGCCATAGGCGAATTTACTGGCGAAGATGTAATCGCCGGGGATAAGCGTGGGCGACATCGACGCCGCCGGAATGCTGAAGGGCTGATAGGCGAAAAAGCGGATGGGCAGCGCCAGGAGCACCGCCGACAGCGCCAAGGCGCACAGGCTCAGGATGCTCCTGAAAATACCGAAGCCCTGCACGGCTCCGATCATCCGGACCATCAGGAAGACGGTCCAGATGTCGAGGATAACGAGCAGGACCGAAACGGCGATCAGGCCGTATCCATAGGCCTCAGTCGTCGCGAGCCCTGACAGCCCGGATACACTCAGAAGGGCTATGGCCTGTACGACGAGAACCAGGATGAGCGCGACCGCAAGGGGCACTTGCGCCCAGGCGAAGGCAAGACGCATGCCCTTGATGGTCGCCTTGCCGCCCAGCAGCCAGCCGAAAACCGCCGTGGCGGCACTCCCTATGTAGAGCGACACGATATTGATGACCACGCCGCCAATGGCCAGCGTCAGCAGGAGGCGCGCGAGTTCCGGCCCAGCCATCCCGGTCGGCTCTAAGACGAGCGAAAGCGCCGCGGCGATGCCGGCCAGGGCGGCGATGAGCAGCGCCTGCCCCATATGCGGGTTCTGCTGGATGCGTCTGATAGTGGCCTGCGGATGCCGCCACAGGGTCAGCCATGGGCTGGCCCCCGAATTCATTTCCGTCTCGCCGTGATGAACCATGACGCGTCCCCCCGCACAGGCTTCGACCGGGGTTAACGAGGGATCCCGTCACGTTCAAGGCCAATCGCGTCGCAGGCACGAATTGTGATCGGCCTTGCGGTGTGGGCGGCGATTATCGGAAAATCATTCGGCTCAGCCCAGCCTTTGCGGCTCAGCGATAGGGCGCGTCCAGTTCAAGGTTCTTCGCCAGCAACCGTTCCCAGCGGTCCCCGTTTGCCAGCAGCTTTTCCTTGTCGTAGAGCAGCTCTTCACGCGTTTCGGTGGCGAACTCGAAATTCGGCCCCTCGACAATCGCGTCCACCGGGCACGCCTCCTCGCAGTAACCGCAATAGATGCATTTCACCATGTCGATGTCGTAGCGGGTGGCGCGGCGCGTGCCGTCATTGCGGCGCGGTCCGGCCTCGATGGTGATCGCCTGAGCGGGGCAGATCGCCTCGCAGAGCTTGCAGGCGATGCAGCGTTCGGCGCCGTTCGGATAGCGGCGCAGCGCGTGCTCGCCCCGGAAGCGCGGCGAGATCGGCCCCTTCTCATAGGGGTAGTTGACGGTGGATTTGGGTCTGAAGAAATATTTCATGCCGAGCCAGAAGGCCGAGAAGAACTCGGCCAGCATGGCGGATTTGATCGATTGGGCTATGCCGGCCATGGGCGGCTCCTTGTCAAGGCGCTAATGCATCAATCCAAACGCAGGCTTGAGCCGGAGTTTGGCAAAATTGATGCAGAAACAATGAGCTAGTGCCTTGACGCATGATCAGAGTGAATGCGTCAAGGCGCTAGATTGGCGAATTGCAGCACGCCCGCGACGATCACCACCATGGCCAGCGAGATCGGCAGAAAGACCTTCCAGCCCAGCCGCATCAGCTGGTCGTAGCGGTAGCGCGGGACGATGGCCTTCACCATCGCGAACATGAAAAATGCAAGGCAGACTTTCAGCAGGAACCAGATGACGCCCGGCACCCAGGTGAAAGGCACAATATTGACGGGCGGCAGCCAGCCACCGAGGAACAGCACGGTCATCAGGGCGCACATGGTGGTGATCGCCACATATTCGCCAAGCATGAACAAAAGATAGGGCGTCGAGGAATATTCCACCATGAAGCCCGCGACGAGTTCCGACTCCGCCTCCGCGAGATCGAAGGGCGGCCGGTTGGTCTCAGCCAATGCCGACACGAAGAAGATGATGAACATCGGAAATAGCGGCAGCCAGTACCAGCCCAGCACGCCATAGGCCGTATCCTGCGCCTTGACGATCTCGGAGATGTTCAGTGACCCGGCGCAGAGCAACACCGTAATGATGACGAAGCCGATGGATACTTCGTAGGACACCATCTGCGCCGCCGAACGCAGCGCGCCAAGAAACGGATATTTCGAGTTCGACGCCCAGCCGCCCATGATGACGCCGTAAACGCCGAGCGAGGAAATCGCGAAGATATAGAGGATGCCGACATTGATGTCGGCGACCACCCAGCCCTCGTCGAGCGGAATGACAGCCCAGGCCGACAGCGCCAGCACCGCCGTCACGATCGGAGCCATCAGAAACACGATCTTGTCCGCGCCTGCGGGAATCACCGGTTCCTTGAACACGAATTTGAGCAGATCGGCGAAACTTTGCAGCAGCCCGAAGGCGCCGACGACATTCGGTCCGCGCCTCATTTGCACTGCCGCCCAGACCTTGCGGTCGGCGAGGAGCAGATAGGCGACCACCAGCAAGACCGCAACGAGCAAGCCGAGGCTCTGGATCAAGATGATCACCAGCGGCAAGCCGTAAGTGCTCCAGATTTCAGCCATCGGTGCCGGTCGCTCCGTGGTCCTGCTCGCGCGTCAAGGCGGAGAGTTCACTCATGATCGCCGAGGCTCGCGCAATGGGGTTTGTCTGGTAGAAATCGTCGACCGCCGAAGCGAATGCGATGTCTTCGAATTTGATGTCGCCGACGCTGAGCGCCTCAATATCAGAAATATTGCCGGGCGCAATCTCGTCGGTCGCGGCGAAATGGGGATATTCCGCGTAAAGTTTGGCGCGCAGCTCCGGTCAGGCTGTCGAATGGCAGCTTGGCGTCCAGCTTTTCCGAAAGAGCGCGGATGATGGTCCAGTCCTCGCGCGCGTCGCCCGGCGGGAAGACGGCTCGCTGCGCCATCTGCACCCGGCCTTCGGTATTGACGTAAGTCGCGCTCTTTTCCGTATAGGCGGCGCCGGGCAGGATGATGTCGGCGAAGCGCGCGCCACGGTCGCCATGGCTGCCCTGATAAACGACGAACGCGTCGCCGGTCTGGCTCATATCCAGCTCATCCGCGCCGAGCAGATACAGCAATTCGATGTCGCCGTCGCGCGCGCCTTCCAGCATCGCGTCCAGAGCGAGACCGCCCTGCTGCGGAACGAAACCGAGATCGAGCCCGCCGACGCGCCCCGCCGCATCGTGCAGAATGTTGAAGCCGTTCCAGCCTTCATCCGGCTTGAGCATATTCAGGTTTTTCGCGGCCCGGGCGGCGAGCCGCAGGATCGCGGCGCCATCGAAACGGGCAACCGCGCCTTGGCCCAGGATCAACATCGGGCAAGTGGCCTTCTTCAGCACCTCCGCGAAGGGGTGCCTGCCCTCGACGACGTCGAGCAGCGTCTGCGGACCCGCACCGAGATAGTCATATTCATAGGTGAGGTCTGCCGCCTGCGCCGATCACGCCGATCTTCAGCCGTCCGCTGCGCCAGCCCTTCAGGATGCGCGCATTCAGCACCGCCGCTTCATGGCGCGGATTGGTGCCGACCAGCAGCAGCGCATCCGCTTCCTCCAGCCCGGCGATCGCGGAATTGAAGATGTAGGTTGCTCTGCCGGCCGCGGGATCGAAGGGCGAGCCGTCCTGCCGGCATTCCAGATGCGGCGAGCCAAGCTTCTGGAACAGCGATTTCAGTGCAAACATATCCTCCACAGGAGCCAGATCGCCCGCGATCGCGCCGATCTTGGAGCCGCCCGCCGTCTTGACCCGCTCGATGATTTCGGCGAAGGCCTCGTTCCAGCTCGCTTCGCGCAACTTGCCTTCGCGGCGGATATAGGGGCGGTCGAGCCGTCCGCGCCGGACACCGTCCCAGACGAAACGCGCCTTATCGGAAATCCACTCCTCATTTATCCAGTCGTGGTTGCGCGGCAGAATGCGCAGGATCTCGCGGCCGCGCGCGTCGACGCGGATATTCGAGCCGAGCCCGTCCATCACGTCGATGCTTTCGGTCTTGCGCAGCTCCCAGGGGCGCGCCTTGAACGCGTAGGGCTTGGAGGTCAACGCGCCGACCGGGCAGAGGTCGATGACGTTGCCCGAAAGTTCCGAGGTCATGCCGCGTTCGAGATAGGTGGTAATCTCCATGTCCTCGCCGCGCCCGATGGCGCCGAGTTCGGACACGCCCGCGACCTCCGTCATGAAGCGGACGCAGCGCGTACAGTGAATGCAGCGCGTCATGATCGTCTTGATCAGCGGACCGATATTCTTGTCCTCGACCGCGCGCTTATTCTCATGGAACCGCGAACCGTCGACGCCGTAGCCCATTGCCTGGTCCTGCAGATCGCACTCGCCGCCCTGGTCACAGATCGGGCAATCCAGCGGATGGTTGATGAGCAGAAATTCCATGACGCCTTCGCGCGCCTTCTTCACCGTGGCGCTGTCGGTGCGTATGGTCGGCGGTGTACCGTCGCGGCCCGGCCGCAGATCGCTGACGTTCATATGGCAGGAAGCGACAGGCTTCGGCATGCCCACAACCTCGACGAGGCACATGCGGCAATTGCCGGCGATGGAGAGCCGCTCGTGATAGCAAAAGCGCGGGATTTCCTCCCCCGCCCGCTCGCAGGCCTGCAGCAGGTTGAGGCCGTCCTCGACCTCCACGGCCTTGTCGTTGATGATCAATTTTGGCATTGGCCGCTCATCTTTTTGCTTTCGCGCGATCTTGCGGGAAAACCGGCATTCGCTTCTCCGGATCGCGCTTCTCAGGGACCAGTCCTGCGGACAAGGCATATGTCGTGCGTCATCGGCGGTCGACAAGGTGTTTCGACGCGTCCGCTCTATAGCCTTGCCCGCGCGCGCTGACCATAGGGCGAAATCTCTTTACGCCCTTTCTACACCGTTTCCATGCTGGAATTCTCACACGGAATATCGACCGGCGCGAAACCACGCCGCCGCGCAGTTGTATCAACAGCCGCCGCTGCTCTCAAGCCCTTGCCGTGACGCGCAAGAGGGCTCCAAGCAGCACCGCCACCACGCCGGCCCAGAGCACCATCGGCTCATAGGGTGGGAGGGCGACCAGAGGCGACAGATTCTGTGCCGCCGGGCAGGTCGCGCCCGGCAGATAAAGGCAGTCTATCGCAGCCGCCGAACGGTAGGCATAAAGCCACCAAAGCCAAGCCGCCGACCAAAAGTACGAGGCCGACCGCCGTAAAAAAACGCCCAATTCTGCCCACCATCGCTTACCAAGCTCCCCAAAGGTGTAACGAACCCTCCGGTTGTCTTGCGCACCACGCGCAAGACAGGCAAGGCAGCTCCTCCCATAAGTCTTATTTTTCCGAGAGTTTAAACCAGTCTGGCTCGCGCGCAAGACGACGCCAGGTGCGAGCGTTATTCGGACGGGGGACAGCGCGCTTCGCGCCACAGTGAGGGAGCGCCGACGAGGCCGCTTAAAACCATGCGCGATCGCCAACGACATAATCATCGTAAAATTGCTGCTCGCTTTTCACGACGTAAATGACGCATTCGATGAACGCAACGATACTGATGATGATCGTCGGAATAGCCGCCAGTATGATACCGCCGAGAAAAACAACGAGCATGATGATCCCGGCCGTGTTTTTTCCCAGGTAGAATTTGTGAATGCCGAGGCCGCCGGCAATAAACGCCAGCAGCGCGGCGACCCACTTGTTCTTCTCGCCTATGGAAAAATCGCCCACTGATCGGGAAGACCGACGTCGCGCGCCCATTCTCGGCGACAAAGTCGACCTTCTTCCCCGGTATCAGCGAATGGACGCCATCACCGAGTCCCGCCCGGTCGAAGCTGTATCGATTGGCGTCGTCGCCGCTTATCACGCCCTTGCCCGTCGCCGCGTCGAAGCCTAGCACAACGCCCCGCATTCGTTCCTCCGTCCTCGATGGCCAAGCAACTCCGCATCACGATCGTAGGCTTGCGCAGACGGTCAACCGCAGCGAGCTTCGCGCCACAATTTGGCGCTGGCCAAGTCTTCCCAGCCGAAAGCGTGATCGCTGGGTCCGTGCTCAGTAAGATGCTCCAGGCGCGCCCTGCCCTCGGCCGGCGTCGGCACATGGCCCGGCTCGATCCACCACATTGCGAAATGCGGCTGGGCCAACTGCTCGAACCAGCCGGTGCGCCGCCGGTAGAAACTCGCATGCACCGTCTGCCAGACGAATTTCTCGAACGTTTCGGCGCTCTCCCATACCGACATATTGAGGATGATCGTCGGATCTTCATAGGCGCTGATGGAGGTGGCGTTGCCGCTATCGTCCTTCAAGCGCCAGACGAAACCGGGCATCCGCTCGGCGGCGGCATTGATGCGATCCAGATTGTTGAAGAAATCCGCAACGCGGGGATCGTCGTGCGGATAGAGCAGCCGCCCGATATTGATTTGCGCGAGGTGCTTCATTCCTTCACTCCGCCGCGGTAGCAACCCTGCTGCGGACCGGTCTTGTGCGCTGGTCCATCCGTTCCTCGATGACATGGCGGAAATGCCGGATCAGTCCCTGCACCGGCCAGGCCGCCGCGTCGCCGAGCGCGCAGATCGTATGGCCCTCGATCTGCTTCGAGACGTCGAGCAGCATGTCGATCTCGCCGCGTGTGGCTTCGCCTCTGACCATGCGCTCCAGCACGCGCCACATCCAGCCGGTACCCTCGCGGCACGGCGTGCACTGGCCGCAGCTTTCGTGCTTGTAGAAATAGGCGATGCGGGCGATCGCTTTGACGATGTCGGTGGACTTGTCCATCACGATCACCGCGGCAGTGCCCAATCCGGACTGCACTTCGCGCAAGCTGTCGAAATCCATCAGCAATTCCTGGCACATGGGCGCAGGAACGCAAGGGACCGACGAGCCGCCGGGAATGACCGCGAGAAGATTGTCCCAGCCGCCGCGAACGCCGCCGGCATGCTTTTCGATCAGCTCGCGCAAGGGGATGCCCATCTCCTCCTCGACATTGCACGGCTCGTTCACATGGCCGGAGATGCAGAAGAGTTTGGTGCCGGTGTTGTTGGGCCGTCCGAGCGCCGCGAACCATGCCGGGCCGCGCCGCAGAATGTCGGGCACGACGGCAATCGATTCGACGTTGTTCACGGTGGTCGGCGCGCCCCATAGGCCCACATTGGCGGGAAATGGCGGTTTCAGTCGCGGCTGGCCCTTCTTGCCCTCAAGGCTTTCGAGCAGCGCGGTTTCCTCGCCGCAAATATAGGCGCCCGCGCCGTGATGCAGGTAGATCTCGAAATCCCAGCCGTGAATATTGTTCTTGCCGATCAGCTTGGCCGCATAGGCCTCGTCGATGGCGGCCTGAAGGCGCTCACGCTCGCGGACATATTCGCCTCTGATATAGATGTAGCAAACGGGCGCGCGCATGGCGAAGCCGGCATAGAAGCAGCCTTCCAGGAGGAGCTGCGGGTCATGCCGCATGATCTCGCGATCCTTGCAGGTGCCCGGCTCCGATTCGTCGGCATTGACGACCAGGTAGGATGGACGCGGGTCGGCCTTGGGCATGAACGACCATTTGAGGCCGGTCGGGAAGCCGGCTCCGCCACGGCCGCGCAGGCCGGAGGCCTTGACTTCATCGATGATCCAGTCCGGACCCTTCTCGATGAAGCCCTTGGCGCCATCCCAGGCGCCGCGCCTTTGCGCGCCCGCCAGCCGCCAATCCAGCGTGCCATAGAGATTCTTGAAGATGCGGTCCTTGTCGGCGAGCATTCTCAGGCTCCTGTATCGAGCAGCGTCCGCATTCCGCTTGCGGGCGCGGAAAATTGACGGTTGCTCTGCGGGCCGGGCTTCACGCCGACGCCGGTTTTCAGCTTGTTCAGCAGCGTCGTCAGACTATCGGGCGTCAAATCCTCGAAATAGTCCTTGTTGATCTGCATCATCGGCGCGTTGACGCAGGCGCCCAGGCACTCGACCTCCATCCAGGAGAACAGCCCGTCCTCCGTCACCTTCTTCTCCGGGCCGATCATGCGGCGCAAAATGTCCTTCAGCTCTTCCGAGCCGCGCAGCATGCAAGGCGTCGTGCCGCAGATCTGCACGAAATATTTGCCCACAGGCGACAGGTTGAACATGGTGTAGAAGGTCGCGACTTCATAGACCCGGATATAGGGCATATCCAAAAGTTCGCTGACGGCGCGAATCGCCGGCTCGGGCAGCCAGTCATCGTGCTGTTCCTGAGCCCGCCAGAGCAGCGGGATGACGGCGGCCCAATGCCGCCCTTCAGGATATTTACCGATCTGTTCCTTGGCCCAGGTGAGATTTTCGGGCGTGAATTCAAAGCTTGCTGGCTGATCGGGATCGAGACGGCGAACCGACATAGACTATCGTTCCATTCATTTCCGCGTCTCGGCCCTGGCCTTCAGCGCGGCATTCATCTGATTGAACCCTTCCTCGGTCCGGGCAAGCATCTTGCGCAGGAGCGGGACGAGGACACCGGAGAAGCTCTCCGAATGCCGCAACCTCGTATCATCGCCCGCCCTCGTCAACTGGAAAGAATGCTCCCCTGTGAATAGGCCGGGGATGGGCAGCGAGCCGCGCCAGACGAAGGCTTCGGGGGCTATCCGCGCGCAGCACCTTGGGCTTGAAGCTCTGCGCTTTGCCGCCCGGCGGGCGCATGGTGACGCGCAGCGTTTCGCCCGGCTCGGCCTTACCTTCAATCGCGAGGATGAACGGATTCCACGCTGGGTAAGCGCCGAAATCCATGAGCACCGCCCAGACTCTTTCGGGCACGGCATGGATCAGAATTTCGGTCTCGATTTTGTTGGACACGAAGGACCCGTTGGAACGTGCGCAGCAACGGGCGCCGACCGAGGCCCGGCGCCGCCCTTACAAAAGATGGGTATTTTTCAGGCGATCTACGATGCCTCGCGCGCGGCCGCGGTGAATTTTTCCTCCACCAGCTTGCCGCCCTCCAGCCGCAATATCCGGTCCATCCGGTGCGCCAGATCGTGATTATGCGTCGCGATCACCGCGACGAGGCCTGCCTTCTTGACGAATTGGAGAAGCTGGTGGAAGACGCGGCCGGCGGTTTCGGGGTCGAGATTGCCGGTCGGCTCGTCGGCGAGCAGGACGAGCGGAGCGTTGGAGACGGCGCGGGCGATGGCGACGCGCTGCTGCTCGCCGCCGGACAGCTCGGCAGGACGGTGGGTCAGGCGCTCGTTCAGGCCGAAAATCGTCAGGAGATCGGTGGCGCGCTTCTCGGCTTCGGCACGCTTGAGGCCGGCGATGAGCTGCGGCATCACCACATTTTCGAGCGCGTTGAATTCCGGCAGCAGATGATGGAACTGATAGACGAAGCCGATATCACCGCGCCGGATGCGGGTACGTTCGGCATCGCTCAGCGACGCGCAGTCGCGCCCGTTCAGCAGCACCGCACCGCTATCGGCGCGGTCGAGCAGCCCGGCGACCTGGAGCAGCGTCGATTTGCCGGCGCCCGAAGGGGCGACCAGCGCCACCGACTCGCCCTCGTAAAGCTGCGCCGACGCGCCGTCGAGCACGTGGATTTCGCGGTCGCCCTGCTTGAAGCTGCGCTTCAGGTCGACAAGCTCGATGATCGGTGTTCGCGCGCGCTGGTCCATGGGCTCACTCGTACCGCAGGGCTTCGACGGGATCGAGACGCGCCGCGCGCCAGGATGGGTAAAGTGTCGCGAGGATCGAAAGCGACAGCGCCATGATCACGACCGTGGTGACCTCGCCAACGTCGACCTCGGCCGGCATGCGTGACAGGAAATAAACCTGCGAAGGGAACAGTTCGGTGCTGGTCAGCCAGGAAACCGCCACGCGGATCTCCTCGATATAGACGCAGAACAGAATGCCCAGCAGCAGCCCCGCCAATGTGCCGACCACGCCGATGCTGGCCCCCGTTATAAAGAAGACGCGCATGATCGCGCCGCGCGTCGCGCCCATGGTGCGCAGAATGCCGATGTCGCGGCCCTTGTCCTTCACCAGCATGATCATGCCGGAAATGATGTTCAGCGCGGCGACCAGCACGATCAGCGTCAAGATGATGAACATCACGTTCCGCTCCACCTGGAGCGTATTGTAGAAGGTGGCGTTGCGCTGCCGCCAGTCGGTCAGCAGCATGTCGTCGCCCGCCGCCGCCGTCAGCGGCCCGCGCATGTAATCCACCTGGTCCGGGCTCTCAAGCAGCACTTCCACCACATGCGCCTGATTGGGCACGTTGAAGAATCTTTGCGCCTCGGCGAGCGGCAGAAAGGCGATCGTCGCGTCATATTCCGACATGCCGATCTCGAACACCGCCGTGACCGGATAGCGTTTGATGCGCGGCGCCGTGCCGAAGGGGGTCGAAGCGCCGCGCGGCGCGACGATGGTCACCTCGTCGCCAAGCCGCACGTTCAGCGCATTGCCGAGCCGCGTCCCGATGGCCACCCCGCCGCTGCTGTCGAAGCCTTCCAGCGAGCCGAACATGATCTTCGAGGAAACGCCTTCCAGCGCCTTCAGGTCGGCCTCGCGCACGCCCCGCACGAAAACGCCGTTCGAGGCGGCGTTGCTGCTCATCAGCGCCTGGCCCTCGACGATGGGAAAGGCGTGGCGCACTTCGGGAACGGTCTTCAGCCTTTGAGCGACTTCCGCATAATCGTTGAAGTCGCGGGCGAGAGGGCGCACGAGGACATGGCCGTTCAGGCCCAAAATCTTGTCGAACAACTCCTTGCGGAAGCCGTTCATCACCGACATGACGATGATGAGCGTCGCAACGCCGAGCATGATGCCGATGAAGGAAAAGCCTGCGATGACGGAAATGAAGCCTTCCTTGCGGCGCGCGCGCAGATAGCGTGAAGCGAGCATCCACTCGAAAGGCGCAAAAGGCCTGGTATCGGCGGTTGCGGCCACGGCTTAATGTTTCTCCGGTTGAGTCGGCGTCAATGACGCCTTCGTTTGAAGCGTTTTTATGGCAGCCTCGATTTTCACCGTCTCGCGTTCGCCGCTCGCCCGGTTCTTCAATTCGATCTCGCCTTTTTCCAATGATTTAGGCCCTACGATCATCTGCCAGGGTAAGCCGATCAAGTCCATCGTCTTGAATTTGGCCCCCGCCCGCTCATCGGTGTCGTCATAAAGAACATCGAGCCCCGCAGCGTTCAGCTCTGCATAGAGCTTGTCGCAAGCGGCGTCCGTCGCCGCGTCGCCCGCCTTCAGATTGACCAGCCCTACGTCGAAAGGCGCCGCCGCTGCCGGCCAGATGATGCCCGCCTCGTCATGGCTTGCTTCGATGATCGCCGCGGCGAGCCGCGACACGCCAACCCCATAGGAGCCGCTTTCGACGAACGTCCAATTGCCGTCCGGTCCTTGCACCTGCGCTTTCATTGCCTTCGAATATTTGGTGCCGAAAAAGAAGATGTGACCCACTTCGATGCCGCGCGCGCTGAGCCGGGCCTCCTCCGGCACCTCCTTTTCGAACCGCGCCGCGTCGTGCATTTCGTCCGTGGCGGCGTATTTTCCAGTCCATTCCCCGATGACGGCCGAAAGATCCTGATCGTAGTCGGTGTCCTCGCCCGGCACGGCTTTCTCCACGAGGTCGCGATGGCAGAACACCTGGACTCTCGCCCGTCTCGGCAAGAATGATGAATTCATGGCTCAAATCGCCGCCGATCGGGCCGGTATCCGCCTTCATCGGGATCGCCTTGAGGCCAAGCCGCGCAAAGGTGCGCAAATAGGCAACGAACATCTTATTGTAGGAATGGCGCGCGGCTTCCGGCGTCAGGTCGAAGGAATAGGCATCCTTCATCAGGAATTCGCGTCCGCGCATGACGCCGAAACGCGGGCGGATCTCGTCGCGGAATTTCCATTGGATGTGATACAGATTGCGCGGCAGATCGCGATAGGACTTCACGCTGTCGCGGAAAATCTGCGTGATCTGCTCTTCATTGGTCGGTCCGTAGAGCATGTCGCGCTGGTGGCGGTCCTTGATGCGCAGCATTTCCGCGCCGTAATCCTCGTAGCGCCCGCTCTCGCGCCACAGATCGGCGGATTGAACGGTGGGCATCAGCACTTCGATGGCCCCTGCCCTGTTCTGCTCCTCGCGCACGATTTGCTCGATCTTCTTCAGCACGCGCACGCCGAGCGGCAGCCATGAATAGATGCCCGCGCTCGCCTGGCGGATCATCCCGGCGCGCAGCATCAGCCGATGCGAAACGATTTCCGCTTCTTTCGGGTCGTCGCGCAGGATCGGCAGAAAATAGCGGCTCATGCGCATGGGCGGCGGCCTCCAGCTTTCGTCAAACTCTCCAGATCATCGGCTTAGCGAATTGCGTCAAGCGGCGCAATGGCGGCAACCGGATGTTCACCGGCTGCGTCGTCGTCGAACACACATCCCAGGCTGATCGCGCAAAGCATTGGCAGCATATAAACCTGGTGCTTGGTCTCGACGGTGTCATCGATGAAGCGCAGACTATGCTGATTTTATTCGGCGATCCGTCATCCTTTCCGGAACGCCCTCAAGGAGCCCCGTCATGCCCGATGACCGTATCAACGCCGATTTTTCCAGCCGTGTCGTGCTCGCTACCGATGAGCTGCCTTGGATTCCATCGCCGCAAGCCGGGGTCGAGCGCCGCATGCTCGACCGGGTCGGCGGTGAAGTGGCGCGCGCCACTTCACTCGTTCGCTATGCCCCGGACAGCATCTTTCCCGAGCACCAGCACGCCCTGGGCGAGGAATTTCTCGTGCTGAGCGGGATATTTTCCGACGAGCATGGGGATTATCCCGCTGGGACCTACATTCGAAATCCGCCGGGCAGCAAGCATTCGCCGCGTTCCGCGCCTGGCTGCATCATTTTCGTCAAGCTGCGCCAGATGCAGCCGGAGGAGCGCCGGCGCGTGGTGATCGACACGGCGGCAGCAACGGCTTGGCAAGGCGGCGATGCGGATGGGCATTCGCGGATCCTGCTGCATTCAGCCGGCAATGGAGGGGAGCTTGTGACAATGGAGCGTCTGGATGCGGGCGCGAGCCTTGAAATCTATGACTGCCCTGGGGGAGAAGAATTGTTTCTGCTTTCCGGCGATTTGACTGATGAAGCCGGCACATACAAGACGGGGGCGTGGATGCGCATTCCGGCGGGTTCGCGGCATCGTTTGAGTTCCGATACCGGCGCGATGTTTTGGGTCAAGAGGGGGCACCTGCACGGGAATCGAATGACGGGAACCGATGAGCCGCGTCACCGCCGCGCAAGACTCAACTTTTTCACGTTATCCGCCATTCGGGCAAGGAAGCCGCGCAGCATTTCAAGCTCCGCCGCATCGAAATTCCGCCGCAGCGCCGCATCATATTGCATGGCGGCGTGGCGCAATCGATGGAACATGACGCGTCCCGCATCGGTCAATTCCACCTGATGGACCCGGCGATTGTCCGGAAGCCGTCGGCGGATCAGCAGGCCGGCCTTTTCCATGGCATTGAGATGGTGGGTGAGCGTCGGCCCCTGAATGCCGACCTCCTTTGCCAGGGCCGATTGTGCCCCATGCCCGCCCCGCATGAGCGCCATAAGCACAAGCCAGGCTGGCGTCGCTCCGCCCGCCGCTGCCAGCGCGTCGTCAAATGCGCGGCTCACGGTCTTCGCGGTCTGGGCAAGCAGCAGCCCGATCGGTGTGTTCTTCGGTTTCATGGCGCCATTATTTGACATCAAATTCTTAGATATCTATCTATTGGCAAGACGTTGAAGACGCAACACCTACAAGACACGCTTAGCAGACCAGGAAAAGGAGCCGGACAATGCCGATCTCGCTGATGGCCTTACTGGCAATTCACGCCTTAGCAGCCGTGTTCTGGGCAGGATCGACCTTCGCCCTCGCCCGCAATGGCGGCGTAGGCAGCGATCAACTTTTCAGGCCGCAGATGGGCGCGGCCGCCGTCGTGTTCCTCACAGGAGCCATATTGTGGGGCATGTCGCATGGCGGAGTTCATTCCAGCTTTGAAGTCGTGCTGCTCATCGGAATCGTCGCCGCTTTCGTAGCGGCGGGCGTTCAGGGCGCATTACGGAAACGGCCGGAAATCGCCCACCGGATCGCCGCCGGCCTGCTCGCGCTCACCACCGTTTCGATGGTCGTGGCACGCTATGTCGCGTGAGCCGCACATGGCCGGATCTGTCGAGCAAACAGCAATCGGATCGCCGGATGTCTTCAACATACAGCAAAATCAGAGCGTTCCTCGCCGTTGAGGCGGCGATTTTTGGGCTCGCCTCGCTGGCGCATTCGGGCATTCTGCTTCGAGGCTACGACCATTGGAAGGCCGCGACGGCGGAAGGCATTATCGCCGCTGTTCTCGCCGCGGGTCTGCTCGCCTGCCTGATGCGCCCGTCTGTGACACGATCGATCGGTATTGCAGCGCAGGGATTTGCCCTGCTCGGAACACTCGTCGGCGTGGTCACCATCGCGATCGGCATAGGCCCGCAATCGGCGGCGGACGGCCTTCTGCACATCGTCATGCTGGCGACGCTGTTTGCCGGATTGCTGACCGCGCTGAAGGCTGGCAGCGGCGCGCCGTCTTGACCGGCAGCATGGACGGAGCGAATGCGCAGGCGCTCTAACGGCTCGGCTCGCCGCTGGCGTCCCAGCTCTGCTCGAAAATATTGCCTTCGGTGTCCTCCACATGCGCCGTCAGCGTCTTCGCTTCGCTTGCCCGGTATCTGAAGCGCAAGACGGGGTTTTCACTTAAGGAAATCGCCCCTTCGACACTCAGGACGGGCTTGGCGTCCGCCGTCATCCGAATGGTGCTCACATAATGCGCCGCGCGGTAGAGGCCGGTCACCTGGTCCATCTGCAGCCCGGAATAGTTGGGATGCCGGATCTGAAGCTGGACGTCGCTGGCCCCTCCAGCCGCAGGATAATGGCGCAGCCGCATCTTGCCGAGCGAGGCGATGGCTTCGTCGGCATTTTTCGATGCGGGCGCGGCACACCCGCCGGTCGCCTTGACATAGCGCTTCACCATATGCAGCGCGCCATCTTCGGTCTCGGCGATCACTCTCAGATAGCTGTAGGCATTGACCCTGATACGCGTTTCCAGCGCGCTGACATGGGCTTCCGGCGACAGGGAGAACACTGCGGCAACAGGCGCCGGATTTTCATCGACGATAAGAGTGACGGTCTTGATGCGGCTGGCCGTGCCGGCGGGCTGAAGATCGCCGATCTCCACCGGAACGAGCGCCGGATCATCGGCTCGGATGGGCGCAGTAAGGCTCAGCATCGCGCCGCCGTCCTGGATGGGGCGGCTGCCGAACAGCGTTTCGCGCAGGTCGCGCCAACTTTTCTCGCTCTCATCGGCGCGGGCATCGGACGCGGCGAGCCAGATCGCCGGCAAGGTCGCAAGCACGAGCCACAAGAGGCCACGGCTCCGGAGCCGACGCGCGTTGGAAACCTGCGGCATCCTTCTCTCCCATCTAAGCAGAGTTCCCAAAAGTGGCCTTCCCGGTTTTGGGAAAAAACTCTGCGAAAACAAACGAATCTAAGCAGCCATTCGTTGGGTAACCAAGAATGGCTGCTTAGAGGTCAGAGTTCCAGGGTAACACAAACAGCGTTAATCCCACTCAAGCTCTGCAAACCCGGTCGTCGCATTGCGGCTGTTGAAACTGTCGAAAAGCTGCCAATTGGCGCTTTCACCGGCCCCGGCCGCCGTCGCTGCCTCCCGGATGCCCTTCCCGGCGTCAATCGCCTCGCGAAGATCGCTTGCCAGCCGGCGCAGGTAGCGGAGTTGGTTTTCGCCCGCCGCCGGCCAGGGCGCAACGGACGGCCCGTGTCCCGGCACGATCCGCTTCGCCTCATGCCGCATCAGCGTTTCCGTCACGGACAGCCAGCCCTTCAGGCTGCCATCGAGCACGGGAATATGGTCGAGGAAAACGAGGTCCCCCGTCCATAAAGTGCCGCTGTTTCGGTCGAAGACCGTCAGGTCATTATCCGTGTGGGCGGCTGGGTGCGCCTCGACGACGAGCACGCGGTTGCCCAGATCGATCTGGGTCCGATCCTGCACAAGCTCGGTGGGCGGCACCAGTTTCGTGCCCTCCATCGCGGCGGCGCCCAGCTGGCCTCCGTAGCTGCGCAAATAATGTTCGCCGCGTTCCGTCAGCGCTCGCGGCAGATTGCGATGCGCGAGTATCGTAACGCCGGCGCCAGCGAAGGCCGCATTTCCGAAAATGTGGTCGGGATGCACATGTGTGTTTATGACGGTTTTGACGGGCAGAGCCGTCCGGGCGCGGATCGCCTCGCGGAGCGCCAGCCCGTCGCACAGGCTGCCGCCAGTATCGATCACCGCGACACTCGCCTCGCCGATGATGAAGCCGATATTGGCGATGGCGCCGCCATTGAGCGGACCGGGAAGCGCGGTCGCTCCCTCCCGCACGAATGCGCCCGGCGCGATTTCGGTCAATCCCCCTTGCGCCATGCAGCCGGTCGAGACGGCTTCGGCGGCATGTGCAAGACCGGCGCCCGGGAGGAAGAAGGCGCCGGCCTGCAGCCCGGCCGCGAACAGCATGAGTGCCGCCCGCATGCCGCTGACTTCGTGAACGCTCCGCACTCGCATCATTGGCGGATCGCGGCGCTCAGATTGCGCACGCTCGAAAATGCGGCGTCCGTTTCGCCTCGCAATCCAACGAGGCGTGCTGAATCGACATCGGCATCCTCGAACCGCGCGCCGGTGATTTCCGCGCCGGTGAAATCCGCCCCGCCGAGTTGGGCGCCGGTGAAATTGGCCCGCGTCAGCACCGCGCCGCGCAGCGAAGCAAATTCCAGATCGGCCCGCGCCAGATTGGCGCCGGTGAAATCGGCCCCCTCCAGATCGGCCGACCGAAACACGCCGCGCATGAGACCCATCGATTGATTGCGCATATCGGCGGAAATGTCGGCCCCGCGCAGCACCGCGCGCGTCAGGCTGGCGCCGGTCAGATCGGCGGCGATGCGCGCGCCCGAGAGATCCGCACCGTCGAGCTTTGCGGATTTGAGCTGGGTCTGAAACAAGGACGCGCCGGTCAGATTGGCGCCGCGAAGATCGGCGGAAATCATCCACGCCTGGTCGAGCACGGCTCCGGCCAGCAGGCTGCCCTTCAGATTGGCCTTGTTGAGCCGGGCAGAGCGAAGCACCACCCTGGACAGATCCAGTCCCGAAAGATCGAGCCCATTCAGGCGCTTGCCGGTCAAATCCGCGGGAGTATTGGCGTCGGCGGCAAGGAGTTTTTCGACCGCTTCACGCGTCAGCTCAGCCTCGATAAATTCGGGGGCGCTCAGATCGACATGCCCCATCATGCCTTGCGCGTTTACCGAATCGGGCGCAAAGACGAGCAGACACGCAAGCAGCCCGCCCGCGCAAAACGCAATCGCTCGCCGTGCATAACAATCCGTCGGCAAATTATCTGTAACGACGCGCCGACAATTATTCGCGCGAGGCGTATGAGCCATTGGTGATTCCCGAAATGCGCTTGCGGCGTCGGCGTCCCGCAATCCTGATCCGAAGACACAACCTCAAGGCGCCCCTGGCGTTCGTCTCCCGACGGGCGGCAAAGTCTTCGAATGATACAAGCGGGCCACGACTTTGCGTCAATCTTAAGGTAGTTCCGGCGCGTCAAAAAACTATTTCCCCTGCAATTTCCAATTCCTGAATAATTGGAAACGATCCTTTGATCGCTGCCCGGACGAAGATCGGGTGATTTTATTACGCTATGGCTTGTCACTGCATGAGGGCAAGACTACGATCAGCATACTTAGCGTGTTGGAGTATCGGCATGTGGCCTTGGACTCGGCGGTACCGCTGAGCGCACGGACACGTAATTGCTTAAGAACAGCGCGCTAAAATCGATTTCTAACGTGCAGCAGACGCTGCGCTGAACCCACCCGGGCGATAAGAGCGGGACGGCGAACCCTGACAGGTGTCAGGAGCAAGCAAGAATGACAACTTAGGAGGAAACGCAAGGACATGGCTCGCTTAAGAACTTTCACGCTGGCCGCGCTCATGGTTGGATCTTTGTCCGGCCCGACGCTCGCCAATGATGGCCTGCTGAAATTGGAGAAAGATCCCAATCAGTGGGCTTCGCCAACCGGCGATTACGCCAACCACCGCTACAGCGAACTCAGCCAGATCAACAAGGACAATGTCGGCAAGCTGCAAGTTGCCTGGACATTCTCGACCGGCGTGCTGCGCGGTCACGAAGGCAACCCTCTCGTGGTTGACGGCGTGATGTATGTGCATACACCGTTCCCCAATAAAGTATTTGCGCTCGATCTGAAAAATGACGGTGCGATTCTTTGGTCCTATGAGCCCAAGCAAAATCCGGACGTGATTCCGGTGATGTGCTGCGACACGGTCAATCGCGGTCCGGCCTATGCGGACGGCAAGATCTTCCTGCATCAGGCCGACACGACGCTGGTCGCGCTGGACGCCAAGACCGGCAAGGTTGCCTGGAAAGCCGTCAACGGCGATCCGAAGAAGGGCGAAACCGGCACTTCGGCGCCGATGGTCGTCAAGGACAAGGTCATCGTCGGCATCTCCGGCGGCGAGTTCGGCGTGCAGTGCCACGTCACCGCTTACGACATCAAGGACGGCAAGCAGGTTTGGCGCGCCTATTCGGTCGGACCGGACGATCAGCTGAAGTTCGATCCCGAGAAGACTACCGCACTCGGCAAGCCGGTCGGCAAGGACTCGAGCCTGAAGACCTGGCAGGGCGACCAATGGAAAATCGGCGGCGGCTGCACATGGGGCTGGCTGGCTTATGATCCCGCCCTCGACCTGTTCTATTACGGCTCCGGCAATCCCTCGACCTGGAACCCGAAGCAGCGTCCTGGCGACAATAAGTGGTCGATGACCATATTCGCCCGCAACCCCGATACGGGCATGGCGAAGTGGGTCTATCAGATGACGCCCCATGACGAATGGGACTATGACGGCATCAACGAAATGATCCTGGCCGACATCCCCGTGGGCGGCAAGGAGACCAAGGCTCTCGTTCACTTCGACCGTAACGGCCTCGCCTATACGATGAACCGTGAAACGGGCGAATTGCTCGTCGCCGAGAAGTATGATCCGGCCGTGAACTGGACGACCGGCGTCGATATGGACAAGAACTCCAAGACCTATGGCCGTCCGGCCGTCGTCGCCAAAATGTCGACCGAGCAGAATGGCGAAGACGTGAACTCCAAGGGCATCTGCCCGGCCGCTCTCGGCACCAAGGACCAGCAGCCTGCAGCCTATTCGCCGAAGACGAAGGTTTTCTACGTCCCGACGAACCACGTCTGCATGGACTACGAACCCTTCAAGGTGTCCTACACCGCCGGTCAGCCTTATGTCGGCGCGACATTGTCCATGTATCCGCCCCAGGGCGAGACCCATATGGGCAACTTCATCGCCTGGGACGCCGGTGCAGGCAAGATCCTGTGGTCGAACAAGGAGCAGTTCTCGGCATGGGGCGGCGCGCTCGCCACGGCTGGGGATGTCGTCTTCTACGGTACGCTGGAAGGCTATCTGAAGGCGGTTGACGCCGCGACCGGCAAGGAACTGTATAAGTTCAAGACGCCGTCCGGCATCATCGGCAACGTCATGACCTATTCGCAAGGTGGCAAGCAGTATGTCGCGATCCTCTCGGGCATCGGCGGCTGGGCTGGCATCGGCCTTGCGGCTGGCTTGACCAATCCGCAGGATGGTCTTGGCGCAGTGGGCGGTTATGCTGGCCTCAGCAAATACACCTCCCTCGGCGGCAGCTTGACGGTGTTCACGCTCCCATAAGCGGGCCACAGTCAATCGAGGTCTGACATGGAACAGGTCTGGCGATCCGATCGGGTTGCCAGACCTCATTTTCGCCAGGGCTTGAATTGCGCGCCGCAGATGCGCCGCCCGTGCCCGGCCAACTCGCAAAAAGACATCCGCCGGAGAAAACGCTTGATGACTGGACCATTCACGAAGGCGTTGGCTTGCGCCGCGATCGCTCTTTCCATCGCCGTCGCCCTGCCCGTCTCGGCCCAGGCCGGCCCCGCCGTTCGCGATGAGGACGGCAAATATTTCGACAAGGACGATGTGCCGACCTACAGCATCAAGGAAGACGGCACGGTGGACTGGTATACTTATAGCGGCTTCCGGCGCTATCATTCCGAGTGCCATGTCTGTCACGGCCCGGATGGCGAGGGCAGCAGCTATGCACCCGCGCTGAAAGGGTCGCTCAAGACGATGACTTACCAGCAGTTTCTCGAAGTGACCGCCAGCGGCAAGAAGGACGTCAACGCCGCGCAGAACCTGGTGATGCCGGCATTCGGCGACAACAAAAGCGTGATGTGCTTCGTCGACGACATCTATATCTATCTGAAAGCACGGTCCGACGAAGCCGTACCGCGCGGCCGTCCGGCGAAACGCGCGGACAAACCGGCAACCGCCACCAACTATGAGAAGGATTGCCTGTGACCGCGCGCGCGGCATTCGGGCTGCGTGCGGGAGCCGCGCTTTTGGCCGCGCTCGCCGCCGCCGTCAGCCTTCCGGACAGGGCTTCGGCGCAGTCCTCCGACCTCGTCGTGCGCAGCGAGCTGCGTGTCTGCGCCGATCCGGCAAACATGCCGTTCTCCAACGATAAGGGCGAGGGTTTCGAAAACAAGCTGGCCGAGCTGATCGGCAAAGTGCTCAAGATTCCCGTCACATATACGTGGTTCCCGCAGGCAACCGGCTTCATCCGCAACACATTGGGAGCCAAACTTTGCGATGTCGTCATGGGCTATGCCCAGGGCGACGAGCTGGTGCTCAATACCAACCATTATTACACCGCCGCCTATGTGCTGATCGTGCGCGCGGACAGTCCCCTCGCAGGTGTCGAAACCCTCGAAGACCCCCGCCTCCAGGACAAGACCATCGGTGTTATCGCCGGGACGCCGCCATCGACCAATCTCGCGATCTACGGCCTACTGGGCAAAGTGCGCCCGTTCCAGCTCATGGTCGACCGGCGCTTTTTCTCGCCCGCTGAAGACATGATCTCGCAGGTCGCGTCAGGCGAGCTCGACGTCGGAATCCTTTGGGGGCCGATCGCGGGTTATTACGCCAAGGCGAGCAAGGTACCGCTCACCGTCATTCCGCTGGTGAAGGAACGCCAGGGTCCGCGCATGACTTTTCGGATCACCATGGGCGTACGCCAGAGCGACGCCAATTGGAAGCGCGACCTGAACCGCATCATCAGCGAGCATCAGGGCGAAATCGATGCCATCCTGGCAAGCTACGGCGTGCCGGTCATCAAAGGCGAGTGAGGGCGACTCTCCCCGGGATGCGATGCGGGATTAGCGTCCGCGCGGTTTCGCTCAAGGGTCTGTCTGCCGCACTCATGCTGACCGCTATCGCCGCAATGGGAGGGCACGCGCAGGAACGCCCGATCGAAGTGCCGGAAACGGCCGCCCCCGCGGAGCCGGCGGAGTATCGCACCGGCGACTATCGCTCACCAACGCCGTTGACTTTGAATGGCGCGATCGTGATATCCAGCGCCGAAGCCATGGCGCTTTGGAAAGCGAACGGCGCGCTGTTCATCGATGTCATGCCAAGGCCGCGCAAACCCGACAATTTGCCGCCGCAGACGCTGTGGCACATTCCCGAGCATCTCAGCATTCCGGGGAGCACATGGCTGCCCAACACCGGCAATGGCGTGCTCGCCCCGGCCGCCGCGGCGTATTTTGAGGAGCAACTCCGGCGGCTCACGGCCGGCGACCGGATGGCGCCGATGCTGTTCTATTGCCTCAAAAATTGCTGGATGTCGTGGAATGCCGCGAAGCGCGCCATCGCGCTCGGATATGGCCGCGTATACTGGTTCCCCGAAGGCGCCGACGGCTGGAAGGACATCGGCGGCACGCTGATGGTTGGCGAGCCAGCCGAACCTGTCCCTTGAAACTTGTCGCTTAGTTCTGGCTCACCAATTGCGAGATGTGCCTGCCGATCTGAAACAGCCTTTGCTCCAGCAGTACCGGCACCTCGCAGACATAGCGAAGCGAATGATCGCGCTCGTCGTAAATACGGGTGTCCCAGGTGATCTGCTCTTGCAACTCGGCAAGTTTGCGCCGGTCCTCATCCGTCGGCGACGGGTTGTGGCTGAGTTCGGCGCGCTGCACCGACCGGTTCTTGATCAATTCCGCCAATGCGGCCTGTTTGCGGGCGTAGCGCTTGATCCCGGCCATAATATGGGTGCGCTCGGTATTGATGCGCTGGAACGTCCCGGCGAAAAGGGCTGTCAGCAATCTGGCGCGATCCTCCTTCAGGCCGGCCGCAAATTCATCGACCACGGCGATGGCCTCTTCGACGGTCTTGCGCCGTGAGGTCACGTCCAGAACCTTGGGCGCGACGCGCGGCTCGCTTGTCCAGCTCTGATCTTCGGCGTCGATCGTCCCGCCGGTCCAGACCATGCCCGCCGATATTTGCGGCACCTCCCGCTGAACGCATGGCCAATCGCCCTGGGCACGCGCTGCGTGAACGCCGCTTGTCGACGCGATCAACGTCCCGATCGTGGCGGCAGCAAGCAAAATACGCGAAAGACTGATCATCGTTCACCGTCACAAAATGCCATGGTCCGCGCCGCCTGTTTCACGACGAAAATGACCGAGCTACCCTTATCCTCCAACCCCGCCGCGTCCAGCATGATGCCTCCCTCCTAAGATGGGGACGAAGAAGATTTCACAATAGTCATTTCATCTCCCGGAGTGAACGAATTCATGGATGCCGCGAGTGGCCGTCTCACTGCGGAGACACCGTCACGCCCCAGGGCAGCCCGCCCACCTGGATCGATTTGATCACCTCAAGCTTCGCCACATCGATGATGGAAACGTCGTTGGAATTGCCGTTGGTCGAGATCAGATATTTCTCGTCCGGTGTGAAGGCGAGCTGCCAGACCCGCTGTCCGACCAGCAGGTATTTCTCGACCTCGAACGTCGCGGCATTGATCACCGCGACGCGATTGGCAGGCCCGAGCGCGACGAAGGCGCGTTTGCCGTCCTTGGTGATCCGAACACCGACCGGCTGGATCGCCTCGGCCTGCACGCCGGGAATCTGAAAGCCGATCTTCTTGATGATCTCATGCTTGGCCGGATCGATGACGCTGACCGTGCCGCCGATTTCCGCGCTCACCCAGAGCTGCTTGCCGTCCTTGGTGAATTCGGCGAAGCGCGGCCGGCTGTCCACCAGCACATTGGCGGTGATCTGATGGGATTTGGTGTCGATGAAATGCACCATGTTCGTCGTCTCCGACGTGTTCACCAGCACATTGCCATCGGGACTGATGCCCATGCCTTCCGGCTCGACCCCGACCGGAATTTCGGCCAGCACCTTGTCGGTCTCGACATCGACGACGGTGACGAGATTATCGTCCTCATTGGCGATATAGAGCGGGTTGCCGGACGGGTGCAGAATGAACAGCTCCGGATCGGGGCCGGAGGTCAGCGTTTTGACGATCTTACCCGTCTTGGCCTCCATCACCTGCACCGTATCGTCATCGCTGGCGCAGAGCAGGATGAACTGGCCGTCCTTGGTCATGGTGATGCCGCGCGGCCGCTGGCCGACCTGATAGGTGCGCACCACCGCCATCTTGTCGAGGTCGACGACGGAGACCGTATTGTCCTTCTCGTTCGAAATATAAGCCTCGAAGCCCTGCGCGGCGGCCATCGGCAGGAGGCTGAAGGCGCCGAAAAAGAGCAGAGCGCGGCATCCCGAATAGTGCATGGCGTCGAGTTCCTATCTTTCCCGCGGGCGGCATGGGTGGCCGGCCGGTCATTGCAGCTTGCATTTGCTCTCCGGCGCGTCGATGCCGAGCGTGTCCAACTCCGAACGCTGATGCAGAAATCCAGCTTGCGGCGACCAGGAAACCGGCAATTCGGTGGTCGCGAGGGCAATGGGCTGGCGCAATTGCAGGTCCCAGGGTCGGATGCTCACCTTTTGGCCCTTGAAGGCCGCAACGCCAAACTCCGGGCCAAGCAGATAATCGCGGATAGCGGCAAACCCACCCGAATTGGTCCGCGTTGCGGCCTCGCCAACCGCCCGCGCGGCAAGCCACCCGTGAAAGTCGAGCGGCGTCATCACGCGGCCCGCCAGAGTGAAGAAGCGGTTCTGAATCTGCGTCGCGCCCCACTGCTCATGCGCCGGATGCCAGCTCATCGGCACCAGGCCAGATGTTCCGGCGACAGGGCGCGGCGACCAACTCCGATAGGCGACATAAGGGCCGAAGATCTCGCTCTCATCGGCCACGACGATGATGTCGTGCTCCGTCGAAATCTGGGTGAATACCGCCATCTGCTGCTGCACTTGCGCATGGCCGGTATCGGTCCGCGTGGTGGCATCCGTATCGGCGTATTGCTTCTCCGCGACGATGCGGGCGCCGAATTTTTTTGCGGAACGCCGCACCGCGTCGGCGAAGGCCTTATCGTCCGGGTTCCCGCCGGAGATGAGAAACCAGCGCGCCCATTTCTTCAGGACGAGGAATTGCGCCAGCGCGTCGGTCAGCATCGCCATGCTGGGCGCAATATGGACGACATTCGCCCGGCAATCTTCTTCGCGCAGCCTCATGTCGCTTGCGTCGAGATTGAGCAGCAGTATCGGCTTGCCGCGCGCGGCATCGGCAAGCGCAAGCAGACGCTCCGCGTTCGCATCCACCATGACGAGGCCCATCCCGTCATTGACGATCTGATCGATGAGCGCGGCGGCATCACCCGATTTCGGCAGATCGTAGCGTTTGAGCGAGAAGGACTGCTTGGTGAAGCGCCCGGTGGTGTTGTTATCCTTCACCGCCAGTTCCGCACCGCGCACACCGGCATCGCCGGGAACGGCGTTCAGCCGGGAAATCGGCAAGGGCCGGTCCCGTTCCGCCTTGATGATGGCGATCGGAATCTGCACTGTAGACGCAGCGTCCTGCGGCGCGGTCTGCGCGGCCGCACCGCGCCCAAGGGAGGCGAGCGTCGCGCCAAAAACGAAAGCCAACAGGGCCGCTCTCAATCGAGGATCAAACAACCAAAACGCCTCCCTGACCGGCTTTGGACCGCTTGAAGATTGCGATTTCATAGATAAGTGCTGCAGCGCGTCACATTTGCTGCGGCGCAATCGATGCATTCGGCCATGAATTTATTATCCCATTGCTTTTAAACGTAACTTTGTGGGCTGGATCGAGGCCATAACAAAGCTTGTTCGCGTCTGTCAAAAGACTATTGCCTTGGCTGGCCGGCTTGGGCCGATACAGTTTCCTCCGCCGTTCGTTAGCTTTAATGCAGCGCCCGATAAATGGAAGAGTGAATGACACGCATCGCAGCAGCCGCATGGGTATTGGCAGTCATCGGCTGGACCAGTGTTCCCTTGGCCGCTTATGCGGGGGCTGCTCCGTTAAGCGTCGCGGTTCTCGACTTCGAGCTGATCGACACGAGCCTGGAAGGCGCGTCCCGAGGTGTCGATAAGGCCGAAACCGTCCGCCTCGCACTCATCAGCGGCCTGCTGCGTGATCTGCTCGGCGCATCAGGCAAATATAAGGTCGTGGATCTCGCGCCGGCTGCGGCGAAGATCGCCGATGCCGGGCTCATTCATGGGTGCAATGGCTGCGACATCGCCATCGCCCGCACGCTTGGCGCCGAGCGCGTCATCACCGGCACGGTGCAGAAGGTGAGCACGCTCATTCTCACCCTCAGCATTTTTGAGCGCGACGTGGCCACCGGAAGCAACCTGCAAGTGGCGACCGCCCAGATTCGTGGCAATACTGACCAATCCTGGACGCGCGGCGTCGAATGGCTGGTGCGCAACCAGTTGCTCGCCCCACGATGACGTGTTCGGCCAGACCTGTGAGGAAGGTATGATGTCGAAGCTTCGCTCCTTCGCTGACGGGTTTCGCCTGCTGATCCTGTTGGCGGTGCTAGCCGGCTTGCCGGGCAACGCGATCGCGCAGACGGCAATTCCGGCGATCAAGGTTTCGGTGCTGAAATTCGGCACCGTGAATTGGGAACTGAACACCATCGCCCATCACCAACTCGACGCGAAGCACGGTTTCAAGCTGGAAGTCGACGAAGTGGCGGGCGAAGCGGCGGCCAAGATCGCCTTCCAGGGCAGCGCTGCGGACGCGATGGTGTCGGATTGGATCTGGGTGGCACGGCAGCGCGCGGCGGGCAAGGATTACACGTTCATCCCATTTTCCAAAGCGGTCGGCGGCCTGCTCGTTCCGGCCAACTCCACCGCCAAGTCACTGGCGGATATGAAGGGCGGCAAGATCGGCGTCGCGGGTGGGCCGCTGGATAAGAGCTGGCTGCTGCTGCGCGCGCTGGCGCAAAAACAGCACGGCTTTGACCTCGCGACCGACGCCGAGCCGGTATTCGGCGCGCCGCCGCTCATCTATATGAAGGCGGTTCGGGGTGAAATGGCCGGCGCCATCAATTTCTGGCATTTCGCCGCGAAGATGGAGGCGGCCGGAATGCGCCGCCTGATCTCCGTTGCCGAGGCCGCCAAGAGCCTGGGTCTCGATCCGGAAACACCGCTGCTCGGCTATGTGATCAAAGGCGAACTCATGCGCGCCAAACCGGACCTTATCGCGGGATTTGCCGCCGCCTCGCGTGAGGCGAAGCAAATCCTGGGTCGGGACGACGCCGAATGGGATCGGTTGCGCCCGATCATGAACGCGGCGAACGATGCCGAATTCGCAAGCCTTCGGGCGGGCTTCCGCGAAGGCATCCCTTCCTCCGCTCCCATCGATGAACCGGCGGCCGGCCGCCTGCTTGCCGTTCTGGCCGAGCTTGGCGGCACGGACCTCGTCGGCGAGGCGGCGACGCTGCCGCCCGGCGTTTTCTATCGGGCGGAGCGCTGAGATGGAGCGGCGCGCAACCGCGCTTCTATCGCTCGGCGCCCTGGTGCTCCTCTGGTGGCTCGCGGCTCTGTTCGTGCAGGATGCGACGGTGCTGCCGGCCCCGCCGACGATCGCGCAACTCATCTGGCGGGAAGCTGCGTCGGGGAAACTCGCTTTTCATCTCATGGCGACATTGGCCCGGGTCGCCGCCGCGTTCATCCTCTCCATGGCCGTCGGCATGGCGATTGGCCTGCTGATGGGCCGCTGCGAGCGCGCCGACCGCTGGCTCGACCCCTGGCTCATCATTTTTCTCAACCTGCCCGCGCTCGTCACCATCGTGCTCTGCTATCTGTGGATCGGCCTCACCGAGGCCGCGGCCGTCACGGCGGTTGCGCTCAATAAAATTCCGATGGTCGCAGCGATGCTGCGCGAGGGCGCACGCGCGCTAGACCCGGAACTTGACGCCATGGCGAAGGTCTACCGCATGAGCGCCTGGGCGCGTTTCCGTCATGTGCATTTGCCCCAACTTGCACCGCACACCGCTGCGGCGGCTCGCGCGGGCGTGGCGCTGATCTGGAAGATCGTGCTGGTGGTGGAGTTTCTCGGCCGCTCCAATGGGGTTGGATTCCAGATCCACCTTTACTTCCAGCTCTTCGACGTCGGCATGGTGCTCGCCTACGCGTTTTCCTTCATTCTCGTGATGCTGGCTATCGAGAAAGGGCGCGCTGCAGCCCTGGGAGCGCCGGACGGCGCGTTGGCGGACGGCATGATTTCAGTCAACGTCCGACGCATGGCTTATGGCGAGAGTGAGATCCTGCGCGACGTCCGTTTCGAGCTGGGCGAAGGCGAAAACCTGGCCATTCTCGGCCCGTCCGGCATCGGCAAGACCACCTTGCTCCGCATCGTCGCAGGACTGATCAACGGCTTCGAGGGCGAAATCAGCGGCGCCGATCCGATGGCCATGGTGTTCCAGGAGCCGACCCTGCTGCCCTGGCGCGATGCCTTGCAGAATCTGATGCTGACGACGGGCGTCACGCTTCAAGAAGCACAAGCCGCGCTTGACGAGGTGGGCCTGGCGGATAAGGGGAACCATTTTCCCGGCCAGCTCTCGCTCGGCCAGCAGCGCCGGCTGTCGCTCGCCCGCGCCTTTGCCGCCAGGCCGCGATTGCTGCTGCTCGACGAGCCTTTCGCCTCGCTCGACGAAACAACGGCGGCGTCGATGATCGCGCTCACATCGCGAATGCTGGCCAGCCGGAAAATCGCCAGCCTCCTGGTCACGCACGCCGCCGAGGAAGCCGTCGCGCTGGCCAGCCGCGCGCTGCTCATGGCGGGGCGGCCGGGCACGATCGTCGGCGAATACCGGATCGATGCGCGCCATGGCGAACAAAAGGCCGATGCGGCGCAAGGGCTTCGCCATGCGCTGGCGAAAGCCGCGAGCTGACCCCGCAGAGCAATTTTCCAATATATCTCCCGTCCTATACAGGGCCCTTGAGCATAGATGAAGAATTGCTGATTGCGCCGTTTGTGCGCCGTTCAGCGTGTACCTGCCACCATGGCCGCGCTGAGGGGAGGGAAAGGCGAATCCATGAGAAAATTCATTCTCGGACTGATTATTGCAACCTCCTGCATACTCTCAGGCGTTTCGGTGGCCTCGGCTGCGTCGGTCAATCCAGGCCTTGACGGCACAGCCAAGGTGGGAGCACTTTTCCACAAGGTAGGCTCCAGCGACTACTGCGCCTATCTTCGCTACAAATGTAACCACAAAAGCGGGCTCGGCGAGGAGGGCGAAGGCAATTGTCGCCGCTATCGTCAAGAATGCACAATAAGCTATTGCGAGCGCCTGCGCCGCGCCTGCGTCCATAAGGAGGAGCGGGGGCAGGAAGGCCAGGGCAATTGCCGCAGATACCGTTATGAGTGCGGCGGCGGACGGGCGGACGACTGGTAACGCATACATGAAATGGCCAAGGGGGGCGATGTTCGGGGCACGAACATGGCCTCCCTTGCGACACCAATCGATCAATGGATGCTTCAATGCCGGCGTTGGGAAGCCCTGCCTAACTCCCCGCGCCGGCCTTGCCCTGGATCATGCCCCGGCTCGGGTCGTAGCCGCGCAGTGCACCGGCCAGGAACACGGCGAAGGCCAGCACCGTCCAGCCGAGCGCTTGCGCATTGAGCTGGCCGTATAGTGCGAAGCGGATGAGTTCCACCGCATGGGTAAACGGGTTCACCGCGCAGACATCGCGCAGGAACGGCGAGCTTTCCGCCATCTTCCAAAGCGGGTACAGCGCCGAGGACAGGAAAAACATCGGAAAGATCACGAAATTCATCACGCCGGCAAAATTCTCCAGCCGGTCGATGGTCGAGGACAGCACGAGGCCAAGCGCGCCGAGCATCAGCCCGGAAGCAATCAGGGCGGGAAGGACGAGCAGATAGCCGCTCCAGGGCAGGACGATGCCGGTCGCCGCCGCAATGGCGAGGAACACGTAGACCTGAAGGATCGAGATCATGCAGCCCGCGACCAGCTTCGAAAACAGCAGCCACCAGCGCGGCAGTGGACTCGTCAGCAAAAGCCGCATGGAGCCCATCTCCCGGTCATAGACCAGCGACAGCGAGGACTGCATGCCGTTGAAAAGCTGAATCATGCCGCACAGTCCGGGCACGATATAGACTTCATAGGTAATGTAGGTCTCATAGGGCGGTATGATCGACAGGCCGAGCGCTGCCCGGAAGCCTGCCGCAAATATGATGAGCCAAACCAGCGGCCGGACCAATGCGGCGACGAAGCGCTCGCGTTGCGTGATGAACCGCAGCGCCTCTCGCCAGATGATCGCCCAAAGCGCGATGAGCCAGGCCCTCACAACGCCGCCTCTTGGGTCAGCGAGGCAAATCGGTCCGCCAGCCGCGCGCCCCCGGAAATCTCATCCATCCGCCCCTGAGCGACGATACGCCCGTGATGCAGGACGATCAGCGCGTCATCGGGGGCAACTTCATCGACCAGATGCGTCGCCCAAAGTGCGGTCAGCCGTTCATCGCGGCAGAGCGCATGCACATGCGCCGTGATCGACATTCGCGCCGCGACATCGAGGCCGACCGTGGGCTCGTCCAGGAGAAGAACGGACGGTCCGTGAATGAGCGCCCGCGCGATTTCCATGCGGCGCCGGTGGCCGCCATTCAGATTGCGCGCCTTTTCCCGGGCGCGCTCACGCATCCCGAGCCGTTCGAGTGCTGCATCGATGCGCTTTGCGGCGGCACGGCCCGACAGGCCATGCAACGCGGCGTAATAGGAAAGATTGCGCCACACCGTCAAATCGAGATCGAGCGTGGGCTGCTGGAACACCACGCCCATCCGGGCGAGCGCCTTGCGGGGATGTTTGGCCAGATCGATATCGGCGATTTCGATTTGGCCTTCACCGGGAAGAAAAAGCCGAGTCAGGAGCGCAAACAGCGTCGTCTTGCCGGCTCCGTTGGGGCCGAGGAGCGCGCAAAAATCGCCAGGCGCGACACGAAACGACAAATCGTGCAGCGCCTGCTTCGAACCATAAGCGTAGGAAAGATGCGAAACGGCGAGTCCGCTCATGAAACCCTCGGCGGCAAGCCGGGCCGCCCGGCGGCGCAGTTCTCGCAAGCTGAATGCCCCGCCGGGACGCTCGCGTCAATAGTCGCCGTCGATCACTGCGCCTCCCGGCTGAACCGCGCGACGGCTACTTCGGCGGAGTTTTGGTGCCTGTGGCCGCATCGTCCGCCGGGCAATCTCCCGGATTCATCGGAGGCACATTCTTATTCATCGCCTGTGTGGGCGGATGCTGCTTCTGCTTGTCGCCCGCCTCCGTCTTTGGCGGACAATCGGCCTTCATCTGTTCAACCTTGGAACCGACCGCGCCGGTGGCTTCGTTTCCTGGTTTTACCGGCGGATCTTTCTGCTGCGCTTGCGACGTTAACGGCAAAACCGCAAAGCCGGCGACGGCGAACATCAGCACCCGCCAATCGGCGCAAAACATCGGACGCATGAGCGTACTCCCTGAAATTTTCGAGCTTCTTTCGAGGCTTGTGGCTGCGAGGGAAAACGCTCAGGGAGTTGTTTGTTCCAACTGTATTAAAATGCTCCAGCGAAGAACGCAAAACAAAGCAAATAAAAAGCGCGACAGCAGCCCGCTGACCCACTTTTGCCGGCAAGACGCCGATTTCGGGCGTAAGTCGTGGCCGCATAAGGACTATCTGCGCATCTATACCCTTGCCGGAGTTTCACGGAGCTATTGAATTCTAGAAACTAATCCCGCTCACGCGCCCGTGTTAGAATGACTTTTAAACGCGCCAAGGGAAATGTTGCATTTCCTAATACTCAACAAACAACGTGGGAGGATGTAAGAGATGAGCGTATCGATTCACCCGGCCGTGGATAATGGCGTCCGCCAGGGCACGCCAGGATTCGCCGGCGGCAAGCTCTATTGCAATTGCGCCAGCGACCGCGTCGAAGTGACAGTGTCCGGCAACACCGCCCACAATCACGTTTGCGGCTGCAGCAAATGCTGGAAGCCGGCTGGCGCGACCTTCGCCCAGATCGCGGTTACGCCGCGCAGCAACGTGAACGTGACCGCCAACGGGCATAAGCTGGCCATCGTCGATGCTTCGGCCGCGATCCAACGCCACGCCTGCACGGGCTGCGGAGCGCATATGGTCGGCCGCATCGAAAATACCGGCCACCCGTTCCACGGCCTCGACTTCGTGCATACCGAGCTGTCACCGCAGCAGGGCTGGTCGGCGCCTGAATTCGCGGCTTTCGTGTCGTCGATCATCGAAACCGGCACGCCGCCGTCGATGATGGACGGAATTCGCGCCCGTCTTACCGAGCTTGGCTTGCCGCCCTATGATGCCCTGTCGCCGGCACTCATGGATGCGATTGCGACCCATATCGCCAAGTCCAGGGGTGTCCTCGCGTCCTGATCTGCCCCAGACGGCGTAAATAACCGGCTTCACCGGCCGCAATCCCTCGATAAGGGCGATTGCGGCCGGTGGCGTTTCTACTTCCTTAAAAGCACCGAACGCAGCCGAGGCTGCTTGGCCTTAGGAGCAAAAAGAAGGCTCCCCGCAGCAATCGCCGCGCGGAGCCTGGAATTTCTCGTCAAGGACCTGAAGGCGGCGGGAACCCGAAGCTCCGCTTGCCGCGCCTTCATCCCGATCCGCTATTTGCGGGTCAGCTCAGCCGGCAGATAAGCCGTGACTTCAAGGCTGGTCTCCGTCGAGCTCACTGCTGGCTTCTGCCATGATTTCTTCTGCATTGGCCTATCTCCCTTTTTGCTCACCATCGCGGAACGCGGATGCGGTCCGCTATACGAACCATAATTGTATGGGCCTATGTGCAGGTCCGATAGCTAAAACGGGCCACAGCCCTTCCCGCCAAGGGTCAAAGCACCCTTGCCCCTGCGGAATCGGTTCGAATATCCTCACTCGGCGGCAACCGGCAAGAGACTGAGCGCCGCGCTGTCATTTTGCCGGCGCCGGAATTGCGCGGCAAAAAAGTCCAGGAACACTCTGACCTTGGGCGAGATATGCCGCGAGGACGGGAACAGCGCCCAGATCGCGGTATCGCCGGCAACGTCGTAATCCTCGAGCACGCGCACGAGCTGGCCGTCCTGAATGAGGTCGTTGGTCTTCATGCCGGAAATGCGCACGATGCCCAGCCCGTAAAGCGCGGCCTCGACCAGCATTTCGGTGCTGTTGCTGGAGAGCATCCCGCTGACGCGCACGGCAAGGTCCGAATTGCCATCGGAAAAGCGCCAGACCGAATTGTCGCCCACCACGAAGGCAATTGTGATTGGTGAGGTCGTTCGGCGAAGCAGGCCGCCCGCATCGCTCGAGATATTTTGGCGACGCCAGAATGAAATATTTGTCGGGCGCAAGACGCTTCGCGATCAGCTGGCTGTCGGGGAGAGGGCCGGTGCGGATCGCAACATCGTAGCCTTCCTCCAGAATGTCGACGATGCGGTCGGTGAGGTTCAGCTCGATCATCACATTCGGATGCTTCTCCTGAAATTCGCAGATGCCGGGACGGATCGAGCGGCTGAGCGCGGCGGGAGCCGTCACCCGCAGCGTGCCGCGCGGATGCGAGGCCGATTCGGCCAGCGTCTCACGCACTTCGTCGATCTCGGCGAGAATCCGGGTGACCGAGCGGAGCAGCATCTCGCCTTCCTCGGTAATGCGGATCATACGCGTATTTCGGTCGAACAGCCGCACGCCGAGCGAGTTTTCCAGCGTCTGCAGCCGTTTACTCACATTGCCAGGGGTCATTTCCAACTCGGATGCGGCAGCGGAGATGTTGCTAAGCGCTGCCACGCGGGCAAATACCCGCATTCCATGGACGTCCATTGCAGATCCTCCCACAGATATCGTTACGGCTTCGCCTTCGAGGCTGCCGTATTCTTATGAATGATCAATTCGTCGCCATCTGGTCGAATAGACCCCATCCGCTTCCGGACTTAACGTCCGCCAAAAGACGACACGCACCGGCTACTCCAATGCGCGTATCCATGTCATCATAATCACATTATGGATGGTTGCAATTGTCGTTACCTAACTAAATGGCTCCTGCTAGCCGTATTTCTACTGGCGGCTCTTCAGGCATTCGGCTCTCCCCCTCTCCACAGCGCTGCCGCGACCTCCCCGCATGGCTCACGGATCCATAATCCGTTTTGCAAAATCCCGACCTTTGTAAGCCGCGTGGTCGGTTCCCAGGGATTGGCCACGCTCGACCCAAATGGCAGGGGCGTCATCTATATCGGCCGCGAAGAAGCGGTGGGCGACCGGGCCTATCGCGATTTCCTGATGGCGCATGAATGCTGCCATCACACGCGCGGGCATTTGCTCCGCCTGAAAGAATTGAGCCGGGGAAATGCCTTGCTCGCCATGTCCTTCGTCAATCGCAGCGTGGAGCTTGACGCGGATTGCTGCGCGGGCGTCGCGTTGGCGAGGACCGGCCGGCAGGGCGCGGTGCGCGAAGCCGCGAGGCGGATGCGGTCATTCGGAGCCATGCCGACGGGCGCCAATGGATATCCATCGGGCGATCTGCGCGCAATGCTCATCGAGGACTGCGCGGTGAGTGGCGCCGGCAACGCGCCATCCGAGGAGCCCAACGCCACAAGCGGTTTGGCGAAATAGGCGCATTGCGGCGGCCCTCAAAAGAGAGCCGCGCGCTGCCTCAGCGATCGCCAGCCGTCAGAACAGCACCACGCTGCGGATGCTTTCGCCCGCATGCATCAGGTCAAAAGCCTTGTTGATATCGCCAAGCGGCATCGTATGGGTGATCAGCGGATCGATCTGGATCTTTCCGTCCATATACCAGTCGACGATCTGCGGCACCTGCGTGCGGCCCTTGGAGCCGCCGAACGCCGTGCCCTTCCAGACGCGGCCGGTGACGAGCTGGAACGGCCGTGTGGAGATTTCCTTGCCCGCGCCGGCCACGCCGATGATGATGCTCTGGCCCCAGCCCTTATGGGCGCATTCGAGCGCCTGGCGCATCACGTTGACGTTGCCGATGCATTCGAAGGAGTAATCGGCGCCGCCCTTGGTCAGATCGACGAGATAGGGTACCAGATCGCCCTGCACTTCGCTCGGATTGACGAAATGCGTCATGCCGAAGCGCTCGCCCCAGGCTTTCTTCGAGTTGTTCATGTCGACGCCGACGATCATATTGGCGCCGACCAGCTTCAGACCCTGGATGACGTTGAGGCCGATACCGCCGAGGCCGAACACGACCGCATTTGCGCCGGGCTCGACCTTCGCCGTGTTGATCACCGCACCGATGCCGGTCGTAACACCACAGCCGATATAGCAGATCTTATCGAAAGGCGCGTCCTCGCGGACCTTGGCGAGCGCGATCTCGGGAACGACCGTATAGTTGGAGAAGGTCGACGTGCCCATATAGTGGAAGATCTTGTCGCCGCCGGCCGAAAACCGGCTGGTGCCGTCGGGCATCAGGCCCTGCCCTTGCGTAACGCGGATTTTCTGGCAGAGATTGGTCTTGCCGGAGGTGCAATAATCGCATTCCCGGCATTCGGGCGTATAGAGCGGGATGACGTGATCACCGGGCTTCAGTGAACGGACGCCGGGGCCGCATTCCACGACGATCCCTGCGCCTTCATGGCCGAGAATTGCAGGGAATATGCCTTCCGGGTCCGCGCCCGACAGGGTGAATTCGTCGGTATGGCAGATGCCGGTCGCCTTGATCTCAACCAGGCATTCACCTTCGCGCGGAGGCGCGATATCGACGGTTGTGACTTCGAGCGGTTTTCCTGCCCCTACCGCCACTGCTGCACGCGTTTGCATCGCTTTCCTCCTTGGGTTTTTTCGCTTGAACGATTATCGCTAGTTTGCTTTAGCGGCGGCGTGCCGCAACCAATAATCGCAATCCGACTTGTTACCTATCGGCAATGGCGTTTTGACCTCCCTCGCCAGGGCCCGGAAGGCTACAATGCCCGCCAGGCGTATGTGGCTATTTGCCCAGCATCATGGAGCTTCAGCCTTGTACATGTCTGTCCCGAAGCAAAGCAAGCGGCGGCCTCGCCTTTTGGCAGCTCTTGGCGTCACTGCCGCGCTCGCTCTCCTGCCCGCCTCGCCGCGCGCCCAAGAGGGGCGGCAGGACTACCCGACCGTGGCCATCGCCGATTATATCTTCGGCTGCATGGCAACCAACGGCCAGACGCGCGACGCGCTTGAGCGCTGTTCCTGCAGCGTCGACGTGGTTGCCTCGCTCCTGCCCTACGACAAGTTCGTCGAGGCGGAGACAGTCGCGCGGATGAGCCAGCTGGCCGGCGAAAAGGGCACGCCATTCCGTAGCGGCGCGGAGCCTAAGGAGGCGATCGCGCGGCTGAAGCGAGCGCAGGCCGAAGCGGAAATTCGGTGCTTTTGAGTTTTAGCGGTCCTCGTTAGCCGACGTCACAGCCCTCACAATCCGGTGGTATCGAACTCATGAAGACGATCAGTCAGCAGAAATCTTTCGGCGGCGTGCAGGGCGTGTACGAACATGTATCCGAGGAATGCCGATGCCCCATGCGCTTCGGCGTCTTCGTGCCGCCGCAGGCCGAAAGCAAACCCGCGCCGGTGCTGACATTCCTCGCGGGCCTCACCTGCACCGAGGAGAATTTCATCGTCAAGGCCGGGGCGCAGCGCGTAGCGGCCGAGCTGGGCATGATTGTCGTCGCGCCGGACACCAGCCCGCGCGGCGATGACGTCGCCGACGCCAAGGACGAATACGACATGGGGAAAGGCGCGGGCTTCTACCTCGACGCCGCGCAAGAGCCGTGGTCGCGCCATTACCGTATGTACAGCTATATTGCGCGCGAATTGCCGGAGTTCATCGCCGCCAATTTCCCCGTCGATCCCGGCAAGCGCGGCATTCTCGGCCATTCCATGGGCGGGCATGGAGCACTGACGATCCACTTCAAGCACCCCGACCTGTACCGGTCCGTCTCGGCCTTCTCCCCGATCGTGGCGCCGAGCCAGGTTCCCTGGGGGCAGAAGGCGTTCCGGAACTATCTCGGGAACGACCCACAGGCGTGGGCGGCTTACGATGCGACGCAGCTCGTCGGAAAAACCCCTTCAGGCGCGCATATTCTCATCGATCAGGGGGATAAGGACCAGTTTCTCGGTGAGCAGCTTAAGCCGGAGCTGTTCGCCAGGGCTTGCGCCAGCGTGGGACAGCCGCTGACGCTTAGAATGCAGCCCGGCTATGACCACTCCTATTTCTTCATCGCCACCTTCATCGAAGACCATCTCCGGTGGCACGCCGCGCAACTGGCTTCCGGCTAGATCACGATGATTTTGGATTGAATCAATCCAAAATCATGAACAGTGATCTATCTCTATAGTTTAGCGCGGGATGACGAGCGGAAAACCGGTTCCCACTTTTCCTCATCCCGCGCTGAGCCGCGAAGCCCGCCGTCGATCAGGCCGAATGTAGCGGACCGACATGCGTCTGGTCCTTCGGCTTCCGGATGAGCGGTGCCGCCTCCAGGACCAGCGGATTGACGCCCTCGCCGCCTTCCGCGATATGCGCCAGGAACTGGCCGCGCATGCGCGGATCCCAGAATTTGTTGATGTGTTCGGCAATGCCCGCGACCGCATCGTCATGCGGCTTCGACTTGAAGAAATCCGCGATCTGACCGGACATGTAGACCAGCTTCTTAAGCGACATTGGCAACGCTCCCCTGTGACGCGTTGGGGATGCGTAAACACCTCGAACTCGTCGCCCCGCGCGACCGCGATCAATGTAAGCTGCGCCAGGTCGGCCATCCGTATCGCGAGGGCGGTGGGGGCGGAAACCGCAATAATCATCGGACACCCGCAGGCAGCCGCCTTCTGCACCATCTCAACGGAAACGCGGCTCGTCAGCACGATCACACCGGAGCCGCCATCCATGCCGGCGCGCGCAATCGCTCCGACGAGCTTGTCGAGCGCATTGTGCCGTCCGACATCTTCCCGCGCCAGGAGGACGCCTTTTCCGCGCTGATAGAAGCCGGCCGCATGCACCGCGCGCGTCTCGGCATTGAGCAGCTGCTTTTCCGAAAGCAGAGCGGCTGCATGCGCGATCTCCGTTCGGGAGAGCGCAAGCTCCGCCGTTACATGCGACGCCGGACGCAGCGCCTGCTCGATGCTTTCGATACCGCACAACCCGCAACCGACCGGCCCGGCCATGCGCCGCCGCCGGCGTGCAAGAGCTTCCGAGGCGTCCGTCGCCAAATCGATCTGGAGATCGACGCCTTGCTCGAAATCGACGACTTCGACCCCCACTATGGCGCCGGCATCGGCAACGATGCCTTCGGTGAGCGTGAAGCCATAGGCGAAGTCTTCCAGATCGGTGGGCGTCGCCATCATGACGGCATGGGTCGTGCCATTATAAGTGAGCGCGACCGGCGTCTCCTCGGGCACGGTGCGCTTTCCCTGCTCCGCGCCGCGCGCACGATAGGCGACGCGGCTGACGGTCCGGGCGGCGGGCGGCAACATATTGGTTACTCAGCTGCTGTGACGAGCGGCGCGATACGGCGCGACTGTTTGGCCTGATCGTTATATTCGCGCTGCCAGTCTGTTGGACCATTAGACGGCGACACTTGCACCGCCGTGACCTTATACTCCGGACAGTTGGTTGCCCAATCCGAAAAATCGGTCGTGATCACATTAGCCTGCGTGTCGGGATGATGGAATGTGGTGTAGACCACACCCGGCGAGACCCTGTCGGTGATCACGGCGCGCAACGATGTCTCGCCCGCGCGGCTGGCGAGGCGAACCCAATCGCCCTCGCGCACGCCGCGCTGTTCCGCATCATGCGGGTGGATTTCGAGCACATCCTCGGGATGCCAGGCGACGTTCTGCGTGCGCCTTGTCTGCGCGCCGACATTGTAGTGGCTGAGAATGCGCCCCGTGGTCAGCAGCAGCGGGAAGCGTGGTCCGGTCTTTTCATCCGTGGCCACATATTCCGTGCGGATGAACTTGCCCTTGCCGCGCACGAAGCCGCCGACATGCACGATCGGCGTGCCGAGCGGCGCCTTCTCGTTACAGGGCCACTGGACCGAGCCGACCTTATCCAAATAGTCGTATGAGACTTTCGCGAAGCTCGGCGTGGTCATGGCGATCTCATCCATGATCTGCGACGGATGGGCGTAGTTCCACTTCAATCCCATCGCCTGGGCGAGCAACTGCGTTATCTCCCAATCGGCATAGCCGGCCTTCGGCGCCATCACCTTGCGCACGCGGTTGATGCGGCGCTCGGCATTGGTGAAGGTGCCGTCCTTTTCCAGGAAGGTCGAGCCGGGCAGGAAGACATGGGCGTAATTCGCGGTTTCGTTAAGGAACAGGTCGTGCACGACGACGCACTCCATCGCCGCGAGCCCCGAAGACACATGATGCGTGTCCGGATCGGATTGCAGAATGTCCTCGCCCTGGACGTAAATGCCTTTGAAGGTGCCTTCGACGGCCGCGTCCAGCATGTTGGGAATGCGCAAGCCCGGCTCATCGTCCAGTTTGACGCCCCACAGGCTCTCATAGATGTCGCGCACGGCGTCGCCGGAGATGTGGCGGTAGCCCGGCAGCTCATGCGGGAAGGAGCCCATGTCGCAGGCGCCCTGCACATTATTCTGGCCGCGCAACGGGTTCACGCCGACGCCGGGCCGGCCGATATTGCCGGTCAGCATGGCGAGATTGGCGATGCCCATCACGGTCGTCGAACCCTGGCTGTGTTCGGTGACGCCGAGGCCGTAATAGATCGCACCATTGCCGCCCGTGGCATAGAGCCTTGCCGCGCCGCGGATCAGATCAGCCGGCACGCCGGAGAGTTTTTCCACTTCTTCCGGGCTGTATTTCGGGTCGGCGACGAATTCGGCATAGTCCTCGAATTCCGACCAATCGCAGCGTTCGCGGATGAAGGTTTCGTCGTGCAGTCCCTCGGTCACGATGACATGGGCAAGCGCGGTCACGACGGCGACGTTGGTTCCCGGCTTCAGCGGCAGGTGGAAGTCCGCCTCGATATGCGCCGAACGCACCATTTCGGTGCGGCGCGGATCGAGCACGATCAGCTTGGCCCCAGCCCGCAGCCGCTTCTTCATCCGCGACGCAAAGACCGGATGCGCGGCCGCCGGGTTGGCGCCTATCACCATCACCACATCGGTCTGCTCGATCGAATCGAAATCCTGCGTTCCGGCGGACGTGCCGAAAGTCTGGCCGAGGCCATAGCCCGTCGGCGAGTGGCATACGCGGGCGCATGTATCGACATTGTTGTTGCCGAAGCCCTGACGGATCAGCTTCTGGACGAGATAAGTCTCCTCATTGGTGCAGCGCGAGGAGGTGATGCCACCGACCGAAGTGCGGCCATATTTCGCCTGGATGCGGCGGAACTCATTGGCCGTATGGGTGAACGCTTCCTCCCATGACACTTCCTGCCATGGATCGGTGACGTTCGCGCGGATCATCGGATTGAGAATGCGCTCCTTGTGCGTCGCATAGCCATAGGCGAACCGGCCCTTGACGCAGCTATGGCCGCGATTGGCCTTGCCGTCCTTATAGGGCACCATGCGCACCAGTTCGTCGCCGCGCATCTCCGCCTTGAAGTTGCAGCCGACGCCGCAATAGGCGCAGGTCGTGATGACGGAATGCTCGGGCTGGCCGATCTCGATGATCGATTTTTCCTGCAAGGTCGCGGTCGGGCAGGCCTGCACGCAGGCGCCGCAGGAGACGCATTCGGAGTCGAGGAATGCTTCGTGCATACCGGCCGAGACGCGGGACTCGAAGCCGCGCCCCTCGATGGTCAGCGCAAATGTGCCCTGCACTTCCTCGCAAGCCCGGACGCAGCGCGAGCAGACGATGCATTTCGACGGATCATAGGTGAAATAGGGGTTGCTCTCGTCCTTGGGCATCCATTTGGCGTTCGTCGCGCCGACGCCGGTACGCGCCTTGACGTGGTTGTCGCCCTCATAGCCGTAGCGCACATCGCGCAAGCCGACGACGCCCGCTTGCGTCTGCAATTCGCAATCGCCGTTGGCGGCACAGGTCAGGCAGTCGAGCGGGTGGTCGGAGATGTACAGCTCCATCACGCCGCGCCGGAGATCCTTCAGCCGGCCGGTCTGTGTGTGGACGACCAGCCCCTCGGCAACCGGTGTGGTGCAGGACGCGGGCGTGCCATTGCGGCCTTCGATTTCGACGAGGCAGAGGCGGCAGGAGCCGAATGCGTCCACCATGTCGGTGGCGCACAGCTTCGGGATCGCGATACCGGCTTCCATCGCCGCCCGCATGATCGATGTGCCTTGCGGAACCGTGACGTCGAAGCCGTCGATGGTCAGCGTGACAGCCTTTTCGGCTTTACTCGCCGGTGTGCCGTAGTCGATTTCCTGGATCAGGCCCATGGGTGCTACTCCGCTGCCACGGCTAGTCTGCGTGGCCGAAAATCTTTGGGGAAATGGTTGAGCGCGCTCATCACCGGATAGGGCGTGAAGCCACCGAGCGCGCATAGCGAGCCGAGTTTCATCGTCTGGCAAAGGTCGGTGAGCAGCGCGATCTGCTTGTCCGGCTCATCGCCGCGCGCGATCTTGTCCGCGACCTCGACGCCGCGCACGGCGCCGATCCGGCAGGGCGTGCACTTGCCGCAGGATTCGATGGCGCAGAATTCCATGGCGAAGCGCGCCTGTTTCAGCATGTCCGCCGTATCGTCGAAGACGACGACCCCCGCATGACCGATCAGGCCGTCACGTTTGGCGAATGCCTCATAGTCGAACGGCGTGTCGAACAGCTCACGCGGGAAATAAGCCCCGAGCGGGCCGCCGACCTGCACGGCCTTCACCGGACGCCCGGTCGCCGTGCCGCCGCCGATCGCATCGACGATTTCGCCCAGGCTCAGGCCGAACGCCGTCTCATACAGCCCGCCATGCTTGACGTTTCCGGCGATCTGGATGGGGATGGTGCCGCGCGAGCGTCCCATGCCGAAATCGCGGTAATAAGCCGCGCCCTTGTCGAGGATGATCGGCACGCTGGCGAGCGAAATCACATTGTTGACGACTGTCGGGCGGGTCAGGAAGCCCTGATGCGCAGGCAGCGGCGGCTTGGCGCGCACGACGCCGCGCTTGCCTTCGAGGCTGTTCAGCAGCGAGGTTTCCTCGCCGCAGACATAAGCGCCTGCGCCGGCGCGGATTTCCATGTCGAAAGCGTAGGGCGAACCGAGCACATGCGGGCCGAGAATGCCAGTCGTCCCGCGCCAGCATGACGGCCTCATTCATGACGGCGATGGCATCGGGATATTCCGAGCGCAGATAGACATAGCCCTTGGTCGCGCCCGTTGCGATGCCGGCGATCGACCATGCCTTCGATCAGGACGAACGGATCGCCCTCCATGATCATCCGGTCGGCGAATGTGCCGCTGTCGCCCTCGTCGGCGTTGCAGACGATGTATTTCTGCGAGGCCCGCGCTTCCAGCGTCGTCTTCCATTTGATGCCGGTCGGGAAGCCGGCGCCGCCACGGCCGCGCAAGCCGGACTCCGTCACCAGCGCGACAATCTCGGCGGGCTGCATCCGGGCGGCTTTCTCAAGCCCGGCGAAGCCGCCATGCATCTTATAATCGTCGAGCGAGAGCGGATCGGTGATGCCGCAGCGGGCGAAGGTCAGACGCGTCTGCTGCTTGAGGAAGGGGATTTCCTCGGTCAGGCCATGCCCTAATGCGTGCCAGGCGCCGGCGACAAAATTGAAATCGAACAGGTTCGGCACGTCCGCCGGCCTGACCGGGCCATAGGCGACCCGGCCATTCGGCGTCGCGACCTCGACCATCGGCTCAAGCCAATAGAGCCCGCGCGAGCCATTGCGGACAATCGTGACATCCAGTCCACGCCGCGCAGCCTCGCGGGAAATGGCCGCCGCGACCTCGTCGGCGCCGACAGCGACAGCGCCGGAATCGCGCGGCACATAGATGACCACGCTCATGCCCGCACCTCTTTGACAATTCGATCGAGCCGCTCCTCGTCGAGGCGGCCGATGACGCGCCCATCGAGCATCGCGGCGGGCGCGCAGGCGCAAAGGCCCAGGCAATAGATCGGCTCAAGGGTTACCGAGCCGTCTTCAGCCGTCTCATTCCAGTCGAGGCCGAGCCTCGCCTTGGCGCGCTCGGCCATGTCGTCGCCGCCCATCGACTGGCAAGCCTCCGCGCGGCAGAGCTTCAGCACATGGCGGCCGGCCGGCTCCTCACGAAAATCATGATAGAATGTCATGACGCCGTGCACTTCGGCGCGGCTCAGATTGAGCTTGTCCGCGATCACCTTCAATGCGGCTTTCGGCACGAAGCCGAACTCGCCCTGCACATCATGCAGGATCGGCAGAAGCGGGCCTTCGAGCGCGATTTTCCTGTCGACAATGGCGACAACGCGGTCGCTGATATCCTGCGCCGCAAGCTGTACAGCCATTCACGGTCCTCCTAAATCACCTTCGGAGGATTGTCGCTCTATGGCCTCATGGTAATCAATGCAGCTCTCCCGTTAGGCGATAGTAAAAACCTATCAATCTTTAACGGAAAGTTGGCTTTTTGAAATGGTACCGAGTTGTGAAATCGACCTCGCCTGCTTCAGAAGCGTCGTAATGATGGGCGTGTGTGGCTCCCTATAGGCCGCGATCAGGCCGACAAGGTGCGAAACATCCGGCTCGACGATCGGGATGGTTTCGATGTTCGCCCAGGGGCCGAAGGTCTCGATCAGCGTGCGCGGCATGATGCTGACCCATTGGCCGGTGCGGACATGGGAGAGCAGTGCGATCAGCGAATCCGATTCGAGGGTCGGCCGGGGCGTCGCCCCCGCTTCTTCCAGATGGTGATTGATGATGCGCCGGTTCTGCATCGTCGGCGTGAGCAGGCAAAGCGGCAGCTTGCCGACCTCCGCCCAGGCCACCCCCTTACGGCTAAGGCTTTTATCCAAGCCGGCGCCAACGAGATAATAGCGCTCGAAATAGAGCGGCACGGTCGTCGCGCGGCCCAGCGGCTCATTCTCCAGATAGGTGATGCCGGCGTCGATCTCCAGATTCTCCAGCAGCGACAGGACTTCGATCGAAGCCCGCGAGAGTATCGAAAAGCTGACATTCGGGTGATGCTCGCTGAACGGCGCGGTCAGCTTGGAAACCATGGCCAGCGCGGTCGGAATGGCGGCGATCTTTACATGGCCGGACAGCCCGCGCCGCGCCGCGCGGACCTCGTCGCGCATCGAGCGGGCGTCGCCGACGATCCGCCGCGCCCATTCGAGCACCCGCTGGCCCTCCGGCGTCAGCCCCAGAAACCGTGAACCGCGCCGCACCAGCATCACGCCCAACTGGTCCTCAAGCTGCTTGATGGCCGCCGACAGCGTCGGCTGCGCCACGCCGATTTCTTCGGCTGCCCGGCCGAAATGCTTTTCCTTGGCCAGGGCGATGAACATTTCCAGCTTGTCGATCATGATAGGCGTCCCGCATCCGTCATGCGGCGGGAGAAGCGTCCCGCTCGCGGCGCCAGCATAAGCGGGATTTCCTACGCAATGCGCCACAAACAAAAAGACCCGTGCTGACGGGCATCAGGCATAAATCGCGTGGCGTTTACGCGAATGTGGGGCTCGCCCCACAGATTTTGCAAGTTTCGCAAGCGTTTAGCGCAGCGGCTTTTCCATTTCGACAAGGCGATCGGCGAAACCGGAACGCGCATAGAGCCGGCGCGCATCGATATTCCCCGCCAGGGCCTCGATGCGGAGCCACTGCGCCCCTCCCTCGCGTGCGAACCGCTCGCACGCTGCCAGGAGCCGTGTGCCGATGCCCTGTCCGCGCGCATCCCGCGTCACGAGCAATTCGCCCAGGAATGCGTAGCTGTGCGGGATTTCATCGCGCTTATCGCAGGGAATGTCGAGCAGGACCGTCGCATAGCCGACGAGCCGCCCGGCATCATCGGCAACGATAGCCTTACCCTTCGCGGCGGCGCATTCCGCCAGCACGCTGTCGCGATATGGTGGCGCGAACCGGTCGAGCGGCAGCATTCGATCATCAAGCGGGATAAGATCGCGCTGCAATTCGCGCATCAATCCGAAAAGACCGTCCGCGTCTTCCGCCGCATAGTCACGGATCGTAACCTCATTGCGCATCAGGCCGCCGGTTCCTTTGCCGCCGAGCCTTCATGAGCCGCTTTCGTGCGAGCTTGCAGGTCCCGCAGGGTCGTCAATTCGAGGTCGGTGGGCGCGGGCGTCTCTTCCAGCGCCTCGGCGAATTTCACCGGCCAGCCGCAAGTGTCCTGCACCATCTCCCGCGTCACGCCGGGATGCAGCGACACGACGGTGAATTCCTTGCTCACCGGGTCCGGTTTCCAGATCGCCAGGTCGGTGATCAGCAGCGTCGGCCCTTGCGTCGGGATGCCGAGCCGCTGCCGGTGATCGCCGCCCTCGCCATGGCCGAAGGAGGTGAAGAAGTCGATCTTCTCCACCAGCGCGCGTTTCGACTGCGCCATGGTGATGTAGATCTCTCGCGCCGAAGTCGCGATCTCGGGCGCGCCGCCGGCGCCGGGCAGCCGGGTCTTCGGCTTGTGATAATCGCCGATGACGGTGGTGTTGATATTGCCGAATTTGTCGAGCTGCGCCGCGCCGAGAAAGCCGATGCTGACATGCCCGCCTTGCAGCCAGTAGCGGAACATCTCCGGCACCGAGACGGTGGTCACCGCGGTTTCGCATAATTCGCCGTCGCCGATGGAGAGCGGCAGCACATCGGGCGCGGTGCCGATCGTGCCCAACTCATAGATCAGCGTGATATCCGGCGCATGCGTCAGCCGCGCGATGTTGCAGGCGGCGGACGGCGCGCCGATGCCGACGAAGCAGACATCGTCATTCTTCAGCATGCGCGAGGCGGCAATCGCCATCATCTCGCGCGGGGCAAAGCCCGGATCCGGCGTTTGCGTGCTCATGCGTTATTCCTCAGCTTGGCGACCCGCGCGGCGAAATCCTCCGGCGAGGCCTCCAGGACGTTCCTCCGCATCCATTCGTGGAACCGGTCGCGGTCGGCCGAAACCTCGTCCCATTCGATATAGGAGGCGTTGTCGCGGCCGTAATAGCCGTGCGTGTAGGACGGATGCGCGCCGCCCGGCACGACGGCGATGGCGTCGATGGTCCAGTTCGGCAGCACGGTCAGATTGGGATGCAGGCCGTCGAAATCCTCCACCACTTCCTCGACCGTCACCACGGCGCGTTTGGCGGCCAGCACCGCCTCCTTCTGAATGCCGATGATGCCTTCGACGAGCACGTCGCCGCGCCTGTTGGCCTTCTGCGCGTGGATGAAAGCGACGTCCGGGCGGACCGAGGGAATGGCCACCAGCACTTCGCCGGTGAACGGGCACGTCACCGATCTGAAATTCGGATTGACGTCCGCAAGCCCGCCCGCCGTGATGACCCCGGAAGATCGCGCAAGGCAGGCCGCTGGCGCCCGCCGCATAGGCGTTCGCCATGCCGGAATGCGAATATTCCTCGATCTCGATCGGGTGCGGCCAGCCATTCTCGACCGTGTCGCGCGTGCGCCGCAAGAGACCGACGCCGGGATTGCCGACATAGGAGAAGACGATCTTCTTCACCATCCCCATGCCGATCATCTGGTCGTAGATGAGGTCGGGCGTCATGCGGATCAGCGTCAGCTCCTTGAAGCCCTGGCGGATCGCCTCATGCGCGGCGGCGGTGGGGATGAGGTGGGTGAAGCCTTCGAAGGCGGCGCTGTCGCCGTCATGCAGATTTTCCGCCACGGCCTGGGCGAGGGGCAGGAATTTGGTCATCGGCGTCCGTCATCGATCGAGAATGCGCGTTTCTACGGATGGATTACCATTTTTCGCGGGCGGCTGATGAGCGCTTTTTCGTGATGGGCGGCGCATCGTGCGCTATGCGGCCGGCTGAGCGAATTGAGCGGAATTGCCGTTGCTGATCTGGCGGACGAAGGGGCGGGCTTCGAAGACGTCGGTCCGATTGAACTCGACAAGGACTTTGCCGCCGAACTGCTTGAGAAATAACGCATCATCAGCACGGGCATTATTGATCTGGCCAGGGCGGGAGAGCGAAGTGGGTGAGGTGCCATTGACGCTTAGTGCCTGGAGTTGTTGGGAAAATGCCAACAGACCGCATCAGGGATACTCGTAGGGTTGTTCGCGACGACGCCTCCGTAGAAACGTGGCACGAGTCATAGGGAACCATTTAAAGTTCAGTTAAACCATCGCCTAGGGAGATCGGGTGTAGCCGTGAACTCGCAGCGGAACCAAAAGGCCAGCACAGTCAAGGTATTTTCCAAAAATTATTTGCCCGTCTACCTTAATTGCTTTATTGGACGCTAGGCTCAGGACTCATTACCGCAGATAGAAAATGAAGCTTGCTGCGATGCAGATGCTTGAGAAGAAGGTGTGGGCGCAGCGATCGTAACGCGTTGCGATGCGGCGCCAGTCTTTGAGCCATCCGAAGGTGTTTTCGATTTTGTGGCGCTTTTTGTAGAGTGCCTTGTCGTAGTCATGCTGGGTCTTGCGGTTTCTTTTCGGCGGGATGCACGGCTCGATCCCCCTGTCGATCAAGGCTTTGCGAAACCAGTCGCTGTCATAACCGCGATCGCCGGTCAGCGACCTGGCTCGCGGCAAGGCATCCAGCATGAGCCTTGCGCCCTTATGATCGCTCATTTGGCCTTCGCTCAGCAGCAAGATCAAAGGCTTGCCGTCGCCATCGGTGACCGCGTGAAGCTTTGAGTTCAGGCCGCCTTTCGTGCGCCCGATACGGCGGGGAACAGCCCTTTTTTGAGCAGGCTCGCCGCCGTGCGGTGGGCCTTGAGATGCGTCGCGTCGATGATGAGCCGGTCCGGCTTTCCCGATTGGCCTGCAAGGTTTGCAAAAATCCGGTCGAAGACGCCCATCCGGCTCCAGCGGTTGAACCGGTTATACAGCGTCTTGTGGGGACCGTATTCCTTCGGCGCGTCGCGCCATCGAAGCCCGTTGCGGATCACGAAAACGATCCCGCTCACAACGCGATGATCATCCACCCGTGGCACGCCGTGAGATCGCGGAAAGTAACATTGGATGCGATGGAACTGATCATCCGACAACCAAAGCAAATCGGTCATGGCAGAGCCCTCCTGCCAAGCTCTTGAATCTGATTTGGAACGCTTGGGGAATCGGAAATTAATGGGTCCTGAGCCTAATTAACAATTCGTTTCTGGGATATAACATGGCTGAACCTTGGTGGGACGCCTACGAAACGCGCTTCAGCAACTCCGTATTCGGGACTGACGCAATTGGACTATTTGCTCTCGGATTGGTTTATGGATTAGACGACCTCGATAGCCTCGGCGCAGATATTGTCACCGGCGGCGGAGATGATAAGAAATGTGATCTCGTCTATATTGACACTGAGGAGGGTAGAGCGGTGATCGCGCAATGCTACCTCTCAGAAAACCCTGGTAAGGCCGCTGCTAAATCAAACAAGGCTGCCGATCTAAACATAGCGGTGGGCTGGCTGCTGAACGCAAATATTAATGACGTTCCCTCTTCAATACGACCGAGCGCCGAAGAACTTAGAGAGGCAATTAAGGATGGCACCATCTCTGACATTGGCATCTGGTACGTTCATAACTTGCCAGAGTCAAAAAACGTTGCGGCAGAACTGAAAACCGCTGAAGCGTCTGCCCTTAGCGCAATCAGAAACTTAGTGCCCGGAGTGCGCGTGAATATTGCTGGTCGAGAGATTGGCGCGAACATTTTTAAGCAATTATTCGAAGAAAGTCGCGCCCCAATACTGGTAACCGGAAAATATTTCTTTAGATCTAAGGATTGTTTTGAAATTCGCTCGAAAGAATGGTCTTCCCTTGTTACTGTAATACAAGGGACAATTCTCAGGGCGTTATTTATACAATTTGACCTAAAATTATTCTCGGCAAATGTTCGTGACTATCTCGGATCTAGGGCAGCTGATGCAAACATAAACAATGGCATTAAGGAAACTGCAAATAACGAACCAGAGAATTTCTGGGTTTATAATAACGGTGTTACCGCTCTTGTGAATGATTACTCGGTCAAACGAGGCATTGATGATCAAAAAATCAGCTTTTCGGGTATCTCTATTGTTAATGGCGCCCAGACGACTGGCGCCTTAGGAACCCTAGCGGACAAGCCTGGAAGCGATTTGCTGGTGCCAATACGGTTCATTAAGACCGAAAATCCCAAAGTCATCGACGATATCATCAGGTATAATAATTCACAGAACAAGGTTACAGCATCCGATTTTCGTAGCCGTGATGCTGTTCAGCGGCGCTTGAAACAAGAATTTATTGAAATTCCAGATACGGAGTATGAAGGAGGGCGGAGGGGCGGGGCCAGCGGCGCTATCAAGCGTCGACCCAGCCTCCTGCCTTCTTATACTGTTGGACAAGCTCTTGCAGCGTTCCATGGCGACCCTGTCCTGTCCTACGATAAAAAGACAGCAATTTGGGAAAGTGATGCACTTTATAGCCGCCTCTTTAATGAGAATACAACTAGTAAACATATCGTTCTTGCTTGTTCACTACTAAGGTCCATTCAGGATGTTAAAACAAACCTCTTTAACAAGAACAAAATAGGGAATAATCTTACCCAATCCGAACAAGACATTGTATCATTTTTCCAAATGAAAGGGTCTATCTATCTCTTGATGGCCGCGGTAGCTGATTTAATCGAAACAATTCTTGGGAATGCCGTTCCAAATAGGTTCGCGCCCGAGTTCAATGTAAACATTTCGGTAGTGACTGCTATGGAGTTGTGGCGACCCATTGTAGAAGTTCTATTGCCGCTTACCGGTCAAATAATGGATGGCTTCACTAACAATCGCATTAGCGCTGAGTTTAACGCATCGATCCCGAAATTTCGGGCGTTGGTTGGAGCAACTGCTGCATCGAACAAACTGATTTTCAAAGAATTCGCAGCAAAGGTAAAAAGCTAACGCTTCAACGACCCGCAAATATCCCGGAGCTTCTTGTAATCGGTCATAATCTCTGAGAGGATCGCTTTGCCATAAGCTGCTCAGCCTCAGCGCCCCCCTTGTCTGTGTCACACGGTCATACTTCACAAGCATCGGACAGACTGTCTTCACGGTCACGTTGATGGACAGCTCAGAATGAACCGTCGCGCGGCCGCCGCTTAACAACGTCATCGCGATCACGGGCGCTCAGCCACGATCGCAACCGCATCGCGGGCATTCTCTGCTGCCTCCTTGTTGATTGCTGCTTCGCTGCCGCCCTCACGTCACGTGAAAAAGCTCAAGACGGCCAACGCCTATTATTTATAGCACTGCGTCTGCGACCATCGGCTGCCGCCACGCTTTAACGGGACGTTTCCGCCACAGCGTCCGCCGGCTCGTCCCTTTCCGTCCGCGCCAGATCGCGATTGCGATAGGCTTCCGTGATATCGGGGTTCAGCAGGATGGCCTGGTCGAGATCGGCGATGGCGCTCTTGAAGTCCCGTTTGCGGCGCAACGCCGTGCCGCGATAGGAATAGGCATTCGCCAGATAAGGGGCAAGCTTGATGGCCTGATTGAAGTCGGCGATCGCCCGGTCGTACCGCCCCCGCTCATACCAGAGCTTGCCCCGGTCGAGGTAGATCTTCGGATCGGTGAAGCTCAAGCGGATCGCCTGGTCGAAATCTGCCAGCGCCAGTTCCGTTTCGCCGCGCCGCCATCGCAATAAGCCTCGCCCGTGAAAGGCCGCAATATTGCCGCTGTCGAGAAGGATCGCGGCGTCATAGTCGGTCAGGGCGCGATCCAGGTCGCCGCGGCCCGCCCAGACGCCGGCGCGATACAGATAGTATTTTGCGTTGCCGGGAGCGATCGGCGCGCTATCGCGGGAGACAGGCGTCGCCATCAAATATTGGCCGCTCGACATCAGCGACAGAGCCTGATTTAGGGCGGACTGGGGATCTGAAGATGCCAGCCTGGGGCCGCCATCGTCGTGAGCGGCTGCGGTGCTCTTGGGTTCGGACGCAGGAGCCTCAGCGGCGGGAAGCGGCGTCGTCGCCGGAACAGGCTCGGCTTGCGGTACATTGGGCGGCGGCTGCGGGACGGCGGGGGGTACGTCATCCTTGACGCTGGCGGCCAGCTTGCCGAGGCGCCTCAATACCCGTGCCGAGAGACTGCCTGTCGCCTTTGCTCTGAGCGCCTTAAGGGTCTCAATATCCTCGATCGCATCGATCAAAGGCTCGAGCCGCTTCTCGGCCAGCGCGGCTTGAGGCGTTCCGCCATGCTCCCGGATGAACAGCCAAATGTCGCCGGCATTGCCGCTTTTCTCGATCTCCAACCATGCTGTTTCAGCGGCCGACGGGGTCTGGGCAGGCTCAGGGAGCGATGCGGTCTCCTCCGGGGCGGGTTCCACAGCGACCGGGGCCGGCGATGGTGCGGCGCTTTCAGCCGGGCCTTTAGCCGCGGCGGGCATGGCACTTTCGGCAAGGTCGGTCTTTTCGATCGTGGCGGCAGCGATGCGCAGCGAAGCCGTGGCCGCATCCGGCTTGAGCAGGAAATCGAGGAAAAACAAAGTGCTGCCGCTGACGAGGCCTGCGCTCACCAGCACGGTGAAGGCGAACAGCCGGACGCGGCTGCGCCGAAGCCGCAAATGCTCGTCGTACCGCGCGCGTCTCTCCGGATCCTTGAGGACCGCATAGGCGGTGTTGATCTGCTTGCTGCGGACCTCGGCGGTGCGATCGCCCTCATGCAGGTCGGGATGGTAAGTCTTGACGATCCTGCGATAGGCCGCCTTGACGGTCTCGTGATCGGCATTCGGCGGCACGCCGAGAACATCATAATGCGTCTTCATCATCAGTTGCTCGGCCACATGAACTGGGTACCCGGTGTCGCCACCGTGCAAATTGGGAGTGGATGGCGAAGCCGCCTCAGTCTCGCCACTCGCGCATAATCCTTATCGCAAAAGAGGCATTCACTCGCGCGGATCATGCTTTACATGCTGAAAACATAGCCAGCGCCGTCCTTCCTGATCTTGCCGACGCCCGGCCAGGGGAAATGCGAGCCGCAGATCTTCATCTTGTCAACGATGACGCGCTCCAGCAGTTTGCGGCGTGTTTGCTCGGCAAGCGGCCCATCCTGGTCATAGGCGCCGTGCCATCCGGGATGCGCGGCGGCGAGCGCCGGCACATAGGCCAGGTCGTTGGAAATCAGCAGCTGCTCGCTGCCCGAGCTAAGGTGAAAGGCGGTATGCCCGGCCGTGTGACCGGGTGCTTTCACGAAACGGATGCCGGGCACGACTTCATCCTCGCCCTCAACCGGCAGGACGTTCTTCCAGTTGGGGATCACCTCCTGGATGCGCCGCCCAAGCGCCTGGCGCGCCTGGGGCAGACGCCCGATGAGCGACGGGTCGGTCCACCATTTATATTCCGCCGCCGGAACGATGATTTCCGCGTTCGGGAATACCGGCCTGTTGGTCTTCTTGCTGTCCAGCAGGCCAAAAATGTGATCGGGATGGAAATGCGAAACCAGAATGGTCTCGATCTGCGCCGGATCGATGCCGGCGGCCTTCAGATTGCCCCTGAGTTTTCCTGATACGAAAACGGATTTTGGATTGAATGCCTGCACCTGGCCGCCGCCACCGGCGTCGCACAGGATTGTCTTGCCGTTCACCTTTATAACCAGCGCCATGATCGGGATCGTCACGAAATCCGTCCTGAGACCAGCGGCCGCCAGGGCCTTCTTCGTGTCCTCGAGGCTGGCATTCTTGAAGAAGGCCGGATCATGCGCCTTTTCCCAGACACCGTCATAAAGCGCAATGCATTCAGCCGATCCGACCTTGTATCGATGAATGCCCGGCTTTGGTGCTTTGGTCTTCTGGGTCTTCTGGGTCTTGGCAGCGGTGGTGATCGCCATGGCCCTATCAAGGCCGAAAACTGCTGCGGCGGTGGCCGCGCTCAAAACGAATTCTCTCCGTGTGAAGCGACCCATTTTTCCCTCCGAAATCGGTTAAGTAAGATAAAATTACAAATGCGAAACAATCAAATTTCGCGTAAATTTAGGTAAAATTACGGCTAACTGCAAATTACGAATTCTCGTGTTCATCAAGGAGCATAGCGCCGCGCGGAGGCCGGACTGTAACCATTTGGCGCATATGCGTTTTTGGCGCAACGCCTACGGAGCCTGCTTCAGCACCCGGAAATAAGGCAGGCCCTCCGAAAGGGGCGGTTCACGGGGAAGGTGCTATATGGCGAAATCCTGACCGCTGGTGTCGTATTTCAGACGATCGGAAATTAGTAGCTCAACGGCAAGCCGACATAGTTCTCCGCGAGACTCTGCGCCGCCGCCCGCGAGCTGGTCACATAAGCCAGTTCGGCCATCTGGATGCGGCGGTCGAACTCTCCGCCTTCATCGAAGCGGTGCAGCATCGAGGTCATCCACCAGGAAAAGCGCTGCACCTTCCAGATGCGGTCGAGACAAATGGCGGAATAGGCGTCGAGCAGCTCCTGATTTCCGTCACGGTAGAACCGTGCGAGCGCCTCGGTCAGCACGCGCACATCGGCGACGGCCAGGTTGAGCCCCTTCGCGCCGGTCGGCGGCACGATGTGGGCCGCGTCGCCGGCGAGGAACAGCCGGCCATGGCGCATCGGCTCGGCAATGAAGCTGCGCAGCGGCGTGATGCCCTTCTGCAGGACAGGTCCTTCCGCGACCGTCCAGCCGTCACCGATTTCAAGCCGCAGATGCAGCTCGTCCCAGATACGGCTGTCGGGCCAGTTGGCAATGTCCTCGTCGTCCCGGCATTGCAGATAGAGCCGGGTGATTTCGGGCGAGCGCATGGTGTAAAGCGCAAAACCGCGCTGGTGATTGGCATAGACCAGCTCATCGCGCGTCGTCGGCGCCTGCGCCAGAATGCCGAGCCAGGCGAAGGGATAGGCGCGCTCGTAAATCTTGAGCATGTCCGGCGGAATCGAGGGACGGCTCACGCCGTGATAGCCGTCGCAGCCGCCGATGAAGTCGCAGACGATCTCATGCGCCTGGCCGTCCTTGCGGTAGCGGATTTTCGGCTGGTCGCCGTCAATCTCGTGCAGGCTGGTGTCTTCGACCTCGAACACGATCTCCGCGCCGGTGGCGAGCCGTGCCGCGACCAGGTCCTTCACCACCTCATGCTGCCCGTAGATGGTGACGGACTTGCCCGTCAGATCGGCGAAATCGATGCGGTGGCGCGCACCCTCGAAGCTGAGGTCGATGCCGCTATGGACCATTCCCTCGCGGTGCATCCGCGCGGCCACGCCCATTTCCTCCAGCGTATCGGCCGTGCCCTGCTCCAGCAGGCCCGCCCGCACCCGCGCCTCGATATAGTCGCGGCTTCGGGTCTCGACGATCACCGAGGAAATGCCGCGCATATAAAGCAGATGCGACAGGAACAGCCCGGCAGGGCCGGCGCCGACGATCCCGACCTGCGTTCGCATGGCGAGCCTCCCTTAATTCCTTTCTCCATTCTAGAGCCGCTCGGCACCGGGCCTAAAGTGACACAGCAGGGCTAAGACATGGACAAAACCGGGAGCGCTCAATAAGCTTGGCGTGGACTGAATTGAACAATGCCGCGCCACCTTTGGACTTCTTTCGACCCACATGGCCGTCTCCTATGCGCAAGTCCCGGCATTTTGGCTCTATGGCGACCTGCATGCCGACGCCCGGCCGCGCTTCGTCCATGCCGAGCGGATCTGCACCCGCGCCCGCGTGCATGACTGGTTCATCGCCGTTCACCGCCATCCCGATCTGGCCCAGGCGCTTTATCTGAGCGACGGCGAAGCCTTGGCCACCGTCGATGGTGAGCGGGCGAGGCTGCCTGCGCCCGCGCTCGTCTGGCTGCCGGCCGACACGCCGCATGGCTATGAATTCGCACCCGGCTCGGACGGCTTCGTGGTGACGATTTCGCTGGATTTCCTCACCGCCATCCTCTCCGCCGAAGCCCGGCAGGATTTGGGATCGGCGATCGAACAGCCTCTTTTCACTCCACTCGGCGAGCCTGAGGACGCCGGTATCGATCCGCTTGCCTGCTTTCAGGGCATCGATCGCGCGATCAGTCTTGGCGGCGCTGCCTTGCGCACCATCGTCGAGGCGCAGCTCAAATTGCTGCTGGCGCTGATCGTGCGTCTGCGCGCGGCGCATGGCAACGCATCGCGAGCGCTGACGCCCGAGGCCACCATTCTGCGCCGCTTCCGGCACTCGGTCGAGACCAGCTTCCGCGAGCATTGGCCGGTCGCGGATTACGCGCGGATGCTGGGCATTTCCGAAGACCGGCTGCACGCGATGGCGAGCCGCGCCACGGGCATGCCGCCGAAAGAGATCGTGCAGCGGCGTCTGCTCCTGGAGGCGAAACGCCACCTTCTTTACACGACCATGACCGTGAAAGAGATCGCCTATGATCTCGGTTTCCACGATCCGGCTTATTTCTCCCGCTTCTTCACCAAGCGGGCCGGCATGGCGCCGGGCGCCTATCGCAAAAGCGGAATGTCCTGAATGCGCGGGCGAAAACGCCAGCGAAGCGCGTGTGCGCATAGCGGCAATGCGTGATCTTTTCAATGCGGGGGCGAGCGGGCAAGATACCGGCCAAGAATTGCGCCCTAAAGGAGACGCCATTTCATGAGCTCGACGCTTGCCTATCGGCGCGAAGAAAAAGGCAGCCAGCCAGCCTATCATTCGCCCGGCTACCGCTCCACGATCCTGCGCTCGCCGCGCCAGCCGCTGATCATCCAGCCGCACACGCTTTCCGAGATCACCGGCCCGGTTTACGGCCATACGCATATCGGGCCGCTCGATGCCGATCTGACGCGGCAGCATGCGGGTGAACCGCTCGGCGAGCGCATCATCGTCACGGGCCGGGTGCTCGATGAAGACGGCCGGCCGCAACCGAATACGCTGGTCGAGATCTGGCAGGCGAATGCCGCGGGCCGCTATATTCACGTCGTCGACGATCATCCCGCGCCGCTCGACCCGAATTTCACCGGCGCCGGGCGCACCGTCACCGACGCGAATGGCGTCTACCGCTTCGTCACCCTGAAGCCCGGCGCCTATCCCTGGAAAAACCATCACAATGCCTGGCGTCCGGCGCATATCCATTTCTCGCTATTCGGCCCGAGCTTCATCACCCGTCTCGTCACGCAAATGTATTTTCCCGGCGATCCGCTGCATGCGCTCGACCCGATGTATACGTCGGTGCCCGATCCGAAAGCGGCGGCGCGCATGATCTCGGCCTTCGACATCGAGACGACGGAGCCGGAATGGGCGCTCGGCTACCGGTTCGACATCGTGCTGCGCGGGCGGGACGCCACCCCGATGGAGAGCTGATCGATGGCCGATACCAAATTCGGCGCGACGCCGTCGCAGACGGTCGGGCCGTTCTTTGCCTTCGCGCTGCCCTATCCCGGCGGCGAGACGCTCACCAACGAGGCGACGCTGGGTGAGCGCATCACCGTCGAAGGGCGGGTGACCGATGGCGAGGGTGCAGCCGTCACGGACGCGCTGATCGAAATCTGGCAGGCCAACAGCCAGGGGCGCTACAATCACCCGGAAGACACCCAGGAACGGCAGCTCGACCCGAATTTCAATGGCTTCGGACGCACCCAGACCGATGAAATGGCCGGTTCCGCTTCCACACCATCAAGCCCGGTCCGGTGCCGGGACCGGGCGGCAGGACGCAAGCGCCGCATATAAACATGTCCGTGCTGGGACGCGGTATTCTGAAGCGCATGGCGACGCGGGTTTATTTCGCCGGCGAAGCAGGCAATGCGGACGACCCGATCCTCGCTCTTGTGCCTGAAGAGCGGCGCGGCACGCTGATCGCGGAGCGCATCGGCGATGGCGCGGTCTACCGTTTCGACATAAGACTCCAGGGCGAAAACGAAACCGTCTTCTTCGATATTTGAGCCCGATCATGAGCTGGCCCCAATCGAGCACGGCGCTCGGACCGTTTTTCAGCAGCGAGGCAATGGCCCGGAGCTTCTCGGACGAAGCGCGCATCCAGGCCATGCTCGACGTCGAGGCGGCTCTCGCATGGGCGCAAGCGGCGTGCGAGCTGATTCCGGAGGAAGCGGCGGTCGCGATCGACGAGGCCGCCTCGGCCGACAATTTCGACATCGGCAAGATCGGTGGCGAGGTGCTGAGCACCGGCAATCTGGCCATCCCGCTGGTGAAAGCGCTGACGGCACTGGTCGCGAAAAGCGACCAGGAGGCGGCGCGCTGGGTGCATTGGGGGGCGACCAGTCAGGACATCATCGACACCGGCCTCGTCTTGCAAATTCGGACCGCCCTGACGCTGATCGCGGATCAGATCGAGCAGTGCGGCCGCCACCTTGCAACGCTTGCGGACCGGCACGCCGAGACGCCGATCGTCGCCCGCACCTTGATGCAGCAGGCCATCCCAACGGCGCTCGGCCTGAAAGTGGCGGGCTGGCTCTCGGCGCTGATGCGGGCGGAGGAGTCACTGCGTGCCTGCGCGGAGAAGACGCTCGTGCTGCAGTTCGGCGGCGCGGCGGGCAATCTCGCCTCATTCGGAGCGGACGGCATGAAGCTGTCCGAGGCTCTGGCCGGAGAGCTCGGCCTCACCTTGCCCGATCTGCCCTGGCACGCCCAGCGCGACCGGATCGCGGAAATGGGCTGTGCCCTTGCCGTGCTGCTCGGGGGCTTGAGCAAGATGGCTGGCGATCTGGCGCTGATGGCGCAGACCGAAATAGGCGAATTCAGCGAGCCCTCGGACGGCGAACGCGGCGGCTCTTCCGCCATGCCGCATAAGGCGAACCCGGTCGCCTGCGCCCGCATCATCGCGGCCGCGAAACGGGCGCCCGGACTTGCGGCGACGCTTTTGTCGGCCATGGACCAGGAGCATGAGCGCGGGCTTGGCGGCTGGCACGCTGAATGGGAAATATTGCCCGAACTGTTCCGTCTCGCCTCGGCGGCGCTCGAAGCTGCCTGCTACATCGCGGAGCACGGCCGCTTCGATACAGATCGGATGCGCGCCAATCTGGACGCCACATCCGGGCTCGTCATGGCCGAAGCGGTTTCGATGGCGCTTGCCGCAAAGCTTGGCAAAGCCGCCGCTCACAAGGCGATCGGGCGTGCGGCGCGCCGGGCCGCGGCTGAAAAGCTGCATCTGCGCGCTTGCCTTGCCGAGGATGCCGAGATCGCGCCGCATCTGGACGACGCCGAACTGGATCAGCTCTTCACGCCTGAAAATCACCTCGGAGCCGCCCCGGAACTCGCACGGCGCGTGGCTGCGGCATGGCGCCGCCGGATCGAGCCCGAGCCCACGGAGAACGCGCATGGATGAGACTGACCGCTACGACGCAGGCCTGGCCAAGCGCAAACAGGTGCTTGGCGAAGCCTATGTCGAGGCCTCGCTGGCGAACCGCAATCCGTTCAACGAGGAATTCCAGGAGCTGATCACGCGCTACGCCTGGGGCGAGATCTGGACGCGGCCCGGCCTCGATATGAGAACGCGGCGGCTGCTGGTGCTGGCGATCACCGCATCCATGGGCCGCTGGGAGGAGTTCCGGCTGCATTTGCGGGCCGCCCTGGACGGCGGCGTCGCGCCGGACGACATCAAGGAGGTGCTGCTCCAGTCAGCCATTTACGCGGGCGTTCCGGCGGCCAATACCGGCTTTCACATCGCGCGGGAGATGATGGCCGAACGCGGCGATCCGAAGGCGTGAGAGTGCGGGGCAGGCGTCGCAGCGCCATGATGAATCTGCCGCGCGACCTTAGCCAGGGTACTCGGAGCTAGAGCCGACCGGCCGCTTGCGGCATGGCGGGGCCTTGGCAATGCAGGTCCACTGTGTTGACCCGGTCGCCGCGCCGCATGTCTCATCCTTGCTCTTCGTGGTCTGCCAGTCGGCCCAATCGGCGCCGAACTTTTCCGTGACGCCGGCTGCCCATTTCGTGCGGGCCTGCTGCTTGGCCTGATCGATTTCCGGGCTGGGTTCGCCCACCTTGAACGGCGCCTGCATGGTGAACTGCACCGATGCCTCCTCAGCTGTGTCCTTGCACTCCTTGGGATCGCCGCCGCACGCGGCAAACAGGCTGCTGACGACCGCAATCGCCGCGAGATCACGCACTTTCATATGACGCCCCCCAATGTGCCCGGAATATTACCTTAATACAGGCAAGCGTAATCGAAAAGGCGGCGGCGTCGGGTTCAAAGTTCCAGGCGCATCTGTGGACCGCCCTCCGGTTCGTCATTGCCCAACCCCGACAGGGTGACGCCGAGCAGGCGGATGCCCTTCGGCGTCGGCATGAGGGCAGCGAGCAGGTCGAGGCTGGCCGCCTCCAGTTCCGCGCGGCCGGCGACCGGCGCGGCGAGCGTGCGGCTGCGCGTAATTGATCTGGAAATCGGCGTATTTCACCTTGAGCGTCACCGTCCGCCCACGGATGTCCGAGGTTTCGCAATGCCGCCAAAGCTTGTCGATGATGGGCAGCGAGCGCCTCGCGCATCGCCTCGAACTCGGTGAGATCGTCGAAGAAGGTGTTTTCCGCGCCGACCGATTTCCGGATGCGGTCGGCGCGCACCGGCCGCTCATCGACGCCGCGCGAGATCCAATAATAGAATTGCCCGGATTTGCCGAACCGTTCCTGCAGGAACTCCAGGCTCCGCGCCCGCAGATCGAGGCCGGTATGGATGCCGAGCCGGTTCATTTTCTCCGTCGTCGCCGGGCCGACGCCGTGGAATTTGCCGACCGGCAGCGTCTCGATGAAGGCCGGGCCCATCCTCGGCGTGATGACGAAGAGCCCGTCGGGCTTGCGGTGGTCCGAAGCCAGCTTGGCGAGGAATTTATTGTAGGAGACGCCGGCAGAAGCCGTCAGCCCGGTTTCGGCGCGAATTCTTGCGCGGATATTCTCGGCGATCTGGGTCGCCGACGCCACGCCGGCCAGGTTTTCGGTGACGTCGAGATAGGCCTCGTCCAGCGACAGCGGTTCGACGAGCGGCGTGTATTCGGCGAAGATGGCGCGCACCTGCCGCGACACTTCCGTGTAGACGTCGAAGCGGTGCTTCACGAAAATCAGGTCGGGGCATCGCTTTTTCGCGGTGACGGAGGGCATCGCCGAGCGCACGCCGAATTTGCGCGCCTCGTAGCTGGCCGCCGCCACGACGCCGCGCAAGCTGGACCCGCCCACAGCGACCGGCTTGCCGCGCAACTCCGGATGATCGCGCTGCTCGACCGAGGCAAAGAACGCGTCCATGTCGATATGGATGATCTTGCGCTGCGGCAAGGTCTCGTCTCGAGGCCGGGGATCGCCCTCTTGCGAGATTGTGACGCGCGTTTCCCGATGGGTGCTATGCGCAAGCATTGCAAGCGGGCCCTGACGCCTCCCTGTTTTCCGCGACAGGTGCCGGCGAATCCAGCCGCGCCGTCGCCATTGACGTTCGCAACCCGGCGGCGTGCGTGCAAGAACGTTCCGGCACTTATCCGCACAAAACGAGAACACACACAATTTTGGGCGAAATCCAGGCGGTATGAGAATCGCAAATGCCAACCCCGCGTCAGTCTTCGTCAGCGGAACGAAGCCCGGCCGATCCGTCAGCCCCGGCCCGTTCGGCCCCCGGGCATCCTCACATGCCGAGATAGGCGCGCCTGACGTCGGGATTGTCGCCGACCTCGGCCGCTGTCCCGGAAACCACGACGCGGCCGGTCTGCAGCACATAGGCGCGGTCGGCGATTTCGAGGCTCTCCGCCAGCCGCTGCTCGACGATCAGCACGGTAACCCCGGCGGCGCGGATCGAGAGGACCGCCCGGAAAATTTCGTCGACGAGTTTCGGCATGATGCCTTGCGAAGGTTCGTCGAGCATCAGGAGGCGGGGCCTTGTCATCAGCGCGCGGCCGATGGCCAGCATCTGCTGCTCGCCGCCGGACAGCGTTTCGGCGCGCTGCGACAGCCGCTCCTGCAGGCGCGGGAACAGCGCGAACACCCGTTCGAGCGGCGCATTGCGGTCCGGCGCCTTGCGGTAGAGATAGCTGCCGAGGCGCAGATTGTCGGCGACCGTCAGGCGCGGGAAGAGCCGCCGCGTTTCCGGCACATAGGCCAGTCCGCGCGCAGTGATCTCATGGGCCGGCAGTGCTTGAATGGCCTCGCCCGCGAAGGTGATCGAGCCGTCGCGCGCCCGTTCCATGCCGGAAATGGACTTCAGCAGGGTCGACTTGCCCGCGCCGTTTGCGCCCGCGACCGCAACGATTTCACCCTCGGCGACCGCAATCGACACGTCCGACACTGCGATCAGCCCGCGATAGGAGGTGGTCAGCGATTTGACGTCAAGCAGCACGGTGGCGGTCTCCCAGATAGGCGGTGATGACGCGAGGATCGCGCACGACTTCCGCCGGTGTTCCCTCGGCCAGCACGCGGCCGAGGTCGAGCACCACCGCGCGGTCAACCAGCGGCATGACGACTTCCATCACATGCTCGACCATGACCACGGTGACGCCCTTCTCCCGCACCCGCTTCACCAGTTCGACGCCGAGCCGCGCCTCGCTGGGCGTGAGGCCGGTCAGCACTTCGTCGAGCAGCAGCAGCTTAGGCTGGGTGGCGAGCGCGCGCGCCACTTCGAGCCGCCGCTTTTCCGGCGGGGTGAGTTCGCTGGCCGGCTTGTCGGCGCTCCCGCTCAGCGCCGCGAAGTCGAGCACTTCGAGCGCCGCCCGCCTCGCCGCCGCGCTGCCGTGGCGCACATAGGCGCCGACGATGACGTTCTCGATGACTGTCATGGTGTCGAAGCTCTTCGGCACCTGGAACGTGCGCGCGATGCCGAGCTGACAGCGTCTTGGCGCGGATAGCCGGGTGATGTCGGCGCCGTCGAAGACGATGCGGCCCTCGCTCGGCGGAAACGAGCCCGCGATCAGGTTGAACAGCGTCGACTTGCCCGCGCCGTTCGGCCCGATGAGGCCGAGGATTTCGCCGCGCTTCACCACCATGTCGATATCGCTGTTGGCGACCAGGCCGCCGAAGCGCCGCGTCACTTTCTCCACGGCAAGGATGCGTATCGCCGCTCATGCCGCCTCCTCCCGCTTCGATGAGCGCCGGAAGAGGCTCAGAATGCCTTCCGGCTTCAGCAGCGCGATCAGCATGATGAGCGCGCCATAGATGATCAGGTCGAGGCCGGAGCCGGAGCCGCCGGCATAGCTCCGGGTGATTTCGGTGATGGGAATGAGGACGGCGGCGCCGACGGCCGGTCCCCAAAGCGTGCCGATGCCGCCAAGCACCGCCGGCAATGCGAAGAGCAGCGAGAAGCGGAAGGACATGACGCTTTCCGGGTCGATATAGGAGACGAAGGCCGCGTAGAACGCGCCCGCGACGGCGGTGAAGAAGGCGGAGATCGCGGCAGCGGCCATTTTGGATTCGAACACCGTGACCCCGAGGCTCTGGGCGGCTTCGGGATTGTCCTTCACGGCGCGCCACCAATAGCCCCAGCGCGACTCCTCGATGACATAGGTGACGAGCCAGGTGACGATGAAGAGGCCGAGCGCGAAGTAGAAATACGGGATCTTGTCGCGTGCGAATTGCAGGGTCGCCCAATTGTCGGGGCCGAACGGCCACTGCACGCCGAGCGCGCCGCCGACATAGTCCCAATTATGCGCGAGCAGCAGGCCGATCTCCGCGATGACGATGGTGGCGATCGAATAATAGTGCCCCTTCAGCCGGAAGCAGGGATAGCCGAGCGCCAGAGCGAGCGCCGCCGAGAGGCCTCCCCCAACCAGCATGCCGAACCACGGGCTGATGCCGTATTTGACGAACAGCACGGACGCCGCATAGGCGCCGACGCCGAAATAGAGCGCGTGGCCGAGGGAAATCTGGCCGCAATAGCCGCCGAGGATGTTCCAGCTCTGCGAGACAGCGGCGTACATCAGCGTCAGGATCAGCACATTCTGCAGATAGACGTCGCTGATGAAAAAAGGCAGCGCCGCCACGGCCGCAAAGATCGCGGCTCCGACAACAAGCTGGGTGCGCCGTTTCGAGACATAGGCGCTTTCGCCCGCGAGAACCGAGGCGGGTAGAGCCGCAATCGACATCAAAGCCTCCCGAACAATCCGCTAGGCCGCACGAAGACCACGCCGAGATAGAGGGCATAGACGCCCACGGATTTGAGCGACGGCGGCAATATGATCGTCGTCAGCGCCTCGACGAGGCCGACGATGATGCCGGCCACCAGCGCGCCGAAGACACTGCCAAAGCCGCCAAGCGCCACCGTCACGTAAGCAATGAGCGCGAAGGTGCCGCCGACCTGCGGATGGATGTAGTAGAAGATCGACAGCACCGCGCCCGCGAGCCCGACCAGCGCCGCCCCGAGCCCCCATCCGAGCGCAAAGACGCGGTTGCGGTCGATGCCGACGAGCGCGACCGCGCCTTGATCCTCGCGCGTCGCCTCGAGCGCCCTGCCGAAATCGGTCCGCGACATCAGCAAATACAGGCCGCCGAAGACCAGCACCGAAATCACCCCGCCATAGATCTGCGGCATGGGGAGGAAGATGCCGCCGATCTCCACCGTCCGCCCGCCGAGCCAGCTTGTCCCGATGCTGCGGTAGTCGGGCGTGAAGAAATATTGCGCCAGCCCCTGGATGAGGATGGCGAGCCCGAAAGTGGCGAAGATCTGCACCATGCCGATATTGGCCTTGGCGCGCATCGCATAGCGGACAACGCCGAGATAGGCGAGCGCGCCCAGCACGAAGAGCAGCGCCGTCACCGCGGGGGCCAGAAGGACGGGATCGATCGCGGTGGCGAGCCACAATCCGAAAGTGGCGTACATCGCCACCATCAGGAACTCGCCATGCGCGAAGTTCACCACATCCATCAGCCCGAAGATGAGGGACAGTCCGACGGCGATGAGCGCGTAGACGAGGCCCATCAGCAGTCCGCTTGCGATCACCTGAATCAGGGCCTCGGTCGACATGTTCCAATTCCTCTGGAGTTCTGAATTCCGCCTGGCTGTCATCCCCGCGAAAGCGGGGATCCAGTATTCACAAGCAAATCCGGTGTTTACTGGATCCCCTGTATCTTGATCCGTGTCGCGGTAGAGTTGCGATGATGGCGTTGTCCGTTGGATCCTCCGATCCAGACGATCGCAAGGCGGCGTGGACGCGCCATGGTCTTGTCGCATCGAACAGTCGCATGGGCGCCAGTCTGGCACTGGCCGTCCGCATACAGGTCCGATCATCATGACACACACTATCGCTGCCGGCATCGATGCCAGCCAAAAATATCTCGACGTTGGGTTGGCTCCGTCGGGCATCACCTTCCGGGTCGGCAATGCCCTGGATGGTATAGCAAAGTTGATCGCGAGGCTGGCCCGGGAGGGCATCCGCCGCGTCGTGCTGGAGGCTATCGGCCCTTACGCTCATCGAGCAGGTATGAAGGGCACGCTGAGCCAGCGGCTCCCCCTCACCCCGGCTACGGCTTCGCCCATCCGCCCTCTCCCGCCAGGAGAGGGCCGATCAGGCGGCACGACCTTGCCTTACTTGCCTCTCTCCTCGCGGGACAGCCGCTTTCGCGGGGATGACAGTAAATCGGTTACGAGTGATTTCGCCTCAACCACCCGGTGCTCGGCCGTGACAATCCGAGCGCTAAGCATTCATCGGCCATTTCGGCTCCGTCAGGGCCGCGCTTTCGGGGAAGATCGTGGTGAACTTGGCGTCGCCGACATATTGCAGCAGCACGGGATCGGCATCCTCGTTCTGACCGTCCGCGCCGAATTTGACGCGCTTCCACGGCATGATGGTTTTCTCGCCCGGAATGTCGGTGGCGGCCAGCGCCTCGCGGACTTTCTCGCCGTCGATGGATTTCGCGCGGTCCATCGCATCGGCAAGGACCAGCAATGCGGTGAGCTGGCGCGACGTGTTGTCGTTCAGGTCGCGGGCAGCGCGCTTCTTGAACATGTCGTTGACAGTGGTGATGAACGGCCGCTTCGCCGCGAGGTCCAGCGAGAAGCTGGCGCGGGAGATCAGGCCGACCAGCTTGTCGCCGACCGTGTCGAACACCGTCTTCTCCGAAGAATCCAGCCGCCTGGGCGATGATGTTCTTCGGCTTATAGCCCAGCTCCGCCATGGTTTTCACCAGCAGGATGGCGTCCGTCGTGTAGCTGGACGGCATGAGCACATCGGGATCGCCGCTCTTGATCTGCTGCACTTCCGCCGTCAGCGAGGGCGAATTGGCGCGGTATTTCACGTCGCAGACGATCTTGTAGCCGCGTTCCTCGGCCAGCTTGCGCTGCACGTTGGAGCTGTCGGTGCCGAAAATCGTGTCCTCGTGGAACAGACCGACGCTGCCGATCGTCTTGCCCTTCTTTTTTTGCGCGTCCATGAAGTCGAACATCGCCTTGGAGAACATCTCGTCATGCGCGGCGGGGCGGAAAAAGAACTTCAGATTGCGGCGATGCAGGCTGGGCGATGAACTGTCGGCGCAGACATAGGGGATGCCGTAGCGTTCGGTCGTGGCGCTCACCGTGGTGGAGACCGAGGAATGGAACGCGCCGATGATGGCGCTTACCTTGTCCTGGGTGATCAGGCGCTCGGCCTCGGCACGGCCTTTCTGCGGATCGGCCTGGTGGTCGGCGAAGACGAGGCGGATCTTTGCGTTGCCGAGGCCCGCGAGCCCGGCATTCCTCGCGGCAGGCAGATCGAGATCATAGGCATTGTTGACGATATCGGCCGCCGTTTCGAGCGCGTGACGGGCATCGACGCCGATCTGCGCATTCGATCCGGACATCGGATAGATGACGCCGATCACCACTTCGCCCGATTGCGCGAAGGCCATGCGGCTCAAGGGAGCGAGAGCCGCAGCGGCGGCGCCGGTCATGAGTAGCTGTCTGCGGTTCATCTTCATGGCTTCATTCCCTTGGTTAGCGGTGTGATCCTGCGGATGCGTCAGATGATGGCGTATTCGGTGTTGCGCCGGTCGGTGACGAGCATGCAGCCCGGCGCGTGGGTGATGGCGAAGTCGGGCCTGGTCGCGGCGATCACCGATTGCGGCGTCACCCCGCAAGCCCAGAACACCGGCAGCTCGTCGGCTTTCACCTCGACCGGGTCGCCGTAATCGGGCGCGCCGATATCCTCGATGCCGATATCCCCCGGCAGCCCGATATGGATGGGCGCGCCATGCACCGCCGGATAACGCGAGGTGATCTGAATGGCGCGGATGGCGTCGGCGGGACGGAGCGGCCGCATGCTCACCACCATCGGCCCCCGGAACGGACCCGCGGGATGCGTCGGGATCGATGTGCGGTACATGGCGACGTTCGCGCCGCGCGCGACATGGCGGAGCGGCACGCCGGCGCTGAGCAGGGCCTCCTCGAAGGTGAAGGAGCAGCCGATGATGAAGGAAACCAGATCGTCCCGCCAATGCTCCGCAACCGATAGCGGCTCATCGGTGAGCTCGCCATGCCGCCAGACGCGGTATTTCGGAATGTCGGTGGCGATATCGAGATCGGGGCCAAGCTCGGGAATCGTCCGGCTGCCGGGCTCGGACACCCCGATCAGCGGGCAGGGTTTTGGATTGCGCTGAGCGAAACGCAGAAAATCCGCAGCCATGGAAGCGGGCAGAACGACAAGATTGCCCTGCACATAGCCGGGCGCCACGCCGGCCGTCGTGGCCGTCAGCGCGCCGCGCCGCGCCGCCAGCCTGACATCGCGACCCGTCACAGGCGATCCGGTCCAGGGTTCGATTTTCGGCTGGGTTGAGGAAGTCACGGGGCGCGGATCCCTTGCGTAAAGTCCCCTCCATGGAACATGACAAACCGGCAATGCTCAAATTGTATTTGCGGATGGACAGCGATAAGCAGGGCTTATCGATTTTGCTCAATTCTCGTGCTTTCCTCCGCAATGCTGATCGCCAATCGGGCAACCGGATCGGCAATGAAGCCGTCCGCCGAATTCTGCAGGGCGGCGGTGAAATTGAGTCCCGGCAGCTTCACCTCCGTCTCGATGATCCGCAGCGCGCCGGTCTCCAGTTCGCGCCGGATGACGACGGGCGGAATGGCGCTGATGCCGATGCCGTCCTCGGTCATGCGCACGATGGTCGACAGCGACGAACTGCTGAAAATACGCGGCGGCGGCAGGTCGGCGCGGGTGAGCAATTCGCGCAAGGTGAGATAGGGCCGCGTCGTCTTCGGGAAGGTGATGATCGGCGTTTCGATCAAGCGCTCCAGCGGCACCGGCTCGGGGCCGAGATCGACATCGCTGCGCACCACGAAGGCGAGCGGATATTGGCAAAGATCGTAATTGATCAGGTTGGGCTGGCTGATCGGGCCGAGCAGCAAGGCCAGATCGAGGCCATGCGCCACCAGCGCGTCGCGAAGGTTCGGCGAGACGTCGACGACGATGTCGAGAACGATGCGGGGATAGGTGGCGTTGACCCGTTCGATGAAACGGGCGAGCCAGGTGTGGACGATCGTCTCCGACACACCGAGCCGCAGCAATCCGCCCAGCGCCGCCGGCGCGGCGACCGTGCGCATCATTTCGGCGCGCAGCCGCAGCATGCGCTCGGCATGGTCGAGAAGCTCGCGGCCTTTCGGCGTGAGCGTCACGGCCCGCGCGGTCCGGTCGAACAGCTTCAGCCCGAATTCCGTCTCCAGCGCGGCGATCCGCTGCGAGACGGCGGGCTGCGTGGTGTGCAGGAGGTCGGCAGCGCCCCGGAAGCTTTTCAGCTTCGCCACCCAGTAGAAAATCTCCAAGCTGCGCAATTGCGGCATCGCCACTCCGCCTTTTACCGCCTAGTGGTTCGTCTCTAACGATCCGAACCCCTAGATCCTTTGCTGGTGGATCAAATTGACCTGACATTTGAACGAGTTACGCCTTGCTCTGCAATGAGCTCATGGGACTAAAATGTCAGGTTCGATCCACTAGCGACGCCGCCAAATCGCTCGCTTATGCGCCGTGCGGCCTCATGACGCCGCCTCTCGCCGGGACAGCGACAACCATTGTACCCCCGCCACGGCGAGCGCGATGGCCGCGCCGAGCACCATCTTGTAAGGGATCGTCGCGTTGAGCAGCGTGCTGGTGATGCCGTCGATCAGCCGCGGAAAGATCAGCAGCAATCCGGCGAAGGTGAGAGCTAAGGTTTCCACCCAGTTGCTCCGGCGCAGGATGCGTCCCTGCGCGGCAAAGGCCAGCACGCCGACACCCGCGGCGGCGAGGCCGGTGATCGTCGCGATGTCCAGCCAACTGCCTCCCGCCGGCCTTCAGCAACAGCCCGGTGCCGATCGGATCGAGCACGAAGACGAAGGGCAGCAGGAACGCCGGCATGGTGTATTTCCACGATTGCAGCGTGGTGATGTACGGATTGCCGCCGGTGATCGCGGCCGCCGCGAAGGGCGACAGCGCTGTGGGCGGCGACACTTCCGAGAGCACGGCATAGTAGAAGATGAACATATGCGCGGCGTAATCGGGCACGCCGAGCTTGGTCAGAGCGGGCGCGGCGATGACGGCGCAGATGATGTAGGAGGCCGTGACCGGCACGGCGAGGCCGATGATCCAGACGATCAACGCGGTGTAGATCGCGGTGAGCAGCAGGCTGCCGCCGGCATAGTCGATGGCGATCGAGGAGAATTTCAGCCCCAGCCCGGTGAGGGTTACGACGCCGACGATGATGCCCGCCGACGCGCAAGTGGTGGCCGCGTTCAGAACGCCGATGGTGCCGTCAGCGAGCGCTTTGAGCACTTTCGGCGGATAGAGCGCGGTGTCGCGGCGCAGGAAGCTGGTGGCCAGCGACAGTCCCGTCGCCCATAGCACCGACCGTTCGGCTGAAAAGCCCATCAGCATGAAGACGATGATCGAGATCAGCGACAGGAAGTGAAACCAATAGCCGCGCGCCAGCCTGAGCGCGGTGCCCTTGGGCACGCCCGGAACGTCGCTGCCGCCGCTCTTCGCCGCCTCCAGCTCGACCATCACGAGGATGCCGAAATAGTAAAGCACCGTCGGGATCGTCGCCATCAGGATGACGTCGAAATAGGAGATCTTCAGGAATTCGGCGATCAGGAAGGCGGCGGCCCCGAGCACCGGCGGCGACAGGATCGCGCCCAGTCCCGCCGGCGGCGAGCAGGCCGCCCGCGGCGTTCGGGGTGAATCCGGCTTTCTTCAGCATCGGATAGGCCACCGACCCTATGGCGACGGTCGTCGCCACGCCCGATCCGGACGGCCCCCCCATAAGGAACGAGGCGAGCACAACCGAACGTCCCGCCGCGCTGCGCTTGCCCCCGAGCGCGGCGAAGGCGAAGTCGATGAAGAATTTTCCGGCGCCGGATTGCTGCAGGAACGCTCCGTAAATGGTGAACAGGATGATGAGGCTGGACGACACATCCACCGCGACGCCGAATATCCCTTCCAGCGTCATGTAGAGATGGCCGGTAAGCCGCTCGAAATCATAGCCGCGATGTGTCCAGGGCTGCGGCAGATACGGCCCGAAATAGGCATAGGCGAGGAAACCAAGCGCCACGATGGGCATGATCATGCCGGTCGACCGCCGAGTCGCCTCCAGGAGAACGATGATGAAGACGACGCCGACGAGCATGTCCATGCGCTCCGGCAGGATCGCGCGGTCGCCGAAATCGGGGCCTTGGCTGACCACATAGCCGATTACCGCGACACTGATCGCGGCCAGCGCGTAGTCCCAGATGCGGATGCGGTCGCGAAAGCGTTCCGCCGCCGGGAACAGCAGGTAGACCAGGAACAGCACCAGCCCCACATGCACCGGCCTGAGAATATAGGCCGGCACGATGGCATAGGCGGCGTAGAGGTGGAACAGCGACACGCCCGCGGCGAACAAGGTCAGGGCCAGCCCAAGGCGCCCGGTCAGGCGGTTGGTGCGGCCCTCCTCTTCCTCGATATATTTCTGCGCTTCGGCAAGCGTGGCCTCGTCGATTCCGGCGGAGGCGAGGCCAGACTCGCCGTTCGCTCCTTGGGTAGCCTTGATCGTCTCCGCCGTCATTTCCAGCCCCCATCAGAGCCTGACCCGTTCTGATCAAATCAGAACGGGGCTCTATCCATTTGCTTGAGCATGATCCTTATCGCAAAACCGGTGTCCGTCCCCGCTTTCGCGGGGACATGCTTTTGCGGATCATGCCCTACTCGACCTTGATGCCCTTCTCGGCGAAATATTTCAGCGCGCCCGGATGGAAGGGGATACCGGCATTGGCGAGCGACTGGCTTTCCAGCTTGATGTTTGCGGCTTCCTTGTGAACGGCGATGAGGTCATCCCGCTTGTCGAACAGCGTCTTGGTGATGTCGTAGGCCAGCTTTTCCGGCATGGACTCGTTGACCACGAGCACGTTCCACACGCTCGTCGCCTTATTGTCGGCGGTGCCGCCCGGATAGACGGCCTTGCCGATGGTGGCCGGGGCATAGAGCTTGCCGTGTTTGGCGTTCATCTTCTCCACGAGATCGGCGTGGTCGATGAGCTTCATCTTGGTATTCGGCGTGGCGGCCAGATCGGTGATCGCCGCGGTCGGCAGTCCGCCCACCCAGAAGAAGGCGTCGATCTTGCCGTCCTTGGTGGCGCTGACCGATTCCGAGGCGCCGAGCCGCGCCCGATCGATGTCCTTCTCCGAATCGAGCCCGGCCGCTTCCAGCACGCGCACGGCCATGACTTCGGTCGCGCTGCCCGGCGAGCCCGTCGAAACGCGCTTGCCCTTCATGTCGGTCACCTTGTTGATGCCCGAGCCCTCGGTGGTGACCACATGCATGATGTTGGGATAGATGACCGCCAGCGTGCGCACCGGCACCTTCGATGAGAACTTGCCCACGCCATTCAGCGCGTCCATGCCGGCATCGACCATGGAAAAGCCGACATCGGCCTTGCCCGCACCGATCGCTTTCAGATTGTCGACCGACCCGCCCGTCACCTCGGCCGTCGCCTGCATGTTCGGCAGCGCCTTTGTGAGGATGTTGGCGAGGCCGCCGCCCATCGGGTAGTACACTCCGCCCGTGCCGCCCGTGACGACCGAGATCTGGGTGGATTGGGCGCGCGCATCGCCGGCGGCGAACGCCAGAGCGCCGAGCGCCAGCAGCGCGACAGGCCTTATGCTTAAAGCACGAAAAAGCCGCATGAATTCCTCCTTAGGCTTAGCCTTGATTTCTTCTCCCAAAAGCTGCCGTACCCGCGACGGACATGCCCGTTCGAACGGTCCGGCGACGCTTCTCGAACTATACATGGGTGACCGTAGGGGCAAACCGATATTTAGTATACCACCGCTGGAAAGAAGGCGGTCGGGGCCGAACAGGTCGCCAGAAGCCGCCGCGTCCCCCTTGTGGATCAGCATGCTCCGTCGCAATCTGGCACAAAGGGCGGGCCAAGGGTGCTCGCGTGCGAATACAACCAGGAACGAGGTGCGCGATGCCAATCGAAGCCGTCCAGGACGACATCACCCGCATCGAGGCCGATGCCATCGTCAACGCCGCCAATAGCGAGCTTGCCATGGGCAGCGGCGTATGTGGCGCCATTTTCCGCGCGGCGGGCGTGGAAGCGCTGACGCGCGCCTGCGAAGGCATCGGGCATTGTCCGACAGGATCGGCGGTCATCACACCGGCATTCGGCATCGCAACCGCGAAGCACATCATTCATGCGGTCGGCCCGGTCTACAGCGCTTATTCCGAGGCCGAGGCGCGCGAGCTGCTCCGATCGGCCTATCGCGACGCGCTCAGGCTGGCGGCGGAGAACGGATGCCGCAGCATCGCCTTTCCCGCGATCAGCACCGGCGTCTACGGCTACCCGCTCGATGCGGCCTGCCGCGAGGCCGTGGACGTCTGCCGGCAGGAGGCGGCAACGACAGGCATCCGGATCCTGCTGGTCGCATTCGACGACAGGACATCAGCCTCCCTGCGCAGACATTTGGACGATCGGGGATAGCGAGGATAGGCTGAACGGAGCGGTTGCGTCCTGGCGCGAAATTGCCGATGAACGACGCATGTCGCTCGCCCACCGCATCCGCATTCGCGAAGTCCGCCTGCTCTCCGACGATTGGTATGAGCTGAAGAAGACGACGTTCGACTGGCTGCGCGCCGACGGCACCTGGCAGACGGTCAGCCGCGAGACCTATGACCGGGGCAACGGCGCGACGCTGCTGCCCTACAATCTGCGCAACCGCACCGTCGTGCTGACGCGCCAGTTCCGCTACCCCGCTTTCGTCAACGGCTATGACGACACGCTCATCGAGACCGCCGCCGGTCTCCTGGATGAAGCCTCGCCCGAGGCCCGCATCCGCTCCGAGGTCGAGGAAGAGACCGGATATCGGCTGCGGGATGTCCGCAAGGTGTTCGAATGCTTCATGAGCCCGGGCTCGGTCACCGAGCGGCTGCACTTCTTCGTCGGCGAATATGACGCCGATATGCGGGTCGCGGATGGCGGCGGCGTCGCGTCCGAGGGCGAGGAGATCCAGGTACTGGAATTGCCGTTCGACGAGGCCATGGCCATGGTGGACGGTGGCCAGATCGCCGACGCCAAGACCATCATGCTGCTCCAATATGCGGCGCTTCACCTCTTCCGCTGACGGCGGCGAATCCCCATCAACAGGGCGGGCAGCTTGTCTTGAGCAGGCCGCGCATATAGCCTGGATCGAGCAAGGCCTGCCGCATGCGGGAGCGTAAAACATGCTCGAACGACACGGAAAGCAGCATTGGCGATCGGCGCTGGGACATAGGGCCTTCGCCGCAAGCCTGGCCGTCGCGCTGACCGTCTTTGCAATTGAGCCGTCCAGGGCGGCCGAACCGGGCCCGGTGAAGATTGCCGTTTTCGATTTCGAGCTCGAAGACAAGAGCGCCGGCGGCGGCATCATCGCCCAGGACGCGATCGACACCGAGAACCTGAAACTATCGACGCAAGAGGCGCGCCGGATGCTTTCGGCTTCGGGCCGCTACACCATCGTCGACGCAGGCGCCTCCGCGGGCGAAGCGGTTTCGGGAGGCATCCGGAACTGCAACGGATGCGAAGCCCCGCTGGCCAAAACGCTTGGCGCCGATCAATCGATGGCCGGCGTTTTCACCCGGGTAAACCGGACCGAATACACGCTTCAGATCGTCGTCAGGGACACCCAGACCGGCGAGCTCGTGACCAGCCACTTCACCGGCCTCAGGATGGGCGCGAATTATGCCTGGCCTCGCGGCGTCAAATGGCTGATGGACAACAGGATATTATCCGCGCAGCAGTGAGCAGCGCCGGCCCGCTTACCGCGCCTCGGCGGCGGCCCCTTCGCCGACGATGACGAACGGCGCCCAATAGGATGGATGCGCCTCCCAGGGCCGCCCGCCTTCGATAAGCGCCGCGATCGACCGCCGCATGGCTTCGCCGCGGCCGATGCGCTTGTCCTTGTTCATGGCGGCGAACGCGCCCGTCGTCAGCTCGACCGCCGCGGTCGAATTCACCGGCCAGTGCGAGACCAGGACCGACCGCGTGCCCGCATAGAAGAAGGCGCGCGTCAGCCCCGAAAGCGCCTCCGCGCCGGGACGGTCCCCGGCGGCGGTGTTGCAGGCCGAGAGAATGACCCAGTCCGAATTGAGCTTGAGCTGGGCGACCTCGGAAGCGGTCAGCAATCCGTCATCGTCACTCTGCGGTGAGGCCGGCGGCGAGAGAACCAGCGCCGGTTCTGCAAGCGTTTTGTCGATTTGCTGGGTCTCGCCCGCGAGCAGGCCATGCGTGGCGAAATGGACGATGCGGTAATTCTCCAGCGTGCCCTTGCCGCTGGCGTCCTTGACCAATGTCTCGGTCGCCTGCATGCCGGTATGGATGGCGGCGGGCGCGGCGCCGAGGCTCTTGGCGACGCATTTCAGCTCATGCGCCGTATCCGGCAGCGGACAAAGGCTCGACACCGCGACCGCATCGGCCTGCCCGGCGCGGAAGAAACTCGTAAAGCCGGCGACCAGCCGCACCGCGGCGGTGAAGGGCGCGGGCGCGTTGCCGCAGCTCTCGGGCACCTCCACTTTCGGACAGGATGGCAGCCCGGCGAGCTTCGGGTCGCCGTAGCCGACATAGGGTTCCGCAGCGGGGCTTTTCCTGGCGAATTCGCGCAGCGCCTTCAGGCTGGACGCCGCCGGCAGGATGGTGATGGCGTTCGAAGTGCCCAGCCAGCGCGCGGCCGCATAGGTCTGCATGTCCGGCGCGAATTGCTGCTTGGGCGGCGTGCGAAGCAGCACCTGGAACGGCAGGCTGGTGAGCGCCCCTGCCGGAACGATGAGCAATTGCTTTCCCGCAATCTCCTTCTCGAACGGACCCATCAGCGCCTTGTAGAGCGCATGGGCGGCGTTGAGATCGAAGGGCAGCGCTCCCCGCCCCAAGGGACGCCCGAGCAGCTTTTCACACCCGCCGCTGTCGCTCTTGCGCGCCCAGCCGCTTTCATCGAGACCGCAGCGCAGGCGCGCCACCTGCGCTTCGATCTCCGACCGGGTCAGGGACAGCTTGTAGCTGGAGATTTTATCCTTGTCGGCAACCCAGACCTGGCTGCTTTGGTCGCCTATGGCGTATTGAATGAACAAGTTCGTCCTTGCGCAGCAGCGCCCGCACGGCATCGAACGTTATCGGCGCGGGGCGAGACAATTCGGAATAGCTGGGAAATTCTTGGATAAGCCTTACATCAAGGGCCGCCAGGGATTTTCGCAGATCCTCCTGCCTGACGCGCAGCCGGCCGACAACGGCTTCGTCCCTCCGGCCCGAGGCGGGCGCCAGGGCGGCGGTAAGCTTATCCTCGATGGCGGCAAGTTCGCGCGCCTGGTCCTGCTGGCCGCGCACGATCTGCGCCAGCTCCCCGCCGCCGGCCGCAAATCGCGCCGACATCTGCGTCAGCGCTCCGGCGGTTTGCGTGTTGCCGATCCATTGCGCCGCGTCGAATGCCTGGCGCAAAAGCTTCTGGCGGTCCTGGCCCGGCTCGTTCTCCAACCTGGCGCTGGTTTGCAGCAATCCCCGGAAGGCTCTCTCCCGCATCTCCTCCGTGCGGCCATCGTGCCAGCGCCGGACGATGATCTCGCAGGCCTTGTTATAAGCCTCATAGGCCTTGACGAAATCTCCGCGCAGGGTCTGGACGCTGCCCATGCCGACGAGAGTCCGAACGATATCGGGATGATCCTCGGGCAGCACTTCAAGCTGGGTCTGCAGCGCCTCCTCAAGCAGAGGAAGCGCGAGATCCGGAGCGTTCTGCTTCTCATGCACTTCGGCCAGCCGCCTGAGGCTTGCGGCATAGGATACATGCTTTCGCCCGTAAACGCGTTCATAGGTCCGAAGCGCAGTGCCGTACCATTCCTTCGCCTTCTCGTAATCGTTCATGTCGGAATAGAGCGAGGCGATATTATGCGAGGCGATGCCGACATCGGGGCTGTCGGGTCCGCGCAGCCGCAGGAAGATCTCGTAGGCCTTCAAATGGTATTCCGCGGCTTTTTTCTGGTCGCCGCGATCGGCAAAGACGCCCGCCAGATTGTCATTCAGCGTCGCGATGATCAGGTCGCCCGCCAATTTGGGCGTCTTGCCGGTCAAGTCGATCGCCCGCTGCAGAAAGTTCTGCGCCTCGTCCAGGCGGCCGGTTGCCTTGTAGATCGCCGCCAGATTGTTGAGGCTGTAAACGGCATCGCGATCCGCCTCTCCGCCGATGCGCTCGAATGCGTCGAGCGCTTGCCGGCCCAGTTTTTCCGCGTCGCGGAACCGGCCCATGTCGAGATACAGCACGGACAGATTGTCGGCGATAAGCGCGACATCCCGCTGAGTATCGCCGCGCAATTTCGTGGCTGCGTCGAGTGCGCTCTTATACAGGGCTTCAGCCTCCGGCAACCGGCCGAGTTCGCGGTAAAGCCCGGCGAGGTTGGTGCGGGGCAAGGCGTTGAATTCGTGAAGGTCGCCAAGCGCCTTGGCACTCACTTCGATGGCGGCCTTGAAGGCCTTTTCCGCTTCCTCGAAACGGGACAGCCGCCGCAGGGACATGCCCTGGCGCAGCAGCACGTCGTGATTGCGATGGTAGGTGGGGCCAAAGGCCTTCTCCCAGCTCGCGAGCGCCCTCTCGTAAAGCGCGACGGCCTCGGCGTCTCCGCCCCTGTCCTGAATGACGTTGGCCAGCAATATGAAATTGGCGACGGTGAAGCGATGCTCGGGACCGAATTGCCGGCCCGCCAAATCGACCACGCGCCGGTAGAAGCTTTCGGCTTTGTCGCGGCGGGCGAGCTGGCCGTAGATCTTGGCGAAGTCGGCGATGAGCTGGATGGTGAACGTATCGGTTTCGCTATATTCGGTCGTCGCAGCGGCGATGGTGCTATCGATGAAGGCGTCCAATTCGCCCATCTTGCCTTGCAGCGCCACAACTTGCGCCATTTTCGTATGAAGCTTGAGGAATTCGGTGCTGCGCGCGCCTTTGAGCTGCTTGGTCAGCGGCAACAGCCGTTCGATTTGCGCCTGCGCCACGGCCCGGTCCGCATGATTGGCGTTGAAGGTCGAGAACAGGTCGAGCACTTGCCGGACCGCCTCCCCTTCCCGGCCCTCCGCCTGCTCCGCGACGCCGAGGGCCTTCTCGAACAGGGCGCTTGCCTCGGCGGTGCGCTTGAGACCGCTATAGGCCTGGGCGAGATTGGCCTGCATGATCGCCACCTGGGCATGCACAGGGCCGAGCAGCGCCTCCATCAGCCCGAGGCTCCGCTCGAAGGCCCGGGCGGCTTCCGCAAGCTTGCCCGAAGCGCTGAGAATATGGCCCTGATTGCTGATCACCACCGCCGCATCGAAGGACGACGCGCCGAATTCGCGGACGACGCGCGCCAGCAGCTCCTCACTGCGCGCCAAGGCCTTGTCGAAGGCACCCTGCGTCTGGAGATCGTATATTTCCTTGCTGGCCTGGCGATACCAGTCCTGGCCGACGCCTTGCGCCTGAATGGACGGCCGCGCCGGCGGCGTCTGCGCGGCGGCATGAGGGAACCCCATCCCCAGAGCAAGAACCCCGGCTAGCAGAAAACGAGCGATGCTCATGACTTTCCCTGTGCCCCGAAAGCTCCGCTAATGAGGGCAAAGGAATGGCCAAAGCAAGGCGTCGAAACCGGCGCGGCGTCATCCGCTTTCAGCGGCGGCGAGCCTCCGCTCGACGGTGTCGATCGCCGCGAGCAGCACCTCGTCGCGTCCCTCGCGCAGCCCCTGTATGGTTGGATGCACCTCTACATCAGGCAACAGGCCGACGCGCTGGAGCTGGCGGCCATCCGGATGCATCACCGCCTGGCCCGTGAATCTCACGGTAACCCCGCCTGGGAGGACGAAACTGCTCACGTCGCCATTGACCCCGCTGGTTGCGCTTCCGACCAGCAGCGTGCCGTTCGCGGCCTTGAAGAACAATCCGGAATGCTCGGCCTGGCTCATGGCGCGCTCATCGATGAGCATCACCGTAAGGCCGGCATAGCGCGGGCCATTCGACGCCGGCAAGCGCTGGATGAAAACGTCCCGGCCCGGCTGCGATACGCTATCCTCCGAGCACCGGGCCGGAGACGCGCGGCCGTTCGAAGCGCGCGGCGGGCGGTTGCGGATGCTCCGCGAGGCGGGGCGCAATGGCCCAGGCAGTGCCGTCGGGATAGCCCCGCATGTCGAAGATGATGGCTTTCGCGGACGCGAATTTTTCGAACATGGCGTCGACTTCGGACCGTTTCAGCCGGTCGAGATCGGCATAGCCGATATTGCCCGGCAGCCAGCGCAGGGTTTCGCCTCTGGCTTCGTCCTGCGACCCGGCAGGGACCGTGCGCCGCAAACTCGCCTGCTTCTCCTGTCCATCCGCGCCACGCAAGGTCAGCCGGACCTCGCTGTCGCGCGGCCCGCATAGTAGCCGCCCAAGCACGACGCGCCGCTGCGCCTGCGGGGTCGATGCCGTCACCAGGCGGCCGATGCGGGCCATAAGCGCCTCGACCGGCTCCCCATCCACGCTCAGCACAATGTCGCCGATGCTGACCCCGTCAGCAGCCTCCGCGTCGGGCAATCCGGTGATCACGACCGCCCCTTCGGCCCACCGGACCAACATCGGCGGAGCGCCTTCCCCGATATGCTCCAGCAGCACGGCGCTGCGCGCCCGAACATGCGAATCCCTCGTATGGGTCAACATTTCCGCAATTGCGAGATTATATTGAAGGGCATCGGCGGCGGCATCGAAGCGTGGGATGAAGGCGGCCAATACGACGTCCCAATCGTCTTCCATGAGGTCCTTGTAGGGGAAGAAATAATCGATCACGGCGTGTATGCGGGCGAGCGCCAGGAGCCGGTATTCGGTGGAGGGATAGGTCATTTCCGCGTAGTCGGCTTCCGGCAGCGGTGCGGCGGCGGCCGGGGGATGCGTCAGCGGCGGCTTCGGCGGCGCGAAATTCCGCGCCAGGGCGAGGGCCGCCTCAAGCGCTGCGTCAACTGTCCCGTCAGCCGAGGCAGTTACGCCGATATTGGCGGCGACGCCCGCGCTCCCATCGGCCCGAAGCAATTCGCCAAGCCGGATTTCAGCCTGGATCCCCGCTTCAAGTTCGATGGCATGCCGCCTGACGAGTGCGGCATCGTTCCATCCCTCTTCGGCCACGATGGCGGCGAGACCGGCATCCTGCAGAGCGAGCACCGGAGCAGGCACGACCGAACGGCCATCGACGACAAACACGATCGGCAGGCGCGGCGCGGTAGCGGAGCGCGCAATGCGCCGCCCGTCTCTCGTCACGAATGCCGAGCAATAGCTGGTGGAGCCGCCACCCTGCGCGGCAAAGCCAAGATGCACACGCGTGCGCTCGCCCGGCGCGACGACGGCATCGCTGCATAAGAGCTGGGCGATCCCGGTATCGAACAGATAGGCAACCCATTCATTCGCGGCGGAAGCCACCCGCACGCGCAGGTCGAATATCACCGCCTTCGCCTCCGGCAGCTTCGCCTCGATGGCATTCAGCTGCGTGAGCGCTTCGTCGACCGATTCGAAGTTCTTGTAATTGGTCATGTTGACGAGCAGCACGCCGTCGTCGCCGAGGTTGAGCAGCGGCCTGGGATCATCGCCGCGCGTCTCCGCTTCCGGTTCCGGCCATAGGATGCGGCTGGCCGGATCGCCGAGCGCGGCGAGCATGCCGCCGACGGCCTCCGCGAAGGCATGCGCATCATCTGCCGCCTTGACCTTTGGGATCGCCGCGATCAGCGCGCCGTCCCAGTCGATATTGCGATAGGCCAGGTAGGGGTGGAAGAATTTCACCGCCCCCCACAGCTTGAACAAGGTGATCAGCCGCTGCTGCGTTTGGTCCATGCCGCCCCCCCAAGAGCCGCCGCCCCGTGCGGCTGAACTTCGAAAATAACAGTCATCGTCGAAGTCGAACTGATCGCCGGGCGCTAAAAACTATGGCGCCTGCGGAACGGCCAATCGATGATTTCGGTCGCATAGAGCGTCCACCAGATCACGAGCGGCTGAAAGGCGAGCCGGACCCAATAGTACCAGCCTGCCGTGGGGAGGCCTTCGACGGTCAGCCCCTCGACGGCGTTCTTGATGTTGGCGGGAAAGACGCAGACGAAATAGATCGCCAGCATGATGCCGGCCAGCCACCTGAGCTGCGGGACCAGGATGCCGAGGGCGCCTGCCAGTTCGCAGACTCCGGTGAACAGCACGATTTCGGCATCGAGCGGCAGATATGCCGGTATCATCGGCCAATACCGTTCGGGATGCGCAAAGTGATCGATGCTGGTGACGATGAGCGCCAGCGAAAGGCCCCAGCGCATACAGGCACGCAAGTCTCAGCCCCGGCACGCCGAAGCGCGACGCCAGCCACGCCACCAGCGTGATAATGGCGATGAGTGCGAAGAACAGCATGGCGGCCCTCCGGTAGCGACGGGGCGGCAGCAGCGAAGCCGCCGCCCTTCTTATGGAGACGCTACTTCGCCAAGCCCGTCAACAGCGCTTCATGAAAACGCTCGGGCGCCTGGATTTGGGGCGAATGCCCGAGATCCTCGAACGTCACCAGCTTCGCATTCGGAATGCGGGCCGCGACGTCCTTGCCCAGCTTGGCATAGACGCCGAGATTTTTGCGCAGCGGCTCCGGCGCGAGCGCCTTGCCGATGGCGGTGTTGTCCTTCTCGCCGATCAGGAGCAGAACCGGCATCTTGAGCAGTTCGAACTCGTAGAACACCGGTTGCGTGTAGATCATCTCGTAGGTCAGCGCCGAATTCCAGGCGACGATCTTCTTGCCTTCGCCGCGATACATGCCGGCCTGCATCTCCACCCATTTGTCGTATTCGGGCTTCCAGTCGCCGACATAATATGTGGCTTTCTGATAGGCGCGGATGCGGTCGGCGCTGGTCTGCAGTTCGCCCTCATACCATTTGTCGACCGTCTGATAGGGCACGCCCTTGGTCTTCCAGTCTTCGAGGCCGATGGCATTCGCGAGCACGAGCTGCTCGACCTGGTCGGGATAAACCAGCGCAAAGCGCGTCGCGACCATCCCGCCCATGGAATGGCCCATCACCGTGACCTTGTCGATCTTCAGGCTGTCGAGCAGCGCGCGCGTATTCGCCGCCAGCTGATGGAAGCTGAATTGATAGAAATCCGGCTTCGTCGATTTGCAGAAGCCGATCTGGTCCGGCGCGATGACGCGGTAGCCCGCCTTCGTCAGCGCCTGGATGGTGCCGACCCAGGACGCGGCGCAGAAATTCTTGCCATGCATCAGCACCGCGGTGCGTCCGTTGGCCGTGCCCTCGGGCGCGACGTCCAGATAGGCCATGCGCAAGGCTTTGGCCTGCGACTGAAATTCATAATATTTAACGGGATAGGGATATTCGAACCCTTCCAATTCCGCCCCGTAAACCGGCGCTTCCTGGGCCGAGGCCGCAAACGGCAGCAAAATCAATAGCGCCGCAAACCATGTTCGAATCATAGAAATACTCCGCTAGGTAAAATCGCCTATGCCGTGATCGCGGGAGAGTAACTGGATGGTGCGCGGACGCGCAAGGGCGGCGAGGCGTTTGCCGCCGCCGATCATGAATTCGTGATTTCGCCCGCACGTCTTCATTTCCGGCGCCCTGGCCGCCGTCACGCGACCAGATGCGCGACCGTGGCTCCGGCCTCGAATGCCACGCCTTTGAGACCCGTGAATCGTTCGGAATAGCTGTCGATGGCGCCGATCGGCAATTCCGCCTCGCCGCCGCCGAGCAGGACGCCGGCCAAAGCCTTCCCGAACACCGTTCCAGGACCGATCCCGCGCCCGGAATAGCCGAAGACGCTGAAGGCGTTATCGCCGAGCCGCAGGATTTTGGGCAAATGGTCGCTCGTCATCGCGATCCGCCCGAACCAGAAATAGTCCAGCGGCTCGCCTGCGATTTGCGGGAACAGCGCGCCGATCTTCCGCGCCGCCCATCGCTTGTGCGCGGCCGATCCGGCGTGATCCAGCGCGCCGATGCCGCCGACGATCAGCCGCCCGGCCGCATCCAGCCGGAAGGACGACATGATCGTCGCCGTGTCCCAGCAGCCTTCGCGTCCCGGCAGGATGGTCGCGAGCACATTACCGCTGAGCGGCTTCGTCGCTGCCTGGAAATAGTGGACCGGAACATAGGCTGGCGCGGCGACGCCGGCCGCGGCCTGATGATAGGCGTTCGTCGCCAGCAGCAGGCCGCGCGCGCGGACCGAGCCCTTTTCCGTGCGCACCAGCCAATCGCCGCCGTCGCGCTCGATCCGGCGCACGGCGCTTCGTTCATGGAGCTGAGCGCCTGCCGCCTGGGCCGCAGCTGCAAGGCCTCGGCAGTAGGCAAGCGGCTGGATGGTGCCCGCGCGCGCGTCGAACAATGCGCCGCGATAGGCCGAAGTCCCCGTCCGCGCCTCCGTTTCGGCGGCATCCAGCAAGGACACCGGCGCACCCCGGACCGATTGCTGGCGGAAGCGGGCTTCGAGATCGGCCAGGCCGGCGGCGGAATGGGCGCAATGCAGCGTCCCCGCGCGCGTCGCCTCGCATTCCATGCCATGCCGCTCGATCAGCGAGAAGACGAGATCCGGTGCGGCGGCGAGCATGGCATTCAATTTCGCCCCCGCCTCCCGGCCGAGCTTCTCCTCGACCTCGTCCGGCGGCATCCATAGACCGGCATTCACCAGCCCGACATTGCGTCCCGAGCCGCCATGGCCGATCGTCTCCGCTTCCAGCAGGCGGACTTTCGCGCCCCTGCCCGGCGGCATGCAGCGCGGCCGAGCAGCCCGTGAAGCCGCCGCCGATGACCACCAGATCGGCGACAGCCTGTTCTTCGAGCGGGCGGGTTGCCGAATGCGCGCGGGCCGTCGCGTCCCAGAGATTGTGTCCCGTTTTTTTGGACGCCGCCGATGCCTTGAACGTCAAATCTGATACCCTGACCGCTAAGCCTCAAATCTTTCGCTATTCTAACGCCGTCGGCGCCTCGGCGGCAGGCGTCATAAAGGAGCAGTCGATCGCATGTTGCGTGTCTTCAGCGCGGAGGAAATTCACGCCGGACTGGACTATGAGCGGCTCGTGGGCGCGCTCCGCGAGGCGTTCCGCGCCGCCGACGTCACCCAGCCCTTGCGGCAATCCTACGAGATCGGCGCGGGCGGCGCACCCGCACATCTCCTGTCGATGCCGGCCTGGCGCACGGGCAAAGCGATCGGCGTCAAGCTCGTGACCGTCTTCCCGCAGAACGCCGCGAAAGGCCTCGGCGCGGTTTCCGCCATCTATGTGATGTTCGACGGCGCAACGGGCGTTCCCCTGGCGATCTTCGACGGCGAGGCGCTGACCAACCGCCGCACCGCCGCCGCGTCGGCGCTCGCCTCGACCTTTCTGTCGCGCCCCGACGCCTCGACGCTGCTCGTCGTCGGAACCGGCAATCTGGCGCCCTATCTGGCGGAAGCGCATTGCGCCATGCGGCCGATCTCCAAGGTCCTCATCTGGGGCCGCAGCCCGGATCGCGCCGCCGCGCTTTGCGAGCGCCTGCGCGGCAACGGACTGATCGCCGAACCGGCGACCGACCTCGCCGCCGCGACCGCCCGAGCCGACATCATCAGCTGCGCCACGACCTCCACCGAACCGCTGGTCAGGGGGCACGATCTGCGCCCCGGCACCCATGTCGATCTCGTCGGCGCATTCACCCCGCATATGCGCGAGACCGACGACGAGGCCGTGCGGCGCGCCTCGGTGTTCGTCGACACCTATGCCGGTGCATTCGCCGAGGCCGGCGATCTCCTCCAGGCCGCGAGCGCGGGTGTCTGGTCGACCGACCGGACATGCGCCGACCTGCATGAGCTGGCTTCGGGGCTGAAGCCCGGCCGGCGCGATCCGGCGGAGATCACCCTGTTCAAATCCGTCGGCGCCGCCATCGAAGATCTCACCGCCGCAAAGCTCCTGCTCGACACCGACGCGCATCTTTGAGACCCCGCCGATCAGTTTGACTTTCCGCGTCTTAAAACTCATTCTCGGGCGGAGAATGAGCCGCTGCACCTTTGGGGGACATCAGGGGCAAGCGGGGGCGACCGGGAGGAAAAATCATGAGAAAATTCTGGCTTATCGCCGTGAGCGTCTGCGCCGTGCTGCGCGCGGCAACGCCCGCATTCGCCGCCGACCATGTCATCGGCGCGCTGTTCCCGCTGAGCGGGCCGAATTCCACCTATGGCGATGTGTTCATGGCCGGGTCGAACCTCGCCGTCGAGCACATCAACGCGGACAAGATGCTCTCCGGCAAGCTGTCGATCCAGTATGAGGACAGCCAGGGACTGCCGCAGCCGGGCGTCGTCGGCATGACCAAGCTGGTCAATGTGACGAAGGTGCCCTACACGCTTTCCGCCTTTACCGGCGTCTCCAAGGCGATCTCGACGCTGGCGATGCGCGATCAGGTGGTGGCGGTGAATGGGGGCGGCGTCGGGCCGGACCTCGCCAAGCTGGGCGATTATTTCTGGAACGTCATTCCGCTGGCGAACCTCGAAGTGCGCGCCGTCGTGCCCTATCTGGCCCAGGAGAAGAACCTCAAGAAGATCGCGCTGATCTATGTCGACGATCCGCTCGGCCAGGCCGTCGTCACCGAATTGGGCACGGCGCTGAAGGCAGCGGGCGGCGAGTTGCTCGAACCCATGTCGTGCCCACAACGGCGCAGCAATTCTCCGGCATCGCCGCCAAGGTGCGCACCTTGAATGCGGACGCGGTCTATCTCGCCAGCTATGGCGCGCAGCAGATCCAGATCGTCAAGCAGCTTCGCGACAATGGCGTGAAGTCGCCGATCATCACCTATTCCGCCTATGGCGTGCCGGATGCGCTCGCACTGCCCGAGTCCGAGGGCATGATCTTCACCAGCCAGAGCGTCAATCTCACCGCTGGCGACGCAGTGACGAAGCGCTTCGTCGACGACTTCAAGGCGAAGAACGCCGGCAAGGATCCGACCGCCTACAACGTCAACTATTACAATGCCGTGCGGCTTTACGGCGTGCTCGCCCAAGCGCTGGAGAAGGACGGCAAGCCGGTGACCGGCGCCAACCTCCTGGCGCAGCGCAAGGCGACCAAGAGCTTCGACCTGGTCGGCGGGACGGTTTCCTTCCAGGAGAACGGCACGCTGCTGTTCCCGATCGAGGTCAAGGATGATCAAATCCGGCAAGACCGAGGCGCTAAGACCGTCGACATCGCGAACTGATGACCCCGCGATGCTATTCATTCAACTGACGATCGCCGGCCTGCAGGTGGGCGCGCTCTACGCGCTCACCGCCGTCGGCTTTTCGCTGATCTTCGGATCGACGCGCATCTTCCATTTCGCCCATGGCGCGACCTTCGTCATCGCCGCCTATGTCTTCTATTTCTGCTTCACCAACGGCTATGGCGCGCCGCTCGGCGTTCTGGCGGCGGCCGTGTGCGCGGTCGGCTTCGGCGTGGCGATGGACCGCTTCATCTATGCGCCGATCCAGCGCGACGAAGGCTCCTTCTTCACCGTGTTCGTCGCGTCCTTCGGCATCAGCATCGCGGTGCAGAATCTCATCGGCATGATTTTCGGCCGCAGCTATGTCACCGTGAGCAGCAGCCTGTCGCGTTCGGTCGAAATGGCCGACGGGCTCTATGTCTCGCCGCTCGCCTGGATCGCCATCGCCTGCGCGGGCCTCTTCTTCGCCGGATTGCGGCTGTTCCTGTCTCGCACCCACACGGGCATGGCGCTGCGGGCGCTGGCCGACAATCCGGAGCTGATCCGCATCTTCGGCCTCAGCCCCCGCGCGATCTCCAGCACCGCCTTCGCGATCGGCTCGCTGCTGGTCGTCCCCGCCGCCATCATCACCAGCGCCACGTCGGGCCTGAGCCCGGCGATGGGCAATCATGTGATGCTGATCTCGCTCGCGGCGACCATCGTCGGCGGCATCGGCAGCATCAGCGGAACGCTGGCCGCCGGCTTCGCGCTCGGCCTCGCCGAAAGCCTGGCGCTGATCCGCTTCGAGTCGCAATGGACGGAAGCGGTCACCTTCGCGATCCTGTTCCTCTTCATCATTCTGCGCCCCGCCGGGCTGTTCGGCCGGCCGGCGGCAAACTGAGGGGCGAGCGATGGAGGCCTATCTTTTCAATCTCGGCGTGCTGATCGCGCTCTATTCCATCCTCGCCGTGACGCTCAATTTCGTCATCGGCTTTGCCGGCATCTACTCGCTGGCGCATGCGGCGTTCTTCGGCGTCGGCGCCTATGCCGGGGCGTTCGTGGCGCATGAAGCACTACGCCGCCTTCGATCTTCGTCACGCTGCCGGTCGCCATGGCCTGCGCGGCGCTCTTGTCGATGGTGCTCGCGCTGCCCGCCTTGCGCGTGCGCGGCGAATATTTCGTCGCGGCATCGCTCGGCTTGCAGGTTCTCGCCGTGACGATCTTCTCCGAATGGAAAAGCGTGACGGGCGGGATCGGCGGCGTGATCGGCGTGCCGCCTGTCGATATCGCCGGCTCTCCATCTATAAGCCGGCCGAGTTCTTCGTCCTGGCGCTGATCGTGCTGATCATCGTCGTCGCGATCAACGGCGCGCTGGTGCGCTCCAGCTTCGGCCGCAGCCTGACCGCGATCCGCGACGACGAGTCCGCGGCCGCCGCCTTCGGCAAGAACGTCGCGCTGATCAAGACGATCGCCGTCGTCATTTCGGCGGCCCTCGCCGCCGTCGCGGGCGCGCTCTATGCCGCCTATCTCAGCTTCATCAATGTGGAGAGCTTCACGCTCGACACCTCCGTGCTGATCATGGCGATGGTGATCATCGGCGGCACGGGCACGCAGGCTCGGCCCGATCGTCGGCGCGGCGCTGCTGCTGCTCCTGCCCAGCGGCATCAGCTATCTCAATTTCCTGCCGCAGACCGAGATCGGCTCGATCCAGCAGATCTCTATGGCCTCGGCATGGCCGGGCTGATGCTCTTCCGGCCGGGCGGCATCGTCGGGCGATCGCGGAACAAGTCCGCCGGAGGACCGCCGATGAGCGACGGAGCGGCGGCAGGCAATGCGGTGCTGCTGGAGATCCGCAATCTCAATAAGAGCTTCGGTGGCGTTAAGGCCGTCGACGACGTGTCCATCGATCTGCGCGGCGGCATCGTCACGACGCTGGTCGGCCCGAATGGCGCGGGCAAGACGACGCTGTTCAACCTGATCACCGGACAGCTCCGGAAGGACGGCGGCACGATCCGCTGGCTCGGCAAGGAATCTGGGCGCGATCAAGCCGCATCAGGCGGCGCGGGCAGGCATGGCGCGCAGCTTTCAGGATTTGCGGCTGTTCGGCGAGATGACCGTCGAGGAAAACGTCCTGACGGTGATGGAGCGCAATTCCACGCCCTTCCGCTTCTCAGGCCTTTCCTATGCCGCCCGCATGGCGAAGCTGAACGAGGTGCTGGAGCGCACGCGTCTCGCCGACAAGCGCCGTATCCGCGCCATGGACCTCGCCTATGCCGAGCGCAAATTCCTCAGCCTTGCCCGCATCATGGCGACCGATGCGCGCCTCTGGCTGCTGGATGAGCCTGCCTCCGGCCTCGATCCCGCCTCCTATGAGCTGTTCCTCAATCTCCTGCGCAGCGAGGTCAAGGCGGGGGTCACGGTCTGCATCATCGAGCACAATCTGGACATCGTCATCGGCATTTCGGACCGCATCGCTTTTCTCGATCGCGGCAAGCTGCTCGCCGACGGCGAGCCGAAAGCGGTGCTGGAAAATCCGGCACTGGCGGCGATCTATTTCGGAGAGCGGGCATGAGCAAACCGCCCGTTCTGGAAACGCGAGAACTCTCCGCCGGCTATGGCGGCAGACCGGTGATCAGCGGCATCGGCCTGCAACTCCGGGCCGATGAAATCCTCTGCATGATCGGCCATAATGGCGCGGGCAAATCGACCTTGCTCAAATGCCTCTTCGGCCTGATGCAGCCGCAAACGGGCGAAATCCGGCTCGACGGCGAGCCGGTCACGGCCGAAGCGAAATTCATGGTGGAGCGCGGCGTCGCCCTGGTGCCGGAAGGGCGCGGCATCTTCCCGAGCCTGACCGTGCGTGAGATCATGGCGCTGGCCATGGACGCAACCAGGACCGAGAAGAGCGAACGCCCGGCGCGGCTCGAATGGGTGCTCGGCATCCTTCCTGCGATCCGCGAGTTCTATAACAGGCGCGCGGGAACGCTGTCCGGCGGCCAGCAGCAGATGGTCTCGATCGGGCGGGCGCTGCTCAGCCGTCCACGCATCCTGCTGCTGGATGAGCCGTCGATCGGGCTGGCGCCAAAGCTTTTCCAGGATCTGCTCCGCCCTATCGCGGCGTTGCAAAAGGCCGAGGGGCTGTCGATCCTGCTCGTCGAGCAGAATGTCCGCGAGGCGCTCAAGATCGCCGACCGCGCCGTGGTGATGAAATCGGGCGGCATCGTCTGGGAGGGCGTGCCCGCTGAGCTGGCGGATAACAGGAAGCTGATGGAGCTCTATTGATGGAGAGCCATGCGCATCGCCTCGACGAATTGCTGGGCGCATTTCGCAGCCGCCCATCCGGTGCGGCGGCGTTCATCGAAGAGGACGGCACGCCGCACACGATCGAAGATTTCGACCGGCTGGTCGCGCGAACGGCGAACTGGCTTATCTTCAACGGCATTGCGCCCGGTGACCGCATCGCCGTCTGGCTGGTGAACCGCATCGAATGGCTGGCGCTGCTGTTCGCCGCCGCGCGGACGGGCGTCATCATCGCCGCCGTGAATACGCGCTACCGCACAGCGGAGCTCGAACACGTCCTCCTCTCATCGGCTGCGAAGATGCTGATCCTCCAGCCCGATTTCGGCCGGATCGACTTCATGTCGGCGCTCCGTGGCCTCGACCCGGCGCGGTTGCCCGAGCTTGAAAATGTCGCCATCGTCCAGGCATCGCAAGCCATGCCCGCGACGCTGCTCGACAGGCCGACGGTCGCATTCGACCTTGACGCGGTGGAGGACGAAGGCAGCGGCCCGCATCCCGACACGCTCAGCGACCCGGAAGCGCCGCTCATCCTGTTCACCACCTCCGGCACGACGAGTTCGCCTAAGCTCGTGACCCATCCGCAGCGCACGCTCGCCGCACACGCACTCGCCTGCGCGCAAGCCTTCGGCTTCGACGAAGCGGGCGCGAGCTTCATAACGGCCATGCCCTTCTGCGGCGTGTTCGGCCTGAACAGCGTGCTGGCCGCCATTGCGGGTGCGGCCCCCATCCACATCGTGCCGGTGTTCGAGACCGAGGACGCGCTGCAGCGCATTCATAGCCATCGCATCACCCATCTCTTCGGCAGCGACGAGATGTTCCGGCGGCTGGCCGAAGCGGATTTCGACAAGCTCGGGCACGCCCGGCTTTGCTGCTTCGCCTCGTTCACGCCGGGGCTTGGCGAATTTCTCCGGGGCGCTGCCGAACGCGGCCTGCCGCTCAGCGGGCTTTACGGCTCCAGCGAGGTGAACGCGCTGTTCTCCTTCCAGCCGCTCAGGCAACCGACCCCGGAGCGGCTGAAAGGCGGCGGACGTCCAGCGTCAGCGCCCGCAGCCACGGTTCGCGTCCGCGACACGGAAAGCGGCGCGCTGCTCGGCCCGAACCAGACCGGCGCGCTGGAGATTTGTGCTCCCACGAATTTCATCGGCTACTTCCGCAATCCGGAGGCGACGCAAAAAGCCATCGATGATGAGGGCTATTTCCGCACCGGCGATATCGGCTATCTCCGGGGCGATGGCAGCTTCGTCTATCTCGCCCGCAGCGGCGATGCCATTCGGCTATCCGGCTTTCTCGTCGATCCCGTCGAAATCGAGGACGTGCTGAAGGGGATCGTAGGCGTCCGCGACGCGCAGGTAGTCGGCATCGAGCTTGCCGGCCAGACCCGGCCGGTCGCCTTCATCATCCCCGCAGACGGTGAAGGCCCGTTTGACGAAGCAGCGGTCATCGCGGCGGCACGGCAGGTGCTCGCGCATTTCAAGGTACCGATCCGCGCATTTCCACTGGACAGTTTCCCGACGACCGACAGCGCCAACGGCCTGAAAATTCAGAAAGCCAAGCTCCGTCAGATGGCAAGCGAGCGTATGCGAGAAGAAGCCGGGCTATCATGAGGGAGTGTTTCGTCGCCGGCACCCGGCTTACCGCATTCGGCCGCCACGAAGGCGCAACGACCTTGTCCCTGATGGTGGGGGCCGCCGAACGGGCGATGCAGGCAGCCAGCCGCGAGCGGGCCGAGATCGACGGGCTGATCACCGGCTATTCCACCACCATGCCGCATCTGATGCTGTCGACCGTCTTCGCCGAGCGCTTCGGCCTCAAGCCGTACTTCGCCCATTCCATCCAGCTTGGCGGCGCGACCGGCGCGGCGATGATCATGCTCGGCAATATTCTCGTCCGCTCCGGCACCGTCCGCAATGTGCTGGTCGTCGCGGGCGAAAACCGACTCACCGGCCAGGGCCGCGACGCCGCGATCCAGACGCTGGCGCAGGTTGGGCATCCGGCTGGCGAGGTGCCGCTCGGCGCCACGGTCCCGGCCTATTATGCGCTCGCCGCCAGCCGCTATCTGCACGACACGGGCGCGAGCGAAACGGACCTTGCCGAACTCGCGGTGCTGATGCGGCGCAACGCTGTGGACACGGACGGCGCACATCTGCGCACGCCCATCAATGTCGCGGATGTGATGAACTCCAGGCCGATTGCCTCGCCGCTGAAGCTGCTGGATTGCTGTCCGATTTCAGATGGAGCGGCAGCGGTCCTACTCTCCGCCGACTGGCCCAAGGGCACAGCTTTGCGCATCGCGGGTAGCGCACAGGCGCATACCCACCAGCATCTCAGCGAGGCGCCGGACGACATCGCCATCGGCGCGCGACAGTCCGCGACGGCGGCGCTCAGGGAGGCGGGCATCGGCCTCGCCGACATTGGCTATGGGGCCATCTACGACAGCTTCACCGTCACGCTCGCGCTGCTGCTTGAAGCCATCGGCTTCTGCGCGCCGGGCCAAAGCGGTGGCGACGCGCGGGCGGGCCGCTTCGATCGCGATGGCGCGCTACCGCTGAATACACATGGCGGTTTGCTGTCCTACGGCCATTGCGGTGTCGCCGGTGCGATGGCGCATTTCGCCGAGGCCGCCGCGCAGCTTTGCGGCCAAGCCGGAGATCGCCAAATCGCGCGTGCCCCGTCCCATGCGCTCTATCACGGCGATGGGGGTGTCCTGTCGTCCCACGTCACCCTCGTGCTGGAGCGCGTGGCATGACCGACAGCCGCATCGCCCTCCAAACCTGCCGCAATTGCGCGGCGCGCTGGTATCTGGAGCGCGACCGCTGTCCGCACTGCGGTGCTGCGGAGATCGTTCCGCTATTTGCGAGCGGATGGGGCACGCTTTTCGCGGTGACGACCGTTCATCGCGCGCCCGATGCCTCGTTCGACAGTCTGATCCCCTACCGGCTCGCGCTCGTCGATCTGGACGAAGGCGTGCGCGTTATGGCGCATCTAAGTGATGATATGCCGATCGGCGCGGCAGTGCGCGGCCGATTGGAAAGCGTTGCCGGGCGGGACATTCCGGTTTTTCGTCCCGTTCACGACGAGCCCTCAGGCTCTCCATGAATTTCGTTCCGCCACGCCGCTTGGGCTATCAGGCGAAGCCGAGAAACCCCTCGGCCTCGCGCAGCGGCCGCGCCTTTTCGAGCGCGGCGATGTCGGGCCAAACAGGGCGCAATTCCGCATTGCCGGCAAATACCGCCTCCAACTCGGCCGCGACTGCAAGCGTGCCGAGATCGTCATGCCTGCGGCCGATGATCTGCAATCCGAACGGCATGCCCGCACGATCGAGCCCGGCCGGGATGGTGATCGAGGGATGCCCGGCGAGGGTCGAGGCATAAGCCAGAGCCAGCCAGTGGTAATAGCTTTGCGTCGGCGTGCCGTCGATCTGAGTGGGGTAAAGCTCGTGCCAGTCACGCGGGCGTGATCGTCACGGCGGGGGTCAGCAGATAGTCCGTGGTTTCGAAGAAGCGCTGCCAATTGCGATAGAAGCGCCCCTGCAGGTTCAGCGCATCCGCCACGTCGAGCGCGGTATAGCCAAGCCCCTCCTCGATATTCGACTTGCACATTGGGACCGATCTTGTCCGGATGCTTGAGCATCAGACCGTGGTGGAAACCAAGGAACAGGACGGCACGCAATACGGCGAAGGCCCTGTCGGCTCCCGCGCAATCGGGATGGATGTCCTCCATCACGGCGAATTGCCCGTCGAGCGCGGCGGTCTTCGCGCGGAAGCTGTCGCGAATGATCCGCTCGGTCGGCGCGAAGCCGAGATCGTCGCTGACCGCGATGCGCAGCGTGCTCAGATCGACGCGCGGCAAGCAGCCGGAAATCTTCCGGCGTCCAATGCGTGCGCCCGTCGATCACCGAGGTCCAGGGATCGAGCCGATCCGGCCGCATCTGCACCGAGAGGAGCAGCGCTGCGTCCGCAGCCGTGCGCGCCATCGGGCCGAATGTCGCAAGAGGCAGAAGCACCTGCCCCCGCACGTCGTCCGGCACGATGCCCGGCGACGGGCGGAACCCGACCACACCGCAAAAAGCGGCCGGATTGCGCAAGCTGCCGCCGGTATCCGAGCCGATCGCGATCGGGCACATGCCGGTCGCAAGCGCCACCGCCGAGCCGCCCGAGGAACCGGCGCAGCTCTTGGTCAGATCGTGCGGATTGGCGGTGGCGCCATAGACGGAATTGCGCGTATTGGCGCCCGCGTTCCATTCGGGATTGTTGGTCTTGCCGAGCATCACGGCTCCCGCCGCGCGCAGGGCCGCAATGTTGGCATCGTCCTTCACCGCGACATTATCGCGAAAGATTTCCGAGCCGTAGACGGTGGGCAGGCCCGCCACGTCGAACATATCCTTGACGCCGAGCGGCAGGCCGTGCAGCGGTCCGAGGGCTTCGCCGGCCATGACCTTGGCCTCGGCCGCGCGGGCCTCGTCCAGCATGCGGCCGAAGTCGAACGCGATCAGCGCGTTGACCGCCGCGTTCAGCGCCTCGACACGCGCGATGCAGCTCTCGGCAAGCTCGACGGGCGAAAGTTTACGGCGGGAAATGAGCTGGCGCGCCTCGATGGCGGTCAGGTCCGCTGGGGTGGTCAATGGTTCGCTCCTTCAGGAATCCGGGCCTCAGCCATTCATACCACGCCTGCCGAAGCGCCGCCTCTCCGAACCATTGATGCCAGCCATTTCCGGCGACTTTTGGCCGAGGCGGCAGGCGCATCCGCCGCGCGGCCGGTCAGATCACTCGGCGGCCGGCTTTTGGCTCAGCCACCATTTCTTGAAGTCGTTGAACAGCACTTCGCGTTCGGGCTTGTCGATCTTTCGCGCGCTCTTTTGGCCGTAATCATCGATGAACCGTTCGAACGCGACCTGCATGCCGACCGGCATTCCCTTGGTCTTGACGTTTGCGTCGAGCCAGTCTTGCGCCGGTTTGAAGCGTATCCATCCCGGCACTTCGGCCGCCAGATTCACTTCCGTCCATTTCGGATGCCGCGCCGGGTTGTGGAACTTTTCGATATTGTCGAAGAACCGCTGCACGAAATTGGCCAGCTTGACGTAGCGCTCGGACCCGACCGGCCAATTGTACACGGCCAGCACGACGCCGCTGGCGACGGTCGGCACCGCCCGGCCTTCCGGAATGAACTGCGGATAATGCTTGTTGGTCAATTGAGCGGGCAAATACGTTGCCAGGAGCTTGTTATAGGCCGCGGGCGTCGACGAGGTCTCGTCAAGCGGCAGCAGATGAAACGCGTCTTCCACCTTCACACGGTCGTAATCGTCATGCGGCGCGCCGCTCATCCGGGCGATCGCCGCGATCTTCCCGGCGCGCAATTCCTCGATGGCCGCGTCATTGTCGAGATAGACCGGCTCGACGTCGATCCCCAGCGTCCTGAAGATCGTTTCGGCTGCGAGCGACGTGATGCTCAGCTTCTTCCAGAAGCTGACCTTCTTGCCCTTCAGATCGGCATAGCTTTTGATGTTTTTGGCGGCGAGCAGATGAAACTCTGAGTCCAGTACTTTGCAGATATATTGGACGCGTTGCTCGATATTGGCGTAAAGGACCGGGTCCTTCTGCTTGTAATTCTGCAGATAGGCGACATCCGTCGTGCCCATATCGATGCTTCGCAGGAACAGGATGTCGTGAAAATTCTGACCGCCGCCCCGGCCCAATACCGGCAGAACACGCAACCCCTGGCCGGTGGAACTGTCGTCCAGTACATCCTGGATGTCCTGCACCAGCCTCGTATAGGTACTGGAGGCGGAGGATGCAACGATCGACACGGTATTGACGTTGGCGTTTTTCTTCTCTTCTTCAAATCGGCTCGGCGCGCGTTCCGAATTCTGAGCAAAGGCGCTGACTGCCGAGGACAAGCAACAGTAAGACAGAAAGATACTCTCGCAGAAGACGCGCCAACAACATCAATTTCCTCCCGTCACCCCACCCGGAAATCGATCTTACTTGCCGAATTGAGAGCCGACGTTTTCTAACCATTTGCTCATATTATCAATAACGCAGCAAGGACATACGTCAATATGCTAAATTTTTGGATGAATTATGCCCGGAGGCGGGAGCCACGCCGGTCCGCGCGTGCAGTGTGCGCACATTGTTGCGCCATCGGCGCGGGCCCACACGGGGCGTCTGCAGGTGCCGGTCGGCACGAAACTATCTCCTGTTGAGACTGTTGGTCACCACGACTGTCGGCCCACAACGCACGCCGCACTCCTGGCGCGCCCATCCTCGATCGCAAAGGATGCGGCAGCCCCGTCCGGCCCCGTCTTCGCGATAATTTTGGAAATTGGAATTGCTCACACGGACAAAGGATCTATCGACGGGTACTCCGGTCTGGTCGGCCTACGCCACGCCGGCCATCCCGACGCATAGGCTGACGGGCGACATAAAGGCCGATGTCCTGGTCATCGGCGCGGGCGTCAGCGGCGCGATGGTTGCGGAGGAGTTGGCGGAGGCCGGTTTTTCCGTCGTCGTCGCCGATCGGAGAAAGCCGCTCTCAGGGCTCCACCTCGGCATCGACCGCCCTGCTGCAATATGAGATCGATACGCCGCTGACTCTATTGGCGAAGACGGTCGGCTTCGACGATGCGGCGCGCGCATGGCGGCGCTCGAAACTCGGCCTGGAAAGCCTGGCCGCAAAGACCGCGGCGCTGCAAATCCCTTGCGATTTCGCCCGGCGTCACTCGGTCTATCTCACCGGCGACATGCTGGACGCCGACGGTCTTCGCCAGGAGCAGATCGCGCGGAATTCCATTGGGCTGCGCACGGAATATCTGACGACCCGAATGCTGCGCGACCAATATGGCATTCGCCGCCAAGCCGCCCTTGAGGTCGAGGGCAGCGTCGCGGTCAATCCGGTAAAGCTCGCCGCCGGCTATCTGCTCGCCGCGATCAAGCGTGGGGTGAAATATACGCGCCTGTCGCGATTGCAGCGATCGAGCCGCGCGCGAGAGGTGTCGATGTGCTTGCCGAGCACGGCCCGTCCATCAAGGCGAAGCATGTGATCTTCGCCACGGGCTACGAACTCCCGAAATCGGTGAGCTTGAAGGAGCATCAGGTCAACTCGACCTGGGCCATCGCCACGCGTCCGCAGCGGGAGGCCTTGTGGCCGGGGCAGGCCTTCATTTGGGAAGCCTCCGAGCCCTATCTGTACATCCGCACGACCAAGGACGGCCGGGTCATCTGCGGCGGCGAGGATGAAGAGTTTTCCGATGAAGCGAAACGCGACGCGCTGATCCCGGCGAAAACGCGGATATTGTCGGCCAAGCTTGCGAAGCTTTTCCCCGAACTGGACGCGACCCCGGAATATGCCTGGACCGGCTGTTTCGGCGGCACGGCGGACGACCTGCCCTCCATCGGGCCGATACCAGGCATGGCCAATTGCTACGGCGTGCTTGCCTTCGGCGGCAACGGCATCACCTTCAGCCGGATCGCAGCCGAAATCATCAAGGCGCGGCTGACCGGGCAGGACGACCCGGAAGCCGATCTCTTCGCATTTCGATGAGCTGCGTTCGCGCTGCCACAAGATCGGATCAAGTGGAAATCAGTCCGCCGCCGCCCATCGTCATCCCCGCGCAAGCGGGGATCCAGTAAACACCAGAGTTGCTGCGGAGTACTGGATCCCCGCTTTCGCGGGGATGACACTGAGAATTCCGCGCAAACATCCCCCTGCCCTGCTTCCTCGCTTTGCGGCGCGCGGAAACAGGCCAGAGAGATGTGCATCGATCCGAATGTCCTGGCGGCCCGTCAGATCGTCTTCTTGGCCATCAGATCGGCGATATGGTCCGCCTGACGGATCGCCAGCGTGACGATCGTCAATGTCGGGTTCTCGGCCGCACCGGTGGTGAACTGGCTGCCATCCGAGATGAAGAGGTTCGGAATGTCGTGCGTCCGGCCGAATTTGTTCACCACGCCATCCCCGGGCTTTTCGCTCATCCGGGACGTGCCGAGATTGTGCGTCGAGGGATAGGGCGGCGTCGGCATGGTCCGCGTCGCGCCGACCGCATCATAGACCGCCTGCCCCTGCTTCCAGGCGTGGGCCCGCATGGCGACATCGTTCGGGTGATCGTCGAAATGGACGTTCGGCACGGGCATGCCGAACTTGTCCTTCTCGGTGGCGTGCACCGTCACGCGGTTGGTTTCCTGCGGCATGTCCTCACCGACGATCCACATGCCGGCCATGTTCTCATAGGCGTCGAGCGCGGTGGTGAAGCTGCGGCCCCAGGCGCCCGGATTGAGGAATGCGGCCATGAACGGCAGTCCGAGCGACAGCGTCTCGAACTCGTAACCGCCGACGAAACCGCGCGACGGATCGTTCTTTCCCTCGTCGGTGATGATGCCGGCCATCGTCGTGCCGCGATACATGTGCACCGGCCGGTCGAAGATGGCGTAAACCGACGCCGTCATGTGCCGCATATAGTTGCGCCCGACCTGGCCCGCTGGAATTGGCAAGGCCGTCCGGGAACATCGAGGAGTGCGAATTGAGCAGGAGCCTCGGGGTCTCGATGGAATTGCCGGCCACCGCCACCGCGCGCGCCTTCTGCTTTTGCAGCTTGCCGTCCTTGTCGGCATAGACGACGCCGGTCACCTTGCCTTTGGCGTCATGCTCGATCTGGACGACATGGCATTGCGGGCGGACTTCCAGATTGCCGGTATCTTCGCCTTTCGGGATTTCGGCAATCAGCGTCGACCATTTCGCGCCCGATTTGCAGCCCTGGAAGCAGAAGCCGATCTGCTGGCAGGCCCCGCGATTGTCGCGCTCGGCGGAATTGATCGCCATGCGGCCGGTATGGACGTCCTTGTAGCCCAGCTTTTTCGCGCCGGCCTCGAACACCTTGAAATTGTTGCTGCCGGGCAGACCCGCAATGCCGTTCGTCCGCGTGACGCCCATCTTGTTTTCGGCCTTGGCGTAATAAGGCTCCAGCTCGGCGAGGGTGATCGGCCAATCGAGGAGGTTGGCGCCTTTTATGTCGCCATAGACGGTCTTCGTCTTGAACTCGTGCTCCTGGAACCGCAGCGACGCGCCCGCCCAGTGCACCGTCGAGCCGCCCACCGCCTTCACGATCCAGGCCGGAAGATTGGAGAAATCCTTCGAGACGCGCCACGATCCCGACGTCGTCCGCATATCCGTCCAGGCGAGCTGGGTGAAGCTGTCCCACTCGTCATTGATGAAATCGTCCATCTCGATGCGTTTGCCCGCTTCCAGGATCAGCGTCTTGATGCCCTTCAGGGCGAGTTCGGCGCCGAGCGTGCCGCCGCCCGCGCCTGAGCCGATGATCACGAAGACGCTGTCGTCATTCAGATCGAATTTCGCAGCCATGATGTTGTCCTCCCTGCCGCCCGTTAGAGCCAGGCGATATCGTTGAAGCCGCGATCGACGTAGCCGCCCTTGGAGGCGGATTCGCCCTCATAGCCGAAGATGGGCCAGACATCCTTTTGGTTGTAGAGGCCGGTCACGAGGCCGCCCTGCAGCGTCTGGAAGAAGGGCGTGGCTTCGATCTGGCGCAGAATGGCGACGCGGTCTTCCTCCCAGCCGACCTCGACATAGCTGGTTCCGTGAGCGGTCTTGGCGGCCGCGTTCAGGCTGGCCACGCCGCCCTCGATCAGGGACTTGACCTTCGGGTCCGTGGCGGATTTCGTGTCGTAATCCTTGACGGCGACGGCATAGAAGCGGTCGGGGACCTTGTCGTGCGGATAGATGTCGCGCGCCGCCTGAATGAGCGTTTGCATGATCTCTGGCGTCAGCCCCTTGGTTTCGAGGCCCCATGCCTCGATCGGGTGGATGACGGCATGAGCCGTTAGCACGAGGGTCGCGGCGGAGGCGGCTTTCACGAAATTTCGGCGTGAGATGCCGTTCCTCGGTAGTGTGTCCGTCATTTCCTCCACTCCTCATTCTTGTTGAGTTGATTATTGGTATCTGCCGTGCCGCTGGAGCACTTCGATCTTGTAGCCGTCGGGATCTTCGACGAAGAAGAACTTGGCCATCAGCGCGCCTTCGCGATGGAATTCCTTGATGGGTTTGGGATTGAGGCCGGCCGCCTCGAAGCGCGCATGTTCGGCGGCCAGGTCGTCGACCGCAAAGGCGATGTGGCCGTATGCGTCGCCCAGGGCGTAGGGCTCGGTGCGATCGTGATTGATCGTCAGCTCGAGCTCGAAATCGTTCTCCGGGTTTTTCAGATAGACGAGGGTGAAACCGTCGAACTGGAAACGGTCCGCGATTTCGAGGCCGAAGGCTCGGCCGTAAAACGCAACCGATCTTGCCTCTTCCAGGACGCGGATCATGCTGTGAAGCGCTTTTGCCATAGTAATCTCAAGATTTCGTTGCGTGGTGGCCAGCGTTGCCGTGCAAGCGTTTCAACTCCTCGGCGGCAATCTTTTACGAATTCGGCATGAGTTCAGGCGCGGGACAACGCATCATGAACGGCGCGCCGCCATGAGTTCTCGCTGGGCGAAAACCATTCCCGACCTTTTCTCGATTGAACCTTATGGTAATCGAGCGCCGGGCGAATGAGGTAGTATTATCCTGCTACAAGTGGAGCGGGCAAATGGCTCCAGGCGGCAGCGGCGCTCACGTCCTTGGCGGACGTGGTTGAGGCTCTATTATTGTTGTAAATCAAACAGCAGCAGCGCAGCAGCGATGCAAAATTCCTGACCTCGCCGCGCGCATCCAGCACTTCATCGTAAAGCTTGGACACAAATTGCGGCATGGTCAGCTTCTGGCACGCCGCAAGTTCCTCGAGGACGTTCCAGAACAGATGCTCCAGCCGGATCGACGTCACATGACCGTCGATCCTGATCGAACGCGTTTCGCATTCGTAATTGATCGGGTCCTGACCCGCGAAAATCTGGCACATGACGCTGCCTCCCTGACGGCGCCCTTCAACGCGGGGGGACAGCCGAGCGTTGGAGCGCTTCCATTCGATTGGGCAAGTCTATGCGCTTTGGCCAACACCGCCAACGGAATCTATCGCCGGCCAGGGAGTTACCCTGGCAGCGTGGTTTATACGCATTGTCGGAGCGGCGGCATCCCCCTGGGAAGATGCCGCCTTAATCTATGTCACCATTTATGGGTCCAGCTCACCGCCGCCTTGTAGTTGATGCCCGGCTCGCTGACGCCCGCCGCGACGACCTCGTAATCCTGGTCGAAGATGTTGTCGATGCCGAGATCGAGGCGGAAACCCCTGAACATGCCTTCACCCGGCTCGATGACGGTATAGAGATCGACGGTGGTGTAGCCGTCCCGCACTTCGGCCGGCGTGTTGACCTTGGTGAAGTCGCCGGCGAAGGTGACGCGCGATCCGAAGCGCGACCAGATTTCCGGAACCTTCACGCCCGCATTCACATAGAACTTCTCCGGCTGGAGGATGCCGAGGAAGTCGCCCGTATCCTTGTCCCTGCCGTCGATCCGCGAATAGGCGAGGCCGCCGAAGAAGCGCGAGGTGTCGTATTTCAGCTCGATCTCGACGCCGTCCAGCTCGGCATTGGCGATGTTGACGAACTGGCTGGTGCAGAGCGCCTGGTTGAAGGGCAAGGTGCAGCCGAAGGGAATGACTTCCAGGTCGATGAAATTATCGACTTCCGACTGCCAATAGGAGCCCTTGATCTTCAGCGTATCGCCCGATGCAAGCACGTCCTTGAAATCGAGGCCGCCGCCGACTTCCACCATATTGCCGTCCTGCGGCAATAGCCCCGGATTGGGAATGAAGCGGTTATAGCCGACCAGCTGTGCGAAGGGCGGGCCAGGCAGGCCGACGACCACCGGGAAGTGATTGCCGGTCGCATAGGCTTCGTTGAAGGACGGCGCGCGGAACGCCTCGCCGTAATTGGCGAAAAGCAGCAGCCACGGCACCGGCTTGTAGGACACGCCCAGTTTCGGCGAGACGGCCTGCTCGTCGATGTCGTCGAAGTCCTGCCCGGTCCCATCGAAGCTGTTGGAGAAATGATCCCAGCGCACGCCGGGGATGATGGTCAGCTCGCCGGGTGCTCCAAGCGGGTTGCCGAGCACGATTTCAGCCTGTGCGAACACGCCGTAGAAATCGGCGCTGCCGCCAGGGATGTTGCCCGGAATGGTCGGATCGACGGGGCCGGGCAATCCCGGGATGGGCTCGGAGCCGAGCGGCGCACTGTCCTTGCCGGTCTGCTGGTCGTTGTAATATTCGCCGCCATAGGTCAGCGTCAGCTTGCCATCCTCGCCGAAGGTGAAGCGCGAGCGGTTGTCGATTTTGACGCCCGCGGTCTCGACTTCGCGGCTGAGGGTGCGGTCCGTGTTGACCTCGTCTTCCTCCACCGCGTTGCGCGACCAGTAGACCTGGAAATTGGCGTCGACCAGATTGTTGTCCGGCGCCTTATAGGACAATGTGCTCTGCACCGTGTCGCTGAGGACATCGCGAAAGACATTGTCTAAAGGCGTGGTCGGAACGCTGTTGCCTTGCGGATTGTTCGGCGTCAGCGCGTCATTGTGATAATGGATCCACGACGTCATCACGCTGAGGCCGGGCGCAAGCTGCACCGTGCCCTTGAGCAGACCCGAGACGATCTGATTGTCGTCGGGCAATGTGAAGCCGCTGCCGAGTTCGATGTCACCCGTCTCGCGATAGGCGAGGCTGCCGACGACGTCGAAACGGCCGTCGTTGCTCCTGGCGAAGGCGGTGGTGGAGAACAGCGTCTCGTCGTCGACGGTGCCGAAGCCGGCCTTGACGCGCACGCCTTGCGTCTCGCCCGCTTCGAGGAAGTCCAGCGCATCGACTGTCGTCACCGCGATCACGCCGCCCAGCGCGCCCGAGCCGTAGAGCGACGACACCGGCCCCTTCACCACCTCGACGCGCTTCAGCAGGTCCGGCTCGATGAAGAGGCGGCCGTCATGGCCGGAGACGAAGCTTTGCCGCGCGCCGTCGATCAGAATGAGGATGTCCTCCTCGCGGATGCCGCGAATGGTCGGCGCCTGGCCCGTACGGCGCGCGCCGCCATCGACCACCACGCCCGGTATGTCGGCGAACACATCGGCCAGCGTCGAAGCCTGGCGCGTTTCGATCTCATCCCGCTCCACGACAGCCACCTGCCCCGGATAGTCGAAGGACGCAATCGGGTTGAGCGTTGCGAAAATCGACACGCCTTCAAGCGCGATGGCGCCGCCCGTATCAACTTCGTTCGCTGCCTGGTCCTGCGCATGGGCCGTTCCGTAGTGCAAGGCGCACAGCAAGGCGGCTGCCGACACGCCGCAGCGTCTCATCTTCCTACTCATAATATCCCCCGTCACGCCGACCCTGTTGTGTGCGGTCGGCGCATAGCCCCAATTCCCCCATGCATATGACGCAACAATATATATGTGCTTAATTCACACGTATCCTGACACATTCAATGCATGATTTTCATGATAAGGTTGACGGCAGGCGACGATCACGTGAATTCTGCTCACACCGCCACGTGAAGGAAACGCACGGGCGGATCGCGGGGCAATGAGCTAAGCATCATTGCGAAAAGTGGTCTTCCCGGTTTTCGCGAGAAATGATGCGCTAACAAAGAATTTAAGCAGGTCTTTTGTTGGGTAACCAACGAAGACCTGCTTAGTCGTTAAACGCGTGAGAGAAAGTTAATCAGGATTGCAGATGAGAGCGGATACGATCGATAGTCCGGGGACCGGAGCCGATGGTGCGCGGCTGGCCGGTGCCGCGCTGCGGGCGGCGCTTGCCGAATGCAAGCACAATAATCCGGGCATTCGCGCCCGCGATGCGGCCCGCCTGCTGGCGGTGAGCGAGGCGGAGCTTGTCGCATGCCGCACCGGCGAGGGCGTCGTGCGGCTTGAGCCGGATTTCGCCGAATTGCTGCGCGCCATGCCGGCGGTGGGCGAGGTGATGGTGCTGACCCGCAACGAGCATTGCGTGCATGAGAAGCATGGCCGGTTCGATCACGTCTCCATCGGCCCCGGCCACGGCATCGTGCTCAATCATGATGTCGATCTGCGTCTGTTCATGAGCCATTGGCGGCATGGTTTCGTCGTCACCGAAGAGGTCGCTTCCGGGACGCGCACCAGCGTGCAGGTGTTCGACATCGACGGCACTGCCGTTCACAAGATCTATCTGACGGCGGGCAGCGACCGCGAAGCCTTCGGCGCGCTTGCCGACCGTTTCCGCAGCCCGCAGCAGAATACCGAAATCGCCATCGCGCCGCTGCCGCTGCGCCTTCCCGACCGGCCCGACAGCGATATCGACACCGCCAACTTCCACCGGCATTGGCGCGCGCTGCAGGACACGCATGATTTCTTCGGCCTGCTGCAGGAGTTCGGCGTCAGCCGCGCCCAGGCCATGCGATTGGCGGAGCCGGAATTCGCCTATCCCGTCGCGCCCGCATCGCTACGGCAGGCGCTTCAGGCCGCCGCAGATGCGCAGACGCCGATCATGTGCTTCGTCGGCAATCCGGGTTGCATCCAGATCCATACCGGCCCGGTGCAGTCGCTGAAAGTGATGGGACCGTGGTTCAACGTGCTCGACCCGACATTCAACCTGCATCTGCGCGAGGACGCCATCCATCAGGCCTGGGTGGTGCGCAAGCCGACGCGCGACGGCATCGTGACCTCGCTCGAACTCTTCGACGCGGACGGCCTCTGCTTCGTCCAGTTCTTCGGCGAACGCAAGCCGCGCAAGGCCGAGCTTGACGCCTGGCGGACGATCGTGGCGGGGCTTCCGGCTGTCGGTGCGGCTGGAGCGGCCGCATGAGGGTGCGTTCCGGATTGCTTGCTTTGGCGGCATTACTGCTGGCGCCGTTTCTCGCGTTCGGCTCGGCTGTCCATGCACAGAGCCAACCGGCGCGAGTGATCACGCTCGGCGGCGATATCACTGAAATCGTCTATCGGCTCGGCGAGCAGCAACGGCTGGCGGGGCGCGACGCGACATCCATCTTCCCGGCGGAGGCGCAAGGCATCCCCGCCGTCGGCTATTTCCGCCAGCTCGGCGCGGAAGGGGTGCTGTCGCTCAAGCCCGATCTCATTCTCGCTTCGGCATCGGCGGGACCGCCCGAAGTGCTCCAGCAGATCGTCGCGACCGGCGTGCCCGTCGTGCAGCTTCCCGACGCCCACACCACGGACGGATTGCTGGACAAGGTGGACCGCATCGCCAAGGCGCTGGGCGTGCCGGAGAAAGGCGCTGCGCTCGCGGCAAAACTGAGCCAGGACCTCGCTGAGGCAAAAGCGGCGGTCGCGGCCATGCCCGGCAAGCCGAAAGTGCTCTTCATCATCAATGCGGGCGGCGGAGCGCCAATGGCCGCTGGACGCGAAACCGGAGCGGACTCACTGATCGCTCTGAGCGGCGCGGAGAACGTCTTCTCGGCGCATACCGGCTATAAGGCCGTGTCGCTGGAAGCAACGGCGGCGGCCGCGCCCGACGCCATCGGCATGATGGACCACACGCTGCAATCCATGGGCGGCGTGGCGGCGGTCGCGGCGCATCCGGCCCTGCGGTTGACCCCGGCGGCCAAGGATATGCGCATCGTCGCGCGCGACGGCAGCTATCTCTTGAGCTTCGGCCCGCGTCTCCCCGAGGCCATTGTCGAATTCGCCCGGGCCATCCGTGGGAAAGGCTAGACCGTGGCAATGACGGCCGAACTGGCCGATGTGGACGCGCCCCCGCTCGGCACGCTGCGCGAGGCGAGGCGCAGGTCGCGGCATTTGCTGCTGATCGGCTTGGGGCTTGCGCTGCTTGCGGCATCCTTCGCGGGGCTGGTCATCGGCCCGGTCTCCATCGGCTGGACGCAGATCGCCCATGCGCTCTGGCCGGCAAGCGGCGACACCAGCCAGGCCGTGCAGATCGTTCAGCAGATCCGCCTGCCCCGCCTCGTGCTCGGGCTGTGCGTCGGCGCGGTGCTGGGCGTGTGCGGCGCGGCGCTGCAGGGCCTGTTCCGCAATCCGCTCGCCGACCCGGTGATCATCGGCATTTCCAGCGGCGGCGTGCTCGGCGCGGCCATCGTCATCGTGGCGGGCAGGTCGCTCGCCCCGGCCTTCCTCACCTTCGCCGGGTCCTACGCCGTGCCGATCGGCGCCTTCACCGGCAGCCTGGTCGCCATTCTCGCCGTTTACGCGCTCGGCCGCCGTGCCGCCGCCGGCACCGTCGCGCCCCTGATCCTCGCCGGCATCGCCATCAACGCCATCGCGCAAGGCGGGCTCGGCTATCTCATCTTCGTCGGCTTCGACGAGCAGGTCCGCGAGCTGATCTTCTGGCAATTGGGCAGCCTTGGCCGCACCACCTGGGAAAGCCTCATTCCCGCCGCGCTGCTCATGACGGCCTCGGCGCTCTTGATGCTGCGGCTCTCCTCCGCGCTGAACGCCTTTCTCCTGGGCGAGCGCGAAGCCGTCCATCTCGGCGTCAATATCGGTGCGATGAAGCGGCAGGTGGTCATCCTCTCGGCGTTGGGGGTGGGAGCGGCCGTCGCCATGTCCGGCCTCATCGGCTTTGTGGGCCTTGCCGCGCCGCATATCATCAGGCTGTTCGCCGGAGCCGACCACCGGGTCGTGCTGCCGGGATCGGCGCTACTCGGCGCGGTGCTGGTGCTTTGCGCCGACCTCATCGCCCGCACCGCCGTCGCCCCGGCCGAGCTGCCCATCGGCGTGCTGACCAGCGCGCTGGGCGGGCCGTTCTTCTTCTGGCTGCTCGGCCGCTACCGGCGGGAGCTGTTCTAATGGCGCTCGAATTGCGCGATGTGACGATCAGCGCCGGGAAGATCAGGCTGGTGCACGGCATCGACCTTGCGCTGACGCCGGGCAAGCTGACCATCATCCTCGGCGCGAATGGTGCGGGCAAATCCACCGTGCTTGCGGGCCTTGCGGGCGATCTTGCCCCTTCCAGCGGCGAGGTTCTGCTCGACGGCGCGCCTATCCGCACGATGGCGTCGCGCGAGCTGGCCATGCGCCGCGCCGTCGTCCTCCAGCATGCGCCGATGAATTTCGCGCTCACCGTGCTTGAGATCGTGACCCTGTCGCGCGCGCCCTTCGGCGCAGGCGGTGCGGCTGCGGATGAGATCGAGGAACGGGCCTTGCGCGCCCTCGACCTGACGAAGCTGGCGGGCCGGGACTATCCGACCCTGTCGGGCGGCGAACGCCAGCGGGTGCAGATCGCCCGCGCTCTCGCCCAGCTCGGGCATGGCGCGGAAAGCGGCTTGCCCGGATATCTGCTGATGGACGAGCCCACCGCCCATCTCGACCTCAAGCACCAGATCATCGCGCTGGAAGCGGCGCGGCATTTCGTCGACGCGGGAGGCGCCGCCCTCTGCATCCTGCACGATCTCGTGCTCGCCAGGGATTTCGGCGACGACATCGTGCTGATGAAGAACGGCCGCATCACCGCGCGGGGGCCTGCGCGCGCTCTGCTGACGGCCGCCGCCATCGCCGACATTTACGGCATTCCGGATGAGCGCGCCCAGCGGCTGGCAATGGTATGATGGTTCCAGACGCATCTGTGCGCCGGCATCAATGCTTTCGGGAAGCCCGTATTTCCATGTCCGTCCAGCCTTCGGCGAATGAGCGGGTCGTTGCGATCGCGCGCGACCTCATTCGCATTCCCAGCCTGACACCTGTGGCAGAAACCTTGCGGCCGGGCGCCCGCCAAAGTCTTAAGTTTCTGCAAGGATTTCTCGAAGCGTCCGGCGCCCGCTGCGAATGGCTGACCTTCGAGGGCGGCCACGAGCGCTGGGGCTATCCGGTCGATAATCTCTATGCCGAATGGGGCGATGGCGGCCCCGGCGGCCTTTGCTTCATCGGCCATACGGATGTCGTTCCGGCCGGCGCAGCCGACGCCTGGAGCCGCGATCCGTTCAGCGGCGCGGTTGAAGACGGCTTCCTGCACGGGCGCGGCGCGACGGATATGAAAGGCGCCGTCGCCGCATTTGCCGTCGCCGCAGCCGCCGTCGCGGAGGACTGCAAGGCGGCGGGCGAGGCGCCGCGCATCGGCCTCATCGTCACGACGGACGAAGAATGGGCGGCGATCAACGGCACGCGGCGCGTGCTCGAATGGATGCAGGCGGCGGGAAAACGCCCGTCGGCGTTCCTGGTGGGCGAGCCAAGCTCCGAGGCGCTTTTCGGGTCATCCATCAAGATCGGCCGGCGCGGCAGTCTGTGCGGCACGCTGAATGCGGCGGGTGTCCAGGGCCACGCGGCCTACCCCGCGCTTTTCGAAAATCCCAACCGCGCATTCAGCCTCGCACTTGCCATTTTGCACAGCTATCGCTGGTACGATGCCGAGCCGGGAATGCCGGCCACCAATTTCGAAACCGTGGCGACGCAGAGCGGCGATTTCGGCGCGACCGCGATCATTCCCGGGAACGCGCGCGCCTTGTGGAATATTCGCTTCACGCACCACGAAACACCCTCAACCCTTGCCGATAAGCTGCAACAATTGCTTGATAATCCACCTCGATGGGCTAAGGATCACCCGGACGCAAGATTACTCCGCAAACTGCAGATCACGGTCAATTCGGATACGGCAGCGATGCCCTATTATTCACCTCCCGGAGCCTTCGCGGCCCTGGCAAAATCGATCGTCGCCGCGCGGGCGGGCCGCGAACCGGTGCTCGACGCCAAGGGCGGAACGACGGATGCGCGTTTCATTCACGCCAGCTTTCCCGATGCCGAAATCATCGAGCTTGGCCTGCCCGAATGCGGCGGCGCTGACGCATGACCGCCATTCGGACAGGTTCGGCAAGGTCGGCGGCATGCATCAGGCGGATGAGTGCTGCTCCATCAACGATTTGCAAAGCTTGATGTGGTGCTATCGGGACTTGCTCACCGCCTTTCCGGGGACTGCGGCATGACCGAGGGCATCATCATCCGTCCGGCAACCGACGAGGACTTTCCACCCCTCTGCGCGCTTTACTGCCAGTCGGTCAAATGCAATCCGAACGGCTTCATTCAGGATTTGACCTATCACGGCTGCCTGATCGCCAAGACGCGGGAATGGCGCCAAGGCGGCGGCGACATGCTGGTCGCGCGCCACGGCGATGCCGTCATCGCGATGGGCGGGCTGGCTCCCGACGGCGCCGACAGCCTGGAGCTTTGCAAGCTGCATGTCGATGCGGCGTGGCAGGGACGCGGTCTCGGCCGCCTGCTGGCGGAGCGGCTCATCGAGCTTGCCGCAACGCGCGGCTTTGCCGACGTCAAGCTGCATGTGACGATCACGCAGGAACCCGCGATCAGCCTTTACAGATCCATGGGATTTCAGGCCCGTCAAAAAGGAAGTGTTCCGGACGACGGTGTTCGGTCAGCCGGCATCCTTCGATACGCTGCATATGTACCTCCCCCTTCATACCGAGCGGCGCGCAGCCAGAGCGTGACCGCAGGAGCGCACCCTCTCCACTAAGCGTGAGCTTGACAAGCCCGGCACTCCTCGCTTGATATCTCCAGGCCGTATGAGATCCGGTGATCTGAGCGGGGGTCGCCACGCGCTCGACACATGCGGCGCGAGGGGAAACGATCATGCCGCGCGAGCTGACCTACCAACTCTCCTACGAAAGGCTCACCCGGCTCAGCAGATCGGCTGCCCGTAACGCTTACCGGACAGTATGGGTGCTGACATGGCTCCTGCTTTCACTATTTGGCGCCGCGCTGGTCCTTCTCATTTTCTACGGTGACGTACTAAGCGGATGGCTGGACGCGGCCGGAATTCCCGCAGGCGCGGAATTGCTGTTCCTGGCTGTGGCCCTGCTCTTCTTCCTGGGCTCCTGGCTGCTTCGCAGACTTCGGGTCCGCCAGGTCAAAGGCCGCGCCAATTTCAACCAGATCATCCGGATGCAACAGGATGGCGGCGGTCTGCGTTTTATGACCGACGAGGTCGAGCATTACCTGAAATGGCAGGGTATCAGCCAGATGCTGCTCGAACGCGATGGCGTCGTGGTCTCACACGGCAATCTATTCTTCCTGGTTCCCGACATCGCCTTCGCCAGCCCTGGCGATCGGCTCGCCTTCATCCGCGAGGTGTACGGCCATTTGAGCGAAGCCGCCCGATCACTCAGCGACAGGCATGTCGGCGCGGCATTAAGGATGGGAAGCGCCGAGTCCTGTTTGAATCGGAACGGGCTACCGCAATTCAGCTGTCGGCTGAGCGCCGGATGCTCCGCTGAACGCGGAGCTGCGCTCTAGGTTTTTTGTTTATGCATCGGATTTGTCCGAAAAGTGCGAACACTTTTCAGACCGATGCACTAGCAGTCGCCGCAGCTTGCGAACCGCGCTCTCGGGCGTCGTCAGGACGGGCCGGCCCGTCGCCTTCGCGATGGCATCGGCCGCACGCGCAAGGCTGAACTGCGCCAGCGCGATCACATCGCAATCCGCAAGCTCCATTGCCGCCGCGACGGCCAGCCGGTCATGTTCGGCGGCATCGCCGCGATCCAGCGCCGCAAGCGCGCCGTCGGCAAGCTTCGGCACGATCCTGGTTCCGGCTGGAAATTCCGCAGGCATGGATGCGAGCGTGGGCGCGAAGGTCGCGAGCAGGCCCACCGTGCCGCCGCCGGCGACAGCGTCCTCGATCATCGCTTCGTTCGGCTTGAGGACGGGCAGCGGCGCCAGATCCTGGGCCACCGCCTCGATGCAGGGACCGAACGCCGAGCACGTAAACAGGATCCCGTCGGCCCCCGTGCCGGCTGCGTATCGGCCGAGCGAGACGAACCGCTCCGTCATGCGCGGCGTCAGCGCGCCGTCCCTCGCAAGATCGGCGGAGAGGCTGTCGTCCAGCAGGTTCATCAGCGCGGCCTCGGCCCATAGACGCTGGAACGCCAGCTCGATCGGCGCCACCGAATGCTTCAGCGCATGGATCAGGGCAATTCTCATGATCGTGCGGCCTGGGGCATCAGCATCGTTCGCCGCTGGCGTTGCAGCAGCACGACCAGCCCCAATAAGACCAGCGCGGGTATCACGAACCAGAACGGCTCGGGGCGCGGATTGCTCACCAGCACATCGCGGATCTTATCGCCTGGCCGAAGCTTGAGCCGGCCCGCCTCCGACCCGGGCCGGACGGCTGTGATCACCGGCGCGGCCGACAGGGACGACACGGACAGCCCCGCCGCGTTCAGGCGTTTGGCGGCGTCGCCCGTCTCACCCAGTGTGAGGCGCGCAACCTTGAGCACATCGTCGCCTATGATGTCCGTGCTCTCGATCCGGAGAAGCAGCGGGCTCGCGCCGGGCGCGGCGTCGATGATGGCGCCGATCTCGCTTGCAGGCCGATCGATGCGCGGCGGCACAAAGCGATCCATCCAGAAATTCGGTCGGAACAGCGTGAAGCAGACAAGCAGCAGTGCGATCGTCTCCCAGATGCGATTGCGCGTGAAGAAATAGCCCTGGCAGGCGGCGCAGAACGCCATCATCGCGATCGCCGCACAGCCGACGACCACGACGAAATGCAGCGGCCCGCCGATGTCGATCATCAGCACCGCCGGGTTGAAGATGAAGATGAAAGGCAACAGCGCCGTGCGCATCTCGTACCATGTGCCTTGCCAGCCCACCTTCATCGGGTCGGCTCCGGCAATCGCGCCCGCGGCATAGGCGGCAAGGCCGACCGGCGGCGATACGTCCGCCATCAGGCCGAAATAGAAGACGAACATGTGCACGGCGATGAGCGGGACGGCGAGATCGTTCTGGGCGGCGAGTTCGACGACGACCGGCGCCATCAGCGTCGCGACCACGACATAGCTCGCGGTGGTCGGCAGGCCGGTGCCGAGGAGGATGCAGATCACCGCCACCAGGGCCAGCATGATGACGATGGAGCCGCCGGACAGCAGCTCGACAAGTTCCGTCATGACGAGGCCGACGCCTGTCAGCGTCACGGCGCCGACGATGATGCCGGCGGTCGCGGTGGCGATGCCGACGCCGATCATATTGCGCCCGCCCGTCTCCAGGCCACGGAAAACGTCATGGATGCCCTGGCGCAAATGCGTTCCGAGCGCCGTCTCGCCCCGGAACAGCGCCGTCAACGGCTTCTGCGTGAGGACGAGCGACGCCATGGCGATGACGCCCCAGAAGGCGGCAAGGCCGGGCGACATCTCCTCGACCATCAGGCACCAGATGAGGACCACCACCGGTATGAGATAGTGCAGGCCGGTGCGCGCCACCTCGTAGAAGTCGGGCACCTTGACGAGCGCGAACCTGGGATCGTCTTCGGGCAGGTCCGGATTTCCGGCACGCACCCGGATGAGCGCGAGATAGGCGGCGGAGGCGACAGCGATCGCGATGAGGCCGGCATTGTCGCCGAACATCGACTTGGTCCAGCCAAGGCCGAAATAGACGATGTTGGCGAGGATGATGAGCGACGACAGGGTCAACCCCGCTTTGATAAGCCCCTGGCTGGCCGTGCGCCGGCTCGTCGCCGTCAGACCGGTCATCCCGGCCTTCGTCGCCTCGAGATCGACGACGTAAAACAGCGCGCCATAAGTCAGCAACGCCGGGATCAGCGCGTGTTTGCAGACCTCGGCGTAGGAGATCCCGACATATTCCGCCATGAGGAAGGCGGCCGCGCCCATGATCGGCGGCATGAGCTGGCCGTTGACGCCTGCCGCGCATTCGATGGCGCCCGCCTTGACCGGCGTGTAGCCGACGCGCTTCATCAAGGGAATGGTGAAGGTGCCGGTCGTCACGACATTGGCCACCGACGACCCCGAGATCATGCCTGTCAGCCCGGACGCCACGACCGCGGCCTTGGCCGGTCCGCCGCGAAACTTGCCCAGCAATGCGAAGGCGACCTGGATGAACCAGTTCCCTGCGCCCGCGCGCTCCAATAGCGCGCCGAACAGAACGAAAAGGAAGATGAAATTGGTCGAGACGCCGAGCGCCACGCCGAAAACGCCTTCCGAGGTGATCCAGAAATGCGACGCGGCCCGCGACAGCGACGCGCCCTTATGCGCCATCATGCCGGGAAGCCAGGGCCCCGCGAAAACGTAAAGCAGGGCGAGGATCGCTATGACCGGCATCCACGGCCCTTCGGCGCGCCGTGACGCTTCGAGCAGCAGCAGCACGCCGACGACCGACACGATCACATCCGCCGTCGTGGGCAGGCCTGGGCGCATCGAGAGGATGACATAGAATACGATCAGATAGAGCACCGCGCCGACAGCGACGGCGGCCAGGAGCCAGTCAGTTATCGGCACGCGGTCACGCGGCGACCGGGCAAATGCCGGAAATGCAAGAAAGGTGAGCGCGAAGGCGAATGCCAAATGGAAGCCGCGCGCTTCGGTATCGTTGAAAATGCCGAAATTCAGCATGAACGGCAGTGGAGACGCATACCAGAGCTGAAACAGCGACCACCCGACGGCCAGCACCGTCAACAGCCATGCGGCGACCCCGAGGGGCTTTCGGCCGCCCATATCCGCTTCGGCAACCAGTTGCTCCAGCTCTTCGCGGCTCGCGGTTGCGCCTGCCGCCGGATTGCCTGCCATGCGTCCCCCTCCCCTGAGCGCTTAGATGTATTGTCATCCCCGCGAAAGCGGGGATCCAGTAAACACGAGAGTCGCTGCGGAGTACTGGGTCCCCGCTTTCGCGGGGACGACAAAAAAGTGCGATGCACTTTCCCACCAAGCACTAATCCCGACGCTCAGAGCATGCCCTTTTCTTTGAAGTACTTGATGGCGCCGGGATGCATCGGAGCGGACAGGCCGTTCTTGACCATGGCTTTCGGATCGAGATTGGCGAAGGCCGGGTGCAGCTTCTTGAACTCCTCGAAATTCTCGAACACCGCCTTGACCAGCGTGTACACCACGTCGTCCGAGACCTTGGCCGATGTCACCAGCGTCGCCGCGACGCCGTAGGTGTTCACGGGGTTCGGGTTGTTGGCGTACATGCCGCCGGGGATCGTCGCCTTGGCATAATAGGGCTTTTCGGCCAGCAGCTTATCGACAGCCGGGCCTTCGATGCCGATCAGTTGCGCGCCGCAGCCTGTCGTCGGGTCCTGGATCGCGGCCGAGGGGTGGCCGACGCCGTAATAGAAGCCGTCGATCTTATTGTCGCAGAGCGCTGTGCCCTGCTCGTCGGCCTTGAGTTCCGACGCGAGCGAGAAATCGGACCGCTTCCAGCCGAGGGCCACGAGCAGCTCGTCCATCGAAGCCTGCGTGCCGGAGCCGGGATTGCCGATATTGAAGCGCTTGCCTTTGAAGTCCTCGAACGTCTTGATGCCGGCATCCTTGCGCGCCAGAACCGTGAAGGGCTCCGGATGCACCGCGAACACCGTGCGCAGATCGCCGAAGGCCGCATCCTTGAACTGCGCCAGTCCCTTGACGGCATTATACTGCACGTCCGACTGGGTCATGCCGAATTCCTGGTCGCCGGTCTTGATGGCGTTGACGTTGAATACGGAGCCGCCGGTCGACTCCGTCGAGCAGCGAATGCCGGTCGTCGCGCGGTCCTTGTTCATCAGACGGCAGATGGCGCCGCCGACCGCGTAATAGACCCCCGTCACGCCGCCGGTTCCGATGGTGACGAATTTCTGCTGGGCGGCGGCCGGCACGCAGAATGTCGCCAGAATAACGGCAAGCGACGCGCCAAATTCCTTTAAGTTTCTCATAAGTTTCCTACTCCCCTTTGTTGAGATTTTTAGCATTTGAGGCCTATTCACGCGGCATGGATTGCAGTGCGGCGTCGACGGCGTCGCCGAAGCGCTCGACGATCCGGTCGATATCGGCGCTCGTGCAGATGAATGGCGGGGCTAACATGTTGTGATCGCCGAGCTTTCCGTCGATTGTACCCGGCATGGCGTAGCAGGCAAGCCCTCGCGCCATCGCCTCACGCTTGACGCGGGCATTCAGCTTCAGCGCCGGATCGAAGGGCGTTTTGCTCGAGCGATCCGTCACATATTCGACGGCCCAGAACAGCCCGCGCCCGCGAATGTCGCCAACATGATGGTGGTTGCCGAAGCGCTCGCGCAGCCGCCGCTCCAGATGCGCGCCCTGGCGGCGGACGTTTTCGAGCAGATTGTCGCGCTGGATGGTCTCCTGCACGGCCAGCGACGCGGCGCAGGCCATCGGATGGGCGAGATAGGTGTGGCCATGCTGGAAGAACCCTGTCCCGTCGCGGAAGGCGGCGAAGATGTTTTCCGACAGCAGCACCGCGCCGATGGGTTGATATCCGGCGCCGAGGCCCTTGGCGATGGCCATCAGGTCCGGCGCGACATCCTCCTGGGTGCAGGCGTGCAGCGTGCCGGTGCGTCCCATCCCGCACATCACCTCGTCGAGGATCAGGAGGATGCCATGCCGGTCGCAAAGCCGGCGAATGCGCTTGAAATAGCCCGGCGGGGCGGTGGTGCAGCCTTGCGTGGCGCCGCCCACGGTCTCGGCGACGAAGGCGATGACGGTGTCGGGGCCGAGTTCGCCGATCTTGGCTTCGAGTTCATCGGCAAGGCGCTCGCCATAGGCCTCCAGCGTTTCACCCTCGCCCCGGTCGCGATAGGCATAGGGCGGCGAAACATGGTGGCTCTCGAACAGCATCGGCGCAAATTGCTCACGCCGCCACAGATTGCCGCCGACGGCGAGCACGCCGAGCGTATTGCCGTGATAGCTCTGGCGGCGGCCGATGAAGTGGCGGCGTTGCGGCTCGCCCTTCTCGACAAAATATTGCCGCGCCATTTTGAGCGCCGCTTCCATCGCCTCTGATCCGCCTGAGACGTAATAGACGTGTCCGAGGCCGTGAGGCGCATGCGCGACGAGGTGATCCGCCAGACGCTCCGCGACCTCGCTGGTGAAGAACGAGGTATGTGCAAAGGCGAGCTTGTCGAGTTGCGCCTTGATCGCCTCGTTGACGGCCGGATGTCCGTGGCCCAGGCAGGAAACAGCAGCCCCGCCGGACGCATCGATATAGGATTTTCCCTCGCTGTCGACGATCTCGATGCCGTGCCCGCCCGCCGCGATGGGCAGGCTGTCGCCGCCGGAAATCTGGCGGTGCAGTATACGGGTCGAACGCTGCGTCATGTTCTTCCTCTCCGGCGCGGCCGGTCCCTGACATAGCTGCCGAAACGGTCGAGATGATCCTCCGCTTCCGCAATCGCCGCAACGGCTGACTTGCCCCGCTTGGCCGCGACCAGCGCCGCGAGACATTCCACCACCACGAAGGCTGGCGTCATCGTATGCAGGAATGAAGGCGTGCCCGTCGGCACCAGGATTGCTTCCTTGGCGTGGCGCGCGATGGGAGATGCGAGACTGTCCGTGATCGCAATGATGGCGGCGCCGCGTTCGGACGCGAAGGCAACCGCTTCCACCGTATCGCGGGTGTATGGCGCGACGGTCAGCGCGAGAACCGCGTCGGAGGGCGTCAGGGACCGGAGACCGTCCACCCCGATACCGCCCGCGCCATCGACGAGAAAGGTCTGCTCACCGATCAGCGACAGCAAATAGGAGCCGAGATGCATCGCCGGGTAGCTCGAACGCGCCCCAACGCAGAAAAGCCGGCGTTGCCTAACGATCAGATCGGCGGCCCGGCTGATGGTCGAGGCTGTGCCCGGATCGCTCAGCGACTGGAGATGGCCGGCGAGGCCCGCCAGCATATCCGCGACGAATACCGCATCGCCATCCATGTCGCGGCGGGCCAGCAGCCCTTCGGCGCGATCCTTGAACGTGTCGGGGCGGCCGCGCACGGCATCCGCATAAAGCTTGCGAAGCGGCTCGAAGCCGTCAAAGCCGAGCCGCCGCGCCAGGCGCGTCATGGTCGCGGGCGGCACCTCGGCGCGTTTGGCAAGCTCGCGCATCGAAAGCAGCGCGACATCCTCGGGATGGTCCAGCAACCGCTTTGCCGCCGCCTGGAGCTGGCCCGGAAGCGTATCGAAGGTCGACAGGATCTGGTCGCGAAGGTCACCGGCTTCCATGCTTCTTGTTAACAAAACAAGAGGGTATGCGCAACAATTGTTCCACGATAGGCGCCAATGACGTATCTGTTTCATTAGGAGCGGCGAGCGCCGACGCGAATGCCTACAGCCGGACCATGGCGTCAACCACATTGCCCCGGCCCCGATAGGCGACCTTGTCGAAGCTGAACTTCGTGGCGATCAGAATGCCTCTGCCGTTCGGCCCATCGGGCAGCGGAGCGTCGACATAGCGCGAAAAGTCGAAGCCCGGCCCTTCATCACATACCCGCATCCGGATCGACCGCCTCGAGCGCTTGAATTGGACCGAAACCATCCGGTGGGCGAAACTGGGCGACTCCAATCGCCGCGCTATTTCCTGCAGATAGCGGCAATCATGAATTAACTGCGATTTTTCCTTGAAGTCGATCTCCAGACTGCCGTGCTCGACGGCGTTGGAGAGCAACTCCCAGATGCCCGTCAATACACGCTCCGGCACCGGATATTGGCTTGCCAGCATGGCGGACAGCTTGTCGGCTTGCTCCAGAGTTCGAAATTCGAGACGAGCGGAAATCAGATGGCCGACCGCGAATGTTCGCGCGGCGAGATTATGCCACGCTTCGTTCTCCGAGGGCGCCCCCTCGTCGGCGGCAGGTGCTTTGAGGGTTGTCATCGCGGCGCCTCCGCGATCAAATGATGGACCGCGACGAGCGTCAAATCATCCGCAGGCTTCTTGGAAATCCGCGAGAAAAACTCCCGCAGCACACCGTCGCGCAGCTCATGCGGCCCGCTCGCCGGCGTGAACGCTTCGACGAAGTCGCATGGCGCATGCGGATCGTTCGCCGGCGCTATTGCCTCGACGAAGTCACGCAGCGAGTTTTCAGTGAACGCCTCATCGGGGTGGGACGGCGTTTCAATCAGCGCGTCGCTGAACAGCAGCAGCGTGCCGCCCGGAGCGAACGGCGCGGTGAAATTCTCGTAAGTGGCCTCACGCGTGACGCCGAGCGGAAAGCCGGGCTCCTGCACGATCTCGAACGGACGGTCAGCGGCACTGCGCAGAAGCTGCGGCGGCGCGGCGGCGGTGGCATATTCGAGCGAGCAGGCGTGAAAATCCATCACCGCGCAGAACATCGTCGCGTATTGGCCGAGCGGCAGCACGTCGCAAAGAAATTGGTTCAACTGCGTCAGCAGCGCCGCGGGACTGCGGGATTTTTCCGGGCCGCCATTGACGAAGGAATGCAGGCGCATCGTGTTGAGAGCCGCCGTCAAACCGTGGCCGGCGAAATCGGCGTTGAAGATCATCACGCGCTGATCGCCGACCAGCTCGATGCCCCAAATATCGCCGCCGAGTTCATCGGACGCTTCGTAGTGGCCTGCCACATCCATCGGGCATACCGCCTTCAGGCGTTCCAGCACGGCTTCGCTCGGCAGCAATGCCTCCTGGATGGCCGCGGCCTGGCGGAGTTCATCGGCCATGCGCCGCTGGAATTCGGAAAGCCGCTCGATCAGCCTGCCGCGTTCCAAAAGGATGCGCACCCGGTAAAGCAATTCGCGCGGATCGAAGGGCTTGGTGAGCAGATCGGTAGCCCCGCAGGCGAAGGCTTGCGCGCGCAGATCCGGATCGATGCTGGCCGTCTGCGCCAGAACCGGAATTTCGCTGGTCTTCGGATCGGCCCGCAATTTGCTGCAAAGCTCGAAGCCGTTCATGTTTGGCATCAGCAGATCGGTGATGACGAGTTCCGGCCGCGCGGCATCCACCGCCTTCAGCGCCTCGAATCCATCCGCCACAATGCTGATGTTCTTGAACCCGTTGGACCGCAAATGCAGCGAGATAAGACCACGCGCCGCGCGGTTATCGTCGACCACGAGAATTCTGGCCGTGGTCAGATCCTCGCCGAGCCGCGTCTGCACGAAACTCGTCGGTTCGCTTAGGCTCTCGAAGGGAAGATCAATGGGCACTGCCGGGAGATCCTATCGCCGCTCAGTCATCCACGCGGATGAGCTTGTCCATCTTCGAAAGCTCGATCAGCTTGCGCACATGTTCGGTAGGCGAGCGCAGGACCAGCGACAATCCCGCCTTCTTGGCGTTTTCCATGGCGATGATGAACATGCCGAGGCCCGCGGAATCCACCGAAGACAGACCTGATAGGTCAAGCACCCAATGGCGCGTCTTGGAGGCGAGCATTTCGTCGAGCAGCTTCCGGAAGACGCCATTGTCGGCAAAGGACAGGCGCTCGCTGAGATGCGCTTCGAAAACGGTGTCTTTGATCGACGATTTGACATGCATGGCAGTGTCCAGTTGCTAAGAGAGTTGGTTTCCGTTGTCGTCCGCATCCGCGGGCCGGGCGTCCGGAGCCGGCGGCGGACGGTGCGGGTCGGCGTACCTGCCGAATTGGCGGGCCAGCCGCTGGCGAATATCGCCGAGCTTGCATTGATCGAGCATCCGGTCGGCGATCGCGTCGGCCTGTTCCTTGCTGGCCTGGGTCGGGACGCGCACCGTGGTCTCGCGGGCCAGGTCGCCAAGGCCCGAAATGGCGACGTCCAGCGTGCCGCTTACAGTCTCGATCAGCTGCATGGCGCGATCCTGGAACTGCATGCCGATCACCGCGGCGGCGATGTCATTCGCAATGGTGTTCGCCGCGACCGCGCTGCGGTCGAGCGCGGTGGCGAATTGCATGTTCTGCACAAGCAGCGCGTTCATCATCATGGTGATGCGGGTGTTCGCAACGAGGTTCTGCTCGGACGTATCGGTCTCTGCGATCTCGTGCAGGATGCCGTAGCAGTCGCTGATCCCGGTCGAAATCGTGACCAGCTGACCCTTCAGGCTGTTGGAAAGCTTGTCGACGCTGGAGGCAAGTTCGCGCACTTCGTCCGCGACGACCGCGAAGCTGCGCCCGGCCTCGCCTGCGCGGGCAGCCTCGATCTTGGCGTTGAGGGCCAGCAGATTCGTCTGGCGATTGATCCTGTCGATCGAAGCGATGCTTCCGTGTACCCCGTTCAAGCCCGCACGCACATCGTCGAGCTTGTAGACGAGCGTCACGCCGCGCGATGAGAGAAACACGATTTTTTCGACGAATTCCGATATCGTGCCGCGCAGGCCGTCGACGACGGTGGATATCGGTACCGCCTCGCCGTCTCCCAATTGGACCGTCTGTACCGCCTCGGCAAGCTGCTGCACGGCATTGGTTTGTTCGCGCGAGGCGCTTTCAAGGCTTTGAAACCGGCGGGATACGTCGCCCACATTGTGATCGATCAGGCCGGACAGGTCCTGGAGAACGCCGGTCAGGACTTCAAGAGCGCCTTTTTGCGCGCCCGACAGGCCCAGCCATCGCGCAAGCAGATCGAGCGCCGCCTTGCGTTCGCCATCCTCCTGCTGCCGAGAATCCGGGCTCCCCCGGATTGCCTGGCAGCTCCGTGACGCAATCCTGAAGCGCATATGACGTTTTTCGCATACGCCGAACATCTCATGTAACGATTAAAATTCCGGGCAACGATCGGCGAGAACGATTGACGCTTTCCGAGCGCGCTTCCACTTGGCCAAGCCCAGCCGCTCCTTGGCAGCATCGATTTCGAACGCAGCTTGCCGCCCCTAGTCCACTGCCCCTCATTTGTTACATGCAGCAGGTTTCAGGAGAATAAAGGCTCAGATACAACTTTCCGACTTCGCGTGTGTCCAGCACGGCCTTACTGGGGCAATGCGCTCATTGGCCCGTGGCTGGCCATAGATGGCGCGCACATCCGCCGTCAACGCCCGGCGCGATGCCGGCCGCATATACATCATGTGCCCGCCGCGATAGACGCGCATCTCGACCGCCCGCGCCGACTCTATCGGCGGAAGCTGACCGATGAGGAACCGCGACACGGCGTAGGGCGTGGCCAGATCGGTATAGCCGTGCGCGATGAACACCTTCAGCCCGGGATTGAGCGTCCGCGCCTTTTGGAGATCGTCGAGGCTGCCCGCATAACCTTGGCGCTCGATGCCGTATTCCCAGGCCTTGCTCACATCCCGGTTGAGCAGCTTGTATGGAAGGTCGGTCTTGAACCCCAGTTCCTCGTGAGCGTACCGCACCATAAGCGGCGTGAGCACGGCAACGGCGCCATCGAGAATCGGGTCGAAATCCGCATCGTCCGCCGGACGCGGCACGGGTGCGCTGATCGAGCCGTCGTAAATGCTCGTTGCGCGATGCTCGCGGCGGACATATTCGCGGCGGAAAAGCCATCGGCCGACGCGGCCATGATGACGCGCCACCAGCTCCGGATCGAGCCCCGTCAGGCGGGCAAGCTTGGCTTTGATCGCGTCATCGAGGCTCAAACCACGCACCAGATGCAGGAGGTAATCGGACACGGCGAATGTCTCGGCCTCGGCCACCTGATCGAGCGGCGCGTCATGGCCGGAGGCGGCCTCCAGATGCGAGGCCGCGATCGAGGGGAGCTGGAGCGCCAGCGGCAAAAGTGCGTATTGATCCCCGCGGATCATGGAGAACTCCAGCGCAGGAGAGACCAGGATCGCACCCTTCACGCCGATGCCGCGGTCCAGCAGAGGCGGTGCGACAGCAGCAAGGCGCGAAAGCCGCCATAGCTCTCGCCGACAAGATAGACCGGCGTCAGCTCGCGGCCGGCCCGCGCCAGATACAGCCGGACGAAATCGGCCATGGCGTCCGCGTCCTGATTGACGCCGTAATAGGGTTTCTCAGCCTCTGAGCCTCCACCAACCGCTCGGCTGAAGCCTGTGCCAACCGGATCGACGAACACCAGATCGGTAAAGCCAAGCCAGCTATCGGGATTATCGCTCAGCGCAATCGGCTGCACCGGGGCCGCACCGTCCGCGGTGAAATTGAGCACCTTCGGTCCAAGCGCTCCAAGATGCAGAAATGCGGCGGCCGCGCCCGGCCCGCCATTGAAGACGAAGCTGATCGGCCGCCCCGCTTCGCCGGTCGAATATGCGACGTAAAAAATCTTTGCGGTGGCTTCACCCTTCTCATTGGTCAGCGGCAAGGTGCCGGCCGTGGCGCTATAGCTGATGCGATCCGCGCCCTGGCCGATCGTATGCTGGGACGTGCTGTCCTCCGGCAGATTGCGGGCAAGGCCTGCTTGCGGCGATTGCTGGCCCTTCGGCCGCAGCCGGACGGCGTCGCCCATGCAGGCGACAGCACCATCAAGGCCGCAAGAGCGTAGATCGCTAAATGTTTGGAGGCCATCATTCACCTTTCATCAACCACGCCGCCAAATCGGACGAGCGCTGCGTCAATACGCGCCTAATCGGGGGCGAACATCCTGGCAACTTCGCGTGAACCGTCCCGCCGAATAAATTGACCCGCTCTCCTGTTTAGGGGCAAAATCAGGAGAGATAATCATGAGCCTCGAATTTACCAGCGCCGGCACGACCTCCGCCCCCGACCTCACCGCACCATCACGACCGAATCTGTTCGCCCGCGCCGCCGCCTGGATGCGAGCCGCTCGGCACCATCGCCGTCAAATGCGGCAACTCCAGGCAATGGATGGCCATTTGCTCGCCGACCTGGGCATCACTCGCGAGCAGGTTGAATATCTGGCCCAGCAGCCTTATGCGGGCGACTGGACCGGGGCACTTTTCCCACGCCGGCAACGATAGGCCTCCGGTGCGAGGAACCATCCGGACGCCGATCGGAAAAATTCGGCAGTTTCGCCAAACGTAATTGCAAGGGCTTGCTGTTAGCTGTGTTGGGACAACCATCAGGTGAGGCGTTCCATGCACGGAAAAACTATCCTGTCGTCGGCTTTGGCCGCGGCAATCGGCCTGTTCTCGGGCAATTATGTCGCGCTGGCCGACCCCGGCGTTGCCGCAGACAAGATCGTTTTCGGCCAGGCGGCCGCGCTCGAAGGCCCGGCGGCTGCTCTCGGAACAGGAATGCGCGACGGCATTCTGGCCGCCTTCGCGGAGACCAACAAAGCCGGCGGCGTGCATGGGCGCAAGCTGGAGCTGATATCCGCCGATGACGGCTATGAGCCGAACAAATCCATCGAGGCGACCAAGAAGCTGATCGAGGCGGATAAGGTTTTCGCGCTTATCGGCTCGGTTGGCACGCCGACCTCTTCCGCCACCCAGCCGATCGCCACCGAGGCGGGCATTCCCTTCATCGCGCCGTTCACCGGCGCCGAGTTCCTGCGCGCGCCGTTCAAGGCCAACGTCGTCAATGTCCGCGCCTCCTACTTCCAGGAGACCGAGGCGATGGTCGAGCGGCTGACCAAGGACCGCAACATCTCCAAGATCGCCATTCTCTATCAGGATGACGGCTTCGGCCGCGCCGGTCTTGCCGGCGTGCAGAAGGCGCTGGAGAAGCGCAACATGAAGCTGGTCGCCGAAGGCACCTTCGAGCGCAACACTGTGGCCGTGAAGGGCGCGCTGCTCAACATCCGCAAGGGCGAACCGGAAGCGGTCATCATGGTCGGGCCGTACAAGCCTTGCGCAGAATTCATAAAGCTCGCGCGCAGCGTGAAGCTCGATGCGGTGTTCGTGAACATCTCCTTCGTCGGCTCCAACGCGCTCGCCAAGGAGCTGGGCAATGCCGGCGGCGGCGTGGTGATCACCCAGGTCGTGCCATTCCCGGAGCGACAAATCCGTTCCGCTGGTCGCCCGCTATCATGAAGCGCTGAAAGCGGCAAACCCGAATGCCGAACCCGGCTTCGTCTCGCTGGAAGGCTATATGGCCGGCCGCCTGGTCGTCGCCGCGCTTGAGAAGGTTTCCGGCGAGCCAAGCCGCAAGGCTCTTCTCGACACCATCATGAACGGCAGCTTCGATCTCGGCGGCGTAACGCTGAAATACGGTGCCGATGACAATCAGGGCATGGACGAGGTGTTCCTGACCGTGATCCAACCGGACGGCACATTCAAACCGATCACGGCGCTCAACCAGGCAGGCGGCTGATCCGATGCCGGGGTTGCGGAAACGCGGCCCCGGCCCCTTCGCCCTCTAAGCAGGTTTTTATTGGTTGCCCAACAAAAGACCTGCTCAGATTTTTTGCTGCGCATCATTTTTTGCGAAAAACCGGGAAGACCACTTTTTCCCAATGATGCTTTATCCGACGAGACCGAACGATGCCGGTTCCCAGCAAGACCCCACCCATGCAGGCCCATGAACAAGCCGCGCGCGAAGCGGGCGAAAACGTGCGGCTGCCTGTTCGGTCGACAGGTCTTTTCAGCCGTATGGGAATCCGCGGCAAGCTCTTGTCGGCCTTCGCTCTCGTCAGCGCCTTGACCCTGCTGGCGACCGGCGCCTCTCTCGTCTCCTATCACGGCATCAGCGCCGATCTGCGCCAGATCTCCCAGGACAGTCTGCCGGGCATGACGCATGCGCTGGTTCTGGCGCGTCAGGCAGCCGAATTATCCTCGACATCGGCTCTGCTCGCCGCCAGCGAAAGCCCTGCCGATCTGCAAAAAACCGTCGCGCAGCTGACGCAGGAACGCCAGGCGATGGCTGAGAGCCTCGATAAGCTGGCCGCCACCGCGGCGGGGCGCGGGACGGTCGACGCCTTGCGGCTGACTATCGACGGATTGAATACCAGCACCGACGCATTGGCTAACTCGGTTGCGCTGCGGCTCAAAGACAGCGAACAGCGCGCAATGCTCGTAGAGGGCGCCCGCGCCGCGCATAAGGTCCTCTCGCAAAAGGTAGGTCCGCTCGTCGACGACGCCAATTTCAATCTGACGCTTGGACTGCAATCGGCGGGGGACGGCACTGATCCGGCGGCAATCAAGGCTGAGCTTGAAAAGCTGGCCGAGAACGATGCCGTGCCGCTCGAAGCGCTGACCGAGCTGCGCGCGGAGAGCAATCTGCTGCTCGGCATTCTCACGGAAACCGCGCTCGTGCCTAATTCGGACCTGATGCGTCCCTTGAGCGATCGCTTGATTGCGACCACGGCGCGGCTGGAGAAATCCGCCGCCAAGCTGAAAGACCGGGAAACGACCAAGGACCTCCCCGGCCAGCTTCAGCAATTGCTTGAATTCACCGGCGAAACCAAAGGCATCGCCGCCGCCCGGCAGCGCGAATTGGCCGCGATGGTCAAGAGCTGGCAACTGGTCGAGGCAAACAAGGCGAAGGCTGCTACGCTCGTCGCGCAGGTGCAGGAGATCGCCGTCGCTGCGCGCCAGACCGCAACCGGTGCGGTCGCCGCTTCGGTCGCCGATATTGAACTCAATTCGGCGCTTCTCATTGGGCTGGCGATTACCAGTTTGATCACCGTCGTCCTCGCAACGACGTTTGTCGGCAGAACGATCATTTCCCGCCTGCACCGCCTCAACGAAGCCATTTCCGGCCTTGCGAGCGGCAATCTCGATGTGAGGGTGCCGCGCGGCGGCGGCGACGAGCTTGCCCGCATGGGCGATGCGGTGGAAACCTTCAAGCAGAACGCCATCAAGGTGCGCGAACTGGAAGCGGCGCAAGCCAAGGAACTGGCCAATCGCGAAAGATGGCGGCTCGGGGTCGAAGCGCTGATCGAAGCCTTCGACCGCTCCGGCCATGAACTGTCCAGCGCGCTCGCGGCAGCGGCGGTGGAAATCGAGGCGACCGCCCGGGACATGTCGAATGTCGCGGCCGACACCAGCAATGGCGCGACCTCGGTGACCGAGGCGGCGGAACGCGCCACATCGGCGGTGCACAACGCGGCAAGCGCGGCGGAGGAAATGTCCGCGTCCATCCGCGAGATCGCACGCAGCATTTCGCAATCGACCGAAGTCGCAGGGCGCGCCGTCGCGGAGGCCAAGGAGGCGGGCACCATCATGCAGGGGCTGGCGCGCGCGGCGCAGGAAATCGGCGACGTCATTCAGATGATCGAGGATGTCGCCTCGCAGACCAACCTTCTGGCGCTGAACGCCACCATCGAGGCAGCGCGCGCGGGCGAGGCCGGAAAGGGTTTTGCGGTCGTCGCGGCGGAGGTCAAATCGCTGGCGTCGCAGACCGGCAAGGCGACGCAGGATATTCGCGGCAAGATTTCCGCCATCCAGACGGCTGTCGGCGGCGCGGTGTCCGCGATCCGCAAGGTGGACGAGATCATCGTCCAGATCAGCAATATCGGCAATTCCATCGAGATCGCTATTTCACAGCAGGAAAACGCGACGAATGAAATCGCTATGAGCACCCAGACCGCCGCGCAAAGCACGGCCGAGGTCGGGGCCAGCATCAAGGATGTCGATAAAGCCGCCGCGAGCACCGATGGGGCGGCCGGACATGTCGTCACCGCGGCGTCCCAGCTCGGCCGCCACGCCGAGGCCCTGCGCGCCAATATAGACGACTTCCTGACGAAAATCCGCGCCGCGTAGACCGCCGCGATCGATCCCAACGCGTGGGCAGGGCGACTTTGCCGCCCGTAATTCCGCCGATTTGCGCTAATATGCACTCGCGCCCCGCCTCGAACAGGCGGCGCGAACGGCGTGGGTTATCGGGCAGGAGGGAGCGATGCTTCATCAGGGCGTCTGCGGCGGGCGGCATCTTTCACAAACGATCGTCTCCTCCGAAGGTCCAAGCAGCCCATCAGCTCCAGGATCTGTTCGACCGCGCCACCTGCCTCGATCTGGCCGACACGGCGCTGCGCCTTGCCCGTCAGGCAGGCGCCGCCTACGCCGACATCCGGCTCGGCCGCAATCAGAGCGAATCGCTATTTGCACGCGAGGACAAGCTGCAACATGCGAGCTACGGCCTGGAGGTCGGCTTCGGCGTCCGCGTGCTGATGAATGGCAGCTGGGGCTTCGCTGGAAGCAGCGACCTGACCGAAGCCGAGATCGCGCGCATGGTTGCCCTGGCCGTCGAAATGGCGCAGGCCAACGCGCTCATACAGGGCGAACCCATCATCATCGAAGACCTGCCGGCGGTTCAGGAAGATTGGACCATGCCGGTGAAGACCGATCCGTTCAGCATCGCCACCGACGTCAAGGCGGCCCATCTCCTCGCCGTCACCGACGCGGCGCTGAAGAACGGCGCCGACTTCTGCTACGCCATGCTGCATTTCGTGCGCGAGGAAAAGTTTTTCGCCAGCTCGAGAGGCAGCGCGATCTTCCAGACGAGGCTGCGCAGCGCGCCTTCCTTCATGGCGACGGCGGTGGATAAAAGCGCCGGAAAATTCGCCAGCCGCGACAGTCTCGCGCCCCCACGTGGCGCGGGCTGGGACTATGTGGAGAGCTGCGGCCTCATAGCCGAAGCGGCGCAAGCCGGTGCAGAATTGCGGGAAAAGCTTGCCGCGAAATCCGTGGAGCCGGGCGCCTATGATGTGGTGATCGCCCCCAGCAATCTTTTCCTCACCATCCATGAAACCGTCGGCCACTCCACCGAACTTGACCGCGCTCTCGGCTGGGAGGCCGATTTCGCCGGCACCTCGTTCGTTACGCCGGACAAGCTCGACACTCTGCAATTCGGCTCACCGCTGATGACCATCATGGCCGACCGTTCGCAGGACGGCGGGCTGGCAACCGTCGCCTTCGACGATGACGGCGTGCGCACATCGGGCGCGGAGTTTCCGATCGTGGAAAACGGCATCTTCAGGAACTACCAGATGGCGCTGGGCCAGGCGCGCTATGTGGGGCGGGAGAAATCCAATGGCTGCGCCTATTGCGACAGCGCCACGGCTTTCCCGATCCAGCGCATGCCAAACATTTCCCTGCAGCCGAACCCGAATGCCACTTCGCTCGACGATCTGATCGGCGGCGTAGAGCGGGGCATTTATATCGTCGGCGCCGGAAGCTGGAGCATCGATCAGCAGCGCGACAATTTCCAGTTCGGCGGCCAGCTTTTCTACGAGATCAATAACGGCAAGCTAGGGCCGATGCTGCGTGATGTGGCCTATCAGGGCCGCACGGTGGAGTTTTGGAATTCGCTGGACGGGCTCGGCGATGCCTCGACCTATTATCTCGGCGGCACATTCAGCTGCGGCAAAGGCCAACCCATGCAGGGCGCACCCGTTTCGCATGGCGCTGTCCCCGCACGCTTCAGGAGCGTCACCGTCCTCAACACCGAGCGCGAGGATATTTGAGCGATGCACCTCACGCCCGAAGAGGTCAAAGGCGTCACGGACCGCCGGCTCGCGGCCTCGCGCGCCGATGGCTGCATCATCCGTGTCAATGGCGGCGAAAGCCTCAATCTCCGCTTTGCGCGCAACAGCGCCACCTCGAATGGCGCCGTCAGCGCCGTGGAGCTGACGATCACCTCGCAATTCGGCCAGCGATCCGGTTCGGCGACCGTGACCAGCCTCGACGACGGCACGCTCGACATGGCGCAACGAACTTCGGAGGATATCGCCCGGCTCGCGCCCGCCGATCCCGAACAGATGCCGCCGCTTGGCCCGCAGCAATATGCTACCGGGACGGCGTACGATGCGCCGACAGCCGGTCTGCGCGCCGTGGAGATGGCTCGAGGGGCCAAGGCCGCCATCGCGAGGGCCGTCGATAGCGGCGTCGACGCGACAGGCTACTCACAGGTTGGATCCGCTTCACCGCGATGGCGACGAGCGCCGGGCTGTTCGCCTATGACCGCTACACCGAGGCCGATTTCACAGTCACCGCGAGGCGCAGGGATGGGAGCTGGTCCGGCTGGGCGGGCGGCTCGGAGTTTCGCTTCGGCGAGCTCGATGCGGGCCGGATATCCGGGCGCGCCGTGGCCAAGGCCGCGTATAGCCAGCCACCGCTCGATCTCGATCCGGGCCAATATACCGTCATCCTCGAGGCGTCGGCCGCCGGTGAGATGCTGCAATACCTCATGTGGTCGATGGATGCGCGGTCGGCCGATGAAGGCCGCAGCTGGCTGAGCGGCAAGGAAGGCGCGACGAAGCTGGGCGAAAAGCTTCTCGATGCGCGCGTGACGATCTATTCCGATCCCGCCGAACCGCTCGCGCCGTCACAGATTTTCGGCGGCGAAGGACTGCCGCAGGAGCGCACGGTCTGGATCGAGGACGGAGTCGTCAAAAACCTCTCCTGTTCGCGCTACTGGGCGGAAAAGACCGGCCGCACGCCCCGCCCCTACCCTGGCGGGCTTGCGATGGTCGGAGGTGTTACCCCGGTTGATGAAATGATCCGCAACACGCGCCGGGGCATTCTCGTCACCCGCGTCTGGTACACCAATACGCTCGATCCGCGTACCTTGCTGCTCACCGGCCTTACCCGCGACGGCAACTTCCTCATCGAAAACGGACAGATCGTAGGTCCGGTACGCAATTTCCGTTTCAACGAGAGCCTGGTCGCGATGCTCGGCAATATCGACGCGATCGGCCCCACGGGCCGCATTCATGGCGGCGACCTCAGCGGCGGCCCCGTCGCGGCGCCTTCACTGCTGGTGAAGAGCTTCAACTTCGCCTCACGCTCGCGCGGCATTTAGCGAACAGCCAGCTCCACGACACCGCCGTCTCCGATGCCGGGAGTACTCACATGGGTACAGAATGTGCTGGAGCGGCTATGACGTTTACCGCGCGCGGCGGAGCTTTCGCTGCTAGCATGGCTGAACCGGGAAACGGCACTTCAGGCTGAAATCGGAGTGCGGGTGTCATGAGTTTGAATTTTGCTATCAAGGGACGTTCCGCCGCTCGGGTTGCGATCATCCTGCTGGCAGCGATATCGGCGAGCGTAGAGGCTTTTGCGGCCGAGACCGAACCGCCGGAACGCGTGAGTTTTCCTAGCGCCGACGGCAAAACCTCTCTTATCGGCTATGTTTTCGAGCCCGCCGATGAAGGCGGCGGACCCCATCCGGCCGTCGTATTGATGCATGGCCGCGGCGGGGCCTATTCGATCTCCGCAAACGGCGTCTATAGCGCGGCCACGCTTTCGGCCCGTCACCAGGCATGGGGGCATGAGTGGGCTGCGCAGGGTTATGTTGCGGTGCTCGTCGACAGCTTCGGCCCGCGCGGCTATGTGCAAGGCTTCCCCCGCCACAGTTATGACCAACGGCCCGCCGAACTCGACGAGGTCACCATTCGCCCATTGGATGCCTATGGCGCCCTCGCTTATCTGCGGTCGCGTCCCGACGTCGCGCCAGAGAAGATCGGATTGATGGGCTGGTCGAATGGCGCCAGCGCCGCGCTTGCAGCCATGACATGGGATGCGTCTGGGCTGAAATGGCCGAACGCCAAGCCTGCCTTTCGCGCCGCTCTGGCCTTTTATCCCGGGTGCCGCCTGAAGGGTCAATTCGACGAACGGCCGTTGCGGCCCTACGCTCCGGTTCTCATTCTGCACGGCACCGATGACGAGGAAGTCAGTTCGGAGCATTGTGTGGAACTCGCGCAGCGAAGCCGGTCAGCGGGCGGCAATGTCGAAATCGAACTGTTCGAGGGTGCGACCCATGGCTTCAACTCGCCTACGCCCAATCGTCAGGCATTGGAGGCCAACCGGATAGCGATCACGGAAGCGACCGAAAGGGCGCTGGAGTTTTTCGATCGGCACGTCAAGGGGCAATTGGCGGCCGGCCAGGATGACTGAGGCGGGGCAAGTCACTCGGTAAGCCCCGAGCTCCTACTGGCTGGAGTCAGCGGCTGCAAGTCCCGTCAAATCCAGGCTGATCGCCTTCAGGCGCTGCCGGGCATCCGCATCATAGGCCTGCGTGTCGGCCTGGGCTTCCCGTAACCCGTTGAAATACCGCCCGCTGCGTCCCTCCAGGCTGGGTGACACGGCAAGGTTCAAGATAGCGTCGGCGCCGTCTTCGACCGTGCTCCAGGGCTTGACACCGGACCGGCGCACCATCGTCGTGTCCATGTAGGTTGCCGGGTGCAGAGCGTTCACCGTCACGCCCGAACCGCGCAATTCCTCCGCCAGGTCGATGGTGAACAGGATCTGCGCAAGCTTGCTCTGGCAATAGGCCCGAGTGCCGCTGTAGCCGCGCATCAGCATGATGTCGGAAAAATCGAGCGGCTGCTGCCCGGCGGAGGCGACATTGACGATGCGGGCCGGCGCACTTTGCTTCAGCAGGGGCAGCAGCGATCGGGTCAGCAGAAATCCGGCGAGGTAATTCACCGCGAAGCGCAACTCATGCCCATCGCGGCTCGTCTGGCGTTTTCCTTCCGGACCGTCCGAGCCGATGCCGGCATTGTTGATGAGGATGTCGAGCCGATCTGTCGTCTGGCGAACCGTGTCCGCCAGATTGCGCACTTCCGCAAGCACCGACAGGTCGGCCCGCAGGAATTCCGCCGCACCGCCCGCTGCCTCGATCGCCTTCACGACCTCATGGCCGCGATCCTTGTCCCGGCCATGCACCAGAACCCGCGCACCAGCTTCACCCAGCCGCGTCGCCATAATCCGGCCCACGCCGTCCGTTGAGCCGGTGATCAGCACTGTCTTGCCGTTTTGCTCTTGCATGTGAGCCTCCTGTGAATGCTCCGCCGATCCCAGGAGCCTGGTGAACGAACTTAAGCGTGGGCCGAGGCCGGCCTGTCGCCGAACAGCAGATAATCCAGCGAAAGTCGGCCCGCGCCATATTTCATCAGCAGGAGAAACGCCACCGCCCAAGTACCGTGTGTATCGAACGCATTGGGATAGACGAAAATCTGGATGACCAGCGTCATGATGAGCAGGCCGAAGGCGGCAAAGCGCGTGAGAAATCCGGCGAAGAGCAGGATCGGCAGCGACAATTCCGCGGCGGTCGCCATATAGGCCGCAGCTTCCGGTGGAATGACAGGCAGCGGATACTCCGTCTCGAATAGCGATAATGTCGTGCCGGCCGTCCAGCCCTTCACCTTCAACAGCCCCGAGCGAAAGAACACGGTGCCGACGCAAATACGCGCCAGCAAAGCGATGAGGTCGATCGGAATGCGCTCGAACAGATCAGCAGCGCGGAAATACAGACTTTTCATGATGCTCCCCCTGATTAACCCTTCTCATGTCTAGTGAAAAGCCCACGAAGGCGCCAGCGGCCAAAAGCGCGCCGAGCGCTTCCGCGAGCGAGAAGTCCGGGCCGCCTCGGGTCGCCCACTCTTCCGCTACGGCGAGACGGGCGCCGCGCTCTATCTCGCCGAGAAAGACGGCGCCGCCCGGCCCGAGCCGCATGACTTTGACTTCGAGCCTCGGGCGAAGGATGAGGGCAGCTTCCGCCGCCATGTCGGGCCCAATCCTGCGCACCACCTCATCCGCGAAATTGGTCTCCCAGATTGAGACCACGGGATAATCCGAAATCAGTAGCCGGGCGGAAGGATGCAGCCGCAGCACGATGCCGCCGGCGTGCTCTGGCGGCACATCACCCAGCGCCGCGATCTGCATCGGCTCGGCATCCGGCGCGTGATAGGCCATATGGCGCAGCCATTCGAGACGGGCGACATCGGGCAGATAGGGCAATGTTTGCGCCGGCTCGAACGCGGCGAGGAAATCCGGAAAGCCGCCACCGAACTCGAAAAGCGCCGGCGAATGCGGCGGGTTCTCCACGGCGAAATGGTGCGCCGCCGCCTTGAAGAATGCCTCCCCCACGAGCCTTTCAACAACAGGATAACGCCCGCGCAGAGCTTCGGTCAGCGTGGCGGCCGCGTTGTTGCGATAGACGTTGAAGCGCTTTTGCGGATTGGCGGAATTGTGGCTGACGATACTGCCAGGCACGGCATTGCCGCGACCGGCAAGTTTGGCCGCGAATTCGGTTTGGATATCCGCCAGCGACGCCGGCCTGTCAGCGGGATCGGGCATCGTTCGTACGGCGGTCCCGAATGATCCGCTCGGCGCGCGCCGCTTCCTCGAAAAGCACCGGCCAAGCAGGAATGTCGCTGTCCCATTCGATCAGGGTCGGAATTGGCCCAGCGCGGCTGATCGCCCGTTCGTAAAGCCGCCAGACCTCGTCCCGCACGGACCGGTCATGCGCATCGATCAGCAGCGGCTCGCCATCGTCGTCCTCGATTTCCGCGTGGCCGGCGAGGTGGATTTCACCCACATGTTCGACGGGAAAGGCGTCGATATACGCACCCGCGTCATAATGATGATTTGCTGCCGACACGAACACATTGTTGACGTCGAGGAGCAGGCCGCAGCCCGTGCGCGCCACGAGGGCCATGAGGAAGTCGATTTCGCTCATGTCGCTTTCAGCAAAGCGTACATAGGTCGACGGGTTTTCGATGAGCATTCGCCTGCCGATGAAGCTTTGCGTTTCCTCGACATGGCGTGCGACATGCGCCAATGTTTCCTCCGTATACGGAAGCGGCAGCAGATCGCCGAGATAGGCGCCCTCATGGGTGGACCAGGCCAGATGCTCCGAGAAGAGCCCTGGCTCATAGCGCTCGACAAGCGATTTGAGCCGCGCCAGATGCTTGCCATCAAGCGGCCCGGCCCCGCCGATCGAAAGACCGACGCCGTGCAGCGAAAGAGGATATTGCGCACGCACCCGTTCCAAGACGTGATGCGGAGGACCGCCCGCCCCCATGTAATTTTCCGGATGCACCTCGAACCAGCCGAGATCGGGCGTGCCTTCGAGGATGTCGCGATAATGCTCCGGCTTCAGCCCCACCCCTGCGCGGGCCGGGACCGTAGCGGCAACGCGCGGTTCGAGCATCGCAATGCCGGACTGCCAATTCATCACGTCAACTTTTGATGGCTTCGAGTGCGCCCTTGCGCGTTTTGCCGTCCTTCAAGGTCACCTCCATTGCTTCGCAGGTGCCCTTGGGAACCAGCTTCCAGGCAAGCGGGTCATAGTCGACCTTCGACGTGCCGGCGCAAGTGTTGCTGTTGCTCGCGGCGCAGTCGTTCTCACCGGCTTTCGAAATGCCATAACATTTCTCATTCTTGCTCTCCGCCGCGGTGGCGGTTTCTGCCGCAATTGCCATGGCCGCGGCAATCGCAGCGCCTAAAGTGAGACTGGTATTCCGAACTGTCATTCATATCCTCCGGCTACGCATCATTGCGAAAAACATGACCTCCGTGAAGGAGAGATCCATCTGTCCGGCTTTCGCAAAAACTATGCAAAAACAATGGCCTGAGGCAGATTTTCTGGGTAATCGGCAGAAATCTGCTCAGATGACGATAATATACGCATCATCACCGATGCGCAGGCACCTCCGTTTGTACAATAGTGTGTGTCCTGTAGATTATCCGAGCGGCACACATGAAATGGCACTGCCAAAAAACCTACGCATTCGCCACGCATTATGCCACGAATTGCGATGAATATAGGCTCGAGTGAAGCTGAATTTTCAAATCCAGCTCATAGCTGCTGTTTTATGAAGCGGGAACGTTGACATTTTCTCGCGCCTACTCGCATCCTCCTGTGGAATGTTCAAGGTAACTTTCCATAATCAAATCACGGGAGTAGTTAGTGATAAGTATTACATCTCATGGCGGCCGTTTCGCCTTGCTCGCGGCGGCGTGTCTGTGGATCGGCGGCACGCACTCCGGCTTCGCACAGACGACGAGCACGGCGGCGGAAGCACCCGCCCCGACCGCAGGGGACATACTCGGGAAGCTCAATAAGGGGGGCTACGTGCTCTACGTCCGCCACACCCAGACGGACAGCTCCACAAAAGACGGCGACCTTTCCAATATGAGCGACTGCTCCAAGCAGCGCATACTCAGCAAGGAAGGCCAGGAAAACGCAGTAAAGCTCGGGGAATCTTTCAAGGCTGCGAAAATCCCGGTCCAGGCGGTCGTCACCAGCCAATTCTGCCGCGCCAAGGAAACAGCGAAGTTGATGGGCTTCGATCAAGCCACCGAAAACGCTGATCTCAATAATGACAGCGGTGAACCCGCGGTCAGCAAGGACGAGAGCGAGCGGCGCGGCGCCGCCCTGCGCAAGCTGTTCGCGGCAGCTCCGGCGGCAGGCAAGAACACAGTCATCATAGGCCATGTGCCCAACATCAAGACGGCAGCAGGGCTGGATTTCGCCAATATGAAGGAAGGCGAATTCGCAGTCTTTGAGCCCAAGCAAGGTGATCCAGGTTACGAAACCATCGGACGGGTCACTCCTGATGCTCTCCACAAGATTGCACAGACCGCCTCCAAATAACCGCAATTACAGTCTTCAAGAAAGATGCTTAAATGCGCCTTTCTAATTCTCTGTTATTACTGCCATTCGAGGATAAATATGGGATATGTCCTGCGCATGCTGGCGTTTTTTGCCGTCTTAGCTGGCTTTGGAACACTTCCCCTTTGTGCCCAGACGGCTCAGACCGAGGCGCCCTCACCGGAAAACGCGCTCAAGGAGCGCAAAAACAGCGGCACGGTCGGCATCGCCTGCGGGCAGCTCGGCGCGGCCTACCCGACACTGGCCCAGGATATCGCCAAGGTGCTCGACGACGGCGACAATCTGCGCGTGATCCCGATGATCACATACGGATCGGTGGGCAATATCGAAGACCTGCTCTATTTGCGTAATGTGGATGTTGCGTTCACGAAATCCGATAATTTCGAATATTTTAAAAAGACGCTGAATGTAAACATGAGGAATCGGATTCATTACATCACGCGACTTTACGATGCCGAGCTTCACATACTGGTCCGGCCTGAGATCCAAAGCCTGGAAGACCTGCGCGGCAAGAAGATCAATATCGGCACGGCGGGGAACGCCGCTCATACGACCGCGCCGATCGTGCTGAAGGCGCTGGGCATCGATGTTGAAATGATCAAGGTCGATCATGCCATCGGCCTTGAAATGATGAAGAAGGGTGAGATTTCCGCGGCGATGCGCGTCGGCGGCAAGCCGATGGACACGTTCACGAAGGTGCCGGAAGGTTCGGGCTTCCGCTTCCTGTCGGTCTCCGTCTCGGAATATGCAAAGCATTTCGCCGATAAATACGTCCTCGGCCAGCTCACAAGCAAGGACTACCCCAAGCTGATCCCCGAAGGCGAAACGATCACCACCATCGCGGTGCCTGACATACTGGCGGTCTATAATTGGCCGAAGGGAACCGATCGCTATCAGCGGGTCGAAAAATTCATCACCAGCTTCTTCAAGAATTTCAAAAAGCTGCAGGAAGGGCCGTTCCACGAGAAGTGGAAGGACGTCAATCTCGCGGCAACCATTCCCGGCTGGACACGCTCAGAGATCGCCGAACGGATGCTCAAGGAGATGGGCGTGAACACCGTCAGCGCTTCGACCCAGCCCACGGCAAGCGACCTCACCGAGAAATCACCCACGGAGCGAGAGGCGCTTTTCCAAGAATTCATGCAATGGCAAACTCGCACCCCTCGCTAATGTCTCGATCCGGCGGCGGCGGCAGACCGCAGCTGGAAAATTGGTCCAAGAAAAAAGCCAGGATGGGGATGCATGAACCGAGTGAATGCGTCAGCAGCAGAGCATGGCGCTCGAGCCTGAGGGATGTGCATGAACGGGGGAATGGATGCGTGTGATCGGCGCCTGAAGACGTGCAGGGCCATGGCGTGCGGCTTGGCCGTTCTCCTCGGCAACGCTCGAATTCCGCAAGCCGTCGCGGGCACGATCTCGGGACATCCCGCCACGTTGGCCGTATCACGTGAGGACGCCACGCGCGTTGCGGGGGCGAATGGTTTGAGCTTCTCCGTTCAGGACATTGAGGCCGAGCCGGGAAAAGACACGCCCATCGCCATGGTAATCCCGTCGCCCGCCGAACTGCGCGATGCTGGCGCTGAGGAGGGCACCTTCATCTTGATACGCAACATCCCGGAAGGTGTCAGCGTGTCGGCGGGCATGGCGACCGGCCGCATCTGGGTGGTGCCGCTGCGAGAGGCGCGCACGTTGCGTCTCATCTCCAGGCAGGGAATGAATGCGCGTTTCCAGCTCGGATTTCATCTGATTGGCCCGAATAACCGCATTCTGGCGGAGTCGAGCGTCAGCGTCGCTGTCCGCCCGCGTGAGAGCGTTGCCGCGATCGGCGCTCCATTCGCGAAGACCGAAGTGCCGACCGCCGCGGCACCGAAACCCGAGACGCCGAAAAAGCCAGTCCGGCAGCAGACGCAAGCGGCGCCCCTCGCGCCCCAGGACGAAGCTGTGTTGCTGGAGCGGGGCAAGGAAGTCCTGCAGCAAGGCGGCATCGCGGCGGCGCGTCTCATCTTCGAGGAATTGGCGGCGCGCGGCAGCGCGGCAGGCGCTCTTGCGCTGGCACGTAGTTATGACCCGGCCCATGCCGCACCGTCACCGGCGCCGGCCCTCGCGCCCAACATGACTGTGGCGCTGAAATGGTATGAGCGCGCCGCCGAACTCGGCAATCCGGACGCCAAGCGCCGGCTTGCGGAAATCGTGCCGGGCGGATGAACATCGTGAGGGCGCCGTCCGTTCCCGCTTGCCCCCCGCCTTGAAACAGCAAATCCGCGCGGTCCGGCCATCTCAAAAAAAATTGATCGGCTGTCGGGATGACGGCGGCACGCTCGTCCTTGGGGAGCAAAGTGCATCTCATGCACAATTTCGAACCCATGGAGACCATAATGAACGTCAAGCGCAAGAAGATCGAAGCTGACATTCAACCCACCACGGCCGAGACACTTGGGGGCGTCGTCGCCTATCTGCAGGTAAATGGCGCGACGGAAGCAGCTGAGTTTTACCAGCGTGCCTTCGGCGCAACCGAAGTCTACCGCAATCCCGTCGACGAGAGCGGGCGGACCATGCACATCCATCTGCATCTCAATGGCAGCTCGATCATGCTGTGCGACGTGTATCCTGAATATGGCCACCCGCATCAACCGCCGCAGGGGTTCAGCATGATGCTCCCCGTGAACGATATCGACGCGTGGTGGGAGCGCGCCATCAAGGCCGGCGCCGAAAGCGTGATGCCGGTGCAGTTGATGTTCTGGGGCGATCGCTATGGCCAGCTTCGCGACCCGTTCGGCGTGATTTGGGCCATGAACGAGCCTACGAAGCCAACCCCGGCCGCGAAATTGGCCGCCGCTCCGCGGAAACGGCGTTAGCCCGGATCTTGTGCGTCCGGCGTTTCCTCCGATGCTCAGCGGGAATCCAGTAAACGGTGACCCCCTCCGGAATACTGGATTCCTGCCTTGCGCGTGATGGCCTGGATGCGCCATCGGCAATTTTCGAGCGCCCATGCAGCGTACCGTCCTGCTCGACCATCAGCAATCCCGGCACCCGCTGATGGCGAGCCATTTCCACTATAGACGCCCTGATCGCGCTGCGCGGCTGAGAGCCCGTGGAGTCAGCGCCTCGATCAACGGGTGTTGTAATGCAGCAGCGCATTGAGCGCATCCCTCGACGGCTTCAGCTGCAGCCAGTCCGGGATACGCCGCTTGGCCAGCCAATAAGGGCGCCGCATCGGCACCCAGCGCGCTCGAATAAGCGGCGCCCGCGCTTCCTCGATAATATCGACCTTGATACGGGACAGATCGTGAGTGTGCAGCCACTGCCTTGCGGCCCACCACTCCTCGGGTGAGCATTTCTGGTTTCCCGCTCTCTCCATCTGGGCGATGTTCGGCAGGGGATCTCGGTAGCGGCGCGCGGCAACCAGCAGGGTCGCGACGCGCTCGCCGTCTTTCCGCATGCTCCAGAGCCGCGAGGAATTCCGCGCGACGTCTCCGCCGTAGCTCATCAGGCAATTCCTCATGGCCCCGGCCTCCGTGGCGATTTCGGCAGCCGTGCGAAGCGGTACGAACTCGTAGCCGCATACGCCGGAGGGCCGCAGCCACATATCCGCGACGGGCTCGTCCCCGACATTGACGTGCAGCGCCACTTTCGTATGCCATAGCACTGCTGCCCGATCCGCCAGTCCGAAGCCCATGCTGTTGTTCCAGGGCCGGTCGATGAAGAGATGACCTTGGGCTTCCGGCCGTCGTGAATACCACGCCCAAAGGCAAATAAGGCGAAACGGCCGGACCTTGCGGAGCCCTCCTTCGCTGACGATTTGCTGTGCGGTCCAGAGCGCTATACGCTCATCGCCCCACCCAGCGGCTTGAGCCACCGCCTGCAGCCATTGGGGCGCGAGACGCGGCGAACGCGGCAAATGGTTTGCGATCTGCCGGCGAATGAAGTCACTATCGGGCAGCCTGGGCAGCGGTGATGTGAAAGATCCCGGCGGCAGCTTCCGGAGCCACAAAGGGACTTCGGCGAGTTTGGCAATCTCGCTGAGCCGAGCGCCGGCGATGACCCGCGCGATGGCTGTCTCCGGGCGGAACGAGCGGCGTGGCACCGCCGGCGCAAAGAGCAGTGCGGGAAAACTCGCGGCAAGATCAGCCAGACGCGGGTGACGATCGGCAAGCGCACGCAGCGAAGCGCGGAAGCGTTCCGGAAATCGGGCAAGCCGACGTTCGACCAAAGACGGCAGCACGTGTCGCGGCACGTCAGGGTGCTGCACAGCGCGAAGTGCGTTCAATTGCATGGCATCCGTAAGCACGGCGCAAAAAACGCCGGCGGCGACTGTTAGTATCGTGGGAGATCAGCAAGCGCCCGACTATGTGCGGGGGCGCGGCGCCTCAAATATCGCCGAGGAGGCAGCAAGTGACAGACATTTTTCGCCTCCCTGTGTGGCAGCTTACGGTGCGCAAAGTTAATTACCATAGAACGGCGCGTTCCGGCAATATCCGCGATCCAGATCCGTCGCCTGGAATTGCAGCGCCAAGCGCCCGATAATCGGAGTCGAGGCGGCTTTCGGCCGCCGACAGGCAGGCACTGAGCGGGTGCTTCGACGGGTCGTCAAATAACGCCCACCACCGGACGGCCCCCGCCCTCCTTAGCGAGCGTCAGAATCCGCGGTAGACAAGAACGGCGGCGGCGGTCACGGCGAGGATCGGCCCCCAATAGCGCATGGGCACGAAAAACAGCGCATCGTCGCCGCCAACGGTCATTTCCTGTCCCGTCGCCTTGTCGATCACCGTGCGGCTGCCCTTGGCATGCAGGTAACTGCCCAAAAACCAGGATATGATCCCAGCGGCGAGCAGGGCAGCGGCGAGCGGCCAGCCATGCGCCTGATAGTAATTCTGATCCGCGAAATAGCTCTCGCTCAGATACTCAGCTCCAAGCGCAGAAATAAACGCGGCGACCGCGATCAGATATCCTTTTCCGTTCCATATCAGCATATCATCCCCCCTCGCCCCAGACCATCGGCAGACATCTTCAAATGGTGGCACTTTTATGACGCAGCGCCGTTAGGTTGCAGCATCCGGGAACTCGACTGCGTGCTCACGCATTGCATTAGATCGGAGGATAATTGCCCAGGATGCTCATTTTGTCCCGAACGTCGCAACCACTGACCGGTTATCGATTTCTCATCGTCGAAGATGAGATCCTGCAGGCGCAGCGCGTCGGCGACATGGTGGCCGACATGGGCGGCACGGTGGCAAAGATCGTTTATAGCTTCGAACAGGCCCGGGCCGCGATTTCCGACACCGTTTTTGATTGTGCCATCCTGGATATCAACTTGAGTGGAACCTTGTCGTTTCGCCTTGCCGAGTCGCTGAAACGGCAGAAAATCCCGTTTGTGTTCTGCACCGCATACGCCGAGGCCGCCGACGTATATCCGGACGCACCCGCCACGCCGCGTGTCGATAAGCCGGTGCGTCCGACGGATTTGCGCGACGCGCTATTGACGGTACTCCTGGCGCGATAACGCATTCGCGCCGCGCTTCAGTTGCTCATGCGAGATCCCGTTGCAGCTGGGCTCACCCGCTGTTGCGCAATCCCGCGGCCACCCCATTGATCGTCAGGTGGATGCCGCGCACGACCCTGTCATCACCATCCCCCGCCCGGTGACGTTTCAGCAATTCGACCTGAAGATGGTTGAGAGGGTCGAGATAGGGGAAACGGTGGCGAATGGACCGCGCCAGCAGAGGGTTGCTCTCAAGCAGCGCGGCTTGGCCTGTCACCGCCAGCAGCATGTCGATCGAGGTCTGCCACTCCTGGCGCAGGCGCGGGAAGATCTCATCCCTAAGCGCCTGGTCCTCGACAAGCTCGGCATAGCGCGAGGCAATGGCGATGTCGCTCTTGGCCAGCACCATGTCGAGGTTCGAAAGCAGCGTGCGGAAAAACGGCCATTGCCGAGCCATCTCCCGCAACAGCGCCACGCCCGCCTCGCCTCGCTCGGTCCTGAACGCCTCGACCGCCGACCCGAACCCATACCAGCCGGGCAGCATCAGGCGGCATTGCGCCCAGCCGAACACCCAGGGGATCGCGCGCAGATCCTCGATCCGGCGCGAATTGGTGCGCGAGGCCGGGCGGCTGCCGATATTCAGGCCGGAAATCTCGGCGATCACCGTCGAATCCCAGAAATAAGCCTCAAAACCCTCCGTATCGTAGACTAGGCCGCGATAGGCCCGGAAGGCATGGCCCGAAAGCGCGTCCATGGCAGCCAGATAATCCGGGCGCGGCGCCGGCTCGCCGGTGTGCAGCAGCGTCGCCTCGAGGGTCGCGGCGACAAGGGTCTCAAGATTGCGGCGGCCGAGTTCCGGATTCATGTATTTGGCCGCAATGACTTCGCCCTGTTCCGTGATCCGGATCGTCCCCTGCACGGCGCCGGCCGGCTGCGCCAGAATCGCCTGGTAGCTCGGCCCCCCTCCCCGTCCGACCGAGCCGCCCCGGCCATGGAACAGCCTTAGCCGCACATCATGCCGCCGGAACACCTCCACCAGCTCGATTTCCGCTTTGTAAAGCTCCCACCCCGAAGTGAGATAGCCGCCATCCTTATTGCTGTCGGAATAGCCGAGCATGACCTCCTGCAGCCCGTCGCGGCTTTTCAGCAGGCGCATATAGGCGGGCAGCGCGAACAGCGCATCCATGATGCCGCCGGCGGCTTGCAGATCGGCGATGGTCTCGAACAGCGGCACGATGTTGAGCGCCAGCGAGCCCTCATCCGGCCGCATCAGGCCCACCTCCTTCAGCAACAGCGCGACCTCGAGGACGTCCGAGACCGCGTCCGCCTTGGAGATGACGTAGTTGGGTACCGATGCGGGGCCGTAACGGCGATGCGCCTCCGATGCCTCGCGCAGGATGGTGAGCTCCGAGGCGGTCTCTTCCGAATAGTCGAGATAGGGCGAGGCGAGCAGGCGCGGCGCGCTGATCTCTTCGAGGAGCAGTGCGATCCGTGCCGTGCTCATCGAGCCCGGCATAGGACGTGCCGGGACGCGCCTTCTCCAGAAGTTCGGCGACGACACGCTCATGCACGTCTGAATTCTGCCGCATATCGAGCCCGGCGAGATGGAAACCGAACGTGTCGACCGCGCGCCGCAGCCGCCTCAGACGTCCACGGGCAAGCACCGCCGAACCATTGGCTTCGAGCGAGCGCTGCAGAAGGGTCAGATCGCTCCGAAATGCAGCCGGCCCATCGTAAGCGGGCGCATCCGCCGTCCGGCGGAGCAAGTCGGTATGGCCGAGATGGCGGCAGGTCGAGGCAAGGCGCGCATAAAGGCCGGAGATCGCGCGGCGATAGGGTTCGTCATGGCGATGCGGGGAATCGTCGGGCGATTTCTCCGCCAGCGCCGTCACCTCGTCCGAGACGCTGACCAGGCGTGTGTGGAGCGACAGCTCGGCGCCGAGCGCGTGCAGCTCTTCGAGATAGAATGCCATCACGCGTTCGCTCTGGCCACGCAGCGCCCGGCGCAGCGCCTCCGCGGTCACGAACGGATTGCCATCGCGATCGCCGCCGATCCAACTCCCCATGCGAAAGAAGGACGGCAGTTCGACATTCTTCCAGGACGCATCGGCCGCGCTGAGAGCATCCTCGATCTCCCCGTAGAGACGCGGCAGCTCGCCCAGGAAGGTATAGTCGTAATAGGACAGGCCGTTCGCGACCTCGTCGACGACCTTGAGCCGTGTGTCCCGCACGATGCGCGTCTGCCAGAGCGTCAGAATGGCACGACGCAGCCTCTCCTCGCATTCCACCTGCTCCTCGGGCGTCAGCCGCGTGCGGTCGCGAAAAGCCAGAAGCTCGGCGATCTCGCGCTCGCGATCGAGAGTGCTCTTGCGCCGCACTTCCGTCGGGTGCGCGGTCAAAACCGGACAGATGAATGCCTGGGCGAAGAAGGCGTGGAGGTCGCCGCGGGTCAGGCCGGCCTCGCGGATTTTGCGCAGCGCCGAGGCCACGGTGCCATCGCGCGGAGCCGATCCCGCAACGGCGTGGGCGCGCGTGCGGCGTATGTGATGCTGATCCTCGGCGATATTGGCCAGATGCGAGAAATAGCTGAAGGCGCGGATGATCTGGATGGCCGGCAGGCGCGACAGGCTGGTCAGTATCGCATCCAGCTCGGAGCGCGCGGCCTCGTCCTCGTCCCGGTGGAAGCGGATCGCGGTTTGGCGGATGCGTTCGACAAGCTCGAAAACCGCCTCACCCTCTTGCGCCCGCACCGTGTCGCCGAGCAGACGCCCCAACAAGCGAATGTCATCCCTGAGCGGAAGGTCTTTATCGCCGCGCTCATCCCGGATCGCGGGGCCGGACGCCAATCGCCGTTCTACCGGCGGATTTGGCTCACCGGATTGAGCTTCCGCAGTCTCCGCGCGCTGTTCGAGCCCGGAAATATCGGTCGCCGGATCAGGAGAAGAACTTGAACTCATTGAACTTTGTACCAAGGGCCTGAGGCGGTTTATCGGGAAGTAGTGGGCGATTGTGCACGACTCAACGCCGTCCAGGAAGAGAGAGTACAAGATGAAAGGTAGGCGATGCGTTTAGAGGCAAGCGGCGGCGATGCTTGGCGGGCTGAAAGCACATGTCGTTCACAGGATCGCTCTACCGCCCCACAAATTTCGAGTGCTGGGACACGAAATCCCGATTGCATGCACGGTGTTTGGCGAAGCGCGCGGCAAATGCCTCAACGCAGCCGGCTTCGCGCGGCCGCCATTTCGGCGATGATATCCCGGGCGGCGCCGCGTGGATCGGGCGCAGCGGAAATTGGCCGTCCGACAACAAGATAATCCGCGCCCTGCCTGATCGCTTCGGCGGGGGTGACGACGCGCGACTGATCCGCAGCCTCGGCGCCTGCCGGGCGAATGCCGGGAGTCACGATGATCAAGCTGTCGCCCAATTCAACGCGGATCAACGATGCTTCGTGGGCCGAAGCGACGATGCCGTCGAAACCGGCATCCCTTGCCAACCTCGCCCGGCTTAGAACCAATTCGGCGGGGCTGAGCCCGATATTCTGTTGCTTGAGATCGGCTTCATCCAGGCTGGTCAGCACCGTGATCGCGAGCAGCTTCGTGGCGGCGCTTCCCCGGCCGCGTACCGCCGCGTCGAGCGTTTTCCGGTCAGTGCCATGCACTGTCAGGAAGGCCGCGCCGAGTCGGGCCGCATTCGCCGTCGCGCGCTCTACGGTGTTCGGAATGTCGAGCAATTTGGCGTCGAGGAAGATCTGATGGCCGCCCTCGGCAAGCTGGCGCGCGAGGCCAAGACCATCAGCGTAGACCAGCTCCAGGCCGATCTTGAAAACCCCGACATGGTTCCGCAATTGACCGGCCAGATGCGCAGCCTCTTGAGCGGTGGGAAAATCGAGAGCGACGATCAGCCGCTTGGCGGCCTCCGCATGCGCACCGTCGATGTCTGCGGGGCTGGTCATGGTGTGAAACGCCGCGCCGTGTCGCCGAACTTATCCACCACCGCGTCAAGCAGCCTGCCATTACGGCGCGGCATGGGATCGTCTGCCAGTGCAACGAAATTCGCGTCGTATTCCCGCTCGCGCGCAAGATCGTATGCCGCCCGCGCCAGCTTCCGGTTGAACGAAGTCCGCCGCGTGCTGTCCGCGAAGACCGCAAGTTTAGGCACTGCGTTCATGGTATCTCCGATGGCCGTCGCGTTAAGCGGAGGTGGAAAACGCGATTACGGTTTGCCCATCCGGTCCCAGAACGCCTTCACGCGCTGTGCAAATCCGCTAAGGCCGGGATTGGTGGTCTCCGTCGAGGCCTTCTCGAATTCCTTGAGCAGCTCTTTCTGCTTGCGGGTGAGGTTTTGCGGCGTCTCGATCTCAACCTGGACATAGAGGTCGCCGGTCAGCGTCGAACGCAACACGGGCATGCCCTTGCTCTTCAGCCGGAACTGCTTGCCGGTCTCGGTGCCCTCTGGAATTTTAACCCGCGCCCGGCCGCCATCGATGGTCGGCACTTCGAGCTGGCCGCCAAGCGCGGCCGTGGCGATGGTGATCGGCACCTTGCAGAACAGATCCGCCCCGTCGCGCTGGAAAATTTCGTCCTGCGCCACCGAGAGGAAAATATAGAGATCGCCCGGGGGCCCGGCGCGCACGCCCGCTTCGCCTTCACCGGCTAGCCTGATGCGTGTGCCGTCCTCGACGCCGGAAGGAATATTGACGGAGAGCGTCCGCTCCCGCATCACGCGGCCCATGCCGGAACAATCGCTGCATGGGTTCTGGATGATTTCGCCGCGTCCCTGGCAATTGGGGCACGTGCGTTCGATGGTGAAGAAGCCCTGGCTTGCGCGCACCTTGCCGAAGCCGCTGCAGGTCGGGCAGGAAATCGGGCTGGAGCCCGCTTCCGCGCCGCTGCCGGAACAATCCTCGCAGGCGACCGATGTCGGCACGCAGATCTGCGCAACCTTCCCGGTGAAGGCGTCGGCGAGTGTGATTTCCATATTATAGCTGAGATCGGCGCCGCGTTCGCGCCCGGTGCGGCTGCGCCTGCGCCCGCCCATGAACTCGCCGAACAGATCGTCGAAAATCTCCGACATCGATGCGGAAAAGTCGGCGCCGAACCCGTGCTGGCCGGGCGCACCCATGCCATTGCCCTCGAAGGCCGCATGGCCGAAGCGATCGTAAGCGGCGCGCTTGCGGGGATCCTTCAGCGCTTCATAGGCTTCGTTGACTTCCTTGAAGCGCATTTCGGCGTCGCAATCACCGGGATTGCAATCCGGGTGATACTGCTTGGCAAGGTTGCGAAAAGCGTTCTTGATATCCAGGTCGCCAGCGCTTCTGGCTAAGCCGAGCACATCGTAATAGTCGCGCTTGGCCATGTTTTATGTCTTCCCCGATGCCAAATTCATACTACCGTCCCGACGATATCTCGGCAGACGAATTGAGAGCGTGCCGTTAGCCTCAGCTCTCTTCCGCGCCGCGGCAAGCGGCAATTTGCACGAACCGGGAGCAAATTTGCGGGGACCGGGTCTGAATATCGAAATTTCCAACCGTCTCACCTGCCATCTCAACGAACGGCGCGGCGCTCGCGGAGCTGCTGGGAGGCATCGGCCCGCTTCGAACTCGCGTCGCGCACCCGCCCACCGGCTGGCACCGGCATGAGGCAGAACTCGCAACGGTTCCTCGAAGCCGAGGCCCGCATCCTCCCGTTTCAACTCATTCGAGCGATGCCCGCTCTCATGCGCCGGACCAGAGCTTGTTCGTTCCGTACGAATCAGAACAGGGCCCCAGCATTCACACAACACTCAGACATCCCGCTTTCGCGGACACGCTTTCCAGATCGGTTCTATGCCGATTTTTTCTTGTTCTCGTCATCGCGGACTTCCTCGAACTCCGCATCGACGACACCGTCACCGCCATCGCTCTGTTCCTTGGCGCCGCCGGACTGAGCGCCCGGCGCCTCGCCTGCGCCCTGGCCATAGGCCGCCTCGCCAAGCTTCATGGCGACGCGCGCAAGGGCCTCGATCTTGGAGATGATCTTCTCCCGGTCCTCGCCTTCCTGCGCGGCACGCAACTCCGTCAGCGCCTTCTCGATAGCCGTTTTATCGGCCTCGGAGACCTTGTCGCCAAGATCGGCGAGCGAGCGTTCGGTCGAATGCAGCAGCGCCTCGCCCTGGTTTTTCGCCTCGACGAGTTCGCGGCGCTTCTTGTCATCGGCAGCGTGCGACTCGGCTTCCTTGACCATGCGCTGAATATCGGCATCGGTCAGGCCACCGGACGCCTGGATGCGGATGGACTGCGCCTTCTGCGTCGCCTTATCGAGGGCGGACACATTGACGATGCCGTTGGCGTCGATATCGAAGGTCACCTCGATTTGCGGCACGCCGCGCGGCGCAGGCGGAATGCCGACGAGATCGAACTGGCCGAGCATCTTATTGTCGGCCGCCATCTCGCGCTCGCCCTGGAACACGCGGATCGTCACCGCATTCTGATGGTCTTCCGCCGTGGAGAACACCTGGCTCTTCTTGGTCGGAATCGTCGTGTTGCGGTCGATCAGGCGCGTGAACACGCCGCCCAGAGTCTCGATGCCGAGCGACAGCGGCGTCACGTCGAGCAGCAGCACGTCCTTCACGTCGCCCTGCAACACGCCGGCCTGGATCGCGGCGCCCATGGCCACGACTTCGTCCGGATTCACGCCCTTATGCGGTTCCTTGCCGAATATCGTCTTCACCGTCTGCGCGATCTTCGGCATCCGGGTCATGCCGCCCACCAGGACGACTTCGTCGATCTCGGCCGCCTTCAGATTGGCGTCGCGGAGCGCGGCCTGGCACGGTCCGGTCGTCCGCTGCACCAGATCGTCGACGAGGCTTTCGAGCTTGGCGCGCGTCAGCTTCATCGTCAGATGCTTCGGACCCGCCTGGTCGGCGGTAATGAAGGGCAGATTGATCTCGGTCTGCGGAACGGAGGACAACTCGATCTTGGCCTTCTCCGACGCCTCCTTCAGTCGCTGAAGCGCGAGCTTGTCGTTCCTGAGATCGATGCCGTTCTCTTTCTTGAACTCCGTGGCGAGATAGTCGACCAGGCGCATGTCGAAATCCTCGCCGCCGAGGAAGGTGTCGCCATTGGTCGATTTAACCTCGAATACGCCGTCGCCGATCTCCAGGATCGAGATGTCGAACGTGCCACCGCCAAGATCGTAGACGGCGATCGTCTTGCCTTCCTTCTTGTCGAGGCCATAGGCGAGCGCCGCCGCGGTCGGCTCGTTGATGATGCGCAGCACCTCAAGACCGGCGATCTTGCCGGCATCCTTGGTGGCTTGCCGCTGGGCGTCGTTGAAATAGGCGGGAACCGTAATCACGGCCCGTGTAACTTTTTCGCCGAGATAGCTTTCGGCGGTTTCCTTCATCTTCTGCAGAATGAAGGCGGAAATCTGCGACGGAGAATATTTCTCGCCGCGCGAAATCACCCACGCGTCGCCATTGTCGGCCTTGACGATCTCGTAAGGAACAAGCTTCTTGTCCTTCTCGACCATCGGATCTTCGTAGCGGCGCCCTACAAGGCGCTTGATCGCGAAAAATGTGTTTTCCGGGTTCGTCACCGCCTGACGTTTGGCGGGAAGTCCGATCAGCCGTTCACCTTCGCTTGTGAAAGCCACCATGGACGGAGTGGTCCGCATGCCCTCCGAACTTTCGATGACCTTCGGAGTCATACCTTCCATGACCGCTACGCAGGAATTCGTCGTACCGAGGTCGATTCCTATGACTTTCGACATCCGATAACCCTCTATATCTTTTTCATCCGGCAGACTAATGGGGCCTTTGCAGCACCCCTTGCGTCCGCGCCAATCCTCGCCTCTCGCGCGACCGCCAGTCCCCTAAACACTTGCTCCAGTAAGTTGGCGGTTATATAGGCCGCACTGTATGCGCGTACAAGCCAACGAATTCAAGCACACACCTTGAAGCTATGACAAAAGATTATGGTCCCGACATGTTTCTTCAAGGGTGCGGCAGCGAAGGCACAACACATTTGAATCATGTGTGTCTTCCCGACGGCTGCGCTTATTTTCCACAGTTTCTGACCGGGGCCGGGCAGACCGCGTTGCTCGCCGAAATCAGGCAGGTGATCGCCGCCGCGCCGCTTTATACGCCGGCTATGCCACGGACGGGAAAGCCCTTTTCCGTCGCCATGACGAATTGCGGTCCGCTCGGCTGGGTTTCGGACAAGGAGCGCGGCTACCGATACGAGCCCTGCCATCCACAAACCGGCGAGCCATGGCCGCCAATGCCGGATATGCTCGACTACCTATGGGCTAGTCTCACCGGCCATAAGCAGAAACCGCAGGCCTGTCTGGTTAATTTTTACGGTGGAAAGGCGAAGCTCGGCCTGCACAGGGACGAGGATGAGGACGATTATTCTGCACCCATTCTGTCAGTTTCTCTGGGCAATTCTGCGATATTCCGCATCGGAGGATTGAAGCGGCGCGACCCGAGCCAGCGGCTGGAGCTGAAGTCCGGGGACGTGCTGGTGATGGGTGGGGAGTCGCGCCTGCGGTACCATGGGATCGACCGCGTTCTTCCGGGCACTTCGGATCTGCTGACCGAAGGCGGGCGTATCAATCTCACCTTGCGGCGGGTGACGAAGGCGGAGTGACGCGGCGGCCAGCATGGGCCGTCCGCCGGTAGGACGCGGCATCGTCGACATCCGACAGTCTGGATGCGAGGGCCACGCGGACCCCTGCGGCATTCTTCAGCGTATCGGCGAGCGCGTGCGGGCTCGACCACCGCACGCCGTCGAAGAGCCCCGCAAGCGACACGCGCGAATTGAGGCCGACAAGCCAAAATCCGCCATCCTCGGCAGGCCCGAACACCACATCGTGCCGTCGCAGCAGCGCGAAGGCCTCGGCGACATGGGACGCGCGAAGTCCTGGAATATCAGAACCGACCAGCACGGCAGGGCCGGTTCGATTGCGCGAAAGCTGCCGCGCCATGCGCTGGCCGATATCGCCACAACCTTGCGGCAGCCGGCTCACATCTTCCGGCCAAAAGCGGGAGGCGAACGCGCTGTCTGGAGCAACCGCCAGCACTGTGCGCCAGCGAGCGGTCACGCGCCAGCCGGCGGATGAGATTTGCGGTCACGCAGCGATAAAATCCGGTCGCGGCAACCGCGCCGATCTCACGCGCGAGCCGGGTTTTCACGCGGCCGCAGCGAGGCTCCTTCACCATGATGATCAGCCGTCCGCCGCCGGGCTGCAACCTAGCCATAGAGGCGGGTGAGCACGCGCGGCGGCACGCGCATATAGTAAAGACCGAGGCAGGCAAGATTGCGCAGCATCCGCCGCAAATAGCCTTCGCTGCGGTAGCGCCGCGCGCTGGTGATGGCGTGCGAGCGCAGGAACGCCACGCGGCGTCGCCCCAGACGCCGGATCAGATCGACATCCTCCATCAGCGTCATCGGCTTGAACCCGCCTATGGCGTTGTAAAGCCGCTTGGACATCAGCAGCCCCTGATCGCCATAGGGCATCCGCATGATGAGGCACCGGAGGCGAACGACGGCGCTGAGATAGGCGGGCCACACCCCCCTGTCGTCCAGCGCGTAGCGGAACACCGCCGCGGTGTCCTCGCGCGCCCCGCGTTCGACGGCGCGCATGAGTTCGAGCGCCTCCCGCTCCCAGCCATCCTCAAGCGTGGTGTCGGCATGCAGAAAGAGCAGCCACGGCCCTTTGGCCGCCTGGGCGCCGGCGGCAAGCTGCCCGCCCCGTCCGCGCTCGGTTGCGATGAAATGCGCGCCGGTCGCTTCGGCGATGCGCGCCGTCGCATCGGTCGAGCCGCCATCGACGATGATGACTTCGCGAACGATGCCCTCGATAGCGGCAGGAACCAAAGCAGTGAGCGTGCGCGGCAGGTCGGCTTCGGCATTCAGAGTAGGGACAACAACCGATATCATGCGGGGATCATAACCGCTTGAAGCTTTTCCACAAGGCGCGAAGTGCGGCCATTTTGTTCTGTATTTGTTCTCACGCTTTCGCTATGATGCGGCATGGTTCGTAAGCCCTTTACCAAGCCTCGCCCCCCATCGCCGGATCAGCCGCCCACAGACCAGGACAGACGGCGCGGACGCGGCGCACGATCCAACCTGACCGGCCGTTTCGAGACGCAGCTTCGCGAGGATTTCGACGATGGCTGGGAAAGTCTCGCCGAGCTGGCGCCGTTCAAGACGGAGGTGCGGCTGGAACAGGCCAGGCAGATCATCACGACGAATGACTCGCCCGATATCGGCTTCGACCAGTCGATCAATCCCTATCGCGGCTGCGAGCATGGCTGCATCTACTGCTTTGCCCGGCCGACGCACTGCTATCTCGGGCTGTCGGCCGGTTTGGAATTCGAGAGCGTGCTCATCGCCAAAACCAACACGGCGGAACTTCTCGAAAAGGAGCTGGCGCGGCCAAGACTATCGCGTAAAGACTATAGCGCTCGGGACAAATACCGATCCCTATCAGCCCATCGAAAAGACCTATGAGCTCACGCGGCGCATTCTCGAAATCATGGACCGCACCAATCATCCGGTCGGGATTGTGACGAAGTCGGCGCTGGTCCTGCGCGACATCGACATTCTGGCGTCGCTTGCCAAGCGAGGTCTCGCGAAAGTCGCGCTTTCGGTGACATCGCTCGATCGTCACCTGGCGCGGCGGATGGAGCCTCGCGCAGCCACGCCTGAGCGCCGGATCGAGGCGATCGCCAGGCTGGCCGAAGCAGGCGTGCCGACAAGCGTCATGGTGGCGCCGATCATCCCCGCCGTGAACGATGCCGAGATCGAAGCCATCTTGCAGCGTTGCGCGGCGGCGGGCGCTCGCCAGGCGGGGTACGTATTATTGCGATTGCCGCTCGAAATCAGCGAGTTGTTTCAGGACTGGCTCAAGGAGGAATTTCCGGACAAGGCGAAAAAGGTCATGACGCTGGTGCGCAGCACGCGAGGCGGAAAAGACTATGTTTCGGCCTGGGGCGAACGCCAGACCGGCACGGGCCCCTATGCCGAGCTGATCGCCCGGCGCTTCGCCATCGCGACGGCGCGGCATGGACTGAACCTCAGCCGCGAGCCGCTGAGAACCGACCTGTTCGAGCCGCCCGGCCCCGGGAATGCGCAGTTTGACCTGTTCAAATCGTGAGAATTGCCCTTGCGATCCTGTTCGCGGCGTGCAGTTTTCGGCCTATGGAACAGAAGGGCCAGACGCCGAAACCGCCGTCGATCAGAACGGAGCGGACGCTCGCGGGGCCGGAGGCGCGGCTCGTCGCCGGTGTGGACGAAGCCGGACGCGGCCCCTGGGCCGGGCCGGTGGTCGCCGCCGCCGTGATATTCCCCGATCGCAAGCCGCCCAAGGGCCTCAATGATTCCAAGCTGCTCAGCGCCGAAAGAAGAGAGGAGCTGTATCTGTCGATCCGCGCCGCCGGGCTGGTCGGTATCGGCATCGTAAGCGTCGAGGAGATCGACCGGGTCAATATTTTGCAGGCGACGTTTATCGCCATGCAGATCGCGGTCGCGGCGCTGTCCGACGACGCCCGAAATCGTGCTGGTCGACGGCAATCGCTGCCCGGCGCTCAGCCAGCGCGCGGTGCCGGTCATCGAGGGCGACAGGCTCTGCCCCTCCATCGCGGCGGCCTCGATCATCGCCAAGGTCACGCGCGACCGCCTCATGTGCGAGCTGGCCGGTGATTTCCCTGGCTATCACTGGCACAGCAATAAAGGCTATGGCACCCCCGCCCATGCCGAGGCGATCACGCAATTCGGCGTGACCTGCCATCACCGGCAATCCTTCGCTCCGATCCGCTTCGCGCTGGGCCGTGCGGCGGGAACGTCCGTAGGTGCCGGCCTTGACGTTTTTGCCCATTCATCGCCACAGGATTTGCTTTGACCGATCTTTTTTGACCAAGAGGTTCTCCCATGAAGTTGAGCGCCCCCTCTTTCGGCATGTTCGCAATCTCCACTCTTCTCGTCGTTCTCATTATTCTGGCAAGGTATTTCAATATCGATGTGCCGATCCTGACCCCGATCGTCATCGGCCATCCCTTCGAGATTACCCTCATTGCCTGGGCAATGCTTTTCGCCGGCGTGGCTTTTAATCTCTAGCGGACAGCGCGATATTGGGGCATTCGGAACCGGAACAAGGCACCGGGCCGTTTGTTTCCGCCGGGACTTCCCTCCGGTGGCCGCTTTGCGAGGAAATGCGCGTGTCAGCAAGGTTCCATTGGTTTCGCTCGTTCACCGCCAGTCTCACCGCAGGATCGTTTCTGCTGGCGCAGTTTTCTCCGCTGCTGGCGCAGACCAACGCCGAAGCACCCGGATCGAGCGTTACCATCGACGAATGCCAGAACCTCAACGATCCCGACGTCCGCGCGCAAATCCGCAAGCTCACCGAGAGCGCGCTGTCCCGCGAACTGGGCCAAGTCGATTATGCCGCGCTGGTCGAACAAGCATTGGCGCGATGTGAAGATGAGCGAGCGGCTCGACGCCGAGATCGACGAAGCGATCCGCATCGTGCGCGCCGACACCAACATCCTCGACCGCGCCTATTCCACCGTCAGCCGCGAGCAGGCGGAGAAGACCGCCATCGCCGTCGCCGAGCGCGCCTATGGCTCGGAAGGGTTCAAGGCCGCGATGGGGGATCTGGCGCGGGGCGTCGGCGCGGATTTCGGCGCGCGCATCGAAGGTTCGGCGGCCAAGGTCGCGGGGCCCGTGATCGCCTGCGTCCGCACCGCGCTGCAAAGCCGCTATGGCGGGGCGGTGGCGCAGGTGTTTGCGCGCGAGACCGAAGGCAATCTCAACGTCACCACCGCGACCGGCGCCGCCAAAATCGATACGAGCGATGTGCTCCTGCAGAACACAGGAACGATCTCCGGTATCGTGCTCATCGTCAGCCGCCGCATCATCGCGCGCATGGTGGCCACGATCGGGCGGCGCGTGGCCGGTCTGGTCGCCTCCAGGATCATCGCCACATTCACCGGACTGATCGGCCTGGCGCTGATCGCCCGCGACGTCTATGAGGCGAATGAAGGCGTGTTCCCGCTGATCGCGGAGCGGATGAAGTCGGACGAAGCCAAGGACCTCATCAAGGAGGAACTGACCAAATCGATCCAAACCGATCTCCAGCAGCAGGTCGGTGTCATCGCCGAGGAGACGACCGAGCGGATCTACTCCTTCTGGCAGGACTTCAAGCAGAAATATAACGTCCTGCTTTCGCTTGCGGAAAAGAACGCCGACTTCGCCGAATTCCTGAAGAACCGCACCGTCGACCAATTGGGGCGCCTGGGCCGCCTCGTCGGCTACCTGCTGGGCGAGGAGCAGGAAGCAGGCGTGCTCAAGCGCACCCGCGATGGATCGCTCGGCCGCGCGCTTCTCGATCTGGACGACACCGGCGTCGCCATCGCGATCGAGATGAAGTCGCTGGACAAGGCGCTCGCCTGGGCGCAATTGGCCGGGCCGCGCCTGCCCAAGGCCGTCGAATATGGCCTGCCGCAGCTCATCGCGCCGAACGAGATCGATTCAACGAAGCTCTCGACATTGCTGGATTTCGACAATCGCGCCGCGGCCCAGCGGATCGCCCGCCTCGAACGTGGGGCGCGCGACGCATTGCTGTCGCTCCCCTCCCAGACACTGAAGGATCTGGCGCGCCGCCTCTCCGAAAGCGACCTTGCGGCGCTGGCCGGCTATCAGAACCGCCTGGAGCCCCGCGCCGCCGGAAGCGTGCTGCGTCAGGTCGCCGAGGACCCCGGCCTGATGCGGACCTTGGGCAAGCCGTCGATCCAGGGCGCCATTCTGGAGAGCCGGGACCAGCTCTCCGCCGTCACCATGCTGCTGCGCGACAATGCCACGCTCAGCTTCACCAATATCGGCCAGGACCTGTCCGAGGTTCGGTCGGGTGACGTGAATTACCGCGTTTTCGTCGAACGCTACTGGTCGGCCCTGCTGATCATCGCCTTGCTCGTGCTGCTTCTGCTGGTGCTGTTGAAGCGCATTCTGTTCGGCCGGCCGCCGACCGTCGTGATCCGAACCACGGACGGAGGGAAGAAGTAATCATGGCGCTCTACACCGTCGACAAGCTCACGGACCGCAAGGTGCGTGAGGGCGAACTGCTCTCGGTTTCGGCCGTGAGCGCCGCCAATATTCTGCGCGACATCAGGGAAATGATCACCAACACATTCGGCGGAAAAATGCGGCGTTATGAAAGGCTGATGGCCTCGACGCTCGAACGCGCGCTCGCCGAACTCGAGGAAAAAGCCAAGGCGAAAGGCTATGACGGCTGCATCGCCGTCCGCATCAGCCATCCCCGCCTCGCCGACGGCGCCTGCGAGATATTCGTCTACGGCACCGCATTCCATTTTGTCGCCGAATGATTCCCGCAATAACCGTTTGACTTTCGCCCAATTTTTGTGCCGTTCATTCCAGCCGAAAAAAGATTGAGGGTATAAGCATGAGACTGGGCAAGGATATCAGCGCCATCGTTGCCGGCGGAGCGAAGGGCCTCGGCGCCGCAGCGGCCGAGAAACTGGCCGCCGCCGGGTGCAAGGTCGCCATTCTCGACATGTATCGCGAAGAAGGCGAGGCGCTGGCCCGCCGCATCGGCGCGATCTACCGGCATCTGGAGATTTCCAGCGAGATTACGGTCGACACCGCTCTCGATTTCGCCCGCGAGGAGCACGGCCTGGAGCGTGTGCTCGTCAACTGCGCCGGCATCGCCATGGATCAGCCGACCGTCTGGCGCAACCCCGACACCGGCCGCATCATGCTGCATGACGTGCCCAGCTTCGAGCGGCTGCTGCAGGTCAATCTCACCGGCACCTTCTACATGGCGACCAAATCCGCCGCCGCGATGATGACGCTGCCGCCGCTCGAAGGCGGCATTCGCGGCATCATCATCAACTCCGCCTCCGTCGCCGCCGAGGACGGGCTGGAAGGCCAGGCCGCCTATGCCGCCTCGGAAGGCGGCGTTCTGGCGCTCACCCGTCCGCTGGCCCGCGACCTGGTCAACGAAGGCATCCGGGTCGTCACCATCATGTCCGGCCGCTACGACACCGACATGTTCGCCGAGCGCTCCGAGGACATGACGCAGAAAATCAAGGCGAGCCAACGCGACGCCAGCGGGGTTGCCGATCCGAAGGAATTCGCCGACACGGTGCTGCAAGATGATCGCCGACGACGACATTAACGGCCAATGGGTCCGAATGAGCGCCGCCAAGACGAAATAGGCGGACTTCGGCCGACGATTCGCTATCGGCGCAGAAGCTCGCGACCAAACCCGCGACCCGCGACGATTATGCGTGTTTTAGCCTCGATATCCCGTGCCCGGCACGCGGCGCTCATACTCGGACAAAGGCACGTTTCCTGGATGCACTCAGTCGGTCCTCTCAGAAGGTGAATAAATCGATTTTGGTCCGCACAGCCCAGTCCTTGAGGCTGACGGCATCGGCGCATCGACTGAGAATCAGCCTCCCGAAAGCCCCGCTACGCCCTCCAGCCCCGGCCGAGGCGTGACGCTGTCCGCCTTCCCCGCCGCGCATTCCTCGATATGGGCGAGCACCAGCCGGTTCACCGCGTCCCGATGGGTCAGCGGGCTCATATGGCCAGCGCCTGCGACAGCGGCGATGCGCGCATCGGGCAGCAATTCCGCCAGCACTTGCGTCACCGCCAAGGACGGCTGACGGGTCTTGCTGCCGTGGATCAGCAGCGTCGGCACGTCGAGGGCGGTGTAGACGTCCATCGGCGGCGCGGAGAGCCCCTTCGCCGCGAGGAATTCGAGCGCCACCTTGTCCACGGTCTCGATGATGTTGTCCTTCAGCTTGCGCGGCGACAGCCACCATTGGAACCTGCCGAGCCAGAAACCCATGTAAACGGCCGCCGCAGCCTTGCGGTCGCCGCGCGTCATCGCTTCGCTCACCGCGTTGATCACGCCCTCGATCACCTGCCACTCGGCATCCTTCCCGGCGGCGCGCAACAAGTGGAACGCCACCGGTTCGATCAGCGTCATGCCTCGCGCCCGCCCCTGCATCAACCGGACGGCCTCGAGCGAAATCGCGCCGCCATAGGAATGTCCGATGAAATGCGCCGGCTCATCCGCAACGCTGGCGAGAAGCATCAGAATCTGGGCTTCGATGCCGGTATCGAAGGGCCGTTCCGGCGGCCAGCGGCCTGATCGTCCGTATCCTATCAAATCCGGCGCGAGCACCCTGTAGGTGCCTTTCAGCTCATCGATCAGTGCACGCCACATCCGGTGCGATCCGCTCGAACAATGCACGAGAATGACCGGTGGGCCATCGCCCTCGTCGATATAGGCGATCGGAATATCCCCGATCATGATGCTCTTCATGACATTGCTTCCCTGCAGTGCAAATTTTTTGCTCTGATTTCAAGCGCGTGCACAATTTTGCGGCAGCGCTTGACTTTACTTTCGAACCCTTGAATGTGTTACCCAACCGGCTCACGCGGACAGCATTCACTGGCCGCGACGAGCCGTATGTCTTCCCCAGTGTTTCCCACCATCGAGCCGCGCCCACACTTGCGATGCTTACTATTTGAGCAGGCTTTCGTCTTTCCCTTGTACGGAGGCTTATGTTAGGCTGTCAGTAACCATAAATTGTTAGTCTACATCAAATAGGGTGGAAGGGCCGACGCATCGACAATTCACGAGGGAAACTCATGGCAACCGTCACGGTTTTACGCAATCCCGCTATGACAGCGACGCTCGACGAATACGATGCTGGCTCGTTCTACTGCGAACTTCTTGGAAATCCGCAAAATCCCAATCCTGCACTGACCAAGCTATGGCACCGGCTCCAGCAGATGGAGCTGGCCGATCTCTCCGCCCGCTCCAAGGATGCCGAGCGCGAGCTGTTCATGCTGGGCATCACCTTTACAGTCTATAGCGACCGCAACGCCATCGACCGCATCCTGCCATTCGACGTCATCCCCCGCGTCATCACCGCAAGCGACTGGGGGCGCCTCGAAGCCGGCATCCAGCAGCGCGTGAAGGCGCTCAATCTGTTCCTCTGGGACGTCTATCACGACCGCCACATCTTTAGGGATGGCACGCTCCCGGCCGATCTTGTTTTCCAGAACGTGAATTTCCGGCCGGAAATGGTGGATTATAACCCTCCGGCAGGCACATATATTCACATCGCCGGCACCGATATCATCCGCGATGAAACCGGCCGCTTCCTCGTGCTGGAGGACAATAGCCGCACGCCGTCGGGCGTGTCCTACGTGGTGGAGAACCGGCATCTCATCCAGCGCGCTTTCCCCGACCTGATGGAGGGTTTCGGCATCGAGCCGGTGTCCGACTATGGGCTGCAGCTTTCGCGCAAGCTCCGGGAAGTCGCGCCTCCAGTCCTCAACGAGGCGCAGATCGTGCTGCTCTCGCCCGGCGTCTTCAACTCCGCCTATTTCGAGCATATTTTCCTCGCCCGCGAGATGGGCGTTCCCCTGGTCGAAGGCGGCGACCTGTTCGTCGAGGACGACCGCGTCTTCATGAAGACCGTCGCCGGCCCGACCCCCGTGCACGTCATCTATCGCCGCATCAACGATGATTTCATCGATCCCGAGGTGTTCAACAAGGAGAGCCTGCTCGGTGTTCCCGGCCTCATGCGCGCGGTGCGCAAGGGCAATGTGACGCTCGCCAACGCGGCCGGCACGGGCGTTGCGGACGACAAGGCCGTCTACGCCTATGTGCCCCGCATCATCCGCTATTATCTCGACGAAGAGCCGATCCTGCCGAATGTCGAGACCTACATTTGCCGCGAGGCGCGCTCGCTCTCCTATGCGCTCGACAATCTCGACAAGCTCGTGGTGAAGCCTGTTGGCGAATCCGGCGGCTATGGTATCTGCGTCGGACCGAAAGCGACTAAGGCGGAGATCGAAATATGCCGCGACCGGCTGAAGCGGGACCCGAGCAATTATATCGCCCAGCCCATGATCAGCCTGTCCGTCTGCCCCACGCTCGTCGGCGACGCGGTCGAGCCGCGCCATGTCGATTTGCGGCCGTTCGCGGTTACCGGACAGGACACCTGGGTCATGCCCGGCGGGCTGACGCGCGTTGCGCTGCCGAAGGGCTCCATCGTCGTCAATTCCTCGCAAGGCGGCGGCACCAAGGACACCTGGGTTTTGCGGGGTAACGGCCAGTGACGACGACGCTTCTCTCCCGTCACGCCGAAAGCGTGTTCTGGCTTGCGCGCTATCTGGAGCGGGCCGAAAGCATGGCCCGCATCCTGGAGGCGCATTCCTCCTTCCAGCGCGGACGGCCCGACAATGACAGCTGGGCCTGGATCATCGCGCTCTATTCCGACCAGGAGAATTTCGCCAAGAAATATGACGAGGCGACCGCCGCCAACGTCATCGCCTATTATGTCACCCGGCTGGAGAACCCCTCGTCCATTCAGGCCAGCGTCCGCGCCGCACGCGAAAATGCCCGCGCGCTCAGGCCGCTGATCTCCACCGACATGTGGACCCAGATCAACGACTTCTACACGCGCCTCCTGAGCCTTGGCGAAAGCGACTTCTCCGAATCCCGCCTGTCGCGGAGCTGCGACACCATCAAGCGCGGCTGCTATGCCGAGATCGGCGTGGCGGAAAGCACGCTTTACCGGGATGAGAGCTGGCCGTTTTTCCAGCTTGGCCTGTTCATCGAGCGCGCCGACCAGACCAGCCGCCTGCTCGACGTGCAGTTCGCCCAGCGCGCCACCGGCATGACCGAAATTACGGCGGAACAGCAGGCCGGACTCTGGAACGCGCTGTTGCGCTCGGCTTCCGCCTATCACTCCTTCAGGCGCGCCCAATCGAGCGGCTTCGAACCCGCCGATGTCGCCCGCTTTCTGATGTTCGACACGCGCCTGCCGCGTTCGATCTCGTTCTGCGCCGGCGAGATCCAGCGCATGGTCAGCCAGCTGCGCGGCGAGTACCGCCTGCGCAATGCCCAGCGCGCTTTCGACCGTGTCCAGCGTTTCCAGGCCGATCTGCGCAAGGTGCCCACCAATGCCGATCTGCTCACCGGGCTGCACGCCTTCAATGACTGGGTTCAGCGGGAGCTGATGGAACTGACCTCCGAGCTCGGCAACGCCTTTTTCGGCCATCAGCTGGAACCGGGCGCGGCGGAAGCTGCTCCGGCAAAGCCCGCAAATCTGTTCGAGTCTCAGGCCGGCGCGTCTGGCCAGATCCAGACGCAAGGATAATCGGAAACGCGAGGCGCCGCGCCGGGCACGTCGCCGCGAATGCGGGCGGCGGGTGGGGCAGCTTGCTTGAAGAGGGGTTCATGACACTGCACGTCGCATTGACGCACAAGACCGAGTATCACTATGACCGGCTGACGGCCATGGGGCCGCAGATCATCCGCCTGCGCCCCGCGCCGCATTGCCGCACGCCGATCCTCAGCTATTCCCTGACGCTGACGCCGAAGCAGCATTTCCTCAACTGGCAGCAGGACCCGTTCGGCAATTATCTCGCCCGTCTGGTGATCCCGGAGAAGACGCGCGAATTCAGCGTGACGGTGGACCTCGTCGCCGACATGGCGGTGATCAATCCGTTCGATTTCTTCGTCGACGACTATGCCCGCGACTGGCCGTTCGCCTACGAACCGGAGCTGAAGAAGGAGCTCGGGCCCTATCTGGAGCCGATCCCCGCCGGGCCTTTGCTGAAGAAATATATCGCCGGCCTGAAATTCGACTCCAAAATCTCGATCGACTTCCTGATCGAGCTCAACCGGCATGTGCAGAACGACGTCAAATATCTCATCCGCATGGAGCCGGGCGTGCAGACGCCGGAAGAGACGCTGAAGACAGGAGCGGGCTCCTGCCGCGACAGCGGCTGGCTGCTGGTGCAGATCCTGCGGCATTACGGCCTCGCCGCGCGCTTCGTCTCCGGCTATCTCATCCAGCTCACCCCCGATGTGAAGCCGCTCGACGGCCCAGCGGGCGCGTCGACCGATTTCACCGATCTGCATGCCTGGGCCGAAGTCTATCTGCCGGGCGCCGGATGGGTCGGGCTCGATCCGACCTCCGGCCTGCTCGCGGGCGAGGGCCACATCCCGCTCGCCGCAACGCCCAGTCCGATGAGCGCGGCGCCGATCTCGGGCGGCCATGAGAAGGCGGAAGTCGAGTTTTCCTTCGACATGGCGGTGACGCGCATCGCCGAATCCCCCCGCGTGACCAAACCCTATAGCGACCAGCAATGGGCGGCCATCACCAGTGCGGGCTATGAGGTCGACCGCCGCTTGAAAGACGGCGACGTGCGGCTCTCCATGGGCGGGGAGCCGACCTTCGTTTCGGCGGACGACATGGACGGCGCCGAATGGAACACCGCCGCCGTCGGCCCCACTAAGCGGCGTCTATGCCGAGGAACTGATCCGCCGCCTGCGCAGCCGTTTCGCGCCGGGCGGATTGCTGCATTACGGCCAGGGCAAATGGTATCCGGGCGAGCAGCTGCCGCGCTGGGCCTTCGCGGTCTATTGGCGGGCGATGGAGAGCCGCTTTGGCAGAATGCCGAACTGATCGACGGCGAAGCGCCGGAAAGCCCGGCCACGATCGAGGACGCGCAGCGCTTCTCCGCCGGCCTGACGGAAAAGCTCGGCCTGCCGAAGAACAGCGCCATGCCCGCCTATGAGGACCCGGCGCATTTCCTGCTCATCGAGCAGAAATTGCCGGTCAATCTCGAAGCCAAGACCAACAAGCTCGACGACCCGGCCGAGCGCGCACGGCTCATCCGCGTGTTCGACCGCGGCATCGAGACCGCGACCAGCTATGTGCTGCCGATCCAGGTCTGGCATTCGCAGGAGCACGGCCGCCGCTGGGTGACGGAGCGCTGGGCGCTGCGGCGCGAAAAGCTGTTCCTCATTCCCGGCGACTCGCCCGCCGGCTTCCGTCTGCCGCTCAGCGGCCTGCCCTATGTCGCGCCGATCAACTATCCGCAGGTCATCCCGTCCGACCCGATGACGCAGCAGCGCCCGCTGCCGCGCCGCGAGGTGCTGCTCGTCAATCGGCGCGCGGTAACGCTGGAAGTGCCGGCGGCCGCCTTGCCGACCGAACCTCAGGAAGTCGTGGGCGCCGTCCGCACCGCGCTGACCATCGAGCCGCGCGACGGCCATCTGCAGATCTTCATGCCGCCGGTGATCGACGCGGAGGATTATGCGGCGCTCATCGCCGCCGTGGAGGATACTGCCGCCGATACCGGCCTGAAGGTCCATATCGAAGGCTATACGCCGCCATTCGATGCGCGCCTCAACGTCATCAAGGTGACGCCCGACCCCGGCGTGATCGAGGTCAACATTCATCCCGCGACCAATTGGGACGAGGCGGTCGACATCACCACTGCGATTTACGAAGAGGCGCATCTGACCCGGCTCGGCACCGAGAAATTCATGCTGGACGGGCGGCATTCCGGCACTGGCGGCGGCAATCACATCGTGCTCGGCGGCATGACGCCGCCGGACAGCCCGTTCCTGCGCCGGCCCGATCTGCTCGCCAGCCTCATCGCCTTCTGGCAGAACCACCCTTCCCTCTCCTACCTGTTCTCCGGCCTGTTCATCGGACCGACCAGCCAGGCGCCGCGCATCGACGAGGCGCGCCACGAGCAGCTCTATGAGATGGAGATCGCGCTCGCCCAGGTGCCCGACCCGACCAACGGCCACATCCCGCCATGGCTGGTGGACCGGCTGTTCCGCAATCTGCTCGTCGACGTCACCGGCAACACCCACCGGGCGGAGATCTGCATCGACAAGCTGTATTCGCCGGACAGTCCGACCGGCCGGCTGGGCCTCGTCGAATTCCGCTCCTTCGAAATGCCGCCGCATGCGCAGATGAGCCTGGCGCAGCAGCTCCTTCTGCGCGCCCTCGTCGCCCGCTTCTGGGAGACGCCCTACAAAGCCAAGCTGGTGCGCTGGGGCACCGAACTGCATGACCGCTTCATGCTGCCGCATTTCATCTGGCAGGATCTGCTTTCCGTCGTGGACGACGTGAAGGCCGCCGGGTTGCCCGTGGACGCCGCATGGTTCGCGCCGCATTTCGAATTCCGCTTCCCGCTTTGCGGCAATGTCGAGCATGGCGGGCTTGCAATTGGAACTGCGTCAGGCGCTCGAACCCTGGCATGTGCTGGGCGAGGAGGGCGTGGTCGGCGGCACGGCGCGCTATGTGGACTCGTCGCTGGAGCGGGTGCAGGCGAAGGTCAGCCGCATGACCCAGGACCGGCATATCGTCACCTGCAACGGCCGCGCCTTGCCGCTCACTTCGACCGGCGTGCACGGCGAATTCGTCGCCGGCGTGCGCTTCCGCGCCTGGCAGCCGGCATCTGCGCTGCATCCGACCATCGCGCCGCATACGCCGCTGGTCTTCGATGTCGTCGACACATGGAGCGGGCGATCGATCGGCGGCTGCCGCTACCATGTCGCGCATCCCGGAGGCCGGTCTTTCGACACCTTCCCGATCAACGCCTATGAGGCGGAAAGCCGCCGGCTGACCCGATTTCGAGACGATCGGGCACAGTCCCGGCAGCGCGCGTGTCCAGCCGCCGAAGATAAATCCTGAATATCCGTTCACATTGGACTTGCGCCTGAACGGGTGAGTCCCGGAAGCGCCAAGACAAAAGTGACAAAATATCAACAAGCGCGTGGTCTCGCCTCGTGGTGGCGGGGCGACCTCGCTGGCGCGGGTTTGCGCCCGGTGATATGATTGATTATCGAAAGTTTAGCGTGATGCTCGCAAATGTACCGGTTGAAATTGGTTTTTATTAAGCTTTGCAGGTCTTCCTTGTCCCCGGTTCCGAACAGATAAGCGGCTCACAGCAAGGATCACTCCACACAATATGACCACGATGATCGAAGGGATCGGCACGCAAAGCGAAGATCCATTCGCTTTGTATGCTGCGGATGGCCATCGCTTCGACGAGATGGTCGACCAGCAAGGGGTCATCCGTCCGCATTGGCAGCCATTCGCGCAGCGCTTCGGCGGCTTCGAGCCGAGCGAGCAGACGCAGCGAGCGGAAAAGCTGCGCCGTCTCGTCCGCGAAAACGGCATCGCGCAGGATTTGTTCTCCCCCGCCCACGGTCCGGACGAGCCCTGGAAAATCGATCTCATTCCGCTGATTTTCTCGCCCTCGGAATGGCAGGCCCTGGAGCGGGCCATCATTCAGCGTGCCCGGCTTTACTCCGAACTGCTGAGCGACATCTACGGCCGTCAGGCGCTGATGCGCGCCGGACGCATTCCGCCGCAGCTCGTGCTCGGCGATCCGGCTTTTCTGCGCCCGATGAGCGGTGCCGCCGCGGGTCGCGGGCGGCTGGCCTTCTATGCCGCCGATTTCGTGCGCGGCGCGGACGGCAAATGGCATGTGCTCGACAATCACACCGAGACGATCGCGGGGGCAGGCTTCGCGCTTGCCAACCGCATCGCCCATTCGCACGTGTCGAGCGACCTGTTCCGGGACTCCAAGGCGCTGCGCCTCGCCCCCTATTTCAACGCGCTTCAGGGCGAATTGCTGGCCCGCGCCGGCCGCGACGATGCCTCCGTCGCCCTGCTGACGCCGGGCGCGCATCACGAGGATTATTTCGGCCACGCCTATCTCGCCCGCTATCTGGGCTTTCTGCTGGTCGAGGGCGGCGATCTGCGCATCGTCGGCAACCGCGCCTATATGAAAACGCTGGAAGGCCTGCGCCCCATCGATCTCCTGCTGCGCTGCGTCGAGGGCGCGCAATCGGACCCGCTGGAGCTCGATCCGGGCGGCTATCTGGGTCCGGTCGGCTTCGTGCAGGCGATCCGGCACCATCCCGATCTGGTGACCAACGCCGTCGGCACCGCCATCGTCGAAAATCGCGGGCTGGGGCCGTATCTGCCTGAACTCTGCCGGGATGTGCTCTGCGAAGACCTGGCGACACGGGATTATCCGCGCTGGTGGCTCGGCGACCCGGCCTCCCGCCAGCAGGTCGTTCGATGACCTCGACGCCGTCGTCATACGGCCTGTGCAGGAAGGTACGGGCCGGCCCGGAAGGGCACGCGCGCCGATCATCCCCTCGGAGCTTTCGGCCAGCGAATTGGAGGCGCTGCGGCAGGACCTCACCATTCACGGCTATAACTATGTGGCCGAGGAGAAATCCGCCTTCGCCACCACGCCATCCTGGGGGCCCGATGGCTTGCACGCGCGGAGCTGTGCCGTGCGGCTCTATGCGGCGCTCGTCGACGGCGAATATCAGGTGATGCCGGGCGGCATCGCGCTCGATCTGGTGTCCGACAGCGACGTGGCCCTTTACGCCCCGGAGGCGCGTTCGCGCGACGTGTGGGTCACGTCCGACGCTGAAGTCGCAACGCATATCAGCCGGCTTCGGCTCAGCCTCGACGCGCCCAAAATCACGCGCGGCGGCACCGGCCTGCGCAGCCGGATCGCCGATAATCTCTTCTGGCTGGGCCGCTATGTGGAGCGCGCCGATTGGACCATGCGGCTGTTGCGCGGCGCGCTCTCGAGGCTCGATCCCGATACGGCTGCCTTCCAGCACCGCGACGTCGTAACCAGGGCGCTGGACATCCTCCTGGCCAAGGATGAGAGCCTCATCGCGCTGAAAAGCCAAGGCGCCGCCATCGAGCAGCGCGCCCGCACGCTGATGTCGGGCCGCGGCCGCCGCTACGGCGTGATGCAGACGCTCGACAATATCCACCATGTCGCGAGCCTGATCCGCGACCGGCTGTCGGTGGAGCTGTGGCGCACCTTGCAGACGTTCCAGACCTCGCGGATCTGGAGCGGCGAGGCCGAGCCGAAAAGCCTGACCGAGGCGCTGGAATGTCTCGATCAGGGCATCGCCACCCTCGCCGCCTTCAACGGCATGGCGGCGGAGAACATGACCCGCAATTACGGCTGGAATTTCCTTGAGATCGGCCGGCGGCTGGAGCGCGCCTTCAACCTCTCCGAATTGCTGGAGACGCTTTTCAGCGACAGCCAGGGAGAGGCCGCCGAGGCAGCAGGCCTTACTTTCGCGCTGGAAGTCGCCGACAGCATTCTGACCTACCGCGCGCGCTATCTTTTCGCGCCGGTGCTGCCGCTGGCGCTCGATGTGCTGCTTGTCGACGAAACCAATCCGCGCAGCGTCGGCTACCAGCTTCAGGCGATCTCGCAGAATTTCGACGCGCTGCCGCAAAGTCCGCAATCGGCGCCGCAAAGCGGGGAGCGCAAGCTCATCCTCGACCTCCTGACCCGCATCAGGCTCGCCGACGTGCATGAGCTTGCCGGGGCCGGAGACGACCGGTCGCGCGACGCATTTAAGAAGCTGTTTACCCAGCTCGTGTCAGATTTGCCCCTGCTCTCCGAGGCCATAACGCGCCGCTATTTCAATTTGACCGAAGATGAGATGAAACGGATTTACCCGCGCCTCGGACCACGCCCATGATTTTGGAGGTTAGCCACAAGACCGTGTATCACTACACAGCTCCTGTGGCTCAAGCTCATCATCTCGTGCATCTTGCCCCGCGCGAACACGAACGCCAGCGCACTATCCGTCACAGCCTGCTCATCGAACCGGCGCCCGCCTCGCGCAGCGATTTCACCGACTATTTCGGCAACCCCGCTTCCACGGTTGCGATCGAAAGCAGCCATTCCGAGCTGCTCATCCATTCCCGCAGCATCATCGACGTGAAGGCGCCGCCGCCCCTGGACGTCAAGCAATCCGCCGCCTGGGAGGGCGTCGCGGCCGGCCTCTCCCCCTCGCAGGACGCCTTCGATATCGATGTGGTGCAGTTTCTCATGCCCTCGCACTACACCAGCCATCACGCCGGAGCTGATCGCCTTCGCCGAGCCGTCATTCAAACCCGGCCGGCCCGTTCTTGAATGCGCCTGGGATCTGACCAACCGCATCTATACCGACTTCAAATATGACAGCGCCGCCACGGATGTCGCGACGACCGTCGACGATCTGCTCGAAATCGGCCGCGGCGTCTGCCAGGATTTCGCCCATCTGATGATCGGGGCGATGCGCGCTTTCGGACTGCCCGCCCGCTATGTCAGCGGCTATCTGCTGACCCATCCGCCGGCCGGCAAGGAAAAGCTGATCGGATCCGACGCGTCGCATGCCTGGGTGTCGGTCTGGGCGCCGGAGATCGGCTGGGTCGATTTCGACCCGACGAACAAGATGATCCCGAAAGACGAGCATATCACCATCGGCTATGGACGCGATTTCCAGGATGTCAGCCCGGTAACCGGCGTGCTGCTCGGCGGCGGCTCGCATCACATCGACGTCGCGGTCGATGTAGCGCCCGTGCTGGCGGCGGTGCCGCGCTAGGGTCTGACATATAGGGCGTCGCAACCTCTGGCGATCGACGGTGAAACCGGCGAGTTCGCCCGCCCGCGATCATCCGCTAGGAAAATCGCTCCCAGGCCGCCTGCCGGGAGATGCCAAGCGCCGCACCGATCGCCTGCCAGCTGACATCGCGCTTGCGCAGCTCGTCGATTTGGGCTTGCAGCACGGATCGGGTCGCCTCGACGGTCGCCTCGGCGGATTTCAGGGCCGCGAGCAGCCGCTCGTCCGTCATGGCGTCCCAGCCGGCAAAATCGGCGGGCGTCGCTTCGAGGATCTTGTTGCAGACGCCGACGCACTCGTCGCAGATGTGCACGCCGGGGCCGCCGATGAGGCGTGCGATCTGGCCGGCATCTTTCCCGCAGAATGAGCATTTGAGGGTTTTATCGCGCTTGAACTTGAGCATGAGCGACGGTCTCCTTGTCAGGGAAAGCTTGACATAGGAGCAGCAGATATGCTTGTCAAGCTGACCTTGACAATAGGGCGACGGTTGCGGAGTCTCGCCTCAACATGTTGAAATCCGCCATCGATTGATCGCATGGCTCGATGGGCTGCTGCATAGTCGTCCCCGCGCAAGCGAACGATCACTGATCATGGCCGACGAGCCGCGAGGACAAGACGCATGAAGGTTGAACTGGATCTGAAATCGCTGGTGCGGACGATTCCCGACTATCCGAAGCCAGGCATCATGTTTCGCGACGTGACGACGCTGCTCAAACATGCGGCGGGATTCAATGCCTGCATCGAACGTCTGGTCGAACCCTATCGCACGGCCGGAATCGAGGCGGTGGTCGGCATCGAGGCGCGCGGCTTCATTCTGGGCGGCGCCGTGGCCGACCGGCTCGGGACCGGCTTCGTGCCGCTGCGCAAGAAGGGCAAGCTGCCCTGGCGCGCCATCGGGCAGGAATATGAGCTGGAATATGGCACCGACGTCATCGAAGTGCATGAGGATGCGATCCGCGAGGGCGAGCGGATTCTCATCGTCGACGATCTGATCGCCACCGGCGGCACCGCCGAGGCCGGCTACAAGCTCGTCAGGCGCATGGGCGGCGTTGCGGTGGGTGCGGCTTTCGTCATCGATCTGCCCGAGCTTGGCGGGGCGGCGAAGCTGGAGGCGCAAGGCGTGCCCTGCCATACGCTCATCGCCTTCGAAGGCCATTGAGCAACGGGCGCGTGCTTCACGATGTTTTGTAGCAGCTGATCCAAAACGTGTGTAGCAGCCGCTGCGATATGCGTCTATCCGTGCCGGATCGATGTTCCGATCGCAGGCATTCATGGCGCGGCCGAAATCCTTTGACGAAGATACGGTGCTTGACGCCGCGACCGAATGCTTCCGGCGCCAGGGGCTGAACGCCGCCTCAATTCGCGATCTTGCCGAGGAAATGGGGATCGCCGGGCCAAGCCTTTACAACGCTTTCGGCTGCAAGCGTACCCTCTTCATTCAGGCGCTGGAACGCTATGTGAATTGCGGTCTGCGCGCCCGCTTCTCCGAGCTTGAGGAGCGCGGACCGAAAGTCGCGATCCTCGCGTTCATAGCCGAATTCATGGAACAGGCGCTCGGCGGCGCGGAGCGGGGCCGGTGCTTGCTGGTCAACACCGCCATGGAAGTGGACCCGCAAGATGCCGAGCTTGCCGCGCGCGTCGCAGGCTATCTCGATGAGATCGACGCGTTTTTGCGCCGCAATCTGGTGGCCGCTCGGGCGGCGGGCGAAATTCCGTCGGAACTCGATCCCGACGAAACCGCAGGGCTGCTGCTTGCGTCCCTGCTCGGCGTCAGCGTTCTCGCCCGTCTGCGGCCGGACGCCACGCCGCTGGAACGCATGAGTTCCCCACTGCTTGCTTTACTTGAAACCCCTCTCAGTAACTCGAGGTCTTGAAATGATCGAACTGCATTATTGGACGACGCCGAACGGCCATAAGATCACGATGTTCCTGGAAGAGACGGGCCTGCCTTACCGCATCGTGCCGGTGCGTATCGGCGCCGGCGATCAGTTCAAGCCCGAATTCCTGGCGATTTCGCCCAACAACCGCATCCCGGCCATCATCGATCATGAACCTGCCGATGGCGGCGCACCGATCTCCGTCTTCGAATCCGGCGCCATCCTGCTTTATCTCGCGGAGAAGACCGGACGCTTCATACCCTCCGATCTCCGGGGGCGGACCGATGTTCTGCAATGGCTGTTCTGGCAGATGGGCGGTCTCGGCCCGATGGCGGGCCAGAACCATCATTTCGGCACCTACGCGCCGGAAAAGCTCGCCTACGCCATCGACCGCTATGTGAACGAGACCAACCGGCTTTACGGCGTCCTGAACAAGCGGCTCGCCGACCGGCCGTTTGTCGCGGGCGACTATTCCATCGCGGATATGGCGGCCTATCCCTGGATCGTTCCGCATGAGCGCCAGCGCCAGAATCTCGACGATTTCCCGCATCTCAAGCGCTGGTTCCACGAGATCCGCGAGCGTCCGGCGACGGTGCGCGCCTATGAGCTGGCGAAAGAGATAAATACCCAAAACGTCATGACCGAGGAAGCCAAGAAGATCCTGTTCGGGCAAACCGCAAGTGTGGTGAAGGGCTGACCTTCATTCCCTGAAGGGCTTCATTGACGATCGGCATCAAAGCCAGCCTCGCGCAGGGCTGGCTTTTCCATTCTCAGCGCCGGACTTTGAGGCAACGCCACCGCTTCGTTCTGCGGTGCACAATCAGCGCAGGCGATAAAAAGCGCTTGATTTTAAAGCCAACAAGGCACAGCACCGAGGGCAAGAGAGCCGCGCTCCTCAACGCGAGGGGTTTGCTGCCGCCAACTCGCCTTCGGCATGAAGGCCATTCTCAACCCGGAAGCCGCAACTCCGGTTGCAGCCTCTCACAAGGAGGTCACGCAATGATCACGGCCTATGTGCGCAACAACGGAACATTGACGCCGGTTACGGTTCAAGCCGGGGAGCCGCTGCCGGAACGCGCCGTCTGGATCGACCTGCTCGCGCCGACGCGTGAGGAAGAAGCGCTGGCCCAGGACGCGCTCGCCATCGAGCTGCCGACGCGCGAGGAAATGCGGGAGATCGAGATTTCCAGCCGGCTCTATCAGGAGAATGGCGCGCTGTTCATGACCGCCACCATGATGACGCAAGTGGATGCTGAAAGCCCCGAGACCGAGCCGGTGACCTTCGTGCTGATCGGCCAGCGGCTGGCGACCATCCGCTACGCCAATCCGTTGCCGTTCCGCGTCTTCGCGACCCAGGTGCAGCGCCAGGCCGAGCTGGCGATATCGGGTGAGACGGTACTGGCCGGCCTGCTCGACGCCATCATCGACCGCGTCGCCGACGTGCTCGAACGAGTCCAGCACGACATGAACCAGGTATCGCGGATGATCTTCTCGCAGCAGAAGATCGACTATGAGGAGGTGCTGCGCACCATCGGCCTCGCAGAAGGCCTGACGTCGCGGTCGCGGGAAAGCCTGGTCAGCATCGGGCGCGTGCTGTCCTTCCTCAGCCGGCCCAGCGAGGTGAAGCCGAACAAGGCGCTGGCGCGCTCGCTGAAAACCCTATCGCGCGACGTGCTGGCGCTGAGCGATCACTCCAATTTCCTCGCCAACAACATCACCTTCCTGCTGAACGCGATGCTCGGCATGTCGAACATCGAGCAGACCGACATCATCAAGATCTTCTCGGTGATGTCGGTCGTATTCCTGCCGCCGACGCTGATCGCCAGCATCTACGGCATGAATTTTCAGTTCATGCCGGAATTGAGCTGGCCCTGGGGATATCCGCTGTCTCTGGCCCTGATGGTGCTCTCAGCGGTGCTGCCATATTTGTATTTCAAGCGGCGCGGCTGGCTGTAAGAGGGGCTTTACTTTTCCTCTGTCAGCAAATTGGCGTCGCGCGCCAGACGCCATCGCCCGTCGGGCTCCTTGCGCAGTATCGTCAGCGTATAGCCGGATCGGCGCATCGGGGTGTTGCGGTCCGGCAGTGTCATCGTGACCTTCAGGTAGCTTCGAAGGTAGGCCCAATCGCCGAGAATCTGGATCTCGCGAATGTCGCTAGTTCCGTCGATCCGGACATCCTTCATGCCTTTCGAGGCAGCCGCGAACGCTTCCTTCCCGAACGGTTCCCCGCCGGGGACCATGAAGACCACGTCATCGGCCATCAAGTCCAGCACGGTCGCAAGGTCGCCATTCTTGGTTGCGGTGAACCAGGTGCTCACCAGTTCGCGAATGGCACGTTCGTCGTCCGTCATATGCGATACCTCCCATGCTTCGGGCGGGAACTCCAATGGGCACCGACCACGTCGAAACGCGGTACACGCTAATCTACTCCGCCGGCTCCAGCCGCAGCACGCGCCCATTGCTGCTGTCGTCCGTCACCACATAGAGAAACCCGTCCGGCCCGGAGCGCACGTCGCGAATGCGCTCGTCCAGCCCCGCCAGCAATTCCTCCTGCTCCACGACTTTCGCGCCATCAAGGCGGAGCCGCCGCAGATGCGTCTTGGCGAGCGCGCCGACGAACAGATCGCCCTTCCATTTCGGGAATTTGTCGCCCTGGTAGAAGGCCATGCCGCTCGGCGCGATCGAGGGCACCCAGTAGACCACCGGCTGCTCCATGCCCGGCAGCGCCTTCTTGTCGGAGATGATCGCGCCGCTATAGTCGATCCCGTAGGTGATCTTCGGCCAGCCGAAATTGGCGCCGGGTTTGAGGATGTTCACTTCGTCGCCGCCGCGCGGGCCGTGCTCATGTTCCCAGATCTCCGACGTGCCGGGGCGAAGCGCGATGCCTTGCGAATTGCGGTGGCCGAAGGAGTAGATCTCCGGCGCCGCACCCGCCTTGCCGGCGAACGGATTGTCCTTCGGAACCGATCCGTCATCATTGATGCGGATCACCTTGCCCAGATGGTTGGCGGTGTTCTGCGCTTCATCGCGATAGGTGAAGCGGTCGCCCAGCGTCACGAACAGCGTGCCGTCCGGCGCGAAAACCAGGCGCGAACCGTAGTGATTGCCGCCGCCGGTCTTCGGCCGCGCCTCGAAAATCACCTGCGGATTTTCGAGGCGGTTGCCGTTCAGCTTGGCGCGCATCACCGCGGTGTTCGAGCCGCCCTCGCCGGCGGCCGAATAGCTGAGATAGATGAGGCCGTTCGAGGCAAATTGCGGATGCGGCACGACATCGAGCAGACCGCCCTGGCCGCGCGCCACCACTTTGGGCGCGCCCGCGACCGGCTCCGGCTCCAGCTTGCCGCCGCGGATCAGCCGCAGGCGGCCATCGCGTTCCGTCACCAGCATCGCCCCATCCGGAAGGAATGCGACCGACCATGGATTTTTGAGGCCCACCGCCACTTCGACGATGCGGAAAGCGTGCCCGGCGGCTCGACTTGTAAAGCTCGCCGGATGCGCGCATCGGCCGCCTGTGCAAAGATGAACGCTGCCGGAGCCGCTGCGAGCAGACCGCCGAGCCTGCGGCCCGGCCGCCTCGTTAAATGCCGCCACTGTCTCAAAATAAAACCTCGCTTCAAAGTGTGTATGCGACGATAACGCAGTCGCTGACCCGTTGGGATCGTTGATAAATGAACCCGTTCTATTCTGGGGAATTGTGCTTTCTTCCCGCATGTTGCAAGGCTTGCCGATGAAGCTTGAACTCTTGTCCGCCATCCCGAAAGACGCAAAGCGGGAGGTAAGCGTTCTGCTCATGCATGGGATCTGCCTCGGCGCCTGGGTGTGGGCGGACAATTTCATGCCCTATCTGGCCGGCCAGGGCTTTCCCGACTTATGCGCTGAGCTTGCGCGGTCATGGTGAAAGCGATGGCGGTGCGCGCGTCGGCCAGTGGAGCGTGAAGGATTTCAGCGACGATCTGGCCTGGGCGATCGAGCAGATCGGCGGGCCGGTCGTGGTCGTCGGCCATTCCATGGGCGGCGGCGTCGCGCAATATTATCTGCGCCAGGGCCGCAAGATGGCGGGGCTGGTATTGATGGCCTCGGTGCCGCCGCATGGTCTCCTGCGCGCCTCGATGTCGATGTACAACCGCAACCCCAAGCTTTGGGAAGAGTTGCAAAAGACACGCAGCGGACGGCTGACGGATGCAGATTTTGCCATTGTCGAGAAGGGGCTTCTATCCGAGCCGCTGACGCCGCAGACTCGCAAGGCCATGTTGCGGCGGCTGAACGAGCCTGCGATTCAGGCCAGCATAGAGCTGATGGGCTGGCATCCGATCGCGCCCGTTGCCGTGGTGGCGTGCCGCCGCTGATGGTGCTAGGCGGAGAACGCGACGAGTTCATTCCGGCAACCGACGTGATGCTGACCGGCCTCTATTACGGGGTGACGCCGTCGATCGTGCGGGGATGCGCGCACGCCATCATGCTGGAGCGCAACTGGGAGACCGCGGCCGACCTCGTTTGCGAGTGGCTGATCCGCCGTTTCGGGCGCAGTGGGAGCGGCGGGATAGCGCAGTCGAACGCGGAGCGCGCTCCAGGTGGCGTGAAGCCCCAAATTGGTGGCCACTGAGAATCTGCTGGCCGTCGTTCGGCCGAAGCGTCCGCAAGCGGGTGTTAGAACGCAGCTTGCCATATAGCAATCAGGCTTCGGAACAGCGGCGGGAGCAGCAATCATGACGACACGCGCGGCGACCGGGGTAGGACTCATCGCGGTGCTGCTTTGGTCGGCGCTCGCCCCGCTCACCGTGCTGGCGGCCGGAATCCCGCCGTTTCAGCTTGTGGCGATGAGTTTCACCCTCGGGGCGCTGATCGGCTTCGCCTATCTCGCGATGCGTCCGCGTGCGCGCCGCGAGCTTGCGCAGATCACGCTGCCGGCGGCCGCGCTCGGGATCGGCGGGCTGCTTGGCTTTCACTTCTTCTATTTCCTCAGCCTCAGCCTGGCGCCGCCGCTGGAGGCCAATCTGGTCAACTATCTTTGGCCTCTGCTGATCGTGCTGTTCTCCGCTCTGTTGCCGAACTCGGGAGGCGGGCTGCGGTGGCATCATCTGGCGGGCGCGCTGATGGCTTTCGCCGGCGCGGTCTTGGCGATCACCAAGGGCGCGGCGATCCCGGCGCTGCTTCCCTCCGCTCTCGCAGGCTACGGCGTGGCGCTGATCTCGGCCTTGACCTGGGCGGCCTATTCGGTGCTGTCGCGGCTGTTCGCGGCGGTGCCGAGCAGCGCCGTCGCGATCTATTGCGCCGCCACGGCGCTGGCCGGAGCGCTGGCGCATTTCGCTCTGGAAGCGACGGCCTGGCCGCTTAGCGGGACGCAATGGCTGGCCTGCGCGGGGCTGGGGCTGGGGCCGGTCGGTCTCGCCTTCTATGTCTGGGACTATGGCTGCAAACATGGCGATCTGCGCGTGCTCGGCGCGTCGGCCTATTTTGCCCCGCTGCTATCCACCCTCCTGCTGATCCTGTTCGGTCTCGCCGAGAGCAGCCCGGTGCTTTGGCTCGCCGCATTGGCGATCACCGGCGGCGCATTGCTGGCGTCCAAGGACTTGCTGCTGTCGCGCGGAAAGACGCGGAAACGACCCCTGCGGGGGCGGGTGCGTAATTCGACGGAGGACGCTTCCGTTTTCATGCACCCGGCAAAACCACCCGCTGCTCAACGCGCAAGATGCGGGGATAGCAAAAACCCGTTCCGATTGGGGTCGAACGGGTCAGGCTATTGCATCGACCGTTTTGAGTGCCGCACTATTAGGATAAATCCGATGCATGAACGAAAGCTAAACGCCGTTCCGATTTAGGTCGGAACGGGTCCGGGCGCTCTAGCCATGTTTGAGGAAGCTGTAACGCAAGCCGCCGCTTTGCTGTGCGGGCGGCTCGGGATCGCGCTCGCTTTCGGGGAAACCGAAATCACTCGGCAAGGGAATGCCGCCATGGGTGGCCGGGGACGGCAATCCGGGATCGGGTTGGCCATAGCGGCGCGGCAGATCTTGCGGCGCGGGTTGTTCGTGGCGCTGCTCGGCGGCGCCGCTGTTCCCGGCGGCGGCCCATTGGCTTGCACCGAACCACACCTGGATCAGCTGATACTCGTCATCCGTCAGTTCGACGCCGACCTGCGAACACCGCGCCAGCACGTAATCGCGATAGGCGCGCGCCACCGCCGAGGGCGAGCGCGTATGTTCCAGCCACGGGTCGATCTCATCGACGGCTTCGATGACGAAGGACACATCCTTCGGCGCCAGCTTCAATCCGGCCGCCGCCGCCCTGGTGACGACCGAATTTGCCGATCGGTCGGGGCGAAACCGTTCTCTCGAACCTCGGCCGCGATCAGCGTGAACAGGCAGCTGATATTCGCTGGGCGGCAAAGGCGGAGCCTGGCACGCCTCATAGATGCGCGTGATGGAGCGCTGCAATTCGGCGAGGCGGCCATTATTATTGCCCTGCTGTTGTTGCTGCGGCTGTTCGCGCGGGCGCACCGCAGTCGAGGGCTGACTGGCTGCGCACCGGCGCCGCGGCAACGACCGGAGCCGGCTCGTCGACCACCGGGCGAACGTCCTCGCGCAGCCTGTGCCGATCGGGATTGTAGACGAAATGCGGCGGCTTTTCCGAGAGGCGCAGCTTTTCGGGAAGGTTCTGCGTCAGGAAGTTCAGGAATCCGCCCGAGCCTGCCCAATTGGTGCCGATGGTTTTCGGATGGCCGAGCGTTTTCTGCGCGCGGTCGGCAAGATAGGCGAGCGGGACCGGCTTCTCCGAATTCTCCACGACATCGACGACCAGTCCCAAGAATCTCGTCGCCGATCACCTTGAAATCTTCGATCAGCGACTGAATAGCCGCCTCGGACGCCCCGCCCGCCGGCTTACGCTTGATCACGCGCCTCGGCGACCGCCGTGCTGGGCGCCAGTTGGCGCAGCGGCAGAGGGGGCGGCGATCCTCGGCTTCTGCGCAGCCTGCTTCTGCTCGATCGCAAACGGATTCATGTGGTCGGAAGTGAGCTGCGCCTCAGGCTGCATCAGGCAGCGGATAAGATCTTCCTCGCGGATTCGCCCGTCGGAGAACGCCTTGTAATAAGGCGACGTATAATCATTCGCATAGATGATGGTCTGGCGGTTATGCGAGCGCAGGCTCAGCAGCACCGGCGTGAAATCCGCATCGCCGGAGAGAATGATGAATTCATCGAACCGGGTCGGATGATCGAGATAGTCCCGCACATCGCAAGCGATGCGGATATCCGAGCTGTTCTTGAACTGCGATGTGAGATGGGGGCAATCCACCACCTCCAGCCCCGCGCGCATGAAACTGTGCCGGACGAAGCCGAATGAACTCGGATCGCCCTGACCATCACGGCCGCTGCGCCTCGGAACAGGATTGCCATAGCAACGCCCGACCGCAATTCGGCGGCGCACAGGAGGCGACGGCGTATCGGTTCGCACTAACGCGCCGGAAATGACTTGGGTCAGCCAATAGGACGGATTTCTAGCGAAACGTGAAGCAGCTTCTTCGTCTCGTCCCTTGAGCGACAAGTAAATATTATCAAAGTCAATAAACAGCGCGGACAAGCATACACCCGCGTTCCCCGGAAGCATTTTGGTACACCCCGCTGTAACCCGGACCTTCCGCTCCCTAGCGGGCAGCCGGCTTATTTTATTTACACCGAAAACGCCTCAATCTTGCCCTCTGTAGTCAAGCGAGGCTCGCCGCCGCCACTTAACCCGACTGATACGCTTTCGTTCCTTTGTTGTTATTATTTAATGTTCCACCGTCAGCATCATCTGCTCACAGCTCGAATCGTTCTCGATCCTGTCCTCCGGATTAAACGGCAATCACCTGCCTGCCGCAAGCACCGTCGACCGCTGTAAGCCTTATCCACAATCTGCCCAGATTGGGACTTTACGATTTCGCTTTTGTCGGCATGGTTCCGCATAACCCGCGTTCAAAAGCGATCTTTTAGCCGCCTAAGTTCCGAAAAGATTGTGGCGAGGGGGTGGCCGACCATTCCGAGCCGCTCCTGGATCTCGGGGCTGTCGGGCCGCAAAAACGGGTTTTGCGCCAGCTCCGCGGCTAGAGAAACCGGTAACGTCGGTAAGCCGCTGTCCCTGAGTTCGCGTATTTCCTCGGCCCTTTCCTGGAGCAGCGCATTGTTAGGCTCAACACTCGAGCGCAAAGGCGGCGTTGGATTTACTGTATTCATGTCCGCAATAGATCAGCGTCTCTTTAGGCAGCGCCATGAGTTTTTGCAAAGACTGCCACATCATGGCCCCGTCACCTTCGAGGAGGCGGCCGCAGCCCAGTGAAAACAAAGTATCGCCGACAAAGGCAATATTGTCGTCGGGTAGCCAATAAGTCACATGTCCCAACGTATGACCGGGTGTTTCAAGGACGCAAATCTGATGGCCGCCAAAGCTGAACTGGCTTCCCTCGGCCACGCGCTGGTCGATGCCGGGAATGCGGTCCGCTTCCTTCTCCGGCCCGACCACGACGCAACCGGTCTCGTTCTTCAGCGTTCCGTGGCCCGCCGTATGGTCGGCGTGATGATGCGTGGTGAAAATATGGGTCAGCGACCAGCCTCTTTCGGCCAGCGCGCCGCGGATGGTTGCGGCGTCGGGCGTGTCGATGGCCGCCGTGACGCCGAATTCATCGTCGTGGATAAGGACGCCGAAATTGTCGCTGCGGCAGAAAAATTGGTAAATCTTCAGCTCCGCCATCGCATCTTCTCCTTAAGTCGGGATCACAGGCCACGTTTGACCGTTCGGCGTATTTGCTATCATAGATCGCCGGCAGGGCCAGCGCTTCGAGGAAAACACCCCGCATAGAAGGTGGTTGCAGATGCGCCCCGACGTTAGCGAACTCAGCGACTTCTACCGCTGCCAGCTTGGCGGGGTGGCGAGGCGTCTGCTCGCGCATCGCATCCGCGGCATCTGGCCCGATGTCCGCGACGAGACGCTGCTCGGCATCGGCTACGCGGCGCCCTTCATGCGCCTGTTCCGCCAGGAGGCCAGGCGCCAGCTCTTATGCATGCCGGAGGAGCAAGGCGTCATACGCTGGCCGGAGGAAGGGCCGGTCTGCAGCTTTCTCGCCAATGAAACCCAGCTCCCCCTGGCCGCGTCCTCGGTCGAAAAAGTGCTTGCCGTGCATTGTCTGGAGCTGTGCGGATCGGCGCGGCCGCTGCTGCGGGAAATCTGGCGGGTATTGTCGCCCGAGGGACGGCTGCTGCTTGTCGTGCCGAACCGGCGCGGCCTCTGGGCGCGGATCGACACCACGCCTTTCGGATACGGCCATCCCTACAGCCGCGGACAGCTCGAACGTCTGCTCGGCGATTGCTTCTTTGCCCCGACCGGCTGGTGGCCCGGCCTGTTCATGCCGCCCGTGCACCGCCAGCTCGTGCTGAATACCGCCATCGCCTGGGAGCGTGTCGGGCATTATGTCTGGCCCGGCTTTTCCGGCGTGCTCATCGTCGAGGCGCAGAAGCGCATCTATGCGCCGGTCGGGAAAGCCGCCAAGGCGCCGAAGGGCAAATTCCAGACGGTCCCCGCTGCCGCGTCCGCGATGGCGGCGCTTTCCAACTTGAAACAGCCTTAGCCGCCGGTTCAAGATGGTGGACGTACCGCCGCCGATCGGCGCGCGCAATCACTGCCACAATTCCGGAGGACTGCGGATGGGGTCTGTCGTGAACATCGCCGACGTTCCGCTCAGCGACCACGGTCATGGCGAGGCGTTCGCCGCCAGGCACGGCGCGATCGGTCCGCTGATCGGAGCAAGGCAGCTTGGTTGCCGCGTCGTGGTGGTGCCGCCGGGTAAGAAGGGGTGGCCCTATCATGCGCATCACGCGAATGAGGAGATGTTCGTCATCCTGGAAGGGCAGGCACGCTGCGTCTGGGCGGCGTGGACCATCCGGTAAAGGCCGGTGACGTGATTGCCTGCCCGGCTGGCGGTCCGGAGACGGCGCATCAGATCATCAACATCGGCGACGCGGAGCTTCGTTATCTGGCTATCAGCACGATGCGCTCGCCGGAGCTGGTTGAATATCCCGATAGCGGCAAGTTCCAGGTTGTCTCCGCCCCATCCGGCGGTGATCGGCGTCTGCGCTATATCGGCCGCGCCGAGGGCAAGTTGGGTTACTGGGATGGCGAATAGGTTAGGAATTCCGTCTACGCATCTCGTGTATAGCCGAACCTAATTTGGCAAGTTCATCGGGAATCGATTGCAGCTTTTTTAGTGTTATCGAGGTTTCGTCAGTGTTCACCAATTGCTGCCGGTATGGATCGGCGCTGCAAATGAATGGATTTTTATGTCTTTTGCCCTTTGCATCTTCAAATTCAATAAATCCTCTGAAAGTCAGCAATGCATTCGAATGAAATAGTTGCTGCGAGGGGCCAACATTTATTGAAACATGATCGCCTTTTATAAGAATTGGAATGGCACTGAACGCGATAAGTTCTCCATTGAGTTTTTTTTGGAGTATCGTTCCAGTCAACCACTACATTGTAAGCGGGATTGGTTCCATGGTTTTCAATCTTCAATAGCATCAGGCCAGGACGGCTATTCAAATCAAACCTTGGCAGTGGAAACGGCTGCAAAGACTTATGCTGTAATTCCATAAGTTTTTGCGAAGACCATGCAGAAACTACAGACGCCAGGACAGCAAGAACTGCGGCAACGATCGCCCACGTTTCTGTTTTATCAGTTCCAAGGAAGATTAGCACATAAATAACTACCAATAAAAATAACGCAGAGGCAAGTATTAATAGAGCTCTCGACGTAAATTTTTGGATCATGATACTTTATCGACACCAATTGAAGAACTCTAAGGCCACTTCACCACGGGCGGCATGGACGACAGGATGCTGGCGACATTCCCGCCGGTCTTCAGGCCGAAGATCGTGCCCCGGTCATAGAGCAGGTTGAATTCCACATAGCGCCCGCGCCGGACGAGTTGCTCCTCGCGTTCCGCCTCGGTCCAGCCCTTGGCCATATTGCGGCGGACGATCTGCGGGTAGACGCTCAGAAACGCGCGCCCGACATCCTGGGTAAAGGCGAAGTCGGCGGCCCAATCGCCGGAATTGTGGTGATCGTAGAAGATCCCGCCGATGCCGCGCTTCTCCCTGCGATGCGGCAGGAAGAAATAATCGTCGCACCAGCTCTTGTAGCGCGGATAGTCGGCGACGGGATGCTTGTCGCATGCGGCCTGCATCGCCGCGTGGAAGCTGACCGTATCCGGATCGTCCTGCGTGCGCCGCGCGATCGAGGACCGGCGTCAGATCGGCGCCGCCGCCAAACCAGGATTTCGTCGTGATGACGAACCGGGTGTTCATATGTACGGCGGGGACATGCGGATTGCGCGGATGGGCGATCAGCGAAATGCCGGAGGCCCAGAAGCGCGGATCGGCCTCGGCGCCGGGGATCTGAGCGCGGAATTCGGGCGAGAACTCGCCGTATACGGTCGAGACATGCACGCCGGCCTTCTCGAAAAGCCGTCCATGCAGCATCGCCATGACGCCGCCACCGCCTTCGCCGCCATCGTCGCCCGTGCGCTGCCACGGCGTGCGCTCGAACCGGCCGGGCCGGGCATCGGCCATCGGACCGGTGCCGGCTTCATCCTCAAGCCGTTCGAGTTCGGCGCAAATGTCGTTGCGCAGCGCCGAGAACCAGACACGAGCCTTGGCCTTTTCGCGTTCCAGTTCCGGCGCGTGGCACGGATTCGCGGAGGCGTTCTCGGTGGATCTTGCGATCATGCTTGCGGTGTCCCGCTTGGAGGTGCGACGAGCATGTCGAAATGCCCCGTCTGCCTGAGAGCCTCCCCTAGCACCATGGCCAGGGCCACCGCAACATTCAGCGAGCGTAATCCAGTGCTCATTGGAACCTTGAGACGGGCATCGGCGGCTTCGTGCACTTCGGCAGGCACGCCGGCACTCTCCCTTCCCGCCAGGAGAATGTCGCCATCGACATAGCGAGAAATCCGTATAGGAAGCGAGCGCACCGGCGGTCGTCAGCAACAGGAGCCGGGCACCCAACGCCCGGCGGCTGCCGTCGAATTCGGCGAAGGACACATGCCGCTCGATCTCCACCTGATCCAGATAGTCCAGTCCGGCGCGCCGCAAGGCACGCTCCGACATGTCGAAGCCCGCCGGGCCGATCACGTCGACCGTAACGTTCACGCAAGCCGCCATGCGTAAAATCGTCCCGGTATTCTGCGGAATGTCGGGCTGATAGAGCGCCACGCGCACGAAGCTCACCTCTTCATAGACGGGTGCGACGGAATTGCCACGGGATTGCGCCGATTTGTCCCCTCCGCTAACTGGACAGGTAACTATAGACAATGCAATAAGGCGACTTTAGAAACCGCCTGCATAATGCACATGCACGGCGTGCGATACGGCCTGCCGCTCGGGTTATGGAACCTCACGCCTGTTGGGCGGCGAAAAGGGCAAGAAAAGGATTGAGCAATCATGGCGACGACGGTGGATGAGCCTGTCACTAGGCGCGACTTCATTCATATCGCAGCCACGGCATTTGCCGGCGTGGGCGCTGCGGCGGCGCTGTGGCCGCTGGTCGATCAGATGAACCCGGACGCTTCGGCGCTGTCGCTGGCGAGCGTCGAATTGGATCTTGCGCCGATACAGCCGGGCCAGGCCGTCACCATCATGTGGCGCGGCAAACCGATTTTCGTGCGCAACCGCACGCCCGAGGAAGTTAAAGCAGCGCAGGACACGCCGATTGCCGATCTGAAGGACCCGGAAGCGCGAGTGTTGGGCAGTCCGGAAGTTCCGGCGACCGATGCAGCGCGCACCAAGAGCGGCCATGAACAGTGGCTGATCGCCATCGGCATCTGCACCCACCTTGGCTGCATCCCGAAAGGCCAGCGGCTGGGCGACAACCGGGGCGAATTCGGCGGCTGGTTCTGCCCGTGCCACGGCTCGCATTACGACACCGCCGGCCGCATCCGTAAAGGCCCCGCGCCGCGCAATCTCGACATTCCGCCCTATGCCTTCGAATCCGACACAAAAATCAAAATAGGCTAGGGCCCGCAAAGGCAGTCCCATGGAACATCAATCGAATTACGTGCCGACAACCGGCTTTACCAGATGGATGGACAGCCGGCTGCCGATTATCCGAATGACCTATGACACCGTTCTGGATTTCCCCACGCCACGCAATCTCAACTATATGTGGACCTTTGGGGGGATTCTCCGCTTTCTGCCTCGGCGTGCAGATCGTCACCGGCATCGTGCTGGCGATGCATTACGCGGCGGACACTTCGGTTGCGTTCGATTGCATCGAGCATCTGATGCGCGACGTGAATTACGGCTGGCTGATGCGCTATACGCACGCGGTCGGCGGGTCAATGTTCTTCCTCGCGGTGTACCTCCATATTTTCCGGGGACTTTATTACGGGTCCTACAAGGCGCCGCGCGAGGTGCTTTGGATCATCGGCGTGCTCATCTTCCTGGCGATGATGGCGACGGCCTTCATGGGTTATTCGCTGGTATGGGGCCAGATGAGCTTCTGGGCGGTGACCGTGATCACCAACCTGTTTTCATCGCTCGACTCGATCATCACCGGATTGGGCACCACGCTGGTGCAATGGATCTGGGGCGGCTTCTCGGTGAATGACGCCACGCTCAACCGGCTGTTCAGCCTGCATTATCTGCTGCCCTTCGTGATTGCGGGCCTGGTCGCCCTGCATATCTGGGCGTTGCATGTTCCTGGAAACAACAACCCGACGGGCGTGGACTTGCGCGATCCGAAGCGCGAAACCGTACCCTTCCATCCCTATTACACCACCAAGGACGGGTTCGCCGTGGTGGTGTTCGCGCTGCTGTTCGCCTATTTCACCTTCTATATGCCCAACTATCTGGGGCATGCGGATAATTACGTAGAAGCCAATCCGCTGGTGACGCCGCCGCATATCGTGCCGGAATGGTATTTCCTGCCCTTCTACGCTATTCTGCGCGCCATCCCCTCCAAGCTGGGCGGCGTCATCGCGATGTTCGGGTCGATCGCGGTGCTGTTCATCGTGCCCTGGCTCGACACGTCCCGGGTCCGCTCGACCCGCTACCGTCCGCTCTATCGCTGGTTCTTCTGGCTGCTTGTCATCACCTGCCTGGCGCTCGGCTATCTCGGCTCCAAGCCGCCGGAGGGGGGCTACCTCTATGCGGGCCGGATTTTCACCGCCTATTATTTCATTCACTTCCTGATCGTCATGCCCATCGTCGGCATCATCGAGACGCCCAAGCCGAGACCCCGGAGCATCATGGAATCCGTGCTTGGCGAAAGCGGCCGCGGCGGCGGACAGGTGCCGAATGCGGCAGTCGCGGCGGCGGAAAAGCGCTAGAGGGCTGGACAATGACACACTCGATACGGCGCGAATTCCCCAAATTGCTGATGGTGGTGCTGGCAGGCGCAGTGATGGCTGCGGTGAGCCCAGCCTTCGCAGCGGACGAGCATCCGCCGGAGATTGCCCGCCAGGAATGGACGTTCGGCGGCATGACCGGTCACTATGACAATGAGCAACTGCGCCGCGGCTTTGAGGTCTACAAGAATGTCTGCGCCGCCTGTCATGGCTTGAGGCTTTTGCATTATCGCAATCTGTCCGAGCCGGGCGGGCCCGAATACGCCGAAGGCAATGTGGAGACCATGGCCGCCGAGGCTCAGGTTCAGGACGGGCCGAATGACGATGGCGAGATGTTTACGCGCCCGGGCAAGCCGGCTGACCGCTTCGTGTCGCCTTATCCTAACCCCAAGGCGGCGGCCGCGGCGAATGGCGGCGCGGTGCCGCCCGATCTTTCGGTAATGGCCAAAGCGAGGGGGATCGAGCGCGCCGGTCCCTGGTATTTGGAGCCGCTCAATTGGATCAGCGACGTCACGACCAACTACCAGGAGCAGGGCCCCGACTATCTCCATGCGCTGCTGACCAGCTATGGTGAGCCGCCCGCCGGTATGACTATGGCTGAGGGCATGTATTACAACGCCGCTTTTCCGGGACATCAGATCGCGATGCCCGCGCCATTGTCCGATGGGGTGGTCACCTACCCGGACGGCATTCCGGCTACGGTCGACAATTATTCGCGCGATGTCTCGGCGTTCCTGATGTGGACCGCGGAACCGAAGCTGGAAGAACGCAAGCGGATGGGGCTGAAGGTGCTGATCTATCTGGCCATTCTGGCCGCACTGCTCTATCTCTCGAAGCGCGCCCTATGGCGCAATGTCGAGCATTAGAGCATTTTCCAGCAAAGTGAGGGCGGGATCGGCACCGGTTTCCGCCAAAATCGAGCTTTAAGGCAGATAGATAGCGCGGCGGAGCAATTCCATTGAGCCAGCGCCGCTCCAGTCACGGCGAGCGGCATAGAGGTTACGAGAACGGAAAAAGCCCTGTAGCCGCAGGGCTTTTTTATTGCGCGGGGCGCTCAGTTTTGCAACATCGCCGGGGGCATTGGGAGGGACGCATGAGTTTTTCGTTTCGTATGGTGATTTGGGCAGCGACAGCCGCCACAACGGCCGCATTCGCAGGTGCTAGCGCCGCATCGGAAGTGCCGGCGGCCAAGGGCAGCGTGGTGCTAACCGTGGCCGGCAAGGTCGAAAACTGGAATCGCGGCGCGATGGCGCCCGAGCGCGACAATCTGCTCAACCATCACAAGATCAGCTTCGACAAGGCGATGACCTTCGATGCGGACATGCTCTCCGCCTTGCCGGTGCATGAGCTGCGCGTCACGGCCACCGGCGCGGAGACGACGTTCGGCGGTCCCCTGCTCGCCGATGTTCTGAAATCGGCCGGCGCGAATGGCGGCGGCGTCAAACTCGTGGCCCTCGACGGCACCGCGGTCGAGCTGTCGCCGGAGGACGTGAAGAACCGCAATTGGATATTGGCGCTGCTGGTGAACGGCGTGAAAGTCGGCATCGGCGATTTCGGCCCGCTCTGGCTGCTGCACAAGCCGGATAAAGGCGACGCGCCGTCAAAAGAAGAATTACAGAGCTGGGTGTCCTCAGTATTCTACATCGAAGTCAATTAGGCCGTTGGGGCGTTCTCGCGCCCGGTGGCAAGAGCGCGGGATAGGCGATGACGAAGGCGGTTCTGGGAATAATCGGCGGCTCGGGTCTCTACGAGCTGCCGGGGCTGGAAAACAGGCGTCAGGCTCCGATGGCGACGCCCTGGGGCGAGCCGTCGAGCGACCTGTTCTATGGCGACATCGGCGGCATGCCCATCGTGTTCCTGCCGCGCCATGGGCAAGGTCATAAGCGGCCCCCCTCCGCCATCAATTACCGCGCCAATATCGACGCGATGAAGCGCGCCGGCGTCACCGACCTTGTCTCGGTCTCGGCCTGCGGTTCCTTTCGCGAGGAGCTGCCGCCGGGCAGCTTCGTGCTCGTCGATCAATTCATCGACCGGACTTTTGCGCGCGAGAAAAGCTTCTTTGGCCCCGGATGCGTCGCCCATGTCGCGATGGCGGACCCTGTAAGCCCCGGCCTTGTCGACAAGCTCGATGCGGCGGCCAAGGCGGAAGGCATCGCGCATCGCCGCGGCGGCACCTATCTGGTGATGGAGGGGCCGCAATTCTCGACGCGCGCGGAATCCTTCCTCTACCGGCAATGGGGCTGCGACGTGATCGGCATGACCAACATGCCCGAGGCCAAGCTCGCCCGCGAGGCGGAAATCTGCTACGCGACCGTCGCCATGGTCACCGATTTCGACTGCTGGCACGACGACCACAAGGACGTGGACATCACCGATATCCTGCGCGTCATGGGGCAGAATTCGGAAAAAGCCGGCCGACTCATCGCCCGTCTCGCCAGCGATTTCCCGCGCGAGCACGAGCCATGCCCGATCGGCTCGGACAGGGCACTGGAATATGCGATCATCACGTCGCCCGAGGCCCGCGATCCGGCGCTGATGGCCAAGCTCGACGCGGTCGCCGGACGAGTGCTGAACAAGCAAGCCTGAGCGGAAACTCTCGACAAACGAGCCGAGATACGGGGGCTCAAGGACGTTCTTCGGCTCGATCAAGCTTACCGTGGCTGCCACTCGGGTCGCCTGACGGCACTGCAGACCGGCCGCAAGCGCGCCTTGAAATAGGCCGCGAACACTCATTTCTGCGTTTCGGCGGCCTTCTTGTTCGGCTGCGGCTTGCGCTCCGGCATGGGAACGGCGGCCGTAGGCACTGCGCCTATGGGGCTCTGCCGCGGCACCCCGACCAGTTTCGCGCAATCGGGCGGAAGATCGGCAAGGGTGAGCGCCCGTTTTGCCTTGGCGGGCTTAGCAGGTTTCGGCGGCGTCGCCGGCGCCGCGACGGGTTTGCGCATTCGCTTGAGCCAGCTGTCCACTTCCTTGCCGCAGCCATCGCCATTATTCGTCGCAAGAGGCTGCGCCACACAGCCTTGCGTTCCCGCCGGGCAGGAGAGGCGAACGTGGAAATGGTAGTTGTGTCCCCACCAGGGCCGCACTTTCGACAGCCACGGCCCTTTGTCCGTTCCCGCCCACTGGCAGATCGCTTTCTTGATCGCCGGATGGACGAAAATCCGGGCGACCTCGGGGTAGGAGGCCGCTCGCTTGATGAGCTTGGCATGATCAGGCTGTCCAGATCTTGGGGTCGACCGAAACACCATCCTCAGCCAGCATCGACACCGCCGAACGCGTTTCGCGCTCTTCGGGGCTGAGCGTGTTGGCAGGCATCGGGTTCAGCCAGATGTCGGCATCGAGCCCGATCTGATGGCTGGCATGGCCCGTGAGCATCGGCCCGCCCATAGGCTGAGCCAGATCGCCGACCAGCAGGCCGGGCCAGCCCTCTTGCGCCTTGGCGTCCTGAGCGAGGCGCTCCAGATAGGCGACCAGCGCCGGATGTCCCCAATTGCGGTTGCGCGACAGCCGCATTGCCTGCCAGGCTGGACCGTCGATCGGCAAAGCCTTGCCGCCGGCCAAGCAGCCTCGCGCATAGGAGCCGATCGAGCGGGCCGCCAGCGGCGACGCCAGCTTCTGGCTTCCAAAAATGTCCCTGGCGACCGGCGAAAACACCTTAGCCGCCACGGGCCGCGCTTTCCCGGCCCGCTTTTTCTTTTTCTTCGCCGCCTCGGCACCCTGCATCCCTACACACAGGACGACGAGCAGCAACATCAACAAGCGCATCAAGCCGATGAGCCCCGTAGCGCCGTTCGAAAATCTAAATCCAAGCAATGAGCGCCTCACCTCACGGTTTTGCGGCAAGCTTAGCGTATGCCGGTTTGCATTCCAACCCACGGCTCAGCAACGCTTATCGCTTCTGCAATGAACATACGGCAACTTGCAATTCGGCGGCTGCGTCCAGATTTAAGCCGCTACTGGGCTATGGGCGATCGGATGGGCATGATCACACGGCGAAAGTTTCTCCTGAGTGGAGGCGCGCTGCTCGCTTCCGGCGCGGCGGCGGCCAGTTACGGAATCGTTATCGAGCCCGGCTTCCGGCTCAGCATCGTTCCCTGGCAGGTCGCGCATCCGGGTTGGCCGGCCTCGATGCCGCCTTTGCGCGTCGCCGTGCTGACCGATCTGCACGCGATGGAGCCTTGGATGCCGGTGCGGCGCATCGAGCGGATCGTCGAGGCAGCCAATGAATTGCAGCCCGACCTGATCGTCCTGCTGGGCGATTATGTCGCCGGGATGGCGCGATATCGTACCGGGACGGTAAGCATCGCCGATTGGACGGATGCCCTGCGTCCGCTGCGCGCGCCATACGGCGTCCACGCGGTGCTCGGAAACCACGATTGGTGGGTCGATCCGCGAGGGGTACGCCTGGGCCTCGAAAAGGTCGGCATCCGCGTGCTGGAAAATGATGCCTTCAAATTGCGGGCAGGAGGGCGGAGCTTCTGGCTGGCCGGGCTTGGCGATCAGCTGGCAAAGCGGGTGCAGGGCCGCTTTATCGGGGTCGACGATCTGAGCGGCACGGTCGCCAAGACGATGGGCGACGACGATCCCGTCATTCTCCTCGCGCATGAGCCGGACATTTTCGTGAAGGTCCCGCCGCGCATCACCCTGACCCTGTCGGGACATACGCATGGCGGGCAAGTGCTGCTGCCCTTCATCGGCCGCCCCGTCGTCCCCTCGAAATATGGCGAGCGCTTCGCCTATGGCCACGTCGTGGAAGGCGGGCGGCACCTGCTCGTCTCGTCGGGACTAGGCTTGAGCGGGCTGCCGGTCCGCTTCATGGTGCCGCCGGAAATCGCCCTGGTGACGCTGGCCGCGCCGACCGCCACTTAGCCGGCGGCGGCGACCTTCCGTGGCGCGGGCTGCACTTCGGCGGTGTAGTCGTCCATCAGGGTCGTGGTGATCTCGCCGACGGTGAAACGGTAATCGCCGATTTCCGAGATGGGCGTGACCTCGGCGGCGCTGCCGGTGAGGAAGCACTGTTCGAAACCCGCCATTTCCTCCGGCATGATCGGCCGCTCGACGATATTCAAGCCGCGCCGCTTGGCGAGGCCGATCACGGTGCGCCGGGTGATGCCGTCCAGGAAGCAGTCCGGCGTCGGCGTGTGCAGCTCATTCCCTTTGACGAAGAAGATGTTGGCGCCGGTGGATTCCGCGATCCGGCCGCGCCAGTCGAGCATCAGTGCGTCCGCATAACCCATGCGCTCGGCGCGGTGTTTCTCGATGGTGCAGATCATATAGAGCCCGGTCGCCTTCGATTTGGACGGCGCGGTGCGCGGATCAGGGCGGCAATATTCGGCCATGCACAGGCGAATGCCCTTCAGCCGCTGCTCCTTGTCGAAATAAGTGCCCCAATACCAGGAGGCGACGGCAAGATTGATGCGGTTGTTCTGCGCCGACACGCCCATCTGCTCGGAGCCGCGCCAGGCGATCGGGCGGACATAGCCGTCAACGATGCCGTTGGCCCGCACCGCGTCGCGGCACGCCTGATCGATCTCGGCGACGCTGAAGGGGATGTCGAAACCGAGAATTTTCCCCGAATTATGCAGTCTTTCGGTGTGCTCGGTGAGCTTGAAGATCTCGCCGCCATAGACGCGCTCGCCTTCGAATACCGCGCTCGCATAATGCAAGCCATGCGTCAGCACGTGAACCTTGGCTTCGCGCCAGGCGACCATTTCGCCGTTGAACCAGATGAAGCCGTCACGTTGGTCGAAGGGTTCTGCCGTCATAATTTCCTCCAGCGGCGGGCATATGTCATGACGCTAATCCGGCGGGTACCGGGCGGGCCAATCACATTAATATCCCGCTTGAGCTTTTTGTTTGTGCATCATTTTCGCGAAAACCGGGAACGTCAATTTTTCGGGATGATGTCCAGCCTCGAAGCGGTTTTCCGGAAAAGTCGTCGATGGTGCGAGGTTAATCTTGCTCCGCCTAACAAACAAGCGCAAATATGTCAACATGGCTGACATAATTCCTGCGGCTCGCCGGCCCGCTCGCAATGACCGGCCCGACCATGACGCCTGTGCGCCAGGACGCCCCGAATCCGCCGCGCCCGAGGATCCATATTGGTATATCGAGGCGCTATTCTTCGCCTATCGCGATTTCACCGGCGATCCGGACCGCATCCTCAATGAGATCGGCTTCGGGCGCGCGCATCATCGCGTGCTGCATTTTGTCCACCGCTATCCCGGAATGCGGGTGGCCGATCTCCTGGAAATCCTGCAGATCACGAAGCAAAGTCTGGCAAGAGTGCTGCGCGAACTGATAAAAGAAGGTTATGTCGCGCAGCGTTCGGGGAAGGCCGACCGGCGTGAGCGGCTGCTTTATGTGACTGAACAGGGCGGAGCGCTGGCCGATCGCCTGGCCGCGCCGCAGCTTTTGAAGATCGGCGAAACCTTGGGGCCGCTCGATGCGGAGGGACGCGCCGCGGTCGCGCGCTTCCTGGCCGGCATGATGGCAGGCAACGGCCGGCTCCCGGCGATGAAGCAGGGTTTGCCGTCCGGCGCCAAGGGTGCCGCGCGGAGCGCAATCGGAAAAAGTGGAAGCCGGTTTCCCGTAAAGCCGCGCGATAACAAAAAGATGCGAGGCGATGATTGATTGAGTATTGAAGCGGTCATGGCCGAATGAGGGGCGAATGAGCGAACAAATGCAGAGTGTGGGCGCCGCGCCCGCCGTTCCGGACGATGCGCCGCATATCCTTGTCGTGGACGACGATAAGCGCATCCGCGATCTGCTGGCGCGTTTTCTCCAGGAGAACGGCTACCGCGTCTCCACCGCCGAGGACGCCGCCGCCGCGCGCGCCAGCATGCGGGGGCTCGCCTTCGATCTGATGATCCTCGACATCATGATGCCGGGCGAGACAGGGCTGTCGCTGGCGCAGGATCTGCGTACCCATTCGCAAATTCCGATCCTGATGCTGACGGCGCGCACCGAGGCGGACGACCGCATCGCCGGTCTCGAAATCGGCGCGGACGATTACATGCCCAAACCCTTCGATCCGCGCGAGTTGCTGCTGCGGATGAAGAACATCCTCAATCGCCGTGTGCAGGTGGCGGCGGGCCCGCAGGAGATCAATTTCGGCAAATTCAGCTTTCATCCCGTGCGCGGCGAATTGCGCGCCGACGGCGAGGCGATCAAGCTGACGGAAATCGAGCGTAATCTCCTGCGCCATTTCGCGCTGCGCCCCGGCGTGCCTGTAGACAGGGAGGACCTGGCCAATCTCTCGGGCCATGACAGCGAACGCGCCGTGGATGTGCAGATCAACCGTCTGCGCCGGAAAATCGAAGCCGATCCCGCCAATCCCGCTTATCTGCAAACGGTGCGGGGGCGCGGCTATATTTTCTATGTCGATTGATGGCCTCGATCACCCAACATGATCCGATTGTACCGCTAGGCCTCGGCCACAAGGCGCGGCAATGGCTCAGAAAGCTCGGCGGCTATACCGGTTTCCTGCTGCCCAAGGGCCTCTATGCGCGGGCGCTGATCATCATCATCGCGCCGATCGTGCTCCTGCAGTCGGTGCTGGTGTTCGTCTTCATGGAGCGGCATTGGGAATATGTGACGCGGCGGCTTACGTCGGCCACCGTGCAGGACATCTCCATGCTGATCTCCATGTATGAAGCCTATCCGCATCCGAACGGCACGGTGAAGCTGACCGATATGGCGCGGGACGAGCTTGGCCTGGTCGTGCAGTTCGTGCCGGGCGGTGAATTGCCTCCGCCCGGGTCGAAGCCGTTCTTCCGCTTTCTCGACCGGACCCTTTCCAAGACGATCCGCGACCGCATCGACCGGCCGTTCTGGATCGACACGGTCGGCGCTTCCAACCATGTGGATATCCGCATCGACCTCGGCGGCGCGATCATGAAGGTGCTGGTGCGCCGCAGCCAGACCTACGCCTCCAACACCCATATTTTCCTGCTCTGGATGCTGACGACGTCGATCATCCTGGTGACAGTGGCCGTGCTTTTCCTGCGCAACCAGATCAGGCCGATTCTCGCGCTGGCACAGGCCGCCGAATGTTTCGGACGCGGGCAGCCGGTGCCGGCCAATTTCCGCGTGCGCGGCGCGCGCGAGGTGCGGCAGGCGGCTCTGGCATTCATGGAAATGCGCGACCGCATCGAGCGGCATGTCGTGCAGCGCACCACGATGCTCGCCGGCGTCAGCCATGATTTGCGGACCGTCCTGACGCGGTTCCGGCTGCAGCTTGCGATGCTCGGCAACTCCCCGGAGGTGGCCGAACTCGTGTCCGATGTCGATGAAATGCAGCACATGCTGGAGGATTATCTCGCCTTTTCGAAGGGCGGCAGCGGTGAAGAGGCGGTGCAGGCCGACGTTTTCGCGCTGCTGAAGGAGATCCATACGGCGTTCAGCGGCGCTCCCGGCAAGCGCGTCGTCCTGAATGCGCCGGATCATCAGTTCTTGGCCACCATTCGCCGGAACGCCTTCAAGCGCGCCGTGATGAATCTGGTCAGCAATTCGACGCGCTTCGGCAGCGAAGTCTCGATCACGGCGGTGATGTCGCGGCATAATCTGGTGATCACGGTGGAGGATAACGGTCCGGGCATCCCCCAGCATTTGCGCGAGGCCGTATTCCGCCCGTTCTACAGCCTGGACAATGCCCGCAATCAGAATGTGAAGAGCACCGGCCTTGGACTGGCGATCGCGCGCGACATCATCCGCGCCCATGGCGGCGAGATACACCTCGGCGAGAGCCGGCTCGGCGGGCTGAAGGCAACGATACGGATGCCGCTATAGTCCGCAGCCGAGCGAAGCGATGGCGCGGGTAGCAGCGGCGCTGTGCTGGGGCTTCTTCGGTGTCATCACCCCAGGCGAATGGTCGGGCCGTAGCTCTGACCCACGCGCAGATTTAGCCATTCTGATTTGTTGCCGCAATGCCTTGGCATCTCCGGGCAATACCGTAAGCCAAAATCGCACGTAAATCCGCGGTCGGATCAAGTGAATAGCGACAGCGCGGCGGCGGCCCCAATACTACAACTGCCAGAAAAACCAATCGTCGGCTCGCACATCGCGCATACGTTCAAAGCCCCCCGGCAAGAATGTCGGAAACGGCTTGCTTGCGGTTTGCCTCCGCCGGACGGCTTTGGCTTTCTCGGACCGGCATTTTCGTGATGACGTCGCGAGCTGCGGGCTGCACCTTGAGCCGAGGCCTGCTTCTCTGGCCTTCTGCGGCGAAACCCGGCCATCCAGCGGCTGGCGCAGCTCCTGCGTCCGGTATTGAGTGCGTATAGAGGTCCCAGACTTCCTCTCGCGCATCTTCGCGCGATGCGAGCGGGTCCACGCTTGCTGTGGCTTGTAGCTGGTCCGGCGCCATTGTTTGCTTGACCGCGCGTTCGCGAAACAGCGCCGAGATAGCGTCACGTGCGCCTTTCCATCCTTCCGCCTTGCGCATGTGAGCTTCGTTGCGCGATGGCTGTGTCCGCTCCGCATATGGGACGCTCGCAACGCCTGGCGCCGGTGCTGGAGTGCTTGCGATGTGGGCGTGTCTCCACGGGCCGCGTCAGCTTGCGCTGGACGAGCCGGCTCCTCTTTATGTTCTTCGAAAAGAGGGCGCGTTGTGACCTTTGCCTCGTGAGGTGGCGCGGATTGGGCCGCGGCCGGTGGATCCTCCGTCCCCGGTGGTGGAGACGCTGCGGGAGGCGGGGCGCTTTGCACCTCGGTGTCTTTCGCGTCCGCGGCGGAGGCGGGCGGGACGGCCTTGGAAGCGCCGCTGTTATATCGCTCGAACTCCGTTACCTGCGGCGCCACCGCCGCGAGTTGTTGGGCAGGCGGTTCAGCCGGAACGGGCATCGTATTTGGCGCGGCATTTGCGTCTGAACTCTCTGGCGGCTCTGCCGTCACGCGGCTTTCGGGCAGGTTATTCCCGGCGCCTTCGCTCTTAGCCTGCTCATCTTTCGCAGTGCCGCCCGCGTCTTGCGTCGCCGCCGGCTGATCAGCCGCGGCCTTCGGCACGTCGAGGCCTGGAGGCTGGGCCAGGATTTCCGTCTTGGCCTCGCCCGCGTCCTCGGCGCTCTCTGCGATCCCCATTTCCGGCTGTCTTCTGAAATCGACTTTCAAGTCCGATTGGGCTGCGTCCAGCCTCTCACTGCTTTTCGGCGGCGTTGCCACGGCGATCTCGACACGGCCCCGCCCGATGCCGTCATCGGTCAGAACGGCGTGCCAGACCGCGCCCAGCACGCCACCGGCGAGCAGCAAGGACATGGCGGCGGCGGTATAAAACCGGAATGCATGGCGGCGGAACTGCCGTTTTGCCTCGAACTCGGGATTGATTTCGCCATCGCTGCCGATCTCGCCCTTGTCGTAGCGGACGCGCTTTTCGGCATCGCTTAGAATGCGGTACGCGGTCGAGACCTTTTTGAATGTCTCCTGTGCCTCGTCATCACCGGGGTTTACGTCCGGGTGAAATTTCTTCACCAGATTGCGGAATGCGGCGCGGATAACCTCCGGCGTCGCCGTCTGCGTGACGCCCAGCACCTCATACAGGTCTTCATCGACCAGCTGTGCCGGCACGGGATATTCTGGATATTCCGGATAGATGCTGTCTTCCGCGATTGGGAACCAAGCGGACGGCGCCATGATCGCGGCGGGGAGCAACGTGCTCGCATCCCCATGCGCGAAGGCGATCTGGTCCTCGGTCAGATTGCGGGCATTGGCAAAGCTCGTGCCGGTGAGCACCGCGTCGTCGAGCTTTGCATCCGCCAGATCCGCATTGTCGCAAACCGCGTCCGTCAGGTCGGCGCCGGTCAGATTGGCTCCATCGAGACGCGCATGAACCAGATCGGCGCCCGCAAGAATGGCGTCTTCAAGATCGGCTCCGCTCAAGGTGGCGTAGCGGAGCGTTGCTCCCTCGAGATTGGCACCGCGCAGATTGATAGGGCCGCCGCTTGACGGTCCAAATTGGCGCTGGCTGAGCGTCAGATCGGCGTCCGTAAGATTTGGAACGACGTCCGGATTGGACTCTACGCCAAGCGTTCCAGACCTTGGCGCCTTGGCAAAGTTTCTCCAGATCATTGGGATTTGCCACAATCTATGCTCCCCCACGAGCAAAATTCGTTGACGCAGAATGGCACGGACGGGGACTGATTGCCAACGTTCTACGGCCAAATAGGCGTTTATGAGGCGCGATCCCCTCGCAGCATGAAAAGCGGTGGAAAAGCGGCCAAAACTAAGGGAAATTCCGGATGGGAACGAACCAGGCGGCGCCGCGAAATCGCTTTTCACAATCAACGTCAACTCTCGACCCGAAGACACAATGGCCCGGCACTTTCAAAAAGAATCACATCGAATGCAATAGCCGGGATTACGCAGACACAAGGACTGGTAACCAGGCAATGCGTTTGTCCGGCTGCATTTGCAAAAATATCACGCCCGTTGCACCCGGAGCGTCCGACAGGCGCCGCCAAAGCCAATCCGCGCCCCGGATTTGAGGTCCCTTCCGTCGCCTAACGGAATCTTAGGGGCTTGTGCCCGACACTAGCCTATTCAATGGCGACGGGCCGGACCCAATGACCGAAGACGAACTGCCCGGATACAATGAGATTGCCTTCCTTCAGGAGGCTATCGACTGTCTACCGAACGGTTTCGCCATCCTCAACGCCGAATTTCTCCCCCTCCACGTCAACCGGGCCGCGCTTGAGGCCTTCCCGGCCTATTATCACGGCGTCGAGCGCGGCCTTTCCTATCGCGAAGCGACATTCGAATCCGTGCGCACGACCTGGCCGGCTGCCTCCGAGGAGGAGTGCTGGCAGATAACCGATATGCGCGAGGCGTTGCTCACCTCGGGAAAACCGGCCGACGTCACGACCGGGGACGGCCGGATATTCAACATTGTCTACCGGCCGATGAGCGGGAACCGCTACGTTGCCATCTACGTGGATGTGACCGCGCAGCGGCAAATGTCCAAGGAGCTGGAGGGAGCCCGGTATCGCACTGAAAGCGTGCAGCGCGCGAATTCGACGTTCCTTGCCAATCTGAGCCATGAGATCCGCACGCCGCTCAACGGCATTCTGGGCATGGCTCAGGAAGTGGAACGCGGCGGCCTCACCGACGAGGAGCAATGCGAGCACGGTCAGACCATCGTCACGGCAGCCAGGTCGCTGAAGACGCTGTTTGACGACGTGATCGATCTGGCCAAGATCGAGGCCGGTCAGATGACGCTCGCGCCTGCGGATGAGGATCTTGAGCATCTTCTTGCCCAGCAACTTCGGCGATGGCGCCCACTGGCCGAGGAAAAATTCCTCACGTTCGGTTTGGATATAGCTGAAGACCTGCCGCGTCATCTCCGGTTCGATCCGGTCCGTTTGGGACAGTGCGTGTCCAATCTTCTCGGCAATGCGGTCAAATTCACCGAACGCGGCGGCGTCGCGATCAGCGCATCGCGCTATGACCACGCAGACGGCGTCGGCGTGCGCATCGAGGTTTCCGACACCGGCATGGGGATGAGCCCCGACAAGGTCGATAAGCTCTTCGTGCCGTTCATGCACAAGGAAAGCGCGTTCTCGCGGCGCTTCGGCGGGACGGGGCTCGGCGTCGTCCTGACGCAGAAACTCGCCAGGCTGATGGGAGGCGATCTGAAGGTGACGAGCGAACCCGGCAAAGGGTCGGTTCTCACGCTCACCATTGTCGCCGACACCGTGCGGGACCGGACTGCGCCCACCGCCATTGCCAAGGACGAAGCGCGCGACAAGGGAGCGGCCCGGTTTGCGCTCTCGCCGAGAAAGCGCATTCTGCTGGTCGACGACCATCCGCTCAACCGCCGCGTCGGACGGCTCTATCTGGAACCGGAGGGTTTCATCGTATCCGAGGCGGTGAACGGCCAGCAGGCGCTGGACTGCCTCGCCCAGGAGCAATTCGATCTCGTCCTGATGGATATCCATATGCCCGTGATGGATGGCCTTGAGGCGCTGAGGCAGATACGTGGAGGCCGCGAGGACTGGCGCGACGTACCCGTCATTGCCTTTACCGCGGACGCGATGAGCGGGGACCGGGAGCGCTATGTCGCGGAAGGCATGAACGGCTACATCCCCAAGCCGATCGAGAAGCGCGACCTGCTCGCCGAGATCGGCCGGATACTCGGCTTGCCTATGGACGAGACAGAGGATCGCCGCGCGGCCGTGCGCAATCCTTCGCTGGCGGCCAGGGAAGCCTCGATGTCTATGCGGTGAATTGCGCGGATGAGGAGCCAGTCGAGACGGCGCCTCCGCCGGCGGCTCCCGCCAGGGTTTGCAGCACCTCGGCCATATTGTCGAAAATCCAATAATGCCCTGCATTCTCGATGCGCCGGGTCCGGCAATGCGGCACAAGCTCGGCAAGGCAGAGCGCGGCTGCGATCGAGACGTTGCGGTCGGCCATGCCCTGCCACAGAAACGCCGGAGCCGTGATCCCCTGGAGCGGCACATTCCACGGGCGCGAGAAAATGCGCATTTCCTGCATTCCGGCGCCAATGCCGGGCCGGCAGCCTTCCGCCACCCCTTGCAGCAGGTTGCGGCGGACCTCGCCGCGCGAGAGAATTTTCCAGTCGGAAGGTGATGCCCGGCCCAATAGGAAGCCGTAAATCGCGTTTGGCGCGTAAAGGAACGCATAGCGCCCGAAAGTGAAGACGGCGGCGAGCAGCGGCGGCATGCGGGGCGTGATCCGGAATGCGAAATAATGCCCCTTGCCGATCGAAGGCGGCTTCTCCGCGCCGGCCATCGGGCCGACCGGGCTGACGAGGCCAAGCGCCGATACGCGGTCGGGAAGCAAAGCGGCGCAGGCCGCCGCGTAAGGACCGCCGCCTGAAACGCCGGCCACGGCAAATTGCCCGATCGCCAATGCGTCGGCGAAATCGGCGATGTCTATGGCATAGCTCGCCAGAGTGCGGCCCCGCTGATAGGTCGAAATGCCGAAACCCGGCCGTTCCGGCGCGATAAGCCTGATGCCGAGATTGAGCGCGACCGGATGTGCCAGGCTGAACATGAGCCGCGAGCCTGGTGTGCCGTGAAAACCGAAGATTGGTGCCCCGGACGGATCGCCATATTCGGCATAGCCCAGCAATCTGCCGTCGGGGAGCGTAACGGTAAGGTTGGGGCGCGGGGCGATGGGTGAGGCGACGGACGCGGTATCTGGCATGTCCATGATCGGGTTTCGCTTTTGCGCGGCTCCGTCGGACCGGCGAAGGTCAGACGAGATACATAGGCGATCATGGAGGCGCGAACAATAGACCCCGTAATGTCGCGCAAAGGGCGCCGAAAATAGGCAGCGGGCCTGACTGTCAGGTCCGCATGCCGTTGTCGAATTATAGGCTTATCGCGATCATCTCGCGGGAGCGGTTACCGACGGCGTGGTATTGAACGTTACTTGGACGCTGCCATATCCGTAATAAGCAAGCACGCCGAAGATGACCGCAAAAATCAATGCGGTGAAGAAGGCGTTGACGACACGGTTGCTGAAGGTGAGATTGTTGCTGATCCAATCGACGAAGAACACGACGACAGCCGCAATCAGTACCGGCTCCAGCCAGAAATATTCAACAGGTAAAAACATCTCGATCCCCCTATTTTGCATCAGACGTTCGACTCTGCGCGCCCCTTATACCAGCTCTCGGGCGCAGCGCTAACAAAACCGTAAATTTTTAGTGATCGGCACGCACGTCGGGCTCAGCAGCAACGTTCGAGGCAGGTCGAAGTTCCGGGGCTCTGAGCTTCTCCGCTCGCTCTTACCCGAGGCGAGCCGAACATACCTGCCAAACGGCAAATAATCCCGCATCGTCGATGGAACATTATTCGGAAGCGCCCGTTAATGTACCGGAGCGCGGGTTGCTCGTCTTTGGTCCCAGGACCACCGAACGGGCGCTCGCGCTTAGCGTTTCACATCGGCGTCAACCTCTCCGTGCCATGACAATACCGACCCGAGCCGATCTCGAACATCGCGCCGCTGCTGTTGTCGAAGCCGCGCATGAGCGCGGTCTCACTCTGGCCACTGCGGAATCCTGTACCGCGGGGGCGCTGGCAAATCTTCTCGCAAATGCCCCAGGAGCCGGCGAAGCCTTTCATGGCGGCTTCGTCGTCTATACCAAGGAAAACAAATCCAAGGCGCTTGGCGTGCCTGCGGCACTTATACAAAAACACTCAGCTGTCAGCGCCGAAGTGGCGAAAGCCATGGCCTTGGGAGCTCTTGAGCGCTCGCCGGCGGATGTCGTCGTGTCCATAACCGGTGTTGCCGGTCCCGAACCCGATGAGGACGGCAATCCGGTGGGGCTCGTCCATTTGGCGGCTGCGCGTCTTGGCGGTCTGCTCCTGCATGAGGAGCACCGTTTCGGCGATGGGTCGAAAAGCGAGATATGCGACGCCGCCCAGCAGCGTGCGATCGCGCTTTTCGAGAAGGCGATCGTTCAGAAGCATTGATTCTCGCGGCGGCCCCGCCGTTATTGGTCCGTGTTCAACTCGGCCGCATTCCGCGAACGCCCCCGACACGGCTATTTCTCGGAAAGGGGCTGCGCTTTCTTGCAGCTTTCTTGTGCTGATATGGGCGCCCAATGCGGATGGCATGGCTCCTGCTCCGAAGGGCCGCTTCCATAGACGCATTTCATCTTATCCGGGGTTGCTGGATGAGGTTCGCCGATCCTGTAGCACTTGCCATCCGCGTGGCACTGAAGGCCCTGACGGCAGTAATTGTCATCCACCACGAGCCTATCCTGTGCAAGCGCGGCACTCGCCGCGAACACGATAATGGCCGCCGAGAATTGCGTGATGTGACTCAACATGACGTTCCTCCTATACAGGGCCGCAGTGTTACCGCACGGCGGAGCCGCCACAATCACCCATCCGTGGGAGGCGCCACGCCGGGCGCGGTAATGTCGTCGCTCACAAATATCGGCATGTTCGAGCAGGCGCCGGAACCGGCATGGCGCCCGAAACGTTCGGCCACACAGTCTTCGCGGCTCTTCCGCCCGATGCGGGGCGATGGCAGTGCTGAACACGTCAGCGAAGGCGATGCAGGACGGGGGGTTCGGGGATTTCGCTCAGCTCGAAAATTGCGATTGTCGCCGTTTCGGTGATCGTCGGCGGCGGACTGGGACTCCTGGTTTTCGCATGGCTGGGGATCTACAATGTTGCCGCGAGCCAGGGCCATTTCGCCATTACGAGCTGGTTCCTCGAAATCGGCATGCGCAATTCCGTTAAAACGCATAGCATTGGCATTGCCGCGCCACGCCTCGACGATGAGAATATGGTCCGGCTGGGAGCGGGCATCTATGCCGGCGGCTGCGAAATGTGCCACGGCGCGCCGGGCAAAGCGCCAAATCCGCTCTTTCAAAGAATGCTACCTGCTCCACCCGATCTTTCCGAGCGCGTCCCCACATGGGAAAACGAAAATCTGTTCTGGATCGTCAAGCATGGCATCAAATATGCGGGTATGCCGGGCTGGGTCAGTCAGCAGCGTGACGACGAAGTCTGGCTGGTGGTGGCGTTTCTGCGCAAGCTCCCCGGGATGGACCCCGGCACGTATCGCCGGACGTCGCAAGGCAATATCGGCGACGGCAATATTGATCCGCGCACGCTCGTCATCAGCGGCGGCTCACCATCGCAGCTCACCGCATGCGCTCGCTGCCATGATACCGAGACGGCGCCGCCCGGCAGCCGTCTCGTACCCAAGCTCGCCGGTTTGACGCAGGAATATCTCGAGCAGTCGCTCAGGCATTATGCGTCGGGTGCCCGGGCCAGCGGTGTGATGCAGCCGATTGCCTCGGGGCTTGACGAAGACGAATTCGGCGCGCTCGCTGTCTATTTCGCCAAGCTCCCGCCGAAATCCGTGGCCAATGCGCTGCAAGCGTCTCCCGATGCGATCGAACGCGGCAAGCTCATTGCCGAACAAGGCTCGTCCGCATCGAACGTGCCCGCCTGCACGAGCTGCCATGCCGGAGGGGCGCTGCCAACCTTTCCCAGGCTTGCCGGCCAGCATGCGCCCTATGTGACAGGCCAGCTCAAGCTGTGGCAACAGGGTCTTCGCGCCGAAACGCCTGAAGGCGCGATCATGGCGCAGATCGCCGGAGCCCTGAGCGAGGCGCAGATCGAGGACGTTGCCGCCTATTACGAAAGTCTGCCGCCGGAGCGCGCCGAGGCGCTGCGCTAGTGGCGGCCAATCCCATAAAGCGGCTCTTCCCGATCATTTGCGCCGTCGCTACGGCGTCTTGCCAAGGACCGCAATCTGCCTGGACAACGGCTGCCGACGATGCCCGCCACATATCCTTTCTGGGTAATGTCATGTTCGGGGGCGGTGCGATCATCCTCGCCCTCGTGGTGATACTGACAGTGCTAGCGATCAGGGGGAGGCCGGCCTGGCGCGGGCTTATTTCCAGCGAGCGGATGGTGTTCTGGGGCGGCATCGTATTCCCCGTTGTTACGCTCAGCGTGCTGCTGGTTTATGGACTGCTTCTGACGGGCGCGGTCGGCCGCTCGGCCCAGCCGCACGATTTCCGCATCGAGGTCACGGGCGAGCAGTTCTGGTGGCGGGTTCGCTATCCGGAAATGGACGGGCAGCCGGGGTTTGCGACCGCCAACGAAATCCACATTCCCGCTGGCCGAACCGTCGAACTCGTCCTGGCAAGCCCGGATGTCATTCACAGCTTTTGGGTGCCCAACATCAGCGGCAAGCTGGACATGGTGCCCGGCCAGCAGAACCGCATGGTCGTCAAGGCAAGCGAGCCCGTCGTCGCGCGCGGTCAATGCGCCGAGTTCTGCGGGGTGCAGCACGCCAACATGTCGCTGCACGTCATCGCCCTGACCGAAGCCGACTTCGCCGGCTGGCTCGCGGGGCAGCGCGCCGAGGCCGTGCAGAGTCCTGGAAGCGAACGCGGCCGGGAGCTGTTCCTGTCGGCGGGCTGCGGCGGCTGCCACGCTGTCAGAGGCGCGGCTGCGCGCGGCACCATCGGGCCGGACCTCACCCATTTCGGTAGCCGGATGTCTCTGGGCGCCGGCATGATGACGAATGATGCCGCCGCCATTGCGCGATGGATTTCCGGCGCGCAGCACATCAAGCCCGGCAACAAAATGCCCTCCTTCGACATCTTCAAGCCGGATGAGCTCGCCGCCCTTGCATCCTTTCTGGAGGGACTGAAGTGAGCGCGGCCGATCCTTTCCCGCCCAAGCAGTTGCCCCATGCGCATCCGCGTCCCGAGGGCGAGCTGGAAGAGCTGAAGCGCATCTGGGAGCCGCCTCGCGGCTGGCGCGTCCTCACCGTCGTCAACAACACCGATATCGGCGTTCTCTATGTCGCGACATCGCTGCTGTTCTTCATTCTGGCCGGCATCCTCGCGCTGATCATGCGCACCCAACTGGCGGTGCCGGACAATAATCTCGTCAGCCCGAGCCTCTACAATCAGCTCTTCACCATGCATGGCACGATCATGATGTTCCTGTTCGCCGTGCCGGCGGTGGAGGCGATGGGCGTCTATCTGCTGCCGAACATGCAGGCCGCGCGCGATCTGCCTTTCCCGCGCCTCTCAGCCTACGCGTTCTGGGCCTATCTCATTGGCGGCGTGGTGTTCTTCTGCAGCATCTTTTTCAGCCTCGCGCCGGATAGCGGCTGGTTCATGTATCCGCCGCTGTCGAGCCTCAAATTCTCGCCGGGCGACAATGCCGATTTCTGGCTGCTCGGCATCGGCTTCATCGAGATCTCGGCGATCGCCGGCGCCATCGAGATCATCGTCGGCGTGCTGCGGACCCGGGCGCCGGGCCAGAGCCTGGATAAGCTGCCGGTCTATAGCTGGGCGATGCTGGTCTTCGCGGGGATGATCATCTTCGCCTTTCCCGCGGTGATCATCGCCACCTATCTCCTCGAACTGGAACGGGCCTTCGGCTGGCCCTATTTCACCTCGGGCAGCGGCGGGAATCCGCTGCTCTGGCAGCATCTGTTCTGGTTCTTCGGCCACCCGGAGGTCTACATCATCTTCCTGCCGGCGGCAGGCATGGTGTCGATGATGATGCCGACCATGGCGCAGACGTCGCTCGTCGGCTACCGGCTGGTGGCGCTGGCGATCATCGCGACCGGTTTCCTGAGCTTCGGCTTGTGGGTGCATCATATGTTCGCGACGGGCATTCCGCGCCTGTCGCTCAGCTTCTTCTCGGCCGCCAGCATGGCCGTCGCCATACCCAGCGGCATCCAGATGTTCGCCTGGATCGCCACCATCGCCTCCGGCCGGCTCCAGTTCCACACCCCGGCATTGTTCCTGCTGGGCTTCCTCTTCACCTTCACGCTCGGCGGGCTGACCGGCGTGATGGTCGCCATGGTGCCGTTCGACCTGCAGGCGCACGACACCTATTTCATGGTCGCTCATCTGCATTATGTGCTGATCGGCGGCATGGTGTTTCCGCTGTTCGCCGCGCTCTATTACTGGATCCCGACGGCGAGCATCCGCCCGCTGTCCGAGCGGCTCGGGCGATGGGTGTTCGGATTGATGTTCGTCGGCGTCAACGTCACCTTTTTTCCGATGCACATCACCGGGCTGATGGGCATGCCGCGCCGCGTCTACACCTATCCCGCCTATATGGAATGGGACATGCTGAACCTCATTTCTACCATCGGCTCCTACATGATCGCTGCGGGGGTTCTGCTGTTCCTCATTGATCTCGCGCGCAATTTCCGCATGCATAATCGCGAAAGCGCCGGCAATGTCTGGAATGCCGGAACGCTGGAATGGCTGCCGACCGGTTATCATCAGACGCGCTCGATTCCCTATGTCACCAGCCGCGAGCCGCTTTGGAATCAGCCGGGGCTCGCCGATGAAGTCGAGGCCGGGCTGCATTACCTGCCGGGTGCGTCCACAGGGGGACGCGAAACGCTGATCACCAGCCCGATCGCCGCGCGTCCGCAATATGTGCTGCAAATTCCGGGGCCGAGCTGGTGGCCGCTTCTCGGCGCGGTGTTCACCGCCATTTTCTTTTTCATGCTGACGGTCAAGTGGATGCTTCCGGCCTATGTCACCGGCGTTGCGGCGGTTGCGTGCATCATCCGCTGGATGTGGGATACGGAACCTGCGCCAAAGGGCCGTGCCGACATTGGCGGTGGCCTTGTGCTGCCGACGCACATGACCGGACCGCAATCGCATAGCTGGTGGGCGACGGTGATCCTGCTGCTGGTCTGCGGCACGAGCTTTGCCTGCCTGGTTTTTTCCTATCTGTTCCTGTGGACCACCCGCGAGGATTTTTTCACGCCCGCCAATCTGACGCTGCCAGCGTTCGGATGGCCGCTCGTCTCGGTTCTGCTCTATGCGCTTTCGGCTGCGTTGCTTGCGATAGCGGGACGGCGACTTGGTGAGAATCACGCCAGCATGCGGGGCGCCATCGTCCTGGCGCTGGCGGCGCTGATCGCGGCGGGAGGCGTCGATCTCTACGCCTTCACCATGTTCGGACCGTCCCCGACCGGCAGCAGTCACGGAGCGATGATTTCCGCCATCGTCTGGTTCCAATTGCTGTTCGTGGCGATCATCGCGGTGATGGCCGGTTTCACGCTGGCGAAGTCCTGGGCCGGATTGCTCGATAGGGTACGCAGGGCGAGTTTCGACAACACCATGTTGATTTGGCGCTATACCGTGGTGCAAGGGATCATCGCGCTGGCGATATTTCACCTGTTCCCCAGATTGACGGCGGTCGCGCCATGAAAGGCGAAGAGCGCTTTACCCCGACTCTCTTCTTCCTGATCGGCGGGTTCGCGATCTGGGCGGGGCATTTCTTCGTCATCTACGGCTATGCCGGGCTGCTATGCGCCCGCCCCGAATGGGCACGGATGCAGTTGCTGAATGTCGGCGCGGTGCCGCTTGGCGTCGCGGCTGCGACCATCGCCGCGCTCCTCGCCCTTGCCGTTCTTCTGGCGTGGGCGCTGCGAAGCCGGGCGCAGCCCGCCGGGATGACGGGAGAGCCGCGCTTCTTGCCGGTGCTCTCGGCAGGCGGAGCCGCTCTTGCCGCGATCGCGATCATCTGGGAAGGGATCTTCTCAATCCTCGCCGTGCCGGCCTGCGTTTGATCCAAGCCGGAATTAACCAGCGCTAAAGCACGATGCAACTTGTCGAGCCGTGCGGCATTCCTTCCGGTCTGCCGAACGGGAACCTTCGCCCGGATGCCGGGTTTGGCCATATGGTGACACCTATGCGTGTGCTCAGCGGGACATAAAATCAGAGGTAGCGATGCGCAACAGTGTTTTATTGGCTGCCTTGTTGGCCCTAAGCGGTTCCACATTGGCTGCGCAAGAGGCAGCGGTGCTGAAGGGGAACAAGCTGCGCGAGGCCGTCAGCGGCAAAACCGTCTATCTGATGACCCCTATCGGAGCGGAAATCCCGATTCGCTACATGCCCAACGGAACGATTCACGGTGCCGTTTCGGACAGCCTCGCCACCCTCGGAGGTGAAAGCGTGAGCTCGGATACGGGCCGCTGGTGGGTGGTGCGCGAGCAATTGTGCCAGCAATGGAAGAACTGGTCTGACCGCCGCTCTCATTGCTATAAATTCCGCGCGGCGGGCGACAGCGTCCAATGGCAGCGCAGTGACGGCGAGACGGGCACAGCGCGGATCGACTGACTCCAACTAACCCATAACCGCCCGCGGCGTTGCGGCCGCGGGCCTTTGCCCTAGCGTCCTCGCCAGACCCACAACACGACGAAGGCGCCAACGATCGCCATGATGTACAGCATGATCGGTGACGGCAGGAGGCCGAATATTACACCAAGGTGAAAGCCGATGAACGCTCCGGCAATGCCGACCAACGCCGAAGTTATGTCGCTCTGGCGTGTGGTGAACTGCCGGCTCAGCCAGTCCTGGGCATAGCGATTGAACGCGAGACCGGCGACGATGCCGATGATGAGCACGATCACCAAATTCGCCAATGCAGTGGTAATGATGGGCATGTGATTTCTCCCCGTTGCAGGAGGCCCTGCATCCCGCCGTAAATCCGCCGTCGCCGCCGGATTTACACCCTCGGCTGCAATGTGCCCCAAGCGATTCTTATCTGATCCGCGTGGGCCGGCGCAGCAGCCTGTTTTCTCCGGGAAGGCGTTCTCCCCCGCTTTGGCTCCTGGTTATGTGAAAATGCTCCGATAACTGGGCGACGCACCGCATATTTTACCTGCGTGAGGCAGGAAACTGACCGCAGAAGCGGAGGGATTGTCTTTCCGCCAAACCTGCATACGATGCCGGCATGGAAGCACTTGTTATTCTGCTTGCCGAGTTTTTATCGGGACCGATTATCGCCCTGGTCGCTCTTTTGGCCGAGTTGGTCCTATTCCTTTTCAGCTTTTTACTCGATCTTGCCCTGTGGTTGTTTTTCCGCAAACGCAGTGCGGCAGCGGGCGTCAAGGACGGCGGCGAAAGGCAAGAGCCAGACAGAAGATCGAATATCCCGCGCCGGATGAGAACGATTGCGCTGGCAGGCTTTGCGCTGAGTTTAGGCGGCCTTCTTCTCGTCAATTTCGTATTCTTCGAGCCCACGGCAAGATGGGTTCTGGCGCAGGTAGCCAAGCGGACCCATACCGAGTTGGATTTCAAGGCCGTTTCCGGAAACATTTTTTCGGGAACGATTATTTTCGAAGACCTTCACGCGCGCCGCTCCTCCGAAACCCGAAGCAGCTTTGATCTGACGGCGCGCAGGCTGTATGCCGATATCGATCCATGGACATTGGTGTTCCGTCCGATTTTGTTCCAATCGCTGGCCGTCGAAACCGTGAGCGGCACTCTCCGCCAGCCGGAAAAGCGCAAACCTGCCGGCGTCAAAACGGTGAGCAGCGAAGATGATGAGAAGATAAAAGCGCGGAGAACATTCCACGTTCAGGATCTGACCCTGAAGGACGTCAATATCATGCTTTCAAAAGGCGACAATGCTCCAGTCGCCGTGTCATTAACTTCCGTCAGCAGCGCGCCCTTCCGCAGCAACTACGCCCTTTTCGACACCTTGTTCCGCTCCAATCTGACCGGCAAAATCGACGGCCGCGATATCTCCATTTCCACGCAGCAGAGCGACGGCGGCCGCCTGACCCAATGGCGGATGCCGGACCTGCAGGCCGCGACGGTGAGCCGGTTCGTCACCAGGCCGCCGATCGGCTGGCTTCAGGGACGGAACGCTGAATGTCAGTGTCGACGACCGATGGCGGCTGGGGACCGGCGCGGACATCGACATGGATTGGAACGTTCGGATGCAAGACGTGCGCGCGGAAGCCGGGGAAGAGGCCGGACTAATGGAAAAGACCTTCGCGCTTCCCGTAACGGGCTACATCAACAGCAAGAACGGCAATGTCGATCTGCGTTTCAAGCTGGTGATAAATGAAAACAAGTTCGAGAACATGTCTTCCCTCGATGCAAGCTTTCTTTGGGACGTGTTTTTGCAATCCATGACGAAGGCCATCGGGATCGGCACAAGCGACAAGCCTGAGGCAATAAGGCAAGGCGTCGACAAGGCGATAAAGGGTTTCAAAGGCTTTATCGACAAGCGAAGAAAACAATCCGACACCAACTAGCCAAGGTCGGTGCCGCGCGCTTCCGGGATTATCGCCGGCCGCCGACCTCGTCGATATGCCTCAGCATGTCGGCAGGATCCTCATAGACGCGATAGGCGCCGGCGCGCTCAAGCTCATCCTGTCCATAGCCGCCCGAGAGAAGGCCAATTCCGAGCGCACGGGCGCGCCGTGAGGCCAGCATGTCCCAGACGCTGTCGCCGACCACCGTGGCTGTTTCGATGGCAATTCCCAGCCGTTCGGCGACAGCCAGGAAAAGATCGGGATCCGGCTTGGCGTGCTTCACCTGATCCCGTGTGACGACGGGAATTCTGCCGAAGTCGACACCGAGACTCTCCAGCACTGGTCGCGCCGTCTCCATACGGCCGCTGGTCGCGATCCCCCATGTAATTCCGGCGTCAGTCAGATAGGCGAGCAACTCGCGGGCTCCGGGCAGCGGCCGGATTGTCGACGAGGTCCTATTGTAGGCAGCGGCATGGAGCTGCCGCAGCCGCTCGATACGTTGGGGATCGATCGTCTCGGCCGTCTCCCGCAGCAGCATGTTGGTGAACAGGCCGCCGCTCATGCCGATCTTGCGATGGATGCGCCAGACCGACAGCTCGATCCCCTCGGCCTCAAGGGCTTCCTGCCAGGCCAGCACATGCTGATAGACGCTATCGACGAGCGTGCCGTCGAGATCGAAGAGAAATGCGGTTTCTTGGGTGCTGGGCATGGTTTTGATCTCCGCAGAGCGAGCCAGCAGGAAGGCCGTTCAAGCAACCTTAGCGCGCAATTGTGACGCCAAGCCGAAACAAATGTCCATCGCGGGCCCGAAGGCGTTTCGCCGGCCAGGCATCCGCCCCAGCAGCGGCGGCTGTGTGACGCTGGCCGGCCGCTACAAGAGACTGCGCGCGGCGAGATTCCGCATCAGATCGGCGACGCCGAACGTCCATGGCGGGCATTTCGTCGAGAGGTCGACCGTATTGACCAGCGAACCCAGTTCGCGGCTGGTGATCGTAACGACGTCGCCGATTTCATGGGTAAAGCCTTCGCCCGGCGCGCGGCGGTCCTTGAGCGGCGTAAAGCTTGTGCCCATGAACAGCATGAAGCCGTCGGGATATTGATGGTGCTGCCCGATGGTCTGCGACACCAGCAATTCCGGGTCCCGGCTTAGCTGGCGCATGGACGTTGTGTCGGACAGGTGAAAGCCGTCCTTGCCTTCAACGGTGATCTCGAATTCCGCCGCCCGCACGGTGTCGAGCGTGAATCCGCCGTCAAAGAGCCGGATGAACGGCCCGATGGAGCATGAGGCGTTGTTGTCTTTCGACTTGCCGAGCAGCAAAGCCGACCGCCCTTCCACGTCGCGCAGATTGACATCGTTTCCCAATGCCGCGCCGCAGACCCGGCCCTTGCTGTTCACGGCCAGCACGATTTCAGGTTCGGGGTTGTTCCAGTTGGACATCGGATGCAGGCCGACTTTCGCGCCCCAGCCCACCGACGACAGCGGCTGCGATTTCGTGAAGACTTCCGCGTCCGGCCCGATACCGACCTCGAGATATTGCGACCAGATGCCTTCCTCGATCAGGGCGGCCTTGGCCTGCGCCGCCTGCTGCGAGCCGGGTTGGATATCGTTCAGACTATCGCCGACCACTGCCTTCACTCTCGCTCGAACCGTTTCGGCACGCGCCGGATCGCCGCCCGCGCGCTCTTCGATGACCCGCTCGATCAGCGAGCGGGCGAATGTGACGCCGCAAGCCTTGAGGGCCTGAAGATCGCAAGGGGCCAGGAGTTGCACCGCCGATTGGCCACTCATTGTCGCGTCAGCGATCGCCGATAGATTGCCGAGATCTTCACCCTGAGCGGATCGCACATAGGCGGCGGGATCGTCCATTTCGAGGATGTCGCGCACCGTCGGTGCCTGCTTCGCGGTGATATCGAAGACGGATCCATTGCGGACCGTGACGACCGAAGGGCCGATGGATGGACGATCCACGCGGCCGACCAAAATCGCCGTACCGTCAGCGGGAAGCAAATTCGCGTTCATGGATATTCAGACCGCCGCTAGTGTTGATGCTCAAGCGCAGTGATGACGCCCCGCAATTCCGCCAGGCCCTTTAATCGGCCGATACAGGAATAGCCAGGATTAACTTTTTTGCCGATGTCGTCTATCAGAACGTGGCCATGATCCGGCCGCATGACGATCTCCCACCGGTCCATGCCGCTTGCCTTGCGCCGGCGTTCCTCCGCCAACAGCGTATCGATGACGGCCACCATGTCGACGCGGCCATCGAGGTGGTCGGACTCGTAGAACGAGCCGTCGGCCTCGACCTTCACATTGCGCAAATGCGCGAAATGGATGCGATCGGAAAATTCGCCTGCGAGCGCGGGTAAATCATTATGCCGGCCGGCGCCGTAGGAGCCTGTGCAGAGGGTTATGCCGTTGGCAGGATCTGGCACCCCGGCGAAGAGGGTGCGCAAATCCTCGGCCTTTGACACGACGCGAGGAAGGCCGAAAAGCGAGAAAGGCGGATCATCGGGGTGAATGACCAGCGTGACCCCGCTGGCTTCCGCGACAGGTGCGACCTCGCTCAGGAACGCGGTCAGATTGCGCTTCATCGCCTCAGCGTCAATGCCGTCATATTTGGCGATCTCATCCCGGAGTGTCTCCCGCGTGTAGTGGCCCTCGCCGCCCGGCAGCCCGCTGATGATGTTGTGCTCAAGGGCGAGCGCTGCCTCCGGCGACATGCCAGCATGGCGGCGCGCCGCCTTCTCCACGAGGTCCGACTCGTAATCGGCCTCGGCGCCTGATCGGCGCAGGATGTGCACGTCATAGGCGACGAAATCGACCATGTCGAAACGGAGCGCCAGCCCTCCATGTGGCAGAACATATTCCAGCTCCGTGCGCGTCCAGTCTACGACCGGCATGAAATTGTAACAGACCAACGACACGCCGGCCTGGCCGAGGCTGCGCAAGCACGTCTTCCACGTTTCGATGGCCTTTTCCGCTCCGACCGAACCTGTCTTGATGGCGGACGGAATGGGAATGCTCTCGCAAACCGACCAGACCAGCCCTTGTGCCGCGCACACCGCCTTGCGCTCCTGAACCTCTTCGAGGCTCCACTCCTGCCCCTCATATTTATGGTGCAGAGCGGTCACGATATCCGTCGCGCCTGCTTGCCGGATGTCCCTTAGAGACACAGGATCGCCCGGCCCGAACCATCTCCACCCCTGGCGCATAGCCACTCCTTGACTCGGTATTCCCGCCCTCGCGAGGCAGACTTATTGCAGCCGCATCCCGGTCGCGGGATCGAAATAGACCGCTTTATCGAGATTGAAGACCAGCGGAAGCATTTCGCCAGGCTTGGCTTCGGCGTCGGCTCGCAGGCGCGCGAAAACCTCCTTGCCGGCGATGTTCGTGACGACCAGCGTGTCCGATCCGGCAGGCTCGACGACGTCGACGAGCACATTGACCGTGTCGAGCGTTTCGGCGCTGCGGTCGGCGCTGCCTTCGTCGGTAATCGCTTCGGGGCGAATGCCGAGGATGACCTTTGCGCCCGGCAACATCGCAGGCGTGACCTTCGCCCCCGGCACGCGCAGCGTAATCGGCACGGCGCCATTGCGCCGCAGGGTGAGGCGCGGCGTGTTGGCGCCGTCCGCCGCGACTTCGGCCTCGAGCAGGTTCATCGCCGGCGAGCCCATGAAGTCGGCGACGAACAGATTGGCCGGCCGGTTATAGATTTCCTTTGGCGTCCCGACCTGCTGCAGGATGCCGTCCTTCATCACCGCGATCTTGGTGGCCAGCGTCATCGCCTCGATCTGGTCATGCGTGACATAGACGATGGTGGCGCCGGTGCGGTGGTGCAGACGCTTGATCTCGGTGCGCATATCGACGCGAAGCTTGGCGTCGAGATTGGAAAGCGGCTCGTCGAACAGGAATAGGCGCGGATTTCGCACCAGCGCCCGGCCCATCGCCACGCGCTGCCGCTGACCGCCGGAAAGCTGCCCCGGCCGGCGCTTCAGCAGATGTTCCATCTGCAACATCCGCGCCACCGCCATCACCGCCACTTCGCGTTCGGCCTTCGGGATGCCGCGCATCTCCAGCGCGAAGCCGATATTCTCGGCGACCGTCATGTTCGGATAAAGCGCGTAGGACTGGAACACCATGGCGATGTCGCGCTTCGAGGGGTGCAGGTCATTGACCAATTTGCCGTCTATGCGGATGTCGCCCGCGGTGACGCTTTCCAGTCCCGCGATCATGTTGAGCAGCGTCGATTTCCCGCATCCGGACGGGCCGACGAGGACAAGGAAACCGCCCTTATCCAGATCGACATCGATATTCTTCAGGACATCCATGGCCCCAAAGCGCTTTTGCAGTCCCGAAACCTCCAGAAATGCCATTGGCGTCCGCCCCCTACCCCTTCACCGCGCCAGCCATCAGCCCCCTGACGAGGTATCGCCCGGCTACCACATAGACGATCAGCGTCGGCAGCGCCGCGAACATCGCCGCCGCCATGTGAACGTTGTATTCCTTCACGCCCGTCGAGGAACTGACCAGATTGTTGAGCGCAACCGTCATCGGCGCGGCATCGCCCGAGGCAAAGGATGCGCCGAAGAGAAAATCGTTCCAGATGTTGGTGAACTGATAGATCACCGTGACGACGATGATCGGTCCGGACGACGGCAGCAGGATGCGCCGGAAGATCTGGAAAAACGACGCACCGTCGATTTGAGCCGCGCGGATCAGTTCAGACGGGAATAAGTCGTAATAATTGCGGAAAAACAGCGTCGTGAAGCCGAGCCCGTAGATGACATGCACGAGAACGAGGCCGGACGTCGTGCCCGCGAGCCCCAGCATGCCGAGTATCACCGCCATCGGGATCAGCACCGCCTGAAACGGGATGAAGCACGCAAACAGCATCAGGCCGAAAACGATGCGATGACCGGGAAACCGCCATTTCGTCAGCACATAGCCATTCAGCGCCCCGAGCATCGTCGAGATCGCGACGGCGGGCACGACCATCATCAGCGAGTTGCCAAAAAAGCCTTTGACGCCCTGGCAGGTGAGGCCGACGCAGGTCGTTCCCCAGGCGGCGAGCCAGGGCTCGATCGTGGGCGCCTTGGGCAGGGCGAGCATATTGCCGTCTTGAATCTCGGTGAGCGTCTTGAACGACGTCGTGATCATGACGAAGAGCGGCAGCAGATAGAAGATCGCGAACAGCAGCAGCAGGCCGTAGATCACGATCCGCACCGCGACCGGCGATCGGGTGCCGACGGGGAGATCAGCGGCCATGGCTGGGCTCCTTCAGCTCGGAATAGAGATAGGGAACGATCACCGCCGCTATGGTCATCAGCATGATCACCGCGCTCGCCGCGCCGACCGACATCTGATTGCGCGTGAATGTGTAGGAATACATGAATGTCGAGGGCAGTTCGGTGGCGTTGCCGGGACCGCCGCCGGTCAGCGCGATGACCAGGTCGTAGGATTTGATCGTCAGATGCATCAGCACGATCACGGCCGACAGGAATACCGGCCGCAGCATGGGGATGACGATGCGCCGATAGGTGGCAAAGCTTGAAGCGCCGTCGATCTGCGCCGCCTTCATGATCTCGCCGTCGATGCCGCGCAGGCCCGCAAGGAACATCGCCATGACGAAGCCCGAGGTCTGCCAGACGCCCGCGATGACGATGGTGTAGATCGCCATGTCGGAGTTGATCAGCCAGTCGAATTTGAAGCTTTCCCAGCCCCAGGCATGCATGGTCTTGTCCAGCCCGAGGCCAGGATTGAGAAACCATTTCCATGCCGTTCCGGTGACGATGAAGGACAGCGCCATCGGATAGAGATAGATCGACCGGAACACGCCCTCGCCGCGGATGCGCTGGTCGATCAGAATGGCGAGCGTCAGGCCGAGCAGGATGGAAACGCCGATATAGAGACTGCCGAATATCGCCAGGTTTTCGAGCGCCTTGTACCAATTCGGCTGCGAAAACAAGCGGACGTAGGAGTTGAAGCCGACGAGGTCATAAAGCGGCATCATCCGCGAGCGGGTGAAGGACAGATAGATCGTCCAGAGAATGAAGCCATAGACGAAGAACAGCACCAGCGCGAAGGACGGGGCGAGGACCAGGCGCGGCAGGAACGCACGCAGCCGGTCGCCCACGGAGACGGCGCGGGTGTGGAAAGCGGTGTCGACAGCGATGGTCATGTGGGGATCCGCTCGGCAGACAGGCCTGTACCCCGCGCCGGCCAGATCTACGTCCGGCCGGCGCGGGTCAACTTAGCATGAAACGGCTGCCTATTTGGCGGCGGCTACCGCTTTCGCCAATTCGTCCGGCGCCTTGGCCGTATCGAGCTGGCCATTGAAATGCTTGGTGATGACATCGTACATCGCCTGCTTCACGGCTGCCGGATTGGCATGGCCATGCGCCATCGAACCGTAAAGCGTGCCCTTGTCATTGGCTTCCTTCAGATCCGCCATCGACTTCTTGCCGCAAGCATCGAATGCCTCATTCGGCACGTCGGTGCGCGCCGGCGCGGAGCCTTTGACGACGTTGAAGGCTGACTGGAAGGCGGGGTCCATGACCGCCGAAGCCATCTTGACTTGCGCGTCCTTGCGGTCATCGCCGACCTTGAACATGACGAACTGGTCGGAGTTGAAGGTCACGATCCCTTGGGTGCCGGGGAAGCGGAAGCAGAGGAAATCCGTGTCCGGCTTCTTGCCCGCCGTGACGAATTCGCCCTTTGCCCAGTCGCCCATCATCTGGAACGCGGCCTCGCCCTTGATGACCATGGCCGATGCCAGATTCCAGTCGCGGCCGGAGAAGTTGGCGTCGACATAGGTCCGCAATTTCGCCATGCGCTCGAACACGGTCTTCATCTGGGCGGATTTCAATGTCGCCTCGTCGAGATCGATCATCGACTTCTTGTAGAAGTCACCACCGCCGACGGAGAGCAGCATGGCGTCAAACAGCGTCGCGTCCTGCCAGGGCTGGCCGCCATGAGCGAGCGGCGTCACGCCGGCAGCTTTCAGCTTGTCGAGTGCGGCGATGAACTCGTCCCAGTTCTTCGGAACGGCGACGCCGGCCTTGTCCAATACCGCCTTGTTCGCCCAGACCCAATTGGTGGAATGGACGTTCACCGGCGCGGCGACCCATTTGCCGTCATATTTCGAGAAGCGCTGCAGGGCTTTGGGCACGACCTTGTCCCAGCCTTCCTTGGCGGCGATGTCATTGAGATCGCCGAGCGAGCCGAGCGCTGCCCAATCCTGAATATCGAAGCCGAGCATCTGCACGGAGGTGGGAATGCTCCCCGCCGTCACGCGTGCGCGCAGCACGGTCATGGCCTGCGTGCCGCCGCCGCCGGCGATCGGGGCATCTTTCCAGCCGATCCCCTGCTTTTGCAGATTTCCCTTCAACACGTTGAGCGCGGCCGCCTCGCCGCCGGACGTCCACCAATGGACGACTTCCACTTCCTTGACCTGCGCCATTGCAGGCTGTGCAGCGATCAGGAGCGAGAAAGCTCCCATTGTCTGCAGAATCGATCTTCCTAGCGTCATTCCATCCTCCCTAACAGGACACAGTCCCAATTCCCGTAGCTTCGGAGCCCCCGATCGCCGAAGGCACCAACATGCGGCGCTGTCTCCTATGCTTCTCCTGGGTCCTTGCCGGCAGCGCCTTCCAGCAAGATATTCCGGACGCGTTCAAGATGCGTGGCCATGGCATCGCGGGCCCCTTGGCCATTCTGGGCCGCGACCGCCTCTATAATTCGTATATGCTCAATGACGGTCGTTGTATCGGTGTCTCTGAGCCCGCTATTGGCACCCAGCCGGCTAAAGACGGGCGCCGTCATGTGGCTCCAGAGATCGCCGACAATGCCGGCCAGAACCGAATTCCCGGCTATTTCGGCAAGCCGGATATGGAACAGTCTGTCGGTCTCGCGCGTATCGCGCCCGGAAGCGATATCCGCGCGCATCGTGGTGACGGTTTCCTGGAGATAGGAGATATTCTCGGGCACGGCCTGTTCAGCTGCCAGCCGGGCGGTTTCGCCCTCGATGACGCTGCGGGCGTGGATCACCTCGAACGGGCTGGGACCGCCATCCGCAAAAGCAGGTATCGTATTGGGTGCCCCGATGACGAAACAGCCTGAACCGCCACGCACCTCGACCGATCCGGAAATCTCCAGCGTGACCAGAGCCTCGCGCAGAACCGGGCGGCTGACGCCAAGCTTGCGCGCCAGTTCCCGCTCCGGAGGCAGGCGGTCACCGGACGCGAACTCACCCGCAGCAATGAGGAGGCCGATCTGTTCGGCGACTTTTTCGTAGAGGCGCTGATTTTGAACAGGCTGAAACGGCACGGTGGGCACCACCTGTATGAAACAGAAGATCACCATTGCGCGAAACAAGCCTTTGGTCAACTGGTAAGATGTGTTGACCAAATCCCGGCGCGCTGAGAGTTTGAGACGCAAACTGCAGAGGAGCCCACTATGGCCGAGCGGAAATTGGAAGGGCGCCGGGTGTTGATCACCGGCGCTTCACGTGGCATCGGACGGGCGGTGGCCATTCGTTTCGCGCAAGAAGGCGCGCGCATTGCCATCAATTATCACGGCAACCGCGAGGCAGCGGAGGAATGCCTGAAGCTCGCGGAAGCCGCTTCCACCAGCGCCGGCATTTCAAATGCGGGACATTTCATCGGTCCAGGCCGACGTCGGCGAGGAGGGCGACGTCAAGCGGATGTTCGAGGAGGTCGACAAGCGATTTGAGGGCATCGATATTCTCATCAACAATGCCGGCATTCAAATGGAGGCGCCCAGCGACGAAGCCGATCCGAAAGACATAGACCGGGTGCTGCGCACAAATCTGGATGGCGCGGTCGCTTGCTCCCAGGCCGCGATCCGGCGCTTTCTTGCCCAGGGCAAGGGCGGCGTGATCGTGAACTGCTCCAGCGTCCATGAGATCATTCCGAAGCCCGGCTATCTCGGCTACTCGCTGAGCAAGGGCGCGATGGGCAATCTCACCCGGACGCTGGCGCTGGAATTTGCCGATCGCGGCATCCGCGTGAACGGCGTCGGACCCGGCGCGACGGTCACGGATATGAACGCCTCCTGGGCAGATGATCCGGTGCAGCGGGCCATCGTGGACGAGCATATCCCGCTTGGACGTGCGGCCGAAGCAGACGAAATCGCAGCAGCATTTCTGTTCCTGGCGTCCTCCGAAGCCGCCTATATCACCGGACAGACGCTCTATGTCTGCGGCGGCATGACCCTTTATGCGCGACTTCCGCCAGACCTGGTCATCCTGATCCCGAGCGGGCGCCGTTAGCATGATCCGCAAAAGTGGGGACCGGTTTTACGATAAAGATCATGCTCAACAAGGAGATAGAGCCCCATTCCGATTTCAATCGGAATGGAAAAGGCTCTAAAGCAGGCAGTGCTCAAGCCGGATCGGCAGGTCGCGGATGCGGCGGCCGGTGGCGTGGAAAACGGCGTTGGCGATCGCGCCCGCGGTGCCGACAGTGCCGAGCATGCCGATGCCCTTGATGCCGCCGGCCAAATGCGGGTCGTGCTCTTCCACAAGATGCACGTCGAAGCGCGGCATATCGGCATGCACGGGGATGAGGTAATCGGCGAAATTGTCGTTGACGATGCGGCCGAGATTTTCGTCCATCACCGTGCTTTCATGCAGCGCCATCCCGATGCCCCAGACCAGCCCGCCGACGAACTGGCTGCGCGCCAGCAGCGGGTTGAGGATGCGGCCGGCGGCATAGGCCGCGGTGAGGCGGGTGACCCGCACCTCGCCGAGTTCGGGGTCGACCCGCACTTCGGCGAAGACCGCGCCATAGCCGTATGAGCTGAATTTAGGCGCCTGGACCGGCGCCGCGCGGGCGGCCGATTCCAGGCCATCCGGCGCCGTTCGGGCGAGGAGATCGGCCAGGGATTCGGAGCGATTACCGGTCTCGGTCTTGAGATAGCCGTCTTCGATTGCGACGCGATCGGCGGCAAGTCCGTGCAGCGGCGACGCCGCATCGCCTACGGCAAGTTCGATGAGACGGCGCCGCAGGCCGCGCGCCGCCTCCTCGACGGCGGGCGTAAAGCTGGCGGTCGCCATGGAGCCGCCGGAATAGGGGCCTTCGGGCAGGTCGGTGTCGCCAAGTTCGACCGTAACGCGGCCAAGCGGAACGCCGAGGATTGCGGCGGCGAGTTGGCCGAGCACGGTATAGGTGCCGCTGCCCATGTCCTGCGTGCCGCAGCGGACCTGCACGCTGCCATCCCTGGCGATGCGAACCGCCGCCGCCGACGCCATCCGGTAGACGGGATAACAGGCCGACGCCATGCCCCAGCCGAGCCGGTAGCGGCCTTCGCGCAGGGCGCCGGGTTCGCGCGGACGCTTGTCCCAGCCGAAGCTTTGCGCGCCGGCACGATAGCACTCGCGCAAGCCGTTGCTCGACCAGGGCAAATCCATATCCTGGTTGCGATCCGCGTAATTGCGCAGGCGAAGCTCAAGCGGGTCGATCCCAAGCTCATGCGCCAGCTCGTCGAGCGCCGATTCCAGCGCGAAGCTGCCAGGGCCTTCCCCTGGTGCGCGTGCCGGGTTGGGCAGCGGCGCGTTGACCCGCACGAGGCGGTGCGAGGTCGCGACATTGGCGCAGGCATACAGCATGCGCGTCGGCGTCGCGACCGGATCGGCGTAAGTGCCATAGGTGGATGTCTGCGCGACCGTGTCGTGTACGACCGCAGTGAGGCGGCCTTCGCGCGTGGCGCCGAGCTTCAGCCGCTGGATCGTCTCCTGCCGGCGTCCGACCAGGGTGAACATCTGCGCGCGGGTCAGCTCGAGTTTGACGGGCCGGCCGATCTGCCGCGCCACCATGATGCCGAGCACCAGGCATGGGAACCAGGCGGCGCCTTTCGAACCGAAGCCGCCGCCCAGATAGTGCGAGACGACCCGCACCCGTTCGGCGGGCAGGCCGAAGCAATTCGCGATCGCCTGGCGGTGCGCGAAAATCGCCTGCGAACCTGTATGCACGATGAGGCTGTCGCCGTCTTGTCCCCATATGGCGATGACCGCATGCGGCTCCAGCGGGTGGTGATTGTTGGTCGCGGTGGTGTAGCGCTGCTCGATCACCATGTCGGCGCCGTGCAATCCGGCTTCGGGATCGCCACGGCGGCTGTCGGTGGGCGTGTAGCCCGCCAACTTCGGCGCGAATGCTTGCCCGAGCCCCTGGCCGAGCGAGGTGATGGCGGCCGCCATTTCATATTCGACCTCGACCGAAGCCGCCGCACGCCGCGCCTGCCCAGGCGTTTCGGCGACCACCACAGCCACCGGCTGACCGGCGAAATGGACCACCGGCTCCTGAAGCAGCGAGAGGAATCCGGCTCGCGAGACCCGCAGTGCCGTCTCATGCGTCAGGATGTCGACCACGCCCGGCATCGCCCGCGCCCGGCCGGTCTCGATGCGCAGGACGCGGCCGCTGGCGATCGGCGAGACGACAAGCGCGGCATGCAGCATGTCCTCGACCGGCGTTTCGGCGGCGTAACGCGCCGTGCCGCTCACCTTGAGCCCCGCCTCGATACGCGGCGCCGAATGATCGTCAAGCAGGGTCATGCTTCGCCTCGCAAATCCTTGAGCGCGCGGAAGACGAGCCGCTTCAGCAGTTCGCTCTTGAAGCCGTTGCCGCTGAGCAGCGCGGCACCGTCCGCGGCATGTTCGGCCGCCGCCCGGAACGCCGCTTCGCCGGGGCGCGATCCGGCGAGCAGTGCTTCGCAGTTGCGCAGCCGCCAGGGCTTGGTGCCGACGCCGCCGGCGCAGATCCGGGCGTTTTCGATCACGCCGCCCTCGACCTGCAACGCGACCGCCACCGAAGCCACGGCAAACTCGAACGACGCCCTGTCCCGCACCTTGAGATAGGCGGAGCGGCGCGCCAGTTCGCCGCCCGGCACCGCGATTCCGACGATGAGTTCACCCGGCGCCAACGCCGTCTCGCGCTCGGGATGGTCGCCCGGTAGGAGGAACAGCTCTTCCACCGGCAGCGCCCGCACGCCGCCTTCCCCGCGAATGCGGACAATGGCATCCAGCGCAACCAGCGCGACGGCCAGATCGGAAGCATGCGTCGCGGCACAATGCGCGCTGGCGCCGAAAATGGCGTGCAGCCGGTTCTCGCCGTCAATCGCGCCGCAGCCCGATCCGGGGTGCCGCTTGTTGCAAGGCAGGGTATCGCCGCGGAAATAGGCGCAGCGCGTGCGCTGAAGCAGATTGCCGCCGATTGTGGCGACGTTGCGTATTTGCGGCGAGGCGCTCGCCAGCAGAGCCTGGGCGACCGCCGGATAGGCGTCGCGGATCGCGGGATGGTCGGCGACGTCGCTCATGCGTGCAAGCGCTCCGATCGCGACGCCGTCCGGCCGCATCTCGATCGCGTCGAGGCCCAGCCGGCTGATATCGATGACAAGATCGGGCGCGCAAGTGCCTGTCTTCCATAGCTGCAGCAGGTCGGTTCCACCGGCGATGAAGGCCGCTCCGGGCCGCGCCGAGGCGATGCCAACCGCGTCGTGATCGTCCCGCGCGCGCCGATAGCCGAAGGGGCGCATCGCTCAGCGCTCCGCCGCGTCGGCGATGGCGGCGGCGATATTCGGGTAGGCGCCGCAGCGGCACAGATTGCCGCTCATGAATTCCCCGATATCCGCTTCGCTGGTGGCACGGCCTTCGGCGATGAGCCCGACGGCCGACATGATCTGTCCCGGCGTGCAATAGCCGCATTGCAGGGCGTCATGGGCGACGAAGGCCCGCTGGAGCGGATGCAGTTCGCCCTCCGAAGCGAGCCCTTCGATGGTCTGGATCTGCTTTCCCTCCTGCATGGCCGCCAGCGCGAGGCAGGCATTGATCCGCCGGCCGTCGGCGAGCACCGTGCAGGCGCCGCAGGCTCCCAAGTCGCACCCCTTTTTCGTGCCGGTGAGCCGCAGAACATCACGCAGAACGTCCAGCAGAATGGCGCAAGGCGGGGCCGTCATTCTGTGATGCACGCCATTGATCGAGAGTTCGATGACGATCGGATCGTAGGACTCTTCCATCACAAGCCGCTCCGGGGACAAGGTGAATGCTGCCGATCATCGCACAGCGCATCCGATCATTCCAATCGATGGAGCGAATGATGCATATTCGTGGGACGAATGGCGTTCCGCTCGCTTTGACGCGCCGCTAGAGCCGCCCGCCGATCATTTGCGGACCGATGGCCCCGGACCGGAGAGGCGCAGAACAAAGCCGATGACTTCGGCAACCGCGCGATAGAGCTCGGGCGGAATATGCTGGTCCAGTTCGACGTGGGACAAGGCCTCCGCCAGCAAGGCATTGCTTTCCACCGCGACGCCATGCTCCCGCGCCGTCGCGACGATCGCGTCGGCTATGGCGCCCTTGCCTTTCGCGGTCACGCGCGGGGCGGCGTCCTTGCCGTGCTCATAGTGGAGGGCAACGGCAATCGAACGCGGGGCGGGCTTGTCCTTCTCGTCCTCCATCGGATCGCTTCCTCACCTGTCTCCCAAGGGGCCGCCCTGGCTGATGTTCACCGCATCCAGCTTGAGATCGGATGCCTGGAGCGCATCCCTCAATTGCGCGGCATTCCGTTTGAACTGGTCCGCCGTCTCCTCCCGCTCGGCCCGAAGCTGCACGCCGATATGGCCCTCGATCAGCGAAATCGCCGCATGGACCATGCCGAGGCGTCCCGCTTCCGCAGCAAAGCGTACCGTCCAGTAGGGCGCAGGCGCTGCTTCGTTTTCCTGCTCGGCTGCTTCTTCGTGCTGCGTCACATGGAGGCGCAAGGGCACATCATTTCCAGCCAGGAAAATCGGAATTTCGACGGTGAAGATGGCCGCCCGCTCGGCCCGTCCCTGCGCGCCGAGCGCATCGGATGGGATATGAACCTGGCGAAACTCGGGTGTCTCGATGCGAACCGCGCTGCGCTCGCCGCTCTCAGGCACGCCCTGGCCGGATGCGGCGGGGGGCGCGGGGGGCGCGGCATCATCCTGGCCGGGCTGGAGCGGTGTACGGGGCGGGAGGTGCGCAGACGGCGCGGCTTGGCGCAACAGCCCATCATCGTCAGGCAGGAAGAGAGGGATTTCGGCGGCGGAGATGGCCGTCCGCTCGGGCCGGCCGGCCGCGCCCAGCGTTTCGGGGGGGACATGAACCTGGCGAAACTCGGGCAGCGCCGAACGGATCGCGACACGCTCACCGCCCTCGGGCACGTGCTGGCCGGAAGCGACGGGCGTTGGAGTCGAGGTCGCATCCTGGCCGGATGCGGCGCGCATTCCAGGAGGCGTGGCGGCATCCTGGCCGGACGCGGCGCGCATCGCGGGAGGCGCGGCGGCATCCTGGCCGGACGCGGCGCGCGTTGCAGGAGGCGTGGCGGCATCCTCGCCGGTTGCGGCGGGCATCGCGGAAGGCGCGCCCTCGATCTGGCCGGGTTGGAGCGGCATGCGGGGCGGGAGAAGCGGGGACGGGGCGTCCTCCGCTTGCGGACTGGCAATCGAGGCGAGAATTTGCGTGAGCGACGGTTCGCCGGTCGGCCCCTTGGCCGGCGTCGCCCCGCCGATCGTCGCCTGGATTTTGGCGAGCGCCACCCGCACCTGTTCCGTGAGGCCGTAAGCGGCGCGTTGCGGCTCGGGCAGGCGAATTGGCAGCGCCTCGGGCATATCTCGGGGCGGCCCCTGGGAGATCAGCCGCAATTGCCCGGCTTCGCGCTCGACCTTCACCGTCAACGCGGTGCCGACCGGCAGCGGCTTGGTCGTCGTCACCATCAGGGGCTGGCCATCGATCTCGATGCGCGCCAGCGTATTGGAGAGGACCGCCGTCACCCGGGCCTCCAATATACGGCCGTCGCGGAAGCCGTCGCCGATGGCAACGCCTTGCAGGGGATCGAAGGTAACCGGGATTATCGGCACTATGGCCATATGTCGCCGCGCCTGGAAAAACCGAGCCCGGCAGAACGCATTCCGACTGCTGCTCATGGCTATTATTTCTGCCGCGGCTGGCGTCAGGCTTACCGCCCGTGTTTAATCCTACCGCGCACCAATTTGGCTCGCGCGCAGAGGCTAGCATCGCGAAGAGGATAATTTGCCGATGACTCAATGGATCAGTTTCAATCACGGCGACCGCATTCGCTTCGGAACGCTGAGCGGCCGCACCATCGAGGTGCATGATGGCGATATGTTCGGGGCGCCTGAGCCGTCAGGCGAAAAGCTCGACCTCGAATTGGTGACAATCCTGCCGCCATGCCTTCCCTCGAAAATGATCTGCCTTTGGAACAATTTTGCCGCCAACGCCGCAAAGCAGAACCTGTCGAGGCCGCCGGAGCCCTTATGGTTCCTCAAGGCATCGAACGCATTCCTGGCCCATGGCGAGCCGATCAGGCGGCCGGCCTCCTATAGCGGCAAGATCGTCTATGAGGGCGAGCTTGGCATCGTCATCGGCAGGCAGTGCAGCGGCATTTCCGAGGACGAGGCGGGAAGCGTCATATTCGGCTACACCTGCGTCAACGACGTGACGGCGATCGATCTGCTCAACAAGGACCCGAGCTTCGCCCAATGGGTGCGCGCCAAAAGCTTCGACACCTTCGGGGCTTTCGGCCCGGTCATCGCCACCGGCCTCGACCCGATGGCGCTCAGCGTCCGCACGGTGCTGAATGGCGTGGAACGGCAGAACTATCCGGTGAACGACATGTTCTTTCCGCCCGCCAGGCTCGTCAGCCTGCTGTCGCATGATGTGACGCTGATGCCGGGCGACGTGATTGCCTGCGGCACCTCGGTCGGCGTCGGCGTGATGTCCAAGCCGGAGAACACGGTCGAGATCTCGATCGACGGCATCGGCACGCTGTCCAACAGCCTGACGCAAGCCGTGCCGATCGCGGCCCCACCTGGATAGAAGACGCGCGGGCACGTGCGCCCTAGAGCGGGATGAGGAAAGTGGGAACCAGTTTTCCGCTCGTCATCCCGCTCTAAACAATTGAAATAGATCACTGTTCATGATTTTGGATTGATTCAGTCCGAAATCATCGTGATCTAGAAGGTCAGCGCTGTCCCCCTCTTCCTGGAGGGCGCTTTGTCGTGCACAATTGCCCGCGGCTTGCACACACACCATCTCAAGCCATGGGAATGTTTTGGCGCGGTTTATTACGATTTTGATCAACCAATCCTGGTATAAAGGCCCATGAATTCAGCTTCGTCCGATCAAGCGCGTGAACGGCGCGCGGAGAATGCAGAGGTTCAATCGGGCAAGCCGGACCAATCCACGGAACCGGCTTTCGCCGCCGGTCCGCCGAGCCGGGATGAGGGCGGCGACAAAGACCTTCCACTCAGGGATGACATCCGCCTGCTCGGGCGCATGCTCGGCGACACCCTGCGCGAGCCCAGGAGGGCGAGGCGGTCTTCGACCTGATCGAGCGCATCCGCCAGACCGCGATCCGCTTCCGCCGCGACGCGGACGAAGGCCGCGCGCGAGCTGGACGCGATGCTGAACAAGCTCGGTCCGCGCGCCGCACCATCCGGTCATCCGCGCCTTCAGCTATTTTTCGCATCTGGCCAATATTGCCGAGGATCAGCATCACATACCGCCGCCGCCGCGCGCACCTGCTCGCCGGCTCGGCGCCGCGGAAGGCAGCGTGGCCTTGGCGCTGACGCAAGCGCGCGCGAGACCGGCGTCACGCGCGGACGATTTCCGGCATTTTTCCGCAACGCCTTGATTTCCCCGGTGCTGACCGCACACCCGACCGAAGTCCAGCGCAAGAGCACCCTCGACTGCGAGCTCGAGATCGCGCGCCTCTCGCCGAGCGCGACCGCATACAGCTCACGCCGGACGAACTGTCGCGTGCGAAGAAGGCTGCGCCGCGTCGTTCTGACGCTTTGGCAGACCCGCATCCTGCGCGAGTCGCGCCTGACGGTGAACGACGAGATCGAAAACGGGCTCTCCTACTACGTTACACCTTTCTGAGCGAACTGCCGCGGCTCTATGGGGAGATCGAGGATATTCTCGTCCGGCCGATTTGGGCGGAAGATGTCGAGCTGCCGCCTTCTTCCGCATGGGGAGCTGGATCGGCGGCGATCGCGACGGCAATCCGTTTGTCACCGCGGACGTGATGCGGCAGGCGCTGCGCGGCCAGAGCGAGCGGGTGATGGCTTCTATTTCGACGAGCTGCACGCACTCGGCGCCGAGCTGTCGCTGCATACGCGGCTCGTCAGCGTGTCGGACGAGGTGACGGCGCTGGCGGCGAAAT
>CAWJHQ010000010.1:0-213533 GCA_963842775.1 uncultured Alphaproteobacteria bacterium | reverse complement strand
GAAGCGCTGGTCATGAGTGGCTTTGGCAATCCGCAGATCTTTCTCCGACAACGAAAAATAATCTGCGTCGGCATAGCTGAGGCGTGACCGGAAACCTGGCTGGCCGGCGAGCCAATGGAAAAAGGTCTTCAAGAACAGCAAGCGTCCTCTGTTGCGTGGCCTTGCTGAGCGGTTATCCGGTTCGCGCATTGCGCGCTCGGCAGCGAGGTAGCGCTTGAATGCAATGGCCTGCTCAATATGGAATTTACGAAAGTCTCTGAATTTGGTATAAATCTCGAAGCGGTGAAGAGCTTTTGCGACTTCATCGAGCGAACTTTCGCTATAGCGTTTGGCTTCCTTCAGATAAGCGAAATATCTTCGTTTAAGCCGCTCATTCTCTGCATTGTGTTTTAATGCAGACATCTCATGTATCTCCTAACTCACATTTTAAGCTGGGCGTCGGGCGATCATTTATACGTGGCGACACCTGTCTATGCGTGATGATCAAAACGGCTCCGAATTCGTGCAATCGCGCGTTCGAAACGCGCCGGCAGATGATGCTGAAGCAATCGGAGCAGCGGCCTCGAAGATTGCCCCCTGAACTCGACAAAGGGACGTAGATTGCCTTTCCGTCGAGTGGCGGCTTTGGCGCGCGACATTTCAAACAATACAGCTCTCCAACCGCGCAGCGCCTTTTTTGCCGGTTGCGCCGCTCCTGAAGAAACGCCCGGAGGACGCGCCCTTGGATCAGGATCGGTCGCTGATCATCGATCGGACTGAGGCCATTCTTGAGCCAGTTGGCGACGGTATTCTTGTGCACGCCGAGTGTCCTCGCCACCTCGTCGATCGAGTAGCTCCGATGAATCTTGACGAGGCCCGGATTCAGCCGGCGGACTGCCATTAGGCTGCGCCGCTTTCGATGAGCGCACGAATGTCTTCAACGCGCCAGGCGGTGATCCTCGGGCCGAGTGTTGAACAATCAAGTACCAAAACAAAAAGACATGAAAGGAAAACTCCGCGTAGCTGGACATCTTGAGATTTATACGAGGCGGACTTGATCGTGGCCTGGCACCATTTTTCCCGATCGCCATCAAACGGGACAAGGTCAGCATCTGACAGGCGCGCGCTCAATGAGAGATCGAGCCCTTGCGATATGGTGGCGGCAATCTTTTTGCGGGTCTGTTGCCAAGAACAGTGCGGCTCGCCATCGACGAGCAAGCGATCGCTCAGAATTGCGCGTCTCGTGGCGTTTGGGCAGACGATCGCCTTGGCAGTCGAGCTTTTCGGCCCTGAGCTCTTCATGGCATTTGAACGGGTCGCCGAGATTTGAGCGGCAGTAGCCATGGGAGAAGGGTGTCCGGTTATAAGTATATATCCTCTATTACTATCACCGATCGCACAACTGTATAAGTTGCGCGCTTATGCACAGGGAACCCATCAATTAATGGCCGGTTTGAATGCCGGTAACGCTCACACTTGAAACAGACTGCTATGTTGTTTCAACCTACTCTTTCTAAAAACTTGTGCTCATAGGCATCGAGAACCTTCGCCGGTCCGTCGAGCGGCAATCATCGAAAAGGAAGAGGATAGCTCTGCTGCCGTCTGGCAGGATTTCAATATGAACCTGCCATCATGCCTCCTTGCGCAGAATTGGTCATGATCGACTCTTATGACTGGGCACTTCAATATCTTCGAGTTTCTGCTAAAAACCCCCACAGATTTGTTGCGGAGTTATTGTGCGCGGCGCGGGATCCTGGGTGATTTCAGTTGGGAAAGCGGGCGCTACCAGAATGCCTATAAGGTGGGCGCGGCGCTACGGGCCACGGGAGAGATACGGTTCAAGGAAACCGTGGCTGAGCTCGGAACGGTATGGGCGCTCGCCGGTCCTGAGTTCACACGGGCGATATTAAACGAAGCCAATTTTTATGAGGATGGCGAGGCGACTACCGCGATTGAAAGGCACAAATCCCATCTTCTAAAAGCACTATGGGTTGTCGCTGAACGGCATAAATACCTCGTAAATAGCAAGATCCTTCGCGACGTCGACAAGCTCGCGCCCCGATCATGGCTCAAGCGGCGCGGCGTTCCTTTGCGGCCGGGACCTGTCGATCATTCTGTCGTCGAGCAGCTCGAAGACGAACTCAGCAAGTTTTTTATGCGCACGGACTTGCGCGGCCAGAATTGCAAAATCGACCGGTTGCTTCGCGGCGAGGAGGAACTCTTCTTCGCTTATTCAGAGGACCATCCCGCCTCAGACCTGGTCTTCGACAACGATGGAAGGTTGACGTCTCAGATCACGAGCCGGGTATTTCTGCTGATATTCAAACACAATGACGCGGAGCAGACGCTCGACCTTTACTTTGATGGACCTAACGAGAAGAAGCTGGAGCTTCAAAAAGTGTTCGTGAGAACGGTGATCGGCGAGGAGCTGACCGGCGAGGCCGCGGGTGATGGTCCGGTTTATGAGCTCAAGCGAACCCTAGAGCCAGGTTTTGAATTCCGACATTCTGCAAACCTGGGCATTAGCTCCGTCGCGATAATGAAAATGCGATTTGTGGTGGACGGGGAACCATGGAGGCGCCTCACGGCGGAAGCTGATACTGTCGGTCATCCTGATGCGCTGTCGGAGTTCCTTAGAGCGCTCAAGTTCAAGCTGCCCGAGGCCCGGCTAAGGCTTGACCAAATTTGCGTGAATGTAAGCTTCCACCGGCGTCCTGAAGATCGCCACGCCCCTAGCCGTACGATTTATCTTACACATCCGAATCTCATCCGACTGAAGGATGATGATCTCGGCCATCGGATCCGAAAAATGATCCTGCAGTCAGGCATCGAGCAGCTGAATGTGAGGACCTGAGATGAAGCTCTCGTGGACTGATGTTCTACAGAGCGTGTTTCAGCGGGTCGCAGAAGAGCATGGGGACGGCGCTAGGGCCGTCTATCTGGCCGATGAGATCGAGCGGTGGCCGCCGGGTATGCTTGAAGGATTATGCACCGCACGCCTGATAGAGCGAGGGCAGCCAGCCACTTCATTGGTTTGCATGGAATGTGAGGAGGGCTGCCGCCGCACTGCCGAGATCGTCGAACAGGTGGGCCAGCCGCTCGCAATGACCACGTGCCACTTGGTTCTCGGCTTTGGTCCCTTTCTGCATCCAATAACGCGCCTCGATCGCTGGATTAGCACGCGGAAGATGGTCGCCAAATTTGTGGCCACGCAACTTGGCCGCACGCTGCCGAAAAGCGACGGCGCAGACGTCCGATTTCGCTTCGGTCTTATGAGATTCGGCTCGCACCGCCGCCTCGTTTCCTTAGAGTTTGACGGTGTCGCGCAGCTGTATGTCGGCGGCCGTCGTGCCGATCTGATTGAGCTTATCGTATGGCGAGGTCGATCGCTCAGTCTGAATCAGGACGCGCTAGAGATCTTAGCGTCCGAGGCACCCGATCTACAATCTGGCGGCAAACGCGAGCAGCCATCGGCAATCGTTCAGCGGGACAAAAAGCTCGGGACCGCAATCCAGTATCGCAAACTTCAGCGAGCCGCAGACAAGCTCTTCGCTGAGAATCCCAAACGGACCAAGGAGCAGGTCGCAAGGGCCTTGGCGAAAGACGAGGAATTTCGCGATATGTCCTCGGCGAGGATCGAGAGAGTCATCCGCAAGTCGAAAAAACAGAGGCGGAAAAAAAACGCCTGATCGCCTTTTCTTTAAGCCATTGTTCCAGCAAAGATTCTGCATCACCGCTCAGTGCCCGCCCCCACCGATCCAACGATCGATAAATTGCTTCATCTCTTTAATTTTCCCTGCTGACCTGATCGCTGGCACGCACTTTCATCGCCTGAACTGACAGCGCAACCTGCTCTCCGACAAAGGAACATGGCTCAAAACGGAGGGAAGATGGTCGACACAATCGATCCGCCAGATGGCGACGATAGCACCGAAAAACGTAACCCATTCGATCCCAGAAAATTGCGTCTCTCGCAGCGCTTTTCGGAAAGCATCGATGTTCGGCGCGTCCTCACTACGGTGCCGGTCCGTAAGCCGCATCGACAGGAATTTGTGAGGGTGCATCCGGCTGAGAACATGCGCGTTGACACTGCGTTGCTCGACTTTAAGGAAGAAAGGCAACTGTATTTGGTCGAGCCAGCGCTGTGGCCGGCTTTGCCTGGAGAGGCAAGTCCGAAAACGCTCTATACGGCATTGACAATGCAGGGTGTCCTCATGCTCTGGCCGGTCCGGCTGCCCGACGAGACAGGACGTTTGGATCCCTGGAACACCTCGGCACACGAGGCAGCAAAACGCGCCGAAAGCCGCTGGATTAAAGCCCCGGCAAATATGCATCTAGGCGCTTACGACGTATTCGAGGCCATGGGGCAGATTCCCGATCCGATCTGGCCGGATCTAGCGTTTGAACAGCTCTTGGAGATCGCCTTCCGAGGCCGGTATATTGATAGCCTCGATCATCCTACGCTGCGTCGGTTGAGAGGGGAATTCTGATGCCCGAATTCCCCGAAATGTGGGTCGTCAGTTTCGGCGCCAAATGGATGCCCGGCGCCGGCTGGCAACCATCGTTCCTTGCGGCGCGCGAGCTGTCGTCGCGGCGAAGTGTAGCGCTCGATCATGTTGCGCTATTTGCAACACCGATCCCGCCTTACCCCACCGACGGAAATGCGCTCCTTATAGCTTTCGTCGGCGAGGCAATTGTTGGTTGTCATATCGCTCTGAGATGGGCGCTTCCCGCTCACATCGTTGATTTGAAGGTAGAATTCCGAAATCTCGCGAACGGGCACCCGAAGCCATGTGGCGATGGCGTTGCCGGCGCACTGATCTGGTTTGGTCTGCCAGGATCAGGGGGGATCAATTGCTGTCAGACACTGGTTGGGGGCCATCGGGAAGTTGCAGCGCTTGAACTGCTGTTTCTTGCAATGCGAAGCCACGTTGATCTGCCAAGGGCGGTTCTGCGTGGCAGATTCCTAATTGCCATAGCCAGGATTGAAACCACTGGCATTCCAATTGATGTCACGAAGCTTGATGCCCTGAAGCGCCATTGGCGTAACATCAAAAGGCACGTCAGCGTCGCGATTTTCGACGCAAAGCCCACTGCGCTGACAATCGGATCTGATCACCGCCTTCGCGCCGGATTGCGCCCTTTTTCATCCCGCACGGGTCGAAACCAGCCGAGCAGCACAGAATTTCTGCTCGCCGCTCCCGGCTGGCTGCGGAGATTGATCAGGCCCCACGTAGGCAGAGCTCTCGCTATCGTCGATTGGCGGCAGCATGAGTTCGGCATCGCGGCCGCTCTCTCCGGTGATCAGCGAATGAAGGGCGATTATCAAAGCGGCGATCCATATTTGGCGTTAGCTGATCGATACCGCGATAATTATGCGCTGTCGGGGCGTGGCAGTCGTCGCGAAGCCTTCAAAGCGTGTGCGCTCGGCGTTCTCAACGGCATCGGTCAGAGCGGTCTTGCGTGTCAAATCGGCTGTAGCCCGACGGAGGCCCGGCTCCTGCTGCAGGAGCACCGTGCTGAATACCCACAGTTCTGGCGGTGGTCTGATGGCGTCGAAATGGAAGCGTATCTTCACGGAAGACTACAATCCGTTTTCGGATGGGGCGTATGCGGTAATGCCGCTTCCAATCCGCGCTTCCTGCGCAATTTTCCGATGCAGGCAAACGGCGCGGAAATGCTCCGCCTAGCGTGCTGTTTGGCAACCGAGAGCGGCGTCACGGTCTGCGCGCCGAACCATGACGCATTGCTGATCGAAGCGCCGCTCGAAGAGTTAGCGGACGCAATCAAAAGCACCGAAGCGGCGATGGCTGAAGCGAGCGAGATCGTTCTCGACGGCTTTCGGCTCCGGACGAGCGTGACGTCGATCAGATATCCGGATCATTATCCGCACCCGCGAAGCGATGCTCTCTGGTCGGAGATCGACCGCGCTTTGGCCGAGCTTGAAGGAAGCAGCGAGCCTGCTCATGAGCGCGACACATCCTGCGCGCGGACGCACCCCCGTCCAATATCTTTATATGTCTATAATAGAAAGGATCGGTCTGATGGCCGCGATTGATCCCAACCGTCTTCGAATTGACCGCAAGACGACGTCCAGAGTGATGTCTTCTGCACAATCAATACCACCTCGGCCAAAAGCGGGTGGCATGTTCCTGCGAGGCCCGATCCCCCTCGATTGGCTTAGCCGCGCTGCGGCACTCCCTGGAAGATCGCTACATGTTGCGATTGCCATCTGGTTTATGGCGGGCCTGAAGAAGACACGAAGCGTGCCGGTCAGCAATATCACCGGTCTGCAGTTCGGTCTCGACCGCAACGCCAAATATCGTGCCCTGGAATGGCTTGAGAACGCCAATCTGATCTCGGTGGAGCGTCAGGCAGGGCGTGCGCCGATCGTGACGATCCTTGAGCCGCCGAGCGAGACATGAGCGGTGAACGGCCTGCTGCGCCGAAAGTGCAGCCGCGGATCATCCGCTTTCGCGATGCGCCGTTCTATCTCGGCATGGACCGCAACCGCTTCAATGTGGAGGTTCGGCCCTATCTGACCGAGGTGCCCATCGGCAAACAGGGCGTCGGCTTCGATCGACTTGAATTGGATGCGTGGCTGGACGACTATATCGCCCGCAACGGGCGTCCCGCACAGAAAGGAATTCAGCGATGGGACGCAAACGGATACCCGGCCTCTTTCAGCGCGCCGGGATTTGGCACATTGACAAGTGGATCCATCGGCGGCGAATTCGCCAAAGCACTGGATCAGCTAGCCTCGCGGAAGCGGAGCAATATCTCGCAAGACTGATGGAAGAGATCCGGCAAGCCCAGATCTACGGCGTCAGACCCTCAAGGACCTTCGAGCAAGCGGCAGCAAAATTCGTGATCGAGAACCAGCACAAGCGAAGCATCGAAGACGATGCCGGCCGATTGAAAGGGCTGATGCCCTGGATTGGCCAGTTGCCGCTCGACAAGGTCCATATGGGGAGCCTGCAGCCTTGGATCGCGCATCGCCGGAAAGCAGGCGTTTCGGCTGGCACTATCAATCATGGTCTCAAGGTCGTCCGCCGGATCGCAAATCTGGCTTCAACTGAATGGCTCGATGAAAACGGTCTGACCTGGCTGCTCGTCTCCCCAAAGATCAAGCTCCTGCCTGACATGGAAAAGCGGCAACCATATCCTCTCAGCTGGGACGAACAGGGACGCCTATTCCGTGAACTGCCAACGCATCTAGAGGAGATGGCCCTGTTCGCCGTTAATACGGGATGCCGGGACGGCGAAATATGCAACTTGAGATGGGAGTGGGAGGTCAAAGTCCCCGAGCTCGGAGACCACGGTTTTCATCATTCCCGGCAGTCACGTGAAGAATGGACGTGATCGTCTCGCGGTACTGAACCGGATCGCGACCTCCGTTGTGGAAGCCAGACGGGGCATTCATCAAACGCATGTTTTCTCATTTCGAGGGAAGCCAATTAACCGGATGCTCAAATCCGGTTGGGTTCATGCGCGTGATCGTGCGGATCTGCCTCGGGTTCGCGTTCATGACCTTAAACATACCTTCGGCCGAAGGCTTCGGGCAGCCGGTGTAAGTTTCGAGGATCGCCAGGACCTGCTCGGTCATGTTTCCGGTCGGATCACCACCCACTATTCCGCAGTCGAACTTTCGCGGCTGATCGAGGCTGCGAACAAGGTCTGCGAAATTGATGGAAGGCGGCCGGAGCTGGTTGTTTTGCGAGGAGTTATCCACAGCCCCTCCCGCAAAATCCCCACAAAGTCCCCACACGGGACTTGCTTAGCGTCATCGTAAACCAGGAGGAAACGTGCTAAGTCATTGAAAACAAATGGTGCGGACAGAGGGACTCGAACCCTCACTCCCGAAGGAAACGGATTTTAAGTCCGTTGCGTCTACCGGTTCCGCCATGTCCGCGTCATTGAAGCGCTCTTTATGCGCCAGCCGTGGAGACCTTTCAACCTCAGAGCTACCCACGGGCTTCAAACGGTCTGGCGGCGTGCGGCGCCGGTTTCCTGCGTCCCAGCACCATGGCGGACCGCTGCGAGCAGAAGCAGGAACAGCACGATGCTGTTGAGCGTGTGCCATAGGAAGTGCGTGCCGATCGCCTTGCCCATGAAGACGATGTCATTGCACCAGATCCGATCGGTAGCGCGGAATGTCACCGAGATCATGAACACCAATGATGCACCCAGCACATAGGGCGCTGTGCGGTGGCGGCGGACGGTGAGCCAGCCGCCTATCATCAACATGGCGGCGAGCGCGGGAAGGTAGCCGAAGCTGCCGTTCAGGCAATTCGTTTTCTCGAGCAGCGGCCAGGCAAATCCGAGCGCATCGCACTGCACTTGCATGGCCAGGCTGATCACATACGCGAAAGCGCCGATAGCGGGAAAGGTCAGGAGCAGAGGCAATCCGGCAAAGGCATAAAGCGCATAACCGAGATAGACGAGCATAAACACACCGATGGGAATGACGTCGGCCGCCGACGCGCGGGGTGTGGCATAGGTGTGAAAGAGAAAGCTGCCGACGCCGATGACGGCCACATTGAAGATCAGCGCATAGCGAAAGAACTTGCCCTCCTCTTTCGGCCGACGCGACAGTTCCCATAGGGCGAAGCACGCGCCAAGGATGAAGCCGAAATTGGTGAGGGCATTGAACGGCTCGGCCCAGAAACCCGGGTCGAAACCGCGTTCACAATATGCAAAGATTTTGGCGCCATTCTCCATCGCTCTCGCTTAGCAGGCAGCCGCGCGGGTTTCAACGCCTGCCATCGATGCCGCGAACCGTCCCACGATTGCGGCGAGGGCTGTGTCTCCCGCGCCGCTACCGAACTTTTTTCGCCGTTAGACTTTGCCTGCTGTCGCCACTATTCTCCGGCAAACTGTAAAGTACGGCACGCAACCAGGCACACTGGAGATTGACGATGGGGCACATTCTGAAAATTCTGTTTGTACCGGCCTTGATGGCGGTGATGACGTTCTGCCTAACCGCAACCGCCGACGCCGGCTACTGCAAGGGGCGCCATTGCAAGGCGAAGCGTTATAGCGACGAGCCGGGTGTCTACCGCTATGTGACTGCCGAGAAAACCTTGGGCGTGGGTCGTGTCACGGCCCCGGTCCGTCCGGGTCGCTGGGGCGACGAGGTGCGTCTGCCTGGCGGCACCTGGGTCGATTGCGGGAGGAGTTGCGAAAACACACTGCGCCACGAGACCGTCGATTTCTGGGACGACATGACCAGCAAGACCAATTCTCCTGGTTATTTCCGCTTCGAGTTCGATCTCGATACCGGGGAATTCTACCGGAAGCGCTATCATTAGCACGACGCCTCTGGCTGAGCGGAAACCCGCGGCTGCTTCGTTCGGAGCAGCCGTTTTTGCATGTCCATCAGCGACTCTGCGAAGCCCCGCGCGCAGCCGTCTTCTCCATTTTGCCCTCGGCCCTCGGCATGGCGTCCGTTCCCATCAGCCTGTCCCAGAAACGGAAATAGAGGCCGAAATTGGCGTCGAACCGCGTGTGATGCAGGCTGTGATGCGTAGCGGAGATCAGGTGCCGCCCGACCGGACCATGCACGAAGCGGGCGGGAAGCATCTCCCAGCCGGAATGGTTCATCACCGCCGTGACCGTCATTAGCATTAAGAGCCCGATCAGCAGCACCATGTGGATCGGCACGAGGAACACCATGGCGGGCAGCAGCCATGCCGTCAGCAAAGCCTCAACCGGGTCGAAGGCAAAGGAAGCGAAGGGCGTCGGCTGCCGCGATTTGTGATGACCCGCATGCGTCCATTTGAACAGGCGCGGTTGGTGCATCAGCCGGTGCGCCCAATAATAATAGCTGTCTTGTACGGTCAGATAGACGAATGCGCTGAGGAAGATGTAAGGCACGCCGCCATGCGCCGTCCAATCAGTGTAGATGTTCGTTCTACCATGCAGCCACGCCTGGAGCGCCAAGGCGGCCGGTGCGGCATATACGGCAGAGGACAACAGCGATAGGCGGATTTCCTGTATGATCAGGCGCCGCATCGGCCGGTCGCGATTGAGGCGCCGGGCGGCAAGTTTCTCGCCGCCGCGCTGCCACAAGAGCCAATAAGCAAGGCCGGAGACCACCAAATAGCGCGCGGCAATGATTGCCGTGAGCGCCGCGGTAAGCAGCAAAAATTCAAGACCCATCGCGTCCTTTCGCCCCGCCGCAAATCGGCTCGAGCTTTCGAATTATACCGCCCTATCGTGGGCGATGTTTTGTGTTTCCAAGAGAGAGAGAGCAGAGAGAGAGAGACCACATCACCCGCTTGCAGTGCATTCGCATGCGCACGATGTGCAGCCTGGGACACTCCGTGCCGACAGGCGGGCCGACCTTTCACTGCGTCGGCGTCTGGCCTTGAATGCCGTGAAGTTCCCATGACATCCAACACGCAGGAATGCGCGAGTGTCGCGTGGGCTTTGGCCAGACGAGGGCAGTTTTTTTGAACGCAGCCGGGACAATCGCGCGAAGAGAAATCGCTCGGTAGCGGTGTGAAGTAGGCAGGAGCCAGCCACTCCGGCGGCTGCCAGGAGCGCGTCGCGCAGCCCGGCCGCTTCGGCGTCGCCACAAGTAGGTCAAACCCCGCCTTGTTGTGACCTCCGGAACACAGTACCCTCTCCGCTTGTTGATAACTCAAGATGTTGTGTTGAGGTTATCATGATACCCACAAATCGAGACCACCACGCGTTTTGCGGCATGGTGGCGGGCTTACTGGCCACCGCAGTTCTGTCGGCAGCGATGAGCGTCATGGTTGGCGCAGGACTTGCACCGGACATCATCGGCTTGATCAGCCACACGCTGCGGAGCGGGCGGGATACCGGGTGGATAGTGCATTTTCTGGTCGGAACGGTGGCGTGGGGCGGATTCTTCGCGATCCTGCAGCCGTTTCTGCCGAGCCGCAGCATTTTGGTTCGCGGCATGATGTTCAGCGTCGCGGCCTGGCTTGCCATGATGCTGATCCTGATGCCGATCGCCGACGCGGGCTATTTCGGTCTCTCGCTCGGCTGGACCACGCCGTTTACGACACTGCTCCTGCACCTCATCTTCGGCGCGGCGCTCGGCTTGGCGTGCTCGCTACTGCCTCTGCCGGACTATGAGCGGGGCGAGGCGGGAATGCTGCGCCGCGGGCATCATTGATGGCCAAGATTGCGGGGGCGAAGCTACACGCCGTCGCCAGGAATCGCCGCAATGATGTCCGTCCAGCGGAAATCGTCGCCTTTATAGAGCAGCCGTGCGCGCCGCGATTTGGCGAGCGCGTAGGAGGCGCAATCGCCGAGATTGAGCGCGGCCTTGTGCCGCCCTTTGCCGAAGCGCAGAAAGGCTTCGCGCGCCAGCCCGGCCTGAGCGGCATCGAACGGTGCGATGTCAATGCCGCCTTCGAGCAGAAACGCATCGAGCGGCTCAAACACGGCCGCATCGGCGGCGCCGCCGCTCATCACCATCGATGCCTCAAGCAGGCTCAAGGCCGACATGGCCCGTGCATCCGCTTGAACGATGATTTTCAAGAAACTGTCTGCTTCCGGTTCGAGCCTGAATATCGCGATCAGCGCCGATGTGTCGATGACAAGCATTGGATCGCCGGCTATTTCGGTAAACCGTCATCACCATAAAGATCGGCGTCCGTCAGCCATTCGCGCCCGGCCTGGCGAGACGCGGCGCGTTCGGCGATGGCCCGAAGACGGCTGAGCAGTGCCCCGTCATCGGCGGATCTGGACTTCAGGCTCACGCCTTGATGAATGAATTCCACGCCCGCCTCCTCCAAAGCCTTGCGTACCGTGCCCGTCGTCGTCTCCGCGACCAGCCGCTCGCCGCTCGCCGCCTCAAGACGCCGAATAGTCGTGACGGACACCCCGGACAGCCGGGCCAGTTCGTCCTGTTCCATTCGCAGCAGTGCACGTGCGGCTTTGATCTGTTCAGCACTAATCATGGCATATAAATATCATGCATGATCGCTATCGGTCAATGATGCTTTGCTACTTTTTCGGCAGGTTCAGCCGGATGTGCAACTCCTGAAGCTGCCTGGGCGAAACCTCCGACGGCGCGCCCATCAGCAAATCCTCGGCTTTCTGATTAAGTGGGAACATCGTCACGTCGCGCAGATTCTCTGCGCCGCAAAGCAGCATGACCATGCGGTCGATGCCCGGCGCTATACCGCCATGGGGAGGCGCGCCGAATTTCAGCGCGCGGATCATGCCGCCGAATTTGGCGTCCACCACCTCAGGTCCGTAACCGGCGATCTCGAACGCCTTATACATCAGCTCAGGCTTGTGATTTCGAATCGCCCCGGAAGACAATTCAACGCCGTTGCAGACGATGTCATATTGATAGGCCTTGAGCTCCAGAAGTTCGTCCTCGCTCTTGGCGGCGGTCAACGCCTCCATCCCGCCTTGCGGCATCGAGAACGGATTGTGCGAGAAGTCGATTTTCTTGTCTTCCTCGTTCCACTCATAGAACGGGAAATCCGTGATCCAGCAGAACTCGAACCGATCTTTCTGGGTGAGGCCCAACTCGCCGCCGATCCGATTGCGGGCCTCGCCGGCGAATTTATAGAAATTTTTCGGGTCGCCTGCGGCGAAAAACACGGCGTCGCCTTCCTTAAGGCCGAGCTGCCCGGCGATAGCTTCGCTCCGCTCCGCACCGATGTTCTTGGCGACCGGGCCCGCTGCCTCACCCTCGCGGAAAAATATATAGGCCAGTCCCGGCTGGCCCTGACCTTGCGCCCAGCTATTCATGCGGTCGCAAAAGGCGCGGCTGCCGCCGGTCGGCGCCGGAATGGCCCAAACCCGCGCCTTGTCGCTTTTCTCCAGAATCTGCGCGAAAATCTTGAAGCCGGAGCCACGGAAATGCTCGCTGACATCCTGCATGACGAGCGGATTGCGCAAGTCGGGCTTATCCGATCCATATTTGGCGATCGCCTGGTCATAGGGGATGCGCGGCATCACTTCCGTCACAGGCTTGCCGTCGGCGAATTCCACGAACAGATCGCGCAGCACCGGCTCCACGGCCTGAAACACATCCTCCTGCTCCACGAAGCTCATCTCGATGTCGAGCTGGTAGAATTCCCCCGGCGAGCGGTCCGCGCGGGCGTCCTCGTCGCGGAAGCAGGGCGCGATCTGGAAATAGCGGTCGAAACCCGCGATCATGATCAGCTGCTTGAATTGCTGTGGCGCCTGCGGCAGCGCGTAGAATTTGCCCGGATGCATGCGCGAGGGCACCAGGAAGTCGCGCGCGCCTTCCGGGCTCGACGCCGTCAGGATCGGCGTCTGGAATTCGAAGAAGCCGGCGTCGTTCATCCGCCGCCGCAGGGAGGAAATGATCGCCGCGCGCTTCATGATGTTGCGATGCAGCGTCTCACGGCGCAGATCGAGAAAGCGATATTGCAGCCGGGTGTCTTCCGGATAGTCAGGCTCGCCGGCAACCGGCAGGGGCAATTCCGCCGCCTCCGAAAGCACATCGAGCCGCGTAATCCGCAATTCGACGCCGCCGGTCGCCATGTTTGGGTTCACAGTTTCCGCGGTGCGGGCTTCGACCTTCCCGTCGACGCGGATCACCCATTCGGCGCGAACCTTCTCCGCTTGCGCAAAAGCCGGACTTTCCGGTTCGACCACGCATTGTGTGATGCCGTAATGATCCCGCAGGTCGATGAATAAGAGGCCGCCATGGTCGCGCACCCGGTGCACCCAGCCGGAAAGCCGGGCGTCCTGGCCGACCTGCGCCGGGCGCAGCTCGCCGCAAGTGTGACTGCGATAGGCCGGCAGCGCTCCCTCGGCGCCCTGCCCCGTTCCGCCCGCCTCGGCCGCAGGCGAAACGCCCTTTGGCTTCTGCGCCGCCTTCTTGGTGACCGTCTTTTCCATGCTCGAACTTTCCGGTGATATTCGCGGTGAGCGGCGGCGCTCAACGGCCGCGATCCTCACCCGGAGGACCCGCTCAGCGGCGAAAAGCGCACGCACCACGATGCTTGTCAACCCACGCCTATAACAGAGGACAAGGCGGTTAGGCTTCTATATAAAAATATGCATGAATGCGATTCCGATTATTTCCACAACCGATGATCTAGCCCGAATCTGCCGGGAATTGTCCAAGTCAGAATTCGTTGCCGTCGATACCGAATTCATGCGGCAGTCGACCTATTGGCCTCAACTCTGCCTCATCCAGATCGCCTCGCCAGAGGCCGAGGCGGTGATCGATCCCATGGGCGACGGCATTGATCTGGCGCCGTTCTTCACCCTCATGGCCAATCCGGCCGTGATCAAGGTGTTCCATGCAGCGCGCCAGGACGTCGAGATCATCTATAATCTCGCCGGCATCATTCCCCTGCCGATATTCGATACCCAGATCGCGGCCATGGTCTGCGGCTTCGGGGAAGCGGCAAGCTATGGCGCCCTGGTGAAGCGGCTTATGCGCAAGAACCTGGACAAGAGTTCGCGCTTTACCGACTGGGCTCGCCGCCCGCTGACCGACAAGCAGCTGCACTATGCGCTTGGCGACGTCACGCATCTGCGCGGCATCTATCTCAAGCTGAAGAACCGTCTGGAGACGACCGGCCGAGCCTCCTGGCTGGACGAGGAAATGGCGGACCTCGTCAATCCTGACAATTACAAGACCGAGCCGGAAGACGCCTGGCGCCGTCTCAAGATGCGGGCGCGCAGCGCACAGGAATTGGCGATCATGATCGAGGTCGCCGCCTGGCGCGAGCGCGCCGCGCAGAGCCAGAACGTGCCGCGCAGCCGGGTCATCAAGGACGACACCATTTACGACGTGCTGACCCAGGCGCCGAAATCCGTCGAGGAACTGGCCAAGCTGCGCACGATTCACGACGGCTTCGCCCGCTCAGCCCGCGCTCGCGAGTTGGTCGAGGCGGTCAACAAGGCCCTTGCCCGCCCGCCGGAACAACTTCCGCCGCTGGAGATCGCCGAGCCTTTGCCGCCTTCCGCGGTGGCGGTCGCCGATCTTTTTCGCGTATTGCTGAAAGCAGTCGCCGCCAGGCACGATGTCGCGGCCAAGCTGATCGCCACGACCGACGAACTCGACAAGATCGCTCTCGACGACGAGGCCGATGTCGCCGCGCTCCACGGCTGGCGGCGCGAGCTGTTCGGCGAGGACGCGCTGGCGATCAAGGCGGGACGGCTTGCAATCGCTGTGAAGCATGGCAAGATCGTCACGCTGCCCTTGCCTGGACATGCTATGAACGATGCTGACGTCAAGCTTGACAACGCGCCGCTCAAAATTGCAGGCAAGACGCAGGACGCCGCGACCGAAGCGTGAGAAACCGGTACCGGCTCAAAATGAAATTCGGTAGATTTGTTCAATATCGCTGAGAGGCGCATCAGAATACTGCAATAGGGACGGGCGTTTCAGCGTTGGCCGCACAATGCGTCGTTTGTTGGCGCGGCTGGGCTTCGGGGGCGAAGTTGATGAGTTTCGGTTTTTTGCTTTTTCGCAGAGCCTGCGTGGTTCTGGTCATAATCACTGCGGCAGGCTGTTCGAGTTTACCGCGCACCGAGTTCACCGCAAAGCAGCAGGCGATTGCGCAGATTCCCGGCATTCCCGGCGCACGCATCTGGGCGGATGCGGCGGCTGAAAGCTTTGCCGGCGTCATCCGTCTGGAACAAATGCAGGCCGCAGCGCGCAAGAGCGGCTCAATGGATCTTCTGGCGATTTCGGGCGGTGCATCTGACGGCGCTTTCGGCGCGGGCGTCCTGACCGGCCTCAGCGCAACCGGCCGCCGGCCGGAATTCGCCTTCGTCAGCGGCGTGAGCGCCGGCGCCTTGATCGCACCGCTCGTCTTTCTGGGCCCGCGCTATGACGAGAAGCTGACTTATGCCTGGACTAGCGGCATCGCCGCCCCCATCGGCGAGGGCGGTGTCCTGTCCATCCTATTTTCGCAGGACTCCCGGCGCGCGGCGCTCTATGAGCTTGTCGCCAGCTTCGTCGATGCGAATATGCTGAACGAGATCGCGGCGGAACATCGGCGAGGCCGGCGTCTCGTCGTCGTGACGACCAATCTCGATGCGCAGCGTCCGGTGGTCTGGGACCTGGGCGCCATCGCGGCAAGCGGCCATCCCAAGGCGCTGCAGCTTTTCCGCGATGTGCTGACCGCGTCATCGAGCATTCCTGGCGCCTTCGCTCCTACCCTCATCGAAGTGGAAGCGGATGGCCGTCAATTCGCCGAACTGCATGTGGATGGCGGCGCGACCACGCAGCTTTTCACCATCCCGGAGGCCATCCTGTCCAAGGGTTTGCCCAATGAGCGGCAAGCCAGGGCGATGCCGGCCCGCTTCTTCATCATCATCAACAATCGGCTCAAACCGGAATTCGAGGTCGTCCAGGGAAGCGTCGTGCCGGTGCTCGCCCGCTCGCTGTCGAGCCTCATCAAGACCCATGCGCGGCTGACGCTGGTCGCCACTCGCGAATTTGCCCGCAGCCGGAATATGGATTTCAATCTCACCTATATCGGCGACGATTTCGCCACCGACCTGAAGCCCAGCTTCGAGACACCCTATATGCGCGCCGTCTACCGCTATGGGCACGAGAAGGCCGTGAGCGGCAATGTGTGGCAAAATCAGATACCCTTTATACAGGGTCCTCCGATGATCGCCGCCACCGCACGCAGATAGGAAGAGGCGGATCGGCAGCCGTTCTGCCGCATTGCACAATTTTGCCGATGTTTCCGCATAGATATGACGCCGCGCTGACCAGCAGCGCCACTTGCAAACACGCATGGAGGCCCTTGTTCGGGCCGGCCCGGGAGTGCAATGGCTACCGTTTCGATCTCTCGCAACACCGTAACCTGCCTGACGAATGTCGCCCTTGCGCTGACGATCGGTGCAGGGACCGCCCAAGCCACACCGGATTCCGGCTGTTCGGCACTTGCCGCGGAAACGATTTCGCTGACCGGCGTTGCGGCGACCGCCTTTCATTCGACGGGCGCCGTGCCCCTGCGCGCCGGCGAAACCCTGCGCCTGCAAATGAGCGCTCCGCCCGGCGAAGCCGCACAGGGCTCGATCTCACTGTCCGACGGCGGCGAAGCCGGCGATCAGCTGATTTCAGGCTCGGCCCCGCAGCAGGTCGCCTACACGGTGCCGATCGACGGGCTGTACAGTTTCGAGTACCGGGCTGAAGGCCGCAACGAGATCACCTTCCATATTTCCTGCGAGACGCAAACCGCGCTACCGGATCCGCTCTCTCCTGACGCCTTCGTGCAGCGCCACGCCGCCCGCCTGCTCGCCGACGACACGGCGCAGGCAAGCCTGCAGCGGCGAGCGGCCCGGCCCGAATCGATCGATCAGGCGGTGAAAACCGGTGCCGTCATGGACACGGAAGGCAAACCGGCGCAAGTCACGGTATCCACCAGCGTGCAGAATCTGGCCGCCGCCGAAGGCCATGTTTTCGCCGACGACAAGTTGGATGTGTGGGCTGAGGCCCGTGTTTCCCAATCGGAGCAGCGCATCGAGGATAATGGCGCCAAATACGAGATCGACGGCAATGGCGGCACCCTCTATCTCGGCGCCGATTACCTTCTTCAGCCTGGCCTCATGATCGGCGGCCTGCTGCAGCTTGACCAATATCGCGAGAGTTACGATGCGTTTGGGATGGGCGCTGGCGAGCATGGCGTCATGTTCGGCCCCTATGCCAGCGTCCGCCTTGCGCCGGATGTGTTCTTCGACGCCCGCGCGGCGTGGGGCAGCGCCGAGAACGAAGTGGACACGCCCGCCGGCACGCGGCTGAGTTTCGACACCGAAAGGCAGCTTTTCCGCAGCCGGCTCTCCGGCAACCGCAAGCTGTTCGGCCTGCAATTCACGCCGAGTGTCGCGCTGGCGATGGTTGAGAGCCGGTTGGCCGACCCGGTGTCGCTTCCCCCGGAAGGCCTCGGCGAGGAGAACTCGGTTATCGGGCGGCTTGGTTTGGGCTCTGGTCTATCCTATCGGATCGCACTCGATGACGGTGCTTTTCTGCAGCCCAATGCCGCACTCAGCACCGGCTGGAATGTCGATAGCCTGGACAAGCTGGCCATCGCGAGCGCGCATTTGTCGAATGACAGCGGTGCCAAGGCCGAGGCAGGCCTCGTGCTCGGCACGGCCGACGGCATCAGCTTCCAGGCGAGCGGCGCGGTGGAAGGCATCGGCAATGACGATTACTCCGCCTGGAGCGGCCGCCTGTCGCTTACAGCGCCGTTGAATTGATTAACGGATTTATGTCGCAAAGATAAAACGCCTGCGTATCAGCAGACGTTCTCAAAAAGTGTGGCTCATGAAGCGGACGCCCCTGGCGTTAGATCGCTTCCTTCAGCTTGGCGCGCGGATCGTAGGCGTGGGCCTCGCTCCAATTTTCCATGAAGTCGAACAGTTCCCTGTCGACGCGCTGCGGCAGCACGATGCGCAGCTTCACCAATTGGTCGCCGGTATTTCCGGTCTGCGCGTTCCGCACGCCTTTGCTGCGCAGGCGCAGCACCTGCCCGCTTGAGGCTCCCTTGGGCACGGTGATGGACACGCGTCCGTCGATGGTCGGTGCTTCCACTTTCGCGCCCAGCACCGCTTCGTAGACCGCGATCGGCAGATCCAGCACGATATCGTCGCCGTCGCGCTCGAAAAACGGATGCGGGCGGATCTTCAGCTCGATCAGCGCATCGCCGGCCTGCCCGCGCCCGACGCCGGGACCGCCTTTACCCTTCAGCCGCAGCACCTGTCCCTGCACCACCCCCGAAGGCACATTGATGTCGAGCGTCTCGCCTTCCGGCAAAAGCACGCGCTTCTTCACGCCGTTGACGGCCTCGAGGAACTCGATCTCCAGATGATAGCGGTAGTCCATACCGCGCATGTTGAAGCCGCCGCCGGGCGCGCCTGCTCCCGTACGGCCGAAGAAATCGCCGAAAATATCGCCGAAATCGCCGAAATTGTCGGAGGGCCGGTAGCGCTGCCCGGCTCCGGCGTCGCTATAGGCCGGCCTCGCGCCCGCTGGCATCGATCTCGCCCGCATCGTAGCGCCGGCGCTTTTCGGGATCGCCAAGAATGTCGAAAGCGGCGGAGACGCGTTTGAAAGTCTCCTCCGCCGCTGCATTTCCAGGATTGCGATCCGGGTGAAATTCCTTCGCCAGTTTCCGATACGCGCCGCGGATTTCATCGTGGCTGGCGGTACGCTTCACATTCAATATTTGGTATAGGTCTTGGCTCATCTCTTCCGCGACTTAACTCTGCGCCGACGGCAATACTGAACAGTGATTAGGGCATGAGCGCGAATGCGTGAAGCGGCATGGCGCGCCATAATCCCTAGCCAACATGTCCCTAGCGCCCCATAGCGCGGCTTCACTCACGCGAGACGAAGGCACGCAGAATGGATTTCGCTGGGCTCAGTTTCGGCTCGATGCGTATTTCAGGCTCAGAATTCAAAAGCAAGGCAAGAACCTTAAACCGCCGGCGGAGCTCCTCACCGTCCAGCGCCTCAAGTGTAGCAGGCAATTGTAACACCAGATTGCCCTTATTGTACCCTATGGTTGTCTGGCTGATAATCCCCGGCATATTGATCGACAGCTTACTCGCGAAGCGCGCTGCGGTCCCGAGGATCTGCGCGCGCCGGTTCGACGTCTGGCCGGTCAGCTTGCGCAGCGCCGGGCTGAATTCGCCGATCAATGTCCGTTCGTGGCTGTAATAGACGGCGAGCGCGAGATAGGCTCTGCCCGGATGATCGACGCCCATGAACGAGGATTGCGCGATCAGCCCAAGCGCCTTCTCGCCGCGATAGTCGGGATGGCCGCGCCAGCCGACATCGAACAAGAGGCATGCCGCCTTCCGCAGGCGCGTCTCCTCAGCCGATTCGGCGAGACTCGGCGTTTGAAACAAACCCTCGGTCCAGTCGAACAGTTCATAGCCATAGTCGAACGAGCGAGCGCGCCTCGCCGCCATCTCCTCGCAGGCCGAAATCAGCGGATCGAGAGCCTGTTCGGCGGCCGGCAAATTCTGGTAAAGCAGGCCCTCGCGCACGCCGCATGCCGAGAAAATCACTTCGGACGGTTTGAGAATGTCCGCAAGGCGCTTGAGCAGCAAAAGACCGTAGGGCAGCATTTCCCGGCGCTCGCGCGAGATCTTGCCCAGGTGCTTGACCTTCGGATTGCGGCTGACGACGCTGGCGAACAGGCTATCGATCTGCTTCGGCGTCATCACGTAATGGTGCATGATGCTGAGCGGATAATCGGTTTCCATCATGTTGAGGCGCGCCACCGACCGCCAGGTGCCGCCGATCACGTAAAACGGGCGGCCGGAGCCCTTAGCCAGCCAAGGTATGTCCAGCAGGTGCTTGTCTATATAGGCTAACGCATTGGCGAAATCGTTGCCTGCGACCTCCATCAGATTGAGACTGCCGAGCGGGACCGAGGTTTCGTCGAGGACCTCGCGGCCTCTCAGATTGATGAGTTCCAGACTGCCGCCGCCCAGATCACCGGCGAAACCGTCGGGATCGATGAAGCCCGAAGCGATACCGGCGGCCGCCAGTTCGGCCTCTTCCCGGCCCTCCAGAATGCGAATGGTGCAACCGCAGCAAGCTTCGGCTTCGGCGATGAATTCGCGTCCGTCCGTGGCGCTGCGCACCGCTTCCGTCGCGAAGGCCAGGCACCGCTTTACCCCAATATGCTCGTTGATCTTCCGGAACCGGCGAAGGGCAAGCAGCGCCCGCTCCGTCGCCCGTTTGTTCAGCCCGCCCTCAGTGGTGCGCTTGCGCCCCAGGCCGCAAAGCAGCTTCTCGTTGAAGATCGGCGTGGGGCTTCGGACCTCGTCTTCGAAAACGACAAGGCGGATTGAATTGGACCCGATATCGATGACAGCGACGGGATTGGCCTGATGCGTGAAAATTTGCCCTCGGCGGTCCATCCCGCTCAATCGATCAAATCTTGAGCGCCGCCGACGAAGACGCGCGGCGGAAAGCTATCCGCCAAAGCTTCGCCCCGGCCGGAAAGACTGGGATTCGTCATGAAATATTCATGCGCGTTGAACGGCTCCTCGCCTGGATCGCGTTGGACGCGAACTGACGCGCCATCGCTCAGAATGCGCCAGCTCTGCTGATTGTCTTTCAGATTGGCGGCCATGATCTGCCCGAGAACCTGCTCATGAACAGTAGGGTTTTTGATAGGTATCATAGCCTCCACGCGCCTGTCGAGGTTACGCTGCATCATATCCGCAGAACTGATATAGACATGGGCCTTGGGCGATGGAAGACTTTGACCACCGCCGAAGCAATAAATCCTCCCATGCTCCAAGAAACGGCCGACAATACTCTTGATCCGGATATTCTCCGAAAGCCCCGGCACACCGGGCCGGAGGCAGCAGATGCCGCGAACGATCAGCTCGATATGCACACCCGCCAGGCTCGCTTCATAGAGCGCATCGATGATCGAGGGATCGACAAGTGCGTTCATCTTCATCCAGATCACGGCGGGCCGGCCGGCGCGCGCATGGCCGATCTCCTCGCGGATATGCTGCATCACCCGCGCGCGGATACCTCCTGGCGAGGTCGACATGGCCTCCAACTCGGCGGGCTCGGAATAGCCGGTGATGAAATTGAACAGCCGGGTCACATCACGCCCGATTGCCGGTTCCGCCGTGAAGAATGACAGGTCGGTATAAACCCGCGCCGTCTGCGGGTGATAATTGCCGGTGCCGAGATGGCAATAGGTGCGCAGCTCGCCTCCTTCCCGGCGCATGACCTGACCGAGCTTGGCATGGGTCTTCAGCTGGATGAAGCCGAACACGACATTCACGCCGGCCTTCTCCAGATCGCGCGCAACCTTCAGATTGGCCTCCTCGTCAAACCGCGCCTTGATCTCCACCAGCGCCGTCACGAGCTTGCCCGCCTCGGCGGCTTCCTTCAGCGCCTCGACGATGGGCGAAGTTCGGCCGGTCCGGTAGAGGGTCCATTTGATCGCGACGACATCGGGGTCGGCCGCCGCCTGGCGCAAATATTGCACCACCACGTCGAACGCCTCATAGGGGTGATGGACGATCATATCCTTCTGCTTGATCGCGGCGAAGCAGTCGCCATTGGATTCCCGAATACGTTCGGGGAACCGGATCACGAACGGCTTGAATTGCAGATCCTGGCGCTCATTGGCGATGAGCTGGGACACATCGGAAAGTGCCAGCAACCCTTCCTGCATCGAGACTTCATCGGGTTCGACCTCAAGCTCCTGCTGCACGAAGCGGCGCAGCGAGTTGGGCATCGACGCCTCGATCTCAAGCCGGATCACGGAGCCGCGCCGGCGCTTCCTGAGCGCCGCCTCGAAGGTGAGTACCAGATCCTCGGCTTTTTCGCTGATCTCCAATTCGCTGTCCCGCAGCACCCGGAAGCCACCGATGCCCTTCACCTCATAGCCGTGGAACAGCCGATCGGCGAAGCTGGCGACAAGCGACTCCAATCGGATGAAGCGGATCGGCGGATGGCTTTCCTTGGCGCGGCTCTCCTCCACCGGCAGCCGGATGAAGCGGTCGAGCTGGCTGGGAATCGGCAGGATGCTGTGCATGACCGGGCTGCCGGGCGTGCCCTTCTTCTGGCATTCGAGGCCGAGAACGAACCCCTTCGTCGGTATGAACGGAAAAGGATGCGCCGGATCGATGGCAATCGGCGTGAGGATGGGAAAGACATGGCTCATGAAATGCGGCTCAAGCCAATCCCGCTCGTATTTGCGTAAATATTTCGGCTCGACGATGCTGATTCCCGTCTCGTCCAGTTCCGCCTTTAGCCGCGCCCAGTTACGCTGCTGATGCTCGGTCAGCGAAGCCACCACCTCGTTGATTTGCTTGAGCTGCTCGCTCGGGGTTAGACCGTCCGCGCTGGTGGTCGTGACGCTGGCATTGATCTGCCCTATAAGTCCCGCCACCCGAACCATATAGAATTCGTCGAGATTGGAGGCCGATATAGACAGAAACCTCAGTCGTTCGAGCAGCGGATGATTGACATTCTCGGACTCTTCCAGCACACGCCGATTGAATTGCAGCCAGGACAGCTCGCGATTATAGTAGCGTTGCGGACCGAATGCGGCGACCTGTTCCGCTTCCGATATCGCAACTATTTCATCGACCTGCTTCTTTGCCGCGTGAGACATTGTCTTTCCTTTCCGCTGCGCAGCTGATCCGAGCGCCCGGTGCCCTTGGCGCGGGTGGTCGGAGCGGGAGAAGGCGGCAGTTCGCCCGCTGCGTGACTCAGGATCTCGGCTCAAGGACAACTCTGCCAGTTGATAGGCCCTACGTAGTATTACAGGGCTAATGCGGTCGGTCATCAGCGGCAAAAGCGCGCCGATGTGCCGCATGATGCCACAAATCCATCAAGACGCGATGAAGCATCGCCGCCAATATCCCCGCGCCGCGCGCGAGCCGCTCAGCCCTGAAGCTCCGCCGAAAACAGCTTCGCCGCCAGCGCTCGCGTTACCGCGCGCTTTTCCGCGAGCGCGGCACGGTCCAGCGCCTCGACCAGCATTTGCGCGGCGGCCATAGACCGCTCCATGCGTCGCATCACATAGCCGATCACGTCCGGTTCGACGCTAAGCTGGCGATCCGCGAACAGCTTCACAAGTACGGCACTGAGCAGCGCTTCGTCCGGCTCCTCGATGGTCACCAGCGCGGCAGAGCGCAGGCGCGAACGCAGGTCCGGCAGCCCGATCGTCCATTCGCCCGGCGGCCTGCGGCCCGTGATCAGCAGATCGAAACGCCGCTCCCTGGCCAGATTGAGCAGATGAAACGCCGTATGTTCGTCAACCCGCGCCTGATCGAAATCCTCGATTGCAATCGGCATCGGCCGCTCCAGCACGCGCGCCACCGCGTCCTGCAGCGCCAAGGCCGGGAATGAGAGCGCGCCCGAAATCGCGCGCCAGACATTGACGAGATGGGTCTTGCCGGAGCCTTGCGGCCCGGAGAGTACGGCGATCGGGTTCGGCCAGCCCGGCCAGGCATTGACCAGCGTGACGGCCTGCTCGTTTGAGCCGCTGACCAGGAAATCCTCGCCGCCGAGCGACGGCATATGCGCAAGCTCGAAAACCAGTTGTGAATTCGTCAATGCCGACCCCGCCGCCTAAAGCGCATTACCGGTCTGCTCGCCGGCCTTTCTGCGCCGATCATCAATATCATAGCGCGCCATATGCCGCAGCCAGCCCACGAGATAGACGATCGCCGACATCGCGGTGGTGCCGCCGGTCACCCAAACGAACACCGCGATATAATCCGCCCAGCCAAGCGCCAGGCCGCGCTCGGCGAGCACCAGCACGGCAAGCCCGATCTGCAGCGCGGTGTTGACCTTGCTGATGATATGCGGATGCACGGGCATCGTACGATCGAGCAGCCAGCCCAGCATGACGGCGCCGATGATCAGCATGTCACGGCTGAAGACCAGAATGACCAGCCAGGCCGGCAGATGGCCATAAAAACCGAGCGCCACATAGACGCTCATGAGCAGCGCCTTGTCGGCGATCGCATCGAGATAGGCGCCGAGTTCGGTCTGCCAGCCGAAACGCCGGGCGAGAAACCCGTCGATGGCGTCTGTGAGGCCCGCCACGAGGAAAACCACAAAGGCGGTGAACGGCTTTTCTGCGACGATCAGCCAGATGATGACGGGAACCAGGAACAGCCTGGTGATCGTTATGATGTTAGGCACATACACGGACGATGCGCCCCATTGCCTACCGCGTTACCAAAAGCCAATCCTGGCCCCGCCGTTCCAGCGTCAGCCCCTGCGATTGCGCCGCCTGCGCCAAACGCTCCGCCCCGCCGGGAAAGTCGACGGTGATGCTGGCGCCGCGCGCATTGAGCGTCTTCACGTCCAGAGTCTGGACGCCGGGCACCTTTTGCAGCCGGGCGCGCATTTCCTGCCAGGCCTTGAGGCCGGAAAATTGTGCGGTGAGCGCGATGGTTTCAAGATCGGCGGAACCGGCAAGCGCGCCCTGGCTGGCCAGCCGTGTCGTCTTCCAGCGCCCCTCGATCACCTTGACCGCGATTTGCGCGGCCATTTTGGCGGTGTAGTCGATATCGCGCTCAGAAATGCGGAACGTCCGTGTCAGCGCAAAGCTGCCCACAGCATCCTGCCCGAGAAGCCGCATGCGGAGCTGGCTCGCATTGGGGTCGACTTCGGCGACGGCGAGCACGAGATTCTCCGAGCGGTATTGATATTTCAGCGTTTCGAACACGCTGCGCGCATTGTTCCCCAGGTCGCCGATCATCGAGGCGGTGACGTCATCGCGAGGCGAGGCGAGCTTGACCGGCGTCAATGCATGCTCGCCATCCACCCCCGCCAGCGCCGAATACCATGCATTGTTCATGCCCGGACGCACCGCGCCGCCCTCGACCATTATCGGCAGCAGCAGCAACTGGGCGGCCTGCTGGTCGGTATAGGCGATGTTGAAACGGTTAAGGATGTCGCGCACCGCATTGGGTTCGAAATTGAAATCCAGCGTGGCGATATAGCGGGTGTTGGAATTGCTTTCGCGGCGAACGGCAAGTCCGTCCACCATGCGCTCCACCATTTCATCGGTGAGAACCGGCAGTTTCGCGTGGCTGCGCCAATGCGTCATGCGCTTGAGGAGCGCGCGCAGCGCGATCTGCTGGGCCTCGGCAAGGGCCTTCTCCTTGGCCGCGACTGCGTTGTCGGCATCGGCCGACACGGAAACCTTGGCGACCGAATAAACCGTCGATGTCTTCGCCTCGACCGCATGCACGAACGCGAAACTCGCGGCCAGCATCGCGGCGACAACCCTCTGAACCATCGTTCCAATCCTCAACGGGAGCCGGGCCGTAGGCGCCAGCCGCCTCGCATTTCATCGCGTTTCCAATCGGCGGTGAGATTAGCCTGCTTTATGCTGCGCCAAAAGGCCAAACCGATAAACGCTCACCCCATTGCTTTCAAAGAGTAAATGGTTACCGGCGCAGAGATGTGTTGACGGATGCGGCAACCGGCGCTTGTGTGCGGCAACGAAACGCGAGGCTTCACGACATGGCGGAAAGCGGCAAGGCTGCAGATGCAGCGCTGACCTATGCGAAGGCGGGCGTCGATATCGATGCCGGCAATGCCCTGGTCGAAGCGATCAAGCCTTTGGCGCGTGCAACCGCGCGGCCTGGCGCGGGCGCCGATCTCGGCGGGTTCGGGGCTCTGTTCGATCTGAAGGCGGCCGGTTTCCGCGATCCCGTGCTGGTTGCCTGCAACGACGGCGTCGGCACGAAGGTCAAGATCGCGATCGAAGCCGGGCGGCACGAGACGATCGGCATCGATCTTGTCGCCATGTGCGTCAACGATCTGATCGTGCAGGGTGCCGAGCCGCTGTTCTTCCTCGACTATTTCGCCTCGGGCGCGCTGGATGTGGAGGTGGCGAGATCGGTCATCGGCGGCATCGCAGAGGGTTGCCGCCAGGCGGGAGCGGCACTCATCGGTGGTGAAACGGCGGAAATGCCGGGGCTGTATGCGGCGGGCGACTACGATCTGGCCGGATTCGCGGTCGGGGCGGCTGAACGCGGCACGCTGCTGCCGCGTCGCGACGTGGCCGCCGGGGACGCGCTGATCGGTATCGCCTCGTCCGGTGTCCATTCCAACGGCTTTTCGCTGGTGCGCCGGCTGGTGCGGGATCGCGGGCTTGGCTGGGAGGCCCCCGCGCCATTCGACGCTGGCACGCCGCTCGCCGAAGCATTGCTCATGCCGACGCGCATCTATGTGAAAACCGTGCTGGCCGCAATCCGCGAGACCGGCGCCGTGAAGGCGCTCGCGCATATTACGGGTGGCGGCCTCACCGAGAATCTGCCGCGCGTGCTGCCTGAAGGCGTGGCCGCCGAGATCGATCTCACAGCCTGGAAGCCCCAGCCCGTCTTTGCGTGGATTGCGACAGCCGGCGGCGTCGCCGAAGCGGAAATGCTGCGGACCTTCAATTGCGGCATCGGCCTCGTGCTCGTCTGCGCGGCGGGCGAAGCCGGCCGGCTCTGCGCATTTCTGAGCGGCCGGGGCGAAGACGCCCGGATCATCGGCACGTTGCGCGAGGCCGAGGGTAAACCATCAGTACGCTTCCTCGGCTCGCTCGGATTTCAGGCATGAACCGGCGGAAACGTGTCGGCGCGCTGATCTCGGGCCGGGGCAGCAACCTGCAAAGCCTGCTCGATGCCTGCCGCGAACCCGGCTATCCGGCAGAAATTGTCCTGGTCGTTTCCAATCGCCCCGGTGCGCTTGGCCTGGAGCGTGCGCGTCAGGCCGGCGTCGCCGCGCTGACCATCGACCACAAAGCCTATCCGAACCGCGCCGCCTTTGATGCCGAACTCGACCGCGCCCTGAAGGAAGCAGGGGTGGAGATCGTCTGCAATGCCGGCTTCATGCGGCTGCTCACAGCCGAATTCGTGGCGCGCTGGCGCGACCGGCAGCTCAATATCCACCCATCATTGCTGCCGGCCTTCCGCGGCCTTCACCCGCAGCAGCAAGCCCTCGACGCAGGCGTGTGCATATCCGGCGCGACGGTGCATTTCGTGCGTGCCGAGATGGATGCCGGGCCGATTGTGGCCCAGGCTGCCGTTCCGGTCAGACCCGATGACAATGCAGAGACGCTTGCCGCCCGCATTCTTGAAGCCGAGCACCGCATTTACCCGCAGGCGCTGGCGCTCGTCGCCTCCGGTGCTGCCTGGGTGGAAGGCGAAGCGGTACGCTATTCGTCCGCGGATGTGGAGCGATCGATGTTCTCCTGGCTTAATTGATACCACCGCGACACATGCGGTCACACGCCGCCAGCTAACGCAATGTTAGCTTTGCCGCTTACTTTGAATTTGATTTATATGCCGTGTCAGGTTCCGGTCGGCTCGGGGGGAAGGAAAAAGGCAGCGCAGCATGGCGTCTCGTGGAACCGTGATACCCTTCCGCGCCCTGCTTTTCGTGCTGGTCGCGGTCGCGGCCATTCCGGCACTCATCTTCAGCGCCGTCCTGCTTGAGCGTTATGCGAACAGCGAAAGAACGCGCGCGACGATTGCGCTGGAGGAAAGCGCCAAAGGCATAGCTCGGGCAGCCGACACTTTGTTCGCCAATGCAGGCGAGGTGCTGAAGGTACTCGGCAACTCCACGCGGCTGCTCGAGGGCGATATCGAAGGCTTCGCGCGGCAAATTCGCTCCGTTACCGCGGGCACGGGGCGTCAGTTCGATCTGGTTTCGCCGGATGGCAAGCTTCTAGCGACCACGATCGGCGAGGAGAATGCCGCAACCAGGATAGAGGCTCTCCGGACGCTGAGCGCGGGTGATCCGGATCGCCAGCTCTATGCCTCGCGGGTGCTTGGTTCGCCCGGCGGGCTCTACGCCCAGGTCGCTGTTCCCGTGAAGGTCGCCGGCGTATCCGGCTGGATGCTGCAGACGGTCATCCCCGCTCAGGAGTTCGCTGCGCTGCTTGAGGAGCCTGGCGTCCCATCCGACTGGATCATCTCTGTCGCCGATCAGGATGGCAGAATTCTTCTGCGCGCCCCAAACAATGAACAATTCGCCGGCAAATTGCTCGTGTCAAAGCTGGTCGAACATCTGCATCAGCGCCATACCGGCGGCATTCGCACGGTGACGCTGGAGGGCATTCCCGCCGTTTCGGCAATCGGGTACGCGCCGAAAAGCGGCTGGGTGGCTGCCGTGGGACTTCCGGAGGTGACGCTGCAGGCCCCCCTCGCCGACCAGCTTCGGAATTTGGCGGCGCTTGGCACGCTGCTGATCATCGGCGCGGTGATCCTTGCCTTTCTGGTCGCCCGCCAGCTCGACAGGGCAATCGAAACTGTCGCGGCCGCGGCAAAGCAGGTCGGCGAGGGCAAGATCATCGAGCCGCCGCATGTGCCGATCAACGAAATCGCCCAGCTTGGCGGCACCCTGTCGCAAATATCGCAAGAGCTGCGGGATCGCGCCCAGCGCCTTGAGGATCTCAACCGGACGCTGGAGGCGAGAGTGGCCGAGCGCACCAGCGAACTGAGTGCTGCCAATTTGCAGCTGGTTGCCGAGATGAAAGGGCGTCAGGAGACTGAAGCACAGCTACGCCACCTGCAGCGCCTCGAGGCGCTCGGCCAACTCACCGGGGGCATCGCGCACGATTTCAACAACATGCTGGCGGTCATGGGAAGCTGCCTGGAGTTGATTTCGCGCCGGCTTTCGCGCGGCGACACGAATGTCGGGGCTTTGATCGAAAGCGGCCGCCAAGGCGTCGAGCGCGCTGCCGCGCTCACGCGGAGATTGCTGGCGTTCGCTCGCCAGCAGACGCTGTCGCCCGAACCTCTGGACGCCAACAAGCTGCTCGCCGGCATTGAAGACATGCTGCGGCGGACTTTGCCGGAAACGGTGAAGATCGAGACGGTACTGGCCGGCGGCCTATGGCTCACCCATGCGGATGCCCATCAGCTCGAAAGTGCGCTCCTCAATCTTGCGGTGAATGCGCGCGACGCCATGGCCGAAGGCGGGAAACTGACGATTGAAACCGCCAACAGCCATCTCGACGAAGCCTATGCGGCGCTGCACCCGGAAACCGAGCCGGGCCAATATATCATGATCGCGATCAGCGATACCGGCAGCGGAATGACAGCTGATGTGCTCAACCGCGCGTTCGACCCGTTCTTCACCACCAAGCCCGCCGGAGAGGGTACTGGGCTCGGCCTGAGCCAGGTGTTCGGATTTGCCAAGCAATCGGGCGGCCACGTCAAGATCTATACCGAGCCGGGCGTCGGGACGAGCGTGAAGCTCTATCTGCCCCGGCTGTTCAGCGACGGCCATTTAACGTTCCAGAAACCGCTGATCAAACCGGATCCACCCCGGCTAGGCGGCAGTGAACTCATTCTTATCGTCGAAGACAGCGCCGATGTCCGGTATCTCGCCGTGGCGATGGTGCGCGAACTCAACTATGACGTACTCGATGCTCCCTCCGGCGCCGTTGCACTCGCTCTGCTCGACGCCAATCCAGACATCAAGCTGATGCTGACCGATGTCGTCATGCCGGATATGAACGGGCGTCAGCTCGCCGACGAAGTCGCACGACGCAGGCCCGAGGTGAAGGTGCTGTTCACCACCGGATATACGCGAAACGCGATCGTGCATAACGGTATTCTCGATCCCGGCGTCAATCTGATCGCCAAGCCCTTCACCATCGAAGCGCTCGCGGAAAAGCTGCACGGGCTGCTGGGAACGCCTGCGCCAGCGGTGGCCGAGAAATGACGGAGGGAAGTGCGTGCCAGCGGCGCACTCACGCGGCGCGCAACTGATCGCTGACGCCGCGCGCATCCGCCGCGCTTATCGTCGCGAGCCACATGCCGCGCGCAAAGCACGCCAGCATGATCAATGCGCCGAACAGCCAGGCCGATACGATCGTGCGGGCTGCGAGTTCGCCCCAAACGCCGATGGGAGGCTCCGGGTCCATCTGCATGGCCGGCATGATGACCGGCAGCGAGGTGAGCGCATAGCCGGACCAGAAAAGCACGCGCGTCGCCGCATCGTCCGGCAGGCCGAGCCTTCCACCCAAATAGAGGCCCAAGGGGATCACAAGCAGCAGGTAATAATGCGTCCATGAAATCGGGCTGATCACCAAGGCGAGGGTCAGCACGACGCAGAATTGCAGAAGATCATGCGGCTGCGGCGCGCCGGTTGCGGGCACGACCAGCCGCTTCGTTTCCGCGCGCCAGGCAAGCCAGGCGAAGCCTCCCAGCAGCACGGCGAAGGCGCAGTAGCGCACAACCTTATGCACCGGCGAGGGCTCAATCGGCCCCCAGTAGAGCAACTCGTTCGCACCTGTGCTGAGCCGCATGAGGAAACCGTCGATCGATTGCACGTTAAAAGCCGGCAGCGCATGGCCCAAATAGGGTTTCACGGCTTCGTCGAACCAAGCGAAATGGCCGGCGATGCCGAAGATCGCAAGCGAGATCAGCCCGGTCACGACCATGGCCGCCGCTCCGCCAGCCACGATGTTCCAGCGGCGGCGCGCCAGGAAATAGACGCCGAACAGCAGCAGCGGCAGCTTGACCACCGCGCACAAGCCTAGCGCCACACCGGCCGCGAACTCGTGTCCGCGTTGCCATAAAACCAGCGCCGCGACCATCAGCAGGAGAATGAGATGGGTGCTGTTGCCCTCCCGCAGACTGTTCAGTAGCGGTCCGTTGACGAGGAACAGGAACGCCAGCGCCGCCGCGAGAGGACCGCGCAATCCGGCAAACCGTACCAGCATTGCCCAGGCGGCGATTGTCGCGGCCGCTCCGATCAGCAGATAGGCCCAACCCGCCGCCTCCCTGCCGAGGGGAACGAGGGGAACGAAGAACCATGCGACTATGGGGAAATTCGACCAGTTGCCCCGGATGGTAAATGGATAGCCCGCACTGAGCCCACCGCGCCATAGATGTTCGGCCGCGACCCAATAGGCCTTCATGAAATCGCTGAAAAGCGTCGGCGGCTCGGAGAGCGGCCAAAGCGCGAGATGGATCGCACCGCCCACCAGTAGGGCGAAAAGCCAGAGCCATGCGGGCCGTCCGGTGATCCACGCTCGTTTGGCCGCGATTGCTGAAACTTCCATCGTCTTAAGCGCCTCGATCCGCCGCGGATGCCGAGACGACCACCCGCATGGTGCCTTTTTACACTGGCTGGGCCGTGCGTCGAGCACGTTGTGGTAACAAAATTTTGCAGTCGATCCGGCGAAATACGCTGCACGCTTCCGCCGTCGATCCGAATGGCGGATAGCCTCCCTTTTAATGCCTAAGCAGAGACACGTAAGGCTGCCGAACCACGGCACGGCAGGACGCCGCGAAGCTGCGCGTGCAGGGCCTTGCAGGCGGCCGGGCGGCAACCCAATTCACCCACAGGCGGCGTAACCATCCCACGAAGCAGCAATTGACGGTTCGGTGCGACTAGCACAAACTAATGGTGAAGGCGGCCTGATGTTCAGCTTCGGTTCAGGCCAGAGGCCCAGCTTGTTAGAAGCTGGATATGATGAGCGCGAGGATAGCCTTGCCATCGTTTGATGCCCGTAAGCCTCGCGTTCTCTTAGCCTCGACCAGGTTTCGCCCGTGGAGCGGGAAGGCGTACAATCGTGAGCGCATGCAACCATATAGGACAAAAGAGCGTAAATGGTTATGCTAAGGGAAAGATGTTCCCCTTTCGACTGAGCGTCCAGAGATATCGAGTGGTGGAATGAAGCCCAACAACGAGATTTTCGACCTCTACACTGAGAGCTACGGCCAGCAAAAGCAGTCGCAGCTTGACTTGAAGCAGCTATCTTGAAAGTTGCCGCGAAGACCCGATGCTCTACGCATCGGCGGCGGAGCGGATGCTGGCCGCGATTGGAGAACCGCGGATCGTCGACACGGCGTCGGACGAGCGGCTCGGCCGCATCTTCATGAACCGCACGATCAAGATTTACCCCTCGTTCAAAGAGTTTTACGGCCTTGAGGAGACGATCGAGCGGATCGTGAGCTATTTTCGTCACGCCGCGCAAGGGCTGGAGGAACGTAAGCAAATCCTCTATCTGCTCGGGCCGGTCGGCGGTGGCAAATCGTCACTCGCCGAAAGGCTTAAGGAGCTCATGGAAAAGTGCCCGGTCTACGTCCTTCGGGCGGGTACTGAGCTCAGCCCCGTCTTCGAAAGCCCGTTGGGCCTGTTCGATCCGGATTCAATGGGTGGCGTGCTTGAGGAACGCTACGGCATTCCACGCCGCAAGCTGACTGGCCACATGTCGCCCTGGGCCGTGAAGCGGCTCGACGAATTCGGCGGCGACATCTCGAAATTCTCCGTCGTGAAGCTCCACCCGTCGCGCCTGCGCCAGATCTGCGTCGCCAAGACCGAGCCGGGCGACGAAAACAACCAGGATGTCTCGGCGCTGGTCGGCAAAGTTGACATCCGCAAGCTCGAATTCTTCGGCCAGAATGACGCCGACGCCTATTCCTTCAGCGGCGGCCTCAATCGCACGACGCAAGGGCTGCTTGAATTCGTCGAAATGTTCAAGGCGCCGATCAAGATGCTGCATCCGTTGCTCACCGCGACGCAGGAAGGCAGCTATGTCGGCACCGAGAATGTCGGATCGCTGCCCTATCAGGGCGTGATCATCGCGCATTCGAACGAGAGCGAATGGCGCGCCTTCCGCTCCAACCGCAATAATGAGGCCTTTCTCGACCGTATCTGCGTGGTGCAAGTGCCCTATTGCCTGCGCGTCACCGACGAAAAGAAGATCTACGAGAAGCTGCTGTCGAAGAGCGAGCTGGTGGATACGCCCTGCGCGCCCGGCACGCTGGAAATGCTGGCGAAATTCTCCGTCCTCACCCGCATGAAGGAGCATGAGAATTCCAATCTCTACTCCAAGCTGCGCGTCTATGACGGCGAGAGCATGAAGGAAACCGATCCGCACGCCAAGACGGTGCAGGAATATCGCGATAACGCGGGTGTGACGGAAGGCATGGAAGGCGCTTCGACGCGCTTTGCCTATAAGGTGCTCTCCGAGACCTTCAATTTCGACACCTCCGAGGTCGGCGCCGATCCGGTGCATCTGATGTATGTGCTCGAACAGGCCCTGCGCCGCGAACAGATGTCCGAGGACAATGAGGACCGCTATATCGAGTTCATCAAGGAAGAGTTGGCGCCCCGCTACGCCGAGTTCATCGGCAATGAAATCCAGAAGGCCTATCTGGAATCCTATCACGAATATGGCCAGAACCTCTTCGACCGTTATGTGGCCTACGCCGATGCCTGGATCGAGGATCACGACTTCAAGGATCCCGGATACCGGCCAGCTGATGGACCGCGGCGTGCTCGACAAGGAGTTATCGAAGATCGAAAAGCCGGCCGGCATCGCCAACCCGAAGGATTTCCGCTACGAGGTGGTGAAGTTCTCGCTGCGGGCCAGGGCGCGCAATTCGGGCAAGAACCCGTCATGGACCTCCTATGAGAAGATCCGTGACGTGATCGAGCGGCGCATGTTCAGCCAGGTCGAGGATCTGCTCCCCGTCATCAGCTTTGGCGCAAAGAAGGATGGCGAAACCGAAAAGAAGCACAATGAGTTCGTCGAACGCATGGTCGCGCGCGGCTATACGCCCCGTCAGGTCCGGCGTCTGGTGGATTGGTATATGAGAGTGAAGAAATCTGGCTAGAAAGATCGAATGCACATCATTGACCGCCGCCTGAATCCCAAGGCGAAAAGCCTCGGCAATCGACAGCGTTTCATCCGCCGCGCCCGGGACGAAATCCGCAATGCGGTCAACGAGGCACTGAAGAAACGCAAGATTTCGGAGGTCGAAAGCGGCGAGAAGATCCGGATAAGAGCGAAAAGTCTCAATGAGCCTTCATTCCGGATGGGCAAAGACGGCTCGCGGGATTTCGTGCTGCCCGGCAACAGGGAATTCGTGGTCGGCGACACCATTCCCAAACCCCCCGATGGGGGAGGCGGGGGCGGCGCACATGGCAGCCCGGACGGTCACGGCGAGGATGATTTCGTCTTTACGCTCAGCAAGGACGAATTCCTCGACCTGTTTTTCGAGGACCTGAAGCTTCCCAATCTCATCAAGACCAAGCTCAAGGACGTTCGCTCGCCGACGCCGGTGCGTGCTGGTTATACGATCGACGGCTCTCCCTCAAAGCTCAATCGGGTCCGTACCATGCGCAACAGCGTGGCGCGGCGCATCGCGCTGCGGCGGCCGAGCCTTGAGGAAATCCGCCAGCTCGAAGCGGAGATCGAAACGGCGGAAGCGGAAGGCACGCCGGATCAGGACGCACTGACGCTTCTGCGCGAGCGGCTTGCCCGGCTGCACCATCTGCGCAGGACAGTCGCTTTCATCGATCCGTTCGACCTGAAATACAACCGCTTCGAGCGCCAGCCCAAGCCGGTTACCCAGGCGGTCATGTTCTGCCTGATGGATACGTCGGCCTCGATGACCCAGTCGCTGAAGGACCTGGCGAAGCGGTTCTTCATGCTGCTGCATATCTTCCTGTCGCGCCATTACCGCGAAGTGGATGTGGTGTTCATCCGCCATACCAGCGTCGCCAGCGAAGTGGACGAGGACACTTTCTTCCGCTCGACGGAAACCGGCGGCACGGTGATTTCCAGCGCCTTCGAGGAAATGCGCAAAGTCGTCAAGGAGCGCTATCCGGCCGACGAATGGAACATCTATTGCGCCCAGGCGTCTGACGGTGCGAACGACCTCGGCGACATGGGGCGCTGCATCGATATGCTGGACCAGATCATCCTGCCGGTCTGCCAGTATTTCGCCTATATCGAGGTCGGCACGCATATCAGCGAAAGCATCATCTGGAACGGCTTTTCGCCGCTGACGGGCACACACCGCCATTTCGCCATGCGCCACGTATCCTCGCCCGGGGAAATCTACCCGGTATTCCACGACCTGTTCTCCAATGCGGAAAGGTCCTGAATGGACACGACGCCGAAAGTCCGGAAGCGCAGCAGCAAGACCAAGCCGCTCTTCGAAGGTGCCGAGTGGAATTTCGACCTGCTGCAGACCGTCTATGAACAGGTCGAAAAGGTGGCGCTCCGCGAGCTGAAGCTGGATGTCTATCCGAACCAGATCGAGATCATCACCGCGGAACAGATGCTGGACGCCTATACCTCGACAGGTATGCCGCTGATGTACCGGCACTGGTCGTTCGGCAAGCATTTCGCGCAGGAACAGATGAGCTACCGGCGCGGCATGCGTTCGCTCGCTTACGAGTTGGTCGTCAACTCCAACCCTTGCATCAACTATCTGATGGAAGAAAATTCGATCACCACCCAGACATTGGTGATCGCGCACGCGGCATTCGGGCATAACCACTTCTTCAAGAACAACTATCTGTTCCGCCAATGGACCAACGCGGACACAATTCTGGATTACCTCGCCTTTGCGAAAGATTATGTAAAGGAATGCGAGGAGCGCCACGGGGTCGAGGACGTCGAAACCATCCTCGATGCCGCCCATGCTCTGATGCGGCAAGGCATAAGCCGGTATCCCAAAATTCCAGTTTCCTCGAAATCCATGCGTGTCGCTCAGCGCAAAAAGAACCGCAAGGAGCATGAGGAAGCCACCTATGACGATATTTACCGGACCGTTCCGAAGCGTCCGATTACCATGCTGGAGCAGGAGACCTCGGCTGCGGCCGATGCGATGGAGGAGCAGGGCCTCGGCCTGCCGGAGGAAAATGTCCTCTATTTCCTTGAGAAGCACGCCCCGCGCCTCAAGGACTGGCAACGCGAACTGATCCGCATCATCCGCATTCTCGGGCAGTATTTCTACCCGCAGCGGCAGACCAAGATGATGAACGAGGGCTGCGCCACATTCGTCCACTACGAAATCCTGAACCGGATGTATGAGCGCGGGCTGCTGACCGAAGGCGCCATGCTGGAGGCCTTGCATCTGCATTCCTCGGTGGTCATGCAGCCCGGCTTCGACGATCAGCGCTATGGCGGCATCAACCCTTACGCGCTCGGCTTCGCCATGATGCGCGACATCAAACGCATCTGCGAGGATCCGACACAGGAGGATCGCGACTGGTTCCCCGATTTCGCCGGCAATGGCGACGCCATGGGTACGCTGAAGCATGCCTGGGCCGATTATCGCGACGAAAGCTTCGTGCTCCAGTTCCTCAGCCCCACGGTCATTCGCGACCTGCGGCTGTTCGCGCTGCACGACGACCATGAAGATCCTGAACTGGAAGTGACGGCGATCCATAATGAAAACGGCTATCGCGAGATCCGGCGGATGCTTGCCCGCCATTATGACGCCAGCGTCCAGGACCCCGACATCCGCATCATCGACGCCGATCTGAGCAGCACTCGCCGCCTGACGCTGAGCCACACCGTCCGCCGGGGACGGCTGCTCAGCAAGCATGATTGCGACCGCACCTTGCAGCATCTCGCCCAGCTCTGGGGCCACCGGGTCAAATTGCTGGAGGTGGACGGGGTAACCGGCAAGACGCTGCGCGAGCTGGAGGCCCTGCCACTGCCATAGCGCCTCATCTTCTGCGAAAGACTTGTTCTCTCGTCGCTTCACCCAGATCTCGTGCAAGCGCGCGCTGTCGCCTTATCGCTCGATGCCGCTGCCGTCGATAAAGCTGCGGCGCTTGGCGATTTGCGCCGCGAGGAAATCCAGGAAGACGCGCACGCGCGCCGAATGCCGCAAATCCGGGTGGGTCAGGAGCCACAGGTCCGAGCCGAATTCCGGCTCAGGCGGCGCGAGACGCATGAGGGACGGCCTGGCGTCGCCGATGAAGCAGGGCAGATAGCCGATGCCCACGCCCGCTTCCACGGCCTCAGCCAGGCCAAGCACCGTGTTAACCTTATAGGCGACGCGCTCCGGCGGAATGTTCGCCACGATCCATTTCACGACCTTCAACCCACCCAATTGTTCGCCGATCGACACCCAGTTTTTCGCCTTCAAGATGGCGGGCTCCGCGGGAATGCCATCAGGAAAATCGCCTGCCCGCCCGTAAAGCGCCCAGGCGATGCGCGCCGCTCGGCGGCCGATCAGATTCTCCGGCGGATTGTCGGTGGCACGGATCGCGACATCGGCGTCGCGTTTCGCCAAATTCAGCGCCTGATTGCTGATGAGAATGTCGAGGCGGACATCGGGATAACGCTCGCGGAATGCGGCGAACAGGGGCGTCAGCAGATCGGTCAGCAGCGAATCGTTGGTCGCGATGCGCAATTCGCCCGAGGGCGCGACGTCCTGGCCTGCGAGCTTGCGGGTCACGGCGGCGACATCCTCGTCCACCCGAGCCGCAAGCGCGGCAATCTCCTCGCCGGCGGCGGTCAGCGTGTAGCCGCTGCGATGCTTTTCGAACAATGCGAGGCCCAGCGTCTCCTCGATCTGCTTCAGCCGCCGGAACGCCGTTGAGTGGTTGACGCCGATCCAGGTCGCGGCTGTGGGCAGATTGCGCGCTTCGGCGATGGCCTTGACGAGCCGGAGGTCGTCCCAGGCGAGGGGTTTGGCACCGTGCATCAGCTTGCCTTGCCTCCCGTGCGGCACGGGGAAACGACTTCGCCGGCCACGCTGTTCGAGCGCAACCGGCGAAGTCTCCGATGTTGAAATTTATGCTGCGCGACTAGCATAGTTCGCGCCGTTACTGGAAAGGGAAAGCGGCTTCAGGGCAAACGCCCCTTCGCCGATCAGCGCGTGGGCGAGCGCGGCGACCGCCAGAAACGCAGGATATTCCCAACCGCCATTGGGAGCGTTGAACACCCAGCCATTGGGAGCATGAATGACGAGCGCGCCGAGCAAGACCGGCAGCAAGGCGACCGAAACCACGCGGCTGTAGAAGCCCGTGAGGATCGCCATGCCGCCCAGTACTTCACCGATGATGATGGGCCAGGCGAGAACAGTCGGCAATCCCGATTGCGCCAGGAAACCCTCGAAGCCGGCGACGCCGAACACCCCAACTTTGAGATAGGCGTGAGCGAGGAACATGAGGCCCAGCGCCGCGCGCAAGACGAAGGCGCCGTAAGGGGCAAGTTTGTTGTCGATCATTGAAATCTCCCGATACCGTTTGGTTGCTGCTGCGAGGAGATTGGCTCTTTCCAAAATGCAATTCAATCTGGTTTATTGCAATAACTAAATTGCGATCAGCGCAATGTTGTACCGATTGCTTCTTCGCCTCCTCGCCCTATTTCTGAAGGCAATGAATTGCGAAACATCCCTCGCCAAAGGACTTATCCATGACAAGCAACGGCATCCATCACGTAACCGCCATCGCCGGCCCGGCGCGGCGGAACCTGGAGTTCTACACCAAGGCGCTCGGCATGCGTCTGGTCAAGCGCACCGTCAATTTCGACGATCCGGGCACCTACCATCTCTATTATGGCGACGAAAACGGGCAGCCGGGCACGATCCTGACTTTCTTCCCCTGGGCGCATGTCGCTCCGGGACGGCTCGGCGTGGGCGAAACGCAGGAAACCATGTTCCGCGTGCCGGAAAGCGCGATCGGCTTTTGGACGCATCGCTTCATCGAACTCGGCATCCCGCATGAGACGCCCGTGAAGCGGTTCGGTGAAACCGCCCTGCCCTTCAAGGACCCCGATGGCATGCGGCTTGCGCTCATCGGCATCAAGGGCATCGAGGCGACGCCCGGCTGGACCGGTGACGGCGTCGCGGCCGAAAACGCGATACGCGGCTTCCATGGCGTGAGCCTGCTGCTGGAGGATGCCGGCCCGACAGGGGCCGTCCTCACGGATGTGCTCGGCTTTGCCGAAGCCGGGCGCGAAGGCTCGCTCATCCGCTTCCGCGCCGAAGGCACCGAAATCGGCGGCATCGTCGACATTCGCGCGGCGGGCGGATTCCTGCCCGCACGCATGGGCGCCGGTTCGGTGCATCACATCGCGTTCCGCGCGCCGAACGACGAAACTCAGGCCGAGATGGTCAAGAAGCTGGCCGAAAACCACCGCATCCGCACAACCGAACAGATGGACCGCAATTATTTCCGCTCGGTCTATTTCCGCGAGCCCGGCGGCATTCTGTTCGAGATCGCCACCGATGAGCCTGGCTTCGCCATCGACGAGGCGCCCGCCGAACTCGGGCGCTCGCTGAAGCTGCCGCCCGCTTTGGAGGCGAGACGGGCGGAGATCGAAGCTGTCTTGCCGGCGCTGGAATAACCAGAACAATGGCTGGAACAAACAGAACAAGCGCTGGAATACCAGGAAAAGCGCCTCGCCAAACCGCCGAGTTTTAGAAAGCGACCGCTAAACTCGGCCAAGCGGCAGCGAAATCAGGTGCGCGGCGCGGGCAGGTTGTTCAAATCCTTCGTGTACCACTTCTCGGCTTCGACGACGACCGGGTTCTCGCCATTGGCGTAGATCCAGGAATCCACCGCCCATTTCTGCTTATTGCCGTTTTCCCATAGCACCGCCGTCCAATGCGGCCAGTTGGAAACGCCGAGCAGAATATTTCCCTTGGAGAAGGGCCGCCCGACCGTGTGGTGCTTCAGCAGACCATTGCTCTGCAGCACCAGGAGATAGCTGGTGGTGTTGGTGGCCTCGTCGACGCAGTCCTGCTGGGTCGCATCGCCCGATCCGTTGAATTCCATACCGGGCCGGTCCGCCGAAGTACCGATCTTGTCGCCGACATAGCGCTCCATCCAACCGATCGCATAGGCGATGGCCCGACGCTCTTCGAAGGGCGTATCGGCCTTCTTGGTCTTGCGCATCAGCTCGGAGATTTCCTTGACCTGCGCCGGGCCGAACTTCACGGGAGACTGCATCGCGCAGCCATAGGCGTGGCAGACAAAAGCCGTGCTTCCGGCGCGGCTCGCGCGATTTGAATTCCTGGAAATGCTCAGCGGGAGGACCGTCGCGCTCGAAGGTGCAGGCGGCCAAGCCGAATAGCGAAGTGATTAAAACCAAAAAGGTGCGTATCAACATCGCCTGCCCATGCGCGCTATCCTGCTTTTTGCTTCTATAGCATCGGCTGTTGGGCATTGAGAAGGCAGCCATTGAGCGCAGGTGGCTTTTCACTTAGGTTGTCGCGTCATGGCAACAATAAATCCCATTACACGTGATCGGCGGCGGGCTTGCCGGTTCGGAAGCGGCCTGGCAGATCGCCGAGGCCGGCGTACCCGTCATCCTGCACGAAATGCGCCCCGAGCGCATGACCGAGGCGCATAAGACCGGCGGCTTCGCCGAACTGGTCTGCTCCAATTCCTTCCGCTCCGATGAGTGGGAAACCAACGCCGTCGGGCTTCTGCATGAGGAAATGCGCCGCTGCGGCTCGCTGATCATGGCGGCGGGCGACGCGCATAAGCTCCCGGCGGGCGGCGCGCTGGCGGTGGATCGGGACGGCTTTTCCGCCGAGGTGACGGAGCGCATTTCGGCGCACCCGCTGATCACGCTGGAACGCGGCGAGGTCGCGGGCCTGCCGCCGGAAGACTGGGACAGCGTCATCATCGCGACCGGCCCCCTCACCTCCCCTGCCCTCGGCAGCGCCATCCAGGCGCTTACCGGCGAGGATTCGCTGGCCTTTTTCGACGCCATCGCCCCGATCGTGCATCGCGAAAGCGTCGATATGGACATCTGCTGGATGCAGTCCCGCTACGACAAGACCGGCCCGAGCGGCACCGGCGCCGACTACATCAATTGCCCGATGGACCGCGACGAATATGGCGCCTTCATCGCGGCGCTGCTGGCCGGCGGAAAAGACCGAGTTCCACGAATGGGAGCGCAATACGCCCTATTTCGAGGGCTGCCTGCCCATCGAGGTCATGGCTGAACGCGGCGCGGAGACACTGCGCTTCGGCCCGATGAAGCCGGTAGGCCTCACCAACCCGCACAATCCCGAGGCCCGCCCCTATGCGGTGGTGCAATTGCGCCAGGACAATGCGCTCGGCACGCTGTGGAACATGGTCGGCTTCCAGACCAAGCTGAAATATGGCGAGCAGTCGCGCATTTTCCGGATGATCCCCGGCCTGGAGAAGGCGGAATTCGCCCGGCTCGGCGGCATCCATCGCAACACCTTCCTCAACAGCCCGAAGCTGCTCGATCCGCTCATGCGGCTGAAGGCGGCGCCGCGCCTGCGCTTTGCGGGGCAGGTGACGGGCGTGGAGGGCTATGTCGAATCCGCCGCCATCGGGCTGATCACGGGCCGTTTCGCGGCTGCCGAGCGGCTCGGCAACGCGCTGACAGCACCGCCGACGACCACCGCTCTTGGCGCGCTGGTCGCGCATATCACAGGCGGACATCTGGCGGCGGATGATCCCGGCACGCGCAGTTTCCAGCCGATGAATATCAATTACGGCCTCTTCCCGCCAATCGAGACGCCGCGTCCGGAGGACGGCAAGCGCCTCAAGGGCCGCGACAAGACCGTTTCGCGCAAACGGGCGCTGTCGGTGCGCGCACTGCGCGATCTGGAGGAGTGGCTCGGTGCGGCGCCCTTGCGCAGATCGGCTTGAGGCGAAGGCAAGCGGGCCTACACCCGGCCGCGCAAATGGGCGCGCCAGATCAGCCCATAGCGCATCAGCGGGTTGATCTGCGCAACATCGCGCAAGGGATGATGGCCGGGCGCCTCGAGCACCTTCAGATAGGGATGCGACAAGCGCAAGCGGCAGAAAAGGCGCGAGCGCTTGCTGGGGAAATGGGCGCAGCGCCAGACCGCGCGGCGTCGAGCGCGGCGGATGCGTGCTGCCGCAAATCCCTCAGCGCGGCGCGCAAATCCTGATTGTCCTCACCATCGAGCACGATCTGGGGATGCAGCCCATGCTTGGCCAGCAAGTCGGCGGGCAGGAAAATCTGTCCCTTCGCCGCATGGTAGGGCAGAGCGCGCATCAAACCCGTCAATCCGTAGGCAATGGCTGCGTGCTTGCTGGCTTCTGGGGCTCCGTCGGGTACGCCGGCAATTTGCGCTCCTAGCCTGAAAACGGCCCCGGCCGTTGCCGCGAGATAGTCCCGCAAGGCTGCAAAGTCGGGCATAGGTTCGCGCGCCAGATCGAAGCTTCGTGCAGTGATCATGCCCTCCAGCAGCGCTGGTGAAAGCGCGTGAGAGGCCGCAGCCGCCGCGAGCGGTCTCAGCACCGGGTGATCGGCAGTGCCGCCGGTGAGCGCGGAGCTGAGCGCCTCACGCCACCATTCCAGCCTGATCTCACCAAGCTGCGGTTCGCTGACCTGTTCCGGGATCTGCGCTATTTCCAGATGGAAGGCATAGAGCGCAAGCAGATCGGCGCATACCCGATCGGGCGCGAGCAGCGCCCCCCAATAGCGATCCTGGTCGCCGGCCCTGACCCGATCGCGAACATACTCCGCATCGCTCTGTGCCGCCTGTGCCAAAATCCGTCCTCACTCGTCCTGCGCTTCCCATTACTCTCCGTATTAGCGCGATTTGCCGAGAAGAAACGGCCATTTGCTCGGCGAAATGCCTTTGGCGATCACCGACGCTCACGGCACTGCAATCAAGGCCGCTGCGAAGACGCGCTCTTCCGAAAGGAGGACATTATAAGTGCGGCAGGCGGCGCCCGTGTCCATGGCTTCGAGGCCGATGCCGGCCTTCGCGAAGGCCTCGCGGAGCGGCGGATCCGGGAAAATCTGCGCCGCGCCGGTACCCAGCAGCAGAAAGGCAACTCTACCGGCCTCGCTGCAGGACCGGCGAAAGCGCATCTTCCGTCAGCGCGTCAGCGTCGGCGATGGGCCAGTCGAAAACCCCGCGTGGCAGCAGCATCAGCGAGCCGCGATGCTCGATGCCACCGATCCGAAACACACCGCGCCCGTAGCCCGCTATCGGCGCCCGGCCCGGAAGCAGGGGTTCGGAAAGCACCATGGCGCGTCAGGCATCCACAGCCTTGCGTCCGCTGCGCGGCTTGGGCAACTCGACACCACTCCAGTCGCGCTTCGCACCGAGCGTATAAAGCAGCGGCGCTGCGACGAAGAAGGAGGTGTAGCTGCTCACAGCCATGCCGACCAGCATGGTCAGGGTGAAGCCGCGGATCACTTCCCCGCCGAACAGGAACAGAGACAACACGGTGAGCAGCACCGCGCCCGCCGTCATCACCGTACGGGAGAGCGTTTCATTGACGGACAGGTCGATCAGATCGCCCAGCGGCATCTGCTTGTATTTGCGCAAATTCTCGCGCACGCGGTCGAATGTGACGACCGTATCGTTCACCGCATAGCCGATCAGGGTGAGCAGCGCCGCGACGATGGTCAAATCGAAATCGATCTGGAAAATCGACAGGACGCATAGGGTGAAAGCGATATCATGCAGCAGTGCGACGATGGCGCTTACCGAGAATTGCCACTCGAATCTGAACCAGAGATAGAGAAAAATCCCCAGCGCGGCGACGGAGAGGGCGATGACCGAAGACTCCAGCAACTCCTGGGAAACGACAGCTCCGACCACCTCGGTACGGCGCAGATCGATATCCTGCCCAAGCGCGCCCTGGACCTTGCGGACCGCCTCCTGCTGCGCCGGTTCGCCGCCCGGCTGCTCCTCGACACGGATCATCAGATCGTTGGCCGCACCGAATTCCTGGATCTGGACGTCCCCTAGCCCGAGGCCGTTAAGCCGCGACCGCAGATCGATGAGGTCGGGCGCGCTTTTGGTGAAACGCACTTCCATGAGCGTGCCGCCGCGAAAATCGATGCCGTAATTGAGGCCCATCGTGGAGAGCAGGACGACGGTGACCACCGCCAGAACGATCGTCTCGATGATTGCCAGACGCTGATGCGACACGAAGGAAAATTTCGTGCCATGCGGGACGAGTTCAACGGGCTTAAAGGGGAGCAGTCGCATAGCTAGCCTTAGATCGGAACTGTTGTGGGCCGCGTCCATCTCACCCACTCGGCGACGAGCAGGCGGGTAATGGTCGTGGCGGTAAAGAAGGAGGCGATGATGCCGATGGCGAGCGTCACGGCGAAGCCTCGGACGGGCCCGGAACCAAGCCAGAACAGGATCAGCGCGGCGAGCAGGCCGGTCATATTGGTATCGAGAATGGTGCCATAGGCTCGCGTAAATGCCGTCTCGATCGCAAGGATCGGAGATTTACCGCTGCGCAGCTCATCGCGAAGCCGTTCATTGATGAGCACGTTCGCGTCCACCGACATACCCATGGTGAGCACGATGCCCGCCATGCCCGGAAGCGTGAGCGTGGATTGGATGAGCGACATCACGGCCGTAATCAGCAGGAGGTTGATGAGCAGCGCCACCATGGCGAAGAAGCCGAACAGCCCATAACTCACGACCATGAACACCAATACGGCGCCGAAGCCGATCAGGATCGCCGTCCCGCCGGCGGCAATGGAATTCGGCGCCAAGACTTGGCCCAACGGAGCGTTCCTCAAGCACCACCAGCGAGGCCGGCAGTGCGCCGGAGCGCAGCAAGATGGCGAGATTATTGGCGTCCTGAACGCTGAAATTACCGGAAATCTGACCCGACCCGCCGAGAATCGGTTCGCGGATCACCGGCGCGGAGATGATCTTGTCGTCCAGCACGATGGCGAACGGCCGCCCGACATTCTCCTGCGTCACCTTGCCGAAACGCTGCGCGCCCGAGGAATTGAAGCGGAAGGAGACGACGGGCTCGTTTGCTCCGTGAATTGAACGAGGCCTGGCTGTCCACAAGATCCTCGCCGCTGACAATCGAACGCTTTTGCAGCAATTGCGCCGGCTCGTCCGCGGTCTGCGACTGAAACACGGCGGAACCGGCCGGCGGGTTGCCGGTCTGCGCTTCCGAAGCGCCCATCGTCGTATCGACGAGATGGAAGGTCAGCTTCGCAGTCTTGCCGACCAGCTCTTTCAGCTGACCGGGATCGTCGAAGCCTGGAACCTGAAGCAGGATGCGATCGGCGCCATGGCGCTGAATGGTCGGCTCGGTCGTACCGAGCGCATCGACGCGGCGCCGGATCGTCTCGATAGCCGAGCGCATTGCGGCGCTGATCCGCTCATTCAACGCAGGTTCGGACGGGCGCAGGCGGATGACATTGCCCTCGCCCCGCTCGATGATAAGATCCACCCCACTGTCGCCGAGAATACTGTTCGACACCGGCCGGGCCATGGCGCGCAGCTTGGCGAATGCGTTCTCGACATCTTCCGGCTTGCGGATTGTGACGCGCACTTCGTCACGGGTATTCGCAAGTCCGGCATAGCCGATCTTTTCCTGACGCAGCGTCTGACGCACATCGCCGCTGATCGTTTCCAGCCAGTCCTGACGCAGCTCGCCCGCATTCATCTGCAAGAGCAGATAGGAGCCGCCTTGCAGGTCGAGCCCAAGCGGCATGCGCAGCTGCAACCAGCGCGGCAAGTTCTGGAGCTGGGTTTGCGTGAACAAATTCGGAAGCGTAAACAGAACGCCGCACAGCGAGATTGCGACGATAAGGATGACCTTCCAGCGATCGAAATAAAGCATGAACCGTGGGCCTTCACGACTAAATAGGTAGATCGGTCAAGGGCGGATCAGACGTCCTTGTCGACGGTCTCGCCCCGCGCGGCGCCCGGGGATTTCGGCTTCGGCGACGAACGCTCGTCGTCGTCCGCGTCGTCACCTTCGTCGTCATTGTCGGCGCGCGCCATAGCCCGGCGCGCTTCCACGTCGCGGACATCGCCGCGCGTACGCACCTCCGAGATGGTGCCACGAACCACGCGCACCCGCACATTTTCAGCCAGCTCCACCTGAAGCTCGGCGTCGCCGATGACTTTGGTCACCTTGCCGACCATGCCGCCCGCCGTCACGACGGTGTCGCCGCGCTTGATCGAGGCGATCATGTCGCGGTGATCCTTCAGCTTTTTCTGCTGCGGCCGGATGATGAAGAAATACATGATCCCGAGGATCATGATGAACGGCATGAGCTGGATCAGAAAAGAACCGCCACCAGCTGCCGGCGCCGCTTGCGCATAGGCCTCCGTGATGAACATCGATACCATACCTCCTGGAAAGGCGCGTTCGTCTGGCGGAAGCCCAGCGGAACGGTTTGTGGGTTTTTCGCGAATATAATGGCCTTGACGGATGATGCAACGGCCATATCAGGCGGAATTCCGCCCTTTCAATAGCGCGAGATGCCCGCCGCCGCCAGTGGCGATTAGCGCAAGCTTGCCGCGGCACTTGACGAAATGCGCCGCAATTGGTCCTTTGCAGCAGCTTTCCAGCATCATTGGCGAAAAGTGGCCTTCCCGGTTTTCGGAAAAAATGATGCGCCAAACAAAAATCTAGGCTGGGCTCTTGTTCGGAAACCAATGAGAGACCGGCCTAGTGCATCGATCCAAACGGAGGCTGCAGCTAAGAGTTTGGTAAAATTGATGCATAAACAAAAAGCTAGGGCACGGGCACGTGAACGAAGTGAATGTGTCAGTGCACTAGCATGAACCGAAAGAGAATTGGACGTGACCATGGCAGCGCGCGATGCCCGCATAACCGATCTTCCGATTGCCGGCGATGAGGCGAGCCGCGCCGTTCTGGAGCGCATCGCCAGCGCCCTCGAACGTCTGGCGCCGCCGCCGACTGCCGCGCCCGATTTCAGTGCGGCCGAGGCTTTCATCTGGCAGGCCGATCGTCAGGGCTTCCTCGCCGTGGCGCGAGTCAACCGGGTGCCGATCACGCTGCTCAAGTCGATTACCGCGATGCGCGATACGCTGCTCGCCAATACTGAGCGCTTCGCCAGCGGCCTGCCGGCCAACAACGCGCTGCTGTGGGGCTCGCGCGGCATGGGCAAGAGTTCGCTGGTGAAGGCCGTTCATGCCGATGTCACCGCCCGGATGGCGAGCGAAGGCACCGGCACCGGGCTGAAGCTCGTCGAGATCCACCGCGAGGATATCGCCACCCTTCCGGCGTGCCTCGCCTTCCTTCGCGCCGACCCGCACCGTTTCATCGTATTCTGCGATGACCTCTCCTTCGACGCCGACGACACGTCCTACAAATCGCTCAAGGCGGTGCTGGAAGGCGGCATCGAGGGCCGGCCGGAGAATGTCATCTTCTACGCCACCTCCAACCGGCGGCATCTGATGCCGCGCGACATGATGGAAAACGAACGCTCGACCGCGATCAGCCCATCCGAGGCCGTGGAGGAGAAAGTCTCGCTGTCCGACCGCTTCGGCCTTTGGATCGGCTTCCATAATTGCAGCCAGGCCGATTTCCTGGAGATGGTGCGGGGTTATGCGGATCATTTCGGCCTTGCGGCGGACCGGGGCAGGCTCGAGGCGGAGGCGCTGCAATGGGCGATGTCGCGGGGCGGCCGCTCGGGGCGCGTCGCATGGCAGTTCATCCAGGATGCGGCGGGGCGTGAGGGCAAGCGGCTCTAGCTGGAGCCGCTGATTCTTTGCTGGGAGCCAGCCGCCTCCGCGCTGGCTATTTGCCCGCTTGCGGGCCCCGGGTGCCCGATACAAGCTCCGAGCAAGCGGCCGGCACAGCGCTCGGCTTCACCTCTCCCATGGGGAGAGGTCGGCGCGGAAAGCGCCGGGTGAGGGGTCTATGCCTCTCCATCAAATGTTTACCCCCTCACCCCGACCCTCTCCCCATGGGAGAGGGAGCGATGCGACGCAGTTCCGACCGTTGTCAATCAGTGGCGCATGAGTCGCTCTTCAGAGAGCTGGCATAAGTTGAAATCGGCCCACCTTTTGCTTGCATCGGCGCATCCGCGCCGATGGGTGCCCGCTTGCGGGCCCCGGGTGCCCGATACAAGCTCCAAGCAAGCGGCCGGCACAGCGCGCTCGTGGCGGTCGCCCCCGGCGGGCACAGTGTCGTGGCGGTCACATCGCGGCGTTCGTGGCGGTGCACCCGGGGCCCGCAAGCGGGCAAATAGCCGCGCGGATGCGCGGCTCCAGCAAATAATGCCCTGGCGGCAGGGGGGTGCCGCCAGGGCCCACAGTCAGGACCGGGGGGATTGGTCAGGACCGGGCAAAAAACGCTTCCGGGTCGACGGGCTTCGAGTCCTTACGCAGCTCGAAATGGAGTTGCGGCTGGCTTGTCTTGCCGCTCGCACCGGCCTTGGAGATGATCTGGCCGCGCTTGACCACCTCGCAGCGGCGCACCAGCAACTCGTCATTGTGGGCATAGGCCGTCACGAAGCCGTCCGCGTGCCGCACCAGGACCAGATTGCCGAAGCCCGGCAATTCATTGCCCGCATAGGCGACGACGCCGTTCTCCGCCGCCTTGACGGGCGTCCCTTTCGGCACCGAGAAATCGATGCCGTCATTGAAGGAGCCATCGGTTTTTGACCCGAATTTGGCTGTCACGATGCCCTGGACCGGCTCGCGGAAGGTCTGCGCGGTACGGGCCGCGGGATTGGCGAGCAGGCTTTCGCAATCCTGCGCGCCGGCTTTGTCGCCGCCCGCCTGAGCCTCGGCAGGCCCCATATCGCGGTGGGCCGCGGCCATGATCGGTTCTGAATTACCGCCGCTGGCGCGCTCGGCTTCAGGACGCCCCGTCACGGTGGCGTCGTTCGCGCGGGGCTCGCGCTCCTCCTGCGGGCCTGACGCATTGGCGACCCGGCGCTCGCGCTCGTTCAAGGCGGGTTCCCCGCTCACCGGCGCTTTTTGCGACGTCCGGTCGTCATAGCCGGGGCGGACGCGCCGTTGCGACGAGCGATCGTCCTGGTCCTCGCCCTCGTCATGCCGTGGACCTGCCTCCGGCACGATGCGGCGTTCGCCCCAGCCATAGCCCTTGCCCTTGGGCAAGCGCAGAACCTGTCCGGGATAGAGCCGCGCGGAGGGCGGGATATCGTTGAATTCCGCCAGGTCGCGATCACTCAACCCATTGCGGCGGGCGATCTCGACGAGCGTGTCGCCCGGCCTGACCGAATAGTTGCTGTACGGACCCTTGGACTTTGGCCGGCGGGGCTCATAGCGGGGCTCATCGGCACGGCCGTCCTCACGATCGTCCGGGCGCGCATAGCGCCTCTGCTCCCGCTCTTGTGGCCGATCTTCATAGCGCGGCTTGCCCGCATAGGCCTGCTGCTCCCGGTAGGACGGTCCTTTCTCCTCAAGCTGCTCGGCATAGGAAGGCTCATCCGAATGGGATTGGTTTTCCCTATAGGCCCGCTCATTCCGGTGAGGAGACTTATCCACATAGAAAGGCCCGTCGGGACGCTGCGGCTTTTCCGCCTCGTACCGCTTCTCCGCATAGGAAGGACGGCCGGCATAGCTGCGGGAGCGGCCCTGATCGCGGCTTTCCGTGCGGCCTTGCGGCTCCTCGTCACGGCTGTAATAGGGTTTCTGCTGGCTCTTGCCGTAATCGCTATAGCTGCTGTAGCGGCCGCCCTGGTCGCCCGTATAGGCCGGGGGCGCCTTGCGCTCATTGTCGACATAGCCATTGCCGCCGCGGTCGCGGCTGCCGGGCTCGTATCCGGACGGCGCCTTGTACTTGTTGGCCGACGTATATTCCGGGCCGCGCACGCGCAACCGCTGGCCGGGATGAATGGTGGAACCGTTCAACCGGTTGATGTCCGCCAATTCGATGGTGCTCATGCCGTGCCGCTGGGCGATGCCGAAGATAGTGTCGCCCGGCGCGACCACATATTCGCCATCATGGCCGGAGCTGCCTCGATCGTAGCCGCCGCGCGGCTTGTCCTCGTAGGCGCGCCCGCGCGGCTCGTACCCCTCATCGCGCGAGCGATAATTCTTTGGCGGGCCGTCGTAGTAGGTCGGCGCCGGTCCCGCATAGCGTTTGGCGGATTGATACGTCAGTTGGGACGCATTCGGCGTCTGTCCGGCGCCATGGGCGTCGAGCGGCTGCAGGGCGTAGCTGCCCCCGGCATCTGCGCCTTGCGGCTCATTGCTCGCATAGCTGGCGTTTACCGGCGTAAGCGTCCCGCGCTCGATGCTCGCCTCTTTGTAAGCACCGCCCGCCGCCGAGGCGGATGGTACGCGGGCCTTGCTGCTCCAATAGGGAGCCGATCCGCTATCCGCCTCACCGTAAACCGGCTCTTTCGGGATCGGCACCGAACCGGTGCTCCCCTGCCCGTAATCATTCGATCCGCTGTCGCTGAATCGAACCCCTTGAGAACTGCACCCGATCAGGGGCAAAATAAGAACTATGCCGCAGAATGACGCAACGCGTTTGGCAACTACACGGCGCCTAGACGAAACATTACTTGAAATCATGGCCGCACCTCACATCCAGGGTGAGTTTTGCAGGCCAGCAGTTAAAACAAATTTAAAATCGCGCTCATTTTCGGACTGATTCTACCAGTTCGCCGTTTACTTTTGACTTTTCTCCGGCACCAGCGGCACAAAGCGGACCGGAAGCAGGTCCTGGCGGGACAATCCGTTCGGCGTTTTCTCGAAGAGCACCAGCCTTTGCTGCGCGTTGCGCTTGCCGAGCGGCAGGATCATGCGCCCGCCCTGCTTGAGCTGGCCGATCAGCGCTTCGGGCAATTCGCGCGCCGCGGCCGTGACGATGATGCGGTCGAACTGGCGCGGCTCGGGCCAGCCCAGCGTACCGTCGCCGCGTATCGCGGTCACATTGGCGATGCCGAGGCGCGCAAAACGCAGCCGCGCCTCGTCATGCAGCGCTTCGTGGCGCTCGATGGTGAACACATGCCGGCAAATGCGCGCCAGGATCGCGGTCTGGTAACCGGAGCCGGTGCCGATTTCGAGCACATCGTGATCGCGCTGGGCCGCCAGCTTCTCGGTCATATAGGAGACGACGAAAGGCTGGGAGATGGTCTGCCCGCAGGCAATCGGCAGCGCGATGTCGAGATAGGCCGCCTCCGCCGGGGCGGTGCCGATGAATTCGTGGCGAGGCACGGCCCGGATTGCGTTAAGGACAGCCGGGTCGCAGATGCCGCGCTCCCGCAACTGCTCGACCAGTTTTGCGCCGCGATCGCCCCCGCTATCCATCCCGCCGCCGCCGCTTTCGCTCGCGTCTCCCGCTTCCGCATGCCTGACAAGGCACGTAGTGTGATCTAACTTTCGAGATCGAGCATCAGTTTCCGGCAGGTCTCGATATCGGTCAAATTGAGATGCAGCGGCGTCACGGATATGGCCCCCTCGCGCAGCGCCCACAGGTCGGTGCCCTTTTCCGGCTCGGATAAATGCCGGTTGAACCCGAGCCAGTAATAGGGTTTGCCGCGCGCGTCGGTCCGGTCGACGATGCGCACATAGTCGGGATCGCGCTTGCCCTGCGCGGTGATTTCGACGCCCTCGCACCTCATCAGGCTCGCGATCGGGGAAATTGACGTTCAGCATCACATCCTTGGGCCAGCCCGCCTTGATGAGCTTGCGCATCAGCTCCGCGCCGAGCTTGAGCGGCGTCTGCCATTTCAACTCGCTGCGCGCATCGTAATTCACGGCAAGGCTCAGCGCGATGGACGGAATGCCGAGCAGCGTCCCTTCGATGGCGCCGGCGACCGTGCCGGAATAGGTCACGTCGTCGGCGACATTCTGGCCGCCATTGACGCCCGAGAGCACCAGATCGGGCTTCCGATCCTGGAGAATATGGCGCACGCACATCACGACGCAATCGGTCGGCGTGCCCTTCACGGCGTGGACGCGTTCGCTGATGCGGCGCAGGCGCAGCGGCTCATGCAAGGAGAGCGAATGGGCCGCGCCGCTCTGATCGGTTTCGGGCGCGACGATCCAGACATCCTCGCTCAGCTCCGAGGCGATGCTTTGCAGCACGTCCAGCCCCGGCGCTTCGATGCCGTCATCATTGGTGATGAGTATGCGCAATCTGCTCCTCCGCTCTGGCCTCTGCGCCTTTCTTGCCCTCTCCCCTCGCGGGAGAGGGCGGACGCGAAGCGGCCGGGTGAGGGGGCTGGGCCTATCGATCGTTCGCAACCCCTCACCCACCCGCCTTTCGGCGGGAGCCCTCTTCCCGAAGGCGAACGCTTGTCGTTCGCCGTAAAGGCTCACGAGCGGGAGAGGGCAAGAGGCGAGAGATGCCCTAAGCCCTGATCACTTCCAGCCCGCCCATATAAGGCACAAGCACGTCAGGAATGCGAATGCTGCCGTCCTGCTGCTGGTAGTTTTCCAGGATCGCGACCAGCGTGCGCCCGACCGCGAGCGCCGAGCCGTTCAGCGTATGGACGAAGCGCACATCCTTGGCGCCTTCCGGCCGGTAGCGCGCATTCATGCGCCGCGCCTGGAAATCCCCGCAATTGGAGCAGCTCGAAATCTCGCGATAGGCGTTCTGCCCCGGCAGCCAGACCTCGATGTCATAGGTTTTGCGCGCGGAGAAGCCCATGTCGCCGGTCGCCAGCACCATGGTGCGGTAGGCGAGGCCGAGGCGCTTCAGCACTTCCTCGGCGCAGGCCGTCATGCGCTCATGCTCGGCCTCGGATTGCTCCGGCGTGGTGATGCTGACCAGTTCGACCTTGGAGAATTGATGCAGCCGGATCATGCCGCGCGTGTCCTTGCCGGCCGCGCCCGCCTCGGCGCGGAAGCAGGGCGTGTGGGCAGTGTAGCGGCAGCGGCAACACTGCGTCGTCGAGGATTTGTCCGCTAACCAGATTGGTCAGCGGCACCTCCGCGGTTGGAATGAGCCAACGCTTAGATGCATTCACTTGACGCGATGCTCAGCGATCACTGCAGAATTGCAGATCGTCTTTAGTCCATTTCCGGATTCAATCGTCGCTCAATGAAATTCAGAATTTTGTTCCGATCTTCGACCGTCGATTTTAGCTCAAGTCTTCAGCTCGTCAATACATCCAATTCAGCTTGATCTGGTTTCGACCGGAATGAATATCTGAGCTCCTTAGTCTGCGAGCGACATCATCGGAGGTTCAGCGAAGCAGCGCAATCCAAAGAGATCTTCGTAAACTTCGGCAATTGCCCAGTGCCAAACATCGCCTCGTCTTTAACGAGCAGCGGCGGATTGACCTCGCTCATAGCCGAACTCCACCCGTATGCATATCCAGCATGAAGTTGGCCAGCGCCCGCTCCATCCGCGCCAGCGCGCCCTTCAGCACGACGAAGCGGCTGCCCGACAGCTTTGCCGCCGTCTCGAAATCCATCAGGCCGAGCGCTTCGCCCAGCTCGAAATGCTGCTTCGGCTGGAAGGCGAAATTCGGCTTGTCGCGCCAGCGGCGGATTTCCGTGTTGGCGCTCTCATCGCCCTCGGGCACGTCCTCGGCGGGCAGGTTCGGGATACCGGCCAGCAGCTCGTCGAGCTTGGCGGAAATCTCCTTCTCGCGTGCTTCGCCGGTCTGGATCGCGTCCTTCAGCGCGCCGATCTCGGCCATCAGCTTCTGCGCTTCGTCCTCGCGCTTGGCGGCCTTGGCCTTGCCGACATCCTTGGAGATCTGATTGCGGCGGCTCTGCGCTTCCTGAAGCGTGGTGACTGTCTGCCGCCGCTCGGCATCGAGCTTGAGAATGGCGTCAGATAGCGGCTCCAGCCCGCGCTTCTTCAGCGCTGCGTCGAAGCCTTCAGGATTGTCCCGGATCAGTTTCAGATCGAGCACGGCGGCACTCTCGTAATCGCGAAGGGTGATCGGTTGATTTCGCCGCCAGCTATAGGACGCCAGCCGCCCCGCGTCCACCCTTAGCCCGTGGATCGCCCGCCGCTGCACAGAAACGCTGTGATCAGGTGGTGCCGTCGCCGCTGGTGCCACCGCCGCCGCTATCCTGAGCGTCCTTGGCCGCGCGCTTCTTCTCCATCATCGCGATGACCCAGATCGAGCCCTCGTAGAGCATGATGGTCGGGATCGCCATGCCGATCTGGCTGATCGGGTCGGGCGGGGTGAGGAATGCCGCGACAAAGAACGCCAGCACGATGGCGTAGCGCCGCTTGGAGCGCAGGTCGTCGGCGGTGATGAACCCCGCGCGGGCCAGCAAGGTCAGCACCACGGGAAGCTGGAAACAAATGCCGAACCCGAGGATCAGCGTCATGATCAATGACAGATATTCGCTGACCCGGGCCGTCAGCTCGATCTTCACCGGCCCTTCGGTCTGCTGCATGGACAGGAAGAACGTCATCGCCAGCGGCATGATCAGGAAATAGACCAGCATCGCGCCGAGGAAGAACAAGACCGGCGTGGCGATGAGATAGGGCAGGAAGGCGTCGCGCTCGTTCTTATAGAGGCCGGGGGCGACGAACATATAGATTTGCGAGGCAATGATCGGAAAGGCCAGGAATACGGCGCCGAACAGCGCCAGCTTGAGCTGGGTGAAGAAGAATTCCTGCGGCGCCGTGTAGATCATGCTGATCGGCACGTCGCCGCCGACCGCCCAGCGATAGGGCATGACGAGGATGTTGTAGATATCCTTGGCGAGAAAGATGCAGACGATGAAGGCGATCGTGACGCCGGCAATCGCCCATAACAGACGCGTGCGCAACTCGATGAGATGATCGAGGAGTGGGGCTTTCGTGGCGTCGATTTCGTCGGTGGTCACGTGAGAATGCGCCTTGCCTATCGGCTCGCGGGCCGGTGTTCGCCGTTGATGCGCGTGTCAGGGCCGAGACCGCTATCCGCCAGATCCTTGGCAGGTGCGGACGGCGCTGCTTCATTCGCGGCCGCGGGCGGGTGTGGATCGGGTGAGACAGACGCGGCTGCAGGTTCCGCTGGCCCGCTATCGACCGGATTGGCGGCTTGGTCGCCGAGGATGCCGTCGGTACGGGGCGGCAAGGGCGGCGGCGGTCCGAGGTCGTCTTCGACGGCACTCGCCGGCAGTGTTCCGGTCCGCGGCGTGTAGGAGTCGCGCGCGGCGTCCTCGATGGAATTGCGAATCTGGTTGATTGGATTGTTCTGCCGCAGCGAATTGATCTCGCGTTGCAGATCCTCGCCACCGGCCTCTTTCACCGCTTCGTCGAATTGCTTGCGGAACTCATCGGCATGCCGCCGCAATTTGGCCAGCATACGGCCGGCGGTGCGCATCAGCCCCGGCAGTTCCTTCGGACCGACGACGATGATCGCCACGATCACGACCAGCAGCAGTTCCGACCAGGCTACATCGAACATTGCAGATCAAACTTCCTACGAAAACAATATTGGCGGCCATTTTGCCGCCAACGTTCGTTAAGCGCCGAAGGCGCCGATCACGCCCGCAGATTCTCGCCCGCGGGCACTTCGACACGGTCAGCAGCACGGTCCTCGATGGCCTTGGCAGCGTCGGGCTCTTCCGGATCGTCGCTGAGGCCGCGCTTGAAGCTCTTGATACCCTTCGCGAAGTCTCCCATTAACTCCGAAATCTTACCCCGGCCGCCGAACAGGACAAAAATCAAGACGACGACGAGAACGAGTTTAAACCAGCTTGGAGCCATTTGCCTAACCCTCAGATAATTGGGTGGCCGCATCATCGCAACTTACGCGCAAAAAAGCGGCTCGGCAAGCGAGGCGCAACGCCGCCGCGGCACAACCGGGCGCAGCCAGAACGGCATGCGTCAATCGGCATCAGAGGCAGCGTGGAGCAAATTCAACTGCCAGGAGAGGGGGCCGATCCCCGTTAAGGATGCGCACCGATTGCACGCTGCCTAATCGATAGCGTCGGAATTCGGAAATATCAGGACGGCGTCCGGATTGACGCGAAAGTGCAGCTCCGAGCCCTTGGCGGGAACGGCCGTGCCTTGAATACGCACCGTCAGGGACTTATCCAGCCCCTGAACACCCAGTTCCAGCAGCGCGTCAGGCCCGATCGGCCGCGTATCGAGCACGCGGGCGGGGGTGCCGCCGGCCGCCCCGGTCAGCTCGATCTCGCGCGAGCGGACACACAGCGTCACTTCGTCGCCGCAGCCTTGCGGTGCCCTGAACCGGCCGAGCGGGCCGACGGCCCAGCCCGAAATCACCCGGCAGGGCAGCACGTTCATTTCCGAGAAGGTTTCGGCGACATAGACATTGGAGGGGTGACGATACAGCTCCTCGGCGCTGCCAGACTGAACGAGACGGCCGTCGCGCATCACCGCGATGCGGTCAGCGAGGCGCATGGCCTCCTCGGCGTCGTGGGTGACGATAATCGCAGTGGCGCGCACTTCGCGAAGGATGGCCAGCGTCTCATTGCGGACAGCGTGGCGCAGACGGCTGTCGAGGCCGGAAAACGGCTCATCCATCAGAATCACGGCCGGGCGCGGCACGATCGCCCGGGCCAGCGCAACGCGTTGCTGCTGCCCGCCGGACAGCATATGCGGGTAATCGGCGGCATAGTCCGCAAGCCCCATCCGCCCGAGCGCGGCCAAGGCTTCCTGGCGCGCAATCTGGCGGCCGAGCCGCTTCAATCCGAAGGCGACGTTATCGAGCACGGACAGATGCGGAAAGAGCGCGAAGTCCTGAAACATCAGCCCGACGCCGCGCTCTTCCGGCGGCATGAAGACCGATGGCGAGGACACTTCAATATCGCCGATTGCGATCCGTCCCTGATCCAGACGCTCGATCCCGGCGATCATCCGCAGCAGCGTGGTCTTGCCGCAACCGGACGGGCCGAGAAGGCCGACGATTTCACCAGGCGCGATGTCGAAGCTGAAGTCGCGAACGGCGGGCCGCGATGAAAAACTTTTGGAAACGCCGGAGAGGGAAACCCCCGCCGCAATAGTCGCGGCGGCGCGGCGCTTCTTATCCCAATAGGACAGACCGCTAGATTCGGCCTTCGCCGCTACATCCTCACTCCGCCGAAACAACGCCATACGCAAATTCGTCTCCAGACCGCATGGCCTACCAAGACCGACAAGCCTGTTCTATCAGGCTTGTCCTTGCCTTAACAGACTGAAGACTTGCGGCGAAAATTGCAACGGCTCGCGATCCTCTTCGGGTGGCTCCTCTTCGGTGAGCGGCGGCTCGGCGTCGCTGGGAGGATCCTCCACCTCTTCGCCGTCGTCCCCGTCGAGCGGATCTTCATCCGGCGTCAGCAGCACGGAATCGTTTGGCTCAGGGATCGAGAAGCCCGGCGGCAGGTTGCTGTCGAGCAGTCCGGCGCCCTTCAACTCGCCAAGACCCGGCAGGTCCTTGACGCTGTCGAAGCCGAAATGCTCAAGGAAAATCTCCGTCGTACCGTAGGTCACCGGACGGCCCGGCGCACGACGGCGCCCGCGCAAGCGGATCCAGCCCATTTCGAGCAGCACGTCGAGAGTGCCCTTGGAGGTGGTGACGCCGCGAATTTCCTCGATCTCGGCCCGCGTAACCGGCTGATGGTAGGCGATGATCGCGAGCGTCTCCAGCGCCGCCCTGGAGAGCCGGCGCGGTTCGACCGAATGGCGCTCCAGGATGAAGGACAGGTCGGGCGCGGTGCGGAATGCCCATTTTCCGGCCACACGGGCCAGATTGACGCCCCGGCCGGCATAGAGGTTCTGCAATTCCTCAAGAAGCGCGCCGATGTCGTCCTTGCCGGTGAAATATTCGACCAGCCCGGCCTCTTCCATCGGCTCCTTCGCAGCGAACAGAACAGCCTCCAGAATGCGCAATTTCTCCCATCGGTCGGCCGACGGCAGACGCGAAACATTCGCGGCAAGCGACTGGGCGGGGGGCGGCTCACGCGCGGGAAGGGGAAGACGCCCTTGGGCTTGCTCGCTTTTATCTTTATCGGCCATCTCAAGGTTCCTTATGCGCGGCACAGCTGATAGCACCCTGCCCTTCCGCGCAAAGCTGAAACGAACGCATGTTAACTGACTGATGTAGGGTCGCCGGCAGGGTCCTGGGAGGGCTTCTCCCTTAGCCAGCGAACATAAATCGGCGCGAACGCACGCGCCTGGCGAAGCTCGGTGAATCCTTCACGCGTCAATTCGAGCGTCGCGCCGAAGGAACTGGCAAGCGCGGTTTTGCTTATTTCCGCGTCACGCAGATAGTCTTCGATGTAGCTGTCGAGGATCGACCAGTTGCCGGGAATGCCGAACAGCCGTTCGAGGCGCTCGCGGGCTTCCCGGATCGACCAGACCTTCCGGCCGCCCATTTTGACCGGCGCCACCATGGCTGTGCGGCGCCGCTGTTCGGCATAGGCCTTGAGCAAATCATAGACGCTCGCCCAATAATCGCTCTTGCGGACGGTGCGGATGCCCTCCGGCATGCCGCGCGAGAAAATGTCGACGCCGAGTTGCTTGCGCGTGAATAGCCGGGCCACCGCGTCGCGCATCGCCTCCAGCCGCTTCAGCCGGAAAGCCAGATGCAGGGCCATTTCCTCGCCGCTCGGGCCGTCCTCCTGCTTCGCCTCGACGGGAAGCAGCAATTTGGACTTCAGAAAGGCGAGCCAGGCGGCCGTCACGAGATAATCGGCTGCGATTTCCAGACGCAAGGCCCGTGCTTCGGCTATGAATTGCAGATACTGCTCGGCCAGCTCCAGAATCGAGATCTTCGTCAGATCGACCTTCTGTGTGCGGGCGAGATTAAGCAGCAGATCGAGCGGTCCCTCGAAGCCGTCCAGCGAGACATGCAGCCGTTCGGATGCCGCCATCTCGTCGAATGGCACGACGTTGCCGTAATCGCCGCCCTCCGGAGAGACGTGCGGTTTTTGACGGTCGTCGGACGTGATCTTGTCGCGCTGTGCGCCCATGTCAATCTGAGCAAAAAGGTTAAAATCCAACGCATCATCGCTGATTCATGCGATTTCGCCTAGCATCGATCCAAACGCAGCGCTATGGCCGAAGTTTGGTAAAGTTGATGCGAGGCAAACAACCAGAGCGGGATCGGTTGACGTGGAAACATCGAAGCCGGGAGGCCCGCTCTCAATTCTTTGCTGGTCGCGCGATCGGACGGAAAACCGGATTCCATCCCCGCCTTCGCGGGGACATGCTTTTCCTGATCGCGCTCCAGGCGCCGATATGTGAATGGTATGACTATCAGCCCTCTAGACTTCGCTCAGCAGAGCTTCCGCGCGCGCCTCGTCGAAGGGTCGGGGCGCCGCAATGCGGGCGCAGGCCGCCGCGAACCGCCGGGCAGCTTCGCCGGCAAGCTCGGGCACGACCGACGCGACCGCGGTCATCTGATCGAAATTGCCGCTGCAATGCAGCGCCACGTCGCATCCGGCATCGAGCACGGCGCGCGTGCGCTCCTGCATGGTGCCGCTGAGCGCGCCCATACCGAGATCGTCGCACATCAAGAGGCCGTCAAAGCCGATGTCGCCGCGAATGATTTCCCGGATGATCCTGGGCGATGCGCTGGCGGGCGCGTCCTTGTCGATGGCGGGAATGAGAATATGCGCCGTCATGCCGAGCGGCATGTCGCTCAGCGCACGGAACGGAACGAAATCCGTGCGGCTCAGCTCATCGAGGGTCGCATTGATTACTGGCAACGACGCGTGGCTGTCCACCTCTGCGCGGCCGTGGCCGGGAATATGCTTGATCACGGGAAGGATGCCGCCTTCGAGATAGCCCTCCGCGACGGCCCGGCCGAGCGCCGCGATATCGTCCACCGTGCTGCCATAGGCGCGGTCGCCTATGATGTCATGCGCTCCCGGTACCGGCACATCGAGCACCGGCGCGCAGTTGACGGTTATTCCGAGGCCCGCCAGATCGCGGGCGATCAGCCTTGCGCCGGAGCGTGCGGCTTCCAATCCCTTTACGGCATCGCCGCTGTGCAGCGCGGCAAAGCGCCGGGCGGCCGGATAATGCCGGCAGAGGGGCGGCACAAGGCGCTGGACCCGTCCGCCTTCCTGGTCGATGAGGATGAGAGCCGAAGCGTCGTTCACCGCCTCTCGGAAATCGCCGACAAGGGCGCGAATCTGATCCGCGTCCTCGCAATTCCGTTTGAAGAGGATGAAGCCGCAAGGGCGCGTGTCGCGGAAGAAGCTCCGCTCCGAGGCGGTGAGGCGTGTCGCCTCACACCCGCTGATCAACGCCCTGAGGCCAGTACCGGGAATCAATTCGCGTGGCCCCGCATCAATCCTTGCGCGCAAAACAGCCCTTCATACCGGCGGTCTTGAGCTGCTCGCAAAGCTGATCGGCCTCGCCCTTCGATACGATCGGGCCAACGAGCAAGCGGAACCAGACGCCTTTCTCACCCAGATCGACCTTGCGGACCGACGGTGAGTGATTGCCCAGCACGCCCGCATATTTCTGCTGCAGGCTGGCGAAAGCCGCCATCGCCGCATCCTGATCGTTGCGGGCGGCGATCTGCACGAAGAAATTGCCGCTTCCACCCGCCGCTTCAGTGAGTTGCGGAGCCGCTTGCGGCGCCACGGCCGCAGTCCGCGTCTGACGAGGCGCCGGAGCACTCTCGGCAGCCGCGCTCGTTTCGGCGGGTCCCTCAGCGGGTGGAGGATCGTCGCGGGTGGACGCCGATGTCGGCTGCGTGGTCACGACAACGCCCGAAGACAATGCGTTATTATTGGCCGCGACCCGCTGCGTCTTCGACTCAACCGCCTGCTGGGTTCCGTCCGGTCCGAAGGTCATGGTGCGCACGGTGCGCGGCGTATCGGGCGAGGCAGCGCCGCCGCCACGCTTCTGAGCTGCCGCGGGCTCTTCCTCTTTCTGAGCTTTGAGCGCGTTCTCGATGCGCTCCTCCAGCGTGCCGCCGGTCGGCACGCCGCCTTGCGTCTCTGTTTTGCCGGAGGGCGATCCGCCCGCAAGCCGCGTCGGCGCGGCGCCAGCCTCTTGAGCTGCTCCGCCGAGCCGATCATAGATCAGCTTGTTGCCATTCGGAAAATCGCGTCCGCCCGGTTCAGCGGGTTCTTCTTTCACGGGCCGGCTATCGGCGGAAATGACCGAAGGATATCCGTCACCGGCGCCGCCGCTCGTCTTATAGACATAAGCGAGGCCGCCGCCGGTCACCACTGCGCCGACAAGTACGGCAGCCATCAGCTTTTTCCGGCCGCCCTTCTCCGGCGGGTATTCCTCGGCGTCGTAATCGTCCTCATCCGCGAAGAAATCGGCATCAAGATCATCGTCGGGGATCGTCGCCGGTGCATGGAACGGGCGTACCGAAGCGGGAGCGGGAGGCTGGTCCCACTCTTCCCCGCGCTGATCGTCGAATCCCGCGTTGGCGCCGTGAACGCCGCTATGCCTCTGGGCCGCCGGATAATTCCCAAGATCCGCGCCGAACTCCTGATCGTCACGGGAGCCATTATAGCGTGGCGGAGGCGGCGGAGCCCGATCGGGTTCGGGTGCGAAGAATCGATCATGAACGGACTGCGCATCGCCGCCCGCGGGTTCATCGGGAGGGTAGTAATTCGGGGCTTGATCGTTGTACGGATCGGCGCGCCAGTCATTATCATAGCCGCGCCCATTGGGTGCTGCGTATGGATCGCCTGAATTCTGGCCGCCGCGATACGGATCGCGGTCCTGCTGCGCGCGCGGGAACGGCTCGGATGTCGGAGCCAGACGCGCGGGCGACCGCTCTTGCGCCGCATAGGCTTCGGGCCGGTAAGCCGAGAACGAAGGCTGATGCTTCTCAGGCTGACGGCCGGCGGGCGATTCAGGCTGCCGGAAATTGTCGAAGCGGTCGTCGCGCGGAGGAGCGCCGCGTCCGCCACGCCCCTGCTGAGGTGCGGCTTGATCGCGGTTGCCGGGCTGTCCGCGCCGGAAACCTCTTGGATCGTCAGACATAGACATTTGCAACTGTTCCTTTGCCCTGAACCCCACTTGGCCCAAGCGGAGCTAAGTTTCAGCGCATTTCAGAAATTGGTTGAACGCCCAATATGCCAAGGCCGGACCGAATGACTTGGGCGACAGACGCAACAAGCCCGACGCGCGCCTTGGTAAGCTCCGGATCGCCGCCGACGATGAACCGTAAATGTGGCAACTCTTTGCCCCGGCTCCAAAGTCCGTGAAACTCGCTGGCAAGCTCGTACAGGTAGAAAGCAATGCGATGCGGCTCATGCGCTTGAGCTGAAAACTCGATGATTCTCGGATAATGGGACATCCGTTTTATAACGGCAAGCTCCGCACTATCCATCAGCAAGTCAAGACGTGCTTTCGACAGTTCTTTTCCACCTATTTCTAATTCGGGCATCAATTCCTGAACATTACGCATTACCGAATGGGCCCGTGCATGCGCATATTGCACATAGAACACCGGATTATCCCGGGATTGCTCCAGGACCCGAGCGAAATCAAAATCCAACATCGCGTCATTTTTGCGATGCAACATCATGAATCGCACCGGGCCCGGCCCGACCTCATCCACGACCTCACGCAGCGTCACGAAAGACCCGGACCGCTTCGACATCTTCACCGGCTCGCCGGCCCGGAACAGCCGGACCATCTGGCAGATCTTGATGTCCAAATCGGCCTTGCCTTCGCTCAGCGCCGCGACAGCCGCCTGCATTCGCTTAACATAACCTGCATGGTCCGCGCCGAAAACATTAATCATATGATTAAAATTGCGACGCAGTTTTTCGCGGTGATAGGCCATATCGGAGGCGAAATATGTGTAGCTGCCATCGGACTTTATCAGCGCGCGATCGACATCGTCGCCGAACTCAGTCGCACGGAACAATGTCTGTTCGCGATCTTCCCAATCATCCGGGAGCTTGCCCTTGGGCGGCGGCAGGCGGCCCTCATAGATGAGACCCTTGCCGCGCAATTCCTCGACGGTTTGTTGAACCTCGTTGACCTCGCCTTCGATCAGCGAACGCTCCGAAAAGAACACATCGTGATGGATGCCCAGTTCGGCGAGATCGGTACGAATCAACTCCAGCATCATCTCGATGGTCTTGGCGCGCACCAGCGGCAGCCATTCGGCCTCACCCATATTGTGGAGCCGCTTGCCATATTCGGCCGCCAGCGCCTCGCCGACGTCGCGCAGATAATCGCCGGGTAGAGGCCTTCGGGCATGTCGCCGATTTCTTCACCCAGCGCCTCGCGGTAGCGCAGGAAAGCTGAGCGGCCGAGCACATCAACCTGGGCACCGGCGTCGTTGACGTAATATTCGCGGGTCACGTCATAGCCCGTGAATGCGAGGAGATTGGCCAGCGCGTCGCCGAACACCGCGCCCCTCGTATGCCCCACATGCATCGGGCCGGTCGGGTTGGCCGAGACATATTCGACATTGACCTTCTCGCCGCCCCCGATCGCCGAGCGCCCATAGGCGTCCCCCGCCGCCAGGATGCTGCTCAGATGCGACGGCCAGAACCCCCGTTTCAGCGTGATGTTGATGAACCCTGGACCGGCAATTTCCAGTTTTTCGATGTCCGGATCGGCCTCCAGGCGGGCAATGAAATGCGCCGCCAGATCGCGCGGCGCGGCCTTTGCCTGCCTCGCCAGCACCATCGCCGCGTTTGAGGCCACGTCGCCATGTAACGCATCACGCGGCGGCTCGACCGTCAGGCCCGAGAGGTCGGCCTCCGCGGGAATGATGCCCGCTTCCTTCAGCGCCTGTGCCGCGTCGTGAAAGCGGGCCTCGAAATGAGAAAAAATATTCATGATCGTTCCGATGAGGGCGAGGAGTTCCGCGCTTTGTTATTTGGCTGCGCATCATTCTTTGCGAAACCGGGAACACCCCTTCCGCAATGATGCTTACCCGCTATCGCAATCGGGGAGTATCGTCAAATAGCCGCCTATGCGTATCGATGGCGAGCCTGTCCGTCATACCAGCAACGAAATCGCTGATGACGCGCCCTTTTTGGTCCGTAGCGGCGCTTTCACGCCAATCCTCGGGCAGCGCTTCCGGATGCGCGAAGAAATAGTCGAACAGGTCGCGCACGATTTTTTGCGCTCCATCCATGATCTCGCGGATGCGCGGATGGAGATAGAACTCAGCGAAAAGGAGCGCACGCAATTCGCCGATGTCGCGTGTCATCTGTTCCGAGAAGGACACCACCGGCATACCTGCGGCACGAATGTCATCCGCCGATTTCGGACCCAAATCCTCAAGGCGGCGCATCGTCTCATCGACGAGATCGAGGACCATGGCAGTGATGAGGCGCCGGTTCATTTCATAGATGAGCCGCGTTTCCGGCAATTGGCCATGCTGCGCCTCGACCTCGTGGATGAAACGCCCGGCGAGCGGAACGCCGCGCAGCTTGTCGAGCCCGATCAGTCCGGCGCGCAGTCCGTCGTCCAGATCGTGATTATTATAGGCGATATCGTCGGCTAGCGCGGCGACCTGGGCCTCCGCCGAGGCATGGCTGGCGAGGTCGAGATCGTGGGTCGTGCCATATTCGACGATGGCCTGCGGCAGCCCCTTCGCCGCATAGCGCGGGGTAGGATTGCCGTCCGCCGTCAGCAGCGGGCCGTTGTGCTTGACGAGGCCTTCCAGCGTTTCCCAGGTCAGGTTCAGCCCATCATAGGAGGCATAGCGGCTCTCCAGTTTCGTCACGGCTCGCAGGCTCTGGGCATTATGATCGAAACCGCCATAGGGCCTGGTCGCCTCGTCGAGCGCCTCCTCGCCGGCATGGCCGAAGGGCGGATGGCCGAGATCATGGGCGAGCGCGATCGTCTCGGCCAGATCCTCGTCCAGCCGCAGCACACGGGCGATGGTGCGGGCAATTTGGGCCACTTCCAGGCTGTGCGTCAGGCGGGTGCGGTAGTGATCACCCTCGTGATAGACGAAAACCTGCGTCTTGTAAGTCAGGCGCCGGAAGGCGGAACTATGCACGATGCGGTCCCGGTCGCGCTGGAACGGGGTCCGCAGCGGGCAATCGGGCTCGGGGTGCAGGCGGCCGCGGCTTTGCAAGGTCGAACATGCATAAACCGCGACGGGCCGCTCGACGAAACGTGCGTGGAGCGTCATCGACGCCATCCAGTCCTTGTTTCCAGCGAGCCGCACCCCCCGATGTTTCCCGCCTGGAATGATTGACAAAAGCCCCTCAATTCCCACTTCCATAGTGGTAATCGCGTCTTGCGGCAAATTAATGTGATTCGGTGACGATTATGACGGTATCCATCCATGTAACTGATCGCGCGGCGCGCCGGATCTCGGAAATCATTTCGGGCGAAGCGGAAACAAAAATGCTGCGCGTCAGCGTCAAGGCGGGAGGTTGCACCGGTTTTCAATATTCGTTCGATCTGGTGGCCGACCGCGATCAGGGCGACACGGTGATCGAGAAACAAGGCGCAACGGTGCTGATCGATGAGGTTTCCCTGCCATTCATGGCGGGGTCCGAAATCGATTTCGTCGACGATCTGATCGGCGCATCGTTCAAGATCAGCAACCCGAACGCCACCGCTTCCTGCGGCTGCGGGACGTCTTTTACGGTGTGAGCTTCGAGCAGAGCCCGGCATCAGCCTGCTCAGCCACGGTCATGGGCCGCGACGGGAGAGTCCGGAGCAGGAACACAGTCTTCGCGACACTGGAACGTCTCGCCGCACTTAAGCAGAAGGGCATCCTCAGCGCAGAGGAATTCGCCGCCAAGAATGCTGAGCTTCTCAAGCGGCTATAGCCCGTCCGCCCAGCCTTAGCGCGACGCGCGTGGCATTGCGCCCAGATGCATCCCCGCATCGCTGAGGATCAACTCGCCGGTGATGTTGCGTGAGGCGGGCGCGGCAAGGAACAGGATCAGCTCGGCGACATCTTCAGGCGTGGCGGCGCGTTGCAGCGGCGTCATATGCGCGACATTGCGAGCCAACGCTTCGTCCGCGTCCTTATCGCTCCATTTCGTGAACCAGCCGGACGCGATATAGCCGGGGCAGACGGCATTCACCCTGATCTTCGGCGCGAGCGAGCGCGCCATGCTCAGGGTCATCGTGTTGAGCGCGCCCTTCGACGCGGCATACGCCATGGAGGAACCGACGCCCCGCACCCCGGCGATCGAGGAGACGTTGACGACCGCGCCTTCGCCGGAAGCCTCAAGAGCGGTGCGCGCGGCCCGCACCATCTGGTAGGCACCGATGACGTTGACCCGGTAGATCCGCTCGAAATCCTCCGCGTCCAGCGCATCGAGATTGCCCTGATCGGCCATCTTCGTGATGCCCGCATTGTTGATCAGCACATCGACGCCGCCGAGTTTTTCAACGGTTTCGGCAACGAGTCTCTGGCAATCCGCGAATTCGGCGACGCTCGCTTTGACGCTGAACGCCTTGACGCCCTCGCCCCGGCACGCCTCAGCGACTTTGTCCGCCGCTTCCGCACTGGAGGAATAGTTAACGGCTACGTTGGCGCCCCTGCGGGCGAGGCCGATGGCCGTCGCCGCGCCCAGGCCGGTACCCGCGCCGGTAATGATAACGCTCCTGCCGCTCATATCCTTCATTGGTGTTTCCCTGCCTTTGGCTCTATGCCGCGTGACCCGCATGTATACAGATTGCAGAGATTAGCAGCATTTGATCCATTTTGATGACGTTCTCTTATGGTGCGGCCGCTTAGGATGCGCCGTGGACTTGTGAGGTAATGCGTATGTTGGAAGGCATTTCCAGTGCCTTGACCGGCCTGGCCGCTGCGACCAGGCGTCTCGAAGCGTCGGCGAACAATATCGCCAACGCCAACTCTTATGGCTCGATTCCCGCAAGCGATGCCGCCGAACAACAGGCCGCCTATCAGCCGGTGCGCGTCGAACAGTCGAGTGCGCCGGGCGGCGGCACCGCCACCAGCGACCGCTATGTCAGGCCGCCCTACATTCCGGTATTCGATACCAGTTCGGCATTCGCCAATTCGGATGGACTTGTGGCGGCGCCCAATGTCGATATGGCGTCCGAGATCATCGAGCAGATCGGCGCCGAGCAGAGTTTTGAGGCCAATCTGAGAAGCGTTCAGTCGATTTCCGAGATGGTGAAGAAGCTGTACGATCTGACGGAATAGCCCGGCCCCCGAGATCGCGGCCTGCACCGGCGCACCCTCGACTTTTGCCCTTCCAAGCCTCATTCTACCTGGCTCGGACGCCAAAGGAATTGGGGGGCACATGCCATTGGACGGCGAACTTACGGCGCGTCTCGATGCGCTGCGCCAGCGCGCCCGCACACAGCGGACGGCTTCATGGCAGGACCGCAGGGAAAAGCTCCGCGCTCTTCGGCGCGCTTTCATCGAACGCCGTCAAAGCCTGGAGGAAGCGCTCGCCCGCGATCTGGGACGGCCAGCCACCGAAACGGATCTGGTCGAATATCTGCCGGTCATCGGCGAACTCGACCGCGCCATTGCCGACATACATCGCTGGTCGCAGCCACGAAACACATCGACGCCCTTCGCCCTGTTCGGCGCGCGGAGCCAGATCATCCCGCAGCCCAAAGGCGTCTGCCTCATCCTCGCGCCTTGGAACTATCCGGCATTGCTCGTGCTCGGACCGCTGGTGTCCTGCATCGCGGCGGGCAATACGGCGGTCGTAAAGCCCTCGGAATTCACCCCGGCAACCTGCGCTTTTCTGCGCGGCCTGATCGCGGCGGTATTTGATCCTGCCGAGGTCATCGTGGTGGAAGGCGGTTCCGAGACCGCCGCCATCCTGCTCGACCAGCCCTTCGATCATATCTTCTTCACCGGCTCTCCGAATGTCGGGCGGATCGTCATGGCGGCGGCCGCGAAATGGCCGACCTCGGTGACGCTGGAACTGGGCGGAAAGTCGCCTGCCCTCGTGCATCGGAGTGCCGATATCGCCGATACGGCGAAAAAGCTCGTCTGGGGCAAATTCCTCAATGCCGGCCAGACCTGCATCGCGCCGGACTACATCCTCGCCGAAGCGCCGGTGGCCGACGCGCTGAAGCTGGCAATCAGCGCGCGGATGCGGAAGGTTTACCCGGCCGAGATCGATCAAGGGCTCCGTGGCAGCGACTATGCCGCGATCGTCAGCGAGCGCCATGCCGCCAGGCTGATCGATATGGTCGAGGATGCACGGGGGAAGGGCGCGCGTATTCTCGCGGGCGGCGCGGGCAATGCGGGCGCGCGTTTCCTCGCACCAACCTTGCTGGACCGCGTCACGCCCGCAATGCGCGTCGCGCAGGAAGAGATCTTCGGTCCGATCCTGCCGGTGTACACGATCACCGACCTTGACGCGGGCATCGCCCATGTGAATGCCGGTGCGCCTCCCCTCGCCTCCTATTTCTTCGGCAAGGACGGAGCCGCCGCCGACCGTTTTCTCGCCGAGGTCCCGGCGGGCGGGTCCTGCGTCAATCATACGCTCATCCATTTCAGCAACGAGGCGTTGCCCTTCGGCGGCATCGGTCCGAGCGGCATCGGACGCAGTCACGGCGAGGCGGGGTTCGAGGCGTTTTCGAACCTGCGTGCGGTGATGCGCGACCGCTTCAGCATGACGCACCGGTTTTTCCCGCCCTATACGAGGCGCTTGAAGGCGCAAATGGCCGCGTTTCTGCGGTTGCGGGGGGCCGCCTGATGGGCGCCGCCGATGTAGGGCACGGCACCGCCTTCGATTATGTGATCATCGGCGCGGGTTCGGCCGGCGCCGTGCTCGCCGCGCGGCTTACCGAAGATCCTGAAACCACAGTCTGCCTGCTCGAAGCCGGGCCGCCGGATAAGCATCCGCTCATCCACATCCCCTTCGGCCTTGCCGAACTCGGCAAGGTGGCGGCCATCAACTGGCGGTATGAAACGACCCCGCAGACGCGCCTGAATGGGCGCAGGCTCACCTGGCCGCGCGGCAAGACGCTCGGCGGGTCGAGTTCGCTCAACGCCATGTGTTACATTCGCGGCGTTCCGGCGGATTACGACGGCTGGGAAGCGCAGGGCGCGGAGGGTTGGGGCTGGGATGCGGTCTTCCCCTATTTCAAGAAATCCGAGGACCAGGAGCGCGGCGCCGATGAGTATCACGGCACGGGCGGTCCGCTCGCCGTCAGCGATTTGCGCCATGTGAGCCCACTATCAAGGGCCTTCGCCGAAGCCGGAGCCGCTTTCCAAATACCGCAGAACGAGGATTTCAACGGTGAGCGCCAGGAAGGTCTGGGGCTTTATCAGGTCACGCAGCGCCGAGGCAAACGCTGCTCGACCGCGGTCGCCTATCTGCGCCCCGCCGAGACGCGCGCAAATCTGGCGATTTTGACCGATAGCCGGGCGGACGCGATTCTCTTCGAGGACCGCAAGGCGGCGGGCGTGCGGATTTTGCGCGGCGGAGAGCCGCTCACGCTGAAGGCCAATCGCGAGGTTCTGCTCTGTGGCGGCGCGGTCAATTCGCCGCAACTCCTGATGCTTTCCGGCATCGGCCCGGCGGCGCATCTGAAAGAGCAAGGCATCGCTCCGTTGGCCGACCGGCAGGGTGTCGGGCAAAATCTCCAGGACCATCTCGACGCGATCCTGCAATACAAGACGCGTTCCAGCGCGGGCTACGGCAATGCTCTTTCGATGATTCCACGCGGACTCTGGGGCCTGTTCGAATATGCGCTGAACAAGCGGGGCTTTCTGACCTCGAATATCGCCGAAGCGGGCGGCTTCATTCGCGTGACGCCGGGCGCCGAGCATTCGGAAGTGCAATTCCATTTCCTGCCGGTGCGGATTGAAAATCACGGCCGCACGCGCGTCTACGGCTACGGATACAGCCTGCATAGCTGTTGCCTGCAGCCCAAGAGCCGGGGCGAAATCCGCCTCGCCTCGCCCGATGCCGGCAAACACCCGTCGATCAATCCGCGCTATCTCGATCATGAGGAGGATGCGCAAATCATGGTCGCGGCGGTGAGAATGGGCCGGCGGATTCTCGCCGCACCCGCATTCGACCGGTTCAAGGGCCGCGAAGTCGAGCCGGGGAAGGATACCGAGACCGACGCCGATCTGCTGGGCTTCATCCGCGAGAGGGCTGAGACCATCTATCATCCGGTCGGCACCTGCCGGATGGGACGCGGCGATGATCCTGCTTCGGTCGTCGATGCGCGGCTCAATGTCATCGGGGTCGAAGGCCTGCGCGTCATCGACGCCTCGGTGATGCCGACGCTGATACGCGGCAATACCAACGCCCCGACGATCATGATCGCCGAACGGGCCGCCGACCTGATCCGCTCCGGAGCTCGCGCACAGAATTGACGCCGGACGCTTCTTCTCCTGTCATCCCCGCGAAAGCGGGGATCCAGTAATCGACCGCAATTGGCGATCGTATACTGGATCCCCGCTTTCGCGGGGATGACAAAAAAATGTGCTGGCTTAAACCGATCGCGCGCTAAGCGGACTTCTCCCGCTGCTCGGCGCGGAACGGGCTGGCCGGATAGACGCCGACGACGCGGAATTCGGAGGAGAAGAACCGGCATTCCTCCAGCGCGAGCTGAACGGCGCGGTCCTCCGGATGGCCCTCGATGTCGGCGTAGAACAAGGTCGCGGTGAAGGCCCCGCCGACCATGTAGGATTCCAGCTTGGTCATGTTGACGCCGTTGGTCGCGAACCCGCCCAGCGCCTTATAGAGCGCGGCGGATACGTTGCGGACGCGGAAAATGAAGGTCGTGATCACCGGCCCGTTGCCGGATGGCGCTTCGTCGCTGTCGGCCGACAGGGTGATGAAGCGCGTGGTGTTGTGCTCGGCATCCTCGATATTGCCGCGCAGAATGCGCAGGCCGTAGATTTCCGCCGCGAGCTTCGAGGCAATGACCGCTTTCGTCACGTCGCGCTCCTCGGAGAGCATCCGCGCCGCGCCCGCCGTATCCGCCTCGGTGACGGGCTTCAGGCCCAGTTCGCGGATCACGCCGCGGCATTGTCCGAGCGCGTGCGTGTGGCTGTGCACGGTTTTCAGATCTTCGAGCTTTGCGTCCGGGAGCACCAGGAGCTGATGGTAGATACGCTCAAAATGCTCGCCGACGATGAACAGCTCCGAGCTTGGGAGCAAATGGTGCACATCGGCGACGCGCCCCGCCACCGTATTTTCGATCGGAATGAGCGCATAGCGCGCCTGGCCCTGCCGCAATCCGGCGAGCGCATCCTCGAATGTCGGGCACGCTTCCGGAGCCATGTCGGGAAACGCCTTCAGGCAGGCCAGATGCGAATTCGCCCCCGGCTCGCCCTGATAGAGCACGGTGTTCGCAGCCTTGTCGCCGGAGGCTGATTTTTGCGCAGCCTGGGCTTTGGGTTTCTTCGTTCTTTGTGCAGGTGATGACATTGCCGCCATTTCCGTTGTTCAATTTCCGCGCGCGCGGAAAAAAGCGCGCACCTTTTCCAGATCGTCCGGCGTGTCGACGCTCATCGGCACGCTGGCGACGCATTTGACGTCGATGCGCATCCCGGCTTCCAGCGCGCGGAGCTGCTCCAGCTTTTCGCGCAATTCCAGCGGCGAAGGGGGCAGTTTGACGAAACGCGCCAGCGCCGTGCGGCGATAGGCGTAAAGGCCGATATGATGAAAGAGCGGTCCGGGACCGAAAGGCGCGGGCGCGCGGGTGAAATAAAGCGCGCGGAATGTGTTTCCGTCCGGCAGCGGCGTTCCGATCATCTTCACCACGCTCGGCTCCAGCACCGTCGCGGGGTCCATCGATGATCGCGGCGACCGTGGCGATGTCGACCGCCGGATCAGATAGCGGCGCGATCGTGTCGCGGATGACGGATGGCTCCAGCACCGGCTGATCGCCCTGCACGTTGACGATGATGCCGATCTGCCCGTCCGGGTCGACGATATTGGCCGCCTCGAACACCCGATCCGACCCGCTCGGATGATCGGCGCGCGTCATGACAGCCTTACCCCCAGCTTTCTCAATCGCTGCCGCGATCTCGGCCGCATCCGTCGCGACGACGACATCGCCGGCCTCGGCTTCCATCGCCCGCCGCCAGACATGCACGATCATCGGCTCTCCGGCGATCTCGGCAAGCGGCTTGCGCGGCAGCCTCGTTGCGCCAATTCGAGAGGGAATTACGATTAAGGGCCTTGCCATGCGCGCATCCATTCCTTCTTATTCCGCCCGGTTTATGGCACGGTTGCCGGAGCGTCGCCGCCCTAAGCCTTTCCGTCCCAACGGACTTCGGGGCGGCGCCTTAGGTTTTTGCTTGGTCGCATTTCCGCGACGCAAAGTGACATGCGCCTTGCTGGAAAATGCTCCGGCTGAGACAATTCGCCCTTGCAGAGGGCTTTTTCTGCGCCATGAGCTGTCGTATTGGCAAGGAAGAAATCCTCGGAATTTGGTAAGGTGGGCTTGTTAGTCTCGTCTTTGAGGCGACGGCAACAAAAAGGGGCCGCTAATGGATAAAATGACGATCAATATGATCGCGGGCGCGGTTCTATCGTCGCTGCTCGTCCTCTTCGGCACGAATACGTTCATCAACATCCTCTATCCGCGCGGCGGCGTACCCGAAGCGCCGGTGGAACACGCCGACACTGCCGCGCCTGCCGCGGCAGGGGCAGCCGCGTCGCAACCGCTGCCGGTGCTGCTGGCCAGCGCGAAAGTTGATGCGGGCGCGGCTCAGGCAAAGAAATGCGCCTCCTGCCACACCTTCGAACAAGGCGGGCCGAATAAGGTCGGGCCAGATCTCTACGGCATCGTCGGACGGCCGGTCGCCAGCCATGAGGGCTTTGCCTATTCGGCCGCTCTCAAGGCCTATGGCGGCAACTGGGATTACGAAAAGCTGAATTGCTTTCTCCATGACCCAAAGGCCTGCGTCGCCGGCACAAAGATGGCTTTCGCCGGCATCAAGAAAGACACCGACCGCGCCGATGTCATCGCCTATCTGCGCTCCGTGACGCCAAACGCACCGCCGTTTCCGACCCCGCAGGAAGGCGCTGCGGCGCCCGCGGCAGCACCGAATACCGGCGCCGCTCCCGCGGCGGGTGGCGCCAACGCGCCTGCGCAGCCAAACGGACAGCCGCCCGCTCACGGCTCGGAAGCCAAGCCTGGCGCTCAGGGCAGCACGCAATAGCGGGGCGGATCGCGGCACGGCAACACCGGGAAATATCGGCTCCGCCGGCCCTGGTGTGTTGAGCATGGCAATCGAGACTTAGGCGCCGCCGTTGCGCGCCGCCACGCCTCAAACGGCTGGCGGCATCTGCGTTGAGGCTGTCGGCATGAGCGCGGCAAAACCGGCGACATCGATGAATTGCCTCTGTTTTCTCGCCTGCGATGAAGAAAAACCGCTATAGTCGCGGGCGCATGACATATTTTTAATTTGGCCCCCGCATTTCCCGAATCCATTCTAGTGGACAGATTAGGTTATGCGGTCCCTGAGTGGCCACAACGTCCCAAGCCATGAGATGATGATGAACCGGCTCCTTTCCGGCCTGAAATTCGTTATATTTTCCGCCGCACTCGTGCTGGCGGCGAGCAGCCTCCACGCCCAGGAAAAGCGGCATGCAACCAGCCTGATCGGCGCACCGAAATATGGGCCGGATTTCAAGCATTTCGACTATGTGAACCCGAATGCGCCTAAGGGCGGCAGCGTGCGGCTGACGGCTATCGGCACCTTCGACAGCTTCAACGTCATTCCCTACAAGGGCGCCAAGGCCGCCGGCATGGCATCGGGCTTTATCTACGATCGGCTGATGGCAAGCAGCGCCGATGAGCCCTCCAGCGAATATGCGCAGGTCGCCGAATGGGTGTCCTATCCTCCGGATTTCTCCAGCGTCACATACAAGCTGCGTGACGAGGCGCGGTGGCATGACGGCAAGCCGATTACGCCCGGAAGACGTCATCTTCAGCATGGACGCGCTGAAGAAGTACAATCCGCAGCGTGCCTTCTATTACAAGAACGTCACCGACGTAAAAAAGACGGGCGAACGCGAAGTCACCTTCTATTTCGATGAGAAGAACAACCGCGAGCTGCCGCAGATCGTCGGACAGCTTATGATCCTCCCGAAGCATTTTTACGACAATGAAGGCGGTACTGCGCGCGATCCCTCCAAGACCTGGCTGGATGTGCCGCTCGGCAGCGGCGCCTACAAGGTCAAAGCCTTCGAGCCCGGCCGCTATGTCACTTATGAGCGAGTGAAGGATTATTGGGCCGCCAATCTGCCGGTCAATGTCGGGCAGAATAATGTGGACGAGATCCGCTTCGACTATTTCGGCGACCGGCAGATCGCCTTCGAGGCGTTCAAAGCCGGCCAGCTCGACTATTTCAATGAGAACTCGGCCAAGAGCTGGGCGACGGCCTACGATTTTCCAGCGGTCAGATCCGGCAAGGTCATCAAGAATGGCGACATCCGGCTCAAGAATCCGGTGCGCGATGCAGGCTTTCGTGCTGAATACGCGCCGCAAGCAATTCGCCGACCCTCGCGTCCGCCACGCTTTCAATCTTGCGTTCAATTTCGAATGGATGAACCAGAACCTGTTCTATGGGCAGTATTCGCGCGTATCGAGCTATCTTCGAGAACACCGAACTCGCCGCTCGCGGCCTGCCCCAGGGGAAGGAGCTGGAGATCCTCGAAACGGTACGAGACCAAGTCCCGCCGGAGGTTTTCACCACCGAATACAAGAACCCGGTCAACGATGCCAACTCCATCATCGACCGCCGCAACTGGCGTGAGGCCGCTAAGCTGCTCAATGAGGCGGGGTGGGAAGTCAAGGATGGCGCTCTTGTCAACACCAAGACGGGCGAGCCCATGACCGCCGACTTCCTGCTGGTGCAGCCGGATTCCGTGCGAATCGCAGAACCCTATAAGCAGGCCCTGGAACGCCTGGGCGTCAAAGTATCGATACGTGTGGTCGACGCCGCGCAATATCAGGCGCGCACGGACGAATTCGATTTCGATATCATCACCGATAGCTTCGGGCAGTCGGAATCGCCCGGAAACGAGCAGCGCGATTTCTGGGGATCGGCCGCCGCCGACCGCCCCGGAAGCCTGAACAGCATCGGTATCAAGAACCCGGCTGTCGACAAACTGATCGACCGCATCATCTTCGCCACGGACCGCGAAGACCTCGTTGCGGCCAGCCGGGCGCTGGACCGGGTATTGCTGTGGAATCACTACGTGGTCCCGCAATTTTACTCCCCGAACGAGCGGATCGCATATTGGAACAAATACTCCCACCCCGAGACGCTGCCCTCTCGCGCTATCGGATTTCCGACGGTTTGGTGGTATGACGAAGCAAAGGCGGCCAAGCTTGCAGGGAACTAGAGATTACTCGATGCTGAAAGGGCGGGTAAAAGGCGTGGTGAAGAGCAAGGTTTCTTATATCGTCGAAGTCGTCGCGATCCTTTTCGCCCTCACTCTTTCCGCCACCGCCGCCGAGAAGAAGCACGGGCTGTCCGCCTTTGGCGATCTGGCCTATCCGCCCGATTTCAAGCATTTCAAATACGTCAACCCGGACGCGCCCAAAGGCGGGCGGCTGGCGACGATCGGCACAGCCTCGGTGCTGACGTTCAACAGCTTCAATCCGTTCATCCTCCGGGACGACCCGGCGCAAGGGCTCGAATTTCTTTTCGACAGCCTCATGGCTCGCGCCCAGGACGAACCGGACGCCATGTACGGCCTGATTGCCCATTCCGCCGAGGTCGCGGACGACAAGCGCGCGGTGACCTTCTATTTGCGGCCCGAGGCGAAGTTCCGCAACGGCACTCCCGTCACGGCGGACGATGTCGTCTTCACTTTCGAAAAACTGCGCGATCCGGCCAAGGCGCATCCCGCCTATGCCGGCCCCTTGCGCGACGTCGCCAAGGCCGAGGCCATCGACCCGCTCACGGTGCGCTTCGAATTCCGGGGCGAGAATATGCGGGACCTGCCGCTGATCGTCGCCGGACTGCCCATCCTCGCCAAAGCATCCTACGAAACCGTCGATTTCTACAAGCCCTCGCTTGAGCCGCCGATGGCGTCCGGACCCTATGAGGTCGGCCCATATAAGCCGGGCACCACCATCACCTATAAGCGGCGGCCCGATTATTGGGCCAAGGATCTGCCGGTCAATCGCGGGCGGTGGAATTTCGACGAAATCCGCTATGAATATTTCCGCGATCGCACGGCGGGCCTCGAAGCCTTCAAGGCCGGCGCCTACGATCTGCGCGAGGAATTCACCTCCAAGAGCTGGGCGACCGAATACAAGATCCCGCAGGTCGACCAGGGCAAGATCAAGCTGGCGACGCTGCCCGATGGCAGCCCGTCTGGCGCGCAAGGCTGGTTCATCAACACCAGGCGGGCAAAATTCGCCGATCCCCGTGTGCGCAAGGCGCTCGACTACGCCTTCGATTTCGAATGGTGCAACAAGAACCTGTTTTATGGCCTCTATAAACGCACCCACAGTTTCTTCGCCAATTCCGATCTGGAAGCCAAGGGCCTCCCCAGCGAGGCCGAACTGAAAATCCTGGAGCCGTTCCGCGACAAGCTTCCGGCAGAAGTCTTCGGCGAACCCTATGCGCCGCCAGTCTCCGACGGCAGCGGGCGCGACCGCCGGCAACTCACCGCCGCGTCCAAGCTGCTTGACGAAGCCGGATGGACGGTGAACGAGCGTGGAATCCGCGTCAACGCCAAGGGCGAGGAATTGACGCTCGAATTGCTGATGGACGAGCCGGGTCTGGAAAAGATCTTCAGCTTCTATGTCGAGAAGCTCAAATCGCTCGGCGTTCAGGCCTCCATCCGCAACATCGACTCCGCCCAATATCAGGTGCGCCTGAAGGATTTCGACTACGACCTCGACATGTCGCGCTTCGCCCTGGACGTAACGCCGGGCCCGGAGATGCGCCTCTTTTGGAGTTCGGAGGCCGCCGCGACCAAGGGCAGCCGCAATCTGGCCGGCATCGCCGATCCCGTCATCGACACCCTCATCGACCAGATGCTGAACGCCAAGAGCCGCGATGAGCTGCGCACCATCGCCCATGCGCTGGACCGCGTGCTGCGCGCCGGCCATTACTGGGTGCCGCAATGGAACAAGGCGGCCCACAATATCGCCTTCTGGGACCGCTTTTCCTGGCCCGCGACGAAGCCGACTTATGATCGCGGCATCCAGGACACCTGGTGGTACGACGCCGAAAAGGCCGCAAAGCTGAAGCCATAAACAAGAAGAAGCCGACGCCGTCATGGGAAATTATATCCTTCGCCGCATCCTGCTGATGATCCCGACATTGCTCGGCATCATGGTCGTCAGCTTCGCGATCGTGCAATTCGCGCCCGGCGGCCCGGTCGAGCGGATGATCGCCCAGCTCACCGGCACCGATCCCGGCGCCACGGCGCGCATCGGCGGCGGCTCGGGCAGCGAGCTCGGCATACGCCAGACGCAGCCGGGAGCCGGACCAGGCGAGGGGAACTCATCGAAATATCGCGGTGCGCAAGGGCTCGATCCGGAATTCATCAAGACGCTGGAGAAGCAATATGGCTTCGACAAGCCGCCGCTTGAGCGCTTCTTCCTGATGATGGGGAACTACCTCACCTTCAATTTCGGCGAGAGCTATTTCCGCGACGTCAGCGTCATCAGTCTGATCATCGAGAAAATGCCGGTGTCGATTTCGCTTGGCCTCTGGATGACGCTGATCTCCTACTGCATTTCGATTCCGCTCGGCATCCGGAAGGCGGTAAAGGACGGCACGCCCTTCGACGTCTGGAGCAGCGCCTTCATCGTCATCGGCTACGCGATCCCCGGCTTCCTTTTCGCGGTGCTGCTGATCGTGCTGTTTGCCGGCGGCACCTTCCTCGACTGGTTCCCGCTTGCGCGGCCTGCACATCGGACAATTGGGACGCAGCTCTCCTGGCCGATGAAGATCGCTCGATTATTTCTGGCATCTGGTGCTGCCGCTGACGGCGATGTCGCTCGCCTCCTTCGCCACGCTGGCTTTTCTCACCAAGAATTCGTTCCTGGATGAGATCAAGAAACAATATGTGATGACCGCCCGCGCCAAAGGCCTGACCGACCGCCAGGTGCTCTATGGGCATGTCTTCCGCAATGCCATGCTGATCGTGGTCGCCGGCTTCCCTGGCGCATTTCTGGGCGCCTTTTTCGGCTCGTCGCTGCTGATCGAGACGATCTTCTCTCTGGACGGACTCGGCCTCCTGTCTTTCGAATCCGTCGTCAACCGGGACTATCCCGTCGTATTTGGAACGCTCTACATTTTCTCGCTGATCGGCCTCGTGATCAACCTGATCTCGGATCTCACCTATACGTGGATCGATCCGCGCATCGACTTTGAATTGCGCGAGGTGTAGCCGTCATGGAAGCACGCGTCACCAAGGAAGAGCTGGATACGGCCGGGCCAATGGTCGCCGTGGCGCAGCCCACCGGCTTGCCGATGTCGCCCATCAACCGGCGCCGTTGGGAAAACTTCAAGGCCAACCGGCGCGGCTATTACAGTCTCTGGATCTTCCTGTTCCTGTTCGTCATCACACTGTTCGCCGAATTCCTCTCCAACGACAAACCCTTCATCATCAAATATGACGGCGGATATTATTCGCCGGTATTCGTCACCTATCCCGAAACCACCTTCGGTGGCGAGTTCCGGACGGAAGCGGATTACCGCGATCCTTTCGTGCAGGATCTCATCAAACAAAAGGGCGGCTGGATGCTTTGGCCGCCCTTCCGCTACAGCTACCGCACCATCAATCTGAACCTGCCGGAGCCCGCGCCCGCGCGCCCGTCCGCCGAGAATCCGCTCGGCACCGACGACCAGGGCCGTGACGTGCTGGCCCGCATCATCTACGGCTTCCGCATTTCAGTGCTGTTCGGGCTGACGCTGACGATCCTCTCCTCGATCATCGGCGTGGCCGCGGGAGCGGTGCAAGGCTATTTCGGCGGCTGGGTGGATCTCCTGTTTCAGCGTTTCATCGAAATCTGGACTTCGATTCCCACGCTTTATCTTCTCATCATCATCGCATCCGTGATCGCGCCGAATTTCTGGATCCTGCTCGGCATCATGCTCTTGTTCAGCTGGGTGTCGCTTGTTGGCGTGGTGCGGGCTGAATTCCTGCGCGGGCGCAATTTCGAATATATCCAGGCGGCGCGTGCTCTTGGCTTGTCGAACGCCAAGATCATGTTCAAGCATCTCCTGCCGAACGCGATGGTCGCCACGCTCACCTTCATGCCGTTCATCCTGAATGGGTCGATCACGACGCTCACCTCGCTCGACTTTCTCGGCTTCGGGCTGCCGCCCGGCTCGCCTTCGCTTGGCGAACTCCTGGCGCAGGGCAAGGACAATCTGCATGCGCCATGGCTCGGACTCACCGCCTTCTTCGTCATCGCCATCATGCTGAGCCTCCTGATCTTCGTCGGCGAGGCGGTGCGCGACGCGTTCGATCCGCGCAAGATTTTCAAATAGGAGCCGCTGGTGCAGGGGCCTGAAGAGACAATCGTCGACGTCCGAAATCTGTCGGTGGACTTTCATGCCGCCGGAGTTGCGACCCATGCGGTTAAGTCCGTCTCCTTCGACATCAAGCGTGGCGAGACCGTCGCGCTGGTGGGCGAATCCGGTTCCGGCAAAAGCGTCACCGCCCTGTCGATTACGCGCCTGCTGCCCTACCCCGCCGCAAGCCATCCCAGCGGCGAGATCTTCTTCAAGGGCCACGACGTACTGAAGATGAACGAGGGCGAAGTCCGCCAGATTCGCGGCAACGACATCGGCATGATCTTTCAGGAGCCGATGACCTCGCTCAACCCGCTGCATCTGGTCGAAAAGCAGGTCGGCGAAGTGTTGAAGCTGCATCAGGGCATGAGCAACGGCGCAGCGCGGGCACGCACCATCGACCTGCTTACCAAGGCGGGCATCAACGATGCCGAAGCGCGGATGCTATCCTATCCGCATCAGCTCTCGGGCGGTCAGCGCCAGCGCGTGATGATCGCCATGGCGCTTGCCAACTCCCCCGATCTGCTCATCGCCGACGAACCGACCACCGCCCTCGACGTCACCATCCAGGCGCAGATTCTGGCGCTCCTCAAGCAGCTGCAATCCGAATTCCACATGGCGATGCTGCTCATCACCCATGATCTCGGCATCGTGCGCAAGATGGCCGACCGCGTCTGCGTCATGCGCCATGGCGAGATCGTCGAGCGCGGCACCGTCGAGGAGATTTTCGCCGCGCCGAAGCACCCCTATACCAAGCATCTCATCGCTTCGGAGCCGCGCGGCATTCCGCCCGTCGCCGACCATTCAGCGCCCGTCGTCATGGAGGCCGATAATCTGAAGGTCTGGTATCCGGTCAAGCGCGGGCTGCTGCGCAAGACGGTCGATCACATCAAGGCCGTGGACGGCTTGTCGCTGAAGCTGCGCGAAGGCGAGACGCTCGGCGTCGTCGGTGAAAGCGGTTCGGGCAAGACGACGCTCGGTCTCGCACTTTTGCGCCTCATCTCCAGCCGCGGGCAGATCGCCTATGTCGGCAAGCGCATCGACGGCCTGCAGTCGAAGGAGATGCGCCCGCTCCGCCGCCATATGCAGATCGTCTTCCAGGACCCTTACGGCTCGCTCTCGCCGCGCTTGTCGGCCAGCCAGATCATCGAGGAAGGCCTCATCATTCAAAATCCGGACCTCCGGCGCGACGAACGCCGCAGCCGTGTCTCGAAGGCAATGGAGGAGGTGGGGCTCGATCCCGATACGCAGGACCGCTATCCGCATGAATTCTCAGGCGGCCAGCGTCAGCGCATCGCCATCGCCCGCGCCATGGTGCTGGAGCCGAAATTCGTCATGCTCGACGAGCCGACCAGCGCGCTCGACGTCTCCGTGCAGGCGCAGATCGTCGATCTGCTGCGCGATCTGCAAGCGCGACACCGGCTGGCCTACCTGTTCATCAGCCATGATCTGCGCGTCGTCCGGGCACTGGCGAACGATGTCATCGTGATGCGCAATGGCAAGGTCGTCGAGGAAGGCACGGCGGAAGAGATTTTCCGCAGCCCGAAGACGGATTACACGAAGGCGCTGATGGCCGCCGCATTCGACCTGGATGTCCAGCATGCGGCGGCGGTTTCCGCCTGACAACGCCTTACGCGTGGCGCGCCCGTGGTGCGTACAATACAATCATCACTGTTGAGAGCTGCAAATTCTAGCGGAACGGGAGAGCACGTAGTTAACACTATGGCACCGAAGCCACAGATACGGTAAAAGGTTAATACACCTTTAAGTTGCATATTTACAATCTTCGCAATCACAGATACCCATCGCAATGGGCTGGCTGCCGGTTAAGTCGAGGGGTGTATGAGCAACTTAGAAGCGTTAAATATCCTGCTTCAACAAAGTCCGAACTCTGGCTCGATATTTTTGCTGGTGATATGTATTGCAGTGCTGATTCTTAATCAGGGAATTCGTAATGCTTTTGATTAGAATTCGCGAACTAACGAGACCAGACAAGCATTCACAAGATCATGAAAGAACTCAAAATTTCGAACTTGACGAAGCTTTTAAGAGATATAAGAAAACTGTATCTAAAATAAAGCGAAAGTACGATAAATGAGTTTGATTATTTTTATAGCTATATTGCTTTTTTTTATAGTTACCTCGAGACTTTCGAATATGTTTATATTATTTCTTATTCGAAAGAAAAAATATCAACACAAATGCAACGTAGAATTCAGGCGAGCTGCGTTGACATTATTAAATGATAGATTTACCTCACCGGATATTTGTGACATTTTAAGGTATATGAATGATAATCTTGACAGCAAGAAACTCATGCATAATATTTCTATTCTGTCCATAGGAGGTTATTTTAGGAATAACGCCACCGTTAAATCTCCAATTTTTGAATTTGTTCAAGAAACTATTGGAACACTTCCTATCGAATCGCGCAAATTATTCTATGAAGCAACTGTAAATTTTATGCAGTCGTTGATATGCTCTACTCCCGTCCTCGGAGCAATATTGATCCGGACGACGCTGTGGTGGATCCGCATGAACCCCTCGCTTGGTTTGTTTATTATCTTGTTGGCTTCCCATGAACTTAGTCACATTCCTCGTGAGGATCACAGACTGAAGCGCGTTGCATGATCTAGCCTCGACGTTAATCTTCCACTCTTCGGTCATTACTGTCCAACGTCACGATCTACGCGTCATCCGGGTCGCTCGCCAATGATGTCATCCTGGCGCAAGGGCAAGATGGTCGAGGAAGGCACGGTGGCGGAGATTTTCCGCAGCCCCAAGACCGACTACACCAAGGCGCTGATGGCCGCCGCATTCGACCTGGATGTCCAGCATGCGGCGGCGGTTTCCGCCTGACAACGCGACCGCGTCTTCTACCTCGCCGCTCTCCCGCGTATTATCATCCATCCACCATGCGGAACAATGCTCCTATGGCGGGCTTTCGCCCCCGTGCCCATTTCCGAGAACGAACCCATTCAGGATGCCTATCATGGTCGCCAACTCCATGCAGCAGCTGAGAAGCTTCATCGGGCTGGTTGTGCAGCCGCACCTCCCTGAGCGTAAGCTGCTCTTGACGATGGCGCTTTCGGCCTTTGCGCTCTGGGTGTTCGTCGCAGTTTCGGACGAAATGCTCGAGGGCGACAGCCTCAGATTGGACAAATGGCTGCTGATGCTCTTTCGCGACCCGGCCGACCCTGCCTTGCCCCTCGGGCCTGCCTGGGTGCGCGAGGTCATGCGCGACATCACCGCGCTGGGCAGCACGTTCGTGCTGCTGGTGGTGACGATCGCGTCGATCGGATTTCTCGCGCTTACGAAAAACCGGCGCGCAGCCTTGCTTGTACTGGTCGCGGTTCTGGGCGGAATGCTGCTCAGCTCCTTGCTGAAGGCAGGCTTCGACAGAGCGAGGCCTGACGTGGTGATGCACACCACAAGAGTCTACTCGGCCAGCTTTCCCTCCGGTCACGCCATGATGTCGGCGGTGGTCTATCTCACCTTGGGCGCACTTCTGGCTGCGACACAGCAGGGCACTCGTCTGAAAGTCTATATCCTCGGTCTCTCCGCTTTTCTCACTCTGATCGTCGGGGTGAGCCGGGTCTATTTGGGGGTCCACTGGCCGACCGACGTTCTCGCGGGCTGGGCGCTCGGCGCAAGCTGGGCAATGGCATGCTGGTCGGTGATGGTCTGGCTGCAGCGGCGAGGCGATGTCGAAGCCCCCAACGCCTGAACCGAAGGATCATCTGGCCCCAACGCGCTCGGTATGATCATGCAAAGCTGGCAATTCTGGGCGTTGCTGGCCGCAATTTTTGCAGCGCTCACCGCGATCCTGGCCAAGGTCGGGGTCGATCAGATCAACGCCGATTTCGCCACCTTCTTCCGAACGATCGTGGTCGCCGTGGTGCTCGCGGGGCTGCTGACGGCGCTGGGAGAATGGCAACCTGTTGCCTCGCTCAGCCCGCGTGGCCTGATTTTCCTGACGCTCTCCGGCCTGGCGACCGGCGCGTCATGGCTATGCTATTTCCGCGCGCTGAAGCTCGGCAATGCCGCGCAGGTCGCGCCCATCGACAAGCTCAGCGTGGTATTCGTCGCAATCTTCGCGGCCGTCTTCCTCGGCGAGCAGCTATCCTGGCAGGCATGGATCGGCGTCGGATTGATCGGGACAGGCGCAATCATCGTGGCGGTGAATTAGTGCATCGGACCGAAAAGTGTACGCACTTTTCGGACAAATCCGATGCATAAACAAAGACCTAGAGCGCAGCTCCGCGTTCAGCGGAGCATCCGGCGCTCTAGACGGCGCATCCATGCTTCGCCGGGCTCATCGAGATCTCTGAGTACAAGTGCGGCTGCGGCGAAATCCTCGGCCTGGGTGTAGATACTCGGCGTCACGATCGTCGGAATGCCAGCGGCGAGCGCAGCTCTGAGCCCGTTGGCGGAATCCTCGAAGGCCACAGCAATCGGCGGCGGCCAGGCCGAGATCGGCGAGCACAAGATTGAACACCTCCGGATCGGGCTTCTTGCGCGAAACGTCTTCGCCCGTCCGGATGGAAGCGAACCATGCCACGGCGCTCTCACCCAGCGTTGCCGCGATGAGGCTGATCACATTGGGGCGGCTCGTCGTCGTGGCGATGGCGAGCGTCAGCTCGTGCTCGCGCGCCGTGCGGATCAGGCGTTCGACGCCGGGACGCAGCGCGATGCCGCCGCTGCGGATGCGCTCATTGTAAATGTCCGTCTTGCGCCGATGGAGTGCAGGAATATCGCCCGGCAAGCTGCCGATCTCGTCGCCATAAGCGGCGATGCGTTCCCGTCCACCCGTCACTTTGAGCAGGCGGGCGTACATATCCACCGTCCAGAACCAGCCGATGCCTGCTTCAGCAAACGCCGCGTTGAACGCCGCGCGGTGGATTTCCTCCGTTTCCGCAAGCGTGCCGTCCACGTCAAAAATCAGCGCACGGACCGGCATTCTCACACGCGTCTCTGGAGCCGTTCTACCGCAGCGGGCAAACCAGCGAGCCTCTCGACATGCAGATCGGCGCCAAGCTCCTCGGTCGGCACCGCAGTATAACCTCCCCCGACGGCGATCGAACGCACATTGGCGGCCCGCGCCGCATCAATATCGGCAGGACCGTCGCCGATCATCAACGCGCGGCGCGGCTCGACGCCGAATACCTTCAGTGCATGGAGCAGCATGTCGGGAGCAGGCTTGCGGGCGGGTCCCGTGTCGCCGCCAACGACGAGGTCAATAAACGGCGCAAGGCCGAAATGGCCGAGAATGGTGCGTGAAAACGCCTCCGGTTTGTTGGTGACAACGGCGATTTTCGAGCCCGCGACATGCCATGTCTCCACGGCCTGCCTCGCCCAGGGAAGCAGCGTCGTGAGGTTCGTCAGATGGTTGGCGTAGATGTCCATCATCCTGGCTTGACGCACTTCCAGCGCCTCACCATAGAGCGGCGCGCCGCACACCGCATAGGCGCGCTCGACCAACTTGCCGATGCCGTTGCCCACCAGGGCGGATACCTGTCCGACCGTAAGCGGGCCAAGCTTGTCCGCGGCCAGCAATTCGTTCGCTGCCGCCGCGATGTCCGGCGCCGACTCGATCAGCGTGCCATCAAGGTCAAACAGAACCGCCTCGGGCCAGCCACCCTGCCCTCGCGCCCACGCTGCTGATTCCCTCACGACGCCTCCATGAAACTACGCGGCCACGCTGATTGCGCCGTCGGCAGCCGCGCGTATGGCGGCGATATTGCGGGCGTAGGCCTCTGCCGTGCCGCCCTTGAACACGGCCGAACCGGCGACGAGCACATTTGCGCCGGCCGCCGCCACGAGGGGCGCGGTCTCCGGCGTCACGCCGCCATCGATCTCGATATCGATGGGCCGATCGCCGATCATCGCCTTGATGCGCGCGATTTTTTCTACGACCGAAGGAATGAACGCCTGCCCGCCGAAACCGGGATTGACGGTCATCAGGAGGATCAGGTCGAGCCGGTCGAGCACATATTCGATGACGCTTTCGGGCGTCGCCGGGTTAAGCGAAACGCCCGCCTTCTTGCCCAGATTGCGGATGGCCTGCAGCGAGCGGTCGAGATGCCGCGTTGCTTCGGCGTGCACGGTGATGATGTCCGCGCCCGCCTCGGCGAAGGCGGCAAGATAAGGATCAGCGGGCTCGATCATCAGATGGCAATCGAACACCTTGTCGGTGCGCCCGCGCACGGCCTTCACCACCGGCGGTCCGAAGGTGATGTTCGGCACGAAATGCCCGTCCATCACGTCGAGATGGATCCAGTCGGCCCCGGCGCGGACAACGGCCTCGATCTCGTCGCCGAGCCGCGAGAAATCGGCCGACAGGATCGAAGGGGCGATAATCGTTCGGCTCATGGCGCTTGTTCCTTTGCGCTGTCGGGCACGCCCATCGTGAAGACGCGGCTGGCGCGGATGTCCTCGGCGCATATGGTCGAGAGCGCATCCGCCGTCACCGGGCCTTTCGCGGTGCTGAACAGCCGGTTTGCCTGACGCAGCCGCGCCCGGTCAAGCGCATTGCGAATCGAGCGGGCATTGGCGAACAGCGGCTGGACGCGGCGGCGCTCGATATAATCGGCCATCAGCCCTCGCGCTTCATCGTCGAGCCGATAGTTTTGATTGGCCAGCATGGTCTCGGCGATGTGGAGCAATTCGCGGTCATCATAGTCGGGGAAGTCGATGTGATGCGCGATGCGCGAGCGGAAGCCGGGATTGCTCTGGAAGAAGCGGTCCATCCGGTCGGAATAGCCGGCGAGAATGACGACCAGATCCTCGCGGTTGTTCTCCATCACCTGCAGCAGAATTTCGATCGCCTCCTGGCCGTAATCGCGCTCATTGTCGGGCCGGTAGAGATAATAGGCCTCGTCGATGAACAGCACGCCGCCCATGGCGCGCTTCAGCACCTCCTTCGTCTTCGGCGCGGTATGGCCGATATACTGGCCGACGAGATCGTCGCGCGTCACCGAGACGAGGTGCCCTTTTCTGACATAGCCGAGCCGGTAGAGGATGCTCGCCATGCGCAGCGCGACGGTCGTCTTGCCGGTGCCGGGATTGCCGGTAAAGCTCATATGCAGCGTCGGCGCTTCGTGCGAGAGGCCGAGCGTCTTCCTCGCCCGCTCGACGATGAGCAGCGCCGCGATCTCGCGGATGCGCTGCTTCACCGGCTTGAGGCCGACAAGCTCGCGGTCGAGTTCGTCGAGCACTTCGGCGACGCCGGAGTTTTTATATTCCTCGGCCAGATCGACGGCTTGCGGCACGTCGTCCGGCTTCTGTAATGGTTCGGCCATGGCGGCTGTTCGTCCTTCGTCTATCAAGTCCCCCTCACCCACCCGCCTTCGGCGGGAGCCCTCTCCCCGAAGGCGAACGCTTGTCGTTCGCCGTAAAGGCTCACGAGCGGGAGAGGGCAAGTGGAGAACACGGCACTTTCTTCTTAGCCCTCTCCCTCGGCGGGAGAGGGCGGCGACGCAGTCGCCGGGTGAGGGTGAAGCCACGGGCCGGAGCGGGTGGCGGTCGGCCCGGCCGGTGCGGAATGTCTAACGCGACGCGCGCCATCCATAGGTTTGCGAGCGTCCGCGCGTGTCGGTGCGGGTCATTTCAAGGCGCGGCTCGACCTTCGGCCGGTTGACGATGAACGACATCCGCACCGTTTCCCAGCCGCGCGTCGAATCGAAGGCGTTGAGGCGGATATAGGCGTCCGGATGTGTCTTGCGGCATTCGTCCAGCTCCATCGTCACGCCTTTGGCGTCCTTCAGGTCGAACATCGGGTTGCCCCACATCTCCCAATAGACATTCCGCGGATGCGGGTCGTCCGTATACTCGACGCCGATCGCCCAGCCCTGGCCGAGGCAATATTCGATCTGCATGGCGATCTGCTCGTCCGTCAGGTCGGGCAGGAAGGAAAAGCATCCTTGTGTGATGCGCATTGTGATTTAGCATCCTGTCGAATGATGGCGTTACATCGCCATGCTGGGCAGCGGCACGTAGTCGGACGTATCGGTCGAATTCGTAGTTGAAGCTGATATTGCCCCAGACATCGAGCGCGGCCTCCAGCGGCTTGCACCATTTCGCGGCGGCGCGAAGAATCTCCGGCCCCTGATTGACGATGTCGCGGCCCTCATTGCGGGCCAGCACCATCGCCTCCAGCGCGACGCGGTTCGCCACCGCGCCGGCCTGGATGCCCATCGGATGGCCGATGGTACCGCCGCCGAATTGCAGCACCACTTCGTCGCCGAACAGGTCGAGAAGCTGATGCATCTGCCCGGCATGGATGCCGCCCGAGGCGACCGGCATGACCTTCAGCATGTCGGCCCAGTCCTGCTCGAAGAAGATGCCGCGCGGCAGGTCCACCGGATTCTTCAGCTCGCGCAGCACGTTGTAATAGCCCTGCACGGTCATCGGATCGCCTTCCAGCTTGCCGACGGCGGTCCCGGCATGCAGGTGATCGACGCCCGCCAGCCGCAGCCACTTCGCGATGACGCGGAAGGAAATGCCGTGGTTCTTCTGCCGCGTATAGGTGCCGTGCCCGGCGCGGTGCATATGCAGGATCATGTCGTTCTGCCGGCACCATTCGGAAATCGACTGCGTCGCCGTCCAGCCGATGATGAGATCGACCATCACGATGACCGAGCCCAGTTCCTTGGCCAATTCGGCGCGGCGGTACATCTCCTCCATCGTCCCGGCGGTGATGTTGAGGTAGTGCCCCTTCACCTCGCCGCTCTCGGCGATGGATTTGTTCACCGCCTCCATGCAATAGAGGAAGCGGTCGCGCCAGTTCATGAAGGGCTGCGAGTTGATGTTCTCGTCGTCCTTGGTGAAGTCGAGCCCGCCTTTCAGCGCCTCATAGACGACGCGGCCGTAATTCTTGGCCGACAGGCCGAGCTTCGGCTTGGTCGTCGCGCCGAGCAGCGGCCGCCCGAACTTATCCAGGCGTTCGCGCTCGACGACGATGCCGGTCGGCGGCCCCTTATAGGTCTTCACATAGGCGACGGGCAGACGCATGTCCTCCAGCCGCGGCGCCTTCAGCGGCTTGAAGGAGAACACATTGCCGATGATCGACGCGGTGAGATTGGCAATCGAGCCGGGCTCGAACAGGATCATGGTCGTAGGCGACGGAGCAGAAATACTGCCCTTCCTGCCCCGGCACCGGCTCGACCTTGAACGCCTTGCCGCGATATTGGTCGCAGGCTGTCAGGCGGTCGGTCCACACCACGGTCCAGGTCGCGGTGGAGGATTCGCCCGCGACCGCCGCCGCGGCTTCGATCGGGTCCACGCCCTCTTGCGGGGTGATGCGGAACAGCGCGATGACATCGGTATCCTTCGGCTCGTAGTCGCCGCTCCAATAGCCCATCTGCGCATATTTCAGCACGCCGGCCTTGTAGCGTTCCTTGCCTCTGATTTCCACTTTAGCGTCGGCGTTCATGATCGTGTCCTTTCTGAATTCTGGCTCATGCCTCGACGAGGCTGAGTGCCGCTTCCGCGACCGCTTCGGCCGTGATGCCGAAATGGGCGTAAAGCGCTTCCGCCGGCGCGCTGGCGCCGAACGTCGTCATTCCTACAAAGTCGCCCCGCTCGCCGATCCAGCGGTCCCAGCCGAGCCGGGCGGCGGCTTCCACCGCGATGCGGGGCGCGGTGCCCAGAACCTGGGTGCGGTATTCGTCGCTCTGCGCTTCGAAGAGTTCCCAGCAGGGCATGGAGATGACCGCGGCCCGGATCCCGTGTCCGGCGAAGAGCTCTTCAGCCGCGGCTTTCGCGATCGTGCGACTTCCGAGCCAGTCGCCATGATCGTCAGGTCGCGTGGCCCGAGAACCTCGCGCAGCACGTAAGCGCCGCGCGCCGATCGGTTTTCCGCGGCGTGCCGGTCGCGCAGCATCGGCAGCCCCTGGCGCGAGAGCACCAGCACGCTGGGTCTGTCCCGGGTGGCGAGCGCGATCTCCCACGCTTCCGCGGTCTCGATGATGTCGGCCGGGCGGAAGACGTTCAGATTCGGCGTCGCCCGCAGCATAGCGAGATGCTCGACCGGCTGATGCGTCGGTCCGTCCTCGCCGAGGCCGATTGAATCATGCGTCATGACATAGATGACGCGCTGGCCCATCAGCGCCGACAGCCGCATCGCTCCGCGTGCATAATCGGAGAAGACCAGGAACGTGCCGCCATAGGGGATGAAGCCGCCATGCAGCGCCAGGCCGTTCATCGCGGCGGCCATGCCATGCTCGCGAATGCCATAATGAATGTAGCGGCCGCCGAAATTCGCCAGGGCGGATCGGCTCCAGGCCCTTGGTGATCGTCAGGTTTGAATGCGTCAAGTCGGCTGAGCCGCCGATGGTCGTGTCGCAAGCTCCGTTGATCACGCCGAGCACCATTTCCGAGGCCTTGCGCGTCGCAACCTTCGTCGCCTTCTCGAAATGCTCCGCGCGGAATGCGGCAAGCTTGGCGGAAACGGCATCGGCGACCTCGCCGGCCAACGCAGACACGAAACTTTCGCGCCGGGGCGAAGCGGCAAGCCGTTCTTCCCAGCGCCTGCGTTCGGCCGCGCCGCGAGCCGCAATCGCCCGCCATCCGCCAAGGACACTCTCCGGCACCTCGAATGGTGCGTGCGGCCAGCCGATATGGTCGCGGGCGGCGGCGATCTCCTGATCGCCGAGCGGCGCGCCGTGGGTCTTCTCCGACCCTTGCAGATTGGGCGCGCCCTTGCCGATCAGCGTCCGGCAGGCGATCAGTGACGGCGCCTCGCTCCGGCGCGCCATGGCAATCGCACCGGCAACGGCTTCCCGATTGTGGCCGTCGACTTCGTGAACATCCCAGCCGGCGGAGAGGAATCGTGCCGGCTGGTGCATCGACGTGGACAGGGAGGTTGGCCCGTCGATGGAAATGCGGTTGTCGTCCCAGAGCACGATCAGCCTGGAGAGCTTCAAATGTCCGGCGAGATCGATGGCCTCGTGGCTGATGCCTTCCTGCAGGCAGCCATCTCCGGCGATGACATAGGTGTAGTGGTCGACCAGGTCGGCCCCGAAACGCGCCGCCATCATGCGCTCCGCCAGCGCCATGCCGACCGCCGTCGCCAGCCCCTGGCCCAGCGGCCCGGTGGTCGTCTCGATGCCGAGCGCATGGCCGTATTCGGGATGCCCCGCCGTCCGCGAGCCCAGCTGGCGGAAACGCTTCAGCTCCTCCACCGGCATGTCGGCATAGCCGAGCAGGTAATGAATGGCATATTGCAGCATCGAGCCGTGGCCCGCCGACAGCACGAAGCGGTCGCGGTCGGGCCAATCCGGCTTGGACGGGTCGAGCTTGATGAAGCGGTTGAACAGCACGGTCGCGACATCCGCCATGCCCATCGGCATTCCCGGATGGCCGGAATTGGCCTTCTGCACCGCGTCCATGGCGAGGGCGCGAATGGCGTTCGCCATGTCCTGCTCGACTGCCGTCGCGACTGCCGCAAATCCGCTCTGGATGTTCATTGCTTCCCCCTCATGACGCCCGCCGCTTCAATTCCATCAGCTTGTGGATGTGCGGCGTGAAGATGAGCTGCATCGCCAGATCGAGCTGCTCGCCTGGCACGACGATGGAATTGGCGCGCGACATGAAGCTGCCGTGCAGCATCGCGATCAGATAGGGAAAGTCGATGCCGCGCGGATTGGCGAAGCGGATCACCAGCATCGATTCAGCCGGCGTCGGTATCCAGCGGGCGATGAATGGGTTCGACGTATCGACGATCGGCACGCGCTGGAAGTTTATGTTGGTCTGCGAGAATTGCGGACAGATGTAGCGGGCGTAATCGGGCATCCGGCGCATGATGGTGTCCATCACCGCTTCCGTCGTGTAGCCGCGCTCCGCCTTGTCGCGATGGATCTTCTGTATCCATTCCAGATTGATCACCGGCACGACGCCGATCTTCAGATCGAGATGGCGGGGCAGGTTCACGCTGTCGGTGACGATGCAGCCATGCAGGCCTTCATAGAAGAGAAGATCGCTCGGCGGCAGGTCGGCCCATTCGGTGAAGGTGCCGGGCGCCGCGCCGTAAAGCTCGGCTTCGCGCTCGTCATGCACGTAATGCCGCGTCTTGGCGCTTCCCGTCCGGCCATATTCCTCGAAGACCGATTCCAATATTTCCAGTTCGTTCGCCTCGGGGCTGAAATGCGAGAAATGCCGGTTGCCGCGCTTCTCTTCCTCGGCGACCTTCTCCTTCATGCCGGCGCGGTCATATTTGTGGAATGCATCGCCCTCGATGAAGGCGGCCGTGACCTTTTCGCGCGTAAAGATCTTCTTGAACGTGTCCTGAACCGTCGACGTGCCGGCGCCGGAAGAGCCGGTAATCGCGATGATGGGATGACGGGTCGACATGGGCGATCCTTACGCGCGCAGCAGGCCACGATTGCCGAATAGCGGATTCCGCGTGCCGATGGCGGACGGGTCCGAGTGATAGCGGGCGATGCTGTCCACTTCCTTGGCCGAGCCGAACACCAGCGGCGTGCGCTGATGCAGTTCCTTCGGCGTTAGGTCGAGAATGCGGTGCATGCCGTTGGTCGCCGCGCCGCCTGCCTGCTCGACCAGCATGGCGATCGGATTGGCCTCATAAACCAGGCGCAAACGGCCATTTCCATAGCCCTTGCGGGCGTCGCGCGGATAGAGAAACACGCCGCCCCGGATCAGGATGCGATAGGCCTCCGCGACCAGCGACGCGATCCAGCGCATGTTGTAATCCTTGGCCCGAGGGCCGTCGGCGCCTTGGACGCAATCATCGACATAGAGCTGGACCGCCTCCTCCCAATGCCGGTAGTTCGATGCGTTGGCGGCGAATTCCTGCGTCTTCGGGGCAATGGCGAGCGCGCCGTAGGCCTCCAAAAATGCGCCCGCCTGCGCGGAGAAAACGAAGATGCACGTGCCTTCTCCGAGGGTGAGCGCCAGCGCCAGCTGCGGCCCATAGATGAAGAATCCGGCCGCGAGCTGTTTGTGGCCCGGCTGGAGGAAGGTGCGGTCCGCATCCGCGGCGGCCGGCAGCACCGAAAAGATCGTGCCGATGGAGACATTCGTGTCGATATTGGAAGAGCCGTCCAACGGGTCGATAGCGATGGCGAGGCGGGAGCCACCCTCGACCCGCAGAGCCTTGTCCAGCTCCTCGGAGGCATAGAACGCCACGCGCGCGCGCCTTGCCGCCTCGAGGAAGATGGTGTCGGCCAGCACGTCCAGGTCCTTCTGGTCATCGCCTTCCGCATGCGCGGAGCCGCGCGTACCGGCAAAAGCGGCGCCCAGCGCACCCTCATTCGCCGCGTGCCGCACCTTCACCGCCGCATCGGCAAGCGCCCGGACCGTGCCGGCTATGTGAGATTTTTCGACGTCGCCATCGCTGCAAAAGGAGCTGAGATACGCATCGAGCGTCCGCTCAATCATGATCGATCCTCCTATCGCGCTACCAAGAGCGCAGGCGGCGTTCATATGACGATCGGCGTAAAGCATGCCTAAGTAAATTTTATTTTCTTTACAAGCACGATTAGTTTTTCTTACTATTCCGTATGCGGAACACAACCCTCAGGCAGCTTCGCTCGCTCCAGGCTATTCATGCCTGCGGTAAAATTTCCATTGCTGCCAAAGAGTTAGGACTTACCGCCCCGGCGGTGACGCTGCAGCTTAAGCAATTGGAAGAGGATGTCGGCCTCGCGCTTTTCGACCGCACACCGGAGGGAATGCGTCCGACTGCCGCAGGACTAGCGGTGCTGGAGGCGGCGCGCGCCGTCGATGAGCGGCTGCGGATGCTGGCGGATGAGATCGATGCGATCTCCGGCCACAAGATCGGCAATCTGAAGCTCGGCGTGGTCTCGACCGCGAAATATTTCGCGCCCCGGCTGATGGCGGCGTTTCAGAAGCAGCATCCCGGCATTCAGGTGGATCTGCATGTCGGCAACCGCGCCAAGACCATAGACGCGCTCAGACGCCACGATCTCGACATCGTGCTGATGGGCCGCCCGCCGCGCGAGGTCCCGGTCCGGTCGCTGGTGTTCGGCGACCATCCCTTCGTCATCATCGCACCCGCCGGCCACCCTTTGGCGGCCAAGCGCGGCATCGCGAAGGCGGAAATCGCCCGCGAGCGCTTTCTCATCCGCGAGCCCGGATCGGGAACGCGCATATCGCTCGAGATTTTCTTCGCCGACATTCCGGAAAAGCTCGAGGATCTGGGCGCCGAAATGGGATCCAACGAGACCATCAAGCAGGCGGTAATGGCCGGGCTGGGTGTCGCCTTCATTTCGGCGCACACGATCGAGCAGGAGGTGCAATTGCGCCGCCTGGTGATCTTGGACGTCCAGGGGATGCCCATCGTGCGGCAGTGGTTCTCGGTGTCGCGCCTCGACCGCTCCCTGTCCCCCGCAATGCAGGCCTTCAACGATTTTCTGACCCAGGACGGCAGCCGCTATCTGCCTGGATTGGGCGACCTGTCGCCCGCATTGACTTCTTAGCTGACGAACTATCCTCGGCGCGTTTGCGATCCTCCGAATGCGTTGCCACGGAATGTGTAGCGAAATTCTCGCCGCAAGAGGTTCGGAGCAACACCCTTAAACCGGCAGGCGGGAGGAGGTTCCGCCCGGCCGAGCGCTTCCACACGGCCGATGCCGAATGGTAAGGTGGCCGCGGCACAGAACGAGGAGCGATGCGATGAGTCTTGCGGAAACGCGCAGTCACCAAATGTTTCCCGTGCTCGATATGGCGCAAATTGCGACGGCGAAGCGGTTTGCCAGCGGTGAGGAGCGCCGTTTCGCGCCGGGCGAGATTATCTTCGACGTCGGCGAAAGGAACGTACCCGCATGGCTCCTGCTCGACGGGACCATCGACATAGTCCGCCGCGACGGCCTCAACCACGAAGCGGCCATCGTCACGCACCGCGCCGGACAGATTACCGGCGAGATCACTCAGCTTGCAGGGCGCACCACGCTCGCCGGCGGCCGGGCTGGCCCGGAGGGGTGCACGGCCTTGCCGTTCGACGCCCCGCATCTGCGCGCCCTGATCATCGGTTCTGCCGAAGTCGGCGAGATCGTCATGCGCGCCTTCATCCTGCGCCGCGTCGCGCTCATCCAGGATGGCGGCGCGGGTTCCGTGCTGGTCGGCAGGCCAGGCTCGCAGCATATCGTGCGGTTGCAGGGCTTTCTCAGCCGGAACGCCTACCCTTACACCGTCTTGGACGCCACGGCCGATGAAGAGGGACGCGCCATTGTCGAGCGCTTGGGCGTGCTGCCGGAGGAGCTGCCGCTCATGCTTTGTCCCAACGGCACGGTGCTGAAGCGGCCAACCGACGCGGAAGCTGGCGTTTGCCTGGGCATCACGCCTGAACTCGACCCCGAGAGGATCTACGACGTTGTGGTCGTGGGCGCGGGGCCGGCTGGGCTTGCGGCGGCCGTCTATGGCGCCTCCGAGGGGCTTTCGGTGCTGGTGCTCGACCAGCGCGCCGTCGGCGGACAGGCGGGGGCATCGGCGCGGATCGAGAATTATCTCGGTTTCCCAACCGGTATCTCCGGCCAGGCGCTGGCGGGCCGCGCCTTCAGCCAGGCGCAGAAATTCGGCGCCGAGATCGCGCTGCCGCTGGAAGTGGCGCGCCTCGATTGCGGTGGCGGCGCAGCGGCGTCGAGGCGATCCGTTGCGGCTGGAATTGACCGACGGGCGAACGGTACTGGCGCGCACCGCGGTCGCCGCTTCAGGTGCGCGCTATCGCCGGCCCGGCATCTCCAATCTGGCGGATTTCGAAGGCGCGGGCGTGTCCTACTGGGCCTCACCCGTGGAGGCAAAGCTGTGCGAAGGCGAAGAGGTGGCGCTGGTCGGCGGCGGCAATTCGGCTGGGCAGGCGGTGGTTTTTCTCGCCTCCAAGGTCAAGCGCCTGCATCTCGTGATCCGCAGGGGCGGTCTGGAAGACACCATGTCCAAATATCTGATCGACCGCATCTGCGCCTTGCCGAATGTGGAGCTGCATATCCATTCGGAAGTGGTTGCGCTTGAAGGCATCCAGCGCGGAGGGGCTCACCAGCGCCACCTTCCGCGACTGCAAGACCGGGGCGAAGAAGACGGCGCCGCTGCGGCATCTGTTCCTGTTCATTGGCGCCGACCCGAATGCCGCGTGGCTGGAAAGTGTGGCCGCCGTCGACAATAAGGGCTTTCTGCTAACCGGCGGCGCCTGCGGCGACGCCGCGAGCGAGGGCCGGCCGGCCGTGTTGCCGCTGGAGACCAGCGTCCCCGGCATTTTTGCGATCGGCGATGTCCGCGCGGGATCGACGAAGCGGGTTGCGGCAGCGGTGGGAGAAGGCGCCGCGGTGGTGGCGCAGATTCACGGTGCGCTCGCCGCCATGCGCACGCAGTCTCATGCGTGAACTCAGTGCCCCGCAATCGCATCGGCGGCCATGGCGCCGAGCGTCTCGATGCTCTTCTCGATCCGCTCGTCCCATGTGTGGCCGCAGCTGAGCCGCATGCAATTCGTATGACGCCGCGTCGCTGAAAAGACGTCGCCCGGCGCGATACAGATGCCGCGATCGAGCGCCCGATCGAACAGCGCGCGGGCGTCGATACCGGCCGGAAGCTCGACCCAGAGCACGAAGCCGCCTGCGGGCCGCGAAACGCGCGTGGACGGAGGAAAACTCCGGGTAATCGCCCGGGTCATGCGGTCGATATTCTGCGCGAACACGGCGCGGATGCGGCGTAGATGACCGTCATAGCCGCCCGATGACAGAAAATCGGCGAGCGCCGCCTGCGGCAATGCCGGTCCGCATAGCGTCTGGCGCGAATTTGGTTTCCAGCACGCGCTGCATGTGCCGCGCCGTGGCGATCCAGCCGACGCGATATCCCGGCGCGACGGTCTTGGAGAACGAGCTGCAATAGATGATGTCGGCATCCGGCACGAGCGCCATGAACGGCCTTGGCCGCTCGGGGCCGAAATAGATGTCGCCGTAAATGTCGTCCTCGATCAGTGGCACGGCGTGTCGGCGAAGCAGTTCCACGACGGCGCGCTTCCTGGCGTCCGTCATGGAACAGCCGAGCGGATTGTTGAAGCTGGACGAGAACAGGCAGGCGCTGACCGGCTTCGACTTCAGCGCCTTTTCAAGCGCTTCGATGTCGACCCCGTCATTGGCGTCGGTGGGCAGTTCCAGCGCTTTCAATTCAAGCGCTTCCAGCACTTGCAGCAAACCGAAATAGGTCGGGGACTTCGATCGCCACGGTATCGCCCCGCTTGGTCACGGCCTGCAAGGCCAGGGAAAGCGCTTCGGTGCAGCCGCAAGTGATCGCCACGGTTTCCGGTGTCAGCAATTGCCCGAAGCGGAGGGACCGGCGGCAGATTTCGTTGCGCAGGTCGCGGTCGCCCCTCGGCTCGGTATAGATGTTGTAATGCGCGCCCTTCACCCGCGCCGCCCGCGCCATGAAATCGGTCCAGCTTGCCCGCCGCCAGCAACTCGGCGCTCGGGATGGCGCAGCCGAGCGGCACCAGTTCGGGACGGCCGGCATATTCGAGCAATTGCCAATATACCCCCTGCGACCGCCACTTTTGTGGGCTTGCCCGGAGGGTCCGAGACGTTCGGGGTTGCCAGCGAGGCCACACCGCGATGCGCGACATAGAAGCCCGATTTCGGCCGGGCTTCCAGCACGCCTCGGTCCTCCAGGAGCCGATAGGCCTGCAGCACCGTCGAAATGCTTGTCCCGCGCTGCGCCGCGATGCCGCGGATCGAAGGCGCGCGCATGCCCGGACGGAGCGTGCCGCCATCGACAAGCTCCATGACGAACCGGGCCAGCTCTTCGTAGCGGAAGGGCTCCGTCTTGACGCCGGAATGCGCCGGGCTGTCGGCTCCAAGTCTCATGAATACCGGTACAGTTTTGATTTAATGTATCTGTACCGGTTACAATTGCCTGTGTCTGTGTCTTTTGCAAGCGCGGCGGTGAGCTATCTTGATCCGCTCCATCGAAAGCAATCCAGCGCGGCGAGGATCAGCATGGCCCGGCATTTGACCAGATTTCCCCGAAACGACATCATGTCTCTGACGGAAGGCGCACCCCGTTACGATCTGGCCGAGAGCGTCGGCCCCGATCTGCGCCTGCGCGATCTCGTCGGCGATGGCGATCTCGCCGACATGCCGCTCAGCTACGGCACAGCCGCCGGAAGCCACGATCTGCGCAAGGCCATCGCCGATCTCCACGATGTGAGGGCGGACGACGTCGTCATCACCTTGGGCGGGATGCATGCGCTCTTTCTCACCGCGATGATCCTGTGCGAGCCGGGCGACGAAGCCGTGACGACCTCACCGCTTTTCCCGAACACTGCTGCGGCCCTCGCCTCGGTCGGCGCTATGGTGCGAACGCTGCCGCTGTCCTTCGGCGACGGATACCGGCTGCAGCTTGACGATCTTCGCGCGCACCTGTCGCCGAAAACCCGCCTCGTAAGCCTGGCATCGCCGCAAAACCCGTCCGGCGTCGTCATACCGAGACAGACCATCCGCGACATCGCCACGCTGATGGCCGACATTTGCCCGGATGCCTTTCTGATCATCGACGAGACCTATCGCGAGGCGGTCTATGGCGATACGGCGATCGCACCGAGCGCGATCTCCCTCGGCCCGAAGATCGTCTCCTGCGCGTCGCTCTCCAAATGCCACGGCGCGCCGGGACTGCGCATCGGCTGGGCGATCACCCGCGATGCCGCGCTCCGGGAGCAGCTGGTGCTCGGCAAATTCAACACCGTGATCTCCTGCTCGCCGCTCGACGAAGCGCTGGCGCTGCGCGTGCTCGGCCAGCGGGACCGGATCATCGGCGAGAGACGCAAGCATCTGGCCGATGGGCTTGCCCGCGTCGCCGGCTGGGCGGAGGAGCAATGACGCGCCTGGTCGAATGGGTCCGCCCCCATGCCGGCGCATTGTGCTGCGTCGGTTGAAGCCCTCGGCATTCGACGATGCGGCGGTTGCCCGGTTTTATGCGGCGAACTCGAACGGGAAGGCGTCCGCGTCGCGCAGCGGGACATGGTTCGGCGACGAGGCCCGCGTTTTCCGGCTTGGATTCGGGTTGCTGGACATGGAGGATCTCGACGCCGCGCTGGCGAGACTATCCACGGCGCTGCGAAGCGCGTCGCAAGCCGCCCGCCTTACGGTGGTGCCGGCGGCATGACAATCGGATTGCCTAAGAAAGCTAATGCGCGTGTGCTTACGCGGTTTCAATGGATCTTGCTTGGCTGGGAGACCGCTCAATGACAAAGCAACCTATCAACTCGGACAAGCTCGCCCCGCCTGCCGGCCCGTTTTCGCAGGCGATCCGCTCTGACGGGTTCATTTTCCTGAGCGGGCAGATTGGCCAGGACCCCGCAACGGGCGAACTCGTCGAAGGCGGGATCGAGCCGCAGGCCGAACAGGTATTCATGAATTTGAGCGCCGTGCTCGAGGCGGCCGGCAAGAGTTTCGCCGACGTCGTAAGGGCCAATGTCTATCTGACCAGCATGGATGATTTTGCGGCGATGAACGGCATTTACGCCAGGCATATGCCACCGCCTTTTCCCGCCCGAACCACCGTCGCCGTCGCGGCTCTGCCGATGGGCGCCGCAATCGAGATCGATCTCATCGTGAAAAGCTGATCGAGAGAGCTTATCCGGAATGAAATACAAATTTTACATCGTTGACGTGTTCAGCCCTGCGCAGTTCGCGGGCAATCAGCTTGCGGTCTTGCCCGAGGCGAGCGGCATCAGCCCGGAGGGCATGCAGAAGATCGCGCGGGAGTTCAATTTTGCCGAAACGGCCTTCGTTCTGCCTCCCGCCGACCCGGCTCACACTTGCCGAGTCCGGATTTTCACACCCAATGCGGAGCTGCCCTTTGCCGGCCATCCGACGATCGGGACCGCCTGCGTCCTCGCCATGGGCGGCCATTGCGGTCCAGGCGATACGTTCTCGCTAACTCTGGAGGAGGGCGTCGGCCCGGTCGCCGTCGAGCGTGGAGCGGCGCGCCGAAGGCTGGTGGGGCGAGCTGACGCTGACGCGCGGGGTCGAGCAACCGGACTTCGCTCCAAGCAATCGAGGACATCGCAGCCGTTCTCTCCTTACAGCCCGATGACGTGGTCGAGGCATTCTTCGCCAGCGCCGGATTGCCTTTCTGCTTCGTCCAGCTCGCCAGCAGCGAGGCGGTGGATCGCGCCGTCATCGACAGGACCGCCTGGACGATGCATCTCGGGCAGGCTTGGTCGTCCAACGTGTTCTTCTTCTCCGGCGAATTGCGGGATGGGGCCGGGCTTTATGCGCGAATGTGCGCGCCGGCCAAGGGCATCGAAGAGGACCCGGCGACAGGCAGCGCCTGCGCGGCCCTGGTCGGTGTCGCGATGAGCCGAGCCGACGGTTCGAGCGGCGCGCTCAGCCTCTCGGTGGTCCAGGGTGCAGCGATGGGCCGGCGCAGTGAAATCCATGCCTCCGCGCGAAAGGCCGGCGGCAAGGTGACGTCGATCAGCGTGGGCGGCGCGACCGCGTATACCGCTACGGGCGAGATCGAGGTGGGCTCGGCCTGGTTAGACCGCTAAAGGGCTTCGTGATGTCCCGCCGCCGGCACTGGGCACAGTGATGCCCATGCTATTCTTTCGCTCAAAATCACCATGGCGCGGCCGCGAGCTATGACTCGAACTCATCCAGACGACATGACTGCCTCGGAAGCCCTCAAGGCACTTTGGGGACAATTCGGCCTGCCGGACGCCTCGCTCTCTCACCTGACGCTGACGGCGCGCGAAACCGGATTGCCCTCATCCTTCGCGGTCGGCGCCGCGGCGCAAGCCAGCATCGCCGCCGCTGCCCTGGCCGCCGCGGAGATCTGGCATCGGAGGTCAGACAAGCGCCAGGAGGTCAGCGTCGACATGCGGGACGCGGCGCTCGAATGCACCGGCTATTTCTCGCTCGACGGGCGCGTGCCGGAAATATGGGACAAATTTTCCGGCCTGTATCGGTGCGGCGGCGATGAGACGCCGGGATGGGTCCGCATCCATGCCAATTTCGCGCATCACCGCGACGGCGCACTGCGATTGCTCGGTTTTCAATCCGCCGAGGGTGTGGAACGAGCCGACGTCGAGCGGGCCCTTCGCGGATGGAGCGCCGAGGGCTTCGAGGACGCCGCAGCGGAAGCGGGGATGGTGGTCGCGGCTGTCAGATCCTTCGCGGATTGGGACGCGCATCCGCAGGGGATCGCAGTCGCCGGGCTACCCTTGATGAGCATCGAGAAAATCGGCGAAACGCCGCCCATCGCCTGGCCGATGCTCTCGCCGGATGGCCCGCCTCTGGAGGGCATCCGCGTGCTCGACCTCACTCGCATCCTGGCCGGGCCGATCGCCGGGAGGACGCTCGCCGCCTATGGCGCGGATGTGATGCTGGTGAATTCGCCCAATCTGCCGAATATTGAATCCATCGCCGATACCAGCCGGGGCAAGCTTTCGGCGCATATCGACCTGCACACCGATGCTGGCAAGGCGCAATTGCGGCGGCTCATCGAAGGCGCGCATGTCTTCGTGCAGGGCTACCGTCCCGGCGGACTTCAGGCACTCGGCTTCGGCCCCGAGGAGGTGGCGCGCATGAAGCCTGGCGCCGTTTACTATCGCTGAGCGCCTATGGCCATGCGGGCCCCTGGGCCAACCGGCGGGGCTTCAACTCGCTGGTCCAAACGGCGACGGGTTTCAATCTGGCAGAAGCCGAAGCTTTCGGCGCGAAGGCTCCCAAAGCGCTCCCGATGCAGATCCTCGATTATGCATCCGGATTCCTGATGGCTTTCGGCGCGGCGGCGGCCCTGCTGCGGCAAAGCAGCGAAGGCGGAAGCTGGCATGTCCGCGTGTCGCTCGCCCAGACGGCTCGTTGGCTTCGCAGCCTGGGGCGCAGGGCGCCGGACCTCTCGGCGCCGCGTCCGGACTTCAAGGCGCTCGCCGAGACCTATCCGTCCGGCTTCGGACGGCTCGAAGCGATGCCCCACGCCGCGCGGTTCTCGCAAACGCCTCCGCGCTGGACCCGACCGTCCATGCCGCCCGGCACGCATGCACCTGTATGGCCCGGGGAATAAACTCAGTTCCGGCAATTAGATCCCGCCCACTCCCGCAAACTCCTGCCGAAAACATATTCTGGAAAATCGCATCACTGCCGGAATGTGCGATTGCCCGCCCGCTGAGCATAAACCCGTAAATTGGCGCATTATTCGCCCGCCACGGCAATTTCAATCCATTGCAATTGGTGCTTAACTAGCGTCGATCGCTCGCTGTAACGGCGGGGTCCTAAGCTGGATTTCCGGGAGAGTGCTGAATGATGCGGATCAAATTTATGCTGCCGCTGCTGGCGGCCATGACGATTGCCACGACGGCGCAGGCAAAGACGCTGGTGTTCTGTTCGGAAGGGTCGCCCGAAGGGTTCGATCCGGCGCTCTACACCACCGGCACGACATTCGACGTCAGTCCGCGCGATCGGTGTTCAGCCAACTCGTCGAATTCGAGCGCGGCACGACCAATATCGTCCCTGGCCTAGCGGAGAGCTGGGACATTTCGAGCGATGGCAAGGAACTACACCTTCAAGCTGCGCAAGGGCGTGAAGTTCCACACCGTCGAAGGTCTTCAAGCCGACGCGCGACTTCAATGCCGACGATGTCGTCTTCAGCCTCGATGCGGCAGAAAGACAAGGCCAATCCCTGGTATTCCTATGCACCGGGCACGACCTGGGACTATTTCGATTCCATGTCGCTGCCGGAATTCCTCAAGAACGTCGAGAAGGTTGACGACTACACGGTCAAAATCGTGCTGACGCAGCCGCAAGCGCCGATGCTCGCCAATCTCGGCATGGGCTTCGCTTCGATCCTCTCGGCGGAATTTGCCGAAAAGCTGAAGGCCGAAGGCAAGATGGAGCAGCTCAATCAGGTCCCGGTCGGCACCGGGCCGTTCCAGTTCGTCGGCTATCAGAAGGACGCCGTCGTCCGCTTCGCCGCCAATGCCGAATTACTGGGAAGGCAAGGCGCCGATCGACAATCTGATCTTCGCCATTACGCCCGACGCGTCCGTCCGCTACCAGAAGCTAAAGGCGGGCGAATGCCAGGTCATGGCCTATCCCAATCCGGCCGACCTGCCCACGATGAAGGCCGATCCCAAGCTGCAAGTCCTGGAACAGGAAGGCCTGAATGTCGGCTATTTCGCCTATAACACCACGCAGGCGCCGTTCGACAATGTGAAGGTGCGCAAGGCGCTGAACATGGCGATCAACAAGGAAGCCATCCTCGCCGCCGTCTATCAGGGCGCCGGCAAGATCGCCAAGAACCCGATCCCGCCGACCATCTGGTCGTATAATGACGCGACCGTCGACGACAAATACGATCCCGAAGCGGCCAAGAAGCTGCTCGCCGAGGCCGGCGTCAAGGATCTGAAGATGAAGGTTTGGGCGATGCCGGTGCAGCGTCCCTACAACCCGAACGCCCGCCGCATGGCCGAACTGATCCAGGCCGACTTCGCCAAGGTCGGCGTCACCGTCGAGATCGTCTCCTATGAATGGGGCGAATATCTCAAACTCTCGAAGAACAAGGACCACGACGGTGCAGTGCTGCTCGGTTGGACCGGCGACAATGGCGATCCGGACAACTTCCTTGCCGTTCTGCTCGGCTGCGACGGCGTTGGCACCAGCAACAATGTCGCGCAGTGGTGCTACAAGCCGTTCGACGATCTGATCCAGAAGGCCAAGATCGTCTCCGACAAGGCCGAGCGCACCAAGCTCTATGAACAGGCGCAGGTCATCTTCAAGGAGCAGGCGCCCTGGGCCACCATCGCGCATTCGGTGCGCTTCCAGCCGCTAGCGAAGTCGGTGAAGAACTTCAAGATCGACCCGTTCGGCGGCCATCATCTTCTACGGCGTCGATCTGGCGGAGTAGTTTGATCCGCAGCATCTCCTCGCGAGGTGCTGCGGGCTCGCCCTCCCAGAGCATCAGGCGACGCTCCGTTCACAGCCCGAGGCAATCAACCAGACCATCATGCTGGCTTTCATCCTCCGACGCATCGGGCTCCTTATACCCACCTTCATCGGCATCACCATCGCCGCATTCATTTTCATCCGCATGCTGCCGGGCGATCCCGTGCTGCTGATGGCCGGCGAGCGCGGCACGACGCCCGAGCGCTACGCGGAGCTCATGCACCAGCTCGGCTATGACCGGCCTCTCTACGTCCAATATTTCGACTTTCTGAGCTCAGCCGTCTCCGGCGATCTCGGCCACTCGATCGTCACCAAACGCCCGGTCACTCGAGGAATTCCTGACGCTGTTTCCGGCGACCTTCGAGCTGACATTCATCGCCATGCTGTTCGGCATCGTCCTCGGCATCCCGGCGGGCATCATCGCGGCGGCGCGGCGCGGCACCTGGATCGACCAGACGCTGATGGGCACCGCGCTGGTCGGCTATTCCATGCCGATCTTCTGGTGGGGCCTGCTGCTGATCATCCTGTTTTCCGGCATGCTCGGCTGGACGCCGGTATCGGGGCGCATTTCGCTGCTTTACTATTTCCCCTCCGTCACCGGCCTGATGCTGATCGACAGCCTGCTTTCCGGGCGAGAAAGGCGCGTTCTGCTTCCGCTGTCTCGCATCTGATCCTGCCGACGATCGTGCTCGGCACCATTCCGCTCGCGGTGATCGCGCGGCAGACGCGGTCGGCCATGCTGGAGGTGCTGGGCGAGGACTATGTCCGCACCGCGCGCGCCAAGGGCATGTCGAATGCGCGCGTCATCGGCGTTCACGCGCTGCGCAACGCGCTGATCCCGGTGGTGACCACCATCGGCCTGCAGACCGGCGTGCTGATCACCGGCGCCATCCTGACCGAGACGATCTTCTCCTGGCCCGGCATCGGCAAATGGATGGTCGATTCGTATCTTCCGGCGCGACTACCCTTCCGTGCAGGGCGGGCTTCTGCTGATTGCCGTGACCGTCATGATGGTCAATCTGGCTGTCGATCTGCTTTACGGCCTGATCAACCCGCGCATCCGGCACAGGTGATATAGCGGTCATGAGCGACGCCATCCTGGAAACTCTCGTCATCGATCGCCGCGCGACCGGCATGCGCGCCTCGCTCAGCGAGTTCTGGTTCTATTTCCGCGAAAATCGCGGCGCGGTGATCGGCCTGTGGGTGTTCGTGTTCGTCTGCCTTCTCGCCATCTTCGCCGATCTCATCGCGCCGCATGGGCCGGCGACGCAATATCGCGACGCCCTCCTCACGCCGCCCGTCTGGCAGACCGGCGGCGACTGGCGCTTCCTGCTCGGCACCGATGCCGTCGGCCGCGATATGCTCTCGCGGCTGATCCACGGCGCGCGCTACTCGCTCTTCGTCGGCTGCATCGTGGTGTCCGGCGCGATGATCGTCGGCGTCGCGCTCGGCCTGGTTGCCGGGTTCGTCGGCGGGCTGGTGGACACGCTGATCGTCCGGGTGATGGACATCATCCTCGCATTCCCGAATCTGCTGCTTGCCCTGGCGCTCGTCGCCATTCTCGGGCCGAGCCTCACCAACGCGATGATCGCCATCGCCATCGTCCAGCAGCCGCATTATGTGCGCCTGACGCGGGCGGCGGTGCTCGGCGAAAAACACAAGGATTATGTCATCGCCGCCCGGGTCGCCGGCGTCGGCCCCTGGCGGCTGATGGGTGTGACCATCCTGCCCAATTGCCTCGCGCCGCTGATCGTGCAGGCAGCACTGTCCTTCTCCAACGCCATTCTCGACGCCGCCTCGCTCGGCTTTCTCGGCATGGGCGCCCAGCCGCCGACGCCTGAATGGGGCACCATGCTCGCCGAAGCGCGCGAATTCATCCTGCGCGCCTGGTGGGTGGTGACGATGCCGGGCCTCGCCATCCTCATCGTCGTGCTGGCGATCAATCTGATCGGCGACGGCCTGCGCGACGCCCTCGATCCCAAGTTGAAGAGGGCATAGGATTGGCGCTGCTGGAGATCGAGAATCTGACGGTCGATTTCGCCACGGCGGCGGGCGCCTTCCGGGCAGTCGATCGCGTTTCGCTCTCCGTCGATCCTCGTGAGGTTCTCGCGATCGTGGGCGAGTCCGGCTCGGGAAAATCGGTCAGCATGCTCGCCGTCATGGGCCTGTTGCCGCCTGCCGCCCGCGTCACCGCCGACCGGCTCCGCTTCGACGGGATCGACCTTCTGACGCTCACCTCGCGCCAGCGCCGGGCCCTGATGGGCGCGAAAATCTCGATGATCTTCCAGGATCCGATGTCGAGCCTCAATCCGTGCTTTACGATCGGCTTCCAGCTCACCGAAGTGCTCAAGATCCACACGAGGCTGAGCCGCTCGGCGCGCCGCAGCCGTGCGCTGGAACTGCTTCACCATGTCGGCATTTCCTCGGCCGAAACACGGCTCGGCGCCTATCCGCACCAGATGTCCGGCGGCATGAACCAGCGCGTCATGATCGCCATGGCGATCGCCTGCAATCCCAAGCTGCTGATCGCCGACGAACCGACCACCGCGCTCGACGTCACCATCCAGGCGCAGATCCTCGACCTCTTGCTGAGGCTTCGGCAGGAAACCGGCATGGCGATGATCCTGGTGACCCACGACATGGGCGTGGTCGCCGAAACGGCGCAGCGCGTGTCGGTTCATTATGCCGGGCAGAAGGTGGAGGAGCAGCCGGTGCTCGACCTCTTCACCGACCCGCATCATCCTTATACATCCGCCCTGCTCGCGGCGCTTCCCGAACGCGCCGAGCCGGGCGACCTGCCGGCGATTCCCGGTGTGGTGCCCGGCTTTTTCGACCGCCCGCAAGGTTGCCTGTTTTCGCCGCGCTGCCGCTATGCCACTGAACGCTGCGTCACCGTTCAACCGCCGAAGGCGAGCAAGGCCGAGGGCGAGGCGCTGTGCCACTATCCGCTCGTTGGGGGCGTGCCGCAGGGTCATCCCGCATTCGAGGCCGTGGCATGACCGGCGAAGTCGTTCTCCTCGCTCGCGATCTCACCCGGCACTATCCGGTCCGGCGAGGCGTGTTTCGGAGCGATGCGGTGTTGAAGGCCGTCGATGGCGCCAGCTTTGCGCTGCGGCGCGGCCGGACGCTGGCTGTCGTCGGCGAGTCCGGCAGCGGAAAATCGACGCTCGCCCGCCTGGTTACGATGATCGAGGAGCCGACCGCTGGCAGCCTGAACATCCTCGGCAAGGAGATTGCCGGCGCATCGCGCGAGACCCGCAAATCATTGCGCCGCAGCGTGCAGATCGTGTTCCAGAACCCTTATGGATCGCTCAATCCGCGCCAGAAAATCGGGGCCGCGCTCGAAGAACCGCTGCTCGTTAACACCACGCTTTCGAGGTCCGAGCGCCGGGAGAAGGCCGAGGCGATGATGGCCGCCGTCGGCCTGCTGCCGGAGCATTTCCACCGCTATCCGCATATGTTCTCCGGCGGCCAGCGCCAGCGCATCGCGATCGCCCGCGCGTTGATGCTCGATCCCGCCATCCTCGTTCTCGACGAGCCGGTCTCGGCCCTCGACGTATCGATCCAGGCGCAGATCCTCAATCTGCTGACCGACCTGCAGGACACGCTCGACCTGGCCTATCTGTTCATCAGCCACGATCTCTCCATCGTGCGCCATCTCGCCGATGAGGTGATGGTGATGTATCTGGGCCGTCCGGTGGAGCAAGGCCCCGGCGCGACGATCTTCGAGGACCCGCAGCATCCTTATACGCGCGCGCTCTTGTCCGCGACGCCGGTTGCCGATCCGACGCGGCGCAAGGAGCGCATCGTGCTGCGGGGCGAACTCCCCTCCCCGCTCGATCCGCCCCCCGGCTGCACATTCAATCCGCGCTGCCCGCTGGCATTCGACCGCTGTATCGTGGAGGAGCCGAAATTGCGCCCGGTCGCCGGCCGCGACGTCGCCTGCCACGCCTGCGAATAGCGTACATGCTTCGCTAGCGCGGCTGTAGCGCCATCAGGGTGCCCGTCATAGTCGCCACGAGTTTCTCGCCATCGTCTCCGTGCGCATACGCCTGAGCATCGCAAACGGTGATCGTGCGTCCCGGCTTGACGACCCGGGCACGGAAGGCGAAGCGCGATCCCTTCGCCGGGGCCAGAAGATTGGTCTTGAACTCGATGGTGAGGACGTCCGCATCGGCCGGCATCAATGAGAAGGCCGCATATCCGCACGCGCTGTCCAGCGCAGTCGTGATGATGCCGGCGTGCATGAACCCATGCTGCTGGGTGTAGGCTTCCGCATAGGGCATGGCGAGTTCGATCTCACCAGGAGCAAGCCTCTCGATGACGATGCAGAGCGATTGCATCACTCTTTGCCGCGCAAAGCTTTCCCTGACGCGTGCATCAAAGTGGGGATCGATCGGTTCAAATGCGGGCACTTCCATTCTCCTGCGGTGGCGTCGCCGCCGGCATTGTGCCAAATGGAACCGCAGCCGTCTTGGTCGCCCGCTGCAGCTTCGCGGCTAAATCTCGGCTGTCCGCTCGCCCACCATCACCGCATAGCCGCCGATCCGGACCACGCGCAGATTGCGGCCCCGGACCTCGAATTCGACGAAGATTTCGCTGGGCCGCCCCATCTCGACGCCCTGCTCGATCATGGCGTTGTAGGTGCCCTCGGGAGGACCATCGAAAAAATTGATGATTGCGGCGAAGGCGGCAGCCGCGGATCCGGTGGCGGCGTCCTCGTCCCCGGCGACGCCTATGCCGGGCACAAAGACGCGCGCATGGAAGGCGGCCTTGTGCTGTACGGTCTCGCGGCAATAGAGATAGGCGGCGGGATGATTGTCGCCGCCGAACGCTTCATCCCAGAACTCCTCCACGACATGGGCGCGCCGCATGGCATCGAGCCCCGCGACCGGCACAAAGGTGAAGGGAGACCCCGCGCTGAAGCGGCGGGGCCGGAAATTCTCGAAGCCGATCTCGGTAGGTGCAAGACCGAGGGCCGCGGCGAGACGGTCAACCGGCGGTGTTTCAGCCGTTTCCTGCGGCAGTGAGGGAACATCGAAGGCCGCGAAGGCGACGTCGTCTCCGGCAGGCTTGACGGCCACGCGCAAAATTCCTCCCTTGGCCTCCAGCACGGCAAGCGCATCGCATTCTTCGTCCATCTTCGGCCAGATGCGCTGATATGCGAGGCAGATCGCCGCGCCGATCGTCGGATGGCCGGCGAAAGGCAGTTCGCTCGTCGGCGTGAAAATCCGGATCGCCGCCGTATGCGCCTGATATGCGGCCGGGAAGATGAAGACGGTTTCCGAAAGGCCGAGCTTGCGAGCGATGGCCTGCATCGCCTCCGTGTCGAGCCCGTCCGTTTCCGTCACGACCGCCAGCGGATTGCCGCTATCCGCCCGCTTGGTGAAGACGCTCAATAGAGAATAGCGCAATTGCATACGGTTCCTTGCCATAGGCGCGAGAGCCAGATCCGCTCTGACGGAATCAGAGCGGGGCTCCATCTTTTTGTTTGAGCATGACTCCATCGCAAGACTGGCGTCCACCACTCGCCGATCATGCTCTGGACAAACTGCGCCGACCATAACCGAAAGGGCTCTTTGCGGCACGCATCATCGCAACAACTCACAGGAAGACACGCCCTACTCGGATTCAGGGTACAAACTGCCACATTTCAACCACAAGCAGCAGGCGAAAGGGTGATCAACGGCGAGCCACAATTTGGTATTTTCACGGAGATCGCCTCTAACGCATTGAAACCGTTAAAATTTTATTCTTGCTCGTGTGATTTAGTATGCAACCGAAAGCTGCATTGTGCGTTGCCATAACATCGCCCAATGGCAGACTTACCAACTGAACAGTCGTTGGCGCGAGCGAGTTGTGCCGTGATCTCTGTTCGGAGATCGCTCCAAAACGGGGAATTATCGATGAATAGTCTAAAGCATCTCAGCTTCGGCCTCGCCAGCGCGCTTGCGCTCGGTGCGGCGCTTCCGGCCGCGAACGCTGCGGACATCTACCGGGACCGTGGCAGCGTCAAGGATACCGGCCCGGTGGTGGACTATGTGCCGTCCATCACCTGGACTGGCTTCTATATCGGCGCTAACGCCGGCGCGGCCTTCAGTGATAACGAGGACGTAGAGATCCTCAGCGACGATGCCGTTTTCGCGGGTGGCGGTCATCTTGGCTATAATTGGCAGGGCCCGAGCAATATCGTGATCGGCGTCGAAGGCGATGTCAGCTACCTCGACGATGACAATATCGAATATCTCGCGACTGTGCGTGGCCGGCTGGGCTATGCATTCGGTCCGAGGCTAGCCTATCTCACGGGCGGCGCGGCCTTCATCGGCTTCGACGATGAGCTGTCGTCCGGTGATGATGCCGATACAGGCTGGGTAGCCGGTGGGGGCCTTGAGCATAAGCTGCGTGAGAATGTCAGCATCGGCGCCGAAGCCCTCTATTATGGCTTCGAGAATGACGACAGCGGCGGCGATGACAATAATTTCTGGTCCGCCCGCGCCCGCCTGACCTATCACTTAAATGGCGGCCGCGACGCGCTGAAGTAAGCAATAGCTGCCAGGACATAGAAGCGACCGCTCCTGCCGCGATCAGGAGCGGTCGCTTCGTTTATCGTGTCCGTTGCGCTGGATCCCGCAACAGGTCCAGCGACCAGGTCTGGCCTACCAGATCATGGCCGAAGCTGTGATGGCGTTCTTCGCCGACCAATTCGAAGCCTGCCTTCTGATAAATCCGCCGCGCCGCTGTCAGAATATCGTTCGTCCATAGATCGAGCCGCGCATAGCCCTTCGCCCGCGCGAAGGCGATGCACTCATCCACCAGCTTCTGCCCGATGCCGTGACCGCGCGCCGACGGCTCGACATAGAGCAGCCGCAGTTTGGCGACGTCGCTGCCACCTTCAACGACGAAGACCGAGCCGACGATTTCGCCCGCCCGCTCGGCAACGAAGCATCGCTCACGGTCCGGCTTGAACTCGCGCAGAAAACGGCCGACGATTTCAGCGATCAGCGCCTCGTAACCGCCATCCCAGCCATATTCCTGCGCGTAGAGCACCGCCTGCCGATGCACGATCCAGCCCATATCGCCGACGCGATGCGGGCGCAGCACGATGTCGTTCGACGGTGCGTCCGAGGCAAGTTGCGACTCGATCAATCTGCAAGGCACCGAGCACCTCTTCGCGCACTTCGCCGGCAAGCCGCGAGACAAGCGTTTCAGCAGCAGCCTGTGAACGCCGTGTCGAGTTCGGCGTAAACCGCGCGGCCCTTCGACGTGAGCGCGAGATGGCTGACACGGCCGTCCTCGGCCGAGCGGCGGCGCTCCAGCAGGCCCTCTTTCTCGAAGCCCGCCAGCATGCGGCTGAGATAGCCGGGGTCGAGCCCCAGGCTTCGGGTCAGATCGCCCGCCGTCAGCGGCTCGCGGGTTGCAAGCTCGTACAGCACGCGGGCCTCCGACAGCGAGCGTCCGCTGCCGAGCAGATCGCGGTCCAATACGCCGATTTGCGCCGTGTAGAAGCGATTGAAGTGCCGCACGGCCTCTGCGGCGGCGGCGAGCGATTGTGCGGACATGAGCCGATCCTCCCATGTTCGAGGAGTTTCGGGCAGATAGTTGACTGAGTCGAACTATCTACGGGTGCCACTATTTCCCTTTCTCGACCGAACGATCCGAAACGTCCGCGGGAGCCTCATCCATCGGCTGGGTGGTGAAGCCGCTGAGGCCGCTGATCTCCTCGGCGTCGCGCTGGATCTCCACGGGGCTTACGACATAGGCCGTCAGCAGTTCGGCCAGCGAGCGCAGCGCATGCATGTGGATGCGCTCATAGCCGTGCGAGGCATCGACGCCGAAGGTGATCAGCGCCGAGCGCACGTCGTGCCCTGCGACTTCCGCCGCCGCCGCGTCCGAGCGATAGTAGCGGAAAATATCCTTCTGATAGCGGATCTCATGCTCCTGGCAGAGCGCCGCAAGCTTCTTGGTCAGATGATAGTCGAAGGGGCCGCTCCGATCCGCCATGGCAAGCGTGACGCCGAATTCGGACGAATTCTGCCCGGGCGCGGACGTGCCGTTATCCACGGCGACGACGGACGCCACATCCTGATCGATCACCGAGGATGCGCCGATGCCGACCTCCTCCGCGATGGTGAACAGCCAGTGCGCGTCGACCGGCAAGTCCGATTTCGCCTCCCGCACCGCTTTCAACGCCGCCAGCAGCACGGCCGCGCCTGCCTTGTCGTCGAGATGGCGTGAGACGATGAATCCATTATCGAGAAATTCCGGCTGCGGATCGATGGCGACATGATCGCCAATCTCGATGCCGAGCCGCCGGGCCTCACGGCGGTTGCGCGACAGGGCGTCAATGCGCAATTCCACATGGTCCCAGCCGATCGGGGCGGTATCGATGTCATCGTTGAAGGTATGGCCCGAGGCCTTGAGCGGCAGGATCGTGCCGCGATAGCTGCCCGCCTCGCTGAACACGGTGCAGCGTGCGCCTTCGGCAAATCGCGCCGACCAGGTGCCGATGGGGACGACTTCGAAGCGGCCATTGTCCTTGATGAACTTCACCTGGGCGCCCAGCGTATCGAGATGCGCGATCAGCGCCCGCGCGCCCCGATGCTCGCGGCCTTTCACGATGGCGCGGATGGCGCCGCGCCGGGTCAGCTTGAATGGCACGTCCAGACGGGCAAGTTCATGGCAGACCTCGCGGACGATGATGTCCGTGTAGCCGGTGGGGCTCGGTATGGCGAGGAGGCGTTGCAGGCATTGCTGCAGATAGTCGGTATCGATGGACAGTGTGGCCATGTTTGCCGCCGGGTTTTGTTGTTGCCGTCACCCGCGCGCCGATGCCGGGACCGAGAGCGGAAATAGAAGGTCGATGAAGCGTTCGGCGGTGGGCTGCGGCTCGTGATTGGCGAGGCCGGGGCGCTCATTGGCCTCGATGAAGGCGTAATCCGGCGCGCCGGGACTGGCAACCATAAGATCGATCCCAACCACGGGGATACCGATGGCGCGGGCCGCCTTCACCGCCGCTTCGGCGAGCGCCGGATGCAATTCGGCGGTGACGTCGTGGATCGTGCCGCCGGTATGCAGATTGGCGGTTTTCCGTGTTTGCAGCTCCACCCCGGCGCGCAGGATGTCGTCGAGACGGTAACCTTCCGCACGTATGCAGCGCTCGGTTTCCGCATCCATCGGAATATGCGACTCGCCCTGGGTCGCGGCTTCCCGCCGCCGGCTCTGCGCTTCGATGAGCGCGCGGATCGTGGACGCGCCGTCCCCTACGACGCGCGCCGGCCGGCGTATTGCCGCCGCCACCACCTTGTAGTCGATGACGACGATGCGCAGGTCGGTGCCTTCGACCATCGCCTCGATGATAACCCGGCTTGAGAATTGCCCGGCGGCGTCCAAGGCCCTGATGACCTCCTCGAGCGACGTCAAGCCAACGGCAACGCCCTGCCCTTGCTCGCCTCGCGCCGGTTTAACGACCAGCGCTCCATGCCGATCCAGGAACGCTTCCAGCTCCGCGCCGGAGGCTGCGTCAGGGCCGGTTTCCATCTGTTCCGCAACACGCACTCCGGCCGCCGCCACAACTCTCCGCGTCACCGCCTTATCGTCACAGATTGAAACCGCCACGCCGCTCGTCAGCTCGGAAAGGCTTTCGCGGCAATGGACGCTGCGCCCGCCATAGATCAGCCGGAAGAAACCGCCTTCCGCATCGGTCACCTCAACATTGATGCCGCGCCGCAGCGCCTCGTTGACGATGATCGTCGCATAAGGATTGAGGCTCGCCGCCGGTGAAGCGCCGACGAATAGCGGCTCGTTGAACGGGTTCTTGCGCTTGACCGCGAATAGCGGCAGGCGGCGAAATCCAAGCTTCTCATAGAGCGCGATCGCCTGATCGTTGTCGTGCAGGACGGATAGGTCCATGTGCTTCGCGCCCCGCGCCCGGAAATGATCCGCCAGACGCCGCAACAGCGCCTCGCCGACCCCGCCAGGTTGGGCTTGCGGGTCCACGGCAAGGCACCAGAGGCTCGATCCGGCCTCCGGATCGTTGAAGGCACGGCTGTGATCGACGCCCATCACGGTGCCGATAACATCACCCGACCGCTCATCCTCCGCGACCAGCACCGTGACCGCGCGGCTGTCGCGGGTGCACCAGAAGAAGTCCGGCGGCACCGGCGCCATGTGCCGCGACAGATAGATGCGGTTGACCTGCTCGGCATCGTCCTTTGACGACAGGCGGCGCAGGAAGAAGCCTCGCTGGCTGCGCAGCATGGGCGGCAATCCTCTTCGGAGGTCGAGCCGGTAGCTGTGCGAAGGATCGAGGAAAAGCTCCAGCGGCGCGGTTGAGAGCAGCACATGCGGTTCGCTCACATAGAAGGCGATGTCGCGGCGGTCGGGCCCCTCGGCTCGCAGTGCGTCGCGCAGAGCGTTGACGTCCTCGAAGGTTTGGGCAAACAGCAAGCGGCCCCAGCCGCAATCGATCGAAGCATTGGATTTCGGGCGCGTCTCGGATCTCGCCAGGGTTTGCGACCGGTCCAAAGGCGGCGCGCGGGGCCGCAGACGCCTGCGGCGGTGCCAGAGTGTAAGTTTCCGGCGTCTCTCCTCGGTCAAAAGAGCCTCCTTTGATTCAGACGCCATGAGCCTGAAGCCACATTTCCAGCAACCCGACCTGCCAAAGCTCGGAGCCACGCAACGGCGTGATATGCGATTTCGGCTCGGCAAAAAGCTGGTCCAGATAAGCGGGCCTGAACAGCCCGCGCTCCGTCGCGGCGCGTGACGATAGCGTGTCCCGCACCATTTCGAGGTAGGGGCCTTCGAGATATTTCAACGCGGGAACCGGGAAATAGCCCTTCGGCCGGTCGATGACCTCGGCGGGCACGACGAGCCGGGCGGCTTCCTTCAATACGCCCTTGCCGCCTTGTGCGAGCTTGTGCTCCGGCGGGATGCGGGCGGCCAGTTCGGCGAGCTCATAATCGAGGAACGGAACGCGTCCTTCGAGCCCCCAGGCCATGGTCATATTGTCGACACGCTTCACCGGATCGTCGACCAGCATCACCGTCGCGTCGAGGCGCAGCGCCTTGTCCACCGCGGAGTCCGCGCCGCCCTGGGCAAAATGGTCCGCGACGAAGGCAAGCGCGTCATCGCGGTCGGTGTGCCATTCCGGCGCGAGGTGCTCGCGCAGCCGCTCGAAGGAGCGGTCGAAGAATACCCGCGCGTAATCCTGGACCGGATCGGCCGAATCCATCAGCGGCGGATACCAATGATAGCCGCCAAAAATCTCGTCCGCGCCCTGCCCTGACTGCACGACCTTGATATGCTTGGAAACCTCCTGCGACAACAGATAGAAGCCGACATTGTCATAGGAGACCATCGGCTCGGCCATCGCCTGGATCGTACCGGGCAGCGCGCCGATAAGCCGTTCTGACGGCACGAAGATCTGGTGATGATGGGTCGCGTAGCGCTCCGCGATCAGGTCCGAATAGACGAATTCATCGCCCTTTTCGCCGTGCGCCTCCTCGAAGCCGACGGAAAAGGTCATCAGCGACGACTGGCTCGCTTCGGCGAGAAGGCCAACGATGACGCTGGAATCCACACCCCCCGAAAGCAGCACGCCCACAGGCACATCGGCGACCATCCGCAGCTTGACCGCCTTGCGCAAGGCCGCCAGCACCAGATCGCGCCACTCCTCGGCGCTGCGTTCACGGTCGGCCGCGTCCCGCTCAAAGCTGAGCTGCCAGAAGCGGCGTTCACGCGAGCGCCCGTCCGGCTCGATCACGCGGATCGTCGCGGGCGGTAATTTGCGCACGCCGTTCAGGATGGTGCGCGGCGGCGGCACCACCGCGTGGAAGCTCATATAGTGGGCGAGCGCGACACGGTCGATCGAGGTGTCGACATCGCCCGCTGCGAGCAATGCTGGGAGCGAGGAGGCGAAACGCACCCGCTCCGGCGTCTCCTGAAGGTAAAGCGGCTTGATGCCGAACCGGTCGCGGGCCAGCACGACCCGGCCCGTGTCGCGCTCGTGGATGGCGAAGGCGAACATGCCGTTGAAGCGCTCGACGCACGACGTTCCCCAGGCGTGATAGGCCTTGAGGATCACCTCGGTATCGCCAGTGGAAAAGAAGCGGTAGCCGCGCTCCTGCAATTCCCGGCGCAACTCCGGATAATTGTAGATGCATCCGTTGAACGCGATTTCCAACCGCAACTCGGGATCCACCATAGGCTGGGCGGCTTTCTCGGTCAGATCGATGATCTTCAGCCGCCGATGCCCGAAGCTGACGCGGCGGCTGATGATCTGTCCGCCGCCGTCCGGTCCGCGCGGCCGCAGAACGTCCATCATCCGCGCGATTGCGCCCGGATCGGCCGAGCCGGTCGAAAATGCAATATCGCCGCAAATTCCGCACATGCGGTGCGCTTGTCCTCGCTAACTGGTTCCTTTGGTTGAGTAAACCCACAGCCGCAACTGAGTTCCATAATTCGGGCCAGCGCCATTCCCGCGCGCCGGGCGCCCGCTGGATCGGCGGCTCTCGTTCATTTGACATCTGGCTGTTATGGTTGCTGTGTCATATTCGTTTGAGAGGCCCAGACCCATGCACGCCGATACGCCGTCAAAGTTCGAGTTTCCGTTCGAGATCACCATTTGCGGGATCGAGGAACTGCCCGGCCATGCGGAGCGCAAGGTCAGCCATGTACTGTCGATCGTCGACCCCGATCACGCCGAGCTGGAAGCCTTCGGAACCTACGGTGAACACGCCAGGCTGGAATTGCGCTTCCACGACATCATCGAAGAAACGCCGGGCGAGGAAGCACCGCAGCCGCATCATGTCGAACAGGTACTGAGCTTCGGACGGGACATTCTGCGCGAGCCGGAAGCGTTGCGCCATCTGCTGGTGCACTGCCATATGGGCGTTTCGCGCTCGACCGCGGCCATGACGCTGCTGCTAGCGCAGGCGCATCCAGAACTTCCCGCCCGTGAAGTGCTGCATCGGGTGCTTGCCATCCGCGACAAGGCGTGGCCGAATTTGCGCATGCTGACATATGGCGAGGACCAGCTTGGCCGGCGCGGCGAGTTCACCGGCGCGGTGGGTGAAATCTATCGCTTTCAGATTGATCGCCGCCCGCAGATCAAGGACTTCTTCGTTGAAGCCGGACGAGCGCGGGAAGTGGAGCTGGCTCTCAAGACGGGCAAATCCTAGCGCGCAAGAGGCACTCACGCAGAATTGTGGGGAACGCGTCAGTAGGGGAAGCGTTAGCGGTTGTAAGCAACCGACGGAGCATTCCCCATGCGCGTTTCCTTTATTACATTATGTATCGCTTCCTTATCGCTTATCTTCGCCGATTCGGCGCGCTCACAGCAGAATGCAGGAGCCGAACCTGCGGGAAGCGCGCGCGAGGCCCAGAATGAAATCGGGGAAAGCTACAGAATAACGGCGGACACGCTGCCGCAGCCCTATGCGGAAGGCTCGGTGCGCAATCCACCGGTTATCCTGCCCCGCGAAGGCGCCAAGCCAGAGGTGCCGGAAGGTTTCGAGGCGCAACTTTTTGCGTCCGGCCTCGACGGTCCGCGCCAGATCGCCTTCCTCCCCAATGGCGATGCTCTCGTCTCGATGCAGAAGGGCGGCTTCATCATGCTGCTCCGCGATAGCGACAAGGACGGCAAGGCCGACTGGATCCAGCGCTATTCGGGCGGCTTCAATGCCCCGTACGGCCTCGCCTATCGCGAAGGCGAAGTGCTGGTGGCCGATCAGGAAGGCATCTGGCGCATTCCGCATGAGGAGGGGCGCGTTCGCGGCAGCTACGGATCGCCGTCGCCCGCCAGCGAAATCGCGCCAGCAGACCGCAAACCTCAGCCCAATGCCGACCGGCAGGAACTGATTACCGGAAAAGGCGTGTTCGGCGAAATCACCGGCCATCGCAACCGCGATCTGGAAATCGGGCCGGACGGCCGCCTCTATGTCGGCGTCGGTTCGGGTGGCAATATCGGTGTCGAGCCGCCGGTCAAGGCGACCATCCAGGTGTTTTCAGCGAGCGGCAGCAGTCAGGAAACCTTTGCGAAGGGCGTGCGCAATCCAACCGGCCTCGCTTTCCATCCCGATACGGGGGAATTATGGGTCGTCGTGCAGGAGCGCGACCACATGGGCGATCGCCTCGTGCCGGATTACCTCGCGAATGTGAAAAAAGGGGAGAATTACGGCTGGCCCTATTTCTATGCGGGGCAGAAGTCGCAACCCGAATTCGAGAAAGTCCGACAGGCCCAAAATGACGGCGGGCAGACGCCCAAGATTGCCGAACCGGCGCTGATGTTCGAATCGCATTCCGCCGTGATGGACATCGTCTTCGACAATGGCAAGATGTTTCCCGAAGAGTTTCGGGGCGATGCCTTCGTCGCGCTGAAAGGGTCGTGGAACCGCTCGGAGCCGACCGGCTACAAGATCGTGCGCGTACCGTTCGAAAACGGGAAGCCTACCGGCGAGTATGAGAATTTCATAACCGGCTTCTGGATATCCGGCGAGAAGCGCGCCGAGGTCTGGGGCCGGCCGACCGACATCGCCCAGGCGCCGGACGGATCGCTCTACATCGTCGACGACACGGGCGGCACCATCTGGCGCGTGATCTCGCAAAAGAGCACCGCTCAGGACGAGAAGAAGAAGGTCGGACGGAAATCGTAATTCGATTACAGGCGAGTGCGGCGCGCGTCACCGGTCAGACCCGGTTGGCGCCGCGCTTGTTTTGAACATGCCTCTTACATATGACAGAAGGAACAACTCATGATGGGCCAAGCTACAAAGTCTCGGCCGCGAGAGGATTTAGATCACGAAGAATTGGATCACGCGACCGACGCGCCCGAATTGGCGACGGAGACCGTGATGCCGCCGATCGCCGAGCCTATGGAGGACGATCAGCGCTATACGGGGATACCGCCGCTCCAAACCACGCCTAAGCGCGGAGGCGGTATCGTTTCGCTGATTATCATTGCGATTTTGGGCATGGCGCTCGGCTTCGCCGCGGTCATGCTGATTTAGCGCCGCCGCGCGCACTCGACGCTCGCGCACGCTATGCGTTGCGCTTCCAGGCAATCAAAGCGGCCACTCTGCGCATCAGATGCTTGAGGTCGGCGGGCTTGGTGACCAACTCGTAGCCTGGCCAATCCGATCGGAAAAAAGCGCTGTCGGGATATCCGGTATAGACGATGAACGGAACGCCCTGGTGCAAAAGCTGGCGTGCCAGCGCAGTCGCGTTTCGGTCGCGCAGCCGCAGGTCGAGGATCGCCGCGTCGCAGGAGTTCTCCAAAGCAAGGTCCCATGCTTCGCTCAGGCTCGCGACAGGACCGATAATATCGGCCCCGGCTTCGCCAAGGGAGGCGGCGAGGTCGAGCGCTTGCACCGCGTCGTCCTCGACCACGAGAATCCGCGCGCCAGCCAAAGGTTTGGTCTCAAGCATGAGCGTCGGCGGAATTGCTTCCGCCTCGCGGGCCACGACGGCGAAACCTGGTTGAGCTGACAGTCCGTGCTTTGATGGCGGTCTCCATGGATGGCTCCGCGTCTTTCCGTCCCCCGCCGGCAAGGTTTCACTAAAACGGCAAAGCTACGGGAATCGTTCCAAATTCCGGGCGCGAAAGCTCGGCATATCGGAGCGGGAGTGTCATCCTACCCCATTTCATTCAGCGCCATAAGCGATTCAGGCAGCGTCTGCCCGCCATCGATGACCAGCGTCTGTCCGGTGATGTAGGCCGCTTCCTCGGAGGCGAAAAACAGCGCGGCATTGCCGATATCGGCGACGCTGCCGAGCCGCTTCTGCGGGATCGACGCCTCCATGCTGGCGATATACTCCGCGCCGAGGCCGTCCAGCCCTTCGGTGCGAATGTTGCCGGGCATCACCGCGTTGACGGTGATATTCCAGGGTGCAAGCTCGATCGCGGCGGTGCGCATGAAGCCGAGCTGCCCCGCCTTCGAGGCGCCGTAATGCGACCATCCTGGGAAACCGGTGATCGGACCGGTGATGGATGAGGTCAGGACGATGCGCCCGCGCTTGGCGGCCTTCATCGCCGGGAGCACCGCCGTAACCGACAGGAACGTGCCCTTCAGATTGGTGTTCATCACCTGGTCGAAATCGGCGGAGGTCATATCGCCGAGCTTGGCGGCGGGGAAAATACCGGCATTGGCGCAGAGCACGTCGAGGCTGCCATAGCGGTCGAGCGCTGCTTGCGCCATCGCCGCGCAGTCGGTGGCGCTGGTGATGTCGGCCGCAAAGCCCGATGCTTTCCCTCCCAGCTCAGCGGCGGCCTTCTCAGCCTCGGTGAGGTTCCGGCCGACGACCAGCACGTTCAATCCCGCGCCGGCAAAGCACTTGGCGATGCCCTTGCCGATGCCCTTGCTCGAGCCTGTGACGATCGCAGTTTGCCCGCTAAGTGATTTGAACATGTGGAACTTCCCCTTTTTTCGATCACGCGCGCCGGCGCCCGACAGTGTGCGCCGCAACAAAAATGTTGTAAAGCCCATAGATATGTGGATACTTTCCAACAAAGTACCACATAATCCCACAGACTGACGCGCGGTGGCCAAGTAGAGTAGCTCGCGTCCAGGCGGCTGAAAACTACGGTTTTCGGCGGCTAGTCCGCAAAGCATGCGGTTACGGCAACGCAAAGGGTCTGGACGGGTGTGTTGGACTTGGTTGGCGTTGGTCAGGTGGCAAGGGGATTGGGCATGACGGGTCATTCGAGACGGACGGTGCTGAAGGGAATGGCGTCGGCGGCGGCTTTGGCCGGCGGGGCGCTCGCCGGATCGCGGCCAGCCTTTGCGGCCCGCGAGAAGGAGCTGAACATCCTCTGCTGGGAGGGCTACAATTCCGCCCAGGTGCTCGATCCGTTCCGGGGCTTGAAGGGCGCGACCGTCAAGGCCGAAAGCCTCACCAACGATCCGACCATGGTCAACCGGCTGCGCGCCGGCGAGACCAATGTGTGGGATCTGATCAATCTCAACAATCCCTGGGCGCGCAAGCAGATGGCGCCCGAAAAGCTGATCAAGCCGTTGCCGCGCGCCGAGTTCGAGCCCTATTTCGAGAAGATGCTGCCGCAGTTCAAGCCGCCCTATAAATGGGCGCTGAGCGACGACGGCAAGGACCTGCTCGGCATGACGCAGCGTTTCGGCCCTTATAGCTTCGTCGTCAACACCGACAAGGTCAGCCGCAAAACCGCGGAAGATGTCGGCTGGGATCTCTTCAACGACCCGAAGCTGGCCGGCAAATACGGCATCCTGGAATCCGACGACTGGAACGTCTTCAACCTGTTCGTCCTGGCCGGCCTCGATCCGTTCAAGACGCATGACGCCGCCGACATGGCCAAATTCGAGGAGACCGCCAAGCGCATCTTCAAGGGCGCCAAGCTGATCGGCGACATCGCCAGCATGAACCAGGCGCTCATCTCAGGCGAAATCGACCTGCATCTCACCGGCGGCACCTATTCGGTCTCCCCTGCGCGCGCTGACGGCCACAAGAACATGCGCGGCATCACCCCGCTCAAAGGCCCGATGGCCGGCGGCAAGGGCGGCATCGCCTGGATCGAGGTGACCTCGACGGTCAACAATCCGAACCTGTCGCCGCTGGCCACCGAATTCCTCAAATATGTGCAGGACCCGAAGGTCGCGCACACCGTGGCCTTCGCCGAGGGCACGTTCAATCCGGTGACGCAGATGGGCAATCCGGAGTGTTTCAAGCTGTTCACCAAGGAAGAACTCGACGCGATCCAATGGGACAGCCTGGAAGAGGAAATGGCGCGCTCGGTCGAATATGACATCGTGCCGGATTACGACAAGGCGCTCGACGTCATGACCGCGGCCAAGCGCGTGCGCGGCTGAGCTCAAGCTTTGCCGAGCCGTTCCGAGACGAGACGAAAGTGGCGCGGCATCTGCCGCCCGCGAGCCTCGGGGATGAATATATGACGTCAAGCGAAGCGGATGCCGGGGCCAAGGCGAGGAGCGGGCCAATCCTTCAACTCGTCGGCGTCCGCAAGGTTTTTGGCCAGCTTGCAGCCGTAGACCGGATCGATCTCGACGTATTGGAGGGAGAATTCCTCACGATTGTCGGGCCCTCCGGCTCCGGCAAGACGACCTTACTACGGATGCTCGCGGGAATGGAGCAGCCGACCGAGGGCAACATCACGCTGCGCGGGGAGCGCATCAATGAGATGCCGCCGAACAGGCGGCCCACTTGCATGGTGTTCCAGTCGCTCGCGCTCTTCCCGCATAAAACGGTGGGCGATAATATCGCCTTTCCGTTGAAAGTGCGCGGCGTCGATGCCCAGAATCGTCGTCGCCGCGCACTTCAACTCATGCAGCTTGTGCGCCTGCCTGAAAACTACCTCGACAAGAATGTGACGAAGTGTTCGGGCGGCGAACGTCAGCGCGTCGCACTGGCCCGTGCGCTCGCCTATGATCCGGAAGTGCTGTTCTTCGATGAGCCGCTCTCGGCGATCGACTACAAGCTGAGGAAGACGCTGGAGAAAGAGCTGAAGGACCTGCATCGCGAGACGGGCAAGACCTTCGTTTACATCACCCATAGTCTGGAAGAAGCCATGGTGATGTCCGACCGCATCGGGGTCATGCGCGCCGGCAAGCTGGTGCAGATCGGCACGCCGGAGGAAATCTACAATCATCCCGCCGACCGCTTCGTCTCCGAATTCGTCGGCGAAGTGAATGTGATCGCGGTCGAGCGCGCCGAAGGGGAGTTTTGGCGCGGCGTCGATGTGCCGGGAAGCTTCCGCATCCGGCCGCCGGAGATCGGCGCCGTCGAAGCATCATCCGCATTCGTCGTGGTTCGACCGGAATTCCTGCGCTTCCTTGGACCGGGAGATAGCGCCGACAACCGCCTTGAAGGCACGGTCTACAATGAATATTCGCTCGGCTCCCGCATCCAGTATCAGGTCCGGGTGGGTGACAAGGTCATGCTGGCGGAATTGTCGCGCGGGCGGGCGCTGCCGGAAAACGCCAGCCGGCAAGTGACGGTCGGCTGGGATGCGGCGGACGCGATCACGGTCACGGGCTGAACGGATGACGGATTTGGCAGCGCCCGCAGTCCGCGCCGAAACAGCGCGCCCCGCCCGGAGCTGGCGACCCGATCTCTATCTGTCGCTGGGCGCGAAATGCGCCGTGCCGGTCGCGATCCTGCTTTTTGCCGGCTTCGTCATTCCGCTCCTGGCGATCCTCGGATATTCCTTCGCCACGCCGCGCAGCTTCGAGCTGTTCCGTTCCTTCACCCTGGAGAACTTCGGCACCGTACTCGACCCGACAAATACGGTCTGGCTGTCGTTCATCTGGTCCTGCGGCTTCGCCATGGCGACGGTCGCGATCCTGGCTGTGCTTGCCTATCCGATCGCCTATGGCCTCAATGCGGTGTTCGGGCGCTGGTCGTCCCTGATCAGCATTTTCTTCGTCTTCCCGCTGTTCATTTCGGAGAATGTGCGCCTCTATGGCTGGGTGCTGTTCTTCATCAAGAATGGCGTGCTCGACGGGACGCTGAAGATGATCGGCCTGTCGGGGCCGGAAGTCCTCTACACGCCGGGCATGACGCTGTTCGGGCTGGTCTACACCTATCTCCCCTTCATGCTCTTCCCGATGACGCTCGGCCTCGCCATGGTGCCGCGCGATCTCATCGATGCGGCTTGCGACCTCGGCGCCGGACGCTTGCAGATCTGGCGCGAGATCGAATTGCCGCTCGCCATGCCCGGCATTCTGATCGGCATGCTGCTGACGTTCGTGCTGGCCATCGGCGCGACGGCGGAGGCGAAAATTCTCGGCGGCCAGTCCATCATCGTCATTTCGCACGATATCGAGATCGCCTTCACCTATTCGCAGAACTGGCCGCTCGGCTCGGCGCTCGCGGTCGTCGTCACCATCTTCATCGGCGCGCTGACCCTCGCCCTGCTCGCAAGGCTCGATCTCGACCGCATTCTGGGGAGGCGCTGAGCCATGGAGCGGGCAAAGCGGCGCACCAACGCGCTTATCTGGGGCTGGACGCTCTTCGTCGTAATCGCGATCTATCTGCCGATCTTGTGCGGCGTGCTCGCCGGTTTCTCCAAGACGCGCTATTTCGCCTTTCCGGTTCGCGCCTACTCGACCGATTGGTGGCTGAAAACGTTCGACTCCATCGAGATCGGCGTGATCGTGCGCACGTCGATCCTGGTTGCCGCGCTGGTGACGGCCATCGCCGTCTTGATCGCCTTTTTCGGCGCGCTGGCTTTCGCGCGTTACGAATGGCGGGGGCGCCGCCTGTTCCAAAAGGTCATTCTGCTGCCGATCTTCTTCCCGCAGCCGGTTCTGGGCCTTGCCCTGCTCTTGTGGTTCAACGCGATGGGCATCCAGCCGACCTGGATGACGGCGGTTTTCGCCCATCTGGTCTGGATCGTGCCGGTCGTCACGCTGGTGATGGCCATTCAGGTTTACGGTTTCGATCCGGCGCTGGAAGAGGCCGCATTCGACCTGGGCGCGACGCGCTGGCAAGTGCTGCGCGAAATCACCTTGCCGCTGCTTTGGCCCGGCATCTGGTCGGGGATGCTGTTCGCCTTCCTCCTGTCATGGAGCAATTTCCCGCTGTCGCTCTACACCACTGGCGCGGACAGCACGGTGCCCGAATGGCTCTACGCCAAGATGGTCGCCGGCTATACGCCCATGGTGCCGGTGCTCGGAACGATGGCGACGCTCGGCGCCGCCGCGATTTTGCTGGGTGGCGGCCTGATCGGCTATCTCATGAGAATGAGGCGGTCCGCATGAGCGATATGCGCGAGATGGAACAGGAGCGCCGGGGACGCCTCGGCAAGAAGGAGCGTCACGAGCGCATTCTGGCCGAGATGATGGCGACGTCGCGCCTGCGGGTCGGCGATCTGGCCGCCGATCTCCAGGTCTCGACCGAGACGATCCGGCGCGATCTCTATGAGCTGGAAGAGCGCGGCCTCATCGACCGCACCTATGGCGGCGCCGTTCGGCCCTTCGGCACCGAGCCTTCGCTCAGCGAGCGGCACCGCCTCATGGTCTCCGAACGCGAGGCCCTGGCCGCCGCGACGGTGAAGTTCATCAAGCCGAACGAGGTCATCGCCGTCGGCGCGGGCGCAACCACCACGCATATCGCCCGCCGCATGGCTGCGGAATGCCGCGATATCCACGTCATCGCGCATTCCTTCAGCGTGGCGATGGCGCTTTCCGACAATCCGACGATCCGGGTGATCATGTGCCCCGGCCGCTATAATGGGCGCGAAGGCAACATGACCGGGGCGGAGACGATCGACTTTCTGCAATCCTACAATGTCAACCGCGCGATCCTCAGCGTCACCGGAATAACGGCGGAGGGCCTTGCCGACGCGGAGGCCGACGCCGCCTCGGTCTATAAGGCGATGGTGAACCGCGCCGCGGAAACCATCGTTGTCATCGATCACATGAAATTCGACATCCCCGCACTGGCCATCTGGGCGCGGATGCATGAAGTGCAGCGGCTCGTCACGGATCGCGAGCCGGCGGGTGCCGTGCGGCGGGCGCTTGAGCGGGCGCGTGTCGAGATCACGATTGCACCACCGCGCGCGAGTTAAGGGGGCGGAAGATGTGGCAGGAACGCGAGCCCGATGAGCGGATCGAGATCATGGCCGCCGGTCACCGGATCGTCGCCTATTCCTACGGAACGGGCGAGGAGGCCGTTTTCTGCCTGAATGGCGGACCGGGACTGCCTTGCGACTATCTGCGTGACGCGCACTCATTTCTCGCCGATCACGGCTACCGGGTCGTCGCGTTCGATCAGCTGGGCTGCGGCGCATCCGACCGGCCTGACGATCCCGCGCTCTGGACGATCGGCCGCTATGTCGAAGAAACCGAGGCGGTGCGCCGTGCCCTCGGCCTGGGCAAGGTGCATCTGCTCGGCCATAGCTGGGGCGGCTGGCTGGCCGTCGAATATGCGCTGACGCACCCGGAAGCGCTGAAAACGCTCATCCTTGAGAATACCGCCGCCGACCTGCCGCATCTGATGCAGGAACTGTACCGGCTGCGAGAAGCGCTCGGCTCCGAGACGGCGGCAATGATGCTCGCGCATGAAGCTGCGGAAGACTACGACCACCCGGAATATAAGGCCGCCATCACGCTGCTGACCTATCGCCATGTCTGCCGGCTGAAGGAGTGGCCTGCGCCGTTGAAGCGCTCCGCGGCGGACTGGAACATGGGCCCGTATATGGCGATGCAAGGGCCCAACGAGTTTCTCTATATCGGCAATTTGAAAGACTGGAACCGGGTGCCGGACCTGCACCGGATCACCGTGCCGGTGCTCATCACCGTCGGGCTGCACGATGAGCTCACCCCCGCTTGCGCCGCGCGCATGAAGCGGCATCTGCCGAATGCCGAGCTGGTGGTGTTTCCCAATTCCAGCCACACGCCGTTCTATGAGGAGCCGACCGCCTACGATGCCGCACTGCTTGGCTTTCTCGGCCGCAACCGCGCTTTGGAAGGAAAATTCGTCGGATAAGTCCGAGACGTGAAGGAGCTGAGAAGGCTCGACAGTTGAAGCGGGCGCAGGGGAGAGCACCCAATGTATAATGAAGAATTCATCGGCCAGCTGGAAAACGGTCTGCGCGCCGCCTTGCCCCGCTGGGGATTTGGCGACGATGCGAAGCTGGCTCTGCTGACAGTTTCCGAAAACGCCACCTTTCGTGCGCAAGAAGCGGCATCCGGTCGCGACGTCGTGTTTCGCGTCCATCGGCAGGGCTACCATACGCGCGAGGAGATCGCCTCCGAACTTGCCTGGCTCTCGGCATTGAACAGCGAGGGCATCGTCAAGACGCTGACGCCGATCGCGCAAGCCGATGGCGGGCTGATCGCCGATATCGAGGATAATGGCACGACCCGCCATGTGGTGGCCTTCGAGTTCTTGCCGGGCAAGGAGCCCGACGAGGCGAGCGGCCTGGCCGCCTGGTTCCACGAGCTCGGCGCGGTGAGCGCGCGGCTGCACGCCCATGCCCGGGCCTGGACGCCGCCGCCGGGCTTCATCCGCAAGACCTGGAATTTCGGCACCACGCTGGGCGATACGCCGCTTTGGGGCGATTGGCGCGAAGGTCTCGGCCTCACCGCCCAGGACCGGCAAGTCCTGGAAGAGGTTGCCGAACTGCTGCGCCAGCGCCTTGCCGACTATGGCGAGGATGCCGAGAAGTTCGGCCTCGTCCATGCCGATCTGCGGCTTGCCAATCTGATCATCGACGGAGAACGCCTGTCGGTCATCGATTTCGACGATTGCGGGTTCAGCTGGTATCTCTACGATTTCGCCGCCGCGATCAGTTTCCTGGAGCACGAGCCCTACATCCCCGAATTGCTGGACGCCTGGATCGCCGGCTACCGAACGGTCGCGCCGCTTTCCGATGCGGAAGCGGCCATCATCCCCACCTTCATCATGCTGCGGCGGATGCTGCTGACCGCCTGGATCGCCTCGCATTCGGAGACCCCAATGGCACAGCAGACGGGCGAAGCCTATACGCGAGGAACGGTTGCGCTGGGCCGCGCCTTTCTTGCCGAACATGCCGAAGCGGCGGCCGAGACCGGGAGCGGCGGGTCATGAAACACGAAGCCACACAGATCCTCGCGCTGAACGCCTTTCGCGACGCGCTGCCCGGCGCGCTCGACGATGAGACGGCGGCGCTGGTGGACCGGCGCAAGAAAACGTTCGGCGCCTCCTCGGTGCTGTTCTATCGCGAGCCGCTGAAAATGGTGCGCGCCGAGGGCGCCTTATCTCTATGCGTCGAACGGGCGGCGCTATCTCGATTTCTACAACAACGTGCCCACCGTGGGGCATTCCCACCCGAAGGTCGTCGAAGCGGTTTGCAAGCAGCTTGCCGAGATCAATATCCATTCCCGCTATCTGCACGACACGGTTCACGATTACGCCGAAAAGCTGCTGGCGACATATCCAGGCGAGCTTTCGAATGTCGTGTTCACCTGCACCGGCAGCGAGAGCAATGACCTGGCGCTGCGGATTGCGAAAAAGGCGAGCGGCGGAACCGGCTTCATCGTCACCGAAACCGCCTATCATGGCAATACCGCCGCCGTGACCGAGATTTCGCCCTCATCCTACAAGACCGGCGCGCCGCCGCCGCATGTGCGCATGGTCCCCGCGCCCGATCCCCGCCGCTTTTCAGGCAAGCCGGGCACGGGTTTCGCCAAGGCAGTGCGCGATGCGATCGCCGCGATGCAGGAGGACGGCATCCAACTCGCCGGACTGATCGCCGACAGCATCTTTTCCAGCGACGGCGTGTTTGCCGAGCCGCGCGGCTTTCTCGCGCCGGCGGTGAAAGCCGTGCGCAAGGCCGGCGGGCTGTTCATCGCCGACGAAGTGCAGCCCGGTTTCGGCCGGACCGGCTCCGGCATGTGGGGCTTTGCCCGCCACGGCGTGCAGCCGGATATCGTGACCATGGGCAAGCCGATGGGCAACGGCTATCCGGTCGCGGGCGTGGTGACGAGTCCTGGGCTGCTTAGCGCCTTTGCCGAGGATTTTGGCTATTTCAATACATTCGCGGCGTCGCCCGCCGCCGCCGCGGCGGGGCTCGCGGTGCTCGAAGTCATTCAGCAGGAATCCCTCATCGAGAATGCGTCCGTCGTCGGGGCCCATCTGGGCGGGCATCTGCTGGAACTGAGCACCCGCTATCCGGTGATCAGCGCCGTGCGCGGCGCCGGGCTTTATTTCGGCGTGGAATTTTCGCGCGACGGCAATTTCAAGACCCCGGACCCGGAACTCGCGACGGCAATGATCAACGGCCTGCGCGAACACGGCATTCTCATCGGCGCGGCCGGCCGCTTCGGGAATGTTCTGAAGATCAGGCCGCCCCTATGCGTCACCAAGGCTCATGCCGATGAACTTGTGGGGAGGATGGAGGACGTGCTCGCTGAGATCGGGCGGATGTAGAGGGTGCACGAAGCGAGCAGCCGGATTCCGGTACGCGCTCAGCGAACCATCGCTGAACTAGCCTTTGCGCCCCGAAAGCATTAGCAAGGGAATGAACATCCGGCAGGAGTTGGTCCCTCATGAAAATTTCCATCCTGGACGATTATTTCGACACGCTGCGCGGCCTGCCATGCTTCGAGAAGCTCAACGGCCACGATGTCACGATCTGGAACGACCACCTCCAGGAAACAGGCCCTTTGGCCGAACGTTTGCAGGATGCCGAAGCCCTGGTTCTCATACGCGAGCGTACGAAGATCGCCGCGCCCCTGCTTGAGCGCCTGCCGAATCTGCGGCTCATCAGCCAGCGCAGCGTCTATCCGCATATCGATGTCGACGCGTGTACGCGCCTTGGCGTCATCGTCTCCTCCAATCTGCACTCCGATGCGCCGTCCTACGCCGCCGCCGAATTGACCTGGGGTTTGATCCTTGCGGCGGCGCGCCAAATTCCCCAGCAGATGTCCGCGTTGAAGGCGGGGACATGGCAGATCGGCGTCGGCGACACGCTGCGCGGCAAGACGCTCGGCATTTACGGTTACGGAAGGATCGGCCGCGCGGTTGCCGGCTATGGCCGTGCTTTTGGCATGAACGTGCTGGTCTGGGCGCGCGAGGCGGGGCTGGCGCAGGCTCAAGCCGATGGATATGCGACGGCGCGCAGCAAGGCCGAGTTCTTCGAAAGCTGCGACGTGATCTCCCTGCATATCCGGCTGGTGGAGGCGACGCGCGGCATCGTCACGCGCCGAGGATTTGGCGCGCATGAAGCCCACCGCGCTCCTGGTCAATACAAGCCGGGCGCCTCTCATCGAGCCGAACGCATTGGTCGCGGCGCTCCGCGCCGGACGGCCGGGAATGGCGGCGGTCGACGTCTTCGAAGACGAGCCGCTAAGGGATCCAGCCCATCCGTTGCTCAACATGGACAACGTCGTTTGCACGCCGCATATCGGCTATGTCACGCGCGACGAATATGAAATTCAGTTTGCCGACATCTTCGATCAAATTCTCGCTTATGCCGCTGGCAAGCCCATCAATGTCATCAATCCCGACGCGCTGAAGGTTCAGCACGCGCGAAACGCGGGTTAGCCATCGAACACAAAACGCAACGTTTTGGTTGCTCTTTACGCCCGGATCTGCCATTTTATGCGCAACCAGGAGGTTGCGCATATGTCCGATCGCATCGAAAAAACCGTTGAATTGAATGCCCCCGTTGAGAGGGTTTGGCGCGCGCTGACCGATCACAAAGAGTTCGGCGAATGGTTCCGGGTGAAGCTGGATGGTCCGTTCGTGCCCGGTGAGGTCTCGACGGGCCAGATAACCTATCCCGGCTATGAGCACATCAAATGGAATGCCACAATCGAGCAGATGGAGGCCCCGCGATTATTTTCCTTCAGATGGCCTCATGAAGGTATCGAGCTGACGCCGGTATACTCACGATGCAACCACGCTGGTCGAGTTCCGGCTCGAACCGACATCCAAAGGAACCCGCCTCACCATTATCGAATCGGGATTTGACGCACTGCCTGCCAATCGCCGGGCCGAGGCTTTCCGCATGAACGAAGGCGGATGGGAAGAGCAAACAAGGAATGTTAAGGCTCATGTTGAGCGCTAGAACCGCCGCTGGCGATACGAATCCCGCTCCGGTATTCGCCGCTCTCGGAGATCCCACCCGTCTCTCGCTCCTGACGAAACTGAGCGACGGGCAAACGCGATCCATCGCGGGGCTTTCGGCGGATACCAAGCTCACGCGGCAAGCCATCACCAAGCATCTGCGGGTGCTGGAAAATGCCGGGCTGGTCCGCAGCACGCGCGTCGGGCGGGAAAGCCAGTTTGCCTTCAGGCCCGAACCGATCGTCGAGCTACAGGCGTATCTCGACAGCGTTTCGCGGCAATGGGACGACGCATTGGCCCGGCTCCGCTCCTTTGTCGAGCGGTAATCGAGCGCAGGATTGGGGGGCCGGTTGGTCCCCCTATCCAAACATTCCCCTGAACAAGGGCCACTGCCACACCGGCCCCAGCACCTGCCCGACGCGCCGCCACCGCCGCGATCACCAGCGACAGATAGGCGATGAAGCTCGTCCGCCCCTGCTTCTGGCCGATCTGGTAGATGATATCGTTCTGTTCGGCGAGCTTGGCGGCGATGCGCTCGGCGATCAGTTCGGCCGCCGCGCTGTTCGTCTGCATCGAGGCATTGGCGAGACTGCGTTCATGCTGCTGGCGTATAAATTCCTCATGGCGCCGCTGCGCCGCGTCTTCGACACCCATCAAACTCTCCCTTTTCACGCCGAGACCAAATGCCCTTGCGACTTTTATACTGAGCTTGGGCCGAGAAAAAGACGTATCGAGAAAGAATTGTAAGGTTCCGCTCCGCAATCGCAGTCTTAAGATCGATCGCTAGCTCGATTATGCCGCCATGCGTCGGCTCTAGGTCTCGCCGCCGCGATTCCCGCTGGAGGTGAGAATGGTCAAAATCTGTACGCGCTCCGGCAGTTCGATGAGGAATTCCGCGTCGCGGTCGAGATGGTGAATGCGATTTGGATCGCCGCCGGTGAAGCGTGACATTGCTTCCACGCTTTCCCAGTAGGAAATGGTGACGAATTCGCTCTCCGTTTCGCGGTCCTCGCGAAAGAGCTGGACGCCAAGCGCCTTCTCCTCCAGCGGCCTGATGCCTTCTTCATAAAGGTAGCCCGCGTAGCGATCCGCGATCTCCCGCTTTGTGCGGCCACGCCAGATCCGTGCGATCGTTGCCTGGCCCTTTGCCGATTTGCTCATTTGCCCTCCTGATGACGCTTTCCTATTGAAACCCGCCAGGGATTTTCGCGTTCCGATCCAAGGCGAAGGCCGCAGGCATCAGGGCAAAAACAAGACGCTCAGGGTTTATCACCTCATCCGAAAGGGGTCTTCACAGAACTGCAATGGAGCTATAGTATCCCTACCCATGCGACGTAGTGCGAACGTGACTGCAAAGGCTAACGGGTTAACCGTCAGGAAAGGCAGACGTGACCGCTGTAGCAACCGCATCATCGCCGCCTGAGGCCTATCCGGCCCTTGTTCTCAACGCGGACTACCGTCCGCTCAGCTATTATCCCCTTTCCCTATGGGGGTGGCAGGATACCGTGAAGGCGGTGTTCCTGGATCGCGTGAACATTGTCTCGCACTACGACAAGGCGGTGCACAGTCCGACTTTCGAGATGAAGCTGCCGAGCGTGGTTTCGCTGAAGATCTATGTGCGGCCCGCGCTTTATCCGGCTTTCACGCGATTCAACGTGTTTTTGCGCGACCGTTTCAGCTGCCAATATTGCGGCGACCTGGAGGATTTGACCTTCGATCACCTCGTACCGCGCTCGCGCGGCGGGATGACGCGATGGGACAATGTCGTCACGGCCTGCGCGCCCTGTAATCTGAAGAAGGGCGGCGACATGCCGAAGAAGGCCAAGATGTGGCCCTATCAGACGCCGTATCGCCCGACGGTGCATGAGCTGCATCGCAATGGCCGGCTATTTCCGCCGAACTATCTGCATGAGAGCTGGATGGATTATCTCTATTGGGATACCGAGCTGGAGCCGTAGCCGTTCCCATATCATGCAGGCCGAACAAGAAAACGGGCGCCCAGCAATGGAGCGCCCGTTTCAGTTTTACGCGATCGCAAACACCCGATACGGCAGGCGATACGCCACAATTCAAGCGGCCGGCGAAATTTCCTCGGCAACACGCATTACAAAAGCCGGTCGCTCCACTCCACGCAACTCACACACACGACCTACAAACGCAACAGGACGCATACCGACGCAACGTTTAACGCAACAAACGCCACCGAACTCAACGCCACGCAACAAACTCGACTCGACGCAACGGAACACAACTGACTCAACTCAACGCCTGAACGCTGGGTTTGCGATACCCGGCCTAGATGCGGCCGGCCCTTAACTCGGCCATCGGCGCGGATTGCGGCAAAAGCGGCAGATCCAGCTGAGTGCGATTCTGTGCACGCGGGGAGTGCAACTCGGCATCGAAACCATGTGTTTCCGCTGCCATGAACTCAGCTTGTTTCATTCGCTTCTCCGCGACCGACCGCAAGATGCCGTTGGCCAGGCTGCCCAATTGTTTCCAATCGGTTGGGTACTCGTGCTCCACTTGACGCTCCACTGTTACTAACGCTGTTAAGAGGTTTTTTACCTTCTTATGATTCCTGTTTATCCGATTCGCAGCGCTTCGTCATGGAATCACAACAGTCAAGTTGATGATTCCGTACCCCTGTGGATTGTTCCATCTCTGATGCAAAAAAGACTCAGTTGATCTGAACGCCGCGATTGACGAGCTTTTCGCGGAGTTGCGCGATATCCTGCTCCATCGCCGGGACGACCTTTTCCCGTACCTCCTGGGTATCCTTCTGCCAGGATTTGGCAGCGTCGATGGCCGTCCCCTGTCCCACACCCAGCGCCTTCGCATAGCTGCCCGACTTATCGTAATAGCGCCGCACGCCGGTCAGCACCTCTGAGGGAATCTGGAAGGTGGTGCTCTGCTCCTTCATCGTCTCCCAGACATAGCCCTGCAATTTAAAGATTTCCGGGTCGGAATTTTTGAACCGCCAGCCACTCTCAATCATGTTCTTTGAGATCTCGTCGGCCTGGACGAGATTGTCCTTGAGCTCGTCGAGAAGCGCGCGGCGCATGTAGAAACTCTCCCGCTCGGTGCGCGCCAGCTCGAAATCCAGCGCCGTCCGATAGCCGGCTTGCGCCGCGAGATAAACGCCGAGCACGGTCGACAGGACGATGACCAGATTGGAAACCCAGAATTCCAGATTGCCTTCGTCCCGCACTTTGAAAATGCTGAGTGCGCGCGGTACTGCCATGACTTCCCCCAGTGTTACGCTTGACTGCGCTTAGCTTTAGCGCGCCTGCCATAAGCAGGTAAAGCGGGCGGAAAATAGGGCGAAAGTGGCCGTCCCCGTGAATTTACCTTAACGTCGGCTCAGCCGGTCGGCGGCGACCAGCCATCCGGCGCCAGCTCGAAACCGGAAAACAGGAAACCCGGCGCGACGGTGCAGCCGACGAGCGTCCAATCGCCGAGGGTCGCCGCGCTTTGCCACGCCCCGGCGGGGACCACAGCTTGCGGCCGCTCACCGGCCGTAAGGCTTGCGCCGAGAACGATGATCGAATGCCGCACGCCGTCGGCGATCTTCAATTCCAGCGGCGCGCCCGCATAAAAGTGCCATATCTCGGCGGCATCGACGCGGTGCCAATGCGAGCGCTCGCCTCGCCGCAGCAGGAAATAAATCGCCGTCGATGCGGCGCGGCCATCCACCTGAAGGGGATCGCGGAACGTCTCGCGAAAATGCCCGCCTTCTGGATGCGGCTGCAGGCCCAGCAGGCGGATGATGTCGTCGGCGGCTTCCATGTCTTTGCAGCTCTCATCTCTGCGGAGGAATACGTAGATCGCCCGGAGGCGCCTCCGATGCAAGCCTTCGGTCCCTCGGCGCCTCTTGACTCCGCTGGCCGCCGGGCGTATCCGCTTCGGCGGGACACTCCGCCCCACCGCGGAGCAACTATCTGGAAGGGTAGCAAATCATGACCATGCCCCAGCCGGCCGCGCGCCCGCGCGTGCCGCATTTCTCCTCCGGCCCCTGCGCCAAGCGCCCCGGCTACGCCCTCGAAAACCTGAAGACCGCCGTTCTCGGCCGCTCGCACCGCGCCAAAGAGGGCAAGGCGAAGCTGAAGCTCGCCATCGATAAGACACGGAGCATTCTCGGCGTGCCGCAGGATTATCTCATCGGCATCACGCCTGCTTCCGACACCGGCGCCTTCGAAATGGCGATGTGGTCGATGCTTGGCGCGCGCGGCGTCGATCTCCTCGCCTGGGAAAGTTTTGGCGAGGGCTGGGTTTCCGACGTACTCAAGGAATTGAAGCTCGAGGATGCGCGCAAGCTGGCCGCCCCCTATGGCGAACTCCCCGATTTGACCCAGGTTGATTTCGCCCGCGACGTGGTGTTCACCTGGAACGGCACCACATCGGGCGTCCGCGTGCCGAACGGCGATTGGATACCCGCCAATCGCGAGGGGCTGACGCTTTGCGACGCGACATCCGCCGCCTTCGCGCAGGATCTCGCCTGGGACAAGCTCGACGTCACCACTTTCTCCTGGCAGAAGGTGCTCGGCGGCGAGGCGCAGCACGGCATGATCATCCTGAGCCCGCGCGCCGTCGCCCGGCTGGAGAGCTACACGCCGCCATGGCCGATGCCGAAGCTTTTCCGGCTGGTGAAGAAGGGCAAGGTCGACCGGGAAATTTTCGAGGGCGCCACGATCAACACCCCGTCCATGCTTTGCGTCGAGGATTATCTCGACGCGCTCGCCTGGGCCGAAAGCATCGGCGGGCTGCCCTCGCTGTTCGCCAGGGCCGACGCCAATGCCGATGTGATCGCCGACTGGGTCAAGCGCACCCCCTGGGTGGCGTTCCTTGCGGATAAGCCCGCAATCCGCTCCAACACTTCGGTCTGCCTGACCATCGTCGATCCCGAAATCGCGTCCGCTCCGGCGGAAACGCAGGCCGCGGTCGCCAAGCAGATCGCCTCGACGCTGGAGAAACTCGGCGTGGCGATGGATATCGGCTCTTATCGCGACGCGCCCGACGGGCTTGCGTATCTGGGCGGGCGCGACGGTCGAGACATCCGACCTTGCAGCGCTGATGCCCTGGCTCGACTGGGCCTTCGCCAATGTGAAGGCGGAGTCCCTCAAAGCGGCCTGAGCCGCCTGGACACGAAGGCGGCGGAGCATCGTGCTCCGTTTGCCTGTCCGCGCATCCCTCGACAGCAAATGACGATCTCAACTCCTTCGGAGAGTGAAAATGGCCCCTCGCGTCCTTATCGCCGACAAGCTTTCCTCGCTTGCTCAGAAGGTCTTCGACGACCGCGGCATCGATACCGATACGAAGATCGGCCTCGACAAGGACGAACTCGCATCGATCATCGGCGATTATGACGGGCTTGCCGTCCGGTCCGCCACGAAAGTGAGCGAGAAGGTTCTCGCCAAAGCCAATGGCCGTCTTCGCGTGATCGGCCGCGCCGGGATCGGCGTCGACAATATCGACGTGGCCGTAGCCACCGCCAAGGGCATCATCGTGATGAACACGCCCTTCGGCAATTCCATCACCACTGCGGAGCACGCCATCACCCTGATGATGGCTCTCGCCCGGCAGATCCCGGAGGCCGATCGCTCGACGCAGGGCGGCAAATGGGAGAAGTCGAAATTCATGGGCGTTGAGGTGACGGCCAAGACGCTCGGCATCATCGGCTGCGGCAATATCGGCTCGATCGTCGCGAACCGCGCGCGGGGCCTCGCCATGAAGGTGATCGCTTTCGATCCGTTCCTGACGCCGGAGCGCGCCAGCGAGCTTGGCGTCGAAAAGGTCGAGCTGGACACGCTGTTCCGCCGCGCCGATTTCATCACGCTGCATACGCCGCTGACGGAGAAGACGAAAAACATCATCAGTGCCGCCTCGATCCAGAAGATGAGGAAGGGCGTGCGCATCATCAATTGCGCGCGGGGCGGGCTGATCGTCGAGGCGGCGCTGGCGGACGCCATCCGTGCGGGCCGCGTAGCCGGTGCCGCGCTCGACGTGTTCGAGACCGAGCCGGCGACGGAGAATCCGCTTTTCGGCCTGCCGAACGTCATCTGCACGCCGCATCTGGGCGCGGCAACCACCGAAGCGCAGGAGAATGTGGCTGTTCAGGTGGCCGAGCAGATGTCGGATTACCTGCTGAGCGGCGCGATCTCCAACGCCGTCAATTTCCCGTCGATCACGGCGGAAGAGGCGCCGCGCCTCGCGCCCTTCGTCAAGCTCGCGGAACAGCTTGGCTCCTTCGCCGGGCAGCTCGTCGAAAGCGGGCTGAAACAGATCCGCTTCGAATATGCCGGGGAAATCGGCGAGCTGAACACGCGCGCGCTGACTGCGGCGGCGCTGAGCGGCGTGCTGCGGCCACTGCTGCAGGAGGTGAACATGGTGAGCGCGCCCGATATCGCCCGCCAGCGCGGCATCATGGTCGAAGAAGTCCGCCGCGACCAGGAAGGCGCGTATGAAACCTATATGCGCGTGTCCCTGAAAACCGAGCGCCAGGAGCGCTCAGTCGCTGGCACGGTTTTTTCCGACCACCGGCCGCGCATCATTCAGATCCAGCGCATGAATCTGGAAGCCGAGCTGACGCCGCAGATGCTCTATACGGAGAATGCCGACAAGCCCGGCTATATCGGTGCGATCGGCACCGTGCTCGGCGAGGCGGGCGTGAATATCGCGACCTTCACCCTGGGACGGGATGGCGCGGGCGGCAAGGCGCTGGCGCTGGTCGGCGTGGATGAGGAAGTCAGCGACACTGTGCTGGCGAAGGTCAGCGGCCTGCCGAATGTCATGCTCGCGAGCCGCTTGCGGTTTTAAGACCGCGATCGGCTTGCGGGTGCGTAGCTATCGTTTGCGCATCCACCCGAGCGCGATGACAACTACGCGGAGCACTAGGGAGGCAAAGATCGCAGCGGCCATGAGGTAACACGCGATCTTGAAGTCGGACACGTAGATCAGACCGGTATTTCCGGGTCCTTGGCGGGTCAGCATCAAGAGGACGATGGGCGCGAGACCCAGAATAACCGTCAGCACCATCCAGGCGGCAAGGCTCACCCATCCCCGCCTGTAAATCGCCCAGCCCACGAACGCTCCTGCGAGACATGCTTGAATCCCGCCAAGGAAAGTATGAAACCGGCAGCGCCGACCACATCGGCACTTGAGAGAGGGAGAATTCGCCCTGCCCTATCGTGAACCAGGCGGCGATGGCGGACAGGCCGAGCGGCGGCCCGGCAAGAGCGATCAGCAGACCGGCAGCGATGGGACGCGTTCCGACCGGACGATGGTATTCCCACGTCCTCAAAGCGGCGGCGCACCGAGCTGCCGCGAAGCAGGATCACCCCCCTGGCCGAAGCCTGCGAGCGTCAGGATCTCATCGGCGGCGATCGCCGGCAGTTTGCGCCCGGCCCTGACTTCGCTCTCAAGCAATTCGAGACGCTGCCTGACCTGCGCGTCGTCGCGGATGATGCCGCGCAATCGGTCCTCGATCAGCGCACGCATCCAGGAAACGGCCTGATCGCGCCGCCTGGCATCGAACGCACCGGAGTTCTGCATCAGGTCCCGGTGCTGTTTCACCGCTCCCCATAATTCATCGAGCCCCCTATTCTCCAAGCTCGATATGAGCAGCACCTTGGGTTGCCAGCCCGCATGAGGCGCGCTCAGAATATGCAGCGCCGCGCGATAATCGGCCGCCGTCGCGGCAGCCCGTGAGGCCAGATCGCCATCCGCCTTGTTGACGGCGATCAGATCGGCCAGCTCGATCAGTCCTTTTTTCAGGCCCTGAAGTTCATCGCCCGCGCCTGGCAACAGCAACACCAGGAAAAAGTCCACCATATCGGCGACCGCGCTTTCCGCCTGCCCGACGCCGACCGTCTCGACGATGATGACATCGAAGCCCGCCGCTTCGCAGAGCAGCATGGTTTCGCGCGTCGTCCGGGTGACGCCGCCCAGGGTTTTCCCAGCAGGAGAGGGGCGGATGAACGCGTTCGGATCGACCGCGAGGCGGCTCATCCGCGTTTTGTCGCCGAGGATCGAGCCGCCGGTCCGGTTGGAGGACGGGTCGATGGCCAGCACGGCAACCCGGTGACCCTCTTGCGTCAGATTGGTGCCGAACTGATCGATGAAGGTGGATTTGCCGACGCCAGGCAGGCCCGTCACACCGATTCGATGGACCATACGGGCCTTGCCATGCAGCAATTTCAGCAGATCATCCGCAAAGCGCCGATGTTCCACCTTGCTGCTTTCGACCAGCGTGATCGCCTGCCCCAGCATGGCGCGATCGCCCTGGACGACGCCGTCCGCCAGCGCTTCGACCGAAGGACCGGGAGGCGGAGAGGGTTTTTCCTGATGAGAGTCGGGTTGCATCAGTGATGGGTAATAAGGGCACGAATTGAATAGCGACAAGGGTCGCCGCAATTACCGATCAGAATAGCCCGAGATGACGGGAGAATGCCAGTTTGCAATCAGCGTCGTTCATTTCTATAGCACACTGGATCCGAACTCGTTCCAGTCGCTTACAAACCAGATGGTGTGCCAGACATTGACAGGTTTACGGATCATCGCGCGCCCGCAACAGGGGGCTCAGCCACGCAAATGGCGATGCGACGCAGGTCGCGTTCTCGACCCGGGCCGCCAAAGCACGTCCGATAGCGTTCGGCCGCTCAATCCCAGCGAGGCATAGAAAATCGAGTTCAGCGGCACATTGCCGATGACAGCGGGATTGCAAAACCGGCCGCGACGGAACTACTCCGCCGCCTGCCCTTGCAGAAGGTCGATCTTCGGTGCGGACGCGATCGGATCTTCCGTGCGACGCGACTTGCCTTCGAAGAACGCGCCCTGCTCGATGGCCAGCGACTGATGAAAGATGTCGCCTTCCACATGCGAGCTGGACTGCAGGGTCACGCGCACGCCGCGGATCGATCCCATGACCTGACCGCGCACCACGACGTCCTCAGCGACGATGCCGCCGGTGATCTGCGCCTTTTCGCCGACGATCAGCGAGGAGCAGTGAACGTCGCCCTGGATCTGGCCGTCGACCTGCACTTCGCCCTTGGAGAGGACGTTGCCGGTTACCGTCAGATCTTCGCCTATGATCGAAGGAGCCATGCGGTCCGCGCGATAGGCGGGCGTCGCCATTGCCGTCTTGGGGGCCATGCCACCCATTGAAGGCGCGCCCGGCATTGGCGAAGATAATGGGCCAGAGCCGGCTGGTTGCGTCGGCCCCCCGACAGCCTTGCTAGTCGTCTTGGTGATCGGCTTCTGCGACTCGAAAGTACTCATTTCGCTCTCTAGCTTTTCTGGCTTCTCTGGCTTTTTGGTAAACATCTGCACCTTCTCCGAAATTCCGATGGGGGGCAGCGCCCTACAGTTCTAAGTCGGCGGGATTCTGTTTTCAATGCCCTTTCGCCGCCGTAAGTGTTCCCATAAAGCCCGGCTGTGGAAGTGATTCGCGACTGTTGCCCAAACGCCCCTCAAAGAACCGGCGCATAAAGGGCGCAGCCGCGACGCGGTTGCGCAAAGGCCGAAGAGCTGTCACCGGTCCAAGCATTACAGCATAGGCCACGCAGAGTTGCACCTCTCCGCAAGTGCGACAAGCAAAAAACTTGCACGCATCGCGAGAAACGGCTTCGCCCATGCAGCCGCTCAGGCGGCGCAGAGATCGGTGAAACGCGAAAAACCGGCCCTGGCTATAGGGCTTTGACGGCGGCCAGTACTTCATCGACGTGGCCGGGAACCTTCACGCCGCGCCAAATGCGCTTGATCCTGCCGTCCTGGCCGATCAGAAACGTGGTCCGGTCGACGCCCATATAGCTGCGCCCATACATCTTCTTCTCGGCCCACACGCCATAAGCGTCGATCGCGGACTTTTCCTCATCGGCAAGCAGAATCACCTGCAGATCGTGCTTGTCCCGGAATTTGTCGTGCGATTTCACCCCATCGGGCGAAACGCCGATCACCTCCACGCCCGCCTTTTGAAAGGCCGCGATCCGCTCGCTGAAGCCGATCGCCTGCTGGGTACAACCTGACGTGTCGTCTTTGGGATAAAAATAGAGCACGACGGGCCCGCCTTCGAATTGGCTGAGCGTCACCGTCTTTCCGCCGTCGCGCGGCAGCTCAAAGTCTGGAGCCACATCGCCTTCATTCAACATTGCTGGAACGGCCTTCCTTTTGTCGCCTTCTTGCGTTCGAATAAGCCCTGGATTCAGGGCGGCGCAACCTTATCACCAATGTTGGGGGTTTGCTCCGGTTTTCCCGAAGAAGATTCCGTGCGGAACAAATATCTGCCAGGAAGGCGGCAGGGCGTTGCGGGCCGGTCATGTCCCGCGCTATTGATGCCGCTAGGCGCATCGCGCCCAGCCGAACGACGATGACAAAAGGCGGCAAACGCAACCGATGGCAGGCGGCAATCTCACATCTTATGGAGGACGGGGTGCACCCAACGTGCCACCGCCTCGCCCTCTTGACGGTCAATCGACTGCCCTGGTGCCCTTCAAAAGGTCATTTGTTACGTCCGCATCGCTGAAAGAAAGCGCCGCCCGTGTCACTTACGGGTCGGCCCGGTTGCTGGCCCGCATCGCGGTGTTCGCTGCGCTCCTGGGCCTTATCGGATTTGGTGCGCTCTACGCCAAGCTCGCTCACTCGCCGATTTCGATGAATTTTCTCGTGCAGCCTATCGAAAGGGCGGTCAACCGCACGCTGTCCGGGCTGCATTTCGATATCGGCGACGCGGTGCTGCGGCGCGCCGACAAGGGCTTCGGCGTCGAATTCAGGCTGACCGATGTCCGGCTGGTGGAAGACGGAGGCGGCCCGATTGTGGAATTGCCTTTCGCTTCGGCCCATGTCAGCTTGCGGGCGCTGCTGACCGGGCATCTGGCGGCGGGACGGGTCGACCTGATCGGGCCGCGCCTTTTCCTGCAATATTCCGACGAGCGTGGGCTGGCGCTCTCCTTCGTCGATCCGCGCGAGTCCAAAGGCGATCTCAATACCGGCGGCAAGCCGAGTGCTTCGCCCGGCGCCGGTGGCCCGCGACCGGAGGCGCCAGCGCCCGAGCCGCAGGCGGCGGAAGCGCCGAACGCCCCGGGCGTGTCCCAAGGCATGATCCGGCAGGCTCGAGGCCGGGCGGTAAACCTTACACGCGCCTTCAACGATATTTTTGCCGCCACCCGGCGCGGCGAGTCCGCCTATTTGACCAGCTTCGGCATTCGCGACGCGAGCGTGTTTTTCGATCGCGGCGATCAGGTCATCCGCTGGACCGTGCCCTCCGTCCAAATCGATTTGCAGCACCGGGGCAAGAACAGCGCCGTGGTCGGCGAGGTTTCCATCCAATCATCGACGGACGCATTCCAGCTGCAGTTCCGGGCGAGCCAGAACCGGCGCACCGGCGAACTCGATCTCAGCCTCGGCGTCGACGACGTCGTGCCGCGCGATCTGAGCGCGGAATTCCCGATGTTCCAGTTTCCGAAAATCTGGAACATGCCGGTATCGCTCACCGCCGACCTTGAGCTGGCCGGCAATGGCGACATTCTCGGGGCGACCGTCCGCGGTTCGCTCAAACAGGGCAGTCTCTACGCGCCCTGGGACGAGAGATTCCCCGCGGAGATCGACCACGGCGATCTGCACCTCACCTATTCCCGCGAAGAGGGCGTGATCCGCCTCACGCAGTCCGAATTGCGCTGGGGCGGCAGCCGGCTGAAGCTCAGGGGCGTCATTCAGCGTCAGAAGGAGACCGGGCGCTGGGCATTTCAGGTCGGCGCCGACGAGATCGTGCTCGGTGCGGAACGGTTTGGCATTCCCGTCATCCCGCTCGACCAGATGCTGGCGCAGGGCGAATATGATCCGCGCCGCGGCTCGGTCGAACTCGACCGTTTCTTCCTGCGTGCCGCCGACGCCCAGATCAATCTGAGCGGGTCCTTCACGCAAGGGCTGAAGTCGCCGGCCATCAAGCTGAGCGGACAGATCAGCCCGATGCCGATCGCATTCTTCAAGCTGATCTGGCCCAAATTCATTGCGCATGGAGCGCGGGACTGGATCGGCATCCGCATGCCGCAGGGCCGTATCGCGGGCGGAACGGTGAAAATAGACATTCCCGCCGAAACGCTCGCTTCGCTTCCAGCCGGCGGGCATCTGCCGCCGGAAGCGGTGGATTTCCGTCTCGATCTGGAAGACCTGGAAATCCATTACGTCAGAAACATGCCGCCGCTGCGCACGGAAAAATCGACGGCTGTCGTCGCGGGGCAGCGTTTCTTTTTCACCGTTCCCAAGGGCGTGATCGACCTGCCATCCGGCGCGCGCGTCGATTTCACCGACGGCGAATTCATCGTCGGCGACCTGCGCCCGCGCGTTCCGGGGGCCGAGATCCATTTCAAGAGCGAGGCCAAGGCCGCCAGCGTGCTGGAGCTGCTCGACCAGCCGGCGCTCGGCTACATCCGTGCGCTGGAGATGAAGATGCCGGAGATCGACGCGTCGGTGCTCACCACATTCAGCTTGAGCATGCCGCTGCTGGCCGATCTCAAATTCAAGGATATGAAACTCAACGGCCGGGCACAGCTGACCAATGCGCGCGCCAATAACCTGCCGGGCGGTATCGGCGTGCATGGCGGCGATCTGGATTTCGATGTCTCGGAAAAGGCCATCGAAGCGCGGGGCGAGCTGAAGATGAACGGCTTGCCCGTGCTGGTCTCCTGGCAGCGCATTTTCGATGCGGCGCCGGAGCAGCAGCCGGCGCTTCGCCTGCGCACCGTGCTCGACGAGCCCGCCCGCAAGGAGCTGGGGCTCGACGTGGATCATGTCCTGCGCGGCGGCGTCGCCTGCGAATTGACCGTGAACCTGCGCAAATCCGCGCCGCCCCTCGTCCATTTCGAGGCCAATCTCACCGATACACGATGTGCTGATGGCGGGTTTCGGCTGGCGAAAACCGCCCGGCCAGCGCGCCGTTCTGACGCTCGACATCGAAGCCGCGCAGACGGCCGGCGGCCTGGAGCTGAAGAATTTCACTCTGCAGGGCGACGACAATCTGGCGATGCGCGGCTCGCTCAGCATCGATGAAAAGCGCCAGCCTGTCGCCTTCAACTTCCCCGTGCTTTCACTCAATCTGCAGACGCAGATGGAGATGAGCGGCGAACTCGGCCGCAACAATATCTGGCAGGTGCGCGCCAAGGGCAGCACTTACGACGGCCGCCAGTTCTTCCGCTCGCTGTTCTCCGCCGGCCAGGTCGCCGAGGACCAGCCGCTTCCGCCCAAGGATGCGCCGGGCGTCGACATGAAGCTGGAGTTCGGCACGGTCATCGGCTTTTTCGACACCACGCTGAAGGCCGTGTCCATCGAGGCGAAACGGCGCAACAACAAGCTGGTTTCCCTCGACCTGCACGGTCAGTTGAACGGCAAGGAGCCGCTCGCGGCCCGCATCGAAGCCAAGAAAGGCCAGCCCCGCGAGCTTCTCGCCGAAGCGACCGATGCGGGCGCCGCCTTCCGGCTGGTCGGCTTCTATCCCTCGGCGCGGGGCGGGGAAGTGTCCCTGAAGGTCAATCTGGACGGCACCGGCAACGCGCAGAAAGTTGGCGTGCTCTATGCGCGCAATTTCATCATCGCCAACGATCAGGTGGTGGGCGAGGTGCTTTCCGGTCCGAGGGCGCAAAAGGCCAATGTGAAGGTAAAGTCCCAGCAGCTATATTCCGACCAGCTGCAATTCGATCGGATGCGCGTGCCCTTTTCGGTGGGGTACGGGCAATTCATCCTGCATGACGCCGCCATCAACGGTCCGCTGCTCGGCGCCACCATGCGCGGCTCGATCGACTTCAAGCGCGAGCAGATCAATCTTTCCGGCACCTATGTGCCGCTTTACGGGCTGAACAACGTCCTCGGCGGCATTCCCCTCATTGGCGACATCCTCTCCGGCCGCAGCGGTGAAGGCGTGTTCGGCATCACCTTCGCGGTCCGAGGGCCGAACTCGCAACCCGACGTGGTGGTCAATCCGATGTCGATGCTGGCGCCCGGCTTCCTGCGCCAGCTTTTCGAATTCGACCAGAGCGTGCCGCACATCATCCCGCCTGAGCAGCGCAGCCCGGAGCCGGACAATGCGCGGGCGAGCAGCCTGCCGCCCGCGACGCGATGACCGCGTCAAGCCTCGCGCCGGCGCGGGGCGCGCCCTCCTAGAAGCGCCAGAAGCCCCCGTCCACCATGATGCCCTGCCCGGTGAGATAGGCCGAAGCCTCGCTCATGAGATAGACAGCCAGCCCGCCGAAATCGGACGGCTGCCCCCAGCGGCGCGCCGGAATGCGCGGCATGACGTTATCGACGAATTTGGGGTTGGCCATCGCGCTCTTGGTCATGTCCGTCTCGATCCATCCAGGCAAAATGGCGTTGACCGTCACCCCGTAGCGCGCAAATTCCACGGCCAGCGCGTATGTCATCGAATTGAGAGCGCCCTTGGTCGCGGCGTAATGCTCGTTGCGCGCCGCCCCCGACACCGAGGCAAGGCTGGATATGCCGACGAGGCGCCCGCCGGGATCCCCCTTTCCCGCCCGCTCGACAATATGGCGCAGCACCGCCTGATAGGTATGGAAGACGCCGTCGAGATTGACGGCCATGACCCGCCGCCAGTCCTCGGCCGTGATATCGAGGAACGACCGGTTGCCCCCACCCATCACCCCTGCATTGGCGATGCATCCGTCGACGCGGCCGAATTCGCTGAGCGTCTCCGCAAGGGTGCGATTCACAGCGTCGGCATCGGCGACGTCGCAGACATAGGACTTGGCCCTCACTCCATGCGCGCGAAGCTGCGCCTCCGCCGCGTCATTCTTGTCTCTGTTGGTGCCCCAAACGGCGATGTCGGCTCCGGCCGCCGCCAACGCATCGGCCATGCCGAGCCCGATGCCGCCATTGCCGCCCGTCACCAAAACCACCTTGCCGCTCAGATCAAACATGTTTTCCGCCATTTCTGCTTTCCCGCCCCTGATTATTTCGCCTGGAATCGATGCGACGGCGCCCATTCGGCGCGGGCGCTCAATCAAGAAAAAGTCAAGTGAACCGAACGCGACGGTCACGCGTCCATTAGGCGTATACCTTTGAACCCCAACGACGAGCTACCGCCATGTCGATCTCCAACAGCATGCCGTCACGCCCGACGCTCCTGACAACCTCTGCCCTAGCCGGAACGACGCCCGAAACACCGCATCCGTCCGTCTCCGCCAACGCGGGTGAAGCCGCTCCACAAGGCCGCGATGCAACCACGCCCTTTTTCTACATCATTCTCGGCTTCATCATGGTGTCGCTGATCTTCGGCCTGTTCCCGCAATAAGGGCATCGGAAGCAAGCGTCACGTCTCGATCGTGATCAGTTGCGGATCGAGCCGCCCGGCAACGACCCGCAACCGGCCCACCGTAACCGGCAGCGCGAAACGGCGCGGGCCAGCACTGCCCGGATTGAAATAGAGGACCCCATTCTTCTCGGCGATGTCGGGCTTGTGGCTATGACCATAAATCACGGCCGCGAAACCGGCGGCCTTGGGGTCGAGATCAATGTCCGCCAGAATGTGGCGCATATAGATAAGGTGTGTGCCGAGAGAGATCACTGCGCTGAGGGCGAGCGCATCGGCCCAGCCGCCATGATCGACATTGCCGCGAACCGCGATCACGGGAGCGATCCGGCGAAGGTCGTCGAGAATGACCGCGCGTCCCACATCGCCCGCATGAATAATCAGATCGGAGCCTTGGAGCGCCTCGATCGCCGATGGACGCAACAGGCCATGCGTATCGGAGATCACGCCGATCGTGGCGTTCGCGTCGAGCTTTGCGGCTACAGTGTTTTCCGTCAACGGATGTCCTCGCGAAGGCAGTAGCCTTCAATAGGCATTGAGTCTCGCGAGGGCGTCCGCCTGGAAATTGGCGTCGCCGAACAGCTCCTGGCAGACACGCGCGCGCTTCATGAAGAAGCCGATTTCGAACTCGTCGGTCATGCCGATGCCGCCATGCATCTGCACGCCTTCCTGCACGGCGAGCGTCGTCGTCTTGCCCGCGCGCGCTTTGGCGATGGCAACATATCGGGCCGCCTCGTCCGGCGCCTGATCGAGCATCTGCAGGGCCTTCAGAACTGCCGCCCGCGTAATCTCGATCTCGGCGTAAAGATGCGCAGCCCGGTGCTGAAGCGCCTGGAACGAGCCGATGATCTTGCCGAACTGGCGTCGCTCGCGCAGATAGCCCATCGTGCGCGCGAAGCTTTCCTCGCCGACGCCCACCATTTCCGCCGCCACCGCCGCCCGGCCGACATTGAGCACGCCGTTCAATACATTCCAGCCTTGATCGACCTCGCCGAGAACGGCGTCGGCAGTCACTTCCACATCCCGGAAGGTGATGCGCGCGGCGTTATGCGCGTCCACCATCATGGTGCGCTCGACCTCGACGCCCGGCGCCTTTCGGTCGACCAGGAACAAGGTGATGCCGCTTTCCTCCCGCTCGCTGCCGGCGCTCCGTGCCGCGACGATCAGCATATCCGCCGCATGGCCATCGACCACGAACGCTTTCGCGCCGTTGAGCTTGAAGCCATTTCCGGCACGCTCGGCACGCAGGGTGATCGCCGAGGGGCTGTGCTTGGTCTTTTCATCGGAAGCGAGCGCGGCGATCAGATTGCCGGAGGCGATCTTGGGGAGGTATTCTTCCCTGTGGGCGTCGCTGCCGGCCTTGGCGAGGGCCGATGCCGCGAGCAGCGCCGTGGACAGGAAGGGCGACGGCGTCAGATTGCGGCCGATCTCCTCCATCACGATGCCCGCCTCGACGGCGCCGAGCCCTTGACCGCCATGCGCTTCCGGCACGAGAAGCCCGCAAAGCCCCATATCGGCGAAGGCGGACCACAATTCGCGCGAGAAGCCGGTCTCGTCCCGGCTGTCGCGCAGCTTCCGCAGATGCGCCACCGGCGCCTTGTCGCCGATGAAGTCGCGCACGCTGTCGCGCATCATCGTCTGTTCGTCAGTGAGGAGAAGCGGCATGGGAAGCGTTTCCGGTCGTTGCGTTTTCGGCTTCTATGATTGTCGTCCCGGAAGCTGGACAGCGGCCTGCGGGAATGACACGTCATCTTCATGCGTCCGGCAACTCCAACAGGCGCTTGGCGACGATATTGAGCTGAACCTCGGAGGTGCCGCCCTCGATGGAATTGCCCTTGGAGCGCAGCCAGGTCCGCGCCATGGAGCCGTCCTGCGAGCGGTCGCTTTCCCATTCGAGCGCGTCCGAGCCGCCCGCCGCGATGACGAGTTCGTTGCGGCGCTTGTTCAGCTCGGTGCCGTAATATTTCAGCACCGACGAAAATGCCGGATGCCCCTGCCCCGCCTTCATCAGATCGCCTGCGCGCTCCATGCAGAAGCCGAAGGCCGCCTCATCCACTTCGAATTCCGCGATCTGCGCCCTGCAGCAGCGGATCGGCGAGCCTGCCCGCCTCGTCCTTGCCCGCGAAACGGGCCGCGATCTGGCCGATGCGGCGCGCGCCCATCCGGTCGCCGATGCCGCCGATCATATCGCGCTCATGGGTGAGGAGGTATTTTGCGATATCCCAGCCCTTGTTCAATTCACCGACGAGATTGGCCTTGGGCACCTTCACATTGTCGAAGAAGGTTTCGCAGAAGGGCGACCGGCCCGAAATCAGCGTGATCGGCTTGGTGGAGACGCCCGGCGTCGTCATGTCGAAGAGGATGAAGCTGATGCCGAGATGTTTGGGCGCGCTGAAATCGGTGCGCACCAGACAGAAGATCCAGTCGGCCGCGTCGGCGTAGGATGTCCAGATTTTTTGGCCGTTGACGATGAAATGATCGCCCGCGTCCTCGGCCTTGGTCTGCAGCGCGGCGAGATCGGACCCGGCATTCGGCTCCGAATAGCCCTGGCACCAGCGGATCTCGCCGCGCACGATCGGCGGCAGATAGGTCTGCTTCTGTTCCTCGCTGCCATATTTGAGCAGCGCGGGGCCAAGCATCCAGATGCCGAAGCTTTGCAGCGGCGACCGGCAGCCCAGGCTGCGCATCTCGGCGGCCAGCACCTTCGCCTCCTCGCGGGAAAGGCCGCCTCCGCCATATTGCGTGGGCCATTCCGGCGCGGTCCAGCCCTTTGCCGCCATCCTCTCCAGCCAGAGCTTTTGCGCCGGCGACTGGAACACCCAATTGCGCCCGCCCCAGCAGGCATCCTTCTCGCTCTGCGATGGCTGGCGCATTTCGGGCGGGCAATTGGCTTCCAGCCAGGCGCGTGTTTCGGCACGGAATGTTTCCAGAATATTCATCAAGAAAGCCCTTCGGAAACTGCGTTATTCCACCGTCACGACGACCTTGCCCATCGCTTTCCGGTCCGCCAGCCAGCTGATGGCCTCACCGGCCTTCGCCAGCGGGAAGGTCACGGAAACGGTCGGCTTGATGACGCCCTGCTCATAATAGGAGAGGAGCTCGCGGACATTTTCGGCATTCTCGGCGGGAACGCGGCGCACCCAGTCGCCCCAGAAGACGCCGACGACCTGGCAGGATTTCAGCAAGGTCAGGTTCAGCGGCAATTTCGGGATGCCCGCCGGGAAGCCGATGACGAGGAACCGGCCCTCCCATGCGATCGACCGCAGCGAAGCCTCCGTATAGTCGCCGCCGACCGGATCGTAGATGACATTGGCGCCATCCTTGCCGCAGGCATTCTTGAACAGCTCCGACAGCGCCTTCTGGCCGTCGCGGTCGAACGGGCCGGACGGATAGATCGACCCCATCGGCCGCGCCGTGCTCCCTGGCCATCGCCAGTTTTTCCTCGGACGAAACGGCCGCGATCACCCTCGCGCCCATCGCCTTGCCCAATTCCACTGCGGCCAGCCCGACACCGCCCGCCGCGCCGAGCACGAGCAAGCTCTCGCCGGGCTGCAGCGAGCCGCGCTGCTTCAGCGCATAATAAGATGTGCCGTAGGTCATGATGAATGCGGCGGCGTGATCGAAGGGCATGCTGTCCGGAATGCGGATGCAGCGCCCTTCCGCGACCTTCACCTTTTCCGCCATGCCGCCCCAGCCGACTGAGCCGATCACGCGGTCGCCGACTTTCAGCGTCTCGACGCCCTCGCCCAATGCGGACACGACGCCGCCGACTTCGCCGCCCGGCGCAAAGGGCCGCTCAGGCTTGAACTGGTACATATCGCGGATGATGAGACTGTCGGGGAAGTTCACCCCGCACGCCTTGATGTCCAGCACCACCTCGCCGCGCCCCGGAACCGGGTCCGCGACCTCCTCCAGCGCCAGCGTCTCCGGTCCGCCCGGCGCCTTGCTCAGCATCGCTTTCATCAAGTCGTCTCCTTGATCGCAATCCGTGCTCGCCAGCCGGATATGTGTGTTGAAGCAGGTCGGGGCCGCGGCAGGAGCGCGCATATTCGGATTTGCCTGGCCACCGTATGATCGCGGCGCCGCTGCTGCCCGGCTCCCCTCCCCGCTTATCGATTATTGCCGTTCATTGTTACCTGCAAGGGTACCCCTGGCAAGCCACTGAGGATGATTATTTCAGCCCGAACGGTGCCTGTGCCGGGGTTAGAGCTCGATCGTTCTCATCTGGACGGCGGCCACGTTTGCCGATCATGCCCGGGATGCGCCGTCGGAATTCACACCCACCGATCCTCCTGTGAAAAAAACCGTGGTTAAGCGCTGTCAACCCTGAATGCACGCTTAACGTTTCTGCGAAGCGTGATACAACCCCACATTGCAATAACGATTCTTTGGACCTGGAGCTCCACTTGCGTGAGCGATTGAAATATGTCGCGATGTTGCTGACCGTTGCAGCGTTGACGGCGTGCGGGACATCATCCGGCGCCATTGACAGCAACACTGCAGCCCTGTCAGGCAACGCGGCGCATCATCTGGCTCCGGGCGATAAGCTCAAGATCAGCGTTTTCAACGAGCCCGACCTCACCGGCGATTTCGCAATCGACGAAAACGGCAATATCGCCTTCCCGCTCATAGGCGAGTTGAAGGCCGCCGGCCTGGGTGTGGATGAATTCAAGGCGAATTTGGTCGAAGCGCTCCAAGGCGGCTTTGTCCGTAATCCGCGCGTCAATGTCGATGTCTTGAACTATCGGCCGATCAACATCATCGGGGAAGTCAAGAACGCCGGCCAGTACCCATATCGTCCGGGCATGATGGCACAAGACGTCGCTGCGATCGCCGGCGGATACACTTATCGCGCCAATGAAAACACGCTTCATGTGATACGCGGCACAAACAAAAATCAAATAACTGTCGATTTACGCAAAGAAAATATCGCGATATTTCCTGGAGATAGCGTTAAAATATCAGAACGTTACTTTTAATAATTGTCATAATTGATTCTAATTTTTCTGTTTTTGAGTATTTCAATGAATTGGGACTGCGGTTGAAGTCGGAGGAGTCGGAAGGTTGAGTTTGAAGCGCTTGGAACGGCGAAGAAGGTCATTCCGCGACCAAACGATTTATCGGCCACTTAGTCAGTCCTCGCCGCAAAAGGGGGAATTCTTGTCAGTCAAGTCGAATTGGAAAGGTGACGCGGCGCAAGCTTCGGCATTGCTTCTCGTTTTGGCTGCTCTCATCGGCATGCTTGCATCCGGAGTGGCTTCTAGCGCCGAATATCATGCGGAGTCCGCAAATCTACCAGTGCGGCAGAGGCAGCATCCGGAAGCGGATCCGACGGGCCTCGCCTATGAAGGCATCATGTTCTATCCGAGCGTCCTCGCGGGGATGGAGTTCGACAGCAATATCTATGCTTCGTCGCAAAATGCCGCCGAGGACATGGCGCTGGTACTCGCACCGGAATTGCGCATCAGCAGCGACAGCGAAGCGGTCAAACATACGTTCGATCTCGGCGCCAGCCATCGCCAATATAAGAGTTTCGACAGCGAAAACCGCACCGAAGCGCATGCCCGCCTCACCTCGGCCCGCCAGCTCACGACGGATGTCAGGCTCGACACGCTTTTCGAAGCCGCACGCAAATTCGAGGCGCGCGGCAGCTCCATAACCGTACCCGATGCGGCAAAGCCGATCGCCTATCGCGACCTGCGCGCCGAAACGACCGTCACCAAGACCTTCAACCGGCTCGGCGTGGCGGTCGGCGGCGGCGTCCGCTCGCTCGCCTTCGAGGACGGCGAGACCTTCTCCGGCGCGCCGCTCGAACAAGGCTTTCGCGATGGCACGATCATTACCGCCAGCGTCAAACCGTTCTACGAGATTTCGCCCGGCTATCGCGCCTATTCGCTGCTCAAGGTGAACCGCCGGGACTATGAGGGGACAGGCAGCCTCGACAGGGACTCGGAAGGCTATGACGCGCGGGCGGGCCTTGAATTCCTGCTCACCTCGATGCTCTTCGGCTCTGTCGACCTGGGCTATCTCCAGCAGAATTACAGCAATCCGCTGATCCCGAATGCGGATGGGCTTTCCACCAAGGCCAATCTCAACTGGCTCATGACGCCGCTGATGACGGTTTCGCTATTCGGCTCCCGTCAGGTCGCGGAGCTGGCGGCGCAAGATCAGGAAGCCCGGATCGATCTGACCGTCGGCGCGCGCGTGGATTATGAGCTCCGGCGCAACCTCATCGCCACAGTGGAAGGCTCCTACACAAACGAAGATTTTGCCGGCAGCAACCGCGAAGACGACGTCCTTCATATTGGCACTCAAATTGATTACATGATGAACGCTTATTGCAGCTTTGGTCTTAAATACAGTTATTTTGAAAGAAATTCAAACAACGTTGATTTTTCCTTTGATCGACATCTGGTGATGTTAAATGTTACCGCACAATACTGAACGGAACCGTCAGCCTGCTATGGCTGCGCCTCCCCAGGCGCAGGCGCCAAGCCCTATCGAGAGCGAGCGCGAGGCGCTCTCGGCGATCCTCGGCAATTTGCGCCGCAACATGCGGGTCATCGGCGTGACGACGCTTGTCGGCGTCTCGCTCATCACCGGCGTGGTCACTTTCGGCCTCACTCCGCAATATATGGCGACCACGACAATTCTCGTCGACAGCCGCAAGACACAGATCCTCAAGGATCAGGAAGTGATCGGCCGGCCGGGAACGGACAACGGCGCCATAGAGAGCGAAGCCGAGATGGTCGCCTCGCCCGGCGTGCTTCGCCGGGTCGCGGAACATCTTCGCCTCGACCAGGACAAGGAATTCACCAGCGCGCCAGGCGGCCTTTTCGGCTGGCTGAAATGGCTGCTGATTTCGCCGTTGAAATCCGTCTTTGGCGGCTCCGAACAGGCGGCGCGGGCGGATCGGTTCGACAGCGTCGTCGAGGCACTCCAGCGCCGCGTGCGCGCCAAAAGGCGCAATCTCACCTATGTCATCGATCTGAGCGTCTGGTCCCCCAGCGCCGCCAAGGCCGCCGAATTGGCGAATAAGATTGCCGAATTCTATTTGGAGGATCAGGTCGGCGGCAAGAACGAAGCGACGCTCAAGGCCACCCGATGGCTGAACGAGGAATTGGAGCAGCTGCGGACGCGCCTCAAGACCTCGGAAAACGCCTATGAACAGTACAAGGCCGAGGCCGGATTATTCAATACGAATGGTCAGAATCTGGCGGACCGGAATATTTCTCAGCTCAATGAGCAACTCGTCATGGCCCGCGCGCACGTCGCCGAAGCGGAGGCCAAGTACGCGCAGCTCAAGGAAGTCAATGCCGACAAGCTGAAATCGGCCGCAGCCTCACCCGACATCCTGCAATCCGCGGTTCTCGCCAATCTGCGCAATCAACATGCCGACGTTGCGCGCAAGCGAGCGGAATTGACGACGCGATACGGCCCCCGCCATCCGCAGGTCATCAGCATTCAGGCAGAGCTTTCAAATCTGACCAAGCAAATCCAGGAGGAGCTGGACAGAATCGTCTCCAGCGCCCGCACCGAACTTCAGATGGCGAAAAGCCGTCAGGCCTCCCTCAGCGCCAGCCTCGACGAGTTGAAGGTAAGCGCGACGGAATACAATCAGAAGGCCGTGAAGCTGCGCGAATTGGAGCGTGAGGCAGAAGCGAACCGCGCCCTGTTCGAAGCGTTCCTGGCGCGGGCGAAGGAAACCGCTGCGCAACTCAATATGCAAATGCCGGATTCGCGCATTCTATCCGCCGCCGTTGCACCGCACGCCCCCGGCTTCCCCCGCAAGGGCCTGATGATCGGCCTCGGACTCTTTGCCAGTCTCGGCATCGGTATTTTCCTCGCCCTCGTGCGCGGCGTGATGAGCGAAGGATTCCGCAACGCCAGCGAGCTGCAAACGGCGTTCGGGCTGAAGCCGCTCGCGGCCATCCCCTTGGTGGTGACGAGCACGATCCGATCCGTGAGACGACCCGATGCGGTGACGCCACGTGCCGTTCCGACGAAGCTCACCCGGCTGGTTCCCGACAACGGCGTCGCAGAGAACCGCCGGCTAGCGGAGCAGATCGTCAGAGAGCCCAATTCGCCCTTCGCGGAAAGCATTCATTCGCTTCGCTTCGCTTTGCGGCAAGCTGCGCATGAGCGGCAAATGTCTGTCATTCTCGTCACCTCGGCGCTTCCGGGTGAAGGCAAATCCACCGTGACCGCCAATCTGGCGCGTGCCGCGGCCATGTATGGCGAGCGTGTTCTGCTCATCGATGCGGATCTGCGGCGTCCCAGCGTGGCGACCATGTTCGGCTTGCCCCCTTCACCCGGTCTCGTCAGTCTCGTCAAGGGCAAATGCAGCCTGAATGACGCGGTCGTGCGCGACCACAATACCGAACTGCATCTGATAGCCGGCGTCAATCGCGTCACGGGGTCGGAGGCGTTGACGCTGCTTGCCTCGCGTGAACTCGGCCGGCTGATCGGCGAGTTGCGTCCGATCTATGATCTGATCCTGATCGACTCCTCGCCGTTGCTGCCGGTCGCCGATCCGCAGATTCCTCGTCAACCAGGTCGACGGCGTCGCGTTGATCGTCGCATCCGAACAGACCAGCCGCAGCGCAGTGAAAGCCGCCCTTCAGGAAACCCCAGGGATCGAGGCCAAAATCCTCGGCGCCGTGATGAACCGCGTGCAGGACGATTTCGCCCGCAACTATCCGGAATATGGATCTTTTCACAAGGTCGCTTAACGATGAGAGAAGTTGTGCCGCATTTTCAATCGAACAAAGGGACGGCGGGTCAAGCCGGCGAAATGCTCGCTCCCCGCTCCATTGTCCATAATGGTGGCGGCCCGGAAAATCCCGCCGCATTGCTGAAGTCCGATGCGCCCCACAGCGCCCATATCCTGAATTACGGACAGCCCGGCAAAGTCGCCGTTTCCAATTTTAGCACGCGGCAACGCGGGCTCTCCGCAGTGCTCAATGCCCGGACGGTGCCGGTCCTCGCGCTCTGTCTCGAATTCATGCTGGTGGCAGGCGCAAGCTTCTCCGCAGGCGACCTGTATCACCGCGCCACGATCGGGCACCTGCCCTACGCGGATTTCTATCTCGCCGCCACCATGTTGCTCGCCGCGATCTTCACGGTACCTTGCGGCCTCAACCGTGACTACTCGATGACGCGCCTGGCGTTGCCGCGCGAGCAATTGCGATCCGTCTTCCTCCATTGGAATACCGCCTATCTGCTGCTGGCATTCGCGCTGTTCATCAGCCACGCCACCGAGTTCTATTCGCGCGGCTCGATGATCGCGCAATATTTCGCCGGCGTGCTTGTGGCGCTTGGGTTCCGGCTGCTGCTGGCGCGTTTGGTGACTGCCAGCCTGAATAACGGCGTCCTTGGCGGCAAACGCATCGTCGTGGCCGGCGACGCGGCGAGCGTGGCCTATGTCGCCCGGAGGCTCCGCACCGACGGGCGCGGCGTCGAAATCGTCGGAACCGTCAGGTTTCCCGCGACTGAGCGCATATCGGGCGACCCCGCCGATAGAGGCCGCGATATCCGCGAGGCGATAGCCGCGGTCGAGGAGATCGCCCGGAGCACCGACCTGGACGAGATCGTCATCTCCATGCCCTGGTCGGAGAGCGGCAGCATCAAGGCGTTTGTCGAAGGGCTTGCGGTCGTTCCAGCGACGATCCATCTGGCTCCGGACGCATCCGGAGCCTGGACGCATCATCTCAGTCCCGCCCGCGTCGGCTCATTGCCGACGATCAAGCTGTCCCGCGCACCGCTGACTCTGAAGGACCGGATCCTCAAGCGCGGTTTCGATTTGATCGCGGGTTCCATTCTGCTCCTTGTCGCACTGCCGCTATTCGCAATTATCGGCACGCTGATCAAATTCGATTCGGCGGGGCCGGTTTTCTTCCGCCAGCGCCGGCACGGCTTCAATCAGGGCGAGTTCCGCATCTTCAAATTCCGGACGATGACCACGCTCGACGATGGCCAGATTATCCGGCAGGCGACCCGCAACGACGCGCGGATTACCCGCATCGGCGCCTTCCTCCGCCGAACCAACCTCGACGAACTGCCCCAGCTCATCAATGTCTTGGCCGGGCATATGTCACTGGTCGGGCCTCGTCCTCATGCCCTCGCCCACAACGGCGAATTCGAGCAAAAAATCCGCTTATACGCGAAAAGACACAATGTTAAACCCGGCATAACCGGCTGGAGTCAAATAAACGGCTACAGAGGCGAGACAGAAACATTGGAAAAGATGGAAAAAAGAGTTGAGTTCGATGTATTTTATATCGATAATTGGTCGATGTTATTTGATATTTCTATATTATACTTAACAATTTTTTCTCTTAAATCATTTAGAAATGCTTATTAGTATGTATTGGCAGGAATTGTACCAGAGTCGATCACACATTGCTGTCCAGCGTTCGTCTGCCGGCGCCTGCGATCCGCTGATGGTGAAAATCAACCTGGACCGTTCACGCAGCATACCTGTCGAAGGCGATGCCCGGGGCATCGGCAATGCGGCTCTCTCCATTCATGAGTCCGCCAGAGCATCCGCACCCACCCCGGTCATAGCATGCCGCGTCACCCGCGAAGACGAGAGGCGGCCATCCCTCAATCAATTGGATTATCCGTAGACAGATTTTTGGCACTGGGCATCAAAACTCGATTGGTGGTCACGGTGCGGTTCGTGCCGCCATGGAGAAAATCGTTTGCAAACTAGTCCGATCGAAGCGGCACACCTTGGTCAATTTTCGTGCACCGAAGCGCGAGGCCAGGAGGGTCCTTTCAGCGGGCTACTTAGCCACGGAAGAGATATGCGAAGAGAATTATTGGGCGTTCCCATCGATAGTCTCACTTTCGACGAAACCGTCTCCAGCGCGATCCATGCGATGCGGGCCAAGAGATTGACCCAGCATGTGGCAATCAATGTCGCCAAGCTGGTGAAAGCCCGTCAGGACCCGGAACTCCGGCGCGACATCGCCGAGAGTCACATCGTCGGCATCGACGGCATGGGCATCGTCTGGGCCGCCCGCGCACTCGGCATTCCGGTGCCGGAGCGCGTGGCCGGTGTCGATCTCATGGAGCGGCTGTTGAAGATCTGCGGCGAACAAGGCTTTCGCCCCTATTTTCTCGGCGCCAGCCAGGAGGTATTGCATCGCGCCGTGGCGACTGCCCGAAAGCGATGGCCCGGTCTCGAATTCGCCGGATATCGTGACGGCTATTTCGACGCCGACAGCGAACGGGACATCGTCACCGCCATACGGACCAGCGGCGCGGATTGCCTGTTCATCGGCATGCCGACCCCGCAAAAAGAACGCTTCCTGCACGCCTATCGCGATGTGCTCAATGTTCCCTTCATCATGGGCGTGGGCGGCAGCATTGACGTGCTCGCCGGACATGTGCGCCGCGCTCCCGCGTCAATGCGCAAGAGCGGCCTGGAATGGCTCTATCGCATCTATCAGGAACCGGGGCGCATGTGGTGGCGCTATGCCAGCACCAACGCCCGTTTCGCCGGCCTGCTCGCTAAAGCACTCATAGCGCGCGCCGTTTCAGGTCATCCACGCGATCGCAAAATCAGAGCGGAGGGCCGACCATGAAAATTCTCGTTGTTTTCGGGACAAGGCCAGAAGCGATCAAGCTCTTCCCGGTCATCTACGCGCTGCGCAAGGATGCCAGCTTCGATGTGAAGGTTTGCGTGACCGCGCAACATCGCCAGATGCTCGACCAGGTGTTGGAGGTCGTTGGCATCCAGCCGGATTACGACCTCGACCTGATGAAGCCCAATCAAAGCCTGACCGAAATCACCGCGCGGATCATCGGCGGCGTCGGCAAGGTCATCGACGAGTGCAAACCCGACCGTATCATGGTCCAAGGCGACACCACGACAGCGATGGCCGCCGCGCTCTCAGCCTTCTACCGCAAGATCCCGGTCGATCACGTCGAAGCCGGCCTCCGTTCCGGCGACATCTATTCGCCCTGGCCGGAGGAGCTCAACCGCAAGGTGGTCAGCTCCATTGCTTCGCTGCACTTCGCGCCTACCCAACGAGCGGCGGAAGCGCTGACCCGTGAAAATGTGCCGCGAAACCGCATCTTCGTCACCGGTAACACTGTCATCGACGCTCTGCTCGACATCAAGCAGCGCATCGAGAAGCACGGCTGGGTTCATGACGCTCTGGACGGATCGCTGTTCGATGCCGGCCCGAACCGCCGGGCAATCCTCGTCACCTCGCATCGCCGGGAGAATTTCGACGGCGGGATTCAGCGCATTGTTTCGGCGTTGAAGCAACTCGCCGCCCGAGAGGACTGTCTCATACTCTTCCCCGTTCACCCCAACCCGAATGTGCAGGAGCCGGTGCGGGCGGCACTGGGCAAGCATCCGCGCATCCGGCTGCTGCCGCCTCTCGATTATGTTCCGTTCGTGCGAGCGCTGTCCCGCTGTCATTTCGTGCTGACCGATTCCGGCGGCGTCCAGGAAGAAGCCCCTGCCTTCGGCAAGCCGGTTCTGGTGATGCGGGACACCACTGAACGCCCCGAAGGCGTGGATGCGGGAACGTCCATGCTGGTCGGCACCGATCCGGAGCGGATCTTGCGCGAAGCCACGCGCCTGCTTGACGACAAGAGCCATTATGAGCGGATGAGCCGTGCCCATAATCCCTTCGGCGACGGCAAGGCCGCCATGCGGATACGCGACATTCTGACTGATGAAGCCAAGTCACGGAAAGAACCTGCAGTGGAGAGATTACGCCATGCGTCCTGAGTTTCCCAAAGTCTGTGTCATCGGGCTGGGCTATATCGGTCTGCCCACCGCGGCTCTGATCGCGGGCCGAGGCCTTAAGGTGACAGGTGTGGATGTCAACCCGGCCGTCGTCGCGACCGTTAGCGCGGGCAATATCCATATCGTCGAGACCGACCTTGAAGACGAAGTGCGCAAGACGGTGCGATCCGGCGGTCTCACCGCGCGAGACAAGCCCGAAGCAGCGGACATTTTCCTGATCGCCGTTCCAACCCCGCTGTCGGAGGACAAGAGACCGGTTCTCGATCATGTCTTCGCGGCGGCACGGGCTCTGGCGCCGCATTTGAAGCGGGGGGATATCGTCATTCTCGAATCCACCTCGCCGGTCGGGACGACGGAACAAGTGACCGAGCTGCTTGCCGAAAGACGCCGCGATCTCAGCTTCCCGATCGGACCTGGCGCAACGGGCGAGTGCGACATTGCCGTTGCCTATTGCCCCGAGCGGGTCCTTCCGGGTCGCATCCTGAAGGAACTGGTCGAGAACGACCGTTGCGTCGGCGGCATGACCCCGAGCTGCACGGCCAAGGCTCGCCGTTTCTACGAGCTGTTCGTTCGCGGCAATTGCATCGAGACGACGGCGCGCACCGCGGAACTGGTCAAGCTCACTGAAAACGCCTTCCGTGACACCAACATCGCCTTCGCCAATGAGCTGTCGCTGATCTGCGACCGGCTGGAGATCAACGTCTGGGAACTGATCGAGCTCGCCAATCTGCACCCGCGCGTGCAGATCCTGAAACCCGGGCCCGGGGTCGGCGGCCACTGCATCGCGGTCGACCCTTGGTTCATCGTCGACGCCGCGCCGCAGGAAGCGCAGCTGATCCGTACGGCGCGCGAGGTCAATGACGGCAAGGCCCATTACGTACTGGAACGGATCCACCAGCTCATCGAAACCCATCCGGACCGCCCGGTATCCTGCCTTGGCTTAACGTTCAAAGCCAATGTCGATGATTTGCGGGAGAGCCCGGCCCTCGCCATCGTGGAGAGCCTCGCCGAGGCCTATGGCGAGCGGATCGGCGTGGTGGAGCCTTTCATCGAGCGCTTGCCTGAGAATCTGCGCAAATTCGGCGTCCGGCGTCAGCAGCTTGACGAGGCGTTGGCGGAGAGCGGCATTCTGGTGCTACTTGTCGACCATGATGTGTTCCGCAATGTGGAGGAAAGCCGCCGCATCGGCGCAATCATCTATGATACGCGAGGAGCCTGGGATGACGCCGTACCTATGGCCGAGCGTTCCGGCGGGCGCGGCGCGCAGCCGGCTCCGCCATCCGCAAATCGCACCGCTTGGCGCCTTCAATAATTTGATCCGGCACGATTATGCAGTTTCTTGTTCGTATGCATAAAGGTTCTCGGTGGCTATATGGCCGTCGCCTGAAAATACTGTCCCGCATTGTCGATGGCGTGATCCGGGTGCTTTTCGCTGCTCGAATACCGGCGCAAGCCTCGATCCATTCGACGGTGCATTTCAGCCATAGCGCGCTTGCGGTGGTCGTGACCCGCGACGCGCAAATCGGGCCACGCTGCCAGATCGGCATGCAGGTGCTCCTCGGAAGCCGGTGGCCGGTCGACGGTGCCCCGATACTGGAAGAGGATGTGGTCGTTCACGCGGGTGCGAAGGTCATCGGCCCTATCCGGATTGGACGCGGGAGCGTGATCGGCGCCAACGCGGTGGTCCTGACCGACATCCCGCCATACTCGCTCGCCGTCGGCGTTCCGGCGGTGATCAAGAAGACCGCGATCAATATCGATGATTATCGGGACGAGGAACTGACGGCTGACGTCGCCTGATCGGTATCCGCATGACTGCGGCAAGGGTGAGATCACCGATCCCCAGTCGGCACCGGCAGCGGAAGCGTTATCGGCGCCAATGCCGTGGTCCTGACGAACATACCGCCATTCGCTCGCCGGTCGGCGTTCCGGCGGCGATCAAGCAGACCGCGATCAATGCCGATGATTATCGGGGCAAGGCTCAGGCGGCCGACGCCGCCTGATCGATATCCCGCATGGCTGCGGCAAGCAGCTTGCTGTAATGCGCCCCGATTGCCTCCCGGCGCAGCACCTCGAATGCGCCTTGCGCCTGGAGCTCGCCGATCCGCTGCTTCAGCTGGGCCTGATTCGAGATGAGATGCCGGAGCCCGTTGGCAACATCCTCGACCGACTGCGGATTGCAGCGATAGCCGACATCCGCTGCGTCAAAAAAGCCGTCTACGCCCTGATTTTGCGACCATAGGATCGGCACGCCGGCCAGCAGCGCTTCGGCGTACACCATCCCGTAGGTCTCCGGTCGGCTGGGCAGCACAAATCCGGCATATCCGTTCACGACGCGTTGCACGTCGGCGTGATCCAATGGCAGCATCAACTTGATACGGTCCTCCATGCCGGCACCGCGGATCAGCGCCCTCATGTCGAGCAGCGCCGCCGGACCTCCGCGCCCATAAACGTCGAGTGTGATTTCGCCGAACTCGCTTGAGGCGCTCGCGATCGCCTGGACAAGAACCTCGAACCCCTTTCGTTTCCAGCTGTCGAAGGCGAATATCGAGGCGAAACGCGGTCGCTCGCACAGTGTGGGTGGAATGATGTTGTCGGCCAAGGTGACGACGGGGAGAATTTCGAAGTGACGGCGGTCGAGGCCCAGAACTGTGGCGAAATAGTCGCGGGTCCACGGAGCCGCAGGCAGCAGCATCGCGGCCTGACGTGCCAATCCTCGGTAAGCGGCACGCAGGGAGGGCTTCGCCTCGAAAATCTTCCGGTCCGAGCCACCCCAAAGGCTAGCAACGAAGGGCGAACCAACAGCCCGGGAAAGCTTTCCTGCAATGATGCCCTCGACCGTAAATTTGTGCGCATGGATTAGATCGGGCCGGATATTACGCCGCGCCAGGTCAGCCGAAATGAAATCCGCCACGCGCGCCAGATGGTGCGTCAACCGCACGCCGTAAGGTGGCGCTCCGTAGGCAATGGCGAGATGTTCGTCGCCAAATCTCTGAGCGTCAATTCCACTGCGCCAGCTAGCCCGATTAAGGGAATAGACCACATGCCTAAAATGAGGCGCCGACTCGATCAGCGATTTGACCGCTCCGGTTTTTGAACCGACCAAAGGATCGGGAAAATCCGCACTAATATGAATGATTGTTTTCATAATGTTGCTGTCCGGGAGGGAGGGTAACGGCAATGGCAAGCGCCACGTTGCAAATATTGGCCAAGGTTGAAAATGCGCTGGATTCAGTGATGCCGTTGATAATGACGAAGGCCAACATGATCAAACCTGTACGGTCGGCAAAATATGCGAGGCGCGCGCCCACCGTCACCACAACCAGACCGAATAGACCGACCCCGACCCAGCCCGTCGTCAACAGCAGCTGCAAAGCGACATTATGCGCGTGCGTCGTGAGAAAGCCGACCTCGCGCTCATACAGTGGGAGAACGACGATCGAACTCGCGTAACCGAACCCGGTCCATGGCCGCGTCTCGACCAATCCGGGTATGGCCTGCCAGATGGTGGACCTTCCGGTCATAGAGGCCACTTCATTGATGTCACCGGAGCGTGACAACATTTTGAGGACCTCGTCGCCAGCGGGGATGGCGACAACAGCGCCGAGCAGCAACACGGACAGGCCAAACACGAGCAGATAAAGCCGTTGCCATCGCAGCAAATAGACTGCCGCCCATAGGCCCACAACCATCGCCATGCAGCCGCGCGAGTTGGTCATGATCAACGATGCGCCCAGAATGACACTCGAAATCGGCACGAACCACGCGTGAATGCGACGGAACTCCCGCGCATAAAGTATGATCAGAACCAGTGCGAATGCGGCAAGCCTGCCCATATTGTTTGCACTGCCGGCGATACCGGACAGGCGCGGGCCGATATGGCGCAGCCCGTTTACCCAGGTGACGAAGTGCCCCAATTCCGGGACGGTAAAATATACCACGATGGAAACAACGCAGAATGCCGTGAGCGCAAGCACCATTACGGCGAAAATCTCGGCCCGATCGAAGCTGGCGAAAATATAGGCGCTAAACACCGTATACGCGCAGATGGAAAAAACGGCTACTGCGCTATAGGCGGGGATCGGGGAGACGGTCGCCGTGAACAACAGCCAGCCCAGGAACATCAGGACGGGAATGTTGGATGGAAGTAAAAACTGTGGCAACCACCGACGTGCATGAATGAGGCTGATGAGCAAGATCGCAAACCAGACAGAGATCTTCCCTATGACCTGAAAATCGACTGACTTGTCGCTGAAATCGCGCAGGCGAAATGTCCCGTCGATAATGAAGATCGCGACGAAAATGGTCGCATAAATTGCGGGTTTGGAATTGTGAACCGCTCCGCGGAGAAGCCATGCGACGGCTATGAGCGCGGGCAGAACCAGAATACCGAGAACGGCCGATGGCACGATGATCAGGGTCGCGCTTGCCGTCAGCGCCATGCCGATGAACAGGAGCATGGCGCCGCGCTGCTGGGTCATGGTCATCGGCGCATATCTCTGTGAAGCAGGATAACCGACCCCACGGTCGCGACGAGGGCTCCCGCGGCGCAGGCCAGAATCGCTCCATTCTCGGCGAAGTGGAGGATCAATGGCACCGCGAGGGAGATGGCCAGCCCTGATCCCGCAGCGCGCGCAATATAGTACCCCGCGAAACTCCGCCTTGCATAAACCAGCGACTCGACGGGCATCGCACAGCTTAGCAGGATGAAAGTTGGTCCCCATGCAATCAATGAGGAACCGGCGCCCACGAATTTCTGGCCATAGACAAGCTGCAAGAGCGGTTCAGCAAATAGAGCAACCATCAGGCTGAAAACACTGCCGGCGACGACGTAAAGTCCGGTCAACTTCAGCATGGCGAGAAAGGCTGCGTTGGAATATGGCGCGGACGCCTTTTCCGCGAAAGCCGCCTTGTCGGCAAGATCGAGGCCGCGCAGCAGGATCTGCAAAGGCTGCATGATGCTGCGGGTTGCAACGAACGTCGCCACGTGGATCGGCGCCGCCATACTGCCCAACAGGAACAACGGAACATGAGTGTATCCGCTATAAGTGCCGGCTCCGACCAGCGACCATGCCCCATAGCGGCGGAGATTGTTGCGGAGAACCGCCCAGCCCCGAACGAGGCTGAATGCTCCGACTTTTACGCTGACCGCGACAGCATGGCCGGTCATCGCGGCGGCAAGGAGCGCCAGGATCTGAGAGAAATCCAGCCAGTGCGCCAGTGCTGCAAAGCCGAGCCCGCCACAAAAGACCGCGTAGAATGCCGCCCCGACAAGCAGGCCGAGCGGCTTGTCGAGCTTGATAAGTATCGCCCGCGAGAAGTCCAGCTCGGAGTAAACAATGAGGGTCGCGCCGCATGCGGCGATGATATGAAGGACGTAGCCCGTGGCGCCCAGCGCCGCCGCAGTCGCCATGCCTGAACCAATGAACGCCATGATCACCGCCAGAAAAATCCAATGCTGGCCGATCAGGGCGCCGCATCGTTTCATGACGCGCAACTTCGGCTCAAGCATGAGCGGAATAACGATTGTATGCCGTTGCAGGCCCTGCACCACCAAGGCGGCGGACAGGCCTATCCCGTAGGATGCGAGCTCTTCCGCATGAAACGCCCGTCCGATCGCCACCGTTAGCCAGAAATTGGCGAGCGCGACCAGCATCTGATCGCCGACCGTCGCGAAGCGGGTCGCCATGAGGCGCGCAAGTCGAAACCTTCCGGCCGCCCCATCCTGAAGCTCAATGGCAATTGTCATAAGCGAACTGCTGATTCTCAATGGCTTTAAACAATACACAAGCGAGACACCCTAATTCCGCGCCTCGCCGCTACGTTCCGCAATCGGAAATTGATTTTTACTATTTACTCAACCTATAGATGTCTACCGGGTCTGTCATGACCGTATGTCCCGTAATCAACAGCAAGCAGCCTGACTGGCGCGACGACCGCAGATGAGGAGGAATGATGAACAAGCGAACGCATATGCGGCCACGGCTCGGGCGTAAAATTGTCCAGGGCGCATTCGCCGCCCTCATATTATCCGCGGCTTTTCTCATCACGGCCGGCGTCCGCGCTCATGCCGATGACACCGCATTTGCGGTCTCGCGCGCCGTCAACATCGCGCAGTGGTTTACCTGGCCGCGCTACGCGGCCGATGGACGCGGAATTTCCTGGCCGCCTTACAAGAACACCCCCACGCCGCCCAGCGACGCCGATTTGAAGGCGCTCAAAGCCGCCGGATTCGATACCATCCGCCTGCCGGTGGACCCCGCCCCTTTTATCGTCTTTGAAGGGCGCCGGCGCGAAGCGGTTTACACCATGCTGTTCGACGCGTTGAAGCGTATCAAGGCGGCCGGACTGAGAGTCATCGTCGATGTACATCCCAACAGCCGCCACGCTGTATGGGGACAGGACGCGGTCGCGTTGGGACCGGAGGCGCCCACCTTCCTCGCCGTCGCCGGGGTTATCGCGGATATGGCCGCCCGGATCCCCGCCGCGGAGCGATCCTGGGTCGCGCTGGAACTGCTCAACGAGCCCCGGCTGAAATGCAAAGGCGAGGAGCGGGACCGATGGCAGCAGATGGCCGAACGTCTGGTGCAGCGCGCTCGCGCCTCGAATCCGACGCTCGCATTGATTGTCACCGGAGCCTGCATATCCTCACCCGACGGGCTTTTGGCGCTGGATCCCACCAGCTTTCACGACCCGAACATCTTTTACACATTTCACTTTTACGAGCCGTTCAGTTTCAGCCATCAGGGCGCGCAGTTCATTCCTTGGCCGGATAAATATCTCGATGGCGTTCCCTGGCCTGCCTCCGCCCGGTCGATCGATGCCCCTTTGGGACTTTTAAATCAGCATATTGCCACGCTTGCCGGTATGGATGATGCAGCACGAAACCGGGCGCGGACCGGTGCTTCTAATAATTTGAGACGGTTTTATGCGAGCAGAGCCGGCCCTGAAACGATCAAGGCGCGCTTCGTCCAGGTTCGCCAATGGGCCGAGCGTCACGGCATTCCACCAAGTCATATCCTCAACGGCGAATTCGGCGTGATTCGCAGATCGCCCGGCCAGCCCGGAGCATTCTGCCACGACAGGCTGCGATGGCTCCGTGATGTGCGCGAAGCCTCAGAAACGAACGGCTTTGCGTGGTCATATTTCAACTATGACGGCCCCTTCGGGCTGATCATCGACGGGAACGAGCGTCGTTTCGATCAGGGTGTTCTCTCAAGTCTTGGGTTGGCCTCTATATGCCCCATCGCCACGATCATGGCGGGCCATGATCAATCGCCCGCCAATACCGGCAGCGAGCAGATGGGGAATGCAAATTGCTGTCCGATGGACAGCCGCTAGGCGTCCGGTGCGGCGATCGGCGGTCATGGGGTGTGCGTTGCCGAAATGCATCCACACATTGAAGAAAGGACACGCACAACCCATGATTGCAATTGACCTTGCCGCCTCGAGCCGCTATCCCCTCAGTTAATGGAACCATATATATTCAATTCTCACTAAGTTTTTAATAGATTTATCGAGCATATAAGGCCAGTAGGCAGCGTGTTTACATTCTTATTAAGACAAGATATCCAGTTATATAATGTATAAAAAACAAATATAAATGCGAACATTGCGGCTGCCTAAGTCATGCGGCTTAGGGCGGAACCTCATTCAATGCTCATCGGTAATGCGATCAGCTTATGAAACAGCATTCAGGTTAACGCATAAATATTTTTAGGAATTCTCTGGCCCCGATATCGATCAGAGAATGATGGCCACGTTGTAAGACACAACAATGGCAACGAGGGCGTCAGGCGGGTTCGTTAGATCTCGTCGCTAGTACTGGTACTTAGTGAACTATGTCCAACATGGAGAACATAATGAAAAGTTCCATTATTGCCGTATCCGCACTGCTCGTCGGCTTGTCCGCACCGGCACTGGCAAACGACAATCTGTCTAAAATCGACCAAATCGGATCAAACAGCTCCGCAACGGTCCAACAGACCGGTACCGACAACACGAACACCGCGACGGTGAAGCAGGGCGCCGCGCCGGCGCAGAGCGGCAATTCAGTCACCATGATGCAGACCGGCCAGAACAACGACAATTTGTCCACCGTGTTCCAGTTCGGCAGCGACCATTCCGCTGATATCACTCAGGACGGCAACGACAACATCAACACGTCGGTTCTTACGCAGGCCGGGGGCAACAACGACGCGACCGTTCATCAGGGCGGAAGCGACAATCTGAACGACTCGCTCGTTCAAATTCAGGCAGGCGGCGGCAACGTATTGATGGTCGATCAAAGCGGCGACGGCACTGAGAATACGTCGTTCGTCAGCGCGTTCGCTAATAGCGGCAACATCAATGTAACGCAGGGCGGTAGCGGCAACACCAACAACTCGGACGTTCACTCCGGTATTGCACCAAACCTCGCTGTTAACAGCTCGGTGACGGTTACCCAGAACTAAGCTTCGATCATATGAGTTGAACGGCTAGCGCGCGCTAGAGCATCTTTCGCAAGAACATGTCCCTGCGAAGGCGGGGATGGGTGCCGGTTTTGCGCTAAACGATGTGACCGAACGAAGAGTTAGGGCGGAATGTGCGACTTAACTGAGCGCATTCCGCTCTAGCCGTTCATAGGCGACTCGATCAGGTCCGATAAAATACACAGGATCTCGAACATGATCGTGGCTCCCGTCAGGGCCGTGATGCCGCCGGCATCGAAAGGCGGCGACACCTCCACGACATCCGCGCCCGCGAGCGACAGCCCCTGAAGCGCGCGGATCATGCTTTGCGCCTCGCGGGTTGTCATGCCTCCTATTTCCGGCGTGCCCGTACCCGGCGCCTGCGATGGATCGAGCACATCGATGTCGAAAGACAGGTAGGACCGGCCCCCGCCAACCCGATCTCGAATTTCCGCCGCAACATCCTCCACACCGCGCCGGGCGAACTCCTCGATGAAGATGACGCGAATGCCATTCGCCTTGGCGAAATCATAGTCGGAGGGATGGTAGATCGAGCCGCGTATCCCCACCTGGATCATGCGCGCCGGATCGAGCAGCCCCTCCTCGACGGCCCGGCGGAACGGCGTACCGTGGGTGAAGGGGTTGTCACCGAAATAGCGGTCATTGGTATCGGAATGGGCGTCGAAATGGATGAGGCCGAGCGGCGCGTCCACCGCGAGCGCGCGCAGAATCGGCAGCGTGATCAGATGGTCGCCGCCCGCCGCGATCGGGATGGCCCCGGCGTCGCGGATCCTGGCGAAGAACGCCGTGATCTTGCCCAGCGCATCCATCAGGTCGATGGGATTGACCGGACAGTCGCCGCCGTCGGCAATCCGCGCCCGCTCATAGGGCGCGATGCCGCTGACATGGTGGACGCGGCGCATCAGGCTGGATTGGTTGCGGATTTCGCGCGGGCCGTGGCGCGTGCCGGGCCGGTTGGTGGTGCCGCCGTCGAACGGCACGCCGACGAGCGCGATGTCGAGCCGGCTGAAGTCTTCCACGTGCGGCAGCCGCATGAAGGTCGGCATGCCGGCGAAACGCGGCACTTCGGCGGCATCGACGGGCTCGAAGAAGCGCTTCGCACCCGCATCGCTCATAGGCCGAACTCCGCGCGCACGGCAGCGGTGATCCGCGAGACGTGATCGGCGATCAGCCATTCGCCCTTCTCCGCCGTCGATGGGCGGGCATCGGCCAGCACGCCGGAAGGCGGAACCAGCCCTTCGCGGAACGGCGTGCGGTCGTAATTGGGGAATTTCGCCGGCCCGTCCGAGGGCACCTTCGTCATATCGACAAGGTCCGGGCCGAATGGCCAGCATGAGCGAGGTCTCCAACAGGCTCGCATGTTCGAGTTCCGTGCCGGGGAATCCGTCCGGGAACAGCTTGTCGAGCGTGTCGCGGCCGATGAAATCCCAATATTCCAGCCGCATCACCTGCATATCCGCGATGCCGTCGCGGCGCAGTTCGCGCAGACCCAGATCGACGCCCTCGACGGACGGCCAGCTATTTTCGAAATGGCCGTTGAACACAACCAGCCGCCGCGCGCCGTGATAGCCCAGCCCCCGGATCACATCGCGCAGCACCAGTGCAAATGTTTGCGCGTCGAGGCCTGTCGTGCCTGGAAAACGCTCGCCGCCACCCGAGCGGGGCTGCGACTTGTAGCCATAGGGGATCGTCGGAGCGACGATGCCGCCAACCTCGCCTGCGACGCGAGAGGCAATCGCGGTCGGCAGATAGACATCGACGCCGAGCGGCAGATGCGGCCCGTGCTGCTCCGTCGCGCCGAGCGGAATGAACACCGGCGCGCCGGCTGGCAATTTTCGCCTCGAATTCCGGCCAGCTCAGCTCGGCCATCAACACGCTGTCAGTCATTGCCCCCTCCTCATCGCATCGTCGCGCCGCCATCGACGCCAATACATTGCCCGGTCATGAAGCTCGCGCCCGGCGAGGCCAGGAAGACGATCGCGGCGGCGACCTCTTCCGGCCGTCCGATGCGGCCAAGCGGATTGGAAAGTTCGAGCGCCTTCACGCGCCTCCGGCAGCGCGTCGAAGCCAAGAAGCGGCGTGTCGATGGGGCCGGGCGCGACGGCATTGACGAGAATGTCGGGGCCAAGCTCGCGGGCCCAGGAGCGCGTCATGGATACGATGGCGCCCTTTGTCGCGCAGTAGCCCGATGCGCCGGCTGCGCCCGAGAAAGGCAAGCTCCGACGCGATGTTGATGATGCGCGAGCCGGGCGCGAAATGCCGGAGCGCCTCGCGTGCCATGAGCACCGTGCCGCGCAGATTGACCGCGACCATCCTGTCGAACGTCGCAAGATCGAAGGCGCGCAAGGGCGTGTCGGCATAGATGCCGGCGGCATTGACCAGCAGATTGAGCCCGCCGCATGCACGCTGCCGCGATGTCGACCGCGCGCCGCACCATCGCTTCGTCGGCAACATCCGCCTCGATCAGGGGGAACGGCAGCTCGCCCGGATTATGAAGATCGAGGCCCGTGACCGACGCGCCCGCCTCATGCAGCGCCAGCGCCGCCGCCCGGCCGATGCCGCTTGCCGCCCCCGTGACCAGCGCGCGGCAATTTTCGAGGCTCGCTACCACGGCGCTTCTCCCCGATCGATGCCGATGCTTTGGCCGGTGATGTTCGCCGCGCCGTCCGAGGCGAGAAAAAGATACGGCCCGACAATGTCGGCGGGCTGCATGAAGCCTGGCAGCGCCTGAGCGCCGACAATGTCAGCCAGAAGACCGGTTTCGTCGCGCCCCGCGCGCTCGGCAAGCCGGGTGAGCGAGCGCATCGAGCTTTCCGTTTCCACCCAGCCGGGGCAGACCGCGTTGACGGTGATGCCGCGCGGTCCCAGTTCCTTCGCCCAGCATTTGGTCAGCCCGATCACGGCGTGCTTCGAGGCTACATAGGCGCCAAACAGCGGCTCGGCCACACGGCCCCAGACCGAGGCGGTGTTGATGACGCGCCCGCCGGTCTGCATATGTGTCAGCGCCGCGCGCGTCGCGAGGAACGTGCCGGTGACGTTGATTTCGAGGATGCGCCGGAAGATGGTCTCATTCTCGGCAGAAGCGTCGTCGAGCGGCGTCAGGCGCTCGAGGCCGGCATTGTTGACGAGCACGTCGACGCGGCGGATCTGCTGGAGCGCCGACACGATCGCCGCATTATCGGAAATGTCGGCGACAAAACCCAACGCCCCGAGCGAATGCGCGGCGGCCAGCACCGCTTCGTCCTCGGCGATCAATGATACAGTAGGCGCCCGAGCCGATGAATGCCGTCGCGATGGCCGAGCCCGATGCCCCGGCTCGCGCCGGTGACGACGACCGATTTCCCCGCGATGCCCGGATAGCTCATTCCTCGCCCTCCGCACTGGCGCGAACCGCATGCAGGAGCTCCGTCCGCAGCGCGAAGAACTCCGGCGTGTCACGCAGTTCCAGCGGCCGCTCGGAGCCGAAGCGCTCCGTCACGGAGACGTCGGAGAGGACCCTGGCCGGCCGCCGCGAGAAGATGATCACGCGGTCGGCAAGGAAGACCGCTTCCTCGACATCGTGGGTGACGAAGATGACGGTCTTCGCATCGGTCTTATGCAGCTGGCGCAGGCCGACTTGCAGCTTTTCGCGCCGCTGCGCATCGAGCGCGCCGAACGGCTCGTCCATCAACAGCACTTCCGAGCCGGCGGCGAGCGTGCGGGCGATGGCGACGCGCTGGCGCATGCCGCCCGAGACATGTCCGGGATAGGCATCGGCAAAATCAGCTGAGCCCGACCAGCGCCAGATAATGATCGCGGCGTTCGCGCTTCTCTGCTGCCGAGAGGTCGTTGCGGTAGCGCATGCCGAAAGCAATATTCTCGGCGACGGTCAGCCATGGGAAAGACGAGTAGGACTGGAAGACCATGCCGCGGCGCCGGTCCGGCTTGCCGATGACCTCGCCGAGCAGGGTGACGACGCCGCTCGACGGCTCGTCGAGCCCGCCCACCATGCGCATCAATGTCGTCTTGCCGCAGCCGGAGGGGCCGAGAAACACGACGAATTCGTTGCGCGGGATCGACAGGCTGAACGGCTCGGCGATGACGTCGACCGGTGCCGAAGCGCTTTGGCACACGTTCGAAAGCGACATGAGCCTGCATGGCGCTGCGCCTCACAAATAACGGAAGGCGCGCCGGTGGAGCGAGGCGCAGCAGCTGATCGGTGACGAGGCCGATGATGCCGATCGCGACAACGCCGGCCATCACCTCGGGCGTCTTCATGTAGCGGCGCGCCGTCCAGATGACGAAGCCGAGGCCCGGTCGGCGGCGACGATCTCGGCGATGATCAGATAGGTCCAGCACCAGCCGAGCGTGATGCGCAGGCTGTCGACGAGATTGGGCAGCATGGCGCGGAAGGCGACATCCGTCAGCAGCTGGCGCTGATTGGCGCCGACCGTGCGGGCGATCTCGAAATATTCCTTCGGCACGCGCCGCATGTCGTCGGCGACGAGCAGCACGAGCTGGAAGAACGTGCCGAGCCAGAGCAGGAAGATCTTGGTGTTCTCCCCGACGCCGAACCAGATGATCGACAGCGGCACCAGCGCCGGCACCGGCAGATAGCGGATGAAGTCGATCATCGGCTCGAGCGCCGCGCCGATCGGCCGATAGCTGCTCATCAGCATGCCGATCGGGATGGCCATCGCGGCGGCGATCGCGAAGGCGATCCAGACGCGCGCCGTCGAGACCCAGGCGTGCCAGAGCAGATCCTGCGACAGCGTCATCTGGACGAGCGCGCCCATGACCGCCGATGGGCCGGGCAGAAAGAGCGGGTTGACCAGTCCGGCGCGCGCCACCGCCTCCCAGGCGAGCAGCGTCGCGGCGGAGGCGCCGAGCGCGATCGCGAGGGAGGTGCGACGGCGAAGCTGTCCGCGAAAGGCGAACAGGCGCGGCGCGACAGGAAGCACCTCCCGGCGCATCTCCGGGCGATCCTCAGCCAGGGGAATACCGAGCCCTTCCGCTGCCGCGCCTTCTCCGCTCACTCATTTCTCCTTCGCGAGCTTTGCGATGACGCTGGGGTCGATCTGCTGCGCGGCCTGCAATTTGACGTCGGCGGCGCCGTTTTCGAGATTGAGCGTCATGACGGTATCGAAAATGCCGTAGAGCCTGCCTGGCTTGTCCTTGCTGCCGATATAGTCGATTGTATCCGCCAGCGAGGTGTATGTCAGGCTGGTGTCGAGGATCTCCTTCACCTCGGCCTCGCTCAGATTGTAATGCGGCGCGGCAAGTTTGATGAACTTGGCCGGATCGGACTTATACAGCGCGACCGCCTTATAGATTCCGCCCAGAAATTTAACATATTTGTCCGGCTTGGCGGCAAGATCGTCCTGACGCGCGGTGATGATGTCGATGATGATGTCGCTGTCCTTGGAGGAGGCGATGATCTTCGGATTGCGGCCCGGCATTGCCTTCGCCGCCTGCGACATGAACGGCTCGTAGCTGGCGATCGCCGCGACGGATGTGTCCGCGAATACCGCCACCGTGTCCGCCGTCGCGATCTGCTTCAAGGTGAGATCGTTGAGGGTCAGCCCCGATTTCTTCAGCTCAAGCTGAAGCAGCAGCCGCGCCGGAATATTCGGCTCGGCGGCGACGATCTTGCCCTTGAGATCGGCCGCGCTCTTGATCGAGCCATCGACGACGACACCGTCGCCGCCGACCGATTTGTCGATCGTGCCGATGATGATGCCGGGCGTCGTGTCGGTGCGCGGGCGGCCCTGATGCTCGCCGACGGTGCGCATGTCGACCTCGATATCGCCGCGCGCCATCGCCGCCAGGACGTTCGAGCGGTCGTCCTCGAAGCGGATGTCGACCTCCAGCCCCTGATCCTTGAAGTAGCCCATGTCCTTGGCCACCCAGACGGGCGCGAAGCCTGGCCAGGTCGGGGCCAGCATCCGGATGGTGTCCTGGGCGGCGGCCGGCTGGCTCGCGGCGAGGCCGAAGGCGAATAGAGCGGGAATGAAAGTGAGCTGGCGCATGGATCCCTCGTTTCTTTTTCGGTCGCGATGCACTGCGCGGCAGGCAACTGCCGCCAGGCGCTAGCGCATTGACTAAGCGGTGTTTCCCGTCGCGCCTTGCACTCAGGATAGCAATTGAAACATTCGGAGAAATGGAATTTATTTGAAGCTTGCTTCGAAAAACATCAAAGTGGAGATCCGAGCGGATGCCACCTCAGTCGGATTAGCCTCATGAGAAGGCTCGACAATATCGATCTGCGCCTGCTGCGCGTGTTCATGACGCTCGTAGAGACCGGAGGATTCGCCGAGGCGCAGATCGCGCTCAACCTCTCTCCATCGACGCTCAGCACCCATCTCAGCTCGCTCGAACGCCGGCTGGGCGGCGAGCTTTGCAAGCGCGGGCGGGGCGGCTTCCGGGTGACGAATTTCGGCCGCTCCACCTATGCGGCGGTCAAGCAGCTTTTCGAGGACATCGAGACGTTCGAGACGCGGATCGGACGCGACCGGGGCCAACTGGTCGGGCGGCTGCGGCTCGGCATCGTCGACGGCATCATCAGCCATCCCAAACTATCGCTGCAATCGGCGCTGGGCCGCTTCATGGCGGATGCGGAAGGCGTGTTCATCGAGCTTCGCCTCGGCACGCCGCAACAGCTCGAACAGGCCGTCTCGGAAGGCGTCCATGACCTCGTCATCGGGCCGTTCTCGCAAAAAGCGCCCGGCGTCGTCTATCGGACGCTGCACAGCGAGCCGCACGGGCTTTATTGCGGCGCCGGTCATTCCCTATTTACGCTGCCGCAGGCCGAGATCACGCAGGAGCATATCGAAGGCGCGCTGTTTTCCGTGCGCGGCTATCGCCATCTCGACGATCTCTACCGGGCGAACCATCCCCGAGCGAGCGCCAGCGTCGTGCAGATGGAGGCCCAGGCGATGATGATCCTGTCCGGGCGGTTCATCGGCTTCCTGCCCTGTCACATCGCCGATCAATGGGTGGCGCGACGCGAGATGCGGCGGCTGCGGCCGGACACCTATGCTTTCGTCTCGCAGCATTTCGCCGCCTTGCGCCAGAACGACAAGGACCATCCCTTGATCAGCAGGTTTCTGAAGGAATTCCGCCGCGTGGGGCATCAGGACGGGAAACAGGCATCGCGAGTAGAGCTGAGCAAGCAGGCGGGTGACGCGTGACGGCGATCAAACGGAGAGGGAATTAAGCGATGGCGCATGGGTATGAATCGGGCCGGCTGAATCTGCCTTTCGTCGGCATCTGCACTTTCGGCAAATATCCGTATGTCGAGGATTGGGACGCCATCGACGCCGATGTCGCGGTGCTCGGCGCGCCTTTCGACATGGGCACCCAGTGGCGTGCGGGCGCGCGCTTCGGGCCGCGCGCGATCCGGGAGGCGTCGACGCTGTTCGCCTTCGGCCATGCGGGCGCCTATGATCACGAGGACGACGTCGTCTATCTCCCCGCCGAGGCGACGCGCATCGTCGATCTGGGCGACGCGGATATCATCCACACCGACACGACCGGCAGCCACGCCAATATCGAATATGGCGTGCGCAAAATCCTGAAGGCCGGGGCGATCCCCGTGGTGCTCGGCGGCGATCACTCCATCAACATCCCTTGCATCAACGCCTTCGAAGGCGAGGCGCCGATCCACATCGTGCAGATCGACGCGCATCTCGATTTCGTCGATGAGCGGCATGGGGTGCGCTACGGCCACGGCAATCCGATGCGCCGGGCCGCCGAAAAGCCTTACGTCACCGGGCTGTCGCAAATCGGCATCCGCAACGTGTCGTCCACCGCGCGCGAAGGTTACGAAGATGCGCGGCGGATGGGATCGGACATTCTGTCGGTGCGGCAGGCGCGCAAGCTCGGCGCGGAGGGCGTGCTGGAGCGCATTCCGGCGGGCGTCCGCTATTATGTCACCATCGACATTGACGGCTTCGACCCGTCGATCGCGCCGGGCACGGGCACGCCCAGCCATGGCGGCTTCCTCTATTACGAGGTGCTGGAGATCCTCGCCGGACTGGCGAAACGCGGCCCTATCGTCGGCATCGATCTCGTCGAGGTCGCGCCCGATTACGACCACACCGGCACCACCGCGATCCTCGCCGCGCAAATCCTGATGAACCTGCTCGGCCGCATTCTGCATCAAAGGGGCAGATGATATTTTCTGCAATAGGCGGATAGCAATATCGGAATGAGCAGCAATGATGCACGACGAAAATTGAACGCACTGGGCAAGGGATCCGCCATGTATTTGCCCGCCAACCGAGCCACCCGCAATCTCACTCCGTGGCTTGTCGCTTTCGGGATTGCCCTTGCCGTGCTTGCATCCGTTTCGTCAGAAGCCCTCGCGGCGGCGTCCCCGCCGGCGCGCTGCCGCACGGACAATCTCCAGGGCTACAAGGACGCGCTGCTGCGCCACGATCAGGCGAGGCAGGCCTTCCGCACCAAATTCCGCACCGGCTATTACGCCGTGCCCGGCGCCTTGAATGCCGATCTGCTGAAGCAGCCGCCCGAGGCGCTGATCGAGAAAACGGTGAAGGCGCTCGCCACCATCGCCGACGACCGCACGCTGCTGCTGCTCTACGACATGGCCGCCGAGACGGCGGAGCCGAAGCTGCTTTGCAGCTGGCTGATCGGTCCGGCCGGGCTGATGGCGGCGGCGAGCGCGGAGCTTCCCCCGCTGTCGATCGCGTTTCTGGCCCGCGAGATCCTTCGCGTCAACATCCGGACCGCCAATCGCCAGCCGGTGCTCCGGAAACCGGAGCGTTCCACGACGCCCGAACCGTCCGGCGCGGCCGAAGCGCCTCCGATCGACGAGCTGTCCAACTTCCTGCTGCCTTCCCAGATCCGAGCAAAGCTCGTGGAAAGCAACGCCAGCCGCATTCTCATCCTCCCCGTAGCGGACCTCGGCAATGTCCCGTGGGCCGCTTTGCCGCTGGGAGGCGCAATGCTGGCCGACAAGGCCGCGCCCGTCGTGCTCGCCGATGTGGACTGGATCATGCATGAGCCGCCGCCCTCCGAGGCGAGGCCGGGAGGCGTGGTCATCGGCGATCCCGATCTGAGCGGCGACAAGCGCTGGCGCTTCGGACCGATCCCGGCCGCACGCCAGGAGGCGGAAGCCGTTTCCCTGCGCTGGTCCGCCTCGCTTTACGTCGGCGACAGCGCGAAGCGCGGGACGGTGCTGTCGGTGCTGTCGCGGTCCCCGGGCGGCCTGGTCTATTTCGCGACACACGGCATCGCCGATCCGGTCAATCCAATGGATGGCAGTTTTCTTGCCCTGAAGGACGATCATCTTTACGCCCGCGACATCAAGAAACTTGTGCTGATGGACCGGCCGCTGATCGTCATGAGCGCCTGCCAGACAGGGCTGGGCAAGGTGTTCAATGCCGGCGTATTCGGGTTAGCCCGCGCATGGTGGCAGGCTGGGGCGTCGCAGATCGTCATGAGCCTTTGGAATGTCGATGACGTCGCCACCCGCGATCTGATGACTGATTTCATCGGCCAGCTTCACGGTGGGGCGTTCCTGCCCCGCGAAGAGGCGCTGCGAAGGGCGATGCTCAATGCGCGGGAGCGCGATCCCGACCCGGCGCTATGGGCAGGTTTCGCACTGTTCGGACTACCGACGCCATCACGACGGTGATGCGAGGATCGGCGGCGCGTTGCGGTGTCCTTCAATGAGCGCGATTGAGCAGCGCCTTTCCGCCAAGACGTTCGAGGCGCACGAGGCCGCTATGTGCAAGGGCTGGCGGGCCTTGATAGGTTTCGGGCGAATCCTTGGCATTGTCGCGGTTGTCGCCGAGCAGAAAATATTGCCCCGCCGGCACGGATAGCGGCCCGGTTCCGATCGTTCTGCCGGGGTCGGAATCCAGTACATCGTAGGAAACGCCGTTGGGCATTGTTTCGGTGAACCGGGGCACAGACTTTTGCTGCCCATTCTCGGCCGTGACCGCGAAATCGCCTTGCCGCTGTCTCTTCACCACTTCACCATTGATGCTGAGCACGCCACCCGTCATCGCGATCTGGTCGCCGGGCAATCCCACGACGCGCTTCACATAATGATCGGTGACGATGCCGTAATGCGGATGATTTCTCATCCTGGCAAATACCACGACGTCGCCTCGCTCGAGCGTCGCCGACGAACCGGTGAGAAACCTCTCGAAGGGCGCCAGGGTGGGCAGCATCGCGTCATTCGGCATCACGAAAGACGGAAGCCGGGCGTGCAACTCCGTTCCCAAAGCATGGACGCCGTACCACAGCACACCGCAGACAAGCGCCAGATTCAGCGCGGACCGGAAAGCGCCGAAATTCTGGACCGCGGCCAGCGCGCGGATGCTCACCACCATCCCCCACAGACCGAGCGGCGCCGACAGAACCATGAGCACGAAGACGGCGAAAACATCGGTTTCCGCAGTGTTCGACGGGCTCATCAGAAACCCCAGCACGGACAAAGCCAGCCCCGCCGCCGCAAGAAGCGTCAGGGCGAAACTATTGGGGATCGCCGTCCAGGCGAGCGCCCTGCGCAATTCCCCATATGTCGCCGTTCCGCCGAGCAGCTTTCCGGCCAGGAACGCCAGCGCGGCGGCAATATAAAGACCCGCCACCCTGCGAATGCGCCGATCAAGAGGAGCTGCCAGCTATGCAGCGCCACGCCGATCCCGGGCGCATAGAAGACCGTCAGAAGCATGGTGACATAGATCCCGGCGATGGCGGCGAGCGCCAGTGTGGCCAGGGTCGCGCGTGTCCCGACAAGGCGCCGGATCGCCGCCTGCGGCCAAATCCACATCGAGAACAAAGGGTAGCGAATCCCCGGCGACGCGGCGGTTTTCATCACCTTCTCCCCTAAGCAGACATTCCTTGGTTGCCCAACGAATGTCTGCTTAGATTCGTATGTTTTCGCAGAGTTTTTTCCCAAAACCGGGAAGGCCCACTTTCGCGGGGCCATGCTTTGGGAACTCTGCTTAGCCCTGATCCGTGCTCAGTCCCTTTGCAGACGCTGAAAAATCTTCCAATAGGAGACCGGTGCGATGCGTTCGATGATCGAGACCCGCTTGGCGTCGGCGCCGACGAGCACGCGCGGCCGGCGATGCTCGATCGGCTTCGATGATGATTTCCCCGGCCTTTTCCGGCGGCATCTTCAGATGCTTGTTCGCCCATTCGCGGCGGCGTGCGACATCCTCCGCCGATACGCTTTTCGGGAGCCGCGCATGATTGGCGATGCCAGTCGCGACGCCGCCCGGATGCACCACCGTGACGCCGATCCGCGTTCCCTCCAGCTCATGCCGCAGCGCCTGCGAAAAGCCGCGCACCGCGAATTTGCTCGCTGAATAGGCCGTCTGGCCGGCCGGCGCGATGATGCCGAAGATGCTGGAGAGATTGACGATGCGGGCGTCGCCACTGGATTTGAGCAGCGGCATGAAGGCGCGCGTCATTCGCACGACGCCCCAGAAATTGATGTCGAAGAGCCATTCGAAATCCTCTTCGCTCACGTCGTCGAACGTGCCCCCGAGCGCCACGCCGGCATTGTTGACCAGGATGTCGACGCCGGAGTGCTCGGCGGCCACGACGGCGGGAAACGCCGCCACCGCTCCCCGGTCGGCAACGTCGAGCCGGTGGCGGCTGACGCGCACGCGGTTCGAGGCGATCAGCTTCGCGGTTTCGGCGAGCCCGGTTTCGTTCACATCCGCGAGCGCCACATGGCAGCCTCGCTTCGCCAGCGAGATGGCGATGGCACGTCCGATGCCGCCCGCCGCCCCGGTGACGACCGCGGTCCTATCCTCCAAAACCATTGTCTTCGGCACGCCACTTCCCCCTGATCAAGCGGCGCGGCGGCTTTCCGATCCGATGCGCCCGAATTCCATCGTGCCGTCATTGATGGAGCCGAACCGCATCAGGGTCAGGTCCATCAGGTAGTTCTGATACAGCTTCCACGGCCGCTTCGAGCCCTGCTTGGGCATCAGATGCCGCGCCCGTTCGACATAGCCCGAGGTCAGCGGCAAGGAGGCCTGCTCGACGATGGCGGGGTCGCGCCGGCGCGGCGCGCACCAGTCATAGCCTTGCGCATCCATATAGTTCAACAGGCGGCAGAGATAGTTGGAGGTCAGCTCGCATTTCAGCGTCCACGAGGCGTTGGCGTAGCCGAAGGCCGATGCCAGATTGGGGATGTCGCTGAACATCATGCCCTTATAGGTCAGGGTCTTCGACAGATCGACGGGGGCGCCGTCGACGGCAACCTCCATGCCGCCCATCAGCTTCACCCGCAAGCCGGTGGCCGTCACGATGATGTCGGCGTCCAGCCTTTCGCCCGAGCGCAGGAGCAGCCCGGTTTCGGTGAAGGTCTCGATCTCGTCGGTCACGACGGACGCCTTGCCCGCGCGGATCGCCGCGAACAGGTCGGCATCCGGAACCAGGCACAGGCGCTGATCCCACGGGTTGTAATTCGGCGTGAAATGCTTATCGACGTCGTAATCCGGGCCAAGCTGCTCGCGCACCAGATTGATGAGCGTCGTCTTCATCGTCTCGGGTTTGCGCTTCGACAGCCGGTAAATGTACATGCCGTACAAGACGTTCTTCCAGCGCGTCAGGCCGTGCGCCAGGCTCGCCGGCAGCCGCCGGTTCATCCAATTGGCGATGGCATCCCTGGCAGGCAGCGCGGCGACATAGCTCGGTGAGCGCTGCAGCATGGCGACGTGCGCGGCCTTTTCCGCCATCGCCGGGACCAGCGTCACCGCCGTCGCGCCGCTGCCGATGACGACGACGCGGCGGCCGGCATAGTCCAGGTCGTCCGGCCATTGCTGCGGATGGACGATGCGTCCGGCAAATCGGTCCATGCCGGGCCAGCCGGGCATATAGCCGTCGGCATAGTCGTAATAGCCGCTGCACATATAGAGGAAATTGCAGCTGTGGCGGAGGGGCTTCCGGTCCGGTCCGGCCTCGATATCCACCGTCCATTGCGCCTTGGCGGAATCCCACGAGGCGCGCCTGGCGCGGTGGCCGAACTTGATATGGCGTTCGATATCGAATTGCTCTCGCCGTATCGCGGATGTATTGCAGGATGTCCGGCCCGTCGGCGATGGCTTTCTCGCCGCTCCATGGACGGAAGCGGTAGCCCATCGTGTGCATGTCCGAATCCGAGCGGATGCCGGGATAGCGGAAGAGGTCCCAGGTCCCGCCGATCGCGTCGCGGCTCTCAAGGATCGCGAAGCTCTTCGACGGGCAATTTCGCCGCAAGTCGCAGGCGCCGCCGATGCCGGACAGCCCCGCGCCGACGATCAGCACGTCGAAATGCTGGCTGCCGCTGCTCGCGCCGAAAGCATCGCCTTCCGGCTGATTGACCATCCGCGACTGTGCCATGGCGCCCTCATCCTGGGTTGTTGAGATGCGAAGACTGCGTATTGATGGCGCAGCACCCACGATCCTGCTTGAAAGCTAAGGTGTTTACCTTAAACCTGTCAATCGGCTTCTCTTGCGGACGGAACGCAGCATGTCGGAGAACACGGCAACCAGGACACGACAGAGCACCCGCGGACGGATTCTCGACGCCTGCCGGGGGCTGTTCAATGAGCGTGGCCCGGCCGACGTAACGACTGCCCAGATCGCCACTACCGTCGGCATCAACGAAGGCAACCTCTACTACCATTTCAAGCGCAAGGAGCAGATTCTGGAGGCGCTGTTCGGGGAATTCGAGCAGGAGCTGCGCAAGGTCGCCGCCGGCGGCAGCGATCCCGAGCGTTATGGCGACTATCTGAGCGGCTGGTTCCGGCTGATGTGGGAATGGCGGTTTTTCTATCGCGACGGCGGTTTGATCTATCGCCTTGCGCCGTCGCTGCGCTCACGACTGCAAATCCTGTCCGACTACGGCCAGGATCAGGTTCGCCGCGTGCTGGAAGGTCAAAGCCGTGCCGGCTTCATCCAAGCGACCCCTGAGGAGATCGAGCAGCTCATCGTCAACGCCTGGATCGTCGCCACCTACTGGATCGACTATCTGCGGTCCCGGCATGGCGTCGCGCAGATCACGCGCGAGCATGTGAATTGGGGAGCGCTACAGGTCATGAGCCTCTTCCGCCCCTACCTCACTCCGGCAGGAATGGCGATCCTGAACATCAAGCCTGAGCGATCCGCGCCGCCCCTCTGATCGCCGCCGTTGCATTCCGGTGTACAATGGTTACTTTAGCGACCGGACTTCTCATCCCGAGAAGCAACCTGGAAAGCCCGAGATCCATGCGGATGTCACGGCCAGTTTCGATGGCAATGACCGAAGAACGCGTTTCTTCGACCGCCACAGATCTGTCCCGGGCCTGACCTCAAAAGTCTAAAATCGACCTCTCGATTGACGGCCCGGGCGGAAAGCGGCTCCGGGTACCGATCGGGCTCTCGCGGTACTCTCAGCCGAGCAACCTTGCACGAGAGCCCGAGTCAAAAGGTCAATTCCAATGACGAAGGAGAAGTTCACCCGGACCAAGCCGCATTGCAATGTCGGCACGATCGGCCATGTCGATCACGGCAAGACGACGCTGACGGCGGCGCTGACGAAAGTCTCGGCCGATCGGGGCTGGGGCGCGTTCGTGTCCTATGCGGATGTCGCGAAGGCGTCGGCCGCGCAAGGCACGCGCGACGCCAGCAAGATCCTGACCATCGCGCCGGGTCACGTCGAATATTCGACGGCGGAGCGCCATTACGCGCATGTCGACTGTCCGGGCCACGCCGATTATGTGAAGAACATGATCACCGGGGCGGCGCAGATGGACGGCGCGATCCTGGTCGTGTCGGCGGTCGATGGGCCGATGCCGCAGACGCGGGAGCACATTCTGCTCGCGCGCCAGGTCGGCGTGCCGCGCATCGTCGTGTTCCTGAACAAATGCGATGTGATGGACGACGAGGATCTGCTGGACCTCATCGAGCTTGAAGTGCGTGACCTCTTGTCGAAGAACCACTTCGACGGCGACAACGCACCGATCATTCGCGGGGCGGCGATCAAGGCGCTGAACGGCGAGAACGGGCCGCTTGCGGACGAGGCGATCCTGAAACTCTTCGCCGCGCTCGACAGCTATATTCCGCTGCCCGAGCGTCCGAAGGACCGGCCGTTCATGATGCCGATCGAGGGCGTGCTCTCGATCACCGGGCGCGGCACCGTCGCCACCGGGCTGATCGAGCGCGGCACGGTCAAGGTCGGCGACGAGGTCGAGATCGTCGGGCTGGGCGATACGCTGAAGTCGGTGGTCACCAGCGTCGAGAGCTTCCAGCGCATCCTCGATCAGGGCGAGGCCGGCGACAATGTCGGCTGCCTGCTGCGCGGGATCACGCGGGACGAGGTGTGGCGCGGGAAGGTGCTGTCGCATCCCGGCGCGCTGAAGCCGCATGCCAGGTTCGAGGCCGAGGTCTATGTGCTGACCAAGGACGAGGGCGGACGGCACACGCCGTTCTTCGCCAAATACAGCCCGCAGTTCTTTTTCGGCACGACCAACGTGACCGGGGCAGTGGAACTGGGCGGCGGCATCGACATGGTGATGCCGGGTGACAATGCGGCTTTCACCGTGGAGCTGCATCAGGCCATCGCGCTGGAGGAGCATTCCCGCTTCGCCATTCGCGAGGGCAACCGCACGGTCGGCGCGGGATTCGTCACAAGGATCCTGGACTAGGCCGACGATGATCTAGACGCATGATGGAGGGCGGCACGCATGTCTGCCCTCCATTTTCTTGCCCACCACCCACTCGATTGGGCAAGTGAACGCAAGCCTCGGTCAGCCTTCAGCCACGGTTCATCTTTCCAGGCATAGCGTATTCCACACATATTCGACCGGCTATGCGAATATAAAGCATCGAATCTCGCCTATAGCCCAAACACTTCAAATAATCGCAACCAGTTTTGCGCGCCGCAGCGCGTGATTATTGCTGACGCGATCATGCTGTTCATTTTGCGATCAGAACGGAGAACTGCCATGCATTTTCTGTTAGCTCTTGCGGCTGCCGTGTCCGCGGCGTCATTGCTGGCGCTGCCAAGAGCCGCGCAAGCCGAAGAGGCTCCCCGCATTTCCGGGCCATTCACCCATCAGAACCTTTCCGTGTATTTCGTTCATGGCAAGAGCGCGACCGGCCCGGTGCCGCTGACCTTGCAGGAAGCGCTCGACAAAGGCGCCGTCGAGGTGATCGAGACCGGCTCGGTCAACGAGCTGCAGATCAGGAACAAGGGCAATACGGAAATCTTCATCCAGTCGGGCGACATCGTGAAGGGCGGCCGCCAGGACCGGGTGGTCACGGTCAGCTTCCTGCTGCCGGCGAAATCCGGCAAGGTGCCGCTGGCCTCGTTCTGCGTCGAGCAGGGTCGCTGGAGCCCGCGCGGCACCGAAAGTTCGGCCCAGTTCTCAAGCTCCGCCGAATCCATGCCCTCGCGTGAGGCGAAGTTGGCGATGAAGGCTCCGCTCGCCGCCGCACCCGCGCCGCTGGAGGTATCGAAGTCGAACGCCCGGCGCCAGTCCGCCAGCGCGGGCGACGAGACCGGCGAACGCCAGCGCAAGGTCTGGGACGAAGTCGCCAAGACGCAGACCAAGCTGTCGGGCGGCGTGAAGGAGAAAATCAATTCGGCCGTGTCCGAATCCAGCCTGCAACTGGCGCTGGAGAACGAAAAACTCAAAGCCTCGCGCGGCGATTACATCAAGGCGCTGGAAAATCAGGGCACGAGCGGCGACGACATCGTCGGCTACGTCTTCGCCGTGAACGGCCGCATCAACAGCGCCGATCTCTATCCCTCGAACGCGCTGTTCCGCAAGATGTGGAGCAAGCTGCTCGCCGCCAGCGTCACCGAGGCGATCGGCGAAACCACCGGCGCCAGCCACAGCAGCAGCCGCGCCGGAAGCCGCCGCCGTGACGGAGTTCCTCGCCAACGCCGAGACCGGCAAACAGAGCAGCCAGGAGATCGCCGGGCTGGCGCAGCAGGAAGTGCGCGACGCGGACAAGTCGCTGTTCGTCGGCGTCCGCTCGAAAAAGGGCGAGTGGGTGCACCGCAACTACCTCGTCAAATAGGCTCCCCTCCCCTGGAGGGGGCGCCGTCTTGCCGGCCCGGCGATCATCGCTCTCGCCGGATGGCAGGGCGGCGCCTCATCGCCAGATGGCATCCTTTATCGCCGGCAAGAAGGCGGATGCCGTTTGGCCGTCGGACGCGCTCGAACCGATCACGTAAAGCATCATCAGCGCAACGAGGATGGGGATGAACACCACGTGGATGACGCCGAGCGCCTCATCCAGATACGGCACTCTTCCCAAAGCCCTGTTCACGCGCAGAATCGAGATGCCGATCATCAGACTGATCAGCATGTAGTCGAACAGGAAAATCTTGTCCGAGATCGTCGCCTCGTCGGCGCCGACCTTGGATATCGTCAGGTAAAGCGCAACGGCCGACAGCAGCGCCGTCACCTGTATCGTGACGATGGCCTCGAAATGTCCGCGCGGAATGAAGATCGCGAGATAAGCGATGATCATGATGAACGCCAAAGGCACGACGACGGTCAGGTAATAATCCGTGGCCTCGCGCGTCATCATCCAAACGAAGCTGCCCTTATAGAAGGGCACGATGCTACGCTCATGACTCTTGGAGTCGATGATGGGCAGGTAGTCCTGATCGTAGCCCACATATTGGCTCGTAACCCGCCACCCCTCCGCATCGACCGTCTGATCGCGCAGCGCAGCCGGCGAAGCCTGTAGAATGACGGGCGCGTCGCCGGTCTTGGACCGGATGTCGATGGAGAAGCGCTGCGTGTCGAATGGGTAGTTGCCGAAACTCGGCTCGAACATGAACTTGCCTGAGACGGCGTAGATCTTCATCTTCTCGGGATAGGCGTCGCTCGCGCCGCCCTGATGCAGCGGACGGATCGTGATCTGCTTGTTGTTGGTCTGCGGATCGAGGAAGGCGTTGGCGAATTCGATCTGGTCGAGGCTTTCGTTCTTGTCGGCGTGCATCGACAGGTAGAACTCGGCGACAAAGCTCTTCTCCTTGTCGTCGATGCGGAATGCGCGCGTCAGGTCGATATCGAGATAGAGCGTCTGGATCCGCCCCATCGCTTCGTTCTTCAGCGCCACATATTGCACGGGAGCGAGCTGCTCGGTCCCGAGGCCCTTGGGCCGCGTGACGATCAGCGGCGTCCTTGCCGCCGCCCGCGATCCCGCACGGAAGGACCAATTCTCAACCTCGCCGGGAAAGACCCCCTTGCCGAACTCGAAATTCTTCTTGATGCCTTCGACGACCTTCGCGCGCAGCGCCACATGGTCCGCCGCCTGGTCGTCCACCTTCAGTGTCTCGGCGATCAGGCCGATCATGTCGCCATATTGCAGACCGACACCGATCGCCCTCAGATTGGCGCTGGACAGTACGTCCGGCTCGACATCGTCGGAGCGCTTCTTGCACTCGCCCGATGTCCAGCCCGGCGCCTTCGCATTGCGCCGGCCCTCGAACATCCACTCCGCGGCCCGCGTACTGGAAACGCGCCGCCTGACGCGGTCGTTATAGGCGTCCGGCAGGAAGTCCGAGGCGAGCTGATAGAGATCGCCCGAATAGGTCACCTCGCCGGAGGCAAAGATCGTCTCGAGACGCCCGGACACGAACATCGGCAGTTTCATGCCCGCCGCCTCGAAGGCCTTCAGCACCGCCGACATACGGTTGCCGCCCAGGGCGGCGACCAGGAAATCCGGATTGGCCCGCTTCACCTCCTCGACCATCGCGGTGATAGTGGCCGGCTCGAGCTTGTCGTCGACGAGCGGCATCTGAACATCCGCCGCGAAGGTCAAGCGGCGCCATGCGCTCCTTCATGCCCTCATTCAAGGCAGTGCTGAAAACCTGGTCCTTCACGCCGATAAATGCCGGCCGGTTGTATTTCATGTCACGCATGAACTGCGTCATGACGGGGATGCTGTCGAATTCCTGGGCGCCACGCATGGTGAAGACGGACGGGTAGTCCTCGAACAGGTCGTTCACCGTCAGGCTGGTAATCCACGGCATGCCGTTCGCCTTGATTTCCGCGCCAGCCGTGTCGAAAACCTCCTGCGCCCGTGCGGAACTGGCGAGGCCGATCATCGCGACCGTCTGCTTATCCGCAATCGCGGTCCGGACGTTGGCGATGGTTTTCTTTCCGTCGGCCTGATCGTCGAGAAATTCGACGATGAGACGGCGGCCGGCGATTCCCCCGGCCGCGTTGATACGGTCCTGCCGCTGAGCGGCCAGGCGCTTGATCGCCGGGACGTCGCCATTGTCGTAGCACTGGGTGGAGGTCGTGTTGATGAGGATCGCAATTTTCACGGGAGGCTTGGCCGCCTCCGCCGTCTTGGCGTTTGCGGGCGATGCGGCCGCAGGAGCGCAATGCGCCAGCCAGACCGCGCCAAATAGGGTGGCGGCTATCCCCGCCGACCGCCTGGCGAGGCGATACAGACCCAGCGATGCGTTAGCGGATGCCCCGCGACCAAGGAAAATTCGATCCACCTTGCCCCCCAATCCTTGTCATATCACCCTGCTATAGCAAGAACGTCCCCGACATGAAAGCACGCCCCATAAGGACACGCCTCATCGCTGTGGGTGAGCCGGCACTCCGTGCGAGGGGCCGTGGGGGCACTGCGATCTAGGCCGCTGGCGATCGCGAATCGCGCAGATGCCAGGACCGATGCGCATGAGGCTTCATGATTCAGCCTTCCCGCCCTGCGGCTCGGCGAGGGCGCGGCGCGCGAGCATATGAGAGCGCGGGTCGTTGATGGAATCGACGGCGATCAGCCGGCCGTCGCGGAAGTAGCGCAGGCTGAAGCGCCGCTCCTCGGGCTGCTCCGTCCAGCTCGGTTCGGTCATGACCGGCGGATAGCCCGACGATCTGAAGCTTGAGGTCATACTGATCCGACCAGAACCACGGCACCGGATCGTAATGCGTCGGCTCGCCGAGCATCGACGCGGCAGCGGCTTTACCCTGATCGATGGCATTCTGCACGGATTCCAGGCGGACCAGCTGCCCATATCGCGCGCTGGGGAACAGGGCGACATCGCCCGCCGCATAAACTCCGGGCGCGGCAGTGCGGGTCGCCGCGTCGACGAGAATGCCGTTCGTGGCGGAAATCCCGGCCTCGGCGGCAAGCTCCTGGTTCGGAACCGCGCCAACCGCGATGAGAACGGCGTCCGCATCGAGCCGCCGGCCATCCGCGAGGCGCACGGATTCGGCGGAAGCTTCGCCTTCGATAGCCTCGACTCCCGCTCCGGTCAGGATCTCGATCCCCTCGGCGCGGTGCTGCGCGGTCAGAAACTCGGAGAGGGGCGTCGCGACGCACCGCGCGAGCACGCGCTCCTGGCTCTCCACGACCGTCACCACGGCGCCGAGCTTGCGCGCCTTTGCCGCAACCTCCAGGCCGATATAGCCGCCGCCAATGATGACCAGCCGTGCGCCCGGCTGAAGCGCTTCGCGGAGCCGCTCCGCATCGTCGATGCCGCGGATGGAGTGCACGCCTTGCGAGGTCCGCCCCCGGAATGGGAATGCGCCTTGCCCGCGCGCCCGTGGCGATGAGAACGCTTTCATAGGCAACAGACGTTCCGCCGGACAACTCGACCGTACGCTCGCGTGGGTCCAGCCGCACAACGCGCGTTCCCGAGCCGCAGATCGACATTATGCTGTTCGTAGAAATGCGTGCCCTTGAGTTCGAGCCTCTCGGCGGTCGTCTCGCCGGAAAGGAACGCCTTGGACAGCGGCGGGCGCTGATACGGCGGATGGGCCTCGTCGCCGAAAACGATGATCGGCCCGTCGAAGCCTTTGCCCCGCAGCGTCGTGACGGCCTGCGCCGCGGTCTGCCCTGCTCCGATGATGACGACAGGCCCGCTCATGCCAATTCCCTAAACCGGGAGGCGACGAAATCCAGCCGGTCCTGCCCCCAAAAGGCAAAGCCCGATTGCGGGCTGAAATAGCAGGCGACATCAGGCATGACGGTTCATCCTTTCAGCTGCGGAAGCGGCCGGACCTCGCGCGGGGCCACTCGCTCCACGAGCCGGAATACATCCGGGCGACGCTCGCGCCCAGCCCTTTATACACCACGCGGCGCAACACGCCCCTGGCGCGATATTGCCCCTCGCCAAACCTCATGCGCGTTTGATAAGTTGGCGAAACCCGGATCGTCCGGGCGCACCTCATCAGGACGGCGGTGATGCCCCCGGGGCATTCGCTTTCGTTCATCCCGCATTAAACTCACCTTGCGCTCAATTCAGCGGGTGAGATTCCAGCACATTCGCGCGAACAGTCGGAATGCTTCCAGTTAACGATCTGACAGGAACCGAACCATGATCACCGGCGTCATAACCGTCTTGCATCGGTCGAATTTCGCTTGTGCCGCGCTGCTGCTTTATCTGCTGACCCCGGGCATCGGCTCCGCGCAGCAATATCTCGGCAATGCACGGCAGAAATGCCCCGAGGCGGTGACGGTGACGGCGCCGGGCATGTCGATGGACGTGCGCCCATTCGAGTCACGGTCCGTCGAGGTGAAGGGCACCACGCTCAACGTGCAATGCGGCGGCCAGCGGCAGACCGTCCAGTGCCCCGCCAATACGAACAAAGTCCTGGTGGATCGCAGCCAGGGCGGAAGCGTCTTTTCAATCGTCTGCTTGCAGAAATAGACAAAAATCGCACGGGCTGAATGAGCGTCGTTTGGGGGAGAAGAACGACATGGCGGCGGACGGAACGACGAAGACCAGCATCTCGCAAACCATTGTCCTGTTCATATTGCCGGCAGCTGTTTTGGGCTTTGTGGCCGTAGGGCTGTTCTTTGACTTTCTCGGCTTACAGGCCAGCGAGATCGCCAAGCTGATCAACGAGATCGAAATCTCGTGCAAGGCTGACCTGCTGGGCGCCTTGGGACTCATGCCGCCGGCCGACCCGGGCGTCGCCAGCACTCTCGTCAGCTGCACGCAATATTTTCCGAAGATGGCTTTGTTCTTCGTCGCGCTGGCCATCTGGCTCTATGTCGCGAACGCCGTCACGCTGAAGCTGTTCGAAAACGTGCACAGCCTTACCTTGCGCTTTGCGATCGCCGAGACGGTCGCCGTGCTGCTTCCCGCCATCCTGCTCTACAAATATTGGACCGTCATAGGCGCTCATCCCGGCGGCGGCGGGCTGCACATATTCACCGCGCTCGTCGCCATCGAGACGATCGTCCTCCAGGCCCTGTTCGCTTATCGCTTGTTCAATTTCCCGGAGCGGACGAAATCCTCGCGGCTGATCGGCGCCATATTCGTCACCTCGATCGTCGCCTTCGTCATTCTGTCGCTGCTGTTCGCCTATTATCCCGAAAATCTCTTCAATTACGTCGGCTCCACCAACACGATCGTCCTGTACGCCATGCTCGCCTACGCCTTCCTCGGCGGGCTGTTCTTCTATGGCCGGCAGACCGGCGTCCCCTTCGCCGGCATATTGCTCATCTGGGTCGTGGTCATCGACGCGCTGGGCGTCACGCACGGCAATACGGTACCCGCCCGCCCGGTTGCATCCGGGCCGGTGAAGGGCGACCAGCAATTCCTGAGCTGGCTGGCGGCGAGGCGCGACCGCGCGGCCTTCGGCGCGAAGGAATATCCGGTCTATATCGTTGCGTCGGCGGGCGGCGGAATTTACGCGGGGATGCGCTCGGCCTACTTCCTCGATTACCTGCAGAAGAAATGCCCCTCCTTCGCGCATCATGTTTTCGCCATCAGCGGCGTATCCGGCGGGGGCCTCGGCGCTCTCGCCTTCGCCTCGCAGCAGGAGGGCCTGGAACAGCGCGGCCTCCTGCCTTGCGAACCCGCCGGCGAGGTCGAGCCGTTCGCCAACCCTCAGCCGACGCCGATCCTGGACGATTTCTTTTCCAAGGATCTCTTGTCCACCATCGTCGGCGCCGGCCTGTTCCCGAACATGCTGCAACGCGTCATACCCTGGCCGATCCCCTCCCTCGACCGGGCCCAGGCGTTCCGCAAGGCGCTTGGCGAAAATTGGCGCGACGCGCTCAGGACGACCGCCCGGCAGGCGCCCCGGGCCCTGAAGACAAGCGCACCGCCGCAGGGCAATTGTTCGACGCAGAATTATTTCGTCGCTTGCGAAATCGCGTCCTATTGGAACCCGGCGGGCGACGTGCCCATGCTCATCTTCAATGCCACGGAAGTCGATACCGGAGCGCCGGTCGCATTGTCCAATATCGACCCTCTGTATTACGCCAACAGCCTCGCCTCCAGAGGCAGCCCGAGCTTTGAGGACCGGTCGATCTCCCTGGTCGAGAGCGCCAGCCTGAGCGCGCGCTTCCCGATCGCCCTGCCCGCTGGATTTCTCGATGGCTTCGGCCCCAAAAGCATACGCGTCGTCGATGGCGGCTATTTCGATGGCTCCGGGCTGACGATCGCGGCAGCCGTCAAGGTCGCGGTCGACGAGATCGCGCGTGCGCAAAACCTGCCCGTCAAGGTCCGCGTCATCTATCTGGGCGAGACGGTCGCCAGCGTCTTCAATCTCGTCGCGAGCAACATGCAGGCGGGCCCGGCGGCCAATGCGAGCGGCACGCAGGCGTTCCGCGGCGCCGAGATCACCGCCCACATCAAGGCGCTGCTGCAGGCCAGAGACCAGCAGGCCGCCGAAACCGTGCGCCAGGTGTTTCTCGCCGACACGAGCGCGCTGCGCTTTCAATGGGTGCTGCCTTTCGCCGACAAGACCGATACGCCCTGCTCCAACATTCCCCTGGCCTGGTATCTCGCGCCCTGTACCCTGCGGGTGTTGAAGGTCAAGCTGCAGAACGCATTGGAGAACTCAGAAGTCGTTCGAGACCCTGCGCACCGATCTGTCGCCGCAATGAACCGGCAGGCCATGCCGCCCAAGATCGGCGGACCTTGCGTGGAATTACTTAGAAATCGCGCCGCCGATTGACAGCGTTGCTCCATCTCAATAGCGTCCGCCCATCTCGGATCGGCGGATATTTTTGAGAGTTTTGCTGTGGTTGCGCGTTCTCGCCTGGCGTCTCTTGCTTTTCTCCTCGTTCTTGCCGCGCCGTCCGGGCCGCTTCGCGCCGAATGCAATGCCGTCACGGTGACGTCGCGCGGGACGGGCACGAAGGTGCAGGACGCGATCAAGGCCGCGCAAGCCGAATGGCCGGCACGGGCGCGCCAGCTCAATTTCCGCGATCCCTGGACCAGGCAGGGCAAGGTGATCAGCCTCGCCTGCTTTCTGCATCCCAACGCCTCAAGCTATCAATATGAATGCACCCTCGTCGCCCAGCCCTGCACCAATTGATGCGTCCGTCGGATGGCGGCGGGTGACCGGCGAGGCGGCACCGCAATTACGCGGTCATGGCGGTGATTGACGCGCACCCAAACACCAATTCCCTCGCCGGGCCCACCCGCAAACATTGAACAGCCGATGAGCTGTCGATCCGGCTCGGCCTGCGGCCGTCCGGGACGACGCCGGGAGATGGAGTAGCGGGGCCACGTTCTACGGTGAGCTTCACACCCCAAAGTCGGAGGCTGGAAGCACACCAACGTCTCATGCGGTGCGAAGAGACATGGGCAACCGGGCCATGTCGGCGCCGGGCCCACAAGCCGAAATGAAACTCAAACGAAGCGAAACGCCGTCGCTGGCCGGTAATGGAAGCTGTGGGCTCCGGCGGAAGATCGTCCTATCTCCCGCCGCGCAATATTAATCGGACCTATTCGCAGCCATGATCATCCATGCAGCCGTAATAGTCTTCGTTTCCGCTGCCCCACTTGGCCCCACATCTCCGGTGCCATTTGGAGCATCGGCCGCCTGATGTCGTATAATAACCGCGAGTGACGTCATAGGGATAACCATAGTAGATATAGCCTGGACCTATATGCGTCGGGTAATAACCGCGGCTGTAATAGTAGGGATAATCATAAGCTTGATAGCTCGGAGCTATAGGCAGGACAACCCATGGGCTGTGGTTGTGGCCACGACGTGTGATCTCAATTACATTATTCCTGGCGCTTTTGCCGGGATTCACAAAGGACTGACCGGCCGACGCGGCATTGGCTACTGGCGCAACGCCCAGTAAACCGACCCCCAGTAAGCAAGCCATCAGAATAGCTGCGAACGAATTCCGGCTACTCATGAGATCACCTCGCAGAGTAATGTTATGTCAAATTGTTTGCGATCTTCACCATCAGATCACGTAACGAATATATATCAAATTATTCCTATTCGGTCGACATGTCGTTCATAATTGTCGACAGAGCGCAGCGACACCGGCCCGCCCACGTGGAGTGACACCGGTTCTTAAGTCAGAATCCGGCGCTCATCGGCCAGTGTTCGACCTGTCCTAGGACATCGCCAGACGGATGATCGCCGCCGTCAACGGCTCCTCGGCAGCGGCAGAATTAATTGATCGCCCGGATAATTGCGGTGCGCGTCACGCGTGAAAGCGGGCGAGCTTCACCTTCACCGGCCCCGCTTCGTTTCAGTCGTTATTCGACAACGCCATCGTAGACAGAGCATTTACATGCCGATCCGGGCGGTAGCGGCAGCGTCGATAAAACTGTGCAGCTCGTTTGGAAAGATTTGCTACGGCAGGTGAGTGACCAGGGAACGACGCCATCCTCTACGCCGCAACGACAGGGGTCCCCTTGGAAGATTGGCCCATCGACTGTGATGGTACAGCTGGCGCCGATAGAGCTATCAAGGATGGCGCAGACGGCTGTAGAGACACAAAACCCGTCCGGATATTGCTGCCAGGGAAGGCAATATTGACCGAAGGCGCGAAGCGGGAGACCCAAAGAAAGTATAACCGCCAAAATCGCCGAAAGGATTGCGCGTCGCATTGCCCGGCACCACGCATCTAGAGCCTTTTACGTTCCGATTGCATCGGAACGCGGCTTTATCTCTTTGTCTGGTCGCATTTTCTCGACGCAAACCGGTATCCACTTTGCTGGAAAATGCTCTAAGTGCGATGGAAGCTTATGATTTCAGCCTCCATTTGACACATAAAATTTTTGCGCCATAAGCAGCCGCAGCCGTCGAGGCACGAGCAAGGCACGCCCCATAAACCTATCCCGGACACCGACGTGGCCCCCCGATCGGCGGCAACCGTCGCACTGTTGCCGGATTCCCTGCCTAGGGGTGAATTGATGGATAAATGCAACCTTGAGAGCCGCCGCTTTGCCCGCGCCCCGATTGCCGGCGTCGCGCTCGCCTGGCGCGGCGGCCGCGCCATCGCGTTGCTGTCGTTGGGGCTCGCCGTGCTGACGCTGCCGGCCAACTCCGGCGAGACGCCCGCCGATCGACAGGGCGAAGCCTGGCCGACCACCGTGCATGCCCGCTATCGCCTGCGCTACAACGGCATCAATGTCGGCCGCCTCGACATCAACTCCGATCTGACGGCGAAAACCTATTCCCTCTCCGGCTCCGGCAAGGTCTCGGTGCTGTTCGGCGCGTTCTCCTGGTCGAGTTCGTCCAGCGTTTCCGGCACCATCGAGGGCGGCGCTCCCGTGCCCGCGTCCTTTGCCTTCGATTGGAAGCAGAACAAGAAAAAGGGCGCCACCCGCGTCGGGTTCAAGGACCGCGCCGCGACCGAGATCGCCATCAAGCCGCCGCCGCGCATCAAGTCCGATATGGTGCCGCTGAAACCGTCGGATAAGGTCGGGGCGCTCGATCCCATGTCGGCGATCCTGATGCTGACGAAAGCCGACAATCGCCCGCCATGCGATCGCCGCGTCGGTATCTTCGATGGCAAGCAGCGTTACGATGTCGTGCTCACGCCGAAGCGCACCATGAAGCTGTCGCCGGCCTCCGGCAATGGCCCCGCCGAGACCGCCCATGTGTGCCGGATCATGTACGAACCGGTCGCCGGCCACCGCGACAATGACGATACGAAGTCTTATGCGTCGAATCGCGACGCCGAGGTGGTGCTGCGCCGCATTCCGGGGTCCGACATGCTGATCCCCTATTCGGTGGCGATCCCGACGCCCTGGGGCACCGGCACCATGGTGACGGAGCGGATCGACATCGTCACCGCGGCCGCCGGAAAGATTGCAGTCACGGACTGACCGCGACGCTTCGGCGCGATCGCAATGCCGATCGCCTCGCTCAATTCCCGGTCAGAAACAGCGCGAACGGCGCCTCGACGGTGCGCTTCAGCAATTGCCGGTAGGGCGCGTAGCAGGCATGACCATGCTTGATGCGGCCGAATTCGGCCGATGTCACCGTCTTGAACGGCACCAGCACGATGGGTGTGGCGACCGGCGTAAGCTGCGCGCCGCGTCCCACTTGCAGCGTCGTCAGAATGCCGTGCAGCTCGCCCCGGATCGTCGGGCGCGAGACGATGATCAGCCGGTATTGCCCATGCTTGTTGGTGACGAGATAGATGTGCCCGGATTGGTGCGGGGCCGAGACCGCGCCGCCTTGCGTATATTCGGCGTCGATGCGTTCGGACTCGCTGAATACGAGATTTGAGGCCACCTGATCCCAGCGGATCTGGGTGAGATAGGCGTAGATCGCCTCCGGCTCGCTGAAGGACGGCCTGAGCGTCACATAATCGCCCTCCATCCAGGCGACGGCGGGGCGCGAATAGGAGCCGAGGCCATCGGGCGCGAGGCCCGGCGGGACGTCGTTGACGGCGACGGAATTGCGCTGGCGCAGGCTGACGGTCAGCGCCTCCTCGAGGCGCACCAGCGTCGCCAGCGTGAAGGGCCGGCGTCCGGACAGCGCCTTTTCCAGGGTCGAAAGGCTGATTTTCGCGATGGCCGCAAGCTGCTGCCGGGTCATGCGGCGGCGGGCCAACTCTTCGGCGATCAACCCGGCCGCCAGGCGGCTTTCATCCGTCGCCAGCGACTGCTCCAAACGGCGCGACACGTCCATTCCCACTCCGCCCAAACCCGTAACGAACCGCACATATCCGTAAACATAGGGCGGACGCAAGCGCTTCCTTACGGTTCGCGGCGGTTAGGTGCCGAACTATCTTGAACTAGACGCTCGAATGCATCGTCTCAGTCAGAATAGCTTTCAATGTCAGCTCCCCCTTCTGACGGCGACGATGAAGAGGTCCCCCGATGTCCCTACAATATCCCGAAATACATATGCAACCAAAAATTGTAAATGCGCCGGCTAGACCGGCCGTTGATCTCATGTACCGTTCCATTCTGATACGCTTTAGCTTCCTTATGCTTGCGTTTGTCATAATAACGCTCTCGGCGCTGGGGAACGCACGCGCCGATTGGAATTATGTGCGGCCGGGCGACGCCCGCTCCGGCACGCTGCTGTTCAAGGCGGTCGAGGAGGACCGCTACGTCCAGGCGCCGCTGGTCGGCACCGACATCGACATCACCGTCTCCGGGCCGACGGCGCGCGGCCGCGTCACCCAGCATTTCTACAATCCGACCGATGGCTGGATCGAGGGCGTCTATGTGTTTCCGCTGCCGGAGAATGCCGGCGTGGATACGCTGAAGATGGTCATCGGCAACCGGGTCATCGTCGGCGAGATCAAGGAGCGCCAACAGGCCAAGCAGATTTTCGAGCAGGCCAAGGCCGAGGGCAAGAAGACCGCGCTGATGGAACAGGAGCGGGCGAACATCTTCACCAATTCGATCGCCAATATCGGCCCCGGCGAGACCGTCGTCGTGCAGCTCGAATATCAGCAGACCGTGCCGCAATCGGGCAATCAGTTCTCGCTGCGCGTGCCGCTGGTCGTCGCGCCGCGCTATAATCCCAAGCCCGTGGTGCAGACCGTCGACTTCAATGGCGGCGGCTGGGGCCAGGCGAGCGATCCCGTCGCCGACCGCGACCGCATCGAGCCGCCCGTCCTCGACCCGCGCGTCAGTGCGCCCGTCAATCCCGTGACGCTGGCCGTGCGCCTGCAGGCGGGCTTCCCGCTCGGCGAAGTGAAGAGCCACCATCACACGGTAAAGACCGAAACCGTGGACGACGACACGCGCATCATCAAGATCGAAGGCGCCGTGCCCGCCGACAAGGATTTCGAACTCACCTGGGCCGCGAAATCCGGCAATACGCCGGCCGCCGGTCTCTTCCATGAGCGCCTGGGCGATGCCGACTATCTGCTCGCCTTCGTCACGCCTCCGGCACTGGAGCCGCAAAAACCGCGCGCCCGCGAAATCATCTTCGTCATCGACAATTCCGGTTCGATGGGCGGCACCTCGATCGTGCAGGCCAAGGCCAGCCTTCTCTACGCGCTGAAGCGTCTCAATCCCGCCGACCGCTTCAACGTCGTGCGCTTCGACGACACGATGGAATTGCTGTTCCCCACGGCGGTTCCGGCGGATATGGAGCATCTCGGCCAGGCGCACACATTCGTGTCGCGGCTGGAGGCGAGCGGCGGCACGGAGATGGTTCCGGCGATGCGGGCGGCGCTGGTGGACCAGGGCGCCGGAAACAGCGACATGCTGCGGCAGGTCGTGTTCCTCACCGACGGCGCCATCGGCAATGAGCAGCAGCTTTTCGAGACCATCGCCGCCGGCCTCGGGCGCTCGCGCGTGTTCATGGTCGGCATCGGCTCGGCGCCCAATTCGCATCTGATGAGCCGGGCCGCCGAACTCGGCCGGGGCAGCGTCGTGCATATCGGCAGCGGCGAGCAGGTCGAGGAGCGCATGCGCGGGCTGTTCGGCAAGCTGGAGCGCCCCGCCGTCACCGATGTGAAGGTGCAGTTCTCCGAGAGCGGCGTCGACGTGACCCCGAAAGTGCTGCCTGACCTCTATGCCGGCGAAGCGCTGAAGATCGCCGCAAAGCTGACCGCTTTTTCCGGCACCATGCAGATCAGCGGCATGATCGGCGACCAGCCCTGGATCGCCAAGCTGCCGCTGAAAGAAGCGGCGGAAGGCAAGGGCCTGTCCAAGCTCTGGGCGCGCGCCAAGATCGACGACGCCGAGGTCGGCGTCACGCTCGGCCACATCAGCCAGAGCACGGCGGACCTGCGCGTGCTCGACCTGGCGCTCGAGCATAGCCTGATCAGCCGCCGCACGAGCCTCGTGGCGGTCGACAAGACGCCGAGCCGTCCGGCCGACGCCCGTCTTTCCCGCGCCGACCTGCCGCTCAACCTGCCGGCCGGCTGGGATTTCGACAAGGTCTTCGGCGGTCCGGCGGGCGAAGCCGGTCAGCGGGCGGAAGGCGGCAATGCGCCCATCACCCCTGAGGGTGAGGTGCTGAAGCTGGACGCCGGCTATATCGAGAAAATCGCCGTAACGCAAAAGCCAGGGGCCGTGAATCTCAGCGCCAAGCAACCCGTCGCAAGCGTTGCACTGCCCAGGACGGCGACCGATGCCCGCGCCTATATCGGCATCGGTGCACTACTGCTTATTGCCAACCTATGGCTGGTTGTGCTGGCATGGCGGCGGGAAAAGCGGGGCTGGGAGTAAGTGGGGATGCTCACCGAAACGGCGAAATTCATGCGTGGACGGCGGCCGGCATCGCGATTGGCGATGGCGGCTGCCGCCTTTTCGGCGCTGCTCGGCGTCGCCTTCATAGCCAAGGGCGCCACCATCCACGCAAAGGCGGTGGTGGCGCAGATTCTCCTCGAACGCGCCTTCGATCTCAGCCTTGCGGCCGGCGAACCGGTCAAAGCCATGGTCCTGGGCCGACACCTGGCCCGTCGCCCGGATCGAAGTCCCCCGGCTCGGCGCCAGCGCCATCGTGCTGAAGGGCGGCAGCGGTCAGGCGCTCGCCTTCGGCCCCGGCCTTCTGGACGGCACCCCCGCCCCGGGCGAGGCCGGTTCCTCGGTGATCGCCGCGCATCGCGACACGCATTTCAGCTTCCTGCGCGATGTCCGTCCCGGCGACCAGATCCGCGTCACGCGCGACGACGGTACCATCTTCTGGTTCCGTATCGCCGACGCGCAAATCGTGCCGTGGGACGCATCCGGCATCGACGCGCATGAGGAGGGGCATTGGCTGGTGCTTTCCACCTGCTGGCCGCTCGACGCGGCGACGCAGGGCGATATGCGCTATGTGGTTCGCGCGCAGATGGTAGGGCGGCAGATGACCGGCGAGATGCAGACGACCGCGCCGCTTTAGGCTGCGCGGGCAGGCGTGATTCTGGGTGTGGCGGGGGGCCGCCACGCCTGACGTGTTTCTGCTAGCATTTCGCACTCGGCCGCGGCTAACGCGTCGGCATCAAGCGGAGAGATATGAAGCGCGTTTTGATTACAGGCATGTCCGGAACCGGAAAAAGCGCGGTGATCCAGGAATTGGCGTCCCGGGGCTATCCGGCTCACGACCTCGATACGCCCGAATGGTCTGAATGGATCGATGCCGCCCCGTCAGATGGTCTGACGCCGGTTCAAGGGAAAGATTGGGTGTGGCGGGAGAACCGCGTCCGCGACCTCCTTTCCGGCTCGGAAGAGGGGACGTTGTTCATCAGCGGGTGCGCCGAGAACATGGGTCGACTTTTCCCTTTGATCGATTGCATCATCCTGCTCTCCGCTCCTGTCGAAACCATCGTCGAGCGTCTCGAGACCCGCTCCCCCGGCGGGTACGGGCATGCCGCGCAAGAGCGGCGAAAGGTCGTGGATCTCATACTGGCGGTTGAGCCGCTGCTGAGGAAATCGGCCGATCGGGAAATTGACACGAGGAAACCAGTGCGTGCCACGGTCGACGAGATACTGCAAATAAGCGGAGGTCTTCTCTAGTGGATCAAACCTGACATTTAAGTCCCGGTCGCGCGAACTCAGGCAAGGGCCAACCTATTCAAATGTCAGGTTAATTCGATCCATCAATAAAAAACCTAGTGGTGCGAATTGTTAGATTCGTACCACTAGGTCCTGTTAGCGCCTGAAAGCGTCGATATAACCTCCGGACGCTCGACCCCAGATCGGCCGTCCGCCGAGCGCCTTCCACATTCAACCGAAGAACATCCCGATGCATCGCTCCTCTATCTCCAAAGCAATCCAACTTTCTGCGCTTGCGGCGAGCGCGGCGTTGATCCTGGTCAGCGGGCCGTCCAGCGGCGAAGAGTCGTTGAAGAATACGCCTTTCAGTTACGGAGAGGATTTTCCGGATTTGACGGCCTCATGCGAGGATGTCCGAGGCTGGGCAAGCAAAGCGCCGAACACCGAGGTCCGGTTCAATCTTGCTGCCAGGGGCAAGTTATCGCGCGTATCCGCTGACGGGGCGCTTGCCTATCTGATCATGTGCCAGGAGCCAAATCCTAAAATCATATGCGTCACCTACAGCACAAATGGCATGGGCCGTGGTGACGTCGTCACCTTCGCCGGAGGATTCCGGCAGTTGGACCCGGAACAAATCGTGCTTGATCCATGCCTGGCCAGCCGGGAATGACGGCCAGCGCCGCCGGCCTGGCAAAAAAATTGTCGACCGCCTGTCGGCCGGCGCGTCGCCCAAACGTCTTTAGGGTAGGAGCATGCCTCCCCAGAGTGAATTAACAAGACGGAGACGATCATGGCCAAGAAAAACCCTCCTAAACCGAACGCCGGCGCGACGAACACCGTTCGATTGCACCGGGTATTGGCGGCCAAGCCGGAAAAGGTCTATCGGGCGTTCATCGATCCCGACGCCATGGCCAGATGGCTTCCGCCCAACGGCTTCACCGGCAAAGTCCATCACGCGGATGCGAAGGTTGGCGGCACATTCAAGATGTCGTTCACGAACTTCACCACCGGCAAAAGCATGTCGTTCGGCGGCGAATATCTGGAGCTCGTTCCTCACGAGCGCATCCGATACACCGACCGCTTCGATGACCCGAATCTGCCGGGCGAAATCCGTGTGACTGTCGAGTTGAAGCAGGTCTCCGTCGGAACCGAGGTGCACATAGAGCAGACGGGCCTGCCGGCGGTTATTCCCGTGGAGGCCTGCTATCTGGGCTGGCAACAGTCGCTGATCCAGCTTGGCATGCTCGTTGAGCCGGAAATTCCGGACTGATGTGCGGGGCCGATGCGATCAACCTCCCGCGCATCGGCCTCACCATTCGGCTTTCGTGGCCGGAACCGCTCATGCTGCCGGAGAGTCTGCCGACGGCATGGTCCGGTTCCGGCCCACTTCAGTTCTACGCCGATGCGCTCCACATTGGGGACCAAACAATTCCAATCGTACGACAATTCTAGTATTGTCATTGTGACGAACCCGCACTAAGCTGTGACGGCTATCGAGAAGGGAGTGGTGATGAAGCACCCCGAAGCCGTCGCGGCCTTTTCCGCTCTGGGTCATGAACATCGGCTGGCAATCTACCGCCTGCTTGTCGAGGCAGGGCCGGACGGGCTGTCTGCGGGCGTGATCGCGGGCAAGCTCGACATTCCGCCATCGTCGCTCACCTTCCATACTCAGGCTCTGGTCAGGGCCGGTCTTGTGACGCAGCAGCGGGAAAGCCGGCTGCTCATCTACGCCGCCGATTTTTCGTCGATGAATTCGCTCGTCGCCTATCTCACCGAAAATTGCTGCGGCAAAACCCGGAGCTGTGCGCCGGTCTGCAATTCCGAAGACGTCACCATCGCCCCTGTCTCGAAAAGGAGGAGCCGCGTATGAAGAGGCTGCACATTCATGTGTCCGTGAACGACCTGGAAGAGAGCACGCGCTTCTATTCGGCGCTGTTCGCCGCCGGACCAACGGTCACGAAACCCGATTACGCGAAATGGATGCTCGAAGACCCGCGCGTCAACTTCGCCATATCGGCGCGCGGCCGGGCGAGCGGTATCGAGCATCTGGGCATCCAGGCCGAGGACCGAAACCGAGCTTGGGGTGATTTTCGAGCGCCTCGCCAAAGCAAACCGGCCGACCCTCAACGAGGAAAATACCACCTGCTGCTATGCGCGCTCGGAAAAGCAGTGGGTCGCCGATCCGCAAGGCGTGATCTGGGAAACCTTCTATACGCATGGCGAAAGCACGGTTTACGGCCAGAGCGCTGCCATCGAGGAGTTAAGTGGCGCAGCCTGCTGTGAACCCCAAGCCACGCCGGCTGTAACGTCATCCTCCAATGCCGCATGTTGTTCTCCGGCTCAGCGCGCATGAGGAGATGCCGATGTCCGGCGATATGTTCAACGTCCTGTTCCTGTGCACCCACAACTCGGCGCGGTCGGTGATCGCAGAGTGCATCCTCAATCGCTTGGGACGCGGCAAGTTTCGTGGCTTCAGCGCTGGAAGCACGCCTCGAGGCAGCGTCCACCCCTATTCGCTCGATCTTTTGCGAAACCAGAATTACGACGTAAGCGGACTTCGCTCAAAATCCTGGGACGAGTTTGCATCGCGCGATGCGCCGAAAATGGACTTCGTGTTCACGGTCTGTGACAACGCCGCCGACGAAGTCTGTCCGATCTGGCCGGGACAGCCCATGACGGCGCATTGGGGCGTGCCAGATCCAAGCGTCGCGGAGGGGAATGAGGCCGAGAAGCGGCTTGCCTTCGCTGACAGTTACCGAATGCTCCATCATCGTATCGACATCTTCGTGTCACTGCCGACCACATCGCTCGACCGGTTGGCCTTACAGAAACAGCTGGATGAGATCGGCAAGACCAAGCCCGTCGCAAAAGCGTGAAGAGATGCACACTGGTTTGTCACAGCGGCTGCTTGCAGAAAGTCTTGGCACGGCATTCCTGCTCGCCACGGTCATCGGCTCCGGCATCATGGCCGAGCGCCTGGCGGGCGGGAATCTTGCCCTGGCGCTGCTCTGCAATACGTTGCCGACGGGAGCGATCCTGTTCGTGCTCATTTCCATGCTGGGGCCGATCTCCGGCGCGCATTTCAACCCGGCGGTCACCGGGGTGTTCCTGCTCAAGCGCGAGATGTCCGTTGGCGCTGCCCTGGCGACCATGGGCGTTCAATGTGCGGGAGCCCTCGCCGGAATGCTGGCGGCGCATCTGATGTTCGACGAGCCGGTGTTTCAGCTGTCCGAAAAATTGCGGTCGGGCCCCTCGCAATGGTTTTCGGAATGGGTCGCCACCTTCGGCCTGATCGCTGCGATCCTGCTGACACGCCGCGCCAATCCGCCTGCCATTCCAGCCGTTGTCGGCCTCTACATCACCGCCGCCTATTGGTTCACGGCATCCACATCTTTCGCCAACCCGGCGGTGACGCTGGCGCGAGCCTTTTCCGACACCTTCGCCGGCATCAGGCTTGCCGATGCGCCTGCTTTCATAGTGGCGCAGTTGCTCGGCGCAGCTTGCGCGCTTTACATTTGCCGTGTTCTCACCGGGTCCGGAGAGACCGTTGCGCGCGGTGAGCCCCAGCCCGCGGAGTGACACATGACGATCACCATCTATCACAATCCTGACTGCGGCACGTCGCGCAATACGCTCGCCATGATCCGGCAAAGCGGCGAGGAGCCGGAGATCATCGAATATCTCAAGACGCCGCCGACGCGAGAGCGACTGACCCAGCTTATTTCAGCCATGGGGACCACGCCACGGGCGCTGCTGCGCCAGAAGGGCACCCCTTATGACGAGCTCGGCCTGGCGGATGACAGGTGGACGGATGACGAGCTGATCGATCTCATGCTGGCGCATCCCATCCTCATCAACCGGCCGATCGTCGTTGCACCGAAAGGGGTGCGTCTGTGCAGGCCGTCGGAGGTCGTTCTCGAGATTCTGCCCAATCCGATGATCGGATCGTTTGTAAAAGAAGACGGCGAGGTGATACCGCCTCCCGAACGATCCCAAAACAAGTGACGCTATTCGATCACCGCCGAATTGCCCAGATCACGGATGAAATGGGCGGCGGGCTTCAGATCGTAGCCGGCCTCGGCCGCCTGCTCGATCACCGCGCTGAGCGGCGCGCCAAGCGCGATGTTCGCCGCCGCCCACAGCATCGACGACCGGTTTCCCGTGCGGCAGAAGGCGAGGATCTTGCCATCCGCGTTGCTCAGGGCTTCGGCGAAAATCGCGACATGCTCGGGCGTCAGGGTCGGCGCGGTGAAAGGCAGATTGAGAACCGCGATGCCATGCCGGGCGGCCTCCGCTTCCAATTCCTTCGCGGTCGGCTGGCCGAAGGGAGCCTCGCCGTCCGGCCGGTTGATGACGATCAGCCTGACGCCTTCCGCCGCGATCTCCTCGAAATCCTCGGGCTGTATTTGCCCGCTCACAAAGGTCTTCTCGTCGATTGGAATCAAGTCGGCCATGATATGGCTCCAAGAGGTCGGTCCTTACCGAATGATAGCGGCAATTTCCTATAAAAAGATATGTTGGAGCGCCTCAATTGCTCCCAGCCGGGCCTCATCGGCGCGCATTTCGAAACATTACCGCATCGAAAGATGTTGGATATTTGCCACAAATCCAGCAAAACGCCGCTTGGCCGCCATCCCGTTCATCCCAGCGACAGCCAGCACCCCGCATTATAATGCCCGCGAATACCGCGCCGGGCGGTGCGAGGACAGGCTATGGCCGGGGACAGGCGTGACTTTCTGAAAGCCGGCGGAGCTTTGGCCGCCCTGGCCGTGCTGCCGGGCCGCGTCCGCGCGCAGGAGCGGTTCATCCCCGAACCGGGACCGTGGCGCAAATTCGAGATCATCACCCATGTCGCGGTCGGCAAGCCGAAAGGCCGGACGCAAGCCTGGATTCCCGTGCCCTCCGTCATCGAGGAGGAATGGTCCACCCCGCAGGGCTGCGACTGGAAGACCAATGCCAAGGTGGCGCGGCTGGAGCGCGACGAGGCGACCGGCACCGAAATGGTCTATTTCGAATGGCCGGACACCGAAGCTGCTCCTTTCGGCACGGTGAACAGCCACGCCGGAACCCGCGACCGCCTGACGGATTTCACCAGGCCGCGCAAGATCAAGCCGCTCACCGAAGCGGACGTGAAGCAATACACCGCTCCGGCGCGTGAGGACGCCTCGCTTGCGGAGATCGCCGCGCGGATCACCGAGAAGGCCAAGACGGATCTCGGCAAGGCCAAGGCGATCTATGAATGGATCGTCGAGACGGAGGACTGCGCGGTGTCCGACGGATACGTCGCCGGCGGCGTGCTAGGCGGCGCGGGCAAGGCGCGGCCCGGCCCCTGCGATCGCCTGAACACGCTCTATGTCGGTCTGGCGCGCGCCTCAGGCCTGCCCGCCCGGACCATCCACGGGCTTCGCATCGCGCCATCCCAATTCGGCTATCAAAGCCTGGGCGCCACGCCGGAAAACCTTGGCGAGGCGGAGCATTGCCGCGCGGAAGTCTGGCTGGAGGGTTATGGCTGGGTGCCGGTCGACCCCGCCGATGTGCGCCGCGCAATGCGCGCGGAGCCGCCCGGCAATCTCATGCTGACCGACGCCAAGATCGTCGCCGCGCGGGTGACGTTGTTCGGCGGCTGGGAAGGCAATTGGGTCGCCTACAACATGGCGAACGGCCTGACCTTGCCGGAGTCGGGCGCCTCGCCGGTGCCCGCGCTGAAATATCCGCTGGCGCGGACGGGCGATGCGATGCTCGATCCGCGCGAGACGGACCAGATGGCATTCACCATCACGGCCAAGGAGCTGCCCGCCTGAGGCGGCTTCCGCAGCGCCCCTGCGCCTTCAACGGGCTTGCGGGACGCGCAAATTCAGCTAGATAGAGCGGTAAGCTCAAGCCTTACGGTGCATCCATGGACAAATTCGACGAACTGACCGGCGTCCCCGCTCCCTTGCCGATGATCAACATCGACACCGACATGATCATCCCCAAGCAATTTCTGAAGACGATCAAGCGCACGGGGCTCGGCGCCAATCTGTTCCATGAAATGCGTTTTGACGCGGAGGGCCGCGAGAATCCCGATTTCGTGCTGAACAAGCCGGCCTATCGGAACGCCAAGATCCTCGTCGCCGGCCCCAATTTCGGCTGCGGCTCCTCGCGCGAGCACGCGCCCTGGGCGCTGCTCGATTTCGGCATCAAATGCGTGATCGCGACCAGCTTCGCCGACATCTTCTACAATAATTGCTTCAAGAACGGCATCCTGCCGATCGCGCTGCCGCAATCGGAGATGGACAAGCTGTTCGACGACGCCGAGCGCGGGGCGAACGCGACGCTCACCATCGATCTGGAGCGCCAGGAAATCCGCGGCCCCGACGGCGGCGTCATCCATTTCGAGATCGACCCGTTCCGCAAGAAATGCCTGCTGGAAGGTCTCGACGATATCGGCATGACCCTGATCAAGCAGGACAGCATCACGGATTACGAGGCGAAGGCGCGGACGAACCGCCCCTGGGCCTGATCACTCCGGCTGCTTGGACGCCTCCGCCTGTGCGGCGATCTCGCAGGGGCGAGCGGGCTTGCCGGCCTTGGCGGGCAGCTGCTTCTTGAGCATCGCCAGCCTGATCCGGGCTTTCAAAGCCGCGGCCTTGCCGGTGGCTACATCCGCCCCCGTAATCTCTCCGACGGTGTAACGGTCTTCCAGGCTTGCGGCATATGCGCTGAACAGCTCTGAAGCTGCGGACGCGGCTTCGATTCTAATCTGCAGAATCTGTGCGTCTTTTGCCGTTTTCGTGGCTGCCGCCTGCGCTTCCATTACGCAGGCTGTCTCCAATTCCATGTAATAGTCTTCCATGGCGAGGGTGATTTCCAGATCTGTCCGCTGCCCAACCCTGCGTTCCGCTCTCATTCTCTTGAGCCGTGTGTCCAGCGTGGCGACCAGCTCCTTTTGCAATTGCAGCAGATCGGCGGGCGGCGCGGTTTCTTCCGCCGCATGAATGGATCGAGGCAGGTGAAGAGCCAAGTTGCTGCTAAAATCAGCATTGTCAGCAACGCGAATAGCTCGCGGCAGCTTCGCGACTATCGGCGCACGAAATATAGTCATAATATCCCCTCCGGTTCCTCATCGGATGTGAAGGACATATTCATCCATTTCGGGCATTTCGAAGTCTGCCGCTGCCGCTAACGACCCAGGCGCCGGAACCTTCGGCGCATGCTGCGGTTAAGCCACCAATCCCTCGGAGGCCACCATGCATCACCACACCGACCCCGCGCTGCATCACTGCATCGAACAATGCTGGTCCTGCCGCGACACCTGCCAGTCCACGCTCTTCAACTACTGCATCGAGCAGGGCGGTCATCATGTCGAGCCCGGCCATGTGCGGCTGATGATGGACTGCATCCAGATGTGCCAGACCAGCGCCGATTTCATGACGCGCAACTCGCAGCTTCATGCGCTGATATGCGCTGCCTGCGCCGCCGTCTGCGAGGCATGCGCCAAGTCCTGCGACGCGATGGACGACGCGGAAATGAAGAAATGCGCCGAGATCTGCCGGACATGCGCGCAAAGCTGCCGGGAGATGGGCGAAAAGGCCGGTCTCACCGCGCACCACCACGGCTGAAAATCCTGTGTAGAGAGATCACAGTTTCGCGACGGGTTTCCATAAAACGGCCCTTGCGCCTTGCCCGTTGGCCGGTTTCCGATTAGCACGATTGACGCGCGTGTTGGTCGCGGGGCGGCAATGATGCCCCCGCAGGTTCTTAAGAGTATTCAATGCCCACATACAATCTCCTGCTTCTGCCGGGCGACGGCATCGGCCCGGAAGTTATGGCTGAGGTCGAGCGCCTGATTTCCTGGCTCAACAGCCATGGCAAGGCGCGGTTCAACACCGAGACCGACCTTGTCGGCGGATGCGCCTACGATGTGCATGGCGCGGCCATTACCGACGCCACCATGGCCAAGGCCATGCGGGCCGACGCGGTGATGCTCGGCGCGGTCGGCGGGCCGAAATGGGACCATGTGCCGTATGATGTGCGGCCGGAAGCCGGACTGCTGCGCCTGCGCAAGGACATGCAGCTCTTCGCCAATCTGCGCCCCGCCATCTGCTATCCCGCGCTCGCCGACGCATCGAGCCTGAAGCGCGAGCATGTCGAGGGCCTCGACCTGATGATCGTGCGCGAGCTGACCGGCGGCGTCTATTTCGGCGAGCCGAAGGAAATCGTCACGCTGGAGAACGGCCAGCGGCGCGCGGTCGACACGCAGGTCTACACGACGGGCGAAATCGAACGCATCGCGCGGGTCGCTTTCGAGCTGGCGCGCAAGCGCCGCAACAAGGTCGCCTCCTCGGAGAAGCGCAATGTGATGCGCTCCGGCGTGCTTTGGCATCAGACGGTTACGCAGCTCCACGCTAAGGAGTATCCCGACGTGGAACTGACGCATATTCTGGCGGACAATTGCGCCATGCAGCTCGTGCGCAACCCGAAACAGTTCGACGTCATCGTCACCGACAATCTGTTCGGCGACATGCTCTCCGACGAGGCGGCGATGCTCACCGGGTCGCTGGGCATGCTGCCCTCCGCCTCGCTCGGCGCGCCCGACGCCTCCGGCAAGCGCCCGGCCCTCTACGAGCCGGTGCATGGCACCGCGCCCGACATCGCCGGCCAGGGCGCCGCCAACCCGATCGCGACCATGGCCAGCTTCGCCATGGCGCTGCGCTACTCCTTCGACATGGGCGCCGAAGCCGACATGGTGGAGAAGGCCATCGCCAAGGTCTTGGAAAAGGGCTTCAGGACCGGCGACATCATGCAAGAGGGCATGCGCAAGGTTTCGACCGGCGAAATGGGCCAGGCGATCATCGGCGAGCTCGAGGCGCTCGCGGCTTAGCGAAGGGCCGGGGCTATGCGGGGCTGGCTTCCGCGCGCCCCGATTTTTTGCGGCCAAGATGTAAGCGCGGCGTTCAGTGTAGAGAGAGGCAAGCGGGCGATGACCGACCATTTCAGCGTCATCGGGTTCAATGCCGGCTCGGCGGAAGAGCTGGCGGAATTGGTGCGCAAGCTGCCCGACACAGGCGCCTATTCCCAGCCCTGCGGGCCCGGCTATTATTACCGCTGGCAATCCGACGGCGGCTCCGAGCTGTGGGTGCATCTGGCCAAGCAAAGCGGCCAGGCCGATGAGAAACTCGGCATTGTCGGCGTCACGCCGTTCTTCCACGGCAAGGGCCGCATGCCGGTGCGCGTCATGAAGAAGCGCCAGCGGCCGAGCGACAACGCCTTCGAGGGCGCCGCCTTCGTCGAGATCGAGCCGGGTCCGCGCCCGCATCAATGCGCCACGGTGGCGCTGCTCGACGTGGTCGACTACGCGCTATGGGCCAACCGCGTGACGCCGTTCCTCGCCAAGGCGCAGATCGCCGCCTTTCCGCATGATCTCGCCATCTTCTCCAGCGAGCGCGAATTCGCCGACGCGCAGATCGGCGAAAAAGTGCCGTTCTCGCCGGAATCGTTCTTCGCCAGCGGCCTGTTCTCCAGCGCCGCCGAGGCCGGCGGACAGGCCGTGTTCCACGACCCCAGCGAGAAGGAATTCAATGCGCCCTCGCGCGCCTTCTTTACCGCGCGCGTGCTCGCCGCGGAGATGCGCCGCAACAGCGTCACCGGGCAGAGCTTTCACGCGGCGCTGGTCAAAACCCTCGGCGGCACGATCGACCTCGTCGCGGATATGGGCCAGGTGCATGAGGAGCTTCGCCCCGGCTGCATCGTCCAGGGCGAGTTCTGGCTCTGCGCGCGGCTCATCGAGGGCAACGGCCACGCTTGAGCTTTCGCCCATAGCGGCCAGCATGCGCCGCGCCATACGCAGATACCGTGTCGCCTATCGCGCATACCGCCGCCGCAAAGGTGACGCCGTGCTTTCGGCCAAGCAGTTCCGGGAAGCGGGATTGACGCTTGGCGCGGGCATCGCGGGCGCGCTTTTCTTTCATGCCGTCCATATGCCCGCGCCATGGCTGAGCGGCAGCATGCTCGCCGTCGCCGTGCTGGCGCTGGCGCAGGCGCCGCTGTTTCTTCCCGAGTCGGTCCGCCAGCTGGTGTGGATCATGCTGGGGATTTCCATCGGCTCCGGCTTCACGCCCGACATCTTCAGCGCGATGATCAAATGGCCGCTCAGCCTTGTCGGTCTGGGCATCACCATCCTCCTCGTCATCGCCGGGATCGGCGGCGTTTCTCGTCATCCTCGGAAAATGGAGCCGCGCGACGGCGTTTTTCGCCTCCGTTCCCGGCGCGCTGTCCTATGTGATCGCCCTATCGCTGCGCACAAAGGCCGACACGCGGCTGGTGGTGATGGCGCAGATGCTGCGTCTGGTCGCGATCCTTGCGGTTCTGCCGACGCTGGTCACCCTGTCGATGCCGCCGCCCAAGCTGCCGCCGCCGGAGATCAGCCCGATGCTGGGCTTCCTGGTTGAATTGCTGCTCGGCGGCGTGATCGGCGCAATGCTCGAATGGCGCAAATTCCCCGCGGGGATGCTGTTCGGCGGCATGATCGCGGCGGCCGTGCTGCATTTGTCCGCGGGGCTGCCGGGCCAGATCCCGCCGGTCGTCCTGATCCCGTGCCAGATCGTGCTCGGCTGCTTCATCGGCCTGCGCTTTTACGGCACCGATCTGAATTTCCTGCGGAAAGCCCTGGCGCCGTCCCTGGGCGCGTTCCTCATCGCGGTGTTCATCTCCTGCCTCGGCGCGTTCATCGTGGCCTGGGGGCTGCATCTGCCGCTCGGCCAGGTGGTCGTGGCCTTCGCGCCCGGCGGCATCGAGGCCATGACCATCCTCGCCTTCGTGCTCGGGCTCGACCCGGCCTTCGTGGCGACGCATCAGCTGGCGCGGTTTCTCGGCCTGTCGCTGCTGCTGCCGCTGATCGCGAAGTTTTATCTGAAGGAGGCGATTTAAGGGATTTTTCAGCAAAACGCGCCCAATTGAACTCGAATGGATTTCAGAATCATTCAAGAATAAAAAGCGGTATAGGCAGAGTCATGCATTACTTTCATCGATAGATGCTAATTCGCGCATAGCGCTGGAATTATTACGCGATAAAATAGTCCGACGCCATTTATATCTAGACGTAGATCTAGATTTAACGCAGCTACCTACAAAATAGAATCAATCATGGGGGAAAAATTGGCTAAGCTTCCGATAGAAATTATTCCTTTATCAGATTTACAAATTCGCGATATAACCGGCGCTATTACTCTATCAAACTCTGAGCAAAACGAGTTTATATTTAGCTTCGCTTCTGAAAACATCGCTGTACCGATGAAAACACGTCTATTCAATAGAAGTATTGTCTTCAGATTTTATGGACAGCATTGAAAAATAAGAACGGAAGTTCGGGGTACCATCCATTCTTGATCGCAATCACAGACGCTCAAATCGATGGTCCGAAGTACAATAATCTATTTGGTAGTCACAGAGCAAAAAACGGAATTGCAATCATTACGACATCAAACGTCGAAAACATTATTGTACCCTCCAATCGAATGGTTGCGTATTTTATCTATTATTTAGCCCGTTATACACTCAGCTTCGTTGATGTCCAGCAGCCTTAATGGTTGGAAGATCGCAGAGATAGCAAAAGGCCTGGTCGCATTGCTGCATTGCCGGACTGCTGCAAAGCAGGTGTTATCAGGGTTTCGGCGAAGGGCGAGTTTCACGTCAGGAACTCCTAAGTCCATGATCTTGTGTCATGTGGTCAAAGCAGCTTTGGCCGAGATACAGTAGAAGCGGGCACAGTATGGGTTTTTCAGTGCAACGCAGCGCCAATCGCCGCAACTAGATGTCGCCAATCGTCATGTTCGACGTATGTGAGAGCGCTGAAATGAACAGCGTATCCCGGTGGGCGAGCGATCAAGCTTACTAGGACCTGCATGGGATGAAGTGCCACCGTTTAATTCCACTGGCAATTGGCAGCAACGCTAGTCCTCGAGCTACCGAAATTCGTCGAATTATAGGCCGCGTTCCGAGCGCCACCCTAGACAGTCCTATGATTCGGTGTCGCGCACACTGAATCGCGCATCTGGTCCGATGCGATCTGAGGACCGAATCCATCCATTGGGGCTCGACCCGCAGACAGGACGTAGCTATCCAGGGCGACGCTGAGTCCAGACGGAATTGCCTGCTGCACTTTCGAGCCCGGATGCTCCAGCCCTCGACATGCACGAGGTCGACCACTTACTGCCGCAATCGACCTTAGCAAGACGGTCTGAACTCCTGGTGCAGACGATGCGCTGCAATTCGATCCGGCGCAGACATGTTCGCTAAGATCCGCCGCGGCAGGTGCCGTAAACCCGCCTAAGACATCTCGATTCCAATTCATCAAAACGGATCGGGCCCCAGCGCAAATCGCACCCGTCATAGACATTGCCCTCCATGAGAGGTACAACCCCTTGCATCCATAACGCAGGATCTATCGAGATGAGCTATAACGTCGCCGTCATCGGCGCCACGGGCAATGTGGGCCGTGAGATGCTGAATATCCTCTCCGAGCGCGAATTTCCGGCTAAGGAAGTGTTTGCCATCGCTTCCCGCCGTTCGCAGGGCCTTGAGGTATCGTTCGGCGACAAACGGCTCAAATGCCGCGATCTCGCGACGTTCGATTTCAGCCAATGCGATATCGCACTGATGTCCGCCGGGGGCGCCATCTCCAAGGAGTGGTCGCCGCGCATTGCCGCGCAAGGCTGCCTGGTCATCGATAATTCCTCGGCCTGGCGCTACGACATGGACATTCCGCTGATCGTGCCGGAAGTGAACGGCGATGCCGTCGCGGGCTTCCGCAAGAAGAACATCATCGCCAATCCGAACTGCTCCACCGCGCAGCTCGTGGTGGCGCTGAAGCCTTTGCATGACGCGGCCACCATCAAGCGCGTCGTCGTCGCCACCTATCAATCGGTGTCGGGCGCCGGCAAGGAGGCGATGGACGAGCTGTGGACGCAGACCCGCGGCATCTTCGTCACCGACGAGCCGAAGGTCGAGATCTTCACCAAGCAGATCGCCTTCAACTGCATCCCGCATATCGACACCTTCATGGATGACGGGTCGACGCGCGAGGAATGGAAGATGATGGTCGAGACCAAGAAAATTCTCGATCCCAAGATCAAGCTCACGGCGACCTGCGTCCGCGTGCCGGTGTTCGTCGGTCATTCGGAAGCGGTGAACATCGAGTTCGAAAAGCCGATCACGGCCAAGGAAGCGCGCGACATATTGCGTGAAATCCCCCGGCGTGCTCGTCGTCGACAAGCGGGAAGACGGCGGCTACATCACGCCCGTCGAATGCGTCGGCGATTACGCCACCTATGTCTCGCGCATCCGCGAAGACCAGACCATCGAGAACGGCCTGTCCTTATGGGTCGTCTCGGACAATCTGCGCAAGGGCGCGGCGCTGAACTCCATTCAGATCGCCGAGACCGTCATCAACCGGCAGCTCCTCAAGGCACGGGAAGCTGTCTGACCGGCCACGGCGGACCGCCGTCTTGCCCGAAAAACTCCTCCGCGGCGGCGTTCATCGGGACGCCGCCGCGCACTCCGATGTTCCCGGGTTCGCATTGACGGATGTTGAACGAGGTCTGGTCGCGCGTTACGCCCGCCGTGTGCTGCAGCGCGGCGACCTGCCCCTCCGCGCCACGCGCTATGTGCTCTATTGGCTGAACGAGCGCGCCGACGCGCTGTCCCTCCCCTTGCCGAAGGGCCTGGCGAAAGCGGTCGGCAACATCTACACCGGCGCCTTCGAAGCGACGGAGCTGGAACGGACCTATCGCAGCAACCGCGATCAGGTCTTCGCAATGCTGGACCAGGCATCGCAGGAGAGCCCCTCTCCGGAGCCGATCACGGGCAACATCGCGCGGCTGACCGTCGAATTCCGCCTGCCGCACGCAGCGGCCGAAGTGCTGACGCTGATCGCCTGCTACAGCCGCTTCGAACTGCTGCAATTCTTCTGCGACCACGTCACCGAGGCGATCGCGCCGCTCACCCGCAGCCTGGCGGTGCTGACCGGCGAAAATTCCCGCGCCATCGAGCAGCTCGTTTCCCCATCCGGCGAACTGGCCGCCTCCGGGCTGCTGATCGTCAAGGAAGAGGGCGACGAGATCAGCGGCTTTCGCGGCCGCTACGATCTGCCGCCGCGCGTCAATGGCAGCCTCGACCAGACCTTCGACAGTTTCGAGATCATGCGGCAGGCGTTTCTCGGCCAGTCGCTGGAGGCCGCCATCGAGGTCGAGGATTACGACCACGTCCCGGCCGACCGCGATCTGATCATCGCCGTGCTGAAAGGCGCGGCGGCCGAGAACGCGCGCGGCGTCAACATCCTGCTTTACGGCCCGCCCGGCTCCGGCAAGACCGAATTGACCCGCGTCGCCGCCAAGGCCGCCGGGCTGACGCTCTACGGCTCGGGCGACGATGCGCGCACCGGCGGCGAGGAAGACCGGGCCGCGCGCCTCTCCAATCTCGTCTTCGCCCTGAAGCTGGTCGGCAGCGCGAAGAACACCGCCATCCTCTTCGACGAGATGGAAGATATCGCCTGGCAGCTGATGAAGCGCGGCGGCTCAAAGGTCTATCTGAACCGGCTCCTGGAAACCAATCCGGTGCCGATCCTGTGGACCTCCAACAATCTCTACGAGATCGACCCGGCCCTCCTGCGGCGCATGACGCTGGCCATCGAATTGAAGCAGCCGCCCGCCCGCCAGCGCGAGCGCATTCTGCAGCGGCTGTCGGAGCGCGTCGGCCTGGCGCTCAGCGCCGAGGATCTGCGCGGCCTCGCCGAGCGGGTGGACGCCACCCCGGCCATTCTGGAAAGCGCGCTGAAGGCGGCGCGCTACGCCAATCAGGGCAGCGGGGCGGTGGAGCGGGCGGCGATGGGCATCATGCGCGCCGTGTCGGGCGGCGGCGCGCCGCACCTGCCGCAACTGCCGGATTTCGATCCGAAGCTCGTCACCGCCGAACCGGACCTCACCGAGCTGACCGAGAAGCTGGTCGCGAGCCAAGCGCGGCATTTCTCGCTGTGCCTCTCCGGCGCGCCGGGCACCGGCAAATCGGCCTATGCGCGCCATCTGGCCAAGGAACTCGGGCTGGAGGTGATCCATAAGCGCGCCTCCGACCTGCTCGGCGCTCTGGTCGGCGAGTCCGAGAAGCGCATCGCCGCCGCCTTCGACGAGGCGCGCGAGACCGGCTCCATGCTGATCTTCGACGAGGCGGAATCCTTCCTGTTCGACCGCCGCGAGGCGCTGCGCTCCTGGGAGGTGACGCAGGTGAACGAAATGCTCACCTGGATGGAAAGCCACCCCCTGCCCGTCTGCTGCACCACCAATCTGATGGACCGGCTGGATCTCGCCTCGCTGCGCCGCTTCACCTTCCACATTCGCCTCGCCTATCTGGACCGGGCCGGACTGGCGCATGCCTTCAAGGTCTTCTTCGGCTTCGATGATCCGCCGGCCGCGTTGCTGCAGACCGCCAATCTGACGCCGGGCGATTTCGCCCAGGTGCGGCGGCAGGGCGAAGTGCTGGGGCTGCTCGGCGACCCGGCGCGGATGGCGCGGCTTCTGGAGACCGTCTCGCTCGGCAAGCCCGGGGGCACGCCCGCCATCGGCTTCAAACATTAAGACCTTTTGCTTGGACGCCTCGCATCCGCGAGGCTCTTAGCCCGCTTGCGGGCCCCGGGTGCCCGCCTTTTATCTGGGCGCCTCGCATCCGCGGGGCGTTGAGTTCGCTTGCAGGCCCTGGGAGACCGCCATAAACACTGTGCCGGCCGCTTGCTCGGAGCTTGGATTGGGCACCCGGGGCCCACAAGTGGG
>CAWJHQ010000009.1:0-25242 GCA_963842775.1 uncultured Alphaproteobacteria bacterium | reverse complement strand
GACGGATGAGCCCGACGATATTGCCGACACGGTTGCCGAGGAAGAAGCTGGGCCGGTTGATCCGCTGCCGAGCGAACCAATTTCGGCGGCCGCGAGCGATTTGGCGGCTGTTGCCCGGCAGACTATCGCCGAAAACCAAGCCCGGCAGGAAAAGGCGATGGCGCTGTTCGATCAGGTCTCACGCCGGTTTACCACGGCGCTTGAAGAGGCCGGAGTGGACGCCGCGCGCGTCACCTTCAAGGTTATGGAATTCGCCCAGGCCAGCTTGAAGAACAATCTGGAGCTGGCGAAGTCCTATACAGCCGCGCGAAGCGTTCCGGATATTTTCGGGCTGCATGCCGCATATCTCACGCGGCAATTCGAATTGCTCAACGCCCAGGCGGAAGAACTCCGGGAACTCACGGCGAAGTTCGCCATGAGAAACACTGCGTCCCTGAAGCCGCAGGCGGATCAGACGGCCAATACGCTCGATAATCGCTGAGCGCCGGCTCGCCAACGTCCCTGCGCATCCGGCCTTTGGCCCACGCGCCCCTGCTTGCCGAGCGGCGGAGTGTCGCTGTAGTGTGCGCGGAGCAAAGGCTTCGCGCTGCCAACCGCGCCGTAACCATCGAAAATAATGAACCACACGCCACTCGACCGGGACTTTGCGCCGTCCGTGCCTAGCGACGGCCGCAGCCTTGAGCTGAACAGCCTGATGCTGCCCCGCGCGCCGCAGGATACGCGCGTCGTCGTCGCCATGTCCGGCGGCGTCGACAGCTCCGTCGTGGCCGCGCTGCTGAAGCGCCAGGGCTATGACGTCATCGGCATCACCTTGCAGCTCTACGACCATGGCGCGGCGTCCAGCCGCAAGGGCGCCTGCTGCGCCGGCCAGGACATTCACGACGCGCGCCGGGTCGCAGCCGCCATCGGCATCCCGCATTATGTGCTGAATTATGAGGAGCGCTTCCGCCGCGAGGTGATGCAGCCTTTCGCCGAAAGCTATGTGGCCGGGCAAACGCCGGTGCCCTGCATCGCCTGCAATCAGTCGATCAAGTTCAAGGATCTGCTCGAGACCGCCGCGCGATCTCTCCGCCGACGTCATGGCGACCGGGCATTATGTCGCCAGCCATCCCGGCCCCGGCGGATGGGAGCTGACAGCGCGCCGCCGACGCCGAGCGCGATCAGAGCTATTTCCTCTTCGGCACCACGCGCGAGCAGCTCGCGTTCCTGCGCTTTCCGCTCGGCGATTTGCGCAAGGAGGAGACGCGCCAACTCGCCGCCGAGCTCGGCCTTGCCGTCGCGCATAAGCCCGACAGCCAGGACATCTGCTTCGTCCCCACGGGCCGCTATACGAGCATCGTCGAAAAGCTGCATCCCGGCGCGGCGGAGGCGGGCGACATCGTGCATCTGGACGGGCGGGTGCTTGGCCAGCATGGCGGCATCATCAATTTTACGATCGGCCAGCGCCGCGGCATCGGCATCGCCTCTGGCGAGCCGCTTTACGTGATCCGGCTCGACGCGGCGCGTCGAACCGTGGTTGTCGGTCCGCGCGAGGCCCTGATGTCCCGCCGCATTGCCCTGCGCGACGTGAACTGGCTCGGCGACGGTGATCTGAATGGCATCCCGGCGGACGGCTTGGCGGTTTGGGCCCGCATCCGCTCTTCGCAGCCGCCGCAGCCGGCGACCCTGCTTTCCGATGGGAAGGGCATCACCGTTCGCCTGGCGGAGGGAGAAGACGGCATTTCGCCTGGCCAGGCCTGCGTGCTTTATGATAGCGACGCGATGCGGGCGCGCATTCTCGGCGGCGGCTGGATCATATCGGCCGAACGCGACTAGCGCACTGACGCATGCACATGGTTCATGCGTCAGTGCACTCGCTGTTTGTCATGCATCGCATTTTACCAAAACTCCGGCTGAAGCCTCTGTTCTGGATAATGCTCTAGTGTACGCCGGGGGGCGTCAATGACCGATCAGCAGCTCGAAAGGCTGGCGCGCTGGACGCCGCTTTTCATTCATCGGCTATTTCACCGCGCAATTCCTCATCCGCGTCGGCTTTTCCGCCAATCTGGAAATCGATGAATTGCAGTTCGTTGGGCAAACGCACCTCGCGCTCGGCTACGGCGATTCGCACCCGCCGCTTTATAATTGGCTGATCACGGGAGCGCTGGCGCTGACGGGCGGATATTGGCCCGCCGCTGTAGCGCTGGTTAAGAACCTCCTCCTTGCCGGCACTTATCTGCTGGCATTCGACACCGCAAGCAAGGTCACAGGCAGAGCGCTGACCGGCTTGATCGTTGCCGCAAGCTTCCTGCTGCTTCCGCAGATCGTGTGGAAATCGCAGATTACGCTCGCGCATTCGATTTCGTCATGTTTGCGGTCGTCGCGTCTCTGCATGCGGTTGTCTGCATCGCCCGGCGCGGCGATCTGGCGAGCTTTCTCTGGCTTGGGCTCGCCGGCGCAATCGGCGCGCTGGCCAAATATAATTTTCTCCTGGGTTTTGCCGCTATCTTGATCGCTGCATTCAGCATCCCCTACCTGCGCGCACGGCTTTTCACGCCCAAGCTGGCCTACGCCGGCGCACTCTTGGCGGTGCTGTTAACGCCGCATCTCATTTGGGCACTGCAGCACCTTGCGGTATCCACCGAGAGAATGGCCAAGCTCGAACGCACCGATTCCAGTTTCGGCGGCATCGACATTCCCTGGATCGGCCTGGACGGGTTTCTGGCGCTGGTCATCGCCGTCGTGGCCTGGGCGGGGCCGCTTCTGCTCGCATGGTTCTCCATCCGGCATTTGAGCCGTGGCGGCAATGATGAGCCCGGCATCTCGCAAGGCGATGACATCAGGTCCTTCGCACGGTTCTTCGGGCGCGCGACCGCAATCGGCCTTGCCGCCTTCGCCGTGATCCTCCTCGCCGCCGATCTGCACGCTGTGCATGAACGCTACGTAACGCCGCTCTTGATGCCGCTGCCATTCTGGCTGGCGCTGTCTTGGCCTCTGGAGGGTCGCTCATACGCGCCGGTTCGCTTCCTGCGTCTGACTGCTGCCGTGGCGGTGCTGATGGTCACGGCCTGGCCGCTCTGGATCGCGTTTGGCCGCGAGCAATTCGCCTATCCCTATGGGGCGTTCGCCGCGGCTTTGAATGGCCAGGGAGCAGAGCCGCTCGTGATCCTGGCGCATCAGCGAAAAATCGCTGCCAATATTGCGATAAGGCTTGATCGCGCCAGCGTATGGGAAGATGGCATGCGGCCCGAGCGGGTCGTCGTGCTCTGGGATGCGAAAGCAGGGGAGCCGCCGCAATCGCTTGTCGCCGAACTGGGCGACGGGGTCGAGCCGCGCGGCGAAATCATGCGGATGAGCTACCCTTACGACAATTTTTCCGGCTACCAGGCGCGCCTCAACGCGCAGCTTTACGCCCGCAAGCCATAGGTCGGCGCGGGCCCGATTTCCGCCCCGTGTGTGAGGCCCAACTCCTTGATCTCGCCGCGATCGCTATGGCGCCGGACGAGCCAGTAAACACCAACGAGATCGAGAAACGACACGGCCGCGCGGTCGAAGAAGCCGTATTTCGAGAGCCCGTGCACGCGCGGCCGGTCATTGACCATGATTTCCCGCACGCCATAACCGTGCCGCCGCGCCAGTGCCGGAAGGAAGCGATGCATATTGTCGAAGTAAGGCAGCGCCGTCGCCAGCGAAGCGGGAATCACTTTGAAGCCGCAGCCGGAATCGCGCGCCGTATCCTTCAGCGCCCGCCGCCTGACCGCATTGGCGAAGCGCGAGGTCAGCTTCTTGACGAGGCCGTCATTGCGGCGGTTGCGCACCCCTGCGTAAATCACGGTCACGGGGCCGGCGGCGATCTCCTTCCACAGCCGGGCAAGATCAGCGGGGTCGTTTTGCCCATCGCCGTCCAGCGTCGCGATCCACGTGCCGGCGGCGGCGTTGAAGCCGGTCTTGAGAGCCGCCGACTTGCCCGCACGCCGGCCATGCGCGATCAGCCGGAGCGGCGCGATGACATCCATCATCGGCAGAATCTCCGCGCGAGTCAATCCTGCTTCCATCGTCGACGACAATAATTTCATAGGCTGAGGCCGAGAGAGCGTGCGGCATGACCGCCACAATTTCATTGATTAATTGCGCCAGATTGGTTTGTTCGTTATGCGCGGGAATTAAGATAGAAGGTCCGGCATCCAGTTTCGCTCTCAAACGTTACTCGGCTTAGGCGCGGTTATATCCGCCCACCGGTTCGGACGGAAGCATGATTGCGGTGGCCGCATCGGGGCGATGGGCAGAAGTACAAGGGTTTTTCAGGGGAGTAGCGGAGTGCAGGCGCAGAAGACCTTGAATATGTACAGCGTGCGCAGCGCTTACCGGCGCTGGGCACCGGTCTACGACCTCACCTTCGGCGTCATCGCCTCGGCGGGGCGGCGCAAATCGGTGGAACTGATCAATCAGCGGCGTGGATCGGTGCTGGAGGTCGGGGTCGGGACCGGGCTTTCACTGCCGAATTACGCGCCCTATCTCAAGATCACCGGCATCGACCTCTCGCCGGAGATGCTGGCGAAAGCCGCGGGAGCGCGTCGAAAAGGACGGGCTGCGCAACATCGAGGCGCTGTACGAGATGGATGCGTCCCAATCTCGACTTCGCCGATGACAGTTTCAATACCGTCGTCGCCATGTATGTGATGACCGTCGTGCCGGACCCGGAGAGGGTGATGGCTGAGTTGGAACGTGTCTGCATGCCCGGCGGCGAAGTGATGATCGTCAATCATTTCAGCCAGGATGAGGGCGCGCGCGGCTGGGTCGAACGGAAAATGGCGCCTCATGCCGACAAGCTCGGCTGGCATCCGGTGTTCCCGATCGAGCGCGTCATGGTACGTCCCAATCTGTCGCTGATCGAACGCAAGCCGCTCTGGCCGATGGGCCTGTTTACGCTCGTGCGGTTCCGCAAGCTCAGGGGTACGGGCTGATCACCGCCCTCGCGCACGCCTCGCTCCTCTTGACGCACCCCCGTACCCTCCTTATACCATAATAGCTTATCCTTGGCGGGGTAGCTCAGTTGGTTAGAGCGGCGGAATCATAATCCGTAGGTCGCCAGTTCAAGTCTGGCCCTCGCTACCAATCTAATCCGTTGAAAACCAACGATAAAAGCGGACCAATCTTCCTCCTGCCGTGTTGCAGCGGTTCCCGTCGACTTGAATGCCGGTCCTCTGCCGTTGTGCATTGCCTATCTGGATTTTCTCAGATGGTGGTGCGCCGTGAGTGAGATCATCAGTTTCCTCGTGGCGCTCGCCTCACCGTACTCGCGGTGCTGACCGTGATGCCCTCCCCGTCCAAGCCGGCCACGGTATCAGGCGAAAATTTTCCGTAATATTTGACGTGGGAACCACCGCATCCTGTTGACCGTTTAGAAATCGGACATGATGTTTAAACGCGGTGATCCTCCGCCGATCGATAGCGTTCGGAAGGGGGTGACGATCGAAAGATTGATGCGGGGCGGCGCCATGTGCCAAATCGCGTGCGAAGAGTGCGGGCACGAGGATGTACACCCACCCCTGTGGCTGGTGAATTCTTGGGGTTTGCCTCTTAGGATGCCGCTTTACCAGGCCGCCCAGTTCTTGCGCTGCCGCAACTGCAGATCGAGTGCGGTGGGCATCGAGACGGCGCCCGACGGTTGAGACGTCCGCCTGGACAAGCTCACGCCTTCACCGCCATATAAACGACGCCCGGCTGATGCCCAGTTCTCGCGCAATCGCCACCGGCTTCATGCCCGCCGCCTCAGCTCCGCGAGCGCGGCATTTTCCTCCACTGAACTCCAGTCATCTCTCCGCAGATCCGCCAGAGGCGGTCGGCCGACACCTTATCCAGCACCCAAGGGCGCACACCGAAGGCGCTTCGCTGCCATTCGAGACGACAGGCGCGATGTTGCTCACCTCGAGACATGAGGCCGGGAGCGGAGCGGTCAGTAACGGCCGCCGCCGCTGGGCCCGCTGCCGCCCGGCCCGGCCGACGGTGTGTTCGGCGATCCGGTGACGCTCTGGCTCGACGCCGATTGAGGCGGGGCCGAGAGATTGCGCGCGGTGAGCTGCTCAAGGTCGGTCAGGCGGCAATCCTTGTCCTTGTCCGCGAAAGTGAATGCCGGATTGGGACGCTCGACAAATTCCTTTTTGTCGACCTTTCCGTCGCCATTGACATCGTAATATTTGAACGTCGCCACGGCAAAGGTTCGGTCGCTCGTTGCCAGATTGGGGAATTCGTCCTGGGTCAGGAATCCGCTGCCCGACTTGTTGGCCTTCGTGAACTTATTTGTCGCCGCCGTGCGCCACTCATCACAGGTCACGACGCCGTCGTGGTTCTGATCGTAACTGCCGATCCCGCCAAGGAAACTCTTGTCAATGGCGGAGACCTCCGGACCTGAGGAGCCGGAGCCGGCACAGCTTGCCGCCAGGCCGGCGGCGGCGAGGCAGAAGATCAATCGGGCGGTTGGGATGCGCATCGGTTTTCCCGCGTTTTCTCGGGCTTCATGATTCGAATTATGCAGCAATGCCAAGGCGATCTTCGCCATGGTCGAAGATGCGCCTGGAGCAGTAAACAGACGGAAACGGCTTTTATTGGACGAGACTCGCGGCAGTCTCCCGCGCCTGCGGAGGAGCGGACTTCACCCAACCTCTTGACAGGTGGCCGCGAACTTACTATGGAACCAATCGGTTCTACAACCTAATGGTTCCGTAGTGATGCACGATCAGCTCAGCGCAACGTTCGCAGCGCTCTCCGATCCAACCAGACGCGCCATATTGGCGCGCCTTCTGAAAGGCGAAGCGTCGGTCGCTGAACTTGCCGAACCATTCCAGATGACGACGCGCGCTGTCTCCAAGCACATCGGCGTCCTCGAGGCGGCGGGCCTTGTGACTCGGGGGCGCGATGCCCAGCGGCGGCCCAGCCGAATCCGAGCAGAGCCGCTGGCGGACGTTGATACGTGGCTTCAGAGCTATCGACGTCTCTGGAACAGCCGCTTTCAGCGATTAGACGAGCGACTCGCCAAACTCCAGACGAAAGGGCGTGCTGGTGACGGGAGAGAATGACGCAGAAGAGGGCGATCCCTATGAAATCACTATCGTCCACCTTTTCGATGCTCCTCGAGAGCTCGTTTTTCGAAATTGGGTCGACCCTATTGATGTCGGGGCGTGGTTCGCTCCCGACAATTGCACAGTTACACTCTGTGAAGTTGATGCTCGGCCTGGAGGCAAGTGGCGCGTGGAATATCGCTACGACTTTGGCGGATATTACATTGAATATGGAGAATTTTACGAAGTCGTTGAGCCAGAACGACTGGTTCTTAGCCTTACGCAGGAAGATAGCGAGGGAAACGTTGGCCCTAGAACCCTGATTACCGTTAGATTTTCTGATGCGGGCGGGAAGACAGAGATGACGTTCAATCAGACAGGCTTCGAGACGCCTACCAGACGGGACAGCAATATCGAAGGCTGGAACGAATGCTTCCGCAAGCTCGACGTGCACATGGCGAACGCTGGGATTGCGTAAGCCCTGCGTAAACGACCGTCGGGAGGAGGAAATAGAATGTCATCTTTACATAAAATTCTGACGACCGGTATGCCCGCGAACGGTCCCTCTGCCCCAGGTCGCGTTGCGCATTCGATCGAGCGCCTGGGCCGTGTTGTTGCCCTGATCGGCGTCGTTCTTCCTCTTCTTCTTATTGGGGGATTGAAGTTCACCTCCGTCGAGGCGGAAGCGCTCAAGCCTCTCATCAACGGTACGCCATGGCTCGCCTGGCTGTATCCCGCGTTCGGCGAGTTTGGCGCTTCTCAACTCCTAGGAGTGGTCGAAATCGCGGCCGCGCTGCTGTTGGCGGCGTCGCCCTGGTCGCCGCACGCCGGTGTCGCAGGTGGTGCGCTCGGGGTGACGACGTTTTTTGTCACGTCTTCGCTGCTCGCCGCGCTTCCGGCATGGGAGACGAGTCTCGGCGGGTTTCCGGCTCTCAATCCGCTTGGTCAATTTCTGATCAAGGACGTGGTGCTGCTCGGCGTCGCCCTTGTCGTCACCGGCGAATGCTTGTCTCGAATGCCGACGGCCGGCGATCGGCGCATAGACGAGAAGATGCAACGATAGCGCTGCCGACCATGGGGGTTTCTCGTGGCAACCACTCAAGGCGCACGAGGCGGCTTGGCTGACAGGAAAGGAAGCGAACAATGAGCAGTGAGGAAGCTGAAATCCGCGCACTGATTGAACGTTGGGCGAAGGCGGTGCACGCCGTCGACATGGACGGCGTTCTTGCCGATCATACCGACGACATCGTGATGTTTGACGTGCCACCCCCAAACGAAGTGCGAGGCAAGGCGGCCTATCGCGAAACATGGCCGCCCTTCTTCAAGTATCAGCTACAGGGCGCCGCATTCGAGATCGTCTCGCTCGACGTTACCGCCGGGAACGATGTCGCCTTCGCGCACGCGCTGCTCCGCTGTGGGACCGATGAGGAGCTCAAGAAGGATCCCGACAACCGCCTCCGTCTCACCATCGGGCTTCGCAAGCTGGACGGCCGGTGGGCGGTCGCGCACGAGCATCACTCGTTTCCATTGCGATCATCTGAATAGGAGAGCACCCGGCTGCTGAGGGACAAAGTCGCTGTGATCTACGGCGCCGGAGGAACAATCAGTGACGCCGTGGCGTGAACCTTTGCCCGCGAAAGTCTTTCTCAGCGGCCGCAACGACCTGCTCGACCCGCGGCGGTGCGGCTTGCTAATCGATCGTCTCGTGGACTGCGATCAATTTCAGATACACGGTGTTCAGATGGCGGCGCATGGCGCGGGTTGCGGCTTCGATGTCACGGTTCTCGATCGCGGCGACGATCCTGTCATGGTCGTGGAAGCTGTGATGGTTCGCCGGCGGCCGTTCGGGGTCCGGTCTGAGCCGCCCCCAGACGACCGTCCTGCGGATCGCATTGAGCGAGTCGAATAGCGCCAGCAGCACGATGTTCCCAGCCGATTCGGCGACGCCGCGATGCAGGCGGTTGTCCCAATTTTCATATTGCCGCCAGGTTTCGGCGCGCCGGGCTCCGGACAGGCAGAGATGCATCTCCACGATCTCCTCGCCGGTGGCGTGCCGGGCCGCCTCGCCCGCGAGCAGCGGCTCGACCAGCAGGCGGGCGCGCATCACCTCGGCGGGGTTCGACCGGGCGGCGACGTCGGCGATGATCGACAGCTCCTCCGGCGGCCTCGTGCCGACGAAGGTGCCCTTGCCGACATGACGCCAGACCTCGCCGTCGCCTTCCAGCAGGGCGAGCGCCTTCCTCAATTCGCCGCGCGACACGCCGAGGATGTCGCAAAGATCGCGCTCGGCGGGCAGCCTCGCATTCTCGGGCAGGTTGAGCTGCGCCAGATAGGCCTTTAGCTGCGTAAGGGCACTTTGACCGTTATCCATTCTTCGCCTGCCCAGGGTATTTCGGCCGCGTCACCCGAGCAGAATAATGGTCAACGCCCTCTTGCTCAACCAATTCAATATTGGTTAAGTTAATGGTCAGGCTGCACAGGGGGCGAAGCAACGAGGGCCTTCGAATGGCAACACGCAGCCGGGAGGAATCGTAACATGACCAAGCAAGGCAGGCGGGCCGCGCGCGGGCTCGCATTCCTAAGCGCTTTTGCGATGATCGTCGCATGCGGCGGCGTCAAGGCCGCGGAGAAGGTGCGCGTCGCGCTCGGCGACGTGCTTTCGGTTGAGACGCTTGCGGCGGCGATCGCGCTGGAACGTGCGAAGGAGCGCGGGGTCGACTATGAGCTGACCTCTTTCGCCAAGGAGGAATTGGCGATCCAGTCGATCGTGAACGGCCAGATGGATGTCGGCATCGGCACGCCCTATTCGGTGATCCAGAAGGCGAAAGTGCCGCTCAGGTCGATCTTCCAGATGTCGCGCGGTGTGTTCTTCGCCGTCGCGGACAAGCAGAAATATCCGGATTGGAAATCGCTCGACGGCAAGTCCTTTACCTTCCATGGCCGCGGTTCCGGCACCGAGGCGATCGGCAACATCATCGCCAAGCGCGAGGGCATCAAATTCGGCGAACGCAATTATGTGCCCGGTTCCGAGAACCGCATCATCGCGATGCTGAACGGGCAGATCGGCGCCACCATTCTCGACCTCGCCAATAAAAACGTGCTGATGGCCAAGGCGGGCGACCGGTTCCATACGCTGCCGGGCCTTTCCGAGCCGGCGAGCGACGAATTGGTCTTCGCCAGCGCGGACTGGCTGAAAGCCAACCAGGCGAAGGCGGACATCATCGTCGAGGAATTTCTCAAACTCTGGCGCGAAATGAGCGCCAATCCGGGGATCATCGAACAGGAGCGCGCCAAGCGCGGGCTGCTTGCCGACCAGCCGAAGGAGATCCTTGCCGAGGTCGGGCCGTTCTACGCGGACGCGACGAAGTCGGGAGTGTTCGACCCGGCCGGCGGCGCGAAGGCGGCCCGGACGGATTTCGAATTCTATACCGAGGCGGGCCAGTTGCAGGGACCGGCGTCGGATCTGAAGGTCGAGGATTATTGGGACCTCGGCCCCTTGACGCGGGCGGCGGCGAAGCTTGGCGGGTAGGCGTGCTATCGATCACGGTGTCTGCACGCTCACCCGGCGCTCGCCGCCCTCTCCCGTCAAGGGGGGGTTAACTCGCGGCGACGCTCGTTCTTGCTCTCCCCTCGCGGGAGAGGGCTCCCGCCAAGCGGGTGGGTGAGGGGATTTCGCGTCCCTGACTTCGATACGCCGCCGACGGCAACGCCTGATAGGACTGATGGACCTGACCGCCTTCCTGACGCATCGCCTGACGTTGCGGCTCATCTCCGCCGTCATTCTCTGCGCGGCGTGGGAATTCGCCGGGCGGGTGCCGATCAGTCCGGCATTTCCGACCTTCGGCGAGACGATGGCGGCGCTCGGCGATCTGATGGCGGACGGCTCGCTGTTCAAGGCGTTCGCCGTCACGCTTCAGCCGCTTGCGCTAGGCCTCGCGATCTCGGTCGTTGCCGGCGTCGGCCTCGGCCTCGCGATGGGGCTCAGCCGGGCCGCCGAATGGTTCGGCTCGCCGATCTTCATCATCGCGCAAGCCGCGCCGCTCGCCGCGTTGATCCCGGTGCTGACCTTCACCTACGGGATCGGCCTCACCTCGAAAGTGCTCACCGTCTGCATCATGGCCATGCCGGTCATCGTGCTCAACGCGCTGGGAGCGGTCCGCAACACGCCGTCGAACCTCCTGGAGATGGGACAGGCCTTTCTCGGCACGCGCGCCCAGGTGATCTGGAAGATCATCCTCCCCGCTGCCGCTCCCATCATTTTCGCGGGCCTGCGGCTCGGCTGCGCGGCAGGCTTCATCGGAGTCATCCTTGCCGAATTGCTGATCACGCCGACCGGGATCGGCGACATCATCTCCTACAGTCAGTCGATCGCGGACTATCCCAAAATGTATGCCGCGATATTCGCGATCATCGTGTTTTCGGTGTTGTTTATCGAGCTGGTCGAACGTTCGGAGACGGCGCTGTTCCGGCCGGAGAAACGTGCCCTATGAGCGCCATCGCCAATCGCAAGCCCTCGCAGCAGCCGGCCCCCGCGCCGATGGTGCGTGTGCTCGGCGTCAAGAAGGTCTATCCCGGCGGCGTCGAAGCGCTGTCGGGCGTCGATCTCGATTTTCCCGAGGGCCAGTTGACCTCGCTCCTGGGGCCGTCAGGCTGCGGCAAGACCACTCTGCTCAAGATCATCGCAGGTCTGTTGCCCGCGACGTCGGGAACCGTCGAGGTCGATGGCCGGACCGTGACCGAGCCCGGCCCGGAGCGCGCCTTCGTCTTTCAGGACTTCGCGCTGATGCCCTGGGCGACGGTCATGCGGAATGTCGCTTTCGGCCTGGAATTGCGCGGCGTCGCAAGGGAGGAACGCGAAGCAATCGCGGAACGATATATCCAGCTCGTGGGTCTCAAAGGCTTTGAGGAGACCTATCCGCACGCGCTTTCCGGCGGCATGCGGCAGCGGGTCGGGTTGGCACGGGCGCTCGCCGTCAACGCCAAGGTGCTGCTGATGGATGAGCCCTTCTCCGCGGTCGACGAGCAGACCCGCCGCAAATTTCAGGAGGATCTGCTGGGATTGGTCGCCAAGGAGCGCAAGACGTTCCTCTTCGTCACGCATTCGATCGAGGAAGCCGTCTATCTTTCGGACCGGATCGTCCTCCTGGCGCCGAGGCCGGGCCGCGTGACAGCCATCGTCGAACCGGACATTCCGCGCGAGGCCGGCCCGGATGGCATCCGCCGTGATCCTGCCTATCTCGATACGGTCGAGCAGATCTGGCAGGGCCTGAAGCATTATCTGGATTGAGAAGACTTGAGCCATGACCATTGCAGGCTACCGGGTGCCGCTGTTCGTCTCGCTCGTCGTCTGGGCGATCATCTGGGAGGTCGTGGGCCGGTCGGGCGCGACGCTGGTGATGCCGCCATTGTCGGCGGTGGTGGCGCGGATGGTGGAAATCGTACCGACGCCGACCTTCGCGGCCGCGCTCTGGATCACGGGCAAGACCTATTTCATCGGCGTTTTAATTTCCATCGTCGTCGGCGTACCCATGGGGGTGATCATGGGGCAATCGGTGATCGCGGATCGCCTTCTGCTGCCATGGGTCAATCTGTTCCTGTCGGCCCCGCTTACCGCACTCGTGCCGGTGATCATGGTGCTGTTCGGCTTCGGCGAGACGACGATCATCTTGACGGTCGTCCTCTTCGCCATCTGGATCATCGTTCTCAATGCACGGGTCGGGGTGCGCGCGATTTCGCCCTCCCTGATCGAAATGGCGCAGTGCTTCGGCGCGACGCGCTGGCAGGCATTCCGGCACATCTATGTCTGGGCGGCGCTGCCCGAGATCCTCGCCGGCATCCGGCTCGGCATGATCCGCGCGGTGAAAGGCGTGGTGATCGGCCAGCTGCTTGTCTCGGTGGTCGGCTTCGGCAGCCTGTTCGAGCTTTATTCTTCCCGCTTCCTCATGGAGCATTTCTGGGCGCTGCTCTTCGTGCTGTTCGCCTTCGCCTTCGCCATCAACGAAACGCTAGCCTGGCTTGAACGCAAGGTGGAGTACTACGCCGCCGCGCGGTCTTGAGATTTGTCACTATCAGGAGAAACAGAACAGATGAATACCGTCATTGCCGCTCCGCCCCAGATCGTCGTGCCCGTGCGAGGGATGGATGCCGTTTTCCCGGTGCATCGCATCTATTGCGTCGGGCGCAACTATGCGGCGCACACGATCGAGATGGGCGGCGATCCGAACCGTGAGGAGCCGTTCTTCTTCCAGAAGAACCCGGACAATCTGGTCCTCGGAGGCAATGATTTTCCTTATCCGCCGAGGACGAACGACGTGCATCACGAGATCGAGCTGGCCGTGGCGCTCGCGAGCGGCGGCAAGGACATCCCGATCGATAAGGCGCTGGACTGCATCTACGGCTATGCGGTGGCGCTGGATATGACGCGGCGGGATCTGCAAGGCGAATGCAAGAAGGCGGGGCGCTCCTGGGAGATCGGCAAGGCCTTCGAACATTCCGCCCCCTGCACCGACATCGCGCCGGCGTCGAGCATCGGACACCCCGCCGAGGGGGCGATCTGGCTCAAGGTCAATGGCGAAACGCGCCAGACCGGTGATCTCAGCCAGATGATCTGGAAAGTCCCGGAGATGATCGCCTATCTGTCAGGGCTGTTCGAGCTGAAGCCTGGTGACCTTATTCTCTCAGGTACGCCCTCTGGCGTCGGAGCGGTCAACAAGGGCGATGTCCTCCACGGCCATGTCGACGGCGTCGGCGATCTGCACGTGAAAGTCGTGTGATCGTCATACTGTGCGCTGCCCTGGATTGATCACCGGTCCGGCAAGCCGGTTGGCGAATGCGACAATCGCGAATGTGCCGATCAGCATGGTGATGCCCAGCACGGCGATCGCGCCGAGATCGCCGCTCTCATTCAGGTCGTAGATGACGACGGACAGCACTTTCGTCCGCGCGGTGAACAGCATGATCGCGGCCGAGAGTTCGCGAACGACGCCGATGAAGATGAAGCACCAGGCGCTCACCAGCGCCGGGCGCACGAGCGGTTCCGAAATGCGCCAGAGGGTCGTGAAGCGCGTGCCCCCGAGAATGCGGCTGGCCTCTTCGAGTTCGGGGTGAACCGCGCGGAAGGCGCTGCGCATCTGCTGGAAGGCCGGCGGCAGCTCGATGGTCAGATAGGCCAGCAGCAGAATCCACAGCGTGCCGTACAGCATCAGCGGAGGCTTCGCATAGGCGAGGAACAGGCCGACGCCAAGCACGATGCCGGGTACGGCGACAGGCGCCGTCACCAGGAATTCGATCACATGACGGCCCGGATGGGCGGTGCGGCTGACCAGCCATGCGGTGGCGAAGGCCAGCAGGCCTCCCAGCGTCGCGGCCGACACGGCGAGGATCAGCGTGTTGTAGATCGCCGGTCCGGTCTGGGAGAATTCGAAGAAGACGAAATGAGCATTGTGCCAGGTCAGCGTGGACAGGGTGAGCGGATCCGACGCGACGCGGGTCACGGAGGCCTTCAAGAGCGCTGCGTAGGGCAGGAATACGGGGAACGCCAGCACGCCGAGTGCAAAGGCGAGCGCCACGAAACGCCAACGCCCGAGCGTGACGAGACGTATCTCGCCGCCCTTGCCGCCGATGACGGTGAACTGCCGCCGCCCCATGAGGCGCCGCTGTCCCCACAATAACAGCACGGTGACGGCCAGGAGCGGCAAGGCCGCCGCCGCCGCGACATGCGGCTTGGGCGGAAATTGAAACAGCATGAAGATTTTCGTCGTGATCGTATGAAAGCCGGCCGGCAGCGCCAGGATCGCAGGCGAGCCGAACAGCACCATGGCCTGGAGAAAGGCAATCAACGCGCCAGCAAGGATCGCGGGCAGCACGAGCGGCAGCGTCACGTCGCGCAGAATACGGAATGGCGGCGCGCCGAGAATGCCGGCGGCGTCCTCCAACTCGGCCGGGATGCGGTCCAGTGCATTGGCGAGCAGCACGAACACGAAGGGCGTCGTGTAGCAGGCGATGACGAAGATGAGGCCGGGCAGCGAATAGATGTTGAACAGGGCGGTTTCCGCACCGGCCAGATCGCGCCACAGCCGGTTGAGGATGCCGCTATTGGGCGCGGCCAGAATTTCCCAAGCGATGGCGCCCAAAAAGGGCGGCGTGACAAAGGACGCGGTCATCAGGATGCGGATGGTGCGGCGGGCCGGGATGTCGCTGCGCGCGACCAGCCACGCCAGCGGCATGGCGACGATCACGCTGGCCAGCGAGACGCAGACGGCAAGAATCAAGGTCGTCCGGATGGGAGCGGCAAGGCTGGGATCGGTGACGAGCGCCGTAAAATTGGCGATCGTGACCTCACCCTCCGGTGTCGTGAACGCATAATAGGCCAGCCACCCGAACGGCAGGACAACGAGCAGCGCAAGCAGCGCCGACGCAGCCGCCATCAGGACGGCGCCGGCGTCCACTCGAACCCGCCAGCCTGCCGCGCGGTGCTTCACACCGTCGAGGACATCTGTCGACACCATACCCCCGCCTCGCCCCTCGTGGCCGCCCGGTTCGGCTCTCAGGTACCGAAAGCCTTCGCATAGCGCTGCTTCAGCGACTCGGCCTGCTTTTCCGCCTCCTCGGCATCGTCCTTCATCAGCTTGATTTCGCTGAGCGGCTTCACCCCCTCAAACTCCTTCACGCCCGGATGCATGGAGCGCAGGCCGCCGACATCATGCATGAGCTGCTGGCCTTCGAGGGTGAAGGACCACAGATAGAACAGTCGCGCCGCATTCGGATGCGGGGCTTTGGCGAGCACGGCGGAGGGACCGGGCACGAAAGGCGTTCCTTCCGTCGCGTAAACGATCTCGATAGGAGCGCCCGCGCGTTTCGCCAGGATCAGATTATATTCCGTGCCGTCCGCCGAAATGGCGCGCTCGCCGCTGACGATCTTTTTCGAGGGGTCGGTCGCGGATTGCACCTGCATGACGTCCTGCTTGGCGAGCTTCTCCAGATAGTCCCAGCCGAGGTCGCGGGCGATCTGGTGCGTGGCCGTCATCACCGTGCCGCTATAGCCGGGATGCGCCTTGACGATCTTGCTCTTCCATTTCGGATCGAGCAGGTCGGCGAAGCTTTTCGGCGCCGCGTCGGGTTTGACCAGCGTGGTGTTGTAGCCGATCGGGCTGAGGGTGGCGCGCCACACCGCATAGGTGCCGTCCGCGGCGTCGTAATGCGCCTTGTCGAAATGCTTGGCGACTTCATCGGGCAGGACCGGGGCCAGCCAGCCCTTCCGCTTCCAATACAGCGCATGCGCGGCGTCGGAGGTATTGATCACGTCGGCATTGTTGATGCCGCTTTCGATCTCCTGGCCGACGCGCTGGAACAGGCGCTCGGCGCCCGTCCGCTCGACCTGCACCTCGATGCCGGGGTATTTTTCCTTGAAGGCCTGCGCGACCTTCTCGGCCACCTTCACGTCGACGGCGGTGTAATAGGAGACGACGCCTTCCTTCTTCGCCGCCTCGACCAGAGCGGGCGTGATGGACAGCGGCTCGGGCGGTGCAGCGAAAGCCTGGCTGACGGCAAGGACGCTGCAAACTCCCGCCAGAATGTATGGAATACGCATTCTTTCCTCCCTGAACTTTATGCGTTTCCTCTTTTGTCCGATGGACCATTCCCGGTCTCTTATTGTCGTCTTGCGCGGCTAGTTTTCGGCCCTGCACCTGCAAGGGCCGGCATTTCTCCGCCGGAAGTTCGACGAACACCTGCCCGTCCGGCGGTATGGCCAGATCGGGCGAGGCTGTCGCCCTGAAGGCGGTGCCGCCTGCATGTTCGAGCGCGAGATCGACGGTCGGCCCGAGAAAGGTGCGCCGCGCCACGCGCATGGGCAGGCCCTGCACGCCGGTTGCGCCGGGCGTCCGTGCCGCACGGACCTTCACATCGTGGAACCGGATCGATATGGCGCCGGAACGGCCGGCCTCGAACAGATTCTCGGCGGCGGCGATGACGATGCCGTCGACCGAAATCGCGCCCGGCGTCACCACCTCGCCGTTCAGGATGTTCGCACCGCCGAAGAAGCGGGCGACGAACTCGGTCCGGGGCTTTTCGTAGATCTCCTCCGGGCGGCCAAGCTGCTCGACGCGGCCCTCATTCATCACGACGATACGATCGGCGGCGGTCATCGCCTCGGCCTGATCATGGGTGACGTAGATTGTGGTGAAGCGGTATTCGTCATGCAGGCGGCGCAATTCGAAGCGCATCTCTTCACGCAGCGCGGCGTCGAGATTGGAGAGCGGTTCGTCAAGCAGCAGCGTTTCCGGCTCTATGACCAGCGCGCGCGCAAGAGCCGCCCGCTGCTGCTGGCCGCCGGACAGCTCGGATGGATAGCGGTCGGCCAGCGCACCGAGCTTCACCACGTCGAGCATGGTGCGGGTTCGCGCCGTGATCTCGGCGCGCGGCAGCCGGCGCAGCGTCAGGCCGTAGGCGACATTCTCCGTGATCGTCATATGCGGCCAGAGCGCATAGCTCTGGAAGATCATCGACATGTTGCGACGCTCCGGCGGCAGGCAGCCGCCCTGCCAGGACAAGCGCCGCCCGCCGATGTGGACCTCGCCCGCGGTCGGCGCGATGAAGCCGGCGACCAGCCGCAGCGTCGTGCTCTTGCCGCAGCCGGATGGGCCGATCACGCAGAGCAGTTCGCCGTCGCGCACGGCAATGTCGACGGCGTCCACGACGGTCTTGTGGCCGTACTGCTTCGTCAGCCTGACGAGTGCCACCTCCGCCATATCGAGCCTCAACGTCCCGTGAAGTTCGGTTTGCGCTTCTCCATGAAAGCCTGGCGGCCCTCGATGTAATCCTGCGAGGCAAAACATGCCGCAACCGCTTCGGCGGCGCGGCCCAAATCGCGGTTGGCGGGATCGCGCAGCGCCTCGACGGTCGCGATCTTGATGCCTTTGATGGTCAGAGGCGCGTTGTCTGCTATCACATTGGCGGTGTCCATCACCGTCTGCTCCAGCGCGTCATCGGCGACGACATGGTTGAGCATGCCCCAGCGCAATGCCTCCTCTGCGCCGATCTGGCGCCCGGTGAAGAAGATCTCCTTGGTGACCGCCGGTCCCAGCGTTTCGACATACTTGCGCAGACCGGAATAGCCGTAGCCCAGGCCGAGTTTCGCCGCGGGCAATGCGAAACGCGATGCCGGCGTCGCGAAGCGCATGTCGCAGCAGATCGCGAGATTGAGGCCACCGCCGATGCAATAGCCACGGATCATCGCGATGGTCGGCTTGTCGATCGTATAGATGCGGTCATAGAGCCGGTCGATCAGCGTGTTGTAGCGCTGCGTCGCCTCCAGGCGTTGCGCGCTCGCTCTCGAATTTGGAAATGTCGGCGCCCGACACGAACGCCTTCCCGCCCGCTCCGGTCAGCACGATGACCCGCACTTGCGGATCGGCGGCAAAATCTTCCAGGATCACCTCGGCGGCTTCCCACATCTCGTAGGAGACGGCGTTGTGCTTCTCCGGATTGTTGAAGGTCATGATGCCGACGCGGCCTTCTTTTGCAGCCAGCATCTTGTCTGTCATGGTCAATGCCCGTCCTCCGATATCAGATTAGTCTGCGCGCGCGGAAGTCCGCAATCTCATCCGCAGCGTAACCGAATTCCGCCAGAATTTCGTCCGTGTGTTCGCCTGCGTCCGGCGCTGCGCGCTGCATCGCGGCCGGCGTGCGGGCGAGCGTCACGGGCTGGCCGACCAGGGGAACGGCCGTGCCGTCCGTCTTCGTGACGCTTTGGGCGATGCCCAGATGGCGCACCTGCCGGTCGGCGAACACCTGGTCGATCGTATTGATGGGACCGCAGGGCACGCCGGCGGCGTTCAGCGTCTCAAGCCATTCGGCGGTCGAGCGCTGCCGCAATATGGCGGCGATTTCCGCGTTCAGCGCGGCGCGGTTGGCGGAACGGTCGCGGGCCGTGCGATATTCCTCGCGCTCTATCAGATCCGGCGCGCCGGCCGCCTCGCAGAACCGTTTCCAGATCGCCGAGCCGGTCGTGGCGATATTGATCAGCCCGTCGGAGGTCTCGAATACGCCGGTCGGAATGCTGGTCGGATGGTTGTTGCCGGCCTGGCTGGGCACCTCGCTGTTCATGAGGTAGCGCGCGGCCTGGAAGTCGAGCATGAAAATCTGCGATTCCAGCAGCGAGGTCTTCACCCATTGTCCCTCGCCCGACACCTCCCGCTCATGCAGCGCGGTGAGGATGCCGAGCGCGGCGAACAGGCCCGCGCACAGATCCGCGATGGGAATTCCGGCGCGCACCGGCCCTTGCCCTGGAATGCCGGTGATCGACATCAGCCCGCCCATGCCTTGCGCGATCTGGTCGAAGCCGGGCCGGTCGCGATAGGGGCCATCCTGGCCGAAACCGGAAATGCTGGCATAGACAAGGCGCGGATTGACGCGCGCGCATATGCTCGTAGCCGATGCCGAGCCGGTCTTTCACATCGGGCCGGAAATTCTCGACCAGCACATCGGCCTTGGAAACAATCCGTTCCAGGATCGCGCGGGCGTCCGGCTGCTTCAGATCGAGCGTCAGGCTGCGCTTGTTGCGCTGGAGATTTTGGAAATCGGGGCCGTCGCGCGGACCGCCCATCGTCTCGCTGCTGGGCTCCGCACCGGGCGGCATCTCGATCTTGATGACGTTCGCGCCGAAATCCGCGAGCTGGCGAACGCAGGTGGGCCAGCCCGAACTCTCGTCAGGTCGATCAGGGTAAAGCGGCCGAGCGCTCCGGCCCCCTTCGGGCTCATCGGCGATCCTCCCGGATGTGCCCATTATTTGTGTTTTCAACGAACATCATAAAATACCGACTGACTTTGTCTATAATCATCTGTGACAAAACTCATCGCCGTTTCAAGAATACAGGCAGGTCATATTTCCTCGCCCGTAAGAAACTTCATGGCGGCGAGCACGCCGCCGGATTGATGCGGCACCTTCGCCAGGGCAAGCCCCATTTCGATGCCGGAGAGTGTCCCCATCAGCATCAATTCGTTGAAATGGTCGAGATGGCCGATGCGGAAAACCTTTCCCCTGTGGCTCGTTTTTGCATTCAGACCAAGCTCACACCTTGCGTAAAACCGCAACTGAATGTATCCAAAACATTGCGCTGCACAAGCCGGAAATCAGGTTGCTTGTCCAGATTCGCGTTCGGGATGACGACCGAGGATGAACCCACTTGAAAAATCTGATGCGAGCCAGCGCTCTTCGCCTTGTCGAGAACGAACCTGCTTCCCTCCACGAGGATCTGGTCAACCAGCTGCGTGACTTCATCGTCGAAGACCATCTCGCGCCCGGCATCCGGGTTCCCGAGCGCGAATTGTGCGAGCGGTTTAACGTCTCGCGCACGCCGCTGCGCGAGGCGCTCAAGGTGCTGGCCGCCGAGGGCCTGATCGAGCTGCTGCCCAATCGCGGCGCCCGCGTGCGGCAATTCTCCGAGGCCGACATCCGCAATCTGTTCGAGGTCATTTCCGGATTGGATTTCGTCGCGGGCCGCTTCGCCTGCTCGCGCATCACCGATGAAGCGATTGCGGAAATCGAGAAGATGCACCTCGACATGTACGCCCATTATCTCCGCCATGAACTCGCCGACTATTTCCGGCTGAATCAGCGGATTCACCAGGCGATCGTCGATGCGGCCGGCAACCCCGTCCTCAGCGCGAATTATGCAAATCTGAATTCCGTGGTGCGCCGCCTTCGCTACTCCGCAAATCTGGTCGGCCGGGACCGCCTCGGAGATGCGATGCGCGAGCATGAGCAGATCGTGGACGCGTTGCGCCGCAAGGCCGGCGACGAACTCGGCATGCTGATGTTCGAGCATATGCAGAGGAAATGCGACGCCGTGTGCGAATATCTGCGCGGGCAGGCCAATCCGTAGTTCCGCCAAGATTTTGCATGCATTTAGTCGCAAGCGGATATATCTAGCAAATGCATACCTAAAAAGACGATCGGAGCGAAGCGCATCATTTCTGGAGTTTGCGGCTGTGTGGGCAACCGTCGGCAGTTCGCCTAACCCATCGAAGCAAAGCGGCCTGGCCACCCACCTCGCAAAGGAGGTGGCGGGCGATGTCATGTTCGACGCCTTCAATCGCGGGCGCTACGCGACGGATGCGTCCTTCTACCAGATGATGCCGCTGGGAGTGGTGGCCCCGCGCACGATGGACGACGCATTGCGTGCCCTTGCCATCGGCCGGGAGCATGGCGCGACGGTCACGGCTCGCGGCGGCGGGACATCGCAATGCGGGCAGACCGTCAATCGCGGCCTCATTGTCGACTTCTCCAAACATCTCAACCGCGTTCTCTCATTCGATCCGCAGCGCCGGAGCTGCGTCGTCGAACCCGGCATCGTGCTCGACGATCTGAACCGGCAGCTCAAACCGCATGGGCTGTGGTTTCCCGTCGACGTGTCGACCGCGTCGCGCGCGACCATCGGCGGCATGGCCGGAAACAATTCCTGCGGCGGCCGCTCGCTGCGCTACGGCACGATGCGCGACAACACCATTTCGATCGAAGCGGCCCTGGCGGATGGCAGCCTGCTGCGTTTCGCGGCGCTGACGCCCGACGAAGCGCGGGCCAATCTCGACGAACCCGGCAGGAGCCTGTTCCGCGACCTGCTCAGTCTGGGCGAGCGCGAAAAGGCGGAGATCGCCGCGCGTTACCCCAAAGTGCAGCGGCGCGTGGGCGGCTATAATCTGGATGCCGTGATCCCCAGCAGCGCCGGCAACAATATGGCGCATATGCTCGTCGGCTCCGAGGGGACGCTGGCGTTCAGCACGAAAATCGAGCTGAAGCTATGGCCGCTCATTCGCAACCGCGCGGTCGGCGTCTGCCATTTCGGCAGCTTCTACGAGGCGATGGACGCCGCGCAGCATCTTGTCACGCTCAAGCCCATCGCCGTGGAACTCGTCGACCGGACGATGATCGCGCTCGGCCGCGAGATCGAGATGTTTCGCTCGACCATCGATGCGGCGGTGCGCGGCGACCCCGAAGCGCTCCTCGTGGTGGAGTTCGCCGAAGAGGATGAAGCCGAGAACCGCGCGCGGCTCAGCCAGCTCGGCGAGCTGATGGCCGACATCGGCTTCGGCTGGGACAAGCCCCGCCGCCATTGGGGCGGCGTGGTCGAAGTGGTCGATCCCGCCTTGCAGGCCAGCATCGCCGAATTTCGCGCGGCCGGCCTCAATGTGATGATGTCGATGAAGCAGGAGGGCAAGCCCGTCTCCTTCGTCGAAGACTGCGCGGTGCCGCTGGCGCACCTCGCCGATTATACCGCGCGGCTGAACGGCATTTTCGAGAAGCACGGCACCCGCGGAACGATGTATGCCCATGCATCGGAAGGATGCCTGCACGTCCGGCCGGTCCTCAATCTGAAACTCGAAAAGGACGTGAAGGCGATGCGGGCCATCGCCGAAGAAGCCTTTGCCGTGGTTCGCGAGTTCAAGGGATCCCATTCCGGCGAGCATGGCGACGGCATCGTCCGCTCCGAATTCCACGAAGCCATGTTCGGTTCACGATTGGCGCGGGCCTTCGAGGAAGTGAAGGAGCGCTTCGATCCCGGCAACATCCTCAATCCGGGCAAGATCGTCGGGGCGCCGCGGATGGATGATCGCACGCTGTTCCGCTATCCGCCGGGATATCGCGTCGGCGAAATGAAAACCGCGCTCGACTGGTCGGCTTACCCGGGAGCCGGAGGCGGCTTCCAGGGCGCCGTCGAGATGTGCAACAACAATGGCGCCTGCCGCAAGCTGGAGGGCGGCGTGATGTGTCCGTCCTACCGCATCACCCGCAATGAGGCCGATGTTACGCGCGGCCGCGCCAATAGTTTGCGGCTGGCAATTTCCGGCCAGCTCGGTCCGGATGCGCTCAGCTCCGACGAGATGATGGAGACGCTGAAGCTTTGCGTCTCCTGCAAGGCTTGCCGGCGCGAATGCCCGACCGGCGTCGACATGGCCAAGATGAAGATCGAGGTGCTGGCCGCCCGCGTGGAAAAACATGGGCTCTCGCTTCGGGACCGCTTCGTCGGCTATCTGCCGCATTATGCACCGATGGCATCGAGCCTCGCGCCGCTTGCCAATCTGCGCAACCGCAGCCCGCTGCTGCGCGCATTGTTCGAGCGGTTTATGGGGATCAGCTCGCGGCGCGACCTTCCCGAATGGCGCCGGGACGTGTTTCGGCCCAAGGAAAGCGCCGTCGGGCCTGAGGGCGGCAAGGAAGTCGTCCTGTTCGCCGATACGTTCAACCGCAGCTTCGAGCGTGAGAATCTGGATGCCGCGCTTCGGGTGCTGACCGCCGCCGGATATCGGGTCCATCTGCCCCAGCCGGCAGAGAGCCGACGGCCGCTCTGCTGCGGGCGGACATTCCTTTCGGCGGGCTTGGTCGCCAAGGCCAAAGCCGAACTCGACCGGACGGTCTCGACGCTGATGCCCTTCGTCGAACGCGGCGTGCCCGTTATCGGCCTCGAACCGAGCTGCCTTTTGACCTTTCGCGACGAAATGCTGTCGCTGCGCAAGGATGCCGGGGCCCGCAAGCTTGCGGCGCAGGCTTTCCTGTTCGAGGAGTTTCTCGGCGCCGAGGCGGCGAATGGCCGGCTCCGCCTGCCGCTCGGACCGGTCGCCGAGCAAGGCGCTGGTCCACGGCCACTGTCATCAGAAAGCGTTCGCCGCGATGAAACCCGTCGAGCAGGTGCTCAGGCTGGTTCCCGATCTTGAGGTCGCCGTCATCGAGTCGAGCTGCTGCGGGATGGCAGGCAGCTTCGGCTATGGCAGCGAGACCTACGCGGCATCCATGGCCATGGCCGAACTCAGCCTGCTGCCCGCTATTCGCCGCGCGGCGAACGACACCATCATCGTCGCGGACGGCACATCCTGCCGCCATCAGATCTCCGATGGCACAGGCCGCCGCCCTCTCCATGTCGCGCGCGTCCTGGCGATGAGCCTTGACGGCGCACCTTGCCGCGCTATGCCGCCGGCAGCCGCGATCGATCTTCATTCCCTCTGCTCACGGAGTAAGCCATGCCCTACAACATCCTCATTCTGGGCGCGTCCTATGGATCGCTGCTGGCGTCAAAAATGATGTTCGCCGGCCATAATGTAACGCTGGTCTGCCTCCCCGCCGAGGCGGATCTGATCAATGCGGAAGGTTTTCGCGTGCGGATGCCGGTGCGCGGCCGCAAGGAGCAGGTGGAGATCGATTCCCGCAAGCTGCCCGGCAAGGTTTCGGCCGCCGGGCCGGCCGAAGTCAACCCGTCCGCGTTCGATCTGATCGGTCTGGCGATGCAGGAGCCGCAATACCGCTCGCCCGGCGTGCGCGAACTGCTCGACAAGGTGGCGAAATCGCGCGTGCCATGCATGTCCATCATGAACATGCCGCCGCTGCCTTACATGAAGCGCATCCCCGGCTTGAATACCGATGCCCTCAAGCCCGCCTATACCGATCCGAGCGTGTGGGACAACTTCGATCCCGGTACGCTGACGCTGTGCAGCCCCGATCCGCAGGCCGTGCGCCCGCCGGATGAGAACGTCAACGTGCTGCAGGTGACGCTGCCGACCAACTTCAAGGTCGCGAGGTTCGACAGCGACGAGAGCACGGCGATCCTGCGGCAGCTCGAGCAGGACATCCAGGCGGTGCGCTACCCCGCGCCGGAAGGCCAGATCGAATTGCCGGTGAAGCTCAAGGTTTACGACTCGGTCTTCGTGCCGCTGGCCAAATGGGCGATGCTGCTGGCCGGCAACTACCGCTGCATCACCATGGACGGCATGCGGACCGCGCAAGAGGCCGTGCATACGGACATCGATGAGTCACGCTCGGTCTATAATTTCGTCGTCGATCTGTGCGTCGAACTAGGCGCCGACAGAACCGACCTCGTGCCGTTCGAGAAATACGCGGCAGCGGCGGAAAGCCTGACACGCCCGGCATCCGCCGCCCGCGCGCTCAATAATGGCGCGCCCAACATCGAGCGCGCGGACAAGCTGGTGCAGCTCATCGCCAGACAGAAGGGGATGATGCATCCGGTGATCGACCGCATCGTCGCGCTGGTCGACAGCCGGCTGGAAAGTAATCGCAGGAAGGCGGCGTAGGGCGTCATCCGGCAAAGCGGACGCTCCAGCGATAAGACGGGCCCCCTTCTCATTCCATCGGGACAGGCTTCGGTCACGGACCGGGCGCGGCCTTTTTTTGCATCCACTCGATCATGGCCAGAGCGAT
>CAWJHQ010000008.1:0-10921 GCA_963842775.1 uncultured Alphaproteobacteria bacterium | reverse complement strand
AAAGCAATATATCGGCACGCTTTGGACGAGCAGGCCCCCATTGGCGATCACGCGCAAGCCATTCGTGGTGATCGGCAATATGCCTCTGGTGTCTAGTCGGAGCGGGAAGGCAAGCAGCAGGTGTTGGGAGCGCCAAGCTCCGCGATGATGGGGCAATCTGGGCGATGATCTCCCTCGCACATGTCGACGAGGTGGCGAAGGCTGCTGATCATCTCGTTGAGTTGCCGCGCTCGATCCTCAAGTTCGCCAATATGGGCAAGCGCAAGGGCCTTCACATCTGCACTGCTGCGCTTCTGGTCGCTCCAGAGCTTCAGCAACTCACGCACCTGGTCAAACGAAAACCCGAGGTCACGCGCCCGGCGAATGAAACGAAGGCGATGAAGGTCCGCCGCATCGTAATCGCGGTAGCCACCGTCCGTCCGGCCGGCCAACGGCACAAGCCCGATCGATTTATAGTACCGGATCATCTTAGCCGAGATGCCGGACGCTTTCGCCGCCTGCCCAATGTTCACTGCCGCCTCCCTCTTGTGCTGAAAATATAGCATTGACCTTCCCACGTTGGGAAGGTTCAGGGTGTCGGCCATAATCAAGGAGGCTGTTTTGGCGAGCGACAACGAGAAAGCCGAGGGCTCACACCAGACCTTGCATGCGGCGATCGGCGGTATGCACTGCATCAACTGTCCGGCATTCATTGGGGACCGCCTGAAGCGGTTTCCCGGCGTCGTTGCGGTGCAGGTCGATTATCTCAGCGCCAGCGCTGTCATAAAGCATACGGGCAAGGTTGATCCCGCCCGCCTGAACGATGCTCTGCAAGCCGATGGCTACAGCCTCGCACCTGTTGCGGCCGAGGCCGCGGCATCCAGGAAGCCGCGACGCCTTCGTGATTTCCTGGAGATCGTCGGCGCTTTCGTCGTGCTGGCCGCCGTGGCCCTCCTGCTGCGGCATTTCCAGTTGCTGCCAAGCGGCCTCGGTGTCAGCGATGAAATGAGCTACGGGCTCGTCATCGACTCCCGGCCTTGTTGCCTCCGTGTCGAGCTGCCTTGCGGTCACCGGCGGACTACTGGTCGCCCTTGCCGCCAAGTATAATGAAGCCAATCCGTATCTAAGCGATCGCCGGCGCCTGACCCCGCATATCTACTTCAATGCTGGCCGGATAATTTCCTAACACCCTGCTCGGCGGCGCCGTAGGCGCGCTCGGCGCGGCGCTGACGCCGTCGCCTGCTACCAGCGGAGCGCTCACCCTGATCGCCTCGCTGATCATGATCGCGCTCGGCCTTAACATGCTGGGCCTTTTTCCGCCTCTTCAGCATCTGTTGCCTCGCCTGCCGCGCGGGCTTTCCGCCAAACTGCACAACGCTGCCTCAGTCGAGACGAAGAGCGCCGCCTTTTTCCTTGGCGGGGCCACGTTTTTCCTGCCCTGCGGCTTCACCCAGGCGCTTCAGCTCTATGTGCTGAGCACGGCCAGCTTCACGAACGGCGCGTTGACGATGCTTGCCTTCGCGCTCGGCACGCTGCCAGCGCTGCTCTCGCTTTCGGCTGTTTCGAGCCTCGCCAAGGGGGCTTTTCAGCGGCACTTCCTGCGCTTTGCCGGAGCCGGCGTCATCCTGCTCGGGCTCATCAATATCCAGTACGGCCTGGTACTGGCCGGAAGTGACATCTATTCGGCAGCCACCTCCGTGACCGCGCCCCGACATCGCCAACGGAACGCAGCGTATCAGCATGAAGGTCGTCGGCCTGGAATATCAGCCCCATCAATTGGCGGTAAAGCAGGGTGTGCCCGTTGAATGGTGGATCGATGGCAGCGAAGCCGCAGGCTGCGGCCGCATGCTGCTCGCGCCCGGCCTGCAGATCCGCAAGCTGCTGTCCGACAGCAGCAGCACGCTTATCAGTTTTACCCCCGACCGACCGGGCGAATTCGCCTTCAACTGCGGCATGGGGATGATGACGCCGAACTCAAAAATTATCGTCATTCCGAATGACAGGGGCTGATCATGACCGCAAAGCCAGACAAACCGCCTTTAGCCCATCTTCGGCCGCCCGCGCCCTACAGAGCGCAGTTTGATATCGCCGGGATGCATTGCGCTGCATGCGCCAACCGCAATGAACGCGCATTAAAGGGCCTGCCCGGCGTGCGGGAGGCGACCGTCAACCTCGCCTTGCGTCGTGCTCATGTGGCGTTCGACCCAGCGCTTGTATCGGAGCGCGCACTGCACGAGGCGGTGATCGCGAATGGCTTTGGGTGCTGACCAATACCCGTGCCCAGGAAAACAAGGAACGCGCGGGGAGGAACTAAGAACAACACGCGGCTGGCCTTCGCAGCTCTCGCGCTTAGCGCGCCGGTGATGCTGCTCGCCATGCTGGAGATTGATCTGCCCTGGAACTGGGCCGGCCGGAATGCCAGCCTATGGCTGCAGGCGGTACTCACCGCCATCGTCATTCTCGGCCTAGGCTGGCGGTTTCACCACGGCATGGCGCGGCTGGCCCTGCGCGGCACGGCCAATATGGATACCCTGATCTCGCTGGGGACCCTGTCGGCGTTCCTTTACAGCCTTTGGGGGCTGTATATCGGCGGACTGCATCTTTATTTTGAAACCGGCGCCGTCATTACCGCTCTGATCCTCCTCGGACGCTTTTTCGAGGCGACCAGCCGGGGGCAGGCGAGTGCCGCGATCGAGAAACTCCTTGATCTTGGCGCCAAGACCGCGCGGATCATCCGCGAAGGCGCCGAACAGGAGCTTGCATCGACGATGTGAGGGTCGGCGACGTCCTTCTGGTGCGGCCGGGCGAGAAGATTCCCGTCGATGCCAGGGTCGTCGATGGTCAATCCACGGTCGATGAAGCCATGCTGACCGGCGAGAGCATGCCTGTCAGCAAAAAAGCCGGCGACAATGTTTTTGGCGCGACAATCAACCTAAGCGGCGCGCTGAGGGTTCAGGCCACCAAGGTGGGTGAGGACACCACTCTGGCGCAGACCGTGAAGCTGGTTGCGGACGCGCAAAGCAATAAGGCGCCCATCCAGAAGCTAGCGGACCGTATTTCCGGTATTTTCGTGCCGATCGTACTGGCCATTGCTCTGTTGACGGCCGTTGGCTGGTACGCTGCAACCTGGACATGTATCAAAGTATCATCCCCGCCGTTGCCGTCATGGTCATTGCCTGCCCTTGCTCGCTCGGCCTTGCGACCCCCACGGCGATCATGGTCGGAACCGGACTTGGCGCACGCCGTGGCATTCTCATCAAGAATGGTGAGGCGCTCGAGCGCGCGCAGACCATCGATGCTGTTCTGTTCGACAAGACCGGCACACTGACGGAAGGCAAGCCGGCGGTGACGGCTCTCTTTGCCGGCGGCCGGCGAGAAGAGGTGCTGCACCTTGCCGCCAGCGCGGAACAGTTTTCCGAACACCCGCTAGCGCAGGCTATCCTCGCGGCTGCCCATGCACGCGGCATTACCCTTCCGCGACGACAGCTTTCGAGAACGTGGCCGGGAAGGGCGTCAGGGCCGTGGTTAGCGGCGCTGCCGTTCTCGTCGGCAGCCCCGGCTGCTGCGGGAAGAGGGCATCCCATTCAGCGAGGCTGAACTTGCCGCTGCGGGCGTTTTGAGGATCAGGCGCAAACCGTCGTGGCCGTGGCGCGCGGCGGCAGGAATGTCGGAATGATCGCCATCGCGGATCAACTGAAGAGTGACGCGAAAGCAGCTATCGACGAACTGCACGCCCAGGGCATTCACACGGTGATGATTACCGGCGACAACGAAAAGACGGCGGCTGCGATAGCGGCCCGGCTCGGCATCAAGCGCGTCTTTGCCGAAGTTCTCCCGCATGAGAAGGCGGAAAAGGTACGTGAACTACAGAAAGAGGGGGCTCGTGTCGCCTTTGTCGGCGACGGCATCAACGATGCACCGGCCCTTGCACAAGCTGACCTCGGCATCGCCATGGGTACCGGGACCGATATCGCCATTGAGGCCGGAAATATCGTACTGGTAAAGGGGAGCCCGCTGAAGGTCGTCGAAGCCATTGCCCTTGCGCGCCTCACATTCCGCACGATCCGGCAAAACCTCTTCTGGGCGTTCTTTTATAATGTCGCTGCCATACCACTGGCCGCGATCGGCTGGCTGAACCCGATGATTGCAGCAGGAGCCATGGCCGTTTCAAGCATCAGCGTCGTCGGCAATAGCCTTCGGATCAGAAGGCAGAAACTTGCGGCGAAAGCGACGAATTAATCGAGGCGAATGCGCTTGACGTCAACGAGCGTTGTCTTATCGGAGCGCCGATCATAGAGCCGCGCTGTCCTCGCTGGTTTCCGATGACGGCCTTCAGAGCCTGCGGGCCCTCATCGATCAGGATTTCGCCGACCGTTTCGTCCGCATTGTGAAGGACACGCCCGCCGGGAGCGGGCCGCCGCGCTGTCCCGGCTGCATGAGCTGAAGGCGGCGAGCCTTGCCGGGTTAAAGCAGGCCGCGTTTTGCCGACCTTCACACCATCAGCGACCGCCCGGTGCGCTGCAGGCGCTTACGATCAAGCACCGCGCCGAGCGTGCGGCATTGGCATTACAGCTTAAGGCGCAATCTGCTCATTTCGCTCGGGCCGCGCTTTCCATTACCCTCAGACGACACAGCGCACCCTTTACGGGATCCTGAGGGCGGAGACCGATCTCACCAAATTTCGGGGATCGGCTACAAAACCCCGACATTGGTGCTCTGGTTCTTCACCCTGAAGTCAGGTGTGCATGCCACGGTTGCCGGCGTGGCGCTCGCAATTACGATCCCCTTGCGCCGGTCTCCAGGGCATCCCGACGATACCGTGTCACCCCTGCACATTCTGGAGCACACCCTTACGCCGTGGGTCGCCTTCGTGATCATACCGATATTCGGCTTCGCCAATGCGGGTGTGCGGTTCTCGGGAATGGGCTGGTCGGTGGTGTTCGCGCCGGTCAGCATCGGCGTTGGTCCTGTTGTATTCATGCGGCGACGTATGATCGGCCGCACGATCTGAGCAGACGAAGGAAGCATCTGATTGATCTTGCACTCTGAAATAGTCTCGGACTCTCGGCGATCCGAAAACTGGCGCTTGGGATCATGACGGGAACGGCTTGAGTGAACTTACACTATGCCAACCGCATGGCGGCCTACGAAGCCGCGGAAATATGCGCAAGCTGCAGCGTGGTGATTGAGATTGACAACAGACGACCCATCATCACACTTCTAAACTAAAAAAATGCGCTCAAGAGCGATAACGCACCTATAATGCAGCTATGTTCCTGGGGAGGAATCCTGATGTCTGCCAAGCACCTATGCTCGTTTATCGCGCCATTGTTGCTGGCAGCTTTTGTGGGCTTGCCGTCGTCTGCGGCACTCGCACAGAGCCGCCAGTTCTCGTTCGCCTATGATCAGCCGAAAACCAGCGGCTACGGCGTCGGTGCCGAGATATTCAATACGAAACTGATGGAATTGAGCAAAGGCACGCTCTCGATCAATCAATATCCCGGCGCACAACTCGGCACGGAAGCGCAGACGTTGCAGAAGGTGCAGACCGGCGACATCGATCTGGTGTTGCTCTCGACCGCCAATGCCTCGACGGCGCAGCCGGAATCCGGCGTGTTTTCGATCCACTACATCTTCCGCGAAGAAGCGCACGCCATCAAGGTGCTTGGCGATGCGAAGGTGATCGCGGCGATGAAAGAACTATACGCCGCGAAGATGACCGGCGCCCATATGCTCGGGCTGGGATCGCAGGGCTTGCGGCATATCTACGGCAAGAAAGCCATCCAGAAGGTCTCCGACCTGCAGGCGGTGAAGATGCGCGTACAGGCCACGGTGACGGAAGACACACTGTTCCCTGCCTACGGCGCCCAGGTCGTGCATATGCCCTTCGGCGAAGTCTACACCTCGCTGCAGACAGGTGTCGTCGACATGGCCGAAAATGGCATCAACAATTACCTGATCAACAAACACTACGAGCCCGCGCCGGTTCTCTCGCTCACCGAGCATGAGGCCAACAACTCTGTGCTGTTCGTGAGCGATAAGGTGTGGAGCAGCCTGACGCCGGAGCAGAAGAGCTGGATGCAGGCGGCGGCCGACGAAGTCAGCCAGAAGCAGCCTGCTCTCGCTTTCAAGCTCGAGCACGAAGCGCTGGCCAAGCTCGAAAAGATCGGCGTCAAAGTGGTGAAGGACGTCGACAAGAGCGGTTTCGCCGCGATCAGCAAGCCAATCCAGGACAAGCTGGCCAAGGATCTCGGGCCGAACGCCGTGAAGGTGCTCGAACTCGTCCGCGGCATCCAATGATCGGCCTCAAGGGGAGCCGGCCAGGCTTACCCACGTCTCGTTTTGCCGCGATCGATAACCGGGATCGGACATGAGTGGTTTTGACGGCCTGGTCCTGCAGGAGCAGCGCCACCTGAAATGGCGCGCGCTCGATCCGCTCGAAAACGTCCTGATGATCTTGTGCGGCATTGCCATTACGGGCTTCTGCGTGCTTGTCATGTGCGACGTCATCACCCGCACCATCGGTTATCCCTGGCTGTGGCTCCAGGAGGCAACGATGACCTTCTTCATCTACGGGATCTTTATCGGTGTCGCCGCAGCGACCCGCCGCAATGATCATCTCTACCTCGCCGTGCTGGCGGAATCGATGCCCGGCAATTGGCGGCTGTTCTTCGAGCTTTTCAATCGCAGTGTCGTGCTAGCGGTCTCTATCTGCTTGATCTATTTCGGCTATCTCAATGTTCTCGACGGCTTCAAGAGCCTACGGATGCCGTCGATGACTCCGATGGCGACCTATTATGCGGCGATTCCCCTATGCGGGGTTCTGGTTGCGCTGTTTACGATCGAGCAGATGGTGAATGGTTGGCGCAAGGGCTTTCCTGACAGCGGCGTCGAAGAAAAGAGGAAATCGCTGTGACCTCGAACGGCATGCTTATCGTTCTGATGGGCGTCCTGTTCCTGTTTCTCGGCTATATGGGCGTGCCGGTGGCCTTTGCGCTCATCGCGTCCGTGCTGGTGGTGACGGCGTTCACGCCCGTAAGCCTCGCCTCCATGATTGCGCAACTGTTTAACGGCATGGATGTCGAGGCTCTGCTCGCAGTGCCGTTCTTCCTTTTGGTCGGCGATCTGATGACGTCGGCCAATGTCACCGTACGCATGATCCGGCTGTCGCAAACCCTGGTCGGACATTTGCGCGGCGGTCTTGCCCAGGTGGTGACGTTGTTTAGCATGTTCTTCGCCGGAATTTCCGGCTCCTCGGCGGCCGACGTTGCCATACTCTCGCGTACCCTCGCGCCGGAGATGGATCGGGAGGGCTACAATCGCGCTTTCACCGCCGCGTTGATTGCCTCGGCATCGACCATGGCCAATCTCATCCCGCCGAGCATCATGGCGGTGGTTTACGGCGCAACCGGCAATGTCTCGATCGGCGGTCTGTTCTTGGGTGGCGTCGTGCCTGGGGTGCTCGTCGGCATCGGGCTGATGATCTATAGCTATTTCTTCGGACCCGTCGGCCTCAAGCACCAACGCGCGACATTCGGCCAGGTCGGTACGGCAGCGAAGGAAGCCGCCGTGCCGCTGGTCATTCCGCTGCTCATCATGGGCGGAATCCTCACCGGCCAGTTCACGCCGACCGAAGCCGGCGTTATCGCCGTCGCCTATATCGTTTTCGTCGCGATTCCGGTTCTCAATTACAGGCACATCCAGAAGCTGCCGCGCGATATGGCGATGACGGGCCTCCTTTATTCCATCCCGCTCATCACCATCGGCGCTGCCTCGATGTTTGGTTGGATGCTGGCCTATCTGCGTGGTCCCGCCGTTGTGTCCGGCTGGATAGCGACGACGGCCGGCAACGATCCGTTCATGGTCATGCTGCTGCTGGTCCTGCTGTTCGTCATCGTCGGCGATTTCATCGATGCCATTCCGGCGATCATCATTTTCATGCCGATCATCACCGATCTGACTCAGAACACCGATATCAACCCGGTGCATATGGGCGTGGTGATCATCGTAACACTCGCCTTCGGCCTGATCACACCGCCTTACGGGCTTGCGCTTTTGATGGCGTCGAAATTCGTCGGTGTGCGCTTCAGTCGGGCTATGATCGCCTCGCTGCCGATTTACATCGTCTTTTTCGCCGCCATCTCCTTCAGCATCTTCTTCCCCGAGATTGTGCTGTGGCTGCCGAAACATCTGCTCCCCGAGTCGGTCGGCTGCTTTAAGAATCCCAGCGGCAGCGGCTACATATGCCCATAGCATCAAAGGGACTCGACAAATCTGTATTTGCAACGTCTCGTCGGCACCTTCTCAGGGGTTGGTCGGCCTGCTGGCGCATGGTTGATCCGCGGCAGCTTTGTGCCCGATCAGCAGACGCAAGAGCAACGCGGATTGCTGCGGACGCGAAAGCAGACGCGTGAGCGCAGTAGCCATGTGCAGCAGCCTGCGGAAGACAAGTGGAGGAAGCCAACATCAAGCTCGACTCGGTCCTCTCGACATTATGGGCACGAGCGGCCGGGCAATCGTCGAAGCGCTGATTGCGGGCGAGACCGATCCAGCACGCTTGGCCGGTCTGGCGAACCGTCGCATCAGGGGCTTCATCCGAAACGCTTGGCGAAGCGCTACGCGGTCGCGTGACGAAGCATCATAGGTTTCTGGTGCGCCTGCATCTGGGGCAGATCGATGCGCTGGATCGAGCTATCGCAGGCACGGCGCACGGACGCGCCGTCGAAGCCCGCACCACCAGCTCCACCGGCAGCACCTCATGACGCGCCGTCTCGCTGCCGCCATGCTGCTCAAGCCCGGCGAGCAGCGCATCCGCCGCCATCCTGCCGGCGGCATATTGCTGCACGCGGACGGTCGTGAGCGCCGGTTCGAGCCGGTCCACCATGGGCATGTCGTTGAAGCCGGTGACGGAGACGTCGCCCGGTACGGCGTGACCGTGCCGGCGCAGCGCCGCAATGGCGCCGATGGCGAGCCGGTCGTTGGAGCAGACGAGCGCCGTGAAGTCCGGCTGCCTTGCCAGCAGCACTTCAGCGCAGCGCTCGCCCTCTCCCTCGTTGAACCCGTCGGCCAGTATGATCAGCCGCTCGTCGGCGGGTAGGCCGAGATCGTCGCGATGGCGCAGAAAGGCGTCGAGCCGGCCCTTGCCGGTCGACAGGTTTTGCGGTCCGGCGATATTGGCGATACGCCGATGGCCGAGCGCGACGAGATGATTGAGGACCGATCGGATCCCCTGGTCCTCATCGTTGACGATCGAGGCGATACCGGGATCGTCCATCCGCCGGTTCACCGTTACGACCGGAATACCGTCATCCGCCAATCGGAGCAGCGCCGGATCGTCGCGTTCGACGCTCGCCGCGATGACGCCGTCGACGCCGCGGCCGCACAGCATGTCGATGATCGAGGCTTCGCGCGGCAGCGCGCTGTCGGTGTTCACGACGATCGCCATGTAGCCCTCTTTCGCCAGCGCATCCTCGATGCCGCGAATGATCGGCGGAAATATGGGATTGGTGATGTCGGGAATGATCACGCCGATGATGCGCGTCCGGTTGGTGCGCAGCGTGTAGGCGGCCGCATTCTGCCGGTAATTCAGCGTCGCGCTCGCCTTCAGGACCTTGTCGGAGATTTCCTTGGTGATGTGATGGCGCGTCTTGGGATTGAGCGCCCGCGATACGGTGGAGGTGTGAACGCCCACCGCGTCGGCTACATCTTTCAGGGTCGGTCTCTTGCGCGACATGAGGCGCACCTTCTGTGCGGTTGACTTACGCCGTAAAACGCCAGCGTGCAATCGATTGCTCGATCGAAAGCGCATAACCAACATCTCAAGCCGTTGCAATTGACAAGCCTAATGAGGAGCTGCAATCTCGTCAATGCAAACGATTGCACAAAACTTATCGGATCCGGGAGGCAGCCATGGATGCGCGCGAAATGGAGCCGAGAACGGTGACGGCGGAGGACGCGGCTGCCGCGCTCGATCCGCATTGGCGCTGGAACCGCGCGCTGCCGGCGCCGGGCCACACCAATGTCGATTTCGAGGTGCGCGTCGATTTCCGCCGCCTGCATGCCTACCGGCTCGGCCGGGCGAAGGCGGCGCTGAAGGCGTCGAACCTCGGCGCGCTGCTGCTCTTCGACGTCAACAACATCCGCTATGTCACGGGCACCAAGATCGGCGAATGGGAGCGCGACAAGCTCTGCCGCTTCGCGCTGCTGGCCGGCGATCAGGAGCCGGTCTTGTGGGATTTCGGCTCCGCGGCCGTGCATCACCGGCTTTATTGCGACTGGCTGCCGGAGAGCCATTTCCGCGCCGGGATGCTGGGGATGCGCGGCACGGTGCCGCCTTCGGCCGGGCTGATGCAGCGCCACGCCGAGGAGATCGCGGCCCTCATTCGGGAGGCGGGCGTGGCGGACCAGCCGCTCGGCGTCGATCTCATCGAGCCGGGCATGTGGCTGGCGCTCGAAGCGGAGGGCATCAAGCCTCGTCGACGGCCAGCAGGTGATGCTGGATGCGCGCGAGATCAAGAATATCGACGAGATCACGCTCCTCAACCAGGCGGCGGCGATGGTCGACGGCGTCTATCATATGATCTGGGAGGAGCTGAAGCCGGGCGTGCGGGAGAACGACATCGTCGCCCTGGCCAACAAGATGCTCTACGAACTCGGCTCCGACGATGTCGAGGCGATCAACGCCATTTCCGGCGAGCGCTGCAATCCGCATCCGCACAATTTCACCGACCGCATCATCCGCCCCGGCGATCAGGCGTTCTTCGACATCCTGCAATCCTATCATGGGCTACCGCACCTGCTACTACCGCACCTTCAATGTCGGCCGCGCCACCGACGCCCAGCGCGACGCCTATAAGATCTGCCGCGACTGGCTCGACGAGGCCATCGCGCTGATCCGGCCGGGCCAATCCACCGACAAGATCGCCGCCGTCTGGCCGAAGGC
>CAWJHQ010000007.1:0-45945 GCA_963842775.1 uncultured Alphaproteobacteria bacterium | reverse complement strand
ACGGTGGTCAGCCGAAGGTGAAGGCGAAAGCCTCCACGCCCGGATCGAGAAACTCGATCTCGAACTGCCGGTCGGCGATCGGCTTCGATTGGCGGATCAGCTGATAGAGCCGCTGCTCGGTCACCGTGCCGTTGCCTTCGCCGTCAACATCCGTTCCGTGAGCGGCGCCCGGCGCCTGTCCATCGATGAGCACGCGAAACCGCACGGACTGTCCCGGCGAGGCCGGCCCCATCACGAGATGAACATCGCGGGCGTGAAACCGATAGGCTATCCGTCCGCCCGGCTTGTTCAGCGCGACGGCGCCTTTCATCCTCGTCCAATTGCCGGCAAGCGCCCAACGGTTAAGCCACAAGTTGGGCGGGACGGAAAAGTCGTGCGGTCGGTCCAATACGGCACCGCCGGCGGATGCGAAGTTCTCGGTGCGCTCATAGCCAAGATAGTTTTCCGGCGACTTCAGACTGCCCCAATCGGCGGCGGCTTCAACGCCCGGAGCATCGACCGACACCAGTTCATCGCCGGTGCCGGCGCTTCCGGCCTCGGCCAGCAATCGTTGAATGACCATCTCCGATTGCTCATATTGGCCCTCGCCGAATACAGAATGCCGGACGCGCCCTTCCGCATCGATGAAATAGAGCGCCGGCCAATAATTGTTGCTAAAGCCGCGCCATATCCCAAAGTCGTTATCGATCGCGACCGGATAGCTGATCCGCATGCTCTTTATAGCCTGGCGCACATTGTCGATGTTTTTCTCGAACGGGAACTCCGGCGAGTGAACGCCGATGACCACCAGCCCCTGATCCCGGTATTTCTCGGCCCACGCACGGACATAGGGAAGCTGGCGCAGCCAGTTGATGCAGGTATAGGTCCAGACATTGACGAGAACGACTTTGCCGCGCAGGCCGTCTGCGGTCAAAGGCGGCGAGTTGAGCCACTCATTCGCGTGCGAGAGAGACGCCAGCTCGGTTTGGCTGGCAATCTGACCAGCGAAAAGCCCGTGCAGGAAGGGCAGGCTTAGTCCCGTGGATGTCTTTGGCTGCGACATGTTCGTATCCTCTGCAAAGCCCGCAATCGCAGTTCCGATTGCGGCGGCAAGTACCGCGGTTAGTAAGAGCTTGTTTGCTTTCATCGGTGGATGCCCTTCCGGATTGCGATCGACGTCACCGCGCTTGAACGGGAGTCGGCGCGCATATCGGCGCGCCGAAAGTTCTCACATCGATTGGCGCAGCGAGCGGAACGCTGCCCGCAACTCGGCCGAGAAGAGTTCCGGCTCTTCCCACGCGGCGAAGTGACCGCCCTTGTTGACCTCGTTGAAGTAGATGAGGTTGCGATAGGCGAGCCGTGCCCACGTCTCGGGGGCTCGGTAGACCTCATCCGGAAATACCGTGATGGCCACCGGGAGCGAAATCTCGGTTGTCTTCTGCGCGGCGGAGAGAATAACGCTCTGGCCGGCCGTCTCCCAATAGATCCGCGCCGACGACGCCGCGCTGTTCGTCACCCAGTACAGCGTGACGTCGTCCAGCATCTGGTCCTTGGTCAGCAGCCGCTCGGGCTCGCCATTATTGTAGTCATACATCCAGGCGGCAAGCCCGGCCGGGGAATCCGTCAAGGCGTAGCCGATCACCTGCGGCCGCGTGCCCATTATTGCCCCATAGGCCCGGTATTTCTTGTAGAACGTATCGATCGCCTTGAACGCCGCGCTCTCCTTCTCGGAAAGGCCCGCTGGCGCAGGTCCGCCGCCGGCCAGAATTGCGGCTATGTCGGACGGGACCGTTGCCGGCAGATTGATATGGATGCCAAGCAGTCCCGGCGGCATCTGCCGCGCCATCGCGCTGGAGACCGGAGCGCCCCAGTCGCCGCCCTGGGCGACATAGCGGGTGTAGCCGAGGCGCTTCATCAGCTCGGCCCACGCACGGCCGATGCGATCCGGGTTCCAGCCCATCTCCGTGGGCTTGCCGGAGAAGCCGTAACCGGGCATCGACGGGATGACCAGGTCGAATGCGTCCTCTGCCCGGCCCCCGTAGGCCGTGGGATTGGTCAGCGGCTCAATGATCCCCAGCTGCTCGATGATCGAACCCGGCCATCCATGCGTGACGATGAGCGGCAACGCATTCGCATGACGGGATTTCACGTGAATGAAATGAATGTCGACGCCATCGATCTCCGTCATGAACATGGGCAGCGCGTTCAGCCGCGCCTCGACCTTGCGCCAGTCGTAATCGCTGCCCCAGTAGCGGACGATCTCCTGGAGTTTCCCGAGTTGAATGCCCTGCGAGCGATCCGCGACGGTCTCCTTATCCGGCCAGCGCGTTTCGGCAATGCGCCTGCGGAGATCGACAAGCGCAGCGTCGGGAACGTGAACCTGGAACGGACGAAGCGCGGTGTCGCCGGCTGAGACAGGCATGCCCTGTCCGGCAAGGAGGGCAATACCGAGCGCCGCTGAGGCGGCAAGCGAGAAGCGGCGAGGCGATGACGATTTTTCAGACATGACTTCCTCCCAATGCTTTGCGCTTTGCAAAGCGAGGTTGAATGGACTTTTGGGGAGACGGCGCGCAATACGCGCGCCGCCGGGGTTCAATTCGGCTGACGCAGCGATTTGAATCCTGCTCGTAGCTCGGCGGTGAGAAACGCCGGCTGTTCCCACGCCGCGAAGTGGCAGCCCTTGGGGAGCTTGTTGTAATGGATGAGCTTGGGATAGGCGCGCTCCGCCCAGCTCCGTGGGCATTGATAGAGCTCGTCGGGAAAGGCGCTGACCGCGATGGGGATGTTGACGCCCATCGGGACGAAGAAGGGAAGCTTGTTCTCCCAATAGAGCCGAGCCTCGGAAATCGCCGTATTGGTCAGCCAGGTGATCGTGATGTTGTCGAGAATGTCGTCCCGCGAAAGGCCTTCGGTCTCCCCGTCGAAGACGCGGGCGATGAGCTCGTAACTCTTGATGTCGTGGTCGAGGAACCAGGCCGCGAGCCCGACGGGTGAATCCGCAATCGCGTACAATGTCTGCGGGCGGTGTCCCATTTGCTGGGCATAGGCCAGGCCGTGGGTGAAGAAGAGGTCGAGCCGCTCGAATGCGTATTTCTCGTCGGCCGAAAGGCCGGGAGGCGGGTTGTGACTGGGGAGCGCCTGCCAGATTTCGGCCGGTACGGCGGAAGGCATGTTGGTGTGGATGCCGAGCAATTCCGGCGCCGCCTGCACACCCATCTGCTCCGTGACCACCGCGCCCCAATCGCCGCCTTGCGCCACGAAGCGCGTATAGCCGAGGCGCTTCATCAGCACGGTCCAGGCACGGGCGATGCGGCCGGGTTCCCAGCCGGTCGTGGTCGGCTTGCCCGAAAAGCCGTAGCCCGGCATCGACGGAATCACGATGTCGAAGGCGTCCGATGCGCTCCCGCCATGCGCGGTGGGGTTCGTCAGCGGCTCGATGATCTTCATCTGCTCGATGACCGAGCCGGGCCACCCATGCGTGACGATGAGCGGCAGCGCATTTTCATGTTTCGAGCGAACGTGAATGAAATGAATGTCGACGCCATCGATCTTGGTGATGAAGTTCGGCAGGGCATTCAGCTTCGCCTCGACCTTGCGCCAATCGTACTCTGTCGACCAGTACTGTGCGAGTTTCTGAGTCGTTGCGAGCTGTACGCCCTGCGATGCATCCTTGACCGTCTCTCGCTCAGGCCAGCGCGTGGCCAGGATGCGCCGGCGAAGGTCGACGAGTTCCTCTTCCGGAACATTGATGGAGAAGGGGCGGATTGCGTCGGTCTTGGTCGTCTCCATCGGTTCATCTCCTTGGTTCGATGGTTGGCTGCGAAAGTGCGTCGCCAGCTGCGGCCAGCTGCGCGGAAAGTGCTGCTACTGTGTGTCAGGTGGAATTCGCGGAGCCGCCTGAATGCGGCACGAATCTGCAGCTCGCGAAGAGCCCCGGCTGTTCCCAGGCGGCGAAATGCCCGCCTTTGTCGAGGACGTTGAAATGGATGAGATTGTGGTAGGCGCGCTCGGTCCAACTCCGCGGAGCTTGGTAGACCTCTTCAGGGAAAACGCTTACGGCGGCCGGAACGGAGATGTTGTAGTCGTTGAAGAAGGCGCCCTTGTATTCCACATAGAGACGAGCGCTGGACACGCCCGTGTTCGTCAACCAGGAGAGGGTGATGTTGTCGAGGATGTCGTCCCGGGTCAGGTCGCCGTAGGGCTCCCCATCGACAAAGAGTTTCACGATGTGCCCGTAGCTGGCCACGTCGTGGTCGATCATCCAGGCGGCAAGGGCGACGGGTGAGTCCGCCAACCCGTACAGGGTTTGCGGGTGTGCGGCCATCATCAGTTGCGTAGGGACGTGTTGGTATAGGAACGCCATCTGGTCGTATGCCCGCTGCTCCTCAGCCGAGAGACCCGCCGGCGGCGGCCCGCCGGACTGAAGCGCCTTGGCAACGTCAGAGGGCGCGGCACCGGAGAAGTTCAGATGGATGCCGATCAACTCCGGGGGTGCCTGTTGAGCCATCAAGTTCGTGACGAACCCACCCCAATCACCGCCTTGCGCCGCGAATCGGCTGTACCCGAGGCGCTTCATCAGCTCCACCCACGCCCGCGCCATGCGAGCGGGGTCCCAACCGGGCGTCGTGGGCTTGCCTGAAAACCCGTAGCCGGCCATCGACGGGATCACCACGTGGAAGGCGTCCGACGCGCTGGCGCCGTGAGCCGTGGGGTTGGTCAGCGGATCGATGATCTTCAGCTGCTCGATGGGCGAGCCAGGCCAGCCGTGGGTGACGATGAGCGGCATCGCATCTTCATGTCTCGACCGGACGTGAATGAAGTGGATATCCAACCCGTCGATCTCGGTGATGAATTGGGGATGAGAGTTCAGCTTCGCCTCGCACCTTCGCCAGTTGTAATCGGTCGCCCAATACCGCGCGAGCGCTTGAATGAAGGCGAGTTGCACGCCCTGCGAGAAATCGGCGACGGTCTCCTTTTCGGGCCATCGCGTCGCCGCGATGCGTCGGCGGAGGTCAACGAGATCTTCCTCGGGGACATTGATGCGGAAGGGGCGGATTGCGTCGGCTTTCATCTGCGTGTCTCCTTCGTTAGATGGTTGGCTGGGACGTGCGCCGCCTGATGAGGCGACGCGTGGGAGACTGACCGCACCGGGCGGCGAAGCGGCGAGAAAGGTGCGCCGACTAGGCGATGAAGCCATGTCGGACATGGTCATTCTCCTTGATGGAATGAGAGCTGGCGGTAGTGGCTGGCTTAACGTGGTCCTGATGATCCATCAGCCAGCTCACGACCCTGAGGATGATCCAGGATAAGCTTCGGGCCAATCGTACGTGCGGATTGCCTCGCTCACACCTTGGTATGAGCCGATGCGGAACAGCAGGTTCGTTCAGATGCGACGCCTTTTGGTGCGCGGCCGCGAACCGCGATCCGGGCCGCCCGATCACGTCCGTGTTCGTTGTTGCTCGACGGCGGCAGTGCTAGCATGGCTGCGACCTGAGACGGGCAGTCTGTGACACGCGACACGCGATGGGCTTCGCGCCGCGTGTTGGAGTGGGTGGGAAGCGCATTCCAATGCAAAAAGCAGCCGCGACTGTCACCGAGAACGATTTTTTCGTCCTCTCCAGCTTGCCGCCGAGCCGAGCGCAGAAGCGGCTGGCCATTGCCGTCGTGCTCGGCATATTGACTATTTTTTTCGTCATTACCGGGCCGCTCTCCGGTATGCACCCGGGCCCGATCGCCGCGTTCCTCCCGGCTTATCTGACGGCGATGTTCGTGAACAATTCGATCACGGCGATCCTGTTATTCGCCCAGTTTTCCATACTGCGCTCGCGTGCCATTCTCGTGATCGCGAGCGGATATGTCTTCACGGCGCTTATCCTCATTCCGTATGTTCTGACGTTTCCAGGCGTGTTCGTGCCCGGCGGCCTGATGGGCGGTCTGCAGAGTACGGCATGGCTGTATGTGCTGTGGCACTGTGGTTTCCCCTCTTCGTCATCGGCTATGCCTTGTCCAAGGGTGCGGATCCCAGCGAACGATTGTGGCAGGGCACAGTGCATTCGGGGATCGCCGTGAGCGTCGCCTTTACAGCGGCCGTCGTATTGGCAGCGGCAATTTTTTGCATAGCGGGCGAAGCATTATTGCCCGGCATCATGCTGGATCCTCTACGTTTTGGCCCGCTATGGCCTTATGTCGTCGGGGCGCCTATCGCATCACTGTGTATTTGCGCCCTCATCGTGCTGTGGATCCGGCGACGCTCAATGCTCGATCTTTGGCTGATGGTCGTAATGTGCCTGTACCTGATAGAGGTACCCCTAAGTTACTATCCAATTCCGATCCGCTTCAGCGGGGGCTGGTATGCTGTCCGGATCATCGGGTTCATATCCAGCAGTCTCGTCCTGATCGTCCTGCTGTACGAGATCACGACACTTTATGCGCGGCTGCTCCAAGCGGTCCGTGCCCAGCGCCGGGAGCGCGAGGCACGGCTGATTACCGGCGATGCGGTCGCCGCGACGATTGCCCATGAAGTCAAACAGCCATTGTCTGCGATGATTACGCGTGCGGATGCGGGTTTGCGCTTTCTCAATCGCGGCGTGCCGGATCTGGACGAAGCGAAGGAAGCATTCAAGCAGATCGCCGCCGACGGCCACCGCACCGGAGCGGTGATTGAAAGCATTCGGACGATCTTCAAGAAGGAAGACCGGACCAGAGCTTCCCTCGACCTCAACGACCTCATCACGGAAACCCTCGCGCTGGTAGGAGGGGATCTGAAGAAGCACCGGATATTGGTCGAAACCGAGCTGGATGAACATCTGCCTGAGGTAATCGGTGATCGAATCCAGCTTCAACAGGTGCTTGTGAACCTGATCGCGAATGCCATCGATTCGATGTCCGACATTGGCGGATCGCGGGTCCTGTCTGTCAAATCCCAGATCCAAGACGATGGCGACGTCAGGATATCAATTGCGGACACCGGCGCTGGAGTTGGTCCGCATGACATCGATCGGATATTTGCCCCACTCTTCACGACAAAAACGAATGGCATGGGGATGGGATTGGCGATCTGCCGGTCGATCATGGAAGCGCACGATGGCCGGTTATGGGCTGCTCCGAACACGCCCCGCGGCACCGTATTTCATTTTTCCTCGGCTCAAAGCCACACGGAAACGTTTCGCGGCCCGGAAGGTCAACGACCGACGACGGAGGCGCGCCTCGCCGAGGGCGACGCCCTGCCGAGCGGAGCGGCTCTAGGTCTTCAACGCCCTTTCGATGCACCCGATAAGGGTGTCCCCCTCAAACGGTTTCAGGAGGAAGCAAACAGCGCCACTCGCAAGCGCCCTTTCTTGAAGGCCCGGCTCATGGCGCGCCGTGATCATGATCACCGGCATCGACAACTGGCCTGCCGAGAGGTGCTGTTTGAGTTCGATGCCGCTCATGCCCGGCATCTGGACGTCGGTGATGATGCAAACAGGGCTCGGGACCATACCGCACCCGAGGAATTCCTCGGCGGAGGTGAAGCCGCGCGCATCATAGCCGGCGGATCGAACCAGACTGACAAGGGCGCTCAGCATGGACTGGTCATCGTCGATAATGGAAATTAAAGGTCCCGCTGGCACGCGGTGTTTCTTTCCGTAAGTTGGCCGCGAACATGCGGGCACTGAAGTTGAGGCCAGCTTTGCATATACGCAATTGGTTGAAAATCATACGCAAGTGTTAGAGCCTTTTCCGTTCCGATTGAATCGGAACGGGGCTCTATCTCTTTGTTTGGTCGCATTTTCTCGACGCAAACCGGCATCCACTTTGCTGGAAAATGCTCTATTGCCGGGTTCTCAAGGAGATTTTGGCTTCAATGCGTCGGCCATGCGCACAAGGTCGGCGAGCGTGCGGGCGCCCATTTTCCGCATTGCTGCCCCGCGATGGATCTTGACCGTGATCTCGCTGAGCCCGAGGTCTCCGGCGACCTGTTTGTTCATCTTGCCTGCGGTCACAAGCATCATCACCTGCTGCTCACGCGGCGATAGCGTGAGGAAGCGATCGCGAATGAGGTCAACGCCCCCGTCGGCCATACGGCGCTTGCGATCCCGCTCGATGGCCGCCGTCACCGCGTCGAGCAGCTCCTGGTCGCGGAAGGGTTTGGGGAGGAAGTCCACCGCCCCCGCCTTCATGGCCCGCACCGACATTTGGATGTCGCCATGACCCGTAACGAGGATGACTGGCAGGTGGATGCCGAGCTCGGCCAGCTGCGACTGAAAATCCAGCCCGCTGATGCCGGGAAGGCGGACATCGAGCACCAGACATCCGGCCAGCTCGCCCTGCCTGGCATCGAGGAACTCCCGGGCCGAGGCGTAGGTGCGGGTCCGTAACCCGATGGAACGGCAAAGACTGTCGACCGCGCGGCGAAGCGATTCATCGTCATCGACGATGTGAACAATCGATGTCTCGATCGTCTCTTGCGCCATGTGAACGCTTCCTGCATGGGAATGCCGCCATATATCAATATCACACCCCCAGCCGTGTCACGGATCAAACCAAGGTATAAGCCGACCATACAATGATAGGCGACAGCCTCAGCCTGCAGAGTGCGTCAAGACTGAAAAGCGCGAGCCGCGCCCAGGCTGCGATCGCACCTCGGTACGGTTGCAACCAACTCCATTGAGCAGGGCAGTCTGGAGCACGCGCTCCATGGCGCTATTGTTAGCCCACCCCACTACAATGCCGCAGTCGGTCGAGACACAAATGCCAGCAATAGCGACAAGAGGAGCATTCCCCCGGCGATAAGAGCAGAATGGAATGCGAAGGTCAGGTAGGTGTGCTTCAAGGTCTCGCCGATGAGTGTCTGGGCGAGCGCCGGTTGAGGTCGGTCTTCCGGCGCAAGCATGATCCAGACCTCGGTCCGTTTATAAGGACGGTTTGGTGCCCGAAGCCCCTTGGCCAGCAGAATTAGGCTGGTAATCAACGTCAGTATGCCACCCGCCCGTAATGACGCGGGCACGTTCCCAGCCATCCCGAACATAAATGTGGCGATGGCGAGGGCAGCAAAACCGCAACCTCGCGCGATCGAAACCCACGCCATTTCTTGCAGCCGATGCATCGCCCGACATCCGTCGTTTAGTCCCGACCGCCTAATGATGCGCCGCAATATTTTGTTCCGCAAGTCACTCCGCGTTCGCCCGCCTATGCTGGCGCGTTGCGTTTGTAATTACGAGAAAATTCCGGCCCGCCCCATCAACGAAGGCAAAGCGAGGGCCACCGTCGCCGCAAGCCAGATGCCCAGCGAAGTGGGATCGGACTGCGTGCGTCCGGTGAACCGCTCGAATAGGGCGGCGGGAACGCCAGCGATAATGAGTGTCGCAGCGGACAGGAGCAGCGAGGTGAAGTAGAACAACAGCAGTGGCGAAGAGATGAAGAAGCCTGGCGCGAACACCCGAAACAGCACGAAGGCCGGATCGAACAGAGGCGAAAAATGCATGCCGTTAAGCAGGGAGCAGGCGGCGATGCCAATCAGCATCCCGTCGCGTTTCAGAAGCGTTTCGCGGTCCTGGAGATCGTCCTGCTGCATGGATCAGACTCCGGCTGTTGGCCGCAGACCGACGGCGGCAAGGGCGATGAACAGGCCGATGCGCGCCAGCAGGGTCCACAGGGCGGCGAACAGCACAAGAAGATGGACGGAGACGATCTGCGGCGTGACGAAGCGAGCGGCCTTCAGGAACGGGTCCGTTATCTGCACGAAAACGCGCCAAAGAACCTTGTCGCTATCGGGTGAGAAGATCAAGGACAGCATAAAGCGCCCGAGCAGCGTGTACATTACCGCAGCCAGGATCATGTTTGGGATTTGAAAGGTCCAGAAGTCCATTGGCTCTATCGTCCTTGCATGCGTTCCCGCTGGAAAGAGCCGTGGGCGAGACGGGATGTCAACTCTATTCGGCGCTTGAAACAAAAAGGCGAGGCCACAAGGACCTCGCCTTACCGCAGTGAATTATCGTCAGGCGGGCTTCTCATCAAGATAAGCTACGCCGCGCGGCTTCCGGATGCTGTCCAGAAGGTCGTACATGCGCTGTGACGGTGCGGGCGTCAGCAGGCTCACGATCCAGATCGTGAGGAAGCCGACCGGCACACCGAACAAGCCCGACGAGATGTTGTTGACGCTGAACCAGCCAACTTTTGACGCCAAGGGGTGCGCTGCCCCCACAGGCGACACGTTCCACACCGCAGGATCGGCGGCAAGCTTCGCCAGATCAACCAATGGCGCGCCGGTGACGGCGTTGACATTGGACGTCATGCCGAGGAACTCGACACCGAACTGCGGGATAGTAGCGCGTGACCACCAGGTACATGAGCGTAAGGCCGAACCCGGTGATAATGCCAGCGACCGCGCCGTACGAGTTCGCTCGCTTCCACCAGATGCCCAGCACCAGCGCCGGGAACAGGCCCGCAGCAGCGAGCGAGAACGCCCAGGAGACCATGGCAAGGATATCTGACGGTCTCGTCGATGCGGTATAAGCCGCCAGGATTGCCACCAGGACCAACAGGACACGGGCGACGATCAGGCGCCGAGTGGTGGGCGCGCGCGGGTCGAGCATCTTGTAGTACACGTCATGTGACAGCGCGTTGGCGATGGCCAGCAGCAGACCGTCGGCGGTCGACAGAGCGGCGGCGAGACCGCCAGCCGCAACGAGGCCGGCGATCACATAGGGCATGCCCGCGATCTCCGGCGTGGAGAGCACGATCACGTCCGTATTAATCTTGAAATCCTGCAACCGGATCACGCCGGCATGTCCCGGCGATCTTTTCGACAGGCGGCGACGATCGCGTCGATGCTGATCGCGTCGACGCCGCAGATCTTGATCAGGCCGAGCTGGCCATAGGTCAACAGCCAGGGACGAACATCGCCGAGCGGTCGGCCAATGACGGTGTTGTACACCTCCAGCTTCGAGAACGCCGCGTAAGCAGGCGCCGAGAAATAAAGCAGGAAGATGAAGAACAGCGACCAGGCCACGGAGACACGCGCTTCACGCACGCTTGGCGTCGTGAAATAGCGCATCAGGATGTGGGGCAGCGAGGCCGTGCCGACCATCAGGCAGAAGATCAGACCGAAATAATTCAGCGGATCATAGGTGAGGAATGGCTGAATATGCGGTTTAAGAGCAGCGGCCGTCGCCAGACCTTGCGCGATCATCTCCTGTTCGCGCGCGGTGATGTCGGCAATGGCGTGTCCATAGGTCAATTGCGGGATCGGCAAGCCGTATTTCTGCGACGAAAGAATGATGATTGGTGTCAAATAGGCGACGATCAAAACGATATACTGTGCCACCTGAGTCCAGGTCACGGCGCGCATGCCGCCCAGCATCGCACAGAGCAGAATACCGACGAGCCCGACATAGACCGCGACGGTGAAGTCCATCCCCAGGAACCGCGACGCGATCAGGCCGGTGCCGTAAATCTGCGCCGTCACATAGGTGAAGGAGCAGCACACCAGCACGATCACGCCGAGGAAACGGGCAATGTTGCCGCCGAACCGTTCGGAGAGAAAGTCCGGGACCGTGTAGGCACCAAACTTGCGGAGGAAGGGCGCAACGAAAATGGCAACAAGCACATAGCCACCCGTCCAACCGAGAACGAATGCGAGGCCATCGTAACCCAGAAGAAAGAGCGTGCCCGCCATGCCGACGAAGGAGGCCGCCGACATCCAGTCTGCGCCAGTCGCCATGCCATTATAGAAAGCTGGCACGCGCCGCCCTGCTACGTAATACTCAGATACTTGCTGGGTTCTTGTGATGATACCAATGAAAGCATAAACGGCTAACGTCAGGAACACGAACAAGTAGCCGATGATGTAGTTCGGAACTCCGACCTGTTCCAGAACGGCGAGCAGCAGGACGAAACCGAAAAAGCCGCCCGTATAAAATCCGTATATTTTCCCGAGATTCGCGACGAAATCGCCCGATCCCTTATCGCTGACTGGCGTCGACATAGTTTCCTCCCCTGTTTCAGTCTTCCGCCACGCCATATTTGCGATCGATGCGGTCTTGAGCGTATGCAAACCAGAACAACATAAGAACGAAGGCGATCAGCGAGCCTTGCGCAGCCATGTAGAAGCCGAGCGGGAAGCCCAGAAACTGAATTGTATTCAGATCTATTACGAAGTAGTGGATGCCAAAGCTAAAGAATAGCCAAAGCAGCAACATAAAGAACATTAACATCCTGGTCGCTGACCAGTGGCGTTCGGTATTGTTTTCCAAGATTAGATCCTCCCCTGGAGCAACTGCGGAAGCCCCGCTCAAATCCCCATTGTCAGGCATGGCGCTTTCCAAGCCTTTAACATATTAGGCTAGCGCAGATGTGAGTGAAACACGACTTTAGGCGTACCAAAACACTGGTACAGCCTTGATAGTCACAGGAATTTTTCGCACTTGCAGCAAGGTCTCTCGTCGCTTTCGCAGACACTGACAAGTCATGGGCTTTAATGTAAGGTGCGTCGGAATTCCCATGCGCCTGACCGCAAAACCCCTAAAATCTGGTGAAGATCATGGAGCCACTTTCTCCCTCGACGCCGCTCATTTCGCTGTCGGCATGCGCCATTGACACGGAAACGACCGGGCTCGACCCCAGGAAAGCGCGCCTGCTGCAGATCGCCGCCGTCCGGATGTCGGGCGCCGCAATCTACCACGGCGAATCTTATGCGAGCTTCGTCAATCCGGGCGTGCCTGTGCCCCCGGCGTCGACCGAGATCCATGGCATCAGCGACGCCGATCTTGTCGGCGCACCGGCCTTCGGCAAGGCTTGGGCGGAGTTCGATGCCTTTACCGGCGCTTCGGTGCTGATCGGCTATCGCACTGGCTTCGATATCACCACCCTCAAGAGGGAGTGCGGGCTTGCGGCCATCGCGTGGCGAGACCGGCAGTGGCTATGCGTCGAGACCCTGTCGCGACTCGTTATGCCCGCGACCTTTGCGGTCGGTTCGCTCGAAGGCGTTGCCGAATGGCTCGGCATCACCATCGAAGGCCGGCATACGGCGCTCGGCGATGCAAGGGCCGCCGCCGGAATTTGGGCTGGCCTCATCCCGCTCCTCCGGAAGCAAGGCATTCAAACGCTAGGCGAGGCTCTTACCGCCGGTGCTGGGCTGATCAACGCCCAATCCCATGAGGTCGCCCAAATGACGAAGGGCGGCGAGGCGGACGTTTCGGGACTGCCGCCCATCACCGAAGCAATTCGCGTGGACAGCTATCTCTACCGCCATGTGCTCGCCGATCTAATGAGCCAGCCAGCGCAATACGCGCCGGCCGACGCAACGCTCCGCGACGCCGCACGGCTGCTGATCGACAAGCAAATCAGCTCCGTGCTGGTCGAATCCGGGGGCAAAACGGGGATCGTCACCGAGCGCGACTTGCTGCGCGGTCTGGCCACTGAGCAGCCGGACCGACCCACTGTGCTCGCCGACATTATGAGCCATCCGCTGCATTCGCTACCCGCCGGGAGCCGTCTCTACCGGGCGATTGCGCGCATGAACAGGCTAGGCATGCGTCATCTGGCGGTCAGCGGCGAGGACGGCCGCATCGCCGGCATACTGACGCCCCGCAATCTGCTGCGGGAGCGCGCGACGGAGGCAATTGTGCTCGGCGACGAAATCGACACCGCGCCGGATGGGGCGGCGCTTGCCGCCGCTCGCGCCAAGCTAACGCCGCTCGCGAAGGCACTGCTTCAAGATGGCATGGATGCGTACGGCGTGTGCGGCGTCATCAGCGCGGAACTCTGCGGCTTGACGCGGCGCGCAGCGGAAATCGCCGAGGCGAGAATGGCACGGGATGGCCTAGGCGAGCCACCGGTTCCCTATGCCGTCATGGTGCTTGGCTCGGGCGGGCGCGGTGAAAGCCTGCTGGCGCCCGATCAGGACAACGCCATCATCTTCGAGCAGGGCGATGCCGGCGGACCGGCGGACAAATGGTTTGCCGCACTTGGAGGGCACATCGCCGACCTCCTCGACGAGGCGGGTGTGCCCTATTGCAAGGGCGGCATCATGGCGCGTAACGCGGAATGGCGTAAGAGCAAAGCGGATTGGCAGCAGACGATCGATACATGGGTGCGCCAATCGCGCCCGCAGGATCTGCTCAACGTCGATATCTTTTTCGACGGCGTACCCGTCCACGGCAGCGCCTGGCTTGCCGAGGACGTTTGGCGATACGCCTATTCGCGCGCCCATAGCTCGACGGCATTCCAGAAGCTGCTGACGGAACTAGCGCGAAACTGGCGCTCGCCGCTGGGATTTCTTGGGGGTTTCCGGGCCGACAAGGACGATCGCACCGACCTGAAATTAGCCGGCCTCATGCCGATCTTCACCGGCGCGCGCGTTCTTTCGATCAGGCATCAGATATTGGTGCGCAGCAGCGCGGAGCGGCTGCGCGGCGCTGCTGAAACGGGCGCACTGAACGCGGACGCGGTCGAAGACGTTTTGTCCGGCCATCAGACCACCCTTCGAGCGATCTTGTCTCAGCAGATCTTGGATGCGAATGCCGGAGTGCCGCTCTCTAATTACGTGGCGACGGGAAAAATGGCGGCGCCGGAAAGGCGGCGGCTCCGGGAGGCGGTCAAGACGATCGCGACTGTAATCGACGCTGTGTCCGAAGCGCGGTTGTAGCCTGCAACGCCCATCATCCTGGCGGCTGAGTTCTTGCATGCCCCAGACAGAATGCTGCTTCCCGTTCAGGCCTCCAGCAGCGCGATCAAACCCTTCAGCATTTCTGCCGGCGATGGCGGGCAGCCGCGAATATGGAGATCGACGGGAATGACGTCCTTCACGCCACCAACGACTGCGTAGCTGCTGGCGAATATTCCGCCATCGACGGCGCAGGCGCCGACCGCGACCACCCATTTCGGGTCGGGCGTGGCATTGTAGGTGCGCAGCAACGCTTCGCGCATGTTCTTCGTCACCGGACCGGTGACCATCAGCACGTCGGCATGACGGGGCGAGGCGACGAAGCGCAGGCCAAAGCGTTCGAGATCGTAGAAGGCGTTGCTCAGCGCATGGATTTCCAATTCGCAGCCGTTGCAGGAGCCGGCATCGACCTGGCGGATCGAAAGCGAGCGGCCGAGCCGGGCGCGGGCGGCGCGGTTGACGCTTTGCGCCAGTTCGGCGAGCGCGGCTTCATCGGGCGCGGGCGCCGGCTCGGTCAGGGTGCCGTGAATGAGGCTGTTGAGCAATGTCTTGCGCATGTCTGCCTCTAAAGGTCGTGCCCTGAATAAGAGCAGTTGAACGATTTATTGCAGAGCGGGAAGTCGGCGACGATGTTGCCCTCCACCGCAGTTTCCAGGAGCGGCCACTGGAACCAGGAAGCATCGCGCAGATGGCAGCGCGCCACCCGGCCCTCGGCGTCCAGCCGCAGCCACACGAGCACGTCGCCGCGAAAAGCCTCGACGACGCGCCATGCCTTCGCAAGGCTCGTTATTGGCTGTGAGCAGCGCCTTGATTGCACCGGTTGGCAATTGGTCGAGGATCTGTTCGATCAGCGCCAGACTCTGTTCGACTTCCCGGATGCGGATCCATACCCGCGCATTGACGTCGCCGGTGTCGAGCACGGGCACCTCGAATGATAGCGTGTCGTAAGGCGCATAGGCGAGCGAACGCCGTGCATCGAAAGTCCGGCCCGAGGCGCGACCGATGTAGCCACCGGCGCCGAATTGCCGTGCGTAATCCGGCTTGACGATGCCGGTCGTGACAGTGCGATCCTGCAGCGAGGCAGTGTTGTCGTAGAGTTCGATGAGGGCGGGAAACACCCTGCGAATTTCTGCGAGCAAGGCGCGCAACAGCACCGGCCCGTCCGGCGCGATATCGCGCGCAACGCCGCCGGGCACGATGACGTCCCTCATCAGCCGGTGGCCGAAGCAGGCTTCGGAAGCGCGCAAGACACGCTCGCGCAGAATGCCGGTTTGCGCATGCATCAGCGAGAACGAAGCGTCGTTGCAGATGGCGCCGATATCACCAAAGTGGTTTGCGAGCCGCTCAAGCTCGGCCATCAGCGCGCGTAGGTAGATGGCGCGCGGCGGCGGGCTGGCTTGCAGAGCGGCTTCCGCGGCCCGCGCGAAGGCAAAGGCATAGGCGACGGTGCTATCGCCGGAAGTGCGGCCGGCGAGTTTGGCTGCGAGTTCCAGCGTCGCCCCGTTCATCAAAGATTCGACGCCCTTATGTGCATAGCCGAGCCGCTGCTCCAGCCGCACCACATGCTCGCCATTGGCGGTGAAGCGGAAATGTCCCGGTTCGATGATGCCTGCGTGGACAGGGCCGACCGGAATCTGATGCAGCGCTTCGCCTTCGGCAGGCAGGAAGGCGTAAGACTCGGGCGTCTTGGCAGGCTCACATTTGCCGAGCGGGTGCGCGACGTCCCAAAAGCCGAGATCGAGCCAGGGGCGCGTATCCGGTGAGCCGGCAGCTACCAGGCCGAACAGACTGTGGATGGCGCGTTCGAGGCGAATGGCGGGCGCGTGCCTTGCGCCTACGCTTGGATAAGTCCCGTCCTTGCAGGCGTATGTCAGCACGGCGATATCCGCGCCCGTCCCCAGCAGCGCCATATGCACCTGCCCTGCGTCGCCCCACAGCCCGAGCAGCGTGCATTGGGCCGCCGTCAATTGATCGATCGCCGCGTTCCAGCCGGCATCTGCCACTGCTACGCGCGGCCAGGGCCGGTGCCGTTCGGCCTTCTCTTCGTGCGGGATGTTGTCGAGCAGCACCATCATATCACCCCAACAGCTTGGCGACGTTTTCGAAGCCGCTGACCAGCGTCGGCGGCAAATAGATTCCGCCGATGAACACGATGGCCAGATGGGCGAACATCGGCACGTAGGAGGCATGCGCCGGCGTCGCCGGGCCGCGCGGCTCGCCAAAGGCGATCGTATTGAGCCTCAGGAACAGACCGCCAAGCGCAATCAGGATGCCGAGGACGAGGATCGTCGCAAGCAAAGGCTCGCGCGCGAAGGTCGAGGTCACCACCAGGAATTCGCTCATGAAGATGCCGAGCGGCGGCAGGCCCGCAATGGCGACCACGCCGGCCACCAGGCCCCAGCCAAGCACTGGATGCGTCACCGTGAGTCCGCCGAGTTCGGCGATCCGCTGCGTGCCCTTGACCTGCGCGATATGGCCGACGGCGAAAAATATCGCCGATTTGGTGAGCGAATGCATGGTCATGTGCAAAAGCCCCGCGAAATTCGCGAGCGGGCCTCCCATGCCGAAGGCGAAGACGATGATGCCCATATGCTCGATCGAGGAATAGGCGAACATCCGCTTGATGTCGCGGCGGCGATACAGCATGAACGCCGCGAAGATGCAGGAAATGAGGCCCATGGTGACCATCAGCGGACCGGGCGCGATGGCCACCGGATTGAGCGCCAGCAGCATCTTGAAACGCAGGAGCGCGTAAAGCGCGACGTTCAGCAAGAGGCCGGAGAGCACGGCCGAGATCGGTGTCGGACCTTCGGCATGGGCGTCCGGCAGCCAGGCATGCAGCGGCGCGAGCCCGACTTTGGTGCCGTAGCCGAGCAGCAGGAACACGAAGGCGACATTGAGCAGCGCGGGATCGAATTTCGCCGCATGCGCGACCAGCACGGTCCACACCATGGCTTCCAGCCCTTCGCCGATCACCGGCAGCGCCGCCATGTAGACCAGGATGGTGCCGAACAGCGCCAGAGCGATGCCGACGCTGCCGAGGATGAAATATTTCCAGGCCGCTTCCAGCGCCTCATGGGTGCGGTAGATGCCGACCATCAGCACGGTGGTGAGCGTGGCGATTTCGATCGCCACCCACATCAGGCCGATATTGTTGGCGACCAGCGCAAGGTTCATGGCGAACATCAGCATCTGGTACATGGAATGATAGAAACGCACGGAGGTGGACGTCAGCCGGCCGATTTCAATCTCGTGACCGATATAGCTCGCGCTGAACACGCTGGTGGTGAAGGCCACGAAGGTGGTCAGCACGATGAAGACCTTGTTGAGGTCGTCAACGAGCAGATAGTTGCCGGAGGGCGGCTCGACCACGAACAGCGACACCGAGACGAGGAAGGTGAGCAGCGCGGCGCCCACATTCAAGATTGCGGTCAGGCGATAGCCGGGCAGGACGGCGAGCAGCGCGGCCGCCAGCAGCGGGATCACCAGTACGGCACCCAGCGCGTCGAACGTCATTGGCGTTCTCCGCGGAAGCGGTCAAGCGCCTGAATGTCGACCGTGTCGAAGCGTTCGCGAATCCGAAACAGGAAGATGCCGATCACGATGAAGGCGATCAGCACCGAAAAGGCGACGCTGATCTCCACCACCAGCGGCATGCCCTTGGCGCCCGTCGCAGCCAGCACCAGGCCGTTTTCCAGCGACATGAAGCCGACCACCTGGCTCACGGCGTTGCGCCGGGTCACCATCATTAACAGGCCCAGCAGCAACACGGACAAGGCGAACGCAAGATCCTCCCGCGCCAGCGGATCGGCATCCGCCGTCACCCGCAGCATCACGACCATGGAGAGCGCGACGAGGCCCATGCCCAGGAGCATGGTCTGACCGATGCCGACCACGACCTCGAGCTCGCGATGAATGCCGAGCCGCATGACGATCCGGCGCAGCGCGACCGGAATGACGATGGCCTTGAATACCAGGGCGATCACAGCGGTGATGTAGAGATGCGGGGCCGTCCTGCACATAGGCTTGCCACGCAACCGAGGCGGCGAGCACGACGGCGTGCAGGGCAAAGATGTTGATCAGCGCCAGCAGCCGGTCCTGATACAGCTGCATAAAACTTATCAGCACCAGTGAGCCCGCCAGCATATGCGCAATATCGAAGGTCAGCCCCCGCATCACAGGCTCCCCGATACGAAGCGCAGAAGCGTCGCCAGCAGCGCCAGCATCAAGGCGGCGCCGAGAAATTCTGGCACGCGAAACACGCGCATTTTCGCAATCGCGGTTTCGAATACCGCCAGCAGCAGGCCGAGGATGGAGAGCTTGGCGATATAGGCGGTAACGCCGACGGCCAGCAGCATCGGTTGGCTCGCCCCGGTGTTGATACCCCAGGGCATGAACAGACAGGCGATCAGCGACATGTAAAGGAGAAGCTTGAGCGACCCCGACAACTCGATCAGGGCGAGATGGCGGCCGGAATATTCCAGCACCATGGCCTCATGCACCATGGTGAGTTCGAGATGCGTCGCCGGGTTGTCCACTGGAATGCGGGCGTTCTCGGCGATGGCGACTATGATGAGCGCCACGAGCCCAAGGCCGAGCGACACGCGCAATCCCACCTCCGGCGAATTCATGAAGGCCGACATGCTGGAAAGCTGGGTCGAGCCGGCGATCAGCGCGAGCGTGAAGACGATCATCAGCATGGCCGGTTCCGCGAGCGAGGCAATCATCACTTCGCGGCTCGATCCGATGCCGCCGAAGCTGGTGCCGACATCGAGCCCCGCCAGAGCCAGGAAGAAGCGCGCGCTGCCGAGCAGCGCAATGATGGCGATGAGATCGGCGGTCCAGGAAAACAGCAGGCCGCTACGGAAGGTGGGCACCAGCGAGGCCGCCACCCAGGTGCCCGCGAACACGACATAGGGAACGACGCGGAACAGCCAGGAGCGCGCTGTCCGCCAACACCACCTCCTTGCGCGTCAGGCGGATGAGATCGCGATAGGGTTGCAGCAGCGGCGGCCCCCGCCGGCGCAATAGCCGGGCCTTCACCTTGCGCACGAACCCGGTCAGCAACGGCGCCAGCGCCAGCACCAGCAGCATCTGCACGCCCTGTAAGGCGAAGTCGCGGATCAGGGCCATATTGCGAGCACCAAGAGCAGCAGCACCAGCGCCGAGAAGACCAATGTGAGATAGCTGCGGATACTCAGGAATTGCAGCACATTCAGCCGCGTGGCGGCGTAATCGATGAAGCGCGCCATCGGCGCGTAAGCCAGATCCCAGATCGGATCGCGCATTCGGACGGTGAGACGCGCCGGGCGCGTCGAGCCGGGCGGCGGCATCTCGCCGATCTCGCGCGCGCTGAACACACCGGTTCCGAACACGCGGCGGAGCGGTTGGGCGAAACTGTCCGCGCTGTATTGCGTAAGCGGGCTTGGATCGGGATAACCGCAATCCCAGGCCGGGCCGCGGCGCAGGCGATCGGAGGCAAGCCGATGGATCGCGAAAGCGGCGAGCGCGCCGGAAAAGGCCATGAACACGAACACAAGCAGCCCGTTATAGGAGCTGCGGCTTTCAGCGATCGGCACGATCGATAGCCAATCGCCGTTGATTTGCACAGGCATGCGGCCGCCCGTCAGCAATTGCACCACCGGCGCCAGCGCATCGATGAAAATGCCAGGCAGGATGCCTGTGACCACACAGGCGCCGGCGAGGAAATACATCGCGGCGAGCGCGCAGCCGTCGGTTTCCTGCGCAGTACCTTGCTTCGGCGGTGCGGGCGCGGCCGAGGAAGCTGATGCCGAAGGCTCGCACGAAGCAGGCGGCCGCCAGTGCCGCCGACAGAGCGAGCAGCGCGCCGACCGCCGGCACCATCAGCTTCAGGCCCCAGGACGGCAATTGCGGGCTCAGCAGAATAGCCTGAAAGGTCAGCCATTCGGATACGAAGCCATTGAGAGGTGGCAGCGCCGAGATCGCCATCGCGCCGATGAGAAAGACGAAGGCGGTGCGCGGCATACGGTGAATGAGGCCGCCGAGCTTCTCCATGTCTCGCTCGCCGGTGCTTGTCAGTACCGCGCCCGCCCCGCAGAAAAGCAGGCTCTTGAACAGCGAGTGGTTGAACACATGGAGCAGCGCGGCGGTGAGCGCGAGCGCGGCCGCAAGGGTCATGCCGTGGGCCTTGAACGCCAATGCCAGCCCGAGCGCGGCGAAGATGATGCCGATGTTCTCAATGGTGCTGTACGCCAGGACGCGCTTGAGGTCGCGCTGCATCAGCGCATAGAGCACGCCCATCACGGCGGTGCCGCCGCCGGCCGCCAACACGACCAGGCTCGACCACCAGTCAGGTTGGCCCAAAAGGTCGAACACGATACGCACGAAGCCGTAGACCGCGACCTTGGTCATCACGCCGCTCATCAGCGCGGAGACATGGCTTGGCGCGGCCGGATGAGCCAGCGGCAACCAGGCATGCAGGGGCACGAGACCCGCTTTCGAGCCGGTGCCGATCAGCACCAGGATCAACACGAGCGCGGCGAGGCTGCCGGAAGGATGTGCGGCGCGCATTGCGTCGAATGCGTAATTGCCGTCGGCGCCGGCGAGCAGTCCGAAAGCGAGCAGCAGCGTCAGCGTGCCGAAGCTTGCCATCAGGAGATAGATATAACCGGCCCGCAGATTCTCGCGGATGTGATGGTGTGCGATCACCAGCGCCCAGGAGGTGAGCGACATGAACTCCCACGACACCAGGAAGGAAAAGGCATCGTCGGCGAGCAGCACGAGATTCATCGCGCCGAGATAGACCGGGTAGAACGGCAGCACGCGGCCGGGAAATTCCTCGTGCCGGCCATAGCCCAGCGCGAACAGGCTCGCCGCCGCGCCGCCGAGATTGACGACGAAGAGGAAGAAGGCCGAGAGCGCGTCGATGCGGAAATGCGCGCCGAGCCACGGCAGGCCGAGCGGCAATGTAGTCGCCGAGGCCGCGCCGTCATATCCAAACAAGGCCAGCAGGGCGATAACGCAGAGCGCTAGGGTGATGATGAGGCAGGCGCCGTAGAGCACGCCAGTGGCATGGGATGACGCTCTCAGCGCGATTGCGAGTGGGGCGAGAGCCACCAGCGCCAGCACGCCAAAGAGCGCATAGACGACCATCAGCGTCTCCGGTGCCCGCAGGCGCTAGCTTGTGTCCCGCCTGTGTTCATTTGAGCCGCACACCGCGTCCGCCGCTAGCCGAAACCGTACCTTCACCGATCAATTCGATGCCGCTGGTGGCGAGCGCGTCGATGAGCTTCATGAGCGAATCGACATTGCCGCGGATCAAGCCGTCGGAGGCTTCCATGCGCTGAATGGTTGGCACCGACAGACCGGAGCGTTGCGCCAGCTCACGCTGGTCGATGCCGATTAATGCACGCGCGGCCCGCAACTGCGCAGCGGTAATCATGTCAGCAATGCCATTTTCCTGACTTGGCGCATAATATATGAAGTTCTATGCATCACTTTCGAGATGTCAAGCGTCGGTTGTATGATGTTGGCAGCCCACCAGGGTGATTTAATTCACCGCATATCCTAATCGGACGAACCGGAGAGCCTGCCGCTTGAAGGCACGGTGATCACGGGCGATGCGGCTTTCACCTTCAAACCGATCGTGGAGGCGATCCTGGAGCGCGGCGGCGATTATTTTCTCTTCGTCAACGCCAATCAGCCGGAACTGCAATCCGAGCTCGCCAGGGCGTTCGGCGATATTCCCGCCTGCGGCGATGATCGCCGCCGTTCCGGGAACATCCGCAGGGCGGCGTGATCCATCCGATCTCAGGCGCGCCGAGACCATTGAAAAAGATCACGGCCGGATCGAAACGCGCCGGATCGCGGTGCTTGTCTTGCGATTTGCGGCGCTCGTCAATGCACGAAAAACACCTGCCTCCATCGGCCCAAGAAAAGCAAAAAGCCTCGGCTTCATGGGGCGCGGCTCCATGAAAACACCTGCCGCGCTCCTGGGGTATGAGGCAGCTGCGCCACATTACTTATTGGTTCCGCCCACCTCGCAGGGGAACGTCCGTGCACAAGACTGTATAAAAGTGTACATAACGACCGGCGTTAGGGGGAGGCTCGGCTATGCCATTCGCGGGGTACAAATTTCTCGTGATCGAAGACGAAATGATACAGGCTTGGCACGTCGGCGACATGCTTACGGAGCTTGGCGGCACGGTCGGCAAAATCGCGTTCAGCTATGAGCAGGGCAAGGAGGCGCTGGCAGATAAGAACTGGGATTGTGCCGTTGTGGACATCAACCTGCATGGCGAGCCGGTGTTCCCATTGGTTAGGATTATGGAGCAGGAGGGCATTCCGTTTGTCTATTGCAGCGCTTATTGCGACGGATTTGTTGAAATCTTTCCGGAATTCGCGTCGACGGTGCGCATCAGTAAGCCTGTGACGCTTGAAAAACTGAAGGATGCGTTGCTCCTTGTGCTGAAACCTCGCACCGGTTAATTGCCCGGCTCGCCCCCGGTCTGATGCCGGATGTCAGACGGGGTCTTGAAACTCTCCCGCCCACAGCCCGACCTTGGCCGCGTGGGCCCGGTCTTCGTCGCGGCGGCGATCCATTCATCCGTACACAAGCAGGCGCTAACGCTAAACGGCGCCTGTGCATCGCCGCCATAGGCATCGATGGCGTTCCGTTCAGCGCTGCAGGTGCAGCCGCATGACGATATCCTGGTCGCAATCACCGAAGCCGCGCCCGAAGATGTTCATTCCGCCGGGGTTCTTTGCCTTCTCGTCGATACCTATCCGCATGCGGATGGCGTGATGCTTGTTCAGTTCGAGATCGTCGAGCGTGGCCGCAGAAATTTTCACGTCGTTGACGGAAGTGCCACGCCGGGTAACGCGCCAGGTAACGAGGCGGCCATATTGCGAGCCTTCGAGCTTCCACCAGCTCGGGGTAAAGCGACCGCGTTTGTCGCCGAAATCTCCGGGCGAGACCCAGGTGCCCACCTTCTTGCCATTGACCCACAGGCTGATATCGGATGGCCAGTTGGCATTGGTGCCGGGAACCTCCGACGAGAGCTCCATGACGAATTCGAGCTGGTCGATATCGGCGCCAACAATCTTGCCGTTGTTGGGGAATTTATATTCGACGAAGCCGCGGCCGAACCAGACCAGCGATGCCTTCATGCGCTCCGGATCGAGGAAGAATTCGGGAACGTCGAGCAGTCCGAGCACCCTTTCGGTCGAGCACAGTCCGCATGGCGCCGAAACCTCGCAGGCGGTGTAAAGGCCGATCGGCATCGAAACCTCGATCAAGCCCTTGTTCTGCGAAGGGCTGGGCTCGTCGAGACGGATGATGATCTCGTCATAGAGCACCGAACAGATTTTCTGTTGTCCCTTGGTCGCCTTTGAGATTTCGGTGTGGATCAGCTCGGCGCGTTCCAGCGCCTGGATATTGGTGGCGATGGTCGATTGCGGCAGGTCGAGCCCCGCGCTGATCTCATTCACGTTCAGCGGGCCGCGCTGGCGCAAAAGCTTAAGAATTCGGACGCGGACGGGTGACGCGAGGCCCGTGATCGCCGCGGCGCTGGCTTCGAGCGGCAGGGTTAGGAACTTCGGTTGAAACTTCGCCATGCGATCGACCAGCCAGGGGGTGAGACAGAGTAATGGGCTCAACTGAGCAGACGCCTTTGTATCAGCAATCATGATATGTATCAGCTTTTCATTGACGGCCTCAAGGGGGCGGGTTCTATTTAACTTAAGGGGCAAAGAACCCATCCATGGAGGAAGCACGATGCACGCTATTCGTCTGCTCGCCTTTGTATCAGGTCTGTTGCTGACCTCGATTGCCTCCCTGGCCCAGGGGACGATCACGGGGGTTCCCCGCAAAGAGATGCTGATCCTCGAAAACCCGGAAGGCACCATCAAAAACCCGGGCTGGTTCAACATCTGGGCTATCAATGCCGGTGGTCAGTCGACAGGGCTGCACCAGCTCGCACTGGACACGCTCTGGTACATCGATCCTGAGCGCGGTCTTGAGGGCGCGTGGGATAATTCGCTGGCGTCCGAGCCGCCGATCTACAATGCAGACTTCACGGAAATGACGGCGAAGCTGCGCTCCGGGTTGACGTGGAGCGACGGTGTTCCGTTCACCTCCGCGGACGTTGCCTATACCGTCGAGACGCAGGCCAAGACGCCAGGAATGCGCTGGAGCGCGCTGCTGGCGGTCAATGTCGAAAGCGTCACGACACCTGACCCGACAACCGTCACGTTCAAGCTGAAGAAGCCCAACTCCCGCTTCCATGCCTTGTTCACGGCGCGCTGGAATGCTGTCTGGATCATGCCGAAGCACGTCTTCGAAAAGGCCGGCGATCCGCTGAAGTTCGACTTCAACAAACCCGTCTCGCTCGGCGCCTATGTGCTGCACAGCTACGATCCGGACGGCAAATGGTTCATCTGGCAGTGCCGCGAAGACTGGCAGAACACGAGCCTTGGCCGCTTCGGCAAACCGGGCCCTAAATACGTGGCCTATGTCGATGGCGGCCCGCCCGACAAGCGCGTGATCGCGCAGCTCAACCACGATCTCGATGTCGTGCACGATGTCGCGCCTGAGGGCATGTTCACGCTGGCGAAGCAATCGAAGACGATCAGAACCTGGTTTAAGTCCTTCCCTTTCGCGCATCCGGACCCGACGCTGCCGGCCGTGATCTTCAACCTGCAGAACCCGGCGTTCCAGAACCCGGATGTGCGCTGGGCGCTCGCTTTGCTGATCGACATCAAGGCGGTGTCGATGGCGTCCTATCGCGGCGCTGCGACGATCTCCGCGATCGGCATTCCTCCGACCGGCACGCATCCGGGCGACTATCACCTGCCGCTGCAGGATTGGCTCGCCAATTTCCAGATCGATACCGGTAAACGCAAGATCAAGCCTTACGACGCAACCATGGGTGAGCAGATTGCGGCCATGCTGCGTCCTTCACTAAAGGAGCAGATCCCCACCGCTCCCGAAGAGGTCGCCAAATCGTTCGGCTATGGCTGGTGGAAGCCGAACCCGCAAGCTGCCGCCGAGTTGCTGGAACGCGCCGGATTCAGCAAGCGCGGCAACTCTTGGACCACGCCGGACGGCAAACCTTTCGCGATCCGGGTCATGGTGGAGGGCGAGAGCCGTCCCGTAATGACCCGTGCCGGCACCATGATCGCCCAGCAGTGGCGCCAGTTCGGCATCGACGCCAAGACGGATCTGGCTCAGGGGACGGCGATAGACCGGCGGAACGGCGGCGATTTCGACACCTTCATCGGCTGGAGCGTCGAAACCTATGGCGGGCATCCTGACCTCGCCTATTTCCTCGACAGCTGGCACTCACAATTCGTTGCCACGCCGGGCCAGACCCAATCGCCGCGCAACTGGCAGCGCTGGGCGAGCCCGGAGCTCGATAAGATTATCGAGGAAGTCCGCAAGGTCTCCTTCGAGGACAAGCGCACTATCGACCTCGGGCGCGATTATGTGAAGCTCACCGTGAAGGAGATGCCGAGCATCCCGCTGATGGCCTACAACGTCTTCACCAGCATGGATGAAACCTACTGGACCGGCTATCCGGACGCCAGCAATCCCTATGCGAACCCGGTTCCGAACTGGAGCAATTCGCGCTCGATGATGGTTCGCCTTAAGCCGACACAACCCTGACGGAGCGTCCGATATCGACCCGGAGCCCGGTCCTGGCCGGCTCCGGCCCTCGCGAGCCCTAGTGCAGAGCGGACGGAGCCGATGAACCCATATCTGAGCTATCTGGCGAAGCGGCTGGCGCAGTTCGTCGTCGTGGTCTTCGTGGGGATGAACATCACCTATCTGATCACCCACCTGACCCCGATCAGCCCCGTTGAGCAGACGATCTCGGCCGCGACCGCGTTCGGCAATGCCAGTCCCGAAGCGATCGAGCTGATGCGGAGTTCGCTGCGCCAGCTCTATGGGCTCGAAGGGACGGCGCTGGAGCAATATCTCGGCTTCTGGAAGCGGGTGCTGATCGGCGATTTCGGTCCCTCGCTCTCGGCTTTCCCGACACCGGTCTCGGCCCTGATCCTGCGTGCCCTTCCCTGGACCATCGGACTGCTGCTCGTGGCGACGGTGCTGAGCTGGGCGGTGGGCAACCTGCTTGGCGGCCGGGCCGGCTATTATCGCAACAACCGCGCGCTGAAATTCGTCGGCATCGTTGCGATGGGCCTACATCCGATCCCCTATTACATCGTCGCATTCGTCCTGCTGATCGTCTTCGGCCATGTTTGGCCCGTGCTGCCGATCAGCGGCGGCGCCTCGATGGCGGCTGACCGCAGCGACACGCTTGGATTTGCTTTCGACATCGCCATACATTCGATCCTGCCCGTGCTTGCGCTCGTCCTTGTTGGCCTGGGCGGCTGGTTCATGGGGATGCGCTCGCTCGTCTCCAACATCGTGACCGAGGATTATGTCACCTATGCCGAGCTTGCCGGCGTCGATCGGCGCAAGATCCTGAATTCCTATGTGATGCGCAACGCGCTCGGGCCTCAGGTCACGGGCCTCGCGCTCCAGATCGGAGCCATCTTCAACGGCGCGGTCATCATCGAACAGGTCTTCGGCTATCCCGGCATGGGAACCCTGCTGATCAGCGCCGTCTATGCCGGCGATTACAGCCTCGTGCTGGGCGTGACGACGGTCTCGATCATCGGCGTCTCCTTCGCCGTGCTGCTGATCGATCTGATCTATCCGCTCGTCGACCCGCGCGTGGAGACGGGCTGATGCGGCTGTTCACGGTTGCGCGCGACCTCGCGCTCCATAATCGGGAATTTGCCGCCGGCACCATCCTGCTCCTGCTCGTGCTGGCGATGGTCATTGCCTCGTTCTTCTCGCCCTACCCGGCGATGGACGTCTATGTCGTAGCCCCCGACATGCCGCCGTCCTGGGACCATGTCTTTGGGACGAGCTCGCGCGGGCAGGACGTGTTCTGGCAGCTCAGCGTCGCAATGCGGAACACTTTGCAGTTCGGCATTGTGGTGGCGATCCTCAGCCGTGTGATCGCGCTTTTCGTCGGCCTGACCTCGGGCTATCTCGGAGGCTGGGTCGACCGGGCGCTGATGTCGATCAACGACACCTTCGTCGTCATTCCGCTCTTCCCCATTCTCGTGCTGTTCTACTTCATCATGCGCGACCACATGAGTTGGTGGTTGCTTGCGGTGATCGTCGCCTCCTTCGGCTGGGCCTATGACGCACGGCTGATCCGATCCATGGCTATGAGCCTGCGCACGCGGGAATTCACCTATCAGGCGGTCTTTTCCGGCATGAGCACGAGCCAGATCATGCTGAAGGAGCATCTGCCCTTCGTGCTGCCGATCGTGTTGTCGACCACCATGAACAACATCAACTGGTCGATCGGCGTCGAGGTTACCCTGGCGGTGCTGGGCTTCACCGACGTCGAGACGCCGACGATCGGAGGCATGATTTACTGGGCCAATCAGCATACCTCACTGGTGTCCGGCGTGTGGTGGTGGACCGCTTTCCCGGTCGTGCTGGTCGTGATCCTGTTCGTCGGCTTTTTCCTGCTCGCGATCTCGATGAACGAGTATCTCGATCCGCGCAGCCGCCTCGGCCGCATCGGAGGCGGAATATGACCGGCGTTAGGGCAATCCGCTCCCATCCCCCGACCGCCGGCAACGCACGGGCCGACAAGGGTCCTATTCTGACGGTGTCGGGGCTCAAGGCCTATTATCAGACGAGGGTTTTCGGCGTGAACCGCGAAGTCCGTGCCGTCGACGACGTCTCCTTCAGCGTCGGCCGAAGCGAGATCTATGGGCTGGCCGGCGAATCCAGCTCCGGCAAGAGTACGCTGATCAAGACGGTGGCAGCTGCGATCCGGCCGCCATTGAAGGTGGTCGCCGGAACGGTCCGGTTCGACTTCAGGGACGGGGCGGCGCGGGACATCTACAAGCTGACGCCGGAGGAACTCTCCGCGATCCGCTGGAGCCACCTGTCCTATATCATGCAGGGCTCGATGAGCGTGCTGAACCCGGTCCGGCGCGTGCGGCAGGCGTTCAGCGATTTCGCCGGACGGCATATCGGTCAGCCGCCGAAGGCGTTCCGCGCCACCGTGGAGCGCCATCTCGAACGGCTCCATCTCCAGCCGAATGTGCTCGACGCCTACCCGCACGAGCTTTCTGGTGGCATGCGCCAGCGCGTCGCCATCGCGCTCGCCACGGTCTGCCATCCCGAGTTCATTATCGCCGACGAGCCGACCACCGCGCTCGACGTCATTGTCCAAAAGGGCGTCCTGACCATGCTGCGCGATGTGCAGCGCGACCTCGGCTCATCGATCCTGTTCGTTACCCACGACATGGCCGTGCATGCCAATCTGAGCGACCGGCTTGGCATCATGTATGCGGGACGGCTGGTCGAAGAGGGCCGTACCCGCGACATCTTCAAGCAACCGTTGCATCCCTATACCCGCCACCTCATCGACAGCCTTCCGCGGCTCGGCGACGCTTCGTCGAAACAGGGGCTGGCGGGCTCGCCGCCGAGCCTCGCCGATCCTCCGCCCGGATGCCGTTTTCATCCGCGCTGCCCGCTGGCAATCGACGTCTGCCACCACGTAAATCCGGTGCTGGAGGAGCTGGCGCCGGGCCAGCGCGTCGCCTGCCATGTCGCGCGCCAGACGATAATGCGTGCAGAGGGCCGGCCGTGAGCGCTCCGCTGTTGGAAGTTCAAAGTGTCTGCAAGACCTATGGCGGCGGCCTGTTGTCGCGAACGGCCACCCATGCGGTCAAGGACGTGACCTTCACCATGTCGGCGCAGGAGATTTTCACAATCATCGGCGAATCCGGCAGCGGCAAGACAACCCTGTCGCGCATGATCCTGAATGTGCTGGTCCCGAGCTCGGGCACGATCCGCTTCGAGGGGCGAACCTTGCGCGAGTTGCGCAGCCGCAAGGACAGGCTCGCCTTCATGAGCCGGGTCCAGCCGATATTCCAGAACCCTTACGAGGCCTTCAACCCGCTGAAACAGATTGATCGCTACCTGTTGGAATCCGCCCAGAATTTCCTCGGCAGCCGCACCCAGGCCGAGCGCGAAGCACGCGCCGACGAGGCCCTGCGCAAGGTCGGTCTGACGCTGGCCGAGGTGCGCGGTCGCTATCCGCATGAGATGTCCGGCGGTCAACTGCAGCGCGTGGCGATAGCGCGCGCGCTCGTTCCCAATCCGGCGCTGATCGTTGCCGACGAACCGGTCTCGATGATCGACGCCTCGCTCCGGATGACCATCGTCAACCTGTTGAAGTCGCTGCGCGACGATCTTGGCGTATCCGTCATCTACATCACGCACGACCTGGCAACGGCCTATTACATCAGCGACCGCCTGATCATCATGCAGAAGGGGCAGGTTGTGGAAAGCGGCGACGCCCGGACTGTGCTCTCCGAACCGGCTCACCCTTATTCGATGAAGCTGCGCCAGGCCGTACTGACCGTTGACGATGCCTGGCGCGCCGACACGCTGGCGATGCCGCCTCCACTCCGGTCCGGCTGAGGCCGGTCATTCCATTTCAACGAGGGCGATCCGCCCAGCCATCTCTATCCAGGAAGCGAGCTCGTCATGCGCACAGTCAAAGTCCTTATCGATCGCGATTTCATCATCGGAGAAACCGACCGGCGGCTATTCGGCGCCTTTGTCGAGCATCTCGGCCGTTGCATCTATGGCGGCCTCTATGAGCCGGAACATCCGCTGGCCGACAGCCGCGGCTTCCGCAAGGATGTGCTTGCCCTGGTCAAGGAACTGGGACCGACGATTATGCGCTATCCCGGCGGCAATTTCGTCTCCGGCTACGACTGGGAGGATGGTGTCGGCCCGGTCGAGAAGCGCCCGCGCAGGCTCGATCTCGCCTGGAAATCGACCGAACCCAACACCTTTGGCACCAATGAATTCATCGACTGGTGCCGCGAAGCGGAAATCGAGCCGATGCTCGCGGTCAATCTGGGTACGCGGGATGGCGATGCCGCCCGGCGTCTGGTCGAATATTGCAATTTTCCGCAAGGCACCGCGCTTTCGGACTTGCGCCGCGAGCACGGCTGGGAACAACCGCACGGCATCAAGTTCTGGTGCCTGGGCAATGAGGTGGACGGGCCGTGGCAAATGGGGACCAAGACCGCCCATGAATATGGACGCATCGCCACCGAGGCGGCCAAGCTGATGAAATGGGTCGATCCCTCGATCGAGTTGGCTGCCTGCGGCTCGTCCGCGCGCAACATGCCGGCCTTTGGCGCCTGGGAGGAGACGGTGCTCGAACACACGTTCGATCATGTCGAGTACATCTCGCTCCACACCTATCTCAACAATTATGCCGACGACACCGCCGCATTTCTGGCAAGCCCGGATCTAATGGACACCTTCATCGAAGAGGTCGTGGCGATTGCGGACGCCGTCGCGGCCCGGCGCCGCTCGTCGAAGCGCATCATGCTGAGCTTCGACGAATGGAACGTCTGGTATCGCTCGCGGCGCAAGACGGAGGCGCGCACCGAGCCCGGATGGCCGGTCGCTCCACAGATCCTCGAAGAGGTCTACGACATGCAGGACGCACTTGTCTTCGGCGGCGCATGTATCTCGCTGCTAAACCATGCCGATCGCGTCAAAATCGCGTGCCTCGCCCAGCTGGTCAACGCGATCGCCCCGATCATGACCGAGACAGGGGGGCCGGCGTGGCGTCAGACGATCTTCTTTCCCTTCGCCGACATGGCAAATCTCGGCCGGGGGCAGGTCCTGCGCGCAAAAGTCAACTCCCCAACCTATGCCGCCAGCTATTACGACCCGCGCGGCACGTCGGAGATGCATTTCCCGATGGAGGCGGTGCCATATCTGAAGCTCTCGGCCGTCCATGACGCGGATGGCGGATATGTCACGATCTTCGCGCTCAACCGCAAGCTCGATGAGCCGATGCCGCTCGATATCGCGGTGCGTGGTTTCGAAGGGCTCAGCATCGTTAAAGCGCATCAGCTGCACCACGCCAACCTCAAAGCTGTGAACGACAAAGACGCGCCGGAGCAGGTCAAACCCATCTCGCTTGACAGCGTTAAGAGCGAGGGCGGCCGGATCACGGCCGAGTTAACACCCGCCTCTTGGAACGTCATCCGCGTTGCGGTTCGAGATGCAGTATGAAGATGGATGTTAAGCAGAGATTCGCTGCGTGCCCAACGATCGCGGTTTCGCTCAGTGCCGCATAATCGTTCGACTTCATCGTCCAATGCCGGCGCTTTGCAGTTATTCTTTGCGCTGACGCCGATCCACAGTGAGGCCCCTGCCAAGCAGAGGTCACCAATACAAGAGCCTCCGTCCCAAATATGCCCCCAGTCCCGCCAGCGCCACGATCGCCGCAACATGCCAGACGGCAACGAAGAGCAGCGAATTTTCCGGGCAGTGAATCTGGTAAAGGGCTCCGGTGATGCCACCTGCCAAGAGGCCAGCGGCGGCGCCGGCTTGGGCGGGACGAGCGGGGGCGCCATGCCGGACTGCAAATAGTGCTGCGAACAGGATCGGCAACGCGAGCAACGTGACGGAGACAAAGCATCCCAGCGCATGCGTACCGATCAGCCGGCTCACCCAGAGATGCGGCGGCGTGGAGCCGAGTTCGAGCGCGACTCCGGTCATCAGGATCAGCGCCGCGAGCAACACCGGCCAAGCGATGTTCGCCTCCGCTTCGGGGCGTGAAAGCGTCAGCGAGGCACGATAAGTTCCGATGGCCAATGTGAGGGCTGCCACCACGGTAAAGGCGATTGTCGTACTAACGCCATGCGCCAGATGCGGGCTGCGGGTGAACATGAACCAGATCAGGATAAACGTGACCGCTGAGCCCAATGCGATTGCCGCACCCAGAAAGCGAGATACGGGCCACTGCTTCTGCGAAGCGGGCAGCTCTGCGACCAGCCGAGTGATGAGCTCTTCAGAACTCATGAGTTTTAAGTCCGAATTTGGTGGCAAGACCTTTGGCCGCTCGATGCAGCGTAACATAGACGGCATTCTTGCTGATCTTCAATCTAGTCGCCGTCTCCTGAACGCTAGCGCCCTCGAGCACAAGTGCCCTGACCACATTTCTTTGCTGCTTCGGCAACCCCTCGACGTGGCGCTCGACCAGGATCATCGAGCGCGGCTCTTCCTCCGCCTCTGTCGTTTCCGCTAGATCCAGCGCGCTCGCAATGGCCGCTTCGGACTGCTTATAGCGTTGCCTTGCCAGATCGAGCACCTTATGGCGCACGATTGCGCGCAGCCATGGGGTGAAAGGCCGGCTTTCGTCCCACGTGTGCCGTTTCGAGTGGATAGCAAGCAGCACCTCCTGAACGACATCCTCAGTATCGCTGTTCGGCAGACCGAGACGGGCGAGATTGGGGGCGATGATCCGGGGGAGCGCCGATGCGAGCGCCGTCAGCAAGCGCGAATAGGAGGGTTTGCAGCCGCGATTGGCGGCCTGCATGAATTCCACCCATTCTTTTTCGCGGTCTTTCATCATTGGTCTGTACGACGATAGACCAACGCAGCGCTGTGCGTCTTCGCACAGCGTTTCACGAAGGTGTGAGTCGGCAAGAGGGCGAATTGAGCTGGCGAAGGGGAAAGACGGCAGCTTGTCAGCGGCCGTCTGGCTGTTGCCGGGTGCTCCCGCTGGCGTGATCGGCAAAATCACTGGCGCAACGTTTGTGATGGGCGGATTGCTTGCGCGCCGCGCATCCGCAGCGCCAGCCGCAGAAAGGTCGCGCCCAGCGTCCAGGCGGCGCGGATCATAACGAGGCGATTGCCCGACACTTTGGACACGCCTCCGGCCCGGATGCGCTGTCCAACCGGCACCTCCTTGACCCGCAGACCGGTGGCGGCCGCGCGCATCTGCATCTCGAGATTCCAGCCGAAGCTCGGCTCGCTCATGCCGAGACGATCGAGAACATCGCGGCGCACGGCGCGAAAGGGCGACATGTCCGTGTACCGCGTGCCATAGAGACCGCGGATGAGCAGTCCGGCCAGCCGGCCCGCGACGATCTGTGCCGGCGACATGCTACCCGGTTCGCGCTCGCCGTAGAGACGTGAGCCCATGACAAAATCCGCAGCGCCCGCTTCGATCGGCGCAAGGACGGCTGGAATCATCTCCGGCCGATCGCTGCCATCGCCGTCGATAAAGAGCAGAATGGTGCTGGCCGGCAATGCGGCGGAGATCCCGGTCATCATGGCGCGGCCATAGCCGCGGCGCCGTTCGATGATGACGCGCGCCCCGGCCGCCTCGGCCTCGGCGACGGTGCGGTCTTGCGATCCGCCATCGACGACGATCACCTCGGCGACGCCTTGCGCCAGCACCGCCCTGACGCATGGGCCGATCGCCTCGGCCTCATCCAGGCAGGGAATGATCGCGGTGACATTGGCGTAGCGTGACGGAACGACGCCTTGGCCCGGCGCTTCGTCCGCGGACAGATCGATAGCCGTCTCGTTCAGAAGTGCGTTCATGCGGTTGCCTCGGCATTGGAGAGCATGGGGCTTTTGAATTCACGCCACACATCGAAGGCCAGCGCGGCGAGAGTGGCGGCGGTGAAGAGGGCAATGCCAGCGTCATAGCTCGGCAGCCCGCCATATATGAGGACGCTTCCTATGGTCAGGACCCACGCCGTCGCTGATGGGCTGAGCGCAAGAAACGGAACCAGCACGAGGAAATACCAGGGGTAATGCGGTGACGACAAGATCAGGAACGCGATGAGCAGCCAGCCGAGCGACCGGATCGCTGCCTGCTCCGAGCGGTCGCGCCGGAAGCCGATGGCGACGGATAGCGCGGCAAGCGCAATGGCGGACATGGCGAGGTAGACCGGGGCTGCATGTGGGAGGTGGCCTGTGACGCTTTGCAAGAGCCACAGCAGCCTGAAGCCGTCACCGGACGCCAGCCCTTCCTCCTGGATGTAGCCGGGCAGGAATCCGAGCGCACCCCATCCGACGGAAAGGAATGGGAGGTAAGCGATGAGGATCGTCGCCGCGACGGCAAGAGGCAGCCGCCAATTCCATGGACGCCAGAACACGGGCAGCGCCAGCAGTGCGGTCGGCTTTACCAGCGCCCCAAGCGTGACGATCACGGCCGCAAGCAGCGTCCGGCCGTTGAAGTAGACCAGCAGGCCCAAAATCAGCAGCGTGCTCATGACGGCATCGATATGACCGTTGCCGGCGATCTCCACAATCGGCAGAGGATGCCAGGCATAGGCGGCGATCCGGGTGAGCGGCATGCCCTGACGTTTGAGATGAAAGAGCAGAGCCGCGATCGCGATCGCCTCGAAGAACAGGAGGCCGATTTTCATCGCCAGAACGCTTTCGCCGAACCGCGTGACGCCGAGAAAGAAGCCTTGCGCGGCCGGCGGATAGATCGTGACCGCGGTATCGGCGCGGTTGATGTGGGGCCAGATCGCCGCGTCGCGAAGCGGCTGCAGTTCCGGCGCATTGGGGACGAAGCGATAGGGATTGATGCCGGCGGCCGTAACGCGGCCGTCCCAGACATAGCGGTAGATGTCGCTGGACAAGTAGGGATCGGCGACCAGGAGGCCAAAGCGCATGGCGGCGGCGGCACAGAGGATGATCACGAGCGCTGAGCGCTCCGCCCGGTCAGGGTCAAGGCGGGATGCGGTATAGGCACTCAGCCCGCAGACGGCGAACAGAACGATCAATGCCCAATCGTCAAGCTGATGATGAAGGGTCGGGGCGCTAGCAGTCAGCACTGTGAGGCCGGCGCCAAGCAACAGGAGCCCCGCATAGCGTCCGGCGCGCAAAACGCCCTCACGCGTCGGCGTGATCGAAGCGCTCATCTTCGCGCCTGCCACTGCCGCCGGGTTCATAGGCCGCTGAACCAATTATAGCCGCGGTCTTCCCAATAGCCGCCGGGATAGGTGTTGGTGACTTCGATGGCCGTGATCCATTTCGGGTTCTTGAAGCCGAGCTTGGTCGAGGTGCGCAGCCGCAGCGGGAAGCCGAACGGCGGCTCGACGGGGTCCTTGGCATATTTGGTCGCGAGAATGGTCTGAGGATGCAGCGCCGTCGGCATGTCGATGCTGCTCGAATAGCCATCGGCGCAGCGGAAGGCGACATATTTGGCCGTCAGGTCAGCGCCGATGCGCTCCAGGAACATGCGCAGATTGGGGCCGGACCACTGGCCGATATAATCCCAGCCTTCCACGCAGATATGCCGGATGATCAGCTCCTGCTCCGGAAGCGCGTAGATGTCTTGCACGGTCCAGGGCTTCTTATCGCCGATCAGGCCGGCCAGTTCGAGCTTCCAGGCCGAGGCATCGATATGCTTTACCTGATCGATGCCGTAGAAGGCATTGAAGCGCGGCGGCTTCAGCACTTCGGCCTCGGTGTAGGTCGGCGCGAGCCGCGTCGGATCGAACAGCCATGCCTGGAAGCGGTCGTTCCAGGAGGAAAACGCGGTCAGCAAGCCTTGCACCGCGCTTCGATTGGTGATGTCGCAGCCGGTCAGCATCGTCAGGGCGCCGAGACTGACGGCGCCGCGCAGGACGTTCCGGCGCTGAATCATCTGAACGAGGCGTTTGTTCTCCGTCAGAATGCTTTGATCGACGGGCTTGCGAAAAATGGAGCTGGTCCGCAGGCGTTCAGACATTTTCAGGACTCCATTTCCGTGGCCGGGTGAGGGGACGGCTTTCCGACCCGCGGCCCGCCGGTGATCATCGCCAGGAGGGTTCGAGGCACGATCAGCGCCAGAGCGATATGTACGGCGAGGAATGCGACAATGGCGCTCATGCCGAGGAAATGAGCCAGCCGCGCGGTCTGAAAGTCATAGAAGAGGCCCGCAAGCCAGGGGAACTGCACCGGCTTCCAGATCGCGAGGCCGGACAGAACCTGGATGATGATCACGATAATGATGCCGAGATAGAGCAGCCTCTGAACCGCGTTGTAGACGGTGATGTCGTCATGCTTCAGATGCAGGCGCAGAGCGTCCTTTATATCGCTCGCCACTTCGCTCGGCCGGATCGGGATCAGTTTGCGCCTGAACCGGCCGGTCACGAAGCCATAGGCGATATAGGCGAGGCCGTTGATGACCAGGAGCCACATTGCGAAGAAATGCCACTGAAGCGCGCCGGCGTAGCCGCCGTCGCCATGAAATTTATAGGAGGTTTCCGGATCGCCGCCGAGCACGATGGTATGGTGGAACCACAGCCAGCTGAAGATCGGCTGGTTATTATAAATCTTCCAGCCGCTGCCGATCATGATGATCATGGCAAGCGCGTTGATCCAATGCATGGTCCGAAGGGCGCCGGGGTGGAGCCGGCTCGCTGGCGGTTCGACGGCGGGGGCGGGGATAGCTGCGTCAACCATTGAAAGCCCCTTCTCTGATGCTTGCTGCGGCCGCATCGCGGTGATTTGAACGGAGGAAATCCTCGGCGAGCGCCGACAGCAGCCGCAAGGAGGCGACCGCGCCATTCCCATGGCCTTTTTCGAAGTCCCCTTCGATCTGGCCGAGCTGATTGGAGACATGGGCAAGGCAGAGGACATCTACGCCGCGCGCCTTGGCAAATGCATAGAGGGCGGCCGCTTCCATTTCCACGGCGAGCACCCCCTCGTCTCGGCGCGCGATCACAGTCTCGGCGGTTTCGCGGAATGGCGCATCTGTGGTCCAGGTCGCGCCACATCGGATCGGAAGGCCGCTCCGGCGCAATGTCCGCTTTGCAGCAGCGAAAAGCCCGGGATCGCATTCGGCATAACGGGTTGCGGGCAGGTAATGATGGCTCGTTCCCTCATCGCGCAGTGCGCGCTCAACGAGAATGTAATAGGGCGGCGGGCCGTCATCGGCGATCTGGCCCGCCGACGCCAGGCTCAAAACCAGGCTGCATCCTGAGGCAGAAAGTTGCTCCGCGACGAGCACGGAAAACGAACTTCCGACCGCACAGCCGACGATGCCAAGCCGGTTGCCGCCCTCAAGCCATTCCCACATCTCGGTGTGGTAGCAGGCCCAATGGACCGACCTTGTCGCGCCATGGCGTTGACGCAGGTGGAGAACAATGTCGCCGTCCGGATCGAGAACGCAAACGGCAGGCACCGAGCCGGCCGCCAGGCCTTTTTGCCGGCGCGCTTCGCGCAGCATATTCTCCGGTTTAAGAATTGAAGGGGCGCTATGGTCAGTTCTCTCCAGGAGCGGCATTGCACGACGCTCCGGCCCCGTCTGCTCCACTCCCGGACCATCCTCTTTGGTGGCAGGGGGCGTCCATGATCCATCATGCTCCAGCATCTCAAAGGCTCCAGCGCATGCCGCAGCCCGCACAGGCAGAAGGCGGATGATCGGAAATCAGCGCGTCACGGAATTGGCTGTAAGTCTCGCCGCTCCAGATCTCGCGCAGTGTTTGCTGCGTGGCGTCTCCGAGCGTGTAATTCTCGTAGCCGCGCTGGGAGAAGGGCGCGATGCAGCAAGGCAGCGCGCGACCGTTCGCGGTGAAATACATCACCGTCCACGGCCGATTGCACAAGGACCAAGGCGAGGCGCTATCGTCATGACGCTTGATGCTCGTGCCCGGCTCCGATGCCGCGCCGGAGGCCGCAAAGCTGATGCCGTATGATTGCGCCAGCGCGGTCGCCTCATCGAGATACGCCATCTCGTCGCGTGTCATCTGTTCGAACAACGCCTGGTCGGGTCTCGCATGGCCAACGGCGTCATCTTCGAAAAAGACAAGGCGCTGCAGATAGACCTCCTTTACGCCGGCCTCAGCGGCCACACGGACAAAGGCGGGCAGTTCCGCAATCGTCTCCTTCAAACCGGTCAGCCAGGCCGAGACACGCGGGCGCTGATGGCCCTCGCGCTCCTGCAGATCCCGGAAAGCACGGACGTTTTTCAGAATTCGCGCGAAATAATCCTTGCCGCGAATGATCTTATATGAACCCGCATTCGACGCATCGATCGAGACGCGCAGCTCATCGAGCCCTGCCGTGATCAGCGCTCGCCCATTCTTCTCATTCAGAAGCGTGCCGTTGGTGTTGAACAGCACATAAGTGCCGCGATCCTTCAGATAGCGCACCATTTTCGGGAGAGCCTTAACGAGCATCGGCTCGCCCACCCCGTGCAGCACCGCCCGGTCGAGGTTCGGGATCTGATCGACGATCGAAGTGAACAGCCCCCAGCTCATATCGGCGGGAGGTTCGAGCTCGGCAAAAGTGCGCGGGCAGGTCGTGCACAGAAGATTGCAGCGATTGGTGGTCTCCAGATAGAGGCACACCGGTAATTGATGTGGCGCGCTGCTGCGCGATCCGGCCTGCTCGAAATAGCGTTTGGCGCGCGTGGCCGATGGGGGCGATGAAGGTGCGTCGTCCAATGCCATTACATGCTTCCCGCGGAAATTGTTGCTGCCGTTTGAACTGACTGGCCGAGATCGCCGATGATCTGCATCGACTTCAACAGAGCCTTGGTGTGCGGAGCTGGGTAGGGTTTGAGCCCCGCAGCGCCACTCAGAGCCGGTCCATCCCCGTCGCGCACCATTTGCAAGCCCACGACATCGTCCACATCGAACCATGTCGGCAGCCGGTGAACGGGAAGCCCCAGCTCTCCCGCGCGTAAGAGTGTCTGGTGCGTGACGCGATCGGTGCTCCAGTCGATATTCTCGAACAGGCGGCGATGCTTTTGTTTGATGCCAAGCAGGTAATAACCGCCGTCATTTGAAGGCCCGAGGACTGCTCTGTCACCCGGTTGCGCTAGAATCTCGGCAGCGGTCGAGAGCAGCGCGGTCGGCAAGGTCGGGCTATCGGAATTCAGGACCACAGCCGCGCTATGGCCGAGATCGAAAAGCGTCTCCACCGCGGTGAACAGGCAATCACCGAAGTTGGGAAGCCACGCTTCAAACAAGCCGATCGATGGCGGGATAATCTCGCGGAAGAACGCATCGGATCCGAGCGGTCCGAATGCCATATATCCTTTGATGCTCGCCTTCGAGGCTGCGCTCACGATATTGTCTGCAGTATCGCGCAGGAAAACGGTATTCAGCTCGGCGGCGTGAGCGAAGGAAAGCGGGGGCACCAGCCTGGTCTTGACCCTGCCGAGTGCGGATGCTTTTGCCATCACCGCGATCCCGCAAAACGCCGATCGCCGTTCCATTCTCATAATTACGCTCCGTTCAAATCACTCCTTTCCAATTCGGCGCCGCGCACGGAATCTTACGCCGCTCACACTCTTGTGATGGGTCCAGCGGAGATAACCGCTGCTTTTCAAGGCCGTGATCGAGGATCCGTTGCAGTTTCAGCGATCCAGAAATGCGGGGGCTTGAACAGCGCGACATAGCGTGCGACCACCGCCGGGGGGAGCGCCGACCCACGCTCATCCTAGTGCACTGACGCATTCACATGGTTCATGCGCCAGAACACTAGCCTATTTGTTTATGCATCAATTTTACCAAACTCCGGCTGAAGCCTCCGTTTGGATCGATGCACTAGTCAGCGACCCAGCCGCGCTTCTCTGCGATACTAACGGGTTGTGCCGGCTGCAGCTCCATCACCGGGTTGGCGGCAGCGATGCGGTTGTGACACCACACCCCGAAAAGCGTCAGCGGAGCCACAAAGACGGCGGCGGCCATCGACCATGAATCGTTGGGATGGAACAGCACCACGAACGAGAGCACCGCCAACCCGATACGCAACAGCATGTCCAGCCAGATAGGACTCCACGTAGCGTCCGAACATCGCGAAGGCCACGCCTGAGGTGCCGATGAATACCAGCAGGGTGGCGACGATCTGCGGCCAGCCGGGATTCACCACCATGTCGGAACGGGTGAAGATGGCGAACGTCATCAGCGTGATCGGCGCGCAGATCTTCAAGGCCTCATACATGGTTCGCATGAAGCTCGCCTCCGCGATGCGCGCCGACACGGCCGCAGTGAGCGAGGTCGGCGGTGACAACTCGCCCCACACCGACAGCAGGAAGACGAAGAAATGCGCGATCCAGGGATTGACACCCAGTTGCTGCAGCGGCCCAACGATGACGATAGCGCCGATGATGTAGGTGGCGGTCGGCGGCAGGCCGGCGCCGGCGAGCCATCCGAATAAGTACGCCATCGCAATCACGCCGATCATGTTCTGCGCGCCGATGTCCAGGATCATGGCGCCCATGCGGTTGATGAAGCCCGTCACCGTGAACAGCCCGATCATGATGCCGAGCGTCGCCAGCAGCAGCGTCAGGTAGGACGTCATGTCGGCATGCGTCTCGATGGCAATGCGTATGTTGCCGAGCAAACTCTCCTTCCCCAGCGCGGGATCCTTGAGGGCGTGCTTGAATATCAGGAAGGCGATCAGCAGCAGTCCGAACATGAAGGCCGCCGTATAGAGCGCGGCCAGCAACTCGCCTGTTCCCACGATGCCCATCTGGTAGACGAGGAACGCCACCGACAGGAAGAATATCCACGTCTTGATCTGGTCGTACGCCGCCACTTTCGGGGTCGCGACGCTGTCGTGCGGGAGCAGGCGCACACACAGCAAATAGATCGCAAACGAAATCGACCCGTAATAGACGAAGGCCAGGGCGAAGCCGCGCTTGACCACTTCCCAGTAGGGAACGTTGAGGAAGTCCGACATCAGGAAGGCGCCGACGCCCATCATCGGCGGCATGATGAGCCCGCCCATCGAGGCTGCCGTCTCGGCAGCGGCGGCGAAGGCGGCGGGCACGCCGTAGCGCTTCATCAGCGGGATGGTGATGGTGCCGACCACGGCCGCGTTGGCCGAGCCCGAGCCGCTCACCATGCCGACCGCCAGCGAGCCCAGCACCGCCGTCTGCGGCACCAGTTGCCGCGAGCGGCCGGCGAGCCGGCGCATCACCTGGATCATCGCGGTCTGCGCACCGAAGCCGTTGGCCGCCGCCGCCAGCAGCAGGAAGGCCGCGACGAGTGTCAGCGCGAGCTGGCCGTAAATGCCGTAGATGCCGGTCGACAGCTCGATCGTGCTGGAGGTGACCACGCGGTAGAACGACGTGCCCGGATGCCAGAAGAAGTCGAGCGGGCTGAGATAGCCGTAGAGTGAGTAGAACACCAGGATGAGATTGACCCAGAACAAGGTGGGATGCGCGAGCCGCGACAATTCCATCACCAAAAGGAACATCAGCAATCCGACGAGGAAGTCCTGTTTCGTGTAGGATCCCTGCCGCCATATGGCGATCTGCTCGAACTCAAGATGGAAATGGATGAAGGCGTAGACGCAGATGCCGATATAGACGAGGACGATGGCGTCGTTCACGCGGGCCGGCAGGAACTTGTAGAGATAGTCCTCCTGATACATGAACAGAATTTGCAGAATGAGCGCGATGGAGAGCACCCGCGCAACCAGTTCCTGCGGGCCGCCATAGCCGGTGTAATAGTACCAGAGCAGCCAGCCGAGCTGGATCACCGCGAATACGAGGATCGTATTCCTGAGACTCAAGAGCGTGCGCAGCCGATCCATCGTCGTGTTCCCCTGCCGGGGCGATGCCCGGCTCCCCTAGAGCGTGATCAGGAAAAGTGGAATCCGGTTTTCCGTCCGATCACGCGACCAGCTAAAAATTGAGCGGGCCACGAGGCGGCGTTGTTTCCACCTAAAGCGATCCCGCTCTGGCCGATTTCCGCGCAATGCGATGTCAATGCGCCGAGGCGGGACGCCGCGCTTGTGGCCGCGCCGCTATCCCGCCTCCCCATTCCCTATTCTTCAAAAAAGATCAGCCGCTCTTTGCAACCGTCCATTTGTCGTTCCAGGCTTTCTGCTCTTTCAGAAACTTGGCCAGGCCCGCATGCACTGGAACAGTCGGGTTGGCGTTGATGCCGGCCGCCTGCATTCCGACGAAATCCTTGGACAAGGCCAGGAAGCCGGGATCGATCGAGGCAAGCTTCTCGCGGTTCTGATAGAACGCGCTCAGCATCTTGTAGACCACATCCTCCGGCAGGTCGGCGCGCACATTGTAGGCAAACAGGATCGGCACGCCGAGGATTTCCTTGACGCCCACATCCTTGCTGAAGGCGTCCTTGGGATTGACCTGGGTGATCGTCATCCCGGCGCTTTTGAGCTTCTCGACCTCATCCGGACAGGGATTGATGACGCTGATATCGGTGCGCACCTCGGTCTCTTTCCAGTAGGGCGCGAGCGAACGGCCCGAGACCGTATAGGCGACCGAGCCGACGATGGTGCCGGCCTGCATGGCGTCCGAATTGCTCTTGGCGTCGATCTGGACGTGCTTGAATTCATAGCCCAGCGCTTTGTACATGCGCTGGAAGTTCAGCCAGTTCATGAAGCCGGCCGTGGTGTAGAACACCGGCTTGCCGCTGAAATCCTTCAGGCATTTGAAGTTGCCGGCGTCTTTCGTCGCCACCGCCATGAAGGATTCCATAGGGTAGGCGTACCAGGTGTGCACCAGCTTGCCCTTCGGGGGATTGTAGTCCTTGAAGCCGCCTTCACCCGCATAAAGCTGGGTCATGCCGATATCGGCCGTGTAGCCGATCTCGGCGGTATCCTCCATGGCGGCCTTGGTGGCGCTGGTGGTCTGCGGATAGGGATTGACGGTGACCGTATACTCGCCGCCGAGCGCCTCCTCGACCATCTTGGTCATCGAGGCCGCGACCTTATAGCCATACGAGTCGATGCTGGACGTCGCCCAGCGCAGCGACTTGCGCTGCTGGGCCTCAGCGTCCGCCAGCCCCCAGCCCAGCACCGCACCGATCGTCGCGGCGGAGACCGCCAATGCGTAGAATTTTCTGCGGATAAGCATGCTGTTTCCTCCTCGTGCCTTCTTTTCTTAACTATCGGCCGAACTCGCACCAGCCCCTCAGCTGATGAAAAGTCTTCGGAAATTCGCAACCATTCATTCATCCGTGTACAAATTATTTCACCGTGGCGTATCTCTGCGGCCCCGCGAAAATTTCAACTTGAAGCGTGCCGCTGCTCTCGCCGAGTGGCGCGAGCTCAGTGTCGCATAATTATTCGCTGCTCAGGGCGAATGTTGCTCTGACAATGCCTCACAAACCCGCGAGCGCCCGCTCGCGATAGCTCGAATCCAGATATTTCTCCGGTGAAGGCGGCGTCCCGCCCCATTGGCCCTCGATCTCGGCCCGAAGCTTCAAGACGTTGCTGAAGCCCGCAATATCGATTGCCGCATCCTTCGCGAACCCCGTCGTTGGGTCCGTCGCGATGGCGAAGGTTTGCGCAGCCACATCGGGCGGCAGCTTCAGCCTGGCGGCAAGCAAGGCGGTTGCTTCCGCCTTATTGCCGGGATCGTAGATCCAGCGCAGGCTGTCCAGCTGCGCCTGGATGTAGCGGACGAGTATGTCGGCATTGTCCTTGGCCCAGCCACGCATGACGAAACCCGCCGTCGCCTGGTAGGGGCCGACCGTGTCCACGACCGCGCCCATGTCCTTGAGGCCCGCACGCACCGCCTGAAGCGAGAAGGGCGGATTCAGCATGGAGGCCGCGTAGGATTTTTCCTTCTGCAATTCCTGCAGCCGCGTGAAGGTGGAGCCGATCGCCTTCACCTCATAATCGCCCTTCTTCAGCCCGGCCGTGCCAAGCATCTTGTAAAGCAGCAGCGCATAGGAGGTGTTCGGCGCATCGACGATGACGGTCCTGCCGCGCAATTCGGAAAGCGCGGTGATTTCGGGCTGCACGAACAGATGGTTCCAGCCATTGTCGCCGCCCATGACGATGGCGACATCGGCCTTGCCAAGCTCCGCCAAGGCGACGGCATTATCCGATCCGGCATGCGCGATCTGATGGCGGTTCTGCGCCAGCCCTTCGCGCAATTCGGTCGAATTCGGCGCGAGCAGCACCTCGACGGCAAGCCCGCGCTTGGCAAAGAAGCCTTTCTCCTCGGCAACGAAGAACGGCAGGTTCTGAATGCCGGGAAACACCATGACTTTCAGCTGCGTCTGGGCAGCGGCGGAACCGAGTTGCCAGATAAGCGCGCCGAGGAATACCGCAAGGCCAATCCACTTTCGCATCTGCCATCCTCCCCACACTGATTAGGCATGCCGGCCATTTCGACCGGCCTGCCGCGCTTATTCGTTCGGCCTCCAGCCCGGTCGGCACCGGCACATTCTCGCTCGCGAGCTTGACGCCGGAGGCGAGCGCCACCGTTTCCAGCGTCGCCGCGAAGTCCTTCTGCAGATAGGCGGCGGGATCGGCCTGGAGCTGCGCCGCGCCGAAATGCGCCTGAAGCGCCTCGCGCGTAGCCGCAGTCACCGGCATCGGCACATCCAGGGCTCGCGCGGCGGCCAGCCCGAGATCGAGGTCCTTGCGCAGCAGCGCGGGCGTGAAGGTCGTGGTCCAGTCCAGATTGACCAGCGCGTTGGATTTGTAGCGCGTGAAAATCGAACCCATCACGCTATCGTTGATGAAGTCCAGAAAGGCATGGCGCGGCACGCCGGCCTTCTGCGCCAGTATGGTGATCTCGGCAAGGTTCTGGATCACAACACCGAGAAAGACGTTGTGAGCGATCTTGCAGACACGCGACAGCTCACCCTCGCCGACATAGGAGACGCCGCGTGGCGCGAAGGCGAGGATGTAAGGCTGAACGGCCTCGAATGCCTCTTTCGGGCCAGACGCGACCACACTTAGCTTGCCTGCCTTGACGCATTTGCCGTTGCCGCTGACCGGAGCGGCGATGAACGCGGCGCCCGCCTCTGTCAGCCGCGCGCGGCATTCAGCCGATTCCTCGACCGAGATCGAGGAGCAATCGACGACGATCCCCGGCCCACGGCCGCCGGCAGCGACGCCATTCTCGCCGAACAGCACCTGCTTCAGATCCTCGCCCGTCGAGACCATCGTGAAGAGGATGTCGACGCCGGCGAGATCGCCTGGACGGTCGGCGATGCGCGGCACCCTTCGCGGCCAGCGGCTCCGCCTTGGCGCGGGTGCGGTTCCACACCGTCACCTCATGCCCTGCCTTGACCAGCCGTTCCGTCATCGGATAGCCCATGCGCCCGAGGCCGATCCAGCCGATACGATGCGTTTCTGCGACCATTCTGTTGCTCATTCTGCGATGTTTCTGCGATGTTTTTGCGATGTTTCTGCCATCATTTTTTCCGGATTCCGGAAGCCGCTTTTTTTCGGAATGATGGTTAATAGCGGTTTGCGATCGGCAGCTCTTCCGCGGGGAAGCGCGTGATGACCGTGCAGCCCTTGTCGGTGACGACGACCTCCTCCTCGATGCGCGCCGCCGAAAATCCATCCGTGGCCGGGCAATAGGTCTCCAGCGCGAACACCATGCCCGGCTTCAGCTCCATCGGCTGATCGAGGGAAACGAGCCGCGAGATGATCGGCCGCTCATGTAACGCCAAGCCCAGGCCGTGCCCGAATTGCAGACCGAAGGCGGCCATTTCGTCGGGGAAGCCGAATTCCTCCG
>CAWJHQ010000006.1:0-387718 GCA_963842775.1 uncultured Alphaproteobacteria bacterium | reverse complement strand
CACGCCTAGGAGTTGAGAAGCGCCAGACCTTGCCGAAGCGGGATACAGCCAGGCGAGCCATGGCGTACCGTTGATGAGAGGCTTGAGCGCTTCCGCCTCGACGGAGGTGAACTTCAATCCCCCAATAAGAAGAAGAGGAAGAACGACGCCGATCAGGGCAACAACACGGCCCAGGCGCTCGATCGAATGCGCAACGCGACCTGGAGCAGGGGGACCGTTCGCGGGCGTACCGGTCGTCAGAATTTTATGTAAAGATGACATTCTATTTCCTCCTCCCGGCGGTCGTTTACGCAGGGCTTACGCAATCCCAGCGTTCGTCATGTGCGCCTCGAGCTTGCGGAAGCATTCGTTCCAGCCTTCGATATTGTTGTCCCGTCTGCTCGACGTCTCGAAGCCGGTCTGATTGAACGTCATCTCCGTCTTCCCGCCCACATTGGCGAATCTCACGGTGATGAGCGTTCTGGGGCCGACGTTTCCCTCCCCATCTTCCTGCGTAAGGCTGAAGGCCAGTCGCTCAGGCTCGACGACTTCGTGAAACTCTCCATATTCTATGTAATATCCGCCGAAGTCGCAGCGATATTCCACCCGCCACTTGCCTCCAGGCCGAGCATCGACTTCACAGAGCGTGACTGTACAATCGTCCGGAGCGAACCACGCCCTGACGTCGGTAGCGCCGATCCAATTCCGAAAAACGAGCTCTCGAGGAGCATCGAAAACGTGGACGATAGTGATTTCATACGGACCGTCCTCCTCTGTGTCATTCTCTCCCGTCACCGGCCCGCCCTTTTCTTCTGCAGTTTGGCGAGCCGTTCGTCCAATCGCTGAAAGCGGCTGTTCCAGAGACGTCGATAGCTCTGAAGCCAGGTATCGACGTCCGCCAGCGGCTCTGCTCGGATTTGGCTGGGCCGTCGTTGGGCATCGCGCCCACGAGTCACAAGGCCCGCCGCCTCGAGGACGCCGATGTGCTTGGAGACAGCGCGCGTCGTCATCTGGAACGGTTCGGCAAGTTCAGCGACCGACGCTTCGCCTTTCAGAAGGCGCGCCAATATGGCGCGTCTGGTTGGATCGGCGAGCGCGGCGAAAGTTGTGCTGAGCTGATCGTGCATCACTACGGAACCATTAGGTTGCAGAACCGATTGGTTCCATAGTAAGTTCGCGGCCACCTGTCAAGAGGTTGGGTGAAGTCCGCTCCTCCGCACGCGCGGGAGACTGCCGCGAGTTGCTCCAACAAAAGCCGTTTCCGTCTGTTTACTGACTCCAGGCGCATCTTCGGCCATGACGAAGATCGCCTTGGCATTGCTGCATAATTCGAATCATGAACCCGAGAAGGCGCGCGAAAACCGATGCGCATCCCAACCGCCCGATTGATCTTCTGCCTCGCCGCCGCCGGCCTGGCGGCAAGCTGTGCCGGCTCCGGCTCCTCAGGTCCGGAGGTTTCCGCCATTGACAAGAGTTTCCTTGGCGGGATCGGCAGTTACGATCAGAACCGCGACGGCGTCGTGACCTGCGATGAATGGCGCACGGCGGCGACAAATAAGTTCACGAAGGCCAACAAATCGGGCAGCGGATTCCTGACCGAGGACGAATTCCCCAATCTGGCGACGAGCGACAGAACCTTTCTCGTGGCGACGTTCAAATATTACGACGTCAATGGCGACGGAAAGATCGACAAGAAGGAATTTGTCGAGCGTCCCAATCCGGCGTTCACTTTCGCGGACAAGGACAAGGATTGCCGCCTGACCGACCTTGAGCAGCTCACCGCGCGCAATCTCTCGGCCCCGCCTCAATCGGCGTCGAGCCAGAGCGCCACCGGATCGCCGAACACACCGTCGGCCGGGCCCGGCGGCAGCGGGCCCAGCGGCGGCGGCCGTTACTGACGGCTCCGCTCCCGGCCCATGTCTCGAGGTGAGCAACATTGCGCCTGTCGTCTCGAATGGCAGCGAAGCGCCCTCGGTGTGCGCCCTTGGGTGCTGGATAAGGTGTCGGCCGACCGCCTCTGGCGGATCTGCGGAGAGATGACTGGAGTTCAGTGGAGGACAATGCCGCGCTCGCGGAGCTGAGGCGGCGGGCATCAAGCCGCTGGCGATTGCGCGAGAACTGGGCATCAGCCGGGCGTCGTTTGTATGGCGGTGAAGGCGTGAGCTTGTCCAGGCGGACGTCTCAACCGTCGGGCGCTGTCTCGATGCCCACCGCACTCGATCTGCAGTTGCGGCAGCGCAAGAACTGGGCGGCCTGGTAAAGCGGCATCCTAAGAGGCAAACCCCAAGAATTCACCAGCCACAGGGGTGGGTGTACATCCTCGTGCCCGCACTCTTCGCACGCAATTCCGCACATGGAGCCGCCCCGCATCAATCTTTCGATCGTTACCCCCTTCCGAGCGCTATTGATTGGCGGAGGATCACCGCGTTTAAACATCATGTCGATTCTAAACGGTCAACAGGATGCGGTGGTTCCCACGCCAAGTATTACGGAAAATTTTCGCCTGATACCGTGGCCGGCTTGGACGGGGAGGGCACTCACGGTCAGCACCGCGAGTACGGTGAGGCGAGCGCCACGAGGAAACTGATGATCTCACTCACGGCGCACCACCATCTGAGAAAATCCAGATAGGCAATGCACTGCAACGGCAGAGGACCGGCATTCAAGTCGACGGGAACCGCTGCAAACGGCAGGAGGCAGATTGGTCCGCTTTATCGTTGGTTTTCAACGGATTAGATTGGTAGCGAGGGCCAGACTTGAACTGGCGACCTACGGATTATGATTCCGCCGCTCTAACCAACTGAGCTACCCCGCCAAGGATAAGCATTATGGTATAAGGAGGGTACGGGGGTGCGTCAAGAGGAGCGAGGCGTGCGCGAGGGCCGTGATCAGCCCGTACCCCTGAGCTTGCGGAACCGCACGAGCGTAAACAGGCCCATCGGCCAGAGCGGCTTGCGTTCGATCAGCGACAGATTGGGACGTACCATGACGCGCTCGATCGGGAACACCGGATGCCAGCCGAGCTTGTCGGCATGAGGCGCCATTTTCCGTTCGACCCAGCCGCGCGCGCCCTCATCCTGGCTGAAATGATTGACGATCATCACTTCGCCGCCGGGCGTGCAGACACGCTCCAACTCAGCCATCACCCTCTCCGGGTCCGGCACGACGGTCATCACATACATGGCGACGACGGTATTGAAGCTGTCATCGGCGAAGTCGAGATTGGACGCATCCATCTCGTACAGCGCCTCTATGTTGCGCAGCCCGTCCTTTTCGACGCGCTCCCGCGCTTTCGCCAGCATCTCCGGCGAGAGGTCGATGCCGGTGATCTTGAGATAGGGCGCTAATTCGGCAGCGAAAGCCCGGTCCCGACCCCGACCTCCAGCACCGATCCACGCCGCTGATTGATCAGTTCCACCGATTTGCGCCGCCCCGCCGAGGCGATGACGCCGAAGGTGAGGTCGTAGATCGGTGCCCAGCGCCGGTAAGCGCTGCGCACGCTGTACATATTCAAGGTCTTCTGCGCCTGCACTCCGCTGCTCCCCTGAGAAACCCTTGTACTTCGCCTATCGCCCCGATGCGGCCACCGCAATCATGCTTCCGTCCGAACCGGTGGGCGGATATAACCGCGCCTAAGCCGAGTAACGTTTGAGAGCGAAACTGGATGCCGGACCTTTCTATCTTAATTCCCGCGCATAACGAACAAACCAATCTGGCGCAATTAATCAATGAAATTGTGGCGGTCATGCCGCACGCTCTCTCGGCCTCAGCCTATGAAATTATTGTCGTCGACGATGGAAGCACAGATTCGACTCGCGCGGAAATTCTGCCGATGATGGATGTCATCGCGCCGCTCCGGCTGATCGCGCATGGCCGGCGTGCGGGCAAGTCGGCGGCTCTCAAGACCGGCTTCAACGCCGCCGCCGGCACGTGGATCGCGACGCTGGACGGCGATGGGCAAAACGATCCGGCCGATCTCGCCCGGCTGTGGAAGGAGATCGCCGCCGGCCCCGCGACCGTGATTTACGCAGGGGTGCGCAACCGCCGCAATGACGGTCTCGTCAAGAAGCTGACCTCGCGCTTCGCCAATGCGGTCAGGCGGCGGGCGCTGAAGGACACGGCGCGCGATTCCGGCTGCGGCTTCAAAGTGATTCCCGCTTCGCTGGCGACGGCGCTGCCTTACTTCGACAATATGCATCGCTTCCTTCCGGCACTGGCGCGGCGGCACGGTTATGGTGTGCGGGAAATCATGGTCAATGACCGGCCGCGCGTGCACGGGCTCTCGAAATACGGCTTCTTCGACCGCGCGGCCGTGTCGTTTCTCGATCTCGTTGGTGTTTACTGGCTCGTCCGGCGCCATAGCGATCGCGGCGAGATCAAGGAGTTGAGCCTCACGCACGGGGCGGAGATCAGGCCCGCGCCGACCTATGGCTTGCGGGCGTAAAGTTGCGCGTTGAGGCGCGCCTGGTAGCCGGAAAAATTGTCGTAAGGGTAGCTCATCCGCATGATTTCGCCGCGCGGCTCGACCCCGTCGCCAAGCTCGGCGACGAGCGATTGCGGCGGCTCCCCTGCTTTCGCATCCCAGAGCACGACGACCCGCTCGGGCCGCATGCCATCTTCCCATACGCTGGCGCGATCAAGCCTTATCGCAATATTGGCGGCGATTTTTCGCTGATGCGCCAGGATCACGAGCGGCTCTGTCCACTGGCTATTCAAGGCCGCGGCGAACGCCCCGTAGGGATAGGCGAATTGCTCGCGGCCAAACGCGATCCAGAGCGGCCAGGCCGTGACCATCAGCACCGCCACGGCAGCAGTCAGACGCAGGAAGCGAACCGGCGCGTATAAGCGGCCCTCCAGAGGCCAAGACAGCGCCAGCCAAAATGGCAGCGGCATCAAGAGCGGCGTTACGTAGCGCTCATGCACGGCGTGCAGATCGGCGGCGAGGAGGATCATGGCGAAGGCGGCAAGGCCGATTGCGGTCGCGCGCCCGAAGAACCGCGCGAAGGACCTGATGTCATCGCCTTGCGAGATGCCGGGCTCAACATTGCCGCCACGGCTCAAATACCGGATGGCGAACCATGCGAGCAGAAGCGGCCCCGCCCAGGCCACGACGGCGATGACCAGCGCCAGAAACCCGTCCAGTCCGATCCAGGGAATGTCGATGCCGCCGAAACTGGAATTGGTGCGTTCGAGCTTGGCCATTCTCTCGGTGGATACGGCAAGGTGCTGCAATGCCCAAATGAGATGCGGCGTAAACAGCGCCGCGAAGAGCGCGCCAGCATAAGCCAGCTTGGGTGTGAAAAGCCGCGCGCGCAGGTAGGGGATGCTGAATGCAGCAATCAAGATAGCGGCAAAACCCAGGAGAAAATTATACTTGGCCAGCGCACCGATTGCGCCGGCGAGCCCAAGCCAGAGAAAGCTCGCCAGATCGCCCCGCCGGACGATGCAGACAACCGCATGCAGAGACGCGACGACCGCGAACATGACGAGAATCGAATGCGCGAGCGTAATCTGCGATTTCCACACGATCTGCGGAAGCAGCAGGAAGCTTGCGGCAACGATCAAGCCGGTTAGCGCCCTGCCCGTGACCTTGCTTGCGGTGTCGAATGCCAGCAGGTAAGTGCCGGCAAGGAGGAGGTTCTTAACCAGCGCAACAGCGGCGGGCCAATATCCGCCCGTCAGCGCCAGCGCTCCCGTGATCAGCCAATTATAAAGCGGCGGGTGCGAATCGCCGTAGCCGAGCGCGAGGTGCGTTTGCCCAACGAACTGCGATTCATCGATTTCCAGATTGGCGGAAAAGCCGACGCGGATGAGGAATTGCGCGGTGAAATAGCTGAGGATGAAAAGCGGCGTCCAGCGCGCCAGCCTTTCGAGCTGCTGATCGGTCATTGACGCCCCCCGGCGTACAGCTAGTGCATCTTCCAGTAAAGGGGCTACAGCCGGTTTTGGTAAAATCGACGCATAACAAACAGCTAGTGCACTGACGCATGAATCAATGTGCATGCGACAGTGCACTAGTCGCGTTCGGCCGATATGATCCAGCCGCCGCCGAGAATGCGCGCCCGCATCGCGTCGCTATCATAAAGCACGCAGGCCTGGCCAGGCGAAATGCCGTCTTCTCCCTCCGCCAGGCGAACGGTGATGCCCTTCCCATCGGAAAGCAGGGTCGCCGGCTGCGGCGGCTGCGAAGAGCGGATGCGGGCCCAAACCGCCAAGCCGTCCGCCGGGATGCCGTTCAGATCACCGTCGCCGAGCCAGTTCACGTCGCGCAGGGCAATGCGGCGGGACATCAGGGCCTCGCGCGGACCGACAACCACGGTTCGACGCGCCGCGTCGAGCCGGACCACGTAAAGCGGCTCACCCGAGGCGATGCCGATGCCGCGGCGCTGGCCGATCGTAAAATTGATGATGCCGCTATGCTGGCCAAGCACCCGCCCGTCCAGATGCACGATATCGCCCGCCTCCGCCGCACCCGGGTGCAGTTTTTCGACGATGCTCGTATAGCGGCCCGTGGGGACGAAGCAAATATCCTGGCTGTCGGGCTTATGCGCGACGGCAAGGCCGAGTTCGGCGGCGAGTTGGCGCGTCTCCTCCTTGCGCAAATCGCCGAGCGGAAAGCGCAGGAAGGCGAGCTGCTCGCGCGTGGTGCCGAAGAGGAAATAGCTCTGATCGCGCTCGGCGTCGGCGGCGCGCTTCAGCTCCCATCCGCCGAAGCCGGGATGACTGGCCACGTAATGACCGGTCGCCATGACGTCGGCGGAGAGATCGCGGGCGGTCTCGAGCAGATCCTTGAACTTGATCGACTGATTGCAGGCGATGCACGGCACCGGCGTCTGCCCGGCCACATAGCTCTCGGCGAAGGGCTGCATCACCTCGCGGCGGAAGCGCTCCTCATAATTCAGCACGTAATGCGGAATGCCGATGGCGGCAGCGACCCGGCGCGCGTCGTGAATGTCCTGGCCGGCGCAACAGGCGCCCTTCCGGCTGGTCGCCGCGCCATGATCATAGAGCTGCAGGGTGATGCCGATGACGTCGTAGCCCTGGCGCTTCAGCAGCGCGGCCACGACGGAGGAATCGACGCCGCCGGACATGGCGACGACCACGCGCGTATCCTGCGGCGCGCGGGGCAGCATCAGGCTGTTCAGCTCATGGCTGCGGCCGCCGCTGGGCGCAGACGGCGCGAAGTCCCTGTCGAGTGACGTTTGGTCCATCATTTTCGATTGTTACGGCGCCGTTTGCGGCGCGAAGCCATTGCCCCGCGCACACTATAGCGACAGTCCCCGCTCGGCAAGCAGGGGCGCGTGGGCCAAAGGCCAGATACGCGGGACGTTGGCGAGCCGGCGCTCAGCGATTATCGAGCGTATTGGCCGTCTGATCCGCCTGCGGCTTCAGGGACGCAGTGTTTCTCATGGCGAACTTCGCCGTGAGTTCCCGGAGTTCTTCCGCCTGGGCGTTGAGCAATTCGAATTGCCGCGTGAGATATGCGGCATGCAGCCCGAAAATATCCGGAACGCTTCGCGCGGCTGTATAGGACTTCGCCAGCTCCAAATTGTTCTTCAAGCTGGCCTGGGCGAATTCCATAACCTTGAAGGTGACGCGCGCGGCGTCCACTCCGGCCTCTTCAAGCGCCGTGGTAAACCGGCGTGAGACCTGCTCGAACAGCGCCATCGCCTTTTCCTGCCGGGCTTGGTTTTCGGCGATAGTCTGCCGGGCAACAGCCGCCAAATCGCTCGCGGCCGCCGAAATTGGTTCGCTCGGCAGCGGATCAACCGGCCCAGCTTCTTCCTCGGCAACCGTATCGGCAATATCGTCGGGCTCATCCGTCGCGGAGGCCGAAACCTCACTGACTGCTTCCGAGGTCGAGCCGATTGACGCGGCGATTAGCGGCTGATCTTCAGGATCTGCGGCGCGTTCATCGGCGTCTTCGGCATGATGTTCAGCAGCGGGCTCGGAATATCCGGTGTAATTTTCAGCGACAGGCGCGGGGGATGGTTCGAATTCCGCCACCGCGTCAGGCTCATAAGCCGGATCTTGCTGTTCCGTCGCGGATGCTGCGGGCTCGTCGCTCGATCCCCCTGCTGCGGCATGCGACATCTCAGTCTCGTGACCGGCTTCGGGATGTTGCTGGGCGTCGGCCTGCGAGACAGCTTCGCCGCCCGAAACCGGCGTCACGGGCGCAGCATCATCCTGCGCCGCCGCAGTCGTGCCCGGCGCCTGGTTCGGCTGCCCCGAAACGCTTCGCGCGCTTGTGCCCGAGGCATGGGATGAACTCGACGACAAGGGGTTGCGCTGACCATTATCATTGGGGTCTGACATGGCATTCTCCTTTGCCAACGCGCTTATCGAGCCAGATCAGCGCGCCGCCGATCTGGCCGTTGTCGTACTATTGCTGGTCCATCCAGCGCCGGAGCGCTCAGTTGACCGGCTGGGCCTTCTGTGCGGAAGCCGCCATAATGCGAGAAATTTCCTGTGCCTGCTGGGCATAGGCTTCCATCTGGCTGCGCGCGAACGCCGTCTGGATTTCGAGCGCTTCCTTGACATCGCGCGCATGGGCCAGACGAGTGGCGACCTCGAAGCTTGCCTTGGTGTTGGCCTCGGCGAAGCTGAAGACCTTCTCGTTCATTTCCCGCGCACCGCTCGCGAAAACTTCTGTGGACTTGCTTACCATGTCCTGAGCCGTACGGGCAGCCTCGACAAAGCGGCCGTAAGCGTCTTTTGCCTGCTCAACCGATTTACCGGCGATTTCACGAACGGACGACGGAATTTCGAATTCAGGGGTATATTGCATAGGGATTAGCCTCTTACAGAGTGGGGACGGCTTGGCAATGAGCGGGCGCTTCGACGAAGCTAGTGCCCGTTTGCTGTGCAACGCATAAGGAATAACCATATTCGTTGTGCATTGCAATATAATATTGCATCGCACAAACACAACACTGCAAGCTGTGTATGATTCTCATACTTTCGTCTATGAGCGGTTTCCGCGCAACCCCCAGAATCCGGGAAGCTGATGCCCGCGTTAAGGATGACTGACGGAAAAGTCCAGGAAATCGGCCGCTCCGGCTTGTCATCGGCGAGCATTCATTGTCTTCATGATTTGCGGCAACAAACGTGGCTAACAGTGGGTAAAGAAGTAGATTTTGCGTATGGAGAGCGATGGCGGCTCCGGGGGATTAATTCCCTTGGGAGATTTTCTGACCGCTGAAGAGCCTGTCTGGGTCTGGGACGCTGCCGCGCGCCGCATTCTTTGGGCCAATCAGGCCGGCCGCACATTTTGGGGCGCCACCTCGAACGAGGGCCTGCGCGTCCGAAAATTCGACGCGCGCAACAAGGCCGTGCTGCGCATGGGCGCGCTTGCCAACGACGCCGGCGACAAACGCGAATGGGTGGAGACGCTGATCCTGGGGGCGGCGGGCGGCCGTCAATCCGTGACCTGTCACATGCAAAGCCTGGAAGTGGCCGGCGGTCACCCGGGGCTGATCGTGAAGGCGCTGCGCGACGCCGCCCGCGATCAGGAGCCCGCGGAGATCGAACCGCCCGAAGCGCAACCTCGATCGCCGAGCGACGAGCGGACGGCGAGAGCGGACCGGACCGCTCTGGACGCCATCGCGGCGCGGCTGAAAAACGGACCCGCCGAGGACAGCCGGCAGCGGCAACCGAAATCGGCGGCACTTGCTCCCCGTGGAAGCGAAGCCCCGCCTAACGCCGCCCTCCTCACCATCCGCGAGCTCTGTCACGAATTGCGCAACCCGCTGACCGTCATTCTCGGCTTCGCCGAACGGATCAGCGACACGGCGCCGCCTGGCCGCGGTCAGGAAAAACTGCGCTCCTATGCCGCCGACATCATGGAGAGCGCGCATCTCGCAATGGCGATCCTCGGCGACTTTTCAATGCGCATTCTTCGGCCCGAGGAAGCCCCGCCCGCACCCGAGCCCGTCGACATAAAGTCGACCGTCGAGAGCTGTCTGCGCCTCATTGCGCCGCTCGCTAAGCAGGCGGGGCTGAAAGTCTCGAAAAGCGCCGGCCGGGGTCTGCCGCCCCTTCTGGCGGGCGAACGCGTCTTGAAGCAAATTCTGCTCAACGTGCTGATGAACGCGGTGCGGCACCAAAAGACCGGCGGCCACATCCAGGTCGCGGCGCGCAAGCGAAAGGATGGCACGATCCGGCTGGCGATCTCCGATGACGGCAAAGGCATGACGAAGAAGGAGATCAGGAGTGTGATGAGCGCCGCGCGCAGAAAGGCTCCCGCTTTGCCCGCGCCTGGTCGCTCGGGCCTCGGTCTGCCACTGGTGAAGCGGCTGGTCGAGGGGGCAGGGGGCAGCCTGGCCATCGAAAGCGCCCGCGGCAAAGGCACCACGGTGGAGATGCTGTTTCCCGGCGGCGCGTTAATGAGCGCGCATTGGACGACAGAGTTAACTGCCGCGCCGCAGACTTCACCGCCTCATACGCCGCAAGCGCCTGCCGCCGTCCTTCATCGCGGGCGATGATCGGCTGAGGCTACCCGCCAGCCACGGCAGTCGTCGAGCGCCGGGTGGTCGGCCAGCCGTAAATCACGGCGGAACCACACGATTATGGGACGATCCGACATGCGTGAAGATTTATCCCGGGTTGTCGATTTTTATGCCTTCACCGGCGGCGATTTCGGATAGACTGCGATCTTACTTGTCATCGAATTGCTCCGAGACCGCCTGCTGTCCAAGGGTGCGGCGCGGCGACGGGAAGACTCGGGTCGGTCAAAGAGCATTTGAACGGCAGGAACGCCGGATCGGTGTTTCGGCGGATAACAAAATATGAGGGCGGATCCCATATCATGATTTCACCATCGTCGCTTCCCAATCCCGGCATCCGGCCCGCGCAGTTAGCGTGACCCATGCTGGCGAAATTCGTCAGGTTGTTTCGTAAGATGCAAGACATTGAGGCTCAGGCCATCGAAACCGAGCTGAATCCTCCATTCACCATTTTAAGACCGGACCATACGCCGACACCCTTCATATTCAATTCTCCGCATAGCGGCAGAACCTATCCAAGCGCGTTCCTGAGTGCCTCGCGGCTCACGGCTCCCGCGCTGCGCAAATCGGAAGACGCCTATGTGGATCTGCTGCTGGCCGGCGTCGTCAATATCGGCGCGACGCTGATGCATGCGCATTTCCCGCGCGCCTATCTCGACGTCAACCGCGAGCCCTATGAACTCGATCCCGCGCTGTTCGCGGAGACCTTGCCGGATTATGCCAATACGCATTCGCTGCGCGTCGTCGGCGGGCTGGGCACCATCGCCCGCATCGTCAACGAGCAGGAAGAGATCTATCGCGGCCCGCTGTCGGTGAGCGCGGCGCTCGAACGCATCAACCGGCTGTACAAGCCTTACCATGCGGCGCTGTCAGGCCTTCTGAACGAAGCGCGGGCGCGTTTCGGCTATGCGGTGCTGATCGATTTTCATTCCATGCCGTCCTACCAGGGCGACCGGGGCAATGTGCAGAAGGTCGATTTCGTGCTGGGCGACCGGTTCGGCACGTCATGCCCGCGCGACATGGTGCGTGTCGTCGAGCGCCTGATCGCCAAGCTCGGCTACCGCGTGGCTCTGAACAAGCCTTATGCGGGCGGCTACATCACCGAGCGCTATGGCACGCCGAGCGAAGGCATCCATGCGCTGCAGATCGAAGTAAATCGCGCACTCTATATGGACGAGGAGACGCTGGCCCTTCGCCGGGACTTCCGCAATTTGCGGGCGAATCTAACCGGCCTCGCCGGCAATATCGTTCAGGCGCTGCCCGATTTCCTGGCACCGCGCCGCACCGCAGCCGAATAGCCATTTAGGCGGTTTCGCTAACTTCCCGAAAGGGCAAGAAAAAAGGGCCGTTCGAGGCTTTCGAACGGCCCAAGTCTAGGGAGGAAACGCCCAAGGAGGGCTGCGACAAGGCACGCTCTCGCGAACCATGCCGCACTGCAAAAGATGACATTGCAGCGCACAAAAAGCAATAGTCTATGAACGGGGCGCGGCAAAACGCGCATTTTGTGGCCGAGATGCAACAGCGCGCCTCTGCAGACGCAACAATGGACTAAGGTCTGAGCAGAAATCGAGCACCTTTTGCCTCTTTTTTGCGCAGAAACGAAAATTCAGAAGGCGGCGGCTTTTAGATGATGGCTGACAAAAACGTCGATCTCGATTTTGTGATGTTCGCCCATGAGCTTGCCGACAATGCGGGCTCGGTGATTCTTCCCCATTTCCGGGGAGCCGGCGCGGTCAGCAACAAGGCCGAGCATGCTTTCGACCCGGTCACCGAAGCGGACCGCGCGGCCGAGCAGATCATGCGCGGCATGATTCGCGACAAATATCCGGAGCACGGCATCCACGGTGAGGAATTCGGCGACGTGCCGGCGAGCGGTCCCTATCGCTGGATTCTCGGACCCTATCGACGGCACCCGCTCCTTTATCCTCGGCCTCCCGGCCTGGGGCACGCTGATCGGCCTGGCGGCGGAAGGCCGGCCGGTCGTCGGAATGATGGACCAGCCCTATGTGAAGGAGCGCTTCTGGGGGTCGAAGGCGGGTGCTTTTTTCCGCGGCAGCCAGGGCGAACGGCCAATCCATACAAGGGCGTGCGCGTCGCTTGGCGAAGCCGTCCTGACCGCAACCTCGCCGGAGATCTTCAACACGGGCGACGCCGGACGCTTCCGGTCGCTCTCCCGCCATGTCCGCATGACCCGGTTCGGCGGCGACTGCTATCTTTATTGTCTGCTTGCCATGGGCCTGATCGACATCGTCGCCGAGGCAAGCCTGAAGCCCTTCGACATCGCGCCGCTCGTTCCGATCATCGAGGCGGCGGGTGGCGTCGTCACCACCTGGGACGGCGGCGATCCGGCGAGCGGAGGGCGCATCCTCGCCGTTGGCGATCCGTCGCTGCACGACGCCGCGATGCAGGCGCTCGGGCAGTAGAGCAGCTATCAAATTGAATTACGTCCCGGAATTGGTGAGGAATTGAGGCGATGCGGAAGGATACCGTTGAGATTTATTCTGATCAAACAAACGCGGCCGTGATGCGCCACCCAAACCGAGCCTTTCCCGGCGTGTTATTGCAGGGCGATACGCTCTTCTCTCTTGTGAGCTTAGCAATTTAGTTTGCAGAGAGATCGGCCGTGGTTCGCCGGGGTTCGATGAGGCAATGAGCTTCACGACGTGCTTCGCTCCTGCCTGGACCATTACAAGACAGTGCTTGCGCAGCACAACATTGGTCTACCCTTCTCTGAATAGCCAACTGGCTCTGCCGGCTTACCAGTGTTAGTAGCGGGCACGAATCTCGTTGCCACGCGCATAGTGGCCGCGAGGCAAACTGTTCCATCATTCTGAGCAATAACATCACTTGCCAATGCCAGGTCAGGCGGCGATTGACAGCTTCGCATTGGCCCCCTTTAATAGATAAAGTGCTGTGGGCGTCGTGCCTGCCCTATCAAGCAAATATGCCGGGCGGGCGCCTGGGAGGGGAATTCCGAAAATGAAGCTGCTGCGCTTTGGTCCGGCCGGGCAGGAACGGCCCGGAATGCTGGATGCCGATGGCAAGATCCGCGATCTGACGGCGATTTTGCCCGATATCAATGGCGCGACGATCGCTCCCGCCAGCCTCGCGAAACTCGCCGCGATCGACCCCGCCACATTGCCGGTCATCTATGGCGAGCCGCGCATCGGGCCTTGCGTGACGCAGGTGTCCAAGTTCGTCGCCGTCGGCCTCAACTATTCCGACCACGCGGCGGAGACCGGATCGCCGATCCCGACCGAGCCGATCCTGTTTCACAAGGCCAATAGCTGCATCGTCGGTCCGAATGACGACGTCATGCTGCCGAAAGATTCGGTCAAGACCGACTGGGAAGTCGAACTCGGCATCGTCATCGGCTCAAGGGCACGCTATGTCGAGGAGGGCGCCGCGATGGACCACATCGCCGGCTTCTGCATCGTCAACGACGTCTCCGAGCGCGAATTCCAGATCGAGCGCCAGGGCCAATGGACCAAGGGCAAGGGTTGCGACACGTTCGGCCCCATCGGCCCCTGGCTGGTGACCACGGACGAAGTGCCCAACCTTTCCAATCTGGCGATGTCCTGCGATGTGAACGGCGAGCGCCGCCAATCCGGAAGCACCCAGACGATGATCTTCAAGGTGCCGTTCATCGTCAGCTATATCAGCCGTTTCATGACGCTGCTGCCCGGCGACGTCATCGCCACCGGAACGCCGCCCGGCGTCGGCCTCGGCATGAAGCCGCCGCAATTCCTGAAAGCCGGCGACGAAATGCGGCTGAGCATCGAAGGGCTGGGCGAGCAGCGGCAGAAGGTCGTCGCCTTCCGGCATTGACGCGCCCGCCTCCGGCTTTCGGAATTGGCGGGCTTGCTCTCCGCGTCGTCCCGGCCTCCGCGCCGGGACCGATTGGCATTTCAGCAAGCGCAGAGTGTGGTTGTGGTGTCGTAGACCCCGGCTCGAAGGGCCGGGTGACGCCGGGTAGAATTTCCCCATCAGCGCTGCAAAAATCGACCAACCCATTCATTGCAGGCTGGATTCCGGCGCGGGTTCGGTCCATGGTCTGGCCTCGTTTTCTCCCGCTTGCCGAACCAAGCCGTGAGCGGCGCGGGAACAGGAAACGGCATTCACTCGGAGACGGCCGTGATCGTTCAGCAGACCAAAACACCTTCCGCGGCGGTGCCATTGCGCGACCTCGCCAACGCCATTCGCGCTCTATCGATGGACGCCGTCGAAGCGGCGAATTCGGGCCATCCCGGCATGCCGATGGGCATGGCCGATGTCGCCAGCGTATTGTTCACGCGCTTCCTGAAGTTCGACCCCGCCGCGCCGGACTGGCCGGACCGCGACCGTTTCGTGCTGTCCGCCGGCCATGGCTCGATGCTGCTCTACTCGCTGCTCTACCTCACCGGCTATCCGGATATGACGCTTGGCGGAGCTGAAGAATTTCCGCCAGCTCCGCTCCTGCACGGCGGGACATCCGGAATATGGCCATGCGGCGGGCATCGAGACGACCACCGGCCCGCTCGGCCAGGGTCTGGCAAACGCAGTCGGCATGGCGCTCGCCGAGCGGATGCTGAACGCCCGCTTCGGCGACGCGCTGGTCGACCACCACACCTATGTTATCGCGGGCGACGGCTGCCTCATGGAAGGCATCAGCCACGAAGCCATCGACTTTGCCGGTCATTTGCGGCTGTCGAAGCTGATCGTGCTGTTCGACGACAATTCCATTTCCATCGACGGCGCCACTTCGCTGTCGACATCGATGGATCAGCCCGCCCGGTTCGCCGCCGCCGGCTGGGACGTCCATCGCATCGATGGGCACGATGAGGAGCAAATCATCTCCGCAATCGAGGCCGCCCGCCGCAGCGACCGCCCAAGCCTGATCGCCTGCAAGACGGTGATCGGCTATGGCGCGCCGAACAAGCAGGGGACGGCCTCGGCGCATGGCTCGCCGCTCGGCAAGGACGAGATCGCCAAGGCTCGCGAGGCGCTCGGCTGGAGCCACCCGCCCTTCGAAATCCCGGAGACGATCCTTGCGGCATGGCGCTCCACCGGCGCCTACGGCAAATCCGAGCGGCAGTCCTGGCTGCAGCGGATGCAGGATGATCCCCGCCGCGAGGATCTGGTGCGCATGTTGTCCGGCGAGACCGCCCCGCAACTCGCCGAGGCGACCGCCCGCATCAAGGCCCAATTCGCCAAGGACGCGCCGAAGCTGGCGACCCGCCAATCGTCGCAAGGCGTGCTTGAGGCGTTGACGGCGGCGCTGCCCAATCTCATCGGCGGTTCGGCGGATTTGACCGGCTCGAACGGCACCAAGACCAAGGCGGCTAAGCCGATCAAGCCGGGCGATTTTTCCGGCACCTACATCCATTATGGCGTGCGCGAGCACGCAATGGCCGCGGCGATGAACGGCATCGCGCTGCATGGCGGATTCATTCCCTTTGGCGGCACCTTCCTGTGTTTTGCCGATTATTCCCGCCCCGCGATCCGGCTCGGCGCGCTGATGGGGATCCGCGTCATCCATGTCATGACGCATGATTCCATTGGCCTCGGCGAAGACGGCCCGACGCACCAGCCGGTGGAGCATTTCGCCGCGCTCCGGGCTATTCCGAATCTGCTCGTCTTCCGCCCCGCCGACGCCATGGAAGCGGCCGAAGCCTGGGAAGCGGCGCTTGAAGCGGTGCACTCTCCTTCGGTGCTCTGCCTGTCGCGCCAGGGTCTGCCGGCGCTTCCGCCGCGCGCGGACCTGTCGGCCAATCTCACGGCGAAGGGCGCCTATCTCGTGAGCGAGCCGGAAGGTGCGCGCCGCGTCACCTTGCTGGCGACGGGCTCGGAAGTTCAGCTTGCCCTGGCCGCCGCGAAAGCACTTGCCGCCGATGGAATCGCCGCGGCGGTCGTGTCGATGCCATGCTGGGAACTGTTCCGGAAACAGCCCGACGACTATCGGCGCGCGGTGCTCGGCGACGCCCCGCGCGTCGCGGTCGAGGCGGGCATGCGCTTCGGCTGGGATGAATGGATCGCGCCCGGCGGCGCGTTCGTCGGCATGGAAGGATTTGGCGCGTCCGGCCCGGCGGAAGAGCTGTTCCCGCACTTCAACATCACCGCCGAGGCTGTCGCACGAGCCGCGAAATCGGTGCTCCATGGTGCCTGATGCGCAAGAGGCCGGACGCGGCGGCAACGGAGACGAACGCCGAGTTTACGATGAGATCATGCCCTTGATCTCGGTTCGGGCAGGGCGCTGATGAAGAAACCCGCGATCAAGCTCAAGGCGCGAGGCTTCTTCCTTGCTGACGGGCGGATGCTCGTCACGCCCAGCTTCGACAGCGTGAAGGAAAAGCCGCATTTCCGGCTGCCGGGCGGCCAGATCGAATTCGGCGAGCGATCGGAGGTGACGCTGGCGCGCGAGATGCGGGAAGAGTTTGCCGCTGACGTGGAGGTGCTTGAGCTTCTGGATGTGGTTCAGAACGTCTTCTATTATGAGGGCAGGCAGCGACACGAAGTCGTCTTCATCCATCGCGGCCGCTTCGTTGACGAAGCCTTTCTTCGCCGGAGCGAGTTGCCGAATATCGAGCCGGGCAGTAACGAAGTCTCCAAATGGCTCCCCGTCGCCGACGTGCTGAACGGGCGCGTGCCGCTCTTTCCTCTTTCGAGCTACGAGCGTTGGGTCAACCTGGAAGCTGGGCCGGAGTAAGCGGCTCTACGCCAGCCCGGCGCGTTTTCCGCACCTCACGCGTCGGTCCCCTCGCTGCGAACAACTGTTTTCCCCAATCAAATCATGCACGGCCTGGAGAGTTACGGGTAACAATCGCGAGGGGGCGGGCTCCGCCCGAAGGCGCGCCGCATTTTTGACATGAAAGCGTACAAAGCAATCGAAACTAAAGGTTAGAAGTTTTTCGGTTATATTAAATATATATTGTCTAAATATAATAGTTTCATTTCAATCATGGATCATGTTGACGTTGTGGCGCGCCGGATGGTTTGGCTAGACTGAAACACATCCGGTGACCGCTACCGACGGGTTGGTCTGCGGAGTGCCGACGCTGCGTGCTCATGCATTGGAAAGCCGGAGACGGTGGCCTCAAATCCTGTCCTACGGCACGTGCGGTTTATCACTGCTCCAATTGGAGAATCCGGTCCCCCGCCAGGGGATGCGGAACAACCCCGCGCGACATTACACTGGGCGAAATCGCGCAAGAGAGAGCTTCCAAGCGGCCCTGAATTCTTTCCGTCTTCTATTCCCCGCTTCCGAACGCCTTTGAGAAAATGTCCGGCCTTTGCCCGATTGCATCCCGGCTTTTGCCACGAAGCGTCCATATTAATGCCGGGGGAAGACGGACAAAATGATCCCGGATTGACGCAACTTAACATCGTGGGATTCGCATGTGATGCCCCCTGACGAAAAGTCACGCGCCGAATCAGCTCCCTATGTGCTGACCGAGGACGAGCTTCTCGACGATCGTTACGACTACGAGCCGGAATCATATGAGCAGCGTTATGGGCCGCCGGTCACAAGTCGTCGCGCCCCTGCGGAAGTGGGCGGTGCAAGCACCGACCAAGGCTATCTGACCCCGACGAATCTGGTCTTGTTCGCCGTCGCGATGGCCGTCGGCTTTTGGGCCGTGACCAGCGATGTGTTCGTTTCGGGTTCTGCAAACGTCGCGGGCGCGGCAAATAACGGCGGAGCAGGCAATATCGCCGCGATGTCCATCGGCGAGCCGCCGCCTTTTCCCGTCACCGTGCAGGCCTCGCAGGCCGTGCGGCACGATCAGATCCTGACAGTACGCGGCCGCACTGAAGCCGGGGCCAGAGTCGCGATCAAGTCGGAAACGGCGGGCGTTGTCGAAGCCGTGCCGGCGAACAAAGGCACGCCGGTGGCGCGAGGCGATGTCTTGTGTGCGCTGCAGCGCGGCGCACACGATGCGGCGCTGGCCGAGGCAAATGCACAATTGGCCCGGGCGCGGCTCGATCACGACGCCACGACCCAGCTTGCGGAAGCTGGCACTGCGACGAAGCAGGTGCTTGCCGGAACCAAAGCCGCGCTCGATGCGGCCGAGGCGGCGGTAAAAAAAGCCGAAGTTGAACTCGGCCGCACGAGAATCAGCGCGCCATTTGCCGGCATTGTCGAGGAACAGCCGGCGAAGGCGGGCGAATTGCTGAATGTCGGTTCCGTTTGTGCGGTGCTGATCGCGCCGGACCCGATCTTTATCGTAGGGGCGGTCACGGAGCGGGATGTCGGGCGGCTCAAGCAGGGGATGTACGGTACGGCACAATTGGCGACGGGTGAAAAAGTATCCGGCGCGATCCGCTTTGTGGGCACCGCCGCCGAACAGAGCACGCGGACCTTTCGTGTCGAGCTGGAGGTCGCAAATCCGGACGGCACCCTGCGTGACGGCGTGACCGCGACGATGCGCATTCCGCTTAAGGGTAAATCGGCGCATCGGCTGCCGCCCTCGGCGCTGACGCTCAATGATGCCGGCCAGCTTGGCGTGCGCGTCATCGAGCGGGGCGATCTGGCGCAATTCCGGCCGGTGAAAGTTCTCTCCGACGAGCGGGGCGCTGTCTGGGTCGGAGGGCTGCCGCGCGATATTACGGTGATCGTTGCGGGGCAGGATTTCGTCACCGATGGCCAGCGCGTCGGCCTGGTTGACCGGCGCGCCGCGCCGCGTCCATGATCCGGCTGCTCGACGCCATCATCGGACGGCCGCGCGCCGTGCTGAGCATCACGGCGGTGATGGCGCTCGCCGGTCTCTATTTCTATTTCTCAATTCCAAGGGAATCCTCGCCCGATATCGACCTGCCGGTCTTCGCCATAACCATCTCTCAGGAAGGCATTTCCGCCGAGGATGCCGAGCGCCTCCTCGTCAAGCCGGTCGAAAGCGCGCTGCGCGGACTGGAGGGGCTGAAGGAATTGACGGCGATCGCCTCGCCGGGCCGCGCCTCGCTGACCGTGGAATTCGACATCCATACCGATCATGGCGAGGCTTTCGCGGCGCTGCGGGAAAAGATCGCCGGGGCCAAGGCCCTGCTGCCCGCCGCCGCGGACGAGCCCGTCATCGAGGAAACCAATCTCAGCCTCTTGCCCGTCATGACGGTGGCGCTGTCCGGCAATGTGCCCGAGCGGACGCTGCAACGGCACGCCCGCAGGCTGAAGGACCGGATCGAGAGCGTTCCGAACGTGCTGAGGGCCGATCTCGCGGGGCACCGTCCGGAGGTGCTGGAGGTGCTCATCGATCCGGCGCGGCTGCAATCCTACGGGATCAGCGAAGCGGAGCTGATCACTCTCGTGGCGCAGAACAACCGGCTGGTGACAGCGGGCAATGTGGATACCGACAGCGGCCGCTTCAGCGTCAAGGTGCCCGGCCTGTTCGACAGCGAGAAGGATATTCTGTCGCTGCCGATCAAGGCGTCACCGCAGAGCGTCGTCACTTTGCGCGATGTTGCCGAGCTTCGCCGCACCTTCAAGGATGCAACCAGCTTCAGCCGCGTCAATGGCCGGCCCGCGATCGTGCTGCAGGTGGTCAAGCGGCCGGGCGCCAATATCGTCACGACCAATCGAGCCGTGCGCCAGGAGGTGGTGGAGCTCACGCGCGAATGGCCTGAGCCGATCAAAACCGACATTCTGTTCGATCAGTCCCGGCTGGTTGGCGAAATCATCGGCTCCCTCGAAGGCAACCTCGTCAGCGCGGTGGTGCTGGTCATGGCGATCACGGTCCTCACGCTGGGGATGCGCTCGTCGCTCCTGGTCGGCCTCTCGATTCCGCTTTCCTTTCTCATCGGCTTTGTTTTTCTGGCCCTGACCGGCGTGACGTTGAATCGGATGGTGATGTTCGGCCTGGTGCTGACCGTCGGCATCGTGGTGGGTGGCGCCTCCATCCTTGTGGAATATGCCGACCGCGAAATGGCTCGTGGCGTTTCGCGCGCCGAGGCCTATCGACTGGCGGCGTCGCAGATGTTCTGGCCGGTGACGTCATCCACGGCGACGGCTTTCGTGGTCTATCTTCCGATGCTGTTCTGGCCTGGCGTCGCCGGCAAGTTCATGAGTTCCGCTGTCGATCACGGTGCTCTCTGTGCTGGCTGCATCGATGTTCACGGCGCTGGTCGTGCTGCCGGCGATCGGCGCTTTGGGGGCAGGGCGGCGAACGCACCGCGGCGCGGCGGCGTTGGCGCTCGAGGCTGTCCCCCCACCGTCCGTTTCGTGGCCGGCCCTGGAAGCCTACGATCATCCGGCAGGCGCCGCGCCCGCGCCCGTCCCCGCTCCCGCACCGCTCAGGCAGGTCGCCGAACCAGGCACGAAGCCGCCCCCGCGCCGCGAGGTGGCCGCGTCGGGCCTGGTGGGCTGGTATATAGCTCTGGTGCATCGCGCCATCCGCCGGCCGGTGACCGTGCTGGGCCTGACGGCCGGGCTGATGGTGCTGGTGCTCATTGCCTTCAGACTATTCAGCCAGGGCGCTGAATTCTTCGTCGATACCGAGCCGGAGGAAGCCGTCGTGCAGATCTCGGGGCGGGGAAATATGTCGGCGCGCGAGGAACTCGAACTGGTGAAGGGCGTCGAAGCGGAACTCATGCATGTCGGCGGCTTGCGCACGCTGCTGACGGTCAGCGGTTCGCCCGCCGGGCAGCCGGGATGGGGCGGGGCGGGCAATGCGCGGTCCGATCAAATCGGTCAGATCACCATCGAATTCGAGGATTACGGCAAGCGCCCCGAGGGACGCAAGCTGATCCAGGATATTCGCCAGCGCACCGCCGGACTGCCGGGAATCCAGGTCGAGGTGCGCAAGCGCGAGACGGGGCCGCCCGTAGGCAAGCCGCTTCGGCTGGAAGTCGCGAGCGCCAATCGGGAAATCGCCATTGCCGCTGCCGCCGTTATCCGGCGGCATCTCGACGAGGACCGCCAGCTCCGCGATGTCGAAGATACTCGGCCGCTTCCCGGCATAGAATGGGTGCTCACCGTCGACCGCGAGGAAGCCGGGCGATTCGGCGCCGACATCGGCTCGGTGGGCGCCGCCATACAGATGATCACCGACGGCGTACTCCTCGGCAAATTCCGCCCGGCCGATGCCGAGGACGAGATCGACATCCGCGCCCGCTTCCCGATCGACGAGCGCAATGTCGGGCAGCTCGACCAGCTCACCGTGCGCACCGCGGCGGGCGTGGTTCCGATGAGCAATTTCGTCGAGCGCCAGCCCCAGGCGCAGACCGGCGAGCGCCTGCGCAAGAACCGGCGCTATACCATGACGCTCGCGGCAAATACCGTCGAGGGCGTGAGTGGCAGCGTAAAGCGCGCGGAATTGAGCCGCTGGCTCGGGACGCAGGAATGGCCGCCGGAAGTCGGCTTCCGCTTTCGTGGCTCCGGAGAGGACGAAAGGGAGGCTTCCACCTTCCTGAAGCAGGCGATGCTCGCCGCGCTGTTCCTCATCTTCGTCATTCTGGTGGCGCAGTTCGACAGCTTCTATCAGACGGCGATAACGCTGCTGACCGTGCCGCTCTCGGTGATTGGCGTGCTGATCGGAATGCTGCTCACCGGACAGACTTTCTCCGTCATCATGACCGGCACCGGCATCCTCGCCCTGACGGGTGTGGTGGTGAGCAACGCCATCATCCTCATCAATACGTTCAACTATCATCGCGAGGACGGGACTGAACCCATCACCGCCATCATGCGAACCTGCATCGAGCGCATTCGTCCGGCGGTGCTCACCACGCTTACGACCATCGTCGGGCTGGTGCCGATGGCGCTCCAATGGAACTTCAATATTTTCGAGGGCAGCATCGAGACCGGCTCGGTGACGTCGGCCTGGTGGGTGCAGTTCGCCACCGCGCTGATCTTCGGCCTGGCCTTTTCCACGCTGCTGACGCTGGTGCTGGTGCCGACACTGCTTGCCGCGCCCACCGTCCTCTCGCATCGCTGGCGTGGATGGAAAGCCGATACGATGGCTCTGTATATCGAGAAGCAAAAGGCGGCTGACCGAGCCTCCCGCCTGCTTAAGCAGCAAGGGACGCGTCAACAATGAGCCCCGTTTCGCGCTTCAGGCGGCTCTCAATGCGGCGCTCGATCTGAAGGCGAATAATGGCAGCGCATCGCGGCGGACGAAGAAGGCGTTGGCGTAGGAGCTGACATCGTATTCATAGCCCAGCTCATTCATTGTCGACCTGAGCGCGCCAAATCCGATATGGCCGAATTCGACGCACATGACCTTGGGCATGACGTGGCTCTCCTTCATGCCGGATAGGACCGACAATTCATGCCCTTCTACATCCAGCACCATCAGGTCGATGTCCTGGATGTTCTCTTTCCGTATGAAATCGCGCCAGCAGAGAACTTGGATGGTGATCTCTTCGAAGGAGCATCCTTCGTTCAGGATCAGTTCGCGCGTGTTTGGCGCGTGCTCTATCGAGCCGATCGTCGTGTCCCGGCCGAACCTCGGATGAACGACGCTTTGAAATTGAACCGCGCGCGTGAGGTCGGATAGCCCGAAATTCAGATTTCTGCTGCTCGGGCGGTTCGCGATCAGCTTTTCGAAGATCCATGGCACGGGCTCCAGATTGTATCCGGTCCAGCCCATCGTTTCTTCGAAGAATTTACACGAGCACTCGGTCAATCCGTCAAAGGCGCCGCATTCGACGAAGGTCCCCATGATCCCCGTGTCGGGGAAATATCGCTCGAAAATAAAGCGATCCACTGGCGTCTCGAATTGACCGTAGAACTGCACCGCGTTTCATCTCCCGCTTTTTTTCTGCGTCTTAGCACGGCTTCAACCGCCGCCGCCATCGCCGGGAATGGAAAGCCACCGCTTATACCTCGACTATTCAGGAGAGCGCGCGCAACACGCCCCGGACGCGGTCAGGGTCGATATCTTGCACGAGGCTCTCGTTTTCGGCCTGGGCGCGCTTCCAGATCGGGACGGCGGCGGCAAGGACGCTTCGGCCTGCCTCCGTCAAGCTCAGCCGCCGGCTGCGCTTATCCGCACTGTCCACCGCCACGGTAACGAGCCCCCGGCGTTCGAGCGGCTTCAGATTGGCAGTGAGCGTCGTCCGGTCCATTGCCAGCAGGGCGGAAACATCGCCAATGGCGGGCGGCGCGGGACGGTTGAGCGACATCATCAGCGAGAACTGGCCATTGGTCAGGCCGGCAGGCCGCAGCGCCTCGTCATAGCGCCGCGCCAGCGCCCGCGCCGCCCGCCGCACATGCATGCACAGGCAGTGATCGCGGACATGGAGCGTTAGCTCGAACGGCAGTTCGTCGTCTTTTGACATGCCACAATTATGTTGATATCAAGCTATATGTCCAGTCTTACAGTGAGTTCGGCCGGTTCCGCGCCGGTTCAGCCAAACAGTGCATCGGGAGGCAGCGATGGCGAGAAAGATTTTGATACTTGTCGGCACGAAGAAGGGTGCGTTCATCCTTGAAAGCGATGCCAAGCGCCGATCCTGGACGCAGCGCGGCCCATTTTGCGACACATGGCCGGTTCACCACGCCATCGCCGATCCGGCCTCGGCCACGATTTTCGCAGGCGGCGGCAATGAATGGTTCGGCCCGGCCGTGTGGAAATCCACCGATCTCGGCGCGACCTGGACGCATTCGAGCGAAGGGATCTCCTATGGGGAGGGCAAGGATCCGATCAAGGCGGTGTGGAGCCTTGCCCCGAGCAACGGGCGCCTTTATGCGGGCGTGGAGCCCGCCGGGCTGTTTCTCAGCGACGATGACGGGCAGCGCTGGCAGCATGTCGGCGGCTTGCGGGACCATCCGACACGGGAGCATTGGCAGCCGGGCGGCATCGGGCTGGTTCTGCATAGTCTGGTGCCTCACCCGACCGATGACAGGCAGCTCTGGGTCGGCATTTCGTCGGTCGGGGTGTTCCACAGTGCCGACGGCGGCGAGAGCTGGACCACCCGCAACCAGGGTACGCGATGCGACTATCTGCCGGAAGAGCAGCGTTATCCCGAATATGGACAATGCGTGCATTGCCTTGTGAGAGCGCCCGGCAAGCCGGACCGGCTCTACCAGCAGAACCATTGCGGCATGTATCGCAGCGACGATGGCGGGAAGAGCTGGGTCAGCATCGAGGCCGGACTGCCCTCGACCTTCGGCTTCCCGGCGGCCGTGCATCCGCGCGACCCCGAAACGCTTTATCTCCTGCCGCTCAATGGCGACATCCTCGGGCGCTATGTACCGGAAGGGAAGGCTGCCGTCTGGCGCACGCGCGACGGCGGCGCGCATTGGGATGCGCTGCGGGAAGGACTCCCGCAGGAGAAGGCTTTCATCGGCGTGTTGCGCCAGGCCATGGCGACGGATAGGCTCGAACCGGCGGGCGTCTATTTCGGCACGAGTTCGGGTTCGCTGTTCGCCAGCGCCGATGAAGGCGAAAGCTGGACGTGCATCGCGGAGCATCTGCCCTCTATTTCCTCGGTCGAAACGCTGGTGGTCGATGCCTAGAGCCGCGAAAAAAGCAATGTCCTCACCCGCGTTGGCTCCGGTCGAGGTCACGCTGCCGCCCGCGCTGGTCAGGCTGTTTCCCGGCGCGGCGGCCCGCCTCGACGTTCCGGCGGCGAGCGTATCGGAGATCATCGATGCGCTCGACCAGCGCTGGCCCGGAATGCGCGACCGCCTCATCGATTCCACGCCGCGCATCCGGCGGCACATCAATGTCTTCGTCGAAGGCAGGCGTGCCGGCTTGGACACACCACTCGATCCCGGCGCCAGGGTGTTCATCATCACCGCTGTTTCGGGAGGCTAAAGCCTACTTCGATTGAAATTCGAACGGAGCTTTGGTTGCCTGCCGGGTCGCATTTTTCGCAATGCGACCCGTACCCGCCTGGAAAGCGCTTTGGCGCCAAGCTGTTGACCTCCGCCACCCGCGTGCTGCGGCACGCCGCAATCCACGCCGTATCAGACTTCAGTCCGATGGTCGGTCGGACATTGGTAGGTTTTGCCCGCCAGCCGATTGCGCCAATTATGGGGGTCTAGGTTAAACAACCGTGACCTGCCCAATTCATATTTGCGTCGAATGCTTTCGCGAAGCGAGCCTTGTCGAAGCCGCAGCGGCGGTTGGTAGCGTGTAAGGAGTCGTCGTCATGTCCAGTTCCGTTAACGATGATCGGCCGGGACCGGCCCAGATCGATACACCTGGCAACGGCGATGCGGCGGCGACAAACGACCAGCCGATCAGCTCGGCCATGCAGCTGACCTTCAATGCCGATGGGGTTTCCGAAATCCGATATCGGTGGCAGTCCTCGGCGGACGGCCGAAGCTGGACATCCGTACCCGGCGGCTCGAACGCGCGGCTCCTGACGCGGCAGCCGGACCACGGCTTGTCGCTCACCTTGGCGCTCAGCTGTATTTTCATCGATAGCGCCTTTTCCGCCACCACCGCCTATGCGGCTCCGATGCCGGCGTTGACGCCGGCGCCTGCCGGTAGCGGCGATTCCAGTCCGGCCGTCGAAATCCCGGCCGACATGAGCTGGGCCGACAACCACACGGGCACGAACAGCGAGCAGACAGCCGAGATCGTCTATGCCGCTGCGCCGATCGCTGGCAGCTACGACAATGGCGGGCAGCTTCTTGAACTCGAGAATCACGTCGCGCGTGGCAGCGGGGTGCCGGTTTTCCTGCTCGAAGGCGGCCCCGCACTGTTCGGCAATGGCGGACTGACCTCGGTCTTCCAGGGCGACAGCATTATCCAAGGCACCGCCGGCAATGACACGCTCTTCGGCAGCGATGGCAACGACACGATCTTTGGCGGCGCCGGCGATGACACGATTTTTGGCGGCTTAGGCGACGACATCATTCTTGGCGGCACCGGCGACGACGTGGTTTCCGGCGATCAAGGCGCCGATAAGGTCTCGGGCGACGAGGGCGACGATCAACGTTTCCGGCGGCGACGGAGATGATACGGCGTCCGGCGGCACCGGCAATGACGAGGTCTCCGGCGGTGCAGGCGACGATACGGTCTCCGGCGATGACGGCAACGATACGGTTTCGGGCGGCGACGGAGCGGATACGGTTTCCGGCGGTACCGGCAACGACCAGGTCTCCGGCGGCGCAGGCGACGATACAGTCTCGGGCGATGAAGGCAACGATCAGGTTTCCGGCGGCGATGGAGCCGATACGGTTTCCGGCGGTACCGGCAACGACGAGGTCTCCGGCGATGCAGGCAATGACACGGTTTCTGGCGGCCTAGGCGATGACGCGGTCTCCGGTGGCACCGGCAACGACACGGTTTGCGGCGACGACGGAGACGATACGGTTTCCGGCGGCATGGGCGATGACACGGTCTATGGCGGTTCCGGCAACGATAGGGTGTACGGCGACGCAGGCGACAGCACGGTCTTCGGCGGCGCGGGCAACGATACGGTCTCCGGCGGCGCGGGCGACGATCCGCTCTTCGGCGATTCCGGCAACGATAGGGTTTCGGGCGGCAGTGGCAACGATGCGGTCTTCGGCGGCGCCGGCAACGATATAGTCTGTGGCGACGAAGGCGACGACATCGTCTCGGGCGGCTCCGGCAACGACACGGTCTCGGGTGGTACCGGCAATGACGCGCTATATGGCGGCTCCGGCAACGACATCTTTATCTACCGCTTTGGCGACGGCAATGACTCGATCATGGATTTCGAGGAGTACCGTGACCAGCTGAGATTCGATGGGGACGACGTTAGCTATGAGGTGAACGAAGTCGATTATGGCCGCGACTACAAGTTCAAGGACGGGCACATTCTCGCCGTCCACGGCAATAGCGGCAAGGGCTCACAGAATAGCGGCTCGGACAAGAGCGGATCGGACGATAGCGGTTACGATAACAGCGGCTCGGGTTCCGGTGGGGATGACTACGACGATGGCGAATTCGACTATTCGGATTTTGGCAATCAGAGCGTTTATAATAGCGTCCCCGATATCGATGGCGACGACGAATGGGCCGATCTGGTCGCTACCGGCGTGATCGATGCGCCGGAGGACGCCTCGCCCGTCGACGACTACATGCCGATTTCGGACCTGTATCACGATCAGGGCCTCGACGCGCTGTTGGGGGTCAGCACGATCACATTCAGCCACGAGGACCACAATCTCTTCGGTTAATTGCCGTGCCATTGCCGGCAGTCGGGGTGGGATCGCATGCACAGCATAGCATTCCGTTTCCGCCATTAACCTGAACGTAGCATATTGATTCTGGTCATTGAAAATTTGTCGCCAGCTGAGCACGGCAAATGCTATAAATCGCGTATCCTCCGCGTTTTTCTACCGGTGTAATACGAAATGAAGCCAAAAGTGACTAACGATATTCGCGAAGCAATGTACGCGGCGCGTTACGTCTTTTTGTCGATTGCTTTATTCAGCTTTGTTCTGAATTTGTTGATGCTAGTCTCGCCGTTCTACATGCTGCAAGTCTACGACCGGGTACTGACGTCGCGCAGCAAGGATACGCTTTACGTGCTCTCGCTGCTGGCGATAGGCTTGCTCGGTATTAGCGCACTGCTCGAACTGGTGCGCGGCCGCATCCTCGTGCGGCTCGGGGCGAGCCTCGACAAACATGTCACCCACGACCTGTTCGCCGCCCTCATCGAAGACCGCATCGCGACACGGCGCAGCACCGGAAGCCAGCCAATCCGCGACCTGGAAACGCTACGCGGTTTCCTGACAGGTCCCGGTCTCCTGGCTTTCTTCGATGCGCCCTGGGTGCCGCTGTTTCTCGGGCTCATTTTCCTGTTCCACCCGGTGCTCGGCTTCGTTGCCTGCGGGGGCGCCGCGATCCTGTTCGGGCTGACGATCCTGTCGGAATTCACCACCCGCGCTCCCTGGCAGCGGGCCTCGTCCGAATCGATGCAGGCGCACCGCTTCGCCGAGACGTCGCTGCGCAACGCCGATGTGATCTGGGCGCTGGGCATGCTCGGCGATCTGCGCCGCCGCTGGCAGGAAAAGCATCTGGCGGCGCTCGCCTATTCCGGCAAGGCGACGGACCAGCTCGGGACCTATTCCGCTATCGCCAAATTCGTGCGGCCGCTGCTGCAGATAGCCATGCTAGGCTTTGGGGCGTATCTGGTCATCGAAGAGGCGATCAGCGCCGGCGTGATGATCGCTTCCTCCATCGTGATGGGCCGCGCGCTCCAGCCTGTCGAGGCCTCGATCGCGCATTGGCGTTCATTCATTTCCGCCAGGTCGGCCTATAGCCGGCTCAGCAAGCTGCTCGGCGAGTACGACGTCAACCGGCAGCGCATGGAGTTGCCGGCGCCGCACGGCCGGATCGGCGTCGAGGGCATGACGCTCGTGCCGCCCGGAGCCAACAAGCCGGCGCTGATCAACATCAGCTTCCAGCTCGCAGCGGGCGAACTGCTCGGCATTATCGGGCCGAGCGCCGCCGGTAAATCCAGCCTCGCCCGCGGCCTGATGGGCATTTGGGCGCCGAAGGTCGGGCATGTGCGCCTCGATGGGGCGGATATGGCGGAATGGGACAGGAAAGATCTTGGCCGGCATCTGGGCTACCTGCCACAGGATGTCGAGTTGTTCGACGGCACGGTCGCGGAGAACATCTCGCGCTTCGAGAACGTCGTCGCCCAGACCGTCAACCAGGCGGCGCAGATCGCCAACGCCCATGACATGATCCTGCGCCTGCCCGAAGGCTACGACACGCAGATCGGCGAGGGCGGCTGCGTGCTCTCGGGCGGCCAGCGCCAGCGCATCGGCCTGGCGCGCGCGCTCCATGGCCTGCCATGCTTCATCGTACTCGATGAGCCCAACGCCAATCTGGATGCCGAGGGCGAAGCGGCGCTGCAAATCACGCTGAGACGCCTCAAGGAGATGAAGAAGACGGTCGTCATCATCTCGCATAAGCGGACCACGCTGGCCGACGCCGACAAGCTTCTCGTGCTCGATTCCGGGCGGGTGAAGAGTTTCGGTCCGCGTGATCAGGTCCTGCAAGAACTCTGGAAACCCCAGGTCGTGCCGAACAAGCCCGCCCAACCGGGTGCAACCCCGGCTGCAACCGCGGAATTGGCGAGGGTAGCGAAAAAATGAGCAAGCCTGCGAAACCCCTGGCAAACGCGCCCGCACAAGTGAACACCAATGCGCGCCCTTGGATCATCTTCGGCACGTGCTGCATCCTGCTGATCTTCGTCGGCTTCGGCGGTTGGGCGGCGACGGCACGTCTGTCCAGCGCGGTCATCACGCAAGGGGTCATGGCCGTCGACGGCAAACGCAAGCTGGTTCAGCATCTGGAGGGCGGCATCGTCGAAACGCTGATGGTTCGCGACGGCGACGTCGTGGAAGCGGGCGACGGACTGATCACGCTTGACCCCGTGCGGCCGCGCTCGATGCTCGCCATCATCACCAGCGCTTTGCTGAAGGAACTGGCGAGCGAGGCGCGCCTGATCGCCGAGCGCGACGGCTCGGACAAGATATCGTACCGCGCCGAACTGGCCGCCGAGATAGACTCGCCGGAGGTCCGCGCCCTCACCATCAGTCAGAACGCCATTTTCGAAGCGCGCCGGACTTCGCTTCGGGGTGAGGTGGCGATACTGGAACAGCGGATCGCGCAACTCGGCGACGAGACCAAGGGATTAACCGCCCAGCGCGAGTCGAAGCAGCGCCAGATGGAGTTTATCAAGGAAGAGCTCGATGGCCTGAGGCAGCTTATGGCGCTCGGCCAGACCACCAAGCCACGCATCTTGCAATTGGAGCGTTCCGCCGCCGACCTGCTTGGTCAGGAAGGCGAATTGCTGTCCAGCATTGCGCGCACGCAAAAGACGGTCGGCGAAACCAAGCTGCAAATCATCCAGCGCCAGCAGGACTTCCAAAAGAGCGTCACGGAGGAGCTGGAGGCGGTCCAGTCACGCCTGCGCGATCTCCAGGAACGGGCTGTGACCGCGCGCGATGTGCTGAAGCGAATTAACATCACCGCGCCGGTCGGCGGGACGGTCGTGAATATGGCGGCGCATTCGGTGGGCGCGGTGATCAAACCCGGCGAAACGGTTCTGGAGATCGTTCCGGGCAAGGATAATCTGATCGTCGAGGTGTCGATCCGTCCGCAGGACATCGACATCGTGACGCTGGAGCAGGACGCCGCGATCCGCCTCTTGGCGTTCAAGCAGCGCACCACGCCGCTCCTGCATGGCAAGGTCATCTATGTTTCGGCCGATAGCCTGGAAAATCCCACGACCCGCCAGCAATATTACATCGCGCGCATCGCGGTGCCGGATGAAGAGATCGCCAGACTCGGCGCGCTGAAAGTGCAGCCCGGAATGCAGGTGGAAGTCATGATCCAGACCGGCGACCGCACGGCGTTCCAATATCTCGTCCAGCCGATGGTGGATAGCGTCAACAAAGCGTGGCGTGAAGAATAGGCGAAATCGGTTCGCCAGCAACGCCGGCGCCTGAAGCAGGGGGGATTCATGGCCGAGCAGGGAAATTCCAGACATGTGGGTCGCCCTGAGGGCGCGCCGATGCGGCGGATCTCCGGCCGGCGGATGGAGTTGCTCGTTCGCTCCGCTGCATTGGGCGACATCGTCAGCGTGCTGATGCGCGCGCCCAGGCACAAGACACTGTCGCTCGCCACGCTGCGCGTGAACGTTCTTCCGGCGCTGCTGCACAATCAATATCTTATCGCCAGGGTCCGCCGGGAGGGCACCGGCGAGTCCATCGCAGCGGCTCTCGCCCTGTGGGCCAGCGTTTCCGACGAGGTGAACGAGCGCCTGAGCGCGAGCAGAGAGTTGCCGTTGCGGCTTACGCCCGAAGAGTGGAAGAGCGGCTCCAATCTGTGGCTCATCGACCTTGTGGCGCCCACGGCGCTTGCCGGCTCCCTGCTGAAAGACCTGGACGAAAAGGTGGGGCAAGGCCGTTCCATCGCAACGCATGGTCTGTCCAGCGACGGCACGACGACATTGACGACAGTGAGGGCGTTGCTTGCCGGGCTGGCGAAACCGCCGGCCTGATAGGCATGATAGCGGAAGCGCGTCGCCCTTGAGCCCTGGTGTGTGATCGCTTCATTTTCGGAATTGATCAAGACGGAACTCTCGTTGTCTTTGTCGCGCCTTTTCAGCTGATCGAGTCTGATCAAGTCCGCATCAGCCTCGGCTCTTTTGTTTGATGCCGAATCCGTGTGCATCCCATTGTCGCCGGTTACGCTGTGACACATCATGCGCCGATATGATCGGCCTTCTTCACGCCTCCCCAACTCCCTCTCGAATCCCGCGCGAGCGCCGACCTGGATCCAAGTCTCAGCCGCCGATCTTGCCTTGCCGTAGCAATTAATTTAAATCCGACCTTTGTATTCGACCATCGGATGTAGCGCGGCCATCCGACTCGCCTCAATTTATTGAATGCGAGTTGCCGCCAGCTCGGATGCGGGTGAGCGCAAACCGCACCGGCCAGGCATCGGAGATGTGCATGAACCGCGATGTTCTGCGCGCATTGAAGCTCAGGCGCCAGGGGGCGGCTGTCGGCCGTCTGAGCGGCAGGCGCATCGCAACAACGTGCCTGATTGCGCTTTTTACGACCGGCGTCTGGTGGGTCATATTATATTTCGGCGGCTGGGCCGTGGGCTATCCGATCGGTGAGGCTTGGCTGTTCTCCGTCCTGGCGGGCATTTTCCTGCTGCTGGTGTTGGGATTGAGCATGGCCGCGATGGCGACGAGCACCGCTCCCGATGCCCCGAGCGGCGCGAAGCAAGACGCTGTTGCCGAACCGCCACATCATCGGCGCAACGTCGGATAAAATTTCACATATTATCCCGACCGCGATGAAACCAATAGGCCTCTCGGACGTTTTCGGTTTATGCATGTTTGTCAATAACATGCGACCTTTGCCCTCCAATCGTCTGACAAGAAATTGGACTAAGGGAGGTTTCAGGCAATTTTCGTGGCGTCTATAATTGCCAGGATGAGCAGCAAATGCATACAGCAAGGCGATTAGACATGCGGATTGACGAGTTGCCGATAGATGAAAACCCAGGGGTAGTGGGTCTTGCCGCCGCCGAATTAAGAGAAGCGCGCGAGGAAGTCATCCGGGTCGCGCTCGTGGACGACCATCCGATCATGCGCGCGGGTCTCGTGCATACATTCGAGCGGGAACCGGGGTTTGAAGTCGTCGGGGAAGGCGCAAACGGGGCGGAGGCGATTCACATCGCTGAAACGCTGCTGCCGGATATTATTTTCCTGGATATCAATATGCCTGGCGACGGCGTTCACGCCGCGAGGGCTATTTCGCGCACTTGTCCTGCCGTGCGCATCATCATGCTCACCGCCCATGACGGCGAGCAGCATGTCGTCAATGCGCTTCGCAGCGGCGCCAGCGGATATGTCATCAAGGGCGTTTCTTCCGAAGAACTGATCAAGACCGCGCAATCGGTGCATGAAGGCGAAGCTTACGTTTCACCAGGGCTTGCCGCCAAACTTTTGGGCGGACGTACGCGAGACAGCTCCCCGACAGGTATGGCCCCGAAATTTGTTGACCTTACGCCGAGGGAAGAACAGATCCTGCGGTTTGTCTGCGAAGGGCAAAGCAATAAGGAGATCGGAGAGAATGTCGGCCTCACGGAAAAGACCGTGAAGCATTACATGACCAATATTTTACAGAAACTCCACGCGCGCAATCGCGTCGAGGCAGCTCTAATCGCACGGGACCATTTGAGCCGATAGATACCCGCTCATAGCTCATAGCTAAAAACTGAACGTTCCTAACTGGCTTTGCGCATTCTGGCCTTGACCGCAGCTTCCACCCGGTTGCGGACATGCAGCTTATGCATGATCGTCGTCATATAGTGCTTGACGGTTTTTTCGCTGATATTCAGCTTGATCGCGATTTCCTTGTTGGTCTGCCCCACGGCCACGCAATCCAGAATATCTTCCTCACGCGGCGTCAGGGTGAACATTGCGGGCTCGGCCTTTGACGCGGGGGGGCGGCGGTGGATGCTCTTGAGCATGCGCGCCGCCAAAGCGGGCGTGACGTAAGTATCGCCGTTCTGAACCGCGCGGACCGTAAGCGCCAGGTCGCGCCCGCTAATTCCCTTCAGGACATAGCCGCAAGCTCCCGCCTCCAATGCCGCCGACACGTGATCTTCGCTTTCCGACGCGGTGAGCATGATAATCTTGGTGTGCGAGGGAAGCGAGTTGATGATCTGCGCCGCCTCTATGCCGCCGCCGGGAAGCTGGATATCGAGCAGCATGACGTCGACATCGGCACCCTTCGCGATCTGTACGGCGTCATCGCGGGTCGCTCCCATGGCGACGAGATCGAACCCTTCGCTTTTGCAGAACGTCTGGATGACGCCTTCCCGGAAAAGTGGGTGATCATCCACCACCGCTACCCGAATTCTTTGAAGCATTTCACACCCTTTTTTCACTCAGACTGAAGGAGGCTTGCAGTTTGGTTCCCTGACCCGGCGCGGCTATGATGACCATCGTTCCTCCCAACGAACTCGATGCGATCGCGCATTCCCGTGAGGCCGATCCCGCTCCCGCTCCCGCGCCCGCACGAGGATTGCCCCGTAGCCGAGATGCCTGGTCCTTTGTCGCTGACCTCGATCCCCAGCATAACACCATCCCAGCTGACCGCGACGCGTTGTTCTGCGCCGTCAGCGTGGCGGAAGGCATTATTTAGGCCTTCCTGCACGAAGCGATAAGCGCAGGTCTTGATCGAAGCTGGGATGGCCGGCAGCTTTTCGGGAAAGCTGACGGCGACGGCCTTCCCCGAACGGCGCTCATGGTTCGAAATCGCGAGATCCAGCGCGTCCTCGAAGCTGAGACTTTCCAGCTCGGGAAGGGCGAGCCCATTCGAGAGACCGCGAATTTCAGACAGCGCATCCTTCAGCACGCCGCGAATGATCTCCAGCGTCTCGGCTGCGCGCGGAACATCCTTTGGCGTCGCCGCGTTGACGCCGTCCAGCCGCAACAGTGCAAGGCCGATGAGTTGCACCGGCCCATCATGCAGCTCGGCGCTGACCCTGCGCAGGAACCGCTCGCTGCTTTCCGAAGCGCGGCGATTTGCGTTGGCGATGTCCTGACGAAGTTCCTCGTTCAGCATGAGCGATTGCGACAGGTCCGTGATCCGCCCGTTCAGCGCGTGCTGCTGGTTGACGATGGTGTGGCTGCCTTGGCGGACAATGCCGATAAGCGCCGCGAGCATCAGCAGCGAAAGCCCCCCTACGATGAGCCCGCCCTCGAACTGCGCCCATGCAAGCTGCTTCTTGAGCGCGTCGCCCAGCTGATAGAACTCGGCAACGGCGATGATCCGGCCCGATTTTGTTTCCCGGATCGGTGAATAGATTTCCAGCAACGGCACGTGCAGCTGGCGCTCCAGAACATTCTCTTCGTGATGCAGATCGTCGAATTCCGCGACGACAAGGCCGCGCAGCGCACTTTGCAGGCTCTCGCTTATGGGCACGCGCGCGCCGACCAGCTCAAGGGGATTGCTAAAGACGATCGTGCCGTCGGGACGCCAGATCTTGACCGATACGACCAGTTCGCCGAAGCCCCGGGTTTTTACCAGCTCGGCGAGAGCCTTTTGCGATGCGGGGCTAAGAAACTGTTCTGTCGCCAATTCCTGCACATGGGGCGCGATAAAGCGGTCCATATAGAGGGCCGCGGCGGCGGCCGTGTTCGTGACCACGCCCGTTTCGATCCGGGCGGCCACCCACCGGCCGAGCACGGCCATGCTGATGCCTATGACGACTGCGGCGACGACTGTGAACTGCGTGGCCAGGCTGTATCGGTCCCATCGGGCCAGCAGCGACGCGCCGCGAAACCACCATCGCCGGGAGCGATCGACTCCAAATTCCAGATCCCCAACCTTACGCATTACGCAATCCGCCCAAACGCCCCAGGCGCGACCAAGCGACAATTTAGTGCTGGCCAGAAAACCTATTACTTAACAAGAGATTACCAATCTAAACGAAATCGTGGCTGTCTATTATGGAAACATGCCACGACGGTTAATCATTGGCCACGCATCGAAGATTGCGCTGTCCAAATAGTGCACTTTTTTTGCCCAATTGTTGCCGAATGGCGACAATTGGGCCTCTCCTGGTCGCGCTGCGCACCATTGTGCGCATTGCGGGTTCAGCAGATAGGCCATTGCCTATCCTGGAAATTGGCTCCCGACGCATCCGTGAGCGGAGGACCGCGGGTCCATCGCAGGAAGTTGTAATCGGGCAATTGCCGCGAGCCGGCATCGAGCACGGCTTCACGCACGAACACGGCGCCCGCAGAGCTGCGCGCTTCGACGCGCACTCCGAAAAACCTCTGCGGCGAGGCCACCACGAATATGGACGGCAGCGCGATCGATTCATTGAATTCGGCCAAACCGCCGAGCGAGCCGCCGCTGCGTTCGATGCCAGACCGGAGCAGGGTGATGAGGTCCGCTTTGGCGATCGAAGCGTCGACCCCTTCAAGACCCGAGTAGACGCTCAGATAGGGCCGTATGCGGGCCAGGAGCGGCGGCGTGAAGCCGTAGACCTGGCCGAGTTCCTCGATCGATTGCAGCGGGCCGTTCTTCGGCAGCCAGCCGAGACCGGCGTCGCGATACTCCGCGCTTTCGGCTCCGTTCGGCTTGCGGTCGTCATCGGCGTCGCGAAAATCGAAGACGGCGTCCGCCAGTTGCGCTGATTTTTCGACTGGCACGCCCAGGCCCGCCAGCAACGCGCGCAGGAGCGGGATACCAGCCGAATTCACGTCGATCTTGGCCGCCTCGTCGGAAACGGCAATGGTCAGCACGCCCTCGCCAGGGATCGAACAGGCAACCGCCTGCCCATCAATCGGGAAGCGCCGCCTGTGCTCACCAGTGCCGCGCGCCGCCACGAGATCGATCACCGCGAGCGCGGCTCCCGCGTCGGCCAGCGCTTCGGCCTTGGCGCTTTCGGTCACATTCGCGACCACCCTGACATGGGTGCGCACGGAAACCGAAAGGCCGGCCGTCATTACCGCCAGAAGCCCCGCGATCCAGAGAACGGTGACGAGCGCGAAGCCCCGGTCGTCGGCGGAGGGCAGGTTTGGATTGCGCTGCGGCTGCATTGGCCGCCTCCCAATTCGAAACAATGAACATGCCTTGGCGCACTCAAGCAGCCGGGCTTCAGCGCACAATCAGCCGATCGACATTCTCCCGCTTGTCAGGCGGGCTGGCGCGCTGCGGCCGGGTGGTAAAATTCATCCTGTCGCGAAATTCATCGGCAATCGCACCGACCTGCCGCGCGTCTTTCACGATATGCGGCGTAATGGCGATCAGCAGTTCGGTCCGGGTGATCGTGTTGTCCTTGCTCTTGAACAGATTGCCGACCACGGGAATATCGCCCACCAACGGAATCTTGGTGTTGTCCACCTGAGTGTTGTCACGCATCAAACCGGCGAGAACGATGGCCTGTCCGTCATTGACAGCGACTGTCGTCTTAATGCGGCGCTGCGATATGGTCGGCGTGTCCAGGCCCGACGTGGTGGTGTCCTTGGCGTCGCTGACCTCCTGCTCGATTTCGAGCTGAATGCGGCCATTATCGCTCACACGTGGTGTAATGCCGAGGATGACGCCGGTGCTGCGGAAGCTGATCGAGTTCAACACCGGCGAGCCGGGCGCAACCACGCCTTGCTGCTGCGCCGTTGCGATCGGAACCTCGTCGCCGATCTGGAGGACGGCTTTCTTATTGTCCAGCACCATGAGACTGGGAGAGGATACCAGATTGATGGTGGTGACCGTGGCCAGCGCATCCAGCGCGACTTTCACGTTCGGCGTATTCAGGAAATAGGAAAAGCCTGGGAAGCTCGGGTTGATGGCGGCGACTGCCGCTGATGTGAACTCCGCGCTGCTGTTGCCCTTCTCGAAAAACCATTTCAGCCCGAACTTCAGATTGTCGGTGAGCGTGACCTCCGCGATCGTGGCCTCAAGCAGCACCTGGTTCGCGGCAATGTCGATGCGCGACAGGATTTGACGGACCCGCTTATACTCACGCGGGGTCGCCGTAATGATCAGCGAATTGTTGGCATCGTCGGCGACGACACTGATGCCGCCGGCGCGGTCGCCGGTGAGAGACCCGTTTTCGCCTTGTCCCTGTTCACCTTGCCCCTGTTCGCCGGCACCGGCTGCGCCGGGGACGATTATCTGGGTCGTCGGCGCGAATGGCCGCGGTGTAAGGTTTATCGTGCCCGGGAAGCCTTGAGCCGACAGCGGAGCACCATCATCGTCGGTCGACGAAAGCACCGACGCCGGTTGTTGCGGCTGTGTCGCGATTGCACCCCCGGCGCGGTTGCCTGACTGCGACCCGTAAACCTTCTGCAGGAGTGTTGCGAGCTCGCTCGCCGCCCGGTTCTGCACATGATAGACCTGCACCTGCTTTTCGGTGGCCTGTCCCGCCAGATCGATGCGCCGCAGCCAGCCTTCAGCCTTGCGCAGATATTCGGGCCGCGAGGAGATGACCAGCACCGACTTCAGCCGGGTGTTGGGCACGAAGCGCACAATGCCTTTGGTCGGGCTGTCCGTATCATTGGCGAAAACGGTGTCCAGCTCCTTGGCAATGGCTTCCGGATCGGCGCTTTCCACCGGCAGCAGCGCAAAGGACATGCCGCGCATCCAGTCGAGATCGAACGACGCGACCGTATCATTGATCGAGGCCAGCTCGCTTGCCGAGCCGGAGACCAGGAGGAGGTTCCTTGCGCTGTCGACGCGCAGGATAGACGTTTGCGGCGCCACGGCCTTCAGGACGCGCTCCATTTCGGCGGCTGCGACGTAGCGGAGCGGAACGATTGCCGTCGCGGTACCGACTTGCTTACCGCCGCGCCCCGCCCATTTGGTGCCGCCGCCGGCGGCATCCGCCGGTACAACGTGGTAAACGCCGTTTTCGACTGAAATTCCAATACCTTCCGAGCGCAGGATGGATTCGAAGATCTTTAGCAGATCCTCTTTCGACACTGGCTGCGCCGTGCTCAGCGTGATGCTCGCCTTGACCTTGTCGCTGACCGTGTAATTGAGTTGCAATATGTCGCCAAGGACCGTCTTGGCCATTTCCTGCACGCTGGCGCCCACCAGATTGAGCGTCACGCCGTTCCCGTCGACCTTGCTCTGCGCCCTGCCGGACGCAGAATTGCCGTCGTTCGCCTGTGCTGCGAACTGGCCGGTGCCCTCGTAGACGCGCGGCCCTTTCGCCGCGGGATCCGCCGTATCGGACAAAGGAACGCCAGGGCGCCCATTCAGAGCGGAAACCTGGCTGTTGTTCGCGGAGCCGGTGATCGATCCGGGCAGTGAGAGCTGTTCGGACGAAAGCCCGCACGCGCCCAGCAGGAACGCTATCGCACCGACAGGCAAGACGCGATACGATCGCGGCCGAAATCGGATTTGAAGCGCCAACCCCGTCTCCCCTACTATCCGTCGCTTCAGGCGTCGTGACAGTACACCAGCCTGGACGCGTCCCGAGGGGAATTTCAATGGTTCCGACTTCGCTAAGCCGCCAGGCAACCTTCCCGCATCCCGAGACGCGAATCGCCGCCTAAAAAATCTGCAGCGCACCGCACCTTGTGGTCTACGGGAAATAACTGTCAAGCGCTACCGACTAAAGGCCGGGGGAGGTACATTCTTTGGTCTGGTGTGTGCCTAAGACTGCAGGGCCGGTCCGTTGGGGGGCTGACGATACGCGATCCGCGCATCTATCCTGTTTATGGCATCTTATCGGACGGCGGACCAATGGCGGTGTGCCGGTTCAAATGCACCGCGATTGGCCGGTTGATTGAGGGTGTGGCAACAGCCGCTCCGAAATTGCGGCCGTCCGCGCGACGGCGCGATCGCGGTGACCGATGGGGATGCGCCACCGGCCTGGAGAGTGACCCATGTATTTGCCAAAAGACGCCCCCAAGAACCGCATCCGCGAGGCGCAGAACGCGCGCGACAACAGAACCGAGATCAGACGCGCTTTGCATCTGGGTGAGGTCACGCGGCGCGATCTCTTCAGAATGGGTATTTTTACCGTCACCGGCGCCCTCGCCTTGAAAAACGGGCTCAGCCCGTTTGCGAATAGCGCCTACGGGGCGATCCCGACCGGCACGCCGCGCAGCTCCGCTGTTTGGCGCACAGCGTTTTACCCAGCCATTGCCCAGGCTCAACCTGCAGACGCCGATCCCGCTCACACATTCAAACTGTCGGGGGCAAGAAGGAAGCGAAGTTTCCGGCGGCCCTGGGCCAGCTCAATGCCAAAGCTACGTCATGGCATGAACAATTCACCGCATCCGGTGGTCAGCTCTATCGCAGCGCCGTCAATCGCGGGCCCGTCGAAGGCCGCCCGCCGGGACCCTATTTCGCGCACCAGCGGTGGAATGATTTTCTGCCTAAGGTCGGCTATGTGATGTCGCTTGGCCAGGTCGCCGCCAATACGAAGTTCCATCCCGAATATGCCCGACCAGGCGCCGAACGCGCTCTGGTGCTACGGTGCGGGCGCCCACGGTACACGGGGCGTGATGGCGCCGCCCTTGATCAAGATCCGCTATGGCGAGCCGGTGCTGACCCGCATCTACAACAGCCTCCCGACCGATCGCACGCAGAATGGCGGCTTCGGCCGGAACGAGACGGCAATTCACAACCACAACGCCCATAATGGGGCGGGCAGCGACGGCGCGCAGAACGCGCATTTCTTCCCCGGTCAATTCTACGACTATCATTGGGGAACGTGCCTCGCCCGGCACGACACCATCAATACAGCCGCTACGGACGCTCGGGCCTCGGGTATCAACAATAATGGCGTGCCGGTTAAGATCCCGGGCGATTTCCGCGAATTGCAGAGCACATTATGGTTCCACGACCACCGCTTTTTCTTCACCGCCGAGAATGTCTATAAGGGCAATTTCGGCATGCTGAACTATTACAGTGGTCCGGATCGCGGCAATGAGGCGATGAACGACGGCGTCAATCTTTGTCTGCCGAGCGGCTCGCGCCTGCCATGGGGCAATATCGACTTCGACGTCAACCTGATAGTCCACGATTTCGCTACCGATCCGAGCGGTCAGATGTTCTTCGACATTTTCGAAACGGACGGCTTCCTCGGCGACAATCTGATGGTGAATTGCGCCTACTCGCCGTTCATGAACGTCATGCGGCGCAAATACCGCTTCCGCATCCTGAATGCCTGCATGTCGCGCTTCATCAAGCTGGCGCTCGTGCGTGCAAACGGCAGTGTCGTGCCGGTTCAGGTGATCTGCAATGACGGCAACTTCCTCGTCAATCCGGTGACGGTCGGATCGCTGGACGTGCAGGGTGTCGCCGAGCGGTTCGACATCGTCGTCGACTTCAGGAACTTCCCCAAGGGCGAGAAGCTGATGCTCGTCAATCTGATCGAGCACGATAGACGGGCGCGGCCCCCAGCGCATCGTCTCGGTCGCCGACGCGATAGCCGGCCGGTCACCGGATCCGGCGACTGTACCCATAATGCAGTTCGTCGTCAGCGACAGCGTCCAAAGCGTCGATGATCCCAGCTACACCTATACGCAGGCAACCCTGGTGGATCAGAGCCGCGTGCCGTCCACGCTCACGCAGCAGATCCCCATCGTCACGCCGACCCGCACCCGCACGATAGAGTTCAAGCGCGGCGGAGCGGAAAACGACTTTGGCTGTACCCCGGATTGCGACAATCGGGAAAGCTTCCCCTGGACCGTCAGGGTCAATGGGGCCATAGACTCCCACTATCTGAACGCCAACCGCATTTCGCTGGTCTTCCCGAAGCCGGGCGACGTCGAGCATATCACGCTCAAAAATGGCGGTGGCGGCTGGGATCATCCGATCCATCTTCACTTCGAGGAAGGCGTCACGATGAGCCGGTCGACCGGCCCGCTTTCTCTGACGGAGCGGCTGGTGCGCAAGGACGTCTGGCGTACCGGAGAAAGCGAGTCCGTAACCTTCCAGGTTCGCTTCGGCGAATTCGGCGGAGCCTATGTATCGCATTGCCATAATACGGTGCATGAAGACTTCGCCATGCTGATGCGCTACCAGCTGCTGAAGAACGACAATGGCACCGGCGATCCGCATGTCGGCGTCAGCATGACGCCAAATCCGACGCCGGACGGCGTGGAATTTCTGACGCCGGAAATTCTGCCCGAAGGCGATCCGCGCATCATGGCGCTCAAGACCGCTGGCGGGTGATCCGCTTGCCGAACTGAATGCGCGGGGCGAGCTAACCGCTCGTCCCGCCGCCGTCCCCAACGTATCGTGCGCAGTGACAGCGTTGCCCGCATGTCAGGCCTTGGCCGGGCGCGGATACGGGTCTGGTCAAGGATTTAAAGTATGGCAAGACAAGCGTATGCGCCGCGTTCCCAAGCGTGCTGCCGCATTGGAGCATGGCAGCGGTTGCTGCGCTTTATGTTGCCAGCGGTGCTTGGAATTATCGCCCTCGCGGCAAATGATGCGAGCGCTGCCCCGGAGGGTTCGCGCTTCACGCCCGACTATTTCACCAACGTCGAAGTTGTCACCCACGAAGGCAAGACCCTCCGCTTCTATGACGATCTGATCAAAGGCAAGAAGGTCGTCATCAATTTTATCTATCTCAATTGCAACGACATTTGCCCCTTGTCGACGTCGCGGATGGCGCAGATCCGGCAGCGTCTGGGCGACGAAGTCGGCCGCGACGTTTTCATCTATTCCATCACCATGGAGCCCGAACACGACACGCCCGAACTGCTCAAGGCTTATGCCGACGCTTTCGGGGCGGGCGATGGGTGGCTGTTCCTCACCGGCAAGCCTGAAGACATCAAATTGATCCGCCACCGGCTCGGGGACCGCAGCCGGCGGCTTTCCGAACATCGCAATGATCTGTTGCTCGGCAACGACGAGACCGGCGACTGGTCGCGCTCGTCGATTTATAATGATTTCGACGTGAGCATCACCAACATCCGCGAACTCGACCCGGTCTATTTCGCAACGGAGCGCACCGTATCGACGATTGTGCCCGATGACAGCAAGCTCCGGATCGACAAGCAGCCGGGACAGGCGCTCTTCGCCAAAGCCTGCGCGACCTGCCACACGATAGGCGGCGGCGATCTCGTCGGCCCGGACATCAAGGATGTGGTGAAGCGCCGCGACCGCGCATGGCTGACGCGGTTCCTGCTCTCCCCCGAAAAGATGCGCGCCGAAAAAGATCCGCTGGCTCCTGGAGATTTCAAAGAAATATCCGGGCGTGATGATGCCCAATCTCGGGCTGATGGAAGGCGACGTGTCCGACCTGTTGCAATATATTGAGACGCGCTCGATCGCGCAGGATACGAAAGCGCCGGGTGCGAAGGCTGCGTCTAGTGCTCAGGGTGGAGGCGGGTGAGAATGGCGACGGTGAAGAGAGGCCTCGAACGGGTGCTGCGTGTATTCCTTCTCGTGCTGGCGGCGGGCATGGCTGCCGGGACCGCGCAAGCTGGAACGACCGAAGCGCCGCAGGCGGACATTCAGCCGATAAACCTCATCGACCAGCGCGGCCGAACGGTGACGCAAAAGGATTTCATCGGCAAGCCCAGCCTCATCTTTTTCGGCTTCACCAACTGCCCCTCGATCTGCCCGACCGCCTTGGCCGAGATCGCGGCCCGCATGGATGATCTGGGGCCGCTCGCCGAGCGTTTGAACGTCATTTTCGTCACGGCGGACCCGGAGCGCGACACGCCGGAGATTCTGCGCGAATATCTCGGCTCGTTCGACAGCCGCATCGTCGGCCTGACGGGCGGAGTCGCGGACGTCACGGCAATGGCGCAATCCATCGGCGCGGCGTTTCGCAAAGTGCCGCTCGCCGGGGGCGGCTATACGGTCGACCATTCCGGCCATGCATTTTTGATGGACCGCAATTGGCGCCGGTCCGGTTTCCTGATTCTCGAGCAGGGTGCGCAACCGAAGCGCGCCGTCGCAAAGCTGCAGGAGCTGATCGGCAAGTAGGCGGCGCTCCAGCGTCACGGGAGGCTCGGCGCGCACTGGCGTTTGTCAGACGATGTTCCCGCGCCTATTGCTCCTTCGCCGGGAACAGCGACAGCTTCTGTTTTTCGCCTCCGGTTTCGAAATATACGCTGCCCGCCTCGATCCGGCTGAGCCGCCAGCCTTCCAGCACTTGACCGATTTCCAACCATTGTCCCGTCGGGGAGGCACCTGACCGGATCAGCGCGCGTCCCGCCCCGCCGGTTTCCTTCATGATCCCGACAAGCTGGATATCGTCGGGCAATTTCGCGTCGCGTTGCGGTTGCGGCACGCTTTCCTGTGCCGCGATTTGCGGCTTGACCGCCTCGGCGGGCCGCCGGCTGGACCGGAAAAGCGGACGCGCCAGCATTTCGGGATAGGTCACCGTTTCGGCCGTGCCCGCCTCGCCCGGCAGCCAATCGGCCGCGGAGAGAAGCGCGGGGTCGGCGGCGTCACCGCCGGAGGCGGGCGAAATGTCGATGTCCGTCGTCAGCAGGCGCCAGTTCAGCAGCGCCATGCCGAGAACGGCGCCGAGGATTAGCACCAGCGGCAGCCGGCTTCGTTGATATTTCGGACCCGCGCGCATCATAGTTTTGCGTCTCCGCCCACCGCCGCCGCAACGATGCCGAAACGGACCTTGAGATCGTTGCTATCCGGGCCGCGGCCAGGGACCGGAGCGACTTGCAAAGATTGAATGAATAGATACGGGCGCTGGGTATCGAACGCCAGCATGATCGCCTGAAGCCGAGGCATATCGGCATCGAGTTCCGCCTGCACGCCGATGAAGCGAAGTCCATCGCGTTCCTGCGCCGGCAGCGCCCGCGCCGATGCCAGCCGCACCCCGTTTTTCGCCGCGATATCGGTGATCAGCGCTTGCAGATTGGCGGTACGCAGGGCGTCGGTCTCGCCGCTGAGGAATATGCCGCTCTGCATCGCGGCTTGCGAGCGCCCCGCCAGATCCTCGGCGGCCCCCTTGTTCGCCGCGAAGGCCTCGAACCGCGCCAGCAGGTCGCGCTGGCGTGCGATGTCGGCGCGCAATTCGCCGAAATGCGACGCAAGCGGCAGCACCAGGAGCGCGACGACGATGCCCGCCGCCACGAGCAGCAATCCGATGGCGGCCAGCCGCCGCATGATCCGCGAGAGGTTTTCGCTCATTGGTTCGTCCCGGTTTGCCTGGCCGCCTCGGATTCGGCTTCGGCGCCGAAGGTGGTCCCGCCTCCGCTCAGCCTTAGCCGCATGCTGAAGCGCTCCTTGTCCTCGCTGCTATCGAGAACCACCGGCGAGGTGAGGCTCGCCTGCATGAACAGCGGCGAATTTTCCAGCGGCGCGACGAGGGACGCGGCGGATTTCGCGAAGCCGGTAAATTCGACCACGTCGCCATCGATGCGCAGATCGGACACCCAGGCGCTGTCGGGCATGACCACAGTGAGTTCTTCCATGATGCGCGCGAGCGGTACGCGGGCTTGCAGCAGCCGCCCCATCGCCGCGATCTGCGCGGACGCGGCCTGCGACGCCTCGACGGCCTGGCGGACGGTCGCCGCCTCGCTTCTGGCGGCAGCCGTCTGGGTGCTGAGCGCATCCAGCGCATTCTGATGCCGTATGATCGGAATGGCGATCGCCCCGACCGCCAGCACGACGAGCAATCCCGCCATTGCCGGTAACATGCCGGGGCCGCGCCATTGTCCCTCGCGCCGCGCATCCGCCAGCAGATTGACCGGCAGGGCGCTCCGCCGGTCCTCGGACCAGCAATCGGCAAAGGCCGGCTCGATGCCGAGATCGCGCAGGCTTTCCATGAGCGGATCGATGGTCTTGCGCTTGACGATCACATGCCGGACCGCGCGCTTTCCATGCGGAGCGGCGGCGCCGGGGGTGATGCAGTAATCGGTCAGCACGTCGGCGGCGCGGAACGGCGTGGTGCGCTCCATGTCGAGATCGAGGATGCGGCCGAAATCCGCCTCCGCCTGGGCAGGCAGCTCCAATCCGCGAACGTAGCAGTCCTGCGGGCCGAAACGCAGCCCGACCGGCAGTTCCGGCCTTGCCTTGATGAGGCTCGCCAGTTCGATCAGCCCGGCCTCGCCCGCCTCCACCGCATCCGCCAGCGGTTCGGAGCGGCCGGCCTTCTCAAGCAGCAGGCGAAATCGCGGCCGTTCCACCGAAAGCACCAGCCTGCGCACATGAGCATTCCGCAGCGTAAGCGACCGGCCCGGAAGCATCTCCCTAAGCTCAGCCCCCCACCAGCGCAGAAAACTATGAATAGCTGTCGACGGTTGGGTTTCCATGACGTAAATGCTCTATTATTTCCGCGTCGGATCAGACCTAAGTCTGATCCATTCCATAACGCAACATGACGCCTGAGAAGCGTTCGTCACGGCTATCGCTAAATTACGATATCCTATAGAATTACCATAATGATTTCCTTTATTCTTGCTGCGCACATCCCATGAAAATGACTGATATTCCCGCTGCCGAAATCACGATCGATCCACGCAGCGAAGCCTTTGTCGAGCGGTTCGGCGGCTTTCTCGTCGAGCGCGGCATTCTGGGCGAGTTGACGGTGAAGCGCGCGATCCGGGCGCAGCAGCAATCGGGCGAGCGTTTCGATCTGGTGCTGACGCGGCTGGGCCTCATTCCCGAGGCGGATCTGGCGCGGATTTTGGCCGACTATCTCGGCCTGCCGCTTGCCGCTGCTGCCGATCTCCCGGCCGTGGCGCTGTTTCCGAACGAATTGCAGACAGCGTTTCTCGCCGCGGCCAAGATCATCCCGATCGAGGATGACGGCGAGCGCGTGGTCATGGCGATGGCCGACCCGTTCAACACGGAGGCCATATCCGCGCTGGCATTCCTGCTCGGCCGCCGGATCGACGCGGCGGTGATGTCCCAGGCCGAAGTCGCGATCGGGATCGCGCAGCTTTATGGCGGCGCCGGCGCGCCCAAGAGCGGGGCGGATTACCGGTCCGTTCACGCGGATGACAGCGACGAGGAAGATGTCCGCCGCCTGGAGGATCTCGCCAGCGAAGCGCCGATCATCCGGCTGGTGCATGATCTGATCGCGCGCGCCGCCGAGATGCAGGCCTCCGACATCCATCTGGAGCCGCGCGACGACGGCCTGCGAGCCAGGCTCCGCCTCGACGGTGTGCTGCATATTCTGGAGAATTATCCCGTTTCGGTTAAGGCGGCGGTAACCTCGCGCATCAAGATCATGGCGCAGCTCAATATCGCCGAGCGCCGTGTGCCGCAGGACGGGCGGATCAAGGCCACGGTGCGCGGCCGCGAAATCGATCTGCGCGTCTCCACCATGCCCACGATGAACGGCGAAAGCGTGGTGATGCGGCTGCTCGACCGTTCGAGCGTCGAGCTGGATTTCAGCGCATTGGGCCTGGCGGGAAATACGCGGCAGGCGCTGACGCAGATCCTCGCCGAGCCGAACGGCATCATCCTGGTCACCGGCCCGACCGGCAGCGGCAAGACCACGACGCTCTATACCGCGCTCAGCCTGCTCAACAGCACGCAGCGCAAGACCTTCACCGTCGAGGATCCGATCGAGTATCAGCTCGACGGCGTCAATCAGATCCAGGTGCAGCCCAAGATCGGCCTGACCTTCGCCTCCATCCTGCGCTCGGTTCTCCGCCAGGACCCCGACACGATCATGGTCGGCGAAATCCGCGATCTGGAGACCGCGCGCGTCGCGATTCAGGCCTCGCTCACCGGCCATCTGGTGCTCTCCACCGTGCACACCAACAGCGCGGCGGCGACCGTCACGCGTTTGCTCGACATGGGCGTCGAGAGCTATCTGCTGGCGTCGACATTGAAAGCCGTGCTCGCTCAGCGCCTCGTCCGGCGGCTGTGCCGCCAGTGCGCGGCTCCCGCCGAGGCGTCCCCGGTTCTGCTCGACAGCCTCAGACAGGCAGGGCTGGCCGAGGCCGCCGAAAGCCGGCATCTGCTGGACCATCTGCGCCGCCCGGTGGGCTGCCCCGCCTGCCGCCAGACCGGCTTTCGCGGCCGCACAACCGTCAGCGAGCTGCTGCTGATGAGCAACGGCGTGCAGGATCGGGTGCTGGGCGAAGGCACCGAACGCGCCATCCAGGACGCCGCGACCGCAGACGGCATGATCGGCATGTTCCACGACGGCGTCGGCAAAGTGCTGGCCGGCGAAACGACGCTGGATGAAGTGTTGCGGGTCACGCGGGTGAGCGCCTGATGCGATACGGATATCGCAGTTATGATGCGAGCGGCAGGCTGGTCGAGGGCGAGATCGTCTCCGACAGCCGCGAAATGGCGCTCGACGCGCTGCATCGGCGGGGCGAATTCCCGCTGGAGGTCGCGGACGGGCTCGTCGCCCGGCGTGCGCGCTGGTGGGACCGCGAGATCGTGCTGTTCCGGCGCGTGTCGCTCGGCGGGCTGGCGCTGTTCACCCGCGAGTTGGCGACGCTGATCAAGGCGGATATCGCGCTCGACGAGACGCTGCGCATCGTCGCCCTCCAGCCGTCGCTGTCTTCCTCGATGCGGGTCGTCACCGAAACCATATTGTCCCGCGTGCTCGAAGGGCAGTCCCTGTCGCAGGCCATGGCCGCCGAAGGCGACGCCTTCCCGGAGTTTTATTGGCGGCTCGTGCGCGGCGGCGAAGCTTCGGGCACGCTCGGCGAGGTGCTGGACGATCTCGCGGCGTTTCTGGAGCGTTCGGCCGAGATGCGCGGCAAGGTGCTGTCCGCCTTGCTCTATCCGATGATCCTGCATGACGGTGGCGGTGCTGGCGGTGGTCGCGATCATGGCCATATTGCTGCCGTCGATCGTGCCGCTGCTCCGCGATGCCGGCGCGCCGCTGCCATTCATCGTGCGCGTGCTGGAGAGCATTCGCGAGGCGGTGACAGGCAATTGGGCGCTCTCGCTCGGCCTGGTGGGCGCGTTCGCCGCTGGACTGGTCGCCCTCATTGCGACAGGGCTTCTGCGGCTGGTGTTCTCGCGGCTCGTCTTGCGCCTGCCGATGATCCGCGGGCTCGTTGTTCAGCGGGAGGTCGCGCGCTTCTCCCGCACCCTGGCGACGCTGATGAAAAGCGGCGTTCCGATGTTAGAGGCCACGCGCATCGCCGGGAGCGTGCTGGTCAACCTCGTATTTCGTTCGGCCGTGGCGACCGTCACCGAAGAGGTGAGACAGGGCGCCCCGTTGACGCGATCGCTCGCCGCCAGCGGCCATTTTCCTGAACTTGCCTTGCGGCTGATCGCGGTCGGCGAGAAGACCGGGCAGCTGGAAACCATGCTGATCCGCGTCGCCGATATTTTCGAGGCCACGCTGCAACGGCAGCTCGACCGCGTCACCGCGCTGATCACGCCGGTTCTGACGCTGGGAATCGGGTTTCTGGTAGGCGGGCTGATCGTTTCCGTCATGGGCGCGCTGCTGAGCATCAACGAATTGGCGATCAATTGAGGCTGGCCATGCGCGGGCGCCGCAACAGCGATGCGGATGACGGCTTTACGCTTCTGGAATTGCTGCTGGTGCTCGGCATTCTCGCGCTGGCCGGCTACTTCGCCATGCCGCTCGTCAACCGGCCCGTGGGCGATGCGACACTCACCGCCACCGCGCAAAAGCTTGCGAATGACATGCGCGTTGCCCGGGCGGCGGCGATCCGCGACAATGCCGAGCGCACCCTGACAATCGATCTGGCGAGGCGGCGCTTCTGGGTCGATGGCTTAACCGGGGCTTCCGTGATCCCAAACGGCATCACGGTCGATTTCGTGACGTTGCAGGCGGAACAGCTTTCGGCGCGGCAGGGCCGGCTGCGCTTTTTCGTGGACGGCTCGGCGACGGGCGGGAATGTCATCCTCAAGGCGGGGCGGCGCGTCATGACCATCGAACTTGACTGGATGACGGGCCACGCCAGCCTGACGCGGGGGCGCTGACATGGGCGCGCGCGAGGACGGCGGCTTCACCCTTATCGAAACGCTGGTGGCGCTGATGGTCATGATCGTGGCGGCCACCATGCTCTATCGCGGCCTTTCGGGCGGTTTGCGAGCTTCCAATGCGGCGGACGGCGCCGATGTGGCGCTGCTGGTCGCCCAGCAACGACTGGCGGCCGCCGGCATAGAGACGCCGTTACAGGCCGGTCGGCAGGAGGGAGCGGAGGGCGATGTGCTCTGGCAGGTGGATTTGCGGCCGTATGTGACTGCTGAAGAGATCGGCAAGGGAGCGCAGGCGGCGCGTTTGCAGGCATTCTGGGCGACGGCGACCGTGACCTGGCGCGACCGCCGATCGGTGCGCAGACACAGCCTGCAACTCACCACACTGAAGCTGCGGCGTCCGGAATGACCAGCGAGGCAAGACATGGTGCTGGGGTATTTTCCAGCAAGAAGCACGCTACCGCGCGGGCGGCGATGGCCGCGCGATGGATTGCGGCCCTGTTCCCATTCCATCGGAACAGAATACATTCCGGCGGTCTTGCGCACCCGCAAGCGGGCTTTACGATCGTCGAATTGCTGGTGTCGCTGACCATCCTCACACTGATCATCGCCTTCATCCCTGGGACGTTACGGATCGGGCAGCGCGTCTGGGAAGTCGACCGGACGTTCGAGCGGCGCGAGGCGCTCTCTACATTCCGCCGCTATGTCGAACAGCGGCTTGCCGAGGCGATGCCGTTCTATCTGCGGGACCGTGTGGGTGGGGTGCGCATCGAGTTTGCCGGCGAGCCGGGAAGGCTTGTCTTCGTCGCGCCGGCCGCCGCGGGGCCTGCCGGGGGCGGTGTTTACCGCTTCGAGCTGATGCGGGAGGACGGCGCCGCGAGCCAACAGCCGCTCGTTCTGAGACAGTCGCTGTACCGCATCCCCGATGTCGCGCAGGCGCGAAATGATGATGCGCCATTGCCGGCCGCAGTGGAGCAACGCTCACGCTCGGGGGTCGCCGGGCTTTCCTTCCGCTATTTTGGCGCTGCGGAGCCGCAAAGGCCGGCGCAATGGCAATCGCAATGGACGCGGCCCGATAGCCTGCCCGAACTGGTGGAAATATCGCTCAGCACCGGTGCACGGGCGCAAACAGTGGAGCGAACAATTGTGCAATTGCGGCTAGGGCCGCCGCGGTAAGCTTGAGAGCGTCTGCCTCATTGGTAGGCGACGTCCCGGTCTTCACCTTCGCCGCCCGGCGCATTATCGCGGCCGAGCGTCACCAATTCGAAGGGGGAGCTCTTGCCAGGCACGCGAAACTGATAGGGGTTGCCCCAGGGATCGATCAGCCCTTCGGCCTTTTTCAGATAGGGGCCGCGCCAGCGCCGCGCGCCGGCCGGGGGCTGTATGAGCGCATTCAGCCCGACCTGCTGCGGCGGGAAGCCGCCATTGTCGAGCGCGTAAAGCTCCAGCGATGTCGCGATTGCGCTGATCTGCGCCTTAGCCGTTTCGGTTCGCGCCACACCCAGATAGCGCAGCACCTGCGGATAGCCGACAGTCGCCAGCAGCGCCAGAATTCCCAGCACGACAAGCAGTTCCAGCAGCGTGAACCCTGCGTCGGCATCGTCGCGGCGCATAGATTTACGGAGAGCATTCAATCGCTCAACCATGGTCATGGCAAGGTCTCCCTAGAGTCTATCCCTTCCGATCGAAGCGGAACCGGGCTCTAGCCTTTTGCTTGGTCACATTTTCTCTGGCGCAAACCGGGATCCGATTTGCTGGAAAATGCTCTACTGCATGGGCGCATCGACTTACCAAACTCCGCCTGTCGCCTCTGTTTGGATCGATGCCCCGGCACGTACCTAATCTGCCAAAATGCCGCGATGACGACAACGGACTATGGTCCTATTCCGCACCCGATAGCGGGCGCAGGGTTAACCAGATCCGGGAGGTTGGGAGCGATGTTCCACAACCGCGCCGGCCGAGGCAGATCGTTGGATCTCTGCCCCGACTCGGCCGGAACGGAAGAGCTTAGGCGGGCTCGCCAATCGTCGCGACCATGACCTTGCCATCGGGGCCGCGTCGGCGCAGCTTGACCTGCTTGCCCTTGAACTCGGTCTTCTCGAGCTGTTGCACGAAAGCAGGAACGGTGCGTGGATCACCCGCGGCAACCATCAGCCACCACTTGTCGCCCGACGCCCATTCATTCGGCTGTAAGCGCACCGCCTCCTCGAGATTTTCCGACAGCCTCTTATCGATCGCGGGCGAGACGCGCGCCCACAGCGCCACGCCGACGGGAACCAGTCATACCCGGCTGTTTGTCGTTGCCAGGTTGTTGCGTCTGCATATGGGCCAGCCGGAATTGACCAGCCATCAGCGGAGGCAGCACGAGCCATTCCAGATCGGCCAGCGGCAGTTTCTTGAAATTCGGGTCGCGCATCAGCACGGCGACCACTTGGGCAAATGACTGCGCGATCCGGATCTGGCGTGCATCGCGCGGGCGGATCGGCTGGTTCGGGGCGGCCGCGGCCGCGTCGGTCGCTTGCGGCTGTTCCGGCGCCTTCACTTGCGGCTCGACTGGCGGGGTCGCGGCTTTCGGCTTCGATCGGCCCAAAATCATCCAATATCTCCTATGGCAAAATGTTGCCGGCGGCCGAAAGGAAGATTCCGGCCGCCAGCGGATGCATTATAGCAAGAAATCGTCGATCGTGATGACGTTCGTTCCGTTTCCATTAACGCCAAGCAGAAAGATGATGTGGCTCGTGTCGATAGTCACCGACGTATCGTTGCCGAGATCCTGAATGACGACTTGGCTTGCGAAGTCGCCAGGGAGGATACCGAAAGCGGTGAGGTCCATCAGATCCTGACCACCTACGGCGTTGGCGTCAAATCCGCCGGTGATCGTGTCTGCACCGGCGCCGTCGGTGGGACGGAACACGAACATATCGTTACCAGCGCCGCCATTGAGCGAGTCGGAGCCAGCGCCGCCGATCAGCGTGTCCGCACCGCCGCCGCCGCTGAGAACATCGGATCCGGTGCCGCCGGTGATCACATTGCCCAATGCGTTACCGGTGCCGGTGAAGCCGCCCGTGCCGACGAAGGTCAGGTTCTCCACATTCCCGCCGAGGGTGTATGTGTTGCCGGTGGCGAAGGCAGTATCGGTGCCGCCGGCCGCGGCCTCGGTGATGGTATCGCCGATGCCAACGAAGTAGTTGTCGTCGCCCGCGCCGCCGGCAAAGTTATTCACCCCCGCATTGCCGGTGAACGTGTCGGCGCCCAAACCGCCCGAGACGTTCTCGATATTGGCGATCGAGGCAAAGCCTGATGCGGTTCCCGCGCCCAGGTCGACTATCACGCCTGCCGTCGATCCGGCGTAGCTCAGCCGGTCGTTGACGCCGAGCATGTCCGCCGTGATGGCTTCGATGCCCGTCACTGTGCCGCCCTCGACCGTCGTGATCGCCGTACCGTTGAAGATCACGTCGAGCGTGTTTGTGGCGTTCGTGTCGAGAATGGCGAGCGTATCGAACCCGACCCCGCCGTCGACAGTATCGGCGCCGTCACCGATCGTGTAGCGGAAGGTATCGTTGCCGGATGCCGCCGCTGAGATTGTCGTTGCCGGTGCCGCCGGTGATGGTGTCGTTCCCGGCGCCGCCGAGGACGATATCCACGCCGCCGCCGGCCGAGATCGTGTCGTTGCCGTCGCCGCCGTCAAGCGTGTTGGCGTTGCCGTTGGCGGTGATCGTGTCGTTGCCGAAGCCGCCGATGACGCTTTCGATGCTCGTCAGAGTGTCCTCGATGGCTGCCGCCGCCGATCCGCGCCGCGTATCGCCCGTCGCTCCGTTAAGGAAGACGAACATGTCGTCGACCTCGCCGAAATAGGACGCCGTGTCGATGCCGCCGCCGCCGCTGAGCGTATCAATGCCCAGTCCGCCATTGAGCACGTCGTTGCCGGTGCCACCCGTGAGGATGTTGGCCCCTGCATTGCCGGTGAGATTGTCGGCGCCGGCGCCGCCGGTCACGTTCTCGATGCCGGTGATGGACGTAAAGCCCGACGCCGTGTTCGTTGTGAGGTTCACGGTCACGCCATTGGCCGCAACCGTCGCGGCATAGCTGAGCGTGTCGACGCCGCCGAGCAGATTGGCGGTCACCGATTCGACGCTGGTAAGCGCCCCGCCCTCGGCGGTGGTCAACGCCGTGCCGTTGAAGACGACATCGAGCGTATCTGCCGCCGCTGTCCCGAGGATGTTGAGCGTGTCCGTATCCGCGCCGCCGTTGACGTTGTCGGCGCCATCGCCGAAGACGTAGTTGAAGACGTCGTTGCCGGCCTCGCCTTGCAGCACATCGTTGCCGATGCCGCCGCGGATGACATCGTTCCCGGCCCCGCCGAGGATCACATCGACCCCGGCATCGCCGTTGAGGATGTCATTGCCGCCGAGCCCGTTGAGGATATCGTTGCCGCCGTCGCCTGAGAGCGTTGTCCTCGCCTGCATTACCGGTGAAGGCGTTAACCGCGTTGGTACCCACGAACAGGTCGCCGGTCACGACCGTGGCCGCCGAAATGACCGAGTGGGTCGTACCGTTGTCGTCCGTGTAGGTCGTCACAACCTGGAGCTGGCGGTTGACCTGGTCCTGTGTCGGCGTGAAGGCTGCCGATGTCGCACCGGCGATGTCGGTGAACGTACCGCCGCCGCCGACACCCGACTGCTGCCACTGGAAGGTAAAGATGGCCGTGGTCAGCCCGTCGGCGTCGCTGATGCCAGCGGTCGAGGCCGTCAGCAGGCTGCCTTCAGTCGGCGTCAGATCGCTGATCGTGGGCAGGCCTACAGGCGCGTTGTCGACGTTCGCAACCGCCGCCGTCGGTGCTGAGAACACTTGCTCCAGCACGCCGTTGGCGTCTTTGTAGACGGCCCGCACCCGCAGCAGGGAGCCGACCTGGTCCTCGGTAGGCGTGAACGTCAGGCCCGTCGCCCGTGCGGCTTCGCCGGCGCCGAACAGCAGGATGTCGGTGAACACGCCGGTGCCCAGATCTTCCTGCCAGAAGTACGACACCGGTCCGGTGATGGCTCCGCCGCCAGGGTTGTTGGCGTCGGTCACTCCGGCGATGGAGACCGTCAGACGTCTGGTTCTCGTCCGGCGTTGCGTCCGAGATGACGAGCTGGCCAACCGGCGGGGCATTCAGACCGTCAAGCGACGATCGCCTGATCTGCGAATTGCAGGCGCTCGATGTGCTTCAAGGTGTCGGTGCCTTCGGTGCCGACATTGTCGGTCACGGTAAAGGTGCCGTCCAAATTGTCTACAATGGTGTAATTCGCCCGATCGCCATTGAATTCGGCCGTATCGAAATCCGTCGGACCGGTCGTGTAGAGGATCTCGCGCACGATCTGAAGCTGGCCGGGATTGTAGGTTCCGGCCACCATGAGCGGGATCATCGGCTCCATGCTGTCGAAGCTGGCGATCTCGGCGCCGAGAACGAGCTTCCCGCTGGCGTCCCGGTCCGGGACGCCGTCACCGTTGGTATCGACGGTGGCCCGCACGCTGATGCGTACATTGAGCCAGGCGTCGCCATCGATCAGGTCGTTGCCGTCGCGGCCTTCGATGATATCGCTGCCACCGCCGCCGAGGATGATGTTGCCGCCGTCGAAGAACTCCACGCCGTCAATTGTGGTGGTGGTTCCCTCGAGCAGTTCCGCCAGACCATTGATCAGCGCGATATTGGTCAGCACGCTGCCGGTGGCGCCGGCTGTCCGCAGCGACGCTGCGTCTTCGTTGTCGCCTCGCAGCACGTCGCCCTTCGACGAGCCCGACACGCCTTCGACGATGTCGAAGCGCACCAGCGCCGACGCGCCCGAACCCGGTTGCGGCGGCTGATCGAAGAAGCGGTCGCTCATATCGACCGTGACGCCGAACGCATCGTCCTTGAAGGTCGCCCAGTCAAAGCCCGAGCCGCCGATATAGCGGTCGCCCAGGCCGGGGCTGCCGACCATGATGTCGTCGCCGCCTTCGCCGTTGAACTTGTCGTTCTCGCCCTTGCCGATATAGACGTCGTTGCCGATGACCGGATCGTTGCCGAGCGGGTCGAAATTGTCGCCCGGAGCGCCGTCGGACGTGCCGCCTTCGATCCAGTCGTCGCCCTCGTTGCCCATATCCTGTTCGTTGGCCTTCGAGCCCAGGATAAAGTCGTTGCCCGGCGCCGCCGATGGCTTCCGAGCGCGTCTTCGCCGGTGACGATGAAGTCGCTGCCGAAGCCGCCGATGAGCAGATTGACGCCGTTGCCGCCATGGATGACGTCGTTGCCGTCGCCACCCTGGATGTTGTCGTCGCCGCCGCTGTCGGTGATGATGTCGTCACCGGCGCCGCCGCGCAGCTGATCGTTGCCCGCGCCGCCTTCGATGCGGTCGTTGCCTCCGTCGCCCCAGACCGTGTCGTCGCCTTCGCTGGCAATGAGAATGTCATTGCCGCTCGGGTTGACGACTCCCGGATTGGTGCCGCCGAGCACGACATGCTCGGTCGCCGGTATATTCGAGATAGTTGCTGTCGGGGCCGGCCGTGTCGGGATTGTCGCGGATGACCTCCGGCGTCAGCAGCGTGTCGCCGCTGGTCGGATCCGCGCTGCCGAGTTCGCCGTTGAACTGCTTGGACTGGTCAACCTCAAGAATATAGCCCGGGGTGGTGAAGACAATGCCGGGCAGATGCGTGGCATCGGTATTCGCCATGATCAGCTTGGCGAAGGAGTTGCTTTCCAGCTCGGCATTGAAGTTGAGGCCTGCCGTGCGCTCCAGATAATAGAAGCGGTCGCCGTCCTGCAGCTTTTCGAGCTGCGTCTCGAAGACGAAGTTGAAGGTCGAGCCCAGCATGCCGCCGAACGGCATGATCTCCTCGGCGAGGCCGCCGATCCAGAAGTCGATATCGTCGACGCCGGTGATGGTCACGCCGTTCGCCGTGTTGGCCCAGGCGCCGGTGCCGTTGAGGAAGTCGAAGCGGTCGGCCGGTGCGCCGGGGCCGCCGAGCACCAAGGCCGTGGCCGCCGCGCGCTTCTCATCCAGCGTATCGGCATTGATGATGGTCTCATGCGTGCCGTAGGCCGCGATGAAGTTGATCAGCGATTCCGGATGCTTCAGGTTCTGCACCAGGTCGGCCCAGCTCGTATAGGGCTTGAGCTGGCTGTCGCCGGTCAATTGCGTAGAAGTCGCGGCGGGCCTCGTTCAGCGACGGAATGCCGGTGTCGCGGCCACGCGCGATGTTGATCGCCGGAAGGTCGAGCGGCAAGCCGACGAGGTTGTTGCGCAGCGCTTCGGTGACGAATTCGTCGATCTCGTTGCCCGCCTGACGGGTGACGCCGCGCACGATGGCGCCGGCCGCCTCTTCGGGCGTCGGACCGCTATCGGCGAAGGCGAGCGGGTTGAGGAAGGCCGCGATCAGGCCGATCTGCGGGTCTTATTGACGTCATCAGTGACGGTATTGAAGTCGGCATCGAAGCGATCCACCGTCTCGGTCAGCATCGAATGGCCGAAGCGGTAAACCGTGTGCGCGAATTCCGCGACGATGGAGGGATCGAGATCGACGTCATACACCTGCGTCGGCGCGAAGAAGAGGTCGACATTCGGCTGGATGATGCGCGCGAACTCCTCGAAGACGAGATGCTGATATTGCATCTCGGTGCCGAATTTCGCCGTCTGGAACAAGCGCTCGCCGTTCCATTCCAGCGCGTCGATCTCCGCCGGAGTCGTCGGGAACGTCGCGGCGCGTCCGGATCGCGCAGCCATTCCTTCAGGAAGGCCAGATCCAGCGATGCAAGGACCGTGCCCTTGGTCTGCTCGACCAGCCGGTTGTGCTCGGAGTGGAAGACCGCATGGACCGCCGTCAGGCCGATATTTTCGTTCACGCGGCCGTCGCCGGCGATGTAATGCTTGTCCAGCAGCTCGTTGTCGTAGATGCCTAGCGCGACCGGGCTGCCGGCGACATCGTCCGCATGACGCCGTCGCCTGTCCCGGACGAGACCGGATTGCCGTCGTGCTCGCCCACGGATCGGCGCAATGCGCGATGTCGTCAGGAACGCATGGCCGGTGCGGACCGCGTTGGCCAGGGTGATCGGCGCTGGCGGGATTGCCTTCCACGAGGATGTCGTCCGCCGTACCGGCAATGCCATCGACGCCTTTCATCACGACCTGCGGGAAGCCGTTCGGTCCCTTGATGAAATTGCCATAGGCGTCGGTCGCCAGCAGCGGAACGCTGTTGAAACATCGGCGTCGGTGAGGTTGATGCCGAGCATGTCGCGCGCCTGCGCCTTCACCACCTCCCATGTGGCCATGCCGCCGATTTCCACGTCGTCGGCGGTGCCGAAGATGCCGTCGGCGCCGAGGTCACGATTGGTGATCAGCTCGGCCCGTCGCTGACAGGATCGCCGTCGGCGTTGATCTCATAAGCGCGCAGGAACACCTGATGCGAAGGATGCGAGCTATAGGTCTGGTTCTGGTCGACGAAGGGCGACGTCGTATTCGTGTGCTCGTGAATATCGTCCGCCGTGCCGAGCACGCCGTCCGCGCCGGGCTGATTGGTCGCCCGCGTCAGCACCATGAAATTGGTCGGGCTGCCCGGCGACGAAAAGCGGATCGTCCGGCTGCAGCGGAATGAAGATCGTGCCGCTGCCGCCCTTGGTCACGAGATCGAGGCCGTGATCGAAGAACTGGCCGAAGAAGGTCATCCATGCGTTGAACGGCGCGGACAGGCCATCGTCGGGCGCGACGTTATCGAACTGGAACACCTCCTTGTCGTCGGCGGTGCCGAACGTCGCCGTCGAGGCCGGGGCTGGCGACGATACGCACGCCATCCTTCAGGACGTCGTCAGCCGTGTGGAGCACTCCGTCCAGCGCCGACATCATAGGCGGTGGCATAGGCGGCGGGATTGTTGGCGGTCTGATCGACGATCAGGTTGGAGATCGTGCGAGGCTGCGAGTTGATGACCAAGCCGTTGGTCTGCTGGTAGGACGTGCCATCTTCCGCTGGCATTGAATTGCGGGTCGCTCAAACGCGGGAAGACGTTATCGGCTGCGCCGAAGTGGTCCTGGCCGGGCATCAGATTGTTGAAGCTGCCGTCCACCGTGCGCAGGCCAAGCGGCGCCCGCACATTCGGAATGAGGTCAAGGATATCCGCGCCGGCCGTCTGTGCTTCGGCGATCTTGATCTGGTTGAGAATGAAATTCAGGTCGGAGCGGATAAGATCGACGCCCACGCCCGCCTCGACGGTTTCGGGACCGGCAACGGGGACGACCGGCGGCGCGACGCGGGACGGCTGCGACGGCACCGGTGGCCGGCGAGAACACCGTTTCGGTGACGCCATTGGCATCCTGGAAGATCGCCTTGACGCGCAGCGCGAGCCCGGCGAGATCCTCGGTTACGCGGAAGCTGCGGCCGTTGGCGCTCTGGAACGCAAGGTCGCCGGCCGGCAGCAGGACGATGTCCTCGAAGATGCCGTCACCAAGGCGGTCGACCTGCCAGATATAGGACACAGGGCTGGTGATCGCGCCAGTGGGATTGGTGGCGGAGACATTGTCATCGTCGGTCACGCCCGCGATGGATGCCGTAAGAAGTTGCCCGACCGCGGGTGTGTCGTCCGAGACGGCGACTTGGCCGAGCGGATCGAAGTTGTCGCCCGACAAGCGTCCAGGATTGATCGTTGAATTGCAGCCGCTCGATATGCTTCAGCGTATCGGTGCCGTCACGTCCAACGACGGTGTCGGTGATGGTGACCACGTCATCGTTGGTGTCGAGCGTGCCATTGTCGTTCACGATCCACTGATAATCGGCAAAATTGCCGGTGAAAACGGCCGTGTCGAAGTGGTCGTCGACGTCGACGATTTCGCGCACGGCTTTGAGCTGGCCGGCAGTGTAGGTTCCGTTCAGCATGAGCGGGATCATCGGCTCCATGCTGTCGAAGCTGGCGATCTCGGGACCGGTGCCGTCCGCGTTGGCGCGCACGCTGATGCGCACGTTAAGCGCACGGTCGCCGTCGATCAGGTCGTCGCCGCCGCGGCCTTCGATGATGTCGCTGCCCGCACCGCCCAGGATGATGTTGCCGGTGGCGAAACCGTCCGCGCCGCCAAGCAGCTCCTGCAAGCCGTCGATCAGGCCGACATTGGTCAGCGCGCCGCCGGTGGCGCCGCCATGATTGAGGATCGTGACCGCATCGATATTGTCACCTCGCAGAATATCTGCATGGGCGGAGCCTGAAAGGCCTTCCACTTCGTCGAACCGGTCAAGGATCGAGGCGGGCGAAGCGCCAACCGCGATTACAGGCCCGGCATTGGCGATGGGTGTGTCGCCATGCGGCTGTGCCAGCGCCGGAAGCGTCAGGTCGGCGGTTACGCCGCAACGATCGTTCTTGTAGGTCACCCAGTCGAAGCCGGACATGCCCTCCATCTTGTCCTGGGCATCGCTGCCCACGAAGATGTCGTCGCCGCCTTCGCCGATCATCTCGTCGAAGCCGCCGCCGCCGACGAAGATGTCGTTGCCGTTGACGTTATCGAGAAGCAGGGGGCTGAAATTATCGCCTGGCGCGCCGTCCTGCGTGCCTTTTTCGATCCAGTCGTCGCCCTCATTGCCGGTGGGCGGCAGGTTGGTTTTGGCGCCGAGGATGAAGTCGTCGCCCTCGCCGGCGAAGGTGGTCGAAAAGTCTTCCGTGGTAATGATGAAATCGTTGCCGGTGCCGCCGAAGATCAGATTGCCAACACCGCCGACCGCCATATTGCCGGCCTGGATGACGTCGTTGCCGGCGCCACCGTCGAGCTTGTCGTCACCGCCCATGTCCTGGATGATGTCGTCGCCGTCGCCGCCCAGCAGCGTGTCGTTGCCGTAGCCGCCTTCGAGGCGATCATTGCCGCCATCGCCATAGAGCGTGTCGTCACCGTCGCCGGCGATGAGGATGTCGTTCCCGTCGGTGCCGCCGAGCACGACGTGATCTTCGCCGGTATATTGCAGGTAGTTGGCATCCGCGCCGGCCGTGGCGGGATTGTCGCGGATGACCAGCGGCGTAACCTCGACATCGCCGATGAAGATGCCGCCCGTCGGGTCGGCACGGCCGTCGGCGCCAAGCCCGGTAAACTGACGGGATTGATCGACCTCAAGAATGAAGTTGGGCGTCTGGAAGATCAGGCTGGACAGATGTGTCGCGTCGGAATTGGCCATCACCAGCTTGGCGAAGGAGTTCTGCTCAAGCTCGCTGCCGAAATGCATGCCCGCCGTGCGGGATAGATAATAGAACCGGTCGCCATCCTGCAGGGCTTCGAGCTGCGTCTCGAAGACGAAATTGAACGTCGAGCCGAGCAGGCCGCCGAACGGCATCTGCTTTTCCGCAAGGCCGCCGATCCAGAAGTCGATATCATTGAGGCCGCCGAGGGCGCCGCCGGCAAATTCGCCGGTCGCGTTCAGGAAGTCGAGGCGATTCGCGGTAATTGAACGCCACCGATGTCGACACCGTCGAAGTCGTCGCCGTCGCCGAGCACGAGAAGCGTCGCCGCGGCGCGCTTGGCATCCAGCGTCGTCGCGCCCGTGATGGAGGCATGCGTGCCGTAAGCGGCGATGAAATTGATCAGCAATTCCGCGTGCTTCAAATTGTGCGCCAGATCGGCCCAGCTCGTATAGGGCTTGAGCTGGCTGTCGCCGGTCATTTCAAAGAACTGGGCGCGAGCCTCGTTCAGCGACGGGATACCGGTGTCGCGGCCGCGCGCGATGTTGAGCGCCGGCAGGTCGAGCGGCAGCCCGACAAGATTGTTGCGCAGGGCTTCAGTGACGAACTCGTCGATCTCGTTGCCCACCTGGCGGGTCAGGCCGCGCACGATAGCCCCGGTGGCTGCCTCAGCCGTCAAGCCGCTCTCGGCGTAAGCGAGCGGGTTGAGGAAGGCCGCGATCAGGCCGAGTCTGCGCGTCGCCGCCGACGGTATTGAAGTCGGCGTCATAGCGGTCCACCGTCTCCGTCAGCATCGAATGGCCGAAGCGGTAAACGGTATGGGCGAATTCGGCGACGATGGAGGCATCGATGGTCGTGTCGTAACCGTTGGGCGCCAGGAATGCGTCGACCTGCGGCTGGATGGTGCGCGCGAACTCCTCGAAGACGAGATGCTGATACTGCATCTCGGTGCCGAACTTCGCGGCCTGGAAGAGGCGTTCGCCGTTCCATTCCAGCGCGTCGATCTGGGCCTGGGTCGTCGGGAGGGCGGCGACCGGCGTCAGCAGCCATTCATTGAGCAGTCCCAGATCGCCCGAGGCAAGCGCCACCTCCTTGGTGTGCTCCAGCAGCCGGTTATGCTCGGAGTGGAAGATGGCATGGACAGCCGTCAGCCCGATATTCTCGTTCACGCGGCCGTCGCCGGCCATGTAGTGCGCGTCGAGCAGTTCGTCGTCGTACTCGCCCGCCGCGACAGGCCCGCCGGCCACGCCATCGGCATCGGCGAGTCGACGGGCATTGCCGTTCGTGTCGAAGGGGACGGCACTATGGGCGACGTCGATCAGGAATTGATGGCCCGTGCGCACTGCATTCGTCAGGTCGATGGGCGCGTCGGGGTTGCCTTCGACGAGGCTGCCGTCGGTCATCACGACTTGCGGGAAGCCATTCGGTCCCTTGATGAAATTCCCATAGGCGTCCGTCGCCAGAAGCGGAACGTTGAACACGTCGGCATCGGTGAGGTTGATGCCGAGGATATCGTGCGCCTGGGCCTTCAGCACCGCCCAGGTGGCCATGCCGCCGAGTTCGGTGTCGTCGGCCGTGCCGAACTCGCCGTCGGCGCCCAGATTGCGGTTGGTGATCAGGCCGCCTGTGGCGACAGGATCGCCTGCGGCGTTCAGCTTCGTAGGCGCGCAGGAACACCTGATGCGAGGGATGCGAGCTGTAGGTCTGGTTCTGGTCGACGAAGGGCGACGTGGTATTCTCCGCCTCATGCGTGGTGTCGTCGGCGGTCCCAAGAATACCGTCCGCGCCCGGGCCGTTCACCTGCGTCGCGCGTGCCAGCACCATGAAATTGGTCGGGCTGCCTGGGACGAAAAGCGGATCGTCCGGCTGCAGCGGAATGAATATGATTTCGGTGCTCGACTTGGTCACCAGGTCGAGGCCGTGATCGAAGAACTGGCCGAAGAACGTCATCCACGCATTGAATGGCGCGCGTGAGACCCGCGTCCGGCGTCGAGTTCGGAATGAAGAAAACGTCGACATCGTCAGCGGTCCCGAAAATGCCGTCCAGGCCAGGGCTGACAACGGCTCGGATGCGCCGCCATTGGCGGCCACGGCGGCGGGATTGTTCGCGGTCTGGTCGACGATCAGATTGGAAATTATGCGCGGCTGGGGATCGACGACCGAATTGCTGGAGGCATACTGAGCGTTGATGAAGTCCGGGTCGAGCAGCCGGGGAAGGCATTGTCAGCCGCGCCGAAGGCGTCCTGGCCGGTGACAAGATTGTTGAACGATCCGTCGACGGTGCGCAGCCCGAATGGCACCTGCACATTCGGAACAAGCTCAATAAGGGGCGTACCGCCAGCATGTGCCTCGGCGATGCGGATTTGATCAAGAATGAATTCCAGATCGCTTGCGATGTACGTAACCATTATTCACTCCAGTATGACGCAAAGCCGATTGACGGCACCATGCGGAACTGTTGTGTCAGCCCACGCGAAAAGCCCAAAAAGAGAGCCCAGTTATGGTCGCAATGCGCACTGCGACCTCTATCCCAGGCTTGCAAGCTACGCTAATTCCAGGGGCTTGCAAAAAGACCATGGTCCAAAAATGGTGTCAGACTGAGGTCCTATGGACGGGGTCGGGCGACGAGGAAATTCGCCAATCCGGCGCTAAAGCACCGTTTCCATGCGATCGGAAATAGGGTTAATACGGAAGGTCGGTGCGCGTCCCGTTGTCAGCGGTTTGCGCAGACACGAACGGTAATGGGCGCGAGCGCATCCGACGAGGCGCGACGGCGCCGATGATCGCGGCGTGATGATAGCCGGCGGCACGCAGCGCCGCGAGGCAGGCATCCGCCCGGCCGCGCGGAACCGACGCCAGCAGACCGCCCGCCGTTTGCGGATCGAACAAGGCGGGAGAAAGGACGGCGCGGCTCGCCTCTTCGAGATTGCTCGATGGCGCGGCGCAGCCTGACATTTTGCGGCTGCAGCGAGGAGAATATCCCGAGCGAGAGCGTTTCAGCTACGCCGGCCAGCAGCGGAATCCGCGCCAGTTCCAGCGAGACATCGACGCCGCTTGCCTTCACCATCTCCACCAGATGGCCGAGGAGGCCGAAGCCGGTCACATCGGTCGCGGCGGTCGCGCCGTGTCGGTGCGGGTTGGCGGCGCCGGCGTTCGATTGCGTCATATGGGCAATCGCGGCCATCACCCACCGGGCTTTCGCCTTGCCCCGCATATCGGCCGCGAGAAGCGTTCCCGTGCCGATGGGCTTTGTGATGATCAGCATATCGCCGGGCATCATGCCCCCCTTGCGCAGGACGCGCTCGCGCTCCACGAGACCGTTCACCGAGAACCCCAGCGCCAGCTCCGCGCCTTCCGACGTGTGCCCCCCGACGAGCGCACACCCCGCCGCACGAAGTATCTCGTTCGCTCCGGCCATCATTGCGGTTAGATCGGCCTCGACCTTGGCTTCGAGCCCGTAAGGCACCGTGGCGATGGCGAGCGCCGATTGCGGTTCGGCTCCCATGGCGAAGATGTCGCCGAGCGCGTGGTTTGCGGCGATCTTGCCGAACAGATAGGGGTCGTCGACGATGGCGCGGAAGTAATCGACAGTATGCACGGAGAGCTTCGGCCCGCCGGTGTCGACGATGGCCGCATCGTCCGGCGCGTCGAGCCCGACGAGGATTTCGTCGCGCGGGGCAGGGTCGAGGCCGCGCAGCGCGCGGGATAGCACCGTCGCACCGACTTTCGCGCCGCAGCCGCCGCAGCGCATGGCGATGGCGGAGATTTCCTTGATGGCGCCGTGTCGGCGAGATTGTAGGCGGTTTCCGCCGTGTTCGCGGCCATGTCAGGCAGATCGTTGAAGCGCTGCATGAAGCGGCGGTCGATCCAGTCTTTCCAGCGCCAAACCCAGTTTCCGGCGAAGGTGATGCCGTTGCGCGTGCCGACCGCGCGAGCGTCGCCGGTCGAGATGAGATACATTGCGTCGCGCTGTGGGCGGTACGGCGTGAGGCGCTTGCCTATCAGGGTTCGGCGAATATTTTCGGCGAGCACCGGCCGGCCCGCACAGCGTAGACGCCCGATTTCGGCAGCGGCCGGGGGCCGAATGCGACGATGTCTCCGGCGGCGAAGATGTCCATATGTCCCTCCGCCCGCAGCATCTCGTCCACTTTGATGAAGCCTGCATCGTCGACCGGCAGCCCCGACGATTTCAGCCACTCCGGCGGGCGCGCTTCGGTCGTCCAGAGCACTTCGTCGGCGGCAATGGACGAGGCTCCGCCGAGATGCAGCCGGCCCGGCTCGACACGTTCGACGAGGTTCCCCGTCACGATCTCGATGCCCCGTTCGGTGCAGGTCACCTCGAAATGACGCCGGAATGCGGCAGGAAAGCCGGGCAGAATAGTGCGCATTCCGGAGATCAGCACGAAGGAAAGGTCGTGCGGGTTCCGTCCCGCAGCTTCCCTCGCGACGCAATCGGCGCTCCAGCGCAAGCATAAGTTCGACGCCGCCCGCCCCCGCGCCCACAAGTGCGATGCGGCGCTCGGCCCCTTGCGCGACACGCGCCCGCAGCGCCTCGAAATGATGCAGAAACCGGTCAATCGGCTTGACCGGAATCGTGTGTTCGGCCGCGCCGGGCACAAGCGCCGTATTCGGCGTCGAGCCGGTATTGATCGACACGATGTCGTAAGGCGCCGGCGGGCGGTTGTCGCAGATGACGCGCCTGGCCGCGATATCGATCCCGATCGCCGCGCTTTGATAGAGGCGGGCACCGGCGAACCGCGCCAGCGGGCCGGTATCGATATGAGCGTCGTCGAAGCCGTAGGTCCCGGCGACCAGGCCGGGCAGCATGCCGGAATAGGGCGTATGGACCTCGCGGGTGATGAGGGTGAAACGGACGCCGGGCACTGGTTTCATGCCGAAGCGTCGCAGCACCTGCACATGGGCGTGTCCGGCCCCGACCAGTACCACATCCTTGATGACCGGCCCGGTCATGGGTTGCATGGCTACCCCTTCCAGGGACAAGATAGAGGCGTCTCCGCCAGCCGCCTCCGGAAACACTATCGCTGGAAGAGTTTATTGGACATGAATATGCGGTGATCGCAAGCTGGTGCGAAATGATATGCCGCTTAGCGGCGGAGGAGTTCTCGGTGACGTCGCCAATTTCACGCGGCTTTCGATCCCGCAAGGGGCAGGGCGGTCAGGCCGACCGCGTGCCGCCCGGTCAATATCTCACCACCGATTTTCCTGTCCTCTCGGCAGGGCCGACGCCGAATATCAGCGTCGCGAATTGGAGCTTTGCCTTGCAGCTCGGCGGCTCGCTCCTGGCGAAGTGGAACTGGAACGAGTTCCTGGCTCTGCCGCAGACCGACCTGACCACCGACATTCACTGCGTCACGAAATGGTCGAAGCTCGACACCAAATGGCGCGGCGTGACCATCGACGACCTGCTCGCCGCCGCCGGATTGAGTGAGCCGCCGCAAGCCTTCACCATGGCGCATTGCGACGGCGGCTACACGACCAACGTGCCGGTCGCGGATCTGATCGGCGGCAAGGCCATGGTGGCCACGCATTTCGACGGGCTGCCGCTGGCGCCGTCACATGGCGGTCCGGCCCGGCTGCTCGTGCCGCATCTCTATTTCTGGAAGAGCGCGAAGTGGCTGCGCCGGCTGCGCTTCATCGAACAGGACGAGCCCGGCTTCTGGGAGTCCTTCGGCTATCATATTTACGGCGATCCCTGGCGGGAGCAGCGTTACACCGGTGATTGATCCATCGACCTCGCCATCTTTGCCTCGCCGGCTGTCCTGGGCGGTCGCGGAGATCGTGGCGATCCGGGAGGAAACACCGCGCGTCAAAACACTGAGCCTTGCGGTCGCGGACTGGGCGGGTCATCAGGCGGGGCAGCATGTCGATATCAGGCTCACGGCGGAAGACGGCTATCAGGCGCAGCGCAGCTATTCCATTTCTTCGCCGCCCGAGGCTTCACATGTCGAGCTGACGGTCGAGACCATCGAGGATGGCGAAGTGTCGCCCTATCTGACGGGCGAAGCGCGGATTGGCGACAAATTCGAGCTGAGAGGGCCGATCGGCGGCTATTTCGTCTGGTCGGTGCGGCTGGCTGGTCCGCTCGTGCTGATCGCCGGTGGATCAGGCATCGCGCCGTTCATGTCGATGCTGCGCCATCGTGCCTCCGCTCGGCATTCCGCCCCCGCGACCCTCGTCTATTCCTCGCGCAGCTTCGAGGATATCATCTGTCGCGAAGAGCTTGACGCCATCGGGCGCGAGGATGCCGAGCTTGCGCGTCGTCCATACGCTCACACGCACGCAGCCGACGGGCTGGGCCGGCTATCGGAAGCGCATCGATGCCGCGATGCTGACCGAGATCGGCATCGCGGCGCTTGAGGGCGCCAATGTCTTCATCTGCGGGCCGACCGGCATGGTGGAGGGGGCGGCCCAGGCGCTGATCGGGCTCGGTTTGGACGCCAGAAGCATCAAGACGGAGCGGTTCGGACCTTCAGGAGGATAGGCTCATGACAGCAGCGCAAATCGAGCCGATACTGGACGCGCAGGCGGCGGCGGGAGCGCTCAGCCAGATCTTCTGCCGCGATGTGACCACGGCGAGCGCCATATGCGCGGGCTGCGGCCGCACCGGACCGTTCGCCGAACTCCGCCTCTACGGCGGACAGATGGGTTTCGTCATGCGATGCCCCGGCTGCGACTCGGTGCTGATGCGCTTGGCCGCGACACCGCATGGCTATTGGCTGGAAATGCAGGGCCTGCGCAGCCTCACCTTCGCGACCGCGTAGCTCGGCGGGTGCCCGATACAAGCTCCGAGCAAAGCGGCCGGCACAGCATTCGTGGCGGTCTTCCCGGGGCCCGCAAGCGGGCAAACGTGCCGGGCGGATGCCCGGCTCCCAGCAAACGATCAGCCGAACAGCTTGGCCGCCGTCCGCGCGACGAGGTCGCCCTGGAAGCGCGCCCCTGCAAGGTCGGTCTCGCTCGGCTGGCGCGATCCGTCGCTCCCCGCGATCGTGGTTGCGCCATAGGGTGAGCCGCCGACCACCTCGTCCAGCTTCATCTGACCCTGGAAGCTGTAGGGGAGCCCGACGATGACCAGCCCGAAATGCAGCAGATTGGCGATGATCGAGAACAGCGTCATTTCCTGGCCGCCATGCTGCGTGGCCGTCGAGGAGAAAGCGGCGCCGACCTTGCCGTTGAGCACGCCGCTCTGCCATAGGCCGCCGGCCTGATCGAGGAAGGCCGCCATCTGCGAGGTGATGCGGCCAAAGCGCGTGCCGGTGCCGACGATGATCGCGTCATAATTCGCCAGATCGCCGATCACGCGCGATTGGGGCGGGTTGATCGAGCTTGAAATGCGAGCTTCTGGCGATCTCTTCGGGCACGGTTTCGGGCACGCGCTTGATGTCGACCTGAGCGCCGGCGCCGCGAGCGCCTTCCGCGACGGCCTCGGCCATCTTTTCGATATGGCCATAGGATGAATAGTAGAGAACGAGAACTTTGGGCATCGGACGTCCTGTGTGGGAGGGAAATGAATCGCCGCTAACATGGTGACACGGCCGCGAGATTGGGAGAGGCGGCGCGACCGCCTTAATAATCCAGCCGGGCGGACGGCCTAATCCTCGTCCGCCTTGAAACGGCTCAGCCCGGCCAAAACAAACGGCGCGATCAGCGCCAAAGCCGCGATCGTGAGCAGGATCGCCGCGATCGGGCTTTCGATGAGGGTCATCGGGTCGCCGATGCTGATCGAGAGCGCACGCCGAAGCTGCTGCTCGGCCATCGGACCGAGGATCAGTCCGACGATCATCGGCGCGATCGGATAGTCGAACCGCCGCATGAAAAAGCCCATCACGCCAAAGACCGCAAGCATCGCCAGCTCGACGACGGACGGCTTGGCGGCAATCGTGCCCATGGCGGCGAAGACCAGGATGCCCGCGTAAAGCCAGTGCTGCGGTATGGCCAGCAGCTTCACCCACAAGCCGATGAGCGGCAGGTTCAGCACCAGCAGCATCATATTGGCGATCAGCAGGCTGGCGATCAGGCCCCATACGAGGTCGGGCCTGTCGGCGAACAGGAGCGGCCCGGGATTGAGCCCATATTGCTGAAAGCCGGCGAGCATCATCGCGGCCGTCGCCGAGGTCGGGAGGCCCAGCGTGAGCAGCGGCACCAGCGTTCCGGCCGCGGAGGCGTTGTTGGCGGCTTCCGGACCCGCCACGCCTTCGATGGCGCCCTTGCCGAACTCCTCCGGGTGATTGGTCAGACGTTTTTCGACGGAATAGGACAGGAATGTCGGGATTTCGGCGCCTCCTGCCGGCAGAGCGCCGATGGGAAATCCGAGCGCCGTGCCGCGCAGCCACGGCTTCCAGGAGCGCGCCCAATCCTCGCCGCGTCATCCAGAGCGATCCGCGCACCGGCTCGATGGTTTCCGGCGCATGGAGACGGCGGGACGCGACATAGAGCGCTTCGCCTACTGCGAAAACGCCCACGGCGAGCGTCGTCACTTCCACCCCGTCCAGGAGATCCGGCACGCCGAAAGCCAGCCGCGCCTGCCCCGAAAGCTCGTCGATGCCGATGAGGCCGAGGCCGAGGCCGATGAACAGGCTGGTGAGACCCCTGAGCGGCGATGCCCCGAAGGTCGCCGAGATGGTGACGAAGGCCAGCACCATCAGCGCGAAATAATCCGCCGGACCGAAGCTGATGGCGAGATCCACCAGCCACGGCGCGAGAAAGGCGATCCCCAGCGACGCAATCGTTCCGGCAACGAACGAGCCGATCGCGGCGGTCGCCAGCGCCGGTCCGCCGCGCCCGCGCTTGGCCATCTTGTTGCCTTCGATGACGGTGGCGAGCGAGGCGCTTTCACCCGGCGTGTTGAGCAGGATCGCCGTCGTCGAGCCGCCATACATGCCGCCATAATAGATGCCGGCGAACATGATGAGCGAGCCCGCCGGATCGAGTTTGTATGTCACCGGCAGGAGCAGCGCGACCGTGAGCGCCGGTCCTATGCCCGGCAACACGCCGACCGCCGTGCCCAGGAACACGCCGATCGCGGCGAACATCAGGTTCATCGGCTGCATCGCGATGGCGAGGCCCTGCAGGAGGGCAGAGAAACCTTCCACTGCCATTCTCCCTAAAAGAGACGCTCAAACGGCCCTTGCGGCAGGGAGAGCGAGAGAAGCTTGGTGAACACCAGATAGACGCCGAGGGACAGCGAAAAGCCGATCGCCACGTCCAGAAACAGGCGCTGATGGCCGAGCGCCCTGGACGTCGCGGCGAACATGATTGTCGTTCCCAGGATGAACCCGCCGCCATAATAAATGCTGGCGGTGAGGGCGCCCAAGCCTCCCAGGATGATGAGTACGGGAATGATGTCGAAGGATTCGCGCTCGGGAATGGTCGCCGCGCCACGCCGTTAAGGCCGTCGCCAGCCCGAGCAGGGCCAGCCCGGCGGCGACCGCATAGGCAGCCGCCGACGGCCCTGCCGGCGAATAGGTGGAACCGGTGCCGAGGTTCCCGGCGTCCCATGCAATGACCAGCGCGAGCGCAATGAGCGCCGCCGCGATGACAAACCCCGCCATGTCTGGTTGGCGGCCCCCCGATGTTTCGCCGGTCATCGACGCCCTATTTCGCCAGGCCGATTGAGGCGAGCACGTCGTGAACGCGCGTCTGCTCGCTCTTGACGAAGGCCCCGAACTCATCGCCCTTCAGATAGGCGTCGTCCCATCCTTTGGTCTTCAAGGTCTCGGCCCAGGCGGGGGACTTGGCCATTTTCTCGATCGTCGCCTCCAATGTGGCGCGCTGCTCCGGCGTGATGCCGGGAGCCGCGAAGACCGAGCGCCAATTGAGGACCTCGACGTCGATGCCTTGCTCCTTCAGCGTCGGTCCATCGACATTGGGCAGGCGCTTGGGCGAGGTAATGGCGAGCAGGCGAAGCTTGCCTGATTTGATCTGGGCCTCGACCTCGCTGTAGCCGGACACCCCGGCGGTAACCTTGCCGCCGAGTATCGCCGCCAGTGCCTCGCCGCCGCCGGAGAACGGAATATAGTTGATCTTCGTCGGGTCGGCGCCGATCGCCTTGGCGAACAGTCCGACGGTAATATGATCGACGCTGCCGGCCGAGCCGCCCGCCCAGGTCACTTTCGCCGGGTCGGCTTTGAGGGCCGCCCCGAGTTCCTTGACATCCTTGATCGGCGAGTTCGCCGGCACGACGATCGCCACATACTCACCCGTGAGCCGGGCAATCGGCGTGACCAGATCCAGGCTGACGGGCGCCTTGTTGGTGATGATCGCGCCGACCATCACCAACCCGTTGACCAACAGCTGAGCGCCGTCACCCTTGGCGCTGTTGACGAATTGGGCAAGGCCCACCGTGCCGCCCGCGCCGGGCACGTTCACCACCTGCGCACTCTTGGCCGCGCCGCTGGCGACGAGCGCGGCCTGCATGGCGCGAGCGGTCTGATCCCAGCCGCCGCCCGGCGCGGCCGGAGCGATGAGCTTGAGCTCCCCTTGAGCGAAAGCGCCGGCCGCAATCCCCGTCATTCCCAGCGCGGCAAACATGCCGGCTGCCAATATCCGTTTCAATGGCAACATGATACTCCTCCCGCTTCACGTAAGTCGCAATTTGCGCCGCCGGTTCCGGTCATCAGCGCGAGCGGCCGACGTTTGTATTCGATGGCGTTACCTTAATAGGGCACACCGAAAAAGACGAGCGTCTAGAACATTTTCCAGTAATGCCGATCGTAGCAACGAACGCGTGCAGCCTGGCGCCGCCGCATAGACGCAACCTGCATGCAGGCCTCAATAAGTCCGCTTTTGCATAGGAGCGTGCGGACCCCACACTTTTGGATTGTCGGGATGCTTGACTTCTACGCCGTCGATAGTCTCGACCCCTGGCCGGACGATATTCCCAGGGAAAGCCGCTGGGTCGGATCCATGGATTTGCGGGAGTTCCGCTCCTGCGAAGCGGCCCTGCAGGCATGTCTGAGCCGCCTGGGGATCGACGGCCCTTATTTCAAGGATTGGGTCGTTCCCCGAGACGACGTCAGAGCACTCGTCCGATGTCTGCGCGAATCCGCCGCCGCCTCCGATACGGCGCTGAACCCTCGATCGGGCTTGGGCAGCATCATATTGATCATCGCGCGGGCGGAAGGGTCGATGCTGCTGGCCGTTTGTGACTGACGACATGCGTCGGCGCGGTGATGGCGAGTGGGCATCGCCCCGAGGGCGGACGGAGCGCAATCCAATTGGTTACCATGACGAATTCGTGCAACATCGTGCTTCCGTTCCTCGGCGCTGACGCATAGGCTCAATGCACGTGCGTGGCCTGAAATGGGCTCGCTTTTTGCATAGGGCAGATGTGCCGGCGCAATCGGACCGACGATGCGTGCACCGTCGCATCAACAAAGCCGGTTTTCGAATTCTCGCAGGAGATCCAATGATAAACGGAATCCTAGTTGCTCGTAACACCTCGCGGCCGCGCAAGGCTCGCGTGTTCAGCACCGTCTTCATCGCCGCGTCGCTGCTAAGCCTCGCCGCCGGTTTCAGCGCCTCGGCGGAACCGCGGACCCTGAAAGCGGTGATGCATTCCGGCATACGCGTTCTCGATCCGGTGATCACGACGGCGCACATTACCCGCAACCACTCATACATGATCTACGACACGCTGCTCGGCATTGACGAGACCTACAAGCCGCAGCCGCAAATGGCGGACTGGAAGATATCCGACGACGGCCTGACCTATACCTTCACGCTGCGCAACGGGCTGAAATGGCATGACGGCGCGCCCGTGACGGCGGAGGATTGCGTCGCTTCGCTCAAGCGCTGGGCGAAGAAGGACGGCGGCGGCCAGATGATGATGGACTACACGGCCAGCCTCGAGGCGACCGATGCCAAGACCATCACGCTGAAGCTCAAGGAGCCGTTCTCCTACGTGCTCGAACTGATCTCCAAGCCCTCCGCCATTCCTGCTTTCATGATGACCAAACGGGTTGCGGAAACCCCGCCGGACAAAGCCATCGAGGAGCACATCGGCTCCGGGCCGTTCAAATTCGTGGCGTCGGAATTCCAGCCCGGCGTGAAGATCGTCTATGAGCGGAATACCGACTATGTGCCGCGCTCCGAGCCTGCGAGCGTCACCTCGGGCGGCAAGGTCGCCAAGCTGGACCGCGTCGAATGGGTGACGATGCCGGACGCGCAGACGGCGGTGAACGCGCTGAACTCCGGCGAAATCGACTATATCGAGCAGCCGCCGATCGACCTTTTGCCGCTGATGGCCGCCAATAGCGACATCGTCATCGACGTCTTCAATAAGCTCGGGCAGCAGACCATGGGCCGGATGAACTGGCTGAATCCGCCCTTCGACAATCCGAAAGTGCGCCGTGCGGCGATTCTCGCGCTCAATCAGAAGGACATTCTGGCGGCGCTGATCGGCAACGACAAATATTCGCTGGTCTGCGTCTCGATGTATGGCTGCGGCTCACCGCTTGAGACCAAGGCGGGTGCCGACGGGCTGCTGACCGCCAGCAATCCGGAAGCGGCCAAGGCGCTGCTCAAGGAAGCCGGCTATGACGGCAAGCCGGTGGTCATCATGCACGCGACGGACGTGACGACGCTCGCGACCCAGCCCGTGGTGGCGACCCAGGCTCTCCGAAATGCCGGTTTCACGATCGATCTGCAGCCGATGGACTGGCAGACTTTGGTCTCGCGCCGCGCCAGCCAGAAGCCGCTCTCCGAAGGCGGCTGGAACATGTTCTTCACCAACTGGGTGATCCCGGAGGTGTGGAATCCGATCGGCAATCCGATGCTGAACGGGCGCGGGAAGACCGGCGCGTGGTTCGGCTGGCCCGATGACCCCGAGCTGGAAAAGATGCGCGTCGAATTCGTCAAGGCCAAATCCGACGATGAGCGCAAGGCGATCGCGGACCGGATCCAGAAGCATGCCTATGACGTCGGGAATTACATCCCGCTGGGCCAATATCTGCTTCCCTCGGCGTGGAACAAGAAGGTGACGGGCGTGCTCTATTCGCCGGTGCCGCTGTTCTGGAACGTCGAAATCAAGAAATGATTGCGGGGCGGAGGTGGATGACTTGCTTAATGCCTTCTGAGCCAGCGGCTCCCCCTCACCCGGCTCGGCTTCGCCGATCCGCCCTCTCCCGCAAGGGGAGAGGGCAAGAAAGATCGACTCGCTCTCACGGCAGACTCGCGGTCGTCTCTTACTTGCCCTCTCCCTTGATGGGAGAGGGCGGACGCCGCAGGCCGCCGGGTGAGGGTGGGGCCGCAAATGCTGAGATTCGTTCCAATGCCCGATGAGTGAGACGAACCATGCTCGGTTACATCGTCCGCCGCATCCTCGCCGCCATCCCGGTCATGGCCGTGGTGGCGCTGTTCGTGTTCCTGCTGCTCCGGCTGACCCCCGGCGATCCGGCGGCGATCATCGCCGGCGACATGGCGACGCCCGACCAGCTTGAACGGATCCGCAATTCGCTCGGCCTCAATCAGCCGATCGCGGTGCAGTTCGTCACCTGGGTCGGCCAGCTGCTCAGCGGCAATCTCGGCACGTCGCTGATTTCGGGCACGCCGGTCACGACGCTGATCGCGCAGCGGCTGGAGCCGACGATCAGCCTGGCGCTGCTTGCCATCATCCTGTCCGTGCTTATCGCCGTGCCGCTGGGCGTGATCGCGGCGTGGCGGCATCGCGGCTGGCTGGACAATGCCGTCATGGCCGCGTCGGTGCTCGGCTTCTCGCTGCCGGTCTTCGTCGTCGGCTATATCTTCATCCAGATTTTCGCCATCGACCTGAAACTGTTCCCCGTGCAGGGCTTCCGCAGCATTTCGGACGGGCTCTGGCCGTTTCTGGAGCGCTCGCTGCTGCCGTCGCTGACCGTCGCGACCATCTATATCGCGCTCATCGCCCGCATGACGCGCGCCAGCATGCTCGACGTGCTCGGCGAAGATTATGTGCGCACGGCCCGCGCCAAAGGCCTCACGGAAAAGATCGTGCTGTTCCGCCATGCGCTGCGCAATGCCGCCATCCCGATCCTCACGGTGATCGGCACAGGTTTCGCGCTGACGATCTCCGGCGTTGTCGTCACCGAAAGCGTGTTCAACGTTCCCGGCCTTGGGCGGCTGACCGTCGATGCCATCCTGGCGCGCGATTATCCGGTGATCCAGGGCCTCATCCTGCTGACCAGCGGGCTTTATGTGCTGATCAACCTGCTGATCGACCTCTCCTACGTCTTTCTCGATCCGAGGATCCGTTACTGATGGCCATCAACGTCAAGGACGAGCGCCTGCCGGAGCGATGGCGGCTGATTCCGCCGCTCGGTCTCAGCCGCTGGCGCGTCGTGCCGATCGTTGCGGGCCTTTTCCTGCTGGCGTTCCTCGCCATGGCGATCTTCGCGCCCCTCATCGCACCGCACGATCCGCTCTCCATGGTGCCTTCGGCGCGGCTGCAGCCGCCGAGCGACATCTACCTGCTCGGCACGGACGCGTTCGGCCGCGATCTGTTTTCGCGCGTCATCTACGGTGCGCGCGTTTCGCTGATCGTGGGTGTGGGCGTGGCGCTGATCAGCATCGCCATCGGATTGCCGCTCGGCCTCGCCGCCGGTTTCTTCCGCATCCTCGACGCCATCCTCATGCGGATCATGGACGGGCTGATGGCGATCCCGAGCTTGCTGCTGGCCATTGCGATCGTCTCGCTTTCCGGCTCCGGCCTGTGGACGATGATGGTCGCCATCACCATTCCGGAAGTGCCGCGCATTGTCCGGCTGGTGCGTTCGGTGGTGCTGTCGGCGCGCGAGGAGCCTTACGTCGAAGCCGCCATCGCGCTCGGCACGCCCATGCCGAAAATCATGTGGCGGCATCTGATGCCCAATACGCTGGCGCCGCTCATCGTGCAGGGCACCTATATCTGCGCCTCGGCGATCCTTATCGAGGCGATCCTGTCGTTCCTTGGCGCGGGGCTCGGCACGGAGACGCCGAGTTGGGGCAATGTGATGTCCGAGGGGCGCATCTATTTCCAGATCAAGCCGTCGCTGATCTTCTGGCCGGGCTTGATGCTTTCCCTATGCATCCTCTCGATCAACCTGCTCGGCGACGCGGCGCGCGACATGCTCGATCCGCGCCTCAAACGGCGGACCAGCCCATGAGCGAAAAAGTCTCGCCGGAAACCGGCAGAATGCCGGCAAAAACAAGCGAAACAAGCGATATTCTGGCACAAACAAACGATATTCTGCGGTTGGAAGATCTCGTCGTGGAGACGACCGGCGCGCCCGCCCTGCCGATTCTGAAGGGCATTTCCTTCAGCATCGGCGCGGGCGAAACGCTGTGCCTGGTCGGGGAGAGCGGGTCGGGCAAATCGGTGACGGCGCTCTCGATCATGGGGCTTCTGCCGAAGGGCGAGCTGCGCGCGGCTTCGGGCAGCATCCTGCTCGGCGGCGAGGACATGCTGGCGGCGTCCGCCAACCGCATGCGGGAATTGCGCGCCAGCCGCATGGCGATGATCTTCCAGGAGCCGATGACCGCGCTCAACCCGGTGCTGACCGTCGGGCGCCAGATCCAGGAGGTGCTGGAAGCGCATACCGATGTGCCGCTCAGCCAGCAGCGGACGCGCGTACTCGACATGCTCGCCGAAGTGCAGCTGCCCGACATCGAGCGGATGTTCAACTCCTATCCGCATCAGCTTTCCGGCGGCCAGCGCCAGCGCATCATGATCGCCATGGCGCTGATCCTCGAGCCGAAACTGCTGATCGCCGACGAGCCGACCACGGCGCTCGATGTTACGACGCAGAAACAGATTTTGCGGCTGATCCGCGAATTGCAGGAGCGCCACGGCACATCGGTGCTGTTCGTCACCCACGATATGGGCGTCGTGGCCGACATCGCCGACCGCGTCTGCGTCATGCATAATGGCCGCATCGTCGAGACCGACGTGACCGCCGAAATTCTGCGCCGGCCGAAGCGCGACTATACGCGCGACCTGCTGATGGCGGTGCCGAGCCTCATACCGCGTGCGGTTCGACAGGCGAATAGTGCGGAAATCGTTCTGCAGACGACCGGGCTGGGCAAGATCTATCAGCGAAGGCTCCATGTTCCGCCGCGCCCGCGCAGACCGTCGCCGCCGAGGATGTCAGCCTTACGCTGAAGCGCGGTCGCACGCTCGGCATCGTCGGCGAGAGCGGCTCGGGCAAGTCGACCGTCGCGCGCTGCGTGACGCGGCTGATCGAGCCGACATCGGGCGGCATCCGCGTGCGCGGCCAGGAGATTTCCGGCCTGTCGCGCACAGAGCTGCGTCCGCACCGCCAGCACATTCAGATGGTGTTTCAGGACCCTTACCGTTCGCTCAATCCGCGCGTCACCGTGGGCGAAAGCATCGCCGAAGGCCCGGTGAATTTCGGCACGCCGCATAAGGCCGCCCTCGCCAAGGCGCGCGACATACTCGAACTGGTCGGTCTGCCCGCCGACGCCGCAGGCCGCTATCCGCATCAATTCTCCGGCGGCCAGCGGCAGCGCATCGCCATTGCGCGGGCGCTCGCCATCGAACCGGAAGTGCTTGTGGCGGACGAGGCCGTCTCGGCGCTCGACGTGTCGGTGCAGGCGCAAGTGCTGGCGCTGCTCGGGCAATTGCAGCAGCGGCTGGGCATCGCGATCCTGTTCATCACGCATGATTTGCGGGTGGCGGCGCAGATCTGCGATGATGTCGCCGTGATGCAGAAGGGGCGGATCGTCGAATATGGTCCGGCAGGAGAGGTGCTGCGCCATCCGACGCAGATTTATACGCGCGAACTCATCGACGCGGCTCCGGGGCGGGACTGGGATTTCGCCAATTTCCGCCCGCTCGCGCCCGACGCCGGCCCCATCGCCATCCAGCCTGAGGAATAGTCATCGCCCATGCGCCCTCGCATCGCCATTGGTGGATTTCTGCACGAGACCAATACGTTCGCGCCGTCCAAGGCCGGATACGACAAATTCGAGCAGGGCGGCGGCTGGCCGGCGCTGTCCGAAGGCGAGGCGCTGTTTCCCGCCACCCGCAATGTGAACATCGGCCTTTGCGGCTTCATCGAAGCGGGCGAGGCGGCGGGGTGGGATCTGGTCCCGACGCTTTGGGCCGCCGCCAGCCCGTCCGCGCATGTCACCGAGGACGCTTATGAACGCATCGCCGGGCGCATCATCGACGCGGTGAGACGCGCGGGGGCTCTCGACGCCGTCTATATCGATCTGCACGGCGCGATGGTCTGCGAGCATCTGGACGACGGCGAAGGGGAGATCCTGGCGCGCCTCCGCGACGCGATCGGCCCGAACGTGCCGCTTATTTCCAGCCTCGATCTGCACGGCAACGTCACGCCGCTGATGGTGGAGAAGGCCGATTGCCTGATCGCCTATCGCACCTATCCGCATATCGACATGGCCGATACCGGCCGACGCTGCGCCGCGCAGCTTGCGACGCTGCTTACCGGCGAACGATACGCGAAGGCGTTCCGCCAACTGCCTTTCCTGATCCCCATCGCCTGGCAAAGCACCGTCATGGAGCCTTGCCGCAGCCTCTATGCCGAGCTTGCCGCGATGGAAAGCGAGGCGATACCGACGCTATCTTTCCTGCCCGGCTTCCCGGCAGCCGATTTCCCCGATTGCGGCCCCTCCGTCATCGCCTATGGCCGCAGCCAGTCGGAGGCCGACCATGCCGCGGACCATTTCGCGGCGATGGTCGCCGACGAGGAGATGGCCTTCGCGGGCGAGGTGCTGACGCCTGATGAGGGCGTGCAGCGCGCCATGGCCATCGCGGAGGCGGGCGCCACGCGCCCCGTCATCATCGCCGACACGCAGGATAATCCCGGTGCCGGCGGCAATTCCGACACCACGGGCATGCTGCGCGCGCTGGTCGCGAACGAGGCGAGACGCGCCGCCATCGGCCTGATCGTCGACCGCGAGGCGGCAGAGGCTGCGCATAAAGCCGGTCTCGGCGCCGCCGTCAGCTTGGCGCTCGGCGGCAAATCGAATATTCCAGGCGACGCACCTTTCGAGGGCGAATTCACTGTCGAAGCCCTCTCCGACGGCCGCCTGACCGCAACCGGCCCCTTCTATGGCGGCAGCCGCATCAACCTTGGCCCCTCGGCCTGCCTTCGCATTCGACGATGTGCGCATCGTGCTGGCCTCGCGCAAATCGCAGATGGCCGACCAGGAGATGTATCGCTTCGTCGGCATCGAGCCGCGCGATGCGGCACTCCTGGTCAACAAGAGCTCGGTCCATTTCCGCGCCGATTTCGAGCCGATCGCCGAGGCGATCCTCATCTGCGCCGCGCCAGGGCCGATGCCGGTCGATCCAGCCGTGTTACCGTGGAAACGCCTGCGGCCGGGAATGCGCCTGTCGCCGGGCGGCCCGGCGTTCCGCTAAGCCGGGGCTTCATGTGTCCTCGACGGTCGATAGGGCATTCGTTGCCAGTCGCGAGCAACTTCGCAAAACTGCTGGAGTTGACACCAGTCAAGAATCAGCGGTGCCAAAATCTATGTCGCTAGTCTGCGCGGTTTTGATGGCTTCTCCTATTCCTAAATATTTTGTCTCTAAGTTTGCATCCAGTGCCGCACCGCTGATATCCGGAAAGAGCGACGAGTAATTGATATTCATAAGCTCCAAGTCCTTTAGAGCTCGTTCTGCCATCACTTAAGTGCAAATCATACCGTTCGAGATAGTGCGCAACCCCTCTGGATTGGAAGTATGACAGCACATCAATGTAATCTTTGCTTAGAAGTCTTGTGAACGCACCGCGTTGTGCGCGAGCCCTTGAACCGTGTGCGGTACGGGGCTCCCAATATTCAAATACGTCACTCTCCGCGGCATCCCTCCAAAGACAGATTGCCCAGACCGTGCACGGCGAACAATCCGGCGAATAGGAGGTCCGAAAACACTGCCGCTTTTCGTAAAAACTCTGAAGTGCAAAGAAGGCTGCCACGAACGGGCTTGCGGTCCAATCCAAATACGGTGAAAGCAATCCATAATGGCGCCCGGTAATCCAAGCATCAAGATCGCCATCACGAAATTCTCCTAGACCGTGTGCGGTCCGACCGAACCTCGCAAGAAGCTCGTTGCATTCTCCAATGTACCAATCGACCCCATTCATCATCCTCAAATGTGGATGGACGACATCTGTTTCCTCTCGCTTCATCTGTTTGAGCGTGAGATGTCTTTCTGCCGAAGCGGACAGCAACCAGTTCGGATCGCTGTGACCACGAAAAAATACATAAGATGGCCGCGAAAACCCACCGTTCCCCTTAGTTTGCACGCGCTCCTGCTTGACCTGGGAGACGAACTCATCCCATTTTGAGCATTGGTATACACGCAATTTGTTGTCCGGCTTCACGATCGGCATGACAAATCCTCGGCATTTTGTGCCTCACCAGAGCACATCTCGTCCCGCGCGCAACGGATATTTGGTCCGAGACGTCCCGCCGCCTGTGGAGATCTCCAGTCTCACCGAGTTCTAGGTGAGTTGCAAAACCCCGTCGATCGAGCTTTGGCCAAACTCGGCCGTGAGTTTGCAAGGCTCCGTTCGGCGGCTATGAAGCGATAGCTGTCGCCAAGCCAAAACGCGTCTGTTTGGCAAATCTGTGGTTGCGGGTTTTGCGATTTTGATCAAGCTCAGGCAAAATTGAGCATTCGACCGCAACCAGGACAGATCCATGCCCCCGCTCGCCCCCATCGAAGCCTATGCCGACGAACTCACCGCCATCCGCCACGATCTCCACGCGCATCCCGAAATCGGCTTCGAGGAAGTGCGCACCTCCGGCATCGTCGCCGAGAAGCTGCAAGGCTGGGGGATCGAAACGCATCGCGGCATCGGCAAGACGGGTGTCGTCGGCATCCTGCGGGGCACGGGCGGCGAGGGGCGGCGCATCGGCCTGCGCGCCGACATGGACGCGCTGCCGATGGACGAGATGACCAACCTGCCCTACCGCTCGACCATCCCCGGACGCTTCCATGGCTGCGGCCATGACGGCCATACGACCATGCTGCTCGGCGCGGCGCGCTATCTCGCCGAGCACCGCAATTTCGCCGGTACCGCCGTGTTCATTTTCCAGCCGGCCGAGGAAGGCCTCGGCGGCGCGCGCGCCATGCTCGCCGACAGGCTGTTCGACCGTTTCCCCTGCGACGAAATCTACGCGCTGCACAACGCGCCCTTTACCGATGCGGGGCAAGTGCGCGTCTTTCCCGGCAAGGCCATGGCGGGCGCCGATTTCTTCGACATCCGCATCAGGGGCAGCGGCAGCCACGCCGCGATGCCGCAGGTCGGGCGCGATCCGATCGTCGTGGCCTCGGCGCTGGTGCAGGCGCTGCAGAGCATCGTCAGCCGAAACACGGATCCGACGCAGGCGGCCGTGGTGTCCGTGACGCAGCTGCATGCAGGATCGGCCTATAACGTCATTCCCGAGGAAGCGGTCCTCTGCGGCACCATGCGCACCTTTTCGGACGAGATTGCCGAGGTGATCCGTCACCGCATGCGCACCGTCGTCGCCGGGATCGCCGCCGCCTTCGAGGTCGAGATCGACCTCGACCTGCGCAACACCTTCTCGGTGCTGGAAAACAGCGTCGCCGAAGCCGCCGCAATGGCGGATGCCTGCCGCGACATCGTCGGCGACGACAATGTGTTGACGGATACGAAGCTGCTGATGGGCAGCGAGGATTTCGCCGACATGCTGCATGCCGTGCCAGGATGCTATTGCTGGGTCGGCCATGGCGGCAAGGTGCCGCTGCACAATCCCGGCTTCATCCTCGACGACGCCATTCTGCCTGTCGGCGCCAGCATTCTGGCCCGCATCGTCGAGAAGCGGCTTCACGCGGGCTGAACACGTAAGCAGAGTTCCCAAAAGTGGCCTTCCCGGCGGGAAATCGAAAACTCGCGAATTGGGGACCAAGTGGAAATCGCGAGTGCCAGGATGCATGCCTAGAGCGCGCTGCGTACGAGCACGCCTCTGGAGATGACATCGTGGCGCCAACTTCGCATCACGGAGTCATCCAGCGCTCAAGGGAGTTTGCATCATGGACCTGAAAAGCCTCCCCTTCGACACCGACACCATGCTCGCCGGGCTGAAGCGCTGGGTGGAATGCGAAAGCCCGACCTATGATCCCGCCGCCGTCAGCCGGATGGTTGCGCTCGCCTCGGACGATCTGCGCGCGATGGGCGCCAGCGTCGAGCCGATCGCCGGCCCGGCGGGTCTGGGCGATTGCGCCCGCGCTGCCTTCCCGCATGAGCGGAGCGGCGAACCCGGCATCCTGATCATGGCGCATATGGATACGGTGCATCCGGTCGGCACGCTGGAAAAGCTGCCCTTCCGCCGCGATGGCGGGCGCTGCTATGGCCCCGCAATCCTCGACATGAAGGGCGGCACGTTCGCCGCGCTGCAGGCGGTGGCGGCGCTCAAGCAGGACGGGGGCCGCGACGCCCTTGCCGGTCCATGTGCTGCTCACCTGCGACGAGGAAATCGGCAGTCCGGGCACGCGCGACCTGATCCTCGCCGAGGCGAAGCGCCACAAATACATCCTGGTGCCGGAACCGGCTCATGCCGGCAATGGCGTGACCACCGGCCGCTACGCCATCGCGCGCTTCAATCTCACCGCGACCGGCCGCGCCAGCCATGCGGGGGCGGCGCTGAAGGAAGGGCGCTCGGCGATCCGCGAAATGGCGAGGCAAATCCTCGCCATCGAGGCGATGACGACGGAGGATTGCACCTTCAGCGTCGGCGTCGTGCATGGAGGGCAGTGGGTGAATTGCGTCTCGACCGAATGCCGCGCCCAGGCGCTGAGCATGGCGAAGCGGCAATCGGATCTCGATGCCGGCGTTCAGCGGATGCTCGCGCTCAGCCATCGCGAAGACGACGGTGTGGGTTTCCAGGTCGATCTCAGCGTCGTGCGTCCGGTATGGGAGCCGGATGCGGGGGCGATGCAGCTTTACGAGACGGCGCGCGGGGTCGCGGCGTCGCTGGGCCTCGAACTGCCGCATGGCAGCACCGGCGGCGGCTCGGACGGCAATTTCACCGGTGCCGCCGGCATTCCGACGCTGGACGGCCTCGGCCTGCGCGGCGCGGGCTATCACACGCTCGGCGAATATATCGAGGTCGACAGCCTTGCCGAACGCGCGCGGCTGATGGCGGGACTGCTCATGGCCCTGCGGTAGTTTAAGTGTTTTTGCTCATCGGCGCATCCGCGCCGCTGGGTTGGCCCACTTAGCCGTAGGCCCCGGGTGCCCGACACGAATGCTGTGCTCCCGGCCGCCGGCTCGGTGCTTGGATGGGCCACCCGGGGCCCGCAAGCGGGCCAATGTGCCGCGCGGATGCGCGGCTCCGAAGAAAACCCGGATCAACGCGGACCGACATGCAGCGCGTTGGTGGAGACGACCTGGCCGCCGCTGAAGATCGTCAGCAGAATCGCCAATTGGTCGCCGGCAACGATATTGACCGAGGTCGTGCTGAGTTGGGCGGTTTTGCCCGGCGCTAAATCTGCCTTGCCGCGCTGCTTGGTTGCCGTTTTGCCGGAACGGCCCACGCGCTCGATCTGCAGCTCATATTCGATCTTGGCCTCATCCGGCGCGTAGGCGCGCGCGGTTACGGCGATCTGCCGCTCGACCGGATTGATCTCCATCCAGCCGATCACCTCTCCGGCCGAAGCCGCGTTCGTGCTCATGACCGCTCCCGCCACGATTGAAAAAATTGCGATGAGTGTTTTAAGAATACCGATCCGCATGATCTTTCCTACCGGTAGAAGCCTGTGCGGGGCTAACCTCAACGTGTCCGACGCCGCGTGGCCGCCTCCGGCGGATGCTTCTCCCGCTGAGGCGGCGTGATGATGACGATGGGCGGCACGCCGGAAATAACGGGAATGCCGAGCGCTCTTGCCGCGGCCCAATCATCATCGCGGTCCGCGTCGCGTGGCGGCACTCGCAAGAGCTGATCGACCTCGACCACATGACTGAAGGCGGGCCGGCGATGCGCGCGCAGCGATGTATGCCGGCTGCGCTTGATCCGCCCCACGCTGGCCAACTGCGCCAGGGTGACCATGTGCCTGACCTTGGCGCGCGGCCAGGGGCTGGCGGATTTCCTCCGGCGCGCGATGGCGCGGCGCGGCGGCCTGGAATGATCCTTTGTATAGACGGGGGTACTGAGCTGCTTTACGAGCGGCCGCGGCGCGGGTTCTCCTGAGACGTAAACAGAGGCGAGCATCAAACCGGCAGCGGCGGCCAGCCATGCCAGCCCTCGCCTCGCTATGGGCTTTCGATGTCCGTTAAAGGCCCGCGCGCCGCGCATGTCAACGTTGCCGGATCGTGATCGGCCCTCCCGCCGCATCACCGCCGATCCTGATCGGCCCGCCATTGCTCTGACTGTTGCCCTGTTGGATGAGAGTCACGTCCTTGCCGTGGCCGTCGATCCGCAAGCCGGCAGAATTGCCGTCGCCATATTGCTCGATCGCGCCGCGATTGTGCTCGTCGCTGATTTCGAGGGTCGCCTGATTGTCATTGCCGCTTTGGATGATGCTGCCGGAGAGGTCGCCGCCTTCCAGCGACATGGTTGCATTGTTGCCAACACCGTTCTGTTGGATCGAACCATAGAGGATGCCGCCGTGAATGTTGTTGCTGTTCGATGGTGGCGCGCTGCGCTTCGCCGAGTTGATTGATGAAGACCTGGTTTGCCGGGCTCCAAATCAGACTTGGCACGGGGACTGGGCTCTGCGCATTGGACCGGCTGGCATCAGTAGCAGCAGCACCGTCAGCGCTAAGGCGGGAAAAGGTCCGCGTGCATGTCCATGCCGCTCCTTTGAGCAATCTAAGCAATGTGAGAGGCCGGCATTTGCCGGCCTCCAACGAGTATTGCAGTGCTGATTGACGGTCGCGGTGTTGCCAGGATTGCCGAATGCGTCTGTTGGTCGATCGACCCGACGTTAGGTCCGTTGGGCGACGGAAATGTTCGTTATCATCGCCGTTCTGCGTAGCGTGCGACGTGTTATACGCGGCATTCAGGCCATCCTGGACAACGGAAATTTCGTTGTCATCGCGCGTCTGCGTAGCATGCGATTGTTCCACACGACGCCAGAACCACTCTGGGCGTACTGTCGATTTCGTTGTCAGTCGCCGGTCTGTGTGGCCTCCGAAGTGTTCCACACGACGTTGGTACGCAGTCGCCTTGGGTGACGTCGATATTGTTCTTGATCGCCTAATTGAGTGGCATTTGAGGAGTTGTAACCGTTGTCATAACCAGCACCTTCCCCCTGCCTCACGTTGGCAGTGTTCTTTTTTCCGTCCTGATAGACGGTCGAAGAAATTCTCGATCAAGACCGATTCCGAGCCTGTGTGATGGTGGCTTTGTTTTCAGAGCTAGCAGCCAAGGCATTTAGGCCCTGATAGACACTCGAATCATTGTTGGCATCCGCGCCAATCTGATCGACATCCGCATTCTGGCCTGTGCCAAGCTGACTGCACATCCGAGAGTTGCTCTGAGCCATCGCAGGCACTGCAAAACCAAGAACAAAAATCGAAGCCGCCGTTGCAAAAAGATTTTTCATGTGATTACCTTCACAAATATGGTTTCTTACCTACCCCAATAAGGACCGTGTACGGTTCCTTATTTGAGCCATATTGAGGAGGCACGGTCCGCAGGGTTCCAATCTGGCGGTCTGTGCTTCCCTTCCTTGCCATTCGGGGCAAAGATCTCTTCCAGGCGACGCATCATCTAATAGCTCGCCTTATTGTTTCTTCGTGCCGACACTGGCTTTGCCGCTCTCGGCCGCATCGACGGTGTCGGCTGTTTGCGCTTGCCAAGGGGCGTCGAGAGCGGTGCCGGTCTTCGCGCCGTTTGCCGCGTCCCTGCTTCCGCCGTTCGCCATGCGCTTTGATTTGCTTGCGACGACGGTTGCCGAGGTCGGCTCGCCGCCGAAAATCCCATCCATCCAGCCTTTCGGCTTGTCTGCGGCCGCCTCCTCATGTCCGGCGTCCGCCTTTTCCGAGCGATAGGTCCCGAGCAACTGTTTTTGCGCGTGCTGGTCGGCAAAGGCCCAAAGCCCCAGTTCCGTGCCTTCCATGATCATCGCGTAGACCGCCTTCTCGATCGCCTGCTGAACGGCAAGCTGGTCGGGCTCGTTCTTCGTGATGCCCGCTTCGGTCTCCAGAAGCTTGTCGAATGCGACGAATTTGAACGCATCGCCGTGAATGCCGAAGGATGCGATGGTCTTGTGCGCGGTGACGTTGACCAGCACTTCGCCGGTCTTCGTGCTGACGGCGCGCAGATAGACCGTCACCGTGTCCTGCCGGTATTTGACGTCGCCGCCGATGCCCAGATAGCGCGCGCCCGCGCCGCCGGTGAGCGTATTCGTGTCGTAGCCGACGATGCCGCCTTCCAGCAGCACACCGGCGAACAGCAGCGGCGGCAGCGCCTGCGGATTGATGTCCTTCTCCCCGAGATAGGTGCGGCGCATCTCCTTGATGATCTGCCGCTCCTTCAGCAGATTATTGAGCTGCTGGCGTTCGATCACGGTGAACCAATGCCGGTTGCCGGCGTCCTGCAGCGCTTTCACCAGGATTGCGGTGGCGCCCTGCGTCACGGCCTTGGAGAGCGTCTGAAAGGTCTCGCCGGCTTTGAACTGGCCGGTCTGGTCGGCATAATCATAGACCGCCACGGCGACGCGATTTTGCGCCGGCGGCAAGTCGCGCAGCGATCTGTTGATCACCGTGACGGGGTTCAGCACCGGGGCGAACGTGCCCTCTTGCGGGGTCGCGCAGGCCGAGAGCGAAATCAATATCCCGACGAAGGCTGTAGATAGCAAAGGCCGCACGCCATTCCCCATTCGCAATCGATAAAATTTAGTAAAATTTTAAAATCTACTAATTCTGAAGGATCGGTATTTCGATTTCGGTCGTGGTCCCGGCCGCCAGATCGACCACCGTCAAAACGACGGTATCGAGACCACGCTCGAAGGTAACAAGCTGATTGCCGAAACTGATCGTGCCGTGATCTTGCGGATTATCTCCGAAGATCGAGTCTGTGACCTGGCCGGCCAGCGCCGAAAGCAACCGGCTCTGCAATTGGCGAAGAAATAACTCGCTCGTTGTCGACTCGGCCGTCGCGGCCCTGGCCTTTTCGGGTTTCTGCGCCCCGGCAATACCTAGGAGATGGCTCGAATTGAAGGGGCTGCCGCCGAAGGAGGGATTGATCGGCGAATAGGCAATGTCCTGGGCCTGCGCGGGAACCATCGCTCCAAGCATCACGACTATAAGGAGTATTCCGGTATTCTTCGGCATGGTGTTACCAATACTCATTTGAAGTCCTGGACTCCGGCTTGCAGTTTCCGCCTTCCACGCTGGCAGATCGAAATTGTTACATCCCGAGCGAGTGCACATGACCAATTTGAGCTAAATTTTACCGTGTTACGCGACTCGGATGGTGCGCGGCAGACACAGGTGATGCTCCTGAGACGCATCGCTACTTGGGGATTTCCAAGGAATTGGGTGCAAAGCAATGCGGGAAGCATGGACAATTTAAACTTAATATCGTAGTAAAACTTATCTGAATAAGTCCATTTTTACGCATTAATACTAATAAATATCAACATATTTGAACGGGAGTCCGCTCTTGTCTGAGGTCAACCCGATGATTTGCTCTCATTGCGCAATTCTCAACGCTTTCCTGGACACGATGAATTTCGGCGTGTTCGTCCTGAACGATCAGCGAAAACCGCTTTTCGCCAACACCAAGGCGTCAGGGCTCATCGGCGAAGGACGGGCGTTCCATATCGACGGTCAGGGAGCGCTGCGCGTCGCGCACGCGCCGGCGGACAAGAAGCTCAATGAAAGCATCAACGCCCTGCGGCAAGGCCATCTCAAAGGACAGCTCCGCCCGATTTCCGTTGATGCGGATGAGCACCGGTCCCGCATGTTCGCCTGGGTGTCGATCCTGGCTTTCGCGCCGGACGGCGGTCCGCCTTTAGAAGCCGGCAAAATGACGAACGTCACAAGTGTGATGGTCACGGAGAAGGCGCAGAAGGAAATCGGAAGAGATGTGCTCGTCGATCTGTTCAACCTGACGCCCGCCGAATCACGCTTGCTGACATGCCTGCTTCAAGGCCTCAGTCCGAACCAATATGCGGCTCTGAAAAACCTGTCGCAAAACACGGTGCGAAATCAGCTGAAAAGCATTTTCGAAAAAACGGAGGTGCGCCGCCAATCTGATCTCGTCAGCCTGGTTTCGACCGTGCTCGCGCCGGTGAATTTCGACGTTGCGTCCAATTGATAGCGACCGGTTCGTTCCGATTGAATCGAACAGTTCTATCTCTTTGCTCAAGCATGATATTTAACGCAAAATCGCGGATGCCACCCCGCCTTCGTGACGACATGCGTTTGCGGGATCATGCTTTAACAGCCAGGAGCTGACATCAATTGAGGACGCCGCCGATGAAGACCTTGATCCGCCTGCTCATAATATGCGCCGTGAGCGTCCAAACCGCCCGCGCGATGGACACGGATCCTTCGACGGGCACCCTGGACCTGACATCGGCGCGGGCCAAGATCAAGGCCAAGGACTGGCCGTCCGCGATCAGGGAGCTGCAAAGCTTGAGCGACAAGCACAGCAACGCCGACCTCTATAATCTGCTGGCGTTCAGCCTCCGCAATTCAGGCGACTATGAGAGGGCGCGCACCTATTACGGCAAGGCGCTCGATCTCAATCCCAATCATCGCGGCGCGCTCGAATATTCAGGCGAGCTGTATCTGAAGACGGGCGAGGCCGACAAGGCGCGGTCCAATCTGCAAAGGCTGGAGGCGCTCTGCCCGCAAGGGTGCGAGGAGCTCGAGGATCTGCGAGAGGCGTTTCAGAAGGCGAAGCTTTAGCGAGAGGTGTTTCTGGCTCTTATACCAAGTCCCGGTGACATGAACCCATGCCGTAAGGCCGGCACGAGCCTCACCTCTCCCATGGGGAGAGGTCGGCGCGGAAAGCGCCGGGTGAGGGGTTTTTGCTCATATATATCAACTCATTACCCCTCACCCCAACCCTCTCCCAATGGGAGAGGGAGCGACGCCTCTGCGGTTAAGGGCGGGCATTTACAGCCGACGATGATTGACGCCCGTCGGTCGCACTTTCAGAGATCTGGTATTACCTCACCGCACCGCCGACAACGACGAACGGCGCCCAATTGGCTGGATGGACCTCGGCGTCGCTGCCCCGCGCGATGAGCGCCGAAATCGAGCCGCGCAGCGCTTCGGCGGGGCCAATCTTCGCGTCGGCCGCCATCGCCGCGAGCGCTGCGGTGATCAGCTTAACGGTCGCCTCCGAATTGACCGCCCAATGCGAAACCAACAGCGCCCGCGCGCCGGCATAGAAGAACGAGCGCGCCAGTCCCGAAAGCGTCTCCGAGCCTTCCGCGCCGCCGGCCGCGGTGTTGCAGGCCGACAGGATGACGAGGTCGGCGTCGAGTTTGAGCAGGGCGATCTCGCTTGCCGAGAGATAACCGTCATCGATGCCGGTGGCCTTTTCCGGCGGAGTGAGGACAAGCCCTGGCTCCGAGGAGCCAACCACCTCTCCGACCATCGCGCCATGGGTGGCGAAATGCAGCACACGGTAACGCGCCAGCACCCCGTCCTTGCTGAAACGCTTGACCTCGGCCTCCGCAGCATGCCGGCCAAGCTGGACGGACGTGGCGCCCGCATGAAGATCGCGAGCCACCGCGCAAAGCTCGTCGGCCGTCTCCGGCAAAGGCGGCTGCGCGCGCAGGAAGGCAAGGTCGGCCAGTCCGTTGGACGTCACCATGCGGCTCGCCGGGCCGCGCAATTGCGGGAGTGCGACGCTTTGCGGCTGCGCCGGGTCGGCACAACTCTGCCTGGCGCGCGCCAACGCAGCCAGCGGCGCATAGCGTGCGTCAGGACCGGCGAGCAGCGGATTGCCAAATCCGAGATAGGGCCGCGGGGCGGCGCTCGCCTTGGCGTATTTGCGCAGCGCATCGAGCGAGCCGATGGCCGGCAGGACCGTGATGGGTACCCGACGCGCCAGCCACGCGGCCTGCCTGTGGCGGTCCGCCTCCGAAGCGCCGGGAAGCGGCGGTTCCGTGATCAGCACCTGGAACGGCAACTGCGTCAGCGCGCCCGTCGGCACAATGATGAGGTGGCGCTCGCGGATCAGGTCCTCCACCTGGCCGAAGAGCAGTTGATACAGCCTATGGGCCTTGTCGAGATCGAAAGGCGGCAGCTTACCGGCGGCGGCATCCGCGTCGCCATAGGTCCGGCCCGTCAGTTCCGGGCAGCGGCTCTTGGCGTCGATCCAGGCCGCTGCGTCGAGGCCGCAACGCAGCACGGCGACATCGTCCTCTAACTGCTTATTGCTCCGATCGATGCGAATCCAGCGTTCCGCATCCTGCGTGATCACCCAGGCAAAGCTGCCGCCGCGCGTCGGTGCAATTGCGTAAAGCGCCTCTTGCGGGCGCAGTGTCTTGCGCAGCTGGGCAATACTGCTCGGCTCCGGGTTTGCGACAGCCGCGAAGTCCGGAAATTTTGACGAAAGCTCGGCGGCCAACTCCGCCAGCCGCGACCGCGCCGCGTCGGCGCGCTTGCGCAGATCGGCCTCGGCCGCCTTGCTGCGCGCGGCAGGCGGGCTTGAAATCGCGGCGATGAGCGACTTGTCGAGCGCCTCCAGTTCCGACGTCAGATCCTGCTGCTCGCGCACAAGCGTACTCAGCGCGCCCGCGCCGGCCGCGATGCGCGCCGACATTTTCGCCACCGCCCCCGCCGCGCTCGACAGCGATCCCCATTGCATCGAACTCGAAACCTTCATCGGACAGCGTGCGCTGCCGTTGCGCATTCGCGGTTCGATGCAACTCGAAGCTGGCCCAGATCAGGCCGAGGAAGGAATTGGAATTGCGCTTCAGCTCGCTGTCCTGATCGGCCGCCGATCCGCTGCCCGCCGCAAGGGTGACGGCCGCGCGGCGTGCAACCCATATGTCGTTGCTGCGCTTGAAATTGTCGTAGGCCGCTTGCCAATCGCGCTCATCGAGGCGGTTGGCTCCAAGATTGTTGAGGCCGATTGCAAAATCGGGGTGATTGGGCCCGAGGGACGCCTCCTTCATGGCGAGCGATCGCTGATGCAGCGCGCGCGCCTCGCCGTGTTTCGCAAGATTGTCGAGTATCATCCCGAGATTGCCCATGCCGAGAGCCACGTTGGGATGATCCGGCCCCTGATGCTGCGTCCAGATGGCGAGCGCGCGGCGGGCGAGCGGCTCGGCCTCCGCATAGCGTTTGCCCGATTGCATGAAAGCGGCGAGGTTGTTGAGCCCGAGTGCCACGCTGAGATCGTCCGGGCCGCCGCCGCGTTCGCGGATAGCCAGGGACCGGCGGAGAAGACGCTCGGTTTCCTCGCGCATGTCCAGCGCGGCCAAGGCGTCAGCGAGATTGTTCAGGGTCGTCGCCACATCCGGATGGTCCGGGCCGTACAGCTTTTCCGTGATCGCCAGTGCACGCCGCAGGAGTGTCGCCGCATCCGCCGGACGGCCCCGCGCGGTCAACAGCGTGCCGAGATTGTTGAGGCTCACGCCGATGGTCGGACTTTCCGGACCGCGCGTCTTCTCGGTGATGGCAAGTTCCCTGCGCATCAGGGTTTCGGCTTCGGCGAACCGTCCCTGTTGCCGATAGAGCTGCGCCAGATTGTTGATCATCGGCGCGGTGAACATATTATCGCGGCCGTGAAGGCGCTCGCCGGACTCCAGCGCTTCCCGCAGCAGTCGGTCCGCTTCGGCGAAATGACCGAGGGCGCGGTGCGCTTCCGCCAGATTGTTGACCACAACGGGCAGATATTGATGGTCCGGCGGCAGGTGGCGGGTGAGAAGGTCCCGCGCCTGCTGGAAGGCGCGTTCCGCATCCGCAAAGCGCGAGCGCAACATGTAGACGCGCCCGAGATTCACATAGGTGAAGCCATAATCGGGGCTTGATTCCGGCAGCACCTTCTTGCGTATGGCCAGGGCTCGCCCGAGCGCGGCTTCCGCATCGTCGTAGCGAGCCATATTGCCGTACGCGTTGGCGAGGCTCGCCAGGCTCGATGCGACATCGGCATGTTCGCGGCCAAGGATTTTCTCGCGCAGGGCGAGGGCCTCCAAATGGAACCGCTCGGCTTGGGCGTTGTCGCCTTTCATGCCGTAGAGATCGCCAAGCCCGGCGATCTGCATCAGATAAAGCGGATGCTCCTTCCCGGCCATCTTGCCGATGGCTGCCATGACACGCTTCTGGGCCTCGATGGCCTCATCGAATTTCCCTTCGCGTGTGAACGACAGGACTTGATTCATCAATGCCAGCGCGTCATCCGCCTGGGCGTGTGCGGATGAATTCAACGCTCCGAGCGAGAGGAGGGCGGCCATGGCGATATGGAGCATCATGCGTTTCATGACACGGAAGCCAAGCATGACGGACCCCTTTGCTGCATTGCCGCTGGCGATGGGGAGAAACTCATAGCGCAATTATGGCGCCAACGCGGCCTGCGGGCAGATTGCTCAAACTGGCGCTTGAGCTCAGGTCATCTCTCTTTCCACGAAGAGCGGCGGAGGCGAGACAACATCTTGTGCATGGAAGTCGTCGATGCGCTAGTTCTGTGACCTGGCCCGAGAATCAGTCATACCTTGTAACCAGTTTGCGTATGTCAATGAGCACGCTTCCGAACAAGGAAATTAAAATTGGCCAGAAATGAAAAGACGTCATCCAAGGTTGGCTCGATTGCAGCCAAAGGGATGAAAAGCCCGGCGTCGCTTAAGCCTAAGCAAGTCCAGTCCGTCAGCGCTTCGGCAAGCACGCAAAGGCCGGATAAAAAGCCGGCCTCCAAGAAGAAGTAGCACGCGAAGACACTGGCGCAGCACGTAGCTGCGCCGGTTCTTTCATGCAACGATCAATGTACGCGGTTCAGCCCCTGGCAACGGCTTCCATGTAGCGCCGCGCGATTTGCGCAATTTGGCGCGCTTGGCGCCAACGCGGCCTGCCCATGCGGCGAGAATTAGCGGGCGTCCTCGCGAGGCCCTTTGAGCAGCGCCTGACTCTCCGAATAATCGACCGGCGCAACGACGATGTTGACCCCGCCCGCCGCGAATGCCTGTCCCAGGGCAGGGGCGAGATCGCCGGCCGAGGTCAGGCGGACGCCCCTCGCGCCATAGGATTCCGCATAGGCGACGAAATCAGGATTGCCGAAGCTCATGCCGAAATCCGGAAATCCGTCGGCCTGCTGTTTCCAGCGGATCATGCCGTAGCCGTGATCCTCCAGGATCAGCACCGTGAGGTTGACGCCCAGGCGGATCGCCGTTTCGAGTTCGTGCGAGCTCATCATGAAGCCGCCATCGCCGCAGACGGCAATCACATGCCGGCCTGGATAGAGCAGCGCCGCCATGATCGCGGAAGGCAGGCCCGCGCCCATGCTGGCCAGGGCGTTGTCGAGCAGCAGCGTGTTGGCGATGTGGGTGCGGTAATTGCGCGCGAACCAGATCTTGTAGAGGCCATTGTCGAGGCAAAGCATCCCGTCGTCGGGCAGCGCCTTCCGCACCTCGGCGACCAGCCGCTCAGGCAGCATCGGGAAGCGCGGATCGTCCGCACCTTCGGCGATATGCGCCCAGAGTTCGGGGCGCTTTTCGAGGAAATAGCCATTATCGAAGCTGGCGCCTTTCAGCTTCAGAGCGAGCCGCCGGGCGCTGTCGCCGATGTCGCCGATCACCTCGACATGCGGATGATAGATCATGTCGATATCGGCGGGATTGAAATCCACATGGACGATGGTCCGCCGGTCGCCGCGCATGATGAAGGGCGGCTTTTCGACGGTGTCGTGGCCGATGGCGAGGATCAGGTCCGAGCCCTCGATCAGGCGGTGGATGTAGTCGTTCTCGGAAAGCGCCGCCGTGCCGAGGAACAGATGCGGATTGCCGTCGACCGCGCCCTTGCCCATCTGCGTGTTGAAAAACGGGATGCCCAGATCGCGCACGGCCTGCGAAAGCACCGCCGAAAGGCCGGGCCGGTTCGCTCCGCCGCCGATCATCAGCAGCGGATGTTTTGCCGCCCGGATCGCGGCGGCGGCCGCGTCGATCGCCGCATCCGGCGCAATCGGATGATGGAAGGCCGTGACCGGAACCAGTTCGTAATGGTCCACTTCCTGCGCCGCGATGTCCTCCGGCAACTCCAGATGCACCGGGCCGGGGCGCTCTTCCTGGGCGATGCGGAAGGCGTCGCGGACCAGCGCCGGGATGTTGCGCGCGTCGATGATCTGCTTCGCCATCTTGGTCAAAGGCTGCATCATGCCGACCGTGTCGATAATCTGGAACCGGGCCTGCCGGCTTTGCAGGACCGGCTTCTGGCCGGTGATCATCAGCATCGGCATGCCGCCGAGCAGCGCATAGGCGGCGCCGGTGACGAGATTGGTCGCGCCGGGGCCGAGCGTGCTGAAACACACGCCGGGCTTGCCGGTGAGCCGCCCATAGGTCGCGGCCATGAAGGCCGCCGCCTGCTCGTGCCGCGTGACGATCACCTTGATCGACGAGGTGCGCAGCGACTCCAGGAAATCCAGGTTTTCCTCGCCCGGCAGCCCGAAGACGAATTCCACGCCCTCATTTTCGAGCGCCTTCACCAATATGTCCGAGCCTTTGTTCATGGCACCCCTTTGCTGTCGTCACCGGACGAATATGCGGCTCAATTTTTGCTTGAGCATGATCTTATCGCAAAACCGGTTCCCACTTTTGCGGATCATGTCCCTTGCGCGACGAACACCGTCTTGATGTTCACGAACTCCTTGATGCCATAGTGGGACAGCTCGCGGCCATAGCCGCTGATTCTTGATGCCGCCGAAGGGCAGCTTCACATTCGAGGCGACCTGGGTGTTGACGAACACCGACCCGGCTTCGACGGCTTCCGCCGCCAGCCGCTCGCCGCGCGCCGGGTCCGAGGTGATGACGCCCGCGCCGAGGCCGAAATCGCTGTCATTGGCGATCTCGACGGCGTGCGCCTCATCCCTCGCAACGATGACCGCCGCGACCGGGCCGAACAGCTCCTCATCATGCGCGGGCATGCCCTTGCGCACGTCGGTCAGCACGGTCGGCGGATAGTAGGCGCCGGGGCCGTCGGGGATCGCCGCGCCGCAAAGCACGCGCGCGCCTTTGGCGATGCTCGCCTGGACCTGGGCGTGAAGGTCGTCGCGCAGATCGTGGCGCGCCATCGGACCGACTTCGGTCGCCGCATCCATCGGATCGCCCATCTTGGCGCCTCGCATCTTCTCGACGAACAGCGCCTCGAAACGCTGCCGCAACGGCTCGACCACGATGAAGCGCTTGCCCGCGATGCAGCTCTGGCCGGAATTCACCAGCCGCGCCTTGGTGCAGATCTCCGCCGCCTTGTCCACATCGGCATCGTCCAGCACGATGTAAGGGTCGCTGCCGCCCAGCTCCAGGACGGTTTTCTTCAGCATTTCGCCCGATTTGCGCGCCACGGCGCGGCCCGCCGCCTCGCTGCCGGTCAGCGTCACCGCGCGGACCTTCGGATGCTCGATGACGGCATCGACGGCCTTGCTGCCGATCATCAGCGTCCGGAACAAATCCTTGGGGAAACCGGCTTCGCGGAGCAGGTCCTCGATGGCCTTGGCGCAACCCGGCACATTCGACGCGTGCTTGAGAACCCCGGCATTACCGGCCATCAGCCCCGGCGCGACGAAGCGGAAAACCTGCCAGAACGGGAAATTCCAAGGCATCACCGCCAGCACGACACCGAGCGGCTGGAAGGTGACGAAGCTCTTGGCGCCGTCGATCGAAACGGGCTCGCGCGCCAGGAAACCGGCGGCATTGTCGGCGAAATACTCGCAGGCTCCGGCGCATTTCTCCGCCTCGGCAATGCCGCCGGCGATGGGCTTGCCCATCTCCTCGGCCATCAGCCGCCCATATTCGCGTGCCCGTTCGCGCAATATCTGGCCGGCCCGGCGCATCGGCTTGGCGCGTTCGTCGAAACTCAACCCTCGCCAGTCGAGGAAAGCGCGATGGGCCGCATCGACGGCGGCAGAGGTTTCCTCGGGAGACATTTCCTCATACTCGGCGACAAGCTTCCCCGTTGCCGGGTTGATCGATTTGAGTGTCATGGGCACCTCCGGGAGTTTTGACTGCGAGGCCGCGCGTCGGACGTCTCCGAACGATCGGGGAGGCAGTCTATCATTTGAAACCATCGCCCGATGACATAGTTGCGGTGCCGTATGGGAGCAAGGCGCGATGCTGATTGTTTTTGGCGGTCTGCCGGGAACCGGAAAGACGACGATCGCGCAGCTGGTCGCGCGCGCCCGTGCAGATAGCGCCCTTCGGGTGCATGACTTAGACGAGCGTCGCCGTGATGCTGGCGCGCAGCGGCAGATCGGCGCCTCGTTTGCCGCATGTCAGCGCCGCGGCCTGCCCCGCAAATTCGAGCAGTCGGGCAAGCGCATCCGGGCGCAGCCCATCAAGCGCATCGGGATCGATACAGCCCATCTCGGCAAGACCCGTCAGCAGCGCCGCCTGATAGCTGTCTCCCGCGCCGACCGTATCCACCACGAGGACGGGACGCGGGAGCGACAAGGCCTGGCTGTTTCGCGTCCAGCCACTCGCCCCTTCGCTGCCTCGCGTAATGACGACCAGCCGCACCCCGCGTTCCAGCAGCTGGCGCGCCATGTCGTCATGGCCAACTCCGGGATAGAGCATCGCCAGATCCTCGGCGCTCACTTTGGTGAGATGTGCCGACGCGGTGATCCGCTCGAATGCGCGACGCCAGACGTCCAGATCGGGCTCTATGCTGGGCCGCACATTGGGATCATAGGCGATCAGGCGCCGCCCGCATTCGCGTTCCGCCAAGGCTGCGAGAGCCGAGCCGACTGGCTCCAAGGCCGTGGCGATCGAGCCCATGTGGATGATCCGCGTTTCGGGGCCCAACTCGGGCAGATCGGCTTCCCTGATGGCGCGATAGGCGGGAAAATCCGGGTAAAATGCGTAGTCGGCACTGCCATCGGCGTTGAGCGCGACGATGCTGAGAGCCGTCGGATTCGTCGAGCGGACAGCGTGGGCAAAGCCTACGCCCTCCTTTTCCATGAAGGCGGCAAGGCGCTTGCCCATGAGATCGGAGGACAGGCCGGAGAAGAACTCAGCCTTCTGCCCGAGCCGAGCCAGGCCCAGGGCGACATTGAAAGGCGAGCCGCCCGGCACCGCGTCGAGACACAGCTCATCCGTGGCCGATGGGCGGAGGAAAAGATCGAAAAGCGCCTCGCCGCAGATCAGAAACATATCGGGCCCCAATCAGATATGTATGCGTCAAGCGCTGCCTTACCCGCTAAGCCCAAGCTGATCAAGTCTGCGCCGTTGCTCGTGCATTTCCAGGAAAATGCGATAGTCGCGGTCGAAGCGCGTCCGGGCCGCCGGGTTCGGCTGACGCGAGCGCCCGCCCTGCTGCATGGCTTGCGCCGCAGCCCCGAGCGTTCCGAAAAAGCCGGCGGCGGTCGCGGCGACCATGCCCGTGCCGAGCAGCACCGCATCGTCGGCGGCGGGTTCGATCACCGTGCAGCCGGCCGCGTCGGCGTAGAGCTCCATCAGCAGCGGGTTCTTGAGGTGTCCGCCCGTCACATGCAGCGTGTCGATGCCGTAGCCGCGCTCATTCAGCGTCTCCAGAATATGCCGCACGCCAAGCGCGATGCCGACGGCGGTGCGCCAATAGAGCCGGCAAAGGCTGTCGAAGGAGGCGTCCAGCGTCAGGCCGCTGATCACGCCGACGGCTTGCGGGTCGGCGAGCGGCGAGCGGTTGCCGTGGAAATCGGGAAGCACATGCAGGCGGCTGCCGAGATTCAGCCCTTCGGTCCGGCGCAGCTCCATGACTCGGTCGATGATCCGCTTATGCGTCGCAGCGTCCGGATTGCCGCCCGCGCCGTGCCAGCGAATGATGTGGTCGAGCAGCGCGCCGGTCGCGGACTGGCCGCCCTCGTTCAGCCAGCAATCCGGCAGCACCGCACCGTAATACGGACCCCAGACGCCCGGCGTCGGACGCGCTTCGGCCGACAGCGCCATGACGCAGCTCGACGTGCCCGCGATCAGCGCCAGATGCCGGTCGAGGCCTTGGGCGTCCCCCGCATAGGCGCCGAGCACGCCCAGCGCCCCGGCATGAGCGTCGATCAGCCCGGCGCCCACGCGTGCATGGGTCGTCAGCCCCAGCTGCTCCGCTGCCTGCGCCGTCAGCGCCCCAAGATCTTCGCCGATGGGACTGGCGCGCGCGGGCAGCTTGCCGCGCTCCACCATATCCGGGATGCCGACGCTGGCGAAAAAGTCCTGCTGCCAGCCCGGCTCGGCATGGCCGAGATAAGCCCATTTGCAGGTGAGCGTGCATTGCGAACGCGCCAGCGATCCGGAGGCCTTCCAGGTCAGGAAATCGGCGAGATCGAAGAAATAACCGGCTTTCTCCCAGCGATCCGGCGAGATTGCGGCGAAGCCACATCAGCTTCGGCGTTTCCATCTCCGGGGACATGACGCCGCCGATGAATTCGAGCACGCGGTGGCCGGTTGCGGTGCATTCCTCCGCCTCGGCGAGCGCGCGATGATCGAGCCAGACGATCGTGTCCCAGCGATTGTCGCTTTGCCGCGAGACGCTGAGCGGCGCGCCCTCCCGGTCGCGGACGACGAGCGAACAGGTGGCGTCGAAGCTGATGCCCGCGACGCGCGCGCCATCCGCATTGGCCGCCGCCAGCGCACCGCGAACCGCCGCGCAAACCGCCGACCAGACCTGCTCGGAATCATGCTCGGCATGGTTGGTTTCCGGCTGGTGCATATCGATCGGAAATTCCGCGCGCCCGAGCAAACGCCCGGTCCGATCGAGCACACCGGCGCGTGCGCTCCCGGTCCCGACATCCACGCCCACAACGAGGTCTCGCATCACGAACCCCTTTTTGTTTCCGTCATGTCACGCATCAGCCCCGGCAGAGCCGTCATGTGCTCGAAGACCAGGGTCGGCTCCAAGGCCTCCAGCACGCAGCGATGGGCCGATGATTGCGCGTGACTTCCTCCCGTAAACGCAAAGACCCGCATCTGCGCGCGCTTCGCCGCATCGACACCCGCAGGGCTGTCCTCGATTACGATACAACGGTCCGGCTCGATACGCATCTCCTGCGCGGCGTGGAGGAAGAGATCGGGAGCCGGCTTGCCATGCGCGACCATCGACGCACTGAAAATATGGTCGCCGAAATACGGCCGCAGCCCCGTCACGTCGAGCGACAGGCGGATGCGTTCGAGCTGGCTGGAGGAGGCGACGCAGAACGGGACCGGCATGGCGGCGAGCGCTTCGGCGATTCCCGGAATCGGCTTCAATTCCCGGCGGAACAGCGCGTAGAGCCGCTCGCGCATGCGGTCGAGGGCGTGGCTGCCGAGATCGACGCCGTAATCGGTGCGCAATATCTCCGTGACGCTCGCCAGGCTCTTGCCGAGGAAGCTCTCATACCCTTGCGCGACATCGATCACCGCCCCCGCCTCGGCGATGGTTCCCAGCAGCACGCGCATCGAAAGCGGCTCGCTGTCCACGAGCACGCCGTCGCAGTCGAAGATGACGAGTCCGGGCGGCGATGCGGTCGCGCCGATAGCGCTCATCGACATGTCCCGCCGCGCGCCATCACCAGCAGCAATAGCCGCCATCGGCCAGCACGATGGCGCCCGTCATCAGGCTGGCGGCGTCGGAGGCGAGGAAATGCACGACCGAGGCGATTTCGTCCGGCTGGCCGACGCGGCCCATCGGCGTCATCTCCAGCCAGGTCTTGTACATTTCGGGATTTTCCTGAATGCCGAAGGAGGTCAGCGGCGTCTCGATATAGGTCGGCGCGACGGCGTTGACGCGCACGCCTCGCGCGGCCCATTCGGCGGCGAGCGACCGGGTCAGATGATGCACCGCGGCCTTGGAGGCGTTGTAGAAGCTCTGCGGCTGCGGCTTGTTGACGATGAAGCCGGACATCGAGCCGATATTGACGATGGAGCCCTTGCCCTGCGCCAGCATCTGCTTGCCGAAGGCGCGGCAGCACCAGAACAGCCCGTCGACATTCACATCCATATGGAAGCGCCAATGTTCGTCGCTCGTATCTTCGGCGCGGACATCGCTTTTCGCCACGCCGGCATTGTTGACGAGGATGTCGACGCGGCCATGATCGCGCAGGACGATGGCGGCGACGCTATCCACGTCGGCGGATTTCGTCACGTCGAGCGTCACGCCATGCGCGTCGATGCCGAGCTTCTTCAGCGCCGCGACGCTCGCCGTGACGCGCTCCGGCAGCAATTCCGCGACGATCACCTTCGCGCCGGCCTCTCCGAGCGCCTGCGCGCAGGCCGCGCCAATCCCCTGGCCGCCGCCCGTAACGACGGCAACCCGTCCGTCCAGTTTCAGCTTTTCCAGATACATCCTCATGCCTTTCAGCTCATCCAATTGCCGCCGTCGACATTGTAGGTCTGCGCGACGATGTAATCGCTTTCGGCGCTGGCGAGGAACACCGCCATGCCGGTCAGATCTTCCGCCCGTCCCATCCGGCCGAAGGGCACCGCCTCGCCGACGAGGCGCTTCTTCTCGCCCAGCGGACGGTTCTCATATTTCGCAAACAGCGCGTCGACGCCTTCCCAATGCTCGCCATCGACGACGCCGGGCGCGATGGCGTTCACATTGATGCCATGCGCGATGAGGTTGAGGCCCGCCGATTGCGTGAGGCTGATGACGGCGGCCTTGGTCGCGCAATAGACCGCGACCAGCGCCTCGCCGCGACGGCCCGCCTGGCTCGCCATGTTGATGATCTTGCCGCCCCGTCCCCGCGCGATCATCGAGCGCGCCACCGCCTGCATGGTGAACAGCACGCCGGCGACATTGACGGCAAACAGCCGGTCGTAGCTCTCGCGGGTGATTTCGACGATCGGGGCTGCGTCGAACAGTGCGGCGTTGTTGACGAGGATGTCGATGCCGCCGAAGCGCTCGTCGACGGACCGCACGGCCTCCTTGATCGAGGCTTCATTCGTGACGTCCAGATAGACGGCATGGGCCTGCGGGCCGATTTGCGCCGCCGTTTCCCGGGCGCGCGCCGTGTCGAGATCGGCGATGGCGACACGCGCGCCCTCGGCGGCGTAGGCTTTGGCGAAGGCGGCGCCGATGCCACGCGCGGCGCCCGTGATAAGCGCCGATTTGCCTTCGAGCCGTCCTGTCACAACGCCTCTCCTCCGGCGCCGAAGCGGTGGATCTTGTCCGGCTGCGGCGTCAGATAGACCGTCTCGCCATGATGCAATCCGAACTCGCCATTGGCGCGGGCGGTGATCTGGCCGATGTCGTCGGCGCGGACGTGCAGGAAAGTGTCCGAGCCGAGATGTTCGGCGATGCCGACCGTGCCCTTCCAGGCGCCGCTGACCGTCGACAAAGCCAGATGCTCCGGCCGGATGCCGAGCGTCTTGGCCCCATGCTTTGCCGCCTCCGAGCCGTTGACGAAATTCATGCGCGGCGAGCCGATGAAGCCGGCGACGAACAGGTTCGACGGCTTCCGGTACAAGCTCCAGCGGCGAGCCGACCTGCTCGATGCGGCCGGCATTGAGCACGACGATCCGGTCCGCCATGGTCATCGCCTCGACCTGGTCATGGGTGACGTAGATCATGGTCGTCTTGAGCTGATGATGCAGTTCGCTGATTTCCAGGCGCATATTCACGCGCAGCGCGGCGTCGAGATTGGAGAGCGGCTCGTCGAACAGGAACGCCTTCGGCTCGCGCACGATGGCCCGGCCGATGGCGACGCGCTGGCGCTGTCCGCCGGAAAGCTGGCGCGGCTTGCGGTCGAGATAGTCGGTGAGGTTCAGGATGCGCGCGGCGTCCGTCACCTTGCGCTCGATACTCTCTTTGCTTTCGCTCGCCATCTTCAGCGGGAAGGCGATGTTGCCGTAGACGCTCATATGCGGATAGAGCGCATAGGACTGGAACACCATGGACAGGCCGCGTTTGGCGGGCGGCTGGCCGGTCATGTCGACGCCGTCGATGGTGATCATGCCGCCGCTGACATCCTCGAGGCCCGCGATCAGCCGCAGCAGCGTGGACTTGCCGCAACCCGACGGCCCGACGAACACGACGAATTCGCCGTCGCGGATGTCGAGGTCCACATCCTTGATGACCGATTGGCCGGCAAAATGCTTGGAGACCTGTCTGAGGTTTATGCTTCCCATGATGTTCTCCTATTTCACCGCGCCGAACGTCAACCCGCGCACAAGCTGGCGCTGCGAAAACCAGCCCATCACCAGGATAGGCGCGATGGCAAGCGTCGAGGCCGCCGACAGCTTAGCCCAGAATAGCCCCTCCGGGCTGGAATAGGAGGCGATGAACGCCGTCAGCGGGGCCGCGTTCGCCGCCGTCAGATTGAGCGTCCAGAACGCCTCGTTCCAGGCGAGGATGATGTTGAGCAGGAGCGTCGAAGCGATCCCCGGAATGGCCATGGGGATCAGGACATAGACGATCTCCTTGCCGAGCGAAGCTCCGTCCATGCGCGCCGCTTCCAGAATGTCGTTCGGGATGTCCTTGAAATAGGTGTAGAGCATCCAGACGATGATCGGCAGGTTGATCATGGTGAGCATGATCACCAGCCCGATCCGGGTGTCGAGCAGCCCGGTATCGCGATACATCAGATAGATCGGCACCAGCACGCCAACCGCCGGCAGCATCTTGGTGGAGAGCATCCACATCAGGATGTCCTTGGTGCGCTTGGTCGGCGAGAAGGCCATCGCCCAGGCGGCGGGAATGGCGATGAGCGAGGCCGATCAGCGTCGATCCGAAGGAGATGATGACCGAGTTCGCGAAGTGCTTGAAATAGTCCGAGCGGCTCTGCACCTCGGCGTAATTCTCGGTCGTCCAGTCGAAGAACAGGAAGCTGGGCGGCGACGCGATCGCCTCGCCCTCGGTCTTGAAGCTGGTCAGCACGGTCCACAGGATCGGGAAGAACAGCACGAAGCCGATGCTCCAGCCGATGACCGTGAATACCAGCTTGCGATTGGTCGAGACAGCGCGCGCCATCGCTCAGGCCTCCAGATTCTTGCCGATCATGCGGACCAGGAATATCGCCACGATATTGGCCAGGACCACCGCGACGATGCCGCCCGCCGACGCGCCGCCCACGTCGAATTGCAGGAGCGCCTGGGTGTAGATCAGATAGGTGATGTTGGTGCTCGCCGTGCCTGGACCGCCCGAGGTGGTGACGAGGATTTCCGCGAACACGCTGAGCAGGAAGATCGTCTCGATCAGGATGACCACCGTTATCGGCGCGCGCCAGATGCGGCAGGGTGATGTAGAAAAGCCGCGACAAGGCGCTGGCGCCGTCCATTTCGGCCGCCTCCTGCTGCTCTTCGTCAAGCGATTGCAGCGCGGTCAGCAGGATCAGCGTCGCGAAGGGCAGCCATTGCCAGGCGACGATCAGGATGATGGAGAACAGCGGCAGCTGCGCCAGCCAGTCGACGGGCTCCATGCCGACACTGCGCGCCAGCCATGCAAACAGCCCGTTGACCGGATGCATCAGCATGTTCTTCCACACCAGCGCCGAGACGGTGGGCATGACGAAGAACGGCGCGACCACCAAAAGCCGGACGATGCCCTGGCCGAAGAAGGGCTGATCGAGCAGCAGCGCCAGGAACAGCCCGCCGCCGACGGTGATGAGCAGCACGCCGCCGACCAGCAGCAGCGTGTTGGTCAGCGCCGCGCCGAAGGCCGGATCGGTGAGGAAGAAGCGGTAATTGAACAGGCCCGCCCATTCTTCCATGCCGGGCATGAGCAGGTTGTAGCGGAGGAATGAGAAATACAGCGTCATCGCCAAGGGCACGATCATCCAGGCGAACAGCAGGATGACGGCGGGCGACATCATAAAGCGGGCGGTGGACTGGCTGTGCAACGTCGCCATGAGGGCTCTCGCAGCTTGAGGGCTCAGAATCTGGACGAGCGGCGCCTTCTCTTCGTCATCCCCGCGAAGGCGGGGATCCAGTAAAGGGCGACGTGTGCCGTTGGCTTTACCTTAAATGCAACTGCTGCGGAGTACTGGATCCCCGCCTTCGCGGGGATGACATCAAGGGTGTGACGGGCCGCCCGGAGAAACTGGGGTCGGGCGGCCCATCGGGAGGAAACTATTTGATATAGCCGCCCTTCATCATTTCCCGCGTGGTCAGCGCTTGCGCGTTCTTCAGCGCCGCGTCCGCCGTCGTGGTCCCGGCGAGCGCCGCCGAGAATTGCTGGCCGACCGCAGTACCGATGCCCTGGAATTCAGGGATGGCGACGAACTGCACGCCTGTATAAGGCACAGGCTTGACCGTCGGCTTGGTCGGGTCGGCGGCGTTGATCGAGTCCAGCGTCATCTTGGCGAAGGGCGCGGCTTCCTGATATTTGGGGTTGGCGTAGAGTGACTTGCGCGTGCCCGGAGGAACGTTCGCCCAGCCTTCTTTCGACGCGACCAGCTCGGCATAGCCCTTGCCCGTCGCCCAGGCGATGAACTTCTCGGCGGCTTCCTGCTTCTTCGAGCCCGCCGGGATCGCCAGCGACCACGCCCACAGCCAGTTGCCGCGCTTGCCGAGGCCCTTATCCGGCGCGAGCGCGTAGCCGACCTTGTCCGCGACCTTGGATTCCTTCGGGTTGCTCACGAAGGAGGCCGCGACCGTCGCATCGATCCACATGCCGCATTTGCCGGTCTGGAACAGCGCCAGATTCTCGTTGAAGCCGTTGGACGACGCACCGGGAGGGCCTGCATCCTTCATCAGCTTGATGTAGAAATCGAGCACCTCTTTCCATTCCGGCTGGTCGAATTGCGGCTTCCACTTCTCGTCGAACCAGCGCGCGCCGAAGGAGTTGGCGGTGGCGGTAAGGAACGCCATGTTCTCGCCCCAGCCGGCCTTGCCGCGCAGGCAGATGCCGTAGACTTCGGCCTTCTTGTCGGTCATTTTGCGCGCCGCGTCGGCGATGAAATCCCATGTGGGCGCGTCGGGCATTTTCAGCCCCGCCTTCTCCATCAGATCCTTGCGGTACATCACCATCGAGCTTTCGCCGTAGAACGGCGCGGCATAGAGCTTGCCGTCGGCGGAGAGGCCGCCGCGAATGGCGGGAAGCAGGTCGTCGACATCGTAGTCGGCGCCGAGATTGTCGAGCGGCACCAGCCATTTCTGCTTCGCCCAGATCGGAACTTCATAGGTGCCGATAGTCATGATGTCGTACTGGCCGCCCTTGGTGGCGATGTCGGTCGTCACCTTCTGGCGCAGGACGTTTTCCTCCATCGTCACCCATTCGACCGTGAGGCCGGGATTCTTCGCGGTGAAATCATCCGTCAGCTTCTGCATGCGGATCATGTCGCCGTTATTCACGGTGGCGATGGTGAGTTTGGTCTGGGCAGTCGCGTGGCCCGCCATCAACAGGATGGAGCAGGCGCCCACGATCATGGGCCTGATATTCATGCGCATTCCTCCCTGAGCGTTTTTGAGCATTTGCTTATGTTTCGGGCAATTACTCACTAAGAAAGGGCGCTCGTCAAGCCGGTTTCGTTGCTGCGGCGCACAAGGAATCCTCCTCCGCACCGCGGTCGGAGGTCGCTTATTCAATCGAAACAGGTGGTTAGTTGCCCGCCAGTAATTTTTCGGCGGTCCACTCATCCGTAATCAGCCCATTGACGAGAAGGCGGGTCACCGCCGCCTTTACGCCGGGAAGCTTCGCGGGACCTTTCGCGATCGCGACGACGAGGCATTTGCCCGTCGAAGGGATCGGCGCGCTGGCGACGCGGTCATTGGTCAGACCGGGAATCAGCCGGGCCTTGGCATCGAAGGCCCAGCCGGTGATCTCGCCGACCGCGCCCGCCTTCTGCAGCGCCGTCAGCTCGGCGCGCGTGACGAAGCCGTCCTCATGCAGCGGCGCATTCGCGCCGAGATCGCCGACGCCGACGAAGGCGATGTCGGCCTGAGCTGCAAGGGCGAGCGTCGCGTGGATCATCGGTTGGCTGTGCAGCAGATCGCGCTCCTCGGCCGACGAGGCGATCACGGGCAGCGACATCGGAAAATGCCGCGCCTTCACCACATCGGCCATGGTGAAGATGACGCTGTAGAACGCCGCCGAGCCGTCCGGGGCGATATTGCCGGTGAGCGAGACGATCTTCTTATCCGGCGCATCGATCGGCGGCAGCAGCTCGATGGCGGCCTTCAGCGTGCGGCCCGTGCCGATGGCGATGATCGCCTGCTCCGGCGATCGCAGCCGCCGCTCGATCTCGGCCGCGGCGGCATTTGCGATGCCGAGCGTGGTCGAGCCGGAGGCCGGATCGGTCGGCACGACCTCCACCAGGCTGAGCGCGAAGCGCGCCTTCAGCCGGGCCGCGAGATCGAGACATTTGGCGATCGGATGGTCGAGCCGGACCTTCACCAGCCCTTCGGACACCGCCAGCGCCACGAGACGCTGCGCCGATTGCCGCGAAATGCCGAGCTTGGCGGCGATCTCGTCCTGCGTATTGCCGGCTATGTAATAAAGCCAGCCGGCCCGCGCCGCGTCGTCGAGGCGATTATCGCCGTTTTCCCTGCGCTTGCTCAAAGCCGAGGCTCCATGGCCGATGGTTCTCAGCCATTTGTCATATCTTCGCGCATGGATGCAATCATGCCGCGCAAGCCCACCACGAAGCCACGCGGTTCAAGACCCGAACGCGCTCTTATTTCTGCGCCGGAAGCGTGAAGAAGAAGCTGGTGCCCTTGCCGACCTCGGATCGGCACCAGATCGTGCCGCCATGCTGTCCGGCAATTTTCTTGCAGGTGGCCAGACCAAGTCCGGTGCCGTCATATTCGCCTTGCGAGTGAAGCCGCCGGAAGGGCTCGAAAATGGCGCTGCACTGCTCTGATCGGGATGCCGATGCCGTTGTCGCGCACCTCGATGCGCCAGCCGCCATCCTCCTGCGGCTCGGCATCGACGACGACTTCCGGGGTGCTGGCCTTGCAATATTTGATCCCGTTGGCGATCAGATTCTGGACAAGCTGTCCGATCTGGGCCGGATCGGCGTCGATATCCGGCAGGCCCTGGTAGCTCACCCGCGCCCCGGATTTGCGGATGACCTCGTCGAGATCGGTCAGCACATCGGAAAGGATCCGGCTGAGCGCCACGCGCTCTATCCGCGGCCGCGCGTCGGCTTCCGTATAGGCATGGAGCGAGTCGATCAGCGCATTCATGCGCGAGGCGCCCTCGGAGATGCGCCGTGCGAGATTGATGACCTTTTCCTTGTCGAAATCGGGCCTGGCGAGGAACGTTTCGATGAGCTTGCCGAACCCAAGGACCGATTGGAGCGGCGCCTTCAAATCGTGAACCAGGACCTTGGCAAACACCGTGAGAGCGGTCTGCTGCTCCGCGACCTTACGGTTCTGTTCGGCCTGCTCGATGACGCCTTCCAGCACCGGCTGGATCGTATCGGCGTTGAGATCGGCTTTACTGATATAGTCCATCGCGCCGAGCTTGATGGCCTCGCTGGCCAGCCGCTCGCTGCCCTGGCCGGTGGTCAGGACCACAGGGAGAAATGCATCGCGGCGGAGCATCGTCGCAATACCCTCCAGGCCGGTTTGGCCGGGCAGATGATAGTCGACGATCACGCAGTCGAACCGTGTCACCTCGGAAATGGACAGAGCCTCGCCCATCGTTGTCGCCTCGGTGCAATCGCAACTGAGGGCGGACCGCTTGACCAGGCGGAGGATCTGTTTCCGGTCGCCTTCGTCATCGTCCACGACCAGGAGCTTCAGGGGCGCGCTACTCATAGGGATGTTCCTTAAGGCAGTTCCACGATACGGACGTAGCCGCCGATCAATTGCACGAAGTCGAGAAAATCTTCGCCCGCGTTTTCCTTGACGATGTAACCCGCGACGTTCAGCTCATAGGCGGCGCATCGATCGGCATCGTGTCTTGAGGTCGTCATGATGAAGGCGACCGCGCTTTTCAGCGCCGGGTCGGCGCGCAGGGCCCTGACGAAGTCGAGGCCGTTCATACGCGGCATATTGATGTCGACAAGCAGGATGTAAGGGGGGCGGAGATTGTCCTGTCCCTGCTCGCCGCGCAGCATTTCGAGCGCTTGCATGCCGTCCACGGCCCTGACCAGCGGATTGACGATGCCGGCCTTCGTAAAGGCGCGCCGCACCATCTTCGCATCGCCATCGTCATCGTCGACGAGCAGTATCGTGACTTCCCGGCTTTGCATGTGTCAGGCCGCCTTTTCTGAAAGATCGCTCGATTGCCGCTCGATGGGCCAGGTGAAACTGAATTCGGTGCCGCGCCCGCCTTCTGATGCCACGGTGATGACGCCGCCGAAGCGTTCGACGGTCTTCTTCACCACGGCCAGGCCCATGCCGCTGCCTTCCACTTGATCGCGCGGCTTCAGCGTGTGGAACATTTCGAAGATGCGCTCGTGGAATTCGGCAGGAATTCCCGGCCCGTCATCCCGTACCGAGAAGCGGACACCATCCTCGGTCCGCGCGACATCGACCTCGATCTCTCCCTCTTCGCGATCGTGGTGCTTGATGGCGTTATTGATCAAATTGTACAGCACCTGCTGCAGCGGCATCCGGTAGATGGAAATCGTCTTGAAGGCGTCCGCGAACCGGACCTTCATTCCGGGCGGCGGCGCGAGGAGCAGCAGCAGATCGTCCATCATGACGCTGCCGGCCACGGTTTCCGCTGTAGCGGACGTCCTCGGCTTTCCCGAGCCGCGAATATTCCAGGAGGTCGTCCAGCAGTTTTTCCATGCGCTTCACGCGGTTGCGCAGCAGCGTCATGTTCTCCCGGTCATCCCCCGTCAGCTTGTCGCCGAGATCCTCCTCCAGCCACCGTGAGGCATTGTTGATCACCCGCAAGGGCGCCTTCAGATCATGCGAGGCGACATAGGCGAACTGGTCCAGCTCCTGGTTGGAGCGCTCCAGTTCGGTGGCATAGTGCTCGATCTTGCGGTGCGCATCCCGGACAGCCGTCATGTCACGGATGATGCCGGTGAAGATGCGCCGGTCCTCGAAATGCAGTTCACTGAACGAAAGAGCGATCGAAAAAATGTGGCCGTCCTTGTGCCTGGCTTCTTCATCTCGAATCGTACCGAGATATTTGCGCACCCCGGTCGCTTGATAGGCTTGAAGGAATTCGTCATGCCTGTGCCGTATGGCCTCCGGCATGAGAACGCCGACATTCTTGCCCAGCAATTCGTCGCGCTCATAGCCGAACAGGGTCAGCAGAGCGGGATTGACTTGCTCGATGATGCCTTGCTCGTCGATTACGACAAATCCATCCACGGCGGTGGCGATGAAGGCGTCAAGCTGTGTCGAGAGTTTCTTGCGATGCGCGTCGGATATGACGAGCCAGTCCGTCAGTTCGTGAAACGCCCGTGCCAGTTCGCCGACCTCGTCGCGCAGATGCACCGGAAGATCGAGCGTCTCGATCCCTCCATCACGGCCAAGCGTCGTGATCTGCGCGGTCATCCGGGCGAGAGGCCTCGTAAAACTGTGGCCGAGAGCAACCGCCGCCAGCGAAGCCGCGAGGATAAGCAATCGTCCCGATGCGTCAGATTTTGGTCGAGGATGACATTGGTGCTCGGCAAAGAAGCTCCGCCTTGGGAACCAGGACGAACGCTGCCGATCCAGGCGTCCGAATTGGACCGGGTCAATCTGCTATCCGATGCCGGTAGCCGATGAAATCGCTCGTCTGCAATGCGACCCTCATCCTCTTTCGCGGCGAAGGATTCCCGAATGAAAGCATGCGGAGGAGTGGAATACCGATTTACGGCTGCCGAAAGCCTGGGAGACCTTTCCGTCCCGCTTCGAGTTGGATATAATTGCCATGATGATCTGCGATATATATAGTAGATTGTCGATTTCATGTCTTTTAATGCATCGTTAAGCAATGCTTCGTAGTCGGCGTTGATAACAAGCATTCCAGAGCGGTCGACCTTTATCGTCGAAACATCGGAACAACAACACGAACGGTTGGGTTAAATTTGCGTCGACTTTGGCCGTGTTCCCGATTATAGGTAACGCGCGAATAATATACGATGCCGTTGCTGAAGATTTATTCCTTCCTGGAAATAAACTTCGCCACCTTTCTCTTGCAGGATTTCGGCCGCGACAGTCTCGATCTTGCCGTCCCGCCTCCTGTCCACGCGGACCATCTCCCGCCCATTGTCGGCCAGCCCGATATAGCGGATTTGCGGTAATACGGCCGCGCCTTCATCGTCGCCGCGAAGTCCAGTTCCAGCCGCTCGCGCCAATATGTGAGGGGAATGCCGTAGCTCGGGTCGACGCCTCCATTGCGGCTGCTGTAGATGATGCCGAGAATTGCGGTGGTGCGCTCGAACCGCGTGGGCGTCGTCCTTCATATCCGCGAAGGCATCCTTGACGTTCACAGCCGCCAGACGGCTCTCGCCCGCAAGCTCTTCCATCGCTTTGTCGATCGCGACCTGGCTGATGCTGTAATAATTGAGGCCGCCGATGATCAAAGCAGTGCAAAAGGCGGTCGCGCTGACGAGCAAGATGATCTTGGAACGGAGCGAAAAGCTTCTTTGGAACATCTTCATCACACCTCGGTTCGGAGCGATGCTGCCTATACTGGGCTGCGGACGCCAACGGCCGTGAAGCAATTATTAGGGCCGAAAGGATAAGGTTGAATTGACCTCACGGCGCAAATTGCAAACGTGAAACAGGCCCGGCCGAGGTCGTTGATACCAGCGGTCGAGCCTGTGAAGTGGCCCGTCCCGTTGTCGTCCGCGACTATGCGGCCCCGAGCCGGGCGGGCTCGTGCGATGCCTCGCCATGCTGGACCAGCGCCCTGTTGCCGGTCAGCCGGCGCAGCAGCACGTAAAACACCGGCGTGAAGAAGATGCCGAACGCCGTCACCCCGATCATGCCCGAGAACACCGCCACGCCCATCGCCTGGCGCATTTCCGCGCCCGCGCCGGTCGACAGCGCCAGCGGCAGCACGCCCATGATGAAGGCGAGCGAGGTCATCAGGATCGGCCGCAGCCGCAAGCGGCTGGCTTCGATGGCGGCCTGCACGGGCGTTCGCCCGGCAAATTCCAGCTCGCGGGCGAATTCGACGATCAGGATCGCGTTCTTCGCCGAAAGCCCGACCAGCACCGTCAGGCCGATCTGGGTGAAGACGTTGTTGTCCCAGCCGGTGAGCCACACGCCGAAGAGCGCGGCAAGCAGGCCCAGCGGCACGATCATGATGATCGACAGCGGCAGGGTGAGGCTTTCATACTGTGCGGCGAGCACCAGAAACACGAGCAGAATAGCCAGCGGAAACACCCAGATTGCGGAGTTTCCGGCCAGGATTTCCTGGTAGGTCAGCTCGGTCCATTCGAAGCTGAAGCCCTTCGGCAGCGTTTCCTCGGCGATACGCGCGGCGACCGCCTGGGCCTCGCCGGAGGAAAAGCCGGGAGCCGCCGCACCGTTTACGTCCGATGCGAGGAAGCCATTATAGCGCATGGCACGCTCCGGTCCGGCGCTCGGCTTCACGTTCAACACGGCCGCCAGCGGCACCATCTGGCCCGAGGCCGAGCGGACCTTGAGCTGGCTGATGTCGTCTGCCCTGGCCCGGTATTGCGCATCCGCCTGCACGCGCACCGAATAAGTGCGGCCGAACTTGTTGAAATCATTGGCGTAAAGTGAACCGAGATAGATCTGCATCGTCTCGAACACATCCGTCACCGCGACGCCGAGCTGGCGGGCCTTGGTGCGGTCGATGTCGGCATAGAGCTGCGGTACGTTCACCTGGAAGCTGGAGAACAATTGCGTCAGCTCCGGCGCCTGCATCGCCTTGGCCATGAAAGCCTTGTTGGCCGCGTCGAGCGCTTCATAGCCTTGTCCGTTCCGATCCTCGATTTCCAGCTTGAAGCCGCCGATCTGCCCCAGGCCCTGGACGGGCGGCGGCGGGAACATGGCGATGAACGCCTCCTGGATCCCGGCATATTTCTGGTTGAGCGCCATGGCGATGGCGTTGCCGGAGAGTTCAGGCGTCTTGCGCTTTTCGAACGGCGCCAGCGTCGCAAAGACGATGCCGGAATTCGAGGAGTTGGTGAAGCCGTTGATGGACAGCCCCGGAAAGGCGACGGCGTGCTCGACGCCGGGCTGTTTCATGGCGACCTCGCTCATGCGCCGGATGACCTCCTCGGTCCGGTCGAGGGTTGCCCCGTCCGGGAGCTGGGCGAAGCCGACCAGATACTGCTTGTCCTGTCCGGGCACGAAACCGCCGGGCACGGTGCGGAACAGCAGCGCTGTCGCTCCAAGCATCAAGGCGTAGACCGCCAGCACGGCCACGCGGCGCGGAATGATCCGCCGGACGCTGCTGCCATAGCCCTCCGAGCCGCGCTTGAACACATAGTTGAAGCCACGGAAGAACCAGCCGAACAGCGCATCGATGATCCGGGTCAGGCGGTCTTTCGGCGCATCGTGGCCCTTCAGCAGCAGCGCCGCCAGCGCTGGCGACAGCGTGAGCGAGTTGATGGCCGATATCACCGTCGAGATGGCGATCGTCAGCGCGAACTGCTTGTAGAATTGCCCTGTCAGTCCCGTGATGAAGGCGAGCGGTACGAACACCGCGATCAGCACCAGCGCGATGGCGATGATCGGGCCGGACACCTCCGTCATGGCCTGGTGCGCGGCGGCTCGCGGCGTGAGGCCGTTCTCGATATTGCGCTCGACGTTCTCCACCACGACGATGGCGTCGTCGACGACGATGCCGATCGCCAGCACCAGCCCGAACAGTGTCAGCGCATTGATGGAAAAGCCGGCCACATACATCACCGCGAAGGTGCCGATGATCGAGACCGGCACGGCGAGCAGTGGAATGATCGAGGCGCGCCAGGTCTGCAGGAACACGATGACCACCAGCACGACCAGCGCCACGGCTTCGAGCAGCGTGTGGATGACGGCGTCGATCGAGGCGCGCACGAACTGGGTCGTGTCGTAAACGATCTCGTAATCGACGCCTTCCGGCATGTTCGCCTTCAGCTCGGTCATCGCGGCGCGCACATTGTCGGCGATTTCGAGCGCGTTGGATCCGGGAGCCTGGAAGATGCCGATGCCGACGGCTTGCTTATTGTCCAGCAATGAACGCAGCGAATATCCCGAGGCGCCGAGTTCGATCCGGGCTATGTCGCGAAGACGCGTGACCTGGCCGTTCTCGCCCGTCTTGACGATGATGTCGCCGAATTCCTCCTCGGTCTCCAGCCGGCCCTGCGCATTGACGGAAAGCTGCAAATCGACGTCCGCGGAGGTCGGCGACGCGCCAACGACGCCGGCCGCCGCCTGCACGTTCTGCGCCCGGATTTCACGCACCACATCGCTGGCGGAAAGTCCGCGCTCCGCCACCTTCTGCGGATCGAGCCAGACGCGCATGGAATAGTCGCCCGCGCCGAAGATGTCGACCTGCCCCACGCCGGGCACCCGCGCCAGGCGGTCCTTGATGTTCAGCACACCGTAATTGCGCAGATAGGTGATGTCATAGCGGTCGTTCGGCGAGACCAGATGCACGACCATGATGAAGTTCGGCGAGCTTTTCACCGTGGTGATGCCGAGGCGGCGCACTTCTTCCGGCAAACGCGGCTCCGCCTGCGAAACGCGGTTCTGCACAAGCTGCTGCGCCTTGTCGGCATCGGTGCCAAGCGCGAAGGTGACGGTGAGCGTCATCAGGCCGTCGGTGGTCGCCTGGCTGCTCATATAGAGCATGCCTTCGACGCCGTTGATCGCCTCCTCGATCGGGGTCGCGACCGTCGCCGCGATGACCTTCGGGTTGGCGCCCGGATAGTTGCGCGCACCAGCACCTGCGGCGGCGCGACTTCGGGATATTCCGAGATCGGCATCGATCGGAGCGCGATCAGGCCCGCGACGAAGATGACCACCGATAGCACGCCCGCGAAGATCGGGCGGTCGATGAAGAATTTGGAAAGGTTCATTGCTCGTCCCCCAAAAGAAACGGTCGCGCTCTAGCGCTGCGCGACCGTGGGTGATTGCGTGTTGTTGCCGGCTGTGGAAAGGGGTTTGCCGTCCATCGACACCATTTGCGGAGCGACGACCGCACCGGGCCGCACGCGCTGCAAGCCGTTGACGACGATGCGTTCACCCGCATTGAGGCCGCTTGTCACGACACGCATGCCGTCGGAGACCGCACCGAGCGTCACTTCGCGGTAGTCGGCTTTGTTGCCTTCATCGACCACCAGCACGAACTTCTTGCTCTGGTCCGTGCCGATCGCCCGTTCGCTGATCAGCAGCGCGGGTTTGGCCTTCGCCTCGCCCATGCTCAGCCGGACGAACTGTCCCGGCATCAGATGGCCGTCCTCATTGTCGAAGACCGCGCGCATCCGCACCGTGCCGCTTGCCGCATCCACTTGATTGTCGATGAGCTGCAACCGGCCGTTCAACTCCGCGTCGGCTCCCGTTTCGATCCGGACGGGAATGCCGTCAACCTGCATCTGCGCCGCGGCCTCCCGGCCGAGGGCCTTCAGGGCGCGCGCAACGATGGGCTCGTCTGCATTGAAGCTGGCATAGATCGGATTGATGGAGACGAGGCTCGTCAGGACCGGAGCGCCAGGCCCGGCCGAGATGAGATTGCCGACCGTGATTTCCAGCCGTCCGACCCGCCCCGCGACCGGCGCGTGAACCTGCGTATAGTCGAGGTTGAGCTGTGCCGACTGGAGTGCGGCGCGCGCCGATCCCAGATTGGCCTCGGCCTCGCGGGACGCATTCAGCCGCTGATCGAGATCGCGCTGCGAAAGTGCAGGCGAGTTGGCCAGTTGCCGCGCGCGGTCAAGATCTCGTCTTGGTGAGGCCGACGCGGGCTTCCGCGGCGGCGACCTGTGCCTTGAGCCTCTCCACCTCTGCCGCATATGGCGCGGGATCGATGGTGATCAGAAGATCGCCCGCCTTCACCAGCGAGCCTTCGCGGAAATGCACCGCTTGGACGGCGCCCGCAACGCGCGAGCGGATGTCCACCCGCTCGACGGCCTCAAGGCGTCCGGAAAACTCGTTCCAGATCATTGCGTCGCGCTGTTCCACCTTGGCGACGGACACAGGCGGCGCCTGTGTCGCAGCGGGAGCGTCGGCCGCGATTGCGGTCCCCGCCGGCACCGCCAGGGCGAGCGCGATGCCGAGGACACTGGACACAATAGGGAGCCTGCCCCCCGAAGGGAGCTGCGTAAGCTTTGGATCGTCATGGGATACTCCTAAGTCTGTCAGGCCTTCATGGGGCTAGGTGAAGAAGCCGGACACAGAAGCGATGCCGTCCCGGCAAGAAATTCGGTGAAACGCTCACGGAGGGTTTCCGGCCCAACCGGAGTTCAGGCGTCCGCCTCGGCCAGCGCGCAGGGCCAGTCTGTCGGAGATGCAAGCACATGCTCCTGCACCTTGACGGCTGAGGCCGCAGGCGCTTGGCATAGGCGAGGATTTCTCCCGCATCGGATCATCCTCGGCCGTCACGATCAGAGCCGGCGCGAGACCACCAAGGCGCGAAGACCCCAGCGGCGCCGCATAGGGATGGCAGGCCTTGTCCGCGGTGCCGAGATATTGATGCCAGCCATCCGCCCATTTGCAGCCGACCGGCCCAGCTTCCGCCAGGCGAACCGATTCCGTCGCCAGGCATGCATCCAGCATCGGCGACAGCAGAATCTGCCCCGCCAATGCCGGCGAACGCTGATCCCGTACCATCAGGGCAAGCCCGGCCGCGAGATTGCCGCCCGCCTCTTCGCCCGCGACATAAACCTGTGATTTCCGGCCCGCCCATTTGCCGCGCTTCTGCCACATGAGGGTGAGCGCCTGGAACAGCATTTGCAGCGTTTGCGGGAAGACGGATTGCGGCGCCAGCGGATAGTCGGCCGACATGACGATCGCGCCGGACTCGGCCAGCAATGTCGAAACCGTCCGTCCGGTGTCCAGCGACCCGTGCACGAAGGCTCCGGCGTGCAGATGCAGAATCAGCGGCGTATCCAGCAGTACAGGCCGTCCCGCATAGACGCGGATACCGAGCTGATCCGCACCAAGTATCAGTGTTTCGTCCCTTGTTGTTACCGTCATCGGTGTGCCCTCTCCGGGCGCGGGCCATCAGACCCGTAAAAAATCGTTGCAGCCCTGTGCTGCGTTGCAATACAACGTAGTCTGTGCGGTAACGGGAATAAACATGCGATTTATGCCTTCATTGTTCCTTCATGTGAACAATGGCGGCCTCATGTTTGCCTCGCCCTGAATGGAATAGTATCATGGATCAACTGGCGGCCATGCGTGCCTTCGCGCGCGTCGTCGAGGTCGGCTCGTTCACCCGAGCCGCGGATGTGCTCGACATGCCGAAAGCGACCCTGACCAAGCTCGTTCAGGGGTTGGAAGCCCATCTGCGCACTCAGCTTCTGCATCGCACGACGCGCCGCGTGAACGTGACGCCGGACGGTGCCGCCTATTATGAGCGGGCCATGCGTCTGCTCGCCGATCTCGACGAACTGGACGGCAGCATGACGCAATCGCAGAGCTCTCCGTCCGGCAGGCTGCGCGTCGATGTCAGCGCCGCGATTGCCCGGCTTTGTATCCTTCCGGCGCTGCACGGATTTCACAAACGCTATCCCGACATCCATATCGACCTCGGCGTTACCGACCGGCCGGTGGATATGATCGCCGAGAATGTCGACTGCGTGATACGCGCCGGTCCGCTGACCGATCAGTCGCTCATCGCCCGCCGGATCGCGGAACTTGAATTCGCCACCTGCGCCTCGCCTGACTATATCGAGCGCCGCGGCGAACCGCGCCATCCGCGCGATCTGGAGACGACCCATTTCGTCGTCGGCTATTTCAGCACACGGACCGGTCGGCCCTATCCGCTAACCTTCAGCCTGCGCGGCGAACGGTTGGAGTTTGCCGGCCGATCGCTGGTCGCCGTCAATGACGGCAACGCCTATGTCGCGGCGGGCCTCGCCGGGCTCGGCGTGGTGCAGGCGCCGACATTCATGCTTCAGCGTGAGATGGCCGCCGGGGCGCTGCAGCCCGTGCTGACGGAGTGGGGAACGGACGGTCTGCCGCTTTACGTCGTCTATCCGCCCAATACGCATCTGAGTAACCGCTTACGCGTTTTCGTCGACTGGGTGGCCGATCTGTTCGCAACCGATGAGACCATATCCCGGCGCTCCGCCAGGGCGCGGTAAGGCTTATTCCACCGGCCTCCGGCTGAACTTGCCGAGGCGTTCCGGCTGTCTGTCGGCTTTGCAGGAATTGCCGGACAGTGCCTCGTCGGCGCGCTTGCGGGCGAGTTCGACCGCGTCCGGATTGGCGACAGTATCCACCCAGGCGATGATGCACGTATCGTCGCGGCCACGGCCCACGCTGATGACCGCGAGATCGGCGCCGATGTCCGGGGGCTCGTTCTCGGTGCCCAGCTGGATGTTCCAGGAATAGCGCGCGATGGCGGCAAGCGGGGCTTGGCCTTGCGCGCCGCGCCATTCGATGGACGGTCCCCAGGCGCCGAAACGATGATGCCACATATAATCCGTCGTAGCGGATTGCTCGGAGCCGAACGCCAATCCTTCGCGCTCGTCGCCATAGGCGAGATAGACAAATCGGCCCTCATAGCCGCTGCATCGCCAATCCGAAGCGTACCAGTCGCTTTCCTTCAGCGGCTCGCCGGCATCGTCGGTCTTGGCGGTGGCGATAACCGTGCACCGATCGGAGCCCAAGGGCGTTTCGGCCAGGATGAGCGGATCGGCCGCGGCGGCGCCAATCCACACCGGCAGCAGCGTCAAAACCAATATCGACCGCATGTCTTCTCCTCGAAATGACCAGCCGGCGGCTCGCCGACGCACCTTCGATTCGCCGCACCGGATGTGCCGGGAAGAATGATCGGCGCGCCGTTCCAATTCCGTAAGGATAGAGCGCTAGATCCAATGCAAATGATATAAAGCGAAAATGGATCTGACGCATGGGCGCAAAACGGGATTGAATGTGCCGCCGGGGCACAACTGCTCGCCTTTGCATTCGGGCGCCGGAGCGAAGTGATCCGCGCCGCGCAATAGTCCATCGTGCACGGCCCGAAGAATATAGATGCAACCCTTTGTATGAATTTGGTTTTTAAGCGTTTTTTCCGCATTCTTGCGCCAAATCCCCTTCGGGCGTAAGCTGTCAAGGCTCAAAAAGCGAAGCTCTACTGACATTTTCTTTGTCAATTTCGCCGGGAGTGCACGGCGCTCTTAGCCGAGGCCAGCGCAGATAATAGCGATCCAAACCCATGGGATCGCATCTTGGGAGGAACTGATGGCAAAACTCACGATAAACGGTGAGCAGCGGACCTATGACGGCGATACGTCGATGCCGCTGCTCTGGTATCTGCGCGACGAACTGTCTTTGACCGGCACCAAATTCGGGTGCGGCGTAGGCCTTTGCGGCGCATGCACGGTCCATCTCGACGGAGAAGCGGTGCGCGCCTGCACCGTGGCGGTTTCCGATGCGGACGGCAAAACGGTCACCACGATCGAAGGGCTGGATCCCAAGAACCAGCACCGGGTGCAGCTTGCGTGGCAAGAACTCAGCGTGCCGCAATGCGGCTATTGCCAGACCGGCCAGATCATGCAGGCCGCCGCGCTGCTGAAGGAAAAACCCTCGCCGACCGATGCTGAAATCACCACCGCCATGTCCGGCAATCTCTGCCGTTGCGGCTGCTATCAGCGCATCCACGCGGCCGTGCGCGCCGCTGCCACGGGAGCCTGATCATGACCAAACTCGACACGCATAGCAAAATTCAGATTGCCAATGTGAGCCGTCGTGACCTGCTCAAGGGTGTTGCCGCCGGCGGAGCCTTCGTTCTCGCCGTGCAGATACCAGGTGTCAGGTCGGCCCTCGCCGCTCCCTATCCGACCGGAGCGAGCGCCATGCCCAATGGCGTCGTCAGCGATCCGAAAATCTTCGTCTCCATCGATGCGGATGGGATCGTCAAGATCGTCGCGGCCCGCGCGGAAATGGGGACCGGAGCGGCCCGCACCACTCTGCCGATGATGATCGCCGACGAGCTTGAAGCCGACTGGGCGCGCGTGCGGATCGTACAGGCGCCGGGCGACGAGAAGATCTACGGCAATCAGGATACGGACGGCTCACGCTCGACCCGCCATTTCATCCAGCCGATGCGCCAATGCGGCGCGTCCGCCCGCATGATGCTGGAGAGCGCCGCCGCCACAAAATGGGGCGTGCCGGTCTCCGAAGTTGAGGCCAAGCTCCACGAAGTCGTGCACAAGCCCACAGGGCGAAAGTTCGGCTATGGCGATCTGGCGAAGGACGCCGCGGCCCTGCCGGTGCCCGATGCCGACAAGGTCAAGCTGAAGGAGCAAAGCGCCTTCCGCTATATGGGCAAGGGCAATGTCCGCTTTACCGATCTCGTCGACATCACGACGGGCAAGGCGATTTACGGGCAGGACGTCATGTTGCCCGACCTGAAATTCGCGGTGATCGCGAGGCCGCCGGTGGTGGGCGGCAAAGTGGCCACGCTCGACTCGAGCGCGGCGGAAAAAGTGCCCGGCGTGGAGAAGATCGTCCAGATCCCTGGGACGGGCATGCCCGGCAAATTCGCGCCGCTCGGCGGTGTCGCCGTCGTCGCGAAAAATACCTGGGCGGCATTGAAGGGGCGCGACGCGCTGAAGATCACCTGGAATGACGGGGAGCATGGAACCCATAATTCCAAGGACTATCGGGCGCAGCTCGAAGAGGCGGTGAAGAAGCCCGGCAAGATCGAGCGCAATGAGGGCGATGCCGAGGCTGCGCTTGCATCGGCGGCGAAGGTCATCACCGCAAATTACTACTCGCCCCATCTTGCTCACGCGACGATGGAGCCACCCGCCGCAACCGCGCGCCGGCAGGGCGGCAAGTGGGAGATCTGGGCTCCGCTGCAAAGTCCGGGCGGCGCCCGTGACGACATCGCCGCGGCGCTTGGCGTGAACGTAGCGGAAGTCACCGTGCACGAAACGCTGCTCGGCGGCGGTTTCGGCCGCAAGTCGAAATGCGACTATGCGATCGAGGCGGCCTTGCTGTCCAAAGCGCTGGACGGTGCGGCGGTCAAGGTCGTCTGGACGCGTGAAGACGACATCCACCACGGCTACTACCATACCGTTACGGCGGAGCGCTTCGAGGCGGGTCTCGACGCGAATAAGAAGGTCGTGGCCTGGCGCCACCGCAGCGCTGCGCCAAGCTTCATGGCGCTGTTCATGCCGGACCCGAAAGCTCCCAGCGCCATCGAGCTGGGGATGGGCTTCGTCGATGCGCCGTTCAATGTGCCGAATATCCGCATGGAAAGCGGCGAAGCGCAGAGCCATGTCCGCATCGGCTGGTTCCGGTCGGTGAACAACGTGGCGCACGCCTGGGCGACGCAATCCTTCGTCAGCGAACTGGCGGCGGAACTGGGCCGCGATCCGAAGGAATTCCTGCTGGAATTGATCGGGCCGGACCGGATCGTCGATCCCGCGCAAATCCGTGACCACGGAACTCTGGGACTATGGCGAGCCGTTCGAAACCTATCCGATCGATACCGGCCGTCTGCGCCGGGTCGCGGAACTGGCCGCCGAGAAAGCCGGATGGGGCAAGACGCTGCCGAAAGGCGAAGGGCTCGGCATTGCCGCGCATCGCTCCTTCGTCAGCTATATCGCGACGGTCGTGCATGTGAAGGTAGACGACAAGGGGCAGATCACCGTGCCGCGCGTCGATACCGCCATCGATTGCGGCTTCTGCGTCAATCCGGAGCGTACGCGCTCGCAGATCGAGGGCGCTGCGGTGATGGGCATGACGCTCGCCAAATATGGCGAGATCACCCTCAAGAACGGTGCGGTGGAGCAGAGCAATTTCAATGACTTCCAGCTCCTGCGCATCAACGAGTTGCCGGCCCAGACCAATGTGCATATCGTCGAGAATTCGATCGATGTGCCTCCTTCGGGCGTCGGCGAGCCGGGCGTGCCGCCCTTCGCGCCCGCACTGTGCAACGCAATCTTCGCGGCGACCGGAAAACGCATCCGGCAACTGCCGATCGGCGATCAACTCGCCTGAGCGGATGTCGCACTAGAGCGCCGGACGCTCCGCTGAACGCGGAGCTGCGCTCTAGGTCTTTGTTTATGCATCGGATTTGTCCGAAAAGTGCGTACACTTTTCGGTCCGATGCACTAATCATGAGGGCGGGAGCGATCCCGCCCTTTTCTTTGGGGACCAATTGGCGAGAGCTATTCGGCCGCCGTGCTGAGGGGCGCGGCCGCCTCGTCCAGGACCCGGTAGATTTCCGAGAGGAGATCGTCGCGCGCGATGGGCTTCGTTACCAATCCACTCATGCCCATTGCCTGATAGTAGGACCGATCTCCTCCCATCACGTCCGCCGTAATCGCAATGACGGGCAATCGGCGCCATGCATCATTGCCGGACCGGAGGCGTTTGATCGTCTCCTCGCCGTTCAGGACCGGCATATGCATATCCAGGAGCAGAACATCGAAGTGCCGAGTGCGCAGACAGTCGAGCGCGGCTTCCCCATTTTCCGCCTCGGTGATTTCGATTTCAACATGCTTCAGCAGCATGCTGATCACCTTGCGATTGATGGAATTGTCGTCGGCGACGAGAACGCGCTTGCCGAATAGATCGTTGACGCTCCTGGCAATTTCTCCTTTTCCCGGATCGATTTCGGCATGCTGCTGCACAATGGGGGCGAGGAATGTGAGATGGAACGTCGAGCCCTTCGCAAACTCGCTTTCCACCGTAATGTCGCCCTGCATGAGCCGCGCGAGCCTGCGCGCAATGGCGAGTCCGAGACCGGTTCCGCCAAACCGGCGCGCTGTCGACTCGTCCCCTTGCGTGAATTCCGTGAACAGGCCGGCGCGGTTTTTCTCGGACATGCCGATCCCGGTGTCGCAGACGGAAACGGCGATTCTGACCTCATCCTGCCCGGCGGCTTCGCTCGACACTCTCAGGCTCACGTCTCCAGCTTCGGTGAATTTGATGGCGTTCGAGACGAGGTTGGCAAGGCACTGGCGCACCCGGACCGGATCGCAAGAGACATATTGAGGCACGGCGTCTTCGAAATGGAAAGTAAACCCAATGCCTTTTTCTTCCGCAATCGGCAGGAACAGCTTGTACACTCTTGAAACCAAATAGCGCAGATCGACCGTTGCCGGGACAATTTCCAGCTTTCCTGCTTCAATTTTCGATATATCGAGAACGTCGTTCAGCAGCGTCATCAGCATTTGGCCGCTGTCGAGGATGAGGTTCACTTTCTCCTCTTGTTCCTCGGTCAACGCATCCGACTGAAGCGATTGGGCCATGCCCAGGACGCCATTCAGCGGCGTTCTGATCTCGTGGCTCATCGCAGCCAGAAATGCCGATTTCGAATGGTTGGCGGCCTCGGCAGCAACTCTCTTTTCTTCGAGTTCCTTGGTGGTCCTCAGGAGCTGCATGCGTTTTTGGTAAGCAAGTCTCGCTCCCTCTATCGCGTAAAGAGAACTAAGCAGCATAGCGGCGGTTGCGAAGGCGGTCGTGATCGTGTCGCCCAGTCTTGCCGCCAAAGGCAGGATGAAGGTGACGAGGGCGAGTGGCACGATCCCGGCAATGAGCGTTGCCAGAGAGGAATGTAAGAAATTGATGACAAAGTGAAATTGCGCGCTCCAGGTGGCGACGGCGGCGAGCTGCAAATAGGGATTGCCCGACAGCCAGCAGGTCACGCTCAGATTCAGCCAGGCGCAGACCATGATCGCAATGATCAATACGAATTGCTGTCGCATCCGATTGGTCGCGAGGCTGCCGCGCATGAATTGCGAGGTTGTCAAGCGGGACAAGATCTCGGAGCCTAATATGATGATCGCCAATCGCAGGGATGTTGCGACGCCGAGCGATGGGATCATCAGTGGAGCTGCCACGATAAAGGAGCCGAATCTCAACGGAGCAGTGCGATGCACGTTAATCGCTGCTTCGTCGATCAACGGATCATTTAAGATCTTGGCAAGCCACATCAGCATCCCTTTCGCGCCATATTATTCGGTTTGTCGCTTAAGGAAGCATGGTGAGGTTCCGCCAGCTTGACGGCGAATTCACAACGCAAGGTTCACTTTTGGGTTGCTTCAGTCTCCCGCCGCCCACGATGCCCCGCGGCGGCAGCTCGCCTCATGTGATGCGAATTGGAAGGGGGCGGATTGCGGTCCCCGTCCTTTGCCTACCGGCCGTCTTCCCTGCGCATCCCCGGCATGCCGCCGTCAGTCGCCAAGAGCGTCGCCATCCGAAACAGATGCGAGAGCGTGCGGGCATTCATCTTGCGCATGACCGCGGCGCGGTGGTGCTCCGCCGTCCGCGTGCTGATCTCCAGGCGCGCGGCGACGAGCTTATTCGGCAGCCCCTCGATCAGCAGGGCCATGACCTCACGCTCGCGCCCGGTCAGCGTGCCGTAGAGTTCGTGGGCAAGGCGGGTCCTCGTCCTGTCGTCGTCGCGCTCCACAAAACGCCGGCGGGCTTCCTCGACCAGTTCGAGCAGGATTTCCGGGTCGAAGGGCTTTTCGATGAAATGGACCGCGCCGCCTTTCATGGCCTCCACAGCCATCGGCACATTGCCATGTCCGCTGATCATGATCAGCGCGCTCTCATTATTGCGCCGCTTCAATTCCTTCAGCAGTTGCAACCCGCTCATCTCGGGCAGGCACACATCGACGAGCCCGCAGACCGGCCGTCCGTCCGGCAGCGCGGCAAGAAAGGTTTCGGCGGCTTCGAAGGGTTGGCTCGGGATGCCGGACTTGGCGAGAAGCAGCGTCAGTGCCTCACGCACGCCCGCATCATCGTCGATCACATAGACGGGTGGTGCCGCAACCATGTCAAGCCTCGCTCCGTGCCGGCAGTTCGACAATGAAACGCGTTCCCTCGGGGCTCGCAGGTTCCCACCACATCCGGCCTTCATGCACGGTGACGATTTGACGACTCAGCGCCAGGCCTAGCCCCATGCCGCTCTCCTTGGTCGATATGAAAGGCTCGTAAAGCCGTTCGGCTATCTCCGCCGCTATGCCCGCTCCATTGTCTTCGACGATGATACGCACGGTCCGGTCCCCCGGCGCGGTTGCAACCAGCACCTTGCCCCGCTTGTCATCACGCTCCGACGCCGCGTCCACAGCATTGGTGACCAGATTGAGCACCACCTGCTCGATCTGGATGCCGTCGGCTGTAACCGCAGGCACGCCTGCAAGATCGAAGGCGATCCGGACCTGCCGGCCGCGCGCCTCCATGCGCAGAATGTCGCCAAGCTTCATCACGAGCGCGGACAGATCGGTCAGGACGGTCTCGCTCTTGCCCTCGGAAATGAACTCCCGCAGCCGGCCGAGCACATCCTGGGCGCGGCGCATTTCATCCCTGGCGATCGTCAGGCTATCCACGATCTCGCGTGACGGGCCGTCCTCCGTCGCCGCCTGGCGAAGCGCAACGTGAATATGGGTGGCGACGGTCGAGAGCGGCTGGCTGATCTGATGCGCGAGCGCAACGCCCATAGCGCCGGCCGCCGTGTTCCGCGCCATGCGCCCCAGTTCGGCTTGCTGGGCCTTGGCGCGCTCCTCGGCTTGCTGAAGCTCGGTTACGGAGGCGCCGAGCAGAAGGCCGGTCGCGGCGAGGGTCAGCATCAGCATCTGCAGTCCGATGAACTCGCTCACAGCGGTATTCGCGCTCTCGGTGACGATCAGCAGCGATATCTGCGTGAGAAGCATCGCGAGCGCCGCGCCGAAAAACCCGTTTCGTACCGCGACCCAGATGACGGGCAGGAAAAGCAGATAGAAAAACTGATGGTCGTCGGTACGCGGCAGGCCGAACATGCACCATAAGGCCAGCGCCAGCCCCGCCGCGAGCACCGCGATGTCGAGATAGAGCGAGCCCTGCAGGCGTTCCGCGATATGGTGCCTGAGCAGCAACGCGGCGGACACAGCCGGCATGACGACGATGATCCCGAGCATGTCGCCGACCCAGAAATGCGTGATCGCCGTGAAAAGCCGGTCTTGCGGGATATCGCCGGTGAGCAGCAACGCGCCGCAGGCGAGACTCGCGGTGAAAAGCGTGCCCGCAGGTCCCAGCAGCAGCAGGCTCACCACGTCACGCAAAGCCCCGCGGCCAAGCTGAAATCCGGCCTTCCGCAAGCCCACGGCCAGCGCCGTATAACCGGCGGCGAGAAGCGTGCTGGATGCAATCGTGCCGAGGAAGCTGTGCGGGTCGCCATGGATGTAAACGCTCGAGAGCAGCCCCGCCACGAAGAGCAGCGGAGCGTGGGAAAGCCCTCGAGTGAGCAGCAGGACCAGGCTGGCGGCTGGCGATGGATTCCACAGCGCGATATCGCGAAATTCGAAAGCGTGGAACTGGCTGGCCCATTCGAGCGCCAGGTAAACGGACAGATAGACGTAGAGGCTTGCGCCTCTCCCCCAGGGCGACGGCACAAACGCATGAGCCCCGGCCAGGAGACGGCCTTGCGCCTCCGCGGCGCCGGTTTGCGCCAGCGGTATGGGGAAGAGATATTGCATCAATCCAACGTCGATCCGCGTCCTGTAGCTACGATTTGGGTATCCGGTGGCTCAGGGCCAAGAGGCTGTATCTGGGTATAATTACCCAGATACTTGTCTTAACTGCTCCAAAGGTGGCGTTTTTCCAGCCCTCACTACGCGGGTACATCTGCCTACAGTCTCTCCCCCTTCGATGCACTACCTTTAATAGGCTGGCATACCAGCTTCTAGCAACGCAGAGACCGGCCGGTTCGAAGCCAGCCTACTCTCGAAAACTGAATTGAGAGCGCATGGAAGACCTTTACCCGCAGCTCGTTGCGCTGATGCAGATCATTGTCATCGACGTCGTGCTGGCTGGCGATAACGCGATCGTCGTCGGGCTTGCCGCGTCCCGCGTAGCGCCCGAAATTCGTGGGCGGGTCATCTTCTGGGGCCTTGCCGGCGCGGTCGGCCTGCGTATCCTTTTCGCGGCCATCGCGACGCAACTGCTCGCCATCATCGGTTTGACCCTGGCCGGCGGTATCCTGCTGCTCTGGGTCTGCTGGAAGATGTACCGCGAAATCCGCAGCGGCGCGCTTGATGAGTTCGGAAGCGCAGCGGCCCCATTCCGTCGGCGCCGCCGCGGCGCCCGAGGTTGCGCGGCCTATGTCTTTCTGGTCGGCCATCGTCCAGATCCTGATCGCCGATCTTTCCATGTCTCTCGACAACGTGCTCGCCGTCGCCGGCGCGGCTCAGGGACACATCTGGGTGCTTGTCGTCGGTCTGCTGCTGTCGATCGTGCTGATGGCTATCGCCGCCAATTACATCGCGCGGCTCCTCGGCCGCTACCATTGGATCACCTGGATCGGTCTGGCGATCATTCTGTTCGTGTCGCTCGACATGATCTATCGCGGCGCCCTCGAATTACAGGGCTATGTCGAGGCGCAGGGCGGGCTGGCCGCCATCGCCGATGTTCTGGCTCGCATGCTTTAGAAGGATAGGGCGATGCGCGAAGTCTCCGAGAGAGCCCGCAGTTCCGTACTGGATCATGAAGTGCTGCGCAGCGCGAGGCGGCCCTGGCTGACCGCCTGCCTCCTCGCGGGTGCGCTGGCCGCGGCGTCCTTCGCGCCGCTGCCGGTCGTGCTTCCGGTGGCCAGCGTTATTCTCGTCCTGAGCGGGTGCGCCATTGCCGCCTATTCATGGTTCAGATCAGAGAGACGGGATGTCGGCGGGTTCACCCGCTGGGATCAGGCCGGTATGTTCGTGTTCGCGGGTTTCATTGCGGCGCTGATCGGCGATTCCGCGGAGACGCTGACCTTCATCGAGGCTTTTGTGGACCAGTCCTCCGCCCGCGAGTAAGCGGCGGCACGTCACCCAATCGCCGGCCACTCGGAAATCCGCTGATCACGTCCAGCGCGCCAGCGCCGGACGCATGCGCTAAAAATTTTCACCGGACACCCAAGGAAATTGCGCGCTGCCGCGTCTCATGCCTAATAAAGGTGTGGGCCGGGGCATGATGCTGGTGGGCGGATGAACGATCAGGCGCTGGCGGAAAAGGCGGCGGGCGGGTGCCGGGCGTCCTTCGCGGCGCTGATCGAGCGCCATTACGACCGCATATACCGGCTCGCCTGGCGAATCTGCGGCACGCGTGCGCAGGCGGAGGACATCGCACAAGATGTCTGCGTCAAGCTGGCCACGGCGATCCGGAGCTTTCGTGGCGATGCGGCGTTCTCGACCTGGATCTGGCGCATCACCGTCACCACGGCGACCGACCGGTTGCGTGCGGCGAACAGGACGACGGTGCTGGAGCCGTCACGGATGATGGCGCTGGCTGATGCCGGGCCTGAACGCGCGCCCTCGCCGGAGGATGAGGTCATCGGAGCGGAGTTATGGGAGGCGGTGCGCGCGCTCCCCGATCAGCAGCGCGACGCCGTGCTCCTGGTCTATGGCGAAGACCTCAGCCACGCGGAGGCGGCCGGCATCATGGGCTGCCGGGAGAAGACGGTCTCCTGGCATCTGCATGAGGCGAAGAAGCGCCTCAAGACCCAATTACAGACAGCGGTTTGAACCCATGACCGAGGACAAGCTCAACGCCCTGAAGGATCTCCCCCCGCCGCCCCCGCGCGCCGAGGCGAAGGCCGCCGCGCTTGCCGCCGCCATGGCCGCCTTCGACGCGGGCGCGGAAAAAATCGGCTGACGACCCCAAAGGAACCGGCGGCCCCGCCGGTCTCATGCACGCATCCCAACAAACAGAGGAGGCGGAAGATGCGTGCGCCTATGATTTACAAGATCGCTGCGAGTATCGTGGTTCTGGCCGCAGCGGTCCGATGACGCTGTTTTTCTTCAGCAATAATGGCGCGGGTTTGGTACCCGGATCGCTTAGTCTACGACCGCTTGGGGGTGACGAAGAAGAATCTGTTTCCGGAGGAGATCGCAACGCCGCAGAGCTGCAACCCGCAGCCTTCGCCTGCGGACGGCAAGACCGCTAGAGAACGCGATCGTCGCAAGGAAGAGCCCGGGAAATCCGAAATCGCCGCCCAACCCAGTCTTGCGCAACCTATCGAGAATGCTCTGAGGACGCGAACGGACGACTCCCACGATGGAAGTCCAGCGACAAAGTCGAAAGATGACGACGCCGCCGCGTCTGCTGCGTCTGCGCCGACTCCGGCGCCGCGCCCGAGTGCCGGCCCGAGCCTGGAAAAAAAGCAGGAGTTCGCAGGGATGCCGAGCCAGGATCAGCGCGCTGAAAGCAAGCCGCAGTCCGGCGCGGGGTCGACAACCACCAACGCGCCGGCCGGCCGGCTGACCGCCGTGGTGCGCGAGCCAAAACTCGACCCCAGGCAGGCGCAGCCGATAGCCGGCATGCCTGCGTCGATCGATGAAAAATTCGCCGAGCCGGAGCCGGAAGAGCACCGCAACCAATTCGAAACCACGCCTTCCAATCCCGTCAAGCAGGTGGCCGCCGAGCCGGTTTCGACCTTCTCCATCGACGTGGACACCGCCTCCTACGCCTTCGTGCGCCGGTCGCTGAATGCCGGCCGCCTGCCGCCGAAGGACGCGGTGCGCGTCGAGGAGATGATCAACTATTTCCCTTACGACTATCCGCGCCCCGAAATGGCGGACGCCCCCTTCCAGCCGACGGTGACGGTCGTCCCGCGCCGTGGAAGCCGACCAACAAGCTCATCCATATCGCCATCAAGGGCTATGACCTCGTCGCCCGCGAACGGCCCCGCGCCAATCTGGTCTTCCTCATCGACGTGTCGGGTTCGATGCAGCCGCAGGACCGGCTGCCGCTGGTGAAGAACGCCTTCCGTATGCTCGTCGAGGAGCTGAAGCCGGACGATACGGTCGGCATCGTCACCTATGCGTCGGGTTCGGGCGTCGCCCTGGTTCCGACCAAGATCGCGCAGAAGGAAAAGATCCTCGCGGCCATCGATGCGCTGGGAGCGGGCGGTTCGACGGCGGGCGCGCAAGGCATCGCCGATGCCTATCGGCTCGCCGAGGCGCATTTCGACAAGGCGGCGGTCAACCGCATCATCCTGGCCACCGACGGCGATTTCAATGTCGGCATCTCCAATCGTCGAGGAATTGAAGGGCTTCATCGAGCGCCAGCGCCAGGCAGGCGTCTTCCTGTCGGTGTTGGGCGTGGGCCAGGGCAACTACCATGACGCGCTGATGCAGGCGCTCGCCCAGAACGGCAACGGCACCGCCGCCTATGTCGATACGCTGAACGAGGCGCGCAAGGTGCTGGTGGACGAGGCATCCTCGACGCTGTTCCCTATCGCCAAGGATGTGAAGATCCAGATGGAGTTCAACCCGGCGCAAGTGTCGGAATACCGGCTGATCGGCTATGAAACGCGGGCGCTGCGCCGCGAGGATTTCAATAATGACAAGGTGGATGCGGGCGATATCGGCTCCGGGCATACCGTGACGGCAATCTATGAGGTGACGCCCGTCGGCGCGCCGAAGCTGGTCGACGACCTGCGCTATCGCAGGGCCGACCCCGGCACGGCAACGCCCGCGCAGGACGGTGAACTCGGCTTCCTGAAGCTGCGCTATAAGCTGCCGAATGAGGACACTTCCAAGCTGATCAGCGTGGCCGTCACACCCGCACTGGAAAAGCCCGAGTTGGCCGCCGCTCCGGAAGACGTGCGCTTCTCGGTGGCGGTGGCAGCCTTCGGCCAGCTCCTTCGTGGCGCGCCCTATCTCCAGAATTACGGATTTGACGAGGTGCTGGCCCTGGCGCAGACGGGACGCGGTGCCGACGCTTACGGCTATCGCGCCGAATTCCTGAACCTCCTGCGGCTGGCCAAATCCGCCAGGCCTTGAAGAGATTGTGCCCGGTCCGAGCCATGCCGGACCGGGTTTCACCGTGCGGCGGCGGAGACGACGGTGGAGAGGCTCGGTTTGAGGTTTATTTATCTCCCGGCGCACCGTAGCCGCCGCCGCCCGGCGTTTCGATGATGAACACATCGCCGGGCTGCATCGCCCGCTGATCGTTGCCGCGAAGCTCCTCGATTTCGCCATTCGCGCGGTGCACGGCATTGCGGCCTGATCGGCCCGATGCGCCGCCCATCGCCCCGGATGGGCACGTCCGGCGATTGAGCGACAGTACTGTGGCCGTCATGGGCTCCAGGAATTTCAGCTTTCGAACGACCCCGTCGCCGCCGCGATGCCTTCCCGCGCCTCCCGATCCTTTGCGGATCGAGAATTCCTCGACGATCACCGGGAAGCGCTGCTCCAGCACTTCGGGATCGGTCATCCTGGTATTGGTCATGTGGCAATGCACCGCCGAGGTACCGTCGAAATACGGCCCGGCGCCGGTTCCGCCGCAGATCGTCTCGTAATTCTGGTGGATGTCGTTGCCCCAGACGAAATTGTTCATCGTGCCCTGCGATGACGCAATCACACCCAGCGCCTTGTACAGCGCTTCGGTGATGCTCTGCGACACTTCGGTATTGCCCGGCGATCACCGCGGCCGGATAGAGCGGATTGATCATGCTGCCGGGCGGCGCGATCACCTTGAGCGGCTTCATGCAGCCTTCATTCAGCGGGATGTCCGACCCGACCAGCGTGCGGAACACATAGAGTATCGCGGCATGGCAGATGGCGAGCGGCGCGTTGTAATTGCCCTCATGCTGGGGCGAGGTGCCGGTGAAGTCGATGAGCGCCGCGCGGTCCCGTTTGTCGACCTTGATCGCCACACGGATCATGGCGCCATGATCGAGCTCATATTCGGCCTCGCCATCCGACAGATAATCGATGACCTGGCGGACGGATTCCTCGGCATTGTCCTGCACGTGCCGCATATAGGCCTTGACCGTCTCAATGCCGAATTGCGCGACGATCTTGCCGATCTCCCGTGCGCCGGTTTCATTCGCGGCGATCTGCGCGACGAGATCGGCAATGTTGTGATCGATGTTCCGGCACGGATAGGTGCCCGACGAGAGCAGCGCGCGCGTCTCGGCTTCACGGAAGCGTCCCTGCTCCACAATCCGGAAATTGTCGATCAGCACGCCTTCCTCGTCGATATGCCGGCTGTCGGGCGGCGCCGAGCCGGGCGTCTTGCCGCCAATATCCGCGTGGTGGCCGCGGGACCCCGTGTAGAAGAGGATGGTTTTTCCGCTTGCATCGAATACCGGTGTAATGACCGTCACGTCCGGCAGATGCGTGCCGCCATTGAACGGGGCGTTCAGCATGAACACGTCGCCGGGGCGGATCTCTCCCGCATTCTCGCGGATGATGGTGCGCACGCTTTCGCCCATCGAGCCGAGATGGACGGGAACATGCGGAGCGTTCGCCACCAGATCGCCGGCTGCGTCGAAGAGGGCGCAGGAGAAATCGAAGCGCTCCTTGATGTTCACCGAATAGGCCGTGTGGGCCAACGTCACGCCCATCTGCTCGGCAATCGACATGAACAGATTGTTGAACACTTCGAGCATCACCGGATCGACCGAAGTGCCGATCGCCTCGGTTTTCGGCCGTGGCATGTAGCGTCTCAGGATCAGTGCGCCGGCTTCCTTGATCGTGGCTTCCCAGCCATCCTCGACGATGGTGGTCCCGGTCCTCTCGATGATGATCGCGGGACCGCGAATGGTCGTGCCCTCCGCCAGGCAGTCGCGATCATGGACGGCGACCTCGCGCCATGCGCCGTTGATCCACATCGCGGTTTCGCCCAGCTTCGAAGGGCGTGACGCCCGCGCTCGGTACTCTTCGCGCACAGGCGCGGAAAGCTCGGCCGCCGCACCGATGGCTTCGACCGACACGGCCTCGATCAGCAGTTCGCGGCCTTCCGGGACGAAGCCGAAACGTGCTTTGTGCTGTGCTTCGAACGCCGATCTCATCTCGCCAAGTTCGTCGAACTTCACCTCCAATGCCTGCTGGCTTCCATCATAGCGGATTTGGGCCATGGCGCGCCGCACGATGCGGTCATCTTCGACGCCTTGCTGCCTGACCTCCGCGTGCGCTTGATCGTAGAGTTCGTTGACCGCCTGCAATGCGGCGGCCACGCCGGATTCGGTCAGCGGCTGATCGAGCTGGCGCTCCTTCATCGCCGAGAAATCGGCCAATCCCATGCCATAGGCGGAAAGCACCCCAGCCAAGGGGTGAAGAAAAATCGTCTGCATGCCGAGCGCATCCGCGACGAGGCAGGCATGCTGTCCGCCTGCGCCGCCGAAGCAGTTCAGCGCATATCCGGAAATATCGTAGCCGCGCTGAACCGAAATCTTCTTGATCGCATTCGCCATGTTCTGAATGGCGATGCGCAGACAGCCTTCGGCAACCTCTTCAGGAGGCATCGGCGGCTGCCCGGTCGCTTCGGCGACTTCGACGGCAAGCGCGTGAAATTTATCCCGCACTATGCCCGCATCCAGCCGCTGGTCGCCATTCGGGCCGAAGACCTTCGGAAAATAGTCGGGGTTGAGCTTGCCCAGCAGGACGTTGCAATCGGTCACGGTAAGCGGGCCGCCGCGCCGATAGCAGGCCGGTCCGGGATTCGCGCCCGCCGATTCCGGGCCGACGCGAAAACGGCCGCGTTCGAAGCTGACGATCGATCCACCTCCCGCCGCGACCGTGTGGATGTTCATCATCGGCGCCCGTAGCCGCACCCCGGCCACTTCGCTGTCGGATGAGCGCTCGTATTCGCCCTGGAAATGGGTGACGTCGGTCGAGGTGCCGCCCATGTCGAAGCCGATGACCTTGTGAAACCCGGCCTGTCTCGCCGTGCGCGCCATCCCCACAACACCGCCGGCCGGACCGGAGAGGATCGCATCCTTGCCCTGGAAGAACGATGCATCCGTCAGGCCGCCATTCGACTGCATAAACAGCAGCTTGCCTGTGACACCCTCACCGGACCCCAGCTCGGATGTGACTTGCCGCACATAGCGCCGCAGGATCGGCGACAGATAGGCGTCGACAACAGTCGTGTCGGTGCGCGAGACGAGCTTGATCAGTGGGCTGACCTGATGGCTCACTGAAATCTGCGTGTAGCCGATAGCGCGGGCGGCATCCGCCAATAGGATTTCATGCGCCGGATAACGGTATCCATGCGCCAGCGCGATGGCGACGGATCGGATGCCCTTGTCGAAATGCTCTTGCAGAGCCGCCTCGGCGGCTTCCAAATCAAGCGGTGTCAGGACATTGCCCCTCGCGTCGACCCGCTCGACGCATTCCTCGACTTCAGAGAACAGCATCTCTGGCAGCTTGATTTCCAGATCGAACAGACGCGGACGGTTCTGATAGCCAATTCTGGGCAAATCACGGAAGCCTCGGGTAATCAGCAGCAGCGTGCGCTCGCCCTTTCGCTCCAATAGCGCGTTAGTGGCGACCGTGGTGCCCATTTTGATCGCGTCAATCGCGCTGCTGGGAATAGGCTCACCCTCGGTCAGCTCCAATAAATCGCGGATGCCCTGGACCGCCGCGTCCTCGTAGAGCTCCGGGTTCTCGGACAGCAATTTGCGGGTGAGCAATGCGCCGTCCGGCCGTCTGGCAACAATATCGGTGAAGGTGCCGCCACGGTCGATCCAGAATTGCCACATGGCCGGTGATCCTGCTGAGGAGCTGGTAAATATACAAAATGTCGACAAAATGTCAACGTTTCGTTTGTATGGAGGATATTTTGCTGGGAGCCGGGGCTTTTTTTGGGAGCCGGGCATCCGCCCGGCACGTTTGCCCGCTTGCGGGCTGATTATTTGTCGGAAGCCGGGCATCCGCTCGGCACATTTGCCTGCTTGCGGCTGGACTGCCACGGGTCGCCGGACTTTCCGCTTGGGGCACCGGATGCGGGAAGCCCAGCCTCCGGCTCTGCTGGAATTGCACCTGGGGCCCGCAAGCCGGCAACAGCCTCGCGGATGCGAAGCGCCCTTAAAGCGACGCGGCCGACCTCGACGCCTGGTCATAAAAGCCGGAGAGGCTGCGCAATACCCCCGCGACGTGCCGCAACTCGTCGGGATTGAAATCCATGACCTTGAGGCTGCCGACCAGGCATTGCTCGCGCACCTCCCTGATAGGCATTGCACAAGGCGACGCCTGCTTCGGTCGTGCTGTAGAACATTTCCTTACCGATGCGCTCGCTGGTAATCAGCTTGGCCTTCACCAGCTTCTTGAGCGCGTAATTGACGGTATGGACGTCCTCGACATTCAAGAGAAAGGCGATATCGGCGAGCCGCTTCTGCCGGTCGCGGTGGTTGACATGGTGCAGCACCAGAATTTCCAGCGGGCTCATCTCCTGGTTCCCGGCGGCGGCCATGCAGCGGGTCATCCAGCGGCTGAATCCGTGAAAAGCGATGATCAAGCCATATTCATATTCCGACAATTGCCAGCCATTATCGGTCGCCAGATGTCTTGATGAGACGATGCGCCCATCGGGCGGCTCCCGCTTGTCGCTGTTCATGCGCTTCCTGCCTTTCGCATCGGGAGAGAAGCCCGCCGCTGGTCACGAACGCACACGCCCTATCTGCCGGCAGCCAGGTTTTGAGAGCGAATTCGGCTCACTCTTCTGAGGGGCTGCCCTTGTCGTCCACGCGTGCATCACGGCGCACGGCCCCGCCACCCAATTTTCGTTTCCATTTGCTGTTTCGCCCGCCCGGAAGCGAACTGCGGGCTGAGCGCTTCCCAAGCGGCTTCGCCGGTGACGCTTGCGGATGCTCCTCCTCCGCTTGCGATTCGACCGCCGGCGCGTCCGGATTTTGGCGCTGGAGGGGCCGCAAATAATAGATTTTCGCGCTCATGGCCTCGCCTTCGATGAGACAGCCTGGATGCCTGGCAGATGCCAATCGTTCCTGAAAGCTGTCATTGCTGCGTGTGCAATGTTTTGTTGCTGCAGCAGTCTTGCAGTATTGTGCGCATCGCGGCAAGTCCCGGCGGGCACGGATGCCGCTCCATCCGTGGCGGATTGCCGAGACATTCGGACGTTGTCAAGCGGGCTGTCCCCCGGTATCACCGCCGGATGGCGACCAACCTGAAATCCTTCGCCCCCCGAATGACGCATGGCGCGATGCCGATCGCGGCGGGCGAATGAGCGCGCGTGTTCTTGTCGCCGGGCTGGCGATCCTGACCGCCGCGCTTTTCGTTCTGTCGCTCCAACTCGGTCCGGTGGCGCTGTCGCCGGGTACCGTTCTTGGCGCGCTTGCCGGGAAAGGCGATCCGGTCGATCTGCTGATCGTGCGGGAACTGCGCCTCCCCAGGGCGATTCTGGCCGCATTGATCGGCGCAACCCTGGCGCTGTGCGGCGCCGCGCTGCAAGGGCTGGTTCGAAATCCATTGGCGGCGCCGTCCGTATTCGGGGCGCCGAGCGCCGCAGCTTTCGGCGCGGTGCTGGCGATCGGCACCGGACTGGCGGATACGCTCTCATACTCCCTGCCGATCGCGGCCATGATGGGGGCGCTTCTCTCGGTGGGGGCGTTGCTCGCGCTTGCCGGCCCTTCGGCGAACATGCTGACCTTGCTGCTGGCCGGTCTCGCATTGTCGAGCCTTGCGGGCGCGATGGTGTCGCTGGCGCTCAATCTCGCGCCAAATCCCTATGCGGCGCTGGAAATCGCCTTCTGGCTGCTCGGATCGCTGGAGGATCGAAGCTTCCGCCATCTCTCCATGGCGGGGCCGCTGCTCCTCTTGTGCTGGCTGCTGCTGCTCGGCGTGCGCGACCGCCTGCGGGTACTGACGCTGGGCGAGGATGTGGCGCGCACCAGCGGTGTCGATCTCGGCCAGCTGCGGCTGATAACCGTGCTCGGCGTGGCGATGGGGGTTGGCGGGGCCGTCGCTGTTGCCGGGGTGATAGGGTTTGTCGGGCTGATCACGCCGCATCTTGTCCGCCCATTCGTCGGACACGATCCGGCGCGCGTCCATATTCCCGCGATGCTGGCGGGAAGCGCGCTGCTGCTCGCGGCGGATTGCGCATCGCGGCTGATTCCCTCGACGGGCGAGATCCGCATCGGCGTGCTGACGTCGATCATCGGCGTGCCGTTCTTCATCTGGCTGGTGGTGAAGCAGCGCGGGCGCGATCTGCTGCAAAGTACGGGAGGCCCCTCGATGACCCTCTCGACGCGCCAGCTCAGCGTCACTATCGGCGGCCGCAAGGTGCTTCGCGACATAACGCTGGACGCAGGGCGGGGCGAACTCCTGGCGATCGTTGGCCCGAACGGGGCAGGAAAAACCACCTTCCTGAAGGCGGTAGCGTGCCTGTTTCCGTTCACCGGCGCTGTCGAATGGGACGGCAAAGACGTTGCCGCCATGACTCCGGCGGCGCGCGCCAAGCAGATGGCCTATCTGCCGCAGGGCCATGTGGCGCATTGGCCGATCACCGCTCGGGACGTCGTGGCCATAGGCCGTGCGCCCTTCTCATCGAGCCTTACACGGCTCGGCCCCGCCGACCAGGCGGCCATCGACGAGGCTCTTCAGGCAGTCGACGCAATGGCTTTCGCCGAACGCCCCGTCACGGCCCTGTCCGGCGGCGAGCGGGCACGGGTCATGCTGGCGCGGGCGTTAGCGGTTGGCGCGCCGCTGCTGCTGGCCGACGAGCCGGTCGCCTCGCTCGATCCGGAGCATCAGCTCGGCGTCATGGACATATTATCGGCACAGGCGAAGGCCGGACGGCTGGTGATCGCCATCAGCCACGATCTCATCCTGGCGGCCCGCTATGCGACCCGCGTGCTGGTGCTGAACGAGGGAGCCGCCGCCGCGATCGGTGCGCCGCGCGAGGTGCTGACGCCATCCTTGCTCCGCGAGGTCTTCAGGGTCGAGACGGTACGGCTGAGCGCGGGTGGCAGCACATTCGAGGTTCCCTGGAGCGCGGCCGGTTCCGATGAGACTTCGCGGACCTGATGGGGGACGTTGCGCACCCTTGCCGGGTGGCTTCTTTTTGGACATCCTGATGTATCGATGCACAGCGAATGAGGCCGGAGCAAAGGATTGAGCGGAAAACTCTATCTCCGTCCGACGGGGTTTCTGTGGGGCGATGCCGCATTTGAAGCCAGCGCGCAGGGCGCAGCCTTGCGGATCGCGGGCGGTCCTATCTGCTGCCTCGGTTTTGAAGTCATAGAAGGCGCGCCGGGCAAGGCGACGCGGCGCTTTGCATCCGCGCGCGACATCGGCGCAAGTGCCGAGGCTGATATTCGGCGGCTGCTGAATAATCTCACCGGGCCGAGGCACGACATTGCCGGAGTCTCATTGAGCCGGACGCGGCTCATGGGGATTGTCAATGTCACGCCGGACAGTTTTTCCGACGGCGGGGATTTCCGTGACGCGGAGATGGCTGTTGCTCATGCCCGACGGCTTGTCGCGGAAGGCGCGGCGTTCATCGACATCGGTGGCGAGTCCACCCGGCCGGGTGCAGAGCCGGTCAGCGACGATGAGGAGTTGCGTCGTATCCGTCCTGTTCTGGAACGGCTTCACGGTCTCCCGGCGGCGATTTCCGTCGATACGCGCAAGGCACGCGTCATGCGGGCCGCCATTGACGGCGGGGCAGGGCTCATCAACGACGTTTCCGCTCTCACCCATGATGAAGATGCGCTCCGGGTTGCGGCCGCGCTGCGTTGCCCCGTGGTGCTGATGCATGCCAAAGGTGACCCGCGCACGATGCAGCACAATCCCACCTACGCTGATGTGCTGCTCGAGGTTTACGATTTCCTCGAAGCGCGGATCGAGGCGGCCGAAGCAGCGGGAATGGCTCGGCGGTTCATGCTCGCTGATCCGGGCATCGGATTCGGCAAGGCCATCGAGCATAATCTTGCCATCCTCGCTGGCATTGGGCTTTTCCACACGCTTGGCGTTCCCATACTGCTGGGTGTATCGCGAAAGCGCTTTATCGGTACAATGGCCGGCACAGACCGACCCCAAGAATTGGCTATCCGGCAGCATCGGCGCGGCTCTTGCCGCCGCGTCACAGGCGGTGCAAATTCTGCGAGTGCATGATGTCGGCGAGACGCGTCAAGCCCTCGACAGCTGGCAGGCGTCACTTGCCGGGCGCTGGCCTTCCCAATAGAAGCGCTGGTTCGGTTCGTGTAATTATTTGAGAACATAATTTACTGGAAATAAATAGCCACGAATGTTATACCTTCACGTTGAATAGTTCTATTGGTTTTATTCATTATTTTGGATTTTGTAGCAAGCAATATGATGTGATGTTCATCGTATTCCAATGCAACCAAGCGATTTCTCTAGACTAACATCCATCTAACTTAGAACCGCAAGGCTTTAGAAACTGGGGCGGAAACTGATGGCAGGTAAACTTTTCGGCACCGACGGAATCCGCGGACAGGCCAATTCATATCCCATGACTGCGGAAACAGCCATGAAGGTCGGTATGGCGGCCGGTCATCTCTTTACCAATGGCGATCACCGTCACCGCGTCGTTATCGGCAAGGATACGCGGCTGTCCGGCTATGTGATCGAATCGGCGCTGGTCTCAGGCTTCACCTCCGTGGGAATGGACGTCTTCCAGCTCGGCCCGATGCCTACGCCCGCCGTCGCCATGCTCACCCGTTCCTTGCGCGCCGATCTTGGCGTCATGATCTCCGCCTCGCACAACCCCTATCAGGACAACGGCATCAAGATTTTCGATCCCGAGGGTTTCAAGCTCTCTGACGAGATCGAGGCGCGCATCGAGGAGCTGATTGCGGGCGAGACATCCGGCCTGCTCGCACCTTCCGACAAGATGGGCCGCGCCAAACGCATCGACGGCGTTTTCGACCGCTATATCGAATATGCGAAGCGCACGCTCGACCGATCGATCCGTCTCGACGGGCTGAAAGTGGTGATCGACTGCGCGCATGGCGCTGCCTACCGTGTCGCGCCGCAATCCTTATGGGAGCTCGGGGCGGAGGTCACCGCACTTGGCGTCACCCCGGACGGTTTCAATATCAACCGCGATTGCGGATCGACATCGCCCGATGCGCTATGCCGCAAAGTCCGCCAGGTGGGTGCGCATATCGGCATTGCGCTCGATGGCGACGCTGACCGGGTGATCATCGTGGACGAGCACGGCACGATCGTCGATGGCGATCAGCTTCTTGCCGTCATCGCCGAAGCCTGGACGGCCGACAAGCGCCTGGTCGGCAATGGTGTCGTCGCCACCGTTATGTCGAATCTCGGCCTCGAACGTTTCCTTGCGGGCTTGAAGCTCGATTTGCTGCGCACGCCGGTGGGCGACCGCGCTGTGGTCGAGCGTATGCGCGCAGGCGGCTATAATCTGGGCGGCGAGCAGTCAGGCCATATCGTCATGACCGACTACACGACCACAGGCGACGGCCTTGTCACCGCATTGCAAATTCTCGGTGTGGTTATCACCAGCGGCAAGGCGGTCAGCGAGGTTTGCAAGCGCTTCGATCCGGTACCGCAGATTTTGAAAAGCGTGGCGACGAACGGCTCAAGACCGCTTGACAACGAACATGTTGCGGCAGTCATCGAGAAGAACCGGCTGCGGCTCGGTAATGACGGCCGGCTGCTTATCCGGTCGTCGGGAACCGAGCCGGTTATTCGGGTGATGGCGGAGGGCGATGATGAAACGCTGGTCCTGTCCGTCGTCGGCGACATCGTCGAAGCGCTGCAAATTGCTTCGGCGCACCCCTGACATGTGAGCCTCAGACGTTAACATGGGGCTGACGATCAAGCCCAGCCGCCGGCGATCGGCAGCACATGGCCGGTGACGAAGCCGCAGCGGCCGCTCGCAAACAGCGCAATCAATTCGGCGACTTCCTCCGGCTCGCCCAAGCGGCCAAGCGGAATGTTCTTCAGCATTTTCGTCATGGCCTGCTCATTCGCGAGCAGCTCCGGCGGGAAATAATCGGGATTCTTGATGTAGTTCGGGGCGATGGCGTTGACGGTGATACCCCAGCGCGCCAGTTCCTTCGCCAGGCTCGGCACCAGCGCATTCGCCGCTCCGCGTGCGGCGGCATACATGGAATAATTCGGAATTCCGGTGAGCGGCGCCGCCGAGGAGATGATCACGATGCGGCCCGCATTTTGGCTCTTCATCACGGCGGCGGCCTTGCCGATCACGGTGAACGGCCAAACCGCCAGCGCGTCCAGCGCCCGCCTGAATTCCTCCGGATCGGCCTCATCGACGGGCGCGCGAATGGCCGGATAGGGATCATTGGAAATCAGCGCGTCGAGACGGCCGAAACGCTCCACCGTTTCGGCGACGATTTCAGCCGGATCGATGCGCTCAAGCACCTCTGCGCCGGGGATCTCGGCCCGAAACGCCGCCCTGGCCTCGCGATCGGCGAACGCCGCGTCGTGACAGACGACGGTCATCTCCTCCCGCAAGAGCCGGCGCACCGCGCCGGGGCCGACGAAATGCTTTACATGCGTTAGCAGTACAACGCTCTTGCCATCCATGTTGCCGCTCCTTGGCGAGTTGGCCACGCTGCGGGGCGGCCTCACTCAATCGATGTCATCGGACCGCGCCTGACGCAACAGCCGCAGGGTAAAGGCGACAAGCCCGGCCCCGATCCATCCGGCCAGAACCAGCATCAGGAAACCGCCGCCGAAGCCCGCAAAGACGCTTGCGGTCCATTGCCCCGTGGCAAAGAGACGGCGCGTGAGCGACACAGGCGCGGGCCTGGTGCGTTCACGTAGGGTCAGCTTGACGGTGCAGAGTTCATTCTGACTGTCGAAATCGCCAAGAGCGACGCCCAGATCCTGAATTTGCTGCTCGATCTCCGTCAGCCGATTGTGCACTTTCACCCGTTCATCCGTCGATCCGCCCTGCTCCTTCAGCCCTTCGAGGGCGGTGCGCGCCTTCTCAAGCGTCGTGCGTCTGGCGCGAAGTTGAAGATATTCATTCGTCTTATCGTTCTTGACGATCTCGATCTGGGATGCGGTCCCGATGCTGCGCACCGTATCGACAAATGTGTCGAACTGGGCAGGCGGCACGCCCAATTCCAAGATGCAGGAGCCTGGAGCCGGTCAAACCGGATGCGCGCTCAAGCTGAATGATGCCACCTTGCTCCGCGATCGCCGTCTCAACGCGCTTGCGGTCGGTGTTGAAACTCTCCGTCTGCTGAGTGACCGTGGCGATCTTCTCGTATCTTTGGCTGTCGCCCACGCTTGCCTGGGTCTTCGCGTAATTCTTGCGGCTGCTCTCAAACGCATTCGACGCATGGGCGAATCCCGCCTCGTTCGAGGATCGGCTCGGTTCCCAAAGGAAAAACCTTAGGAGAAACAACGCGCCACAGACGAGAATTGCGATGCCCAACACACGAAGCAGCGAGAACGGCATGCGATCACCCCCAACGACCTGATTGCATTTCGCAATGGGATACGGCCCAGCGGCATCAAGGCTGAAGGGTTTGCGATTAACCCAAGCTGAAGCGAGCCGGCGTTGCTATCCGGCAAGCGGCATGGCGTCTATACGCGATCGGATTGGCGCGGTCAGCGTGGCGAGGACACCAGACGGCGTCCATATGGCTCGCCCGCCCTCCGACTGACGCATGCGGGTCACTGTACCAACGCGAATCGTGCGATTCTGGAACTCTCCCGCGCACACGCGTTTATTACGCCAGCGGCTCGGAATAGAGTGCGCTGGTGGGCTGATTTCAGAGCGGGGAGCGGACAATGGTTTTTCCGATTGGCGACGATAACAGCACGCGGCGCACCGTGCCGATCGTCACTTACATTCTCATCGTCGTGAACGTTCTGGTGTTCCTGCTGGAACTCAATCGCGGCAACGACTTCATTCGCACCTGGGCATTCATTCCGAGGGAATTCTCGACCAGGCCGGCTGCGGAATTTCAGACGATCTTTTCCGCGATGTTCATGCATGGCGGCTGGGTCCATCTGTTCGGCAACATGCTCTACCTCTGGATTTTCGGCGATAACGTCGAGGACAATTTCGGCTCATTCCGGTTTTTGGTGTTCTATCTCCTTTGCGGCGTCGCTGCGACGTTTGCGCAGATGGCCGTCATGCCGACATCGAACGTGCCTAATCTAGGCGCGTCGGGGGCCATTGCCGGGGTGCTCGCCGCCTATGTAGTGATTTTTCCGCAAGGGCGGGTCCAAGTGTTGATCGGCCGCGGGGTGACGGAAGTTCCCGCGATCATGGCGATCGGCCTGTGGATCGTGCTTCAACTCGTCAGCGGCGTTGGCGCGATCACCCCCTCGACGCAGACGGCCGATCTGGGCGGCGTTGCCTATATGGCGCATGTCGGCGGCTTCGTCGCCGGCCTGGTGCTGGTGTTCTTCTTCCGCAGGCGCTACGCCTGAACGAGCTGGCGGGCGCGTCTCGGGCGCCCGCCTATCCGCACTTCAGGATTGATGATCCGCGGCGCCTATCGTCACATCGTCTCAATCAGGAAACGGCGATTTTTGCGCTGGACAGGCCGGGCATTGTTCGGAAACAGCGAGGCAAATTGCTTGATCTGATCCGGCGAGAGCTGAACGGCTTCCTTGAAAACAGTCCATGTAATCCCTTCGGAACAGGGCGGCGTCGTGAGCGAACCCATATAGCGGAAATAATTCCGCGAGGCGGGAAGCAAGGCCTGCGGGTCGATCGTGCCCTTCGCCTTCAACTCCGCTCCCGCGTCTTTGGGCATCTGGTCAAAGATCAGTTGCAATGCACCGTTGTGAGCGCCTGACATGAAGAAAATGCCGACCACGGCAAGGTCGCCGGAGGCGGATTTGTGAACGAAGTGGCACTCCAGATCGAGCGGCTTGCCGTTCAGGAGATGTTCGCTGGGATGGTGAAAATGAAACTGGAGGAGATCATACTTCGTCTTGCCGATGATGCATGAGCTTCCGGGCGCCGCGTTCACCTGCACCGTGTGCCCATTGTTCACGATGGTAAGAGGCAATGGCCGATAGTCGAATGTGAGTGCTCCGGGATCAGCCTTGATCTCACTCAAAAGATCGATGGGCGTCTGCTCAAGACCAAGCTGGCAGGTTTTGAAGTCGGGTGTCAGTTCGCCCCAATGTTCGGGGCCCGTGGCCCCTTCATAGGTCCAATGGGACTTGGAGCCGGATTCGGCGTGTGTTCGGCCGGCCGCGAGACAACACGCGCAACCATACGTCGCCATGCGAAGAAGAGAACGTCGAGAGACTGACATGGGGGACTCCGTCTACTCAGAACATCACCGCGCGTGATTACGATCCGCCCCGCCATGAGACCATGCCGGAATTATGTTTCCGTAAAATCATTGAATTGCATTGCCCCGACCTTCTGACGCCGCCGGACTGGCTCAAGGCCTGAGGGGGGCCATCGCATCCGTTCGGGAATCGGCACGCCGCACACACGCAGCCCTCATAGCGCGGCGCGAAACTTCTCAGCCGTCGAAAGGCGGCGCGTCAATGCTCCTGGAAGAAGCGGCTGCGATAGACGCCGTTTTCCAGATCATCGAACATTTCGGGGATTTGGGGATGCCGCAGCGGCTCGCCCGAATTGTCCGGCAATAAATTCTGCTCCGAGACATAGGCGACATATTCCGTCTCCTCGTTCTCGGCGAACAAATGATAGAAGGGCTGATCTTTTCGCGGGCGGATTTCGGAGGGGATGGATTGCCACCACTCCTCGGTATTGGCATAGACCGGGTCTACGTCAAAAATAACGCCGCGAAAATGCAAGAACCGATGGCGCACGACCTGACCGAGCTGAAACTTGGCTTGTTTACGCGTCGCCATCTCTACGTCTGCTTGTGTCACCTGACCTGCTCCATATCGCGCGCCGGCCGTTTCCTGTCAATATTATGACACGCAATTGCGCGGATGCATTCACTCTGTTTCATGCCCCGGCTCAATAGGTTTTTGTTTCGCATCAATTTTGCCAAACACCCGCTTGGCGTTTTCGTTGCATCGACGTGCTGGTGTTCCCACTCTACACTTCGCAACCTCGGCGTCAGCCCGAAAACCCCAAATCCGCCGACATTTGGGGCCTAACGCTACAGTCCGTAGCGCGCCGCGAGATCGGGGTCCTTCCGGGCTACAAGTTTGGCCCGGTCGATGATGACCTTGGCCTGTTTCCATGTCGCGTCGTCCTGCATCTTGCCGTCGATCATCACCGCGCCGGTGCCATCGGGCATGGCGTCGAGGATCTTTTTCGCGAAGGCGACTTCGGCGACGTCCGGGCTGAAAACCCGCTTGGCGATGTCGATCTGGCTTGGATGCAACGACCAGGCGCCGGCGCACCCCTGGAGAAAAGCATTGCGGAACTGGGCCTCGCAAGCTTCCGGATCGGAAAAATCGCCGAACGGACCGTAAAATGCGTCAAGCCCGTAAGCGGCGCACGCGTCGACCATGCGGCCAACGGTATAGTGCCACAGATCCTGCTGGAGGAATGTACGCGGTAACCCTGTGTCCCCCGCATCCGCGAGCACCCCATAACCAGGGTGACCGCCGCCGACGCGGGTGGTCTTCATGCCGCGCGAGGCCGCCAGATCGGCTGGCCCAAGGCTCATGCCATGCATACGCGGGCTCGCGGCGGCGATCTCCTCGATATTGTTGACGCCCTCCGGGGTTTCCAGAATGGCGTGAATCATGATCGGACGGGAAATGCCGCTTCTGGCTTCGAGCTGCGCCAGTAGCTGATCGAGATAATGGATATCCCAAGGCCCCTCGACCTTCGGCAGCATGATGACATCGAGCTTGTTGCCGACGGCGGGGATGATTTCCAGCAGATCGTCCAGCGCCCAGGGGCTGTTCAGGCAGTTGATGCGCGTCCACAGGCCGGTATCGCCGAAATCGTGGGCGGCGGCCATTTCGATGAAGCCGCGCCGCGCCGCTTCCTTGGCGTCGGCCGGAATGGCGTCTTCGAGATTGCCGAGCACCACGTCAACCTGGCGCGCGATCTCGCCCGCACGGCTGCGCAGCTTCTCGATGTGAGGTGGAATGAAATGGATCATCCGCTCCAGGCGGGCTGTCCGGTCGCGGATGGGGGCAGGAGCGCCGATCGCCAGGGGCGCGAAGAATTTCCGCGGTGTTTTCGTCCATCCCATCGGGCCGTCTCCATCGATCGGTTGCGAGGGTGCGCCCTCGCTTGGGCCGAACGATGCCAGGAGGCAGGACCGACATCAAGGCCCATGCGCGGTGATTGGCAAACGTGCCGCGCCGGACCCAAGAGAACTAATGGATTAAACGAATAGGGAAATTGCGCACCAGCCCCAAGGGCCGATGCGCAACTGTTTAGCCTACAGATTGTAAGCGCGTTCGCCGTGCGAGACGATGTCGAGGCCTTCGCGCTCGGTCTCCTCGGAGACGCGCAAGCCCACCAGCACGCCGATGATGATGTACACCAGGAGGCTGCCGATGCCTGACCAGACTATGGTCAACAGCACCGCTTTCGCCTGGGTGATCACCTGGCCCACCATGTTGTAGTCGAGAGCGCCGCAGGTACCGGTGAAGGCGCCGTTTTCGACCGCGCACTTGGCGTAGTCGACGATGCCGGCGCCGCCCAGGGCAGGATCGACGACGATGCCGGTTCCCAGCGCGCCAATAATACCGGCAATCGCATGCACGCCGAAGACGTCCAGCGTGTCGTCATAGCCCAGCGCGCTCTTTATCGCCGTGCAGAAGAAGAACGACGTGATGCCGGCGACGAGGCCGAGCACGAGCGTTCCCATGGGGCCGCCGAAGCCCGAAGCGGGCGTGACGGCGACCAGGCCGGCGACAATGCCCGAAGCGAGGCCGAGCAGGCTCGGCTTACCCTTGACCAGCCATTCGGTGAACATCCAGGCCAGGCCCGCGGCCGCGGTCGCAACGAAGGTGTTCGCCATCGCGAGCGCGGCATATTCGTTGGCCTCCTGGTTCGAACCGGCGTTGAAGCCGAACCAGCCGACCCACAGCAGCGCCGCGCCGACCATGGTCAGTGTCAGCGAATGCGGAGGCATGGCCTCCTTGCCGAAGCCGACGCGGCGGCCAAGCAGCAAGGCTCCGACGAAACCGGCGATGCCGGCATTGATATGCACGACCGTACCGCCCGCGAAGTCCAGAGCGCCGAGCTGCCAGGCGTAACCGGCCGTTTCTATGGATGCGCCGGTCGCAATGCCGCTGGGGCCCGGCCAGAACCATACCATGTGGGCGATCGGGAAGTAGACCAGAGTCGGCCAGAGGATGGCGAAGAGCACGATTGCCGAGAATTTGGTCCGCTCGGCGAAGCCGCCGATGGCCAGGGCCGTCGTGATGGCGGCGAAGGTCATCTGGAAGCAGATGAAGACCAGCTCGTGGATGCCGACGCCAAGCGAGAAGGTCTCGACCTTGCCGCCGATTTCGACGCCGGAGAGGAACGCCTTACTGAGACCGCCGACGAACGGCGCCAGGAACCCGGCGCCTTCGGTGAAGGCGAGGCTGTAGCCCCAAAGGAACCAGACGACGCAGACGATGCATTGGATCGCCAGCACCTGGGTGATCATGGAGAGCATGTTCTTGGTGCGAACCATGCCGCCGTAGAACAGGGCAAGGCCGGGCACCGTCATCAGCAGCACCAGCACGGTGCTGATGAGCATCCAGGCGTCATCCGCCTTGTTGACGACCAGCGTTGGAGCAGGTGGTGCAGCCGGAGCCGCAGCTTGTGCGAAGGCCGGATCGATCATTAAGGCGCCGAGCGCCAGACCTCCCAGCGCCGTCCCTAATGTAAGAGTTAATCTTTTCATATACTTCCCCTGATTAAAGTGCGTCCTCGTCGGTTTCGCCTGTCCGAATCCGAATTGTCTGCTCGATGGAGACGACGAAAATCTTTCCGTCCCCGATTTGCCCGGTCTTTGCCACTGACGAGATCGTTTCAATCACCTTGTCGACCGAAGCGGTCGGCACGGCGACCTCGATCTTGAGCTTGGGAACAAATGTCACTTCATATTCGGCTCCGCGATAAATCTCGGTATGCCCCTTCTGACGCCCATAGCCCTTGACTTCAGTGACGGTCATGCCTTCGATGCCGATATCGGTGAGCGCTTGCCGCACCTCGTCGAGCTTGAAAGGCTTGATGACGGCCATCACCAATTTCATCAATTTTCTCCCTTTTCCGTGGAGCTCAGCCTTAGCGGCCCGGGAAGGCGACACGATCGCTCGCATCTCAAGACACCGAAGCCGTGGTGCATAGAATCAAATGGCGTGCCAAGCGCGTTGCTGGTCGCAATTCGTTGATTCTCACCAATTATATCGTGCGGTTCGGATTGGAGCGCCGAGTTTCGAGGCAGCGTCGGGCCATAAATTGTGCAAAAAAGGAATTTTGCACAATAATTAGGCAAGCGCTCTTGCGCGTGTCGGAAATTGCTCGTTTGCATCGCTTGCAGTAACACTCCTGAGGCCTATGCATTTGTGCGCAGCCCGGGGTGCTTCTAATTTTTCGGCTGCTCCGCCTTGCATGGAATTTTCAGAGGATCTTATGCCAAAAAGCTTTTTGAGCCGTTGCGCGCGCCCGGCCGCGTTGACCATCGGCCTGCTGATCGCCTTGCCGGGCAGTGTCTTCGCCCAGACGAAGACCAAGGACGTCCTCACCAATTACGCCAATATCGCGGAGGCGATCTATGCGGACTCGCTATCGACGGCGAAGACGCTGAAATCCGCCATCGACGCTTTTCTCGCCAAGCCGACGGACGCGACGCTGAAGACCGCGCGCCAGGCCTGGATCGCGGCACGGGTGCCGTATCAGCAGAGCGAGGCCTATCGCTTCGGCAACAAGATCGTCGACGACTGGGAGGGCAAGGTCAATTCATGGCCACTGGATGAAGGGTCTGATCGATTATGTGGACCCGGGCTACGGCGATCAGTCCGACAAGAACGAGCTGTTCGTCGCCAACGTCATCGCCAGCAAATCCCTGACGATCGGCGGCAAGCAGGTCGATGCGACCGAAATTACCAAGGAGCTGATGGCCGACACGCTGCATGAGGCCGGCAAGGTCGAGGCGAATGTCGCGATCGGCTACCATGTCATCGAATTCCTGCTCTGGGGCCAGGATACCAACGGCACCAGCGCCGGCAGCGGCAAACGCCCGGCGACCGATTTCGACAAGGCGAAATGCACCGGCGGCAATTGCGACCGGCGCGCCGCTTATCTGAAGGTCGCGACGGATCTCCTCATCGACGACCTCACCTGGATGGCCGACCAGTGGAAGCCCAAGGGCGCAGCCCGCAAGGAGGTTCTTGCCGACGACAGCGCGGGCATCGTGGCGATCTTCACCGGGCTCGGTTCGCTATCCTACGGCGAACTGGCCGGCGAGCGGATGAAGCTGGGCCTCATCCTTCACGATCCGGAAGAAGAGCATGACTGCTTTTCGGACAACACGCATAATTCCCATTATTACGATGTCGATCGGGCATGCGGAACGTGTATCTGGGCAGGTACAAGCGCGTCGACGGCAAGGAGATCAAGGGCGCCAGCGTTTCCGATCTGGTAAAGGCGAAGTCGCCCGAGGCCGACAAGGCGCTGCGCGAAAAGCTCGATGCGACACTGGCAGCGTTCACCACGCTGAAAAAGCGCGCGGAAACGGTGGAAGCCTACGATCAGATGATCGGCGAGCAGAACGATGCGGGCAATGCCGTGGTTCAGGCCGGCATCGACGCGCTGCTCGAACAGACAAAGGCCATCGAACGCGCGGTCGCCACGCTGAATCTGGAAGCGATCAAGTTCGAAGGCTCCGACAGTCTCGACGATCCAAACAAGGTTGGAGCCGAGAAAAAAGGCTAAGGTGTGAGCGGCACTAATATTTTCCGGCAAGGCCACTCGCCGGATAAAGGCCAAGGCATCAAGCATCCGGGAGCCATGCGCTCCCGGAGATTTCCGTTTGGGGCGATCGCTATCGCCATTGCCATTCCGCTGTTCGCGGGCGCCTCATGGCAAGCGGTTGCGACCGGCGCGAGCGAGCGGGCGGATATCGCAGATATTCTGCGCCCGCCGACCCGGTTCGACGTCCCCGAACCCGGCGAGGAGAGCCCAGGCGGCGCGGCGACGTCGCGCAAGAGCGCCGACAACGCCAACGCTTTCTCCCAGTCGTCCGGCAATCTCGATTTCAAGCGGGAATTCGATTTCAAGATCGGCAATGCGGTATTCCGCAAGCTGTGGGTTTCCGCTCCGGCTTCGACGAAATCCTCCGACGGTCTCGGGCCGCTCTACAATGCGCGAGGCTGCCAGAATTGCCATCTGAAGGACGGACGCGGACATCCGCCGGCCGCGAACTGGCCCGAGGAAGACGCGATGTCGTTCCTGATGCGGCTGTCGATCCCGCCGCGAACGGACAAGGAGCGGGCGTCTGCTCGCGGAAGGGCGGATCAAGTCGGTGGACGACCCCGTCTATGGCGGCCAGTTGCAGCCGCTGTCGATCCAGGGGCATCAGGCCGAGGGCAAGATCCATATCGAGCACACGGAAGAGCCCGTCACGCTCGCCGGCGGCAAGATCGTCAATTTGCGCAAGCCGCATTACCGGATCGAGCATCTGGCTTATGGGCCGCTCGACCCGAAAGTGATGCTCTCGCCGCGTATCGCCCCGCCAATGATCGGCCTCGGCCTTCTGGAGCTGGTGCCCGAGGATCAAATCCTCGCCCATGCCGACCCGGACGACAAGAACGGCGACGGCATATCCGGGCGCCCGCAGCGCGTCTGGTCGGACGAGCAGCAGCGGATCGCGCTCGGCCGCTTCGGCCACAAGGCAGGTGCGCCGAGCGTCAGCCAGCAGAGCGCCGACGCCTTTGCCGGCGACATCGGCATCTCCACGCCGCTCGTGCCCCGCCCGTCCGGCGATTGTACGGCGGCGCAGCCTCTATGCCTCAGCGCGCCGAACGGGGGCGGCGGGGAATCCGGCACGCCCGAGGTCGAGGACAAGCTGTTCAAGCTCGTCGCGTTCTATTCCCGCAATCTCGCCGTACCCGCACGGCGCAACCCCGCCAACCCCGAAATTCTGGCGGGCAAGGCGGTGTTCCACGCGGCCGGCTGCGCGGGTTGCCACCAGCCTAAATTCGTCACCGGCTCGTCGGAGGACCAGCCGCATCTCGCCGCCCAGCTCATCTGGCCCTATACCGATCTCCTGCTGCATGACATGGGCGAAGGCTTGGCCGACGATCGCCCGGAAGGGCAGGCCGATGGCCGGGAATGGCGCACCGCGCCGCTCTGGGGCGTCGGCTTGACGCAAATCGTCAATGGCCACACGCTGTATCTGCACGATGGCCGTGCGCGCAGCATCGAGGAGGCGATCATGTGGCATGGCGGCGAAGCTCAAGCGGCGCGCGATGCGTTCGCTGCACTGCCCGAAGCGGACCGCGAACAGCTGATCGCCTTTGTGAACTCCTTATGAAAGCGTTCGCCGCCGCATCTCTTGCACTTTTCTGCCTCGCGGGCATGGCGCCGGCAGCGAAGGCCTTTGACCATGCGGGCGTCGCTCGCAACGCGTTGGAGCGGCATATTCGACCCGGCTACAAACGCCTGGCAGAGGCGACTACGGCGCTGGACGAAAAGCTGAAAACCTTCTGCGCCGATCAGCAGGAGGCCAGCCTCGCTGCCGCCAAGCAGGCCTATGCAGACGCGGTGACCGCCTGGGGCCGTATCGAGCATCTGCGCTTCGGTCCGATCATGGAAGAGCATCGCTATGAGCGCATCGTCTTCTGGCCCGACCCGAAGGGGATCGGCGCACGGCAGGTCTCGCGGGCCATGTCCAAGAACGACCCGACGCTGATCTCCCCCGAAGCCCTCGCGCAAAAAAGCGTCGCCCTGCAAGGGTTGACGGCTTTGGAGCAGGTCCTGTATGGCGGCGGCGGGCTGCTTGGACAGAAATCCGGCTTCCGCTGCCAATATGCCATGGCGATCGGCGCCAATCTTGCTGCCATCGCCGCGTGGGTCGATGCCGCCTGGACCTCGCCGGATGGCTATGGCCGGCTGATGCTGACCCCAGGCGGCGCCGACAATCCCGTCTATCTCCAGCCGAGCGAAGTTACCCAGGAACTGGTCATGGCCTACGCGACCGGGCTCTTGAGCGTGCGCAACCTGAAGATCGGCGCGCCGCTGGGGCTCGTGCAAAGCTCCAAGGTCAGCGGCGCCGCCTTTGCGGCCAGCGGCCTCGACCGCGCCCTGATCGCCGCCAATCTGGAAGGGCTGCGCGAATTGTTCCAAGTCCAGCGGTCTTGGCGGCGGAGATTTCCGTGGAGAACAAAGGTACGGGTCAGGCGCTGCTGAACGAGTTCGATATCGCCCTGAAGATCATAACCGATCTGAACGTGTCCGCTGGATGAAGTCGCGAAAACCCCCAAGCTGAAGGAGGAAGTGGCGGTGATCGGCTTCGCGCTGAAAAATGCTTATGAAACCGGCGCGGCGCGCATGAAGGCGGCCGCCAATCTGTCCCTGGGATTTAATTCGCTCGATGGCGATTGACCGCAGAACATTCCTTGGCGGCGCGGCGGCCCTGTTCGCCATGCCCGCCTCGGCAATCGGAGCAGAAGGCGGCGTGCCCGGACCGCTCTATGCTGCGTCCTGCAAGGATGCGACGGGCAAGCATCAGGCGGTCGTGTTCAGCCTCGATCGCGGCATGTTGACCGCCGTCGCGCTTCCCGATCGCGGCCATGATTTCGCCCTCTCGCCCGCGGCGCGCGAATGCGTGGTGTTTGCGCGGCGGCCCGGCAATTTCGCCGCCATTTTCGATCCCTCCGGCCAAGGCGCGGCGCAATTCATCACCACGCGGGCCGACCGGCATTTCTACGGCCACGGCGCCTATTCCACCGATGGCAAGCTGCTCTATGCCACCGAGAACGATTTCGACAATAGCCGGGGTGTTATCGGCATCCGCGACGCCACCGACGGCTATCGGTGGATCGGTGAGTTCTCCACAGAGGGCACCGGCCCGCACGATCTGGCAATCCTTTCCGACCGGCGCACGCTGGTGATCGCCAATGGCGGCATAGACACCGCGCCGGAGACGGGGCGGGAAATGCTCAATCTCGCCGAGATGCATCCCACTCTCGCCTATATCGACCTGCATAGCGGCGAACTCCTGGAGCAGCACGATCTCGGCGCCGAACTCTCCCAGCTCTCCATCCGCCATCTCGCCGTCGCGCCCGACGACACAGTTATCTTCGGCTGCCAGTTTGAAGGCCCCAAAACCGAGCAGCCGCCGCTTGTCGGCTTCCACCGGCGCGGACAGGCGCTGCAATTGGTCGCTCCGCCCGCGCCGATCCTGCGCGCCATGCGCAATTATGTCGGCTCCGTCACCGTCGACCGCACCGGCGCGATTGCCGCGACTTCGGCGCCGCGCGGCGGGATAGTGGTTTATTGGGACGTCGCGTCGCGACGCTATTTGGGCGAAACAAGGCTTTCCGATGCATGCGGCGTCTCCCCTACGGGACAGGGCCGCCAGTTTCTGCTAACCAGCGGGGTGGGCGATATGCGCCTCGGGCCGGAGGGCGTCACCCTTCCGGACAGGCAAACCGCCGAAATGCTGCACACCTACGCATGGGACAATCATGCCGTATTGTTGGATTTCCTTTAGTCACTACGTGGCAATTTCATGGACAATAACGCGGCAGCGCTCTAACAGAAGCGCATGTTGAGAGCGTTATATAATTGGACGATGTCGTTTGCGGGTCACCCCCATGCGAAATGGGTGCTTGCGGCCGTTGCTTTCGTAGAAAGCTCTGTTTTTCCCATCCCTCCTGATGTCCTGCTTGTGCCGACCGTGCTCGCCAACCGGCAAAAGGCGTGGCAGATCGCCGGCATTTGCACCGTCTTTTCGGTTCTCGGCGGCATACTCGGCTACGCGATCGGCGCCTTGCTTTACGACACTGTCGGCGCCTGGCTGATGAGCGTTTACGGCTATACGGACAAGGTGGAGCAGTTCCGCCAATCCTATGCCGAATGGGGCGCCTGGATCATTCTGATCAAGGGCCTCACGCCAATTCCATACAAAATCGTGACTATCGCCAGCGGATTTGCCGGCTATGATTTCTTCTCGTTCGTTATATTGTCCCTGATTACCAGAGCCGCGCGCTTCTATCTCGTGGCGGCGTTGCTCTATTTTTATGGCGAGCCCGTTCGAGGGTTTATCGAGAAGCGGCTTGAATTGGTAACTGCGGTCTTTGCTATTATTCTCGTCGGTGGGTTTGTGGTCGTCCGGTATGGCATATAACGTCATCGCTTCCAGGCCGGGCGGATTGGCCTCCGGATTGGGACTGATCTGCCTGATTATCGCAGTGCTGAGCGCCGTTGCGCTTGGCGGCGCGCTCGCCATCGAACATATTGGCGGCGTCGCGCCTTGCCCGCTCTGCCTCGACCAGCGCATCGCCTATTATGCCGCCGTTCCGCTGGCCCTGCTTGCCCTCGTGATGCTGCCGGGAAACGTCACTTTGTGCCGTGTCATTCTCGCTCTGCTGGCGGTCGGGTTCTTATTCAATGCAGGGCTCGGGATTTATCATTCCGGTATCGAATGGGGTTGGTGGCCGGGACCGGAGACGTGCTCCGGCACGGGTACGATCGCAACAACCCCCGCTGCATTGCTCGAGAGCCTCAAAAATCCGCGCGTCGTGCGCTGCGACGAGGCAGCGTTGCGTATTCTTGGCCTATCGCTCGCCGGATACAGCGCGCTGACCTCTGCCCTTCTGGCTGCGCTGGCAGGCCTCGGAGCGGCGGCAGGGCGCGGCCTGGCAAGGTAAAGTCAGCGCGCAACGTTTCCCCATGCGCGCCTTTCCGTGTTTTACCTCCATTGCTTATTCCAATTTTCGATAGCCTGATTATATTCGGAGCCCAAGAGTTACGTAAAATTTTTGCTATTTCCCCGCACTTCGCGCGTCACATCTGCCACATATTCATACATTGGAATGGCCTTTCCGGGCTCGCTGCTTGAACCCCGCAGATTTACGCGGTATTACTCATAACGTATTTTATTAAATTCAGAACTAGCGTGTAGCATTGCAGCAAACAGGATTTAAACAGCGACGCTCTGAGCTCCATGGAATGTTAACGCATCCGCCGCAAGGTGTAAGGCGTCGTCGTCCATAGTAAAAAGAATGCCAAGAGGGGCGGTGGGAATGAATTTTTTGCAAATTGGCGCCCGTTTATGCGCGCTGACCATCGGGGCATTTCTGCTCAGCTTCAGCTTGTTCATGAGCGCCGGCTTTGCCGCGGATCTCGGCAGTAGCTGCTGCGCCGATTTGGAAGAGCGTGTTGCCGAACTTGAAGCGACGTCGGTCCGCAAAGGCAACAGGAATGTCAGCCTGCAAATCTATGGGCAGGTAAACCGCGCCCTGCTCGCCTGGGACGATGGTTTCGACAGGGACGCGTACGTGGTCGACAATGATACCTCGTCGACCCGGATCGGCCTGATTGGCGAAGCCAAGATGAAGCCCGGCTGGTTCACCGGCTACCGCGTTGAGCTGGAATTCAAGGATGCGTCTTCCAACGATGTCTCCAACGGCAACGACGAAGGCTTGACCGACATGGAGATTCGTATCCGCCACTCCTATTGGTTCATCGAAAGCGAAAAGCTCGGGCGCGTTTCGGTCGGCCAGCAATCGCCCGCGACCGACGACATCACCATCATCAATCTCGGCGCGCAGATGAGCGATGCCGCCCTGCATTACAACAATAATTTCGGCTTGCGGCTGAATCTGTTCTTCGGCTTGACGACCGATCTGACCTGGGCAGATTTCGCGCATAGTGTCGATGCCCTGCGCGGCGATTTCGTGCGCTACGATTCCCCGGCGATCTACGGTTTCGTGCTGTCGGCGGCGGCCGGTGAAAACGACGTGTGGGATGTGGCTCTGCGCTATCAGGCCGACTGGAATTCCATCAAGGTTGCGGCGGGTGTGGGCTACATGGACTCAAACGAGGCCGATTTATCGGATGTACGCGGATCAGCCTCGATGATGCACACGCCGACCGGACTTTATCTGTCCGTAGCGGGTGGCATTCGCGACGACAGGTCAGGCGTGGTCGGCAGCGGTGACGACGCGAGATTTTATTTTGCGCAACTCGGCCTGAAACGGCAGTTCCTCCCCTATGGCCACACCACGATCTATGGCGAGGTAGGGACCTATAAGGATTACACGGTTGGCCGGCTTCTGCAGGCCGATCTGGCAGAGGACCAAGGCTACGCCAATTGGGGGAAGGTCACGGATTCTGAGGTCCGGCGCTGGGGCGCAGGTGTGGAGCAGTCTTTCGACTCTGCCGCCACCATCCTTTACGCCCAATATCATCATTACGAGGCGGATCTCGCCGGCACGCCCATGCCCACGGTACCAGATGGCCCTTTTGGCCCGGTGCAATCGCTGCCGGTCGAGCCATGGGAAGCGGTGGTTCTGGGAGCAAGGGTGCAATTCTAGCGATGTCGGGCTGCTTGCGTAACGAAGTGATCGGCTAGCATGAGTGATTATTCAACGGTCCCTGCCGGATTGCTTGTCGCTGGGAGGTGGTATGGGCAACCTCAATCACCTCGCTAAGTTTCGCGAAGGGGCGCGTTCCTGGAACGCTTGGCGCGCCGCATACCCCGGAATCACGCCGGATCTGCGCGATCTCGTGCCTAATCTGGGTGAAAAGCAGCTTGGTCCGGCGCATGGCGGTCCGATCGATCTAAGCGACGCCCTCCTGAACGGCGCCAATCTGCATGGCGCGACGCTGCTCGAGGCGCGGCTCGGCAACGCCGATCTGCGTCTGGCAAACCTGACCATGGCGCTGCTTGCCGGAGCCGATCTGTCCTACGCCAATCTGGGCGGCGCCGTATTCGACCATGCCGATCTCGCTGGCGTATCTCTGCGCGGCGCCATTCTTGACGGCGCAAGGCTGGAATTGGCGCAAAACCTGACGCAAGCGCAGATCGATGCGGCGCTGGGCGATGCCGATACGGTGCTGCCTGCGGATTTGCAGGTCCCCGCAACGTGGCTCGCCTTCGATTATCTGGCCGGGATGGACCTGTCGCCCGACCTGGATGATGACTTCTTCGATGCGGATGCCGCATGAGGTGCTCGGCCTGGCGCCCAAAGCGAGCGCCGAGGAAATCCGCAGGGCGTATTTGAGGCTCGCGAAGAAATATCATCCCGATGTAAACCCCGACGACCTTATCGCCGAACGTCGTTTCAAAAAGATCAACGAATCCTATCACCTGCTGACGGCGCCGGAACCCAAACGGCCGCGGCAGGCATCGCCCTGGGCGGCTGCGATGACATTGTTCGTCGTTGCGTTCGTCGGGCCCAGCCTGGCCGTCTATTGGTTGGGCGCGTCGCCATTCAATGTCGAGCCGCGAGAGGCGCTCCGGCATGCGGAGTGGATCGAGGAGTTGCCGGTTAGGCTTGCCGCGCTACCCCAGCATTCGATCCCGTCAAACGAGGCGGAATATACCAGCGCGTTGGCCGCTTCCCCGCCTGTGGTGGTGGCCGCATCCGAAGGTGCCAGCGAGCCTATCGCTGCGCATCCCGAGCCGGATGCCGCGATGATCCCAGAGCCGGAAAGCGAGAGGATCGAGTCAGCAGCCGAGATTCAGTTTGCGATGAGGCCGGTCTCGGAAGAGCGCCTGACGGCAGGATCCCTGATGCCGGGCGGCGCATCGATGAGCGAGCGTGCCCTGATCGCGAACGTTCTTACCGCCAATGGGGCGCAGGATCGGATCTTGCTCGCACCGCGGAATGCCTCCTCCCCGCCACCAGCGCGTATGGCCGCTTTACAACCGGCATCGCCCACACTGGCGGAAATGGCAAGCGCACCCTGGGACGATGAATGGACGGGACTGCGAGGCTCGAACGAGTTGCTGGCGCTTCACAGCTTCATCCAGCGCTATCGGGAGAAGCCGGCCGCCGATGAGGCGCGTGGCCGCTTCCGCACCGTCGTCGCGGCGTTGGAGAATGTCGACGAATTGAAGAAATTCGTTCGGGAGACCGTGAAAGACAGCCCCGAAAGGACGCTAGTGAAACGTCAGCTAGCCCTGCTTGTCGAGAAGGAAACGGTGGAAGGGGATAAAAAAGCGTGGGATGAGACGCGCGAAAAGGACTCGATAGCCGCATTGCGCGCGTATCTGCTTGGTTTCCCGAACGGGAGGCATGTTTATCAGGCGGAGGAACGGCTCGCCGCGCTGGAAGAAGAAGCAAATGGACGCAAGAAAGACAGCGCCGCATGGGCCAAGGCGTTGCGCACCGCGACGCGCGCCGGTTATGAGGCCTATCTGAAGGCACAACCTGACGGGCGCTATATTGAGGACGCCAGGCGCAAGATCGCCGCGCTCGCCACTCGGGAATCTACGACCCGCAAGGAGGAGGAAGCATGGGCACGGGCCAGTAAGGAACGCACGCGAAGCGCTTACTACGCTTATCTGAATGCCTATCCAAACGGGCGCTATGCGAATATGGCGCAGGAAACCGTCGAGAAAGCCGAGCGACCGCCGCAAGCCGAGCCCCGGCGCACCGCATCCGACACGCAGCGCGCGCGGCGTGCAGGCGGACCGCGCTGGCCATCATCCGATGAACCCTTTGTCGAGCGGATCCAGGGGGCCGAGTAGACTTTCGGCAGGGCGTTGGCGCGATTTGAAATCTGAATTGGCCGCCGCCGAGATACTTGCCGCCCGCGCCCGGAAACGCTTAGTATGATATACGTACCCGCCGCAGGAGCCGGCGGACGATCTCACGAATGACAGGTCGCGTTCGATCTCCGGCTCTTCTGAACGCCCGACGATGCCAAGACATGAATGACGATCGGCGACCGCGCGAGACAAAGGCGTGGCGGCATTCGCACGAGAACATGATCGGCAAAATCGAACGCCGGTTTTGCAATGAGGACTATGCTCAAATAGACAGAGATCTGTTCCGAACCCATCGGACCAGATCCGCCGCTAGCCACAAAGGGAAGCGCAAATATGGCCTATGAGAAGCTCGAATTGCTGATTGCCGGAGAATTCCGCGGCGGAAGCGAAGGTAAGACGGAACCGGTCATCAATCCAGCAACCGAGGAAGTGCTCGGTGAGGTGCCGCACGCATCCGCCGCAGATCTGGACAGCGCCCTCGCGGCGTCTGCCGATGGCTTCAAGGTTTGGCGCGCGAAGACCCCAATTCAGCGCCAGGCGGTGATGGAGAAAGCCGCGCGGCTGATGGAAGACCGCATCGACGCAAATGCGCGCACCCTGACGATGGAAATGGGCAAACCGCTCGCCGAAGCGAAGGCCGAACTGCAATTCGTCATTGACTGCACCCGCTGGTATGGCGAAGAGGGCAAGCGCGCATACGGCCGCCTGGTCCCCGCCCGCACGTCCGGCGTCCGCCAAATGGTCACCAAGGAGCCGGTTGGCCCGACCTGTGCGTTTGTCGCCTGGAATTTCCCCGGCGTGAATGTCATCCGTAAGATTGCCGGCGCGCTCGGCGCGGGTTGCTCGATCGTCATCAAGCCAAGCGAGGAAACGCCCGGCACTGCCGTCGCCATTGCGCGCTGCTTCCAGGATGCGGGTCTGCCGCCGGGGGTGCTGAATGTCGTCTTCGGCAATCCGGATGTGGTCTCGCGGCACATTCTCGGCTCGTGGATCCCGCGGAAAGTGTCGTTCACGGGGAGCATTCCAGTCGGCAAACACCTATTGAAGCTGGCCGCCGACACTGTGAAGCGCGCTACGATGGAACTCGGCGGTCACGCGCCGGTGATCATTTTCGACGACGCCGACGTCAATCGCGCGCTGAACCTGATGGCGGGCTTCAAATTCCGCAATGCGGGCCAGGTCTGCATTTCGCCCACCCGCTTCTATGTCCAGGATGGAGTGTACAAGAGCTTTGTCGAGGGCTTTACCGAGCGCGCCAAGGCCGTAAAGGTCGGCAACGGCCTCGAAGACGGTGTGGCGATGGGGCCGCTGGTCGCCGCGCGCCGGCTTGAAGTCATGGAGAATTTCGTTACCGACGCCCGCAACAATGGAGCGGAAGTGACGACCGGCGGCGAGCGTATAGGTAATCGCGGCTTCTTCTACGCGCCGACTGTCATTAAAGACGTGCCGGACAGCGCCAAGATCATGAGCCAGGAGCCTTTCGGGCCCCTGGCGCCGATTACCCATTTCAACACGTTCGACGAAGTGGTCGAGCGCGCCAACAGCCTGCCCTTCGGCCTCGCTTCCTATGTGTTCACAGGCGATGGCGGCAAGGCGGTGAATATGTCCGACGCGCTGGAGGCAGGCCTTGTCGGGATCAACACCCCCTTCGTCTCGACGCCCGACACGCCTTTCGGCGGCGTCAACGAATCCGGTTACGGTTCGGAAGGCGGCATCGAGGGATTGGAGGCGTTCCTGCGGACCAAATTCGTGGTCGAGACCGGCGTCTAGAGCGGTTCCCGCTTCATTCGAATCGGAAACCGCTCTCAATTCTTTGCTTGATCGCGCTTCTTATCCGAAAACCGCGTAACACTTTTCGGGAAGCGCTCTAGAGCACTGCTCCAGCGTCTATCCGGGATTGCCATGTATTGTGGAGCGGACCTCTGCGTCCGCTCCTTCGCAGTTTACGGCTGGATGCCAAAAGTGGACGCAGGTTTTTGCGATAAAGAAGCGACCCACTCTAGAGCCACGCTCTAACTTCTTGTCGGAACGGATCAGGCGTCAGCGGCGCACACAGGAGTTGGGATTGCGGCTGAAGGCGGGAATCTGGGTGAGCGCCTATGTCAGGCAGCTTAGCGGCATTGCGATCCCGGTCGCAGTGACACGCCGTGGCGACCCCGACGCCGGCGCCATCTTCGTGAAGATCAACACTCTCGATGGCTTCGCGCAGGTGCTGCGGCCGGCGGCGTCCGGGCTGCCGGGTACCGATGCCGATCGCCGATGGTCGCCGGCTCTGCCAGGTGGCCGGTCGGAAGAGGGAACAGCGGATGCCTATCTGCAGCGCCAGGCTGGGTTTGACAGCGATATGTGGATTGTGGAGGTCGAGGACAGGGGCGGGCGGCATTTTCTCGACGAATTTGTTGTCGCAGAGTAATTCTTGCAAACGGCGGTAAATTATTTGACGAGCTTAACTATTCTTTAGCCGCAATCCGAGAAATTACTTGCAGCAGCCTGACCTCGCGGACATCTGGTGCGCTAGGCCCGAGGCGATCATCCTAACCGGACCGACATTATGACCACCCTCGTCGATCTGCGCCGCTGGCGGATCGAGGCTGACCCTGTGCGCCTCGACACAGTCTGACGCATCTTGCGCGCCGTCGTCCGCTGTCGCGCCGGCGATGCCGGACGGTGCCGAAATCATTCTATTTCCCAGGATCAGCCGCGCGCTGTTACAGCGTCCGCGCAAATCGCTGAAGCGGCGCTTCGCCTGCCGTATTGCCCATCCGCGCGCATAAGCTGCGCTCGAAAGGCCACGACCATCTCGATCATTGCCGGGGCGGCCGTCGCGGCATTTTGCGGTCGGGTGCGCTCGTTCGCGGTGGCGGAGGCGGTTGCTCCGGCGGGCTGGCAGCTTCCGGCTCGGCGAGGGTGTCGGCGACAGGGCGGCATTCGGCGCCTTGCAGGGCCTTTACCGTATCGGCCGCAAAGCTTGGGCCCCGGATCGGCGCCCGCAACACCACCAGCCCCTGCATGGCAGGAGTGATAACGATGATCTGCTCGTCGCCCTCTTCCGAGCGTTCGGTGCTCACTTCCTCCGAGAGGCGCGAACGCGGCACGAGCAGCAGCCGCAATTCCCGGCGCTTGGCTTCCGCACCGCTGATGAAATAGAAGTTCTCGCCATGCCGCCCCGAGACCGCGATGCTCCAGGTGCCGTCGCCGAGAGCCGTTTTCACCAGCACATTATTATTCGTGAGATCGTAGCGGCAGAAGGCATGCGCGATATCCGGCGCCATGAACGGCAGCGGCGTTTCGCTTGCCGCTACCGACAGCACATGGATCCGGTTTTCCGAGGAAATCTGCGACAGCCTGGCCCAGGCATCCCGCGAGGCGAGGAAAGGCACGCCGAACACCGCGAGAATGTGGATCACGCCGGCGGCAAATAGCGAGGCGAGCAGCCAAGGCCACATTCTGAGCATCTAACAGCTGATCCTTCTGATGATCGGCATGGCATTGGCGCTGACCTCGTCGGCGCCCTGCTGCCTCACCGTCAGCGGCCTGATGATGCGCAGCACCAATGTCAGGTCGTGCCCGTCGCCTGAGGGAAGCCAGTGGCCGGGTCTTGCCGCCGGTCCGAGATTGATGCGCTGCGTGCCGTCGGGAAGGATGGTAAGGCTCTGACTGTTGAACGCATGGCGCGCGGCCTTATTGGGGATGAGCTTGCCGTCTTCGTCGAACGCCGCGATCGTCCACCACAATGCGGCCAGCGGCCTGGCGATGATCTCGTAATCGCAATAGGAACTGAGGCGCCGGCCATCGCTGTCGGTGCTGGCAAAGAAGGTGAGGCCGCTGGCCGAGGTGATGGGGAGGTCGCCCGACCGCGCGATGTGCGCCCTTGTATAGGGGTCGGCCGCAAGGCCGCCTGCGTTGATCCACGACTTCCATGGCCCGGCACGGCCCACGACGAGCGCGAAGCCGTCGTCGATCATGTAATAGGCCGAGCCCAGTCCAAGTACGAGGGATAGGCCGGCGAAAATGAGAAAGCAGAAGAAGTTCTTCACGATGCCATTCTCAGCAATTGCGCTTTCGAGACGCGAGCCGGATGCGGTCGCCCGCTTCCACGCGCTTGCTCCCGCCAATACACAATTCTTCCCCGCACGATCGCCTTTCCGCCGCGCTTGGCGGATCCGCCTAGACCAGTTCATCGCTTCATGGAATCGATGAACTAATCTAACTCTTTGTTTTGTCGCAATTCCGGACGGAAAACCGGTTCCCACTTTTCCTGGAATTGCTCTAGTTGCTGGGACCGGAACCCGGCTGCCGACCCGTATCCGTCGCAATCCGAGCCGGAGCCGCGCCATCGAGACCGGCACCCTTGGCGCCGTTCGCGTCGAGAGATTTTGCTTCTTTAAACATCTTGGAGAGCGCGATCAACATTTGTCGCGTTTTCTGCGGCATCCGCCGCGCTCCGCCGACCGAGATGGTGCCGAGCGTCGGGTCCTCTTGCTTGATCTCGGCGATGCGCTTCATTTCCTCCACCTGCTTGGGATGCAGCGGCACGCCGGGGATCTGCGGGATGTTGCCGTTCGAGCCGGCCGCGACCATGTAATCATGCCACGTACGCGCCGGGAGCAGACCGCCGGTGACCCTGTTCATCGAGGTGAAATTATCGTTGCCGTACCAAATGCCGGTGACGTACTGGCCGGTATAGCCGAGAAACCACGCATCCTTATAGTCGGAACTCGTTCCGGTCTTGCCGGAGACGCTGGTGAAATCCAGCGTCGCGGCGCGTCCGGTGCCTTCGGTCACCACATGCGACAGCATTTCATTCAGGGTTTCGACAACTCCCCGGTCGAATAGCTGTTCGGCGGGCGGCTCGTCGCGCTGGCGCGAATAAACCTCCTGATCCTGGGCATTGCGGATTTCGGTGATGGCATAACCCTTCACCTTCTTGCCGCCGGCCGCCAGGGTCGCATAGCCGGAAGTGTGATCCATCACGGTTATGCCCTGGTCGCCAAGCGCCATCGAACAGCTCTTCTTGACATAGCCGAGGCCGAGCTTTTTGAGATTGGCGAGAACGTTCTCACGGCCATAGTCGAAGGAGAGCTTCACCGCGATGGTGTTGATTGACAGGGCGAGGGCCTGCGTCAGCGTCATCCGGCCACGGAACCCTCCCGAATAGTTGCCGGGCGACCAGTTTCCGCAAAAAACCGGGCTGTCATTGGCGACCTGGGTGGGCTTGGCCCCGGCGAGCAGCGCCGTCAGATAGACATACGTCTTGAAGGACGAGCCCGGCTGCCGGAAGGCGCGTGTCGCCCTGTTGAACTGGCTGTCGCCATAATCCTTGCCGCCGACCAATGCGCGCACCGCGCCGTCGGTTTCCATCGAGACCAGTGCCGCCTGGCTCACATCCATGGCCTTGCTGTTCGGGGTGAGCGTCGTTTCAACAGCCTGTTCAGCGGCCTTTTGGAGGCCGATATCGACTGTGGTCCGCGCGACGAGGTTGAACTCGCGCTTGCCCGCCACCAGTCGCTGGACTTCGTCATACGCCCAATCCAGGAAATAGTTCGGCGTATAGCTTTCGGTGTTGTCGATGACTTTGGCCGGATTCAAGCGGGCCCCATGAACCTGCCCCTCGGTCATGAACCCGGCATCCACCATGTTGGTGAGCACCTGATTGGCGCGCGCCCGCGACTCGGCCGGGTTGGCATGCGGCGCGAACTTGGTCGGCGCTTTGAACAGGCCGGAGAGCAGCGCGGCCTCAGCCAGATTGATTTCACGGACCGACTTGCCGAAATAGAATTGCGACGCCGCTTCGACGCCGAAAGTGCCGCCGCCCATATAGGACCGGTCGAGATAGAGCTTCAGGATTTCCTTTTTGGTCAGCCGCGCTTCCAGCCAGAAGGAAATGAAGGCTTCCTTGATCTTGCGGTCGAAGGAGCGTTCGGATGTGAGAAACAGATTCTTCGCCAATTGCTGGGTCAGCGAGCTGCCGCCCTGCACGACGTCGTTCGCCTGCACATTGGCGGCCATGGCGCGGCCGGTGCCGAGAACGTCGATGCCGAAATGCTCGAAGAAGCGGCGGTCTTCCGTGGCGAGGGTCGCCTTGATCAGATTGTCCGGAATTTCTTCAAGCGGCACGGAATCGGAGAAAAGAATCCCGCGCTTGCCGACTTCCTTGCCGTTGCGGTCAAGGAAGGTCACGCTATATTGGCCCGCCGTCCTCCAATTCGGATCGTTGGTCGGCTCCAGCGAGGGCAGGGCGAAGGTCAGAAGCCCGACAAGGCCCAACAAACCGATCGTCGCGCCTTCCGAAAACATTTCGGCGACCACCCGGCGAAATCCCGAAACCCGGAATTGGCTGACGAAATTGGAATAGCCCGACCACCATTCCTGATATCTGGCCCAGACTCTGTAGAGGCTCGAATCGATCCAGGAATCGAGAGCCCACCAATCTACCAGCCGATTGCGGCGGTTCGGTCTGAAAATCCAATCGCGCACGGTCGGCCCCCTGCAACAGTCAAGCTTGCTCTATAGATATGCGAATCAACCGCCGCGGGAAACCTTAAAGGCTGAGTTTGACGGCAACATGCACATCTCGCCAGGGCCCACTTCGCAGCGTAGCGCCATATCAATAACGATAACACTCCGAAGACGGGTTCAATACGGCGTGATTCATTTTTTGATGACGGGGCCGCGCATAAAAACGGGTGGAGCGATGAATACGCCCCACCCGCAAAATTCTGACGGTGCGGTTGATCCGGTATTCTGACCGGCCGCGGACCTTGGACTAGCTGGTCTCGCCGCTGAGGACGGGGCCGAAGCGCTCCCACTTCTCGCCAGTGAACTTCTGCATCTGCAATTGCTCGATGGGTGCGAAATCGGTTGCGCTGGTGTTGATCTTGATGCCGTCAATGAGCACGCCGAGCGAGAAGTCCTTCAGACTGGCCGCCTGCTTCATGACGTTCTCGCGCGAGAGATCATTGCCGCACTGCTTCAGCACCTGGACCATCGTCTGCGCGGCGCGCGTAGCCGAACACGGTCGAGCCGTCGAGCTTGTTGCCGTCAGGATAATATTTATCCATGAATGCGCCCCATTCCTTGAACGCCGGGTCGTCCTTGGCGGCAGGGTCGGTCTGGTCCTTCAGATAGCCGGTGGACAGAATGTCCTTGGCGTTCTCAATACCAGCCGGCTTCAGCACGCCGCCGACGGAAATCGCGACGTTGTTCAGGAAGTGTGTGGGCTTCCAGCCGAGCTCGGCAACCTTGCGGATGGCCTGCGCGGCGAACTTCGGCGTGGCAATCGTGATGAGAATGTCAGCGCCGGAGCCTTTCAGCTGCACGATCTGCGGATCGATCGTCGGCACGGAGACCTCATAGGGCACTTCCGAGATGATCATCGACGCCTTGGCGCCGAGGCCGTCCTTCAGGCCCTTAAGCAGGTCCTTGCCGTAATCGTCGTTCTGGAAGAGAACGCCGATCTTCCCATTGGCATAATTATCCAGGATGTATTTGGCGTAGATCTTGCCTTCGGTCTGGTAGTTAGGCTGCCAGCCCATGGTCCAGGGACTGTCCTTGGGATCGTCCCACTTGGTGGCGCCGGTCGCGACGAAGAGCTGCGGCACCTTCTTGCTGTTCATATATTTATGAATAGCCGAGTTGGACGGCGTGCCGAGCGATTGGAAGATGAACGCAACCTGATCGCTCTCTACGAGCTTTCTGGCCTGCTCGACCGCTTTCGGCGGGCTGTAGGCGTCATCATAGGAGATGAAGTTGATCTTACGGCCGTTGATGCCGCCTTCTTCGTTGATCTTCTTGAAATAGGCCTCGATCGTCTTCCCGATCGTGCCATAGGCCGAAGCCGGACCGCTATACGGGTTGATATTGCCGATCTTGATCTCTTTATCGGTCACGCCCACGGTGTCGGCGAGAGCCGGCGTGGCTGCGAGCGCGAATGCGCCGGCGGCCAAGGCCAGAATGTGACGTTTTCCAATTGCCATGCTTCATTTCCTCCTTCTACCAAGATACTGAACTGTCTTCAGCAACAGTCCTCCCGCCCCTGACGGCATGAGATAAATGATGAGGAGCAGGATCACGCCGTAGACAGCGCCGGAGAGCCCCTTTGAGATGCCTTCGGCGATGTTGGGAACGAACAGAATGAATGCACCGCCCAGGAGCGAACCGGGAAGCCAGCCGACGCCGCCGATCACCATCCCGACCAGGAAGGCGACGGCGAGCACCAGCGTGAAGCTGTCGGGCGAGACGAATTGCACGACGATGGCGGACAGCGCTCCGGCGATGCCGGTGTAGAGCGCGCTGACCCCGAAAGTCAGGGTTTTATAAAGCGAGATGTTCACGCCCATGGCGCGTGCCGCGATCGGGTTGTCGCGGATCGCCTGCATCGCCCTGCCGGTACGGCTGGTAATCAGGTTCCGCGCAGCCAGATAAAGCAGCAGGCCGACCGCCATCGTAAACAGATAGAGCCACTGATCCTGGCTGATCGGCAGTCCGAAGGGCGGATCGGGCTTCAGGACGAGGACACCCTGAACGCCGCCGGTCCAGTGTTCGATCGGCGTCAGCTTCAAGAGCTGCGGCATCGCCACCGCCAGCGCGAAGGTTGCGAGCGCCAGATAGATCGACTCCAGCCGCAGCGCCGGCAGACCGAACAGAAAGCCCGCCACGAAGGCGACGATCCCGGCGATCGGCAAGGTCAGGTAATAAGGCACGCTGAACTGATCCATCAGGATTGCGGCCGTATACGCCCCTATCGCGAAGAACGCGCTGTGCCCCAACGAAAACTGCCCGTTGAAGCCGGTCAGCAGATTGAGTCCCATGATCGCGATCGCATAGACGAAGACCATGGTGATCTGGAAAACGATGAATCCCTGCAGAACGAAGGGGGCGGCGGCGGCGATCACCACAAGCATCAGCAGAATGGCGTTGTTGATGCTCTGCCGTTTCTGCGAGGCCACGGCCGGAGAGGCGTCGATCGCTTCGTCCAGCGCCGCATCGAATTTGATGTTTTCGTTGATCGCCATGGTCACACCCGCTGAACAGTTGCACGGCCGAGCAGACCGCTAGGCTTCACGACGAGCACCGCGACAATGAGAACGAGCGCGATGGGCAGCTTGAGTTCCGCACCGACCACCGGGATATAAGCCCCGGCCATATTTTCGGCGATGCCCACGAGAATGCCGCCGAGCACCGCGCCCCCTGGGCTTGTCAGGCCGCCCAGCACCGCTCCGGCGAAGCCATAGAGCAGGATGGTCAGCATCATGTTCGGCTCAAGAAAGACGACCGGAGCAATCAGCATCCCCGCCACCGCGCCGATGGCGGCGGCCATCCCCCAGCCCAGCGCAGTCGTCCAGCCGACGCGGATCCCGACCAGGCGCGCCGAATCCGGATTGGCGGCGGCGGCGCGCATGGCGAGGCCCGTATTCGTATAGCGGAAGAATATGAACAGCAGCAGCAGCATGAAAAGCGTGACCACGATCATCCCCGCCTGATGCGCGCTGAGCAGCCCGTTGCCGAGGACAGACGACGTACCGAAAGGCGTCGGGAAGGGCTTGATGGTGAAATCCCAAATGAACCCGGCCAGGCTGTTCAGGATCGCAAATAGCGCGATGAACATGACGATATGCGTCAGCACCGGTGCATGTTCGATCGGCCGCATCAAGATACGCTCGATCGCCACGCCGCCGATGAACGAAAGGGCTACGGTGATCGGGAACGCCGCCCAGAAGGGCAGGCCCCACTGCATGAGCTGCCAGGCGATGAAGGTGGAGAACATCGCCATCTCGCCCTGGGCGAAATTGAGATGATGGATAGCCTGGTAGATCATCACGATGGCCAGCGCCACGGTCGCATAGATTGCGCCGTTCGAGACGCCCGACAGGACCTGCTGAATGAAAAGCTCCATTCGCGTACTTCCTAATATCCGAGATAGGATTGCCGGATGCTCTCATCGGCGCTGATGTCCTTGGCCGCGCCGGAAAGGACGATGTTGCCCGTCTCCAGCAGATAGGCGTCGGTGGCAAGCTCCAGCGCCAGCGATGCGTTCTGCTCGACGATCAGCATGGAGACCTTCTCGGCCCTGTTGATGGTGGCCAGGATTTGAAACAGCTCACGGACGACAAGCGGGGCAAGCCCGAATGAGGGTTCATCGAGAAGCATCATGCGCGGCCGGAGCATCAGCGCTCGCGCGACAGCCAGCATCTGCTGCTCGCCACCGGACAAAAGCCCGGCCTGCTGATGGACGCGCTGCTTCAGGATGGGGAAATAGGAGAAGCACCGCTCCATATCCTCCGCGACGGCTTTCTTGTCCGAGCGGATGATGGCGCCGAGCTTCAGATTCTCCTCGACCGACAATGTCACGAACGTGCCGCGGCCTTCGGGGACATGGGCAATGCCGAGACGCACGACGTCCTCGGTCGAGCGCCCTCCGATCGAGCGTCCGTCGAAGGTGACTTCGCCGGCCGATCTCACCATTCCGGAAAGCGCGCGCAGGGTGGTGGTCTTGCCCGCGCCGTTGGCTCCCAGAAGCGTGGCGACGCCGCCGACCGGCAAATTGAAATCGATGCCGTGCAATACTTCGATCGGCCCGTAATAGGCCTTGAGGTTCTTGACTTCGAGAAGTGAACTCATGCCGCCGCGCTCCCAAGATAGGCCTGGATCACTTCCGGGTGCTGCTGCACCTCGGCGGGCGTGCCTTCGGCGATCTTCTGACCGAAATTGAGGACGACCACGCAGTCGGAAATCGACATGACGAGGCTCATATGATGCTCGACCAGCAGCACGGTGACGCCGAGATCGTCGCGAATATGGCGGATCAGCCGGGCGAGATCACCGAGTTCGTCATGATTGAGACCGCCCGCCGGCTCGTCGAGGAGAATGAGCTTGGGCTTGGCGACCAGCGCGCGCGCCAGTTCAACGCGCTTGCGCGTGCCGAAAGGCATGCCTTGCACCGGACGATTGGCTTCGCCTTCGAGCCCGAGATCGGCCAGCACCTTTATGGACTTGCGCCGCAATTCGGCGTCCTGCCGCGTGACCCAGGGCAGCGCCAGGGCGTCGCTCAGATAATCGCTCTTGTCGCGCGTGTGCCCGCCGATCATGACGTTCTGCAGGACCGTCAGCCGGTCGAATAGCGCCACATTCTGGAACGTGCGTCCGATCCCGATTTCCGCGATACGGTGCGCAGGCCTTGCCAGGATCGACTTGCCTTCAAACAGAATATCGCCGGAACTCGGCTGATAGAGACGCGACAGACAGTTGAAGAGGGTCGTCTTGCCCGCCCCGTTCGGGCCGATCAAACCCAAAATCTGACCACGCGCGAGATTGAACGACACCCCCGCGAGTGCGACGATGCCGCCAAAACGCACGGCAACGTCCTTGACTTCCAATAGCGGCGGATAGGCCGCGCCATTCGTCCGCGGATTCATTGGCGCTCCAGCTGCGTGCGGACGAACGCGTCAATCGCCGGTCTGTCGGGCGCCGCGGCTGGCGGCCTTGGGGCGATTGCCCTTCCCCTGCGCATGTCCATTCTCTCCTCCCTGATCCCCACCCGAGAAAACGGGCTCCTGATAGTTGCGAATGTCGAAATCCATGCCCGTTCCCGACAGGATGCGGGAGATCGCATTGACCATGGCGACAAGCCGCGGCCCCAGTTCGCTCTGGAGTCTTTCCCGGTCGAGACGGAACGCCGGCGCGCCGCAATTGAACGCTAGAATTCCTGAGCCATCATCAGGCACGAACGGTACGCCGACGCCATTAACGTCCTGTTGCCACTCCCCCACCGACATGGCGAAACCGTGTGTGGCAACCTGCTCGATCCCTTCCTCGATTGACGCCCTGATCTTGGGCCAATCGGCGCCGGCTCTGTGGCGGATGAGTTCGAACATCTCGTCGCGATCGGGCTCGGACAAGGCGGCGAGATAGGCGCGGCCCATGGCGCTCGTGGCCATCGGGCAGCCGGGAGCCGACATCGAGCCGCACCCCGATCCCCTGGCTCTCCGATCGGCAGTGCCCGATATAGACCATGCTCAGCCGGTCCGGCCCGCCGAGCGCAACCGATGCCGACGCTTCCTCCGCCATGGCCTGCATGAACGGACGGGCGACTTCGCGGATGCGGAAATTGGCCATTGCCGCGTAGCCGATCGACAATGCTGCCGGAGCGAGCTTGTAGCGGCCAAGGCGTTCGAGGTAGGTTAGATAGCCTAATTTGGTGAGCGTGTAGGTAAGCCGCGTGACAGTCGGCCTCGGCAAATTTGTCCGTTCAGCGATCTCAAGATTGCCGAGCAACCCGTCATTGGGACGAAAAGCGCGAAGCACCTCCAGGCCGCGCGCCAGCGCCGCAACAAATTGGCGATCGCCAGGACGCCGCGCCCATCCGGACAGTTCCGGGGCGTCGTCCTGGGCCGCTACAGCTTTGGATCGGCTGCGCGCCACTTGTTCCTCCCTTTCGTTGACAAGGAGTGCAGCACATCCTACTCTTTGTGTCAAATATGCAGAATAGAATTTCGCATTGCGGAATGCGCAGCACAAAATCTTTCGCGAACACGAAAATCTACAACCCAGGGGAGGGTATCGCTCTTGACCACGCTCGTGGAAATGAACCGCGACGGCGACGTGGCCGTCATTCTCGTCGACAATCCACCGGTCAACGCCTTAAGCCACGGAGTTCGCTCAGGTCTTTACGAGAATTTGCAGGCTGCGCGGGACGATGCGAGCATCAAGGCGATCGTCATAGGCTGCAAGGGACGCACCTTTATCGCAGGCGCCGACATCACCGAATTCGGCAAGCCGCCGCAGTCTCCCGGCCTTCACGAGGTGCTTAGCCTTCTCGACGAAATTCATAAACCTACGGTTGCCGCGATCCACGGCACCGCCCTCGGCGGCGGCCTTGAAGTTGCGCTTGCCTGCCATTTCCGGGTGGCGGCCGAAAGCGCCAGGCTCGGCCTGCCGGAAGTGAAGCTAGGCATTCTCCCCGGAGCGGGCGGCACGCAGCGCCTGCCGCGGCTTGTCGGCGCGGAAGAAGCGCTGAAGATGATCGTCACCGGCGATCCGATCGGCGCGGCCAAGGCAAAGGACCTCGGTCTGGTCGATGAGCTTTCCCGTAGCGCCGACGCCGTCTCGCCTGCCAAGGCGGCGGAGGGGCGTGTGGTCATCCAGGATGTTGTCGAGGACGCGCAAGCGCATTCGCCCGCAAGGTCGTCGCGGAAAGCCGAGCGCTGATCCGCGTGCGCGACCGCTCCGAAAAGCTTGTCTACGATGAGAAGGCGTTCAATGAAGCCGCCGGCAATCTGACGAAACGCGCGCGCGGCCTCGAAGCGCCGATGGCCTGCGTCGAATCCGTGCGCAACGCCCTCACCCTGCCCTTCGATGAGGGGATGAAGCGCGAGCGCGAGCTGTTCATGAAGCTGGTCACAGGCGATCAGTCCAAATCCCAGCGGCACATCTTCTTCGCCGAACGCGAGGCGCTGAAAGTGCCCGACATGCCCGCCACGACCAAGGCGCGCGATGTGTCGAAGGCGGCGGTGATCGGCGCGGGCACGATGGGCGGCGGCATCGCCATGTGCTTCGCCAATGTCGGCATCCCCGTCACCATCATCGAGACGGAGCAGGCGGCGCTGGATCGCGGCCTCGGCGTCATCGAAAAGAATTACCGCGCGACGGCGGCCAGGGGCGGCATGACCCCCGAGCAGGCCGAGAAGCGCTTCGGCCTGATCAAGGGCGCGATCGGCCTTGAAGCCGCCGCCGATGCCGACATGATCATCGAAGCGGTGTTCGAGGACATGGCGCTGAAGAAGAAGATTTTCGCCGAGCTCGACCGGATCGCCAAGCCCGGCGCGGTGCTCGCCACCAATACGTCGACGCTGGATGTCGACGAGATCGCCCGCGCCACCAACCGTCCCGGCGACGTGGTGGGCATGCACTTCTTCTCGCCCGCCAATGTGATGAAGCTCCTGGAAACGGTGCGCGGCAAGGCAACCTCGCATGAGGCGCTGAAGACGGCCGTCGAAACAGGACGGCGCATCGGCAAGGTCGGCGTCATCAGCGGCGTCTGCTTCGGCTTCATCGGCAACCGCATGCTGGGCCGGCGCTCGACCCAGGCCGAACGCATCATCCTCGAAGGCGCGCTGCCGCAGGAGGTCGATCAGGCCATCGCCGAGTTCGGCTTCCCGATGGGTCCGTTCGCCATGGGCGACCTCGCCGGCATCGATGTCGGCTGGCGCGTGCGGCAAGGCACCGGCGCGAAGGCGGAGATTTCCGATGCGCTCTATGAGATGGGCCGCTACGGCCAGAAGACCGGCAAAGGCTATTACATCTATGAGGAAGGCTCGCGCGTGCCGCGCCCCGACCCGGAGATCGACGCGCTGATCGTCGCGACCTCGAAGCGGCTCGGCATCGAGCGTCGCCCGATATCCAAGGACGAGATCATCGAGCGGATGATTTATCCGATGATCAACGAAGGCGCGCGCATCCTGGAGGAAGGCATCGCCATGCGCCCTGGCGACATCGATGTCACCTGGGTTTATGGCTATGGCTGGCCGGTCTATCGCGGCGGTCCGATGCACTATGCCGACACTGTCGGCTTGCAGCACATCGCCGATCGCCTCCGCTTCTATGCCAGCCAGACCGGCGATAAGACGCTGGAGCCCGCGCCGCTGCTGACGAAGCTGGCGAGCGAGGGCAAAGGGTTCGGTTCTCTCTCCGCCAAGGGGTGATTTATGAGCAAGCGCCCGTTCCACTGGGAGAAATCCTATCCTCCCGGCCTCAGCTGGGATGCCCCGATCAACATCACCACCATACCGGCCATGTTCGACAAGGCGGTGATCGAACATGGACCTAAGCCTTTCTTCGAATTTCGTGGGCGCAAATTCACCTTCGATGAACTCGCCGATCGGGTGGAGCATGCGGCCGCGGCGCTCTATGCGCTTGGACATAATCGCGAAAAGCCGATTGCGCTGTATCTGCCCAATACCCCCTTGCATCCGATCTCCTTCTTCGCCGGGCTGAAGGCCGGCGCAACGCTGGTGCATCTCAGTCCCCTCGACGCCGAGCGGGAATTGGCGCACAAGATCAAGGACAGTGGCGCGCGCACCATCGTGACGACCAACTTTCCGGGCATGCTGCCACATGCGCTGAAGCTGCTGGATCAGGAACTGGTCGATCTCGTCATCGTCGGCGACGATGCGGAATGGGGGCCGTCGCAAATTCCGCTGATGCCGATTCCCGACCGGCCGGGGGTCGTGAAGTTCAACACCCTCGTAGCCGAAGCGCCGCCGCGCCCGAGGCATTGGCCGGAAACATCGCCGGACGACATCGCCCTGTTGCAATATACCGGCGGCACCACCGGACTCCCCAAGGGAGCGATGCTCAGCCACGGCAATCTGAGCGCCACGATTTCGATTTACGACATGTACGACGCGGTCACGCCGGAATCTTCGGCGGACCCACGCACGCCCAGGGGCGAAGAGATCGTCATCGGCGTGCTGCCGCTGTTCCACATCTATGCGCTGACAACGATACTCCTGCGCAACCTGGTGCGCGGCGGCCTCATTCTGCTGCGTCTCAGATTCGATGTGGATCAGACGTTGCACGACATCGAAGTCAATCGCGCCACGTCATTTCCCGGCGTGCCGACCATGTGGATCGCGCTGGCCAACCGTCCGGACATCGCCCAGCGGGATCTGTCGTCGCTGACCATTTGCGGGTCGGGCGGCGCGCCGCTTCCGGTCGATGTGAAGCTGCGCTTCGAGAAGCTGACCGGGCACAAGCTCGGCGGCGGCTGGGGGATGACCGAAACCGCGCCCGCGGGCACCTTCGTTCCGTCCTCACACGGCACGCCCCCGCCGGCGACCATCGGCTTGCCGATGCCTAGGGTCGAAATGGGCATCGTCGCCCTCGACGATCCGCATCGCGAGCTTCAACCCGGCGAGGTCGGCGAACTGCGCATCAAAGGTCCCAATGTTACGCGGGGTTATTTCAACCAGCCCGGAGGAGACTGCCAGCGTCTTCGCCGACGGCTATTTCCTCACCGGCGACATCGGCTATATGGACGAGAACGGTTTCTTCTTCATTGTCGACCGCAAGAAGGACATGATCGTTTCAAGCGGCTTCAACGTTTACCCGCAGATGGTCGAGCAGGCGATCTACGAGCATCCGTCCGTTGAGGAAGTGTTGGTCGATCGGTGTTCCCGACAATTATCGAGGCGAGGCGGCAAAGGCGTTCATCAAGCTCAAGACGGGCGCGCCGGATTTCACGCTCAGCGAGTTGCATGAGTTCCTGCACGATAAGATCGGGCGCTATGAAATGCCGACGCAGCTCGAATTCCGCGAGGCGCTGCCGCGCACGGCCGTCGGCAAGCTGTCCAAGGTCGAGTTGAAGCAGGAGGAACGGCGCAAGGCGTCCGTCTCACAAGACAATTAGCAGTCATTTCAGAGGAACAGCACATGACTGATGCCGTCATCGTTTCCACCGCCCGTACTCCGATCGGCAGAGCAGTTCGTGGCGCGTTCAACATCACCCATGGCGCGGATCTGGGCGGTCATGTCATCGCCCACGCGGTGAAGCGCGCCGGGATCGAGCCGGGCGACGTCGAGGACGTGACCCTGGGCTGCGGCACGCCGGAAGGCGCGACGGGCGGTAACATCGCGCGGCAGGCGGCATTGCGCGCGGGGCTTCCGGTGACAGCGGCGGGCCAGACGGTCAACCGCTTCTGCTCCTCCGGCCTGCAGGCGATCGCGATCGCCGCCCGCAGCATCATCGTCGACGGCGTGCCGGTGGCGGTCGGAGGCGGCCTGGAGTTCGATCAGCCTGGCGCAGATGACCATGAACCGCAGCCATTACGCCAATGCCTGGCTGCTGGAGAACAAGCCGGCCATCTACATGCCGATGATCGAGACGGCCGACATCGTGGCGAAGCGCTACGGCATCTCGCGCGAGGCGCAGGACGAATATGCGCTGACCAGCCAGCAGAAGACGGCGCGCGCGCAGCAGGAAGGCCTGCTCTCGGACGAGATCGTGCCGATGACGACGATGATGGCGGTCGAGAACAAGGAAACGAAAGAGGTCACCCAGCGCCAGGTCACCCTCGACAAGGATGAGGGCAATCGGCCGTCGACACACGCTCGAAGCGCCTCGCGGCGCTGAAGCCCGTGCGCGGCGAGGATCAGTTCATCACGGCGGGCAATGCCAGCCAGCTTTCCGACGGCGCCAGCGCCTGCGTGCTGATGTCCGACAAGGAAGCGGCGCGTCGCGGCATCACGCCTATGGGCATCTATCGCGGCTTCGTCGTCGCCGGCTGCGAGCCCGACGAAATGGGCATCGGGCCGGTCTTCGCGGTGCCGCGCCTGTTGGAGCGTGCCGGGCTGAAGATGGACGATATCGGCCTGTGGGAGCTTAACGAAGCCTTCGCCAGCCAGGTGATCTATTGCCGCGACCGGCTCGGCATTCCGTCGGAAAAGCTGAATGTCAACGGCGGCTCGATTTCCATCGGCCATCCCTACGGCATGTCCGGCGCGCGCATGACCGGCCACGCGCTGATCGAAGGCAAACGCCGAGGCGTGAAATATGCCGTCGTCACGATGTGCGTCGGCGGCGGCCAGGGTGCGGCCGGGCTGTTCGAAATCGTCTAACGCGCCACGGATTCGTCCGTATCGCCCCCTCTCCCATTGGGAGAGGGTCGGGGTGAGGGGTTACAGACGATTGATGGCGAACAGCCCCTCACCCCGGAATGCTCCGCATTCCGACCTCTCCCCGTGGGAGAGGTGAAGGGGTTCGGATCAGCCGGATCTGGTATAGACTTGGACGGGCCGGCGCAACATTCATAATGAGCAAAAGACATAATCAGCGATTAGGAAACCGCCCATGATGCCGTCGATCTCCGAACGTGCCGAAGTCCTGAAGCGCCGGATCACGGACTTCGTGGACGAGCACGTCATTCCGGCCGAGAAAGTCTATGCTGCGCAACTGGATGAAGCGCCGAGCCGCTGGAGCATTCCCGCAGTCATGGAGGAGTTGAAGGCGAGGGCAAAGGAAGAGGGGCTGTGGAACCTCTTCCTGCCGAAGCACGAATACCCCGATGCCCTGACCAATGTGGAATATGCCACGCTGTGCGAGGTGATGGGCCGGTCGCCGATCGCGTCGGAGGCGTTCAATTGCTCCGCGCCCGATACAGGCAACATGGAGACCATCATCCGCTATGGCACCGCCGCGCATAAGGACGAATGGCTGAAGCCGCTGATGGAAGGCACGATCCGCTCGGCTTTTGCCATGACCGAGCCGGCGGTCGCATCATCGGATGCCACCAACATCCAGACCGAGATCAAGCGCGATGGCGGCGATTACGTCATCAACGGGCGGAAATGGTGGACCTCCGGCGCCATGGACCCGCGCTGCAAGATCCTGATCGTCATGGGCCTTACCAATCCGGACGCGGCGAAGCATCAGCGCCAGTCGATGATCCTGGTGCCGATCGATACGCCCGGCGTCACCGTGATGCGCCCGCTCACGGTGTTCGGCTATGACGACGCGCCGCACGGCCATGCCGAGGTGAATTTCGAGAATGTGCGCGTGCCGGCGAGCAATATCCTGCTCGGCGAAGGACGCGGCTTCGAGATCGCCCAAGGCCGCCTTGGCCCTGGCCGCATCCATCATTGCATGCGCTGCATCGGCGTGGCGGAGCGCGCGCTGGAATCGATGTGCCACCGGGCGCTGTCCCGCGTGGCGTTCGGCCAGCCGATCGCCGACCACGGCGTGACGCGGCATTGGATCGCCGAATCGCGCATGGAAATCGATCAGGCGCGGCTCCTGACGATGCACGCCGCGCACGCGATGGACACGGTCGGCAACAAGGCGGCGCGGGCCGAGATCGCCATGATCAAGGTGGTCGCGCCGAACGTCACGCAGAAGGTTGTCGACCGGGCCATCCAGGTGCATGGCGGCGCGGGCGTCTGCCAGGATTTCCACCTCGCCAAGGCGTGGGCCGGCAACAGAACGCTGCGACTGGCCGACGGGCCGGACGAAGTGCATCGCGAGACCATCGCCAAGGTCGAACTGGCCAAATATATGAATAAGGGGCCGGGTGAGCGCAATGCAAGGTGACGAGCCGGGCGCGGCAGCCGAGAGCGCGGGCGAGCCTCTGCCGGAGACGGTCGAGGTGCGCGAGGCGCATCGCTTCGATACCGCCGCGCTCGAAAAGCTGCTGCTCGACAAGGTCGGCGCCCGGATGGACGGCATTCGCCAGATGCGCGGCGGCCAGTCGAACCCGACCTTCATCCTCTCGACGGATAGGGGCGAGTTCGTCATGCGCAAGCAGCCGCCGGGCAAGCTCTTGCCGTCTGCCCATGCGGTCGACCGGGAATATCGGGTGCTGTCGGCCCTAGGGGATACCGACGTGCCGGTGCCGCGCATGCATTTCTTCAGCGACGACCGCGCCATTGTCGGCACGCCGTTCTATGTCATGGAGCGCATGCGGGGCCGCGTCTTCTGGTCGCCGACCTTGCCCGAAGTGCCGAAGGAGGAGCGCCGCGCCATCTATATCGGCCTGATGGACGCGCTCGCCAAGCTGCACAAGGTGGATTACAGGGCCGTCGGCCTGGCCGATTACGGCAAGCCGGGCAGCTATTTCGCGCGGCAGATCGCGCGCTGGAGCAAGCAGTGGGAAGGCTCGCAGACCGACGGACGCGTCAACCCGTCCATCGACAAGCTCGTCGCCTGGCTACCGAAGAACATTCCCGGAGGGCGACGACGAAACGGTCATCGTGCCACGGCGATTTCCGCTTCGACAATATGATGTTCCACGAGGCCGAGCCGCGCGTCATCGGGATTTTCGATTGGGAGCTTTCCACGCTCGGTCATCCGATGGCCGATCTCGCCTATGTCTGCATCCGGCACAACATGCCGCACGGCATGTATGACGGGCTGATGGGGCTCGATCTGGACGCGCTGGGCATCCCGCCGCAGGAGGAACTCGTCGCGTTCTACAAGGAGCGCACCGGGCGCAGCGGCGACATCACGCCGTTCCACATCGCCTTCTGCCTGTTCCGCCTCGCGGTCATTCTCGAAGGCGTGCTGGCGCGGGCGCGGGCTGGCAATGCCTCGAACAGCTCGGCGATCAGCATGGGGCCGATTGCGATACTGCTCGCCGACCGCGCCTGGGACATCGCCGGTTAAATCACACTGACAGTCTCTCAGGAGGGGGCTCATGAAGGATCCATTTCGTCTGGACGGCAAGGTCGCAATCATTACCGGCTCCAGCCGCGGCATCGGGCGCTCCATCGCCGAGACGATGGCCCGGCTCGGTGCAAAAGTCGTCGTCTCCAGCCGCAAGGCGGAGCCCTGCGAAGAGGTCGCCGCTGCCATCAAGGCGGAAGGCGGCGAAGCCACCGTCATCCCCTGCAATATCGGGCGCAGGGACGAAGTCGAGGCGCTGGTCGCAAAGACGAAAGCCCATTGGGGACAGGTCGACATCCTGGTCTGCAATGCGGCCGTGAACCCGTCCTACGGCCCGATGAGCGATCTCACCGACGAAGCCTTCGACAAGATCATGGGCTCCAATGTGAAGAGCAATCTCTGGCTCTGCAATCTCACGATGCCCGATATGGCGAAGCAGGGCGGCGGCGCCGTGGTGATCGTGTCCTCCATCGCCGGCCTGCGGGCCTCGCCGATGCTCGGCGGCTACGGCATTTCGAAGGCGGCCGATTTCGCGCTCGCCCGCAATCTGGCGGCGGAATGGGGTCCCAAGAACGTGCGCATCAACTGCATCGCGCCGGGCCTCGTGAAGACCGATTTCGCCAAGGCGCTTTGGGAGAATGAAGAGGCCGTCAAGCGGCGCAATGCGGTGACGCCGCTGCGCCGGATCGGCGAGCCGGACGAAATCGGGCCGATCGCCGCGTTCCTCGCAGCGCCGGCGTCGAGCTTCATTACCGGACAGGTCATTGTTGCGGATGGCGGTGTGACGATCGCCTAGAGCATCGGACCGAAAAGTGCGCAGCGGTTTTCGGACAAATCCGATGCTGAAACAAAAAGCTGGAGCGGCGCTTCCGATTCCTATTAAGAGTTCCGCCGCTCTAAGCGGCAGTTTCAATGAAAATTCCGCCCCTTCGGCAACGTCTGCGAGACAAGATCCTCGTGCGGCGATTGTTTCCTGCGCGGCTTCTGGGCGCGGGCATCGTCCTCGACCGAACGCTTCACCTCATCGCCGGGCGAGAGGAAATCGCCGGCATCGGGCGATTTTTCGGCTAGCTGGGCCAAGTGCCCGCTCATATCGAAAAGCTCGCGCGCGATGATGTGGATGACGCCCTGTTCGCTCTGCAGTTGGCCGCGAACACCGAGCAACCGCGCGCCGAGCACGATGCGCCGATATTGCTCGAAGACTTTCGGCCAGATGATGATGTTGGCGATGCCGGTCTCGTCTTCGAGAGTGGAGAAGATCACGCCGGATGCGGTGCCGGGTCTCTGCCGGATGAGCACGATGCCGGCCGTCCTGACGATGCGGCCCGATGGGATGTGGCGCAGCGCCGCCGTTTCGAGATAGCCGCGCGGCTGGAAATCCTCGCGAAGCAGCGCCATCGGATGAGCCTTCAGCGACATGCGGATGGCAATGTAATCGGCCAGAACATGCTCGCCGAGCGCCATTTTCGGCAGGCGCACATCGGCCTCGCATGCGAGCGGAGAGCTGGCGGCGGCGGCAAAAAGCGGTAGGCTTTCTAGCAGGGCGGCGGGTGTGCCGGTTTCCGCATAGCGCGAGACGGCCCAGAGCGCCTGGCGCCGGTCGAGCCTGATGGAGCGGAAGGCGTCGGCTTCGGCGAGCACCTTCAGCTTGCGGACCGGAAGGCCACTGCGGGCGGCGAAATCGTCGAGCGAGCGATAGTTCTCGCCGCGGTTTTCCATGATCGCCTTGGCGTCAGCCTCGCTCAGCCCCTTCACCAGCCGGAAGCCGAGCCGCAGGGCATTGGCTGGTTCGGCGGGGCCGCTTTCTTGCCCTCTCTTGTGGGAGAGGGCGGGAGCATCGGCGCCGCGCGGCTCCAAGGTGCAATCCCAGAGGCTGTGGTTGATATCCACCTCGCGCGCCTCGCCGTCGTGATCGCGGAAATCGCGGACGATCTGGGCGGGCGCATAGAAACCCATGGGCTGCGAATTCAGCAGCGCACAGGCGAAGACATCGGGATGGTGGCATTTGATCCAAGACGAGACATAGGCGAGCAGGGCGAAGGCGGCGGCATGGCTTTCAGGGAAGCCATATTCGCCAAAACCCTCGATCTGGCGGAAACAGCGCTCGGCGAAATCACGCGCATAACCGTTTTTCACCATTCCCCCGATCAGCTTGTCCCTGAAAGTCTGGATCGTGCCGGCATGACGGAAAGTCGCCATGGCACGGCGGAGCTGATCGGCCTCGCCCGGCGAGAAACCGCCGGCGACGATGGCGATTTTCATCGCCTGCTCCTGGAAAAGCGGTACGCCGAGCGTTTTTTCAAGCACCGCTCTCAAGGCTTCGCTCGGATAATGCACGTCCTCCTTCTTGTCGCGCCGCCGCAGATAAGGGTGCACCATATCGCCCTGGATCGGGCCGGGGCGAACGATGGCGACCTCGATGACGAGATCGTAGAATTTGCGGGGTTTGAGACGCGGCAGCATCGACATTTGCGCCCGGCTCTCGATCTGAAAGACGCCGACCGTGTCGGCGTTGCAGATCATGTCGTAGACCTTTTCGTCGTGCGAAGGTACGCCGGTAAGCGTGTAATTCTTGTCGCCATAGAGCGACTTCAGGAGATCGAAGCTTTTGCGGATGCAGGTCAGCATGCCGAGGGCGAGCACGTCGATCTTCAACAGGCCGAGCTGATCGAGATCGTCCTTATCCCATTCAATGAAGGTGCGCTCGGGCATGGCGGCATTGCCGATGGGCACGATCTCTTCGAGCAGCCCCCGCGTGATGACGAAGCCGCCCGTATGCTGGCTGAGATGGCGCGGGAAACCGGTCAGCTCGCGCGCCAGACGAACTGCGAGGCGCAGCGTCCGATCGTCCGGATCAAGGCCTGCTTCACGGATATGCTTGTCCTCGACACCATTGGAGGACCACCACCACATCATCCCCGACAGCGCGCTGATCACCTCCTCCGACAGACCAAGAGCCTTGTTTCAGGAGTTGGTGTTTGAATACCGAATTCGGTGACCATCCACTGACATCGTCCCGGACCGCCGCAGGCGGAGCCGGGAATCCAATCACCTTTCGGCAATGTGACGCGAATGGGCCGGGGCGACAGAAGGCGTGAGCGCGCAAGGCCCTGGGCTGTCTAACCGCCGCCGGGGCCTTGCGTCCGGTGGCTGCCCTCAGATGGGGTGGGCGTAATAAGCCAGTCGAGGATAAGGCCGATGACGCCGGCGGTGATCGCCACATCGGCGATGTTGAAGACGTACCAATAATAGCCGGCATAGTGGAAGGAGAAGAAATCGGCCACCGCGCCATGCATGATCCGGTCGGCGATGTTGCCCAGCGCGCCGCCGACGATCAGGCCGAGCGAGACCGCAACCAGCCGGGAGGCCGCATTGCTCATCCACAGATACAGGACGGTCACGGCGGTGACGGAAAACACCATCAGCAGCAGCCGTCCCGTAAGGCTGTCCTGCTGCAGGAGCCCGTAGGAGATGCCGCGGTTCCAGATCATCACCAGATCGAGGAACGGCGTGATCTCGACGCGGCCGCGCTCGGCGATGCGGTAGGTCTCGATCATCCAGTATTTGTGCGCCTGGTCGGCAGCCAGCGCGAGAATGGCGGCGGCGAGGCCGAGCAGGCTGAAGCGGCCCCAAAGGCGCAGCTTGCCGAACAGGCCTGGCTCTCTTTCCATCTCGATGCGGGACATTGTCGACTTTCACACTTGCCGGCGGCGCGTCAGCGTGTCCGCACCCGGCATGTCACCCGCATGGACTTAGCCATCCGGGACGGGGGCGTCAAGTTGTGGCTCACGGCATGTCCGGCGCCAGATCGCGGCGCCGCCGCGAGAACCGCCGCCGCGCGGCATTCTCGGCGCGTCTTACCAACAACATGCAGGCCGGCAGCAGCAGCAGGCCGCCGACCATCGCGGCGAGCAGGGTGGTGGCGCTCAGCCGGCCGAACAGCCGCAGCGACGGCAGGTCGGAGAAGACCGTCACGGCCAGCCCGCAGGCGAGCACGATGCTGGTCAGAATCAGCGCCGGTCCCATCAGCACGGTGGCGCGCGACGCCGCTTCCACCGGATCGACCCCCGGCAGGTCTTCCCGTTTCAGCCGGTTCAGATAGTGGATGGTCGCGTTCAGCCCCAGCCCGAAGGCGACGGTCAGCGCGATGATGCTGGCGAATTGCATGCCCTCGCCGGTGAGCGCCAGCGACGCGCCGGAGGTGACGACGGGGAACAGCCCCGGCAAGAGGCTCACCGCGCCGATCAGGAAGGAGCGGAAGGCGAGGCCGATCAGCGCGGAGACGATCACCATTTCCGCCGTCAGCATCAGATTGATCTTCTGGATCATCGCGGCGCTGTTGCGCGCGGCGATCACCGCAAGGCCGCTGACGGAAATCTCGTAATCGGGATGCGCTTGCCGGACGGACTCCAATGCCGCGTCGAGTTTGTTGACGGTCGGCAGCAGATCGCTGGCGTCGATGTCGGGAATGCGGCCGGTGACGACGGCGGCGTCCTGCTCGGCGGTGACGAACCGGCGCGTCAGATGGTCCGGCAGCAGGCCGATATAGGTTTTGAGCGTGGGGATGTCCTTCTGGCCCGACTCGGCCAGCCAGCGCACCATGGTTTCCACCGACCAGACATTGCCGACGCCCGCCTGTTTCTCGACGACCCGGTGCACCTCGCCGATGACGCCGAGCGGGCCGGCCTCATACATGGTCGCTCCGGGCGGCAGCTCTATCATGACGTCCACCGGATTGGCGCCCGTCAGCTTCATGTCCAGCCGGCTCGATGCCGCGACGGCCTGCTCGCGGTCCGGCACCTGGTCGGCGAGGCGGTAGCGGGGCTCGAGCGTCACATGCGCCACGCCGAAGCCGATGACGAGGCCCAGCCCCATGCCGGCGAATGCCCATGGGCGGCGGGTGACGAGGCTAGCTGTCGCGGCGCAGAAGCTGCGCAGGACGCGCATCGCCCCGTCCTGTTCCGCCAGTTTCGCCGCGACCCGGCTGTCATTGCTGAGCAGCAGCACCGCCAGCAGCGGCAGCACGATGATGACGGCGAGGAAGGTCACCGCCATGCAGATCGCCCCGGCGATGCCGAACGTCTGGATCAGCGCGCTGTCGGCGAAGGTGAGCGCGATGAAGGAGAGCGCCGCCGTCGCGCCGTTGAGGAAACAGGCGGGGCCGACGACCAGCACGGCATGTCTGATCGCCTGCAAACGGCTGTCGCCGCTCAGCATCCGGTCGCGCAGGGCGAAGGTCATCTGCATCGAATTGGCGAAGCCCATGACCATGGTCAGCGGCGAGATGACGTTGAGGAACAGGTTGAGCCGGAAATCCATCCAGCCGAGCGTTCCGAGCGACCAGAGAATGGCGATGGCGGGCGGCACGGCGGCAATCGCCATGAAGGAGAAATGCCGGAAGAAAACCATCGCGATGACGACGCCGATGAGGAACCCCAGCCCGTTATAGACGATGCGGTCGCGCTGCACCGCATTGCGGATTTCGAGCTGCATCACCGGCGCGCCGGCCAGTTGCGCGCTGAGGCCGGTTCCGTCGAGATGGCGGATCGTGGTCTCCTTGATCTCGCGGATGGCATCGTCGAGAACGCCGGTTTTCGCCGCCTCCGGATCGAGCGCGACGACGATCAGCGTCAGTTGCCCATCGTCCGACAGGATTTTGCCGGCGATGATCCGGTTCTGCCTGATATCGCGGATGAGCTGCGTGTAGGCTTCGCCCTCGGGCAGCGTTCCGGGGAAGAGCGGCGCCGGCAGCCGGCCGGGTTCGGGAGAGGCGCGGGCCGAAAAGATCGAGATCAGGCCCTGCATTCCGGGGACGAACTGCATCTCGATGACGGTGTCGCGCAGGGCCTCCAGCGATTGACGCTCCAGCAGCGTCGGCCCTTCGACCACCACGAGCACGTCGTATTCGCTCGACGGGAACCGGCTCGACAGGCGCTCATATTGCTTGAAATCGGGCGTGTCGGCGCGGAACAGCTCGGTGAGGGAATCGTCGACCGTGATGCGCTCGATGCCGAATGCGGCGAATATCGATATGGCGATGGCGAATACCAGCGCAGGCCACCGGTAATGCAGCGGCAACAGCCCCAAGCGCTCGAAACCGAGACTGAACGATACCTCACCTTCCGGTGGGTTTTCCGGCTTGTGGTGCTTTTGCATCCCCCTGCACAACCCCCATTTCGCCCGTTCCCCGCATACTGTATACAATATCTAAGCATCATTGCGAAAAGCATGTCCCCGCGAAGGCGGGATGGTCTTCCCGGTTTTCGCGAGAAATGATGCGCCAACAAAGAATCTAAGCAGGTCTTTTGTTGGGTAACCAACGAAAACCTGCTTAGTCTGATCCGGAGGCAGCAAGCAAGCTCGGCAAGGACAGAACCAACCGCTTTTCCCATAGCGTTCGGGCAGGCTCGCGAGCGTCCGTCAACGGGGGCGGAGGATGGGCCGGAAGTGTGCAGGAACTATGACGCGGGAGCACGCTGCGGAGCCGCGCCGCTGCTCACCGGCCGCGTCGCCCGGTTGACTTCGCCCAGTCCCTCCTGCAGCGCCTTGCGCAATTCCAGCGGGTCGCCGAGGGAGGGGAGAACGATCTGCTCCTCGCCGGTGCCGTGGATTTCGAGCTTTCCATAATCGAGGATGCGGCCGAGCACGTCCTGGCGCAGGCTGACCTCCTCGATGGCGCCGAGCTGGATCTCGCTCGTTTCACGGCTGATGAGGCCTTTCTTGTAGATCACGCGCTGATTGGTGACGCCGATCTCGGTCGTCCAGATCGGTATCATGATCGCCAGGAAGATGATCACGCCGACGATCGGCAGCACGATCCCGATGAGGAAACTCTGCGAGCTGAAGCCCAAAAAAATGCCCAGGATGACGGAAACGATCAGCGCGCCATAGGCCAGCGCGTAATGGATCCAATGGAAATGCGCGATGTAATGCACCGTCTCATTCGCGCCGAGACTTTTTCTGATGTAGCTCATATCCGCTCCTTTGCGCCACGGGTCGGATTGCGCCGAAGCGCTGGAATTGTCGGCCCGGTGCGATGGTAACACTGGAAAGGGTGCGGCGTTGCGTGTGGCCGCGCAAATCTTAAAGCATCGGACCGAAAAGCATGGCCCCGCGAAAGCGGGGCTACGCAGCGGTTTTCGGACAAATCCGATGCACTAAGGCGCGAGGCGCAAAAAGCGGATGGCGGTGTCGCCGTAATTGCGCTGGTCGATCAGGGCGAAGCCCGGGGGCAGGGCGAATTCGGCGTCGGCGCGCTCTTCGACGACCGCGATCGCCTCCGGCAGCAGCCAGCCCCCGGCAAGCGCCGATTGCAGCGCCCGTTCGGCCAATCCCTTGCCATAGGGCGGATCGGCGAACACCAGGCCGAACGGCTTGAGCGTGCCGGCCGGGCCGAGCTTGGTCGCGTCGCGCCGGTAGATCCGGGTGGCGCCGGTCGCGCCGAGGGCCTCGATATTGCGGCGGATCAGGCCGCGCGCTTCGGCATTGTCCTCGACGAAATGCACGTAAGCCGCGCCGCGCGACAAGGCTTCCAGGCCCAGCGCTCCCGTTCCGGCGAACAGATCGAGCACCCGCGCGCCTTCGATTTCGGCGCCCTCGATGCCGTGGGCGAGGATGTTGAACAGCGATTCGCGCACCCGGTCGCCGGTCGGGCGTATCTCCTGCCCTTTCGGCCCGATAAGCGCTGCGCCGCGAAAGCGTCCGGCGACGATCCTCATCGGGAGGGGCGCTCGCGGCGCGGTTTGGCCGGTCTGGCGGCGCGCGCCGGGCCTCCCTTTGCCGCACGGGCGGGCATTCCCTTCGGCGGACGCGTAGTCCTGCCAGGGCCGCCAGACCGCGGCTGCTGCTTGGCGGAATGCTCTCCCGGACGTTTCGCCGCAGCCTCGCCCCGATGCTGGCGCTTCTCCTTGATGCCCAGGCTCAGCGCCAATTCGTCGCCGAGCTGATCGGCAAGCACCCGCCGCTTCACTTCTTCGACCGCGCCCGGCTCCAGTTCGCCCAGCGCGAACGGGCCGAAAGACACCCGGATCAGCCGGTTCACCACCAGCCCCATATGGTCCATGATGCGGCGGACCTCGCGGTTCTTGCCTTCCCGCAAGCCCAGCGTCAGCCAGCAATTGGCGCCCTGCACGCGGTCGAGCTTGCCCTCGATGGGGCCATATTTGATGCCCTCGATCTCGATGCCGCCGGCCAGCGCGTCCAATGCGCTCTGCTCGACCTTGCCGTTCACCCGCACCCGGTAGCGCCGCAGCCAGGCCGTGGAGGGGCTTTCGAGATGGCGGGCCAGCGCGCCGTCATTGGTGAGCAGCAGCAGCCCTTCGGTGTTGAAATCGAGCCGCCCGATGGAGATGACGCGCCCCAATTCCTCCGGCAGCGCGTCGAACACGGTCGGCCGGCCTTGCGGGTCGCGGTGCGTGGTGACGCGCCCCTTCGGCTTGTAATAGCGCCAGAGCCTTGGCGGTTCGGCGGCGGATAGCGCTTTGCCATCCACCAGAATCGTGTCTTTTGGCCCAACATTCACTGCCGGGCTGGTGAGGCGCTGACCATTCAGAATGACGCGCCCCTCGGCAATCAGTCTTTCCGCATCGCGGCGAGAGCAAAGACCCGAGCGAGCGATGGTTTTGGCGATTCGCTCGCCTGGCAAGGCTTCAGTTATGTGCGTATCTCGGCCTAAACTCATCTTCGCCTCTTTTCGACTGGTATGATACCGGAACTGATTCGTGTGCTGGACTGGGGACATAAGATGCGTAGAGACCGCATAATCAAAGCTGTGAACACCTTGAAGGACGCTCTGCAGGCCGCGCAGATTCGGGAACTGCTGCGGGCTGCGCGCAATGGCCAGCAGGCCGAAGGCGTGAACCGCACGCAGAAGATCCTGCTCGCCTACAATGTGTTCATGCGCCATTATCAGGAATTCGCCGAGGACGAAAAGGATATGATGGCCTTTTTCGGCCTCACGCCTCTGCTCGACCTCGCATTCTGGTCCGCGCTGATCGACGGCGAGCAGTCCGTATCGCGCAAGCTGATGGCCGACGTCGATGTGGGGGCGTACAACGTCATCTTCGTCATGCCGAAGCTGCGCGAGCTGCTGACCCGCGAGAATGACCGCGATCAGCTCATCGTCGCCGATGCGTCGCGGCGGCGAGCAGGAGATCAAGCGCCTGCGGCTGCTGGTCGCCGAAAAGGAGCGCTCGCTCACCGATCCGCATGTCATCATCAACGTGATGCGCTCGCTCGACGAGTTCTATGAGGGCATGTCGGCCCTGCGCGGCGGCGACAATACCGGCCTCACGGTCGGCTCCATCGACAGCGGCAGCACGAAAAGCTTCGACTTTTTCGGCGCGGCTGCGATCATGGATGAAATTTCCGAGCTGCTGATCGCCGTTTGGGACCGCATCAAATATTCGGCGGAGGACAATTTCCGCTACCAGATCGAAGTGGCGATGATGGCGGCCGGTTTCATCACCCGCGTGAAAGACGCCCAGGTCTCGGGGCGGATCAATGAAGACCAGGGTCAGCGGATCACCCGTTCCGTCGCCAAGGCCATCGAGACGCTGTTCCGCGCCGGCGCCTTTACCGAGGACATGGACCAGGTGCGCGAGGTCCGCGCCAGCCAGTTCCTGGTGCCGAAGACGCAGCTGCTCGAATATCGGCGTGAGGAGGCCCGCGTTGAGTTCAAGAGCATCGAAATGCGGGACGGCCTGGACGGCACCGAGAAGGCCGAGCTGCTCACCCGGGTGCAGGAGAAGGAGCTTGTGGCGGCTGAAAAGCTGGAGAGCGCCGTCGTTGCCACTGCCACGCCGGTCGCGATCGGCGGCAAGGTTGGTACCGACGCCGCTTAGTCAGGGTTGCGCCAGGCAGGCCTTCGTTGGCTGTTCGACGAGAGGTCCTGCTTAGCGCCTTTGTCCGCGCACGTTCATTTGCGAAAGCCCGAAGGCCAGATTTCGCAATGATGCCCAGGGAGACCGGCCCCGTCCGGCTCCCGGCATGACCCTTATGTCCCACATGCCGCTCGCCTTGGAAGAGGCCAAAGCCGCCGCGCGCCGGGGCGAAGTTCCGGTCGGCGCGGTGCTGGCCGGCCCGGACGGCGCGGTGCTTGCCCGCGACGGCAATCGCGTGCTGGAGCTGCGCGATCCGACCGCGCACGCCGAAATGCTGGTGATCCGGGCCGCCGCGCGGCAACTCGGCAGCGAACGGCTCACCGGCTGCCAGCTTTATGTGACGCTCGAACCCTGCGCCATGTGCGCCGCCGCCATCTCTTTCGCGAGGCTGGCCCGCCTCTATTTCGGTGCGCCGGACGAGAAGGGCGGGGCGGTGGAGCACGGCGTGCGGTTCTTCGCGCAGCCGACCTGCCATCACGCGCCGGAAATCTATGGCGGCATCGCCGAGAGCGAATCCGCCGCTGCTGCTGCGGGAATTCTTTAAATCGCGCCGGTCTTGATCGAAGCGTTCTGCACCGGCCGCGCAGGAATGTAGAGCTATCGCAGAAACCGCCAAAGCCGCATCCACCGGAAGATCGCCACCTTGAAGCCGAATACGAACCCCTCGAAGCGAGCGTCCTGCTGCATGTCCCGTCAGCCTAAGAGTTGACACCCTGTCCTCATAGCATCATCGCGCGAACGCCAGACAGTGAAAATCCGCGACACCGTCGATGGCGCAAGGGGGGCAGCGGATAGCATGCCGGGGGGCAATTCAAATGATGATCTATCTGCAATTGGCGGCAGGTCTCGCATTGCTGATCGTCGGCGGCGACCTTCTGGTGCGGGGCGCCGTGGACCTCGCCCGGCATCTTGGCGTGTCGCCGCTGCTCATCGGCCTGACGCTGGTCGGGTTTGGAACCTCGACGCCGGAGCTGGTCGCCAGCATTCAGGCCGCGCTTGCCGGATCGCCCGGGATCGCGGTCGGCAATGTCGTCGGCAGCAACATCTGCAACATCTTGCTCATTCTCGGTTTAGCCGCAGTCTTCCACCCGCTGGCGACGCCAAGAGCGGCGTTCATGCGCGATGGCGGCATGATGCTGGTGGCGGCGATCATCTGCACGGCGCTTGTGCTGATGGGCCGACTGGACCGGCCGGTCGGAGTTGGGCTGCTGGCAATATTGGTGGCTTATGTCTTCTACTGCTATCGCCGCGAGCGTCTCACGGCCGGCTCGCCGCAGACCGCCGAAGCAGCCGCTCGACATTGGCTCGTGGCGCTCCTGGCGTTCGCCGGAGGCATGGCGCTGATCATTTACGGCGCGCGGCTCCTGGTCTTCTCCGCGATTGACCTGGCCCGCGCCGCCGGGATCTCCGAGACAGTGCTGGGCTTGACCGTCGTGGCCATCGGGACGTCATTGCCCGAACTGGTCGCATCCGTCATGGCAGGCATTCGGCGCCAGCCAGCGGTTGCCTTCGGCAACGTTCTCGGCAGTAATATCTATAATGTGCTGGGCATTCTGGGCGCGACCGCGCTGGTCCAGCCGATCGATGTGCCGGCCGAAATCGCCGCACTGGATATTTGGGTGATGCTCGGCGCGACCGTGATACTGATCCTGTTCGCCGTCAGCAAATGGTTCCTCAACCGTTGGGAGGGCGCGCTATTCCTCGCGGCCTATGCGGTCTATCTCGGCTATCTGGCCAAAATTGCGTGACGGAGCGGCGAAATCACGCCGGCGGCGGACCGAAGATCAGCACCGCGTTGAGGCCGCCAAAGGCGAAGGAGTTCGACATCGCGTAATTGATTTTCCGCGCGCGGCCTTCATTGGGCGTGTAGTCGAGGTCGCATTCGTCGCCGGGCGCATCGAAGCCGATCGTCGGCGGCACGAAATTCTCTTCGATCGCCTTGATGCAGGCGACCGCTTCCACGCCGCCGCCTGCCCCCAGGCAATGGCCATGCATGGATTTCGTCGAGGACACGGAAAGCTCGTCCGCCGCCCTGCCGAACACCTTGCGGATGGCGCGCGTTTCATTGACGTCGTTCACCGTCGTCGCGGTGCCATGCGCGTTGATATATTCGATGTCGGAGGGGCTGAGCCCGGCATCGTCAAGCGCAAGCTGCATGGCGACCGTCGGGCCCTCGATGGAGGGATTGACCATATCGGCGGCGTCGGACGTCATGCCGAAGCCCGCCAGCTCCGCCAGCGGCTTGGCGCCGCGCGCGAGGGCATGCTCCAGCTCTTCGAGCACCAGAATGCCAGCGCCTTCCGCGAGCACGGTGCCGTTGCGGTGCTTGGAGAACGGCCAGCAGCCGTCCGGCGAGAGCACGCGCATCGCCTGCCAGGAACGCATCGAGCCGATAGGTCACGCAGGCCTCGGAGGCTCCGGTAACGCCCAGGTCGATCATGCCGCTACGGATCATCTGAAACGTCAGGCCGATGGCGTGCGCCGCCGTGGAGCAGGCGCTGACGGTGCCGAAACACGGCCCCTTGATGCCATATTCGATGCTGACATGAGCCGACGCCGACGAGCCGATGCTGCGCAGCAAGGTGAGCGGGTGGGTCGCCTTCTTCTTATGAATGAACAGGTCGACATATCCCTGCTTCGATGCGTCGCGAGCCCGCCGATCCCCGAGCCGATGATCGATGCGGCCCGATGGCCGTCCGGCACCGGGCCACGTGAAGCCGGCCTGCTTCATCGCCTCGATGGCGGCGGAGCCGGCAAATTGCGAATAGCGGTCGGCGAGGAGGAACGGCTTGGACGGACATCGCTCCCGCGCGTCGAAGTCTTTCACCTCACCGGCGATGGTGATGTAAAGGTCCTGCAGGTCGATGTTGGTGATGGGGCCGATGCCGCAAGTGCCGCGGCGCATATTCGCCCAGAATGCGTCGACACCGGTGCCGATGGCGGAAACAACGCCATGACCGGTAACGACGACCCGCCTTGCCCCGTTGGGCCGTGTCATGCCGTACCTTTATGTGTGGGACCCCCGTCCGAGGGGGTTCTCAGGCCGCGGCGCCCGCGGCGTCCTTGCCGGAAATCAGCGATCTGACGCGATCCACCACCGAGCCGACGGTAGCGAAATCCTGCATTTCTTCATTGGCGTTGTAGGGGATCTGAATGCCGAAAGTGTCTTCGATGTCGAAGACGATGACGGCAAGGTCAAGTGACTCGATTTCGAGATCGCTAAGCTTGGTGTCCAGAGGTATTGCCTCCGGCGGTTCCTTCATGTTCTTCTTCAGAATGCCGACAATCTTTGTGGCAACGTCGTCCATCGTCTTCTCCCTGCCCAATAGATGAGGGGCGAGTGTAATCCGCTTTCGCCGGATGCGGTCCGGGGAGCTTCGCAACCCCCAATTAAACGCAAATTTGCAGGGTGTCCAGGGCTTCGTCCGGCTTGTGTGACGATTGGTTAGGGCATGATCCGTAAAAGTGGATCACGGTTCTGAGATAAAGATCATGCGCCAACAAAAAGATAGAGAGCCCAGTGCTGATTTCAGTGGAGCGGATCGGCCTCCCGCGTTGCTTGCTGCACATATATTACCTTGAGGAGAGCAAGGATTGCTAAGCTTCGCGAAAAGCCGAATAATCGTCCGCGGGCCGAGGCGGCCGGCCCCGCTCTTAAGGAAACGCACAATAAAAGAGGATAAAATGGACCCGACGCGTAACGAGGCGCTCGCAAACGGTGCGGAGCCGGCGCAGGCGCCCGCCCGTTATCCCTGGCTCAAGACCTATCCGAAGAATGTCGACTGGAGCGCGCCGCTGAAGGGCGTGCCTCTGCAATCGCTGCTGGAGAAGACCGCCGCCGCCTATGGCAGCCGGGTGTGCAGCAATTTCATGGGCAAGACGCTGACCTATGCCGAGATCAACGGATTGGCGAACAAGGTCGCGGCCGGTTTGCAGAAGCGGGGCGTGCGCAAGGGCGTGAATGTCGGCCTGCTGCTGCCCAATACCCCGACCTTCATCATCTTCTATTACGGCATTCTCAAAGCCGGCGGCACGGTGGTGAATTTCAATCCGCTCTATACGGTCGAGGAACTGTCGCATCAGGCCCGCGATTCCCGCCTGCAGATGCTGGTGACGCTGGACCTTGCCGCGCTGTTTCCCAAGGCCGAAGCCGTGCTCTCCAACAATGCGGTCGATTCGCTGGTGGTGGCGCCTTTCGCACCGCTCCTGCCCGGCCTCAAATCGGTGCTGTTCAAGCTGCTGAAAAGGAAGGATGTCGCCGATTGGCGGGCCTCGCCGCATAGCAGCAGGATCATCGGCTACGACCATCTCATCGACAATGACGGCAAGCCCGACCCGGTCGCCGTCGATCCCGCCAACGATGTCGCGGTGCTGCAATATACCGGCGGCACCACCGGCATTCCGAAAGGCGCGATGCTGACGCACGCCAATCTCTCGATCAACGCGCAGCAGGCGATGCTTTGGGCTCCCGATCTGGTGCAAGGCGAAGAACGGGTGATGGGAATCCTGCCCTTCTTCCACGTCTTCGCGATGACATCGGTGATGAACTTCGCCATCGCCAAGGCGGCGACGATGATCCTCGTGCCGCGCTTCGAGCTGAAATCGGGGCTGAAGCTGATCCGCAAGGAGAAGCCGACCGTCATGCCCGGCGTGCCCACGCTCTATACGGCGCTGATGAATTCGCCCGATCTGCGGCCCGGCGATCTTGCGTCGCTGAAATTCTGCATTTCCGGCGGAGCGCCGCTGCCGGTCGAGTTGAAGCGCGGCTTCGAGAAGATTTCGGGGTGCAGCCTGGTCGAGGGCTACGGGCTGTCCGAAACCTCGCCCAGCGCCACCTGCAATCCCGTATCCGGCGCGACCAAGGAAGGCTCGATCGGCATTCCGATGCCCGGCACGCGCCTGTCGATCCGCTCGCTGGACGATCCGGCCGTGGAAGTGCCGCTCGGCGAGCGGGGCGAGATCTGCATCGCCGGACCGCAGGTCATGAAGGGCTATTGGCAGCGCCCGAAGGAGACGGCCGACGTGATGGTCGGCGAATTCCTGCGCACCGGCGATGTCGGCTTTATGGACGCCGAGGGCTACACCTTCATCGTCGACCGCATCAAGGACATCATCATCTGCTCGGGCTTCAACGTCTATCCGCGCCGTATCGAGGAAGAGATCTATAAGTTCCCCGGCGTCGAGGAAGTGACCGTGCTCGGCATTCCCGACAATTACCGGGGCGAAGCGCCGAAGGCCTATGTCAAGCTGCGCGAAGGCGTGACCGCGACGAAGGCCGATGTGCTGAAATTCCTGGAGTCGAAACTGTCCAAGATCGAGATGCCGGCCGAGATCGAATTCCGCGCCGAACTGCCCAAAACCATGATCGGGAAGCTGTCCAAGAAGGAGCTTCGTGCTGAATTGAAGGCCAATGTCGATAAAAACTGATCCAAAATCCGGGACACCGTCCCGCGCCGGCGAAAGGCGAGACGCCGCTTTACAGCATCGGCGATCTCGCCTCCGAATTCGGCATTTCGACGCGCGCCATCCGCTTCTATGAGTTGAAGGGCCTGATCGCGCCGGAGCGGGTCGGCAGCAACCGCATCTACAAGAAGCGCGACCGCGCCCGGCTCATCCTCATCCTCAGGGGCAAGCGGCTCGGCTTCAGCCTGGAAGAGATCGCCGAATATCTGAACCTGTACGACGCCGATCCGAACCAGATCGCGCAGACGCGGCTCCTGCTGCAAAAGGTGGAGACATCGATCGCCGAACTGGAAGGCAAGCGCCGCGATATCGAGGCGGCGCTGGGCGACCTCGGCGACATCCGCACGCAGTGCATCGAGTTGCTCAAGGGGCGGAATTAGCGGGTTTTGCGTTCTGCCGCCCGCTGCGGTTCACAAGCTGACGGTTGGCGCCTGATGTAGAAGGTCAGAAGCGGCTGCCGAGGTGTGAAAATGCTATTCTCGCAGCGCCTCAATGCTGACTTTCCCTAAATAGGGTTGATCCTCATACCTTGACCGGCAGCGCTGCTTTGTTATTCAGTTCCGGCATGAGGTCGAGTTTATTTCCGCACCGGCACGATTTTCTAAATGCAACTTCCAGACTGAGGACGGACATGGACACTTTACCTAAGCTCTATCCCAACGTCGTGGACCTACTTGCCGTATCGCCGGAAGATCTCGTCCCGATACTTCTGAAATTCGCCGTGATCGCCCAGGAGAAACAAGGCGGCCGATTTCAAATCGCTTTTGCTGATGAGCTCGCCACAGGCAACCACAACCACGCTCCGGGCGCGCCGCGATATTCCCCGATCGATAACCGCAAGACAGAAGGCCATCTTGCCGAGGCATGGCGCTTCATTGACTGTGAAGGATTTATCAGGCCCGACACCGGCATCAACGGCGCAAACGGCTTCAAGGTTCTCACTGCGAGAGGACGAGAGGCAGCTGATAATTTCGACGCGCAACAATACGCCGAAGCTGCGGCCTTCCAAAAGGCGCTACTTCATCCAATGATCGCCGATAAGGCCTGGGCTACACTCGCGCGCAACGAGCTAAGCGACGCGATGTTTGATGCCTTTCGCACGCTCGAGATCGAGGTGCGCGACGCAGCTTGTCTTTCGGCCAACGACGTTGGCGACAGCCTTATGCGTAAGGCGTTTGCTAAAGACGGCGGCCCACTCACCAACATGTCCGATCCCGACGGTGAACGCCTGGCGCTTCAGCACCTATTTGCCGGTGCGTTCGGCGTATTTAGAAATTCACATGGGCACCGCAAGCCTGTGACCGACCTCCGCGACGCGCAATACCAAGTTCTGCTCGCCTCACACCTACTCCGTATCGTCGATGGGCGACGCAAGCCCTAGGATGTTCAAACTTCTCATCGACACATGCATTTGGATCGACCTTGCAAAGGATCACCAACAGCGACCTCTTCTGGCAGCTCTAGAGGAGCTGGTCCAGGCAGGCCAGGTCCAGCTTATCCTGCCCCAAACAATCATCGACGAATTCGCCCGCAACAGAGCACGTACCATCGAGGAAGGTCGCAAGAGCCTCTCAACCGCGCTCAAGCGCGTGAAAGACGTCGTCAGCCAATTCGGCGACGGAAAGAAAAAGGACCTCGTGATCGAGCAGCTCAACGACGTTGATCACAAGCTGCCGGCCTTGGCCGAAAACGTCGCGGTAGCGGTCGCCCGCATCGAAAAGCTCTTCCAGATAGCAACGATCATTCCAACATCGGACACGGTGAAACTGCGCGCCGCACAGCGTGCCATTGACGGGCGCGCGCCGTTTCATCGGAAAAAGAACAGCATCAACGATGCGATCCTGATCGAAACTTATGCGGAAGTCATTGCTACGACGACTGCCAAAGGCGTTCGATTTGCATTCGTCAGCCACAATACCAACGATTTCAGCGCACCCAATTTAAATGATAAGCTTCCGCACCCCGACATCGCCGCCCATTTTTCCAAAGTGAAATCACTCTACTTCATCACCCTCGGCGAGACGCTGCGGCGTGTCGAACCGCACATGTTGGCTGACATCATGGTCGAGCAGCAATGGGTCGAGGAGCCGCGTCGACTTAAAGAAATCCTCGATGCCATGGATCTCCTGTTTCATCAGGTTTGGTACAACCGGCACCAGGTTTGGCGTGACAAAATTGAACGCGGTAAAATCAAGCTCGTCGAAAAGGAAACCTTCCCCGTCAAGAACCATCAAACCCGTCCAATGCAACGAGACATTTGGGAAGGAGCAAAAAAGGCGGCTGCTCGCGTAGAAAAGCAATACGGCCTGGAGAACCTCGGCCCCTGGACCGACTTCGAATGGGGAATGATCAACGGCAAGCTTTCAGCACTCCGCTGGGTTCTCGGCGAGGAATGGGACATGCTGTATACCTAAAATTCCGGCTTATGGCACGCCCCCATTAGTGGCCGCAGTCACCACATGGCAGAAAGTAGCACTCATCGGGCGCATGTCCGCGTCGGGACACGAACCGCCTCAGACCGCACCGTTGATAGCCGCAATTCATCGAATCCAGACCCGGCCTAGCCGGGCCCGTCTGTCGCATGAGCGCAGTCGCGCGATCCCCGGGAGGGCGAGGATGACCCGGAGTTAATGCACCGTATGCTGGGTCGGGCTGACGCCTTCCATGATGGCGGCGACGCCCATGCCGCCGGCCGTGCAGATCGAGATCAGCCCGCGTCCGCCGCCGTTCTGCGCCAGGATTTTCGCCAGCGTCGCGACGATGCGTCTGCCCAACGCCGCGGCTCTACGGCGGAGCGCTCGGGCAAGAGCGTATGATCCGGACGGAGAAGCCTCCCATTCGGCCACGATGATGCCGCATCCTTGTATACAATAATACGAGTTGAGGGTAATTCGTATGTTCCAAGTCCAGTCGCTCGTCGCCTTGCTCGGCCTGACGCTCTGCGTTCTTCCCTCGCATAAAACGATGGCCCAGGAATTCAGTGAGAGTGGCGTGGTCTACGAGGCAGCGCGCAACAAGATCGGGCTGATCCGTTATTGCCGCGACAATCAATTCCTCGCCCCAGCAATCGCCGACCAGACCGTCGCGGCCATGGGAGCTAGATTGAGCAAGCTCCCGCCCGGCGAAACCTTCGACAGGCAGCGGGGCGACCGTGCCCAGCAAGCCGGCGAGGACGGTTTCTGGGACGTAGGGCGGAGACGCTACATAGCCAGTATCGCCCATTCGTTTCGCACGACACCCGCAGAACTCTGCCAGGAATGGGCCGACGAAACACTGAGGGGCGCAGGCGCCGAGGTATCTTGAGGTCAAGACGATCACCGTGCCCCCGCCTATCCAGCCGCTTCCGCAAGCCAAGCCGATAGCTGCCGAGCCGATACAGGCGGATAGACCACCCGCTCCCGCACCTGCAGTGGTGAAAGCGGCCCATTCCGCCGCGCCCCCGCCATTGCCGGAAAAGGCGCCGTTCCTGCCGGCCGAGGCCGAGACTCGCCTCCTTTCAGCGCACCTTGCCGACGAGCGGTGACCTTGCTTCCACCGGCAGGGCCGTGCCAGAGAATGTGAACGGCCCGACGGCCATAACGCCAGGCGCGACGCCGCAATCATCGGGGAAGGCAGTGGCTCTCTCGGAGCGGCTGGCTACCGAGGAAGGACCGCTCCCCGCCGAACAGACCGTCGCGGCGGCGACGCCCTTGCCCCGTCTCTACGATCAGCCGCAACCGCTTCAGAAAAAGCGGCTCTTCAACCGGCTGGGAACAGCTGAACGGTGCTTGATAGCCGGTTGCAAGTGGCCGACGCGTCAGGCTAAGGATCCCTCGCGATATTGAGGGATGTGAGGCCGCACTGGCGCGCTTCCTGCCTAGAGCGGTTCCCGCTTCATTCGAATCGGAAACCGCTCTCGATTCTTTGCTTGATCGCGCTTCTTATCCGAAAACCGCGTAACAGCCCCGCTTTCGCGAGGCCATGCTTTTCGGGAAGCGCTCTAATACCAGATCTCTGAAAGTGCGACTCACGCGTCTCAATCCCCGCTGGCGCAAAGGTGCGCCTGTAAATCGCTCCCTCTCCCATTGGGAGAGGGTTGGGGTGAGGGGTTAAGCGATTGATATATAAGGCATAAACCCCTCACCCGGCGCTTTGCGCCGACCTCTCCCCTGGGAGAGGTGAAGGCTCGAGCCGATCTCACGGCATGAGTTCATGTCGCTGGGACTTGGTATTAAACCGCGCGCTTGGATAACCGCAATTCGCCGGCTTCAGAACCGACCTCGCAGGGCCGGTCTGCCGCATGGGCACAGCCAACGCCCTCCCCTTCCGGGAGAGGGCGGAGGATGACCCGGATCAATGCACCGTATGCTGGGTCGGGCTGACGCCTTCCATGATGGCGGCGACGCCCATGCCGCCGGCGGTGCAGATCGAGATCAGCCCGCGTCCGCCGCCGTTCTGCGCCAGGATTTTCGCCAGCGTCGCGACGATGCGTCCGCCGGTCGCCGCGAAGGGGTGCCCGAAGGCGATGCTGGAGCCCTTCACATTCAGCTTGGCGCGGTCGATGCTGCCGAGCGGCCGGTCCTTGCCGAGGATTTCCTTGCAATATTGCGGCGATTCCCAAGCCTTGAGCGTCGCCAGCACTTGCGCGGCGAAGGCCTCGTGGATCTCGTAGAAGTCGAAATCCTGCAAGGTCAGCCCGGCCTGGTCGAGCATGCGCGACACGGCGATGGTCGGCGCCATCAAGAGGCCCTGGCCATGCACGAAATCGATCGCGGAATGATAGCCGTGGACAAGATAGGCCTGCGGCCGCAGCCCGTGCTTGTCGGCCCATTCCTCGGAGGCGAGCAGCACGCTGGAGGCGCCATCGGTGAGCGGGGTGGAGTTCGCCGCGGTGAGCGTGCCGCGCTCGGATTTCTCGAAGGCTGGCTTCAGCGTCGCCAGCTTGCCCAGGTCGACGTCGGCGCGCAGATTATTGTCGCGGAACACGCCGGCGGTGGGCACGAGCAGATCGTCCATGAAGCCTTCGTCATAGGCCTTGGCCGCCTTGCGGTGGCTCTCGAACGCCAATTGGTCCTGCGCCTCGCGGGAGATCTCGAATTCCTGCGCCATCAGCTCGGTATGCTGGCCCATGGACAGGCCGGTGCGCGGCTCGGCGACGCTCGGCGCGACCGGCGTCAGCTCGGAAGGCGAGAAGCCCTTCATGAAGATGCTGGCCTTCTCGGCAAAGGTCTTTGCGCGCGCCAGCTTCGCCAGGCGCTGCGCCAGGCGGCGCTGCACCACGATCGGCGCGTCGGAAGTCGTGTCGGAGCCGACGGCGATCGCGCATTCGATCTGGCCGGTGGCGATCTTCGCCGCGCTGCCGAGAGCGGCCTGCAAGCTCGTTCCGCAGGCCTGGATCAAGCGTTACGCCGGGCGTCCTCGGATCGAGCTTGGTCGCGATCACCGACTCCCGCGCCAGATTGAAGTCCTTCGAATGGGTGACGACCGCGCCGCCGACAACCTCGTCGATCAGCTGCCCCTCGAGATGGAATTTCTCGACCAGCCCGTTCAGCGCCGCCGTCATCAGATCGAGATTGCTGAGATCGGAATAGGCCGTGTTCGACCGGCAAAAAGGCGTGCGAATTCCGCCAAGCACCGCGACACGCCGCAATTGTCCTGCCATGGATCTGTCTCCTTACTCGGCTGCCGCCGTCGCCGTCGTCACGGCCGGCTGGGGCTGCGTGCTGGGGGCTTGCGTCTTCTGTGATGCGCGGTAATGCAGCGGGCCGCCGCGGAAGGGCGCGAAGCCGGTGCCGAAAATCACGCCCGCATCGACGTGGTCGGCATCCGCGACGACGCCCTCGGCGAGGCACTTCTCGCATTCGTCGATCAGCGGCTTGACCAGATCCTTGCCGAGGCGGTCGAGTTCGGCCTGATCATATTCGGCCGGCGTCTTCTGCGCCTTGCCGTCCACCCATGGGTAGAAGCCGGAGCCTGTCTTCTTGCCGAGCTTGCCCGCCGCGACCAGCCGGGCCAGCTCCGAATTGGGCGGCGGCGGATTGCCCAGCACCGCCGCGACATTAGCGCAGATGTCGAGGCCGACCGTATCGGCCAGTTCGACCGGTCCCATCGGCATGCCGAATTTCTCGGCGGCGGCGTCGATCTTTTCTTTCGGCGTGCCTTCCTCGATGCGCCGGATCGCGTCGAACATATAGGGTCCGAGCACGCGGTTGACGAGGAAGCCGGGCGTGCTCTTGGTGATCAGCGGGAATTTGTCGATCGCGGCGACGAAGCCGCAGCCCTGCCGCACCACATCCTCGCGGCTGCCGGGTCCGCGCACCACTTCGACGAGCGGCATTTGCGGCACCGGGATTGAAGAAATGCACGCCGATCAGCCGGCCCGGATCGGCGAGGCCTTGCGCGATCTGCTCGATGGGCAGCGACGAGGTGTTCGTCGCCAGCAGCGCGCCCGGCTTCATCCGCGCCTCGGTGGCGGCCAGCACCTTCTGCTTGATGTCGAGCTTCTCGACGATGGCCTCGATGACGACGTCGGCGCGCGGAATGCGGTCGCCCTTCGCATCGGCGTAGAGGCGGGCCATGGCGGTATCCACTTCGGTGGAGCCGCGCAGCCGCTTCTTGAACAGCTTCTTGGCGCTGCCGAGCGCCTTGTCGATCTGCTCCTGCGCCATGTCCTGAATGCTGACTTCCATGCCCGAGATCACGCACCAGGCCGCGATGTCGGCGCCCATCGTGCCCGCGCCGATCACATGCACGCGCTTGGGTTTGGTGACGTTCTTCGGCGCTTCGCCCTTCAGCATCTCGGAGAGGCGGAAGACGCGGCGCAGATTGCGCGACGTCTCGCTCACCATGAGCGGCGCGAAGAAGCGGGTCTCGGCGATCGCCATCTGCCGGCGGTCGCCGCCGAAGCGGTCGAACAGGTCGATGAGCTTGAAGGGCGCGGGATAATGCTCTTCGCGCACCTTCTTGGCGGTTTCCCTGCGCATCCGGTTGGCCAGCAGGCCGCGGATCGGCGACTGGCTGAGCAGGCGCTTCCACCAGGACGCGCCCTTGGATTTGCGCTTCTGCAGAGCCGCCCGGCGGGCCGCCCAGCGCAATTCCAGCTTGCTCGGCACGAGCTGGTCGACGAGGCCCATGGCGCGCGCGGCGCTGGGGCGCAGCATCTTGCCGGCCAGCATGGCGGGCATCGCCGCGAGCGGGCCGGAGAGTTCGAGCCAGCGGACGGTGCCGTTGAGGCCGGGAATGATGCCGAGCCGCACTTCGGGCAGGCCGAGGCGGGTTTCCTCGGAGCGGGTCGCGATGCGGTAATGGCAGGCCATCGCGAATTCGAGCCCGCCGCCGAGGCAATAGCCGTGGATGGCCGCGATCACCGGGATCGGCATCGTCTCGATGCGGTCGAACACCGCCGTCAATTGCCTGACCGCGTCCTCGACATCCTTTTCGCGCGTCAGATTATCGAATTCGCGGATGTCGGCGCCGGCGATGAAGGCCTTGTCCTTGCCGGAGAGGAAGATCAGCGCGCGGACCTCGCCGCGTTTTGCCGCTTCCTCGACGGCGGTGACGATGGTGTCCAGCTCGGTCGCCGTTTCGCGGCCGAAGCTGTTGGTGCTTTCGCCCGCCTGGTCGAAGGTGGCCCAGGCGATCTTTTCGAAGTCGACGTTGTAATGCCAATGTTTCAGGCCCGGCAGCGTCTTCGCCATGATCTTCTCTCCGCTATTCCGCCGCGTGAATTTCTTCTGATGATGCCGCATGGGGCGGCTTGTCGAACGCGTTTGCCGGCCGGGAATTGTGCCCGATGGCGCTCTTGCCGGTGATTTCGTCCGGGTCGAAATGATCGACCGCGATGACCTTGGCCACCAGCCGCTCGCGCTCGCGCAGCAACTCGCCTTCCTGCGCCGTGACGACGCCCTTCTGCACCGCTTCGCCGATGAAGTCATTGCCGAGGAACCGGTGCACCGTGCCTGCGCGCACCGCGCGCTCCAGCTTGTGATTGGCCTCCTCGGACTCGATCACCTTGAGGAACGCGGCTTCCAGAACGCCGGTCGCCTCGTTCTGGTCGTGGCTGACGAAGACCTCGCGGGTCAGCCGGTCGCGGCGTGGCGCTCGGCTCCAGCACCAGCGAGACGATCTGCTTGGCGCGCTGATCGTTCGACATGCCGAAATTATTGCCGAGCGGGAAGACCGCGACGCGCAGCAAGACCGCGACGATGCGATTGGGGAAGTTGGCGATGACCCGGCCGAGCGAGGCATAGAAGCGGTGCAGGGCGTTCTTGACGCTGTGGTCGAGAATGACCCGGTCGGCTTCCGGCTCGCCGTCGTCCTCGAAGCGCTTCAGCATGCAGCAGACGAAATAGAGGTCCGACAGCGCGTCGGCCAGCCGTCCGGTGATGTGCTGCTTGGTCTTCAGGCCGCCGCCCAGGATCGCCACCGACAGGTCGGTGACGAGGGCGAAATTCCGCGCCGCGCGTGACGCCTGCCGATACCAATGCGCGCTGTAGCGGGCCTTGGGCGCGACGGCGAACAGGCCGAAGGTGACGTTGTGGAAGAAGGCGCCGAAGATATTGGCCATGGCAAAGCCGACATGGCCTTCGAACGCGGTCTCGAACGCCTGGAATCCGGCGTCCTCGTCCCAATTCTGCACGGCCTCCACTTCCTTGAACAGCCAGGGATGGCTGCGCAGCGCGCCTTGCGCGATCACCATCAGCGAGCGCGTCAGGATGTTGGCGCCTTCGACGGTGATGCTGACCGGGATGGATCTGATAGGCCGCCTGGGCGAAATTCGACGGGCCGTCGCAGATCGCCTTGCCGCCCTGGATGTCCATCGCGTCGTTGACGGCCTGGCGCGCCCATTCGGTGCAGCGATATTTCATCAGCGCCGAAATCACGGCGGGCTTGTCGCCGCCCGAAACCATGGAGGCGGTGACGGAGCGGGCGGATTCGAGCAGATAGGCCGCCTCGACCATGCGGGCGAGCGGCTCCTCGATGCCCTCCATCTTGCCGATCGGAATGTTGAACTGCGAGCGCACCCGCGCATAGGCGGACGTCGAACGCAGCATGCTTTTCGCCGCAGCCGTACCGCTGGCGGGCAGCGAAATCGCACGGCCCGCCGCGAGGCAGCTCATCAGCATCCGCCAGCCCTGGCCGACATGCTCCTGGCCGCCGATGATCCAATCGAGCGGGATGAAGACGTTCTCGCCCCAGGTCGGGCCGTTCGGGAAGGCGTTGCCGCAAGGCAGATGCCGCCGGCCGATCTGCACGCCTTCATGGCTTGCCGGAATCAGCGCCAGCGTAATGCCGATATTCTCGCCCTTGCCGAGCAGATTTTCCGGGTCGGACATGTGGAAGGCGAGGCCCAGCAGTGTCGCGTTGGGCGCGAGCGTGATGTAGCGCTTGTCCCAGTTCAGCCGGACGCCGATGACCTCCTGGCCATTATGCATGCCGCGCGTCACGGTGCCGATATCGCGCATCGAGGCCGCGTCGGAGCCGGCATATGGGCCGGTGAGCGCGAAACACGGGACTTCCTCGCCCGCGCGCCAGGCGCGGCAGGTAGTGCTCCTTCTGCTCGGCCGTGCCGAATTTCTCGATCAGCTCGCCCGGTCCGAGCGAATTGGGCACCATGACGCAGACGGACACGTCGGGCGAACGGGACGCGACCTTGCCCAGGACCAGCGACTGCGCCTGCGCGGAGAAGCCGAGGCCGCCATGCTCCTTGGAGATGAGCATCCCGAGGAAGCCCTTCTGCTTGATGAAATTCCAGATCTCCTCCGGAACGTCGCGGCGCTCGGCGCGGATCTGCCAATCGTGCGACATGCGGCAGAGTTCTTCGGTGGGGCCGTCGAGAAACTGGCGCTCCTCCTCGGTGAGGCTCATCGGCCGCACGGCGCGCAAGCGGTCCCAATTCGGCTCGCCGCCGAACAGCTCGGCATCGAAACCGAGCGTGCCGGCTTCAAGCGCCTCGCGCTCGGTGGGCGAAACCGGCGGCATGATCCGCTTGACCATGCGGAAAGCCGGCATGGTCACCGCCTGGCGGCGGATCGGCCGGTAGGACAGCACGCCGAGTGCGATCGCCGGAATCCAGCCGAGCAGCTTGGTGAAGGAGATGCCGCCCATCGGGCCGAAAGCAAATCCTACCTGAATGAGGAAGGTGGCGACGGCCACCAAAACCGCCCACGCCCACAGCGGCGCCCGCCAAAGCGCCAGAGCGATGGCCGCTCCGAGACAGAGAAGTAAGAAGATAAGTGCCGCCATGGTCAAATCCTTCCATCGCCGGCTGCTGAAACGCAACGATCAGGCCGCTCTTTAAGTGGAGGCAATTGACGTATACGTCAACTGCCTTTCGCTTTGCTACGTCCCATGTCTATGGCTAATTCGCGGGCGAGATTATCACGCTTGCCGGATCGAGGCGACCCGCATGCGTGCTTTGAACTGCTCCCATGGGCCGCGACATTGCCACAAGGAAATTGAGAAATCGCTTAAGTTGCAGGCTGGTACTCCTTCGTGAGCCTCCGCCGCGACGACCGGCGCAGGCGAGGCTCCTCTGGCCTATGGAGAATATCTTTCCGGCAAATCTATGGGCCGCCACGGGTAAATGCGAGGCCTTCGCCTGCTCCGGCCCTCAAATCCAAGAGCACCTGTCGCATCTTCCAGGCTTTGCGTAAGTACAAGGCGGGTAAACGCACGAATTCGGTGATAGTTTCCGTTACCCGGGCCAGGCCGGCCGGCGACCGTTCCGGTCGGAAGCCCTGACGACTTAGCCGAAAATTGGCGTCCGGTTATTGTGCCCTTGGCTAAGCTTTTTCGTTTAATGTCAGCTTGCGAATGATGCAGCGCCGAGAAAATGGTGGGAGACAGCGGAGCGGCATTATGAAAATCTATCGGCAGGCGATCCGGCTCCGGCCACCGCCAGGATTTTTTCGAACATAAGTTGCCTTAACGGCCCTCTTCTGCCACTTCTTAGTGAAGCTGGCCGCATCGAGGGCCGCAATCGGCAACGACGCGCATTGCCCGCAAGGCGGGCGGCGCCATGCAAAAGGGTAAACCTATGGGTTTGAGTTTCGCGCATATTCTGATCCTGGTTCTCGTGCTCGTGCTGCTGTTCGGGCGGGGCAAGATCTCCGAAGTGATGGGCGATCTCGCCAAGGGCCTGAAGAGCTTCAAGCAAAATATGCAGGACGACGAGGCGCCTGCCGCACCGGCGAAGACGCTGGAGCTGGATGCCGACCGCCGTCAGGTGCCGAACGCTTCGAAGGAAGAGCACAAGGTCGGCTAGCCGGGAGGGCCGGGAGCCGGGGCGGGGGCAGGTTCGCGGGGCTGCGCGCTCGAATGCAGCGCGCCTCAACATAGTCGTTGTGCCGCAGAGGCTTGCTTTGCTAAGAGAAGATTACAGGTCCCATCGGGAGCGTCTCATTCGGATCAGCCCGCCCATATGGAATATTTCCTACAGCAACTCATCAACGGGCTGACGCTCGGCTCGATCTACGGCCTCATCGCCATCGGCTACACCATGGTCTATGGCATCATAGGAATGATCAATTTCGCCCATGGCGACATTTTCATGATGGGCGCCTTCATGGCGCTGATTTCATTCCTGCTGATCACCTCCATCGGCATCACCGTCGGTGCCGCTCGTCCTGGTCCTCGTCCTGCTCATCTGCATGCTGCTGACGGCGATCTGGGGCTGGGCGCTGGAGCGCGTCGCCTACCGGCCGCTGCGCGCCTCCTTCCGGCTGGCTCCGCTGATCACCGCGATCGGCGCATCGATTTTCCTGCAGAATTTCGTGCAGCTTACCCAGGATGCGCGCGTCAAGCCGCTGCCGCCCGTCGTCGGCGGCGGTCATACGTTGATGCATATAGAAGGGTTCTCGGTCTCGCTCAGCAATATCCAGATCCTCATCATGGTCACCACTTTCGTGGTGATGGCGCTGTTCTCCTATTTCATCGCCAAGACGTCGCTCGGCCGGCAGCAGCGCGCCTGCGAACAGGACCGCACCATGGCGGCGCTTCTGGGGGTCAATGTCGACCGGATCATCTCGCTCACCTTCGTGATGGGCGCCTCGCTCGCCGCCGTCGCCGGGCTGATGTACCTGCTCTATTACGGGGTGATCGACTTCTTCATCGGTTTTGTCGCCGGCATCAAGGCGTTCACCGCGGCAGTGCTCGGCGGTATCGGTTCGCTGCCGGGCGCGATGCTGGGCGGCCTGATCATCGGGCTGATCGAAGTGTTCTGGGCCGGTTATTTCACGACCGAATATAAGGATGTCGCGGCCTTTTCCATTCTGGCGATCGTGCTGATTTTCTTTCCTTCCGGGCTGCTGGGCAGGCCTGAGATCGAAAAGGTTTAGTCATGGCGGAAGCGGCGGGCGCTGCGATCGGCGCCAAAGCAGAGGTGTCGGAAGTAGCGGACGCCGTCAGGGACTCCGTCATCGCCGCCGGCATTGCGTTGCTGCTGTTCATCGCCATCGTCGGCGTCAAGACCGAGAATGCGCAAGGCGGGCTCGCCCTCGTCTACCGGCTCGGGCTCGCCGTCAGCCTTGCCGTCGGGGTCGGCGTCGTCCGGCTGTTTTTCGACCTGTTCGTCTGGCGCAAATTGGTGGCCGTCAACGCCATTGCCCGGCTTCTGCCTTCGGGAGCGTCGAGCCCGGTGGTGCTCGGGGCGATCCTGCTCATGTATCTGCTTGGCGGGGCCTATTTCCTCCTGCCCGGGTTCCGGCTGGAGGCCGCCTCCGACATCAGCAACCTTTTCGGCTCCCCCGAATGGCAAAACCGGGCGCGGATCGCCGTCGAGCTGACCGGCATCGTGTTTCTCGCCATGTTCGTCGTGATGTCGACCATGGGGGTCGTCACGATCCTGCGCTGGATTTGGAGCCTCGCTCCCCGGAGTGACGCCGAAGCCCGCAAGACCCCCCATTTCGTCGATCAATTTGCGCCCGCCCTGCTGGTCATCGCGATCTTTCTGCCGGTGCTGGTGGCGGGCGATCAGCAGCGCTACGCCCTCGACACCGCCATCCAGATCCTCACCTACATCATGCTGGGCTGGGGACTGAACGTGGTCGTCGGCCTCGCCGGGCTGCTCGACCTCGGCTATGTGGCGTTCTACGCCGTCGGCGCCTATTCCTATGCGCTGATCTCAACCCAACTCGGCTGGTCGTTCTGGGTCTGCCTGCCCCTGGCGGGCATGTTCGCCGCCCTGTGGGGGATCATCCTCGGCTTCCCCGTGCTGCGCCTCAGGGGCGACTACCTCGCCATCGTCACCCTCGCATTCGGCGAGATGATCCGCATCATCCTGCTCAACTGGCAATCGCTCACCAACGGCCCGAACGGCGTCTCGCGCATTCCCAAGCCCAGCTTTTTCGGGCTCAGCTTCGACCGTCTCGGCGACAATACATTCCACGGCTTTTTCGGCCTGGAATACAGCAACATGCACCGCATCATCTTCATGTATTATCTCATTCTCGCGCTGGCGCTCCTGGTGAACTTTGTCACCAAGCGTCTGCGCCGCCTGCCGATCGGCCGCGCCTGGGAAGCCTTACGCGAAGATGAGATCGCCTGCCGCTCGCTCGGCATCAACACGGTCACCACCAAGCTCACCGCCTTCGCCATCGGCGCCATGTTCGGCGGCTTTGCCGGATCGTTCTTCGCCACGCGGCAGGGCTTCATCAGCCCGGAATCCTTCACCTTTCAGGAATCCGCCCTGGTGCTGGCGATCGTCGTGCTGGGCGGCCTCGGCAGTCAGGTCGGCGTGGCCGTCGCGGCCGTGGTGCTGATCGGCAGCTCGGAATTTTTCCGCGACCTGCAGGACTACCGGATGCTGATCTTCGGCGCCTCGATGATCACCATCATGGTCTGGCGGCCGCGAGGCCTCGTCGGCTCCCGCGAGGCGACCGTCGCGCTCAAGGAGCGCAAATCCATCTCGGGATCGCTGGTAAGGGAAGGCGCGGGATGAGTTCGGGCGACGGCGCAATCCTGCAAGTTGACCACCTGACCATGCGCTTTGGCGGGCTGGTCGCGATCGACAATCTCACCTTCACGGCCCGGCGCGGCGAGATCACCGCTCTCATCGGGCCGAACGGCGCGGGCAAGACAACGGTCTTCAACTGCATCACCGGCTTCTACAAGCCGACCGAGGGCATGATCGCCCTCAACCATCCTGCCCGCGAGGCGCCGTTTCTGCTGGAACGGATGGAGGGCCACGAAATTGCCGCGACCGCCGGCGTGGCGCGCACCTTCCAGAATATCCGCCTGTTCAGCGGCATGACGGTGCTCGAAAATCTGCTCGTCGCCCAGCACGGCGCCGCTCAGCACTGCCTCCTTGTTCTCCATTGCCGGCCTTCTGGGCCTCGCCCGCTACCGCAAGGCCGAAGCCGAGGCGATCGAATTCGCCAGCTACTGGCTGGAGAATATGGGGCTCATCGAGCGCGCCGACGATGCGGCTGGCGACCTCGCCTATGGCGATCAGCGCCGCCTCGAAATCGCGCGCGCCATGTGCACGCGGCCGGTCCTCCTCTGCCTGGACGAGCCCGCCGCCGGCCTCAACCCGCGCGAATCGGCCGAATTGAACCGCACGCTTTTATGGATCAAGCAGGAGCACGGCCTCTCGATCCTGCTCATCGAACACGATATGGGCGTCGTCATGGGCATATCCGACCATATCGCCGTGCTCGATTACGGCCGCAAGATTTCCGACGGCTCGCCCGAAATGGTGCGCAACGATCCCACCGTCATCGCCGCCTATCTCGGCGTGGCGGAAGAGGAGGTCGAAAAGGTCGAGGCCGAGGTGCAACTATGAGCGCACCGCTGCTCAGCGTCCGCGGGGTGGACACGTTCTACGGCAACATCCAGGCGCTGCGCTCCGTCAGCATCGATGTCGAGCGCGGCGAGATCGCCACGCTCATCGGCGCCAACGGCGCGGGCAAGACCACGCTCATGATGACGATCTGCGGCTCGCCGCGGGCGCGCACCGGCCAGATCGTCTTCGACGGCCGGGACATCACCCGCATGCCGACGCATGAAATCGTCCGCCTGTCGATTGCCCACGCACCCGAGGGGCGCCGGATTTTTCCGCGCATGACGGTGATGGAAAATCTGCAGATGGGGGCGCTGATGGCCCCGCCGGAGAAGTTCGACGAAGCCGTTGCTGTCGTTTTCAGCCTGTTCCCCATCCTGGCGAAGCGCCAAAGCCAGCGCGGCGGAACGCTCTCGGGCGGCGAGCAGCAGATGCTGGCGATCAGCCGGGCGCTGATGGGCTGGCCGCGCCTCTTGCTGCTCGACGAACCGTCGCTCGGCCTTGCCCCGATCATCGTGCAGCAGATTTTCCAGGTGATCCGCGAACTCAATGAAAAACAGGGGCTGACTGTGTTCCTTGTTGAGCAAAACGCCTATCATGCGCTCAAGCTGGCGCATCGCGGTTATGTTATGGTGAACGGCCAGATTACACTCTCGGGCACCGGCCGCGAGCTGCTCGCGCGCGACGAGGTGAAGGCGGCCTATTTGGAGGGCGGACGTTAGGTGGACGCAAATAGCGGATCGCTCGCATGGATCTGATCGTGGAGAAATCTTACGCGGCTTTCTTCATCGTCACCGTCATTCTCGGCGGTGGAGCGGCGTTCCTCACCGGCCGCGCGCTCGCGAATGGCTGGAAGCCGTTCACGCGGGTGGCGTTCTACGTGCTTCTGCTCGGCGTTGCAGTGCGATTTCTTCACTGGGGACTGTTTCAAAGTGCAACCTTCGAGAGCTGGCGCCTGATGCAGGGCACGCTGCTCTCGCCGCATTATTACGTCGTCGACACCTTGATCCTGCTCGGCGCGGCGGCGCTCGGCTACCGGTTGGAGCAGGCGCGGCAGATGACGACGCAATATGGCTGGATTTTCGAGCGGACCAGCCCGCTGACATGGCGAAAACGCTAGGACGCGCCACGCTGTCGCCTAATTGGTGCATGATGTATTGGCAGCGTGGTGACAAAGATTTGAAAGTAGAAGTGGGCAACAAAAGGAAAACTACATGAACAAACACTTGGTGGCCGCCGCTATTTTAAGCATGGGCTTCGCCGCCCCGGCCCTGGCGCAAGATATTACAGTTGGCGTTGCGGGTCCGATGACCGGCAGCTACGCCACGTTCGGCGCGCAGTTCAAGGCGGGCGCCGACGCCGCCGTCGCCGATCTGACTGTGCTCGGCAAGAAGATCAAACTCGAAATCGGCGACGATGCCTGCGACCCCAAGCAGGCCGTGGCCGTGGCCAATAAGATGGCAGGACAGAAGGTCGCCTTCATGGCCGGCCATTTCTGCTCCGGATCGTCGATCCCGTCTTCAGCGGTCTACAATGAGGCAGGCATCCTGATGATCTCGCCCGCCTCGACCAATCCCAAGTTCACGGATGAACGCCCCGGTCCGGGCGTCTTCCGGGTCTGCGGCCGTGACGACCAGCAGGGCAGCGTCGCCGGCGCCTATGTGGCCAAGAACTTCAAGGACAAGGTCGTCGCCATCGTGCACGACAAGAGCGCCTACGGTAAGGGCCTCGCCGACGAAACCAAGAAAGCCCTGAACGCAGCGGGCAAGAACGAAGCCCTCTACGAAGCCATCACCGCCGGTGAGAAAGACTACACCGCGCTGGTTTCCAAGCTGAAACAGGCCAATGTCGATCTCGTCTATCTCGGCGGCTATCACACCGAGGCGGGCCTGATCGTGCGCCAGATGCGCTCGCAGGGCATGAAGTCGATCCTGATGGGCGGCGACGCGCTCGTCACGCAGGAATATTGGCAGATCACCGGCAAGGACGGCGAAGGCACGCTGATGACCTTCTCGCCCGACCCGCGCAAGAACCCTGCCGCTGCCGAACTGGTGAAGACATTCCGCGCCAAGGGCGTCGAGCCGGAAGGCTACGTGCTCTATACCTACGCCACCTTCCAGGTCTGGAAGCAGGCGGTGGAAAAGGCCGGCAGCATGGACACCGACAAGGTGATCAAGGCGATGAACAGCACCGAGTTCAACACCGCCATCGGCAAGTTCACCTTCAACGACAAGGGCGATCCGAGCCTGCCGCCCTACGCTCTCTATGAGTGGAAGAACGGCAATTACGAGCAGATGTAATCCTGCGCCGTTAGCGATTACGAGAAGCCCGCCCGCTGGCGGGCTTCTTTGTTTTCGGGATGGAAAAGATACAGGCGAGCTTTCGTGACACGCCGAAACAAAGCCGATTTCACGAAATCACGCCCACTGTCGCGGCGGTCTTCACTTGTGATTTCGTGTTTGCTTGGAAGGGTCGCTCCCTCTCCCATCGGGAGAGGGTCGGGGTGAGGGGGTAAGTAGCTGATATATCGGCGTAAACCCCTCACCCGGCGCTTTCCGCGCCGACCTCTCCCCATGGGAGAGGTGAAGGCTCGTGCCGATTTCACGGCATGAGTTTAATGTCTGGGATCCAGTATAAGATCGATGCGAGTTTCCTCTTCTTTACTGGAAAATATGTCAATGAGGATGGGAATGCGCCCTGGCCCGCGAAATCTGATCACCGACGTTCCCGGCCTTCGCGTCGGCCACGCCGACGACGGCAGGCTGCGCTCCGGCGTAACGGTCATCCTGCCCGATGCACCGGCCCGCGCATCGGCCGATCTGCGCGGCGGCGGTCCCGGCACGCGCGAAACCGAGACCCTCGCCGATGCCGGCCTCGTCAATGAACTGCATGCGCTGGTGCTGTCCGGCGGCTCGGCCTTCGGGCTCGATGCCGCGACCGGCGTGCAGAGTTTCCTGCGCGAGAAGGGCGTCGGTTTCGCGGTCGGCCCGGCCCGCGTGCCGATCGTGCCGCAGGCGATCCTGTTCGACCTGCTCAATGGCGGCGACAAGAATTGGGGCCTGCATTCGCCCTATCGCGACATGGCGTACGAGGCCGCGCAGCGCGCCGCCGCCGATTTCGCGCTCGGCACGGCCGGAGCCGGATTCGGCGCGACCGTCGCCTGGAAACGGCCGGGCAGCCGCATGATGGGCGGCCTCGGCAGCGCTTCGCTGGTCCGGGCGGACGGCATTGTCGTGGGCGCGCTCGCGGCGGTGAATGCGGCCGGCACCGTGACGATCGGGGACACGCCGCATTTCTGGGCGGCGCCGCTGGAGGTGGGCGGCGAGTTCGGCGGGCTCGGCTGGCCTCCGGCCGGGGCAGATCCCGCGCAAGGCGTCATTCTGAAGGGCGGTCCGCTTACCAACACCACCCTCGGCGTCATCGCCACCGACGCGGCGCTGACCAAATCGGAGCTGAAGCGCCTGGCGATCATGGCGCAGACCGGCTTGGCGCGATCGATCGTGCCGGTGCATACGCCGTTCGACGGCGATATCGTCTTCGCCCTGTCGGTGGGCGAGCGCAAGCTCGCGAACCCGGTATTCGACCTGACGGAACTCGGCGCGATGGCCGCGAGCGTGCTGGCCCGTGCGGTGGCGCGCGGCGTCTACGAGGCCGGCGGCATTCCGGGCGTGTCGGATGTGCCCGCCTATCGGGACGCGTTTCCGCGAGGCGTCAGCCGCCAATCCCCCAGCACCGCGTTCATGAGCGCGAGCGCTGCCACCGCCGCCGTGTCGGCGCGCATGACGCGAGGGCCGAGCGAGACGGCGTGCACGAACGGCAGGCGCAGCAGCGTCTCCCGCTCGGCCGGGTCGAACCCGCCCTCCGGCCCGATCAGCAGGGCCAGCGGCCCGCGCGGCACCGCTGCGAGCGCTTCAAGCGGCGAGGCGATCGGCGCGGCTTCATCGGCGAAGATCAGCGCGCGGGCGCCCGTCCCAGCCGCGCAGCGCCTCGCCCAGCTTTTCCGGCTCGAAGACCTCCGGCAAGCGCAGAATGCCGCATTGCTCCGCCGCCTCGACGGCATTGGCGCGCATCCGCTCGACATTGACCCGCTCGGCATTGGTGCGCCGCGTCATCACCGGGCGCAGCGCCGCGACGCCCATTTCGGTCGCCTTCTGCACCATGTAATCGAGCCGGGCCTTTTTCAGCGGCGCGAAGAGATAGTGGATGTCGGGTCCGTCGGATTGCGGCCTGACCTGCTCGCGCGCCGTCAGGACGCAGGCGCTGCGCTTCGCGGAGGTGATCTCGGCCAGCCATTCGCCGTCCCGCCCGTTGAAGACGAGCAGCGTGTCCGCCACGCCAAGGCGGAGGACATTGCCGAGATAATTGGCCTGCGAGGACGTGCATTCCGCCGTCGCCCCGGCGCGCAGCGCCCTGTCGACATAGAGCCTGGGCAACGAACGGAGCGCGCCGCCGCCTTCGCCCGGATTTGCTTTCTTCTTCATGGGCCCGCACATAAGCCTTCGGGCGGGTTTCTCACAAGCCCTCTTATGGGTAGACTGCCGCCATCCTAGCTAGCGAGCCTTAGCCATGACCATGCAACACCGCCACGCCAGCAAATGTGCAGGCCAGCGATGCCCCGCCCGGCAATTGGGTGGACCGCCACGCGCCCGCTTTCGCGCGAGGCTATCTCCGTCTGATGCGCGCCGACCGGCCCATCGGCACCTGGCTCCTGCTCTGGCCGTGCTGGTGGTCCGCCGCGCTGGCCTGGATCGCCGAAGGAAGGCGATGGCCGGATTTATGGCTCCTGCTGCTGTTCGCCATCGGCGCGACCGTGATGCGGGGCGCGGGCTGCACCTATAACGACATCGCCGACCGGGAGTATGACGCCCGCGTCGCCCGCACCCGCACGCGGCCCATTCCGTCCGGTCAGGTGAGCGCGCGCGCGGCCGCGATCTTCATGGTGGCGCTGTCCTTCATCGGCCTTGCCGTGCTGCTGCAATTCAACGTTTTCGCCATCGGGCTGGGCATCGCCTCGCTGGGCATCGTGGCGCTCTACCCGTTCATGAAGCGCATCACCTACTGGCCGCAGATCGTCCTCGGCCTTGCCTTCTCCTGGGGCGCGCTGATGGGCTGGGCGCAGGTCTTCGGACGGCTCGATGCGCCCGCGATCTGGCTCTATCTCGCCGCGATCGCCTGGACCATCGGCTACGACACCATCTACGCGCATCAGGACAAGGAGGACGACGCCCTCCTGGGGCTGAAATCGACCGCGCTGAAATTCGGGCCGGCTACGCAGCGCTGGCTGACGCTTTTCTACGCGCTCACTCTTCTGCTGCTTGGCCTTGCCGGTCATGGCGCGGGCGCGGGCTGGCCGTTCTTCCTCGGACTTTCGCTGGCCGGCATTCATCTCGTCTGGCAGATAACCACTCTCGACATCGACGATGCGGGCAATTGCCTGCAGCGCTTCCGCTCCAACCGCGATTTCGGCGCCCTTGTTTTCGTCGCGCTTCTGGCCGATATGGCCTTTTGAGAGAAAAGGCAGACATCAACGCATGACAAACAGCAGGTATGACGGCTTGGCTGACGACGAGGCCTTGCTGACGGGATCGGTGCGCGCCGCCGGAGCCCTGGCGCTCAGCTTCTTCCGCAACGGAACCGTCGGGCGCAGCAAGGCGGACAATACGCCGGTCAGCGACGCCGATCTCGCCGTCGACGAAATGCTGCGCGAACGCCTGATGGGCGAGCGGCCGGATTATGGCTGGCTTTCCGAGGAGAGCGTCGACAATCCCGCCCGCCTCGACGCGGCGCGCGTCTGGATCGTCGATCCCATCGACGGCACGCGCGCCTTTCTGGCCGGAACGCCGGAATGGACGATCGCGGCGGCGCTTGTCGAACATGGCGAGCCCGTGCTTGCCGCCGTCTTCAACCCCGCCACGGATGAGATGTTCACCGCAAGGCGCGGCGGTGGCGCCTGCCTCAACGGCGTCTCCATCGCCGTGACCCGGCCGGAAGAGATCGCCGGCTGCCGCATGATCGCGACGAAGGGCTTCTTCAAGCACAAGGTCTGGACCGCGCCCTGGCCGCACACGGAAAGCACCTGGATCAACTCCATCGCCTACCGGCTGGCGCTGATCGCGGCCGGGCGGGCCGACGCCACCTTGTCGCTGACGGGCAAGAGCGAATGGGATATCGCCGCCGCCGCGCTGCTGGTCGAGGAGGCCGGAGGCCGGATAACCGACGCAACCGGCGCGGCATTAACCTATAACAAACCAAGCCCGCGCATGAATGGTCTGGTCGCCGCCGCTCCCAAGCTGCATGGCCTGCTTGTGGCGCGCACGAAACCCGTGGCGGCGAAAGAGATCTAGGCGATATTCGACGGACCTGGCCCAATGACCGAAACGGCAACTCCACCCAAACAGCTTCTGCATCTCGTATTCGGCGGCGAACTCAAGAACCTCGACGGCACCGAGTTCAAAAACACCGACGATCTCCACATCGTCGGCATTTTTCCGAATTATAAACAGGCCTATGACGCCTGGAAAAGTGCCGCGCAGCGCACCGTCGACAATGCGCAGATGCGCTATTTCATCGTGCATATGCATCGTTTGCTCGACCCGAATGAGGAAAAGCGCTAAGCCACCCATATGTGACCACATGACGGGCGGAGCGGCGTTCCGCTATCGAGGGGCAGCCTTATGCTAAAGCGCATTTTGCGCTCGGAAGCTTTTCTATCGGCAGCGGGAACAGCCGCGGCCAGCTTCATCAAGCTGACCCGCCGAACCTCCCGAATCATCCGTGAGCCCGCCGATCAAAGCGGGCAGTTGCAGGCGGCAAGCCCGTTCATCGCGGCGATGTGGCACGGCCAATTCCTCATGATTCCGGCCGTCTGCCCCAGGGAACTCGATGTCCGATGCATGGTGGCGCGGCATGGCGATGCCGAGATCGTCGGCCGGGCGCTGAGACGCTTCGGCTTCGATCTGATTCGCGGCGCGGGCGCCGGCAAGCGCCGGAAGGATCGCGGCGGCGCGCACGCCTTGCGAGCCGCCCTGAAGACGCTGGAGGAAGGCAAGACCGTCGCCATGACGGCCGATATTCCGCCCGGCCCGGCCCGCCAGGCAGGCGAGGGCATCGTGATGCTGGCGCGGATGTCCGGGCGGCCGATCATCCCGATCGCCGTGGCGACGAGCCGCTTCCGGACGCTCAATAGCTGGAGCCGGTTCACCGTGAACCTGCCATTCTCCAGCATCGGCGTGGTCAGCGGCGCGCCGATCTTCGTCGCCCCGGACGCAAGCGCCGACGACCTGGCGGCGGCCCAGCGCGCCGTCGAGGACGGCCTCAACGCGGCCACCCGGCGTGCCTATGCGCTCGCGGGGGCGGATGTCGCCGCCGCGACCCCGGTCAGTGCCGGCGGCAGCGTGGCGCCGGGTTTCCCGTTGCGGATCTATCGGGCCATCAGCCACGCGCTGCATCCGGTCGCCGGTCTTCTGCTCTACCGGCGCAGCCAGCAGGGCAAGGAAGTGCCGGAGCGGCTCAATGAGCGCATGGGCATCGCCTCCATCCAGCGTCCGCCCAAGACGCTGCTCTGGTTCCACGCCGCCAGCGTCGGCGAGACGAATGTCGTCCTGCCGCTCATCGAAGCGCTGCGCCGCGAACGCCCCGGCCTCGGCATCCTGCTCACGACCGTCACCGTGACCTCGGCGCGCATCGCGGCGGCGCGGCTGCCGAAAGGCGCCATCCACCAATTCGTGCCGCTCGACTCGCCCGCCTTCGTGCGCCGCTTTCTCGATCATTGGCGGCCCGACATGGCGCTGTTCACCGAATTGGAGATCTGGCCGAACCTCATCATGGACGCGGATCGCCGCCGCATTCCGCTCATGCTGCTGAACGCGCGCATGTCGGATCGCTCCTTCAAGCGCTGGGTGAAGATGCCCGGCCTCAGCCGTCCGCTGTTTTCGCGGTTTGCGGTGGTGCTGGCGCAGAGCGACATTCTGGCCAAGCGGCTGCTGGCTTTGGGCGCGCGCAAGGTGATTTCCGCCGGCAATATCAAATTCGACTCGCCGCCGCCGCCCATTGATCCGGCTGAATTGGCGAGGCTGAAGCGCGCCATCGGCGAGCGCCCCGTGTTTCTGGCGGCCAGCACCCATCCCGGCGAGGACGAGATCGTCGCGGAAGCGCATAAGGCGCTCTGTGCCACCTATCCGGGGCTGCTCACCATCATCGTGCCCCGCCATCCCGAGCGCGGCGCGGATATAGCGGCGGCGCTGCGGGCGCGCGGCGTTGATGCCATCAGGCGCTCGCAAGGCGCGGTGCCAAGCCCGGAAACCGGCATCTATGTCGGTGATACGGTGGGCGAATTGGGGCTGTTCTATGCGGTCGCGCCTTTCGCCTTCATCGGCGGCTCGCTCGTGCCGCATGGCGGACAGAACCCGATCGAGGCGGTGAAGATCGGCGCTGGCGTGATCACGGGGCCGCATTGGCACAATTTCCCGGAAGTCTATCAGGCGCTGGCCGAACAGGGCGGCTGCCGCTTCGTCACCTCGCAAGAGGATTTGATCCATACGGCGCGGGCGCTGTTCGATGACCGCCCCAGCCTCAACCTGATGCGCCGCCAGGCCGAGGCGGCAGTGGCCGAGTTCGGCGGCGCGCTCGGGCGGACGCTGGAAGCCATCGAGCCGTTCCTGCCGCCGAAGAAATCGCCGTCGCTTCCCGGCGGCGGCATTGTCTATGCGCCTTGAGCCGCCCAGCTGGTGGCATGGCTCCTCGCCTGCCGACCGGCTGAAAGCGGCTCTGCTCGCACCCGCCGGCTGGCTTTACGGCGCGGCGGCGCGAGGCCGATTTGCGCTCGCCAAGCCCTACCGTTCGCGTCTGCCGGTGATTTGCGTCGGCAATTTCACCGTGGGAGGGGCGGGGAAAACGCCGCTCGCTCTGGCGCTGGCCGAAATCATGCGGGGTCTAGGCCACGAGCCCGCCTTCCTGACGCGGGGCTATGGCGGCTCTCTCGCCGGGCCGCATAAGGTCGAGCCCGGCGCGCGACAGCGCCGCGGAAGTGGGGGACGAGGCGCTTCTGCTCGCACGCGCCGCGCCCACCGTGCTGGCGCGGGTCCGTCCCGATGGAGCGAAAGCCATCGAGGCGCTCGGCGCCGGCGTGATCATCATGGATGACGGTTTTCAGAACCCTTCGCTCGAAAAGGATGTGGCGATCATCGCAATCGATGCCGGAGCGGGCTTCGGCAATGGCCGGGTCTTTCCGGCCGGGCCGCTGCGGGCGCCGCTCGCCGCGCAGCTTGGCCGTGCCGCGCTGGCGGTGCTGATCGGCGAGGGCGGCGGTGAGGTCGAGGCCAGCCTCGATGGCAGCCTGCCGGTGCTCAAAGCGCGTCTTGGCCCGTCGGAGGACGCCGAATGGCTGCGCGGGCAGCGCGTCGCGGCATTTTCCGGCATCGGCAGGCCCGGCAAATTCTTCGCCACCTTGCGCGAATGCGGCGCGCAGCTTGTGGCGGCGGATGCCTTCCCCGACCATCACGCCTTCACCGAAGCGGAGGCGCGGTCGCTGATGACGAAGGCCGACGATTTGGGCGCAACCCTCGTCACCACGGAAAAGGACTGGGTGCGCATCGGCACTGGCGCCGGCCCCCTGCAAGACCTCAAAGCCCGCGCCCGCAGCCTGCCTGTGAAGCTGGTCTTCACGGCGAAGGCGAAGCGCGGCTGAGGGATTTCCTCCGCGCCCGCTTGAACCGCCCGGCGGCGTCCTAAAGTCCGCTTCGCCCATTACCTCGCCGGCGTAGGCACCGCGCCTGGCTGGCCTGCCGCGCCGGGGCGGGTCATCATTTCGCCCATCAGCGCCGTAAGCAGCCCGCCGACCCCTTCGCTGCCTTGCCCGACGGTGATCTGCGGCACGAATTTATGCGCGTTGTTGAACATCGCCGCGACCACTTCGGGGTGCTGCTGGGCGAATTGCAGCACCAGCTCGAACTGCCGCAGCTTCACCGTGGCGTCGAGGCCGAGAACCTCCATCTGCTTCTTCTGCCCTTCGGCGATGGCCGAAAGCTTGTCGCGGTCGCCCTGGCCGGCATTGCGCGCCGCCTGCGCCAACTGCACCGAGCGCTGCACTTCGATCTCGGATTTGACGAGTTCGGCCTGCTGATCGGCCGTCGCCTTCGCCTTTTCGGAGGTTACACGCTGCTGCTGCGCGGCCTGCTCCTGGATGAACGCCTTGGCAAGCTGCGTGGCGAGCTGTTCGCGCCGCACCGCGACCAGGAGTTCCGGCGGGATGGCCGGCTCGCCGAGCCGCACCTCGCGGATGGTGACGCAGGATTTGCGGCCCTCGGGCCGGATGCGGCGCTCGATCTCGCTCTCGATGAGCGGGCGCTGATTGATGAGGTCGAGAACGCGGGTCGGGCGATTGACCGTCATGATGGTCGGCTTGCCTTCGGCGTCGAGCACGGGCCTGCCGTTTTCGTCCATTTTGGGTTCGGTGACCTCGTAAGTGCCGCCCGCCACGTCGCGGGTAATGGCGCGGATGGAGGGCGTCAGCACCCGGTCCTCGATCTGCTTCAGCGTTCCGATGCCGGCGACGACGCAAGCGGCGTCCTGGGGACCGACCTGGGCGATGACGCGCAATTCCAGAGGGACATCCCACCCTTCCATCTTCAGGAATACGGCGCCGTCGGCAAAATCCTTATCGACGGGGACCACGGTCTCGGTGCGCTTCTGCACGATCTCGCCCTTGGCGTCGACCGTGAGAGAGATCTGCGCGCGCGTATAGCCGCCGCCATAGGTCCACACCTGGGCGCGCGTATCGACTTCGATGATGGTGAAGGCATTCTGGTTGAGGTAATATTTGCCCGGCTGCAGCGGCTTTGCCCAGATGCCGATGCAGCCCACGGGCACGATCGGCGCATCGATATGCTGTTCGCCGCGGGCGCTGTCGCCGCCGCCCGTCGTGGCGCAATTTTCGGGCTTGTCCGCCTTCAGCGTGCCGAAATCGACGGCGGCGTGGACATTCGACTTCACCACGCCGACAAGGCCGGCCGACACTTCGACCGCGTCGATCAGTTCGACTTCCCAGAGATAGTTGTTCAGCCGGTAACGGCCCGGCGTCAGTATGCTCAATTGCTGGCCGCGCTGGCCGCCATTGGTCAGGAACACCTCCGCTTCGAGCATCTTATTGCCGAGTTCGGGCACGAAGGGATCGGCGAAGGTCTGGCCGAAGCGCAGGACGGCGCCGTCGCGCGCGGTGAGGATGCCGACCTTGCCCTGCGGCACTTCGAGTTCGGGGCGCGACGTGTCCACGTCGTAAAGCACGTTGATGAGCGGCTCGATATGCAGGCCCGGTGCGAGAATACGCGCCTGCGGGCCGTTCTCGCCGCTGGCGGCGACGATTTTGCCGGGCGGCAGCGAGCGGCCCATATAGACGCGGAACAGATGCGCCGAATAGCCGTCCGGCACATAGACGAAGGATGTGGAGGCCAGCGCGAACAGGATGACCAGCGCGCCGAGCAGCCAGATCATCGAGATCGGCACCACGGCCTTGTAGCGGTCAGGAAGCAGGGACGGCAGGATAGCGATGATGAATACGCCGGCGATTGCGCCGATGATCAAGCCAAGCATGTCTCTTCCCCAGAAGATTTCGAGGCCGCGCTCACGCGCAGCCAGCCCTAGTTGCCCAGGCTATTTATAGGGGTTTTCGCTTAATGCGCCGTGAATGTCGGGGATGGTTACTCAGGGCACTGCCTATAGCTGCACGCGGTCATCGGCGGTCCGAATCCGCCCCGGCGAAATCCATCAGTCGCCGGTGTATTTCCAAGATGGAATATCCCGCACCGGATGGACCTCATAAATACGACTTGTTTTTCCGGCATTTCGTCATCATGTTCAGCCCCGTCGATAGATAGCCGGATGACTTGGATTTGCGCCGAAAAAATTTTGCGCAAAACTAACGATCTTCTTGCCTGAAAAATGCGATTTCGACGGCTGGCGGTTGCGCCGGCGCGCTAATCTACAAGAAATGAAAGGGTTTCCCATGACTGAGGGAACCGTGAAGTGGTTCAATAGCCAAAAGGGTTTCGGTTTCATTGCGCCTGACGATGGCGGGAAAGATGCCTTCGTCCATATCAGCGCCGTGGAACGTTCCGGCCTGGGCGAGCTGCGCGAAGGGCAGAAGGTGGGTTTCGAGCTCATCGCCGACCGCAAAAGCGGCAAGATGTCCGCGGAGAATCTGAAGGATCTGGGCTGATTGCATGCCGGCGGCTTTGGCAGTGCCGGGCCGCCGTATCCTTGACGAAGCGCCGCACCGGCGAGCATAGGAGACGATCATGGCCAAAGGCCAAATGCGTGGAAACAAAGAAGTAAAGAAGCCGAAGAAAAAGAAGGATAGCCCTTCTGCGGCTCCTGCGGCGTCGAAAGCCTCGCCGCTATCGATCATTCCTGCGCCGAAGAAGAAAAAATAAGACCGGCAGGGGCAGGGCGCCCTTTGCCGGTCGAGCGATTCTAGACGAGATTATGAGAGCTTCTTAAATTATCGCCGCCGCGCCGAAATGATTTCAGACGCGGCGGGTCCTAATTCTGTGCGTTAGGCCGCCTGCTGGATGGCGGAGAGTTGCCAGCCATCGGCACGAGCGCGGTCGTCACGGCGGAAGGTCCACAGCTCTATCGCCTCGGACGGACGGCTGAGGTCGCCTGACACGACGTTGCCGGTCGCCCGGTCAACCGTCGCATCGACGAGCGAATAGCGCATCGCGACCGTGGCGTAGTCGGAGCCGTTTTCGCGCCAGGCTTCCGACAGGTCGCCCTGGAGGAGTTTCACGCCGGACACCTCGTTGCGCACGCCCTCGGCCTGGTTGTCATGTAGCTCCTGGCTGAAATGCGAGAACATTTCCGGCGTGGTCCTGGCCCCGAGCTCCTCGGTGTCCTCGCGGCTGTATGCCATCTGGATCTCGCCAAGCAGCCGCTCGAAGGAATCGAAGTCTTCCTTGCCGATCGCCAGCGGCGCAACGGCCGGGGCCGCGCCATGGCTGAACGTGAACGGCGAACGGTTCGGCGTATCACGCCCGGGATCGCCGGAGCCGCGCGCAGGCGCTAAGCGCCGGCTGATTGCGGCTGCGAAGGAAGCTGACGACGAAATATATGGCGCCGCCGATGAGGGCGAACTGCAGAAGGAAGCCCAGCACGCTGGCCAATGCGCCAAACCCGAAGATGCCTCCCAGGGCCGCCACGAACAGGCCGCCCATGAGCAGACCGCCAAAGCCGCCAAAGCGCGACGTCTGCGTCGCGGCGCCGGCTCCAGCACCCGGCTGGGCATTCTGCGCGGCCGTAGGCCCGGGCTTATCGGTCATGGAGCGTTCGATCGGAGCGGCGCCAGGAGCGGTTTTCGTGGCCGGTGGCGTCGTATAGGTCTTGCTGCCTCTGCTGCCGAAGCTCTTGCCACCCCCCATGCGCGCGTCCGCCACATCGGCCGTAACGATCGCGAGGCCCGCTGCCAAGACAAGCGCGGGGGCATTCCAGCTTAAGAACGACATCTTGGTCCCTCGATGAGCGAGACTGGCCACAAACATCGCGCGTGGCCTTGTTTAACGCGTAGCCCCTATATGGGGATGGCTGCTCCAAATGTCACCGATTATCGTCACCGGCGCGCTTGATTGCCCGCGGCGGGCGCCTAGCCGGTCGAGGCACGCGAATGTCCGATCGTGCATGAGCCTCACGCCCTCTGGAATTTGACCATAACGTACTCCGTCTCCCTCGTCCCCTTATCCTGACAGGTAAATGTTTATTTATTGGCGGCTTGAACTCTGACCGCGGAATTCGCTTTCCTGCAATGAGGGGCGGATTGGTCTGACTCTCAGATCGAAGATAGGAAGATGCACATGTCGGGTGAAACTCTCGCAATCATTATTGTCATTGGCCTCATCGCCGGATGGCTGGCCGGTCAAATCGTGCAGGGCACAGGGTTCGGCCTTGTCGGCGATCTCGTCATCGGTATCCTCGGCGCCTTCGTGGGCAGCTGGCTCCTTCCTCAACTCGGCATTTATCTCGGTTCCGGGCTTGTGGCGGCGATCATCAATGCGACCATCGGCGCGGTGGTGCTGCTGTTCCTGATCAGTCTCGTGGGCGGCCGCCGTCGCTGGGGATGATGTGTATGGGGCGTAGCGTCAGGGCATAATGGCGCTTGAGGACGCCTTGTGATGTTCATTTTGTCGCCGATACCGCTCGCGGCAATCGCGGCGCGGTCGGCGATTTTGTGCGCGTGCTCGCGAGCGCGGGACGCTCAGAGAATGGCCGGCAACACCACTTCGCGCATCACGCGGTTTGCCGTCCACGCACGCGCCCGCGTCACCCGGTCGGGCGATGCGACGCCCCTCAAGCCGATGCTAGGCGACGACGGCGTAAAATAGTATTCCGAATTCCCTCTCTCCTTGAGCCTGGCAAAGGATGTCGCCCGATGAATTTATTGTCGCTGCCTTGTTTCATTTTTGTGTCGTTGATCCTGCTGCCGTCGATGGCGAGCGCGCAGGTGCCCGACACCATAGCGGTCCCGAACGAAACCCTCGTAGCCACCATCCATGCGGAAGGCGCGCAGGTCTATGAATGCAAGGCCGATGCGTCAGGCAAACCTGTCTGGCAGTTTCGTGAACCGATCGCGACGCTGCTGATCGGTGCCGAGACGGTCGGCCGGCATTTTGCCGGTCCGAATTGGGAGCTGGCCGACGGCAGCCGCGTGAGCGCCAAGGTGAGCGGACGCGCTCCCGGGGCAACCGCGAAGGATATTCCCCTGCTCAAGCTCGAGGTGACATCTCAGCACGGGACCGGCAAGCTCACCGGTGTCACGACGATCCAGAGGCTCAACACCAAAGGCGGCGTCGCCGAGGGGCCGTGCGAGACAGCCGGCGCATTTCAATCTGTCCCCTATTCAGCCGACTACGCCTTCTTCAAAAAGGCCAGTTGAGGGTCTGTCACCTATACGGGCCGGGCAGCGCGTCGATTATGCCCACCGCTTTCGACGCCTGCCCGCCCGTTGCCTCATGTGTACTAGTATGGTAGCGTCCGGCGGATAAAGTCAGGCCAATTCCCGCGGGATCGAAACGCATATGAAGGCTGGCAAGAGCGGTCCGCGGCGGGCGCAACTCCCTCCCGTTTCGCGGGGTGATCAGGCGCCGTCGGCCGCCCCGATGCGTCGCCAGACCATGGGCGTGCAGGTTCACGCGCTGCTCCGCCGCGAGATCATCACCGGCCATTTGCTGCCGCGCACCATGCTGTCGGAGCAGGAGCTTTCCCAGCGTTTCGGCACGTCGCGCACGCCTGTGCGTGAGGCGCTGATCAAGCTGGCCGAGGAAAATCTCGTTACGACCTATCCGCAATATGCGTCCTTCGTGGCCCCGATCAGCCTGGCCGACGTCTTCGACAATCAGTTCGTGCGCGAGGCCATCGAATGCGCCGCCGTCGAGCGGGCCGTCGAGCGGATCGATCCCGCGCAGGCAAAAGCGCTCACCGCCATTCTCGACCGGCAGCGCCTCATGCACCGCGCGGCTGACGATGAGAGCTTCTTCCAGGCCGACGAGCGAATGCACGCGCAGATCATGATTGTCGCCGGTCACGCCAATGCGTGGCGCATGGTCGAGAACCTGAAGGCGCAATTGGACCGCGTCCGCCATTTGAATTTGCGCCAGACCCGGAAACGAAGCGCTATCCTCGCCGAGCACGGCATTATCATCGATCGCATCATCGCGCGCGATGCGGCCGGTGCGGTCGAGGCCATGCGCGTGCATTTGCGCGGCCTGTTCCGCTCGGTCGAGATCCTGCAGAACGAGAACGCGACCTATTTCACGGAGGACACCGGCGGGACGGGTCCGCCGTCGCGGACCACGAAGGGCGCCGCCGCCTGAATGGCTGAGGCGTCGCCGATCCGCCGACCGAGACGAACACCAAATTAGGAAGTGCAACAGCACCCACAACAACGCTCAATTAGGAGGAAACACGATGAAGCTCACACGTCGCACCGTTATCGGCGGTATGGCCGGATCGCTCGCGCTTGGCGCCAGCGGCCGCGTTTTTGGCCAGGGCGCACCAGCCCTGCCGACATCGCCGGTCGCGCTCAACATGGTGGATGTCGCGGGTAATCTCGCTTTGACGCAAAGGGCCATCGAGACCTACGCCGCCGCGAATCCGAAGCTGGTCTCCAAGGTCACCTTCAGCAAGGCGCCGGCGCCGGAACTGCCGGGCAAGATCAAGGCGCAGCAAGGCGCCGGACGCCTCGACATCGACGGCGTTCTGACCGGCATCGACGTGCTGTCGACCGGCGTGGACCAGAAGCTGTGGACGCCGATTCTGCCCGACTTTGCCGGGAAGCTGCCCAAGCTCGACGAGATCTATCTCCCCGGCGCCGCCAAGATGCAGACGCCTCGCGCAGAACCAGGGCGTGTGCATCGTCTTCTGCCCGGCGGGGCCGCTGCTGGAATACATGCCCGACAAGGTCAAGACCCCGCCGACCTCCCCGGCCGAGCTGATGGAATGGGCCAAGGCCAATACGAACCGCTTCATGTATGCGCGTCCCGCCAATTCCGGCCCCGGCCGCGTCTTCATGATGGGGCTGCCTTATGTGCTGGGCGACAAGGACCCGTCCGACCCGAAGGACGGCTGGGCCAAGACCTGGGACTATCTGAAAGCACTGGGCGAGCACATCGAATATTACCCCTCCGGCACCGGCGCGGTGATGAAGGAGCTCGGCGAGGGCAGCCGCGACATGGTCCCCACGCAGATGGGCTGGGACATCAATCCGCGCGCGCTGGGCGTCGTTCCGAAAGAGGCCAAGACGGTCGCGTTCAAGGGCATGCACTGGATCCTGGATGCGCATTATCTCTGCATCCCGAAGGGCGTCGCGCCGGAGAAGGTGGCGGTGCTGGTCGACATGCTCAACTACCTGCTGACGCCCGAGGCGCAGGCCACCACCTACGACAAGGGCTATTTCTATCCCGGTCCGGCGCGCAAGGACGTGACGCTTGGCGATGGCGCCGCAGGAGAGCCAGGACATCATCAAGGAATATGGCCGTCCGGAATATGAAAAGCTGATCGCCGAGAACCCGGCCGAGCTGCCGCTGTCGCCCGACAAGCTGGTCTACGCCTTCGGCGCGCTGGGACGAGCAGATCGGCGGCGCGAAGCGGAAGTGACGGGAACCATTCGATGACCCTCGCCCCGCGCGATTTCCGCCGTCTTCGCTTCGATGCGGTGTGCCGCGATTTCGGCAGCCACAACGCGCTGAAGGATGTCACGCTCGATGTCGCGCGGGGCGAGTTCATCGCCCTTCTCGGCCCGTCCGGCTGCGGCAAGACCACCGCGCTCAATTGCCTGGCGGGCCTGCTGCACGCTCACCGGCGGCAGCATCTGGCTCGACGAGGTGCGCATCGACCGGCTGAAGCCGGAGGATCGCGGCTTCGGCATGGTGTTCCAGAATTACGCGCTGTTCCCGCATATGACCGTGCGCCGCAATGTCGGCTTCGGCCTGATGATGCAGCGGCTGCCGCAAGGCGGAGATCGCCCGGAAGGTCGAGGCGGCGCTCGCGCTCGTGCGTCTGGAATCGCAGGCGCACAAGCTGCCGGGCCAGCTCTCCGGCGGCCAGCAGCAGCGCGTGGCCATCGCGCGGGCGACCGTCATCGAGCCGCCGCTGGTGCTGATGGACGAGCCGCTGTCCAATCTCGACGCCAAGCTGCGGCTGGAGATGCGCGCCGAAATCCGCCGCATCCACGATCTGGTCGGCTCGACGACCATCTACGTCACGCACGACCAGGACGAAGCGCTGTCGCTCGCCGACCGCATCGTCGTGCTGCGCGATGGCCGCGTGCGCCAGATCGGCACGCCGACCGAGCTTTATGCGCGCCCCGCCCATGCCGATGTCGCCGAGTTCATGGGCTACCGCAACATCATCCCGGCGCGCGCGTCCTCCGGCGGCAATGGCGTGCTGCGGGTCGCGGTCGGCGGATGCCGCGCTGATCGGGCACGCCTGTCGATGCGCCGCGAGGGCGACGTCGTCGTCGCCTTCCGCCCCGACGATCTGACGCCGCGCGCCGACGGACCGCTCGCCGCCAAGGTCGTAACCGCCGAATATCGCGGCCGCGATTTCTTCGGCAAGGCGGCGATGACCGGCGGCACGGAACTGTATTTCCGCTCCGACGAGAAGGTCGGCGCCGGGCGATACGATCCGCCTCGGCGTCGACGCCTCGCGCGTGCTCATCTATGCCGGGGGCGAGGCATGAGCACGATCTCCATTCCCTCCGCCGCCGAGCGCAGCGCCGAGCAGCGGCTGCCGTTGCGCCTGCGGCTTGCCCAGCGCGGTCTGGACGGCGTGACGCTGCTGGTGCTGCCGGCGGTGTCTTTCCTGCTGGCGCTGTTCGTCTACCCGTTCCTCTACGGGCTGGTGCTGTCGTTCGAGCCGAAAGAGGGCGGCTGGCTCGCCAATTACCAGCACTTCTTCTCCGAGCCGTTCCTCTACACCACGATCAGCAAGACGCTGTGGCTGGCCATCCCGGCGACGCTGATCAACATCCTCGTCTCGGTGCCGGTCGCCATGCGCGTGCGGCTGATGCGGCGGCAGCGCCTGCTCACCACCATCCTCGTGGTGCCGATTACGCTCGGCACGGTTCTGATCGCGGAAGGGCTGCTCAACTATCTCGGCCCGCAAGGCTGGGTGAACCGCACCCTGATGGCCTTCGGGCTGATCTCGAGCCCGATCAGGCTGGTGCACAATTACTGGGGCACGCTGATCTCGCTGTTCATCATCGGGGTTCCCGTTCACCTTCCTGCTGACGCTGTCCTATGTGACCGGCATCGATCCGTCGCTGGAACAGGCGGCGGCGACGCTCGGCGCCAAGCCCGCGCGCGCGGTTCCGCCACATCTTCCTGCCGCTGCTGCTGCCCGGCTTCGCCATCACCTTCTGCCTGACCTTCGTGCAGGTGTTCTCGGTGTTTCCCTCGGCGGTGCTGCTCGGCGCGCCGGCCGGATCGACGCGGGTGATTTCGATCGCCGCCTACACGGCCGCCTTCGAGCAATATGACTACTCGCATGGCCTCGGCGATCGCCATGATCATGGGCGCGGTGCAGCTCGCCATCGTCGTGGCCGTGCTGGCCTTGCGCGGGCTCGTCTATCGCGGCCCGGCCGGCGGCGGGAAAGGCTGAGCCGATGAACCGCGAGACCGACCTCAGCGCAGGCTGTGGGTGACGGCGGTCTGGGCGCTGGTCGATCTTCTTCGTCATCAACCTGCTCGCCATGATCGCGACCGTCGTCGTCGAACTCGCTTCGCCACGCGCTGGCTCGGCACCTGGCTGCCGGCCGGCCTATACGACGCGCTGGTATTTCGAGGCCTGGCGGGAGTTCCAGCTCGGCGACGTCCTCATCGTCACCTTCGAGATCGTCGGCGCCGTGGTGCTGCTCTCCGGGCTGCTCGGCGTGCCCGCCGCCTACGCGCTGGCGCGGCGCGATTTCCCCGGCAAGCGGCTCGTCATGCTGCTGTTCCTGCTGCCGCTGCTGGTGCCGCCGATCACCTTCGGCATTCCGCTCGCCACGGTGCTGTACAAGACCGGGCTGGCCGGCATCGATGTCGGGCGTGGTGCTGGCCAATCTGGTGCCGACGGTGCCGTTCGTCATCCTGGTGATGATCCCGTTCATCGAGCAGATCGACCCGCGCATGGAGGACGGCGGCGCGCGTCTTCGGCGCGGGCACATTCCGGCTGTTCCTCTATGTGCTGCTGCCGCTGCTGGCGCCCGGCATCCTGGCGGCGCTGCTGCTGGTGATGGTGCGCACCATCGCCATGTTCGAGCTGACCTTCCTCACCGCCGGCCCGAGCAGCCAGACGCTCGTGGTGGCGCTCTATTACGCCGTCTTCGCGGCGGGCGTGCGCGCCGGGCAATCCATCGACGCCATGGCGGTGATCTACATGCTGACGACGCTGGTCTGGCTGCTGATCGCGCTGCGCTTCGTCAACCCGACGCAGATCGTCACCCGGGCCAAGCGCGAACAGGTATCGTGAGGGACTGACCGGATGGAGTTCGTTCGCCTCGGCGATCTGACATGCGAACTCGGCGAAAGCCCGCTTTGGGACGATCGCCGGGAGCTGCTGTTCTTCGTCGATATTCTGGCTCCGGCGATCCATGCCATCCGCCTGGACGGCAGCGGCCTGCGCAGTTGGCCGATGCCTGCTGTGGTGGGCTCCGTCGGCCTTACGCAAAGCGGCCGCCTGATTGCCGCGCTGAAGCATGATTTTGCGCTGTTCGATCCGGAAAGCGGCTCGCTTCAGCCTTTTACCCGGCTGCCGCCGGATGAGCCGCGCAGCACTCGCCTCAATGACGGCAAGGTCGGCCCGGACGGCGCGTTCTGGGTCGGCACGATGCATGACGTACCGGAAAGGCAGCCCATCGGCGCGTTGTACCGTGTCGCGCCGGACGGTTCCGTGACGCGGCAGATCGAGGGCCTGAAGGTGTCGAACGGCCTCGCTTTTTCGCCCGACGGCGCGCTCATGTATCACGCCGACACGCGCAGCTTCTGGCTCGACCGCTGGGATTTCTCCGCCGCCACAGGAACCATCAGCGGACGCACGCGCATCCGCGAGTTCGACGGCGGCATCGGCCTGCCCGATGGCGGCGCAATGGATGCCGAGGGCTGCTATTGGAGCGCGGGCATCTATGGGGGACGCATCAACCGCTTCAGCCCTGAGGGCGAGCTGCTCGATTCGCTCGACTTTCCGGTCCCCGCGCCGACGATGCCCTGCTTCTGCGGCCCGGATCTGCGCTTCATCGCCGTGACCAGTCACCGCACCGGCCCCATCGCGGCGCAGCTCGACCGGTTTCCGCAATCGGGCGGGCTTTTCATCGCCCGCGCGCCGGTCAGCGGTGCGCCGGTCGGGCGCATGGGCCTGTAGCGTGTCCCGTCGCCCCGGCCGTTAGAGCCGGGGCCCATTCTTCAGCTATGTGATTGGCCCCCGGCTCGCCGCTTCACGGCGTCCGGGGCGACAAATGACGGAAGGTTCGCGATCCCATTGCAGAGTTCCCCCAGGCTGTCTCAGCTCTCCTGGCGGTACGCATCGAAGAAGCGCAGCATCTCCCGCGCGGCGTCCGGGCCACGCGGATCGGTATATGAGCCGGCGGGACTGCCTCCGGACCATGCGTGTCCGGCGCCGTGGATCGTCCATTGCTCGCACAAGACGCGGCCGGAAGCATCGGCATAGGCCCGGCGGCTGTATGCGAGGCCGCCCGGCGCCCGGCCGCGCTGGAGGGTCGAGCGCAGACCGGCCGCGGATCCGATCGTCGCGGCAGACGACGGCGTCGCCGTTGCTCGGATTGACCGTCGCGTCCTGGTCACCGTGAAAGACGATGGTGGGCACGAATTGGCCGCGCCGTCCCTTGCCTTCGCTGCCCTGGCGCATCGCGGCAAAGGCGGAAGGAAGGTCGTTCGCCGCCCCGGCGGGCAGACCGGAATGCACACCGACAGCGGCGTAGAGATCCGGATAGGCCGCCGCCATGATTGCTGCCGCCGCGCCCCCGGCAGACATGCCCGCAATATAGACGCGGCTCGGGTCGACCCGGTGATCGCGCATGATCTGCCGGGTTATCCCGGCGATCAGCGACGGCTCGCCCTGGTCACGGTGCTGATCTTCCGGCTTGAACCAGTTCCAGCATTTTTTGGCATTGGCCGAAGCCGGCTGTGCGGGGTAGGCGACGAGGCAGCCCTGCTCCTCGGCCAGCGCGTTCATGCGCGTCCCGGCGGCGAAATCGTCCGGCGACTGGGTGCATCCGTGCAGCATGACGACGAGAGGAAGATGCTCGGCGTGGGCCTTGCCGGGAACGTAAAGCTTGTAGTCGCGTGTTCCGGCCGCGTTGGCATAGGACGCCATCGTGAATGTGGCGCCCGGCGGCAGCGGATCGGGAGCAGGCCGCGGCGCGATGCCTGCCCCGATATCAAAGCCAGTTGCCCTGGCCTCGGCCGCGAGCCGCCGCAGAGTTTCGCGCAAACCGGTCCGAGGTCTAGCCTCCATACGGGGCGCAGCCTGCTGTGGGGCCGCGTCGACCGTCTCGTATTCGGCGTCGATGATGGTTGGCGAGCCGGTGTTCGCCGGGACCGGAGCGGCTGTCCGCTTGAAGCAGCCTTTGGATAAGCGCGGTCGCCTCGGCGAGTTTGCCGGCGTTGGTGAGGCGGGTCGCCTCGGCCATTTCGGGCGGGATTGTATAAGTCATGCCGGTGCCTTCCGTGCGCGGAACAGGTTGAGTGATGTCGCCAAGGCGGCGGAGCGGTGAATCTCATTGGATGCGGTCCGCGAGAGCCGCCTTGACGGCGGCGCTGGCGTGCAGCGAACCCAATACGGTGAGCGAGGCGATGGTGGCGCGTGCCAGTTCGGGGGTGACGTCGCTTGCGATGGTGGCAAGCCCCAGGACGCGAATGTCGAGCATCTGCCCGGCGTCCCGCGCCGCTTCGAGGTCAGCGCGGCTGAAATGCCGAAGGCCGAGGTCGACGCTTTTGCGCGTCACGGTTTGCCGGACCACGTCGGCATGCCGCTCGACCTGGTTGCGGATGGCGGTGCGGATGAAATCGGTCCGGTTCGAATAGAACCCTTCCTGCACCAGCAGATCGATCTGGCCTAGATCGACAAAGCCCAGATTGATGGTGATTTTCTCGCTGTCAGCCGTCTTCAGTCTCGTGTCACCCATCCTAGTGCCATCCGTCTACCATCCGTATGGATGGAAAATGGAAGCGACATCCGATGATGTCAAGATGGCTGGCCGTGTGGAATCTACCGAAACCGCGCGATCACCTCTTCCGGGATGGGTTGCGACTTGATGCGCTCCGGATCGTCCGGATGCCGGCCGACCCACACGCGGGTCTCATAGGCCTCGATCGCCAGCGCGCCCTCCTTCAACAGCAGGTGCTCGACATCGAAGCTGGAGTGGCGGAATTCGGTGATGCGCGTCTCCACGGTGACGACGTCGCCGAATTTCGACGGGAGGATGAATTTCGCCCGCGTGTCCACCATCGGAAAACCGACGATGTCGTAGGTCTTCAGCATCTGGAATTTCGGCAGGCCGGCATTGGCGAAATGTCCGGCGGTGCAGGCGTCGAACCAGGCGAAATAGCGCGGATAGAAGACGATGCCGGCCGGGTCGCAATCGCCCCATTCGATCTGGATGTCCTTCTTCGTCGTCAGCATGGGCCTCTCCTTGGGCGCCCGTATCAGCGCGGCGGGAGACGCAGCGCGCCGTCGAGCCGGATGACCTCGCCATTGAGCGACAGATTGGTTACGCAGCTTAGCACCAGCTCGGCGAATTCCGACGCCTTGCCGAGGCGCTTCGGAAAGGGGATGGCGTCGGCCAGACTTTTCTGGATGTCTTCGGGCAGATTGGCAAGCAGTGGCGTCAGGAACAGCCCCGGCGCGATGGTCATGACGCGGATGCCGAATTGCGCCAGTTCCCGCGCGGCCGGCAGCGTCAGCGCGGCGATGCCGCCCTTCGACGCCGAATAGGCGGCCTGCCCGACCTGGCCGTCATAGGCGGCGACAGAAGCGGTGGAGACGATAACGCCACGTTCGCCATCTGCCAGCGGTTCGAGCTTCGACATGTCAGCCGCCGCCAGCCGCATCATGTTGAACGTGCCGATGAGATTGACGCGGATGACCCGCTCGAAATCGCCGAGCGGCATGGCACCGTCGCGGCCGATGATGCGTTTCGCCACGCCGATCCCGGCGCAATTGACCAGGATGCGCGCCGGACCGTGCGCCTTGGCGGCTTCGGCGATGGCGGCGGAGGCCGCATCCGCGTCAGCCACATCGCAGGCAAGGCCGACGCCGCCGATTTCGGCCCCGCGCGCCGCAGCCGCCTCGCCATTGATGTCGAGCACGGCGACACGCGCACCCGCTTCCGCGAGCATCGTCGCCGTTGTCGCGCCCAGCCCCGATGCGCCGCCCGTCACGATGGCGGCCTGTCCCCTTAATTGCATTCGAAAGTCTCCCTTCTTGTCATTCCCGCGCAAGCGGGAATCCAGTATACTATTGAATTCACTGTGGAATACTGGATCCCCGCCTTCGCGGATGACACTGAGGTGTCTAGTCCCGCTCCATATTCTCGATCAGCAGCGCGATGCCCTGGCCGCCGCCGATGCAGGCCGAGGCGATGCCGTAGCGTCCGCCGGAGCGTTTCAGCTCGCGGGCGAGCGTCACCGCCAGCCGGACGCCGGTGGCGCCAAGCGGATGGCCGATGGCGATGGCGCCACCATTGACGTTCAGCTGCTCTTCGTCCAGCCGCAATTCTCGGGCGCAGGCGAGGCATTGCGCGCCGAACGCTTCGTTGATCTCGAAGCGCTCGATCGCCGCGAGATCGAGGCCCGCCCGCTCCACAAGCGCGCGGATCGCCGGAACCGGACCGATACCCATGATCTCCGGCGGCACGCCCACCGAAACGCCGGCCACAATGCGCGCGAGCGGCGCCACGTCCTGCCGCTCCGCATAGGCGGACGACGCGACCAGCGCCGCCGCCGCGCCGTCCACCACGGCCGAGGAATTGCCTCCCGTCTGCACGCCGCCGAAGGCCGGGCGGATTTTCGCCAGCGCGTCCAGGGGCGAAGGGCGGATGTGGCTGTCGCGGGTTACGGCTTCGTCCTTGCCGCGCAATTTGATGCTGCGCGCCGCCAGTCCATCGCGCGCAAAGCTCTCATTTTCGATGGGCGTGATTTCGCCCGAAAGGAAGCCGCTCGCTTCGGCCGCAACGGCGCGGGCGAAGCTGCGCGCCGCGAAGGCGTCGGTGTCCTCGCGGGTGATGCCGTGGCGCTTGGCGAGGTTCTCCGCGGTGTCGCCCATGGTGCAGCCGCATGAGGGATCGAGCAGCGCTTCCCACAGGAAATCCTTGAACTCCACTTGCCCCATGCGGAAGCCGCCCCGGCTCGTGTAGGACGCGACCGGATTGCGGCTCATCGAATTCCGCGCCGACGCACAGCGCCAAATCGGCGCGGCCGAGCGACACCGCGTCTGAGGCCTGCATGATGACCTCGATGCCGGTGCCGCAGACGCGCTGCACCATATGCGCGGGCACCTCTTCGGGCACGCCGGAGTAAAGCCCCACATGGCGCGGCAGCATGTAGGCGTCGAAGCTGGCCTGCGCCATGTTGCCGGCAACGACGATACCGACATCCCCGGGTGGCAAGGCGGATCTCTCGAAGACCGCCCGCGCGGCCTTGATGGCGAGATCGGTCGGCGACACGAGCGACAGCGCGCCGTTGTAATCAACGAAGGGCGTGCGGACGCCGTCGATCAGCCAGGCATCGGCGAAACTTGCGTAAAGAGCTTTCGGGGCGGGCATGGACCTCAATTCCCTCGGGAAAGGGCGATGATGCGGGGGGAGGGCGGCTCGGCATAGAGCGCCTCCACCAGCGCGGCGCGGCGCATGAGGGTGGCGCGCTGGTTGATCGAACCTTTGTCGGTCATCTCATGGTCGTCGATGGAGGGTGGCTCCTCCATCAGCAGGGCGCGCGTGACGCGATTGGACGATCCGGTCGCGGCGGTGGCGGCCTGATCGAGCCGCGCCTGAAAAAGCGCAAAGATCGCCGGGTGCGAGACGATCGCTTCGGACGTCGCCTCTTCCAGGCCACGCGCGAGGCGGCGGCAGGCATCGAAATCGGGGAAGATCAGCACGGTGACGGCGTCACGCTCCTGCCCGGCGATGACGATGTCGCGCACATAAGGCGCGAACGCCGCGATGAGCTGCGCCCGAAGCGGCCCTACATGCACCCAGGTGCCGCTCGACAGCTTGAAATCCTCCGACAGCCGTCCGTCGAAGAAGAAGCCTTTCAGCGGATCGCCCGGATCGGCGAAGCGCACCGCGTCCCCGAGCTTGTAGAAGCCTTCCTCGTCGAAGCTCTTCTCGGTTTCCTCCGGCTGGCGCCAATAGCCCGGCGTGATGTTCGGACCTTTCAGCCGCGCCTCGAGTTTGCCGCCACCGACCGGCGCCAGCTTCAGCTCCACGCCCGGTACCGGCAGGCCCACCGCGCCCGACTGATTCACGCCCTTGACGCAGAACATCGCCGAGGGGCCGCTTTCGGTCGCCCCCAGCCCGCTCATGATGATGATGCGCTCGCCGCAAGCTTGCACCGCGAGCCGGTCCAGCGCATCGAACACATATTGCGCCATGCCCGCGCCGGAAAAGAACAGCATCTGCAGACGGCTGAAGAAGTGCTGCCGCAACTCCGGCTCGGCGTCGAGATAGCGGATCAGCTCATCGAAGCCCTTCGGCACGTTGAAATACACGGTCGGCGCGATCTCGCGCAGATTGCGCACCGTTTCGGCGATCCCGGCGGGGGTCGGCTTGCCGTCGTCGATATAGAAGCTGCCGCCGTTGAACAGCACGATGCCGATATTGTGGTTGCTGCCGAACGTATGGTTCCAGGGCAGCCAGTCGACGATGACCGGCGGCGTTTCCGCCAGAAACGGAAAGCTCTCGCGGATCATGATCTGGTTCGACGAGATCATCCGATGCGTGTTGATCACGCCTTTCGGCATCCCCGTCGAGCCGGAGGTGAAGAGGATCTTGGCGATGCTGTCCGGCTCGGTGTTGCATTCGGCGATCAGCACGGCCGCTTCATCGGGCCGCGCGAGCAGCGCCTCGAAGGGCGTCGAGGCGCGGGTTGCGGGCGGGTTGGCCCCGGCGACCAGCTCGACATGCTCCGGCACGGCGGCGGCCACCGCCTTGGCGTACTGATCCCCATCCGCGACATAGACCATGCCCGGCGTCATCAGCGACATGATGTGCTTCAGCTTGCCGAAATCCGTCGATAGCAGCGAATAGGACGGCGAGACCGGCGCATAGGGCACGCCGGCGTAATAGGCCCCCATGTTCAGCAGCATATGCTCCAGATCATTGCCCGACAGGATGACCAGCGGGCGCTCCGGTGACAGGCCGCGCGCCAGCAATGCGGCCGCGATCCTGCGCGCCCGGTCCTGCGTTTCGCGGTAAGTCAGGCTGATCCACGCGCCGTCCGGCCCGCGCCGGGCCATGAACAGGCGGTCGGGCGCATGCTCGGCCCAGTAATCGAGGGCTTCGGTGGCGGTCGCCGGATAGGGCGGCAGGGGATGGCGCGACCGGATGCGGATCGATCCGTCCTCCCGCCGGTCGATGTCGATGGCGGGTTCCGGCAGGCGCACATCGCGCAAGGGCGCGCAGGCATCCATGACATTCCTCCCAATGCCGAATTCTGTGCCGGCGTGCAGCGCCAGTCTATCCTTGTCACGACGTCTAGGCCTCGTCTCGAGGCGTGTTCTCTAGCTATGCTTGACCTTAGCGGCCCGCTTTTCGAGGAAAGCCTGTTTGCGGGCCTTGGCTTCCTCGTCCCCTTGCGTGATCGCCGCCATCAGCGTCTCGAACATATAGCCCGATGATGGGGAGGCTTCCGCGATGCGCGGCAAGGCGTGCATCACCGCATAGTTGGTGAGCGCGCTGTTCGCCGCGATCTTCCGCGCCAAAGCGATGCCGGTTTCCAGGCCGTCGCCATCCGCCACGAGATAATGCGACAAGCCGAGCGCCAGGCCCTCCTCGGCGCCATAGCTGCGCCCCGTCAGCATCATCTCCATCATGCGCGACGTGCCGATCAGGCGCGGCAAGCGCACCGAACCGCCGCCGCCCACGAAAATGCCGCGCTGGCCCTCGGGCAGCGCATAATAGGCCGACGCCTCGGCCACCCGCACATGGGTCGCCGCCGCCAGTTCCAGGCCGCCGCCGATCACCGCGCCATGCAGCACCGCGACCACGGGCAGCGCGCCGAACTGCACGGCTTCGAAGGCTTTGTGCCAGCTTCGGGAGTGGTCGATATTCTCCCGGACGGTCAGATCGCTGACATCGGCCAGATCGAGCCCGGCGGAGAAATGCTTGCCGTTCGCGGCCAGCACGACCGCCTTCGCCTCGCGCGGGGGATGCTGCAGGAAAGCGCCCAGCGCCTGGACAGTGCGGTCGTCCAGCGCATTGGCCTTTGCCGGACGGTTGAGCCGCAGGATAAGGATATCGCCGTCCTGCTCGCAGGTGAGGCTATCCGGCAGTTCCGCGATTGTGCCGTGCGGCACCGAGCCATTATGCATGTATGTTGCCTGATAATTGTTATACGATATAACGGAATTGCCGAAAGCCAGTCAAGAATCTCTTCGAACGCATGGGAATGAGGCGGAATGACCCCAGCGATGAACGCTCCCGGCTTGAAGCATCTTTGCGACCTGAAGGTCGATGTCGCCGCGCCGATCGAAATGGGGCAGGCGCTCGGGCGAAGGCGGCGGATCATCCCGATCGTGGGCGGCACCGTCACCGGCGAGCGCATCAAGGGCGACATCCTCAATCTCGGCGCCGACTGGCAGACCATATTCAACGAAACCATCGCCGAGCTGGACACGCGCTACGCCCTGCGCACGCATGACGGCGCCATCATCGAAATCCGCAATTTCGGCTATCGGGTGGGGCCGCCGGAGATCGTGGCGCGGCTGGCGCGCGGCGAGGACGTCGACCCGGCGCTCTATTACATGCGCACCCACCCCCGCTTCGAGACCGGCGACCCGCGCTATGCCTGGCTCAACCGCACCATCTGCGTAGGGACAGGCATGCGCCGCGCGACCAGCGTGCATGTGAGCGTTTTCGAGGTGCTTTGAGGGGACCGGGTTTGCGAGCCAATCCCCTTAGGATTGAACCACACCCGTGAAATGCAGTCTTCTCCTATGCTATGAATTCGGTCGTGATTCGCCGAGGAGAGAGACTTGATCTCGCGATTGCCCGTCAAACCCGCACATGCCACTCCGATTTTCGATCTCGATGAATTGAAGAACGAAAGTGACGTAGAGCAAAAGCTCCTGCTACCTTTTTTGAGCAGCATGAACTACTTGGCACTGCCGAGCAGTTGGATTGTACGAAGGAGTACATGAGTCCCACGGAAATCGATAAGGCAGCTGGAAAGCGCTACGGCTACGTTCCTGATTATTCGGTGTGGTTGGCTGGCTTGCCCATGATCGTTGTTGAAGCCAAAGCGCCAGATGTCGCCGTTGAAGTCGGGCTGAGAGAAGCGCACCTTTACGCAGCCGAGATCAACAAACGCTATCCACCTAATGTTAATCCCATAGGATTTGTGCTCGCCTCAAATGGTTTCCAATTTGCTCTCGCCGAATGGGATAGCGAGACGAATGCGATAATTGCGCAGTGCTCAGAGATAGCTCCGGGAACACAGATCCTCGACGTTTTCCAGAGCGCGTTAGGCAAGGCCGCGCTGGTGGAACGATCCAATAAGCTTCTGGCCCACTTTCAGGCCCGACAATTTTACAGCGTGGCGTCGTTCCTAGGAGGCGCGTCACGGCGAAACGAACTATTGGGCGTGAACGAGTTTGCTCAGCCTTTATTTCCCTACTCTGACGAAATATTTCGCTGGAAACTCCGACGAGACCCCGGACGATGTGGTTGACCAAGCATATGTGTCGTCTGACGAGTTGACCACTTACGAAGCGGTCTTGGAAACCTATCTGAAGGATCGCGCCCCGCGGCTCTCAGGTAACCAGCTTCACGCGATTGAGACGAAGCGAAATGCCGCATCAGGCATTACTCCTGAGATCGAAAAGTTCGCAGCCAGCCCCAGCTATTACAGCCGAGTGCAATTGATTATTGGATCGGTGGGAGCTGGAAAAAGTCTGTTTATCCGTCGCTATTTCCGACGTCTGATGAGCCATCAGTTGGCAAAGCAGACAAAGTGGTCATTCTTAAACTTCAACGTCATGCCGCCAAGCGGAGACCTGAAAGAATGGACGTCTGAGCAATTCATTGAGTTTTTCGCAGAGGTTAATGCCGTTGATGTCTATGAGCTTTCAGCGTTAGAACGAATCTTTTCCGCAGAAATAAATAAGTTCGATCGTGGCCCATACAAACTCATCAAAGATACGGATCCGCAGGAGTATGCGCGACAACGCGCTGCGCTGCTGAATTCGCTGATAAACGATAAGCCAAAATTTGCCGAGGCCCTCGCTAGGCACTATTCCGGCAAAAAAGGATTTCGGGATGGTCATCGTATTCGATAATGTCGACAAGCGGAATCGTGATCAACAACTGAATATATTTGAGACAGCGCAATGGTTTAAAAATTTAACGCGAGCATTGATACTCGTAACACTTCGCGACACAACTTTCGAAGCGCATCGGGACGAGCCACCGTTAGATGCCTTCGCGAATGCGATAAATTTTTATATTAGGCCACCTCGGTTTGCCCAGGTCATACGAAAGCGGCTCGAACTCGTATTACGCGTTATGCCGTCGGAGATGGCGAAATTTCAACATTATACCCTTTCGTCCGGTCAAAGAATTTCTTATCCGACAACTCGGCTAGGCGAATTTCTTCTTGGCATTTATCTATCTTTGTTTGATACGCGATCGGTGCAAATTGCCTCATGCCTGGAGGCTTTAGTCGCGAAGGATGTTCGTCGGGCGCTCGGCATGTTCAGCGACATTCTTGTTTCGCCACATATCCCGGCAAATCTCATAACGAGCACTGCATTAAGTAGCGGTGCCAATCGTTTGCAGGAGTTCCGGGTGATTCGCGCTCTTATGCGCGGTAGATATAAATATTTTAATGCCAATTCGTCTTATGTAGTCAATGTACTGGATGTCCTGGAGGAACAAGACAGATCAAGTAACTTTCTCAACGCCGATATATTGGAATTTTTAATCCGAAATCGAAAGCGAAAGATCGATTACAACCAGCTAGGGTATGTTTCCATAGGGACGCTGCAAAAAAAAATGGAGCAGCTGGGTTATCCGGAAGATGACGTTTTCAGTGCGGTGAGGCAACTAATCGAATGGGGTTTGATTGAGCCGGAGAGTTCTGACAGTGGAGGCCATCACTGCGGAAGAGCCGGTTCGAGTGCACGCGTCGGGCTTCATCCACATGCGATTTCTTTTGCTGCGAGACGAGTATCTTTTGGGCATCGCACCCGATCTGAGATGCTCCTCGCGATCTGTTGCGGAAAAAATCGGCTCAATCTTAAGCGGACAACATCACTTGGCAGAGCTTACTAGAGTGTCGCGGCGGCAAATACTGAACCAGCTGCGGAGTCATTTTAAAATTGAATACGATCGCCGCTGCCGTCGCCACGCTTTCTATGCCGAAGCTGGGTATGGTGGCCGTGCCGTGGTGGCGGCGTGTGAGCGGGCACTTGAGGCTTTCAATAGCAAAGGCCGATCGAAACCCGAACATAACCCCGCAAAACGTCATCGTTAGTTGCGTCTACTGTCGGCTGCACAGGTTGGGAATTGGGCCACGACGTCAGAGGTCTAGCGCCCCCTATCGTCGAAATGCGGACGCTGTCCGCCTACCAAGAATGACCCGGGGCGCCACATTCCTCCACCTACGGCCTATAAACTCAACCCCAAACTCATCCGCAATCTCGACGATCATCGGATTTGCTCCAAGGGGCGCAAGTCGCATAGGACGGATTTCAGTCCGCTTCAAATCGCTTCTGGCAGTCCCCGCACATTGGAATCGTGATGCGCTTGGCCTGTCCAATATGCAACCTTGTTCAACAGATCGATCTTATCGAGGGGTTTTGAGACGTAATCGTTCATACCCGCCTGCAAGAGGTTCTCTCGGTCACCTTTCAGCGCGTGGGCTGTAACGGCAATGATCGGGATCTCGCCGAGAGGGCCCTTCAACTGGCGAATTCGTCCTGTGGCTTCAACACCGCCCATGACAGGCATCTGTATATCCATGATGACGAGATCATAAGGCACCGACCGAAGCGCCTGCAAAGCTTCATGACCATTGGCAACGACGTCCGCGTGATAGCCGTAGTCATTGAGAATGGCCATGATCAGGAGCTGATTGATCGTATTGTCCTCGGCGACCAAAATCCGGGCGGGGCGGTCTTTGCGATCTTTAAGTTCGGTTTTTGTCGATGGCGTTGTTTTGACCGCCACCGGCGCCATGCCGAACAATCTATTGAGGCAGTCACGAATGCCGCCCGGACGCACCGGTTTCGGTAGCGACGCGTCGAAATCGACGCCAATCGCCGCTCCCCCGATGTTGATCATGCCGGAAGAGGAAGAAATCACGAGTTTTATGGTTTGCCCGTAAGGTTCGTCCCGAATGGCGGCGCCCAGATCCAATCCGTCGGTTCCGGGCATCATGTGGTCGATGATCACAGCCTCGTAGGGATCTCCTTCCCGGGCGGCAAAGGCCAATTTACGCAACGCCCCCTCAGCTCGGCTGGCCGTGGAGGTCCTCATCGACAAAGCCGTCAGCTGTTTTTCAAGAATAAGGCGATTGACCTCATTATCATCGACAATCAGAATTTTGCGATCTCTTACAAGCTCGGAGATGTCGCCGCCCCATCCCGAGTTCTTGCCGACGCTCTTTTTGAGCCGGATCGTGAACCAGAAACTGCTCCCGATCCCCTCGACATCGCTCACCCCCAGTTCCCCATGCATGAGCGACACGAGCTCTTTGCAGATCGTCAGACCGAGACCGGAGCCCCCATAGAGCCGGGTCACCGAACCGTCCGCCTGGGTGAACTTCTCGAATATGCGCTTGCGGGCGTGTTCCGGGATCCCGATGCCGGTATCGATCACCTGAAATCGAAGATCGACCTCTTCGCCGCAATCATCCGGACCGTCGACGGAGACCTCGACTCTTATGCCTCCTTCGTCCGTGAACTTAATGGAATTGCTGATCAGATTGGTCAGAATCTGACGAATGCGGCCGTCATCGCCGCGCAGCCTGCAGGGTACGCTCGGCGCCATATAGGTCGACAATTCCAAGCCTTTTCCATGCGCCTGGCCGCCGAGTAATTCGTTGGTCTGGTCAAGCAGCTCGACCAAGTCGAAGTCGACTTCCTCCGGATCGATCTTGCCGCTTTCAATCTTGGCCAGATCCAGTATGTCGTTGAGGATCGTCAGTAAAGTTTGGCCGGAATTGCGAATGATCTGGGCGTATTTTCTTTGATGCTCAGCGAGGTCCGTGTCGAGAAGCAACCCAGCCATGCCCAATACGCCGTTCATGGGCGTTCGTATTTCATGGCTCATATTGGCGAGAAAATCGGATTTGACGCGTTCGGATTCCAAGGCGCGATTTCGCTCGACCGCCAGGGCACTATTCCTTTGGCGGAGCCGTCGCGCGAGCAGCAACAGGGCCAAGCCCGGTATTGCGAGCACGACCCCCGTCAGGCCAGCGATCTTCGTGGCGAAAGCCGCCATCCCACGATAAATGACCGCGGTTGACTTGGCTTGATCCACATACACTTCGACAACGGCGGCGACGGCGCCGTTTATCTTAACCGGCACGTAGCTTTCCGCATAGATTTTGGGACGGTCCGGCTTGTTGGTGCCATCGTGGACAGCGGTGATCGGCCGGTCCTTCGCGATCGCCAATATGGCGGTCGCACTATGCTGGTCCATAACGACCTTCGCCGAGTTGTCCACCCCCAAGGCGTCCGACACCAGCCGCAACCTTCCATGGGCATCGAAAAGCTTGAAGCGGAACACTTTTCCTAATTGGCGCACCGATTTAAGGAATTCTTCCTCATCCTTATTCAGCTGCGCACCTGCGGCGATTTCCTGAACGCGTGGCAGGTGCGAGCTCATAAAGTCGGCCCAGGCCAGGGCGGTCTGCTCCGCGTGAACGCGCGTGATATCTTTGTTCGCCGCGTCCAGCAGGAAGAAACCCCCCAGACAAAACGAGACCAATGCAATCAGAATTGTTGAAATAACGAGGGACGTCGTCCGCATCTGTGATCTGCCAATTTCCGCCCCCTTTCCATGAAACCACAGATGCCTGTAGCGTCACTGAATATAACCACTAAAATTGACAATGAAGCTGGGCGCAATTCTTAGTAAGCTTCGCGCAAGCCGCGGGCCTCAGCCCCAAACCTCATCCGCAATCTCGACAATCAACCGGAGCTTCGCCCATTGCTCCTCCTCGGCCAGCACATTGCCCTCTTCCGTGCTGGCGAAGCCGCATTGCGGGCTGAGGCAGAGCTGGTCCAGGTCGCAATAGCGCAGCGCTTCGTCGATGCGGCGCTTGATGTCGTCCTTCTTCTCCAGCGTGCCGGTCTTGGAGGTGACGAGGCCGAGCACGACGGTCTTCTCCCTGGGCAGGAAGCGTAAGGGTTCGAAGCCGCCGGCGCGGTCGGTGTCCCATTCCATGAAATAGCCGTCGACGTCGACGGTGTTGAACAGGAGTTCGGCGACCGGCTCATAGCCGCCCGAGGCAATGAAGGTCGAGCGGAAATTGCCCCGGCACATATGCATGGTGACGGTCATGTCGGCGGGCCGGCCGGCCACCGCCTCGTTGATCATCTTGGCGTAGATGCAGGGCTGCCGTTCCGGGTCGTCGCCGCGATCGGCCAGCATCTGCCGCTGTTCGGGGTCGCAGAGATAGGCGAAGCTGACGTCGTCGAGCTGCAAATAGCGGCAACCGGCATCGGCGAAGGCGCGGACCGCCCCGGCATAGGCGCCGCCGAGGTCGGAATAGAAGCTCTCCATGTCGGGATAGACGGCGCGGTCGATCATGTCGCGGCCGGCGCGATAATGCACCATGCTCGGCGACGGGATCGTCATTTTCGCCAGGTGCCTTGTATTCTCCTGCACGAAGCGGAAATGATCGACCATCGGATGCGACGCCGGAAATCCGAGTTTGCCCACCACGCGCTGCGCGCGGGGCTTGAGCGTCGCGCCCTGAAACTGCACGCCCGCCTGTTCCTTCCAGAAGCCCTCGACGCCGTCCAATTCCTCGATGAAATCGAAATGCCAGAAGGCGCGGCGAAATTCGCCGTCGGTGACGGCATTGAGCCCGATCTCTTCCTGCATCCTGATGATCTTGCGGATTTCCCGGTCCTCGGCGGTGCGCAATTCATAGGCGGAGATCAGGTTTGCCTGGCGTTCGAGCCGCGCTTGCTTGAGGGGCAGGGTCCGCAAGAGGCTGCCGACCATATCGGCGCGGAAGGGCGGCTTGCTTCTCATCATGTTGGTGTTCCCTTTTTGGGCGTTTATTTTGCATTCATGGCCGTCAATCTGGGCGGTAGGGCGGGTCGATCACGATCCGTCCACCGGAAACTCTGGAAACGCAGGCGCAGATTTTCCGGCTTTCCCGCTTTTCACAGTCGCTGAAAAACACGTCGCGATGATCGATCATGCCGTCGGCCTCGATCACGTCGAGCGCGCACAAACCGCACTCGCCGCGGCGGCAATCGGCAAGCACCTCGACACCGGCGCCTTCGAGCGCGTCGAGCATGGAGACGTTTTCCGGCACCCGGACGTCGATCCCGAGCCTTGGCAGCTGCACGAGGAACGGCACGCTCTCGAACCCGCCGCTCGATCCGAAGGTTTCAAAACGCAAGGCGGCTGGCGCGCGGCCGTCTTCAGTCCAGATATGCCGCGCTTCGGCAAGGAGCCGCATCGGCCCGCAGAGATACAATTCCGCATTCGGGCACAGGGCGGCGATCTCGCGGCAGAGATCGATACGGCGACCTTCATCCGCGGCGAAGATCTGCAAGCGCTCGCCGAGCATGGCCTGCAATTCGCCCAGATAGGCCATCTCGGCTCGTGAACGACCGGCGTAGCAAAAGCGGAAGGGCGCGCCGCGCCGCGCCAATATGGCCGCCATGCCGATCAGCGGCGTAATGCCGATTCCGCCCGCGATCATGAGATAGGCGGGGGCGGCGAGGCCGAGTTCGAACCCGGCGATAGGCGAGGTGATGTCGATCCGGTCGCCGGTCTCAAGCGACCACATGAACAGCGAGCCGCCGCGACTGCGCGATTGCGCCTTCACCGCGATCCTGTAAGTGCCGCCCGATGGCTCGCCGACCAGCGAATAGGATCGGATGTCGCCCGCGCCCAGCGGCACGCGCAGGTCGATATGGCTGCCGGCGGCATAGGGCAGGGCGCCTCTCTCGGGCGCGATTTCGATCTCGCGGACGCCGCGCGCAGCATCGCGGATTGCGGTGACGCGGCCTTGCGAAAATCCCGGATCGTACCGCATTCCATCAGCCCCCGCTTGCCCGTTACACGCCCAAGCGTTCGATCATCGCGCCGCCGGGAATGCTCTTCAGCGATTCACGGTCGCGCAGCACGAATTGCAGGTTGCGATGCGCCAGCCGCGCATGTTCGCGCATCAGACCCTCCGCCCTGGCGCCCTGGCGCAGCTCGATGGCCTCCACCACGCCGCGGTGATGATCCTGGGCGATGGTCAGCACCAGCCGCGCTTCCGGCAATACGGCCTGGGCGCCGAGGAACGCGCTGGGCGAGGCGAAGGGCAGGCTCGCCGCCCGGTCGATGTGGCGGGAGATGGCCGGGCTTTGGGCCAGTTCGACAAGCAGCGCATGAAAATCGGCATTGAGGGGGATATAGTTGGAGAACAGCTCGGGGTCGATTTCGGGGGCGCTCATCAGCGCATCGATCCCGGCGACGCAGGCCTTCAGCGCGTCGAGTTTTTCCGGATCGGCGCCGCGCTCGGCCGCGAGCCGCGCCGCCAGCCCCTCCAGCGTGCCGCGCAGCTCGATGGCATCGTGAATGTCGCGTTCCGAGAACGCCTTCACCGCGAAACCGCCCGAGGGCAGGGCCTCCACCAGCCCCTCTTCCTCCAGCCGGATGAGCGCGGCCCGGACCGGCGTGCGCGACACGCCCAGCCGTTCCACGATCGCCAGCTCCGACAGCCGGTCGCCCGACGCGAGCGTGCCTTTCAGGATGAGGTCGCGCAGGCTGAGCAGCGCCTTCACCGTTTGCGAAGGCGCGGGCTGGGCATTGTCTTCGGCGAAAGAATTCATGGCGGGATCTCAGCCTTTCACTCGGCGGCCTGGCGCGGGCGCGCGGCCTGTTCCGCCGCGATCATCTTGTCGATGAGCCGGCGCGCCCACATCGCCCCGGCGTCGATATTGAGATTGTAGAAGACGTGATCCGGATGCTCCTCGATGGCGCGCTGCTGCGCCTCCAGCACGACCTCGTCCTCGCCGAAAATGCGGGCGACGCCGTCGCGCAGCTCCGTGGTGAGCCGTTGCTCGTCCAGCCGGTAATTGCGCAGGAAGGCCCAGAAATAATGGCAGCTCGCCGCCGTCTCCGGCGTGATGGTGTTGAGCACGTAGCCGTTCACGCCTTGGGAGCGGTCGCCCTCCGGCGCCCCCGTGCCGGAGGGCGCCACGCCCACGTCGATGGCGATCGTCGACGGAGCTTCGAAGCGGATGATCTGCCAGCGGTCGACCTTGCCGGGCTTGCCGAGCTGCGCGGCCCAGAAGGGCGGCGGATCGATGTCGCGCATCCAGCGGGTGACGGTCGCGGTGCGGTCGCCATGCGTGGCGACGAACGGCGCTTCCGCGACGGCGTCATTGCCGATGCTGGAGCTATGGACGAACGCCTCATGGGTGAGGTCCATGAGATTGTCGACGACCAGCCGGTAATCGCATTTCACGTGGATGACCTTGCCGTCCCCGGCCCATTCGGGATCGTGGTTCCAATGCAGATCCGGCACCTTGTCCGGGTCGGCCAGCGCCGGATCGCCGAGCCACACCCAGATGAAGCGGTGCTTCTCGATGAGCGGGAAGGCGCGGACGGCGGCCGATGGGTTGATCGTCTCCTGGCTCGGCATGAACACGCAGCGCCCGCGGGGATTGAATGCCAGCCCGTGATAGCCGCAAACCAGATCATCGCCGCGGAGCCTGCCCATGGAGAGCGGCAGCAGCCGATGCCAGCAGGCATCTTCCAGTGCGACGGCTTCGCCGGCCGAGGTGCGATAGAAGACGAGCTTCTTGCCGCCGATGGTGCGCGGCAGCAGCGCATGCTTGACTTCCGCTGTCCCATGCGGCGGCGTACCAGGCGTTGAGCGGAAATGTCGGGGCTCGCGCGTGCATGGCGCCTCCGGCTCAGAACTAAGGTCTGTATACAATAGTGCCGCGCGGCCAGGTCAGAAAGGTGGCATTTTCGCCGCATTCGGCCGAAATGTGCGGAATCCGCCCATTCGATCCTGAAAGTTGTATACAGCAATCCTTATGCGCGCGATCATGAACAATCGCAGTTGGCCGATCGCATGACGCGGCACATCCCGTGCTGGGATGTATTATTATTTGAGATAATTGTTATGAGCAGCGCTTTTTTGAAATGCGGTCGCGTTTTGCGCTCATGATACTATGGGTGCCTACACGCCAAAAGAAATAAAGTATGGCCTTGGGGTGGAAACGATGGTGCAGGAATCAGCCGAGGAGCGCACGGATAGAGATTTCATTCTCGGACTGAAGAAGGGCCTTGCCGTCATCGAATGTTTCGACGACGAGCATGAACGCCTGACCTGCGCCGATGTCTCCGTCAAGACGGGCCTGTCGCGCGCCGCCGCGAGGCGCTGCCTCCTGACCTTGCATAAGCTGGGCTACGCGCATTATGACGGCAAGCTGTTCACGCTTGCGCCGCGCGTGCTCCGGCTCGGCTACGCCTATCTGCTGTCGGCGTCGCTGCCGCAGCTTTTCCAGCCCTTTCTCGAACATCTCAGCGAGCAGAACCACGCATCCTGCTCCGCCGCGATCCTCGAAGGCGACGAGATCGTCTATGTCGCCCGCGCCGCGACCAAGCGGATCATGTCGATGGGCTTGTGCGTCGGCACGCGGCTGCCGGCCTATTGCACCTCGATGGGCCGTGTGCTGCTGGCCTCGCTCGAACCGGACGAGGCGATGGCCCGGCTCGCCAGGATGGAGCGGCGCCGGCTGACGCCCTGGACATGCACCGGCCTCGATCAGCTCGGCGCCATTCTCGACGAGGTCCGCCGCACGGGATATTGCGTCGTCAGCCAGGAGCTCGAGGTTGGGCTGATCTCGATCAGCGTGCCGGTGTTCAACAATGCGGGGGAGACGGTGGCGGCGGTGAACATCGCATCGGCGTCGTCGCGCATGACCGTGGAAGACATGGCGTCGAACTTCCTGGCCGCGCTGCTTGAGACGCAAAAAGATTTGCGTCCCCTGATCCGCGCTTGATGGGTATCGCTCAGACGACGCACCTGCGGCTCCACCCTCACCCGGCGCTTACGCGCCGCCCTCTCCCGTCAAGGGAGAGGGCTAAAAAGAAAGGCAGAATGGCACTCAGCGTTCCCGCTTTCTTGCCCTCTCCCGCTCGTGAGCCTTTACGGCGAACGACAAGCGTTCGCCTTCGGGGAGAGGGCTCCCGCCGCAGGCGGGTGGGTGAGGGGGATAGACATCGCCATGAGCTCGCCGCCGCTCTTATCCCGTCACGCCGCGCCGTGGCGGCCCCGTGCTCGCCGGAAACGCCGAGATATTTGTCCAGCGTGGCGGCGTCCTGCGCCAGCTCGCGGCTCGGGGCGGCATGGGCGATGACGCCGCGTTCCATGATCACGGCGCGGTCGGTGATGCCGAGAATGCGCTGGGCGTGCTGCTCGACGATGATCGCGGCGACGTTCTCCTCGCGCACGATCAGCGCCAGCACGCGCATCAGCTCTTCGACGATGATCGGGGCCAGCCCTTCGGTGGGCTCGTCGAGCAGGATGAGCTGAGGATTGAGCACCAGCGCGCGGGCGACGGCCAGCATCTGCTGCTCGCCGCCGGAAAGCTGGTTGCCGAGATTGCGGCGGCGCTCGGCGAGGCGCGGGAAAAGTCCGTAGACCCGCGACGGCGTCCAGCGCCCTGCTTGCGCGACGGCGGTGAGGTTCTCCTCCACGGTCAGGGAGCGGAAGATGTTGCGCTCCTGCGGCACCCAGCCGATGCCGGCCTGCGCCCGCGCCTCCGGGGTGAGCCGCGTTATGTCCCGTCCGCCGAAGCGGATGGCTCCGCCCATATGCCGCGTGACGCCGATGATGGTGTTGATGAGCGTGGTCTTGCCCATGCCGTTGCGGCCGAGCACGGCCAGCGCTTCGCCCTCGCGGAGGGTCAAGGACACGCCGCTGACGACCACCGCATTGCCATAGCCGGAGCGCACCGCATCGAGCGCGAGCAGGTCACTCATGCGCGTGCTCCCCCAGATACACCGCACGGACGCGAGGATCGCGCGCGACCTCTTCCGGCGTGCCTTCCGTCAGCACCGCGCCGTTGACCAGCACGGAGATGCGTTCGGCGAAGCGGAACACCAGGTCCATGTCGTGCTCGATCAGCAGCACGGTGACGTCCTTCGGCAGTTCGGCGATGGTCTTCAGCAGCTCATGGCGGTCATTTTCGGTGACGCCCGCCGCCGGCTCGTCGAGCAGCAGGACGCGCGGCTTGCAGGCGATGGCGATGGCGATTTCCAGGAGGCGCTGCTTGCCGTAGGACAGGCTGGCGGTCGGCTCATCCAGCATGTCGGTGAGACGGAACTGCCTCGCGACATCGAGCACGTCGCCGGTGACCGCCCGATCCGCCCGCGCGCCGCTCCACCAATGGCCACCCTGTCCATGCCGCTCCGATACCGCAAGCGCCAGCGTATCGAAGGGCGTGAGCGCCGGGAAGAGCTGGTTGATCTGGAAGGTACGCGCCAGGCCGCGCTTGACGCGCTGCTCGGGCTTCAAGGCGGTGATGTCGTCGCCTTCGAGGAGGATGCGGCCCGCGCTCGGGCTCAGCACGCCGGTGAGCAGATTGATCAGCGTGGTCTTGCCCGCGCCATTGGGGCCGATCAGCGCATGGCGCACGCCGCGCTCCAGCCGGATCGAGACATTATCGGTCGCGGTGAGGCCGCCGAAGCGCTTGGCGAGACCGGTGGTTTCCAACGCGACCGTCATGACGCTTCAGCCCCGGCGGATGGCTGGCTGGCCGCTTCGCCGCGCGGAGTGGGTTTGCGCGGGACCAGCCGGGCGACAAGGCTGGCGACGCCGCCCGTGATCCGCTCGCGGCCGACCAGGGTGAAGACGACCAGGATCAGGCCGATCCAGAACAGCCAATATTGCGGCGTCAGATTGGCCAGCCAATCCTGCATCAGCTTGAACAGGATCGCGCCGATCAGCCCGCCATAGAGATAGCCCGCGCCGCCGATGATCAGCACCAGCATCACGTCGGCGGAGCGGTGGAATTCGAGGAAATCCAGCGAGACATATTGCGTCGTCTGCGCCAGCAGCCCGCCCGCGATGCCCGCATAGACGGCGGCAAGCGTGTAGACCGCGATCAGGCGGCGATGCACGGGCACGCCGATCGCCGAGGCGCGCAGCGAATTCGCCTTGATGGCGCGCAGCGACAGGCCGAAGGTCGAGCCCATGACGCGCCGCGCGACGAGGAACAGCGCGAACAGCACCGCCAGGCTGTAAATATAGGCCGTCCGCCCCATGAGATCGAAGCTGAACAGGCCGAGGACCGGGCCCATGATCACGCCTTGCAGGCCGTCGGCGCCGCCCGTGAGCCATGCGAGGCTGTTGGCGGCTTCGAACACCACGAGCGCCACGCCGAGCGTCACCATCAGCCGCGTGAGATCGCTGCCGCGCAGCACCAGGAAGCTGGTCAGGAAGCCGAGCGCGCCCGAAACCAGCGCGGCGAAGGCAAGCCCCGCGAGCGGATCGCCGGTGACATGCTTGGCGAACAATCCCGCCGCATAGGCGCCCATGCCGAGGAAAGCCGCGTGGCCGAGCGAGACGATGCCGGCGAAGCCCAGGATGAAATCGAGCGACAGGGCGAACAGCGCCAGGATCGCGATTTCGTTGAGGATCAGGTGATAGCGCGGCAGCGCAAAGACGCTGGCGACTGCGGCGAGCCAGAACAGCACTTCCAGCCAGTTGAAGCCGGCTCGCGTGGGCGGCGCATCAGGAATATCCGGCTGCATCAGCGCCCCCTCGCAAACAGCCCTTGCGGGCGCAGCAGCAGGATGACGATCATCAGCACATAGATCACGAAGGCGCCGACCTGCGGCACGTAATATTTGCTGGCGACGTCGGCGATGCCGAGCAGCAGCGACGCCATGAACGGCCCGGCAATGCTCGACGAGCCGCCAACCGTGACGACGATCAGGAAATAGATCATGAATTTCAGCGGGAAGGTCGGGTCGAGGCCCAAAATCTCGGCGCCGAGCGCTCCACCGAGCCCCGCCAGCCCCGAGCCGACCGCGAATGTCACGGCGAAGATCGCGCTGACCGGGATGCCGAGACCGCGCGCCACCCGCGGATCGTCGACGGCGGCGCGCAGCCGGATGCCGAAGCGGGTGCGCCGCAGGATCAGCTCCAGCGCGACGACCAGCACCCCGCACACCACGATAATGAACAGCCGGTAGCGCCCGATCCCGACGTCCATCACATCGAAGCGCCCGCGCAGCCAGTCCGGCAGCATGATGATCTGCTGCTGCGCGCCCATCAGATAATCGACGGCGGCGACCGACATGAAGGCGAGGCCGATGGTGAACAGCACCTGATCGAGATGGCTGCGGCTGTACATCCGCACATAGAGGGTGCGTTCCAGAACCAGGCCGATCAGGGCGGGAATGATGAACGCCAGCGGCAGCGAGGCGAGAAACGGCCAGCCGAACCGCTGCATCAGCACGATGGTGACATAGCCGCCCGCCATGGCGAATGCGCCATGGGCGAGATTGATGAAGTTCATCAGCCCCAGCGTCACCGCGAGGCCGCAGGACAGCACGAACAGCAACATCCCGTAAGCGATACCGTCGAAGAGAATGGTCATCGGGTGCTGCTTGCGGTCCTGTCGCTGTTGTCTTGGAGCGGAATTAGGCTTAGGTGGGAACCATCGGCGCCATCAGCTCAGTTGTCATCCCCGCGAAGCGGGGATCCAGTATTCCACCGCGGATTCAGGAGGTTACTGGATTCCCGCCTTCGCGGGAATGACAAACAGAAAGTCTAGGGTCGAGGGACGAGGAGTGAGCGCACCGCTTGCCGCGCCCTCTGGCCCAGCCTTATTTCGCGGCGGCTTTCGCCGGGTCCTTTACATTCGGGATGGTGGCGAATTCGACGTTGTAAAGCTCGCCGTTCACGCTTTTCACTTCGCGAATATAAATGTTCTGGATGATGTCGCGCGTCTCCGGATCGATCGAAATCGGCCCGCGCGGGCTGACCCAGCTCATGCCTTTCATGGCGGCGATCAGCTTATCGGCATCCGTATCGCCACCCGTCTTTTTCAGCGCCTCATAGATGAGATGCATGCCGTCATAGCCGCCGACCGACATGAAGTTGGGCCGCACATTATTCGCCTTCTTGAACGCCTCGACATAGGCCTTGTTCTCGGGGCTGTCATGCGCGGTCGAATAAAGATGCGCCGTCACCACGCCGAGCGCCACGTCGCCCATGTCGTTGAGCACTTCGTCGTCGGTCACGTCGCCGGGGCCGATCAGCTTGATGCCGGATTTGTCGAGACCGCGCTCACGATATTGCTTCATGAACTGGGCGCTCTGGCCGGCGGGCACGAAGACGAAGATGGCATCCGGCTTGGCGTCCGCGGCTTTCTGCAGATAGGGCGCGAAATCCGGGCTCTTCAGCGGCGCACGCACGCTCTCCACCGTGCCGCCCGCCTTGGTGAAGGTTTCCGAGAACCATTTCTCCGCGTCGAGGCCAGGCCCGTAATCGGTGACGACGGTCATGACTTTCTTGATGCCGTTCTTGGCGGCCCAGTCGGCGATCGGCACGCTGGATTGCGGCAGGGTGAAGCTGGTGCGCACGATATAGGGCGAGGCCTGGGTGATGGCGGAGGTGCCCGCCGCCATGACGATCTGCGGGGTCTTCCCTTGTGTCGCGATCGGCGCGGCGGCCATGGCCAGCGGCGTCAGGCCGAAGCCGGCGATGATCGCCACCTTCTCATTGGCGATCAGTTCCTGCGCGATGCGCTTGGTAGCGTCCGCATTGCCGCCATCGTCCTTGACGAGGATCTCGACCTTCTTGCCGGCGGCCGTATCGCCTTTCTGCGCCACATACAGCTTGACGCCGTTTTCGACCTGGCGGCCGATGGCGGTGAACGGTCCGGTCAGAGGCAGGATCAACCCGACCTTCACATTATCCTGGGCCTGGGCCGGCGCGGCGAACATCGCGGTGGCGAGCGCGGCCATCAATACATGCTTCAGTGTCATCGACACACCTCCCTTTGCGGTTCCCCATTCGGATTTCTATCCGATTTACGGGCGCGCAAGGGGATTATCTAACAGGCAAGCGAGCTTGCGCGGAAGATGGTATCGGCCAGCGCCAGGGTGGCTTGTGCGATATGCGCCCGGATTGTCACGCTGCGCGAGTCCGGCGCCCTCATTCCACCTTGCTCATTGCCCTTGGTGGTTGGCACCGGTTTGACGGGCTAATAATGTAATGATACATAACAATTATATAACCGACTAGTTTTCGGTGGCGCCTCCTCATCTTCACCCATTCCCGTATCGAAGGCGCCGCGCCGCAAGAATAAGCCCGTAAAGGCCGCATACACAACAAACGCCAAATAGAGTGGGAGGAGTAACATGCATCGGGGATCGAGGATATTTTCCGCAAGGCCGGCTGCCGCCGCCTTCGCGGTGCTGCTTGGCTTGACCGGACTTGGCCAGCGGGCGGCGGCGCAGGAGCTGAGAGTAGGCATCACCATCACTACCACCGGCCCCGCCGCCGCGCTCGGCATTCCGCAGAAGAACACGCTCGCAATCTTGCCCGAGACGATCGGCGGCCTGAAGCTCAAGGTCGTGCAGCTTGACGATGGTGGCGACCCAGCGACCGCGACCACCAACGCCCGCCGCCTCATCAGCGAGGACAAGGTGGACGTGCTTCTCGGCTCCTCAACGACGCCGCCCAGCAGCGCCGTGGCGAGCGTCGCCTTCGAGGCGGGGGTGCCGCATTTCGCCTTGGGGCCGGCCGTGTTCCAGCCGGGCCGCGAGAAATGGTCGGTGGTCATGCCGCAGCCGGTCAGCCTGATGGCGAAGGCGATCTTCGATCACATGGTCAAGAGCAACGTCAAGACCGTGGGCCTCATCGGATTTGCCGATAGCTGGGGCGACCTCTGGGTGAAGTCCTTCAAGGACATCGCCGAGCCGCTCGGCCTCAAGCTGGTGGCCGAGGAGCGCTATGCGCGCGCCGACACTTCTGTAGCGGGGCAGGCGCTGAAGCTGGTCGCGGCCAAGCCCGACGCCGTATTGGTGGCCGCTTCCGGCACGGGTTCCGCGCTGCCGCAGGTCGCGCTGAAGGAGCGCGGTTTTGCCGGGGGCATCTATCAGACGCATGGCTCGGTGAGCCGCGATTTCATCCGCATCGCCGGCAAGGCGGCGGAGGGCGTCATCCTGGCGAGCGGTCCGGTGATGACCGTCGAGCAGCAGGCTGACAGCGCGCTGACGAAAGCGCCCGGCCTTGCTTATGTCCAGGCCTATGAAGCCAAATTCGGCAAGGAAACGCGCACGCAGTTCGGCGCCCATGTGTGGGACGCGGTGAAGGTTCTGGAACGGATCGTGCCGGTCGCGCTGAAGACCGCCCAGCCCGGCACGCCGGAGTTTCGCGAGGCCCTGCGGCTGGCGCTGCTGAGCGAGAAGGACATCGCCGCGAGCCAGGCCGTGTTCAACTTCACCGATACGGACCGCTACGGCGTGGACGAGCGCGCCCGCGTGCTCATCACGGTGAAGGACGGCAATTTCGAGCTGGTGAAATAGATTACCCTGATTGCCCTGACGCGGCAGACCTGCGTCAGGGTGAATGCCTTCTACCAAATCTCTGAAAGTGCGACTCATGCGCCTCAATCCAGCGGCTCTTGGAATTCCGCCTCGATCTGCAGGCGTCGCGCCCTCTCCCATGGGGAGAGGGCTTGGGGTGAGGGGGTACGCGCTTGCTATAGCCCTCTCCCTCGACCGGCGAGGGCGGCGCCGACAGCGCCCCGCGGGAGGGTGGAGCCAAGCGCTGATCGCACCGCATGCGTCGTGTCACAGCGGTCCCCTTCAGCTAACGCCTTCGCCAAGATAAATCCCGGCGATGCGCGGGTCTTGCGCCAGCTCTGCCGCCGGGCCGGACAAGGTGAACGCGCCAAGCTCCATCACATAGGCGCGGTCGGCGGCGGCCAACGCGGCGCGCGCATTCTGTTCGATGAGCAGCACCGACACGCCCGAGCGGCGCAAATCCGCGATGATCGCGAATATTTCGGCCACGATTTTCGGCGCGAGGCCGAGGCTCGGTTCATCGAGCATCAGCACTTTGGGCAGCGACATCAGCGCGCGGCCCATTGCGAGCATCTGCCGCTCGCCGCCCGACAGCGTGCCCGCGAGTTGCGTGCGCCGCTCCTTCAGGCGAGGGAAGCGGGCGAACACCTCTTCCAGCGTCCGCCGCCGCTCGTCGGCCGCCGATTTCCAGCCCCCCAGGATGAGATTGTCGATGACCGGCATGGTGGCGAACAATTCGCGCCGCTCCGGCACGAGGCAGAGGCCGCGCAGCACGCGCTCCTCGACCGGCAGCGCTTGAATGGCGTCGCCCGCCAGATGAACCGTCCCGCGCGAGGGCAGCAGCCCCATCAACGCGTTGACGAAGGTGGATTTGCCCGCGCCGTTCGCGCCGATGACGGTGACGATTTCGCCCGCGCCGACGCTGATGCCTGCCTCCGTGACGGCGGGCACGCGGCCATAGGAGACGGAAAGCCTTTCGACGGACAGGAGGGGGAGGGGATCATGCCGCGCCTCCGAGATAGGCTTCGAGCACGGCCGGTGCCTTGCGGATATCCGCCGGCTTGCCCTCGGCGATCTTGGTGCCGAAATCGACGACCACGATGCGGTCGGCCAGCCCCATGACGAAGCCCATATCGTGCTCGACCAGCAGGATGCTCAGCCCCTCGGCCTTCAGGCGCAGCAGCAGCGCCGCCAGTGCGGCCTTCTCCAGATGGCGCAAGCCCGCGGCCGGCTCGTCGAGCAGCAGGAGGCGCGGATCGAGCGCCAGCGCGCGGGCGATCTCGACGAGGCGCTGCTGTCCGAGCGCCAGGGTCCCGGCGGGCTTCGCCATATGCTCGCCAAGGCCGGTGCGCTCAAGTTGACGGGCGGCTTCCGCGAGCAGGCGAGTTTCTTCGGCGCGGTCGAGCCGCAGGATGCTCGACAACGGTCCGGCCATGCCGCGCCCATGCGCGCCGAGCGCGGCGTTCTCGATGACGCTCATATCGGCGATGAGTTTGACATGCTGGAAAGTGCGCGCGATGCCGAGAGCAGCGATGTCGCGTGGCTCCGCATTGCCGATCGGGCGGCCGTCGAAAAGGATGTCGCCGGCAGACAGCGGCAGGACGCCGGTGATCAGGTTGAAAATGGTGCTCTTGCCCGCGCCGTTCGGGCCGATCAGCGCGACGATCTCCCCTGCTGCCACGGAAAAATCCACGGCGTTGACGGCAGTCAGCCCACCGAAGCGCTTGACCGCGCCGCGTATGCTGAGCAGCGGCCCGCCGAAACCAGGCGCATGCTGCCGCCTTGGCAATGGCTCGGCGGCCATATCCGGCGTCGGCGCGCGCCCGTTCCCGTTGACTATCAAACCCGCGAGGCGCGGCCACAGTCCCTCGCGCGCATATTGCAGCATGGCGACCACCGCGATGCCGAATATCACGGCTTCCACCTGCACGTCCGCGCCGACGAGGCTCGGCGTCACACGCTGCAGCGCATCCTTCAGCACGATCACCACGCCGGCGCCCAGCACCGCGCCCCAGACATAGCCGGCGCCGCCCACCACGGCCATGAACAGATATTCCATGCCGGCGACGATGCCGAAGGGCGTCGGGTTCACCCCGCGCTGCAGATGCGCATAGAGCCAGCCCGAAAGCCCGGCGAGCAGCGCGGCATAGACGAAAACGAACAGCTTGGCCCGCGCCTTGTGCACGCCAAAGGACTTCGGCCGCCGTCGCTCCGCCGCGCAGCGCGCGGATGGCCCGTCCCGTGCGCGAGTTCAGCAGATTGGACGTGGCGAGCGCCGCGAGCAGCACCGCCGCCCAGATGACGAAATACATCGCCGCCGGGTCAAGGAAGCTGACCGAGCCGATGGCGAGCGGCGGAATGCCGATGATGCCGTCGTGGCGGCCCAGCATGTCGATCTTGCCGAACAGGTAATACAGGCTGATGCCCCAGGCGATGGTGCCGAGCGGCAGATAATGCCCCGCAAGCCGCACGGTGAGCAGCCCCAGCACCACGGCGGCGGCTCCGGTGACGGCGAGCGCGATGGGCAGGCTCAGCCAGGGCGAGACGCCGTGCGCGGTCGTCAGCACGGCGCTGGTATAGGCGGCAAATCCGGCGAAGGCCGCCTGGCCGAACGACGTCATGCCGCCGACGCCGGTCAGCAGCACGAGCCCCATGGCGATGAGCGCCGCCAGCCCGATATTGTTGGCAAGCGTAATCCAGAATGGCGGCAGCCCCGGCAGCAAAGGGAACAGTGCGACGAGGGCGGCAAAGATCAGGGGAGCGAGACGGCGCATCTCAATCCTCCTCATGATCGTCATGCGCGCCGAGCGAGCGGATCAGCAGCACGGGAACCACCAGACTGAAAACGATGATCTCCTTGAAGGCCGAGGCATAGAAGGAGGCAAAGGCCTCGGCGATGCCGATGCCGAGAGCGGCAAGGCCAGCCAGCGGATAGCTCACCAGCCCGCCGACGATCGCCGCGACGAAACCTTTCAGGCCGATGATGAAGCCTGTGTCGTAATAGATCGTGGTCACGGGCACGATCAGCACGCCGGACACCGCGCCGATGGTGGCGGCTAGCGCGAAGGCGATCCGTCCCGACAGCCCCGCGCCGATACCGACCAGCGACGCGCCCGTCCGGTTCACCGCCGTGGCGCGCAGCGCCTTGCCGTAGATGGTGCTGCCGAAGAAGAACCACAGCGCGCCGATGAGCAGCATTGCGGCGGCATAGACGGTGAGGCTCTGGCCGGTGACGGGGACCGGGCCGAGCGTCAAGCGTCGCGTCGATGAGCGGCGCGGCGCGCATCCCTTCGGCGCCGAAAAAGGCAAGGCCCAGCGCCGTCATCGCCAGATGCACCGCCACCGCCGCGATGAACAGCGCCAGGATCGAGGCGCTCGCCATCGGCTCGAAGGCGATACGATAGAGATAGGGGCCCATCGGTCCGATGATGATGACCGTGAGCAGCAGATCGGCGATGGGCGGGCGCGCCACGCCGGCAAGCAGCGCCACCAAAGCCCAGACCGCCAGCGGCAGGCCGATCTGGGCGAGCGCATGCCGCAGCACGATCCGCCAGTTCAGATTGGCGCGGCGGCTCCACAGCTCGAACAGGAACGCCGTCGTGCCGAATACCAGCAGCAGGCGCACGGTGGCGGGCGTGCCGCCGCTGCGCAGCACCGCATAGGTGAGCGCGCCATAGGCGACGAATTCGCCCTGGGGAATGAAAATGATCCGCGTCACGGTGAACAGCAGCACCAGCGCGAAGCCGAGCAGCGCATAGATCGCGCCGTTGGTCAGGCCGTCCTGAAGCAGGAATGCGAATATCGTCGCGTCCACCCAACTCCCCCATCCGGCCCGCGCAAATCTGCTTCTGATTTAGTGCATCGGACCGAAAAGTGTACGCACTTTTCGGACAAATCCGATGCATAACAAAGACTGGAGCGCAGCTCCGCATTTTTTGCCGATGACGAATGCCGCGTGAGCAGCCGTCCGGCATGGGACGGAGGCGCGGCCGTTCGCGGCGTTCCGCACGGACGCGAGTTGATATCGCAAATAATAGTTTTACGCCATAACTGTTTCGCGGCAGCTCCGGGCGATGTCGCCGCCCGGCTCAGCCTTACACCGTGGTCCACGCCCCGTTGGCCGCCGACGATTTCACCGCCGCTTCGATGAAGCGCACGCCCCTGATGCCGTCCGCTGCTTGCGGCACGAGCTTTGCGAACGCATCCGGCTCGCGGCCCTCCATCCTCGCGGCGATCAGTTCGGCGATGTCGGAATAGAGCTGGGCGAAGGCTTCGAGATAGCCTTCGGGATGGCCGGCCGGAATGCGCGATGCGGCCTGCGCGATCGGCATCGTGCCGGCGCCGTTGCGGCGGATGAGGCGCGGCGGCTCGCCGAGCGGCGAGAAGGTCAGCACATTGGGGTTTTCCTGATGCCACTCCAGCCCGCCCTTTTCGCCATAGACGCGGATGTGCAGGCCGTTTTCATTGCCGACGGCCACCTGGCTGCACCAGAGCGTGCCGCTCGCGCCATTGCCAAAGCGCAGCAGCATCTGCGCATTGTCGTCGAGCCGCCGGCCGGGAACGAAGACGTTCAGATCGGCCGCGAGGCTGGCGACCTCCGCGCCGGTGATGAATTCGGCGAGGTTGAAGGCGTGCGTGCCGATGTCGCCGAGCGAGCCGCCCGGTCCGGAAGAGGCGGGATCGGAGCGCCAGCGCGCCTGCTTATGGTCGGTGGTCTCCAATGCGGTCGAGAGCCAGTCCTGCGCATATTCGACCTGCACGACGCGCAAGCGCCCGAGGTCGCCCGCCGCCACCATGGCGCGCGCCTGCCGGACCAGCGGATGGCCGGTGTAATTATGGGTGACGGCGAACAGCAGATTGCGGTCGGAGGCGAGCCGCGCCAGCTCCTCGGCGTCGGCGCGATTCGTCGTCATCGGCTTGTCGCAGATCACATGGATGCCGGCTTCGAGGAAGGCTTTCGCCGCGGGCGTGTGCAGATGGTTCGGCGTGACGATGGCGACGGCGTCGATCGGATCGCTGCGCCGCTTCTCCGCTTCGGCCATAGCGGCAAAGTCGGTATAGATGCGAGCCGGATCGAGGCGCAGGTCCTCGCCCGAGCTACGTGCGCGCTCCGGATCGGCCGACAGCGCCCCCGCGACGAATTCCCAGCGGTCGTCGAGGCGCGAGACCATGCGGTGCACCGCGCCGATAAACGCCCCGCGTCCGCCGCCGACCATGCCGAGCCGCAGCCGGCGATTGAGCTTTCCGTCCTTTGAGCCTTCGATCATGACAGCCCCAGCAATTTACGGTTCATGGCTTCGTCCGTGCCGCCGGCGGCGAAATCGTCGAACGCCTTCTCGGTCACGCGGATGATGTGCGAGGCGATGAACTCCGCTCCTTCGCGCGCGCCGTCCTCGGGGTGCTTCAGGCAGCATTCCCATTCCAGCACGGCCCAGCCGTCATAGTCATATTGGGCCAGCTTGGAGAAGATCGCGCTGAAATCCACCTGCCCGTCGCCGAGCGAGCGGAAACGTCCGGCGCGGTCGACCCAGCTCGCGAAGCCGCCATAGACGCCCGAGCGGCCGGTCGGGTTGAACTCCGCGTCCTTGACGTGAAACGCCTTGATGCGCTCGTGATAGATGTCGATGAATTCCACATAATCGAGCTGCTGCAGCAGGAAATGGCTCGGATCGTAGTTGATGCAGGCGCGTTTGTGGCCCCCGACCGCGTCGACGAAGCGCTCGAACGTCACGCCGTCATGAATATCCTCGCCGGGATGGATTTCGTAGCAGACGTCGACGCCCGCCTCATCATACGCGTCGAGGATCGGCTTCCAGCGCCGGCCAAGCTCGGCGAAGGCGGTCTCGACAAGTCCGGAAGGACGCTGCGGCCACGGATACATGAATGGCCAGACGAACGCGCCGGGAAACGTCACATGCGCGTTCAACCCCAGCCGGCGCGAGGCCTGCGCGCCAAAATGCATCTGCTCGACGGCCCAGGCCTGGCGGGCGGCTGGATTGCGGTGGACGGAAGGCGGTGCAAAGCCGTCGAAGGCGTCGTCATAGACCGGATGGACGGCGACGAGCTGGCCCTGCAAATGGGTGGAAAGCTCGGTAATCGCCAGTCCGTGCCGCGCCACGATGCCCTTCACTTCGTCGCAATAGGCGTCCGATTGCGCGGCCTTGGCGAGGTCGAAGAGCCGCGCGTCCCACGTCGGTATTTGCACGCCCTTATAGCCGAGCGAGGCCGCCCAGGCGCAAATCGCGTCCAGAGAATTGAAAGGTGGCGCGTCGCCAGCGAACTGCGCGAGGAAGATTCCCGGTCCTTGCATTGTTTTCATCGGCGCAATTCTCCCCGAAAGAAATAGCGAACAGCGAAAAAGGGGCGCAGCCCAAAGACCGCGCGCTAGTGCACTGACACATTCACTTCGTTCACGTGTCAGCGCCCTAGCTTTTTGTTTGTGCATCAATTTTACCAAACTCCGGCTTAGCCTCCGTTTGGATCGATGCACTAGCGGCTTCAAGATATCAGAATGGCGAGTCGGGGAAATAATATTCCTTCGCATTCGCCTGGTTGATCAGCGGCGACGAGATCAGATAGGTGCCGCGCACAGGCGCGCCGCCATAGAAATGCGCGACCGTCACCTGGATGGCGGTGGCGATCATCGCAGGCGGATAGAGCACATTGACCGGCACCAGCTTGTCGCCGTCGATGACGCGCTTGACCATGTCCTTCATGCCCGCGCCGCCGACGACCAGCTTGATGTCGTCGCGCTTGGCCTGCTTGATCGCCTCCAGCACGCCGATCGCCATGTCGTCATCGGCCGCCCAGACGGCGTCGATCTTCTTATGCTTGGCGAGGAAGTCCTGCATCACCTTGAAGGCGTCGTCGCGGCTCCAATTGGCGAACTGCTTGTCGATGATCTTGACGCCGGAACCGGCAATCGCCTTCTCGAAATTATCGACGCGCTCGCTGTCGATGACGGTCGGGATGCCGCGCAGCACGACGATGTCGCCGGTCTTCAGATTGTCCTTGAAGTACTGCCCGGAGACGCGGCCGAATTCGGGATTGTTGCCCGCGACATAGACGTCCTGGATCGAAGCATCCTTCAGGCCGCGATCGACGACCGTGATGAACGTGCCCTGCTTCTTCACCTGGCCGACCGGACTGGTCAGCTCGTCCGAATTGAACGGCAGCACGACCAGCGCGTCGATCTTTTGCTGGGTCAGATCTTCAAGCGCATTGGCCTGAGCGGCGCCCGTCGGTGAGGTCTTCACCAGGATCTTCAGGCCCGGATAGGCCTTTTCGAGCAGCGCCTTGGTCCGCTCGGCGTGATAGATGACGCCGGCCGTCCAGCCATGCGTCGCCGCCGGTATCGAGACGCCGATGGTCACGTTCTTCTGCTGAGCCATCGCCCCGGTGGCGAGGCCCGCAACCAAAGCTGCCGCGGCGGCTGTTCTCATTATCATGCGTTTCATATCTTCCTCCCAGTTGTAAGGTCCCATTGTCTTGGCTTATTGCGACCGCTGAAGGCTGCGCTGCACGAGCATCGCGATGATGATGATCGCGCCCTGCACCGCGCCGATGAGATATTCGGAGACGAGGTTCGACAGCACCATGATGTTGCCGACCACTTCGAGGATGATGGCGCCGGCGATGGTGCCCCAGATGCGCCCCTTGCCGCCGCGCAGCGCCGTGCCGCCGATGACCACGGAGGCGATCGCCTGCAGCTCCCAGAGCAGCCCGGTGGTCGGCGTCGCGGAGCCGAGGCGCGGCACATAGACGAGCACGGCGAGGCCGACGCACAGCCCCTGAATGACATAGGTCAGCGCGATGATCCGCGCGATGGGAACGCCGGAATAGCGCGCCACCTCGCTGTTCGAGCCGACGGCGACGACATGCCGTCCGAAAGGCGTCTTGTAGAGAATGAGCGAGGCGATGGCCGCGACCACAAGAAAGGCAAGCACCGGAACCGGAATGCCCAGCACCGAGCCGAAATAGAACGGCCGGTAAAGATCGCGCAGCGCGAAATTGCTGAGCGTGACCGTGCCGCCCGCCGCCAGAAACATGATGAGCGCGCGGAAAATGCCCATTGTGCCGAGCGTGACGATGAACGGCTCGATGCGCCCGATCGTCACCATCAGGCCGTTGGCCAGCCCGCACGCCGCGCCGAGCGCGATGCCGACCGCCATGCCCATGGCGAGCGTCGTCCCATCCGCATTGCCCATCGCATTGAGGAACAGGATCATCATGCCGGCGACGAAGGCGGCCATCGATCCGACGGAGAGATCGAGCCCGCCGCTGGCGATGACGAAGGTCGCGCCGACGGCGATGATGGCGATGAAGGACGCGCGCGTCACCACATTGGTGAGGTTGGAGACGCTCATGAAATCGGGGTTGAGCAGCGTGCCGAGGATGAGCAGCGCCGCCAGCGCGATGAACGGCGACAGCGCGCGCATATCGACGGACCAGCCGAGCTTCGCCATGCGGGACTGGGAAACGGCCTCGCTCATGCGGGGTGCGCGGCCAGGTCCGCCATGCCGCTTTCGGCTATCGTGTCGTGAACGCCGGTCGCCAGAAACACGATTTCATCCTCCGTCATCTCGTCGCCGCTGACCTCGCCCGCGATCCGCCCGCCGCGCATCACCAGGATGCGGTGGCACAGGCCGATGAGTTCCTGCATCTCCGAGGAAATCACGACGACGCTCGTGCCTTTCCCGGCCAGATCGGCGAGGAAGCTGTAAATCTGCTGCTTGGTGCCGATATCGACGCCGCGCGTCGGCTCGTCGATGATGACGATGCTCGGCTCCAGCAGCATCATCTTGGCGAGGAACAGTTTTTGCTGATTGCCGCCGGAAAGCTGGCGCGGCCAGCAGATCGCGGCGTCCGACGCGGATATCGAAGCCGCGAATGGCGCCGTCCAGCGCCTTGTCCTCGGCTGCCACATCGACGATCGGCCCGCGCGTGAAACGGTCGAGCGCGGCGAGGGTGAGGTTCGGGCGCAGCTCCTCTTCCAGAAGCAGGCCCTTTCCCTTGCGATCCTCGCTGAGATAGGTGACGCCGGCCTGCATGGCCGCGCGTGCGTGGGGAAAGCGGACGGGTTTGCCGTTCAGCGTGAGCGTGCCGCGGCTGGGGCGAAGGCCGACCAGGCCTTCGAACAGCTCCGTGCGGCCCGCTCCGACCAGGCCGCCGAAGCCAAGGATTTCGCCGCGCCGCAGCTCGAACGATACGCTCTCGACATAGCCCGGCACGCTGATGTCTTCCGCCTTAAGCACGACCTCGCCGCCGCCGGCGCTTCTGGAGGGAAAGAGCTTGGCCATATCGCGCCCGACCATCAGCCGGGCCATATCCACCGGCTCCAGATCGGCCGCTTCCGCCGTCGTGACATGGCGCCCGTCGCGCAGCACCGTGACGCGGTCCGCGATGGCCTTCACCTCGGCGAGCCGGTGAGAAACATACAGCACCGCGACGCCCGCGCCGCGCAGCCGCCGGATGACGGCGAACAGGGCTTCGGTTTCGACAGGGGTCAGCACGGCGGTAGGCTCGTCGAAGATCACCACCTGATTGGGAACAAGCAGCGCCCGGCCGATCTGCACGAACTGGCGGTCGGCGAGCGACAGGCGGCGTATCTCGGCATCGGGCGACATCGTCGCGCCCAGTTCGTCCAGCACCTGGCTCGTGCGCCGGTACATCGCGGCGTCATCCACCATGAACCCATGCCGGATTTCGCGGCCCAGAAACAGGTTCTGCGCGACCGTCAGGTCTTCGGCGAGCAGGATCTCCTGATGGATCAGGACGACGCCCTTCTTCTCCGCCTCGACGGCGCTGGCGAAGACGAACGGCTCGCCGTTCCACAGAAGCTGGCCTTCGGTCGGCTGAAGATGCCCCGAGAGAATGCGCATCAAGGTGGATTTGCCGGCGCCGTTTTCGCCGATGACCGCATGGACCCGGCCGGGTTCCAACGCGATCGACACGCCATCCAATACCTTGATGGGGCCGAAGGATCGGGAGATCTGATCTGCTTGCAGCACAGGCAATGTCCAAATATCTCTGCGGGCGCGGAAACGCCTGCTTGCGGCACAGGACGAGAAAATGCGGCGTTTGGTCGGTTGGGAGCGGATCAGCCGGTCATGGGAGTCACGGGCATGGGTTTCCTCCGCTATTTCTGTTTGGCGCCCGAAATGTTCCCGGGCGCATCTATGTAATCGATTACATTAACTTTACCGCAAGCGCGCCATCTGTCAAATGAAAGGACCGCACGCATAGCGGGCACATAAAGGGCAGATCGGCTCGATGCCAGGCACATTGGAAAAACTCCGGAGAACGGACCGCCGGCGAGGCGCCGCGCGGATCAAGGAAGTCGCCCGGCTGGCTGCAGTTTCCACCGCAACTGTTAGTCGCGCCTTGACGAGCCCGCATCGGGTGTCGCCGGCGACGCGGGCGCGCGTCATGGATGCCGTCGCGAAGGTCGGCTATGTGCCCAATCCGGCGGCGCGCAGCCTGCGCTCGCGCAAATCGCATATGGTGCTCGTCGCGCTGCCGGATCTCGCCAATATCTTCTTCTCGCAAGTGCTGCGCGGCATCGAGGAGGAGCTGTTCGCGGCGGGATACGGAATGATCATCGGCGATCTGAACGGCCCGATCGAAAAGGAGCAGCACTTTGCCGCCTTCGCGGCGGGCGGCCAGGTCGACGGCGTGCTGCTGCTCAATGGACATCTGTTAGGGCAGGGCAAGGACCCCGGCGGCGCGCCGGCGCAATTCGGGGTGCCGGTCGTCGCGATGTGCGAGGCGATCGAGGGGGCGAACCTTCCGCAGATCGAGGTCGACAACCGGGCGGGCGCCTGCCACATGACGGAATATCTGGCCGGGCTTGGCCATCGCAGCATCGGCTATGTCTGCGGTCCCGCCGCGAATGTGCTGGAAAAGGAACGGTTTCGCGGGTTTCAGGATGGGCTGGCGAAGGCCGGGCTGGAATTCGATCCGGCGTTCGTCTGGCCGGGTGACTACAAGCTGGAGACGGGCGTGCTGGTCGCGGGGCAGATCATTGCCATGGAGAAGCGTCCGACCGCCGTGTTCTGCTCCAACGATGAAATGGCGATCGGCCTCATCCGCAGGCTTGCCTCGGCGGGCTTGCGGGTTCCCGAGGATATTTCCGTGGCAGGCTTCGACGACATCGAATTCGCCGAAATGGCCAGTCCGCCGCTGACGACGATCCGCCAGCCGCGCCGGGAACTGGGCCGCAACGGCGCGGCGGCTCTGCTGGAGCTGTTGCACGGCCGGACCCCCTTGCCGCGCATTCGACTGGAGACGGAGCTGATCGTGCGCGCCAGCACCGCGCGGCCGCCCGCGAGCCGCTAGATCAGCTCATCGCTTCATGGAATCGATGAACTGATCTAACTCTTTGTTTTGTCGCAATTCCGGACGGAAAACCGGTTCCCACTTTTCCTGGAATTGCTCTAAGCTCACCCGCCCGTCGTCGTCAGACCGTGAAGGCGGGCCAGGGATTGCAGGTAGGGCACGCCGCGATCCAGCACGTCGAACCTGTCGCGCGCCACCGGACGCCAGACCGACAAAGCGGCGGCGATTTCCGGCGGCAGGGTCACGAAGCTTTCCATCACCAGATCGCCGTCGAAGCCTGTCGCCGCCAGCGCCCGGAAGGTTTCGTCCCAGTCGATCGTCCCGGTGCCCGGCACGCCGCGATCGGATTCGGAGAGGTGGATATAGCGGCAGTGCTTCCCGGCCTCCGCGATGCCGTGGCCGATGCCCTTTTCCTCGATGTTCATATGATAGGTGTCGAGGTGGATGGTCACGTTCGGCTCGCCGATGCGGTCGATCATCTCGATCGACTGCGCCGCCGTGTTGAGCAGATGCGTCTCGTAGCGGTTGCAGGGCTCGATGCCGATCAGCATGCCGAATTCCGCCGCGCGCCGGGCGATCGGCTTCAAGGCTTTGGCGATGTTGGCATATTCCAGTTCCGTCGGCGGCAAGCCTGAGCGCCAGCCGAGCGTGGAATATGTTACGCCGCCCAGGAAATTGCAGCCGAGCGCGTGGGCGGTCTCGAGCGCCCGTTGCAGGAAGTGCTCGGCCCGCTCGGGATGGAGCGCGGCGTTGTCTTCCATGGCGAGGCACAGCGAGGCGGTCGGGGCGACGCCATGCGCCCGGAACAGCGCGACCGAATGATCGACGTCGACGGTCTCCGGCGCGAGAAGCGCGACCTCGATCACGTCGAGCCCGTGTTTCGCGGCTTCGGGAATGAGGAGTTCGGCGGCTTCCCGCGTCCAACTGGCGGTCCAAAGGCTCGAATGCATGCCGAAACGGATCATGGCGCGTCTCCTCTCTGGTTTTCGGTTCTGCGGAAAAGCCGGCGAGCCAACGGTGGGACGACAGCCTTGAAGCCCATTACGGCGATGAGGGTGAGGCCCCAGATCGCCAGCGTCAGATGCTGGCTGAGGCCGAGCAGATTGAAACCCGACGAGATCACCTGGAGCACGGCGAGCGCGAGCATGAGGCCGGAGATGCGCCCGAATCCGCCGAATGGATCGACTCCGCCCAGCACCGCCGCGAGGATCGTCACCAGCAGATAGGACTCCGCATAGCCCGCGCTCGCCGAGTTGAAGCGGGACAGCATGATGCAGGCCGCCGCGAAACAAAGCAGGCTCGACATGGTGTAGACGCCGACCAGCACGCGTTTGGTGCTGATGCCCGCATAGCGCGTCGCCTCCAGGTTCGAGCCGATCATGAACACCGCCATGCCGAACGGCGTGCGGCTGAGCACGAAGGCGACGAGAATCGCGGTCAGAATGAGGATCGCGAACGGGATCGGTATCCCTCCGACAACCCCGTTGCCGATGACAAGGAACGGCTCGGGCAATCCGGCGATGACGGTGCCGCGCGTCAGCCAGATCGAGACGCCATTCACGACCTGCATGGTGCCGAGCGTCACCAGGATCGGGTGAACGCCCATATTGGCGACAAGGAACCCCGTCACCAGGCCGATTGCGAGCGCGAGCACCAGTCCGGCGGCGAGCGCGGCCATGATCGCCAAGGCGACCGTCGACCCCGAGGCTCCGGCCGGCGCCAGGGCCTTGAGGGTGTAGGCCATCAGCAAGCGCGCATTGATTGGCCGTCGCGATGATCGCAAGGTTCAGCCCTCCGGAAATCAACGGGATCACCATGGCGAGCGCCAGAAGGCCGAGCTCCGGCATCTGGAACATCATCGACTGCAGCGTGCCGAATGTGGCGAACCGCCCCGGCAGCAGCAGGGTGTTGATGGCGACGATGGCGACCAGAAGCACGGCGAGTCCGGCCCTGCCGCCGAGCGGCGGCATATGCGCCAGGCGGATGAGGTCGCCGAGGCTGCGGTCGATCGGGCGCGGGGGCGTCGCTTCAGCCATGCGCCGCCTCGCTTGTCCGCGCGCGCCGGCGTCCGGGCCGGTTGGCGAGGCCGGTGATCGAGGAGGAGATCAGGATCACGAGGCCGATGACGATCGGGAAGAAATAGGACGACCAGCCAAGCAGATTGAGCCCGTTCTGGAGGATTGCCAGCAGCAGCAGGCCCGAGCAGCACGCCGCCCACCGTCCCGATTCCGCCGGTGAGGCTAGCGCCGCCGAGCACGACCGCCGCGAGCACGTTCAATTCCTGGCCCACCATGGCGTTCGGCACGCTCTGGCCGACCCGGTGCGCCTGGACGAGACCGGCAATCGCCGCCATGAAGCCGAGAAAGCCGTAGGCGAGGAAATGCATTCTCGCTATGCCGATGCCGAGACGGCGCGCCGCCTCCGGATTGCCGCCCATGCAGTAGAGCTGCCGCCCGGCCGCCATGCGGTTCATGAGGATCCAGGTGGCGGCAACGGCCACGCCCGCCACGACGATCGGCAGCGTCAGCCGGATCAGCGACCCGTCCGCCGCTTCGGCCTGGAAGAACACGATCCGGTCCGACCACCAATCCGGCAGGACGGGGATGAGCTTGCCGCCCGTCCACCACATCAGCAGCGCGAAATAGAGGCTCTGGGTGGCGATGGTGACGATGATCGAGGTGATGCGGAGATAATGGATCAGCGCGGCGTTGAGCGCGCCGAGCGCCAGGCCGATGCTCAGCCCGAGCGGGATCGCGGCGTATGGCGGCCACCCGGCATTCGCCGCTGCGTAAGCCGCAGCATATTGCGCGACCGACGCGGTGGCGGCGAATGAGATGTCGATTCCCCCGGCCACGAGGACGACGAACACGCCGAGCGCCAGGATGGTCGTCACCGACCAGGTCTCGAGGATATCGACCATGTTCGGGATCGTCAGGAACCAGGGCGTGAGCACGCTCCACAGCGCCCCGAGCAGCACGATGACCAGCGCGAGCCAGACTTCCGTTCCGACCGCTTTCGGCAGATCAGGCATAGACGGCCTCCTCGATCGCGTGCTCGGCGTCCTGCCCCGGCTGGTAGGCGCCGACGAGGCGGCCATCGCGCATATGGAGGACGCGGTCGGCGTTGAAATACACCTCGGGGATCTCGTCGGAGATCATCAGGATGGCGACGCCCTCATCGGCAAGCCCGCGCGTGATCCGGTAGATCGACTGCTTGTTGGCGACGTCGACGCCGACCGTCGGACTATCCAGGATGATCAGGCGCGGCTTGGTCGCCAGCCATTTGGCGATCACGACGCGCTGCTGGTTGCCGCCGGAGAGCTGGTTCACCGGGTCGGCAAGAGCCGCGATCTTGATGCGCAGCCGTTCGGCCCAGTCACGGGCCGTCCGCATCAGTGTGCGCGGGTCGAACACGCCGAAGCGGTTGGCAAGGCGATCGATGACCGGGAGGACCAGGTTCGCCTGAACCGATTGGCGCATGTCGAGGCCGAGCTTCAGGCGATCCTCCGGGACATAGGCGATGCCGGCACGGATCGCATGCCGGTTCGACTGGATCTCGATCGGCCGTCCGTCGATGCGGATCGTGCCGGTATCCGGCCGGGTCATGCCGAACAGCGACAGCGCGAGCTCCGTGCGGCCGGAGCCGAGAAGCCCGGTCAGGCCGACGATCTCGCCGCGCCGGATCTCGAAGGAGATGTCGGCATATTCGCCGCGCCGGGTCAGCCCCTCGACCTCGAGCACGGGCGGCTCGCCCGAGCGGTCGCGCGCCGAGACGGCGGTGTCGATGGCGAAGCCGGTCATCAGTTCGCCGATGCGCCGGACGTCGAGTTCCCGCGCCGGCCAGGTGCCCACCTTGCGGCCGTCGCGCATGACCGTTACGCGGTCGGCAATCTCGATCACCTCCTCGAGCCGGTGCGACACGAACACGACCGCGATGCCGTCGGCCTTCAGGCGGGCCACGATGTCGAGCAGCGTTTTCACCTCCGACCGCGTGAGCGAAGCGGTCGGCTCGTCCATGAAGAGCAGCCGCGCCCGAGCGGCGAGTCCACGTGCGATGGCCACGATCTGGCGCGAGGCGATCGGCAGCGATGACACCGGCGCGTCGAGCGGCAGCGCGAAGCCCAGCCGCTCAAGCTGATCGCTCGCGATGCGGCGCATGCGGGCCGGCGAAATCGGCCGGGCGAGCGATCCGAGATTCTCGTCCACCGCGATGTTCTCGGCGACGGAGAGGTTCTGGAATAGCGACAGGTCCTGATAGATCACCTGGATGCCGAGCGACTTGGCGAGCGCCGGATCGAGCCGCTCGCGCAACGTGCCGTCGATCTCGATCTGGCTGCCCGGATCGGCCGGATGCACCCCGGCGACGAGCTTGATGGCGGTCGACTTGCCGCAACCATTCTCGCCGACGAGGCAGTGAACCTCGCCGGCGGTGACGTCCCAATCGATCCCGTGCAGCGCGATCACGCCGCCGAAGCGCTTGCTGACGTTGGTGAGTTTCAGGAAGGGGGGCATCGGCGAAAGGATCTCTCCAGAGCGAAGGGCGCGGCCTTCACCTCTCCCATGGGGAGAGGTCGGGCGCGCAGCGTCCGGGTGAGGGGGTGTTGCCTGTCCGATAGGTTATATCCCCTCACCCCAACCCTCTCCCTGTGGGAGAGGGAGCTTTCGTCAGAGGCCGAGCTTCACCAACTCGTCGATCGTATCCTTATTGATGGCCTGCAGCTTCTGCGCCAGGATCTGGCGCGTCCCCTTGTCGACCGAGACCTTGCCGAGCCCGGCAAGCTCCATGCCGTCGGTGGGTTCCTTGCCCGCCGCCAGCATCGCGCCGACGCGCACGATCGTCTCGCCCGCCAGCATCGGGTTCCAGATGAAGCCCTCGCGGATGGCGCCGCTCTTGATGAATTTGGCGCCCTGGCCCGGCGAGAACGGCCCGACCACCGCGATCGAGGCCGCCTTGCCGCGTTCATCGACAGCCCGCGCCGCGCCGATCGGTCCCTGCGAGCCGAATGCCAGGATGCCCTTGAGGTCGGGATTGGCGCGCATCTGATCCAGCGCCGTCTTGTAGCTGTCGTCCAGGCTCTCGGCGACGCCGAAGCGGTCGGTCACGAGCTGCATCTTCGGGTATTTTTCCTTTTGCAGCGCCACCGCCGCATCGGCCCATTTATTGTGCAGGGGAACGGTGAGCGAACCGACATAGAGGATGTACTTGCCCTCGCCGCCCATCGCCTTGGCCATTGCCTCCAGATGGCTTTCGCCGAAGCCCTTGACGGTGGTCAGCTCGATGTTCCAGTCGTTGAACTTCTGGTCCGGGCTCTCATGGGTGATGACCTTGATACCGGCTTCCTGGGCGCGCTTGAACACCGGCTCCAGGGCCGTCGCGTCGTTCGGCACGACGCAGATCACATTGACCTTGCGGGCGATCAGATCCTCTACGGCGCGCACCTGCTGGGCCGCGTCGGCCTGGGTCGGGCCGATCTGCCAGGCTTCGACGCCAAGCTCGGCGCCCACCTTCTTGATGCCGACCTCCATGGCGTTGAACCACGGGATGCCACCGATCTTCACCACGGTCGCGATCTGGACCTTGCCTTGCGCGAAGACCGAGGTGCCGCCCAGGGCCATGGCGGCGGGAATGGCGGCGCCGAGTTTGAGGATCGTTCGGCGATCGAATTGATGCTTCATGCTAGTCCTCCCTTTTAAGTGCCGTGCGCTTGTTTGCGCTTCCGGATTTGCGCCGCCGCTCTGCGGTCGGACGCTGTGGCGACAGCCCTCGTGGACTGCCGGATTTCGAGTTCGGTGCCGAGTTGGGAGCGGCATCGAGGTGCGTCGCTGCCCTGGATCCGCGCGGCGAGCCATCGCCAGGCCTCGGCGGCGATAGCGTCGATGGGCTGGCGGACGGCGGTAATGGGCGGACGGTAGGCCTGCATCCAGGCGTAATCGTCGAAGCCGATGAGTGAGATATCGTCGGGAACGCGGATGCCGAAGCGGGCGAAGGCGGCAAGCAGCGCCAATGTGGTGTAGTTCGACACCGCGATCGCCGCGCCCGGCAGCGGACCGGACCGCATGCGCACCTCCATGCGCTCCGCCGCGATATCGAAAGCCGGGCCGAGTTCCAGGACCTCGACCTGGCCGCCCGGCATCCGGCCGACGATCTCGGCGATGGCGCCGCAGCGCTCGCGGATGTTGGTGAGCGCAAGCGTGGACGCAGCGACGAGAATGTCGCGGTGGCCGAGCGACACGAGATGTTCGGCCGCCGAGGCGGCGGCGGCGGCATTGTCGATGGTTACGCAATCGTCGGGCGCATCGTCGGCGACGCGGTCCACCACGACGAAGGGCACCCGCGCGGCGGCAAGCAGATGGCGGGACGCGAAGGCATCGCGGCACGGCACGATGATGACGCCGGCGGGACGCCAGGAGAGGAGCGCCGCGAGGCGGCTCTCTTCGATTTCCTCCTGCTCTCCCGAGGAACCGACGATAATTTCATAGCCCTCAGCCTCCGCCCACCGTTCCAATGCGGCGATCAGCGAGGTGAAGAACGGATTTTCGAGGCTGGGGACCAGCGCGGCGACCACCTTGGCGCGGCCGCTGCGGAGCTGGGACGCCGCCCTGTGGACCCTGTAGCCGAGTTCGGCGGCCGCGCGCCGGACGCGCTCCGCCAGCGCCGGATCGACCGACTTCCGCTGACCGAGAACGTTCGACACCGTCGCCGGAGAAACACCGGCGAGGCGGGCCACGTCCCGGACGGTCGGAACCGCACGCATGATCATCACGCACCCACGACGCACGACGTCACTTCGATCAGTGCCGCCGTAAAACGATTTACGGAGGCCATTCTGCGAGACATGCGGGAGGAGCGCAAGCGTTCGTTAACATGGCTGCAACAGCAATATGCGGTTGGGGCAACGGCTTGCGGCTCGCGACCGTCCGCCAGCACCGAACGGATCACGGCTATTCAGCAGAGCGCCAGGCTGTGTTCACTCAATTCCGCGCCAGAGCATTGCGACATCGTAACTGCAAACAACGCAATGATAGGATCAATTGCGTTCGGCGAATGAACCTATCCTAAACCCAACGGTAATAATATTACGATTGCGTGTGTATTTCGCCTATTGAACTCTTTTTCGGTTGGGAATTGGCATGAAGCGCGTAAGCTTATACATAGCATTTGCTTTGGCTGCGGCGCCACTTTCTGCCGTTGCCGGAGACCCCATCCACATTGACGTTGCAAGCACGTTCCCCAGCAAGATGCCTGTTCTGGGCGATGTTTATCGCGACCTTCCCACCGAGGTGAGCCGCACATCCGCGGGCACGCTGGAGCTCACATTCCGGGAGCCAAATGCGCTTGTACCCGCCGCCGATACTGTAAAGGCCGTTTCCGAGGGACGTGTGGCCGCAGCATGGGCAGGCGCGGGGTGGTTTGCGAAAAGCGACAGCGCTTTCAATCTGTTCTCCACCGTGCCTTTTGGTCCGGCCATGGGCGAATATATGGCCTGGCTCTTCAATGGCGGCGGCCTGGAATTGGCCCGCGAGATGTTCCACGCGCAGGGCCTGCATAATATCCCATGCGGCATGATCCCCCCGGAGGCGTCGGGATGGTTCCGCAAGGAAATCAAGTCGACAGCCGACCTCAAGGGGCTGCGTATGCGCTTTTTCGGGCTCGGCGCGCGCGTCATGCAAAAACACGGGGTTATCACGGAGCAGCTTGCGCCGGGCGAAATCCTTGCCGCCATGGAGTCGGGCAGGCTCGATGCCGCCGAGTTTTCACTGCCTGCGATGGACCAGCCGCTGGGGCTCTTCAAGCTCGCCAAATATTACTACTTTCCAGGCTGGCATCAGCAAGCAACCCTGTTCGATCTCTACGTGAACAAATCCGTGTGGGACGGCCTTTCACAGCAGCATCAGGCAATCATCGAGGTCGCATGCGGAGACATGATGCGCCGGATGATGGCGACGGGTGAAGCGATCCAATGGGAAGCAATGAAGCGGCTCCAGGCGGAAGGGGTGCATCTGAAGCGTTGGCCGCCCGAGATTCTCGTTTCGTTTGAAGATGCCTGGCTGGCCGTCGTGAAGGAGGAATCCGAGGCGAACCCCAACTTTGCCCGGATCTACAAATCCTATGCGGAATTCCGGGAAAACTACGCCATCTGGCGGCATTTCAGCGCGCTTAAATAGCGGTCGAACCTTGGTCGATGGGCGCCTCCCGCGCATGACGACATCGGGCCAAAGGGCGAGGGCGCTGATGCATGAACGCAGTGTGGCCGCGCAAAAGTGCGCTTCCCGAAAGTTTTGCGGAAAAGAACTGCTGCGAAAACAAACGACTCTAAGCAGACATTCGATTGGGCAACCGAAGGAATGTCTGCTCTAGGCAAACCTGTATCGAGGTGAGGAGTGTTCATTTGGCAGGCCAGTATCCGGACGAAACTTGGCCTCGCCCTCAGCGCGGCGCTGATGCTGGTTGTCGGCTTGGGCCTGTTCAGCTTTCAACAATTGAACACGGTCAGTGGCGTGGCCACGGATATTCGCGGTACATGGCTTCCTAAGCTGGAGGTTCTGGGCGCGATCAAACGTTCGATGACCTCGCATAGCCTGCTCGCGAAACGGCGTATTGAAACAACGGACTTCCGGCAGCTGGCGACCATCGGCATGGCAATGCGCACTGCCAGCGCCGACGCGAGCGACGCCGAAGCCCGATATTTCGCGAATTTACGGGAAACGCCCGAGCGGCTGCTTTTCGCGGCCTTTCAACTGGAGCGGGGCAAGTACGAGAATTCGCTCGAGCAGGTCATCGAGAAGCTCGATGGAGGCGAACTCTCCGCTGCCCACAATCATTTCGCGACCGTATCGTTGCGCTCGTTTGACATGGCCATCCAAAGCCTCGACCGTCTCTCTGCATTTGTCGAACAGGAGACAGCCAAAGCTGAGCGTGAGGTTCGCACAGTCTATGAACGGGCGCGCTTGCTGACATTGGGGGCCGTGCTTCTTGCCGTTTTCGTCACCAGCATTGCGATCGCGTGGATATCGATGCATATCAGCACGCCTCTGCTGCGCGTAAGCGAGTCGATGCTGCAGCTGACCGCCGGCAAGGAAGAAGCCATCATTCCCAATTATGGTGGCCGCCGCGACGAAATCGGCATCCTCGCCAATGCTGCGAACGCCTATCGGGACAGCGTCATTCGCAGCCGCGAACTGGCCGATGTCGCGGAGATCGAGCGCCAAAGGCTCGACGCCGCCATTTCCAACATGCCCGTCGGCTTGTCGATGTTCGATGTCGAAGGGAAGCTCATCGTCTGCAATAAGAAATTTGCGGAAATATACGCTCTCGGACCGGAACTGACCGCCCCAGGCACGGCATACGGCGCCATTCACGACCGCGAACTTGAGTCAGGCATATCCCTCGGCGGCAATTCGGAGGATCTTTTCACTCAGCAGCTCTTCGACGGCAGGGAGGCCGGCACGGTGCTGCGGGAACTGCGCGATGGGCGGTGTCTCAGCATCAGGGTGCAGCCGTTGAAGGGGGGCGGATGGGTCGCGGTGCATGAAGACATCACGCCGCGCCGCCGGGCAGAGGAACAGAACCGGCTGATGCTGGAGCGGCTGCATGCGACGCAAGGGGAACTGCGCCGCGCAGTGGTGGCCGCCGAGGCGTCGAGCGAGGCGAAATCCTCGTTCCTGGCGAATATGAGCCATGAGATCCGCACGCCGCTCAACGGCATATTGGGCATGGCGCAGGTGCTCGAGCATGAGCAGCTCAGCCCATCGCAGCTCGATGGGGTTCAGACCATCCTGGAGTCGGGCAAGACGCTGATGGCCTTGCTCAACGACGTGCTCGATCTGTCGAAGATCGAGGCCGGAAAGCTGAATATCGAGCCGACGGACGGCAATCTGCGGGATAATTTCCACTATGTGCAGAAGCTGTTCCTGGGGCGGGCGCAGGAAAAGCATATCGGGCTGCATGTCGAGATCGGCGAGGCGGTGCCGGATGACATCAAATTCGATCATATCCGCGTGCGCCAATGCGTCTCGAACATGGTGTCGAACGCGATCAAGTTCACCAATAGCGGCAGCGTGACGATTTCCGTCACCCATGAAATCCTTGGCGAAGACGAATATCTGATCCTTGTCGACGTGATCGATACCGGGATCGGCATCAGCGAGGAGGCGGCGGGCCAGTTGTTTTCCGAATTCTCCCAGGCCGACGCCTCGACGACACGCAAATATGGCGGCACCGGCCTCGGCCTTGCCATCACCAGGAAGCTGGCCCGGCTGATGGGCGGCGACGCGACCGTCGCAAGCGTGCAGGGCGAGGGCAGCACATTCCGCTTCACCTTCCAGGCGTCGGCCGGCTCGGCGCGGAGCACGGGGCCGGCATGGATACAGGAAAAACGCCCCGGCAGCGCGACATTCCACGGGCTGCGGCTGCTGCTGGTCGACGACAATACGATCAACCGCAGCGTTGCGCGCCTGCTGCTTGCCCCGACCGGGGTTATCGTGACCGAAGCGACGAACGGCAAGGAGGCGCTCGACCTCCTCGCCGAACAGCTTTTCGATCTTGTGCTGCTCGACGTGCACATGCCGGTCATGGACGGCACGGAAGCGATCAGGCACATCCGCGCGGCCGATGCGCCGTGGCGCAATATTCCCGTCATAGCACTGACCGCCGATGCGATGAGCGGCGATCGCGAGCGCCTGCTGGCGATCGGCATGACCGGCTATGCATCCAAGCCGATCGAGCAGGCCGCGCTGGTCAATGAGATCCACCGTGTGATGAGCATATCCACCACGCGCGCCCTGGAAGACAGCCCACCCGACAGGCAAAGTTTCGCCATTTCGGCATAGCGAAGCCGGATCCGCCAAGACAGGATCGCTGACGGGCAGCGATGGCGGTAGAAGATCGGCCCTGATGCGCGGCGAAGCCGGGCGGCTGGCAGTTGCCAATCTGTCTACTCGCCTAGGTCACATTGCTGGCGTGGACCTCCGTCGTAAGGCTGGTATGTGCATGTCGAAGCGTCGAAGGATCGATACTGCCGGGCGCAGCGGTCACGATCACAGCGGCCGCGAGCCGAGGCCGCCAGCGTGTCCGCCGCTGCCGCTTGTGAGGCCCCTCTCGGGAGCCCCCTTCTCGCAGAGCTTGCGCGGACCTCCATCATAGGGCTGGTACGTGCAATTGGATGGGTCGAACGAGGAATATTGGGCCGCACATGCATTCTGATCGCATTGGGCCCGATTTCCAGTCACCGGCGAAGCTGGCTTCGGGATTGACGCTGTGACGGGAAGATTCGCAGCCCCCGCCGGACTGTTCGCAGCCTCGGCAGGATTGTTCGCTGCGGCAGCAGGGTTGCTCGCAGCCCCCGCCGGATTGTTCGCGGCCGCAGCAGGAGGTATCCGGCTGATCGACCAGCGGCGTCGCGGCGCTGACGAAGCGCTTCCAGATCTGAGCCGGCAATGAACCTCCCGTCACGCCCTCCATCGGGGTGCGGTCATCATTTCCGACCCACACCCCCACCACCAGGGCCTGATTGAATCCGACGAACCAGGCGTCGCGATAGTCCTGGCTGGTGCCCGTTTTCCCGGCGGCCTGGCCATCGTCCAGGCTGGCGGCGCGTCCGGTTCCCCGTTCGACGACATCCTGCAATAGCTGGGTCAGCTCCTGGTGATAAGGCAATTCCTGCGTGGACATGGTCGGCGGTCCGAGCGACCTGAGCCCGCTGCCCTCCGGGCCGAAGGCGGCTATGCCCCAGGGTTCGAGCCTCGGACGCGCGGCCCGAACCGAGGCAAAGGCTCCCGTAAGGTCGAGCAGGCTCACCTCGCTCGTACCCAGGACCATGCTGGGCACCTTCGTAAGCGGAGCGTCCAGGCCGAGTTCCCGCGCGGCGGCAACGACCTCATCGAGCCCTACGGTTTGCCCGAGCCGGATGGCGGCGGAATTGATCGACTTGGCAAATGCCTGCGACAGCGCCATGCGTCCATATTCCTGGCCGCCGTAATTCTCCGGCTCCCACGCGCCCACCTCCACCGGCGAGGCGTCGATCGTGTCCTCGGGCGAGTAGCCTTTGCGCAAGGCCGCATAGTAGACGAATAATTTGAATGTCGATCCTGGCTGGCGCTGTGCGTCGGCAGCGCGGTTGAACTCGCTTTCCGCGTAATTGCGCCCGCCGACCATCGCGACCACCGAGCCGTCCGGCCGCATCGCGACAAGCGCCGCCTGGCCGGCGCCGCGCCCGCCCTCCGGATTCGCCAATGCTTCGTTCACCACCTGCTCCGCCAGTTTCTGCAATTGCGGCTGCAAGGTCGTGCGGATGCGCAGGGCTCTTGTGCCGCGAACCGGCAATCTTGGGAACCTCGTATTTCGCGACCCAATCGGCAAACCAGGTGCCGGCGCGCACCGTTCTGGGCGAGAGCTTCAACACCGCCGGCTGAGCCTTGGCTGCTTCCGCCGCCGCCCTGTCGATCACCCCGGTCTCCAGCATCGCATCGATGACCGTCGCGGCCCGGCGCTGCGCCGCCGCAAGATCCCGAACCGGATTGTATTTGGAAGGGGCCTGGATCAAGCCGGCAAGCAGCGCGGCTTCTGGCAGCGTCAACTCGGAGACGTTCTTGTCGAAATACATGCGGGCCGCGGCAGACATCCATGCATGCCGGCGCCCAGATAGACGGTATTGAGATATCGCGTGAGGATTTCTTCCTTGCCGAGGCGGCGCTCCAGCCAGATCGCCGTGCAAGCCTCGCGAAGCTTGCGGGTGAAGCTGCGCTCGGAGCCGACGATCTGCAGCTTGGCGAGCTGCTGGGTAATCGTGCTGCCGCCTTCGACAATGTTTCCGGCCGTCCAATTCGCATACATGGCCCGTGCGATCCCGCGCATATCAACGCCGCGATGGCTGTAGAACCGGCGATCCTCGATGCTGAGAACGGCGTTGACGAGGGTGTCGGGGAAGTCCTGACGCCGCAGCGCGTCACCGAGCGGACCCACCCGGCCCAGCGGCTCTCCGTTCGCGGCTTCCACCAGCAGCGACGGACCGCTTACGGCTGCCAGCCCTTCCACCCTCGCCCCTTGCAATGCCCAGAGCATCGTGGCGGCTGCGACCATGAAGGTGAGGACGGCCCCGATAGCACCCGCTTTGATCAGGAACAGGATCGTGCGTCCGGATGGGACCAGCCTTGGCGCGAGGCGGGCGAGATCGGCAGCCGTCGCGGCGAAAAGCTGCCTGATGCCGCTGACGATTGACGCCCATGCTTCACGCCGCTGCTCGAAAGGCTCCTGCCGGTTCCGATGAGTTTGGTTTTCGCTGCGAGGAGATTCCCGGTCCGTTCCTGACATTCCAAAACCTCGATCGTCGATGCCGCGGCAACGCTGCTGCTCAGGGTGCGTTTGATGAAGAATGATTTTGAGGGTGAATGTTTCCAGGCGACGTTGCGTTCCCGGGACTGACCCCGCAAACCTCGTGGATCGGCCTGACGCAAGTCCGTTTGCGCTGCGATGCTGCGTATCTACAGCCGCGATTAGCTTGATCGCCTCGACCGGGTGCAAGCCATGCGGACGGGCAAGATCATGACCGTGAAGTGGGTCGACGGGGACGGCACCCGCCGGGAGGACCGCTATCCGCTCGCGGGCTTTTCGGAGGCGTTCGCGGAATTATTGCGCTCATGCCAGTAGGTCGGGCTGGGCCCGCTCGGCGGCAACCGACGGGCGGAAAATGACAGCGGCGCCGCTGGGGCGCCGCCTCGATTTGTGTCTCGGATCTCCCGACAGGCTCAGTACAGCACGATCGGGTTGCCTGGCGAGCCGGTCGCGCCGATCATCTTCAGCGGCGCCCAGATGAAGGCGCCTTCCAGCACCTTGGCGTCGACGAGCGACTTGGTGTCGATGTTCTCCAGGTTCCAGAGACCAAGCCGAGTCTGGCTTCTCGGTATGGCACGGAACAGCGAAATCCACGCCATCCTCCCCCGCCGGCTGTGAGTCATTGGCTGAGGTGTCGCCCATGGTAAGCGCGATGTTGCGCTCGCCGAAATAACGGCAGGCGCTTACGCCGAAGCCCGGTTCGCCTTGATCAAACAGAGCTTTCGCGGCCCTGCGCTGTTCGGACGTCATGGTCTTGTAGCGGTCATTGCTCCAGCTATTGCCCTGGCCGGTATGAAGCGCCACGCAGTCCCCGGCGGCGATCTCGCCGAGCCCTTGCGCCTTCACGATGGCCTGCACGTCGTCAGCCGTGATGATGCCCGCTTCGCCGGCCGCCTTCGGGATCGGCAGCATCTCGGCATCCGCGGGGATCTTGCCTTGCGATTTGCGGTAAGCTACCGCGTCGAGCACGACCAGGCGGCAGACGAAGCCCAGTTCGCCGACATTTTCCACCCCGTTCGGGCCCATGCCGAGCACGCGCCCGCCCGCACCGTGCTCATAGGATTGCGGGTACATGCTGCCATTGTACATGAATATGCCCTTGGAGGTGTTCACCCCGATATGGCCGGGGCCGTCGAACTGGGTGCCTATCTGGCCGATTTCGGCGGTCACCATCTCGTCGTGATAGACCATCCCGTTCTTGCCGAACGGGCCTCCGGTTGGTGTTCCAGGAATTGACAAATTCCATCCGCGGGCGCCGAAAGTGACCATCTCGCGATGATAGTATTTGCCGACCGTCAGCGATTTGAACTGCTTCACGGTGCCGAGTGCCCGCTTGATATTCTCCGGGTTCTTGGTGTGATTGGCCGAGCCGGCCCTGTCGGTGGCCCCCCATTTGGATGGCGCCCATTTTTCTTCGAGCGGCTTGTCGCTCGACGGCCCCGGTAGCGCCTGCGCCAATGCCGAGCCCATGAAGGCAACGAGGACCGCGCCGGCGAGTAATGGAACTCTCATGCGTTTCTGCTCCCATTGTTTTGTGACATGCTTACGCGACTAAAGTCGCATGTCACCAGCCGAAACGCCAGCAATTGAATGGACTTGGCTTACTTTAGCGGAGGGGATTTTCGTCAGTTATCACCGGTCTTTCGAACTGTAAGGACTGCTGAATAGCACGCCGGAGTGGTTGTAGAAGCCATCGATGGGGGGCATCCCGAGCGTGCACCTTCGCGGTTCGTAAGCCAAGACATCGTGCTAGCGATAGCTTTGGATGGATAGAGCAATGAAGTATTATGGAAATATGTTCTGCAATTCATGTTATAACATAGAGAATAATCTTCCCTGTGGCCCGGTTTAGGCAGTATATGAGCGCCGCCGCGGATACATTGCGGGCGCCCCAGCTCAATGGTGCGTCTCGTCATTCCAGACCATTGAGGTCTGGGCGGCAGAATATTTCGCATAATTACCGGGGATGGGGGGCATGCGTTACATTTTTACTACAGTGTCAGTCTTATGGGTAAGTCTGGCAGCGGCGGGCTGCGCCAGCGTGGGCAATGAGCGCATTGCCGATGCAACGCAAGAAAGCGTTTCTGCTCAATTGGTCAAGGGACAAACGACACAGGCAGACGTCCGCAAGCTTTACGGCGATCCGATCAAAACGTCCTTCACCGACAGCGGCAATGAATCCTGGGAATATGAATTCTCCAGGCTGGAGCCAAAGCCGACGAATTTCATCCCTTACGTCAATCTGATCCATAGTGGCGCTGAGGGGGATAAAAAGTCGATCGTTATACTGTTCAACAAGAGCAAGATTGTTCAACAGTACACGGTCAGCAACTCGAAGGTGGACATTAGTCAGGGCCTCATCACGCGCTGACAAGGTTGGATTTCTGTCCAGCATGACTGGTGCTGGACGGCAGCTATTTGGGGCGGCGCTCAGCCCTATGCGTCACACCTAGAGCCGATCTCCGTTCCGATTGAATCGGAACGGGTCCGCTCTAGCTCTTTGTTTTGTCGCATTTTCACGGCGCAAACCGGTATCCACTTTGCTGGATACTCTGGGTGCACATCATTCGGCTGGCGCCGCACCGTAGGCTGGTGGCGCTGCATGCTCTTCGAGCGGCTGATGCGCTTCCAGGTTCACCGGGCCGGCGAGGTAGGTGTAGACCACCGGGATGACGAACAGGGTGAAAAAGGTGCCCACCAGCAGCCCGCCGACGATCACCCAGCCGATATCCTGGCGGCTTTCCGCGCCCGCGCCGGTTGCGAGCGCCAGCGGCACTGCGCCGAGCACCATCGCACCAGTGGTCATCAGGATCGGCCGCAGCCGCAATCCCGCGGATTCGACGACCGCGTCAATTGTCGGCTTGCCGGTGGCGCGCAGCTGGTTGGAAAATTCCACGATCAGAATGCCGTGCTTGGTGATCAGGCCGATCAGCGTCACCAGCCCCACCTGGCTGTAGATGTTGAGCGTACCGCCGCTCCACCAAAGCGCGAGCAGCGCGCCGGTCATCGAGAGCGGCACGGTCAGCATGATGATCAGCGGATCGCGGAAGCTCTCGAACTGCGCCGACAGCACGAGATAGATGAATGCAAGCGCCAGAAGGAAGGTGAAATAGATGTCGGAGGTGGATTCCTTGAATTCGCGCGACTGGCCGGCATAGTCGGTCTGCGCCTTGCCCTTGAGAATCTCGTCGGCGGCCTTGTCCATGAAATCGAGGCCCTCGCCGATCGTATAGCCGGGCACCAGATGCGCGCTGATGGTCGCAGAGCGCAGCTGGTTGAAGTGGTTCAGCTCCTTCGGCGCCACGGTCTCGCGGACCTGGATGAGATTGGAGAGCGGGATCACGTCGCCGCGCGAGCCGCGAACATAGATGCGGCGCAGATCCTCCGGATTACGGCGGTCGACATTGGCCACCTGCACGATCACATCATACTGCTCGCCCTCTCGCTTGAAGCGGGTCACCTGCCGCCCGCCGAGCAAGGTTTCCAGCGTTCGTCCCAGCGTCTCGACCTGGATGCCGAGATCGGCGGCCTTCTCGCGGTCGACGGTGATATTGAGCTGCGGCGTGTTGAGCTTCAGGTCGGTGTCCAGATTGGTGAAGTTGGGATTTTGCTGGGCCTTCGCCATCATGGCATCGACCAGTTCCTGCAACTTGTCATAGGACAGCGTCGTCTGGACCACGAAGGCGATCGGCTTGTCGCGCACGCTCTGCCCGAGCGGCGGCGGATTGCCGGGGAATGCCATGATGCCGGGCACGGCGAACAGTTTGGGGCGCAATTCCTCGGCGATGGCCTGCTGGCTGCGGGTGCGCTCGCTCCAGGGCGTCGTTTTGACGAAGCCGATGCCCTGCGACACGACCGGACTGCCGGAGACGACGAAATAACGGTCGACATCCTTTGTATCGGCGAAGATCGCTTCGAGCTGCTTGGCATATTTATCGGTGTAGTCGATGGTCGAGCCTTCCGGAGCCAGGAAAATGGTGACCACGGTGCCCTGATCCTCGTAGGGCGCCAGCTCGGATTTCAGCAGGTTGAAAATGAAATAGCTCGACCCGGCGACAGCGAGACCGATCAGCAGCACCAGCGGGCGCACTTTCATCGACAGGCGCAGGGTAGCGCGGTAGCCGTTGATCAGGCCGCGCAGAAACCATTCGATGGCCATATAGAGACGGCCGTGCTTCACATCGGACTTCAGCAGCTTTGAACACATCATCGGCGTCAGGGTGAGCGCGACGAAGCCGGAGACCAGCACCGCGCCGGCGAGCGTCCAGGCGAATTCCGTGAACAGCCGGCCGGTCGAACCCGCCATGAAGCCGATCGGCACATAGACCGCGACGAGCGTCAGCGTCATCGCGATGACCGCAAAGCCGATCTCGCGGCTGCCGATGAAGGCGGCCTGCTTCGGCGTCTTGCCCTCCTCCACATGGCGGAAAATGTTCTCCAGCATGACGATGGCATCGTCCACCACGAGCCCGATGGCCAAAACCAGGGAAAGAAGCGTGAGCGTATTGATGGAGAAGTTGAGCGCGAACATCAGCGCAAAGGCGCCGATCAGCGACACCGGTATCGTCACCAGCGGAATGATCGTCGCCCTGAGCGAGCGCAGGAAGATGAAGATGATCAGCACCACCAGCACGACGGCTTCGCTGATGGTCTTGTAAACATTCTTCACCGATTTATCGATGAAGACGGATTTATCGTGCGCGACCTCGACCTTCATCCCCTCGGGAACCGAACTCATGATGGCGGGCAGTTCACCGCGCACCGCGTTCGAGACGTCGAGCGGATTGGCGGTCGCCTGCTTGACGACGCCCATCGCAATCGCGTTTTTGCCGTTGAAACGCACATTGAGGCGTTCGTCGAGCGCCCCGATCTCGGCCTTGCCCACGTCCGACATGCGGACCAGATAGCCGTTCGCCTCCTTCACCACGATATTGTTGAATTGCTGGGCGGTGCGCATGTCGGTTTCCGACAGCACCGTGAATTCACGCTGCACACTCTCGACGCGGCCGGCCGGGACCTCGACATTCTGGCGGCGCAGCGCGTCCTCGACATCCTGCGGCGTCAGATTATAGGCAGCTAAGCGCTCCGGATCGAGCCAGAGGCGCATCGAATAGCGCCGCTCGCCGAAAATCCGCACCTCGGCCACGCCGGGGAGCGTCTGCAGCTTGTCCTTCACGAAGCGGTCGGCGTAATCGGTAATTTCCAGAGGCGAATGGCGGTCGCTGAAAAAAGCGAGATAGATGATCGGCTGAGCGTCGGCCTCGACTTTCTGAATGACCGGTTCGTCGATCTCGTCGGGCAGACGGCCACGCACCCGCCCGACCCGGTCGCGCACGTCGGCGGCGGCGGAATCCGGATCGCGATTGAGCTTGAAGCGGATGGAGATCTGGCTGTTTTCCTGCCGGTTGATCGAGGTGATGAAATCGATCCCCTCGATGCCCGACAGCGAGTCCTCCAGCACCTGCGTGACCTGCGATTCCATGATCGCGGCGCCCGCGCCCTTATAGGTGGTGTTCACGGTGACCACGGGCGGGTCGATGTTGGGATATTCGCGAACGGTGAGCCGCTGATAGGAGACAAGGCCCAGCAACGCCAGCACGAGGCTCATCACCGTCGCGAAGACCGGCCGCCGGATCGAGACATCGGAGATGATCACTTAACTCAGGCTCCCTTGCCGGTGCTGCCGTTATCGCCGCCCCTGGCTTCGTCTTGCACCTGCACGGCCCCGCCGTCGCGGATCTTTTGCTGTCCGGCGGTGACGACCACATCCTCGCGCCCGAGCCCGTCGACGATTTCGACCCGCCCGTCGCGGCGCGTGCCGATCGTCACCTTCGTCTGTTTCACCTTGCCGTCGATGACCTTATAGACGAACTGGTCGTCGCCGCGTGGCATCAACGCCTGTTCGGGAACGGTAAGGGCATCCGGCTTGAGCTCGAGGATCAGCGTCACGCGGGCAAAAAGGCCAGGTCTGAGCAGTTTCTCTTCATTGCCGATGCGCGCGCGGATCACCACGCTTCGTCCCGACGCGTCGACGCGCGGGTCGATGGCGAACACCTCGCCTTTAAAGACGCGTCCCGGATAGGCATCGACGTTGATCTCGATCGCCTGACCGGGCCTGACGGCTGACAGATAGCGTTCCGCGACGCGGAAATCGACCTTGATCGGATCGAGATCCTCCAGATTGAAAAGGGGTTGGCCCACCGTGATGTAGTCGCCGATACTCACGAGGCGCAGACCGACGATGCCGGCGAAGGGCGCAGTAAGCCGGGTCTTATCCAGCCGGACCTTGGCCAGGTCCAGCGTCGCGGTGCTGACATCCAGGCTGGAACGGGCTTCGTCGCGCGAGCGGGCGGTCGCGACCTGATTGCCGAATAGCTCCTCCGTACGGGAGAAATTGCGCTTGGCGAGTTCAAGCCGCGCCTCAGCGTCGGCAACTTCGGCCCGGTTCAGCGAATTGTCCAGTTTCAGCAGCACGATGCCCTTTTCGACGGGACGGCCTTCCTCAAAACCGATCTCCACGACCCGCCCCGCGACTTCGGAACGGACGATCACGGACTCGATCGGAACGCAGGCTGCCGAGCGCCGTAATGCGCTCCGACATGGGACCGGTCTCAACCTTGGCGGCCTCGACCGGCACGGCTGGCGGAGCGGCTGCCTGCTGCGCCAAGGCCGCGGGCGCGAACGCCAGCATGAGGACGCTGACAGCTATCCAACCGGCCATGGTGCGTCTTGAACGCAAGAAGGGAGAGCAAATGCGAACTGGTGGCAAAACAAGCATTCCTTAAGGCATACGCTATTCTACGTTATAAATCGTTTCCTTCGCGCAGCGTGAACTGTCAACGCAATCTCGCGTGAAGGGGCGGATTACGTCCTATCATTCCGACATAAATGTAACCAAATGCGACTATATCGCGATCTTGCACCCTGGTTCCACCTCATTACACATCCCAGCGAATATGTCGACGAGGCGGACCATTTCCTGCGTCTGGTTGACGCGGCGGATATCGGCACCGCGAAGACTCTCCTGGAACTGGGCTCGGGCGGCGGCAATCTCGCATCGCATCTGACGCAGCGTTTTGCCTGTACGCTCACCGATTTGTCCGAGGATATGCTCAAGCTGAGCCGTGGGATCAACCAGGAGGCCGAGCATATTGCGGCCGATATGCGCAGCCTCCGGCTCGGCCGGGAATTCGATGTCGTGCTCGCTCACGATGCGATCGGCTATATGACAAGCGAAGCCGATCTCGGCGCCGCGATCATGACGGCGGCCGTACATCTGAGGCCAGGCGGTTTAGCCGTCTTCATCCCGGATGCCGTCACGGAGCAATTGAGGGCAGGGACCGACTATGGCGGCGTCGATGGCGCGGACGGGCGCGGCGCCCGCTATCTGGAATGGACGCACGGCATCAACGAAGATGGCCACAGCTACGATGTCGATTATGTTTTTCTGCTGCGGGAGCCGGGAAAGCCGCCCCGCGCCGAGTTGGACACCCATCGGCTCGGTGTGTTCCCGCGGCGTACCTGGCTCGATCTGATCGGCGCTGCCGGCTTGACGCCGCTCCGGCTGACAGTCGAAGATCCCGACGAGGCGGAGCACGCCGTGTTTGCGGCCCGCCGCCCGGAGTAGATGCGCCGATGGGAATCGAGCCGCATCCTTGCCGCGCTGCGTCCTGCAACCTAAATTCACAGGATGCTTGAGGCGAAAGACATCCTTGCGGGTCCCGTCGATGACCGTGTTCGATTACCGGTGCAGCGCCGGGCCGGATGCGCCGCCATTCACCGAGCATCATGCAGCCTACTCACTGTCCTACGTACGCAAGGGCAGTTTCGGCTGCTGGACGCGGGGCCAATTCCATGAACTCGTGGCCGGGTCGGTCCTGATCGGCCGTCCCAACGACGAATATATGTGCACGCATGAGCATCATGCCTGCGGCGACGAGTGCCTGTCGTTCCAGTTCGCGGACGATTTTGTCGATGACATCACCCCTGGCGGCGCGGTTTGGGAAAGCGGAGCGCTGCCGCCCATCGCCGAATTGATGGTGCTGGGCGAATTGGCGCAAGGCGCGGGCGAGGGCGCGAACGATATCGGCGTCGACGAAGCCGGCATTCTCCTGGCGCTCCGCTTTTTGCGGATCGCCTCAGGCGCCAGCGATAAGCGCGTCCATGCCACCGCGCGTGACCGGCGGCGCGCCGTGGAAGCCGCGCTCTGGATCGATGCAAATGCGGGCGAACCGATCAGCCTTGAAGACGCCGCGGCAGTCGCGGGCCTCAGCGCCTTCCACTTCCTGCGGCTATTCGCCAAGGTTCTGGGCCTGACACCGCATCAATATCTCGTCCGCACGCGTCTCAAGCGGGCGGCGGCGCTGCTGGCGGAGGAAAACCGCTCGATCACCGAAATTGCCCTCGATGTGGGCTTCAACGATTTGTCGAATTTCGTGCGCACATTCGGATTGGCTGCCGGCGTTTCGCCGAGCCGATTTCGCGGCCTCGCCAAGGGAGACCGCAAGATTTTCCAAGATCGGCTCGCCGCGCCCCTCCTATGATGATGCGAACGCAAAGGAGGTTCGCATGTACGACCACGTCGGATTGAAGGTCAAAGACCTGGACGCAAGCATCAAATTCTACAAAGCCGCGCTGGCGCCGCTCGGCTATGAAGCGGGATCGAGCGACGAGACGAGCGCGAGCTTTTCAGCGGAGGACGGCAGTTCCTTCTACCTCTATGCCGGGAAGGCATCGGGCGGAGCGCATGTCGCGTTTCGAGCCGGCGAGCGCGAGGCGGTCGACCGCTTCCACCGCGGAGGAAAAGCCGCCGGCGGCCGCGACAACGGCAAACCCGGCGTCAGGAAGGATTACAGCCCGACCTATTATGCGGCGTTTCTGACCGATCCGGACGGCAACAACATCGAAGCTGTCTGTATGACCTAAAAGGCGCCGCCTCAGCGAAAATTGCGCGGCAGACTGTTGTGGATCGCGGTGCTTGCAATCGCGGCGTGGCCGACCGCGACGCTCAACTGATGCAGATCGGAGACGACGTCGCCGGCCGCCAGAATACCGGGCGCGGCGGTGCGTTGATGCGGGTCGACGAGCAGACAGCCTGCCTCGTCGGTCGTGGCCCCGAGCGCCGTCGCCAGCCCGGAGCGCACCTCGCAGCCAAGCGCCGGATACATCACGTCGAATTCGTGCCGGGTGCCATCCGTGAACAGCGCCTCGATTTGTGTTCCCTGCTCCTCCAGATCGAAGCGCAAGGCGGACGATACATTCACACCGCATTCGTCGAGCGTTTGCAGCATTTCACCATCGGCGTCGGTGGGCGCCTCGGTGAGGAGGAGTGTCACCTTCGCTGAATACGTCCGCAAAAACAGCGCCTTCTTGCCGCCAGACTGAACCGGGCCAAACACGCCGATCCTCTGATCGCTCACCTCATAGCCGTCGCAAATCGGGCAGTAGCGCAGCGTGCCTTTCTGCACCGCTATTCTGATGCCGGGAAGCGGAGGATCATTGTCGACGATACCCGTCGCCAGCAGCACGTTTCGCGCCCGCACGGTCCTGCCGCCTAAACGGGCCAATAAGAGCTGATCGCCATCCGGCTCGAGCGCGTCGACCCGGCCGTTGATAAGCTCGGCGCCGAAATCGCCGGCCTGACGGCGCAGAAGCTTCAGCAGGTCGCGGCCCGCTATGCCGGCATAACCGGGATAATTATGGCTTTCGGGAATCAGCGCCGCCCGGCTCTCGCCTGCATCGACCAGCATCACGCTGCGCCGGTAGCGGCCGAGATAGGTTGCGGCTGTAAGGCCGGCCGGCCCGCCGCCGACGATCAGGCAGTCGATGATTGCGTCGCGCTTCACTGGCCGCTCCCCCGCTCTGCCGGCTCCACCGACATCCGCAGCAACAGCGGGCGGAACCTTAGGTTCCCATGAGTATCGGTAGCGCTCGGCATGGTCAGGCGCCCCTTGATCCGGCCTGGTATTGCTCGTCGCTGACCTTTTCCATCCAGTCGACGGCTTTGCCATTCAGCGCTTCCGCAATGGCAATGTGCGTCATGGCCGTCGTTGGCGATGCACCATGCCAATGCTTCTCACCCGGCTCGAACCAGACGATGTCGCCCGGCCGGATTTCCTCAACCGGCCCGCCCTCGCGTTGCGCCCAGCCTAAGCCCGAGGTGACGATCAACGTCTGGCCAAAGGGATGAGTATGCCAAGCCGTGCGAGCACCTGGTTCAAACGTCACAATGGCGCCGCCGGCGCGCCCCGGTTCGCTCGCGCCAAAGCGGGAGTTGATGCGCACGGTGCCGGTAAAATACTCCGCCGGCCCCTTTGCGGACGGCAGCGAACCTATGCGTTTGATCTCCATTGTCGGTCTCCTTCGTCTGTTGCGGTCATCCGTCACACGGGACTGTTGATGTGTCACAGCCAAGCCGGGCGGCTCTCGATTAGATAAGCAAAGGCAGGACTGCGGCCAAGCTATGGCCCAAGGCTGCGAACGCGCGGAGTCGGGGCGACGCTGCTATGCAATCAATGTAACCCGGCGTGATGCGATGCCTGCCACCGGTCTAAGCGGAACCGCCCTCGCGCGGCAGTGGCAGACGTAGCTCGGCGCCCTTGTCGCGCAGTGCCGTCCAGTCGCGGCACCAGTCCGAGCAGAATAGGCGCGCGGTGCCGTCCGGCGCCGCGGCCTCGATGCCAGCGTCGTAGATCAGAACGCCACAGCAGTCGCATTTGATGTACTGCTCGACATAGTAGCGTTTGTGAGCGAAGCGCATGATGCGGACCTCGTCTAAGCAGGTTTCGTTGGTTACCCAACAAAAGACCTGCTTAGATTCTTGTTGGCGCATCATTTTCTTGCGAAAACCGGAAGACCACTTTTCGCAATGATGCTTAGGCTTTATAGGCGGTGTCGGCGATCGCCGGGCTGACCCAACCCTCGGCAACGTCCTCGTTCACCTTGGCGGCGTCTCGCTCGTGCGGATCGCCCCAGCCGCCGCCGCCGCCGGTCGTCAGGTGGATGCGGTCGCCGGCTTCCAGGGTCAGGCCCGCGAATTTGCTGGTCGAGCGCTTGCGGCCGTCCTCGATTGCGGTGACCCAGCCCTCCTGGCCCGCGCGCTGGATAGTGCAGCTCGCCCTGCCGGCCGGGCCGCCGCCCTCCAGGCCCCACGGCGCCAGCTTGTGGCGGTCGCTCATCAGGCTGACGGTGATGCTGTCGCGCGCCAGGTAGCGCTTGGTTACGCCGAGGCCGCCGCGGTTGAGGCCGGGCCCGCCGCTGTCCGGCACCAGGCTCATCTCCTCGACGAGGAACGGGATAGCGCACCTCGAACACCTCGGTCGGGCACCATGCGGCAATTGCCGTTGATGCAGTTGACCGCGTTGTTGCCGTCGGCGAAGGGCCGGCCGCCCCAGCCCGCCGCCAGAAAGTCGTAGCAGACATAATAGTCGCCGCTGCGCGCATCGACGCCGCCGAACAGGAAATTGCAGTGCGTCGCCGCGTCCGTAGCGATGCCGCGATCGGGCCTCGCCTGCGCCAGCGCGCCGATCACGGTGTAGGCGATGCGCGGATGCGTCTCGGTGTTGCCGCCGACACAAGGCGCCGGAAAGTTGACGTTCACCACGCTGCCCGGCGGTGCGATCACCTTGATCGGCCGGAAGCAGCCCGGAGTTCTTCGGGATCGATGGGTCGGTGCAGTGCAGGATGGCGTTGAAGCTGGCCGACCGGGTCGACGCCCAGCGTGGCATTGATGGCGCCGCGCGCCTGCTTGTCCGAGCCGGTGAAGTCGACGATGATCTCGTCGCCCTGGATATGCGTCGCGACAACGATCTTGTACGGACGGTCATCGATGCCGTCGTCTTCCATGCAATCTTCGAAATGGTAGTGGCCATCGGGGAACGCCGCGAGCTCGGCGCGCATGCGCTTCTCGGAATAGTCGAGCAGGTCCTCGCAGCAGCGGCGGAACGTCTCCTTGCCGTATTTCCGGATGACCTCGATCAAGCGCCTCTCGCCGAGGTCGACGGCGCTGATCAGGGCGCGGAAGTCGCCATAGTTCTCGCGCGGCGTGCGGACGTTGGCGAGCAGCAGCTTCCAGACCTCGTCATTGTCCTCGCCGCGCTTCTTGATCTTCACCGGCGGCACGCGCAGGCCCTCGTGAAAGATCTCCGTCGCCTCGCTGGCAGAAGCTGCCGGGCACCGATGCCGCCGATCTCCGAGACATGCCCGATCGAGACGGCGTAGCCCATCAGCTCGCCTTCCACGAAGACCGGCTTGAAGAAGGTGTGCTCCGGCGTGTGCAGCCCGCCGCGATAGGGATCGTTGTGGACGATGACGTCGCCCTCCTCGATCGTATCATTGGCCAGTTCGCGCACCGAGGACTGGATCAGCAGCGGCATGCCGCCGATCATGCGCCGGGCAGAAATCGGCGACCGCGATCAAGTCGCCCGCGCGCGTTGGCGAAGGCGCAGGTGAAATCCAGCCCTTCGTTGAAGATCGTCGAATATGACGTCTTCATCAGGGTGATGCCCATCTCCCGGCAGATCGACACCATGGTCGATTCCAGGATCGTCATCGTCACCATGTCCATGCGTGGTCTCCTCTGCGATCGCTGCCCCCATAGCTGGATAGATGGCGCATCATGCCTGCACAATCTGCAGGTTGCCCCAGCGGTCGACGCTCAAACCCTGGTCGGGCCGCACGATCGTCACCGAGGCCGCCTCCTCGACGATCGCGGGGCCCTCGATGCGGTGGCCGTCGAGCAGCTTGTCGCGGAAATAGACCGGCACCTCGACGCCGCCGCCTTCGAACACCACCCGGCGGCGCGAGGCGGCCTGAGGCTGCGGCACGCTCGCCTTCGCCAGCTCCGGCAGCTTCGCTTTTTCCCGCGCGGCGATGCCGGTGATCATGAAGTTGATGATCTCGACGGTGCTGTCCGGCATGTTGAAGCCGAAGCGGCCCTGGTGGAGGTCATGGAAGTCTTGCCACAGCTTCGGCGCGGTCGCTGTCGTCGAGGCGCGGATAGTCGACCGGCACGATCATCTCGTAGTTCTGGCCGAGATAGCGCATCTCCAGCGCCTTCGTCAGGCTGACCCCCTCGCGGTGGCCCTGCGCCGCCAAGTCGTCGCGGACCTGGGCGGACAGCTCGGCGAACACGGCGTCGGCGCGGGCCGGATCGAAGCGCCGCGAGCTCATCTGCAGCGTGCGATGCCGGTCGACGCGCGCATCGGTGACGACGAAGCCATAGGCGGAGAACTGGCCCGGATGGTTCGGCACGAGGCCGCGCGGGATGCCGGCCTCGACCATCAGGTCGGCCAGCATGCGGCGGTCCGGCGCCGCCGAAGGCCATCAGCGTGAAGTCGCGCGGGTCGAGGCCGCGCTCGATCAGCACCGCGCGGATGGCGCCGACCATGTTGTTGTTGGCGATGCGCACGATGGCGAGCGCCGTCTCGTCGACGCCCTTGCCGATGGCCTTGGCGACCTGCTCGACGGCCGCGTTCGCCGCCGCCGCGTCGAGCTTCATCGCGCCGCCGAGGAAGATAATCGGGGTCGATGCGGCCGAGCACGACATTGGCGTCGGTCGACAGTCGCAGCGGTGCCGCCGCGGCCGTAGCAGGCCGGACCCGGCATCGCGCCGGCGCTCTGCGGGCCGACGCGCAGCATGCCGCCCTTGTCGATCCAGGCGATCGAGCCGCCGCCGGCGCCGATGGTGCGGATGTCGATCATCGGCATCTGGATCGGCAGGCCCCACTCGATCTCGAAGTCGGTGGTGAATGCTCCCTGACCGTCGATCACCGTCGAGCAGTCGGTCGAGGTGCCGCCCATGTCGAGCGTCACCAGCCGCTCGATGCCGATGAGCGCCGCCAGGTGCTGGCGCGCCGATGACGCCGCCGGTCGGGCCGGACACAGCCAGGTGAATCGGCGAACGGGCGGCCGCCTCCAGCGTCTCCTCGCCGCCATTCGACTTGATGACGACGGCGCTGCCGGTGAAGCCGGCGTCGCGCAGCCGCCGCTGCATGGTCGCCAGATACGGGCCGACCATCGGCTTCAGATAGGCGTCGGCGATGGTGGTCGAGGCGCGCTCATACTCCTTCCAGCTGCGGCAGCACGTCGTAGGAGATGGAGACCGGCACCTCCGGCCAGCTCTTCGGCGATGATCGCCGTCGACGCGCCGCTCGTGCTTCGGCTCGATGAAGGAGAACAGCAGGCAGACGGCGATCGCCTCGATCTCGCCCGATGCCTTCAGCTGGCGCACGATCCGGCGCAGCCCGTCCTCGTCGAGCGGCTCGAGCACGACGCCGTCGCGATCGATGCGCTCGTCGAGCTCGTAGCAGTTGCGGCGCTTGACGAGCGGCTCCGGCTTGATCCAGGTGATGTCGTAATGCGTCTTGCGGTTGCCGCGCTGGATGAAGGGCACGTCGCGGAAGCCGCGCGTCGCCAGATAGGCGACGCCTTGCGCCCTTGCGTTCCAGGATGGCGTTGGTGGCGACCGTCGTGCCGAGGCGCACATGGCTTATGGCGGCGCGGTCGCCGATGCGCGCGCAGCCCTTCGAGGATTCCGTCCGTCGGATCGCCGGGAGTGGTCAGGTTCTTCCAGACGCTGATCGTGCCGCTCGTCGCGGTCATAGGCGACGAAATCCGTGAAGGTGCCGCCGACATCGATACCCACCAAATAATGCGACATGCCCCGCCTTTGCCAGCTTCCCGATCAAAATGTACCCGAGGCTTAAGATGTGCGCAAACGGTTACGCTCGGGCGCAGCGCATTGGCGAGTCACGCGTCCTTGCGCCAAGGAGTCGCGAGGGTCGCTCAGCTCGATCTCCGTATTCTCCCTTAGTTTCAGCTGCCTCCGGCCCGCAGCGCATCCAGCGCGGCAGCCAGCGCGTCCTGCAGAATCCACACGTCGCCGGAATAGCCGATGAAGTCGAAACCCTGGCGGTGGAGGCGCAGGCCCTCCTCAACCGAGCCAACCAGGCGGCCTATGGGCTTGCCGGTCCGCTTGGCGGCGGCGACGATGCGATCGACGGCCTGAACGAAGCGCGGATCGTCGAAGTCGCCGGGACAGCCGAGGGACGCCGTCAGGTCGACATGGCCGATCCACAGCCCGTCGACGCCGGACACGTCCGCAATGGCATCGACATTCTCGGCGCCTAGCGCGGTCTCGATCTTGGCGAAGTAGAATATCTCCGCGTTGGTCTCGGTCAGCAGATCCGGCACACGGGCGCGCCTTGTACTTGTCGTGCGCCACCCGCAGCGCCACAGCGCGCTGGCCGACCGGCGCATAGCGCGCGCGGGCCAGATATTGCTGCACCTCTTCCACCGTCTCGACCATCGGCGACATGATCGAGCGAGCGCCCATGTCGAGGGCCAGAGACACCTGGTAGGGGTCCTTGGACGGCAGGCCGACGATGGTCGGCAGGTCCGCCGCCTCCAGGTAGCGCAGCGCGCTCTTCAGCTGGTCGAGCGTGATGCCGCTGTGCTCCAGGTCGAACAGCACGAAGTCGCAGCCTGCCTGCTTCAGGATGTAGCCGATACCCGGCGTGGCAAACTCGACCAGGAAGGTGCCGAGCTTCATCTGCCGCTGCTGCCCGGCCATCTCGCGGATCGTCGTCATCTGCCGCCCCACTTTCACCGAACCGAATGTACGTACAACCGCTCACCATCGCGCGAGCCCGCCGTAGGTGCGATCTTGAAATCGACGTCTATGACCGCGGGGCCAAAGCGCGCCCACCATCTTGAATGCTAGCCCCGCCGCCCTATTTCCTCAACCGGGTTTGATGCTGGAAATTCATAAGCGCCAGTGGTTTACCCACTACTTCTGATTTTTTAGTCCCGAATGTCTTTGCCGCGCCGCTGGTCAGGGCCTGGGCGACACTTGAAATACGGACCGGCGATCGAAGAGGCGCATCCGCCGGCGGTATTTGATACTCTGCGCCGCAATCGCCAACTGCCCAGGTTCTGAATGACAGTCACTTCGTCCACGATCCCGATTGGTTTCGGCAAGACAACGCTCTCCATCGTCATCGCCGTCAGCCTCGGTCATATGCTCAACGACATCATGCAATCCCTGCTGGCGTCGCTCTACCCGATCTTCAAAGAGAACTACGCTCTCGATTTCGTCCAGATCGGCCTGCTCACGCTGACCTTTCAGGTGACGGCCTCGCTGCTGCAGCCCGTTGTGGGCACCGTGACCGACCGCTGGCCGATGCCGTTTTCATTGCCCGTCGGCATGGGCAGTACCTTTTTCGGCCTGATCCTGCTGGGGAACGCCCACAGCTTCGCGATTCTCGTGCTGGCTTCCGGGCTGATCGGGCTGGGGTCGGCCGTATTCCATCCGGAAGCCTCCCGCGTTGCGCGATTGGCGTCCGGCGGCCGGCATGGTCTTGCGCAGTCGCTCTTCCAGGTCGGCGGGAACATCGGTTCGGCCATCGGCCCGCTGCTCGCCGCGTTCGTCGTGCTGCCGCTGGGGCAGCATAGCGTGGCCTGGCTGTCGGCACTCGCAATGTGCGGCGTCGTGGTTTTGACCTGGGTCGGACGGTGGTATGGCGGCCACCACCGGGAGAGCATCGGCAAGCCAGCCGCCAGCCGCGCCCTGCCGCTGCCGCGCGGAATGGTCGCTTCGACCCTCGTCATTCTGGTGCTGCTGACCGCCACCAAGAACATCTACATGGCCAGCATAGCCAGCTACTTCACCTTCTATGTGATCGAGCGCTTTTCGATGGGGATGCAGGACTCGCAATTCATGCTGTTCCTCTTCCTTGGCGCCGCCGCGCTGGGCACGTTTCTCGGCGGTCCGATCGGCGACCGCTTCGGCGCGCGCTTCGTCATCTGGTTCTCGATCCTCGGCGTCATCCCGTTCGCGTTGCTGCTTCCCTACGCGGACCTTTTCTGGACCTGCGTCCTCAGCGTCGCGATCGGCCTCATCTTCGCGTCCGCATTCCCGGCCATCGTGGTGTTTGCCCAGCAATTGGTGCCGGGAAGGGTGGGCATGATCGGAGGCCTGTTTTTCGGCTTTGCGTTCGGCGCGGGTGGATTGGGCGCCGCTCTTCTGGGTACCCTTGCCGACGCGCACGGAATTGAGTTTGTCTACTGGCTGTGCTCCTTCCTGCCACTGCTTGGGCTGTTCACCGTGCTGTTGCCCCGCATCCCGAATACAAGCTGACCGCTGACTGCGCCAAACTCACCTTGAGTTTCTCGGCGCTCTGAGGCAGGCAGGCCATGATTTCGTGGGATGATTGCGGACCGCGATCCGATCCGTTGTTCCAAAGTTTCTCAAGGCTCCTGCCGGAGGACAGAGAAGTTGGGCCAAAAGGTGGCGTATGGGTCGCCTGCCATTGCCACCTTCCAGTGCGCTCGGGCGGCCGCAAGTGCTTCTTCATCGCGGCCGTCAGACAGATAGACGATGCGGGGATCGCTGCCACTGTTCCGCTACCCATGAACAAAAAATCGCCCTTAAACCAACAAAATTGTCATCTACGCCATAGTTGCGGAAGTAAATCGCTTCCAAGAACCGAAAGATCGAAATCTCTTAGAGGAGATCATCATGAGCTCACTCGTGCGTTCCGTTCTTGGCGCAGCTCTCCTTCTGACCGGCGTCTCCGCCGTGATGGCTGCGTCCGGCACCCCCGTTGCGGCCCAGACTGCTCAGGCCGGCGCTACCACAGCGGTAGCCGCGACCAGTAACGCTCCCGTCGCGAACCAGACTGTTCAGACCGGCGCTTCCACAGCGACCAATAATGCTCCCGCCGCGGCGCAACCCCAGAAAAAAAAGCCGGCTATCGCTGATAATTCGGATCCCTACGGCGGAAATGACCCGAACAGCACTGCGGGCGCCCGGGCGTTCTTCACGCCACAATACTAACTGCGTATTGGCCGGTCTTGCTGCGGCTTGCCCGTGACGGCAATTTCGCGCCGCGTCCGAAGAGCGGCGCGAACGGCTGTCGCTTAGCCGAGGAGTGGTGAGCAGGTCGGCAGTCCGGGGCGAAGCGGCCACCGTGGAATGAGCCTCGACCACGCAGTGGTCGCAATCGCTCGATAAGGCGGGCATTCGCTTGGCGGGGCCGAGCAGAGATATGTGAGCTCAACGCAAGATCGGGGTGCCGAATCTGACGCGCAGATGAGCTACACGATGTCTGATATAGCCATTCACGACAGCTATATTGTTTGGAATTGGGCGCTTGCTGCGACATCCCTGCTTGTCGACGCCGTACTTCTGCTCGGCGCCGCCGCCTGACAAAATGCCTGTTCTTTCGCTAGAGCATTTCCAGCAAAGCGGACACCAGTTTGCGTCGCGAAAATGCGACCGAACAAAGGGATAGAGCCCCCGCTCCGATTCAATCGGAACGGAGGCTCTATCGGTCTGCAAAGTATGCAACACCTGTCAACAAGGGGGGCGAACCGCCTAGGGTAGGAGTTCCACCGGAAAGCCCGCGAGCCTTCTCGGTGAGGCATTCGGGTTTCCCAGGATCTACGGCTGTCCTGCCGCTCAGCTCGCGATGGCAAGGGCTTGCCACTGGAGCTGTTCGACACGCGGCGGCAGCGAGTTCGTGACCATGGTCATGAAGCGTTCAAAATCCTCGGTCCCCGGAGCCATATCCTGGTCCGCGAGAATCTGTGCGACGATTTCCAGGAGCGCGCCAAGCGCCTGCGGGGCGCTCAATCCATCGCATGCCATGACGATTTCATCTTCAGCCATCCGCTGAGGAAATGGAGCTACGCTGTTCATTGGGTCTCACCGTGCCAGTAATGGAGCAGCTCATAGACGGGCAGAGCAGGCATTTTACCTATCACCGCCGAGTTATGACGACATCAGCATGAGTAATCGTGATTTCGCGTCGAGAGTACGACGAAGTGCCCGAATTTAGCCCTGATCGTCTATCTGAAAGGCCCGATCGAACCAATTCCAGCCACAAATCGATGGCTGCAGCGATACAATTGAGGATCAGCAAATTTACCGCTTCTACAGCTACAGTTTCCGTCAACCGAGTGGGTTTGCTCAGATCAAGCGCTGACAACGATCAGCATCGACTCGCGCGGCGATGGGCCCAATGAGTATCGCTCGGCGGGTGATTTCGACCGAGGCTTCTTACAGGCGGTGCTGCTGCGCACGCATTTCCGCAGAAATCAGCTCAGGCCTTGCGCGGGACAATTCGCTGCGTCCGCAGGCGCCGCCAATTGAAGAGCGCATCGGAAAGCTTTGTATTCAAGTGGTTGATGGTACCGCCACCCCGGCTCGAACGGGGGACCTCTAGATCCACAATCTAGCGCTCTAACCGGCTGAGCTATGGCGGCACTGCCGAAAACATGGCGTTTGGATAGCGGCAAAGTAAGCCGAACCGCCATGCGTTGCAAGAGAAGCCTTGGTAAGAAACACGTCACACGGCCGAACGCATCGGCGCCGCATGACATTTTTCCCCGCAGATCTGCCGACCCCGTTCAGACGGCCGAAGCGATCACTTCGTCCAGCGACGCTTCGAGCACGGCGAACCGCGCATCGACCTCGCGAAGATCGCGGGCCAGGAAGATCAGCCGCTCGGTGATCCTTTCGGAGAGATGGTGAGCGATGGAGGGGTCGCTTTCCATGAGAGCGAACAACTCGTCGCGCTCGATCGAAAGGGCACGAACCCGATCCTCGGCGATGATTTCCAGCGTGTAGACGGTCTCGACGAGCATGGCCAACTCGCCGATCAACACGCCCCTGTCCAGATATTCGCGCTCGAGATTCGATCCCTTGGGAGGGCGCGAACCGGCTCGTCCGCTCAGGATGAGATAGGCAGTTTTGCCCGTCTTTCCGCCCGTAACGATCGTTGCCCCAGCTTCGAAGAAAACCTTCTTGCCCTTGCTCGCGATTGCCAAGAGCTGCTCCTGCGACAGACCGCTGAATATCGGCACCTGTCCCAGGAGCTCGACGTTTCTGTCGAGCGCCATGATGTGTCTGCCCACTATTGCACCAAGACGCAATACACCCCTATGAGCGAGGATGAACTGAGTTGCAAATGACGGGCAAGGCGTTTTGTTGCGGGCGGATGCTAGGCGCTGCGTTATGGCACCAGCTTGTAGCCGCCGGTTTCGGTCACCAGCAGCTCGGCGCTGGAGGGGTCTTTTTCGATCTTCTGCCGCAACCTGTATATATGCGTCTCCAGCGTATGTGTCGTCACGCCGGCGTTGTAACCCCAAACCTCGTGCAGCAGCACCTCGCGCGAGACGACCTTTTCGCCCGCCCGGTATAGATATTTGAGGATGGAGGTTTCCTTCTCCGTCAGTCGCACCTTGCTGCCATTATCGTCGAGCAGCAGCTTGGCGGCGGGCTTGAAACTGTAGGGCCCGATGGTGAAGACGGCGTCCTCGCTCTGCTCGTGCTGGCGGAGCTGGGCGCGGATGCGCGCCAGCAGCACGGCAAATTTGAACGGCTTGGTGATATAGTCGTTGGCGCCGGACTCCAGGCCCAGGATCGTGTCCGAATCGGAGGCCTGGGCGGTCAGCATGACGATCGGCCCCTTGAAGCCGTTCTTGCGGAGCAGCTTGCACGCTTCGCGGCCGTCCATGTCGGGCAGGCCGACATCCATCAGGATCAGGTCGACATTCTCCGCCTTGGCCTTGGCCATGCCTTCGGCGGCGGTCCCTGCCGAGGCGGTTTCGAATTCCTCGTGCAGCGCGATCTGATCGGTCAGCGACTCCCGAAGGTCCTCCTCATCGTCAATGACCAAAATCTTGCGCGCTGTGCTCATCCAAGGTTCCCCAATTCGCCCGATCGTATCATAAAATGCTGACGATTTAACGGAGGTTCGCCGCTTTGCCCGAGTTCCGGGAGGCCATCGGCGAAAAAGAAATGCCGCTTGTCATTGTCAGGGGATTATCGCGCGGAGGCACGCAAGGCAAGCTTCATCTCGGCCTTGTGCATTACCCATGCGCATTGGGACGAGGCGGGCGTGGGCCGAAAGCCGGGGAGGGCGACGGGGTGACGCCGACCGGGCGCTGGCCGATACGCCAGGTGTTCTTCCGGCCCGACCGGCTGAGCCGGCCGCGAACGAGCTTGCCGGTTTGGCCCCTCTCGCCCGGCCTCGGATGGTGCGATGCGCCGGGCGACGCCAATTACAATCGGCTGGTCCGCCTGCCCTATCCGGCGAGCCACGAGAGGCTGTGGCGGAGCGACGGGCTTTACGACCTCGTGGCGGTGCTCGGCTATAATGACGGCCCCCGCTCGCAAGGACGCGGCAGCGCGATTTTCCTGCATCTGGCGCATTCTGATTATCGGCCCACCGAGGGGTGTGTCGCCATCGCGCGCGAGCATATGCTGGCGCTGCTCGCACGGCTCGGCCCCGGCGACAAGCTCATCATCGAATGAGGCTTGAAAGCTATTGCAGGCTGCTGCCCGAGCCGTCTTCAGGGGCGGCCAGCTCCATCTGCGCGAGCGCCATCAGCACCTCGGACCGCTCCTTCAGATCGGACGCCTCCAGCAGCGCCTGTTTTTCTTCCGGCCCGTAAGGGCTGATCATCGACAGTGTGTTGACCAGCAATTCGGCGGGCGAGCGTTCGATGCTTTGCCAGTCGGCGCTCAGCTGGCGGGCGGTGAGATACATCTTGAGAACCCGCAAGAGCCGGGGCCAATCGACCGCATCCTGACCATAACCGCGCACGAAATCCGTTTGGTACGGGACATGGGTGACCTCGCACAAACGATAGGGTCTGGCCGATTGCTGCTCCGCGACCATGTCGAAGCGGGCGATGCCGGTCAAGGTGATCAGCATCCGCCCGTCATCGGTTTCGCTATAGGCGGTGAGCCGTCCGGCGCAGCCGGTCTGCCGGAGCGGTGCGCTCTTGCCTTCGGGCGACTCCTCATTCTCGGCGCCGCTGCGCGGCTGGACGATGCCGATAATCCGGTCGCCCGCCAGCACGTCGTCGAGCATTTCGAGATAGCGCGGCTCGAAAATATTGAGAGGCAATGTCGAACGCGGCAACAGGATACAGCCCTGCAATGGAAACACAGGCAAGATTGCGGGAAGATCGCTCGGCTTTCGGTAGCGGTCGGTAATTCCCAAAGTCCGCTCCACCTATGCGAAGAGGATGGCAGACAGGCGCTGTCGCCCTTTGACCGACATCGGATCGGCCGACCCCCAGGCGTCGAAAAATTCCACAAGCTGCTTGCGCGCCGCTTGATCGTTCCATGTCCGGTCACGCCGGATGATGTCCAGAAGCTGATCGAGCGCGCCTTCGCGATTGTTTTTCGCATTGAGCGCGAGCGCCAGATCGAACCGCGCTTGCAGATCCGTCGGGTTGCGCTCGATCGCTTGCGTCAGTTCGGTCAGGTCAGCACCGGCGGTGGCGGCGGATTTGCGCGCCAATTCGAGGGCGGCGCGGGCGCTGGCGATCGGAGCGGCATTGGCCTTGGATGACGGCGCCAAGGCGAGCGTTTGTTCCGCGCGGACCAGATCGTTCGTGGCGATATAACAGCGCGCCAGGCCGGCGATCGCGTCGATATTGCCGCTGTCGCGCTGCAAGGCCTCGGCAAATCCGGTCGCCGCGGTGTTGACGTCACCCGCTTCCAGCGCAGCTTGCGCGGCTTCCAGTTCGGATCCCGCGAAAGCGCCTTTGCCGGCGACGCGCTCGATGAAGCTACGGAGCTGGCCTTCCGGAAGTGCGCCCATGAAGCCGTCGACCGGCTGGCCGTTCTTGAACGCGAAAACCGCCGGGATCGATTGAACGCCAAGCTGCCCGGCAACTTCCGGATACTCGTCGATGTTCATCTTCACCAGCTTCACCGCGCCGTTGGCGGCCTTGACGAGCTTTTCCAGCACCGGCGTCAGCTGCTTGCACGGACCGCACCATGGCGCCCAGAAATCCACCAATACCGGCACGGTGCGCGACGCCTCGATCACGTCCTGCATGAAGCTCTGTGTGGTCGTGTCCTTGATCAGCCCCCCGCCCGGAGAGGATTTCGCCTGATCCGCGCCGCCGAAAAGATTGAGTGCCATGTGCCTGCCTGATGAATTCGTTTGTTCGCGCTGCTTTCCTTGGCGAATGTCTCGCCTAAAATGGCGCTTGACTGACGCTTTGCCAAGAGTTTTGCACACCGCACCGGGACGTTGACGGTTAAACCGGGTCGCCAAGTGCTAGAATTTTCGGCGGATGACCGCAAGAGCTTAGAAAACTTATCAAACCTTCGCGCGAAATACCTGTGGTTGCCGTATTGACCAGCGGATGAAGATTGATCCGATCATATCGCATCAGCCCCTCGTCGAGCGCGACCGAGACGCGGTTATCGGTATCGTTGATGACGCCGAATGTCGACACCGATCCCGGCGTCAGGCCAAGCACTTCGCCGAGCAGTTCCGCGCTGCCGAAACTGAGCCGTCCCGAGCCGAGCTTATGATGCAGGCTCTTGAGGTCAATGAGCGCATCTTCCAGCGCCGTGACGAGCCACAGCTGGCCCTTCTTGCATTTCAGAAACAGGTTCTTGGTGTGGGCGCCGGGAATCTCGCCCCGCAGAGCACGCGAATCCTCCACCGTGAACAGTGGCGGATGCTCAACGGTCTGCGTTTCGATGCCGAGCGCGGCAAGATGGCTGAAAAGGTGCTGCTGCCGGTTCATCGCCGTGGCTGTTCCTGAACTTTGTCTGCAAGAGGCCAGAGGCATAGCGAAGCCGCCGCTCCGGCGCAAGCGCCGTACCGCCGCCTGCCTCGCCGGCCCGGTCCCGAATTTTTCCGCCAAACACAAGCCGCTTGAAATGGACCCGGCTTTGCGCCATAAAACTCATCTCGCAGCCGCATGGCGGCACAACGGAGCGCGGGCGTAGCTCAGGGGTAGAGCACAACCTTGCCAAGGTTGGGGTCGTGAGTTCGAATCTCATCGCCCGCTCCAATTAAAAGCCATTTACAAGGCTTTAGCGGTTCCAGCCATCCAACCGAAGACCTTCAAAAACCAGCCGAAAGGCTGGCTTGTCAGAACCACGACACATTGAAGGTGCTGGACACATGGCTACAATCGACAAGCGAGGCGATAAATGGAGAGCGTCCACGAGGATGCCCGCGATGGAGTAACTTCGCGATCGTTGAGGTATCCGTCAAAGCTTCGACGGCCAAAGCTCTTTGTAATTTGGAAATCGCGTCAGGGTTTTCTCGTAGCGGGTCGGCTCTACCAAGGGAAGGATGTATTTTAACACGAAATTGAATGTTTGTGACGTATGTTTGACGTATAAATCGAGAGGATCTAGCAAATACCGTAAATTTGATTTTGGTTCGTAGTTTAGGCCAGTGCCACGGTAATATTGATATTTATGTTCAATAGCCCATGACATAACATCTCGTGTTGCTATATAGTATAAATTTAGATCATAAGCAACATCATAATCGAATCCGATATATTCGGAACAAATTGAAACGCTGTCAACCATACACAAGGCAAACGCAACGATTTTATCGCCGTCTCGCCAGATAAAAAAGCGAGCCTTGTCAGGCATACGCTGGCCAATTCCGCAAAAATAATCTTTTGTCAGTTTCTCGAAGCGGAGCGTCGCCCGCTCATAGACATTAAGATAAAGAGGATAAACATCATCGATGATCGGCGTAATATCGCGAACGACGCTCATGTCTAAAGACACCATCCGCTCGGACTCTTTAAATTTCTTTCGGAGGGTTGAGCGCGTCTTCCGGCTCAACATCTTTTGCATATACTCATCGAAGCTAGTGTATCGAATGCTCACACGGGTCATTGGAAGGCTCGGCACACAGGTAAAACCCTGCCCTGAAAAGCAGGCCAGCACCGCACGATCGGCCGCCGGAAATTCCTTTAGGACAATGAGGCGGGCGTTTAGATCGCGTGCATGGTCGGTTATCCCGGTAGCCAAGAGTTGAGCCTGCAAAGAGCGCGGCAGTTCTCTGTTGCTATCCAGATGTCCCTCGCCCGCGGCACATCCCACCATGAGGGTACGCAGTTGCATGAAGCCCGGCCACAAGCGACGGATGGCATCCGCAGACGTCTTCGTCCAGCGGCTGGTCCCGGCGAGGAGATCCTGATCAAGCAGGAAAAATGGCTGAACTGCCAGCACCTCGCCGCTTTCGTCCCGAATGGCGAAATAGCGGAAATCGAACTCCGGCTGAATTGTATCCTCGACCAACTCGTAATAGCGGTGATCTTTGCGTTCGGTTGCGAAAGCCTGAGCCCAATGTTTGCAGCGCACCACCTCTTCGCGCGTGAGGACTGCGACATCGTAGATGTGGGACGCGACATTGCCCCTTCGGGAAACGGTACGATCCGCTAGCGTATTGGAAGCAACGTCACCCATTCGGAAAGCGCACCCTCAAGCGTTTGACTCAAATACACCAGGCACGGGCGCCATAAAGAGTTCTCGTTTCAAGGCGAACATGCGGGCCGGACGGCCAGGAAGAGGCCGTTGGGTTAGCACTCCGGATCCTATTTCGTTCCCATGAAAACAAATATGTGATCCCGGTCAGGATCTCGAAGCCATATTAAAGTTGCGCATTTGCAAGTGACCTTGCAACTGTTGGTGAGGTTTCGCAGTTCTCATGGCGGGGGATGCGTAGCTGGCGCGGCGCGAGGATGAAAAGGGCGCTGAAATGCCCATTACGAACCATAGTCCCTCGCTTCCGAGCCCGCGCTGCAGCGCATCCTTATCCATGGGCGGCAATATCGTGAGCGAGTAACAATGCAAATCTTCGAGCGCTGTTTCGTCTCTATCATCCTCTTAGCCTGTCTCGTCAGCCCCGCAACTGCCGCGGACCCGACCGGGGAGTGGCTCGTGGCGGAGGGCACTGCCCGAATCCGGATCGAGCCTTGCGGCGATGCGCTCTGGGGTGTCATCTCCTGGTCAAAAGAGCCCGGCAAGGATGAGAATAACCCCGACCCGGCAAAGCGCGACCGATCCATTATCGGGATGCCAATCCTTCTAAAGATGAAGAAGGTCGAGTCGAACCGTTGGGACGGCGAAGTCTACAATGCGGAAAATGGCAAGACCTATACGTCTCGTATAGGCCTTGTCAAAGACGATGTCTTGCGGATCGAGGGCTGCGTCCTTGCCGGGTTTTTTTGCGGTGGCGAAAACTGGACGCGCTTCACCTCTGCGACAGACCTGCCCGCACCAGCCGCAAAGCCGAAAGATGTGTGCCCGTAAGCCTCACACATGCAGCTCTTATCACGCGGCGGACCCATCAGAACCGGCTGAAATAGCACTGCTGCGGCCATCGTGCACACCAGTGACAAGGCCAGCAATTTGCCCATGCTCGATGTCCCCGGATGGTTCGAGAGCCACAGGCTGCCGAACGCCGTCGCCGTTGTCAGGGCGCTGAAGATCACGGCGCGCGTGAGCGTCGATTGCAGGAGGTTGGTTTTGCCGCTTCTCCAGGCGGTGATGTAATAGATTTTGAAGGCAACGCCGACCCCGAGCAAAAGCGGCAACGCGATGATATTGGCGAAATTGAGCGGCATACCGAGGAGCACGCATAATTCCAGCGTCACCACGCCGGCGAGGATCAGCGGGACAAGCGTCAGCAAAACATCACCCAACCGCCGCAAAGTGATCCAGAGCAGCACGGTGATCGATAGCAGCGCCCAAAATCCCGCTTCGATGAAAGCGCGGACGATCGTGCGTCCTGCTTCAAGGATCGTGACTGGCGCGCCCGTGGCCGTTGGCTCTACGGCGATCACCGCCTCGGCAAAACCGCGTAAGGTCTCGTTGTTTGCCGGATCGCCCTTAGGGGCAACATCGACCCGCGCCCGTCCGTCTTTTGTCTTCCAATCGCTCACCAGATCGGCGGGCAGAGTCTCCAGCGTGACGGTTTGCGCCTTCAGGCTATTGCGTAGGCCATCGAGAGCGATCTTGAGTGGTGGGATGAGGGCCGCTTCGACCTTGCCCCGAACGGGCTGAGAGGCGCTCGCAACTTGCGAGAGCAAATCCGAAAGCCGCTTTGCCGCTGTTGCGCCCGGCCCCTTGCCGTCACCCGCGACTTGTTTCAGCCGGTCGGCCATGGATTTTGCGGCCTGGACATTGTCGGCATCCGACGGCGCCGGTTTGGCTTGCCGCGGATTGAGCACCGGATTGAGGGCCGCCGCGGCGCGCTGGATCAGGCCGAGTTTCTCCTGCTGCGCGCCAGGCACGAAGCTCGACAACGTCGTCGTACCCGATACCTCCGGAAGCTTCCTCAGGCGCTCGGCGACGGTATTTGCCTCTTGAAGCGAGGGTGCAAGGAGTTCGATGGAACTGCCGCTTGTCATCGGATCGTTCCTCAGTTCGAGAAACGTTGAAATGGATTCGACCTTTGGGCTGCGCAGATTGATGGGATTGGAATCGAAGCGCAGGTAGTAAAGCAGGGGCGAACCCAGGATGACGACCGCCAAGGTCCCGACAATCACCGGGATACGGTTGCGCTCAAGGAAACGATCGACGGGAGCAAGCGAACTATAGCCGAGCGGATTGGGTTCGCCCTGAGGATTAAATATGCGCAGCAGCGCGGGCAGGAGGGTGATGCTGGTAATGAATGCAATCAGCATGCCCGATCCCGCGATCAGTCCCAGCTCGGAGAGCCCCTTATAGTGCGTGGGCAAAAATGAGAAGAACCCGGCGGCCGTTGCCGCCGCGGCCAGCGCCAGCGGCCCCCCCGCTTTGACGGCGGCGCTGCGTAAGGCGACCTTTATGTCGTCATGATCGTGACGCTCGGCCCGATAACGCACGCTGAACTGAAGTCCGAAGTCAACGCCGATGCCGACGAACAATACGGCGAAGGCGATCGAGATGAGGTTCAAGGCGCTGACCATCATGAGGCCGAGCGCCGCCGTGCTGGCGAGGCCAACGACGAGACTGAGAAAAACAGCCAGGATTATCTTTCCGGATCGCAAAGCGAGCCACAGGAGGACCAGGACGACGAGGATGGTCACGATGCCATTCAGCAATGCTCCTTCCTTCAGCGTCCCGAATTCCTCATCGGCAATTGCCACTTGGCCAGTAAGCCGCACACGGGCGCCAAATTCATCGGCAAGTTTCAGATCGGCCGCGGCCTGCCTGATCGCTGCCGAAGCTTTCGCGCCTGGCTCCAGGGCGTTGAAGTCCAGGACCGGCTGGACCTCGATAAAACGGCGCAAATCACGGGTGGCCGCCGGCTCGCCGCTCATGAGAACGCGCCACGAAAAGCTAGCGGGACGTCCCGCTAACGTATCGTCCAGCGTATCGGCAAGCATCGTCATTGGGCGGGCGAGATCGTCGAGCTGCATTTGCCCGGCTTGTACGCCGCCCATCCCGATAGCGAGCCCGTCGAGCACGCCTCTGAGAGACTGATCGGCAACCAAAGTGCCAAGGAGCGGCGTTGCGGCCATCAGTTGGTTGGTCGCCTTGGCCACCTCCTCGGTGCTCTGAAACAGTAATCCGTTCTGCTGAAAGAAGGCGCCGCCCCCGGGCTGGCGAATGGAGGTGAAAAGAGTGGTCTGTCCCGATAAGCGCTGCCTCAACCTGTTCGTGGCCTCCTCAGCCAGCTCCGGTGTCCGCGCGTCGATCACGATGAGGATCGTCCCGTCCCGCTGGGGAAACGCCGCGGTATAAGCAAGTTCACGCTGACGCCACGGGAGTTCCGCAGAGATGAGCTTGCTGACATCGGTGTCGATGGCAAAGTGCCGGGCCACATAGACCGACGATATGGCGGTCAACAGCACAGCCGCGACAATAACGGACCACGTGTATCGCGTACAGAAATCGACTATCCACAAAACTGCCGCCGCGAGCCTGTTCGACCCCTGTAGCCGTGCGGGTTGTGGTCGTTCAGTTGGTTTGACCGTTGGTTGGTTTTTCGGAGCGGCACGATCCAGCCGAACGGAGTTGGACGACTTTTTCGGGCGCCTGCCCTTGGTATTGCGGGACATCAATATTACTCCACGGTGTCCTGGCGCGGGCGCCATTTGCGCCGCTGCGCTGCCGAACGCCGGCAAACGCTTTCGGCTGTTCTTGCTATTTGAAACAGCGACGCGGTTCAATGTTCCGGTAACGCCGCGCGATTAGTAAGGTTGGATTTTTCAATGCGTTGTCCCATATCAGTGGCTCGAAGCATCACGCGGCATATCGACATATGGGCGGAGAAACTGCCGAGGAAAAGCCGTTGACTTGTGATTCTAGGGTGCTCAACGGTTTAGTTTACGTGTCGATGTTGTCAGGAGAACAGCGTGAGTCATAATAATATCGCGACGTTGTTCACGGAGCGAGAGGCCGAGCGCTATGGGTTGCATACCCGCCATCTCAACGAACAGATGGTGCGTGTGCTGAAGACGATCGGCTACGATGTGGGCTTCCGCAGCGGCCGTGGACAATATTTGTACGATCGGGACGGCGATCGGTATCTCGATCTCCTCAGCGGCTTTGGTGTCTTTGCGATCGGCCGCAACCATCCCGTCTTGCGCGATACGCTCAAGAGCGTCCTGGATAGCGATCTCCCCAATCTCGTGCAGATGGACGTTTCCGCGCTAGCGGGCATGCTCGCCGAGAGGCTCCTTCACCGCGTGCCATACCTCGATAAGGTTTTCTTCACGAATTCCGGCACAGAGACCGTGGAGGCTGCATTAAAATTCGCCCGCTCAGCCACGGGGCGGCCGGGTATTGTCTATTGCGGTCACGCATTCCATGGTCTGTCCTACGGCGCGCTGTCACTCAATGGCGATGGCATTTTCCGCGACGGTTTCGGACCATTGCTGCCGGATTGCGTCGAGATCCCCTTCAACGATCTGGGTGCGTTGGAGAAAGCCCTTGCTTCAAGGCAGGTGGCTGCCTTCGTCGTCGAGCCTATTCAAGGCAAGGGCGTGAACTTGCCGGAGGACGACTATCTCCGAGGCGTGCAGGAGCTTTGCCGCAAATTTGGAACCCTGTTCGTTGCGGACGAGATCCAGACGGGCATTGGCCGCACTGGCCGCTTTCTCGCCGTCGAGCACTGGGGCGTCGAGCCGGATATGGTCCTGTTGGCAAAGTCGCTCTCCGGCGGACACGTGCCGGTCGGAGCCGTACTGACGCGCAAATGGGTCTTCGACAAAGTGTTCAGCCGAATGGACCGCGCGGTCGTCCATGGGTCTACCTTCGCCAAGAACGATTTGGCGATGGCTGCCGGGCTGGCAACGCTCGACGTCATCGAAGACGAGCGGCTGATCGAGAATGCCGCGACGATGGGCGAACGTCTCATCGAAGCGTTCGAGGACATGGCGCGACGCTATGAGTTGGTAAAGGCCGTACGTGGCAAAGGTCTGATGATCGGCGTCGAATTCGGAGCGCCGCGGTCGTTCAAGCTTAAGATGGCGTGGAATGCGCTGGAAGCCATGAACAGCGGTCTGTTCTGCCAGCTTATCACTATTCCTCTGTTCAAGGATCATAAGATCCTCTCCCAGGTGGCCGGTCACGGCATTCACACGATCAAGCTCCTGCCGCCATTGATCATCTCGGAGGACGACTGCCAATGGATCGAACGCGCATTCGACGCCGCGATCGCAGATGCTCATCGCGTCCCTGGCGCGATCTGGTCGCTCGGCAAGACGCTGGCCGACCACGCCATCAAGGCGCGCGCGAGCGGCTAAGTGGATGATTTGAAATGATGGCCAGCTTGGTACCGGCGTCCGCCGCACTTGCGGTTTGGGTTTATCTGATCGTGGCGCGTGGCGGCTTTTGGCGTGCATCGGTGCGCGACGATCGGGACAGCCCGGCGGAACCTCGGTCCTGGCCGCGTGTTGTGGCTGTTGTGCCTGCGCGCAACGAGGCGGAGGTTATTGCCGAGAGCCTCGGCTCGCTTCTCAACCAGAACTATCCGGGGTTTTTCGCCGTGGTCCTCGTTGACGATCAAAGCACCGACGATACGGCGACGATCGGCCGCGCGGTGGCCGCCCGCGCTCAACTGCCGGATAGATTGGCCGTCCTTACGGGCACGCCGCTGCCGCCGGGGTGGGCTGGCAAACTATGGGCCATGAAGCAAGGCGTGGATCACGCCGCTTCTCTGGATGAGCCGCCCAGCTATTTGCTCTTTACCGATGCGGATATCGCCTTTTCCAAGGATGCATTGCGTCAGCTCGTTTCGCGCGCGGAAGCACATCAATTCGTGCTGACATCACTGATGGTGAAGCTCCGTTGCGAGAGCCTGGCCGAACGCGGCCTTATTCCCGCCTTCGTCTTTTTCTTCCAGATGCTCTATCCGTTCGCTTGGGTAAATCGGACTGGCAACGCAACGGCCGCCGCCGCCGGCGGATGCATGCTCGTACGGCGCGATGCGCTAAGACGCGCCGGGGGCATCGAGGCTATCCGCAATGCGTTGATCGACGACTGCGCGTTAGGACAAAAGCTGAAATCCGTCGGTCCCATCTGGCTTGGACTGACGGAGCGTGCGCATAGCCTGCGCCCCTATCCGCAGTTCGGCGATATAAGGCGAATGGTCGCTCGTTCGGCCTATGATCAGCTCCGCTATTCGCCGTTCATTGCTCGCTGGAGTGGTTGCGGCGATGGCGCTGATCTTTTTTGCGCCGCCGCTTTTCACCCTGTTCGGAACAGGCCTTGCCCAGCTATTCGGCGCCGTGGCATGGGCGCTGATGGCCTTCGCTTTTCAGCCGATCTTGCGATTCTATCGCTTGTCGCCGCTTTGGGGAGTAGCGCTGCCGGCAATTGCCGCTCTTTTACCTGATATTCACGCTGGATTCCGCCTATCAATATGCACGGGGACGGGGCGGGCTCTGGAAGGGACGCGTTCAGGCCGGAAGGACTTTAGGGCTATGACGAACATTGCCGGTCCAAGCCCGAGCAAGACGCATCGCGGCGAGAATTTTCCGGTCGCGTCGCGGCTCATTCAGGAGCGCCATCGCGGCACAATTCTGAGCTTCTATCGCTTCGCAAGAGCCGCGGACGACGTGGCGGACGCTCCCTCGCTGGCTGAAGGCGAGAAGCTCGCCTTGCTGGACCGCCTTGAGGATACCCTGCTCGGAAAAAGCGACAGTCGCCGCCGATGCCTTGCCGCTGCGCGCAGCGATTGACGAGCGCGGGCTTTCGCCGCATCACGCGCTGGATCTGCTGACGGCTTTCCGAATGGACGTCACCAAGCGCCGCTATCGGGATTGGGACGATCTCATCCATTATTGCACCTATTCGGCCATGCCCGTCGGGCGTTTCGTGCTCGATGTGCATGGCGAAAGCCGCGCCACCTGGCCGGCATCCGATGCGCTCTGCGCGGCGCTGCAGATCATCAACCATCTGCAGGATTGCGGCGCCGATTATAGGCGGCTCGACCGCGTCTATATTCCGCTCGATGCGTTTGCCCGTCACGGTGCAGAGATTGCGGCACTTGGAGCGGCCAAGGCCTCGCCGGAATTGCTGCATTGCGTGCAGGATATGGCGGAACGCACCTCGGCGCTCCTCGATATCGCAAAACCGTTATCTGCGCAGGTTACAGATTTGCGCGTTGGCCTCGAGATCGCGGTCATCCAAAGACTTGCCTCAACGCTGAGGCGGATGCTCGCACGACGCGATCCGCTGAGCGAACGGGTACATCTAACAAAGGTGGGTTTTGGCGGACTTGGCATAGTCGGAATCAGCAGAAGGATTGATCAGCCATTTCGTGAAAGCCCGCTTTGCCTATCGTAAGGCTCAGGACGCATGACGATTCAGCCAAGCCTCACCGAACCGATGCATGAAGCCGCCGCGAAGCGCGCGTCGGGAAGTTCGTTTTACGCCGCGATGCGGATCATGCCGCCCGGTCAGCGCGAGGCGATGTTCGAGATCTATTCATACTGCCGAGCGGTCGATGACGTTGCCGACGAAGGCGGCCCGCGCGATGTGCGGCTCAAAGAGTTGCAGCGGTGGCGTGCTGATATCAACGCTCTTTATGCCGGCGCAGCAGCGCCGCGGGTGAGCGGCCTCGTCGTACCCATCCGCGATTTCGGGCTTGAGCGCAAAGACTTCCTTGCGGTCATCGACGGCATGGAAATGGATGTCGTATCCGATATACGCGCGCCAGACTTCGCAACGCTCGACCTCTATTGCGACAGGGTCGCCAGCGCCGTCGGGCGGCTTTCGGTCAAGGTCTTCGGCCTGGACCGTGCCGATGGCATCGCGCTTGCTCATCATCTGGGGCGCGCATTGCAGTTGACCAACATCCTGCGCGACCTCGATGAGGACGCGGACATAGGGCGGCTGTATCTGGCGCGGGAATGGTTGAATGAGGCGTGGCATCACCGCCACCGACCCCGCCACCGTCATGGACAGCCCCACGCTGGGCGAGGCTTGCGTTCCGGCGATCGAATGCATCGAGCGCCATTTCGAGACCGCCGACGCCATCATGGACCGTTACCCGCGCCGTATCGTGCGGACGCCGCGGCTGATGTCCGAAGCCTATAAGGTGGTGCTGCAAAAGCTGGTGACGCGCGGCTGGTCGTCTCCCCGGCCGCGGGTCCGCATCGGCCGGCCACAATTATTGTGGCTTATCCTGCGGCACGCCGTCATCTGATGCGCGCGCCCGTCATACACATCATCGGCGCCGGGATGGCCGGCCTTGCCGCCGCGGTGCGGCTCAAGGAGGCTGGCGCCGATATCGTCATTCACGAGGCGACTGCCCAAGCCGGCGGGCGCTGCCGCTCTTATTACGACGCGACCCTCGGCATCACCATCGACAACGGCAATCATGTCATTCTCTCCGGCAATCACGCGGCGCTCGATTATCTGCAACTGATCGGTGGGCGCGACCGGCTGACGTCTCCGGAACGCGCCGACTTCCCCTTTGTCGACCTTGCATCGAATGAACGGTGGTCGCTGCGCCCGAATGATGGCCGCTTGCCCTGGTGGGTGTTCGTTGCGGACCGTCGGGTGCCCGGCACGCGCGCCCGGGAATATTTCGGCGCGGCGCCCCTGATGTGGGCGGGGCCGGAAAAGACGATTGCCGATGTTATGAGTTGCAGCGGTCTTCTCTATGAAAGGCTGTGGCGGCCGCTGTTGCTTGCGGCCCTGAATACCGATCCTGCCGAGGCTTCGGCCCGTCTTGCCGCCGCTACGATGCGCGAGACGCTCGCCGCGGGCGGACGGGCTTGCCGGCCATTGATCGCTGCGGAAGGGCTGTCGAGCGCGTTTGTGGACCCGGCAATCCGCTACCTGGAAGCACAAGGCGTTTCGCTACAATATGGTCGCCGGCTGCGTGCGCTCGGCCTTGAAGCAGCAGCAGGTCGTAGCTCTGGATTTCGGCGATGATACCGTGCAGTTGACACCCGGTGACGCCGTCATCCTTGCCGTTCCGGCGTGGGTGGCGGCAACGCTGGTGCCCGGTTTGCAAACGCCGTCCGAGTTCCGGGCCATCGTCAATGCGCATTTCCGCATCGCCCCGCCGCCGGGGCTGGCCCCGATGACCGGCGTCATTAACGGAACGGTCGAATGGATCTTTGCATTCCGCGATCGATTATCCATCACCATCAGCGGTGCCGACCGCCTGCTCGACACGCCGCGCGAAACCCTGGCTCGTAGCTTGTGGCAGGAAGTATCTGTAATCACAGGTCTTGCCACGACTTTGCCGCCATGGCAGATCATCAGGGAACGGAGAGCCACCTTCGCGGCGCTGCCGGGCGAGGATGCCAAACGCCCGGGTGCCGTGGATACGGCATTGGACAACCTCGTGCTTGCGGGCGACTGGACGGCAACCGGCCTGCCCGCAACGATTGAAGGTGCGATCAGATCAGGCAATAAGGCAGCACAAGCGGTAAGAAAAAATCAATACGGACAGTCGAGGGACTATGACCGTAAAACCGAACATCGACACATCATCAGCGCGGCCCCACAAGCGGACCGCGGACGCGCTTGACGAGCACATCGACGCGGCGACCGAAGCGCTGCTGAACGGGCAGCGCCGGGACGGGCACTGGGTTTTCGAGCTCGAAGCCGACGCGACCATTCCGGCCGAATATGTGCTGCTCAGGCACTATCTCGGCGAACCGGTCGACGCCGCTGCTTGAGGCAAAGATTGCCGCCTATCTGCGCCGCATCCAGGGCGCGCATGGCGGCTGGCCGCTTTTCCATGACGGCGATTTCAACATCAGCGCCAGCGTGAAAGCGTATTTCGCACTGAAAATGATCGGCGATGCGCCTGACGCGGAGCACATGCGGCGCGCCCGCGAGGCCATTCTCGCGCGCGGCGGCGCAGCGGGCAGCAACGTCTTTACGCGCGCGCTGCTGGCGCTGTACGGCGTCGTGCCGTGGCGCGCCGCGCCGGTGATGCCCGTTGAAGTCATGCTGCTGCCGCGCTGGGCCCCGTTCCACCTGTCAAAGATCTCCTATTGGGCAAGGACCGTCATGGTTCCATTGCTCGTCCTGCAGTGCCTGAAGCCGCGGGCGCGCAACCCGAAAGGGCGTGAAGATCGACGAACTCTTCCGCCAGCCGCCGCACACGGTTGGCGCGCCGTCGAAAGCGCCGCACCAGAAATGGTTCTGGTTCCTGCTGTTCCAGGGCTTCGACCGGGTGCTTCGGGTGGTGGAGCCGTGGATGCCGCGCGGCCCGCGCAAGTTCGCAATCGACAAGGCGGTCGCCTTCGTCCGGGAACGCCTCAATGGCGATGATGGTCTGGGGGCCATTTTCCCGGCCATGGCCAATAGCGTCATGATGTTCGACGTTCTGGGCTATCCCAAGGATCACCCGGACGTCGTGTCGGCGCGCAACTCCATCGAAAAGCTGCTGGTGGTGAAAGAGCATGAAGCCTATTGCCAGCCTTGCATGTCGCCGGTCTGGGACACGGCGCTTGCCTGTCAGACGCTGCTGGAGGTCGGCAGTGAAGAGGCGGTCAAGCAAGCTGGTAAAGGGCTCGACTGGCTAAGACCGTTGCAGGTGCTGGATGTCGTGGGAGATTGGGCGGCGCAGCGTCCCGCCGTCCGGCCCGGCGGCTGGGCTTTTCAATACGCCAATCCGCACTACCCCGATCTTGACGATACCGCCGTCGTCGTCATGGCGATGGACCGGGCGGCCGGGCGTCTGGACGCCGGTCCCTCGCGCTTCCGCGAGGCGATCAGCCGCGGCCGCGAATGGGTCGTGGGATTGCAGAGCAGAAATGGCGGCTGGGGGGCTTTCGATGCCGACAATAGTTACGAATATCTGAACAATATTCCCTTTTCCGACCACGGTGCTCTCCTCGATCCCCCAACCGCGGATGTCTCGGCCCGGTGCCTCTCCATGCTGGCGCAGCTTGGCGAGAAGCCTGAGACCAGTCCGGCGGCGGCGAAAGCGCTCCGCCATCTCCGCGACACCCAGGAGAAGGACGGGAGCTGGTACGGACGATGGGGGATGAATTACATTTACGGTACATGGTCGGTGCTGTGTGCGCTCAATGCGGCGGGCGTCGATCATGGCGCGAAGGAGGTGCGCACAGGCGGCGGACTGGCTTGTGTCCATCCAGAATGCGGATGGCGGCTGGGGAGAGGACGGGACGAGCTACAAGCTCGATTACCGTGGCTATGAAGCCGCCGCGAGCACGGCGTCGCAAACGGCGTGGGCATTGCTCGGCATCATGGCGGCCGGACAAGCCGACCACCCTGCTGTCGAACGCGGCATTGCATATTTGCTGCGGACGCAAGGATCCGGCGGCGCATGGCCCGAGGAACGCTTCACCGCGACCGGATTCCCGCGCGTCTTCTATCTGCGCTATCACGGCTATGCGAAGTTTTTCCCGCTCTGGGCGCTGGCGCGCTATCGCAATATCAAAGCCGGCAACGCTCCTTCCGTCGCGTTCGGCATGTGACTGCTTTGCCGCATCGTCCACCCGTCATCGCCGTGACGGGCCTCGCCTTCGAGGCGCGCATCGCCGCCGGCGAAGGCGTGACCGTCATTCATGGCCGCGACGAGCAGCGGATGATTGCCGATCTGGAGCGTGCAGTCGCGTCGGGAGCCAGCGGCATTATCAGCTTCGGAACGGCGGGAGGCCTCGCGCCGCATTTGGCGCCAGGCGACTGGATTGTGGCTGAGGCGGTCATCACGGAGGCGGCAGCGATGGGCCGCCGATCCTGCCTGGTCAGCAAAGCTCTTGCAGAGGCTGCCCGGTGCTGCTCATGCCCCTATCGCCAGCGTCGATGTGCCTGTGGCGGGCGCCTCGGCTAAGCAGGCGCTGCATGACCGCACCGGTGCAGCAGCGGCCGATATGGAATCCCATATCGCAGCGCGCGTCGCCGTCGCGCACGGCCTTCCATTCGTCGCCTGCAGGGTCATTATCGATCCGGCGCACCGGACCCTTCCCCCCGCAGCCCTGGTCGCTATGCGACCCGATGGGGGCGTGAACGTCGCAGCCTTGCTCCGCTCGCTTGCAGGGCGGCCAGAGCCAGTTGCCGGCGCTGCTGCGCCTCGCCTTGGATGCGCGAGCCGCACGCGCAGCTTTATTCCGCGGCCGTCGGCTGCTGGGGGCGGGCCTTGGCTTCCCGGACTTCCCGGAGCTTTAGATCGACATGGCGTGAGAAGACGAATTGCGCAGGCCGCTGGCGGTCGAGCGGAATTTCCGCCGCCATCGGGCCTTCGGTGCGCACGCCGCGCAGGCTCACCGCCAATGCCTTCAGCGGATGGGCGATCGTATCCTTCACCGCTGTCGCCTCAAAGCCGCTATGCACCATGCAATCGGCGCATTTCTCATAATTACCGGTGCCGTAGGCATCCCAGTCGGTGTCGTCCATCAGCTCTTTGAACGTCTTGGCATAGCCTTCGCCCAGCAGATAGCAGGGCCGCTGCCAGCCGAATACCGTCCGGGTCGGGTTGCCCCAGGGCGTGCAGTGGTAGGTCTGGTTGCCCGCCAGAAAATCGAGGAACATGCTCGACTGGCTGAAGGACCATTTACGGCCCTTGTCGCCCCGGCGGAAGACATCGCGGAACAGCTCCTTGGTCTTTTCGCGATTGAGGAAATGCTGCTGGTCCGGCGCGCGCTCATAGGCATAGCCGGGCGACACGGTGATGCCATCGACGCCGAGCGCACCCAGGCTGTCGAAGAACGCAGCCACCCGCTCGGGCTCCATATTATTGAACAGCGTGCAATTGATGTTGACGCGGAAGCCGCGCGCCTTGGCGGCCCTTATCGCCGAAACCGCCCGGTCGTAGACGCCTGTCTGACAGACGGATTTGTCATGCATCTCCTTGTCGCCGTCGAGATGCACCGACCAGACGAAGAAGGGGCTCGGCTTGTATTGATCGAGCCTCTTTTCCATCAGCAGCGCATTCGTGCACAGATAGACGAATTTGCGCCGCGCGATGAGGCCCTTCACGACCTCGGGAAGCTCCTTATGGAGCAGGGGCTCGCCGCCGGCAATGGAAACCACCGGCGCGCCGCATTCATCGGCGGCCTTCAGGCAGTCGGCCAGCGGCAGACGCTGATTGAGGATCTCGTCGGGATAGTCGATCTTGCCGCAGCCGGCGCATGCCAGATTGCAGCGGAACAACGGCTCCAGCATGAGCACCAGCGGGTAGCGTTTGCGGCCCGCCAGATGCTGCCGGACGACATAGGCGCCGACGAAGGCTTTTTGCAGAAGGGGGATTCCCAATATGGGCTCCTTTGTTTTTAAATGTTTATGCCACCGATCGTGACATTGATCATTAAGCCTGGGTCAGTTCGGACGGCAGGCGGAAGTGGATGTTTTCCTCGCGGCCCGGCAAAGTCGAGACCTCGACCGGGCCAAGACCCCGCAACGCCTCGATGACGTCCTCAACCAGCACCTCCGGTGCCGAGGCACCGGCCGTGATGCCGACCGAACGCGCATCGCGCACCCAATCGGGGTGCAGTTCGCTGCCATTGGCGATCAGATAGCTCGGAACGCCCTCCTCGGCGCCGATCTCGCGCAGCCGGTTGGAGTTCGAGCTGTTCTTGGCGCCCACGACCAAAATCACATCGACAAGCCGGCTAAGCTCCCGCACGGAGGTCTGCCGGTTCTGCGTGGCGTAGCATATATCTCTGATCTCTGGACCCACGATGTCCGTAAAACGCCGCTCCAGCGCCGCGATGATGCCGCGCGTATCGTCGACGCTGAGCGTCGTCTGCGTGACATAGGCGACCGGCGTGTCGATAGGGATATCAAGCAAGTCCACATCGCTCTCGGTCTGGACCAGATGCACCTTGGCAGGGATTTGCCCCACCGTGCCTTCAACTTCGGGGTGGCCGGCATGCCCGATGAGGATCAACGTCCGCCCTTGCGCAATATAGCGCTTTCCCTGGTTGTGAACCTTGGTGACCAGCGGACACGTCGCATCGAGAACCGGCAGGCTGCGCGCGGCTGCCTCATCTTCCACCGCCTTGGCTACGCCATGCGCGCTGAAGATCGTCACGGCATTCGCCGGGATCTCGGAAACCTCCTCGACGAAGCGGGCACCTTTCGCCCTCAGGTCTTCCACGACACGCCGGTTATGCACGATTTCATGGCGCACATAGACAGGTGCCTGGTATTTTTCGAGTGCTCGCTCGACGATCTCGATGGCGCGAACGACGCCGGCACAAAATCCACGAGGTTGAGCAAGAATAACACGCATCTTCAGAGATCCATGAGCTGGGCCTGATGGTCAACTTCCGCAGTTAACTCGGAGATATGAAGCCGGAATTCCGATTACAACCAACGATCACGTTACCGTAATCGTGAATTTTCCTAAGCATAGATGCGACATAGCCACAGAAATCTATTCCTGCCTCATTAAGCAACTCGCCCGCGCCCGCGCGCCCAGCCCTTTCCGAGTGCGTCGAACACCGCGGCGGTGATGCCTGCCATGTCGAGCCCGGCATGGGCATACATGCGATCAGGCTCGTCCTGGTCGAGAAAGACGTCAGGCAGGACAAGGGTCCGAACCTTGAGCCCGCGGTCGAGAACGCCCCTCTCCGCAAGAAGATGGAGAACGTAAGCACCGAACCCCCCAACGGATCCTTCCTCGACCGTGATCATCACCTCGTGTTCCCGTGCAAGCCGAAGGATGAGGTCTTGGTCAAGAGGCTTGGCGAAGCGTGCATCGGCAACTGTTGTCGACAAGCCCTGAGCGGCCAGGGAATCCGCGGCTGCGAGGCATTCCGAGAGGCGAGTCCCTAAGGAAAGGAGTGCGACCCGGCTGCCCTCGCGTATGATGCGGCCTTTGCCGATGGCAAGCGGCAGTCCAGTCTCGGGAATTTCGACGCCGACACCTTCGCCCCTTGGATAACGGAATGCGATCGGGCCGTCTTCATATGCAGCGGCGGTCGCTACCATGTGGACGAGTTCGGCCTCATTCGCCGCAGCCATGACCACCATACCCGGAAGGCAGCCGAGAAATGCAATGTCGAAAGATCCGGCGTGGGTCGGACCGTCTGCTCCGACGAGGCCGGCACGGTCGATAGCGAACCGCACGGGCAGTTTCTGAACGGCTACGTCGTGGACAACCTGATCATACGCCCTTTGCAGAAAGGTTGAGTAGATCGCAGCGAATGGTTTGTAGCCTTCAGCGGCCAGCCCCGCGCAAAACGTGACGGCATGCTGCTCGGCGATGCCAACATCGAAGGTCCGATCCGGGAAGGCGCGGCCGAAAATATCGAGCCCCGTGCCTGACGGCATTGCCGCTGTCACGGCGACGATGCGGTCGTCTTTGCTGGCTTCCTTGACGAGACTTTCGCCGAAAACCTTCGTGTAGGATGGTGCTTTGGCCTTCGCCTTAGTCTGCGCTCCGGTCAAAACGTTGAAGGGAGTGACGCCGTGATATTTGTCGGCTGAACTTTCGGCCGGAGCGTAACCCTTGCCTTTTTGGGTCACGACGTGAACGAGGATCGGTCCGTTCCTGGCATCGCGCACATTCTTCAGCACTGGCAGCAGTTGATCCAGATTGTGCCCGTCGATAGGACCGACATAATAGAACCCCAGTTCTTCGAAAAGCGCGCCGCCGGACCAGAAATTGCGCGTATATTCCTCGGCGCGGGCCGCACGCTGCTCCCAGCTCTTAGGCAGCCGTTCAGCAAACTGTTTGGCGATGTCCCGGAGATAAAGGTAAGTTCCGCTCGAAGTCAGCCGCGCAAGATAGGCGCTGATTGCTCCGACGGGAGGTGCAATCGACATGTCGTTATCGTTCAGGATAACGATCAGGCGTTTGTCCATCGCGCCCGCATTATTCATAGCTTCATAGGCCATGCCAGCGCTCATCGAGCCATCACCGATGACGCAAACGACGTTGTGGCTTTGCCCTTCCAGATCGCGCGCAACTGCCATGCCCAGCCCCGCCGAAATCGAAGTGGAGGCATGGGCGGCGCCGAACGGGTCGTACTCGCTCTCGTCGCGTTTCGTGAAACCGGAGAGGCCGCCCCCCTGGCGTATCGTGCGAATACGATCGCGGCGACCGGTCAGAATCTTGTGGGGATAGGCCTGATGGCCGACGTCCCAAATCAGCTTGTCGCTCGGGGTGTCGAACACATAATGGAGCGCGACCGTGAGTTCCACGACGCCAAGGCCCGCACCAAGATGACCGCCGGTCGCGGATACCGCATTAATCATCTCGGTACGCAGCTCGTTCGCGACTTGCTTCAGATCGGCCTGGTTGAGAACGCGAAGATCGGCAGGGTCCCGGAGTGTGTGGAGCATAAAAAACAACGCGGACTAGAGGGGGGTTACGACTTACGCTAGGTCGGAAAACAAATGAACCCACCCGTGGGTTCCGGATGGGCATTCAATCGAGCAAGACTCGATAGGACCTCCATAATATTGTCATAAATTTGGCAACTTTCTTATCCTAACGAGGGCTGCTGCCTGTCCATCGATCACCTTGTGGTGACAGCGAACGGCGTTAAACGCCGGTTCAAATCGAATATACTGATCGTTGCGCGTCGCCTTCCGCTGTTGCCCCGGGCAGGACTTAATCTGCGATGTCGGAGCCAGTCACGTAGCGAGCGCCGATCAGCTTTGCAAGAGCGCGGAAGATCGGCCGAAGATCGGGAATGCACCGACCTTAAGCGACTTTTGCGCGCATCGGTCCCCTGTTACAATAGAACGCGCTCCCTGCAGACCACGGGGAGCTGCTTCTCTGCGCTATCTCGATAGACACAGGCGTTATCGCCCACGATCACGATATTCTTATCGGCAGGTCGCGTCCCGGCGAGAGAAAATGACGAGCCGCCGTGAAAATCCGAACGGTGAGGAATTGGTCGCCGACTTATCGCCGCCGGGGCGGTAGGTGAACCAGCTGAAAAGGAGTGATTATGATCCGTCACGTGATCCGCGCGGCCATGGTTGCGATTGCTTTCACCGTAATCAGCTTCGACTTTGCGGTCGCAGCAACGCCGTTCGATGGACAGTGGAGCCTGACCTTCCACACGAGACGCGGCGACTGCGAGCCTTCTTATCATTTCGACATCTATATCACCAACGGTGTCCTCCAGCACCCCAATCTCGTCAGGTTCAAAGGGCGCGTCAACCGGGACGGCGAGGTTCGCGCGTCGGTCGCGGTGGAGGACAAATACGCGTCAGGCTCCGGCCGAATGACCAGGACCTCGGGTCGCGGCAGCTGGTCAGGCTATCAAGGCGGCGTTCGTTGTTCCGGCACCTGGACCGCAATGCGGTTCTGATTGCGCCTCGCCGCCACTAAATGGGGCGGCAAACCGGTACAGCATAAGGCCGCATTCGACGACAAGCGAACGCTCAGCACCTGCCACGTCGGGCGATAGCCGGCCGTTCAGCCGGCTTTTGGAAATCTCCCGATCTCAAACGATGGTTTCAGAGTTGCGAACATCGCGCGGGCTGCAATCGACGGCCTGGCTGGGGAAGGCGGAGCCATTCGTGCTCGCCGACGCCACATCTCCTGATGCGCAGAATCCGCGCGCGCGTGGCCGAGCGACTCGCCACCCTCTTCGGCGCTCATTCACTCCAAGGATTCCGTCGCAGGTAACCGATCGCCGGGCGGCGGTCGCAATCATGCGGCGCCGTGAAAATTTCATATCGTGTCGGCATACGACCAAACGGTACTGCCTCCTGGCGTGCACAGGCCTTGTCACAGGGAGGCGACGACGCGTATTAGGCGGCTACCGTTCAGCGGCCGGGTCTACGCCAGCGCAATGCCGTCGAACGCTTCTGCCGAAAAAGCAGAGCAAACTTTATGCAGCGAAACTTTAGTTCCAGAGACTGACTAGAGCGGTTTGCCGGACTGCTCTTCTTCCATGGTCACTGCTACGTCTCCATTGGCCGAAAGGCGCACTTTGTCGCCCTCGACATCGGCCACGAGCCCCATATCGATGAAATGGTGATGGCCCTGGTGACCGCCTTCGCCGCTGTCGGCCTTGGTGAGCTTGATCCTGCCGCCTTCGACGCGGTCGACCGTGCCGATATGAACGCCGTCCGCTCCAATCACTTCCATATGCTCTTTGATGCCACTGGCGCTCATTTAACGTCTCCTTGGATTACGGCTTCGGTGAGAGAGGGCGTCCGCTGCAGATTGCCGGACATGGCTCATCTCCTCGACGAACCCGCCGAAGGCGCTAGCGTTCCCACCGAGGTAAAAATCTCTCCAAATCCTCGCTTGCACGCCTGACGCAAAAGTGAGGGTTCTTCCAGCTGTTTCAGGAGAACCAGCGATTGCCCGCACCGCAATGCTGTTGCAAGCTAAGCCAGGGGGAAGTGCCAAGAAAATCGCAGAAAAACAGTAAAACGAAATCGAGGAAGGCTTCACATGGATCAGAACAATTCTGAAACGGCTGGCGCCAGCCGCTGTTGTGGCGTTCTTGCAAATAGCGACATCTTCTGGGTTATTTGCACAGGAAATCAAGGTTCTCTCCGATCAGGCTGTAACAGGCTTTCAACTTCCAGAATCGATTGGCTGCACGGCTGACGGCACGAGCCTGTATGTGAGCCAGTTCGGCTCTGAGCTGAAACCCGTCCAGAAGGACGGCAAAGGCAAGATCAGCCGGCTGTCGATGGATGGAAAGGTTGTGGACGACCAGTTCCTGCCGCTTCCCGGCTCGACGCTCGACAAACCCAAAGGCATCTGGGTCGAGGGAGACAGGCTCTGGATTGCCGATATCGATACCGCCTGGGTCGTCGATCTCAAAACCCGCAAGAGCCGGAAATTCGTCGTGCCGGACTCCCAGTTCTTGAACGATGTCGTGGTGGTGGGCCAGTCGCTCTATATTAGCGACACGGTCGCCGACCGGGTTTTCAAGATCGAGCCGGCGGACTTCCTCGATAGCACGAGCGATCCGAAATCCACGGTTGCCGCCTCGAGCCCGGGCCTCAGTCCGAACGGCGTCTATCCGGGCAAGGATGGCTCGCTGCTCGTGGCTGGCTTCGACTTGAAAGCTCCAGACCAGGGAGCGCTTTACTCGGTAAGTCCGACGGGCGAGGTCAAATCTCTCTCGCAGAAGTTCGGCCAACTGGACAGCATGTATCAGACGAAAGATGGAACCATCCTCTCCACGGATTGGAAGACGGGATCGCTGTTCAGCTGGACGGAGAAGGACGGAATGAAGATCCTGGCGTCCAACTTCAAGGGCCCGGCCGATCTATGCGCCTTTCCCAAAGGCAACGGCCTGATGGTGATCGTGCCGGATCTTGTCAAGAACGATGTAAGGCTGATCCAACTCGGTCAGTAGAGATTGGTCCGACGGTTGCGAGCGCTCACATGGCTAAGGCTGCAGCTTAACAATCCGCTCTTGCATTTAGAAGCAGATACTGCACCCCTAGAGCCTTTCATATTCTGACAGAAGCATTTCCGCCGTTTTCGAAGTGTCTTCGCATTTGCTGGGACTGATGCTGGCGACAAGGCTCCCGATCTGGCGCCAAGCTACCATCGTGAGGCGCCGCGAGAGACCGCCTCAATTCGCCTGGAATGGCGCGATCATATAGCTCTCATTGCCGATCTGGGTAACGCGGCCTTTCACTTCGTAGGTCGCAAGGTCCACGATCCACACCATGCTGGAGCCCAACTCGCCCCTTGGCACCCCGGTGATCGCGGCGTATTTGCCGTCGGGGGTGATAGCGACGCCACGTGGCCGGGATGGCTTGTCGTCGGTCGTCTTCAGGTCGATGCGCTTGATTGTGGCTGGCTGTCCCGCCATCGCCTTCTCGACGTCGATGATGTCGATGTTGTTGGACCGGAATTGCGTGGAGACGATCCGCTTGCCGTCCGGCGTGAAGGCCGCAACGAAGGGGCGGGTCGCGACGGCCTTGTCGTCCGTCCCGACCAGGATACGGGCGACTTCCGCCTTCGCGGGATCGGTCGCGGCCTTCTCCACGTCGATGATGGAGACCGTATTTCCCTCCTTGCCGGCCCTGGCATCCTCGCGCGAGGCGTGGGCGACGAGCTTGCCGTCCGGGCTTGTCGCAACGCCGAACCCGCCGGTCTGCATGGGAATGCGCGCCTTTTCCGCACCCGGCTTGCCGGCGACGGCCAGGCCGACGTCGATGACCGAAACATCGTCCGTGCCGCCATTGGCCGTGAAGATCAATCCGCCACCGAGCGGGCTTACCGTCACGCCATTGGCGTCGGGAAAGCAGCCAAACTTCATGTCGGGCGCCTTGTGGGGAATGGGATCGGGCGGACAATCGAAGCCCGGCTTGCCATAGGCCTGCTCAACCCGATGCATGATCTTGTTCGTGGCGAGATCGACCATGGTGATGTGCCGCCCGCCATCCTCATTGCCCTTGTCCTCGGCATGGGCGAGAGCGCCATATTTGCCGTCGGGCGTGATGGCAAAGCCGGTCGGGCCGAAGCCGCCGGTGTCGATGATCGCCTCCACTGCCCCGAGCGTCCCGTTCATCTTCGGATCGAGCGCCTTGCTCATGTCGAGGACCGTTACCGTGCCGGGATGGCCATGCTGGAACGCCTTGGCGTCCTCCGGCTTCGACCGGCCCGAGTGATTGACGACATAAGCTTTCTTCTGGTCCGGCGCGATCGTGATGATGATCGGCTGGCCGCTGGCGATCGTGTCCGGCTTGCCGGTGCCATTTCCGTCGATATCGGGCGTGACCCGCAGGCGATTGACGATGGCGTTGGGTGTCGCGTCGTTGGCCCGGTCGAGCGCCTTCTCCAGGTCGATCACCAGGACGACATTGTCCCAGCGGCCGCTTGCGAGGAAGTAATCCTTCGCAGTTGCGGACATCGGGACCGTTTGAAGCGCGAGCGCGGACGCCCCCGCTGCCAGGATTCGCAGTTTCATTGGCTTCCTCCCTTGCCTTTCCGAGCGTTGCCGATTTTTGGTAGCCGTTACCGTCCCATGCCGGCTTTTTTCCGACTTGCCTCCAAACGCAAGACCTCCTGGAAACCAGCGATGTGATCGCGCGGCTTGAAAAGATCTTCGATAGTAACGAAGGATCGCCGAGCGGCCTAGCCGGCGCTTGTCCTGCCAGAGCAAACGAGATGCAGTGGCGCAGCTACTGCGTCAGGCCGTAACACTTGGTCAACCAAGTGCTCGCTGGGTGTAAAGACCGCTTCGGCGAGCTTGTGTGGAAACGCCGGATCATGGCAGCGTCGGGCCTTCTGAACGGAGGTCGTCATGCATCGCTTCATCTGCGCCCGTTCGGCCATTTGCCGCGGCTGCCAAGGACTTTGATGGCGAATATCTGATAATGCGTGGAGCGCAATCCGCCTACGCCTGAATGCGGAAATGCTTTATAGTTCGCAACTCTCTTAGTCACCTCTGCTAGGCGGCTTCCACGGCCCTTACCGGGAAGGTAGCGTGAGTGACGGACACGGTTGTGCCCGCAGGGCCGGACACAGTTTCGACCTTGGCGCCGAGCTGTTGTGAAAGCGCCTGGATGATGCCGGTGCCGAGGCCGGACTTTGCCTTGAGCGAAGACGCCGTCCGGTTTCCCGATTCCGTTGTCCGAGACGGAAAGCTTCCAATTTGTTCCGGCCCTTTCATAGGCGACCGTGATCTGACCTGCGGCCTTCTCGTTGGGGAATGCATGCTTCAGCGCATTCATGACGAGCTCGGTCACGATCAATCCGAGACTTCTCCGCCTGACGGGATGTAGCGCTGCCGCCGTCGCCGGTTGCTTTCAGCGAGATCGGCCGGGAGTCGCCAATCATCGAAGCCGCGAGGGTCTCGCATAATCTTGAAAGGTAAGGCGCAACTTCGATAGACCCCACTCCCGAAGCATGGAGTTGCTCTTGCACGGCGGCAATCGACATGACCCGCTTGTGCGCGTCCTGGAGATGAAGACGCGTCTCTTCCGACTGCACCGTTCGCGCCTTCATTAAAATGATGCTTGCGATGATCGTCAGGCTATTGGCAATTCGGTGCTGCAGTTCCTGAAGCAGCACATCCTTCTCGCGGAGCAATTCGTCCTTTTCGCGCTCCAGCACGCGCCGGTCCGTAATATCTTCCATGCCGAGCAGGATGGTTGTATTGGCGCCTTCCTCGTAGAACACCTGGCGGGCATTCAAGCACATCGTGCGGGGGCCGAGGCCAGGGAACTCATGCTCGACCTCATAGCCCTCCATCACGCCCTGCTCGGGTATGATTTTCTCCAGGAGCACGCGAAGCTTTTGGAATGTCCCATTGACCATCACCCAACGCATAAAGAAGCCTGCCTTTGGTGTCCTCGGGGCGAACCTTGAACGTCGAATAGAAAGAGCGGCTTGCAGCTATCACGCGCAGCTCTCTGTCCAGCACAAGAACGGGCTCGCGGACCGTGTCGACGATACCCTGAGCGAGTGCCCATGCATCCGCGATGGCGGTGAACTGTTCCCTGAGGTCCGTTGATTGCATGACGTCTGTCGTACTGAGTACGCTCCGGACTGCGCGAAGGGAGGGAATGACTGATCGATGCAGCATACGCTCATATCGGAGCCAGGTACGAATTAATTGACCCCTGTGCTCGCCTTATGGGGCAAAGATTGCTCGCGACGTTCGACCGTGTGGCGTCACCAGCATTCGCCTATACGGTGCTCAGCGGCTCCGATGAACAAATATCACGGCTGCCAAACATGGAATGATTATAATCAGTGGCCGTTGCGCTAAATCATGCAGGGCTTCGGCGCGCGCGCATAATAATCCGGCACGACGAAATCGATCGCCACGCGCCGCCGACTTTTTCAACAATCCGACTTGTGCGATCACGCTGAGGGGCAGTTGGCCACTCCGAACTCGACCGCAAACGGACGGTCACTGGAGCTTTGTTACCAACGCGAGATAGAGCCCAAGCGGTGTTGCATCGGGCCAGCGAAGCTTTAATTTCGCGAGGAAATGAGACAGCTACCTGCATAAGGTCAATCAGCGTTCCGCGAGGTCATTTTTTCGACGTTCTCCGGCGCGAAGAACTCTGCCGGTGAAATCGTTCCGGCGTTCATCCGCGCGAACCCGTCCATGGCTTTCTGGTTGCCGTGAACCGCGCCCAAGAGCTGCTGCAGTTCCGGCGGCGGGGGTTCCAGCGTAGCGAGTTGACAGGTGAATTCGTACATTGCCTTTACCCGTGCATCGCGCGTGTTCTGGTACTCGCTCATTGCGGCGTCGAACGATCGCGTTCCGGAGAAGGCGCTGTCGAGCGCGTCCACGCAGAGTTCGGCGTCATGGAAGGCGTCCATGATTCCTTGTCCGGTAATAAAGTCTCTGTTGTAGCCGGCATCTCCCACGAGCGCCCAACCGGGACCGTAAGGCTTGCGGAAATAGTTCGGCACCGCCGCGCCGGCGAACACGGCTTCCCGCTTGGCGCCGCGTAAGCGGTCAGCGAAAGCCGGCACCAGCTCGATCGTCTTCAGATAATTTCCTTCGATGTCCTTCCTGTTTTCTGCGAATTCCGCGTACGGCCATCCGACAATGACCATCGTCAGATCGTCATGGGTTGGAGCGACGCCAAATCCGCGTCTATCGCGAATATAGGTTTCGAACCTGCCCTCCATGTTCAGGCCGCTCCAATAGGTGTAGTACCCGGCGAGCAAGGGGGGCTTCTCGTCATAATGTTCGGGCCGAACCGCTTCGGCCACAAACGAGCGTCTGCCATCGGCGCCGACGACAATTTGCGCGCGCTCGATGGTGGAGTCGCCATGCTTCGAACGGCCCTTTATGCCGACCACACGTCCATCCTCGATCAAGACCTCCTCGACGGCGAAGCCTTCGCGGATCTCCGCGCCGGATTGAGCCGCGGCGTCGACGAGCAGCTTGTCGAGTACCGTCCGACGTGGGCAGTAAGCGACCGGTGCGTCTCTCGTGCCGGGCGCGCCAGCAATTGTGAAGGCACCAAAGTCGAAGGCGTATGTGTGGATTGGCGGGCATCCGGAGGCCGCCAGGCGATCGAGAAGGCCCCATGTTGACAGGGCTCTTACGCCAAGCGGGTGCAGGATGTGGGTCGACACCGTGTCGCTCGGAAAGGTTGCGCGGTCGACCACGAGGACCCGATATCCCTTCCGAGCCAGCAACATCGCTGTTGGGGAACCAGCGCAGCGTGCGCCCACGACAATCGCGTCGAATGCTTTGGTCATCGCAGCTTTGCTCCGTTCTTGTGACAATCAGTTTGCGACGATCGGGGGCGCGATCGCGTCGGGATCGTGATCCCTTGTTGCGAACTTGGATCGCGCTAGAGCCCAGCCGATACAGGCCGAAACTACGCCGGCAGCGGCCTTCGCGCTTCGGGGACACTACTCAATCTGTGGGGAGCGGCCGCATGGGTGATTCCACCCATGCGGACACCGGTGGTCAGATCAGATCATGCCGATAGACCCAGGCGGTGGCCGCCGCCCGTGTCGAAAGGTCGAGCTTGGTGAAGATGTTGCTCAGGTGCCGTTCGACCGTCCGCTCGCTCAAGCAGAGCTCGGCGGCAATTGCCTTGTTCGTGTCTCCGGCCGCAACCAGCCGCAACACCTGCAGCTCGCGCGGCGTCAGCCCATGGGTATGACCGGAGGGAGCGCCCTTTATCAGTGAGTCGATCCGGGCGAGATCCGGTGCGGCGCCCAGACGCTCGAACACGGACTTGGCCGCGTCGATCTCCAGACTGGCCCCGTCCTCGTCCCCGAGAGCGTGGCAGGCCAGTCCGATCAGCACGCGCACGCGCGCGGCGGCGTAGGGCGCATCGATCCGCTGCCACACCTCGAAGGCACGGCGCAGCGAGCCCAATGCGGCCTGAGCATTGCCTTCGGCCAGGTCCACCGCTCCGCACGCCTCAGCGGCAATCGCACCCGGCACCCCTGTATCAAGGCTCCGGGCAATCTCCTCCAGCTCCCGGCAGGCGTTGCGTGCGTCCGGAACGTCGCCGGCGGCCAGCATGATCTCGATATAGGCGGGCAGCAGGCTCATGCGCTTCAGCCGGTCCGTGGTCGTGCCCGCGACACGGCGAATAGCGGTGGCGGCCGCGTCGGTGCGTTCCTGCGCGAGGCGCAACAGCGCCAAGCCCGGTTGGGGCTCCAGGCCCAGCTGGCTTGCACCTCGATACGCTTTCTCGGCCGCCACGAACTCCCCTTTTAGACGATGGACCTCTGCTTGTCGGTAGAGCGCGGCGGCGGCAGCTCGCCGGTCGACCCCTTGCGAACGCAGACACGCCCGCCGTGCTTCCTCGATGGCCTCTGGCCAGGTGCCGAGCAGCTGCATGATCTCCGCGCGATGCACTTGGCAGGCGCCGGCGAACGCGACCATATCGGGCTGGCCTTCGCACCACCGCGTCAGGGCGACCGTCCACTCGCGGGTGCGATCGAATGCATATACCTGCTGACAGGTCGCGATCACGCTGCAATACATCAGGCCCGTCACGAGGGGCGACAGCTCTCCGGAAATAACGGCAACCATAGTCTCGTCCAGGTGCGCGAGCCCGGCTTCGACCCGCCCTTGCTGCAATCGAATCCGGCCCTGCTCCATGCGGGCGCAGGCGATGAGATCCAGGTCGCCGCAGCGTTCACCGATCGCTGCGGCTTCGGCCGCAGCAGCGTATGCGGCATCGTAGTCACTGAAAACGAGCCCCTGTCCGACCGTCGGCAGCAGCAGATAGCCCCGCTCGGCGCATTCGCGTGCGTCGCTTTCCAGCAAGCGTTGGGCACGAGCAAACCAACCGCTCGCGTGGCCCATCTCGCCGCGCATGAGCAGGCGAAAGCCGAGCCAGAACGCGCAGCGCACGGCGCGAAGTTTCTCGCCCATATTCCGATGCGCATTGTAGGCGCGCTCAAGCGTCCTGAGGTATTCATCGTCCCGGCCGATCGAGATATGCCGCCATCGCAAGCAGTTCGAGATCCTCGGCTCCCAGCGGCGTTTCCTGATCGGCGAGCGAAAGCGCCTGGTACGCTTCGCCCCAGGCGCGCTGCTGGTAGCAGTTGCGGGCTCGGTCGAGCTGGCAGCCCTCACCCGTTCGGACAGCTCCCATTCGTTTGCCTCATCTGCTCTATTCGCGTGTAGTTTAGCTATTAGGCCCATTCGGGGCCAGCAATCGGTGCCGCACGGCGATTTTCCGTTTTCCTTCCACAGATGGACCGGCCGCGCGAATCCCTGCACTGTTCGCCTGGATTTCCAGGCGGAGTGATCATGAATATGGAACAGCTCATCCAGCGTGCGGCGCAGATTGCTGGCGCCAAGGCGTCCACCGACTACCCGGCGGGAGGCCGACATCGGCAGTCTCAACCGGCCCAAAGCCGGCATTGGGCGGAAAGTCGAAGCGAGCGATGTTGGAAAACGCCTCGCGGCATATCATGAAGCCGTACAAACGGTGAAAGATGAAGATCCTCCATGTCCTGAGTGCTGGATGCATCGGGGGGAAGAATTGGCGATGGCGCCAATCACGAGCGACACGCTCGATGAAGATCAGTTCGGATGCATGGAATGCGGCTTCGAGGCGTCTTTGCCTGCTCGCACCAGTCGATATCGGACGCGTCAAGAGCAGTACCGGAAGCGCTCACGCGCGGCCTAGAGCGCTTCCCGAAAAGTGTTACGCGGTTTTCGGATAAGAAGCGCGATCAAGCAAAGAATCGAGAGCGGTTTCCGATTCGAATGAAGCGGGAACCGCTCTAGATGGGGGCGATCGGTGGCCCCAGCGTCCGCTCGATGATGAACTTGCGCGGCGTCATTGATCCCTCCTGAAGTTTGCCCAATCAGGTATGAGTCGCATTTTGCTCACCGCGCCGCGTCTACCGTTCGGGTGATGCTTGTCTACGGGCGCTTGAACCGGTTTGACCCAATTCAGACACTTCCAGCCGATAGCGACGTAGCTAGCGCATCGGACCAAAAAGTGCGCAGCGGTTTTTGGACAAATCCGATGCGCAAACAAATGGATAGAGCGGCGCTACCAATTCCGATAAAGGATCCGCCGCTCTAGAATGGGTCGCTGATTGGACTGGCGAGGAACGGGATATGGGCACTGCGCTCGTTATCATTGATGTACAGAACGCCGTGCTTGACCATTCGGCGTCGCCCGCCCGTCAGCCTTTGGTTGACGAGGCTCAGACGGAGATGGTCCTGCGCCTGCAAAGCGTCGCTGTCGCGAGCGCGAGCCCACGGCACGCCAGTGTTCTTCGTGCAGCACAACGAGGCGCCTGGCGATCCGCTCGAAACGAACAGCATCGGCTGGCAGATCCGCAAAGAATTGACCCCGGATGCGGGCGAGCCAATCGTGCAGAAGGCAAGCTGTGACTCGTTCCATGACACCGACCTGCACGAACGGCTACAGGCCGCTAAGATACGCCACCTCATCATTGGCGGAAATTCAACTCAGTTCTGTATCGACACAACGTGCCGCCGGGCCGTCAGTCTCGGATATGACGTATCATTGCTGGCTGATTGCCACATGACGGGCGATGCCGGCGATCTACGTTTCGATCAGATTATTGCTCACCACAATGCAACGCTGAACGGTTTCGCAGCCGGTCAGCACCGGATTACCGTGATTGCATCATCAAAATTATCAATTGCGTCACCAAAATTACGTTGGCATAGGTCGCACCTGCCCCCCGTGCCCTCACCGCGAGCGGAGCGATCGTCACCGACCTCGGTCGGCTCACGGTTGTCGGTCGGCGACGCCGGTGAGAAAACTGCGCAAAGCCTCGCGGAACTCCAGGGCGTACTGGTCCCAGCTTGTCGCCTTGGGGGTGATCTCCACCAGCCGGGCGCCTGGGATCAGCCCGGCGAGGCGCTCGGCGTGATCGAAAGGATGCAGGAGGTCGCGGCCGTGGCCGATCACGAGCACCGGCAATTTGAGTGCCGCGACCTGATCTTCGGTGACGCCCGGACCGTCTGCCGCGATGCGGCTCAACAAGGCTGCCGTAACCCATTGCGGGGAGCGCTCGAAGAACCCGCGGAGGGAAGCCAGATTGTCCGGCGCTTCCCGCTCCAGCAGTGCCGAAGTGTCGGAGCGGTCGAAGCGGGTTCGCGCCTCGTCCGGCGAGAACCGCGCGAGGAGATCGCCAACTTCCCCGAAGGCCCGCATGTTGGCCGGCGCGGCCTCAACGAACCACGCCGGGCGCGCAAGCACGAGCGCACTCACCAGATCCGGGCGGGTGACGGCGAGCCGCAAGGCAATCGCAGAGCCCATCGAGATGCCGCCCAGCGCCACAGGCGCGATCGCCTTTGCCTCGATCATGTCCGCGACGTCGTTCGCGAAGGTTGCGATGCTGAACGCGCTCGGGTCGCCGGGCTCGGAAAGGCCGTGGCCTCTGCATTCGAGCGTGATGCGCCGGAACGGCGCGTCGGTGGGAAAGACTTCGCCCGGCTGAGCAGCGTCGCCACACAGCCCGTGCTGGAAGACGAAAGCCGGTCCGTCGCCGGTTTCCACCATGTTAAGCAGCGGTCCGGATGTCATTCGCCCTCCTGCTCCGCGAAACCCGGCCGCAGCCATCTCACGCTTCAGGAAGCGGGCCGTTTCGGGAGCCTCTGCTTCGGAAAGTCCATGAGCGATCAGCGGGCCGTCGAAGCCGATCGCCTTCAAGCGGCGGAGATAGTGCGGATAGTCGAGGGCGCCCTTGCCGGCGGTGGCGAACCGGCCGTCCGCGGTCCGGTCCTTGGCATGCGCCATGATGATGCGGTCGCCGAGGAGATCGATCGCATCGGCGATGATGCGGCGCTTTTCCTCGGCCGGCTCGGTCTCGACCAGATTGGCGGGGTCGATGACGATCTTGACCCGCGGGCTTGCGATCTCGTCGAGCAGGCGGCGCGCCCGGGAGGCGGAATTGACGACGTTGGCCAGTTCGGGCTCGATGCCGAGATCCAAATCGTACTCCTCGGCGATGGAGACCGCGACTTCCATGCTCGCCAGGAGGTCGCGCCAAGCCTCCGGCGCGTCGTTGCCGGGATGCCGGCGCCATTGGTCGTCAGGGTCGCGCGTGCCGGTACAGAGCGTGAGCAGCCCGGTCTCCATGGCGCGCGACGCAGCCGCGATGACGCGCAGGCTGGCGTGTCCCCGCCGGCGAACCGCCGGATCCGGATGGATCATGTTGTAGGTGGCCGAGACGGCGGCAAGCCGCATGCCGGATGCTCGGGCGGCTGCCGCCGACGGCTTCGGCCGCACCGTCGGGAATGGCAGTCCGGCATGGAGTCCAGGCCCGAGCACGCCATGTTGTATTGCACGACCCGGTAGCCGGCGGTTCGCGCCGCCTGAAGAACCGCGGAAGGCGTCTGCCCCGCAAACGTCTTGGCGAAGATGCCGAGCTGCATCACAGCTCTCCGGTTACGTCGGCGAGCCGAACCCGGCGGCCGTCCAGGGCCGATTGGCTGATCGCGATCATAGCCCGCACGGAAGCGACACCGTCGTCGATGTCGGCGCCGCGCATTGCCGCCCCATGCAGGATCGTGTCCGCGAAACCTTCGACCTGGCGGCGGTAAAAGTGACCGTCCGCTCCGAGAATCCGCGTGGTCGCCCCGGTACTTTCATGGAAAATATCCACTTCGCTGCTCTTAAAGTACCATGGATTGAAGGTCTTGCCGACGACACTGCCATTCTGGCCGTAGATCTGGAAGCCTTCATGCCAGTCCATGCGGACCGCGACGGTCAGGTCGAGATGGCCGAGCGCGCCGCTGGCAAACTCGACGTCGACGAACCAGCAATAAGCCCCGAAGCGCTCGTTCAGCCGGGCATCGACACTGACGATCTCGCCAGCCAGATAACGCGCCGTATCCACGAGGTGGCTGCCATGCGCGAGCATGTAATAGCGCCTGAGATCGGCTTTCGGATTACCCGCCGGCTTCAAGGCCGAGGCGCTGGTGACGATCAGCGGCTGGACGGCGTCGGTCATTGCGTAGCGGTGGGTCGAATCGCAATACCAAGCCTTGAGCGCCAGCATCTCGCCCATTTCCGTTTCGATGAACGCCTTGGCGGCCTCGATGCCGGCGTCGAACCGTTTCATGTGGCCGACCTGGAACACGCAAGGTGAGTTCCGCGCGGCGGTGCGCAGGCGCTCCACCTCATCGACGCCGATGCCTGCAGGCTTTTCGCACAATACGTGCTTGCCGGCTTCCAGCGCGGCGATGGAGGCGGGCACGTGATACGCATCGGACGTGGCAATGATCACCGCGTCGAGGCGGGGATCGGCGAGCATCGCGGCATAGTCGTCATATGTGCGCTCGGGCGCATGCGTCCATCTCATCCGCTCCAGAAGGTCGGGCGCGACGTCGCAGATCGCGTAGAGATCGGCATTGCGCGCCTTGGCGCAGCTTTCCAGGTGTGCCGCTTGAGCGATCGGGCCGCAACCGAGGACGCCGACTTTCAGCCGCTGCGCTTCCTTATGCACCATGCTGCATCTCAGCTGGCCGGCTGACGACGGTCAGCGCGCCTTGGAGGACGGCCTGCCAGCCGAGTTCGGCACGAACAAGACGCTTGCGCCCGGGATCGAACATCGGGGAAAGCCGGCGCCGTGCCGCCTCAAAAAGCTGCTCGACTGGAAAATCCGCCATCTCGATCACACCGCCGCCTATGACGGTCACATCCGGGTCGAACAGCGTCATCCCCGTGGCGATCGGAAGCGCCTGATCCTCGACGAAGGCGCTGAGCGCCGCGTCCAATCCGGGAGATGCCCTGCGATCGGTGAAGAGACGGTCGATCGCGACGGAGTACTGCCTCGCGAGCTCGCTGAGCACGAGCCCCGACGCATAGGCCTCGATGCAATCGGTGCCGCCGCATGGGCATTGGCGTCCATCGCCCCGCACGGGAATGTGGCCGAGCTGCATGGCGAAATCGCCACCTTTTTGCGGCTGGCCGCCTTTGAGAAAGGCCGAACCGATGCCGGTCCCGAAGAACACGCCGAGCACGAGGTCGGCTCCGGCCGCGCTGCCCGCGGCCTGCTCGCCAAGCAGCAGTAAGGCGCCGTCATGCTCCAGCCAGACCGGTAGGCCGCTCAATTCCGCGAGTTGGTCGGCCAGAGGGAGGCCGTGCAGGGAAGGGATGTTGGGCGCGTCTATCACCGTCCGGCGAGTTGCGTCGAGCGGGCCGGGAATGCCGACGACGATGCCCGATGGCCTGGAGGCAAGCCCGGCGCTGAGATCAGCGATATGATCCGCGAGAGCCCGAACGGGGTCCGACGCCAGGGATCGGGTCGATACCGCCGAAAGAACCTCGCCCTGGCCGGACCGGTCCACCCGGCCGAAACGCAGATTTGTGCCTCCGATGTCGACGACGATGTAGCTCGGTGCGGTCAACGCGGGAAATCCGGTCCGTAACTGCTGGCCCCGCCCCGGTTTTCGACGCTCGACTTCAGGGTCAGGGCGTGTACAGTAACGGTCAAAGAGGGGCCGGTCTACGGCCCTGTCGCATGCGTCGGGAGGCGCGTTCCGGGGGAGGCGATGCCCAGCCTTGTCGAACTCGTGAATGTTACGAAGTCGTTCGGCGCCGTGCGGGCGCTGGATGGGGTCTCCATGCACGTCTCGGCCGGCGAAGTCGTCGGGCTGATGGGAGACAACGGAGCCGGCAAATCCACCCTGGTGAAGATCCTGGCCGGCAATTATCGCCCCACCTCCGGGGAGTATCTGATCGACGGCCATCCGGTCACGTTCTCAAGGCCGGTCGAGGCGCGCGATAGCGGGATCGAGATCGTTTATCAGGACCTGGCGCTCTGCAACAATCTGACCGCCGCCAGCAACGTTTTCCTCGGACGCGAAATCCTGAAGGGCTGGGGTCTTTTCAAGGTACTCGACGAAACCGCCATGAATTCCCGCGCCTCCGAGCTTTTCAAGGAGCTGCGATCGGAGACGCGGCCGAGAGATTTGGTGGAGTTCATGTCGGGCGGGCAGAGGCAGGCCGTCGCGATCGCGCGGACACGGCTCGCCAACGCCAAGCTCGTTCTCATGGACGAACCGACCGCCGCCATCAGCGTGCGGCAGGTCGCCGAGGTATTGGCGCTCATCCGCAGATTGAAGCAGCAGGGACACGCCGTCATCCTCATCAGCCACCGCATGCCGGACGTGTTCAGCGTCTGCGAACGGGTCGTGGTGATGCGCCGGGGACGTAAGGTGGCGGACAAGCCCGTCGCCGAAACCTCGCCCGAGGAGGTGACCGGCCTGATCACCGGAGCGCTCCAAAATGCTTAGCAGAGTGTTCTCGCCCATACTGAAGCTGTCGAGGGGCGCCGCGTCCGCGCAATCGGTCGACGAGTTTCTGAACGCGCCCGGCCGCACGCTCGCGAGCCGGCTGTTTCGCAGCCAGGAATTTTGGATCACGGTCGCAGTGCTCCTCCTCGGATTGATCGTCGCCCAGGTCGCACCGCGCTTCGCTTCCGCCGGCAACCTGAGTAACGTGCTGCAGAATTCCTGCTTCATCGGCATTCTGGCGCTCGGCATGACGCCGATCATCATCTCCGGCGGCATCGACATCTCGATCGGATCGGTACTGGGTCTTTGCGGCGTCGTGTTCGGCATCTTGCTTAACGCCAACCTGCCGCTCTCAGTCGGTATCATCCTCACCCTGATTCTCGGCGCTCTTCTCGGCGGTGTGAACGGCTTTCTCATCGCCTATGTGCGGTTGCCGCCATTCATCGTCACGCTGGGCATGCTCAGCATCGGCCGAAGCGCCGCGCTCATCGTCAGCGGCAATCAGGTCGTCTACACCTTCGGGCAGGCGGAGCCGGGGCTGTTTGCGCTGGGGGGCGGCAAGATTTTCGGCATCGGCAATGTCGTGTTCGCGCTGATAGGCTGCGCGATCATCCTGCATGTGCTGCTGCGCAAGACCCAATGGGGCCGGTATGTGCAGGCGATCGGCGGCAATGAACGTGCCGCCCGGCTGACCGGCATCCCCGTCAAACGCGTCAAGATGTCGGTATACATGTTCGCCGGGCTGATGGCCGCGGTGACGAGCATCTTTCTGGTGGGTTGGCTCGGTTCCGTGACCAATGCGCTCGGCCAGGGCGACGAGCTTCGCGTCATCGCCAGCACGGTGATCGGCGGTGCCAGCCTTGCGGGTGGTTACGGAACGGCTTACGGCGCCGTTATCGGCGCATTGCTGATCGAGGTTATCCGAAATGCGCTGCTTCTGGCCGGGGTGAACCCGTTCTGGCAGGGTATCTTCGTGGGTAGCTGCATTCTGCTGGCTGTTCTCTTGCAGCGCTTCCAAGTTAAGGAGGAAGAGTAGCGTTAGCGACGACTAAAACAACAATAGGGAGGATAAAAATGAGCACGTTCAAGACCGGATTATTGGCAACTGCAGCGGTTCTCTCGCTGGCCTGTATCTCGCCAGCCACCGCCCAGACCAAGACCATCGCCATGGTCTTCAAGGTCATCAACAACGCCTTCACGCCGCCGCTGCAGCAGGGTTGCGCCGCTGCCGCCAAGGATTTCAACGTAACATGCACCTTCATGGGGCCGACGGAATATAACGAGGCCGAGGAAGTCCAGATGGTGCAGGATATGATCCAGCGCGGCGTGGATGGGCTTGCGGTTTCCGCCGCCAATCCGAAAGCGATGGCGCGTGTCCTCCAGCAGGCCAAAGACAAGGGCATTCCGGTGGTCATGTTCGATTCCGACGTGCTTGCGGAAGACGCCGGGGTCCGCCTGACTTTTATCGGCACCGACAATTACCAGTTCGGCGCCGAACTCGCGAAGAAAGTCATGGGCGACAAGAAGAAGGGCGGCACGGTCTGCATCCAGTCCGGCGCGCCGGCCTCGCTCAACCTTAACGACCGTATCCAGGGAATCCGGGACACGCTCGCGGGCGCTGCCAAGACCGCTCCGGTGAAGCAGCTAACGGGCCAGAACGGCTGGACCGAAGCGCCCGGCTGCCCGGTCTATAATAATGACGACATCCGGCTCGCGGCTCAGCAGGTCAACGACGTCTTCACGGCCAATCCCAAGCTCGATGCCTTCATCGCAGTTGGCGGGTGGGCGCAATACGCTCCACAGGCGTATAGACAGGGCGTGGATCTGCAGAAGGAGCGGGTCGCATCCAAGGATCTCGTCATCTCCTTCGGCGACAATTTCGAGCCTCAGATGCCCCTGCTGAAGGCAGGCCTGAGCCACTACAATATCGGCCAGCGGCCCTATGACATGGCATACACGGCCGTGAAGTCTCTGGTGGACGTCTTTGCAGGCAAGAAGCTGGAGCCGATGATCGTGACCGGCGTCGAAGTGTGCACGCCCGAGACCGCCGACACCTGCGGAAAGGCGAAATAGGGCGCTAAAGCGAGGGGGAAGGCTTCCCCCTCGACGAACTGCTTGCGCCTCGTCTTGGAATAGAGCAGCGCGGCTCTAGCAACGCGGCTGTGCAAGTGTAGGATCGGCGCGAGCGGATTCATTGACGGCTCTTTCTGGTTCATTGGCGGCTCTTTCTGGCGCATTCTCGCGTTGTTATTCCCTCGGAGCTTTTGCCCCGGCCACATGTGTATGCTCGACGCCACCAGTGCTTCGCCCCTAAATACGGTGATCAGTCCCAGTCCGGCGGGCTTCGCCGATCGCCTCGGACTTGCCCGCGTTGCGATGCGGGTCTTCACGAGGAACGCAACTCTGATCACGCATACTGGAGCTCATCTTTTTTGCGGTGCATGGCGATCCATGTTTCGAGCTGGCTGAGCGAAAGCCGGCCACTCAAAAAAGGAGATAATCATGACCACGCTGAATTCGTTCTGTCCTCGTCGCCGCCGCCCTGCTGGGCACAGTTTCCGCCGTCTCCGCGGCGCCTCGTGACAGAACAAACCCCTACGCCTATGACAATTCCTACACCTCCGGTGCGATCGACGATTTCAACAGGCTGACCCATAAGAGCGACTAGCAGTCGCTATTTCGCGGCGACCATCCGATTTGCGATACGTATTCCCATATTTGGATTGGTCGCCGCGAAAGCGCTCCGCAAAGATCACAGGCTTGAACCATTTCCCGCTTCTGCACTTTCGTGGGTCTGAGGCCTTGCGAGGGGCGCCGCAAACGGCGGTTGCGTAATGACGCAACCGCCTCTGATACGTCAAAATTCGATCCAGATACCATTGCGCCAGTATCCGCGCCCATCGTGTTCGCGCCACCTGTATCTGGTGCGTTCGTGCTCTTCCCACTTCCAATAGTCGGGATAAACATAAAGCCTGAATTCAGGACGATATTCATATCTCTCCTCGACGTGCCAACAATCGCCGTCTTCGTTACAAACGATCTCGGCTGATGCGGCGGTAGCAGTCAGAGCCAGCCCGCATGCGGCTCCGAAGACAGCGCTGTACAGACCTTTCATAGCACTCCTCCTTGCGGATTATCGTGCGGTCAAAACGCCCCGTGGGACAAAATGGTTTCCTCTGATATGCGGGACGGACAGCCACCCGAGCGAAAAAGGCGCCGGTCGAAGCGGGGCTCGAGCTGACGGGGATCATTCGACTTCGAGCAAGAGCGTGGCAGCGCGCCAGAAACGAAAGTGGCAGTCTGCAGGGGCTTCCTTGCAAGCAGAACCCTGATCCTCTCTAGGCGAGCCGTGCATTTCCCTGAACGGTGCTTGGCATCGTAAGCGGATGGGCTTTCGCCCATGTTAATATGAGCAAGGCCGAATTATCGGATCGTACCGGTTGCAAGAGCGTGTTCGACGCCGCCGGTCACGTGACGCTCAAGTGTGGCTTTCGCAGTCGCGGCGTCGCGGGTCAGAGCGCAATCCAGCAAGACTTTGTGTTCCCGCGCAGCAATTTCGCCGCGGAAGCTCAACGCGATCATTTGATAGCGTAGATACTTATCGAACACGGCGGCATGCGTATCCATCAGCACTTGCGACCCGCAGGCCGAGATCAGTGCCTGGTGGAACTCCCAATCATAGCGCTTCCATAGCTCCGTCTCACCACGATCGCCCGCGCTCATGCGCCGCTCCATGCTCGCGAGCTTATGATGGGCAGACACGATGCGGCCTTCCCAGTCCATATCACCCGACGCGAAGGATTGCTCGAGCGCGTGCCCTTCGAGCAGCATCCGAAGCGCAGCGACTTCTTTCAAATTCTGGACCGATACCGGCGAGACCTCGAAACCACGCTGCCCCTCCGCCGTCACCAGCCCTTCCGAAGCCAGACGGTTGAGGATTTCCCGCAAGGTGCTGACACTCACGCCATAATCGTCTTTCAGGCGGTCCAGCCTCAGCTTTTGGCCCGGCGCAGCACGGCCGAATATGATGTCCGACCTGATCCGGCGATAGGCATTTTCTCCGATGCTTTCGAGATTTGTCTGGATTGAAGTCAAGGTAGGGTTTTTCCGATGATTCGTGAAATATAGGAGGATACTCGCAATCCTGACGGGCGGTTGCAATCTCTCGCACGGTGGTCACCGGCATATTTGTCGCGACGCAGTTTCTCCATCGCTGCCGATCACGGAATTTGCCTCGGGACGGCAAATGCGCACCATACAAACCCTAAATTCTCATATAAATTGAGATTCACATATTGATAATTGAACCGCCCAATGCAAACATTGCGGGACAGAACGCGCCACAGAGCGCGCTGGAGGTTACGGCACCCATTCCACGGGAGGATTTCATGCGCCATTCGATCGAACGCCGCTCGTTGCTCGCGGGCATCGTAGGACTCGCCGTGATATTTGCGCTCGGCGTGCCCCCCGCCGCGGCACAGGATAAGCCAAAGCTTCGATTTTCCGCGGTGTTCTCGGAAAAGGACATCCGGGCCAAAATGACCCAGATGTTCGCTGAGGCGATCTCGGCGAATTTCACCCTTGAGCCCTATTACGGCGGCAACCTGTTCAAGCAGGGCACCGAGCTTGTTGCCTTGCAGCGCGGCAATCTGGAAATGGGTAATATTGCGCCGCAGGATATCGCCAATCAGATCCCGGCATGGTCGATTCTGACCTCGGCCTATCTCTTCCGCGATGCCGATCACCTGCGCAAATTCTTCAACAGCGACCCCGGCAAGGAAATGAAGAAGATGGCCGAGGACAAGCTCGGCATCCGCATTCTCGGCCCAACCTTTTTCGGTACGCGCCAGGTCGGGCTGAAGCCGACGAAGAAGATCAACACGCCGGCGGATATGGCGGGCATCAAGCTGCGCATGCCGGGCGGCGACGCGTGGCAGTTCCTGGGCACGGCGCTCGGCGCCAATCCGACGCCGATGGCCTATGCCGAAGTCTATACCGGGCTGCAGACCGGGGCCATCGACGGCCAGGACAACCCGCTGCCGAATGTGCAGAACATGAAGTTCTATGAGGTCATGTCGCAGATCGCGCTGACCTCGCATCTGGTCGGGTTCGACCTGCTGACGATCTCGTCGAAAGCATGGAACGCCATGACGCCGGATCAGCAGACCGCGTTCCAGGCCGCGGCGGACAAGGCGATGGACTGGAGCCAGGCCGAACACCTCAAGCAGGAGGCCGAACTGGTCGCATTCTTCAAGAGCAAGGGGCTGGAGGTCTACACGCCGGATGTGAACGCCTTCCGCAGCTTCGCGCAGAAGAAATACCTGGAATCCGACCTCGCAAAGAGCTGGCCCGCCGGCATGGTCGATAAGATCAACGCCCTCTGAAACGGCGCTTGCCGCTCCCCGCCCGAGCAGCGGCAAGCTCTTCCTGCCTCCCACAAACATCATCCTTGGCTTGATCTATCGTTCCATGCCCTCGCGGCAGGCAGCTTTTTCGACCAGGCGGAAATAGCGATGCGTCCGACATTGCGGAAAATCGGTGAATGGCTGCGGCGGCGCGCCGAGAATGTCGCGGCGGCGCTGCTCGCTGTGATGTTCCTCGCCTTCATGGTGCAGATTATCTTCCGCTACCTGCTGAATTTTCCGATCGGCTGGACATCGGAGATCACGGTCATCACCTGGCTGTGGCTGGTGCTTTGGGGCGCGGCTTTCGTCGTCACGGAGCCGGAAGAAATCCGCTTCGATCTGATCTATGGCGCCGTGGGAGCACGCATGCGCCGCTTCATGGCGATCGTAACCGCGTTCGGGTTGCTGACGCTTTACGGCATGTCGCTTCCGGCGATCGTCGATTATGTCACCTTCATGAAAGTTCAGAGCACGGCGTACCTCAAAGTCCGCATGGACGTTCTGTTTTCGATCTACGTCCTGTTCGCGGTCGCTGTCCTCATCCGATATGCCTGGATCCTCTGGCGTGCGCTGAGAGGGAAGGCGCCGGAGGAATTCGATCCGACCAAAGCGAGTTCCGGCGTATGACGTTCACCAGCCCGTTTTCGCTCGCGCTCATCGCCATCGTTTCCCTCAGTATGTTTGGATTGCCGATCGGCCACGCCATGATCGGCGGATCGATCCTCTACCTCTATCTCGCCAATCTCGACATGGCGACGGCGGCCGAGCAGCTGCTCAACGGCATGTATACGAGCTACATCCTGCTCGCCGTACCGCTGTTCATCTTCGCCGCCGAGCTGATGAATTCGGGGACCATGACGGACCGGCTGCTGCGCTTCTGCGATGCGCTTGTCGGCCGGTTCCGGGGTGGACTGGCGCAAGTCAATGTCATTCAAAGCATCATCTTTGCCGGAATGTCTGGGTCGGCAATCGCCGACGCGGCCGGTTCGGGCAAGATCATGCAGACGATGATGACCCAGGACGGCAAATACACGGCGAGTTTCGCTGCGGCGCTGACCGCCGCATCCGCAGTCATCGGGCCGATCATTCCGCCCTCCATCCCCATGGTCATCTACGCGCTGATCTCGGATGCGTCGATCGGTTATTTGTTTATCGGCGGCATAATACCCGGCCTGCTCATGGGTTTTGCGCAAATGGCGATCATCGCCATCACCGCGCGAAAGCGGAATTTCCCGGTTGAGAAGCCCGTGCCGTTGCGGGAATTGCCGGGGATCACCGTGCGCGCCTTCCCGGCCCTGATGATGCCGGTCGTATTGCTGGGCTGCATCTATAGCGGCGTCACGACGCCGACCGAGGCCGCCGCAATTGCCGCCGCCTATGCCTTCGTGATCTCCGCCGCGCTCTATCGCGGCATCACGCTGCGGGGGACCTATCAATCGCTGCTGGCGAGCGCGCGCACCTCGGCATCGATCGGTATGCTGATCGCAGGGGCGATGGCGTTCAACTATGTCGTGACGGTCGAGAACATCCCGCAGACATTGAGAGTGTTCCTGGGCGCCTTCAACTTCTCGCCGAACGAGTTTCTCCTCATCGTCAATATCATCCTGCTCATTCTCGGCTGCCTGCTTGAGGGCACCACAATCCTTTTGATCGTTGTCCCGGTGCTGATCCCGACCGCCGAGGCGCTCGGCATCGACATGGTGCATTTCGGCGTTGTCGTCGTCGTCAACATCATGATCGGCCTGATCACGCCGCCCTACGGCCTGCTGCTTTTCATCATGGCCAATATTTCAGGAGCGCCCCTGCGAGACATCGTCCGCGACACATTGCCGTTCCTTGCCGCGATGATCGCTGCGCTTGCCCTCATGACGTTCGTTCCCGCAATCGTTTTGTGGTTACCCAGATTACTGGGCTATCAGGGATGAAGCCTGCCAAAGGAATGACCATATGACCTCTCCGATCTACATCATCAATGGTCCCAATCTGAACCGCCTTGGCACGCGCGAACCGGAGATTTACGGCCGGACAACAATCGCCGAAATCGAAGACCTATGCCGAAAAACGGCAGGCGCCCATCCCATCGAGTTCCGCCAGTCGAACGCCGAACACGAGATTATCGGCTGGATCCACGAGGCGGTGGATCGGGGCGCAGGGCTGATCATCAATCCCGCCGCCTACAGCTTCACCTCGATCGCCATACTGGACGCGCTGAAGATGTTTCCGGGCCCGATCATCGAACTGCACATATCGAACATTCACCGCCGCGAGGCGATCTACCAAAATTCTCTCATGTCACGCGCCGTCACAGCCGTCATCGCAGGCCTGGGCACCGATGGCTACGCGACGGCCGTAGCATCCCTGCTCAGAATGCTTGGGCGTGAAGCGGCAGCGACCTGAGCCTGCACGCAGAACGGTTGCGCTGACATCCATCAGGAGTATCAGGCATGATCGAGACGGCCTTCAGTACGGATAGTGCCGGCTTGCGATCGCGATCACGGCGCTCATACCGTTTCGGCGGATGTGACCGGAGACTCGCTGCGCTCCCCGCATGCGGCGATCAGCTCGAAGGAGCGCAGCCGCGCGGCGTGGTCGTAAATGTCGGAGACGATCATTAACTCGTCGGCGCCGGTCTCTGCGACGAGCGCGTCGACGCCCGCCACAACGCTATGCGGGGAACCGATGATCGAGCGGGCAAGCATATGCATGGCCTGCGCCCTTTCACCCGATGTCCAGTAACTCTCGATGTCGTCGATCGGCGGACGGCTGATGCCGCGGGCACCGCGAAGGAGGTTGGCGAAGGACATTTGCTGCGTTGTGGCCAGCCGGCGCGCCTCAGCATCGCTGTCAGCTGCGATGATGTTGACGCCAATCATTGCGTAAGGCCGGTCGAGCTGTTCGGAAGGTTTGAAGCGGCTGCGATATAGCTGCAAGGCGGGCAGAAGCTGATCCGGGGCAAAATGCGACGCAAAAGCATAGGGCAGGCCGAGTTCCGCCGCGAGCGAGGCGCCATACAGGCTCGATCCGAGAATCCAGAGCGGCACCTTCGTTCCTGCGGCCGGTACCGCCTGGACGTGCTGGTCCGGTTGCAGCGGAGCAAGATATGCCTGCAGTTCCAGCACGTCCTCCGGAAAATGCTCTGCCGCCGCGGGAGAACGCCGCAGCGCGCGCAGCGTGCGCTGATCAGTTCCCGGCGCCCGGCCGAGCCCAAGGTCGATGCGGTCAGGGAACAGGCGCGCCAGCGTACCGAATTGTTCGGCTATGACCAGCGGGGAATGGTTCGGCAGCATGATGCCGCCCGCTCCCACCCGAATGCTCTGCGTACCGGCCGCAATATGGGCGATGACGATCGATGTCGCCGCGCTCGCGATCCCGGGCATGTTGTGATGCTCGGCCACCCAGAAGCGGCGATAGCCCCAAGCTTCCGCATGGCTCGCAAGATCGCGGGCATTATAAAGCGCGCCGCGAGCGTCGGTGTCCTCGGTGACGCGGACCAGATCCAGGATTGACAGCGTCGTCATGGTTTCTCCCGCCTAACGCGATGCGATCTGGCGTCCCGGCTGCGACCGATGGCCTGATATGAGGTTCATCCGTTTCCTTAACCTCAGATGGAGCGACCTCGGCATCGCATCAAGGCTCCAACCAGATGGTAATCCTTTCGCCTTTGAGCTCGCGAGCTGTTGATCAGCGCCGCATCCCGAAGATGCCTGCCACGAGGACTTCGCGACTAGCGGCAGTTTCATGCTGGCCACCAGCAACTATCTGTCCGACATCGTGAAAGTGATTGACCGGGCGCTTTCCCGCAGACCTGAAGGCGAAAGCAATGGATGCAGGTGATCGATGAGGATCACGTCTACACGGCCGGAGATCACACCTACACGCAAGAGCAGATCGGCACGACCAGCGCTTTACACTGCAGTCTGACGAAGGGCCGGCAAGGTCCGCTATATTAGGGCCTCGTACCAAACGTCCTGTTAGCCGACGCCTCAGCCCGCCTCGGTCTCGACCTCCGCCAGCACCTTTTCGTAAGCGGCGCGCAGCTCGGCAAAGACCGGGCGCGCGCCGGGCTTTTTGGGCGTGCCGAGATGCAGGGTGCGCAGTTCTTCCATGAAGGCTGCCCACATGTCCGGTCCGCCCTCCTCAAGGAGCTGGGCGCGGATGGACAGTTCACGGCTGACGGGCAGGTGGCGGCGGCCCCAGGCGCCGAGCATGGCGAAGACCGGCACAAGCTCGATAGCCTTTTCGGTCAGGCTATAGATCGCCTTCTGCTTGTGGGTCGGGTCATCGGCCCTGGTGATCATGCCAAGATCGAGCAGGTGCTTTAGTCGCGCCGACAGGATGTTGGAGGCAATGCCTTCCTCGGATTGCGAGAGCAGTTCGCGGAAGTGCCGGAGGTTGCCGAACATCATGTCGCGAATGATGATCAGGCTCCAGCGATCGCCGAAGATTTCGAGGCTCAAATTGATGGGGCAGCCGGATCTTTGTTCGTTGCGCATCGGGGCCTCTAAAAAAACCGCTTGCAATATCGCATCGGTTGATCTATTTAGCAACTAGTTGCATAATGCAATTGGTAATGACAAGGCGCAACGCGCAGAGGAGACATGCGATGAGACGGCTGGTGGCTTGGAATTTGATGACGCTCGATGGCTATTTCGAGGGCCGGAGCCCATGGGACCTCGGCTTCCATGAGACGGTCTGGGGCGATGAGCTCCATGCGTTCTCGCTGGAGCAGGGCAACGAAATCGGCACGGTGCTCTTCGGGCGGCGCACCTATGAGGGCATGGCCGACCACTGGACCAAAGCAACCGGAGATGTGGCCGACATGATGAACTCGATCGAAAAGGCGGTGGCGACCCGCACGCTGGGCGAGGCGACGTGGAACAACACGCGGCTCCTGAAGGGCGATGCGGCCGAGGCGGTCAGGGGTCTCAAGGCGGAGGACGGCAAGGACATCTACGTGTTCGGCAGCGCGGACCTGCTCGCCTCGCTGCTTGCCGCCGGGCTCGTCGACGAATACCGCGTTTGCCTCGCCCCGGTGGTGCTGGGCGGCGGCAATCCGCTCTTCAAGCCGCAGGACAGCCAAGTCAAGATGCGCCTCGAAAGCGCGCGCCCGCTCAAGACCGGCGGGGTGATCCTGACCTATGCAGTGGGCGGGTAGCGAACGGGCTGCGACAGGTCGGGCGCCATTCACGCCGCCGATCCGGGGTTCCATCGCCGGATCGGCGGTTTCGTCGCAAGGGGGCGGTACAAGGGGCGCCGCGTTGAGCCAGGAGCACGAGGTCGGGGTGAAGTGGAAGGTGAAGCGCTCGTGGCGGTCGAGCCAACGGCGCACCTTGGTGTGCTTGTGGGGAGCATATCTGCCGATCAGCGCTCGGCCTATTTCGTCTTCCAGATTTGCGGTGGTTCAAAATCGGTCTCAGGTGTGTCGCGGCTCACCTGACGAATCCGAAGGACCAGATAGAAATTTCCCTCAGGCGCCGGCAGAGATGCCGACGTGGCAGGACCTTGCGTAGAGGCCGCGCGAATGGGGATCCTGATCGGCGTGCCCAAAGACTTTCTTGCTGCATGCGTTATCGCCCCGATCTCTTCCATGGGAAGGCCGTCACGAAGATCCTGCTTGTCGCGGACTTTGTAGATGGTGAGAGACCACTCCGCATCGGGGGGAGGTTCATCGGGGATCTCGACGACATAGGCGTTCGAGCCATCGAGGACGTCGCCATCATTATCCGTGTGGCGCCCCATCAGGTTGAGCGCCACTGTTGCGAGGTCTTCGGGCGCACCGTGGGAAGCTTGGGGTTTCGCTCCAAGGGTGATTGCCCCCGGATTGGAAAGCCGCTCTGAGGCGAAGGGCATCTCGCCGGAGCTGTCCGGCGCCGCTCGCGCCACTCCAATGCCGCTCGCAAGGGCCAGCAACAGAAGAAAAATCAGCAGACAGATTTTTTTAGGCAGTGCTGTGGTCTGCATGGTTACTCACACTCGCGCTGTTTCTCGCGCCTGGAGAATGCGTCCCCGCTGTCAGCGGGATGCTGCTCTATCGCGTCTCGCCGTCAAAGGACGCCTTCGGTTCGCCCCCGGACCGCTCGCGTGTGATGCAGCGGAAGCCAATATGACAGGTCGAGGTATCGACCGGCTGCGGATGGCGCGCGGCAGGGCGATAACGGCGGCAATAATTGGGAGCGCACAAATGCGAGCCGCCCTTCAGCACCTTTCGCGGAATCCTGATGGCGGACTCGCGCGGATCATAACTGCGTTCGACGGCGTCGCTGCTCGGCTTATCAGAGCAGCAACAGGACTGCACGCCGAACGGATCGTGCCTCGCGGAGTAGTAGTCTTTGGTCCACTCCCAAACATTACCGATCATGTCGTAGAGTCCATATCCGTTGGGCGGATAGGTCCTCACTGGGGAGGTCCGTTCATAACCGTCGAGCCGGGAATTCTGGATTGGGAACTGCCCTTGCCAGGTGTTGGCCATTTGCCTGCCGTCCGGAGCAAATTCGTTACCCCACGCGAAATCGGCGCCTTCCAGGCCGCCGCGTGCGGCGAACTCCCACTCTGCCTCCGTCGGCAGATCTTTGCCCGCCCATGCGGCATAGCGCGCGGCATCTTCGAAAGTGACGTGCACCACCGGATAATGATCGCGGCCAGCTATGGAACTGCCCGGGCCATAGGGATGCTGCCAGTTCACCCCCTTTCTATAGGTCCACCATTTCCATGAATGCCGCAGGTCGACCGGTTCTCTCGGCGGATCGAACACCAGCGATCCGGCAAACAGCATATTTGGAAGCGCACCCGGATAATCGGATGCGTCGGGTATTTTTTCCGCGGTCGTAATATAGCCAGTGGCGCGGATGAAGGCCCCGAATTGCCGGTTGGTAACCGGCGTGCGATCCATCCAGAAAGGGGGGACGGTAACTTTGTGAGCCGGGGCCTCCTCCGGATAATGAGCATCTGATCCCATGAGGAACGTACCGCCGGGAATGTAGATGGGTGCGTCCTCGAATTGGCGCTTCAGCTTGGCTGCGTAAGTGGTGCGGAGCTTGCGGTTGAGTAACATGTTACGCCTCTTAAGACTTGTGGGCGCGGTCGCCCGCACGCGATGTGCCGGGAGGGGCCTAGGCCAGCATCGAATAATTGGAGCTTTTGTTCAGGTAGTACTCGTCCAGTGCTTCGGAATTCTGGATCTCGATCTTCCGGTGCTGGACCTTGATCAGTCCTTCCTGCTCAAGCTGACCGATGATGCCATTGATGGTTTGGCGGGAGAGGCCGGTCATGTCGGCCAGATCGCTCTGCGTCATATAAATGAAGGAAGAATGGGAGGCCGGAGCATTTTCCTTCAGCGTACGGTGTAACAGCGCCAGGCAGCCGGCCACCTGCACCAGCGCTCCAGGTCTGTGCATGACGCAAATGCGCTCAAGCAGAGTGGAGATCCGCATCGCCGTGAGCTGCTCATAGGCCTTGCAAAGATCAGGTATCTCGCGAAGCAGCCGGCGCAGCGCAAAGACCGGGATCCGCCATACCCGGACCCTTTGGAAGGCATGGGCCGAGATCATCGTCCGGCCTTCCGGTGGTCCGGCAACGTCACCGAACCAGTATCCCGGCCCGGCAACGTTCAGGAGAATGCGCCGGCCAGAGTTGTCGACCGTTTCGAAATGCACGGTGCCTTCGATGATCCCGAACAGACCCTTGTTCGGCGAGTCTTCCAGATACACCAACTGCCCTGCCGGATATTCGACGGAAGTCCCTGCCGTGAACAGGGCATGCGCAGCCGGAAGGGGCAGGCTGCTAAACCAGATGCCGCTGCGCAGTTGTCGGAAGTATTGTTGATTTTTCCAGTCGTGGATCGGTTGGGCGGAGGACATTTACGACAAGCTCCCGGTGTTAAGCTTTACAAAGGTTTACACCCCGGGGAATAATAAGCCTGTCGCATTCACGACATTCAGCGCCTTGTTAAAATGACAAAAATTAGCTTTATCAGGATAGAGTTAATGCGAAAACCACATCCATCCTAGCAATCTTCGAATCTGACGAAGTGAATGCACGCCGATCTGCCGAAAATGCAGGCAAGACCGCTGTTGTGGGATCTCAGTACCCGGCTTCTCTCCCGGATAACTGATCAGTTGGTGATATTTTCCGGAATTATAGTTGCGGGGCAGTGCGGGCTCGCAGTTCCGCTCGACAGAATAATCGACTTACCTGACGCGATGTCAAACCCCGCCTCGATTTCGTGATGTTTTGGTAAATGCCACTTGTCTAATTGCTGACGACTTTAACTCCGCACATCGCACACTATTCCTGCATGGGGGCAGTCGGCGCAGTGCCTGTCCATACCGCTCGTTCGCTTAAAGCAAGTCTCAAGCGGTCACTGAGAAGGAACCGCGTCAGCAATTCGCCGAAAGAAGCTCAGGAGGGCTTCGGCTATGCCCAGCGTCGGAAACTGGAACATCCAGAAATTGGGCGGCGCGCTTCTTCAGTTCACCAACACTGTCGATGAGATGGAATCGCCCGATATCGTCTTGGACGAGCTACACAAGATCACCTCGAGCATCTGTCAGCTGAACGTGCTCGGTGCGGTCATGTTTCCGATCAGGTGGGGCGATTGGGATGCGCGAATGGCATTCGTGCATAACAGCGTTCCCAAAGGCTGGTGGCAGGAATACGATGAGCTCAGCCGCAAATATCCAGGCGCGGCGCTTACGCTTGCGCAACTCACCCTCGCCCCCTTCACAATGTCTGAAATTTTGCGCCTGTTGCAACCGCTGGGGGTCGAGCGCTGGCCGCATGAACTCTCGTTGAAGTATGGAATGCGCGACAGCCTCACCTGCCCGGTCGGAGGCAGATGGGCGATCGCCTACTGGTCGCGGCAGGTGCTCTCGAGCGTCATGACCCCACAAGCCCGCGCCATTCTCTTCATGGGTGCGACATTTGCGGCCATCCGGCTGCACAAGTTGGTAGAGTTCCACAGCGAGCGCCTAGGCGAAGGGCGGAGGCCATTAACGCCTCGCGAGCTGGCGGTGCTGCGCCTCGCCTCAGTCGGCTATCCGGTAAGGGAGACGGCGCAGATGCTCGGGCTGGGCGAAGAAACGGTCCGTAGCCATTTTAAAAAGGCCCAGGATAAGCTGGCAGTTCACAGCCGCGTCCATGCCGTCGCGCAAGCGCTTCGCCGCCACCTGATTCCATAAGCCTCCCCCCAAGCGGGGATTGTCCGCTCAGCGGCAGGCGATGATAGTGACGCGTGCCGGAATTGACGCTTCTCGAGCCCAGCCTAAGCGGAAGCGGTCAATTCCTCCGCTAAGTGGTGCCAATGGGGAGGGATGGTCCACTTGGCCTCCAGGCCTGGGTATCGAACTCGGCGCCCGCGGCCGAGATGCTGCAAGATACCCGGGCCTGGAGCAGGTGACTTCACGCCGCCTGCTTAGAATGCGTTGCTCGATTTTCCCGCCTTATGGAAACGTTCTTACGGGAGCGGCGATTACTTGCACAATTTCCCCATGATTTTGGTGAATTTTTGTCAAACCGCGTTTTCACAAGTTGTCTCAATGAGATGGCTATTCATATTTTCCTATATGAACCTATGCATACAGTAAAAATGAGACAGATATAGATTAGGATCGATTTGCGTCCGAAATTTTTGCAGGTATCCTGGGATTGGGGAAGTACTCACGAAGAGGGGGGTGTCTTTTGATTCACGTGGGGGTACCGACATGTCACTTATATCGCCAATTGAGGGGAATTACACGCAAAATCTAGATTTTCAACAGTTTTTACGAGGACGTTGGTTCAGCAGCCTGCCGCATGCTCTTGCACGGGCATTATTCTTAGCCGGAAGAGTGGTCGAGTGCCGGGCAGGTCATTCCCTGTTCCTGGAAGGAGCCCCGCCACAAGGGCTGTACGGCCTGATACAGGGGGCGGTTCATTTCGAAACCATCGACCATTCGGGTCGGCGCGTCCTGTTTCATGTTGCGGGGGCAGGCTATTGGTTTGGGGCGATTTCCCTGACCGCGCAAAAACCCATGATGATGTCGGCGCGCGCCTTCGGCCGGGTGAAAGTGCTACACATCCCTGTGTTCAAAATTCCCAACGCGTTGCTGCACACGCCCGAAGGTGCGCGGGCGCTTTGCACCCTGGTGGAAATGCGTCTGTCGACGCTGCTCAATTTTGTCACGGGCATGCGGCGCCCAACCGCAATCGCACAGGTCGGAAGCAGGCTCGCGGCTCTGGACCGCAACGCCAAGGAAAATGACAGCTCACTCCGCCTATCCGTACTCCACATGACCCAAAGCGACTTAGCCGATATGACCGGGCATTCGCGCCAGACGATCAATGCGATCGTGGCGCGGTTTCAGCAGTGCGGCTTCATTAAGGTGGCTCGCCGGCAGATCGTGATCACCAATGCTGCCGCGCTTGAGCGGTATTGTTGGGCGGATCTGAACGCGTAATCGCGGCGTCAGCCCGCAGCCCTCAGCGGCTGATCACAACAGCTTCAATCCAATGAAAGTCGATCGAGATGGTAGCGCAAAGCCATGCCAATCCGCAGTCTCCGAGCGTTGACGACTGCCCGTCCGCCGCAACGCACCACCAGCCGGCGCCTGCCCCCGAATTGCTCCAGTCTTCACCGGTTCAGTTGCCGCATCATCCGTCAGAACCGCAGAGCTACAAACGCGCCTTGAGGCGCTGGTCTGTAGCCTCGCGTGTCATCAACCGTCTAGGCATGTCCTACGGAGCCGTGATGGGCACAGGGAGCGAGGGTGTTTGTGAACACCTGCTGACGATGAATGCGGCGCTTCGACTGGTGGTCGTCTCCTGGGCATCGCATCGTCAATTAAGTCCATGGAGGCTGCGCCTTCTCAACCTGGGGCACCGTTTTCCGGAACGAATGAGGTATGTTGACTATATGAGTGGGACGGAGGATCCGGCGGTCGATGAAGGGGCGCTCGAATTTCTCCTCATTGACGGCAGCTGGGGGCAGGAGACCTCGGAAGCCGAGATCTTGCGCTGGACAAGCAAAGTCGGCAGCGGTGGTTACCTGCTTGGCTTTGTAAACGATCCGGGGGGATTACTCGCCGTCACCAAGACCATAGGCAAGCTGGTGTCTGACTTTGAAATCCTACATTACTCAGTGTGGAAAATGCGGATATAGCCCTTCGCCTCGCAGGAACGCTCTCGCTGCGAGCGTTCCTTGCGAGACGTGGCACGCAAACTCGGCCTAATGCTCGCGCTCGATTGCCCGCCTTGCGGCCCATGACGAACGCTTCTGATTCAGCAGCCGATAGACGCTCGATGGTGCGATTTTGAGCTCGTGGGCGATTGCGGCCGGTGGCTTCCCGGTCTTGTGCAGGGCGAGAACCCGGGAGGCATTTATCCGGGGTTTACGCCCCTTGTACACCCCGTTGACTTTGGCCCTCGCCACGCCGTACAGCTGGCGCTCCTTCCTGCTGAATGTCTCGAATTCTATGAGAAGCTCCAGCATCAGCAGTAAGAAGCGGCCTCGCTCTGTCCCCGTATCGATTGCCTGTTCCGTGGTTCGGAGCGTGACACCTTTGGTGTCGAGAGCGATCAAGATCTGCATCAGGTCTTTGAGGCTTAGCGCCAGCCGGTCCAGGCGCGTAACGACCAGGGTGTCGCCCGGCTCCAATGTATCGATCAGCGTTTGTAACGAGCGTTGCGAAAGCGGCATCGATTCCGCAGTTCGTTCCCAACAGAACTCCTCGCAGCCCGCCTCTTTCAGTTGAAGAAGCTGTTCGACCGGAGTCGGAGCGGAAGCAGAAGGCCTGACATAGCCCACTAGACGCCTTCGGCTCAGAAGAGTACTGGATCCGCTACTCATGTAACCGAAGCCCACGGCAATAGTCATACGATAATCAACGTATCGTGGTTGTATTTGGTCAAAGAGACTGACCAATACTCCAGTTATTCTAATTTGTTTTCTGCTATTACTTGTGCCAATAGTCCGATGAATTTCATCGTAATATTTTGTGTGCACTATCTTATATGCGCACACAATCTAGATAAATCACAAATTCGTTACTTACGCAACTATGGATAATATAGATTTCATGTAGTAATGCGCGAGTATATTTCTACCAAAATCATTAACTGACCTCGATGTAACAACACCGAGGTCAGTCATGACAAGACCCTGTTCAGAAACTCCGAGCCGGGGAAGGGAGGGTTAGGCTTCGGACAGCCTGAAAAGAGCCTTTGCGTTTACGAAGTGAGATAAACTGGCAAATTCAGTGTTTAGCATCGCCCGGAAATCGGCGTTGTCGCCTAGCTTACAATTTGAACAGTTTCTTTCCTGAAGAAAAAACCCCCGCCAAATGGCGGGGGTGGGAGATGGCTATGCCATCTTGCGGCTCTGGTTCCGTCTGTCACTCGTGTGCGAGGGAATGCACCGTATAGCCAGGCGGAGGTGGGGGCAGAGCCTCGTCCCAGTAGTGAGGCTGTTGCTGCTGCGGCGTATTGCAGCAACCGAGCCAAACTAGCCGCAATCCCACGGCTACGCTGTCGTCTGCGTGACATTCAAGGATGATTCCGTACTTTCTCGATCGCGGCGTTCGCGGTTGCAGCTGACATCCACGCCGGCGAACCGCAAGCGGAATGGTGACCAGTCAACCCTCAACTCGATGGAGATGCTCCATTAAAGCCGGCCGCCAGACATTAATGACCATCGGGCCGGGTACCTGCTAACGCCCATGCCCCTGGGAGAATGCATCCTGCGCCCAGCAAGGATAACCATAGGCTGAGTTATCCTCCGGGCTGCAGGGAGAGCCGGCGCCGTCAATAAACAGCGTGCTCTCGCCGCCCTGGGCCGGCAAATCGCCCTCCAGAACGCGGGCCTCATATGCGATGGCGTTCCCATCCACTCGTGGATTGGTCAGAACCACTACGGCCTGTGTGGGACGCTCACCGCCGCCAAAAACCGATAATGTTGCGTTGGGCGGGTCATTTTTGAAACTGTTTTGGCCCTCCGACCATCCCTTTAGGAAGCCCCCATTGCGCAAATGCCCGGTCACGCGGCGCGGGCGATCGGTGAAGAACACCGTCATCGGAGCCACGTTTCTCATCGTAAGAATACCATCCTTGTACGTAGAGCTGCCGGCCGTTTGAACGAACAGAACCGATGGAGGCTCGCCCGGAATCTGGGCCTTGTCCTGTGCTGAAGCGTGCGGTGTCAGCACTGCGCCGATTGCCGCGAGAATAGCCAACGCTGATATCTTTGTCATGAGTGCACCCCTTGGCTTGATCTTAGAAGAATGACTTTCGAGCGCTTCTTCTCGTTCGGAAGCCTGAAATTATTTAAAGCTCAACGGGGAAATCAGTTTGTCGGGTTTCGTACATACACTTAACGGCACCAACATTAATCGAGCTTCCAGGGTCACCGATCCCGCCGTTGAGCGAGTTTGCGCGGCATACCGCAGCTCGCCGCAGGCGATCGCTGAAGAAAATCGCAGTGGAGACGTCAAATAGTTTGTCAGGGTCGTGCTGTCGTTTTGGCGACATCTACCTGAGTGCTTTCAACATACATCTGATCTTCAAGCAAACCAGTGGACATCTCCAAGATCCTGATTTGGGCAAGGTAGCCAGCCCAAGGACTGGACTCCATCGCCACATGGGAGGTGAGCTGATTGCAGGCGGGGTTGCCTAACGCTTCGAATTGGTCAGCGACGAAAGCACAAGGAACTGGGTTATGAGTTTACTTAAGAAGATCCGGCACGCATTACTGGCCTCGTCCGCCGCGATAATGATGGGAGGAGCACCCGCAATAGCGCAGCAACAGCCGAATATCGTCGTTATCATGGGCGACGACATCGGCGTGTGGAACATCGGCGCCTACCACCGTGGCATGATGGCGGGACGCACACCGAACCTCGACAGGCTCGCCTCAGAGGGCATGTTGTTCACGGACTATTACGCCGAGGCAAGCTGCACGGCCGGACGGGCGAATTTCATAACCGGCCAATTGCCGATACGCACCGGCATGACGACCGTCGGGCAGGCCGGCGCTACCGTCGGCATGCCGGCGGCGGCTCCAACCATCGCCACCGCGCTCAAGGGGATGGGTTACGCGACCGGGCAGTTCGGCAAGAACCACCTCGGTGACAGGAACGAGTTCCTGCCGACGGTGCACGGCTTCGACGAGTTCTTCGGCTATCTCTATCACCTCGACGCCATGGAGGATCCTTCGCATCCCTCCTACCCGCCAGAGTTGCTGGACAAGGTGGGCCCGCGCAACATGGTCCACAGCTGGGCGACCACCAATGATGACGCGACAGTGATGCCGCGCTGGGGGAAGATCGGCAAACAGAAGATCGAGGACGCCGGAACCCTCTATCCGAAACGGATGGAAACCGTAGACGACGAAATCCGCGACAAGTCTTTGCAATTCATCGAGAAAGCCAAGGCCGACGGCAAGCCATTCTTTGTGTGGCTCAATCCGACGCGCATGCACATCGTCACGCACCTGTCGCCGAAATACGAGGCACTGCGTAATGCCAAGAATGGCTGGTCTATTCAGGAAGCCGGCATGGCGCAGCTCGACGACGATGTGGGCTCGGTGATGAAGAAGCTCAAGGACTTAGGGGTGGACGACAACACCATCATCATCTTCACCACCGACAATGGCAGCGAGGTGTTCACCTGGCCCGATGGCGGGCAAACCCCGTTCGCCCAGAGCAAGGGCACCATCATGGAAGGCGGTTTCCGCGCGCCGGCCATGATCCGCTGGCCGGGCAAGGTGCCCGCCGGCAAGATCGAGAACGGTATCATCTCCGGACTCGACTGGTTCCCCACGCTGGTGGCGGCGGCTGGGAATCCCGGCATCGTCGAAGAGCTGAAGAACGGCAAGCAGGTCGGTGATCGCACCTACAAGGTGCATCTGGACGGCTACAACCAGATGGACATGATCACTGGCAAGGGACCGTCCAATCGTCACGAAGTTTTCTATTTCGGAGAGAGCACGCTAGGCGCCGTGCGTATCGACGACTTCAAATATCGCTTTATCGACCAGCCCGGCGGCTGGCTTGGCGACAAGGCTCAGCTCGACGTGCCGTCTCTGACCAACCTTCGTCTCGATCCCTTCGAACGAACCGGCTGGCCGGCCGATGGGACGAAGTCTGGATCGCAGCAGTATTTCGATTGGTTCAAATATCAGTTCTGGCGGTTTGTATTTGTCCAGGACGAAGTGGCGAAGCTGGCCAAGACCGCCATTGAGTTTCCCCCGATGCAAAAGGGCGCGAGTTTCAATCTCGAAGCCGTGAAAGAAAAGATCGAGGCCGCCCGGACCGCGATGGCCAAATAGAATTGTGATTGCCGTCGTCGTGACAGGGAGCGTCACCGGCGGGGCCGGCCATTGAACTGGCCACCCTCGCCGGTCGCGAAGGCCGTCGGCCCTCGGCCTCACTCACACACGCTTTCTTTCGCTCAGAAGCCAGGAGATAAACATGATCAGTATACGACCCTTCAGCCGGCGTGGCATTCTCGCGGCTCTATTTGTCGTGAGTTTCTGCGGCTGGCCGCTGCCCTCGCTACAGGCACAGACAGCCGATCCGCTTCCATCGTGGAACGAAGGCTCGAGCAAGCAGGCGATCGTCGAATTCGTCGCCCGCGTCACACACCAGGGCGGATCCGATTTCGTGCCCCCGTCACTTCGTATTGCGGTCTTCGACAACGACGGAACCTTGTGGGCGGAGCATCCGATGTACGTCCAATTGGCCTTTGCGCTCGATCGCGTGAACGTGATGGCGCCCCAGCACCCAGAATGGAAAGACAAGCAGCCGTTCAAGGCGGCGCTGGAAGGAGACATCAAGACCCTGGCAGAATCCGGCGAGCGCGGGTTGGGGGAGTTGATCTTGGCAACCCATACCGGCATTACCTCTTCGGCATTCGAGGGAATCGTCACCGATTGGCTCGCCACGGCCCGCCATCCCCAATTCAATCGCCCCTACACCCAACTCGTCTATCAGCCCATGCTCGAACTTCTCGACTATCTGCGTGCCAACGACTTCAAGACCTTTATTGCGTCGGGCGGCGGCGTCGAGTTCATGCGTCCGTGGGCGGAACAGGTTTACGGCGTACCGCCCGAGCAAGTGATCGGCTCCTCGATCAAAACGAAATTCGAAATGCGCCACGGCAGACCGGAACTCTTCCGTCTGCCCGAGGTAAATTTCATCGACGACAAGTCCGGCAAGCCCGTCGGTATCCATGAGCACATCGGCCGTCGGCCGATCGCCGCATTCGGCAATTCAGACGGTGATCTCGAAATGCTGCAGTGGACGACTATGGGCGGCGGCCCGTCTTTTGGCCTGATCGTCCATCATACCGACGCTGAACGGGAATATGCCTATGATCGAAATACGCCCGTCGGCCGTCTCGATAAGGGCTTGGAAGCGGCATCCATGAACAAATGGACTGTGGTGGACATGAAGAAAGATTGGAGAGTCATTTTTCCAGCCGAGACGCGTTGACCCGGCCGGTGCGGACAGCCCACGGGAAATATCCCCTTGGGCTTTTTATTGCGTTGGAAACAGGAACGTAATTCCAGCGCGCACGCCCCAATCCGGGCCGAGTTCCGGGCTCTCGGCATAGTAGCGGAGGCCGGCGAAGATCTGCGCCTTCTGGCCGCCGAGATCGACGATCTGACTGCCGATGAGATTGAACGGGATCGTCCACTGGTCGCCGACCCAATCATAAGTGCTTTCGCTATTGAGGGTGAGCGAGAAGCCGTCCGGCCAACTATGCGAGATGAATGGCTGCAGAAAAGTCTGGCTGACGTCCTCGCGGTTCTCCTCTCCGGCGAATGACCAGATGTGGTTGGCCAGAACGCCGATGGTCCAGGCGCCTGGCTGGATGAGCGCAACGCCTGTGGGGCCGGCGCCCCATTTATCGGTGCCGAGTTCGGAGTTGGTTGCAGTCGGCAGCAGCAGAATCGGGCCGAAGCCCCAGATGATGCCGTTGGCAGGCTGTTTCGGAGAGAAGAAGAAACTGGCCGACACATCGCCGAGGCCGCTATCGCTGTCATCCCCCGGGAACAGGGGATCGACGCTGAGGATCGGTACGATAAGCCGGGTGATCAATGTCCAGTTTTCATTGAGCGAGGCAGGGATGACGGGCTGGATGTTCAGCAGATAGCGCTGGGCGTCATCGTCGGTGCCCAATCCGAAATCCCAATTGTTTTGGAAAGGTACGCTGATCAGGCTGGAAACAGGGTTCGCGAGCTGTTTCGAAAGATCTTGCGATCCTCCGGCGCCGCTCGTTTGAGCCTGGGCCGTGCCGATGCTGAAGATGAACCCCAGCGCTAAAGCGATCTTTTGCATTTCGATTGTCTCGTTGCAAGCCGGCTTCGCTGAGACCCGGAATCGCGAACATGGCGGGGCAGACGAATGCCGACAAAATGGCGGGATGGCTACTTCAGCGGTACGGGGGCTTCTGCAGGCGGGGGAGAGCCGGATAAGGGCATCGAGAGGGTGAGGATTGCCGCATGCCCCTCCAGCCGGTTCTCCGTATCGAACTCGGCGAACCACCGAAGATTGCTCGAGAGCTGCGTATCGCCGACATCGAAGGTGTATTTGGCGAGCGGGCCGATCGCCGTCACCCGCCCCTCGAAGTCGCCGAGCCGGGCACCGGAGCCGCTATCGCCTGACACCTGATCATAGTGATAGCCGGCAATGCCCAATGCGAACCGCTTCGAGAGATTTTGCACAGCGGCAAATTCGAGGTGCAGTTCCGTGCCGGATTTGTAATCGGTATCCGGGTTTTCGAAATTGAAGGTGACGCCGATTATGCCGGAAATCTCGAAACCGCTCGCCGGATCGAGCCAGGTTACCGCGCTGTTCAGATCGACAGCCCATCGATTGAAACCGAGATTGGCAAGCCGGCCCTCCTCCCATTGGCCGATCGGGACGTTGATCATCGTCCCGACATTCCAATGCCAATTTCCCCGATGCCATCCCAGCATCGCCGCCAGAACCGGGTCGCCGAATGCTGTGTTGTCGTCTTGCAGTGCGATGCCGCCGAGCGGCTCGATGATGAGCGAGGCGGACACGTCCTTCCATCCGCCGACAACCGAGGCGCTAAGACCGAGATTGCCCCCAAGCACAGTGTCTGGAAGCACCCACAGGGCGGTACCGATCTTGTAATATGCATCGGCTTCCACGCCGGCGGCGACAATGCCACCGATTGGGAACGCGCTGCGCGCTGCCGTTGCCGGAAATGCCGGCATCGCCGGAATAAAAATAATCATCGCTTTGCAAATAAATGCCGGGCGGCGGCACCACGCCGGCCAGCGAACCTTTCGATCCTAGCAAATAGAAGCCCGCGCCCCCCTCGACAGCCAACGCTGCCGACGGCTCGGCCAGGCTTATCGCCGCGCCCGCAAAGCACAGCCTCACAATCCTGCGTGTCATCCAGATCTCCCTCCAGCAATGCCCTGCAAAGATGCAATGAGGTTCTGCCAGCAACGCAAACGCGGTGCCGGCGGAACTGGGGTGAGGTTCGGGTAAGTCGCCTGGTTTGCATGTCGGCTCGGCGACAGTTGCAATCGGATTGCAGGGCTGTTGCCGATTGGGAACAATGCTGCTCAGCGGCCGGAAGAAACCGGCGCTTGAAGCGCCGGCCGAGCAGCACTCAGGTCGGTCCTAGTCGTAGTCCCGATTATAATATCTGCGCCGGTATCTGGGATAATTGTCGTCGTAACCGCGATAGCGCCGGTAGCCGCCATCGCGATAGCCGCCATAGCCATAGCCGCCGTAATTGCCGTAGCCATAGCGGTCGTAATTGCGGTAATTGCCGTAGCCATAGTCGTTGTATCGGTAGCGGCGGTAGCCGTTGCCGCAGCAATTTCCGCCATATCCGCGGCAGTAATAGACCGGTACGACGTCGGCTGACGTTTTCGGCAAAGCGGAGACCGCCGGTCCGATCGCGCTTGCCGGGGACGCGGCAATGAGAACGGCGCAGAGCGTCAAGATCAGTTGAAGCGGAATCATCATGCGCATGAAAAAGCTCCTGTCGATTGCCGCCCAGGCAGGCAGCACCGGTGGCTGAGAGGCAGATTGAAGTGTTTGCCGGACCCTCTGGTGAACTGCGGGTCTGAGAGAAACGTATGCGGCTCTCTTCAGTAGCAGCGCGCACTGCTGCAATTTGTCGGGGATCCGACATGCCCGGCCCCTAAACCCCCGAAGCCATCCGGACAAATACTTCTCCGGGGCTCCCATGTAAACGCGAGCGGCAACAAGCCCAGCGCGGCTGCGCTCCAATCAATCAGACGAAAAATCCGCAAGGTGAAGATTTCACCGCCTTGTCGTTCTTCCGACACCGGATGATTGGGCGCGCCGATAAGATCCTGCTTGTCCAGGATGGGTCGTCTTCGATGTCCGCTCCAACCGAAAATCGCCAGGTCACATTAGCAAGCGTCACAGCGGCGCTGATCATTGCTTTGATCATCTGCAGCATTGTCTTGAATGGTTTTTCCAAAGAAACGCTTCTACGTGCATGGCACAATATTGCCGAGCGCCACAGCGGCCCGCTGAGCTTCCGGTTCATCCTTCAGCCGATCATGGCTGCGTTGGTGGCCCTGCATGACGGCGTGGCGGACGCCAGGGTAGGGCGTTCCCCTTATTTCTGGACAGTGATCACCGACCCGGTCAACAGGCGCGACCGGCTGAGGGAAGGCTTCGCATCGACCTCCCGCATTCTGCTCCTCGGATTGATCATGGACGCGATCTATCAGTTCAAGGAGGTCAAGGCCTTCTATCCCGGCGAGATGGTGGCCGTGGCCTTCCTGCTCGCTTTCCTGCCTTACCTGCTGCTTCGCGGTCCCGTGGCGCGGGTTGCCAGTTGGTGGATGTCGAAAAGTTCGGCGCAATTGAACGTCTCCAGCGGCCGCGGTCGCGCGAGATAGGATCATAGGGACACCAAATGGCAATTCAGCACATCACCTCAAAGTCCGACTCTGATCGGATTTCTGTTGAGCTATCTTCCCGCCGTACCGGCATGTCCTTCCAGCGGACGCGCATGGCCGCCGACCGCACCTTAATGGCCGTGATCCGCACCTCGCTATCGCTGATCAGCTTCGGCTTTACGATCTTTCAGATTTTCCAGAAGTTCGCTGATCAAGCCGTCCTTACCAGCGCCGCGCCTGCGCGGAATTTCGGTGTGACGCTCGTCGCACTCGGGATCGGAATGCTCATTCTGGGCATCGTCTATCACATCCAATACATGCTCGGACTGCGCGCCACGCGCGGCGAAATGGCCGAGGACGGATTAATCCACGGCGAGAGCCGCTTCCCTACCTCTCTCACCCTCATCATAGCGGTGATCCTGCTGTTCATCGGGATCGCGGCAATCACGAGCATGCTCTTTCACGTAGGTCCGTTCGGTTAACCAGGAGACGATCATGACGCTCAATGAATATAAGCCAGGCAGCGCCTTTTCCGGTCACATCGGACGCACCGTCGAGGAATCCGAGCCGGCTTGGCCCGCGCCGCTGCGCGCCAGGCGCGGCTCACCGAATGTCATGTTCATCGTGCTGGACGATACCGGCTTCGGTCAGCTCGGCTGTTACGGCGGCGAGATCAATACGCCCAATATCGATAAGCTCGCCAAGAATGGCCTGCTGTTTTCGGGAATGCATACGACCGCGCTGTGCTCGCCTTCACGCTCCTGCATGCTGACCGGGCGCAATCATCACTCCAACGCGATGGCGTGCATAACAGAAGCCTCGACCGGCTTTCCGGGTTCGAATGGCGTCATTCCGTTCGAGAATGGCTTTTTGTCCGAAATCCTGCAGCAGCAGGGCTATGCGACCTATGCGGTCGGCAAATGGCATCTGACGCCGGCGGAACAGACCAGTGCAGCTGGGCCCTATGATCGCTGGCCGCTCGGCCGTGGATTCGAGCGCTATTACGGATTTCTCGGCGGTGATACCCATCAATATTATCCGGACCTCGTCTACGATAATCACCAGGTCGAAGCGCCGAAAACTCCAGAAGAGGGTTATCACCTCACGGAGGATCTCGCCGACCGGGCGATTGGCTTCATCGCCGATCTCAAGCAGGTCGCCCCCGACAAACCGTTTTTCCTCTATTTCGCGCCGGGCGCCAATCATGCGCCACATCAGGTGCCGAAAGAATGGGCCGATAAATACAAAAGCAAATTCGACGACGGCTGGGACGCCTATCGCAAACGCGTGTTCGACCGGCAAAAGCGGCTCGGCATCATGCCGCAAAACGCCCAGCTCTCGCCTCGTGACCCCGACGTTCAGGACTGGTCGAAGCTGCCGGCCGACGAGCGCCAGCTCTATGCGCGGATGATGGAGGTGTTCGCCGGCTTTTGCGAGCATATGGACCATCATGTCGGGCGCATCATCGATTTCCTCGACGAGATGGGCGAGTTGGACAACACGCTCATCATGCTGATTTCCGACAATGGCGCCAGCGCCGAGGGCGGCCCGACCGGATCTGTGAATGAGAACAAATTCTTCAACAATGTCCCCGACGACTTGAAGCAGAACCTCGCCGCTCTCGATGAGCTCGGCGGGCCAAAATACTTCAACCATTACCCCTGGGGCTGGACATTCGCAGGCAATACGCCCTTCCGCCGCTGGAAGCGAGAGACCTATCGCGGCGGTGTCTCCGATCCGTTCATCGTGCACTGGCCGCAGGGCATCAAGGCCAGCGGATCGGTCTGCCACCAATTCGCTCATGCGATCGACATGGTTCCGACCGTTCTCGAAGCGCTCGCCGTCGAGTCGCCGCAACAGATCCGAGGCGTAACGCAGTCGCCGATCGAGGGTGTCAGCTTCGCCGGGTTATTCAGGAACACCAAGGCGGAAGGCCGGCACAAGACGCAATATTTCGAGATGTTCGCTCACCGGTCGATCTATCACGAAGGATGGCGCGCGGTCTGCCCGTTTCCTGGTCCCTCTTTCAGCGAGGCCGGTGTGTTCTTCGGCATGGCCGAGCTGACCGAGGACAAGCTTCGCCAGCTTGATGCGACCGGCTGGGAGCTTTACGACCTGCGAAAAGATCCGACGGAGACGAATAATCTGGCGGCTTCGAACCGCGCCAAGCTGATCGAGATGATCGCCATCTGGTATGCCGAGGCAGGCAAATACAAGGTGCTGCCCCTCGACAGCCGCGGCACCTTGCGCTTCGCCGATGAGCGCCCCGCGCTGACGGAGGATCGCAAGACCTACATCTATTATCCGCACACCCAGATGGTGCCTGAGAATGTCGCGGCCAAGCTTTTAAACCGTGCTCACAGTCTGACGGCGGAGGTCGAGATTCCGGCGGGCGGCGCCGAAGGGGTACTCATCTGTCACGGCGGCAATGTCGGCGGCTATACGCTGTTCGTGAAGGATAACAAGCTCCACTACGTCCATAATTATGTGGGCGTGGACGAATTCCGTCTCGTATCGAACATCGCCGTTCCGCAAGGCAAGGCAGAGCTGCGCTACGAATTCCAGCCGACCGGCAAGCCGGATGTGAAAAAAGGTAAAGGCTCCCCCGGAAAGGCTCAGCTCTACATCAACCGCAAATTGGCCGGCGAGATGCTGCTGCCCTATACGGTGCCGCTCGCACTCGGCATCGGCAGCGGCATGACGGTCGGACGTAATCCGGGGTCTCCGGTCAGCGTCCTCTACGGACCACCCTTCGCCTTCACCGGCAAAATCCATCACGTGACGGTGGATCTCACCGGCTCGCTCATTCCCGACAGCACGGACGAGAAGCACGCCCAGGCCAAAGTGGCGATGGCGCGCCAGTAGATGCCGGATGATCCCTCAACCGCAGAGCACCCCGGCCGAGCCCGCTTGGGCGTCGGCAACAATACCAACCATTGGCAACAACTTGTATCGGAGCGTCAGATGACCAACGGAAACAGGACAGGCAAGCCGAATATACTCGTCATCTGGGGCGACGATATCGGCATCTCCAATCTGAGCTGCTACTCCCACGGGCTCATGGGCTATCAGACGCCCAATATCGACAGGCTCGCCAAGGAAGGCATGATGTTCATGGACTCCTACGGCGAGCAATCCTGCACCGCCGGGCGATCCTCCTTCATCACCGGGCAGAGCGCCTACCGGACAGGCCTTTCGAAGGTCGGCATCCCTGCGGCGCCGATCGGCATGAATGAGAAGATCGTCACCACGGCGGCGCTGCTGAAGGAGCAGGGCTACGCCACCGGCCAGTTCGGCAAGAACCATCTCGGCGACCTCAACCATATGCTGCCGACCAATCACGGCTTCGATGAGTTCTTCGGCAATCTCTATCACCTCAATGCCGAGGAAGAGCCGGAAATGTACGACTATTATCCGGAGAAGGACTTCCCAAAGCTACGGCAGCAGATCGGGCCGCGCGGCGTCATTCATTCCTGGGCGACCAATAAGGACGACCCCACCGAGATGCCGCGCTGGGGACGCGTCGGGAAGCAGAGGATCGAGGATACCGGACCGCTCACGACGAAGCGCATGGAGACATGCGACGATGAGTTCGCCGCCGCGGCAAAGGATTTCATCAAGCGCCAGAACGCGGATGGGAAACCATTCTTCTGCTGGCTGAATACCACGCATATGCATTTTGTCACCCACCCCAAGCCGGAGAGCAAACGGCAGGCCGGGCGCTGGCAGTCGCCCTATCACGACACCATGATCGACCACGACAAGCTGGTCGGCGAGGTGCTCGACTATCTCGACCAGCTCGGCATCGCCGACGACACCTTCGTCATGTACTCGACCGATAACGGCCCGCATATGAACTCATGGCCGGACGGCGCGATGACGCCATTCCGGAGCGAGAAGAACACCAACTGGGAAGGCGCCTTCCGCATTCCGCTCCTGGTGCGTTGGCCGGGCAAGGTCAAACCCGGATCCGTTTCCACCGAGATCGTGCAGCACCATGACTGGCTTCCGACATTCCTGGCGATGGCCGGCGCGCCGGACATCGTCGACCGGCTCAAGACTGGCTATCGCGCGATCGGCCGAACCTACAAGAACCACATCGATGGATATAATTTGGTTCCTTATCTCACTGGGGAAGAGAAAGAAGGCCCGCGCAAGCTGTTCGTCTATCTCAGCGATGACGGCGACGTCCTCGGCCTGCGTTACGACAATTGGAAGGTCGTGTTCATGGAGCAGCGCTGCCGCGGCACCATGCAGGTCTGGGCGGAGCCTTTCACCCGCCTTCGGCTGCCGAAGCTTTTCAACCTCCGGACCGACCCTTATGAGCGCGCTGATAGGACCTCAAACTCCTATTACGAGTGGTTTATCTATCACGCCTACATCCTCTACGGCGCTTACACGATCGCCGATCAATGGGCGGCCACCTTCAAGGATTTCCCACCTGTGCAGCACCCGAACAGCTTCACCATCGATGAAGCGCTGAAGATGCTGACGGAGGCAGCCAGCGGGGCAAGGTCTTAAACACCATAAGAGCGGCGGCTACGAGCCGCCGCTCTTATGGAACTTTCCTGCGCTCATTTCGCCGGCAATATAGGCGAGGTTCTAAATGATCACTCCCCTGCTATCCTCCTGGAATGAAGGCGCGGCCAAATCCGCCATCCTCGATTTTGTTGCGCAAATTTCGACAGAGGGGAGTCCCCACCATGTTCCGCTAGCGGATCGTGTCGCGGTCTTCGACAATGATGGGACGCTTTGGTGCGAGCAGCCAATGCAGGCGCAGATCTATTTCGCCTTGGACCGCCTCAAAACATTGGACGCCACGGATCCGGGGCTCAAGCACCGGCAGCCCTTCAAAGCCTTTCTCGAGCATGATCTGAAAACCATCAGGAGCCTCGGCAAGCAGGCCGTCTTCGAGATGGCCTTTACCACCCATGCTGGCGTCACCGAGCAGGAGTTCGATTGCATCGCCCGAGACTGGCTCAGCTATGCCAGGAATCCGACACTCGGCCGCCTATTTGTCAACTCCGCCTACCGGCCGCAAATCGAGCTGATGGGATACCTGCGCGGCCACGGCTTCAAAACCTTCATCGTGTCCGGCGGCGGCATCGACCTGATCCGCGCCTTTGCGGAAGAGGCTTACGGCATTGCCCGCGAGCAGGTCATCGGATCGAGCGTCAAGACGCGCATGGACATACAGGAAGATGCTGTCGACCTCTTCAAACTTGGGGAATTGAACAGCTTCGACGACCGCGAAGCCAAGGTGGAGAACATCGGGCTCCATATTGGCCGGCGTCCAATCCTCGCCTTCGGGAACTCCGATGGAGATCTGCCTATGCTTCGCTATGTGAAGGCCGGTTCCGGCCCGCGGCTGGCGCTGCTTCTGCATCACGACGATGCCGATCGCGAGTTCGCCTATGACCGCGAGTTCAAGCTCAGCCCGCTCACCGAAGCGCTCGACCGAGCGCCGCAATATGGAATCACTGTCGTCAGCATGAGGCGGGACTGGGCGGCGGTGTTCAGTCCTACAAGGTGAAGTGCAGGCAGGTCGCACCATGGCTACATTGAGAGACTGGCTGACCACCTTTACGGAACAGGCCATCACCGTCATTGACGGCCTGGCGATGGGGATAATCCTGTTTGGCACGATACAGGCCGTAGTCGGAATAACCGCGGTCCGGCCGGAAGCTGATCATACGCGCCATGTCTGGTTGCGCTATGGGCGATGGCTGGTCGGCGGCCTCACCTTCCAGCTTGCCGCCGATATCATCGAGACCTCGATCACCACTCAATGGGAATCCGTGGCGCGGCTTGCCGCTATTGCCGTCATCAGAACATTCCTGAACTATTTCCTCGAGCGCGATCTCGCCGAGATTCGAGCGCGCGAACTCGGGCTTTCGAAAGAATAAGCAGATGCGCCTCGAAATCGACGGCTAGTGTCGCAGGACCGACATCCAATCTCCGAACTCGGCAGTACTACTGCTTCTCATTCGCCGCGGACGATTCGGTCGTCTCGCGTGGTGCAGGCCGAGAGAGGGAGATTATGAGCGATTTGATTGTTCTAGGGTTCGAGGAAGTCGGCACCGCGAACCTTGCGCTCGCCAAGCTCCGCCAACTGCAGAAAGAGTGCCTGATCGAGCTTGAGGACGCATGCGTCGTGATCCGCGATGCGGAGGGCAAGCTTCGCCTGAGACAAACAGTCAATACCACCGCAGTTGGGGCAGCCAGCGGCTTAAGGATTGGGTTGATCGTCGGCGCTCTTGTCGGGATCCTCACGATGAACCCTATTGCGGGCATCGCGGTCGGCGGCGTCGCCGGAGCGAGCGGCGGGGCCATCTCCGGTGCGCTCGCCGATTTCGGCATCGATGATGAATTCATCCGCAGTTTTGCAGAGACGATCGAGAAGAATTCCTCCGCCCTCTTCGTCTTGGTGAAGCGCTCCACCGCCGACAAGGTGATCCCGGAGATCGAGCCTTTTAAGCCGAGGGTTTTGAAAACGTCGCTTTCCTTCGAGCAGGAGGAAAAACTGAAGGCGGCGTTCGCCGCGTGGAAACTGATGCATCAGGCAAGGCGCCGGACATCCCAGTTCCAAGACTGAAAAACGCGCCTCTGCTTCGGAGTTGCTTTGAAACACGAGGCTCAGCATCGGTGCGATCCGCCGCAGGATGTCGGAGTGGCGACAGACGGCAAAGTTTACGCCGCTCTATAAATCAGGTGCACAAGATGTTCGGCGCAAATTCCGCCGGCCTTCACGCGGAGCGCAGCGGCAAAAATCAGGATGGAGTATGAGTTATGAGTGCGAATTTGATCTCGCTCGCCTCGAAATATTTGGAGCCTGACATCTTAAGCAAGATCGCGTCCGCTATTGGCGAAGGCAAGAATGTTACAGGGGCAGCAAGCGGCGCCGCCATCCCCGCACTGCTCAGCGGACTTGCCGACCTCGCGTCCAGCAAGGACGGCGTCCGCAGACTGGAACGTGCGATGGGAGAGCAGGGCACGCACACTTTGGATGTCTTCGGGACGAGCATCGGAGGATCCGGGGCGCAAGATTTCATCAGCAATGGCGTCCGCGTCCTCAACTGGCTGTTTGGCCGCGGCGAATTTTCGAAATTGGCAGGCGCCGTTGCAAGGTTTGCGGGGCTGAATTCGTCAGCGAGCTCTTCGCTGCTGGGTATGCTGGGGCCTTTGGTGCTGGGCGTATTGGGCAAGGAGGCGAGCCAGCAGGGGCTCGATTCGTCGGGCATCGCCAAGCTGCTTCGGTCTCAGCAGGATAGCTTTCGCGCAGCGATGCCTTCCGGCTTTCAGGAAGTGCTGCGGTCGAGCGGCTATGCGTCGGCGCCGGGAACGGCCGAGAAAGCGGAGGACGGCCGCCGCTGGTCCGCTCAGGCCGCGATGCAGGGCAGCCAACATTTGCGCAGTTCGGACTTCGTGCTCTGGATGCTGCCGCTCCTGGCGCTCGGGGCGTTCGCATGGTGGTATTTCGGCACCGATTGGCGCGATACGCCTGGGAGGGAGACTGCGCGCCTGGAGCGATCGGCCGATCCATCCAATAATGCCAACACCCTGCCCACCGCCGCAACACAGCCAGGCAACATCCCCGCTGCAGGCACCGACCTCACTACGAAACTGAATACTACGCTGGACGGTGTGAAGTCCGTGCTGCAGGGGATCGAGGACGAGGCATCGGCCAAATCGGCTCTGCCGAAGCTGGAGGCGGCGAACTCCGAATTCGAGGCTATTACGCAGCTATTCGGCCAGCTTCCGCAAGAAAGCAAGAATGCGCTCGCCGCAGCGATTTCCGCCGCCCGGCCCACCCTCGAAATATCCATCGACCGAGTGCTTGCACTTCCTGGCGTGAACGCGGTCGCGAAGCCCGCCATGGAGAACCTGCGGACCAAGCTGGCGACGCTGAGTGCGGCATGACCGAACAGGCGGGCACATCTAACGATTAGCGCCGATTTGTCAGACCCCTGGATGAGTCGTCATCCGGGGGAGGCGCGGCGGCTCCCGCGAAACCAAGCGACAGCATGCATCAGGAGCAAGTTCAATCCTCCGGCGCAGAGGATGATCAGCATCAGGTTTTTGGATGTTGCTCCGTCAGAGTAAATCGGGCTTGAGTAAGGAGACAGTAATGGGCAATTTCCGGGACGCCATGGACATCCGGGGCGAGGGTCGCGATCATTCTCGAGGACGCCTGAACCCAACTTCCAAGAACAACTCAGTCAGCGAAGACCCGGCCGGCGAACGGCAATCGGCATCCCTCGCGAGCATGCCGAACTGCGCATGCGGCGGGTTCCAACGATATAGTCCTCGTACTGAGCGATCAGTTTCCCAGAACAGCATAGCCGCCACGAGCAAGATTCCGGACGTATCCGACAACGGTTCACCCTTGCCAAAGAGCCGTGTCGCGAGTGCGAATGAGCGTGCTTATCGCAGCCTGCTTGACGGCATTCCGGAATGCGTCGCGCTGATCGGCGGAGATGGGTTGCTGCTGGAGATCAACGCCGCCGGACTGAGAATGCTGGAAGCGGATACGTTCTCCTCGCTGATAGGAACCAGCTTCCCGGCGCTGGTCGCACCCGAGCACCGCGACCTCTTCTGCTCGTTCAATGACCAGGTTTGCGGAGGGGAAGAAGACCGGGTCCTTGCTTACGATTTGATCACCGCCGGCGGCCGGCGCCTGCATGTGGAGACCCACGGCATCCCATTCCGCAATGCCGGGGGACAGGTCATCCAGCTATCCGTTACCCGAAATATTACCGAGGTCAAACAGGCGGAAAAACGGCAGGAGCTGCTCAATCAGGAACTGAACCATCGCTTCAAGAACAGCTTGGGGACGGTGCAATCGATGGTTACGCATACCTTACGGAACTCATCCAGCTGTGCCGATGCGCAGGAAATCCTGGAAGCCCGCATCGGAACGTTGGCCCGGACCTTCGATACGCTGCTGCAAGCAAACTGGCAGTATGCGGACCTTGCCGACATTCTCCGCAATGCCTTGCAGCCATTTCTTGCCTCAAGCCGTCATATCAGCATGGACGGCCCCCAGATCCGCCTTCGCCCGGATCAGGCCAAGGCGCTATCCATGGTGTTTCACGAGTTGGCGACCAATGCATCGAAATATGGGGCGCTTACGAGCGAGAGCGGTCGTGTGGATGTGACTTGGCGCCTGGTGACCGAGAACTCCAAGCCTCGGTTCTTGCTGCGGTGGAGCGAAAGCTTAGGCCCATATGTGGCTCCGCCCGAACATCGGGGTTTCGGCACCTGGATGATCGAGGCGTTGACGGCAAGCGAGCTCGGCGGAGAGGCGAAACTGGTATTTTTGAGCACGGGGCTTATTTGCGAGATCGGGGCGCCAGTTCACCGGCTCGCCCAATAGGCATCCTGCGCCTTTAAGCGCATTGCGGCGGCGAGCGCAGGGAGCACGCACCCGCCGCAACCTCTTAGCCTGGGCTATTGCGCCGAAGCCGTTCCCAGAACTTGTCGGGATTGAACGGGACGACGCTCCAAGGATCCTCGTTATTGTCCGGAATTTCGTTCCCGATTCCCCCTATATGTCCGCACATATCCTCTGCAATGACTACTCCGCCATGACGCGCAATGGCTCGCGGCTGCATAACAGTCGCACACGCGCTCTGTCCGGCAGCCGCCGGCATTCACGGGGGAGGCGAAGGCGGCGAAGGCGTTGGCTACAAGTGCAGCAGAGATCAGGATTTTACGATGAATCATGTTACTCAACCTGTCCGAAGGGAAGCAGAACGTCGCGTGTCCTCAGACACAGTTCATTGTCAGGCGAGGTGGAGTAAGTTGTTGTAAGAATAACGACAGGAACGGCGCTTCTTCACAGCGGCGCTATAAGCGGGCCTTAAGACTGCGTGAGCCTCTCCTGGTCAAGGAAAGCTGTGATGCGGATGATAGCGCCTTTGGACAGAGCTGCTTAATGCCGCCAGGGTTGGCTTCGCCCAGTTATGTCCGGCATCTGCTCCCTGCTCAGCCAGCGAGGTGACGATGCCATCAATTCAGCGCCATGTGATGTCAGAGGGGGCTGTTTGACGGCACTGTGTCACCTGATGTCAGAATGTCGGCGGATTACAAAAATGGTGGGCCCGGTAGGACTCGAACCTACAACCAGACGGTTATGAGCCGTCGGCTCTAACCAATTGAGCTACGGGCCCGGCGCAGGAGATGTGTTTATCTAAAAACGGCGGTCTTCGCCAGCGGCGAAATCGCCCGGCCGGCATCCACGGCGCTTGTCGTCCATAAGTTGCGGGACATTCGGCGAGAGCAGCCCTATTCTATGGCGGAAAGCTAAATGTTTCCGGCCCGGTATGCGGCCGGACGCAACGAACGAGACCCCGCCACGAAGAGCGGGGCGGCAGGAAACGACCGTCCATGATCAACGGCTGGATCATCGTTGTTGTCGCGCTGTCCTATCTCTGCTTCCTGTTCGCGGTTGCCTATTTTGGCGATAAGCATGCCAAATCGCGCAAGCTGGCAAAGGGACGGCCGACGATCTATGCCCTCTCGCTCGCCGTTTACTGCACCTCCTGGACATTTTTTGGCAGCGTCGGACTCGCGACCGCGACCGGCCTCGATTTCCTCGCCGTCTATCTCGGGCCCATAGCGGTCTTCGCCTTCGGGCGGCCGCTGATCGAGCGCATCATCAAGCTCTCCAAGTCGCAGAACATCACGTCCATCGCCGATTTCATGGCGGCGCGCTACGGCAAGAACCCGGTTGTGGCGGCCATCGTGTCGGTGATTGCGGTGCTAGGCGTGCTGCCCTATATCGCGCTGCAGCTGAAGGCAGTTTCGCAATCGATCACGACGGTCATCGGACCGACCGGCACCGCGCCGTTCATCTCGAGCGGCGATCCGCTTGGCGACCTGACCTTCATCATCGCCATGACGATGGCGGTGTTCGCGATCCTGTTCGGCACGAGGCATATCGATGCCACCGAGCACCAGGAAGGACTGATGCTGGCGATCGCAGCCGAATTGGTGGTCAAGATCGCCGCCTTCCTGATCGTCGGCTCCTTCATCACCTATTCGATGTTTGACGGTGTCGCCGCGCTGATCGAGCGAGCCGCCGAGAAGCCGGAAATCATCGGCCTGTTCGCGCGCGGTTTTCACGGCGGCAATTGGCTGACGGTGACGTTCCTGAGCTCGGTGTGCATTCTGCTGCTGACGCGACAGTTCCACGTCACCATCGTCGAAAACAATTCCGAGCGCGAGGTGGGGCGCGCCACCTGGCTGTTCCCGCTCTACCTCATCGCCATCAACGTCTTCGTCATTCCCATCGCTATCGCCGGCCTGCTCAGTTTCCCGTCCGGCGAGGTCGACGCGGACATGTTCCTGCTGGCGCTGCCGCGCAGCCAGGGCGCGGAGATTTTCACCATCATCGCCTTTCTCGGCGGGCTGTCCGCGGCGACGGCGATGGTCATCATGGAATCCGTCGCGCTGTCGATCATGGTCTGCAACGACCTGGTGATGCCGATCATTCTGCGCCGCCTCCAGCTCGGCATCGGCGACCGGCGCGACATGGGCGCGCTCCTGCTCAATATCCGCCGCGTGGCGATCTTCGCCATCCTGCTGCTGGCCTATCTGTTCTACCGGGTCGTGGGCGACACCTATGGGCTGGCGCGGATCGGCCTCTTGTCGTTTGCCGCCATCGCGCAATTCGCGCCCGCTTTCTTCGGCGGCCTGATCTGGCGCGGCGCGACGGCGCGCGGGGCGATCGCGGGCATCCTTGCGGGCTTCACGGTCTGGACCTATACGCTGCTCATCCCCTATTTCGTGCAGGCCGGCCTGCGTCGGCCCCGGCATCATGCGGGACGGACTGTTCGGTCTTCGAGTTGTTGCGGCCGGAATCGCTTTTCTACCTCAATCTCGATTCGCTGACGCATGGCGTCGTCTGGAGCATGCTGGTCAATCTGGCGGCCTACATTGCCGTATCCATGCTGCGCGCGCCGGAACCGATCGAACGGCTCCAGGCCAATCTCTTCATCGAAGGCAGTTTCCCGCGCGTGAGCGCTCCTTCATATCGGGCCTGGCGCACGTCGGTAACGGTGGACGATCTGATGCGGAGCGTCGGGCGCTATCTGGGCGAGGAGCGCGCGCATCGATCCTTCGCGGACTATGCCGCGACCCATAAGAGCGTGCTGACACCCAAGGCCGAAGCCGACATCCATATGATGCGCTTTGCCGAAAATCTCTTGGCGAGCGCCATCGGCACGGCTTCATCGCGCCTTGTCATGTCGCTGACCATCAGGCGCCATGACGTGGGGATGCAATCCGCGCTCAAGCTCCTGGACGATGCCTCCGAAGCCATACAGTACAACCGCGATCTGCTGCAATCGGCGCTCGACCAGGTGCATCAGGGGATTGCGGTGTTCGACAGCGATCTGCAGCTCATCTGCTGGAACCGCGAATTCCGCGAGATGCTCGATCTGCCGGCGAGCGTCGGCCGCTTCGGCGTTCCGCTCGATCAGATCGTGCGGCACATGGCGGCGAAGAACGCCAGCGACGCGGCGAGCCTCGAACAATTCGTATCGGACCGGATCCGCAAATATGTGGTGACTTTGGAGACGTTCCAGGAACGGCTCGACGATGTCGGCCGGGTCATCGAAGTGCGCACCAACGCCATGCCGCAAGGTGGCATCGTCACCACCTTCACCGACATCACCGACCGCGTGGCGGCCGCCAGCGCGCTGGAGCGGGCGAATGAGACGCTCGAACGCCGGGTGCGCGAACGCACCGCCGAGCTGACGACCGTGAACGGCGCGCTCGCCGAGGCGAAGGCGAAGGCCGACGAGGCCAATCTCGACAAGACGCGGTTTCTCGCCGCCGCCAGTCACGACATCCTTCAGCCCTTGAATGCCGCGCGGCTCTATACGACCAGCCTCGTCGAGCGGCGGCCCCCCGGCGAATTCCAGCAGCTGGCGCGCAACATCAACACCTCGCTGGAATCGGTCGAAGACATCCTCAACGCCCTCCTGGACATTTCGCGCCTGGATACGGGCGCGCTTAAGCCCGAGATCGGCGTTTTCCCCATCGGTGAGCTGTTGCAGCAGCTCAAGGTGGAATTCGAGCCGCAGGCCGTGGAAAAGGGCTTGCGGCTGACGGCGGTGCCTTGCAGCCTGCATGTGCGTTCAGATCGGCGGCTGATGCGCCGTGTTTTGCAGAACTTCCTCTCCAACGCGATCAAATATACCAGCGAAGGCCGGGTGCTGCTGGGCTGCCGCCGGGAGAATGGCACGGTGACGGTGGAGGTGCATGACACCGGTCCAGGTATTCCCCGCACCGCGCATCAGATGATCTTCAAGGAGTTCCAGCGCCTCAATTCCGGCCCCAATACCGTACACGGCATCGGCCTTGGCCTGTCCATCGTCGAACGGATCGGGCGGATGCTCGACCATCCGATTCACCTGGCCTCGCAACCGGGGGCGGGCTCGGCCTTCGGCATCACGCTGCCCGTGACCTCTGAAGCCGTTGCAAGCGAACCGGCGGTGTTTGCCAGCGTGTCGCTTTGGAGCCAGTTGGATGGCTGCGTCGTGCTCTGCGTCGACAATGAACCGGCGATCCTCGACGGAATGCGCTCGCTCCTGGAAAACTGGCATTGCAAGGTGCTTCAGGCATCGGATACCGCACAGGCTTTGGCCGTGATGTCCGAAGCTGGCGCGGCGCCGGACCTCATTCTGGTGGACTATCATCTGGCAACCGAGACCGGCATCGATTGTATCGGCACGATCCGCGCCAGGGCGGGCTACGACGTTCCGGCGATATTGATAACCGCGGACCGGTCGCCCGGTGTGGAGGAACGAGGCGCGCGCAAATGGTCTGCAGCTCTTGCGCAAGCCCCTCAAGCCGGCGGCTCTTCGAGCGCTCATGACCAGGCTGCACACAAGGCGCGCCGCCGCTGAATGACGGGCGTGATGAGAGCACAGTTTTGTCATCCCCGCGAAGGCGGAGATCCAGTACTCCGCAGCGGGGCCGGTGATTACTGGATCCCCTGTATCTTGATCCGTGTCGCGGTAGAGTTGCGATGATGGCGTTGTCCGTTGGATCCTCCGATCCAGACGATCGCAAGGCGGCGTGGACGCGCCATGGTCTTGTCGCATCGAACAGTCGCATGGGCACCAGTCTGGCACTGGCCGTCCGCATACAGGTCCGATCATCATGACACACACTATCGCTGCCGGCATCGATGCCAGCCAAAAATATCTCGACGTTGGGTTGGCTCCGTCGGGCATCACCTTCCGGGTCGGCAATGCCCTGGATGGTATAGCAAAGTTGATCGCGAGGCTGGCCCGGGAGGGCATCCGCCGCGTCGTGCTGGAGGCTATCGGCCCTTACGCTCAGCGTCTGGTGCAGGCCCTGTCGCTTGCGGGCTTCGAGATCGGCATCGTCAATCCAAAGCGCATCAAGGCGTTCCGGGAAGCTGAGGGGCGAAGAGCGAAGACGGATCGGCTGGACGCCAAGCTGATTGCGCGCTTTGCTCTGTTCATGACCGATGCCATCCGCCGTTGCCCAATCCCGAGCAAATTGCGTTGAAGGCGCTTTCCAGCCGCCGGCGTCAGCTCACGGAACTGATTGCGATGGAGAAAACCCGGCTTAAACAGGCGGTTGAACCCATTCTTGTCCAATCCCACCAGCGCGCCATCGAAACTCTTGGCATGGAATGCAAGGCTATCGAGGCCGAACTGCTCCGCCGTCTGGCGGCCGATCCGGACCTTTCTCAAACGCTTGCCATCCTGACCTCGATCCCGGGCATTGGGACACGGATCGCGACTCTGCTTGTCGTGGATTTGCCCGAGATTGGAAACCGGGATAAAAAAACCATCGCCAGTCTTGCCGGGTTGGCGCCGCATGTGTCCCAGTCCGGCAACGCACCGCCAAGGGCCGCTATTGCAGGCGGCAGGCCCTGCGTGCGCGCCGCGCTTTACATGGCCGCGCTCGTCGCGGCGCGGCATAACCCGGAGATGAAACAAGCCTACAGCGCTTTTAGAGCCCAAGGCAAACCCGCCAAGGTGGCGTTGATCGCCATTGCCCGGAAACTCCTCGTCACCGCAAATGCCCTCGTCAAAGCCAGAACGCCTTACGTCAAACATGACACGATCACTTTCCCGACATGACCTCGAACCTCGAAAAAGATATCTTTCCGGAGCCGCCCTCGCACCCGCATGGGAGGCGGAGCCGGAAAGATATCTTTCTGGTGAGCCCAAGCTCCTTCTTCGACAGGCACTTGACATTCAAGACAGTCGCCGCTTTCGCGGGGATGACAAAGCGTATTCGCTTAAACTGATCACACTGGCCTAGCGTGCACTCAGGTTTTCGCTATTATAGATTGAATTAGAGCGATGCTCTATTGGTCGCATTTTTCGCGACGCAAGCAGCATCCGCTTTGCTGGAAATGCTCGAGCACCCGCTATCCGTCGCAGACGCAGTTTTTGCCATGCGCGTCGCGGATCGCCTGGAGGCTGCCGTAAAAACCGTTCCAGAAGCCGGCATGGCGGGCGACGAATGTGTCGAGCAGCACCGCCGCCTCGATGGCCGAGAGCGCCTGCCGCAAATCCGCGCGCGTTTCCTTCGGCAGTTCCGTAGTCTTGCCGGGTTGGCGCCGCATGTGTCCCAGTCCGGCAACGCACCGCCAAGGGCCGCTATTGCAGGCGGCAGGCCCTGCGTGCGCGCCGCGCTTTACATGGCCGCGCTCGTCGCGGCGCGGCATAACCCGGAGATGAAACAAGCCTACAGCGCTTTTAGAGCCCAAGGCAAACCCGCCAAGGTGGCGTTGATCGCCATTGCCCGGAAACTCCTCGTCACCGCAAATGCCCTCGTCAAAGCCAGAACGCCTTACGTCAAACATGACACGATCACTTTCCCGACATGACCTCGAACCTCGAAAAAGATATCTTTCCGGAGCCGCCCTCGCACCCGCATGGGAGGCGGAGCCGGAAAGATATTTTTCTGGTGAGCCCAAGCTCCTTCTTCGACAGGCACTTGACATTCAAGACAGTCGCCGCCTTCGTGTTTAGTCCCGTGCGATTGGCGAGGGCTTCGAGCGGGGCGACATAGGGATTTCCGAACTAATTACGCTCTGAAATCGTTCAGCTCGCCGTTCTCGATCTTCTTGACGGCGATCACGGCCTGGGTGCGGCTTTCCACTCTCAGCTTTTGCAGAATCGCGGAAACATGCGCTTTCACCGTCGCCTCGGAAACGCCGAGGTGAAACGCGATCTGCTTATTCAAAAGGCCCTCGCCAAGCATCATCAGCACGCGCACCTGCTGCGGGGTGAGCGAGGCGAGACGCGCCGCCAGCGCGGAGGAGCCGCTTTTCTCCGCGCCATCGAGGCCGACGCCGTCCGGCACCCAGATCTCGCCGCGAAAGATCGCGGCAATGCCCTCCCGGATGCGGGAAACGCCCAGCGATTTGGGAATGAAACCGGACGCGCCGAACTCCAGGCAGCGGCGTATGACCGCCGGGCTCTCATTGGCGGAGACGATGACGACCGGAATTTGCGGGCTGAGCGAGCGCAGATAGATCAGACCGGAAAAGCCCTGCACGCCGGGCATGGAGAGATCGAGCAGCACCAGATCGACGTCGCCGGCCTCGATCAACGTGCTCAAACCCTCCAGCGAACCCGCCTCGCTGATACGCAGATCGTCGAAACTCGCAGCCAGCGTCTGCTTCAGCGCATCGCGAAACAGCGGGTGATCGTCGACAATGGCGATGTGATGTTGGGTCATCGCAATCTTCAAGGCCCAGGCCCAGATGAGCATAGGCAAAAATCCATCAAAAAGCCTTAGCCGGTTTCCCGGAAAAGGCCAAGGCTCGCTGTCATTTTACCATAATGGACAGCCTATACGCCCGAAAAATGCCCCGCCGCCTTGCTTATGCGTGCCCGTCATGCTTTTGCTTGGGCGATGAGGCGGCCGGGCCACTGGCGGCGTCAGAATTTGAGGGAGACCGTCCATGATCGACGAAGAACAACGCAAACGCCACGCCACGCGATCGCTTCGGCTGGTCGCCATCACGCTTGGGCTGTTCGGGTTCCTCGCCCTCGTCGTGCCGCTCTTTGCGCCGGTGCTGAACGGCTATTCCTTCCTGCGCTTTCCGCTCGGCCTTTTTCTCACCGCGCAAGGTACGGTTTTCGGGATCATCGCGGTGATCTATTGGGCCGCCGCCCGGCAGGACAAGCTCGACCGGCGCCACGGCCTGACGAGCGAAATGTAACGGCGGCAACGATCCATGTCCCTTAATACCAGCTACCCCACCGTCAATCCCCGGCTCGGCACGAGCTTCGGCATCTTCACGAGCGCCTTCGCCAGCCTCGTCCTGCTGCTGATCATTCTCGAACAGCTCGGGCTGGAGCGGAACTGGATCAGCCAGCTCATCATCACCTTGCCGGTGCTATTCTACGCCGGCATTGGCATGATGGCGCGCACCGCCAGCGTGGAGGATTTCTTCATTTCCGGCCAGCGCGTGCCGCCGCTCTATAACGGCTTTGCGCTGTCCGCGAATCTGGTGAGCGGCGCCGGTCTGATGGGGCTGATCGGTTCGTTCTTCTTCGTCGGCTACGATGCTCTGCCCATCGCCCTGGGCTGGTGCACCGGCCTCGGGCTGACGGCGGTGCTTTTTGCGCCCTATCTGCGCAAGATCGGCGCCTACACGCTGCCCGGCTTTTTCGCTATCCGCTTTTCCAGCCGGATCTTGCGGCTTGCGGCCGCCTTCATCCTGTTCCCGCCGGTCCTGATGCTGCTCGCGGCCGAATTCCGCGTCGGCCAGCTGATTGCAAGCGTCTTTCTCGACGTCGATCCGCAATTGCTGCTTCAGGCCGGCGTGATTCTCGTCACGGTGACGGTGCTGTTCGGCGGCATGCGCTCCCTGACCTGGACGCAATGCGCGCAATTCATCGTGGTGATGCTGGGCATTGCGGTGCCCCTCATCGCCATTTCGGTGTTGGTCACCAATCTGCCGGTGCCACAACTCGCCTATGGCGGCATTCTGGATGAGCTGACGCAGCTCGAACTGGCCCGCGGCCTGACGGACCGCGCGATGCACGATCTCGGCGGTGCGCTTCCGGGCGCCGATCCCAGAGCGCTGACGCGGCCATTCGTTGCGCTGTTCGAAGCCATGAGCAGTGCCGATTTTCTCGCCCTCACCATCTGCATCATGTTCGGGACGGCGGTGCTCCCGGCGCAAATCGCACGCCTCGCCACCCCGCCGACCGTATCTGCGGTGCGTAAATCCTTTGGCTGGGCGGCGCTGCTCGTCGGCTTCATGGTACTGACGATCCCGGCCTATGCTGCCTTCGCCAAATATCAGGTGCTGAAGCAGCTGCTGGGCGTGCCACTATCCCAAATTCCAAGCTGGGGCACGCTTTTGTCGCAACTCGGCCTGGTGACGATGACCGCAGATCAGCTCGACCCGGCGCTGGGCAGCGCCAAGGTGCTGTTCAACCGCGACAGCGTGGCGCTCGTCCTGCCGGTGATCAATCAGTTTCCGTTCGTGCTTGTGGGGCTCGTCGGCGCCGCGGCTGTGGCGGCGGTGCTTGCCGCGGCGGGCGGGCAGCTCGTTTCGCTGGCGAATGTGCTCAGCAACGATGTGTATTATACGCTGTTCCATCGCGGTGCTTCGCCGGCAAGACGGCTGCTGGTCGCACGCGCCGCCATGATCGGCTTCGCAGTGGCGGCGTTCTCGATCGCGACGCGGCAGGACATCGATCCCTTGCGCATGATGATCTGGGCGGCCTCGCTCTGCGCCGGCAGCTTTTTCGCGCCGCTCGCGATGAGCGTCTGGTGGCGCGGCCTTACCGCCTTCGGCGCCCTTTGCGGCATGGTCGCGGGTTTCGCGGCAACGGCTGCCTATATCATGATGACGGCGGGCGGAGGCCATCCCTGGTTCGGTGTCGACGGGCTGACCGCCGGGCTGCTCGGCGTCCCCGTCTCCGCGCTTGCGGCGTTCACCGGCAGCCTCCTGTCGCCGCGCCCCGATAAGACCACGCTCGATATCGTCGACGAAATGCGCATTCCGAGCGGTGAGACGGTGCATGCGCGCCTCGCCCGCCTTAGCCGCGCGCGGTAAGGCGCCGAAGCCGTGACCGTCGTGATAAGCTTTCGTTCCGCAACTGCGCTGGATTGAGGGACATGCATATTGCCAGCCGCCGGGGGCTATTTCCGGAAATCCACCCCTTTCGCAGCGGCACGCTCGCCGTGTCCGATCCGCACCGGATTTACTTCGAGGAATGCGGCAATCCGCAAGGCAAGCCCGTCGTGATGGTGCATGGCGGGCCCGGCGGCGGCTCCAACCCTACGATGCGCCGCTTTCACGATCCGGCACGCTACCGCATCATTCTGTTCGATCAGCGCGGTTGCGGTCGCTCGACGCCGCACGCTTCGCTTAAGGGCAACACGACCTGGGACCTCGTCGCCGACATGGAGGCCCTGCGCATGCATCTCAACCTGGAAAGCTGGCAGCTCTGCGGCGGCTCCTGGGGATCGACGCTGGCGCTCGCCTATGCCGAAGCACACCCCGAGCGAGTCAGCGAACTGATTTTGCGCGGCATCTTCATGCTGCGCCAGGCCGAGCTGCGCTGGTTCTATCAGGAAGGCTGCAGCTGGATTTTCCCCGATGCGTTCGACGACTATCAGAAGCCGATCCCGCCGGAAGAGCGCGGCGACATGATCGGCGCCTATCATCGCCGTCTGACGGGGCCGGACCCGGCCGTTCAGCTCGAAGCGGCGCGGGCCTGGAGCATTTGGGAGGGCACGACGCTGTCGCTGCTGCATGATCCGGAGCGCGTCAGCCGGTTCAGCGTCGATGACTACGCACTCGCATTCGCGCGGATCGAGGCGCATTATTTCGTCAATAAGGGCTTCTTCCGGGAGGACGACCAGCTCTTGCGGGATGCCGATAAGATCCGCCGGATCCCCGGCGTCATCGTGCATGGCCGGTATGACGTGGTCACACCCTTGCGCAGCGCCTGGGATTTGAAGCAGGCATGGCCCGAGGCCCACCTGCGCATCGTGCCGGATGCGGGCCACGCCATGACCGAGGCTGGGATCATCCACGAGATCGTCGAGGCCGCCGACCGGTTTGCTTCTTGATATCAGCGCGAACAGGTGTCCGCCGAGCATTGATCAGGCGTTCGCCGCCTGCTGCGTGATTTCGACGCGCTCTGACTGCAGGAAGCGCAACGCCTCGAACAGGATTTCGAGCCCCGCCCCGCGGCGGATGGCGCCCTCTGTTAGATGCCGTCTGAAGCCCCGCGCGCCCGGTACGCCCTGCACGAGGCCAAGCATATGCCGAGTGATCGACGACAGCTTTTCGCCGCGCCCCAGCTCCCGCTCGATATAAGGCGCCATGCGAGCGACAATCGTGGCGGGATGCGTATTGTGGGCCGGCGCGCCAAACAGGACCTCGTCGACGTCGAGCAGGAGCGATGGGTTCTGATAAGCCACGCGACCGAGCATCACGCCGTCGAGGTGTCGGAGATGCGCCTTCGCTTCCTCGATAGTCTTCACACCGCCATTGAGTATGATCTGCAGATCGGGGCGGGACGCTTTCAGCCGTCTTACGCGGTCATAATCAAGCGGGGGAATATCGCGGTTCTCCTTCGGGCTGAGGCCATGCAGCCAGGCTTTGCGCGCATGGACGATGAAGGTGGAGCACCCTGCGCCAGCGACCGTGTCGACGAAGTGCGAAAGGCCGGTCTCGCTATCCTGATCGTCGATGCCGATACGGCATTTGACGGTGACCGGAATGCGGACGGTGTCGCGCATCGCCGCGATGCACTCCGCAACCAGCGTGGGTTCGGCCATCAGGCATGCGCCGAACCGCCCCGCCTGCACCCGGTCCGATGGGCAGCCGACATTCAGATTGATCTCGTCATAACCGAATTCTTCGCCGATCCGCGCCGCTAGCGCCAGCTGACGCGGATCGCTGCCGCCGATTTGCAGAGCCACCGGATGCTCGGCCGGGTCAAAGCCGAGCAATTTTTCGCGCTTGCCATGCACGATCGCCGCCGATGTCACCATTTCGGTATAGAGCAGCGCATGGCGCGACAGCTGGCGATGGAAGTAGCGGCAATGCCGATCCGTCCATTCCATCATAGGTGCAATAGCAAAATCTATGCCTTTGATATTCCATCGTTTTTCGAGTAAACTCAGTGGGTTAGAACGTGAACGCACAGCCACCTGTGCACAAATTTTCGCATCATTACGCAGCTTTTCGTTTCCGCCTCAAATCAGAAGCCGAGGCGCAGGCCCGCGAAAACCGAGACCGCCATGATCTCCGGCAAAAGCGCCAAAGCGGCGCGCGTCAGCGAAAAAACGACCTTCGCTACTCTCATCGATCTGCATATCGACGATATGAGGGAAGTTGGCAAGTCTCCGCGGCGGAGCAAGCGTGAGTCCCTTAAGAAGTTGAGGCGCGACCTCGGAGATGTGGCGCTGAAAAACCTGACGCGCGAACAGTTGATCGGCTTCGGCAAGGCGCGGGCGAGGGAAGGCGCAGGGCCTGTCACCGTTGGCATGGATATAGGATATATCCGCACGATCCTCGTCCACGCGACTGCCATTCACGGCATCACGACGCCGACAGAGACAGTTATGCTGGCACGTGTGGCACTGCATCGACTTGGCTTGGTTGGAAAGGGCAACGAACGCGACCGGCGTCCGACGCAACAGCGAACTTGACCGCATCATTGCGTATGCCGATGCCAATCCCCGGCAGACTTATCCCGCTCGGAAGGATTGTTGAATTTGCCGTCGCGACCGCGATGCGTCTCGATGAGATCTGCCAGCTACGGCTTGAGGATGTCGACTACCGGGACGGCTGGATCGCCATCGTGCGGGATCGAAAAGATCCGCGTCACAAGGTGGGCAATCATCAGCAGGTGCCGTTGCTCGATGTCAACGGCTACGACCCTGTCCGATTGATCCAAGCGCAATTGCGACCCGGACAGCATGGCGGACGAATATTCCCCTACGATTCAAGATCCGCGGGAACGGCCTTCCGTCGGATATGCAAAGCGCTCGGGATCAAGGACCTGCATTTCCACGATCTTCGGCATGAAGCGACCAGCCGGCTGTTCGAGGCTGGATATGACCTCGCAGAGGTGCGCTCGTAACGGGGCCATAAGGATTGGAAGATGCTAAGGCGATACCTCAACCTAAAACCGCGCCAGCTTGTGGCTCGGGCGCAGAAAACGGCGCGATATCATCAAGTCCTCGGAGACATCATTGCCGGTGAATGAAATCGCACTGCTGAGGTCGTCGGTTCGATCCCGTCTGGCTCCACCATTTAAATCAATAACTTAGCGGAACTGCTGCCCAAGTGCTCCGCGTTCTAGCGAACTCCTAGCGAACATCATGGCTAACAGCGCCCTCAGCGTTTGACGTTCTGGTGCCGACAGCAGTTCAATCGTGACCCCGTCCCCAATCTCCTCGTCTTGCTCGCGCTGACCTGAGAAGGGTAGCCGCGTGGTATGCCATCCCAACACTCGGGTTGCGCTCATAGATCGCGCGACAAGCTGCCTTCACTCGATGCTGGTATGATGTCAAATTTTTTATATGACATCAGAAGAATCAAATGACCTGTCACTTTCGCCGGTGCAATGCAAAGCCGCTCGGGCATTGCTCGCCTGGTCGCAAGTTGATTTAGCCAGACAAGCCTCGGTTGCGGTATCCACGGTTGCAGATTTCGAACGCGGCCGTCGCTCGCCGGTCACGAACAATCTCGACGCTCTCAAGGGTGCGTTTGAGCGCGCGGGAGTGACGATCCTGATCGGCGGGGTCGTTGCGGGTCCGGTGCCCACATCCGTGATTGCTGGCAGGCGCGCCTCCACCGACACGCTGCGGCCAATTCGTGGGTAGATCAATCAGATCTTGCGCATTGGGCTGACCGACGCGACGGACAGGACACCTTGCCTGAACTCGTGCGCCGCCTGATTATTGCGGAGCAGGGTTACGTTCCGACCTTACGGTTCGCCTCCAGAGATAGCGTCTCGATGCACGGTTGGGATGGCCTGACCTTGGCCGACCGAGTGGTGCGCATGTCGCCAGCGGTTGGGGTGGATCGGGAGATGGGAACCAATCGGAATCCGGGGAAAAAGGAGGACGATGACTATGCGGAGAGGGTCAAAAATCCGGCGCCACTTGACATGCGTGAGGCGACATTCACCTTTATTACGCCTCGCCGATGGGCCAAAAAAACGACATGGATCATTGAGCGGCAGACCGAAGGTATATGGGCTGAAGTCGACGCACTTGATGCCGTCGATCTCGTGCAGTGGGTGGAGCAATATCCGGCCGTAGGATTGTGGCTGCGCGGCGAGATATACGGGCGAAGTTTGGACGGGATTCAGGAGTTGGGCGAAAGGGCCAGAGAATGGTCCGCTGCGACGAGGCTGCCGCTGAGCGCTTCTCTCGTCTTGTCGAGCCGTGATAACGAGGCGGCCGCCGTTTGGCGGTGGCTTCATGGTGATCCGGCCGTGCTGGCGGTGGAAGCAGAAGCGCCTGGTGAAGCGATAGCGTTCTTGGCCGCGGCTATCGGGCAGCTTCCTACCGATTACAGCGATTTCTACAGCGGGAAGGCTGTCGTGGTTGCCAATCCTGAAATCGCACGTGCGCTTGCGGATGTTCCGTCCCGGTTGATGGTGGTCCTGGAGCAGCCGGAGCCGGGTATCGCTGTCCGCCTTGTTGAGAAGGGACATCACGTCTTCCTGCCTTTCGGTTCGGAAGTTGGATCTGGGAGTGATGTCGTGAAGTTGCCCAGACCGTTTCGATACGACATCGAAGAAGGGCTGGCTGAGAGCCTGGGATACAGGAAGGAAGAAGCGGAAGCATACGCGCACGATTGTGCGCAAACCTGACAGTTCTGCGGCGGCTTGTGCCAGCCGCTTCCGGGTATGAAATACCAAAGTGGGCAAGGCCGGAGTTAGGGCGGACACTTCTCCCGTCCTTTTCGCCGGGGCCTGGAACGAAAAGCGCGAAGCCGATTGCGCGTGTCTGGCTGAGCTTGGCCGGCAAGCCCTACGATCAATTTATCGCGCAACTCACCCCGTTGCTGGCAGATTCGGACAGCCCGTTACGCAAAGTGGGACCGATCTGGAAAATAGCATCACCGAGAGACGCGTGGTTTCGGCTGGCGCGATATATCTCCGATCAAGACCTTCAGAAGTTTGCAAGTGTGACCAAGGAGGTTTTGGGTGCGGCTGATCCTCGGTTCGCCATGGCTGGCGATGAACGCATTTACGCGCCTCTTGACGGTCATACGCCGTCTCACTCGGCCTACCTGAGAACGGGACTGGCGGAAGCTCTGGTGCTGATTGGCGTGTTTGGCAGGCTGTGGCGGTTGCCAATGCCCGCGAACGCGCCGATTTGATCGTCCGTGACCTTCTTCATGGTGCGACGGCGGAAAGATGGTGGTCCCTTGCAGATCAGCTACGGGAGATGGCCGAGGCAGCACCACTCGACACATTCCTCGACTGCGTCGAGGACAGTCTCAGCAAAAATGACCCGCCGATCGTTATGCTGTTTAAGGAGGGATTCCGGTGGCCTGTTCGGCAAGGCCTATCACACCGATTTGGTTTGGGCACTGGAGACGCTCGCTTGAGAGTCCGGACTATTTGTCAAAGGTCACAGACCTTCTCGCCACCATGGTGACGCTTAATTCAGGAGGCAGCTGGGGGAATAGACCGGCACACAGTCTCCAACAGATCTATTTGCCTTGGCACCCACAAACTAATGTAGGGCTCGACGATCAACTCAAAGTTCTAAGGCGCCTCCGTAAATCTGCGCCGAGGCGGCGTGACGTACTTTTTCTGGACATTTATCCCAAAGACTACGGCACCGCTGATAACTCGCCGCTGCCGCGTTGGCGCGACTTCTCGGTGGAAGTCCCCGAAATCGTTTCGCGCAAAACCTTGAGGCTGGCGGCTGATCAACTCGGCGTTTGGCTCCTGGAAGATGCGGGGGCGAATGCAGGACGCTGGGTGCAGCTCATTGAAGAATTCTTCCCCGATCTGTCGAAAACGCAACGAGAAGAATTCGTGGCAAAGGCCGCCAAGCTGAATGAACTGATCCGCGATGATCATGACCGCGCCCAGATCCGAAAGGCGATCCGCAACCTGCTCAATCATCACCGCCAGTTCGCAAACGCCAACTGGGCGCTTGCGGAAGAAGAGCTAGTTGCGTTGGAGGGAGCGTACGACGAGATCGCTCCAACCGACCCCATACTTCAGATTGCGTGGTTGTTCGAAGACTTCGAAACGCATCTGCCAAATCCGATCGGGCACGACTATCACGCCAATAGAGACGCTGCACGGCAGGCCCGAAACCTGGCGCTACGCAACTTGCTGGCAAATTCGGGGATGAGCGGCGTTGTGGAGTTGATCGCCGCCGCTAGAATCCCAGGATTTGTTGGAGAAGCATTCGCGGAAGTGGCCGAGGCTGAACTTGTTGATGAAGCGCTTGCGACTGCGCTGAAATCCGAAGAGCAAAAGATCTGAAGTTTGCCCACGGCATCATCGCTGCTCTAGCGCAATCCAGGGAAGCCAATTGGGGAGATCGGCTGATCTCGCGGGCTCTGACGGAAAGATGGGGAGACAACACCGTAGCGCGCATATTGCTGTCGCTACCATACACGGAAGGTTTCATGAGGCGCACCTCGGAGATCGGCGGCGAAGTTGCAAGTAAGTATTGGGGCGAGGTTTCTACCTACGGTCTGCCGAGTGGCCCCACAATAACGCCGTGGATAGTTGAGCGATTGCTTGAGCACAGCGAGGAAGCAGCGCAATCACCCTCGTGGGACATACCGTCAATCATGTTCCTGCTGATCTCCTGGTGAGAGTGCTGGAGGCGGGAGCAGAAAATAGTCAGCGGGAAGCCGACGAAGCTACGATGTTTCAGTATCATGTCGAACGAGTACCGGAAAGATCGACACCTCCGACGAAATTGCACCACACAGTTGGCAAGGCTCGAGTGGATTTATCTAAAGGTCCTAGAGCATTCCGGACGTCCACCTGTCACTCTGCATAGGCAACTTGCCTCACAGCCTGAATTTTTCGTTGAGGTGCTTTCCACCATATCGGGCAAATGGCGAGGACGCCAAAGCCGCGCAAGAGGAAGACCGGGCGACAAATGCGGCGCTCGCAAAGCATGCATGGACGCTGCCTGAACTCATGGCAACTCGTTCCCGGCTCCGTGGATGGCGAACTCGATCCCGGCAACCTTAACGGATGGTTTCATGCGGCCCGAAGACTGGCCCATGAAGCCGGTAGGACGGAGATCGGAGACGAGAAAATCGGTGAAATCATGGCGTGGGCTCCGGCCGATGCGGAGGGAGTTTGGCCTTGTGACGCAGTTCGCGATTTGATTGAGGTTGCCAGAAGCCACCACCTTGAGTTCGGCGTCTTTGTAGGGGTCAGAAACAAGCGGGGCGGGACGAGCAGGGGCATTTTTGACGGTGGCGAACTCGAGCGGGATGAGGCAAAGCTGTATCGCAATTATGCTGACGGAGTTCGGTTTGAGTGGCGTCGCACAGCGGCTGTGCTGGACCGGATCGCCGAGAGTTATGAGGACGAGGCAAAAGACCATGATGATGAAGCAGAGCGACGCCAATGGTAGCCGGGAGCGATAACGGCTCGCTCCGGGTGAGGAATCATGGCTCTCGGCTTCAATCCTCCGGCGGCCAAGGAGAAGGAAGAGCTAAGATATCGGCAAGGCTTTCGCCCGGCGCGAATGCCCATCTGTCGTCTACTGATGCCAGATGCGGTAGCCGCATAATGCGCTCTGGCAACAGATGCTCAGCCCAAGGATTATTTGCAAGCAATGGCTGCCGTCGGTCATCGCGAAGTCTCCACAATCCGGTATCTAGCAACAGGAGCACACCGCTCACGTGCTGGTTTTGGGCGCCGCGTGCTCCTCTCCAAAAGCCATTCGCGGCATAACGTTCGCTAATCTGCCCTTGGCGATACTCAACAACCTCGTCACCCATGACCGCTTCTGTAACGGCATCTCGGACTCTATCAGAGCCAGAAAGCTGATCCTTCGCATCAGCGACAACGATGAGATATGGCGCGTTCAATACGCCGTACTTGCGGGATTTGAGATAAAGCGCCTTGCGAATGTCCTGATGCGGAGAAATGATCCCGCCCCCAAGGCTTGCAGCACCAATAGCGCGCGAAGCCTGCCAGGACGCTTCCTTCGCAAACAGGCCCAACTCGATCACCCAGTCGCCAGCCGAAAACCTCCGGCTAACGTCCTGCGTGCGCGCCGCCAGCACGTTATCACGGGCCCATCTTTCTATGTCGGAGACGAGCGCGCCTAAACGAGGACTTTGGGTTCCAGCGTGGACAAGTTCATAGTCGAGAAGACAGCCTTCTGGTAGCGTGATGCCGTCGATTGCATTGTAGATTGGGTTTTCTCGATTTGCCTGTGCCTCCCGTTCGGCCGGCACGTTGATGGTCGTGACTTCGACGTAGGCAATCCTTTCGCCGTCCTCATTTACAAGAGCAAAATCCGGCTGCGTGGTGCGATCGTCCAGATGTGGATGCACAACAACATTAAAACCAAGCCGTCGAAGCATGGCATGGATCATCAATTCGCAAAGACCAGCCCTGAATGCTTGGTCGCCGCCCCGCTGCATACTGGAAACTAGGTCCGTTTGATCTGATTGGCCCATTTCGGAGAGCCATCCGTTCACGACCAAGCGAAATTCGTCCGTTATCCACGGCGGCTACACTCACCATAAAAATCGAACAGTCGTTCGCCTCGTTGAAGCGGCTGTGTGCGGGATCTGGTTCTTTCGGGAAACAATGATGTCACTCGAATTTCCGCCAAGGTTAGGCAGCGCGATTTATCATAAAATCTAATCAGTTTTGTTAACGATTAGCCGCCAGAGTCCGAAATGAGTTTGCTCACGTTTGTGCGCGGAATAAATCATAACCAAGTCGTTT
>CAWJHQ010000005.1:0-633585 GCA_963842775.1 uncultured Alphaproteobacteria bacterium | reverse complement strand
GAGCAGACAGACTTTCAGAAGCGAGTGTGATGGAAGATGAAAACGCATAACGAAACTTCATGGGAAAACCCATGTCCGCTTTCTTAACTTTATTGATTGACGCGACCGAAAGAATTATATTCGCGCGAATAAAGTAACTCGCGTCGTTTTTACTTCCAGTATTTTTGTGCGTACTTAGTAGACGGTTTCGACGGTGGAAGATCTGACCCTCCACCTTCGGAACCGTAAAGCCATGCCGTGCCGGGCGATGGCTTCTCCCTGGCTAAGCAGGATGCCGCCAGGAAGACACAACCCCTAATGGTCTAGGGATTACAATGGAAGAACTTGCACAAAAACGATTCGTCGTCAAGCCGGGCATCGGGAAGATATCCCCAATTGACGCCATCAATTGCATAACGAAGCCACGACCTCCTTTCCGCGATTGCGCCGCCTTAGCCATTGAAGCCGGCTGGTCGCCAATTCCTCGCCGCGCCAAGCCCGCGAGGGGCCGCCCCGCCAAGGATGCCAAGCGCCCCGCAATCGATGGTTGGCAAGCGTTCTGCGAAAGGCAGGCAACGCCCTCGGAGCTTGTTGGTTGGTTCCGCGATCTTCCTAACGCTCATATCTCCATCGCCTGCGGCTATGGCGGCGCCATCTGGCTTGACCTCGACACCGACAAGCCAGAAATCGTCGCCGCTTACCGCTCCGTCATGCCTGAGAGTACGGTGGCGCGAAGAGGCGCCAAGGGACGGGCGGACGCTTACCGCATGGTCGGCGAGCCGCTCGCTAATTGCAAGCTATACGCCCCGAACAATAAGCCAATCCTGGAAATCCTCCGCTCCATACCAACGTAGTGATACCGCCCAGCATCCACCCCGAAACCGGTCGCGCTTATGAGTGGCTAACGGATAGGACCGTCTTCAACACCCAGCCCCAGGAGTTGCCGACCATCACGACAGCGCAGATCGAACGGCTGAAGGAAGTCCTGAAACCATGGCTTCGCAAGAAGAAGCTCTACAAACCTGGCCACGTTAAGCTTGAAATCAACGCGGGAAGCCTAACACCCGAACAACGGCGGGCGCACAGAGATCAGGCATTTTTTGAGTTGCGGGAGCGCTGTGCTGATCTTGCTTTGCGGTCTAAACCGGGTCGCTCTGAGGCCGCCTACAAGGCTGCCTGTGCTCTTGGTGCATACGTCCATCATGCCATTCTTTCTGAAAGGAATATTCACGATGCGATTTTCGCGGCGTGCGCAGAAACGGACTGGTAAGGGAAAACAGCGGTTTTGACGTTGAGACAACCATTGCAAGGGGCCTGAAAAAGGCGAACGAAGATACGCTCCGGCCGCTGAGGAGAAGACCATTCCAGCCTTCCGGTCGTGCGGAGCAGGCGGGCACGGCGGAGACGGTTTATGGACATGCGCCGCCGAGTGATGACTATGGAACGCAATCACCGCCGGCCGAGCCACAGCCGGATGATAACGACGTGCCCGCATTCTCAGAAGACGGATTGGCCCTTTCCTTCGCCGCCAAGCACAAGGATGAGCTGCGCTATGTGGCGGCGTTCAACAGGTGGATGTTTTGGACCGGGACGCATTGGCAGGAGGAGGAAACGCATCTCGCTTTCGACCTTGCAAATAAGCACTGCCGCGCGGCGTCCCGCTCAACCACGGACAAGAAAGAAAAAGCCAGCCTTTGCGATGCGAAGACGCGCGCCAACGTCTTAACGCTCGCTCGCGCAGATCGACGCATCGCAGCGCGCAAGGATCAATGGAACGTTGATAGCTGGTTGCTGAATACGCCGGCCGGCATAGTGAACCTGAAAACCGGAAAGCTCATGCTGCACGATGCCGCCCGGTACATGACCAAAATGACGACCGTTTCACCGGGCGGGGAAGGCTCCGAAGTGGGAGAGCTTCCTTGACGATGTGACGGACGGCAACAAGGAATTGCAAGGCTTTCTGCAACGGGTTGCCGGTTACTGCCTCACCGGCCAGACGACGGAGCACGCGCTTTTCTTTGTCACGGCAAAGGCGGCAACGGTAAGGGTGTTTTCCTCAACACCATCACCGGCATTCTGAACGCATACGCCAGACCCGCACCTATCGAGACATTCACCGAAAGCAAGACAGAGCGGCACCCGACCGACCTAGCCGGACTTGTCGGCGCGCGGCTGGTGACGGCATCAGAGACGGAGGAAGGGCGTCATTGGGCAGAAGCGAAAATCAAGCAGCTCAGGGGCGGCGATGAAATCTCAGCTCGGTTTATGGCGCGGCGATTTCTTCCAATATGTCCCTAACTTCAAGCTGTTCATTGTCGGCAACCATAAGCCGCAAATCCGCAATGTTGACGACGCCATGCGGCGCCGTTTCCACCTGATACCGTTCACCGTCACCATTCCACCGGAAAAGAAAAATCCCAACCTCTCCGAAGAGCTTCACTCGGAATGGGGCGCAATCCTGCAATGGATGATTGACGGCTGTTTGGAGTGGCAGCGGATCGGGCTTGCCGCACCGGAAGACGTGAAGGCCGCAACCGCCGACTACATGGAAGCTGAGGACTCAATGGCAACATGGCTTGAGGAAATGACGGTTCGCGGGGCCGGCACTGAACCGCTATCGGCGCTATTCCTGGCTTGGAAGCGCTGGGCAAATTTCAACAACATTCCGGCGGGCACCAATAAGAAGCTCCGATCAAAGCTTGAAGACAGAGGGTTTAAGTTCAGAAAGAATGAAAAAGGCATCTTTATAAATGGCTTATCCCTCCGTCAGGAATGATTGAAATGACGATCCTGACGGAAATGACGCAAGCTCCATTATCGACGTATCCCGCGCATGCGTACACGCACGGACGTTTAAAAAGGAAACTCCGTCATTTCCGTCAGGAACTGGAGAAAGCCCTTACGCATCAACATTTTTAGCAAGTGTTAAGTGGAACACATGAAGCTCACCGCAAATCCACACCATGCTCGCCCGGTCTCGCGACGAAGCGACGGCCGAGCTCGAAACGTTCATGCGCTCGGAATTGGCATGGCTAGGGAGTCAAAGCCCCTCGCGCATTAAGGTGTCGGATATCGGAAGGGGGAGCGGAACCTAAAGGCTACGGGTCGAGAGGAGTTGTTTCCAGATCGGCACCAGTCCCCAGCGCATCGTCGTGTAAACGAGCCCGCCTGCATCCGGCACGAAGACACCGACATCCTGTGTGGGCGCGATGTTCCAACTCGCTCGCAAATTCGGAATGGCCTGATTGGTCAGCCTGTAGAGTCCGTGGAATTCGGCCCAGCTGTATTTCTGTGTGAAACGTCCGCACATGGCGATATCTATGCATAGTCGCAGCGGCGGATCAAACCTTCCGTAGTGCAGTGTTGCATGGGGCCGGAGCGGACTATACGTCCGCTCCGGAGAACACGCTTTGCCGGTCGGCATGCTGCGCCAACGCGATTTGCCCCAACCTCGCGGAGCGCCATGTCGGGATCACCGCTCTTTCACCGTGAACCGCGACAACGTACGAGGGGCAGAAACATGGCCCGAGCTGCCGCCTCAACACCAGAGCGAGAAGCGGCCGCTCACTGTGAAGGTTCTCGGACGCCGTTGGCACGGCTTTGCTGAGGCGCGGGGTGGCGTCGGCGTCGGAGAAGCGCCAAGGCAGGAAATCGCGTGAGATGGTCCGCGTTGGTTCAGCGGGCTCTATGGGGAATTAGCTTAGCAACGGGTGGTCGCGGTCTATGATGGCGGATGCAAGCAAGCGTTTTTCGCCGTTCACTGTGCCGGATTACTTGCCGGTATGGGCGGATCGTGATTGTCGACGGCTTTGTCCGCCGTTTAGTGGGCGCCGTTTTCATAGGTTTGACACGAGCGCGGCTATCGCCCTTGACTGCGCGGCGTCGCTCAAAGCCTATGATCTGGTTCCGTTTTTTCATCAGCATGATCATGAGCTGTCGATCCCTTCCGCGCTTGGCCGATATTGCGGCTCGGAGCCTCTTGCAAAGAGTTCGATGACGATCATCCGGCTACCGCAGGACGGACAGCAGCGGTCCGGTGCTTCCGGCTTCTGTGCATTTGCAGCTTCCGTCTGGTTGGGCTGCTCTGGCGGGAGTGGTGCGCAAAGCAGTTCCCTGGCCCGCGCGACATTGGCGGCGCGGTTGCCGCTGGCGAACAGCCCATAGTGCCGGATGCGGTGGAAGCCTTTCGGGAGCACATGCATCAGGAAGCGACGGATAAACTCGTGCGGGCCGAGCGTCATGCTCTTGTACCGCCCTGGCCCTTCCACGCGATAGTCTTTGTATTTGAAGGTTACGCCGGTTTCATCGGCTTTGATCAGCCGGCTGTTCGATATGGCGACGCGGTGAGTATATCGCGACAGATAGGCAAGGACCGATTTAGGCCCGGCGAAGGGTTCCTTCGCATATGTAATCCATTCGACTTTCCGGAGCGGTCTGAGAAAGCGGGCAAAGGCGACGCTGTTGACGAGGCCGGCATGATCGCCAAAAAATCTCAGACAGCCGCTCGCATGCGCCGCGACCAGCATCTTCAGGAACAGCCTGCGGAACAGGCGCGAGAGCACGGGGACCGGCAGAAAGTAGCGTTTCCGGCTTGATATCCATTTCGATCCATCAGCCGACAGACCGCCGCCGGGAACGATCATGTGGATATGTGGATGGTGGGTCATCGCCGAACCCCAGCTATGAAGCACGGCCGTAATGCCGGTCCTGGCGCCGAGGTGTTTGGGATCGGCGGCGATGGTCAGCGTGGTCTGGGCGGAGGCCTTGAACAGGATATCGTAGATCACGCGCTTATTGTGCCAGGCGATTGCAGCGATCGGCGCCGGCAGCGTATAGACCAGGTGGAAGTAGCCGACCGGGAGCAAGTCGGCTTCCCGCTCGGCGAGCCATTTGCGTGCCGCGGTTCCCTGGCACTTCGGGCAGTGGCGATCCCGGCAACTGTTGAACGAGATGACGCTATGGCCGCATGCGCTGTTCTCGCAGCGTGCGACATGACCTCCCAACGCCGCCGTGCGGCAGCGCTCGATGGCGCTCATCACTTTCATCTGCGCAAGGCTGATATGTCCGGCATTGGCGATGCGCCACGCCGGACCGTGATCGCGAAAGATGTCCGCGACCTCCAGCGCCTGTCGCGCCATGGCCCGCTATGCAGCCTTGGCCTTCCTCCGGCGTTTGGGCGTCTTTTCTGTTTCAGCCAGCAGGGCGAGCGGGCTTGTGACCGCGGCGATCATGCCGGTGGCAACGCGCGTGTAGCGGGCTGTCGAGCCCAATTTGTCGTGTCCGAGCAAGGCCTGGATAAGCCGGATATCCGTGCCGGCTTCGAGCAGATGGGTGGCAAAGCTATGACGCAACGTATGCGGAGTGATATGTTTGCGGATCCCGGCCGCCTTCGCCGTCTGCCGGAACAGGCGCGAAAACTGGCGCGTGCTCATCTGGGCGGCCTCCCGGCTCGGGAACAGGTAGCGTTCCGTTTTCGCCACGCCCGCATCGTATTTTGCCGGACGCTGGCTCCACCATTGCCGCAGCAGCTTGAGCACCTCCGGCGGCAGCATCACATGCCGGTCCTTGCGTCCCTTGGCTTGAACGATGCGGATGATGTTCTGTGAACTGTCGATGTCGCCGACCCGGAGCTTTACGATCTCGCTGATTCTGAGCCCGCAGCCATAGGTCAGGGAGAGCATGGTCCGTAACTTCAGCGTCTTGGCAGCAGCCAGAAGATCTTTGACCTCAACCGGGCTCATGACCACGGGGATCTTCCGGGGCTCGGTGAGGTGGTACATCTCGGCCGCCAGGTCATGCCGGCGCAGCGTCACGCGGAACAGAAATTTGACGCCCGTCACAATGCGGTTCCGATAAGGGATCTCCATTCCGCTTTCGGCCAGCTGCAACTGGAACCGGCAAATATCATCCGCAGTGGCGGTTTCAGGAGAGCGTTGGAGAAAGGCAGCAAACCGTTTGCAGCTTGCAATATGGAGGTGCTGGGTCTGTGGGGCCAGCTTGCGAGCGGTCATGTCTTCGATCATGCGCTGACGAAGGGGGCTGATCGTACGCGTACTCATGGAAAACTCCTTCCCGGATCGAGGTTGACACCTCAATCTCAGAATGGAGCTTTCTCTTTGTCAGCCGGCTTCTTCAGCGCTGCTTCCGAGGGCACAGCCCGGCCGCCGCGAATATCGCGACAGCGATTTCGTGCATTGGCCCTTTTCCGCCGGTGGTGCGCAGTCGCCTTTCACGGTGAGACTGCGCGGTGATTTCAGACATGACCGTTGCGCCGTTTCGTTGTCTGGAACTATGGAACTTTCGCCGTGTTAGAACCGCACACGGTTAGTCACGTCAAATTGGGCCGATCATTGCCGTCGGATCTTCAAAATAAATCTGGGACCGGTAGGGGTGTCAATGACAGCGCTTATAAGCGGCTCGTCCAATCGATCGTCGATTATGCAATTTACATAATCGACCCTGACGGGCGCGTCGCCAGCTGGAACGCGGGCGCCGCGCGCATCAAAGAATATTCCCCAGAAGAGGCCATCGGGCAGCATTTTTCCTGCTTCTATACGGTCGAGGATCGCAATGCCGAGCTTCCAAGCCGTACGCTGAAGATTGCTTCAGAAGAGGGGCGCTTCTCATCCGAAGGATGGCGGCTGCGCAAGGATGGCAGCCGATTTTGGGCAACCATCGTCGTTGACCCGATTTGGCAGGACGGAGCGCTCGACGGGTTTGCAATGATCACGCGGGATATCACGGAAAATCGGGAAGCCACCCTCGCAACGATAGAGGCTGAGCGCCGTTTCCGTATCCTGGTGCAGGGCGTCACTGACTATGCGATCTATATGCTTAGTCCTGAGGGGGTGGTTACCAACTGGAATACTGGCGCACAACGCATTAAAGGGTACACCGAAGCGGAAATCGTCGGTCAGCATTTCTCGCGCTTCTATACCGCCGAGGATGTCGCGGAAAAACTCCCTTGGTCAGCGCTAGACACCGCTCGGCGTGAGGGTAGTTATCACGCGGACGGTTGGCGACAACGCAAGGATGGGAACTCGTTTCTGGGCGAGCGTCGTTATTGACGCGATCCGCGACGCCGACGGCATGCTGCTTGGTTTTGCCAAAGTCACGCGCGACTTGACGGAACGGCGCGAAGTCGAGATGGAGTTGGCGAACTCCAAAGAGCAATTGTTTCAATCGCAGAAAATGGAAGCCGTCGGTCAGCTCACCGGCGGGCTTGCGCATGATTTTAACAATCTCTTGGCTGGTATCATGGGTAGCTTTGAGCTCCTCCGAAACCGTGTCGCGCAGGGACGGATCAATGAGCTTGAGCGCTATGTCACCGCTGGCCTAGGTGCGGCCACTCGGGCAGCGGCACTGACGCACCGTCTGCTGGCATTCTCGCGCCGACAGACACTCCAACCTACACCAGTCGACGCGAACAAGCTCATTTCTGGCTTAGAGGACCTTATTCGGCGGACGGTCGGACCCGCGATAAGTGTCGAAGCTGTCGCCGCGGTCCGCCTCTGGTCGTGCTTCTGCGATGCCAACCAGCTTGAAAATGCACTTCTCAATCTATGCATCAATTCCCGCGATGCCATGCCCGATGGCGGACGGTTAACTATCGAAACAGCGAACGCTTGGGTCGATGACGCAGGCGCTCGTGAGCGCAGCATGCCCGCAGGCCAGTATGTAGCGATCTCTGTAACTGACACTGGCATGGGCATGTCTCCCGATGTTGCTGCTCGAGCGTTCGATCCCTTCTTCACAACCAAGCCGATCGGAATGGGAACGGGCCTTGGCTTGTCGATGATCTATGGCTTCGCTCAGCAGTCCGGAGGTCAAGCGCGGATTTATTCTGAAGTTGGGGAAGGAACGACGGCCAAAATCTATCTTCCTCGTCATTTCGGCAAGGAAGATGCACAAACTGCTGCTTCGAAATCCTTAGAAATGCCGCGAGCACAAGTTGGTGAGACTGTGCTAGTGGTCGATGATGAGCCGACCGTACGCATGCTGATTAGCGACACACTGGCCGAATTGGGCTATAGGGCCATCGAGGCAGGCGATGCCGCCGAAGGGTTGAAAGTGCTTCAGTCGGATGTTCGCGTCGATCTGGTCATCTCCGATGTTGGCTTACCGGGCGGAGTGAACGGCCGTCAGATGATTGATATGGCACGGACTGGCCGGCCGAGCCTCAAGGTCCTGTTTGTCACCGGCTACGCCGAGAATGCAGCGATCGGCAATGGACATTTGGAACGGGGGATGCATGTCCTGACCAAGCCATTCGCCATGGAAAAGCTGGCAGCTCGGATCAAAGCAATCATGGGATCGGATTGATTGAGCGGTTGCTAGCCACGCGAACGTCGGTTCTCTCATGTCTTGACGCCACAGGGGGCTTGTCGGCAAACGGATGCGGCCTCACTCAACAACAGCTTCGCATTAGATCTGATCAGGAGTAAAGATTGAGGCTGCTGGTCGGATGCGTACCGCCGAATCCGCTTAAACTGATCGGAGACACTATGACTCCTGGGACACCTCCGACGCCGAGTTCAACCGAGCATCTTCGGCTCGCCGATTTCATACGCCTCAATGTCGAACCCATAGTGGCGGAGTGGATCGATTTTGCCCGGACGCGCGCACCTGCCAGCGACAGCATGACGAAACTCGCGCTGCGTAATCACATCGAGGAGATTTTAAACTTCGTCGCCGACGATCTCGAAACGCTTCAGACGGAACAAGAGACGATTGAAAAGTCTCATGGCCTTGGGCCGGACGACACCCCGTTTGCGCACAGCGCGGCGGAGGTTCATGCCACATTGCGCCTCGCCGATGGTTTTGACATCGGCCAAATGGTTTCTGAATATCGGGCCCTGCGTGCAAGCGTCGTGAAGCAATGGATCGCGCACAATCAAGTACTGGGTGCGACTGATCTCGGAGACCTCACCCGATTCAATGAGGCAATCGATCAAGCTATGACCGAGTTGGTTGAACATTATACCAAGTCCATCAACGATTCCCGCAACCTATTCCTCGGCGTTCTTGGCCATGATCTGCGTAACCCGATCGGGGCGGCAACGATGGCAGCGCGGCAAATGGTCCAGCGGGGCGGAAGCGACCCAAAGCAAATGCTTCTAGCGTCGCAAATCGTGACGACGACCGAACGCGCAACTCAGATCTTGAACGACGTGCTCGACGTAACTCTCTCGGCGTTTGGAACTGACATTTCCGTGGTGAAAGTGCCCATGGACATGGGTCAGCTTGGCAATCAGCTTGTCCAGGAGTTGCGTACTCTTTCCAATGGCCGCGCTATTGAGATCGGCGTTGCCGGAGAAACCGAAGGCGAGTGGGACGAAGCCCGGATGGGGCAGGTGCTTTCAAATCTTATCGGCAACGCTATTCAATACAGCCCTGAACATAGTGTCGTTCACGTCAACGTCGCCGGTCAGGAAAATGACGTGCTCATTTCCGTGCATAATGACGGTGACCCGATCCCGACCAACAAGATCAAGGTCATCTTCGAGTTTTTCACGCGCGGGCAACGTGGGGAGCCGCCGCCAGGGCGTGCCGCGAATCTTGGGCTAGGCCTTTACATTGCAAAGAGAATTGTATTTGCTCACCAAGGTGAAATCAGCGTCGCATCCACTGCGGAGGCGGGCACAACCTTTAGCATACGGCTGCCAAAGCGCTAGCCGCGCTGAATGTTAAGTCGTCGTTCAGCTAGACCGCAATGAGGGCGCCACCCGGCGCCTCAGCGCCAAGCGACTGCTTTTGGCTGATTGTGTTGATAAAGTCGGCCGTTGATCGGCGTTCGTCCGCATGATTCAGTTTCTCCCAGCATCAGGGGGATTCGGTGATGATGGGAACGCAGGCGGTACCGGCGCAGCTGTTCTATGATTTCTGTATCGAGGAGCACGTTCCGACCGACCACCTGCTTCGGCGCATCGACCAATTCCTCGATCTGGAGGATCTCCGCAGCAAGTTGAAGCCATATTACAGCACGATCGGCCGTCCCTCCGTTGATCCTGAACTGATGATACGAATGCTGATCGTCGGCTATTCGATGGGCATTCGCTCCGAGCGGCGTCTGTGCGAAGAGGTTCATCTGAACCTGGCCTATCGGTGGTTTTGCCGTCTCGGCCTTGAAGGCAAAGTACCGGATCATTCCACCTTTTCACGCAACCGCCATGGCCGCTTCCGCGAGAGCGATATCCTGCGTCATCTGTTCGAGACAACCGTCCAGACTTGCATCGATGAAGGGCTTGTCGGCGGAGAAGGCTTTGCCTGCGATGCCAGCTTAATCGCCGCAGATGCCAACAAGCAGAGGTCGCTTTCAGGCGAGGATTGGGACCGCAGGCCGGTCCCCGACAACGCCGCCCGCGCGGTCGAGGAATATCTGGCGACGCTCGATGATGCCGCGTTCGGTGCCGCCAGCGAAGTTCGCCCCAAATTCGTCTCGCCCTCCGATCCGGCGGCCCAGTGGACCGGCGCCAATAGGGGGCAAGCCTTCTTCGCCTATGCCACCAACTATCTGATCGATACCGAGAATGCGGTGATCCTGGATGTGGAAGCCAGCCGGGCGATCCGGCAGGCCGAGGTCGGAGCCTCTCGGACCATGCTGGATCGAACGGCGGAGCGGTTCGGCTTGACGCCAAAGCGCGTGATTGCCGACAGCGCCTATGGTTCGGCACATAATCTTGCCTGGCTGGTGAAGCAGCGCAAGATCGAGCCACACATCCCCGTCTTCGACAAATCGCAGCGTACAGACGGAACCTTCTCACGCGACGACTTCGTGTACGACTATGCGACCGATCGATATCGCTGCCCGGCAGGGAAGGAGCTCCTGCATGGCCGCCGTCCCTATAAAGTGCCGCGCTCCGGCGTCACGAAAGATGGGATGATGCGCTACCGCGCCAGCAGGCATGACTGCAGCGTCTGCGCTCTGAAACCGCGTTGCTGTCCAAAGGAACCGGTCCGCAAGATCCCGCGCTCAATCCATGAAGATGCTCGTGACGTGGCACGCGACATCGCCAAGACCGAGGCCTATCGGACCTCGTGCAAGCAACGGAAAAAGGTCGAGATGCTGTTCGCGCATCTGAAGCGCATTCTGCGGCTGGGCCGACTGCGCTTGCGCGGACCGTTTGGCGCCAAAGACGAATTCCTGCTCGCCGCGACGGCTCAGAATTTGCGAAAAATCGCCAAGCTCAGATCTGCAATCCCTGCCGTGGCATGACCGAAGCCGCATAATCGACGCTGTGCCCAGCAAAACAGCGCCAGATTTGCAACATTCTCTCGTCGACATCCCCCAGATCGACGCAATCGCCGACTTTATCAACAATATCGGCTCAAAGCTGACACACTAGGGGCTGTGATTTGGCTAGCACCGCAAGCGGCTGATCGCGTCATGAACGAAGGTGTCACGCTCGTCCAACGCGTCAAATACGATGGCTGCAAATCTTTGAATGCGATCGGGTCCAATTGATTGTTTAGAGGCGCACATGATGTCTAAGCGCAGCGATCCTCTGTCGATCGGTAGCCTTAGGAAAATGTGACGATCGAAAGAATGATGCGGGCGGGCACAAACGGGTGGGGCCTCCGTCCCGCCAGCTCAAGCTTTCAACGCCAGATAGACCGATGCCCGGCTGATACCCAGCTCGCGCGCAATCTCCACTGGCTTTGTGCCCGCCGCCCTCAGCTCCCGAACCTTCTCCACGTTCACGCTCTGCTTGCGGCCCTTGTACACGCCCGCCGCCTTCGCCTTGGCGATCCCTTCCATCTGCCGTTCCTTGCGGATCGCCGTCTCGAATTCGGCGAACACACCCAGCATGTCCAGGAACGCCTTGCCGGCCGGCGTGCCGGTGTCGATCGGCTGCTCCGTAGCGCGCAGCGTGACGCCCTTCGCCTTCAGCTCATGCACGATATCCTGCAGATCCTTCACCGATCGCGCCAGCCGATCCACGCGGGTTACCACCAGCGTGTTGCCCTTGTGTAAAAACTGAAGCAGGTTTTCCAGCTCGCTCCGTCCCGTGCGCGACGTGCCGCTCACTTTCTCCTCACGGATCACATCACAGCCGGCAGCCTTTAGCGCTTCCCGCTGAATGGCGAGATCTTGGTCCCTCGAGCTGACACGCGCATAGCCGTAGACCGGGTTTGTAATCATCGCATTGCCCTTGAGTTGTCCAATTAGGCTCTAGAGGTTGCGTGCGTATCGTCTAACAATGCTAAAGTCAACCCTATTTATACGCGAAAACTGTCTAATGCGAAGGCGTCTAACAAGTACACCCATAATGGACGTCCCTCTCTTCATGCTCGTGTTTGACAGGCCACTGTCGTGCTGATGGATGGCGCCGCTGTAATGGACAGGATGAAAAACCGGCAAATGCGCGCTCTGACCCCACTCGTGACCCACTTGCCCGCTGACACTGGGCGTCCGAAATGCAGGCGATGGTCTTGCTCTGATGGGCAGGGTGAAAAGCCCGCCAATGTGGGCTCTGACCCTACTCGTGACCCCACTTCGCCCGCTAACATCTGACGTCAGAATTGCAGGCAACAGCGCCGAAGTATGGAGAGGATGAAAGCTTGCAAATGCGGGGCTGATCCGCTCTTGACCGCACCTCGCCTCCTGACACAGTCAGACTTGCTGGCGCAGCGGGGAATGCTGGCATGTGTAAGCCAGTGAACCAGGACCTTTTGGTTACGACGTTGCACGCTCGGCCTTTCTGCCGAATGTCGTTAAAAGTGGACCGATCTAGCTCTGCGGCGCAAAGCATAGGTCGCCGATACAGATCGCGATTCGGAAAAGGCCGGAGTAAGGCTGCGGCCGCATAATAATCTCCTGTGTTCAAAAAAATCTGAGATCCAAACCAAGGGAAGACCATGCTCTATTTACGCGATGTCATAACCGCCTCTGTGGTGGTCGGCGCTCTATCCGTCGCCGCCCCACTTTGCGCTCATGAATTCGAAGCCGGCAATCTGAAGATTGACCATCCCTGGACACGAGCGACCCCGGCGGGGGCCACCGCTGCCGCGGGTTATATGACGATCACTAACGAGGGCAAGGAAATGGACAAGCTTGTTGGCGGTTCAGCTGACGGTGTCGGCAACGTCGAAGTGCATGAGATGGCCGTGGACAACAAAGTCATGAAGATGCGCCGGTTGGAGGGTGGGCTTGAGATCAAGCCGGGCGCGACGGTCGAGCTCAGGCCCAGCTCCTATCACCTCATGATGATCGGCCTGAAAACCGGCTTTAAGAAAGGTGGCAAGATCAAAGGGACGCTAACATTCGAGAAGGCCGGAAGCGTGCCGGTCGAGTTCGAGATAGAGGCGATGGGCGCCAGTTCGGCCGGTCACAAATAAAGGCGGCACTCATTGAGCGGGACAGGCAAGAGGTCGTCTCGATGCGTATTGCAAGTCTGGTAGGTCATGATCGCGACGCTCGCATCGGGCCTGGCGGTATCGCCGCCGCGCCCGATTCGGCGCAAGCCACTTCGGCGAATCCGGCGGCGAGAATCGGGCAGACCATTCCAATCACCGCCCGTAAGCGCAAGGCGCTGCCGAGCGAAGATGTGAGGGGCCGAGCCATTCGCGATATTTTTAGGCTTCACCTCTGTTCTGACATCCGCCCAACAGGCCCCGACCAAGCTCAGCCGGACGATTTAGATTTCGGGCCGCGTCCGATCGGGTGCCCCATCACCACGTCCATTACGAAAAAAGTACCGAATGAGCATGGCTATACGGCCACCATTCAGCACTGACCTTTCTGGATACCGGCGGCTATAAGGGGTATTCGATTGCTCGGCCGGCGTCTTAAGCCTTTGGCGGTCCGCTGCAACATCACTCAGCGTAAGGAGAAACTATTTTGAAAAATATCATCGCGGCCGCGGCTTTTGCCGCATCGGGTGCAACAACGGCTTTCGCCCATGTCACACTGGAGACGCAGGATGCACCGATCTCGGCCGGTTACAAAGCCGTCTTTCGTGTGCCGCACGGCTGCAAAGGCGCGGCGACGGTGAGGCTGCGCGTACAAATCCCCGAAGGCGTGATCGCGGTCAAGCCGATGCCAAAGCCCGGCTGGATGTTGGAAATGACGAAGGGCAAGTATGAGAAAGCATATCCCTATTACCACGGGATGACACTGAGCGAGGGCGTGAAAGAGGTGGCATGGAGCGGCGGCAAGCTGCCCGATGACTATTATGATGAGTTCGTGCTGCAAACCTATTTCACCGGCGAGCTCAAAGCGGGGAGTACGCTCTATTTTCCCGTGGTTCAGGAGTGCGAGGAAGGCGTCGAGCGCTGGATCGAAATCCCCGAGGCGGGCAAATCGGCCGCAGACTATGAGAAGCCCGCGCCGGGCGTAAAGCTGCTGCCGCTGAAATGAGTGTGGGGGGCCGTCTCCCGAGGGCTGGCCCATGACCAGGCCATGCGCGTTCGTAGCTCGCCGCGCGGCATCCGGATTCTCGTTCCAAGCAAAGATCGCGATGGCCCTGGCGATGCTTGCCGTGCTGCTGTGTTCCGCCGGCACGGCCTTCGCCCATGCGTCGCTCATCAACGCCGATCCCCGTGACGGCGCCATGATCGCCGATGCGCCCAAACACTTCAATCTGACATTCAGCGAGCCGGTTTCGCCGCTGGTGCTCAAGCTGGTGGCGCCGGGCGGCGACGTCACATCGCTCGACCGCTTCGTCCTCGAGGGAAATACACTCATCATCGAAGCGCCCGCGGATCTGGGCAGGGGGACGCATGCGCTGAGCTGGAGGGTGGTCTCCACGGATGGCCATCCGGTAGGCGGCGCCGTGGTTTTCTCCATCGGCGCGCCGAGCGCCGGCCCCATACCGGATGTCGAAGACAGCGTCGATTGGCCGGTGCGCATCGCCTTCTGGACGGCAAGGCTCGGAGTCTACACCGGGCTGTTCATCGGCGTCGGCGGAGTATTTTTCGCGAGCTGGATGGGCCAAGGCGGGAGACGGGCAGCATTCCTCACCTGCGCGACGATGGTCTTGGGCCTCATCGCGGCGACGATCTCGCTGGGATTGCAGGGTGCCGACGCGCTCAATGCCACGCTGAGGGAACTCAACGCGGCCATCATTTGGCGAACTGGCTTCCAGACGACTTATGGCAACACCGTGCTTGTCGCAGGTTTCTCGCTCGTCGCGGGGCTGATCGCCATAGCGCTGCGGGGCCTACCTGCCAAGGCGCTATCCTTGCTGGCGTTTCTCGGCGTCGGCAGCGCACTGGCGGCGAGCGGCCACGCCAGCGCCGCACCTCCGGAATGGCTAACCCGTCCTGCCGTCTTTCTGCATGGCATCTGCATCGCTTTCTGGGCCGGTGCGCTCATGCCGCTTGGTTTCGCGCTCGCTTCGTCCCGCGCAGATGCGACAGCTGTGCTTCGCGGGTTTTCGCGGGCAATCCCCTATGCGCTTGCGTCGCTCATAGCATCCGGGCTGCTGCTTGCGGTTGTGCAATTGCAGAGCATCGAGGCGCTCTGGACGACCGCCTATGGCAAAGTGTTCCTAATCAAGCTGGCGCTGCTGGTGGTGGTGTTCGCACTCGCGGCCATGAACCGTTTCCGACTTACGCAACCCGCCGAGCAGGGCGATGGGCCTTCGACGCGCCTGCTCCGGCGTTCGATCCTGCTTGAGACGATGCTCATCCTTGCGATCTTCGGTGTTGCCGCGCTTTGGCGCTTCACGCCGCCACCGCGCGCCCTCGCTGAAGCGGCCGCCGCACCCGCTGCGATCCACATTCATACCGCGAAGGCGATGGCGGACCTCACGATTACGCCGGGCCACACCGGCGCGGTCACCGCGTCGATGATCCTCATGAATGGCGATTTCGGCCCGCTCCCGGCCAAAGAAGTGACGCTGACCCTCGCCAATGCGGTCGCCGGGGTCGAGCCTATAAAGCGATCCGCCACGCGACCAGGGGATGGTACTTGGCAAATCATCGATTTGCCCATCCCGGTGCCAGGACGTTGGTCGGTCCGCATCGATATCCTCGTCTCCGATTTCGAACTCGCCAAACTTGAGGGCGAGATCGATATCCGCAGATAGTGGAAGTCGTCCGTGCCTTCCGAATTTGCCCACATTAATAGCGCCTCTCCTGAGCCCGGCACGACTGTGGCATTCGCGCACCGCTGCTGATCTCTCCTGCCACACCAGATTGTCAGACATCGCCATCTTCTATAATCTCTCATAAGGGAGATATCGACGTGACCCGATTTCGCGGATGGATAAGCCTTTTTGCGATCTTCGGCGTGCTCATGCATGCCGCACTGATCGTCAATCATGGCGCGTCCATGCTGCGGATGCAGATGGAGTATCAGGCGCTCAGCGCGGCATACTCCACGATTTGCCACGGCGGCGGTATCGCCGCCGCGCCCGCAGGTGCCGAATTGCCTGCCCTGCCGCAACCGCCCGGCGGCGACATGACCAAGTGCCCGATCTGCTTGGGGGCGGCTCCCACCGTGGCGATCATGGCCGTTCCCTTGGTGATGGATCTTTGCCCGCCGGATCGCGCCTCCGAGCGCGTCGAAATGGTCAGCGAGATCATCGCGCGCAAATTGTCGGGGACTAAGCCGCCTTCCCACGCCCCGCCCGCAATCGTCTGAGGCGTCTTTCTCCGCTCAGGAAACCATCTCCGGCAAAGCGATGCCGCGGCGCCTGAGCGATTGCTTCAGCTCATTGCAAGGCCTACTCAAATGACACCCCATCGTTCTCGCGAGCGGCGACCGGTTGTACCGGCGCGGCGGCTCGAAATTCCCCTTGCCTGCGCGTTCACCGGTTTGGCACTTGGCATCTCGACCACCGGCGCGAATGCCCAGCAAGCTCAGGGAACACAGCTTCCGCCGATCGTTATCGTGCAACCCGCACCCAAAGCAAAGACCGCTCCGGCTGAGGTCGCGCCGGCCAGCCAGGCCGCAGAAGTCGGCTCCGAACAGGCGACCGGCTTTCCGGGCGGCGAACCGCGTGCCGGTGCCCTTACCGTGCCGACCACCGAAGAGGCGATCCGCGAACTGGCGACCGTGCCCGGTACCGTCACTGTCGTTACGGATGACTACAAGGACACGACAGCGGCAAACACCATTAAAGACGCGCTGGACTATGTTCCGGGCGTTTTCGTCCAGCCGAAATGGGGCGACGATACACGGCTTGTCCATTCGCGGCTCCGGCCTCTCGCGCAATTTCCATCTGCGCGGCATTAATCTCTATATGGACGGCATCCCGATCAACACGGCCGACGGCTTCGGCGACTTCCAGGAGTTCGACCCGACCGCTTTCCGCTATATCGAGGTCTATAAGGGCGCGAACGGCCAGCGTTTCGGCGCCACGACGCTCGGCGGCGCGATCAATTTCGTCACCCCGACCGGGTACAACTCGGAGCTGTTCGAGACCAGCGTCGATGTCGGCAGCTTCGGCTTCCATCGGCTGCAATCCAGCTCCGGCGCCGTCAATGGGCCGGTCGACTATTTCATCACCGGCTCGGTCCAGGAGCAGGACGGCTTCCGCGACCATAGCGGCGGCGATGCCGAGCGCATGCACGCCAATCTCGGCATCCAGATTTCCCCCAATGCCGAGACGCGCTTCTACCTGAACGCCAACCGCGTCCGGCAGGACATTCCCGGCTCGGTGACCAAGGAGCAGGCGCTGTCAGACCCCGAAAAAGCGCAGGGCATCAACGTCACCGACGATTGGGAGCGCAACATCGACACTCTGCGCTTTGCCAACAAGACGACGATGCAAGTCGCGCCGGGCACGATCGTCGAAGTCGGCGCCTTCGCCCTCGATCGGCATCTGGATCACCCGATCTTCGAGGTTCTTGACTATAAGTACTTCGACTATGGCGGCTTTGCCCGGTTGATGAACGAGACCGAGATTGGCGGACACAAGAACCGCCTTCTCGTTGGCGCCAATCTGCACAATGGCACGAATGACGCACAGCAATTTGAAAATGACTTCGGCGAAAAAGGCGATCCGACGGCCGATGAGAGGCAGGAGTCGCGCAATATGACGCTCTATGTCGAGAACGCGTTCTATGTCCTGCCGCAGGTGGCGCTAGTCGCCGGGGGACAGTTCCTCCACGCTGAACGCAAGCTTGACGATCACTTCCTCAGCAACGGCGATGCGTCCGGCGAAAAGACATTCAACGCCTTCAGCCCGAAAATCGGCGTGCTGTGGGAGATCGACCGGTCCGCGCAAGTCTATGCCAATGTCGCCAAAGGCGCGGAGGTCCCGAGTTTCGGCGAGAATTCCGCTTCGTCCGGCGCGCTGTTCGGCGCGGAGCTGCAAACGGCCACAACCTTCGAGATCGGCACACGGCGGCGACGCGAAACCTATAGCTGGGACATCGCGCTCTATCGCTCACTCATCGACAATGAGCTGATGTGCGTAGCTCCCTTCCCGGTTTCCGATTTCTGCATCGTCCGGAATGCTGATAAAACGATCCATCAGGGCCTGGAGCTCGGCTTCGGCGCGAGCATCTTTAGCGGTATGCTGGCCGATGGCGACAAGCCGGACCGCCTCTGGCTGAACGTCGCCTACACCTATAGCGACTTCCGTTTCGACAACGACGCACTGTTCGGCGACAACGAGCTGCCCGGTGCACCGCCGCACTTCCTGCGCGCCGAGCTGCTCTATAAGCATCCGAGCGGCTTCTATTTTGGCCCGAATATCGAATGGGTGCCGGAAGCCTACTATGTCGACAGTGCCAATACGCTTGATACCGAAGCGTATCTGCTTCTGGGTGCCAAGGCAGGTTATGATCCGGGAGGAGCCTTCTCGTTCTATGCCGAAGGCCGCAACCTGACCGACGAGCATTACATCGCCAGCGTCGGCATCACCAACAATGCCGATCCGATCGCTACGAACTTCTTCGAACCAGGTACCGGCCGCGCAGTATATGCCGGCATGAAGTACAAATGGTAGGCTCATGAAACATGTGAACCCAACCGCGCGCCCCAATTTGGGGGCCACGCGTGTCGCGATGATGTTCGCCGCGATGCTGGTGGCTTCCTCGTCGCTTCTGAATGCTGATAATTCCGGAGCGGAAACAGCGGCAATCACCAAGATCATGCGCGCAACCTGGGAACGGCCTGATGCGCCGCTCCTCGTCGAGCCTGTCGTTGTTGTCGAGGAGTATGCCATCGCCGGATGGGCGCAGGACAAGCGCGGCGGGCGGGCGCTTCTAAAGCGGCGCGGCGGCGTCTGGGAGGTGATTTTATGCGGTGGCGACGGCCTCACGGAAGCCGAGGCGGTGGTTGCCGTGGGCGCATCGCCCGATCTCGCCGCCCGCCTTGCGGCCGGCGTGCGGAACGCCGAAGCGCGAATGGCGCCCACGGATCGCGCCAAGCTCTCATTGTTTGGCGGAATCGTCGAAGTTCAACCCAGCTCGGCCCTGGGGCCAGGACCCCATCCTCCACACGGTCAAGGCGAGGCGGCACCGTCGCACCAGAAATGAGCGAAGGCACGGCATGAGAAGCGTAGGCAATCAGCCTTGCGGCGGGTGGCGGAGTCTCGTGACTCTGATGGAGCATAATGGGGTCCAGGGTTTGACCGGCGGGCGGGCGGGCATAACATCGGCAATCAGCATTGGCCCCGAGCGGAAGGTTCGCGGACGATGATTGATCGCTCAGAGGCCGGCCGCTGGATCGTCTGGCTCAGCTTGGGCGCATCGATAGCGGCGCATGCATTGGCCGCCGGAATTCTTTTTGGCCGGGAAACGGCAAAATTCGGCAGCGCCACCAATCCAACCATGGCGATCAGCATCAATCTCGAAACGACGGACATTATCGACGCGGCCGAACAGAGCGCGGCGGAAGCGGCGGCCGCAGCGCCCGCGACGGCTGAAACGCCTCCGGCGAAAGATGCCAAGGTTCAAGATCCAGAACCCCAGCCCGTCGAAGATCCTCCGCCCGAGGTTCAATCGACGCAAGAGCATGCCAAGCCCGAGCCGCTCTCCGCGTTAACTCCGCCCGACGAGAAGCAGGAAACGCCAGTTGACAGGCATGACCGCGATCGGCTCGACGAAGACGCATTGCACCAGAAGCGCGTCGCGGAGGTAGACCCTCAACAGGCTGATCCGCCCGCCCGCGAATTGCCGCGAAAGCCAGCGGTCGAGGAGGAGCCCAAGCCACCTAAAAAGGCGGCCAAGCGTAAGACAGCAAGCGCGTCGGCCGGTGCAATCGGCTCCGATGGCGCGCAATCATCCAGAGGCCGGATCTCCGCCAGCCAAGGCACGCTGAGGAACTACGGCGCCTCAGTGAGAGCGAAGATCGCGAGGAACAAGCCGTCAGTCAACGGCGTGAGCGGCGAGGTTGTCATTACCTTCGCGGTCTCGTCGTCGGGGCAACTTATTTCAGCCGCCGTTCTTTCTTCGAGCGGCAATGCCTCTCTGGATCGTGGCGCGTTGTCCGCGGTCAGACGCGCCGCGCCATTTCCTGTAGCCCCACCAGGAGCTACACCCTCTCAACTCCGCTTCACGATGCCGTTCCACTTCCGCTAGGTGCTCCAGTTTTCAGCCCGATAGGACTTAAAGTTATGACCACAGACCTTCCTTCCATACCCGCGGGCACTAATCTCATTGCTGTGCTTCTCGATCTGATCGCGAGCGCGGATCCAGTAGTCAAGTGCGTCATGGGCCTCTTGATTGTCGCTTCGGTGCTGTGCTGGACGGTCATTCTCGAAAAGACGATCCGCTTGAGCCGCTTCGGGGCGCAGGTTCGAGGGTTTGAGCGCTTTATTGCTGCATCGGATGCCGCCCCTTCAGAAAAAACCTGGTTCGCGCGCAAGTTGTTTGCGGCGGCCCATGACCTGCGGTGGTCTCCTGGCGAGAGCCGCTCAGAAATCGAGGCGCGCCTAGAAAAGGTAATGCGCCTCGCGGCACGCCAACAGCTGATCAGGCTTCAGGCTCGGCTCCGATTCTTAGCGACTGTGGGCTCCACCGCGCCTTTCATCGGCTTGTTCGGCACGGTCTGGGGCATCATGAACAGCTTTTCACTGCAATTGCCGGCCAGCAAGATACGAGCTTGGCGGTCGTCGCCCCCGGAATTGCGGAGGCTCTGTTCGCCACGGCGCTTGGTCTCGCGGCTGCCATTCCCGCAGTCGTTGCCTACAATCAGATCTCCGGCTCGCTTTCCGGCCAAGCGGAGCGGATCTACTTTGCCATTGCCAAGCTGGCTCAGTCCGACGCCTTCTGTTCTGGTCGTTGAGGATCGGAAGCAATGGGGGTAAATATTTCCAATGACGACGATAAAGACAGTTTGGCACCACTCGCCGAAATCAACGTCACACCCTTCGTTGATGTGATGCTGGTGTTGCTCATCATATTCATGGTGACAGCGCCATTGATGCTTGCCGGGGTGCCAGTGACGTTGCCACAGACCGCGGCTGCCCGACAGAACCCGCCGCAAAAGCCTCTCGTCGTCAGCGTCGCTGCTGACGGTGCGGTTTACATACGGAACGATCGCGTGGACCGCGACATCCTCACCGTCCGGCTTTCAGAACTAAGGACCGGCGAGGGTGACACGGTCGCTTATATCCGCGCGGACAAAGCAATCCCCTATGGCGCGATCATGGACATTTTGGGCGACGTTGCTGCCGCTGGTTATGGGCGGGTCTCGCTGCTTTCAGAGAGGAAGCCCGGATCATAGGGTCAAGCTTGCCGGTGGCCGGAGGTGCCTGGAAACATGGCGCGACAGCCTGGCGCGAGCGGAAGCGCCGCTACGAGCGTGGCAGATCTGGAGCGTGCCATCAGTTCGATGATCTCCGCGCTCCTATCCGTCCGTCTGCTAACCATTCTTCAGGCGCGCGACATGCCCGGGGCCGCCAATGTGCTGCTCATCCGCATCGCCAAATGGTTGGCCCTGAAGGCCTGGGGCGTGCAACTCGCCAAGCGCAGCGGCTTGCGTAAGGCGAAAGTCGCCGTTGCCCGCAAGCTGGACGTCATCCTGCACCGGATGTGGGTCGATAGGACCGACTTCATCGGTCATCGAAGGGAGCTGCACAGCAGGTTGCGTAACTGAGAGTTCCCGCAAAGAGCGGGGCACGACGTCCCTGCCGGAACGATGGCGGTGGCAAGATCGCGCGCGTCCTTGAGATGCTCGCCTGAGCAATGCGCTTCACACATTGATCTGCCAACGTCGCCCAGCGCCATGATGCGGAGAGTTCAGCCTCTACCGCGGAGAGAACCGTGGCCCGGCAAGGATGACAGAGAGCTTGACCCCAGCCCCGGAATTAGAGAACAGGCTCGCCTCATAAGAGACGGAAGACCAAGGCCGCTCGCCCCCAAAGTAGGCGATGGTTGGCCAGAGTAGATGCAAACCATCAGCGAGCTAAAGGCCACGGTCCTTAAGCATCTGTTCAATTTCGCGGCGCGTCATCGGCGCTTCCTGATCGAGTTGACCGCCTCCGACGAGCAACTCGCCCTGCCGGTGCAAATCGATCTTGCCGTAGCTTGTTAAGTCGTAGTCACAGCCTTCGTGCCCGAGATTTTGGCTCCACGCCTTAAGCAGCTCTGGCGTTTTGCACTGTTTGTACGCCTGCTGAACGAGCATGTTGCGGAAGCTATGAGGTGTGTAGTTGAGGTAGGCCGAGCAGCGGCGAAGGCGGCTTTGAATATTTCTCTAACCGGCCCTGCGTTTGCCCAGGGCTCGCGCGATAGGCTCTCGGCAACGAAGCAATCGAATTCATCATGTGATCGCGCGGTTTTCGGAAAGAGCGGGTCATTGCTGCCGCATAGGAGCTCATCGCGCGAGTAAGTCGATCCACTCAAGAACGATAGCGTTAAGTTGCGTCGCCGACAGGGAAAAAAAATGTGTCTATCCGCTTGCTCCCTTTTGTCGCGACATCGCGTGGGTCCTGGATTACGAGGCGTCGCGCCATGTCAAAATGTCTGAGCTTGAGCGAAATGACCGCTCCGTCCCGAATGCCCGTCACAGCGATAAAGGCCAAGAGCGCGCGATTACGCTTTTCAATCGGCGTTTTCTGGGGCATTTGCGCAATCACGCTAACGACTTGTTCGAGTGTTGGATAGGCGCGCTCACCTGGTGCCTTTGCGGCGCGAACCTCCTTCTCGCTCAAGCTGAGAAACTCGACAGTCGTTCAGATTGATTTTGGACCTGTAACCAGGCTGCCCAGCCAACCACCCGAAGAAGCGCTTTAACACTGTGACGGTGGACAGGATCGTTGCTTTTGCCAGGTTCGATTTGGAGAGATGTGCTTTGAATTCCATGGCTCGCTTTTGGTCAAATTTGGCGAAATCGCCGAACTTCGTGAATGTCTCATAACGGAGTATCCCTTTCTCAATTTGACGGATGGTCGGATCTGCCTTACCATTAGCGTGCTTTAGGTATTCGGTATATTGCTTTTTGATCCGCTCATTTTTTGGATTTCTAGAATCATCTAACGACATCCATTCTGAACTGATGATTTTGGCTGGGATTATTGCACACTACTAGGCTCCCTTGACGCTTCGGCAGGGCAAAATATTGATCTGGCTGCTGCCGCACTCGCCCGCGACGCGACCTTGTGCATGACAGTGTCGCAAGTGAGAGCATTTGCCCCGGATCATGAGCATTTTCGGATTTTTCTCGATGAGTTCCGTTGAATTCGGCCGCAAGGTTCTTGGCCTCCGGCATCGCAGGCAGAACAGCTCATCAGGTCCGCATTTATGTCGCCGACTGATCTGGCGTTCTTGAAGCCACGCTTTCAGATCCGCGCCAAGGATGAGGGTTGGCCGATTGCGATCCAGCGCGGGTAGCGCCGCACGCAGCCAAGCTCTTATTGTCGCCTCGGTCACAAGGAGTAGTACGGCCGCGTCGGGCACGGAATAGCAGACACGCGCCCGTATGCGCCTCAAATCGATTTTGCGCCTGCGCTTTGACAACGGTGTCATCATCAGCGTTGCTCGTGTTGATGTTCTGATGTCGATGGAAATCGATTAGGGTTGCCCAGGCATCCAGATCTTGATGCAATCGATCCCACGACGTAGCTTTCGGGCTGCCGGCGGTAAGCATTTGATCGCGGGGCTGCTTAATGGATAGCGCGGCACTCGCTTGGCGAGCCCGCACCACGGCGAGAACGACTGCGGAACAAATCGCCAGCTCCATCCCCACGCCATCCCCACACACTGGCAAGATGTTGCCGGGGCGTTCACGGTACGTTATGCGACAACGTTCTTTTGACCATTTGGGGATTTTTTGATAAAAAAGCGCAAGCATCACCCATATGGGTGATGCGCAAAACCCGTTATCGGCCAATAGCTTTAGGGGTTCTTTGACAGTGCTGGATTGCAGTTTGCGGCTGGTGCCGCAGGGGAGGATTGAACTCCCGACCTCACCCTTACCAAGGGTGCGCTCTACCACTGAGCTACTGCGGCGTGCGACGGCTTATGGCGCGGGGACTGTGCCACGCTCGCCGCGATTGCGCAAGTAGCGGCCTCATGAAGTCGGCCGGAAAGCCCACATTCTGTCGACCGTTCCGTAATTGTGGCCGATCTCGCAATATGCTTGAGCTCCCAGTGATTTTACATACGGCAACATTGCAACAGTTGCGACCACATGGGGACAGATATCCCATATGGGAGATGAACCCACAAACGATACCCGCTATATTCAAAATTATAAATATGAGCCTATTGATATTGGACTTTCATTTTCAGTAAATAGCAATTCTGAGAATGCCTCCCGAGTATTCAATGAGGCGAGTGACAATATTGGAACACGTTGCGTAGCGCCGCCTGGCGCTACGCTTTTTTGCGTTTCGCCGCCCATTACGCCCAGTCACGTAGACCGCACGCCGTGACAGATTCGCCCGCAGTCCGAAATGCACTGGAGGCGGAATCCGGGCAACGCGCAATCTTGCAGAGTCGATCAGCAAGCCTGCTCCGCAAGTTGGATCGTCGGAGCCTCCCACTAGCGAAACGGGAAAATCTTTTGCCATCCGGCTGATCCAAGATCGCGCTTTCCGAGTACTTATAGAAACAGAGCCCTTTGCGCGCCACGGCGGTAACCCCGCGTCAGTGTTAAGATCAGGTTCCCGACTTCGAAAAAAGTCCCATCAATGAAGCCGGAAGATTTCACGCGCATCGTCGACCTCTTCTATGAGGCCGCGCTGCAGCCGGAGCACTGGCGCACGACCCTGCACGAGATCAGCCGGCATCTTCGTGCCGAGGGCACATGCCTGATGGCGTGGCCCGGGCCCAACACTCAGGTGCTCTGGTCCGAAGGGCTTGACGAACTCGCGAAGGTTTTCTTTGAGGAGGGCTGGTATGCGCGTGATCTGCGCATGGCGAGAGCCGTGGCATTGCGGCACACCAAGCTGGTATTGCGCGAGAGCGATCTGTTCTCGCCCGATGAACTCGACACGCTGCCGTTCAATACGGATTTCATCAACCGTCTGGGCTTCCGCTGGGTTATCGGCACTTTTATCAGGGAAAACCGCGGCAGGCTGACGGCCTTCGTGGCTGAACGCAAGGCAAAGGCCGAACCCTTCGGGCCGGAGGAGGTCGCCGTTATCCAGGCGCTCAATCCGCATATGTGCCGCGCCGCCGAGATCGCCAGCCGGCTGGGAGAGGCTAAAAACGCCGGCATGCTCGACGCATTCGAGGAATTGGGCTGTGCGGCAATTCTGCTCGATTTTGCCGGGCAAGTGCAGCACATGAACAAGCGGGCACGGCGGCATCTCGGGCAGGACATTCATCTTCTGCACGGGCATCTCAGCACCGCGCATAAGCAAGCGAACCACGCCTTCCAGCAGTTGATCGCGGATCTGCTGCGGCCGCCCTCGCCAGCAGCCAACGCGCCGGTATTGGCGAATGTGCCGCGCCAGAATGGCCGTCCGCTCTTCGCTTATGGGATGCCGGTGGCGCGCTCGGTGCAGGAAATTTTCCAGCATAGCAAAGCGATACTCGTTCTCGTCGATCCCGATGAGCAATTGAGCCCGCCTGAGATGGTGCTCCGTCACGGCTTCAACCTCACGCCGGCGGAAAGCCGCCTCGCGCTGGCGCTTGGGGAGGGGGACACCCTCCATGAATTTGCATTGCGCCAGGGCGTCAGCGTCGGCACCGCGCGCATTCAGCTCAAGGCGGTGATGGCGAAGACCTCCACGAGGCGCCAGTCGGAACTGGTGGCGCTGCTGGGGCGTCTGTCCCGCACGAACGCAAAATGGTGACAAACGCCGCCGCTCCGGACATGATCGGCAAGCCGGAGGAGGAGCGAGCATGACCGCGAACCGGCAATCGCCAAAGAGCGAAGCCCGCAAGGAGCGGGAGGAGCGGCTAGCCGCCGAACTGCGCGAAAATCTGCGCAAGCGGAAGGCTCAGATGCGCGCCCGCAAGAGCGCCATTCCGAAACCAGCCGCCGAGAACCGCTAAAGGCGCAGAACTGCCAGACAGTCCACGCACTTGCGCCCTCATAACTGCTCGTCTAAACCTTAATGAATTCGCTCGGATGAGCGCAACTCCCACGGCGGCCTCTTCCATGGACCAAATTCGCATTGAGGGCGGTAATCCGCTCAACGGCGTGATTCCGATCAGCGGCGCGAAAAACGCTGCCCTGCCTCTGATGATCGCCAGCCTGCTCACCTCCGACACGCTGACGCTGAAAAACGTTCCCAACCTTGCCGACACCAATCTTCTCGCGCGAATCCTTCGCAATCACGGCGTGGACTGTGCGGTGGACGGCAAGCGCGCCAATAATGGCGGCCATGCAGGCGAGACGTTCCACCTCACCGCCCGGGACATCGTCGATACGCGCGCGCCCTACGACATGGTTCGGCGGATGCGGGCAAGTTTCTGGGTGCTCGGCCCTCTGCTCGCCCGCCATGGCGAGGCGACGGTTTCCCTGCCCGGCGGCTGCGCGATCGGCACGCGGCCTGTCGATCTGCATCTTATGGGATTGCAGAAGCTGGGCGCGGATATGGAGCTGTCAGGCGGCTATGTGCTGGCCAAGGCGCCGAAGGGCTTGCGCGGGGCGCATATCGCATTTCCCAAGGTGTCCGTCGGCGCAACGCATAATGTGCTGATGGCGGCCGTCCTGGCCAAAGGCGAAACGCTGATCGAGAACGCCGCGCTCGAACCCGAAGTCGGCGATCTGGCCTCATGCCTGAACAAGATGGGCGCGCAGATCGAAGGCATCGACACGCCGACATTGCGCATCCAGGGCGTTGATTTCCTGGAGGGGGCGGTGCATTCCGTGCTGCCCGATCGCATCGAAACCGGCACTTACGCGATGGCGGTTGCGGCGACCGGCGGCAGCGTGCTGCTCGAAGGCGCCCGCGCCGACCTGCTCCAGGAGGCGCTGAACGTGCTTCGCGGGGCCGGGGTGGAGATCACCGAGACCAATCGCGGCATCCAGGTTTCCCGCAATGGTGCGGGGGTGTCGCCCGTCAAGGTCGAAACCAGGCCGTTCCCCGGCTTTCCGACCGATTTGCAGGCCCAGCTCATGGCGCTGATGGCGATCAGTTCCGGCGAGTCGAGCATCCGCGAGACGATCTTCGAAAACCGTTTCATGCATGTGTCGGAGCTGACGCGGCTAGGCGCCGATATCGGTATTCACGGCGATACGGCGCATATTCGCGGCGTCAAGGCGCTTCGGGGCGCCGAAGTGATGGCGACCGACCTGCGCGCCTCGGTGTCGCTGGTCATCGCCGGGCTGATGGCGCGCGGCGAAACGATCATCAATCGGGTCTACCATCTTGATCGCGGTTTCGAGCGGCTGGAAGAAAAGCTCGGGGCCTGTGGCGCCAACATCGAGCGCATCCAGGGGTAAGGCGGCGCTTTGCGATGTGCGCCGCTCGCGCTCAGTCGTCGCGCTCTTTCTTCACAATGGCGTAACTGGTGAGATCGAGTTCGAGGTCGTAGGTGTGACCATCGGCATGAACCGCATCATCGACTTCCCATTTGCCGTCGTCGTTCTCGATCTCCTCCCAGACATTAAAGCCGGCGGCCTTCAATGCGGCCTCGATCGATGATCTTTCCTGCGCGTTGGGAGGGCGATCGGCCAATGCGGCGCCGGCCGAGAATAAGCAGATCAGGGTTCCGATTACAGTTCTTTTGATCATTGTGCTTTCCTGGTTGCCAAGACGGCGGAACTGTCGAGTGCGGGCATGGTTCCACAGTCGGCCCTTTGCGATTTGCGGGCGACGGCGCATATTGCCATGGAGATACAATTGGTGCTAACGGCTTCCAACCATGGAACTTCTTAAACTGATCGCCATGGACGATGAGGACCTCAATGTTCTCTCGGTCCAATTACAGGACGCCATCCTGCGTATCGAGGAAATGGCGTATCTGCCGCAGGAGCGCCGCTTCGCCGCAATTCTCAATCGATTCGACTGGCTGAGCGCAACCGGCAACGAGCAGGCCAATCGCTCCGGCTATCAACGGCGACGCTCCGCATTGCGCTTCGAAAGGGTGACCGGCGCTCAGTTTCAAAATCTGTCGCTCGACGATAAAACCGGCACCCTGGCGCTCCTCGCCATCAATTTCGAGCCGGGAGATCTGCCCGGCGGCACGATCACGCTGATTTTCTGCGGCGGCGGCGCGATCCGGCTGCATGTGGAAGTCATCGAAGCCGAACTTCGCGATTTGGGCCCCATCTGGAAGACCCGCGCCAAACCCGAGCATCCCGACGAGAGCGTGGAAGCGGAGGCTTCAAGCTAGTCGCCATGGTGCTGAGGCTTCACATTCGGGACGCCGATTTCGAGGAACGGTTCGCCGCGCTGCTTGGCGGAAAGCGGGAACAATCCGAGGATGTCGATGGCGCGGCGCGGGAGATCATCGCAGCGGTGCGATTGCGCGGCGATGCGGCGCTGATCGAATACACCAAGCGCTTCGACAAGTTGGATCTCGTGGCCGGCAAGATCCGCCTGGACGATGAAACGATCGATGCCGCTATGTCCGAGGCCGGCGACGAAAACCTGAAAGCCCTGCGCTTTGCCGCCGATCGTATCGAAGCGCATCATCGGCGTCAGTTGCCGGCCGACGACCGCTATACCGATAGTGTCGGCGCCGAGATCGGCTATCGCTGGACGGCGATCGAGGCGGTCGGGCTCTATGTGCCGGGCGGCCAGGCGAGCTATCCCAGCTCCGTGCTGATGAATGCGATCCCGGCAAAAGTGGCCGGCGTGCCGCGCATCGCCATGTGCGTTCCCGCGCCGGGCGGCGAGATCAATCCCCTGGTGCTGGCCGCCGCGCATCTGGCTGGAGTGGATGAAATCTATCCGGTCGGTGGCGCCCAGGCGATTGCCGCGCTGGCCTTTGGCACCGAGAGCATCGCGGCCGTCGCCAAGATCATGGGGCCGGGCAACGCCTATGTGGCCGCGGCGAAACGGCAGGTCTTCGGCACGGTCGGCATCGACATGATTGCCGGCCCGTCGGAGGTGCTGATCGTCGCGGATGCCGAAAGCGACCCCCAATGGGTCGCCGCGGACTTGCTCGCCCAGGCGGAGCATGATGAGGCGGCCCAGGCGATTCTGATCACCGACGATGCTGCTTTCGCCGATGCGGTGCAAGCCGCCGTCGAGCAGCAGCTTGCAGCTCTGCCCCGCCGCGAGATCGCCGGGGCGAGTTGGCGTGACAACGGCATGATCATCGTCGTTGATAATTTCGACCAGGCGCCGCCGCTCATTGACCGCATTGCGCCCGAGCATCTGGAACTGGAAACGCGCGAAGCCGAAGCGCTGCTGGGCAAGATCCGCAATGCTGGCGCTATTTTCCTCGGCCGGCACACGCCGGAGGCCATCGGAGACTATGTCGCCGGATCGAATCACGTGCTGCCCACAGCCCGTTCGGCGCGATTCTCGTCCGGGCTCGGCGTTCTGGACTTCATGAAGCGCACGTCGATCCTGCGGCTGAACGAGAGAAGCCTTGCCGCGCTCGGTCCCGCCGCGATGACGCTTGCCAGCGCGGAGGGGTTCGATGCGCATCGCCGCTCGGTCGCCATTCGGCTCGGCATCGGCGAGGCCGACAATCATGTGGATCAGGCCAAGACCGCGCCCGGCCGCGCTCGGAAGCGCCGGACCAGCTGATCCATGATAGCCCGCCCGCCTCCCGCATTCGCGAACATGCGCATCGGGTTGCTGGGCGGTTCGTTCAATCCGCCGCATGAGGGGCATCGCCATATCAGTCTCGCTGCGCTGGCGCGCCTGCGGCTCAACAAGCTGTGGTGGCTCGTCACCCCCGGCAATCCATTGAAAAGCGCTGCGCGTCAGCCGGACCTTGCGGACCGCCTTTCCCTGGCCGCCGAACTGGCCTCGCATCCCGCGATCGAAGTCACCGGGTTCGAAGCGGCCTTGCCGACGCCTTACGCTATCGACACGTTGCATTTTTTGCGGCGCCGCTTTCCCGGCGTGCATTTCGTCTGGATCATGGGCGGGGACAATCTTGCGCAGTTCCATCGATGGCGCGACTGGGCCGGGCTGTTTACCACGTTGCCGATCCTGGTGCTGGATCGTCCAGGCGCCCGGCATCGAGGCGTTGGCATCGCCCGCCGCACGCCGTTTCGCAGCGTCGCGCCTTCCCGAATGCGCCGCGCCTGCCTTGCCGACGCTCGCCCCGCCCGCATGGATCTATCTAAGTCTGCCTCTGTGCGGCGCTGTCCTCCACTGCCATTCGTGAAGAAATAGGCCCCAGCAAACGCCCTTAACGGGAATAGGTTCCTACATTTGCATTCAAGATATTTTAAGTGCTCTCGGTCCCGAACACTTGAAAATTCAGGCGCAATCAGGCACATTCACAAACGTTGGGAGAAGTCTGCTCGGCGATCATTCGCCTGCAGACGATGTTCTCCGGGCCGCAATCCCGGAGGCATCAGCAACCAGATCAATGACGGAAGGAAACCGATCTGATAATGCACAATTCGACAGGGGCTGCTCTCAATGGCAAGCCTAAAGCCGTGCCGATGGCAAAGCCTAAAGGTCCGGCTGCAATCCTCACGACTGTGCTCAACTCCCTTTCCGACGCAAAAGCTGAAGATGTCGTCGCTATCGACCTCACGGGTAAGACCTCGATTGGCGATCACATGGTCATTGCGTCTGGACGGTCGCAGCGGCATGTCGGCGCTATTGCGGATCAGCTCCGCGAAAAGCTCAAGAGCGAGGGGTATGGGAACCTGCGCACGGAGGGGATGCCTCATTGCGATTGGGTTCTGATCGACTCCGGCGACGTGATCGTGCACATCTTCCGACCCGAAGTGCGCCAGTTCTACAATCTTGAAAAGATGTGGTCAGCCGAAAGGCCGAATGACCCGGTAGCCGTGTAAGCGCTACGGCCCTGGCCGATCGGCGTTTCAGCCGCCCCGCTCCCCAACAGCGGGCCTGAAATGAAGATTGATTTACTCTGCGTCGGTCGGCTCAAGGACGAGCCGGAACGCCTGATCGTGGCGCGCTATCTGGAGCGCTTCCAGCAATTTGCCGCGCCCTTGGGATTTGCCGCTCCCGTCATGACGGAGCTGACCGAAAGCCGCGCGAAATCGCCGAAGGAACGGAAGACGGCCGAGGCCGCGGAATTGCGGAAAAAGCTCAAGGACGGAGCGCGGGTTATCGCGCTTGACGAGCGCGGACAGGCCATGACCAGCACGGATTTCGCGACGCTGCTGGCCGGATGGCGCGACGGCGGCTTACGTCATCTCAACATTGTGATTGGCGGGCCGGATGGGCTGGATGCTGAATTCACCCGCGCCGCCGCGCTGAACCTTTCGCTCGGGCGCATGACGCTGCCTCACGGACTTGCGCGCGCCGTGATCGCCGAGCAGCTTTATCGCGCGGCATCGATATTGGCGGGGCATCCTTATCACCGGGTTTGAAAACATTGCAGGAAATCGGTGTTGCTGGAGGGGGCGTCACGGGAGCTCGACAATTCCCGCCTTGGCTCCGCCGTCTTTGCACGCCAGATTGCGGGATGAAGGTCGTCCATGCTGCGGCTTTTGCGATGCTTCCGTTCTCAACACCCGCATGATTGCCGATTGGCGTTAAGCGAGAATATGCTTAGTCTTTGAATATGTGCGAAAAGCCCGTAAGGCTCACCAATCGCAGCACTTGGGTCCCATGAGATTGACGCCGCCCCTTTCAAATATAGCCGCTTCGTCTAGCGGCGCGCTTTGCGCGGCAGCGGTCGTTCTGCTTGCCACCGGCGCGACGGGCGGCCGGGAAGCATGGGGCGAGACGCCAGACCGATCCAGCATACAGCTCGCGCAGACCGACGCAGGCAAGAACGCCCCCAAGTCGCTCGACGGAAAGTCGATCGACATCGAGGAGGCGCGCCGGCTATTCGAGCAGCATCAGAAAGAGCTGGAAAACGTACAGCGCCAACAGGAGGGGCTGGAAAGTGAAACGCAGACCCTGAGTAAGGAAAGCGCTACACTGCAAAGTCGCCTTATCGAAGTCGCGCAAAAGGCTCAGCAGAGTGAAAAGCGGCTCAGCAAATCCGAAACCGAATTGGAGGGTCTGACCCGTCAGGAAACGGAGATCCGTGTGGCGCTGGAGGAGAGCCGCACGACCATCGCGCAAATGCTAGGGGTGATGCAGCGCATGGGACGCGAGCCGCCGCCTGTGATGGTCACCGAACGTAATGACGCCCTGCGCATGGTTCGCAGCGCAATGATTCTGTCTTCCTTCTTTCCCGGCTTCAAGGCGGAAGCCGACCGGCTGGCGACCCGGCTTGCCGATTTGAACTCGGTGATCCGCAAATCACGCGATGAACGAACACGTATGGCCGAGGCGCAAGCCGATTTTTCGCGGCTCAAGGCGGAGATCGACGGATTGCTGGTGCAGAAACGCGAAAAGTTGCAAAAGAATTGGCAAAAGCTGGAAGGATTGAAGGTTGCGTCAACTCGTCACAGCCGCGCCGTAACGGATCTGGGAGATTTACTGCGGCGGCTCGACGCCGAGGTCGGGAAGCGTTCGAACTTGGCCGCCTATGAGTTGGAGTTAAAGAAACTCGGTCCAGCTATCGAGATCAAGCCGGATGTCAAAAAGGCAGCATTCGTGCAGCCCGGCCGAATGAAACCGGCAATTCCATTTGAAAAGGCAAAGGGGTTACTGCCTCTTCCATCTCAGGGAAAACGCACTAGATCTTTCGGGGCGCGTGATGATACGGGTGGAAAGTCTGAAGGCATTTCCATCGAGACCCGCAGCGAAGCTCAGATCACCGCCCCTTCCGATGGATGGGTAATTTACGCCGGACAGTTCCGAAGTTACGGGCAGCTCTTGATCATTAATGCCGGTGGAGGCTATCATATTTTATTAGCAGGTTTGGACCAGATATACACAAACGTCGGTCAATTCGTTCTTGCGGGAGAACCCGTTGCGGCGATGAGCAAGGTGCCGCCGCAAGATGCGAACTCGGCGCAGTCGCGCAACCCTGTTCTCTACATTGAGTTCCGTAAGGACGCTCGCCCCTTTGATCCCGACCCTTGGTGGTCGGAGGGCGTGAAGGAAGGTTGAACATATGCGGAAGTCGGACTTTGCGATTTGGATGCTTGTCTTGCTGGCCTTCGTGGCGGCGGGCACATCGATGATAAATGCCACGCGCTCCCAATCCGCGACAGCGGCGAATTCGGAGATCTACCGTCATCTCGATCTGTTTGGCGACGTACTTGAGCGCGTTCGCACCGACTACGTCGAGGCGCCGGACGATAGCCAGCTGATCGAATCCGCTATTAACGGCATGCTCAGCGGCCTCGATCCACACTCCACCTATCTCAATCCGAAGCATTTCCGCGATATGCAGGTGCAGACGCGCGGCGAGTTCGGCGGCCTCGGCATCGAGGTGACGATGGAAGAGGGCGTGGTGAAGGTGGTCTCGCCCATCGAGAATACGCCGGCGGACAAGGCCGGTGTGCTGTCGGGCGACCTGATCACCCATCTGGACGGCGTCTCCATCCAGGGGCTGACCCTGGAGCAAGCAGTCGAAAAGATGCGCGGACCGGTCAACACACCGATCGTGATCACCGTGCTGCGGAAGAGCACCGAGCCTTTCGACATCAAGATCAATCGCGATGTCATCCGCATCAATCCGGTGCGGGCGAACGCGGAAGGCGACGACATCGCCTATATCCGCGTCAAGGCGTTCAGCGAGCAGACCTATGACGAGCTGAAGGACTGCGATCCAGAAGCTCAAGACCGAGCTCGGTCCGAAGCTGAAAGGCTACATCGTCGATCTGCGCAACAATCCCGGCGGCCTTCTCGATCAGGCCATCTCGGTTTCGGATGCGTTCCTCGACAAGGGCGCGATCGTGCTGACGCGCGGCCGCAATCTGAACGAGACGCAGCGCTCGAATGCCCGTCCGGGCGATCTGACCGATCAGCTGAAAATAATTGTGCTGATCAATGGCGGCTCGGCTTCGGCGTCGGAAATCGTGGCCGGCGCTCTGCAGGATCATAAGCGGGCGACCGTGATCGGCACGCGCTCCTTCGGCAAAGGCTCCGTCCAGACGATCATTCCGCTGGGCTCGAACGGTGCGATCCGCCTGACGACCGCCCGGTACTATACGCCGTCGGGCCGCTCCATTCAGGCCAAGGGCATCGATCCGGATATCGTGGTCGAGCAGGAGCTTCCGGAGGATCTACAGAAGGCAGCCAAGACAACCGCGCCGAGAGGCGAGGCCAGCTTGCGCGGTCATCTCAAGAATGAGGACGGCGAAAGCTCCGGCAGCCTGGCCTATGTCCCCAAAGAGAAGGAAAAGGATACGCAGCTGCAATATGCGCTCGATACGCTGCGCGGGCTGAAGACCGAACAGAAAAAGGTGGAAATCCCCACCGGTGAGCCGAAGACGGCTCATTAGCGCCTGATTTTCGTGTTCCATGAGAGCGCGCTGAGCAAGGACATCTTGTCTCGGTGCGCTCTTATTTTTTGGGTCAAAAGCCTATTTTGGGGCGTCACGCGTCGAATCGTTGGCTATAGTGGCGAGCGACAGTCCGCGTGAACGGGCAACAAGCCATGAGAGTACTCTTTTACACCGCGACCGCTTTCTTTATCGTCCTGGCCGGCGTTCTTGCATTCTATGCGCTCCAGGGACCGGAGCATTCCGGCGGGGCGAAAGTGGTGCTGAGCATCGACTCGCGCGAGGCTCCGGGCGGTGCTGTCAGCAGTGCTGAAAAGCCGGAGCGCGATCTTTACGCCGAGGCGGCCGCGCGGCTGCGGAACCTTGAAGCGGGGAAAGTACGCGGCAGCCTGGGCGGCGAGGACGTAGCGGCGACGGATGCCGATCGCGATCGGCTTGCCGCCGCCACGCCTGATCAGCAAGACGCCGCGAACGTGGACCAGCGTGAAGACGCCTCATCCCAGGCGGCTCAGGGTACGCCGGATGCCAAGGATGAATCCGAGGAAATTCCCGATCCTCCTCCCGGCACCGCCCTGGCGGGTCTGGACGACGACACGCCGCTTTTCAAGAACATCGAGAAGGACGAGGATGCGGCGGACGCTTCGAACAACCTGACGTCAACGGCTGCGGAAACCACCTTACCCGGAACCCAGCTCGAGAGCGGTCCCGCACCTCAAGATGAACGAAGGCTCACCTCTGCAAACGCTGAGCGCGAAGCTGCTACGGCGGAGCAGGAGCGGACACAGTCTGCAAACGCGGATGGCTTGCGTCTCCGGCAAGATAGTGCCGCCGACGATACTTCCGCGACCGATGGCGGACAGAAGCAAAGCGTGGACGCCATCTTAGCCGCTTTGAATGAACGGGAAGGCCAAACGGAAGCCGTAGCATCCACACCGGCTGGCCCGCCGCCGCCGCTCCCCTTGCGCCGTTCGGCCGCCAAAACGGCGGCGGTAAACGGAGGATGGAGCAACACAAAAATCACGACCACTGACGCCGCAGCATTGAAGCCGGCGCGCATCGCTATCTTGTTGCGCGGGATCGGCCGTGACGATCGCAACAGCAGCGATGCGGTGACCAAGCTACCGCCGGCAATATCGCTCGCTTTCATGCCCTTTGCGGGCCTAGCTCAACAATGGGCCAAAAAAGCATCTGAGCAGGGCCATGAAGTCATAGTGCAACTGCCGTTGGAGCCGTCGGATTATCCGGTCAACAATCCCGGCCCGGAAACATTGCTGTCTTCCTCCTCCGCCGACCAGAATACGTCACGGCTCAGAACCGTACTGGCGCGTTTCGACGGCTATAGCGGCGTTACGAATTTCCTCGGCGGCAAGATGCTCCAGTCGAAAAACGCGCTTCGTCCGATCCTGGAGGAAATCAAGTCGCGCGGCCTCATCTATGTCGGCGAAGGCAATAATAATAGCCACGCGGTGGTGCGCGGTCTGGCCGGAGAAGTCGGCCTTCGCTATGGCGGCGCCAATGTGATGATCGATGCGCAGCCGACTCCCGCCGCGATCCAGGCCGCGCTGGCGCGGCTGATCGAGATCGCCCGGAAGGAAGGCAGCGCCATCGGCCTCGGCTATGGTTCGCGCGGGACGATCGAACAGCTTGAGGCATGGACGCAAACGCTAGCAGCGCAGGGCGTGACTCTGGTTCCGGTGGGAACTCTGGCGCAGACCCCCGGAGCTTCATGAGCAAGACGGTAAGCGCGGTCGATCCGCTGCTTCTGCCCTATCGAGCCTGTGTCGGCATCATGCTCATCAATGCCGAAGGGCTGATTTGGATCGGACGCCGGCACCATACCATTATCGAAGACCCCGAAAACTGGCAGATGCCGCAAGGCGGCATTGACGGCGGGGAAGCGCCCGACCTGGCCGCATTTCGCGAGCTCTCGGAGGAAACCGGCACCGACAAGGCGGAGATCATCGGTGAGGCGCGCGACTGGCTGCATTATGATTTGCCGCCCATCCTGCTCGGAACCGCGCTTCACGGCAAATATCGCGGCCAAAAACAGAAGTGGTTTGCGATGCGCTTCACCGGCGTGGATACCGATTTCAACATCCACAATCCGCCGGGTGGCCTCGCACCTGAATTCGACGCCTGGCGCTGGGCCCGCAGCGATGAGTTGCTGGGCCTTATCATTCCGTTCAAGCGGAACGTCTATGAAGCCGTGGTCGAGGAATTTCGCGGTCTGATTCGCTAAATCCGGCCGAACGCTCGATTTTGGGCCAAGCGAGCCTCACCTCGTTTCCGCCACTCATCCAACCGCCGCCGCCCTATCGAGCAACTCGCGCCCTTGCTGCGCGCAATAGTTGTTGTCCTCATTTTAACAACCTGCATGTAGAACTCTTCTAGCTGCGTATCTCGCGCGTGAGGCAGGAACTAAGAAGAGGTGAACCATGTATCGGCGTATTCTTACTATTGCCGCTGTGTTTTATGGCATTGCGCTCGGCGCAACCACGGTCCATGGCGAGGAAGCCCATGTCACCGAGGTTAAAAAATATGTAACGGCCAATGTGGTGCCCTGGCTCAACGAAAAAATCGTCATCGAAGCGCTGAAGGCCCAGAACGCCAAGCACGCGACGCTCGCCGAAGCCGACATTCAAAAGCTCGACAAGGAATGGCGGGCCCAGGTGGACGCGCCGAGCAAGCCCTTGATCGACAGCGTCACGAAGAACGCGCTTTCGGCCTTCCTGAGCACGAAGAAGACAGAGTCGAAGGGCCTCTTGACGGAAATTTTCGTCATGGATGACAAGGGCCTGAATGCCGGCCAAAGCGACGTCACGTCCGATTATTGGCAAGGCGACGAAGCCAAATGGCAGAAGACCTTCAAGGTAGGAGCCGACGCGGTTTTCGTCGATAAGGTCGAAAAGGACGAGTCCACCCAGCAGCTTCAAGTCCAGGTGAGCGTTTCCATCAAGGATCCGGAAACCGGCAAAGTCATCGGAGCGGTCACACTCGGCATCAATGTCGACCAGCTATCCTCGTAGACTCCGTCACTGCTGATTGAGATCAGCGGGTTGCGCTATTGCTTTGCCGGCGCATGATCTTTGCGATATCGGCTCGTGCCGAACCTTGCGGATCATGCTCCTGGCGCAGCAGAATTCCGGCCAGGATTATCACGCGATCGGGTTCGTCAATGCTTCGCTCGGCATTCTCGCAAAAACCAATGCCTCCAGCGGGTTCGTGGCCGCTATCGGTCAAGATCGCCGCGGGGGCCGTCGCGGTTGGCATCATCGGCATTGTCGCGGCCACGATCCTGATCACGCGCATCGTCGAGTTGGACTTCCGGCGCGAATTCACCGCCTCCCGGAACGAGATCGCCCGGCAGATCGCCGGTAATATCGCCGGAGCCCTCCGCTTCAAGAAAGCGGAGGTTATCGCCGATGCTTATAAGACGCTGATCGAAGATCCCGCAAAGCCGGTTGCGGCCCTCGCAACGACGACACTGGCCGGGGAACTCGTCACCCAATATGCCGAGCCGGGGCAGGATACCGCGCGTCTCGTCGGGCTGCCGAAAACCACGCAAGAAGGCGCGGAGATCAGGATCCGATCGGTAGGCATCGGCGATGAACTCGTCTCCATCGCGCCTGCGGGGAAGGACAAGGACGGCAACCCCTATGGCTATTTTGTTATTGCGTGGAAGACCGATGCCGTCCGTTCCTACATCTGGAACGTCAAGCTTAGTCTCGTCGCCACCTTGACCATTACGATGCTTGCGGTCGTCGCGGCGATCCTGTTTCTGACATCGAAGCTGATGACCGGGCCGCTGGGCCTGATCTCGGACCGGATGCTCGGATTAGCCAAGCTCGATACCTCCACCCCTGTCCCTTGCGAGCATCGCAGCGATGAGATCGGCGTGATGGCGCGCGCCGTTGCGCACATTCCGCGACCGCGAGATCGAACGCATGCGGCTGGAAGCGGAGCAGCAGGAAGCGAGACAAGTGGAGCTGAAGCGCCAGCAGCGCATCGAGGGCCTGGTGGAGGCATTCCGCCAGCAGATCGGCGATCTGCTCCGCAATGTACTGGGGACACTCGCCGAAATGCAGGATCGGGCTGGGCAACTCACGCGATCATCCGGTGACGCCAGCCGCGAGGCGACGATGGTCGCTACGATTTCGCAGGATGCGTCTCAAAATGTGCAGACTGTCGCGGTGGCGGCCGAAGAACTCGCACTGTCAATCCGGGAAATCAGCGGGAATGTCGCACGCACGACCTCGGTCGTCTCGCAGGCCGACATCGAGGCGGACGCCTCCTCGCAAAAGGTCGCGCATCTGGCCTCGGCGGCAGAGAAGATCGGTACCGTGGTGGGTCTGATCCGCAGCATCGCCAACCAGACCAACCTGCTCGCGCTCAATGCCACGATCGAAGCGGCCCGCGCCGGCGAGGCCGGCCGGGGATTTGCCGTGGTTGCCTCGGAGGTCAAGAACCTGGCAACCCAGACGGCCAAGGCCACGGAAGAGATCGCGGCGCAGATCGGCGAGATCCAGACGTCCACCAGGGATGCGACCCAGGCGATCGGCGGCATCACGCGGATCATGTCCGAGGTCAACGCGCTTTCCACCTCCATTGCCGCCGCGATCGAGGAACAGACGCTGGCCACCTCCGACATCAGCCGTAACGTGGCGGAAGCAGCCCGCGGCACCTCCAGCGTGGTTTTGAACGTCGATTCCGTGGTCGGCGCGGTCGGCAGGACCACGCAGGTGGCTGAATTGGTCGACCGCTCGGCGCGCGACATCCGCTCTACGACGGAGACCCTTAACCGCGCTGTCGACCGCTTTCTGGATGATGTCGCCGCAGCGTAATAAGCCGCCAGCCGATTCACCTTACCTATTCTTGCGAAAATCTGAAATCGACCGCGAGACGTTTTAGCAACTCTGGATAGAGTTATTTAGATATGAACGCAACCCTGGGTTGACGGATTCCGAGGCACCAGCTACCCCGAGCATATGGCAGCGCTCATAATGATTCGGGGGTCGTCTTATGATCGTGATAGTAGATGAACGCGAGACCGTAACCGATGGATATGCGTCCTGGTTTGACCGTGAGGGCGTGTCGGCGACCGGTTTTTGCGCGGCGGATTTCGGCAATTGGGTGAAGACCGTCTCCGACCCCGATATTGGCGCGGTCGAGGCGTTTCTGCTGGGCGATTGCGCGGATCGTCACCTGCTCCCCAGGCTCATCAGACATCGCACCACGGCGGCAGTGATCGCCATGAACGATCACAAATGCCTCGATGAAACCCTCGATTTGTTTGATGCCGGGGTGGATGACGTCGTTCGCAAGCCGGTGCATGTGCGCGAGATTCTGGCCCGCATCAAAGCCATTCAACGCCGGGCAAAAGGCGAAGACGATGGCAAGCTGGTAGGTGACATCCGCGTTTTCTCCGATGGCCGCGATCCCGAGGTGAAAGGCGAGGTCCTGCCGCTGCCGCGCCGGGAACGCCGGATTCTCGAATATCTCGTGAGCAATCGGGGGCGGCGGGTCACGAAAACGCAAATCTTCAATTTCGTTTATGGGCTGTTCGGCGAGGACATCGACGAAAATGTCGTCGAGAGCCACATCAGCAAGCTGCGCAAGCGTTTGCGGCACCGGCTCGGCCACGATCCGATCGACTCTCAGCGCTATCTCGGCTACCGCCTCGTTTATGATTGATAAAGTATTTGCGGCCTTCTTCCTCGCGAGGAAGCCCAACGCTTTGAATGTTTCCAGGTCCGATAATTGAAATAGCCGCTCGTATATTTAAATATTTTCAGTTTTATTTCGGAAATCGCTCATATCTGCAGCCTAATGTGACCGGTGGTGTGGCTCAAGCCTCACGTAAGTTGGTAGAGTTCTAGTAGCGCAGTGAACTGATTGCGCAGGATGAGATAATGAGCATTTCCGCACTGATGAGAACGAGCGCGTCCGGCATGAACGCGCAATCCAATCGGCTGGGTACGGTCGCCGACAATATCGCCAATGTGAACACCACTGGCTATAAGCGCGCCTACACGGAATTCTCGTCCTTCATTCCCGTCCGCAGCACGACGGAATATGTTTCGGGCAGCGTGACCACCCACATCCGCAATGCCATCAGCGAACAGGGCGTCTTCAACTACACCACCTCGGTGACCGATCTGGCCATCAACGGTGACGGCATGTTCCTCGTTTCGGACACCGATGGCACCCCGTTTCTCACGCGCGCCGGGTCTTTCGTGAAGAATGGCGAAGGCGAACTTGTGAACGGCGCCGGCTACTATCTCATGGGCTACAGCACGGAGGGAAATCCCTCGATTGTCGCCAACGGCATTGGCGGTTTGGAGCGCGTCACCATCAGCGACCTGGCGCTCCAAGCCGTACCTTCGACGGAAGGCGTTTTATCGGCCAACGTTCCGGCCGATGCGACGATCGTTGCCGCAGCGGACCTGCCGTCCGCAAATGCGGCGACGGCGGAGTTCACCGCCAAAACGTCGCTGCTCGTTTATGGAAATCTGGGCCGCGAAGTTTCGCTCGATATCTATTGGGCGAAAACCGCCAGCGAAACCTGGGAAATCACCGTCTACGACCGGGCGGAAGCAGCTCCGGGCGGCGACTTCCCCTACGCCAGCGGTCCGCTTGTCACCGATACGATCACCTTCGATGCGACGACGGGCGCGCTGGACCCGCTCAGCCCGACCTCGCTCACCATACCCGTTCCCGATGGCAGCAATCTTTTGCTCGATCTCAGCCAAACGAGCCAGCTGGCAACGAATTACACCGTGATCGACGCCAGCGCGAACGGTAATGCGCCAAGCGCGGTTGACCGCATCGAGATCGACCAGGCAGGCACGCTATACTCCATCTACGAGAATGGCGCCCGTGTCGCGACCTTCCGGATTCCGCTCGCCGACGTGCCGAGCCCGGACAATCTGCAGCCCGACACCGGCGACGTCTTCCTGACCACGGCGACCTCCGGCGACATGCTGATCGGGTTTCCCGGCGAGGGCGGCTTCGGCACGCTTACCTCGAGCGCACTGGAACAGTCCACCGTCGATCTGGCGACGGAACTGACGAAGATGATCGAGTCCGAGAAGCACTACACCGTCAATTCCAAGGTGTTCCAGACCGGTGCGGACTTGCTCGACGTGATTGTCAATCTGAAACGATAAAGTCGGCCGATCCGGCGCCGCGTAGAAGCATAGGAAACCGATGTCGCTTACTTCCAGCATGGAGATTGCCCGATCCAACCTGTCCGTACTCTCGGAGCGGACGGCGGTTACGTCGCGCAATGTCGCCAATGCAGGCCTTCAAAATGCGACCCGGAAACTCAGCAATACCGTCACTGCGCAGGGTGGCATCGGGGTGCGTCTTGCCTCGATCACCCGCGCATCGGACGACGCGCTGTTCGACAATCTGATTACCTCGAATTCGTCGATCGGCCGCAATCAGGTGATCGTCGACTCGCTGGACCAGCTCAATCAGACCATCAACGATGTCGAGCAGGATTTCTCGCCCGCCGCCGTGGTCGGCAAGCTGGCCGACGCACTCCAGCAATTTTCCGCCGCGCCGCAGGACGAAATCCGCGCACAAATCGCAGTCTCCTCGGCCTTGGAGGCTGCCAATACGCTGAATGCGGCGACCGACGTCGTGCAGCAGACCCGCACGCGCGCCGATCAGCAGATCGCCGACTCCGTCGCTTCGCTGAACAACCTTCTCTCGCAATTCGAGGAGGTGAACCGCAATGTGATCGCCGGCACCCGCACGGGCGCCGACATCACCGATCAGCTCGACACGCGCGACCGCCTGCTCACGGATATTTCGCGCGAAATCGGCATCCGCACGGTCACGCGGGAGAATAATGACGTCGCCATCTACACCGATAGCGGCGTGACGATGTTCGAGACACAGCCGCGCACCGTGACCTTCGATGCGACGCTTGCCTTCAACGCGACCACCACCGGCAATGCCGTTTTCGTCGATAACGTTCAGGTCACCGGCACGGCTGCGCCTCTGCCGATCAGCTCGGGGCGGCTCAAGGGCCTCACCGAAGTCCGGGACGAGATCACGGTCACTTACCAGAACCAGCTCGATGAAATTGCCCGAGGACTGATCACCGTCTTCGCGGAAAGCGACCAAAGCGCGGTGCCGGCGCTGCCGGACGCGACCGGCCTGTTCACCTATTCCGGATCGCCTGCCGTGCCTCCCGCCGGCGTCGTGGTGACCGGGCTTGCCGGGCAAATCAGGGTCAACCCAGCGGTCGATCCGGACCAGGGCGGCGACACCGATCTGCTGCGCGACGGCGGCATCAACGGCGCCGCCTATGTCTACAATGCATCAGGCGGGGCGGGCTTCTCCGATCGCCTGATCGCGATGGCCGACCAGTTCTACAGCCCGCGCGCATTCGATCCTACCGCACAGGCCGGCTCAACCACGACGCTGGTCAACTATGCGTCCAATTCCGTCGGCTGGCTGCAGGAAACGCGCCAGTCGGCGAACACCGAGTTCGAGTTCCGCACGGCGATCTTCGAGCGCTCCACCGATTCACTTTCAAAGGTCACGGGCGTCAATCTCGACTACGAGATGACCGTGCTCCTGGAACTGGAACGGTCCTACCAGGCCACCTCACGGTTGATCGCGACGATCAACAATATGTTCGACGCCCTAATCGTAGCGGCAGGATAGTGTCATGTTAGCGTCCTTTACCTCCACTCGGTATCTCAATGAAGCCAACCGGAACACCGTTCTGAAGCTGCAAAACCAGCTGATCACGGCGCAGCAGGAGCTGGCATCCGGCCGGCTCGCCGATGTGGGTGTCAGTCTGGGAGGCCGGACCAGCGAAACGGTATCGCTGCGCCAGCAATATGCGCGCTTCACCACTCTCGTCGAAACCAATTCGACGGTGACGACACGGCTGGACGTGACCCAGACCACGCTGCAATCCTTCAGCGACACGGCCCAGGAATTCATCAGTACGCTGCTCGCCTCGCGGGACACCGAGAACGGCCCGTCAGTGTCGCAGGGCGACGCGGAGGCCAATCTCGTCGCGCTGATGGACGGGTTGAACAGCACCCTTAGCGGGCAATATCTGTTCGGCGGCATCAACACCAACACACAGCCGATCACCAACTATTACGCGACGCCGACGCCCGCCAACCGCCAGGCGGTCATCGATGCCTTCACCACCGCTTTCGGAACGCCGCCCTCCGATCCGGCCAATAACGGCATCACGGCGGCCGCGATGCAAACGTTCCTTGACGGCCCGTTCGCCAATCTGTTCGAGGAACCCTCATGGTCGAACGATTGGTCGGCGGCGTCGAACGAGAATTCTCAGCAGCCGGATTTCGAGCTTCGAACAGATCGAGACCTCCACGAACGCCACTGAAGACGGCTACCGCAAGCTGGCCAAGGCATATGCGATGGTGGCCGATCTCGGCGTCGACACGCTGAACAAGGATGCGTTCGGCGTCGTGGTCGATGCTGCGGTGAAGATCGCCGGCGAAGCGATCCAGGACATCGTCAAGGTGCAGGCAAAACTCGGCACGGCGGCGGCGCGCGTCGAGTCGGCCAACGACAAGATGTCGGCCCAGCTCGACATCATGAACACGCAGATCGAAAATCTGGAGTTGGTCGATCCGTTCGAGGCTTCCACCCGCGTGACGACGCTGCTGACTCAGCTGGAGACCGCCTATTCGCTCACGGCGCGGGTGCAGCGGCTGACCATCCTCAATTATCTCTAAGCTCCGCCTTTGTGAAACTGCGTCCGTTCCAACAGTGAGAAGACGATATGTACCGGTTCTCTTACGCTGAGGTTCTAGAAGAAACGCCACAAACCGCTCGTGAACGGGAGCGCGCCGCGATTGAGCATTCCATCGAGCTGCTGAAAGCCGCCGAGGAGAAGGGTAACGCCTCGCGGGAATGTGTGGAGGCGATCTATTTTCTCCGCCGGCTCTGGGCATTTCTGATCGAGGATCTGGCAAAGCCGGAAAACGACCTGCCGAAAACGCTGCGCGCCGATCTGATTTCCGTCGGGCTTTGGATCATGCGCGAATCCGAGCAGGTGCGTCTTGGCCAGTCGTCGAATTTCAAGGGGCTTATCGAGGTGTCGCAGCTGATCGCCGAGGGGTTGCGGTGAAGAACGGCATCCAGATCAGCCTGAAGCCGGGTGAGCGGATCTTCATCAACGGCGCGGTGATCCGGGTTGACCGCAAGGTTTCGCTGGAGCTGCTGAACGATGTGAGCTTTCTGCTCGAAAGCCACGTGATGCAGGCGGAGAGCGCAACGACGCCCCTGCGCCAGCTCTATTTCATCGCGCAGACCATGCTGATGGACCCGGCCAATGCCGAGGCCACTTTCGATGTGTTCAACAATACCCACGGGCTGCTGTTGGCGGCGTTCGAGAATGAACAGATTTTGGATGGATTGAAGTCGGCCGGCGACTTCATCGCCGCGGGCAGGATCTTCGACGCATTGAAGACCATTCGCGGCCTGTATCGCGTGGAGGACGAAATCCTCGCCGGCAACAAGGAAGCCCGCAGACGGGGCATTGAAAGACGCGAGGTCGCATAATGGACGTTTCCGCTTTATCGACAGGGCGGCCCACCGAGGGTACGCAAAATCCGGCAGTGGCGAAGGACAAGCTGGACTATGACTCCTTTCTCACGCTGCTGGTTGCGCAGCTGAAGAACCAGGATCCGACCGAGCCGCGCGATTCGGCGCAATATATCGCCCAGCTCGCGACATTCTCGAATGTCGAGCAGTCGATCAAATCCAACGCCAAGCTTGATCAGCTGATAACCTCGCTCGCGCTTTCGCAGGCGGACGCCGTTATCGGGCGCACGGTCACCTCGGCGGATGGCAGCGTTTCGGGCAAGGTCGAGGCGATCAAGATCATCACCGGCGGTGCGCTGGCGGTACTGGCCGACGGCACCGAGTTGCCGCTGGGCGCCGGCGTGACGATCTCCTGACCCCTAAGACGCTCATTCCGTTCCGGCCGGATCGGAACCGAGCTCTCATTCGTATTGCGTGGTCGCATTTCCGCGACGCAGACCGGAATCCATCTCCGCCTTCGCGGGGACATGCTTTGCTGGAACACGCACTATGAATCAGGCGGATGCACTCGACATCGTCCAGGCGGCGATCTGGACGATCATCTTGGCTTCAGGGCCGGCGGTCGGGGTAGCGATGGCCGTCGGCTTGGTCATCGCGCTGTTTCAGGCGCTTACGCAAGTACAGGAGGTGACGCTCACCTTCATTCCAAAGATCCTTGCCATCCTGCTCGTCACCTCGGCCACGGCGTCCTTCATGGGGCAGGTGATCTTCTCTTTCGCGGAGCAGGTCTTCGGCCGCATCGAACACGGGTTTTAGAGCATTTTCCAGCAAAGTGGATACCGGTTTGCGTCGCGAAAATGCGACCAACAAAGATAGAGCCGCGTTCCGATGCAATCGGAACGGAAAAGGCTCTAGAGCGCGATCAGGAAAAGTGGAATCCGGTTTTCCGTCCGATCGCGCGACCAGCAAAGAATTGAGAGCGGGCCTCCCGGCTTCGATGTTTCCACTTCAACCGATCCCGCTAGAGCGGCGGATCCTCTATCAGAATCGGTAGCGCCGCTCTATCCATTTGTTTGCGCATCGGATTTGTCCAAAAACCGCTGCGCACTTTTTGGTCCGATGCGCTAGGCGGCCAGTGCATCCCCGCGCAAGCTTCGTCCGGCAAGCTCGCCCCGTATTTTGAGCGGGGACAAGAGCATGGCTGCATCGATCGGAGGCGCGCGGCCGGTGGAGAGGGCCGGACGCCAGGATGTCGGCTTTGCGGTCGGCATCGTCTGCATTCTTACCGTCCTGTTCCTGCCGCTGCCCCCCATCGTGCTGGACATCGGCCTCGCCTTTTCCATCGCGCTGTCGGTGCTGATCCTGATGGTCGCGCTGTGGATTCAGCGGCCGCTCGACTTCTCCGCCTTCCCCACCATCCTGCTCATCGCCACGCTGTTGCGGCTGGCGCTGAATATCGCCACCACCAGGCTCATTTTGTCCGAGGGCGCGTCCGGCGTCGGCGCGGCGGGGAACGTGATCGCGGGTTTCGCCAGCTTCGTGATGAGCGGCGATTTCGTCATCGGCACCATCGTCTTCGTCATCCTCATCACGGTGAATTTCCTCGTCATCACCAAGGGCGCGACCCGCATCGCCGAAGTCGGCGCGCGCTTCACTCTCGATGCCATTCCGGGCAAGCAGATGGCCATCGACGCCGACCTCTCGGCGGGACTGATCAACGAGCGGGAGGCGATGCTCCGCCGCCGGGAGCTGGAGGAGGAAAGCGCGTTTTTCGGCGCGATGGACGGCGCATCCAAATTCGTGCGCGGCGACGCGATCGCCGGCATCCTGATTACTATCGTCAATGTGTTCGGCGGCATCATCATCGGCACTGTGCGGCACGGCATGTCGGTGGGCGAGGCGGCCGATGTGTTCGTCAAGCTGTCGGTTGGCGACGGCCTCGTTACGCAGATCCCGGCCCTGATCGTTTCGCTGGCCGCCGGCCTTCTGGTCTCCAAGGGCGGCACGCGCGGTTCGGCCGACGTCGCGATTTTCGGCCAGCTCGGCAACTATCCGCGCGCCATCTTCGTGGCGGCGCTGGTGCTGATGATGCTGGCGCTGGCGCCCGGGCTGCCGTTTTTTCCCTTCGCCACGCTGGCGGCGGTCATGAGCTTCACCGCCTATACCATACCGCGCCGGCAGGCGGCAGCGCAGGCGCGCCAGGACGAGGATGTTCGCGAAGCCGAGGCCGTCGCTGAGGAAGAAACGCGGCAATCGGTGAAGGAATTGCTGAAAACATCGGAAATCGAGCTTTGCCTCGGCAAGCAACTCTCCAACGCGCTTCTGCCCTCGCATGGGGAGCTGGCGCACCGGGTCAGCAAGATGCGCCGGAAATTCGCGAAGCAATACGGCTTCGTCATCCCGGAAATCAAGCTTTCGGACGATCTCAGCATCGACCCCAAGACATATCAGATCAAGATTTACGGCACCGTCGTGGCTATGGGCGAGCTGCGCATCGGCGATGTGATGGTGATCATCGGCGACGGACCACGCCCCAGCGTTCCCGGCGACGATGCGCGCGAACCGGCCTTCGGCATGAAAGCGCTGTGGCTGTCGGAGATGTTCGTCAGCAATCTGAAGCGCGAGGGGTTCGTGCCCGTCGATAACATGTCCGTGCTGCTGACCCATCTCGGCGAAATCATCCGCAACAATCTGGCTCAGCTTCTGTCCTACAAGGATATGCGCTCGCTGGTTGACCGGCTCGACCCGGAATATCGCCGTCTCATCGACGAAATGATCCCGGCGCATCTCACATTTTCCGGCTTGCAGGCTGTGCTTAAGCTGTTGCTTGCCGAGCGCGTATCCATCCGCAACCTTCATCTCGTCCTGGAGGCCGTCGCCGAAGTCGCCCCGCATGTCCGCCGCGCCGAACAGCTCGCTGAGCATGTGCGAATGCGCATGGCGCAGCAGATCTGCGGCGATCTGGCCGACAACGGCACGCTGAAAGTGCTGCGGCTCGGCAATCGCTGGGACCTGGCTTTTCATCAGGCGCTGAAGCGAGACGCAAAGGGCGACGTGACCGAATTCGACATCGATCCGCGGCTGATCGAGCAATTCGGGGCGGAGGCCGCTACCGCCGTGCGCAACCACATGGATGACGGTCACAGCTTCGTGCTCGTCGCCGCGCCGGATGCCCGTCCCTATGTGCGGATGGTCGTCGAGCGGCTGTTTGCGACATTGCCGGTTCTGTCCCATGTCGAGATCGCGCGCGGCGTGCAGATTCAATCGCTCGGTACCATATCGTGACGCCCTTCGACGGCGATACGGTGATACTCACCTTCCTGCTGTTCTGCCGCATCGGCGCCTGCCTGATGTTCATGCCGGGATTTTCCAGCTCGCGCATTCCCGCTCAGGCGCGCCTGTTCCTCGCGGTCGCGACGACGCTGGCGCTCGCGCCTCTCCTGCTGCCGACGCTGGGCGAGACATTCGCCGGATTCTCGCCGGTGCCCGGCTTCCGGACGCTGGTTTCGGAGATCCTGATCGGCGTGACCATCGGCCTGATGGGGCGCATCTTCTTTCTTGCGCTGGATTTCGCCGGGACGGCGATCGCCTCCTTCGTCGGCTTTTCCAACGTGCCGGGCATCCCCCTGGAATCGGCCGAGCCCAATCCGACCATCGCCGCGCTGATCACCCTGACGGCGGTGACGCTGTTCTTCATCACCGACCTGCATTGGGAAGTGCTGCGCGGACTGCTCGCGTCCTATCGCGTCCTGCCGGTCGCGGACGGCTATTCGGCCCAGTTCAGCCTCATCCAATTCACCGACGCCCTTACCAAGGCGTTCATGCTCGCAATGCAGATCAGCGCGCCTTTCATCATTTATTCGGTGGCGATTAACGTCCTGTTCGGCATCGTCAACAAACTTACCCCACAGATCGCCGTCTATTTCGTATCATTGCCGTTCGTTGTGCTTGGCGGATTATTCATTCTCTATTTCACCCTCGGCGAGCTGTTGACGATCTTCACCAAGAGTTTCGGCAAGTGGCTGATAAATGGATAGTCCAGCATGGAAAACCGAGCCAAGAAAGCGCGCAGACTGCTTAACGTGCTGGAACAGCTGCACCAGATCGAGGAGCGGAAAAAGCTGGAATTGCAGCGCCGCTATGACGAGCTGGAGCGCTCGCAGGTCGAGGTCATCGGCGCGCTAAACGCCGACGACGCGCTGCATGGGCTGTTCGTCGATACGACCGCGAAGTTTCTGAAGTCCCTGGCCCAGGAAGCGCAACGCGTCGCGCAAGCCCGGGAACTCCAGTCGGAAAAGCTGCGGGAACGGGCCACGAAAGTGAAGACCGCAGAGCGGCTGAAGGACAGCCTGGAGCAGATAGAGGCGCGGCGCGGCGGCGAAAAGGAGCTGCAGGACGTGATCGAGCGCTATACCGGGCGGAGGGGCGCAAGCCTCCCGTAAGACCGCCACGCTATACGCTATCGGATGATCCGCTAAAAGCGCAGGCGGGGATGGACACCGATTGTTCAAACACATGATAGAGCCGCTGTAGAGATCCAGAGGCGCTATGGGTTTTCCGACATAAGTGAGTGCAGCCTTGGCTATCAACCCTCCATCGGACATCGTCCTGGGCGTCGCGAACGCCGCCGATCCGCAAAAGCTCCGCGCTGCGGCGGCGCAATTGGCGCATCCGGGGCAGCAGCGCGGGTCTGACCGGGGCGGATGCCGATACGCTGCAACTGGCATCCCGGTCGCCGCGCCAAAAACCCGGCCGGTCTTCGACCCGCAGGCGCTTGCCTCGCCTCCGCAGGCAGCGAAAGCTCCGCAATGGCGCAGCGACCAAACGAACCCCGGATGCCTACACCAAATTCGAAGCCTTTCTGATCCAGACCTTCGTGGAATCCATGCTGCCGAGCGACGCGCCCAACGTCTTCGGCAGCGGCGTAGCGGGGAAGATCTGGAAGTCGATGCTGGCCGAGCATCTTGCGAATGAGATCGCCAAAGGCACCGCATTCGGCATTGCAGATAAGATCGCCAAGCACCGGGACAGCCGTGGCAAGGACGATGCGCCGGGGGTCACCGCCGCCTCGCGCCAGGACGCACCGGCAGGCGATGCGAAGGCGGGCGCGGTCGACGCCTTGCAAAGCCTTATAAGCGCACCGGCGCAGCCCCAGGCGGCATTGCCGGCTCGACCGCGATTTCGGGTGATGCGATGGCGCCTGAAACCCCGTCCAAATCCGGTTCCGCACGTCGGTCCGCCGCTGGTCCGATCCCGCGAGGGAGAAGCCGCGCCGGATCTCGGCATCCCCCTGCAAGGTTCCAAAACTCCGGAGGAGCGGCGGCGCCTCCTGCGCGGCGTCATTGAAGCGGCGGTGAACCGGCTGGCGGACATCGTCGATGAAGAAACGGCAGCTTTGCGCAGCCATACGCCTATCGACCTGAAAGCCTCGAACGACCGCAAAAGCCTGGGATTGATCGAGCTCAACCGCGTTTTGCGTCTGATCGAAAACACGAAGCCGGAGCCATCTACGTTGAAAGTGCTGGAAATGCTGAACGGCAAGCTGGAGACGAACGGGCATTTTCTGAAGCTGCATCTGGAGGCGGTCCGCGAGGTCGCCGCGATCATTTCGCGAACCATCCGCGAAGCCGAATTCGGACGGCACCTATTCGCCCGCCTTCCGCAGCAAGGGCCAGACGCCGTGATCAAATACATTCTTCTCGGGCTCTGGATCTGCGGAGTGACGCTTGGCTCCTCATACGGCGTGATCATATGGCAGGCGCAACAGCAGCAGCATAAGGCCGGCGCCGGTGAACAGCCCAAAGTGGCGATCGAACAGGTGCAGACGAAGAGGATCAACGTGCCGGTTATCGCCAACGGCGCACTCAAAGGCTATGTGCTGGCCCAATTCGTCTTCCACATCGACGCCGCCGCATTGAAGGAAATGACGGTAAGGCCGGACATCTACCTGGTCGACGAGGCCTTCAAGGTCATCTACAGCGGCAAGGCCATCGATTTCCGCAATCCGCAGAAGCCGGATTTCTCGGCGTTGGGCCCAACCATCAAGGACAATGTGAATGCGCGCTTCGGCCAGGGGTTCGTGCAGGAAGTGCTGGTTCAGGAACTGACCTACCTTCCGCAGGAGAGATTCCGCGGTGGCGCGTTGCAAGGGAGCGGCAACTTTGCGTAGGGCATTCTCCAGCAGAAAACCTGGCCGCACGGCGCCGGACGGTGCGCACTCCTTCCGCCTGAGAGGCGCGAGAAATGGCGAAGGCTGAACCGATATCGCCGGCCTCGCCCAGGCGAGTCCTGACCGGACGCGACAAGGCCGCCGCCCTGCTGCTGGCGATGGGTAAGCCGTTCGCGGCCCGCGTGCTCAAGCATTTCGAGGAAGATGAGATCAAGACGGTGGCCGAGTCCGCCGCGACCCTCGGCACCGTGCCCCGGACGATGCTGGACGACCTCATCACCGAATTCACGGCGAAGGTCGACACCGGCACGGATCTGCACGCCACGGCAAGCGAAGTCGAACAATTGCTGACCGGGCTGGTCCCCCCTGAGGTGATCGCCAAGATCCTGCAGGACCTGCAAGGCAGCGGCGACAAGCGCGCGGTGTGGGCCAGACTGTCGCAAATGTCGGAAACGCCGGTCGCGCTCTATTTGATGAAGGAGCATCCGCAAGTCGCCGCTTTCGTGCTGTCGAAGGCAACGCCGGTCATGGCGGCCGCCGTGCTGGAGGCGATGCCGAACGAGCTTCGGTCCGATCTGATGCGCCGGATGCTGACAATGAAGCATGTGATGGAACAACCGCTGGCCATCGTGGAGACGGCGCTGCACGAGGAACTGCTGCACAAGGGCACGGGCACGGGCGGCGTGAACATTCACGCGCGGATCGCCGACATCATCAACCGCATGAGCCGCGAACATATGGACGAAGTATTCACCGCGCTGAACGAATACCGGCCGAAGGAAGCGGAAAAGGTAAAGGGACTGCTCTTCACCTTCGAGGACATCGGCAAGCTCCGCCCGGAGGCGGTGGCGAAGCTCTTCGATCAGGTGCCGCCGGAGCGCGTTATTCTGGCGCTTTTCGATGCCGACAAGAAGCTCACCGAGCTGATCCTGACGTCGCTGGGCTCACGAAGCCGCCGCATGATCGAGACGGAACTGACAAGTGGCGCCACGCCTCCGCATGCGCGATGTATACAAGGCGCGCCGGACCATTGCCGATCTGGCCTTGGAACTGTCCGAAAAGGGGTTGATCGATATCCACAACGACGAGGAATAGCGGGCGGGCTTAAGCTTCACGCAAGGCCGGCGGTCTCTGATGGAAACAGAAGTTTAACCAGCGATTCGCTAGGCTATGAGTCATGCCGGACAGCTCCTCAAATTCGGCGGCCGCGCGTCGCATGGTCGAGGCGTTGCTCGAGACGCCAAAGCTGGCGATCGACAAGCTCCCCGTCCTCCATACGATCTTCGAGCGCGTTGCGACGTCGTGCACGGAAAGTCTCCGGCAATATCTGCTCGGCTCCGGCGACCTTCTTCGTCAACCAGGTGAAGCCGGGCGACGCCTGGGACATCCTGGAGAACTATGAAGATTCGATTGCGGCGACATTCTACGTACCCGAATGGGACGCCAGCATACTGATCGGCGTGGACCGGAAATTCGTGTTCTCGCTCATCGAAGCGTCATTCGGCTCGGACGGAACGGATGTACCCCATGAATCGGACCGCCCGTTCTCGACGCTCGAAGCGCGGTTCGCCAAGGAAATCCTTATCATCGCCGCCACTGCGCTCGAGCAATGTTTCGAGGCGGTGACGCAGGTCAGCTTCAAGCTCGACCGGCTGGAAACCAGCGTGGAATTCACCATTCTGGGCCCCAACGACATGCCGGTCGTCGCCGCGCAGATCCTGTTCCAGGTCATGGACAATGGCGGGCGGATGTACATCCTGATTCCGCAGGCCGCACTCTACCCGATGCGCAAGAAGCTGGCGCGCGAACATCAGCCGGTCAGCCTTGCCAGCGACCCGCGCTGGACGCAGCAGATGCAGCGCGGCATTTCGCGGACGGAGGTCACGCTTCAGGCGATTCTGGAAACCCGCATCATGTCGCTGGGCGATGTCACGCAATTCAGGGTGGGTCAGCTTCTGCAATTGCGCGCGCACACCCAGGATTTGATCGCCATTCAAAGCGGGAGCGAACAGCTCTACCGCGCCAAGCTCGGTCAGGCTAACGGCAAATTTCTGTTCGTCGTCGAGACGGTCAACAATATGAAGGAATCGGCGATCGAGCACATCATCAAGGGTGTGATGAAACCCTGACGCACACCCGTTCTGTTTCCGTCAGCACGGGCCAGACGCGAGCGCGCCTTACATTTTGAGCATGGCCCGGATGCGCGGGCCGATTTTCTCCAGCGCCAGCACTTCATCCGCGCCACCCGCATCCGCCACGGCGCGCGGCATCCCGTACACGACGCAGCTCACCTGATCCTGCACGAGATTATAGGCGCCGGCACGGCGCAGCTTGACGAATTCCTTCATGCCGTCATTGCCCATTCCCGTCAGCATCACGCCCAGAACATTTTTGCCGAACGCCACCAGCGCGCTCTCGGCCAGCACGTCGACGCTCGGCTTGTAGAGGCTCTCGCCGTTGTCGGGCTCCACCTTGAGGCTGGTCGGCGTAACGCGAATATGCATGCCTCCGGGGCCGATATAGACCGTCCCGTTGACAAGCGGCTCCCCGTGCTTGGCTTCGACGACCTTCGGCGGGCAGCAGGCGTCGAGACGCTTGGCCAGGGCAAGGGTGAATTGCGGCGGCATGTGCTGCGCGACGACGATCGGCACCGGAAGATTGGCGGGCAGCTGGCCAATGACTTCCTGCAATGCCTGCGGACCTCCGGTGCTGCTGCCGATCACCACGATTTTTGGCGCCCCGCGAAAGGCTGGCGCTTCCGAGCGCCGCGAACGGACGGGGACACGGTCGGGAGCGAGGGCAGCGGCGGGGGCGGGAGCCGGGACGGGCGGCAGCGGCGGGAGTGGCAATGGCGGGGCGTTGTGGACGCGAGGCAACCGGCCGCCGGGCGAGATTGGCGGTCACCGCGGCCAGCAGCTTTTCGTGGATCAGGTCGGCGCCCTTGGCTTTCGGGATGAAGTCGACCGCGCCGATTTCCAGCGCCTCCATGGTCGTCTTCGCGCCGCTCTCGGTGACCGCGCTGACCATGATGACCGGAATGGAGCTGCGCGCGACAATCTCCTTCAGCGCCTCCAGGCCGTTCATCACCGGCATTTCGACGTCGAGCGTCACCACGTCCGGTTTCAGACGCAGCGCCTTCTCCACACCTTCGCGGCCATCGACCGCGGTGTCGATCACCTTGAAGCGGCTATCGAGTTCGATATTGCGCGTGAGGGCATGCCGCATGAACGCGGAATCGTCCACCACGAGGACGCGGATGGGGTTAGCCATTCCATGTCTCCGCCTCGGCGCATCGCGACAGCGGCTCCGCGGCAGGCTTTTGCGCGGGCCCCGTGATGCTGATAGAGGAAAGCGGAAACTGTCTATGCATCGCTTTTGATCAAGCCGTTCTGATTGAAACTTCTTGCCTGAGCGGGCGCTTCCCGGCGATCCGGCACGATCGCAGCCTTTCGTCAGCCTCCATGCGCAAAACTAACTGGTGATGCCGTTGCGGCGCGTGGGATGCCCGGCTGGGGTCCGGACGGCGGCGTGGGGGCGAGCATGGTCCACCGATCGGCGCGACGCGCGGGCTTTCGGAAAAGCCCAGGCAGGGGAAAAGCCATCATCGAACCTCTGCTCAGAACACCGATGCCTCACGGGCGATTATCCCGCACCGCTTCGATTTTTGCGGCCCTTAGTAGACAATTGTCAATCAACGCAACCTATGATTGTGATATACGCCAGAAGCGTTGAAGAACTCTTACGCGGAAAGGCGGGCGCGGCTGGTGGGCCGCCATTGCCAGGCAGGGCAAGGAGGTTTGAATCGCAAACAGCCCCGCGCAAGCGCTGATGCGTCTAATCCGCGCCGCAACGCTGGACACGAATTTCGCCGGAGCGCGGCGGGTCCCGAGAGGATCGCTGCGCGGGGCGTGGAAATCGCGGAATTGAACGATGTGGAGAAACAGATGAGCACGGAAACAAATTTGCCCATCCTGGTTGTGGACGACTACAACACCATGGTGCGCATCATCAAAAAGCTTCTCAAGCAGATCGGCTATGAGAATGTCGACGATGCCTCCAATGGCGAGGAAGCGCTCGCGAAGATCAAGGGCAAGCAATATGGCCTCATCATCTCCGATTGGAACATGGAGCCGATGACCGGATTCGATCTGCTGAAGCATGTCCGCGCCGATGACGCCACCGCGAAGACACCGTTCATTCTCGTGACGGCGGAGTCGAAGCCGGAAAACGTGCTCGCAGCGCAAAAAGCTGGCGTCAGCAACTATCTCGTCAAGCCGTTCAGCGCGCCCGTGTTGAAGGAAAAAATCGACAGCGTGCTGAACGCGGCATAGAGGCGATCGGTACGCACGGATGGCATGCGTCCTGAATTAACCGGGCCATGCCGCACCAGCCCGACGCTCATTTATAGGCGCCGGGCCCGCCCATTGAGGCGTTGTGATGTTTGGCGTAAAGCCGCTGCGTCTTGTGAGTTTTCGGGCCGTCCTGGAAGATCTGGGCGATGTGGCGCCGGATGATTGCGGCCCGCCCGCCGGCGGCGCCCGCGATGCGCCCTTAGGCCATTCGGCGCACATCGAACAGTTCGACTCGACCTTGAATGCGATGGCCTGCGGATCGTGGAATTTCCTCTCGCCGGGCCGCCTCTCCTATCTCTATGCGGAAGCGCGTGCCGGCGCGGTTTCCGACAAGCAGCGAGCCCCGAGCGAGGCTGAAGGCGTCGCCGAGGAATTGCGCCTCCGCCCCCGCCTCAGCGCGAATGAATTACGCTGCATCCGCCGCGAATTCGCACGTGGCAATCACCCGGACCGGCTACCCGCGCCTCTGCGAGAACGCGCGACACGCCGCATGGTCATCGCCAACACGCTGATCGACCAGGCGCTGAAAGCTTTGGCTGGGCGTTGATGCCCAAGCAAAAATCCCGGCTAAGGCAAACAGAAACTCCGCGCATCGGGCGTCCATTCGCCGAAACCGGTCGCGACCATATTCGCTATGACGCGGCAGACATAGCGCTTCTGCGCGGGGTTGTTGTGCGGTCCGGCGTTGTAGCGGGCGACCGCCATCGTCCACGTGCCCTCGCGCGCATAGAGTTGCTTGAGAAAGCGCGCGGCATAATCCACATTTTTGGACGGATCGAACATCTCCTCGACCGAGGCAAAGTGCTCGGCGTGGAAATAATGGTTGATCTGCATGCAGCCGAGATCGATGAGCTTCGCCCCGGTCCGGCGTGCGGCATCGAACAGACTGAGGGCCTGCCGCAGATCAAGACCGTAAGACGCGCGGCCCTCGACATTGAGCGCATAAGGCTGTAGCGACCCGGCCCGGCCCGTTTCCGTCAGGCCGACGGCGTAAAGCATCCCCAGCGGAATGCCGTGCTGTTTCGAGGCACGCGCCATCTCTTTTTCGCAAGGTTTCTGCGTGGCAGGCGGTGCGGCTGTTGCGACGGTGGCACTAAAGATAGACAGGGCCGCCACGACGCCCAGGCGCGCCAGGCGTTTCGATTTCACGGCCATTCTCCGTAATTCTTTCTGGCGCGGGGGCACGCTGCGAAGCCTGCCGCGAGGCGCTGTCTTCCGGCTGCCGCTCAGCGAAATGCTGACCGGCCGATTGATTGAAACCGCTCCCGCCGCTGAACTGCTGCGCACCGTTGCCCCGGTCGCCGGTGGTGACCTGCACGCTAAGGCCGTCAATGCTATAGCCGGCTGAGCGCAGCATTCCGGAAAGCGCGTCATGATCGCGCTCGATCAGTCTCGCGGTCTCGTGACGGCTGGCCTCGATCTGCAGATGCAGCGTGTCATTCTTCAGCGACATGCGGATGGTCAGCGCCCCGAGTTCGGGCGGATCAAGCTTGATATGCAGCACCTTGAGCGGCGCCGACGAAGCGTCTTGCGGCAATTCGGCGGCCTGCGCGGCGAAAGCGGGATCGGCTTGGATGTCATGAATGATCCGGTTGGCGATCTGGAAGGCCGGAGATTGCTGCGGGGCCGGCGCGAAATGGGTTTCCTGCAGGACGACCGATACTTTGGCCTCCTTCAGCACCGCGGCGTTCCGCGTCGTATCGCCTCGCTCGCCATCCTGGCCGGAGCGATTTTCAGAAATTGCGGTTTCGGCGCGCGCCACCAAGGGGTCTGCCGTCGCCGTCGGGGTTGATGTCGGTTCGCCGACTGACGAGCCCTCCTGAGGCAAGGCTTTCGCGGCAATATGCTCTTGCGGCCCTCGTATCGGGATTGCCGGCGCGCTGACAGGCGGAATATACGCCGTAGCCGGCGCCTGTTCCGGCGCGGCGTCTGGCAGGGCGGAGGAAACCGGTTCCGCCGCTTCACGACCCAAAGGCGGCTGAACCGGCGGCTTGCCAATGACCGGCGAAGCGGACGAAGAAGGCGCTTTCGGCACCTCAACCATTTCCGGTGCTGCTGGGGCAGCCGCGGGCGGCGCGGATAGGAGAGCGCCTTGCACGAATTCCGGCGGGAGCGTCGCGGTGAGTTCCGCGGCAAAGCGGGCTTGCGGCGTTTTTTCGGGGAACATCGGAATCGGCGGCATTATTGGCCCCGCATTCTCATCCCGCACGGCGTCCGCATCCTGTTCACGCTCGCCGGGCAATTCCGTCTCGCCGTTGACAGCCGCGAATAGCTCGGAAAAAGCCTCGGACTTGGCGGCGTCGATCTCGGCCGCAGCGGCGGAATTCGGTAATGCTGCCGCGGATCGCGACGGCAACGAAGAAGCGTGTGGCATGACTGCGCCGGGACCCGTCATCGCTTGTCTCCGTCGAGCAATTCGTCGACCCTGACGATTGCCTTGTTGGCTCTGCCGACAACAGCCGGCAATTGTGACAGTTCAGCATCCTTGCCTTGCTCGGCGCTGACCGGGGGTGGCGGCGCATCCGATGCGGCGGCTTCCGGGGCGGCGCGCAACCGGCTGGCAACGGTGAGCGCCGCGTCCAGCAGCGGCTGATCACGGGGCCCAAGCTCGGCACGATCGATCGACTTGAGCTGCGCGGCCGCGCGGTCATATTCGTCGGTGACGAGCAGCACGGCCGACTCATAGAGCCTTGCCTGCACAGAGCGTTTGGGGTCGTCTTTTGCCTGATCGGCGAGCTTCCTTGCCGCGAGCAGCGTGATCTGCACGCGTCCGCGCACGATCCCGGCCTCGGCAATGGCGGAATAGACGAGCTTCTGCTGCTCCTTGTCGAGCGTATCGAGCGTTTCCGCCAGCTCTTGAAACAACGCCGGGCTCTCGGCGTATTTCCCCGTCGTCATCACGACTGCGAAACGGCGGATGAAGTCGCCCGCATAAAAGGATTTGTGGTAGCGCCGCAAATATTGCGAGGTAAGCAGCTTGAACTTGTCCAGATCCTCCACGCCCGCGGCGATAACAGCCTCGCGGCGAAGTGCCGCTTCCTCCACCAGCGTTCCCGGGGCCAGCAGACGCGCCATATCGAGATAGGCAATGGCGCGTTTGGGGTCATCGGTCGCGACCAGCATCGCCTGGGCCAGCGCCAGATGGCCTCCGGCACGCGGATCGAGCGTCCGGGCATCGATTTTGGACAATAGCGCCAACGCTTCCGGATTGCGGCCCTGGCTATAGTCCAGAAGGCCTTTGACCAGATTGTCGTCGATGCAAGGCACGGGGCTGAGGCTCAAAAGTTTGGCCAGCACGCCCGGATCGCCGCCGCTGAGCGCATAGATGATCGCCCCGCGCGAATTGCGCGGCTGCTTCCATTCCTCATCCGTCACGCGCGGCAGCTTCTTGGCGATCTCCGCGATGAGTTCTCGCTGATAGAGATGCGCGTCGCGGCTGCCGCTGGCGATTTTGTCCTGCACCGATTCAAGGGTGCGGATCAGCATATAGGGCTGTTCGGCTTCATCTTTCCTGACGATGGGTTCCGCCGGCGGGGACGCGGCGGCCTGCACGGCCGGGTTTCCGGGGGGAGCGGCTTCGGCGGCAGGGGGCTGGGCCGCGCCGCCATGCTCAGCCGAGGCGGCGGCAGGATGTTCGGCTTTAGCCTCCCCGCCATGCGCGTCAGGAGTGTGCGGCTGCGCAGGCGCGGGGGGATGCTCCGCGGCGGGAGGATGCTCGGCTTTAGCCTGCTCCGCGGCGAGAGGCGGAGCGGCGGGGTGCTCAGCTTTGCCGCTTCCGCCATGTGCGTCAGGCGCCGAATGCCCCGGCTGTTCGCCGGCCACGGGCTGCAACGGTGCATTCGGATTGTAATAGCAGCCGGTACGCGCTGGCGGCGCCTCCTTACCGTGCTCGGGCGCGCCGGGCTTATCCTTTTTCGCGTGCGCGTCTTTGGCCGGCGCATCCTTTGCGTGCGCGTCAGCCTTATGCTCGGAGCCGGCGCTCCAGGCCGCCGGAGCACCGGCGATCAGGGCCGCAACCGCCAGGCAAAGGATTGACGCGCCGGATCTCATGTCTTCACCGGCTTCAGCAGGATCTCGATGCGCCGATTCTGCGCCGCATTGGGGTCGGCGGGCACTTTCAGGGCGCGGTCGGCATAGCCTTCGATCCGCTCGACGCGCTGCTGATCCACCCCGCCCCTGACCAGCATGTGATAGGCAATTTGCGCCCGTGCGGTCGAAAGCCGCCAATTGTCATAGGTCTTGGAGCGGAATGGCCGCCCATCCGTATGGCCGCGTATCACCACGCCGCCCGGCTGAGTGGACAACGCCTTTCCCAGCTTTTCCATCACCACGACCAGTTCCGGCCGCGGCTCCGCCGACGAAACCGTGAACATCTCGAAATTCAGCTGATCGGTTATGCTGATCAGCACGCCCTCGGGGGTTTGTTCCACGGTAATTCCCGGGATCTTCGCGAGGGACGCCTCGGCGATCGCCTTCTTCAGTTCGCTCTCGATCTGTTTTGCCTCGATCGCGTTCTCCTTGGGAGCGGCGGCGCCATCCTTGCCGGTCTGTGATTTTTCGGCGGCCGCCGCCAGTTCCGCCTTCTCGGCCTTCTTGGCCTCGATCTCCTGCTTGGCGGACTGAGTGCGGGGCTTGCCGGTTTGGGCCTGGGGCTCACCGGCGCCGTCCGCGACACTTTGCTGCCCGGAACCGCCGACATCCGTCGAAGGGTCATATTTGGGCTTGATGTCGCCGGTCTTGGCGTCCTCGGTCGTGGAGTTGTAGCGGAAATCCGGATCGAAAGGGTCGCGGAACGGCTCGTCTCCGGCGGCGACCCGGGTGTTGGCGTCCTGGCGAGCACCGCGCCGCTACCGGCCGGCAACGGCACTTTGACGGCCTTCGACGCGAGTTTGGTCAGAACGTTATATGGATCGGCGAACAGGCTCTCATCCGTGGGTTCCCGCTTACCGAGCGCGTTCTTCGGGCTCATATTGCCCTCAAGCTCCGTCGTTTTCGGGGGCTTCTTGTCCTCGTCCTTTCCGGTGCCGCCCTGCTGCAAGTCCTGGACGCCCTTTTCCGTCGTCGTGCGGTCGGTGAGCGGGACCGGATTGAAATAGCTCGCGACCTGGGCGATGGTCTTCTCATCCGAGGCGCCGATGAGCCACATGACCAGAAACAACGCCATCATCGCAGTCATGAAATCAGCGTAGGCGATCTTCCACGCGCCGCCATGATGACCGTCGTCGTGACCCCGGCCGCCCCGGCGGATGATGACGATTTCGGGCGGGGGTCCGTCCTTGTGATCCACGCTTACTCTCTCCTCAACTGATCCATCCACGCGCCGAGACTGGTCTCCAAGATCGTCTGTCCCGCCACCACGCGCACGTCCACATCGTCTCCCGGGGAAAACAGCGCCGCCACATTGCGGTCCCTCAATTTCTCACGAATGAGTTGCAAAAGATCTTCCGGCCCGAAGATCTCCAGCGTCATGCCCTGATTTTTGCCGATCAGGATCTCCAGCGCCTCGAGCAGCTCGGCGATCGCCTGCCGGTGCGCGCTTTCGGCCAGGAACGGCTTGAGGATGCGGGCGGTAATGTTCGCAACGTTGGTTTCTATTTCGCGAATGCCGACGGCGAATTGTTCGGCCAGCTTCTCGGCTTCCCGATTGGCCCAGGTAAAGCGCTCGAGTTCGAGCTGCTGCTTGTAGTAGACCCGCTCGGCCTCCACCCTTGTCTCTATCTCCGCCAGGATCGCCGCTTTGCCGGCCGCCACCCCGCGCTCATAGGCGTCATCGGTTCTAGGCGCCGCCCGAGTGTTCCCAGCCGCCGCATTCAGCGCTTGCTTCTGCGTGGGCCACACATAGGGCGTCTCCTTCGGCTTACCTTCGGCACCGAACTCGGTGATGAATTTCGCGGCGGAAATCCTTGCCATTCACATCAATTCCGCATGAGCTGTTTCAGCATCGCGGCGACCGCCTGTTCATCCTTGTCGACCATCTTCTCCAACCGCTGCATTGGCGTGCGGCGCTTCTTCACATATTCGGACTCGTCGTCATCCAGCTCGGCGGGCATGGCCCTCGCAAGAGCGGGAGCACTTGGTTCGGTCCTGCCTTCCAAAGCGAGCGGCGCCTGATTTTGCTGAGCAATCGGCGGCGGCGCTTCGAGAATTGCGCGGATCGCCGGCTTCAAGCCGAACCAGACGAGGAGAAAGGCCGCGATGACGATCCCGGCGGCATTTATGAATGTCCCCATCTGCCGCAGCAGCAGATCGACAATGCCGGCCGAGGGAACCGGCTCCAGCCGCTCGGTGTCGACGATGAAATCGACCGCCGCGACGGTGACCCGATCGCCTCGCGCCGCATTCACGCCCGCCGCCGTTTCGACGACCTTCTCGACTTCCTTCAACTGCTTGTCGATCGCCTCCTGCGCCGGATTTTGGCCGAGCGATGCAAGCAGCTGCCGCTTGTTCACCACCACGGCGATGGTCATGTTCTCGATCTTGTAGCCGCTGCTGACGGTGGAGGTCTTTTTCGTGTTCAGCTCGTAGTTCGACAGCTCTTCCTTGCGGTCCTTCTGGGTGCGGGAACTGTCGCCCGGCAGCGCTCCGGTCGTCTCGCCTGGGACATTCTGCTCCACCGTGACATTGGCGCTGTTGCCGGCATTTTGCGAATTGCTGTTCTCCTTCACGCTGCGCACGGAGCGTTCGACCCGCGAATCCGGATCATATTTCGTCTCGTTGATCTGCTGCTTGTCGGTGTTCAGCCGCGCCGCGACGCTGATCTCGAAATTGTTCATTCCCAGATAGGGGATCAGCGTCTTGCGCACATTGTCCTTTAATTCCTCGGAAACGATCTTTTCCAGCTCCACCATCTTGTGAGGCGCGGTATCCATACTGTCGCCGCCCGCCGCGAGAACGGCGCCATTGGTGTCGAGCACCGTCACCTGGTCGGGCGTCAAGGCCGGCACGGCGGCGGCGACCAGATGGCGCAGCGCGGCCGCGCCCGTAAAGGAGCCGGCGCCTTCCGTCCGCACGATCACGGAAGCCGAAGGCATCTGACGGTTCCGCCGAAACGATCCTTCGTCGGGTAGCACGATATGCACGCGGGCGGCCTTGATGCCTTTCATGGTCTGAATCGTCCGGGCAATCTCGCCTTCCAGCGCCCGCACGCGGGTGATGTCCTGCATGAATGATGTGAGGCCCACCGGCCCCAGCTTGTCGAACAGCTCATAGCCGGCATTGGCGCTCGAGGGCAGGCCGCGCTCGGCGAGCAGCATCCGCGCCTGCGCCGTATGACCGTAGGGCACCAGGAGCTGCGTCCCGTCGGCGGCGATATCGAATGGAATTCCGGCCTCGCGCAGAACGCCGCCCATCCGCGTCGCATCCTGCTGGGTCAGTCCGACATAAAGCGGCTCGAGCACCGGACGGCTCAGATAGTAGCTGCCGAAAGCGACCGCGGCGAATACAGTAATGCCCACAAACGCCAAGGCCAACAGACGGCGTGCGCCAAGATTGAGCAGGCTGGTTCCCAGCCGCTCCAACTGTTCCTGCACTGCCATGCAAATCCCCCGAGACAATCGAAAATTGTCGAGCCGATAGTCGGGCAATAACCTTGCGCGGGAATTGCGAAGCAGGACGCGCTCCTTTATGGGGAGCGCGTCCGCTTATGGTCTTATGAGAAGCCAGGGTCTACCTGAAGAGCGCGAGGATGTTCTGGCTCGACTGGTTGGCGATGCTCAGGGCCTGAATGCCAAGCTGTGCCTGAACCTGCAGCGCCTGCAGTCTCGTTGACTCTTCGTTCATGTCGGCATCGACAAGCTGGCCGATACCGTTCTCGATCGCATCCATCAGGCCCGAGATGAAGTCCTTCTGAATGTCGATACGAGACTTCACGGCGCCAAGCGTCGAAGCGGCGGTGGTCATGGAGGCGATCGCCGCGTCGGCGCCCGCGATGTAGCCGTTCAGCGTCGTGACGTCTGCGGTGCTGTCGGTCAGCGCCGCGATGGTCAGGGTCGACAGGGCGAACGTGCCGGTGGTGCTCAGAGCGCCGGTGCTGGCACGGCTGCCGTCCAGAATACCGACGCCGGTCGTGTCGCTATCATACAGCTTGATGTTCGCCGTATTCGACCGTGATCGTGCCGATCGACACTGCACCTGCGGTGCGGGTGAACGAGGCGACGATCTGCTTGCTGGCATTGTAGCCGGTGACGCCGGAATTGACCGAGAGCCAGTTTTCGCCAGAGAACACCGAAGCATCGGCCACGCTCTGCAGCGTGTTCTGCAATTCGGTGATTTCGCTCTGGATCTTCGCCTTATCGACGCCGGGTTCACGAGCGGCAACGAGCTTCTTCTTGATCTCGCTGACCACATCGATCGAGCTTTGGATCGCGTTGTAGGCGACGTCCACGGTGGCCGAACCGAGGCCGAGGGCGTCCTGCACGGTCGAAAGTGCGGCATTGTCCGAACGCATCGTGGTCGCGATGGACCAATAGGCCGCATTGTCCTGCGCCGATGAAACACGCTGTCCGGTCGCAATGCGGCTCTGGGTAATGTCCATATTGCGGTTCGTCTGCGTCAAGGTCTGCAGAGCGGTCCGGGCGGCCATGTTGGTGAGAAGGCTTGTCATATTTGGAATGTCCCTACGCGTTACGGGGTTGATACGGGGACATACCGGATCGGCCGGTATGGCAGCGCGGCTTCATGCCTACGACACCTGATCATGTTGGGGTGCCGATCTGCCATGGCCGGAAGCTAACCGAGGCGCGCGGGATTTGAAAGTAGATCTCTAAGGTATGATTATGTAAATATGAATCACACTAGGCATGATCCGAGTTTAAATAGGACAGAGTACAAGTACATGTAGGAGATGCAGAGTTTATAAGGGTTAATGACGGCTTTTTGCATGCGCCAAAATTAACCTGTCCCTAGAATGATACTCTGCAGTGCGCTCAGCATTCCCAGTGAACATCACGTAAATACGCCGCATCGGAATGGCAACTATCGAAATACCCTAAGTGGCTGCAAATGCCACGGCCGACAGAGAACGCACAAAAAAACGCGCTCCGTTTTACGGGAGCGCGTTCTGAAAGCTGGTGATCGGCCGGATGGCTACTGGAACAGAGCGAGGATGTTCTGGCTCGACTGGTTGGCGATACTGAGCGCCTGAATGCCGAGCTGAGCCTGCACCTGGAGTGCCTGCAGCCTCGTCGACTCCTCGTTCATATCGGCATCGACAAGCTGGCCGATGCCCCGCTCGATCGCATCCGTGAGCGCGGCGACGAAGTCCTTTTGGATGTCGATGCGGGACTTCACCGCGCCGAGCGTCGACGCCGCCGTGGTCATCGCGGAAATCGCCGCATCGGCGCCCGCTATGTAGCTGTTCAGCGTCGTGACGTCCGCGGTGCTGTCGGTCAGCGCCGCGATGGTCATGGTCGAGAGGGCGAAAGTACCGGTGGTGCTCAGGGCGCCGTTGCTGGCGCGGCTGCCGTCCAGAATGCCGACGCCGGTGGTATCGGCGTCATACAGCTTGATGTTCGCCGTGTTGATGGTGATCGTACCGATCGATATCACCCCGGCGGTGCGGGTGAACGAGGCGACGATCTGCTTGCTCGCATTATATCCGGTGACGCCGGAATTCACCGAAAGCCAGTTTTCGCCGGAGAACACCGAAGCGTCGGCGACGCTCTGCAGCGTGTTCTGCAATTCGGTGATCTCGCTCTGGATCTTCGCCTTATCAACGCCCGGTTCGCGTGCGGCAACGAGCTTCTTCTTGATCTCGCTGACGATTTTGATTGAGCTCTCCGTCGTATTGTAGGCGACGTCCACCGTGGCCGAACCGAGGCCAAGGGCGTCCTGCACGGTCGAAAGCGCGGCATTGTCGGAGCGCATCGTGGTCGCGATGGACCAATAGGCCGCATTGTCCTGGGCGGTGCCGACGCGATAGCCGGTGGAGACGTGGACCTGGGTCTTTTCCAGGTTCCGGTTCGTCATGGTCAGGGTCTGCAAGGCGGTGCGGGCCGCCGTATTCGTCAAAAGACTCGTCATACTGAGATGTCCCTTCGGAGGATTTCGATTGCTTGCGGGACATACCGGATCGGCCGGTGTGACAGAGCGGCATCATGCCATTAGGCCCGGCTTACCGGTCCTAATCTGCCAACTGGGACGGAGTTAAATGCCAAACGTCCTTTGACGTTCGAATATACGAACGTGATTGACATGAGCTAAAACGGATTCGGATGTTTTTACAAGAAGGACCGAATCAATCCACCAATGAGCAGATTCCAGCCGTCTATTAAGATAAAGAAAAGGATCTTGAACGGCAGTGAAAGAATTGTGGGGGGCAGCATCATCATGCCCATCGACATGGTCAGCGTCGCCACGATCATGTCGATGACCAGGAACGGCAGCGTGATAAGGAAGCCGATTTCGAAGCCGCGCCGCAATTCGGAGATCATGAAAGCGGGGATCAGCACGCGCAGCTCGATTTCGGCGGGCGTGTCCTGCGGCGGCGGCTGAACGCCCGCCAGATCCTCGAACAGCCGCAAATCCTTCTCGCGGACATGGATGCGCATGAAGGATTTGAAAGGCGAGGTGATGCGCGTATAGGCCTCATCCTCCTTGATCTTGTTCTCTAAAAGCGGCTTTACCCCTTCTTCCCAGGCCTTATCGAAACTGGGCCCCATGACATAGAAGGTCATGAACAGCGCCAGGCTGACGAGAACCAGATTGGCGGGCGTCGTCTGGAGGCCCAGCCCGGCGCGCAGAAACGACAATGCGATCACGAAGCGGGTGAAACACGTCACCATGATGAGCAGACCCGGCGCGACCGACAGCACCGTGACCAGGGCGATGAGCTGGACCACACGGCCGGAAGCCGTGCCGTCTCCCTGGGGGATGAGGGACTGAAGGCTGGGCACCTGTGCCGATGCCTGGGTGCTGAAGGCAATGAGGATCGCAATCGACGCCAGTAGCGCCAGCGCCAGGCCAAAGGCGAGCCATCGCGGCGCGGTCCGAGAAGCACCCGGCATTTCGCGGCGAGCATTGCTCATTCGAGGATCAGGCTCTGGATGATCAGTTCCAGGACCTTGCCTTCGCTGCGCACCCGCACGCGGTCGTTGAGGTCCTCGCGCAGATGCTGGAAGCCGCTCGGGCCTTCGATCTGGTCGATGGACAGGGTCCTGAGATAGCCGATGATGTCCTCGGACATTCTCGCCGTGATGACGTTTGCGTCCGGCCCCATATCCGCGTTGATCACCACGGAGGATTCGATCCTGATCCACGTCGTGGCGGGCTGGGCGAGATTGGTGGTGATGGGCGGCAGCGCCTGCACGAGCGATGTCGGCGGCGGCTTTTGCTCATGCTCCGCCGGAGCTGCAGCCTTCGGCTTGTCGGGTCCGGTCTTGGTCAGGCTGGGAACCTGCATTCCGAAGAACCCTCCGGCACCGGCTCCCAAAAGCGTTATGATGAGAATGCCGAGCACGGAAATGCCGCCGCTGGCTTTTTTTTTCGCTTCTTCTTTTCCCTCCTTAGCCATTGCGCTTCACCCCCACTTCAATAGGGCGCAATGGCGTCGATGAGCTGCTGACCCCATGCCGGCTGCTGAATCTCGGTGATCCTGCCGCTGCCGCCGTAGGAAATGCGCGCTTCGGCGATCCTGTCATAGGACACGGAATTGTCGGTGGAAATGTCGCGTGGCCTGACGATCCCCGCGACGCTCAGCAAGCGCATCTCGTAATTGACGCGCACTTCCTGCGTGCCGCCGATCACCAGATTGCCGTTCGGCAGCACATCGGTGACGACGGCGGCGACGAGCAGATTGATGCTCTCGGACCGCTCGATTTCGCCTTCGCTGTCGGTCGACGTGTTGGCCTTGACCTCGGGCTTGAATGAGCCGGAGCCGGTGGCCAGCAGGTGCTGCTTGGTTGCGGCGGCGCTGATGTCGTAGCTGAAACTGGCATCCAGACTGCCGTCGGATTTGCGCGAGCGCTTGGAATTATTGTCGAGCTTGGCCTTGTCCTTGATCACGATTTTGACCGTCACCAGATCGCCGACGCGTGCCGCGCGGGGATCGCGGAACAGATCGGCGCTCGCATCCTGCCAGAGCGAATTGCCGCGCCGATAGGTCGGGCGGGGCGTCGGATCGGCTCTGACCGGCACATTCGGATGGTTCACACCTGAGCCGACCGGCGTCAGCGGCGGTTCCTTGCCGATCTGGCTGAGACTGGAGGCGCAGCCCGAGCCGGCCAGCATTGCGAGCGGGACTATCAGGAGCATTCGTCTGATCATGTGCCCCCGCTGGGCGGCGTGGCGGGCGGCTTGCCCTTCGGCCCCTTCGAGGAGCCGGCAATGATGGCCGTCAGCCGGGCGGCCTTTTTGGCGTCCATTTCAGCCATCAGCGCGCTGGAGATTTTAGGGCTGAGCTTGATGAGGACCGCCGCCGCCGTCTCCTCGTCGAGCGCCGACAATTGCTGCGCTGCGGCGTCGGGCTTCATCTTGGCGTAAATGTCGGTGATGGAGGCTTGCGCTTTGCGTGAGAACTCATCGCGCCGCGCCATCCATTTTTGATACTCCAGGATTTTGGCGTTCAGCTCCTCGACGCTCTTCTCGACCTTCTTTTCGGTTTCGAGCAGCGTCTGCTTCTGCCATGCGAAACGCGCGTCGGCGGCGGCATTGGCGATGGCGCTGCAATATTGGTCGCCGGTGGTCTGCTGCGCGGGCTTCGGCTCTGCCGAAATGGCGGGTGCGACGGCCTCCTGCTCCTCGCTGAGAACCTGGGTGGTCAGGACGTCGGCAAGACCGTTCCGCTTGCCGGCCGGCGTTTCCGGAAACGCCTCCGCTTCGGTTTGCGGCTGCGCTTTCGGGGCATCGGACGCCACGACGTCGGCTGCGGGCTTGTCTGCGCCGACGGCTTCAGCCGGCACCGTCATTTTGCGTGCCGGCAGGTCGGGGATGATGGTGGCGGTGTGGATTGGCGCCGCCGCGGCACCCTTCCGCCGGACCCCACGGACGGCCGTTTTCGGCTTGGCGAAGGACCGGGCATTGATCGCCCGATATGCGGTTTCGGCTTGCGTCTCGACCGAAGCCGTCCAGGCTTGCTGCGCCGCGACAGGCGCCAGCACGGAGCTTGCGGCAATGAGCGCACCGGCAAGTGCGAAGCGAGCCTGAAGACAATCGTTAAAACGTTTGGGTAAGCGGTACATCATTGAACCACCAAATCTGCTTGCAACGCGCCCGCCGTTTTGATCGCCTGGAGAATGGCGATGATGCTCGCGGGCTTCAGCCCCATCCTGTTCAGGCCACCCACCAGCGTTTGCAGGTTAGGCCCTTCGACGATGGCGACCTTGCCGCCGGCCTGATCGGCGGTAACCATCGTCTGCGGCGTGACGACGGTTTCGCCGCCTTCGGAGAAGGGCGTGGGCTGGGAAACCTGCGGCGTTTCCGTGACGCGCACGGTCAGGCTGCCATGCGCGACAGCCACCGTGGACACATGCACGTCGTTGCCGATCACGATCGTGCCTGTGCGTTCGTCGATGACGACGCGGGCAGGCGAATCCGGCTGGATGAGCAGATCGCCGATCTCGGCGAGAAACCGCGCCGGTCCGAGATTGCGCGGCGTGATCACCGAGACCGTGCGCAGATCGCGCTCCTGCGCCGACCGGAAGCCGTGCCGCCCGAGTGTGTAGGCATTGATCGCATCGGTGATGCGCACGGCCGTGGCGAAATCCGGATTGCGCAATTCGAGCGTCAGATTGCGCTCCTCGGAGAAGCGGCTGGGCGGCTCGCGTTCGACATGCGCGCCATTGGGGATGCGGGCCGATGTCGGCACATTCTGCGTCAGCGTTTCTGCCGCGCCGCCGGCGGTGAAGCCGGACACGGCGACGGGCCCTTGCGCCACGGCATAGATCTCATTATCCGGCCCGGCGAGCGGCGTCATGATCAGCGAGCCGCCGACCAGCGATGTGGCGTCGCCAAGCGAGGAGACGGTGACGTCGATCCGCGAGCCCCGCCCGATGAAGGCCGGAAGTTCCGCCGTGACGATAACGGCCGCGACGTTGCGCGTCCGGGGCGAAACCTTGCGGACATTGACGCCCATGCGGTCGAGCATCGATTGCAGCGATTGCTCGGTGAATGGCGAATTCCGCAAGCTGTCGCCGGTCCCATTCAGGCCGATCAGCAGGCCGTAGCCGACAAGCTGGTTCGACCGCACGCCGCCCACCGACACGATGTCCTTGATGCGGGTTGGAGCGCCGAGACGGGCGCTGGGCCAGCCATAGCCCGGAGACTCCGACGGCGCGTTTACGCCTACTCCAACGCCGACGCCTGCGCCTCCTCCAATGCCCACGCCGCCCCCGCCGCCATTCGGCACGGTTTCAAGCTCGGCTGCTTGGGCTCCGGCGCAGAACAGGCACAAGGACACAGCGAGCGGCAGGGAACGCATCATGGTCCCGCGACCCTGATCGTGCCGTCCGCCTCCACGACGCCCTTGATCACCGTACCGCTATCGGTATTCCTCAGGCTGAGCACATCGCCGACGCCGCCGGCCTGCAACGGCACAGCCATGCCTGAAATCGTCAGCCCGCCGGACGTAAAGACCACCCGCACCGGCTTGCCCTTCTGCACGACCTCCCGGTCGCGCACATATGTCAGCGGTACGGGCTTGCCCGCGATCAACGTCCGGCGCGCCACCTTGCCGATCAGAGCTTCGGCCGTTTGCACCACCGGCCCAGGCTCCGCGCGCGTGCCGAAACTTTTGAGGGTCAGGAGTTCGCCGCCGATGACATCGCCGGGATAGATGGTGATCTTCGGCACCGGCAGTTGCTGGGTCTGGGCGGCGGCCGTTCCAGCCATGCTCGCGCACATTGCCAAAGTGGCGGCAAGAGTGCTCGCGAGCCGATAATGGCCCTGGTCATACATGGCTTGTCTCCATTTATGCGGCACTCACGCTGGCGCCGATGCCTTGCGCATCCGATCCCTCGGGGAGCCGGACGCGATTGCCGCTCAAATCCGAAACGCCTAACGGATGCTGGTCATCGTGCCGTACATGCTGTCGGCGGTCTGGATGACCTTGGAATTCATCTCGTAATGGCGCTGGGCCTGTATCAGCTCGGTGATTTCTTTCACCGGATCGACATTGGAGCTTTCCAGATAGCCCTGATGCAGCGTCGCGAAGCCGACATCGCCCGCAACGCCCAGATTGGCGGTCCCGGAGGCCGTGCTCTCGCGGTAGAGATTGCCGCCGATCGGATCGAGACCGGCTTCATTGATGAAATTGGCAATGGTGAACTGGCCGACTTCCGTGAGCTCGGCCTGGTTGCCGATGCGCACGAAAACCTGGCCCGTCTCGTTGATCACGACTTCCGTCGCATCGGTCGGAATGACCATGGCGGGCTGCACGACATTGCCGTCGACGGTGACGATTTCGCCGTTCTCATTCTTGTTGAACGACCCGGCGCGGGTGTAGAGCGGCTCGCCGTCCGCGCCCTGGACCTGGAAGAAGCCGCGGCCGTTCAATGCCACGTCGAGCTTGTTGCCGGTCTGCGCGAGCGCACCCTGCATATGGAGATACCGCACGGCGGCAGTGCGGACGCCCAGGCCGACACGCGCGCCCTCGGGAATCGAGTCCTGGCCGCCGCGGTTCGGCACGCCTGCGGCGCGCTCGACCTGATAGAGCAGGTCGGTGAATTCGCCGCGCGCGCGCTTATAGGAGGTGGTGTTGATGTTCGCGATATTGTTCGCGATGACATCGACATTCAGCTGCTGGGCATTCATGCCCGTCGCTGCGATGGACAAGGATCTCATGACGCGTTCCCTATATCTGCATACGGCTGAGTTCGAGATAGGCGGCCGTCACCTTGTCCCGCACCGCGATGGCGGCTTGCAGCATCTGTTCGGCGTTCATCACGCTTTCGACGACGTTCTGAACGGATGCCTGTCCCTGGATGGCGGCCACGGATGTGCTTTCGGCCTTGTGCAGCGCCTCGGCGGTTTCCGTGATCATCTGCGTGATCATGCCGCTGAAATCGTCGGGCGTGGACCCTGTGGGCGCTGCCCGTTCCACCGCATTCATGAAGGCGGGGGACGCTCCCTCGGTGCGCGGCAGCGCGGTGGCGATTGAAGAAATCTGGTCGATCATCAGGATGCCCGCAGCATGTCTATGGTCATCGAAATCAATTCCCGCGCCTGCTTGATGACCTGGAGATTGGCCTCGTAGGAGCGGTTGGCCTCACGCATGTCGGCGAGTTCAACCAGCATGTTCACATTGGGATGCTTGACATAGCCGTTCGCGTCCGCCGCCGGGTGGCTTGGCGCGAAATCCATCGGGTAGGGTGTCTTATCGATGCCGATGCGGTCGACTTTCACCAGATTGACGCCGAGCATGTCGTCCAGCCTCGTGTCGAAGCTGATGGTCTTGCGGGTATAGGGATTGGAGCCGGGCGTCTTGCCGGTGGATTCATGATTGGCGAGATTTTCCGAGACGACGCGCATGCGGTTAGACTGCGCTTCGAGACCGGAGGCCGCGATTTTGGAGGCAAGCTGGAGCGGATCGAGCATCGTCTATGCCCCCGTCTTCGAGCTGGCCAGGAGCATTCTATGGAAGGCCTTGACGACATTGGTGTTCAGCGAATAGGCGCGATTGACCTCGCCAGCCTTGATGAGTTCCTGCTCGACGCTGACATTGCTGCCGGAATGGAAAACCTCCCAGCCCAACTCGCCCTCGGCATCACTCGTCGCGGCGGTCGCCGCTCAGGTCGGGCGCCATGTGGCCCTGTTCGCTGACGGTCAATTGCAGTTTGGTGGATTCGAGCACCGCATCGAACGGCTGCAGATCGAGCGCCTTGTATGCCGGTGTGTTGATATTCGCGATATTGCCGGCCAGCAGCGTCTGGCGCGTTGACAGCCAGTTATTGTGCTGTGAAGCCAGCCCGAATAGATGAATTGACGACATGGTGCTAACCTTCTGATTACTCTATTGGTTAACACGGCAATCTTGCCCCAGGCTTGCGCGCGAAGCGTGCTTCATTCGCGGTCAATGCACGTAAAGATTGGCAATCAGGCAGGAGCAGCCATACGCGTCAGGCGCGATGATCGCGTCCTGGACAGACCGCAAATTCCGAAAATGGTGGAGGAGCCGAAGCGCCAATATTTTGACGCGTGTTTTGCAAGCTACCCCGAGCGCCTTACGCCGGAACTACCAATTGTGCCTTAGAATATTACCGTCGAAAGGATCATCGACTTTGTCGCGCGTCTCGTAATTCAGGCCGGGAGGCAGAAATTTTCGGATTTTGCGAATATCGCCTCTATCATATTCAATCTCACCCAGCACATCGACTTCATGTTTTCTAAGAATAACGCTTATATTATTGCCATAGCGAAGAATTTTTGCCTCCTTGCAGTCAAAGCCTGCAAGCACCAGCCGGTAAAGCATCAAGCCGCCGTTCCACAGCGAAACATGGCCCCCAGCAATCTTATGCTTCAGCGGCGGGACTGTGATGGCCAAGATGCCATTCTCGGTAAGCGCGTCCCGAACCTTAAGAAGAAAATTTTGAACGTTCAACTGATGCTCCAAAACGTGGGAACACCAGACGCAATCAAACTTATCCGGAAATTCAAAACTCATGAAATCCGCGATCGTAACTTTAATATTTGATTGAGCGTTTCTAAAGTAATACGAACTTCCATAGTCTATTGCTGTTACCTGCTTTCCCGCAGCGGCGAGAATAGCTGAATGTTCGCCGCCTCCGCTTCCAATATCCAGCACGGTGGTGAAATCATATTCCGTCATCAGCTTATTAAGGGCTAGGCCGGCGCGAAGCTTCTTATATTGCTTAGGCTGATGAGCGAAGATAAAGACGATGTCTGACGTCACGAATTTGCCGGCGGAAAAAGTTTGGCATCGGACGAGAGCCCCTCACTGCGAACCATGTCACTTCGCCGAACGCGGCGTTTCGCTTTCCTTTTTGACGATATAAGGGTGAAAGTCGACCCTGTCGTGACCGGCCCACGTAAAGTTGCTCGGCGATGCGTCCGCGCGGCACCACAGTCGGCGCGCTAAGCCTTTTCCATTCCGATTGAATCTGCCCGGGGCTCTATCTCCCTGTTTGGTCGCATTTTCGCGACGCAAACCGGTACCCACCTTTGCTGGAAAATGCTCTATATGCGAGTTGTGGATTTAACAGCCGGCTCATGGCGACAGACGGCGAGCGCGAAGCGCGCATCGGCGATGGCATCGATCAGATGCCGCGTATCTTCCGCCGGGTCGGGCGATTTGCCGCTGAAGGTGATGTATTCGATCTCGACGCCGGCCTGTTCGCTCTCCAGCAGCAGCCGGAAGAACACGTCCACTCTGCGGTGATGGAACTGCATGTTCAGCACGACCGACGGCTCACCGGTCCAATTGAGGCTGACGTCGCCGGAATCCGCGAAGGACATCGTTCCCGGCTTGAAATACATCTCCGTGGAGGCGTTCACCAGGCTGCGGACATTGCCGAACTGCCCGGTGCGGATGAATGCGACGAGGTCGACCGCGTCGATGAGCCGGAGTTCGGCCGCGACTTCCTTCAGGGCGAGAGCAAGCGCCATTTCGCGCTCGTCATGATATTGGCGACACTGCTTCAGCATCTTCTAACTCTTCGTCCCGCCCGTGTATTTTCGAGTTTTTCGTGTGTGTAGAAAGAATATAAGCTCGGCCACAGCTTTGTAGAACTGCGGAGGAATAAGCTTATCGACTTCAACACTGTCGTACAGGGACCTTGCGAGAGGCTTGTCTTCGATGATCGGGATGTCGTGATTTTCAGCAATTTCGCGGATTTTCAGGGCGATGAGGTCCTGGCCCTTTGCCAGCACAAGCGGCGCGCCGCCTTCCTCGCGGACGTAGCGCATTGCGACGGCATAATGGGTGGGGTTGACGACGACCAAAGTCGCGCGAGGCACTTCAGCCATCATGCGGCGGCGCGTGCGTTCGCGCGCGAGAGCTTTGATCCGCCCCTTGATATGCGGGTCGCCTTCAGCCTGCTTGAATTCGTCCTTCACCTCCTGCTTCGTCATGCGCAATTCCTTGCGCCAGCTGAAGCGGGACCAGAAGAGATCCGCGACCACGAGCGCGAGGGTCAGCAGCGCCACCCAGCCGACGATGCGCAGAAGCACGCGCTGCACGAGCGCCGGGAGGATCGCCGGGTCCATGAACATGGACGCCAGCACCTCCGATTGCGTCGCCTTGAGGACGAGAAACCCGACGATCGCGACGGCTGTCAGCTTGAACGCGGATTTGCCGAACTCGACCAGGCCGCGAAGGCTGAACAGGCGCCCCCAGCCTTTTTGGAGGGAGATGCGCGACAGGTCCGGCGCAATTCGCTTGGTGACGAGTTGCGGCGGATTCTGCAGCACGGCGGCCCCGACACCGGCAGCCACCAGCAGCAATATCACCGGAAGGAGCAGGCGGGCGGCATCGATGGCGAGGAGATGGAAGACAGCGACGGCATCGGCGCCGCTTTCCAGCCGCCAGCCGCCCGGATCGTCGATGAAGCGGATCAGCGAATTCCGCAGGTGAACGACATTTTCGCCGAACATGAAGCTGACGGCGAGGAAGACGGCGATGAACGAAGCAAGCGTCGCGGCTTCGCGCGAGGCGGGGACGTTGCCTTCGTCGACGGCGTCCCTGATCTTCTTTTCGGTCGCGTCTTCGGTTTTGCTGTCTTTATCGCCCTGTTCGGCCATGTGCGCTCATGCTTGCGGTTCGTCAGCGGCGAAAGCCTTACGCAAACATGGCCGGGCTGGGTTTCACCGGCGAAACAGGACGGCGAGCAGATCAGAAACCGGGGTTGCCCAGCACCTCGGTCAGCGAGATGCCGAAGCGGGAATTGTCTTCGTCGGTCACCACCACTTCGCCGCGCGCCACGACTTTGCCGTTGACGACGACGTCGACCGGTTCGCCGACACGCCGGTCCAGCGGCACGACCGCGCCGCGGCCCAGCTTGGCGAGATTGGCGACCGGCATGGTCGCTGTCCCGAGCACGATCTGCACCGTCACGGGAATGCGCATGATCAGGTCCATGTTGGGCGAGTTCGCCGATTCCGATGACGCGCCTTGCGATGCTCTGTCGCTGGACTCCGGTCTTGCGCCGAACGCGGCGGCGAGTTCCTCCAAGGACTGAGCAAGCCCCTCCGGATGGTCGGGAAGCGACTTCGCAGCAGATTCATTGGCCATTTCATTCACCAGCGCATAAGGGCCGCCGGGGCGGCCGGGTTCTTAATTCGGTATTTACGCGGCAGCCGGCAAGCCCGGCGACCGCTCGGATATCAGGCGGCAGCCTTTTCGCTGCCTCCGCCGATCGTCTCCTCCTCGACCTGATCGATCGTCGGCCGCTCATAAGCGGAGATGGTCTTGCGGCCATATTCCAGCGCCACTTGCGGCATGGCCCCGTTCATGAAGGCCAGCAAGGTTTGTTTGGTCATAATGTAGAGCCGCATCTTCTTCTCGCGGGTGATCTTGATCTTGGTCGCCAGCGGCGTGAAGATGCCGTAGGAAAACAGCACGCCCGCAAAGGTGCCGACGAGCGCGGCGCCGATCAGCTTGCCCAGCACTTCCGGCGCTTCGTTCAGCGCGCCCATCGCCTTGATCACGCCGAGCACCGCCGCGACGATGCCGAGCGCCGGCAAACCGTCGGAGAGTCCCGTCATCGCGTGGTAGGCCTTCAGCTTGTCGGCGCGCAAGGTTTCGATTTCCTCATCCATAAGGGATTCGATCTCATGCGTTCTTGCGTTCCCCATGATGATGAGGCGGCAATAATCGCAAATGAAGATCGTGAGCTCTTTGTTGTACAGAACTGTTGGATACTTCTTAAATATTAGAGACTCGTTCGGTTTGTCGAAATGTTCCTCGACTTCGTTACGAGATCGACCTTTCATCTCGCGAAGAATGGAATACAACAAACCAAGAACCTCGATATATTCGCGATTCTTGGGCACGGCGCCTTTGATGGCTTCTATGGTCGCCTTGCCCGTATCCTTGATCACCTTCATCGGGTTCGCGACGATGAACGCGCCGATGCCCGACCCTAGAATGATCACATATTCAAAGGGCTGCATGAGGACCATGAGATTTCCGCCCATAGCCCAGAAGCTGCCCCCGATGCAGGCAAGTGTGAAGACGAGGCCGAACACAATCGTCACGCGGCGCTCCCCCTTGTACTCGATACTCAACTGGAAGTTTTAGCGAGAGCATCCTTGCACGGAGCTTATTAAGGCTTTGTAAGCGAACGGGCCTCATGCTGAAGGGATCAGCTTCGGATAAGCCCCGGGGCGGAAATAGATCAAACAGAGCTGCGAGAGGACACGACCGTGCTTACGGCAACGGCCAGTTACAAGATAGTTTCCGAAAATCTGCCGCGGTCGCATCGACCGCGTGGCGGACAAGCCCGACGTGTCGCGGCAGACGGAGTACTACCTCAAGAACATCGGCAAGGCGAAATCCATCGATGATTTCATGTCCGATGATCGCCTCTATCGTTACGCGATGAAGGCATTTGGCCTGGAGGACATGGCCTACGCCAAGGCCTTCATGCGCAAGGTCCTGGAAGAGGGCACCGACAAGTCCGACAGCTTCGCCAACAGCCTTTCCGACCGCCGCTACCGCGAATTCGCCGAGGCGTTCAATTTCCAGCGCTATGGTTCGACCACGACCGCGTTCGAGCGCACGCAGCAAGGGACCGTCGATAAATTTTACCGTCAGACGCTGGAAGAGGATGTCGGCGCCGAAGACGAGGGCGTCCGTCTTGCCCTCTATTTTGAGCGCAAGGCTCCCACCGTCGACAGTATCCTGGGGCTGCTTGCCGATCCCGCCCTGCTGAAAGTCACGCAAACGATGCTCGGCTTTTCCGAAGCGACCGGCGCGTTGGACATCGATAAGCAGGCCGCGATGTTCGCGAAGCGCCTCGATGTGGAAGACCTCAAGGATCCGGAAAAGCTGAAGAAACTCATCACCCGCTTCACCAGCATGTGGGAGGTGAACCGGGCACAACCCGCCTTCAGCGGCGCGTCGATTTTGATTGGCGGTCCGATCACGATGGGCGTAAGCGGCGATTTGCTCGCCAGCATTCAGAATTTGCGGCTCGGAGGGAATTGAACGATGCAAGGCGGCATATATGTGGGCCTTTCCGGACAAATCGCACTTCAGCAGCGGCTGGAAACCATAGCTCACAACGTCGCCAATGCCTCGACGGCGGGTTTCCGCGCCGAAGAAGTGAAGTTCGAGACCGTGCTCTCTCGCGTTCCGACCAACCCGGTGGCGTTTTCTTCGGCGGGCAGCACCTATCTGTCACGCAACACCGGCGACATCGTACGCACCGATGATCCGTTTGACGTCGCAGTCCAGGGCGATGTCTGGCTGTCGATCGACGTCGGCGGCAAACAGGTCTATACGCGCGACGGCCGCATGATGATGAGCCCGAATGGCGATGTGCAGACGCTGAGCGGTCATTCCGTTCTCGATGTCGGCGGCGCGCCGATCGTTCTCAATCCGGCCGGCGGCGTGCCGCAGATCAGCCGTGACGGCACCATCACGCAGAACGGCCAGCAGCTCGGCGCGATCGGTCTCCACCGGATCGAGGAGGACGCCAAGCTGACGCGCGCCGAAAATTCCGGCGTCATTCCTGACCGCCCGGCCGTGCCTGCGCTCGATTTCTCCAATGTCGGCGTGCTGCAGGGCTACACGGAGCGGGGCAACGTCAATCCGGTGATGGAGATCACCCGTCTCATCGACGTGCACCGGTCATTCGACGCGCTCAGCGGTGCGATGGATACCGCCGACGGCACGCTGAGGACCGCCATTCGCGAGCTCGGCCCGAGCGCCTGAGCCGACGCCTAGAAGCGTCCTGCGTAAAATAGGATTCGGATCGCGCATTTATGTCGTCCCGGACGCCGTAGCGGCGAGCCGGGATCCAATCACACAGCCGAATGCACTGCCGATGTTCCAGGTGAATAGGCCCCGGCTCTGACGGCCGGGGCGACGGGCATATATAAAGTCGCTGGTCCGATTTAAGGCTTATATCATGACAGACCGGCCACGGGACACGCGCAAACCGCGCAACGCGCTTGAGACGCTTGAAGCAGTGGTTGCCTCCGCGGCTGTCGTGCCGAGTATGCGTGTGGGCGGCGTGGTAACGGCAGTGACGCCTGGCTATTGCCGCGTCTCGGGCCTCTCACATTTCGTCAAGCTGGGCGAAAGCGTCAGCCTGGTATCCGGCGTCAAATCCCAGCTTGGAGAGGTCGTCCGCATCGACGAAACCGGCGCGACCATCAAGGCCTTCGAGGCCGTCGTCGATGCCGGGCTTGGGACCACCGCATGGCGGAAAGGCCCGATCACCATCAGCCCTCATTCCGGCTGGAAGGGGCGGATACTCAACGCGCTCGGTCAGCCGATCGACGGTGCGGGTCCGCTGCCGGCCGGCGCCATTGCCATCTCGACCGAACGCGAGCCGCCCGCTCCGATGCGGCGGAAGCGCGTCAACACGCCGATCAAGACGGGCGTTCGCGTCATCGACCTGTTCACCCCGCTATGCGCGGGCCAGCGTATCGGCATTTTCGCGGGATCGGGCATCGGCAAGTCGACCTTGCTCGGCATGCTCGCCCGTGCGCGCGGCTTCGACAAGTCGATCCTGGCGCTGGTCGGGGAACGCGGACGCGAAGTGAGGGAGTTTCTCGAAGAGTCGCTTGGCGCGGAACGCCATCGCGCCATCGCCATTGTATCGACCGGCGATGAAAGCCCGATGATGCGCCGGCTCGCCCCGAAGACCGCGATGTCGGTTGCGGAATATTTCCGCGATCAGGGCGAGAACGTCCTGCTGATCATCGACTCGGTAACGCGCTTTGCCCATGCTGCCCGCGACGTGGCGCTGGCTGCGGGTGAACCGCCCGTGGCCCGCGGTTATACGCCAAGCGTGTTCAGCGAACTGCCCAAGCTTCTGGAGCGGGCCGGGCCGGGCGAGGAGGGCTCCGGATCGATCACCGCGATCTTCTCCGTCCTCGTCGACGGCGACGACCATAATGAGCCGGTGGCGGACAACATACGCGGCACGCTTGACGGGCATATCGTGCTCGACCGGGCGACCGCCGATCAGGGACGCTATCCGGCCGTCAACATCATGAGCTCGGTGTCCCGCCTCGCCGATCATGTATGGTCGCCGGAAGAGCGCGGGCTCGTGCTGAAGCTACGTGCGCTGATCGCGCGATATGAGGATACGCGCGATCTGCGGCTCATGGGCGGCTATCATCGCGGTGTCGACCCGGAACTCGACAGAGCCATCGAGCTGGTGCCCAGGCTGTTCGAAAGCATGAAGCAGCATCCGCAAGACCCGCAAAGCGTCAATGCCTTCCAGGAAGTGGCGAACGCGCTGGCCGCCACGGATTAAGGCCCGATCCGTTCGCATGGAATCCGGATGGGTCCATCCACGCCTTCGCGGGCAGGCATTTTCGGACCGCGCTTAATTCGCGCCGATAAATTCCTGCGCTTCGGTGATGGAGGGGAAGCGCCTGGCGCCAAGCAGCGTTTCAACGACAACCGAACCATCCCTGAACAGGACGTAATCCCGACCGTTGAGCGCGCCGCGCGTCACGACATCACTGGCTGAACGTTGCGGCATCAGCATATGCGATGCGCCGGCATCGTCGCGATGGTCGTGGGGTGAGCGGGAGCCGAGGCCATTGAGGGCATGCCCGGCTTCGATTGAGCCCGCATCTGCCCCGCACCTCCCGCGATGCGGCCGAGCAGGCGCAATGCGCGTTCCAGTGCCCCAAGAACCGCGATGGCAAGGCCCGTCATCACGGCATTCTCGCCAAAAACAAGAATGAAACGTGCCGGGTCGCGGATCTCCGCGCCACCTGATGAGGAGATCACGGTGGGCGCAAGCAGCGGGTAAGACAGCAGAAATCCCCAGCCAAGGGTTGCAATCAACAGGCCTGCCCAGGTCAATCTCGGGAAGGGCATATGTCAGATCCTTTGCGATCCTCGGCGTTGCCGAGGTGCCAGGACCTTCAGCTGCGCGAGATTAATTTGTGATCGATGGAACTTGCGCAACAAATACTTGGTGATTTCTGAAACGACGCGGTGATGACAGAGCGGGGAACTCGCAAAGACCACAGCAACTAAAACGGGTATCTGCCCATCGACACAACTTGAAAACTGATTCTTAGGAGTTTGCGAGTATCAATTTGAGTGAACACGGATTTTTACTAACGCGGCGGACTCTCACAGCATGATCCCTGGCTCAATTCCGCCCATGACGGCCGTTCTCGTGACCGATCGGAGTTAGGCATGAATTTCTCGCTCGAAGCGCAGGCGGCGGCTTTGGTCAATCCGGCGTCGGGGATCGCCAACGATTATCTGAATCATTTCAATGAGATATTGTTGATGATCGAGAATCTTCCGATTCTCCTGCCTGAAATGATCGACGATATTTGGCAATGGAAGCCGGTTAGCTACACGGAATATTTCAGGAATTCGCCGCTTCCCGGAAGCGCGGAAACGTTGCGCATTTACGACGGCCTCGACAAAAATTTCCGTACGGATTTCGAGTCGATGATCGAATTGCTCGACAGGATCGTCTTGAGCAGCATCGAAGTCATCTTCACGCATCGCATGCCGGACGGCAGCATCGAGCCCGATGCGATCACGGAGATCTGTGAACAGTACTCCGCCGACCTGCGTGCAGTGCTCGACCGGACCGCCGATCTCGTAAATCACGGCTACGCACCGCCATTGGAGCGGCCACAGCACATGGCCGACCGCCTCATGGCCACCCATTCACAGCATAAGAACGTTGGCTGATAATCAAGAGCGCTGTCCATGGATGAACTTCTAAGCGAATTTCTGACCGAGTCCGGCGAGCATCTGGAGGGCATCGAAACGCAGCTCGTGCAATTCGAGCGCGACCCCACCGATGCGTCCTTGGTGTCGGGCATCTTCCGGCTGGTCCATACGATCAAGGGCACGTCGAGCTTTCTCGGCCTCGACCGGTTGCAGGCCGTTGCGCATTCGGCGGAGACGCTGATCGGCGATCTGCGGGATGGATTGCCGCCCACACAGAAGACGGTTTCGCTCATTCTGGCCGCCATCGACCGCATCAAAGCGATTCTCGCCGAAATTGAAGTGCTCGGTGCAGAGGGTGACGGCGACGATTCCCAGCTCATCGCCGAACTGGAAGCGAATGTCGCCGCGAATATGAACGCCGGCGGGGAACCGTTGCCGGTTGAGACGGAGCCTGCCCCGATCGTCGAGCCCGAACCGGAGCAGGACGCGGTGATGGAGGCGGCGGCTGAAGAAAAGCACGCGCCTCCGGTCATGCCGCCTCCCGCCACCAAGTCGAAAGCGCATCGCGAGAATGGTGAACATGGGCAAAAGGCCGAACGTTCTGCGCGTGGCCAGCAGTCCGGCGGCGGCCAAAGCGCCGCGCGGGGCGGCGAGACCATCCGCGTCGCCGTGGACACGATCGAGCGCATCATGCAGCTCGTATCGGAATTGGTGCTGAACCGCAACCAGCTCCTGGAAATCACCCGCAACCGCGAGAACGACGCGATCAAGCCGCCATTGCAAAGGCTATCGGGCCTGACGACCGATTTGCAGGACGCGGTGATGCGCGCCCGCATGCAACCCGTCGGACGCCTGTACTCCAGCCTGCCGCGACTGATGCGCGAGCTCTCCTCCGAATTGCATAAGAAAATCGACCTGGTGACGGAGGGCGCCGATACCGAACTCGACCGGCAACTCATCGAGGTGCTCCGCGATCCGCTGACCCACCTGATCCGCAACTGCGCCGATCACGGCATCGAGACGCCGGAAGACCGCGTTGCGGCCGGAAAGCCGGAATTCGGCGAAATCCGTGTTTCCGCGTCGCATGAGGCGGGGCAGATCAATATCGACATTTCGGACGATGGGCGCGGGCTGAACCTGGACAAGATCAGGGAAAAGGCGATTGCGAACCGCCTGGCGACGCAAGAGCAAGTCGCGCAGATGGGCATGGAGGAGCTTTGCCGGTTCATCTTCGCGCCGGGTTTTTCGACCGCCGCCAAGGTGACGAGCGTTTCCGGACGCGGCGTCGGCATGGATGTGGTCCGCTCGAACATCGAGTCGATCGGCGGGTCGGTCACGCTGTCCACGACGCCAGGGCGCGGCAGCCGCTTCTCGCTGAAAATTCCGCTGACGCTGGCCATCGCACCGGCGCTGATCGTGCGTGTCGGCGATCAGCGTTTCGCGCTGCCGCAGCATGCCGTGGTGGAGGCGGTCGGTCTCGGCAGCAACTCCCGCCATGTCATCGAAAAGGTGCAGGAGGCGCTGGTCCTGAAACTGCGTGACGAGGTCATTCCGGTCATAGATCTCGGCGCGATACTCGGTCTGGAAATGCCCGTGGACCAAGATGCGGAGGAGCAGCTTGTGGTCATCATCCGCATTGGCGCGGAGTTCTTCGGTGCGCGTGTCGATGCGGTGCTCGACGTGCAGGAAATCGTCGTCAAGCCGCTCAATGCTTCATTGGCGCACCTGAAAATCTTCTCGGGCCAGACCATTCTCGGCGATGGCTCGGTGGTTCTCATTCTCGATCCGGGCGGTATCGGCACACAGCTCGGCATCGAAAAATCCACCGAGAAGAAGCGCGATGCGGGCAAGGATGCCTCGAACGCCAGCGACCGCACGCGCCTGGTGCTGTTCCGTGCCGGCGACGGGCTGCCGAAAGTATTGCCGCTCTCGCTGCTCGCCCGCATCGAGATGGTCGCGCCCGACCGGATCCAGAAATCGGACGGACGGTTCGTCATGCTGCATCAGGGCAGGCTGATGCCATTGCTGCCCACTTCGCCGATGCAGGACATCGGCAGCAAGCCGCACCCGGTCCTGGTGATCACCGCGAACAATCATACGATCGGGCTGCTGGTCGACGAGATCATCGACATCGTCGAGGACAATCTCGACGTCCAGTTGCAGAGCTTTACCGACGACATGGTCGGGTCAGCGGAGATCAAGGGCAAGGCCGTCGAACTGATTGACGTCACCTACTACCTGCAAGCGGCCTATTCGAGCGTCTACCAGCAGGAGAGCAAAAACATTCTGCTCGTCGATGACGATCTGTTCTTCCGCGATACTCTGAAGCCCATGCTCGCGAGCGCCGGCTATGTCGTGATCACCGCCCAATCCGCAAGCGAGATGCAGGAGATCATCGAGTACCGCAAGGACATCGACGCGATCATGATCGACGCGGATATGGAAACCGCGGGCGGCAAGAACCTTTCGCAACATCTCCGCGAGACGCTGGCGAGGCCCGACTTCCCGATCTTCCGGCTCTATGAAATGCCGTCACATGCCGTGCTCGGCCTTCCCGTCGAAGACCGCATGACGCGCAATCTCAGCAAACTCGACCGTCAAACACTGCTCGGCACCCTCGCTTCGATCCTCGCGGCGCAAGATGCGAACGATACTTCCAAGGAGCTGGCCGCATGAGTGCAGTTGCATCGCGAAGCGACGAAATCGCCTTTGCCGGGGATGAAGAGGGCAGCTATTTTACCGTGTTCGTCAGCGGCGAAATTTTTGGCCTTCCCGTCGAGAACACGCATACGATCTTCCGTATTGCGTCCGTGACGTCCGTGCCGTTGAGCTCCGGAGACATTGCGGGCCTCGTCAATCTGCGCGGCAAGATCGTAACGGCCGTGAGCTTGCGCAGGCGCCTGCATATGGCCGCGGACGCGACCATCCAGAACGCACTAGCCATCGGCATCGAATATCGGGGCGAGAATTTCGCGCTCATCGTCGATCAGGTCGGCGATGTGCTCTCACTGGCCAAATCGGCGCGAATTCCGGTGCCGTCGCATTTTCATCCCCAGCGCGCACGGCTCACCGCCGGCCTTTATCGGGTCGGCAAGCTCTTGATTCCTGTTCTCGATATCGAGGCTCTGTTCACGTTCCAGAATTAGGGCCTGCCTTCCTCGCAACCCGTTTCTTGGTCATCCGATCATTGGCCTAACGCACAACGATAATGAAAGACCGATATCCATGACCGGGCAGCGGGGGGAAAGCGAGGTACAGAAGGTCAGGTCATTTGATTCATTCTGCGCCTATCTGCGCCGCGCGTCCGGCCTCGTCCTGGACGCCGATAAGCGCTATCTCGTGGAGAGCCGCGTAACGCCGGTGATGCGCCGCGCCGGATTGGTGGAGCTCGGAGAGCTGGTTCGGGTGCTTGAGCAGGGAAGAATGCCGTCTCTGGCTCAAGAGGTCGTCCAGGCGATGACCATCAACGAAACCTATTTTTTCCGCGATCGCGTGCCATTCGACCTTTTGCGGGAGTTGATCCTCCCGGAAATGATCGCCGCGCGGGCGGCGCAGAAGCGGCTGCGCATCTGGTGCGCCGCGTCGTCGACCGGGCAGGAGCCCTATTCAATTTCGATGATCCTCGACGAATTCGGCGCACGTCTGGCCGGCTGGCGCGTGGAAATCGTCGCCACCGATCTGTCGGAGGCCGTGCTCGCGAAGGCCAAAAAGGCGGTATATAGCCAATTCGAAGTGCAGCGAGGGCTGAGCACCGCGCAGCTGCTGCGCTATTTCGATCAAGTCGGCGATATGTGGCAGTTGAAGGAAATGATCCGCTCCCGGGTCGACTACCGGCATTTCAATCTGCTGAGCGATTACGGCGCTTTGGGCAATTTCGACCTGATTTTCTGCCGGAACGTGCTGATCTATTTCGAGGCGGACCGCAAAGCGGATGTGCTGAACCGGATGACGCGACTGCTTGCTCCAGACGGGTCGCTCGCTCTGGGCTCGTCGGAAAGCATCATCGGGCTTAATACCAAGCTGAAGCAGCACCCCAAACATCGCGGCTATTTCGTTCACGCGAGTTGAGCGGCGTCAGCGGGCGACGAGTGCAGGCAAAATTATTGCGGCAGCTCGAAACGCTGGCTTGGATAGATCCAATTGGGATCGCGGATCTGTTTGCGATTACTTCTGAAAATCTGAGTGTATTTTGCTCCGTCGCCATAATGGCGCTGCGCGATCTGCCACAACGTATCGCCGCTACGCACCACGATGACGGAACCATTCCGGTCGGTTAAGGTTGGCGCCTCCGGCTCAGTCGAGGCCGTTGCCTGCCGCCGCACGGCGCGCACGCCGGCCGAGGAACCATTATCTATGCCGGCAAGCTTGGCTCTGTCTTCGTCGGCGAGGGCGATACTCGTGGGCGCCGCCCTATCGAATTTCACTTCGGCGCGCGCGGTCACTTTCGTCGTCGCTTTGTCGATGAGATCGGCGCGGAGGGTATGATTCCCGCCAGTCAGCACCTTATTTCCCGAAAAGCTCCAGCTTCCGGTCGCGTCGGCGGTCGCGAGGCCTGCAAACTGATTGTCGACATAGAGAATGACCCGCGTGCCGGGCGCTGCCTGGCCGCTCATATGCAGCATGCTTTTCTCGCCTGCATCCTCATAATCAACCGAGGCGAAGCCGACGCGGCCCGCACCTCCCGCCTCATCGTTGTCGGATTGCGGGGCGGGCGCAGCCGGGGCATTCAGCGCTGCGGCTTCGACCGGTGCGTGTCGTTGCGGGGACGATAGTTCCGCCTGCTCGCTGGAAGGCGGCGGCATTTGCAGAACACGGGTGGATTTGCCTTCCTCGGTCAATGCGACGAGAGGCTGATCCCGTTTGGGATCCGAAAGCGACAGCGCAAGCCGCTGTTTGGAGAACAGGGTCCGCCCGCCGTCCGCGTTCTGAGCCCGCAATTCGAGTGAGTGCTCGCCTTTGGCAAGCTTCCGCGTCGGCTCGATGACCCATTCACCATTCGGATCCGCCACGGCCTGGCCGACGGGCTTACCCCCGCTTTCCACAGTCACGGTCCACCCAGGCTCCGCACGTCCCGCCATGATCACGGAACCGTCAGATTCGGCTCTCACGATGTCGAAGCTCGGCCTTGCCGCCGCGGATTTCGGCTCGGCGGCCGGCGTCAATGCGGGGGCTGAGGCATCCACGTCCGAGTCGGGACTGGAGGAAGGACCGAACCAACCCGAACGCAGGCCATACAGGCCTACATACGCACCCCCGACAAACAGGAGCAATAGAAGGAACAGCACCCGGGCTTTCCGCATCGGCCTCAACCTTCTCTTACTCGCTCACAATGGTTTGGCGCTGTTGCCCCGAGGGCATGTGTGGCAATTCTAGTTGCCAGGATAGCGTGAACGGGACCAATCCGCACCTATAGCAGCACTTATTTTGTACATGCGAAATAAGGCTCTTTTCAATCATCTCTCTTCTTTAATCACAAAACCCGGCCCCGGCCAAGACCGGGGTTCCATAACATTCCGCCGCCGGTCACCATATTCAACCAAGGGCGAGCGCGAAAGGCAAACCCCTGCTATGGGTAAATTTGACGGCTCGAATTGTGGAGTGCTGGATAATCGTATGAGACAAAATACCATAAAAAACATTTGCGTGTATTGCGGCGCGGGACGTGGAGTGAAGCCGATTTATGCGGAGGCGGCGAAAATGCTCGGCCGGTCGATGGCCGAACAGGGGATCGGGCTGGTCTATGGCGGCGCCAGCGTGGGATTGATGGGGGAAATCGCTAGAGCGGCGCTCGCTTCCGGTGGACATGTGACGGGGATCGTGCCGCCCAACCTGCCGCCGCATGAAGTGCCGCTCGCGGATGTGCAGGAACTGATCGATGTGCGGTCGCTGCATGAGCGCAAAATGCTGATGTTCGAGCGCTCCGACGCCTTCGTCGCCCTGCCAGGCGGTGTGGGCACGCTGGAAGAACTGGTCGAGCAGATGACATGGGTGCAGCTCGGCCATCACCGCAAGCCGGTTCTCATCGCCAATATCGACGATTATTGGGACCCGCTGCTGCGGCTGTTCGATCAGATGCGCGAACGTGGCTTCATCAGCGCGTCGATGGACGTCAACCTCCACGTCGCCAACCGGGTGGAAGATATCATTCCGATGCTGCAGCAGGTGGCGGAGCTTTCCGGCGTCGGCGATAGTGCCGGCGTCAATGGCGCGGAGCTGCGGGGCGTTTAGGCAGGGCCTCGGCGCGGGCGAGCCGGAGACGCCTCCGGCCCGGCCCTTAGCCTTCGTGGACGGGTGACCTGCCTTAATAGGCCGTTGACAGAAGGTGAATTGCTTATTTATCATGCACGCTTAAACGGTGTGCAGAATGATGCCGCCGACATTGGCCATCGAGGCCACCGGGCAGTACGGCCCCATGACGCCCCGCCAGCAGGCTGGAATTCGCGTCGTGGGGTTTTTTGTTGCAGGGTAGCGATGGAAAAGCGCGTCAAGATCGGCATCCTGTTTTCCATCAGCGGCCCCTATGCCGCGATCGGGCGGGACTGTCGCGACGGGGCTGACCTCGCTTTGGCCGAGCTTGCCGCCAAGCCGTCCGGCTCGGTCGCATTCGAGACGCTCCACGCCGACCCGCAAGGCGATCCGCGCCGCTATCTGGACGAAGCGCGCCGGATGCTGCGCGAGGAAGGCTGCCGGCAGATCGTCGGCACCATCACCTCCATCTGCCCGCAAGGAAGTCATTCCGCTGGTCGAAAAGCATGACGGCCTGCTCTGGTATATGTGCCCCTATGAGGGGTTCGAGGCCAATGAGAACGTCATCTATACCGGCGCCTGCCCGAACCAGCATCTGTTGCCCCTGTTCGATTATCTGCTGCCGCGCCAGGGTAAGCGGGCTTTCCTGATCGGCGCCAATTACGTCTGGGGCTGGGAGATGAACCGGCTGGCCCGGGATTTGCTTCTGGAAGCCGGTGGTGAAGTGGTCGGTGAGCGCTATTTGCCGCTGGACGAAACCGACGTCGAGCGGTTGATCGGCGACATCGAGCAACGGCGGCCCGATTTCATCCTCAACAACCTGATCGGACCAGCCTCTTATGCCTTCCTGCGTGCCTATCACGCCCTCGGTGAGCGCAATCCGGCCTTCCGGCCCGGAGCGCGCCCCGTCGTGAGCTGCGATCTGACGGAATGCGAGCTGAGCGAAATCGGGCCCGAGATGGTGGCCGGACATTTTTCCACGGCCAGCTATTTCGACAGTCTCGACACACCCGCCAACCTTGCCTTCAAGTCGCGGGTTGCGGCCGTCTATGGTCCCAGCCGCCGCGTTTCAGCATTTTTCGAGGGCGCCTATACCGCTGTGCATATGCTCGCCGAAGCGGTCCTGAGCGCCGGAACCGACGAGCCTGGCCTGGTGAAAAGCGCCGTGCACCGGCGCGCTTTCGACACGCCGCACGGTGGACTGCGCGTCGATCCGCGTACCAATCATGCTGCGCTGCCCTTCCATCTCGGCCGGATCACGCCCGACGGAGCGTTCGACGTCGTCGCCTCGCGGCCCGCCATGGCGGCCGATCCCTATCTTACCGCGGCCCGCGCGCCCGGCGGCAGAACCAATCTGAAGGTGGTGTCATGACACAGCTCGCCGACCTCATCGGATGGCGCGCGGTGATCCTGCATCGGCTTGATGACGGCATCGAGCGGATGGTGCGCCAGCTCGGCCTTCTCGGGCTGACGGTGCATGTGCAATGGGAGCCGCTCGACCTCGGGCGAACGCCCGCGGATGTCGTGCTGATCGACGCCGATCAGGGCTGGAACGGCCTGCTCCCTTGGGCGAGTGGAGCGGCGCCGATGCCTGTCGTCGCGCTGCTGCAATCGGAAGCGCCGGGCCGGGTGGCATGGGCGCTGGATTGCGGCGCCAGCGCCATCCTGTCGAAGCCGGTCGTCGCATCCGCGATTTATCCGGCGCTGGTGTTGGCTGCGTCCGTGCACGGCCATCGGGTCGAGAGCGCTGCCCGGCTCGCCCTGCTGGAGGAGCGCATCCGTCTGCGCCCGCTGGTCCATGGCGCCGTCCGGGCGATCATGGAAACATATTGCCTCGACGAGGACGCCGCCTATCGCTGCCTGCGCATCGCGGCGATGGGACGGCGCATCACCATGGAGCAAAGCGCCGCCGAAATCCTCGCCGGTGTCATTCCGATGCCGGAGGCGGGCTGATGGTGCTGCTCGGCGAAATTGCCCGGCGTCCATCGGCTCTATTCGGCCTCGCTGTGGTTTCGGTCGTGCTGATATGCGCCCTCGCGGCTCCGCTCCTCGCGCCGTTTTCCCCGAATGAGCAGCTTTTCGACGGGCTGACGCTGGAAGGCGCGCCGATCCCCCCGGACGCCACCTATCTGCTGGGCACGGACACGCTTGGCCGCGATCTCCTCTCGCGCCTCCTCTACGGCGCGCGCACCTCGCTGATCATCGGGCTCGTCGCGAACGGCACGGCGGTGGCCATCGGCCTCTTCGTCGGCATGACGGCCGGCTATCTGCGCGGCGCGATCGGCAACGCCATGATGCGCTTCACCGACCTGATGATGGCCTTCCCCGCGCTGCTGCTCGCCATCGTGCTGGCGGCGCTGTTCCGGCCGAGCCTGTGGATCGTCGCCATGGTGATCGCCATGGTCAACTGGGTGCAGGTCGCGCGCATCGTCTATACCGAGACGCGCGGCCTGGTGGAGCGCGAGTTCATCCTGGCCGAGCGATCGCTCGGGGCGAGCCACAGCCGCATCATCCTGCAGCACATCCTGCCGCATCTGATGCCGACCGCGATCGTCTGGGGCACGCTCGGCATCGCCACGACCGTGCTGCTGGAGGCGACCCTGTCCTTCCTCGGCATCGGCGTGCAGCCGCCGCAGCCCTCCTGGGGCAACATCATCTTCGAGAGCCAGAGCTTCTTCTCGGCCGCGCCCTGGCTGGTGTTCTTCCCCGGCATCGCCATCCTGCTGACGGCGCTGTCCTTCAACCTGCTCGGCGATGCGCTGCGCGATATTCTCGACCCGACCCAGCGCGGGAGGATGTGACATGCTCCAGCTGATCGCCCGCCGCCTGGCCGGATCCGTGCTGATCCTCTTCGGCGTCGCGGCGATCACCTTCGTGCTGCTCTATCTGCTGCCCGCCGATCCGGCCGTGCATGCTCGCAGGCCGCTCGGCGACGCCGCAGACGGTGGCGAATATCCGCCACGAACTCGGCCTCGACCAGCCGCTGGCCGTCCAGTTTCTGAATTATCGTGAGCAATCTCGCGCATGGCGATCTCGGCCGCTCCTACACGCAGAAAACCGAAGTCATCACCCTGATCATGGCGCGCCTGCCCGCGACGCTGATGCTGATGGCGGCGGGCATCGCCGTCGAAGTCGCGCTCGGCCTCTTGTTCGGCATCATCGCCGCGATCAACCGCGGCGGCCCCATCGACCGCCTCGTGATGACCATGTGCTTCGTCGGCGTCTCGGCGCCGCAATTCGTCGTCGCGCTGCTGCTGCTCTATGTGTTCGCGCTGATGCTCGGATGGTTTCCGATGTCCGGCTTCGGCACCTTCAGCCATGTGGTGCTGCCCGCCGTCACGCTCGGCGTGCTGGGCGCGGGCTGGTACGCCCGCATGGTGCGCTCGGCGATGATCGACGTGCTGAACCAGGACTATGTGCGCACCGCCCGCGCCAAGGGCATCTCCGAGCGCCGCGTCATCCTGCGCCACGCGCTGCCCAACGCGCTTCTGCCGATCATCGCCATGATCGGCATCGATATCGGCCAGTTCATGAGCGGCGTGGTGGTGGTCGAGGCCGTCTATGGCTGGCCCGGCATCGGCCAGCTCGTCTGGCAGGCGATCCAGCAGGTGGACCTGCCGATCATCATGGGCGTCACGCTGGTGTCCGCCTTTGCCATCGTCTCGGGAAATCTGATCGCCGACCTCATCGCGCCGTTCATCGATCCGCGCATCCGCGCCCGCTAATTTGCTGAAGAAGGGGATGTAAAATGTCGAAAAACTGGCTGAAGCGAACCGCATTGGCGGGGCTGGTCGCCCTGTCGCCGCTGCCCGCATTGGCGGCGGGCAGCATGGTCACCGTCACCTATAAGGACGATATCGCCACGCTCGATCCGGCCATCGGCTATGACTGGCAGAACTGGTCGATGATCAAGAGCCTGTTCTCCCGCCTGGTGGACTATACGCCCGGCACGGCGGACATCGTTCCCTCGCTGGCCGAGAGCTACAATGTCGCGTCGGATGGGCTGACCTACACGTTCAAGCTCCGCAAGGGCGTCAAATTCTCCAATGGCCGCGAAGTGGTCGCCGCCGACGTGAAATACTCCATCGAACGCGCCATCAACCCGAAGACGCAAGGCCCAGGCGCCGGCTTCTTCGGCGCGATCGCCGGCTTTGACGATCTGTCGGGCGGCAAGGCCGAGACCCTCTCCGGCATCGAGACGCCGGACGCCTCCACGGTGGTCTTCAAGCTGTCCCGCCCCGACGCGACCTTCCTGCATGTGATGGCGATCAATTTCGCCTCCGTCGTGCCGAAGGAAGCGGTCGAAGCGGCAGGCGCCGATTTCGGCAAGAAGCCCGTCGGTTCGGGCGCCTTCACCCTGAAGGAATGGGTGATCGGCCAGAAGGTCGTCTTCGAGAAGAACCCCAATTACTACATCAAGGACACGCCGAAGGTCGACGGGTTCACGGTTGAAATCGGCCAGGAACCGCTGGTTGCGCTGTTGCGGCTGCAAAAGGGCGAAGTGGATATCGCCGGCGACGGCATCCCGCCCGCCAAGTTCCTGGAAATGAAGAGCGGACCGGACGCGGCCGACATGATCGTGGACGGCGAACAGCTGCAAACCGGCTATGTGACGCTGAACACGCAAGTGAAGCCGCTCGACAATGTGAAAGTGCGTCAGGCCCTCAATATGGCCATCAACAAGGAGCGCATCACCCGCATCGTCAACGGCCGCGCCACTCCGGCGAACCAGCCTCTGCCGCCGCTGATGCCCGGCTATAACACGGCCTATAAGGGCTACGCCTTATGACGTCGCCAAGGCCAAGGCGCTGCTCGCCGAAGCGGGCCTGAAGGACGGCTTCGAAACGGTGCTTTACGCCTCCAATACGGACCCGAATCCGCGTATCGCGCAGGCCATCCAGCAGGATCTCGCGGCTATCGGCGTCAAGGCAGAACTCAAGGCGCTCGCCAATCCCAATGTGATCGCAGCGGGCGGGACGAAAGGCGAGGCCCCGATGATCTGGTCGGGCGGCATGGGGTGGATCGCCGACTTTCCCGATCCGTCCAATTTCTACGGACCTATCCTCGGCTGCGCCAGCGCCATACAGGGCGGCTGGAACTGGGCCTGGTATTGCAACGAAGCGATAGATAAGCGCGCGGTCGCCGCGGATTCCATGTCCGATCCCGCCAAGAAGGACGAGCGCGCCGCGGTCTGGAAAGGGATATTCACGGACATCATGACCGATGCCCCATGGATTCCGATCTTCAACGAGCGGCGCGTCGTCGCCAAGTCGAAGCGCATGGGCGGGCCGGCCAACATCTATATCGACCCGGCGCGCGTCATCAATTACGACGCGATCTTCATCAAGAAGTAGCGAGGGCTGTGCGCGCGGCTCACCCTCACCCGGCGCTGTCGCGCCGCCCTCTCCCATCAAGGGAGAGGGCTAGCGGAGATCGCGGCAACCACCACTTTTTGCCCTCTCCCCTCGCGGGAGAGGGCGGACGCCGAAGGCGGCCGGGTGAGGGGGTGCCGCAAACTCAGAAGAACGAACGCCTCAAGGGAGACACCGCATCATGTGCGTGGCCTGCGACTACACCATCCATCGCGCGAACCATCATTTCGGCTGGAACCGGGATTTTGCGCCCGCGCTCACCGCCAAGCCGGGGGCCACGATCCATTTCGAGTGCACCGATGCCTCCGGCGGACAGCTCGACGCTTCTTCAACGCTGCAGAACGTCGTCGACCTCGATTTCGGCAGGGTCAATCCGGTGACGGGGCCGGTCTATGTCGAAGGCGCCATGCCGGGCGACGCGCTGAAGGTGACCATCCGCGAATTCACGCCCTCCGGCGTCGGCTGGACCGCCAACATCCCCGGATTCGGCCTGCTCGCCGACCAGTTCACGGAACCGGCGCTGCATATCTGGAAATATGATCCGGCGAGCATGGAGCCGGCGCTTTTCGGCCCTGGCGGCAAGGTTCCGCTGAAGCCGTTCGCCGGCACGATCGGCCTTGCCCCGGCCGAGGCGGGCCTGCATTCCATCGTGCCGCCGCGCCGGGTCGGCGGGAACATGGACATTCGCGACATCGCGTCCGGCGTCACGCTCTATCTGCCCGTCGAGGTGGAGGGCGCGCTGTTCTCCATCGGCGACACGCACGCCGCGCAGGGCGACGGCGAGGTCTGCGGCACGGCCATCGAAAGCCAGATGAACGTCACCGCCACGCTGGAACTGGTGAAGGGCGCCAATCTGGCCTCGCCGCGCTTCACGACGCCAGGACCGGTGACCCGGCATCTCGACGTCGACGGCTACGAGGTCACGACCGGCATCGGCCCCGATCTGCTGACCGGCGCCCGCGAGGCGGTCGCGCGGATGATCGATCTGCTTTGCGCCGAGCACGGCCTACGCCCGGTCGACGCCTACATGCTCTGCTCGGTCTGCGCCGACTTGCGGATCTCCGAAATCGTCGACATGCCCAATTGGGTTGTCTCCTACTACTTCCCGAGGGTCGTCTTTTCGTGACCGGACCGGCCGGAGCCCTGTTGACCTCGCATCCGATCTTATCGGTCAAGGACCTGACCGTCGATGCGCTGACCGACCGGGGCGCCAAACGGGTGCTGGGCGGCGTGAGCTTCGACCTGCTGAGCGGCGAGACGCTCTGTCTTGCGGGCGAGTCCGGTTCGGGCAAATCGCTGACGGCCCTGTCGATCATGCGGCTGTTGGCGAGAGCCTCGCTGCGCGTCGTCTCGGGCACGATCACGCTTGCCGGATCGGAGCTCACCCGGCTGTCGGACCGGGCGATGCGCCAGGTGCGCGGCGGCGATATCGCCATGATCTTCCAGGAGCCGATGACCTCGCTCAATCCGGTGATGTCCATCGGCAAGCAGCTGATCGAAGCCATCAAGACGCATCAGTTCATCGACGAAGGCGCCGCCCGTGCGCGGGCTATCCAGATGCTGGATGCCGTTCACATCACCGAGCCGGTGCGCAGGCTGGGCCAATATCCGCACGAGCTTTCGGGCGGCATGCGGCAGCGGGTCATGATCGGCATGGCGCTCTCCTGCCGGCCGAAGGTGCTGATCGCCGACGAGCCGACGACCGCCCTGGACGTGACGGTGCAGGCGCAGATCCTCAAGCTGATGCGCGAACTGAAGACCGAGTTCGGCACGTCGATCCTGCTGATCACCCACGATATGGGCGTGGTCGCCGAAATGGCCGATCGCGTCGCGGTGATGCAGGCCGGGCGCGTCATCGAGATCGGCCCCGCCGTAGACGTGTTCGAGCGGCCGCAGGCGCCGCATACGCGCGAGCTGATCGCGGCGGTGCCTCGGATCGGCGCCCGTGCGGGGACGGATGGGCCGCCGCGTATTACAGGCGAGACGCGGGCGCCGCTCCGGCGAGAGGCGGAGCGGCCGATCCTGACGGTGCGCGATCTCACGGTGAGCTATGGGACGGGATCGGGCTGGTTCCGGCGCGGCGATGACCGGGCCGCCGTCGACGCCGTCTCCTTCGAGATCGCGGCGGGCAAGACGCTGGGTCTGGTCGGCGAAAGCGGCTCGGGCAAATCCTCGACGGGGAAGGCGGTGCTCGGCCTCATTCCGTTTTCCGGTTCGGTGGTGATCGACGGCCATGCGGTCGGCGATCACGGCCCGAAGGCGATGCGGCCGATCCGCCGCCTGGCGCAGATGATCTTTCAGGACCCCTACGCCTCGCTCGACCCGCGCATGACGGTCGGCGCCGCCATTGCCGAGCCCTTGCTTATCCACCGCATCGGCAGCAAGGCCGAGCACGCGGACCGCGTCGCCGAACTGCTGCGCCGCGTCGGTCTCCTGCCCGACGTGGCATCGCGCTACCCGCATGAGTTTTCCGGCGGCCAGCGGCAAAGGATCTGCATTGCCCGCGCCCTTGCGCTAAAACCGAAACTGATCGTCGCCGATGAGAGCGTCGCCGCGCTCGATGTGTCTGTGCGCGCCAAGGTGCTCGATCTGATGCTGGAATTGCAGGAGATGGAAGGGCTGGCCTATCTGTTCATCTCCCATGACATGGCCGTCGTGGAGCGCATGTCGCATACGGTCGCCGTGATGAACGCGGGACGGATCGTCGAATATGGACCGCGCCGCGCCGTGTTCGAGGCGCCGCAACAGGCCTATACGCGCGAGCTTATCGCCGCCGTTCCGGTTCCGGTCCCGGCGCTCAAGCACCTTCAGTAGGGTCGATTTCCGGCGTCGATGGCAGAAAGAAAGCGGCCCAGAAACGGGCCGCAAATGTTAAGTTTCTGCAAAATTTCCGCTTTGCATTGCAACTAGATCACGATGATTTTGGATTGAACTCAATCCAAAATCATGAACAGTGATCTATCTCCTTAGTCTAGAGCGGGCTGACGAGCGGAAAACCGGTTCCCACTTTTCCTCATCCCGCTCTAGTCGCGTTCGCACCGCCAGCTATTGGGATGCTTATTGCACCAGCCGCGATTGCCGTACCATGAGCGCTTGTGCCAATTGTCGCCCTTGTACCACCGATAATTCGGCGACTCGATACGACGGCGGTCGATCCGGTATGTGGTGGTGGATTCTTCGATGGTCTTGAACGACGGACGGAAATAATCGCCATTGCTGTAATAGGTTGCGCTGGCTCCGCTGGCGCTGGCCATCGCGGAGACTGCCGCTAAGCTCAGTGCAAAGATGGTCGTCTTCATAGCCTCAATTCCCTATTTTCGAGTTTCATCTATCGTGGTTGAGATTTGCGGTGGGTCAGCTCGGCAGCAGCACGCCGTCGATCACATGGATCACGCCATTGGACTGCAGGACGTTCGAAATGGTGATGTTCGCCTTGTTGCCCTTGGAGTCGACAACCGACAGGGCGCTGTCGGACGCCTTCTCGACCGTGAGCGTGCCGCCCTGAACGGTTTTCAGCGTGAACGCGCCGCCGCTCGCCTTCTGCATCAGCTCGTCGGCGGAGAACCGGCCGGCGACGACGTGATAGGTGAGGACGCCGGTGAGCGCCTTCTTGTTCTCAGGCTTCAGCAGTGTCGCGACCGTGCCGGCGGGGAGTTTCTCGAAGGCCGTGTTCACGGGTGCGAAGACCGTGAACGGACCGGGGCCTTTGAGCGTGTCGACGAGGCCAGCGGCCTTCACCGCCGCAACGAGCGTGGTGTGATCCTTCGAATTCACGGCGTTATCGACGATCGTCTTCGACGGGAACATTGGCGCGCCGCCCACCATGACGGTGGTCTCAGGCTGTGCCGCTATCAGGGCTGTGCTGGCTGCACCGAACGCGGCTGCGCTGATCGCGCCCACCGCTACCAGGGTCTTTACAGTTTTGAACATGTCTCTCTCCGATTTGCTTCGGCTCTATGTCAGAGCTGCTCAAGTTACGGAGCGGAAACAATGAAGTTTCAGAAACTGCATCACATGTATTTGAGCGGATCGTGGGGTGGGGATTCGCAGTCAAAAGGGCGCCTATACACGCCGAATGACCGGCCCCGTTCATGGCGGAGCCGGTCATCGTGAACTGACGGAGCGTTAAGCTTCGTCTAGGGGGCGACAGAGGCAGCGGCTAAGCCGGCCTGACTCTCTCGCCGTGTCGCTCAATAGTCGTCATCACGCTCACATTGCGCGCCGTCACGCTTCGCCTTGACCGGGCCGTAAGTGTCGCGGCGCATGCTATAATCGGAGCGCTTCTGGGCCTTCTTCTGGGCGCCCGGTTGCATCGTGTATGCGGCCTTCTTCTGCATTGTCGGCTTCGGCATCATGTCGGTCATCGCCTTGGGGGGCAGATATCCCGCCGTCGTGTCGGCAGTCGCCTTCACCTGAATGCCATTGCCCATCGAATCGGCCGCGACCTGCTTCGGCGCCGCCGCCGGGATCACGGCGATATCGCGCACGTCGGACGGAAGCTTGGCGATTGGCTTGCCCGCCACCGCCTTGCCGCTTGTCAGATCGACGGTGTAGAGATTGCCTTTCGCAAGCAGCATGGCCGAATTGGCGCCCGACGCGTCGGTTACGATGTCGAAGGCAACGTTTTCGGCATCCACGCCCAACAGCCCGACGCTGTTCAGAATGCCGTCATTGGGCGGAGCCTGGCGGAACATGCCGCCGAGCGTGCCGTCGATGTCGTAAAGCGTGGTTTCCTTGGTGCCTTTGACGGAGTTCGTATAGGCGCCCGCGATGACCATCGGCGTGCCGCCGCTCGCCGGATCGGTTTCGGCGAATGTCAGCGGCTTGTCCGTGGTGACCGCGCCGTCATTGGCATTGACGCGCAGGTTCGTGCCGTCGCTGCCGATGATCCGCATCTTGTCGGCGGCGGGGTTGAAATCCACGGTCACCTTGATGCCTTCAGGCAGAACTGCTTCGAGCGTGGCCTTGGGGGTGGCCAGGCCGGACGCCGGATCGACGGTCGCGATGATGCCGTCGCTCGTCAGCGCATAAAGCTGCCCGTCAGCAGGCCGAACGTCGATGCCCAGTACGGGACCAATTCCTTCGATTTTCGTCCAGCTGGTGGTCTTGCCCAAACGGCTGTCGATGGTTGCCAGAACGTCATTCCCGATCAGGGCGACGATGGTTTCGGCTTGGGCGGCTGAAACCTGCATGGTCAGGGCCGCGGCCGCCGCGAGATAATAACGCATGGTGTGCTCTCCTCGAAAAACGGTGCGGGAATTCGCTCCCGTCGCAGGCAGTTACGGTGCGCGGCGTTTTGGGGTGCAGATATGCGGATAAACAATTCGTGTTCGCCGAGTGAACGGCGTGCGCGGTTTGATCAGGGCGCCATTTGTGCTGTCATTCGCGGAAAGGTGAGCTATTGTTTCTCGCTTATTGGTGACAATTGTATTCTGGCCGATACGGTCGGCCCTTGGGCGAATATGGGCGATCAACTCAAGAAAATTGCTGACGAACGAGATGCTGGCGCATTCCGGTCTTTGTTTTTGACCTTTTGCCCGAAGGTCAGAGCCATGCTCATGCGCCAGGGCACCGACAGGGAAACGGCTGAAGAAATCGCTCAGGAGACGATGCTCACCATCTGGAGCAAGTCGCACCAATATTCGCGGGAGCGAGGCAGCGTTTCCACCTGGGTCTATACGATCGCGCGCAATCTCCGCATTGACCGTGTGAGACAGCAGGCGGTCTGGCAGCGGTGCTACGAAGAGTTCGAAACGGTCGAACGGCTGCAGGCTTCGGCCAGCGAGCCGCGATCCTGGGAGCGCGAGCGCAACGAGATCGAAGGCGCGCTTGGCGGGCTGCCGCCGGAACAATTGCAGGTCATCCAGCTGTCATTCGTCGATGGACTGACGCAGAGCCAAATTGCCGCGAGGCTGGATTTACCCCTCGGCACGGTCAAATCCCGGATGCGCCTCGCCTTCGACAGATTGCGCTGCTCGGCGGAGCGCGGCGCATGACGCATAGCCATCATCCGCATCCGGATACGCTGATCTCGTATGTGGCGGGCACGCTGCCGAACACGATTTCCTGCGTCGTCGCCTGTCATACCTCGCTGTGCCGAGAGTGCTCCGATCATGTGCGCCGGCTCGCCATGGTGGGCGGGTTGATGCTTAGAAAACTGGAGCCCGCCCCCGACGACAGGGCATTCACGGAGCTTGCAGCCGCGCATTTTTCCGCCGACAGCTTGCCTCCACGCGAGCCGCGGCAGGATCCGGTGCCGGAAATCGGCGATCCGGTGCTGCCCCAGCCGCTGGCGAGCTATCTCGGCATGGGTGTCGCCGACATACCTTGGAAGACGGTAGTGAAGGGCGTGCGGCAACATTGGATCAAGCTGCCAAAAGGCTCCGGCCAGATGAGGCTGTTGCGGCTCACTCCAGGAAAGCTCCTTCTCGAACACACGCACACCGGCATGGAACTCACCCTGGTGCTGCAAGGCATATATGGGGACCATAGCGGCGATTATATCAGGGGCGACGTCATCGAATGGACCGAAGGCACGCTGCATCAGCCGCGGGCATCCGGCGACGAAGAATGCATTTGCCTGATCGCCAGCGAGAACACGCCGCATTTCAGCCGTCTCGTGGCGCGTCTGCTGCGGCCTATCATGGGCTTTTGACGCGCGCCGGAATATATCGGTATGGTCAGGCTGATTTCAGCGTGTCCTGAAGCCAACTCGGCACTCTGCGTCCATGCGAGGCGAGATAGGCTGCCATCGGACCGACAACCTGCCGCACTGACGGTCTGGACGTCATTTTCTCCCGCCAGCTGAGCAATCGCGGAGTGGACTCCGTCATTGGAGCGCCCATCCGGTCACCGAAGAGTTGAGCCATATAGAACGCGATGTCAGCGAAGGTCATTGGCCCCGCGAGATATTCTTGCCCGGCGAGCACGGCATCCATTTGCTGATAATAGTCGGATGCCGCAGCGCGGGCCGCAACCGCGAGCGGATCGTCGGGCGTGTCCTGCAGTCCCATGAGCCGGATGATGTGCGGAAAATAGACCTCGTCGGATTTGTGTTCGAGCAAGCGGGCATATGCTCGCGTCTCGGGCTTGGACGGCCACAAGGCGGGTTCGGGCTTCAGGTCTTCGAGATATTCGAAGATCTGCGTTGAGTTGAAAATCTCCACATCCCCGTGCATGAGCACCGGCACCTGCCGCTTCGGGTTGATCCGCGCCACATCCGGATGCTTGGGCTCGTAGCGATGGCTGTCGGTGAAGGGGACCATGGTGAGATCGAAATCCAGGCCCTTTTCCAATGCTGCGATCTGGACTTTGGCTCCAAACATGCTGAGCGGTGCCGAGAAGATGCGGATCAGGTTCGAGTTTTTGGTCATATTTGCTTCTCCGCCTTCGACAGTTCGTGGCCCGCCTCCGAAGGTGGATATCTTCCATCTGCAAATCGCGTCAAGATTGAGGTGGCGATCGGTTGGTCGAGAATGCCGGCGCTATCCGGTTGAAAACCGGGCGCGGGAGATTGAAGATGGGTGCAGGGCCAGGGCACGGGGGCAACGAGGTCCCGAGCGGTGACGGTCTTCTTTGCTCGCCGAAAAGGCTGCCGGATTATTGTCTTAACCAGGAATAGAGGTCGTCATGCGACTTGATGGAAAAACGGCGCTTGTCACTGGCGCGGCGTCCGGATTCGGAGCGGAGATCGCGGCGGTCTTCGCCAAGGAAGGCGCGAAAGTCGTCATTCTCGACCTCAATGAAGAGGGCGCGAATGCCGTGGCGGCGAGGATCGGCGATGCCGCGCGTGCCGTCGGCGGGGACGTAACGCGCGCCGAGGACATCGCCAGATCCGTCTCGGCCGCGACGGAATTCGGCGGACGGCTCGACATCGTCGTGAACAATGCCGGCTGGACCCATCGCAACAAGCCGATGCTCGATGTGACCGAAGACGAATTCGACCGCGTCTATGACGTCAACGTCAAATCGATCTTTCATATGTCCCGCGCGGTCGTGCCCTTGATGCGCGATGCCGGCGGCGGCGTGATCATCAATATCGGCTCGACGGCGGGCATCCGTCCGCGTCCCGGGCTCACCTGGTACAATTCGACCAAGGGCGCCGTGAACCTGTTATCCAGGTCGATGGCCGTGGAACTCGCCCCTCACAAGATCAGGGTGAACGGGATCGCGCCCGTCATTGGGGAAACAGGACTGCTTGAAGCCTTCATGGGAATGCCGGATACGCCGGAAAACCGGTCGAAATTCGTGGCGACCATTCCCTGGGGCCGCTTCTCAACGCCAAGGGACATCGCCAATGCCTGCCTGTTCCTGGCGTCGGACGAAGCCGAGTTCATCACCGGGGTGATCCTCGAAGTCGACGGTGGCCGCACGATCTGACCGGCCGTGCGGGCGGCGACCAGCTTGGCAGTCGCACCCGCTCGCGCATCGCGGCTGTCTCGCTTCACATCATTCAGGCTTGACGGAGAACGTGGATCACGCGGGAAGCAAGAAGGTCCTTCACGCGAGACGCGTACGCAGCCATGTGAGCTGACGCGGCGTGCGCTCTGAGCGCTTCCTGGGTTTCCCATTTCTCGATCACCATGAAGCTGTCTGGTCCGATCTTTGCCAAACTCTCCGGCCCGCCCTCGACATCGACAACCGGCACGTATTCAATACAGCCCGCTTCTGCCAGAACTGCCGGAATATTTTCATGGAATGCGGTCAGTACCGCGTCCCTTTGACCGGGCTTCGTGGTGATTATGGCAACGACATGGATCACGATCTGCATCCCATTTTGTTTCTCCGTCACACCACCTACCCCAACTCCTCATCCGCGCATGTTGTGTCCTCTGACATGATCACAGCGCCTTCGCCCGTGCAATAGCGGGTAGGCTCTACGAGGAATCCATCGGACAAGCACTGCCAAAATGACGTCCAATTCGAAACGAAGGAGAATTGCGCGCAAGAAGCGGAGTGCCCGGCGGACGGCATGACACTATTTTGGCTGAGAAGATGAGAGATCAACGGAGCAAGAGATGACCAAGATAATCCGCTATGCGCAAGGCGATAGCTCGCTTGGGACATTCGTGTCGGCGCTTTCCGATCGCGGCCTCGTCATGCTGGAATTCGGTGATTTAGAGGGCGCGGCGCTGGATGGATTGCGCGCGCGATTCCCCGAGGCCGACCTCATCCATGACCCGGCATTTATGCAAACGGTGCTCGCGCGCCTCAGCCAATTGATCGAGCATCCGGAAGCAAAGCTCGATCTGCCGCTCGACCTGCGCGGGACCGAATTTGAATTGCGGGTCTGGAATGCGCTGCGAGACATACCTGCCGGCCGGACTGTCACCTACGGTGAAATCGCCGCGAAGATCGGATCCCCCCGCGAAGCCCGCGAGGTGGCCGAAGCCTGCGCATCCAACATGCTGGCGGTCATCGTCCCTTGCCATCGGGTGGTCAAGAAGGACGGCAGCATCTCGGGCTATCGCTGGGGCTTCAAGCGCAAGCGCGCGCTGATCGAACGCGAGCACAGGGCTCTCTTCCAGCTTGCGTGACGACGCCAGCAGATGGGGACCGCGTCCGCGAAGCCGCCCGCTTCTATTGCACCAAGACAATGGAGATTGATCATGAGTTTTCGCATCAAAGGCCTTCCGGCCGAACACTTCAATCACCTGTTCTCGTTGTCCGACGAAGAGTTGGCACAACACGGCGCCGTCCGACGGATCGCGGACGACCGCAACCCCGGATACCCGTGCCGCGTCAGTTTGACCGAACTCGGAGCCAGGGGACGAACTGGTGCTCGTCAATTTCGAGCATCTTCCCGTCGACTCGCCCTATCGCATGCGCTTTGCCATCTTCGTGCGCAAAGGCGACGAGACCTTCGACGCGGTCGACGAGGTTCCGGAGCAGTTGCGTAAACGCATACTCGCCGTGCGCGCATTTGACTGCAAAGGCATGATGGTCAGTTTCGAGCTGGTCGACGGCCGCGAGCTCGAAGGCGCGATCGACAAGCTGTTCACCCAGCCCAGCGCCGAATATCTGCATATCCACTTCGCGGCGCCGGGCTGCTACGCTGCGAGGGTGGAGCGGATATGAGCGAGGTCAAAGCGCAGGAGATCCGATCGCCCTTGGTAGATCGGGGGCGGTGAACCAGATCCCACGCCGATAGAGAGGCGACAATGACGGCGAATGCTGCGCACACGCCTGCTGAAGTCCGCGAAGCGCTGACGGCAATATCATCGAGGGATAAGGAGGCGCAGGGCACAGCGTTTCAGTTTCTCATGCGCGAAACCGAGCATCCGGTTTCCTGGAGCTACGTGATTTGGGACGATCTGATTACAGCGCTGAGCCACAAGGACAACCGGACCCGGGCCATTGCCGGACAATTGCTCTGCAACCTTGCAAAGAGCGATCCCGATGCCCGCTTTGAGCACGACCTGGACAAGATTTTCGCCGTGACATTTGATGAGCGGTTCGTCACGGCGCGACATGTATTGCTGGCGCTTTGGAAAGCTGGGGTTCACAACCTCAATGTCAGGACGGCCTTGGTTCGAAAGCTGGTCGAGCGCTTCGCATCCTGTGTCGATGAGAAGAATTGGACGTTGGTGCGTTACGACATCCTGAGCACGCTGCGGACGCTTTACGATCACACCGACGATGAGGATATCCGCAAGGTGGCGATTGCGCTTATCCCGCTTGAAACCGATGTGAAGTATAGGAAGAAATATGCGACCGTATGGCGCGGACTATGAGCCATCGAGATGGCGTGCCGATGACTCAACCGCAGTTCACACATCTGCGCACCAGCGATTTACATAGGCTGGAACGCGGGGTTGTCGGCCCCCGCGTTCCATGCCGAACGCCGTGACCGCCGGCGGCTATGCTGCCGGGGCCGGCAATGCCACGTAGCGCTGGCTGCCGCCAGACGACTTCACCAGGGCAAGCGCCTTGCTCCGCCCGTGCGACGTGGCTTCGGATAAGGCCTGCCGCAGATCTTTTGCGGAGCTGATCTCGTGCTCGCCGATCCTCAGGATCACGTCGCCCGCCTGGATACCGGCATCGGCGGCCGCGCCTGCCGGGTCGACATCGATCACCGCCAGGCCGCTCCGCCCGGCGCCGTCAACGCTGGCGGCGGGAGCAACCGATAGCCCCAGTTTGCCGAGCTTGTCGCCCTGCTGCCGGTCGGTCTTGGCGAGCTGTTGTTTTACGTCCTCTTTCATCGTGCCCAGGGTCACGCGCGTGGCCTGTTCCTTGCCGTTGCGCAGCACCGTCAACTCCACTTTGGTGTTCGGCTCCATGCTGCCGATCATGCGGGCAAGAGCGCGCGCATCGTCGATCGTCTTGCCGTCCACCTTGGTGATCACGTCGCCCGTTTTCAGGCCGGCGTTCTCGGCGGGGCTATCCTCTTGCGGTGTCGAGATGAGGGCGCCTTTCGCTTCATCGAGCCCAAGGCTCGCGGCGATGTCAGTCGTCACCGGCTGGATCTGCACCCCGAGCCATGCGCGCTCCAGATGTCCCTTGTCCTTGAGCACCGGAACGACAGCTTGAATAGTCGTCGTCGGAATGGCGAAGGCGATGCCGACGGAGCCGCCGGAGGGGCTGTAAATGGCGGTGTTCACGCCGATCACCTCGCCATTGAGGTTGAAGGTCGGGCCGCCCGAATTGCCGCGGTTTACCGCTGCGTCGATCTGGATGAAGTCGTCATAGGGGCCGGAGCCGATATCGCGGTTCTCGGCGGATACGATGCCGGCTGTGACTGTGCCGCCGAGGCCATAGGGATTGCCGACGGCAAGCACCCACTCGCCGATCTTCGGCATGGACGGCGCCATCTTCACAAACGGGAAATCATTGCGCCCCTCGACCTTGATCAGCGCCAGATCGGTCTTTGGGTCGGCGCCGACGACTTTCGCGCGATACGTCTTGCCGCTATCGGTTACCACCTCGACCTTCGAGGCGCCGTCGATGACATGGTTATTGGTGACGGCATATCCGTCGGCCGAGATGAAGAAGCCGCTGCCCAGTGCCTTCATCCGTTCCGCCTGACCTCGGCCCCCATCCGGTGAACCGAAGCCCCGGCGGCCGTTGTTGAACTGGTCGAAGAAATGCTCGAACGGTGTTCCCTTGAAGGGGTTTTCGCCTTGGAACGGGTTCTGCCCTGGCTGTTCGTCATCATTTTGCGCGATGCGCGAACCAGGATTCATCTCCACCTGCACGGACAGCACCGCCGGCTTGACCCGTTCGACGAGCGCGCTGAAATCCGGCAAGGCGTATTTCTGCGGCTGGGCCTGTTCGGTCGCGACTGAAGGGACGGCATAGGCGAACTCAGTCAAGCCGATGCCGGCAAGCAGGGCGGCGGCGCTGACGCCAGCCACGAGGTTGCGCATGAGTTTGGAGTGAGCCGGCCGGCGAGGCGGCAACTCACTCGATTGATCTAAGCTTGTGGTCATTTCCTGTCTCCAATGAGGTCGGCGCGAAAAGTCTCGCGCAGCATCATGAGAGGATCTTGCCAAGAGCCACATTGCCGGATGATGGACACGCCCATAATTTTTCGTAATCCGCCGAGCGCCATTGCGCGGTGGACGTCCTACTCCGCCGGGGCGACGGTGGGTCGCTCGGTCTTCGCGGTCTTATCCGGGAAGACATAGCGTTGCACCATTTCCAGATAGATGAAAATGACGGGAGTGATGTAGAGCGTCAGCAATTGCGACATGATGAGGCCGCCGACGACGACCAGGCCCAGCGGCTGGCGCAATTCGGAGCCTGCGCCGACGCCGATCGCGATCGGCAGGGCGCCGAGAATAGCCGCGAGCGTCGTCATCATGATCGGCCGGAAGCGCAGCAGGCAGGCCTCGTAGATCGCTTTCTCCGGCGACGCCTCGCCTGCGCGCTGTTTGTGCAGCGCGACGTCGATCATCATGATGGCGTTCTTCTTCACGATGCCGATCAGCATGACGATGCCGATAATGGCGATGACGTTCAGGTCGAGGCCGAAAAGTTGCAGTGTCAGCAGCGCCCCGAGGCCGGCGGAGGGCAGGCCGGAGAGGATCGTTATGGGATGGATGAAGCTCTCATAAAGCACGCCGAGCACGACATAGATCACGAAGATGGCGGCCAGGATCAGCACGCCCTGACCCTTGAGCGAATCCTGGAAGACCTGCGCGGTGCCCTGGAATGCCCCCGTCACCGAGGCGGGCAGAGCCGCGGCGGCTTCGACATCCTTGATGCGGTCCACGGCATCGCCGAGCGAGACGCCCGGCGCCAGGTTGAACGACACGGTGACAGCGGGAATGAGCTGGCTGTGATTGATGGTGATCGGTCCCGCGGTACGCTTGATGTTGGCCACCGAGGCCAAAGGCACCAGCGTGCCGCTGACCGAGCGCACATAGATCTGCGACAGCGCGTTGATGTTCTGCTGGTAGCTGTCGCCGGCTTCGAGAATGACGGCGTAATCGTCGATCGGCGTGAAGATCGATGCGACTTCCCGCGCTCCGAAGGCTGAATAGAGCGTGTCGCGGATGGCGTCGGCCGAGACGCCCAGCGCCGCCGCCCGCTCGCGGTCGATATCGACATAGGCTTGCGGCGCCCGGATCAGCAGGTCGGTCGTCACGTCGCGGAAGCCCGGCGTCTGCGATAGTTTGTCCGCGAATTTCGGCACGTTGTCCTGCAAAGCCGGAATGTCGGCGCTTTGCAGTACGTACTGATACTGGCTCTTGGAGGTGCGGCCGCCGACGCGGATATTCTGGATCGACTGGAGGAAGGTGTTCGCCGAAGGAATGGCGGCGAGCTTACCGCGCAGCCGCTGAGCGATCTCGTCCGCGGAAGCCTTGCGTTCGGCGAGCGGCTTGAGGCCGATGAACATGCGTCCGGAATTGACCGAAGCATTGGGGCCGCCCGCTCCCACGGTCGAGTTGACGACGGCGACAGCGGGATCCTCCTGAATGATCTTGGCGATCCGCGCCTGTATCGCGACCATCGCGTCGAAAGACACGTCCTGCCCGGCCTCGGTGATCGCCATCATTGTGCCGGTGTCTTCGTTGGGGAAGAAGCCCTTGGGGATGGCAATGTAATAGTGAATGGAGGCGACGAGCGTTCCGAGGGTAAGGAGCAGCATGAAGGCGCGAAACCTGATCGCCAATCGCAGCGTGCGCTCGTAGCCTGCCAGCAGCGCGTCGAACCCGGCTTCCGACCAGCGATACAGCGCTGAACGCTTCTCGGGATGGTCGGCTTTGGCGCGCAGCATGCGGCTCGCCAGCATCGGCGTGAGCGTCAGCGAGACAATGCCCGAAATCAGGATGGTCATCGAAATGGTGACGGCGAATTCCTGGAAAAGCCGCCCGACGATTCCGCCCATGAACAAGACGGGGATGAACACCGCCACCAGAGACGCCGTCATCGAGACGATGGTGAAGGCGATCTCCCGGGAGCCGCGCAGGGCCGCCTCGTAAGGCTGCTCCCCTTCCTCGACATGGCGGACGATGTTCTCCAGCATGACGATGGCGTCATCGACGATGAAGCCGACGGAGAGCGTCAGGGCGAGGAGCGACAGATTGTCTATGCTGTAGCCGAACAGGTACATGCCGCCGAATGTGCCGATCAGCGAGATAGGCAGCGCGATGGCCGGGATGATCGTCGCGGTCAGGCTGCGCAGGAAGAGGAAAATCACCATGATCACGAGGCCGATCGCCAGCGCCAGGGTGAACTGCACATCATGGACGGAGTCGCGGATCGATTGCGAACGGTCGATCAGCACCGTCACGTCGACGGAGGGCGGTACCTGCGCCTCAAGGCTCGGTAGCACCTCCTTGATCCTGTCAACCACAGCGACGGTGTTGGCGTCCGGCTGCCGGTACACCGCGAGGAGAATGGAGCGCGTGCCGTTGAACCAGCTCGCTGTCTGGTCGTTCTCGACACCGTCCACAACGGTGGCCACATCGCGCAGCCGGACCGGCAGGCCGTTGCGGTAAGCGATGGGCAGGGCGCCGTAATCAGCGGCCTTGGCGAGCTGTCCGCTCGCCTGCAGCGTGAGCGATTGCTTGTCGCCGGTCAGCGATCCGATCGGCTTGTTGGTATTGGCCGCCGCGAGCGCCTCCTGCACGTCAGCCAGCGTTAGATTGGCGCCGGCCAGCGCCTTCAGATCGGCCTTCACGCGCACCGCGAATTTCTGCGAGCCGAAGATGTTGACCTGTGCGACGCCGGGCAATGAGGAAATGCGCTGCGCGACGACCGTGTCGCCATATTCATTGACGGTGTAGAGAGGCAGCGATTTCGAGGTCAGTGCGATGAACAGGATCGGCGAGTCCGCCGGATTGACCTTGCGGAAGCTGGGCAGCGTGGTCAATTCGGGCGGAAGCTGGCGTGCCGCCGTCGTCAGCGCTGATTGTACGTCGAGCGCCGCGCCGTCGATGTCGCGGTTGAGGTCGAATTGCAGCGTGATTTGCGTCTGGCCGAGCGAACTGACCGAGGTCATGGAACTGACCCCCGAGATCGTCGAGAATTGCCGCTCCAAGGGCGTGGCGACAGAGGCGGCCATCGATTTCGGCCCTGCGCCGGGAAGCACCGCAGTGACCTGGATGGTGGGGAAATCGACGCGCGGCAACGCGGCGATCGGCAGTTGACGGTAGCCGAAGAGCCCCGCCGCGATGAAGGACAGCATCAGCAGCGTCGTCATCACCGGTCGGCGGATGCAGATCTCCGGCAAGCTCATCGGGTTACCCCCGAAGGTCCGCTTCCCTCGGCCCGTTTCACCAGTTTTTTGTCAGCGACATCATCAGGCGCAGTCACCACGCCGCCGCCTCGCGTGCTGATGGTAACCTTCGTGCCGTCGGAAAGGCGGAGCTGGCCGTCTATGACGACATTTTCGTCGCCGGTCAGACCCTGCGCCAGAACGGCCTCACCGCCGATGACGCGATCGACCGTGATCGGGCGCATCTCGGCGGTCATGTCGGGCCGGATGAGAAACACGAACGAACCGTTCTGTCCGGCCTGGACTGCCTCGACAGGCACCACGACCGCATCGGGCTGCGTGCCGAACATCATCGACACATTGACGTAGAGCCCAGGCCACAGCCGCAGATCCTGATTGGGGAAATTCGCCCATACGGAGAGCGTGTTGGTGGTCGCGTCGACCGCGTTGTCGGTATAGGCGACGGTGCCCTTCTCGGTCACGTTGGCGAGATCCGGCACTGTCGCAATGACCGGCAACTGGTCCGCCCTCATGCCTTCCTGAATTGCCGGCAGATAGCGCTGCGGCACTGAGAAACTCACGAATATCGGCTTGATCTGATTGATGGTGATCAGCGGCGTGTCATTGGCCTTGATCGACGTTCCGGCCTTCGAGGCAATGCTGCCGATACGCCCGTTGATCGGCGCGGTAATCGTCGCATAGGTGATCTGGACATTCAGGCTTTCGATCGCGGCATCATCGTAGCTGACGGTGGCTTCGAGCGAACTGACATTGGTCTGCTGCTGGTCGAGGGCCGATTTCGTAGCATAGTCGCGCTGCGCCAGCGGCTCCAGGCGGGCAAGCTCGCGCCTGGCCTGTTCGAGCAGGCTTATATCCTTGGCGCGATTGGCCTGCGCCTGCCGGAGAGAGGCCTGGAGCTGCCTGGTGTCGAACACGAAGATGGTGTCGCCCGCCTTGACCTCCTGGCCCTCGGTTACCGCGACCTTTTCGATGACGCCGTCGATGCGCGAACGGATGGCGATGCTGGCCATGGTCTGGACGCGGCCGACCGTATCGAATTCGCGCGGCATCGGCTTGATGACGGCTTGCGCCACGATGACGGGCTGCGCGCGTTCGGCGCGTTGCGCAGTAGCGGCCCGCGCCTCAGGCTGTGGTGTGTAATAGAAGCGATAGTAATACGCACCGGCCGCAACGCCGGCAATCAGGACGAGGAAGAGTGCTACTCTCGATTTACGCGCCAATTTCATCCATCCCGACAGATGTTGAAAATACGCGCGATCAAGATCGGGCCATACTCCGGCCCACGGCGATCCTAGATACTGGTCGCGCATAAGGGAAAATAGCAGGGCAGCAGAGCAAGCGGAAGGACATGACGATAATTTAATCGCTCGCGATCACTTGGGAGAACGCAGGGACATTGCACGCTCAGGCAAGGCTTGCCGCGATATTCACGGTCAGCGCAAGAACCGCTGTATTGAAAAAGAACGCAATCACGGCGTGCACTGTGACGAGCCGGCGCAGATTGCGGGATCTGATGGACGTATCGGAGGTTTGCGATGTTGCCCCGATCGATGTCGAAAAATATAGAAAATCCCAATAATCGGGAACGTCGCATTCAGGAAAAATAAGCCCTTTAGCATCCCCACCTTTTCCGGGACGATAATATTCGTGGGCATAATGGATTGCAAAAGCAACCTGTGTCACGGTCCATGATGTAATGATGGTGAGAATAGCAAGGCCAGCGAGCAATATCTGGTCGCGGCTGTCGATCGAAGGTAGCTTGGCGTGACCGATCAACTGCGCGATGGCGACGAAGCTCGCGCCTATCGCCAGCAAAACGACTGTTAGAATGACCAGTCGACTATCATCGCGAGCTCCCGCGACGGCCTTAATATGATCCGCATCGCAATTGTACATGAGGCGAAAGGCCAGGAGCAGATAGACAAGGCCGCCGGCGTCCCAGGCAATCGAGGTCCGTACCGTGCCCGGCACATCGGACGGGCAGGCGAAAAAGGCGAGCGTTCCCGCAATTGCCGCGAAATAGACCCGCGGCCGCAGCATCAGAGATTCCACGATGGCGGCCGGATGGTACCAGCCTCTTATTGTCGGCATGGCGTTTCCTTCTTTGGCTTCATTCGACCCTTGTTTCGAACCCGGCTGACGCCCCTCACAAGAGACAATAGCGTTAACGGCTTATCGATCACCAAGCAGTCGCACCGCGATAAAAAACAATCTAAAACTGCTGCTTGACATGGGACTTAAAACATAGGAGCCTAACTTTATAGCGCTGGGCAGCGTTGCCCAAAATCGCGCCAAGCATATATTTCATATCCATCTGGTGAGGCATTGACGCCCGCAGCTGAAAGAGCTAGCGGGCCGTTTGTCGTTTGGAGTTGGCGTCTTGTCCGTGGCGATTCCGCAATATGCCGTTGGTCTGCTGTTCTCGCTGACCGGGCCGTATTCGGTCGTCGCGCGGTCGATGATGAACGGCGCGCTGCTCGCCTTGGAAGAGATCAACGCGTCCCCTGATCTGCACATTGCGCTTGAAGCTGTGGCGCTGGATCCGGCGGGAAACAACGCGCAATACGCCGCGATGGCCGACAAGCTGCTTGCACGCGGCATCAGGCATGTGGTCGGCTGTTATACCTCTTCGAGCCGGAAGGAAGTTATTCCCTGCTTCGAGAAGCATGACGGGCTGCTCTGGTATCCTTCGCATTATGAAGGCTTCGAAAGCTCCGCGAATGTCGTCTACACGGGCGCGGCGCCGAACCAGCACATCATTCCGCTGATCGATTATCTGACCGACCATCATGGCGACCGCGCCTTCTGCATCGGCTCCAACTACATCTGGGCTTGGGAAAACAACCGCATTCTGCGGGAGACCGTGCTGGCACGGCGCGGCTCGGTCGTCGCGGAACGGTACTTCCCGGTCGGTGAGACTGACTTCACCGCCGTGATCGACGCGATCATCGCCGCGCGGCCAAGTTTCGTATTCAGCACTCTGATTGGCACGTCCGCCTATCAGTTCTTCCGTGATTTCCGACGCAGAGCCGCTGAACAGGGCATCGATCAGCCGCGCATCATGCCGGTCGCAAGTTGCAGCCTGTCCGAGCCGGAACTGGACGAGATCGGTGCCGAGGCCGTCGACGGTCATATCAGCGCGAGTGTGTATTTTGCCTCGCTGCGCAGCGAGGCAAACGCCGCTTTTATCGAGGCTTACACTGCGCGCTTCCCTCAGGGCCCTGCGCTTTCCGCCGACGCCGAAGCCTCCTATCTCGCCATGAAGCTACTTGGCATCGCACTTGCTGAAGCACAGACTGACGCAGTGCCGGACGTGAAGGCGGCGGCGACACGCCTGGAAATCGAGGCGCCGCAGGGCCGGGTCCGGATCGACGAAGATACGCTGCATACCTATCTGACGCCGCGCATCGGCCGCTCAACCAAGGCCGGGCAATTCGAGGTGATCATGGAAGCCAACGCTCCCGTCCGGCCCGATCCCTATCTCGTCCGCAATTCGCCGCGTTTCGACGTTGCTCCCCATCCCCGTTCGGTGAGGCTTGTGTCATGAGCCCGCCACGCCTCGTTCAGAATTTCAGCGGCAGCCGCGCGATCATTTGCGCGGAGGAGTGCTCGTCAGTCCAGGCGCTGGCGCGGACGCTCGCCAATCTCGGTCTCACGGTGGAGCATCGGGGCCTGACGGAGCGGCCAATCGGCAGCGCCTGCGCGTTGCTCAAGCCCGACCACGACATCCTGTTTCTCGACGGCGACACCGATGTCGGCGCGACCTGGTCGGTGCCGCTGCCCGGCCTCCTGCCGCCCGTGCCGGTGATCGCGCTGGTCGGACATGAGGCACCGAGCCGCCTCAAGGCGCTGATGCAATGCGGCGCAACCGGATTTCTGCGCAAGCCGGTGTATGGCGCGGGTGTCTATTCCGCGTTGTTCGTCGGTGTGAACGAACACCGGCACCGCCGTCACCTGGAAGCGCGGCTCAGCGATCATGAAAGCCGCCGCCGCAGCCGCCGGGCGCTGATCAAGGCCATCGTCCATCTGGTGCGGCAGGATGGCATGGACGACGAGACCGCATACGAGTTCCTCCGCAAGGAGAGCATGAAATCTCGCCAGAGCGTCGAGGCGTTCTGCGAGGCGTTCGTCCGGCAGATCGAATGCCGGGAAACAGAGGCCTTCGGCGAGGCCGCTCAGCAAGGCAGACGCGCCGAAAATTGACTTAACGGAGAAGCAAAATGATCAGGACATCTGCGCGTCCGCATATCGCGGCCGCGATAGGATTGCTGTTGCTTGCCGCAGGGCCGGCACACGCGGCCGATCCGATCAAGATCGGCGTGCTCGAGGATCAGTCGGGTGACTTTGCGCTTGCAACCATCGGCAAGGTGCATGGCATCCAACTCGCCACCGATGAGATCAACGCGGCCGGCGGTATTGACGGGCGCAAGATCGAGCTGGTGATCTACGATACCCAGTCCGACAACACCCGCTACCAGGAGTTCATGCGCCGCGTCCTCCAGCGCGACAAAGTGGATGTGGTGTTCGCCGGCTTCTCCAGCGCATCGCGTGAGGCGTACCGGCCGATCGTGGATCAGCTCGACGGCTTCGCCTTCTACAACAACCAATATGAAGGCGGCGTCTGCGACAGCCACATGATCGTGACGGGCGCCGTGCCGGAGCAGCAATTCTCGACGCTGATTCCCTGGATGATGGAGACCTACGGCAAGAAGGTCTACACCATCGCCGCCGATTATAATTTCGGCCAGATCTCCGCCGAATGGGTGCGCCAGATCGTCAAGGAGAAGGGCGGCGAGATGATCGGCGAGGAGTTCATCCCCCTCGGCGTCTCGCAGTTCTCGCAGACCATTCAGAACATCCAGAAGGCGAAGCCGGACATCCTGATCACGCTGCTGGTCGGCACGGCGCAGGCGTCGTATTACAGCCAGGCCGCCGCCGCCAACCTCAAAGTGCCGATGGGATCGTCCGTGAACGTCGGCCAGGGCTATGAGCATAAGCGCTTCGCGCCGCCAAGCCTCGCCAATATGTACGCGACCGTGAATTATGTCGAAGAGGTCGATACGCCCGAGAGCAAGGCGTTCGTCGCGAAGTGGAGGGCCAAATTCCCGAACGAACCCTACATCAACCAGGAAGCCGAAAATTCCTATCTGGCGATCTATCTCTACAAGCAGATGGTCGAGCGCGCCAAGTCGACCAAGCGTGCCGATATCCGCAAGGTGATCGCGCAAGGCGATGTCTGCTTCGATGCGCCGGAAGGCAAGGTTTGCATCGATCCGAAGAGCCAGCACATGTCGCACACCATCTACATGGCCAAGGTGGGCGACGACCACTCCGTGACCTTCCCGAAGGTCTGGAACGACATCAAGCCCTATTGGCTGGGCGATGCCGGCTGCGATCTGACGAAGAAAGATCCGATGACGCAATACACGCCTAGCAATCCGCCGAAGAAGTAAGGCTATTGAAATGCAGGGCGGTCTTCTGGGCCGCCCTGGCCTATAATCTCGCATATCGCGGCGGATGAGGATGCGACCGGCCTATGAGCGTCATTCTCGGATTTCTCTACACGGCGGGAGACGCCTTCGCTTTTCTGGTGCTGGCATCCTGCGGGCTCGCCATCATCTTCGGCATGATGGGCGTCATCAACCTGGCGCATGGTGAATTCATCATGTGCGGCGCCTATGTCACGGTGACGGTGGCGCGGCTCGGCCTGCCGCTGCCGCTCGCCATCGCATGCGGCGCGCTCGTGGCCGGGCTCGTCGGCATAGTGATCGAGCGCCTGGTGGTGCGCCATCTCTACGACCGGCCGCTCGACACGATCGTCGCCACCTGGGGGATCAGCCTCATCGCGACACAAGGCACCCTGATTCTGCTGGGATCATCGCTCCCCGGCGTACCGATCCCGTTCGGCAGTTTCACCTATGGCGCCTATTCCTATTCCACCTACCGCATCGTGCTGATGGCCGTCGCCGTCCTGCTGCTCGCGGGACTCTATCTGATCTTTACCCGGACGCGCTTCGGCGTCCTGGCGCGCGCGACCATCCAGCTACCCGGCATCGCGGAAGCGCTCGGCGTCGACACGCGGCTGATCTACAGCCTGACCTTTGGCCTCGGTGCGGCGCTCGCGGGCCTGACCGGGGGACTCTATGCGCCGACGATGACAATCGTGCCGACGATGGGCGCGACCTTCATCATGGAAGCCTTCGTCACGGTCGTCGTCGGCGGAGCGGATGTGTTCTTCGGCACCGCGCCCGCCGCCGTGCTGCTCGGCATCATGAAGGCGGCCATGACATCCTGGCAGGGCCAGCTTTTCGGCCAGATCGCGCTCCTGGTTACCGTCATCATCGTCATTCGCGTTCTGCCACGGGGGGTCTCCGGATGGATGCTCAGCGAGCGCGCATAATGACCGACCGGCAAGGCCGCTCGACGCGCAGGGTTTTCCGTTATCTCGCACTTCTCGAAGGACCGCAGACTCTGGGCCGCGGCCCGTGGTTCTGGGCCAGTTTCATTGCCGTTACGATAGCCGGCTGCCTCTATCCGCTATTCTCCGACGGCTACACCGTCGGCAACATCGCGTACTTCTTCACCTGGATCTTCATGGCGCTGGGATTGTCGCTCCTGTGGGGCTATGGAGGGTCGCTGAGCTTCGGCCAGACGGCTTTTTTCGGCATCGCCGGCTATTCTTACGGCATCCTCACCATCAATTTCGGTTCGGCATACGGCTTCACCCTCGTGGCCGTGGTCGTCGCCGTTCTATTTGCCGCGCTGTTCGCCGCGATACTTGGGTATTTCCTGTTCTTCGGACGGATCAGCGGTGTCTTTCTCGGCATCGTCACATTGTCGGTGACGCTGATCTTCGAGCGCTTCATGGCGCAGACGGCGGGTCCGGAATGGCGGATCGGCGCGGCGCGGCTTAACGGCTTCAACGGGATGAGCGGGATGCCGCCAATCACCATTCCCTGGCCGGGCGGCGACCTCGTCCTCTTCCCCGACGTCGAATTCTACTATCTGATGCTCGGGCTGCTCCTGCTCGTCTATCTGGCCTTGCGCATTCTCGTGAACGCGCCCTTCGGCAATGTCCTCGTGGCCATTCGCGAAAATCCCGAGCGCGCCGAAATGCTCGGCTACGACATCCGCAAATATCAGCTGGGCGCGTTCGTCATCGCGGCGGCTCTCGCGGGGTTGAGCGGCGTGTTCTACACGGCCTGGGGCCAGTACATCACGCCCTCCAGCATGAGCATCACCGCCGCCGCACTGCCTATCGTATGGGTAGCGGTCGGCGGGCGCGGCGACCTGACTGCCTCGATGATCGGAGCATTCGGAGTGCTGGCGGTCTTCCAGGCTCTCACCATATACGGCAGCCAATATGCGCTCGTGGTGATGGGACTATTGCTCGTCGTGACAGTGCTGGCCGCGCCGAACGGGCTCATCCCCGGCATCGTCGACCTGACTTACAAGCTGGCCGCACGCCTCTCCAGACGGGGAGCCGCATAATGCCGCTTCTGGAAACCCGCAAACTCAACAAGCGCTTCGGCGGGTTGCATGTCACGGCCGATGTAGACTTCGCGCTGCAGCCCGGCGAAATCCACTGCCTGATTGGGCCCAATGGAGCGGGCAAGAGCACGCTCTTCCGCCTCATCCTCGGCGAACACGCGCCGTCCAGCGGCGCCATCTTCTATAATGGCGAGGACATCACCGCGCTCAGGCCGTTCGCACGTATTCGCAAGGGCATGAGCGTCAAATTCCAGGTGCCCGGCATCTTCAAGGCGCTCAGCACGCGGCAGAATCTCGAAACTGCGTTGCAGCACCACGTGAATGGCGGCTCGTTAGACGAGGAAATCGACCGGTTGCTTGCCTTCCTCAAGCTGGAGGGGGCAGCGATGCAGCCCGCCGGCAATCTCAGCCACGGCCAGAAGCAATGGCTGGAGATCGGCATGGCGGTGAGCCTGAAGCCGCAGCTTCTGCTGCTGGACGAGCCGACCGCCGGCATGTCGCCCGACGAGACCCACGCGACTGGTGAGATGGTGCAAGCGCTGAACGCGGGAGGCATGACGGTGCTGGCCATCGAGCACGACATGGCTTTCGTGCGGCAGGTCGCGCAGAAGGTGACGGTGCTGCATTTCGGCCGGATCTTCGCGCAAGGTTCCATGGACGAGATCGTCGCCGACCAGCGCGTCGCGGAAATTTATCTGGGAAGCGGCCATGCGTAGAGAGGTGATGCTTTCGACCGCCGGGCTCGCCTCCGGCTATGGCGGCAAGCCGGTCCTGCAGGGGGTCGACCTGCAGGTACGCGAGGGCGAGATCGTCGCCGTAATCGGCCGCAACGGCGTCGGCAAGTCGACGCTGATGAAGGCGCTGATCGGCCTCCTGCCGGCCACCGGCGGCTCGGTGAACTTCAAGGGTCAGGCGATCACGGCGCTGCCCGCACATCTGAGGGCAAGGCAGGGCATCGGCTATGTGCCGCAGGGCCGCGACGTTTTTCCGCGCATGACGGTTGAGGAGAATCTGAAGGTCGGCGCCTCCATCGGCGGCGGCGCCACGCCCGCCGATTTCGAGCGCGTCTATACGCTCCTGCCGATCCTCGCCGAGCGCCGCCGCCAGCGCGCCGGCACCATGTCCGGCGGCCAGCAGCAGCAGCTCGCCATCGGCCGTGTGCTCGTCGGCCGTCCGGGGCTCATCCTGCTCGACGAGCCATCCGAAGGCATACAGCCCTCGATCGTCGAGGAGATCGGACGCACCATGACCGAGTTGAACCGCGCCGAGGGCGTCACGATCGTCTTCGTCGAACAGAATGTCGATCTGATCCGCGCCATGGCCCAGCGCTGCTACGTCATGGATAAGGGCCGCATCGTCGAGGAAGCGGCGCCCGAGGCTTTGAACGACCGCGCCGTCATTCGCCGCTATCTATCCGTCTAATTCAGCGGGAAACGCAAACGTCCAAGAGGAGAACGCTCGATGTCATGGCTCGAAAATTCCTACATGGTCAAGCGCGGCGTTGCGCAAGGCAAGGCGACCGGCCGCTTCGAAATTACCGAAGCGTCTCAGGGAAAATATCACTACGTGTACGGACCTTATGCCGCGCCTGTGCTGACGGTTGATCCCGGGGCGGTGATCTCGTTCGAGACGCATGACGCGTTCGAAGGCGCGATCAAATACGAGACCGACAAGCCCAGCGAGATTCTGAACTTCCCCTTTCTCAATCCGCAAAACGGGCCGGTCTACATCAATGGCGCGGAAAAGGGCGACTGCCTCGCCGTGCATATCCAGTCGATCAAGCCCCGCGGGCCGCAGCCGGTCGGCACGACGACGCTGATCACCGAATTCGGCGGCCTTTGCGGCACCGGCCATACCGCGATGCTCAACGCCCCGCTCCCCGAGCGGGTCAAGAAGCTCAATGTCGATGAACAGTGGGTCTATTGGAGCGACAAGATCAAGCTGCCCTACGAGCCGTTTATCGGCACGATCGGCACCTCGCCCGAGATCGAGGCGATCTCGTCGCTCGTCCCGGACTATTACGGCGGCAACATGGACCTGCCAGATGTCGGGACCGGCGCCGTCATCTACCTGCCGGTAAATGCCAAGGGCGCGCTGTTCTATCTCGGCGACTGCCATGCCGCGCAGGGCGATGGCGAGCTTTGCGGCGTCGCCATCGAGCACCCCACCGTCACGACCGTCCAGATCGACCTGATCAAGGGCTGGACCTTTACATGGCCACGCCTTGAAACCGAGCAGTTCATCATGACGATCGGCACCGGCCGTCCGATGGAAGACGCGGCGCGCATCGCCTATCGCGAACTGATCCGCTGGATGGCCGCCGACTACGGATTTGAAGAGTTGGACGCCTATATGTTGCTGACGCAATGCGGCCGGGTGCGGCTCGGCAATATGGTCGATCCGAAATATACGTTGGGCGCCTCGGTGAAGAAGTCGATTGTCTCGGCTTGATCGGAGAACGGCCGCCGCTTCACGGGCTGGCGGCCGTCCCTCTCAGAACTGCACGCCCCGCGTCAAAGCGCCGTCGACGACGAGGTTGGTGCCTGTAATGAAGCTTGCGGCGGGGCTGGCGAGAAACACGGCCGCATTGGCCATTTCCTGCGGCGTGCCCATCCGGCCGGTCGGATTGAGCCCCAATGCGGTATTGTAGAGGTCCGGGTTGCCATCCTTGATGCGGTTCCAGACGCCGCCCTCGAAATAGGTGTTCCCCGGCGAGACGGTGTTGGCCCGGATGCCCTTGCCGGCAAGGTGGAAGGCGAGTCCTTGCGTGTAGTGTATGATCGCTGCCTTGAACGCACCATAAGGACCGGAGGCGAAGTCTATCTCGCGTCCGGAGACGCTTGAGATCGTCACGATAGCGGCAGACTTGCTCGCCTGGAGAAACGGCATCGCCGCATCGACAAGACGGACCGTCCCCATCATGTCCGTGTCGAAGCCTTTCTTCCAATTTTCCTCGTCGCTAGGGATCGCCAGCGCGCTGACATTGGCGACGACAATATCGAGCCCGCCAAGTTCTGCTGCCGCCTCCGCTACCCAGGCTTGCAATGCCGGCCCGTCCGAAACGTCGACCATCTTGCCGCTCGCCTTGACGCCCTTCGCCGACAAGGCCGCTACCGCCGCCGCGACCTCTTGCTGATTGCGGGCGCAAATCGCGACATCTGTCCCTTCCGTCGCAAAGGTTTCGGCGATGGCGCGTCCAATCCCTTTGGTGCCACCCGTGACGATTGCCTTTAGGCCCTTCAGCATAAGATCCATGATGCGTTCTCCCCGGATAGACCGTTCTGGAAGATTAGCAGCAACTTTGGATCAGGTCCTCCATTTGAAGCGAGGGGAAACAGATTTCGGTTGTCGGATGATCACGACGCCTCGCACGCGATAAGCTGTTGTCCTCGTCGGTCAAATTGGAACGTGACAACAAGAACTGGAATAGCGCGCGCACATCAAGACGTCTATCTCACTAATACGCTTTCCATACACGCTTGACATTCGACTGGAAAAGAAATAGGAACGTTCCAATTATCAGGCAAGATTCCGAGCGCTCCTGGCCTCGAGGGAGGAACCATTGGCGGGTCGAAACCCTAGCGCAAGAAGCTCGGCGACGATCGTCGATATTGCGCGCGTGGCAGGGGTTTCCAAATCGACCGTTTCGCTCGTGCTCAATGGCGACAAACGGGTCCGGCCGAAAACGCGCGCGAGTGTCGAAGCTGCGATCAGCCGGCTCGGCTACATCTACAATCGCAACGCTGCAAATCTGCGCGGCGCAACATCGAGTCTGATCGGCCTCGTGATCAATGATCTGACGAACCCATTTTTCGCCGAGCTCGCGGCAGGGATCGAAGACGCACTTTTCAAGCTTGGGCTTGTGCCGATCTTAGCCAACACAAATGAGAGTCCCGATCGCCAGGCGCAGGTTCTCCAATCGCTGCGGGAACATGGCGTCGCGGGAATTATCATGTGCCCTGCGCGCGGAACCGACACATGGACCCTCGTCAATCAACTGCCGCCGTCAATCCCGGTCGTGATCACGACGCGTCGAATTGCGGGCACACCCTTACCCTATGTGGGCGCGGACAATCGGTCTGGGCGCGCATCAGGCAGTCGCCCACCTCGTGCGGCTGGGGCATCGGTGCATCGGCTTTCTCGGCGGTGATCCGAAGATGACCACGCATAAGGAACGCGAGGCGGGCTGGCGTGATGCGCTCACGGAAGCCGGACTCTCGATCGACGACGGTCTGGTTTTCCCCGGCGCGCCGACCCGCCGGGGTGGATTTGAGGCGATGGAGGGTGCGCTCGCCATGCAGCCATTGCCGTCGGCCGTGCTTTGTTACAACGACATCGTTGCGATCGGAGCAACCCGCGCCTTGATCAATCGCGGCATGGTGCCCGGCAAAGATATGGCGATTATCGGCTTCGACGATATCGCCGAGGCACAGGACAATGCCCCGCCTTTGACCACCGTCAGCGGCGATACCAAGCATCTCGGCGTGCGCTGCGCCGAAAGCCTGCTCGGCCTCATTCGCGGGCAGGATCCGGCGGATCTCTCCTATGACGGTAAAACTCGGCTGATCATCAGGGAGAGTTGCGGCGCGGCTCGATTGGAAAGGAAGGCATCATGACGAACCCGGTGCGGTGGGGATTGATCGGCGCGACCACAATTGCGCGCGAATGGATGATCGGCGCGATCCGTGCCGAGGGAGGTGACGTCGTCTCCGTCATGAGCACCAACGCCGAGCGCGGCCGCGACTATGCTGCGGCGCAGGGAATTCCCCATGCGACGACGTCGCTGGACGATCTCCTCGGGCGCGTCGACGCCGTCTATGTCGCGACCACCAACGACCTGCATCATGCTCAGGTTCTCGCGGCAGCCGGCGCAAAGCGCCATATCCTCTGCGAGAAGCCGCTCGCGCTGACGCTTGCGGATGCGCACGCGATGGTCGCGGCGTGCCGCGAGGCAGGTGTCGTTCTCGCGACAAACCATCATTTGCGCAACGCGGCGACGCATCGGGCGATGCGCGAGGCGATCGCACAGGGCCGGATCGGACGCCCCCTATTCGCGAGGGTGTTTCATGCGGTGCAATTGCCGCCGCATTTGCAGAGCTGGCGCATCAAGGACCCCGCGACCGGAGCCGGCGTCGTCATGGACATCACCGTGCATGACGCCGACACGCTGCGGTTCGTCCTGGGCGAAGAACCTGAAACGGTCGTCGCCATGGTTCAACGCAGTGGCCTCGGCGAGGGAGAGATCGAGGATGGCGTGATGGGCGCCATCCGTTTTCACTCAGGCCTGCTTGCGCAATTCCATGACGCATTCACCGTCGGCTTCGCCAAGACCGGGTTTGAAGTGCATGGCTCCGCGGGCTCGCTTGATCGGCGCCGATTGCATGACCCAGGCGCCCGTCGGAACAGTGCTGTTGCGAACCGCGACCGGCGAAGAATTGCTGAACCTCGATCACGAGAACCTTTACCGGCGTTCGGTGCGCGCGTTCCAATCGGCCATCCACGGGGAGGGCGCCCCGGCGGCCAGCGGTGAGGATGGTATTCGCTCCATGGCGGTGGCCATCGCCGCCCTGGAGGCCGCGAAGTCCGGCCGCGAAACATCAATCGAATCGGGGTTGTGATTCAATGCCCCGGATTCTCTCCGCCGCCCAAGCGGCCGAACTCATCCCGGACGGCGCCGTCGTCACGGTGTCGTCGTCCTCCGGCCTCGGCTGCCCGGATGCGGTGCTCGCGGCGATCGGCCAGCGCTTCGATGAGTCGGGCAGCCCGCGCAATCTGACCACCTTGCATCCCATCGCGGCGGGCGACATGTGGGGCATCCCGGGCATCGACCATCTCGCCAAGGACGGATGCCTCGCTCGCGTGCTCGCGGGGTCCTATCCCTCGGGCCCTTCCAGAGCCGAGCCGCCCAAAATCTGGCAAATGATCTCCGGCGACCGCATTCCGGCCTACAACATCCCCTCAGGCATCATGTTCGACATGCATCGCGAGGCGGCCGCCAAAAGACCTGGCGTGCTGACGAAAGTCGGCATGGATACATTTGTCGATCCGCGCCGGGAGGGCTGCGCGATGAACGCCAAGGCCGCGTGCGGCGCCTATCGTCAAAGTCGTCGAGTTCGCCGGCGACGAGTGGCTGTTCTTCCCGTCCATCATTCCCGATGTGGCTATCATTCGCGCCACCACGGCCGACGAGCGCGGCAATCTCTCCTATGAGCATGAGGGAGCCTATCTTGGCCCGCTCGATCAGGCTCTCGCCGTGCGCAACAATGGCGGCATCGTCATCGCCCAGGTCAAACGGCTCGCGCAGGCGGGCACGCTGAAGCCGCAGCAGGTTTTCGTTCCCGGCATCCTCGTCGATGCGATCGTCGTTGCGCCCGATCAGATGCAGACGACGAACACCATGTATGAGCCGGCGATCTCAGGAGAGGTATTCCGGCCGCTGAATTCGTTTGAGCTGCCCGAATTCGGCGTCGGCAAGGTCATCGCGCGGCGGGTCGCGCAGGAATTGCGGGCCGGTGACGCGGTGAACCTGGGCTTCGGAATTTCCGCCAACGTGCCGCGCATCCTCATCGAGGAAGGCCAGCATGGCCGCGTCACCTGGGTGATCGAGCAGGGTGCGGTCGGCGGCGTGCCGTTGCTGGATTTCCAGTTCGGCTGTGCGTCGAACGCCGAGGCGATCATGCCCTCGCCCTATCAGTTCACCTACTTCCAGGGAGCCGGCTTCGACTGCTCGTTGCTGTCCTTCCTCGAAATCGACCGCCAGGGCTCGGTCAATGTCTCCAAGCTCGGAGCGCGCCCGCATGTCACCGCGGGGGCGGGGGGCTTTGTCGACATCACCGCGCGGGCGAGGAAAATTGTCTTCTCCGGCTATTTCACCGCAGGCGCGGGGCTCTCCGTTGAGGGCGGCACTCTCGTCATCGAGAAAGAGGGCAAGATCAAGAAGCTCGTTGAGGCCGTCGAGCAGGTTTCGTTCTCCGGCTCCCGCGCCATCGCGCAAGGCCAGGACATCACCTATGTCACCGAGCGCTGCGTGATGCGGCTGATGCCGCAGGGCGTCACCGTGACTGAAATCGCGCCGGGCGTCGATCTCGAGCGCGACGTGCTGGCTCAGGCGATGTTTCCGCTGCGCGTCGCGGACGATCTGAAAATGATGGACCGCGTGCTGTTCCAGCCGGAACCCATCGGTCTGAAGCTCGCGCTGTGCCGGCCGGCGCGCGTGAGAAGCGAGGCAGCGCGATGAGCGAGCATGTCGCCGTTACTATCGAAGGCCATCTGGCGCGCATCACATTGCGGCGGCCCGACAAGCTCAATGCGCTCGACCGTGCCATGGTCGTCGCGCTTGCCGAGGCGGCCGAAACGATCGAGGCGGCCAGCGACGTGCGCGTCGCGATCCTCAGCGGCGAGGGCCGCGCCTTTTGCGCCGGGGGCGATATCGCGGCCTGGGGCGGATTGCCGCCTTTGGAGATGTGGCGCGACTGGACACGCGTCGGACATCGCGCCTTCGAGGCGCTGGCCCGGCTGCGGGTGCCGCTGATCGCGGCGCTCACCGGCCATGCTTTCGGCGGCGGGCTCGAACTTGCCGCTGCTGCCGACATACGCATCGCCGAGAGCGGCTTCAAGTTCGGCCTGCCGGAGACAGGCCTTGGTATGGTGCCGGGATGGTCGGGCACGCAACGCCTCACGCGCCGCTTCGGTGCGCAGGTCGTAAGGCGGATGGCATTGACCGGAAAGATGTTTACAGCGGAAGAGGCGTTCGCCCTGGGGTTCGTTGACGAAGTCGTCGCGGCCGGCGAGGGATTGGTGCGTGCGGAAGCGATGGCCGCGGAGGTCGCGGCACGCGGTCCGATCGCGGTGCAAATCGTCAAGTCGATGATCAACACCGCCGAGGGCGAAGATCGCGACGTGCCGATCGAAGCCATCGCCGGTGCGCTGACCGCGATGACGCAGGATCTAAGCGAAGGCGTTGCCGCTTTCCGCGCCAAGCGTCCTGCCGAATTCACTGGACGATAAGGGGAAGCACAGATGAATGCGCCGACGCCCATCCAAATGAGCACCGAAAAGCTGGAAGCCGCCTTGTCGCGCTTTCCCCGCGATCGCGCGATGTGGATCGGCGGCCGGGAAGAGAAAGGCGAAGGCGAGGTTATCGAACGCCGCAGTCCCGCCCATGGCGCGCTGGTGACACGGGTACCGCGAGGCACCGCGCGCGACGCGGATCGCGCCATCGCCGCCGCGCGTCAGGCGTTCGACGAGGGCTCATGGCCGCACGCGACGGCTTCGGAGCGATCGCGCCTCCTCTTGCGCGTCGCCGACCTCATCGATCGCGATCGTGAGATGATCGCGCTCATGGATACGCTGGAATCCGGCAAGCCGATCGCGCAAGCGCGCGGAGAGATCGATGGCGCCGCCGACATCTGGCGCTATGCCGCCGCGCTCGCCCGCGATCTCCACGGCGAAAGCTATTCGACGCTCGGGTCCAACCGTCTCGGCGTCGTCTTGCGCGAGCCGATCGGGGTCGTCTCGATCATCACGCCGTGGAATTTTCCGCTGCTGATCGTCTCGCAGAAGCTGCCTTTCGCGCTGGCAGCGGGATGTACATGCGTCGTCAAGCCGAGCGAGATGACGTCAGCTTCGACGCTGCATCTGGCCGCCCTTCTGGCCGAAGCCGGCCTCCCTGCGGGAGTGTGCAATGTCGTGACCGGCTATGGCCCCGAGGTCGGCGCGCCGCTGACGAGCGACGAACGTGTCGACATGATCTCATTCACGGGGTCGACGGCCGTCGGGCGCAAAGCGATGGCGGCGGCTGCGGTCTCACTGAAAAAAGTGTCGATGGAACTGGGCGGCAAGAACCCGCAAATTGTCTTCCCAGACGCCGACATGGAGGCGGCGCTCGATGCGGCCGTGTTCGGCGCCTATTTCAACGCCGGGGAATGCTGCAACGCCGGTTCGCGCCTGCTGCTTCACCGCGACATCGCCGGCGAATTCGTGGCCGGACTGATCGAGCTTTCGCGCAAGGTCAAGGTTGGCGATCCGCTCGACGAGGATACGAAAGTCGGCGCGATCATCAGTGCCGATCATCTCGCCAAAATTGAGGGGCATGTGGCCGCCGCCGTGCGCGCTGGAGCCAATTTGCGCCTGGGCGGCGAGCGCCTCGCCTCCGACGGTCTCTTCATGGCGCCAACCGTAGTCGACAATGTCGGACCGGCGATGAATATCGCAATAGACGAGGTGTTCGGTCCTGTCGTTACGGTCCTGTCGTTCGATACTGCCGATGAGGCTGTCACGCTTGCCAACCAGCCGGCTTACGGACTTTCCGCCAGCGTCTGGAGCCGCGATATCGATATCGTGACCAGTGTCGGCCGCAAGCTGCGCGCCGGCACGGTCTGGGCCAACACCTTCATGGATGGAACGCCGGAACTGCCGTTTGGCGGCTACAAGCAATCCGAACTCGGCCGCGAACTCGGCCGCCATGCCGTTGCCGATTACACCGAGGAGAAGACGTTTCACCTGCATAGCGGTCCGCGGACAAGCTGGTGGGCGCGCGCGCAATGACGGCCCGACCTGTCGCCTTTATCACCGGCGCTCGTCGGGGAATTGGCCGAGCCTGCGGCGAGGCGCTGGCACGCGCCGGCTTCGACATCGCGGCAACCGATCTCGTCCTCGATGAGGCTTGCGAGGCGGCTCAAGCGGCGTTCGCCTCGGCTGGCGCCGATGCTGCGTTCTTTGCGCATGATGTCTCCGACATTGGTGGCCACGCCGGGCTCATCGAAGCGGTGATGCGCCGCTTCGGACGGCTCGACTGCCTCGTCAATAACGCCGGGCGCGGCGCGGTTGTGCGCGGCGGCGACCTGCTCGACTTGACGCCGGAGAATTACGACATCGTCATGAGTGTCAATCTGCGCGGCACGCTGTTCTTCACCCAGGCGCCGCCAAGGCGATGCTTGCCAGGGGCGAAACCGGTCATCCCCGCTCGATCATTACGATCACCTCGGCTTCGGCGGAAATGGCCTCGCCCGATCGCGCCGACTATTGCGTGTCGAAAGCCGGCCTGTCGATGGCGATGCGCAATTTCGCGGTTCGGCTGGCGCCGGAGAACGTCGCGGTATTCGAAGTCAGGCCGGGCGTCATCCGCACGGAGATGACGGCGTCCGTCGCAGGGCGCTACGATGCGCGCATCGCGGACGGCCTGGTGCCGGCGGGACGTTGGGGCGAGCCCGCCGATGTCGGCGAAGCCGTGGCGGGTCTCGCTTCCGGCAAGTTCGCCTTCGCGACGGGAAGCGTGATCCGCGTCGACGGTGGTCTGTTGATACCGCGTCTGTGACGCCGCGGCATGGAGGGAGTATGGTCGACTACATCATCGTCGGCGGTGGCTCGGCGGGCTGCGTGCTCGCCAATCGCCTCAGCGAAGACAAGGACATCTCCGTCCTGCTGCTCGAAGCGGGCGGGCGGGACTGGCATCCATACTACCGCATGCCGGCGGGCTTTGCGAAAATGACCAAGGGCATCGGCTCCTGGGGATGGGAGACGGTTCCGCAGCGGCACATGCGCGGCCGGGTGCTGCGCTATACCCAGGCAAAAGTGATTGGCGGCGGTTCGACCATCAACGCGCAGATTTATACGCGGGGCAATGCGCTTGACTATGATGGGTGGGCGCGGGAGGATGGCTGCGAGGGCTGGAGCTACGCCGAAGTTCTCGCTTATTTCAAGCGCGCGGAAGACAATCAGCGCTTCGTCAATGCCTATCATGCCTATGGCGGTCCGCTCGGCGTGTCCATGCCGATTTCGCCGCTGCCGATATGCGACGCCTATTTTCGGGCCGCGCAGGAGATGGGCATTCCCTACAATGACGACGTCAATGGCGCACGCCAGGAAGGCGTCGGATTTTACCAACTCACCCAGCGCGACGGGCGGCGCTCGTCGGCCGCGAGCGCCTACCTTGCGCCGATCCGCAGCCGCTCCAACCTCACGGTCCAAATGGGCGTCATGGCGACGCGCATCGTCGTCGAGCGCGGCCGCGCAATCGGCGTCGAGATCATTGAGAATGGAGAGCGCAAGACCATTCGCGCCGAGCGCGAAGTGGTGGTCGCAAGCGGTGCAATCGGCAGCCCCAAGCTGCTGATGCAATCGGGCATCGGACCGGCCGATCATCTCAGATCCGTAGGCATTCCGGTCATTCACGATTTGCCGGGTGTCGGCGGCAATCTGCAGGATCATCTCGATCTCTTCGTCATCGCGGAATGCACGGGCGAACACACCTACGACAATGTCGCCAAGCTGCATCGTTCGGCGTGGGCAGGCCTGCAATATTTTCTATTCCGGCAAGGTCCTGTCGCATCGAGCCTGTTCGAAACCGGCGGCTTCTGGTGGGCCGACAAGGCGGCCCGCTCGCCGGATATTCAGTTTCACCTCGGGCTCGGTTCAGGCATCGAGGCCGGCGTAGCAGCGATGCCTAAGGGCGGCGTGACGCTCAACTCGGCATTCCTGCGGCCCCGCTCACGCGGTACCGTCCGGCTGGCGAGCAGCGACGCCTCGGCGGCACCCTTGATCGATCCCAACTATTGGGCCGATCAGTATGATCGCAGGATTTCGATCGAAGGCTTGAAACTGGCGCGCGAAATCATGAGGCAGGATGCGCTAAAGCCGTTCGTGCTCGCCGAGAGATTGCCGGGTTCGGACAAGGTTTCGGATGACGATCTCTTCGAATACGGATGCAAGCATGCCAAGACCGATCATCATCCTGTCGGCACCTGCCGGATGGGCCATGGCGAGTTGGCAGTGGTCACGCCCGATTTGAAAGTGCGCGGTATCGATGGCCTGCGGATCTGCGACGCCTCGATCATGCCGAAGATCATTTCCTCGAACACGAATGCGCCGACCATCATGATCGGCGAGAAGGCTGCGGACCTCATCCGCGGACGCCCTCAACTGACGGCGGTGAAGTTGCCAGTGCACCAGAGCACCCCGGTTGAGGCAGCATGAAGGCGAACGAGCCGATCGACGTCGCAATCATCGGCTCCGGCATGGGCGGAGCGACCTTCGCCGCGGGCCTCGCGCCAAGCGGCGCGCGCATCGTCATCCTTGAGCGCGGCGAGCGCCTTATCGACCGGCCGGAGACGCGCGATGCGCGCGCGATTTTCCAACGCGGCGTCTTTCGTCCGAAGGAAATGTGGTACGAGCCGGGCGGAGACGCATTCAATCCCGGCAATTATTATTATGTGGGCGGCGCGACCAAGCTCTACGGCGCGGTGCTGATCCGCTACCGCGCACAGGATTTCCGGCCTATTCAATATGCCGAAGGTGCGACGCCCGGCTGGCCATTCGATTACGACGAGATCGAACCGTGGTATAGCCGCGCCGAAGCGCTGTACCAAGTACGCGGGCAGCTCGGCGAAGATCCCACGGAGCCGAAGCATTCGAATGTCTACGCTTTTCCGCCCGTTCCGGACGAGCCCGCAATCGCCGACGTGCGCGAGCGGCTGAAGCGGGTCGGCATGCATCCTTTCTCGCTGCCGCTAGGAGTGGACATCGATCGCTGGCTCAACCGCGCGAAGACGCCGTGGGACGCCTTTCCCGACACCAACGCCGGCAAGATGGATGCCGAGACCTGCGGCCTCGCGAGCGCGCTTGCCCACGACAACGTCACGCTGGAAACCGGCGCGCGGGTTACCAAATTGGAAACGGATGCGGCGGGCAAGCGCATCACGGCAGTGGTTTACGAAAAGAACGGCGAGGCCTTTCGTATCGCGCCGCGCCTCGTCGTTCTCGCGGCGGGTGCGGTCAATTCGGCTCTGCTGCTGCTGGCCTCTGCCAATGGCGCAATGCCTGATGGACTCGCCAATCGCGCCGATCAGGTCGGGCGCCACTTCATGAACCATAATAGTTCTGCGGCGCTGGCGATCCATCCGCTCAGGCTCAACGGTTCGATCTATCAGAAGACCATCGGCTGCAACGATTTCTATCTCGATGATGGGCGCGGTGGGCCGCCACTGGGCAACGTGCAACTGCTCGGCAAGATTTCGGGTGCGATTCTCAAATCGCAATTGCGCTGGTCGCCCGAAATCGCACTCGACCTCCTCGCCAATCGCGCCGTCGATTTCTATTTCATGAGCGAGGACTTGCCCTCACCCGAAAGCCGGGTCTGGCTGGACGGCTCGCGCGTCGTGCTTGACTGGCGCGCCTCCAACATGGCCGCGCAAAACGGCCTCATCGCACGCATGCGCGAGGTGCTTCGCGCTGCGGGATTTCCGATCGTGCTGGTCAAGCCGTTCGACCGGCGCACGCCGTCGCATCAATGCGGCACCATCCGCATGGGCGCCGATCCGGCCAAAGCAGCCGTCGATCCCGACTGTCGCTCCTTCGATCACACAAACCTGTTCGTTGTCGACGCAAGCGTGCTGCCGACCTCGGCGGCGGTCAATCCGGCGTTGACCGTGGCGGCGCTGGCGCTGCGCGCGGCTGACTATGTGCGAGGAAGCGAATTGGGGCAGTCCACATCGGCAAACTGATGCATGCGGTTTACGACGATCCCGTCAACGGCGATCGCCGTATGGGCTTACGCTCGCCCTCGGTCTTTTTCTTTTCGATTTCCTCGATTACTGAAGCCGACGGCACGCAAATGCATGCTGACGAAAAGGAGCCGCGGCTATGTTCCTGGTTTTTGACGACAGACCGTCAAACTCGCCCTTCGTTGAACGGGTGTGGCGCTGTCGCAGTGAGCGGGCCGGACGTTTTCTTTCGGTTGCGTCGCCTCTTTGGGAGATGGTGGTGACGCGCCGCAAGGGCGAGAGCACTCTCACCGTGCGGGGACCGGAAACGAGAGCCACTGCGATGGACTGTCCCGCAGACGGCGAGTGGCTCGGAATCCGCTTCAAGCCGGGCACGTTCATGCCGCAGTTCCCGGTAATGAAACTGCTCGACCACAAAGACGTGACTCTGTCCGGCGTAACTGGTCGATCGTTCCGGCTGAACGGCAGTGCCTGGGAATACCCGGATTTTGAGAATGCAGAAACCTTCGTGGCCCGGCTGGTGAAGAGCGGCTTGATCGCGCGTAATTCCATCGTCGACGCCGCTCTGCGAGGTGAACCGCAGGCGCTGTCCTTACGGTCGACCCAGCGTCATTTTCTGCGGGCCACGGGAATGACCCAGACGACATTTCGCCAGATCGAACGCGCTCGGCACGCGACGAACCTCTTGAAGCGCGGCTTCTCCATTGCCGACACGGTCCACGAAGCCGGTTTTTTCGATCAAGCACATCTCAGTCGATCGCTCAAACACTTGATCGGGCAAACACCTGCGAAGATCGCGCGAGGGGATGAGCAATTGTCGTTCTTATACAATACGGCACTCTTTCGATGAGTCTAAGGTTTGCACGTCGCAGCAAACCGGCGCTCAGGCGTTCGCCGCTCCGCCGCAGGTCGCCAATATCCACGCGCTAAATGCTGCATTCGTTGATGAGCAGACTCTATGCGAGGAGAACATCAATGCGGGTCGAGCCTTACCTGTATTTCAACGGCCGTTGCGAAGAGGCCGTCGATTTCTACCGGCGCGCGATCGGGGCCGAAGTCACCATGCTCACGCGCTTCAAGGACAATCCGGGTACCCCCGCGCCTGCGGGCGCGGAAAACAACGTGATGCATGCAAGTCTTCGCATCGGCGAGACGACCCTGTTGGCATCTGACGGGCAACGCCACGGAAAGCCCGAATTTCAGGGTTTCTCGCTGTCGCTCACTGTGCCCGCAGATGCCGAAGCAGAGCGGCTGTTCACCGCGCTGGCCGATGACGGGCGCGTGCAGATTCCGTTGTCTTCGACACCCTTTGCGTCGCGCTTCGGCATGGTTGTGGATCGTTTCGGCGTATTGTGGACGGTCGCCGCATACGAACAAAAGGCGTCGGCGAAATCGTAATGTGATCCGCGGCACCCTGCCACCAGCTTCGCGTGGCGGCTTGGCGCTGCTTTCCGCTGCGCAAGAATGGATAGTCAGAGCCATTCAGGGTTAAGTCGTCGCCGTGACGACAAAGCCTTGAATCTTGGCCGCCACCTCGCCCTTGCCATGCCGGTTGGCAATCGCCGCAGCCGCGTGCTCTGTCGCGGCCTCGAGCTTGTCTGCCCCGCGAGCCTCAATCTCGTTGCGCAGCGGCGTTCCCTGGCAGTAGGCAAGCGCCGGATGGTGCGGCGAGGGCGCGCGGCTCTCCTCCGCTCGTGTCTCGATCATGACGTTGGAAAAGCCGGCCTCTTCCAGCTCGCGACGGATTAGCGACGTGTCGTGGTAGCCATGTGGCGTCCTTGCCAAGAAACGCGGTGGATTACTCGGAAACATCTCCGCGAGCGCGTTCGTGACGTCGTCCGCAAATACATTCTCCTCAATGCGATCCCAAACGCTGAAAAGGAAGCGGCCGCTCGGCTTCAGCACCCGCTTCGCCTCCCGGTATCCGCGTACGCGGTCGGGGAAAAACATCACGCCAAACTGGCAGCAGACGACATCGAAGGAGGCATCGTCGAACGGCAGGGCAAGCGCATCCGCCTCCTGCCAGGTGATGCGAGCATCCGCACCCTGGCGTTCCGCGGCATGATTGAGCATCGGCCGATTGAGATCTGTCACGACATACTGAGAACTCGACGCAAGCTTAGGTGCCAGCGCGCGCGTGACGACACCGCTGCCGGCAGCGGTTTCGAGAACGGCGGTCGGCGAAAAAGCCGCTGCTCGGCGCGCCACATCCTCGGCAAAGCCCGAAAAAATCAGCGGCACCAAGTAGCTATCGTAGATCGTAGGGATCGAGCCGGTGAAAACCTTGTCTGCCTCAGACATTATCGTGTTCCCCAGAGTGTGAATTGTACATTACGCCGTGAAGCCCGCACAGCCTAGGAGAGCAGCGCGGAGTATACCATTCAATCTCGTGGAGTGTCAGCGAATGTGGAAGGCCGCGGCCACCGAACGACCGCACCCGTTCGCGTAACCTTGCCAGGTCGCGAATCTCGTCTCACCGGACTGGCAGCGGAACGCCAACACGCGCATTCTCCTCGGGCGTAGCATTCCAGTAACCGTACCCCTCGGCGACCGCGAGGAACTGTCGGATACGCTCCTCTGAAGGAGGAGATGGCGGCGATCCCTCCGGAACTTGCGTTCCGATCTCGCGAAAGAAGCGGCCCATCTTTGGAGTGCTGACAATAATCGATACAGCCCGTTCTCTGCCTGTGTTTCTGAACGCGTGCTTCGCACCTTCCGGCACATGAAAGATATCCCCCGCGCCGAGGCGAACCCACTCGAACGCACCGTCACGGTGGGTCAAAGCCTCAAGCTCGCCGGACACATGGAAAAACGTCTCTGGATCTGGATGGCTGTGCAACGGGATTGAGACGTTCGGCGGGATCGTGCCTCGCATGATGCACAAGGAATATTCTCGATCTTCGGGCTCAGTCAGGAGTTGGATAGTCGGCCCCATGACATCGAGGATTTCTGCATTGTTCGGATCGATCAGATGTGCAAACGGCCTTGCTGAGGTAGGTATCGCCATGCGATTGGCTCCATTCAGCCCCTCATTTCCGAGAATAATTCGGGCACTTGGTCTCAGGTTCCACGCGCGCGCATCGACGATTGGGGGTTGCAAGGCCGACCCGTATCGGGCTGCTGCGGCATCAAACTCGAAGCACATTGCAGGAGGATACGTGTGTTCCAGGCGTGGCGATACCGTGCCAACACTTAAACTCCCCCTTGCTCGATTGCCTCGACCAGCAGGGCGGCGGTGAATGGCTTCAGCAGATACGCCACGCAGCCGAGTTCCCGAGCCTGGTGTTCGAATACGACGCTGTCATAGGCTGTCATAAAGATGACCGGGAGAGCCGATCCGGCCCTCGTCAGTTCACGCCGCAACTCCAGGCCCGACATGCCGTCCAGATGAATGTCCAGGACGAGGCAGGACGCTTTCCGCGGGGTATCGCTGCGGAGGAACGCCTCAGCGGAGCTAAAAGGGTGCACAACGTACCCGTGGGCCATGAGCAAGCGGTTGAGGGCCTTCAGTAAGCTCGAATCGTTGTCGATCACGGCGACTATGCGTTGGGTCATTAATGAGCCGAGCGCTAGGACGGGGACAGGGCGTAGCAATGGCCCCTTCTTACCAGAGAACATCATCGCGCCGGGCCTAGCAATAGCCCCTAGGTGCAAGTAGGAGTTTTAACTCGCCAAGAGAATTGTTGGCGCATCACGCCGCTTATGTGGCGTGACTGCTATCCTGGCCGGTGATGCCAACGTGGTCAGCCATCAAGACGGCTTCAGCAAGTGACCGCACTTTAAGCTTCATCATAATGCTGTGGCGGTGAGCTTTGACGGTTCTCTCTGCGGTGCCGAGCGCATGAGCGATTTGCTTATGAAGCTTGCCGCGGACCAGCAAAGCGAAGACCTGCTTTTCTCTAGCGGTCAGCGTCGCGATAAGAGCTTTTTCGGAGCTCAAGCGTGTGGTTTTCGTGCGCGCTTCATCATAACGGGCAAGAGCGCGCTCTGTCGCGGCCAGCAGATCTTCCTTAGAAACGGGCTTCGGCAGAACGTCCTCGGCGCCCGCCTTAATCATGCGTACGCTCATCGGAATATTCCCGTGTCCAGTCAGAAATACGATCGGCAAGATCGAGTCGATTGCCCGCAGGCGCTCCTGCAGGTCCAGGCCGTTCAGGCCCGGCATCTGCACATCGAGCAATATACAGCCGCGCTCCTGACTAGGTAAGTTCTCCACGAATTGGTCAGCGGATTCGTAAAGAGCCACCGCATAATCGCATGTCTTGAGAAGACGGGAGATCGCCGCTCGAAACAATGCGTCATCGTCAATGACATGAATGACTGGCGGGAAAGAGCTCATAACGCATGCTCCTTAATGAGGACCACGTTAAAACGAACACTGTTCTGCCCCTCACCCCGTTTTCGGCCCAAATCTTCCCGCCGTAAGTCTCTACACTCGTGCGCGCGATCGAGAGTTGATGGTCGGTGTTCTGTGTTCTGTTGTATACGACCTATCTAAAACGTCGCTAAACACATCGAAATATTGCAGTTCGGCTTTTGTCTGCTGCGTTAATAGCTTACGCAACTGCTGGGTGAGATCTGCCGCACGCTCATCAGCTTGCCGTATTTCAGCAAGGATCTCCTTCACCTGACTGGTGTCGGGCGGGCTCATCGCGAGTAGGATTTCCGCCGCTTCTGCGTTGCTCATGATACTGGCTAACGGCTGGTTGAGCTCATCGGCAATTGATGCCGACGACGCGCCCGCCCGAGTGGCGCGGCTCAATCGAATGACCTCCAGCCGTCGACCGCACGCCTCGAACTGCGCAGCACGGCGCCGATGGCGCTGCAACAACAACGCCCAAATGATTATGGCCTGAAGTAGAAAGATCCCGCCGAGACCCGTCACCTGCCAGCGATATGTCTCCCAAAAAACGCGAGAAGAACCGATCTCGGTTCCAGGAGGCACCTGGGTGGACGCAAGGCGCGCCGGGGCGGTTGTTTCGAGGCTTTTCGTGAGCTGTGTGCGCAGTACAGCGGCTCGGGTGACGATTAGCGCGGATGGTATTGGTGCATGCGCGGCCGCGGGTAGCGTTGCTCCGAGGCCCACAACGAGCAGAAGGATTATTGTTCGGAGCGTGCAGAATAGAACTGCCGTCGTATAAAACCGGGAAAGGAGAAGGTCTCTCCTAAACCAAGCGCGACTAACCCCGCCCATTTTTGGAACGCCCTAATAACGATGGCAACAACACTCGGAAGGCACAATAACACATATCAGACACCGGTGACAGTTAGTCGCGCAATGCTAAACTTCGTGGCGAGCTCAGATACAGTCTTGCTAAAACAACGTAACCTTCTGAGATCACGCTGAATTTTTTTTCTACATCGCCTTGGTGAAATGCTCACGCTTGGTAGCCCCCCAGCGACGTTTTGCGATGGCTCGTTGTTTTATGTTCCGTGAGCGAATTCCCTGGCGCCCAATATCGTGGCGTATTTAGAGGAGCGGACATCGCGCCAAAACTGCCCCAAAGGGCAATAGCGCGCGCTGGCAAAAAATTGGATGCTTTCGGCAATGATGCCCTTTCCTTATCTGAAGCTTGCGGTTGAGTTAGAATCCAATGTTCACGCTTTGGGCGGTTTCTTACCCTTATGCGATTGCGTCAATCCGCCGATAGGTGAGGCGCTTTCCTGTGGCGCCCTTGAGCATGCGGCTTGCGCGGTCGAAATCGTCGAAACCAAGCTTCTCACGGGTGTTCCAACGAAACACGAATTCGTCAGCGTAGCGCTGCAAATGCTGCTCAGAAATGGAATGGAATGTTCCGTACACGCCGCGCTTCAGAATGGCGAAAAAGCTCTCAGCGGTGTTCGTATGCCAGAACATGCCGCGCACATATTCTTCGGCTGAATGATTGACCGATCCGTGACCGGAGAATTCCTTGCCAACGCCTTTGTACGCCTGTGCTTCGTCGGTCATCAGGTAGGACTTGCGGCTGGCTTGAGAAACAAGCGTTTCGCGCAGCGTCTTGGCAGTTACGTCAGCGACATGCTTGGCGCGCATCTCGCCGTCGCGCTCCACCAATGCAACGACGGCGTGCTTCTTCGGCTCTGGCTTGCCTTTGTGGACGTTCTTCTTTTTGCCGCCGACGAAAGTTTCGTCCGCTTCGACAACCTTGTTCGCGCCGCCGATGCCGCCTGCGGGCACTTCTTCGCGCATGGCCTCTCTAAGGCGCATGGTCATGAACCAAGCCGTCTTGTAGCTCACGGCGAGCATGCGCTCGATCTGCTTGGATGAGACGCCTTTCTTGCTGGCGCCCATCAGGTGAGCTGCGAGAACCCATTTATGCAGCTTGATCTTGGAGCGCTCGAAAACGGTTCCGACCGTGACGGAGAACTGATCGCGGCAAGCGTTGCACTGATACAGGCCCTTGCGATGAGCCTTGCCCTTGAGCGCCGTTGCCTCGACCGAACCGCAATGCGGGCAGACAGGACCTTCCGGCCAAAGCTGGCCTTCCAGGTGTTCGCGAGCTGCGTCTTCGTCGTTGTAAATCTTATTGGTGATATCGAGTTTCATTGGGTCGCCCTTCCGATAGGGCGAATATGGAGGGCTTAGCGTGCTTTGTCAAGTATATACTTCCCGCAATAGGAGGAGCGCGCCGATGGCAATCAGCCTCCAGCTAACGAGATCCGGCGTCTTTCAAGACCGGTTTTCGCACTTGAAAGAAGCCGAACAAGCGCAAAATGAAGCCACCACATCCCTGGCTGTCTTCGGATGTCACGTCTTCAACCTGCAGCACGTGTCCCACACTGGATACGCATGGATGATTGGCTCCCAACCGATGTTCGGAACTCACAATGAAAACTCCATCGCTTCTACTCGCGGCACTCCTTATTGCCGGGTCGCCTTGCCGCTTCGACGCTGCATCGGCGGCAGACTTAACGGCCTGGCGCGACAGCGCCTCGAAACGGGCCATTATCGAGTTTGTCGACAAGGTAACTCGACAGGACAGCCCGGAATATGTTCCGTCTGCTGATCGGATTGCCGCGTTCGATGATGATGGGACCCTTTGGACGGAACAACCCCTGTCTGCCCAGTTCGCCTTCGCGGTTGATCGGGTAACGGCGCTTAGCCCACAGCATCCGGAGTGGTCTGCGATGGAGCCGTTCGCTTCGATTTTGCGAGGCAACATGCAAGCCGCGCTCGCCGCCGGCGACCTGGGCTTGCAAGAGGTCCTTAGGGCTACGCGTGCCGGCATGACAAGCGAGGATTTCGAAGCAGTCGTGCGCGAATGGATCGCCACCGCGAGGCATCCAGAAACCGGACGCCTCTACACCGAGATGGCCTATAAGCCCATGCTCGAATTATTTGCTTTCCTCAAGGACCATGACTTCAAGACGTTCATTGTATCGCGTGGCGACACCGAATTCATGCGGATCTTTTCCGAGCGTGTTTTTAATGTTTCGTCCCAGCAAGTCATCGGCATCCACGAGTTGAGGTTCGACTCGGAAAACCAATTGCCCGTGTCGTTCGAATTGCTCACCCACAGCGCTACTGGAGAAAAGCGCAGCAAATTCGCCGGCCGCGAGACGCGTCTAAAGCGACGTCCTATCGCTGCCTTCGGCAACTCAGACGATGATATTCAGATGCTCCAGTGGGCGACGGCAGGGGAGGGTGTCCGGTTGGGTCTCCTCGTGCACCACACCGATGCTCAACGCGAATGGGCGTACGACGTACTCACCCCCACCGGCAAGCTGGACAATGCGCTGGACCGTGCACAAGCAAACGACTGGACGATCGTCGATATGAGGACCGACTGGAAGATCATTTTTTCTTTCGAGGAACGCTGATCTTCCCCCGGAGGGTTACCTCCTGCCGCGCAAGTCACGCGAACTGCTTTGCAGGCCACCCTGCAGACTGCCCGACCTTCGGCGTCGGCTCGGGGCCAAGCTCAAAAGCTCGCTGCCATCGTCACTGCAGACTTAGCTGACCTTATCCCACTCCAACCTGATGGGAGCAGATCGGACCGGTGACGGCTTAGCGGCATCTCAGGCATCAACTGGCACAACAACTTCAAAGATCGTTCCGTGGGGCTTGTTGGCAGAAACCCTAAGGCTTCCACCATGAGCATCGATAATCGATCGGCAAATGGTAAGCCCGATTCCCGTGCCGGCGGACTTCGTCGTAAAGAACGGCTCGAAAATACGGTCCTGATCTTCCCAATCTATGCCTGGTCCGGAGTCTCCGAAGGCGACGACAAGAGTGGAAGCTTCGTTAGTCACGTTGGAAGTTATTCTCAACTCGCGTGCATGATCTGGCGCCAAGCGCATTGCCTCGATCGCATTGGTCATGAGGTTGAGGAAGACTTGTCGCAATTGGCCTCGATCTCCCAGGATTTGCGGAAGCTCCGCTCGCAATTGCGTTGCGACAAACACGCCTTGCGCCCGAAAATCGAATTCAAGAATTGCAAGCACCTCCCGAACGAGGTCGTTTATATCAACCCGAGCTCTTCCGTGAGCGTCCTTTTTGAACATCGCGCGAAGACTTGTAATCACCTCATTCGCGCGAGCATTCGCAGCAGCGATGTCCTCAAGCGCGGCCCGAACTTGATGATTGTCGGGAGGCGTTTTGGCAAGGAGCATCAAGGCGGCTTCAGCGTTCGCAGCAATTGTGCCTAAGGGCTGACTTACTTCATGGGCGATCGAAGCCGCCATTGTGTCCATTGCAACCTGCCGAGCGTGGCGGGCAGCACGCTGTCGAATGACAGATCGTGCAAGCTGCGCGTACAGTGTCGTGATCTCCGAGAGCAATACAATCAGGACAACGCCGCTGGCGATCAGGGCATAGATGCGGCCCATATACCAGGCAAGACTGAAGCGATCGGTCAAGAAGAGACCGTTTAGCGTTATCTCCAGGAGCCATGCATACACCGTGACCATCAACCATAGATCGAGCACGGACTTCCTACGGAGCCATAACAGCGCCAGCGCAATGGCGCAGGCCAGGAAGATAACTCCAGCGGCCAATTGTGCGGTAGGTCCAAGGCGGGAGCGATCGCGGTAAATCTCGGGCAATAGGTCATGCTGTGCAGTGACGAACCAGATGATCGCGCCCACAGCTGCAATGACGATCGCAATGCTCAGGCCAATGTCACGTTCCACCGACCGGACTGCGTTTGTGCCGTCGCTTGCACTCTTTAATAGCCCATAGATGATTACGCTTAGCGGTGACGCTACATGCCAGATGACATAAAGCCATACCGCGCTCTGCAGCCCAGCGCCGAGCAGGCCGGTCGGCGCAAAAATTCCTGGAAAGGTCAGTGCGTACGGAATGACGATCAGTCCAGAAAACAGGTAGCTGGTCGCAAGCACCAAGAGCGCCCGCTGACGGGCGATTGAGAATTGAGAAAACAGCAGCGCGGCAGTGATCAGATCGTTGATGACCAGAGCGGTTGCGGCGGACGGGATCCAGGCATTTAAACGCGGCAACGGCGCATGGGCGAAGGGAACGGTAACGGCGAACACCACCGTAAAGGCCGCGATGATAGCGAACGCCAATCGGCGCTGGCCATCGGACGGCGGCAGCGTGGTCAGCAGCAAGGGATGATCGTCAGCGGCCCCACCCACAGCGAAAACGCTCCCTGTACAAAATGACATAAGGGTCAATTTACACGATTTTTGTGAACTCAGACAGCCGATTAGCGGCGGACCCCCGGTTTGCGTATAAACCGACTTGCCGTAACCGACGACGTTCGCAGCCACAGATAGCGAACTGTCCTGCCGTCAACGCACACGGACGATCATCGCTCGACGATCGAGGACGCAAGGTCAACGGTATTAATCCGCACGCCTCGCATACTGACGTGTTCCCATAGGCGCCCGAAATACGGCTTTCAAGAGCCCAGCCCGCATACGTTTGTCTGGGCGTAAGTTTTTCAGTTCACGCTCGTGCGACACGGCGTTAACGAGGCAACCGAATATCTGCAAGATCCCGGTGAGGGATCATCTAACGCTCCGCCTGTTTGCCTCACTCAGCAGGGCTGTGGCTGAGTGAACCTGCTGCGTTCCAGCAAACGTCCAGAAGCTGACAGCAGTGGCGATCGGAGCGATCCATGTTGCCCCTAGGGACAATATCCGTAAACCCCGTCCGCGCGTAAATTCCATAGCTGCCCATGTCGGGATCAAGGAACGTCACATGAAACTGCGCGGCTGGCTGATTGGCTCTTTTGGCTTCGGTACGGTGCTTGCCGGCGTCATGGTCGGCGGCTTTGCAACCGGCATCGCATCAACACCCGCGACGACGACGGGGGTTGGGGGTTGCACCGCGTATACCGGTCTTCCAGCCGAGGGAGGCGAGACTGCGGGAATGTTTTCCGGCGGCGCTCAAAATCTCCGAGGCCTTCAACGGAGGAGCGCTTCATTCACTCCGTCCGTGTTGACGGTTTCGATCGACCGGCACGAAGTGACGAACGCGCGTTCAGGCGTTCGCCGATGCCACCGGCTACGTCACGCTGGCCGAGCGCGGGCTCGATCCCAGGAGCTCACCCCGACGCCGCCAAAGGATCTGCTCGTTCCAGGCTCGGTTGTTCTTTATCCGGCCAACGGACCTCAGCGTGGCGGGCGGATCTCGCAGTGGTGGCAATATGTGGCGGCCGCCCACTGGCGCCAGCCGAGCGGTCCCGGGCAGCTCGATCGTTGGAAAGGACAATCACCCGGTCGTACACGTCGCCTATGAGGATGCGCTCGCCTATGCGCGCTGGCGCGGCCGTAGCCTGCCGACGGAGGCGCAGTGGGAGTTCGCGGCGCGTGGCGGCGGTGCCGGCGAGGATGATTGGTCGAGCGCCTTCGATGCTGACGGCAAGCCGATCGCCAACACCTGGCAAGGCCTCTTCCCTGTGCAGAACAGCGAAGACGACGGGTATGCCGGAACCGCGCCGGTCGGGTGCTTCAAGCCAAACGCTACGGCCTCTACGACATGATTGGCAATGTCTGGGAATGGACCAACGACTGGTACGGGCGGGACATTCGCGCGAGGCAGCGGTCAACCCCTTGGTCCTGATTTGGTATCGCCGCGCGTTGTGGTGGGCACGGCCGCCAGCCGGGTGATCAAAGGCGGCTCGCATCTGTGCGCCGCGAATTACTGCTCTCGTTACCGAGCCGCCGCGCGCCAGCCTCAGGAAGCAGACCTCAGCGCCGCGCATCTGGGATTTCGCACGGTGCTTAACAGACCTTCCGCAACATCACCCTGAGTTCGTGAGGCCATAGTTAGTTGGATTTTTCTTGGTTTATCAAAGAAGGAGAGACTGCAATGAAACGAATGTCACGTTCGCCTCGAACGAGATCCATATCTGCCGCGTGCTGTATCTGCGCGGCCTTTGCTGGCTTTCCGCTAGCGATCGCTTCGGCGCAGGAGACTCTCGATCGTCCGGTCCTGCCAATCCAGGAACCGCAACGGCCGACCTATAGCGAGCTTGATGCGCGTAAGGCCAAGGCTCCCCCGCGGTTCGAGGTCAAGGCGCCCAAAGGAGCCCCTAATGTCGTGATCGTGCTGATCGACGACCTCGGCTTCGGCGGGACCAGCACATTCGGCGGTCCCATACGCACGCCGAACTTCGACGCGCTTGCCCAGTCTGGTTTGCGCTACAACAACTTCCACACGCTCTGCTCACCGACACGGAACGCGCTCAAGACGGGCCGGAACCACCACACCACCAATACCGGCTCGATCATGGAGTCCTCGACGGCCTTTCCCGGTAACACCGGACAGCTTCCGAACAGCGTCGCGTCGCTCGCGGAAATGCTCCGGCTTAACGGCTACAGCACCGGCGCTTTCGGAAAGTGGCACGAAACCGCCGTCTGGGAGACCAGCGTGTCGGGGCCGTTTGATCGCTGGCCGACCCACCAGGGTTTCGACAAGTTCTATGGCTTCATCGGTGGCGAGACCGATCAATGGTACCCGCTCATCTATGACGGCGTGATCAAGGTCGATCCTCCCAAAATGAAGGACTACCACTTCAGCGTCGACATGACCAATCAGGCCATCAACTGGGTAAAAGCCCAGCAGTCGATGACGCCGGACAAACCGTTCTTCGTCTACTACGCAACCGGGGCGGTCCATGCACCGCACCATGTGCCGAAGGAGTGGGCAGACAAGTATAAGGGCCAATTCGACAAAGGTTGGGATCAGGTTCGGAACGAAACGATCGAGCGGCAGAAGAAGCTTGGCGTGATCCCGGCGAACACCCGCTTGGCCGACAGGCCAGACGACATCAAGGCGTGGGACACGCTGCCGGCGGAACATCGGCGCCTTTTCGCACGCCAAGCCGAGGTGTTCGCAGGATTCCTTGAACATACCGATGACCAGGTCGGACGACTCAAGCAGGCGCTGGAGGACATTGGCGAGTTGGACGATACGTTGTTCATCTACATCGCCGGTGACAACGGCAGCAGTGCCGAAGGTGGCTTCGTCGGCATGTACAACGAGATGACCTACTTCAACGGCGTCACCGAGAAAGTTGAGGACCTCATCCCGTTGATCGACAAATGGGGCGGTCCGCAAACCTTCCCGCATATGGCCGCTGGCTGGGCAGTTGCCTTCGACGCACCCTTCAAGTGGACCAAACAGGTGGCCTCCGACTTCGGCGGCGTCCGCAACGGCATGGTCATACACTGGCCGAAGGGCATTACCGACAAGGGCGGCCTGCGCACTCAGTTCTCTCACGTCATTGACATCGCCCCCACAATCCTGGAGGCCGCCGGTTTGCCGCAACCCGAGGTCGTCAATGGCACGCCGCAGACGCCGATCGAGGGCACCAGCATGCTCTACACCTTTAAAGATGCGACGGCAGCGGACCAGCACACGACGCAATATTTCGAGATGTTCGGCAATCGGGCGATCTACCGTGACGGCTGGATTGCCCGAACCATCCACCGCGCGGCGTGGCAGACGACCAACCTGCCGCCGCTGACTTCCGACGTCTGGGAGCTTTATGACGTGACGAACGACTTCAGTCTCACCAGGAACCTGGCTACCGAGCAGCCCGCGAAGCTGAAAGAGATGCAGGCCCTGTTCATGACGGAAGCCCAGAAGTACCACGTGTTGCCCCTTGACGACCGGACCATCGAGCGCATGAACCCAACCCTTGCGGGCCGGCCGGATCTCCTGGGCGGCCGGACTTCGCTCACCCTCTACGAGGGGATGCAGGGCATGATGGAGAACTCCTTCATGAATGTGAAGAACCGGTCGAGCAAGATCACCGCGGAACTTGACATTCCGGCCGATGGTGCGAGCGGCGCCATACTGTCGCAAGGCGGGCGCTTTGGCGGCTGGTCGCTGTATATGAAGGATGGCAAGCCGGCTTACATATACAATTTCCTTGGTCTGAAGCGTTACACCATCGCCGCACCCGCAAGCACTCGTGGCCGGTCCCGCAACGGTCACTCTCGACTTCGCCTATGACGGCGGCGGCGTCGGCAAGGGCGGCAAGGCGACACTCTACGTGAACGGAAAATCTGTCGCCGAAGGGCGCGTTGAGCAGACCCAGGCCAATGTCTTCTCGGCGGACGAGACGGCGGACGTCGGCATGGACAATCAGACGCCGGTCGCTGAAGGCATCGGCATCGGAGCGGAGACGCGGTTTGCCGGCAAGATCAACAAGGTCACCCTTGAAGTCGGTCCGCTGAAGTAGGAGGTGCGGGACGCTCCTCGAACCAATCACGCGCTCGCTGGCAACGAAAGTAGCCTGCGAGCGCTGAAATGACCACGCCGAAGAGATCTTTCTGCTGCTGAAGGTGGACCAGTGATGGCATTGTCGGAATAACTGCAAAGGCGACATTGGGACGAAGAAGTCGAACAATTATGGGGCACCAAGCTCACCTCACTCGGAAACGTCAGAGTGTGGCTGTTCTGACACCTTCAATCTGAATGACTCTGCTAAGTTGCATCAAATTTTAAGCAGCCGGCGCTGTTGAAAATTACTCCATCATGCGGGCTCCTCCCAAACGGGGAATGGGAATGTTGACCACACGCGCACTCCTGACTTTGTTGCTCTTCGGATTGATTGGACTTCCTAACAATCCGGCCCAATCTGCTGAGGCAGCATCCGGCACGTACCTCTTGGGCACCAAGGGTTCGATGGCCGGCTATCTGCCGCCGCCCGGCGTCTACCTGCAGGACACGAGCTATTTTTACTCCGGTCAGACCAATGCCACGCTCAACTTCGCGGGCCTGACAATTGCTGGCGGTGTCGACGCCGATGCCTTTTACAAGATCCCGACGTTGCTTTGGGTGATGCAGCAAAAAATTCTCGGGGGCAATTTGGCATTGAGTGCGACGACGCCGATCGGCTGGAAGGATGTCAGTGCCGGCCTCAGTCTCACGGGCCCAGGCGGCGGGACGATCTCCGCCAATCTTAGTGATGACGACGCAGCATTCGGTGATCCAGTGCTCGGTGCCACCTTGGGCTGGCACGAGGGCAACTGGCACTGGAATGTCGGAGCACTTTACAATGCCCCGATTGGTTTCTGGGAGCGCGCAAATCTTTCCAATATCGGCTTTAATCGCTCGTCCATCGATACCACTGCTGCCATTACATGGCTCGACCCGAAGATCGGATTTGAGGTCTCTGCGGCGGCGGGATTCACGTTCAACTTTGAAAATCCCTCGACGGATTACCGAACAGGAACGGAATTCCATATCGAATGGGCCTTGATCCAGAACCTATCGAAATCTTTTGGTCTGGGCCTTGTCGGCTATCACTACCAGCAGATCACCGGCGACAGCGGCGCTGGTGCGATCCTAGGGGACTTCAAGGGGCGGGTCACCGCCCTCGGGCCGGCGATCAACTACAACTTCGCGCTCGGCCAAATCCCCGTTAGCACCAGCCTGAAGTATCTGAAGGAATTTAACGTGGAAAACCGGCTTGAGGGCGATGTAGGCATGTTCACGCTGACGATGCCGCTTGAGGTATTTAGTCCCCCGCTGGACCCAATGAAGTGACTGGCGAGGGCGTTGAACAGTTGTGAAGGGGCGTGGCCCGATCTGATCGTCGGCCTCGCCATTGCAACGCGGACGCGGCGCGTGAAGTTTGGCAAACCGCTCGCGAAGAACACCGGGTAGCGAACATCTGAGATTCGGAAGGTTCGACCGACCGATCCGCGCATTAGCCTTCCAGGCTTGGCTCAGCGTCCTGAAGTCGGCTCGGCGTCAAACTGAGCCAAACGCGTATGTCGGAATCGGCCGCAATGATCCGTTTGCGGACTACCCGAGCTGGTCAGCGTCGGGCCATGAGCGGCTGTCGAGGATCGATCAGTGCAGTTCCGCCTGCCTGAGCGGATGTCCATCCGGCCGATCGGGTGGAGGCTCATGCAAGCGAGAGGCACAAAGAGTCCATACGCGATTGGATTGCGAGGCTGTGTTTAACGGTCTCGCGCTACGAAAGCTTCTCTCATGCCAGAAAACCGACAGTCCGTTCGACAAGCCAAAAGGCGGCGATGGTGCCGATGATATAGGCCGCAACGGCATCCGATGCTGCGAACGCACGCTTCGCAATATCGCCGTTCTGGCTCTGGCTCTTTGCGATCAAAACGGCACACGCGGTCACCGTTAGGACGCATCCTATAAAGAAGAGCTGTCCGATCTCCACGCCTACATTGAAGAACAGCAATGCGACCGGAATGGCGTGCTGGGGCAAGCCCACCTCATTCAACGCGCTGGCGAAGCCAAGGCCATGCAGCAATCCGAAAATAAACGCCACGACCCAAGGCCAACGCTCGGTCAGACCTGGCCGTCCACGTCGCCGATGGATGATTTCACCGGCCACGAACACGATACTCAGAGCGATGACGGCCTCAACCGGAGGGCCAGGCACCTGCACAAATCCGAGGGTGGCCGCGGCCAGCGTGATGCTGTGTGCGACGGTGAAGGCGGTAATGGTGCCCACGAGCCGCCGCCAGCCTTTCACCAGAATGATGAGTGCCAGCACGAATAGCAGATGGTCGATGCCAAGCAGAATGTGCTCCACACCCAGCTTCAAGTAGGTCGCCGCCACCTCCCATTGGCCCGGTACCGCTTCGACGGTGAAAGACGGTGCGGACGGCGTCAGCCGCACGGTCTGCACCGAGTTGTCCGCCCGCGAGAGTCGCACGATCACGTCTGTCATGGTCGCCGCGAGACCGTCTATGGCGATCGAGCCGCCGACGATGCCGCCTGTGCACCTCAACGTGGCACGTTCATTGTAGGACCCGGCCGCTTCGAATTTTACGCTCTCTGCGACCGGCGTGCAGTTCTCCGGGAATTTGGGGTGAATCGAGAGGCGCCGATCGCCGATCGCCGGGACCTTCCACAATACGCTGTAGGTCACGGCGTCCGTTTGCCTTAATGCGAGATAGCCGGGGCGCACCTCATGGGCAAACGCATTCTCCGCCGAGCCGATTGCCAAGACCGTCGCAAGCATTAGCAGGCACGAGCGAATCACTGGTTCTGGGCTCCGCGCTGTGGGCTGCCTGATTGAACCGGTTCGCCGCCTTGCACCGGCGCCGCTTCCACAACAATGGAGTATTTCTTGCGCAAATTCAGGTAGACGGTCTTCGTTAATTGCTCCTGACGTGCACGGATCCATTCGCGCCGCGCCTGATCGCGCACTTCATCCAGTGATCTGAGCTTGCCGTCGGTCCGCTCGCGCACATAGACAAGATTCAATCCGTAGCTGGATCGTAGCGGACCGGACCAGCGGCCGGGCTCCAGTCCTTGCAGCTGCTGCGCGAATTGACTGCCGAAAACCTGCGCAATGACGTCGGTCGATGAAAGCGGAAACTCAAATGGCAGCAGAGTTGCGTCACCGAGTTCCGACGCGTTCACCTTTTCGTCCTTGTTGTTAAGCCGAGCGAGTAGAGTTGTCGCTTCGGCGGATGCGCCCTCGCCGCGCCGGCTGACATTCAGATAGACTTGCAAAAAGGAAAATTTCGGCTCGGTGCTGAATTTGCCGGGGTGCTTATCGATCCAATCCTGCAGATCACGATCGGTCGGCACTGAAACAGCTTCGATATCCTCCATCAGGAATTCGAATTTCTGGCGCAGGCGCCGGCGGACGATCGTGTCGTCCTTGTCCAGCCCCATCGCCATCGCCTCGCGATAGAGCACTTGCTCCCGGATCTCGTCTTCGATGAGCCCATTGAGTTCTTCGGCGGTGGGCGGGCGCTGCCAGGTGCGCGAGAAGATCGTTATGATCTGATCGATCTTGCCGGATGTAATGAATACCTTCTCGCTTTCCGGTTCGCTGCGACTGCCTACCAGGCTGAACAGCACGAACAGCGCCGCCCCCAGCGCAAGAAAATGCACCAGGGGCTCATGGAAGAACTTCCGTATCACCTTAGTCCCCGATCAGGATTTGCCCGGCGTATACCAGATCGGCGAGGTGTAGGCGCGCTCCTGCCCGAACATCGGCACCTCCTTCGGCATGGTAATGCCGAACTTCATGGCGTCATACGCCGTCCAGCGCGGCGTCGGAATTTCCAGCACGCGTGCATAGTAGAACGCCCGCAGCGACGGATCGAACTCAGGATCCTTCCACACGGTGATCAGTTCGGGATCTCCGATCGTATTGGTCCATGTGGCTTTGGCGACATCTACGGTGTTGCCGACGGGCGGCAGCTTGCCGTTGGCGCCGGGCTTACGCTTGTCGGCATTGCCCCAGACGACGTCATAGACTTTTTCTTGCAATTCGCCCTTCGCGTCGAGCCAGCCCTTGACGATCTGGATCCGGTCCAGGTTCGCCCCAATCGGATCTTTGAGCGCTGCGACGAGGAAGGTGGGTGCCTTGCCTGCGGGTGCGGCAGCGAGGTCGCCGCCCATGGGCACGCCTTTGGTGTAACCAACTTGCGCCGGCATGCGATTGCCCGCGTCCGCTGCGTCAAAGTCAAAGCCGCCGAAAAAGCGCACGGCCATGCGCGAGCCGGTGGTGGCGTAGGTCTCGCGTCGTTCCATGGCGTCGAAGATGGACTCGCGGGTATTGTCTGTCGCCCAGACCGCGGCGTAGCCGGATGCGGTCTGCTCCCAGCCCATGATGACAGCTTTCTCGGTCTTCACGAATGGATGTGAGGCCCGGCCCGCGCTCGGCTCGGACGCGGAGGTTTTGCCGAAGAAATTGTCCTCTTCGACGGCGGCAAGGGCGGTGTGCGCATCAGTCGAGCCTACCATGCCGAACTTGTAGGGATTGGTTCCGAGTTCCTTTTCGAGCTTAAGACCGTTCTTGAGCGCGGAGCGGGCATACTCGAATTCGAGCATCTCCGGCTTCTTGAGTTCACTGAGATCGAGATTGCCCTTGTCCCAGCGTTCAAAATTCGCGAACTCATCATTGGGCGACAAGAACGGATGCGACTCACCGTCCCCTTTGATCTGTGTTGCTTCGTATAAGCGCTCCCATTTCAGCCGAGTCTCCGCATACTCCCTGTCGATCTTCTTGCCGGTGCCCGGTTCGATAATCGGGAACATACGTCCGTTGCTTAAGTTGCCGTTATGCGCGATGGCGATCACGTCGCCTCCGGTTTTCTCCTCATATGCCGTCATCCACTTCCACAGGTCGCGCGGATCATCGCTGCCCTGCGGTTTTTGCGTGGTGTAGGGTTCGACCCGGCTTGCATTCTGGCCATTGTCACGGAAGATGACGTTGCGGTGCAGATTGTTGCCGCCGGTATTGGAGGTCCACTCATAGCCAATGAAGGCAGTGAAGCGGCCAGGATCGTTCGCCTTGTCGGCCGCCTCGATCGTCTCGCGCCAGGCCGAGCGATATGCTGGAGTCCCAGGAACGGGCAGCAAACCCTCGGCCATTGTTCCTTGCGAGAAGCTAACGATAATTTCAATCGCCGCATCCGCGCCCTGACCTGATTGGATCATGTCGTACCATTTTTGCCCCTGCGGATATGCCATCATCTTGGGATCGCCCGCGAGCAACAGCGGGAAAAAGCCAAAGCCGTCCGAATGGTCCGTTACCACGAGAAAGTCGAGCGGACGGGAGAGCTTGGCTTGTTGGCCACTCGATGCGGTAACCTCCTCTCCCTTCGCGAAACGATACGCATCCTTCGGTGCGAGCCGCGCGCCGAACGCGCCCGCGTCCATGGAAAACGATGTGTGCGTATGGGTGTCCCCGAAGAGCGGCCGTGTCGGAAAGTTGCGGCCTGCATAAGGCGAGTACGGTCGCTTCTTGAACGCCTGTTCGGCCGTTTCCTTGTCAAGCGTGCCGATGTCAGTCTGGACACCCTGCTGGGCTAGCGCAGGCAGTGCCCCGCAGGCGATCAAGCCTGACAATACCATTGGGAAGCGGAGAGGTAAAAATGTCACAAGACGACTCCTTCTGTAAATTTGGTCGGACGCAGCGTCCCGGACGCTCAGCGCTCGCCGCTTTGGGCCAATTGCGGACTTGGCGAGCACTTTGTTGCAGCGACTATGAGGTCAATGGCAATCGTGCGGTACCCCCCGGAAAAGCCCTCGCCTTCCTCATTCCTGCTTGACCTTTGTCCAGTCAGCCCCCGGATTGAACGCGTTGATGCGCCTGGCTGCGGTCTCGGTCTCCGGGCCAAGGTCCGTCTGGTAAACCGTGCCCTCGTGGCTGACCGCAAACGTCATGATGCCGGACGCGCCGTATTTGGCCGGATAGGCGAGAACGCCGAAGCCACCGACCATCTTGCCATCGACGCGGTAGTCGTAAGCACCGCCCGGGGCCTCCGGCCCCTGCCGTGTAAGCAGTTTGAAGTGGTAGCCGTGATAGGCGTTGGTCTCGTCGTCATCATCCCGACTCGAAATCTTCGACTGGTAGCCTTCCGCCGTCGCCTCCATCACAAGTGGCCCGAGCGGGCTCTGTGGCTCGTTCTCGTCCGTTGGCCAGTAGAGGCCGTCCCGTTCACCCTCGCTGCTCCTGAATTTCGCCGCATATTCGAGCAGCCCATTCTCGTCGCGGTCGACGCTGGCGTATTCCTGCTGAGCGTCGACGATCGCAAGCAGGACTTGAATGGTGTTCAGCTCATTGCCGCCGATCCGGCGGTCGAGTAGCTCTTGCCGGCCCAGCTCGGGATCGAACGCCCAGCCGGCTGCGGTCTTGACAAGGGGAAACGGGAACGGAAATCCGTCTTCGCCCACTACGAGGATCGCCTTGTCGCCGCCCTGCATCTCGATCTCGTGTTTCCGGTCATAGGCGGCGATAAACTTCTCGCGGGCCTGTGCATCCTGCACCTTGTCCCCGGAAATGATCCACTGCTTCGTAGCCGGACCGAGAATAGCCAGCAGGCCATTGGCATCTTTGCTTTTCGCTGCCTCGATCAGGGCTACGGCGGCTTTGTCCGGAGCGCTGAAGGCCTTGGGGCGGACCTGCGCCGCCAGGTGATGGCCGGCTCCAGCCGCCAGCAGCGCCAATGCGGTGAAAGCCGTCCACGCCAGTGACGATACGCGCTTCATCTTCATCCTCCGCAAGATCAAGTCACTTTGCATCACAGCCATCCTCACCGCCGTCTGCCGCCGCCACCGCGACCACCACCCCCGCCGCCGCCACGATGACCACCGCCGCCGCCGCCGCGATATGCGACCTCGCGGCTCTGTCTGCCGCGCGAGCTCTCCTGCCTGACCGTCCTTCCGGACTCCACACCCTTGAAGGCGGCCGGCTGTTGGGTGGGGCGCGATGCCTTTTTCTGTGGGCTCGGCTTCTTCGCTTGCGGCCGCGCCGCTGCCTTCTTGGCTGCCGGTTTATTGGCTGCGGCCTTCTTGGCGTTCAGATTAGGATTTTTGCCGCTCAGATCGGGTTTCTTGCCGCCAAGGTCGGGCTTTTTATCGCGCACATCCAGTCTCTTGCCGGCGTCGACGGATGTCAGGTCACGGCGACCACTGTCGGCGTGGCCACGGAATTGCTCCCGGGCGTTGGATTGAGCGACGTTCCGTCCCTTGCCGTATCGGTCCGCGACCTTGGCATCCCGGTACGGCACCCCCTTGCGATGAACGGCGTTGTGCTGCCAATTGTTAGACGTGATGTTGGTGCGATTGAAATTGTTGTACCGATTGACGTTGATATTCACGTCGCGCCGGCCCCAGTCACAACGGCCCCACAGCGAATTCCCCACGGCAACGCCCGTCGCGAACCAGAACATCCGACCGGCAGGATAGAGCGGCGGGTACCAGTAATAGGGCGGATAGGCCGGATAGGCCCACGCACCGTAGATGATGGTCGGATCGTAGGCCGGGACATAGATCACGTCCGGCGCGGACTGCTCGATCACGATCACCGTTTCCGCAACGCCGGCGCTATTGGTGACGGTCTGCCTCTCGACTCTTTGCTCCTTGGTCGTCTTGAGGTTGCCTGCCGTATCCGCCTTGGTGCGCAAGTTTTGAACGGCGGCAAGCACGTCCGCCTGCTGAGCCAGAAATGCGTCTCCGAGTTGCTGCATCCAGCTCAGCTCACGGCTCATCATCTCCAGCACCTGAGAAAACGCCGCGAGAGATTTGACGCTCGGGTCCCAGGGCTGCTTTTGCATCGCCTCCTCGAGCGCGCTGCCCGCCACTTTCGGATGCGCCTTCACCCAGCGGTCAGCCTCGACCACCTCCAGCGGATAGGTCGACGCCATCAGGATCTGGGATAGAAGCGCATCAGGGTGCAGCGCGATCGGCGCAACGAGCTGCTCGATCTCCGCCGTGGAGAGCGACTTTGCACCGTCCTGCGCCTGAACCGGATTGGCTTTCCAGCCGACGGTTAGAAGCACCAACGCAAGCAGCACGGCCAGTTGTCGTGAGACCGGCGAAGAAATGACGCATCCCATTTTCTCGTCCTCCATTGCTGACCCTGCCCGTCAGTTTGGTCTGCGCCGTGTTATGGCCGGCTCATGCCGTTTCCCTGGCCCGGGCGACACAGCGAAAGCCGACATGACTGGTCGAATGTGCCCAACGGCTGCGGATGACGCGCCGGGACGGTAGCGGCAGCAATAGTTCGGCGCACGTGCCGTGGTTGCCGCCCTGCCCTTATCCGGACCGGCATTGCCGAATCGCCCACGTAGCGAAACCGGTGGTCGTCCAGAATGCCGATGACATTGGGTGGGGTTTCGAGCGAGGAAGGCTGTCGGTTTCATAGTCGTTTTCCTGTGTTGGTCACTTCACCAGCTCGAAATCGCCCTGCGTCCGTGGGGTGCAGTCCGAGCGTTCAGCCAACCCGCTACAGCGGCGGAGCCTTCCACTTGCCTTCCAGTGCCTCGCGTTTGGCCAGTAACCTACCAAATGCGCGCTCGGCCTGCCGAGCGGAACGAGAATATGTGGTGCGGGTCGTCACCACTCGAGCCCGCACGATTCTCGCGGTACCTCCATTCAGTTCGCCTTGACCACTGTCACTTCTTTGCAGCCCAAGAATATCAGGTTCTCGTTAAGCCGATATTGTCCCTAGGGGCAGTACGGCCGGCTTGCGGGCCGTACTGAGGTATCAACATGTGACTGGGGAAGACCGCGTGCCGTTGGAAAAAGCATGTCCGCCTCGGGTCACGAGCTGAGTGAGCCCAACTTCTGCTTCGAGGCGTAAGCGGTGAAATCCTTCTAAGGTGCCGAAAAAAGTTTCGAAAAAAGTGCCACGCACAAAAATCCGACAAGGCACGCGGTCTAGGCGGAAAAAGTCGTAGAGTTTCCGCAATGCGGTGTGAGCGGAAGTGGCATAGCGGTCCAACTTCCGCTGTGGGCCGATACTGTCGAAAAAGGCGTCGATCTGTCGCTCACCCTTGCTGCTGAGGGGATCTGAGCGGCGGTGCGCGGTATGCAGACGGGAGCGGCTCCTATTGGTGGAAACCATCCCATCTGCACTATCAGCTGAATCTATCTCTCGCTGCTATGGCGTCATACCGCCAAGTAAGCGTACCCAGGATTACCCTCGACGCTGTCAGCAGATCTCGGGTATTAGCAGGCGTTTCCCGATTGTTTCGTCCCAATCGACCTGAAATCCCTGACCAACAAGGACCTCTCGCACCTGCTTCCCAGCAACTTTCTACTTGTCCACGATCGAAGGCGCCGTCGTTTCCGGCCTGAAGCGCGAGATGAATAAGCCGGCCGTCGCGGCCGAATGTGTGCGCAGCTATCACGCCGAACGCGCTCGGCTAGCAGCCGAGATCAACGGAACCCGTGTGCGCCTGGAAAAGCGCTTGGCCGAGATAGATCGGGAATTGGAACGCATTGTCGATTATCTGGTGCAGGGTCTCGGGAACGCGGAGCGCCTAGACGCGCGGCGAAGAACGCGCGAAGAAGCACGCCTACGTACAGAACTAGCGTCGACACAGCCGAGAATGGAAGTGGTGGCGCTACACCCGGAACTTCTCCGCAGCTACGAACAAGGCCTCGAGGAGCTCGAGCGTGGGTTGACGCGCGGGCTGAGTACAGGAGGTCGAAGACGGCATTTGGCTCGTCTCCTTCATGCAGTATGATCTGGGATATATCGACCTGGAGCAGAAAACCTTGCAAACCATCAACAACCCGTTCGGCACGAGGTTGTCACCCATGTCTTAGGCACGATCTGTTACCGATGTCTCCGGTATGAACATGGGGATCGATGGTGCCGGCTGAGGGATTTGAACCCCCGACCTTCGGTTTACAAAACCGCTGCACTACCACTGTGCTAAGCCGGCTGGCTCCTGCGAGTCCTCGGGCGCGATCTCGCTCCATGCTTGGTAAACGGAAACGGAAACCGCCGCAACTGGCAAAGATACCCGCGTTCTCCTCAAGTTTAAATATCGAGTTAAGCCACGCTTGATATCAGGCCCCTAACATCACCGCAAGCCAACAGCGCCAGCGGACCGGAAATGCCGATGCGGGCGCCTAATTCGGGAGATCCGTCATGCTTAAACAGCTTTACACCCTCGCGGTCTCGCTCACCCTTGCGGCCTCGGTCACCGTGACCGCTATCGATACGGCCGAGGCAGGCCGCCGCCATCGTGGCGCGATGATCGGCGGAGCCGCACTCGGCCTGTTCGTACTCGGCTCCATGGCTGGGCGGGCGGACAATTACCGGGAGCGATGCTACCGAGGTCCGCGCGAATGCCGCTGGGTGCGCGGAGCCTGCTATCGCGACCGGTTCGGCGATTATGAATGCGAGGATGGTCACGAGGAATGCCACCGGCCGCTTTATTGCGAATAGGCGATAATCGTTCAAACGGAAACGAGCACGGTATCGATTTTTCGTGCGGATTTTCGCGAAAACCCGCGCCTTTTGAATTGTTCTCTAGCTATGTCTGCGCGCCTGCTTGCCGTAGGGTACGACGAGGCGCCTTTAATCCCCCGTTCAGACCTAATGCTGAACTATGAGGAGTTTACGTTACGGTAATAATTCCGGCTCAAATTAGACGGCGCCGCATTGCGTCCTTGTTTTAGGTTCATTGACGTAACGTTAACAGTCAACAATGCCGGCTAGACGGAGGGAAATATGATGAAAATTACGACAGCGGTGGCGGCCCTGGCGCTGACCGCCGTGATGAGCATTGGCCCGGCACAGCAAGCCAAGGCCGACGGAGGCGCCACGGTCGCCATCGGCGTCGCTGCTTATCTGCTGGTCGATCACCTGGTAGGGCGCGAATGCGGCCGCGAGGAATGGCCGCTCAACATCGTCCGCAAGATCGGCGATGAGTTGCATGGCCGTCACGGCTGCTACCGTGAGCATCACCACGATAAGGGCCATCACCGGCATCATGGCCACAAGGACAAATACAAGTAAGCTTTGCGAGATTCGATACTCCAATCGCCCGGGCAGCTCAGCTTCCCGGGCGATCGTGCATTTTGAGGGCCGCATGATGCAGTGCGATGGCGGCGGCGTTCGACACATTCAGGCTCGCGATCGGGCCGAAGGTGGTCAGCGCGCATATGGCGTCGCAATTCTCCGCCGAAAGCCTGCGCAAGCCCCGGTCTTCAGCGCCCAGCACCAGGGCCAGCCGATCCACCGCCGGATGGTCCTCAAGCGCGGCCTGACCGCCGGAATCGAGGCCGATGCGGGTGAAGCCCAAATCGCCGATCTCCGCAAGCGCCCGCGCCAGGTTGGGGACCAGCACGATGGGCACATGTTCCAGTGCGCCTGAGGCGGCTTTCGCCAGCGCTCCGTGCAGCGGCGGGCTGTGGCGAGCGGTCATGATGAGCGCATCGACACCGAAAGCGGCGGCGGAACGCAGTATCGCGCCGACATTATGCGGATCGGTGATTTGATCGAGGACGAGCAGCAAGCGCGCCCCGTCTAAATCCTCGATCGCGGGCTCATCCAGCGGCTCCGCTTCGATGAGGATGCCTTGATGGACCGTGTCTTCCCCGAGCATACGGTCGAGATCCTTCGGTGAGACGGCACGAATTTCCGGAAGCTTGCCGCGCAGCAGATGTTCGATGCGTTGCGCAGCATTCGCCGTCGCATGGATCGCGCGTATCTTGCGGCGCGGATTGGCGAGAGCGGCCTCCACGGCATGAACGCCGTAGATGCGCAAGATGCCCGCGTTTCGTTCCGGCCGCCCAAGGCGAGGCGGCCCGCCGGCCCGTTTGAATTGTTTCGTGGAGCGATTGCCCTTCATAGGCCGTCCCAAACCCAATGTTTTCCGCGCATCTGAATTCCTCAGGCGTTGCGGGACCGCCTTTTGCTGATCATGTTCTAATACACCGTTCAGCGGCCGCACCCGGCAAAAAAGCAGCATTGCACTTAGCCCGGAGCAGACATATAAAAACGGCTTCTGGCGAGGGACGACTCATTGCAAGGCCCGCTTTGCGGTGTTACTAACGCGGGCGGCAATCAGCTGAGCGCCGCCTTGCGCATTCATCCGCCTTACGCGCGATGGATGGCACTCCCGGAGAGGTGCCCGAGTGGCTAAAGGGGACGGGCTGTAAACCCGTTGGCTATGCCTACGCTGGTTCGAATCCAGCCCTCTCCACCATAAATCCTTAGTCAGCAACGATTTTTTGGGCGGATTTTATTCCAGCCCATCATTATGCCTACCCACCGAATTCGGGGCCGGCTCGCTTTCCGTTTCCGCCGCGATACGCGCGGGCGCGCGAAGCCTGCTATCGATGCGAAAAACGACGGCGATCGGTGGGCGAAAGTGTGGGCTGATCAGATCAGCAGGGCGAAACCCCATGATAGCCAACGCCGGATGGTGGATAACTCCTCCACCACAAAGCATTGCTTGGGCACGAATCTCGTCGGCGCCGCGCAGTTTGCAGCAGCGGACGGACGATTGAGGTAGCCGACCAATCGTCGGCATCCGAGGTGTTTCGGCCATGCTCAGACGTATGATGCCCGCCCTTGACCGATGCCGTTGATTAAGGGACCGAAGCCGTCTTGACCGGATCCATGGAGACAACATCCAGCAGATTGCACATCTTGGCAATCAACTCTCCCTTATCCACCGGCTTCGGCACATAGTCTGACATCCCAAGCGCAATACACCTTTCTCTGTCCCCGTGCATTGAATCCGCGGTGAGCGCAATCACCGGGAGGTCGCTCCAGGAATGCTCGCTCGAGCGGATGCGCTTGATCGCCTCCTCGCCATCCATGATCGGCATGCGGATATCAAGAAGAACAATATCGAAAGGTTTAATGGCGAGTTGATCCAGCGCATCCTTGCCATTGGCTGCCTCGGTAATTTGACAGCCAAGCGGGTCCAACAGGAGCCTGATGACCCGGCGATTGATAGCATTATCGTCGGTAACAAGCACACGGGTCCCGCGCAACATCCTCCCTTCGGCAGAGGAGCGATTTGTTGCCGCTTGATCCGGTTCGGCCGATTTTACCGGTTTAGTGATCTGCGAAGCATTAAATGTCAGTCGAAAGGTCGCTCCCTGGCCTTCTTCGCTTTGTACCGTGAGATCCCCTCCCATCAGGCGCGCGAGATGTCGTGAGATCGCAAGGCCAAGGCCCGTACCGCCGAACCTTCGAGAGATTGTTTCGTCCGCCTGATTGAACGCGCTGAATAGCCTGGCCTGCGCTTCGGAGCTTACGCCGACACCGGTGTCGGACACCTCTATGGTGACCATATACGCGCCGCTGATCTGCCGCATCGATAATGTTGTCACATCGACGCGTCCGCGCTCGGTAAATTTGATTGCGTTCGATAGCAAGTTGCTGATGCATTGACCGACGCGCACCGGATCAAACGCCAATAGCTCCGGTAAGTCTGCCTGAAGATGAAGACACAGTTGGAGGTTCTTGTCCTCAGCCTGAGTCTGGAACAACTGGCTCACGCGGCTGAGCGTGTTATGAAGGTTCCCAGGAATTGCTGATATTTCCAGCTTGCCTGCTTCGATCTTGGAGAGGTCGAGGACATCATTGAGCAAAGATCTGAGCATGTGCCCGGACTCGAGAATTACGGATATTTTTTCCTGTTGTTCAGCGGACAGGGCATCCGTCGCCAAAGCTTGCGCCATTCCGAGCATACCGTTGAGTGGTGTCCGGATTTCATGGCTCAAATTGGTAAAAAACTTAGTTTTGACTGTCTCGGAGGCGCGTGCCTTTTCACGCGCGGCAACCGCTGCGGCGCGCGCTAATGCCAATTCGTGCCGATATATTGCCGCCATGCCTTGTGAGGCAATCACACTGTGGCGCTGGAACCGATCGGCGTCGAACGCACGAAATGATCCAATGTCGGATTTGAGGAGAATGAGCACGCCCTTGTGCACGGGTCCTAAATAGGGGACCGCGACCGCCGCCCGAAACTCCTCCCATCCCGGTAATGCCACCGCCTCGGCAAAATCCGGCGGTCGCCGGATGTCGGGGATGGCGATGGCGCGTCCCTCCAGCACCCTGCTCAAGAGCGCCCCTGCGCTGACTTTGGCTCCTATCAGTCGCGCCTGGGAAGCGCGCGCGCAGATGAGCGCGTCATCGCGAGCCTCAAGCACGGCGACGGCGCGGGCGCCGGACGCTGTCAGAAGGCCACGGTGCATCACATTTTCGACGTCTTCCACTGTCGGCGCCGCGAGAATTGCCAGCATGGAGCCGACGATGGCCGAGTAATCGTGGAGGCTTGCCTGTGCCGCGTCATTGCGCCGTTGAAGCTCAAAAACCTGTTCGCGCAGCAATTCTAAATCTTGCATCGCGCGAAGACCGTCGTAGCGATCATCAAGTTACCATGCCGATTTCCTGATGATATGAGTGCCCCTTGCTCGCCGAATGTGAATGCGACGAGGAAGGGGGCTTCGCCAAAGGCGGTTTTGATGGTTTCAGCCACAGAGTCCAGATCATCCGATATGGCTAGCATGCATCCCGCACAATAGATCGTCAGACCACCGCTGACGGCACTCTCGGGCGCGGGCAGAGAACTACGAGCATCCCTGACCACACGCCCGGCACGCTCGATCAGGCTCTCGCGGCCCCCCGACATTACATGAAGCACTTCTCCTTCATTGACTTCGGTGAAGAGCGTAATTGCGCCGTCGGACTCGATCGTGGCTGGATGCGATAGAAGGTATTCATCGACACCCGCATAAGTGCCGACCCGGCGTGCAAGCGGAGTAAAGGTGCTCTGGTGCAGAATAACTCCGGGAGCGCTCGGATCAATTTGATCGCCGGTCCAGTCGGCATATTTTCTCGCTGCGGAGAGGCCGTCAATTTCGATCAGCCGACGTGCTGAGCTTTTGGTTACGATTCCGCAAGATTTCGTCGGGGCGTAACCAGACTTGAACGCGAGTCCGATCGATGTGGAAGGAAACAAAACCGCGACAGTGACCGCGTTCTGCTCAACCCCATCCTTGGAAAATTGACACCATCGGCCTGCAATGGCTTCGTCCGCGCTTGATCCTCCCATGATCGGGCAGTCAGGGCCAACAACATCCGCAAAGCCGGAGAGAACCTGTTCCTCCATCCCAGGTGGCTGGCAGGTCCAAATCAGAGCTGGTGATTCGTAAGCCCGCCCCGCACGCTCGAGCGCGGCTTCCAACGCCTCCCGTCCAGCCGACCGGGCATCATCGCGTATCTTGGCGCTTGCCGAGGCATAGGCGCCCAGAGAATCCGATATTGCAAGAACGCCCACGGCTCCCGGACGACCGATATGGACGCCAGCTTCCGTGATGACACCTCGACACGTCGTGCCGCCAAAGATTGGGACGCCAGGAAAGCGGGATGACAGCGCGTTGACGATGCCATCATGCGCAAGCGCTTCTGTTGCAAATACCGTGAGAAGCGAAATCTCTCCTTTCAGACGGGACACCAAGATGGAACGGATTTCTTCTGCGGCAATGTCTGCTGTAGCCGCCAGGCTATAAGCAGACGCCACATTGACCTCAGCCATGGATTTCCCTCCTCCGCTGCCAGCAGATTAGAGTTTTTCCATAAAGGAAGCCTGAATCCGCCGAACCACAGGACGACAATTCATGCCGGCAACTACTGCTGATTGTCCAAAGCCGAGCCATTTTCGCGCGGGCTCAGATCGAAGGAGCGAGCGCTTTGTCCTGCTGTTTAGGACATCTTCGGCGGCCATATTGAACCGGGTGAATATCCTGAGCAGGCGCTATTTCGCGAATTGAACGAAGAGTTTGGTATCACGCTGTTTGCTGAGAGCTGATCGAGATGCGGTCGGAATATGATGGTGCTCTCTGCTGCCACATGTACCTCGTGTCAGCATGGAACGGGTGCTCCACACAATCGACAACGTCGGCCATGCGCAAGATTGCACGTGATCGGGCTGTCGACCGGGCGGTGGCATTACGCCGCTCGATGCTCGCCCTGCCGACAAAGGCGATCCGCATGAGGCGCACCCTCTTACAGGGCGCCGTTTATCGTCGTGGGCGAAGGTGCGCGTTAGTTTGGTTTGGGCGGAAGTCCGCGTCGGAAGCCAGATACGCGACTTCCGGAGTCGGCCCCAAACGGCAGACGCCGAGTGTCCGCTCATCGACTATTCCGGCCATATCGCTGAGGGCGTTCGGCTGCCGTTGTCCCCGAGCGGACCGTCCCAGTAAGGGCTGGAGCAGCTTAAGGTCGCGTTAACCTAGCGCATTTAAGCGAGGATTGATCCGAGGCGCCTTGCGTTTTTGACGGGCCTATCAGCGCATAAAGTCCCTCACATGTACGAAGGCCCAGATCGCGCCATAGCTCAGCCCAATGCCTTGCGCCGAAAGCTCCTTCTGCAGGCCGCGGAAGGTCAGCTCAGGCTTCTCGGCAAAGCGCGCGTGAACAAACTCGCGATGCGCCGCCAAGATCACCGGCTTGTGCCCGCCCATCTGGCCCCCGGTGCTACACTACCAGTCGCACGAAGCCGCCCCTACCATTTCGACACTACGGACGGGCTGACGCCGAACCTTGCTCCGACATTGCGAATGCTTTCGCCTGCCAGGGCACGCTCAACAACACGCTTGCGAAGATCCATCGAATAAGGTCTTGCCATCCATGCCGGCCCCCTCCCAGCACAGATGATGAATCACTGTTCGACCGATTTGGGAATCCCTGATCAATTCCGCCTAAATGATTTCGCTCTAGTGGCAATTGCTGCGCAAAAAGGCCCGGTCATCCGACGTAAGATCGCCGAGTTGCGCGCGTTCCAGGACCTCGGCGCATTGCCTCTTTTTTTGCTGCTTGCGGTCGGGTGCCGTGTCCTGTGTCAGGACAGGCGCCGACGGGGCTGAACTCTCCGGCGGGCGCTGGTCTTGAGCAAGGCCGGCGTTGCCGTTATCCGCGGCGGGCGGTGGCGCAGCCGCTTGTGTCGGCGGGCTAGGTGCGAGCTCCTGATGCGGCTCTTCCTTAGCGGGCGGTGCGAGGTCCGGCAGAGCCGCGGAAGGCGGCAAAGCGGATTCGGCTGGTGCGGACGGCGCCTGTTCTCCTTTCGTCGCCAGACTCTGCTCGGGTGACATGAACGCAGGTGTCTGAGGCGATGTGGGTGCCGGCGGATCGGGCAATCGTTCGACTGCCACAGGCAGGGGAGCAGGATTTTGCAGTGGAGCAGGATTTTCCAGCTTCGCGGAGGCCGGCGGGGCTTCGCGAAGCGCGACGGGCGCCGGCGCGGGACGGTTCAACGCAAACATACCGATAACGCCGCCGAGGAAGGCGACGCCAATCGCCAGAGCGACAATACCCCGAATACGGTCCATCATCGCCGGTGAGAATACCGGCCGCCGCACTTTCGGTTCAGCCGGTATAGCCGGGCGAACCGCCGTCGGCGCCGGGCTGGACTGGAAGACGTGGATGGGCGCCGCCCGCCGCACTTTCGGTTCAGCAGCCGGTTCAGCCGGGGCAGCAGCAGCCGGTTCAGCCTGGGCCGCCGCCGCCGGGGCAGCCGCCGCCGGGCCGGACTGGAAGACGTGGATGGGCGCCGGCATATTCTTGACGATCTGGTGACCGGTATCGCGAAATTCCCTCGCGACCTTGCCCGCGACCTGTTCCTGCACCCAGCGCGAAATCGCCAGCCCGCCGGGCTGCGACAAGGTCTGCAGGCGCGCCGCGATGTTGACGCCGTCGCCCAGCAGATCGCCGCCGTTTTCGACCACATCGCCAATGCTGATGCCCATGCGGAACATCATCCGCCGGTTCGGAGCATATGCCTCGTTGCGAACGCTCAGGCGCTCCTGGATGTCGATCGCCGAGCGCACCGCTTCGACCGCGCTTTGGAATTCGGCAAGGACGGCGTCCCCAGCGGTATTGAAGATGCGCCCGCCATGCGTTTCGATGCTCGCCTTGAAGACCTCGACCGATGCAACCAGTTGCCGAAGCGCCTGCTCCTCGTCCTCCGCGACGAGTTCGGCTGTATTCGGCCGCGTCGGCGGCGAGGATTGCTGCAATCTTCCGCTTCATCTTCTACCGGTTTGCAACCAGGCCCGCCGGACACGACCGGATCTGAAAGGCCTCGGATTAGCTCAATGGCATGACAGCCCGTATACGGTCGCAAATATCCAGGGGCCTCGAATTTATCACATTATAGCCGGTCTCGCACCGCCTCGGCCAGCAATTCGGGTTACGCATATCGATACGCAATCGTTATTTTTCTCGTACGACACGAAATCCGTTCGTATAGTAACGAACATCGAAATCATATTTGAAACGGGCGGCGGTGCGGACGAAGCGCTGATCGTTGTTGAAGGAACCGCCGCGCAAGACGCGTTCGCGGCAGTCCGCCTTGGTAAACGCGGAACCATCCTTCGGCGCGGCCTTATAGTTGTTGTCCCAGCAATCCTCGACCCATTCGGCGGCATTTCCGGCCATGTCCAAGAGACCCAGCGGGTTCGGTGGAAAGGTGCCGGTCGCAACCGTTTGATTGAGGGCTTGCGAATTGCATCCGACGCAATTGGCACGGTCCTTTTCGATCGCATTTCCCCAGTAAAAGGCGGTCTTCGTCCCGGCGCGCGCCGCGTATTCCCATTCCGCTTCGGTCGGCAGCCGGTAGGTCTTGCCGGTTTTGCGCGACAGCCATGCGGCGAAGGACTTCGCGTCGTTCCAGTCGAGATCGGAGGCTGGCCGCAAGCCTCGCCCCTGACCGCGGTCTCCCGGCTGGTATTGGCAGCCGCCCTCGCTCACGCAGGCGTCCCATTCGTCGAACGTCACCTCGCGCCGGCCAATGAAAAATGCCTTGGAAATCGTAACCTCGTGAACCGGCGTCTCGAAGGCGAACCCATCGGTGGAGCCCATCGTCAGCGTTCCCGCGGGGACAAGGGCAAGCTCGGGGCAGGTCGGGCAATCGCGGATCGGCAGGGCCGGAGCCTCGGCCAGCGCCGGGGTCTGGACCGGCTTTGCCGGTGGCGTTTGCCGGCCCGCCGGTTCGGATGTGGCGCCGCTGATGTTGTCCCAGAAGCCCGCATCGGCGGGTTTTGCTGCCGACGGCCTGGACCCCGAAATCACAACCAGATCCGCCGGAGCCTGCTGGGATTGCCACACCCGCTGGTCTTTGCCGTTGATTTGGGCGACTGCCGTGCGCGTCCGGTTGATGACCTCATCGATGCTGATATCGGGCGTCTTCATCATCTGGGCAAGCCACTCGGCAAACACGCCGCTAGCCCACACTCCGCTGGCCACGATCTTCTCGGGGGCGGTTGAACAAACAACTGTGACGGATTTTACCTGTTGGGGTTCCGCAAGGCCGCGACGACCGCCGGGGAGAAGCGCCTGCCAAGGATTGGCGCGGCTGGCGTCGAGGATGATAACGCTCCCCGCTGTATGCGCCACAATCATGGGATCGAAAAGGAGATCGACGTCGACGGTTTCGCGCCGGACGTCATCGGCACCCGTGATTTTGCTGTCTATTGCAACGAGATAGTTGCGGCCCTGATGCTGCACCGCATGGCCGTTATAAAACACAATGCCGTGTCCGCCGCGTTCGAGGCTCTTGGCAAATTTCACCAGTCCTTGCTGAATCTCGTCCCGCCGCGCATTTTCAAGATAGATGACGGTGAATCCTCCCCGCCGCAAGGCATCGGCGACCACGCGCGCGCCTTCGACGGCGTCCTCGATGGGCGCCTGCGCATATGCCCCGTTGCCGATCACGAGGGCCACGCGCGGGACGCTCCCTTGCGCGGCAGCCGTCTCGACCCCTGCGAAGGCCGCAAAGATAATCAGCACGAGGCCGGCGAGCAGGCGCGAACGCGTCAGATAGGTAGGAGCATTCACTGCAGAGCTAGCGGACATAGATAGTAATCTTCTTGGACATCACCGGCGGCACATGTGGCATGTGCACATGGTCGCCCAGGAGCAGTTGAAGCGCATGTGTCCCGGGTTTGAGCGTGAGTACCACTTCATTTTATCCATTGCCGAGGTGAATAGGGTTATAATCTGAGGGAATTGGCTGATTTAGATCAATCTTGTCGACGTCGACGAGAAGATGGTGGTGGCCGGTCATCGGTCTCACAACGCGGGTCGTGAAAATACACTTCCGCGCCTTTCGGCGATGCGGTGTGTCCCGGGGCAGGCGCTGCCATATCCGCCTCGCCGTGACCATGGTCTTGGCCCCAAGCCGACATAACGCTCCATCCCAACATGACAATCGTGCCTTCCGGTATTCTTACCGCTATCTTGATCAATGTCGTCACCCAAATGGGCGAGTTTAGAATCGATACTTATCTGTTCGACCCTTCCCGTACGTTTCCGGCGCGCCCGCGTCGATGATGAGATGGTGATGGCCGGTATTGGGCGACGGCTAACGAGTCTTCTGCACCATTGCCGGATCGACGAACACACGAATGACCGGCGAGACCACCGGCGGATTATGCGGAACGTGCTTACCGTCGCTGAGAAGGAGCTGCAGCGTATGCTCGCCCGGCGTCAGAGACAGTTCCGTTTCGTCGTCTCCCCTGCCGAAATGGATATGGTTGAAGTCGCTGGGAATCGGCTGGTCGAGCGGCGGCAACTCCACATCGATCAGCAGATGGTGGTGGCCCGTATTCGGCCTCGATGAGCCTGCGGCCGCTAAATCCATTCCGGAAATGCCGAAACGGATCGTCGTTTCCGCAGGGATGGTCTGGCCATCCTTGAGGTCGAGGAAGAAGACCTTGGCCCCCTTCGGAGAAGGACTTCGTTCGTCCGCCCTCGGATTGCCTGCAAACAGAGGCGCAAAGGCCAGCAACAAGGCCATCACTCGCACAAGCATCCTAATCATCGTTTTTCCCGTCATGCGATCTAAGCCTCGTATTAGTACAAATAAAACCTTGCGGCAATCACCCGCCACCCACTAAACCGGCTGCGCAGGCGCCCATATTATTGCCGACGGGTGTTATCACATATGCCAATCGGGGCATTGTCACGTGGAGATTGATGCAAGCCCACTCGGAAATCTGCGATCTCCGACAGCAGCAATCAGTTCCTCCATTGCCGAAACGCTTGATCTCGAAATTCTTTCATGGTGCGACGGGACGTAATGCGTCGATCGATGTTGAAGAGGTTATAGACGGCGCCATGAACATTCAGCGGTTGAACGGATCGGCATGAGCAGCGGTTAGCGCGTCTATCACATAACCCTTCAGGGGGCCTGATATAACCACCTCCGTGACCCTGGGGAGCGAGATTAAGCTCTCCTTGCAGACGCGCGATCCTGGCTTGCAAAGACCCGTGGGGTCTTGGCGCGGATGAAGTCGCCGTATTTGATGTGCGGCCACATGACCCGGGTGAGCACGATTGTACCCCAGGTAACAGCGCGCGTGCGCCACTTCGGGTAAACCTCCTCGATCGCCTTGAGAACAGGCACTGTTCGGCGGACCGGGCCGGCAACGAGAGCCGCGCCGCGGCCGCTCCTATGGGTCAGCACGACAAGAGATAAGCCGATATCGGCGCTCCCCGCCCGTAATCCATTGGAAACCGCCGGCGGATAGGACTTCAGGTCGGCGATGAGCCGCTCACCGAATCCGAGATCAATTTTCGGAGAATCAAATTAACTCATCGTTTCGTCCTTTCGATCATCGAGCCAGTCCTGGCTTGCGGAGGCGCGCATGGATCTGAATTTGCCGCGGGTGACGTATTCCAACATCGGCGTCGATTTTTCTCCGGTTCATGCGCATTTGGATAGTCTCATTGCCGGCTTCGAAACGCAGTCGCTTGGCAAGGAATGGCGCACGCCTTTTGCCTCCGAAGCTCTCCAAAGCATTGCCAGCCCGATCGCTCCGGATATCTCGCTCGGGAGGTTTCCAACTTCCACGGCAACCGACGTCAAAGCGGCGATCAGCTCAGCCCGCTCTGGCGCGAAGCTCTGGAATGCCGCATCGCTGGAGGAGCGCCTTGCCTTTGCCGACCGATGGAAAGGAGTGCTGGCAGAGCAAAAATACGAGCTCGGGCTCGCCGCACTCTATGAGATCGGGAAATCGCGCATGGAGGCGGTGGGGGAGGCCGAAGAAGCCGTCGATATGGTCGACTATTATTCGTCGGTGCTGCGCGCGAACAATGGATACACGCGTGCGATGAACGAACTGGTGGCGAATGAGACTGCCAGGAGTGTACTCAAGCCCTATGGCGTATTCGCCGTCATCGCGCCGTTCAACTTCCCGCTCGCCCTCTCCATCGGCATGATTTCGGGCGCCCTGTTGACAGGCAATGCGGTCGTCTTCAAGCCGTCTCCCGGATGCGCGCTGACCGGGCTGCTCATCGCCGACACCCTGCGCAAGGCCGGCCTGCCGGAGGGCGTGTTCCATATCGTTCTGGGGGATGGCGAGGTCGGCCGCCTGCTGGCGACGGACGAACGCATCGATGGGGTGGCTTTCACCGGCTCGCATCAGACCGGCATGAGCATCTTCCGCCACATGGCGAGCCAGCCCTACATGAAACCCGTCATCGCCGAGATGGGTGGAAAAAATCCGGCCTACGTTACCCGAAACGCCGATCTCGACCGCGCCGCGCAGGGCATTGCGCGCTCGGCCTTCGGCCTTCAGGGGCAGAAGTGCTCTGCCTGTTCGGTGGCCTATGTCGACAACGCCATAAAGGACGAGTTCGTCGCAAAACTCGTGGCCAGGGCCGCGGGGCTGATCGTGGGAGATCCGCGCAAGGCCGAAACCTTCATGGGTCCGGTTTACGGGAAGCCGACGGTCGATCGTTTCAGGTCGGGGGTTTCGCAGGCGCGATCGAGCGGCAAGGTGCACTTCGGTGGAGAGGCGCTTGGCCAGGGCTTTCCCGATAATTACGTGCTGCCGACTGTTGTCGAACTCTCGGAGCCGAGCGCTCTCACGCGGGAGGAATTGTTTATGCCGTTTGTCGTCGTGCGTGGCGTCGACGGGCTCAAAGCGGCGCTCGCCGAGGGCAACGATGTCGCTTACGGGCTGACGGCGGGCATCTTCACGCGCGACGAAGGCGAGTTGCAATATTTCCTTGACCATGCCGAAGCAGGCGTCCTTTACGCCAATCGTGCGAGCGGGGCGACGACCGGCGCGTGGCCCGGCGCACAGCCTTTCTGTGGCTGGAAAGGAACCGGGGTGAGCGGCAAGGGAGGCCTGGGCGCCTACTTCCTCCCCCAGTTCATGCGCGAACAGAGCCAGACCATCATGACACGGTGAGTTACGGCGAAAGCCTCGCCGCGCCTGTTCGACCGCGTCGGATGAGCACCCCGCGTCAGCGGGCCTGTCCATGTGCGCGCCCGGCAGTGTTCTGCGCAAATATCTGAACGGAAGCCGCGTCTGACGCACGCGGAATAAAAGTCTCGGTCCACGGAGCACGTCGAATGTCGCCCCGACAAAACGCAGCGGATGCCTCGGTGGCGAGCGAGCCGCCGCCGTCCAACCTTTTTTACCTGTCGGGCCTGCGGCGGCCGCTCGTCGACCGCGCCGAGGGTATTTACATCTACACCCGCGACGGGCGGCGCTTCATCGACGGCTCCAGCGGCCCGATGGTGGCCAATCTCGGCCATGGCAATCGCAATGTGCTGGCCGCGATGCAGCGGCAGATGGAGCAGGCGACCTTCGCCTACCGTATGCATTTCGAGAACGAGCCGGCCGAAACACTCGCCACCCAGCTCGCGGCGCGGATGCCGGAGGGCCTCGACCGGGTTTTCTTTGTCTCCGGGGGCTCTGAAGCGGTCGAGTCCGCGCTCAAGCTGGCACGCCAATGGGCCGTCGTCACCGGCCAGGGCGGGCGCTGGAAAGTGATAGGCCGGTTCCCGTCCTATCACGGCGGGACGATGGGCGCGCTCAGCGTGACCGGCGACCTCGGGCTCACCGAGACTTTCGCGCCCCAAATCCGCGACATGCCGACCGTGCCCGCCCCGACCGCCTATCGCGACCGGGACAACCTGTCGATGGAGGAGCGCGGCACCAAATATGCGGACATGCTTGAGGCTTGCATATTAGCGGAAGGGCCGGCAACCGTGCTCGCCTCCATCATGGAGCCGATCGGTGGCGCCGCGACCGCCGCGCTCGTCCCACCCGACAGCTATTTCCCGCGCATCCGCGAAATCTGCGACCGTTACGGCATCCTGCTGATCCATGACGAGGTGATGACCGGGGCCGGGCGCACGGGACGCTTTCTCGGTGGCGACCATTGGGGCTGCCGGCCGGACATCATCACGCTCGCGAAGGGCCTGGGCGCAGGCTATGCGCCGCTCGGCGCGATGGTCGCACATCGGCGGCTCGTGGAGCCGGTGCTTAAGTCCGGTGGCTTCCAGCACGGATACACCTATGCCGGCAATCCCCTCGCCTGTGCGGCCGGCGTTGCCGTGCTCCGCGAACTCGACCGGCTCGGCGCCATCGAGAATGCGGCGGCGATGGGCGATTATCTCAAGGGCCAGCTTGAACGGCTTGCCGGTCGCTATCCCTTCATCGCTGGCGTGCGGGGCAAAGGCCTGCTCATCGGTGCCGACCTCGTCGCCGACCGGGAGACCTTTGCTCCCTTGCCCAAATCTCTGAATGTCGCGGCACGGCTGCTCGCCCTCGCCTATGACCGGGGGCTGATCGTCTACGGACGGCGCATTCGCGGCGATGGCCTGGAACTCGACAACATTATCCTCGCGCCGCCGCTGATCATCACGCGCGAGGAGGTTGACGAGATGGTCGGCATTCTCGATGCGAGCCTTGCGGCGCTCGCCAGGGAATTCGACCTGCCGGTGGAGGCCTGACCGATGGCCCGACGCAAACTCATCATAAACCGCACCGTGACGGGGGGACGATCTGCGCGCCGACTACGCATCCACACCTGCCGGTGAGCCCGGACCAGATCGCGGCCAACACCACCGCCCAGCCGAGGCAGACGCCTTGATCCGGCATTGAGAAATCAATTCAATTCCTGAAAGGATATTCTTACGCTTCGGGCTTGAACAGGAAGTCAATCGAGTAGGGAACCCAGCCTTTCTCACTTTCTTGCGTTAGCCAGAAATAGGCGGTTTGCTGATCGAAATCGACGATTGCGCGAGCTATCGTATTCTTGTTGAGAATGCTCTTCGACTTCCCGTGTGATTGATCTCCGACCAGCCTCGTCATCGTCGTAAGGTCCATGGTTGGTGATGCCATCGCGGCTGCATCTTTAAATCGATCAAGCGAACTCTCGCTGGCGACCAGGCCGCTCTGGCCGAGAACCGGATCGAGCAAATGATTGGTGTGAACAAATGGCGTTCTGGGCCTGGTCACCCGATGTTGCGTCGCCGTGCACTCGATACTGGTAAGATGTCCGGTGCGGTCGACAAGGATATGGGCAAATCCGGAGCTGCGGGGGACGGCGAGAATTCTTTCCAGATCGGCCGCGCCAAATCGGATGTCACTCAACGCCCGGGCGATGACATGCTTCGGTACGCCATCTCGACTATCCGCATGCGCAATACTATTGATGGCCTGTACATGACCCCGGGAAGAGATGCTTATCGCGACGCCGCCCAATGGGGCGCCGTAATAGTAAAGCTCCAGGGAGGTTGTATTTCCCACCCGCTTCTTCAGGACGCAGATTTCCGTTGCCGCATCCGGATCCCAATCCTCATTATGCCCGATCAGACGCCCTTCATTTGTGACAATTGTTGTGCACCTCTCAGATGCATCCGGCGAAAGCTGATCTTCGATCGCGACCGCCCAAAGTTCCAACAATTCAACGTCGGCCGCATTTGCGTAAGACTGCAGCTCGGCCACATATTCGGGAAAGTACTTTTCTGTTTGCTGCAAAAGCATCCGCGCCCGTCGCCACGCGGCATCATCTACGTCTTCTAAATCGTCGATGTAGTCTCGGATCTTGGCTCCAAATTGTAAGCCCAACGCCCGTCCGAGTTTGACCGGATCAGATCCTTCGACTTCATAGTAGTTGCTATGTTTCATTTGCAGTATCTCGGCTGCTGATGAATGTTGATGCTGTCTATTCGCGCAGGCTATTTCGCTTGCCTCCTCGCGTGATACAGCGCATCGGATCGTCAGCTACGACTCGTCACTCTGGGGATTGGCAAACGTCATGCAAATATGCAATGCACGAATACGGAACAGGAAGCGTTCTTCATTGCTCTGAATTTTTTCTTCAAGCAGCGAAACGAGTTGCTCAGCACTCGACGCATTCTTCAGCATGCGGTTGACAAGCACTTTGGCAAACGGACCCAAATGAACCGCGAGCGCCGCGATCAATGACTCGATACACTCCTCCGACGGGCGGTACCCGGCGGCCTCAGCCACCAAACCTGATTTTGATTCCGCTTCCGGCAGAGCGACAGCACTCTCTGACGGTATCGGCGTCGGGCTGGGCTGCTGCGGTGGCGGCTCTCGACCGGCACGCACGCTGGTCTCGTCTGGGCGCTGAGCGGCCGCAGGTGGAGTGCGAGTCTTTGCAGCAGCACCGTTGGACTGTGTCTGCTCGCCGGCAAGATCAACATCTGGGGGAGGCGTCTTGACATTCCCTTTCACCGCCTCCGATTGAGTGGTGTATCGCTTATCGACAATGATCGCTCCGTTGGGATGCTGGACGGTGCGGTCCTCCTTCTGCTCGGCGGATTGTTGATCACGGACCTGGCGCAAGGTCTCACGATCAAATTGCATCGTATGGTCGAGACTTGACATGCCCACCCGAGTTTCATCGGCTTCACTGCGTTCTGGTGGTGGCATGACTGCAAATGTCACAATCCGACGAGGGATATCCTTCAGACGCGGTACGCCGCGCTCTTCAAATGTTGCCGAAATTCGCGCAGAGACGACATCCATGACCGCAGCCGAAACCAAGATTCCGCCCGGATCGGCCAAGTCTTCGAGGTGTGCAGCAATCGTAAGCGCCTCACCGGACGGCAAATCTTTCTCGAAGTGCACCTCGCCGAGATGAATCCCGACGCGCAAGCGCATACCTTTGAGCTCGGCGGCCCGCAAAGCCAACTGTTGTTGCGTTTCGAGCGCACAGCGGACAGCGTTTACCGCGCTTTCAAACAAGGCGAACACGCCCTCTCCAGGCATCTCGAAAAGCCAGCCTTCGTGTGCTTGCATTTGCCGAGTAACGATCGCTCGTATTTCATTGAAGGCACTGATCGCGCCGGCTTGGTTCACCGCCATAACGCCGGTCATGCCGGTAATGTCAGCTGCAAAAACCGCACGCAAGCCACGACGGGTGGCCTTGAGTTTTTCTTCCGCGCCCTCACTCATTACCCAAGTCCACCCCGTGTATGATTTTTCATCTTGGCAAGGAAGGTTATTCGCTGAGCCTCGTCGGGAATATATTTGGCTAGCATTTGATAAAAGTCCTCGTGCCCCATGGCTTTCTGAGCCGTTCTTTTCACAAGCACTCTCGCGATGGGCCCGATGAGCGGCAGGAGGGCGGTATGTGCCGCATCCGCGTCGGCATTCGATATCATCGCGTCTAATTGCAGAGCGGCGATGCCCGTGTCGGCCCGTATCATGTGTTCAGCAAGTTGCCGGAAACGGTGCGCTTCGGACTCGACCGGAATCTGCGCCGAAAGCGACGAGAGCAGCGTCTCCGGATCGGTCGCTTCTTCTGAAGCCTTCTTGAGAACGACTCGCGCAATCGGGCCTATGACCCGCGCGAGTGCGACGTTCCACTGCGCCCAGCGTTTCCGACGTCAGCCTTGCTGACATTGTCTTTGAATGACTACTGGCCGTCTTCTGCGACGAACCGGATGGAGCTGTGGTGGTCTTGGTTTCCGGCTTTAACGAGATTGCTGTCAGATCGAGCGACTGGCCTGTCATCGGTTCCCGTCGCCTCGATTGCCATGTTCAATGCGTCGATGAACTCGCCGCCCGTTTGAAAACGGTCATCCGGATTCCGGGCCAAGGCGCGCTGAACGACTGCATCAAGGTGCCGCCATTGGCCAGGGCGCAGTGTCGACAAACTTGGGGGTCTATCATTGAGCAGCTTGCGCATCAGTTCCGGCAGATCTCTTGCCACGAACGGTTTGGCGCCCGTCAGCATCTCGAAAAGAACAACGCCCGATGCATAAAGGTCCGAGCGTCCATCGACCGGCCGGCCAAGGAACTGCTCGGGTGACATGTAGTTCGGGGTTCCGATTGCGCCGAGGCCGGTTGAATTGGTCAGGTTCGTGGCATCGAAGCGCGCGACGCCGAAATCCGTGACCTTGATCGAAGTCGCCGTCGGACAGAGAATATTCGAGGGTTTGACATCGCGATGTACGATGCCTTTCGAGTGCGCATGTTCAAGCGCGGACACGAGCTGCACCATGATCTCGCCGATCTGGCGAAGCGGCAGCATCGCCCCGGAATTGATGACGTTTTCCAGCGTACCCGCGTCTACGAATTCCATGACGATGTAGGGCGTGTCGTCCTGCTCGACGTAATCGAACACTGTCACAATGTTGGGGTGAACGCATCGTCCCGCGGAACGTGCCTCAGTCGAAAAGCGCTGCAGCAGCCTATCGCGATCGACGACACCCGACAAAATATCAAGACGCAGCGACTTGATAGCCACCGGGCGATCAATCTGTCCATCATACCCCTTGTAGACGACGCCGACCGAACCTCGACCTATTAAACCATCCACCCGATACTTGCCGACGCGGGTTATCATGCCGACGTGGGTCAGTATCTTGGCGCCTTGCGGATCAGTCGGCACACCGTGCGGAGCATCGGTGTGTCCGGAATTCACCATAATGTTCCCCTGACGGTTTTATTGTGTTTGTTTTGCGTCGGTTTGATGTCCCAAGCACTCTACATCAACTGCCATTGCTTCGCAAAACACAGTTACATTTACCCTCGATATAACCCGATCGGACGACATAATCGAGTTACCAATTGCCCTCCACCTTGGAGTTATTGGAGCAGCGATTACGTGTGCGCCGGATGGAAAAAGACGTGCCCCCTTCCAATCCCGGGCGACATCTCGGATGTCAAGGTATATCGTGCGAAGTAGTCATTTAAAAATCTGGACTATATCTTCCGCCTGGCATTAAATTACACTTAATGTACTTGAACCCGGGCCGTCTTCGATGAGATCGGCCTACTGTGATAGATCAGAAGTGGCTCCAGGAGATCGCGGAAAGTCGTAAGGAAGAATAGCAGCGCACTCATCTCTTACAGTCCATATGCCGCTGTCTTTCTGTACGACAGTTACATGCGAAGATGCAGCACCTCCATTGAACGGCATAGCTCAGCGGGCGAGGCGTTCGAACTCGGCTCGCGTCAAATTCCCTGTTTCTGGCACACCCGACAGTTTTTGGAATTCTCTGATTGCCACCCTGGTTTGCTCGCCGAAAACCCCATTGGCTACGCCTTGGTAGAGCCTCAAGCTCTGGAGCCGGCGCTGAACGTCTCTGCGTTCGTCCGAGGTCAGCCCGTCTTCGGCATGCGTCGCCCCGGTCCGGCGCTGCTGCAGCTTGGGGCGTTGCAGGCGTTGATGTGTCTTCCGACGGCGAAGACAAGTCGATGTCGGAAACCTTGCCGACGACCAGTCCGACCCCTTCCGCAGAAACGCTATTGACCAGCGCAGCCAATGTGAGAGTTTCTTCTTGTGCGGCAGCGAGCAATTTTTCGGACGCCTGTTCCGAAACGCGATCAACGCCCGACACGGGAACTCTCGCCGAAGTTGAAAAGACTGTGACGACGTTTGCAGCCTGCTGTCCGCCCATCGCCGGTCGTGTATCGATACCCGAAACAGTGGGCGGAATATCTGGCACTGTCATAATCACCAGCAAGGCGGCCGACTTCGCTTTACCTGCGATGTCCGCGATGCTGGCCAAAGACAAAGCCCGGGAGAACAGGTCGGTCGCGCGTTGAATTTTGGCGTTCTGCGGCAGAAAGAACGACTGGCCCTGATATGTGACCACGTGGCCACTGGTCACGATCAAAGCAAAATCTGCCCCGTTGGCCTTGAGTGAAAACTCGCGCAACGCCGCCCGACTCTGGGCATCGTTACGGTCGCCGGCCACGGTGACGTCGAAATTCTGCTCCTTCAGCGCTTGTCCCAGTTCGCCGGCCCACTTGACGTCGATGAATGACTCTTCGAAATTTTCATATTTCTCGCAGGCGAGCACCAATGCAACCCGCCCGCCAGCTTGTGCGCCAAAAGAGAAGACAAGCTGCATAAATATTGCGATGAGAACGACCGCCCGACCGCTCGACTTTGAATTTCTGCCCGCGGGCGAAAAATGCCAATCTGCTCTAACCTGCGAGTACATATTTAGGTCCGATCTTGGTTTTCCTGCTCATCCTCTCGCTTCGCGATTGGAAGTAATCTCTTACTTGTTAGATGGATCGCCCGGGCGCAGCGTCGTGCGGGGAACTCACTTTGCTGACCTCTTTATAATCTGACCCCATCGATCATATCGAACAAACAATTTTATCGTCTGATCATCACCCCAGCGGGGGAGGCGGCGCCTAGCGAAGCACAACAATATGGCACACCGCCGGCTCCGCCAAGATGCGCAAGCCGGAGGTGTGGCCAGGATTTGGAAAAAATATCGTCGAACATTGCCGGCCCGGAGCAATCTCGTCAATCACCCGAGGAAGATCGTGTCGATCAATGGGACTTGGTATATTGTATGCGTCTTCTCGCTGGCGGGGCAACACATCTAATAGCGGGTGGGTAATTGTCTCCGGCTGGCGCGGCGGGTAGGATGGCGGCGTGGAAAAGGTTCATCAGCGTTAATGGCAAGACGCGACAACCGGCGTGATATACCGCATACGACATACTGCTGAATAGCGTCGCCCGATTCTAGCTCTGGCCTGCGGCGACCGCTTCTCAAATTCGGTTAAATTCTGGGATACCCCACGATGGGCTTACGGTTCAAGTTCAACGCTATCTTGCTGCTAACATTGATCATTGGCCTCGCTGCTTCATCGGCAATCTTCTGGCGGGTGGCTGAGGATAACGCGCGCGAACAAGTCCACGCGCAGATTTCCGTTCTTCGTGCGCAGGCGCTGGCAGTCCGGCGCTACACGTCGGAAGAAATCGGGCCATTGCTCGCGGATATGTCCGATCTCCAGTTCCTGCCTCAGACCATTCCGTCATTCTCCGCCCAGACGGCCTTCAGTCACTTTCGCGAGCAGCTACCCGATTTCTCGTACAAGGAAGCGGCTCTGAACCCCACAAATTTGGCCGACAAGGCCCTCGATTGGGAAACAGAATTGATCGAGAAGCTCCGCGCCGAGCCGAACATCAAAGAATTGGCTATGAATCGGTCCACCCCCAGTGGTGAACAATACACCGTTGCCTTCCCGTTGCAGATTACCTCAGATGATTGCCTAAGATGTCATTCGACCCCGGACAAGGCGCCGCGATCGATGGTCGCGCTTTACGGTGACAAGAACGGCTTTGGCTGGCAGAAAGGCGAAATTATCGGTGCGCAGATATTCTCAGTGCCACTAAGCGCCACTCGGCAGCAAATTCGAGACAACCTGGTCATTCTGGTTGGCTCAGTAGGCGGGATATATCTGGTGCTTGTGGTGTTGCTCAACATCGTGCTGGGTCGTCTTGTCATCAGTCCAGTCACCCAAATGTCCGAAATCGCCCAAGCGGTAAGCATGGGCGACACCTCGCGGCCCGAATTCACCTCTGAGAGCGCTGACGAAATCGGAACCTTATCGCGTTCCTTCAATCGTATGCGGCGCAGCCTCGACAACGCCCTCAAATTGCTCGAGAGTTAGACTTGCAAAGACCGCTCCAAGCCAGGCGTCAAGGAACAATGCCCGTGAGCGTGTGGCCGCTCCGTAGCATCCCGAAATGTCCAGCAACCCATTCCGCTATTTTCAAGACTCCCCCGAAATTAGCCGTCTTGCAGTGATGCGATATGTGCGTTTTCCGCTCTCGCCGCGATGTTGAGGATTTGCTTCACCAACGCAGGATGGATGTGAGCGTGCAATCATATGCGTCGTAGTAAATATCAACTTTCGTAGATGCTTTTGTGCGTAGATTTTAGCGAGACCAACTGATGCGTGATCTGATTTCACTGGCCGTTGCTTTGATAATTTTATCGACTGTGTCGACAGAGCGCGCGCTGGCGCGCGATGCAAATGCAACCAAGCCGGCTGTAGATCCCACATGGAAGTGCGGAAGCGACGACAACAAGTTGAGAAATAGATTTTATGCCAATAACGTGGTGCTGGAAGATCGCGCGATAAATGTTCCGGCGCCTTTGTCATTGAGTCCCGCTCAAGGAGACGCCAAGCTCCATCTTTCTAATGCATTGCAGTTATTAAGGAAAAAGCCATACATTCAGAGCTTTCTCGTAGCGAAAAATAATAAAATTATATTCGAGGCTTACTTCAATGGAATGACCGAATTTAATAGCGTGAATGTTCACTCCGCTTCCAAAAGCATTTGGGGAGCCGCCATAGGGCTCGCGATATCAAAGGGGATACTGCCGTCGATAGACACTCCCATCAAGGATTTGCTTCCTGCGCATTACGGCCGTTATTTTGACGCAGCAAAAGAACCTGTTACGCTCAAGCATTTACTAACCATGTCGTCCTGTCTCAAGTGGAAGGAAGATGTGACAGAAAGACGTCTTAAGTATGTTCGCGATCCGCAGAGTAATAGTCGCGACTGGATAGCAGCGATTCTTGATCGCGGAACTCGACCGCAGACAGAATGCACGCCGGGAAGGACGTTTGGCTATAGCACTGGCAATTCGCAGCTGATTTCGGCGATACTTCAGGAAGCTCTGAAACGAAAAAGCCTTGGTCAGTCGACTTGCGAGTTCATTCAGGCTAATCTTTTTGATAAAATCGGTATCGCTGCTGATAAATGGGCGCTTTATGAACAAGGGTATTTCGCGGGTGGGCACAGCCTGTGGCTTTCACCTAGAGAACTTATGAAATTTGGGTTGCTCTATCTCAATAATGGCAGGTGGAACAACAGTCAGATAGTGCCAAGAGAATGGGTAGAGGACTCCAAAACTGCCAAAATACAGTGTCAATCGCCGGGTTGCTCGATCTCTGCTGATTTACGCGTTACCGATGGCTATGGTTATTATTTTTGGCTTGGGCGAATAGGTCAGCATCGGGTCATTATGAGCTGGGGGTACGGCGGCCAAATGATATATATTTTTGATGATCTTGACGTCGTGGTGGTTATTACCACGGACACAGTAAGGTATACCTACGACGACGACGGCGACATACCGGAGAATAGAGTGATGGCGTATATTGAACGCGTCATGAAAGAAGAGGTCGTCGAGGCAGTTAAATAGGCGCCTCGAGCCATCGGTACTCCGCGCGACAGTTATCGGGGCGTCAAGGCCGGTGGCCGGTCCTCGGGATCGTGGAGATGACTCCATTCAAGGCAGGCCGGGTGACGACAAATTCCAGCGATATGAGGCGGCTCACCGTCGGCCAAGTCGACGTTTGGCTCACTGCGCCGGACGCGATCGACGCCGACCGGCTGCGCGGTTACGAAACGCTGCTGGATGCGAACGAGCGCGAGCGCTGGCAGCGCTTTCGCTTGCGAAAACCGCGGCTGATCCATCTCGTCGCCCGTGCGCTGCTGCGAACGACCCTGTCGCGCTATGCCGATGTAGAGCCGGCGCACTGGCGTTTCGAGACGAATGACTATGGCAGGCCACATATCTCAGCGCCTGAAATCGACCGGGACTTGCGCTTCAATCTATCCCATACGGATGGACTGGTTGTGCTTGCGATCACGGAAGGGTGCGAGATCGGCATCGATGTCGAATCTCTTGATCGCCAGCTCGACACCGCTGAAATTGCCCCGACAGTCTTCGAAGCTTCCGAGTTGAGCGCGTTCCAAAGCGCGCCCGAGCACCAACGCCGCGACCTCTTCTTCGCTTTCTGGACGCTGAAGGAAGCCTATATCAAAGCGCGGGGCATGGGGTTATCGCTGCCTCTCGACGGCTTCGCCTTTGACATGTCCCAGGCCCATCCGCGCATCACCTTTAACCATCGTTGCCCCGATGATGCGTCACGCTGGCAATTCCGCCGCTTCAACGCAACGCCGGAGCATGCGTTAGCGGTTGCGGTGGAGGCGCCGGAAGCCGCTGTAGATATCCGCCTGATCCGGACGGTTCCTGATATCGCCGCTGTTAATCACGTCTGATCATGCCCCCAACGTTTCCACAACTGTGAGCTGCCTGGCGGCGAACTCACGCTTAATGAATTTCGTTGCGGAGGCATGGTCGCGGAACAGACCACCGCGGGTGCCGGCGGCAGCTTGTACAGACCAGCAGCCCGTCGCCAACTTTTCCAGGCGGACGCGAACGACACGGGCCGGGTGGGCGGGTGTGGTTTCAAGTGCAGGGTTACTCACGAGAACGGGAGCATATTGGCTGTATCGGTCATGTTCCTGGTTCATAAGAATGGTCATCGTTCCAAACTCCAAAGACGTTAGTTGCGCGTAAGGATTTTCAGATTCGGCTCATGCCGCGCGGAGATCGCGCTGAGCTGCGCATTCGGCAATCCACTTATCGCCAGACATGCCGGGGAGGCTCCTGATCGGATCGTAATAGCGATGCAACCGCCCATTCGCGACAGCGGGGGAAGTGAAAGTGGCAATGCCGAGATCGCGATCGTAGGATTCCGGGCTGTGCACGTCCCGCTTGCCGGCCGGCGTATCGACGATGAAGAGCGGGGTATTGAAACCCGCAGTCGAACCGCGCACCGCTTTTTCGAGAGCCTGCGCCTCGTGAATTGGAATGCGGAAATGCTCGGTCCCTTTCACCATGTCGCAGATGTAGGCGTAATAGGGATGGATATTCACGCGGCCGAGTTTTTTGATGAGGTCCCGCATCGTCGCCGCGTCGTTATTGACGCCCCGGAGCAGCACCGTCTGGTTCCGGACGAAAACGCCGTTCGAGTGCAGAATGCGCATCGCCCGTTCGACAGTCGGCGTCACCTCGCTAGGATGATTGAAGTGGGTATGAATGCACACATGCTTGAATTCGTTGCGGGCACGCGTGACCACTTCGACGAGGGCCTCCATCCATGCCGTGTCGGAGATGAATTTCATTGGCTGCACCGCGACAGCTTTGGTCGCGAAGCGGATGCGGCGAATGTGCGGGATGTCGAGCAGCGCGTGGCCAAGAAATCTCAGATTGGCCGGCTTCAGCCTGGCTGAGTCGCCGCCTGAAACGACGACGTCCTCGATGTCGGGATGCGCCCGAATATAGTCGAGAGCCGGACCCCAGTTATTCGCACTTGCCACTTTGTCCTTTTGCAATTGCTCTGTGTCACCGCCGACAGCATAGCTGCGCGTACAAAACTGGCAATAAACCGGGCAAACGGACGTCGCGAGAAACAGGACTTTATCCGGATAGCGGTGGACCAGGCCTGTGACCGGGGAATGTTCGCGCTCGTGCAGTGAGTCGACAACCAGAGAGGGATGGTCGGGCTCGAGTTCGCTCAGCATCGGCAGGAACTGACGGCGGATCGGGTCGGTTTCCACGTTGCTCCAGTCGACCAACTCCATAATATACGGTGTCAGGCGGATCGACATGTTCACCATCTTGACGGCTGAGGTGATCTCGCCGATCATCGCAGGTGAAACAACGCCGTCGAGCGCTTCTTCAAGCTGCGGCACGCGAAAGATAGAATTCTTGTCCTGCCAAGCGTGATCGTCGAACGTGCTTTGCGGAACATCTTTCCACGGTGCGAGAGTTGGTGTGATCTCAGTCATGACATTCTCTTTCGCTTTGAATCCGTTGACCGTTCAACTCCTTGGGCAAATGTTTCATCGAGCATCTTGAAGACGATTTGGGCGTACGGCCGATACGAAATTTGATGCGGCGCTAAATGGACGACTTCCTAACGCTCGGTTTCATTTGCACCACCACAATTGCATCAAATGCCGGCAATCCGCTGTTACCTACGTTACAGCCCGAGGATCTTGATGATGTCATTCAAGATCACAGCCCCCCTTTCAAGCCGGAAGGGACGCGGAACCAAACAGGCGAACACCTATGACCAAAGCTCTGTCAGTTATCGGCTCCGACTTCCCCACGTCGCCAGCACCCATCATGTACCTGCATGAGCTGTTCGAATCTCAACTCGACAGGCACCGTAACTCCCCTGCCATAAGCGGTGCCGCTTCACTGACTTATCAAGAGGTCGAAGAGCGATCGAACCAGATTGCGCACTATTTGCGCCAGCACGGCGTCGGTCCCGGCAAGCTGGTCGGGCTGCTGTTCCACCGCTCGGAGTTGCCGATCCTTGCGATCCTGGGCGTGCTCAAGGCTGGCGGCGGCTATGTCCCGCTGGATCTGAGTTACCCCGACGATCGCATGCGCTACGTCCTGACCGAGGCCGAGGTTGGCGTTGTCATATGCGAGGCGAAAACGCGCCACCGGATCGACGAGGTGTTCGAGGGAAAGGTGCTCGTGCTTGACGAGGCCGCCGATAAGCTTGCCGCTCAATCCAGCACGCGCCCGTCCCGCACCGAGATGGGCCTGAAACCCACCGACCTATGTTACGTCCTGTTCACGTCGGGCACGACGGGACAGCCCAAAGGCGTGATGGTGGAGCACCGCAACGCGGCTCGATTCGCTACCGCGTTCAATGTCGTTTGCGAAACGACGCCCGCCGATCGGATCCTCCAGGGCTTCGCGCTTACCTTCGACGGGTCCGTCGAGGAAATCTGGATGGCGTTCTCCAACGGAGCGACGCTGGTTGTGCCGAACATCGATACGCCGCGCTTCGGCGACGATCTGGCCGAGTTCATGCACAAGAGCGGCGTCACCTATTTCTCGACAGTGCCGACCATGCTGACGACGATGCAGAGGGAGCTGCCATTGCTGCGCCAGCTTGTCGTCAGTGGCGAGCCTTGTCTGCCGGAACACGTCGATCGGTGGGCGACACCCGGACGGCTGATGCTCAATGTCTATGGACCGACCGAAGCGACAGTGAACACCACGTCGTTTGTCTGCAAGCCCGGCAAGCCCGTCACGGTCGGAAAGCCGCTTCCTGGATATACGGTTCATATTTTTGACAGCGAGATGAACCCGGTGCCGCAAGGCACGCAGGGCGAGCTGTATGTCAGTGGCATAGGCATTACGAGGGGCTATCTCAAGCGGCCGGATCTGACTGAGAAGAGCTATCTGTCCCGGCCGAACGACGAAACCCGTTACTATCGCAGCGGCGATATCGCACGCATCAATGATGATGGCGAAATCGAGTTTTTCGGTCGAGCCGACAATCAGGTCAAGATTCGCGGCTATCGGGTCGAGTTGTCGGAGATCGATTCGCTTTTGAACGAGCAGGACAATATCGCTATTGCAGTGACCATCCTGCATAAGGGCGGCGATCAGGACTCCTTGGCTTCTTATGTCGCGCTCAGAGACCCAGCGCAGGATGTCGATCGCAAAGCGATCCTGACGGGGCTGCGCGCCAAGCTGCCGCCTTATATGGTGCCCACTTTTTTTGAAGTGGTCGCGGTGATGCCTCGCCTTGTCAGCGGCAAGGTTGACAGGAAGAGCTTGCCGGCGCCTTCCACGCCATTGGTCGATTATAGCGACCTCGCGCTTCCACAAACGGAGATGGAAGAGAAGGTCGCCGATACATGGCGAAAATTATTCAAGATGGAGCATGTCGGCATAGACCAGGATTTTTTCCTTGATCTGGGCGGCCATTCATTGCTCGCGGCGCAAATGGTCACCCTCTTGCGCAAGATTGCCGGGGTGGAGATCCCTGTCAGGGATGTTTATGCCTATCCAAAAATCGCATTGTTAGCCGAACATTTGCAAGGGTTGGTTGCGGCGGACGCAACAAAGCCAAAGGATACAAAACAAGGCGGCGCCTATCTGAAAGATGCCGTTGACGAAATCAGTAAGTTTTTAAACGTCCGCAAAATGCTAGGTTTCGGGCGCTCGAAGGATAAAACTGCTGTTCCTGTTGCCGATAGCCGTTTGAGGGCCCATCTCAAAGAAGAACTCGAATACCATAAGGCAAGAAATCGCGCATTAGGGCGACCAATCTCCGAAACGCCGTCAGGTTTCGCCGCGACCATCCAGGCGTTCACCCTCCTGATCTTTTTTGTTCTCTTATCCTGGCCAATTGCTATCGTCGTTGTTTTCGCAGACGATATACTCGCAGGCCGTTTGTCGTTGTTTGGCGTCGCATTGTATCTCTGCACGTTCGCCCTTGCGCTTTGGCCTGGCATCCTGGCGCTGAGCATCGCCGCCAAATGGCTGCTGATCGGGCGCTATAAGCCCGGCTCCCATCCACTATGGGGCCCCTATTATGTTCGCTGGTGGTTTGCGTCCAGCCTGCAGGGGCTCAGCGGCATGAGCGTGTTCAACGGGACGCCCCTGATGTCCACCTATTATCGGCTGATGGGGGCCAAAGTCGGTCGCGACTGCTCACTCGGCACGGCAGAATGTTCGATCTGGGACTGTCTGACGATTGGCGACGACACCAGCATCGGGACCGATACTCAGCTGCTGGGTTACCGTATAGAGAACGGTTATCTGCATATCGGTACGATAGAAATCGGCAGGCAATGCTTTATCGGAGCGCATTCAGTTCTTGGTTTGAACGTAAAAATGCAGGACGGGGCGAGGCTCGATGATCAGTCACTGCTGTACGATGATCAGACAATTGTGGCCGGAGAACATCGTCGCGGCTCGCCTGCTGCTGTTAAGCATGTGGCCGTTCCAAATGAGGATTTGAAACACTACGGCAGTTTGCGCAAAACGGTCTTCGTGCTTTTCGCGTTCGTGTTCGGCGTATTATCGGGCGTATTTCTCATAATCCCCGCCATACTGGTGCTGCTGTTCCTGATAACGAGCTATCAGCAAGGATGGCTTGGGACTGCGATATTAATACTTTTTGCTGCGATGCCAGTACTCATTCTAGCCATGTGCCTGTGGATAACATTGCTTAAGGCGATCATATTGCGTCGCGCAAAGCCCGGCGTGTATGAACTCTATTCAGTATATTATCTCAGATATTTGCTGGCATTCGACCTTATGCGATTGATGGGGTCGGTGATGATTCCCGTTTTTACCACAATATACCTCCCGCCTTGGATGCGATTGCTCGGGGCAAAGCTTGGGAAACATTGCGAATTATCAACAATGTGGAGCTTTATGCCGGAACTGATTGTCGCGGGAGACGGGACCTTTTTCGCCGATGGATGCATTCTCGGAGGCAAGCGCGTTTTTGGCGGACGCTTCGAGATTCGAACCAATGTTGTCGGGAGCCGCAGCTTCATCGGCAACAGTGCGATCCTCCCCACTGGCGCCATCATCGGTGACGACTGCCTGCTCGGCGTGCTGTCCTCGCCGCCAACCACGGAGCCGACGCCGAATGGGAGTGATTGGCTTGGTTTGCCGGGGTTCCGTCTGCCAAATCGGCAAAAGGTTGCCGGCTTTGACAACAAGCTGACCTATCAGCCTTCGCTCTGGCTGTATATCCAGCGAGCCGTTATCGATGGCCTGAGAATTCTCATCCCCGCCTATGTGTCGCTGGCCCTGGGGCTGACGGGCATCGCGACACTGCTCTATCTTTATAACACCTACGGTTTCTCTGTGATGCTCGCAGCCACGTCTGTGGTCACCATAGGGCTGGCGGTCGTCTCGGTGTTGTTCGTGGTCGCGCTGAAATGGGTGGTGATGGGAAAATTCCATCCGGTCATCAAGCCGCTCTGGTGCCACTACGTCTGGCTGAACGAGATGGTCAACGGCGCCTATGAATCGATCATGGCACCCGTCACGAGCATTCTGTTTGGAACGCCATTTGCGGGAATTCCCTTACGCATGATCGGCTGTAAGGTCGGGCGCGATTGCTACATCGCCTCCAACCTGTTTTCCGAGTTCGACCTGATCGAGATCGGCAATTACGCGTCGATCAATGAAGGCGTGATTCTGCAGACCCATCTGTTCGAAGATCGCGTGATGAAATCGTCCCATCTGAAAATTGGAGACAATTGCTCGGTGGGGAACATGGCTGTAGTGCTTTACGACACTTCGATGAAGGACCGCGCGGTCCTGGGGCCATTGTCATTGCTGATGAAGGGTGAAACCATGCCGGCCAACAGTCAATGGTATGGCGCACCAACGGTCCATCGATGAGGCAAATTAGATAGATCCTTTTGAATCGCGGGCATTCCTTGACGGCAGCGTCTTGGAATGCCTGGGGTCGTTGTGTGCGCCAAGGTCTGCAAATCATCGAGCCATGTCTGCGGCGATGTTTCTTTGTTCGGCTGAAGGCGTTCTGCGTAATGTCACTTCGGAAGAAAGTTTGTTCGCAATCATTCGGTTGCATATCGGAACGATGCAGAGGGTGTGATCCCGAGCCGGGAACAGCGGCGGATGGCCGCGAAGATCTGACGTTACTTGGATTTTGCGATTTCTATCTTTACCCTTTTGGTCGCCCCGACCAGCTCAATGCCTCTTTGGCCGACTGTCTCACTTAGCCACGCGGACTCGGCATACGTGTCGCTTTCCGAAAGCTGGGTCGTAGCCATGCATCCAACAACGTGGATTTCCCAATAGACCGGTGGCGTCGCATTAAACACGGGCGAAATGGAAACGGTCATATATTGGGAAGGCATCTTCCCCCAAACCAGAAGAAGCCACGCATTCTTGGCAATCCCCGATACAACCTGATAATTATCAAAATCGATCCGGTTGCAGCTTTCTCCCGATTTGAGAGGAAAATTTGGAGCGTTGCCCGCTGCTGGAAATCCCTCATCGCCGCCTTCAGTGAATGGGAATGGATCGACGGGACCTGCCTGTGTGAAGCCTGGTTCAATGCATGCAAAAAATATTGCTGCTGCCGTCAGCCATTTCATGAATTGTAACATACCGGTTTCTCCTGATTATGTTGCCCCAAGGTGGTCGAAATCATACGTATATTCCCAAATTAAATCATACCCATCGATCGCTCGCTCAAATGATGCCACGCCAATTAAGGCGGTGCTGCAGCAGCCGCAAGACGAAGAACTTAAGACTGCCACGAATAGGTTCGCTCAGGCCGCAGGCGTGGCGCTCACTTCCCGTCATATCTCACCCCGCAGGCGCCGACCGGCCGATGCGGTGGTTGCGATCGCCGCCGCGCTGAAGCGGCTCGAGCATACCGGCATCGTCAGCATTGGCGGCCACAGAGATCCACAGAAACGTTGCAGCCAGGAAATAGAACGGGCCTACAGGTCCTTGCCACCGCGCTCGGTCGGCACCGTGGATAAATATTCGATGGCCATGCGGACCAGCCCGGAAAGATTGCTCGCTCCCAGCTTAGCTTTCAGCTGGGAGCAGGTATTCGCAACGGTCTTGTAGCTGACACCGAGATCGTCCGCGATCTGGGCATAGGCTTTGCCGTCGGCGATCAGCGCAAGCGTTTGCAATTCGCGCTGGGTCATGCGCGCTTGTGAATGTCCCTCGCCGGGCATGGCCAGTTGCAACGCCAATTGGTGGCTAAGAAATGGCTGGCCGCGTCTTACAGTGGAAAACGCGTCGAGGAAATCTCCCGGCGCGGTGTCCTTGAGCAGGTAGCCGTTGGCGCCGACGTCGAGCGCGCGCCGCACGATCACGGGATCGCCGTGCATGCTGAAGACGAGGATCGGCGTGCGACGATCGCGCATGCGGACGTGGCTGATGAATTTCAGCCCGGCCAGGCCTTTTCCCTGAAGCGACAGGTCCAGCACGACAATATGCGGACGTTTCCTGTGATAAAGCCTGTATCCGGCCGTCAGGTCGCCCGTCTCGAAGATTTCGGTAAAGCCTGCATCCTCCAGCACGGTACGGCAGCCCTGCAATACCATCGGATGATCGTCGATCAGAAGGGTGCGGGTCATTGTCGCGTCGCTCGGGGCTCGAAGGAAGGGGCCTCCGCCACATCGGCAGGAATCTGGATTTCAAGGCGGGTGCCGCCTTCTGGGGGCGTTGATGTCGCAAATGCGCCCCCCAGCGCTTGCACGCGTTCCCTCATGCCAGTCAGCCCCAGCCCCAGCGGCGCTTCGGCGGATATGCCACGCCCATCATCCTGTATCACCAGCCGCAGCATTCGCGATGGACCGCCTTCGCCGCGTTGAAACTCCTCGACGCGTACGTCCACGGTTTCGGCGTGGGAATGCCGCACCGCATTGGTCAGCCCTTCCTGCAAGCACCGATAGATGGTGAGATCCAGGCAGTCGCCGTAGCTTTGCGCCAGTTGCCGGGCATCGAATTTCAGCTGCGGCGCGCCCTCATGCTGCGCGAATTCCGCGATTTGCGCCGCGAGCATCTCCTGCAGCGGCAATTCGCCGAGCGCCATCGGCCGGAGGCGGTGCAATAGACGGCGATTGACTGTTTGTATCCGACAGGCGATCTCGATCACCAATTGCGTGCGTTCCCGCATCGGGACGGCCTTCTCCGTCGGCAGATCGGCGCTAAGCCGCTCCAGCGACGCCAGGTTCGCTTTTAGCCCAAACAGGCATGGACCGAGTTCGTCATGCAATTCCCCGGCGATAAGCCGCCGCTCGTCTTCCTGTGCGGTCATAAGGTGGCGATGGAGACGGATATTATCTGCCCTGCTCATGTTGAGCGAACCCGCGAGCGCGTTGAAGCGGCGGGCGAGATCGGCAAGTTCGCGCGTTTTCGGCTGGTCGAGCCGATGGTCGAACCGGCCGCGTTCGAGTTGCAGGAGACCGTCGGCAAGCGCGGTAAGGGGCGTAAGGACACGTCCAAAGGCGAAGTAGAGCAAGAGGATGACCACGAGATTGACCATGGCGCCGACGATGGCGAGATCCGACAGGTCGGCCCATGCCTCGGCGATCTCGTCACGAGGATCGCCGATCACCAAGACCGAGCCTATGCGTCTGCCGGCCGACATCACGGGTACTTCCCGGCTCAGATCGTTCACCTTAATCATCGCGGCGAACCATGCGGGCGCGTAACGGTCGCGTTGGTGGTCGGCCTCCGTGGCGGAACGTGCGATCCACACGGGCCGTCCGCTGGCGGTGCTGATCACCAGTTGAACGTGCCGTAGCGGTCCGACATGCCCAGCCAGATCGCCAAGGAAGAGATCGCCGGAAACGGAGCGTGCGATATCGTCGACGCTGGCGCGGACAAAGCGCTCCGCCATGGCGACGGAGGCAGCAATTTCGGTTTCGGTTGCACGGCTCGCGTTGAGCACGGCAATCGCGGCGATGCTCGCCGCCGCGGCGATATTGATCAGCAGAAATGTCGCGAGCACCTGCCAGCGCACCGAACGCTCACGCCACGCGGCACGCGCAACACGTCGCAGAACATCGCTTCCGCTGCCTGCCTCTTCGCTCGCAGGCCGGCCGCCTTGCCAGTCTTGCGCCTCATGTACGTCGATGGCTGGCATGATCCCTCGTACTATCGGCCTGCCCCGTTCTTGCCGGCTGCGAGCCTGGGGGCACGCAGGGCAGGCAGCCTTTGCTGATGATCTTCCATCGAAAACATTAGCAGGGCTACTGGCGGATCGGGAACTTTTGGCAATCGCTTTTGGAAAAAGTGCCATGGCGCGGGTCGGCGTTGGCAGATAACATCGCTGATGATTAGGGAAGGGTTGGAACCAGGATCAGAAATTGTCTCGCTTCCCCTGACCCAAATCTCCATGTCCTGGGACGCTCCTGTCAATTGATGGTGAGCGTCCCGCTTTCTTTTACCGGCGAACCCCAGGCACATTCGGCAAACAAGCTTCAAGATCGGGTGTCTGCCGTGGCGCGTTGCCGTCGAGCCTTAAGCCGTAAATCAGAATAGACCGAATTGGGAGAGAAACGGATGAACATCAGATTGGTAGCAGCGCTTGCTATTGCGGCGATGCTGACAGCTTCTCCGGCCGTCGCGCAGGGCAAGGATGACGACGACAAGCCGGCAGCGCGCCAAGGCATGTCCGGCCTGCTCACCGGCCGCAAGAATCTCGAGCCCATAACCCTTTCCTCGGGTAAGCCGCTCGCAAAAGGTCCTTATGAGCTGGAGGCCGGCAAATATTACCGCCTCAGAATCGTTGCCGACGGCACGGCGGAACTTGCAGTGTCCGGATCGGATTTCTTCCGCAATATCTGGATCAATGAAATCGTGGTGAACAAGATTGAGATCCGGCCGATGGGCGGCATAGAAAGCATCGAATTCGACGATGAGGGCACGGCGATGATATCCTTCGTGACCATCCGCCCCGGCACCTTCCACCTGCGCGTCCCCAACACAACCAGCGAAGCGCAGCAGGCGGTATTCAACGTGAAATAGCGGAGCGGCCGGAGGACCGGCCACGCCAACAATCACGTCCAGCGTTGGGATGATCTCGATGAGATGGACCGGATCCAGGATCGGCCGGCTTGGCGCTGTGGCCCTGTTCGCGATGGTGACGGCAGGCGTCACCATCATGGTCGGAGAAGCGCGGGCCGCAACCGAGGCGGTGACCATACCGATCGCCCTGGTCAAGGCCGAGCGCGACCGCCTGCTGCCGATTTCGCGGCTCAATATCGTCCCTGACGATGCGGGCCTGCGCGGCGCGGAACTCGCGACGACCGACAACAACACCACCGGGCGTTTCACCAAGCAGTCCTTCTCGCTGAAGCGCTACGATCTGCCGAAATCGGGCGATGCGGCGGCCCTGATCGAGCAGATCGCCAATGACGGCATCGGCTTCGTGCTGGTCGATGCGAGCGCCGAGCGCCTGCTTGCCCTTGCCGATGCCGCGCGCGGCAAGCCGATGCTGCTGTTCAATCTGGAGGCGCGCGAGTCTGAGGCTGCGCGGCGAGGATTGCCGCGCCAATGTCGCCCATATCGCGCCCAGCCGGGCGATGCTGACCGACGCGCTGGCGCAATTCCTGGTCTTGAAGCAATGGACGCGCTGGCTGCTGATCTCGGGCGCCAACGCTGACGACAAGGCGTTTGCCGATGCTGTGCGGAATTCGGCGAAGAAGTTCGGGGCGCGCATCGTCGGCGAGAAGCAATATGCCACGACCGACGCCTCCGCGCGCACCGATTCCGGCCATGCGCAGGTGCAGCAGCAAATCGCAACGTTCACGCAAGTGTCGACGGAGCACGATGTCGTTGTCGCGGCCGATGAGAGCGAGATTTTCGGCCCTTATCTGGCCTATCGGACCTGGTCGCCGCGTCCGGTCGTCGGGACTTCAGGGCTCATGCCGATGAGCTGGCATCCCGCGCATGAGCAATGGGGCGCGACGCAGATCCAGAACCGCTTCTTCCAATTGGCAGGACGCCTGATGACGCCGCTCGACTTTCACGGCTGGCTCGCCGCGCGGGCGGTGGGCGAGGCCGCGACCCGGACCAATTCGGATGCATTCGCCAAGATGCGCGATTACATGCTCGGGCCCGACTTCGGCGTGGCCGCCTTCAAGGGGCAGAAGGTGAACTTCCGTTCCTGGGACCTGCAATTGCGCCAGCCTATCGCCGTAGGCACGACCGAATTGCCGGTGTCGTGGTCACCGCAACCGGGTTTCCTGCATCAGCGTGCCGAGGTGGATTCGCTCGGCGTTGATGAACCGGAGAGCAAATGCAAGCTGCAATGACCGGCCAGCGGCCAGCCGACCAAGGAAAGATCTTCGACGCGATATTCGAAATGTCGCGCTTTGCTTGCTGCGAGCGCCTTCAGCCTCCTGCCGATGGCCGCCGCGCATGGCTTCGAGGCTTTCATTTCGAACGAGAAGGACAATACGGTCTCCGTCGTCGACCTCGACAAGATGGCGGTGGTGCGCACCTATCAGGTCGGCCAGCGGCCGCGCGGCATCACCATGACCAAGGACGGCCAGTTCATCCTGCTCTGCGCCAGCGATGACGATACGGTGCAGGTGCTGGAGGCCAAGACGGGCAAGATCGTCAAGACGCTGACCTCCGGCCCCGATCCGGAGCTGTTCATTCTGCACCCGTCCGGCAACCCGCTCTACATCGCCAATGAGGACGATAATCTCGTCACCGTCGTCGATGTCGAGACCGACAAGGTGCTGGCCGAAATTCCGGTCGGCGTCGAGCCGGAAGGCATGGGCATCAGCCCCGATGGCAATGTGCTGGTGAACACGTCGGAAACGACGAACATGGTGCATTTCATCGACACCAAATCCCATCAGATCACCGCCAATGTGCTGGTGGACAGCCGGCCTCGTTTCGCCGAATTCACCAAGGACGGCAAGCAGCTCTGGGTGAGCGCGGAAATCGGCGGCACGGTCAGCGTCATCGATCCGGCCAAGCATGAGATCATCAAGAAGATCGGCTTTCAGATTCCCGGTGTGCAGGCCGAGGCGATCCAGCCGGTCGGCGTGCGGATCACCAAGGACGGCAAACGCGCCTTCGTCGCGCTCGGGCCTGCCAATCGCGTCGCGGTGATCAATGCCGCGACGTTCGAGGTCGAGAAATATCTGCTGGTCGGACAGCGGGTCTGGCAGCTCGCTTTCACGCCGGACGAGAAATATCTGATCTCGACCAACGGCAATTCCAACGACGTCTCCATCATCGATGTGGCGAAGCTTGAGGTGATCAAATCGATCCAGGTGGGCGGGCTGCCCTGGGGCGTGACGGTGTCTCCGCAGTGACCGAAGAATGTCGCCGGTTCTGACACGGAGGTAGCCGCGCTTGTACCTTTGCAGTTTCGATACATCGGCACTATTCGCGGCCGTCGCGGAACGCAGAGCTAGCCAACAGGCTTCGCAAACCGTGGCCACGGCAGCTTAATCAGTGGGCACCCCGATGGATGATCCGCATCGATCTTCAATCGAGCAACATCGACGGCAGCCAGAGCGTCAGCCCTGGTATGTAGGTGACGAGGCCCAGCACGACCAGCATGGGAATGTAGAAGACGAGAATGCTGCGCGACACGGCCTCCATGGTCACCTTGCCGATGGCGCAGCCAACGACCATCGTCGGGCCCACAGGTGGCGTCAACAGGCCGATGCCGAGGTTGAGGATCATGACAATGCCGAAATGCACGGGGTCGATGCCGAACTTGGCGATCACCGGCATGAAGATCGGCGTGCAGATCAGCAGCATCGGCGCGAGGTCCATGAAGGTGCCGAGCAGCAGAAGCAGCACGTTGATGTAGAGCAGGAAGGTGTATTTGTCGCTCGATATCGAGACGAAGAATTCCGTGGCCAGCGCCGGTATGCGCATGATCGCCATCATGTAGCCGAAGGCGATCGAGAAGCCGATCATGATCATGACCATGCCGACGGTGCGCACGACACGCGCGACGAGCTTGGGCAACTCCCTCCACTTGACGTCGCGATAGACGAACATCGTCACGAAGAATGCGTAGACGACGGCGACGGCGGCGGATTCGGTCGGCGTAAAGATGCCGGAGAGGATGCCGCCGAGGATGATGACGATCGTAACCAGGCCCCATATGGCGTCGGCTGCGATGTAGAGCGCCTGGCGAAGCGGGATGATCTCGCCTTTCGGATAATTGTTCCGATAGGAGATGATGAGCACCAGGATCATGAGCGAGAGACCGAGCATCAGCGCCGGGATGATGCCGGCCATGAACAGATGCGCCACCGAGATCGCGCCGCCCGCGGCGATCGAATAGATGATCATGTTGTGCGACGGCGGCACGAGCAGCGGCTGCAGCGAGCCGGAAATCGTGACATTGACCGCGAACAGCCGCGGATAACCTTTCTTGATCATCTGCGGGATCATGACGGATCCGACTGCTGCCGTATCGGCGACCGATGAGCCGGAGAGGCACCCGAACATCGTCGAGGCGAGGATGTTTACGAGCGCCATCCCGCCGCGGATGAAGCCGACGAAAACATTGGCCAGATTGACGATCCGCTCGGCCATTCCGCCGACGGCCATGATCGCACCGGCCAGGATGAAGAACGGAATGGCCAGGAGCGAGAAATTGTCCATGCCGTCCGACGTCTTCAGCATGATGGCTTCGAGCGGGATGCCGATATAGAGCGCGGTGAAGATCGAGGCCAGGCCGAGCGCGTAGGCGACCGGCATGCCCAGCAGGCAGAGGACCGCGAAGCCGCCGATGAGAATGAGAACGTCCATGGAGGAGCTTCCTGCGAATTATTCGGAGGGCAGCGGAGTGCCGTCGAGCGAAGGTTCCTCGAACAGCTTTCCTGTCCACAGCCGCTCGATGACAAACAGCACGATGAGCACGCCGCCGATCGGCAGCGGCAGGTAGGAAACGCCGACGGACACCATCGGGAACTCGGCGATGCTCTGGAACCAGAGCGCATGCACGAGCTTCACGCCCCACCACAGCATGAAGAGATTGGTGGCGAGCATGCCGGCTTCGATGATCCAGCCGACCACCATCTTTGGCGTCCCGCTCAGTGCTGCGGGAAGCACTCCGACGCCGATGTGAAGATGCTCGCGGTAGCACACCACGGCGGAGAGCAGCGATAGCCAGATCATCAGCAGCACGGCCATCGGTTCCGGCCAGGACGAGGCGCTGTTCAGCACATAGCGCGTGAACACGCCCCAGGGGATGATGATGGTGATGACGACGAGGCAAGTGCCGGCAATGAAGAGGCAGGCGCGATTAATGGCGTCCATCGCGCGCACATATTGCGCTTTCATATGGTGAAGACCCCCAGGCATGGAGTGCGCACGAAGATGCGGCCGACTTAATGAAAGCCGGCCGCCACAGGACCGTCCCTACTTCGTATCCTGAATGCGCTGAATCAGCGCCGAATGCTGCGCGCCGAACTTGTCCCAGACCGGCTTCACGGCTGCCTGGAACGCCTTCTTGTCGCCGACCTCATTGATCTCGGCGCCGCCCGCCTTGATCTTCTGCATCGACTCCTCCTCGCGGGCGTACCAGAGCTTGCGCTGCTCCTGCTGCGCTTCCTTGCTGAGCTTCATGATGAGCGCCTGGTCGTCTTTCGACAGACCTTCCCAGCTCTTCTTCGAGAAGACGAGGATCTCAGGGATGATCAGATGGCCGGTGATTGAATAGTATTTGGCGTAGCGGAAATGCTGGCCGCTTTCGTAGCTTGGCGGGTTGTTCTCCGCACCATCCACGACGCCGGTCTGCATGGCGTTGACCAGCTGGTCGAAGCCCATGGCCACGCCGTTGCCGCCGAGCGAATTCATCGTCTCGACAAACACCGGATTGCCCATCATGCGGATCTTGAGGCCCTTGAGGTCGGAGAGCTCCTTGATCGGGTGCTTGCTATTGTAGACGTTGCGCTGGCCCGCATTCATCCAGCACAGGCCGACGAGGTTGGCCGTCGGATGATCGGTCAGCTTCTTCAGCAGTTCGTCGCCGATCGGCCCATCGATGACCTTCTCCATATGCGCGGCATCGCGGAACATGAAGGGCAGGTTGAAGACGTTGAGCTCCGGCACGATCGGGCCCATCGGACCGACGCTGATACGGGCGATCTGCAACGCGCCGACCTGCGCCTGCTCGATCATTTCCTTCTCGCCGCCGAGCTGCATCGACGGGAACATCTGAATGCTGAGGCGTCCGTTTGTCGCCGCTTCAAGTTTCTTGCCCATGCGCTCGACGGCCTCCACCGTGGGATAGCCGAGCGGATGCACGTCGGTGGCCTTGAGGACCATCTTGCTTTGAGCAAGCAGCGGAGTGACGCCAAATCCGCTTGCAACGACAACCGCCACCGCGGCGGCGGTCCTAAACACATCACGTCTTTTCATACTCGCTTCCTCCTTGTTTGTGTCGGCTCCGTCCGTCAAGCGTGGCCGCTGACCGACGAAGAGTTTCACAGGACGGGCCGGACTTTTTATTGTCCCAGCGAGCTTGGCAAAGCCGCCGGCAGCCTCGTCTTTCGGATCATCGCCCTTGTTCCTTAACTTTGCCACCGCCGAAGCGGGCAGTTGAACCTGCCCCAAGCAGAACAGAGCCAAGTTGTATGATGACCCGACATACTCGAAACGTAGCACTGTCCAGTGATGCTGACAACGGCGTGCTTATGGAACCCAATCGGGCGCGTGGAACCTCACCTGGCGGGTTGCCCCCAGAGCACAATTCGAGTTCCGTCGAGGACATCTTCGATCTGATGGAGTTGCGCCGTGGAGCTTGAATCTTCGGCACTTGCCGCGCGGTGGGCAAGTAGAAGCCAGTCGGACCGGTCGAACGCGCGTTAGATTACCGGGGAACGCCGTGCGTCAGCAGTTCTCGCGCGATGATCGAGCGCTGGATCTGATTGGTCCCTTCGTAGATCTGGGTGATCTTGGCGTCGCGATAGAGCCGTTCGACCTCGAAGCCCCTGATGTAGCCGCTGCCGCCGAAAATCTGGACGGCATTGGCGGTCTGGGCCACGGCCATGTCGGCGGCGAAGCATTTCGCCATCGAACAATAGATCGTAGCGGAATCGCCGGCATCGAGCGCGAACGCAGCATGATGAACCAGAAGCCGTGCGGCGGTGATCTCCTTGACCATGTCGGCCAGCATCCATTGCAGCCCCTGGAAGTCCGCGATGCGCTGGCCGAATTGCTTGCGGGTCTTGGCATAGTCCAGCGCCGCCTCCAATCCCGCCTGCGCAATGCCCACCGCGAGCGCCGCAATGCCGACCCGGCCTTTGTCGAGCACGCCCATCATGATGTGAAAGCCGCGTCCCTCCGCGCCGAGCAGCGCATTCGCGGGCAGTTCCACATTGTCGAAGTGCAGCGCTCCGACCTGGGAAGCGCGCTGCCCCATCTTGTGCTCCTTGGGCCCTCGCGACACACCGGGACGGTCGAGTTCGACAATGAAGATGCTCATGCCGCGTTTGCCGGCCGTCTTGTCCGTGCGCGCCAAAACGAAGCCGACATCGGCGACCGGCGCATTGTGGATCCAGAGCTTGGCGCCGGAGAGCCGCCAGCCGGTCGCCGATCTTTCCGCCGATGTGAGAATGTTGGAGACGTCGGAGCCGGCCTCGGCCTCGGTGATGCAATAGGCCGGGCGAAGCTCGGCGCTGAGGAGACGCGGCAGCCATTGGCGCTGCTGCTCGGCGGTGCCGTGCTGGGCGAGGAGGGTCGTGACCAGTTCGTAAAGCCCGCATTGGTCCGCGACCGAGGAATAGCCGCGCGACAAAGCCTCCATCACAAGCGCATAGCTGAGCGTGTCGAGCCCGGCGCCTCCGAGTTCGGCAGGCGTGGTAATGCCGAACAGGCCGAGTTCGCCCATCGCCCTGTAGATGTCGGCGGGAAAACTCTCCTCACGGTCCAGCGCCTCCGCGCGCGGCCGGATCATTTCGTCGGCGAAACGCCGCGCCGTTTCGTGGATTTCGCGGTGCGTGTCGGTAAGCTGCATGGCGAATACCGCTCTCAAAACGAGATAATGTTGGCTGCGTCAGGACTGGGTCGCGGCGCCTGGCAAGACCCATTTCATGATGTGCGTGCCCACAAGGCAAAGCTCGCCGGATTGATTGACGACCTCTACCCTGGAGCGGCTGCGCGCGGCCTCGGTGTCGAGTTCCTCGATCGTGTAGCGGGCGGTGAGGGTGTCGTTGATGAAGACCGGCCGGAGAAAGCGGATCCTGTCATAGCCAAGCGAAACGGAAACCGCTTTCGATCCGCGCTCGACGGAGCGGCGCGACATCATCGAGGCCGTGGTCGAGAGCAGGCCCATGACAAGGCCGCCATGAACGATGCGCTGGCCGAATGCGCTCGTCTTCGCATACTCCTCGTTGACATGGATTGGGTCGAAATCGCCGGTAATGCCGGCAAACAGGACGAGATCGGCTTCGGTGATTGTCTTCGAGAAGGTAGCGGTCTCGCCGACTTCAAGGAAGCTTGCCGTCATCGCCGCGCTCCGCTGATGAAGAACGCCGCCAGTTCTTCGGCCTGCCCGTTCAGCATGAGGTGGCCGTCGAACGCCTGGCAGCCAAGCGCGCGGGCTTGGTCGACGAAGGGTGTCGCGCCGGGCTTATGGATGACGTCGATGACGAGGACATCCGGAGTGAGGCCGTCGAGCGCCATGGGGAGGCCGTCGCCGGGAGCCATGCCGATAGGCGTAGCATTGATGAGCATGTCGTGGCCCGGGATGCGGACAGGACCGGCGCGCACCGAACACGACGGAAACGCGGCTGCGACGCGATCCGCCAAGGCTTGCGCCTTGCTGGCTTCTACGTCGAAGATCGTAATGGCGGCCACACGGGCGTCAGCCAGCGCGACGGCAACCGCGCTGCCCGCGCCCCCTGCCCCGACCAGCATCACTCTGCGCCCCTCCAGTGGAATGCTCGCATCGCGCAAGCCGCGGACGAGGCCGCGCCCGTCGAACATGTCGCCGGACCAGCTTCCGTCCGGGTCGCGTCGCAATGCGTTCGCCGCGCCCACTTGGGCCGCCATCGGCAGGACGTTCCCGATAAAGGGCATAATGCGGGCCTTGTAAGGCACGGTGGCGATGATGCCGTCGAGATTGCCGATCGCCATCAGCCCTCTCACCGTTTCCTCGAACAGCTCCGGCCTGACATGGACGGGCACCAGCACGGCATTCAGTCCGGCCGCCGCGAAACGGGGATTGAGGACTTGCGGCGATTTGACCTGTGCGATCGGGTCGCCGATGATGGCGTAAAGCCGCGTCGCCCCGTTGATGGGAACCTGCTGCGTGCTGATCGAGATGGCCACGTCGTCGGCACTGGCGCGTTGCAAGTGAGCCTCCAGCTTCTTGAAAAACTGCCCTTGATGGGGTTGCGGTCTCGCGAACTTGGCTGCCATGCTAGCCAGGGTCGGCCAACTTCGCAAACCCAGATAGGCAGTCGCGCAAGGTCAACCGCGGTCGTCCTTGAAATGGGTACTGTTCGCTTTGTGCCGAAATGAAATACGCTCCGCATTACCGCGGGCGATCATGTGGAGGGCATCCGTGCCTTTCAGCAGAACAGGGAGGCGGAGTTCAAGCAATGACGATCGGGATTGCTGTGGTGGGCCTGGGCATGGCCCACAAGCCCCACATCCAGAGCCTGCGCGAGTTGGGGCATCGTGCGCGTATTGTCGCCTGCCACGCCCCCACCGCACACACGGCGGGAGGCGTTTGCCGCGGCGCACCCGGACCTGCCGCTGGCCGCGGATCTGGAGGCGGTCCTCGACGATCCGAAAGTCGATGCCGTCATCCTGCTGACGCCGCCGATGACCCATGCCGATCTGGTCGCCCGATGCGCCGCTGCGGGCAAGCATGTGCTGCTCGAAAAGCCTCTGGACGTGACCGTAGAACGGGCGCAACAATCCGTGGAGCTGATGGAGAAAGCCGGCTTGCGCTTCGCCATCGTGCTGCAGCATCGTTTCCGCGACGCATCGCGCAAGCTTGCGGCCATCCTGCAAAGCGGAGAGCTGGGCGCACTGATCTCGGCATCGGCGTCGATCCGCTGGTGGCGTCCGCCTGAATATTACGCCCAGCCGGGCCGGGGCATGAAGGCGCGCGACGGCGGGGGCGTGCTGCTGACCCAGGCCATCCACACGCTCGACCTGTTCCAGAGCCTCGCCGGTCCTGTCACGCGCGTTGCGGCTTTCGCAAAAACCTCGCCGCTCCGAAGCATCGACACCGAGGACATCGTTGCCGCCGCCGTGGAATTCGGCAATGGCGCGATCGGCACCATCGACGCGACGACCGTGTCCTTTCCGGGCTTTCCCGAGAAGATCGAGCTGGCCTGCGCAAAAGGTACGGCCGTGCTCGAAGCGGAATCGCTCGTCGTTTACTACCAGGACGGCCGCGTGATCCGTCATGAAGGCGCGGAATCCAGGAGCGGCGGCGCCGATCCCATGGCCTTCTCGCATGAGGCGCATAAGGGGGTAATCGTCGATTTCCTCGACTGCCATCGAACAGGGGCGAGACCCCGCAGTCAGCGGGCGCGAAGCCTTGAAGGTTCAGGTGCTGATCGAAGCCTTGCTTGCCTCCTCGCAAACCGGACAGGCGCTGGCGCTCACATGACAAATCCCCGCATTTTCCTCAGCCATACGCCCGATATGCTGGCGAACTATTACGGCCCGCGCGCCGTGGCGGCGCTCAGGGATATCGCCGAGGTCGTTATCAATCCCACCTCGGAGCATCTCGATGCGGATGGCCTGGCCGCCCATGCGGCTGGCTGCGCCGTCATCGTCTCGGACCGCATGACGCCGGGCCCCGCCAGCTTCTTCGATCAGGCGCCGGAGGGCTTGGTCGCTTTCCTGCGCTGTGCGGTCGATATTCGCAATGTGGATGTCGAAGCCGCCAGCCGGCACGGCATTCTGGTGACGCGCGCGACGCCTGGCTTCGCCGCTTCCGTCGCGGAGCTCGGCATCGGCATGATGATTGATCTTGGCAGGGGCGTTTCCGCCGCGGTCGGGACCTACCGCTCCGGTGGCGCGCCCGTTGCGCGGATGGGACGGCAGCTACAGGGCTCGTCCATCGGCATCATCGGTTATGGCGTGATCGGCCAGCATCTGGCCGGGCTGGCGAGCGCCTTCGGGATGACGGTTCTTGCGCACGATCCATACAAGACCATCGCCGATCCCAATGTGGCGCAGGTGTCATTTGAAAAGCTTCTGAGCGAGGTCGGATTTCGTTGTCTGCCTTGCGGTGGCGACGGCCGAGACGGAAAACCTGATGAACGCCGCGGCCTTCGCCCGCATGCAGCCGCACGCCCATTTCATCAATCTCTCGCGCGGCAATCTCGTCGATGAGCAGGCGCTAGCCGCAGCCCTCGACGCCGGGCGTATTGCCGGGGCTGCGATGGATGTCGGCCGCGCGCCCGATCAAATGCCGAGCCCGGAACTGGCCGGCCGCGCCGACGTGGTCGCCGTTCCCCATATTGGCGGGCTGACGCCCGGCGCCGTCGAGCATCAGGCCTTCGACACGGTGGAGCAGGTGCGCGCGATCCTGGCGGGACTGACCCCGGAAAATGCCGTCAATCTTGAAGCCGCGACGCGGTTTGCGCGGTTTCGTCAGAGCCTGGGCAGCGAGAGTCCACCGTCGACGTGAATGACCTCGCCGGTCGAATAAGGAAGGGCACCGCCAGCGAGCATCGCCACGGCCCACCCGACATCGTCCGGCTCGCCCCATCGCGAGATCGGCGCCAGCCCTTCCGCGAACAGATGGTCGTATTTTTCCCTGGCGACGGCCGTCATGTCCGTGCGGATCATCCCTGGGCGCACCTCGTAGGTGTGAATGCCCTCGTTCGCCAAACGCAGCGCGGATACCTTGCTCATCATGCTGAGCCCGATCTTCGAGATGGCGAAGCCGCCTCGGATGGACACTGCCGGCGCATACCCCGCGTGATCGCTGAAAAGCGCTTACGCCAGTTCACCCTTGAGCAGCTTCGGCAACTCGCCGGTCAGCCCCGCCGCCTCGCGCATGAAGAAGCGCTTCAAGCCCGGCAAACGGTCGACGACGCCGAGCCCAAACTGGCGCGCGGCGCGCAGCGGTGTGTTGTCATTGGCGAACAGCCGGTTCAGGGCGGCCGCGCTCATCGCAGAGGACGCGCTGTCGAAGCGCCGCCAGCGCTCATAGCGCTCCAGCACCGTGAGGTCGCCCGGATCGAGGCCGAGCCGGGCGGCGTCAACCAGCACTTCGGTGAGGGCAGCGGCGTCCTTCAGCCCGTGATTGAGCCCCTGACCAGCGATCCAATGCAATCCGTGGGCGGCATCGCCCGCCAGCGCCACGCGCGGCTTCACGAATCCCCGCGACAGCGTCATGCTGAGCGGAAAGGCGGACAGCTTACCGGCGAGCGAGATCCGCCCAAGCGCTCCGCCGATGCGCTTGTCGATCTCGGCGAGCTTCTCCGCTTCCCCCGAGGCCATGATGCGCCGCGCTTCGTCCGCCCTTTCCGTCCACACGATGGATGAGCGGTTGCCGACCATCGGCAGCAGCGCGAACGGCCCGGAGGGCAGGAAATGCTGCACGGCGCGGCCCCCATGCGGCTTTTCATGCGCGATCGTGCCGGTGATGGCGGCCTGGTCCGATGTCCATTCGACGATCTTGAAACCGGCCATTTTCCGCAGCGCCGAACGCTGCCCATCGGCGGCAACCAGAAGATTGGCGAAGAGCGTCTTGCCGCTGCCGAGCGTAATCGCGGCACTTGCCTCGCGCAAATCGATGCCGGCAACGGTTTCGGGCGCGATCAGGGTGATGTCGGACAAGCTTTCGGCGGCTTCGTAAAGCGCGCGGCGCAGGATGGCGTTTTCGACGATAAAGGCGGTGGGTTCGTCGCCACCTTGCAGGGCATCGAAATTCAGCAGCACTGAGCGGATGGGGAAATCCAGCTTGCTGTCGGTAATGTCCATGGCCATGACCGGCTGGGCATCCGCCGAGATGCCCGGCCAGATGCCGAGCGCTTCCAGCATCTGCTTGGCGGCGGCCGTCAGCGCGACGGAGCGGCCGTCGAATGCGCCGGAGCGGGCCTCGGCGACGGGCATCCGCTCGACCACGGCGATACGGAAGCCTCCAGGCGCCGATTTCGCCAGTCCGCAAGCCAGCGCCATGCCGACGAAACTACCGCCGCCGATGATCAGATCGTATCTCTGGCCGTCCATCGCGATTTCTCCATCAGCTTCGCCACAGGGCGCGCGGGCCGCACCATATTCCTAGCGCATCGGCCGGCGACAGCTCAAGGTGACATGGGGAGCGTTGCCGAATTCCACCAGACGCCCCTCCGTACCATGCCACGCCTCGCCCGCGAGGCGCTTTGTGCGCTGCAACGCGCCGCTCAGAACGGGCCAGCCCTTCGCGCTTGACAGTCGAAGTCCGCTCCGGCTCTGTTATCCCCCACAGGGCTTTTGCTTATCGCTGGACGGCACCAAAAATGGCATTGGATATTACCGGTCTCATCTCGCTGCTCGATCTCGAACAATTGGAAGTCAATCTGTTTCGCGGCTACAGCCCGCAAAACCGCTGGACGCGCGTTTTCGGCGGCCAGGTGGTCGGACAGGCGCTGGTCGCGGCGACGCGCACCGTCGAGGCGCGGCTGGTGCATTCGCTGCATTGCTATTTCCTGCTCGCCGGCGATCCGAAAGTGCCGATCGTCTTCAAGGTCGACCGCATCCGCGACGGGGGGAGCTTCACCACCCGCAATGTCGTCGCCATCCAGCATGGCGAGGCGATTTTTTCGATGAGCGCTTCCTTCCACAAGGTGGAGGAGGGGTTTTCACACCAACTCGCGATGCCCGACGTGCCGGACCCGGACGTGCTGCCTTCGGAAGACGACATCCGCGCCAAGACGCCGGACCATTTGGGCGCCTTCTGGAAGCTGGAGCGTCCGATCGAGATGCGCCCGGTGGACGCCGGGGCCTATCTCTCCACCGACAAGCGCGATCCGACCAATTTCATGTGGTTCCGCACCAAGGGCGCGATGCCCGACGACCCGGTGCTGCATCGCTGCGCGCTGGCCTATGCGTCGGATTACAGCCTGCTCAGCGCCAGCCTGATCCCGCATGCGCGCCGGCCCTTCGACCCCCAACTGATGATGGCCAGCCTCGACCACGCCGTCTGGTTCCACCGCCCGTTCCGCGCCGATGAGTGGCTGCTCTACGCGCAGGACAGCCCCTCGGCCGAGGGCGCGCGCGGTTTTTGCCGCGGCAGCATCTTCAGCCGCGACGGCACGCTGGTGGCGTCAGTGGCGCAGGAAGGGCTGATCAGGGTGCGGCGGGCAGGCTAAGAGGTTCATCCACCACACGCTGCCCGCACCGCCTCGATCGGCAATCGCGACTTATTGCGCGTCGCGAAGGTCGTCGCTCAGCGTCCTCAGGTCTTTGCGGTTCTGCAGGGTTCTGAGAACGGAAGATTTCGTGTCAGCCGACCCTGCCGGGCCTCCATCCAGGAGGAATCGGGCGCCTCGCGTACCTGCACCAGGCGCGGGCTTTGCTTTGAGCGCCAGTGTTACGCCGTGTATGTCCTCGCGACGGGCGCCGAAGTTTCCTGAAGCATTGACCAACCGAAAATCATGAGGGACGGGCCTGAGCGTCACGCTTGGCTGTACCGAAGCATTATATGTGGTCGTAAACGTAAGTTCGTCAGTAAATTCATACACGTCTCGGACCTTGCTGGTGGAGCTCGGAGTGGGCAAGTTGAATATCTTCAGGCCAGAGAGGCGGATATACGTTTCGATGACTTCTTGCACGCCGATCTCGCCCGTTATTGGATATTTCCAGTTTTTATTTCCAGGGCCACAAATCAGGCCGCTATCGGAAAGAAGCTGTGCAAAATCTTCGACGAGATCGAAGCTTCTGTCGTTTTTGCGTTTCTTGTCTTCGCCTGCGTTCACGCCGAGAGAAAAGGTGCCGTTGGAAAAAGGAAACTGAAATAAGCCGCTCGCGCTGCCATTATCGGCTTCAGTAATGGTGAACTTGAAGGAGTAGCCGATTGCCGCATATTGCAATCCGGGCGACAGCCATCCGCGCGCAGTCTCGACCGAAAGCGGCTGAACTGCGTCCCGAGCGCTTATGAAACTTACTCTGCCTTTAGGCGTGAGAGCGACTTCGCCGACCGCGTCTCTCGCCTCGCAGCGAATTTTCTGGACGATATCGAAGGTGGTGGATCGCGAAAAATCCTCAGGAAGAGGATGAATTGAGCATGCAGCAATAACGGTGGACGCAGCCGCCACCATGAATAAACTGACAAAACGCATCACTTCCCCCAGTCAACTCACGCCAGTCTTATAAATTTAAGTCGCTCCCACAGCGTCGGGCTGCGAATTGCCGAATATGTTAAGAATCTCTAGCAGAGAGGGGGATGCGCCGGAAGTTGGGCAAGCCAAAGAGGCACCGTTTCATTGCCCGGAGTTGCGCCATCAACACGGTGCGACGACGTTTAGCGAGGATAAGGGGGGAGAATCTTCGCCCGAGGAGCGACCACGGGTAGCGGATTACTCCGCCACCAACTCCATCCGCTTCCCTTGCCGGATGTGGTTGATGAACCGCCGGAACAGGTAGTGGCTATCCTGCGGCCCCGGCGACGCTTCGGGATGATACTGCACGGAAAACACCGGCCGGTCTTTCAGGCGAATGCCGCAATTGGTGCCGTCGAAAAGCGACTTATGTGTTTCCTCGACCCCCTCGGGCAGCGTCTCGCGGTCCACGGTGAAACCGTGATTCATCGAGGTGATCTCGACCTTACCGGTGGTGAAATCCTTCACTGGGTGGTTGGCGCCGTGATGGCCCTGGCGCATCTTGCGCGTCTCGGCGCCCAGCGCCAGCGCAAGCAATTGATGTCCCAGGCAGATGCCGAATACCGGCTTGCCCGAGCCCACGATCTCGCGGATTGCGGGAACGGCGTAGCCGCTCATCGCCGCGGGATCGCCGGGACCGTTGGAGAGGAAAACGCCGTCGGGTTCATGCGCCAGAACCTCTTCGGCAGTGGCGGTCGCGGGCAGCACCGTCACCTTGCAACCGGCGGTCGCGAGGCAACGGAGTATGTTGCGCTTCATGCCGTAATCGATGGCGACGACATGGAATTCGGGCGCGTCCTGCCGGCCGAAGCCGTCCTCCCAGGTCCAGGCGGTTTCGTCCCAGCGATAGCTTTGCCCGGCGGTCACGTCCTTGGCGAGGTCCATGCCCTCGATCCCCGGCCAGGCGCGCGCCTCGGCCTTCAGCGCGTCGAGATCGAATTTGCCAGCCGGATCATTTGCGATGATCGCATTCGGCATGCCCTTCTCGCGGATGAGCACCGTCAGCGCGCGCGTGTCGACGCCGCACAGGCCGATGATGTTGCGCGACTTCAGCCAGGCGTCGAAATGCTGCATGGCGCGGTAGTTGGACGGCCCGGTGATGTTGGCGCGCAGCACGCAGCCGCGCACGCCCGATACCGCCGCGAGATTGGAGGTCTCCGCATCGTCGGGATTGGCGCCGACATTGCCGATATGCGGGAAGGTGAAGGTGATGATCTGGCCGGCATAGGAGGGGTCGGTCAGGATTTCCTGATAGCCGGTCATGGCGGTGTTGAAGCATAATTCGCCCACCGCCTGGCCCGTCGCGCCGAGGCCGTAACCTTGCAGCACCGTGCCATCGGCCAGCACCAGCGCGCCGGTGAATACCGGCTCGGCCCAGCTTTCACAAGACGCGCGCTTCATCGGCGCGAAGATCGTGTCGCTGAAAAGGGAGAGAGACGCTTGGCCGGAGGCCGGATTTTGACCGGATTGATCGCTGGACATCACGTCCCCTTCTTGGCTTGACGCGCTAGATCACGGTGATTTTGGATTGGTTCAATCCAAAATCATGAACAGTGATCTATCTCTTACATCTAGAGCGGAATGACGAGCGGAAAACCGGTTCCCACTTTTCCTCATCCCGCTCTAGGCGCCGGCTGCGCTCGTGCTACGATGCCGCGCAGAAGGTGGGGGCCTTTGCGACTCGAGTCAATGCGGCAGTCCGTCGATGCCAGGCAGGCCCCTCAACGCGTGGGCACCGGCACCTTGCCGCGATAATCGTAGAAGCCGCGCTGGGTCTTCTGGCCGAGCCAGCCCGCCTCGACATATTTCACCAGCAGCGGGCAAGGACGATACTTCGAATCCGCCAGTCCCTCATACAGCACCTGCATCACCGAAAGGCAGGTATCCAGGCCGATGAAATCGGCGAGTTGCAGCGGCCCCATCGGATGGTTCGCGCCGAGGCGCAGGGCGGTATCGATCGCCTCGACCGTGCCGACGCCCTCATAGAGCGTGTAGATCGCTTCGTTGATCATCGGCAGCAATACGCGGTTGACCATGAAGGCCGGGAAATCCTCCGATACCGCGACCGTCTTGCCGAGGCTGGCGACGAATTCGCGCGCCACGGCGAATGTCGATTCCTCGGTAGCGATGCCGCGGATCATCTCCACGAGGTCCATCAGCGGCACCGGGTTCATGAAATGCATGCCGATGAACCGCTCCGGCCGATCGGTCGAGGCGGCAAGGCGGGTGATGGAAATCGAGGATGTGTTGGTCGCCAGCATGGCTTCGGGCTTCAGGAACGGGCAGAGCGACTGAAAAATCTTCCGCTTGACGTCCTCATCCTCGGTCGCCGCCTCGATCACAAGATCGGTTTCGGCGAAATCCTCCAGCGACGCGGCATAGCGGATGCGTCCCAGCGCCTGCTCACGCTCGGCTTCGGTGAGCTTGCCGCGCGATATCAGCCGCGCCAGGTGACCGTTGATCGTGGCGAGCGCCGTTTCAACCTTCTCCTGCGAGACATCGTTCAGCGCGACATCGTAGCCGGCGAGCGAGACGACCTGGGCAATGCCATTACCCATCTGCCCCGCGCCGACGATGCCGACGGTCTTAATGCCGGTATTGGACGCCCCGGGACCGGCCGGCTGACGAGCGGCGGATGGACGATTGGGTTCCATACTGGTCATATTCGGCCCCGAAAGTTGGGTTGCAATCCAGATCCTGACACCGTCCGGTGGAAACGGAAGAAATCAGGCTCTATCCGTTTGTTCTAGCATGATCTTTATCGCAAGACCGAGATCCACTCTTGCGCATCATGCTCTATAATCCTGCCTTGGTGAGCTCGGCCTCGAGTTCTGGCAGCGCCTGGAACAAATCCGCGACCAGGCCGTAATCGGCGACCTGGAAAATCGGCGCCTCTTCGTCCTTGTTGATGGCCACGATCACCTTTGCGTCCTTCATGCCTGCAAGATGCTGAATAGCCCCTGAAATGCCGACGGCGATGTACAGTTCGGGCGCGACGATCTTCCCGGTCTGGCCAACCTGATAGTCATTCGGCACATATCCCGCGTCGACAGCGGCGCGGCTGGCGCCGATGGCCGCGCCGAGTTTGTCGGCGATCGCCTCGATCAGCTTGAAATTGTCACCCGACTGCATGCCGCGTCCGCCGGATATGATGATGCGGGCGGCCGTCAGCTCGGGGCGATCGGACGAGGAAAGCTCCGCGCCCGCAAATTGCGACAGTCCGACGGCGGCAGGCGCCTGAATGGTCTCGATGCTGGCGGAACCGCCCTCGGGCGCTGCCGGGAAAGCAGGCGCACGCACGGTGATGACCATCTTCATCCCCGGCGCGGGTTCCACCACCTGAATGGCGTTGCCGGCATAGATCGGGCGGGCGAAGCGGTTCGGCGCATCGACGGCGATGATTTCGGAAATCTGCGGCACGTCGAGCTGCGCCGCGACGCGCGGCACAAAATTCTTCGTCGTGGTTGTCGCCGGTGCGATCAGCGCATCATAGGACTGCATGAGCGGTGTCACAAGCGCGGCCAGTTCCTCGGCAAGATCACCCGCGAGATGATCGGCTTCGGCCACCAGCACCTTGCGCACGCCGCCGAGCTTGGCGGCGGCTTCCGCGGCCGCGCCGCAACTCTTGCCCGCGATCAGAATGTCGATATCGCCGCCGATGGATTTCGCCGCGCTCAGCGTCTTGGCCGTCGAAGGGCTGAGGGCGCCGGCGACATGATCGGCAAACAGCAGAATCGCCATCAGATCACTCCCGCCTCATCCCGGAGTTTCGCAACGAGCTCCGCGACACTGGCGACCTTCACCCCCGCCTTGCGGGCGGCCGGCTCCTGGGTCTTCACGATCTTGATGCGCGGTTCCAAATCTATTCCCAAAGTCGCTGCGTCGATTTCAGCCAAGGGCTTGCTTTTCGCCTTCATGATGTTGGGCAGCGACGCATAGCGCGGCTCGTTCAGACGCAGATCGGTCGTCAGCACCGCCGGGAGCTTCAACAGGACGGTCTGCAAGCCGCCGTCGACCTCGCGAGTGACGCGCAATTGTCCATCGGCGGGCGCGATCTTGGAGGCGAAAGTGCCCTGCGGCCAGCCAAGCAGCCCCGCGAGCATCTGCCCGGTCTGATTCGCATCGTCGTCGATCGCCTGCTTGCCGAGGATGATGATCTCGGGCTTTTCCTGCTCGGCGATATGTTTGAGAATTTTGGCGACGGTCAGCGGCTCGATCGCGACGTCGGTCTTGACCAGAATGGCGCGGTCGGCGCCCATGGCGAGTGCGGTGCGCAATGTCTCTTGCGCTTTTTGCGGTCCGATGGAGACGGCGACCACTTCGGTGGCGACCTTGGCCTCGCGCAGGCGGAGCGCTTCCTCGATCGCGATTTCGTCAAACGGGTTCATCGACATCTTGACATTGGCGGTATCGACGCCGCTGCCATCCGGCTTCAGCCGGACCTTAACGTTAAAGTCAACGACACGCTTGATCGGAACCAGGACCTTCATTCACGCGCCTCCATTCACCTCTCCCGTAATATCCGGCCATGCCTCCATAGGGCAGGGATCTCGGGCCGGACATAGCGTTCGAGAGGACTGCTTCGCAACTGCGAAAGAAATTTGAGGCTAATGCGCGGTCGTCTGCAAGTCAATGCACACGGAAGACGCATCTGCCTATAATGTCACGCTTCTTACCGGCTGCCGGACGCATCCGCCTGCGGCTTCGGTTCCACGCCGGTTGCCCGATCGAAGAGCGGTACGCCCGGCCGCCGCATGAACAGGACGAGCACCGCACCCGCGATCAGCCCGCCAATATGCGCCCACCACGCAATCGAGGCGTCGACGCTCGATCACGATATTCAGCACCTGCAACGCGATCCAGACGAGCAGGGCAAAACCCGCGCTGACGCGCAGCGGTATGCGGAAGAACCAAAGGCACCAGACGCGCACATTCGGGTGCAGCATCAAATAGGCGGCGATCACCCCGGCGACGGCGCCGCTGGCGCCGATCAGCGGAATGTCCGAGGCCGGAGAGACCAGCGCATGGGTCATCCCGGCGAAGATACCGCAAATCAGATAGAAGAACAGGAAGCGGGCATGGCCCATCGCATCTTCGACGTTATCACCGAAGACCCAGAGGAAGATCATGTTGCCGAACAGATGCATGAAACTGCCATGCATGAACATGTAAGTGATCAGCGTCATGCCTTCCGGAATGGACGCGCCGACCGGCGCAGTGGCTACCGGCTGCTTGACAATCGTCGAAAGGAGTTCGTGCGGCACCAAGGCAAAGCTTACCTGCAACGCGTCGGGGACGGGATATATGAGACCGAGCTGCAAGGCGAAGAAGACGGCACAATTGACGATGATCAGCCCGATCGTAACAAACTGAAAACGCACGCTCTCGAGGGGATTATGATCCCACAATGGTACAAACACTTTGCGTCCCTCATCGGCTATCGATTCTGCCCCGGCTGCCACAGAATATCACGACTCCCCCTGCCGTTGACATAGCGGCTCGCAACAAAAAGCAGGTCGGACAGTCGATTTATATATTTAAGGGCCGCGGCGCTGACCGGCTCATTCGGGAGGGTGGCGAGTTCGACCATATGCCTTTCGGCGCGGCGGCAGATGGTGCGCGACATATGCAGCGCGGCGGCAGCGGGCGTGCCTCCGGGCAGAACGAATGAAGTGAGCGGCTTCAACTCGGCATTCATCCGGTCGATCTCGGTTTCGAGCCAGACGACTTGCGCCTCCGTCATGCGCAAAGGTTCGTAGGGCAGCGGCTCGCCGCGATCGGGCACGCAAAGATCGGCGCCCAGATCGAACAGATCGTTTTGGATGCGCCGCAACATGACGTCGGCTGCCTGATCGTCCGGTCCGAGCAAATGGCGCGCCACGCCGATGGAGGCGTTGGTTTCGTCCACCGTTCCATACGCGGTGATTCGCAGATCATATTTCGGCAGGCGTGTGCCGTCGCCGAGCGCGGTCGTGCCCTGATCGCCGGTGCGCGTGTAGATTTTGGTCAGAACCACCATGTGCCGAATCCCTGCTTCCGTTCAGCGCGTGAGATTACCACTTCCGGCGCGGGAAGTGCCACCCGGCATTCATTCGTCAGTGCACGTGTTCAATGGGAAAAATACAAGACGGCCATGACGATGATGATCGCCACGAACTGGAGTCCGACACGCCAGCGCATCAGCGTCTGGCTGCGGCCGGGATTGCTGCCGCGCAGCATATTCCACAAGCCGAGCAGCAGCACGATACCTACCGCAACGAGCAGCAGGGGCAGCAGAACGCGCAATGTCTCGTCCATTCAACTTGTCTCCTGCGCTTCCTGGCATCTGGAGGGGGAGGCAGACCGATGAGGGTTAAGCGTTCCGGCCCGCGATGAGCCAGTAGACCAAGCCCGCCACGAAGCCGGCCGTCGCCATGATGGTGAAATAGGGGGCCGCATAGGTGGAGCTTTGCGGCCACCTCGGCGTGCGTGGCGATGAGTGGCATCAGCGCGGCGGCCGCACCACCGGCGACCAGATAATAAAGCAGCGAGCGGATGCGCGCCACTTCCCCGATCACCGCCGTGGCAAGTGCCGGAAGCAGAGTCAGCACCGGCGCCACCGTGAAGAAGAATGCGATGACGCCGAGCCCCTCATTCAGCGCGCGCGACATTTCGTCGGCGTCCTGCGGCGTGAAGGCAGTCGCTTCGCCGGCCGCCCAGCGCGCGCCGAGAAAGAACAATGTGATGCTTCCGGCGATGATCGCCAGGATGAAGCCGAACGCTACGGCAAGGAAGCGGCGCAGCGCGGACCAGATCATGAAACAGCGCCACCCGCGTCGGCAGGCAACGCCGCACCGGCGCCCGCGCGCCGCAAGCTGGCCCGAACCGTCTCGCTGGCCGAGCGAAGCTGCCCGCAGGCGGCCATGATGTCGCGGCCGCGCGGCGTGCGGATCGGGCTGGCATAGCCGGCGCGGTTCACCACTTCGGCGAAGCGTTCGATCTGCTCCCAATCGGAGCATTCATAAGGAGAGCCGGGCCAGGGATTGAACGGAATGAGGTTGATTTTCGCCGGAATGCCCGCGAGCAGCCGGACAAGCGCCCTGGCTTCGGGGACGCTGTCGTTTACGCCCTTCAGCATCACATATTCGAAGGTGATGCGGCGCGAATTGGTCAGTCCCGGATAGGTCCGGCAGGCCTGCAGCAGTTCGGCGATCGGGTATTTCTTGTTGATCGGCACCAGCACGTCGCGCAGGTCGTCGCGCACAGCATGCAGCGAAATGGCCAGCATGACGCCCATTTCCGCTCCGGCCCGCGCGATCATCGGCACCACGCCGGACGTGGAGAGGGTGATGCGGCGCTTCGACACCGACAGCCCGTCGCCGTCGGAGGCGATCTCCATCGCCTGTTTCACATTATCGAAATTATAGAGCGGCTCACCCATGCCCATCAGCACGATGTTGGTGATCTTGCGCTCGGTCTGGGGCAGCCCTTGGCTCTCCGCAGGCAGTGGCGCGCCCGGCCATTCGCCGAGGCGGTCGCGCGCCAGCAGGATCTGCCCGACGATCTCGCCGGCGGTGAGATTGCGCACCAGGCGCTGTGTGCCGGTATGGCAGAACGTGCAGGTCAGCGTGCAGCCGACCTGGCTGGAAATGCAGAGCGTGCCGCGCTCGCCTTCGGGGATATAGACAGTTTCGACCTCGGGGGCACGCTCACCCGGCCGTGTCGCGGCGAGCCGAAGCAGCCATTTGCGCGTGCCGTCGCAAGAAATCTGCTCCGTGACGATTTCCGGACGCATGAGATCGAAGTTCTGCCCGAGCGCGCTCGCGCAGCTCCTTGGCGATATTGCTCATGGCGCCGAAATCGGTGGCGCCGCGCCCATAGATCCAGCCCCAGAGCTGCGCGGCGCGCATGCGCTGTTGCGACGGGCCGACGCCGATCTCGCCGAGCGCCGCGCCGATCCCCGCCCGCGAAAGGCCCAGCAGCGAACGCCGCCCGGCCGCCGTAGCGGGGGCAGGGCTGTCGTGCCGGGGCACAGCCTGTGCCGGCAGGTTCGCATCGACGGTGGCGCTCATGGTCCGAGCCTACCTACATCAGACTGGCAGATTACGGGCAACTGGTCTCGACATGACTCAATGCCGCACCGAGGCCCTTGAGCGAGTATTTGTCCGTCGTCTCGGTGCCGCGAGACGAAACGCCCTTCACGCTCAAATCGGAACCCTTGCGCATGGTTTCAATGAGCTTGCGCTCCTCGGCCGGGTCTCGCATGAAGGCCTTGTCGTCCTTCGGATAAAGCTGGAACTGGTCCGATCCGACAGCGACCACGGGCGTACTCTCGGGTTTGAGCGTATAGCCGACCTTGACGCTGAACTCGTTGCGGACACCGTCCTTTGCCCATGTCGTCAGGTAAAGAAACACGGAACCGCGATTGACCCCCTTGGGAGCCATTTCCTTCGGCGCCGAAGCGGCAAAGCAGACCTTCTCGTCCTTGGCTTCATGTATGAACACCTGCCAATCGTCGAACGTCTTAAGCAGCTTCGCGGTTTGAGCGTAGGCCGACGGCGCGGCGCAGATCAAGCCAGCAGCCATGCAGGCAGAAGCCAGTCGCATCCTTCAAGGTCTCCGCATTGGTTAAATTCAGTGGCATATCTATATCGATTTGCACTTTGATTGGCCAGTTCGCCAAAGGAAAATTACCAACTCTTCATCATTTTGCCGCGCGGCGTGACGCGCCAACCATCAGCGGACGCGGCGGAAACCGGCCGAGGGTCCTTACCCGGTCATACATTACGACCGCTCCAGCCATCGCGACATTGATGCAGAAATCGGTGGGAATACGGACGAGATGGTCGCAGCGGGCCACCAGTTCGGGCGACAGCGCGCCAAGTTCGGGGCCCAGAACATAGGCCGCCTTGACCGGATGCCGGAAGCTCGGCAGGTCTTCTGATTCGCTCATCAGCTCGACGCCCACCAGCCGGCAGTCCTCCGGCAGGGACATGCCCTCCAGCGTCTCCCAGTGGTAATAGGGGAGATGGCTGCTCGATTTCGAAGTATCGGCGAAGAAGTCGAGCGCGTCGGGATGGGCGCCGATGGTGAACACGAAGCTGGCCCCGAATGCGTGCGCCGAACGGAACAAATTGCCGAGATTGAGCGGCTTGGAAATGCGCTCCGCGCCGATGCCGAAATAGCCGCGCGTCCGCCGTTTGTCGCTTTGATGCTGGCTCATCCGATGATCTTGCAAGGCTCTTTCGCAGAAGTGACAGCGATAGCCCGGCTCGCACCGCAAGCACAAGCCGATTTGATCATGCCGCGCCTCCGGCTGGACCACGAACGGCGGCTGGCGCAGATTTGACTTGAAGCAAATATTCAACTAAAAAGTTGAATGATGGAAAATGCCGTGAATCAAGAGTGTCTCGACCGCACATTGGCCGCGCTCGCCGACCCGACGCGGCGGGCGATTCTCCAGCGCCTGACAGGCGGTGAAGCGCGCGTCACCGAGATCGCGCGGCCTCTGCCGATGTCGCTGAATGCGGTGTCGAAGCATATTCGCGTCCTCGAAGTCGCGCGCCTCGTCAAGCGGCGTCGGGCGGGACGGGACCATTGGCTCTGTCTCAACTCCGAGCCGCTCGATGAGGCGGCGGCCTGGATGAACGAGCAGAGCGCGCTTTGGAGGTCGAGGCTGAGCGCCCTTGCTTCGCTGCTGGAAGAGGAAGATCGAGCCGGCGACCGCCCGGCCAATGAAAGAGGAGAATTAGCCGTGACCGATCACACTCCGACGACGGTGCGCGTCAGCCGCCAGTTCACGCAATCCGCAGAGCGCGTTTTCGATGCCTGGCTCGATCCGGCCAAAGCCGGCAAATTCCTGTTTGCGACACCCGGCGGCCAGATGGTTCGCGTCGAGATCGATCCGCGTGTGGGCGGCGCGTTCTGCTTCGTCGATCGCCGCGATGGCGGGGATGCGGAGCATTTCGGCGAATATATCGAGATCGACAGGCCACGCCGGCTGGTGTTCGACTTCGCCGTGGCGGAAATGCCGGAAGCAAAAACGCGGGTAACGATCGAAATCCGGCCGGTCGGCACGGGATGCGAACTCACGCTCATCCATGAAGGCGTGTGGGCGGATTACGTCGCGCGCACGAGCGACGGCTGGGCGATGATTCTGGGTGGGCTCGCAGCAGCCCTGGAACGCGATTAGATCGCGACCGGATCAGGCATGGGCGGGCTATTGCGAGCGGTTGAGATAGGCATTGATGACAGCAGGGTTGCCCGTGATCCTTGATGGCACGTCGTCGGCGATAATCCTCCCCGAACTGAGCACCAGGGCCCGGTCGCAAATTTCCATCAACGGCCACATATCGCGCTCAGCGATCAGTACGGAGGTACCGTTTTCGCGGATGCTGTTGATGATTGACGCCAGTGATGAGCGCTCAGCTTTTGTCATACCGGCAGCCGGGTCATCCAGAAGCAGCAGCGCCGGCTTGGCGGCCAGGGCGACAGCAATCGTCAGGAAGCGTCGCTGGCTCGGCGAGAGCGCCTCCGCCCGAACATCGCTCACATCGGCGAGCCCGGTGAATTCGAGCGTGGACATCGCTTCGTCCCGAAACGTCTTCCCGCCCCGTCTTGAAAAAAACGGCGGCTGGGATATCAGGCCGCCCATCACGACGCTTTCCAGGGCGGTGAGATCGAAAAACAGATCTCCGGGCTGCAAGCCGCACACCACGCCGCGGCGACTGCGGGAGTTGGACCCAAGCTGGGTGACATCCTCACCGAGAATCGTAATCTTGCCAAAAGTGGGCTTGATCGTTCCCGCAAGCAGATCGATGACAGTGGACCTGCCTGAGCGCATCGGGTCGATAAGGCCTACGATCTCCCCCTGGCCAATCGCAAAGCTCAGATTGCTTATTGCAGCTACGCGGCCGAACCTCTTGGACAATGCTTCGGTGGTCAAGAGGGGCCACCGAACCGCTCCGTGTGGTGACTCTTCGGCGATCCGAACATGTGACATTCGCCATCCCCGCAGACAAATTCGGTATACTGCATTATCTAAAATGTTACATATTTAACAAAGTGAAAGCAATGCGCTTTCATGTCTTGCGTTTTTTTACGGATATGCTTTCCAATAAGCTTCGGTTTTTTCGCGACTTATGTGAGTGAACTCACATCTCGCTTTCGCACCCGGCATTGGCCGGAGCTTAACCGCAGGCTAAGGACGTAATTATCGATGCCAAAATCTGCATGCGCCTCAATTATGTGCGGCGTGTGGCGATTTAGGGGCTTTTAAATGACCGGAAGGATAATAGAAGTGCATATTCAGCGGCTGCCGCCGGCCCTCGCATCGAAGGACCGCCGGCAGTCAGGCTTGAGAGGGCTTACATCTTCGGCAGCGTCGTAATATCGCGTATCATGCCGCTCGCGCCTTCAACCTTTCCCGAGGACTTCGCCATGCCGGTCGCCAGATCGACCGTGTAGAGCATGTTATCTGCAACCAGCCAGGCGCTGTTCGTGCCGTCGGCGGACGTCGCCACATCGAAGGCGTAGCTCTTGGCGGGGTTGACGCCCAGCTTGCCGATGGCCTTCAGCGTGCCGTCATTGGGCGAAACCTGCTGGATCAGCGCGCCGATCGTGGCGTCGATGTCGTACATCGCGGTCTTTTCGGGCTTGCCGAATGAATTGATATAGGCCGCGGCGACGATATTCGGCTTTTCGCCCTTGTGCATGTCGGTCTTTTCGAAGGCGAGCGAGCCGTCGGTCGTGACCTTGCCGCTGTCGGGATCGGCGCGCAGATTGGTGCCGTCGGTGGACATGAAGCGCAGCTTGTCGGCCATCGGATTGAAATCGACGATGGCGCCCGTGCCCGCCGCGATGGACTTCTCCAGCTTGGCGCCCTTCGTCGCCGCGCCCGTTGCCGGGGTCGATGGTCACCAGGGTGCCGTCGGCGGTGACGCCGACGAGCGTCTTGTTGGACGGCCGCAGGTCGATGCCGAGCAGCTTGTCGACGCCGGTCACTTCAACCGTTTTGGTAACCGCCGGCTTGACCGTGTCGATGATCACGAGAGTTTTATCGCCCACGAGACCCACGGCGGTGTCGGCGGAAGCGGAGGCAACGCCGGCAAGCGAGACAACGCCGGAAGCAATGGCGAGCTTAAGAATCTTCATCGTTTCAACTCCGGAATAAATTGGTTTGTGGCCTGTCCACATGTCCGATACACGCGGGCCCTGCCGTTTGGATGCAGCGGCTCGGAGAATTTTTTTCGGGCGGGTGCTGTATTTCAGTAGGCGCAGCGTGTAAGAGCCTTCTCTGACGCAGGCTTGCGAGGGGGCACGGCGATGCTCGACTATGCCGCGACTTTGGGCGCCTGCGCGCGCGGCGACCGCGGCGCGCTGAAGCAGCTTTATGAGGAAGAGGCCGGACGCCTGATCGGCATCGCGCAGCGCATCGTCAGGCGCCGCGAACTCGCCGAGGAAGTCGTGCAGGACGCCTTCATCCAGATCTGGCGGAAGGCGGACAGCTTCGATCCGGGCCTCGGCTCGGCGCGCGGCTGGATTTATGCGGTGGTGCGCCACAGGGCGCTCAACATCATCCGCGACGGCGCCCGCGAGGACCTGGTCGACGGCGACAGCCTCGACCGCCTTCCCGACAGCTTGTCCACGGCCGAGGACGCCTTCGAGCGGCTTTCCTCCGACAGCCGGCTGCGCCGCTGCCTGGAATGGCTGGAAGAGGAAAAGCGTAAAAGTCTGCTCTTATCTTATGTTGCGGGTTATTCTCATGGCGAGATTGCCGCTTTGCTGCGTGTTCCGGTCGGCACGGCGAAATCATGGGTGCGGCGAGGGCTGCTCGCACTGAGGACGTGCATGTCATGACGGCGCGCGAACATCTGGAGATCGAGGCGGGCGAATATGTGCTGGGCCTCATGGAGGCAGCTGAGAGCACTGCTTTCGAGGATCGCCTGCAGACCGATCCCGAATTGCGCGCCGCGCTGATCGCGGTGAAGGAGCGTTTCCACGAACTCGATATGACCGCCCCCGCGCCACCCGCGCCCGGCGCATTATGGGCCCGGATCGAGGAGCGTCTCGACGTTCCCGTGTCGAAGGTCGTCCCTTTGCGGCCACGAACCGGCACGCCGTCAGGGCAAGGCTTGGGCTTCTGGAGCGGGGTCGCTGCGGCGGGCTTCGGTGCAATTGTCGGGCTGGGTCTGTTGTGGATGATGTATGCGCCGGCCCAGCCGCAGCTCATCGTGGTGCTGCTGGATGCACAGGCGCAGCCGGGCGCGATCGTCGAGGCCTATGCGGGCGAGCGCGTCCGGGTCGTGCCGCTGGCCCGCTTCGACATTCCGGAGGGCAAGGTCCTGCAGGTCTGGACGCTGCCCAGCCCGGCGACCGGCCCGGTTTCTCTTGGACTGCTCGAAGGCGCCCGCGCTACGACGCTCACCGGCCCCGACCTGCCCTCGCCGCAGCCGGAGCAGCTTTACGAGATCACGCTGGAGCAGGCGGGCGGTTCGCCGACCGGCAGGCCGACCGGCCCGATCCTCGCGAAGGGCTTTGCCCGCGCGCCGCAGATCTGAAGCCGGTTTACCCCTGCGGCTTGGCGGCGGCGTCATGATCAGGCACGCCTCCGAGCCATGGGCGAGCAGCTTGCCGGCCTCATCCCAAAGCCGTGCTTCCGAGGTCGCGAGCCGGGAACCGCACCGCCATGCACCGCGACGCCCTCGCACCGCACCTTGCCCGTCGTCTCGAAAACCGGCCGGACGAAATTGACCGTCATATTGATGGTCGTGTAGGTCTGGCCGGCGGCCAGCGTGCTGTGGACCGCGCAGCCCATGGCGGAATCCAGGATGGCCGAAATCCAGCCGCCATGCACCGTCCCCAGCGGATTGTAGAATTTCATCGAGGGCATCCCCTCGAAGACGATGCGCCCGTTCTCGACCTCGGTGATCCGGAAATCGGCGGTCTGCGCGATCGGCGGACCGGGCTCGGGTGCCGCTGATCACCGCTTGCAGCAGCTCAAGCCCGCTCATCTGTATCGCAATCTCGCGTGGGATCAGGCCGTATTCGGCGGGTTTGCTGATGGCGGTCATGCCGGTGAGCTCCAAGTTGCGTCATTCGCATTCAGAATAGCTGTATATGCAGCTATATGGCAAGGCTGAGAGACGTTTTACTCGGTCGCCTCGCGTCCCCGATGCTCAAACAAACACCGGTCCTACTTCCCCTGGAACGTCGGCATCCGCTTCTCGACGAAGGCGCGAGAGGCCTCCTTATGATCGTCGGTCAGCATCGAGCGCGTCTGATGCTGCGCTTCGGCATCGAGCAGCGTGCCCAGATCGGCATGTTCGGCGAGATTGAGGTTCTGCTTCATATAGCCGAGCGCGATCAGCGGCCCGTCGGCCAGCGACGCAGCCATCTCGCGCGCCGCGCTGTCCACCTCGGCGTCATCGACGACCCGCGTCACCAATCCCGCGGCATGGGCCTCCTCGCCGGAAAGCACGGGACACAGGAGAAACAGCTCGCGCGCCTTGGCCGACCCGAGCAGCTGCGTGAGGAAATAGGTGCCGCCGTAATCGCCGGGCAGGCCGACCTTGGCGAAGGCGGTGGTGATCTTGGCCGTGCGGCCAGCGACGCGCAGATCGCAGGCCAGCGCCAGGGCAAGCCCCGCCCCGGCCGCCGCACCGCTGATCGCCGCGATCGTCGGCTTGCGCATATCGTGCAGCAGGCGCGAGGCCTCCATATTGCGGCGGAGCAAGGTCTCCCGCTGCACGGTGGGGATGTCGGCGCCGGTTCCGGCCGCAAAGCCCTTGACGTCGCCGCCGACGCAGAAGGTGCCGCCCTCACCGCGCAGCAGCACCGCGCCGACCTGGCGGTCATATTGCGCGCGCCTGAGCGCATCGAGGAGGGCCTCGCACAGCTCCGCGCTGAGGGCGTTGCGGCGCTCGGGCCGGTTCAAGGAGATGGTGAGAAGGCGGCCGTCCAGACTTTCGGTTATGACACTCGCCAAAGGCTTTCCTCCCGGTCGGTTCTGTTGGCGCCGGCGGGCCACGCAGCCCTAGATCACGATGATTTTGGATTGGTTCAATCCAAAATCATGAACAGTGATCTATCTCTATAGTTTAGAGCGGGCTGACGAGCGGAAAACCGGTTCCCACTTTTCCTCATCCCGCTCTAGAACCCGGCGCTTCATGTTGACAAATTGCGGCCTTCGCGGCCAGTGCTTCCGGCTCGCAAGCGCGCCCGGCTCAACCCGGCGCGCCGGACGGATGGGCCGCCGCCGACGCCGGATCGGCGGCCACGACGGTTTCCTCGGCTCTGGCGGTCAGCTCCGCCCCGGCATCGCGCGGCATGCGTCCGAAAACCACCGTAGAGGCCGCCGCTATCACCCCGACCACCAGGAAAGCCGTGACGAAATCGTTGACCACAATGTCGCTATTGCCCCGCAATGTCTGCTGGGCCTCCAAGGTCAACGCGGCGACGGCGACGCCGAATGACAGCGAAAGCTGATGCGCCGCGCTGGCGAAGCTGGTGGCCTGGCTCATGAGCGGCGGCGGGATATCGGCATAGATGAGCGTGTTCACCGCGCTGAATTGCAGCGAGCGGAAGAAGCCGCCGACCAGCAATACGCCGATGATCACGGCATGCGGCGTCGCGGTCGTGAAAAGTGCGAGGGTGCAAATGAAGACCGAGCTGAGCAAGCCGTTGACGACAAGCACGGTACGGAACCCGAAACGGTTCAGGATCGGCGGAGCGCTGAACTTCATCAGGAAAGCGCCGATTGCGGCCGCGAAGGTGAGCATGCCCGACGCAAAGGCCGTCAGGCCGAAGCCCAATTGGAACAGCAGCGGCAGCAGGAACGGCGTAGCGCCCGCGCCGAGGCGGAACAGGGTTCCGCCGATAATACTGGCCCGAAATGTGCCGATCCGCATCAGGTTGAGGTCGAGCAGCGGGTGGGCCACGCGCACGGCGTGGCGCGCATAGAGCCAGCAGACGAACACGCCCATCCCCAGCATCGACAATGCCGCCCAGAACGGCACCAATCCCTGGCCCAGCGCCGCGAGACCGAAAACCAGCCCGGACAGCCCGGTGCCCAGCAGCAGCAGGCCGACAATGTCCAATGGCGGCGGGCTCTGCTCGCGGATGTCCTCGATGTAGCGCGTCACCAGCGCGATGCCGAGCAGCCCGATCGGGATGTTGATGTAGAAGATCCAGCGCCAGCTGAAATAAGTGGTGATGAAGCCGCCGAGCGGCGGGCCGGCAATGGGGCCGACGATCGCCGGAATGGTGAACCAGGCCAGCGCCGCGACCAGTTCCGATTTCGGCACGCTCCGCAGAACGACCAGCCGCCCGACCGGCACCATCATCGCCCCGCCCAGCCCCTGGATGATGCGGGCGACGACGAAATCGGTGAGCGTCGAGGAGAGGCCGCAAAATATCGAGCCGAGCATGAAGATGACGAGCGCCACCCGGAAAATACGCTTTGCCCCATAGCGGTCGGCCATCCAGCCGCTCGCCGGAACGAACACCGCCAGCGACAAAAGGTAGCTGGTGAGCGCCAGCTTCAGCGCGATGGGATCCTCGCCCATGTCATGCGCGATGGCGGGAAGCGAGGTTGCCAGCACCGTGGCGTCGAGATTTTCCATGAACAGCGCGCAAGCGACGATGATGGGAACGAGAATGCGGGAGGGGAGGGCGGTCAATGGGGCGGTCCTGCGTATGCATGCGAAAGTGAACGCCCGAAGGTGGAGCGGGCAGGGCAGTAAACCCGTCAACGCCGCCGCAGGCAATCCCAGTACATTAAGCGCGAATGCGCGACGCCGTGCCCTGCCGTCCGGGGCCGATACCGCCGAAAGGAGTGTGGCCAACCCCAAACCCTTCCGATAGGTTAATGAACGAATTTCAATCGAATTGCGGGGAACAATAACAAAACCCGTGCGCGGCAATGCCGCTCAATCCGATTGGTTCGAAGGGGAGGGGAGATGCGCTACGTCACGGCGGGACAGTCGCCTCGCCGGCCCGCGATTGTATTTGTCAGTCCGGCCGAACATCGGCGCGTGGTCTTCGCCTCCTCACTCGGCACGGTTTTCGAATGGTACGACTTCTATCTTTACGCCACGCTGGCGCCTTTCTTCGCTTCGCTGTTCTTTCCGCCCGGCAATGACACCGCCGCCCTGCTTTCAGCCCTTGCGACCTATGCCGCCGGCTTTCTGATCCGGCCGTTCGGAGCGATTTTCTTCGGCCGCATCGGCGATCAGCTCGGGCGGAAATATGCGTTCCTGATCACCATCGTGCTGATGGGCACCTCGACATTCGCGGTTGGGCTGCTGCCGACCTACGAGCACATTGGCTGGGCCGCTCCGCTGATGCTCGTCCTCTTGCGGCTCGCGCAAGGCTTCGCGCTGGGCGGCGAATATGGCGGCGCGGCGACCTATGTGGCGGAGCACACGCCCCCGTCCCGCCGGGGCCTCGCGACGAGCTGGATCCAGACCACCGCGACGGTCGGCTTTCTGCTTTCCCTGATGGTCATCATTCTGTGCCGGAGCATCATCCCCGAGGACGACTTCAAGGAATGGGGCTGGCGCATTCCCTTCCTCGTTTCGATCATTCTGCTGATATTCTCCGCCTATATCCGGCTGCGGCTGAATGAATCGCCGCTCTACCAGCACATGAAGGAGGCCGGCCAGATCTCCAAAGCCCCGATTTCGGAGAGCTTCTTCCGCTTTCCGAACGCCTGGTATGTGCTGCTGGCGCTGCTCGGCGCGACGGCCGGACAAGGCGTCGTCTGGTATACGGGACAGTTCTATGCGCTGTTCTTTCTGCAGATCACGCTGAGGGCCGATTACGACGTCGCCTATCAGCTGATGATGATCGCGCTGATCATCGGCACGCCGTTCTTCATCCTGTTCGGCTGGCTGTCGGACAAGATCGGCCGGAAACCGATCATTCTCGCCGGATGCCTGCTGGCCGCGCTGACCTATTTTCCGATCTTCTCGGCGCTGACCAAGGCGGTCAATCCCGACCTCTCCGCCTTTCAACGGAACGTCCGCGTATCGTTGAACATCGACACCGGAACCTGCAGTTTCCATATTTTCGTCGTGCCTTGGACCGAGTTTTCCGATTGCGACCGCGCCAAGGACTATCTGACCAAGCTCGGCCTCTCGTTCGAGACCATCCACCGGCCGGCCGGGCCGAGCACCATCAAGGTCGGCGATCTGCCGGAGCTGCCGATCGAGAATTGGGAAGCGGAGGACCGCCGGCACAACGTCATGCTCGCCTTGAGCATCAGGGGCTACCCGATGAAGGCGTCGGTTGCGAAGATGAACAAGCCGAAGACCATCTTCCTGCTGGTGGTGATGATGATTTATGTGTGCATGGTCTATGGGCCGATGGCGGCTTTTCTCGTCGATCTGTTTCCGACGCGCATCCGCTACACCTCGCTATCGCTGCCCTATCATATCGGCAATGGCTGGTTCGGCGGGATGCTGCCGCTCGTGGCGACGGCGATGGTCGCGGCATCCGGCAATATCTATTACGGGCTGTGGTATCCGGTCTGCGTCGCGGCGATGACCTTCATCGTCGGCCTCGTGTTCCTGCGCGATCGGCGGGTGCAGGATTCTCCACGCGCCTGAGCCTTGCCAGGTCACGCGCGCGTTCGCGGGCGGTTGGGCTGACGCAGCGCGGTGTGCACTTGATCGAGAATGTCGTCCACCGCCTGCCACACCTTTTGATCGTCATCCGCCTGGAAATAGTCGAGCACCAGCTTGGCGACGATCAGGCCGATCACGAACAGGACAACGATGGCCGTGGTTGCGCCGATGAAAAACCAATTGATGTCGATCTGGTCGAGGGTACCGGGGATCAGCAGCCATGCGAGCATGGCGATGGCGGCCGGCGTGGTGGCGATCAGGCCGTATTTCGCCGTCCGCGCGAGGCCGACTTTGGTGCGGATATGGTCGATATTGTGCGGCAGGCGCGTTTCGGCGCCGGTGGTGTGATTTTCCAGATGCAGGCAATAGCCATGTTCGGCGCCCTTGCGCGCGGCCCAGACGGCGGTCGCGGCATGGCCGTTGCGAAGCAGGAGACCGCAATCGGTGAGGTTGACCTCGATATCCCGCCCGTCATGCTGGCGAAGATAGAATTTCTGCCGCTCCACCATGCGTGACGCGATGCGCACCCCGCCGGCATCGACGGCATCGGAACCCGTTTCCGGGCCGAAATCCGGTTCGGCCCAGCTTTCAAATCCGGCTACCAGCCCTGTTGCCGCCCAAGCGTAATACTCGCCCATCCCTTCCCTGTTCCTGACTTACGCAAGAGACGTGCAGCGATGCGACCACATCACCACATGGATGTTCTTAGTGCATCGATCCAAACGGAGGCTGCAGCCGGAGTTTGGAAAAATTGATGCAAAACAAAGAGCTAGGGCACGGCGCGTGAACGAAGTGAATGTGTCAGTGCACTAGTAAAACCGACTTTCGATTGGCAGCTGGTGGAGTGATCCACTCTTGAAGCGCTTCCTCAAATTGTACCTGTATTTAACACAATTTATAACCGGATGCATCCGTTTCGAGCTGGATACGCACGGCGCGGGCCTGCTCACAATCGCTGCATCGCCGGTGTCCGAAGCCATGGAAGCGGGCCCTGACCGGCAAATTGCCGCTGACAACGCTCTCTCCGCGCGCCTAATGCCCGTGAGCGGGATGAGCATCGCCAGATCCGCGCTCGGCGAGCGCCTGGCGCAGGATCGAGATCGACGAGGTGAGGAACAAGCCGGCCATTGCTGCGGCGACGATCAGGTCCGGCCATGCGCTTGCCGTCGCCCAGACCGCCAGCGCGGCGAGCATCACCGCGACATTGCCGATGGCGTCATTGCGCGAGCACAGCCACACCGAGCGGACATTGGCGTCGCCGTCCTTGTAGCGCGCCAGCAGCACGACGCTCGCGACATTCGCCGCCAAGGCGAGGAAGCCGACCACGCCCATCACTTCGGCACGCGGCAGGCCGAGCACCAGAAGCTGATAGGCAGTGGCGCCGAACACCCAGAGGCCCATCAGCATCAGGCTGGCCCCCTTGACGAGGGCCGCCGTGGATCGCACGGCCAGCGACCGCCCGATCACCGCGAGGCTGATGCCATAGGTGAGCGTATCGCCGAAAAAGTCGAGCGCGTCGGCCTGCAGCGCCTGCGATCCGGCCAGCGCACCCGCCGTCATCTCGGTGAGGAACATGGCGCCGTTGATGGCGATCACGACCCAGAGAATGCGTTTGTAGCGCGGATCGATACCGTCGAATTTCGCATGGTGGTGGCCGCATCCCGCCGACATTCCATTGTCTCCTTGAAAAGCTCGGCCTAGATATAACATCTACAGTCACTGTAGCTTCAAGGGGTAAAGCAATGGAATATTCGATCGGCGATCTTGCCGCCCGAGCGGGCTACGCCGTGCAGACGCTGCGCTATTTCGAGGAGACCGGCCTGATGCCGAAAGCGCCGCGCACGGCGGGCGGGCAAAGGCGCTATGGCGAGAAAGAGCTGCGCCGGCTGCTTTTCATCCGCCACGCACGCGATCTGGGCTTCGAACTCGATGCGGTGCGCAGCCTGCTGAAGCTCGCCGGACATCCCGACGCGCCTTGCGACGCGGCGGACGCGATCGCCGTCGATCATCTCAAGGCGGTCGACGACAAGATCGCGCGGCTGCAGGCCATGCGCGAGGAACTGGCACGCATGATCGACGCATGTTCGGGCGGCCGGATAGCCGAGTGCCGCGTCATCGACGTGCTGGCGGATCACGGCAAGTGCCTCCGCGAAACGCATTGAGCGGCGGGACGGAGGACGGGTCTTCACCCGGCTGTGAATTGCCAGCCCTGTCAAATCTGCACGACAAATGCATTTCGTCGACAGACAATTGGCACGTTGGAGACCCCCATGGACATCGATCGCCGCACATTTCTCCTCGGTGGAAGCGCCGCCGCGCTCTCGCTCACGATCGGCCTGCCCGCCTTCGCCAAATCCGGCCCTGTGACCGCTCAGATCAGCGGCGTGCAGCATTTCAATGTGGGCGACATCACCGTCAGCGCGCTGGCGGATGGCTCGATCGAGCTCGATCCGAGTTTGTTTCCGACTGCCGGCAAGGATGAACTTCAGGCCGCATTGAAGCGCGCCTTCATGGGCGACGATGGCAAGATCCGCGGCGCGGTGAACGCCTATGTCGCCCGTCTCGGCGACCGCACGGTGCTGATCAACTCAGGCGGCGGCACCGCCATGGGGCCGAGCATGGGCATGCTGCCGAGCCAGCTCACTGCGGCCGGCATCGCGCCGGCGGATATCGATGTGCTTGCCCTGACGCATCTCCATCCCGATCACATTGGCGGTCTCGTGAGCGCCGACGGCAAGCCCGTATTCCCGAATGCCAGCGTGCTTGTCCATGAGAAAGAGATCGCGTTCTGGCGCGACGATGCCATTCGCGGGCAGGCTCCGGATGCGTTCAAGCCGTTCTTCGACATGGCCCGGCAATCGCTCGATGTCTACAAGGCCAAGACCAGTCCGTTCTCCAAGGACGGCGAGGTTCTGCCGGGCGTCCAGGCGATGCATCTGCCCGGCCATACACCCGGCCACACGGGCTTCAACCTGGTTTCCGGCGATCAGAACCTGCTGGTCTGGGGCGATATCGTGCACGCGCCCGCCCTGCAATTCGGCCATCCCGATTGGTCCATCGCCTTCGACGTCGATCCGGACTTGGCGCGGGCGACGCGAGTGAAAATCTTCGACCAGGCCAACGCCGACCGCCTGCGCGTGGCAGGCATGCATTTGCTGTTCCCCGGCGTCGGCCATGTGCTGAAGGAGGGAAGCGCCTATGATTTCGTCCCCGCGCAGTGGGATTACAATCTGACGGACAAGAAATAAGCGATTGCGGCAGCGCCGGGCCGTATCCGGCGCTGACCGTCTCCGGAATAGCAATTTTTACCAAGTCCGACATCGGGCGGGACACCATATAAGTGGGTGAACCGCCATTTGGAGGACAATCGCGATGAACGCACCTTCCAGCTCACCTCTTATCCGCAAGCTGCTCGCCTCCGCACCCACGACCGAATATGGAGAAGCGATCAACCTCTATGGATTTCTCCCCGGCAGTTGGGAGACCGACGGCATCATTCACCGCCCGGACGGAGGGCGTGTGGAAAAGCGCGGCGAAATCCACGCCGGCTGGATCCTCGGCGGCCGCGCAATTCAGGATGTCTGGGCCCTGGCCGACAGCTTTTACGGCACGACCCTGCGCATCTACGATCCCCAGCAAAACGCCTGGCACATTCATTGGCATGATACGCTGAAACAATATTATCCGCGCCAGATCGGCAGGGCCGAGGGGCCGGACATCGTGCAACTGGGCCGGTCTGACGCGGGAGACCTGCTGCGGTGGCGGTTCACCGAGATCCGGCCGGATTCGTTTCACTGGATCGCGGACGTCTCCTCCGGCGAGGGCGCGAACTGGACGCCGCAGCTCGACATATTCGCCCGGCGCGTGGCGGGCTGAGGAGGCGCAAATGGCGACACTCATCAAAGAGATATCGGTGGCCGTGCCTCCGGAGGCGGCCTGGGACGCGATCCGCGATTTCGGCAATGTGTGTGAGCGGCTGGTGCCCGGCTTTCTCACCGAGAGCCGGATGGATGGCGATGCGCGCATCGTGACATTCGCCAACGGCATGGTTTTGCGGGAGCCGCTGGTCAGCCGGAACGACGAAGCGCGGCGGCTGGTCTATAGCGCGGCGGGCGGCCGTTTCAGCCATTACAATGCGGCGCTTCAGGTGTTCGGAACCGGGCAGGCGAGCCGCATCGTGTGGACGGTCGATCTGCTGCCCGATGATCTCGCGCCCATGGCGGAAGACCTGATGACTCAGGCCGCCGCCACCATCAAACGCACGCTTGAAAACCGCTCCGGCGCCTGATCGGCCGCCGTCACACCTGTTCCGCAATCAGCGCCTTGATGGCGCGGATACGCGTCTCGTCGCGCTTATAGAACGTCCATTGCTTGATGCGCTTGCTGCGCACCAGGCCGGTCTGCGTCAGCAGCTTCATATGCTCGCTGAGGGTCGGCTGGGCGATGCCGAGCTTCTCCGCGATCAGCAATCCGCAGACGCCGTCCTCGACCAGATCGCCGTCGGTCTGCGGGCGGAAATTGGCGCGCGGGTCCTTCAACCAGTCCAGGATCTGGAGGCGTCGTTCATTGCCGAGGGCACGCATGATCTCCAAGAGCTGCATTTAGGCACTTTCCTAAATTCCTAATTCCTGCATGATGTCGGCTTATATCTATCATCGAGCCCGTGGAACAGCGTCATGCAGAACTATGCCATCAATACCGAAGTCAGCATCGGCGATCTTCGCCTCGTGGATGTGGACGCCATTGCGCGCGGCGTCACCGACAGCTGGTTCAACCAGAGCCTTTGCCGCGTCAATGACTGCGTCATCCGCCTCGGCGTCGTCGAAGGCGAATTCCATTGGCACAAGCACGATCTGGAGGACGAATTCTTCTTCGTCGTGGACGGCAAGCTGCTCATCGACCTTGAAGACCGGACCGTGGAACTCGGTCCCAAACAGGGCTTCACCGTTCCACGCGGCGTGGTGCATCGGACCCGCGCGCCGGAGCGCACGGTGATGCTGATGATGGAAGGCAGCGGCGTCGTTCCCACGGGCGATTGATGCATCTCGGGGCGGGGTCGTCACTCGAATAGAATGGCCGCCGCCCGCGTCCAGCCGGCCGACGCGGCTTTGATCTTCACCGGCAGGCAGGAGATGTGGAAGCCGTTCGGCGGCAGCTTCTCCAGATTTTGCAGCTTCTCGATGTGGCAATAGCCGAATTCGCGCCCGGCCTTGTGCCCTTCCCAGATCAGCGACATGTCGCCGGTCTCCGCGACGCGCTTCGCCGTGTGGACGAAGGGCGCATCCCAGCTCCAGCCGTCGATGCCCGTGACGCGCACGCCGCGCTCCAGCAGATAGAGCGTTGCCTCGCGTCCCATGCCGCAGCCGCTCGCGACATAATCCGGCTGGCCATAGCGGGCGCCCGCGCTCGTATTGACGACGACGATGTCGAGCGGCTGCAATGCGTGTCCGATGCGCGCGAGTTCGGCTTCGACATCGGCGGCGGTGGCGACATAGCCGTTTTCGAAATGGCGGAAATCCAGCTTCACGCCGGGCCGGAAGCACCAGTCCAGCGGGATCTCGTCGATGGTGGCGGAGGGCTCGCCGCCGGGCGTCAGCCGGTGGTTCATGGTCGGGTGAAAATGATAGGGCGCGTCGAGATGCGTGCCGTTATGCGTCGTCATCTGCACGGTTTCGATGGCCCAGGCGGCGCCGTCCGGCAGGTCGGCGCGCGTGAGGCCGGGGAAGAACGCCGCCAGCCGCTCGAAAGAGGCATTGTGATCGACATAGGTGACCTGCGGCAATGCGCCCGGCGGATCGCTGGCGATGTCGTTCTCGATGGACGCGGAGAGGTCGATGATCTGGAATTTCATGGCTTTTTCGACCGAGGGGTTTGACGAAGGTCGTTACACGACGATTGTGCCATCCTTCCAGCCGGATTCGAAATCTTCCAGCGTTGGTGCGATGCGCACCCAATCCGCTTCGATCGGGTAGAACGCCCAAATTCCCTCGAGGCCTTCGCGGTAACAGAATTGAATGCCGTCAACGCCGGGTCTGCCGATCACGAGCCCGCCGCTGACCGCATCGACATGGATTTCGTCCGAGGGAAGAAGGAACCAAAGTTGCGTCTCATCATCATACCGGCCGTCGCGATAGCTCTCGAAATATTCGGAGCACGGGAAGCGCCGATAGTGTTCCGGAGGTACCGCCATGCGCCTCGCGCTTGCTGCGATGGAGCCGCCAACCCATATGTGAGGTGAGTTGGAGCGGGTGATGGGAATCGAACCCACGTCTTGAGCTTGGAAGGCTCTTGCTCTACCATTGAGCTACACCCGCACGGTTTCGGACCTTAGCGGAAGCGTTCGTTTATTTCAAAATGAAACTGCCCGCAAAGGCCGTTATCCAGCCTGCGGCATGGAAACAGCAGTTCCATAAAAACGACAAATTCAGACGAAATAATGCTGGATTGATGCGGGGAAGCCAGAGATTGTTGTAATTTGGCTCTAGTCAGCCTATTTAGGGTGTGTTACTCAAACCCCCTCAGCGCCTTAAACAACCTAAGTTTTACGCATCGCCAGCGAAAATAGAAAAATCTGGATCGCTGGCTGGTGCGTCATGCTTTTGTCGAAGGGGCTCGTAATGTGGCTCCATGAAGGAGTGTAGCTCAATCGGCTAGAGCACCGGTCTCCAAAACCGGGGGTTGGGGGTTCGAGTCCCTCCACTCCTGCCAGTGGTGACGGCGCGACTTTTCCGACTGTGCAACTTCCCGCGAGGGTGCCTCAAAAGGTCCTGATTTTCCGAAATGGCTAAGACAAATCCGTTTGAATTCATCCAGCAAGTCCGGGCGGAAACCGCAAAGGTGACCTGGCCGACGCGGAATGAGACGATCGTGACGACGATTATGGTCGTCATTATGGCGATCATGGCATCGATATTTTTTCTGCTCGCTGATCAGGTCCTGGGCTGGGGGGTGAGCCTGTTGCTTGGGCTCGGCAAATAGTCTTAACGCGTCGTTAAACAAGAACAGGTAAACCATGACGAAGCGTTGGTACATTGTTCACGCTCATTCGAACTTCGAAAAGAAAGTCGCTGAATCGATCAAGGAGCGTGCATCCACGGCCGGCCTCGACAATCTGTTCGAGGAAGTGCTCGTGCCCATGGAAGAAGTCGTCGAAGTGCGGCGCGGGCGCAAGGTGAACGCCGAACGGAAGTTTTTCCCCGGCTATGTGCTGGTGAAGATGGATATGACGGATCAGGCCTATCACCTGATCAAGAACACGCCCAAGGTCACGGGCTTTCTGGGGGCGAACAACAAGCCTCAGCCGATCGCGGAAGGTGAAGCGCTCCGTATCCTTCAGCAAGTGAAGGAAGGCGTCGAGCGGCCGAAGCCGTCGGTAACATTTGAGATTGGCGAGCAAGTGCGTGTCGCGGATGGGCCTTTTGCCTCGTTCAGCGGCAGCGTCGAGGAAGTCGACGAGGAGCGCGCAAGGCTCAAAGTCGCGGTTTCCATCTTCGGCCGGGCGACCCCGGTCGAATTGGAATATGGCCAGGTCGAGAAAGTCTAGCCTGGCCGGCAGTGCGGGAGGAGAACGGGGCTTTGCCATAGCTCCGCCGGCTCCGTACCGCAAACCCTCAATTCTAAGAACCCTTCCGGGGTTCGAAAGGGCAGCAGATGGCAAAGAAAATAGCAGGATCGTTGAAACTGCAGGTGAAAGCCGGGCAGGCCAATCCGTCGCCGCCGATCGGGCCGGCGCTCGGGCAGCGCGGCATCAACATCATGGAGTTCTGCAAGACGGTCAACGCGGCGACCAAGGACATGGAACCGGGATCGCCCGTACCCGTGGTTATCACTTATTACCAGGATAAATCCTTCACCTTTCAACTGAAGACGCCGCCGGCGTCCTTCCTTTTGAAGAAGGCCGCCAATGTCAATGCCGGCTCCAAGGAGCCCGGGCGCGGCGGACCGATCGGCAAGGTCACGCAGGCTCAGCTTCGCGAGATCGCGCAGGTCAAACTGAAGGATTTGAACGCGAATGATGTGGAGCAAGCGATGAAGATCATTGCAGGCTCCGCGCGTTCCATGGGATTAGCGGTTGAAGGGTGAGCGCCATGGCAACTCTAGGTAAGCGGCTGAAGGCCGCGCGCGAAGGTGTCGACCTGTACAAGCAGTATGCTGTTGACGAGGCTGTGCGGCTGGTGAAGGGCCGCGCCAAGGCCAAGTTCGACGAAACGATTGAAATCGCGATGAATCTCGGTGTGGACCCGCGCCACGCCGATCAGATGGTTCGCGGCGTCTGCAATCTTCCGAATGGCACGGGCCGGACGGTTCGTGTTGCCGTGTTCGCAAAAGGCGACAAGGCGGACGAAGCACGCAAGGCTGGCGCCGATATCGTCGGCGCCGAGGACCTCATGGCAGAGGTGCAGGCGGGCAACATCAACTTTGACAGATGCATCGCGACACCCGATATGATGCCCCTGGTGGGCCGGCTGGGTAAAGTGCTCGGCCCCCGTGGCCTGATGCCGAACCCGAAGGTGGGTACCGTCACCATGGACGTGGCGGCGGCTGTCGAGGCGGCCAAGGGCGGCGCGGTCGAGTTCCGCGTCGAGAAGGCCGGGATCATTCACGCGGGCATCGGCAAGGCAAGCTTTACGGAGCAGGCGCTGGTCGAGAATGCTCGCGCCTTCGCCGACGCGGTCATCAAGGCAAGGCCCACGGGCGCTAAAGGCACCTATGTCAAAAACATTTCGCTGAGTTCCACGATGGGGCTTGGCGTGCGTATCGAGCCGGCGACAGTCACGGGATCACATAGCGCAGGCTGACATATAGCCGCCGGTCATCCGGCGGAAAAGTTTCAGGCGCGATAAGCGCTTGAACGCGTATCGGATGCGAAATCATCCGGTACGCGAACCTGTCCAAGACTGCAGGCGCCTTCGGGCTTAATTTTTGCCTGCAATAGACGGGGGAGAAAGCTGATTTCGCCAAGTTCCGTTTGGCGGATTACGGCCGCACGCCCTGGGACAGGCCTAAGCAGTCGCTTAGCCCTATTGTCGTAGGGACGCGGCGTAATCAGAACCGGCGGCAAGGCCTTTACCGGCCGAGCCGTCAAATTTGGAGAGACGCGGTGGATAGAGCCCAGAAAGCAGAGATGGTCGAAGATATCGGCCAGATCTTCGCGAAGTCCGGCTCTGTCGTCGTTGCACGATATGCCGGACTTACGGTGGCCCAGATGACTGATCTCCGTCAGCGCTTCGGCGCGGCCGGTGCGCAGTTCAAGGTCATCAAAAACCGCCTCGCCAAAATCGCGCTGGACAACTCCGGGAATGGAGCCGCGCGTGACATGTTCGTCGAACCGACCGGGATCGCTTTTTCGAGCGATCCGGTGGCTCCAGCGAAAGTTGCCGCTGAATTTGCTAAGACAAATCAGAAATTCATCATCATCGGTGGATTTCTCGGCAAGACCACGCTGAGCGAAAACGAGGTCAAGGCGCTCGCCGTGATCCCGTCGCTGGACGAATTGCGCGCTCAACTCTGCGGCGTTCTCAACGCGCCTGCCACCAAGCTCGCCCGCACGCTCAATGCGCCTGCGGTGGGCTTGGCAACCGTGCTTGATGCCTATGTGCGCAAGCAGGGACAAGGACAGGAAGCCGCGTAAAGCGGCGCGGTCGAAGCGAAAGCACAAACGGAATTTAGGGAACTGAAATGTCTGACAAAATCGAAAAGCTGTATGACGAACTGTCCAAGATGACGGTTCTGGAAGTCTCCGGCCTGATCAAGCGGCTTGAGGAAGGCTGGGGCGTCTCCGCCGCGGCTGCCGTGCCGATGGCCATGCCGATGGGCATGGGTGGCGGTGCTGCCGCCGCCGAGGTCGAAGAGAAGACCGAGTTCGACGTCATCCTGATGTCGGCGGGCGCACAGAAGATCAACGTGATCAAGGAAGTTCGCGCGATCACCAGCCTTGGCCTGAAGGAAGCAAAGGACCTCGTCGAGGCCGCTCCGAAGGCGATCAAGGAAGCTGTCTCCAAGGCTGAAGCCGAAGAGATCAAGAAGAAGGTCGAGGCCGCCGGCGCGACCGTCGAGATTAAATAATGTCCGAGGGGCGGGAGGCCGCGCGGCTTTCCGCCCCCAGGGAATTATGACCGAAACCGAGCGACGGTTCTCCCCAGACGCCTTAAGGGCGCGTTTGCGGAGAGCCGTTTATGAGTGACATTGAGGAGATGAGATGGCGCAATCTTTCATCGGCCGCAAGCGGGTGCGCAAAGGCTTCGGCCGCATCGCTGAAGTGGCGGAGATGCCCAACCTGATCGAGGTGCAGAAACAGTCCTACGACCAGTTTCTCATGGTCGACGAGCCGAAAGGCGGACGGACGAATGAGGGCATCCAGGCCGTCTTCAGTTCAGTCTTTCCTATATCAGATTTTTCCGGCCGTGCCCAGCTTGAGTTTGTCAGCTACGAGTTCGAGCAGCCGAAATATGACGTTGACGAATGCCAGCAGCGGGGCATGACTTTTGCCGCGCCGCTGAAGGTTAAGCTGCGGCTGATCACATTCGATATCAACGAGGAAACCGGCGCCCGTTCCGTCCGCGACATCAAGGAGCAGGACGTCTATATGGGCGACATGCCGTTCATGACGCTGAACGGCACCTTCGTCATCAACGGCACCGAGCGCGTGATCGTTTCGCAGATGCACCGTTCGCCGGGCGTCTTCTTCGATCATGACCGTGGCAAGACGCATTCGAGCGGCAAGCTGCTGTTCGCCGCGCGCATCATTCCCTATCGCGGTTCCTGGCTCGATTTCGAATTCGATGCCAAGGACCTCGTCTATGTCCGCATCGACCGCCGCCGGAAACTTCCCGCGACGTCGCTGCTCTATGCGCTCGGCTATGACGACGAGGAAATTCTCAATACGTTCTACGACCGCATTCAGCTGACCGCCGATAAAAAGGGCGGCTGGAAGATGCCGTTCGTGCCGGAGAAAATCCGTGGCGTAAAGCTGACGCACGATATTCTCGACGCCGCCTCGGGCCAGGTCGTGGCCGAAGCCGGCAGCAAGCTTTCCGCGCGCCAGGCGAGGAAACTCGCGGAGGAAGGGCTGAAGAACATTCTGATTTCCGATGAGGCGATCTATGGCCGCTACCTGGCCGAAGACATCGTCAACATGGAAACCGGCGCGATCTACGGCGAATCCGGCGACGAAATCGACAAGGAGCTGCTCGACACGCTGAAGGGCACCGGCATGAAAGTGCTGTCGCTGCTCGACATCGATCATGTCACGACCGGCGGCTTCATCCGCAACACGCTGCATACCGACAAGAATATCGGGCGCAACGAGGCGCTGCTCGACATTTACCGGGTGATGCGTCCGGGCGAGCCCCCGACCGTCGAAGCCGCGGAGAATCTGTTCCACGGGCTGTTCTTCGATGCAGAGCGGTATGATCTGTCGGCGGTTGGCCGCGTGAAGATGAACATCCGTCTCGAGCTGGAATGTCCCGACACGGTGCGCACGCTGCGCAAGGAAGACATCATCGCCGTCATCAAGACGCTGGTGTCCCTGCGCGACGGCCGCGGCGAAATCGACGATATCGACCATCTCGGCAATCGCCGGGTGCGCTCGGTCGGCGAGCTGATGGAAAATCAGTACCGCATCGGCCTGCTGCGCATGGAGCGCGCCATCAAGGAGCGCATGTCCTCGGTCGATATCGACACGGTGATGCCGCAGGATCTGATCAACGCCAAGCCCGCCTCCGCGGCGGTGCGCGAGTTCTTCGGCTCCTCGCAGCTCTCGCAGTTCATGGACCAGACCAATCCGCTGTCGGAGATCACCCATAAGCGGCGTCTCTCGGCGCTTGGCCCTGGCGGTCTGACGCGCGAGCGTGCGGGCTTCGAAGTGCGCGACGTGCATCCGACGCATTACGGCCGCATCTGCCCGATCGAAACGCCGGAAGGCCCCAATATCGGCCTGATCAACTCGCTCGCGACCTTTGCGCGCGTGAATAAATACGGCTTCATCGAAAGCCCGTACCGGCGCGTCAAGGACGGCAAGGTCACCGATGATGTGGTCTATCTTTCGGCAACGGAGGAGGCCCGCCATTATGTGGCGCAGGCCAATGCGGAGCTGTCGGATGACGGCCGCTTCACGGAAGATCTGGTGGTCTGCCGCCATGCCGGTGACGTGCATCTTGAGCCGCCGAGCCAGGTGGATCTGATCGACGTGTCGCCGAAACAGGTGGTTTCGGTCGCCGCGGCACTGGTGCCGTTCCTGGAAAATGACGACGCCAACCGCGCCCTGATGGGCTCGAACATGCAGCGTCAGGCGGTGCCGCTGATCCGGGCCGAGGCGCCGCTTGTCGGCACCGGCATGGAATCGGTGGTGGCGCGCGACTTCGGTGCGGCGATCGCGGCGCGGCGCTCCGGCGTGGTCGATCAGGTGGACGCGACCCGTATCGTCATCCGGGCGACGGACGAATTGGATCCGTCGAAATCCGGCGTCGATATCTACCGGCTGCGCAAGTTCCAGCGCTCCAACCAGAACACCTGCATCAACCAGCGGCCGCTGGTGCGGGTGAGCGACCGCGTCGAAGCCGGCGACATCATTGCCGACGGTCCCTCGACCGATCTGGGCGATCTGGCGCTCGGCAAGAACGTCCTCGTCGCCTTCATGCCGTGGATGGGCTACAATTTCGAGGACTCGATCCTTATATCTGAGCGGATCGTGTATGACGACGTGTTCACCTCGATCCATATCGAGGAATTCGAGGTCACGGCGCGCGACACCAAGCTTGGACCGGAGGAGATCACGCGCGATATTCCGAACGTCTCGGAAGAAGCGCTGAAGAACCTCGATGAGGCTGGCATCGTCTATATCGGCGCTGAAGTGAAGCCAGGCGACATTCTGGTCGGCAAGATCACGCCAAAGGGCGAAAGCCCGATGACGCCGGAGGAAAAACTCCTGCGCGCGATCTTCGGCGAGAAGGCCTCCGATGTGCGCGACACATCGCTGAAACTGCCGCCCGGCGTTCAGGGCACGGTGGTGGAAGTGCGCGTGTTCAATCGGCACGGCGTCGAGAAGGATGAGCGCGCCATGGCGATCGAGCGCGAGGAGATCGAACGCCTCGCCAAGGACCGCGATGACGAGTTGCAGATCCTCGACCGCAACGTCTATGGCCGTCTGCGCGATATTCTGATGGACAAGGAAGTCGCGCGCGGACCCAAGGGGATGCGCAAAGGCTCGACGGTGGTTGCCGAAACGCTTACCGACATCCCGCGCAGCCAATGGTGGGAAATCGCGCTGAAGGACGAAGGCGCGATGGCCGGCATCGAAGCCATCCGCCGCCAGTATGACGACGCCAAGAAGCGGCTCGAGCAGCGTTTCGTCGATAAGATCGACAAGCTGAAGCGCGGCGATGAGCTGCCGCCCGGCGTCATGAAGATGGTCAAGGTGTTCGTCGCGGTGAAGCGCAAGCTGCAGCCGGGCGACAAGATGGCCGGACGGCATGGCAATAAGGGCGTGATCAGCCAGATCGTGCCGATCGAGGACATGCCTTACCTCGATGACGGCACGCCGGTCGACATCGTGCTGAACCCGCTCGGCGTGCCGAGCCGGATGAATGTCGGGCAGATCCTGGAAACCCATATGGGCTGGGCCTGCCGCGGTCTCGGCGGCATGATCGGCGAAGCGGTCGACAAATATAAGGAAAGCCACAAGGCGGCGGAACTGAAGAAGCTGCTCGGCGAGGTCTACGGCAAGAACGAAACCATCGATACGCTGAACGACGATCAGCTGGTCGAGCTGTCGGAGAATTCTGCGTCGCGGCGTGCCGGTCGCGACCCCGGTGTTCGACGGCGCGGGCGAGGCCGACATCGTCACCATGCTGAAGCAGGCGGGGCTCGACGCGTCGGGTCAGGTGACGCTGCATGACGGCCGCACGGGCGAGCCTTTCGACCGCAAGGTGACCGTCGGCTACAAATATCTGCTGAAGCTTCACCATCTGGTGGACGACAAGATCCACGCGCGCTCCATCGGCCCCTACAGCCTCGTGACCCAGCAGCCGCTGGGCGGCAAGGCGCAGTTCGGCGGCCAGCGCTTCGGCGAAATGGAGGTGTGGGCGCTCGAAGCTTACGGAGCGGCATATACCTTGCAGGAGATGCTGACGGTGAAGTCGGACGACGTTGCCGGACGCACCAAGGTCTATGAAGCGATCGTGCGCGGCGACGATACGTTCGAAGCCGGCATTCCGGAGAGCTTCAACGTGCTCGTGAAGGAAATGCGGGCCCTCGGCATGAATGTGGAACTCACAGCGACGGAGCCTCCGCCACCGGGCGGAAAACTGCCTAAGGCATAAAAAATGCGAGGAATGGCTGGCATGGCAATGCCGGCCATTTCCGCGCGAAAGCCGGTGCCCCGGAAGCCCGGCCGATAGAATGGAAGACGACAGCTAAGGAATTTCAGCCGGATTTCGCTCAGCGCCAGTTCGAAAGCGAAGTCCGGCGGAGTGCGGCGGCAGCCAGCGCCAGGCACCTCATTAGGAGTGACGGATGAATCAAGAGATCACTAATCTCTTCGCCCCTCAGGCCCAGACCCAATCATTCGACCAGATTCGAATCTCCATCGCAAGTCCGGAGAAGATCCTGTCCTGGTCGTTCGGTGAGATCAAGAAGCCCGAGACGATCAATTACCGCACCTTCAAGCCCGAGCGCGACGGTCTGTTCTGCGCGCGCATTTTCGGCCCGATCAAGGATTATGAGTGTCTTTGCGGCAAATATAAGCGGATGAAATATAAAGGCGTCATCTGCGAAAAATGCGGCGTGGAAGTGACGCTCACCAAGGTGCGGCGCGAGCGCATGGGCCATATCGAGCTCGCCGCGCCGGTCGCGCATATCTGGTTCCTGAAGTCGCTGCCGAGCCGCATCGGCCTGCTGCTCGACATGACGCTCAAGGATCTGGAGCGCGTGCTCTATTTCGAGAGCTATATCGTCGTCGAGCCCGGCCTGACCTCGCTGAAGGAAAAGCAGCTCCTCTCCGAAGAGGAGTTCCTGAAGGCGCAGGAGGAATATGGCGAGGATAGCTTCACCGGCGGCATCGGCGCCGAAGCCATCCGCGACCTGCTGCTGGCCATGGACCTGGAGAAGCTGCGCGACGATATCCGCGTCGAGATCATCCAGTCCACGACGGAGCTGAAGCCGAAAAAGCTGGCCAAGCGCCTGAAGGTCATCGAGGCGTTCATCGAATCCGGCAATCGCCCGGAATGGATGATCCTGACCGTCGTTCCGGTCATTCCGCCGGAGCTGCGCCCGCTGGTGCCGCTCGATGGCGGCCGTTTCGCGACGTCGGACCTCAACGACCTCTATCGCCGCGTCATCAACCGCAACAACCGCCTGAAGCGGCTGATGGAGCTGCGCGCGCCGGACATCATCGTGCGCAACGAAAAGCGCATGCTGCAGGAATCCGTCGACGCGCTGTTCGACAATGGCCGGCGCGGCCGCGTCATCACGGGCGCCAACAAGCGTCCGCTGAAGTCGCTCGCCGACATGCTGAAGGGCAAGCAAGGCCGCTTCCGGCAGAATCTGCTCGGCAAGCGCGTCGACTATTCCGGCCGTTCGGTGATCGTGGTCGGCCCGGAGCTGAAGCTGCATCAATGCGGCCTGCCCAAGAAGATGGCGCTGGAGCTGTTCAAGCCGTTCATCTATTCGCGGCTGGACGCAAAAGGCTTCGCCACGACGGTGAAGCAGGCCAAGAAGCTGGTCGAGAAGGAGAAGCCGGAGGTCTGGGACATTCTCGACGAGGTCATCCGCGAGCACCCGGTGCTGCTTAACCGCGCGCCGACGCTGCATCGCCTCGGCATCCAGGCATTCGAGCCGATCCTGGTCGAAGGCAAGGCCATTCAGCTGCATCCGCTGGTCTGCGCCGCCTTCAACGCCGATTTCGACGGCGACCAGATGGCCGTCCATGTGCCCCTCTCGCTGGAAGCCCAGCTGGAGGCCCGCGTGCTGATGATGTCGACCAACAACATCCTGCACCCGGCCAATGGCGGTCCGATCATCGTGCCGTCGCAGGACATCGTTCTCGGCCTCTATTATCTGACGCTGATGCGGGACAATGAGCCGGGCGAAGGCAAGGCTTTTGGCGGCGTGGCCGAGATCCAGCACGCGCTGGACAATGGCATCGTCACGCTGCACAGCAAGATCAAGGGCCGCTATGTCGGCGTCGGCCCGGATGGCGAACAGCATTCCAAGGTCTATGAAACGACCCCCGGCCGGATGCTGCTCGCGGAAGTGCTGCCGAAGATGGTGGGCGTCAGCTTCGATCTGGCGAACCAGCTTCTGACCAAGAAAACCATCGCCAAGCTGATCGACGCCGTCTACCGCGAATGCGGCCAGAAGGAGACGGTGATCTTCTGCGACCGCATCATGGCGCTCGGCTTCAAGCATGCCTGCCGTGCCGGCATTTCCTTCGGCAAGGACGACATGGTGATCCCGGAGACCAAGGCGCAGGTCATCTCCGACACGCAGGATCTCGTCCGCGATTACGAGCAGCAATATAATGACGGCTTCATCACCAAAGGCGAGAAATACAACAAGGTCGTCGACGCCTGGGCGAAATGCACCGATCGCGTCGCCAAGGAGATGATGGACCGCATTTCCGCGGTGAAGGTCGACAAGGTGACCGGCCGCGAATTGCCGGTCAACTCGATCTATATGATGTCGCATTCGGGCGCGCGCGGCAGCCCCGCCCAGATGAAGCAGCTTGCCGGCATGCGCGGCCTGATGGCCAAGCCGTCGGGTGAGATCATCGAGACGCCGATCATCTCCAACTTCAAGGAGGGGCTGTCGGTTCTCGAATACTTCAACTCGACCCATGGCGCCCGCAAGGGCCTTGCCGACACGGCGCTCAAGACGGCGAATTCGGGCTATCTGACCCGCCGTCTCGTCGACGTGGCGCAGGACTCGATCATCACCGAATATGATTGCGGCACCGACAAGGGCATCAAGATCGCCGCTGTCATCGATGCGGGCGAAGTGGTCGTGTCGCTCGGCGACCGGGCGCTCGGCCGTACCGCGGCGGACGACGTCATCGCCCCGGCCACGGGCACGCTCGTCGTCAAGTCGGGCCAGCTGATCGAGGAAAGCGAAGCCAAGGAGATCGAGGACGGGCAGGTGCAGGAAATCCGCATCCGTTCGGTGCTGACCTGCGAAACCCGCAACGGTGTTTGCAGCAAGTGCTACGGCCGCGATCTGGCGCGCGGCACGCCGGTCAATCTCGGCGAGGCTGTCGGCGTCATCGCCGCGCAGTCGATCGGCGAGCCCGGCACGCAGCTCACCATGCGCACCTTCCATATCGGCGGAACGGCGCAGGTGGTCGACTCGTCCTTCATCGAGTTCGAGCTTCGCGGGCAAGATCAAGATCCGCAACCGCAACATCCAGCGCGACAGCCAGGGACGTCTGGTCGCGATGACGCGGAACATGGCGGTGATCGTCACGGATGAGGACGGCAAGGAGCTTGCCACCTACAAGATCATCCAGGGCGCGCATCTCAAGGTCGATGAAGGCGACACGATCAAGCGCGGTCAGCGCCTGGCGGAATGGGACCCCTATACCCGCCCGATCCTGACCGAGGTGGACGGCCTGGTCGATTTCGAGGATCTGACGGAAGGCCTGTCGGTCAACGAGCAGACCGAAGAAACGACCGGCATCACCCACCGCGTGATCATCGACTGGCGTGCGCATCCGAAGGGCTCGAGCCTGAAGCCGGCCCTGATCATCAAGGACAAGAAGGGCAAGGTGCACAAGCTGCCGCGCGGCGGCGAGGCTCGCTATCTGCTCTCGGTGGAGGCCATTCTCTCCGTCGAGCCGGGGCAGAGCATGAAGGCGGGCGACGTGCTGGCGCGTATTCCGCTGGAATTGGCCAAGACGCGCGACATCACCGGCGGTCTGCCGCGTGTTGCCGAGCTGTTCGAGGCGCGCCGTCCGAAGGACCATGCCATCATCGCCGAAATGTCCGGCACGGTGGAATTCGGCCGCGATTACAAGAACAAGCGGCGGATCACCATCGTCCCTGACGAAGAAAACCTGGAGCCCGTCGAATACCTCATTCCGAAGGGCAAGCATCTGAGCGTCCAGGAAGGCGACCGGATCGAGAAGGGCGAGTTCATCATGGACGGCCATCCCGCTCCGCACGACATTCTGGCGATCAAGGGCGTGGAGGAGCTGGCTGCTTACCTCGTCAATGAAATCCAGGACGTCTACCGGCTGCAGGGCGTGACGATCAACGACAAGCATATCGAAGTGATCGTCGGCCAGATGCTGCAGAAGGTCGAGATCGAGGATGCCGGCGATACCGACTTCCTGAAGGGCGAGCAGGTCGACCGCGTCGAGATGGAAGACGCCAACGAGCTGATCGAGAAGAATGGCGGCCGTGCGGCGAAGGGCAACCCGGTGCTGCTCGGCATCACCAAGGCCAGCCTGCAGACGCGCAGCTTCATCTCGGCTGCCTCGTTCCAGGAGACGACGCGCGTGCTGACCGAAGCCGCCATCGGCGGAAAGATCGATACGCTCGACGGTCTGAAGGAGAATGTGATCGTCGGCAGGCTCGTGCCCGCCGGCACGGGCGGCATGATCAGCCGCTTGAAGAAGGTCGCTTCGCACCGCGACGACCTCATCGTCGAGGAGCGTTCACGCTCCGGAAAAGTAGAGCGGGCGGAGGAGCCGGCATTGCCGGCGCTTGGCGAACACCAGGGCGCTCAAGCGGCCGAATAACGCCGGAACTGCTGATATAAGGGGTGTGCCGGAGCCGGCGCACCCCTTTTTTGCGCCTGCTCAGGGGCCGAAAGAACGTTGCTGGTTAAGCATTTGTAACTTTTTGCGGTTCACTTGCCACTTCTGCTTGGAAAAATGTCTAATTTTGGCTATTTTGTAGACCTGCACTGCGAAAGACACGAACAAGCATGAGTTGCAGGCCGGTCCTCAGTCGCGTCTTCCAAGGACGAGCCGGCATTTTTTTGCAGTAGGGGCAGACGAACAAAGCGACGAACGAAACCGGAGATCTGAAAGCGTTATGCGTGATAGCGTGCAACGCTTTAGGTGCTGTTTTGCCGGTTTTTATTCGTTTCAGGGAGTGTCATCGAGATGTCGGGGGACAAACCCATTAGGCGATATGGTGCATCTTTCGCGCTGATTTTGGGCTTTTGCGGATGCGCCCTTTGGTCGAATGTCAACATCGGGGCCCGCGCGGATACGACGAGCGCGCAATCGCCAATGATCCCCCACGACGTCATCGTCGTCGAAGATGAAGGGGGGCCAACTCAGCCGATCACCTACGCCGTCAGAATCCACAAAGAACTCGACCGAATCAAGCTGAAGGGCAGCATGTCCTCCGAAGAGGACCAAAAAACCCTCATCGGCCTCGTAAAAGCCAGCTTCCCCTCCGTTACCATCATCAACCGAGTCAAGGTGACGAAATCCGGCTCCAATCGCGAGGTCAAGATCGGCGGTCTGAGTTTCGCCCTGAAGCTTCTGGGTTATGTCGAGACAGGCAGGGCGTCGATTGACGATAATGGCGTCGCCATGGAAGGCTCGGCCAGCACGGCGGTCATCCTCAGCGAAGTGAAGAAGACCCTTGCCGACGATCGCCCGACCGGTGTTCCGATCAGGGGCGTCCGCATCGCGCCCCCAATGAGATCGTGGACGGCTTCGATCAGAAAAGAGGGCACGCTTACGATTTCCGGTGTCGTGCCCGACGAAAGCGGCAGGCAGGCCATCTCAGCCGCCGCCGTCCGGATGTTCCCCGAATGCGAACTCATCGACGGTACCGGCCTCAATGCGCGCCTCCCGGATCGGTGGATGAAAGCAGCGCTTCACGCGCTCGATCTGCTCAGGTTCCTGGATAACGGTTCGGTCGAAATCACCGACCAGTCGATCAGATTGAAGGGCGATGCTCCGAGCGAAACGGCACTCAAGATGATCGACGCCCGCGCCGCGGAAATCCCCAATGGTTTTTCATTGAATAGCGAAGTGACCGCGCCCGGCAGGCCGGGAGTTGCCGCCGCCATGTCTGCAGACGAACTGGTTCACTGAAGCGATAGTCGCGCGGGGAGCGTGCGCCGCAAACCAACGCCCAGTGGGCGTTCCGCTTCGCGGAGATCGCCGCGCTGAGCTGAATGAGCGCTTCAGCTCATCCCAGGGATGACGGGCGCGCCAACATCATCATGATTGTTGATCCGCGACATCGTCCATCCTCTTGCCGGCCCGGCCTTCGAGCCGATGCCTCCACACCCCACGATAAACTTGTGCCGACGCAAAGTGGGCCGCGGATTGCCGGGCGCGCGACCGCAGGGATGGGGAACAACGCCGATTCCGATGGAGCATTTTCCAGCAAAGTGGACACCGGTTTGCGTCGCGAAAATGCGACCAGACAAAGAGATGGAGCATTTTCCAGCAAAGTGGACACAGGTTTGCGTCACGAAAATGCGACCAGACAAAGAGATAGCGCATCCGCTCCAATTTAATTGGAACGGAAAAGGGCTCTGGAAGCGCGGGCAGCTAACCCGTCGCCGGTTCCGGCGTCACCGATCGCGGCAATTGCGTGCGGCTGTTCTCAGCGGCGGGATCGAAGAGCATATCCGGATCGGTTTCGCGCAGGAAATCGGCGATGATGCCGATGGTGAAACGGTCCTTGAGCAGCGGCGCATGCCCCTGGGCGTGAACCGTCACCGAAGCCAGACGCGGGTGCCGGTCGGCCATTTCCGCCACTGTTTTCGCGCTGAGCAGGTCCGAATTCTCGCCGCGCAGCACGAGAACGGGCACGTTCTTCAGCGCCTCGAATTGCGGCCACATCGTCGGGATTTTCTGCGAAATGTCGATTTCCGACAGCGCCTTGGCCAGATTGGGATCGTAGCCCGGCGCGGGCCGCCCGTTCGCCTCGCCGAAAAATTGCCGCGCCAACTCGCCCCATTCCTCTTCGGTCAGGTTGGTGAAGAAGCGCTTATTCATCGAGCGGACCAACTCCGTCGCCTCATCCCAATTGCCCGGCAGCGGGATCTTGCCGGCATAGCCCATGATGCGCGCGAGGCCCGCCGTTTCGATGACCGGCCCGATATCGTTCAGCACCAGCGCGCCGATCGCATTGGGCCGCATCGCCGCCATGATCATGGAAATGATGCCGCCGCGCGACGTGCCGATCAGCGCCGCACGCTCCAGCCCGGCGATCGCCATCAGATCGAGCACGTCGAGCAGTTCGATGAGAGGCGAATAGTTGCGCCACTCCACGTCGAAATCCGATTTGCCGCGCCCCCGGTAGTCCGGGCAGTAGACTTCGCGCGGCCGGGAAGGGTGATTGGCGAGGAAGCTTGCGAGATCATGGAAATCGGCTGAATTGCGCGTCAGCCCCGGCAGGCACACCACGGGGCGCGCACGGGCGCCTGGCGAGCGGTAATGACGGGCGTAGAGCGTCAGCCCGTCATTGGATGTGTAGCGGATTTCGTCCCAATCCAGATCGTCGGCCGTTTCCATATGCGCCTGCCCTCGTTGATGCGCGCTATTTTCCGCCAAACGCGCCGTCAGGCAAGCTCAAGCTGCTGGCCGGCCCACATCAATTCGATGCCGCCGCCGCAGTTCCGATCATGAATTTCGGCTTGTCCTTACGCCCGCGATGCAGATCTTCCGCCAATTGCAGCCTGGCCGGCGCGCGCTCCAGGCGGGAGCGGTAAATCTGAGCGCTTTCCAGGATCTTGTGCACATAGTCGCGGGTCTCGGTGAAGGGGATGCGCTCGATCCAGTCGATCGGGTCGACGGTCTTATCGCGCGGATCGCCGAACTGGCGCACCCATTGGCGCACCCGCCCCGGCCCGGCATTATATCCGGCGAGCGCCATCACATAAGAACCGTCATAGTTGCGGATCAGCTGATAAAGAAACGCCGTGCCCAGCGAGACATTATAGCCCGGATCGCTGATGAGCTTGTCCTTCTCGAATTTGACGTCGAAGGTGCGGGCGACCTCCTTTGCGGTCGACGGCAGCAGCTGCATCAGCCCGACGGCCCCGGCGCCGCTCACCGTCTTCGGGTTGAACTCGCTTTCCTGGCGGGTCAGCGCATGCAGCAGGGCGGGTTCGATGTCCTTTTCATCGCCGAGCGTCTTGAACTCCGGCAACGCGCCCGGATAGGCGTAGTACTCGACGGCGAAGCTTCGATTCATCGCGATCTTGGCCATTCTCAGCGCATGGTGACGCGGCGCGACGCGGATCGCCAACTCGCAAAGCAGCGTTATGTCCGGCGCGCTGTCCAGATTGCGGGCCAGATCAAAGAGAAACACCGGCATCAATGAGTTCGAGCTTGGCCTTTTGCGCGATCATGATCGCTTTCATGACATCGAGCTTGGCGAACGCCTCGATTTCGAGCGCGGTCGGCGGCACGAAGGTCCGCAGCGCGGCTTTGGCATCGGCCGCCGCGACCATCTGATGGGCGAGCTGCCCGTAAAATGTGTGACCGTGCTGCGCGGCATCGGCGAACCGGGCGGTCGCGGCCCGCTCATTGCGCAAGGCGAGTTCCGTGCGGCCCAGCCAGTAGCTGGCGCGCGAGCGCCGTTTCGGCAGGCCGCCGGCGGCCGCGGAAGCCAGAAAATGCTTGTGCGCCGCGTCGGTCTGGTCGAGGAAGCGGAACGCGATCCAGCCCGCCAGAAATTCGGCGTCGCTCAGATCCTCCTCCTCCAGTTCGCCGCCATGATCCTTGGCGAGCGCATAGGCGGTTTTCGGATTGCCGTCGTTCAGGGCGGTGCGTATTTGGGCATCGCGCTCCACCCACCACTGCTTCGGTTCGATCAGCGTCTCCGCCGATTTCGGCGCGGACCGCAACAGGCTCCATGCCTGCTTGTCCTTATCCGCGCGCCGCAGCCATTGAATGCGGGCGAGCAGCACGCCCGGCTCGTGCCTGTCGCGCTTGTCGAGCTTGCTCAGCAGAGATCCGGCGCGCTTGGAGCGCTCGACGACCGCGATGCGGGCTTTGATCGACGGCCGCCGCTCCTTGTCGACCAGCGGCAGAATCCGGTTCACCGCGCCCAATCGGCTCTTATTGTCCAGGGCAAGCAGATAGTCGGCCCTGGCCAGATGATCCTCCGGGCCAAGCAGGGTCTTGTGTTCCTTGCGCAGCCGTTTCTCGATCGCGGGCGTCAGCAGGTGCCGGCGCCAGGCTTCGCGGAGGAGGGCGTTGCCTTCATCGGTGCGGCCGATGGCAACCAACGCGCTGCCGAGAGCGGCCTTTCCGGTACCGCTGGCGGGGCGCCGCTCCTGGAAATGGTCAAGGACCTTGCGCGGTTCGCCTTCGCGCCAGAACACGGCGTCCTCGACGCTTTCCGCCAGAGCATTACGGCTCGGCCAGAGCGGATTGTCGTCAAGGAAAGCAGAGATTTGCTCGGGCGTCGTATCCGGCGCCTCGGTGCGATAGGAATACCAGAGCGCGAATTTCTTGACCGCCGGATCGGTGATCTTCTGCATCGCTGTGCGGGCATCGCCGAAATCGCCATTGGCGCCCTGCTTGATGAAATCCTTCAAATTGGCGATGTCGGTGTCCGAAACGCTGTAGTTCAGCAGCGGGGCCAGAGCCGCGTCGCCCTCCGCCTTCGACATCCGCCCCTCCGGCGCGGGCATCGCAGCCATTGCCGCGGTTTCGGCCTTTGCTTCCGTTGAGGACGTCCCAACGGCTGCCTGCTCGACGGCATTCCGCTTCAGGGGAAGAGGGACGGGGTCCTGCTTATCGGGCAGCGGAACCTGCTCGGGCTTCCGATTCCGCTTCCTGGCTTCGCGCCGCGCTGGTTTTGCCTTGCGCTTGGCGACGGTCGTAACCGTTTCCGCTTGCTGCTCAATGGCTTCGCCGACCGGATGGCGAAGGAATTGCGCATTATGCGTGACGCCGCCGATCCAGGGGCGCAGCACAGCTAAAGTAGCGATGCAGATGGAAACGGCCGTAAGGATCGTCAGGCCAGATTTGACCAGCGACGCGCGGTTGATGTTTTTACTCATGAGCAAGATGAGCTGCACTGTCCCTCATTGGCGTTCCTGGCGTTTTTGAAGCGGGCGCCGTCCCGCAGGGCCTGAACGTCAACATTGACTATATCATAGCGTTTTCATGCCAAACTGGCACGTCTTATCGTCAGGTACATATTCGTCCAGAAAAGGGCGAAAACGGTTAACGCTTCGTTGCCGGCTGCCGCTTCATGTCCGGACCAGAGCGGCAGCTTGCCGGTGCCTATGGAAATCACTATGGTTTGCATAGATTAATTCTGAGGCGCCGCCATGGCGGCTTGAATTCGATTCGAGGGGTTCTCTTCTCATGTTCAAGGGATCGTTTACCGCGCTCATCACGCCATTTCATAATGGCGCCTTCGACGAAGACGCCTTTCGCAAGCTTGTCGAATTCCAGATCCGGTCGGGAACGCACGGTCTGGTGCCGGTCGGCACGACGGGGGAATCGCCCACGCTTTCGCATGACGAGCATCAGCGCGTCGTCAAACTGTGCATCGAGCAGGCGGCGGGCCGGGTGCCGGTGATCGCCGGCGCCGGGTCGAACAGCACCGCCGAGGCTGTCGAGCTGGCGAGATTTGCCAAGTCCGCCGGCGCTAACGCTGTGCTCGTCGTCACGCCCTACTACAACAAGCCCACCCAGGAAGGGCTTTACCGGCATTTCAAGGCGATCAACGATGCCGTTGCCCTGCCGATCATCATCTACAATATTCCGGGCCGCTGCGTCATCGACATGAGCGTCGCGACCATGGCGCGGCTGTTCGCGCTGCCCAATATTGCCGGTGTGAAGGACGCGACGGCCAATATGGCGCGGGTCAGCCAGCAGCGCGCGCGCGATGGGCGACGGTTTCTGCCAGCTCTCCGGTGAGGATGCGACGGCGCTCGGCTTCATGGCGCATGGCGGGCATGGCTGCATCTCGGTGACGGCGAATGTCGCGCCCGCGCAATGCGCCGAGTTCCAGAACGCGTGCCTCGAAGGCGACTATGCGCGCGCTTTGCGCATTCAGGACCAACTGATGGTGCTGCATGACGCCCTGTTCGTCGAAAGCAATCCGGGGCCGGTCAAATATGCGGCCGAGCGGCTCGGCCTTTGCCGCGCCGATGTCCGGCTGCCGCTCAGCCCCTTGGCGGCAAGCAGCCAGCGCGTGGTCGAGGATGCGTTGCGGCAATCCGGGCTGCTGCTGGCCGAGGCCGCGAGCGCATAAAGCCAAGGAGATGGAGCGCGGGACCACATTCTGGCTCTCACTCTTCAGGCTAAGCGCATCGAATAATAAAAGCTGGAAAAGACGGCTGCGCATAGGTCGTGCAGGCCAGCTTGGCTTGCAATCATGTGTTCCGCCCCTGTACTAAGCGACAGTTTCATCCGCGCAGCATTGCAACCGGAGATATTTGATGTCGCTTTTTATGAAGTCCCCTTCCATTTCAAGTGAAGGGACCGCTCTTCAGCGGGAAGTGGACACATTTCAGTGGCATCACGAGATCGATTTCGGCGATGGCGTGCGCAGTCGGGGCGCCTGCAAACTGCGCCATTTGCGAGCGCAAGCCGATGTCTATTTTGCCGGAGATCTCGTGAAAGGCCGCAGCTTTTTGGACGTCGGCTGCTGGGATGGATATAACTCTCTGGAAGCCTACCGGCGTGGCGCGAGGCGCGTGTTGGCAACAGACCATTTCGCGTGGTCGGATCAATGCTGGGGCAACCGAGGCGCATTCGAGCTGATGCGGAAACATCTCGCACCGTCGATTGAGGTGCAAGATATCGACCTGGATCAGTTGACTGTCGATAGCGTCGGCGAGTTCGAAATCGTGCTATTCGCCGGTGTCTTCTACCATTTGCGAAATCCGTTTGCAGTGCTGGAACAAATAGCCAAGCTGGCAAAAGGGTGCCTTATCGTCGAAACGCATATCGACGCACTTGACGTTTCCGAACCTGCGATGATCTTCTACCCGGGCTGCGAGCTCGGAGGAGATCATTCCAACTGGTGGGGACCAAATCCGTCTTGTGTGGAAGCAATGCTGAGAGACGTCGGCTTTAATCGCATCGAAACGAGCATGGGCGCCGTTCATGCCGACCGGGGAATCTTTCGGGCGTATCGCTAGGAAGTCATGATGGCCGCGAAAAACCAGCCGCCGCGCAAGATCGTCGCGGAGAACCGCAAGGCGCGGTACTCCTACGACATCCTCGACGTATTCGAGGCGGGCATCGTGCTGGCCGGCTCGGAGGTGAAGTCGCTGCGCGCGGGCAAGTCGAACATCGCCGAGTCCTACGCGACGGCGGAGGGCGGGGAAATCTACCTGATCAACGCCTATATCCCCGGCTATGCGGAGGCCAACCGGTACAATCATGAGGAAAAGCGGCCGCGCAAACTGCTGCTGCACAAGAAAGAGATCGCCAAGCTGATCATCGGCGTGCAGCGCGAGGGCATGACGCTGGTGCCGCTAAAACTCTATTTCAACGACCGGGGCCGCGCGAAAATGGAGCTGGCGCTGGCGAAAGGCCGCAAGCTGCACGATAAGCGCCAAGCCGAGAAGACGCGGGACTGGGACCGGCAGAAAGCCCGCGTGCTGCGCGACCGCGGCTGACCCGTTGGAGCATGCCTTGACGCGCCGCTTGCTCGGGGGTATTATGCTCAAGCGCTGCCGCGGAGGCCCGGCTCCATCAAGCACTAAAGAATGCCCTTCTCGGCGTCCTCGACCGAAAAGCCGAGCTTGTCCAGGCCCTCCTCCAGATAATCGCCGAGCAGAGGTATGCCGAGCAGGTAATCCTCGGTCTTGTTGACCTTCTCCGATTTGGCGGTCTCGATCGCGTCGTCCAACTCCTCCGGGGCGAAGGAGCCGCGCCCCAGCCATGCAAGCGCGACGAGGCTGGCCTGCTCGTCGTCATTGAGGCCGCCGATGAACTCGGCCAGTTCACTGCGCGTGGCGTCGGTGGCGAAATTCTCCAGAATTGAATTGCTGTCATCCTCGCGAAAGCCGCTGCTCAATGAATTCTCCCAGGTGCCCACCTTGGCGTCATACTCACGTGCCCGGATGATTACATGTGCGACTTTTGCAGTTGAGATTTCAAGCATTTACTGTTCTCTTGGCCAAAATTCGATCCACGAAACGCGAAGAGGTCAAATAAGGCCAACTAGTCTACATTGCTGCTCGATATTTGATCAAGATATGTTCGGGCTTTCTTGAAAACGGCCTCGAACATTTCGGGAGTCAGCATGCCGGTATTGGTGTTGTAGCGAGAGCAATGATAGCTGTCGAACAGGCTCACGCGGCCGCCCGGCAAGACGTGAACCGCGCCGTGAGCAAATGGAAACGCAGCGATTCTAAGGCCTAAGGCCCGCAGCACCGTGTCATGCGCGATCCGGCCCAGCACCAGGATTGCCCTCAGATTGGGCAAAACAGCAATCCGCTGCGTGAGGAACTGCCGGCATGTGCTGATTTCGGCGGTCTCCGGCTTGTTCGCGGGCGGCACGCAGCGCACCGCATTGGTGATCATGCAATCTTCGAGCCGCAAGCCGTCCTCGGGCGAGGCGGCATATTCGCCGGATGCGAAGCCGAATTTTGCCAGCGTGGCGTAGAGCAGAATTCCGGCATGATCGCCGGTGAACGGGCGGCCGGTGCGATTGGCGCCGCGAAGCCCGGGGGCGAGGCCGACGATCAGCAAGCGGGCGCTGTCATCGCCGAAGGACGGAACCGGCGCGTTGAACCAATCCGGAAAGGCGGCGCGGTTTGCGTCCCGGAAAGCGGCCAGCCTCGGGCAGTAGGTGCAGTCGCTGCTCGGTTCCTCGGCGATTGTCGGTTGATCCATGCGCCGGAGTGCTAACCGAACCGGATGGCGCCGTCAAACCGGCAGGGCATGATCCGCAAAAGTGAACACCGGTTTCTGATGCTGGCGAGCGCCCGCGCTCCGCCTTCGCGTCGGCGCACGCGAAAAACCCCGGTACACGCATAGGCGTGTCCGGGGTTTTTGCACTTATCGGCGAGCCGGAACGAATGCTCAGGCGTCGGCGAAATCGTCAGAATCGGCATTGCTGTATTGCGCCGTGGACTGCCCGCCGCGCCCGCTATCGCCGCGCGAATGATGATCGGAACTCGTCCGGCACACCAATTCCTCCATGTCGGAGAGATCGACGAACTGATCCGCCTGACGGCGCAGATCGTCCGACACCATCGGCGGCTGCGTGTTCATCGTCGACACGACACTGACGCGCTTGCCCTTATGCTGCAGCGCTTCCACCAGTGTGCGGAAATCTCCGTCGCCGGAGAACAGCACGATATGATCGAGATGTTCGGCCAGTTCCATGGCATCGACGGTCAGCTCGATGTCCATATTGCCCTTGATCTTGCGCCGGCCGGAGCTGTCGGTGAACTCCTTCGTCGGCTTGGTGACCATGGTGTAGCCATTATAGTCGAGCCAGTCGATCAAAGGCCGGATCGAGGAATATTCCTGATCCTCCGCCAGCGCGGTATAGTACAAGGCGCGTAGAAGACGCCCTTTGGATCGGAACAGCGTGAGCAACCTCTTGTAATCAATGTCGAAACCCAACGCCTTCGCGGTCGCGTAGAGATTGGCGCCATCGATGAAGAGCGCTATTCGTTCCGAGGGATAAAAATTCATTTGCATATGGCCCTTTCTGAGAAGCGGGTGATCCGAGACCAACGTCTTCAAAACCATTTCCCGTCTTCCAGCAGCTGCCCCCGGCGCGCGGGGTTTATTCTCGATATAAAAACCTACTGGTTACCACGAAGTTCGCAATGATTATCATTAGCTTAGGTTCCAATGTAATCAGTCGGTGGGGAGATTCACATACTACAATTCTACAGGCTTTGCGAGAGCTAGAAAGCCGCGGAGTGGTTATCCTGCGCCGTTCGCGCCTCTATCGGACCTTACCCTACGGACCCGTCGACCAACCTGTATTCACAAATGCGGCCGCCGCTATCAGGACTTCACTGCCAGCGGACGCGCTGCTGTCAATCGTAAAAAAAATCGAGGCAAGAGCGGGGCGAGGTTCCTCCGAGCATTGGGGGCCGCGCGCACTTGACATCGATATTATAGACTACAACAGGCAAATCTTAAATTGGTCGCAACGCGATACGCAATTTTTTAAATGTAAACGCTTTTCCCTGATTCTTCCACATCCCCGAATGGAAACGCGGGCATTTGTTCTACAACCGCTACTAGATGTCGCGCCACATTGGCACCATCCCGTCAGCGGGTTGCATGCGGCGCAACTCCTGACGCGACTGCGATTCCAGAATATGGGGAGAATCATCGACACGCTTGCGGACAATACCCTTTAGAAAATCTCCGAAGCTTGCACTAGAAGAAAAAAATGGGTACTAAGAGAAGGACATTTTCCTTACAAACAAAAGGGCACCTCCGCCATGGCTCGCGTGACGGTCGAAGATTGCGTCGATAAGGTTCCGAACCGGTTTGAGCTGGTCCTGCTCGCGGCGCATCGCGCCCGCTCGATCTCCGCCGGCTCGCCGATCACCATCGAACGGGAAAACGACAAAAATCCGGTCGTTGCCCTGCGCGAAATCGCCGAACGCACGATTTCGCCCGAGGACATGAAGGAAGACCTCATCCACTCCATGCAGCGCTATGTGGAAGTGGACGAGCCCGAGCCCGACGCGGTGCCGCTGCTGTCCGGCTCATCCGACCGACCGCAGCTGGGCCGCGACGATCCGGGTAGCGATCTGGTGATCGACCGCATCACCGAGGAAGAGCTTTTACGCGGGATGGAGCGCAGCATCCCGTCCGATCAGCACCAGAATAACCGTTCACGCTAAGAGAGGGGCGGATGCGTCCGCCCTTCAGCGAGAGGCGGGTCAGGGCATCCCGTCATGATGCGGCAATTTGAGCTTGTTGAGAAGGTTCTCAGCTACGATCCGGATGCGGACGAGGCGCTGCTGAATCGCGCCTATGTCTATGCGATGAAGGCGCACGGCCATCAGAAGCGCGCCTCGGGCGACCCGTATTTTTCGCATCCGCTCGAAGTCGCGGCGATCCTGACCGAGTTCGAGCTGGACAGCGCGACCATCGCCACGGCCCTGCTGCACGACACGATCGAGGACACCGACACCACCAAGGCCGAAATCGACGAGCTGTTCGGCAAGGAAATCGGTGCGCTCGTCGACGGCCTGACCAAGATCGACAAGCTCAATCTGGTCAGCAAGCGCGCCGAGCAGGCGGAGAATTTCCGCAAGCTGCTGATCGCCATTTCCAGCGACATCCGCGTGCTGCTCGTGAAGCTGGCCGACCGGCTCCACAATATGCGTACGCTGGAGCACAAGAAGCCGGAAAGCCGCCGCCGCAGCGCGCAGGAGACCTTGGACATCTATGCCCCGCTCGCCGGGCGCATGGGCATCCAGGACATGAAGGACGAGTTGGAAGAACTCGCCTTCAAATGGCTGCATACCCAGGCTTATGAAACGCTGACCGGGCAACTCGCGCTTCTCCGCCAGCGCAATAAGGTCGTCATCGACGGCATCGAAAAGGAGCTTGGCGCCAAGCTCAGCGATCACAAGATCGTCGGCAAGGTGTCGAACCGGGAGAAGAAGGCCTATTCCATCTGGCGCAAGATGGAGAACAAGCAGATTTCCCTCGAACAGCTCTCCGACATTTACGGCTTCCGCATTGTCGTCGAGAGCGTTGAGGATTGCTACCGGGTGCTAGGTGCGGTCCACATGAACTGGCGGACGGTGCCCGGGCGCTTCAAGGACTATATCTCGACGCCGAAATACAATAGCTACCAGTCGATCCACACCACCATCGTCGGCCCCGGCCATCAGCGCGTCGAGTTGCAGATCCGCACCAAGCTGATGGACGAGATCGCCGAATTCGGCGTCGCGGCGCATGCCATCTACAAGGACGGCGTCGTTTCGCCAAATCGGTCGATCCGCAATGGCTCCACCGAAGACGCCACGCCCTATCAATGGCTGCGCCGGCTCGTCGACAATCTGCTCGAAGGCGACAATCCGGAAGAATTCCTCGAACACACCAAGCTGGAGCTGTTCCAGGACCAGGTGTTCTGCTTCACGCCGAAAGGCAGGCTGATCGCTCTGCCGCGCGGCTCGACGCCGATCGACTTCGCCTATGCGGTGCACACCAAGATCGGCCATAGCTGCGTCGGCGCGAAGGTGAACGGCCGCCACATGCCGCTGATCAGCGAGCTGAAAAACGGCGACGAGGTGGTGATCATCACCTCCGAGGCGCAGACGCCGCCGCCCGCCTGGCAGAACATCGTCGTCACCGGCAAGGCACGTTCGGCGATCCGGCGCGCGACGCGGGAGGCGATGCGCAAGCAATATAACAGCCTCGGCCGCGATATCCTGAAGGCGACCTTTCTTCACCACGAAAAGCCTTATTCCGACGAGATCATTGCGGGCGCGCTGTCCAGGCTGCCGCAAAAAACGCTCGATGACGTACTCGCCCATGTCGGTCGCGGCGAGCTGACGGCGGCGGAAGTCTTCAAGGCGGTTTTCCCGGACGTCATCCTTCCCGATGTGCCCAAGCGCAAGGCCATCAAGCGGTCGGATGACGGCTGGTTCAATCTTCGCCGCGTCGCCAATCTGCGGTTCCGCTGGCCCGGCAGCGTGCCGGAGCACCATGCGGCCAATGGCGTTCACGGCATGAACGGCGTCCCCATTCGCGGCGCGCGGAGCGATTTGCCGATCAGCTTCGCGGCGGGCGGCGCCATTCCGGGCGAGCGCATCGTCGGCATTCTGGAGCCGGGCGAAGGCATCACCATCTACCCCATCCATTCGCCCAAGCTGAAAGATTATTTCGACCATATGGACCGCTGGATCGACGTCACCTGGGACATCGACGAAGGCGCGCATGAACGCTTCCCGGCGCAGATCAAGGTAACCGCGATCAACGAGCCGGGCTCACTGGCGAAGATCGCCAGCCTCATCGGCGAGGCCAAGGGCAATATCGACAAGCTGCAGATGGTCGGCCGCCGCGAGGACTTCACCGACATGCTGATCGACGTCGAAGTCTGGGACGTGAAGCATCTGCGCGACATTCTCGCCGGCCTGCGCGGGCTGACGGCGGTGAATGCGGTTGAGCGTGTGATGAGCTGATGGCTCCGCGGGCGGTTGCCTGAGCGTCCGCGACGTGCGACTAAAGACGTCACGTTGAACATCGCTTCTCTTCCTGTTTTCCGTTCACTTCTTCAGAGACAACCGTTCGGTGCTGGGGAATATTTCCGTGCGTTATGTTTTGCGTATTGGCGCGATCGTTGCCGTGATTGCCTCGGCGGGGCTTCTGCTGCTGCCCGAGGACTGGGCGCCCGAGGCAATGGCTGTTCGCCGCCCAGGATGCGGCCTCGGTCGCGACACGCAATTTCCGTTCCATGCTCACCCCCGAACGCATCAATGCCGAGCTGAAGTCCGCGCTCGACAATAGGGACAAGCATCTGGCCGACAGTTTCATAGAGCTGGCGAAGCAGGAGAATATCGCCGTCGATCCCGCCCTCCGTGAGCGTTACGACCGCGAAACCGGCGGCTTCACCGCCCCCGTCGAGCGGCTGGTGCAAGGGCTGTGGGACGGCAAATGTTCGAGCTTCAAATCCTTCGCCGGAGGGCAGCTTGGCGACCTGCTGAGCATCGGCGATGTGCGCGACCTCTATAATCAGGCCGGCAATTACCGCAATGGCCGGCCGACCGACCCGCTGGTGATCGGCCTCGCAACGGTCGGCATCGTTTCGACGGCCCTCCTTCCCTTCCACGCCGCCACATCCATGATCAAGGGTTTGGCGAAGGCGCAGCGGCTGTCTCCGGCTCTCCGCCGCGAACTGACCGATGCGCTGGCCAGCGGGCTGGACACCGAGGCCGTCCTCAAGGCGGTGCCGCAATTCAGCTGGTGGGATTCGCTGCCCGGCATCGGCTGGGACACGTGGCATCCCGATCTGAGCTGGCCGCTCGTCACCGAGAAGCTGCCGCAGCTCGTCGGCGCGCTGAGTTCGGGCGTTCAGCTCGGCAAGCTCGGCACGTTCAACCAGCTCGCCGGCAATGTCGTCAGCCTCACTTCGAACGCCGGCGTTTGCGGTGCGCAGGACGCGCTGGCGCTGGCGCAGGGCTCTGCCGACCTTAAGCGCCTGACGCGCCTCGCCGAGCAGCGCAAGGGGGCGACCGCCGCGGTGTTGAAGCTGCAAGGCCGCGATGCGCTGCTGTCTGTCGGTGAATGACCATCGCGGGCCGTTCGCCTCGCTGGCGCGCCTAAGGGATTGAGGCTTGGCGCCCGCTTGCCCTTTGCGCCGCTCGCGCCTAAAACCTAACGATGACCGAAGACGAAGTCCTCCAGGAATTCCGTGAAGCCGGCGCGCTGCTGACCGGCCATTTCATTCTGACATCCGGATTCCGGAGCAGCACATACCTGCAATGCGCGCGGGTGATGATGGAGCCGGCGCGCGGCGAAAGGCTGTGCGCGGCGCTGGCCGACAAAATCCGCGATACCGGCGCCGGGCCGTTCGCCATCGTCGCGTCGCCCGCCATGGGGGGAGTGGTGGTCGGCTACGAATTGGCAAGGCAGCTCGGGCTGCCGGCGATCTTTTTCGAGCGCGTCGAAGGCCGCTTCCAGCTTCGGCGCGGCTTCACCATCACGCGCGGCGCGCGCGTTCTGATGATGGAGGATGTCGTGACGACCGGCCTCTCCTCGCGCGAATGCATCAAGGCGATCGCGGATGAAGGCGGCGTGACCGTCGCGGCGGCGTGTCTCGTCGACCGCTCGGGAGGCGCCGCCGATCTGGGCGTGCCGCTGACGCCGCTTCTCACGCTCGACATCAAGAACTATCCGGCGGACGCCCTCCCGCCGGAACTCGCGGCGATCGAAGCCGTAAAGCCGGGCAGCCGCAGCATGAAATAGGAGGCGCCCATGCTGCCGCGCGCATCGAGCTACGAGGAGCTGCGCAGCCGCTTCCGCTGGGACATCCCGGAATTCTACAATATCGGCGTCGATGTCTGCGACCGCTGGGCCGACATCGATGAGGATCGTGTGGCTCTGATCGATGCCGATTACGTTCGGGACGGGTTGGAAGGATTCTACTGCAGCTACGGCATACTCCGGGAGCTGTCGAACCAGACGGCCAATCTGCTTCGTGCCCACGGCGTGCAGCGTGGCGACCGGGTCGGCATCCTGCTGCCGCAGGGGCCCGAGACGGCTTACGGCCATATCGCGATCTACAAGATGGGTGCGATCGCCATTCCGCTTTTCACCTTGTTCGGTGCGGAAGCGCTGGAGCACCGGCTGGCTGATTCCGGTGCCGCCGCTGTCATCACCAATTCGCGAAGGCGCAGCCAAGCTGGCGGGGTTGCGCGAGCGTCTGCCCGCGCTGAAGCACGTCTTCAATATTGAAGGCGAGACGGACGGCGCGCTCGATTTTCACGCTAACCGCATTCAGCATCCCGTCGCGTTCGATCCTGTGCGAACGCGCGCCGACGATCCGGCGCTGATCATCTACACGTCAGGCACGACCGGCCTGCCGAAAGGCGCGCTGCACGCCCATCGCGTATTGCTTGGCCATCTGCCCGGCGTCGAGATGAGCCATGATTTCCTGGGGCAGGAGGGCGACCGGATCTGGACGCCGGCCGATTGGGCGTGGATCGGCGGCCTGCTCGACGTTCTCCTGCCGGCGCTGCATCTCGGCGTACCGGTGGTGGCCAAGCGCTTCCCGAAATTCACCGGCGAGGCGGCCTTCGAGCTGATCCGCGAATACGGCATCCGCAACGCCTTCCTGCCGCCGACCGCGCTGAAGATGATGCGCGCCGTCGCCGGACCGGGTAGCGGCAAGCAGGTCGACATGCGCAGCGTCGCCAGCGGCGGCGAGACGGTGGGTGCGGAGCTGCTATCCTGGGGCCGCGAGGTGCTCGGCGTCACCATCAACGAATTTTACGGCCAGACGGAATGCAACATGATCGTCTCCTCCTGCGCGGCGATCATGGACGCGGTGCCCGGCGTGATGGGGCAGCCGGTGCCGGGCCACGATCTGGCGGTGATCGACGCGGACGGCCAGCCGGCGCCGGACGGGGTGCAAGGCATGATCGCTGTGCGGCGCCCCGATCCGGTGATGATGCTCGGCTATTGGGCGGATGAAGAGGCGACGCGGCGCAAATTCCTCGGCGACTGGCTGATCACCGGCGATCAGGGCGCGCGCGAGCCGGATGGGCGCATCCGTTTCATCGGCCGCGACGATGATGTGATCTCGTCGGCCGGCTACCGGATCGGCCCGGGCGAGATCGAGGATTGCCTGATGCGGCATCCGGCGGTCGAGATGGCGGCGGCGGTCGGCAAGCCGGATGCGCTGCGCGGCGAGATCGTCAAGGCCTATGTGGTGCTGAAGGCGGGCTGCACGCCCTCCGACGATCTGGCGCGCGAACTGGCCGAGCATGTGAAGGCCCGTCTTGCCGCCCATGAATATCCGCGCGAGGTCGCGTTCCTCGACAGCCTGCCGCTGACGACGACTGGAAAGATCATCCGCCGCGAGCTGCGGCAAAGAGCCGTCGCAGAAGCGGGCACGCCGGCCAAACCCGCTGCGGCAGCCATGCTCATCCGCGACGAGCGGCCGCAGGATCGCCCCGCCATCCTCCGGCTCAACCGCGATGCATTCGGCGGCGACGGCGAGCCCGAGCTGATCGACAAGCTCCACACGGACGGTCTCGTTGCCGCCTCCCTGGTGGCCGAGGAAGACGGGCTGATCATCGGTCACATCCTCTTGAGCTGGCTCGGCCTCGAAATGGATGGACGCCCGCTGCGCGGCCTGGCTCTCGCGCCGATGGCCGTCGCGCCCGCCCGTCAGCGCCAGGGAACGGGCTCGCGGCTCGTCAAAGCGGCGATCGAAGCGGCGCGGCAGATCGGCGCGGATGCGATTATCGTGCTCGGCCATCCCGGCTTCTACCCGCGCTTCGGATTTTCCGCGCGAGCCGCCGCGACGCTGGCAAGCCCCTTCGCCGGTGAGGCCTTCATGGCGCTGGAATTAACCCCCGGCGCGCTCGCCGGGCAGCGCGGATCCGTTGACTATCCACCGGCCTTCGGACTTGAACCGGACGGTGGTATGCTTACGTCTCATTGAATGCTGCCGCGAATTGCACGTAATTCGGGCCGATATTATTCGTAACCCTGCTGGGGGATTGTCCCCGGCGTTTTCGTTTTTGCAGTGCAAATGCGCTAAATGTGGCGTAAGTGCACTGCAATAATCTGGTTTCACAGCCAGGATCGGTTGCCGCCAACCCGTTTTCGGGCGGCCATGAGCGATCCTGAGGGACAACAATGCTATTTACGAGCAGGCGAGTTCCGGGTCTTGTCGAACGTCTGCGGCTCGCGCTCTGGCCCAAACGGAGCTGGAGCCGGTCCGCGCGCTATATTCTGTTGCGGCTGAAGCGCTTGCCGTCGTCGCCTCACAGGATCGCACTTGGCTGCGCCGCCGGCGTCTTCGCGGTTTTCACGCCGTTTCTCGGCGTGCAGCTCATTCTCGCCGGCATGCTCGCCGTGGTGCTGCGCGGGAGCGTGTTTGCGTCGTTTCTCGCCTCTTTCGTCGGCAATCCGCTCACCTATCCCGTGATCTGGTTCGCCACCTTCAATCTGGGCAATGTGCTGCTCGGGGGAACGGCGAGCGCCCAGCTGGTCGATCTGCGCGGTAAGGCCGGGGCGCTGGGCGATGGCTTCATGAGCGGTTCGCCGGGCGCCATTGCCACGGCGGCGGAAAGTCTGTGGCCCATCGTCAAGCCGATGGCCGTCGGTTCGTTGCCGCTCGGCGGCTTCGCGGCGGCGACGGCTTATGTGGGCGTGCACCGGCTGATCTCCCAGGCCCGCAAGCGGGTGAGGCTGAACGCAGCTACGGCGGCTGGGAGCTGATTTGCCATGCGGCCGTTACGCCTCGGCATGAATATCGACCATGTGGCGACCGTCAGGAATGCGCGCGGCGGCACCCATCCCGATCCGCTGCGTGCGGCCGAACTCGCGATCGAGGCGGGAGCGGACGGCATCACCGCGCATCTGCGTGAGGACCGGCGTCATATCAGGGACGACGACATCGCGCGCCTCAAAACCGCACTGCGTCACCCGCTCAATCTGGAGATGGCCGCCACCGCAGAGATGTTTGCTCTCGCGCTCGAATTCCTGCCGCATGCCTGCTGCCTCGTACCGGAGCGCCGCGAGGAGCTGACGACGGAGGGCGGCCTCGACGTGGCGGGTCAGCATAACCATCTGACGCCTTATATTGCGCGGCTGCGCCAAGGCGGCATTCGCGTGTCACTGTTCATCGATGCGGCGCCGGAGCAGATCGAAGCCGCCGCGCGCGCCGGAGCCGACATCGTGGAACTGCATACGGGCCGTTATTGCGAAGCTGCATTGCAAGGCCATGAGGCGGAGCAGCAAAGAGAATTGGCAAGGCTGACCGAAGCTGCGGCTCACGCCGACCGTCTCGGGCTGGAGGTTCACGCCGGGCACGGCCTCACCTTCGATACGGTCGGAGCGATTGCCGCGATCCCTCAGTTCGTGGAGCTGAATATCGGTCACTTCATCGTAGGCGAGGCGATATTCACCGGCCTGCATGCGGCCGTCCGCGAGATGAAGGCGCGTATGGAAGCGGCGCGGACGCCGCAGCTCGCGGCGAAACTGTAGCGGTAGCGCCATGATCCTGGGCCTTGGCAACGATACCGTCGACATCAGGCGCATCGAGCGCAGCATCGACCGCTATGGCGACCGCTTCCTCGACCGGATATTCACCGGCATAGAGAGGCGGAAATCGGATCAGAGACGGTTGCGCGCCGCGTCTTACGCCAAACGCTTCGCCGCCAAGGAGGCCTGCGCCAAGGCGCTCGGAACCGGCCTTGCAGGCGGCGTGTTCTGGCGCGATATGGGTGTGGTGAATTTGCAGTCGGGCAAGCCGACCATGGAGCTGACCGGGGGCGCCGCCCGGCGGCTCGTATCGATCACTCCGCCGGGACATACGGCCCGGATCGACGTGTCGATCACCGACGATTTCCCGTTGGCACAAGCCATCGTGATCATATCGGCAGTCCGAGATTAAGCGTTTTCTCGCTTTTTCGTTTGCGCCCGTCCGGATGCGGGCTTATTTGCCTTAGCATGTTGATGCTAAGGTGCTACGAGAGCGTCGTCGCTCTTGCGGACCAGGGACAAAAATCGGATGAGCAGCGAAGCTGATGTCAAAGGAAAAGATTCTGAGGGCGGCAGCCTGATGGACACGCTTCGCGTCATTATTCACGCGCTTATCCTGGCGCTGATGGTTCGGATTTTTCTTTACCAGCCCTTCAATATACCTTCGGGCTCGATGATCCCCACGCTGCTCGTGGGCGATTATCTGTTCGTGTCGAAGTTCAGCTATGGCTACAGCAAATATTCCTTTCCCTGGAGCCCGAACCTGTTCAGCGGCCGCATCCTCGGCTCCGAGCCGAAGCGTGGCGACGTCGCGGTGTTCAAGCTGCCGAGCGACAATTCGACCGATTACATCAAGCGCGTGATCGGCCTGCCCGGCGACCGCATTCAGATGATCCGCGGCGTGTTGCACATTAACGGCCAGCCGGTCGAGCGCCGCCGCGTCGAGGACTTCACCGGCCCCGCCGCGACCTGCAATGTGCGCCGCACCGGCGACATCCAGGTGGCGCGCTATGAGGAAACCTTGCCGAACGGCGTCAAACACACGACGCTCGACTGCCGCGCCGGCTCCGATGGCGACGACACGTCGGTATTCGAAGTGCCCGCCGGCCATTATTTCATGATGGGCGACAATCGCGACAACTCCACCGACAGCCGCTTCGGCGCGTATGGCGGCTATGGCGGCGTCGGCTTCGTGCCGCGCGAAAATCTGATCGGCCGGGCCGACATCATCTTCTTCTCGATCGGCGAGACGGCAAGCATCTTCGCGCCCTGGCGCTGGCCCATCGAGATCCGCTGGCCGCGTTTCTTCAACCTGATCGACTGAGGCCGTGGCCAGCCGTCCCAATCTCAATAAACTTCAGGAGCGGATCGGCTACCGCTTCAACAATATGATGCTTCTGTATGAGGCGCTGACGCATGCCAGCGCCGCGCATGGCCAAAAGGGCATCGCCAATTACGAGCGCCTGGAATTTCTCGGCGACCGCGTGCTGGGGCTCGCCATGGCCGAGCATCTGTTTCAGGCCTTTCCGCAAGCGGCCGAGGGCGATCTGGCGCGCCGCTTCAACAGTCTCGTGCGCAAGGAAACCTGCGCCGACGTCGCCGACGAGCTGGACCTGGGGCCCTATATCAAGCTGGGCGACAGCGAAGCGCTGGCCGGCGGGCGGCGCAAGCGCACCATCCTGGCCGATAGCTGCGAGGCGCTGCTCGGCGCCATCTATCTCGACGGCGGCTGGGAGCCGGTCAAGGCCGTGGTCGCCAGCTTCTGGGCGCGCCGCGCCGCCGAGGTCGCGTCCATCCCGCTCGACGCCAAGACGGCGCTGCAGGAATGGGTGCAGGGCAGGGGCGGCGAGACGAAACTGCCGCGCTATCTGAAAATTGCCGCTTCTGGGCCGGATCACGCGCCGCTCTTCGTCTATGAAGTCCGTATCGACGGGTTCGAGCCGGCGCGAGGCAAGGGCGCGTCGCGGCGCGCGGCCGAACAGGCGGCCGCGTCGGCGATGCTCATTCGCGAAGGTGTCTGGGACGTTGCGCGATGACCGACGACGCCGCGATTCCTGAAGGCAAGGGCGGCGGGAGCGGCGGCGAAACGCGCTGCGGCTTCGTCAGCATCATCGGCGCGCCGAATGCGGGGAAATCGACGCTCACCAATGCGCTGGTCGGCGTGAAGGTGTCCATCGTCTCGCATAAGGTGCAGACGACCCGCGCGCAGATTCGCGGCATTGCGCTTTCCGGCGCGAGCCAGATCATTCTCGTCGACACGCCCGGCATTTTCCGCCCGAAGCGGCGCCTCGACCGGGCGATGGTCGATGCCGCCTGGGGCGGCGCGCGCGAGGCGGATGCGGTGGTGGTGCTTGTCGACGCCGCGAAGGGCATCGAAGAGGAGGCCGAGGCGATCCTGGAAGGCTCCAGGCAGCTCAAAATGCCGGTCGCGCTGGCGCTGAATAAGGTGGACCGCATTCCCCGCGAGGATCGGCCCAAGCTTTTCAAGCTGGCCGAGCAGGGCGCGTCCTTCGGCCATTTCCACCAGACCTTCATGATCTCGGCCGAGACGGGTGACGGCGTCAAGGATCTGAAGGCCTATCTGGCGGCCCTCGTTCCGCCGGGGCCATGGCTTTACCCCGAAGACCAGATCAGCGACGCGCCGCAGCGCCATTGGGCCGCCGAGGTGACGCGCGAGAAGATCTATCAGCGCCTGCATGACGAACTGCCCTACGCCTCCACCGTCGAGACCACCGACTGGAAAACGCTGAAGGACGGCAGCGCCCGCATCGAGCAGACCCTGTTCGTCGAGCGCGAAAGCCAGAAGAAGATCGTGCTCGGCGCGGGCGGCGCGACGATCAAGGCGATCTCGATGAGCGCGCGCACGGAGTTGCAGGAGGCGCTGGGAGTGAAGGTGCACCTGTTCCTGTTCGTCAAGGTGCGGGAGAAGTGGGGCGACGACCCCGAACGCTACCGCGAGATCGGGCTGGATTATCCGAAGGGTTAATGGCACCCGCGGCCCGGCCGGCGTTTACTGAGCAGATATTCCTTGGTTGCCCAACGAATGTCTGCTCAGATTTGATGCTTTCGCAGAGTTTTTTGCCAAAACCGGGAAGGCCACTTTTGGGAACTCTGCTTAGCGGTGATGCAACGTTACGCGAGGAGAGCCTTCATGTCCGAAACCAAGACGCTTCTCGAACTCGCCGGAGCCGACCTGACGCCGGCCGCCGTCGGCGACGCCACGCTGGTCCTGATCGATATTCAGGAGGAATATCGGAGCGGGCCGATTGCCGTCACGGGTTTCGGACCGGCAACCGGCGCGGCGGCGCGTCTCCTGCACAAGGCGCGCGAAAGCGGCTCGCCCGTCATCCATGTCGCGCATAAGGGCCGTCAGGGAGGCATGTTCGACCGCGATGCCGAGCGGGGGCAAATCGCCGCCGAACTCGCGCCGCTCTCCGGAGAGGCGATCGTCGAAAAATCCCTGCCCAACGCATTTGCGGGCACGAACCTGCACGCATTGCTCGAAAATGCCGGCCGCAAGAACGTCATCCTCGCGGGCTTCATGACGCATATGTGCATCAGCTCGACCGCGCGCGCCGCGCTCGACCTGGGCTACCGCGTGACCATCGATGCCGAAGCTTGCGCCACGCGCGACCTGCCGGACGGGACCGGCGGCGTGATCCGCGCCGATGTCGTGCACAATGTCGCGCTCGCCGAATTGGCCGACCGCTTCGCGATCATCGCGCGCGGCGGCGATTCGAAGCCATCCTCATGAGCGCGCCTGATGCGCCGCAAGAGCCGCGCGGCACGAATTCGAAACCATGCTGAGGCACGCCGCCAATGCCGGACGCCGAACGCCAGAACGTAACATTGCTCATCGACAGCGATGGCGGCGTCGATGATGCGCTCGCCATCGCCTTGGCGGCACAATGGGTCGAGCCGCGCGACATCATACTCACCAGCGTTTTCGGGAATGTTCCGGTCCAACAGGCGACGCAAAATCTTTCGCTGATCGCAAGCCGGACCGGTTTGGCGGAAGCCGTTGTCTGGGAGGGTGCGGCGCAGGCGCTGGACGGCTTCACCACCGACGCCACGAACGTGCATGGCTCTGACGGGCTTGGCGGGGTGACCGCGGGCATGCCGGCGCACCAGGTCCATGCCGCTCCGCTCGAAACGCTTCTGGCAAGACTGCGCATATTGCCCACAGCGCAGACATTCAGGTTGCTGGGCATCGGACCGGCGACCAACATCCCTCGATTGATCGAAGCGATCGGCCTGGCGAAGATCGAAGATGTGACGCTGATGGCCGGGAGTGTCTTCGATACCGGCAACATCACCCAATCAGCGGAATTCAACCTGTATTGCGATCCGGTCGCGTTCAACGACGTCATTGCCTCGGGCGCTCAGATCACCGTCGTCCCGCTGGATATATGCCGCAAGGTCGTATTCGAGCGGGGACAGCTTGCGGCTTTGAAGAAATTCGGCCCGGTCGCGGATATTCTCATTCCGGCGCATGAATTCTACATGGCGCGTTACATGGAATGGGACGGCATCGACGGTTGTTTTCCACATGACAGCATCGCATTGTTGGCCAGCCTGTTTCCCGACCGGTTCGTGATGGTCGGAGTCGACATCGAGGCGCTGACGGATGCGGACCACAGAGGGAAGCTCGTCGTAAAGCGCCTGAACCCCGACAGCCGGGTGCGGGTCTGTCTGGGCGGCGATCTGAAGCCGGTCAGGGAGCTGTTCAACACCGGCATCTCGCCGCGGGACTTCGCCAAGCAATTTGCCGAGCGCTCGGCAACTGAGAGATCACCAATTCCATCCGTAAGCCAGTTCCGGCAGCGCGACGCCGCCGACCTGCCAATGGCCATGCTTCACCACCTTGCCGCCTTCGCGCTCGTAGAAGCGTCGCGAAAGGCGCAGATCTTCCAGCGTCCACACGATCAAAGAGCGCATGTGGAGTTGGTCCCGTGCGCGCGCCATCGCGTGATGAAGCAACGCCGCCCCTATGCCGTGCTGCCTTACATCGGGCCGGACATGCAGGGCGTAGACCTCGAATTCGTAGGGGGCGCTGTGCTCGGCGTTGGTGACGGGGCCGGCGCAGGAGAAGCCCGCGATCTGCCCGTCCGGCAGTTCGGCGACGGTGAGGTTCTCCGGGAACTTGGCCAGATTGGCGAGCCACATTTCGGTCGCGCCCTCGACGGTGCGGGCATCGATGACCGCGTCCGGAATGACGCTGCGATAGGCGTCCCGCCACGATGCCATGTGGATCTGCGCGATATCAGGCGCGTCGGCTTCCATCGCCGTCCGGATCAGCACCTCTAGCTTCGCCATGTCGCTGTCTTTGTCGATGCGCTCCCCGCATCAAGTTTGCGCGGCGGCGTGCCGTTTTTCAATATGGCCGCCCCTCGCGCGGCCTGTAGCGAGGCAGCGACAAGCCATAGCGGATCGCGGCGGCACGCAGCCCGAAGCCTGCCGCGATGGCGATAGCCGCGCCCAGCGACGGCGAGCCATGCAGAAGCAGCATGGCGAGATAGGTTGCGGCCGAGCAAACGGCAGCGGTCGCGTAGAGTTCCTGCTTCAGGATCAGCGGCGTTTGCTGACTGACCACATCGCGCATCAAGCCGCCGAAGGTCGCGGTGACGACGCCGAGCGCCATGGCGACGACCACGCCCGCGCCGGCCGCGAATGCGATATGCGCGCCGAGCACCCCGTAAGCCGCGAGGCCGATCGCGTCGAGCCATAGCAGCAGCTTATAGCGCCTCTGGATCAGATGGGCGGCGAAGAAGCAGAGGCCCGCGACGCCGAGGCAGATCGCCAGATAGGTCTGGTCGCGCAGCCAGAATACCGGCCGGTCGAGGATGAGGTCGCGCACCGTGCCGCCGCCGAGACCGGTCAAAGTCGCCAGCAGCCCGAAGCCGATGATATCCATTTGCTTCCGGCTCGCGGCCAGGGCGCCGGTCGCGGCGAACACGGCCACGCCGACAATATCCAGCCAGTAGACGAATGTCGGGACCAACGAGCTCCGCTCCCCTATGCGCGCGACAATCAACTCTCCATGCCGCCAGCGATTAATCATTGGCATTAATCGGGTTTTCCGGCGATTCTCAAACATGGATTGGATCGACGAAGCCATCGTTCTGCATGTGCGCCCGCATGGCGAGACGAGCGCCGTGCTCGATGTGTTCACGCGCGAGCATGGGCGGCATTCCGGCTTGGTGCGCGGCGGGCGGTCGCGCCGGATCCGGCCGGCGCTGCAGACCGGCAATCTGCTGAAGGTGGAATGGCGGGCGCGGCTATCGGAGCATCTGGGCTTTTTCGTCGTCGAACTCGACCAGCCTCATGCGGCCCGCGCGCTCGACGACCGGCTGGCGCTGGCGGGCATCGGCACGCTTGCCAGTCTCGCCGCGCTGCTCGCCGAGCGTGATCCGCACCCCGGATTGTTCGATATGGCCGCGCTTGTGCTCGGTCATCTGGACGAGCCGGCGCTCTGGCCGCAATTGCTGGTCCGCTTCGAGTTGCTGCTGCTGTCGGAACTTGGCGTCGGGCTCGATCTGGAGCGCTGCGCGGCGACGGGCGCGCGTGATGACCTTATCTATGTCTCGCCGAAATCCGGCGGCGCGGTCTCGGCGAGCGCGGGCGAACCGTATAAGGACCGGCTTCTGCCGCTGCCCGCGTTCCTGCGCTCGAACGATGCCACCGCTTCGCCCGGCGACGTGGCCGACGGTTTCGCGCTCACCGGCTTCTTCCTCGAACGGCATGTGTTCGAGGCCCGCAACGCGCCGATGCCGCCGGCGCGGCAGGAGTTTCTGCGCCTGCTTTCACGTAGCGCGATGGCGAATCCGGCCAGGACCCCGTGACGCGCCTCTCTCCTCGCAGAATCGCAGCGTCGAGGCAGGAATGCCGGAGCGCCGCACCACCTCGGCTATGTCCAGGTCGATCATCCGCTTGACCTCAAGCCGACTTGAACTGCTACCGTGCGGCTTCCGTTTCTAGGCAGAAAGCAAAGGAAGACGATCATGGAAGTCGCACGCCAGACCGATAACGAGCAGGCAGCGCTTTGGAGGGGCCGCTCCGGACAGGCCTGGGTCGAGTTGCAGGGGGTGCTCGACCAGATGTTCAAGCCGCTCGAGACCTTGCTCGTCGAAGCGGTTTCCGCCGGATCCGGGACGCGGGTGCTCGATATCGGTTGCGGTACGGGCAGCACGACGCTCGCCGTCGCGCGGCGGCTCGGCGCGAACAGCCGCTGCGTCGGCATCGATATTTCGGATCCGATGATCGACGTCGCCCGCGCCCGCGCCGAACGGGAAGGCACGCCGGCAAGCTTCATCCGTGCCGACGCGCAGACCCACGCCTTCGAGGCTGCAAGCTTCGACATGATCATCTCGCGCTTCGGCGTGATGTTCTTCGACGATCCCGTTCGGGCCTTTGCGAACCTTCGGCGTGCCGCAAGCGATGACGCCGGCCTCCGGTTCATCGCCTGGCGGAGCGCCGCGGAAAATCCGTTCATGACGACGGCCGAGCGCGCCGCGGCGCCGCTCTTGCCCAACATCCCCGCCCGCCGGCCGGACGCGCCGGGGCAGTTCGCCTTCGCGGACCAGGGCCGGGTCCATCGCATCCTGGAGGAGAGCGGCTGGGCCGGAATCGATATCAGGCCGATCGATGTTGCCTGCACCCTGCCTGAGAAGGAGTTGGTTCGTTACCTGACCCGGCTCGGTCCTCTCGGCGGGGTCCTTCACGAGGCCGACGACGAAACGCGCGCCCGGGTGATCGATACGGTCCGCCCCGCCTTCGACCCTTACGTCGACGGAGCGGAAGTCCGCTTTACCGCTGCCTGCTGGATGGTGAGCGCCCGGACGCCGTCTGTGTGAGCCGCGCCGAAGGAGGCAGCGTTTACCTGAACCGCCGCTGGACTGACCCGGTACCGCAAATCGTGGCAATCCACATCTTAATCCTCGGCCCTTGAGCCGGGGGCGGACTCCTATTAACGTCCGGCCATGGGCGAAAACACGATTCTCGAACCGGCCCCGATCGAGCCGGTCAATCTGCGGGAGGCGCTGGAAGAGCGCTATCTCTCTTATGCGCTGTCGACCATCATGCACCGGGCGCTGCCCGATGTGCGCGACGGCCTGAAGCCGGTGCATCGGCGCGTGCTGCATGCGATGCGGCAATTGAAGCTCGACCCCGATGGCGGCTTCAAGAAATGCGCCCGCGTCGTCGGCGACGTCATCGGTAAATATCATCCGCATGGCGACCAGTCGGTCTATGACGCGCTGGTGCGGCTCGCGCAGAGTTTTGCACAGCGTTATCCACTGGTCGACGGCCAGGGCAATTTCGGCAATGTCGACGGCGATAATGCCGCCGCGATGCGATATACCGAGGCGCGGCTCACGGCGGTCGCCGCCGCGCTGCTCGACGGCCTCGACGAGGATACGGTCGATTTCCGCGAGACCTATGACGGCGAGGAGAAGGAGCCGATCGTTCTTCCCGCCGATTTCCCGAATCTGCTGGCGAACGGCTCGTCGGGCATCGCCGTGGGCATGGCGACCTCGATCCCGCCGCATAATGCCGAGGAATTGTGCGACGCCGCGCTCTATCTGATCCGCAATCCGAAGCGCGCCCGCCGGAAAAACTCATCGATTTCGTGCCCGGCCCGGACTTCCCGACCGGCGGCATTCTGGTCGAGGACCGCGCCTCGATCATCGAATCCTATCGCACCGGGCGCGGCGGTTTTCGCCTGCGCGCCCGCTGGGAACGCGAGGAGACGGGGCGCGGCACCTACAATATCGTCATTACGGAAATTCCATATCTCCGTGCAGAAATCCCGGCTGATCGAGAAGATCGCCGAGCTGCTGGAAGCCAAGCGGCTGCCGCTGCTGGCCGATGTTCGCGACGAATTGGCCGAGGATGTCCGGCTGGTGCTGGAGCCCCGCTCGCGCGCCGTCGATCCGCTGGTGCTGATGGAGCAGCTTTTCCGCCTCACCGACCTGGAAACGCGCATTCCGCTGAATATGAACGTGCTGAGCCGTGGCCAGGTGCCGGTGGTGCTGGGCCTGTCCGAGGCGCTGACCGAGTGGCTTTCGCATCGCAAGGTCGTGCTGAAACGCCGCTCCGAGCACCGCCTGCGCCAGATCGAGCACCGGCTGGAAGTGCTTGAGGGCTATCTCGTCGCCTATCTCAATCTGGACGAGGTGATCCGCATCATCCGCCAGGAGGACGAGCCGAAAGCCGAGCTGATTCGCCGCTTCATGCTCACCGACGTGCAGGCCGAGGCGATCCTGAACATGCGGCTGCGCTCCTTGCGCAAGCTGGAGGAGGTCGAGATTCGCGGCGAGCATGAAAAGCTCACCACGGAGAAGCGCGGGCTGGTCGCGCTGCTCGCTTCCGACCAAAAGCAATGGGAGCGCATCTCCCAGCAGATCACCGAAACCAAGGCGCGATTCGGCAAGACGACCGAGGTCGGCCGCCGCCGCACCAGCTTCGCCGAGGTGCCGGAAATCGACATCAGCGTCGAAGATTCGATGGTCGAGAGAGAGCCGGTGACGGTGATCATCTCCGAAAAGGGCTGGATTCGCGCGCTCAAGGGCCATCAGAACGATATCGACAAGGTGCAGTTCAAGGCCGGCGATGCGTTGCGCCGCGCTATCGTCGCGCAATCCACCGACAAGCTGGTGCTGTTCGCCTCGAACGGTAAATTCTTCACGCTGGAGGCGTCGGCGCTGCCCGGCGGGCGCGGTCACGGCGAGCCGGTGCGGCTGATGATCGACCTGGAGGAGACGAGCGACATCGTCGACCTGTTTGTCCACAGGCCGGGACGGAAATTGCTGATCGCCTCGAAGGCGGGCAACGGCTTCGTCGTCGCCGAGGACGAAGTTGTGGCGCAGACCCGCAAGGGCAAGCAGATCATGACGGTCTCGCCGCCCGATATGGCGATCGCCTGCGTCGCGGCGGAGGGCGACAGCGTCGCCTGCCTCGGCGCGAACCGCAAGCTGTTGATTTTCCCGCTGGAAGAGGTCAACGAGCTGAGTCGCGGGCGTGGCGTCCGCCTGCAGAAATTGCGGGATGGCGGGCTCGCCGACGTGACGGTTTTCCGGGCCGCCGAGGGCCTGCGCTGGCAGGAAGGCCCGCGCATTCGCACCATGGCGGAGTTCGCCGAATGGCTGGGACGGCGCGCCCAGGCAGGCACGTTGGCGCCGAAAGGTTTCCCCAGGAATAGCCGTTTCGGCATGACCGGACTGCACATGCCATAATTCGGCGATGTTTGCCGTATTGGGTTGGGTTAACGATTGTTAATGATCGGCCGCGTGACGCGTTTGCGCCGCGGTCGGGGCCGGAGCGTCCAGCGAGGCGCCGCGGCCGGGAGTCCGACGGGGACGCATGCGTTTATTGGCGAGCGCGGCAGTACTGCTTTTGATTCCGGCGGCGACGCTCAGCGCGGCAGCCGCAGATTGCGGCCGCGAAGCCTTTTCCGCGGTCGTCAGTCAAGCGAGCGGTGAACTCGCGGCGATCAATAACGCGCAAAAGGCCGGCTTGCACGAGAAGCTGCAACTCTTGAAAGCGCGCCAGGGCTGGGCGGACGGCGATTTCGTCTCCAAGGCGACGCCTTTTGTGCAGGACGCCAAAATCGCGGAATTCGATCAAGGCAATAAATCGCTTCTCGCGCGGGTGCCGCAGCTCGGCGCTCCGGCATCGCTGGCCGGCGCTGCACCGACTCTTCCTGGAACGGACGATCGGAATTGCGCGATGCTTCAGGAGTTGCGCGGGCTGATGGCGCAGGTCGTCGAAAATACGCGCGCCAAATGGACCTATATGCTGGGCAAGGTCGACGGCGCTCTCGAAGATGCGCGTCAGGCGAAGGCCGGACAATAGCATAACGCCGGTGATTCGACGCCGAATCAAGCCCTCATGTCTCCGATGATCGGTCAAGTGGTAACTTGTGAGTGAATAGGTTTTTGGGCTGAAGATGAAGATTTGGCGGCTACTGTCTAGCAGTCCGTCCGAATCGATCTTCTGCTTGGCGGCATAACAATATTCTGCTGTCGTTTCTGTCGCCGGCCAGTCTCACATGTGTAAAACGAATCGACCATACTCGTGAAAATGCGGAATTCCGCATGGAGCGTTTATGGAAAGTGGTTCGATTGTACGAAGATAGGATTCTGTGTTGCTGTACCCATTGAGTAAGTATGAGCTGTCCGCACGCTGCAACCTCGGCGCGAAAAGCTGTGGATTTCGTGGCACAATGGACACAAGGGAATGCCGTATTCCAAGCGTGGACGGGGTTCTTGTTTACCGTCCGGGGCGTTTGGTCTATCAGAATTTATGTAGGCCTCGTGAGCCGATAGAAGTGAAATCGGTTCTGAGGCAGAAATTTGGGTCGCCGGCACATGGGGTTTCGCCGCTGGCTGACTTGGATAGCAGGGATGTCCGGCGCTGACCGCGTAGGGTTTCTTTGTGATTGGGCAAGCCTGCCGGGTCAAGCCGCGGGCTGTTAGAGATTAGAGATGATTGGGGGATCCATGAAGATGACCAGTCGCTTTGCTATTGTCGCGGCAGCCGGCGTGCTGCTCGGCGCGGCAGTGACATCAGCCAAAGCTGCCGACCTTGGCGGCGGATGCTGCGCAGACCTTGAAGAGCGTGTAGCCGAACTCGAAGCCACGACCGCCCGTAAGGGCAACCGCGTCGTTTCCCTGCAGGTCTACGGCCAGGTCAATAAGGCCTTGCTGATCTGGGACGACGGGATCGATTCTGACGCGTTCATCGTCGACAATGATTATTCGGGCTCGCGTGTTGGCTTCACGGGCTCCGCCGCGCTGAAGCCGGGCTGGAAAGCCGGGTTCTTGGTCGAGCTCGATATTCAGGATGCGGCTTCGAATCAGGTCGACAACGACACGCGATTTCGACGACCCGCGCCGACGAAATTCCCATTCGCTACAGCAACGTCTATATCGAGAGCGAGAAGTGGGGCCGGATTACGCTCGGACAGGGCTCGCACGGCCGCGGACGGCGTCACTGAAGTTGTGCTCGGAAATTCGCTGCGCAACTCGGATCTCCACCACGGCAACGATTTCCTGATCCGCGATTCTCCGATGGCGGCTCCAGCCGGCCTTCGGCTCGATCAATGGGCGTCGAACCTCGACGGCGGCCGTGACGACGTGATTCGCTATGACTCGCCGTCGATTTACGGCTTCATCGTCTCGGCGTCCTGGGGCGATGACGACTACGCTGACATCGCCCTTCGCTTCAAGAAGGAGTGGAACTCAGTTCGCGTCGCAGCCGCGATCGCTTATCAGTGGGACTCTTCCGGTGATGCGATCAGCGATTTATCGACACTGCCAACTTCGGTGATGGCGAGGTATTGTCGGGATCTATCTCGGTCATGCATATTCCGACGGGCATCTATGGGGCTTGCGCGGCTGGACGTCTCGAAGTTGACGAGGGCCGCAATACCGAGGCCGACTACTGGTATGCTCAGTTGGGTCTTGAGAAGAAATTCCTGCCTTATGGCTCGACGACTGTCTATGCCGAGTATGGTCAGTATAATGACATGGCTGCACGTCTTCGACGGCGATTTCGACAGCGATATCGGTGAAAGCGAGGTTCAGCGTTGGGGGTCTCGGTGTTGTCCAGAAGTTCGACAGCGCAGCGCTTGAGCTCTATGCTCAAGCAACGTTCTGGAGCTTTGAAGCAACATTGAACGATGGCGAGTCGCAGGATCTGGAAGATCTTTCCACGGTCATGATCGGCTCGCGCATCAAGTTCTAATTTGGCAACAGTCTGTCGAAAATGAGGGGGCGCCAATTGAGCGCCCCCTTTTCTTTTGCCGCGACAGCGGCTAGCGTTTGGACCGTTAAGGGGACGATTTGCTTGCCGGGCTGGTCCGGTCTTTAATGAGGGGATGATAAGAAATGATTAGCCGTATAGCCTTGATCGCCGCTGCAGGCTTGTTGCTCGGCGCAGCAATGACGCCGGCACGCGCTGCGGACCTTGGCGGAGGGTGCTGCGCTGATCTCGAAGAGCGCGTAGCCGAACTCGAAGCCACAACCGCCCGCAAGGGCAATCGCGTTGTTTCTCTGCAAATCTACGGCACCGTGGCCAAGGGCTTGCTCATCTGGGACGATGGCGAAGACTCTGACGCATTTGTCGTGGACAATGACGCCATCACGTCGGTTGTCGGCTTCAAGGGCTCTGCGAAGTTCAAGCCCGGCTGGAGCACGGGCTTCAAGGTCGAATTGGGCATCACGGATGCGTCTTCGGGCGACGTAAACCAAGTTGATGACGAGGGGACCGAGCGCGAACGACATCTCGATCCGCGAAAGCTATGTCTATATCGAGAGCGAGCGGCTTGGCCGGGTTTCGCTTGGTCAGCATACTTCTGCCAGCCGACGGCATAGCCGGTGTCTCGATTGCGAACACGCTTTATGGCGCGAATGCGGACCACAGCAATAGCTTCACCGTTCTTGGTTCCGGTGCACAGTTGGGTGGACTTCGCGACACAATTCGGTCCTGGCCGTAACGATGCGATCCGCTATGACTCGCCCTCGATCTACGGCTTCATCGCTTCCGCGAGCTGGGGCGACAACGATTATTGGGACGTCGCCCTGCGCTTCGCGAAGGAGTGGAATTCGATCAAGATTGCCGCAGCCATTGGCTATTCCAATATCGACCCGCAAAACGGCGACCCTGAGGCCAATTTAGGTTTCGCCGTCTGAATTCGTCTCCGGCTCTCTCTCCGCTGATGCACGTACCCACCGGCTTGTTCGTTAATTTCGCGGCGCGGCTAACAAGGAGCTGGAGAACTCAGACGGCGAGGGAAGCTTCTCTTTACCCAGTTCGGTATCGAACGGAACTGGTTCGGTTACGGTAACACGACGCTCTATGGTGAGTATGGTCAGTATGACGACCAATTGACGGTGCACCCCGACGAAGGGGCGTTCGATAGCAGCGAAGCCACACGTGGGGCTTCGGCGTCGTTCAGCATTTCGACAGCGCCGCGCTTGACCTGTTTGCTCAAGCAACGTTCTGGGAATTCGAGCGACGAATGGAGACGGCGTTGCGCTTGAGCTGGAAGACATCAGCACCATCATGATCGGCGCCAAGATCGACTTCTAATTGCGGCTAATACCGCAGTGCTTAGGGGCCCCTTTCGGGGCCCCTATTTTTTTGCCGGTTCTCCCGTGCCGATGATTCGCCTTCTGATTCTGCCTGCTCCGCACATGAGCTCGGAAACCGCCAACGCATCGGCAGACGCATGCCGAACTTGCGGAGATTATGCTCAGGGTTCAGGCAATCCGTTCCAACTTAGCAACAGTCTGCAAGGAACGGGGGGCCGTTTGACAGGATATCCCTTTTCATTTTTGACGGCAGCGGCTAGTTTTTTTCACACTAAGGGGATGTTTCTAAGCCGGAATGATTTCGGTTCTTATGAGGGGATACGATAATGATTAGCCGTATAGCCTTGACCGCCGCCGCAGGCTTGTTGCTCGGCGCAGCAATGACGCCCGCACGAGCCGCGGATCTGGGCGGAGGGTGCTGCGCTGATCTCGAAGAGCGCGTGGCCGAACTCGAAGCCACCACCGCCCGCAAGGGCAATCGCGTGGTCACACTGTCAGTCTACGGCACTGTCGCCAAGGGCTTGCTCGTTTGGGACAATGGCGATCAGTCCGACGCCTATGTCGTCGACAATGACGCCATCACTTCGGTCCTGGGCTTCAAAGGCGAAGCGACGGTGAAGCCGGGCGTGAAAGCCGGTTTCAATGTCGAGCTGTTCATAGGCGACTCGTCTTCGGGCCTCATATCTCAAGACGATGACGAGGGCGACCAAGGTATCGTCATCCGGAAAAGCTTCGTCTACATCGAGAGCGAGAAGTTCGGCCGGGTCTCTATCGGCCAGCAAAGCACGGCGGCTGACGGCATAAGCGAGATAACGTTGGCGAATACACTGTATGTCGGGTCGCCTGACCATAGCTTTAGCTTGGAAGTCGGCGGCACCGGCGGCATTACGCTGGGCGAGTTTGCGAACGACTTCGATGGTGGCCGTGACGATGTGGTCCGCTACGACTCCCCGTCGATCTACGGCTTCATCCTCTCCGCAGCCTGGGGCGACGACGATTATTACGACATTGCCCTGCGCTTCGCGAAGGAGTGGAATTCGATCAAGATCGCGGCGGGTATCGGCTACCAGAACTCCGATACGAACGATCTCAATGGTGAATTCGAAGCCCTCACCGGGTCTATCTCGGTGATGCACGTCCCGACCGGCTTGTTTGCCGCACTGATGCTCGGCGAGAAGGAACTTGAGGGCGGTGCCGACGCGGACTTCTGGTACCTCCAGGCCGGTATCGAGCGGAAGTGGTTCGACTACGGCGCTACGACGCTCTATGGCGAGTATGGCCAGTATAACGACGTAGCGACGCTGACGCAGGCTGTCTGACCAGCAGCGAAGCTGAGCGTTTCGGCTTCGGCGTCGTGCAGCACTTCGATAGCGCGGCGATGGACCTCTACGCGCAGGCGACGTTCTGGAACTTCGAGCTTGAAGGCGCAGAAGAAGAAGACATGAGCACGCTCATGGTCGGCGCGAAGATCGATTTCTAATCGCGACAATACCGCAATGCTTAGGGGCCCTTCTCGGGCCCCTTTTTGTTTCCGTGGATCGGGCAACGCTCCCGCCGTGAGGCGCACCGCGAAGGTCATCCGCGCCAAGGGCCGGCCGCGCCGCGCCGTCAACGATGCCCAGCCCCAAGTTGATCGCCACCGCCGATCGCTGCCGGTGCATCGAACGTTGAGGGGCGGCGCGAATCGCAACCAGCGCACCGCCGCCGACCCTTACCCGGAGCCACCGCCACATAACCACCACACATCCGCCTTTCGCCGTCTGGCCCTTTGCCCCTGCCATGAGGTAAGCTCCATGCCGATCTCACCAGACCCAGGGCGGGGCCGACACCGCCCGATCCTCGGAGGATAAGCATGGCCCAAGGCATCAACAGACAGATCACGCTCGCATCCCATCCGCAGGGCGAACCGGCGCCCGCCAATTTCGCCGCTGTCGAAAGCGCGATCCCGGAGCCGGGCGCGGGCCAGGTGCTCCTGCGCAACAAATATCTCTCGCTCGACCCCTATATGCGCGGACGGATGAGCACGGCGCGATCCTACGCCAAGGGCTTCGAGATCGGCCAGGTGCTGGGCGGCGGCACGGTCAGCGAGGTCGTGGCCTCGAACAACCCGAATTTCGTGCCCGGCGATCTCGTCCTGGCGGCGGGCGGCTGGCAGGACTATGCGCTGTCGAACGGCGAGGGGCTGATACGGATCGACGCCGCGCTCGCCCCCGTCACCACCGCGCTCGGCGTACTCGGCATGCCCGGCATGACGGCCTATACCGGCCTTCTCAATATCGGCAACCCCAAGCCCGGCGAGACCGTGGTGGTCGCGGCGGCGGCGGGACCGGTCGGCGCGACGGTCGGCCAGATCGCCAAGCTCAAAGGCTGCCGCACGGTCGGCATCGCGGCGGGCAACAAGCTGGACTATATCACCTCGGAATTCGGGTTCGACGCCGCGCTCGACCGCCGCTCGCCGGACCTCAAGGATGAGCTGCGCGAAGCCTGCCCGCTCGGCATCGACATCTATTTCGAGAATGTCGGCGGCGTGGTGTGGGAGGCGGTGCTCCCGCTGCTCAACGATTTCGCGCGCATTCCCGTTTGCGGCCTCATCGCCCATTACAACGACACCCAGCTGCCGCCCGGCCCGGACCGCATGTCGCTGCTGATGCGCATGGTCCTGACCCGGCGCATGCGCATTCAGGGCTTCATCGTCTTCGATTTCGACGCCCAGCGAGGCGATTTCCTGCGCGATGTCGGCGCCTGGTTCCGCGAGGGGAAGATCAAATATCGCGAGCATATCGTCGACGGCCTGGAGAAGGCGCCGGACGCCTTCGTCAAGCTGCTCAGGGGCGACAATTTCGGCAAGATGATCATCAAGATCGCCGATTGAGACGGTTTCATTCGGCGCATTGCGCTCGCCGTGATCGTCCGCCGGAGTCGTATGGCATCCCCGAGCAAAAACGATGCGAACGGCGTGCGCGATGCCATTTAGAGCACGATCGGGAAAGTGGACACCGGTTTCCCGAAAAAATCGTGCGCAAACAAGGGAATCTAGAGTGTGATCGATTCGATCTGAAGCGATCGCACTCCAAGCGCATTCCGCACTGGGACGCGAGGGAAGCGTCATGACCGACATGGAAACCGCATTTGCGCGCGTCCGGGACATCGCCCTGGCGCGCGGCCTGCCCGGCATCGAGGAGGGCACCTCCTACGGCACGCCCGCCCTGCGCGTGCGCCGCAAGCCGCTGGTGCGCATGAAGGACGCCGAAACGCTGGTCTTCATGTGCGCCATCGAGGCGAAGGAGCTGCTGATGGAGGCCGCGCCCGAAATCTACTACGAGACCGACCATTATAAGGGCTGGCCCGCCCTGCTGATCCGCCTCGCCGCCATCAGCGACGAGGAACTCGGCCACCGCATCGAGACGGCCTGGCGCATGCAGGCGGGGACGCGGCTGGTGAAGGAGCGCGATGGGCGTTGATAGAAAATGCGAGCATTCGCGTAGCGACACTCATATTGCGCTGTTCTGATCCATTGTGTAAGAGTAGATTTTTTTGTCGTAACAACTGTTCGTATGAAGTAGATTTCGCATGAAGGAAAGCAATCTGTATAGTGCAGTCCATGATTCTGGAGATGCGTTTTCGCGACCGCTTAAGACCACATATGGTAACTTCATACCCTATCTGCGATAACCGCGAACACCCCTGCGAGCCCGGAGCGGGTGTTTGGTCCCGACCAGATTTGGCACTCGTTGCACTTCTGCGAAACAAATACGATCCTGCATGGCGTGTTGAACTGCACGGATTTGAGGTCAAACCTGAAAACAAATGCAATGTTTCGTCTGTGCATGAAGCGTTAAGTCATACCGGATACGTCCACTATTCACATCTGGTCTGGCATTTACCCATCTGGAAAGATTCCGACGATAAGTGTAGACAAATACTGGACAGATGTCTTCGATTTGGTGTTGGGCTGATAACTTTTAGTGAACTTAATAATTCCGATTTATTCGTCGTGCGCGCGCCTTCAGCGTGCCATGCACCACTCCGTGACGCTGTTGATGAATTCATCGAAACCCGATTCGATGGAGAAGAAAAAAGAAGCTTACCGGATGGCTAAGTACAATGAGATAGTATAAATGGCAATACGTTTAGCAGTTTATAATCACAAAGGCGGTGTTGGAAAATCAACAACCTCTGTAATGTTGGCAGAAGGCCTTGCTTGTTTCTGTGGATTGCGAGTGTTGCTTTTTGATTTTGATAGGCAGGCCACAGTCAGCAAAATCGTTCTCGGCTTGGGCGGCTTGGACGATGCCGTTGCTCAGCATAGAACGCTAGCGGATGCCCTTCGTGCATTGTCGCTGGGGAAAAAAGCGAATTCTATCGGGGTATTTATGCACGAAAGCTAGTGATATTGTAGAACTTAGAGACGCGCGAGATTTCACGTCGCGTTGATATTCTTCCATCAAATAGAATATTATTGAATGATCTAACACATATAGAAGATGTTCTTCGTAATTTGTACCCAAAAATACGGTTGGACGTGGTTTTTAAAAATCTGCTTGATACCGAAATTAAAAAATTTGATGGTAGCTATGACGTCGTTATTATTGATTGTCCAGCAGGTATATCTGCGCTTGCCTTAGCCGCGGTTCGTCTATCCGATCATGTGATTACGCCAACGGTATTAGAAGAAAATTCTCTTACTGCGTTATCTGATTTTCTTCATATTATCCTTTCTGATGAATTTGATTTAGAAGACGAAGTGCGCGTGCACGTATTGATGACCCAATATATCGCTTCCAATACTATGCAAAGAGAAATTCTTGGTCATATTCAGCAAGGGCTTTATAAGCTGAACGCCATTATGAGACCAGTTTCGCATTCTACGGCAATCCAACGCGCAATGCAGCATCCGGGCCGAGGAAATTTCCGCCGATTAAACGAGAAGTATGGAACCGCACTGTCGGATGTTGGTGCTCTTGCTAAGGCCGTTAATGATCGGATGCGTAAGAGGAATACAAAATGAATGAGCGCACGCTTAGCCCGAATGAGGCCTTAGAGCGTCTTTTCGAGGTAATCCGCGAGGAGGCTACGGTGAATCCGAAGTTCGCTTCTCGCATGTTGGATGCGGTGGGAATTGCTGTGATGTTTACTGGCCCCGAAGCAGTCGCGGTGGCCGACCCGTTCGTTGTCGCAGCCAAGAGGGATTACGGGGGCTTCCGGCAAAGCTTTCTTTCGTTTAAGGAAGCAGATCTAAAAAAAGTTCTCCAAACCTATTCGTTAGCGACGAAAGAGCAGCTCGACGCGGTCAAAAAACCTAAGAAGGATGGTTACGTTGATCTGCTCTGGGAAGGAGCCCAACGACGTTTGAAGGCGAGGAGCGCTCGTTGAATTTAGGCACCTCTGCCAGAATTCATAAGCGGTTCCCCGAGAGCGTTCGCTCCACATCTCCGAACAAAAAACTTGTCCCCGCCCCCCAAACCGCCCGTCACCCTCGTTCTTGTTCCAGAGGGACGCGGGGCTCGAGACCGTCTCGTCTTCTAGCGGAATGGGAATTGCGGTGCCTGAGGAATCCGCAAGGGTATTGCCGGGGTGCGAAGCCAGGCTTGCCTTGCGGTGGTGTAACGAACCGCACTCAGGGGTTCTACGGTACGGCCCACCTGTTGGCTGAGATGCGCAGGTAATCCGGGTTCGTGCGACGCTTTTTGCCGCTCTGCAGCGGCATAGCGTGATGCGCATGTGAGCGGAATGCTCCGCGTGCACGACGACGCGAGTAAGTGAGCGAACCGGAGCCAAAATACCACCGCGCGCGGGCAGCCGAGAGGCTGCACATTATATAAAAGGACCAGCCTCACGGCGGCCCGCGCCGTCCCTCAACAGGGGGCGGAAAATGAAGGAGACATGCAGAGCAAAGCCTCGCGGGCATGGCCCGGCGAGGGATATTGGTGTTTGCTCCGTCGAAAGCAGGCACGCCGGCGCTTTGGCGACAAGACGCCGGATCATTGCAATAAAGGCTTAAGCCACACAGTCGCGCATGGCGACCCGCAACTTTCGCACGCTCCCGCTTGTGTTAAGACTCTGAAGTGAGTACTTATGCACAATATGAGCATATATGGCATCTGGATGATGCCGACTGCGTGAGGAGTGCGCCACAATGAGCCTCATCGGATTGCCCGTGCCGGCCTCGCGCAAGAGCGGGCCGGGCGGCGAAGAACGGCCCGTCATCATCGTCGGCGGCGGGCTGGCCGGTCTGTTCGCGGCGCTCACGCTCGCGCCGATGAAGGTGACGATCGTGACGCCGCGTCCGCTCGGCGAGGGTGCATCCAGCGCCTGGGCGCAGGCCGGTATCGCCGCGGCGATCGGCGAAGGCGACAGTTTCGAGCAGCACGCCGCCGACACGATACGCGCCGGGGCGGGGCTGTGCGACGTGGCCATGGTCGAGATGATCGTGCGTGAGGCGCCCGCCCGCATCGAGGACCTGCTGCGCTTCGGCGTGCCCTTCGACCGCGACCTGGAAGGGCGTCTGCGCCAGTCCCGCGAGGCGGCGCATAGCCGGCGCAGGGTGATCGGCGTGCGCGGCGATCAGGCGGGCAAGGCGATCATGGCGGCGCTGATTGCGGCGGCTCGGGGGACGCCTTCGATCAGCGTGATGGAAGAGGTGAACGCGGTCGATCTGGCGCATTCCGAGGGCCGCGTCACCGGGCTTTATTGCGCGCCGGCGCGGGGCGGCACCGGGCGCAGCACGTTTCTGCCGGCGCGTGCGGTGGTGCTGGCGACGGGCGGCGTCGGCCAGCTCTACACGCTGACCACCAACCCGCAGGAAGCGCGCGGCGACGGCATCGCCATGGCGGCGCGGGCGGGGGCGGTGATCGCGGATGCCGAATTCGTGCAGTTCCACCCGACGGCGGTCGACATCGGCAAGCATCCTGCGCCGCTCGCCACCGAGGCGCTGCGAGGCGATGGGGCGAAACTCGTCAACGACGCGGGCGAGCGCTTCATGCTGGCGGTGCATCCCGATGCCGAATTGGCGCCGCGCGATATCGTGGCGCGGGCGGTGCAGATCGAGCGGGCGGCGGGGCGTGGCGCGTTTCTCGATTGCCGGGGCGCGCTCGGGGCCGGAATGCCGGAGCATTTCCCGACGGTCTACGCGGCCTGCGCGGCGGCGGGGATCGAGCCGGCGACGGATCTTATCCCCGTGGCGCCCGCCGCGCATTATCATATGGGCGGGGTCGCGACGGATGGCGATGGGCGCACGTCCCTGTCCGGGCTTTGGGCGATCGGCGAGGTGGCGTCCACCGGGCTGCATGGCGCCAACCGGCTGGCGTCGAACTCGCTGCTGGAGGCCGTGGTGATGGCGGCGAGGGCGGCGGAGGACATCGCCGGGCTTGAGCCAGGCAGAGGCGATGGCGGCGAGGCGGCCGACGGTCCGTCCTATGCGGGCGGGATCGATGCGGAGCGGCTCGCGGCGCTGCAGGACGTGATGTCGGCACATGTCGGCGTTGTCCGCTCGGCGGAAAGCCTGGTGACCGCGCTGGATTTCATCGAGAGGCTGGGAGCCGAGGCGGCGCCGTCCTCGCCGCTCGCGAACATGGCGGAAACCGCGAGGCTGATGACGGTCTGCGCGCTGACCCGTGAGGAAAGCCGGGGCGGGCATTATCGCTCGGACTTCCCCGAACCGGCGGGCGAGGCGCGGCGAAGCCTCGTCACGCTGAGCGCGGCGCAAGTGCTGTCGGCCGAGGCGCTGGGAGGATTTTGAGGATGACGGGCTTTCCGGACCATCTTATCGGCGCGGCGATCGATGCGGCCTTGGCCGAAGATCTTGGCCTCGCGGGCGACATCACCACCAACGCCATCATCGCGGCGGATAGCAGCTCGCGTGCCGTCATCGCGGCCCGTAAGCCGGGACGTATCGCGGGGCTGCCGCTGGCCGAGGCGGCGTTCCGGCGGCTCGATCCGTTCGCTGAGTTTCGCGTGGTGGTCGCCGATGGCCAGGATGCCGAGGCGGGGGCGGTGATCGCGGAGATCAGCGGCAATACGCGCGCCCTGCTGACGCGCCGAGCGGGTGGCGCTGAATTTCCTCGGCCATCTGAGCGGCATCGCCACCACGACGCGCGCCTTTACCGAGGCGATCCGCGGGACGGCGGCGCAGTATCTGCTGCACCCGCAAGACGACGCCGGGCCTGCGCGCCTTCGAGAAATACGCCGTGCGCATGGGCGGCGGCGTCAACCACCGCTTCGGCCTGTTCGATGCGGTGCTGATCAAGGACAACCACATCGCGGCGGCGGGCGGGATCGGCGCGGCGATCGAGCGGGTGCGGCAGGGCGCGGGGCACCTCGTCAAGATCGAAGTCGAGGTGGATCGGCTGGAGCAGTTGGAGGAGGCGCTGCGGTATCCGATCGATGTGGTGCTGCTGGATAATATGGGCCTTGATCAGCTCCGCGAGGCGGTTGCCATGGCGGCGGGCCGCGTGGTGCTGGAAGCGTCCGGCGGCGTGTCCCTCGCCACGGTGCGCGGCATCGCCGAAACCGGCGTGCCCGTCATCTCCGCCGGTGCGCTCACGCACTCTTCGGCGACGCTAGATGTCGGCCTGGATTTCTGCTGAATTAGAAGAAGTTATGCTGCCGTCTTCAGAAATTCGAACTAAATATCTTCAGTGGTCGGGTGTCAGTTAAACCGCATTATACTTGCAAAATGCCTCTCGATAATGTGTCGTTGCCAAATGCGATCAAAAACGGATTATAAGATTTTCATTCCCAAGCTCCAAAATGGTCGCAATCGATCGACGTCCGATTTCAGGGGAGGTCATGGAGGAAGGTAGGAGAGCCAGCAAATGGCTTCGTTCAGCGTATGTGATCTTCGGTATCGTATTTACTGGAATTATTGGAGGCCTAATTGAGCTTATTTCGATTGCCGATTACATTAACTACGGAATTGTGAAGCTTCTGCAAAGCAATCCAGCCGGACCGGAACTTGTTGGAAAGTTCCTGTTTCCGAAAAACTGGTTCTCGTTATTTATTGTATTGATTTGCCTGATGCTTCTCTTTCCCGCGACCTCCATATTGCGGTATTTCTCTAATGAGGAAAGAAACAAGCAGGCGGACAAGCGGCTGGCCGCCGAGATTGTAAGTCTTCGTCAGGATATCAATGATATAATCCGCTATTCTGAGAATATTACAAATTATATGTATCCCGGAGACGTTGATCTGGGGCGTTTTGATACAAAAACGTGGATGTGAAATATGATATTTCTGACGGCGGCGATACGCTTGTCGAAGCCCTCATAACGATCGAATGCGCCAACGACTCGGCTCATTTTTACCGCTATTGGATCGACGCCGATCCCGAGTCGGAAGCCGTAGACTTCGTTAGAGATTTGCGCTTCTCCGCAACTGACTCCAATACTGGCAGAAAGCTCGATTGGCTTCTTGTCAAGAATGGCCCCAAAAACAAGACCTTCGCCATATTCTTCCCGGAGGTGTCGCCGGGAATGCAGATGAAGCTGCACATTTCTTATATGTGGCCAGGCATATATGCGTAAACTCATTGATCTTGGGGCTGCCAATTTCAGATGGACTTATCTGTCGAAGTCACCAAACGCTCGCGCGCCCGTCAAGATGGAGTGGAGCTTCTCTAACAAACTCGCAAAAATTAAATGCCGAATTGCTGGACGGCAAGCAGACTCTGCATCAGTCTACTCAGAAAATAGAGTAAGCAGCACCGCGTGGATCTACTATGATCCTGAAGCGTCAATGAATGCTAGCTCTGTCTATACTGTAGAATTTTCGCGCATCAACTGAACTCGACAACTTTTGATGGAAGCACCGCCACCGCTGCCTGGAAAAAGAATGCTAGCCTCAATGGCTGTGAGTTCAGAGCTGTCCATTTCTTATTTTCCCATAATTATGTATGCAACGGCGGGTTGGCGCATCGGACAAAGTGCAGGAATCATTTCATATCGCCATAGCGCGGTTGTGTAAATGCAATCTGAACTTTTTTTAAGGCGGCTATGGTTCCAAATCCACACTAGATCCGGTTTGCCCCCTTGCCAACACCCCAATCCAGGTTCACCATTCAATCCCCGCGTGCGGTAATGGCGGGTGCAACAAAAGTGGTGTTCAAGCAAGGGAGATGAAACATGGGAGAGTCTTGGCCAAGCTGGGAGAGGAGCCCGGTGCATTGCGTTGGTGGGGCCTTATCTGAGCGGCAAGACGACTCTGCTGGAAGCCATTCTCGCCCGAACGGGGGCGATCGCGCGCCAGGGCTCGGCGGCGGCCGGCACCACCGTCGGCGACGCGAGTGCCGAGGCCCGCGCGCAGGGCATGAGCATCGAACCCAACCTCGCCACCGTAAAGTTCCTCGACGACAAATTCACCTTCATCGACTGTCCCGGTTCCATCGAATTCCAGTTCCAGATGCAGTCCGCGCTGACGGTGTGCGACGCCGCCGTGGTCGTCTGCGAAGCGGATGAAAAGAAAATCCCCGCCCTGCAGCTCGTGCTGAAACAGCTCGCCGACCGCAAAATTCCGCATTTCCTTTACCTGAATAAGATCGACAAGACCGAACTGCCGGTCCGGCAAATTCTGCCGATGCTGCAGCCGGCCAGCCCGCTCCCGCTGGTCTTGCGGCAAATCCCGATCTGGCAGAACGGTATCGCCACGGGCTTCGTCGATCTGGCGCTGGAGCGCGCCTTCATCTACCGCGAGCACGCGCCCAGCGAAGTGATCGACATCCCCGCCGAGATGACCGAGCGCGAGGCCGAAGCGCGCTTCTCCATGCTCGAAAAGCTTGCCGACTATGATGACGAGTTGCTCGAGGCGCTGCTGGGAGACATGCAGCCGCCCCGGGACAAGGTTTTCGATGACCTCCGCCAGGATTTGAAGGAAGGCAAGATTTGCCCGGTCCTCCTTGGCTGTGCTGAACGCGGCAACGGCGTGACGCGACTGCTGAAGGCGCTGCGCCACGAGGCGCCCTTCGTGGATACGACCGCCCGCCGTCTGGGCGTCGCCGACCATCCATCCTGCGCGCACGTCTTCAAGACCTATCAGACCGCGCACGCCGGCAAGCTCTCACTGATGCGGGTGTTCAGCGGCTCCTTCGCGGAGGGTACGCCGGTCAGAAGCGCCAGTGGCGAAGAGCGGGCGGCGGGCGCTTTCGTGCTGATGGGCACGGAGCCGAAGAAATGCGGCGCTGCGGGCCCCGGGGACACGGTCGCGCTGGGGCGCCTGGAAGGGATAAAAACCGGCGAGACGGTCACATCAGGGAAATCCCCCATTGCGGCCATCGATGTGCATCGCCCTCCACAACCGGTTTACGGGCTCGCCCTCGCCGCCGCCGAGCGGAAGGATGAGGCGAAACTCACCTCCTGCTTGGGCAAGATCATCGAGGAAGACCCCTCGCTCTCGCTGACGCTGAGCAAGGAAACCGGTGAAATCGTCCTTTGGGGGCAGGGCGAAATGCATTTGCGCATCGCCTTGGCGCAGCTGCGGCGCCGCTACGGGGTCACGGCGGAAACGCGCAGCCGGCAAATTCCCTATAAGGAAACGATCCGCGGGTCGGTGGAAATTCGCGGACGGCACAAGAAGCAGAGCGGCGGCCACGGCCAATTTGGCGATGTGCTCGTTGAAATCCGCCCGTTGCCGCGCGGTTCAGGCTTTGAGTTTACCGAGGAGATCGCGGGCGGAGCGGTACCGCGCCAATACATTCCGTCCGTCGAGATCGGAGTGCGGGATTATCTGACCAGCGGTCCGCTCGGCTTTCCCGTTGTCGACGTGGCGGTGTGCCTCAAGGACGGCTCGTATCACACGGTGGACTTGTCCGACATGGCGTTCCGCGCTGCCGGACGGCTCGCCATGGCCGAAGGCATGCCGAAATGCTCGCCGGTGCTTCTCGAACCGGTGATGGCGGTCGATGTCGCCGTGCCCTCGGAGGCGACGGCCAGAATCAACGGCATCATCTCCTCACGCCGTGGCCAAATTCTGGGCTTTGACGCGAGGCCGGACTGGCCGGGCTGGGACCTCGTCCACGCAAGCGTGCCCGAGGCGGAGATGCAGGATCTCATTATCGAAATGCGATCCGCGACGGCCGGCACGGCGAGCTACTCGGCGAAATTCGATCATTTATCTGAAGTGACGGGAAAGCTCGCGGAACAGATTCTCGCCCACAGCTCCGTGGCCGCGTAACTCCGGGTGGTGCGATCGAAAGAGAAGCGGCGGAGCGTCTATTGGCGCTCCGCGTAAAGCCTCAGGACCGCGCTTTTCCGGGCGCGGGCAGCTTGTAGGAAGGGTCCAGCCGCCGGTCCAGATAGCCGTTCACGCCGGTCATCAGCTCGTCCAGCCGATCCTCGAAGAAGTGGTTGGCCCCTGGTATCGTCTCGTGATTGATGACGATGCCTTTCTGCGTCTTCAGCTTATCCACCAGCGTCTTGACCGACTTCGGGCGAGACGACCCTGTCATCCGCGCCGTTGACCATCAGCCCGGAGGACGGGCAGGGGGCGAGGAAGCTGAAATCGTAGAGGTTTGCGGGCGGCGCCACGGCGATAAAGCCGTCGATCTCGGGACGGCGCATCAACAGCTGCATCGCGATCCAGGAGCCGAACGAGACCCCGGCGATCCAGCATGATCGCGCATCCGGATTATAGATCTGCAGCCAATCGAGCGCGGTGGCGGCATCGGCAAGCTCGCCCGGACCGTTGTCGAACAGCCCCTGGCTGCGCCCTACGCCGCGAAAATTGAAGCGGAGCACGGAGAAGCCGCGTTTCGCGAAGGCGTAATAGAGCTGATAGACGATCTGATTGTTCATCGTCCCGCCAAATTGCGGGTGGGGATGCAGGATGACGGCGATCGGCGCGAAATTGGCGGCTTCGTGATGGTAACGGGCCTCGATCCGACCGGCCGGCCCATTCAGGATGACTTCAGGCATTAGTGTGAGCTTTTCTTTTAAGGGCGCTGGCTAACAACGATGTTTCGGTGGTTTTAGCGTCTCGGCGCGCTGGGAAAGGCGAGCGGGAAAATGCGTCGCAAAACTTGACTCCGGTGGTCGGGATTCCTATACAACATACTATGAGTTTAGAATAGTTCGAAAGAGCGAGCTTGCCCCCTTCCGGGCGGCAAGTGCCGTTTCATAGCACAAAAGCCCTCAGCGCTCGCAAGCGCAAACGACATATGCGATCGCGGGAAAGGTGTGAATTGTCATGCAGCTCAGCACGAAAGGCCGTTATGCGGTGATGGCGATGGTCGATTTGGCCGGCCATGGCTCTGGCTCGTCTGTGCCCCTCGCATCGATCGCCGACCGGCAGCATATTTCCGTGGCCTATCTTGAACAGCTTTTCATGAAGCTCCGCCGGGCGGGCCTCGTGAAGGCAATCCGGGGACCGAAGGGCGGCTATCAGCTTGCGCGCGCCGCCGTCGGACATCAGCGTTGCCGACATCATGACGGCGGCGGACGAGCCGGTGCGGATGAATCGCTGCTCCGTCGAGGGCAATGACTGGTGCCTGGGTACGAAGCGGTGTGCGACACATGATCTTTGGCGGGCGCTGGGCATTCACATTTCGGCGTTTCTCAGCGCGGTCAGTTTGAAGGACGTCCTGGACGGAGCGCTCGCGGGCCCGGGTTTCGACTTCTCGCTGGAGCCGATCGCGAAGGCCGGACCGAAGCAGCGTGTGGTGACTTAAGTGACGGCAGCCCGATCCTATCTCGATCACAATGCAACCTCGCCGCTTCGGCCGGAAGCCCGGACGGCGTATGTTGGCCGCGCTGGAGCTCGGCGGGAATCCCTCGTCCATCCATGCGGAGGGCCGCGCCGCGCGGCACGCCATCGAGGATGCGCGGGAGAAGCTGGCGGCGTTGATCGGCGCGCCGCCGCGCTCGATCGTTTTCACCAGCGGCGGCACCGAGGCCAACGCAATGGCGCTGTCGCCTGCATGGCTGCCCGGTCATGGTTCGGCGCGGTTGTTCATCTCGTCCGTGGAGCACGCCTCCGTCTTGCGCGGCGGGCAATTTGCAGCGGGCGATGTCGAGCTTTTGCCTGTGAATGCCGATGGCGTCATTTCGCTTGAAGCCGCGCGCGAGGCCTTTTGTGCGCGGCACGCCGTGAGTGCGCCGTTCCTCGTTTCGGTGATGCTCGCGAATAATGAGACGGGCGCCATTCAGCCCGTGAGCGCGTTGGCTGCGCTGGCGCATGACTATGGCGGGCTGGTTCATTGCGACGCGGCGCAGGCGGTCGGGAAGATCGCGGTCGACGCCTCGGCCATCGGCGCCGATCTGCTGACGGTCTCGGCACACAAATTCGGCGGCCCGAAGGGCGTAGGCGCTCTCGCCGTGCTGCGGGACGGCCTGCCGGTCGCCGCTTTGGTAAGCGGCGGCGGTCAGGAGCGCGGCTATCGGGCAGGGACGGAGGATGTTGCCGCTATCGCAGGTATGGGCGCAGCGGCGGACGCAGTCGCGGGCAATGATGGCGAACAGCGCAAAATTGCCGCTTTGCGCGACGAGATGGAGGCGCAAATTGCCGGTATCGCTCCGGAGGCTGTCTTCTTTTCACGGCAGGCCGACGCGTCTGCCGAATACAAGCTGCTTCGCGGTCGCCGGCATGTCGGCGGAAACTTTGGTCATCGCGATGGATATGCATGGCATCGCGGTCAGCGCGGGGTCTGCCTGCTCATCGGGGAAGGTCGAGCGCAGCCATGTGCTGGACGCGATGGGCGTGCCGCACGAGCTTGGCGCAGCCGCGATCCGGGTGAGCCTGGGATGGAATACGACAGAAGCCGACATTGAGCGGTTCGCCGCCGCGTGGTCGGCAATTTACGGGACATTCGCCGCGCGCCGACGCGCGGCTTGAGCTGCCGGCCAAATTCGTGCCGGTAGCCTGATGGGGATAATGGAGAGTTTGCCATGTCGATAGATGTCGAGACGATCGAGCGGGTGCGCGAAATCGACGTCGATAAATATAAGTATGGGTTCACGAGCGACATCGAGTCGGTGCGCGCGCCGAAAGGCTTGAACGAAGACACGGTCCGTTTCATCTCGGCCAAGAAGGACGAGCCCGAATGGCTGCTGGAATGGCGGCTGGCCGCCTTCCGCCGCTGGGTGAGCATGGAAGAGCCGAAATGGGCGAAGGTTCATTATCCCAAGATCGACTTCCAGGACCTCTATTACTACTCCGCGCCGAAATCGACCGAAGGGCCGAAGAGCCTCGACGAGGTCGACCCTGAGTTGCTCCGCACCTATGCGCGGCTCGGCATTCCGCTCATGGAGCAGGAGTTGCTGGCGGGAGTGAAGCGGTCGCGCGTCGCGGTGGATGCGGTGTTCGACAGCGTTTCGGTCGTCACCACCTTCAAGAAGGAACTGGCCAAGGCCGGCGTCATCTTCTGCTCGATCTCCGAGGCGGTGCGCGAGCATCCCGAACTGGTGCGCAAATATCTCGGCTCGGTCGTGCCGATCACCGACAATTTCTATGCGACGCTCAACTCGGCGGTCTATTCGGACGGCTCGTTCGTCTACGTCCCCGAAGGCGTGCGCTGCCCGATGGAGCTGTCCACCTATTTCCGCATCAATGCGGAGCAGACCGGCCAGTTCGAGCGCACGCTGATCATCGCCGACAAGGGCTCCTATGTGAGCTATCTGGAAGGGCTGCACCGCGCCGATGCGCGACGAGAACCAGCTGCATGCCGCAGTGGTGGAGCTGATCGCGCTGGACGATGCCGAGATCAAATATTCCACGGTCCAGAACTGGTATCCGGGCGACAAGGACGGCAAGGGCGGCATCTATAATTTCGTGACCAAGCGCGGCGATTGCCGGGGCGCGAACTCGAAGATTTCCTGGACGCAGGTCGAGACCGGCTCGGCGATCACCTGGAAATATCCGAGCTGCATCCTGCGCGGCGACGGCTCGCGCGGCGAGTTCTATTCGATCGCGATCTCGAACGGCTATCAGCAGGTCGACAGCGGCACCAAGATGATCCATCTGGGCAAGAACACCTCCAGCCGCATCATCTCGAAGGGCATCGCGGCGGGCCGGTCGGACAACACCTATCGCGGGCTCGTCTCGGCGCATCGCAAGGCGACGAACGCGCGCAACTTCACCCAGTGCGATTCGCTGCTCATCGGCGACAAATGCGGCGCGCATACCGTGCCCTATATCGAGGCGAAGAATTCCACCGCGCATTTCGAGCATGAGGCGACCACGTCGAAAATCTCCGACGACCAGATGTTCTATGTGATGTCGCGAGGTCTGACGGCGGAAGAGGCGGTGGCGCTCATCGTCAACGGCTTCGTGCGCGACGTGCTGCAGCAGCTGCCGATGGAGTTTTTGGCCGAGACGCAGAAGCTGATCTCGATCTCGCTGGATGGAAGCGTTGGCTAACTGCCCTCTCCCATGGGGAGAGGGTGCCGCGAAGCGGCGGGTGAGGGGTTACGGAGTTGAGGTTAGTTGATGAGTGCTGTGTCGGTCGCGCGTAAGCTTCGGAGCAACCAAACGGATGCCGAATTGAAGCTTTGGCTCCATGTTCGTGGCCGGCGTCTCGGCGGTTTGAAGTTTCGCAGGCAAGTCCCGATTGCGGGATTTAGTCGCGGATTTTCTCTGTGAGGAAGCGAAGCTGATCGTCGAGGTTGACGGCGGTCAGCACGCCGAGCCGAGCAGGAGCGACATGGAGCGGACTAGGATTATGCAGGATGCAGGGTTTTTAGTCCTGCGGTTTTGGAATAACGAGGTTCTGGCGAATATCGACGGGGTTTTGCAGCACATTCTCGAAACGGCCCCAAAGGCCGAAAGGCTGTAACCCCTCACCCTAACCCTCTCCCAATGGGAGAGGGAAGATGCACGAAGATGGAAGAAAGCGAAAAATGGTTCACGCAGTCAAAACCCTGGGCGCGGCCTCTGATCAAGACCTGGAAGGGCGCGGTAGCGGGGTTGGTGTTCGTGATGGCGTTTTTCAGCCTGGTGGCGTTCTTCCTCAGCCTGGAGCCGTTCACGCCGATCAATTACGGGCTGTTGGTGCTGTGGTGGCTTTCGATTCTGGCGCTGATGCTGGCGTTCCACCTCTTTGCGCGCGGCAGGACTGAGCGAAAATGGCAAAAGCCAGGCAATAACAAGCGGACGCCGTGAGCGGCCAAGACAAAGACAAGAGATCGAGAGCAAGAGGCAGTCAATGTTAGAAATCAAAAATCTCCACGCCGAAATCGACGGGAAGCAAATCCTGCGCGGTCTCGACCTGAGCGTGCCGAAGGGTGAAGTTCACGCCATCATGGGGCCGAACGGGTCGGGGAAGTCGACGCTGGCTTATGTTCTCGCGGGCAAGGATGATTATGAGGTCACGGAAGGGTCCGTCACCTGGAACGGCGAGGATCTTCTGGCGATGGAGCCGGATGAGCGTGCAACCTCCGGCGTGTTTCTGGCATTCCAATATCCGATGGAAATTCCTGGCGTCGCCTCGATGACGTTTCTGCGCACGGCGATCAATGCGCATCGCAAATCTCGCGGGGAAGCTGAGCTCACGACGCCGGAATTCATCAAGCTGGTGCGCGAGAAGGCGGCAAAGCTCAACATCGCCATGGACATGCTGAAGCGTCCGGTGAATGTGGGCTTCTCCGGCGGCGAGAAAAAGCGGCATGAAATCCTGCAGATGGCGCTGCTCGAGCCGTCGCTCTGCGTGCTCGACGAGACGGATTCCGGCCTCGACATCGACGCGGTGCGCATCGTCTCCGATGGCGTGAACGCGCTGCGCTCACCTGACCGCGCCTTCCTGCTGATCACCCATTATCAGCGCCTGCTCGCCTACATCGTACCGGACAAGGTGCATGTGATGGCGGGCGGCCGGATCGTGCGCTCGGGCGGCAAGGAATTGGCGCTCGAGCTGGAAAAATCCGGCTATGCGGAATATGAAGCGTCGGCCGCGTAATGGAGGACGCAGTGAACATACCAGCCGTCAATATTGAAGCCGCCGGAGATCAGCGCCCGCTGGACGCCTCCGCTCAGCTTTTGCAGTTTTACGCGGACATTGCCGACACTCTGCCGGGTAGCCGCCACGCCGCGATCCGGACCATGCGCGATGAGGCGATTGCCGGCTTCGCGGCCAAGGGGCTGCCGCATCGCCGCATCGAGGAATGGAAATATACCGATCTGCGGCGCCTGATGAGTGAGGCCTATGCGCCTGGCGCCGAACGTGTGGGCGTTGACCGCCGCGACGATCGAAGCCGCGCTCGGCGAGCTTGCGCGGATCGATGCGGTCAAGCTGGTGTTCGTCAATGGCGCGCTTCAGCCGAAGCTGTCGGATATCGGCGGCATGCCGGAAGGCGTTGAGCTTAGCAGCCTTGCCGACGCGCTCAAATCCCCGCCCGAATGGCTGCTCGCCGCGCTCGGCAAAGTCAATCCGCCGGACGGCGATATCGTCTCGCAGCTCAACACGGCTTTCATGACGGACGGCGCGGTGCTGCGCCTCGGCGCGGGCGTGAAGCTCGATCGGCCCGTGCATCTGATCCACGCATCGGCGGGCGAGCATCCGGTCGCGTCCTCGCTGCGCAACCTCGTGGTGTTGGAAGCGGGCGCCGAACTCACCCTGATCGAGAGCTATGTCTGCATCGGCGCTTCGCCCATCCAGACGAATGTCGCGACCGAGCTGAAGACCGCTCCTTCCGCCCGTTTGCGGCATTATAAGATTTCCGGCGAGGCCGGGCGTGCCCAGCATCTGGCGAGCACCATGGTCGATCTCGCCGCGGCCGCCGACTATCTCGCGGTGAACTTCGCCGATAGTGGAGCGGTCGCCAGGCATCAGACTTTCCTCAGATTCAACGGCGACGGCGCGCGCGCGCATTTCTACGGCGCGCAATTGCTGAAAGACCGTCAGCATTGCGACATGACGCTGGTGATCGATCACGCCGCTGTCGGCTGCGAAAGCCGCGAACATGTGAAGGCGGTGCTCGATGGTCAGGCGCAGGGCGTCTTCCAGGCCAAGGTGATCGTCCGGCCGGACGCGCAGAAGACCGATGGCCGGCAGATGGCCCAGGCGCTGCTCTTGTCAGACGGAGCCGAATTCGACGCCAAGCCGGAGCTGGAAATCTATGCCGACGACGTGAAATGCAATCACGGCGCGACATCGGGAGCGCTGGACGAGGATCTGATGTTCTATCTGCGCGCCCGAGGCATACCGGAAGATGAGGCTAGATCGTTGCTGGTTCAGGCGTTTATCGGCGAAGTGCTCGATCAGGTCGAACATGAGGGGTTGCGGGAGGCGCTCGCGGCGCGAGCGATGCGCTGGCTCGCCTGAGCTGTAGAGGCAGAGGATGACAGACCACAAGAACTGTCCCGAGCTTTCGGTCGAGGAGGTCGCCGATCTCCTTAGCCAGGGCCGCGCCGTTATTGTGGATGCCAATCCCCGCCGCCGCTGGTCGAGCGGCCATCTGCCGGGCGCGATCAATATCGATCCGGCGGCATTCACCGAGAACGATTTGCCCGCAGGCAAGGATGGGATCCTCATCTTCTATTGTGGGGAGCCGGGCGCATCGGCCAGCCGCTATGCGGCGCAGAAGGCGGCGCGCATGGGCTTTGCCCATGTGTTCACCATGCCGGCTGGACTTAAGGGCTGGATGGCCGCCGGTCATCGGGCGATGGCGGGGCGATAGGAGCGAGCAATGCCGGCTGACAGAACATTAATGGCAGGAGCGAGACAGCCGATGGCATCCGCGTTCGACGTCGCGAAAATTCGCCAGGATTTCCCGATTCTGGGCCGCAGCGTCTATGGCAAGCCGCTCGTCTATCTGGACAACGCCGCCTCGGCGCAGAAGCCGCAGGCCGTACTCGACGCCCTGCAGCGCGCCTATGGCGAGGAATATGCGAACGTGCATCGGGGCTTGCATTTCCTGTCCAACGCCGCGACCGATGCTTATGAGGAGGCTCGCAAGACAACCGCTCGCTTCCTCAATGCTCCTTCCGACCAGCAGATCATCTTCACCAAGAACGCCACCGAGGCGATCAATCTGGTGGCGCAATCCTTCGGCGGCATGCGGATCGGCGAAGGCGACGAGATCGTGCTGACGATCATGGAGCATCATTCCAATATCGTGCCCTGGCATTTCCACCGCGAGCGTCGCGGCGCGAAGCTGAAATGGGTGCCGGTGACGGCGGAAGGCGAATTCCGGCTGGAGGATTTCGAGGCTAGCCTATCGCCGCGCACGAAAATGGTCGCCATCACGCATATGTCCAACGTGCTCGGCACGGTGGTGCCGGTGAAGGAAGTCACACGGCTTGCCCATGCGCGCGGCATCCCGGTTCTGATCGACGGCAGCCAGGGCGCGGTGCATTTGCCCGTGGATGTCCAGGACATCGATTGCGATTTCTACGTCTTCACCGGTCATAAGGTTTATGGGCCGTCCGGGATCGGCGTGCTTTACGGCAAGGCCGAGCATCTGGCCGCCATGCCGCCTTATCAGGGCGGCGGCGAGATGATCGAGACGGTGACCGAAGACGCCATCAGCTATGGCGTGCCGCCGCATCGCTTCGAGGCCGGCACGCCGCCGATCGCCGAGGCCGCGGGCCTGACCGCCGCGCTCAACTACATCACCAGCACCGGCAAAGAGGCGATCGCCGCGCACGAGGCGACTTTGCGCGACTATGCGCATGAACGGCTCGGCGCGCTGAACTCGGTGCAGATTTTCGGCACCGCGCCGGGCAAGGGCGCCATCGTCTCCTTCGCCGTGAAGGGCGCCCATGCGCACGACATCGCCACCATTCTCGACCGCTCGGGCGTGGCGGTCCGCGCCGGCACCCATTGCGCCGAGCCGCTGCTGGCGCGGCTGGGCGTGACCTCGACATGCCGTGCATCGTTCGCCATGTATAATACGCGGGAAGAAGTGGATGCCCTGGCCGAAGCCCTGGTCAAGGCGCAAAGCTTTTTCGCTTGAGGCACGCCATGACGCAGGATTTCGACAATTTCGACAACAGGCCGCAAGAGCAGCCGGAAGGCGCGGAACTGGCGAAGCTCGCGGCGGCGCCCGGTTCCTCGCTTCCTCCGGAAGAACTGGACAGGCTCAGCGACGCCATCGTCGCGGCGCTGAAGACGGTGTTCGACCCGGAAATCCCCGCCGATATCTATGAGCTCGGGCTGATCTACAAGGTCGATGTCGACGACGACCGCAATGTCACTGTCGATATGACGCTGACCTCGCCCGGCTGTCCTGTGGCCGGTGAAATGCCGGGCTGGGTGGAAAATGCTGTCGGTTCCGTCGAGGGCGTGGGCCAGGTGAAGGTCAATCTCACCTTCGACCCGCCCTGGGATATGAGCCGCATGTCGGAGGAAGCCCGGGTTGCGCTGAACATGTTCTAGTGTTTTCTATCAGGCTGAATTATTTGGGATTTCCACTGAGGGCGAGTGCTAATTTCAATCGCATCCGAACGGATAATCTATTGTTTTATCGCACTTTCGCGACGTAACCGGTATCCTCGTTACTGGAAAATGCATTAGTTCGGCGCCTCGAACGGGCGCGAATGGCGCAGCCACAGCCATTCCGCCTGCTCCTGAAGCGCCTCTCGGCCTAAGTTTCCGAACAGTTCCGGTATTTGCCGATCCGGATCGCTCTTCGTGTATCTCGGCTATCCGCATTGTCCGCGAGCTCGAACTTTTCGCCGCGCGGACGCATATTGCTTTGCGAATTCAAGATCGGCGCTGCGCTGCAGAAAGCCCTCGGGTAGCCACGCCGGCCGCCGCAGCCAGGCCGACCACGGTCTGCAGTCGCCGGATGAATGCCTCGATAGGGATCGTGCCGAATGGGTGAACCACCCGCGCGTTCTGCCGCCATGCTTGCAAACTGTCCGAATATCCGAAACGTCATTGCCGCAAGCAAAGCGGAGCTGGCGAATGTCAGAATGATCGCCAGCTTGCTGACCCAGGTCCAACGCCAATAGTCCGCGCGTGCATTTCGCACTTGCTCCTTCGAAATAATTGATCTGGTCGTCGAGCCACTGCGTTCTGGCGATCGTGTGCAGCTCTTCTCTCGCAATGCTGTTGTGTGTCGCGGAAAGAGCGCCGGTCCTGGTAATTCCAATGCGCGCACCGCGTGCCTCAGCCATCGAACCACGAAGCCATGCTTCGACAGATAGCTCAGCCAGACCTGCCGTTGAGACCGAGCATTCGCCAGAAGAACAAAATCCGCATCGCTTCCGCCAGTCTTCGATATTCCTGGAATTTCGTATCCAGCGATCGGCCCCATACATGTATCGCCACAAGCGCCATAACTCCCATCACGCCCAGAAAAGCCCAGGATGCCAGCGGCTTGGCTTCGATCGAGCTGAAGGCGAATACGGCGGTCAAAGCGAGGGAATACAGCACGACGTCAGCCAGCTTCACACGCTGCGATAGTAGATAGCAAGCGCGTCTGCTTCCTCGAAAGCTGCGGAGGCCTCGGTGATCGGAATTCGAGCGAGTATATCTTGGGGCACGAGCGGGTTCTTGTTTACGCTGGACGCAGCCTGCCGGCGCACATCCCGGTTGTAGCTTTCGTGCGCTTGAGAATGTCGTTGATGATGCTGCTTGGCTGCAGGCTATAACGCCTCGTCCTCGGCGGAGCGTTGTGGATTTCTCTCTCTCCCGTTGCCGGATCGATGCGGATGCTCAGGCCTGGTTGTGGCGGATCCAACAAGAAAGGTCGCCCGCATAGATCGAATATTCAGCTCGGCGCGTAGCCTCGTTCGAACCAGCCGACTACGTCGGCGTGCCTCCAATGCCGCGGGCCGGTCGTCCATCCCAGAGCGCCAGTAGAATTTGCGACTGTTCCGCGATCAGGCGCCAACGCGGGCATATTGCGCGTCCCGCATCCCGCCGGCTGCTTCCACTGTTCGTCGGACGGCAGATGCACGTCGAAGTCGCGGCCGATCGTCCGATGAAAGACAGGAATTCCTGGCGCGACGCTTCCGTTTTGAAATCCGCGCAGAAATCCGCTGCCGGAAGGGCAGAACCGCGATCAGCGCCGCACCGAGTTCCTCCATTGCAATTCCCGCGATCAGCCTGTCGGCGCCTTCGGCAAGCCCAGACAGGACCAGAAACGGCCTGTCGCGATACTTCCTCCGCAGACGCCTGCATTCCTTGCGCACGGCTTTCACTATCACTTTATCCTTCGTGCTCAGATCGCGATGCCCGACGTGCCGATGACGATCGGGATGCGTCCCCCAAACCATGAGTTCATCGCATCCAGATCGATGATGGGCGAAGGATCTGCTGATGTCATCGTCTCACCTTATCGAAGGACCGCTTATATCACGGTTGCTGGAGACTCATAGCGTCGATTCACGCTCCGCGTCGCCATTTTGCCGGTGAGCGTCAAGAGCGGAAGCCTTCACTTAGCAGACATTCCTTAGCTGCCCAACTAATGTCCTCTTAGAGTTGTTTGCGTTCCAATCCATCCTCTCTCTCTTAACCTATACCCCCTACATCACTCTCTCATAGATCACCTAGCTTCTTTATTTTTTTTTTTTTTTATATAACTCTACCACTACTAACTCTTCACACCTTCTTTCATTCATCTCTTCTTTACCCAACTCTTATCATCTTCAAAAAAAACCACCCACACCACCTAGCAATATCTTCCTTACTTTACTCATCACCTACACCTCTATTCCTAGCTCCAACATACATTCTATCCCGAGCGCCTAGTGTTCATCTACTATACCAGCGCTTCCACTAACATAGCGCTTCTTTACTAGCGCGCCCTACGCGCGAACGCTTCGTCGCCCCGATCCCGCATGGACATTGTAAGACTACTACTTTCATCGCAGCGCTGCGTTTCTTAGGCAGACCGCTCCCATGGTGCTCGATGGGCCGATGAACGCCGCCCTCTTCCACGCTTATATCGAAGCAATTCGCTCGTCCCCATTCTCCAGCCCAGCGATATCGTCGTGATGTACAATCTGCACGCTCACAAGCCGCCCTAGTGCATACGCAGTCCATCGAAGCCGCCGCGCCGCTCTGTTCTACCTGCCGCCCTACAGCCCCGACTTTAATCCGATCTAGATGCCTTCGCCAAGCTCAAAGCCATTCTGAAGAAAGCAGCCGCCCTTACTATTACCTAACTCTGAGACTTCATCTCCAAAGCACTCTATCAGTTCATTCAGCCTCTCGACGTCAAAATCAAGGAGGCGCTGTTCGACGCCGCGCTAAATCTGCAGGCCCATGCGCATGAGCACGAACTCGCCCAGCTTATCGAGCGCGCCTCGTTTGAAAACTTTGCCGAGAGCGAATCGTACTTCGTGCTTTGTGAGCATGGCCTGCTGTCGGAGGTTTTCCGCTATATCTTTACCAATGTCCGACACGCCTATCAGGAGAGCGTGTCGCTGTCGCCGTGCGCATCAGACGGATATCGTCGGATAGCAGCGCCGCCACAGGCAGCCTTGACGTCATGGAGAGCACAAACTGATACGCTACCATCGTTGATATCTAGACGCCGGGCTATGGTCGCGATCAATCTGGATCGGGACCAGTCGCCCTCGACGCTGACGCGCACAAGGCGGAATTGCAATTACGCCGCGGATTTGCATCTAGTCGCGCGTCGCGGCGAACGGGTGATATCGAGACTGTCCTTTCGATCGCGAAATCTCCACGTCGCCAGTCTTCCCAAGGAATGGGAAAGCCGAGACGAAAAATCCAAACAGCGTTTTGCCAGCCATATATTCTTCTAGAGACGAAGCCTATGATAGGTCTTGCGTGAGACGACCAGCTCGAACACTACTATTATATCCTGAAATTGCGGGAGGCGCTGTAGCGCCAACGTGATTTTGTCGGTCTACAAGAACGAAGACCAATTCGTCGAACGCTTTTCGAGAAAAAGTGAGATTTCATCGTAACCGACCTGCTGTAGAGCATGCGTCGACGCCAGCGTCGATGACTACTAGATGCATAGCGAGAATCTGCATCGCTCCGTTCAAGGTGTTCACTCAATCGGACATCGATTGTCCCATCTTCTGCGTCACTCACGCTCTCGAAGAAGCGCGAACTACCTGTAGGACTACCCTAGTATATTGATCAGGCCGTAGAACTGTTCGCCCCCTGTGTCGGCCGACATAATCCGTATTCAAGACGATCGCAAGGTTATCATGGCGACCGAAGAGCCATGAGCCGTCATGCAGCGAGGCTGCCTGTGGGCGCAAGGCTGGCCGCGAGGATTTCGATGACGCTGTTCAGCACGAGGCGTCCTTGCGGCGTTGGCCTCAGCATATCGGTGGGCGCATCGGCGCTTATGAGGCCGTCCTGTCGGAGCAGATGCAGTGTTTCCAGCGACGGGGCATGACCTGTCCGGTCGGCGAGGTCGGCGAAGCTCAGGCCTTCGGTGAGACGCAAGCCCATCAGCAGCATCTCCTCCGCCTGCTCCAGCCTCGTAAGCGGCTCGCGCGATGCAAGTCCGTGGCCGTCACGTTCCACTTGACCCGCCCAGCGGGCCGGGTCGCGCTCGGCTGAAAGGGCGAGACGCGCCGGCGCCGGCGCCGATCCGCCCATGCGCTCCAGGGCCCACGCCGGCATAGTCGCCATAGCGCCAATAGAGCAGATTGTGCCGCGCCTCTTCGCCCGGACGCGCATGATTGGAGATCTCATAGGCCGGCAGTCCGGCGGCCTCGCAGATCTCCTGCGTCAGCTCGTAAAGCTGCGCGGCGGCATCGCCTTCAGGGATGCGGAGCTTGCCCGTCTGTTCGAGCCGATAGAAGGCGGTGCCCGGCTCGATGGTGAGCTGATAGAGCGAGAGGTGGCCCGCCGCCAACTGCAGGGCTTCGGTCAATTCGGCGCGCCATTCGGCCGGGGTCTGATCGGGGCGCGCATAAATCAGATCGAACGAGACGCGATCGAAATGCGCGTTGGCGATCTCGATGGCCGCGCGCGCTTCGGCGGCATTGTGCAAGCGCCCGAGAAACCGGAGCTGATCGTCGTGCAGCGATTGGACGCCGAGCGACACACGATTGACGCCCGCACTGCGGAAATCGGCAAAGCGCTCGGCCTCGACGCTGGACGGATTGGCTTCGAGCGTGATTTCCGCATCCGGCTCGACAGACCAATGGCCTGAGATCGCCTCTAAAACCTTCTCGGCCGTTCGCTGGATGCATCAGCGAGGGCGTGCCGCCGCCGAAAAAGATGCTGCTGACATGCCGCCCCGGCGCGAGCGCGGCGTAAAAGCTCAGCTCGCGGAGTATGGCGGCCAGATAGCGCTCCTCGCTCACCTCGCGCTTCACATGCGAGTTGAAATCGCAATAGGGGCATTTGGCGGCGCAATAGGGCCAGTGGATGTAAATTCCGAAAGCGTCCATCAGCCTTATATGCGCGGCAGGCGGGCTTTCGCAAAGGCTTCGAATGCAATGGCGCGGTGGGAGATGCGATGTTTGTCTTCCGCGGGCATCTCGCCAAAGGTCACGGAATGGCCATCGGGCACGAAAATCGGATCGTAGCCGAAGCCAAGCTTGCCCCTGGGTGGAAAGGTGAGATGACCGAACGCCTTGCCCTCGTAGAATTCCATTTCGCCTTCCGGCGCGGCGAGGCAGAGCACGCAGGTGAAATTCGCCCGGGGCGGTGGCGTCAGCGCGCCCTTGGCGGCCAGTTCCCGCTCTACCCGCATCATGGCGGCGGCGAAGTCGCGGCTCTCGCCGGCCCAGCGCGCCGAATAGATCCCGGGCGCGCCGCCCAATGCCTCGATCTCGATCCCGGAATCGTCGGCGAGCGCGGGCAAGCCGGCGGCGTTTGCGGTCGCTTCCGCCTTGAGCTGCGCGTTGGCCGCAAAGCTGTCGCCGGTCTCCTCCGGCTCGGGCAGCCCGAGATCCGCCGACGAGACGATCTCGATCCGCATCGGCGCCAGCAATTCGCGGAACTCGGCGATCTTCCCCTTATTGTGACTGGCGAGGACGAGGCGGTCACCGGCGGCGAATGAGCGGATCATCAGCCGACGGTCAGCTTTTGCAGGCTGATCAGCTCCCGAATGCCCTTCTTCGCGAACGTCATCAGCTCGGCGAACATTTCCTCGGAGAACGGGTCTTTCTCCGCCGTGCCCTGGACCTCGACGATGCCGCCCTTGCCGGTCATGACGAAATTGGCGTCCGCGTCGGCTTCGGAATCTTCCACATAGTCCAGATCGAGCACCGCCTTGCCCTTATAGATGCCGCAGGAAATGGCGGCGACCTGATCCTTCAGCACATTGGCGCGGATCATGTCGCGGGCCTGCATCCATTGCAGGCAGTCATGCAGCGCGACCCACCCGCCGGTGATGGACGCGGTGCGCGTGCCGCCATCCGCCTGGATGACGTCGCAGTCCACCGTGATCTGATGCTCGCCGAGCGCCTGCAGATCGACGATCGCGCGCAACGAACGCCCGATCAGGCGCTGGATTTCCTGGGTACGGCCGGAAGGATGGCCGACGGTGGATTCGCGGCGCGTGCGCTCGGTGGTGGCGCGGGGCAGCATGCCATATTCCGCGGTGACCCAGCCGCGCCCCTGACCCTTCAGCCATGGCGGCAGCCGATCCTCGACGGAAGCGGTACACAGCACATGCGTATTGCCGAATTTTATGAGGCAAGACCCTTCAGCGTGAAGGGAGACGGCGCGCTCGAGAGCGACCGGACGTAGGATATCGTTTTCGCGTTTAGACGGTCGCATGATTATCGTCCCGAATGGGGTGGAAAAGTCGCCACCCTACGCAAGAGCGGCGCTCGGGGCAACTGCTGATGGACCAGATCCCCGCCGGATTTCGCGCGATGGTATGCGGTGCACCTGTTACGGCTATAGCTGCGCGAAACTGCGCTATCGCGTCCGAAAACCGCCAGAATGTCCTATGATGCCGACCCATATTCAGCGCAGACCGAAGAGGAACGGCCATGTCTGACACGAGATACCATTTTACCGTATCGCATATGCCGACGCCGATCGGCGAGATGCGGCTGATCACCGACGAGCGCGACATCGTTCGCGCCCTCGATTGGGACGACTACACGGAGCGCATGGAGCAGCTTCTCGTCCGCCAATATGGCCGGGAAAGAGTTCGGCTTGAAGCGGGCGCCGATGCCGTCCGGCGTGCGTGACCGGCTGGACGCCTATTTCGCGGGCGAGTTGCACGCGATCGACGACATCGCGGTGGAAACGGCGGGCACGCCGTTTCAGCGGGATGTGTGGGCGGCGCTGCGGCTCATCCCGGTCGGGCAGACGTTCAGCTATGGCGAGCAAGCTGCAAAGATCGGGCGGCCCGCCGCAGTACGCGCGGTCGGCTTGGCCAATGGAGCGAACCCGGTCGGGCTGATCGTGCCCTGCCATCGGGTGATCGGCGCCAACGGATCGCTCACCGGCTATGGCGGCGGTATCGAGCGCAAGCGGTGGTTGCTTCGGCATGAGGGTGCGCGCTTCAAGGATGTCGCCGCGCAGGCCGAGCTTTCCTTGCCGCTCTGACGCTAACGCATCGGACCAAAAAGTGCGCAGCGGTTTTTGGACAAATCCGATGCGCAAACAAATGGATAGAGCGGTGCTACCATTCCGATAACGGGTCCGCCGCTCTAACGTACCGACGCACCGGGCATCGCGAAGCCTAACCGCACTTTGCCGTCCGGCTTCAACCCGGCGATTTCGAGGATCAGCTTGCGGCGGACCGCCATCTCGAAGCTCTCGCGGTCCCTCGCGGTGACGACGAAGGCGCCGGGTCCGCCGATGATCTTCTCCTCGAAAGCCTTCTCAAGGTCATAGGTGACGGGCCGCCCGCCACACGCGACTTCCCGGCAAAGGATCGGCAGGCCGTTGATGACGATGCCCGCCTTGACCGCTGCGTCCCGCGACGAACTGATCGGAACGCCGTCCCAGCTATTGGCGCTGTCGCCTGAGAGGTCCATCACCATCCGTATGCCGCGAAACTGGTTGTTCTGGATCAGCGCCATTCCTGCCGCCAGCGCGCTGCCGATCGCATTATAGCCATAGGCGCGTCGCGGCGCGGCAATGAGGGCGGCGGCGAATGCCTTGGCGCTGTCGGGACCATCGATCATCGTCCATGGCACGACGACATCCTGATGCATGGAATCGCCCCATTCCACATAGGTCACGGCGATGCGCCTGAACCGGCCCTGGCCGATCGCGCTCAGCACGTCAGGATGGGTGATCGCCTCCGCGTGGCCGCCCCGTTGAAACGCCGCCTCCGCATTATCGATGGAGCCTGAGGAATCTGCCAGCAGCACGAGTTCGAGATCGACGTCCTGTGCACCGGCGGGAGATACACCACAAAACAAGGCGCAGATACAGGCGAGAGGAAGAAATCGGGAGAGCATTGACGAGCGTCCGTATATCTTGTCGAGGGTGGTCGTCATGGTAGCACGAGGTGGGGTTTGTCATGCAATTCCATTGCCATTTGGGAATGTCGCCGATAGTGCCTGGTCCCGGAAGCCGCCGCGACCTGACGCGCAAGTCCGCGTGGGAAAAGCCCGCGTCAACTGAGACAAATCCCCGCCGCGAAAATCTGTCATCTTGCGGCTCCCCGGCTTTCGGGATAGTCACGGACGAACAATCCAGCGCAACCAAATTTCCAAAGGGGTGATTTCATGGCGCGCAAAAAAATTGCGCTCATCGGCGCGGGCATGATCGGCGGCACTCTCGCCCATCTGATCGGCCTCAAGGAACTTGCCGACGTCATTATGTTCGACATCCTCGAAGGAATGCCGCAAGGAAAATCGCTCGACATCGCCCAGTCCTCGCCCGTGGACGGTTTCGACTGCAATCTGCGCGGCACCAACGACTATATGGACATTCAGGGCGCCGACGTCGTGATCGTCACCGCCGGCATTCCGCGCAAGCCGGGGATGAGCCGCGACGATCTCCTCGAAATCAATCTGAAGGTGATGGAGCAGGTCGGCGCGGGCATCAAGAAATACGCCCCGACGGCCTTCGTCATCTGCATCACCAATCCGCTGGATGCGATGGTCTGGGCGCTGCACCGCATCACCGGCCTGCCGCGCAATATGGTGGTCGGCATGGCGGGCGTCCTCGATTCGGCGCGCTTCCGCTATTTCCTCGCGCAGGAATTCGACGTGTCGGTCGAAGATGTCTCGGCCTTCGTGCTGGGCGGCCATGGCGACACGATGGTGCCGCTGCCGCGCTATTCGACGGTCGGCGGCATTCCGCTTACCGATCTCGTCAAGATGCGCTGGATCACCCAGGAGCGGCTCGGCGAAATCCTCCAGCGCACGCGCGATGGCGGCGCCGAGATCGTCGGCCTGCTGAAAAGCGGCTCGGCCTATTACGCTCCCGCCGCATCGGCTGTGGCGATGGCGGAATCCTACCTCAAGGACAAGAAGCGCGTGCTGCCCTGCGCCGCCTATCTCAATGGCGAATATGGCGTGAAGGGCCTCTATGTCGGCGTGCCGGTGGTGATCGGCGCCAAGGGCGTCGAGCGCGTCGTCGAGATCGAGCTCAACTCGCAGGAAAAGTCCGACTTCACCCGCTCCGTGGGCGCCGTGCAGTCGCTGGTGGAAGCCTGCATCCGCATCGCCCCCGGCCTGTCGCAGGCAGGATCGTAGACACCCTTGTGAGCGGCGGCGAGGACCCTCCGCCGCCCAATGAACCGAACGCAGGAGTTGCGCGGACATGAACATCCATGAATATCAGGCCAAGGCCATCCTGCGGGAATATGGCGTGCCTGTCGCCAAAGGGGCGGTCGCCTTTACGCCGGAGGAGGCCGATGCGGGCGGCGCGAGGCGCTGCCCGGACCGGTCTGGGTCGTGAAAGCGCAAATCCATGCCGGCGGACGCGGCAAGGGCAAATTCAAGGAGCCGGAGGCGGGCGAGAAGGGCGGCGTGCGCCTTGCCAAATCGGTGGAGGATGTCGGCCGCTTCGCCAAGGAGATGCTCGGCCACACGCTCGTGACCTTGCAGACCGGCCCTGAGGGCAAGGCCGTCAAGCGGCTCTATATCGAGGACGGCTCGCCGATCAAGCGCGAGCTGTATCTATCCGCGCTGGTCGACCGCGCCACGTCGCGGCTGGCGTTCATCTGCTCGACCGAAGGCGGCATGAACATCGAGGACGTCGCGCATAACACGCCTGAGAAGATCGTCACGCTCGACCATCGATCCCGCGTCCGGCTATTCGCAGTTCCATGGCCGCAAGGTTGCTTTCGCGCTCGGGCTCGAAGGCAACCAGGTGAAGCAATGCGTCAAGCTGATCGGCGATCTCGCGCGGGTCGTGATGGAAAAAGACATCGCGCTGCTTGAGATCAATCCGCTGATCGTCACCGAATCGGGCGACCTGCTCTGCCTCGACGCGAAGGTGAATTTCGACGGCAACGCCCTGTTCCGCCATCCCGACGTCGTCGCGCTGCGCGATCTCGACGAGGAAGACCCGGCCGAGGTCGAAGCGTCCAAATACGACCTCTCCTATGTGAAGCTCGACGGCAAGATCGGCTGCCTGGTGAACGGCGCCGGTCTGGCGATGGCGACGATGGACATCATCAAGCTCTATGGCGAGGAACCCGCCAACTTCCTCGACGTCGGCGGCGGCGCCACGAAGGAGAAGGTGACCGAGGCGTTCAAGATCATCCTCTCCGACCCCAATGTGAAGGGCATCCTGGTCAACATCTTCGGCGGCATCATGCGCTGCGACATCATCGCGGAAGGCATCATCGCCGCCTCGCGCGAGTTGAGCCTTGCGGTGCCGCTCGTGGTACGGCTTGAGGGCACGAACGTCGAACTCGGCAAGAAGATTTTGCGCGAGTCCGGGCTGGCCGTCATCCCCGCCGACAATCTGGCCGACGCGGCGCAGAAAATCGTGGCGGAGGTCCGTCGGAACGCGGCTTGACGCAATGCACAGTTACACATAAACTGTGTGACATGAAAAACATCACTTTGAGCGTGGACGAGCGTGTGCTGGCGTCTGTGCGGCGCTACGCCTCCGAGCGGAATACGACGGTGAACGGTTTGGTGCGGGACTATCTGACCCGGCTTTCTGATCAGGAAGACCGGGCGGCGAAGGCGCGCAGTCGTCTGAAGGAATTGGCCGAGGAGGCAACTTTGGACCTGGGCACCTGGAAGTGGAATCGGGACGAGCTCTATGATCGTGGAATGCTTTCTCGACACGAACGTCCTGCTGTACGCGGCTTCGCGGAACCCGATGGACGCAAGGAAGAAGACGATCGCGAGTGAGCTGATCCAGGAGAAATTCTTCGGTCTGTCGGCCCAGGTCGCGCAGGAATTCTACGTCGTCGCGACACGCAAGGCCGACTTCCAGATGTCAGGCGAAAAAGCCTTGGAGTGGCTTGAGAATTTTCAGGAATTTCCTTGCCAGGCCATCGATATGGGGCTGGTCAAGAACGCCGCGGTCATGGCGTCGCGCTACGGCATTTCCTATTGGGACGGCGCGATCCTGGCGGCTGCGAGCGCGCTGGGTGCTCCGATCGTCTATAGCGAGGATATGAGCCACGGCCAGATTTATGGCGATTTGCGAGTCTGCAACCCGTTCAAGGAATCCCCTCAACCCGGCTTTCACGAGGACGACTCCGCCCCTCTCGGCGATCCGGAGCGCGGGGGCGGTCACATCCGATCAGCGTAACACGAGATTTTGAAAGGTATTCTTGAATGGCGGTTCTTGTCGATAAAGACACCAAGGTGATATGCCAGGGCATCACCGGCTCTCAAGGCACATTCCATACCGAGCAGGCGATTGCCTATGGCACGAAAATGGTCGGCGGCGTCACGCCCGGCAAGGGCGGTTCCACGCATCTCGGCCTGCCGATTTTCGACTCGGTGCAGGCCGCCATCGAAAAGACCGGCGCGACCGCGACCGTCATCTATGTGCCGCCGGCTTTCGCGGCCGACGCAATCCTGGAAGCGATCGACGCCGAGATTCCGCTGGCGGTCTGCATCACCGAGGGCATTCCGGTGAACGACATGGTGAAGGTGAAGCGGGCACTCAGCGGCTCGCGCACGCGCCTAGTTGGGCCTAACTGCCCTGGCGTGATCACCCCGGACGAGTGCAAGATCGGCATCATGCCCGGTCATATCCACAAGCGCGGCTCGGTCGGCATCGTGTCCCGCTCCGGCACCTTGACCTATGAAGCCGTACATCAGACGACGGCCGCAGGGCTTGGCCAGTCGAGCTGCGTCGGCATCGGCGGCGATCCGGTGAAGGGCACCGAATTCATCGACGTGATGGAGCTATTCCTTGCCGATCCGGAAACACAGTCGATCATCATGATTGGCGAGATCGGCGGCTCGGCCGAGGAAGAGACGGCCGAATTCCTGGCGAAATCGAAAGTTAAGAAGCCGATCGTAGGGTTCATCGCTGGTGTCACCGCGCCGCCCGGACGCCGCATGGGTCATGCTGGCGCCATTATTGCAGGCGGTAAAGGCGACGCCAAAAGCAAGATCGAGGCCATGCGGGCGGCGGGAATCCGGGTTGCGGATTCTCCCGCGAGCCTAGGAACAACCCTAGTGGAGCTTTTGCGCGGGTGATGGTAAAGGCTTAGTCGCAAATTCATGCAATTATCCCCATATGGTCCGCTAAGGCGGACCATATTCATTTGATGTAAACGGAGATCAGCGCCTCCGCAGTTGAGGTGACCAATCATGAGCAAGCAAGGCACGAACGAGCTCTTCGAGCACACTTCATTTCTTCACGGTGTCAACGCGGCATATATCGAGGATCTCTATTCCCGTTTTCAGGAGAATCCCGGCGCCGTCACAGCCGATTGGCGTGCGTTTTTCGGGGGTCTGAAGGAGCGCAAGGAGACCGTCGTGGCCGACGCGCACGGGCCGTCCTGGAAGCGCGCCGATTGGCCGATACCGACCAATGGCGAGCTGGTAACGGCGCTTGCCGGCGATTGGGCCGAAGCTGCCGAACGCCAGATCGAGCAAAAGCTCGCCGTCCAGGCGCAGTCCAAGGGCGTTGAGCTCTCACCCGCCGAAACCATGAAAGCGGTGCGCGACTCGATCCGCGCCCTGATGCTGATCCGGTCCTATCGCGTGCGCGGCCATCTCGCCGCCGATCTCGATCCGCTGAAACTGACCGAGCGCCGTCCGCATCCGGAGCTGCAGCCGGAAACCTACGGCTTCGGCCCGGAGGACATGAACCGCCTGATCTATATCGACAAGGTGCTGGGCCTCGAAATGGCCAGCATGCGCCAGATCATCGAAATTCTGCGCCGCACCTATTGCTCGAAGATCGGCGTCGAGTTCATGCACATTTCAGTGCCCCAGCAGAAGGCCTGGATCCAGGAGCGCATCGAGGGCACGGACAAGGATGTCAGCTTCACCGAGCTCGGCAAGAAGGCCATTCTCGCCAAGCTGATCGAGGCGGAAACCTTCGAAAAGTTCCTCGACAAGAAATATACCGGCACGAAGCGCTTCGGCCTCGATGGCGCCGAGTTGATGATCCCGGCGCTCGAACAGATCATCAAGCGAGGCGGTCAGCTCGGCGTGCGCGAGATCATCCTCGGCATGGCGCATCGCGGCCGGCTGAATGTGCTCGTCAATGTTCTGAGCAAGCCCTATCGCGCCATCTTCCACGAATTCAAGGGCGGTTCGGCCAATCCCGACGATGTCGAAGGCTCGGGCGATGTGAAATATCATCTGGGCGCATCGTCCGATCGCGATTTCGACGGCAACAACGTGCATTTGTCGCTGACCGCGAACCCGTCGCATCTCGAAATCGTCGATCCTGTCGTGCTGGGCAAAGTGCGCGCCAAGCAGGATCAGCTCGGCGACAAGGACCGCAAGATGGTCATGCCGCTGCTGATCCACGGCGACGCGGCGTTCGCCGGTCAAGGCGTCGTCGCCGAATGTTTCGGCCTGTCTGGGCTGACGGGACACCGCGCCGGCGGTTCGGTGCATTTCATCGTCAACAACCAGATCGGCTTTACCACTGCGCCGCGATTTGGCCGCTCGTCGCCCTATCCGTCCGACGTCGCCCGCATGATCGAAGCGCCGATTTTCCACGTCAATGGCGACGATCCGGAAGCGGTGGTTCATGTCGCGAAAATCGCGACGGAATTCCGCCAGCAATTCCACAAACCCGTCGTTATCGACATGTTCTGCTACCGCCGCTTCGGCCACAATGAGGGCGACGAGCCGGCATTCACCCAGCCGCTAATGTACAAGCGCATCCGCGAGCACCCCTCCACCACCGATATTTATGGGCGGCGGCTGGTCGAGGAAGGGCTGATCGCGCAAGGCGAAGTCGACGAACTGCGCGAGTCCGTCTCCAAGCATCTGGAGAGCGAATTCGAGCTGGGCGACAATTATCGCCCGAACAAGGCGGACTGGCTCGACGGGCGCTGGTCGGGCCTTGCCCGTGCCGAGGAAGGCCCGCGCAAGGGCGAGACCGGCATTCCGCTGGAAACCGTGCGCAAGGTCGGCGAGAAGATCACCACCATCCCGGGCGACTTCAACGCCCACCGGACGATCGATCGGCTGTTCAAGAACCGCCGCAAGATGATCGATGACGGCCGCGGCATCGACTGGGCGATGGCGGAGGCATTGGCCTTCGGCACGCTGGTGAATGAGGGCTTCCCGGTCCGTCTGTCCGGACAGGACGTCGAACGCGGCACCTTCTCGCAGCGCCATGCGGTGCTGATCGACCAGGTGACGGAGAAGAAATACCGGCCGATCAACCATATCGCCAAGGGCCAGGCCAAGATGGAGGTCGTCAATTCGATGCTCTCCGAAGTGGCGGTGCTCGGCTTCGAATACGGCTTCAGTCTCGCCGAGCCGATGGCGCTCGTGCTCTGGGAAGCGCAATTCGGCGATTTCGCCAATGGCGCCCAGGTCGTCATCGACCAGTTCCTGGCTGCGGGCGAACGCAAGTGGCTGCGCATGTCCGGCCTCGTGATGCTGCTGCCGCATGGCTATGAGGGGCAAGGTCCCGAACATTCCTCGGCGCGGCTGGAGCGCTTTCTGCAGCTCTCGGCGGAAGACAATTGGCAAGTGGCGAACTGCACCACACCGGCCAATTACTTCCACTGCCTGCGCCGGCAGATGCACCGTAAATTCCGCAAGCCTTTGATTCTCATGACGCCGAAATCGCTGCTGCGCAATAAGCGCGTGCATTCCGACATCGAGGATTTCGGGCCGGAAACGAGTTTCCACCGTGTACTGTGGGATGGCGCCGAGGTCGGCCTGAGCGAGAACATCAAGCTGGTGCCAGACAAAGAAATCAAGCGCGTCGTCATGTGTTCGGGCAAGGTCTATTTCGACCTGTTCGAGGAGCGCGAGTCCCGCAAGATCAACGATGTCTACCTGATGCGCATCGAACAGCTCTATCCGTTCCCTGCACGGGCGCTGATCCAGGAGCTGGGCCGGTTCCCGCAGGCCGAGATGATCTGGTGCCAGGAAGAGCCGAAGAACATGGGTGCCTGGAGCTTCATAGAGGCTAATATCGAATGGGTGCTCGACCACATCAATGCCGCGCATCGCCGTCCCCGCTATGTCGGGCGCGCGGCGTCCGCCTCCACGGCGACCGGGCTGATGAGAAAGCATGTGGCCGAACTCAGGGCCTTTGTCGATGAAGCATTGACGATGTAAGGATGCGGGGCCGCGATGGGGTTCGCGGCCGTGCCAATCAAAGGGCGAGAAGAATGGCGACCGAAATACGCGTGCCTGCCTTGGGCGAATCCGTCACCGAGGCGATTGTCGGCAAATGGTACAAGAAGCCTGGCGAGGCGGTCAAAGCCGACGAGCCGCTTGTCGAGCTGGAAACCGATAAGGTGACGCTCGAAGTGAATGCGCCCTCCGCCGGTGTCGTTTCGGAGATCCTCGCCAAAGAAGGTGAGACGGTCGCGGTCGGGGCCGTTCTCGGCTCGATCGGTGAAGGCGGTGCAGCCGCCAAACCCGATAAGGCCGCCGGGGAGAAGGTTTCGCAAGTGCAGCCCAATGGGCGCCCGCAGGCCGCCGCCGAACAAGGTTCGCCCAATCCGGCGCTGAAAGCGGGCGCGGCAAGCGGAACCGCTGCCGAGACACTATCGCCCGCGGTCCGCAAAGCCGTGACGGAGAACAATCTCGACCCGGCTGCGATCTCGGGCACCGGAAAAGACGGCCGCATTCTGAAAGGCGATGTGGTTTCCGCGCTGCAGAGCGTGACCTGCCTCGCGCCAGGTCCAGGTTCCCGCGCCCGCGGCACCGATTGCCCGTCCGCCGGTCCATCCGTCCGATCAGCAGCGTGAAGAGCGCGTGCGGATGACGAAGCTGCGCCAGACGATTGCGCGGCGGCTGAAGGAGTTGCAGAACGCGGCGGCGATGCTCACCACCTTCAACGAGGTGGATATGAGCGGCATCATGAAGGCGCGCACGCAATATAAGGATCTATTCGAGAAGAAGCACAGCGTGAAGCTCGGCTTCATGGGCTTTTTCGTGAAGGCCTGCATCCATGCGCTGCATGAAGTTCCGGCTGTCAACGCCGAGATAGACGGCGAGGATATCGTCTATAAGAACTACTACAATATCGGCGTTGCCGTCGGCACCGACCGCGGGCTCGTCGTACCGGTGCTGCGCGATGCGGATCAGCTGAACATCGCCGAGGTCGAAAAGTCGGTCGCCAGTTTCGGACGCAAGGCGCGGGACGGCAAGCTCACCATCGAAGACATGCAGAGCGGCACTTTCACCATTTCGAATGGCGGTATTTACGGCTCGCTGATGTCCACCCCGATCCTGAATGCCCCGCAATCCGGCATTCTCGGGATGCATAAGATTTCAGGACCGCCCGGTGGCCATCGACGGCAAGGTCGAGATCCGGCCGATGATGTATCTTGCCCTGACCTATGATCACCGCATCGTCGATGGCCGGGAAGCTGTGACATTCCTCGTGCGCGTCAAGGAGAGCCTGGAGGATCCGCAGCGCCTCGTGCTGGATCTTTAGCCCAGACCAGGGAGGAGGATCATCGATGAGCAAACTGCCGAAATTGGCTCCGCATCTCGTCGTCAATGGCGGGCTGGCGGCGATCAAATTCTATGAAGACGCCTTTGACGCCGACACGCAATTCCTGATGATGGCCGAGGATGGCAAGCGGGTCATGCACGCCGCCCTCGAAATCAACGACAGCATCATCTATCTGTGCGACGATTTTCGCGCCGGCAGCAAACCTGCCGCGAAGCAGCCAGCGGTGCCGGACGGCGCTGTCGTGATGCTCCATCTGCAGCTCAAAAAGCCCAAGCATGTCGACGCCATCATGCAGCAGGCGGTCGCAGCATGGCGCGGAAATCGCCATGCCGGCCGAGGACGCCTTCTGGGGCGACCGCTACGGCCAGATCCGCGACCCGTTCGGCCATATGTGGACTTTCGGCGCGGCACTGAAGCACAAAGATGAGATGCAGGCGGAGATGGTCAAAGCGCCACCTTCAGCAAAGACATCAATGCCGAAAAACCGCGGGCGCGGCTCCAAGAACGCATAACGCCATGGCCGCAAGCGCGGGGGGCACGGCGGGGAGGCCTTCAGTTGGAAGAGCGCTTTGCGGAAAAGCATGATGTCAAGTTCCACGCGTTGCTCGCATTTCTCGTGCGAATTCCTGCTGTCAGAACGAACGAAACTCCGTGGGGCGGCTTTGCATCCGGTGAGGAGACCAACGGGTCTTGGTGGGTAAAACTGTCGCTCGATATCCGGCACCCACTTGCCTGGCACGCGGTACAGGAGTTGGCGCACGTATTGAACTATCTCTCACTTGAAGAGCGTTTACCCAGTATCTTTAAACCCGTTTCGCCCCCGCCATATCTCAACGGAGGTCCGGACGATTTTCTGTCCTGGGTCATAGAAATCTATGATGCGGATATGGCGCCGGAAACGATTGCCAAATGGCTGGCGGGGCGTCTACCTGACCCGGTCGATGATTTAGCCCGGTGGCATGACAACGGTGATGGCAGCCACCAAGAAGATATGACGGAGCCAAAATGAGCAGCTACGACCTGATCGTCATCGGAACCGGCCCCGGCGGCTATGTCTGCGCCATACGCGCGGCGCAGCTCGGCATGAAAGTGGCGGTGGTCGAGAAACGCGCCACCCATGGCGGCACCTGCCTCAATGTCGGCTGTATCCCGTCCAAAGCGATGCTGCATGCTTCCGAACTGTTCGAAGAGGCCGCCAACGGCATGAGCCATATGGGCATCAAGGTCAGCCCGGAACTCGATCTCGCCGGCATGCTTGCCTACAAGGCTGAGGGTGTTGACGGGAACGTCAAGGGCGTCGACTTTCTGCTCAAGAAGAACAAGATCGAAGCGCATCATGGCGCGGCCAGGATTACAGCGCCAGGCAAGGTGGAAGTGCGGGCTGAAAACGGCGGAGAGACCAAGACGCTCGACACCAAGGCCATTGTCATCGCGACCGGATCGGATGTGGCACGGCTGCCCGGCATCGAGATCGACGAACAGCGGGTGGTGTCTTCGACCGGCGCGCTGGAGCTTGCTTCCGTGCCGAAAAAGATGCTGGTCGTCGGCGCCGGCATCATTGGCCTCGAACTTGGTTCAGTGTGGCGCCGGCTCGGGACGGAAGTGCTGGTGGTCGAATTTCTCGACCGCATCATCCCCGGCATGGACGGCGAGATCGCCAAGCAGTTCCAGCGCATCCTGGGCAAGCAGGGCATCCAGTTCAAACTCTCCCACAAGGTAACGGCCGTCGCGCCCAATGGCGCGGGCGTCAAGGCAACGGTCGAGCCGTCGCAAGGCGGCGAGAAGGAAGTCATCGAGGCCGATGTCGTGCTGGTGGCGATCGGCCGTGTCCCCTACACGGATGGGCTTGGCCTCGAAGATGTCGGCGTGAAGCTCGATAACCGGCGGCGCGTGGTCGTCGACGAGCATTTCAGCACCAATGTCGACGGCATCTATGCGATCGGCGACGTCATCGCCGGGCCGATGCTCGCTCATAAGGCCGAGGATGAAGGCGTCGCCGTTGCCGAGATCCTCGCCGGTCAGGCCGGCCATGTGAATTACGACGTCATCCCGAATGTGATCTACACCTATCCGGAAGTCGCCTCGGTCGGCAAAACCGAGGAGGAGCTTAAGGAAGCCGGGGTTGAATATAATAGCGGCAAGTTCCCGTTCACCGCGAACGGCCGCGCCAAAGTCAACCGGCAGACCGAGGGCTTCGTCAAGATATTGGCCGACGCCACGACGGATCGGGTGCTGGGTGTCCACATTCTCGGCCCGGATGCCGGCAACATGATCGCCGAAGCCGCCGTGCTCATGGAATTCGGCGGTTCCGCGGAGGATCTCGCGCGGACCTGTCATGCTCACCCCACCCTGACGGAAGCGGTGAAAGAGGCCGCGCTGGCAGTCGGCAAGCGCGCCATCCACATGTGAGCGCCGGGCCGGAACGGTGCCCTCCTTGCGGGATGTGAGGCTCCGAATTCGGCGTTTGGCGGCGCGTCAGCTTGACGGAGAAATCGGCAGGCTTGCCCTTGTCTCCCGGACGGCAGCAAGGCCGAGCCGGGAACCGAAGCACACCTCACCCGCGCAGTCACATCGGACCATCAAGGCCAGCTAAGGACCTGGGGTCAGGCGGGAGCATCGTCCGATCGCGCGCTATTTCCGCTCCGGGCCGTCGACATGCTGGTACATCCAGGTTTCGGTAAGCGCCTGGCCGTCCTTTTCCAGATAGGCCCGAAGATCCCCGGCCTCGTAGCCTACCGGCGTGTAGTCGAAGAGCACGCGCCAACGCGGCGTGTCCACCACTCGATAGGCAACTGCCGCATCGGTTTTGCCGCGGCTCGCGCTCAGACGCAATTTGACGCCATCCGTATTCTTGAGCTGGGCCAGATCGCCGCCCTCGAAATCGACGACGTATTTCGTCACGCCTTTGCGTTTGTCGCCGCCGGGAATGCCGCCGTCGCCTCGCCGCGTCGCCACGACCCGGCCATTGCCGTGCGGATAGGGGGCCTCGTTGCGCCAATGGATGCGATAATTCAGCGAAATGCGATCGCCGGTCTTGAAAGGGGTCTTCGGATTCCAGAAGGCGACGACATTGTCCTTCGTCTCATCGTCGGTTGGAATTTCCAGCAGTTGGACCGCGCCTTCACCCCACGCGCCCACCGGCTCGATCCACACTGACGGGCGGCGATTATAGAACACGCCGTCATCCTCATAGGCCTCGAAACTCCGTTCGCGCTGCAGCAGCCCGAAACCCTTCGGGTTGTTGTCGAAGAACGAGCTGAGTTTCGTCACGGGCGGATTGTTGATCGGGCGCCAGATATGCTCACCTGAGCCGGTCCACATCGCCAGACCGTCGCTGTCATGGATTTCGGGACGCCAATCCGTGCCTTGCAGCCGATTGGCCTTGCCATACCAGAACATGCTGGTGAGCGGCGCGATGCCGAGCCGGTGAACGTCGGTGCGCGCGTGCAGCACCATGTCCACTTCCGTGATCGCGCCGGTTCCGCGGATGGCGCGAATGCGATAGGCGCCGCTGGCGCTAGGGCTTTCCAGCAGGGCGTAGATCGTGATGCCGTCCTCTCCCTGCAGCCCCTCCACCCAGAAATTGGTGAAGCGCGGGAATTCTTCCGGCTCCGGCATGCCGATATTGAGCGCCAGCCCCCGGGCGGACAGGCCATATTGCATGGTCTCGCCGGTGGTGCGGAAATAGGACGCGCCGAGAAAGGACATCCAATCCGGCTGATTGTTGTGGCGCATGACCCGGAATCCGGCAAAGCCGGTATCTTCGGTCAGCGCCTTGGCGAATGTGGCGTCGCCATAGGTGAACAGCGCGGTGGTGTAGAGAACCTCGCGCGATTCTCCATCCCGCACGATGAACATGCGGACGGGATCCATCGCATAACGCCCGACATGGAATAGCTGCACCGGGTAGGAATCCGGCGCGGGCAGAATGGAGGCGTCCGGACGATAGCGGATCTGCTGAAACGCGTCGTAATCGATCTGATGGATGAGTTCGCGGTTCCGCGGAATGTGCGGATCGTAGGGCCGCTGCGAAAGGGCCTCGGCCCAGGATTGCAAAGCCTCCCAGCTGAACCGTACGGAAGGCCCGTACGACAGATCGGCCTTTGCGTGTTCAGGGTAGAGAGCGGCGGCAGCCGCGATGGCGGCGCTTCCGGATATGAACGTGCGTCTTGTTATCATCGCTGTAAGGTTGAGTATCCCAAGCAGAATTCTTTTTGGCCCCGTGCCCCGGCGGTCGAAGTTTCGATTGCCGGTTTCGCGATCATATGTGCAGCCCTGCAAAAAGACGCAATGGCTAATCCTGTCGCCTTTAGCCGCACTTATGATCGTCATAGCAGTTTTGCATCATTCGCGGAACTCCGCGCGGTCGGGAATGCGGTTGAATGCGACCTTCGTGCCGGTGTAACGCGGGAGGCGGGCCGCCGCGCCGATCGACACCGTATCGCGGCCATAGCGCGCATTGAGCCGGTCGAGCGCGTTGGACAGCTTCAGGCGCCCGGCGTGCTCGTCATTGGCGGGCGTCCAGCCGAACAGGTCCGGCTGCTCCTCGCTTACGGGTGTCAGCGCCGACAGCGTGACGCCGATCTTGCGGACGAGTTGCGTTCCGAGGGAGACACTTATCGCGCGTTCCGCCCGGGCGAGCGCGCGCAACAGCGCAAAACTGTCACATGTGGCGGGCAAACGCTGTTCGGATTCCAATTTATGGCCGCGCTCCAGCCGGATGGACAGGGTCAGAACGCCGGCGCGGTACCCCATGCGGCGCAGACGGCTTGCGGTCTTGGCCATGAGACGGCGGGCGACATTGAGCGCGGAGCCGGGCGCGCGCAGTTCCGGGGCAAGCACATGACTATGGCTGATGCTGCCGCGCTTCGTCTCGATCTCGGGAGGATCGAGCCCATGCAGAGCGTACCAGAACCGCTCGCCACCGATGCCGCCCCAGACTTTGCGTGCCCGGCCGGGCGTCAGCGACCAGAACTCGCTCACCGAATGGATGCCCGCCACGTTCAGCCGGCGCCGCATATTCGGCCCGATGCCGGGAAGCGCTATCAGGTCGAGATCGAACAGCCGCCCGGGGAGAGTATCGGCGCCCAGTAGCGTAAGACCATCCGGCTTCTTGAGATCGCTGGCGATCTTGGCGAGAAGCCGGCTCGGTGCGAGACCGATCGAGGAACTGAGGCATTCCCCAACCTGGCTGGCGATGCCGGCCTTCACCCGGCGGGCGATCGCGATGGCGTTCCCCGACAGCTTTTCCGGCCCGGTCAGCGTGCAGGCAACCTCGTCGATCGAACAGATTTGGGTCACATGCACATGCCGCTCGATCTCATCCACGATCCGATGGTGATAATCGACATAGACGTCATGGCGGGCGGGAACGCAGATCAGCCCCGGACACATGCGCTTCGCCTCGCCGATGCGCGTGCCGGTGCGGACGCCGAACGCCTTTGCTTCATAGCTCGCGGCGATGGCGAAGCTCGTATCCGACATGACCGGGGCGACGATGATCGGCTTGCCCCGCAGCGCCGGGTCGTCCTGCTGCTCGACGCTGGCGAAATAGCTGTCGAGGTCGAGAAACAGCCATTTGAGCCGAGCGTCATCCGTCCAGCGAAGGGACGTCATCGCATTGCCTTCCCTCGAATGAGCTACTAAGAACATAAGAGGAACATAGATGCAAGTGTGGGTGTTCCCGCAAGGCCGTGAGCGGTGGGTCGTCGAGGGAACGGTGTCACGCCCTTATTGCGCAGCCGCCGCGGCAAAAATCTTGCCCGTGCCATGCTTTCGTGGTTCCGTGCCGCGCATGACTGCGACGCAACAAGAACGGCATCTGCAAGCGGCAAAGGATCTCGTCAGCGAACTCGGGCGGCATCTCGACGTGCCGGTCGGCGTGCGGCTTTGGGATGGCAGCGTGACGCCGCTCGGCGGAGGCCAGGCGAATGGTGTCACGATCAGCATCGCCGGACCGGGCGTGATCGCTTCGATGCTGCGCCGCCCGACGCTTGACCGGCTGATCCGCCTCTACGCTCACGGCGAGATCGGCTTTGAGGGCGGTACGCTGATCGATCTGGGCGAAAAGCTCGGTGACCGGAGCGCTCGCGGGCGCCTGAAGAAAATCGGCAAGACCAAGCTGCTGAAAAGCCTGTGGCCGTTTATCTTCGAGCCCGGTGCGAAGCTCGACCGTTCGAGGGATTTTGCCGGCGATGAAACCGGCGAGGGGCGCGCCAAAGCCCAGAATCGCGATTTCATCCAGTTCCACTACGATGTCGGGAACGATTTCTACCGCCTGTTCCTCGATGGCGAGATGCAATATTCCTGCGCCTATTTCACCGAGTGGACCAATTCGCTGGAAACCGCGCAGCACGACAAGCTGGAGATGATCTGCCGCAAGCTGCGTTTGAAAGCGGGCGACCGCTTCCTCGATATAGGCTGCGGCTGGGGCGGACTGGTGTGCCATGCCGCCGAACATTACGGTGTCCGGGCGCACGGCATCACGCTCTCAGAGGCGCAGCTTACGCTTGCCAGGGAGCGGGTCGCGGCGAAGGGGCTGGGCGATCTGGTGACGCTTGAGCTGAAGGACTATGCCGACCTTACCGGCACGTTCGACAAGGTCGCCTCCATCGGCATGTATGAGCATATCGGGCTCGCGAATATTCCGGCCTATTTCGCGACTGTGCGCGGCCTGCTGGCCGAAAATGGACTGTTCCTCAATCATGCCATCTCGCGCCGGGCGAAAAAGAAAATGCAGCGCCTCGGCACGCGCCCCGAGCAGCGGGCGATTTTGAAATACATTTTCCCAGGCGGTGAACTCGACGATATCGGGCATAGCGTCGCCGCGATGGAGCAGACCGGTTTCGAAGTGCATGATGTGGAGGCCTGGCGGCAGCATTACGCGCTGACGACGCGGCATTGGTGCGAGCGCCTTACCGCCCGGCGGGAGGAAGCCGTTGCCCTGGTGGGCGAGGAAACCTACCGAATCTGGGTGGCCTACCTCGCGGGGTGTTCGCTTGCCTTTACGCGTGGGACCTTGCGCATCTATCAGACGCTGGTATCGAAAAGCGCCAAAGGCGCCGCCCCTCTACCCCCGACACGTGCGGATTTGTACCGCTAGAGCGGCGGACCCTTTATCAGAATCGGTAGCGCCGCTCTATCCATTTGTTTGCGCATCGGATTTGTCCAAAAACCGCTGCGCACTTTTTGGTCCGATGCGCTAGCCTGGGACGATTTCAGATCGGGTCTACCGTTCGCGCCAATATTTGCTGCGCCTTCTCGCAATCCGCCCGCATCTGCGCGGCGAGATCCGTGCCGGAGCGGAACTTGGCGTCGGGGCGGACGAAATCGATGAATTCCACCGTGATCGTCCGGCCATAGAGATTGCCGTCGAAATCGAACAGGAAGGTTTCCAGTAGCGGCGCGCCCGCGTCGAATGTCGGCCGCGTGCCGAGATAAGCCGCGCCCTGATGCCACTCGCCGTCAATGCGGACGCGGACGGCATAAATGCCATGGCTGAGCAACTGGCCGTCCGCGAGGCGGATATTGGCGGTGGGGAATCCAAGTCCGGTGCCGCGCCCCGCGCCGGACTCGACGACGCCCTCGACTTGCCACCACGCGCCCAGCATCGCAGCAGCCCCCGCCACGTCACCCTCGGCGAGCATTTCCCTGACGCGGGTCGAGGAAAAGATTTCGCCGGAATGGCCGACCGCCTCGACGATCGTCACCCCGAAACCGAAGGTCTCACCCAGAGCACGCAAGACCGCGGGGTTACCCTGGCGCTGCTTGCCGAAGAAGAAATTATAGCCGGTGGTCGCATGCGAAAGGCCGAAGCCCATAACCAGCACGTCATGGACGAAGTCTTCCGCGCTGAGACCCGCCAGCGCCCCGTCAAATGGGAGAACCGCCGCCAGGTCGAGGCCCCGGCCTGCCAGAAGCTCCAGCTTGCGATTGAGTGGAGTGATTTGAAACAGCGGTTTATCGGGCTGGAAGAATTTGCGCGGATGGGGCTCGAACACCATCGCACCGACTGGCGCTCCCGGCCGGGCTGCCGCCTTGGCGGCGTCCAGCACAGCGAGGTGGCCACGATGCACGCCGTCAAAATTGCCGATGGCAAGCGAAGCGCCCTTCAGCCTTTCCGGTACGTTTCGCCAGCCATGCAGGACTTCCATAAGTGTCCGGTTTCCTAATTGTTGGCATCCCAGCGCTTAGGAGCGTTAAGTCCACAGCGTTTGGAAAGGCGCGAGCATAAATAGCTTAGTTAATATTCCAGGCTGAAGCTGATCTGCGATGTGCCCGCCGGAGCATTGGCGGCTCAGCCTTCTCGTGAGGGCACCATCATCAAGGCTTCGCCCTCCAATACTGTTTTGCCGCCGACAGAGCAATGGCATGTCAGGATCGCCCGCTTCTTCGCGGGAAGCAGTTCGAGCACTCTCGCCGTCGATATGACTTCGTCGCCGATGCGCACCGGTCCGCGAAAATTGAGGCTTTGCGAAATATAGATCGCGCCGGGGCCGGGGAGCAGTGTGCCCAGAATGGTGGAGATATAGCTTGCCGTCAGTGTTCCGTGCACGATGCGGCCCTTGAACATGGTGCTTGCGGCGTAGTCCTCGTCGAGATGGATCGGATTGGTGTCCCCGCTGAGCTGGGCGAAGGCGTGCACATCTTCCTCACGAACCAGGCGGGCATAGCTGGCTTCCATGCCTATTGCCAGATCTTCGAAGTAATGTCCGCCCTTCATGCCATCGCCCATGGAACCCCCCGATTCAACGCACACTATTTTTGCATTGCACAACATTGTTGCACAGCGAAGAGTCATAATCGAGGAATGGACGAGCGACAAGTAACCCCTTAGGACTAGATGAATCTCGGGAGCTTTATGTCGTTGCGGGAGGGGCCGCCCGAGGGCAGCAGCTACCAGCTGAGGTGCCTGAGTGCGGCGACCGGTCGCGCCTTGCAATGCGCAAAAAGGTCGCCGACGATCCCGGAATCGAGCGCGGAATTGCGTCCGCCCGTCACATGCACACCGCTGGCGACAAAAACGCTGTCGATTTTCTGTGCCGCAGCCCCGGCGATATCGGTGCGAATGCCGTCGCCGATGGCAATGATCCGGTGACGCGGCAGGGCGGCGCCCCGCTTCGCCATGACCAGCGCCAGAGCGAGATCATAGATCGGCTTATGCGGCTTGCCGGCGTAAATCACTTCGCCGCCGAGCTTGGCATAGGCTTCGGCAAGCGCGCCCGCGCAATAAACCAGCCTGTGGCCCCGTTCGACAGTGATGTCAGGATTGGCGCAGATCATCGGCAGGCCGAGCGCCCGGAAACCGGCGAGCTGCTCTGCATAGTCGGCAGGCGTTTCGACGTCGTCGTTCCATAGGCCCGAGCAGACGATGACCACCGACTCTTCCGGCGTGCCGAGCGTAACGCCCAGTCCATCGAAAATCGGCAGGTCGCGCTCCGGTCCAAGATGATACACGGTGCTGCCGGCGTGACCGGCGATCAGCATGCGCGTGACGTCGCCTGAGGTCGCGATCCCGTCATAGCAATCGCCCGGAACACCGACCGCGAGAAGCTGCTCAGCCACCGTTTCACGCGGGCGGGGAGCGTTGGAAATCAGGATCACCGTCCCGCCGCCGTCGCGAAACAGCCGGCAGGCTTCGACCGCCTGCGGAAACGGGTGCAGGCCGTCATGCATCACGCCCCAGATATCCGCCAGCCAGACGTCGTAGCGCCGCGCCAGGCAGGAGATCGACTCCAGAACGGGAATTGAGATTGTGTCGGTCACCATAAATCTTGCTAGAGCCGGGCTCATCGATGGTCAAGTCCGATTGGATCCTATCCTCTTTTCCTATCCTCTTTTGATTACATTTCCGTGGCGGAATAGTGTTTCCGCGACTTCATGGCGCGGGCCTCCGGCCGAATGGCCTTGTGTTCTCCGCCGGTATCTTTTAGTTCTGTAGAACTCTCATCAGATAATTGATGCACGGTATGTATCTAAAAGAACTCGATGCCAATCTCATCGTCGTGCTCGATGCGCTGCTCATCGATGCGAGCGTTACGCGGGCCGCGGAACGGCTCGGCCGCAGCCCCTCCGCGGTCAGTCACGCTTTGTCGCATCTGCGCGTGATCTTCGCAGATGAACTGTTCGTGCGCGCCGGGCAGAGGCTGGTTCCGACGGCCCGCGCCAGCAGCCTGGCCCCGGCGGTGCATGTCATCGTCTCGGGCATGGAAAGCCTATTGCGGCCGGAAACCCCTTTCGATCCGGCGACACAGGAGCGCGCCTTCACGCTTGCGTGCAGCGAAACACGCGAGGTGACGCTGCTCGACGGGCTGCGGCAACGGCTTGCGGCTGTCGCCCCGTCGGTCGGCGTGCGCTGGCAAGCGCCGCAGGACCCGTCCTATGTGGAGGATTTGCGGTCGGGGAGCATTCATTTCCTCATCCTGGAAGGAATGGTGCCCGGCGAGATGGGCGACATCTGCGTCACGCATCTTTGCGACGACGGCTATGTGACGCTGGCGCGTTCCGGCCATGAATTGACCCAGCAGAGGCCGAAGCGAAGCGCGCGGATGGATTTCCCTTATATTTTGATCGCGGCTCCCGCTTGGCGGCCCGATCCGGTGCGCCTTCATCTGGAGGCGCTCGGCATCGATCTGAGCCAGTCGCGGGAAGCGTCCTCGGTGCTGGCAGGATTGGTTCTGGCGGCGCGAAATGACCATTTGATCATGGTGCCGGAGGCCATCGTGGAAGCGGGACTCCGCTTTGGGCTGGTGCCGGTCGAGCGGGATATGCCGCCCCTGACCGTACCGGTAAGCCTATGCTGGCATCGCAGCCATGACCGCGACGAATGCCATCAATGGATGCGCGCTCAGATCATGGATTGGCACAAGAAATGAGGGCGTGGTTGAAACGCCCGGCGACGTGCGAGCCGAGCTACGCCTGGGCCTGAGTATCGACCAGTTCGATTTTCCGCCCGTAGCGTTGCGCCAGGCGCCGCTCCAGTTCCGGAATGAAACGCGTCATCACGGTGTCCTGCTCGACGTGCCGGAGATATTGCTTGAATCGGCCGATCCAGCGCATCCATATGCACGCCGCCGAGCCGGTCCAGACGGCCCTTTCCGAAGCTTCCGTCTCATTTCTTCGTAGGAGCGCGTGATATAGTGATGCAAGCGAAGATGATCCGCTGTCGACATATTTTGGGTCTTTTGCTCGGTGCGGCGGAAATTTTTCCCCTCGATCGTTGATGAGAATTGGCCCGTCTTCTCGTGTGAATGGAAAGTAGTGCGGCCACGTTGCCGCCGGTAATCTCGCGCGGATTGACGATCGTCTTATGTTTGATGAGCGTGTATTGATCGTCGCGCGGAGGGAAAAGCACAGCGTTCGATGAAATTCTTGATCACCAGCCCTTCAGGCCTCGTTTCTGTGACCCGACGGGCCGAAACAGATCCAGGGCAGATTCACGCCGGGAAGATGCGAAAGTTCGCTTCATCGCCTCATCCAGAGACTGCGCCTTTGACGGGATATAAGAATTCATCGATGTCGATAAAGGCCATCCATGCATAATCGGCGCCGAAATTCGCCAAGGCATGGCTGTAGGCTAGGGATTGCGGGTTCAACGCGGCGCCGAAATTCGGCCCATGGCAGTAATCGTTACGAGCTGATCGCGAATATAAGGCGCAAGCACTTCTGGCGTGTTGTCCGTGCTGCCATTGTCGTAAAGGATAGATGTGACGCACGCCGATCATGAGTGGAATTCTATCCATTCCGCTAAATAATGGCCTCATTCTTTATGATCGCAGCGATCGCGATGCCTTGTGCTTGTTATCGCCGACCTTGCGCTGCAGCTCGTAGGGACCACTTTTTCGCGTGCCTGGCCGATTGACAGAACGCCGCCTTGCCCTGAATTTCTTCGCGCAAAAGCAGCAAACGCAATTCCACTTCGGCAATGAATCCACGATCAACGTCCCCCCACATTGCCCAGGGTTCTTCTAGTCGAAGCTGTCAGGTGTTGGGCCAGCGAATTTGCAGTGCTGAACGTGTGAGGGCTGATGGCGAAGGCGGCGCGAATGAGGTCGCGTGGATGCGGCCTTAGCGGACTGCAACTGGCGTTCAACCGCCAGCTTGCGCCGAAATCGGGCCGGTGTGGATGCCGCATTCCACCTTGCCGCGGCCACGCCAGCGTCCGGCGCGCGGGTCTTCGCCCGGCAGCACGCGGCTTGTGCAGGGCATGCAGCCGATCGACGCGAAGCCGTGTTTTTCCAGCGGATGTGCGGGCAGGTCGAGGCCGCGGAAGCGCGTGACGATATCGCCGCGGCTCAGCGTTGCCAGAGGATTGAACTTCAGCCGTTGCTGATCGCCCTCGACGATCGGAATCGTGGCGCGGTCGGCGCCTTGATAGCGTTTGCGGCCGTTCGCCCAGGCGTCGAAGCCGTTTAAGGCGGCTCCGAGCGGGCGTACCTTGCGCAGTTCGCAGCAGCCGTCGGGATCGCGCTGAAACAGATCGCCGTCAGGATCTTGCGCGAGCGTTTCGCCCGTATCGGGACGCAAGCTGCGAACATCGGTCAAGCCCAGACGCGCTTGCAGCAGGTCGCGATAGGCCAGCGTTTCAGGAAACAGATAGCCCGTATCGACCAGCAATATGGGAATTGCCTTATCCACGGCCGCCGCAGCGGCGAGCAGAACGGCGGATTCCGTACCGAAAGATGAAACGATGGCGAAACGGCCGTGATCCACGGCCCCAAGCGCGGCGGCAATGATCTCTTCCGGAGACGCATCGGCGAGCAGCATATTCAAAGCGGCGGCCTGTTTCGCGGCAAAAACGGGGGCCAAATCGATGATCGATGCAGCAGCCCCTCCGCTCGGGAACGTGCCATTGGCGCCATCCTGCTCGTCGAGCAACACCTGATTTTGAGCCATGACACGCATCGGACAACCTCTTTGTCAGACGATGTTCGATAAAACGAACGATCTTGTCAAGGCCAGTTGGTGTCGCTCCGCTGCGGAAGCAATAGAAACCATGACATCGCGCTTCACAATTTCGCCATTCTAGCGTATAGGGTGCGCTTGCTTGGCTGCGGCAGCATTGCCTTGGCGGCTTGGCGCTTCCCAATTAGGAGTTCATTGATGCAGAAAAGCGCGCACCTGATTTGACGCGCGGACATCAATAGCGAACGCCTCTAGCTTCGCTCTGTCCGCGCAACTGACCTCCAACCCTTCAGTTCATAAGCGGCAAGAGCGACACCATGTTTCGTTGGTTCGAATCCTTTATTGACCCCTTTCGTCCTGCGCCGCTGGAGAAGCCTCCGGCGGTTCGGACCCAATTTTTCTGGCATTACGTCCGGCAGGCCTGGCCGGCCTTTGTCGGCGTGCTCATCGCGGGATTTTTCGGCGGCATCATCGAACTGGCGCTGTTCGCCTATCTCGGCCAGCTCGTCGATCTGGCGCGGACGGCTGCCACGCCGGCGGATTTCTTCGCCGAGCACGGTCCCAAGCTCGTCTGGATGGCCGTAGTCGCGCTGCTGCTGCGTCCGATCGTGTTCGCGCTGCATATCCTCATGATCAATCAGGTGATTGCCGCGAATTTCACCAATCTGATCCGCTGGCAGACGCATCGCTACGTGCTGCGGCAGAGCCTGTCGTTTTTCCAGAATGATTTTGCCGGCCGGATCGCCGCCAAGATCATGCAGACAGGGCCGTCGCTGCGCCAGACGATGATCCAGGTCGCGGATGCGCTGTGGTTCGTGGTGATCTACACGGTCGGCGCCGTCGTGCTGTTCGTGGAGGCCGACGTCCTGCTGATCGCGCCGCTGATGGTCTGGCTGGTGGCCTATGTCGCCTGCATGGTCTATTTCGTGCCCCGGCTGACGGTCTCGGCAACGGTCATGTCGGAAGCGCGATCGACGGTTACCGGCCGCATCGTCGACAGCTACACCAACGTCATGACGGTCAAGCTGTTCGCCCATACTCAGGGCGAGGATGAATATGCGCGTGAGGCCCTGGAGGATCACACCCGCAAATTCTACGCCATGCAGCGGCTGACGACAGCCTTTGAAATCGCGGTCATTGCGCTGAACGGCTTCCTCATCGTCGCGACCTGCGGGCTGGCGCTGTGGCTCTGGAGCCAGAACAGCATTTCGCTCGGCGCCGTGGCGCTGGCGACGACGCTGGTCATCCGCATCAACAATATGGCCGGCTGGATCATGTTCGTGATGACGAACATCTTCGAGAATATCGGCATGGTGCAGGAAGGCATGGAGACGATCTCCCAGCCCATCACGGTCACGGATGCGGCCGGTGCCGCCGCGCTCCATGTGCCGCATGGCGAGGTCCGTTATGAGAAGATCAAATTCCATTACGGCCGCGAGGGCGGGCTGATCGACGATCTGTCGCTGGTCATCAGGCCGGGCGAGAAGGTCGGGCTGGTCGGGCGTTCCGGAGCAGGCAAGTCGACCCTGGTCAACCTGCTGCTGCGCTTCCATGATCTGGAAGGCGGCCGCATCCTGATCGACGGCCAGGATATTGCGGCCGTTACCCAGGATACGCTGCGCGCCCAGATCGGGCTCGTCACCCAGGATACGTCGCTGCTGCATCGCTCGGTGCAGGACAATATCCGCTATGGGCGGCGCGAGGCGACCGAGGCGGAAATCGTCATGGCGGCGAAACGGGCGCATGCGCATGAGTTCATTCTGGATCTCGAGGACATGCGCGGGCGCAAAGGCTACGCGGCGCAAGTCGGCGAGCGCGGAGTGAAGCTCTCAGGCGGGCAGCGCCAGCGCGTGGCGATCGCGCGGGTGCTCTTGAAGAATGCGCCGATCCTGATCCTCGACGAGGCGACCTCGGCGCTGGATTCGGAGGTGGAGTCGGCCATTCAGGAGCAGCTCTACAATCTGATGAAGGGCAAGACCGTGATCGCCATCGCGCACAGGCTTTCGACAATCGCGGCCATGGACCGTCTGGTCATCATGGATCAGGGCCGGGTGGTCGAAGAGGGTACGCATGAGGCCCTGCTCAAGCGCGGCGGCATCTACGCACAGCTCTGGTCGCGCCAGTCGGGCGGCTTCATTATCGAAAATCAGGTGGCCTGAGCAGGCCGCCTGAACTCTAAGCAGGCGCTTATGTCAAATCAAAAAGCGCCTGCGCAGCCGGTCCGTGACGGTATGCGGAACAACCGCCGCGGCGCAACGCGGAACTGATCATTTGATCTTTGGTCATGCGCTTTAGGCTGTCATTCCGTTCCGGACGCCACTAGTATTATCCACCTGGTATAGCAATGCCTCCCGGCACTCCGGCCGCATCCAGGCGAGTATGAGCGATCAACTCAAGAAAATTGCGCAAGAGCGCGACGCCAATGCTTTCCAGCATTTATTTCTGACCTTCGGCCCGAAGGTCAGGGCGATGATGCTGCGCCAGGGCGCCGACCGGGAAACCGCCGACGAAATCGTCCAGGAGACGATGCTCGCAGTGTGGCGCAAGTCGCATTTGTTCGCCGAGCACAAAGGCAGCATTTCAACCTGGATTTTCACCATTGCGCGCAATTTGCGCATCGACCGGGTGCGGCGCCAGATCGTCTGGCAAGGTTTTTGTGAAACTTTCGAAACGATGCCGAGCGGCGAGGAGCCCGCCGACGAACAGCTTGCTCGCGAACAGGAGCGCGAGCAGATGGGCAGCGCCCTATCCGAATTGCCGGCGGAACAATTGCAAATCATAAGACTTTCATTCGAGGACGGGCTCACCCAAAGCGAAATTGCCGGCAAGCTGAACCTTCCGCTCGGAACTGTGAAATCGCGGATGCGTCTCGCTTATGACAAGTTACGCGGCTTCGTCGAGAGGGCCTAATGACGATCCGCCACCACCCTAGCGAGACGACGCTGATTTCCTACGCCGCGGGAGCGTTGCCGGTCGCCATCGCCGGCCTGGTGGCCTGCCATGCTACGGTCTGCCCGGAGTGCCGCGCCAAAATTCGGCGGCTGAAGATGGTAGGGGCGCTGCTGCTGGAGACGATTGAGGCAGAGCCTCCGGCCGATGCTGAAGTGACCGTGGCGGTAACCCGCTTCGCCGAGAGCAATATCCTCCCCTTGCCCCGCGTCAAGCGTCCGTCCGATCCGGTGCTGCCCGCCCCTCTGGCGCATTATCTCGGCATGAGCAGCGACGAAATCCCCTGGAAGACGCTCGTCAAGGGCTTGCAGCAATATAGGGTGAAGCTGCCCAAGGGATCAGGGGAGATCAGATTGCTGAAAGCGCGGCCGCGGCTGCGCTTGCTCAAGCACGGCCATCGCGGCATGGAACTGACGATGGTGCTGAAAGGCGCCTATCGGGACGAGACGGGCGAATATCATCGGGGCGATGTCTCCGATCTCGCCGAGGACATCGAGCATCAGCCTAAGGTGCTCAGCGATGAAGAGTGCATTTGCATCATCGCCAGCGAAGCACCTGCCCGCTACAGCGAACTGCTTCCGCGTTTGCTTCAGCCGATCATGGGATTTTGAGTGGAGAACGGCATCCGCGTGGGCGTCGCGGGCGGGGAAATGCGTTAATCAAGTTCGATGAGTTTTCCTTGTTGTCCCCGAGCCGGCGATGTCAGGCTGTTCCGCATGATTTCGCTTCTTATGGCGATATTTGCGTTGATTGGGGCGGTCTTATCGCCTGCTTCGGCTGAAGTTGCGCAAACCGAAACCGAGAGCGGCACGGCGCGCTCCGGCCTTGAAGGCGAACTCGCGGCCAAGGGGTTCGTTCTCGGCGCACCTGCTTTCATCCGCGTATTCAAGGAAAGCTCTACGCTGGAACTCTGGCTGTGGAAGAACGGGCGTTTCCATCAATTCAAGAGCTATCCGATCTGCAAATGGTCCGGCGAACTAGGGCCTAAACTCGCCGAGGGCGACAGGCAAAGCCCGGAAGGCGTCTATTTCATCTCCGGCCGCGATCTCATCGTCAATGCGCGCTGGCATCGCGCGATGAATCTTGGCTTTCCGAACTCCCGCGATAAGGCGCTGGGGCTCACCGGCTCGGGCATTCTCATCCACGGCAAATGCTCCTCGATCGGCTGCTTTTCCCTGACCGACCCGGTCGTGGAGGACGTCTATGAGGTGATCGCCGCCGCGCTGGATGCCGGCCAACCCCGGATCATGGTGCACGTCTTTCCGTTTCCGCTGACGCGCGCCAATCTTGCCAGGCATGCGGGCGATGAGTGGCACGACTTCTGGGCGCGGCTGAAGCGCGGGCACGATCTCTTTCTGCGCGACGGATTGCCACCCCGCACATTCGTGTGCCTGGGCGAATATGCGTTCCAGTCCCGCCGGGCGCGGCGCGTCTCGCTGGCCGGCAATAAAACCTGCACGCCGCTGCGCAGGCCCGCCGTGACGGTCGTTGCCGGAGCGGGCGCAAAACTGCCGGCGCGTGCCGAGCGGGCGCTTTCGCCGCAAGAGCGCGCCAAAAAATGCGATCCCAAACGGGCCGAATGCCGTATGTTGCGGCAGGCTCTGGCAAGCTCCGTGCCCTGCCCGCGCAAATACCGGCGCTGCCACGATAAAGACATGGCCGCGACGAAAAGCATTGAATGTCCGCTGAAATTTCCGCGCTGCCGGAAGGGCAGGGGCCAAAACTCCCGTTTGACACAGAAAGCCCGCTAGCCGCGAACGCCATTTTATAGGCAAGGTTCCGGATAGTTGGCACTCACCCCTTGACAGTGCTAGCAATTGCCCTTAGATCGCCCTTAGTGGCAGCGACATAGAGCGCATTCGCCATTCCTACCCTTATTGTCCGGTCTTTTTATTGGAGGTTCACCTATGAAGTTTCGTCCGCTTCATGATCGCGTTGTCGTTCGCCGTGTCGATGCCGAGCTGAAATCCGCCGGCGGAATTATCATTCCGGACACGGTGCAGGAAAAGCCGCAGCAGGGCGAGATTGTCGCGGTCGGTCCCGGCGCCCGCAATGAGAAGGGCGAAATCGTCGCCCTCGACGTGAAGGCCGGTGATCGCGTGCTGTTCGGCAAATGGTCCGGCACCGAAGTCAAGATTGACGGCGAAGACCTTCTCATCATGAAGGAAAGCGACATCATGGGCGTTCTCGAAGGCGCCGCTGCCGCCGGCGGCAAGAAAAAAGCCGCGTAATTCCCTGACAGATTATAGGAGACTGAAATAATGGCTTCCAAGGAAGTAAAATTCGGCCAGGACGCGCGCGAGCGTATGCTGCGCGGCGTAGACATTCTGGCTGAGGCGGTAAAGGTTACGCTCGGCCCCAAGGGCCGCAATGTCGTGCTCGACAAATCCTTCGGCGCGCCGCGCATCACCAAGGACGGCGTGACGGTTGCCAAGGAAATCGAGCTTGAGGACAAGTTCGAGAATATGGGCGCGCAGATGGTGCGCGAAGTCGCCTCCAAGACCAACGACATGGCTGGCGACGGCACGACCACCGCGACCGTTCTCGCCCAGGCGATCGTCAAGGAAGGCGCAAAGTCGGTTGCCGCCGGCGCCAATCCGATGGATCTGAAGCGCGGCGTTGACCTCGCTGTGGCCGCCATCGTCAAGGAATTGGCAGCCAAGTCGAGGAAGATCTCCTCAAGCGCCGAAGTTGCCCAGGTCGGCACGATTTCCAGCAATGGCGACGCCGAAATCGGCCGTCTGATCGCGGAAGCGATGGAGAAGGTCGGCAATGAGGGCGTCATCACGGTGGAAGAGGCCAAGAGCCTTGAGACCGAGCTCGAAGTCGTCGAAGGCATGCAGTTCGACCGCGGCTACATCTCGCCCTACTTCGTCACCGACGCCGAGAAGATGCGCGTCGAGCTCGAAGATCCGCTGATCCTCATCCACGAGAAGAAGCTGTCGAACCTGCAGGCGATGCTGCCGGTGCTGGAAGCTGTCGTTCAGTCGTCCAAGCCGCTGCTCATCATCGCGGAAGACGTCGAGGGCGAGGCCCTGGCCACGCTGGTCGTCAACAAGCTGCGCGGCGGCCTGAAGGTCGCGGCCGTGAAGGCTCCCGGCTTCGGCGATCGCCGCAAGGCCATGCTGCAGGACATCGCGACGCTCACGGGCGGCGAGATGATCTCGGAAGACCTCGGCATCAAGCTTGAGAACGTCAACATCGCCATGCTTGGCCGTGCGAAGAAGGTCGTCATCACGAAGGACGACACCACCATCGTCGATGGCAATGGCGCGAAGGCCGACATCGAGGCTCGCGTCGGCCAGATCAAGCAGCAGATCGAGGAGACCACCTCCGACTACGACAAGGAGAAGCTCCAGGAGCGTCTGGCCAAGCTCGCGGGCGGCGTTGCCGTGCTGCGTGTCGGCGGCGCGACCGAAGTCGAAGTGAAGGAAAAGAAGGACCGCGTCGACGATGCGCTGAACGCAACGCGCGCCGCTGTCGAAGAAGGCACGGTTCCGGGCGGCGGCGTCGCTCTGCTCCGCGCGATCAAGGTGCTCGACGGCGTTAAATTCGCCAATGAGGACCAGAAGGCCGGTATCAACATCGTCCGCAAGGCGATCCAGACCCCGGCTCGCGTCATCGCCGCCAACGCTGGTGAGGACGGCGCCGTGATCGCCGGCAAGATCCTCGAGAACGACAACTATAATTTCGGCTACAACGCCCAGACCGGCGAGTATGGCGATCTTGTCGCGCAAGGCGTCATCGACCCGGCCAAGGTCGTGCGCTCCGCTCTGCAGGATGCCGCTTCCGTGGCCGGCCTGCTCATCACCACCGAGGCGATGATCGCGGAAAAGCCGAAGAAGGACAGCGGCGGCATGCCGCAAATGCCGGGCGGCGGCATGGACTATTAAGTCCAGCTCTTCCCAAACGAACAGAAGGCCCGCCCCTCCGGCGGGCCTTTTTGTTTTAGCCCCTCGCGGTTTATACTAGAGCGGCGGACCCGTTATCGAATCGGTAGCGCCGCTCTATCCATTTGTTTGCGCATCGGATTTGTCCAAAACCGCTGCGCACTTTTTGGTCCGATGCGCTAAGGCAGGCACAAATCGTGCTTTCCAGCGTTTCCTGGAGACCATTGACCGGCCCGAATGCGAGCCGGGTGCGACCGGAGATGGGGCCATGCCTCTCGTTGAGTCCTCCGTAATCGACTTCGTCCATTATGAGCCGGCGACCGCTGAACTCACCGTCACGTTCAACAGCGGCAAGCGCTATGTCTATTTCGCGGTGCCTCGCGGCGTCAGCGACGCATTGATCGCGGCGCCCTCCGTCGGCGTCTATTTCAATGCTCACATCCGAGACCATTATCGGTTCCGCCGCATCGAATAAGTTGTTGTGAACTATCGGCCTTCCCCTCGCGGAATGGCTGAGCAAATGTTGGCTTTGCGGATATGGTGGCCGGCACTGCATAACCAGCACCCGCCGATGACCGCCATCATCAAACCGATCACCGCCCTGCTCATGAGCGCCAGCATCATTCTCGCAGCGAATGGGCTGGAGGGCGTGCTTCTGCCTTTGCGCGGCGCGATGGAGCGGTTCAGCGACATCGAAATCGGATTGATCGGATCGGCCTACTTTGCCGGGTTCACGCTGGGCTGTCTTACGGGGCCGCGCGTCATCGCCCGCGTTGGCCACATCCGCGCTTTCACCGTGTTCACCGCCATCGCCGCGCTTTCGCCGCTCATCGAGGCGATGTGGCCCGAGCCGCCGCTCTGGTGGTGCTTCCGCGCGGTGACGGGCATCTGCTTTGCCGGAATACTGAATGTCGTCGAAAGCTGGCTGACGAGTGTCGCGACCAATGCCAATCGCGGGCAGCTCATGGGGACATACGCGTTCATCAATTTCAGCTCGCCTGACGCTCGGCCAGCAATTGATCAATCTCGGGTCGCCCAGCGATTTCAGGTTGTTTTCGCTTGTCGCGATCCTGTGCTCGCTTGCCGCCGTGCCGCTGGCGCTCACGCTGTCGCCGCCGCCCGCGCCGCCGCTGCGTCCGCGTCTCCAGTTGCGGCGGATTTACGATGTCTCTCCTGCCGCCGTCGCCGGATGCCTGGGGGCCGGACTTGCCAATGGCGCCTTTTGGGCGCTCGCGCCGATCTATGCACGAGATAGCGGCATGCCTGATTTTCAGGTCGCCGCATTCGTCGGTCTTGCCGTAATGGGTGGCGCTCTGGCGCAATGGCCGATCGGGCGCATTTCCGATCGGCTGGACCGGCGGCTCATCCTTGCCGCGATCTGCGCCGAAGCGGCGCTGATCGGCATTATCCTATTCATGCTGCCGGGCGTCGCGCCATGGCTGAGGCTGGTCTTGGCCGCTTTGTTCGGCGCGTGCGCCTTCCCGGTCTACTGGGTTTCTTTCGCGCATGCCAATGACCTCGCGGAGCGCGACGAAGCGGTCAGCGTCAGCAGCAATCTGCTGCTTTTGTTCGGACTCGGCGCGATCATCGGCCCGATCGCGGCCGCGTTGCTGAAGCAGCAGCTCGGGGCGGGGAGCCTGTTTCTTTACACCGCCGGCATCCATGCGCTGGTGGCGCTCGGCGTCCTCTACCGGATGACCCGCCGGTCTCCACCGGCGCCGCAGGAGCGGGCCGGTTATGACCTTCCGCTGAGCACGACGCCCGCCGTCTTCGAGCTGGCGCTGCCGGACGCGTCGGCCTCAGCGGACGAGGAGGTCGAAGCAGGCCAGCGATAGGCGGCCGCGCTCGAAGAGGCGAAGAGCCGTTCTCTGACGCTCCGCCGCAGCTATGTCAGCCGGGTCATCCAGCTGTTGAAGCAGCAGGAGGTGCTTGCGACGCGCCGGGGCGGGCTGATCGTGCGCGACATGGAGAAGCTGCGTCGCTGTCCTGTGATTGCCCCGATGCGGTTCGACGGCATTTCGACGAAGTGCTGAAAGGCGTGTATCCTGTTCCTGTAGCCATCGCGTCCTGAGGCGTCCGGAACCATCGGCAGCGATGGCTGTTTGGAGCAGGCGGCAGTTTTATGCGGGGCGCATGGAGGCTGGCCGGGGTTCGTATCGGGAGGTGGGGTAGATGTTATCGAGACCGACATTCGCGTTGTGGTTCGTTTCGACAGTGCTCGCGGCAGTGGTCGTGTTGATGGTCTATGCGGGGATCGTCGTTCCGGTTCTGTCGCCGATCGTGGCGGGCCACACGTTTGAAGTGCTGCTCGTCGCCTATGTCATTCTTTGGCTGGGGACAGTGTTCTCGGGCCTTTGAACGACACCGCCGTCGCCTGATCGGCGGTGGGCCGAAGCGAACGGTCCCTGACGATGCCGACGCAATTGCTGATCAATGCGAAATCCGGCGCCGTTCTCAGGGCGGGCGTGGAGCATTGCCGCGCGCTTATCCGGGAGCATTGCCGGGATGAAATCCTTGAAGTGGTCGGGCCGCCGGCCGAGCTGATCGCCGCTGCGCGGGCGGCAACGGCCGATCCGGCGATCGACACGGTGCTGCTCGTCGGTGGTGACGGCACCGCGGCGGCCATTGCCGGCGTGCTTGCCGGAACGGGAACCGCGCTGGCGCCGCTGCCTGGCGGCACCATGAACATGCTGGCGCGCGATCTCGGCTATAGCGGCGATCTGGAGACCGCGATCCGGCAACTCCACCACGCGCATCGCACGCCAATCGACATTGCCTATGTGAACGATCTGCCATTCCTCAACAATGTGGTGTTCGGCACATTCAGCGTCGCGGCGGAGTCACGCGAGGCGATCCGCGATGCCTCGACGCTCGCCGCGACGGCCAGCGCCACCGCCGATTTCATCAGCGCCGTCGCTCTGTCCGATGCGCAAGATTATGAGATCGTGATCGATGGGACCGCGCAGCACGTGCGGACCAACACTCTGATGGTGGCGAACAACCTCTATACGGGCTCGGAATGGTTTCGCCCGACCAAGCGCAGTCTGGAGCGCGGTGTGCTCGGCGTTTATATCGCGGAAGCTCAAGGGACGATCGATTTCATTTCGGTGATTTATAGCGCCATCTCGGGCAATCTATCCGGGACGGAGGGCGTCAGGCTGCAAGAATGTAAGAGCTGCTCGGTGCGCTCGGAGCAGGACCGGCCCAGCATGACGATCGACGGCGAGGTGACGGAGATGACGTCGCCTGCCGTGTTTTCCATCCGGCCGAAGGCACTGACCGTTCTCAGCATCATCTAGAGCATTTTCCAGTAAAGCATGTCCCCGCGGAGGCGGGGATGGACACCGGTTTGCGCCCTTGAAAATGCGACCAAACAAAGAGATAGAGCCCCGTTCCGATGCAATCGGAACGGAAAAGGCTCTAGCGCATCGGACCAAAAAGTGCGCAGCGGTTTTTGGACAAATCCGATGCGCAAACAAATGGATAGAGCGGCGCTACCGATTCCGATAACGGGTCCGCCGCTCTAAAGATCGCGGCAGGCTTGCAGGATGAACCTGTGCCGTTCTGCGAGACGCCGGATGCGTTATGTTTCGCAATGCGAAATTGCATTTTATTTAATTGATCTTCTTATTGCCCAGGTTATCATTGACAACTGTAAACACTAGACTTGCGTGAATATCAGGAGTTTAGCCCTCTAATATAGCCGCGCGATGATCGTCGCCGGGCCAATGCGAGGGCGAAAAGGAAGGTGAATTCACGAGTAGCGCCGGAACTTGGGGGAGGGTGGATGTTACCGGATCGGTGATGCCCAATTCGCCGGTCCGGTGCATCTATTGGTGAGCGTCGTACAGTCAGCGCCGGCCGCCCGAAGGGCAGCTTGGTCGGTACCGTCAAGAGTACCCAGTACCCGCCAGATGTAACGGGAGATGAGCATGGCGGATAATTATTCGGAGGGCGGCCAGGGCAGCCGCTGCGTCAACATCGAGCTTGCGGTTCTCGCCTATGAGATTCGCGTCCTCGTAGAAGTCTTGTTGATGGGCATTCAGTCGTTGATGGAAAATCCGGCCGCTGCGCCGGTCAAGGAAGAACTGGGCGTGCTTGCAAAGCTCGCGGGGCAGGGCGCCGAGGCTTTGGTCGCGCTTGACGCCGCACTCGACGACCCCGCCGAAGATCCGGCGGAGGAACCGGCCAGGCTCAGCGCGTAGAGCGCGGGCGCGAGCCAAACCTTGCCCGGCCTACCGCGCCGGGGGCCTCAGATCACGCCCATCGCTTTCTTGATGCGAAAGGCCATGTCGGCCAGCCGGGGGCCAATATCCTCGATCAGCTTGTCCCGAGGCGTCACGAAGGCCGGACCGCCGCAATTCAATGCAAAGCTCATCGCGCCCGAGCCGAGATGCAGCGGCACTCCGACCGCATTCACCTCCGGCTTCCAGTCGCCCGCTGAAATCGTGAACCCCCTGGTCTTCAAATCTTTTACGGCCTCGTCCAGCCCTTGCTTGATCTGGGGCCATCGGTCGCCTTCGTGCTGGGCCAATTGCTCCATCAGGCAAGCCCGCTCGTCCGGCTCCAGCCCGGCCATATACGCCCGGCCCACGGCGGTGAGGCTGAGCTTGACATGCGACCCCGTATCCAGCGCGATCAGCACCGGGCTGTCGCCCCGGCAATGTTCGACATAAACCATGCTGAGGCGATCGCGGGTGGCCAGCGCCACGGCGACGCCGGTATAGTTGGCCAAGCTCCTGCATGAACGGGCGTGCGACGTCGCGAATTCCGAAACTGCCGAGCGCGGTGAAACCCAGGGCGAGCGCGCCGACGGATGGCGTATATTTGCTGATGTCCGGCCAATAGGTGATGTAGCCGAGCCTGCTGAGCGTATAGGTGATCCGCGAAATCGTCGGCTTCGGCAGTCCCGTGCGCCGGGAGAGCTCCTGGTTGCCCAGGGGCGGGTCGCCGCGCCGAAACGCCCGCAAGACGTCGAGGCCGCGCGACAGGGCTGTCACGAATTGCGAATTGCGTTCCTCCGAAACCATGTCGGAACGCCCCAGACCGACCATGATCTCGCGTTTTCGCATTCGTCGTCCTTTTCACGCGTCGGCTTGGAAATCATCAGCCGCTGATCACGCTTCGCGTGGTGTGGCGGAGCGGACGCTACACCAATCCCGCAATTGAATAAAATAAAACCGTATTTCGTTCTGCGGAATAGTAACTGAGTGCCGGGCATTTCTGCCACAGGAACCCGGTCAAATCGGCGTGATGGATATGGAAAGGTTCAGCCGAGTAACGCCGAGCGGGGATGAGCGCGATCATAGATCCGCAAAAGCGCCTCGCGATCCACTTCCGTATAGATTTGGGTGGTGGATAGGCTCGCATGACCGAGCAGTTCCTGGATGACGCGCAGATCGGCGCCATTGCCCAGAAGGTGGGTTGCGAAGGAGTGTCGGAGCGCGTGCGGCGTGGCGGTTTCGGGCAGGCCGAGCGCCTCGCGCATCCGGGCCATCAGCAATTGCAGGATACGCGGCGACAGCTTGCCGCCTTTCGCGCCACGAAACAGCGGACCTTCGAGCGGCAGCGGATAAGGGCACAGCTCGATATAGCGCGCCACTGCGTTCTGAACGGCAGGCAGCACCGGCACGAGGCGTTCCTTGCCGCCCTTGCCTTTCACCCGGACGATGTCGCGTGGCGGCACGGGCGCTTCGCGGCGGGGAAGGTCCAGCGCCTCCGACACTCTGAGGCCGGACCCATAAAGCAGCAGCAGCGCGGCGCCGTCGCGAGCGCCGATCCATTTCTCCTGGCCCCGGTTCTGCGACGCCGCGCTTTCCTGCATGACGTCCATGGCTTTGGGAATGGTGAGCGGCTTGGGCACCGAGAACGGGATTTTCGGCAGCGCCACCGCCAGCACGGCGCGGTTCTTGAGCAGCTTGGCGCGCTCCAGGAAGCGGAAGAACATTCGCAGCGCGGAAATCGCGCGGGAAAGACTGCGGCTGGCCGTGCCTTCTCCCCGCCGCGACACCATGAAGGCGCGGCAGTCCTGCGGCGTCAGCCGGTTCAGATCGCCGAGCCCTGCCGGATGTCCGAAATGACCGTTGAGGAAGCAGAAGAACTGCCTGATATCGCGCTCATAGGCTTCGAGCGTGTTCTCGGCATAGGCACGCTCATTGGCCAGGAAGGCGAGCCAGGCGCGCACGGCTTCCGCCGCATCGGGCGCGGCCGGAAAATGCGGGGCCTCGTCGTCGGCCGGGGCGGTCATAGCCCCGGCGTCCGGCCGCGAAGGTCGAAAAACCGGGCATTGGTGCAAAGAGTGGCAGCCCGGTTCATCGCATGATCTCTACAGGATGCTCTGGCCGGTTTTCGCCCAGTCCGCGAGGAACTGCGCCAAGCCCTTGTCGGTGAGCGGGTGGCTGACGAGCTGCTTCAGCACGGCCGGCGGCAGCGTGGCGATATCGGCGCCCGCCAGCGCGCATTCGGTCACATGACGCGGATGGCGCAGAGAGGCGGCAAGAATTTCCGTCTTCAGCGCCGGGTAATTGTCGTAGATCGCGCGAATGTCGCGAATGAGCGCCATGCCGTCCTCGCCGACATCGTCGAGGCGCCCGAGGAAGGGCGAAATGAAGCTGGCGCCGGCCTTTGCGGCGAGCAGCGCCTGATTGGCGGAAAAGCACAAGGTGACGTTGACCATGGCGCCTTCGCCGGTCAGCGTGCGGCAGGCTTTGAGCCCGTCCCACGTCAGCGGCACCTTCACCGCGACATTTTTCGCGATGCCGGCCAGCCGCCGGCCCTCGGCGATCATCGCCTCCGCTTCGGTCGCAGCGACTTCCGCGCTGACCGGCCCGGGGACGAGCCCGCAGATCTCCTCGATGACGGCAAGAAAGTCGCGGCCGGACTTCGCCACGAGCGACGGATTGGTCGTGACGCCGTCGAGCAAGCCGGTGGCGGCCAGATCCCGGATCTCATTCACGTCCGCGGTATCGACGAAGAACTTCATGTCTGCCACCCATCGAGCGAAATTGTTTCATATCGTACAAGCGTTTACGGCTGGTTAACGAGTTCGCGGGGGCCATCAGCGGCTGGCCCGCGTGCACGCTTCACTTGGTTTTGTAGTGCCGCCAAGGCCTGCCAATGTATTTTAGGGCTTAGCTTTGGAAACCCGCAAGGTTTGCAAGCTGCGCCTTGGCCGGGTTTGGTCTCCCAGGCATGGGAGCATATGAGTGAATCTCGCTTCCGGGGAAAAGCGCGGCTCGCGCCCGCGAAAAGCAATGATCAGCCATCAATAGAGGAGGAGCAAGCTTATGGGGTTACATCTTCCGATTACGCGCCGCGGATTGCTGGCCGGCGGTGCCGCACTCACGGCGGCGCCCGCGATCGGTTCCATCATGCCACGTGCCGGCATTCGCCGCGGCGCCGCAACTCGACATCGAGCGTCCCTCGGTCTATCGGGCGAAGCTGGGGCAATTTCAGGTCACCACGATCCTCGACGGGGCCATTCAGGCAGATGGACCGCATCCGAGTTTCGGCGAGAACCAGCCTGTTGACGCGGTCAAGGCATGGGCCACCGAAAACTTCCTGCCTGAAGGAAAGATCGAGACCACCTATACGCCGGTCATCGTCAATACCGGCAAGGAGGTCGTCGTCTTCGATAGCGGCAACGGCGCGCGCCGCCGCCCGGATGCCGGAAGGCTCGCCGTCAAGCTGGACCAGGCCGGGCTGAAGGGCGAAGATGTCGACGTCGTCGTCATCACCCATTGCCACGGCGACCATATTGGCGGCCTCATGGAAGACGGCAAGCCGCTGTTTCCCAAGGCCCGCTATTTCATCGGCCAGACGGAATATGATTTCTGGTCGCACAAGGATCGGCTCTCCGGGCCAACGGAAGCGGCCGCCAAGCTGGTGCAGACCAATGTCGTGCCGCTTGCCGAGAAGATGACCTTCATCAAGCCGGATAGCGAAGTCGTGCCGGGTATCAGGGCCGTGAATGCGTTCGGGCACACGCCGGGGATGCTGGCGTTCCACATCGAAAGCGAAGGCAAACGCCTGCTCATCATGGGCGACGTCACCAATCACTATGCGATGTCGCTTGCGAAGCCCGAATGGCACGCGCGTCCCGACATGGACAAGGAGGCCGCGGTCGCGACGCGCAAGCGCATCCTCGACATGCTGGCCGCCGACAAGATCCCGGTGTCGGGTTATCACATGCCGTTCCCGTCGATCGGCTTCGTGGAAAAACGAGGCGACAGTTTCCGCTGGGTCCAGGCGAGCTATCAGCTTCATCTCTAGAGCATTTTCCGGATGCCGAAGCTCCGCGCGCAGATTCTCCCTCACCTCACCTGCCTGCGGCAGCAGCCCTCTCCCGCCAGGGGAGAGGGCAAGAAAACAGGCGCTCTTCCTTTTTAGCCCTCTCCCTTGACGGGAGAGGGCGGCGACGCAGTCGCCGGGTGAGGGTGGAGCGCCTTTGCGGCGCGTCTAATTAGCTGTTATTGCGGCTGGCCCTCCGGCGCCTCGCTCGCGGGCGGGGTCTGCGGCTTGTTGCGCCGGTCGGTCATGAACTGGTCGAACTCCGCCTTGTCCTTGGCGTGGCGCAGGCGCTGCAGGAAGTCCTGGAATTCGCCCTGCTCCTCTTCGAGCCGCTTCAATGTCTCCATCTTATACTCTTCGAAGGCGCTGTTGCCGCTGTCGCGGCGGCCAAGATGGCGCGGATGGTAACCGTGCCAGCCGTGATGGCCCTCGCGATGCCATCTGCCCCAACCGCCATGTCTGCAACCCATCCGTCCCATCCTTCCAGTAAAGATCAGAAAGCCGAGCACCGCCAAACCGACGGGCCACCAAACGATAAAGCCCAGCACCATCATGGCGATCCAGGCCGGTCTGCCGAATTCATCGAGCTTCGCGGTGACGACAGTCATTTCGTCCTCATGTAAATGTTAGTTACATTCACATAGATGATCCATATGGAGCGGCTTGTCAAGCGAGTGCGTAAAATTTTTTGCAATTGGGCATTCTGCGTGCTGCCCAAGCGGCGGAGATCAGGGCGCCGCGCCGCCGCTGAGATCGATGCCAAGACCTTGAAAATAAATCAGCATCGCCGCTTCCAGCAGCTCCTCGGGAGACATCGGGGTTTTGCGCCCGCCCCTGCCGCCGCGTCCGAACAGCGAGGCGATGCCATGCGATACCGCCCAGACATGCAGCGCCATCATCATGGCCGGCGGCCGCTTGTCCTTCGGCAAGGTCTGGCAGATCGCTTCCGACGCCTCGCGCAAGACGGCGAAGGCCTGTTCGCCTGCCTGGCGCAGTTCCGGCGTTGGCTCGGCCGGGGTTCCGGCGTCGAACATCGCGGCATAGAAGGCCGGTTCCTCCCGCGCAAAAGCGAGATAGGCCTTGCCGACAGTCTCGAAGGCGCGGAACGGGTTTGGCTGGCCGCCATTCCAGGCGGCGGAGAGACGGGCGGTGAACTCCTCGAAGCCGAGCCGCGCGACATCGGCCATGAGATCGTCGCGGTCGCGGAAATGCCGATAGGGCGCGGCCGGACTGACCCCCGCCGAGCGCGCCGCATCGGCGATGGTGAAGCCCGCCGGGCCTTTTTCGGCAATGAGCGCCAGCGCCCCGCGAATGAGCGCCTCGCGCAGATTGCCATGATGATAGCCGCGCCGGCCTTCGCCGCCGCCATGTTTCGACCAATTCATGTGAACTATCATTACATGATTTTCGCGGATTCCCGCAGCATTTCCGTCGGGAATTGCGCCGGGCCGAGACCGCGCGGAGCCGCCATACCCCTTGCCAAACAGCGGTTTATCGCCATCTTTGACGTGCCATGCGCGCATTCGCCGAACTTCTCGACCGCCTCTATTTTTCGCATGGCAATCTCGCCAAGCGCGGCCATTCTGCACGATTATTTCCGCCGCACGCCCGATCCGGACCGTGGCTGGGCGGTGGCGGCGATCGCCGGCGAATTGCGCTTCGACCTGTTCAAGCGCACGCTGGTCCGCGACCTCGTCGCCGAGCGCACCGATCCGGCGCTGTTCGCCATGTCCTACGATTATGTGGGCGAGATGTCGGAGACGGTGGCGCATCTTTGGCCGACGCCTCCAGGCGCGGCCGGTTCCGGCGAATTGCCGCCTCTCCATGCGCTCATCGAGGCGTTTCGCGGCGGCACCAAACCGGAAATACGCCAGCTCCTCGCCGGCCTGCTCGACATTTCGACGCCGGCGCAGCGCTGGGCGCTGCTGAAGCTGGGCACGCAGACCTTGCGCGTCGGCATCTCGGCGCGGTTCATGAAGCGCATTCTCGCCGATTTCGGCGGCGTCGAGCTTGGCGAGGTCGAGGAAGTCTGGCACGGGCTGCAGCCGCCCTATGAGACGCTGTTCGCCTGGCTGGAGCATCGCGCGCCCAAGCCGGAAACCGGCCAGCAGGTGGTCTTCCACCCGGTGATGCTGGCGACCGCGCTGGACGATGACGACATCGGCCAAATCGCGCCGGAGGATTTTCAAGCCGAGTGGAAATATGACGGCATCCGCGTGCAGCTCGTCAGCCTGCCGGCAGGCAAGGGATTGTTTTCCCGGACGGGCGACGAGATCAGCGGCGCGTTTCCAGACCTGATGGAGGCGGTGGATTTCCACGCGGTATTGGACGGCGAACTGGTGATCCGCAAGAATGGCGAGGTCGGCTCCTTCAACGACCTGCAGCAGCGGCTGAACCGCAAGGCGCCGACGCCGAAGCTGATCGGCGAAGCCCCGGCGCATATGGTCCTCTACGACGCGCTGCGGCTTGGCGACGCCGATCTCCGCCCGCTGCCGCTCACCGAAAGGCGCGAGCATCTCGACCGCTGGTACCTCGAAACGCAGCCGCGCGCCATGGACCTCGCCATGCCGCTGCCCTTCGACGGGCCGGAGAGCCTCGCCGCGCTCCGCGCCTCGGCGTCCCAAGCAGGCGGCGCGCATGTCGAGGGGCTGATGCTGAAGCGCAAATCCAGCCCCTATATTGCGGGGCGGCCGCAAGGGCAGTGGTACAAATGGAAGCGCGATCCGCTGCTTGTCGACGCCGTGCTGATGTATGCGCAGCGCGGCAGCGGCAAGCGCTCCTCCTTCTATTCCGACTACACGTTCGGCCTGTGGCGCGACGACGAGCTGCTGCCCGTCGGCAAAGCCTATTTCGGCTTTACCGATGAAGAATTGCGCCAGCTCGACCGCTGGGTGCGCAACAATACGGTGAACCGCTTCGGCCCGGTCCGCGAAGTCGAAAAGGCGCTGGTGTTCGAAGTGGCGTTCGATAGCGTTCACGCTTCCACGCGGCACAAATCGGGCGTAGCGATGCGTTTTCCTCGGATCAGCCGCATCCGCTGGGACAAGCCCGCGGATGAAGCCGATCAGCTCGATGCGCTGGAAAAGCTGATCCGTTGACAGGACGCGGGGGACATCGCCGTCAAAGCTGTTATGCTTGGCTCCGGAGACGGAACGGGAGAATCAAGCTCGGCAATGGCCGCACAGAGCGCAGGCATAATGATGTACAACCGGCGCGGCGGCGAGCTGCGCATTCTCCTCGTCCATCCCGGCGGCCCGTTCTGGCGGAACAAAGACGAGGGTGCATGGTCGATTCCAAAGGGCGAATACGGCCCGGACGAAGACCCGGAGGCGGCGGCCCGGCGCGAACTCGCCGAAGAACTCGGCCATGCGGCGGAAGGTTTGCTGCAATCGCTCGGCGAAGTGAAGCAGCGGGGCGGCAAGCGCGTCGTCGCTTTTGCGCTTGAAGGCGATCTCGATGCCGCTTCCATCCGCAGCAATGAATTTCAACTCGAATGGCCGCCGGGGAGCGGACGCATCCAATCCTACCCCGAGGTCGACCGCGCGGAATGGTTCTCGCTCGCCGATGCCGCCCGGAAAATTCTCGCGGGCCAGCTCCCTTTTCTCGACCGCCTCGCCGAGCTATGCGCAACCGAGAGCTAGGCGCGGCTGGCTCGCCGACAGCCAAATCTATTTGTAATTTGCTCCGGCGCGCCTTATTCCGCTTCTAACCCAATCTGAATATCTGCTTCGTCGCAGTGCTAAGGAGTTTTGAATGCGTTTTGCTTCTGCGTTGTTTTTGTGGATCACGGTAACGGCCGGGCTGGCCGGCCTCCCTGTCCGCGCCGCCTCGCTCGACGGCCTCGCCGTCGAGGTGAAAAATGAAAGCGAACCGGTCCTTTGCGCCGAGAAAGACAATGTCGCGCTGTCATTCGCGAACAAGGATGTGCGCAGCTTCCGCATCGAGGCGGCGCATCCGGTCTATCTGTCAGTCGGTATGCGGGACAATTTCGAGGCCGACTGGACGGCCTGCGACATGGCCGCCGATCCGGCCTACAAGGCTGTCGCTCCGCCGCGCAAGGTCACGCTGTTTGACGACAACGACCTGTGGATCGTCGGCTACACCTTCCCTACCTTCTGGCGTGAGGCGACCGCGAATGTGCGGATCGGCGACCGGGTGGAACATAGCATTCACATGCTCCAGGTCTGGGTGCTGCGCACGGACGGGTCGGAGGAAGTGCTCGTCCTCTACCCGCAGGACGGCTATTGGCGTCCCCGGCCCATGGCGCCGAAGGGCTTCCGCAATACCGCCTATGGCTCGTCCTTCCTGATCGGCCCTGTCGAGATCGACGGGCGGCCGCTGGTCAAGATCAAGGAGGTTTCCTTCGACCCGAAATTCCGCGCCTTCAAGATGGATTTCGAACGGGGCGGTTCGGCGGTCGTGCAAATATCGACGATCGACACCGACAAGCTGGCGCTGGATGTCGCCTTCGATCGGCCCATCGATGGCAGGCCGTTCGCGATGATGAAATCGATGTACATAACGGAGTTCAACAACGACGTTGCCCGGATCGCGGTGCGCGACAAGGGCGCGGTGTCATGGCGCGAAGAGCACATTATGAGTTTCAAGGGCGCGACCGCCACGGACATCTGGGCCGGACGCCTTAACCCCTCGCAGCATAATACGACGTCGGCGGATCTCGTCTTCAACAGCTTTTCCGACGGCCCGACGCCGAAGCGCCCGAAGCGCGAGCCGCCGCCCACCATGAAGCCGATGAACTGAGGCGGTACGATAAAAAATGGGCCGCGAACGGCCCATTTTTCTTTCGAGATGGTCCCCGTCCGCTGATGTGCTAGAGCGCGATACCGCTCGCGTTCGCCATCCGCATCGTCGTCCGAATAGCCGGGAGCGTCGGGATCGTAGCGGGTCCAGCCTTCCTTGCGATAGGTCTCGCCGCGCGCGCCGATATCGACAGGATCATAGTCCTGCATGATCTCTTCGGCTTCCGCGAGACGCTCGCCTTCCGCCTTGACCGACACCAGCGTTCCGCCCCGGCGCACATTTTCGGCGTATACTTCAGCGTGTTCAGGGGAAACGCCGTAGTCGATCAACGCGCCAAGCAGGCCGCCGGTAATCGTGCCGGCCGCCGCGGTGGCCAGGGTCGTGGCCAAAACGCCAGCCGCGACAAGCGGTCCAATACCGGGAATGGCGAGTACGCCCAAAGAGGCGAGAAGTCCGGCGCCCGTTCCGGCCACGAGACCGATCGTCGCGCCCGTCTTGGCGCCATCATGGTCGTCGTCGGCGGTGGTCGTGGTGATGCCGTCGGCCTTCTGCGTGACGATGCTGATTTCGCTTGAAGTGAACCCGGCCTCTTCCAGAGCGGAGACGACTTCCCTCGCAGTCGAGGCGTCGTCATAAACATGTGTAACTTGTGTCATGGTCTTGTCCTTATTGCTGAACGACGTTGCCGCGATAGTCGAGGGCTACGCTGACCTGCTGGCCCGACTTCTTCGCCTGGCCGCGCCAGACGCCCTGGTCGTCCTTCTTCAGTTGCTGCACGTCCTCAAAACCGGCCTTGGCGATCCGATCGCGTGCCTGGCCTTCGGTGAAGCTGTTGGCGCCGGGGAGCGGGGGCTTCTGGGCTTCATTTGCCGCCTGGTTCATCGGTTCGCGCGGGAGCGGGTTTCGTGGCCTCTGCGGGAGCGGTTTGCGTCCGGCTCCGTCGGAGCAGGTTTCGCGCTTTCCGTTGTCGCGTCGGCCGGGGGGCTGGTGGTCTGGGCTGATGCGAGACTGGCGGTACAGGCAATAGCCAACGCCGCCATCCCTATTCGTAGAGTGGACATGTGATCCTCCGTAATTATTTCGGGCTGCGTTGCAAATGCAGCGTCAGTTGATCAAGCCCTGTGGACGGTCTTTTGTTCCGTCAATTCGATCACAGGAGAAAACAAGGTAAATGCGCTTGCAGGGGGAACGTCCAAAACGGCGGGGAGCGTTCGGCGCAGCTAAAAAATCAAGGCTGAAAAAGACGTTCGCGCAGCGATTCAAGGCGGGCGAGCCGCTCCGGCGTCGTGCCGCCGGACAGCTCCGTGACGCGCGCCGCCAGCGCCTCGGTGATCGCGAGCAGGGCGGTGAGCGAATCCCAGGTGCCGGCGCTTTCGACGATGCCGATCATTTTTTCCGACGCATGGGCAAGGATGGGCGCGTCGTGGGAATCCGTCATGGCCACGATCCGCGCGCCCTGTTCTGCGGCGAGCGCCGCGAAGCGGATGACATCCTGCGAGTAGCGCCTGATGTCGAAGGCGACGACGATGGTCTTGCGCCCGGCATCGATCAGCCGGTCCGGCCAGGTGCTGGACAGGCTGCCGATCTCCTCGGCGCCGCCGCGCACGATTTGCAGATGGCGCACGAGAAGCCTGCCGAGCTGCTGGGTGAACCGGCCGCCGATCACCAGCACACGGTGCCTCGGGTCGGCGATCGCCTGAGCGGCGCTCTCGAAATCGGCGGGGGACAGGCCGGCAAAACTCGTCGCGACATTGCGGGCAAGCCGGTCGCCGAACGCGGTCAGCCAGTCTGCCTGCGGATCGGCTGCGGCGCGGCGCGCCGTCCAGCGCCCGAGCGGAGAGGCCTGTTCGGCGGCCAGTTCCACGCGCAGCCGGTCCTGGAAATCCTCCCAGCTCGCGAGCTCAAGCTTGGCCAGCAGGCGCAGCACCGTCTGCGGACTGACATTGGCCGCGCGCGCGAAACGCGCCATGGCGCCCAGCCCCGCCGCCGGATAATGCAGCCGCAAATAGACGGCGGCGCGCCGTTCCTGGCCCGTCAGCTCGCCCTCGCGACGCTTCAGCCGTTCCAGGATGCTCTCCGGTTTCCCGGGACTCTCGCCTCTTTCCGGCAACATGGTCGCGTTTTCCGTCATCCCCTCGCCTTGGAACTTTTCTTCCACCTTGACACGTAAGATCGTCATCTGGAATGATCATTCCAAGACTCGGCCGCATAATAAATTCCGGCCGTGATGGAGAGAAGACAAGGAGAGTGCGTACGCAGGACTGATCATTCGGATGAAGGCAGGAGGGGGTTTGGCATATGGCGCAGGATTCACAACAGGGCGTGACCTATAGCACGGTGGACGCCGCTTATTTCGAGCAGCGCGGACTGAGGCGTTACGCCGGCGTTGCCAGCCTTTGGGCATTGGGCGTCGGCGCGGTTATCTCCGGCCATTTCTCCGGCTGGAATCTGGGCCTGGCCTCGGGCGGCTGGGGCGGAATGCTCATCGCGGCGATCCTGATCGCAATCATGTATCTCGGCCTCGTCTTCTGCATCGCGGAGATGTCGCCGGCGCTGCCCCATACGGGCGCTGCCTATTCCTTCGCGCGCACCACGATGGGACCATGGGGCGGCTTCATCACCGGCCTGTTCGAGAATTTGGAATATGTGATCACGCCCGCCGTGGTGGTGTTCTTCATCGGCTCATATCTCGGCGGGATTTTCGACACGCCGGCCGCGTTCCAGCCGGTCTACTGGATATTCTGCTACATCGTCTTCGTCGGCCTCAACGTCGCGGGCGTCGAACTCTCGTTCAAGGTGACGCTGGTCGTGACGCTGCTGGCGCTCGCCTGCCTTGTCGCGTTCTGGGTCAGCGCCATCCCTGCCGCCGACTTCTCGCGCTGGGCGCTGAATGTCGCCCCTGACGGCACGCAGCTGCCGGAAGGCAACGGCCCGTTCCTGCCCTTCGGCATCATGGGCGCGCTTTCGGCTCTGCCCTTCGCGGTGTGGCTGTTCCTGGCGATCGAGCAATTGCCGCTGGCAGCGGAGGAATCCGTCGACCCCAAGAACGACATGCCGAACGGCATCATCCTCGGCATGTTCACGCTGATCATCTCGGCCTTCATGATCCTGTGGCTGAACCCGTCGGTGGCGAACGGCTCTTTCGCGCTGGGCAAGTCCACCGAGCCGCTGCTTGACGGTTTCCGCGCGATCTACGGCTCCGAGATCGCCAAGATCCTCTCGCTGGTCGCGGTCATCGGCCTGATCGCCAGCTTCCACACGATCATCTTCGCCAAGGGGCGGCAGATCTATTCGCTGTCGCGGGCGGGCTATTTCCCGCGCTGGCTGTCGATCACGCACGGCGCCTACAAGACGCCGCACATCGCCATGATTTCCGGTGCGTTGCTGGCGCTCGCCATCATGCTCAGCATCTGGTTCTATCTCGGCCAGGAAGCGGGCGGCGCCGTGATTGGCGGCACGCTGCTCAACATGGCGGTGTTCGGCGCGATGTGCTCCTATATCGCGCAAGGGGTGTCGTTCATTCTGCTGCGCCGGCAGCATGCGCATATCGAGCGTCCCTATCGCAGCCCGCTTGGCGAGTTCGGCGCTTATCTCACCATCATCATCGCGCTGGTGACCATCGGCTTCCAGTTCGCCGATCCGGTCTACCGTCAGGGCGTCGATCGGCGTGGCGATCTGGTTCGCGGTGGGCATCCTCTATTTCGCGCTCTTTGGGCGGCACAAGCTTGTGCTTTCGCCGGAGGAAGAATTCGCGCTGACCAAGGGCGTGGCGGACTATAAGTCCCACTGAGCGCCGCAACAGCTGAGGCAGGGCGGGCGTTAGATTCCCGCCCTGCGCTCGATATCCCGAAACAGCCGGGCATCTCCATGACTCCATTGAACGTGAAGACAGCCGCCGATGCACGGGCCATCGTCGAGGAGCGCGACCTCTCGCACGTGAAGGTGGGTGTGTTCGATGTCGACGGCATCTTGCGCGGCAAATATATGGGCCGCGACAAATTCTTCTCGGCCCTGGATAAGGGTTTCGGCTTTTGCGATGTCGTGCTCGGCTGGGATTCCAACGACCAGCTTTACGACAACGTGAAATATACCGGCTGGCACACCGCCTATCCGGACGCGCCCGTGCGCATCCTGCCGGACACCTGCCGCCCCCTGCCCTTCGAAGACAAGATGATCTTCTTTCTCGGCGAATTCGCGCAAGGCGCCGAGGAGGTCTGTCCGCGCGGCGTGCTGCGCCGCGTGCTCGCCCGTGCCGATCAGATGGGCTTCACGGTCAACGCCGCCGCGGAATTCGAATTCTTCATGTTCGAGGAAACGCCGCATTCGGTGCGCGAAAAGGGCTACCGCAACCTGCGCAACCTGACGCCGGGCTTCTTCGGCTATTCGATGCTGCGCGCCTCGGTGCATGCCGAGTTCTATACGGAGCTTCTGGAGATGTGCCGCGAAATGGCATTTCCGCTCGAAGGGCTGCACACGGAGACCGGCCCCGGCGTGCTCGAGGCCGCGATCGAAGTGACGGGCGCGCTGGAAGCCGCCGACCGCGCCGCATTGTTCAAGACCTTCACCAAGGTGCTCGCCCAGCGCATGGAGCTGATGGCCACCTTCATGGCGAAATGGTCGAAAGACTGGCCGGGGCAGTCGGGCCATCTGCATGTCTCGCTGAACGACCGTAGCAGCGGCGAGCTCGTCCTTTTACCAGGAGGGCGCAGCCGCACGGCATGTCCGACACGATGCGCTGGTTCGTCGGCGGCCAGCAGGCGCTGATGCCGGAACTGCTGGCGATGGTCGCCTCGACGGTGAACAGCTATACGCGGCTCATCCCCGGCTTCTGGGCGCCGACCGAGTCGGCCTGGGGCGTCGAGAACCGCACATGCGCGCTGCGCGTCATCCCCGGCTCGGCGAAGAGCCAGCGCGTCGAGTACCGGATCGCGGCGGCCGACATCAATCCCTATATCGCGCTTGCGGCGGCGATCGGGTCCGGACTGTGGGGCATCGAGAACCGCATCGAGCCGGGGCCGCCCATCGAGGGCAACGCCTATGAGAAGCAATTCCCGGCGGAACGCGCATTGCCGCGCACGCTCTATGAGGCGGCGGGGCGCCTGAAGGCGTCGCAGCCGGCGCGCGCGCTGTTCGGCGACGCGTTCGTCGAGCATTACGCGGCGACGCGCGAATGGGAAGAACGCGAATTCCGCCGCGCGATCACCGATTGGGAACTGGCCCGCTATTTCGAGATCATCTGAGCGACGCCGAATTTCGAACGCATGAAAGTTCATCGATGGCTGAAGTGAAATGCATCTCGCCGGTGGACGGCCGGGAAATTGCCCGGCGGCAGACCGCGAGCGGCGGCGAAATCGATGCGGCGCTGACGAAGGCGCGCGGCCGCACAGCGTGAATGGGCAGCGACGAGCATCGCCGAGCGCACGGCGCGCGGTGCTGCGTTTCCTCGATGCGCTCAAGGCGATGAATGACGAGATCGTGCCGGAGCTGGCCTGGTCAGATGGGGCGGCCGGTGCGCTATGGCGGCGAGATGCGCGGCGTCGAGGAGCGCATCGCGCCATATGGCTGACATCGCCGAGGACGCGCTGGCGCCGATCGTGCCGCCGGACAAGCCGGGCTTTCGCCGCATGATCAAGCGCGAGCCGCTCGGCCTCGTTCTGGTGATCGCGCCCTGGAACTATCCCTATATGACGGCGATCAACAGCATCGTGCCGGCGCTTGATCGCCGGCAATGCCGTGATCCTGAAGCACGCCGCGCAGACCATTCTGATCGGCGAGCGCTTCCAGAAGGCGGCGGATGCGGCGGGGCTGCCGAAGGGGCTGTTCCAGCATCTCATCCTCAGCCATCAGGATGTGGCGCGTATCCTTGCCTCGGGCGCGGTCGACCATGCGAATTTCACCGGCTCGGTTTCGGCGGGCCGGGACATCGAGCGCGCGGCGGCGGGCACGTTCACCAGCCTCGGCCTTGAACTCGGCGGCAAGGACCCGGCCTATGTCCGCGCCGATGCCGACCTCGACTTTGCCGTCGAAAATCTCGTCGACGGCGCCTTCTTCAATTCCGGGCAATGCTGCTGCGGCATCGAGCGCATCTATGTGCATGAGCGGCTTTATGGCGCGTTTCTCGACGGCTTCACCGCGCTGACGAGCAAATATGTGCTCGGCGATCCGCTGAGCGCCGAGACCAGCCTCGGCCCCATGGCGCATGTCCGCTTCGCCGATCTCGTGCGCGAGCACACCGCCGAGGCGATCGCGAAAGGCGCGCGCGCCCATATCGACGCGGACGCGTTTCCCGCCAACGCTCCCGGCACGCCCTATCTCGCGCCGCAGGTGCTTTCGAATGTCGATCATTCCATGCGCGTGATGATGGAGGAAAGCTTCGGCCCCGTCGTCGGCATCATGAAGGTTTCCAGCGACGAGGAAGCATTGGCGCTGATGAATGACAGCCCTTACGGCCTCACCGCCAGCCTCTGGACGCGGGACGGCGAAACCGCCGAAAAGCTCGCCGCGACGCATCGAAACCGGCACGGTGTTCATGAACCGCTGCGACTATCTCGATCCGGCGCTCGCCTGGACGGGCGTCAAGGACACCGGGCGCGGCGCTTCGCTGTCGCCGATCGGCTATCACATGCTGACCCGGCCGAAATCCTACCATCTGCGCCATGCCGTTTAGAGCATTTTCCAGCAAAGTGGACGCCGGTTTGCGCCTGAGAAAATGCGACCAAGCAAAAGACTAGCGCCAAAGGGGAGCGCCGATGACGCCCGTGCTCAAAGCGAACTGGAACTATCCAACCAAGGTCTGGCATGGTCCGGGCTGCATCGCGGAACTCGCCAAGGCCTGCAAGCAGGCGGGCATCTCGCGGCCGCTGCTCGTGACCGATACAGGGCTCCGCGACAGCGCCATCGTTGCGCGAGCGCGCGAACTGCTGCAAACGGCCGGTCTGGCCGCACCGCTGTTCAGCGACGTGAAGGGCAATCCGACCGGCGCCAATGTCGATGCGGGCCTCATCGCCTATCGCGACGGCGATTGCAACGGCGTCATCGGCATGGGCGGCGGATCGGCGCTCGACATCGGCAAGTGCATCGCCTTCATGTCCGGGCAGGCGCGCTCGCTGTGGGACTTCGAGGATATCGGCGATTGGTGGACCCGCGCCGATCCGCTCGGCATCGCGCCCATCGTGGCCGTGCCGACGACCGCCGGAACCGGGTCGGAAGTCGGCCGCGCCGCCGTCGTCACCGAGGAAGCCACCCACGAGAAGAAGATCATCTTCCACCCGCTGATGCTGCCCGCGATCGTCATCTCCGACCCGGAATTGACGGTCGGCCTGCCGCCCAAGCTGACGGCCTGGACGGGCATGGATGCCCTCGCCCATTGCATGGAAGCCTATTGCGCGCCGGGCTTTCATCCGATGGCGGATGGCATCGCGGTCGAAGGCATGAAGCTGATCAAGGAGTTCCTGCCGCGCGCCGTCGAGGATGGCGGCGATATCGAAGCGCGTTCGCGGATGCTTGCGGCCGCTTCGATGGGGGCGACGGCGTTTCAGAAGGGGCTGGGGGCGGTGCATTCGATCTCTCACCCGATCGGTGCGATTTATGACACGCATCACGGGCTGACGAACGGCGTCGTGATGCCCTATGTGCTTTCCTATAACAGGGGCGCGATCGAAGCCCGGATGGACGATCTTGCCAATGCGCTGAGGCTGCCCGGTCATGGGGCTGGCGCCGTTCTCGATTGGCTGATCGACATGCGCAGCCGGCTCTTTGTACCGAATACGCTGGCTGATCTCGGCGTCGAGGAAGCGCGCATCGACGAACTCGCCGAAAAAGCCCAGCGCGACCCCTCGACCGGCGGCAATCCGGTGGCGATGACGGTCGACGGCTTCAAGACGCTCATCCGCGCGTCCATTCGCGGCGACCTCACCGTGAGCGCTTGAGCATGGGTGCGCTTCGTCTGCTTATCGTCGAAGGCAACACGGCCGAGACCCGCGCGCGGCATGTGGAGTCCTCGGGCCGCACGGCCAGCGAAGGCTACGCAGCCGTGCTGAACGGCCTCGCGCAGGATGCGATTGTCGATGTCTGCTTTCCCGCCGATCCGGGCGCCAACCTGCCCGAGCGCTCGGCGATCGCGGATTATGATGGGGCGGTCATCACCGGGATCCAGCCTCAATCTGTGGAAGGCCGAAGCACCGGCCCTCGCCCAGGTGGAGCTGGCACGCGAGATCTTTGCCTCGCAGGTGCCGTTCTTCGGCTCCTGCTGGGGCTTGCAGGTGGCGGCTGTTGCGGCCGGCGGGACCGTGCGGCTCAATCCGAAGGGCCGCGAGATCGGCGTCGCGCGGAAAATCACGCTGACCGAAGCGGGGCGCGCGCATCCGATGCATACGGGACGGCCGCTCGCCTTCGACGCCCCGACGGTGCATTCCGACGAGGTCGGCATTCCTCCGGGCGAGATCATCGTGACCGCCGCCAATCGGGTCACCGAGATCCAGGCCGCCGAGATCCGGCATGAAGGCGGCACTTTCTGGGGCGTGCAATACCACCCCGAATATTCGCTGCACGACATCGCCGCCACCCTGAGGCGCTATGGCGAGCGCTTGATCGGCGACGGATTCTTCCGGTCATTGGCGGAGCTGGAAGCGCATGCGGCGGTATTCAGCGGCCTCGGCGAAGATGCCAGCCGCATCGATCTGGCCTGGCGTCTCGGCATCGACGCCGATCTCCTCGATCCGCTTGCGCGAACCACCGAAATCGCCAACTGGCTGACCTATGCCGTACGCCCGGCACAAAGCGCACGGGGCCGGGTATAGGGTGTTTTGGGTTGTTTGCTTGGAGCTGTCTTGGCGCCTCCGCATCCGCGAGGCTTTTAGGCCCGCATTGCTGGCCCCGGCCGCGGCCACGAATGCTATGCCAGCCCGCTTGCTCGGAATGTGAATTGCGCACCCGGGGCCCGCAAGCGGGCCAAGTGCCGGGCGGATGCCCGGCTCCCAGCTAAAACTGCGACTGCGCCGTGCTGAAGCTGCTCGGTGCCTGGTCGATCACCTGATTGCCGAAGCGCTGCACTTCGAGAATGGCAAAGCCGCGGTCGGAGGTGCCGTCCGGGCGCAGGCGGAACAGGCCGTCGACGCCCGCAAAGCCGCTCGCGCGGGTCAATGTGGCGGCGTTGAAGCGCGAGCCCTTGGCGTTGTTCGACAGCGAAATGGCCAGGCTCACCGCATCATAGGCGAGCGTCGCCAGACGCGGCGGCACGTCGCCATAGGTTTCGACATAGCGCTTGGTGAAATCGGTCCAGCCTTTCGGATCGGGCGCGGAGAACCAGCCGCCCACCAGCGCCTGCTCCTTGCCGACGCCCGTATAGTCCCAGCCGCTGGTGCCGATGACCTTGACGGCGGTGAGATCGACCTCGGAATAGGGCAGCAGCGGCGCAAGCGCAGGCAGCGTATCGGCGCCCGCGGGGATGAACAGCACGTCGAATTGCGGCGGCTGGCCCTTCTTCGCCAACTCCGCGATTTCGCGAACCGGGGCAAGCATGCCGTTGGCGTCCTGCGGATAGCTCTTCACCGCGACGATCTGGCCGCCGAGCTGCTTCACGGCGCCGAGGAAGCTCTGTTCCACGAGGCGGCCGTAATCGGTCTGGGGAATGAGCGCGGCGAAACGCGTCTTCCCTTGCGTGACGGCGTGCGAGACGATGCGCGGAACGTCGCTGCCGGCGAGGAAGCTGAGCAGATAGACGCCGTTGCCCGCCACTTTGCGGTCGCTGGAGAACGCGATCATCGGAATGCCGGCGCGCTGGGCTTCGGGCGCGGCGGCCGAAACCTCATTGGCGAAGAGCGGCCCGATGATCAGTTCGGCGCCTTCCTTGACCGCTTCCTGGGCGGCGGTGCGCGCACCGTCCGGCGTGCCTCGCGTGTCCTTGGGCACCAGCTCCACGCTGGGATTGTCGAAATCGAACAAAGCGAGTTCGCCGGCCTGCTTCAGCGATTGCGCGATCTTCTGCGAATTGCCGCCTGTGAGCGGAAGCAGCACCGCAACCTTGACGCTCGGCTTCCCGGCGCCTGGCGTGATCTTGGCGCCCTCGCCATCGTTGCTCGCCGTGCCGCGCCCGCCGCTGATCGAGCATGCCGCGATGACAAGTGCCGCGATAAGCAGCAATGCGGCATTGCGGAATGCGGCCGCGCCTCGGATTTTTGGTCCGTGCAAGCGTTTAGCAACCATTTACGTCTCGCTGTTGTTTCGATGCCACAGGAGCAATGAAGCGGCGCCAACGATCCGCTTCGATCATGCCGTCCCAAGCCTTGCGGCCGTCTCCCTTAGCGTGTCAGCAGCGGCTTATAGCCTCGCGACAGCGCAAAGGGCCGCAAATTGCAAAGAATCATCGCCGGCAAAGGAAGCTTTGCACAAATTCCGCCGCTCATCACCCAATCTTTTGATATGCGATGAGTGTGGCCATAGAGTGATAGATCAATGCGCGAGACCACCGCCGCGTAAATCCGCGCGGGCAAAGCATATAAAGCTGAAATTGCATGAGTGACGGGCTGAAGGACGCCGTCCTGGCGGCTCTGGACAAGGAAGCGGCAATTGTCCTGGCGCCGGGACTCTATGTGGTGGCGACGCCTATCGGCAATCTGTCGGATATCACGCTGCGCGCGCTCTCGGTGCTGGCGCGGGCCGATATTGTGTGCTGCGAGGATACGAGACACAGCCTGAAGCTGATGCATCATTACCGCCTGTCCGCCAAGCTCGTCCCCTATCATGAACATAATGCGGCGCGGGAACGCCCGAAACTGCTGAAAATGCTGGGTGAAGGCGCGCGCATCGCGATCATTTCCGACGCCGGCACGCCGCTTATTTCCGATCCCGGCTACAGGCTGGTGCGCGAGGCCGGAGCGCAGGGCAGCGCGGTATTCACCGTGCCCGGACCGTCCGCCGTGGTCGCCGGTCTGTCCGTCAGCGGCTTGCCGACCGACAGCTTCTACTTCGCCGGTTTCCTGCCGCCCCGCGAAGCCGCCACGAAGCGCCGCCTCGATGAACTGGCCGAGATTCCGGGAACGCTCATCTTCTTCGAAACCGCAAACCGCCTTGCCAAATCGCTTGACGCCCTGGGCATCGTATTCGCCGGCCGCGAACTCGTGATCGCGCGCGAACTCACCAAACGCTTCGAGGAAGTCCTCCGCGTGCACCTTGCCCGCTGATGCAATCCCCGAGCGGGAATGGCGGGGCGAGTTCGTGCTGCTGGTATCGCCGCCTCTCGAACGCGTGGCCGACGAACAAGAGCTGCGCGAGGCAATCCGCGAGGCAATGCAGCGGGCGAGCCTGCGAGACGCTGTTGAAGAAGTGAGAAGAACATTGCGTGTACCTCGGAAGCAGGCCTATGATATCGCTCTTGAATATCAAAGGAGCATGCCGCGTGAGGGTGATCAGCAGGAGTGATAAACTCAAGGCCTATCGGAAAGGCCATGATGCTGAGCAGGACGCGGCGGCGATGCTGACGCAGCGCGGTTATGAAATTCTCAGCCGCCGCTTTCGCTCACCGGCCGGCGAAATAGACCTTGTCGCGTCCAATGGCCCGCATCTGGCATTTGTCGAGGTGAAAGCCCGCCGCAATCAGGGATGACGCGGCCTGGTCCGTCACGCCGCGCCAACAGCGCCGCATTGCGGACGCCGCCGGCTATTGGCTGCAGTCCTTCCCCGAATATCAGGATCGCGACATGTCTTTCGACGCGGTGCTGATCGCTCATCGCCAATGCGCCGAATATATCTCCGATGCGTTCCGCCCCGGCTGACGGAACGTTTTATTGCCCCTCCCGAAAACCTATGGCTTGGTTCGACATTGGCTCGGGACGGTGTGCGCCGGTTCGCGCCCTGAGCGAGCGAAGCTTAAACACAGCGGCTGAGACGGCCGGGTGAGTTCCCGGCTGCCGCCGCAAGCTGAATGGAGACTCCAGTGGCACTGCGCGCAGCATTTCAGATGGACCCGATCGAGCGGCTCGTCATCAAGGGCGATTCGACATTTGCGCTGATGCTCGAAGGCCAGCGGCGGGGTCATGAGCTGTTCTATTATACGCCGCCCGACCTTTCGATGAAGAGCCGTCAGGTCGTTGCCCAAGCAGCGCCGGTCACGGTTGCGGACGAGATCGGCAGCCATTACCGGCTGGGCGAGCGCCGCCCGCTCGATCTGGCGGAATGCAGCGTCGTGCATCTGCGGCAGGACCCGCCATTCGACATGAACTACATCACCACGACACATCTGCTGGAGGCGCTGCCGCCGCATGTGGTGGTCGTCAACGATCCGGCCAGCGTGCGCAACTGCCCGGAAAAGCTGTTCGTCACCGAATTTCCCCGAGCTGATGCCGCCGACGCTGATCACGCGCTCGCTGGACGAGGTCAAGGCGTTTCGCCGGGAGCACCGGGATATCATCGTCAAGCCGCTCTACGGCAATGGCGGCGCGGCCGTGTTCCGGCTGCAGGAGGACGACACCAATATCGCTTCGCTGGTCGAGCTGTTTCAGAGCGTGTTCCGCGAGCCCTTCGTCGTGCAGCGCTACGCGCCGGAAGTCCGCAATGGCGACAAGCGCATCATCCTCGTCGACGGCGAGGTCGCCGGGGCGATCAACCGCGTGCCCTCGGCTGACGAGACCCGCTCCAACATGCATGTGGGCGGGCGAGCGGAGCCGACGGAGCTAACGGAGCGCGAACGGGAGATCTGCGCCACCATCGGACCGGAGCTGAAGCGGCGGGGATTGATCTTCACCGGCATCGACGTCATCGGACCCTATCTCACCGAAATCAATGTGACTTCGCCGACCGGGATCCGCGAAGTGAAGCGCTTTGGCGGCGCCGATATTGCCGCGATGATCTGGGATGTCGTCGAGGATCGGGTTGCCGCGAGGCAATCCGCCAAGCCTGCGTAGTGGTGCTTATGTTCGCCAATTGTTCCAGGATGTAGGGTGCCGGGCATCGACGGCCTCTGACGGACCGGAACACATGTTCGCCCACATATCGACTGTCGCCTTTTTGGGGATCGACGCGCGCCCGGTCGATGTGCAAGTGCAGATCGGCGCCGGGCTGCCGTCCTTTTCCATTGTCGGATTGCCGGATAAGGCGGTGGCCGAAAGCCGGGAGCGCGTGCGGGCGGCGCTCTGTCTCGATCGGCCTCGGGCTTCCGGCGAAGCGCATCACGGTCAATCTCGCGCCCGCCGATCTGCCCAAGGAAGGCAGCCACTACGACCTCCCGATCGCGGTCGGCCTGATGGTGGCAAGCGGCGCCATGCCGGGCGAGGATGTTGCGGATTACGTGGTCATCGGCGAATTGGGACTCGACGCCTCGGTCGCGGCGGTCGCGGGCTGCCTGCCCGCCGCGATCGGCGCCAACGCTCTCGGCAAAGGCCTGATCTGCCCTTTCGCCTGCGGCAGCGAGGCCGCCTGGGCGTCGCCGGCCATGGCGATCCTCGCACCCCCGCATCTGCTTGTCGCTGGTCAACCATTTCAAGGGAACATCGAGCCTGCCGCGTCCGGTTCCCCAGCTCGATGGCACCGAAACCGGACACTCTCGACCTCAGCGACGTGCGCGGCCAGGAGATGGCAAAGCGCGCGTCGAGATCGCCGCGGCCGGAGGGCATCACATTCTGATGACCGGGCCGCCCGGAGCCGGCAAGTCCATGCTTGCCCAGCGTCTGCCCGGTCTCCTGCCGCCGCTCGAGCCGCAGGAGATGCTGGAAATCTCCATGATTCAAAGTCTGGCGGGCCAGATCGAAAGCGGCCAGCTCAGCCGGAAACGTCCGTTCCGTATGCCGCATCATTCTGCGAGCATGGCGGCGCTGGTCGGCGGTGGATCGCGGCCGCGGCCCGGCGAGGTCGCTCTCGCCCATCATGGAGTGCTTTTCCTGGATGAGCTTCCCGAATTCGCCCCCCAGGTCATCGACGCATTGCGTCAGCCGCTGGAATCCGGGGAGATGGTGATCGCCCGCGCCAATCACCGCATCACCTACCCGACGCGAATACAGCTTGTCGCCGCCATGAACCCTTGCCGCTGCGGCCGTGCCGGCGAGCCCGGTTTTACCTGCCGGCAGGGAGCGAATTGCCGCGACCGCTATCTCGCCCGGCTTTCCGGCCCGATCATCGACCGCATCGACATTCGTATCAATGTGCCCTCGGTTACCGCCGCCGATCTGGCGAAGCCCCCGGCCTCGGAGGGAAGCAAGGACGTCCGTCAGCGTGTTGAGATCGCCAGAAAACGGCAGGAGCGGCGTTATGCAGCAATCGGGCCGCGCCGCGTCAGAACCAATGCGGAATGCCCGGCGGCGCTGCTGGCCGAGGTTGCCGCGCCGGACCGGGCGGGCGAAAATCTGCTTCAGGACGCCGCCACGAAATTCGGCCTTTCGGCGCGGGGCTATCACCGGGTTCTGCGTCTGGCCAGGACGCTGGCTGATCTCGACGGCGAGGATAGGGTCGTCAGCATGCATATCGCGGAAGCGCTCGCCTATCGAAGGGATGTAACGGGTACGACCGGCGAGGCAGCACCGTCTCCCGTCCTGGCATGATCCTCGTCGGCATAATGTGCGCATGGCGATTGCGGCTTGCGGATGTCGGATGTGAGCGTTGGCGGCTGCCGGTTATTTGCCTAAGAACCGCCGCGCCGAACGCTGACGCCGCGAGCGCGATGCGAAGCTTCGCCGGTGGCCGGAGACTCATCGGCTGGCTTGCTCGTCACCCGCGCATCGAGCCATTGGTTGGCGTTCGCGGATCAGAAGTTTCCAGTTTGTCACGATTGGTCTGGAACACGAGCCGCAGAGCATGTTGGCGAAAACGCAGATGCGAGTGGGTTCGCGATAAGGACATTCTAGATTCCGTTCCGATTGAATTGGAGCGGGACATTCCACCTCTTTGTTTGGTCGCATTTTCGCAGCGCTCGACCATCGCTACTTTCATGCCGAGCTGCGCCGCGCGCATGGCGCAGCCGTAGCCGCCGGTGCCGGTTCCAGCCCGGCGGCGAGAGTCCCGCGCCGGAAGGCGACGCTCCACCGCAAACCGGTGTCCACTTTGCTGGAAAATGCTCTGAAATGAAGAGCCAAAGCCTTGTTCAGATCCCATCAGGACGGATCAGGCTCCGTGCGGACTTGCCTCGCCGAGGCAAAAGCTCGCCGAGGTTCGTTGTCCCGCGTCTCACTCCCCAAGAACGGGAAACCGCCTCTGCCGCTGGCTGAGAAGCGGGTCGCTCCAAGGACGCTCATCGAGCATTGCTTGTCGCTCGTTCTTCGATGAGCTTGCCGATCTCGGGACGGCACGACCCGCAATTGGTGCCTGCGCCGCAGGCGGCGCCGACTGCAGCGACCGTATGGCAACCGGCTTGCGTAATGGTCCGCAGGATCTGGTTGATGCCGACTTCGAGGCAGGCGCACACGATCGCGCCCGTGTCCACTCCGCCGCTTGCCGGCCGCCCGGCAAGCACCCGCAGACGTTCGCGGCGATCAGGCATCTGGGCACCCGTGAGGCCGGCGACCCAGCTTCGCGCGACACTCAACGGCGCCCGGTCGAGGAACATCGCGCCGACCATTCGTCCGCCTGCGAACGCGGCGAAGCGATGGCGGCCCGCGAGTCCGTCGTGATAGGCAAGGATCTCGACCTCCGGCCAGGCGGCCGTTCCGAGCACTTGCCTCGCCATTTGCGCCCAATCTTCCGGTGCCTCGCTCACCGCGAACTCCACTTTGAAACCGGTCTTGGCGCGCGCGACCGCCCAATAATCGAGTCCAGCGACGGCAGGCGTCTTCGCCGATACTGCAAATCCGTACCAGTCCGCCGCGAACCGCGCGAGACGGACCGGCGTGAATTTCAGTTCCGGCTGGCCCGAAATGGGGTCGGTGTGCGGTGCGATGAGAGAGCCGACGCGGGCGGCACTGGCAAGTTGATCCGTCCAGTGAATTGGCGCGAAAACAGTCCCCCGGCGTTGGCGAGGTGTGATCACCGCCCGCAGCACCACCCGGCCGTGCGCGCTTTCGACGGCCACCAGGCTGGCCTCCTCAATGCCCAAGCGCGCCGCGTCATCCGGGTGGATTTCGGCAAATGGTTCGGCGATGTGGGTGAGCAGCCGCGCCGACTTGGCGGTTCGCGTCATCGTATGCCACTGATCGCGAATGCGCCCGGTGTTGAGAACCATGGGGAACGCGTCGCTCACCTGCGAGGCGGGCTGGATGACGGGCGTCGGAACAAAGCGGCCGCGCCGGCTCGCCGTGAAGAAGCCGCCATCCGAGAAAAATCGGCGGTCGGCGTCATCGCGCGGCGAACCGCAAGGCCTCGGCCATTGCACGGGTTCGAGCGCGTCGAATTCAGGGGCGCTCAGTTCCGACAGCGCGCCAATATCGAAATCGCGGCTTCCCCCATTTTCGAACGCCGATAGTGCGGCATGTTCGGCGAAGATTTCGCGCGGCGTCTCATAGGGGAACTGCGCGGCAAAACCCATCCTCCGCGCAACCTGGGTCAGCGCCCACCAGTCCGGCCGCGCCTCACCGGGCAATGGCAGAAACGCGCGCTGCCGGGAAATGCGCCGCTCGGAATTGGTGACTGTGCCGTCCTTTTCGCCCCAGGCCGCCGCTGGAAGCAGAATATGGGCAAGCTCCGCCGTGTCGGTGCACGCCGTGACGTCCGAGACGATGACCAGCGGACAGGCCCGGAGCGCGGCTCGCACCTTGTTCGCAGCGGGAAGGCTGTCGACCGGATTGGTCGCCATGATCCAGATCGCCTTGATGCGGCCGTCGCGCGACGGCGTCGAACATATCCACCGCTTTGAGACCGGGGCGTTCGGCCAGGCGCGGCGCCTGCCAAAAGCGGCGGACCAATGCGCGGTGCGCCGTCATCTTCGAAAACCATATGCGCCGCCAGCTGATTGGCGAGCCCGCCGACTTCCCGCCCGCCCATGGCATTCGGCTGGCCGGTGATCGAGAACGGCCCCATGCCCGGCCGGCCGATCCGCCCGGTGGCGAGATGGCAATTGATGATCGCGTTGACCTTGTCGGTGCCACGGCTCGATTGATTGACGCCCTGGCTGAACGCCGTCACCACGCGCGGTGTATCGGCGAACAGGCCGATAGAAGCGCGCGCAGGTCGCTCTCCGGAAAGCCCGGTCTCGCGCGCCGTGCCCGCCAATCCCCAGGACTGCGCGGTCGACGAGCGCTTCCTCGAACCCTTCCGTATGCTTGCCTTAACGTAGCTCTGCGTCGACCTTCCCCGCCTCGGCCAGAAAACGCGAGCAATCCGTTGAACAGCGCCACATCCGAGCCGGGCGCGAGCGCCAGATGCATATCCGCGATGTCGCAAGTCGCGGTGCGGCGCGGATCGATCACCACGACCTTCGTGCCGCGAGCCTCGCGCGCCGCCGCGAGCCGCTGGAACAGCACCGGATGGCACCAGGCCAGATTTGAGCCGACCAGCACCACGAGGTCGGCCAGCTCCAGATCCTCGTAGTACGCCCGGCACCGTATCCGCGCCGAAAGCGCGCCGATGCCCGGCCACCGCCGAGGCCATGCAGAGCCGCGAATTGGTGTCGATATTGCCGGAGCCGATGAAGCCCTTCATCAGCTTGTTCGCGACGTAATAATCCTCGGTGAGCAACTGGCCGGAGACATAGAACGCGACCGCGTCCGGCCCATGCTCGTCAATGGTCTGGCCGAAGCGCCGGGCGATTTCCTCGAGCGCCGCGTCCCAGCTTGCCCGCGCGCCCCGCACCATCGGATGGAGCAGACGGTCGTCCAGACTCAGCGTTTCGCCGAGCGCCGATCCCTTCGAGCACAGCCGTCCGAAATTGGCCGGGTGGTCGGGATCGCCTTTGATCTCCACTTCGCCGCCTGGCCTTCGACTGGCCAGCACCCCGCAACCCACACCGCAATAGGGGCAGGTCGTGCGCGTTGTGGCCCCCATGATCGCCGCCATCGATCAGGCCGCGTTCCGTGCGGCCATCGGCGCGATGTCGATGAGGATGCGGCCGGCGTCGACGCGCAGCGGCAGCCGTTTGACGCAGCCGACGTCGGCGCCCAGAGCCTCGCCGGTCTCCAGGCTGATGACCCAATTATGCAAGGGGCAGGTCACCGCATTGCCGTGGACGATGCCCTGCGAGAGCGGGCCGCCGCGATGCGGGCAGCGGTCCTCGATGGCGAAAAAGCTGCCGTCCGCGGTCAGGAACAGTGCGATCGGCCCGAATGGCGTGCGCACCACCCGCGCGCCCCGCTTGGGTATTTCGCTCGCCGCGCCAATATCGATCCACGCCTTTTCGTTGATGCTCATTGCACGGCCTCCAAGCGCGACAGGTCTGCCATCGGCGCAAACTCATGCGCGTCGCGGCCGCGCGCGCGTTCGGCCCAAGGGTCGTCCTGGGAGAATTTCTGCGCGTAGACGAAGCGCTCGAACAGCGCGCGGCGGCGCTCCGGATCCTCGACCACCTGCGCCTTGATCGTCGGGATGCCGACGCGCTTGGCCCATTTGTAGATGCGCTCCAGATAGCGGCCCTGCTCGCGGTAGAGCTGGACGAGCGCGACGATCACCTCCAGCGCATCGTCCTCGGTCGGCACGTGCGTCAGCACTTCGGTGCCCTTGATGTCGAGCCCCGCCGCGCCGGCGAAATGGATCTCATAGCCGCTGTCGACGCAGATCACGCCCACATCCTTGCAGGTCGCCTCGGCGCAGTTGCGCGGGCAGCCGGAGACGGCCATCTTCACCTTGGCCGGCGTCCAGGAACCCCACATGAATTTCTCGATCTTCACCCCGAGCCCGGTCGAATCCTGCGTGCCGAAGCGGCACCAATCCGTCCCCACGCACGTCTTCACCGTCCGCAGCGCCTTGCCGTATGCGTGGCCCGAAACCAGCCCGGCCTCGTTCAGATCCGCCCAGACGGCCGGCAAATCCTCCTTTTTCACGCCGAGCATGTCGATGCGCTGACCGCCCGGTGCATTTCACCGCCGGGATGTTGAACTTGTCCACCACATCGGCGATCGCGCGCAATTCCCTGGCGCTGGTCATGCCGCCCCACATGCGCGGCACGACGGAATAGGTGCCGTCACGCTGGATGTTGGCGTGCACCCGCTCGTTGATGAAGCGCGACTGGCTGTCGTCCTCATAGACGCCAGGCCAGGCGGCCAGCAGATAATAATTGAGGGCAGGGCGGCATTTGGCGCAGCCGCAGGAGGTCTTCCATTGCAGCTCCTGCATCAGAGCGGGGATGGACTTCAATCCCTTGGCGGCGATCAGCCGGCGCACATCGTCATGGCCGAGATCGGTGCAGGCGCACATGGCCTGCACGGCGGCCGGATTATAGGCGTCGCCGAGCGTCAGGCTCAGAAGCTGCTCGACCAGCCCCGTACAGGTGCCGCAAGACGCCGACGCCTTGGTGTGCGCCCGCACATCGTCGAGCCCTTTGAGCTTCCTGGCGACGATCGTATCGATGATCTTGCCCTTGCATACGCCGTTGCAGCCGCAGATTTCCGCGTCATCCGGTAAGGCTGCAACGGCCGCCATAGGGTCCAGCTTGGCGCCCCCCACATAGGCCTGGCCGAAGATGAGCGTTTCGCGCATCTCCGAAATGTCGGTGCCCTTTTTCTTCAGGTCGTTGAACCAGGCGCCGTCGGACGTGTCGCCATACAGCACGGTGCCGATGATGCGGCCTTCGCGCAGCACCAGCCGCCGATAGATGCCCGCCGACGCGTCGCGCAGCACGATGTCCTCGCGGTCGCCGCCCTCGGCAAAGTCGCCGAGCGAATAGAGGTCGATGCCGGTGACCTTGAGCTTGGTCGGCGTGTCGGCGTGGACGAATTTCGCCGTGGCGTCGCCGGCAAGATGCGTGGCCGCCACCCGCGCCATCTCGTAGAGCGGCGCGACCAGCCCGTAGACCTGGCCGTCCACCTCGGCGCATTCGCCGAGCGCGAAAATGTCCGGATCGCTGCGTGCGCATATCCGCCCCGACGACGATGCCGCGATTGACCGTCAGCCCCGCCTCCTTGGCCAGCCCCGCATTCGGCTTGATCCCGACCGCCATGACCACCAGCGTCGCCGGGATCACCGTGCCGCCCTCGAGTTCGACGCCCTCGACGCGACGGTCGCCGAGAATGGCCTTGGTGTTGGCCTTGGTGAGGATCTTGATGCCGCGCCCCTCCAACTCGCGCTGCAGGAGATATCCGGCGGCCGCGTCGAGCTGGCGTTCCATCAGCGTCGGCATGAGATGCACGACGGTGACGTCCATGTCCCGCGCCCGCAGGCCAGCCGCCGCTTCGAGCCCCAGCAGCCCGCCGCCGATCACGACCGCCTTGTCCCGCGACCGCGCCGCGAGCAGCATCGCCGTGACGTCGTCGAGGTCGCGATAGGTGATTACGCCGGGAAGATTATTGCCGGGCACCGGGATGATGAACGGGTTCGAGCCGGTGGCGATAACGAGCTTATCGTACGGCACCGTCTCGCCATGTTCCGACGTCACCGTTTTATTGGCGCGATCGATCCGCACGACCTTATGCCCCTTATAGAGCATGATGCCGTGCTTGATGTACCAGCCATCGCCATGGATGATGATCTCTTCATAGTCCTTCTCACCGGACAGCACCGGCGAGAGCATGATCCGGTCGTAATTGACGCGCGGCTCGGCATTGAAGATGGTGACGTCGTAGGCGTCGGGTGCATTTTCGAGCAGATGTTCGAGCATGCGTCCCGGCGCCATGCCGTTACCGATGACGACGAGTTTTTCGGCCATTGGTTCTGCCCTCATGCCGCTTTGTGTTCGGAGGACCGATCCGCGCGCTTGGCCTTGATGGCCTCCAGCACGGCCGGATCGGGATTGGCGCCGCCCTCGTAAGCTTCGAGGAAATCGAGAAGCTCCTGGCGGTAGGCGTAATAGCCGGGGTGTTCGAGCAGCGCTTTGCGGGTGCGCGGACGCGGCAGGTCCACCTCCATGATATTGCCGATGCGCGCCTTCGGGCCGTTCGACATCATCACCACGCGGTCGGCGAGCAGGATCGCCTCGTCGACATCGTGGGTGACGCAGATGGCGGTCACCTTGGTGCGCGCCCAGACCTCCATCAGCACCTCCTGCAGCTCCCAGCGGGTGAGGCTGTCGAGCATTCCGAAGGGTTCGTCGAGGAGGAGAAGTTTCGGCGAGAGGGCGAAGGCCCGCGCGATGCCGACGCGCTGCTTCATGCCGTTGGAGAGGTCGGCGGCGTTTTTCTGCATGGCGTCGCCGAGGCCGACGCGGTCGAGATAATAGGCGACGATGTCGTCCCGCTCGGCGCGTTTCGCATGCGGGTAAACGCGGTCGACGCCGAGGGCGACATTCTCGAACGCCGTCAGCCAGGGAAACAGGGATGGCGCCTGGAACACCACGGCGCGATCCGGCCCGGCGGCCGTGACTTCGCGCCCGTCGAGGACGATGCCGCCCTCGCTCACGCCGGTCAGCCCGGCAGCCATCGACAGCACCGTCGATTTGCCGCATCCTGAATGTCCGATCAGCGAGATGAACTCGCCCTTCTTGACCAGCAGGTTGAAGCCGTCGACGACCTTCAGCGGCCCCTTCGGCGTCGGGAACACTTTCGAGAGCTGCGACAGTTCGAGATAGCGCTTTTCGCGTGGGGAGGCGGCGGCGTCCAGATAGGCCTTGGGCGGCGGATCGGTCTGCGTGATCGGCACCACATTGGGGAGCAAGCGGGTGTCATCGGAGTGCGCCGCGCGCTCGGCCGCGATGTCGACGAGATAGGCGGTGATCGTCTGGCGCAGCCGCTTGAACTCGGCCTGTCCGTTGACCGACGTGCGATCGCGCGGGCGCGGCAGATCGACCGTGAATTCCTGCCCCAGCGTGGCGCCCGGGCCGGGCATCAGCGGGATGATCCGGTCGGCCATCAGGATCGCCTCATCGACATCGTTAGTGATCATGAGGACGGTGCGCTTGTCCCGCTCCCAGATGGAGATGATCTCGTCCTGCAGTTTGGCGCGCGTCAGCGCATCGAGCGCGGAGAGCGGCTCGTCGAGCAGCAGTATTTCCGGCGACATGGCGAGTGCCCGCGCCACGGCGACCCGCTGGCGCATCCCGCCGGAGAGCTCGGCGGGGCGGCGTTCGGCGGCGTGGCCGAGGCCGACCATCTCGATATATCGGCGCACCCGCGCGGCGCGTTCGGCTCGGGGCTGCTTGGCGAAGACCTGATCGACGGACAGGGCGATATTGCCCTCGACCGTCAGCCAGGGCAGCAGCGAATAGGATTGGAACACGACGCCGCGATCCGGTCCCGGTCCGGTGATCGGCTTGCCCTTGAGCAGGATTTCACCGGCATCGGGCTTGATTAGCCCCGCGACTGTCGAGATGAGAGTCGTCTTGCCGCTGCCGGAAAAGCCGACGATGGCGATGAACTCGCCCTCCTCGACCGACAGGTCGATGTCGGCGAGCACGTTGGTGCGCTGTGCGCCTTCGCCGTAGGATTTGGACAGGTTCTTCAATTCGAGAAATGCCATTTTCATCTCCCTTGACGCGTCGTCGACGCTGATGGGAGCGCACCGTCTGCTCCCTCTCCCATTGGGAGAGGGTTGGGGTGAGGGGGTTTTGCCCCCTCCGTCGTCCGTAGACCCTCACCCGGCGACTGCGTCGCCACCCTCTCCCCCAGGGAGAGGGCTAGAACGTCCTGCCCACAGAATGCTTCGGCGGTTTCCATGTCGCGCCTCCTACCGGTTCGGCGAAAAAGTGAAGGCGGCTTGCAGCGCATACATCAGCCGGTCGAGCAGGAAGCCGATCAGGCCGATGGTGATCACCGCCACCATGATCCTGGCGAGCGAGGAGGATGAGCCGTTCTGGAACTCGTCCCAGACGAATTTGCCGAGGCCCGGATTCTGCGCCAGCATTTCCGCAGCGATCAGCACCATCCAGCCGACCCCCAGCGACAGCCGGAGCCCCGTGAAGATCAGCGGCAGCGATGACGGCAGCACCAGCTTGGTGATCGTCCGCCAGGTAGGCAGTTGCAGCACGCGGCCGACATTCAGCAGGTCCTTGTCGATGGATGCGACGCCGAGCGAGGTGTTGATCAGCGTCGGCCAGAGCGAGCAGAGCGTCACGGTGATCGCCGATATCACCAGCGATTTCGGCAGCGCGCCGGAGGCATCCGTATAGGTGGCTGACACGACCATGGTGACGATGGGCAGCCAGGCGAGCGGCGACACCGGCTTGAAAATCTGGATCAGCGGATTGAGCGCGCCGTTCACCGTCCCCGAAAGCCCGCACATGATGCCGAGCGGCACGGCGATGATCAGTGGCGATGACGAAGCCCAGCGCCACCGTCTTCAGGCTGGTGAGGATCTGGTCGAAGAAGGTCGGTTTGCCCGTGTAATTGTGCTCCTTGATGCGGTCGGTCTTGCCTTCGGCGGTGAATTTCGCGTTGCGGTCCGTCTGGCGCTGGTAGAATTCCGCTTCCTTGCGCCGCTCGGCTTGATGATCGGCATAGAGGTTGGTTGCCTGTTCCCAGACCTGCGCCGGGCCGGGAACGGCGCCCAGCGAGGTCTGCACTTGCGGCGCGAGCCAGCCCCATGCCGCGAGGAAAACGGCGATGCCCATCAGCGGCACCACGAGGCCGCGCCAAAGCTCCCTTGAGCTGATGGCTCAGGCTTTCGCCGGCGGCGATCTTGATCAGCGGCACGAGCCAGCCGAAGCCGAGCACGTTCAGATATTTCTCGGACCGGTTGAGCCGCATATTGAAGCGCTCGCGGCGCTGCTTGCGGGCCTCGTCGGCGGCGAGGTTGTAGAAGTCGTCGGCGGTGGCCATCGGGATGTCAGCCTCTCGAAATGGTCGTCGGGATTGCGGGCCTCGCCTTACGCCGGGGCGGGGGCACCCGCGCGTAAGGGCCGGGAGACAGGCATCAGCCGCCGGCCACGTCGGTTCCGTTGACCTTCTGCTTGCCCTTGATGCCGATTTTCTGCGCGTCGATATAGGCGTTGGGCGCGCGCCCGTCATAGGTCTCGCCGTCGATGAATTCGGCGTTCGGCGCCTTGAAGCCGTCCGTGTCCCAGGGGAAGTCTTCCTGCTTCGCCTTGCCCTCATCGACCAGCAGCTTTGCCGCCTTCAGATAGACCTCGGGGCGGTAGACCTTCCTGGCGGTCTCCTTGTACCAGTCGTCGCTCTGGAATTCGGGGATCTGGCCCCAGCGGCGCATCTGGGTCAGGTACCAGATGGCGTCGGAGTAGTAGGGATAGGTGGCGTAATAGCGGAAGAACACGTTGAAGTCGGCGATTGGCCGCTTGTCGCCCTTCTCGAACTCGAAGGTGCCGGTCATCGAATTGGCGATCACCGCTTCGTCGGCGCCGACATAGTCGGAGCGCGCCAGCATTTTCACCGCGTGCCTGCGGTTGGCGTTGCCGTTCTCGTCCAGCCAGATCGCGGCGCGGATCAGCGCCTTGGTCAGCGCGAGCGTGGTGTTGGGGTTCTTCTCGGCGAATTCCGCCGTTATTCCGAAGACTTTCTCCGGGTTGTTCTTCCAGATCTGATAGTCCGTGACGACCGGCACGCCGATGCCCTTGAACACGGCGGCCTGGTTCCACGGCTCGCCGACGCAATAGCCGTTGATCGTGCCGGCTTCCATGGTCGCGGGCATTTGCGGCGGCGGCGTCACCGAGAGCAGGGCGTCGGCCTTGATCTGGCCGCTCACATCGGTCGGCGAATAGAAGCCGGGATGAATGCCGCCCGCCGCGAGCCAGTAGCGCAGCTCGTAATTATGGGTGGATACGGGGAAGACCATGCCCATCTTGAAGGACTTGCCCTCCGCCTTGAACTTTTCCAGCACGGGCTTCAGCGCGTCGGCCTTGATCGGGTGCTGCGGCTTGCCGTCCGCGACCTGCCGGAATATGCGGCTTCATCAGCGCCCAGACTTCATTGGAAACCGTGACGCCATTGCCGTTCAGATCCATGGAAAACGGCGTGACGACATGCGCCTTGGTGCCGAAGCCGATGGTTGCGGCCAGCGGCTGGCCCGCGAGCATATGCGCGCCGTCGAGTTCGCCGGTGATGACGCGGTCGAGCAGCACTTTCCAATTGGCCTGCGCTTCGAGCGTGACGAAGAGGCCCTCATCCTCGAAATAACCGAGCTCCTTGGCGACGGCGAGCGGCGCCATATCCGTCAGCTTGATGAAGCCGAGTTTGAGCTGGTCCTTCTCGACATTCAGCGTTTCCGCCGATCCGGCTGCCGCGGCGAACGCCAGCGCGGCGAAGGCGCAAGCCGCCGCCAGCAAGCCGCGACGGCTGCACGGCGCTTGCTGCATGTGTCATGACGGTCCTCATCTTGTCTTTCCTCATTCGATTGCCGGATGCAGGCCCGCGGACCGTCATCGCTCCGCCCATAAAAAAACGCCGCGAAACCGAGCTGAGACGCAGATGGTCTCTCCCCAGTTTGGCGACGTTGCCGGAGCGCCCCTCATTGGGCGCCGTTGGATGTTCCTGCCCAGGCTAAAGCAAGCCGTGTGCCAGAAGCGCCAAGGCGCGGCCTTCCCTGTAAATCAGGCGTTTTATGCGGATGGACGGATCAGGGCGGGCAGCGGATTTCGCGGGGGATGCCGGTTGCTTAGGCGGCGATGCCTCAGCTTTGTGCAATGCGAAGTTTGCTCAGCGACGCGGCAACGCTCGCCTGGCTCAGCTCTGCACGGGCTGATGAAACCGCAGAACGGAGGCGAGCAGTCCGGGAAAAGCCTTCTCCAGATCGGGCCGGACGGAGACGAAACAGCGCGTGCCTTCCTTGCGGTGCTGGATGATGCCGGCGAGGCGCAGCACCTTCAAATGATGGCTGAGCGTGGAATTGGCGATGTCGCAATCGAACTCGCTCGAGCCGCGTTCATCGCAGCCGGCAAGCTGATTGACGATGGAAAGCCGCACCGGATCGCTGAGCGCTCCGAGCACGCCGGTGAGCGTCATTTCGTCCGGGTTCGGATGCTCGAGTTGCTTCATGCGACAAAACCTACTACATATTCGATGTTCGTCGAATATAGAATGTTGGCGTGGCCATTGCATTCGTCTTACAGCAAAGCCGCGCCTCGCAGAACCCCCGCCGGCAATCCCGCGCCAATGGAGACCAAACCCGTGAGCATCCTTTTCGAACCGCTCGATGCCGGCGAGCTTCGGCTGCCCAACCGCATCATCATGGCGCCGATGACGCGCAGCCGCGCCGGCGACGAGCGCATGCCGAATGCGCTCATGGCCGAATATTATGCGCAGCGTGCCGAGGCCGGGCTGATCATCACCGAGGCGACCTCGGTCACGCCGATGGGCGTCGGCTATGCCGGGACGCCGGGCATCTGGTCGGCTGAGCAGGTCGAAGGCTGGAAGCTGACGACCAAGGCCGTTCACGATGCGGGCGGGCGCATTTTCCTCCAGCTCTGGCATGTGGGGCGCATTTCCCATCCGATGTTTCTGAACGGCGACCCGCCCGTTGCGCCGAGCGCCATCGCGGCCAACGGCAATGTCAGCCTGGTGCGGCCGGAGCAGCCCTATCCCGTGCCGCGCGCGCTCGAAATCAGCGAGATCCCCGCGATCATCGAAGCCTACCGGCGCGGCGCCGAGAACGCCAAGGCGGCCGGTTTCGACGGCGTCGAAATCCATGGCGCCAACGGCTACCTGCTCGACCAGTTCCTGCAGGACATCTCGAACCATCGCACCGACGCCTATGGCGGCGCCATCGAGCAGCGCGCCCGGCTGATGCTGGAAGTCACCGACGCCGTGATCTCCGTCTGGGGGCCCGGGCGCGTCGGCATGCACCTTGCGCCGCGCGGCGATGCGCATTCGATGGGCGACAGCAATCTCGCCGGGACCTTCACCCATGTCGCGGTCGAACTGGGCAGGCGCGAGATCGCCTTCATCTGCGCGCGGGAACACCTCGCGGACGACAGCCTCGGGCCGAAGCTGAAAGCGGCGTTCGGCGGCGTCTACATCGTCAATGAGCGCTTCAAGAAAGGCCATGCCGAGCAGATGATCGCCGCCGGAGAGGCCGACGCCGTCGCGTTCGGCAAGGCGTTCCTCGCCAATCCCGATCTGGTCCGCCGGTTGCGCGAAGACGCCCCGCTGAACAATTGGGATACGGCGACCTTCTACACGGCCGGTGCGGAGGGCTATGTGGATTATCCCGCGCTGGCATGAGATATTAGCGCCTCCTTCAGTGCGGGTGAGCCATGACCACGATCGACACTATCGAGCAGCTGGAAGCGCTTTACGGCGAGCCTGTTCCGGCCTCGATCCTGAAAGAGGTCGACCGGGTCACGCCGCATTATGCGGCGTTCATCACCGCCTCGCCTTTCGTCACGCTGGCGACCAGCGGGCCGGAAGGTCTCGATTGCACGCCGCGCGGCGACCTGCCGGGCTTCGTGCGCATTCACGATGAAAAAACGCTGATGATGCCGGACCGGCGCGGCAACAACCGCGTCGATCTCGCTGCGCAACATCATTCGGGATCCGCGCGTCGGGCTGCTGTTCATCGTGCCCGGCTCCGGCGTTACGCTGCGCGTCAATGGCAGGGCGCAGATCTCGGTCGATCCGGAATTGCTGGCGTCCTTTCGCGGTCGACGGCAAGGCGCCGCGTTCGGTGATCGTGATCAGCATCGATGCCGTCTACATGCAATGCGCTCGCGCCATCCTGCGCTCCGAGCTGTGGAATCCGGAGCGGCATGTCGATCCCGCCAGCCTTCCCACGGCTGGGCAAATCGTCGCCGCGCTGACCTCGAACGCGCTCGGCGGCGAAGAGTATGACAAGGCCTGGCCGGCGCGCGCCAAGGCGGAATTGTGGTAGCGGCGGGCGCCAAGCGCCATCCGTCAGCGTAAATCCGAAAACCGCGAAGGAGAGCTGTGGACTGCGCATGAGGTGAATTGCAACCTGTGATTGTTCTGCTACGTAGTGTACTCGTCCAATTTTCGATTTGCGGCTTCCATGCCGGGTGCCGCCGGACTTCAGGAACGGTGACATGCTTGAGCAGATCAGGGCGCAGGCCCCCAAGACGCCTCTCATTCCGGGCATGGCGCTCGCTTCACCGCTAACCGAGTTCGTCCTGCGGGGGCTGGACAGTTGCTGGATGCCGCAAAAGGGCCGGTGGTCGCATATCTATCATCTGGATGGGCGGCCTCAGCCCAACCAATCGATCCCGGAAAGCGACGTCTTCTACACGCTCAACGTCCTGCTCGGGCTTTCGCGCATCCGCCATTTGGGGCCGATCCACGATTTCGATCTGCAGCAGACATTCCTTGAGAACGTCGTCAAGGTTCCGAAACTTCCGTCACCCAAATATGCCTATGGCATGGCCCTCTGGGCCGGAGCCGAACTTGAGTTCGACATCCCGCTGCGCACGCTTTCCGATATTCAATCGCTCATCGCCGACCGGGAAGGCTGGATGAAATTCCGCGCCCAGGATCTGGCGATGATCCTGATTGGCTGCGTGGAGCAGGCCAAGCGCAACATGCCGGAACTCGGGCCCGTCGCCAAAGATTTGTTCGCCCATCTCGACCAGAATTACAGTTGCGAAAGCTGCCTGTTCTACGATGAATCGACCGGCTTGCGGCGCCGATTTTCCTCCTTCGCGACGAATAGCTATCTTACGCTTGCCTGCTATATTTACGGCGAGTGGTGCGGGGACCGCCGTGCGCTCGATCTTGCCAATCGCTGCACGCGGAAGCTCATTTCGCTGCAAGGGCCGCAAGGCGAGTGGCCCTGGTTTTTCTATACGCCCGCCGGGCGCGTCGTCGATTTTTACGAAGTCTATTCGGTGCATCAGGACGGCATGGCGCCGTCATTCCTCCAACATGCCGAAAAGCATGGAGTCGAGTTCGCCCGCGAGGCCATGGAAAAGGGCTTCATGTGGATTTTTGGCGAAAACCAGCTTGGCCGGTCCATGCTATGGCCAAAGGAGGGGCTGATCTGCCGGTCGCATGTTCGCAAGGGCGAGATGGCGGACAAGGGAAAGCGCATCATGCGGGCGATCACCCACGCCTGTGCGGGCCTTGGCGGCAATCTGGCCGCCCCCTCTGAAGTGGAGCTTCGCCTGGAGGGCCAAAGCTCCCATCTGGGCTGGGTCTTGTGGTCCTTCGGCCATCGCGACGATTTGCGCGCCATCACCCATAATCCCATGCTGTCCTGATCGCATACGGGGAATTGCAGGCGGAAACGGGCTGACTTCACCCATCGCTCATATAGCAGGTCATTGCAGGAGACCCCGAGCGGTCAGGTCGGCAGACAGCTTTTCAGGGGTCTCGAAGAGGATGCCGTCGATCCCCACGGCCGCCGCGCCGGCGACATTGTGCGGCACGTCATCGATGAATACGCAAGCGTCCGGCTCAAGACCATTGCGCTGCAAGCAGAGCTGAAAGATCGCCGCATCCGGCTTCAGCATCTTTTCGTCGCCGGAGACCACGATGTCGCGGAAATGGCCGAAGAACGGAAATCGCGCCTGCGTCTCGATCCACTTTTCCGTCGAGTAATTGGTTATTGCATAGAGCGGCACCCCTTGCCGCGAAAGCCGCTCCAGGATCGCGACGGTGCCGGGGATGTCGCCGGGAAGCATCTCGTGCCAGCGAAGATGAGCGGCCTCGATCAGCGCCTTGTGATGCGGATGCCGGGCAACCAGCTCGGCGATGGCAGGCTCCCAGAGGCCGCCCGCGTCAAGCCGACGGTTCCATTCGTTAAAGCCGATTTCGACCAGAAACGCTTTGATGGCGGCTTCGTCCTGGAGCAGCTTGGAATAGAGATATCTCGGATTCCAATCGATGAGCACCCCGCCAATATCGAAGATCACTGCTCGTGTCATTCCGCTGCCTCTCTGTTGCCGAACCGGCGCTGCGCCCATGTCACAGCTTTTCCCATCCGGCGCGCGGTTGACGCAAGAGCGAAAGCTCGGCCTGAGAGTCGGCAAAGAGCGAGAGCTTGAGATCGTCTATCGGCCGCCGGCTTCATGACGAAACCGCTCACGCCCAATTAGCGCAGATGCGGCTTCAGCCCGGCGCAATGATCGTGACGGTGACAGCTCATCACGTGGTCATTGACGATCCCGCTGGACTGCATCATCGCATAGATCGTCGTGGGGCCGACGAAGCGGAAGCCGTGCCCCTTCAGCGCCTTGGAGATCGCGCGGCTGAGCGGCGTTTCCGGCGGCACCTCGGACAGTGCGGTGAAGCGGTTCTGGATCGGCTTGCCGTCGACAAAATCCCAGAAGAAGGAAGCCAGGCTCTGCTTCTCCGACAGCGCCAGATAGGCCTGCGCATTGGCGATGGCCGCGTCGACCTTCAGCCGGTTGCGGATGATGCCGGGATCGCCGAGCAGCGCCGCCTTCTTCTTCTCCCCGTAGCTGGCGATTTTCTGCGCATCGAAATTGTCGAAGACGCGCCGAAAATGCTCGCGCTTGCGCAGGATGGTGATCCAGGACAGCCCCGCCTGGAAGCCTTCGAGGATGATCTTCTCGAACAGCGCCCGGCTGTCGCCATTGGGCACGCCCCATTCCTCGTCATGGTAGGTGACGTAGATCGGCTCTTCGCTCACCCAGCCGCAGCGCGTGTCGGTCACATCGCAGCCTTTCCGGATGGCACGGAATAGCTGGCCCAGGGCGGCGTCCGCGCGGTGATGATCGTGTCTCCGATACGCAAGGGGATGCCGTGGCGTGCCGCCTCGTCGATGCGGTCGAGGCGGAGCATGGCGATGCCGTGCGTTCCATCCATCGAGCCGAGCGTGCCAACGGGAAACTCGCCCGCGTGTATCTCGGCGCCGACCGTGTCGAGCGGCGCGCTCGCCTCGATCGCGGCGATGCGCGTCTTGGCTATTCCGCGATGATGCATGCGCGAGACGACTTCCTGGCCGACATAGCAGCCCTTGTCGAAGTCCACCCCGTGCAGTTCATCGAAGCAGGCTTCGTGCGGGAAGGCCTCGCCATAGGCATAGTCGAGCCCGCCCTGGGGCACCGCCAGCGAGACGCGGTGCGTATGATAGGAGCTCGCGGGGGCGAGGTTCGCCGGTCCGGACTGACCGGCCGCGATGACGAAGCGCCCGCCGAGCGGCGAATAGCGCGGATCGTCATACATTGCGAGGAATGCGCCGTCGCCTTCGCGTGGCGTCTCGCCCCACACAGCGCCGACGGCAAGCTCGCCGGAGCGATCGGTGATCTCCGCCTTGGCGCGCAATTTGTACATTGAGAGCCGCTTGACGATGGTCTCGGCCTGATCGCGCATGCAATCCAGCCAATAGCTTTCCGGATCGCGCATATGGATCAGAAAATCGCAGAGGATCTTGCCCTGCGGGGTCAGCAGGCCGGCGAATATCGCCTCACCGGGCTTGATGCTCTCGACGTCGTTGGTCACGAGGTCCTGAAGGAAGACGGCGGCGTCGGGACCCCGCACTTCGACGAGGCCCCGATCCGGCAACAGCGTCATTTGGCTGGAGGACATAGGCGATCCTTAAATATCCATCATCCTAGGTAAGCCACATGACGCTTCGGCGCAATCAGCCGTGCTCGCTTTTGCCGGGATGACTGCGCTTGTCAGCTTCGCCGAGGTTCTTGGGCCGCCGTGGAGGCGCCGTCGGCTGTCCTTTCGATACGCTGGCGGGAGGATCGCTGGCGATCATGGAATCCGCGACCGCCTCATCCAATTTCTCTTCCTTGTCCGGATCTTCGTTCGGATCGGGCGTTTCCGCTGGCACTTTCCTGGGTTCATCCATCATGTTCATAACCTGTGTTCAGGTGGTTGACCGCTGAAAGGGCGATTGCGCACCTTACAGATGCATATGAAACGGACCTGCGGTGTCGTCGTTCCAAAGGCCCCTGCTCAGGAAGGATAGTTTCATGGCTCAGCGGTTCGATCTGGTGATCGGCGGCGGCATGATCGTCAACCAGGATGGCGTCTGGGAGGGCGACATCGGCATCAGTGGCGGACGGTTCGCGCAGCTTGGCCGCATTCAGCGCGAAGCGGCCGGGGACTATTTCGACGCGCGTGGCCTGCATGTCTTGCCCGGCGTGATCGACAGCCATGTGCATTTCCGCGAGCCGGGCGGCGAGGATCGCGAGGATCTCGAAAGCGGCAGCCGCGCCGCCGTGCTGGGCGGCGTCACGGCGGTATTCGAGATGCCGAACACCAATCCGCCGACGACGACCGCCGAAACGCTGGCCGACAAGGTGGCGCGGGGCCGGGGCCGGATGCATTGCGACTTCGCCTTCTATCCCGGCGCGACAACGGACAATATCGACGAACTGGCACGGCTCGAACGCCTCGAAGGCGCGGCGGCGATCAAAGTGTTCATGGGGTCGTCCACCGGCAATCTGCTGGTCGACGACCCGGCGCTGTTGCGGGCGCTGCTTTCGAAGGCGCGGCGGCGCGTCGCGTTTCATTGCGAGGACGAAGCGCGTCTCAATGCGCGCAAGACCCTGTGCCGCGAGGGAGACCCATCCAGCCATTCCGAATGGCGCGACCCTGAGGCCGCGATCATGGCGACGCGCGATCTCCTGGCGTTGGCGCGCGAGACCGGCGCCCGCGTGCACATCCTGCATGTCTCGACGGCCGGCGAGTTGGAGCTGCTGGCGGCCAATCGCGACATCGCCACGGTGGAGGCGACGCCGCATCACCTGATGCTGGCCGCGCCTTCGGCCTATGAGCACCTCGGCACCCATGCGCAAATGAATCCGCCCTTGCGCGAAGAGGCCGAGCGCGCCGCGCTTTGGAACGCGCTGCGCCAGGGGCTGGTCGACACGATCGGCTCCGATCATGCGCCGCACACGCTGGAGGCCAAGGCGAAGCCCTATCCCGCCTCGCCTTCGGGAATGCCCGGCGTGCAGACGCTGGTGCCGCTCATGCTCAACCGGGTGAATGCCGGCGCCTTGACCCTGCAGCGTTTCGCCGATCTGACCAGCACCGGCCCCGCGCGGGTCTATGGCATCGCGGGAAAGGGCCGCATCGCCCTGGGCTACGACGCCGACCTGACGCTCGTCGACCTGAAGGCCGAGCGCACCATCACCAATGATTGGAGCGCCAGCCGCTGCGGGTGGATGCCTTATGATGGCTGGGAGGTGACGGGCTGGCCGATGGCCACGATCGTCAGGGGCCGCATCGTCATGCGCGACGGGGCGATCGTCGCGGCGGCAACGGGGCAACCGGTCCGCTTCCTGGAGACGCTGGCGGGATTCAATCGGCGATACGGGTTTGAGGGTGACGATTGTCACTCCACCCCATTCCAAAAGAAATGCCAGGTGCCGTCATGCGCGATGCCGATCCGGTAATGGTCGTATTTGCCTGAGGCGCGCATCGCCTTCAACTGATCGGGCGTGACCAGCGTCAGCAGTTCCACCTCCTGGGCGGGGGTGAGCTTGTCGAGCGGGACTTCGGCGAAATACGGCCAGATATACATTTCGTCATCGGTTCCCGGCGCCTTGCGGACGAAACCGGTGCGGAACAGCTCGACCATGATCGCCATGATTTCCCGCCCCTCACCGTCGCGCGCGATCTTGCGCCAATAGTCCACGGGATCGGAGATTTTCTCCCTGGCGACCATGGGCGGAATTTCGTTCATTTGGACCGGAACCCGCAGCGCTTCGATGTCGCCGCTCATGGCCGCGCTGAGCATCGCCGCGCGGATGCGGCCCACAGCTTCCGGGAGGATTGAATTGTCTCGCAAAATTTCCGCGGCGCTATTCTGTGTCCCTGCCTTCTCATTGACTGTTTTTTCTGCTTTGACCGGTGGGACGACCAAGGGCAGGGCATAGACAAGGCTGAGCGCCGCAGCTAGGAATAGCAGCGGACCTCCGAGGCGGCAAATCACTAAGCTGGCCTGCGGCTTTCGCATTCGGCACTTCTCCTGGAGCAACAAAAATTTACATAATGATGGCAATCTGGGACCGCCGAATCGATGCAGGAAGCTAACTCATCATCGCGCCAACCTTGTGACGGGGCCAGCTGACGGTGTTTCACACAGAAGCCGTTATATTGAGCACGCAGCTTGTGGTGAGCGGCCTCATCATCGGCGTGCTCATCGCAGCGCCTGTCGGCCCCGTCAATATCGTTTGCATTCAGCGCACATTGGAGCGCGGCTTTTGGGGCGGTTTCGCGGCCGGCGTCGGCGCGGTGCTGGCTGACGGGCTGATCGCTGCCGTCGCGGCGTTCGGCATCACCGCGATCTCCGGCGTCATGTCGAACTACAAGCAGGAAATCCAGCTGATCGGCGGCGTCATCATGATGGCGTTCGGCGTGAAGCTTTATATGGCGAAGCCCAAGCTCGCTTTCGCGCCGAGGCGGGCGAATTTCACGCAGCTTCGCCGGATCGTCGACTGGGTGCCGGAAAGGTTGCGCCCGGCGCTCCGCTTCCAGATCTGGCGGATCCTGCCCCATGCCGGCGTCATCCCGCAGACCTTCTTCCTGACGATCACCAATCCCGGCGCCATTCTTGGCCTTTTCGCGATCGTCGGCGGGCTTAGCTCGGTTCTGGGCGGCCTGGACAGCTATGTCCAGGCACTCACGCTGGTTTTTTCGGTGATGATGGGAAGCCTTTTGTGGTGGGCGGTGCTCTCGCGTCTGATCGAAAAGCTCCGCGGCCGGATCACCGAGGGCCGCTTGAAGCTCATCAATCAGGTTGCGGGAGTGGTGCTGCTGGCCTTTGGCGGGCTCTTATTCTTCCAGCTGGCGATGGGGCTGATGGGACATGCGGCCGATGCGTCGACGCCGCCAGCCTTGCTGCCCAGCGTCTTCGGCAAGCGGTTTGGGCTATTGGGTCACGCGATGTAGCGTGAATTCGCCATTATGGAGCCGGCGGGGCAGACCTTCCGTCATCTTGGCCACGGCGTCTTCACCATAGCTGGACACCAGATCGGTCAACGCGGCGAAGAATGCGGCGTTTGCCAGCATCTCCGGTTCAATGCCGTCATAAAGCGCCTCTTCCCAAGCTTCCATAATGTAACGGAGAGCGGCTTGCTTCTGCTCATCCAGTGCGGTGCTGGAATCACGGGGAAGATCGTAATCTCTTATCCTGTACACGCGTCGGCTCTCCGAAATCTGCCCATGCAATCACCGCCGCATCTTTCCTAGCACAGTGGCCGAAAACGCATACAGACGGTTATGTTTGTGCTTAATGGGCGGGTGGCATTTTTATAATTCTTGCTTAACGATGATCTTGTATAAGAGCGTCGGCGATGCTTGCTCCTTGCTGCATGAAGCGCGCGATTGCCTGCACCGCGGGCCTCGTGCATGTCCGGTGGGTTCGTGCATAGCCACGATACCCTTTGTTGAAACTGTCGACGAGCCGCGCACGGCGAAGGGCGCTTGTCCCTTCAGCGTTGACGAGGTCCCGCATCTGGTTCCGCCAGGCCTGACCCTCTTCGGCGCCGCACAGTTCACGGAGATAGTGAACCGCGCCAACAATCTCCGACAGCCTGTAGATTTGCGCGTCGTACGGACGCGCGTCAGGGTCACTCGAAGGCCCGGACGGTTGCGCCGTTTGCGCCAGCGGCGACGCAATTTTCAGGCCGATTGCCGCGACGACGAGCATGCACGCCAACACCACTCTAAAGTTCACCATCCATGCGCTCTATACTTTAGGTTTAGCGATTATGTCAATTTCAACCAGAGGATGAAACAGTTCTTTCCAACAACAGCAGGGCCGCGTACCAATACCTATGGACAGCAGCAAGTCCGGCTGTTAACGCCCGGCCAGCTTCATCTTCGCGCTCCGAACGATCTCGGCGAGCCCTTCGGTCGTCGCGAGCCCTGCCAGCGCGTCCGGATCGTACCAGCCGGCGGCGGCCGCATCATCGCCCGCCTCGGGCTCGCCCGATAGCCATTCACCGCAAAAGACGATGACGACACGATGGAATATCAGGTCGCCGCTGTCATTTAGATGAATGACATCCTTCGCGCCGATAATTTCTGCAATGCGCGCTATCACGGACGTTTCCTCGCGCAGCTCCCGATGGATCGCGTCGAGGGCGGTCTCGCCGGGTTCGATATGGCCGCCGGGCAGGCTCCAGACATCGGCTGACGGCGGACCGCGCCGCTTCACCAGCAGCACGCGCCCATCGCGGAAAATCGCGGCACTGACGGCGGCGCGCGGCACAATGGCGCTGTCGCTGGCAAAATCGATCATGGCTATCGTAACCGGGCCCCGCGTCGGGGCTTTGCATCCTATGGAGCCCACTCATATATGATCAATTGGATCGGCGGCAATGCCGGCTCATCCTCCCTTGGGCTATGCATCGCCCCCGCCCATCGGCTAGTTTGCTCGGCAAGCCAACACGCACAGCGTCCGGGACCGTTCGTCATGTTCAAATCGATAGCCGCGTTTTTCGACTCTCTCAGCGATCCCGGTGACGGCGAAAAGCTGGGCGCCGACGAGACGCAGCTCGCCACCGCCGCCCTGCTGTTTCATGCCATCGCCATCGACGGAACCGTCACCGAAGACGAAATGGCGCGCCTCAAGCCCTTGCTGTCGGAGCATTTTCAGCTCAGCGAGCCCGAATTCAACCGCCTGCTGACCATGGCGCAGCAGCGCGAGCGCGAGGCCATCGACATCTATCGCTTCACGTCGGTCTTGCGCGACCGGCTGTCGCTGGACGAGAAGCGCGAGATCATCGCGATGATGTGGCGTGTCGTCTATGCCGATGGCGAGCTTGGCGCGCTCGAAGACAATCTCATCTGGCGCACGGCGGAGCTGCTCGCGGTTCCGGCCCGCGACCGGATGGAGCTGAAGCAGATGGTTCGCGCCGGGAACAGCTAAGGGGAGGGGATGGCGAACTGGATTCAGAGGCTCGAAACGGCCTGGTGGCGACGCCATGTCCGCGATGCCGGTGCGTTGCCGGAAGATCAGGGGAAGACGCCCGTCTGCGTCATTACCGGCGGAAGCGAGGGCATCGGGCGGCATCTCGCCAATGAATTTGCCGCTCGCGGTCACGCGCTGCTGCTGATCGCGCGGACGCGGACGATGCTTGAGACCGCGGCGGCCGAACTGCGCCGGGATTACCCGGTCAAGGTCTACATAGCCGCGATCGATCTGACGCAGCCGGGGCCGGAAAAAGCGGTTGCCGCGGCGATGGATGCCAATGCGGTTTTCGCCGAAATATTGGTCAACAATGCCGGAATCGGCATCGGAGGTGTCGTAGCCGAGCAGGATCCTGTAAGGCTCATGGCGCTGTGCAAGCTGAACGTCGAGGCGCTTACGGCTTTGACCCGGGCTTTTCTGCCGGCCATGTTGCGGCGCGGCCGCGGCGGTGTGCTGAACATTGGCTCGCTGGGCGGGCTCGCGCCCAGTTCCTATCAGGCCGCCTATTACGCGTCCAAGGCCTATGTGATGTCATTCACCGAAGCGCTCGCCGCCGAGAATGCGGGACGGGGCGTGCTGATCTCGGCCGCGGCTCCGGGACCGGTCGCTACACGCTTTCACGAACGAATGGGCACGAAAGCTGCATTCTATCTTCGCATGCAGAACGTGATGTCACCCGCACGGGCCGCCCGGATCATCGTCAGCGGCTTTATGGGCCGCCGGACGGTCATCGTTCCCGGTTTCCTGCCTTCGCTGGCCGCGTTTGCAATGCGGATCATCCCGCATGCCGTTCTGATGCCGTTCAGCGGATGGCTTCTAAAACAGCGCTATTGAGATTTTTGGCGGCGATGGAAAAATATTTCAGCATGACGACCGAGGACATGGCGGGGCGGCTTGCCGTCCCAGCGGCGGATCAGGACAGCGGTACGGATGAAGGCGGCCCTCGATTCCAAAAAGATCCTCATCATCGTCCATCGGCGCGAATCCCAGCCTGGCGCCGTCGGCCAGTGGCTCACCGCCAACGGCTATTCGCTCGACATAAGGTGCCACCGCTTCGGCGATCCCTTGCCGCCGACATTGGCGGAGCATGCCGGTGCGATCGTGTTCGGCGGCCCGATGAGCGCCAACGACCCTGACGATTACATGCGTTCGGAAATCGATTGGCTGGCGGTGCCCTTACGCGAGAACAAGCCCTATTTCGGCATCTGTCTCGGGGCGCAGATGCTGGCGAAACAGCTCGGCGCGGAGGTGGCGCCGCATCAGGACAATGTGCTCGAGGCCGGCTACTATCCGATTGCGCCGAGCGATGAAGGCGCCGCTTTGATGCGCTGGCCGGATTCCGTCTATCAATGGCACAGCGAAGGGTTTGCCCTGCCTTCGGGCGCCAAACGGCTTGCGACGAACGCCAGCTTCGAAAATCAGGCGATGCAATATGGCGAGCATGCGTTCGGCGTGCAGTTCCATCCCGAGATGACGCTGGCCATCATCCACCGCTGGACGACCTGCGCGGCGCACCGGCTGGTGGCTCCTGGCGCGCATCCCCGCCAGGAGCACATTATCGGGCACCATATTCACGGGTCCGGCCAACGCGCCTGGCTCGACCGGTTCTTGCGGCTGTGGCTCGGCCATGTCGCGGTCGGGCCTGAAGCCTCCGCCGCATAATTTATCGCGAAGCTGCGCTCACGGATCGCCCGCTAGAGCGGCGGAACTCTTAATAGGAATCGGAAGCGCCGCTCCAGCTTTTTGTTTCAGCATCGGATTTGTCCGAAAACCGCTGCGCACTTTTCGGTCCGATGCGCTAATCCGTAGTCGCGGAAAGACTGCGCGTGTCCCAGGTGCCGGTCTGCTTCTTCGGCGTGGGATCGGAGCCGGTGGCCGCCGCGTTCGGATTGGCGAGATCGATCCGCGCGGCATTGTTCGTCGCGCCGTTCTGGACGACGGCGCCGGGGGCAGTGTTTGCGGCGCCGCTTTGCTTCTTTGCACCGCTCGGCTTCTCGGCTTGCGGTTTGCGGCTCGGGCGCGCGGCCCCATCGGGTTTCTGCGCGGCCTTCGGAGGCGGCGCTTGTGCTTCGCGCGACGCCGAATTGTCGGGTGCGGCCGGCGGTGTTGGCGCTGCTTGTGCCGCCTGGGCGGGGGGAGCACCTTGAGCCTGTTCGCCTGCCCCGGCCGGCGGCAGCGCCGAGGTGACCTCCGCCGGGCTCGTATTGACGCCGATGCCGAACAGCCGCCATTGGCCGTCGATCTGCTGATAGATCAGCTCGAAATTCACCCTTTCGGGCGCCGTCGGGAAAAAGCCGACCAGCCGCAGCAGGCCATTGGCGTTGATCTGCGGCTCCGCCACCAGCTTGGGCGTGAAGAACAGCACCGGCGACAGATCCAGCTGCCGCTGGCGCAGGGCGGAGAATATCTGCGCCAGCCGCACCGAATTGTTCGACGCCCGGAACGCGGGCGCGCCCAGATCCTGCAGGACCGTGTAATTGCCCGTCTGATTGGCCTGGTTGAGGGCGATGATCGAGGAGCGTATCAGGAGATTGAGCTTGAACGCATCGGGAAGCGCGGGAAGTTGCGCTAGCGGCGTGCCCGGCGCGGCTTGGCCCTGCTGCTGATTGGGCTGCGGCTGCTGGGTCTTGGCGGCCGGCTTCTGCTCAGCGGCGGCGGGCAGGCCGGAAGCGACCGCAAGGGCGATCAGCCAGACCGCAATTCGCCGATATCGCGCCATATTCGACCACGCTCTTTCCGTTGGTGCCCATGCGAAATGCCCGGCATATGCATTCGCGAGAACATCATCAAACCAAAGCATCGTGCGCAAATTAAGCGCATTCCGCTTCTAGAGCCTTTTCCGTTCCGATTGAATCGGAACGGGGCTCTATCTCTTTATTTGGTCGCATTTTCGAGGGCGCAAACCGGTGTCCACTTTACTGGAAAATGCTCTCACGGCAAAAAAGGGCCACCGGCATCGCCGATGGCCCCCTGTCTCTGCGAGGCCTGGAGTTACCAGGAGACTTGGACGCCAGCGCGGCCGGCAACCGTGCGATCGACGCTCTGGCCGCCGAACTCGTTCTCATTCAGGCTGACGCCAACGCCGCCCGAAACCGCCCAGCGCTCGCCGCCACCGACGAGATTATGGCCGACCACGCCCATCAGCGCGACGCCGAGCGCGGTGTTGCCCTCAAAGAAGCCCAGATTGGCTGAAAGGCCGAAGGTCTCGTTGCCGACCAGGTCCGGGTTCTCCAGAGCCATGGCGATGGCGATGCCCGCGCCCTGTTCGCCGAGTTCGCGGAAGATCTGGCCGCCATCGGTGGCCAGGTGACCGCTCGAGTCGGTCGTGGCGACTTCCAGCGGGCCGGATTGGCGATTGCGGCTTTCGGCAGAGGTGATGCCGGGCGCCGTATAGGTGTGGTTCGCGGTGCCGAGCACGAACTCATTGCTCAGGGACGAGGTCGCGACATTGCCTCCGCTGTCCCGGCCGATGGCGACCGAGCCTTGTGGTTGGCCTGTGCCCCGGCGCCGACGGCCGTTGCGTTGTTTGCATTCGCGACTGGGCCTTGCCCGAACGCGGAGCTGTTGGAGCCGATGCCGACGCTTGCTGGCCAACTGCCGTAGAATTCTGCGCCGCTCGCGGTGGAATCCTGGCCAATCGCGGTACGTTGTTTCAGCCGATTGCGAGAGAGCTGTGACCGTAGGCTGTTGCGTTGGTTCCGGTCTGCGCTGGCGAACGCTCCGCCCGCCGTAGCATTCGCGCCAACCGCGTCGGATTCCGAACCGAGCGCTGTTGCGTTGGCTCCGTCCGCATTTGAAAACGCGCCTGTGGCGGTTGCGTTGTCGCCAGCAGCGGTTGAACTGCGTCCGACAGCGGTTGCATTGAGGTCCAGTAGCGTTTGCGCCCTGGCCAACTGCCGTCGCGTTGTCCCCATTGGCGATGGAGTTTGCACCGAGAGCGCTTGCACTGTCGCCAGTGGCGGCAGAGTTCGCTCCGAAAGCTGAGGCGGCACTACCAGTAGCCGTAGCATTTTGACCGCAGGCGAAAGCATTTCCAGCCGGTAGCCGTTGCCCCGCCTGTCGTCCGGTGTTATCGATCCGACCACCGTGAGTAAACCCGAGGCGTTATGTCTTGCAAAAATGGCGACGAGACTTCGTTGAGCTGAACGTCTGTCACGACGATATTCGCAGGAATTACGACAATCGGCGGAAGAATTGGAGGATCTAATCGACAATTGCCGGATTTTTTGTAACCGACAGGCTGGTATCTGGCGTCAATGCCTGGCCGAATTGTTTCGTGATGTCAGAGACGACCTCGGTTGGAGTTGCCGTGACTGATGTTAAGCAAGTGTCAGCATAAGCTTGCGAGGCCAAGAACATTGCGGACAATTGGCAAGGTCAGAACTACGGCTACGCACTTCTTAGAATTTTTCATTCCCCATCCCTCATTTTTGCCCCTGCAGCGTCGCCCAGCCCATAGGCGCGTAATTTCGCTGCTCGAAAATTCACCGTCAAAAATCAACTAACGCCCACACAATGGGCAAACTCACCGCCCACGTGTTTAATGACCATAATCACGCCTCCGAAGGCGCCGCAATGGAAACATAATGCAGACACATTGAATACTTGCGAGAGTTGCGAAAAGTGTCTTGTTTGCAACTAATTTATTCATAATTCTACTTTAGATACACTATGTTATGTTAATTGAAACCCAGGGTTGTGTTTCGCGTTAACCAATGTGGCTACTGGTTTCCACTTATTATGCGCGGGCAAAGCGCAATGAGTGTTGACGCGAGATGAGAGTTCATCTATGAACAAACAGTGAACATCGGAGTTCCGCGTCGATGACCGACAAGCCAGAAGGGCCGGATCTATTCGCTCATCCGAGCCCGACCGAATTCGATTACAGGCCACTATTGCTGGCGCTGCGCGAATGCCGCTTTCGCGTCATGGAATTCATGGCGAGGACTGGTCCGCGGAATCCGGCCTATGTGGAGGGCGAATCGCTTGTGGCCTATATCGAGGCGGTGGCGCGCCTGACGCGTGTCCCCGGCGCCGCGAAGTTCCTGCGGCAAAAGGCCAAGGAGCCGGGAGGCAAATGGCCGGCCGGCAAGCCCCCGGACGCGTAACGCCTGGCGGGATCGGTTGAAGTGGAAACATCGAAGCTGGGAGGCCCGCTCTCGATTCTTTGCTGGTCGCGCGATCGGACGGAAAACCGGATTCCACTTTTCCTGATCGCGCTCTAAAGGCGCTCAGCCGCCGGGATCAGCCTGTCGATGACCTTGGCTGAACAGAGTACGCCAGGCATGCCCGCCCCTGGATGCGTTCCGGCGCCCGTCAGATAAAGCCCGTCGATGCCTTCGGCGCGATTGTGGAAGCGGAACCAGGCGCTCTGGGTGAAGTGCGGGGCGATGGAAAAGCCGCTGCCCTGATAGGCGAGATAGTTCTGTTTGAAATCAGCCGGTGTGAGGCACAGCTCGGCGGTGATCTCGCTGCGAAGGCCGGGAAGCAATGTACCGTCCAGCGCTTCGACGATCTGATCGCGGAGACGCGGCGCTTCCTTGCGTCCAGTCCAAGCCGGCGCTGAGATTGGGCACCGGGCAGAGCGCATAGAAACTATCGCAGCCCGGCGGCGCGAAACTCGGATCGGTCGCGGTGGGGCGGTGGATATAGAGCGAGAAATCCTTGGCCAGCGCCTTCCGCTTGAAGATGTCGTCGAGCAATTCGCGGAACCGTTCGCCCAGCCAGATCGTGTGATGCGCCACCTCCGGATATTGCCGGCGCGTGCCGAAATAGAGGAGGAACAGCCCCATCGACAGCCGCGCGGCGCGCATTTTCAGTTTCGGCGCGGTGGCCAGCCGGCCGGCGGGAAGCATTTCGCCGAACAGATGCATCGGGTCGGCATTGGACACGACGATGTCGGCGGCGATGTTCGCGCCATTCTCCAGCGCCACGCCGGTCGCCCTGCCGGCCGTCCAGCGTCACGCGGGCGACCGTCTCGTTCAGCCGGATATCGACGCCCACTTCCCGCATCAGCCGGCCGATCCCGGCAATCATCGCGCCGGTGCCGCCCATGGCGAAATGCACGCCCCATTTGCGCTCGAGAAAATGGATCAGCCCATAGATGCTGGTGGTGTCGAACGGACTGCCGCCGACCAGCAGCGGCTGGATGGAAAAGGCCTGCCGCAACTTAGGGTGCTTCAGATATTTCGAGATCATCTGCCACACGGTCCGGTGGCTGCCGAGCCGCATGAGGGCAGGGGCCTGGGCCAGCATCGTCCAGACATTGTGAAACGGCTGGTCGGCGAGGCCGGTGAAGCCGCGATTGAACAGCTTTTCGGAATGGGCCAGCAGGCGCAGATAGCCGTCCGCGTCGGCAGGCTCGAAACGGCGGATTTCGGCCAGCGTCTCCTCGATGGTGCCGCCATAGTCGAATGTTTCGCCATCGGGGAAGCGGAAGCGGTACCACGGATCGAGCGGCACCAGCGTGACATAGTCGTCCATGCGCCGCCCGAACAGCGCGAACAGCTCCTCGAACAGGAAAGGCGCGGTGATCACGGTCGGCCCGGCGTCGTAGCGGAAGCCGTCCTTCTCGAAGACCTGCGCCCGTCCGCCGAGCATCGGCGCCCGGTCGAACAGCGTGACGCGGTAGCCCTTGGCGCGCAAACGCAATGAGGCCGCCATGCCGCCCAAGCCGCCGCCGATAACGACCGCGTGCCGGCCGGTCGCCCGTTCGGAATGGGCGACATCGTCCGCGCGCGCCTTAAGCATGGAGCGCGGCTTTCAACTCAACAGCGGCGCTTGCCGCAAATCCTGCAAGGTGCGGCTCGCCGTGCAGAAGCAGGCGATGCGCAGCTCGGTCATGCGGTCCTCGAAATGGGCGATCACGGCCTCCACTCCGGAGAGCGCCGCCGGCAGCACGCCTGCCGCCTGCCCGACAAGATCCGCACCGAGCCGGATCGCCTTGGCGGCGTCCAGCCCGGTCCTGATGCCGCCTGACGCGATGACGACGGCATCGGGGCAAGCCGCGCGCACGTCGACGACCGCCCGGGCGGTGGGGATGCCCCAATCGCGGAACGTCTCCGCGATGGCGCGCAGCCGCTCATTGGGCGCGCGTCCCGCCTCGACCGCGGCCCAGCTCGTGCCGCCGGCGCCCGCGACGTCGATGATGTGCACGCCGGCCTCATAGAGCCGTTTCGCCAGGCGGCCGGATATGCCCGAGCCGACCTCCTTTACGATCACCGGCACCGTCATGGCGCGAACGAGGCCTTCAAGCCGGGCAAGCAGGCCCGACCAATCATGGTCGCCGCCATGCTGCACGGCTTCCTGCAATGGATTGAGATGGATGATGAGCGCATCCGCGCCGATCATGTCGACGATCCGCTGGGCCATGTCGGCGGCATCCGCTCGCTGAAGCTGCGCCGCACCGAAATTCGACAGAAGCGGCATATCCCCCATGAATTGCCGCAGCTCCGGGCCGAACCCCGAAGCGCCGTCACCCTCGACCGCCACGCGCTGCGATCCGACGGCGAAGGCGATACGCAATTGCCCCGCTGCCCGGGCGAGATTTTCGTTGATAAGTTCGGCCTTGTCCGGCCCGCCCGTCATCGACGAGATCAGGAACGGCGCGTTCAGGCGGCGGCCGAGAAATTCGGCGGAAAGGTCGATCTCATCGAGGTGAAGCTCCGGCAGCGCAACATGTTCGAACCGCACGGCCTCGAAACCGGTGCTTTGGTCCGTCTTAACATTCTGAAGTCAATACGACGTCCAAATGTTCGGCCTTGCGCCGCAGCATGTCGGACATGGATTTCCTTTTCCGTTGCATGCGGATGAAGAGGCAGCGTAAAGCTAAACGCCAATGCGGCCAACGAGATTATGGTGAAACAGCTGGGGCGGCGCCATCCGCGATGCCATTCGGGCCGGGAGTGGTTCGGCGCGTATCTTTCGATGCGGATGATGTCCGGGATTATGAGCTTGCTCGACGATGGGCAATGATCCGTTGACAGAGCTGACGCGAAAGTTGCGTGATGCCGTCGAGACGCGGCTCGCCGCGCTCATGCCTCCCGCCGATCAATCCCCCGCCAATCTCCACTGCGCGATGCGCTATACTTTGCTCGCACCGGGCAAGCGTGCGCGTGCGCTCCTTGCTATGCTCGCCGCGAAGGATCTGGGTCGGGATCGGGACGCTGCAGCCGCGATCAGCCCGGCCTGCGCGCTGGAAATGGTTCACACCGCGTCACTGATCCTCGACGATCTCCCCGCAATGGACAATGCCTCGCTGCGGCGCGGGCTTCCCGCCAATCACATGCTGTTCGGCGAGGCGACGGCCATTCTCGCCGCGATCGGCCTGCTCAACCGTGCATTCGGCGTGATCGCGGAGGATGCTTCGCTTGGGGCGGCGGCGCGGGTCCGCCTCGCCGACATATTGAGCCGGTCGGTCGGTTCCGACGGGCTGGTCGCCGGGCAGGAACTGGATTTGAAATGGTCGCCCGCCGCGGCCACCCGGCTGGACGTCGAGCTTGTCCACGCCCGGAAAACCGCAGCGCTGTTTTCCGCCGCCGCCGAAATGGGGGCCGTGGTCGCCGGCGCGGGTGAGCGCGACCTCAGGCTGATGCGCGATTTCGGCATGAAGCTGGGGCTCGCCTTCCAGATCCTGGACGATCTGCTGGATGCGACCGCAAGCCGTGAGAGCGCGGGCAAGGATGTCGCGCAGGACGGCGGCAAGCCCTCGCTGGTGCTCTCGATCGGCCTTGAAGCGGCGCGCGACGAGGCGCAAATCTATATTGACGAGGCGGATAGGCTGATCCGCGCGAGGTGCGGCGATGGCGGGGCGCTGAGACGTTTCGCCATGACCCTCATCGCAGGGCTGGAGCTCAGGCTGGAGCCGCCTCGCGAAATGCGCGAAATGCACGGCTAGCCCGTGCCGGCGCCGACCGCCGTCGCCGAAGGGAGCGCATATGCCCGATTGGGTGAGCAATCTGATGGTCTTCCTCGCCGTGTTCTTCGGCATGGAGGGGGTTGCCTGGGCAACGCACCGATATGTCATGCATGGCGGTTTGTGGGTGCTGCACTCATCGCATCACCGGCCGCGCGAAAGCTGGTTCGAACTGAACGACCTGTTCGGGGTCTTCTTCAGCCTCGTCTCCTTCGGCCTCATGCTCGCCGGCACGCTCCATTACGCTCCGCTGCTCTGGGCCGGGCTGGGCATGGCCGGATATGGGCTCGTCTATTTTCTCGTGCATGACGTGCTCGTGCATCGCCGCGTTGCGCATGGTTATGTGCCCCGGAACGGCTATTTGCGGCGGATTTACCAGGCCCACCGTCTGCATCACGCGACGCACGGCAAGGACGGTTCGGTTTCTTTCGGCTTCCTCTATTCGCCGCCGCCCGAAAAGCTTGCCGCCAAACTGAAGTCGAACGCGGCGCGCGAGATTGTCGCCGAGGACCGCGCCGCCCGTTACGGATGTCAGCCGGCGGCTTTGCTCCGTATCAAAGCGGCGCCGTCGCGCAGTTCGTCAACGATGGTTTGGGCGCTAGCCGCATCCAGCCCCATGCGCCGCAATGTGAAATCCGACATGCTGAGCGCGATTTCGCGTTCGCCCATGATGACGAGATCGGCGCCCAGTCCCATAAGATATTGATACTCGTCGTCGGAATGCGCGCGCGCCACGACGCATATCGACGGATTGGCCTCGCGGGCAAGTTCGATGACGCGCCGGCTCTGAAACGCATCGGGCAACGCGACCGCGATGAGCCGCGCCTGACGCGGCCGCGCCGCGCCCAGCACGTCCGGCCGCGTGGCGTCTCCGAAAATCACGATATCGCCGGCCGCCCGCGCCTGCTCCGACACCCTCCACTGGCCCTCCAGCACGATGAAGCTTTCGCCCGCCTGCCGCAGGGCGCTGGCGATCACGCTGCCGACCCGGCCATGGCCGACGACGATGACATGGCCGCTCAGCGCTTCGAGCGTGTTGCCGTCCGGCAATTTGGCAGGCTGCCGCTTCTGTTTTTGCGGAAGCGTGAGCCTTGCCTCGAGACGGGCGCCCAATCTCGCATAGACCTGCATGGTCAGCGAATGCACCAGGATGGAGACCAGCGCGGCAGCCAGCAGCAGGCCCTGCTGATCCGGGGTCATGATGCTGAGGCCCAGCGCCGCGCCGGTGAGGATGAAGGAAAATTCCCCGATCTGCGCCAGCGTTCCCGACGCGCTGGCGGCGACCGCGGGACTGACGCCCAGCGTCAGCATGATCGCCAGGAAGATCAGGCTTCCGCCGATGATGGCAACGACCAATGTGGTGATAGAGAGCGGGGCGGTGATGAACAGCGACGGATCGAACAGCATCCCCACCGAGACGAAGAACAGCACCGTAAAGATGCTCTGGATCGGCAGCGACTCGGCGGCGGCCTGATAGCTGAGATCGGATTCGCCCAGCACCAGTCCGGCAAAGAACGCCCCCAGCGCCAGCGACATGCCGGTCAGCATCGACGATCCGTAGGCAAAGCCCAGCGCGAGGACGATGACGCCGAGCGTGAAAAGCTCCCGCGAACCGAGACGCGCCGTGGCGCGCAATATCGCCGGCAGCAGCCATTGTCCGACGCCAAGCAGAAATCCGGCGAACAGCGCGATCATCAGCAAGGTCTTGCCGATCATCCACGCCAGCGTTTCCATGTCCGGCACGCCGGCCGATACAAGCGGCAGAAGCACCAGCGCGACAATCACCGACAGATCCTGAACGACCAGCCAGCCGAGTGCGATCCGCCCCGCCTCGGTGGAAAGCTGCCCGCGGTCCTCCAGCGCCTTGATGGAGACCGCGGTGCTCGAAATCGCCCCGGCCAGCCCCAGCACGAGCGAGGCGGAAACCGGCCAGCCGAGCAGTTGCCCTGCCCCGAAGCCGACAAGCGTACACGCCGCAACCTGCAACAGCGCCCCGGGCACGGCGATATGCCAGACCCGGAAGAGGTCTCGCGGCGAGAAATGCAGCCCGATGGCGAACATCAAAAGCGCGACGCCGATTTCGGCCAATTCCGTCGTCAGTTTCTGATCGGCGGTAAATCCCGGCGTATGCGGGCCGACCAGGATCCCCGCGAGTATATAGCCGACGATGTTCGGCAGCCCCACGAATCGCGCCACGATGCCGCCCGCATAGGCCACGGCAAGGCTGACGACGATGGTGGCGACGAAGGGGGTGTCGTGGCTGACCATGGAAATATCTAACTATGGCAGGGTTAACGCATCGGGCTCATTTTACTATTTATGTCTGGAGCGGGGGCGCTCAGCTAGCGATATTCCCGCCACCGGTACCCTAGCCGACCGGACATGAACCGCGGGCCAACCCTCCCACCCCGCGCGAGACGCAAATCCCAAGACGGTGGCGATGACCGACAATTTGCACGCCTGGGTAAGTGCGACGTCAATCATTTGAACATATCGTGACCTTAGCGACGCCTGCGTTGACGAATGTTTTGGGTGTTTCAATTGACAGACCATCCGCCCATACCGGCGATGCGCAATTGCGGTTACGGCGCACCGGTTTTCCGCAATTCGCCTGCCTCGCGTGGCCGAAGCCACGGCGACGCGCCGGCCGGGGCAGCCGCGATGACCACGACGGCAACCGACAGACAGCGCATGTCCGAAAGCTCGCTCATGCGAGCGGTCACCGAGACCGTCATCGACGGGCTGATCACCATCGATGCGCGCGGCATCATCAACAGCTTCAATCCGGCGGCGGAGAAAATCCTGGGCTACAGGCCCGATGAGGTCATCGGCAAAAACGTCAAGATGCTCATGCCGGAGCCGTACCAGTCCGAGCACGACGACTATCTCGCCAATTACCGGCGGACGGGCGAAGCGAAAGTCATCGGCCAGGGACGCGAGGTCATCGCCAAGCGGAAGGACGGTACGACCTTCCCGATCGAACTCGGCGTCGGCGAGATGCGCATCGGCGGCAAGCGCATGTTCGTCGGCACGATCCGCGACATCACCGACCGCAAGGAACGTGAGGCAAGCGAAGTCTATCTGCGCAATCTGCTGAACACGATCGTCGACGGGCTGATCACGATCGACGAAACCGGCAATGTCCTCAGCGCCAACCCGGCAGCCGAACGGCTGTTCGGCTATTCCGAGCCGGAGATGCTCGGGCGCAATGTCAAGATGCTCATGCCGGAGCCTTACCGGTCCGAGCATGACGGCTACCTCGCCAGCTATCGCGAAACCGGACACGCAAAGATCATCGGCATCGGCGGCCGCGACGTGATCGCCAGGTGCAAGGACGGCACCACTTTCCCGATGGAACTGGGCGTCAGCGAATTGAAGGTGCGGGGCAAGCGCGTCTTCGCCGGCATCATCCGCGACATCACCGCCCGCAAGAAGGCGGAGGAGGAGGCGGGCCTGCTCGCCGCTATCATAAGATCCTCCGAAGACGCCATTCTCAGCATATCGCTCAGCGCCACGATCACCTCCTGGAATTCGGCCGCCGAAAGGCTGTTCGGCTACGACGCCGAAGAAGCGATCGGCCAGCCGGTCAGCCTCCTCATCCCGGAGGAGTGGATGCCGGAGGAGCAGCAGCTTCTCGATCAGATCGAGCGGGGTGACTCCCTCGAGCATTTCGAGACTGTGCGGCGGACGAAGGATGGCCGCCTGATCGACGTCTCGCTCACCGTCTCGCCGATCCTGAATGCGGCCGGACGGGTCGTCGGCGCTTCCAAGATTGCCCGCGACATCAGCGCCCGCAAAGCGTCCGAAGCCCAGCTTGAACGCTCCCTGCGTGCGGTCGAGCGGAGCAACCAGGAATTGGACGACTTCGCCTATATCGCCAGCCACGATCTGAAGGAACCTCTCCGGGGCCTCGCGAACAATGCGATGTTTCTTGAGGAGGATTACGAAGGCAAAATCGACGAAGCCGGCGTCAAGCGGCTGCATCGGATGATCTTTCTGTGTCACCGGATGGAGCGGCTCGTCGATGACCTGCTCTACTTCTCCCGCCTCGGACGGCAGGAACTGGCCAATCAGTCCGCCGATCTGAATGCGGTGATCGATGACATCAGGACGATGACCGAGGCGGCGCTCCATGATGAAACCGTCTCCATCACGGTGCCCGAGCCGCTGCCCACCATTGTCTGCGACGTTCCGCGCGTGACGGAAGTGTTCCGCAATCTCATCAGCAACGGCATCAAATACAATCGAAGCGAGCAGAAGCGCATCGAGATCGGCGTTGCGCCTCGCCCTGCGGAGGGCGGCGCAGGCGGAGCAGGTTTTCTATGTTCGCGATAATGGCATCGGCATAGCACCCGAATTCCACAACGATATCTTCCGCATCTTCAAGCGGTTGAATGAGGAAGATGACGCGATGAAGGGCACCGGCGTCGGCCTTACCTTCGTAAAAAAGATCGTCGAGCGCCACCACGGACGCATCTGGGTCGATTCCTGCCCCGGCAAGGGATCCACCTTCTATTTCACGCTCAATACCTTCTCAGCGGGGGCATTCAACCATGAATGAGCTGGCTCATGTTCTCATCATTGAAGACAACGAGGACGATTATGAAGCAACGCGGCGGAGCTTCCTGAGGAACCATTTCATCAACCCGCTGAGCTGGTCCCGCAGCGCCGAGGACGCCCTGCAAGTGCTGCGCTCCAGCGACCCCGCAAGGCCGGAGCGAGGGGCGGAAGCGAGACCCGATCTCATTCTGCTCGACTTGAACATGCCGGGCATGGATGGCCGCAGATTCCTGGAAATCATCAAGGCCGATGAACGCCTCAAATGCATCCCCGTGGTCGTTCTGACGACTTCGTCCGACAGTTCGGATATCGAACGCTGCTATCAGCTTGGAGCGAGCACCTACATTCAGAAGCCCGTAAGTTTCGACGGCCTCACCCAGGCGGTGAGGACGATGAAGGACTATTGGTTCGGCATCGCCCTGCTGCCTTCGGCCTCCAAATAGACAGGTCCGCCATGCACCGCAATGTGCTCATGATCGACGACAGGCCGGAGGATGCCGCGCGCTGCCAATCCGCGCTGGCGGACTGTGAGGCGGTTGCCTATACGGTGGCGACGGCGCCGTCCGCGGATGAGGGCATTGCGATCACCAAAACCCAGCGGCCGGATTGCATCCTGCTGGCGTCTTCGCTGCCGGTAAATGGCGGCACCCCGATCCTGCAGCGTATTCGTGCGCAATACCCTGCATTGCCGGTCGTCATGCTCACCGGGGTGGAAATCCAGATCCCGCAGTTGGAGGACATGAAGGGGCAGGGACTGCACTGCCTTCCGAAAGCTTCGATCGACACGGCAACGCTGCATGCCGCGATCGAGCGCGCGGTGCTGGAAAGCACGGACCGGAGCACCGCCGCCAAGGATGTGCGCCGCGACGCCCGTCGCACACCGTGCTCGTTATCGACGACAATCCCGACGACCGCGAAGCTTTCCAGCGCGCGCTGGAAAAGGCGGATGAGAGCTACGCCTATCTGGAGGCGGGCGACAGTCTCACCGGCATCGCCATGATCGAGCGGCACCGGCCGGATTGCGTCCTGCTCGATTATTCGCTCCCCGGGCTGAACGGCCTGGGCGCCTTGCAGCGCATCCACGAAGTGGACCCCTTTCTGCCGGTGATCATGCTCACCGGCCAGGGCAGCGAGGCCATCGCCGTCCAGGCGATAAAAGAAGGCGCGCAGAATTATCTGGTGAAAACCGCGCTCAAGCCAAATCTGCTGCACCGCGCAATCCTGTCCGCGATCGAGCACGCCTCGCTGGAAAGGAAGATAGGCGAACAGCGCCGCCAGATTTACGCGCAGAAACTGGCGCTTGCCGAAACCGACCGGCTCAAGACCGCGATCCTGGACAGCGCCGGCGCGATGATCATCGCCACCGATCGCGAGGGCAAGGTCCTGACCTTCAATCCCGCCGCGGAGATCGCCCTCGGCTACAGCGCGGGCGACGTCATCGGCCAGCACACGCCGGCGCTTTGGTGCGACGAGGGGGAAATCGCGACGCACGCGGCGGAATTGGCGATCAGCCATGGCGCCAAGATGAAATGCGGCTTCGAGGTCTTGACCTATGTGCCGCAATTGACCGGGCGCGAGATGCGCGAATGGACGTTCATCCGCAAGGACGGCAGCCGATTTCCCGTCAGCCTCTCGATGACGCCGATGCGCGACGGCGACGGCCAGGTCGCCGGATTTCTGGGCATGGCCGAGGACATCACGCAGCGCCGCCAGCAGGAATTGGCGCTGAAGACCAGCGAGGAGACCTTCCGCGCCGCGGTTGAAAACGCACCCAACGGCATGGCGCTGATCGATCCGGGCGGCAAGCTGCTCAAGGTCAACCCAGCCCTGTGCACGCTATTGGGGTTCGATGCGGACGAATTGACGAGCATGCCGCTTGTATCGATACCGCACCCCGACGATGTCGATATCGACCGGGACAGCGTCAGAAAGCTCTATCGCGGGCATATTGATACCTACCGCGTTGAAAAGCGGCTGCTGCATAAGAGCGGACGCATCGTCCATGTCCTGCTCGGCATGTCGCTGATACGCCATCCGGATGGCGCAGCGAAATATTTTGTCGCGCAGGCGATGGACATCACCGAGCGGATGGAGATGGATCGCATCAAGAGCGAGTTCATCTCCATTGTGAGCCACGAATTGCGTACGCCGCTGACATCCATTCGCGGCTCGCTGGGGCTCCTCACCGGCAAGATCGTCAAGGGCGTGCCGGAGACCGCACAGAAGCTCATCGATATTGCCTACAAGAACTGCGAGCGCCTCATCCTGCTGATCAACGATATTCTGGACATCGACAAGATCGCCTCCGGAAAGATGCGCTTCGACATGCGGCCCGAGAATGCCGGCGCGCTCATGGAAGAGGCAGCGGAGGCGACGCGCGGCTATGCCGACGACCTCAGGGTCCATATCCGGCTGGAGCCGGCGGTCCCCGATCTCAGGATCAATGTCGACCGGGACCGCTTCATTCAGGTGCTCAACAATCTCCTGTCCAACGCCGTCAAGTTCTCGCCCGAAAACGGCACGATCGAACTTTGCGCCGAGCCGAAGGGCGGCATCATCCGCATATCGGTGCGCGACCATGGGCCGGGCATTCCGCCGGAGGCTCAGGACCGCCTGTTCAACAAGTTCTTCCAGGCGGATGCGTCCTCCACCCGGGAAAAGGGGGGAACCGGATTGGGCCTCCACATCAGCCGGCAGATCATCGAGCATATGGGCGGACAGATCGGATTCGATACGTATGTCGGCGAGGGCACGACCATGTGGGTCGAATTGCCCGCGCTGACGGGCGATGCCGCGGTTCATTCCCAAGACGAAACCGTGCCGGCCGAGCTTGGCCGCAAGGTGCTCGTCTGCGAGGACGACGACAGGGTCGCGTGGCTCATTCAGAAGATGCTGACCAAGGAAGGCTTCGCCGCCGACGTGGCGCACTCCATTCCGGAAGCTCGCCGCCAGCTGAAATCCGGCCGCTATTCAGCCATGACCCTCGACCTCTCCATGCCGTCCGGCAACGGCATCGATTTCGCGCGTGAACTGAGCAACGACTCGGAGATGTCGCTGCTTCCGATCGTCGTCGTGTCGGGAACCGAGCGCGCCGGCTGGCTGGAGCTGGAGGCGAAGTCGGGGATCGTCGACTGGATCGTCAAACCGATCAACAGGCAGCGTCTCATCGACTCTGTCGAAAAGGCCGCTGCGGCATATGAGAGTTCGGTCGTCGGCCCGCGCTGACGACCGCATGATGTGATCAAGGAAGGACTGCACGATGGAAGATCGCCTGAAGTACATTTTCTGCGTCGATGACGATGAGGATATTCTCGCCGTTGCCAAACTCTGCCTGGAATGTGTCGGCGGCTTTGAAGTGACCTGCATGCCGAAAAGCACGGATGCCGTTCACACCGCAAGAACGGTGCAGCCGGATCTCATCCTCATCGATGTGATGATGCCGGTGATGGATGGCCCCGCCGTGCTGAAAAAACTCCGCGAGGACAAGGCGCTGCAGAACATTCCGGTCGCGTTCATGACCGCGCGTGTCCAGAACGACGAGGTCCGCGAATATTTGGAGCTCGGAGCGGCCGGCGTCATCGCGAAACCGTTCGATGCGATCAATCTCTGCGAACAGGTCAGGGAAATCTGGCGGCAGCATCGGCTCGGCGGCTTAGCCACAGCGGGGGCGATCGGCAAATGAAACAGGCGGCCCCGAAGCCGCCTGCCGTAAATGCTTGCCTCGCGATCAGCTTACGCCGAGATCGCGACCGGCGCCGCCTCTTCATCGAGCGTTCTGGCCGGGGCGACCAATCCCATTTCAGCCAGTTTGGCCAGGATCGCATCGGCGGCCTGATCCGGCGAGAGACCCAGCGTGTCGAGCGACACTTCCGGATGCTCGGGCGCCTCATAGGGGTCGTCGATGCCGGTGAACTGCTTCAGCTTGCCCTCGCGCGCCAGCTTGTAGAGGCCCTTGCGGTCGCGGCGTTCGCATTCGGCGAGCGGCGTGGCGATATGCACTTCGATGAAGCCGCCCAGCGGCTCGATCATCTCGCGCACTTCCCGGCGCGTCGCCGCATAGGGCGCGATCGGCGCGCAAATTGCGATGCCGCCATTCTTGGTGATCTCCGAGGCCACATAGCCGATGCGCAGGATGTTGATATTGCGGTGCTCCTTGGAGAAGCCCAGCTCCGAGGACAGATGCTTGCGCACGACATCGCCGTCGAGCAGCGTCAGCGGACGCCCGCCGATCTGCATCAGCTTGGCCATCAGCGCATTGGCGATGGTGGATTTGCCCGCGCCGGACAGGCCGGTGAAGAACACGGTAAAGCCCTGGCGCAGGCGCGGCGGATGGGTGCGGCGCAATTCGGCGATGACGCTCGGGAAGGAGAACCATTCCGGAATCTCCTCGCCTTCCTGGAGGCGGCGGCGCAATTCGGTGCCGGAGATATTCAGGATCGCCTCGCCGGGCTGAATCTCGTCCGAGGGCGCGTATTGGTGACGGTTCTGCAAATAAACCATCTCTTTGAACGGCACCATTTCGATGCCGATCTCGGCCTGGTGCTGCTGCACCAGCTCCTGCGCGTCATATGGGCCGTAAAAGGGCTTGCCCTGGCTGTCATTGCCCGGCCCGGCATGGTCGCGCCCGACGATGAAATGGGTGCAGCCGAAATTGCGCCGGATGATCGCGTGCCAAAGCGCCTCGCGCGGGCCGCCCATGCGCATGGCGAGACCCAGCAGGCTGAGCGCCGCCTTGCCTTGCGGGTAATGCGGCAGCAGCGCCTCATAGCAGCGCACGCGGGTGAAGTGGTCCACATCGCCCGGCTTCGTCATGCCGACGACGGGGTGGATGAGGAGATTGGCGCCAACCTGCCGCGAGGCGCGGAGCGTCAGCTCCTGATGCGCGCGGTGCAGCGGATTGCGCGTCTGGAAGGCGACGATCTTCTCCCAGCCCCATTGCTTGTAGAGGGCCTTCAGTTCGTTCGGCGTCTGACGGATTTCGCGGAAATCATAGTGGTTCGGCGCTTGCAGTCCGATGACCTTGCCGCCGATGTAATGCGTGCCGGCCTTGTCGTGCAGATAGCGCACGGCGGGATGAGCCTTGTCGTCGGCGCCGAAAACCCGCTCGGCCTCGCGGGTCTTATCCGGCTGCCAGATCGACTGCACTTCGAGGATCGCCAGAATGACGTTTTCCGGGTCGCGCAGGGCGATGCGGCGGCCGGTTTCCAGCCCGGCGGCGAATTCGGCCTTGACGTCAAGCGTCACCGGGATCGGCCAAAGCGCGCCGGATTCCAAACGCATCTCGTCGAGCACATGCTCGTAATCGCCGCGATTGAGGAAGCCTTGCAGCGGGGCGAAGCCGCCATTCATAAGCAGTTCCAGATCGCAAAGCTGACGCGCGCTCAAATCCCATGAAGGGAGCGTTCCCGCTTCGGCCTTCAGCGCGGCAATGGCTTCGGCAGGCGCGAAGAGTTCTGGCGTCAATGCCAGATGGCTTGCTTTGATCGGGGACGCGGCCCCCTGACTGGGGAGTGTGTCGCTCATCATGTTCTCATTAAGCTCGAGAGTTCGCAATAAAGTACGATCCGTACTGTTTAGCTAACACATCGGGACGAAAAAACAAGGCCCAAGCATATGCCGATTTTGTGAGGCGGATTTTTGCTGGATGGGCGAGGGGGCGGTTCGTCGGCGTCGTCGAAGCTGCGTGGTGAAACGGCCTTAAAAAAGGGTGACGGACTGTACGAACCCTTAGGCGAAACTACCCGGAATTCCCATTCCGAAACTTACATTGTGTTTACCTTATATTGATGGTTTCGGCCTTAAAGTTGCCTCAATTAAGCGACGCGGCCAGCGCGAATTGAAGAGGGAGGGCTCGAGAATGGCGATATTTGGCATATTGAGCCAAAATCGTGGCGAATCAGACACAATGTTTTCGCAATTCGACACCTGCGGCGGCGCGCAACTCTTGCACCTTCCGAGGGTTAATGAGGTAATGGGAGCCAGTTTGGGCACTTCTGGGGAGGGGCATCAATTCTTTGCAGCGTTTCCCCTTGTGCAGACCGAGCCGGTTGCCCGGCATGCACAAGCGACTAAGAGATGGGGATGACTTACCTTCGAATTGGCAAATTGTCACGCCGCCTCGGGCGTGTGCTTGCCTGCCTGACTGCACTTCTGCTGCCGGCGTGGCAGGGTGGTGCGGCGGCGCGTGAGCTGGTGAACTGGGACGGCGACCATCCCATCGGCACCATCATTGTCAAGACGTCGGAACGGCAGCTTTACTACGTACTCGGCAACGGCATGGCGCTTCGCTATGACGTCGCGGTGGGCAAGGAAGGCATGCAATGGGCGGGGGAAACCTTCGTTCAATCAAAGACACGCAATCCTGGCTGGACGCCAACGCCCCGGATGCGACGTGAAAACCCGATGCTTCCAGCCTATGTGGCGCCGGGCCCTCGCAATCCGCTCGGCATAAGGGCGATCTATCTCGGCTGGTCGGAATACCGGATCCACGGCACCAATGCTCCCGGTTCGATCGGGCAAGCCGCGTCCAGCGGTTGCATAAGAATGCGGAACAGCGACGTCGCTGATCTGTTCGAGCGCGTCCATATCGGCGCGCCCGTCTACGTCATCAGATAGGGAATCCGGTCCCAGGGCTCGTGGGGATCGGATACGGCAGGACTAAACGGAGGTTGGAATGTTCAGAAGTTTGCTTAAAGTTGCAATGTTTGCCGTGGGCAGCATGGCCTGTCTGTCGATCGGTACGAGCGGCGCTCAGGCCGATTGGCTCGACGATTTGTTCGGCGGCGGCGGCAGCAGCTATTCGGGTGGTGGGCGTCACAACGTTCGCTTCTCCACGAGCTACGGTACGGGCCAGATCATCGTCAGCTTCGGCGATCGCCGCCTCTATTATGTGACGGGCAAGGGGCAAGCCATCAGCTACCCGATCGCGATCCCGAAAGGCGAGGCACGCTGGTCGGGCGTTTCGACCGTCAGCGCCAAGAGGATCAATCCCGACTGGACCCCGACCGCGGAAATGCGCCGCGAGAACCCCAAGCTTCCCGCTTTCGTGCCCGGCGGCCATCCGCGCAACCCGCTTGGCGTCCGCGCCCTCTATCTCGGCAGCTCGATGTACCGCATCCATGGCACAGACGCGCCGTGGCTGATCGGCCAGGAAGTGTCGAAGGGCTGCATCCGGATGCATAATTCCGATGTGATGGATCTCTATGAGCGTGCACGTGTCGGCGCACGCGTGACGGTGACATGGAATCGTTTCAGGACCTCCTAAACCGCCATCTCCGCTTGTCGTAACAAAAAGGCCGGAGTTTCTCCGGCCTTTGCCATGTCCGCTGAGCAAATCGGGCCGTCAGTCGAGGCATTTCCGCAGGCTCGCGGCGAGCTTATTCAGCAGCGCGAAATATTGATCCGGCCCTTCCGGCATATCCGCTCCCTGCGGATCGAGAACGCCGGTGCGGGCGTCGGTGCCCTCGATCACGGTGGCGACCAGCTTGGGCTCGAATTGCGGTTCGGAAAACACGCAAGGGCGTTTCGATGCGGCGATCCGCGCGCGAATTTGCTTCAAGCGCGCTACGCCGGGCTGGCGCTCCGGGCTGAGCGTGATCGAGCCCGCCGCCTCGATGCCATAGAGCTTCTCGAAATATTGATAGGCGTCGTGGAAAACGATGAAATCCTTACCCGCGAGCGGAGCGACGGCCGCGCGCAATTGCGCGTCCAGCGCCGCGAGCCTGGTCTTCAACCGGGCGGCGTTATCCATGAAAAGCTGCGCCTGCTCCGGGCGCGCCGCCGCCAGCACCGCCGCGAGGTGATCGGCGATGACCGCCGCATTCGCGGGACTGAGCCACAGATGCGGATCGTGCTCGGCCATGCCATGGCTGCGCGCTCGCGCCGGTCTCGTGGCTGTGGGGCGTCGCCGCGTGAGCGTGGTTCTCGCCGTCGCCGCCCCCGTGCGAATGCGCCTCGAATGCGCCGCTTTCCCTCGGCGGAAGCAGCGTGATGCCGGGAGCCTCGGACAGAGTCACGATCCTGGCTTTGCCCGACAGGCTGGCTATCGGCTTTTCCAGGTAGCTTTCCAGCCGCTCGCTGACGCGAACGACGATATCGGCATTGCCCAGCACGCGCGCATCGGAAGGCCTCAAGGCATAGGAATGCGCGGAAGCGGCGCCCTTTATCAACAGATGCGGCGTGCCGGCCCCCTCCATCACCGCGGCAGCGAGCGAATGCACCGGCTTGATCGTGACGACAACATTGAGCGGCTCTGCGCTTTCGGCATTGCCGGACCACATCATCGCAAAAGCGGCGCAAACCAAGGCGGTCTTCATGCTTGTCGTTCGTGTCACCTTGCGTGCTCCAAGAAATGTTATATCATAACGCAAATATCATCCTTTGCTCCAGACGTCAGGCATTTTCTCCATCCCAGCTTCGCCCAAATTTGTCTGTAATGGTGCAGTTTGGTATTTCGCTCTCATCCTGGAGCCAATCCACGCGCCCTTGAATCGGAACGGGCTCCAGTCCTAGTGCATCGATCCAAACGGAGGCTGCAGCCGGAGTTTGGAAAAATTGATGCAAAACAAAGAGCTAGGGCACGGGCACGTGAACGAAGTGCATGTGTCAGTGCACTAGTGTGTTCGCATATGCGTTGCTGGAATTCCTCCGGCAAGCCGCTCGGCTGAGGGAACGATCCGATGTCGCGATATAAGCAGCTTGCGTTCATCATCCATGCAATTGGCGCTGTTTGTCGCCACCACTTTCGCGTCCGTCGCCGCGTGGGCGCACCCCCATGTTTGGGTGACGGTGGAAACAGAGGTGGTTTACGACGAGCACAAGGCCATCACCGGATTTCGGCACAAATGGACGTTCGACGAGGGATATTCGCAATTCGCCGTCGAGGGACGGGATTTGAACAATGACGGTCAATATGATCGAGCGGAGCTGCAGGAGCTCGCCGAAGTCAATGTTTCCACGCTGAAGGAATTCGAGTTTTTTACTTTTCCGAAAGTGTCGAACAAGCTGATCGATCGGGATCCGCCGAAAGATTATTGGCTGGAATATAAGGACGGCTTGCTGTCGCTGTTCCTGACATTGCCGCTCAAAACACCGGTCCCGGCGGCCCGGGTGAAGGATTTTACCTTCGCCGTCTACGACCCCACGATGTATGTCGATTTTGCCTTCGCCAAGGAGAATCCCGTTCGCCTCGGCGCGGCCCCGCCACGCTGCGTGCCAGTCGTCAAAGACCCCGACCCGAACGCCATCCAGCGCGGTAATCAGACGCTCAGTAGCGCCGCCGGCAATGATGCTGCCGCATCAAGCAGTGTCGCCGAACAATACGCAAAATCTGTCAGCATAAGCTGCCCGGCGACTTAAACGTTTCGAAGCTTTTTTGGCAATTGTCGCGATTTCATCATCCGACATTTTTCCAATAGGTGTTTCGACATGCAAAACAGCAATATTATCCCTTGTTCGATAAATCTTTTTCTTCGGCCGAAACAATCCGGCCATGAATTGGACCGTAATGCAGGTCAAACATTGCTAGCTTTCCGCCCTGAAAAAAGCTCAATCTGTAATTCATTGGTGATTTCGTGATTAATTCGCGCTTAGCATTTGGCTTCTTCGCCGCATTATTATGGGCGAACGCGAGCTACGGAGCTGAAGTAACGCAGCTCAATTTCGCCCATGTTGGCGGCCCCGGCTCGCTCTATGACATGTCGGCGAACGAGTTCACCCGACGTCTCAAGCAAGCTCTGCCGCCGAACTTCGTCGTCGTGGCTCATGGCGACGGCAAGCTCGGCGATGACACCGCTTTGCTCGCAAAGGTGAAGAAGGGCGAAATCACCTTCGCCCTGCCGTCGACCGTGATGTCGTCGGTGAGCGAGACCTTCGGCATTTTCGAATTGCCGTTTCTCATCCGGGACCGCGATCAGGTCCGGCGGATCGGCGACGCGATGCTTGGTCCCATTTTGCAGCCCGAAGCGAAGAAGCATGGCTATCGCATTCTCGCCGTCTGGGAAAACGGCTTCCGCCAGATCACCAATAATATCCGCCCGATCCGCCGGCCGGCGGACCTGCGCGGCCTGAAGCTGCGGGTTCCCAAGGGATTGTGGCGGGAGAAGGCATTCCGGATGCTTGGGGCCGAGCCGGTGCCGATGGCCTTGAATGAGGTGCATAAGGCGCTGCAATCCGGTGCGATCGATGGGCAGGAGAATCCGCTGTCGCAAATCCACGGCGCGAAATTCCATGAGGTTCAGCAATATCTGACGCTGTCCGATCACATCTACACGCCTGCCTACCTCATCGTCAGCGACGAGCATTTCGCCAAGCTGCCGCCGAAGGTTCAGCAGACGATCGAGCGGACGGCGAGGGAGATGCAAAGCTGGATCTACGCGACCGCCATCCGCACCGAAAGCGAGTTGATCGACAAGCTCGGCGAGCGGATGCAATCCAATCAGGTCGACGTCAAGGCTTTCGTCGAGGCCAGCCGTCCGCTCTATGGCGAATTCGTCAGGACGGTGCCGGGAGGGGCAAAGATGGTCAATCTGGTCAACGAGCTGGCAGATTCGGCGACATCGGCGTCGGCAGTACCTGCGCAGTGAGCTTCGATTTGCGGAGGGCATAAAAGCGAGAGCGCGCCCGTGGGGACGCGCTCAGGCAGATACAGAGGATCAGCGTTACGCTCAGTCTCCGCTGCATTCATTGCGATAGCGCCGGCAATTGCCGCGCCCTTCCTGGCCGCGCTCTTCCTTGTATTCGCAGGAGCGGCGTAGCGCCTGGCAATAATTAAACCTGCCGCACTCTCTGCGGTAACGGCTGCAATTGCCTTCGCCGACTTCGCCCCGCGCTTCCTTGTAGGCGCAGGCCCGCTTCAGCTCTGAGCAATAACCTGCCGTGACGACCTTGTGCAGCATGCCATCGGCGACAGTCGGCGTATTTAATCCGCCTCCACCGACCGTTGCTGCTGACGCGGCGGAAAGCCCTCCGATCGCCATGCAGAAAGCGATCGCCGTACCCAAAATAAAGTTGCGCATATTCTCTCCCGTTTTGCTCGGCATGGGGACGATGCGGGTTGCAAGCTGAACCGGATTCCAATGTCCAGGTGGGCTGCGGTTCATCTTGCCGCGACATCTGCGGGCGGCCGGGATTCGGAATGGGCCACGGCGACCGCTGAGCTCTATTCGGCGGGTCCCGAGCGCCTGTCCGTCGCCCTTGCAGAGGTGACGGCTGAACCGCCAGGAGCGGCCTCGCCGCGACGGCTTTTTCCACCGATCATTTCGTTCCGCGTATAGGCCATGAAGCCCTGCATCTCCCAATAGACCTTGCGATGCCAGGGAAGCGGGCTGTGCCGCAACTGCGTCAGCACGAAACCCAACTCGCGGATCGCGGTCTTGACGTGCCGAGCCCTCAGAAGCGTCTTCGCGACCAATGCGCCGCGACCGAACATGTAGCCGCGCATGAGGCCTTCGACGTCGGCCGCCTTGCGCCCATGATGGTGGTGGACGATCGCCTTCGGCCAGTAAAGCCCGTGCCAGCCATTGCGGCTCGAGGCCCATAGAGCGTCCAGATCCTCGGCGGCATAGGCCGCGCCGGCGCCGAAAACCGGGTCGAACAGGCCGATCTGCTCCAGCGTCTCGCGGCGGAAGGCCATGTTCGCGCCCTGAATGTCGCCCGCATGGACAAAGCCGTTCGGCGGGTAGGTGCGAGGCGTCCTGGACCAGGAGATGGTAATGGGCGCATCGGCGGGATCGAACAGCAGGATCTGCCCGCCGCAAAAGCCTATCTCTTCGAATTGGAAGGCCGAGGTCAGCTCACTCAGCCAATCCGGCTCGGCATAACAATCGTCGTCGGTAAACGCGATGAGCGCGCCGCGCGATTCCCTGACGCCGCGATTGCGGGCGCGGGAAAGCCCGGCGGCGGGCTCGATGACACAGCGGAAGTTTTTGATCCGTGTGCGCGCGGCGAAGGCCCTCGCGGCCTCCTGGGTGCCGTCCGTCGACCCATTGTCGACCAGAATGAATTCCCATTCGCCGCCGAATTCGATCCGGTCGATGCTGTCGAGCGCGGCCGCCAGCCGGTCGCCCCGGTTGCGCGTGCACATGATGACGGATGCAGCGATTGCGGTCATGTCGCGCGCGCCGTGAGTGCTTAGGGTAAAATTACGCATTCTTCGCTTCCCCTGCATCGCGGCCGGGCAGCAGGCCGATCTCCGTGGCCGGGCGCAAGGGCGTGGGCGGGCGCGCCGGAAGCGGCAGGAGGCGCCGGATGAGCATCTTCGCCGGACTGACGGCATTGCGGCGCGCCTTACTGTCGAACACCCAGAACGGATTGCCCAGAAACGCCAGCGCCGCATATTTCGCAAATTGCGCCCATTTGCCGCTTTCGGCCCATCGGGGCAGCAGCCACATCAGGAAATCGGTCCGCGCGGCCCAATAATGATGCGGCGATACGGGCGGGCACTGCTTGCGGATGTCGCTGAGAACCATAAGCAGCGATTTCGTCTGATTGGTCGGATCGGCGGAGAGCGATCCGGCCCGTCCGCCGGTACCCGACCAGAAATTGCGGATTGACCGCCGCCGGGTGGCGCGCCGTGAGCAGCAGCGACAATTTCCAATCCTCGCCGCCAAGCGCGCCGCGCTGCTTCAAGGTCGGGTCGTAGCCGCCGGCTTCGAGCAGTTTCTCGCGGCGGAATATGGCGCAGCTGCCATTGCCGACGGCGTTCTCGCGCAGCAGGCCGATGAAATCGGCGCGGGGGAGCCGGGCCGGTGCGGAGGCCGGATGGACATTGTCGTTTTCGTCGATCCAGTAGGAATAGCAGAAGACGAATGGCGTGTTCGGGATGGGCCTTTTCGAGCACCGCCATCTGCGAAGCGACATAGTGAGGATGCCAGAGATCGTCGGCGTCCACCGGCGCGATGTAATCGCCCCGTGATTCCTCGATGCCGCGATTGCGTGCGCCGACGAGCCCGCGATTGTCCTGGTCGACGATGCGGAAGCGCGCATCGCCGGCGATGCAGGACCGCACGACCGAAGCTGTGGCGTCGGTCGAGCCGTCATTGACGACGATGACTTCCAGATTGGGATAGGTCTGGCTGGCGATGGATTTGAGCGTTCGCTCGACGCACCAGGCGGAGTTGAATGCGGGAACGATGACTGAGACGAGCGGCTGCATCCTATCCGCGCTCCTCTGACCGCAAGGCGCGCCGATCGGGCTTTTGGCAAATGCCGCGCCCCGAACCCTGCGGCGTCAATCTTTCTGCCTTGCTGATCATATGTATTGCGTCCTGCGCTGTCCGGTCCGATTGAACAGGCAACATATTTCGCCAGGAAATCACCTCCGGAAATCTACTGAGTATGATAGCGGCAGGCCCTCTCGCCCTGCATCGCAACGCCAATGCCTGACAGCCCCCGCAACCATGCGGACCGGCCTGAAACGCTGGCCCATTGATGATATTTGCGACAATTCTATTGCTCGGGAGGAATGCCGCTTGGTCTATAGAGGTGAATGCGTTGAGTAGCTCAGCATCCACAGGACAATTCATGCGATCCGTCTTCAATCCCGCCGTGGGAGAAGCGCCGGTCTTGTCGCGCAAGACCCATGATGTGGCCGCCCTGGTAGTGCTCGCCGCGTTTGCGTTGATCTGGCCGGCCCTGGCGACACCCCAATTCTGGACCGACGCGTTTTCGCAGCGCGATATTCTCGGCATCGATTCCATCGCCTATTACACGGCGGTGCAGAACCACATCACCGGCATCGCCTATGAACGGCGCCCGCTATTCGGCTATGTGCTGCCGCCGCTGAGATGGCTGTATGAAATCCTGTTCGGCCTGGACAAAAGCGATGCCGCCTTCGCTGCCTTCCGCACGGTCGGGGTGCTGCCGCCCCTCATGGCCTATGGCCTGGCGCGCCTCCAATTGCGCATATGGCCGAGCCTCGCGCTCGCCCTGTTTTGCGCCGCGACGCTGGTGGTGATGTTCCACAATCTTGCGTTTGAGTCTTACGCGCTCACCATGGCGGCAGGCATTGCCGCGCTTATGGTGGTGACGGCGTTCTACCGCTGGTGCCCGGATCCGGTCACGGAGCGCCCGATTCTCGCGGGCTTGCTGGCGATCGCGGTGACGGCCGCCGCGGGGTGGATCGCGCTCACGCTGCTTTCCGTGCTGCTGGTGTTCCTCATTCCGGCCATCGCGGCGGCGCGCCGTCCCTGGCAGGGAAGCCTGTGGGGCGGGCTGGTCGCGGGCGGAGCGGGGATGCTGTTCCTCGTTCCTTCACTGTTGCGGCCCGGCGTCATGAACATTGAAGGCGCGATGGTGGCGCGCAATTTCGTCCCGGCGAACCTGCTTTCACTGGACGCGTGGGCCAATGTGCTGATCGCGGACTTCATCGCCGCGCTTGCCTATCCCGGCGACGTGCTTCCTGGCTCGCGCTTGCCCGGCATCATCAATGTCGAGGATTGGATGCCGCCGGTTCGCGAGCAGGCGATGGCCAATCCGTGGGCGTTCCTGCTGGGCGTCTTGTTTCTCGGGCTGATGGCCCTGTCATGGAGGGCGGTGCGGAAAACCGGCATATCAGGCTATCTGGTGCTCGCCATGTGGCTCGCCCTTGGCGTCAGCATCGTATTTTTCGTCATCTGGGGACCGGGCGAGGCGATGCTGTTCTCCGGTTGCGTCTGGCCCTATCAGATCGCGCTGGCGATCATCGGCCGGGCACAGATCGGCCCGCGCAGGGGATGGATGGTGGATGTGGCGCTGATCGTGCTCGCCGCATTGATGTTCGGCAACAATCTGGGCGTCCTGAACGAGACGGTCGGCACCTACGATTAACCCTTCATTATTGCTCCGCACAATATAGCCTGCTGGAACTCTCTTTTAGGTTGTGTATTGTTACATATTCAATCTGGGTTAGAATTCCGCCGCGCAGCGCCATCCGACGTTCAGGCGGCGCGGCGTCGAAACCTTTATTGTGAGAGGGGAGGCGGCGATCATCAATTGGCGGCGGATATTTCTCCGGCCTCGACGGATGGAGGAGCGGCCTCCCGCCGGAGGCATGAACCTGCTCGATCTGGACGGGCGTCCGCAGCGCCGGCAAGGCTTCTATTGGGCGAGCGTCATCGTTTCCATTGTGGTGCATAGCGGATTTCTCGTCTATTTGCTCACCTATGCGAGGCTGCCCGGAGAGCAAGCGGCTCGCCCTCGCTCCCCCGACGTCAATGTCGAGGTGATCGGGCCGACCCGGTACGCGGCCTTGCCGCGCGGTGACCGGGAGGACGTCATCATAGAGGCGCCCTCGGAGGACGCCCGGCCACCGGCGCGTGCCGACGAGGAGGCCGTCGAGCCTGCCCCGGTGCATATAAACGCGGAGGAGTTGGCGAGCCAGATCGGCACGCCTTTGCCCGAAGACGGCGCGAAAGCCGCCAAGCCCCTCCCGCTTCCGGACCGGCTCCCGGAGCGGCGCATCGGCACGAGCCCGGTGCTGGCGGGCCGTGCGCCGCCGATCGCCACGCCACGGACCGAAACCCGCATGTCGCTGCCGGCCAGGCGCATGTCACAGATGGCCGCCGAAGCCAGACTATCCGAGCGGCCGGTGCCCGATCCGCAACCGGGTGACCGCCGCCCCCCGCCAAATGCAATCCCGCTGCCGCCCGCGAAAGTGCCTGCGGCGCCTGAGCAAGCGCATCCTGCGCCCGGCTCCGAGGAAAGCCACGCCTCAACTTTGGACATGGGTACCCAGGGCGATCCCGTGGTGGCGGTGCTTCCGAAAGAAGCGGGGGTCGCGATGTTCGGGGCTCGCATCATAGACGGCGCGCCGATGCTGCCGGAAGACCGCCCGGCCCCGCCCGCGCCAATGCCGCCCGGACAGAGCCGCCGCCCGCGCAGAGCGCGGAGAGCCGTCCGGTTCCGCCTCCGGGGCGGCGCGCCGCGCGCCTTCCCGCCCCCAGGGACGCCAAGGCCGAACACAGCGATCCGGAAAGCGCCGAGGACAAGAGCGCGAGCAGCGCAGGGGCGAAGAAGGCGCGAGCGTATCAGGGCAATGTGCGCGCGCATCTGGCCGCGAACCGGCCCGCCGGCGCCTATGGTTCCGGCAGAGCCGTGGTCGCATTCAACCTGTCGCCTGCGGGTAGCGTGCGCTCCGCGCGGATCGTCCAATCAAGCGGAAACGCGACCCTGGATCAGAGCGTCTTGCAGTCGGTCCATCGCGCCGCGCCCTTCCCGAAGCCGCCTAAGGGCCTCAAGCCGGCGCAATTGCGTTTCGTCATCCCCTTCGAGTTCCGCTGATCATTGGTGGCAATTTGGCCGCAGCGGACTTGCGTTCTGATAAGGCTTGGCGAAATCAGCTCTCCGGTGATGAAGCTGTGTAGGTTCCATGTTGTGGGGGAGTTATGCGTTGGAGATGGGCGCTTATTGCCGCGCCGCAATCTTCCTTGCCACCCGTTCCACGATCATCGTGCCGATCGGCAGCGCTGAAGTGGCCGCCGGCGACGGCGCGTTGCACACATGCAGCATGCGCGGCGTTTCCTCGAAGATGAAATCATGCACCAACGTGCCGTCGCGGAGCACGGCCTGCGCGCGAATGCCGGCGCGATAGGGCGTGAGGTCGGCCAGTTGCAGGCTCGGGCAATATTTCCGGCATTCGTCCAGATAGCGGCTTTTCGACAGCGAGTTGCGCAATTCCGTGACCCCGGAGCCGACATGCTTGGAGATGAGGCGCCAGAAACCCGGAAAGCGCAGGAAAGCGGCCGCATCGCCGGGAGAAAAGGAGAATTTCGGATAGCCCTCGCGCGACCATCCGAGCACCGCGTTCGGGCCGACGGTGACGCTCCCGTCGATCATGCGGGTGAGATGAATGCCGAGGAAGGGCAGCGCCGGGTTCGGAACCGGGTAGATCAGCGCCTTGACGATGTCGTTCTTGGACGGCGGCAGCAGGTAATATTCGCCGCGAAACGGTACGATCTGGAAGTCGATCGGCAATCCGGCCAGCCGCGCCAGCCGGTCCGCCTGAAGCCCGCCGCACACGATCAGATGACGGGCTTTCCATTCGCGGCCGCTGCCCGTGGCGACGGTGACATATTCCACCGCTTCCGCGATTGCCGTGACCTCGGCGCGCGTCTCGATCCGCCCGCCCGCGTCCCGGAGATCCCGCGCCATCGCCTCGCAAATCCGCGCGTAATCGACGATCCCGGTGCTCGGCACGAAGAGCGCGCCCACCCCCGAAATATTAGGCTCGCGGCGGCGGAGTTCGGCGGTATCGAGCCTCTCCACCTCCACCTTGTTTTCGCGGGCGCGCTGGAAAAGCTGGTCCATGCGCGCGAGCTCGGCGGCGTTCGTGGCGACGAGCAGCTTGCCGCAGACTTCGTGGGGGATGGCGTGGGCCTTGCAAAAGGCGACGGTCTCAGCCGCGCCCTTCCGGCACAGCTCGGCCCTGAAGCTGCCCGGCGCGTAATAGATGCCCGAATGGATGACGCCGCTATTGTGCCCGGTCTGATGGCGCGCGACGGCGCTTTCCTTTTCGAGCACCAGGATGCTGGCGGCAGGATAAGCCTCGCGGAACCGGGTCGCCGCCGCAAGCCCTACGATCCCGCCGCCGATGACGCAGAGGTCGTAGATCATGTCAGCGGGGTTCCCACGCGGCGAACGGATGCCGCGTCAGACCTCGTCATCGTCGCGCGGACCGCCGACAATGCCGGTCACGTCGCCGCCATCGTCATCATCCTCGACTTCGATGAACGTCTCGTCGTCGGCCTTGAGGTCGGCGTCGTCGTCCTCGATCTCGACGAGGTCGTCGCCCTCCAGGTCGGGCAGGTCTGCCTCGGCTTCGTCGAGCGAGACGATTTCCACCGCGCCGGCGGGTGCCGCGATAAGATCCTCTTCATCGTCCTCGACCGCATTGCCGGCGGGCGCGGCTTTACCGCCGCGTATTTCCTGCTGCTGGAAGATGGCGTGGCAGATCGGGCAAGTGATCGGGGTGCGGTTCAAATCATAGAACTTGCTACCGCAGCTTTGGCAAACCCGCTTGGTGCCTCGGGCAGCTTTGATTGACATGCGAATGGCCTCGTGAAAACTCAGGCGGACTTTTGGGAAAAATGACTTTCTGCATAGGCATGGATGATGTGTGTGTCAAAGGCAAATAATCGCGATGTGCGCGGGAGCGATTGAGAATTGACAGCAAGGGCGCCGCGCGGCTCTATGGCGCGGGTGCGGCCCTTGCTGAACGCCGCCGCGAAATTCGCTCAGGGTATCAGCCGAAATCATGCCAATGCTTGCCGCCGCCAAATCTGGGCCGCTTTCGGGCCATGTCAAGGTCCCCGGCGATAAATCCATTTCACATCGGGCGCTGATGTTCGGCGCCCTTTCCATTGGCGAGACCCGCATCACCGGGCTGCTCGAAGCCGCCGATGTGCTGGCGACGGCGCGCATCGTGCAGGCGCTGGGCGCGGGCGTCAGTTCGGCCGATGGCGTCTGGACCGTGACCGGGCGCGGTGTCGGCGGGCTGATTTCGCCGTCCGAACCCCTGGATTTCGGCAATTCCGGCACCGGCGCGCGGCTGATGGCCGGCATCGTCACCGGCCATCCCGTCGAGGCGCGGTTCACCGGCGATGCGTCATTGTCGCGCCGTCCCATGGGACGGGTGCTGACGCCGCTCAAGCAGATGGGCCTCACCGTCGCGGAGGGCGACAAGGACACCTTGCCGCTGACATTGCGCGGCACGTCCGATGTGATCCCGATCCGCTACCGGCTGCCGGTGCCGTCCGCCCAGGTGAAATCGGCGATTTGCTGGCGGGGCTCAGCTCGGCGGGCGAGACCACGGTCATCGAACGCGAGGCCACCCGCGATCACACCGAGAAGATGCTCAGCTTTCTCGGCGCCGATATCGCGATCGAGGATGGGCCGGAGGGGCGAATCATCACCCTGAAGGGCCAGCCGATCCTGAAGGGCCGCCCCATCGCCGTGCCCGCCGATCCCAGTTCGGCGGCGTTTCTCGCGGCGGCGGCGCTGATCTGCCCCGGCTCCGACGTCACCATACAGAATGTGCTGATCAACCCGACGCGGACCGGCTTCTACGAGACGGTCATCGAAATGGGCGCGGATGTCAGCTTCGAGAATCGCCGCGAGCAGGGCGGCGAGCCGGTCGCCGACATCCGCGTCAGGCACAGCGCATTGCGCGGCGTCAGCGTGCCGCCGGAGCGGGCGCCGTCGATGATCGACGAATATCCGGTGCTCGCCGCACTCGCGGCCTACGCGGAAGGCGAGACGCTCATGCAGGGCCTTGCCGAATTGCGCGTCAAGGAGAGCGACCGCCTCGCCGCGACGGAGACGGCGCTGAGGGCCTGCGGCGTGGATGCGGTCGCCGGCAAGGACAGCCTGACCGTCCACGGCACGGGCGCAGTGCGGGGCGGCGCCACCGTCATCACCCATATGGACCACCGCATCGCCATGGCGTTCCTGACGCTCGGCCTCGGGGCGCAGGAGCCCATCGCCGTCGACGATATTTCCATGATCGAGACGAGCTTCCCGGAATTTGTTACGCTCATGATCAGCCTCGGCGCACAATTCCAACCGGGCGGGACCGGTACGGCATGATCATCGCCATAGATGGGCCGGCCGCCTCGGGTAAGGGCACGCTGGCGAAACGCATCGCGCTGCGATACGGACTGCCCCATCTCGACACCGGCATGCTCTATCGCGCCATCGCCCGCGACATGATCAGGCGCGGCGAACGGCTCGACGATGCCGAGGCCGCCGAACTGGCCGCCCGCGCGCTCGATCCCGCAACCCTCCAGGACTCGGCCTTGCGCGACCGGCATATGGGCGAGGCCGCGTCGGTCGTCGCGCAATTCCCCGCCGTTCGCGCCGCGCTGATGGAAATGCAGAAGGCATTCGCCGCGCAGCGTCCCGGCGCGGTCGTGGAAGGCCGCGATATCGGCACCGTCATTTTCCCTGAGGCCGAGGTCAAACTCTACGTGACGGCCGATCTGAGGGAGCGGGCGCGCAGGCGTCATCTGGAATTAATCGCGCGCGGTGAGCATATAAGTGAGGATGCCGTCTACGCCGATCTGGAGAAAAGGGACCTGCGCGATCAGAGCCGCGCGGCCGCCCCGCTTCGCGTCGCCGAGGACGCGCACTTGCTCGACACCACTAAATTAGATATAGAAGCTGCATTTTTCGCCGCAGTGAGATTGATCGACGCCGCGATTGGCCGCTCCTAGCCCCTTGAGCAGGGCAAACCTGCTCTAAATCGGCAAGGAGTTGTTGAGAGTTTCGCCATTCAAGCGCACATTGGTCTTTCAGGCAAAGAATAGTGACACACGGATTGACGGTTCAGCTCTCCCCGCCGGCACGGAGAGGCTGCCCGTCCGTTCTTTTTTGGCGCGATAGGCGCTGCACCAACAGCCGGCAGGGACTTTGATGAGTTTAGCTCAAGCAACAGAACAAGGAGCGAGGGACTATAATCCGTCGCAGGAGGACTTCGCGGCCCTTTTGGAGGAATCCTTCAAAACGACGGATATCGAGGAAGGCGCCGTCGTAAAAGGCAGGATCGTCGCGATCGAGAATGATCTCGCGGTGATCGATGTCGGGCTGAAGACCGAAGGCCGCGTCGCGCTGAAGGAGTTCGGCGTCAATGGACGCGGAGTGTCGGTCGGCGTCGGCGACGAAGTGGAGGTCTATCTCGAGCGCGTCGAGAACGCGATGGGCGAGGCCGTGCTGTCGCGCGAAAAGGCGCGGCGCGAAGAGAGCTGGAACCGCCTCGAGGAGAAATTCAACGCCGGCGAAAAGGTCGAGGGCGTTATTTTCAATAAAGTCAAAGGTGGTTTTACCGTCGATCTCGACGGAGCCGTGGCGTTCCTGCCCGGCAGCCAGGTGGATATCCGTCCGGTGCGCGACATCGGACCGCTCATGAACGTGCCCCAGCCCTTCCAGATCCTGAAGATGGACCGCCGGCGCGGCAATATCGTCGTCTCCCGCCGCTCGGTGCTGGAAGAGACGCGTGCCGAACAGCGTTCGGAGATCGTGGCGAAGCTCGAAGAGGGCCAGACCGTCGACGGCGTGGTCAAGAACATCACCGATTACGGCGCGTTCATCGATCTGGGCGGCATCGACGGCCTCCTGCATGTCACCGACATGGCTTGGAGGCGCGTCAATCATCCGAGCGAAATCCTGAATGTCGGCGACACGGTCAAGGTTCAGATCGTGCGCATCAATCCGGATACGCACCGCATCAGCCTCGGCATGAAGCAGCTCGAATCCGATCCGTGGGAAGGCATCGAGGCCAAATATCCGCTCGGCGCCCGCTTCACCGGCAAGGTGACGAACATCACCGACTACGGCGCGTTCGTCGAGCTGGAGCCGGGGGTCGAAGGTCTGATCCACGTCTCCGAGATGAGCTGGGTGAAAAAGAACGTGCATCCCGGCAAGATCGTCTCCACCAGCCAGGAAGTCGAAGTGCAGGTGCTGGAGGTCGATCCTCACAAGCGCCGCATCTCGCTCGGCCTCAAGCAGACCCAGGAGAATCCGTGGGTCGGCTTCGCCGAGAAATATCCCAAGGGCACCGAGATTACCGGCCAGGTCCGGAATGTCACCGAGTTCGGGCTGTTCATCGGCCTGGATGGCGGCATCGACGGCATGGTGCATCTCTCCGACCTCGACTGGAACAAGCCGGGCGAGGAAGCTCTGAAGGAATATAATAAGGGCGACGAGGTCCGGGCCATCGTGCTCGATACGGACCCCGAAAAGGAACGTATCAGCCTCGGCGTCAAGCAGCTGGGCAGCGATCCGTTCCAGTCGGCCGGCACGCTGAAGAAGGGCGCCATCGTCACCTGCGAAGTGCTGGAAGTGAAGGAAGGCGGTCTGGAAGTAAAGATCGTCGACACCGACATGACCGCCTTCATCCGCCGGGCCGATCTCTCCCGCGACCGCTCCGAGCAGCGGCCGGAACGGTTCTCGCCCGGTGACAGGGTCGACGCCGCGATCCAGTCGATCGACAAGAACAGCCGCAAGATCACCGTCTCCATCAAGGCGCTCGAAATCGCCGAGGAGAAGGAAGCGGTCGCGCAATATGGCTCGACCGACAGCGGCGCATCGCTTGGCGACATTCTCGGCGCGGCTCTGTCTCGAGCGCAGGAAAAAGACGACGACAAGCCTGAAACCAAATAGGCTCAGATTGGCAAGGCTTCGGGTGAAACCGGAGCCTTCCTCTTTTTATGCATTATATATTCCGGTGAAGGACGCATCCCGCCATGACGCTTGAAGCCGACAGCCTTGCCGAACGCCGCCGCCTTAAGCGCCGCCTGAGTTTTTGGCGGATTGGAGCGATCCTTTTCGCCGTCGCGGCCGTGGTCGCCGTCTGTCGCCAGCCAGAATGGCGGCTTTACGCCGGGGCTCGGCTTCGAGCCCTATGTCGCCCGCGTGTCGATCGGGGGCTTTATCTCGGACGACCGCGAACAGCGCAAGATGCTGAAAAGCGTGAGCGAAAGCGAGCAGGTGCGCGGCGTCATCCTCTTTGTGAATAGCCCTGGCGGCACCACAGCCGGGGCCGAGGCGCTTTATATGTCGCTGCGCAGGCTGGCGGAGAAAAAGCCCGTTGTTGCGGTATTCGGCACGGCTGCGACGTCCGCGGCCTATCTCGCCGGCATCGCCGCCGATCACATCGTCGCGCGCGGCAACAGCATCACCGGTTCGGTGGGCGTCATCCTGCAATGGGCGGAGTTTTCCGATCTCCTGCGCAATTGGGGCATCAAGGTTGAGGAAATCCGCAGCGGCCAACTCAAGGCTGTGCCTTCGCCCTTTACGGCGCCGGATCCGGCCGGCCGCGCGCTGGTGGAAGAATTAGTGAATGAATCACGCAACTGGTTTGTCGACCTCGTCACGCAGCGCCGCCAGATCAGTGCCGAAGCGCTCGAGCAGGTGAAAACCGGCCGCATCTATACCGGCCGGCAGGCGCTCCAGATCGGCCTCGTGGACGAGCTTGGCGATGAGACTAACGCATTGAAATGGCTTGAGGAAAAGCGCGGCGTCACGAAGGGTTTGAGGGTTGTCGACCGGGAGCCGGAGAACGCATCCAGCCCGTTCCAGATGCATGCCCTGGCGCGCAGCATGGCGGCGTTTTTTGCATCATTCGTACAGCAGTCTGCCGAGATTTTAGCCAATGGCACTCAATTTAACCATCTTGACGGCTTCTTTTCGCTTTGGCACCCTGAAAAACAATAATAAACACAAGTAGATCGCCTTAGCGGAATGGGCAATTATGATCAAATCGGAGCTGATCGAAAAGATCGCGGCGGAAAATCCGCATTTATTTCAGCGTGACGTTGAGATCATCGTTAACGTGATATTTGACGAAATTATTACGTCACTGGCTCGCGGAGAGCGGGTCGAGCTGCGCGGATTTGGCGCTTTTTCGGTGAAGCGGCGTCCGGCCAGATCGGGCCGCAACCCGCGCACCGGGGAGCAGGTGTTCGTCGAGGAGAAGTACATTCCCTACTTCAAAACTGGCAAGGAATTGCGCCTGCGGATGAATAATGATTTCTGAAACGAAATCTAAGGTAAAATCGGCGCCTAAAGCGAAGAACAAGAAGAAGAAAGCTTGACCCGCTCATAAGCGTTGGAGCTGCAAATGCGATCGCTGCGTAATCTTATTCTGTTCGTCGTCGCCATCGTCGCGGTGGCGTTCGCGGTGGCCAACCGCCATCTCGTGCCGTTTGTTCTCGATCCCGTAAAGGGGACGGACAGCACCTTCTCCTTTGAAGCCCCCCTGTTCATCTATCTGTTCGGCGCATTGATGGCGGGATTCGTCATCGGCGCCCTGGCGGCGTGGTTCGGGCAGGGGCGCTGGCGCAACGCGGCGAAACGCCGGGCGCATGAGGTGTTCGAGCTGAAGAAGGAAAATGAGCGGCTCACCCGCCACCTCCGCGTGATGGAACGCGCGCCCCAGATCCGCGCCTTCGCGGCCCAGGCGGACGTGCAGCAGGAACGCCCTCTCATTCACTAGTGCACCGACACATTCACTTCGTTTGCATCAATTTTTCCAAACTCCTGCTCCAGCCTCCGTTTGGATCGATGCACTAGCCCGGTAACAGCAACAGTGACCAGACGCCTTATTTCGTCGGGCTCCACATTCGAGGCGGAGATCGGCTATTCGCGCGCGGTTGTTGACGGCGATTGGGTTTTCGTTTCCGGGACGACCGGTTTCGACTATGAGACGATGACGGTCTCGCCCGATATCGTCCCGCAATGCGAACAGGCGCTGCGCAATGTCGAGGCGGCGCTTGCCCAGGCGGGCGCCACGATCGCCGACATTGTGCGGGTCGTCTATATTCTGCCCCGCCGCGAGGATTTTGCGGCGTGCTGGCCGGCATTGCGGCAGGCATTCGGTGACGTAAGGCCAGCGGCGACGATGATCGAAGCCGGCCTTGCCGATCCGCGAATGAAGTTCGAGATCGAAGTGACAGCCCGCATATCCCGCGATCCCGCATCAAAGCGGTAATCGGCGCAAGAACAAGAAATGGTCTGCCAGATGCCTGAAACTGATATCCGAAAAAAAAACGTCGTCACCTTCTACGATCTGGTTTTCAATCAGAACGAAATCCACGACGCGGTCGAGCGCTATGTCGGCGATGAATTCATTCAGCATAATCCGAACATCGAGACCGGCAAGCAGGGCTTCATCACGTTCTATGAGCAAATGGCGCGCGAGCATCCCCGCAAGCGCATCACGGTGAAGCGCGCCTTCGCCGAAGGCAATCACGTGATCCTGCATTGCCTGCAGGAATGGCCGGGCGAGCAGCATTTCGCCTCGGTCGACATTTTCCGCCTTAATGACGACGGCAAGATCGTCGAACATTGGGACGTTGTGCAGGTGATGCCACAAAGAAGCGCCAATCCGAACGGCATGTTCTAGGCGCAGGATATCAGTCAATACGCCTGTGAAAATAACTGTGGTGCTTGCAAATGCTGCACCGCACTTGATATAGCGTTCTCTCTTATCGATTGGGCAGGGGCGGGTGCGTCGTTGAGCGCCGAAGTAAAAATCTGCGGATTGAAGACGCTCGAGCATCTCGAAGCGGCCATCGCCGCGGGCGCGAGCTATTACGGCATGGTGTTTTTCCCGCCCAGTCCCCGCAATATCGCGCATTCCGACGCAACGCGGCTGAGCCAGGCCGGCCGCGGCCGCATCAAGAGCGTCGCGCTGACCGTCGACGCCAGCGACGCCGAAATCGATGCCATTATCGCCGCCGCCGATCCGGACATGATCCAGCTTCACGGCGGCGAAACGCCGGAGCGCGCCGCCGAAATCCGCCGGCGGACCGGCCGCCCGGTCATCAAGGCGATCAGCGTCGAGCGCGAGGGCGATGCGGACCGCGCCGCCGCTTATGACGGCGCCGCCGACCTCATCCTGTTCGACGCCAAGGCGCCGCGCCTGGCGGCGCGTCCCGGCGGCAATGGTCTTCCCTTCGACTGGCACCTGCTTGCGCATTTGCGCGGCGAAGCGTTTCATGCTGTCCGGCGGCCTGAATGCCGCCAATGTCGCCGAAGCCATCGCGCTCACCGGCGCGGCGATCGTCGATGTATCGTCCGGGGTCGAAACGTCTCCCGGCGAAAAGGATGCCGCGCTGATCCGGCAATTCGTCGAGGCAAGCCGGGCTGCCGCCCTGGAAGGGATCGCCAATGGCTAACCTCAGCGAAACCGCGCCGAACAGCTTCCGCACCGGCCCCGACGAGAGCGGCCATTTCGGCCTTTATGGCGGCCGCTTCGTCGCCGAGACGCTGATGCCGCTCATCCTGGAGCTGGAAGAGGCCTATGAGACGGCCAAGCGCGACCCGAGCTTCCAGGCCGAACTGGACCAGCTCAACGCGCATTATTCCGGCCGTCCCAGCCCGCTCTATTTCGCCGAACGGCTGACCGAGCATTGCGGCGGCGCAAAAATCTATTTCAAGCGCGACGAGCTCAACCACACCGGCTCGCACAAGATCAATAATTGCCTCGGCCAGATCCAGCTTGCCCGCCGCATGGCGAAAACGCGCATCATCGCCGAGACCGGCGCGGGCCAGCATGGCGTCGCGGTGGCGACGGTCGCGGCGCGTTTCGGGCTCCCTTGCGTCGTCTATATGGGCGCGACCGACATCGAGCGGCAGAAGCCCAACGTCTTCCGCATGAAGCTGCTCGGCGCGGAGGTGAAGGCCGTCACGTCGGGCAACGGCACGCTCAAGGACGCCATGAACGACGCCCTGCGCGACTGGGTGGCGAATGTGGAGAACACCTTCTACATCATCGGCACCGTCGCGGGGCCGCACCCCTATCCGGCGATGGTGCGCGATTTCCAGTCGATCATCGGCCGGGAAGTGCGCCAGCAGATGCTGGAGCGCGAGGGACGCCTGCCCGATACGCTGGTCGCCTGCATCGGCGGCGGCTCGAACGCCATGGGCCTGTTCCACGATTTCCTCGACGACCGCCAGGTGCAGATCTATGGCGTGGAGGCCGGTGGACACGGCCTGGAAGTGCCGAATGGCCACGCCGCGTCGATGAATGGTGGACGACCGGGCGTTCTCCATGGAAATCGCACATATCTTCTGCAAAATGAGGATGGGCAGATCCTCGAAGGCCACTCGATTTCGGCTGGCCTCGACTATCCGGGCGTCGGTCCGGAACATGCCTGGCTTCGCGACACTGGCCGCGTGACGTATGTTTCCGCGACCGACCGGGAGGCGCTCGATGCATTCCAGCTCTGCACGAAGCTGGAGGGCATCATTCCGGCATTGGAACCGGCGCATGCGCTTGCCTATGTGACGAAACTGGCGCCGACTTTAACGAAAGAGAACCTTCTGGTGATGAATATGTGCGGCAGAGGCGACAAGGACATCTTCGCCGTCGCGGATCATCTCGGGATGGAAATGTAGGCATCATTCCGGAAGGGAAATGATGCGCGAAGCTCAGAGTTCAGACTGGCATCGGCCAGAAGAGGAGCCATCGGTGCCGCGCACCAGGATCGACGAGACATTTGCGAGGCTGAAGACCACCGAAGGCCGCCCGGCCCTCGTGACCTTCATCACGGCCGGCGATCCCGACTATCAGACCTCGCTCGACCTGCTCCGCGCCATGCCCGCCGCCGGCGCCGACATCATCGAGCTGGGAATGCCGTTTTCCGATCCGATGGCCGACGGCCCGGCGATCCAGGCCGGATCGATCCGCGCCCTCAAAGGCGGCATGACGCTGAGCAAGACGCTCGCCATGGTCCGCGCCTTCCGCGAGAGCGATAGCGCGACGCCGATCATCCTGATGGGCTATTACAATCCGATCTACATCTACGGCAATGCGGCATTCCTGCGCGACGCGGTCGATGCGGGCGTCGACGGGCTCATCATCGTGGACGTGCCTCCCGAAGAGGACAATGAGCTTTGCCTGCCCGCCATCGAGGCCGGGCTGAACTTCATCCGGCTGGCCACGCCCACGACGGACGATAAGCGCCTGCCCGCCGTACTCGCCAATACCAGCGGCTTCGTCTATTATGTTTCGATAGCCGGAATTACCGGCACGCGGGCGCCCGACATCGCCGCGGTCGAGGCAAATGTGGCGCGCATCAAGAGGCAGACCGCCTTGCCGGTGTGCGTGGGCTTCGGCGTCAAGTCACCGGAGCAGGTCGAGGCCATCGGCGCTTATGCCGACGGCGTCGTCGTGGGTACAGCGTTGGTGAATGCCGTCGCGGAAGGTCTGGACAAAGACGGTTCCGCGACACCATCTACTATTGCAGGCGTAACGTCGCTTGTGTCGCGGCTTGCGCGAGGGCTGGTCCGGCGACCGGTGCCTATGGCGGCCCAAACTACCTGATCGAGGGTATCAGCGTTAGAGGCGTTTTGAAGTGAACTGGATCAATAACGTCGTCCGCCCCAAGATACGCGACTTCTGGCATAAGCGGGAGGTCCCGGAGAATCTTTGGGTGAAATGTCCCGAAACCGGGCAGATGGTCTTCTACAAGGATGTCGAGGCCAATCAGCACGTCATTCCGGGCTCGAACTACCATCTGCGCATGGGGGCTGACGCGCGCCTGAAATCCATCTTCGACGAAGGCAAGTTCGAAAAAATCGCGACGCCCGACGTGCCGCTCGATCCGCTGAAATTCAGGGACGAGCGCCGCTATATCGACCGGCTGAAGGACGCAAAGAGCAAGAGCGGCCTGGAAGACGCGGTGCTGGGCGGCATCGGCACGCTGGACGGCCAGGAGATCGTCGCGGCCGTGCAGGATTTCTCCTTCATGGGCGGTTCGCTCGGCATGGCGGCGGGCGAGGCCATCGTCAGCACGATGCTGAAAGCCGTGGAGCGGGAATTGCCCTATGTCCTGTTCGCCGCGTCCGGCGGCGCGCGGATGCAGGAGGGCATGTTCTCCCTGATGCAGATGCCGCGCTCGACGGTGGCGGTGCAAAAGCTGCGCGAGGCGCGGCTGCCTTATATCGTCGTGCTGACACACCCGACCACCGGCGGCGTCACCGCCTCCTATGCCATGCTGGGCGATATTCACATCGCGGAGCCGGGCGCGCTCATCGGCTTTGCCGGCCCGCGCGTCATCGAACAGACCATCCGCGAGAAACTGCCGGACGGCTTCCAGCGCGCCGAATATCTGCTCGAGCACGGCATGGTCGATATCGTGGTGCACCGCCATCAGCTGCGCGAGACGCTCAGCCGTCTTTGCAGCCTCCTGATGGAACGCCGCGAGCTGAAGCGCCGGGTGGAGCCCGACCGGACACCGGCCGAGCCGATCGTGGCCGGCGATCAGCCGCGCATCGTCGTCGACAACCCTGTCCGGCTGACCCCAAGCGAAGGCCCGCAGCAAGCCGCGAATGACAGTGGCGGCGCCGATGCGGGCAGCATCGCGTTGCCCGCGCCGGAAAAGGCCGCGGCCGAATAGATGAGCACAGCATTCCCTCCACGCGCGGCGGAGGCGCCGACCCGGCTCTTCGCGCCATTTCCGCTTCGCCTTTTCCCGGAAGGGGGCCGACCGCAATGACCACCTCCCCGACCGGCACCGCCGAACTGCTTGCGCGGTTCGAGCAGCTGCATCCGAAATCCATCGATCTGTCGCTGGACCGCGTCGTCCGCCTGCTCGCCGCCCTCGGCGACCCGCACAAGGCCATGCCGCCCGCGATCCACGTCGCCGGCACCAACGGCAAGGGCTCGTTTGTCGCCTTCCTGCGCGCCATTCTCGAAGCGGCGGGCTTGCGCGTGCATGTCTTCACCTCGCCGCATCTGCGCCGCTTCAATGAGCGCATCGTGCTCGCCGGACAAAATGGCGGGCAGCCGATCGGCGAGCGGGCGCTGCATGACGTGCTGACCCGCGCCGAAGCGGCAAATGACGGCCAGCCGATCACCTTTTTCGAGATCACCACGGCGGCTGCTTTCCTGGCCTTCGCCGAGCACCCCGCCGATATGGTGCTGCTGGAGACCGGCCTCGGCGGGCGGCTCGATGCGACCAATGTTCTCGACCGCCCCCGGCTGACGGCGATCACGCCCGTCTCGATCGACCACACGTCGTTTCTCGGCGAGACCATCGAAGCGATCGCGGGCGAAAAGGCCGGCATTCTGAAGTCCGGCTGCCCTTGCATCGTGTCGCGGCAGAGCGATATCGCGCTCGGGGTCATCAAGATGAAGGCCCGCGCGGCCGGTGCGCCGCTCCTCATTGCGGGCGAGCAATGGGACGCCTATGAGCAGCATGGCCGCCTGGTGTTCCAGGATGGGCGCGAATTGCTGGATCTGCCTTTGCCGCGCCTCGCCGGAGGCCATCAGATCGGCAATGCGGGGATGGCCATCGCCGCCGCCCGCGCGCTGGACGGTATCGATATCACCGAGCAGCATCTCGGCAAGGGGCTCGCAACGGCTGTCTGGCCGGCGCGGATGGAACGGCTGGCGCGCGGCGCGCTGCACGAGCTATTGCCGCCCGGCTCCGAAATCTGGCTCGATGGCGGCCATAATCCCGCCGCCGGAGAGGTGCTGGCGCGCGCCATCGCCGATCTCGAGGACCGGGTCTCGCGGCCGCTGCATCTCATCATGGGCATGATGTCCACCAAGAATGCGGGCGCGTTCATCGAGCATTTCGAGAATCTGGCCAGCTTCATCGCCACTGTCGACATTCCCGGCCAGCCCAACGCCTATACGGCGCAGGAACTGTGCGCGATGGCCCGCTATAAGGGCTTCTTCGCCGAGCCCGCCGCCAGTCTGCGCCAGGCGCTCGAACTCAGCTTCCGCGAATCGAAGGAGCCTGTGCGCGTGCTGATCACCGGCTCGCTCTATCTCGCGGGTCATGTGCTCGAAGCGCAGGAGCACGGGCTGAGCGCTTGAGAAGGCTCCGGCAGGGTGATGCGGAGTAGCCAACAATATTATTTCGAGCACGATCATAGATCATAAAAAATCACCCACTTGGGGGATGCAAAAAATTTGCTTTCCACTACGGTAGACACAAGCAGCGTCAAAGATGGCGCTTGATACCCTCCAAGACTTCAGATGGCAGGCGCCCTCTGTGACGTTGTGATAAACGCGTCACCCCTGGAGGAGACAATGCTAAATCTTCGCAAACTGTTCATTGCTGCCGCGTTGATGGCGCCGGCAACGCCGGCTGTCCGCCGACGTGATTTCCGATTGGAACGAAAAAGCAGTCGCGTTCATGGCCGAAAAGACCGTGCCGGCGGCTCAAGCCGAACGGGCGATGGCCATGATGCACGTCGCTATGTTCGATGCCGTCAACGCTATCGAGCCGCGCTATCGCCCATATCTTAGCCAGCCGAAGGCCTTCCCGGCTTTACCAAAGGAAGCGGCCGCCGCGGCCGCAGCGGGAACGGTCCTGGAAAGCCTCTACGCACCGCCTGTCGGGACCTTCAAAGTCCAACTGGCAGCCTATCTGGAGGCCATCCCGAACGATGAGGCGAAATCGCAAGCGATCGCGCTGGGCGAGGCGGTTGCCGCCGCCGTCATTGCGGCACGAGCCGGGGATGGTTCGGCTGCCCCGGACAGCTATCGGCCCAAGACCAAGCCCGGAGGCTATATCCCAACGCCGATGACGGTCGCTTCCATGTGGCCACAACTCAAGCCGTTCGCCATTCCAAGCCCGTCCCACTTTCGGCCGCAACCCCCGATCGCCTTGACGAGCGAGCAATGGGCGGCCGACTACAATGAAATCAAGAAGTCTCGGCGCCCGCAACAGTACCAAGCGATCTCCCCAGCAGACGGAGAATGCGCGCTTCTGGCTGGCAACCGGCCCGATTGCCTATTACCCGACTGTCCGTCAGATCGCCGCCGCGAAAAAGCTCGATATTGTTGACAATGCCCGGTTCCTTGCCCTCGTCTCGGTCGCACGGAAGGACGCTTATATCGCCGTGTTCGATGCCAAATATCACTATGAATTCTGGAGGCCGGTCACAGCCATTCGCAACGGTGACATCGACGAAAATCCGGCAACCGAACGGGAAGCCACCTGGCAGCCGCTCGGCGACACGCCGATGCACCCCGAATACCCTTGTGCGCATTGCATCGTGTCGGCGGCGCTCGAATCCGTGGGCGAAGCGGTGTTCGGCAGCACTGAAATCCCCGAAGTGGCGTCGACCAGCCCGACAGCGCCCGGTGTCACCCATCGTTGGACCAACCTGCGGGCGATCAGCGATGAGGTGGCGGAAGCGCGTATCTGTGCCGGCTTCCACTACCGGTTCTCCACTCAGGTGGGCCAGGATATGGGGCGTAAGATCGGCCGGTATGTCGCCGAGAACATATTGCAGCCAGCAGCTGTGGAAACGACACGGCGATAGGATAAAGAGGAACGGGGCCGCAATCGGGGCGGACCGCCGTGGAAACGGACAGCTCCGCTCCCACCGCATTGTCGCTGTCGCCGTCTCGTGAGCGGGAGCCCGTTACCGCCCCATGACAGGCGCTGCCGGCTTGTCAGTCCGCGCCGCTTAGCTCGATCAAGCCGCGGCGCGCTTTTCCGGCACGGCGCAGGCCAGCGCCGTCAGCAGCGTCGTCTTGACCGCCTGAGCCGCCGGTGAGGCGATGCCGCGCGGACCGTAAAGGGCGATTTCCACGTCCGGCAAAGGCGGCAGGCCGTGAATGCCGTCGAGCACCTTCATCGTGGGCATGAGCGAGATGCGGGCCATGGCGGTGATCGCCAGCCCTTCGCAGACTGCCGCGCCGATGCTGGCGATGCTGGGGCTTTCATAGGCGACGCGATAGGGGATGCCGGCCTCGTCCAGGCTGGTGAGCGTCGCCTCGCGGAACCGGCATCCGGGCGAGAACAGCGCCAGCGGCAAGGGACGCCGCCGGGCCAGCGCCTCGTCGGTCGCCGCCCAGATCAGCGGCTCGCGGCGCAAGCTGATCCCGTGATCCGTGCCGAGGCCGCGGCTGATGATGGCGAGGTCGAGAATGCCGCGATCGACCGCCGGCATCAGGTCGGTCGACATGTTGCAGCGCACTTCCACTTCGACCAGCGGGTGCGTGATGGACAGGCGGCGCAGGATGGTCGGCAGGAAGAAGGAGACGTAATCGTCCGGCGTGCCGATCCGCACCCGGCCGGCGATGTCGGCGCCCTTGGCGCGGCCGACCATCTCGTCATTGAGCGCCAGCACGCGGCGCGCATGCTCGACGATGCGCTCGCCCGCGGCGGTGAGCGTCGCCTTTTTGCGGTCCTCGATCAGCTTGGTGCCGAGCAGCTCCTCCAGGCGCCGCACCTGCATGCTGATGGCGGATTGCGTGCGGTTGAGCTTGATGCCGGCGCGGGTGAAGCCGCCCGCCTCGGTGACGGCGATGAAGGCGCGCAAGCAGGCTGGATCCAGATCGATCATCACGGTTTCCAATACTGAACATCAGAATTAGTCGTTTCCATGATGACACAATTGCCCCCATCTTACTAGAGCCTGGCGCATCCGCCTCGCTCGTTTGTGAGCGCCTTGCCGTCGTTTTGATGCAGCCGCACTCCCCGGAGACACCAAGTTTATGTCAATCGCAGTCACCTACCCGGCGCCCGTCAAGGTGCAATCGGCCGTTCCGCTGCTCATCATTGCCTTTGGCGGTTCGCTGACCGGGTTTTCCGGCATTCTGGTGCGGCGTCAGCGAGATCGATCCGATTGCGACGGGCGCCTGGCGCCTGCTGATTGCGGCGGTGGCCTTATGGCCATTCATGCGCATGGCCGGAAATGTCGGTGGCGTTCGTCTGCGATCGAGCGGTTGGACGATGCTGGTGCTCGCCGGGCTGTTCTTCGCCATCGATACGGGGCTGTATAATTGGTCGCTCAGACTGACCTCGGTCGCGCATGCCACGCTGATCGTCAATCTCGCGCCGATGGTCGCGCTCGCGGCGGGGTTCCTGCTGTTCGGCGAGCGCTTCGGTCCGGCCAAGGCCCTCGCCCTGATCGCCGCGCTCAGCGGGGCGGCCCTGATGACGGTGACGCGCGCCGATGGCGGCGGCACGCTGGCCGGCAACGGCCTCGCACTCCTCGCGATGATCGGCTACGCGCTGTATCTGGTCGCCGTGAAGCAGGCGCGGCGCGAACACGATACGCTTTCGATCATGGTCTGGTCGTCGGTGGTCGGCGCGGTGGCGATGTTCGCGGCCGCCGCCCTGATCGGCGAGCAGATGCTGCCGTCAACCGCCTATGGCTGGGGCGTTCTGATCGCGCTGGGCTTTATCGCGCATGTGTTCGGGCAGGGGCTGGTCGCCTTCGGGATGCGCGAGGCGCCGGTCGGCCTCGCCTCGATCCTGCTGCTCACCCAGCCGCTGGTCGCCACGATCGCCGCATGGGCCATCTTCGACGAAGCCATGGGACCGATCGAGGCGGCGGGCGCGGGATTGGTCCTGGCCGGACTGGCCATCGCCAGCGTGGCTCGGCGCTGAGATCTGCTGTGCCCGCCGCGGATCAAAACAGTGCTGCGTCTTCAGCGTCGCCCCGGCCTGTCGAGCCGGGGCCTATTTGCCTAACATCGTGGGGTAGAATCGCGGCGATGCGAGTGGGACCCGGCTCGCCGCTTTGCGGCGTCCGGGACGACGTGAGACGTGGGCGCAGCGCGCGCCGTCAGGAGCGGTTGAGCCGGGCGATCAGGCTGGACGTATCCCAGCGCTTGCCGCCCATCTTCTGGACCTCGGAATAGAACTGATCGACGAGCGCGGTGGCCGGCAGATGTGCGCCGTTGCGGCGCGCCTCGTCGAGGCAGATCGAGAGATCCTTGCGCATCCAGTCCACCGCGAAACCGTAATCGAACTTGCCGTCGTTCATCGTCTTCCAGCGGTTGTCCATCTGCCAGGATTGCGCGGCGCCCTTGGAGATGGTGTCGATCACGGCGGCGACGTCGAGCCCGGATTTCTGCGCGAAATGAATGCCTTCGGCGAGGCCCTGGACCAGCCCGGCGATGCAGATCTGGTTGACCATCTTGGTGAGCTGGCCCGAGCCCGCCGGGCCGAGCAGCTTCGAGGCCTTTGCGTAATGCGCGATGATCGGCTCGGCCTTGGCGTAGATCTCGGCGTCGCCGCCGACCATGACCGTCAGCGCGCCGTTCTCCGCGCCCGCCTGGCCGCCCGATACCGGCGCGTCCAGGAAGCCCGCGCCCTTGCTTTGCGCGGCCGCGTAAAGCTCGCGCGCGACGTCGGCGGAGGCGGTGGTGTTGTCGATGAAGACCGCGCCGGATTTCAGCGCCTTCGAAAGCGCCGCCGGGACCGGTGGTCACCGCGCGCAGATCGTTGTCATTGCCGACGCATGAGAACACGAAATCGGCGTCGCGCGCCGCCTCGGCGGGCGTTGCCGCCGTCCGGCCGCCGAATTTGGCCGCCCATTCCTGCGCCTTCGCCGCCGTGCGGTTATAGACGGTGAGATCGTAGCCGCCCTTGGTCCGGATGTGCCCCGCCATCGGGAAGCCCATCACGCCGAGACCGATCCATGCAATTTTGCTCATTCCCGTGTCCTCGCTCGATATGAAACTTTTGCTTGAGCATGATCTTATCGCAAAACCGGCCACTTGCGGTCATGCGCGGGAACCGGCATGATCTGCTGTAGCACTTGCATCCACTTTTGCGGATCAGCTGCATGCTCCAAATCAGGCGGCGCTCCGCCGGCTGATCGCCAGCACCTTATCGATCCTGCGGCCGTCCAGATCGATGACCTCGAAACGCCATTTACCCCAGTCGAAGGTCTCGCCCGGCACCGGAATATGCCCGAGCTCCGACAGCACGAAGCCGGCCAGCGTCGTATATTCATGCTCGCGGATGCTCAAACCCCTGATCTCCAGCGTGCGCTCGACCTCATAGACCGGCATCTGACCGTCCAGCAGCCACGAGCCGTCGGCGCGCATGACCGCGCTCGGCTCGTCGTCGCCCTCGCGTTCGGGAAGATCGCCGGCGATGGCCACCAATATGTCGGTGGGCGTGACGATGCCCTGCACCGTGCCGTGCTCGTCCAGCACCACCGCCATATGCACGGTCGTCGCCCGGAAACTTTCCAGCAGCTTCAGCACGGGCGTGCCTTCGTGGATGTAGACGGGATCGCGCGCGACGCTTTTCATGTCGATCGAGCCGCCGCGTCTGGTCTGGTCCAGCAGATCCTTGGAATGAACGATGCCGATGATGTTGTCGACGTCGCCCCGCGCCACCGGGAAGCGGGAATGGCCGCTATCGGCGATGACGCTATAGGAGGTCTCGATATCGTCGTCGAGATCGAGCCAGACGACATCGGGGCGCGGCGTCATGATGGAGCGGACCGAGCGGTCGGCGACGCGAAGCACGCCTTCGAGCATGTCCTTCTCGGCGGGTTCGAAAACGCCGGCCTCCGTCCCTTCGGCGATCAGCGTCTTGACCTCCTCCTCGGTCATGCGCGGGTCTTCCAGAGACGGCGCGGCGAACAGCCTCACCACCAGATCCGTGACCTTGCGGAGCAGCCAGATGACCGGATGCGCCACCTTTGACAGGAGCAGCATCGGCGGGGCGACGACACAGGCAAGCCGCTCCGGATTGCGAAGCGCAAGGCGCTTGGGCACCAGCTCGCCCGCGATCAGCGACACGAAGGCGATGGCCATGATGACGATCGCCGTGGAAACGCGAACTGGCGTACTGGCCGACATAGGGCCAGCCTTCCAGGGCCACCGCGAGCGGCGCAGCCAGCGCGGCCTCGCCGTAAGCGCCGGAGAGAATGGCGATGAGGGTGATGCCGACCTGGACCGAGGAGAGAAAGCCGGTCGGATCTTCGGACAGCTTGAGCGCCGTGGACGCGCCGCTGCGCCCTTCCAGCGCATATTGCTGCAGCCGCCCCCGGCGCGACGATACCACCGCCAATTCCGACAGGGCAAAAAAGCCGTTCAGCAGGATGAGGAGAAGGACGATCAGGATTTCTTGCCAAATCATTTGGCTTTTGCGGTCCAAACTCGCGCGGCGCGCAGCGTCTCAAAACAGGGCGTAACACGCTTTTTAGGGCGAATTGGCGCAACAGGAAAGCCTTTACGCCGATTCGCGTTAATAACCATGCGACTATCTTAACAGGATGACGGGTCAGATCTTCTGATTATAGGCCCCGACCTCCGGATAGGTCTGCAAATGCGCGTCGATCTCGGCGAAAATGGCGCGCATATTCGCCTCCGCCGTCGGGCTTTCCACCACCACCACCAGCTCGGGTTTGTTCGAGGAGGCGCGCACCAGACCCCATGTGCCGTCCTCCAGCACGATGCGGATGCCGTTGACCGTGATCAGGTCGCGGATGTTCTGCCCCGCCAGCGCGGCGCCGCTTGCCCGCGATCGCCTTGAAATGGGCGATGACCCGGTCGACCACCCCGTATTTGACCTCATCGCCGCAATGGGGCGACATGGTCGGCGATTGCCAGGTCTTGGGCAGCGTCGCGCTCCAGTTCGGCGAGCGTCTTGCCCGGATTGCGGTCGAGCATGTCGAGGACGGCGAGCGCCGGAAATCAGGCCGTCGTCATAGCCGCGCCCGAGCGGCGGATTGAAGAAGAAATGGCCGGATTTCTCGAAGCCGACCAGCGCGCCGGTTTCGTGGCTGTAGCGCTTGATGTAGGAGTGGCCGGTCTTCCAATAATCGGTCGTGGCGCCGTTGGCCAGCAGCACCGGGTCGGTGAGGAACAGGCCCGTCGATTTCACGTCGACGACGAATTTGGCGCCTTTGTGCAGGGTGGAAATATCGCGCGCCAGCATCACCCCGACGCGGTCGGCGAAAATCTCGCGGCCCTCATTGTCGACGACGCCGCAGCGGTCGCCGTCGCCGTCGAAGGCGAGGCCGACATCGGCGCCATGTTCGCGCACCGCCGCGCTGAGGTCATGCAGCATCGCCATGGCCTCGGGGTTGGGATTGTAATTCGGGAAGCTGTGGTCCAGCTCGCAATGCAGCGGGATGACCTCGCAGCCGATCGTTTCCAGCACTTGCGGGGCGAAAGCGCCGGCGGTGCCGTTGCCGCAGGCGGCAGACGACCTTCGGCCGGCGTTTCAGCTTCGGGCGGTTGGTCAGGTCGGCCATGTAGCGCTCGGCCAGATCGGCGACGAAATGATATTTGCCGCCGCCCGGCATCTCGAACGCGCCGCCGAGGACGATCTCCTTCAAGGCGAGCATTTCATCCGGGCCGAAGGTGAGCGGGCGCGACAGGCCCATCTTGATGCCGGTCCAGCCATTGTCGTTGTGGCTGGCGGTGACCATGGCGACGCCTTCGACCTCCAGCTCGAACTGGGCGAAATAGGCCATCGGCGACAGAGCGAGGCCGATGTCGAACACCTCCGCGCCCCCCGCCAGCATGCCCATCATCAGCGCTTCCTTGATCGAGGCCGAATAGGAGCGGAAATCGTGGCCGGTGACGATCCGGACCGGCACGCCCCGGCGGCGCATGAGCGTCGCCAGCCCCAGGCCGATCGCCCGCATTCCCATGAGGTTGATCTCCTCCGGGAACAGCCAGCGCGCGTCATATTCGCGAAAGCCGGTGGGCTTGATGAAGGGCAGGCGTTCGAAATCGGCGGTGTTGGGGGTGAGATCGGTTCGGGGCGTCGGAAACATGGGGGTGATCCTCAATGGCGCAAAGCCGCGCCGCTCGGCGGCAGCGTCGCCAGTCGGTCATAAGATTTGCAACCGGGATACTGGGTCGGTGGGGGAAAAACCAGCGCGGATTGCCGCGCTTCCCCGGCTATTGTTCCATATTGAGCCGGCCGCCGCTCAGCTCGAACCCGGCGAGACGGCTGATAAAACTCATGCCGAGCAGATTTTGCGTCATCTTGCCGGGCTCGGCGATGACGGCTTTGACGTCGTGCACGACGATGCTGCCGATGCGGATGTAATCGAGCGTCACCGGAGCGACGCGGGCGATGCCGTTGGCGGTGCTGGACCGGCTGGTAAAGCGCAGATTGCTTTGATTGAGGCCCAGTTGCAGCGCCGTCTCGTAATTGAGCGCGACATAGGTGGCGCCGGTGTCCGTCAGCAACTCCACCTTGGCGCGGTTTATTTCCGCCTGGACGATGTAATGGCCATAGACGTTCGACGGGAGCGTCACCTTGCGGCCCGAGCGGGAGATCTTTTCGACGATGGCGTCGAGCCCGGTCAGCGAGGAGCGCAGCTCGGGAATGCTGTGCACCGCATCGGGCGCACCTGCCGAGGGGGAGGCGATGGACTGAACCGTCCCGCCCGCGCCGCCATCGGCCCTTGCATCGGAGGCGACGCTCGCCTGCAGCTTCGGCCAGCTCTCCTCCAGGACGCGGTACACGTCTTCGAAGTAATAAAAACTAATCGCACCCGCGCCCGCGAAAGCCAAAATCAATCCCGCTTCGCCAAAGGCGCGCCGCATCCCGCCCCGGAATGCCATCCCCTTATGCTCCTCAACCCACAGAGCCGCCAGCGCCTCACACGCAGCGGCGGCCCGTCATCCTCAGCCCCTAAGCTCCAGATACTCGCCTGCGAACTCATATGAGCGCAAACGGCTTAAGAAACTCATACCAAGAAGGCTCTGATGCAGGCTTCCCGGCTTGGCGATCAGGGCTTCGACGCCCTTCAATCCGACCTTGCCGATCATGATGCTGTCCAGTTCGACCCGGGCAGCGTAGGAGGAGCCGTTCGCGGTCTGCACGGGAACGGTATAGCGCAGGGAGCGCATATTGATTCCGAGCTTTTTCGCATCCTCGTGCCGAAGCACGACGGTCGAGGCGCCGGTATCGACGATCATCTCGACGCCCTTGTCCTTGATCTTGGCATTGGCGACGAAATGTCCGGTCCAGCCGCGCTTGATGCGCACGGCCTGGCCGGTGCCCTGAGGCGCGGTGACGTTGATCTGGGAGCCTTGCGGGGTCAGTTCGCCGATCACCCGGTCCGCCACCATGGCAAGTTCGACGCGATAGGCGTAAAGCGCGACCAGAAAAATCATCACGGTGGCCCAGCCGGCCAGATGCTTGACCGCCAGGAAGAAGCGGCCCCTATAGGACGAGGTCACCGCCCCGCCGAGGAAGATAAGGATCGCCGCGCCCGCGGCCAGCCGCGCGAAACCGTCGTTGGACATCCCGGCAATCGTGCCGGCATCGTTCGACACCACAAGGGCGATAGCCGCGACGATGAGCGCCAATATTGCCAGCCAAGCAGCCAAGGTAAACGCCTCTCACGAAAGAACCCAGCCTCAATATATAGCAACCCGGTGCGCCACTGCGAAGCCCGTTCTGGCCACGGAGCCGTCTTTCGGGCCCCCGCGAGCCTGTTTGCCACACAAGAGAATGGGTTGCGCCGCCCGCTCCCGGTGGGCCATTTCTTAAATATTCGCGCCTAATCTCGGCTTCGCCCACCCAAACCGCCCGTTGATGTTGGGTGGACACAGGTGCGTTGGATGCAGGACGAAGCCGCCGTCAGCCGCCGATATGTCGCCCGCGCGCCCGATCGGTTGCCGGCATAATGGCGTTCGCAGGCACAGCCAGAATCGCGCCCGATGCGAAGCGGATCGAGCTTTTCGGCAAGATCGCGCTGCTGGCGCTGCTCTATTTCATCACGGGAAAACTGGGGCTGCTGCTCGCGGTGCCGCCCGGTTATGCCACCGTCATCTGGCCGCCCACCGGCATAGCCACGGGCATGCTGATCATGCACGGGGCACGTTTGTGGCCCGGAATCCTCATCGGATCTTTTATTCTCAACGCCCCCATTCCGGGCGAGGCGGCGGGCGGTTTCTCAGGCCAGGCCCTGCTGATCGCCGGCCTGATCGCCTGCGGTTCGACATGTCAGGCGCTTGTCGGGCGCTGGATCGTCGTGCGTGTCATGGGTCTGCCGCTGCAGCTGACGCGCTTGCAAAATACGCTCATCCTGTTTGCACTGAGCGGTCCGCTGGCCTGCCTCATCGCCCCGACCGTCGGGATCAGCACCCTCTATTTCGTGGGGGGCCTGCCGGTGGACCGGATCGTCGCAAACTGGCTGACCTGGTGGGCCGGCGACAGTTTCGGGATCGTCCTCTTTCTGCCCTTGGTTCTGGTCGCGCCCGGCAGTCCGGAGCGGCTGACCTGGCGCGGCAAGACGGTCACCGCCCTGCCGATCCTGGCGATGCTGACGCTGATGCTGCCGCTGGGTCTGACATTCTACGCCTCGAAGCTGATCTCCGACCAACAGCAAAAGGCCAATGTCACCGAATTCGAGACGCTGGCGCTCGAAAGCGAGAAGGCGTTGCAGCACCGGCTGCACTCCTACGCGCAGGCGCTGCTTGGGGGCGAGGCGCTCATTCGGGCCACCGGCGCCGTTTCACATGCAAGCTGGCGCCATTATGTGAGCACGATCAAGGCGCGCGAAAACTTTCCCGGCATTCACGGCGTCGGCTATATCGCCGATGTGAAGCCGGATCATTTGCCGGAATTCCTGAGCGAAAGGCGGCAGGAGGGGCCGGCGGATTTCGCGGTTCATCCGCAAACCGAAAGGCTGCCGCTTTTCGTCATCACCTATATCGAGCCGGTCGAAATCAACAGGCAGGCCGTCGGCCTCAACATCGCCTTCGACGAAAACCGGCGAGCCGCGGCCATCCACGCCCGCGATACGGGAAAGCAGACAATCACCAAACGCCTGTTGCTGGTACAGGACGAAACCCGAAGCCCCGGCTTTCTGCTTTTGCACCCGGTCTATGCGCGGGATACCACCTTCGACACGGTCGAGGCGCGCCGGGCTGCGTTTCGCGGATGGATCTATGCCCCCTTCGTGGGGCAGAATTTCATGAAGGACCTGACCCAGAGCCAGGATGCGAAGCTCAATCTCAGAGTTTATGACGGTGACGTGGAGGACGATCGCAGCCTGATCTACGCCAGCCAGGCCGCCGAAAAGTCCAGAACGCCCGGCTTCCGTGTCACCAAGAAACTGCATCTCATGCAGCAGAACTGGACCCTGGTCTGGACCAGCACGCCGGCCTACGAGGCCGTGGTATCGAGCCGGGAGCCGGAGATCGTTCTCTTTGCCGGATTGGCGTTCACCGTGCTGCTCGGGGCCTTCTTCAGCGTCATGGCCCGGCGCGCTGGAATCGTCGAGCGCATGGTGGCGGAGCAGACAAACCTTCTGAAGATCCAGCATGCCGAGCTGGTCCATGCTCAGGACGAGCTCTGGCACATCAACGAAAACCTGGAGCTTCGGGTGGCCGAGCGCACCGCCGATCTTCTGGAGGCGCGCAAGACCGCCGAGGCCGCCAACCGGGTTAAATCGGACTTTCTGTCGAACATTTCGCATGAATTGCGGACACCGATGCACGTGATCCTCAATTGTGCCAAGATCTGCACGACGCATCTTCAAAACGGTAATCTGCAGAAAATCTATCAATATCTTAATAATATTAAAATGTCTGGGGAACGCCTGTCATTTTTACTCAATGACCTTCTGGATCTGTCGAGGATGGAGGCCGGAAAAGTAAATCTTAGATCTCAGCGCTGTGATTTGCTTGACATCATCCAATTTTCGGTCGCTGAACTCGAAACGCTGAAAGCTGAAAAAAATATTAATCTCGTGCTCCATTCGAGCACGGCAAATACGTCTGTTTTTTGTGATCGTCAGCAAATTCTACAAGTCTTCATAAATCTGTACTCTAACGCAATCAAATATTCACCAGTTGGAGGCACCATCGCGATCACGATCGCCGATGCCGAAAACCGAGCAAGGCGTTCCGGCAATTTTATGCACCGTCGAGGATCAGGGGATCGGCATTCCTCCGAATGAGCTGAAGATGGTTTTCGATAAATTCGTGCAAAGCAGCAAGACCAAGACAGGCGCGGGCGGCACAGGGCTGGGCCTCGCGATCTGTCAGGAAATCGTCGAGCTTCATAAAGGTAAAATCTGGGCTGAGAACCGTCCTGCGGGCGGTGCGCTCTTTCAGGTCCTTTTAATCAAATAGGCGGAAGAATGCCGGTCACGGCCGGCGCCAAAGGTCCCACTCGAATGTCCACGCGACAGATCATCAAATATGAAGCTTAGGCAGAAAATTCTGACCGTCGACGACGAGGCGTTGAACCGCGAAATTCTGGCGGACTATCTGTCCATTGCCGGGTTTGAGGTGATTGAAGCCGACGACGGCGACACCGCGCTGCAGATGCTCGCCGACCATCCCGATGTCGACGCCATCGTGCTCGACCGGATGATGCCGCGCATGGACGGCATGAAAGTGCTGAGCACGCTCAAGAACACGCCCCATCTCCGTGATGTCCCGGTCATCATCCAGACGGCGGCCGCGTCGAGCGAGCAGATCGTCGAAGGCATTCGCGCCGGCGCCTATTACTACCTGACGAAGCCCTATGAAGACATCATATTGCTCGGCATCATCAGCGCGGCGATCGACGGCGCGGCCGAGAAAAAGAACCTGCGCGACGAGATCGTCAAGAATTACCGGGTGCAGGCCTTGCTCCAGCAGGGCCGTTTCCGCTTCCGGACATTGGAAGAGGCCAAAGGATTGGCCGTTTTCATCGCGAATTGCTGTCCGAGCCCGGAAATGGTCGGCCCTGGGCTGCTGGAATTGCTGGTGAATGCCGTGGAGCACGGCAATCTCGGCATCACCTATGACGAGAAGGCCGAACTCATCGCCGAAAATCGCTGGCAGCAAGAGGTCGAGCGCCGGCTCACCATTCCGGAACACAGCAGCAAATTCGCCGAACTGGCCTTTGAAACGCAAGGGCGGGCCATTCAAATCCGCATCAAGGATACCGGCAACGGCTTCGATTGGACCGACTATCTCGAAATAAGCCCGCAACGGGTGACGCATGCGCATGGGCGCGGCATTGCGACGGCGAATGCGCTGTCGTTCAGCTCGCTCACCTATCTCGGCTGCGGCAATGAGGTCGTCTGCACGGTTGCGCTGCGGAATTAAGCCTCGCCCGCGCTCGCTCGCCTTCCTGCACGCGACATCCGATGGCCCGCAGGGCCGATTTCAAAGCCGCGAGCGCCGCCCGGAGGCGCCGAGGAATTGCCTCGCGGCTTGGATAGATAGGAATGTCTACGCCCATCTAACCTTATCTTAGCCGACGTCATGCAAGATCGCCCGGTCGACCTCTTCGCCATGAGCAGGGAATGATCGAAGACGCCGCCCAGAGCGAGTATGAAATGGCTGTCTTGATGCAGGAAGCCGTCGACTGCCTGCCGAACGGCTTCTCCATCCTGGACGAGAATCTTATGCCGATCATGGCCAATCAGGTCTGCCTCGCTTCGTTCCCGAGCTTCTACGAGAGCGCCGCAAACGGCCTCAGCTATCGCGAGGCCTGCTTTTCCGTCGTCAGGCAATCCATCCCCGATGTGCCGGACGAGGAGATCCTGCGGCTCATGGACTCGATGACGGGCGAGCTGATGGCGGGCCGGACGATCAATTTCACCGCGCCCGACGGCAAGATCTTCAAGACGACCTACCACCCGATGAGCCACAACCGGATCGTTGCCGTCTCGATCGACATCACCGAGCTGGCGCAGCGCGAAAAGGAACTGCTCGCCGCGCGCAGCCAGGCGGAGACTGCCAATCAGGCGAAATCCGCGTTCCTCGCCAATATGAGCCATGAGATCCGAACGCCCCTCAATGGCATTCTGGGCATGGCGCAGGTGCTGGTTCAGGGCAATTTGCGGGCCGAGCAATACGAGCAGGTGGAGACCATCCTGGAGTCCGGCAAGGCGCTGAAAGCGCTGCTCGACGACGTGCTCGATCTCTCCAAGATCGAGGCGGGGCGGATGGAGCTCTCGCCGATCGACAAGGATCTGCGCCATGTGCTGCGGGGACAGCAGCGGGTATGGCAGTTGCGCGCCGAGGAAAAAGGCATCGACCTGCGGCTCGAGGTCGACGAGAACGTGCCGGCCTATCTGCATTTTGACCCCGCGCGGCTCGGGCAATGCGTTTCCAACCTGGTCTCGAACGCCATCAAATTCACCGCCCAGGGCGAAGTCGTGGTGCGGGTCAGCGCGGAACCGCTCCCCGAGGCGACCCGGCTTTCCATTGCCGTTTCGGACACGGGAATCGGCATGGACGCCTGAGACGATGGCGGGCCTCTTCACGCCGTTCACCCAGGGCGACAACTCGATTTCGCGCCGGTTCGGCGGCACCGGTCTCGGCCTCGCCATCACGCGCAAGCTCGCGCAGCTCATGGGCGGCGAGGTGATGGTTTCGAGCGAGCCGGGCAAGGGCTCGACCTTCACGCTGACCGTGCTCGCCGAGGCCGCCGATGCGGCCCTGATGGATAGCATCGCAGCGGCCATGGTACCGCTGGAGCCGGCAGCCGCCGCCGCTGACGGCTATCGCACCAAGCGCGTTCTGCTCGTCGACGACCATCCGCTCAACCGGCGGGTCGGCCAGCTTTTCCTCAACCCGGCGGGCTATCACGTCACCGAAGCGGAGAATGGCAAGGTCGCCCTGGACCATCTCGCCGAGCAGATGTTCGACATCGTGCTGCTCGACATGCATATGCCGGTGCTCGACGGCATCGAGACGCTGAGACGCATCCGCGCCTCGGCCGAGCCCTGGAAAGATGTCCCGGTCATCGCCCTCACCGCCGACGCCATGAGCGGCGACCGGGAGCGCTATCTCGCCGAAGGCATGAACGGCTATGTCGCCAAACCCATCGATCAGCGCGATCTGCTCGCCGAGATCGTCCGCCTGATCGGACGCGCCAAGCCGCCTGTAACCCCCGAAGTCAAGGATGCCCCTCGCGCGATGGATGCGCCTTGCGCCGCGGAGCTTGATGCCATGCGACCGCCGCGCCGCGCCGCGCCCGCCCCCGTTTCGGAGGAAGACCTCAACAGCTTGTTCAGCACTATGGATGTTCCCAGGAAGGCAGCGATACGGATCCGATGACACAAATAACCGCAGACGCAAGTCAGGAACTGGAAGAGCTGAAGCAGATTTGGCTCGATCAGGCGCAAGAAGACAGCGAAAAAGTCACGACGATGATCGCGGCTTACGAGCAGGCTCCGGCGGAATATCCGCAATTCCCGCAGGAGCTCTACCGTCTGTTCCACGATCTGCAGGGCCAGGCGGGGCTGTTCGGCTACGCCTTGCTGGCGACGCTTGGCGGACGGCTCTGCAGCTATTGGCGCGGCATCAAGGGGCAGATCGGCGCCGAGGAGCTGCCGGTGGTGCGGGCGCATCTGGTGGCCTTGCGGTTCGTGCTCGACCGGAAGCTGGAAGGCAATGGCGGCCAGGCGGGGCAGGCGATCCTCGCCAAGCTCGATGCGTTGACGCAAGGGTAGAGCATTTTCCAGCAAAGTGGATGCCGGTTTGCGTCGCGAAAATGCGACCAAGCAAAAAAGATAGAGCCCCGTTCCGGTTCAATCGGAACGGAAAGGCTCTGGCGCAGGAGGCTAGGCCAGCCAGGCTTACTCCTTGAAGCGGCGCAATTGGCTGGCCTTGAAAATCCATTCCGGCGTGATCAGCTCACCGCCGGCCGCGGGGATCTTGTACCACGCCGTGCCGTCCTGGGATTTGGGGTCCTTCAGGACGTGCATGTCCTGGGCGGGCATGAAACTCTGCGCCAGCAGGAACCGCCGCTCGCCGGTGGCGGCATTGGCGGCCATGTCGACGACGAGAACGGCATGGCCGGGAAATCCGCCCTTGATGAAGACATCGCCGATGCGCATCTCGGCCGGCGCCGCGACGCGGAGCATTTCGCGCTCCAGCGAATAGGTCCCCGCATAGGAGAACACCTGGATCATGTAGCGCTGAAACGCCTTGCGGTCGGCGGGGTTGCCGCGAAAGGCGAGGCGCTTGCCCTCCGTGTCGTTGAACGCGATGTCGCGGACCCGCCCGCTCGCCAGCAGATATTCCGCGCGCAGCCGCATGATGGCGTCGGCGCATTGCTGGAGGTCTCGCGTGCCGGTGTCGATATCGATCACCGCGACATGCCTGTCCTGCGACCATTTCAGCCGTCCGTCATAGAGGCGCACGGGCGTGCCGTCGGGGCTGAGAGGCAGGTTGCGCAGCCATTCGGCGAAGCTGCCCGGTGGCTGCGGGCACGCGCTCGAAACCGGCCGGGGCGGGAATTCTCGCCGAGAGCGTCGCGGCGGCTTGCACATCCGGGTCGGCCCGCCACAGATAGCGCGGCGCGGCGGCGGCGCCCTCCGAAGCGGCAGCCATGCCGAGCAACAGGGCGACCATGGCCGCTTTCGTTCGCTTGCCTGAACGCACCCTCATCCCCACCCCCACAGCGCCGTTGCCCCTCGATATCGGGCGAAGAGTCCACGCGGCGGCCGAGGATGTCAAACAGCAAAAACCCCGCTGACATCGACGTCAGCGAGGTCTTTGGTTCATTCCAGAGGGCAATGGGGGGTCTGCTATTAAAGCAGGGGAAGTCCGAAGCTCTCAAAAGCGCGTTTGAACAGAGGTGACTGGTCTAAGGATCCTCCTGTCGTGATCACCCTTAACAAGACGACTTTCTCGCGTTCGCCGACATTCCCAGCGATGCCCGTCCCGGACGGATCCGGATATTACCGCTCATCCCGCGCGAATAAATACTCCTGGTACCAGTCGCGCTGACGAAGCTGTTAAATTGAGTTGAATTGTCAAAGGCCGTCGTCTTGGCGTGCCAACAGTCGATGGTACGTATCAAGACTGCTTAACCTGCTTCGGCGGGATCATTTTCTTAGACCTCCGTAGCTCGTGGTCCAAGTATGACAAATATTTCCGTGTTACGTCAATGGGGTTTTTGAATTTGCTTAAGATTTGCTTGTGACGGCTTGAGCGCGCCGCTTTCACCGTTTAAGCTCCGCTAAACGCAAAGGATCTGTCCATGCCGACAAGCGCAGTGACTGAAGAACTCGGCTCGAAAGCGCCCGATTTCCGCCTCCCCGCCACCGATGGGAAGAGCTACGGCCTCGGCGATATTTGCGGCCCGAAGGGCACGCTGGTGATGTTCATCTGCAATCATTGCCCTTATGTCCGCTCCGCGATGGACCGTATCGTGCGCGACACGACGGAGCTTGCATCCTACGGCGTGCATTCGGTCGCGATCAGCGCGAACGATGCCGTCTCCTATCCGGACGATTCCTTTGAAAACATGAAGGTTTTCGCCGCGCAATATCGCATGCCCTTCCCCTATCTCTATGACGAGACGCAGGAAACGGCGCGTGGCCTATGGCGCCGTGTGCACCCCCGATTTCTTCGGCTTCAACGCCAAGCTGGAGCTGCAATATCGCGGGCGCCTGGATGAAGGCGGGCGCAATGCGGTTCCGGGTGCGAAGCGCGAATTATTCGAGGCGATGAAGCTCATCGCGGAGGCAGGGCAGGGACCGCGCGACCAGACGCCCTCGATCGGCTGCTCGATCAAGTGGAAGCATGCCTAGAACGTGATCACTTCGATTGAAAACGCCGGGCCTTGTTCTCTTGGTCATTCCCGCGCAAGCGGCATCCAGCTTTGAGGCGGCTATCTGGATCCCGCTTGCGCGGGGATGACACTGAGTTTATAGCGCTGATCGATCCATCTAACCTGATCCGCTTTAGCGGCGTCTTGCCTGGAGCTCGCGTCCGCCCGGCACTTGCGCCCGCTTGCGGGCCACCGGGTGCCCAATTCGCCCGCGTAAGCGGCCGGCAAAGCATCGTGGCTGCACCCGGGGCGTGCAAGCGGGCCTCCACCGGCACAAGTCACGGCGAATAATGCTCAGCGCCCGCCCAGTTGCGACAACGAAATATTAACTCAACTCCATACAATTTCAGATAAATTTTTCGGTTCTGCTATTCTCGCCATGATGTAAGAGGCTGTCATGACTTTGACCGATGTCGCGCGTTTTGGTCTGATCGTCGCACTCGGCCTGTTGGCGGTTATCACCTTCCTGTTTGCCGCCACCATTATCGGGCTGATGTGGGCCGAAAGCAGCGACTGCAATTGCCTGCATTATCCGATCGGCATTTATGTGCTGGGGCTGTTCGGCCTCCTGTTGCTCGCCTCGCTCATCATCGAAATCTTCGACGCAACGACGGTATCCTGGTTTGAAGATTGGGCGGAGAATTGGCGCGAGGTCCTGGTCGCCGCAGGGATCTTCCTGATCGTGCTCATCTGGCTTTGGATATGAGCGGGGCGGCTGAAGCGGCCTGCTCTCGAAGGTCGCAGCCGAAAACGCAGAACGCGGGCTGAATGGCCCGCGCTCTTTGCATCAATACCTGCCCGCGCCTGTAAACTACTGCGCCGCGAGCAGCGTGAACCGCCCCTGGCCGACCGGGCATTGGGCCCACAGCGCGCTCAGCGCCGTGGCGAGCCAGTCCATATGCTCGTCCGTATGCAGCGGCGTCGGCGTCAGGCGGATGCGCTCGGTGCCGCGCGAGACGGTCGGGTAGTTGATCGGCTGAACATAGATGCCGTAATGCAGCATCAGCATGTCGGTCACCGCCTTGCAGTGCACCGGATCGCCCACCAGGATCGGCACGATGTGGCTGGGATTGTCCATCACGGGCAAATCGCGCGCCTTGAGCTTGGCCTTGAGGGTGCGTGCCCGCTCCTGGTGCCGCGCCCGCTCGATCTGGCTCACCTTGAGATGGCGGATGCTGGCCAGCGCGCCGGCCGCGATGGCGGGAGCGAGCGAGGTGGTGAAGATGAAGCCCGACGCGTAGGAGCGGATGGCGTCGCAGCAGGCCTGGGACGCCGCGATATAGCCGCCCATCACGCCAAAACCCTTGGCGAGCGTGCCGTTGACGATGTCGATGCGGTCCATGACGCCGTCGCGCTCGGCGATGCCGCCGCCGCGCGGGCCGTACATGCCGACCGCATGCACTTCGTCGAGATAGGTCAGCGCACCGTATTTCTCGGCCAGATCGCAGATCGCCTTGATCGGCGCGATATGGCCATCCATGGAATAGACGGACTCGAAGACGATCAGCTTCGGCGTTTCGGCCGGATACGCCGCCAGCAGCTCTTCGAGATGTTCGGGATCATTATGCCGCCAGATCCGCTTCTCGCCGCCGCCATGGCGGATGCCGGCGATCATCGAGGCATGGTTCTTCTCGTCGGAAAAGATGACGGTGCCCGGTATCAGCTTGACCAGCGTCGAGAGGGTCGCGTCGTTGGCCACATAGGCGGAGGTGAACAGCAGCGCCGCTTCCTTGCCGTGCAGATCGGCAAGCTCGGCCTCGAGCTGTACATGGTAATGGGTGGTGCCGGAAATATTGCGCGTGCCGCCCGAGCCCGCGCCGACGGCGTCGATCGCCTCGTGCATCGCGGCGCGCACGACCGGGTGCTGGCTCATGCCCAGATAATCGTTCGAGCACCACACCGTCACCGGGCGCGGGCCGCCATTGCTCTGCTCGCTCGGCTTCGGAAAATGCTCAGCCTGCGGATAGGCTCCGCAGCGCCGCTTCAGATCGGCAAAAACGCGGTATCGCCCCTCGCGATGCACCTTCTCGATCTGATCCTGGAAGATCTTATTATAGTCCACTCTCGCCTCCCTTCAGGCGCAATGCATGTCCCCGGCCAACTCTACCCTCAAATCTGGCGGATGCGAAGGTCCAAGCTACCGCCTCAAATTGCCGCTTTCGCGGCGCGCCGCCACACCGGGGCGCCTTAATTGTGTCAGCCGCGGCGAGCAATGCCGCCCAGATTCCCATCATTGATACATATTGACACGCAATTGATGCATATCGACACGCAGAGGTTCCTGTCCAGTGCACGTTATTCCGATCCTTAATGCGAGAATAGACCGGGATCGTTGTATATTCCTTCATATCGCCGCGGAATTGACCTGGATCGACGCCGCGCCGCCCCGGGCATCGGGGAAGTAGCCTCTTGCCGCGCGGGGCCCTGTTTGAGCCCCGTATGGTTTGCTATATGTGGAAACGGCCTTAGTCCCACGCACCTGGAGCTGGTGAGGAGCGTCAATGTCCAGCGAAGCCTTTGCCACGGGCCGATGCCTTTGCGGCGCGGTGAGCTATCGGATCACTTCGGCGCCGGTCCGCATGGCGCAATGCCATTGCCGGGATTGCCAGCGCGCCTCCGGAACCGGCCATACGTCGCAAGCCTTCTTCAAGGCGGCGGACGTCGAGGTTCAGGGCAAGACCACCAGTTTCGCGGTGACGGCGGAGAGCGGCAATACCGTGACGCGGCATTTCTGCCCGACCTGCGGCAGCCGGGTCTGGAACGAGAATACCGGCAGGCCGGGAATCATGGCCGTCACGGTCGGCTGCATGGACAGTTGCGACTGGTATACGCCCGAGGCGGTGGTCTATACGAGGAGCAGGGCCGGCTGGGACGTCACCTCGGTTGACATACCCAATTTCGAGGCCATGCAGCCCATACCGAAATAGCCTAGTGCATCGATCCAAACGGAGGCTGCAGCCGGAGTTTGGTAAAATCGATGCAAAACAAAAGAGCTAGGGCACGGGCACGTGAACGAAGTGAATGTGTCAGTGCACTAGCGGGAGTAAGGGAAAGCCATGCGTGGAAGCTGCCTGTGCGGCGGAGTGCAGTATATGATCACCGGTCCGCTGGCCGGCGTGGTCAACTGTCACTGTCACACATGCCGAAGGGCGCATGGCGCGGCGTTTCGCACCGGTGCGATGGTACGAAGGGCCGATTTTCGCTGGATCTCCGGCGAGGAGCTGCTGAATTTCTACGCGTCCTCTCCAGGCCAGAATCGCGGCTTCTGCCGCGTCTGCGGTTCGCCGATGCTGCACGTGCTTGACCACGAGCCGGACTATTTCAACGTGCCGCTTGGGCCTCTCGACGACGATCCCGGCGTGCGGCCTTCTGCGAATATCTACGTCGCCGACAAGGCGCCCTGGTTCGACATTTCCGACGGCTTGCCGCAATATCGCGGGTTTCCGGAGCGTCCCGAATGAAACACGATCCCGCCACATTACCGGCCGCCGCCGACACATCCGTGCCCCGAAAGCGGCTCATCCTCGACGCGGCGACGCGCCCCATGCTGCCCCGCTATGTGCGGCTGCACCATGATTCGGGGCGCGGGCGCTGGGTGCTGCTCGCGCCGGAACGCATCATCGAGCCGAACGAAATCGCGCTGGATGTGTTACAATTATGCGATGGCGCGCGCGACCTGACCGGCATCGCCGAGGAGCTCGCAAGCGCTTACGACGCTCCCCCTTCGGAAATCCTGGCCGACATAACGGAACTGCTGCAGGATCTGGCCGACCGGGGCTACATCAAGGACAATCGAAGCCGTGACGCTGTTTGAGAAGACCATCGCCCAAGAAGAGATCGTCTGCGCCAGTGCGCCGGAAGGGCTGCTGGCGGAGCTGACCCATCGGTGCCCGCTGCAATGCCCCTATTGCTCCAATCCGCTGGAGCTGGAACGCGTCAACCGGGAGATGAGCACCGACGAGTGGCGGAACGTCTTCAGCCAGGCCGCCGAAATGGGCGTGGTGCAGCTGCATCTCTCCGGCGGCGAGCCGACCTTGCGCACCGATCTCGAAGACATCGTCGCGCATGTGAGCGGCCTTGGAATGTATTCCAACCTGATCACGGCCGCCGTGACGCTGGACCGGGCGCGGCTCGAGCGGCTGGTCGAGCGCGGTCTCGATCATGTGCAGATCTCGTTTCAGGATGCCGACCCGGAGAATTCGAACCGCATCGGCGCGATCAAGGGCGGCTTCGACAAGAAGATGGCGGTCGCCGGGTGGCTGGCCGAATTGGGCGTGCCGCTCACCGTCAACGCGCCGATCCACCGGCACAATGTCGAAAATCTGGAAGCGATCATCGCGCTGGCCGATCGCCTCGGCGCCATCCGGCTGGAAGTGGCGCATGTGCAATATTACGGCTGGGCGCTGAAAAACCGCGCCGCGCTGATCCCGACCTATGAGCAGACGATGCGCAGCGCGGAGATCGTTGCGCGCGCGCAGGAGCGCCTCAAAGGCGTCATGGGGATCGATTTCGTCGTGCCGGATTATTATGCGCGCACGCCGAAGCCCTGCATGGGCGGCTGGGCGAGCCGCTTCCTGAACGTCACGCCGTCCGGCAAGGTCTTGCCCTGCCACGCGGCGGAAAGCATTCCGGGCCTTACCTTCGACAATGTGCGGGAGCGGCCCTTGCGCGACATCTGGCTGAACTCGCAGGCGTTCAACGCCTTTCGCGGCACGGACTGGATGCGCGAGCCCTGCCGGAGCTGCGAATTTCGCGAGATCGATTTCGGCGGCTGCCGCTGCCAGGCCTTCGCGATCACCGGCGCCGCCGAAAATGCCGATCCGGCCTGCTTCAAATCCTCATTCAATACCGGCATCGCCGCGCTGGCCGCCAAGGAGGCGGGAGAAGCCCCGCCGCCTTTCGTCTTCCGCCGCTTCCAGAAGAGCGACGCGCCGGTTTAGGGTCGTGAACTCATAGACCGAATCCCATTCGCCGCCGTAGGGCTACTGAGCCGCGCAACAAACCGCCCTCAAAGCCGCTTACGAAGCACGACGAATTGGAGATCGGCGCGCTTGGGAATGCCGAACCTGTCATCGTACGGGAACGGCTCGGTTTCGCTCGTCAGCGTGTAGCCGCGCCGCTCATACCAGGCGATCAAGGTGTCCCGGACATTGACGACGGTCATCCTGATTTCCCGGCCTCCCCGGTCCTGGATCCAGTCCTCGGCCGCGGCAAGAAGCTTCCGGCCGAGGCCGCTATTTTGCTCGCGCGGGTTGATGCTGAGCGAGCCCAGATACCAGACATGATCGCCCTCCGGCTCGACCCACACGCAGCCGAGCAGGGCGTCGTCTGACGGCTGCCGCCAAACCAGCAGCCTCGCCTCCGGGTTGGCCGCAATATCCTGCCGAAGCATGGCTTCACTCGTCCGATTGCCTTCGATGTAGTCGGCCTCGGTCGTCCAGCCCGCATCGGAGCCGCTGCTGCGATAGGCCGAATTCATCAGCGCCGCCACCGCCGGGACGTCCGCATCCGTGGCTCGCGTCAGTCTGGAAGCGGCAGCGGCGGCCGCGCGGCTGCTCAGTGGGCGAGCCGCCAGCCGTGCCTCGAGCTGGGCAATCTGCTCCAGCAACGGACCCGAGAGGTCGTCCGTGATCTCCTTTACGGCGGCCTCGACCAGCGGCCACACCTCACGCTTGGAGATCTCCAATGTGCGCCTGCCGAGGGCAGACAGCGCGACGAGCTTCTGACGCCGATCCGCATCGCTCCGGCTGATCTCGATCAGCCCCGCCTCGACCAGCCGCTCGGCATTCTTGGTGATTGCAGGCTGACTCATCCGCATGGCCTGTGCGAGCTGTCCGATCGTCTGAGGCCCGTACTCGTCGAGTGTCGCGAGAAGCGGATACTGACCGGGCTGGATCGGAATGCCGGCACGCTGCGCCATGACCGTCACGTCGCCTTGCATCTGATCGGCCAGCCGTTTCAGGCGGCTGCCGAGGAATAGATGCTGCTTGTCCCGAATAACGTCCGCCACCATCGGCACCTCAATCCATAATCAATTATGGATATCTATAACTAGCTATGGATTAGCTGTCAATCGATGCCAGGATGCGCAAAACAGATTGAATTCAGCGAAGGTCGCAGGCCGACGTTGAACGGCGGCTGATGCTCTGACGGCTGTCAGAGTCTCTCTTTGCCTGTATTTGGAGGCGAAACAGTTAAGTTCAAGAATTGGCGGGCTGCTTTTTATCCATAGAATGCGGAGCCCTGACTAAAGAGGGCCCGAACATATGCAACAGTCAAAGATGGCGCTCGCGAATAGGAGCGCAGAAGAACTGGCCGCGGCGGCGCCGACCGGAGCGCCGCTATGACCGAGCACGCGGTGGTGATTGCCGGAGGAGGTCCGACCGGGCTGATGCTGGCGGGCGAGCTGGCGTTGGCGGGCGTCGACGTTGCCATTGTCGAGCGGCGCGCCACCCAGGACCTGCCCGGCTCGCGCGCAGGCGGTCTGCACGCACGCACCATCGAGGTTCTCGATCAGCGCGGAATCGCCGACCGGTTCCTCTCGGAGGGACAGGTGGTCCAGGTCGGGCAGTTCGCCGGAGTCGCTTTGGACTATCGGCGACTTTCCCACCCGCCATCCCTACTCGCTCGGGCTCTGGCAGAAACACATCGAGCGCATACTGGCCGGCTGGGTCGGCGAGCTGGCGGTGACGTTCTATCGCGGACGCGAGGTGACGGGTTTCGCGCAGGACGACACCGGCGTCGATGTCGCGCTGTCCGACGGCCGGTCGCTGCGGGCGCAATATCTCGCCGGGTGCGACGGAGGACGCAGTCTGGTCCGCAAGGCAGCCGGCATCGAATTCCCGGGCTGGGATGCGACGACGAGCAGCCTGATCGCCGAGGTCGAGCTGGCCGAACCGCCCCCGGAATGGGGCATGCGCCATGACGCCATCGGCATGCATGCCCTCGGCCGGGTGGAGTACGAGATCCGCGACGGCAAAGTGGTCTACGCGGATAGCGGGCCGGTAGGGGTCATGCTGACCGAACGGCAGATAGGACCCGCGAGCGAGCCCACGCTGCGCGATCTCAGCGAGGCGCTCATCGCCGTCTACGGGACCGACTACGGAGTCCACAGTCCCACGTGGATCTCCAGGTTCACCGATATGACCCGGCAGGCCGCGGCCTACCGCGACAGACGGGTGCTGCTCGCCGGCGACGCCGCACATGTGCATTCCCCGGATGGTGCCCAGGGCCTCCAGATCGGCGTGCAGGATGCGGTGAATCTGGGATGGAAGCTGGCCCAGGTGGTCAAGCGGACATCGCCGGAAAGCCTCCTGGATAGCTACCACGCCGAGCGTCATCCGGTCGCTGCCCGCGTGCTGCGCACCTCGATGGCGCATGTCGCGCTTCGCCGCCCGGACGAACGCACCAAGGCCCTGCGCGACACCATTGCCGAGTTCCTCATGACCGAGGAGTCTCGCAGACGCTTCGCCGCGATGATGTTCGGTCTGGATATTCACTACGACCTCGGCGAGGGACACAAGCTGCTCGGACGCCGCATGCCCGATCTCGACCTGGTCACCGCCAACGGCCCGCTGCGGGTCTTCACCCTGCTGCACGATGCCCGGCCGGTGCTGCTCAACCTTGGTGAGCCCGGCGGCTTCGACATCACGCCATGGGCGGATCGGGTTCAGCTGGTCGACGCCAAGTCCGTTGGTCCGTGGGAGCTTCCGGCACTCGGGCCGGTCACTGCTCCCACCGCCATATTGATCCGGCCCGACGGATATGTGGCGTGGGTGGGAGACCTGACTCAGCTGGGGCTCGCTGACGCGCTAACGAGGTGGTTCGGAGCGCCTGCTGCGTACCGTTCGTGATGATGATGTCGTCTGCCGAAGCCCTGATCCCTCGAGAGATGCCTATGTGTCGGGCAATTGCGACCCTGAGATCGCGATGCCCGGCGGGGTGCTCATAAACGCCGGCAGTCGTTTCGCCCGAACGCAGCGCCCAAGTCACCGACCGCCGCCATGGCACGTGCGCCCACCGGAATTGGACTGGTCAAGAATCCATGAATTGGCACTTCTGTTGGTCCTGTAGTCTCCTTACCATCACCTCGGCGGCAAAGGGAGGAGCGGATGACCCGCGCAGGCAAGTCGGGGGCTGCAGAACATCGAGAAGCCAGGTCGTGGGAGAAACCGAGAACAAACGAAGGGAAGAAACCATGTTTCCAACATCAGTTCGTCTCGCATTCCTCGCAGCCTCAATCGTTGCCCTTCCATCGTACGCCGCCATGGCCGACGACGCACAGATTGCGCGTGGCGAATACCTGGTTACGATCGGCGGCTGCAACGACTGCCACACGCCCGGCTACTTCTTCGGCAAACCCGATATGTCGCGCTTTCTTGGCGGCTCGGATGTGGGCTTTGAGATACCTGGCCTCGGCGTCTTTCCCGGTCCAAACATCACGCCCGACAAGAAGACCGGTATCGGCAACTGGACCCCGGAGCAGATCGTCGCTGCGATCCAGACCGGGCAGCGGCCGGACGGCCGCACCCTGGCGCCGATCATGCCCTGGCCTGCTCTTGCGCATCTCACCGCGGACGATGCCATGGCGATCGCGGTGTTCCTGCAAAGTGTGAAGCCGGTAAGCAACCAGGTCCCCGGCCCATTCAAGCCTGGCGACACGGTGTCGACGTTCATGATGCGGATCATACCGCCGGGCGGAACCGCTGCCGCTGCACCGAAATAGGCCGGAAACCGGCCTTCCACCTGACGTCGTGTTCGGCGATCACTACATTCCCCACGACGATGACAGGGAGAGCCTCTGGGAAGGAGCGGACGAAACCCGCGCCGCCGAGACCACCGCGCAGCTTAAAGCTGCGGATTGACCGTCAACACCTGAGGAGAGCGCCATGTTCAACCATCTCCAGCGCGCTGCTGCGCGCAAAACAACGCTTGCCCGCCAGCCCGGTTCGATCTCGGACGAGACAAAGCTGCGGGCGGTCGATCAGCCGATTGCCACGCCGGAACTTCCTTCCGCCGTCCCGCTGATGGCGCTTTCGACCGGTTTCTGGGCCTTCAAGACTCTGGCCGCTGCGCACGAGTTGGACCTCTTCAGCCGCCTCGCGGGTAGCCCAGGCACGACTGCTGGCGAGCTCGCGCAAGCGCTCGGCCTGCATCCACGCCCGGCCGAGATGCTGTTGACCGGCTGTGCTGCACTCGGGCTTCTGGAGAAAACGGACGGCCGTTATCGCAATACGCCGTTAAGCGAAGCCTATCTCGTGCGCGGGAAACCGTATTACTTCGGTGGCTTCGTGCAGATGGCCGACAAGCGGCTCTACGCGGGCTGGGGCAAACTTACCGAAGCGCTGCGCACGAACCGGCCAACCACGTGGGACCCGGCAGTGCAATCCTCGATATTCGACGGCGAGGATCCGACGATGCTGGCGTATTTCTGGGAGGCGATGCATTCACTGTCCACGATGAGCGCCCGCAAGCTCGGCGAAGCCGTGGATTTCAGCGGCTTCCGCCGGCTGCTGGATATCGGCGGCGGATCGGGCGCGTACGACATCGAGCTCTGCAAGCAATATGACGAGCTTCGCGCGACCGTGTTCGACCTGCCGCATGTGGCCGGGATCGCGGCCGGCAAGATAGCCGAGGCCGGCCTGACCGGACGCGTGGACACGGTCGGCGGCAGCTTCTTCGAGGGGCTGCCGGAGGGGTACGACGTGCATCTTCTGTCGATGATCCTGCACGATTGGGACGAGACGAAGAACCGCGCCTTGCTCGGCCGGTCCTTCGAGGCCTTGCCGAGCGGCGGCGCAGTCGTCATCACCGAGCTTCTCGTCAATGACGAAAAGACCGGACCAGCGCCGGCGGCGCTGATGAGCCTCAACATGCTGATCGAGACCGAGGGGCGAAACTACACGCCGGCCGAATATTCGGTCTGGCTCGAGGAAGCCGGGTTCCGCCACATCGAGACGATCTGGTTCGACGCGCCGGCGGTGAACGGCGCCGTGATCGGCCGCAAGCCGTAAGGCGTAAAGCGGAGTGGAATAGGCGCCCCGCAGTTCAAAAAGTACGACGTCGTGATCATCGGCGCGCGCTGCGCCGGGTCCGCTCTCGCGCTTATGCTCGCCCGCGACGGACTGAACGTACTCGCCATGACCGCACGCCCTTGCCGAGCGACACTTTGGCGCGAAGCTGTAATGCCGTCAATCCGATCCTATGCAGGCTACCGCCTCCGGGCCGCCAATCTTTCTGACCCATCATGCGGGCGGCGCTATCCTCTCGAACAGATGCTCGTAGCTCAGCACCAGTCCGGCCTCGTCCACCACGAGATCGGCTTCGAAGCCCAGCGACAGTCCGAGGTCGACGTAGCGCAGGCGCCGGGGCCCTTGGCGGTCATAACGCTGGCTCGATCGCGTGACCGTCAGCGCGGGACCGTCGATGAAGGCCGTGTCGAGGGGCAGGCTCTCGCCTACGCCCTGCGGCGTCCTGCGGATGGGAAAGCTGTTGCAGAAGGGCGTCACCGACAGGTCCGGCTCCTCGGCGCCTTCGAGGTCGGGCCGCGGTGCGCCGTCCACCCGCCAGCCGGTCCCGGCGCGCTCCAGGCGCAGCACCCCGTGGCCTGCCGGGTTCCAGCGTTCGACCGTGACGGACTGCGCGCGCCAGTTCGGATCGAGGCGCCAGCGGTGATCGAGACGGAAGCCGCCAGCCTCAAGGCATATCACGCTGGACATCGCCGACACGCCGTCGGGCTCAATCGCGAGCTCCAGACGTTCGAGACCTTCGATGTCGGTCCGACGCCAGAAAATGACGGATGTGCTCATGCTCCAAGCCCCTCATCTCGACCCGGATTGAAGCGAGAGCCCCACACCCGCTCCCCGTTGGGGGAGAGGCATGGGGCTCATTCTATATATCGATCATGCCCCCGCTCCCAACCCCTCCCACGGGGAAAGTGAGCCGCCGAGCGCGAGGAGCCTCGCCTCCGTTCAGGTGCTCGACACGTCCCATTCCAGGTTGATCTCGATGCGGCGGTTGAGATTGGCTTCCGCTTCCGTCGCAATGCGGGGATAGGTTTTGCCGAAGCCGCGCGCAACGAGCCGCTCCGTCGCAATGCCCTGATCGTTCAACGCCTTATGCACGGCAAGCGCGCGCTTCTCGCTGAGCGTCTGGTTCAATTCATCGCCGCCCGTCTTGCTCGTGTGGCCCTCGACCAAAACCCGCGTGGTCGAACATTTCTTGAGGGTTTGGGCGAGCAGTGCGATCTGCGCGAGATCGGCGTCACTCAAATTGGCGCTTTCCTCGGCAAAGGTGATCGGCTTCTCATATTGCATCCAATCGGCGATCCGCTGGCAGCTCTCCGGCTCAAGCTTGGCCAAGGTGAGCATACGGTCATCCTCGATCGGGCGCGGCGGGATATAGACGACACTCTTGCCGCCCGTGGCGCAGAATCCCGTCGCCCGTCGCCCGGCAACCTCGGCCGCTTCCGTGACGGTCAGCTCGAACTGCCGGATGCCGGCGCAGGCCGTGACGATGTAGATATCGTCATCGGTTTCGGCGGCGGGCATGCGGATGGCGCCATATCCCTGGAGGCCCAGAATCCGCTCGATCTGCTGAGGTTCGAGCGCGTCGCCCTCGGAGAGATTGCACGCGCCATTGTCCTTGGTGTCGATAATGTCACCATCATCATCCAGGCGGACCTGATATTTCCGGCCGCCGCGGCAGGCGTCCACCAGGAAGGTCGGCGGGGTGCGGTCCAGGACATTGATGCGCAGAAAGCCCTGGCCGTAGAGCGCGTCGATGATGACGTCCGGGCTCACGGGGTCGCCCGTCGCGGTCGGGCTGCACGCGCCGGTCTGGTCGCGTTCCAGCACCCGCCCGGTGCGATTGATGCTGACCCGGTAGGCGCTGTTGCCGCTGCATGCGTTCGCGGTGATGACGGCGCCTCTCAGATCGAGAAAGTCGATCTGGCTGTAGCCTTGCACCCGAAGCAACTCCCGAAGGCGCTGCGCATAGGCGCCGCTCTCATCCGTATCCACGGTTTGTGCCAACGACCCCGGTGTTCCGGCGCACAGCGCGAGAAGAGCCGTCGCCACGATTTGTCCTGCGTACCGCATTTGGCCTCCACCTCGAAAATTCAAACTCGGTCAACAGACGCGCAACAGTTGAGGGTTTTGCGAGTTCCTGCGCGGCAGGCAAAGACGCGCGCAATGTGCGTCATGCGGGGAACATTCCGGCGCTCCGTGCGTCATTTCGTGGAGATGTTGGGCACGCGAATTCAAGGATGCGCCACGTGAACAGTTTCCGGACAGTGCTGATTGCAGGATTTTTGCCGCTTTGCCTCGCCGCATGCGGAGACGAAGCGGAACTGCCGGTGAAGGCCGGCATGGGCCCAAACCCCCAATTGCCGCCGCCGAATGAAACCGTCCTCCCCACGGTGAACATCGCGCCGGCCGTCGGGTGGGATGAGGACGCGAAGCCGCAGGCCGCGCGCGGTCTCGCGGTGAATGCGTTCGCCACCGACCTCGATCATCCGCGCCAGCTTTACGTGCTGCCGAATGGCGACGTGCTGGTGGCGGAGACCAACGGGCCGCCGAAAGAGACCAAGGGCCTCCGCGCCTGGATCATGGGACTGGTCATGAAGCGCGCCGGCGCGGGCGTTCCGAGCCCCAACCGCATCACCTTGCTGCGCGATGCCGACGGCGACGGCGTCGCCGAAACCAAGACCACCCTCCTCGAAGAGCTCTTTTCGCCCTACGGAATGGCGCTCATCGGCGATCAGCTCTACGTCGCGAATGCGGATGAGCTCGTCCGCTTCACCTATACGGAGGGCGCGACGCAAATCACGACGGAGCCGACCAAGGTGGCCGACCTGCCCGGCGGTCCGATCAACCACCACTGGACCAAGAATCTCGTCGCCAGCCCCGACGGCTCGAAGCTGTATGTGGCGGTCGGCTCGAACAGCAATGTCGGCGAGAACGGCATGGAGAACGAGGAGCGCCGCGCCGCCATCCTCGAAGTCGATCCGGCGACCGGCCGCACGCGCGTCTTCGCGTCGGGACTGCGCAATCCGGTCGGCATGGCCTGGCAGCCGCAGAGCCGGCCAGCTCTGGACGTCCGTCAATGAGCGCGACGAAATCGGCAGCGACCTCGTGCCCGACTATATGACCTCGGTCCAGGATGGCGGCTTCTACGGCTGGCCCTACAGCTATTACGGCCAGCATGTCGATGACCGCATCCAGCCGCAAAAGCCCGAACTGGTCGCCAAGGCGATCAAGCCGGATTATGCGCTCGGCGCCCACACGGCATCGCTCGGCCTTGCATTCTACACCGGCACCTTGCTGCCGGAGCGTTATCGCAACGGCGCCTTCGTCGGACAGCACGGCTCATGGAACCGCAATCCGCTCAGCGGCTATAAGGTGATCTTCGTGCCGTTCACGGGCGGGAAGCCGTCGGGTGAAGCGCAGGACATCCTGACCGGCTTCGTCAGTGACGACGACAAGGCCCATGGCCGGCCGGTCGGCGTGGCGGTGGACAAGGCCGGCGCGCTGCTCGTGGCAGACGACGTCGGCAACGTGGTCTGGCGCGTCGCGCCGGGCGGGCCGGCGGCGAGCGCGTCTGCGCAGTAGGCGCGGGAGTACCGAAACGCCATGCCCCATCCTGGGGCCTCGCTTCTCTTATCGTCGCCCCGGCCGTCAGAGCCGGGGCCTACCTCGCCTTCGCCAGTGAAGAGTGGCGGAGGCTATCGTGTCTCATCTTCGTTCCACGGTGGTCGTTCCAAGGGCGATGACGATCATCGAGAGGCGGACCCACGTTTCCGATCGGCCAGCAGGCGCTCTGCGACGGCGAGATCTTTTCGTGTCTCACTCACATGCAAGCTGGCCGGCGCGGCTTCAAAAACCGCCAGCGCCGCTTGCAAGGCGGCCACAGCCTCTTCCAACCGTGTGGTGCCCTTCTGCCGCTCCCCGAGCCGCCGGAACACGTTGCCGAGCCCGGCTTGCGTCTTTGCCCATTCCAGCGGGACGCGTTCACGCGTTAGCTCCTCCAGGGCGCCCCGAAAAACTGCGACCGCCTCATCCAACCGTGCTGTGCCCTTCTCCCGCTCTCCGAGTGTTCGCAATGCGTTGCCGAGATTGTGCTGTGTGACCGCCCAGTCGAGCGGGGCCTGTTCACGCGTATATTCCTGCAGCGCGGCACGATGGGCGGCGATCGCTGATTGCAGGCGGGCCGTGCCCTTCTCCCGTTCTCCGAGGCGCCACAGTGCGTTGCCGAGATTGGTCTGCGTTTCCGCCCATTCCAGCGGCACGCGCTCACGCGTGCGCTCCTTCAACGACTTGCGATATGCCGTAACTGCCTCCTCCAATTGCTCCGTATCTTCATGCCAGGCCCCAAGCGCGGTAAGCGCAATCCCAAGGTCGTTTTGCGTGCTGGCCCAGTGTCGCGGGTGGCGCTCGCGAGTTCCGCTCCTGCAGCGCCTTGCGATGCGTGGCGATCGCTTCCTTGAGCCGCGCCGCGTCGCTTTCCCGGGCGCCCAGCGTGGCAAGAGCGCAGCCCAGATTATTTTGCACGAGCGCCCACAACAGCGCCCCGCGCTCGCGAGGCAATTCCTCCAGCGCGCTGCGATACGCGGTAATCGATTCCTCCAGTCGCGCCGTATTGCTCTCCCGCATCCCTAGCGCATGAAGCGCAGTGCCGAGCTCGTTGCGTTGCCGCCCAAGCTAAAGGCCAGTGCTCGCGCGTGTATTCCTCTAGCGCCAGGCGATGTGCGGCGACTGCCTCCTCTAGCCGCCCCACGTCGCGCTCCCACATTCCCAACGCATGCAGCGCCATGCCGAGAGTGCTCTGCGTTGCCGCCCACCCCAACGGCACACGCTCGCGTGATCGTTCCTGCAGCGCCATGCGACTGGCCCCGAGCGCCTCTTCCAGCTGCGCCGTGCCACCTTCGCGCAACCCAAGGTGAATGAGCGCTTCGCTGAGATTGGTCTGCGCCTTTGCCCAATCGAGCGGCACACGCTCGCGTGTCCATTCTTTCAAGGCCTCGCGAAAGACGGAGATGGCTTCTTTCAGCCGCGTCGAGCCGCTCGCACGCCATCCCAGCGCCGACAGCGCGAGGCCAAGATCGTTCTGCGTCGCGGCCCATTCGAGCGGCACGGTTTCACGCGTCTGCACTTTCAGAGCTTCGTGAAAGACGGCAATCGCCTCTTCCAGTCGCGTCGTGCCGCTCTCCCGCCAGCTCAGCCTCACCAAAGCATTGCCGAGATTGTTCTGCGCCCTTGCCCAATCGAGCGGCACACGCTCGCGTGTCCATCCCTTCAGTGTCTCGCGAAAGGCGGCGACGGCCTCCTTCAGCCGCACCGAGCCGCTCTCGCGTCGGCCCAGTTCCATCAGTGCGAGGCCAAGATTGCTCTGCGTCGCAGCCCAGTCGAGGGGGACGCGTTCGCGCGTGCGCTCTTTCAGCGCCTCGCGATAAGCGGCGATCGCCTCCTCCAGTCGCGCCGTGCCGCCTCCTCGGCAACCCAGGGAGAACAACGCATCACCCAGATTGTTCTGCGCCCTTGCCCAATCGAGCGGCACACGCTCCCGCGTCCATTCCTTTAGTGCTTCATGAATTGCAGCGACCGCCTCGTCCAGCCGCGCTGGATCGCTCTGACGCCAGCCCAATTCCCTCAAGGCCCAGCCCAGGTTGCTCTGAGCCCTTGCCCAGTCGAGCGGCGCACGCTCGCGCGTCCACTCCTTGAGCAACTCGCGAAACGCGGCAATGCCTTCTTCCAGCCGCGCCGTGCCGCTCTCTCGCTGGCCCTGTCCTACCAGTGCGTTGCCGAGATTGTTCTGCGCATATGCCCAATCGACCGGCAGACGCTCGCGCGTCCGTTCCTTCTGCGCCTCCCGAAAAGCGGCGACCGCTTCCTCGAACCGCGCCGGACCGCTCTCATGCCAGCCCGAGTTCATCAGCGCCCACCCGAGATTGTCCTGCGCCCTTGCCCAATCGAGCGGCACACGCTCGCGTGTCCATTCCGTCAGCGCCTCGCGAAGCGCGGCAATGGCCTCCTCCAGCCGCGCTGTGTTGCCCTCACGCCTGCCCAGTTCCGTCAGCGTTGTACCAAGATCGTTCTGCGTTGCGGCCCAATCGAGCGGCACGCGTTCGCGGGTTCGCTCTTTCAGCGCCTCGCGAAAGAGGTTGACCGCCTGTGCCAACTGTTGTGTGCCGCTCGCGCGCTCACCCTCACTCCGATACCAATTGGCAAGTTGATGCTGGGCATTCGCCCGGTCGAGCCGCACGCGCTGGCGCCTTTGCTCTTCAAGGGCGCCGCGCGAAGCAGCAATGTTGTCGTTCGGCTGCGTTGCCGGCTGCTGCTCGGCGCGGCCGTCATCCTTGATCTGCGCCTGGGAGCCGGTTTGCGAGAATGCCGCAAGACACAACGTCAATGCCACCGCGAGTTTCAACGCCGCGGCCCGTCCCCCAAAGCGCAACATCCTGAGCTCCGATACGACACAATTCTTAAGACAAGACGTGTGTAACCGAGAAAGCGAGTTCGCGCATTTCTTCGAGCGCGAAACTGTTTCTGGTCTGCGCGGCTCGCGAACTAAACCTTCATGAAAAAGTCAATTGCGAAATCAGCTTATGGAAAAGGCATTCTTAACGCGGGCCGTTAAGGAAGAGAACAGAATTCGTTCTTCTGCACATATTCTGCGTCTTCTGCACGTATTCTGCGATCTTCCAGAGCATTCTTCCCATCGGCCGTTCTACTCGAACGGTCCCGCGGACGGAGCTTTTTAAGCCCGCATTAACCACCTTCGCCAGCCCTCTGGCACACCTCATATAAGGACATCTTTATATCCTTATTGCATTGGCGGCTCGCCCGACCTATAGAGATGCGAACCCAATAGCTTACGAGGCCGCCCCGATGAACGACATGAGCAATGCGAAGGATTTTCTCGTCAAGGATCTGTCCCTGGCCGAATGGGGCCGCAAGGAGATGGACATCGCCGAAACCGAGATGCCCGGCCTCATGGCGGCGCGCGCGGAATACGGTCCGCAGCAGCCGCTGAAGGGCGCGCGCGTCGCCGGATGCCTGCACATGACCATCCAGACGGCGGTTTTAATCGAGACATTACAAGCACTTGGCGCGGAGGTGCGCTGGGCGTCCTGCAACATCTTCTCCACCCAGGACCACGCCGCCGCCGCCATCGCCGCGCGCGGCACGCCGGTCTTCGCGGTGAAGGGCGAAACCCTCGCCGAATATTGGGACTATGTGGACCGCATCCTGGAATGGCCGGGCGGCGAAACCGCGAACATGATCCTCGACGATGGCGGCGACGCCACGGTTCTGGTGCTGCTCGGCTCGGAGGCGGAGACCAATCCGGCCGTGCTCGCCAATCCTAAGAACGAAGAAGAGGAAGAGCTTTACGCCACGATCAAGCGGCGACTGGCGCGTACACCCGGCTGGTATTCCAAGGTGAAGGAGAATATTCGCGGCGTGTCGGAAGAAACGACCACGGGCGTGCTGCGGCTTTATCAGATGGAGAAGAAGGGAACATTGTCGTTCCCTGCCATCAACGTCAATGACAGCGTCACCAAATCCAAATTCGACAATAAATATGGTTGCCGCGAGAGCCTCGTCGACGGTATTCGCCGCGCCACCGACGTGATGATGGCCGGCAAGCTGGCGCTCGTCTGCGGCTATGGCGATGTCGGCAAGGGCTCGGCATTGAGCCTGCGCGGGGCGGGCGCGCGGGTGGCCGTCACGGAGATCGACCCGATCTGCGCGCTGCAGGCGGCGATGGACGGTTTTGAAGTCGTCACGCTGGAAGACGCCGCGCCGAGGGCGGATATATTCGTCACCGCCACCGGCAATAAAGACGTCATCACTATAGACCACATGCGCGCCATGAAGGACATGGCGATCGTCTGCAATATCGGCCATTTCGACAATGAGATTCAGGTCGGAAGCTTGCGTAATCTGGTGTGGACCAACGTCAAGCCGCAGGTCGACATGATCTCGTTCCCGGACGGCAAGCGGATGCTGCTCCTGTCCGAGGGCCGGCTGGTCAATCTCGGCAACGCCACTGGCCATCCGAGCTTCGTCATGAGCGCCAGCTTCACCAATCAGGTGCTCGCGCAGATCGAGCTGTGGAAGTATCACAGCAAGTATGAGAACAAGGTCTATACGCTGCCGAAGCATCTGGATGAGCGCGTCGCCAGTCTCCATCTGGATAAGCTTGGCGTGAAGCTTACGACGCTGACGCCGGAACAGGCGGATTATCTCGGCGTCGAGAAGACCGGGCCGTTCAAATCCGACCAATACCGCTATTGATTGGGGGACAATGGGAGCGGGCAAGCGGGACAGGGTTTTCCCCAGCCCCGCGAAATTGCGCGAATTTCTGCGTAAATACACGCGCAACGATTAGGCCCGCTTTCCTGTTAACGCTAAAGTAACGGGCGATTCGTCCCATTGTGGGCTAAGCCGGGCGCTTCTCATCGCCCCGGCTGCCTTGCGGAGACGCCTGATGCATGCTGATGCCTTTATGCGATCTGTCGGTTGGCGGCGCCGGCCCGCCGCGTTCATCACGGCTGCTGTGCTTGGCGTCGCCGCGGCGCTTGGACGCGCCGCAGCCATCACGCTGCCCGCCGAGGGCGCGCAAACCGCAACGACGGTGAGCGAACTTCTGGTCGTCGCGGTGGTCAGCGGCGTCATCCTCGCCGCCTCCGGAGCGGCCGTACTTTTCCTGCGAGCGGCCTCGCGGGTCAGACTTTCGGAAAGCCGCTCCGCCGAGGCGATGAAGGCGCTCCGGCAGGAACTGGAAATCGCCCAGTCTATCGTGATGGCGGAACCGCAGGCGCTGATCGCTTTCGAAGCGGACGGCACGCCGCGACTGGTCAATCACGTTCTGGATGCCAAGCTCGGCGTTCCCCTGAAGCTGCGCAATCTGATGCGCTTCGCCTCCTGGATGGAGCGCGGCGCCGCGCTGAGCCTGGAAAACCGGCTCAAGGAGCTGAAAGCCAGCGGCCGTCCCGTTTGAAATGACGCTGAAAACCCTGGCCGGTCCGCATATCGAAGCCGAGGCGCGGGCCTCGGGCAGCGGATATTATCTCAAATTTCGCGATCTCGCCGGGCGCCGGGTCGAACTGGCCAATCTTTTGCGCCAGCAGCGCGCGGCCAATGAGGAGCTTGCCTCGCAGAAGGCGCTGCTCGATGCGCTTCCCATGCCGGTGTGGTTCCGCGATCCTGATGGCAGGCTGATCTGGGTCAATCGCGCCTATGTCTCCGCCGTCGAAGCAGCCCGAGCCGACGAAGTGCTCGACCAGCAGCGCGAGCTTTTGGAAACGCGGCAGCGCCGGGCCGCGGAAACCGCGCTCGCCGGCGGCGATACCTTCCGCAAGCGGCTGCAAACGGTTGTCGCCGGTGAGCGGCGCAGCTTCGACACCATCGTGGTGCCCGTCGGCCGCGCCAGCGCCGGCGCGGTGATCGATATCGCGCCCCTGGAAAACGTCCAGGACGAATTGTCCCGCCAGATGACCGGTCAGGCGCGCACGCTTGACCGCGTGTCGACGGCGGTGGCCATCTTCGCCGCCGATCAGCGGATGAGCTTTTACAATCAGGCTTTCCGCGACATGTGGGACCTCGATCCGGTCTGGCTGAACGGCAAGCCCATGCTCGGCGAGCTATTCGACCATTTGCGGCAGAAGCGGCAATTGCCGGAACAGCCCGATTACCGCAAATGGCGGGAAAGCCAGCTCAAGCTGATCGAAGACACCGAAGCGCTTGAAGATTGGTGGTATCTGCCGAATGGGCGCACGATCCATGTGCTTGGCGACCGGCGTCCCGATGGCGGCATCACCTATCTGCTGGACGATGTCACCGAGCGGCTGGCTCTCGAAAGCCGCTATAACGCACTCATCAATGTGCAGCGCGAAACCCTCGACAATCTGCGCGAGGGCGTTGCCTTGTTCGGCTCAGACGGACGCCTGAAGCTGTTCAATGCCGCGTTCGCCCATATCTGGAAGCTGAATACTGCGTTTCTGGAAACCGGTCCGCATATCGATGAAGTAAGCACGGAATGCCAGCCGCTGCTCGACGGCACCGAGCCCTGGACCACCGCGCATGCCGCTGTTACCGGCATGTTCGAGGCGCGCGAAACATTCGACGGCACGGTGACGCGGCCGGACGGGATCGCGCTCGCCTATGCGGGCGTGCCGCTGCCCGACGGCGGCACGGTGCTGACCTATATCGACATCAGCGACACCAAGCGCGTCGAGCTGGCGCTGATCGAGCGCAATGAAGCGCTGGAAGCGGCGGATAAGCTGAAGAACACGTTCCTCAGCCACGTCTCCTACGAGCTGCGCACGCCGCTCACCAATATCATTGGCTTTTCGGAGATGCTGGCCCAGCCGCCGGTCGGGCCGCTCTACGGCAAGCAGAACGAATATTTGGACGACATCCGCACATCCAGCACCAAACTGCTCGCCATCATCAACGACATTCTCGACCTCACCACCATTGATGCGGGCGGACTGGAGCTGAAGCTCGCGCCGGTATCGGTGCGCGAAATCGCCGATGCGGCCGAACTGGGCGTGAAGGAGCGTCTGACGAAGGCGGGCATCACGCTCGACACGCAGATCGCGCCCGATCTGGACATGGTGACGGCCGATCGCCAGCGGCTGACGCAGGTGCTGTTCCATCTGCTGTCGAATGCCATCGGCTTTTCCTCGGAAGGCTCGGTGATCACACTGTCCTGCCGGATCGAGGATGGAATGGTGGCGTTCGCGGTGCAGGATTCAGGCGTCGGCATTCCCGAGGAGTATCAGGCGAGCGTCTTCGGGCGGTTCGAGAGCCGGTCGCAGGGGTCGAAGCATCGCGGCGCGGGGCTGGGGCTGGCCATTGTCAAGAGCCTCGTCGAATTGCATGGCGGGCGCATTGCACTGCGCTCGGCGCCAGGGGTCGGCACGACCGTGACGGCGCTGATACCGATGGGAGCGCTGCGTCGCGGCACGACCGGTCTGCCTCCGTCGGGTGGGTCTTCCAGCGGATCGGGGAAAAGTCTGGCCGCGGCGCCCGGCGGCACCGACCACCCGCTGCATTCCGTTTTCGGCTAAGGCTCTAGTCCTTGGTTTTGCAGTGCGGAACTGGTGCCACGTGCCCGGCGCATTCAGCTTGCTTCATTTTTCGGCGATCTTGCGCTAGAGCCTAATCCGTTCTGATGGAATTGGAACGGGGCGCAAGCTTTTGGCTTGACCCGCTTGCGCCGGCTCCTTGCCCGAATTCCCTCGGGCGACCCATCGAGGAAGCTGCCGATGTCCGCTCCGGCGAGACTGCAATTCGACGATCTGAGCGAAGAGGCGCTGGGCCATCTTGCATGTAAGCTCGCGCCCCGGCTTCGGCCGGGCGATTTCCTGGCGCTGAAGGGCGATCTCGGCGCGGGGAAGTCGGCATTCGCGCGTTTCCTCATCCGCGCAATAACCGAGCGGCCCGAGGAGGACGTGCCCAGTCCGACCTTCGCGCTCGTTCAGCCCTACGAGACCGATCGCTTCCCCATCCATCATTTCGACTTCTACCGTCTCTCCGGCCTCAGCGAAGCCTCCGAACTTGGCATTGGCGAGGCGCTGGACGCGGGGCTCGTCATCGCCGAGTGGCCGGAACGGCTGGGCGGCGCTCTCCCCGCCGACCGGCTGGAGATTTCGCTCGCCGAAGCGGATCGGCCAGACCGCCGCAACATGAGCCTCAAAGGCTTCGGCAATTGGGCCGCGAGGCTGGCGCGCTTCGCCGCGCTCGACCGCTTCATCGGCGGTACGGAATGGAACCAGGCGCACCATCATTATCTGAACGGCGATGCGTCTACCCGTGCCTATACGCGGCTGCGGGCGAGCGGCGCGTCCGTGATGCTGATGGACTCGCCGAAGATGCCCGACGGGCCGCCGATCCGGCAGAACCGGCCCTACAGCCAGATCGCTCATCTGGCGGAGGACGTGAAGCCGTTCGTTGCGGTCGCGGAAGCCTTGCGCGGAGCGGGCCTGTGCGCACCCCGTATTCATGCGCAGGATTTCGATGCCGGCCTGCTGATCCTGGATGATTTCGGCGACGAAACCTTGACCAAAATGGCTGGGGACGGGCTGGATCTATTCGGCCCATGTCAGCTTGCGGTCGACGCCCTCCTGATCCTGCGCAAGAAGCCCCCGCGCCGCGTGCTGCCGGCGAGTGGCGTCAGCCATATCCTGCCGGATTTCGACCGCGAGGCGCTGGGCATCGAAACGGAGCTCGTCGTGGACTGGTTCCTGCCGGCCGTTCGTGGCGCGGAAACGCCGCAAGCGGTGCGCGAAGAATTCGCGGCGCTATGGGACGAGCAGTTCGACTGGCTGCTGCGGCAGCCCGCCGGCTGGGTGCTGCGGGACTATCACTCGCCCAATCTGCTCTGGCGATCCGGCGAGGATGGCCTGGACCGGCTCGGCATCATAGATTTCCAGGACGCCATGCGCGGCCATCTCGCCTATGATCTGGTTTCCCTGCTGCAGGACGCCCGGATCGACCTGCCCGCGGGCCTCGAAGCGGCATTGCTCGCCTATTATTGCCAGCGCGCCGCCGCAGACGGATGCGGGCTTCGACGTCAATGCGTTCCTCCGCGCCTATCGTCTGCTCGGCGCTCAGCGCGCGACGAAGCTGCTCGGCATCTTCACGCGGCTTTGCCGCCGCGACGGCAAGCGCGCCTATCTGCAACATCTGCCGCGTGTCGCCCGCTATCTTGCTGAAAATCTTAACGACCCTCATCTCGCCCGATTGAAATCATGGTATGAGCGCGAATTGCCGGGAGACGTGGCGAGCCTCGCGGCAAGACTTTAAAGTTCTTTTGTTTTCGCACGATTTTTTCGGGAAAACCGGCGTCCATTTTTCCCGATCGTGCCATCGAGAGGATTCAGCGAATGTCCGGCGACCGTCCTACCCGTGCCCTGGTGCTTGCGGCTGGCCTCGGCCAGCGGATGCGGCCTCTCACCGACAGCGTTCCCAAACCGCTGGTGTGGCTTGCCGGGCGGCCTCTCCTCGACCATGTGCTCGACCGCCTGGCCGAAGCCGGCATCGCCGAAGCGGTCGTCAACGTGCATTACCTAGCCCGATCAGATCGAGGCGCATCTTCGCGGCCGCACGACGCCGCATATCACCATCTCGGACGAGCGCGACCAGCTGCTCGACACCGGCGGAGCTGTGAACAAAACACTGCATCTGCTCGGAAGTACCGGATTCTTCGTTCATAATTCTGATTCGGTATGGATCGAGAATCAGGGAGCGACGCTTACCCGCATGATCGACGCCTGGAACCCGGATGAGATGGACAGCCTGCTGCTGCTTGCGCCGGTGGCGTCGAGCCTGGGCTATTCCGGGCGGGGCGATTTCAGTGTTGGCGATAAAGGCGATGTGCACCGGCGGCGGAAGGACGAAACCGCGCCCTTCATCTTCGCCGGCGCGTCGATCAACCATCCGCGCCTGTTCGCCGACTGCCCGGATGGTCCGTTCTCCATCAATCTGATGTGGGATCGGGCGCTAAGCGCGGGGCGTCTCTCCAGCATCACTCTCGACGGCACGTGGATGCATATCGGCACCCCGGCCGCGTTGGAGGATGCGGAAAGGCGGCTGAATGGCCTCCACGCAGCCTGAGCTGCAATTTTTTGGGGGCGGGGCCGGTGGTGCGCGTGGGCGCATTTTCACCATCCCGCCTTCCGCGCCGTTTCTCGATGCGCTGGTGCGGGCCATTCTTGACGGAAACCTGCCACGCGAGGGCGGAACGCCGCCCGGCCCCGCTGAACTCGCCGCATATCAAATCTACCTGCCGAATCGCGCCGCCTGCCGTGCCCTTGCCGACGCTTTCCTGCGCGCCTCGGATGTCCGAGCGACACTGCTGCCGCGCATAAAACCGCTCGGCAGCGCCGAGGAAGACGCTTTGCTGCTGCTTCAGCCCGATGATGAAGGCGAAGCGGATGGCCGTCCCGATCTGCCGGTCGCGCCGGCCATCGCAGCGCTCGACCGCCGCATGGCGCTGACCCAGCTCGTGCTGGCCTGGGCAAAAAACCTGCGCAAGGGCCGCATCTCCGGCGACACCGCGCTGCGCATCGCCGACACGCCCGCCGCCGCCGCCGAACTGGCGCTGGAGCTGATGCGGCTGATGGACGAGGCCGAAACCGAAGGCGTCGACCTCCGCCGCTTGCGCGAAATGATGCCCGAGCGTTTCGCTGCGCATGAGCAGATGTCGCTCAGCTTCCTCGGAATCGTGCTGGAGATGTGGCCAGCCTATCTCGCGGAGCGAGGGCTGCTCAATCCGGTCGCCCGGCGCAACCGCATCATGGCGCTGGAGACCGCGCGGCTGCGCGAATTGGCGCCTAAAACGCCGGTCATCATCGCGGGCTCGACGGGCAGTATTCCGGCGACCGCTGAATTGATGCGGGCGGTGCTCGATCTGGGGGGCGGGGCCATCGTGCTTCCTGGCCTCGATATGGCGCTGGACGAGGTGAGTTGGCAGGCCACCGCCGAGCATCCGGAGCATCCCCAGGCCGGACTGCATCACCTGCTCACCGGCCTGAACGCTACCCGGCGGGATGTTTCAGTCGTGAAGGGCACGGGTCCCGCAGGCGCGGCGAGCCATAGGCTGAGCTTCCTCAGCGAAGCGATGCGCCCCGCTTCAACCGTCGGTCTATGGCCGCAATTCACTGGCAAGGCCGATCCGGCGGGCATTCGGGAGAGCCTCAGGCCGGTCTCGCTCATCGCCGCGCCGACCGAGCAGGAAGAAGCGGCGGCGATTGCATTGGTCCTGCGCGAAGCGATGGAGACGCCGGGCAAAACGGCCAATCTCGTCACGCCGGACAGGGCGCTGGCGCGACGGGTTGCTGCCGAGTTGGGCCGCTGGGGTCTCTCGCTCGCGGCGAGCGGCGGGCGAGATGCTGCGTGCCACGCCGGCGGGCATCTTTTACGATCTGGTCGCCGAAGCGGCCGCCACCGGTTCCCAGATCACGCTGCTCGCATTGCTGAAACATCCGCTCACCCGGCTCGGCCTGCCTGAGGGCAAGGCACAGAGCGCGGCCCGCATCCTGGAAATCGCCGGAATGCGGCAGGCCTGGTGCGGCGAAGGGCTGGATGCGCTCGCAAGAAGTCTGGTTCTGGCGAAGAAGACCAAGCCTCGCCACCGCGCCATCGACCGGCTTTCGGACGAAGAGTGGGAAACCGCCGATGCGCTGCTGGCGGCCCTCAAGGAGGCATTGCGGCCGTTGTTGCGGCTCGTGCGGCGAGCCAATGTCCCCTTCGCCGAGCTTGCCGCCGCTCATGCCACGGCCGCTGAACTGCTTGCGGCGGACGAGGTCGGCAGCAGCGCCGCTTTGGCGGAGGGACCCGATGGCGCGGCGATGACGGCGTTCATGCGCACGCTCGCCAGCGACGCTCCCGGTCCGGCCATTGCGCTCGGCGACTATCCAGCCTTGTTTCGCAGTCTGATCCGCCTGGAAAAGACAAGGCCCGCCATAGGCTCGCATCCTCGTTTGCAGATCCTCGGCGCGATGGAGGCGCGGCTTACCTCCGCCGATCTGGTGGTCATCGCAGGCCTTAACGAGGGCACATGGCCGGAAGCCGCCGATCCCGGCCCCTGGCTCAACCGGTCGACGCGTGCGGCGCTCGGTCTGCCCTCGCCGGAACGGCGCATTCGCCTTGCCGCGCATGATTTCTGCCAGATGATGGGCGCGGGTGAAGTGGTGCTCACCCGGTCACTGAAATCCGGTGGTGCGCCGACCGTGCCGAGCCGCTGGCTGATGCGGGTCGAAGCGCTTCTGCAAGGCCTCGGCCTGGATGGCGTGCTGGCGGCGCGAAAACCGTGGGCACAATGGTCGGCCGCGCGCAACCAAGCGGAAGCCGTGCCGCCCGCGAAGCCGCCAACGCCCCGTCCTCCGCTGGATGCGCGCCCAAGGCGCCTCAGCGTCTCCGACATTCAGCTGCTGATCGCGAACCCTTATGCGATCTACGCCAAGCACATCCTCGAGCTCAGCCCGCTGAACCCGCTTGAAGCCGGGCCAGGCGGCTCCGAGCGTGGCCAGATCATCCATGAAATGCTGCATCGTTTTGCGCGGCGTTTCCCCGGCGTGCTGCCGCCCGCGGCGAGCCGTGAACTGCTCGCCATGTTCGACCAATGCGCGTCGCTCTATGGCGACCACGCCCGAATCAGCGCATTCTGGCGACCGCGATTGGAGCGTTTCGCATCGTGGTTCGAGGAGACCGAGCAGGCTAGGCGCGGCGATGCGCACGTCCTCACCGAAGTGCCTGGCGAATTGACGTTCGAGGCACCGCAAGGGCCGTTTACCTTGCGCGCCCGCGCCGACCGGATCGATCTCCATCCCGATGGAGGGCTTGCCCTCTACGATTACAAGAGCGGTGCCATGCCGACGGATTCAGCCGTCGCGGAATTCAAGGCACCGCAATTGCCCCTGGAAGCCCTGATCGCTTTCGAGGGGCATTACGACGGTCTTGCAAGCCGCAAGGTCGTCAAGCTCGCCTACATCTCGGCCAAGGGCGGCGACCCTGCCGGGCTGGAACGCGAGCTTACCAAAGAGCCTCCGGACGTGCTCGCCAGAGCCGCCCGCAAAGGCCTCACTGCGCTGATCGAGCGCTTCGACGACGCGGCCACGCCCTATCCGGCGATGAGGCGGGCCGCGTTTACCGACAGCTACCGTTTCGACGACTACGCACATCTGGCACGCGTAGCCGAATGGAAGGGAGCGACCGAAGAGGGATAAGAGGGATTGGGGCACATTGTTGGCCTGCCGGTAGCTTCCGCTCTTGCGGATGCGCGGCGGAAGGCTGCCGATCAGCAAAGGCTGGCGGCGGACCCGAAGATCTCGGCCTGGGTTTCGGCGAATGCGGGCACGGGAAAAACGCATGTGCTGGTGCAGCGCGTACTGCGCTTGCTGCTGTCCGGCGCGCCGGCAGAAACCATTCTCTGCCTCACCTTTACCAAAGCTGCGGCGGCGGAAATGTCCAACCGCCTGATCCGCGAGCTGAGCCGCTGGCCGGCTAAGCCCGATGCGGCGCTGCGCGGCGAACTCGCGAAGGTTCTGGATCGCGAGCCTTCGGCGGAGGAGCTGAATTTCGCCCGCTGCCTGTTCGCCAAGGTGCTCGATGCGCCGGGCGGGCTGAAGATCATGACAATTCACGCCTTTTGCGACCGGGTATTGCGTCGCTTTCCGCTGGAAGCGGGCGCTCCGCCGAGCTTCACCGTGCTCACCGACGCGGAACAGCGTGCCGCGCTTGGCGAGGCTATTAATGCCGTTCTCCATGAGGCCGCCAAAGCGCCGGAAAGCGCGCTCGGCAGGGCGCTGACCATTGCCGTCGCCTATGCGGGTGAGGATCAGTTTCACGATCTGCTCGCCGATCTGATGGGCCGCCGCGAAGAGATCATCGCCCTTATCCGGCGCCAGGAGGGCGACGACCTGTTCCTTGGCATTGAGCGGGCAATCCGCGCGGCGCTCGGCATTGGACGCGCCGATAGCCTCGACGGTCTTCTGGCAAAACAAGCCGCACTTGGGCCGGACACACTGATAGCGCGTGCTGTCGTCGCATTACATGAAGGGAAGGCAACCGACAAGGCGCTGGCCGACTGCCTCGCCGCGGCGCGCGGCTTGCCGGACGTAGGGAGAGCGAAAGCGCTCGCCAAGGCATTCCTCACCGAAAAGAGCGAGCCGCGTTCCGACGCGCGCTTCATCACCAAGACCATCCGTGTGATGCATCCAGGCGTTGCCGAGGAGCTGTGCCGGGCGCGGGACGATTTCTCCGCGCTTGAATGCAGGCGGCGCGCATTGCAAGTCGCCATCGCGACCGCCGCTCTTATCAGCATCGGCGATGCGGTGCTGCAGCGTTATGAGGACGCCAAGGCGCAGCGCAGCGCCCTCGATTTCGATGGGCTGATCGCTCGCACCGCAGCGCTCTTCCAGCGCTCGGACGCCGCCGCCTGGGTACTGTTCCGGCTGGACGCGGACTTGAACCACATCCTGGTCGACGAAGCGCAGGACACCAGCCCTCGGCAATGGGCGCTGGTCCGGGCGCTGACGGGAGAGTTCTTCGCTGGCGAAGGTGTCGAGGAACGTCACCGCACGCTCTTCGCGGTTGGCGACGAGAAGCAATCGATCTACGGCTTCCAAGGCGCCGAGCCGCGCCAATTCGCCGAAGCCGGCCGCGACTATGCCGCCCGTGCCCGCGCCGCCAAGGAGACGTGGCGCGAGGCGCCACTGGCCTTGTCGTTCCGCAGCACAAGGGCGGTGCTCGAAGCCGTCGATCTCGTTTTCTCCGACAGCGACCGTACGCCGGGATTGACGGCCGACGGCAAGCCGATCCGCCATTTCGCCCATCGCGACGGCGAGGCTGGGCTCGTCGAAATCTGGCCTGTCGAACAAGCCGAGAAGCGCGATGCCGTCCCGGCATGGGAGCCGTTCGCGGAAAGCGCAGAAGCGCCGCCGCCCGCCGTGATGCTGGCGAACCGCATCGCGCGGCAGATCCGGCACTGGCTCGACAGCGGGGAACGGCTTGCCTCGCTGAACCGGCCCGTTCGCGCCGGCGACATCCTGATTCTCGTGCGCAAGCGGGCGCCCTTCGCCGCGCCGATGGTGAAAGCGCTCAAAGGCCTTGGCATCCCAGTGGCGGGCGCCGACCGCATGCAGCTCACCGAGCAACTCGCGGTGATGGATCTCATGGCGCTTGGCGATTGCCTGCTGCTGCCGGAGGACGATTTGACCCTGGCAGCGCTGCTGAAAAGTCCGGCCTTCGATTTCGACGATGACGATCTCTTCCGCATCGGCCATGGACGAAGCGGCAGCCTATCGGATGCGCTTGCCGCCAAGGTGCATGATGATCCCGCCTGTGCCGCCGCGGTCCGGCAATTGCGTCGGCTGGCGCGAGGCGATGGCGCGCGAAAAGCCGTTTGAGTTCTACATGGCGCGGCTCGAATCCGACGGATTGCGCCGCGCCTTGCTGGCGCGTCTCGGCCCGGAGGCCGGCGATGCGATCGACGAATTTCTCAGTCTCGCGATCGATTATGAGGCGAGCCAGACGCCGAGCCTGCAGGGCTTTCTGCATTGGCTGCGTGTCTCCGGTCCCGAGATCAAGCGCGACATGGAGCAGGAGCGCGATGAAGTCCGGGTGATGACGGTGCATGGCTCCAAAGGGCTGGAGGCGAATATCGTCTTCCTGGCGGATACGTGCTCGGCGCGCAGCGCATCGCGCGGCGGTCTGGTAGGGCTGGCTGCGCCGGCATCGATGCGCGGCATGGATACGATCCCCGCATGGCTGCTGCCGGGATCGAAGCTTGTTCCGCAGATACGGGAAGCCTGCGAGGCTGCCCAGCGGCGCGAGCGCGAGGAATATCAGCGCCTGCTCTATGTGGCGATGACCCGCGCGCGCGACCGTCTTTATGTCGCCGGCTTCGAAGGCACGCAGGCGCGCGACAAGGGTTGCTGGTACGATCTGATCTCGGATGGACTAGGCGCGCGGCTGAGCGAAGCTACGGACGGGCTTGGTGGCACGGTGCGTCGAATGGACTGTCAGCAAACCGCGCCGGTGCCCGAAAGGTCCGTCGAAGGTGTGGAACTCGCATCGCCTCCGACGCCCGATTGGATCGGAAGGCAAGCGGCCAAGGCCGCGCGCCCGCTGCTGCTCAATCCGTCGCGGCTTGAACTGCCGCAACGCGGCGTCGCGGTGCCGGGCGGCATGGCCCGCTCACCCGATGAGGCGCTCCTGCGTGGCCGTATGGTGCACCGTTTGCTTGAGCTGCTTCCAGGGGTGCTCTCGCATGACAGGCAACGCGCCGGCACGCGCTTTCTGGCGGCGGAGGCGCGGCGAATGCCGCAGAGACAGCGCGAGGCGCTCCTCGCGGCTGTCCTCGACATTTTAGGCGACGCAGGGTTCGGAGAGGTCTTCGGGCCCGGGAGCCAGGCAGAAGTGGCGCTCGCCGCCGAACTGCCGCCGCGTTCGCCAGCGGAGCCGCCCGCGATCATTTCCGGGCAGGTGGACCGGCTTGTCTGCGGGACGGACGCGACTTTCGTCGTCGATTTCAAGAGCGGCGCTGCGGTTCCGGCAAGCGCCGAGGCGGCTCCGATGCGCTACATCGCCCAGCTCGCGGCATATCGTCTGGCTCTTGCAGCGGCTTTTCCCAGGAAAACCCGTCCGCGCAGCGTTGCTTTGGACGGAAACGCCACGTTTGATGGAGATTCCGTCCGCGCTTTTGGATCAGGGCGAAACGCTGCTTTACGAATTTGTGAGATCGCGCCACCTTGATCTGCCGCCGCCGACCCACCAGCTCTAGATCAATTTCGCAGAGGGTCATCAAAATAGGAGTTTTCCCATGTCGCCGATAGCCGTTTCCGACGACACGTTCGAGGTTGAGGTTCTGAATGCCTCTGAGCCCGTGGTCGTCGACTTTTGGGCGGAGTGGTGCGGCCCCTGCCGGATGATCGCCCCCGCATTGGAAGAAATCGCCGACGAACTGGCCGGCAAGGTGAAGATCGTCAAAATGAATGTGGACGAGAATCCGCGTATTCCCGGCGAGCTCGGCATTCGCGGCATACCAGCCCTGTTGATGTTCAGGGGCGGCAAGGTCGCGGCTCAGAAGGTTGGCGCGCAGCCGAAGAATCAGCTCAAGGCCTGGATCACGGAATCCGCCGAGTTGCGCATGGTCTAGGGCTATCATGGCTGAACTGAAATCAGGGGGCCTTTAGAGGCCCCTTTTTTACTGCGTTCAACTAGTCCCTGCTAGAACGCCCATCACCCGCATCAGCTATTGATCGCGAAGCCTGCAGCGCAAGGCCTCGGCCGGCGTCGAATATGACGCCGCCGCACGCTTACGCCGCATCGCGCAAGCTGGCTGCCTCACGCAGAATGACATAGCCCTGGCGGAGCAACTCGCCCCGATGGGCGGGTTTCAAGCTGGCGACGTCCCCATAGCCGCATCCGAACCATGGGCACATCAACCTGATTTCGTATGGCAGGGACTCGAACGCACCTTCAGGGAATATCAGCGTCATCGGGTCTGCGCCGGGAGTTTGGGTCGATTCGTATCGTGTGATCATGGGTACTTTATGCATGAAGAACAAACAGGGAACAAGCTAGAAGTTTTCAGATCCTTACCAGCTCCGGTTGTAAGTTTTATGAACGGCGGCGTTGCAGCCGGTTCAGGAATCCGTGGGCAATGTATGTGGTTGCGATTGCCCGAGGCTGACCCATCTTCCATACAATTGGTCTGAGTTCGAAAACCCCGCCCAGGTCGGCAATCTGCGGTGGTAACGAATTCATCCAAGCAACCGTTCCAAGAAAATTTTGCACGCGAGGGTCCGTATCAATACTGATGCTAGCAGCCATGTTCATTGGCAATTGGGGTTCCTGATTGAGGCGGCCGGAGTTGCGCGAGCCTGATGGCCCTGATAGCGTTTGGCCCGAACGCTGCTCGCAGGCTGATGCCGGGCCTGCGGCCTGTAAACTCACAAACGCCCGTTTCGTTCCGCCTGTAACGGGCGCGGAGGCCGCTAAGCGGCACAGCCGATGACAGCCGAAACAAAGCCTTATCTCGTCCTGGCTCGGAAATACCGCCCGCAGACCTTCAACGATCTGATCGGCCAGGATGCGATGGTGCGCACGCTCCGGAACGCCTTTCAGAGCGGCCGGATAGCGCAAGCCTACATGCTGACCGGCGTTCGGGGCGTTGGCAAGACCACCACGGCGCGGATCATCGCCCGGGCGCTGAATTATTCCAAACCCGGCGAAGAAACGGGCCCGACCATCGACCTCGCCGATTTCGGCGAGCATTGTCAGGCGATCATTGAGAGCCGGCATGTGGACGTGGTCGAGATGGATGCCGCCTCGCATACGGGCATCGACGATATCCGCGAGATTATCGAATTGGTGCGCTACAAGCCGGCCTATGCGCGCTACAAGGTCTATATCATCGACGAAGTGCACATGCTCTCCAAGGCGGCCTTCAACGGCCTGCTGAAGACGCTGGAGGAGCCTCCCCCGCATGTGAAGTTCATCTTCGCCACGACCGAGATCCGCAAGGTTCCGGTGACGGTGCTGTCACGCTGCCAGCGCTTCGATCTGCGCCGGGTCGAGGTGCCGCTGCTGACCGGGCATTTCGCGCGGCTGGTGAAGGCCGAGGGGCAGAAGGCCGAGGCGGAAGCGCTTTCGCTGATCGCACGGGCGGCGGAAGGGTCGGTGCGTGATGGGCTCTCGATTCTCGATCAGGCGCTCGCGCATGGCGGCGGGAAGGTCAAAGCCGACGATGTTCTGGCAATGCTGGGCCTTGCCGATCGCGGGCGGCTTTATGATCTGATGGACGCGGTCGTCGGCGGCAACCCGAAGGAAGCCATCGAACAGCTTGAAGCGCTGCATGCCGACGGCGCCGATCCCATCCAGATCGTGGGCGATCTCGCCGAAGCCATACACGCCGCGACGCGAATCAAAGCCGCCGGCGAAGCTGCCGTTTCCGCGCTGAGCGCCAGCGAACGGATGCGAGCCAAGGCCTTGGCCGATCGACTCTCCATGGCCGCTCTGGCGCGTGCCTGGCAGATGCTGCTTAAGGGCCTCGATGAGGTGGGTAGGGCGCCGCGCGGCATCGTGGCGGCCGAAATGCTCCTGATCCGCATGTGCTACGCCGCCGATCTGCCGCCGCCGGAGGACATCATTCGGCGCTTGACAGGCAAACAGGCTGAGCAGCCCCATGCGGAACCTTCGAGGAACGAATTGCGAGCATCGGAGGGCGTTCTCGATTCGTCCCCCCAGATGGCCAAGCCGCCGGCCGGACGCCGCGCGATGGGCGGCGAAAATGCCGCGCCCGAGCCAACGCATGCGCCCGAAGCAGCGGCCCCAGCCGGGGCGCGCCTCGACAGCTTCGCCGATATCGTTGCGCTCGCGGCGGAAAAGCGCGACGTCCTCCTGAAACTCGCCCTGGAGGACAGCGCCGAGCTGGTCCGCTTCAGGCCCGGCCATATCGAGCTGCACGTGCTGCCCAATGCGCCGAAGGATCTGGCGAACGATCTCGGGCGGAAACTGAAATTCTGGACCGGCGAGCGCTGGATGATTTCCGTCACCGAGGAACGCGGCGAAAAGCCGCTCGGCGAGGTGCGGCGCGAACGCGAAGCGCGGATGCTGGAGGAGGCCAAGCGCCATCCTGCCGTACAATCGGTGTTACGCCGCTTTCCCGACGCAGAGGTCACCGCCGTACGTGATTTGAGCGCCGAGGACCCGCGCACGAAAAAGGATTGACGAAAGCGGCGGCAAACCCAACTTTGGGGTTCAGCACCAACGACATTCCGCGATGCCCGTCCGGCGCAGCGGCTGAAAGGACGGCCCATGAAAAATCTCATGGACATGATGAAGCAGGCCAAGCAGCTCCAGGAAAAAATGGGGGAGATGCAAACCGCCGTCGAAGCCGTCTCGCAAACCGGCAGCGCGGGCGGTGGTCTTGTCAGCGTGACGCTCAACGGCAAGGGCGTGCTCAACGAAATCAAGATCGACCCAAGTCTGTTGAAGGAGAGTGAGAGCGAGATCCTGGAGGATCTGATCGTTGCCGCTCATGCCGACGCGAAGGATAAGATCGAACAGGTTCTGCAGTCGAAGATGCAGGAATTGGCGGGTGGATTGCAATTGCCTCCCGGCCTGAAGCTGTTCTGAAGATCTTGGGAACCAGCCGATGCATTCGCCGAGATTTCTGTTTTGTAGGGAGATCGGCCGGTCACCATCGTCGCTTCCACGCTCTCCACATTATCCGACTCTGCGCGGCTGCGGCCGTCCGTGGCTTTGCAACTTACTCCTGATCCCACAGCATAACTAGGCGAACGGACGGGCTTCGTTCCGATTCCTCGGCACGTGGCTCTGCCACGAACGTGCCGCACCATTGGCAAATCACGAGGCGGTGCGCTAAACATGGCCGCATAACCACCATCAAATCCAGTCGGACATGTCACGCAAAGCCGCCGGTCCCGAAATCGAAAATCTGATCGCGCTGCTCGGCCGGCTGCCTGGCCTCGGCCCGCGTTCGGCGCGGCGTGCGGCTCTGCATCTGATCAAGAAGCGTGAGCAGCTGCTTCAGCCACTGGCCCGGGCCCTGGCGGAAGCGGCGGAAAAGATCGTCGTCTGCCGTGAATGTGGCAATCTCGACACCGTCTCGCCCTGCACCATCTGCGCCGACCCGCGCCGGGACGCGTCGATGATCTGCGTGGTCGAGGAGGTGGGCGATCTCTGGGCGCTGGAGCGGGCCGCGGTGATCGATGCGCGATACCACGTGCTGGGCGGCACGCTGTCGCCGCTGGACGGCGTCGGGCCGGACGATCTCAGCATCGGCAAGTTGATGGAGCGCGCACGGGCAGGCGGTATCACCGAAGTGTTGCTGGCGCTGAACGCCACGGTCGAGGGGCAGACCACTGCGCATTACCTGGCCGGAGAATTGGAGAGCGCCGGGCTCACTGTCTCGCGCCTGGCGCATGGCGTGCCGGTGGGCGGTGAGCTCGACTATCTCGACGAAGGCACGCTTGCTGCGGCGATCAAATCACGGCGGCCGGTTTAGCCGGCCTGCGGATTTTGGTAGACCCTAAAAAGCTATGCGGAGACGTCTTGCCTTATCTCGTACGCGTTTCCTGGAGAAAGACGTGACGTGCTTTAGCGACCGAATGGAGGAAGGCCATGATCCCCACGTTCAGTAGTATTGCCGATCCTGCCAGCCCGTCTCCCTGGATTTTCTTGAGGATCGGTGGCCGAGTTGAGGTCCATGCTGCGAACGGTTAGCGTTAAGCGCCCGCACTATCCTGCATCCTGTTGGGACATGCCATGACGATTTGTGCCGTCCCTTCGCACGGCGCTCGCTGACAAACCTTCTCTTCAATCTTCCGCTGTTTACTGTTAGAAGAAGGGCGAAAAATCGGAGGCGACATTGGTTGCGCGAATTTATCAACCAGCCAGAACGGCCATGCAATCGGGCGATGCCAAGACGCGACATTGGGTGCTGGAATATGAGCCCGATCTGCCGCGCGAGGCCGAGCCGCTGATGGGCTGGACCAGTTCGGCTGATATGAAGCAGCAGATCGTGCTGCGTTTTCCGACGAAGGCCGAGGCGACGGCCTATGCGCGCCGCAACGGCATCCCTTACCGGATTTTCGAGCCGCATCCGCGAGTGCCGACAAAGAAGGCCTATGCGGATAATTTTAAATATGGCCGCATCGGCAGCTGGACGCACTGAGCCGCTACGGCCGCGCTCGCCCGACCATGGTGCGGACGTATCGAGCCGTGGGCTGCTGCGTTGCTGGCACAGAGCCGCGTAGCGCGCCGTCATGGTCCCGTAGCTCAACAGGATAGAGCACCAGCCTTCTAAGCTGGGGGTTGCAGGTTCGAGCCCTGCCGGGATCGCCAATTAAGCCAAGGGTTACAGCGCTAAGGTTTGGCCGGTTTTTCTCCGGCGGAAAACCATCCCCATGACGACGCTCACCCCGGCCATCGACGTGAAGCCACCCACGGACTGATGTCGCCAAACGTGTCCCGCCATCGCTATGGCGCAATGCGATTAGCCCACAGGCGTAAGACGCGTTCACACTCGAGTTGATGCACGAGTTTCACGCTAACTTGGCAGGCACGCATTGATTTGTTAGACCCGGCAGGAACATCAACGCGCTGTCACTAGCGCAGAGCAGGACGATAAGCGATGAACGCGAACGAAGGTCCGGTGCGCGAAGCGGGGCGCGATTTTATCCGGGATATCGTCCAGGCTGACCTTGCCGCCGGACGCCATAAAACGATCGTCACGCGCTTTCCCCCCGAGCCCAACGGCTATCTCCATATTGGCCACGCCAAGTCTATCTGCCTCAATTTCGGCATAGCTCAGGAGTTCGGGGGCCGTTGCCACCTGCGCTTCGACGACACCAATCCCACCAAGGAGGAGCAGGAGTACATTGACGCCATCGAGCGCGATGTGCGCTGGCTCGGCTTCGATTGGGGGCGCCACCTCCATCATGCTTCCGATTACTTCGAGCAGCTATACAGTTGGGCGGAGCACCTCATACAGTCCGGCAAGGCGTATGTGGATGACCAGACACAGGAGGAGATGCGCGCGGCCCGCGGCACCTTGACCGAGCCGGGCCGGAACAGTCCCTGGCGTGAACGTCCCGTGCCCGAGAATCTCGACCTCTTCCGCCGGATGCGCGCGGGCGAGTTTTCCAACGGGGCGCGCGTGCTGAGAGCCAAGATCGACATGAGCTCGGGCAATATCAACCTGCGCGATCCGGCCCTTTACCGCATCCTGAATGCTCCGCACCCGCGTACCGGGAACGCCTGGTGCATTTACCCCAGCTACGACTTCGCGCACGGCCAATCGGACGCCATCGAGGGCATCACGCATTCGATCTGCACGCTGGAGTTCGAGGATCACAGGCCGCTCTATGACTGGTTCCTGGATAATCTGCCGGTGCCGTCACGGCCGCGGCAGTATGAGTTCGCGCGCCTCAACATCACGCATACGATCCTCTCCAAACGTGTGCTGACCGAACTCGTGCGGGGCGGCCATGTCGCAAGCTGGGACGATCCGCGCATGCCCACCCTGGCCGGTCTGCGCCGCCGCGGCGTCCCGCCAGCCGCATTGCGCGAATTCGTGAAGCGGGTCGGCGTTGCAAAAGCCAACAGTGTGGTTGATGCGGCGATGCTCGACGCCACGGTTCGGGAGGTCTTGAACAAGACAGCGCTGAGGCGCATGGCGGTCCTCAGGCCCCTGAAGGTGGTGATCGAGAATTATCCGGCCGGCCAGACTGAGGAACTCGAAGCCGTGAACCATCCCGAGGCCCCGGAAGCGGGTGTGCGCAAAATTCGCTTCGGACGGGAGCTCTTCGTCGAGCAGGAAGACTTTATGGAGAATGCTCCCAAGAAATTTTATCGCCTCTCGCCCGGCAAGGAGGTGCGGCTGCGCTATGCATATTTCATCACCTGTCGCGAGGTGGTGAAGAATGCGGCTGGCGAGGTGATCGAGCTCAAATGTACCTATGATCCGGAAACGCGCGGCGGCAACTCACCGCCTGACGGGCGTAAGGTGCAGGCGACGCTGCATTGGGTTTCCGCTGCCGACGCCGTGCAGGCCGAGGTGCGTCTCTACAATCCGCTCTTCAAGACCGCCAATCCCGATGCCAGCAACTTTGCGGCGGATCTCGACGAGGCTTCGCTGGAGATCGTGAAGGATGCCCGCCTCGAGCCTGCGCTCGCCAGCGAAAGCGCAGAGGCTCCGGTGCAGTTCGAGCGGCTCGGCTATTTCTGCCTCGATCCTGATTCGCGTCCAGGCGCCCTGGTATTCAACCGCACGGTCGGCCTGCGCGACACGTGGGCCAAACTATCGGGAGCGACGGGGTAAGCAGGCACGTAGGCTACTCTCCGATCAGACAACAAAGGTTGAATCCCATTACGGGGCAATCACCCACGGGAGCTGGTCATAGCCGTGCGCATAGTTGCGGTTCGTCATCATCGGATTGCGGTTGACCAGTGGCCGCAGATACATCGGATGGGTGATGCTGCGCACTTCGTGCTCGACAGTGAACAGGTGGCGTCCGCTGTCGAGATCGACGATATCGCGGAAGCGATACTGAAACCGGCTGTCCTCCTGGCTGATGAGATCGCGCTCCCTCAGCCGGCGATAGGGACCCGAAAAATTCACGATGTAGATCTGCACGTGATGACCATCGAACGCCGGTAGCGGGCGAGTGGTCTCGCGGAACACGAAATGCTGGTCGCGGCCAACTGTGACGCGCGCAACGGCGCCGTCTGTCCTGTCGTCCTCGACCCGGGCCGGTACGTCGACTATCCGCCCATAGAAGTCAGCGATGGCATCCACCGTGCCGATCGGCACGTGGAATTCGACATAGGGAATGCCGAGATTGATCGGCCCGAAGCGCGCGGGGTCAGGCTCATAGCAGCGCACGCGATTGCCCCACGGGCACGTCGCCTCGACGTGGTCCTCGTGCTCTGAAAAACCGAACTGCGTTCCCGCCAGCCGCTCGCGCACGGCGGTGAGCCGGTCGAGCAGCGCCTCGCGCCCGGCGATCACAATGCCGGTATGGCCGCGCAAGATCTGCGGATTGCCGGTTGGCAGGTGGAATTGGCTGCGCCCGACATTGATCCACATATTGCCGTCGCCAACCATCATTGTGGGGTCACGCGTCAGCCCGAGACCGACGGCGTAGAAGAACGTGGCAAGACGCTGATCGGGGATCTGGAGGTTGACGTGCTCCAGATGGATCGAGTTCCCCAGGTCCTCCGTGGTGCGGTCGAATGTCTGTTGCATGAGGGACTGCTCCGAAAACGATGGCCGTACACCCTGTAAGTATAGCCACAAATTGAGGCTGGTGCCCCGTGCCGCGCTGAACGGCAGCCTCATGTCAAAACGCCGCAATTCCAACCGCGGCGATAGCGTTCTACACCGCCGCCCGATCTACGCGGCGCGCCGGGACAAATCGAGAGCCCGCAAGGCCGGGCGCCGACTCCCGGCGCCCGGTAAGGTCAAATGATCCTAATTCGGTTGACCTTGCGTCGCCGGCGCTGGTGAAGTTGCCGCTGGCGGCGTAGCCGGTGGCTGTGAGCGCTCGCCGTTGATGGCGTAGAAATAGGTGAGAACGGCGGCGGCAATGACTACGACGAGGAGAAAAATAACCATGCCTCGGATATTTCGCATCAGTATCCTCCCTTGCTTCATGTCCCAACTTGCGCTGTTGCGCAGTAAGGTGACTGTATCGTGAAATATGGGAAAGCGCGATCCAGGTTGGGGAGGATCAATTGCTGATTGCCAGCCCCTCATCAGGAACCAGTTCGGCTGCGCCGCATTCACCTCCATGCGCGCCTTGGCCACATTTCAAATCGCGCCTGGTCGCAATCGTGGCAGCAGATGCAAGAGGAGAGAGCCATGGCCAATCAGCACCCCATGAGAGCAGAGCCACACGATGATGCCGGCACCGACCGGTATGGTGCGGCCGTGGTGCGCGAAGCCGTGCGTACGTCTGAGCGGGAGGAGGCTCAGAAGGGGCATATGCAGCGAAGCGGCACGGGCAGCGCGATCATTGTCGGCATGATCGCGATTTTGATCGGCATACTTTCAGTGATCGCAGTGTGGTTAAAATCCTAGAGCATTTTCAGCAAAGTGGATGCCGGTTTGCGCCGAGAAAATGCGACCAGACAAAGAGATAGGGCTCCCGTTCCGATTCAATCGGAACGGAGAAGGGTCTAGATGGCTGTCAACGCTCAATTGGCGTGCTTCAGTTAGAAATCGCTCCACGCCGTAGCTCCGGCTCGGTAGGGAGAGTAGGTCGTTCGCGCACTCTCGCCCAGGAAATTGCGCACCTCGGTGACGAACCTCGCCCAGGCAGGATCGCGGGGCAAGAGGATATGGTTACGGCTCTCAAGCGCAACGAACTTCGCCCGAGGAATACGGCTGGCAATGAGTTGGCCTTGCTCGAATGGTACGGCAGTGTCATCGCGGCAATGCAGCACGAGCGTGGGCGCGGTGATGCCGGGCAGAAGGTCGAGCACATTGAATTCTCCGAGCGACCGCTGCAGCCGGGATGCATTCTCAGCCGAAGCCGAAACTCGCTGCAGGTCATTGAACCAGCCCATCTCTTCGAGCGTGGCATCAGGCAGCATCAGCGATGTCAGGATCTGCCGGAAGGCAGGATTATCCTGGGCCCAACCCTGGCGCATCAGGGCGATCAGCGCCTCACCCCGCTCGATGACGGCGTCATTTCCCTTGACGCGCCAGCCTTGCGCAAAGGTGCCGTAGAGGATGAGATGAGACACCCGTTCCGGGTGACGCGCCGCATAGGCGATCGAGGTCGGGCCGCCTTTCGAGCTCCCAATGAGTGCGAACCGATCGAGGTCCGTCGCATCGACAACCGCCTCGAGGTCACGAACGAAAGCATCGAGAGAAAACTCGGCATTATCCCAATCTGAAAGACCGTTGCCGCGTTCATCGTAATGAACGAAGGAATGGTCCTTGGCGAACTCTTCGGTCCAGTGACGCCATGCCGGGCTCTCCCAGCTGAATGCAAGGTGGCTCAGCCAATGCGCCGCCCACACGAGCGGAGGGCCATCGCCGACGGTGGCGTAAGCGATTTGGACATCATCCGAGGTCTTACAGAAACGCACAGGGTGCTTGGCTGGGCGAGAGTTCAGCCGCTCGCGGTGGGACAAGGCGGCGGCTGTGCTGTCCGCTTCCTTCCGCGCCTCGGCCTGGAGCGGGAGTTCCAAACGCTTGCCGTAAAGCGCCGGTGCGCGCGGCGTTCAATTCTTGAAGACACCGCTCCGCCGTCTGACAATATTCCTCGGCTTCGCGAGGGTGGCCCGTGGCGCGCAGCAAGCGCACCAACGTGGCTTGGGCGTCTTCATTCGCGGGTTCAAGCAAGCTGAGCGCCCGCGCGTGGGGTAGAGCATCCTCAGGCACATCTTTGAGACGCGCAATGAGCGCCATAAGAAGCCGCACGCGCAAACGTCGCACCGCTCCACGTTCCGCGGCGCACCAGCTCTGAAACTCCTGACAATCAGGGAGATCAAGGCCCTCGAGGAAATCATCCTCAAGCTTCGCAGCAGCCTGCAGCAGCGCATCAGTCGAGAAGAATCGGCCCCGTGCCGGACAAGGCTCTGCAGGGATAAGACGTCGACCTCGATTCCACGTCGGTCCAATTCGACGTTTTCCCGGTCGGCAATAATCCTTTGGTGGTCAGGATCGTCGACCAGCGGCCGCAGGCGGCTCAAACTCCACCGCAATGCGGCACGCGGATCATCCGGGATGTTCCAGAACATGGTGCATAGGCGGTCGCGCCGATATGGGCGCCCCGTGACAGCGAGATAGGCAAGCAGTGCCCGCGTCTTCTTCGAAGGTGGCAACTGCATTGGGGTGCCGTCACGCAGCAATGCAAGTTTGCCTAAAACTGAGATCCGCAGCACCTCTTTACCCGCCATAGCCTGAGTGCCCTTGGCTGTTACCGCGTAGCGCTGGCCGATCCGGCCGGCCGGATAATTTCCACGCAAGTATCCGATTTTTCGACGCTGACAACAACGGCTCTTACAACGGTCGACCTCTAACATCGATTTCTAAACAGGGGCCGATGTGCGGCCAGATATATGAGGAGAAATCAATGACGTTGCGCAAGTTTATCATCGAGAGGGAAATCCCTGCGGTTGGAACCTTTGAGCGGGAGCAACTGCAAGGGGCCGCCAAGACCTCCAATGCCGCACTTGCCGAGCTGGGCCCGGACATCCAGTGGGTGCAGTCCTATGTGGCGGATGACAAGACATTCTGCGTCTATCTTGCAAAGGATGAGGCGCTCATTCGCCGCCATGCAGAGATCAGCGGATTCCCAGCCTCAAGGATCACGGAGATAAGAAGAGTGATCGACCCGACCACCGCGTCGAGTTGAGCCATGGTCCATTAGGCGGGGCGATCGGCCACGACCAGAAATGCTCCGGCTGGGAACACGCGCATGGACGAGGTCAACGCCACCCCGCAAACGCGCTTTCCCCGCCAAGCCGTGCTTCAATTCTGAGAGCTTCATTCCACTTCGCCATCCGCTCCGACCGGGCAAACGAGCCCACTTTCAGTTGATCTGACTGCCAGCCGACGGCGAGATGGACGATGGTTACATCTTCCGTTTCGCCGGATCGCGCTGAGATGATCGTTCGCCACTGCGATTTTCGGGCGGCGTCGAAGGCGGCTCGCGTTTCAGTCAAGGTTCCCGCCTGGTTGGGCTTGATGAGCGCCGCATTGCATGCATTCAGCCCGGCAGCACGCCGCACGCGGGTGGCGGAGGTAACCAGATAATCGTCGCCGACCACCTGAACCCGTTCGCCGACAGCCTCGGTGAACGCTATCATGCCTGCGTCGTCGTCCTCGGCAACGGGGTCCTCCACCGACACGATGGGATAGCGTCGGCACCATGCGGCAAGCTTCTCGACCAACGCGTCAGTGCCGAGATGGGCATCGTCGGCGGCGAGCCGGTAGCCATCGCGATCACGGAATTGGGTCGCCGCAACATCGAGCGCGATGCCGACATCCACGCCCGGCCGGTATCCGGCACGTTCGATGGCGCGGACAGTCTGATCGAGCGCATCCTCATTCGAGCTGAATTCCGGCCACCAGCCACCTTCGTCGGCGACGCCTCGCAACAGGCCCGCATCCGCCATCAGGATGCCCGCCGCGCGATAGACCTCGGAAATCACGATTGTCGCTTCATCGAAGGAGGCGGCCGAGAGCGGAACCGCCATGATGTCCTGGAGATCGATCCGCCGTCCGGCATGCGCGCCGCCGCCAAAAATCTGGATCATCGGCATCGGCAATCGCGGCGTTTCGCCCGTCGCTAGGTAGCGCCACAGCGGCATGCCATGGCTCGCCGCCGCCGCATGAGCCGCCGCCATGGAAACCGCGATCATCGCATTGCCGCCGAGCCGCGCCTTGTCCGGCGTGCCATCCAGCGCGATCATGACCGCGTCCAGCGGCGCCTGCTCGTCGGCCATCATTCCGATCAGCGCGGGCGCGATCTCCTGCCGAATGGCGCGGCAAGCCGCTTCGACGCCCAGACCACCGAACGCAGAACCACCATCGCGAAGATCGATCGCCTCCCCCGAACCGCGCGATGCGCCGGCAGGTGCGATGGCCCGTCCCCTGGCACCGTCGGCCAGCTCGATTTCGGCTTCAACCGTCGGCCGTCCGCGCAAGTCCCAAACCCGCCGAGCCGCAACGGTCTTGATGCACGCATCCATTTATTCGGTTCCCCTGCATATCGCAGCCGCCCATTCCGACGACACGGCGGCGAGCGTTTGCGGCCCGGCAACGAGAAGGCCGCGCGCCACCGACCGCACCCGATGTTTGTCCGCGTCGCTGGTGATATATTCGACAGGCGACTTCCCGTCGATACGGGCGAGAAGGAGACCGGGCAGCAGCGTGGCGGCGCGTTTCTCGATCTCCAGAGGTGGCTCCCAATCCACACAGCGCAGATAGGACTGCGTCATGCACTGAAATGCACCGAGCAAGTCATTCCGGACGCGAGGTGCTGCAATGCACTTCAATAAGAGATGGTTGAGACAGAAGGTGAGGTCGAAGGCCGGGTCGCCGTACCAGGCGCATTCGGCATCCAGAAACACGGGGCCGTCCGGCCCGACCATAATGTTCTTCGGACTGACGTCTCCGTGGACCACCGTCCTTTTGGTGCGCAGCGTGCGCTCTGCAAGGTGACGCAGCACATGCGCGAGGTCCGGATGGGCTTGGGCTGTTGCGAGAAGATACGGCTCGATGCGGATGGACCGGAATATGGAATCGGTGGCGAATGTCTCCGATGAAAGTGGATCGCCTGCAAATGCGGAGTGGATTGCACCGAGCCGGGCGCCAACCTCGGCGGCGAACGCTGCGTCGATGCGCTCACCGAGCAGTTCTGCCTTCCAGCATATGTAAAGCGCGGGGTCCAGATACTCCATGGCGAGGATACCCGCATCCGGATCCTCCGCCAGCAGCCGCGGCACAGTGCGCGGCATTATCTTTGCGACGCCCTTCAGCCACGCCGCCTCATAGAGGCTGCGCTGCACCGGAGCAAACCATTCCGCCTCGACCCGAAGCCGAGGCAAGGCACGCTTAACGCAGAATATCTGGTCTGTCTCGACGAGCCATATGTCGGAGGAAACCCCGCCCACCAAGGGTCGAAACCTTGCGGCGGCGGCGTCTCTTATGAGCCCGGCCGAGATCAGGAAATCTATGACGGCCGGATCAGGTTCGCCGAGCAACGGTCCCGACATTCTCTCGTTTCACCCTTATGCGCGCGCCCATGGGGGTAGTGCCTCGATGCTACTCCAAGTCAACTTATCAGAGGTGATGAGAAAAAGGGGACGGAGAAACCACGCGTCACGCGGCGCGTCGCGCGGGTTTAGTCATGGCTGGTGACCATGCCCCAGTCGAGGCCAAAACGGGCTAGATATTTGCGCAGACGGTCGGCGTCGTTGGCGGACGTTTTCTGGGTGCGGAGGCAGCGAAGAGCAGCCGGCCGGCGGTGCTGAGTGACGTGCAGTTGCGGCATATGCCGATAATCTCGCCCAGTTGTACGCGGTCGAACAGGTCGATTGCGGCCAGGCGGTCTTCGCCGATGAGTTCGCCGAGGATAACATCGCCGTGGTCTGGCCGGGCCGCTTTCCATAGCCCACGCAGCCTTTCGATTTCCTCGGCAACCACCGCCGCATCGATGCGGCCGGCAGGCGCGAGCGTCGCCATGCGGGTGATGGACGCGCCGAGATCGCGGAAATTGGAGCGCCATTCCGCTTCGGGCGCGGTGGCGAAGGCGAGGTAACGCTCGCGCGCCTCGCGGTTGAAGGTCACGTTCTGATCCCTTCGCGCTCGGCGAAGCGGCTGCAGTTCGAAGTCGAGGTTGGGCTCGATGTCCTCGCGGCGGTCGCGCAGCGCCGGCAAGCGTGAAGGTCCACAGGTTGAGGCGCGCGAGCAGGTCCTCGCGGAAGCGGCCTTCGGCGACGCGCGTCGCCGAGGTCGCGGTTGGTGCCGGCGATCAGCTGGAAATCGCTCGAGACCTCGCGGTCGCGAGCCGACCGGCAGGAAGCGCTTCTCTTCGATGGCGCGCAGGAGCATCGCCTGCTCGTCGAGGCCCAGCTCGCCGATCTCGTCGAGGAACAGCACGCCCCCGTTCGCGCCGTTCGCAGCAGGCCGGCGCGGTCGCTGCGACGCGCCGGTGAAGGCGCCCTTCACGTGGCCGAACAGCGTCGACATCGCGCCGTCGCCGCGCAGCGTCGCGCAGTTCACCTCGACGAAGGCGCCCGTCGACCTGGCGCCGCGCCTTCTTCAGCTCGTAGATGCGCCGCGCCAGCTGCGACTTGCCGGCGCCGGTCGGGCCGATCAGCAGCATCGGCGCGCGCGAGCGGATCGCCACCTGCTCGATCTGGTCGATCATCCGCGTTGAAGGCCGCGTTGCGGGTCGCGATGCCGGACTTCAGGAAGCGATGCGCCTCGTCGCTGCTCGCGCGGCGAAGCGCGTGGCGATCGCGGTCGTAGCGCGACAGGTCGAGATCGATGATGCGAATGGCTGCCGGCAGCGTCGTGCCTCGCTGCGTGTGCGGCGGCGAGAGTCTGCAGCAGCCGCGCCGGGATGTAGCGCGCCTCGGTCAGCAGGAACAAGCAGATCTGCGCGACGTGCGTGCCGGTGGTGATGTGGACGAGGTAGTCCTCGCGCTCGGGGTCGAACGGGTAGCCGCGGGCGAAGTCGTGCAGCGCGCCGTAGACCTCCTCGAAGTCCCAGGGGTCCGTCGATGTCGATGCATGTGCGAGGCGCACCTCGGTCTCGGGCGAGACCTGCGCGATGTCGCGCTGCACGCCGTCTCGGCGAGCGCGGTGCGACGCGACGTCGTGGATGCAGCTCGCAGCCGGTCGACGAGCAGGTCCTCGTGCTGGCAGAGCGCGACGGTCGGGCGCCACTTCTCCCAGCGGTCGGCCCCCTGGCCGCGATCGAGCGTCGTGCCGAGGAAGCCGATGACGACGCGTTGCTCATTGTTTATCCAATAAGTATAAAGTCGATATCTTATGAGATAGCATATTGGCCTGACCGTTCCGGCGATGCCAGTGATGTCCGGTCTCAATCTGTGAATCAAATTCATCAGTAAAATCAATTGACTTATCGAGCAGCATCGCGCCTGCAATGGCCGCATGCCTCGAACTGGCACGCCGCTCTGCAATGAGGCTGAAGGCGGACGAACTGAAGGAGGAGAACCAATGGCGAACAAGTCCGCTGTTTCGATCGACTGCGCGGGCAAGCTGCTCCCGCCGGACCGACGCCACGCAACCGCGAGGGTGCGCCGGCCTACGCCCTGACGCCCGCAGCAGGCTCTTGCGCAGCTCGCGGCGACGGGAACGCTTGAACGCGACCTTCTATGCCGAGCGCGCGAGACCAGCTCGACGACATGCTGGCGCTGCGCAGACGGTCGAGCCGGAGTTCCTCGCGAAGACGGCGATCTACGCCCGCGAGCGCGGCTACATGAAGGACATGCCGGCTCTGCTGCTGGCGTGGCCTGTCGCTCGCGCAGACCCGACGCTTTTCGAGCCGCGCTTTCGACCGCGTGATCGACAACGGCAAGATGCTGCGCACCTTCGTGCAGATCATGCGGTCGGGCGCGACGGGCCGCAAGTCGCTCGGCACGCGGCCGAAGCGGATGGTCCAGGCCTGGCTGGAGCAGGCGGCGGACGCGAGATCCTGCGCGCGGTCGGTCGGGCAAGACCCGTCGCTGGCCGACGTGATCAAGATGGTGCACCCGAAGCCGGCGACGCGTCGCGCGAGGCGCTTTACGGCTACCTGATCGGCAAGCCGTATGACGTCGCGGCGCTGCCGGAAGTCGTCGCAGGCGTTCGAGGCGTTCAAGCGCGATCCGTCGCTGCGCGCGTGCCGGACGTGCCGTTCCAGATGCTGACGGCTCTGCCGCTGGCGAAGGAGCAGTGGGCGCAGATCGCGCGCAACGGCCGGCTGGCAGATGCTGCGGCATGAACCTGAACACGTTTGCGCGGCACGGCGCGTTCGAGGTGGAAGGCTTCGCCGACCATGTCGCCAGCCGGCTGCGTGACCGTAAGGCCATCGCGAAGGCGCGTGTGTTCCCGTACCAGCTCATGGCGGCCTATCAATGACCGGCGACGGACGGTGCCGGCGCGGGTTCGGGAGGCGCTGCGAGGACGCGATGGAGATCGCGCATCGCGCAACGTGCCGAGCGATCGACGGCCGGGTGGTGGTCTGCCCGGATGTGTCGGGGTCGATGGCGTCGCCGGTGACCGGGTACCGCAAGGGCGCGACGACCGCGGTGCGCTGCATCGACGTTGCGGCACTGGTGGCGGCGGCCTGCTGCGGCGAACCCGAAGGCGCGGGTGCTGCCGTTCGAGCAGCGAGTGGTCGATATCGACCTCAACCCGCGCGACACGGTGATGACGAACGCGGCGCAGGCTGGCCGTCGATCGGCGGCGGCGGAACCAACTGCTCGGCGCCGCTCGCGCGGCTCGATGCGGAGAGGGCGAAGGTCGATCTGGTGATCTTCGTCTCGGACAACGAGTCGTGGGTGGATGCGAAGCGCGGCGGGCGCGGGACGGCGATGATGCAGGAGTGGGACGAGCTGAAGGCGACGCAACCCGCAGGCCAGGCTGGTGTGCATCGACATCCAGCCTTACGGCGACGACGCAGGCGGCGAACGCGCCGATATCCTCAACGTCGGCGGGTTCTCCGACGCGGTGTTCGAGGTGGTCGCCGCCTTCGCGAAGGGAAAGCTCGGCCCGAAATATTGGGTCGGGGAGATCGATAAGATCAAATTGTAAGAGAAGGCCAAGAAATATGCCGTGACGGATGCCGACGGAACTACATCGTCTCAAAACGCCAGGTCGCGGGTTCGATTCCCGCCGGGTCCACCAAATGCGGACCCGTAGCTCAGTGGATAGAGCGGGAAGTGTTTCGTCATACCTTGCCGTCACGGCTTTTCAAGGCCGACAGGAAAATGGCCGGGGGGAATGCCCTCGGGACTACATTGGGACTGAATGGCGGCCGGACATCCGGCCGCGTCAGTGCGGCGAGAGCCGCTGGGTCTCGCAACTCCTTTGTCCCCCCGGCCGCTTTGAGTGAATATGAAACTTATGGGGGCGCCCGCCTGAGTTCGGCGCAGGCACCGGGAAAGGCTGGAAACCACTGGCCGGAGTCACCCGGGCATGGGAGCAAATGTGGGACGGGGTCTTTGCGGATGCACCGAAACAGCCAGTGAGGGCCGAGTAGGGAAGTGCTTTTTAAACCGTTCGGCGGCCGTGGGTAATGCCTCGGTTCCATGTCTTCGCGGGTTCGAATCCCGTCGCCTCCACCAACCGCGTTCAGAACTGAAAGAGTAAGAGACAAAAACGAGCCGTGACGAATACAGACGGAACTACATCATTGAAATGACCGCGTCGCGGGTTCGAGTTCCCGCCGGGTCCATTTTCCCTTCCGCGCATAGGCTTGCGCGGGACGACTATGGGCCCGTAGCTCAGTTGGTAGAGCAGGATGTTTCGTCAAACCCTTGTCGTCACGGCTTCTTTCTGTCCCTTTGAAACCGAGAGCGAAGACACACGATGGCCAAATATCTGACCGGCAAGAGCAAGTTCCTGAGTTATGTGCTGCGTCACGCGCCGGGAAGCATCGGCCTTACGCTCGACGAGAGCGGCTGGACCGAGGTCGACGAATTGCTGTCGAAGGCCGCCGGAGCGGGCATGGACATCGATCGGGAGACACTCGAAGAGATCGTCGCGACCAGCGAAAAGAAGCGCTTCACCCTGTCCGAGGACGGAACGCGCATTCGCGCCGCTCAGGGGCATTCGGTCGAAGTTGCGTTGGACCTCGAACCGATCACGCCACCCGAGACGCTCTATCACGGCACGGCGACGCGCTTTCTCAATTCAATACGCGCCGAAGGCTTGCAGCCCGGCAGCCGGCAACAGGTGCATCTTTCGGCCGATGAGGCAACCGCGACGGCTGTCGGCCAGCGTCACGGCAAGCCGGTCGTGCTGCGCGTAGCCGCCGGTGAGATGCATCGGCAGGGCCACGCCTTCTTCCGCGCCGACAATGGCGTGTGGCTCACCGACCGTGTGCCGCCGCAGTTTCTCGCCGACTGACCCTCTGGAAAGGACGCATCATGGATGCCGCTCACCGCTCTTACGACGTCATGCATGCCGGCAGCGGCGCGCCGATCAAGATGTGGACGCGGGGCGTGCCGGTGGACGAGTCTTCGAAGCGTCAGCTTCTGAACACCGCCACCATGCCGTTCATCTACAAATGGCTGGCCGTGATGCCGGACGTGCATTTCGGCAAGGGCTCGACCATCGGCTCGGTGATCCCGACCAAGGGCGCGATCATTCCGGCGGCGGTCGGCGTCGATATCGGCTGCGGCATGATGGCGGTGCGCACCTCGCTGACGGCCAGCGATCTGCCCGACGATCTCGCGCCTGTCCGCTCAGCGCTGGAGAAGGCCGTGCCGCATGGCCGCACGACCACGCGAGGCAAGCGCGACAAGGGCGCATGGGAGAACCCCCGGCGGCGACGGAGGATGCGTGGGCGGCGCTGTCCCGGCTTCAAGGCCATCATCGGCAAGCATCCCAAGCTCGCCAAGGCCAACACCGCCAATCATCTCGGCACGCTCGGTACCGGCAACCACTTCCTCGAGGTCTGCCTCGATCGAGGAGGACCGCGTCTGGGTGATGCTGCATTCGGGCTCGCGCGGCGTCGGCAACGCCATCGGCAGCTATTTCATCGAGCAGCGCCAAGGAGGACATGCGCCAGCTGCTTCATCAACCTGCCCGATGCAGGATCTCGCCTATCTCGCCGGAAGGGACGCGAGCATTTCGACGACTACGTGGGAGGCGGTCGATTGGGCGCAGGGTTTCGCCATGGAGAACCGCAGGTGATGATGCGCCATGCGTCGATGCTCTGCGCGGCGCGATCCCGAAGCCGTTCGAGGCGCATCTGGAGGCGGTGAACTGCCACCACAACTATGTCGCGCGGGAAATGCATTTCGGCGAGGAGGTCATGGTGACGCGCAAAGGGCGCGGTGCATGCCGGCGAAGGCGTGATGGGCATCATTCCCGGTTCGATGGGGGCGAAGTCCTTCATCGTGCGCGGGCGGGCCATGCGGAAAGCTTCTGCTCCTGCTCGCATGGCGCGGGCCGCGTGATGTCGCGCACCGAGGCCAAGCGCCGGTTCACGCGTGGCCGACCATGTCGCCGCGACGGCGGGCGTCGAATGCCGCAAGGACGAGGGCGTCATCGACGAGACGCCGCGCGCCTACAAGGACATCGACGCGGTGATGGCGGCACAGGCGGATCTGGTCGAGATCGTCCACACGCTGCGGCAGGTCGTCTGCGTCAAGGGGTAGGCGCATCGCGCCTGCCCCAGCGCGCGGGGAACTGGGGGTGAGCCATGAAATGCATTCTTTTCTGCAAGGCTTGCGGCCGTCCGCTTTCACGTGTCGTGACGATCGTGAGCGGCGATGCGCCAGGCGTAACACCACCGGCGCTGCCAGATCAGGAGCCGATAATGCCGAGAGGCAGCGCGTTCGAATCGCACCAACCCTGGTGTGGGAAGCCGAACGACAAGCGCGTTTATATGAGCTATGTCCCGCAAGTCTGGATAAATCTCGACGACCTTCTCGGCGAGACGCGTTACACGCCGCATACAGGAAGGCTGTCTGGTTGCTGTGGCCTCTCCAATAGCGATGGTCCAAATCGGATCTGCGAATGCGGCAACCATATCGGCACTGAATTTAGCGAGTGCTATACCCCCAGAATGTTCGTGCCGGACCCATCGTTGACCCGATGGGAGGATGTGGAAGAGGTCTCATGATCACCATCGACGGCTCGGAGGGCGAAGGCGGCGGGCAGATCCTACGCACCGCTCTCTCCTTATCCGTGGCGACGGGCAAGCCTTTCACCATCCGTAGTATCCGCGTGCGGCGCACCAAGCCCGGCCTTATGCGCCAGCATCTGACGGCGGTGAAGGCTGCGGCCGAAATCAGCGGTGCGCGCGTCGAAGGCGCGGAAGTGGGCGCGACGTCGCTCGTCTTCTCGCCGGGACCGGTGAAAGCGGGCGACTATGTCTTCCGCATCGGCTCGGCGGGCTCGACCACGCTCGTGCTGCAGACGGTGCTGCCGCCGCTTGCCATAGCCGGTGCACCGTCGCGGATCGTCATCGAAGGCGGCACGCATAATATGGGCGCTCCGCCTTTCGAATTCCTCGACCGGGCTTTCCTGCCGCTCATCCGCCGCATGGGCTTCGACGTGACCGCGCGCTTGACACGGCATGGCTTCTACCCGGCCGGCGGCGGCATGATCGAAGTCGGGATCGGCCCTGCCGGAGATTTTCAGCCGCTCATCCTGGAAGAGCGAGGGGCGCCGATTTCGCGGAAGGCCGAGGCTGTACTTGCCAATCTGTCGGGCACCGTTGCCGAGCGGGAACTGGCGGCGCTCGCACCTGCTCTCGGCTTTGCGCCGCACGAGCTTTTCATACGGAGTGAGCCCAACGCCTCTGGCCCTGGCAATTGTCTCATGGTGACGTTCGAGTATGGACAGATCTGCGAGGTCGTGACCGCCTTCGGGCGAATCGGCGCATCGAGCGAAAAGGTCGCCGGCGAAGCCGCAGGCGAGGCGCAAACCTATCTCGCCAGCGACGCCCCCGTCGGCAGCCACCTGGCCGATCAGCTCATCCTGCCTATGGCGCTCTCCGCCGGCGGACGCTTCGTTACCGCGACGCCCTCCTCGCACTTACTGACCAATATCGAGGTGGTCCGTCTGTTTCTCAGCGCGGACATTACGATCGCCGAATTAGGGGTCGGCCACGCCGTTGAGATCTCCGTTGCGGAGATGCGCTGATGTCGTAAATGCACGGGACGAAGGGATTTTGCCTCACCTTATTTTCGATGGCGGTCTATGGTGCGACGGTTAATATGAACATCGTTCAAATTTTACGTAGAGTGCGACTGTGAACATTGTTCATGGTAATGGAGACCGCTATGCTCGACAGATTTGTGGCAATGCCGCTATCCGCGTCCGTCCTCTCTGGATGCACCGCGGACTGCGTTCAGCGATCGCGTGAGGTTCGTTGTCAAGGGAGGGAGTCGGACCCCAAGGACAGGTTCCCTTCGTCTGATGCTGCTATGCCTGCCCTTCATCCTCGCGACCGCGACAATTCCCGCCCAGCCAGTGTTGGCCGGCCAGGCGGCTGATTACACACGCGACGCCCTTGCGAACGGTGACTGGAAAGCGGCTGAGACAGATCTGACCCGCCAATTGAATGAGGACGCGGGCAACGACGAAGCGCGCTTTGGGCTTGCCATGGTGCAATTCGCCCGCACGATCGAAAATTTCGGCAGGCACCATCATCGTTATGGCCTCAAGCCGCGCCAGGCGGTGCCGTTCATGCGGATCCCCGTACCCGTCAATTCCAGCCCGGACGTTCCGACCTACGAGATCCAGCGTGCGGCCTTGCAAACCCTTCTTGATGATCTGGCCGCAGGTGGAGAAGACGCTCGGCAAAATGCAAGGCAAGGATGTGAAGATCCGTTTCGACCTGGAGAAGGTGCGGCTCGACTTCAGGTCGACGCCCGGATCTTGCACCCAACCCCGAAGCGGAGGAACCGGCAACGCTCATGTCGGTCGTCCGCGGCATAAATCCGCGGATCGCCCGGGGAACCGCGTCCGGCAAGCCAGGTGGTCCCTTTCGAGGTTGCCTTCGATCGCGCGGACGCGCTCTCGCTGCAGGGTTATTGCCACCTGCTTTCGGCCGGGTTGGAGTTCGCCCTTGCCTATGACTGGCACGAAACCTTTGCCAGAACGGCTGGCCTGTTTTATCCGCGCCTTCAAATTGCCGGGCGAATTTATACCGCCAAGGCCGGGAGGGTTTGTCGATAACGGGATGGCGGATGGACTCGCGTTCATTCATGAAATTCGCTGGCAGCCGGTCGAACCGGGCCGTCTCTCGAAGGCGCGGGAGCATCTCAAGCAGGTCGTTGCCCTGAGCCGGTTGAGCTGGCAAGCGATCTTCGCGGAAACCGACGACGATCAGGAGTCGATTCCCGCGCCGGCACAGAAGAACGCCGTCATTGCCGACCATGCAAATCACCCAGCCGCGCGTCGATACCTGGCTTGCGGCGCTGGACGAATTCGATGCCGCTCTCGACGGACGCAAGCTGATACCGCATTGGCGGTTTGTAGAAAGGCGTCAATCTGCGGCGAGTGCTGGAAGAACCGCGTATGTTCGATCTGGTTCTGTGGGCAACGGGCCATGCGGCGCTCCCCTATCTTGAGGAAGGACCGGTGCTCAGTTCCGACGACGTGGAGAACCTGGGAAAATGTGTTCGGTGGCAATTTTCTTATGTTCGCCGTCTATCTGAACTGAGCATCCGACAAATGGGGCCGTGGACATCTCGAAAGGATCGATGCGGCAGCCTATCGACGAGTTAGAGCATTTTCCAGCAAAGTGGACACCGATTTGCGTTGCGAAAACGCGATCAAACAAAGAGATAAAGTCCGTTTCAATTCAATCGGAACAGATTATAGATTTCAAACTGCTGTTTTCGTTCATTGCGCATACGGCGCACAGACAAGCCATGTCCGAGTGCGGTTACGATCGCCGTCGTCTGCTTCTCCAATTCGGACACGGAAATCGCGCCGAGCTTCTCTTCAAGCCCCAGCGCAACGATGCCGTGGACAGCCGAGAATAGCGACCGCGCCAGCAGCGCGAATTGCTCCGCCGTCAGATCTGGCTGCAGGACACGCAAGGGCTGTTCGATGAACGCAAAGATTTGCCGCTGCTGATCGAGATACCAGCCTGGGAGTTCGCTGCCTTCCGGCAAGCGATGATCGAAAAGCGCGCGCCAGCGCTGCTTATGAGCGACGGCGAAATGCAGATAGGCCTGCGCCAAGTGCACCATTGACACGATCGCCTTCTCCGCGCCGCGTTTTTGGCCGCTGAGCGCCGCGGCGGCGGCCAGTTCGGCTTCCATCATGGTGAGGGTGCGCCCATTCACGGCGAGCACCAGTTCATCGAGATCGGCGACTACATTGTAAATGGCTCCGACGGAGCAGCCGGCTTCGGTAGCCAGGTCGCGTGCTTTCATGCCAACGAGACCGTTGGCAGCGATGCCGCGTTCGGCCGCCGCGATGAGCGCCTCTTTGAGATTATGTCTGCGTTCGGCGGTTTTCATTTTTGCGCGGTGTTGAAAATACTTACACCGTCAGCCTCCAATTAGAATGGGTGTGAACGATGTTCATAGCGACCGAGGCGGTGATGATCAAGACTATTTGTGGCGACGTCCGCTTTCCATATTCATTTCTCTACGGCAGGCATGTTGTTTGGCGCGGGAGGCGCAACCTGCGCGCTCATTCACTCGCCCGCGCAGAATTTTGGAAACACTGCCGGTCCAACGCGGACGTGCGTGGCTAAAAGCTGGAACCCGGCTGCTTCAGGAATTCGATTTCCTCAGGCGTCGAGCTACGCCCAAGAATGGCGTTGCGATGCGGGAAACGCCCAAAGCGCGCGATGATGTCGCGGTGCCGCCGCATATAGTCCAGCAACTCTTCCGATCCGAGCGCCTCGAACAGCGCGACGCCCCTGTCCTGGTCGGCGAGCGCTTCCGAATGCTCGAAAGGCATATAGAGGAAGCCGCGCTGTTCCGGGGTAAGTCGAAGATCATAACCCTGGGCAATGGCCTGTTTTGCGATCGCTAAAGCCATCTCGTCGGCGGCAAAAGCGTTCGGTGTGCCGCGATAGATGTTGCGCGAAAATTGATCGAGCAGAATGACCAGCGCTAACGCACCGTCCGGGCTCTCCACCCAATGGGCAAGCTCGCCTTGCTTGGCCTTCAGAAGCAAAGCGCCGAAACGCTGGCGGAGTTCGGCATCGAAGCCGTCGTCGCGGACGAACCACTTGGCTTTGACATCCTGGGAAAACCAGAAGGCGAGAATATCGGCGGGCGCGAATGTCGTCGGTTCAGTCATCAGGATTCCTTGTGGTGAGGCTCAGCTCCTGCGGAGCCCGCTGCGATGGATGCCACTCATGCCGTTCCAAACATGACCTTCCTCCCATCCGGGTCGATGACGGTAATGACGACTTCGTCAGCCGCGCAAGGAACGATTTCAAGCTTCTCGATATGCGCAAGGAATTCTGCTTGGCTTTCGATCCTGAAATATAGATGCGTGAGGTTGGATTCGGCGTGAGCGGGATAGGTGTAATCAGAGAATTTCTCTGCATGATGGATCGCAAACTGTATTTTTTGATCGTCAGTTCGCCAATATGTGTAGCCGGTTTCGGAGTGAATTCGCTCAAGCGGCAGGCGTGCAACGTCTTCATAGAACCTGGCGGTGGCTTCCGGATTTTCCGAAGTCAGAAACAATCCTCTCAGTACGATATTCATATTTGTGCTCCCGGGAATCGGATTTAAGGCGAGGGTGTGGGCTATACAATGGCTGGGTTGTGTCTGTGAGTTGGCATGCGCAGCCGATTGAAGTGAGCATTAGAGCTACGTTGGGGAAAATTTCCCGGACCTGTCGAGCACGGCCAGACATTGCCGTGTTGCGCCGCTATTGGGATCGCCGACACGTCTGAAACAATGCCGCTTTGGGGATTTTATGACTTCTCACCGCTTTGACCTCACCGCAATTGCGGCCGCCTTACTTTTCTTCATGCAGGTTTCTTGGGCCTCGGGAGGCGTCTCAACGGCGGAGCGGGAGAACATTCTCAGCCTGCATAACAGTTATCGCACCCAACACTGCGTACCCGCCCTCACCTGGTCCGCCGAACTGGCGGCGTCCGCGCAGCAATGGGCGGATAAATGCTGGATCGCTCATGATTCCCGCCGCGGTCATATTGGGGAAAATATCGCCTGGGGCGGAGACCGCAGCGCGAGCAGCGCTGTCGATGCGTGGTACAAGGAAGTCGATGTCTACAACTACGGCAAGCCCGGTTTCGCCTCGTCCACTGCCCATTTCACGCAGATGGTCTGGAAAAACAGCAAGCAGATCGGATGTGGTGTCGCCAAATGTTATCTGGGGACCGTACGCCTCTGGGTTTGCCGCTATGGTCCGACGGGCAATTGGGCCGGTCAATATCCGCAAAACGTTCCCAAGCGGTGCAAATAACCGCCTCATGGACAACGCGTGACCTAGGATTGTCGGCAATTCAGCGACTTTCCCGCTGTAGAGGGGACGAGTTTCAGCGCGTGCTGGTCCTCGATTTGGTGAGGATGATGAAATCCGTTGTCGCCCCGGTTTCACCGCTTATGCCGTGATCGGAAATGATTACGGAAGCGCCCACCCATGCCAACTCGGCCAGACGCGCCGACGCTTCTTCGGAAATTGTCACGCGGTCCAGGGCGCCATGCGCCGTCTCGGGCTCAGGCACGGATGCGGGAACTGCAGAAGTAGAAGTACTATCCTGAGCATCCCGCCGTCTTTTGCCGTCCCGGCGAGCGGGCGCGCTTTCGGCCATGACCGGTATCGTCACGGCCTGCCAATGCAGCGCCGAACCGTCCTCCGCGGCGCGCGTGCTCACATAGACATGGGTACCGATCTCGCGGTCGGTGTCGCGGATCGACACCGGCACGTCGAATAGTGGCTCGAAGTCCTGGCGGACATAGAGCCGGCCCGTCTTGCGGCTGATGAACACCGAAAGCGGCTTCACCCGGCGCCTCGCTTCGGCGAGAGCCTTCGCCGCTGCCTTGCCGGCTGCCTTGGCCTCGACCGCCGCACTCCGTGCGCCAGCCAGTTCCTGTTCCTTTACGTCCTTTTCAAGTCGTGCTTCGTCGACGGCCTTCTGCGCCTCGACCAAAGACGTCTGGGCTCCGTCCTTGGCTTCGGTCGCCTTGGCTATGCGCGTTTCCTCGGCCTTTTGCGCCTCGATCAAGGCCGTCTCGGCCTCGTTTTTCTCCTCGGTCGCCGCGGCCACGCGCAGTTCCCCGGCTTTCTGAACTTCGATCAATGCCGCCCTGGCCTCGTCCTTGGCCTTCGTCGCCTTCGCCAGGCGCAGTTCGGCGGCTCTCTGCGCTTCCCTCAAGGCTGCCCTGGCTTCACTCTCGGCCTCGCTCGCCTTGGCCACGGGCGGTTCCTTGGCATTCTGCGTCTCGCTCAAGGCTGCCTGGGTCTCGTTCTTGGCCTCCGCCGCCTCGGTCCCGCGTGGCTCCTCGACTTTCTGCGCCTCCATCAAGGGCGTCCCGGCCTCGTTCCTGGCCTCGGTCGCGTTGGCTGCGCGTGCTTCCTCGGCGGCTTTTTGCGCCTCGATCAACGCCGCCTCAGCCTGAATCTGAGCCTCGGTGGCCTTCGCCAGGCGCGCTTCCCTGACTTTCTGCGCCTCGGCCAAGGCCGCTTCTGCCTCGCTCTGGACCTCGGCTGCCTCAGCTATCGCCTCCTTGCCATCCGTCTTCTCAAGCCGGCGAACGGCCGCGGCGACTTCGCCTGCCGCATCCTCTGCCGCATTTTCGGCTCCCGCCAGCTTTCTGGCAGCCATGCGCAGCTCTGTGGTCTTCTTGCCAATGAGCAGCATCGCCGCTTTCGTCGCCCGGCCTGCCGCCTTTGCATTGCTATTCGCTTCGCTTTTCATCGCGCGCGCAAATTCGATCGGGTTTAAGCGTCCGAGGCCGGCTGGCGCATCATCGAGACTGGCGGATTTGAGCCCGGCACCGTCACTCTGCTGGGCGATGCTGACCGGAGCGTCCAGGACGTTCGACACGTCAAGGCTGGGGGCTGGCCACAGTTTTGGCGCCGGCAGATTTGCATGCGTGATCTCGATCGGAGACGCATCCGATGGTGCAATGATCACCCGTTGCCCGATTTCCGTCGCGCCGAATAGGCGCTGGGCAAAAGAGGCCGGTAGCCGGATGCAGCCATGTGAGGCCGGATGGCCTGGCACGACGCCAGCATGCAGTGCGATACCGGACCAGGTGATGCGCTGCATGAAGGGCATCGGAGCGCTGCTGTAGATGTTGGACTCATGCCAGCGTCGCTTCTGCACGATAGAGAAAACACCCGTCGGAGTGGCATGGCCGCGCATGCCCGTGGAGACGGGCGCGCGCGCAAGCAGCCCGCCGCTGCCATAGACGGAAATGCGCTGATCGGCGATGGACACCACGGCAAAAAGCGGACCGGAGCGGAGAGGATCGGATGTGGCATCCTTGTCTTTGGCATCATTGTCCAGGCGACCGGCTGTGTGCTCCGCGGCATAGCGGTCAGCCAAACTACGATTTTCTGCGGAAGCCGGATCAATCGAGCCGAAGCTCAGACAGGCCAAGACGCTGATAGGAATAACCGTGCCCAGGCGACGTAGGAATGGAAGCCGCCGTGCGGCAACATTTTCAGCATTGTTCACGGTCTCACCCCCGTCCGACACGCAAAACTTCCGCCACTTGAAATGACGGGATTACGTCGCTTTCAAGGGGGACAGTTCGGGACAATAAGCAAAAAGCTTTTGAAAAGAGTAATTGTGCAGGGAGCGGCCGTCGTTTCCTCCATCACAAATCTGTCAGGGGCGCAGTTACGCCGCGACCGCGGATTTGAGGCCACAGTTCTGCCGTCGACCTACGCGCGGCGAAAGTGACGCGAAATCAAGGCCCTCGGACCTGCCCGCGCGCGATGGTTGGATAGGCGCGGCGACCGTTGCTCAGCCTGCCGTTGCGACGGGATCAACGATGAGGGCGCACAATTCGGCTTCCGATAGCGGCTCCGGCGCTGCGCCACCCTCGATTTCGACCGTTCGGCCAGTCTCGCCGGCCTCGAGGACAGCGTACAGCACTTCTAGTACGTGCAGCCCGAGCTGGCCTGACGCGCGCGGCCGTCGACCCTGGCGTATGGCTTCGGCGAATTCCGCGACGCCGAGCATTCGGTAATTGGCGTGCAGAGGCGCATCGTCGGGAAAATTCACCTTGCCGCAGACCTGCTGGCTCGTATCGATCGAGATCCAGTCGCCACGACCTTCGGTATATTGCACGAGGCCGCCGTAGAAATTCGGGTCCGGCACCCGGAGCGAGCCCTGCGTTCCGTGCAGCTCGATCGGCTTCAGCGCGTGGTTGAATACATCCCAGGACATGGTCAGCGATATGAGCGCGCCACTGGCAAACTGCAGCACCGCGAAGGCCGTTGTCGGCGTTTCCACCGTGATCGACTGGCCGGTCATCGGGCCCGCCGCCGTCACCAGCGCGCTCGGGCAAGCCGATGGCGGTCATGCCGACCACCCGGCGCACCGGTCCCAGAAGCGAGACCAGCGTCGTGATGTAATATGGTCCCATGTCGAGCACCGGCCCGCCGCCGGCCTTGAAGAAGAAGGTCGGGTTTGGATGCCAATGTTCCATCCCACGCGACATAATGGCGGCAGTGCCGGCGACGATGCGGCCGACGGTGCCGTCCTCTATCAGCCCCCGCGAGGCGCGCGCGCCAGGGCCGAGAAACGTATCCGGCGCGACGGCAAGCGCCAAGTTGCGAGCCTCGGCCTCCGCCACGAGCTTGCGGGCCGGGTCGACAGACACGGTCAGCGGCTTTTCTGAGAATACGTGCTTCCCGGCGGTGAGCGCGGCAAGCGACACCTCGAAATGGGCATTGGGCACAGTGAGGTTGATGACCGCGTCAATGTCGTCGCGCCGCAGCACCTCCTCGACGCTGAGCGCCTCCGCCCCAAAGCGCGCGCCCTGCGCCCGCGCCGCTTCGGGCAAAATATCGGCGACGGCGGTGATCTTCATGCCCTTGAACAGGCGGCGCGTTCTGCAGGTAGCGCGACGAAATATAGCCGCTGCCGATGACGGCGATGTTGAGGTCAGTCATGGTCGATCCTCATAGCAGGAATTGCAAAGGCGTTATGTGCGCGGCTCACCAGCGGGCGATGGTTTCATAGGAGCGGCGGGCGAAGCGTTCGACATCGGACGGCTTGTCGTGCTCGACGACGAAGGTCGTGGCGCCGGCATCGTCCACCGCCGCCATGATCGACGTCCAGTCGAGTACGCCGTGGCCGACATCGGCCCAGCCGTCCTCATCGGCGCATTCGCCTTGAGGCGCAATGTCCTTCACATGCACAAGGGGGGTGCGGCCTGGGCGTTTGGCCAGCTCGGCGATCGGATCGGCGCCGCCGCGCACGATCCAGGCGATGTCCGCCTCCCATTGCAGATCGGGCGCCGCCTCGAAGATCAGGTCCAGCGGAATTCGTCCGCTGGCGGTCGGTTTATATTCCCAGGCGTGGTTATGCCAGGCGAGGGCGAGGCCCGCATCCGCCATCGCGGCGGCATAGGTCTTGCAACTCCGCGCCCAATGCCCGCCAGCCATCTTCGTCATTCTCGAATTTACCCTGCGGTGGCGCCGGCACGACGGCGGTCTCGACGCCGAGGCCCTTCAGCAGGGCGGCTGTGCCCGCTGCGTCATCGCGCAGGCGATCAATACCGACATGGCAGCTCGGCGCCAGCATCGCGTGCTTGTCGAGCAGTCCTTGCAGGCGCTCCGGTTCGGCCAGCAGGCCGCCCCAGGGCTCAACGAGCCGATAGCCGACACGGGCCAGCATGTCGAACTGGTCTTCCAGCGTTGGCATCAGGCGGGCGGAATAGAGTTGGAATGACAGTCTGTCGAGATAGCTCACGGTCGATCCTCGCTCTTTTGGGGACGGGATGGGGAAACAAGGTCACAGGCGGTCACCGCTCGCGTCGTCGAACATCGATACGCGGTCTGCGGGGATAGAAATGGCGAGAGTTCTCGCCCCGGCCGGCGCGGACCAGCTCGCCGAGCCGGACGGAAATCGTCGTCGATCGGCCGATGCGGCACCATACAAGGCTGTCGGCGCCCATCGGCTCGATCATCTCGACCTGCGCGGTGAGGCGGCCGTCAAGCGCCGCTCCGCCGGCGACGATATGCTCCGGGCGGATGCCGAGTGTCGCAGGCGCGTCACCCGGCTGGGCGCGGAAGGTGTAGCGGGCGAGCGGAACGGCTCAGATCGTCATTCACGAAGACAGGCAGCCCATCCCGGCTCTCGATGCGTCCGGGCAGGAAATTCATCGGAGGCGACCCGACGAAAGCGGCAACGAAGCGGCTTTGCGGGTTCGCGATAGATCTTGTGCGGCGTGTCCAGCTGCTGGATCGCACCCGATTGCATCACGGCGATACGGTCGGCGAGCGTCAGCGCCTCGATCTGGTCGTGCGTCACATAGATCATCGTCGCGCCGATGCGAGCGTGCAGCCGCTTGATCTCGACGCGCAATTCGGAGCGCAATTGCGCATCGAGATTCGACAGCGGCTCATCGAAGAGGAACACCGGCGGTTCTTTCACGAGCGCTCGGCCGATGGCCACCCTTTGGCGCTGGCCGCCCGAGAGTTCCGACGGGCGGCGATCGAGCAGCGGGCCGAGGCGCAGGATGTTCGCCGCAGCCATCACGCGGGCATCGATCTCGGCACGCGGCAGGCCCGCGACATGCAGCCCGAACGACAGGTTGCGCCGCACGCTCATCCGCGGATAGAGCGCATAGGACTGGAACACCATGCCGATGCCGCGGTCCTTCGGCTCGTCCCAGGTGACGCTGCGCCCGCCGATCCAGATCTCACCGCCATCGACCTCGGTCAGACCGGCGATGGCATTGAGGAGCGTGGACTTGCCGCAACCCGAAGGCCCGAGGAGCACGAGGAATTCCGACTGAGACACTTCCAGGTCGAGCGCCTTCAGCACCTGCACCGGGCCGAAGGAGATATCGACGCCCCTCACCGACACATTCGACGGGCGGATCGAAGCGAAACCGGGCATTGCGGCTGGGATCGAAACGGTCATGCCTGTCATCCCTTTACCGCGCCGGCGGCGATACCGCGCACGAACCAGCGGCCGGAGACGAAATAGACGACGAGCGGCAGGAGCGCCGTCAGCATGGTCGCGGCCATGTCGACATTGTAGGTGCGCTCGCCGGAGGTGGAATTGACGATGTTGTTGAGCTGCACTGTCATCGGCAGGTTCTCGCGGCCGGCGAAGATCAGCCCGAGCAGGAAATCGTTCCAGATGCCGGTCACCTGCAGGATGACGGCGACGACGAGGATCGGGATCGACATCGGCAGCATGATCATGAAATAGAGCCGCAGAAAGCCGGCGCCGTCGACGCGCGCCGCCTTGAACAACTCGGCCGGCAGGCCGCGCATAGAAATTGCGGAACAGCAGCGTCATGATCGGCAGGCCGAAAATCGTGTGGATCGAGCACGATGCCGGGCAGCGAGCCGTAAATGCCGAGCATAGAGAAGAGGCGGACCAGCGGATAGATGAAGATCGGGTAGGGGATGAAGGCGCCGACGAGCAGGATGCCGAACAGCACCCGGCCGCCCGGCACCCGCCAGAAGGCGAGCGCATAGCCGTTGATCGAGCCGACCGCGATCGAGACGATGACACTGGGCACGAGAATCTGCACCGAGTTGAAGAAGCCGACGCGGATGCCTTCGCAATTGTAGCCCGGTGCAGGCCGAGGTCCAGGCCTTGATCCAGGGCTCGAAGGTCGGCGCTTGGGGAAAGCCGAGGAATGCGCCTTCGCGGATCTCGTCCATCGTCTTGAACGAGGTGATCAGCATCACATAGAGCGGCAGCAGGACAATCAGCGCGGCAACGATCAGCACCGCATAGACGGCGATGCGCGCGGGTGTCATGCGCCCGCGACTGCGCGCTGCGGGCGCGGCTGGCCTCCCGGTTATCGCATCGGGAAAGGCGCTGCGGGTCGTGACCTGAGGGCTCATCGCGTGCCCTCCCGTTGCGTGCGCCGGTATTGCAGGTAGGCGTAGGGAGCGAGCACGGCCAGCACGGTCATCAGCATGACGGTCGTGCCGGCGGTCGCGAGCCCGATATTCTGGCGGGTGAACAGATAATCCATCACGAATTTGGCGGGCACTTCGGAGGCGATGCCGGGGCCGCCCTTGGTCATCGCGACGACCAGATCGTAAAGCCGCACCACCGAGATCGACGAGCAGCACGACGCAGGTGCCGATCGCGCCGCGCATCATCGGCAGAATGATCGAGATATAGGCCCGCCACGCCGGGATGCCGTCGATGCGGACCGCCTTCCAGATCTCCTCGTCGATGCCGCGCAGGCCCGCAAGCGCGATCGCCATGACGACGCCCGATGCCTGCCAGACGGCGGCCAGCACCAGCGTATAGACGACCATACTCTGATCGACGATCCAGTCGAAGCGGAAGCCGGCGAAGCCGAAATCACGCACCATTTTCTCGATACCGCTGCCGGGCGTCAGCATCCATTGCCAGACGAGGCCGGTGACGACGAACGACATCGAATAGGGATAGAGGTAGATCGAGCGGAAGAAATCCTCGCCGCGGATTTTCTGGTCGAGCAGGATGGCGAGGCTGAAGCCCAGGACGATCGCGGCGACCACGAACAGGACGCCGAAGATCGCCAGATTGCCGATCGACACCTGCCAGCGTTCGTTGCCGAACAGCGCGGCGTATTGCTCGAGCCCGACGAACCTGCCTCCCGGCAGGATCCGTGAGGCGGTCATGGATATGCCGATTGCCCAGATCGTGCAGCCGAGATAGACGACGAGCACCACCATCGCCGCCGGTGCGAGCGCGATCATTCCCGGCACATGTCGCAGCGTCCGGCGAAATGACATGTCACTGGCCTCGTCCGCGTGACCGTACGCCCTGTGATCGCGCGGGGTTCAACGGGAAGAACATGCGATGATGATTTGAATTTTCGTCGCTCCCGGTGGTGAAAGCAACCGCGCTTTCATGCAGGCGGCAGGATGGCCCGGCGGCCCCGGTGGCGGCAGTATATTGTTGCCGGTCCCGCGAGATCGCCGGAGGGGTCTTGGAGGATCAGAGGTCGCTCTTCAGCGCCACCGCATACTTCGCGATAAAGTCGTCCATCGACATGGAAGGCGTGTTCCAGAACTGGGACACCACGTCCTCGAGCGCGCCGACGACGCTGGCCGGAACGACGATGCTGATATTGGGCGCCTGACGCTTGGGATCGGCGAGAAGCTTCGCACCGGACTGGGCACAGGGGTCCATGCCCGAAACGTCGACGTCGGTCCGAACCGGGATCGAGCCCTTCTTGGTGTTGAACTTCACCTGGGTTTCGGGATCGAGAAAGGTCTTGGCGAGCAGATCCTGCGCCGCGATCTGATCCGGATTGTTGATCTTGGGGAAGACGAAGACGTCGCCGCCCATCACGTAGCTCTGGCCGACGATGGCGCAGCCATATTCCTTGCCGGCGGTCTGGCCGGCGGCGTTGAACTCGCCCTTGGCCCAGTCGCCCATGAGCTGCACGCCGGCCTTGCCGGTGATGACCATGGAGGTTGCGTCGTTCCAATTGCGGCCGGGGCTGCTGGGATCGACATAGGCACGCAGCTTGATAAAGGTTTCGGCCGCGGCGCGAAAACTCTTGTCCTTCACCAGGGCGGGATCGCGCTTGGTGAAGAGCTTGACGTAGAAATCGTGGTCCATCCCGGCGAGCACCGTATTGAAGGTCTCGTTCTCGACCCACTTCTGGCCGGCGAGGGCGAAGGGGATGGCGCCGGTCGCCTTGATCTTGTCGAGGGCCGTAAGCAACTCGTCGAAGGTGGTGGGCACCGTCGCGCCGGCCTTCTCGAACACCGCCTTATTGTACCAGAGCCAGTTCGTGGCATGGATATTCACCGGCACCGCATGGATCTTGCCGTCACGGGTGATGGCGTCGATGACCGCGGCCGGCATGATCTTGCGCCAGTTGCCGGCCGTAGCAAGCGCGTCGACATCCCGCAAGAGACCGCCTTTGACCAGATCGTCGAATTGCGCGCCCGTGTTGAACTGCATCGCGGTCGGAGGCTTGCCGCCGACGACGCGATTGACTTCGGCGGCGCGCGCGGTCGCGCCGTCAGCGATTGCGGTGTCGATCCAGGTGCCGCCTGCCTTGGTGTACTGTTCGGCGAACACCTTCACGGCCGCGGATTCACCCCCGGATGTCCACCAATGCATGACTTCCGCCTTGAGCTCGGCCGCCCCGGCTGGACCGTTCGCGTTAAGGCCGACGATAGCGGCAAGCGCCGCCGATACCGATGCTGCCAGCAGTCTGTGCATAGTCTCCTCCCATTTGCCCAATTATTCAGGCTATGTAATCGATTACAAATATATTTATCATAGAAACTCCGGCTAACATAGGCGTGACGTTCACAAGACGGCCGCGTGCTGCTTCAACACTGTCCGATACTAAAGAAAACTTCCCGTAATATCCGAGATGAAAACGCCATCGCCGATCGGCAAGACGCGGCAAACCACTGATGTTGTTCGGGTTACCGGAGATTTGGCAGTGCCCCTCAGCCGGACACTATCTGATCGGCATATCGTTTCTGCCAGGATACGCGTGCGACCGGAAACCAGTCTCCGCGAGCCTGCTCATCGAAACCTGGCAACTGCGCCCGCGCGCCGGAGCTTATGCGAGGAAAGTCTCGGTGCGCACTAGCCGCTCGGATAGACGTGCGCGGGCGAGTCCCGACCTTCTCCGAACGGGGCATGAGACGCTCCGGGAGATCATAAAGGACCAGATCGATAAGGTGCCGTAAGCGCCTTCGCCAAAACGAAACAGCCCGCGGTTCTCACTGTAGGCTTACCGCAATCCGGCGATGGCTACGGGTTCAGCGGACGCGCTGCGCGCTAACTGTTACCTCGATCCGTATTGCCCCTAGGGACAATATCCGCCGATGGGCACAACGCCTAAAATCGATTCCTCGAGAGCTAAATGCGTTGAAGCGGAAAGGAGCTGTCATGAAGACGTCAGGATGGGCGCGCTACGCGATCGCCATGGTAGTTGGAATGGGGATGTTTCATCTTGAGCCAGCCCACGCGATACCACTCGTCAACTCCGATAGCTGTTGCATTGCTTCGCAAGCTGGGAAATTAATGCAAAAGATCCACTACCGCCGCCATTATTACGGGTACCCAAGGTATCGTTACCGGAGCTATGATTTATATTACGACGACTATTACTATCGGCCATATTACCGGGACTATTATTCAGATTACGGTGATTATTACTATCGTAGACCATATTATCGGAATTATTATTCAGATTACGGTAACTACTACTACAGGCCATATCGTCGTCACTATCGATATTATGGAGATTACGGCCGTCATCACCATCATGGATATTATGGTCACCGTCGTTGGTAGGGTGTTTTCGGCATGGGCTCAGAATCAGCCGGCGCCGAAATACTCCGCGAAAGTGCCGCCGTAGATCATAATGGACGGATCGGTCACCCTGTATTTTCAGTTCTGAGCCGGCCAACGGGGCTGCTGCAGCACGCGCTCGGGCGGTAAACACCAGCCCGGACGCGCTGATCGCCCATCTCAAGCTGGAAATCGAGAAGCTCCGGCGAACGCTTACAGCAGCCGCTCGGAACGCAGGCGCGGCGGCTGGAGCAGATGGAGATGGAAGCTGGAAGCGGCCGCGACGGAGGACGGGATAGCGCCGAGAAAGCCGCGTCCCGAACGCCGGACGTCAAATCCTTCTAGCGCAAGGCCTTCTCGCAAGCCATTTCCGGACCATCTGCCGCGCGAGCGCGTGGTTATCCCGGTGCCCGACAGTTGCCCCTGCTGCGGGTCGCCGGCTCCGAGCGCGGCGCTGACGGCGCCGCCGCCATGACCACGCTGATCATGACGGCCAAGCTGAACGACATCGGTCCACTCGCCTGGTTGGCCGACGTGCTCGCCCGCATCGCCGACCTTCCGCAGAGCAGGCTGCACAAATTGCTGCCTTGGGAATGGAAACACACGAGGCAGCAGGCGACGGCTTGATCATCACTACGATATCCTGCTTCTTCACGAGCCCGTGCGCGACACGGCACGGCGGAAACATCCCGCGGCCTTCGCCGTGTGCTTACCGTTCGCCAGCGCCTTGGTGAGGAAGTGCGTTGCCCCCCAATGCCTTCGCTCCAGTCCATTGCAGGACCTTCGACACTACTACGGGCTGCTCCGTCCCTGTGCTGGGCGTCGGTACTAAGGTGATCAACGAAGCGTTGAGCGGTACGCTATACATGTGTCGGGCCCTACCGGATGGGTGACAAAGGACCACACGCGTTATAACTGTGCCGCCGGGCAAGTGGCGGTTGTTCTTCATATAGGCAGGCCAAAGCGCGAATGCAGTTAACAACGCTGTTTGTGGTGGCGACTTTCGTTGCCGTCTACATCGGGATGGCGCTGGGCCGCTGGCCCGGCCTCAAGATAGACCGCACCGGCATCGCAGTGCTCGGGGCAATCGTCCTCTACTCTACGGGCGTCGTCAGCAACGCGATGGTGTTGCAGGCCATCGACTTCCCGACTCTGATTGTGCTGTTCGGTCTGATGGTCTTATCGGCCCAGTTCGCTGCTTGCGGCTTCTACGCGTGGTGCTCGGCACGGATTGCCGCGACGGATGCCTCGCCGGTGGCAATCCTCGCTCTGACCGTGTTGGTTGCGGGTGCACTGTCGGCCGTCCTCGCCAATGATGTTGTGGTTTTTGCGATGACGCCGATGCTGATTAATGGGCTATCCAGGAGGGGGCTCGATCCGAGGCCTTACCTGATCGCGCTGGCCAGTGCCGCGAATGCGGGGTCAGCTGCAACCGTTATCGGCAACCCGCAGAATATTCTGATCGGGCAGGTCGGACAGCTCGATTTCTGGGAGTTTGTGGCAGCATGCGGACCGCCCGCCCTGCTTGCCCTCGTAGCGGTTTTTGGAGTGACTTGGATTGTCTGGCGCCACAGGCTCTCACCCCTCGCTGTGCGAGATAGTGAGATCGAAATCCCACCTATGGATCGCTTTGGCGTGGGCAAAGGCGTCGTTGCCGCCGCTGTACTGTTGGTGTTGTTCAGCACCCGATTACCGCATGTGTCCGATGTGCTCCTGGTAACGGGCGTACTCCTCGTTAGCCGCCGCTTGGCGACGCGAGATGTTCTCGGCCTGGTCGACTGGCACCTGCTTGTCCTGTTCGGAGGGTTGTTCATCGTTACGGCCGCGCTGGCCGAGACGACGTTACCTGGTGACGCGGTCGCTGCGCTGACGGCCTCCGGGATTGACCCCAAGGGACTTCCTGCGATGGTGCTGCTCACTCTTTTCGGCAGCAACACGATTGGCAACGTACCAACCGTCGTTTTGCTGACTGCAGTTCTCAAAGGGCTGCCAGTGGAAACGCTTTATGCCATGGCAGCGCTGTCCACCCTCGCTGGCAATCTGCTCATTGTTGGCAGTCTTGCCAACATCATTGTCGTCGAACGCGCGAAGCAGGCCGGCGTGACCTTAGGCTTCGTTGAGCATGCCCGCTGCGGCATCCCGATAGCTCTTATCTCGCTTGCATTTACGATTGCCTGGTTTGTTGGAAGAGGCAAAGTTGGATATTGAACCAGCACCAGTTTTCGGGCAATCGCCGAGGAATTGCTTTTGAATGTCTTCGGAAAAGGTCTCGTTCCACGACGAGCCGGAAGTCCGGCAAGGGCCAAGGGCAGCCAAACGCCCTCACCCATATGGCAGGAAAAGTCGACAACCCTTGGCGGCTGTCGCTGGGATCATCGGACTTCGGCGGTTGGTGAACCCGAAGGCGACATCGGCCCCGAGGCTCGCGTAACGGATCTGTCGGAGACCTGCGATACAGCTCGAGACACCGTCGATCTTGCTCGCTCATCAGCGTGCCTTCGCGCCTCGAACGAACTCGGCACTGAACATAAGTGCACGAGGACCAGGCTCCGCATCATCGTGATCAAAGATATCTGGCGGATGGTGTCCGCCATATCCCTGTTTGCAGGCGTTCATGCGCATACACCAGCATTCGATATATGGTATCTAAAACAATTAGTTAAATGCATCCTTGATCGCCTGCGTTCATCCCCGTATGTCTAAAGCCGTGTCTAAATGTGGGAACGAATGTGGGAGCAATAAATGCCACTTTCCGTGCGAAAGGTCGAAACCGTTCGACCGGGCCGGTATTCCGATGGGCATGGTCTCCTCCTGTTTGTCAAGCCGTCGGGTGCCCGATCCTGGGTACTCCGATATCAGATGGGCGTCGCCGGGATATGGGCTTGGGCTCATGGCGTGAGATCACTTTGTCGATGGCGCGCGATCGGGCGCTCGATGCTAGACGATCAATTGCCTTGGGACGAGATCCGCTCAATGAAAAAGCGAAGATGAAGAAGCTGCTGTTTCGCGATGCTGCGGCTACCCTAATTGAATTGAAACGGAGTGGCTGGCGCAACGCAAAGCACGCGGCACAATGGACCGCAACTTTAGAGCACTATGCCTATCCGCTTCTGGGCTCCTACGATGTTCGCGCGATCACGACAGAAAACGTGATCGCAGTGCTTTCTTCGATTTGGACGGAAAAGCCCGAGACCGCCAGTCGGGTTCGGCAGCGCATCGAGGCAGTCCTCGATTATGCAAGTGCAATCGGAGCGCGGCAGGACGCAAATCCCGCGCGGTGGCGCGGGCATCTCGACCATCTCCTGGCCCGACCGTCGAAAGTCCGATCCGTTGTCCACCATGCTGCACTCGACTGGCGAAAGATGCCCGATTTGATGGTCGAGCTAGCCGAGCGTGATGGATATGGCGCCAAGGCGCTGACGTTCGCCATTCTAACAGTGGCCCGTTCCGGAGAGGTCAGGTGGGCGACCTGGTCCGAAATCTACCAGAAGGAAAAACTCTGGATCGTACCGGCGGCTAGAATGAAGGCTGGCAAAGAGCACCGTGTTCCCCTTAACGATACGGCGCTTGCGCAGTTAGGGGAGCGGCGAGCACCTGGAGACCTGATCTTTCCCGGCGGAAGGGGACCGAAAAAGCCCATGAGCGATATGACATTAGCGGCAGTGCTCAAGCGAATAGGATTGCACGACATCACAGTGCGCGGATTTAGATCCAGTTTTCGCGATTGGGCGGGTGAGACTACGAGCTTTTCCCGAGAGGTGATTGAAGCTGCACTGGCGCATCGCCTGAGGGACAATGCAGAAGCCGCATACGCCCGAGGCGATCTGCTCGATAAGCGGAGAAAGCTTATGGTTGCCTGGGAGGAATACGTAGCTGGAAAACTCAGACTCATTGATTAAATGCTGTGGGAATCGACTATGTTCAAAACGTCTCCGACTGAGAAAGAGTGTTCTGACTTTGAGTGATATCTTAAGAGATGGGCGGATCAGTAAAAGGATTTATTCGTTGCCTTCCCAAAGAGCGGTTGGATGAATTGCTTTTTGTCGCTGGCTTGGACCCTGGCGAAATCAACGGTATCGATCACAATCTATCGTCGTCGAAAGGTGCCGACGCCGTACTCAAGGTGTTGGAGCAAGCAGGCCCGAAAATCAGCGAATACGCATATTCGCTCATTGGGCGAGCGGGCCAGTTTCGCACCGCTCACGGTCTTCGAGCCCTTCGATCCGTTGTCATCGCGGAAGATCTAGAGTAAAGTCCTGCCTGATTGAATTGCGGGGATTCCCAAATCAGTGGAGTTGTGATTTATCCTGTTTGCTGGAGAGGAGGCCAGCCGGGATGACAGCAGCTGTTTCTACCGATTTGAGAAAACGGGTCGTCCGTGCGATCGATGGCGGATTGTCGCGGCGTGCGGCGGCGGTCAAATTCGAGGTTTCGATTGCCTCTGCGGTGCGCTGGTATCAGCGCTTTAAGCGCCAAGGCGATGTGCGGCCGGCTCCGATTGGCGGCGACCGTACCAGCCATCATATCGAAGCTCATGCCGCCAAGATCATGGGTTGGATTGACGAGAACAAGGACGTCACCATCAAGGAGATCCGGGAGAAACTGGCCGAGGAAGGCCATCCTTTCTCCCATGGCGCCGTGTGGCGTCTACTTGACCGGCACGATTACACGTTCAAAAAAAGACCGCGCATGCCAGTGAGCAGGACCGGCCGGATGTGAGGGCCAAGCGCCAAGCCTGGTTCGACAAGCAGCCCGATCTTGATCCGGAGCGGTTGATATTCCTTGATGAATGTGGGACCAGCACCAAGATGGCCCGGCGTTATGGCCGCTCTCAGCGCGGGCAACGATGCCGAGCTCCAATTCCCCACGGGCACTGGAAGACCACAACGCTGGTTGCAGGATTGAGTTCAAAGGGATCGTCGCTCCCATGATCATCGATGGTGCCATGGATGGCAAAATGTTCCGAGCCTATGTGGAGCAGGTCCTCATCCCGGAACTGAAGCCGGGCGATATTGTCGTCCTGGATAACCTGCCCGCCCACAAGGTCTCCGGCATTGGCCAGATCCTGCAAAAAGCAGGAGCGATGCTACGCTTCCTGCCGCCCTACAGCCCCGACATGAATCCGATCGAAAATGCCATCTCACAGGTCAAATCCATTTTGAAAAAGATCGCCGCCAAGACCAAGGACGCCCTCGACCGCGCCATCGCAGAAGCGATCGACGCCGTAACGCCTCAGCACGCAGAAAACTACTTTGCGGCCGCCGGATACCAACGCGATACAGTCTGATAGGATTTTGCTCTAGACCTGCAAGCTTTCGATGCAATTGAAGATGTTCGAGCTTGCGCGGTTTGGCTCCTCGCACGGTCGACGCGGGCATTCGAGCATGCCCTTGCAGCCAACTACGCTGATACTCACACATTTGGCCGCATGTGGAGTGGGTTTGTGTTTGAAGGACCAGCGGAAATGCCTCGCATCAGTGACCCCCGATGCTAGGCGTCAATTCGAAGATGAGGTCCGCGGCGAACTGGCCAAAGATGCCCAAAGTGGCCGTTGCTCCTTCGATTGGTTTGCTCGTATTGCGACCGACCCGGTCACCGGTGAAGACCAGCGCTGCATTCAGGTGACTATTTATCAGGAAACCAGGCCTCAAATTGAACCGATATTCACGGAACAAGGGGATTTGGGAGCTGTTACGCGGCGCCGGTCTATGAAGGCGCAATTATCTTCGACGAGCAAAGCGCTACGATCGACGTAGTGGCCAAAGGTGGTCTGCAACTTCGTCAAAAGATCGCGGACATGTTGGGAAAAGCGATTAGCCCCACAGAAAATAAGGTCCGTGCCACAGAGCTAAGATTACTCGATCTCTCGCGGCTTCTGGGTACTGACTCGCTTGAAATCCGCGCGGAGGATGGAATAACCGGAGTATGGGTCGAACGGCTTACCCTTGAAAGCCCGGATGCGGGCGCACTCCTGATAACACTTGGCGCCAGCCTGACAGATCTGGAGCGTCGTTCGCTTTACGAAAGAGCGCGCACCGCCTTTGGCTCGAACTCGCCTATCGGCAAACCAGGCTGGCGTGTCATCGACGCAGTGCTGCGAGTGTTTTTCGCCCCCGGAAGAACAGGCCCTGGCAACAAAGGCATGCCAATAGAACTGAAGCTGCCAAACCGCACTAACCTCCGAAGCTTGTCGGACGAAAAACGTGCGGCTTTCGAGGCACTGCTCGATCGCTGGGGACTTTATGCGCCGTCCTACGAACGGTAATGGTGAGAACCAAGCCACGCAGATTCTTTGTGATCTTCTTGCCAGTGGCTGCGCCAACATTCGGTCCACGATTTTTAAAGATCGGTCAACGCTCGGTAAACTTATCAATGCCGGCGCATTGATGGAGTCGGGAACGGTCGACAGCGTTTGGTGCGACGCTTACGATTCTGGTCATTTTGGCCGCCATCCAGACGGAATTCGATGGCGGCGGGCCGGGCTGGATTTGTCCCGACTACGGATTTATCCCTGCAGAAATTGATGCGCTACACAGATACCGACTAAATATCGAAAAAATTGCTTCGTTCCTCGCCAAAGGGCTCACTCCGTGGAAGACGCAAGAATTTGACCTCGCACCGGGGTTCCTGTGGCGTCTCGGCCGGTATGAGTTTAGCGACAAGCGTGTGGAGCTTCTTCTTGTTCCTCGCGTCGAAAGCCTAGCCGAGCTTGAGAGAGTTCAGCTCATACGAGACGTATTCAACGACCCGATATCGGTTTGGTGCTAATGGCCAACGGCCAGAAGCATCGCGGGATGGCAATTGCTGAGAAATATTACGCTTGGCCACTAAATGACGTTCTGAAGATCGACCCAAACAGCAAGCTATGTATCGATAGGCGGGAGCTGGAGGCGATTATTCAACAATTGCTGCCTGCCCCCCTGAACGCCAGCAGTTTATGCGCCTCGGTGGTACGGAAACCCGTACGGCCGAAACCTGATCGCGAGCGCACGTATTGGGCTAAATTCTCCTGGAACGCCAGGCTGCCTTTTGGGGCGACCGTCATTATGAACGACAATCCGTAACCGTTTTTCCGAGATAGTGCCACCGTTCAGGTGTATGAGAACTGGCTCGAAATCCAGCTCTTTATTCATCCATTCCGCGCAGGCCAGAACGTCCGTGCATTTCCACAAGGGAGTACGGACATGGCTGAAAATCAAACGTCCAACGAATTCAGGTCGCTTGCCGTTTCACCTGCCGAGGCTGCGGTTCTAGTCGGCATCGGCCGAACGAAGCTCTACCACGCTATGAATGCGGGCGTTTTGCCCTCATTCAAAATCGGCGCATGACGATTGGTTCGTGTCGCTGAGATTGAGGCTTGGTTGCAGCGCCTTGAAATTGCCGCGCGGCGTGGTGGCGCGAGCAGCTGAACGCGATGACCCAATCTCCACCGACTCTCCTGAAGAATCCCGATTGATCGCAGCGCTCGCTGTCTTGCCGCCAACCGATTGGAATTGAGGACATGCGACCAGCTAACGAGGCACCAGCAAAAACGCACGGCGGGATGCGCTGCAAAGTGAATGACAAAAGTGGAAGCGCTCCCTCAGCTTTGCAGCTCGATCGGAATCTTCACGAAACGGATGAGTTCTTGATTGCTCTTGATCCGACCACGGACCGCTTCACATTCCAGACCTTCGACGATTTAAGGGAACGGCGCGATCCGCGTCTTGCCCGAATTATTCATGGGGCGCTTTCAAGCCATGCTTCAGAATTCGCGAGACTGAATGCATCCGGCGCAGGCGTATTTATCTCCATAAATTGCACCGATTTGAAAGGGTGGGTGCACGTCATATCACGCGGTTGCGCGCGGTCTGGCAGGATGACGATCACGGCTGGCAAGGCGAATTCCCGCTCATACCATCACTTGTTGTGAGCACGTCTCCGGGAAGATTTCAGCGGCTCTGGCTTTGCGATGATCTGATGATCGATCAGCACCAGGCGGTGCAGGAACGCCTCGCAAGCTCATATGGGCATGACCGCCAAGCCTCCGATCTTAGCCGCGTGCTAAGGATTCCGGGTTTTCGGCATATGAAGCGGCCGGTTGCTCCCCACTGGGTTCGGCTTATCGGCGGCAATCGTCGACGGTACAACGCAGCCGAAATCCTCGCTGCCTTCCGGCCGATCGAAAGGCCGCCGGCTCGCACATGGCGCGCACGCTCCTATGACGACGAGCGGGTTCGCGCGGCCCTGATGTCTATTCCAACCGAGTCAATGGATCGCTGCAAGTGGGTGCAGATCGGCATGGCGTTGAAGACCCATTTCGGTGACAACGGGTTAGAGCTCTGGGACGCATGGAGCCGGCAGTCACAGCACTACGACCGCAAAGGCCTGGAGCGCGTCTGGCGTTCATTTAGGCGCGGCGGTGTGACGATCGCAACGGTCTTCCACCATGCGAGGGAACGCCGTCGTGCTGCATAACGCGAACGACGATTATATCGAGGTCGACACCGATATCGGCGAGCGCATCAGGCGCACGGCGCGCGATATCGAAAAGCTGCTCTGGCTCCGCGACATCGAGCTGATCACGAGCTCGAATTATATCGTCAAGGGTTTGATTTACGCGGGCGACATCAGCCTTTGGTTCGGCCAGTCCGGCTTCGGCAAGAGCTTTCTCGTCACCGACATCGCAGCCCATATCGCGGCTGGCCGAGACTTCCTCGGCCGCAAGGTTCGGCAGACCGGCGTCCTCATCGTGCCGCTTGAGGGCCAACGCGGAGCGAAAAAGCGCCTTTATGCGATCCGGAACGAATTCGGGGAAGATCTAAAACTCGCCATCTACGAAGACAGCCTCGACCTGTCCAGTGGCACCGACGACGTAGACAAGCTTATCAAAGCGATGAAGCGCGAGTTTTCCGATTGCGGCTTCCTCGTCATCGACACACTGTCGCGCCTGCTCGGATCAGGCAGCGACAGCGACCCCAAGGACATGAACCGCGCCTTCCAGCAGATTCGCGCGCATCCAGCGCGCGACCGGCGTGCATCTCGCCATCGTCCATCACCCCGGACACTCCGACAAGGACCGCCCACGCGGCTTCTCCAACATCAAGCCGAATGTGGACACGCTCGTTCGCATTGATCGGCCGGACGACGGCGACATATATCAACTGCTATCGTCCTGAAACAGAAGGACGGCGAAGAAGGGCAGCGCATTGCCTTCAAGCTGCGCCAAGTCGTGCTCGGCTATGACGAGGACGGTGATGAAATATCGACCTGCACCGTCGATTATGTCGCCCCGCCGCCGCAGCAAGAGACGCAACCAAAGAAGTCCGCCGAAAGTCTCCGCATCTTCGGCCACGCCTTCAACGAATGCCTTCACACCGACGCGCAGAAGCATCTCGTCATGAAAGGCACCGGTGTGCGCAGCCCTGAAGTCACCGCCGTGCCTGTCCTTCGCGTGCGCGAAGAATTCTGCAAGCGCTGGGCCACCGGCGCACCCGATCGCAAGAAGGGCGAGAATGCACGCAGGTCAACCTGGCGTTGGGCGCTAAAGAACTGCGGCACCGCGTACGGGCGCGAGGTTTGGACACCGGAGAGGAGCTGATATGGCGAAAATGAGCAGGTGCCGTTCGGAGAGCGCCAGTGTGAGACGCGTGAGATACCTAAAGGTAATCTCACCGTCTCACACGCTGCAGGCGCTAGATCGCGTGAGATCTCACGCGTCTCACGCTCTCACACAATGTTACTTGTGGAGTTTGTGGAAGCGGAGGGGAAGGAAGAAAGAGCTCCACGTGCCCCCGTCCTTTGCAGCTTCCTGCCACTTACGACCGGCGAGTTCGCCGCAGCGCCGGTAAGGGGCACGACCGATCAGCAGGGGGAGTGGATGAGGACCTCAAGCGGCGTCACAAGTTACGCACAGTCGAAGTCGGATTGAGGCTAGGTTTGCGCCCCCTGCGAACGAAGTCGCGCCACCGAAGGCCGGATTGGCGACGCATCAAGATCCACCGCTCCTATACGGTGGACGATGTTGCGCGCGTCCTTGGGGTTGCCAAAGGGACCGTTCGGCGATGGGTCAAGAAAGGACTGGCGGCACTACATGAGCAAAAGCCCGTCTTGATCCTCGGCGCAGACCTGATCGCATTCGGGCGCATCCGGAAGGTTGAGAAGCAGCGCTGCAAACCCCACGAATGCTACTGCGTTAAATGCCGGGCGCCGCGAGCGCCATTTGGCAGCCTGGTGGAGTATGTGCCGCTTACCTCATCCAATGGCAACCTGCGCGGTCTCTGTCCCGATTGCGGTACGCTGATCCATAAGCGCATTGCTGGTAAGAAACTTCCTGAGTTGGGGAAGATTTTGACGGTGTCGATCACGCAAGCTGAAACACACCTATTGGATAGTCCGATGTCTTGCCTGAATGATTACTTTGATTGGGAGCCCGCCGCCGATGGCAAAGCATCATCCTGCTAATGAGCGGGTAAAGCGACGTTATCTCATCTATCTTCAAGAAGCAAATCAATTGGCAGAATTTTCAATTGATCAAGTCGCAGCCGCGATTGCCGCGTTTGAGAAAAGCGCTGGTTACAAGGATTTTAAGCATTTCCATATCGAGAAAGCGCGGCGGTTCAAACGTCAGCTTCTCGAACACGTCAATCCGGATACAGGCAAGGGCTTGGCTAAATCCACGATCCATTCCCGGCTGATGGCGGTCAAAGGCTTCTTTAAATGGCTGGCTGGACAGCCGGGCTATAAATCTCGGATCAGATATTCCGACGCCGACTATTTCAATTCTAGCGCCAACGATGAACGCATCGCTAAGGCCGTACGCGAACGTCCCGTTCCGACGCTGGACCAGATTCTGCACGTGCTTCGTTCCATGCCGATTGCCACCGTTTTAGAACGGAGGGACCGGGCACTGGTTGCCTTTATCCTGTTAAGCGGCGCGCGAGATAACGCTATCGCCTCATTGAAACTGCGGCACGTGGACTTGAAGGCGCGGACGGTCAACCAAGATGCACGTGAAGTGCGGACCAAAACCCGAAAGACCTTCATTTCCGACTTCTTTCCGGTCGGCGATGAAGTAGACCAGATCGTCGCGGACTGGATCGCTGAATTGGAATCCGATCAGCTATTCGGCCCAGACGATCCCCTCTTCTCGTCAACAGCAATCGGGCTGAATGACGAAGGCCACTTCGCGCCGACTGGACTGTCTCGAAAAAATTGGAGCAATGCAGGGCCGATCCGCAAAATCTTCCGCGCTGCCTTCGAGCATGCAGGGCTCCCCTATTTCAACCCGCACTCGCTCCGCAAAACCCTCGTATCGCTTGGACAATCGCGTTGCCGCACACCGGAACATCTGAAAGTATGGAGCCAAAACCTTGGCCATGAAGATGTGCTGACCACGCTCCGAAGCTATGGAGCGGTGTCTAGGGAGCGGCAGGCAGAAATCCTGGCAAGTCTACGACACGCCGAAAATGCGAACCTGCCGGGCCTGGACCCTCAGGCTCGTCAGGTGCTTGAGAGATTGTTACGCGCTTAAATCCCGAGACACTCGCTCGACCTTCAATCTGACTATTAGAGCCTTCCATCCATCACTAAGTCAGGCTCGTCTTTCCGCCTAGCTACTGAGTGTCAGACAGAAGGTAATCATTAGCCTATAGGACACATTGGTCGGATTGGTGATTTGCGGAACCTGGCGGAATCGAGAAGGTGCAGAATGCGGGCTCATTGAATCCGCGATCACCTAAACACGCGCCTCTTACAACCCATTTCACTGCGAGAGACCCGCTGCTACGTCCGAGACAGAGACGGGTCTGACGGGCGCCAAGGCGCGCTCGTCAGAAGGAGAGTAGCGCAGGATTACGATTAACTCACCTCCGGTAGCCGATCGAGGAGCTTGTCGAGCGTGATCGGATAGTCGCGCACGCGCACACCGGTGGCGTTGTAGATCGCGTTTGCAACTGCCGCGCCGACTCCGCAGATCCCTAGCTCGCCGACCCCCTTGGCCTTCATCGGCGACGATATCGGATCGGTCTCTTCGAGGAAGATCACCTCCTGGTGCGGAATATCGGCATGGACCGGCACTTCGTAGCTCGCGAGATCATGGTTGACAAAGAAGCCGCGGCGCTTGTCTACCGCAAGTTCCTCCATCAGCGCCGCACCGGCGCCCATGGTCATCGCGCCGATCACCTGGCTTCGCGCCGATTTCGGATTGAGGATGCGGCCCGCGGCGCACACCGCGAGCATCCGCCGGATGCGGGTCTCACCGGTTGCGGCATCGACGCCGACTTCGACGAAATGCGCACCGAAGGTCGATTGCTGGTATTTCTTATCGAGGTCGCCATATTCGATGCCGTCCTCGGCGACGATCTCGCCTTCGCCTGCCGCTTGGGCGAGAGGCGCGCTGCGATTCCCGGAACGGACCTGGCTGTCGGCAAAGTCCGCGTCGGCGAAGTTGAAGCCCAGCTTCTGCGCCACTGCCTCGCGCAGCTTCATGCAAGCGGCATAGACACCCGCAGTCGAGTTATTGGCGCCCCATTGTCCGCCCGAGCCGCAGGAGACGGGGAAGGTCGAGTCACCGAGGCGGACGACCACCTTGTCGAGCGGCACACCCATCATCTCGGCCGCGGTCTGGCCGATAATCGTGTATGTACCGGTGCCGATGTCGGTCATGTCGGTTTCGACCGTTACAATGCCGCGATTGTCCAGCCGGACGCGCGCAGCCGACTTTGTCAGCAGATTGTTGCGGAACGCGGCGGCAACGCCCATGCCGATAAGCCAGCGCCCTTCGCGCATCGTAGCCGGCTGCAGATTGCGCCTGTTCCAGCCGAAGCGGTCGGCACCGGTGCGCAGGCATTCGATCAGGCGGCGCTGCGAGAACGGCACGGGATTGTTCTTAGGCTGTTCAGGGACCTTGGCTTGAGGATCCTGCGACGCGGCCGGCTTAGCGGGATTATCGGGTGCCGTCTGAGTATCGTTGAGGATGCGGAACTCGACAGGATCGATCCCGAGCTTTTCGGCCATCTCGTCAATTGCGATCTCGAGAGCCATCATGCCCGGCGCCTCACCGGGCGCACGCATGGCGTTGCCTTCGGGAGTGGAGGCGAAACAAGCCGCCTCTGAGATGCGTTACGGTCAATCCGCGCTCGATCATTTCTTCTGGAATGCTTCTCTTGCCACACCTACCGCGGTGACACCGTTGGGCCATCCTGCGTAAAACGACAGATGCGTGATGGTCTCGATCAGCTCCTCCTCCGTCAGCCCATTTTCGCGCGCTCTGATGAGGTGAGATCGAAGCTGGTCGGGACAATTCAGGGCAATCAGTGCGCTGACGGTGATCAGGCTGCGATCGCGCTTGGAAAGTTGCGGACGCTCCCACACATCGCCGAAGAGCACGTTGTCCGTGAGCTCGGCAAGCTTGGGAGCGATATCCCCCATCAGCCTTTGGGCTGGCGTTTGCCCCGGGGTGGCGGGAGCGGATGCCGCAGGTGCGGCTGGTGCCGGCTGTTGGGCATGAGCCTGGCTGATCTCGCCCGCCAGCAGGAGGGCTCCGCCTGTAAGGATGGTTGCAACGGCCTTCTTCATGATGCTTCTCCTGTGTTGATCCACCGCAGGACCTCTGTCGGTGGGCTGACGGCCTCAGACACCCTTGGTGGCGTGGTCAGCGATCGATAAGTTTCTGTAGGCGCTCCGGATGACAGTCTCCGGCGGGGCCCCGTTCAGTTCCTCGCAGGCGCTTCCACGCCCGACATGACGAGCACCTGGTCAGGGAGGCGCGCGCCCGGGATCCGCTCGACCTCATGAGGACCGTAAGCCTCGGCTGCATCGAAGAAGGTGACGCCACGGTCGAAGGCTGTCCGAATGATGTTGATCATCTCGGGCCGGGTGGGGATCGTCGTCTGATAGGTGCGGCTCATATTCTGGACGCCGATGCCGACGCTCGATACTTCAAGCGACCCTAGTTTTCGCCGGCCGCTCACCCGCGCTGCGGCTGAGGTGGCAGAGCCTGCCGTCTGGGCAAAGGCCTGCGAACCTATGCCGCCGAGTAGTGGCGCCGCGGCGAAACTGCCCGCCGCCCCAAGGAAACCACGACGACCCATTGCAAATCTGCGCTCTTCAGCCATGTCTGATGGTCCTTTCATTGGGGTCCGGATCAGTCTTCGATCCCGAGCCTAAACCTCTTCGTGTCCGATATCTGCGGGATTGAGGCCGCTGCGCACACCTGATGTTCCTTTCTGATGTCGATCATCGGGCGGAGGTCGAACGTCCTGATCGCGCGCCACCGTCGCGTTCTGCCCGCCCGCTCACCACCGTCAGTGCCCGCCACTTTTCCCGGGTTCTGATGATGACCAAACCGGGGATACTCGGACCAGTCGTCACTTCGGAGCGAGCTCTCCGAACCAGTATGCCGCGGTCACTCCTCCATCCATGAGGAAGTCGCTGCCGGTGATGAACGCGCCATCGGGCCCCATAAGCAGCGCGCCAACGGTTCCGACCTCGTCCGGCGTCCCGGCTCGTCCAGCTACGGACGCTTCGATCATGCGCCGGTAGCCTGCGCCGCGACGGCCTTTCAGCTCATCGTTTGCGAGCGGTGTGATGATGATGCCAGGACTGATCGTGTTGAGCCGGGCGCCGCGCTTTCCCCACCGAACAGCCTCGGCCATCACCCGCAAGGAGTTTGCACGCTTCGAAATCTGATAAGCGTGAAGCGGATCATTGACCTGATCGGGTTGAAGCATCGGCAGGGCGAGCAGCTCTTCGACGGGCGTCGTCGCAAGGGCCTTGTTCTGCTCGGTCGAGAGTGGCAGCAGCCGGTGCCCGGACTGGGAGGCAATGACCACGCCGGAGCCACCGCGCGCGATGATGTTGCCGAATTCCTCCAACACGACCGCGGTCCCATAGAGGTCGACCCTGAGGATCGTTTCGGGCAAGGCCTGGGACGGGGACACGCCCGCGGCATGGATAACGCCCCAAACCTCGCCCAGGCCCGTCGCCCTTTCGACCAGAGCCGCCACCGAGGCGCGTGACGACACGTCGACCGTCACCGTGCTCACGTTGAACCCGGCATCGCTCAACGTCTTCGCGGCCGCATCGGCGTTTTCCTGGCGCAGATCGGCCAGCAGGACGTGCTTGCCTGCACTAATCCGCCGCGCGATTGCTTGGCCGATTGAGCCGGCTCCAATGACAACTATAACATTGGTCATGTCAATTCTTCCTTCTTGCGCCAAGGATGAGGATCTTGGACATGTTCTTGTTCCTTGCTCAAAGCTTCGGCTCAATATTGCGAAGCCAGGCAGAGACGCGGTTCAGCGTGTCCCGCTCCTGATCGCATTCGAGCACGAATGCCTCCACGAGCCGTGCCCGTGGCGCGAGATCGGCGACCGTTTGCGAGGCGCTGCCCGGGCCATAACCGCCGTGGGTAATGAAGGGCACGACCGTCTTGCCCAAAAGATCGTGCGTCTTCAGGAATGTCAGCACAGGCGCGGGAAGCGCCGCGCCCAGATTGGAAAGCCGAGGAACACCGTCTTGTATCGGGCAATGTCAGCGACGCTCTCCGCCAGCTCCGGCGTGGCCGCCGCATCGCGCTGCAGCCGCGCCCGTTCGACAGTTTCCTCATAGTCCTCGGGGTAGGGCACAGCGGTCCGGATCTCGAAGAGGTCCGCGTCATACCGGCGGCTGAGCTGCCCCGCGATCACCCGCGTGTTACCGGAACGCGACAGGTAGGCGACCAGGGTGCGGCGGTTGCGCCGTTCCTGGGCCTGGGCCGATTTAACCGGCCAAGCCAGCCCGGCGCCGAGGATCGGCAGCAGAGGAGCCAGGAGCGCACACCGTCGGCTAATTCCGTTCATTCGCAGCATCGTGTCCTCCTGTGTGCCCAGCATCGGAGAAGCCGAGACCCTCCTTGATCTCGGCAGGCCGGTGATGACGATCGAGATGTCGAGCACGATCCTAAATAGCTCACTATGATGATCGCCAGCACCTTGTGGGGTGAGGTGTTGATGACGTATCGGTAGCGCTCGGCATGGTCAGGCTCCCCTTGATCCGGCCTGGTATTGCTCGTCGCTGACCTTTTCCATCCAGTTGACAGGACTGCCATTCAGCGCTTCCGCAATGGCATGTGCGTCATGGCCGTCGGCCCCTTGCCGATGGCTGCGAACCGATGCGTTTGACCTCCATGGCCGGTCTCTTTCCTCTGTTGCGGCCGTCATGCGGGACCGCTGATTTGTTGCGACCCTTATGTGGCAAGTGGGGCGGCATGCGATTAGATACGCTGATGCGCATAAACTTATGAGATGGATTCATGAATGCCGCGGGAAAGCTTTAACGACCTCCTAGCCTTCGTTGCGGTGGCCAAGGAGCGGAGTTTCACCAGGGCCGCAGCGAAGCTCGGCGTTTCGCAGTCGGCGCTGAGCCACACCATTCGCGGCCTGGAAGCGCGGCTCGGGCTGCGGCTCTTGACCCGCACCACGCGTAGTGTCGCGCCGACGGAAGCGGGGAACGTCTGCTCCGCACCGTGAGGCCACGGTTCGAGGAGATCGACGCTGAACTGGCCGCCTTGAGCGAGCTGCGCAACAAGCCCAGCGGCACGATCCGCATAACGGCAGGTGAGCACCCAGCCGGTGCGGTCCTCTGGCCCGCCCTGGCAAGGTTGCTGCCGGACTACCCGGACATCAAAGTGGAGGTCGTCATCGACTATGGCCTGACCGACATTGTCGCCGAACGTTATGATGCCGGCATTCGCATCGGCGAGCAGGTAGCGAAGGACATGATTGCAGTGCGCATCGGACCGGACATGCGCATGGCGGTGGTCGGAGCGCCGTCCTATTTTTCAAGACGGAAGCGGCCCCGCTCGCCGCAGGACCTGACAGACACACGACTGCATCAATCTTCGCCTGCCGACCTATGGGGGGATATATGCCTGGGAGTTCGAGAAAGGCGGGCGAGAGCTGAAGGTGCGCGTCGAAGGGCAGTTCGTGTTTAACAATATCGCCCTGCGACTGAGCGCGGTCCTGGCCGGGTTCGGCCTCGCGTACCTGCCCGAAGATCAGGTGCAGGCGTACCTCGCCGATGGACGGCTCATCCGCGTGCTTGCCGACTGGTGTCCACCCTTTTCGGGCTACCACCTCTATTACCCCGAGCCGCCGCCATCCCCCACCGGCTTTCGCCTTATTAGTCGATGCACTGCGGTACAAGGGCTGAATTGAAGGGCAGATCGCTGCAGTCGCCCGGCGTCTATCTCCGACGTCCGACATGAGGCGCTTGCCGTCTTCACTCCCAGCGAGCTGATTGTCCGCTTTGGCACAGCAACGTGACGCTAGCGATCCAGATGAGATTGGTGAAACCGGACATTATGGAATTTCCGATATCTGGCAGCCTAGGCAATCAAGCAACATCGATGCAATAAGTGTGATCAAGAATTCGCACGCCGGTCAGGGCTTTGGCAGCGCGCTCCAATGTCATCGGTGACGAAGTTTTACCGGCCTCTACGCTGGATTGTCGCTGGCTTGGCCGCGCCAGAGAATTCTTGTCGAGATGGAGGCCTGGGCAGCGAAGGCGGCGCAATAGCCGGGTGGGTCACGCGCTGAAGTAACTTCGGCCGCACGGCGCCATCTGCCGAACGATGAAGCGGGAGGTCGCTGCCGCCTCATCGCTCGCTCCCGACCGCATGCGCCAGAGCCGCGCGCCTTTACCGCGCTCCCTTCAGATCTTTCGGCTGCGCATACCCGCCATCTTTATAGGCGGGATATTTGCGCTCGTCATATGTGCGCCGATCGTAGGTATCGCCGTCAGCGTGCTTGTAGCAGTCGTATTCCTCATCGCTCAAGATATCGAACAAGGCGACAACGTTGTTCACAAGCGGCCACTCGTCGAGGCATCGCCCGACTTTTACCACGGTATCATCGGCCGTCCTTATTGAGGAGGCTGCAACGCCAGACGGAAGCGGCGCGGCGTGAACCGGCGCGGGGCCGGTGAAGCCAACTCCTATTCCCAGAAGGGCAACAGCAAGGGCATGTTTGATCATCAGTCTCCTCCAAGTCTAAGCCGAGTGAACCACAGACCTATCATGTTCGATCACTGCCACGCCTCACTTGTGTGACCTTCCACATCGGTAGCCGTCTTGGCGTGGCAGAAATGCAGCATCGATTTCACTGCACGTCCTCGCCTGCGAGAGGTTTGCGAAAGCGCTGCAAAGTTGGTCGGACGAAGTGGATTTTCGGCGCCTGAGGCCGAACGCAATTGGGTTTCAGGGCGTGGCGATGACCGCTTCGAGGCGTAGGCAGAAGTATGCTGGTTCATCATCGACAGTCTGCTTCTGATGCTGTGGACGGCTCCTCCCCCGGCGCGAAAGTCGCCAAGGAATTGGTTGCCGCTGAGGTGACCACGATCTGGCGGAGGCGATGATGCAGGCGATCACCACAATCGGTCTCGATATTGCGAAGTCGGTGTTTCAGGTCCACGGCGTCGATGCACAAGGCGAGGTCGTCGTGCGTCGGCAGCTGCGGCGGGCGCGGGTGCTGCCGTTCTTTCAGAAGCTGCCGCCCTGTCTTGTCGGGATCGAAGCCTGCGCATCGTCGCATTACTGGGCGCGCGAGTTGCAGGCGCTCGGCCATACGGTTCGCCTGATGCCGCCGGCCTATGTCAAACCCTATGTTAAACGCCAGAAGAATGACGCCGCCGATGCCGAGGCGATTTGCGAGGCGGTGCAGCGGCCGAACATGCGCTTCGTTCCGATGAAAACGGCCGACCAGCAGGCCTGCCTGATGCTGCATCGGACCCGGCATCTGTTCATCCGGCAGCAGACCGCTGTGATCAATTCGATCCGCGCGCATCTGGCGGAGTTCGGCATTGTCGCGCGGGTCGGCCGCGGCGGCGTCGAGGAGCTGCTCGACATTGTCGCCGATCCCGATGACGAGCGCATCCCTGACCTTGCCCGGCAATGCGTGCTGGCTCTTGGCCACCAGCTCCAACAGCTGCGCATGCAGATCCTGGAGCTTGACCGGCAGATCAATGCCTGGCATCGCGCCAATGAGATGAGCCGGCGGCTCGACGAGCTGCCAGGCGTCGGCCCGGCCTTGGCCACCGCGCTGGTCGCCAGCGTCCCGATGCCAAGGTCTTTCGCTCCGGCCGCGATTTCTCCGCCTGGATCGGCCTGGTGCCGAAGCAGAACTCGAGCGGCGGCAAGGAACGGCTTGGCAATATCACCAAGCAAGGCGATCGCTATCTGCGCAGCCTGTTCACCACCGGTGCGCTCGCCGTGATCCAGTATGTCAAGATCCGTGGCACGCGGCATCGGCCCTGGCTCGCCAGGCTGCTCGAGCATCGGCCGGTGAAGGTGGCGGCCATCGCGCTGGCCAATAAGATCGCGCGCATGGCCTGGGCGATGATGGCCAAGGGCGAGGCCTATCGGGAGCCGGCGGCTCTGGCCAGATAGGCCTGGTCTGGCGAGGCCATAAGAAGATCGTGCCGGCAACGGCAGGAAGAGACGGTTGGAAAGGGCTGACAGCAGATAATGCAGACCGGTCGATCCGGTGATCGGGACACCCCATTTGGGCCACAGCATGGTTGAATGCGTGCTTTTGACCGGGACCCGATCCGCGAAGGGCATTATGGCCAGCGGCCATGCGCGCCGCGTTCAAAGGCCGGACACATGGCCGCCTCGACCACCGCTGCTACATGCTGTGAGTGCTTGACAACCCGGAGCCGTCCACACATGGCGCCCATGGCGGAATTGGGCCAGCGCGGCGCAACTTTCCAAGAAGTGGTGAGAGCAGACATACTGGCGCGCTGCCGCTTCAGGTTCGGGCCAGGAGCCGTTTTCGGAGGCCGTGAGCCGAACATTGATTTTCCGTGTCGTACGAAGCCGCGAGGCAGAGAAACCGTAGAGTTGCCGGTCTTTCCTGTGCTGATGTGCGTGCAATGGGCAAATCGGCGTGAACTGCGAAGTTATGACCCGAGGCTGACTTTGAGTGAGGCCGTGCCACTACGGCCTCTACCCGGCTATCCAAGTCCAGAGTATTCGGCAAAACAAATTGAGCCCAACTTCGCGGATAGGCTCCTGAAGAGCATCAAGGACAGCCCGTTGAGATCGTCCGCTCCAGGCGGGTCCTGCTGGCTTTTTGAATCAACAATCGGATCAAACGCTCGGCCGCCTGCTGAGCGAAGCCAACGACCCGCAAGTGGTTTGAAACGCTGTTGGAAATGCACGAGGTGATATATGTTATTCTACTGCTGCGGTCTTCTGCCGTCGAGATGGTGACCCAAAAAGATGCAGTACCGATTCACGTTGTCGCTCGGCATCCTGCTCCTGGTCTTCGCCTCGCTCAGCCCGGCAAGCGCCGATCCGAAACGAATCCTAATTCTTAGTTCTTTTGGCCGCGATTTTTCGCCATGGACCGAATTTACGAAGAAGTTACGGGCGGAACTGGGGCAAAGGTCGCCCGAACCGATTGAGTTCCATGATGCTTCGCTCGTGACGGCGCGGTTTGCTGCGAATCAAGACGAGCGCCCGTTCGTGGAATATCTTGGAGCCCTATTTGCTAACTACCCGCTTGATTTAATTGTTGCTGTCGGCGCCCCTGCGGCGAGGTTCGTGCAGCAATATCGTCAGCAGATTTTCCCCTCAACTCCGATGCTGTTCACGGGCGTGGAAGAGCGACGCCTCTCGCTGACTAGTCTTGCCGCCAATGACACCGTAACCGCGCTGTCGATCGACTTTGAGTCTGCGTTCGAAAACATCCTGCGTGTGCTACCCGAGACGACCCACATCGCTGTTGTGACGGGAAGTTCACCGAATGAACTGTTTTGGCGAGATCAAATTCGCACTGCGAGCCAACCATATGCAGCGCGCGTTGCGTTCAGCTGGTTCAGCGATTTGTCGTTCGATGAAATGTTGAAGCGTGTGGCGGCCCTTCCACCCAACTCAGCCATATTCTTTTTTACGATGCAGGTGGATGCGGCCGGCGTCTCGGACGAAGGGGGCAAGGCATTCGGCAGACTTCGGGCTGTCACCAATGCACCTATGTTTAGCTACATCGATACGCATTTCGGCGGTGGGCTTATCGGTGGCCCGGTCATTTCGCTGGACGAAGTGGCGCAGCGATCGGCCAATGTCGGCATACGGATTCTGAGTGGAGAAGCTCCGGGCGGAATCAAGACAACTCCAATAAGGCCGGGCGTTCCAAAGTTTGATTGGAAGGAATTACAACGCTGGAACATCAGCGAGGGCCGTCTCCCATTGGGGAGCGAGATTCACTTTCGTCCGCCGAGCATGTGGGAACAATACCGTTTGCAGATGGCGACGGGTCTTGCTGTCTTAATCTTCCAGAGCACACTGCTCGGTTGGCTGCTTATCGAACGTCGGCGCCGCCATCTTGCTGAATTCGAGTCACGCGGCCGGCTTCGCGAAATCATCCACTTGGATCGTGTTGCTGCCATCGGCGCCATGTCGGCTTCCCTGTCACATGAACTCAACCAACCTCTGGGAGCTATCCTGGCCAACGCCGAGGCTGCCGAGTTCCTCCTTGAGGCGACTTCGATTGACCGCGGCACGCTCAAGGAAATCCTCGCCGACATTCGACAAGCGGATCAACGCGCTGCAGATATCATCGCTCATTTGCGCGGATTGCTGAAAAAACAAGATGAGTCCGAGCTGAAGGAATTTGACCTGAACGATGCGCTTCGAAAAGCGCTCCATACGTTAGAACCTGAAGCGAGAAAAAGAGGCGTTCTGATTGGCACCCACCAGGTGCAAGGTCCATTGCCCGTGCGCGCCGATCAGGTGCATTTGGAACAGGTGATATTGAATCTGGCGATGAACGCAATGGATGCCATGCAGGAAAGCGATGCAGGCACGCGTCAGCTGCTGGTTCAAACTGTCTTGGCTGGAGAGTCCGAGGCAGAGGTGTCGGTGTCCGATAGAGGCACAGGGATTCCACACGACAAGCTGACAAGTATTTTCGACGCTTTTTATACAACCAAGCAACAGGGTACCGGCCTTGGGCTATCGATCGTGCGAACGATCGTTGAGAATTGCGGCGGTAAAATCTGGGCGGAGAACCGTCCCGGAGGCGGCGCGGTCATCCGTTTCACCCTGCCACTGACCACGGCGCAGCCGGCATGACCTCTGCAACGGCCGTCATTCATATTGTCGATGATGACGCCGATGGACACTTTGGAACTTCAGAACATCTCGGAAAAGTCGCTCCACGCTGGCCCACTTCGGCCATGAGTCGCGCCCGGCAAGTCAGTTGGCATTGTTTCGCTGTAGCAATGAGCTGGAGAGGCTTTAGCATCGGCACCGCCCTGGCTGCCCAAGTTGCGTCGAATTAGCCTCCTCGAAGCAGCACCAGGAACTGTATGAGACGCACCGTAAACAACACGTACATTGCCGCCAAGCCAATTCTTAGAACCAAGGAACTTCCTAATTTGCCCAATTTGCGTAATCCATCGAGGAAGTTAAGTCCGACCATGACAAATCCAATTGCTTCCACACCAAGGCTGGCAAGTTCCAGATCCAGTATTCCAAATGTTCCATGATCCGGTTGATTCCTGTTAGCGTAAGAGCCGGCTGCTATGATGACGGTGGCCATAGCGAGATTTCTGATATGGGCAAATATCGCTTCGATGCCATTTTCATCAAACAGCTTTGTGTTTAGCCAGCGCCAAATATCGGACATCTTTCACCCAAGACTATTGCAAGACCAACCTGCAGGACTGCGATAGAGGTGCGTTTCCGTAGCAAACTTAGCATCGGCGCGCGCGGATTCTTAGCTTAGGCAGACCAGTGGCATGCATATGGCCGTTCATTTTCCGATCATCATCATCGCGACGATCACCGGTCCCCACGCCGTAAGCAGAATGTTCCCGATGGCATAGGGCACCGTGTAACCCAACGCGGGAACACTGCTCCGAGCCTCGTCCTGGACGGCGCGAAGGGCGGCCGTAATCGTGCCAGCTCCAGCGCAGGCACCGAGGACGATGAGAGGGTTCATCTTCAGGACATAACGGCCGAAGAGGATGCCCAGTGTATGAGGCAGTAAGGCTGCTGTCAGGCCCACAACGACCAGGCTGAGTCCGGTTTTCTGAAGTCCGGCAAAGAAGCTGGGACCAGCGCTCAGGCCGACCACGCCAATGAAGATGCACAATCCGACAGTATCGAAGATCCAGATCGCCGGCTCGGGGATTCGACCGAAAAATGGATACGCCGATCGAAGCCAGCCGAACACCAACCCCATGACGAGGGCACCCCCGCTGGCGGTGAGTGTCAGCGGAATTCCGGCGACGGTGACCGAGAGCAGGCCGACGAGTCCTCCCAGCACGATGCCTATCCCGACGAAGACCATATCCGTCGACGTAGTCGGGCGGTCGGCATACCCGAGTTCCCCCGCTGCCCGCTCGACTTCGGGCTTAGCGCCGATCAGCTGCAACACATCTCCACGATCGATGGCGGTATTGGCGGCAATCGGCATCTCTTGCCCGGCCCGCGTGAGCTTTCGCAGGAAGATTCCACGGAAGACCTCGAGTCGCATCAGTTCCGCCAACGTTTTTGCGGCCAGCGAGCGATTTGTAACCACCACATCCACCGTTTCGATGGGGATATCGAGCAGAGCCTTGTTGTCCACTTCGGGACCGATCCTGGCCCCCCGGTTTACGTGCGCCTCTTGGCGGCCGATCACCGCGATCACGTCGTCCTCGTAAATGACCGAGGTGGGCACGGGCTCGATGATCTCGCCGCAGCGGGAGATTCGCGTAATGAAGACCCGCACGTCCTGGGGCAGCGCTTCGAGCTCGGCCACGGTCTTGTTTACCAGATCCGGGTTCGTCACACGGTACGCACGGACATCGAAGGCCCTCGCCGCCGAGACCACGCCGAGTTCCAAAGCCTCAGTGCCGCGCATTTCAGCCTGCATCCGCGCACCTTCCTCGCGAAGGTTGATTCCCATCAGCTTGGGCCCAATCGTGGGAATGAACCAGACGAGGCTGGCGGTTCCGATAAGATAGGTCACGGCATAGGCGACCGGGATGTTGTTCAGCAGCGCGGTCTTCTCCGGATCCGGGATCGCCAGGCGCTGGATCGCCTCGCCGGCAGTGCCTATCACTGTGGACTCCGAGAATGCCCCCGCAAGGAGCCCCGCTGCCGTCCCGACGTCGTATCCGAGAAGCTTCGACAAGCCGAATGACGTGAGCAGACACGCTACGCACACGACGACGGTAAGCGCCACCTGGGGGAGCGCGTCACCCTTGAGCCCACGAAAGAATTGCGGTCCCACCTTGTAGCCGGTGGTGAAGAGGAAGAGATCGAAGAAGATCGCCTTCACGACGGCCGGGACCTTAATGTCGAGCTGCCCGATCAGAACCCCGGCCAGGAGCGTCCCGACGACTATCCCGAGGCTAAAGCTTCCAAACCTGACGCGGCCGATCAGGAAGCCGATAGCGAGCGTGAGGAAGATCGCCAGCTCTGGATTGTTTTGAAGCGCCCGTACGAAAAAGTCCATCTTCGGCTCCTCCGGTAACTGCGATGAACCAGGCACAGGGTGTCGGCTGCCCTTTCGGATTATCGGCAGCCGAATCCGGACCATGCGTGAGAGCACATTGCGAAAGCGGGGACGCAAGAATCATCTCGCGTCCCCGTCTGCATCGCTGACAATGACTATTTGGCCAGGATCATGGCGAAGTAGCCGAATACCGTAAGCAACACCCCGGAGACTGCATAGGCAACGGGGAAGCCGATCCAGGGTACGTTGGACTGGATCTCCACCGCCGCCTCTCGGCAGGGTCCGCTGTGGCTGCGCGCACCCGCCACGCCGCCCATGAGCACCGCCGGGTTGATTTTGAACACGTGGTAGCCGATGGCCCAGACTATGACTGGCGGAATCGAGCAGGCGACGAAGCCGACGAGGAAAATCTTAAGCGCGAGCACCCCGGTCAGCTGAGACAGGAGCGAGTTGCCGGCGTTGATCCCGACGATGGCGACGAACACGATGAGGCCGAGATCCTCCAGGACGTTGCGCGCTGCCGACGGCGTATTGCCGAAGAAGCGTAACCGCGATGCCACCGAGGAGACGATCACACCTGCGACCAGCAGCCCACCCGCATTGCCGAGGCCAACCGAAGCGCCGAAGGCCGGGAATTGGATCGTACCGATCAGCAAGCCTAAGATCATGCCGAACGCAGAGTGTCAGCAGGTCGGTCGCCGTGGAAGGCCTGACGACCCGTCCGAACAAAGCTCCAACTTTGCTGACCGCGTCCTTCAGACCGACCACGGTCACTACGTCCATCCGCTGCAGCTTCGTATCATTGCCGATCGGCAGCGGCACGCCGCCCCGCTCGACTCCTACCACCTGCAATTGGTCGACGCCCGGCAGGGCACGCCATTCGTCCCGTGTCTTCTTGAGCATCTCGCTGTTGGTGACGAGGATCTCCGCACGGTCGAGCGGGATATCGAGTGCCTTGCGGTCGGAGACTTCCGGCCCGATCAAACCCATCTTCTCGGTCAGCGTCTCGCGCCGCCCACCAAGCGCGATGATGTCGCCATGCTGGAGCGTCAGCGTGTCGCTTGGTGGCTTGCTCTCGCCGTTTCGCACCACGTTCACCACGCGGTATTCTCGATTCTCCCGCAGGAATTCACCGATCGTGCGTCCCTGCCACGCCTTGTTTTCAAGCTGGTAGGCGCGCAGTCCTCCCGTCGTCCAGCCGGACAGCGCCGGCGTATCGCCGCTCGCCACACCATGCTCTTTCTCGTACTCCCGCGCCGCGGCACGGGCATCGATGCCCCACCACTTGGGCAGGTATTTGGTAATCAGGATGATGCCAACCGTGCCCCAGATGTAGGTGATGCCATAGGAGAGCGCGATCATCGCGCTCACCTGCTCGGCTGTTGTGCCCTCTGGCAGGGTCAGCGCGCCGGCTGTCACGGCTTGTTCGGCCGATCCGATCGCCGCGGACATGGTCTGCGAGCCAGCGAGCATTCCGCCCGCTGCCCCTGGCGGCAGATCGAAGAATTTGGGCGCCCAGCACGACGATGGCGAGTCCAATGACACAACTAACAACGGCGAGGAGGGTGAACCTAAGCCCGTCCCCGCCTAAGCTGTTCACGAAGGACGGCCCGACCCGCAGCCCGACACCGTACATGAACAGGTAATAGAACATGCTCTTGGTAAAGTTGTTCAGCTCCAATTTCACGCCATAAGTTGATCCGAGGACCGACAGTCCGCAGCCTACGATGATGGCAGCCGCCACCATGCCAAGTCCGTAGCCCATCACGGTCTGCCGCCCTATCCAGACCGCGAGGCCCACGGTCAGGAAGAGCAAGATGAAAGGGTTGGCAGCAAGGAATGTGAAGAAGTTTTGCATCGTGGCTCTCCCCTTTAGCGTTTTGCTTTGGCGCGTAATGACATCAGGCTTCAGCAGCTTCAGTCCGCGTGCTTTCTCGTAACCGTGGATCTCCTTCACATCGAGCTTGCGCATGAACTCGATCGTCTCCGGCGTGATCACCTGGCCGGGCACCATGATCGGGAAGCCCGGCGGATAGGGGATGACGAAATTGGCCGAGACCATCTCCGGTCCTTCGCGAAGTCGGCGGTCGCATTCCGCTCCGAGGATCGGCACGTATTCGCAGCCCGCCGCGTCATAGGCGCCGTAGAAGGCGGTGCGCATGTCGCCTTCCGGCGTCGTCCGTGCCCGCATCGGCGCGGAACGCTTCATGGAAGTGGCTAAAATTCGGCAGATCCGGCACATCCGTCATCAGCGACTTTACCCGCGCGGCGAAGGCCTCCCGCCCCTCGTCACCGTCCTGGGCCAGGCGTGTCTCGATACTGTTGCAGATCTCCACCAACACCCGGATGAGATGCGCCACGTCGCTGCGTGTGTTGTTGATGTTGGACTGCAGCAGAACGGAGTTGCGCGATGTCTTGTTGAGCTGGATGTTGTAGGTGTTCGCGAGCAAGCCCTTGAACTGAGTGCCGTCGAAACCTGCGGTGCCGCAGACCAGCGTCATGCGCGTCGGATCGAGGCAGAACTCGTCCTCATGCATGCTTTTCACTTGGGTGGCCCAAGTGGTTCCGGGCGCCAGGAAATCGACGAAGCCGCTCTTGCGGTATTCTGCCGGAACCATGCTGTCGGCGCCGAGCACCTTGAAGTATTTCGAGATCACCGGATGCGCGTTGATCTCACGCCGAATGGCGAGCGAGATCTCGATTGCGTTTAACACCAGCCCGTAACCCTCGAGTTCCATCTGCCGGCGTGCCACGTCCAAGCTGGCGATGAGTTGCTGGTTCGGGCTCGTTGAGGCGTGGGTGAAGACTGCCTCGTGGAACTGCGCCTCGACAGTGTGGAAATCGACGTCCTTGACGAGGACCATCGAGCCCTGGCGCAGCGCCGACATCGATTTGTGCGTGGAGTTGGTCTGGTAGACGCGCAGCCGCACCTTGCGCGGGTCCGGGATCAGCCGCGTCTCGAGCAGGGTCTCGGTGGAAGGGTCGGGGCCAAGCTCGGCTTGCTGCTTCTCATATGCCGCGACCGAGGCGGGGTCATTGATCCATGCCTGAATAGCCTCCGTTGCGCCCATCGCGGTGCGTGGGCGCAGAATGGGCGACCAGCGCGCGAAGCCGAACCATGCCTCATCCCACAGGAACACAAGGTCCGGCTTAATGGCGAGGCATTCCTCCATCACCCGGCGCGTGTTGTAAATGTGGCCGTCGAAAGTGCAGTTGGTCAGGTCCACCATCTTGACGCGGTCAAGCCGGCCTTCGGCCTTCAATGCCAGGAGGGCATTCTTGACGCTGGCGAGCGGCACCGCGCCGTACATTGAATATTCCATCATCGGAAAGGCGTCGACATACAGCGGCTGTCCACCGGCAAGTACGAGCCCGTAGTGATGCGACTTGTGGCAATTGCGGTCGACGATGACGATATCGCCGGGCGCCACAATTGCCTGATGCACCATCTTGTTCGAGGTGCTGGTACCGTTGGTGACGAAGAATACCTGGTCTGCGCCGAAGGCACGCGCCGCCAATTCTTGCGAGCGTTTGATATTGCCGGTCGGCTCCAGCATGCTGTCGAGCCCGCCTGTTGTCGCGCTGCTTTCAGCCAGGAACAGGTTAATGCCGTAAAACTCTCCCATGTCGCGGATCCAGTCGGACTTGAATACCGACTTGCCGCGCGCGATCGGAAGCGCGTGGAAGGTGCTGATCGGCCGCTGCGCGTATTTTTTCAGATTGTCGAAGAACGGTGTCTGGAAGCGATCCTGGATACCCTCCAGCACTGTAAGGTGCAGTTCGAGCGGCTCCTCGACCGCATAGAGCACTCGCCGTATCGAGGCGGCGCGTGGATCGCCGGCCAAGCTCTCCACGTGGCGGTCCGACAGCAGGTAGATGTAGAGATCCGGCCGCAGACGCTTCAGCGTATTCGCTAGCAATAGCGCCAGGTCGGAGTCAGCCACCCTCTCATCCACGCCGAGGTTGGAGAGGACGCTCCGCAGAACGGGGGCGGAGCTCTGCGAGGCAAAGTCGAAGCCCTCGAAGATTGTTACCGCGGCGATATCGGGATTGATGATGGCGGCACAGATCGCGTCTTCGAAGCTGCCGGCCGGCACGATTTCGTAGATAAACGCATCCTCGGGGCGGCGCAGCTTCCGCATTTCCGCGATCCGGCGGGCGGCGTGCGTCTTAGCGCCGGGCGCGACAACCAACATCTCGAAGTAGGGACGCTTTGCCTCACCGCGACCAAGTGTCGACGGTTGGGAGTCGGCAGAGGAGTTGGCGACCTGTTCGATGGTCTCCCACTCGGCTGCATCGTGCTTGAAGTCACGCGTGACAATGGCGGCGGAAACGCGCCGCACCAGAGCGGCGAAGCCTTTAGCATCGCCCCCCTGCAGCCGTTCGCGCAGCCCAGCCATCAGCCGCGCCCCCGGGAAGGCATGAAAATCCTCGATCGGGCCCAACTCCGCGAGGGCCGCCTCAACGGCATTCCTGTCAGCCCGCCCGCCCGACCAGGCGCGCGCGACACCCACGAGATCGCGCCAGCGATCCGCCCGTGCAGACGGCATCGAGAAAAAATGGTCAATTCGTTGTTCGGAGGTGGTCTTGGAATATGTCATAATCTTAAGTCTCCCAGCCCTATAGAATTTTTATGCTTCTAACTTGAGCGACAACACGGACCTCCACGGTAATCCCGTCAAATGAGATTGGATATTGTCCCTAGGTGCAGTAGACTTCGGTACGATTGTTTTGGCTGATGATCGCGCCGTAACTGTTCAGCTCGCTCACCAAATCGCACACCGCTCTCGATGGTGCGAAGTGTTGCGAATGATGAGTGGGCGCGCGGCGCAGGGCAGGACAAGCATCCAGTAGCAGGATCTGATTGATGGCGCTTCGAGGCGCGGCCCCATTAATATTCCGCAATCGGATCGTTGCGGTTCACTTGAGCATGGCCGCGAGCGCACCCCACCAGCTTACAGCGCAGACGTAGGGCAGGTCGAGCAGCTGCGTAAGCTGAGGAGCCGCGGCATCGCGAGCGAATGGAGTCGTTGAGCGGCGAACAGCGCGGACTCGCTGCCCGATGCATCCCACCGAAGGCTTTGCTGATGGTCCGCGCGTGGTAGTTGCGCCGTGGCATTTGGTAAGCGCGTTCCATCATTGGTGCGCGTTTTATGCAGAGCACGGACAGAAATGACATCGGCCAGAAGATCATGCTCGCCGCCAGATTTCTCGCGGCCGGTCTGTTCTGCTCGTCTCGATGGCCGCGAATTTGAAATTCGGGCTCATTAGCCACCACACCATTTGACCGGATCATCTAGCGCATTGTCTCTCGCGGCGGATTCGCTGTAAGGTTACCTGCCGTCAGTTGGCTTGTCCTGTGCGAAAAGCACCGGTTCTTGCAGCGATTGCCGCACTGCTTTGCGCCGGCGTGATCAGTTATCTCTCGCCGCTGGTCCTTTGTCTCGACGCAAACCGGCAGCCACTTGTGCTGGCGAACAATGCTGGAATGCCTGGTCGACTATCGCACACCATGGGGAGCCAGGATCGACCCTGCCGAGCATCTGCTCGACTCGGCATTGCGAGGCCTGCGCGTCAGGTCGCCAAGCCGCAGATCGACGGCTTGTTCGCGGCCCGCTCCGGGCGCAATCATGCGCGGCGTCGCACTGGTCATGGCCGTGACCGCTCGAACTTCCGCCGCGCGCCGCCGAACTTGAAGCGGACTTGGTAGCGGATCGGAAGAGGTTACAGGCCGTGCCTGTCGCGGCTTCAGTCGCCGATCCGCAATCCGCTACACTCAGCCGCTTAACCGCACTGGGCGAAGCCAGCATCCGCGACATCATCGCCATATTGATCGCCGTGCTCGTCGAGATCGGCAGCGCCCTTGGCTTCACCTTCGTCTTGCTGGCAAGCCGGTCGGTTCGAGTTGCGCCGGCATCTGCCGTGCAGAGGGCCAAGGGACCCGAAGACACAGCCCCCGGGCCCGAACGGCGGCCGGTAAGGCCTGAGATCCCAATGAAGCTATCCGAAACACCGGCAGACACGGTCACCCGCTGGGCATTCTCCAGGCTCGATGTATTGAGGGCCGGGCGCATTCAGGCGGAAGTCGCCTATAGCGATTTCGTCGCGTGGTGTGAGGCGGGAGGCATCGAGGCCTGCTCCCGGCAGATGTTCGGTCGCCGGTTCACCGAGGTCGTCAAAGGTATGGGCGGCCGCAAGGTTAAGATCAATGGCAGAGCGTACTACGAGGGCATCGTTCTGCAACGTCGTTCGGCGCAAATCCAGCGCGATCTGGCTATGGCAGCTTGAGTAGGGATTTCGGTCGTTCCTGCAGTTCGCTCTCGTCAGCGATCGCCTATCTCGGCAACTCTGATGGCCCGTCTTCACTGGTTGATGAACGTGGGCGAGGAAGATGCTTGTAAAGTGTCGATGGCGCGACGTGCAGACGTTCTGCAATCTCAGCGACGGTCAGCTGTCCAGCTTTCAGAAGCGTATGCGCAACGCGCAGATCGCTTTCCCTCAAAGCCGGCGGGCGGCCACCGACGCGACCGCGCGCCTTGGCCGCTGCTAGTCCGGCGGTCGTCCGCTCCCGGATGATCGAGCGTTCGAATTCGGCTAGCGCTCCAAAGATATGGAAGATGAGCCGCCCGCCCGAAGACGTCGTGTTGATGTTCTCAGTCAACGAGCGGAACCCGATCTCCTGTTCCGACAGCATCTCGACCGTTTCGATCAGCTGCTTTAGCGATCGTGCAAGTCGGTCGAGCTTCCAGACCACCAATGCATCACCGGTCCGAACGTAATCGAGCGCAGCCTTCAATTCCGGGCGATCCCGCTGAGCACCGGACAGCTTCTCCTCGAAAATCTTCGTGCAGCCTGCCGCCTTGAGCGCATCGAGCTGCAATTCGTAGTTCTGGTCTCGCGTTGAAACCCTCGCATAGCCAACAAGCATCGCCGTCTCCGAAAACTCAACTCCACCGTAAATTATCGGAGATTGAGTTCAAGAGACTGTTTTCGGAGCATTTTTTGACGCACGGGTAACTCCCACCACCCTCACAAAAGCGTCTCCGACAAATGCTGGTTTTCCGGAGATCAGGGAAATGTCGGCGATTGCCTGTGGCCATTGCGATCATGAGTCAAACGTCGCGGAGGGGAATCGTGCGATCCACCACGAAACGGCAGGACCGAAGCAATCGACTACGTATTTCCGCATCACGGGGTGGACCAGAGCCGTCGATCCCATAAAATGGGTCAAACAGCCGGCAAACAGGCTGACAGCAAACAAACGAGGGGGCACCGGTGGCGATCAAGAAATCACAGATCTATAGTTCGCTTTGGGCAAGCTGCGATGCATTGCGTGGGGGCATGGACGCCTCGCAATACAAGGATTACGTCCTTGTTCTGCTTTTCGTCCGGTATGTTTCCGACAAATATGCGGGCGATCCCAACGGGATCATCGAAGTGCCCGCCGGCGGCAGCTTTGCGGACATGGTGGCGCTCAGGGGCGATAAGGAGATCGGCGAGAAGATCAACATCATCATCGCCAAGCTGGCCGAAGCGAACGACCTCAAGGGTGTAATCGATGTCGCGGATTTCAATGATCCCGACAAGCTCGGCAGCGGCAAGGAGATGGTCGACCGGCTCTCCACGCTCGATCTCGATCTTCAATCGCCCCGAACTCGATTTCCGCAAGAACCGCGCCGAGGGCGACGACATTCTCGGCGACGCCTATGAATATCTCATGCGGCACTTCGCGACGGAGTCCGGCAAGAGCAAAGGCCAGTTTTACACGCCCGCCGAGGTCTCGCGGATCATGGCCAAGGTGATCGGCGTCAGCGGTGCGCGAAGCGCGGCCCAGACGATCTACGATCCGACCTGCGGCTCGGGTTCGCTGCTCCTGAAGGCACATGACGAAGCGCCCTATGATCTGACGATCTACGGTCAGGAGAAGGACGTCGCGACGCGCGCTTTGGCCAAGATGAACATGGTGCTGCACGATTGCCCAACGGCGGAGATCTGGTGCGGCAACACGCTGTCACGCCCCATTTCATCAACAACAATGGCAGCCTGAAAACCTTCGACTTCGTCGTCGCCAATCCACCCTTTTCGGATAAGGCGTGGAGCACCGGCCTCGATCCGGCTAACGATCAATTCGAGCGCTTCGTCGATGGAGTTCCACCTCCCAAGAGCGGCGACTTCGCCTATTTGCTGCACGTCATCGCTTCGCTGAAATCGACTGGCAAGGGTGCGATCATTTTGCCGCATGGCGTTCTTTTTCGAGGCAATGCGGAAGCCGAGATCCGCAAGAAGATCATCCGCAAAGGCTACATCAAGGGCATCATCGGCCTGCCCGCCAACCTCTTCTACGGCACGGGCATTCCGGCCTGCATCGTCGTGCTCGACAAGGAGAACGCCCACGCGCGCACCGGCATCTTCATGGTCGACGCCTCGAAGGGTTTCGTGAAGGACGGCAACAAGAACCGCCTGCGCTCGGCAGGACATCCACAAGATCGTCGACGCCTTCACCAAGCAGGTTGAGATCGACAAATATTCGCGCATCGTGCCGGTCGCCGAAATCGAGAAGCACGATTTCAACCTCAACATCCCGCGCTATATCGATTCCTCCGAACCGGAAGACCTTCAAGATATCGAAGCGCATCTGAAGGGCGGCATCCCGATTCGCGACCTTGACGCGCTGTCCGACTATTGGACGGTCATGCCCACCTTGCGCGATGAGCTGTTCGGTCCCGGCGACCGCCCCGGCTATGCGAGCCCGAAGGTCGAGCCGGAGGGCGTCAAACCCGCCATCCTCAATCATCCGGAGTTCGCTGCCTTCTCGGCGCAGGTCGCTGACGTCTTCGCCGGATGGCGCGACACGCATCTGGAGCGGCTCAAGGGTATCGCCGTCGGCGACAAGCCGAAGCAACTGATCTGGGACATCTCCGAAGACCTGCTCGCACGCTTCAAATCGGTGCCGCTCCTCGACGGTTACGACGTCTATCAGCACCTTATGAACTACTGGTCCGAGGTGATGCAGGACGACGTCTATGTGATCGCGCAGGACGGATGGGCGGCGGCGCGGCAAATCCGGGAACTGGTCAAAAACGCTGAAGGCAAATTCACCGAGACGCCGGATATCACCCGGCAGAAGTTGAAGGCCGAACTGATCCCCCCTCCGCTGATCGTCGCGCGGTTCTCTGCCAAGGAACAGACTGCGCTGGAAGTGCTCGAAGCCAAGGCGGAAGCGGTTACCCGTGCAATCGAAGAGATGAACGAGGAGCACGGCGGCGAGGATGGGCTGCTGTTCGACGCCAAGAACGAAAAAGGGAAGCTCACGGCGAAAGGCGTCAAGGATCGTCTGAAGGATATCAAGGGCGATAAGACGGCTGACGAGAGCGCGCGGCGCTGAATGCCTGCTTGAAGCTGATCGAGCAGGAAAAGGAAACCTCGGACGCCGCGAAAGATGCCGAGACCGCGCTCGATTTGGCGACCGTGAAACGCTATGCGAAACTTACCGAGGCGGAGATCAAGCTGTTGCTGGTCGAGGACAAATGGCTAGCGACACTGCAAGGGCGCGTTGCAAGCGAACTGGATCGCGTCAGCCAGGGCCTGACCGGGCGGCTGAAGGTGCTCGGGGAACGCTATGCAGCGCCTTTAGCTAAGCTTGCTGAAAACGCTGAGACGCTCAGCGCAAAAGTCGATGCGCATCTCAAACGGATGGGGTTCGCCGCGTGACAAAGCATGAAAGCCTCCGCCCCAGCTTTAAGCAGACAGACATCGGCGTAATTCCGAAAGAATGGCAGTGCGTCACTGTCGCGGATTTAGTGTCGCATAAGCCAAATTCCATTGTCGGTGGACCATTCGGCTCTGATTTGGTTTCTAAAGATTACGTTCCCATCGGTGTGCCTGTTATGCCTCGCTGGATGCGCTGATCGCTAAGAAGCGCGACCTCAAGCAGGCCACGATGCAGCAGCTCCTCACCGGCAAAACCCGCCTGCCGGGGTTTGACACTGCGCCCGGCTATAAACAGACCGATCTTGGCCCGACTCCAGAGATTGGAGCGTCCTTACGCTCGGTGCGACATGCAGTTTTGAGAACGGCGACCGAGGTAGGAATTATCCCTCCGGATCAGCTTTTGTTCCGATGGGAATTCCTTTTGTGAATGCAGGTCATTTGAACGACGGACGAATTGCGCGGAGTTAGCTTGATTACATCACTCGAGAGCACTTCGATATTTTGGGCGAAGGTAAATTCGCTCCTGGCGATATTCTTCTTTGTTTGCGAGGCTCGCTCGGGAAATTTGGCGTAGTCGCCTCCTCATTAATCATCATTCGACCCAAGAAAAATACGCTGAACTTGGATTTTCTCGTGTCTTACCTAAGATCAAAAATCTGCGACGAAATGATCGAACGGTGGGCCGGCGGCGCTGCTCAGCCGAATTTGGGCGGTCAGGATCTTGCGTGCTTTCTTATCCCTTGCCCACCTCTGACCGAACAACGGGCCATTGCATCCGTGCTTTCGGACCTCGAGACCGAACTCGCTGCGCTTTTGGCCAAGCGCGACAAAGCTCGCGCGATAAAGCAGGGTATGATGCAAAAGCTTCTGATCGGACGAGTCAGGCTGATATGAGCGACGCGTCTAGCCAACCCGGATTATCGGTCGGCTGGGATGCGCCGCATTCCGAGGACTGGATTTGGCTTCCAAAGGCAAAGATGGGAGGCAGCGCATGAGCACCATCGGCCAGATCGAGAAGAAGACCCAGGCGCGCGTCGTGGCGCTTTTCCGCGAGCAGCTCGGCTATGATTATCTCGGCTACTGGATCGACCGCGAGGGCAATCGCAATATCGAAGAGGCGCATCTGCGCCCATTCCTGAAGGCGCGCGGCCATGACGATGCGCTGATCTCGCGCGCGCTGTACCATCTGAAAAGGCGGGCGGCCGATCAATCGCGCAGCCTCTACGACCTCAACCGCTCAGTCTACGACCTGCTGCGCTATGGCGTGAAGGTGAAGGCCGAGGTCGGCGAGAACACGCAGACGGTCTGGCTGATCGACTGGGCGAACCCGGAGGCCAACCATTTCGCCATCGCCGAGGAGGTCACGGTCAGCCCGCGAGTTCGGACAGCACGAAGGCCTACGCAAGCGCCCGGACATCGTGCTCTACGTCAACGGCATCGCGCTCGGCGTGCTGGAGCTGAAGCGCTCGACGGTCTCGGTGGCCGAGGGCATCCGCCAGAACCTCGACAACCAGAAGAAGATCTTCATCCAGCCCTTCTTCACCACCGTGCAGCTGTCATGGCGGGCAACGACACCGAGGGCCTGCGCTATGGCGTCGATCGAGACGCCGGAGAAGTACTATCTGACCTGGAAGGAGCCGAGCGCCGGTCGAGAACCCGCTCGATCGCGGCGCTTCTGCAGCTGTGCAACAAGCAGCGCTTCCTCGAACTGATCCACGACTTCATCGTCTTCGACGCCGGCATCAAGAAGACTCTGCCGCCACAACCAGTACTTCGGCGTGCGGGCCGCCCAGGAGCATGTGAAGCGCCGCGAGGGCGGCATCATCTGGCACACCCAGGGCTCGGGCAAGAGCCTGACGATGGTCTGGCTGGCGAAGTGGATCCGCGAGCACGTCAGCGGACGCCCGCGTCCTGATCATCACCGACCGCACCGAGCTCGACGAGCAGATCGAGAAGGTCTTCAAGGGCGTCAACGAGGAGATCTACCGCACCAAGAGCGGCGCCGATCTGATCGCGACGCTGAACGACACGGCGCCCTGGCTGATCTGCTCGCTGATCCACAAGTTCGGCGGCAAGGACGATGCCGAAGGCGATGTCGCGGGCTATCATCGAAGAGCTGCGCGAAGCGCTGCCGACGGATTTCAAGGCCAAGGGCAACATCTTCGTCTTCGTCGACGAATGCCACCGCACGCAGTCCGGCGACCTGCACGAGGCGATGAAGGCGATCCTGCCGGGCGCCATGTTCATCGGCTTCACCGGCACGCCGCTGCTGAAGGCCGACAAGCAGACGAGCATCGAGATCTTCGGCCCCTACATCCACACCTACAAGTTCGACGAGGCCGTCGAGGACGGCGTCGTGCTCGACCTGCGCTACGAGGCGCGCGACATCGACCAGAACCTCACGTCGCCGGAGAAGATCGACCAGTGGTTCGAGGCCAAGACCAAGGGCCTGACCGACCTCGCCAAGGCGCAGCTCAAGAAGCGCTGGGGCACCATGCAGAAGGTGCTCTCCAGCCAGTCGCGGCTGGAGAAGATCGTCGACGACATCCTGCTCGACATGGAGACCAAGCGACCGCCTGCAGAGCGGGCGCGGCAACGCCATGCTGGTCGTCGGCCAGCATCTACCAGGCCTGCAAGTTCTACGAGCTGTTCGGCAAGACCGACCTCGAGGGCAAGTGCGCGATCGTCACCTCCTACGAGCCGTCGCCCGACGACATCAAAGGGAGGACAGCGGCGAAGGGCAGACCGAGCGGCTTCGGCAGTACGAGATCTACCGCAAGATGCTGGCCGACTAGTTCAACGAGCCGGAGACGGCCGTGACAAGGTCGAGCAGTTCGAGAAGGAGGTCAAGAAGAAGTTCATCGACGAGCCGGGGCAGATGAGGCTGCTGATCGTCGTCGACAAGCTGCTGACCGGCTTCGACGCGCCGTCGGCGACCTATCTCTACATCGACAAGCAGATGCGCGATCACGGGCTGTTCCAGGCGATCTGCCGGGTCAACCGCCTCGACGGCGACGACAAGGAGTACGGCTACATCGTCGACTACAAGGACCTGTTCAAGACCCTGGAAACGTCGATCAACGACTACACCGCCGGGCGCTCGACGGCTACGACGAGGAGGACGTCGCCGGCCTTCTGGCCGACCGGCTCGAGAAGGCGCAGGGAACGGCTGGATGAGGCGCTGGAAGCCGTCAGGGCGCTGTGCGAACCGGTCGAAGCGCCGCGCGACACGCGCGCCTATCTACGATTCTTCTGCGCCAGGGACACGGCCGACAAGGCGGCAGCTGAAAGAGAACGAGCCGAAGCGGCTGACGCTCTACAAGCTCGTGGCGTCGCTCGTGCGCGCCTATGCCGATCGTGGCCAACGAGATGGACGAGGCCGGCTACTCCGACGCCGAGATCGGCGCGATCAAGGCCGAGGTCGACCACTACGAGAAAGTCCGCAACGAGGTGAAGCTGGCCAGCGGCGACTACATCGACCTGAAGATGTACGAGCCGGCCATGCGCCACCTGATCGACACCTACATCCGAGCCGAGGAAAGCGAGATGATCTCGGCCTTCGACGACATGTCGCTGGTCCAGCTGATCGTCGAACGCGGCGCAGGCGCGGTGGACGCGCTGCCCAAAGGGCATCCGCGAGAACAAGGAAGCCGTCGCCGAAACCATCGAGAACAACGTGCGCAAGCTCATCATCGACGAGACGCCGATCAATCCCGAAATACTACGAGACAGATGTCCGAGCTGCTCGACGCGCTGATCAAGCAGCGAAAGCAGGGCGCAATCGATTACGAGAAATATCTCGCCGAAATCGTCGCGCTGACAAAGAAGGCGAAGAACCCCGGCAACGCAAAGACCTATCCAGCGATCATAAACACGGCCAAACGCGCTCTGTATGACAATCTCGACATGAACGAGGGGCTCGCGGTCGCTCTAGACGCAAAGATACGCCGGACAAAGAAGGACGATTGGCGCGGAAACAAGTTCAAGGAGAAGGAAGTGCGCAATGCAGTCCGGGTGCATTTGACCGATCCGGCGCAGGTTGATTTGATCTTCGATCTGGTGAGAAATCAGCATGAATATTGAAGCGCGGCAGATCACCGTTGGCGGTCTGCGTGTCGACGTCGTTCGAAAGAAGATCAAGAACCTGCATCTCGGCGTCTACCCTCCGCAAGGGAGGGTTCGCATTGCCGCGCCGCTTAGTTTGAGTGACGATGCCGTTCGCCTCGCCGTCGTCAACCGATTGGCATGGATAAAACGCCAAAGGGCAAAGTTTGAAGCTCAACCAAGGCAAACAGCGAGAGCCTTCGTCTCAGGCGAGACCCATTTCTTTCTCGGCAAGCGCTATCGACTTAACGTGACGGAGGGTGTGCGTGCAGCCAGCGTTAGCGTTCGAAGCAGCCGCGCACTTGACCTGTTCGTGCGCGATGGAAGCGATCAGAGCGTTCGCGAGCGAGTCCTTCATGGATGGTACCGGCGAGAACTGCGGACCCAAATTGCGCCACTGATCGAAAGGGCCGATATGATGAACCTTCCCGGACCGTTGTGGGGAATCAAACGGATGAAAACCAAATGGGGCAGCTGTAACATCGAGGCGAGGCGTATTTGGCTCAACCTCGAACTGATTAAGAAGCCGCCGCACTGTATGGAATACATCATCGTTCACGAGCTCACACATCTGGTTGAACGGCGACATTCGGATCGATTTATTGAACTACTGGATCGCACCCTTCCAAATTGGCGCGCGGTTCGCGATGAGTTGAACGCTGAGCCGCTTTCACATGAAAGCTGGTAGCCGAAACTTGCTGCCGTACTGGTGCAAACTTGAATTTGTTAGTTATAGAGACGTGAACGCGGCAAGGGAATCTGGGGACGACAATGGCTGATCGTGTCGACGCCGCAATTGCTGCTCTGAAGGTTACGCTCAAAGAAGCTGAAAATAGTGGCGACTCTTGGTGGAAGGCTCGACGAGCAAATTGCTGACTCAAGCAGCTTCCTGGTGCTTGGTGGGGTCGCTGGCGGCATCTCAGGTTGCGCGGCGACTACGCTGGAGACATGTACCGGAAACTGTTCGTAAGCGAACTGCGTGCCGTTCTCGCCTATCTCGAAGCTCATCGTGAAGAGATCAAGATCGCTCGTGCTTGGCCGTGGTCATATGCCGCATGAGCGCAGCCGGACCAGGAGCCACCTCAACCGACAGATGTCGAATTTGGCGAGGTTAAGGGTACGAAAGGCAAAGCGGCGCGAAAGACAGACGAGACCATGCGCCTAGTTACGAAGTAGGAGCTTCCCGGACCCGTCGGTTCAACTCGTAAGCGTTCTCAGTGTGGGATCTAATGTGGGGACGCAACACCGTTTGTTCCAAAAACCTTATATAAATCAAATAAATAACGGGAACATATGGCGGATGGGGTGGGATTCGAACCCACGAGACGGTCGCCCGTCTGCCGGTTTTCAAGACCGGTGCCTTCAACCGCTCGGCCACCCATCCAGCGCATCGGCGTCTTATAACATCGCGCGCAAATTTGGGATGCCTTATTTTGACCTTTTTTTTCGGGACATCAGAGGGGGTCGCAGGGCTCAGGCGCTGTATCTGATCCGGAGAGGAACTCTCCGTCCTGGCGGCAATGAAATCTATTGATAAGCAGCGCCCGATTTCAGCCTATTGCTTCGCACCACAAGAGTGTGCGGTGCAATATTTTTTCAAACAAAGGTAACGATGCGCAAGACTGTGTTGATTACGGCGGCATTGCTGATGCTCGCCGGGAGTGCCCATGCGTCCGAAGAACCCGTTCTGCTGACGGGCAAGGACCTCCGTAACGCCGTAAGCGGGAAGACTATCTACATACAAACCCTAATCGGCGCAGAAGTTCCCATTCGGTATCGGCCAAATGGCACGATGAACGGTACCAGCAGCACCCAGCTTGCCGCGTTGGCTGGTGAGCAGGTGAACGTGGATACCGGACGCTGGTGGGTGAGGCGCGCCGAACTGTGTCAGCAATGGAGTAAGTGGTCGAAGGGCCGCGCTCATTGCTACAAGCTTCGCACCGCCGGTAAGAAGGTGCATTGGAGCCGCAATGACGGCGAGACTGGCACCGCCCGGCTGGGCAAGTAGGAGCATTTTCCAGCAAAGTGGACACCGGTTTGCGTCGCGAAAATGCGACCAAACAAAGAGATAGAGCCCCGTTCCAATTCAATCGGAACGGAAAAGGCTCTAGGAGCATGATCCGCAAGACACGTCCCCGCGAAAGCGGGGATGGGCGGTTTTTGCGGTAAAGTCGTGCTGAAGCAGGAATAGATAGAGTCCTGTTCTGCTCCCAAACGGATCAGGCTCTAAATCGCACCGGGCACAAATCCGGGAACACCGCGCCACACACTGCGATATGTATGTTCGATATGGCGCTGCAGGAGCCCGGCAAGGCGTTGCGATTGGCGGGCTTCCAGCGCCTCGATAATGTCATCGTGATCGGCCAGGGCCTTGGCGGTCTTTTCCTTCGATCGATGGGGTGCAAGCCGGTACCGGCCGACGCGGAAGAACAAGCTGTCGTGGATCGCCGCAAGCAGCGGATTGCGGGCCGCAGCGACAATGCCTCTGTGGAATTCGCGGTTCATCGCGAGCATGGCGTCCGTATTGCCAGCCTCGTTCGCCGCCAGCATTGCGGCATGATAGGATTTGATCGCCGCGATCTCTTCATCAGTGATGCTGGCGCAGGCAAGTTCTCCCGCAAGCGATTCGATCGTCGCGACCATCGGCAGGCATTCTTCCAATTCCTCGGGAGTAAGCGTCGCGACCATGGCGCCGCGATTGGGCGCGAGCTGCACCAATCCCTCCGCTGCGAGCACTTTCAAGGCCTCGCGAAGCGGTGTCCTGGAAACGCCGAATTGATCGCAAAGCTGGCGCTCCGGGATTTTATCTCCGGGTACAAACTGCCCGTCAATTATCATCCTGCGCAAGCGATTCAATAGCTCGTCATGCAGCGATTGCTGCGCAATGGTATCCATACGGATGAACCTCTATTTGAAGTAACTGCGGCGCAGCCGCGAAAGCCGTTTCGCGAGCTTAGCACTTTTCTTGCCGCTTGCATCATCCACGTCGCCGAATTTCTCTTTAGCCGCAAGCGCCAGCTTCAACAACACGGCCGTATGCCGCGCGGTTCGCCCGGTTCCGTCCGAGATTTGCCGCCGGCAGGCGAAGCCGTCCGCGATCAGCAGCGTGTCGCGCCCGGTTCTGCGAATTTGCGGGAAGAGCGACAGCTCGCCCATGCGCAGCGACGGCGCGACCGCCTCGGGCCGATAGCCGAAACAAGTCCCCATTCCGCAACAGGCTTTCTCGGCCTCGATCACCGTCATTCCAGGCACCAGCCCCGCTGTCTTCCTGGCGAGCGAAGCCGTTCCGAACGCGTGCTGATGGCAATGCGGAGCGATCAGCGCCTCCGCCTCAATATGACGCAGCTTCGGTTGAAGCGCGGCGGCTGCCTCGGGGCGCGTCATCACCTCCTCGAAAAGCAGGCTCTGAGCGGCGAGCTCCGGCGCGCCCGGTTCGGCAAGCAGGGTGACGAATTCATCTCGGATTGTAAGCAGGCAGGCGGGTTCCACCCCCACCAGCGGCACGCCCCGCGCGGTAAAAGGCCTCGCGGCGTCGATGAGGCGGCGAGCCTCGGCGCGGGCCTCATCGATCATGCCGGCTTCCAGAAATGTCCGGCCGCAGCAGAAAGGGCGCTCACCCCCGGGCGGCCGCAAGAGGTGCAGCCGGAAGCCGCTGGCGGTGAGCACGTCGGCGGCGGCTCGCAAGGTGCCGGCATCGAAATGGCTGTTGAAACTATCCGCGAACAGCAGCAATTCCGTTCCGTGTGCGTCGCCGACCGGACCACCTGCGGGAAAAGGCGCCGACGTCCAGCGCGGCCAGGGGCGGTCGGCGCTGACGCCGGTCAGCCGTTCCGACAATTTCGCGGTCCAGGGAAGCAGATCGCGCAGGTTCAGCACATGGCGCCAGCGGCGCAGACGGGGCGCTGAATGGGGAAGAAAGGCGGCCGACCGGTCGAACTTCGACAAGCCGTGCCGCTGCATCCGGGCATGCTGCACCGCGATCTTCGCTTGCGCGATATCGACGGCGCTCGGGCATTCGGCGCGGCACGCCTTGCAGGACACGCAAAGCTGCATCGTCTCGGCCATGTCCTCGGAGGCCAGCGCGTCGGCGCCAAGCTGTCCGGCAAGGGCAAGGCGCAGCGTATTGGCGCGGCCGCGCGGGCTGTCGCGCTCGTCGCGCGTGATGCGGAAAGATGGGCACATGACCGCACCCTCCAGCCGCCTGCACAAGGCGGTGCCGTTGCAGGCGAGCGCAGCAAGCGTGGGTGCTGCGCCGGTCGAGGGCTCGCTGCGCCAAAGAGTGGGGCTGGGCGGCGCCGGGAAGACGATCTTGCCGGGGTTGAGCCGATTGCGTGGGTCAAAACGCGTTTTGACCGCTTCAAAAAGCGCCGACACTTTCGGATCGCGGCGCGCCTCCATCGCCTGGGACCGCGCGATGCCGTGGCCCTCGGCGCTTGTCAGCTGACCGGCGAATTCCGCGAAAACGGCGGATGCCGCCTCGGCGATTTTCGCCGCCTCCGCCACCTCGCCCCGCAGCCGCAGCCATGGGCGCAAATGCAGCGCCCCCGCAGCGGCCTGTCCGTGCCATGCGAGGCGGAGATCGTGGCGGGCAAAAAGCGCGGCGAGGGCATCTGCCGCTTCAGCGAGCCTGGCGACCGGCAGCGCGAACTCCTCGATCGGCGCGAACGCGGCGGGAGACGAAGTGGCGCCGTAAAGCCGCGAAATTCCGTCGCTCCGGGCGCGCTGGGTTGCATCCTGTACCGCCGCGCCGATCACTTCGGTTACGCCCCTGACATGTCCGAGCTGGGCCATGCGGTCGGCCAGCTCCTTCAATTTACGGGCATTGGCGACACGGTTGCCTTCCATGAATTCGACGAACAGCAGCGCCTGTTCATCCTTGCGGATGACCCGGTTGGCCGGATCGGCGGGATCACGTCCGGCCAGGCCCAGTTCCATGATGAGCCGGTCGGTCAGTTCGATCGATATCGGATCGAGCGCGGCGATGCCGGGAATGGCCTTGAACGCTTCGGCGAGGGACGGAAAGCGGCAGACGCCGAGAGCGCGGCTGCGGGGCAGCCTCGCAAGTTTCAGCTCGATGCGCTTGGAGATGGCGAGCGTGCCCTCGGAGCCTGCCAGGAATGCGGCAAGGTTCTGCGGCGTGTCTCCCTGCAGCAATGCGCGCAGATTGTAGCCGGGCAGGGCGCCAAGTGTGTGCGGCATGGCCCGAATGGCAGCCTCGCCGCGTTCGGCCGCTTCGAGCAAATCGAGAATCAGCGCTCCGGCCTCGTCATGCGCGCCATAATGGCCGAAACTTTCCGGAAGTTCGCCGAAGCTGATTTCGGCGCCATGCGCCAGCACCGCGTCGAGCGCCGCGATATTGTCGCGCATGCGTCCGTAGCGCAAGGAGCGCGCACCCATTGCGTCCGTGGCGGTCATGCCGCCGATGGTGGCCTGCGCGGCGGAGGCGATTTCGACGGGGAACCAGACCCGCTCCGGCTTGAGCGCCTTGTTCAATGCCGCCGGTGTGATGCCCGGCTCGACGATGCAAGTGAGCGCGCTGGCATCGTAATAAAGCAGGCGCTGCAGATATTTTGAGAGGTCGAGGATCAGGCCCTCGCCGATCGCCTGGCCCGCGCGTCCGGTTCCCCCGCCGCGCGCGATGACAGGAAGCCCGGCATCCCAAGCCAGCCGTATAGCGGCGGCAAGGTCCGCTTGCGTTTTCGGCACCACCACGCCTGCGGGAAAGCTCTGATAAGACGAAGCGTCAGTGGCATAGCGGCCCCTGCTGAAATCATCGAAGAGAATATCGCCCTCGACGTCCCGGCGCAGATGGCCGGCCAGTGCTGAACGGGCCTTGGCGGAGAGTGTCATTAACCCACTCTTATGCCGCTCAATTCACCCGGCGCAACAGCTATCGACATGCGTCCGGCAGGCCGATCGCGCCGTGCCCTGCCGAGAATGCGAACGCAGAACATTAAATACTTAATGCAATATGCCAAACACCGTATTTATGCAAAAAATTTTGATTCTCATCAAGATGTAGTGAAGCACTTATGTCATCACATGGCGACATATAGGCACAACCCCTATGTATCCGTATTTTGCGCGTTTGGGGCGATGCTGGGGCTTGAACTGTGTCATCTAATCGTCTTATACAGACATATGTATTTTTCGGAATTCGTAGATTGACCGTTAGCAATTTTGATCTTTTCAAGTCACCAACTGGTGAAGGGTTTGCAAAAGCACAATGACTTTTAAAGTTAACATCGCGACGTTTCCAAAGTATAGTTCCGAGGCGGTTAGCGAATCTGCTTGCACTGATATTTCTAAAATCTCCGGTGAAAAAGCTGTGGCACAACGCAAAACGCAGCCTAACAGCCAGTTCCCAGCCCACACCGCGGGACCTTCCCTACGCTTCTGCCTCCTGAATGCACCCGAAGCATTTGTCGTAACCGGCCTTGGCGGCAACATCATCAGTTTCAACCGCTGTGCTCAGACGTTGTTCGGCTATGACGAGGAAGAAGTCCGCGGCACGAAATTCGCCTCCCTCATGGAGCCGGGATTTCAGCCGAAGGTGGCCGCCCTCGGCACCTTCAAGCCCGACCCTTCCGTCTGGACGCAGGTCTGCGGCAACGCCGAGACGAGGGCGCGCCGGAAAAACGGCGAACTCTTTCCCGCCGAGATTTAAAAAAACCAATGTACCCATGTCGGCGAGATCATCCATATATATTACATTCGCGATCTGTCGCTCAATGCTCGCTACGAGCAGCGCATCGCCGAGTTGGAGCGCGAAATCGCACATCTGTCACGCCACAGCGTGCTGGGCGAACTTGCGACCTCGATCACGCATGAACTCAGCCAGCCGCTGACGGCCATCACCAATTACACGGCGGCGGCGAGCCGCTGCCGTTCGCGCGGCGCCACGGCCGAAGAGCTGGAGAACAGCATCGATCTGATCGCCAGGGCGGGTGAACAGGCAAAGCGCGCCTGGCTCATCATGCATAAGCTGCGTCAATTGCTGCAGCACCGTGGCGCGGAATGCTCGCGTGACGATTTGCGCCTGGCCGTTGACGACGCTGTGCATCTGGCCACTCTTGGCGCGAATCAGCAGGGCATCACCGTTACGGTCAATCAGCCCTCCGAGCCGGTCATGGTTCTTATGGACCGCGTTCAGGTCCAGGTACTGCTGGCGAACCTCATTCGCAATGCCATGGACGAACTCTCCACCATAAACGGGGAGCGCAAGATCTGGATTACGCTTTCGGTCAACGCGCAAAACCTCGCTGAATTGGCGGTCGAGGATACCGGTCATGGTATTACGCCCGAAGTTTTTGAAAACATTTTTGATCCATTTCATACGACCAAAGCCGAAGGCCTCGGCGTCGGTCTCGCTTTGTCACGGCGCATTGCGCAAGCCCATGGCGGCCGCCTTTCCGCCGCCAATCGGCCCGAGGGCGGAGCGACATTCAGTTTTGTTGTACCTGTAGTGTGAGTGAGAAGGCCCCCCAAACATGAGTAAGTCTCTATTGGTTCACATATTAGACGATGACGATGCAGTGCGGGATTTGTTGTTTACCCTATTGCGCAGCGCGGGATTTTCGGTGCGGACACACAATTGCGCCAAATCCTTTTTCGCTGACTACCGCCCGGATGAGACCGGCTGCGTGCTCGTCGATATGAGAATGCCGGACGCCACCGGAGCGGAAGTGCAGGAACGGATTTCGCGGACGCCCGACGCTGCGCCGATCATCATCATTACCGGCCATGCCGACATCCGCATGGCGGTGACGGCAATGAAACGCGGAGCCGTGGAGTTTCTCGAAAAGCCGGTCGATCCGCAAATCCTCCTCGATCATGTGGATAAAGCCGTCAAGCGCCGCGAATATGCGCTCGGCGAGCGCGAGAAGATCGAGGAAGCGCAGGCGAAAATCGGCGTTCTGACACCCCGCGAAAAGGACGTGCTGAAACATCTGCTTATCGGCCGCCCTAATAAGATCATCGCCCGTGAACTCGGCCTTAGCCCGCGAACCGTGGAAATCCACCGCGCCCGCGTCATGGAAAAAACGGGAGCCGGAAGCTTGCCGCGCCTCGTGAGAATGGCGCTCGCCGCCGGGCTCGATCCCGAACTCAGCCATTAGGGTCTCATCCGTTCCGATTGAATCGGAACGTGCCGTGGCCGCTATCTGATCTGAGCGCAGAACTTGTCTCCCATCCCCACCTCCGGGAAGAATTGTTCTTGCGGACCATCTGCGAGAGCGGAATGACTTTATGTCCGCTCATGCCATCTCCGCCACGTCGGCGCCGAAAATCGGCGTCGGCGTGTTCGCCGCATTTTGCACCGTCATGAACGATGCCTCCCGCTGCATCCGACCGGACTGGCCAGCGCCTGTTCGCCATTCTGGAGAGTGCTGTAGATCGAGGCGCTTCGGCTTCATCGGGTGAAGCATGGCCGCTGGCCCGAGGTATGGGTTCACCACCTCGGCCAGCACCGACGTGGCGGCATACAACAGCCCAGCCTGTAATCGGCCTCCTCAAAGCATCTCAAAACGAAGCGCTGACAGTCATCAAGAGCCTCTGTCAACCAGGCACTCAAGACCCCGTACGCACGGTGATACCGCCATCGATTAAATCACCTGGGCTTAGCGCCGCAGGGCGGCTATTCTGATTGCCCCGCAAATGGGGACAATAATGCCGTCAACGAGCGGCGATGAGGAGACGCCAAATGCAACGCAGAACCGTTCTCGCCGGCCTCGGCGCGACCGCTGTCGCCGCCATGACCGGATTTCCCGCCATACTCAGAGCGCAGGATCAGACGATCACATTGGCCGGCGCGGTACAATTCAACGATGACCACGCCTTCAACCGCTCGCTCCTGAAATTCGAGGAGTTGGTGAAGCAATATTACGGCAAGCCGATCAACTTCATGCTGCACCGGAATTCCGAGCTCGGCCTTGAAAAGCAGTATTTCGAGTATATGGCGCAGGGCAAGGCCGTGGATTACGGCATCGTTTCGCCTGCGCATATGTCCACCTTCTCGAAGGCCGCGCCGTTTATCGATGCGCCTTTCCTCTTCCGCGATCTCGACCATTGGAACAAGGTGCTCGACGCCGACATCCTCAAGCCCATTGCTGACGAGATCGCCCAGAAAGCGGATGTGATGCTGGTCGGCTATGCCGGTGGCGGCGTGCGCAATATCTTCGTCAATAAGCCGGTAGGCTCGCTGGCCGAACTCAAGGGGCTCAAAGTGCGCGTGCAGGGTGCGCCGATCTGGTCGCGGACGTTTTCCGCGGTCGGGATGTCGCCGACCGTGATCGCTTATAACGAGGTCTATAACGGCATCCAGAACGGTGTGTTGCAGGCTGGCGAGAACGAAGCAGCCGGCGTCGAATCGATGAAATTCTACGAAGTGGCGCCGAACCTGGCCATGACCGAGCACGCGATCACCATCCGGCCGATCTGCTTCTCCGGGAAAACCTTCAAGGCACTGCCGCCCGATCTGCAAGCCGCGGTGCTGAAGGCCGGCAAGGAAGCCGGCGCGTATGGCCGCAAGATCGAATCCGGCGAGGACGCGCAAAAGCTTGATGCCCTGGAGAAGGCCGGCAAGCTGAAACGGGTACCGTTCAAGGACCGCGCGGAAATGGCCAAGCTGGTCGCCCCGGTCATGGCCGCCTATGCCAAGGAAATCGGAGCGGACGTCATATTCGAGAAGATCAACGCAGTGAAGTAGACGCCGCTGAGCACCTCCTTGTCACCACCCGCGGCCAGGCCGACCCTGGCCGCGCTTCTTCCCTTGAGTCTCCCGAGTTCCCGATGTCTCACGTGACGCAACCCACGCGCCCGAGCTTCTGGCGCCGCCTGACCGGCTGGTATGCCGATCTGCTCTCCTGGCTCGTCGTGCTTTCTACCGCAATCCTGGTCATCCCGGTCAGCCTTCAAATCTTCTCCCGCTACACCGCGCTGATCCCGTCCTACATCTGGACCGAGGAGATGGCGCGCTTCCTGTTCATCTGGACGGTGATGATCGGCGCGATGATCGGCGTGCGCGATTCCACCCATTTCGAGGTCGATGTCCTGCCGCAACTGCCGCGTCGTGGTGAAGCCGTCGCACGCCTGATCGGCCGGCTCGGCGTGCTTGTCGCGGCGCTGGTGTTCGTCTGGGCCGGCATTCATTTCACCGAATTTGCCTGGAACCGCACCTCCGAACTCGCCGACTTGCCGCTATGGCTCATCCATATCGCATGGCCGATCACCGGCTTCACCTGGATCGTGTTCCTGGGCGAGCAGATGCTGGACGATCTCAGGATCATCTTCGGGAGAGACGCATGACAGGCGCGGTTCTATCTCCGCAGACGGCGGCGCTCATTCTGTTCGGGCTGTTCTTCCTGCTGCTGATACTGCGTGTGCCGGTCGCGTTCGCCCTCGGCCTCGCCTGCCTGCCGATCCTGATCATCGAGCCGCGTCTCGATACCATGACGCTGATGCAGGAGACGTTCAACGCGTACAACTCCTTCATTCTGCTGGCGGTGCCGTTCTTCCTGCTGACCGCCAATCTGATGAATGTCGGCGGCACCACCGACCGGCTGATGCTGCTGTCGCGCACGATGGTGGGGCATTTCCCTGGCGGGCTGGCGCAGATCAATGTGGTGCTGTCGATCTTCTTCGCCGGCATCTCCGGCTCCTCCACCGCCGACGCCGCCAGCCAATCCAAGATTTTCATCGAGGCGCAGACCAAGGAAGGCTACGACCTCTCCTTCTCGGTAGCGATTACCGCGGTTTCGGCCGTGCTGGCGGTGATCGTCCCGCCATCGATCCTGATGATCGTCTGGGGCGGAATCCTCACCGTGTCGATCGGCGCGTTGTTTCTCGCCGGCATCATACCGGGCCTCTTGATCGGCGTCGCGCAGATGGCCACGGTTCACGCCTACGCCAAGGCACGCGGCTACCCGACTTATCCGCGCTCCACCTGGCGAGAGTTCTTTTGCGCCAGCTGGATTTCGATCCCTGCCCTGATGACACCGGGCATCATCATCGGCGGCAAGATCTTCGGCTGGTTTACCGCGACGGAATCGGCCTGCATCGCGGTGCTGTACGCTGCCGTTCTGTCGCTGCTGGTCTATCGCGAGATGAATATGCCGAAGCTTTATGAGGCGTTGCTGGACACCGGCAAGCTGGCCGGCATCGCGCTATTTTGCGTGGGCACGGCCAGCACTTTCGGCTGGCTGCTGGCCTATTACAAGATCCCCGAGGCAATCCTGGCAGGCGTGTCGACCTGGGGCATGGGATTCGCGGCGACCGGCTTCTTCATCTCCCTCGTGTTCCTTGTGGTCGGCTGCTTTCTCGACGCCATCCCGGCCATCATCATCTGCGCGCCGATCCTGGAGCCGCTTGCCCGGGGCGTAGGCATGGATCCGGTCCATTTCGCCATGATCGGCATTGTCTCACTCGCTTTCGGCCTGGTCACTCCGCCCTATGGCCTGTGCCTTATGATCGCCTGCGCGGTCGCCAAGATCCGTATCCGCGACGCGATCAAGGATACCGCCATCATGCTGATACCTATGCTTTTGATGCTGGCGCTCGTCATCATCTGGCCGAAGGTTTCGCTGTTTCTGCCCAGCCTCATCTCACCGGAATTCTTACGGTGAAGGAAGCTGCCTCATGAGTTCGCGCCAAATGAGGATCAGCGTCCTGGCCGGGCCTCAGCGCTCCCCGCTGATATAGGGTTTCATCAGTGCACGCGGATAGTCGGCGCGGCGCGCGACAAGCACCAGCGCAAGGATCGACAGGAGGTAAGGCAGCATAAGGAAGATCTGGGTCGGCACGATCCCGCCGGCGACAGTCTGCAACCGCACCTGATAGGCGTCGAAGGCGCCGAACAGCAATGCGCCGAGCAATGCCTTGCCCGGCCGCCAGGATGCGAAAACAGTCAGTGCTATGCATACCCAGCCCCGGCCATTGATCATGCCGAAGAAAAAAGCGTTGAAGGCGGACATGGTGAGAAAAGCCCCGCCGAGCGCCATGAGCGCCGAACCGGCTGCGAGCGCACCCATGCGCAACCCCGCGACCGAAAGTCCCTGCGCTTCGACCGCCGCCGGATTGTCGCCGACAGCGCGCAGCGCGAGCCCAAGCGGCGTCCGCGCAAGAATGAACGCGGTAACGGCCACGCAGAGGAAGGCGAGCCAGACCAGTGCCGTCTGCTGAGCGAGAGCGGGGCCGAGGATCGGGATGAAGGAGAGCCAGTCGAGGTTGAGCGGCAGGAACGGCTCGATGCGCGGCGGCTCGGTGACCGTCGGGAAGGCGACACGATAACCGAAATAGGCGGTGCTGGTTGCCAGCAGCGTAATGCCGAGACCGGTCACATGCTGAGACAAGCCCAGCAGGACGGTGAACACGCCGTGCAGCAATCCCAGCGCCGCGCCGACCGAGGCCGCGACGGCAACTCCCAGCCACAGGCTTGCGCCGAGGTGAACGGCCAGCCACCCGGTCATGGCGCCGGCGACGAAAATGCCCTCGATCCCCAGATTCAGAACCCCGGCACGCTCGCAGATCAATGCGCCGATCACGCCGAAGATGAGCGGCGTGGCGATCCGGATGGCGGCGGCCCAGAAGCTTGCCTGTCCGATGATGTCGAGCGCCTCCATCACGGCCCCCTCGACAATTTCAGCCGATAATGCAGGAAGAGCGAACCCGCCAGCGTGCACATCAGGGCGAGTGCGACGACGAGATCGGCGAAATAGTTCGAGATGGCAAGGGTGCGGCTCATGCTGTCGGCGCCGACAAAGACCGCCGCGATGAAGATGGCGGCCGGCACGACGGCCAGCGCATTGAGCTGGGCCACCATGGCGACGACAATACCGGCGTAGCCGAAGCCCGGCGATAGATCGCTGGTCAGATATCCCTTTAGCCCCGCGACCTCGCTTGCTCCGGCAAGGCCGGCGAGGGCGCCCGAAAGAATGCCGGTGATGAGGAGCGTGCCCGGCACCGAAATGCCGGAGAAGCGCGCGGTCGCAGCATTGCCGCCGACAGCGCGCATCTCAAGCCCGAGCGCCGTGTGGCGCACGATCACATGGACGATCACGGCCGCGGCAAGAGCAAGGATCAAACCGCCATGCAGGCGCATCTGCGCGACAAGCTTGGGCAGAGCGGCCTCGTCGACGACCGGCACGGATTGTGGCCATCCGAGCCCCATCGGATCTTTCATGGGACCTTCGAGCATCATCTGAACGAAGAGCATCACGACAAAATTCAGGAGGAGCGTCGTCACCACCTCATCCACGGCGAGCCGCGTCTTGAGCAGGACAGGGCCGAGCAACAGAACGGCGCCGGCAGCGCCACCCGCGAGCAGCACAAGCGGCAGGAGGAGGTAAGAGGGCGCTTCGATTGCGCCGCCCCCCACCGCAACGGCCGCGAGCGCACCGGCATAGAACTGCCCTTCCGCGCCGATATTCCAGAGCCGGGTGCGAAAGGCGACAGCGACGGCGAGCCCGGTCAGGATAAGCGGGATCGCCCGCGTCAGCGTTTCCGTCACCGCGAATAGCGATCCGGCCGCACTGGAAAGCAAGAGCTGCGCCGCACGGGCGATCGGCGTGCCCGTGGCCGCCAAAATCACGAGCGCCAGCAGCAGCGCGACAAGGCTCGACAGCACGGGCACGCCGAGCATCAGCAATATCGATGTCGATGGCCGGGGTTCCAGCCGCAGCTTGAGGGCGCTCATGGCACAGCCGCGGCGACGCGCTCCGTCGTCGTGAACGCGGAGGCAGCGAACGCCCCAGAGGGCTGGCCGGCCATTGCGAGCCCGATCGTCGCGATGTCGGTGGCGGCTCTATCCGCTGCGGGCGTCAGATGGCCAGCGTGCAGCACAGCGATACGGTTGGCCAGGGCAAGCAACTCGTCCAGATCCTCCGAGATGAGGAGGACGCCCGCGCCGTCCGCCGCGGCCTGTTGCAACCGGCGGTGCACTTCGCCCGTGGCGCCGATGTCGAGGCCGCGCGTGGGCTGATTCGCCAGGATCAATCGCGGTTCGCCATGCAGCGCCCGCGCAAGCAACAGCTTCTGAATATTACCGCCGGAAAGCAGCCGGATCGGCGCCTCCGGGCCGGAACAACGGACGTCGAACGCCCGGATCGCCGCTTCGCCCTCGGCATGAATGGCGCGGTGCCGCAGCAGCCCGTACGTCTGGACGGCCGGCGAGCGCGTGCGCTCCAGGATCAGATTCTCCGCCACGGTGAGATCGCTGACGATGCCGTCATGATAGCGGTCTTCGGTGATGCGGCCGACGCCGCGTGCGATCAATTGCCGAGGACCGCGCCCCATGGACTCGCCCAGAATGAGGATACGGCCGCTCTGAGCTTGTTCGAGTCCGGAAAGGAGGCTCGCAAGGCCGCGCTGGCCGTTTCCGGCGACGCCTGCGATGCCGACGATCTCGCCGGCCCGTACTGTCAGGTTTGCGCCGATGATCCGGTCGCGGCCCTCGCCGCATGTGACATCGTCAAGCTCCAGCACTGTGCTGCCGATGCGCGCCTTGGTCGGGTGTGGGGCTTCGAGCGGCCGGCCGATCATGTGGCGGGCGAGCGTCTCGCGGTCGGCATCCGCCGCCGGCAGATCGGCGACCTTCCGGCCCTGCCGCAGGATTGCGATGCGATGGGCGAGCGCGAGCACTTCGCCGAGCTTGTGGGTGATGAAGATGACCGCCAGCCCGCGCGCGGCGAGCGCACGAATGGCGGCGAAAAGCTGCTCGGTGTCCTGCGGCGTGAGCACGGCCGTCGGCTCGTCGAGCACCAGGACGCGCGCATTGCGGTATAGCGCCTTCAGGATCTCGACGCGCTGGCGCTCGCCGACGGAAAGATTTTCGACGCGTTCATCGAGATTGACCGTTAGCCCCGTATCGGCCATTTGCCGCATGAGGCGCGCCCGCGCGCTCCGCCGCGGCAGGCTCAGGCCGAACACCGGCGTCGTGCCAAGCATGATGTTCTCGAGGCCGGTCAGATTGTGCGCCAGCGTGAAATGCTGATGCACCATGCCGATGCCCGCCGCGAGGGCGGCTTGCGGCGACCCGGATGGAAGCGCGATCTGCCGGCCGCTCGCATCGGCAATGCTGACCTCGCCCGCGTCGGCCACATAATGGCCGAACACAATGTTCATGAGGGTCGTCTTGCCGGCGCCGTTCTCGCCAAGCAGCGAGACGATCTCGCCCTCGGCGACGTTCAGATCGATGGCGTCATTGGCGAGAAGTTCGCCGAATCGCTTGGTGATTCCCTGGAGGCGCAGCAGCGGCGGGCGGTTTGACATGTCTCGACCGATCCCCTCTACGCTGGCGGCGGTCGCCGGACTCAGGCTGTAGATTTCGGCGCCGCGTCGTTGACGCCTACCCGGAAGGCGCCGTCGAGGATTTCCTTTTCCTTGGCCTTGACGATGTCGAGAACGTCCTTGGGCACGAGCTTGTCGTCGACGGCGAGGCTTGCGCCGCCATGGGCCATATAGCTGTAAGGACCATAATCAGCAGGCTCAAAGGCGCCGCCCGCGACCGCCTTGATGGCGCGATCGATGGTCGGCTCCATATGCCAGAGCGCGGATGCCAGGATCACGCCGGGATATTGCGCCGATGTATCGATCACATTGCCGATCGCCTTGACGCCGCGCTCCTTGGCCGCATCGGAGACGCCGAAACGCTCGGCATAGAGGATGTCGGCCTTGCGATCGACCATCGCGAAGGCGGACTCCTTGGCCTTGGGCGGGTCGTACCAGGAGTTGATGAAGGTCACGAGGAATTTGACGTCCGGATTGACGGACGTCGCCCCTTCGATGAAGGCGTTCATCAGCCGATTGACCTCCGGGATCGCATAGCCGCCGACGAGGCCGATCACATTGGACTTGGTGGCTTTGCCGGCGATTATGCCGGTGAGGTAAGAGGGCTCGTGGATGAAATTGTCGAACACGGCGAAATTCGGCTTCGACGGCCCGAAGGACGAGCCCATGAGGTAAGCGATCTTCGGGAAGTCGGCCGCAACGCTGCGAGCCGCGCGCTCGACAGCGAAGGACTCGCCGACGATGAGGTCGCTGCCTTCCGTCGAGAACTGGCGCATCACCCGCTCATAATCGGTGTTTGCGGTGTTCTCCGACCATTTATAGGTGATCTCGCCGCGGTCTTTGGCGGCGTTCAGCGCTTTATGAATGCGGGACACCCATTGCTGCTCAACCGGCACGGTGTAGACCGACGCGACCTTGATCGGGCCCGCCTTCTGCGCAAGAGCGGAACGGCCCGACGCCAGTGCGACAGCGAGACCGCCTCCCAGACCGAGCACCCGGCGGCGATCAATGTTTCCGATCCGACCGGCCACTTTCCCGTCATCCATTGGATTGTCCTCTTGAACGTGGAGCGCTCGCACAAGCAAGGCGCGGCTGAACCTTTTGCGGGATCGATACTAGCTTGGCGGGACCACCTGTACAAGAGAGAGGCGCTGCTCAGATCTTGGGCTAAATGCCTGAAAACCATTCAGATTGCCGGCAGGTGACGGCTGACGCTGGCAAATCCGCAAGGGCAGGCACGCCGACACACCTCCATATGCTGCCGCTGGAATTACAGGCGCAGGCAGCCAGCGGTGACCCCGCCGCGCGGTAATCCCTGTGCTCGGCTTTCGGAGGCAGGCGCGTTGAGACTTCGCCTTTTCTTGACCCGACTTAGCGGACGTTCCACCATCGGCCCTCAACGCGCCGGCTGTTACGCGTCAGCGCAAGTTAACGCCGCCGTCTCCCGACCAGAATCCCAGTGGAGTTTTGCATGTCCGACCTTTCAGCCTTTCCGATTGCAGCGCGCTGGCCGGCTAAATATCCCGACCGCCTCCAGCTCTATTCCCTCCCGACGCCGAACGGGGTCAAGGTCTCGATCATGCTGGAAGAAATCGGACTGCCATATGAGGTGCATGCGATCAATATCGGCAAGAATGAATCACACGAACCGGCGTTCCTGTCGCTGAATCCGAACGGCAAGATCCCGGCCATCATCGATCCAAATGGCCCGGGCGGAAAGCCGTTGGGCCTGTTTGAATCGGGCGCGATCCTGCTTTATCTCGCGGAGAAGACGGGGCAACTCCTCCCGGCCGATGCCGCGCGGCGCTACGAAACCATCCAGTGGGTGTTCTTTCAGATGGCATTTGTCGGTCCGATGTTCGGGCAGGTCGGTTACTTTTTCAAATTCGCAGGCAAGGAGATCGAAGACAAACGGCCGCTCAATCGCTATCGCGACGAGGCGAAACGTCTGCTGCGCGTTCTCGATACGCGCCTCGAGGGTCGGCAATGGATCATGGGCGATGAATACACGATCGCCGACATTTCTCTGTTCGGCTGGGTGCGTAATCTGATCGGATTTTACGGCGCGCGCGACCTCGTCGACTATGATGCCTTGAGCCATGTTCCGGCGTGGCTGGAGCGCGGCTTGGCACGACCGGCAGTCAAGCGCGGGCTCGAGATCCCGAAGCGGCCGTAAAAAGGCAAGGCCGTGCGTAGGACGATCTCCGCGCACGCAATCGTCGGGTGCCCGATCGCGCCGACATTTATGCGACGCGGCGTGGTAGTGATGGCTGATTAACCTCGGCCCCACGCCGGATCTTCTCGCGCCTGCGGGGACTGGCAAGACGGCCCCTTTCTTGGCGGGAACTCGTTTTGATTCAACACCGAAAACACCCAAGCCTGGCAGAGCGGGTGTTGGACGTATTTCACGCTGTTATGAAGTTTCCATTCGAGCTCATTGCGACATTAATCAAACGCACTGCTCAAATTTTATTTTCCATTTTTGTAGTTATTCTCCATCCTGGCTTCAAATGGCTGGTAAAGTTGCTGACCAGATCCCGTCTTGTGCGGGATTATGTAAGGCCAGCCGTCCAAAAATTTGCGTTGCGTTATTACGAACCGTACTTTGCATATTTGCGGCGCTTGCCGCCCTACTGGGCCACGTTTAGCATCGCATTACCGCTCGCCGCCCTGGAACCGGCGAAGCTTTATGCGACGATCCTTATTGCTGAACGCCCTAAAGCTGGCATCTTGCTCTGGCTGTTCTTGCAAGGGTTGAGCCTTGTCCTGATCGATAGGACCTGGATCGCGGTGCGCCCACAAAGCCGCAAGATTTGGCTCGTCAGCCGCCTGCATGCCCTGGGATGGCTCCACGTGTCCTATGGCAAATACTGGATTACGAGTTCGATCTTTTATCAAACGATGATCCGGTGGCAGCAGCGTGTCCGGATGGCTGCTCAAGCGTTTTGGATGCGGCTCTTGGGCATGCGCCGTAGCAGGTGATTGCGACTCTCAAGCTTCGGGAGGCTACGCCCTGCGTACCGATCGCCACCCGTGCATTGGCTGGCAAGCGTCGTCGGCGAAAACGAAGCCCGGAGCGCTCCGGGCTTCGTACTCAGACGCAACACACGCCACGCTTACTCGGTTTCCTCGTGCGATATGTGCACTTGCCTTATCAACTCGCTTGCTCAGGAGAGCGTTCCTGCGCAGGCTGGGTTATCCACAGCTCATGATAAGGGAAGCCTGCGCCGGCTTCCCGGCCTGCGGCCAACGGACCAATGCCTCACGTCCTGTGGCGGTCAGCGCATAGACACCGCGGTCGGCGCGAGCGAACCAGCCATAGACGTTCTGCAGCAAAATTTTTCCTGCGTCGGGCGCGACAACCCGGAGATCGCGAGGGCGCATGGGCCCATCTACGAGAGACGCAGCGCAAGCAGAGGGCCCGTTGCCGATACGCCGTCATGATGGGCGCGCGCGAACCGCCCCCGAGCGACGGGTCACCCTGGCGTCGGCGATGTTCCTCGACAAGCCGCGATCGGCGTCTCGTGTCCTTGCGCGGCATTGGCGATGAAGGGCTGACGATGATGCCGACCTCGCCAGTCTGCGATACTCCAAGCATTCCGAAACCCAGACGGCGGCAGAGATTGCGGAAGCGAGCGTCACTCTCGCGGCCTTTTCCACGAGGCGAGATCCGGGCTGCCAGCCAAACCTCGTCGCAGGCCGCCGCGCGATCGACCGCCTGAAGAATGAGTTCGAGATTAAAGCTGAGCTTCATCTCTCCGATCACGACAAATGGCGCCCCGTCACCCGTAAGCGCGACCAGATCGCAGCCGCCGATTTCACCTTTGACGGTGAAGCCCAGACCTTCGAGAAATCGTTTCACTGGCAGGTAGAGTGACGTTTCCAAGGCGAGTCTCCGCTATGCGATCGGTGCGAGAACCGTTGCGGCATCTAATAACTGTTCGCGCGAAAGCGGAATGCGATTTTCGCGAAGGTTTAGTCCAAAAGCTCTCGACCGCTTTTACGGGACTAGGCGAAACCGGCGATCAACAGCGCAGCCCCAGCGGAGCTGCCAGGTGCGCCAGATCTGGTCCACTGAATGCCGTAGAACGGATACGTCTGCCACGCCAATCCAGGCAGGCTTTAAGCAGCGGAATTAATCCTCTTTCTCAGTTTTGCTTTCGACTGGCTCGGCAGCGGTTTAAAAGAAGGTATTTGTATTAATAATGGATAAATTTGGCTCCAACCAAGACGTCGAATTGAGCGTCGGGAAACAGCCGTGTCGGACGACTGCTGCACTACGTCTGTGTATTACGAACCGCCGCCAGCGCCGGTCCACCAGCGTGGCGATGAGGCCTGCTGGACTTGGCTAATTGTCGGATTTGCAGCCGGTCTCTTGTTAGGTTTACTACTTCTTCCGAGGCCAAAAGGGCCTGATATAAAAAAGCTTAATGACGAAATAGATAAAGCCGTTGAAGATCTGAAAGCGCAGGCGCGTCGCTTTGTTCGTCCCGAGGCAGAAGCGGCCCTAGAAGAAACAGGCAATAGACTGCGAGCCATACTCTTGGCACATAAGCTCAGGCGATAAGGTCTTCTGACGTTAGGCTCTGTTGGCCCCTCAAGGAATTGCGTAGCAAGGATCGGATGGCTATCGCGCCGCGCCGCCGTTAAAGTCGCCGCAACAATCATGAGCTGGAGTTGATCATGGCGGCGCTTCGCATGGGCACGCGCGAATGGGCATTGCTCGTTTTTCTCTCCGTCCTTTGGGGCGGGGCATTCTTCTTCGCGGCAATCGCCATTAAGCAGGTCGAGCCGTTTACGCTGGCCTTTCTCCGCATGGGCTTGGCCGCGCTCGCGCTGGCCGTCATCGCCGCCGTGCTAGGCTTAAAATGCCGAAAAGCCCTGAGGTTTGGCTGGGCTTCCTGATCCTTGGTGTCATCGGCACCGCGGCACCATTCTCCCTGATCTATTGGGGACAGACGGAAATCAACGGCGGACTCGCTTCGATCCTTAACGCGGCTACGCCTTTGTGGACCATCGTCGTCGCGCATTTCTTCACCCGGGACGAAAAATTCACGCTGCGCCGTTTCCTCGGCGTGCTGACCGGATTCGCGGGCGTCGCCATCATCATGGCGCCGTCGGTGCAGGTGAGTTGGAGCGACAGCCCACTTCTCGCGGAAGCCTCGATCCTGGTTGCGGGTCTCTGCTATGCGGTCGCGGGCGTGTTCGCCAAGCGTTTCAAAGACGTGCAGCCTGTGATCCTCTCCTGCGGTCAGCTTGCTTTCGGCGCGCTGTTCATCCTGCCGATCGTCTTTGTCTTCGACCACCCGCTCAGCCGGCCCGCACCGGACATCATTGCGATTGCCGCCATCCTGGCGATCGCGCTCTTGTCGACGGCCCTCGCCTTCATCATCTACTTCGAGATTCTGCGCGTTGCGGGCGCCACCAATGTCATGCTGGTCACGTTGCTCGTGCCGGTCAGCGCAATCTTTCTCGGCGCACTGATTCTTGGAGAGGCGCTGGCGCCCAGACACTTTGCGGGCCTTGCGTTTATCGCCTGCGGCCTGATGCTCATCGACGGCCGGCTGCTCCAATATGCGCGTCGGAAGATGGGCGGTGATGAGCCGAGCGATGCATCTGGCTTGAAGCCGCCGCGCATGTTAAACGACGCTCAAAATCTCTGAGCAGGCCTTCTATCGGTTCCGCATAAAAGACCTGCTTGGACTCATTCATTGCGCATCATTTTATCCGAGACCTCGAAGATTAAATTCCGGATGATGCCTGGAGCAAGAGCGCCATGCCAGACCATGCCAGCCGCACCGAAACCGACAGCTTCGGTCCGCTTCAAGTCGCCGCCGACAAATATTGGGGCGCGCAGACGCAGCGCAGCCTCGGCAATTTCAAGATCGGCGGCGAGACGATGCCCGTGCCGCTGGTGCGCGCGCTTGGGATCATCAAGAAGTGCGCGGCTCTGACCAATCTGGCGCTCGGCAAGCTGGAAGAGCCGCTCGCCAGGGTCATCGCCGACGCCGCTCAGGAAGTGATCGACGGCAAGCTGAACGCGCATTTCCCACTGGTCGTCTGGCAAACGGGTTCGGGCACGCAATCGAATATGAATGCCAATGAGGTGATCTCGAACCGGGCGATCGAGATGCTGGGCGGCGAAATGGGCTCGAAAAAGCCCGTGCACCCCAATGATGACGTAAATCGCTCGCAATCCTCCAACGACACCTTTCCGACGGCGATCCACATCGCGGCGGCGGAGGAGGTCAACCACACGCTCCTGCCGGCGCTGGATTACATAGCCAAGGCGCTGGAGGAGAAATCGGCGGCGTGGATGAGCATCATCAAGATCGGCCGCACCCATTTGCAGGATGCGACGCCGATGACGCTGGGCCAGGAATTCTCCGGCTATGCCGCGCAGATCCGGCTCGGCATCGAACGGGTAAAGACGACCCTTCCCCGCATCTATGCGTTGGCGCAGGGCGGCACGGCAGTGGGTACGGGCATTAATTGCCCGCCCGGTTTTGCCGACCGTTTCGCCGATGAAGTTGCCAATCTGACCGGTCTGCCATTCGTGACCGCGCGCAACAAATTCGAGGCGCTTGCCGCGAACGATGCGGCTGTGGAGCTTTCCGGCGCGCTCAATGTGCTGGCCGTCAGCCTGTTCAAGATCGCCAACGATATCCGCCTGCTCGGCTCCGGCCCGCGCTCCGGCATCGCCGAATTGTCGCTGCCGGAAAACGAGCCAGGGTCGTCGATCATGCCGGGCAAGGTGAATCCGACCCAATGCGAAGCGATGACCATGGTTTGCTGCCAGGTGGTGGGCAACCACATGGCGGTGACGATGGCGGGCAGCCAGGGCCATTTCGAGCTGAATGTCTTCAAGCCGGTGATTGCGTATAATCTCCTGCAATCCATCCGGCTGCTGGCCGACGCCTGTATCAGCCTCACCGACAATTGCATCAAAGGCATCGAACCGAACATGGCCCGCATCACCGAGCTTATGGAGCGCTCGCTGATGCTGGTGACGGCGCTGGCGCCGAAGATCGGCTATGACAAGGCGACGGAAATCGCCAAATACGCGCATAAGCATGGCACGACGTTGAAGCAGGAGGCGTTGCGGCTCGGCTATGTCAGCGAGGCAGATTTCGACGCCATCGTGCGGCCTGAGACGATGATCGGGCCGGGCGCGTGAGCATGGGGGCGCCCGTCATGATCGGTTCCGCGCCAGTTCTTCCCCGCGAGGATTTGCTCGGCGGCTGGAGCGCGGCGGAGGGGCAGAAGCCGCACAAGCGCTCGCTTGCCATCGCCGGACACCGGACGTCGATCTCACTGGAGCAGCCATTCTGGGACGGATTGCGCGCCATCGCGCTTGAGCGGGGCGTCGCGGTGGCCGCGCTGGTCGCCGCGATTGATGCAGTGCGCGGCGAGGCCAGCCTGTCCAGCGCCATCCGGCTGTTCGTCTACGATTGGCATTCGGACCGCCGTCGCTAGGCCGCAATATTGCCATGCAGGAATCGAAGAGGCGCGTGCGCAAGCGTCATTCCGTGCGGCCCGTAATTGCAGTCAGCACGCTGGCAAACGGCGCAGTCACTGGTCGCCGCCCGCTGCCGGTTACGGAAGAGGCGCATGCGTGGTGACGTCGGGGCTCTGATTTCACCCGGTTTTCGCGAGCCCCTCTGGTTTTGATCTGTGCCGGATGCCTGCGCGCATCGCCCTGCCGATCCCGTGCAATCTGGTCGCGGACACGGCTGTTTCCGCCAACCGATGCCGTTCTGCCGCCGCATAGGCAGTTATTGCCGAGCCGCGGCTGCGGATTTCTGTTCCAAAATTTCGATCTGCTCGGGGTGGGTGACGGTTATCGACGGGCCGTTGAAATTCTTCAGCCAGCCTCGCACCCGGATGCGTTTACCTTTCAAGGCGGCGGCGTCGAAGCTTGCCATCGGGCCGGTTGCAGGCGCGGCGCCGAACATTTTCGCAGTTTGCGGCGAAATAAACGCTGTGAAATCTTTGCGCCAATTGTCGCCGAAATTGACATAAGTCCGCCCCTTTATGTCGGCGACGTTCCGCACCTCGCCTTCGACGATCTCGTAGCTCTGCGCAAGGCGGGAAAGGACATCTTCTCCGTCGGCGGATCTGATCGCAAAGAATCCGGTTTTCCACAGGCCCTTCTGCGCTCGTCTCGCCTCATCCTCTTTCGCCAAAAGCTCTGCAGTGCAAAGCCGGTTTTCCGGGAAGGAGATGACGCGGGTCAGTCCCTCCGCGATCAGCCGTTCTTGAAGCCATATGGTTTCATCGTCCCGGCTCACTATGATCTGGGCGAGCAGCCGCCCGTAGCGGTCACGCTTGCGCTCGCCAAGACGCAGCGCCACTTTTTTGCCGAGCGTCAGATCCGACAATGCCTTTTCCATTTCGGTGCGCGCCTCCGATGCCGGTCCGCCACGTGCGCGCTTCGGCCCGAGAATCCCCACCGGGCGTACCGTCCGCCCATCCTCAAGGATGAGCGTCTCGCCTTCCTGTATTTCCGTGACTATGCCCGCGCCTCCGTCCTCTCCCTTGCATTCCGCATATGCGCCGGTTGCAAAGATGAAACAGAACATGATCACTGCCACGAAAATCTTCGATTTTGGCGGATTGGCTCTGAAAGTGGTTCGTGGCATCGGCGAACTCCGGCTGGGGGACGCACAGGATTGGCGTGTTCTTGTTTTGTATCTCTGTATAGCAAAGCGCACGGCCCGGGTGACCCGCCGGCCAATACCTACGCAGGGTTACGCGGGTCCTTGACTGGAGGTCGGCAGGTTCTCAGGGCTTGCCGTTGAGCCGGGAGGCAAGTAAACCTAAGGGCGAGACTCTCGTTCCCGTAGCTCAGCAGGATAGAGCGGCAGCCTCCTAAGCTGCAGGTCCCGCGTTCGAATCGCGGCGGGGACGCCAATTATTTTCAACGCACAGACGCTCCACCTAGAAAGGTTTGTGCTCGAACGTTCACTTTTTGGCCAGCAAGGGACCTGGGCAGCCGTTAGATCACGGAACGTGCAACCAGGAAGCTGCCCAGCAACAGCAATCCGACAAAAAACCAGCGTCTGAAAGCCACTGGCTGCATCCGCAATCGCAGCGCTTGACCGACCCACATTCCCACGCAAGCCATTGCGAGCGCGCCGATCGCCGGAGCTGCGATGGAGGCGTTGATAGCCCCGATCAACGCGAGATTTAGAGTGAGCGCGACGGTCGACACCGTGAAGGACAGGCCCAGAGCCTGAACCAGCTCTTCCTTCTCCAGGCCGATGGCCTGCAAATACGGCACGGCCGGGATGACAAAGACGCCGGTTGCGGCGGTGATCAGCCCTGTCACGGCTCCGGCAAGCGGACCAAGCCACCATTCATTGTCTCTGCTGGCAGCGAAGCGGACCGACGCAAGTCCCGTGATCGCGTAGAGAACGAGCGCGGCCCCGAGAAGCACGGTTCCGTAACTCGCGGTTGTTCCGCTGATCAACCCTGCACCCGCCCACGTTCCCAAACAAACCGCGGCCATCATCGGCCAAAGCCGATGCACGACCGTGGTCAGCGACGGTCCGGCAATCATCTGCCAGACATTCGTGACGAAGGAGGGAAGAACCAGAATTGCCGCGGCTTCAACGGGTGGCATGATAAGGGCAAGCAAGCCCATCGAGATCGTGGGCAGGCCAAGACCAATGATGCCCTTGGCGAGTCCGGCGAGCGCGAACACGGCCGCGATGAATATGGTCGTCCCATCCGTCATGAAAACAAACTGACGCGTCCACATTCAGATCGCAATGTGGAGCTTACGGAGATAGCCTTCGTGAATAACGAAGGCACATGAGGCCCACGGATGCGCTTTGACCTGATCGACCTGCAACTCTTCCTTCACGTCTCCGAGGCGCGAAGCATCACGCATGGCTCCGAGCGGTGCGAACCTGGCTTTGGCGTCCGCAAGCGCTCGTATCCGGGGGATGGAGCAGGTGCTCGGAGTCGACCTTCTGAAGCGCGATCGTCGCGGCGTCGAACTGACTCCGGCAGGGCAATGCCTCGTCGATCATGCTCGTATCGTCGTTCAACAAGTCGAGCGTATGCGCGGCGAACTTGGCGGCTTTGCCCGAGGGCTGACCGGCAGCATTCGTGTCCTCTCCAACACGGCGGCCTTTAGCGAGCATCTGCCGAAGGCGCTGGCATCGTTCCTGAAGTCCAACCCAACGATCGATATCGACCTGGAAGAGCGCGAGAGTGCCGACATAGGCGAGGCAGTCGCCTCGGGGGCGGCCGATATCGGAATTGCCGCCGAAGCCGCCTTGTCCGAGGCCGTCGAGATATACCCGTTTCGAACCGACCGTCTGGTACTGGTCATGGCAAAGAACGATCCGCTGGCAAAACGCCGGCTCGTGAGCTTGAACGAGGTGATCGACCGTGAATTCGTCGGGCTCCCACGTGAAAGTTCTCTCCAGCGCCACATTGCAGGCCATGTCGCGCGGCTTGGGACCAGGATGAAACTGCGGGTTCGGGTGAACGGCTTTGATGCCGTTTGCCGCATGGCGGAGGCCGGGGTCGGCATCGGCATCATTCCCGAGGCCGCCGCTAAACGCTGCCGGCGTTCAATGCATATCGGTTTTGCCGATATCAGCGACGAATGGGCGAAGCGGCGGCTGGCCATCTGCGTGCGACAAATGCGAAGCCTTCCAGTCGGAGCGAAACGGCTCGTTGCTCATTTACAGCGCGAGGGCAGTGCGCCCGTTTAATTGCCGTGTCGTGGAACCTGCCCGAACCGATCGCGGTTTGCTCCGGCGCCGCGCAATCGCCTCCGCGCCCTGGCATTTTTTCATCGGCATCCTGATCGATCCCGTCGTGGTTGCAAAAAACCGAAGCGTTCACCTGTTCGGGTGACGCGCTGATCCCAGGATTTTTTACAACTGATGATCATTGTTCATCCCGTGGAGGATCTGATGAGTTCGTCAATGATCTTGCTCAAGGCCGCTCTGCTCACGGCCGCGTTTATAGTCATTCAATCGGCGCACGGACCGGTGCGCGCCTGCGAGGACACAGTTTCCGCGCCGCAAGCGCCGCTCGCACAGACCGATCCGCCGGCTGATCAGCGCACACCATCCCGCGATAGTTGGGCGCAGTTGCAGCAAAACGTCCCCAGCGAAATCGATGGGGTGACCGGCGATGGTCAGCAGGGGTCTGTTTCAACAGCCGCGGTCAATTGCGTCGACCGCAACGCGGGATGCGCCCAATAGCGCCTGATGCTCCCATTCAAAAAAGCAGCAGGCATCGGAGTTTCGCACAGCGACAAGGGACGGGCCATGCAACTCGTTTCATCACCTATCAGTTTAAAAAGTATTTTCTCGAAGGTTGCGACACACGCCTTTGGGCTGGCTCAAAAGCTTGCTGGCACCTTCTATCATTTTCGCCTCGGTGTGCGGGACGGCGCGGACCTCATGTCGAGATACGACGCGCTGGCCCGGCTGTCCGACGATGCGTTAGCGAAACGCGGTCTGGCGCGCGATGAAATCGGACGGGCGGTGCTGAACGAGTTCGATAAGCGCGATTAGGGCTGGCACCGCCATTGCCGCGCCGATTTCGGCTGGTTTTCGGCCACATGACTGCTCACGGGCGAGGGAACCTGCGCGCTCCGTGCAGAATTGTCCCCAATTACGCAAGTGAGGAGTCAATGAGGAACATCCAGCACGATTTCGAACAGTTCATGAAACAGCGCGAAAAAGCGGCGAGCGCTTATGTCAATGGCGATCCCTCTCCCATTGGCGATCTGGCGACGCGCGACTTGCCCGCGACATTCTTCGGCCCGGGCGGCGGCACGGTGAAGGGCGCCCACGAAGTGGCGGGGACATATGAGCACGATTCCGGCATGTTCCGGTCGGGGAGCAAGAGCCGGCTGGAGATTCTGCAAATGGCGGCCACCGACGGCGTTGCTTATTGGACTGGCCTTCAACACGCCACGGTGAATATGAGCGGGCAGCCCGATCCCGTGCCGATGACGCTCCGCGTCACGGAAATCTTCCGCCGCGAGGATGGCGCTTGGAAGCTCGTCCACCGGCATGCCGATATGCTCGCCGAGCGGCAGAAGCCGAAAAGGAAGTAACCGCGCAGCACTACCGGGCGCGGCTCACTCTCTTTCTCCCATTGGCGAGGGTAGGTAACGGGTCACCTATCGAGCATCCCTACTCCCTCGCCCGGCGCTTCGCCCCGTCCCTATCCGTGCGCCACCATGACATGGCGAACGGCGGTATAATCCTCCAGCGCATAGAGCGACATGTCCTTGCCGTAGCCGGACTGCTTCAACCCGCCATGCGGCATCTCGTTCACCAGCATGAAATGCGTGTTGATCCAGGTGCAGCCATAGCGGAGCCGGGCTGCGGCGGACATCGCCTTGGCGACGTCTTTCGTCCACACCGAAGAGGCGAGGCCGTAATTTGAATTATTCGCCCAGGCGACCGCCTCGTCCACATCCGAAAAGCGGGTGACCGACACGACCGGGCCGAACACTTCGCGGCGCACGATTTCGTCGCTCTGCAACGCGCCCGCGATCACCGTCGGCTGGTAGAAGAAGCCGTTGCCTTCATGCACCTTCCCGCCCGTCGTGACCTGCATGTGGCTCTGCTCCATGGCGCGCTGCACGAAGCTCGCGACACGGTCGCGCTGGCGCTGCGAGATCAGCGGGCCGATCTCGTTTTCGGTGTCGTCGGGGCGCGCATAGGCGATGGTGGAAACAGCCGATGACAGATCGGCGACGAGATTGTCGTAGATCTTCGGACCGGCATAGATGCGGCAGGCGGCGGTGCAATCCTGGCCGGCATTGTAATAGCCGAAGGCGCGCAGGCCATCGACCACGGCCTTCAGGTCCGCATCGTCGAAGACGATAACTGGGGCCTTGCCGCCAAGTTCCAGATGGGTGCGCTTGACGCTGTTGGCCGCCGCCTGGAGCACCTTCTTGCCGGTCGCGACATCGCCGGTGATCGAAATCATGTCGACCTTGGGATGATTGATCAGCGCATTGCCGACGCTTTCGCCTCGCCCGAGCACCACATTGACGACGCCTTCCGGCAGCACCTCGGCGAGCACCTTCGCCATTTTCAGCGCGGTCAGCGGCGTCTGTTCCGACGGCTTGAATACCACGCAATTGCCGCCCGCAATGGCCGGCGCGAGCTTCCACGCCATCATCATCAGCGGATAGTTCCACGGCGCGATGGAGGCGACGACGCCGATCGGATCGCGCCGGATCATCGAGGTGAAGCCGGGCAGATATTCGCCCGCCGCGTTGCCGGGCATGCAGCGCACCGCGCCGGCAAAGAAGCGGAAGCAGTCGGAAATGGCGGGGATTTCGTCATTGCGCACCGCGTTGATCGGCTTGCCGCAATTCAGCGCTTCCAGGGCGGCGAAGGCGTCGGCCTCTGCATCGATGCGGTCGGCGATCTTCAAGAGATAGCCGGAGCGCTGCGCCGGCGTGGTGCGCGACCAGCCTTCAAACGCCTTTCCGGCGGCATCCACGGCGCGGTCGATCTGCCCTTGCGAGGCTTCGGGCAGGAGGACGATGCTCTCGCCGCTTTTCGGATTGAGCACGTTCTCCGGCGTCTCCGTGCCGGCCTCGAAGGCCGAGCCGATCAGCATTTGCGTATCCATGTCTTCCTCCTTGGGTACAGATCATTTGCCCTGACCGGCGACCTGGTCACCGTCGCGCGTCAGGTAATAGGCCGCCAGCACCGGCAGCAGCGTCACGAGCACCACGACCATGGCGACGACATTGGTCACCGGGCGCTGGCGCGGACGCACCAGTTCTTCGAGCATCCAGATCGGCAGGGTCGATTGCTGGCCGGCGGTGAAGGTGGTGACGATCACCTCGTCGAAGGACAGCGCGAAGGCCAGCATCCCGCCCGCGAGCAGCGCCGTGCCGATATTGGGCAGGATGATGTAGCGCAGCGTCTGGAAACCGTCCGCGCCGAGGTCCATCGAGGCCTCGATCAGCGAGCCGGACATGCGCCGGAACCGGGCGACGGCATTGTTGTAGACGACGACGACGCAGAAGGTCGCGTGGCCGAGCATGATGGTCCAGAAGGAAAACGGAATTTCGGCGAGGTTGAAGGCCGAGCGCAGCGCGATTCCGGTGATGATGCCCGGCAGGGCTATCGGCAGGATCACAAGCAGCGAAATGGTTTCGCGGCCGAAGAAGCGGGTCTGCGAGACGGCCGCGGCGCATAGCGTGCCGAGCACCAGGGCGATGGCCGTCGAGGCGGCGGCGACGCGCAGCGACAGGCCGAGCGCGTCCCAGACATCGGGCCGGTTCCAGGTGACGGCGAGCCATTTCAGCGTCAGGCCGGGCGGCGGCCATTGATAGGTCTTCTCCTCGGTGGTGAAGGCGTAGACGAAGATCAGCAGCAGCGGCAGATGCAGGAACAGCAGGCCGGCGGCGGCGGCGATCTTGAGGCCGAGCGGCGCGGCGGTTTGGCGGTCAGAGCGCATCGAACGCCCCCATCCGCTTGGCCATCCACAGATACAGCCCCATGATGACGACCGGCACCACGGTGAAGGCGGCGGCCAGCGGTATATTCCCCGCCGTGCCCTGATGCGAATAGACCGCCTGTCCGATGAACAGCCGCGACGAGCCGACGATCTGCGGAATGATGTAATCGCCCAGCGTCAGCGAAAAGGTGAAGATCGATCCGGCGACGATGCCCGGCAGCGCCAGGGGGAACAATACGTTGCGAAACGTCTGGCCGGGCGTCGCGCCGAGATCGGAAGAGGCCTCCAGGAAGCTGGCGGGCACGCGCTCCAGCGCCGCCTTGGTCGGCAGGATCATGAAGGGCAGCCAGACATACAGGAAGACGAGGAACGTGCCCGTCGAACTGACCGACAGCGAATTGCCGCCGATCACCGGGAGCGACAGATAGGCGTCGAGCAGCCAGGTGAGGCCAAGCTTGGCATAGATCCAGTTGAGGATGCCTTCCTTGGCGAGGATCAGCTTCCAGGCATAGATCTTGACCAGATAGCTCGACCAGAGCGGCAGCAGCACGCCGACATAGAACAGCGCCTTCCATGTGCCGGTCGCGTAGCGGGCGGCGTAATAGGCGATGGGAAAGCCGACGATGGCGGCGGCGAAAGTGACGGCGGCGGCCATGCCGACGGTGCGCAGGATGATGTCGACATTGGCGCCCTGGAACAGTTCGCCATAGGTTTTCAGGGTGAATTCGCGGTTGATCAGGCCGGAAAACTCGTCGATGGCGAAGAAGCTTTGCACCAACAGCGCGAACAGCGAGCCGAGATAGATGATGCCGAGCCAGAGCGCGGGCGGAGCCAGCAGCAGGAGCAGAAGAAGCCGGGGCTGACGCCAGAAGACATCGGAGAGCGCGCCGAAGACGCCGCCGCGGCCGGGCAGGATGGCGGGCGATGCGGCGCTCACGCCTCATGCTCCATCAGATGCAGATCTTCCGGCTTCCACGCCACCTGGATGGCCTGGCCCTCCTTCGGGACGTCCGCTCCGGAGGAAACCAGCGCGACCAGCTTCTGGCCATCCAGCTGAAGGCTGAGGCGGGTCATGCCGCCGAGATAGCTGCAGGCGCTGACGGTCGCGGCGTGCCCGCCATTTTCGACGATGCGGATCGCCTCGGGACGCAGGCTTGCCCAGGCTCGCCGCGCATCGCCATTGCTGGCGAAACCCGGCGGCAGCACATTGGACGAGCCGACGAAATCAGCGACGAAACGCGAGGCGGGCCGGCAATAAATGTCCTGCGGCGAGCCGACCTGCATGATCCGGCCATTGTTGAATACCGCGACCCGGTCGGCCATGGAGAGCGCTTCGCCCTGGTCGTGCGTGACGAAAATGAAGGTGATTCCGAGCGTTTTTTGCAGGACCTTCAGCTCTTCCTGCATCTGTTCGCGCAGCTTCAGGTCGAGCGCGCCGAGCGGTTCGTCGAGAAGCAGCACTTTCGGCTTATTTATCAATGCCCTAGCGAGAGCGACGCGCTGGCGCTGGCCGCCGGAGAGCTGGTTCGGCCTTCGGGTGCCATACTTAGGTAGTTGTACGAGCTCCAGCGCCTCTTCCGCCGCCTTCGAGCGTTCGGCTCTGCCGATACCTCGGATCATCAGCCCGTAGGCGACATTGTCCAGCACGTTCATATGCGGGAACAGCGCATAGTCCTGGAACACCGTGTTGACGTTGCGCCGGTAGGGCGGCACGCCTTCCGCCGTCTCCCCGAAGATCTCGATATGCCCCTCGGTCGGCTGCTCGAAGCCGGCGATCAGGCGCAGGCACGTCGTCTTGCCCGAGCCGGACGGGCCGAGCATGGCGAAGAACTCGCCCTCGGGAATGGCCAGATCGACCGCGTCGACGGCCTTCACCGGTCCGAAATGGCGCGACACCTTGGAGAAAAGCACGGCTGTCGTCATGGCGATCCGTCGTTGTTGACCTGCCAGCAAAAAGCCCCCTCACCCACCCGCCCCATCGGCGGGAGCCCTCTCCCGCGAGGGGAGAGGGCAAGGGAGGCATCCGGCGAACTCCGCTTTCTTGCCCTCTCCCCGTCGTGAGCCTTTACGGCGAACGACAAGCATTCGCCTTCCGGGGAGAGGGCGGCGCGGAAGCGCCGGGTGAGGGTGGAGCCACACATGCAGGCGCTAAGACTCACCGCCCGCCGATCACGCCGATATAGTCCGACACCCAGCGATAATACGGCACGCAGGCCGTCTGCGTGGCGCATTTGGCGACCGGCGTCGTCCAGAACTTGATCTTGGCGAAATCCTCCATGCCGTTCGTCTTGCAGCCTTCCGCCGTCTGCATGCCGCTCTTGTCGCCGCAGGCCGCCGGAACGCTCGGATTGGCGCCGAACCACACCGAGAGGTCGCTCTGCAGGTTGGAGGACAGCGTGTGCTCCATCCACAGATAGGCGCAGTTCGGATTGGCCGCGTCGGCATGCATCATGGTGGTGTCGGCCCAGCCCGTCGCCCCTTCGCTCGGAATGGTCGAGGCGATCTTGGCCTTTTCGCTCTGCAGCAGATTGACCTGGAACGGCCAGGAGCCCGACGCGACCACGCCCTCATTCTTGAAGTCGTCGATCTGGATCATGGCGTCGTGCCAATAGCGGCCGACCAGCGTGCGCTGCTTGCGGAGCAGGTCCAGCGCCGCCTTATACTGCTCCTCGGTCAGCTCATAGGGATTCTTGATGCCGAGTTCCGGCTTGTGCGCCATCAGGTAATTGGCGGCGTCGGCGACATGGATCGGCCCGTCATAGGCCTGGACGCGGCCCTTATTCGACTTGCCGTCCGGCAGGTTCATCTCCTCGAAGACGACATTCCAGCTCTTGGGCGCTTCCTTGAAGACCTCGGTATTATACATCAGCACGTTCGGCCCCCACATATAGGGGGTGCCGTAATGGGTGCCACCAACGGTGTGCCAGGGCGCGTCCTTCAGCCGGGGATCGATCTTGTCCCAGCTCGGAACCAGCTTGACGTTGACCGGCTGCACGCGCTTGCCGGCGATCAGGCGCAGCGAGGCGTCTCCGCTCGCCGTCACGAGGTCGAAGCCGCCCTCATTCATCAGCGCGACCATTTCGTCGGAGGTGTTGGCGGTCTTCACCTGCACCTTGCAGCCGGACGCCTTTTCGAACTTGGTCACCCAATCATAGGCCTTGTCGGTCTCGCCGCGCTCGATATAGCCGGGCCACGCGACGATATTGACCTGCCCCTCGCCCTTGCCGAGCTTGTCCAGCATGCCCGCCGCATGCGAAGTCGTCGCATATGCCATCAGAAGTACGAAGGCCGACCCGGCCGTCAGAAAACGCTTCATGACAAGGCTCCCATTGTTCGATTGGCGCTAGAACTGAGTGCGCTTGAATTGAATCGCACTCAGCTCCAGCTCTTTGTTTGTCGCATCGTTTTTGCGCAAAACCGGTACCCACTTTTGCGCACGATGCTTGATCCCGATGCCGCTTCTTGCGCGTTCCAAGCTTGCGCGCCGCGCCGCGTCTCGACAAATGGTTTTCGCAGAATGCCGGTATCGGTTTTTCCGATAGCTTGCCGGCTGCAATCTCCGCAGAATATGACCCGAAATATGCAGAATAAGAGCAGAAATAAGCGCAGAAGAAGCGCAAATTCCGCCCGCAATTTATCGATTGCGGATCGCGCGCTGCGATTTGGCCAGGCTGATGAAATCCTGCGCGGTGCGTTTGGGCGACAGGCCGCGCCGCCAGACGATGCCCACCTTGATCACCGGCAGCGTGCCCGACACATCGCGCGACTCGATGCGGTCGCCTTCCAGCGACCAGGGGCGATAGATCAGGTCGGGCAGGAGGGCGATGCCGGCGCCGGTCGCGACGAGGCTGCGCACCGCCTCCACCGACCGGGTGCGGAACGCGACCGGCGGACGCGAGCCGAGCGCGCCGAGCAGCTTGGCGGTCTCGGTCTCGATCTCCTCGACCGTCAGCATGATCACGGGTTCCCCCGACAGATCCTCCAGCTCGATGCTTTCCGCCGTCTCCAGCCGGTGCCCGAGCGGCAGCCACAGCCGGTAGGGCGACACTTCCAGGATCTCGATCTGCAGCGCCATGCGGTCGCGCAGCGCGGAGACCAGCATGATGGCGACGTCCAGCTCGCCCCCGACCAGCAGATGTTCGAGATGGTCGCCATTGTCCTCGATCGCCTTCACCGTCACGTCAGGATAGGCGCGGCGGAAGCGCGCAAGGATGTCGGACAGGAAATAGCCGGCGACCAGCGAGGTCACGCCGAGATTCAAGGTGCCGCTCGGCTCCACCCCGGCATCGCTGAACGCGCGGCGCGCGTCCGAGACATTGCCGAGGATGCCCTTCGCATGGCGCAGAAACTGGTGGCCCTTAGCGGTGATGTTCAGGCCGCGCGAATGGCGCTCGAACAGGCTGACGCCCAGATCGGCCTCCAGCTCCTTGATCGCCTCCGTCACCGAGGATTGCGATATGGACAGCGATTGCGCGGCGCCGGACACCGACCCCTTTTGCGCCACGGCCACGAAATATTGGAGCTGTCTCAGCGTGAACGGCATCGGTCGACAGTAGAGCATCGTGCGCGGGAAAGCATGTCCCCGCGGCGGGGATGGGAACCGGTTCCGTCCCCTTTATACGCAAAAAGCGAAGCATATCGAAGGGCGGCTTGTCACCGCTGAAGCGGCCAATCACGTTCTGCGGGCGATGGCCGCCCTGGTGGACGACCTCCTTTATCTACCAACAATCTTCGACGAATAACGGCTGACGGTCGTCAGTTTCGGCATACTGCACCAAGGGCAATATCGCACCAATAGTCGTCGCCGTATGCTAAAGTGTAGGAGCCATCGGATACTGCTTCAGGACTTGGAAAAACCAGCGAAGCAATCTGATGACAAGGCAATGACAAACTGTTCTGAGAGCGAAAAGGCGCACCGTCATGAAAAACATAACAAAGATAGGCTTTGCCTGCGGGATCGCTCTGCTCCCGTTCTTCCTTTTTATTACAGCGACGCAAGCCCAAATCAGCGTCAGTCCCGCCGAAGCCCGCGCCATTGCCAAGGAAGCCTATATCTACGGCTTCCCGATGGTTGACAGCTACCGCGTGCAGTACGCCTATTTCGTCGACAGCAATCCCGAGTACAAAGCGCCGTGGAACCATCTGGTCAACACACCGCGCGTCTACACGGCGGCTGACAGAGCGTTCCCGTCACCAAATTCGGATACGCCATACTCGTGGCTCGGTATGGATCTGCGCACCGAACCAATAGTGATCACAGTGCCGCCGATCGAGAAGGATCGCTATTTCACCGTTCAGCTGATCGATGGGTACACTTATATCATCGATTATATCGGCAGCCGCACGACCGGTAACGGCGGAGGCAGCTACCTCATCGCCGGCCCGGGCTGGAAAGGCGAGACGCCTGCAAGCGTCAAGAAAGTGTTCCGTTCGGACACCGACTTGGCATGGGGCGTTTTCCGGACGCAGCTGCTCAATGCCGTCGACCTCGACAATGTGAAGAAGGTTCAGGCCGGCTACAAGGCAGCACCGCTCTCAGCGTTTCTCGGACAGCCCGCGCCTCCAGCTGCGCCGACCAATTTCATCGCGCCGCCGACCGCGGATGAAGAGAAAACCTCGCTTGAGTTTTTCAACACCTTGAATTTCGTACTTCAATTCGGCCCGACCATTCCGTCCGAAACTGAACTGATGGCTCGGTTCGCCAAAATCGGGATTGGCGCAGGGAAGACTTTCGATGCGAGAACGCTCTCGCCCGAAATGAAAACCACCATCGAGCAGGGAATGGCCGACGCTTGGGCCGATCTCGCAAATTTGCAGAAAACGGAAATCAATACGGGAAAGGTGACAATGGGCGACGTGTTCGGCACGCGTGCATTTCTCAAGAACAATTATTTGTACCGGATGGCCGGCGCGGTGCTCGGCATTGGAGGCAATGCAAAGCAGGAGGCGATGTATCCCGTGTATTCCGTCGATGCGACGGGTCAGAAGCTCGACGGCGCCAACAACTACACCGTGCATTTCGCGCCGGGCCAGCTGCCGCCGATCAACGCGTTCTGGTCGCTGACGATGTACGAGCTGCCCGGCAGCTTTCTCGTTGCCAATCCGATCAACCGCTACCTGATCAATTCGCCGATGCTGCCGCAGCTGGTGAAGGATGCCGATGGCGGCCTGACCCTCTACGTCCAGAACGAATCCCCCGGCACCGACAAGGAGCCGAACTGGCTGCCTGCGCCCAAAGGTCCCTTCATTGCTTTCATGCGCCTCTATTGGCCAAAGGAAGCAGCGCTCGACGGCACATGGAAGGCGCCTCCGATGACAAAGACCCAGTGATTGCGAGGCTGGAATTACCTCGCGAATAAATCTCCGCGAAATACCCCCACCCGGAGGAAAACCCGAGCGGCGATCGTTTCACCATTGACGCAACAGGGCGGCCCAACGCTGAAGTAGAGGCGTTGGTCGAGATCCGCTCACACCACATAGGCTAAAGGTCCGCCTTACCGTTGAACGGCGGCTTGTCACCGCGAAGCGGACAATCACGTTCTGCGGGCGACGGCCGCTCGCGCCCGCAGCATCTTATGGCGCGCGATGGCGCTTTCGCCGGATAATCCAAAAGGTTGGACACGACCGGTCATCCGGCTGGGCGGGTTTTCCGATCCGCCATTCGTCGCTGTAGCAAACACGCCGTGCCCCCATGCCGCTTATGATGCGCTGGTGGGCAAAGGACGCTGGGTGCCGCCCACGGGATGATTGCATGCCATCCGAATTTTGGTTCGGTCCCATTAAAACACCGGCCAACTTGATCAAGTAAAAAACGCCACTGCCGGCAACGTGCTTGACCCTATGCCGCTGGCGCAGGAAAATTGCGCAGCGCAACGCCAGACGCAGGGACAGAGGTAAACATGGCGAGCGGCAAGGACCTCCGGCGAATCGCGCTGGCGCTCGAAGGGACGACCGAGGCGCCCCATTTCGATCGCGCGGCGTTCAAGGTCGCGCGCATCTATGTGACGCTCGCCGCCGACGGGCGCACCGCCAATTTCAAGCTCTCGCCCGACGAGCAGGAGTTCAAATGCATGATGGCGCCCGAGGCCTTTGCCCCGGTGCCGAATGCATGGGGCAAGCAGGGCTGGACGACGGCGACGCTCGCCGCGCTGAACACGGCCGAACTCGGACAGGCGCTCGAAATGGCCTGGCGTCACGCGGAGAAAAAGCCGCGCCGCTCGAAATAAGGCAGGCGAGGCGCATGCGCACGCCCTTTTACCGGCTATCGTGGACAGTATCTCTCGATGGTGGCCGCGAGTTTAAGGCTTCTCTGTACCCGGGATCAAAAGTACCGTCGAATACAAGACATTCTTCCGACCTGTCTTTCCAGCTATTGGCGAACTTTTGCATGAGTACATGCCGTAATTTGGAGCGGTTTGCGTAATCGTCGACTGACTGAGAATTAAGTTCTTCGTTGTCCCATTGCGCAAGATGCCCCGGAACTGGCCTTTAAACTGCGCCAGGCGACTTTAAAGTCTGCCGTCGCATTTTCCATGCTTAATCAAGATCTTGAGAGCGTGCCACGCAATGATCTCGACGGACTGTACAGGTAAGACTTCGTGAGTTTTTCTCGAACTTGGGCTCTGCGGCAACCCTGCGTCTAGCATCTTCTGAATGGATCCGGCGGTGAAGAATTATCAACAGGCTTTCCCCAACGTGTTTTCCGTCACGCCGATATTCGCGATGGATACAGCAATTTTGATTCAGATCGATCCAAGTAATCTCTTTGGATTTAACGTCCATTATTAGTCTTGAACTGCCAATTATCAAGAATTCATCAGGATGCGCTCTCCCAACGACAGTAAACGGTTTTCACCTAGCTTTGCAGCCAAGCATGTCTGACCCTCCTGAGCTCAACACTCCAGACTATGTATCGGCAAAGCGTACTTTTGCAATTTTTCTGAAAAATAATCCGTTGAACGTTGTCGATGTCTAACATGAGGCGTTCTCCTGGATAGAAAATCCAGTCGAATTCTCATGAGTATACCCACTAAACCGCAAGAATTTCACACCGGGGATCTTGCGAGGTAATTCCACGGAGGAATAAGGCAGCTCGATAGCATTCATGATCACGTCTCCGGTGCCGACAACAACCGATTATGTCGACCGGCATGCCTTGTCAGCGTCCGGCCCAGACATTCAACACCGTCCCGGACGTTCATCGTATGACCTCAACACGGCGGAAATAAGCGAGATCTTGAGCCGTCAGCCATATTTGCCGGACTGATTAGGTCTTTGTTTATGCATCGGATTTGCCCGATGCCCGATGCGCGGCCCGCCCAGGCGGCAGGCTTTCAGGATTGAAAGCCCGCCATGGCCGCGCCGGCCGTCTCGTCGCGCTCGACCGCGGGCGAGGCGGTGCCGAGCGAGCGCGCGTAATCCAGCCATAGCGAGGCATATTCCGGCACCGTTTCGACCAGCGCGTCATGCGGGCCGTCGCCGACGAGCCGGCCCTTATCCAGCACCAGGATGCGGTCGGCATGGCGCGTCGCGGCGAGGTGATGCGAGACGATGATCATCAGGCCGTTCCGCCCCCAGACGGCGAATTGCCGCTCGAGCGCCACGGCGGCTTCCGCGTCGAGAAAGGCGGTGGGCTCGTCCAGCAGCATCAATTGCGGCTCGCGGATCATCGCCCTGGCGACGGACAGCCGCTGACGCTGCCCGCCCGAAAGCGACCGTCCGTTCTCGGAGAGTTCGGCGTCGAGCCCGCCCGGCAGCGCTTCGACGAAATCGAGCGCGCCGGAGAAGCTCAGGGCCTGACGCAGCGCCGGCTCCGCCAGCGGACGCGCCGCGGTCAGGTTTTCCCGCACCGTGCCGGCGAACAGCACCGTATCCTGGTCGACGACGCCGATGCGGCTGCGCAGCCAGCGCGGATCGTAATCCTTCAGGTCGCGGCCGCCGATCTCGACCGTCCCGGAATAGTCGCGGCGCAATCCCAGAAGGATGCGGATGAGCGTCGATTTGCCCGATCCGTTGCGCCCGACCAGCGCGATCATGCCCCGCTCCGGCAGGCTGAGCGTTACGTCGTCGAGCGCGGGAACCGTCCCGCCCGGATAGGTGAGCGACACGTTCGACAGCTGGATGCCGCCCGCACCGATGCTGCGCAGCGGCGGGTTTATGGCCGCGCGCTCCCTCGGCTGGGCGAGGAAGCCGGCGATCTGCCGGATTGCGACGTCCACGTCCTTGTAGCTGCGATAGAAATCGCTGCTCGCCATCAGCGGGAAGGTGATGCGCCCGCTGAGCAATTGCAGCGCGACCAGCTCGCCGACGGTCAGATTGCCCTGGAACAGCCGCCAGCAGCCTACTGCCGAGAACCAGCAATGTCACGCCGCGCGCGGCGATCTGGGCTCGCAAGGTTGAAGCTTCGGTACAACTTCCCGCAGCGCACGGAATTTGGCCAGCATGTCCTCGGTCGTCGCGTCCCATCGGCGCATGCGCGCACTTTCCAGGGCGAGCGCCTTGACGCGTGGCGATGCCGTTCACGGTTTCCGCCAGTGCGTTCTGCCGCACGCCGATCGAGGTGTAATAGCTCTCGGCGAGAGTGTCGAAGTCGCGGACCTGCTTGCCGACCGCAAGGATCAGAATCGGGGCGGTGAGAACCAGGGCAAGACCGACCGCGAAATCGTAATAGAAGCACATCGCCAGCGCCACCAGCGCGCCGCCGAAGTCGAACAGCGCGCGCGGAATTTCGAACAGCACGAAGTCGCGGATCTTTTCGGCCTGCTTGAAGTGGTTGATCGCGTCGCCCGAGCGGAAGCCGGCGCCGTCGATGCGCAGGCGGAGGAGATGGGCGAAGGCGCGCCGCGAGATGCGCCGGTCGAGAAAGGTGCCGAGATCGATGACCAGCCTTTGCCGCCAGATAATCAGAGAGCCGCCTCGAGCGTGATGGAGAGAACGCCGCCGTCGGCCAGCACGGCAAGTTCGAATGCCCGCCCGTCCCGCGACGATGTTGTCGACCGCCTTTTGCGTGGCGACCGGGGAAACCAGGCTCACGGCGTAGACCGCGCCGGTCATGATCAGGATCAGCACGGTCTGCCCGCGCCGCAGCAGCAGCGAGCGGCCGATCCAGCGCCAACCGAAAGGCAACGAACCGCGCACCGGCTCGGATTGATCACGCATTGCTGCTCCGCAAAAGTTGGCATCGGGAGTTAAATTTGTGCGAGCGGGGCGGTTTCTCGGCCCCTGCCTGGAGATATCCGTGGCCTGCTTCGGCGCGCGCCTACAGTTTTCGGTCGCGTCCGGCTAGCCTCACCCTCATACCGCCGCCCCGCCTGGGCGCATTTTACAGCCTGCGGCAAGGCCCACACAAGCGCGGCGTCGCCGCCCGCCGCTCTCGATAAGTTGAAGAGCCGTGCCGAATTTCGAACTATTCTAAATTCGGCCCCCTGTCGTAGCCTTCAACATCAGCGTATCGGACCGGGCGCAGCTATATGCGCCCGAGCCTGAACGCGAGATGAGGCTGGATGAACCATTATTATCGCCTGCAGAACGGCAGCGGCACCGAGCTTTTCCAATTCGCCATGTCCGGCTTCGAGGCGAATATCGTGTCGTCGCGCTATGACGGCGAAATCCTCTTCGAACATTGCGAGCCGAACCACCGCATACTGATCACTCTCAGCGGCGGCACCGCGATGACCCACGCCAAGGTCGACGGAGCGGCGCCGGTCACCCGGCCGGACCGTGCGGGCAGCGTCACCATCGTCCCGGCGGGGACGCGGCGCAGCGTGCTGCTCAAGGATGGGGCCATGTCCCTGCTGAGCATCGCGATCGCGCCCGATTTCAGCGCGGATGACGACCCCGCCGCCGAGGTCCGGCTCGCTCAGAACGACCGCGACGATTGGCTCTGGCGAGCCGGGGCCGTTTTTCAGGACGCGGCGGCGAGCGGCGGCGGCAATCTGCAATGCGAAGGCCTGGCCGTGGCGATGGCGCGGCATCTGCGCCGCCTGCCGGGGAAGCCGCGGCGCGTGCCGACCGGCCTCGATCCGGCGGCGCTGAAGCGCGTGCTCGACCTGATGCAGGCCCGCGTCTCGGATAATCTGTCCTTCGCCGATCTCGCCGGCGAATGCGGCCTGAGCATCAGCGCCTTCAGCCGCGCCTTCCGCCGCGCGACCGGCATGACCCCGCACCGCTATTTCACCGCCATGCGCATGGAATGGGCCAAGACGCTGCTGCGCGAGAAAGAGGCGGCGCTGGCCTTCGTCGCGGGCGCTGTGGGCTATTCCGATCAGGCGCATTTCACCAGCGCCTTCGCCCGCCATGCCGGATTGCCGCCCGCACGCTGGCGCGAGGCGCATTTCGGCTGAGCAAACCGTCGCCGGCTGGGTCGCGCTTCTTATCCGAAAGCCGCGCAACAGCCCCGCTTTCGCGGGGCCATGCCTTTCGGGAAGCGCTCTATTGCGCAATTTCGTGATCTCGGTGATGCTGCGGCCCATGCGTACCCGCGAAAAGATCGACGAACGAAAACTGCGCCGTCTGACATACGGTCTGCGCAGCAGGCTGCCCGGCCGGCTGGGCCGGTTTGTCGAATGGCTGACGGGGCCGCACGGCCGCCCCCTGCGGATACCGCTGGGGGTGCTGTTCTTCGCGGGCGGCCTGCTCGGATTTCTGCCGGTGCTGGGCTTCTGGATGATGCCGCTCGGCATCCTGCTGATCGCGATCGATGTGCCGTTCGTGCGCCGCTGGGTCATCCGCGTCTGGCCACGCATCCGGGAGGGGTGGCTGCGCCTGCGATCATGGTGGCGGAGGGACTAGAAGTCTGCCGGTTCAGGCCGACAAGGATATCACAACGATGCGGTCGGGCCAGCCAAGCGCGAAACGGCTGTGCCGCGCATCGGTTGCGAGCCATGGCGGCTGGGGTGACTCGAATGCGCCGCTCGGCTGGTGAACTCCTCCGCCGCCATCGAGATCGTCCCACCTCTCGACAATCGCGCCGGTGGAGAGACGCACTAGACGCGGATGGCCATCGAACAGCATGATGTGATCGTCATCCAGCGCCATAAGCCGCGTGCCGGCAATTTCGGTGAGTTCGATGAGCGCTTCGCGCCGCTGCGCAGTCAGGTCGTAAATCGCAAGCCGGCTCTGCTTTCTATCCTCGTTCGTCAGCGCGCATACGATCCGGTCGCCGGCAAAGGTCGCGCCATAGACCTCCCAATCCAAGTCATCGCCGTAGTCCAGGTCCAGGGGCTCGCCGGAAGTCGATAGATAGGCGGGTTCCGCAAGAGCGCGCGCCACGTCATAGACCGAGGCAATCTTCAGGGGATGCCACACCCAGCCGTTCGAAAGCAGCCAGCGCCCGTCGAGGCTCGCCTCAAGCCGCGAATGGAAAATATCGGCCGCGCCATCGATGGGACGCGGCGTCAGGCAGTTTCCGTCGAGATCCTCGATATCGAGGATGTTGAACCCGCGCGGGCAATGCGCGAGCGCGGTTTGCCCGGCCGGAAGCTGGAAGAGCGTCACCGGATACAAATAATTGTCTGCGTGGTAATAGCTGCGGTTTATCTCCCTGACGATATCTACGGACAGGGGATGAAAGTTGCCGCTTTGCCGCTGCCCATTGTCTTTGAGCAAACGCCCTTTCGTTCCGGCCGCCTCGAAGCTCACGCCCCAGGAGCCAAGTCCCACCGCGGCGTCGAAACGGTAGGACGAACCGACATTTAAGCTTTCATAAGCCCCGTCAAGAGAATACCGGCCGCCGGCGAGCCAATCGACCAGCGCGTCTCCGTCCCAGGCGAGCGAACGCAGCCCGGACACGGGAAAAGTCGTACGAAGAAATTCATCAAAGGTTTTTACTTTTTCTCTGCGTCGACGAACAGCATTTCCAGCGGCCTTGCGCTCCCCGACGCCATTCCGCCGATTTCGCGCAATACGCCGCCGCCTCCCGCCGCTATCCTTCCGCGAGAGAATTCCGCACGCTCTTAAAGGGAGATTGCGTTCCATGGCGCAAATCAATGTAAACGGACAAATGCTGACGGTGGAGGCGGACGAAATCACGCCGCTCCTATGGGTCTTGCGCGAGCAGCTCGGCCTTACCGGCACGAAATATGGCTGCGGCGTCGCCGTGTGCGGCGCCTGCACGGTGCATGTCAATGGCGAGGCGCAGCGCTCCTGCGCGATGCCGCTCAGCGCGGTCCAGGCGAGCGACAAGATCGTCACCATCGAGGGCCTGTCGCCGGACGGCTCGCATCCGGTGCAGAAGGCATGGGCAGAGCTGGACGTGCCGCAATGCGGCTATTGCCAGACCGGCATGATCATGGCGAGCGCGGCGCTGCTGGCGAAAAATCCCAAGCCGACCGATGCGGACATCAACACCGAGATCACCAATATCTGCCGCTGCGGCACCTATAACCGTGTGCGCCGGGGCATCCATCTCGCAGCCGGCAACGGCAAAGCGTAGGAGAGACCGCGATGACAACGACATTGAATGTCTCCCGCCGTGGATTCGTGGTCGGCGCGGCGTCCGCTGCCGCCGGCCTTTCATTGGGCTTCAGGCTTCCCGTGGCCATGGCGGCGGCCGATGCCGGCAATGCCGGACGAAATCAACGCCTGGGTGGTGGTGAAGCCGGACGACACGGTCGTGATCCGCGTCGCGCGCTCGGAAATGGGCCAGGGCACGCTGACCGGCCTCGCGCAGCTGGTGGCCGAGGAGCTCGAATGCGACTGGTCGAAGGTCACCACCGAATATCCGACGCCCGGCACCAATCTGAAGCGCAACCGCGTCTGGCAGAGCTATTCGACCGGCGGCAGCCGCGGCATCCGCGAGAGCCATGAATATGTGCGGATGGGCGGCGCGACGGCGCGCGAAATGCTGATCGCCGCCGCCGCGAAGGAATGGGGCGTGCAGCCCAGCGAATGCCGCGCCGAAAACAGCGTCATCACCCATACGGCCTCAGGGCGGAAGGTCAATTTCGGCAAGGTCGCGGCGGCGGCGGGCAAGCTTCCCGTGCCGGAAGGCGTGAAGCTCAAGGACCCGAAGGATTGGAAGATCGCGGGCAAGCCGGTCAAGCGCCTCGACACCGCCGAAAAGCTGACCGGCAAGCAGGTCTATGGCATCGATTTGAAGCTGCCCGGCATGCTGAATGCCGCGATCAAGGATTGCCCCGTCTTCGGCGGCAAGCTTGCCAGCTTCGACGACGCCAAGGCGAAGGCCATGCCCGGCGTGAAGGGCATCGTTCGCGTCGGCGACAGCGCCGTCGCGGTTGTGGCGCAGACCTGGTGGCAGGCCAAGACCGCGCTCGATGCGCTGCCGATCACCTGGAATAACGGGCCGAATGAAAAGGTCTCCAGCGCCTCCATCGCCGAATTCCTCAAGGAGGGTTTGACCGCCCCGGAGGCCGGCGTCGGCAATAAGAATGGCGACGCGCTGGGCGCAATCGCCAAGGCGCCGAAGAAATTCGAGGCGACCTACGGCTATCCCTATCAGAACCACGCCACCATGGAGCCGATGAACGCCACGGCGCTATGGACGCAGGATCGCTGCGAAGTGTGGTGCCCGACGCAGAACGGCGAAGCCGCGCTCGCCGCCTGCAGCGAGGCCGCCGACCTGCCGCAGCCGCAATGCGACGTCCACAAGGTCCATCTGGGCGGCGGCTTCGGCCGGCGCGGCGCCTTCCACGATTATGTCCGCCAGGCGGTCGATATCGCCAAGCAGTTCCCCGGCACGCCGATCAAGCTGATCTGGTCGCGCGAAGAGGACATGATGCATGGCGCCTATCATCCGATCACGCAGTGCAAGCTGACGGCGGGGCTGGACGAAAAAGGCGATATTACCGGCCTCCATATCCGCCTTTCCGGACAGTCGATCCTGGCGGCGGTCGCACCGCAGCGCATGACCGACGGCATCGATCAGGTCTCCTTCCAGACCTTCCTGCCGAAAGGCGAGCACGCGATCAGCTACACCTTCCCCAATCTGCTGATCGAGCACGCCATGCGCAATCCGCATGTGCCGCCGGGGTTCTGGCGCGGCGTGAACGCCAATCACAATGCGATCTACATGGAGTGCTTCATCGACGAACTCGCCTATGAGGCGAAGCAGGACCCGCTGGAATTCCGCCGCAAGCTGCTCGCCAATCACCCGAAGAACCTCGCCGTGCTGAATGCGGTGGCGGAGCGCGCGGGATGGGGCAAACCGGCCGCGCCGGGCGTCTATCGGGGCCTTGCGCATTGCACGGCGTTCGGCAGCCATATTGCGGGGTGCGCGGAGGTTTCCGTCAGCGACGACGGCAAGCTCAAAATCCACCGCATCGTCGCGGCGACGGATTGCGGCCATGCGGTGAACCCGCAGCAGATCGAGGCGCAGGTCGAAGGGTTCGTTCGTCTACGGCCTGTCGGCGGCGCTGCATGGCGAGATCACCATCAAGGACGGGCGCGCCGAGCAGGAGAATTTCGATACGTATAACGTCATGCGGATCGACGAGATGCCGGCGGTGGAAGCGATCGTCATGCCGTCCGGCGGATTTTGGGGCGGAGTAGGTGAACCTACTATTGCCGTCGCCGCGCCCTCGGTGTTGAATGCGATCTTTGCCGCCACGGGCAAGCGCATCCGCAGCTTGCCGCTCAAGAACCACGATCTGCGAAAGGCTTGATGCGCAACGCCAATGGGACGACGATCATGCTGGTGCTCGCTGCCGCCATCGCCATCGATGCCGGCAGCAGCCCGGGAGAAGGCGGTGGGCTTGCGATCTTCGAGATTGTCGGCGATGCGATCCCTGCGCCGCTCGGCGGCCTGACTGGCGACGCGGTGCGGGGCCTTGCGATCATCCGCGACCGCAGCCTCGGCAATTGTCTCATCTGCCACGCCGCGCCCTTGCCGGACGAGAAGTTCCAAGGCGAGATCGGACCTTCGCTGGCCGGCGTGGGAAGCCGCCTTTCCCCGGGGCAGCTCCGTCTTCGCCTCGTCGATCAGTCGCGGCTCAACCCGAACACGCTGATGCCGCCTTACTACCGGGTCGACGGCCTGTCCAATGTCGCGCCGGAATATATCGGCCGCCCGGCACTCGACGCGCAACAAGTGGAGGATGTAATAGTTTACCTCGCAGGTCTGAAGGAGTGAGCCATGCCCACGCGCAGGGAGATGCTGAATGCGGCGGCGGTGCTCGCGGGCGCCTCGTTTCTGGGGTTGCGGCCGGCCCGGGCGGCCACGCAGGTCGAGGAGGCGATCCGGGAAAAGACGGGCGGCGCGGCCCTTGAGACGGGACGCGTGAAGCTCGGCATTCCCCAGATCGCGGAAAACGGGCTCTCGGTCTTCACCACCGTCGAGGTGGACAGCCCCATGACGCAGGCCGATCACGTCAAGGCGATCCATATCTTCTCGGAGAAAAATCCGGTCGCCCATATCGTCACCTTCCGCATCGGACCGCGCGCCGGCCGCGCCCAGATTTCCACCAATATCCGGCTGGCCGCCTCGCAGCGCGTGATCGCCATCGCCGAAATGAGCGACGGCCGCTTCTTCACCGACGAACGCAGCGTCGTCGTCACCATCGCCGCCTGTATCGACGGAGGTTAGCCGCATGGCGCTCGCACCCGCACGCGTTTCCATGGCCGCCGAAGCCAAGAAGGGCGAGATCGTCGAGATCAAGGCGCTGATCCGCCATGTCATGGAGACCGGCCAGCGCACCGACGCCCGCGGCCAGACGATCCCGCGCGACATCATCAGCCTGTTCGTCGTCGCTTACGCGGGCGAGGAGGTGTTCCGCATGGAGCTGAACCCCGGCATTTCCGCCAATCCGTATGTGATCTTCTCGACGGTCGCGACCGAGACCGGCGAGCTGATCTTCACCTGGACGGACCAGAAAGGCGACACGACGGTCGAACGCAAATTGCTCACGGTCTCCGGATGAGGTGCTTTGCGACTTACCTGTGCGCGGGATTGCTCGCGGCGCTGTCCGGCGTTGCGGCGCGGGCCGAGGAGGTGCCGCGCGCGCCCGTCGCGGGTTCCGGCGTTTCTTTCGCCCGAGCTGAAGGCCGTGGAGGCCGACGAGATCGCCAATACAGGCATGCTCTGGATCGTCGGAGGCGAGCAGCTTTGGGTGGCGAAGGACGGCGCGGCGGGCAAGTCCTGCGCCTCCTGCCATGACGATGCGCGGCAAAGCATGAAGGGCGTGGCCGCCCGCTATCCGAGCTTCGATGCCGCCGAGGGCAGGGTTCTCAATCTGGAATTGCGCATCAATAATTGCCGGACGCGGCATATGCAGGCGGCGCCCTTCGCCTACGAGACCAACGAACTCCTCTCGCTCACCGCCTATGTCGCCTACCAGTCGCGCGGCATACCGGTGGCGGTCGACGCGACGGGCCCCGCCGCCGCCTCGTTCGAGCGCGGCAAGGCGCTGTTCAACAATCGCCAGGGCCAGCTCAATCTGTCCTGCGCCCAATGCCATGTGGACCATGCGGGCCGCAGATTGCGCGGCGATGTCATCAGCCATGGCGTCGGCGTCGGCTATCCCGTCTATCGCATCGAATGGCAAAGCGCCGGCTCGCTGCACCGCCGCCTGCGCGCCTGTTCGTTCGGCGTCCGCTCCGTGCAGTACGGTTACGGCTCGGACGAGTATGTGAGCCTGGAGCTTTACCTCGCCAAGCGCGCGGAAGGCTTGCCCATCAATACCCCCGCAATACGCAAATAAGCCGCTGAACCCATGGAGGACGGCGATGAAGATGACGACGCGAAGAGGGTTTCTCAAAGGTGCGGCGGCGCTCGGTGCCGGGCTTGCGGCCGGTCCGTTCGCCGCTCCCGCTCTGGCGCAGGCGAGACCGAAGGTCGTCATTATCGGCGGCGGTCCCGGCGGGCTGATCGTGCTGCGGGAATTGGCCAATGACAGCGGCGCCGGCTTCGACATCACCCTCGTCGAGGCGCAGGAAACCTATACGACGTGCTTCTATTCCAACCTCTATCTCGGCGGGTTCCAGCCGATCGAGAATCTGACGTTCAACTATGGGGTGGTCGCCAAGCTGCCGCATGTCACGCTGGCGCGGGACATCGCCTCATCCATCGACCGGGAGCGCCGTGAAGTGGTGCTGCAAGGCGGAGCGCGTCTTCCCTATGACCGTCTCGTGATGGCGCCCGGCATCGACCTCGATTACGGCTCCGTGCCGGGCTGGTCCGCCGCCGCCGAGGAGCGCATGCCGCATGCCTGGAAGGCCGGCGCGCAGACGCGGCTGCTCAAGCGCCAGATCGACGCCGTGCCGGATGGCGGCCTCATCGTGATGATCGCGCCGCCATCGCCTTACCGCTGTCCGCCCGGCCCCTATGAGCGCGTCTCGATGATGGCTCATGTGCTGCAGAGTGCGGGCAAGACCAGGACCAAGATCATCATTCTCGATCCCAAGGAGCGTTTTTCCAAGCAGGGGCTGTTCCAGGCCGGCTGGGAGAAATACTATCCCGGCGTGGTCGAGTGGCTGCCGCAATCGATCCATGGCGGCATACAATCCGTCGACCCGGCCTCGATGACGGTCGCCACCAATTTCGAGACCTACGCCAATGCGGCGCTGGTCAACGTCATCCCGCGCCAGACGGCCGGCCGCATCGCGCGCGATGCCGGGCTGGCGAACGAGCAAGGCTATTGCGCGATCGATCCGTTCACCATGGCGTCGCGCGTGGATCGCGGCATTTTCGTCGTGGGGGACGCCTGCATCGCCGGCGACATGCCGAAATCGGCCTATGCCGCGTCGAGCCAGGCGCGCGCCGCCGCCAGCGTGATTCGCGCGGAGCTGACGAACAAGCCGGCGCCGGCGCTGACCTATGAAAACACCTGCTGGAGCCTGATCGCGGCGAATGACAGCGTGAAGGTCGGCGGCGCCTACGGCCCGACAGAGGCGAAGATCGCCGAGCTGAGCGGGTTCTTGTCGAAGGTGGAGGAAAGCGCGGAGGTCCGGCGCGAATCCTATGCCGAAATCCGCGACCTGGTACAGCACCCTTACGACCGCGATGTTCTTGTAGTTCGACGGCTTTTCGCGCTCGGGCCGTCCTGATTCGATCGGAATGGGTGTGGCTTTCCGGGCGCGGTTCATCGCAAAATGGGGACGGTCCGGTGGGTGCGGGAACATGCTTCCACCCCGCTCGTGCGCGCCGTTTTGGCCGCTCAATCCGCGGCGGTTCCGCATCTTGCCATGCTGCCTTTTGTCGCGTCGACAAGTTGCAGTGCACACAAGCGTCCGATTTTCGCCAGATGATCCGTTATAAACGATTCATTGAAAACTGTGCGTTTATCGCACATTCCTGTAAATATTAGCTTTTAACCTCACCGTCGCCAACCTCCGCCACGGGGCTATCGCACTTATCTGAAAACGCTCGGGAAAAAATTGCTGCACTGCAAGATATCGTGGGGTGCGGCGATAGATTCGGATCGCTAACAGTCAAGCAAAAAAATGGCTAAAACTCTGAGATTCCAGCAAATTAGTGCATATCCCTGAAATACCAAAGTGTACGGCTTGACAAGAAGATTGCTTAGGTGTGTCCTATGACCCTACGTCATCGCAATCGCTCCTGTGAGCGGGACAGGGCACACTCATGTCGACCCTGAATTCGTCCCTCAATGCTGAAGAAAGCGCTGGACAGCCGAATGTTCGGAAGATTGGCCTTGCCGATCTGCGTGACGTTTTGCGGAAAGGCATCAACGACTTCGCAGCAATGCCGACGCATTCGATGTTCCTCATCGTGATCTACCCCATCGTGGGCATCATTCTGCTGAGGCTCAGCTTTGGGTATGACGTGCTGCCGGTCGTCTTCCCGCTGGTTGCCGGATATGCGCTTCTGGGTCCGCTGGCCGCGGTCGGCTTGTACGAGATGAGCCGCCGCCGTGAGCAGGGTCTCCCCCACTGCTGGGAAGCGTTGAGGGTGTTCAACCTGCTGCGCGTCCGGTCTATCGCGACGCTCGGCCTCATCCTCATGGTGATCTTTCTCGCCTGGCTCGTCGCCGCCATGATCGTCTACCGGAACACCTTCGGCACCTGGACGCCGAACTCATTTGTGGAGTTCGGCCGCTTGCTCTTTACAACCCCTGCGGGCTGGACGCTGATCGTCGTGGGCTGCGGGGTCGGATTTTTCTTCGCCCTGGCGAGCTTTACCGTGGGCGTGGTTTCGTTTCCCATGCTGGTGGACCGCGATGTCGGTGTCGCCACGGCAATTCAGACCTCGATCAGAGCCGTTGCCGCAAATCCGGTGACGATGGCTGTATGGGGGCTGATCGTGGCGGCCGCGCTGGTGATAGGATCGTTGCCGGTGCTGATCGGTCTCACCGTCGTCTTGCCGGTGCTTGGCCATTCGACCTGGCATCTGTATCGCAAGCTTGTGGAATGGTAGCATCCTGATAAGACATAATATCGATATTGAGGGGGCGCGGGGCTGCGCCTCCTGAGGACGGACGACGAGCGACACGGTTTAGAATGAATTCCAATCCAAGCCCGGAGGGCAGGGATGAGCAAAGATGAACACGGCGATTATAATTGTTATCGTAGCGGTTGGTTCGGTGGTGTTTCACTTGCTGAGCCCGTGGTGGTGGACGCCCATCGCCTCGAACTGGAGCTATATTGATCATACGATCGAGCTGACGTTCTGGATTACCGGCATCGTTTTCGTCGCCGTGGTTCTGTTTGTCGCCTATTGCATCTACAATTTCCGTCATCAAGAGGGCCGGAAGGCCATCTATGAGCCGGAGAACAAGAAGCTCGAACTCTGGCTGACCATCGCCACCGGCATCGGCGTCGCGGCCATGCTCGCGCCGGGCCTGTTCGTCTGGGGCCAGTTCGTCACCGTGCCCGCGGGCGCGGCCGAGATGGAGATTGTCGGCCAGCAATGGCAGTGGAGCTACCGGCTTCCCGGCAAGGACGGCAAGCTCGGCACCTCCTTCAGCAACCTGATTTCACCTGAAAATCCGTTGGGCGTGAATCCCAGCGACACGAGCGGCCAGGACGATTTCGTGGTCGAGGGCGGCGAGATTCATGTGCCGATTGGCAAGCCGGTGAAGGTTCTGCTCCGCGCCGTCGACGTGCTGCATGATTTCTACGTCCCCGAATTCCGGGCGAAGATGGACATCATCCCAGGCATGGTGACATATTTCTGGTTCACGCCCACGCGGACCGGAACGTTCGACGTGCTCTGCGCGGAATTGTGCGGCGTCGGACATCACATAATGCGCGGCAAGGTCATGGTCGATACGGAAGCCGACTATCAGACGTGGCTCGGACAGCAAAAGACGTTTGCGGAACTATCCGGCGGCCGGATTAAGACAGCGGAGGGGACGGTAGAGCCCCCGAAATAGGCGGAGCCTTTCCGGCTTTGTGCTATGCATCGATGCAAACGGAGGCTTCGGCCGGAGTTTGATGGTCGACGCGAAACAAAAATAGGGCGCTTGATGCACGAACGGAGTGAGTGCGTCGGTGCACGAGTGAGGATACGCAACGATCAGGCTGGCGCGCGCCGGCCTGCATCGGAATATTAAGGGAGAGCATTCCTATGGTCGATGTGACGCGGGGCGGGGTCGAACTGATTCCGCCTGCCGAGGTGCCGGACGTAGAGCTTTATCATCCGCATAGCTGGATCGAAAAATACGTCTTCTCCCAGGATGCCAAATATATCGCCATTCAATATTCGCTGACGGCGCTCGCCATCGGGCTTGTCGCGCTCGTATTGTCGTGGCTGATCAGGCTTCAACTCGGATTTCCCGAGACCTTCGCCTTCATCGACGCCAATGCCTATTACCAGATCGTCACCATGCACGGGATGATCATGGTCATCTATCTGCTCACGGCGCTGTTCCTGGGAGGTTTCGGCAACTACCTGATCCCGCTGATGATCGGCGCCAGGGACATGGTGTTCCCCTTCGTGAACATGCTGAGCTACTGGGTCTATCTGCTCGCGGTTCTCGTGCTGGTCGCCAGCTTCTTCATGCCGGGCGGGCCGACGGGCGCCGGCTGGACCTTGTACCCGCCCTCAGGCGATCACCTCCGGTACGCCGGGTCAGCCATACGGCATCATCCTGATGCTGGTCTCGCTGATCATCTTCATCATCGGCTTCACCATGGGCGGGCTGAATTACGTCGTCACGGTGCTGCAGGGCCGCGCGCGCGGCATGACGCTGATGCGCATGCCCTTGACCGTATGGGGCATCTTCACCGCGACCATCCTCGCCCTGCTGGCATTCCCCGCTCTCTTCGTCGCCTGCATCATGATGTCGCTGGATAAGCTGCTCGGGACGAGCTTCTTCATGCCGGCGATCGTCGAGATGGGGACGCAGCTCACGACGCGCGGCGGCAGCCCGATCCTGTTCCAGCATCTGTTCTGGTTCTTCGGTCACCCGGAAGTGTACATCGTCGCGCTGCCGGCCTTCGGCATCGTCTCCGACCTGATCAGCGTCCATGCGCGGCGCAACATCTTCGGCTACCGGATGATGGTGTGGGCCATCGTGGCGATCGCGGCGCTCAGCTTCGTCGTCTGGGCGCATCATATGTATGTCAGCGGCATGAACCCGTATTTCGGCTTCTTCTTCGCCACGACCACGCTGATCATCGCCATTCCCACCGCCATCAAGGTCTATAATTGGATCCTGACGCTGTGGCAGGGCGACATTCACCTGACCACGCCGATGCTGTTCGCCATCGGCTTCATCGTCACCTTCGTCAATGGCGGCCTCTCCGGCCTGTTCCTCGGCAATGTGGTGGTGGACGTACCCTTGTCGGACACGATGTTCGTCGTCGCGCATTTCCATATGGTGATGGGCGTCGCGCCCATTCTGGTGATCATGGGGGCGATCTATCATTGGTATCCCAAGATCACCGGGCGGATGTACAACGAAACGCTCGGCAAGGTCCATTTCTGGGTCACGTTCCTCGGCGCCTATCTGATCTACTACCCGATGCACTATCTGGGATTCCTGGGCGTGCCGAGGCGGTATTATGAGCTGGGTGAGGCGGCCTTCATCTCGCCGAATGTCCATACGCTGAACGCCTTCATCACGGTGATGGCCCTGATCGTCGGCGCCGCGCAGATGCTGTTCATTTACAACATCGTCATGAGCCTGATCAGAGGCGAACGCGCGTCCGGCAATCCCTGGCGGGCCACCACGCTCGAATGGCAGACGGAGGAAACGCCTCCCGGCCACGGCAATTTCGGCAAGGATCTGCCGGTCGTCTATCGCTGGGCCTATGATTACAGCGTGCCCGGCGCCAAGGAGGATTTCATCCCGCAAAACCAGCCGCCATCCGCACGAACCGCTTAAGAGGGCTGGGAGATGTCGGTAGCGATTGTCTTTCTGTCCCTGCTGGTCGGGATCGCCGTCTGGTGGCTCCTGCAGCAGAGGCTTGGCTCCAAGCCTTGGCTGGAGGAAGGCATCATCGGCGACTTCGACGGGACCGGGGCCATGTCGCTGCCCGCCGCGAAGATCGGCATGGGCGTGTTTCTCGCCGTCGTCGGCTCGCTCTTCGCCCTGCTGATCAGCGCCTATTTCATGCGGTCGGGCTATCCGGATTGGCAATCCATCCGCATCCCGCAATTGCTGTGGGTCAATACCGGCGCATTGATCCTCGCGAGCGTCGCGCTGCAAGGCGCGCAAGGCGCGGTGCATCGGCGGAACATGGACAGCGTCAAATTCCTCCTGCTCGTCGCCGGGTTTTTCGGGATGGCTTTTCTTTTCGGCCAGCTCTGGGCCTGGCGGGAGCTCAGCGACTCCGGCTTCCTGCTGGCGTCCAATCCCTCCAACAGCTTCTTCTACCTGATCACCGGGCTGCATGGGCTGCACATGGTGGGAGGCGCCGTGGGGCTGGGCTGGACCGCCGACAGGGCCTGGCGCGGCGTTGGCGCGGATAAATTGCGATTGAGCGTGGAGACGTGCACGATGTATTGGCACTTTCTCCTCATTGTGTGGCTGGTCCTGTTCAGTTTGGTGACGGGCCTGGCGGAAGACTTCGGCGAGATTTGCCGCCAGTTGCTGACTTAAAGGGCTTAGCCGATGACAGATGCGACCATGACGCATGCACAGGACTTGCCCGAGCGGGCGGATGGCTGGCAAGGCGTTGCTTCGGACCTGGCCTCCGACCAGCGGGCGTTCAAAAGCGCCTCCTGGGGCAAGGCCATGATGTGGATCTTCCTCCTGAGCGACACCTTCATCTTCAGCTGTTTCCTGCTCTCCTATATGACCGTCCGCATGTCGACGGTGGTGCCCTGGCCCAATCCCAGCGAGGTCTTCTCGCTGCATGTGGCCGGCACGACTTTTCCGCTCCTGCTGATCGCGATCATGACCTTCGTGCTCATCTCAAGCAGCGGCACGATGGCCCTGGCCGTCAATTACGGCTACCGCCGCGACCGCAAGACAACGGCGATCCTGCTGCTGATCACGGCCGCGCTTGGCGCCACCTTCGTCGGCATGCAGGCTTTCGAGTGGACCAAGCTGATCATGGAAGGCGTGCGGCCATGGGGCAATCCCTGGGGCGCGGAGCAGTTCGGCGCGGCGTTCTTCATGATCACCGGCTTTCACGGCACCCATGTCACATTCGGGGTGATCTTCCTGCTCATCGTGGCCTGGCGCACGTGGCGCGGTCATTTCGATGACGGCAAGCGCGGCTTCTTTACCGACAGGCGCGGGCATTATGAGACGGTCGAGATCGTCGGCCTTTACTGGCATTTCGTCGATCTTGTCTGGGTGTTTATCTTTGCATTCTTCTATCTTTGGTGATCCATGCAGCACGGAACAGTTCACGCGCAGACAGCGACAGCAACGACGCACGCTGAAGGCCAACAGCATCCGCTCAAGCTCTATCTGATCATATGGGGATGGCTGTTCATCCTGAGCACGTGCTCATATCTGGTCGACTACTTTCATGTGCACGGCTATCTCAGATGGTCGCTGATCCTGATCTTCATGATCGCGAAGGCGGGATTGATCGTCGCCATATTCATGCACATGGCCTGGGAGCGGCTGGCCCTGGTCTATGCGATCATCATTCCACCGGTGCTGGTGCTGGTGTTCGTGGCGATCATGGCCATTGAAGCGAATTACACCGAATTGACCCGCGGGTTCTTCTTCGCGTCAGGCTCATAGCGTGCAAGGCCGGTGGGAACCCAAGGCCCAGTGGAGGATAGAACCGGCGCCGCTATCGCCGCACCAGAAGCTTGATAGTTATCTCAACATCGAACTCTCAAGCTGGCGGCGATGGTACCTCGTGGAAGGCGCTTGTCTCTTTCTCCTCGGCCTTGCGTCCCTTTGGGCGGCGGCGTCACCCGTCGCGCAGCCGGTTTCCATCGAGATGCTGCTTGTCCTCGCCGGCGCCGTGACGCTTATTTCGGTGCTGCGCGCGGATCGATCCATCGGTCTCGCATCGTCGCTTCCGCTGGCGCTCATTCCGCTGGCGACCGGCGCTTATCTGCTCGCAATACCCCGTGAACCGGCGCCGAACCTTGGCCTGGTGTTTGCCGCCTATTTCACCGCAAGCGCCATAGCGGCCAGTCTGCTGGCCGTCGCGCATCGCCGCCGCCTGTTCCGCCAATGGGAGTGGCTGGCGGTGAGCGGCGTCGCCAGCCTGACGATCGCGGTGCTGATCCTGTCCGGATTGCCCGGCCCGTTCACCTGGATGTTCGGCGTGCTGCTCGGCGTCGAATTCATGTTCGCCGGCAGCGCGTTCCTCGCCATGGCCCTCGCCCCCGACGACCTCTAAGCGCGATCAGGAAAAGCATGTCCCCGCGAAGGCGGGGATGGCATCCGGTTTTCCGTCCGATCGCGCGACCAGCGAAGAATCGACGGCCTCCCGGCTTCGATGTTTGCACTTCAACCGATCCCGCTTTCGCGAAATCTGTCAGCTATTACGCCGTGCGCGCGGATTGCAATTGATGCCGCGTTGCAACCGATGATAGATATCGATTCATCGATATAAGTCGCGATGAGCGCGATGGTATTCGGGCGTTTCCGCCCAATCCCTGAGAGCCGTTTCCGCCAAGATTGCATCGGAACGCGGCTTTGCTGGAAAATGCTCTAAGTAAAAATGAGTGCATATAAGCTCAAGACGCCAATTTTCTGGCGTTTTTATTTTTCGAACCCAGATTATTATTTGAAAATCGATGCAGCAACGCGCAAAGCTCCCGGCTCAGTCCATATTCCGTGACTTCCTCCACAGGAACCGCTCGGCATTCGCCGGAGTGATCGGCCTCTCGGCTGTCGCCAATGTGCTGGCGCTGACGGGCTCGCTCTACATGCTGCAGGTCTATGACCGGGTGCTGCCCGCGCGCAGCATCCCGACGCTCGTCGGCCTCACCGTGCTGATGGTCGGCCTCTACGCGGCGTTCGGCGTTCTCGATCTGCTGCGGAGCCGCGTGATCGCCGGGATCGGCGTCCGGTTCGACCGCCATTTGCGCGGCCATGCCTTCGCCGCCGTGCTGAAAATGCCGCTGCAATCGGCGGACCAGAGCAGCGCGCTTCAGCCGGTCCGCGATCTCGATCAGATCCGCGCCTTTCTGAGCGGCCCCGGCCCGGCCGCGCTCTGCGACCTTCCCTGGCTGCCGGTCTATCTGGCGCTGGTGTTTCTGCTGCATCCGCTGCTGGGGCTGCTGGCGACCGGCGGCGCGCTGGTGCTCGTCGCCTTCACCGCCGTGACCGAAGCGCGCAGCCGCAGACCGTCGCAGGCCTCGACGGTCAGCGCCGCGAACCGGCAGCATTGCGCGGAAATGGCCCGCCGCAACGCCGAGATCATCCAGGCGCTCGGGCTTGGCCGGCGACTGGCCGGCCAATGGCACCAGCATAGCGAGGCGCTGCTGGACGATCAGCGCCGCGCCATGGCGGTGACGGGGGGCTTCGGCGCGGCGGCGCGCGTCTTCCGCCTGATCCTGCAATCGGCCCTGCTGGGCCTTGGCGCCTATGTCGTGATCAACGGCGAGGCGACGGCGGGCGTGATGATCGCATCCTCCATCATGGCCTCGCGCGCCCTCGCGCCGATCGAGGGTGCGATCGCCAATTGGCGCGGCTTTATCGGCGCGCGCCAAAGCGGCGAGAGGCTGCGCCAGCTCTTCGCCAAGCTGCCGCAGGCGCGCGAGCCTTTGTCTCTGCCCCGGCCGACGCAATCCGTGACGGTCGACGCCCTGTCCGTCGGCGCCCCCGGAGAGTCGCGCCCGATCTTGCAGAACGTCTCGTTTGCCCTGTCCGCCGGCGAGGCGCTGGGCGTCATCGGTCCGTCCGCCTCCGGAAAATCGACGCTCGCCCGCGCGCTGGCCGGGGCATGGCAGCCCTCGCGCGGCACGATCCGGATCGACGGCGCCTCGCTCGATCAATGGGAGCCGGAGGCGCTCGGCCGGGACACCGGCTATGTGCCGCAGGATGTCGAGCTGTTCGACGGCACGGTGGCCGACAATATCGCGCGGCTCGAACCTTCCGCGCCCAGCGACGCGGTGATCGCGGCGGCCCGCGCCGCCGGTGTGCACGACATGATCCTGGGCCTCGCCGACGGCTACAACACGCGCATCGGCGAGGGCGGCGCCATGCTGTCCGGCGGGCAGCGCCAGCGCATCGCGCTCGCCCGCGCGCTCTATGGCGATCCGTTCTTCGTGGTGCTGGACGAGCCGAATTCCAATCTCGACGCCGAAGGCGACACGGCGCTTGCCGAGGCCATCATGGCGGTGCGCGCACGGGGCGGTATCGTCGTCGTCATCGCCCATCGCCCGGCGGCGCTTTCGGCGGTGGACCGGCTGGCGGTGATGGCAAACGGCCAGTTGCAGGCGCTCGGCCCGAAGGAAGAGGTGCTGGCGAAAGTCATCCAGCCCGTCGCCATGCCCCGCCCGGTGCTCAGCCCGCCCGCCATGCGCGCCGGGGGAGCGGCCCGCGGATGACCCAAGCCGGCTCCGAGAGCGCAGCCGCCCCTGCTTCGGCCGACGCCCCCGATGGCGTGCGCAAGGCCCTGCTGGCGGGATTGGCAGCGGTGGCGCTGCTTGTGTGCGGCGGCGGGCTCTGGGCCGGTACGGCGACTTTATCCGGCGCGGTGCTGGCATCGGGCACGGTCGTCGTGGACAGCAATGTGAAGAAGGTGCAGCACGCGACCGGCGGCACGGTCGGCGAGATCTTCGTCAATGACGGCGACCGCGTCGAGCGGGGCGCGCTGGTCCTGCGGCTCGACGAAACGCTGGTGCGCGCCAGCCTGCAGATCGTGACGAAGCAGCTCGATGAAATCGCCGTCCGCAGGATGCGCCTTGCCGCCGAGCAGAACGGCGCTGCCGCGCTCACGCTGCCGCCCGCCCTGGAGGCGCGGCAGGCAGAAGCCGAAATCGGCGCGCTGGTCGGCGCGGAACGCAAGCTGTTCGAAAGCCGCCATGACGCGCGCATGGGCCAGAAGGCGCAATTGCGCGAGCGCATCGCGCAGCTGCGCCAGGAGGTCGACGGCCTCGCCGCGCAGCAATGGGCGAAGGGCCGCGAAATCGAATTGATCGGCAAGGAGCTGGAAGGCGCGGAAAAGCTCTGGTCGCAGAAACTGATGCCGATCACCAAGCTGACGGCGATCCAGCGCGACGCCGCACGCATGGAGGGCGAGCGCGCCCAGCTCCGGGCGCAGCAGGCGCAGGCCGCCGGGCGGATTTCCGAGATCGAGCTGCAGATCATCCAGCTCGACCAGGACATGCGCGCCGAAGTGATGAAGGACCTGCGCGAGGCGACCGCGAAGGAGGCCGAACTGGTCGAGCGGCGGATCGCGGCGGAAGACCAGCTCCGGCATATCGAGATCCGCGCGCCGCAATCGGGCCTCGTGCATCAGCTCGCGGTGCATACGGTGGGCGGCGTGATCGGCCAGGGCGAAACGCTGATGCTGATCATTCCCGAGCACGACGCGCTGGTGGTGGAAGCCAAGGTCGCGCCGCAGGACATCGACCATGTGCGGCCCGGCCAGCCCGCCTATATCCGCTTCACCGCCTTCGACCAGCGCACGACGCCGGAATTCGAGGGCCAGGTGACGCGCGTCTCCGCCGATCTGACCAAGGATCAGCAGACGGGCGCGGCCTATTATGTAGCGCGGCTGACGCTCAACCCGTCCGGCGCCACGGGCGGCGATGCAAGCCGGCTCAGGCTGGTGCCGGGCATGCCCGCCGAAGTGCATATCCGCACCGGCGAGCGGACGGCGCTGTCCTATTTCCTGAAGCCGTTGCGTGACCAGTTCGCAAGAGCTTTTGTTGAGCATTAGCTCTTCATAGATCAATGGTGCAATTAGCGGTTGAGGGTCGGATCTGTTGTGTCACGTGCATTGCGTAAAATGTTTTCCGTTTATTTGATCAATAGAGAAAAGGAAAAGATATGGAATATACATCGCAATCGGCCGCGCTCTTTCAGCTCGGTTCCGGACTGACTTTGATCTCAGGAGAATATACAGGCGCCGAGAACGCCATCGGATCGTTTTCCGGTTTGAACGTAGGTACGGTCGAAAGCCAACCGATCACGCTTGAGGCCGGGTTGGTGCTAACTACCGGCAACGGCAATGTGCCCCTATCAAATACGTCCAGTGCTTTGTCGGTGCAGAATGCCACTGCGGGCTATGCCCCTCTCGAAACCCTTCTTTCGGGGGCGGGTGTGGATTCTGACGACATTTGACGGATCGATACTTCAACTTAACTTCACCGTTAACGATCCAGGCGCACAAAATGTAAGCCTCAATGTGCTGTTTGGATCGGAAGAGTTCCCGATTTATGTCAACAGCTTTGTCGATATTGCGGGTGTTTTTATTGATGGTGTCAATTACGCGCTGTTTGACGTAAGCGACCCGACAACGCCACTCAGTGTCCTCGGAAAGAATGTTGAGGCCGGCTATTTCCTTAACAGCAGTTTCGAGGGCACCGATCAGTTTGGCATTCCGCACAGCCCGCTCGAGATAGAATATAATGGGATGTCCCGTCCCCTCACCATCACCGGAGCACTGGATCCCAATCTTGACACTCACTCCATCATCATTGCGATTGCAGATACTGGGGACGATGCGCTCGACTCTGGAATTTTCATTAGCGATCTCAAAGTCTCTGATGGAGAGGTCGGCATCAACCTCCTGCCCAATGCGGTCGATGATAGTGCGGCTACTCAGAACGGGGTTGTGCTTGCGGGTATCGCCGTGCTCGCCAATGACATCGATCCCGATGGCGACCCGCTGAGCATAACGGAACTCGGCGGAGTGGCCGCGGTGGTCGGCACGCCGATCGATCTGGCTTCCGGGGCGCAGGTCACTCTCAATGCCGACGGCACCGTCGCCTACAATCAGGACGATGCTTTCCCGGCTCTTGCCGCGGGCGTTGAGGCCGTTGACAGCTTCACCTACGCCATCTCCGACGGGCAAGGGGGCACCGACACCGCAACCGTGCAAGTCACGGTTACAGGTGTGGAAGCGGAGGAAGATGATTGCGATTGCGGCGACAGTGTGCTCGGCACCGAAGGCGCGGACAATATGAGAGGCACCACCGCGGACGACAGCATTTGCGGCCTTGGCGGCGATGACACGATCACCGGCTCCATGGGGAATGACAAGCTCATTGGCGGCAGTGGCGATGATCATCTGAACGGCGGCATCGGTAACGATACGCTCAAGGGCGGGATCGGCGAGGACTCGCTCAATGGCGGGATCGGCGACGACATGCTCAACGGCGGCGAAGACAATGACGACCTCCAGGGCGGCAATGGGGTTGACACGCTGCTCGGCGGTGATGGTGACGACACCATGAATGGCGGCAATGACGCGGACGTCCTGCAGGGCGGGACCGGCAACGATGTCCTGAATGGCGGCACGGGCGAGGATCGTCTCGAAGGCGGAGAGGGCGACGATACGCTGACCGGCGGCGTCGGCGCGGATACCTTCGTGTTCAAGCCCGGCTTCGGCAACGACACGATTACCAGCTTCCAGATCGCCGGGCCCGGCCACGACTTTCTGGAATTCGACAGCGGCATCTTCGCCGACACGGCCGCTCTGTTCGCGCACAGCGCCGACACGGCGGACGGGGTTCTCGTCACGACGGATGCGGCGGACACGCTGCTGATCAAGAACGCCTCGCTTGCGCAGCTTCAGGCGCACCCGGAAGACTTCCACTTCGTGTAGTCCCGGCTCCGGCAAAGCCTGTCCCAGCCGTAGCGGGGCAGGCTTTTTCACGATGGCGCGGCCGTGCGTATTAGAGCGTGATCAGGAAAAGTGCGAATCCGGTTTTCCGTCCGATCACGCGACAGCTAAAGAATAGAGCGGGCCACGAGGCGGTGTTGTTTCCATTAAAGCGATCCCGCTCTAGAGCCCATTCCGATTGAAAACGTCCGGACACTTTCTCTCTTTGTCATTCCCGCGCAAGCGGGAATCCAGTAAACTATTGAAGCGGCTGCGGAATACTGGATCCACGCTTGCGCGGGGATGACACTGAATTGATAGCGCTGATCGATTCAATCTAACCTCGTTCCGCTTTAAAGCCGTTATCGGAACGGGCTCTATCTGTTTGTTCGGCCGCATTTCGCGGGCGCAAACCCAGTGTCCATCCCCGCCTCCGCGGGGACATGCTTTGCGGGGAAATGCTCTCGGGCCGCGCCGCGCTTGAGAACGCGCAGCAGCCCGAGCGGGATGGCAGGCCGGCACGCAACGCACATCAGGGGCGATCAATATTTCGAGGCCGCCAATTCCCGCTGCTCATCCGGTTTCACGAACGGGAAGGCCGGAGGCGCCTCGGCCTCGGCATGAACGGACCCCTGATCCGCATGCGACAGCGCCGCTTCGATCACGTCACGCGCGAAATCGCGCCAGAGGCGGAGGTCTTCGCGGCGGATCGCCTTCGCCCGGCGGTCACGGTAGCCGCGATCGGCGGCGAACCGCTCGACCGCGGACGCGATGCTGTCGACCGAGGTCGGGTCGACATAGTCGCATAGCGGGCCGCCCACCTCGGGCAGGGACGACGCGTTGGAGGTGATGCATGGGATTCCATGCCAGAGGCTTTCCCCGACCGGCAGGCCCCAACCCTCGTAAAGGCTGGGAAAGACGGTGAAGGCGGCGGCGCTGTAAAGCCTGGAGAGTTCATAGTCGCTCGGCCTGTCAAGCAGGCGGACATGGCTGGCGATCGGGCGGATATGGGTGTCGTGGACCTGCGCCGCGCCGCGCCGGTCGGTGATGACCAGGAGCGGCGTCCTGTCCGGCCCCAGCCGGCCGATCACCTTGGCCCACGCCTCGAGCAGCCGCGATGCGTTCTTGCGGCCGCTCACGGGGCCGACGAAGAGGGCGTAATTGGCCGGCAATATGTCGAGCACCGGCTTGGATAGCGGCGTCTCGGCGGGCGGTGTGAACTCGTGCGGCAGCGTGGCGACGCTGACCGGCGGCGTGCGTTGCCCGGTCCTGCAGAGGTAGTCGATGAGGTCGTTGCGGGTTGAGGCCGAGTAGGTGAGCAGGCCCGCCGCGAGCCTGGCGGCCCTTTCCAGCCATCGCGCGGAACACGCCCGAGGACAGGATGCCGCTGCTGCGCAATTCGACCAGCGGGATAAGGTCGTGCACCAGGATGAGCGGCGTGACCAGCCCCGCCTTGGCGAGCGGTTCGATATGGTCGTAGACGGGCAGGGCATCCCAGCCGCTGCCCAGCATCAGCAACAGATCGCCGCGGCGGAAGTGCAGTGCTTCCGCGTGGATCGGCGGCTTGAAGCTTGCGACGAGGCGCAAAGCCATGCGCCGGCGGATCAGGCGCAGGCCCGCATAGGCCAGATGCAATCGCCGCTTGAGCGGCCGGTCCGCATATTTGCCGGTCAGCTTATTCAGATTGATGGGACGCGGGTGGCCGCGCTGGAACAGCGTATTCTCGGCGATCCAGTCGAATGGGCGGCTGCCTGAGGCCGCATCGCTGAAAGACGGGGCGAATTGGAGATATTTGCCCGAAGCTTCATCGAAACAGCCGCAGACCAGGGGCAGGCCCCGTTCGCGCGCCACCAGGGCGGCGGCGTTGGCGAACTCCAGGACGACGCGGTGGATTCCCGCCGGCCGATGGCCGGCTGTGAGTTGCCCGATCAGATCGGTCATGTCGACGACGATACGCGGCGAACCGGCCGCGCGCTCCGCATGACCCATCGTTTCCAATCGGTTGCCTTCGTTCATGTGATTCCGTTGTTTCCGCGCCCGCTCATGACACCAGCCCCATGCAGAAGCTGTCCAGGCGGGCGGCCTGGCTCTGGATGGAGAACCGCTCCCGCACCCAGGCCGCGCCGTCATGCGCCAGCCGCGCGCGCAATTCCGGCGCGTCGATCAGCGTATTGATGGCCGCGGCGATGACGTCCGGGGCGACCTCGGGGAGGTAGACGGCGGACGTGCCGCTCACTTCGCGCAGACCGCCGATGCCGGAGCTGATCAACGCGGCGCCCCCGGCGTGAGCCTCGAGCGCCGTGCGGCCGAAAGCTTCGCTCACCTTCGACGGGACAAGCGCGATCGACGCCGCTTCATACGCGGCTTTGACCTGGGCGAAGGGCAGTTGAAGCTCGATCCGCGCGCGCGGGCCCAGCGGCGCAAGCACCAGGCGCAGCACTTCGAGAAAAGCGGCGTTTTCGCGCACGGCCGAAAGGATGAATCTGGCCGTCCAGTCGGGGCGGCCGGCAAGCGCGCGCGCCGCGGCTTCGGCCGATTCCAGGGCGCCTTTATCGGGCACGCAGCGTCCGACGAACAGCACCTCGCGGGTGCGCCTCCCGGCCGGCGTCCATTCGGCGAAGTCGAGGCCGTTATGCACGACGGCCTGCGGCAGCGCGATATCAGGCCAATTCGTCGCGAAGGCCCGGCGGCAAGCGTCGCTCACATGGATCAGCCCCGCCAGCCGCTTGTAGCGCGCGCGCTTATATCCGCGCCGCAGCCAATCCTTCAGCGAGCCGGCCGCGTAATCCGCCTTCTGAAAATTATGCGTCTGCAGCACGACTCTCGCGCCAGGGCAGCGGCGCGCGATGGCGGATGCCGTCGGCAGGTGCTGCTGCACGATGACGACATCGGGCTTGCGCGCGCCGACGAGGCCGGCGACATAGTGCGCGCGGGAGCGGGTGGCGGATATGGCCGAGCGCGGAAATGGGTGAAGCGCGACGCCCTCGAACTCATCCGGGACAGCCTCGGCGATCACTTGCGCGGATGCGGCGAAGCGACTCGCCTTGACGAGGTCGCGCACGCACAGGTCGATCGATGTGGCCTGCGAAGTGCCGAAATACATCGCCCGCGGCATCACGTAAAACACCTTGAGCTGCTTCCGCTCCGTCGGCGGACCGCTTGCAGGGGCGTCGGCGCAATCGGATAAAGTCGCCTCGTACATGGTTCACCTGTGCCGGGAACATATTCCAGGCACCGGGATTACACACAGCACAACCACAACGCAAGGTAGTTAATTACCGATAGACTCTTCTTAAGATTGTTGCGGGGGAACCGTCGCCAGCGGATGCGGCCCGCTCAACGTTTGGGCTTGCCGGTCGCAAGCTGGGTGAGCATGTCGATGACGAGGCCTTCGAGCAGCGCGGTCTTGTAGCCCGTCATGGGCAGCGGTTCTGCTCCCGCAGTCGTCGCCCGCGCCACCGCCGCGATGAACGGCGCATTGAGAACCTCCCCGGTGGCCATCGCCTCGATGCCCGGCAGGCGCAGCGGCACCGGCGCCACGCCTCCGATCGCAAGACGCATCATCCGGACGCGGCGCCCTTCGCCCAGCACGACACGGATCACCGCCTCGACCAGCGGCCACTCCGCGTAAGCCCGGCTGATGACCCGCTGATAGGCCGCCCGCTCTCCCTCGACCGGGGCCGCCAGATCGATGAACTGAATGATCTCGTCGGGCGCAAGCGTGTTGTCGCGCGTGCCGTCGGAGCCGTCGCCGATCAGCGTTTCGGCGGGGATCGCGGTGCGCGCGGTCGTCGTGACCAGCGCATCATAGGCCATCAGCGCCGCGGCGAGCGTGGACGGATGCGGCGCGACGCAAGGGCCGAGATCGAAATTCACGCCGTAAAGATGGTTGCCCTTCCGCGCGGAGCAGACGGGATCGCCCTTCTTCAGGCAGGCCATATGCGGATTGCGGTAATACCAGCAGCGCGACCGCTGGGCGAGATTGCCGCCGATCGTGCCGACATTGCGGATTTGCGGCGTGGCGAGACCCTGCGCGGCGGCGGTGAGGCCGGGATATGCGGCACGGCACTGCGTCATCGGCGGCGAGGCTCGCCATGGTGACGTAGCTGCCGATCCGCGCGCCGCCATCCTCCCGCCAGGCGATTTCCAGCATCTCCGCGCTCGGCTCGATCTGCACGATCGGCCCGGCAGAAATGCCGCTGCGCCGGCGTTCGGAGAGATCGGTTCCGGCGGCGCGCAGCTCCGGCTGCAGCGAATGGAGGGTGCGGGCGTCATCCATGCTGGCGATCATGCGGCGGCTCCCCGGCGCAGCGCGTTGATGAGCCGGTCGGGCCGGATCGGGATTTCGCGCAGCCGCACGCCGGTCGCGTCATGCACCGCATTGGCGATCGACGCCGCTACCGGCAAAGTGGCGATTTCGCCGAGCCCGATGCTGCCGCCGGCGACATGCTCGAAGCCGTCTTCGTCGAAATGAATGTCGATCTCCGGAATGTCGGCGATACCGGGGATGCGGTAATCCTCAAGCCCGGTCGTCAGCACGGCGCCCGTCAGCGGGTCGAGCTGGCGGTTCTCGTAAAGCGCGTAGCCGATGCCCTGGACGATCGAACCCGCGACCTGATTCCGGGCGAGCACGGGATGCTGCACGCGCCCGACCGCGAGGCCCGCCGCATAGCGCGTCACCCGGCAATGGCCGAGCAGCGTATCCACCTCGACCTCCGCCGCATAGACCGCCCCGGATGAGCCCTGCCCGGTATTCAGATGCATGAAGCGGCGCAGCACCCAGTCGAAGGTCTTGCCGATGAACCCGCCTTCCTGCAGCGGCGACAATCCGCGATGCACGGTCGAGGCCGCGTCCGGCGGCCGGGTGGCGCGCAAGGCGATATCGTCCGACGCGGCGATGATCTCCCGCCAGGGCGCGTTGTCGCCGATCCGGCCGTGCATTCGCTCCCGCAGTTGCCGCCTTCAGCAAGTCGGCGGCGGCCATGACGGCGGGAACGAGGCTGGCCGTCGTCCGGCTGCCGCCCGAAATCGGCCCAGGCGGGAGGGTGGAATCGCCGATGACGACGTCGATTTCCGCCTGCTCCAGCTCGAACGCTTCGGCGGCCGTGCGGGCGAGGACGCTGCGGATGCCGGTGCCCATGTCCTGCACCGACGTGCTGACGGCGAGCCTGCCGCCGCGCACCGCCAGCTCGACCTCTACGCCCTGTTGCCACCAATAGAGCCAGTTGGCGGCGGCGATCCCCACGCCGCGCCGGAAGCGTCCGCTGCGCACCGCCGTGACCGCGCGGTCGCGCCAGACCGGATGCTTCGTCATCCAGCCATAGAGCCGCTGGCGCTCCTGATTGCCGTCCCAGCGCTGGCGCAATGCGATGGGGTCGACGCGCAGTTTTCCGGCGGCCTCGTCCACCGCCTGCTCCAGCGCGAAGCTGAGCAGCGGGCCGCCCGGTCCGCGAAACGGAGCGCCGGGAGGCAGATGGCTCACCACGTCGTAATCGACAAGCTCCTTGGCGGGCGCGTCATACATCATGCGCGCGAAAGCGGCGATCGCCGAGTTCACCGCGACGCCCGCATCGGCATAGGCCTTCACCGACATCGCCTGGAGGCCGCCTTCCGCGCCGCAGAGCAGCGCCACTTGCAGCTCCGCGCCGGGGCGATAGCCCGTCACGCTCATTTCCTCATGCCGGTCGAAGGCGACGCGCACCGGCGCACCCGCCGCGCGGGCAAGCTCGACCGCCGCGACGGTCTCGCCCGTCACTGACAATTTGGCCCCGAAGCCGCCGCCGACATGCTCGGCGATGACGCGCACCTTGCCTTCCTTGACGCCGAAGCGCTTCGCGATCGCCTTGGCCATATGCGCGACGGCCTGCGTGGAGAGATGCACGGTGAGGCTGTCGCCGCTCCACAGGGCGGTCGCCGCGTGCGGCTCGAAGGCGGTGTGCGACTGCGCCTCGGTGCGGAACGTGCCGCCGACCAGCAGCGGGTCGCGGCGGGTGCGCGCCTCGGCGATCAGCTTTTTCGCCTTGCCGCCATTCAGCGAAAACGCCCCGCTGGGGCCGCGCACATTGTGCTTCCAGGGCGTCGGAAATATCGGCCCCTCGCCCGAATTCGCCACCGGCTTGCGCCAGCCGGGATAGACGTCGGGCGCGCCCGGCTGGCGCGCCGCATCGAGGCCGATGACGGCCGGCCGGGGCTCATAGCTGGCCTTGATCGCGGCGAGCCCGCGCTTTGCGCTCGCCAGATCCACCGCCGCGACGGCGGCGATCTCCTGGCCGAAGAAACGCACCGTGCGGCCCACGGCAAGCATCGGGATCGCGGCCTTGACGCCGGGCACGCGCAATGCCGGTTCCAGGTCGAGCGCGGTGAGCTTGGCATGGGCGTGAGCGGACCGCAGGATAACGCCCTCGAGCTGGCCGTCATGCGCGATGTCGACGGTGTATTTGGCGCGGCCGGTTACCTTGTCGGCGGCCTCCTGGCGGGGACCGGCGGTCGACGGCCCTTCGAATTCGCCCGCGCAGGCCGCAGCCACCGCCTCGTAAATATTGCCGTAAGCGCCGCAGCGGCAAAGATGGCCGGAAAGCGCGGCGGCGATCTCTTCCCGCCCCGGCGTCTGCCCCGCCCTTGCCTCGCGCCAGCTCTCATAAAAAGCGAGCGCCTCGACGACGAAACCCGGCGTGCAGAAGCCGCATTGCATGGCGTCATGCGCGATGAAGGCTTTTTGCACCGGATGGAGATCGTCGCCCGCCAGCCCCTCGACGCTGAAGACCGAGCACCCCGCGACCGCGCTGGCCGGCATGAGGCAGCTCGCCACCGTCTTGCCCTCGACGATGACGGTGCATGCGCCGCATACGCCCGCGCCGCAGACCTGCTTCGTGCCGGTCAGTTCCGCATGGTTTCGCAACACATCGATGAGCAGCAAATCCGGATCGTCATCCGCCGTCTGGAAGGGGTGCCCGTTCAAGGTGAATGCGATCATCGTCCCCTCCAGCGCGTGCTGCCCGATGCCGGTGGCCTAAGCGGTTCCCGCTTCATTCAATCGGAAACCGCTCTCATTCTTTGCTTGATCGCGCTTCTTATCCGAAAACCGCGTAACACTTTTCGGGAAGCGCTCTAGTCCGGCTTGGTTGCGCTCATGTTTTTAAACCTATCGACGCTTTTTGAAATTTCCGCAACCGCATCCTATAGTTCGCAATTCTCTATCTCCTAAACAAAGCGCTTGAGCAATTCGAGGGTTTTCTTCTCCGAGAGCGTTAATAACTCTCTTGTGGGCCTCGGATGCCCCATCCAAACTCCGGGCAAGCAGCCGGCACAGCGTTCGTGGCGGTCTCCCGGGGCCCGCAAGCGGGCCTCGTGCCGGGCGGATGCCCGGCTCCAAGCAAAAACCAGCCCGCAAGCGGGCAAAAAAGCCTCGCGGATGCGAGGCGCAGAGAAAAAACGCCCTTTGCTGGGCGGGACAAGACCAGCTAAACACTTTACAGAGCATCAAAATCCATATGCGAGGGATTGATCGAAATGCCATCGAACGGGATCGCCTCGGTCGCCCAGCTTGCGGCTGAGAATGAAAAGGAAATTCTCAGCGAGTGGTTTGACCTCATGAGGAAAGCGGGCGGCCTGGAAACGGGCCGGCTCAAGGAAGGCGAGTTGCAGACGCAATCCAGGAAGCTCCTGGATCTGCTGCGCAATGCGCTGAAGGCGGGCAGCACCGACGCCGCGAACGCCGCCTTCGAGCCGGTGCGCGCTTTCGTTGCCGAAATCTCCCGCTCCCGGGCGCTGCAAGGCTTCACCAGTGCGGAAACCGCGCGCTTCGTGTTCTCGCTCAAACAGCCGCTTGCGAATATGGTCAACCGCGCCGGGCCGGAAAAATCGGCGGAGCTGGCGGCGCAGCTCCTGTCCATCTCGCTGCTGATCGATGAGCTGGGACTCTATTCGATCGAGGTCTTCCAGAAGAGCCGCGAAGAGGTGATCCTGCGCCAGCAGCGCGAAATCTCCGAACTGTCGACGCCGGTCGTAAGGCTCTGGAAGGGCATTCTGGCGCTGCCGGTCATCGGCACGCTCGACAGCCAGCGCACCCAGGTGGTGATGGAGAACCTGCTGCAGAGCATCGTCGACGAAGAGGCGGAGATCGCCATCATCGACATTACCGGCGTGCCTACGGTCGACACGCTCACCGCTCAATATCTCTTGAAAACGGTCGCCGCCGCCCGGCTGATGGGCGCCGAATGCTTCATCAGCGGCATCCGGCCGCAGATCGCGCAGACCATCGTCCATCTCGGCGTCGAGCTGAACGTCCTCTCCAAGGCGACGCTCGCCGATGCCTTCGCCATCGCCCTGAAGCGCATCGGCTGCACGGTGGTGCAGGCAAGGCCCGGGGCCTCCGCGACGGCGCGGGGCGAGTAGGCAGGACCATGGAACGCATACCGATCCTGAAAATGGGCAATGCGCTGCTTGTCACCATCCAGGTCGACCTGCATGATAGGCTGGCGGCCGTTCTCGAGGAGGATCTGACCAATAAGATCGTCTCGGCGCGTGCCAAAGGGCGTGCTGATCGACATTTCGGCGCTCGAGATCGTCGACAGCTTCATGGGGCGGATGCTCGACAATATCGCCTCCGTCGCGCGGATCCTGGATGCCGATACGGTCGTCGTCGGCATGCGGCCGGCGGTCGCCATCACATTGGTCGAGCTGGGTCTGTCCCTGTCGGGGGTCAAGACGGCCCTCAATGTTGAGCGCGGCATGAAATTGATCCAGCGGCGGCTGGATGATGCGGAGGCTGCCAGTGGAGACGGCGGCGCGTGACGTGCATCCGATCAAGACCGCCGACGATGTGGTCCGCATCCGCCAGGAAGTGCGCAAGCGGGCGGTCGAGGTGGGTCTGTCCCTGGTCGACCAGACCAAGATCGTCACCGCCGCAAGCGAGCTGGCCCGCAACACGCTCGACTATGGTGGAGGCGGCACGGCCTGCGTCGAAATCCTGGTGAACGGCGCACGGCCCGGAATCCGGTTGACTTTCGAGGATAAAGGACCGGGAATAGCTGACGTGCAGCTTGCGCTCACCGATGGCTATACAACCGGGAGTGGGCTCGGGCTTGGGCTCAGCGGCGCAAAGCGCCTGTCGAACGAATTTTATATCGAATCCAAACCCGGCGAGGGGACCAAGGTCGTCATCGCGCGTTGGAAGTGATGATGATCCGCATTCCCGTGACTGATCCGAGCCAGGTGGCCGAGGCGCGCCGCCGGGCGGCGGAGCTTGCCGAGGCAGGCGGTTTCAGCGAGACCGATGCGGGACGTGTTGCGCTTGTCGCAACGGAAATGGCCACCAATCTGATCAAGCATGGCGGCGGCGGCGATCTGCTTGCCGGCTCCTATGCCGATCCGACCGGCACCGGCATCGAGCTCATCGCGCTCGACCAGGGCGCCGGCATGGCGCGCCCGCAGGACTGCATCGCCGATGGCTATTCGAGCGCGGGCACGGCCGGCCACGGCTTCGGCGCGATCATCCGCCAGTCGCATTTCGTCGATATCGCCTCCTGGCCCAGCCTCGGCACGGCCATTCTGGCACGGCTGGAAGCCGGCAAGCCCCCGACCAGCAGGCCAAAACCGCAAGCGGCTTATGGGGCCATCAGCATTGCGCTGCCGGGCGAGGACGTCTGCGGCGATAGCTGGAGCGTCGCTCCAGAAGCCCAGGGCCTGTGCCTGCTGGCGGCGGACGGGCTCGGCCATGGTCCCAATGCGGCAGCGGCGGCGGTCCAGGCCGTGCGGCTGTTTCAGGGCCATAGCGGCCACCGCATCCCCACAATTCTCGAATATATCCACGGCGGTATGCGTTCCACGCGCGGCGCGGCGGTCGCGATCGCCCGGCTCGACGAGGCCGCCGGCAAGGTCGAATTCGGCGGGGTCGGCAATATCGCCGGTGCGATCATCTCCGATACGGGCATCAAGCGCATGGTTTCGCTGGCAGGTACGGCGGGTCACAATATGCGCAAGGCGCAGAGCTTCGACTACCCCTTTGACGGCGGCCTGGTCCTCATGCATTCGGACGGGCTTTCAACCGGCTGGAGCCTCGAACGCTATCCCGGCCTTGCCCATGCACATCCGACCTTGATTGCATCGGTACTTTTCCGCGATTATTGGCGGCAGCGCGACGACGTGACGGTTCTTGTCGCACGGGGAGCTGGCGTGACGTGATCTTGCCGATTGCCACATTGCCGATCGAGACCGAAGCGGACGTCGTGACCGCCCGTCAATGGTCGCGCCGCATCGCCGAGCTCATCGGCCTGGACCGCCAGGATCAGACGCGCATCGCCACCGCCGTTTCCGAAATCGTCCGCAACGCCTACACCCATGCGGGCGGCGGCATGACGGAATTCCTCTTTTCCGATGCCGACATACGGCCGGCCCTACTGATACGGGTCAGCGATAAGGGACCGGGCATTGCCGATATCGAGGCGGCGTTCGCCGGGCGGCTGCGGACCGGCAGCGGCGTGGGGCAGGGCCTCGCGGCCGCCAAGCGGCTGCTGGAGATTTTCGAGCTGGAAAGCGAAGCGGGCCGGGGCACGATCGTCACCCTCGGCCAGTCTCTGCCCGCCCAGGCCGCGCGGCCAAGCGCGGAAACCCTCGCCGACATTGCCGCCCGGCTGAAGCCCGATACGCATTCCGACCCTTTGCGGCTGCTGCGCGAGCAGAATGTCGAGCTGATGCAGAGCCTTGACGAGCTGCGCCGCCGCCAGGAGGAAAGCGAGCAGCTCAGCCGCGAACTGGGCGACACCAATCGCGGCGTCGTGGCGCTTTATGCCGAGCTTGACGAGCGGGCCGAGCAGCTGCGCCGGGCCAGCGAGCTGAAATCGCGCTTCCTCTCGCATATGGGGCACGAATTCCGCACGCCGCTGAACTCCATCATGGCGCTGTCGCGCATGCTGATCGAGCGGCTCGACGGCGAGCTGAACGGTGAGCAGGAACGCCAGGTCGGCTATATCAGGCAATCGGCCGAAAGCCTGCTGGAATTGGTCAACGATCTGCTCGATCTGTCCAAGGTGGAGGCCGGCAAGGCCGAGGTCAAACCGCGCCCATTTGCCGTCAAGGAGCTGTTCGGTGCGCTGCGCGGGGCACTAAAACCGCTTCAAATTAATCAGGCGGTGGAACTTTTCTTCGACTCAGACGATCAGCTCCCAGAGCTCTTCACCGACGAGGCTAAAGTCGCGCAGATTCTGCGCAACCTGATTTCGAACGCGCTGAAATGCACCGAGCAGGGAGAGGTGCGGGTTTCAGCGCGTCACGACGCGGATAATAGGCTGATCATCTTTTCAGTCCACGATACGGGCATCGGCATCGCTCCCCACGATCAGGAGCGCATTTTCGAGGAATTCGAACAGATCGAGACGCGGTTGCAGAAGAACGTCACAGGAACGGGCCTGGGATTGCCGCTGTCGCGCAATCTGGCCTTGCTGCTCGGCGGCCAAATCGAGCTTGAGAGTGTCGTGGGGCAGGGATCGGTGTTCCGGCTGAGCATCCCTGTCAGCTTCGGCACGTCCGCGCCGAGCCGGCCGGTCCATGCCGCTTCGGGGCGCAAGCGCGTGCTGCTTATCGACGATGACGAGCCGTCACGCTATGTCATGCGCCAGCTCCTGCGCGAAGACCATCTGCACTATCAGCCCTTCGAGGCGGCGGGAGGCGTCGAAGGTCTGCGGCTTGCCAGCGAAATGGCGCCTGCCGTGATCATTCTCGATTTGCTGATGCCCGACATTGACGGTTTCGCGGTGCTGGAGCAATTGCAGGCCAATCCGAACACGCGGGCGATCCCCGTCATCGTCGCGACCTCGCTGTCGCTGACGAGCACCCTCAGAGCCAGGCTTCCCGCCGGCATCCGCGTGCTGTCCAAGGACGGCATGACGCGGGAGACGATCTCGCTGGCGCTCAACGAGGCTACGGGGTTTGACGGACGGCCATGATCGAGACGAGCGCCATCATTCTCAACGTCGATGACCGTGAGGCCGGGCGCTACACCAAATCGCGACATCTGAAAAAATTTGGCTACGAGGTTATCGAGGCGGCTAACGGCGCCGAGGCGCTGCGCAAGGTGGAGGAATTCCGTCCCGCAGTGGTGCTGCTCGATGTGCGATTGCCGGATATGAGCGGCATCGAGGTCTGCGAGATCATCAAGTCGAAATGGCCTGAGGTCATGGTTCTGCAGACGTCGGCGACATTCATCAATACCGAGGACCGTATCCGCGGGCTGAATGGCGGCGCCAATTCCTACCTCATCCAGCCGACCGAACCGGAGGAACTTGCCGCCGCCATCGGCGCTCTCCTGCGCATCCGGCGCGCGGAAGACGCCCTGCGGAGCCTGAACGAACTTCTCGAAAATCGCGTCCGCGAGCGGACGGCCGTTCTCCAAACGCTCAATGAGGAGTTGAAAAACGAGATCGCGCAGCGCGAAATGGCCGAGGCGGCGCTGGTCCAGGCGCAGAAGATGGAGGCGATCGGGCGGCTTACCGGCGGGCTCGCCCATGATTTCAACAATCTGCTCACCGCGATCGTCGGCAATCTCGACCTGATCCTCGTCGGCTCGAAAGAGCAGCGCACCTTGCGGCTGGCCGGCAACGCTTTCAAAGCCGCCGAGCGCGGCTCGAAGCTCACCGCGCAGCTTCTGGCCTTCTCGCGCACCCAGAAGCTTGCGGCGCGGCCGGTCGCCGTCAACGACCTGATCATCGGCATGAGCGACATGCTCGCGCAGGCATTGGGGCCATCCATCCAGGTGGTCACGGTTCTGGACCCCGAGGCCGGCATGGCGCGAACCGACGACAACCAGCTTGAGGTCGCCATCCTCAACCTTGCGATCAACGCCAGGGATGCGATGCAGGACGGCGGCACGCTCACCATCTCGACGCGGCGGCGCGAATTGCTGGTGCCTGACGGCGATCTGCTGCCGGGCAATTATATTACGGTGAGCGTCGTGGATACGGGCGAGGGCATGACCCCCGATGTCATCGGCAAGGCGTTCGACCCGTTCTTTACGACCAAGGCCGCGGGCAAGGGCACCGGGCTTGGTCTTGCGCAGGTCTACGGCATATCGAGACAATGCGGCGGCACCGCGCGGATTCTCAGCCAGGCCGGCCGGGGCACCAACGTCACCATATGGCTTCGGTGCTCCGAAGCCGCCGAGCCGCTGATCGACGATGCGGTGGCGGCGCCGGCCGGCGAGAACGCTTCCGGCGAGATCCTGCTCATCGACGACGACGCGGATGTGCGCAATACCTTGCAAGAATTGCTGGCCGAACTGGGCTACACGGTGCACGCGGCCGAGAACGCGGATGCGGGATTGAAGCTTCTGGAGCGGACCAATCCCGACATCGTCATCCTCGACTTCGCCATGCCGGACGTGAACGGCGCGGAAGCGGCCAAGGCGATCCGCGTCAAGCGGCAGGCCTTGCCGATCCTGTTCGTCAGCGGCTATGCCGACACGGTGGCGCTTGGCGAAGCGGTGGGCGATGCGCCGATCTTGCATAAGCCCTTCAGCCGCGCGGAGTTCGCCGCCGCCGTCCACGCGGCGCGCAGAAAAGGCGTCCAGCAGAGACCGGATTAGCCCGCCGCCTCATCTCGCGGCTTCGGCTATCGCGGGCAGCTGACACGCGTCGGCCACGATCGGGCCATAAATCACCCCTAGACGAATTGCCCTACGGGCATCGCAATTCCTCACCTTCGCATTCCGACATGGCTGCAACGAAGCTATCAGGCGTCCAGAGCGTTCGTGGCAACCTTCCCTCGTCCCCGCCGCGAAACTGAAAGTTCGTGCCTTGAAAATTGTGCGCACGCTGAAGCTTTGGTTCAGGGAAGGCACCTCGGACAAGGTCTACGAGGTCGACCTCGTAGACACCGAGGCGCAGGATGCGAGCGCGCGATTCCTCGTCAATTTCCGCTATGGCAGGCGGGGCCGGGTTCCGCGCGACGGCACGAAAACCCCTTCCCCCGTTTCGCGGGCCGTTGCCGAGAAGCTTTTCGACAGCGTCGTCGTTTCCAAGGTCAATGACGGCTATCGCCGCATGGACGGCGCGGAGCCGCATGAGATGCCGGTCGAAACCGCCGCCGCCACACCGGCGCCGGGGCGCGAGCAGGCTCTGCTGGCCCATCTGGAGGCCTGCCTGCGCAATCCCTGGCCCGAAAAGCAGCGGGACCGGCTGTTCTGGCGCGTCGGCGAGCTGCGGCTCAGCCCGGCCGCGGCGCTTCTGCAGCAATTGGCGCATAAAATCGGCTTGGCCCAAGCGAGCTACAGCCTGGTCTGGTCGCTGGCGCGCTGCGCGGGCGGCGACGCGGCCGATGTGCTGCGCGCCATTGCCGCCGAGACGCAGCGTTCCCCTCATTCGCGATCTGGCCTCTTTTGCCCTGATCTCGCCGCTGATGGGCGAGAGGCGGCTCGCCCCGCAGCAGGAGCGGCCGCTGCCCGAAAGCATCGTGCATGCCGTCAGCGGCGGCGATTTCGAGCGCGATGCCGCTCCGTCATGGGATCTCGCATTGCCCGAGCCGCTACGGGACAGGGCAGCCCTCGCCGCGCAGCGCCGTGTCGACGCGCTGCACGGCGCGCTGGCGGATTTCGCCAGGCGCGAGCCGGTCCGCGCCGGCGGCGTGATGATCGAGCTTTACCGCCTCGCCCAGGCCGACCCGGCGCTGCATGAGCTGCTGGTCGCGCTTGTCGGGCGTCTGCCGGTGCGGCCGCCCTATGTGCCGGGCTTTCGGCGGTTGTTCAAATACGCCGAAATGATCGACGACGCGGCGATGTTCGGCCAGGCCGCCCGCCGGTTCGAGGCCGCCAAGCCGATGTATGGCCGCGTCTATCCGCAGGGCAGGAACAAGCCGGCGTTCGCTCATGTGCCGGAAGCGCAGCAAACCGGCGATCATTGGCTGCCGCTGACCCATCTCACCGCCGCGCCGGATGCCAGGACGGCCCTGTCGCATAACACCGTGGTCTATCTCAAGCGGCGCATCTGGCGCGCATTGCGCAAGCGCGGCGAAACCGGCCAGGGCAGTTTCGTCCCGCTCGCGGCGGCGCTATTTGCTGGCGTTCACCGAGGCCGATCTCTCACAGCCGCAAGAGCTGACCTTCTATCGCTGGGAAAACCGCACGCGCACCGCCCATCATCATTTTCACGGACCGCTGGCGGATGCGTGGAGCGCGGGACAGCTTCTCTACCGCAATGCGCCGGGGGTGCGCCTCCAGCATGGCACCCTCAGCCATTACCTGACCGAGAAACCCGATCCGAAGCAGCGCGGCGAGGCGTTCCGCGAGCTTTGGGACGATGCGCCGGACGAGGCGCTGCGGCTGGCGGTGGAAAGCCGCTGCGAGCCGATCGCGCAATTCGGGGTGCGCCTCCTGCAGGACAAGCCGTCTTTCATGCGCGGCCTGCCGTCCGGCACGCTGGAAATGCTGCTGGCCTCGCCCATTGTGCCCGTCGCGCAGTTCGCGCTCGATCAGGCGCGCATCCAGGCTGGCGCATGGCGAGATCGACGATGGGCTGATCGCCGCATTGCTCGCATCCGGCCTGCCCGACGCCCGCGAATTGGCCATCAAGCACGTCTATCGCCTTCCTGCCGGGCCGTGGGCGTCGCCGCGGCTTGCGTTCATCGCCGTCACCAGCGCGCATGAGGATGTCCAGGCCGCCGCCGTGCGGTGGTGTGCCGAAAGAGCGCTGCCGGCCGAGCAAGGCCAGGCCCTGGCGCAGCAAGTGGCGCATTGGCTGCTCGACACTCCCGACGCTGCGCGCATCACCCAGCTGCGCCGATGCATGCCGCTGCTGTGGCGCGGCCACAATCTGCCGCTGCCGCCGGAGATCATCGCGCGGCTCATGGGCCATGCCGCGCCGGCGGTGGTCGCGACCGGCATCGACATGCTGGCGCTCTCCGGCGTGGATGCGGGCGCGCTGCCCGATGCGCTGTGGCAGCAGCTTGCTCAACTCGCCCGAGCCGGAAATCCAGGCGGCGGCGCTTGGCCTGCTTGGGCAGGCTCGGCGACGAGCAGCTCTCGGAGCGCGCGTTCCTGATCGTGTCGATGGCGTCCGCGCCTTCACCCGCTGTCCGCCAGGCCGTGCGCCCGCTGATCGCGAGGCTGACCGCACGTTTCCCGCGTCTCGGCGACGATCTTGCCGCTCGCCTGATCGATGCGCTGTTCCAAAGCGCCCCCGACGATAGCCATACCGACGATATCGTTGCGCTGTTCCGCGAGGCGCTGGCCACCCAGCTTGCGGCGCTCGACCCGAACCTGATCTGGCGGATGCTGCAAGCCAAGGCCAAGGGCGCCCAGCTTCTCGGCGCCACCGCCGTGACGATGCGCGATGCGTCGATCTATTCCGTCCGGCAGCTGGCGCGGCTGGGCAACCATCCGCACGCCGCCGTGCGGCAATGGGTGATGGCGGCGTATGAGGCGAAACCCGACCGCTTCCGTCACGAGGCCGAGGACGCCGTCCTGCTCATCGAAAGCCAGTGGGAGGATGCCTACAATTTCGCCATGGGCGCCTTCGAGCGCTGGCCCGCCGAGGTCTGGACGCCGAACGTGCTGGCCGTGATCGCCGACAGCACCAATCCGAAAATCCTCGCCTATGCCCGCACGGTGCTGCGGCGGACGATGAAGCCCGGCGACGCCTCGGCGCAATTGGTGCGGCTGCTGGAGCATCCGGCGGCCTCCATGCATCTGCTGATCAGCGAGGTGCTCACGGCGGACGCGGCCGAGGACGATACGGTGTTCGCAAAGCTGCTGCCGCTGTCGCGCATCATCATGCTGCACGTGCATCAGGGGCGGGTGGCGAAGGACCGCATCAGCGGCTTCCTCCACGCCGAAGCGCTGAAAACCCAGGAGCGCGCGGAGGCCGTCGCCCCGCTGTTCATCGACCTGTCCCTGTCCGCGATCGAGCGCGACCGCACGCGCGCGCTCACCGCCCTGCGCGACATCGAGAACGCCTTCCCCGGCCTTGCCGCCATGTCGCCGCTCAAACGCGTAGCGGTAGCCGTGAGGACTGCCTGATGCAATTCCAGCACCGCTATTACGGCGCGACCGCCGCCACCACCAGCGCCGATGCAAGCCATTTCGGCTTCGCTCCCGACACGCTGCGCGAGCCGACCTTTTTCGTCGGCGAGGTGGCCGATCACCTGCCGTTCCGGGAGGCGATTTCCGCGCTGCATCACGTCGTCGTGTCGGATATGCGCTTCAAGCCGAAGGACCGCACGGTCTATTTCGCCTGGCTCAAGGACCATGAGCAGCAATTGCTTGCCGACGCCATGACGAGCCAAGGCGAGCGGAAGGCGCAAATCGACGCGCTGCGCCGCGAGCAGGAAGAGATCAGCAAGCAGACGAGCAAGATCATGGCGCCGTTCTATGCGGCCCGTCAGAAATATTTCGACTGGCTGTACAAGGAGAGCAAGGACGCCTGGTTCGTGCTCGACCCGGTCATCACCGTGCATCCGGACGAGATCTTCTTCGAATGTTTCAGCCAGGACGAATCCACCTATGGGCGGCTGTCCTGCGACCACGAGACCTTCAAGAGCATCGGCGACATCGCCTATGGCACGACGAATATCGACTACAGCCACACGCTGTATGACGAGTTCCAGAAAATCCGCAGCTACCGCACGACGTCGCTCGCCATCGACCCGTCCGGCTTCCAGGTGCAGACATCGGGCGAGGAGCTTTACCGCGAGGAGAAGATCGACCTGCCCGACAGCTGGGTGCGCGGCTTCCTGCAAGTGTCGAGCGCCATGGCGCTGCCCGCGCATGTCGTCGATCTGCATCCGGTCGACATGCACAACATCCTCGCCCGGCTGGCGGCGCGCAAGGAACGGTACGGGCCGCGCTCGCTGCGCTTCTTCCTGGAGCCGGGCAATCCGGTGCGGGTGCTGATCGAACCCTGGGGCGAGGTGCTGACCTTCCGCCGCTCGGTCTACAAGGGCAGCGCGGCCGCCGAAATCCGCCTATGGGGCCGCCGCCGCCTCGCGATCCTGGCGCGCGCTCTTGCCGCTGGCGAAGTCGGTGCGGCTGCATCTGCTCGGCACGGGGCTGCCGTCCTTCGCCGTGGTCGATTATGGCGGCCTGCGCTTCACGCTCGGCCTGTCCGGATGGACGGCGAACGACTGGTCGCGCTCCGGGCAGTTCGATCTCCTGGCGCCGCGCCAGCCGGTGGACGATCTCACCGCCACGACCGTGTTCAATGCGCTGAAGGCCCGCCACTCCGCCACCGTCGCCGAGCTTGCCACGGCGACCGGCCTCGACAGCGCGCTCACCGCCGCCGCTCTCACCGCCTACACCCAGGCGGGCCGTGTCATGTACGACCTCGACAAGGGCGTCTTCCGCCTGCGCGAACTCAGCCGCGATCCGCTGCCCGGTGGCCGCCCTGCGCTTCGCTTCCGAGCAGGAGGAGAAGGCCGACCGCTTCATCGCCGCCAAGCTCGTCACCGTCGAATCCGCCGGCGAGCGCGACGGCAAGCGCGTCATCACGGGGCAGGTTCTCGACGATGCCAAACCGTATAAACCTATGATTGCTCTCGATAATGACGAGCGGCTCGTCGATGCGCGCTGCGATTGCTACTTCTACGGCCATAACAAGCTGATGCGCGGACCTTGCGAGCACATGCTGGCGCTGCGGCGCTTTTACAACAGTCAGATCGCCCTGACGGCGACATCTCCGAAAACCATAAGCGGTGCCGCATGAACGCCGCAAAGTCCTCTATTGTCGCGAAGAATGAGGAGCGCTCGCCGGAGCGGACCTTGCATCACGGGCGGCGTTTCGCCGTCCTTGCATCACGCCCGGCAAAGCGTCACTGGGCCAATCTTCACTGGGCCGCCACTGACTACTGGTACGCTTTTGCAGTACGGGTTCCAAGAACCCAATAGCGCACCAGTAGTCGTGTCGGCTTCGAGTGGACCGACCCAGTCCCAAGATCTGACGAAGGCAAGCCGTCGGGCGCTCCTCATCTTCCCTTCTTGCCGCGATACCGTCCCCTGTCCCTCCGGCCGGGAGGCGCGGCGATGAGCGGCAATATCCGCCAGGAGCTTTACGACCGCATCCGCGAAAGCTCCAAGGACGAGGTGATCCTCGAGGAGATGATCCGGCTCGGCTTCTGGCCGAGGGGCACAGGCCAGCCTTCCGCCCCGGAGGATCTGATCCGGCGCAATGGCGAACTCAGCCGCGAACTCCGTGAGCTGTACAAGAAGCAGGCGCAATGGGCCGATCCGGCGCGCGCGCTCAAGGAGATGCACAAGCAGCGCAAGCGCGCCGCCATGGAGCGCCGCAAGGAGACCAAGCTGCGCCATGCGCGTGAACGTCATGAGCGGGCGCTGGCCTGGGCGGAACGGCGCAATATCGATGTGCTCTATCTCGGCGACGGCGTGTCGGGCGGGCTTACGGGCGGGGCCGAAGCGCGGACGGCGCAGGCGCCGGGGCTGCCCGCCGCTGGCGAATGCGAAGGCGCTCGCCTCGGCCATCGGCGTGCCGCTCGCGGAATTGCGCTTCCTCGCCTATGAGCGGGCGCTGTCGCGCGTCAGCCATTATCAGCGCTTCCTGATCCCGAAAAAGAGCGGCGGCCACCGGCAGATTTCCGCGCCGATGCCGCGTCTCAAGCGGGCGCAATATTGGATCCTCGACAATATCCTGGCGAAAGTGCCGGTGCATGAGGCCGCGCATGGCTTTGCGCCTGATCGCTCGATCCTGTCGAACGCCGCGCCGCATGTGGGCCGCGACGTCGTGGTCAATCTCGACCTCAAGGACTTCTTCCCGACGCTCGGCTGGCGGCGGGTCCGGGGCAAATTCCGGGGCCTGGGCTATTCCGAGGCGGTCGCCACGCTGCTCGCGCTGATCTGCACCGAGCCGGATGTCGACGAGGTGGAGCTAGACGGCCAGCGGCTGTTCCTCCGCAAGGGCCAGAGGCGGCTGCCGCAGGGCGCGCCGACATCGCCGGCGCTGACCAACCTGATTTGCCTGCGCCTCGACAAGCGTCTCGCCGGGCTCGCCGCAAAGCTCGGCTTCACCTATACGCGCTATGCCGACGATATGACCTTCTCGGCCTCCGGCGAGGCGGCGGGGCGGACCGGAACGCTGCTCAAGGCGGTGCAGGACATCGTCGCCGCCGAAGGCTTCACCGTGCATCCCGACAAGACGCGCATCATGCGCAAGCATCGGCGCCAGGAGGTGACGGGGCTCGTCGTCAACAGCGCTGTGAACGTGCCGCGCGATACGCTGCGCCGCTTCCGCGCGCTGCTGCATCAGATCGAGAAGACCGGGCCGGAGGGGAAGCGCTGGGGCAAGGGCGGCAACGTCCTGGTCGCGGCGCTGGGCTTTGCGCATTTCGTGCGGATGGTGGATGCGGAGGCGGGCGCGGCGCTCGTCGCCAAGGTCGAGGCGCTTGCCGGGCGTCACGGCGTGGTGGGGCCGCAGCGCTTCACCTTGCCCGCATTCCGCGGCAAGGCGGCGCATGGCGAGCAGCCGTTGGAGCGCTGGTGGCAGCCCGCCCCGCGTGAAGCGCCCAAGCCGGAGCCGGTGCTGGCGGCGCATCTTCAGGAGCAGCAGGAAGCCCGCGACGGGGCCAATGGGCGCGGCGCGGCCCAGCACGTTCGATGTTCTGGGCGGGCGCAGCAGGCCGGCGGGCGCGAGCCAACCGGCGCGCGGGGGCGTCTGGTCCGCGTTCGGCGGCGTCCGGTCCGCGCACGGCGGAGGCGCCGCCTCCCCGGGCAGCCGAAGCGCCGCGCCAACCGTGGTTTTCAAAGCGCTGGTGGAATATCCTTATCTGGGTCGGGCTGGCTGCCACCTTGGTGCGATTGCCCTGGCCACTGGCGCTGAGTTTGGTGGTTGTGGGGGCGATAGCGTTCCTGGCCATTCGAGCCTGGGGCCGCAGATAGAGCATTTTCCAGCAAAGCATGTCCCCGCGGAAGCGGGGATGGACACCGGTTTGCGCCCTCGAAAATGCGACCAAACAAGAGATAGAGCCCCGTTCCGATTCCATCGGAACGGAAAAGGCTCTAGCCGGCGAACAAATTGGCAGCATCTGCTATGGCGCCATAAACGGACTCTCGCCCACGAGACGCCGACAGCGACAATGTGGTGATTCCGGCCGTGGTCGAAACGCAGGCTGACCGCAGCGACACCCCCAATTTCATTCTGCAGCCGTTAATTGAGCGCGAGTATTCAAGTTTTTTATTGCCGATTCGCCATCGCTTATAGCAGTATTAAGCCCACCGCTGATGGCTATCATTTTCGTCGAAAGACCTAATTTACCAGCGGTCATCTCCACATTGGATGAAAATAGTGGAACCGCAGCCAGTTGATGGAAATGCCGATAGCCACACTGCAAAGCATGACCAAGAGCAGAAACAGAGTCCTTCGACGTGGATAGGCGACAAGCCAATTAGCGTCGCGTGTTTTAGCCCAGCGAAAGGCAAACCAGAAAATTGATGCTGATGCCAAAAGAATATGGACGAGCATAAACACGATCCAAATTCTGGATACGTGGTCGTTATGGTAATCCGCATAATCAGCCCAAAAAAACAAGGCTGGCCAAATCCCCAGAAGTATCAGCGCGAACAAATCGATAACTCTTTTGGTGCTTTGGTTCATTGGCGGCCTCCAGAGCGCACCTTTGCTGCAAATCGAGATTCTCATTCGTTACTCTGATGTCAATACACAGGTAATCTCTTCTCGCCGCCTTCGGATTCATCCCCATTTAAATCATTACGCATATTTTTCTAAACCTACTGAATCCACAGCCATTTGATGGAATAAGGGATGGTAAAACTGCAAAACATAACAAAAAAGCAGAAACAAGGCCCTTCGAAGTGGATGCACGGCAATATAATCACCAAACCATTGAGCAGTGCGTATTTCGGCCGTGCGCAAGACAAGCCACAATATTGATGCAAACACGAAAGGAATGTTTACATATATTATCAACATCCAAATTATGGGTGGATCGACGTTACCGAACAAAAGCAGCGGGGCTAGCAAAAGCGCTAAGGGTATCAACGCAAGCCAATCGATAACTCTTCTGGCCCCCTTGTGCCAATGCACAAATAATCCCTTCTCGCCGCCTTCAGCTTCAACACCATGTAAATCTGGCAACGGAGCCTCCTTCGGTGGATCACATGCCCGGGCCGCGGCACATACATCCGTTATAGCCGATGCCTATCTTGCTATCCTCAACCCGGGGCTTCCACCCTGCGCAATTTCACCCGCGGACGATCGCGCTTCGCCGTGATAAGAGGCGCTCGGAAAGCAACGCCGCGCACATAGGACGTCCGCTCGGAGGCGTTTGCGGCCGTGGCCCGCAGAACGTTGATGGGCTGCTTCGCGGTGACAAGCTGCCCTCGATATGCAGGCGTGAGCTTTCCCCTTGGGCGATAGCGGACGGCCCGGTTTTTGAGTTCACGACCTAAAGCATTTTCCAGCAAAGCCTGTCCCCGCGAAGGCGGGGATGGATGCCGGTTTGCGCCCTCGAAAATGCGACCAGACAAGAGATAGAGCCCCGTTCCGATTCCATCGGAACGGAAAGGCTCTAGGTGGTGAACTCACAAATTGGCAGCATCTTCCATCCGCCATTTGAAACAGAAGCAGGCCAAATTCACCGAGTTCGAATCTCAGTCAACGGTTCGTCAGGTTCGAACCTTATCTTCCGTTTAAGCGACTAAGATATGATCGCTCGAACCTGATTGGGGAATTGATATGAAATTTATTGCCCTGGCTTTTTCGTGCCTTTTAATTTTTTCAATGCCTGCCAATGCAAATGAAGCGGACACCTTCAATGCGATGGTGGCATTGGCCAATAAAGGAGATGCGGAGGCGCAATACCATGTTGGCATGATGCATAATAATGGCATCGGCACCCAAAAAGATCCCAAGCAGGCATTTGAGTGGTTTCAAAAATCCACTGCGTCTAACGATCCGCTAGGAGCCTATAAGCTTGGTTGTTATTATGCCGGGCAATTCGCGGGCGTTGTAACATCTGACCCAAATGAAGCATTAAAATACAAACTTATTTCTGCCAAAGCCGGTTATGCGCTTGCCCAGCACGATGTTGCTGTTCTGTATCACAGACAAGGAAATTCAGAAGAGGCGCTAAAATGGTGGAAGATGGCAGCCGATCAGGGACTTCCTGACGCTCTCTTTAGTTTATCCCGTTCGTATTCTGCAGGGAAAGGAACGCCAAGAGATATATCGTTATCCTATGCATATTTTAAGCTCTCAAGAGTGGCGCCGCCAAAAAATGTGAATGAGATGGCTGCAATGTTGTCCAAGCCAGAACTTGAGAAAGCAGAGAAACTGGTTTCCGAATGGAAGCCACAACCAACAGCTCTAACACTTAAGGCAAAGAGCGGTGTCAGAGCAGCAGAAGAACTCTTAAAAACCACAAAAAACTAGGTGTTCTCTGCTAATTGCTTCAAAATCGAGCTACTTGTGTGGTTTTTGCGCCCGCGAAAATGCGACCAGCAAAGAGCTAGCGCACGCATATCTAGAGCGCCCGCGTTCCGTGAAGCTCCGCAGGTCTTCCGGCGTGTCGATGTCGATGGTGAAGTGGTCGCTGGCGGCTTCGTAGTGGCGCGTCAGCTGCGGATTGGCGTCGATGAATTTGCGGCAGGCGGCGTTGCGTCCGCTGGCCCGGATCTCCGCGATGATCGCCGCCGGGAACAGCACGGGATTGCCCCGCTGCCCCTGATGGAAGGGAATGAGGATGCGGTCCCGGTCGCTTTCCGCGAAGGCCCGCAGCAGGTCGCTTATGTCGGCGGGCGTCAGCGCCGCCTGATCCGCGAGCGCGACCAGCACCACGTCATAGCCTTCGGACAGGCTGTCGAGACCGGCGCGCACGGATGTCTGCTGGCCTTCGGCGAAGCGGGGATTCTCGACAAAACTCAGCGGCAGGTCCGCAAGGGCCGCGCGCACCGCCTCCGCCTCATGCCCGACGACCGCGTGCACATCCGCGCCCGCCGCCAGATAGGTCCGCGCCGTGCGCCGCACGAGCGGCTCGCCTTCGATGTCGATCAGCAGCTTGTTCCGCGCGCCCATCCGGCTGGACAGCCCCGCCGCCAGCAGCACGACCGCGACTTTCAGCGGCGGCGGACGCCCCGTGGACGGCTCACCGCTCATCGCACTCATGCTTGGCTCTCCTTGGCCGCCGTCCGGCGCAGGCTGATGATTTCCGCGAGCACCGCGATGGCGATCTCGGCGGGCGTCTTGGCTCCGATGCTCAGGCCCGCGGGCGAACGCAGCCGCGCCAGCGCCGCCTGCGGCACGCCCTCCGCCGCCAGCCGCTTGCGTATGGCCGCAACCTTCGCACGGCTGGCGATGAAGGCGATATAGGGTGTGTCGGTTGCCAAGGCTGCTGTCAATGCCGCGTGATCGCCGGTCCCTTGCGTGGCGATGACGATGAAGCCGTGATCCAGCCCCGCGAGCTGGCCCAGGGCGGAGAGCGCGACGCTGTCGGCGCCCCCGTCGATCGGCACGATCTCGACGCTGAGGCCCGACGCGATATCCGCAAGGGCATAGGCGGTGTGGCTCGCGCCGATCACCACCAGCGGCGGCTTCGGCATGACCGGCTCGATGAACACGTCGGCCCTGCCCCTGCCGGGACAGCCGCTCGGGTGAATCTCGACGCCGTCGCTGTCATGATCGGCGGTGACCTCCGCTCGCGGCCGGACGCGGATCAGCCGGGGCACCGCCGCGTCCATCGCCTGGCGCGCGGCACGCAGCACCGCGCCGCGAATGCAGCCGCCGCCGATCCAGCCGATCAGCGTGCCGTCCGATGTCACGACCGCCTTGGCGCCCGCTTTCGCCGCCACCGCGCCGTTGGTGTGCACGATGGTGGCGCGGGCGTAAGGCGTGACGCCGTCCCAATCCCGGCAATAGCGCTCGACGATTTCGTTCGGGTCGATCTTCATGGGCGTATCCAGGTCATAGGCGCGCCAGTTCGTCTTCGAGCGCGGCCAGGCTTTCAAGATTATGCGCCGGAGCGAACAGATCAATATGCGGGAGCGCGGCGGCCATCGCGGCGGCGCGCGGCTCATAGGACGCCCGCCCCAGCAGCGGATTGAGCCAGACGAGGCGCTTGGTGCGGCGCTTCAGGCGGACGAGTTCGGCGGCGAGCCGGTCGGCGGGGCCGGTGTCGAAACCGTCGCTGACGATGATCGCCAGCGTCCTGGAGGTCATGACGGCGCTCGCATAGTGATCGTTGAAGGCGGCGAGCGCCGCTCCGATGCGGGTGCCGCCCGACCAGCCCTGGCTGATCAGCGCCATTTTCTCCATCAGCTTCATCGGATTGGCCGTCTTCAGCGTGCCGGTGATCTGCACGAGCTTGGTGTGGAAGATGAATGCCTCGGTCCGGGCGAAATGGGCGGTGATGGCATGGACGAAGCGCGTGAAGAACAGCGAATACAGGTCCATCGAGCCGGAGACATCGACGAAGATGACGATCCTGAACGGTTTTGGCTTGCGGCGGCTGCGGTAGAGGCGCAGCGGCATGCCGCCGGTGGATACGGAACGCTGGAACGTCCGCCGCAGCACCGGACGCGTGCCCCGCCTCGCGATGCGCCGCCGCCGCGAAAGCCGGTAGCGGATGCGCGCGGCCCATTGTTCGGCGAGCGCATGGAGGCGCTGCAGCTCTTCCGGATCGGTGACCGTGCCGAAATCGACCTTCGCGGCGTTTTCGATGGCCGATGCGCCCCCGGCGCGGCCCTGGCTGGTCGCCGCCGGTTCGCCCGCGACGTTCCGCGCCCAGTCGAAATAATCCGCGAGCGTGCCGCCTTTGCCGGCTTGACCGCCATGCTCGCGGACATGGCCGGCGTTCGCAGCCAAGCCTTGCCGCTGCACCGAGCGCCGCTTGCGTGCCATGCCCAGCCAGAACGCATCGAAGATCTCATCGAAGCGCCGCCATTCGCGTTCCGACGAGGCGAACAGCGTGCGCAGCGTATTCCGAACCTGCCTGATATCGGTCACCGCAATGGCGCCGAGCGCCTGCACGGCGTCGGCGGTTTCAGCGACGCCGACCGCGAAGGCATTGTCGTGCAGCAGCCGGGCAAAGCGGACGATCCGCTCCTCGACCAGGGCCGCGGCGTTGTCCATCATCGTCCCGAGCGCTTCCTTGTTCCCCGCCATCGGCTTGCCTCCACGTATGCCGCCGTACCGGCAAGCCGCTCGAACACCGCAAGCGGGATCGCGTCACGATCTTCCCTCGTCTTGAGCAGGCAGAGGAGCGTCTGGTGAACCGTTTCGGGATCGGCCTGCAGGCTCGTGATGTCGAGCCCGACCAGCGCGGCCACCCAGTCCAGCGTCTCGGCGATGCCGGGCTTCTTGCGAAGATCCTCGGCGCGAAGGCGGTGGACGAAGCTGACAATCTGGCCAGCCAGCCAGAGGGACATCCCGGGAAAGCGCGCCTGAATGATCCGCAGCTCGGTCGCGGCGTCGGGAAAGTCGATATAGTGATAGAGGCAGCGCCGGCGCAGCGCACTGGACAATTCGCGCGTCGCATTCGAGGTCAGGATGACATGCGGTACGCTTCTTGCCTGGATCGTGCCGAATTCGGGGATGGTAATCTGGTAGTCCGACAGCACCTCCAGCAGATAGGCTTCGAATTCCTCATCGGCCCGGTCGATCTCGTCGATCAGCAGCACCGGGGAAATCGGCTGCGTAATAGCCTCCAGCAGCGGACGCTTGAGCAGAAAGCTCTCGGAAAAAATGTGGCTTTCCTTGTCGGAAGTACTCGCCGCTTCGCCTTCGAGCACGCGGATCGCCAGGATCTGGCGCTGGTAATTCCACTCATAGACGGCGCTGGAGGCGTCCAGCCCCTCATAGCATTGCAGGCGGATCAGACGCTGGCCCATCACTTCGCCAAGCGCCTTGGCGAGTTCCGTCTTGCCCACGCCCGCCTCACCCTCGACGAGCAGCGGCCGCGCCAGCAGGCGCATCATGGCGAGCGCCGTGGCAAGGCCGCTATCGGCGATATAGCCGACCTGCGCGAGAGCGGCCTGGATGTCCTGCGGTGTTTTCATTCGGGGGCGACTCGGTTTGCGTTATTGAGGCTGCTCCCCCTCACCCACCCGCCTTCGGCGGGAGCCCTCTCCCGCGAGGGAGAGGGCAAAAAGGGAGACGCTTCTTCCTTCTTCAGCCCTCTCCCTTGATGGGAGAGAGCCTGCCCCCGTGCAGACGGGGGCGGCGCGAAGCGCCGGGTGAGGGTGGAGCCAGGAGCACGAGAGATGAAATCCCCCGCTCAGCGCACCAGCCCCAACTCCTTGGCGTAGGCCCAGACGCGCGGCGCCGTATGCGGCATCTGCGTATGGACGCCGCCGAGCTTGGCGAAAGCATCGTTCACCGCATTGGAGAATGCCGGCACGCCGCCGACATTCGGGCTTTCGCCGACGCCCTTGGCCCCGATCGGATGATGCGGGCTCGGCGTCTCGGTGTAGTCCGTCTCCCAGTAGGGCGTCTCGACCGCCGTCGGCAGGAAATAGTCCATCAGACTCGCATTGCGGACATTGCCGACTCATCATAGTCGATGATCTGGCCCATCGCGATGCCGAACGCCTCGGTCAGCCCGCCATGCACCTGGCCCTCGATGATCATCGGGTTGATCCGCGTGCCGCAATCGTCCAGCGCGTAGAAGCGGCGGATTTTGGTTTCGCCGGTTTCGAGATCGATGTCGGCGACGCAGATATAGGCGCCGAACGGATAGGTGAAGTTCGGCGGATCGTAATAGTCGACCGCCTCCAGCCCCATCTCCATGCCGGGCGGCACGTTATTATAGGCCGCCCAGGCCAGCTCCTTCATCGATTTGCGTTTCTCCGGCAGGCCCTTGATCTGGAATCCGTCCACATCCCATTCGAGGTCGTCGTGATGGACTTCGAGGAGATGCGCCGCGATCATCTGCGCCTTCTGCCGGATCTTGCGTCCCGCCATGGAACAGGCCGCCCCCGCGACCGGTGTCGAACGCGAGCCGT
>CAWJHQ010000004.1:0-328271 GCA_963842775.1 uncultured Alphaproteobacteria bacterium | reverse complement strand
ATAAGAAGCAGCAGGCTTTGGGTAACCGCGCTGTCCGGCCAGAGACGGATCAATTCGTAGAGGTAACTGTCCTGGACGTTGAAGAACTGATGCGCGATGCGCGTATTGATGATGTGAGGGAAGAGAAAGAACGGTATCGCCAGGCCCAGGATGATCTGGATGGCTTCCCAGCGCGGCATCCGCCATGTGTCGCGCCGCGCGATCTTATACAGCGCCAACGAATATGGTCGCCAGCGCTGCTGGCCAGAATGGTGGTTCCAACGGTGGATCGGGTCAAAGCCGTGCGCATCTGCTGCATCTCATGCATGGCTTCGAGGCTGACCAATCCAAGTGCGTGATTGAGGAAGTGGGCGGTTGCAAAGGCAAACAGCACAAAGCCGGATACCAGCCTCAGCTTCTGCTGAAGACTGCCTCGCAAATAGACGTGCATTGTCCCAGCCTCCCAGCACCAACTCTAGGTTGATCGGGCCTCGCGTCAACCGCCCCGCAGCCCAGGAGGGAGGCGCATCGACGGATAAATGTCAAGGCGTTACCGGAAGTGCACGCCCTCCTGAATGGGCGTACACTTCCCGGTACACATTCAACTATTTGCCGATGTGGGGAGGCGGCTGGTTGTGGGGGCCGCGCGGCGGTTGCGGGTTGTCGCCGCCGAAGAGCCGCCGCAGCCACGAAATGATGCCGGCGCCGGATGTGGCATCGATCTCGTCCATTGACAGTTCGCGGATTTCGGCAAAGTCCGAATTCTTGTTGGTGTCTTCGATCATGGTAGTGTCCTCCGATGGGTCTGTTTCGCCGTACCGGATCGCCTTCAGCGGTCCCGATAGGTTTGATACTGTCTCCAACGAAGCGCCGCCGCTGTCCCGCGGGGAACAGGATCGGTATTAAATCGATCGATGCGAAAAAAAACGGGCTGGCCCCAGATTGGTGATCTGACCGCCTTCACGAGAGCCCAATGGTGGCCGTGAGCAAAAGATGATCTTGAACATCCCGTGTCGATCACAGAGAGTCCGCGGCAATACGGGGCATAGTCGCCGGCGATTTACCCAATCGGCAAGCGAATAGAGGGAACGGCCCGTGAGCCTGGGGATGACTTTAGCTGGCGTGCTGGCTGCGCTCGTTGTGCTGGTCGCATTCTCCTACGTCTTTGAGGCGCTGCGGCCGGTTCCGAAGCGGCCCGACCGGTTAGCCTGGGCGGCCGGCGCGAGCCGAGGAACCGGCTGGGTTTCGTCAATCACGCCGAAATGCGGCGGATGACCGAGGCGCTGTTCGAGCGCCTCAAGATCGATATCGACCAGAACCGAAGTCGGCGATCTCAGCGTGGCGAACCGGCAGAAGGTCGAAATCGCCAAGGCCGTCTCCGATGATACCGACATACCGATCATGGATGAGCCGACGTCGGCCCTGACTGAGCGAGTCGAGCACATGTTTGAGATTATCCGCGATCTCCGCGACCAGGGGCATCGGCATGTCCATCGCGGCTTCCGTCATCGGCGGCGTTTCGCTGTCGGGCGGCCAGGGGCGCATCACCGGCACGGTGATCGGCGCACTGATTCTCGGCGTGATGATCTCCGGCTTCACCTTTCTTCGCGTCGACGCCTATTATCAGGACATCATCAAAGGCGGGATCATTGTCGGCGCCGTCATCGTCGATCAGTATCGCCAGCGGCGGCGCGCCAAGGCCTGACATCGAACGGTGGCGAAGGGCGGCACGGTCAAGCTGAATGAGATCCTCACGAGAAGGGAATTGTCGCCATGGCACTTGATTCATCGACGCGCAATGCGGAAACCTCCGCGATCGTTACCGGCGGCGGCCAAGGCGTCGGCCTCGCCATTGCCGAACAGCTTGCCGCCGAAGGCTGCCGCAAGCTCGCTCTCATCGGCCGGACGCCTGAGAAACTCGAAAACGCCGCCGCCGGCCTTCGAGCGATGGGCGCAACCGTCGTGACCATCGCGGCCGACGTTTCAGACGCGGCGGCTTGTGAGCGCGCAGTCCGGGAGGCGATCGCAAAGCTCGGCCATGTCAATGCGCTGGTCAACGCGGCGGCAACGTCAGCGCGCGGCTCGCTCGTCGAGACCACCCCGGAACTGTTCGACACTATTTTCGCCAGCAATGTCCGGGGCCCGTTTTTCCTGATGCAAGGCCTTGTCCGCCACCTGCTCGAAGTCGGACGCCCCGGCTCGATCGTCAACATCCTGTCGATGAGCGGTCATGGCGGTCAGGATTTTCTCACGGCCTATTCCACCTCGAAGGGCGCCATGAACACTCTCACGCGCAATGTGGCCATGGCCTACCGCAAGCGGCATATACGCTGCAATGCGATCCTGCCCGGCTGGATGGACACACCGGGCGAAGACGCCGTACAGAAGAAGTGGCACGGGGCCAGCGACGACTGGCTGCAAAAGGAGGAAGCGTCGCAGCCCTTCGGACAGCTCGTGAAACCGGCCCAATTGGCGGTGCTCGCCGCCTATATGCTCAGCCCGCAATCCGGTGTCATGACCGGCGCCTTGGTCGACTACGACCAGAACGTCATCGGCGCCGCGTTGGAGCAGGATTAGTCGCGCAGGCTCGGATTGAGCCGTGGCAATCGCCAGAAACGAACGGTCATTCCATATCGTTCTTGCGCGCGTCCGCGACCGCGACAGTCAGTGCCATGCAGAATGCCATCGAGGCGGACAGGGAGCGGAAACCGGCGAAATCATCCTCGGCGATTTCGAACCAATGCACGGCATGCTCGGCAACGGCACTGAATGAACTGTCAGTGATGGCGATGACCGGAACCCCGAGTGAAGTCATCGCCCTGGTTTGCCGCACGGTCTCAGGCGCGTAAGGATTGAAGCTGATGGCGATTGCCGCATCCTTCGGCGTCGCATAGGCGACCACCTCGTCGTCGATACCCACAGATGAGCCGAGCAGCCGCGCCTTGATGCCCAATTTGCCGAAGCCATAGGCCATATAACTCACCAGAGGAAATGAACGCCGCCGGGCGATGAGGTAGATGGTATCGGCACCGGCAAGCAGTTTCGAGGCGGCGCGAAAATGCTTGAGGTCGAGGCGCTGCGGCAACTTGCTGATCGACTGGGACGCGGCCTCGAGGAAACCGTTGAGGATGGCCAGCTCAGGCGAACCGCCGGCTGCGCCCCTGAGCGCGGCGATGCGCGCCTGGTAGCTGACGCTGCGATTCTTGAGCCGCTCGCGAAAGATCGACTGCATGTCGGAAAAGCCGGCAAAACCGAATTGATGTGCAAACCGGACCAGGGTCGACGGCTGCACGCCCGAGGCCTCGGCAATGCTCGCCGTAGTGCCGAACGCAATCTCGTCCGGATGCTGCAAGGCATAGTCGGCGACCTGGGCGAGCCGCTTCGGAAGTGCATCCCTTCGGCCAATGACCGCGCCCCGCAAGGCGTCAAAATCACGTGGAACTCCGTCGCGCGGCATGGTCCTCGGGCTCATCTGCGGCAACTTCTTCATCTCCTTGCCTTATATCGCACAGATGAAATATCTGTTCCACCAAGGAAATAAATATTGCATTGGAGAGGCTCACCAGGAAGAGGGACCCGCCACCGGAGGCGGTCTGTTGCTGCCGATCGCGGCGTTGAACAAAGCGCATCGCTGATCAACGCGGGATCTTGACGACGGCTGACTGACCGCTTGCCTGCCGGACCCAGTAGGAAAACACCAATCCAAAAGTGAGGATGATCGCGAGGGCGAGTTCGGCCATCACCAGAAGCGTATAGGTGGAAAATAAATGCAGCCATCCGAACTGCACTTCGAGCAATACCATCACCAGAAATGCGAAACCCACATAGGCCAAGCCGAGCCACCCAAGTCCTTCAATGGACATGCGAAGCAAGATCAGCCAGGACAGCGCCAAGCCGAAGGCAATAAAAGCCTTGGCGCTTACAAGCGAAAAATCGCTGATTATCCATGTCAAAATGGAATAGTAGGAAGGGTTTAGCGTAGCAAAAACAAAAAATGCGACGAGTAGAAATCGCGCCGCAACGCTGGCGAGAGGCAGCTTTCGGCGGACAGAGGCATGATTTTTCATGACGCCTCGTCAATAAGATCGATGAATGCGGCGCGGCGAAGTTCGGCCAGGACGGCATCGACCGCAACGCGTCGTTGAGCTTTCTCCCGCCAGCTTTCAAAACCTTCGCGCAACCGGCCATCAAGCTTGGCTATGAGTTGCACGGCCTGACCCAGATTTTGATTGGCGACATCCGCCGACGCTTTTTGCAGAGTTGCCCGATGTTCGGCACTTATTTCCGGCTCGGCCAAACCCAAAAACCGGCTCAATCGAAAAGAGGATCTGCCTGTGCTTCCGCCAATATCCGTGACAATCCCCTTGGTTTCGAATTCGGCCAGCTTTGCCTGAAAATCGCGGCGAAGGTCCTCAAGGCTCGGAACGCCCGTGACGGCTTCGACAAGCAGCTTATCGAGAAGCGGGCCGATTTTCGGATGTTCACCAGTCATGCTGATGGCTACAGCGAGCGCGGTATCAAACGGAGTGGAGCGTTCGGCCGCCGCGGTCACAAATTGAACTGCCACGAGCAATGTCGTGGGATTCGCGACAGCTGTGCGGCTTAGGCCTGGTGCGGCGAGGCGCGTTTCAATGCGTTTTACCGCCAACTCAATCGCATCCAGTCTGCCGGAGCTGTTCCCCGTAAAGCCGATGGGCCCGAAAAATACAGCAATGCCCACCAGACCAATTGCCATGATGGAGATGGCACGAACGGAAATGACGTATATTTTCAGATAGGTCAGCAAGGACAGATTCCGCGCTACAGATTTTCCGGCTTCGGCGATGGCTCTAAAAAAGGCGCGTAGAAAGTCCAGGATCGGGCGCCTCGAGGTGGGATCGCGACGCACGATCTGGTTCTGAGAATTTGGGTTATCGCTGCGCTCTTCTCCCGGAGGCAGCTCGCTCGAGCCCTCCATGGTCTAACCCCTATGTTCCGCTGATTTTCCCCACAGGGATTTCAACGCGTCCAATGCCTGGCGCACACGTTTTTCGAGATCCGACCCTGTGAACGGGTTGGTCCATAAAGGTGCTGGAGCCGCGAAAACATCTGGATCGAGTGTCGTATCGGCCGATTTGATCATTACGATCTCGTCGCAAGCGGTTCGGACGCCGTTGATCAGGGGAAGCTGCTGAAAGAATGATGTGCGGTAATCCCGAGGGTTGAGCCCTCGCATTCGAAGCGCCTCGGTCGCCGCCTCGCTCATTCCGATGGAGCGAAGGCTTACCGCGTTGTCGGGCACATCGAGCCGCGCCTCCGGTAGAACCGGCAATATGGCGAGCGCCGATTTTCCCGATGCGAGCTCGGCGAAGGCGGAAGCCGCTTTGACCTCCTTCAATGTTATCCGGTCTTTGAACCGATGCGCATCGACGAGCGCCTCGGCAATGGCCAGCGTGTCCGCGGTTGCGAACGCTTCGATGGTGTCGCTGCTCAGAGCGAAATCGCCGAAATTCTCCTCAGTGCGCGCTGTGTTCACCGAGAGGGCTGCACATATTGAAACGCCGGTTGAGACCGCCACGATCTGCGGAGCGCCCGCAGCCTGAAGGCGGGACAACTCGCCGCGCGTAAGCAACCCAATCCCGGAAGGGTCGGCGGCAACCGCAGCGACCAGATCGCCGCCGGCCTTGATCTTGATGTCGGGGCGATTGAGCCAGTCATGCGTCTTGAGGTTGGCCTCCGCCCACCTCTCGAACCAGGCGGCGGCCGGATCGGCGACATAGACCGCATTCAGCTGAGCAAGGTTCTTGAATGCGGACTCCGCGCAAGCTTGCCGCGGAAGTGCCGTCGCCGCCGCCACGCTCACACCGATGATCAGGGCAGCGGCCCCCTTGCTCAGACCGGGCAATCTATTGAATACGCGCATGTTTTACCTTCAAACGATCAAGACATTACGGATCGATTTTTGTCTGGCGGCAGGACGACCGCGGTTCCGGTGGCCGTCATCCTGAGCACCTTGTGGCCCGCCGTGTGCACGCCGCGAAGCAGGTGGAAATGGGTTGAGACGATGGCGTCAGCCCCCAGCTTGCGGCCCTTCAGGCCAAGTTCGTGCAGGAGCTTTTCCAGCGCTATGTCCGTTGCGGCTTTCTCCGCGGGCCGTTCAGCCCGAACGAACTCTGCCAATCCTGCAAACAGGTCGTTTTCTTCCTTTTCCGGGCAGACGACTTCGGCAATCACGATGCCGAGCGGCTCGCCCGCCTCGCCGCCGATGGTCGGCTGCATGGTGACGGCGGGGCGCAGGCCGCGCGATGCGCGCCTGATGCGCTCTTCATCCATGGGGCGGCCTTGTCCGGTAGTCATCCAATAAGTCCCGCGATGCTGCGTTCGCAACCGCCTCGCCGCCGGGCTCCGGCGCGCAGGCGAATTTCCGTGTTCACTGAAGTGCGGTAGCAGATCAAAGTGAATCATTCGCCGCGGGCGAACTTAAAATACGACAATAAGTTGACGAAGCTTAGAACACTCAAAGATGCATCTAATTTGAATAATAAGCACCACGTAAAGACTTACAGAACATCGTGTACACTTCACGGATATTTAAGGTTGATCGATTACTAGCGGTGCTCACTTAAGATAGATTTCAAGCGCATCTCCGAATTTGAGTGAAGGTGAAACGTGGTCGAGATGTTAAACGGAAATTCCGCGGCGGATGGCGGCAGGAACGGTTCCGGCAATAGTGCAACAATTTTTGATTACATGCGGCTTAGGGCTGCCGAAAGCCGCTATCTCAACAAAGAAGACGAGTGGAAAATCATAGACAATGCGATTTTTCAACTCGGCCTGAGACCTGTCGACGCCAAGAGCTATTTGGTAGGGGCCGCCGTTTGCGACGGGTTTTCAACCGAGTCCGCTCGTCAAGCGCACGCTCTTCGATATAGCCCGCGGATTGCGCAAGCACTCGGACAGCATCCCGAAACAGAAATTCGAGTTCATGGTCGAATCCGCCCTGGGTCTGGCCAACAACGAAATTGCTAGGGAAGAGGCCGAAAACCTCGTCAAAGCCGCCTGCGATCTCGCCTCGCTCAAAGCGAAGCGGAGCGGAATCCTGCGTTCGCGGCGGTGGTATCGGGAGTCCGGTTCCAGCAAACAAAAACAACATCAGCCCGAGTAGCGGACCCTGTCATGGCCCCCACGAATATTCTGAACTGGCTCGGCTCCATATCTTTCGACGTGGCATTCATCCTCGTGCTGCTGCCCATTATCGTTTTCGCCATTCTGGGAACATTGATCGTCAGGGCCCTCTTCGCCGGACGGCTGACCGAGACCAGCGCCGTAGGCCCTACGAAAAATCAGGTCTCCGCGCAGATCTATGCGGTCGTGCTCGGCTTCATCCTCGTCTACGGCTTTTCCGAGTTCAACGACGCCAAGCAGAACGTCCAGAAGGAAGCGGCAACGCTGGGCCGGCTTATGGCCCAGGCGCATCTGGCGGGCGAGGAAGCCGGCCAGTCGATCATTGCCGCCGCTCGGGGATACTCCGAAACGGTTGCGGTCAAGGAATGGCCCCTGATGGCCCATGGCGGCGAAAGCGCCGAAGCCCTGACCTGGCTCCGCAAGCTGGACAACTCCGTTCTGACAGCGGGCGGCGCTTCCGATGGGGCATTGATCAAAATGCGCCTGTCCACAATGCTGGACGAGGTGATTACGCGGCGCGTCGACCGGATCTCGGCCGCGCCGGATCCCGCCTTGGCCGAAATCATTTTCGAGCTGCTGCTCGTCGGCGCTCTCCTCGCCATCACCACGGGCTGGTTTCTGCGCGGGCCGAGCGTTTTCGTGCACCTGATATTGGTGACCATGATCTCAAGTTCGGTCATCACCATGATGGTTCTGTCGGCGCAGCTGCTCTATCCGTTCAGCGGTCCGGTTTCGATCTCGCCGGAGCCCTTTCTTTCGCTAGCGAAAGCGCGCGAGGGCTAGATCGATGTTTGGTCCGATCAACTTCGCGCTGCGCTGGCTGTTCACGCTCTTCCTGGTTTTTTCGACCTACAATCCCGGCGGACGCTCCTTCTTCCATTGGGCGCAAAGCGGCGAGGCGCCCGCGACGATGGTCGCCGTTACCGCAATCATGCTCATCGCGGCTTATGCGTTTCTGATAAGGAGCACGTGGCGGTCGATCAGGTGGATCGGCGCGCTGCTGGTGGGAATATTTCTCGCCCTGTTCAATGTCATGCTGGTCGATCTCGGCTTTGTGAGGGCCTCCGCCGACGGAGTTGTTGCCGTGATGTGGCTTGCGTCGATTGCGACGCTTCTTGCCGTGGGTGTGTCCTTCTCGGCGATCCGCGCACGTCTCAGCGGACAGATCGACTCCGACGATGTCGGGCGCTGAGCAGCAGATAACGTCATGAATATTGAAATCATGGGGCGTTAGTTAACAACAACGAACTCTATGCGCGAAATTGATCCAATACATTACTCCAACTTGCAAGAACTAAATTATGAGAACTGCAATCATTGACAGGCAAGATACCTTTCTCTTCAACCCGGGTCCTGAAATGGGGGGGCATGAGACGGTCATCTCAAATCGGATTTGGCGCTTCCGTCGGACTGGCGATTTTTTCGGCGTCTTTCGTCGCGGACGTGTCGTCGGAACGAAAGTGGTCCTCTTTCTGGCCGCAGGCGAGCGCCGGAATATCGAACCTGACCGCTCTGATCCCCTATACATCCGAAATGCCCGATTGGTCCGACCGCCGGACGCTCCCGGATAAAATCCGCCGCCGGGACCTCCTGAACCGCGTTCATCAGAAGCTCAGCCGCCCATCGGAACCGGTCGATTCAATCCTGCCCTGAGAGAGAGCTCGATCATGACGCCCCCACTTTCGACGACCGTCGCCGCCCTCATCGCATTACTCGCTCATGGTCCGGCACTTGCCCAGAGCGTTAGTCAATACGCCGCCGCAAATGCAGTGCAAATCGTAGCCCCTGTGACAGAGACCGCCATCGCGGCAGGTCCGAGCGCGATGCAGATCACCGCTCCTGTGTCCGAAGCCGCCATCACAGCGGGCGCGAATGCCGCCGGCGCAGGCGAGGGGACGGAGGTCAAGTTCGCCAAGCCCTCCACCGAGCCAACGGCAACCCATCAGGATGGGATCGGTCATTTCGTTCACACAACGACAATACAGCCGATCATGAAAGTGACTCGGCACGTGGGTGAATGGATCGCTTCAAGCTCGAACGCGGCGGCAATCGCAGCGCAGAACACGAGCCAATGGATCGCCGCAAGCTCGCATTGTGTGGTGAGCGCGGCTCGGGATACGAGCGAGTGGATTGCGTCCAGTTCAAACAGGGCCGTGCTCGCGCTTCAGGACATCGAAAAATGGGCGGCGGCGACCGCGAGCGCTGCCCGGGACACGAGCGATTGGGTCGTCGCGAAATCCAGCGCCGCGGCATCCACGGCCCAGGACACCGGCACGTGGATCGCCACAAATACAAGCACTGCGGCTAGCCTGGCCATCGGCGCTGCCTCGCACACTTTCAACGGCCTCTCCACCATGGAGGATTGGTCGATCAGCGTCATAAAGCACGTCGAGAACCACCTTCGGGCCGACCCCACGAGCGAGTTCTCAGTTCTGCTCAAGGAAAGCGGCTTCGTGCTGGCGGACGTCAAGGTCGGCGTCGGGATGATTCCGGAACTGGCCGTGACCTTCCGGCACGAAGAGGACCTCACCCCCGAACAGCTGCAGGCGTTCAAAGCCAAGGTCGAAGCCTACGTGAAAAAAGCTCCGGGGCCGGTCGGCTATTTTGAAGGGCTGCTGCTGCGCAGGCTCCTGAAGGCGGGTGAATATTCCGGTGGGATGCGCATCAGCGAAGTGCATGTGGACGTCTTCCCGCTGCCCGGTCTGGAAGTGTTTTTCGACCCGTTCAGCTTTGAGGAAGAGCAAAATAAAATGCTGGTCGATGCGTATGACATGGCGAAAGAGGAGAAGGGCGATCTGACCTCCCTTGAGGATCGGATTGCAAAGATCGAAGCCATTCTCGTGACGCAGCAAGACGACAAAAAAGACTGAAAATACGCTGGCGGACTTAACCTGCAGCCCGCTGATTCCGCAGGATGCCACCGGCTTTACCGGCAGGGGAACGTGCTTCGCCAATGTCGCCTATGGTTGCCATTGCGGAAAATCTCTTATTGATCGTCGCATTGCCGTGGCTCGTCAGCGACGCCGCGCGCGATCTGGTTGCGCGCATAGACAATCGCGGCATGTTCTCGATCCCCTTTTGCCGGAGCCTGGCTGTCGCCTGCGGCGGCGTATTGGCTATCGCGACCGGCGTGCTGGCCGGCCTTCAGGATGAAATCTCGGTTGCCAGCCTCTGGGACCTTTCAGGTTTTTGGCATGGGGGCCGATTTCTCGTTATTTTGGAAAGATATGCTGACGATTTGTGGTCCCTGTCTCCCGGCACAATTGCGCCCAACCAACTCCTCTTCGCCCAAATATTGTTCGCATCGGCGGCGTTACTTGCGGTTGTAAACTTTGGAATTGCGGTGATGGGATGGCGGTCGCTCGCGGCTCTGCGAGGCTTGATTGCGCATTTGGCCATCAGCGTTTCGGTGTGGCTTGTCCTGACGGTCAGAGCCCTCGCCGCCATCTGGGTTTTGCACTGGCTGAACTTCTGGGTTCTCCTTATCTTATTGGTTGTACTGGAACTCCGGCGGCGAGAAGAGGCAACCACCCGTCTTTCATTTTAATGCATTTCGTGCTCGGCCCGGAGCATCCCTACACGCTCGTCAGCGTCAACAATCTGGCGGCGCTGAGACATAAAATTTCATCAAAGCAGTCGTCATTGGCCCATGAGCCGTGCGACGCCGTGCCAGCCGATCGCGCAGGGTGTTCCCCGCGGAATAGAGGGATCCGCCCGTTTCCGCGAGAATGACCCAGGCCCGCTCACGATGAGCAGGGTTGATTTGTCAAACGGAGAATGGAAATGAACTTGGAAGCGACAGGCAGTGAGAACGAGGTCTTGGAAGCACGCGCCCTGACGGACGCCGAGTTGGATGAGGTCAACGGTGGTCTCATCTTCGCCGTTTTGGGGCTCCTTGGAGGTTTCGGGGCAGGATTCGCTGGCGGTTGGATCGCTGCGAACTATGCGGTGACTGGAAACTTCTGGGGTGACCTCGACTAGAGAGGCTCGCGCAACCTGCATCCCAATAAAAGCCGCAGCTCGATGCTGCGGTTTTTTATTCCGATTGAGCCAACGGCTCATGCCACCATGCGCACCGAATGAATGTACCCGCGCTCTGAAGGCGATGTCAGCGCGAAAGTCATCGGGCTTGGTAAGCGCGGTGGCTGCCGGCGCCTATTCCGAATCGGCCACGCTCTTGAGCTCCTCAAGGTCGCAAATATAGCCCGATCCGGATTTGGTAATCGCGCCCATGTCTTCGAGCGTGGTGAGCGCAAGGTTGACCTTGGGCCGGCTGGCGCCGATCAGCAATCCCACTTCGCTCTGCGACATGCCGAGATCGAGCTTGGCTTTGCCGTCCTTCGGCATCACGCCCTGCAGCTTCAGGACCGACAGCATCAGTCGCGCCAGCCGAGCCTCGATACGATAAAGGGCGACGGCCTCGAACTTCTGATCGGTTTCCCGCAAGCGTTGACAGAGGAAACGAATGGCGGCCGCCGCCACCTTGGGATTGCGCTCGATCAGCTCCATCATCACCTCTTGCGGCAGCGCCATTGCGTGCACGCGGCCGATCGCAGTGGCGCCGGCAGTACGCTCGCCTCCATCGAGCGTCGCGATCTCGCCAAATACGTGTCCGGGGCCGGCGTGATCGAACGACAGCTCGCGTCCTTCGGCCGTCAGGACGGACAGCCGAATCCGCCCCTCGAGCACGAAATACAGGTCGCGGCCGGGATCGCCGCGCGAGAAGATCATCTGGTTCGGCTCGAATTGAACGCGCCGCATGCGCCCGACGACGGCTGCCCGGTCTTGCTCGCCCAGCAACCCGAACAGGGGCGTCCGAGCGAGTAATTCCACAATCGCTTTATTGTCCATCGCGCGCGTTCCGTCCCTGCTCACCACCGGTTATCGTTGTCCATGCCCGGCAGCGGTGGCTGCACATCCTGGCATGGCGATGCGCGTAGCTGGAGCCATGCAACAGCATGGCTCACAGGTGCAGGATCAGCATTTCAGAACCTTGAACTCCACACGGCGATCAAGAGCGTCGCTCGCATCGTCTTTCCCGGTTCCGATCAAAGCTTCGCGCGGACCCATGCCATTCGCGATCAGTTTTCCAACCAACCGCTGATCGCTTTGCTCCAGTGTTGATTTTATCGTCTGTGCCCGCAGAACGGAGAGGCGCTCGTTGAGTTGTACCGGACCCGTCGTGGAGGTGTGCCCTACAATTTCCAGGCAGGTATTGCTCTGGGCCACCCGGGACGCGATTTGCTGGATCCACATGGGGTAGGGCGCGGTGAGCTGCTGGTCTCCGAGAAACTGGGTCGAGCCTGGCTGGAACAGCAACCTGACCGCAAGCTTGCTGCTCTTTAAGCCGAACGAAACCAGTTCGCCAAATGACTGGGCCGCATCGTCGCGCCGGGTCAGCTTCCAATTGGCGAGATAGATGCCGTTATGGACGCGAAGCTGGTCGCCTCCGGGCATGCGCATTGCCGTGCGATAGAAGGCGAGCGCTTCGCGGTATCGCTTATTGTCATATTCCGAGATGCCATCGCTGATCAGCGACGCCGTCCCGATCCGTTCGGCATAGAGAGGATTAAGCGGATCGCCGGCCTTTGTTCCCTGGCACGTCTTTATGTATGCAATGGTCGCCGCATCTTCGGCCCAAACCGGATTGTCGGCAAAAGATGGCGTCGGCGTCGCATCAACTCCATCCGGCAGCGCCTTGGCAAAGCCCTTCGAGATGATCGTTTTCGAGCGCAGGTCGGCAAGCGCCAGGCAAATTCTGTAGGCGTCACGGGCTCCGTTCGCGTCCCCGGCATTATTGATCGCAGTGAAAGTGCCCACCAAGACCACCGGCGCACGCTCAAGCGTCGCGCTGTTGAATGGCTGCACCTTGAAGCGGGGATAAGATTTCTGTGCAAGCTCGGTCAGGCGTTTTTCCATGAGATGCGAGGCCGCCGATTGTGCGCCGCTCACGCCATCGATCAGCGGATCGATCACAAGCTCGATCTTGTCATCGCCGGGAGGAAGCAGCGCCTTGGAGAACAAAGCGGTCGCGGCATTGAGAAGGGCCGTATCGAAAGGTACGGGCGGTGCGGCAGGCGCCGCAGTGCCGCGGGAGGGCTTGCCGCAGGGGCCTGAGCCTGCGCGCAGAGGGGAAAGACCATAACTGCCGCCGCGATCACGGCGCCACGCAAGATCACATTATTTTGCCGGCCCATGCATATACTCCGTGCTTTTGCCGAAAAGTCGTGCTCACGAGACCGCAACTCGCCCGAATGGGGGATGCGTCTCAGTGTGAAACCTTTTATAGCTGAAAAATCAGGCTCTGATTGTTCCCTAGATTACAGCTTTGCAATTATATCGCGCCTTCCGAAGATTCGGTCATCGTGATTTCTTCATGGGACGCTTGGATTCTGAGGGACGTTTTGGGGTGAACGGAAACCGACGCCTTCGCGGCTCATGAATAGGAAAGACACTTCATGTAAACACCCACTTGATTTTGATCTCATTATGACATCTCTTTGCGTCAGAATGGGACTGTCTGGTACCCTTTGTAGTTGAGGGTGATTATTTTCGTATCGCTCATAATAATCGCAGGCGCTCGGCGTGTAGAGTGGGGAGAATGATGGTTCACTTTAGCATGCGTGTCCAACTGACGGCCTTGATGCTGGCCTTTGTGTCCTTATTTGCTGTGAATACAAAGGCCCAACAACGCCAGCCCGCCCCGAAGGATGCCAAGGTTTTCTTCATCGATCTTAAGGATGGCCAAACAATTCCGGCTAATTCCCTGATCCGCTTTGGTCTTTCTGGAATGAGTTTGTCTCCCGCAGGCACAGCAAAAGCCAATGCGGGTCATCATCATCTTCTGATCGATACGGGCTTGCCGCCGCTCGACAAGCCGATTCCAAGCGACTTCAACCATATCCATTTCGGCAAGGGGCAGACCGAAGTGGAGCTGCCGCTGACGCCGGGTAACCACACGCTCCAGCTTCTCCTGGCCGATCACGATCACATCCCCCACAATCCTCCCGTGGTTTCGGACGTCATTCGCGTTTTCGTCGATCCCGCGACGGTGCAAAAGACCCGTACACCTGCACCGAGCGATGCCAAGGTGTTCTTTGTCGATCTTACGGACGGCGCCAAGCTCACAGCCACGTCCGTCATTAAATTCGGTATTTCCGGCATGGACATTGCCCCAGCCGGTACGGAGAAACCGAATACCGGTCATCACCATCTGCTCATCGATACACCTCTTCCTGCCCTTGACCGGGAGATTCCCAGCGACCTGAACCACATCCATTTCGGACGAGGCCAGACAAGCGCGGAGGTGACGCTGACGCCGGGAGAGCATTCATTGCAACTCCTCCTGGGCGACCATCAGCATGTGCCGCATGATCCGCCGGTCGCTTCCCAAGTCGTGCGGGTCATCGTTTCGGAAGCAGGCGCCGCGCAGGCGGCTGCTTCTTCCGGCCGCCAGCCATCTCCGCCAGATGCTGCCGTTTATTTCGTCTATCCTCGGGACGGCGATCTGATCTATCCAAAGTCGACGATCCGATTTGGCCTCCGCAACATGGGCGTGGCGCCAGCCGGGGTGAGCAAGGCCAATACCGGGCACCATCACCTCATCGTCGATTCAGAGACCCCGCCCCTCGATGTGCCAATACCGAACGACCCGAGCCACATGCATTTCGGCGCCGGACAGACGGAGGTGAAGCTTCACCTGACGCCGGGGGAGCATACGCTTCAGCTGATCCTGGCGGATGATCAGCACCTGCCGCATGACCCGCCCGTTATGTCGGCGAGGATTAAGGTCACGGTTGGCTATCCGAAGGCTGCCCGCAAGCAAGCGCGGGTGAAGCGCAGAGCGAACTCGAATGCACGGCTTAGGCAGGATGATGACGATGATGATGATTAGCTCGTTTGGGGGGACGCAATTGATCAAGAAGGCGGACAGAATACTAGCCGCAACGATTGTCATGTTGGGATTGAGCACCATGGCGGCGTTGGCACAGGATCATAGCCATGGCGTGCATGAGGCTGCTGCACCGGCAGCCGGCCAGGGACGCACCGCGTCGCCCAGAGGAGCGGAAGTGTATTTTCATTATCCGCTCGACGGCATTCGCGTTCCGCAGCGTTTCACCGTCCAGTTTGGCCTGCGCGGATTGGGCGTCGCGCCTGCTGGCGTCGTGAAACCCTTGACCGGCCATCATCATCTTCTCGTCGATGCCGATAAGATGGATCTTAATCAACCAATCCCTTCAGATTATAATCACATTCATCTTGGTAATGGACAAACTGAAGTGGTGCTTACGCTCACGCCCGGCACCCATACGCTGCAACTGCTTATGGCGGATCATGCGCATATTCCGCATGTGCCCCCTGTGATGTCCAAGAAGATTACGATCTATGTTCGTTAGCTCCGCGCCCGAGTGATCCGATGCTGTCGAAGCTCTCACCTTTTCTGGCCGCGCTTGTGCTGCTGGTTTTTGCGGGCTTTGCACAGGCCCAGGAGGCCGCTTCCAGAGGTGATGTCCCGCGCGTGGCCCTCGTCATTGGCATCGGGGCCTATGCGGATGCCCCCGTGGAGAGCGCCGTGGATGGCGCGCGATCGGTCGCCGATGTTCTGCGGGAGGGTGGGTTCAACGTTCTTTATCTGGAAAATGCGCGAAGAGAGGAGATCCAGCGCGGCCTTGCAACCTTTGCCCAGACCCTCAAACGCGGGGCCGCCGGCATCATTTATTATTCCGGCCACGCCGTGCAGTACCAGGGACGCAACTATCTCGTTGCGCTGGACACCAAAATCGGGGGCGCCGATGATCTCAGGCGCGAAGCGGTGGATCTGGACCTCTTCGTCGATCCCCTCATCGTGTCACGCGCGTCCGGAAGCGTCATCATCCTCGACGCAAGCCGCGCAAATCCGTGGCAGCAACGTCTGCCGGGCGGTCTGCGCGGCCTTGCCGCCGTCGAAAGTGTGAAAGGGATCCCGGTCGTCTGTTCGACTACGCCAGGCAGAGTTGTGAGCAACGCGCCGCAAGCCAGCAGGGTTTTTGCCGAGCAGCTTGTCCAGGCCATGAAGACGCCGGATCTTGCCCTTGACGACGTGATAGAGCGGACGCGAGCAGCGGTTGCTCGCATCAATGGCAAAGATCAGCGCGTGTGGCAGACTGAGGCTCCTTCCGGGGACCTGGTCGTGAGTACGGCCGCCGCCAAACCGGTCAATGTGAAGCCGGCCGACCCCATCGAGCTGGGCTTTTGGGACACCATAAAAACCAGCACTTCGGCGGTGGATTTTCAGGCTTATCTCAGCGCCTATCCGAATGGGCAGTTTGCCCCGATTGCGCGCTCAAAGCTGGCGGCGCTTCAACCTAAAGCGCCAGCCGCACCAGCCGCCGCGCCCGCTGCGCCCAATCTGGTCGGATCACCGCCGGCTGCGCCTGCCGCACCGATACGCGATTGTCCGGTTTGTCCCGAGCTCATGCTTATTCCCGCGGGATCTGCGTCGATGGGCTCCACGGAGGTGTTCGCCTTTGAATCTCCCGTTCATGATGTCACGATTTCCAAGCCCTTCTACATGGGCAGACGGGAGGTGACGTTCGATGAATGGGATGCATGCCTGAGCGAAGGCGGCTGCCAATACCGGCCGGGAGACCGCGGTCAGGGGCGAGGGCTGAGACCTGCTTCCGATCTCGATTGGAATGATGCAAAAGCGTATGTGGCATGGCTATCGCGAAAAACCGGCAAGGCATACCGGCTGCCGAGCGAAGCGGAATGGGAATATGCCGCGCGCGCGGGCACTAAAACCACTTATTACTGGGGGAGCGCGGTCGAAAAGGATCGCGCCAATTGTGCGGGGTGCAATACGACCCCACTGAATAAGACGGTTGCGACCGGCACCTTTCCGCCGAATGCCTTCGGCCTCATCGACATGGCCGGGAATGCCGCGGAATGGGTCGAGGACTGCTGGGCTGACAATTATAAGACTGCGCCCAAGGATGGTTCCGCGTTTACCAAGGCGGACTGTCGCGAGCGGGTCTTGCGCGGCGGCTCATTCAACAACGATCAACGCTTCGTTCGCACGGCCGCGCGCTTCAAATACGATTATGATGTGCGGTATTACACGAATGGATTTCGCGTTGTGCGGGAAAAATAGCGCGCGATGGCGGCATTTTCTGACGACCGGCAGCGCAAGACGGTGCGCGCGACCGTCGCGCTGGGTTCAACCCCCCGAATTGTTGAGTGATCCTGGCCGAGTGGGTTATAATGTGATGGTCGCGATGCGCCCACTCTTAGAATCCGGTCGTGCATAGCTTGTCATATCGTCGGCCTGTTCGAGGCGATTGACATTCAGTACTCTTGGCCGAGACCCGTTGCAAATCGGTAGAGCATGAAGCGCAAGATTGCAGCAATCCTGGCCGCCGACGCGGCCGAATACAGCCGACTCGTCGCGGAGGACGAGGAGCAGGCGCTTCGGCAACTGGTTGCATCCATCGGCGTTTTCAAAGCAAGTGTCGAAGCCCATAACGGTCGCATCTTCAATACGGCAGGTGATGCAGTCCTGGCCGAATTTCAAAGCGCGGTCGAAGCCGTGCGCTCCGCGATCGACATCCAGCATAAGCTGAGCGCTCGTAATGAATACTGTGCGCCGGGCAGGCGCATGATGTTCCGCATGGGCATCAGCATTGGCGACGTGGTGGAAAACAGCGGCGATCTGCTGGGCGACGGCGTCAATATTGCCGCACGCCTTCAGACCTTGTCGCGGCCTGGCGGGCTTGCGATTTCCAAATGGGTGCATGAGCAGGTTGCCGGCAAAGTCACGACGGAATTCCATGATACCGGTTACCAGATCGTCAAGAATATGCCGGCGCCCATCCACGTCTTCCAGTCCGGCCCGGCGGCGGCGGCCCAGGCTGAACCGGCTGCTGCTGCCCCGGCTGAACCGGCTGCTGAACCGAAAGTGCGGCGGGCGGCGCCCATCCACGTCTTCCAGTCCAGCCCGGCGCCGACGGCGGTTCGCCCGGCTATACCAGCTGAACCGAAAGTACGGCGGCCGGTATTCTCTCCGGCGATGATGGACCGTATTCGGGGTATCGTCGCTCTGGCGATTGGCGTCGCCTTCCTCGGCGGTGTTATCGGTATGTTTGCGTTGAACCGTCCCGCGCCGGCACCCGTCGCGCTTCGCGAAACCCCGCCGGCCTCCGCGAAGCTGGAAAATCCCGCTCCACTGCAAAATCCTGCTCCACTGCCTGTGGCAGTCGAACGATTGCCCGATCCGCCGGCACCCACATCGCCTCAGACACCTGCGTTCATGTCACCCGAGCAGAGTTTGGCGACGAAAGAAGAACCGGCATCTGTAGAGACACCCGCGCCACCTTCATTCACTCTGCCACCGCCAGATGAATTGCTGCCCGCGGGCGGAAATGTGCCGGCGGCGACCGCGCCGCAAGAGTCGATCGAAGCAGCTCTACCACCAGCCCCGGTAGCGTCCGCGCCGGAAAGCAGCCCCGCCGCAACGCTTGAGCGCGAGCCTTCGCCGGCGGCTTCGGCGCCATCGCCGCCAGTCGTCGCACAGGATAGCGCGGCGGACCGCAAGCGACAAAAGGTGCAATGCGCCCAGGTTCTTGAACGAGCCCAACTCGGCGATCTCACGTCGGATGATCAGGCGTTTTTGCGCAGCAAATGCCGTTAGACATAGGGCACATTGCCAGCCCGGTCGGCGCAAAGCTGCCTCTTCCTCCCGCCCTATTCACTAGACCTCAACCACATCGAGCAGGTCTCCTGCAGCCCAAGCTTCGGACCCGACATCGCAACCGGCCCGCAGCATAAACTTTGTAATTTTTGATACCGCCTCTGAACCGCGCGCCCCGCCGCCGCGACCACTGTCAGAGGCCGCAGCATTCCGCTCGGCCCTGACATCAGAGGTGTCCCCATGTTCGACTGCGCCGGAATGCAGAAGATATGCGGCCGGATCGTGCGGCCGCGTGCACAGAATCGTCCCTCCCGCCCACCGGGACGCGACCCGACATCCGCGGCAATCGCCGCTTCGCCGCCGCCCTCACGCAACAAATCGCTCCTGCGGCGTCTCGCAAATGCGGGGCTCATGCTGTGCCTGGCCGCTTCGTTCTCCCAGGCTTACGCGCAGGATAGCGTGCTTGGCCGCGGCGACGCCGTCGTGACCGGCTTTTCCGGCATCAAGCCCTCCAATGTCCCGCTGAAGCCGGGCGCCAATCCGCTGGACGAGTTCTTCATTGACCAGAACGGGCCGTCGGCGCAGATCCTGTCCCTGGCCGTTCCTGGCGGCGCGCCCAGCGGGCAACTCATTTCCACCCCCGCCAAGCTGCAACTCAAGGCGAGCCAGATCGGGCAAGTCTTCGCGACGGCGCTCGATGACGGCCAAGGCGCCAAGGTGCCGAGCATCTATCTCGGCGCAACCTCCGCCTACGGCCTGAACATCGTCACGCCCGACGCCGACGGCGATGGATGGCCGGAGCGGGTCAAGTCCGGTCAGCCGGGCGCGGATTGGATGGCCGGCCAGTTCGGCACCGACCTGACGGGCGGTCCCGGCTCCATCTATAAAGTGGACGGCCAGACCGGCGCCGTGTCGCTATTCGCGACCTTGCCGGACAATAGCGGTCCCGGCGTCGGCGATATCGTGTTCGACAAGGCAACCCGCCAATTCTTCGCCTCCGATCTCGACAGAGGCCTGATCTACCGCCTCGGCAATGGCGGCGAAGTCATCGACAGCTTCGATCATGGCCTTGATGGCCGCCCGGCAAAGGGGCTCGCCCCGGTGCCCGACAACGGCAAGCAAGCGGAAATCGGCAACGCCGCGTTCAACAGCGAGAACCCCGAAAGCTGGGGCTACACGCAGGAAGAGCGCCGCGTTCATGGTCTCGCCGTGCAGGACGGCCGGCTTTACTACGCGGTAGACTGGTCAGGTCTGGTCCATCGGCATTTGCCGAGGGCTTTGACAAGGACGCGCGCTGGGAGCTGAACGTCGAAGGTCTCCCCGGCGAAGGCCCGATCACCGACATGCTGTTCGACAAGCAGGGCCGGCTCTACATCGCCCAGCGCGGCCATCAGCGCGGCAGCTACGACTATTCGCTGTTTGCCGAGCCGGAGAAATCGGCCGTCGCGCGCTATGTCCGCGAGCAACCCGACAATCCGGCGACGGAGAGCGTCTGGGTCGCCGAACCCGAGAGCTATGCGATCGGATTGCCGCCGGAGCATAACCACGCTGAAGGCGGCATTGCGCTTGGCTACCGCGCATGACGAGACCGGCGCATTGCGTTACGGCGTCTGCGGCGAGATGCTGTGGTCGACCGGCTACCGTCTGCGCCAGAGCACCGTCGCAGAAGGCGGCGAGGGCGAAGGCGAAGCCGACGTGCACGGCCTGCAGGGCAACGCCGTTTCGCTCGTGCGTCCGCAGAATGTGCCGCCGCAGCAATCCTACTTCGCCGACTATGACGGCTTCTTCGGCGATGCCGCCAAGGCCGGCCATACGGGCGATGTGGAGATCTGGCAGCCCTGCGAAGGCGCGCCCGATTTTGCCAGCGTTCAGACCTTCGGCCAATTGCCGCCCGGCATCTTGCCCGCCTGGCGACGTGCCGCCGGACTTCCCGCCGGAATATCCCCCGGAATATGAGTTCGAGACCAATCTCAAGCTCGTCAAGCGGGCCGATCCCAAGACCTGCCTGCCATGGGCGAACGGCTGGCTGTGCCGCTATAAGATCCGCGTGACCAATACCGGCCCCGATAATTATTTCGGCCCGATCCTGGTGCGCGATTGGCTGCCTGCCACCCCGGCCGGAGCATTGATGGGATTTGCCCCACAGCCGCCCTGGACCTGCTGGTCGGTGGGTGCCTCGGACAATCGCTGCGTGCGCTTCGGCGTATTCCTGGCCCCGACCTGGAGCGTCGATCTGACGGCCTATGCCTGGGTGCCGAAAGCCTATGACAAATGTCATCTGACCAATGCCGCGCGCATTGAATGGGCGCCTCCGGGCAGCATCTGGAACAGCGACCCGACGGATGACATCGACTTCGCCTCGGCCAACATTCCCGCTCAGCATTGCAAACCGGGCAAGAAGACCGACCTGAAGATCTACAAGGAAGCGGTGATCGATTGCTTCGAGCATAATGGCGGCGTCCGCTGCGGCTACAAGGTCAGGGTCGAGAACCAGGGCCTCGGCGCGTATAATGGCGACATCGTCGTCGACGACATCATCCCCAACAACACGACAGCGCTGTTCAGCTTGCCCGCAGGCTGGAACAACAACTGTCCGCTTGCTGGAAATACGCATAGGTGCACATACCCCAATGCGAACCTGCCGAACCCCGGCGATGACGTCTCGTTCATTGTCCGGATCGACCTGACGAAACAGCGGGCCAAGGAGCTCGGCTGCAAAGTCCGCAACCGTGCCGAGATCATCGAAGCTCCTAGCCCGAGCCCGCAGAACACTGACCCCACCAACGACAAGGCCAGTGCGATCGCGAATGTTCCGGCCCACATCTGCGAGGACAAGCCCCCGCAGTCGAACCTGAAGATCGTGAAGCGAGCCGCCGATGCCGAATTGCCTTCACACCGACGATTGGTGCAGGTTGTTCAAGCTCACGGTCACGAATACCGGACCGGGACCGTTCAACGGCAAGATCACGGTCAGAGACGACGTCCCTGCCGGCACCACAGTCAAGGCCGGTGAAGCCGGGTGGACATGCAACACCATCAACGGGGGCACCACCGCAATCTGTACAACCGACAATGCCGTCAACCTCGCCAAGAATCCGCCTTCTGCAGACAGCGTGTCGGTGGGCGTACAGGTGGAAGGCAGCGCCGCCGATGCGAAGGCGCTGGGCTGCAAGCTCACCAACAAAGCGAGGATCGACGATCCTCTCGGTGCGCCCAAGAACATCCATGCCGCTGACGACAAGGACCAGGTCACGGTCAATCTGGATCCGAAGTTCTGCGAGAAGCCTGAAAGCAACCTGAAGATCGAGAAGAAAGCCAATCCGAAGCTGTGCGAAAAGCACGGCGGCGGCTGGTGGTGCACCTACGATATCGTGGTCACCAATACAGGTCCCGGCGTCTACAACCATGTGATCGAGCTGGACGAGGCACTCCCCGCCGAACCTCTCGACGCCACATGGAACGACCCCTGGACCTGTGAGGGCATGGGCGGCGGCGGAGGCGGCGCCAAGTGCAAGCATCCCGTCGTTGAAATCCCCGTCAACGGCACCGTGACTCTCAAGCTCAAAGTCAAGTTCGCCGAGGACTTGGTGAAGGAGAAGCTGTGCCGGCTGCCGAATGTCGTCAAAATTTATAGGCCTGCCCCCGGCAGTCCCATAAACAACAACCCTGGCGACGACATTGCCGGCGATACAGCCTTCGTGCCGGAGGAAATCTGCAAGCAGCCTCCGACCGATCTGCGGTTGCACAAATGGGGTGCGCAGGCTGTCGGCTGCAACGCCCAGAATGGGCAGTGGAGGTGCCCGTGGATCGTTGACGTGACGAATGTCGGCAATGCCGATTACACCGGCAAGGTCGTCGTGAAAGACTGGCTGCCGCCTGCTGCATCCGGAGCTACCATGCAGGAACAAGGCGGCGTCTGGAACTGTGTTGGCAACGCGCCTTCGGTCACCTGCACACATCCGGCGACCACGATAAAGCCGGGGCAGAAGGTGTTCCTGCAAATGTATGTGTTCGTCGATCCGAGCAAATATGAAGGCTGCTCGCTGACGAACACCGCCCAGATTCTGCATGCACCGGGCGGCAGCGTGCAGAATACCAACGCCGGCAACGATCAGGAGTCGTCGGTGTTGAACTTCCAGCCGCTTCTGGCGAATGGCAGGGCCTATTGCTACTCGCCTGAACCCAGCACGCCTTGCCCGCCCGGCTTCCGCTGGGGTGGCGATAGCTGCGACCGGATCGGGATCACCCTGCCGCCGGTTCGGCTATGCCCGGCAGGCTCCGTCGGCAGATATCCGAATTGCGATCCGGTCACGGATGACGATCCGGATTGCCCGCCCGGCATGGTCGGCGAATATCCGAACTGCCGCCAGCCCGACCCGAAATGCCCACCCGGTTCGGTCGGCAACTACCCGAACTGCCGGACGATCGATCCGACGTGCCCTGCAGGCACGGTAGGAACGTATCCGAACTGCCGGGACAAGCCCGACGGTTCGACGCCGGAATGCACGGATGGGCGCGTGCGTCGCGGAAGCACCTGCGTCTGCCCCGGCAGCCTGGTGTGGAACGGCGATCAATGCGTCCGCCGTCAGTGCCCCGAAGGTACGCGCGGTGTGTTCCCCAATTGCAAGAAGGTGATCGTCGATCCGCCGAAGTGCAAGAAAGGGACGATCGGGCGCTGGCCGAACTGCGAGAAGATCGTGAAGGTCTGCCCCGCGGGCACGGTCGGCAAATATCCGAACTGCCGGAAAATCCCGAAGCGTTGCCCGTCCGGCATGAGCGGCAAGCCGCCGCGGTGCTATCCGATCATTCGGAAGTGCCCCTCCGGTATGGTCGGCCGGCCGCCGAACTGCACGCGCAAACCGCCGAAATTGGAGCGCCTGCAGCGGTTCCAGAAGTTCCAGAGAGCCGAGCTTCGGCCAAGGACTTCGCGGGCGTCCGAACAGTCTGCGCCTGCGCTAAACCCAAGAGCAGAGGGCCGGGCTCGTCCTGGCCCTCTGCCTGCAGCCGTGACGGGCACTCGAACCGCTCCGGCTGCGAAATCCAAAGGATGCGATTACTGAAAATAATACAACCCAGGATTGTCGTCCTGGGTTTTTGACTCGATTAATATTGTCTCTATCTTCCCACACATCTGGCGAAAGTAACCGGGCATGGCACTGACGTATCGCGCCGCCTGCTAAATTGCGCTGTAATAGGTTAACGCCGAACCACCTGCGCCGGGGGGCGCCGGTTCGGCGGCAGTCAGTTGCTTGGGGGGAGTATGAGTAGAGTTGCGTTTGCCGCGGCATTTGCGGCGTGTTTTGGCTTGCCGAATGCGGTGCTCGCCACCGACCTTTCCCTGAAAGATACGCCAACTTACGAATACACTCCGGCTCCCATCTGGACCGGCCTGTATTTCGGTGTCCATGTTGGCGGCGCGCGGACCGACATCGATGTGTCGGACACCTACGTCTACAATGCCGATCCTCACGCCGAAAACAGCTTCGGCACAACCGGCGTGATCGCCGGCGTGCAGCTCGGCTATAATGTCCAGCACGGCAATTTCGTCTATGGCGTCGAGGCCGATCTCGGCTATCTCGACGTCTCGGGAAGCAAATATTTCGACCTGCCGACGCCAGCGAACGATCCTGCCAACGAAATCGGCGCGACCTATTCACTATCGGGCGGGCTGTATGGCGACCTCACCGCGCGCGTCGGCTATGCGGACGACAAAACGCTGCTTTACCTAAAAGGGGGCGTGGCATTCCTGAATGTCGAAACCAAGTCGCATTATGAGGGGGCAAACGCGTGTACCAGGACATTGCGGCCCCTCCACCTTCGATTTTGATGAAAACGAAACGCTCTTGGGATGGACCGTCGGGATTGGCGCTGAATACGCGCTGAGTTCGTCCCTGTCCCTCAAACTTGAATATCAGCATTTCGATTTCGGCAGCGTGTCCTCGAGCTATCACGGGATAGATAAATTCAACCCCAACAAGCCCAGTTGGCAGTCCGAACTCACAGGTAATTCCGAAATTTCGCCGACCGTCGACGCAATTACCGTGGGTCTGAACTATCAGTTCAATCGCGGCGATGACGATGGCCTGAAATAAGGGCGATCGCAGTGCCCGAGGGCAAGGTGAGCGCCGCATTGCGCGGTCTCTGTTGGGAGAGCCATGCACCCTGACGGAGGCCGCGCATCATTTTGAAGCCTGCGATTAGGATGCAGTGACGCGCCAGCCCGCGCGCTGAAATGGCTGCCGGAGCCGCGGCTCAAGGTGCCGTTTTATCCTGGCGCTCGATCAGCGCCATCGCAGCGGCGGGATTGCGCTCCTTGAAGCCGCTGATGACGTAGAGGAACACGTCCCGGCCGGTCTTGCTCTCCTGTTGGGGCGCGATCGTTTCGAGGTCAGCCGGGGTTCCGCCGGATGCCCATCGCCGGGCGCGTTCGACCCACATGTCGAGAGTTTTGCTGGAATAGCCGTTCGGCTCGGCGTCGCTCGTTCCCATGATGCGCGCGTAAACAAATGGCGCGGTGACGTCAGCGATCTGCGGAAACTCGAAATCGCCGGCACATATGATCGCAACCTGATATTTCCGGGCGAGCGCGATGAATTCCGGCACCGCGAAGCTCTGGTGACGCACTTCAACCGCATGGCGGACGGGCCTGCCGCCGACCGTTTTCGGCAGGAGTTTCAGAAAGGCTTCGAAATCCTCCGGATCGAATTTTTTCGTCGCCATGAATTGCCAGTTGACCGGACCGAGCTTGTCCTTCAGCTCCATCACGCCGCTGCTGAAGAAGCGCTCGATCGACTCTCCTGCTTCGCCCAGGTTCCGCCGATTCGTCGCGAAACGCGGGCCCTTGACCGCAAAGACGAAGCCGTCAGGCGTCTCATCATGCCATTTGATGAAGCTTGCCGGTTTCTGCGACCCGTAATAGGTGCCGTTGATCTCGATGGATGTCAGCTTGCTGCTGGCATATTCCAGCTCTCGTTTTTGTGCCAGACCCTCGGGATAAAACGTGCCGCGCCACGGCTCATAGGTCCATCCGCCGACACCGATCAGAATGCGCGGCTTCGCAGCTTTTGCCATTTTAATGAACTCCTAACCGTTCCCGCACCGGCAGGTGTCAGGCTTATTGGCCGGCGGCTGAAGGATACTCCGTATCGTGCTACAATTAAGCCGTCGAGCACTGGAAGTGAAGGGTGGGATTCGCCGCTGTTCGCGGGGATCACGCCCATATTGGAACACAAATTCCGTCCAGGTGTTCGCCATGATCAGCTATGGAGTCGGGCATGGCGCCGCGCACCTTCTGGAAAGGCTATCTGAAGCTCTCGCTGGTCACCTGCGCGGTATCGATGACGCCGGCGACGACGGCGCGCGAAAAAGTCCGGTTCCATACCGTGAACAGCGCGACCGGCAATCGCCTGCGCAGCCGCTATGTCGATGAAGAGACCGGCAAGCGGGTCGAAGACGACGACGAGGTGAAAGGCTACGAGACGGACGAGGGCCACTACATCACCCTCGAGGACGAGGAGATCGAAGCCGTCGGCCTGGAGAGCACCCGCACCATCAACATCGATAAGTTCGTGCCGGCCAATTCCATCGACTGGATCTGGTACGACACGCCGCATTACCTGCTGCCCGACGACGACGTGGCGCAGGAGGCGTTCTCGGTCATTCGCGACGCAATGGAAGCGACCGACACTGTCGGCATCTCACGGCTTGTGCTCTATCGCCGCGAAAGGGCGGTGATGCTGCAGCCGCGTGACAAGGGCATCGTGCTCTGGACGTTGCGCTACGGTGACGAAGTCCGCGATCCCAAGGATTATTTCGGCGACATCAAGCTCGAAAAGCCCGACCCGAAGAGCGTGGCGCTGATCGAGAGCCTCATCGAGGATCTTTCACAGCCATGGGACCCGTCGATGGTCGACGATCCCGTCCAGGACCGTCTGAAGGCGATCATCGAGAGCCGGCGCAAGAAGAAGGGCAAGAAAACCGCCGCGAAGCCGGAGAAGGAGCCCGAGCCGCCCGCCAACGTCGTCAGCATCATGGATGCGCTGAAGAAATCACTCGCGGCGGAGAAGAAGAAGGGCGGGCGGTGAGGTCCGCGTCATCGCGTTCGTGGGGGCGCAAAACCCGTTCGCGCGCCAAACAGTCCTGCGGGAGGAGCATTGACGAAGCCATTTGTAGTCTATGGCCAGAAAGGCAGCGGCTCCGTCGCGGTAGAAGCGACGCTGCTGTTGCTGGGCGAGCCCTATGAACTGATACAGCCTGCGCCCTCGCAGAACCCCAAGGCCGGCGACATATCCGAACAGGAGATGGCGCGTGTCAACCCCATGCGGCAGGTTCCGGCACTGATCTTGCCGAATGGCGAACTGATGACCGAGAGCGCCGCGATCCTCATCCATCTCGCCGACAGCCACCCTGCCGCGCGCATGTCTCCAGGTCTCGACGATCCTCGCCGGCCGGCATTCCTGCGCTGGATGAGTTTTGTCTCGGCGCAAATCTACGCCCTGGTCTGGGTGCGAGACGATCCGAGCCGGCTTGCCGCCGAGAAGGCGCAGGAAGCCGTGATCATGGAGCGCACTGCCGAACGCATCGCCTATTGCTGGCGCGTCATGGACGCCCAGATAAGCCCTGGCCGCTATCTGCTCGGCGATGAACTGTCGGTGCTGGATCTCTATGTGACGCTCGAAGTCCCACTGGGGACCGCGCCGCGAGCGATTTTACGCGGAAGCGCCGAAGATGACGGAAGTGGTCCGGCGCGTCGATCAGGACCCGCGGCTCAAGGCATTTTGGGCCGAGCGTTTGCACTGACGGCTCTACAGCAGTCCGCTACGCGGCAGCGCGCTTTGACTTCTTCCCAACGCTTAGGGGCACAGCGGCCTTCCAGAAATCCTGCCATGGATCGACGTCCAGGGCGGCAAGCCTCGGCGGGGCATTGTTGACCGTGAAATAGGCCGGTCCGATCGCAGGGCTGAGTTCGGCCCAATCCAGCGGCATGGAGACCGCAGCGCCAGCCCGTGCCCGCGTCGAATAGGGCGCGACCGCCGTCGAGCCGCGTCCATTGCGCAGATAGTCGACCAGGATCTTGCCCTTGCGCTTGGACTTGGTGACGGTCGCGACGAAGCGCTCGGGGCTATCGGCGCTCATGGCGTCGGCGAGCGCCTTGGTGAAGGCCTTCACCTCGTCCCATTCGGCGGACGGCTTTAAGGGCGCAACGACGTGCAAGCCCTTGCCGCCGGAGGTCTTGACGAAGCCTTCGAGCCCGGCGTTCCGAAGCCGCTCGCGCACTTCGCCCGCGGCCTCGATGATCTCCGTCCATTCGACGCCGTCGCCGGGATCGAGATCCATGATGATCATATCGGGTTTTTCCAGATCATCGAGCCGCGATCCCCATGGGTGAATTTCGAGGACGCCGCCCTGTGCCAGACCGATAAGGCCGGGCAGGCTGTCGATGGCGATGATCGGCTGCTCGTCGTCCTCCGGGTCATGGGCCGTGAGGATGTCCTTGCTCTGACCCCGCCAGGCATGCTTCTGGAAGAAGCACTGGCCGCCAACACCGTCCGGACAGCGCACCAGCGCGAGCGGCCGGTTGACGATGAACGGCGCCATGCGCGGCCAGACCTCGGAATAATAGTCGGCGAGCCCCTGTTTGGTGACGCCGGCATCCTTCCAGTAGAGCCGGTCGGGATGGGTGAGCTTGATAGCCGGGGCGGGCTGCTGTGCAGGCATCGCTGTTCCCTTGGATTCGCGCACGACTTCCTCGGCGTGCTTGTCTTCGCGCAAGCCCCGAAATGCGGCGTGGCGCACGACCCCGTCGGAGGTCCAGCTGCGGAATTCCACTTCCGCGACCAGCTCCGGACGGACAAATTTCGCCTGCCGGGCTTCCTCGGCCGTGAGCTTTCTTGCAGAACGGGCTCTTGGGGATGCGCATGCCTTCCAGGCGATCGAATAGCTCGGCGGCCACCTTATTGCTGTAGCCGGTCCCGACGCGGCCGGCATAGGCCAGCTTGCCCTTTTCGAAATAGCCGAGGATGAGCGACCCGATCGCGCTGTTCGACACGCTCGACGGCACATATCCGGCGACGACAAACTCCTGGCGCTCGGAGCATTTCGACTTGATCCAATCCTTGCCGCGTCCGGAGCGGTAGGGCGCGTCGCGAAGCTTGGAAACCACGCCTTCGAGGCTCAGGCGGCAGGCATGGCGCAGAACGAGTTCGCCGTCCTCCTCGAAATGATCGCTATAGCGCAACACGGCGGACGCACCGTTGATGAGCGTGTGCAGGGCAGCCTTGCGCTCGATGAGCGGCACCGGGCGAAGGTCATGACCGTCGAGGTAAAGCAGGTCGAAAGCGTAGAACGCCATGCCCTCGGTTCGCCCGGCCGAGAGAGCGTCCTGCAGCGCGGAGAAAGCGGACGCATTGGCGGCGCCCTCGACGATCACCTCGCCGTCGATGATGGCGTCCCGGATCGGAAGATCCGACAATGCTGCGGCAATGCGCTTGCCGAATTTCGCGGTCCAGTCGAGGCCGCTGCGGGTCAGAAGCTTGACCTGTCCGGATCGGATGTGCGCCTGGAGCCGGTAGCCGTCGAACTTGATTTCATGCAGCCAGCTCGTGCCTGACGGGGGACCGCTTTTCAGCGTCGCCAGCGTCGGCTCGATAAAGCCGGGATAGCCAGCCTTCTTGGCGCCCTTCGGCAGCTTGACGCCCGCGGGCTTGTCGATTTTCCCGGTCTTCGAAGACCAGCCCGGCGCCTCGCCTTCGACCTCCTCGACCACACGTCCGGTCTTCACCGATTCCGGCCGCTCCTCGGTGATGTCAGGATCATCATCGCTGCGGGCGTACTCGTCATCGGCCTTGATGAGCAGCCAGTTTTCCTTTTTGTCGCGCGGCTTCTTGGCCATTCGCACGAGGTGCCAGCGGCCACGGAGCTTTTCGCCATGCAGCTCGAACTCCAGATGCCCCTTGGCATAGCCTTTCTTGGCGTCGTAGACCGGCGTCCATCGCCCGCGATCCCAGACGATCACGGTGCCGCCGCCATATTCGCCCTTGGGGATGGTGCCTTCGAAGCCGCCATAGTCCAGCGGATGGTCCTCGACATGGACCGCCAGGCGCTTCTCGCCAGGAACCAGGCTCGGCCCCTTGGTCACGGCCCAGCTCTTGAGCACCCCATCCATCTCCAGCCGCAAATCGTAATGCAGCCGGCGGGCGGCGTGTTTCTGGATGACGAAGCTGTCGCCAGCGGCGGACTTTGCCCGTTTGCCGCGCGGCTCCGGCGTCGTCTGGAAATCACGTTTTTTGCGGTAGGCGGTGAGTGCCATCAGCTTGCTTTGCGGCGCGGCGCTGCCTCGGTTTTCTTCTTCTTGCCGGCCTTCGCCTTAGGGGCAGGTTCACCGGCCGCCTGAGCGCTCTTCCTGAGCGCGTCCATCAGGTCGATGACCTTCGTCTCCTTGGGCGGCTTCGGAGCCTTGAATTCCCGGCCGGCGATCTTGGCCTTCACCAGTTCGGCGAGCGCCTCCTCATAGCGATCGTCGAATTCGCGTGGATTGAACTTGCCGGCCTTCGTCTTAATGATGTGTTTGGCAAGATCGAGCATCTCGCCTTCGATTTTCAGCTCGGGGATGTCGTCGAAGATCTCCGAGGCGGGCCGCACTTCATAATCGAAGTGAAGCGTATGCGCGGCGAGCAACGGGCCTTCCGTGCGCAGAAGCAGCGTCCGGAGGCGACGGAACAGCACCGCACGACCGACCGCGGCAACATTCTTCCGGCGCATGCCCTCGCTGATCAGGGCAAAACTTTCATCGCCGATACTCCCCGAGGGCGTCAGGAAATAAGGCTTGTCGAAATAGGCAGTGTCGACCTCGGCGGAGGGCAGAAACGCTTCGATGCGGATCGTCTTGTCGCTTTCGGGGATGGCCTCCTCGATCTCCTTCGGCTCGAGGATGACATACTGACCCTGGCTGATCTCGTAGCCCTTGACCTGATTTTCCTTGGGGACCGCCTGTTCGGTTTCCTCGTCGAAGAATTGCCGGCGCACCCGGTTACCGGTTTTTCGATTGATCGTGTGGAAGGCGACGCGCTCCGAGGTCGTCGCAGCAGAGTAGAGCGCCACCGGAATGGTGAGCTCCGGAAATCTTAATGAAACCTTTCCAATTTGCCCTGGGCGCCACGACGCGAAACTCCATTGGTGCCTTGCCAACTCAACACCAGGCTGAATAAGTTGTTCCGGTGTCGCTGCCGCAGGATAAGCATACAGCACCGTGTTTTAGCTGAACAGCGTCGTGCAGACGCGCTACGCGGTGCGTGCCCCCGAACCGCTGCCGCCAATGGAAAACCCGCGGTCAGCGACGGCCTTGTTTTCCGGCGCCGTCTCTTGCAGATTTCCCGTCAGAAACAGGGAAAGCGGCCGAATCTCGTAAGCGCCAACGCCGGGATTGGCTTGCTCGAGCTCGCGGGCAATCTCCACGGCTTCATCAAACGTTGCGCATTCCACCAGGTAAAAGCCAAGCAGCTGCTCCTTGGTTTCGGCGTAGGGCCCATCGGTCACCAGCGACGGATCGCCGCCTTTCCATAAGGTCTTCGCGGCAGTCGTCGGCTGCAGGCGTGCCGCCGGGCCGAGCTTCCCTTTGGAGGCGAGCTTGCGGTGTACAACATCGAGCCGCGCCATGACGGCGTCGTCCTCCTGCTTCGTCCAGGAGGTAACAACTTCCTCGGAATTGTAGCAGAGCAGGGCGTATAGCATCGAAACCTCCATCCCTCACGTGCAAGAACGCAGAGTACATACGCGGACCCGTGGCGTAAGCCTTCGCCCACTTCCCTGACGTCTTGACCGACGCATCATGACTGCGTCACGAAACCGCCCTTACACGAAAATTCAGGCCGTCGCGAGAACGAGCGCCAATGGGACCTGCTGGTCGCGGTACCTGCCGGGAAGTCCCGCTCGTGCTTTCCGTTGCGCTGTAGCGATCTTGCAAGCATCATTCGGGGGTCGGCTTTGGAGCGCGCTGTGCGAGGCAGCGCGCCACTATCCCGCCGCAGCAGAGCTATCGATTGACCGAAGAGGTTTCGGGAAAGACACCAGCGCCGTTAACGACCCGTGACGGCAAAAGGTGGCTTTTCCGAGCATATCAAACTTGCGCGAGCAAGAACATGAACCAGGAAGGTTGATATGAATTTTCCAAGCAGACTCCCATTCATGGCTTTTTGCGATGGCTCTTTCGCTCGTCGCCGTTCCCGTCGAGGCTGCGGACTACCCCGCGCCGAAGGAAGGCGATTGGATTGCGCGCGACTTCCGTTTCCACACAGGCGAGGTCATGCCCGAACTTCGCCTGCATTACACCACCATCGGCGAGCCCTCGGGAGAGCCGGTGCTCGTTTTGCACGGCACCGCCGGCTCCGGCACCGGCATGCTAACGCCTGCCTTCGCGGGTGAGTTGTTCGGTCCCGGCCAGCCGCTCGATGCCAGCAAATATTTCATCATCCTCCCCGATGCGATCGGGGCGGGCAAATCGTCCAAGCCCTCCGACGGCCTGCGCGCCAAGTTCCCGCAATATAATTACGACGACATGGTCGCCGCGCAGCACAGGCTGGTGACCGAAGGGCTGGGCATTCGCCATCTTCGCCTGGTGCTGGGCAATTCGATGGGCGGCATGCAGGTCTGGATGTGGGGCGCCGCCTATCCGGATTTCATGGACGCGCTGGTGCCGATGGCCTCGCAGCCAACCGAGATGGCCGGACGCAATTGGCTGACGCGGCGCATGCTGATCGATGCGGTGCGCAAGGATCCGGAGTGGAAGGACGGCAACTACACGGCGCAGCCCCGCTGGCTGAAATTCGCCAATGTGTTCTTCGGTATCACCACCAGTGGCGGATCGCAGGCCTTATTACAACGCCGCACCCACGCGCGAAACGGCGGACAAATTGGTCGATGACCGGCTGGCCGCGCCTTTCACGGCAGATGCCAATGATTTCCTTTACCAGTGGGACTCTTCGCGCGATTACAATGCGGCGCCGGGTCTCGAGCGCATTCAGGCGCCGGTATTGGCCATCAACTCCGCCGATGACGAGCGCTATCCGCCCGAACTCGGCATCATGGAGCGCGAACTCAAGCGCGTGAAGAACGCCAAGCTGTTCTTGATACCGGCCAGCGAGGAGACGCGCGGCCACGGCACCACGGGCATGGCCAAGCTCTGGAAGCAGCAGTTGCAGGACCTGCTGCAGACGGCGCCGCGGCGGGCCATGTGACGGTGAAGCAGGGTCGGCACGGAGCCGCGACACCACGATAGGGCCGGTGATGAAGCGACGTGTCTTCCCAGTGCTTTTTTATCTGGCCGCCATCTTCGCGGCGGCGCCGGTCTCGAGCGAGGATCTGCGGCCCGGCATCATCGGCGATGACGACCGGATGCCCGTCGAAAGCAGCGGTTCGCCTTGGGACGCCATAGGGCAGGTCAACATCGGCGGCTACCGGCAGGCCGGCAAATGCACGGGCACGCTGGTGGCGCCGGACCTGGTGCTGACAGCCGCACATTGCGTGACGGATCGGAGCGAGGCGCCGTTTCCCCTGCACACGATCCATTTCCTAGCCGGCGCGCGCCGGTCGGAAAACAAAGGCCATTCGACGGCGAAGTGCCTTCACTTTTTGGAAGGCCATAAATCCATCGGTGCCGAACGGGCCGGATCGGCTCGGCCCACAAAAGGCGTAACCTTTGCCGCATTGCTCAAGGATGCGGCCGTCATCGTGCTGAATGAGAAGCTGGCCGTCGATCCTGCGCCGCTTGGCGACGATGCGGCGGCTGGGCCGGAGGTATCATTGGTGCATGTCGCCTATCCGGCGGATCGCCGGTTCGTGCTTTCCGCCCACGATAATTGTCATTTGCTTCGATCATCCAAAGGCGCGCCGCTGTGGCTCACCGATTGCGATACGCATCCTGCAAGTTCCGGCGGACCGGTTTTCATGCGCGCGGACGGCACGCTCAAGCTGGTCGCGATCATGGTCGCAACAGGCGGCCATCGGGCCAATATCGCTCTGCCGCTTTCCGCATGGACCGAACTTATCCGGAGCAGAGAATGTCCGTAGCGTCAGGCGCCGCCGCGCTGCCAGCTTGCGATAGCGCTGCAGCGAACGATCGAGATGACCACGCATGGCGCTGCGTGCCGCGGTCACGTCACGGCGCTGAATGGCATCGACGATGCGGTGATGCTCTTCCTGGATGACCGTCAGATAGGCGCGCTGATCTTCCGCGCTCTGCTGCGCCATCCTGATCGTCTGGCGCGGGATCACGTGATGGCCGAGAAAGGTCAGGAAATCGGCAAATCGCCGGTTCCGCGACGCCACCGCGATCGCGCGGTGCAGGGCAAAATCCTCATTGACCGCGCCGTCGCCCTTTCCGATCGCGGCATCGATTGCGCTGAGGAGAGCGTTCATTTCCCGATGATGCGCCTTGCTGGCCCGGTCCGCGGCGAGGGCCGCCGCTTCAACCTCGATCGCCTGGCGCAATTCCATGATGCCGATCACGTCATCGAGCGAGACAAGGCCCGAGGGATCGATCCGGAAAGAGCGGTGCGTGTCTCCCGTCACGAATGCGCCGGCGCCCTGACGGGTCACGACCAGTCCTTCGGCCTTCAGCGCTGCGACGGCCTCGCGCACGACGGTGCGGCTCACGCCCATCGCCGACGCCATCGCCTGTTCGGTCGGCAGCTTCGCACCCGGCGCGAGCCGTCCATTCGCGATCTCATCCGAGATCCGGGCGACCACTTCCTCGGCGCGGCTGCGTGTGGACCGTAAGGGCTTGAGCAGAGGCTCTTTATCCATTGCACGGACTAGCTTTGCTGGTTTAATGTCTCGGTCAGGTCGTCATACAACCTGATAACATCAGATGACCTTCAGGATCAATCCTGAGACAGCGGACCGTTTAAGTCCGGACAAGGGAGAAGGAAATGCCAGGGAAATTTACGCCGCTCCGCGCGGTGCTCGCAGCATTTTGCGTATTGGCCGCCGGGCTCATGCCGGCCGCCGCTTCGGCGCAGACCGTCCTGAAATGGGCGCATGTCTACGAGATCAACGAGGCCTATCATAAGGAAGCGCTGTGGGCCGCCGAGGAGATCAAGAAGCGCACGAACGGCAAATACGAGATCCAGGTTTTTCCGGCATCGCAGCTCGGCAATGAGAACCAGATCAACGAAGGGCTCGGCCTCGCCACCATCGACATGATCTACACGGGGGTCGCCTTTGCCGGCTCGATCCATAAGCCGATCGCGATTACCAACGCGCCTTTCATCCTGCGCGATTTCGACCATTGGAAGGCGTATCGCGACTCCAAGCTCTTTCGCGACATCGCCAAGGGCTATGAGGACAAGACCCGTCACAAGGTCGTTGCGCTCAACTATTACGGCCAGCGCTATCTCACGGCGAACCGCGAGATCAAGACGCCTGAAGACATGAAGGGCATGAAGCTGCGCGTGCCGCCGGCGCCGCTGTATCTGATGTTCACCAAATCCGTCGGCGCCAACGCCACGCCGATCGCCTTTGCCGAAGTCTATCTGGCGCTGCAGAATAAGACTGTCGACGGGCAAGAGAACCCGCTGCCGACCATCCTCGCCAAGAAATTCTACGAAGTGCAGAGCCACATCATGCTGACCGGGCACATCACCGAGTCGCTGCTAACGATCGTCGGCACCCATGTCTGGGCCAAGCTCGACGACAATGAAAAGAAAATCTTCAACGATGTGCTGATCGAGGCCGCGTCCAAGGTCACCGACCAGATTCGCGCCTCCGAACAGAAGCTGGCCGAGGAATTCCGCAAGATGGGCAAGACGGTGGTCGAGGTCGACCGCGCAGCGTTCCGCAAGGCCGCGCTGCCGCTTCACAACGACCCCGCTGCCGGCGGGGGATGGACGCAGGCCGAATATGACGCGCTCCAGGCGCTGAAATGATCAGTGGGGCAGGCTGCGGTGCGGAGATCGTCTGTGCCGCGGCTGCCCTGTCAGTCCTGCTTGACGACCAAGGGCGTGAATGCCCCGAGCCGGCCGATCGCGTCCCAATCCCAGGCGATACCGAGTCCGGGCGCGTCCGGCGCAGCGGCCGCTCCATCCACGACACTCATGCGGCTCGTGGTTATGTCGTCGAGCTGCGGGATCCACTCCACCCAGGGGGCGTTCGGCACCGCCGCGCAGAGCGACACATGCAACTCCATCAGGAAATGCGGGCAGATCGGCACGTTGAAGCTCTCGGCCAGATGCGCGACCTTGAGCCAGGGCGTGATGCCGCCGATGCGCGCCACGTCCGCCTGTACGATGGAGCAGGCGCCGCGCTGGAGATATTCGCGGAAGATGCTGGGATGGTAGATGGATTCGCCGATGGCGATGGGCAGCGAGGTGGATCGCGCCAGCCGGACATGGCCGCCCAGATCCTCGGCCGGAAGCGGCTCCTCGAACCAGGCGAGATCGAGTGGCTCGTAATGGCGGGCGCGCCGGATCGCTTCGCCGGCGGTGAAGGCCTGGTTGGCGTCGACCATGATCTCGAAGCTGGCCCCCACGGCCTCGCGGACTGCAGCCAACCGCTCGACATCCTCGGCCACGTGGGGCCGCCCGACCTTGACCTTTGCCCCTCGGAAGCCTTTTTCCTTCGCCGCCAGCGTGTCGTCGACGATGGCGCGGGTGTCGATATGCAGCCAGCCGCCTTCGGTCGTATAGACCGGCACGCTGGGTTGAGCGCCGCCCGCCTCTTTCCACAGCGGCCGGCCGGAGGCGAGGCACTTGATGTCCCACAGGGCCGTGTCGATGGCCGCCAGGGCAAGGCTGGTGATCGCGCCCACCGCCGTGGCATGGGTTGCAAAGAACAGATCCTTCCAGATGCGCTCGATCTCGAACGGGTCCCGGCCGATCAGGCGCGGCGCGAGGTGGTCCCTCAGCAGCGCCACCACCGACGATCCGCCGGTGCCTATCGTGTAGGTGTAGCCCGTGCCGACCAGGCCGCTATCCGTGTGGATGCGGACCATCGGCGTTTCCTGCATGGTGAAGCTCTGGATCGCGTCGGTGCGCTTCACCTTCGGCGTGAGGTTCACCTGGAGAATATCGACCTGTTTGATTTTCGTCATGGGCATGTCCACTCTGTCGAAGCAACGTGGCGCGCCGGGAAGCGGCGCAAATTCAGGATAAGCCTATGAAGACCGACCTGCCAGCGTCTGAGAACGAGGAGTTGGTGCACCTCATCGTGGTGGAAGACGAAGAGGTCGTGATCGAGCACCATTTCGAGGACTGGCTCGCATTCATCATCTTCTGGGTGCTCGGGATCATCGTCTTCGTGCAGTTCTTCACGCGCTATGTGCTGAATGATTCCCTGGCCTGGACCGAGGAGATCGCGCGCTATCTGCTGATGGTCGTGACGTTCATCGGCGGCGCGATCGTCACGCGCAAGAAGGGCCACATCGCCGTCGACCTGCTCGCGAATCTGATGCCGCCGAGCCTGGCGCGTTCCCTGCTGATGGCGTTGGTCGATGTCATCAAGCTCGGCTTCTTCGGCCTTCTCGCCTACTTCTCGGTGCTGATCGTCGAACGCATGCACTATCAGCGCATGACCGTCTTCGATCTGCCGATGAGCCTCGTTTATGGCGGCGTTGGGCTGGGATGCTTCCTGATGTTCGGCCGCCAGCTATGGATTTTCTGGTGTAACGCCCGCGAGGGCTGGCGAACTCCGCCCGACCCTATCTCACACGCATCGGCTGACTGATTACACGGATACTCCCATGGCCCTTCTCGTCATCGTCTTTATCCTTGCGCTTGTGATCGGTGTGCCGGTGTTCATCGCGCTCGCCGGTTCATCGCTGCTCTATACGCATTTCATCGGCAACATTCCCGACTTTGTCATTCTGCACCGGATGGCCGGCGGGATCGACAGCTTCCCTCTGCTGGCGGTGCCGTTCTTCATCCTTGCCGGCAACCTGATGAATTCGGCCGGCATAACCAACCGCATCTATGACTTTGCCGTCGCGCTTTGCGGCTGGATGAAAGGCGGCCTGGGACATGTGAACATCGTCGGATCCGTCATCTTCGCGGGCATGTCGGGCACCGCGATCGCCGATGCGGCGGGTCTCGGCACCATCGAAATCAAGGCGATGAAGGATCACGGCTATTCGACCGAGTTCGCGGTCGGCGTAACGGCCGCCTCGGCGACGCTGGGGCCGATCATGCCGCCATCTCTGCCCTTCGTGATCTACGGCATGATGGCCAATGTCTCGATCGGCGCGCTGTTCATGGGCGGCATCATCCCCGGCCTGTTCATGACCGCGATGATGATGCTCTATGTGGGCTTTTACGCCCATCGCCATGGGATCGGACGCGACCAGGTCTTCCGCTGGAAGGTACTGGGGACCAGCTTCGTCGCTGCGCTTCCGGCGCTGATGACGCCCGTCATCATCATCGGCGGCATGACCCTCGGCTGGTTTACGCCGACGGAGGCGGCCGTAGCCGCCTGCGCATGGGCGCTCATGCTGGGGGTGTTTCTCTATCGTTCGCTGTCGCTCAAGCAGTTCTACAAGGTGACGCTGGACACGATCGAGACGACGGCGGCGGTGCTGCTGATCGTCGCCGGAGCCTCGCTATTTGCCTGGGTGCTGACCGTGACGCACATCACCGAATATTCCACCCAAGGGCTCCTGACCCTCTCTGACAACCCTTACGTCATCCTGCTGATCATCAATCTCATTCTCCTGGCGGTGGGCTGCTTCCTGGAGCCGATTGCGGCCATCAGCATTCTGGTCCCGGTGCTCATGCCGGTCATCACCAAAGTCGGTATCGATCCGATACATTTCGGATTGGTCATGACGCTCAATCTGATGATCGGACTGCTGCATCCGCCGCTCGGAATGGTGCTTTTCGTCCTCGCCCGGATTTCGAAGCTCTCGATCGAACAGACGACGATGGCCATCCTTCCATGGCTCGTGCCGCTGCTCCTTTCGCTCGCGGCAATCACCATCTTCCCGGAATTGACTCTGTGGCTGCCAAGGCTCGCCGGATTGGTCAATTAGCTGTTCGACCTGTCCCCCGGATATGGGCCGAGCTCGTGGCGCTGTGCCCAACGGCAAATATATCGAGTACATTCCACAACTGGACGACATGAACGCCGCCAACCGGACCGTCACGAAACGCGATTTGAGGGAGGGAACATGCAACGCATGGGTATGGTGATCGGTCTGAACGCGGACAAAGTCGCCGAATATAAACGCCTGCATGCCGCCGTCTGGCCGGAAATCCTCGCACTCATTTCCGCATGCAACATCACCAATTATTCAATCTACCTGAAGGAGCCGGAGAACCTGCTCTTTGGATATTGGGAATACACCGGCGCCGACTTTGCAGCCGACATGGCAAAGATGGCGGCAAGCCCGAAAAATGCCGAATGGTGGGCGCTTTGCATCCCATGCCAGAAGCCGCTCGAAACGCGCAAAGAGGGCGAATGGTGGGCGATGATGGAAGAGGTCTTCCATCATGAGTGAATTGATCTGCTCTTCGTAAACAGTGCGGGAGACGCGATCCAGTCCGCTCCGCGCCGGATGGGCTACGCCCCGGACAAATCGCTGGTCATCGCGGCGAGCGCTTCGGCGATTTCGGGAGTGGACGCGAGAACCAGATTGCCGCGCCGCAGCCCGTCAGCGGCAAGCACGTCATTGACCCGGCCGCCGGCCTCTTCCACAAGCAGAATGCCGGCGAGCGCGTCCCAGGCGTTCATATGCAGCTCGACATAGCCGTCGGCGAGGCCCGACGCGACTTCGGCCAGGCCGAGCGCTCCTGAGCCGAGCCGGCGAAATTCGAAGCGTGCCGCGGTCAACCGGGCGAGCAATTCGCAATAGGCGCCGAGCGGGCGCCGCTCCGACCAGCCGGCCTCGATGACCGGGGCGGCGCCGTGCCGCAATCCACTGACCTGGATCGGGCGGCCGTTCATCTGTGCGCCGCGGCCTCGCCGCGCGATGAACAGACGATCGGTCACCGGCGCATAGATCACGCCGATTTCGATCACGCCAGCCAGAACGAAGGCGATGGAGACGCACCAGCGCGGCGTGCCGTGAATATAGCCCGCCGTTCCGTCGATCGGATCCACGACCCAGACCGCGTCGCCGGCCTCGCCGCCATATTCCTCGCCGATGAAGCTGTCGCCGCCAAAGCGCGCCGCCATCTCCTGGCGGATCAGCCGCTCAACGGCCAGATCGGCCTCCGTGCAGAAATCGATCGCGCTCTTGGCATCCGCCGGCCCAAGATTGTGACGCATCGCCAGGGCAAGCTGCCCTGCGCGCAGAGCGACATCCACGGCCAAAGCGGCCCTGGTATCGAGATCGGTCATCAGGATTTGTCTCCGGCGGAAGGAATGATGGCCGCGCCCGACGCATCGACCGCAACCGCGACGCGGGCGTCTACCGGGTGCGGCGCCGCCACGTCGCGGTCGATCACGAACATCTCTCCCGCGATTCCGTCAAGTGCCAGCTCATACTCCATATGGCTGCCGAGATAGGCCGCCTTCCGGATCGTGCCGCCGATCTCGCCCCCCTCGGGCGCGCCGCTGCGCAGCCGGAAAGCCTGCGGCCGCACCGCCAATTCGGCCGGCCCCGATGGCTGGCCACGATGAGGCAGCCGCAAGTCCAGCCCGTTCAACACCGCCCGCGCCATGTCGCCGCCGTCACGGTGGAGCACGACCGGCAGGATATTGGCATTGCCGATAAAATCGGCGACGAACCGGTCGGCGGGACGCTCGTAAAGATCCCGGGGGCTGCCATCCTGCACGATCCGGGCATCCTTCATGACGATGATGCGGTCGGAGACGGCGAGCGCTTCCTCCTGATCATGTGTGACGTAGACGACCGTCAGCCCGAGGCCCTGCTGCAGGGCGCGGATGTCCTCGCGCACGCGGCGGCGCATCTTGGCGTCGAGATTGGAGAGCGGCTCGTCGAACAGGAGAACCTTGGGCTCCAGCACGATGGCGCGGGCGACGGCGACACGCTGCTGCTGGCCGCCCGAAAGCTCACTCGGCAAGCGCGTTTCGAAGCCGGTCAGCCCCACGCTCTTGAGCTTTTCCGCCGCCATCTGCTCGGCCTGGCGCCGTGCGATACCGGAGGCGCGCAGGCCATAACAGACATTCTCCATGACCGTCATATGCGGGAACAGCGCGTAGGACTGGAACACCATGCTCACATCGCGTTCGGAGGCGGCGCGATGCGTGACCTCCTCGCCATCGATGAACATGCGTCCCTCACTTGCCGTTTCGAGACCGGCGATGAGCCTCAGGGTTGTGGTCTTGCCGCAGCCGGACGGTCCGAGCAGCGTCACCAGCGTTGCGCTCTCGATAATGAAATCCGCCGCGTCGACGGCGACAACGGGCCCATATCGCTTGGTGACCTGGCGAAACTCCACCGCTTTGCGCGACTTGCGCGCACCCGGATCGGCTATTGGCGCGAGCGGCTCCAGGCCGGCGCCTGTTGGGATGGCTTGGTTCATGTCTCCACCAAATCTCGGGTGCCGGAGGGTGGCCCGGCCGCGAAGGTCCGCCTGCCGATGCGGCGTTCGCCCACCAGCGCCTGAATGGCCAGCAGGGCCGCGACGATGATGACGATCAGCACCGCCGAATAGACGATCGCCAGCCCGTATTCGCCGAATTCCGCACGCCCGACAATGTAGACCGTCGCCAGATTATACTCCCCGGAAACCAGGAAGATAACGGCGCTGACACTCGTGACGGCCCGCACGAAGGCATAGACCATCGATGTGATGACGGCCGGACGCAGGATCGGCAGGATCACCTGCCGCAAGGTTCGCGGCGTGCGAGCGCCCAGGGTCATCGAGGCTTCGTCGAGGCTCGGGTCGATCTGGCGCAGATTGGCCAGCCCGGCGCGGATGCCGACCGGCATGTTGCGGAACACGAAGGCAATAATCATGATCGTCGCCGTGCCGGTCAACTCGATCGGCGGTGTGTTGAAGGCTAGGATATAACTGATGCCGATGACCGTGCCGGGGATGGCGAAACTCAGCATGGTCATGAATTCGAACGCGCCGCGGCCGAAGAAGCGCTGCCTGTCGAGCAGATAGGCGGTGAGGATGCCCAGCGCGGCGGTGGGGATCATGGCGAGGCTCGCCACCTGGAGCGTCGTGATCAGCGAATTCCAGCCCGAACCGGCCAGAAACCAGCCATGCTCGCTTTGGCTGATGGCGAAGGCGGTGATGAAATGCTCGAACGTCAGCGTGTTGTCCGCGCCGACGCTCTTGAGGAAGCCGCCGATGAGGATGACGCCGTAAACGGCCGCCGTCAGCAGCCATCCAGGGCAGCACGACCGCATAGCCCAGGCGCTTCAGGGCGGGCGGCAACTCGGCCGACACCCCGCCTTCGCCTTTCCCTGAAATCGAGACGTAGCTGCGCCGGCCGATCCAGAGCCGTTGCAGCATGAAGGCGGAAAGGCAGAAAGCCAGCAGCACGATGCCGAGCACGGCGGCTTTGCCCTCGTCATGCGCCGCGCCGACCACGGCGAAATAGATGCTGGTCGAGAGCACGCGGAAATTGCCGCCGATCATGATCGGATTGCCGAAATCGGCAAGGCTCTCGATGAAGGCGAGGAGGAAGGCGTTGGCGAGGCCCGGGCGGATCAGCGGCCACGTCACGTGCCGGAATGTGCGCCAGCGCCCGCTGCGCAGCGTCTGCGATGCCTCTTCGAGGCTCGGCCCGACCGCCTGAAGCACGCCGGACAGCACCAGAAACGAAATCGGGGTGAAGGCGAGCAATTGCGCGATGGTCAGCCCCGGCATGCCGTAGATCCAGCGGCTGCGCGGGATGTGGAACCAGTCGCTGAGAAACGCCGTCACCATCGCCGGCCCGCCCGAACAGGAGGATCAGCGCCAGGCCGATGACGAAGGGCGGCGTGATCACCGGCAGGATGGAAATGACGACGGAAAAGCTTCGGGAAAGGAAAGCGGGTGCGCACGGCGACCAGCGCGAAGGCGAGGCCCAGCGCGGTGCTCAGCACGCCGACGATCACCGCCAGCATCAGCGAGTTCCAGGCGACGCCGCACGTGCCGCCCGGCAGGCAGCCCAGCCCCCAGATCGCGCTGTCGGTGATCGCTCGGCAAAGGCGGCCAGATCGACCACGCCATTGTTCTTGAACGCCGAAACGAGAGTGCATAGCACGGGATAGCCGACGAAAATGAAGATCGACCCGCTGACCAGGGTCAGCGCCGCGATGGTGAAGACGTCGCCCTTCAGCCAGCCGAGCCGCGCCCAGCCGAAGCTTGCCACGACGCTCATGGCGACGACGAAAAGCAGGGCGCCCCAGCCCAGCGAGGCCTGCACCGCGCCGGGGCCGGCCGGCGCGATCAGCAAGCGTCCCCAACGTACCGCGCCCGCTCAGGAAAAAGCCGTCGAACACCACCCAGCCGATGCCGAGCAACCCGGCCGCGACCAGCAGCCGAGGGCGCCCCAGCACTTCGGCGACGGTCGCCAGGGCGAGCGGGATGAGCAGCAGCAACAGCCGCGGGTGGCCTTCGAAGGCGAGCCGGATGGCGGAGGCGAGCTGATCGGCCCGCACCCGCCCGGCCAGCACCGCGTAAAGCCCGCCCTCGATGCCGTGCCATGGCACGATGACGAAGGCGGCCCAGGCGGTGGCGATCCAGAATGCCGAAGTGAAGGCGCGCGAGCCGGCGGCCCCTTTGCGGAGCCGCGGCCCGTCATTGGGCATTCTTGACGTCCTTGGTCCAGCGGGCCAGCAGCCGGTTGCGTTCGGCGGACGAGCCGTATTTGTCGAAATCGTAGGCGATCAGCTTAAGCTTGGCGAGATCCGGCGCTTCCGGCGGCACGGGCGTCGCGCTGTTGGACGGCAGTTGGAACTGGTTGTTGATAGCGCCCAGTTCCTGAGCCTCCGGCGTCAGCGCCCAGTCATAGAACGCCTTGGCCTCCGCCGGATTGCGCGCGCCTTTGATGAGGCTCATAGAGCCGATTTCGTAACCGGTGCCTTCGCAAGGCGAGATGACCTTAAGCTTTCCGCCTTTTTTCGCGGCGGCGATCAGATCGTGCTGGAACGCGATCGCGACGGCGACCTCGCCGCGCCCGACCGCCTGGGCTGGTGCCGCGCCGGAGGTGGTGTAGTGGTCGACATTCTTATGCAGCGCCTTCAAATAGTCGAAGGCCGGTTCCTCGCCTTTGAGCTGCACTATGGTGGCCAGCATGGTGTAGGCCGTGCCGGAAGAATTCGGATCGGCCACCTGGACTTCGCCCTTGAACTCCGGCTTGAGAAGATCTGCCCAGCAGGCGGGCGCCTCGATCTTGCGCGAGGCGATCAGGTCCGTGTTGTAGCCATAGCCCAGCGCGCCGAGATAGATGCCGACGGTACGGAAACCGGACCGTTCCGCTTGGGCTTTCGCCCAATCTCGCAAGGCGTCGAGCTGGGCCGGCTTATAGGCGTCCGTCAGACCGTCATTGGCCGCCTGCAGGTGCGGGTCGCCTGTCCCGCCATACCAGATGTCGCCGCGTGGATTGTCCTTCTCGGCTTTGAGCCGCGCATAGATCTCGCCGGCGCTCTGGCGCGTCATGCTGACCTGAATGCCGGTCTTCTGCTGGAACGCGGCGGTCGCGGCGCGGCACCATTCCTCGTTCATGCCGCAATAGATGACGACGGAGCCCGCCGCCTCGGCCCGGCCGAGCCCTCCGGATAGAATGCCGAACAGTGCGAAAACCGATAGCTGGAAGGCCGACGCCTTCCCTCCCTTCATACCTGCCATATTGTCCTCCCTTGCTTCGCCTTGGGGCGAATGCCTTGTCCGACCGCTCTTCACAGGTCCGGTGCTTTGTTCTTGCAAAGCTATGCAATAGAAATCCCACGCGGATCGGCAATAAGTCAATGACAAGGACTAGCCCGACCCCGGAACTACAGATGGCGATTTGCACTCCTTTGCAATCGATGGCACTCTTCACCGTGAACTGCACGATGCCGGTGCAATCCGACTGCCATGAAACCAACCTCGTTGCCCACGTCCAAAGCATCCCAAGTGAGCCGGGATGCTCCCGACCTGCCGAGAGCCTTCGTGTCCTCTCGCGAAGTTGCATTGCGCGCGGGTGTCTCGCGCTCGGCCGTCTCACGCACCTTCACGCCCGGCGCGAGCGTATCGGACGAGACGCGCCAACGCGTGCTCAAGGCGGCGGCGGAGCTCGGCTATCATGTCAATCACCTCGCCCGGGGATTGATGCGCCGCGAGACCGGGATTGTCTGCCTGGTCGCCGCCGATATGAGCTCGCCGCAGGGATCGCGCCTGGTTCGAGGGATCGCCGAAGCGCTTCAGGCGATCGGCAAGGTGGCCATGACCATCAGTATTGCCGGCCCCGACGACGATGCCGCTTCCGCCTTGCAAAAGACGATCGATTACCGGGCGGACGCAACCGTCATACTGTCGGGAACACCGGCTCAGTCCATCGTCCGCACCTGTCTCGACAATGGTCAAAGGCTGATTCTGATCAGCCGTGACGATCGGATCGAGGGGCCGGACAATATCCAGCTGGACAATACCGGCGCTGCGTCTGCCGCTTGCCGCGCTTTCCTGCGGGGAGGATGCCGCCGGCTCGCCGTTGTGAATTCGGAGCTTGGCACGCCGGCCCTGATGGAGCGGGAGACCGCTTTTGTCGCCGCGGCAAGGGCCGTGGGTCTGGAACCTGTGACGGTTCGGCATGGACGCGCGACCAGCTACGACAGCGGTGTGAGTGCCGGACGACGCCTGCTGACCGGCCCGGAACGGCCGGACGCGGTTTTCGCCGTCAACGATCTTATGGCTTGCGGTGTCATGGACGTCGCGCGATTGGAGTTCGGCCTCGCCGTGCCCGGCGAGCTCTCGATCATCGGTTTTGACGACATTCCGCAGGCAGGATGGATGTCTTACAGCCTGACGACCTTCAGCCAGCCGGTTGACCGGATCGCCCAAAGCGTCATTTCGCTTATATCCGCAGGCCGGGATGCCGAAAGCGCATCCGCCAGAATTGTCCTCCAGCCTGAGATGATCTGGCGACGTACCGTCCGGGTGTAAGGGAACTGGGCGAATTCCGTTCGACCGATGCGGGGTGATCGACAGGCTGATCAGTTGACTTCGGCCCAGCCGCCACTCCGTTCACTTTCAAAGATCGCATCGAGCACGCGCATGGAGCGGATCGAATCCTCGATGCTCCAGACGAGCGGCTGTCTGCCCAGCACGGCCAGCGCGAAGGCTTCGGCCTGTTCGGTATATTGATCGGACGCAGGCATGATTTCCCGCCGGGCCAGATTTCCGTCCAGGCTTTCCCCCTTGTCGACAATGATCGCCGTGCGCTCGTCCCGCGGCGCATTGAAGGGGATGAGGATTTCCACGCGCCCTTTGGTGCCGACGATCTCTATCGACTGGGTGTTTATGAGCTGCGTGGAAACGAGGAAGGTCAGGTGACGCCCATTGCCGAAATCGGCGATGACGCTTGCCTGCCGGTCGGTGCGGAAGGCCGGATCGCGATCCACCAGCGCGACCACCCGTTTCGGCTCGCCGTCGAAGATGAAGCGCGCGCCGGTAATCGGATAGCAGCCGATGTCGAGAATGCCGCCGCCGCCGATGTCGGCCTGATTGCGCACATTTGCGGGATCGGTGTTGAAATAGGTGAACAGCGAGAAGACGGCGCGCACTTCACCCAGTTCGCCCGACCTTGCGATCTCCCGCGCCCTCAGCCATTGCGGGTGATAGCGCACCATGAACGCTTCGGCGACGAGAATACCGTCCGGCACGGCACGCAGCCGCTCCGCATCCTTCGCGTCGAGACCCATCGGCTTTTCGCAGAGCACATGCTTGCCGGCCTGCGCGGCGGCCAGCGTCAGGTCCACATGCAAATGGTTCGGGAGCGGATTGTAGACGGCGTCGATCTCGGGATCGGCCAGCATCTCCTCGTAGGAGCCGTAGGCATTCGGGATGCCGAGCTGGTCCGCCGCTTCGCGCGCCCGGGCGGGATCGCGCGATGCGATCGCCGTCACCACGGAGTGGGGCGAGTTCATGATGCCCGGCGTCACCTTCATCATGCCGATATTGGCAGTGGAAATGATGCCCCAGCGAACTTTACGATCCTCGTTCATTTCTCACTCCCACCTGCTTTCGGCGCCCGGTCCGACGATCCCGTCTGAGATGTCGGCGAGCTTGTGCGAATTGACGATAGCGCCCACATGGGGGCGCTTCAACCGCTCAAATTCATTGGCAGACGATCCGCTCGTTGAGAGATGTTACCGGCGCGCTCGCAAAAACCGCCGGACGAAGCTTCGCAGGTTTAAAGGCGGATTCGGCCCGCGCACCGCACCGTAAAGACTGGTGTCGAGCATGCGCAGCCCGGTTTGCACATCGGGGCCCAGCACAGCAGAGCGGCCCTCTTCGAAGTCCCTTCGGATGAGGAGATTGCTTATCAGCCGGACGCGAGCGGCATCACCGCGCCAGGCTGCGCGGCGCAGCGCCCAAACATCCCGATCGGGCATGAACCGTCGAAACATCCTGGCAAGCTCCTCGCGGCTCCTGAGCCGCAAGCCAGGCAGAAGCAGCGCCAATCCGGCAAGGAAGCCGAAGAGCAGACCGGCCGGCGGAGCAAACGCGACAAAATTCTGGAGGGCTTCATCCGGCTCTCGCAATTCCAAGGTGCTGCCCGCAAGAGCGATGCGCTGTGGCGCAAGGACAATCTCCCGATTCTGCCGAGCCGCCGTATCGAACCAGGGAATGGTGATGGCTTCCAGCTCGGTCACGGCGGAGGTTGCGGGCTTGACCGTCCACCGCCAGATCACACGGGAAACCGGCCCTTGCGGCGTTAGCGTGGTCGAGCGTTCGCCTGGGTCGGCGAAGACGATGAGGTTCGGCGAACGCATGTTCGGAATAGGAGGCAGCAATTCGGGGCCGATGCCGTCCGCTTCGAGCGTAACCGTGCGCACCGCCGCTTGCCCCGGCCCGAGCTGATCGGGCCGCACGTCCCAGCCATCTGCAACGCGCGCGCCGCGCGCCGGGAACCACCATCCGGCCGCAGCGGGCTTAGGCCGGACGTCGATTGACGCCGGCTCGGAGGCGACGTCATGCGGGATGCGCTGCCCGCCCGACGTCACCAGCGTCAGATGATGCACAAAGGGTTCGATGGTCAGCCGGCCCGCCCGTTGCGGGAACACGGCCATGATCCGTTCGAAGCCCCGCATCTGCTGGCCCTGCACCTCGAACCAGCGGTCGCGTCCGAGCTGCATCCAGCCGAAATTGCGGAAAGCCGGCTGCTTCAGCTCGCTGAGGGCGATGGTGTAGGGGTAGAAGCCACGAATGGTCAGGAGCACCATCTCCTGCTCGTAGGGCGTTTCCGGGAGCGCTTCGACTTCGATTTCCAGGCGGCCACCGGACGTTTCGCTGTCTTCGGCCGCGCGCGTGCCGGATACCGTGAGCGCACAGACGCCGAGCACCGCTAAGACGCAGATACGAGCCGCCAATGTAAGCTTCAGGCCGGCTACCATCGATCATCCCCAGGACGTAGGGCGGCGCCGAGCCGAATTCGCCGTTCATGTTCCGCAGCGATCCGCAATTTAAGATAGCGTCCGGGATCGTCCGGCAGTGACGCGAGCCATTCTTCGCTTGCCGGCACGGACTGCCCGGACAGAAACGTGCTCTTATATCTGATCTTATCCGCCCAGGAATAATCCGTCGGGATGGCTTTGGCCCTGCCGCTGTCGATGGCTTCCTGAGCGCGCGCGCCTTCGGGAATGAAGGTGCCATTGAGCGGCACCTCTCCCTTCCGCTCGATCAGCGCGTCAACCAGAGCGCGATTGGCCCGCGCATCCCGGTCCTCGGGATGGTAGAACAGCACGGCATCGTAAAAAGCGACTGCCTCCGGATAGTGTCCTGACCTGGCAAGGGCATTCCCACGATTAAAAAAAGCAGGCCTCCCCGCATCGCGGAAGATCTCCGCGGCGTCCTCGAAACGGCCGAGCCGATAGAGAGCAATGCCCTTCCAATAAGGATCGTGCAGCAAGGCCGCGGCAATTCGCGGCTGATCGAGAGTGAGCGCCAGCCGGCCCAGGGGGGCAGCGCCGCCAATCAGGAGTGTTCCGGCCGCCATCAGGAGAAGGAGCAGGAGCACCGCCCGTAAGCTGTACGGAGCCTTCACCACTGGTCGCTCCCCGCAGACATGCCGATCCCCAGTTTGAGCCGCCTCTCATGTTCGGCCGCGATCCGCCGTTTGAGATAGCGGCCGGGTTCATCGGTGAGAGTGGCAAGCCACTCGCGGCTGGCAATAATGGCTTGCCCCGAAAAGACGTGCCGAACCTTCTGCTGCTCGGCCTCGGCCACAAACGCATCGCTCAAGCCGCCCTGCGTCCGTCCGTCCGTCTCCATGTTCTTTGCCGCGCCTTCGGGCAGAATGCTTCCCTGTGTGGGCGTCTGGATCTCCGCTTTCTCGACCAGCGCGTCCACGAGCGCGCGATTGGCGCGGGCATCATCGTCGTTCGGCGCATAGAAGAGAACGGCATCGTAATAGGCCACCGCTTCGGAATAGCGGCCCAGCCTGGCAAGGGCATTGGCGCGATTGTAGAATCCTGGCTTGCCCACGGCCCGGAAAATCTCCGCCGCCTCTTCGAAGCGGCCCTGCCGGTAGAGCGCGACGCCCTTCCAATACGGATCGTCCAGAAGATGAGCGGCAAGCCAGGGCTGACCAAACGCAAGAGACAGCCGTCCCAGCGTCGATGACCCGCCCAGGATGAAGGTTGCGGCGCAGAGCGCGACAGCCAGGGTTATCGTCATTCGCGAACGCATCTCATGCCCTCCGCCGGAACAGGGCGAGGGCAGGGGCCAGCGCGAATAAGAGGAGATATCGCCCATAATCCGTCCACACCAGAGCGGCCAAATTTCCGGCGGCCAGATTTGTGGCTCGACCGGCACCCGCATCGTCGGCGACGGATGCCGGGAAAATCACGTCACCGGCAACGCCGCCGCCAATCCGCGCGACGGCATCGACCACGCTGCGCTCGGGACGCGGCATTTCGGGCTGAGCGCCATTCGCCGCACCGCCCGCTGGAACGAAGAGTGTCGAAACGCGGCTGCCCGACGCTGCAATAGCTTCCGTTTCCCGCAAGGCCGGGCCGCCAATGCCGCCGCCATCGGTTATGAGGACGACATCGCCGGCGATGATATTGGCGTTCGCGAGCGTTTGGCGCGCAATCGCAAGACCTCGCTCGGGGCGGCTGCCCGGATCGGGGATGGTTTCGCCGTCGAGCGCGGCAATCGTCGTGCCGAGGGCGGCGGCATCGGTCGTGAATGTGTTGGCCAGATAGGCGTCGCCCGCATAGACCACCAGCGCCACGGCACGGGAACCCGCCCGATCCGCGACATAGCGCGCCGCGAGGCGAGCCTCGGCGAGGCGTCCGCCTTCCGCCACCGAGCGGGACAGGTCCATTACGATCACCAGCCCGTCGAGATTGCGGAAGCTTGTGCCGTCGTTCGTCCTCAATGCGGGCCCTACGAGCGCCAGGGCGATGATCGTGGCCGCCAAGGCCGGAAACCAGCTTTTCCGTCCGCGGCCGGGTATGACACGGCCGAGCCGTTTGAGCGCCGCGAAAAGCGCCGGATCGATCGCGCGATCCCAGCCGGCGAGCGCGGTGATGCGCCGGGCAAAAATGACGCTGAGGATGAGAATAAGAGGAACGGCCGCCAACCACCATGGCCGCAGGAATGTGATGCCGAATAGCTCGATCATGCCCGTCTCCGGTCGTTGACGAGAATGAGCAGTGCGGCAAGGAACGCCAAGGCCGCCGGATACATCCAGAAATTCATGTAGACTTCCGCGACCGGCGCTTCCGCAGGGCTGGTTTCCATTGCGTCGATGGCTCGCCCCACCGCTTCAAGGTCCTTGGTGGTTCGCACACGAAATGCCGTTCCGCCGCTCGCCTCCGCGACAGCACGCAGCGTTTCGGCATCGACGACGTCGGGATCATTTGTTGTTTCGGTCATGTCGCGCGGGCCGAGGGCGATCGTATGCACGCGAATGCCCAGCGTGCGGGCCAGTTCGGCGGCGTCCTTTGGCACGACGGTGCCGGCATTATTGACCCCGTCGGAGAGCAGGATCACCACACGCGACGGCGATGGCGATTTTGTAAGCCGCTTGAGGGCCAGCCCCAGCCCGTCGCTGATCGCGGTTGAGCGGCCGGAAATGCCGATGGTCGCTTCCTCGATGTTTTGCGCCACGGCCTCGACGTCGTAGGTGGGGGGCGTTGCGAAATAGGCCTCCTTGGCGAAGATGACGAGCCCGACGCGATCCCCGGCCCGGCCACGAACGAAAGCGATAGCCATGCGCTTGACCGCATCGAGCCTGCTGACCTCGCGTCCTTCATATTCAAAATCCTTCTGCTCCATGCTGCCCGACAGGTCGAGGGCCAGCACGATGTCGCGTCCGGATGCGGGCAGTGCTTTAGTGGGGATCACCCGTTGAGGGCCTGCGAGCGCCAGAACCAGCGCCACCCAGAGCACGACCGGCAGTATTCGCCGTCCGACAGCGCTGACCCCGGAGGCGCCTCCGGCCTCGAGACGTGCGCCGATCGAATTCGGCACGATCAACGCCCCGCTTTCCGCGTCGGCCAGCGACAATATACGGGTGGCGAGCAGCGGCAGCGGCAGCAGCAGCAGGGCAAGGGGGCTGGCCAGGCTCCACATTCCGGTCAATCCCTCATACTTTGGAGAAGCTGGACAAGCTCGCGATCGATGAGCTCGGGATCGATTTCAGCGTCCTGCCGGTAGAGCGCATCGCGCAAGCCCGCGCCTGCTCCGGCCGTGAAGAAATCCGTTCCCATCCCATGGTCCAGTTTGGCGCTCCAATGGACCGGGCCCGCCGATCCATTTCCATTCGCGCTGGCGGGCAGTTGAGATGCCAGATGCCGGAGCATGATAGCCTGCGCCAGAAGGCGATCCTTGCCGCTCAGCTGGCGCGTCGCCTCAAGCTCCGCCAGCGCGACCTCGCGCCGCGACCTCCTTCGACGCATGATTGTGCGGGCCAGCATGGCGACTGCGAGCGCGATGAGCAGGCCGGCGGCAAAGGCCATCATGCCATCCGCGAGCACATCCCACGGGGTCGGAGCCGGCGCCCGAATGTCCCGCAATCCGGCTAGGAGGTCAGCGCCACGGTCCATCGAATTTTTCCAGCTCCGCGACCATGGTCTCCGGTCCCTGTCCCGCATCGACCGGGATCGTGGCTATGCCCAGATGCGCAAGGCGATCGATCCGCGGATCGGGTTCAGCGGAAAAACGGTTCGTCAGGAACGATGCCCAGCCGACGCGCCCGGTCCTGGTCATGAATGGATAGGATCCAGCCGGCGGCCTCTGCTCGAACGCATCGGTGATAAGAAGGACGGTCAGCGCAGCACGCCGGTTCAATGCCGAGGCGAGGATATCGAAATGCTCTCCGGGATCATCGAGGCCGGAGCCAAGAAAAACCGAGCCCCCGGTCGGCACCAGTCTGGCGGCAAGTTCGATCACATCCTCCAGCGGCCGGCCTTCCGCCGCGCCTGTTTCGGATGCCGCCTCGAGGGCAGCGCGATGGGCTCTGGCCAAAGCTCCGATCACCGCCACCATACCGCGCTCCCGTCCGCGTGCGGGCACGAAGATCGGCTCTCCGGCGCCGAATGCGATCAGACCGACCCGGCCGCCGGCTTCGATAACCCGCCAGCCGGCCAGCGCCAGCACCTCGGCCGCGGCAACGGAGCGCAGGACCCGGCGCGTTCCCCAAAGCATGGGCGGGCGGAAATCGGCCAGCAGCAGCACGCTGCGCTCCCGCTCATCGCGGAACGTCCGCACGTGAGGCACGCCGGTGCGTGCGGAGGTATTGTGATCGAGATGGCGGATATCGTCCCCCTCGGAGAAGATGCGGATGTCGACTGTTTCGAGGCCGCGTCCGCGCCGCCTGCTGACAAAGCCTCCGGGCATCCCGGTCGGCGCCAGGCGCCGTTCCGGCAGATTATGGACGAGGTGGCGCAGCTTCAGAAGATAGTCCGTGTCGGCGGCAACTCCCGCGGCGCTCAGAACGTCGATATTTGCGGCATCCATGCGCGCCTCTCAGAGCGGCTGAATTTGATCGAGCAGGCGCTTTATCAGTTTGCGCGGCGTCTCCCCGTCGGCGGCCGCCCGCCAGGTCAGGACCATGCGGTGAGCCAGCGCGTCGGTCGCCAGCTCCATCACATCCTCGGGCACGGCATAATCCCGGCCCGAAATATAGGCGAGCGCCTTCGCCGCCGCCGCCAGCGCGAGCGTGCCGCGCGGCGAGATGGGATGTTCGATCGCTCGCCGGACATCGGGCGCGATCGTCCCGTCGCGCGTGGCGGTGACGAGGCGGACGATATAGTCTTTGAGTGCGGGCGCCAGATGCACGCGCATCGCGGCCTCACGCGCGCTGCGAATGTCATCGACGTTGATCCGGTCCGGCTTGATCGTGGGGGCGCTGGTCGTTTCACGCTCGACCAATTCGAGAATCTGCAGTTCATCGGCGGCGCCCGGCAGATCGACGGTGACATGCAGGAGGAAACGGTCGAGCTGTGCCTCGGGCAGCGGGAAGGTTCCCTCATGCTCGATCGGGTTCTGGGTGGCGACCACCATGAACGGGTCCGGCAGAGCATAGGTGGCGCCGCCCGACGTCACCTGATGCTCGCCCATGGCTTCCAGCAGAGCGGATTGGACCTTCGGCGGGGCGCGATTGATCTCATCCACCAGCACAAGCGAATGAAACACCGGACCCCTTACGAATTCGAACACGCCGCGGTCAGGCCGGAATACCGGCGTGCCCGTAATGTCGGCGGGCATGAGATCCGGAGTGCACTGGATGCGGGCGAATGACGCATCGACGCCCTCCGAGAGCAGCTTGACCGCACGGGTTTTTGCGAAGCCCGGAGCGCCTTCGACGAGCAGATGCCCGTTGGCCAAGAGGCCGACGAGCAGCCGCTCAACCAGAGGCGTTCTGCCGATCAGCCCGCGTTCCATATGCCTGGCGAGCAAGGCAAGACGTCCGCCCGCTGGCTCGTGGTCAGGTGCGATCGCCGGAGCATCCAAGATACTGTTCATCAATCCGGCCGCCGTAATTTACGTGTTCTAACTTTATTTCGAAAAGTGGCCGTCCCGATTTCGAAGGGATGCGCAACCAACCACTCCAAGCGGGTATTCCGTGGGAGCCAACGCCACTCCTGCCTGGATGAACGATTTTACGACCCTTTGTCCTAAATACAAATGCCGGACAAGCCTGCCTGTCGGCACAGGAACTCGTGAGCCCGGAAAATTCGGCCTTATGATCGTTGAGATACTTCGCCTGAAGAATGGCTAAGCTCACCGCACGGGTGCTGGCGCAGCTTGTCCGCGGTAGCGGGTTCATGCCAATATCGGGTGCGTGCCGGCGCAAATTTCCCATTTGCCGTCTCATTTGGACATCGAGTTTCGTCTGCCTGAGGTAATTTTTTGACCTCAGCCTTTCCGGCCTCTCCCTCCCGCTGCGATCAGCCATTACGGGGCAAGCAGCGCAGGGTGAAAGCCAGGCGGCCTGCTGCAATGAAGAGGGACGACATGGCACGTCCGTTGATCAAAAAGAACGCGAAAGGCGAGCCCTATACCCGCCCGCCCGGCGTCGAGGCCAAGATCGACAGAGCGTTAGGCCAGGACATCGCGACGCTCGTCCGATGGGCACGCACGGCCGACAGTGGATCGCCGGATTTTTTGCCGTCGGAATGTCTCGTTCATCTCATTCGGGATGCGGTTCGAAGGGGCGATGGACGGACGGCGAATGCGCTCATGGCGCCGTTGCTCAAACGCTGCGAAGCCAATGCGCTCAAGATGGTGCCCGATAGCGCGATGCGAAATGCCGAAGGCGTCCGCCAGGACATTCTCAGCAGCTTTGCGGTCAAGTTCGCCGAAGACGGAATGGACGGATATGAAGGCGAACTCGACTATTTCGAGTGCCGGTTCAACCGGGCATTTCGCACGCTCCGCATCGACCATGTGCGTGCGGAAATATCCAGGCGGCGGGACGTTACCGATCTGCCGGAACCGGCCCGCAAGGACGGCGAATTCTCGCCCGATGAAGAGGTGCTCTCCCGCATGTCGCGTGCGGCGCGCATCAAGGCGGGGCAGGAGGACCGTATCTATCTGCCGCAGGTGCTCAGGGCCGTGAATGCCCTGCCGCCTGACCAGCGCCGCGCCGTCATTCTCTGCCGCATTCTCGGCTACGAGGAAGAGTCCACCGATGCCTGCAAGCGAACGGCCGCGAATATTTGCGGCGTATCCGGCCGGACGATCCGCAACCGCCTGAGCCGCGCCGACCAGCAACTTCAGAAATTCCGGGAGGACGTATGACACCGACCAAGACCAATGCGTCCCTGCAAGACGCAATGTATGCGCTCTCGCTTGCCAAGCGCGTGCCCGACGCCGACCTGCTCGACGAGTTTGTGCGGCAATATCCCGAGCATGCCGACGCGCTCACCGAATTCGCCATCGAACTCACGGCGGACGCCATGCTGGATGGCGCCGAGGAACTGGACATGCCCGCCGATCCCGATGCCGTCAGTCCGGCCGTGTCGCGCGCGATGCGCCAGTTCCAGAACCGTCTGTCCGCGGTCCGGAAGGCGAAAGCGGGCGGCTCCCTCACGCGCGCCGCCACTTTGCCGGTGCGAAATCCATTCGCGGCTCTCGACCGTGAAGGATTTCGCGCACTTGCATCGCGAATCAACGCGAATACGGTCCTGCTTGCCAAATTGCGGGACCGTCAGATCGATCCGGCGACGATGCCGGCTGAGTTCTGCAGACGCCTGGCCAAGGAGATGGATGAATCGCTGGAAAATCTGACCGCGCATCTTTCAGCGCCTGTCGCGGCTTCGGATGCACGCCAGTTTTACAAATCCAAAGGCAAGCCTGCGGCCGAGGCGCGGCAATCCTTCGCGGAGGCCATTCGCGGTTCGGGCCTCAGTCCTGAACAACGGCGCCGCCTCTTGTCGTTTCGAGACTGATCGATGGATGCGTTCGAACCCGTTCGCGACGCGGCCTCCCGTTTGCATTTCAAACTCACCGGCGAGGGGGCGGTCCCGCCCCAGCCGATGGACCTGGTCGACGCAGCTATCGGCCACCTCGACCTGGAACTCGCCTGGCTGCCATCGGGTGACCCGGCCTTGAAAGGCGCACGCGCCGTTTTCGACGAGCAAAGCGGCGCGATCTTCGCAGAAGATGCCGGGGAATCCGGCGCGCGGGCGTTGCTCGTCGCCCATGAGATCGGCCATGTCTGCCTGCACGCAGGCTCCGCGGCGTGTACCGCCCGCGATATCGACCCGACACGCCCGACGGAGGCCGCGCCGGTCGGCATGCAGCGCGTCGAGGATTATGGCGCGCGTGAGAGACGCGAACTGCAGGCCAATGTCTTTGCCCGGGAGTTCCTCTTCCCGCGAGTGCGCGCGAGGCGGATGTTTTTGGATGACCGCCTGACCGCAGCCACCATCGCGAAGCGGCTCGGCTTGCCCTCGCCATTGGTCCGGCAGCAGATCCTCGACGCCGCATTGCTGGCGCTCCCGCCGAAGCAGCCCCCAGAACCGGCCGGTGGGCGCCTATTGCGTCCCGATCCGGCCCAGGAGAGAGCGGCGGCGCATCGCGGTGCGCCCTTTCACCTGCAGGCTGGACCCGGCACCGGCAAGACCAGCGCACTGGCCAAGCGCATCCTTTCGCTCCTCGAAGAGGGCGTCGATGCCGCTTCCATTCTGGCGCTGACTTTTTCCAACAAAGCGGCTGGAGAATTGGTGGAGCGGGTGGCGGCGGCCGTGCCGGACAAAGCGGCCCGGATCACGATCGGCACGTTTCATGCATTCGGGCTCGATCTGGTCCGCCGCCATTACGATCAGCTCGATCTTCCGCCCGACCCTGTCCTGTTCGATCGCAGCGATGCCATCGCCGTTCTGGAGGAAATACTGCCGACACTGCCCCTGGTGCATTACCGCAATCTCTGGGATCCCGTGCTTGTGCTCAAGGACGTGCTCGGCGCGATTTCCCGGGCCAAGGACGAACTCGTCGGTGCTGGCGGATATAGAGCGCTGGCCGAGAAAATGCTCGCCGAGGCGACCAGTCCGGCAATGACCGAAGCGGCGCGCAAATGCCTCGAAATTGCGGATATCTACGAATCTTATGAACGCGCGAAGCAGGACCATGGCGCCGTTGACTTCGGCGACCTGATCATGCGGCCGGCGCTTCTCCTCGAAGGCGATCCTGCGCTGCGGGCGGCGATGCGGCTGCGCCACCGGCATGTGCTGGTCGACGAATATCAGGATGTGAACCGCGCCAGCGTGAGGCTCGTCAAGGCGCTGACCGGCGACGGCAAGCGCCTATGGGTCGTCGGTGACGCCCGCCAATCGATCTACCGGTTTCGCGGCGCGTCGGCGGTGAACATGGCGGTATTCAAATCCGAATATCCGTCCGCGGTCGCCGACCGGCTTGAGATCAATTACCGTTCGACGCAGCAGGTCATCGATGCTTTCACGGCCTTCGCGCCGGAAATGAGCGCTTCCGAAGGAATGCTGCCTCTGGCGCTGGTCGCGGCTCGCGGGACCGGCCCGGAGCGTCCCAAATCTCCGGCGCTTCGACACCATCGATGCCGAGTCCGAGGGGATCGCGGCAGCTATTCGCGAGTTGGAAGAGCAGGGCGTGCCGTTGCGCGAACAGGCTGTCCTCTGCCGGTCGAATGCGCGGCTGAATGAGATCGCCGCGACGCTCGAGGCGCGCGGCATCCCGGTGCTTCACCTCGGCAGCCTGTTCGAACGCGACGAAATTCGTGACCTCTTGTCGCTGATCAGCCTGGCGGTCGATCCGTTCGGCGATGCTCTGGTCCGGGTGGCGACCCGGCCGCGCTATCGAGTGCCCCTGCAGGACGTGCATCTGGCGCTCCGGCACTTGCGGGATGAGCGCGGCGCCGCCCTCAAGCGCCTCGGTGACCTTCCGCTCGTGCCGGGGCTTTCCGCTCCGGCGGTCACCGGGCTTGCCCGCCTCGCCGGCGATCTCGAGAAACCTGCCTTCACGCAGCGGTGCATGGGAGTTCCTGACCCGCTATCTTCTGGATCGCACCGGCCTGGGCCGCGCGATGGCCTCCGCCGATACGGTGGCCGCGCGCATGCGCAACGTGGCGGTCTGGCAGTTTCTGAATTTCCTGCGCGAACAGAATCCGACAGGAGCCGGTTCCCCGATTCATCGGACGCTCGATCGCGTAAGGCGGCTGGTTTTGCTGGCGGAGGAACGCGATCTGCGGCAGGTGCCCGCAAGCGCATTGCACATGGACGCGGTGCGCCTGATGACGGTCCACGCCAGCAAGGGCTTGGAGTTCGAGGCGGTCCATCTGCCCGGCCTGACGCAGGCAAGCTTCCCCGCCGCCTATCGCGGCCAGCGTTGTCCGCCGCCGCTGGGTCTGATCGCCGGAGCGGAAGGATTGAGCATAGACGACGAGGCCAAGCGTTCACATCGGCAGGAAGAGGAGTGCCTGCTTTTCGTCGCCATGTCGCGCGCCCGGACGTTCCTGCGGCTCTATCAGGTCAAATTCCAGGCCAATGGAAACAAGCGGTCGCCTTCCGAGCTGCTGGCCAGAATTCCCGCACGCCTGATCCATGAAACGGCGACGGTCCCGCCCGGGCCGTTCCCCTCGCATCCGCCAGACCTTGCATCGATCAAGATCGTCCACTCGCCGGATTGGGAGGTGTCCGAACGACGCCTCGAGCTCTATCAGAAATGCCCGAGACGATTTTTTTATACGCATATTCTTGGCCTTGGCGCGGCGCGGAAGACCACGGCGTTTTCACGGACGCATGACTGTCTCTACGAAGTGATACGCTGGCTTTCGGACGCGCGCGTCGACGGCGATCCCGGCATTCCGGAGACCGAAGCGGCTTTCGAAGCCATCTGGCAGTTGCGCGGGCCGAAGGACCATGCGTTCGCCTCCGATTACCGCCGGCTTGCATCGCGATTGGTGGACGCTCTCGTCAGATCGGGGGACGGCCGCCGCTTCCGCAAGACCGAGCCGCTGGCGATCAATTTGCCCAATGGGACGGTCGTCGTCGAGCCCAACGAGATGGCGGAACTTCCAGACGGCACCCCCGTGCTGCGCCGCATTCGGACGGGATATCGCACACAGAAGGAATATGACCGGCTGGAATACGCGCTCTACTGCCTCGCGGGGGCTGCGCATTTTGGGCGGCGGTTCATGGTCGAAGCCGTCCACCTGACGGATGAGACGATGGAACCGGTGACGATAACGTCCAGGAAGATCGATCACCGAAGGCGCGACGCGGACAGGATGCTGGCCGGGATCGGGGCGGGCGCATTCCCGCCTATGATCGATCCGGTCACCTGCCCGAGATGCCCGCATTTCTTCATATGCCCAGCCGTGCCCAGCGGCCCGCTGATCCTTCGTTAAGAATTCTCAAGCCGCCTTTCCGGGTTCCCGCCGCCGTTCCGATTACCTGACAAAGGGGGACGGAGAACGGCAAGGGCGCCGCACTCTCGATTCCCGGGAGTGAACGATGACCCATATCGATATTTTCTACCAAGGCGAAGCCATTCGCGAGACGGCGCATTTCGAAGCCAAGCCGGGCTACAGCTTCGCCATGATCAGGCTCGCCATCATCGAGCGGCACGGGCTCAAGGTCGGCATGCGCCTCTATCTCGAAGACAGCGATGAGCCTGTCGATGAAGGGCATCTGGTGGGCGACTATGCCGGTCCCGCCGGGGTCAAAATCCATCTCCATCGCTGCCGCTATATCGGCGCGGCAATCAATTTCAACGGCGACACCGTGCGGCACCGCTTCGGTCCCGGCACCACCGTGGCGCGGACCAAGAACTGGGCCGCCGAGCGTAATTTCGGCATGACGCCGCTCGAAGCCGGCGAGCACGCGCTGCAAATTTCCGGCACCCAGGAGCGACCTGCCCCGGGCGTCCACCTGGGAGCGCTCGCCTCGTGCCCCGCTTGCAGTATCGCCTTCGACCTCGTCCCCCACGAGCTTGCGAACGGCGCTTGCAAGACGAGCGTGTGCCTGCCGGACGAGCGGGCTTTCCGAGCCGATATCGGGAAGCCCGCCTGCCTCTTCGCAAGCGCGCAGGACCGCTGGCGCGTGGTCAAGATCGCCTGGCCATTTGTCTCCTTCGCGGTCGCCGCCGCCGATGGGCGTGAATTCGTGCTGCGCCTCGATTGCTCGGACTATCCGCATGAGGCGCCGACGGGCGGGCTTTGGGATCCCGTCTCGGACGCCGTCCTGCCGTTCGACCGCTGGCCGCGCAGCAATGGCGGCCGGGTCGGTGCTGTATTTCGTCCCGACTGGAAAGACGGCACTGCGCTCTACCTTCCATGCGATCGCCAGAGCGTCGGGCAGAACCATTGGCGCCATCAGCTACCGGAGCAAATCTGGCAGCCGGCAGCCGGCATCAGCCAATATTTGGAGCTGGTCAGTGAACTCCTCACCAGCGCGGATTACGCGTCGCCTCTCGGGGCCGCGGCATGAGCTCTCCTGCTCGTGGTTTCTGTGGCGCCGGCTCGTTGCAAGCCTGCGCGAACGGGGCCGTTGCCATAGCCGGGAGAGCGGCGCTTTTCTGCCTGGCCGCCGTCACGACGCCCGTGCCAGGATCGTCGATTTCCTTCTCTGCGACGGTTTCGATCCCCTTGCGCCTGACACCGGCATCATACGCCTGGACGGCCGATATTTCGGCACGCTTTGGGACGCGTGCAGGAGACGTGGACTGGGCGTTGTCGCGCACATTCACGTCCACCCTGGCGCGTCCGGATCAAAGCCGATCCGACCGGGAGCGCCCGATGATTGCGCGCGCCGGTCATCTTGCGCTCATGGAGGCGGAAGCGTTAGTTCACGCCTCCAGCTCGAAACCCTCATCGATCCAGCCGGTAATGCCGCCCGCCATGATTTTCACCGGCCGGCCGAGCTTGGCAAGTCGGAGCGCACCTCGCGCGGCGCCGTTGCAATGCGGTCCGGCGCAGTAGGTCACGAACAGTGTCTCCGGCGGCCATTGTTCCAGTTTCGAGGCGATCAGCTTGCCATGCGGCAGATTGATCGCGCCTGGCACATGGCCGCGCGCAAAAAGGTCGGGGCCGCGCACGTCGAGGAGCACGAAACCCGGTGCGCCGGATGTCATGGCGTCATGCACGTCCCAGCAATCGGTCTCGAAGGTGAACTCGGCCTCGAAATGGGCGATAGCGTCGGCAGGCGAGGCGGCTGCGATGGCAGTGACGGCGTTCGGCATGATGCGCTCCTGGTCTTGACCGATGCAATGTGAGCATTCGGAGCCAGGACTGGCAAGTGGCGGGATCGCCGACGACCATCCAGATCATGCCAAAGCCAAATCCCCCGCGGCCGATCGATCTATGCGCAGCCGCCCGGCTTGACGATCCGCTGCGTCGATGCCGGATATTTCACGAGGAGCGGTACGGCGCGCACCGGCCGGGCAACGAGCGAGCCCCGGCAATTCGGACATAGGCCGTCCAGGACGCCCTCCGCGCAAGATCGGCAAAAGGTGCACTCGAAGGAGCATATAAAGGCGCCGCTCTGGTCGGGAGGCAGGTCGGCATCGCAGCATTCGCAACTCGGTCTCATCTCCAGCATGCCCGTCTCCCCTGCTTCACGTCCCATGGAATGCCGCGAATTCTACAGCATGAAGCGCGCGCGCACACGAGGCCAAAGACCGGTCAGTTTGCGCCGGCAGAACCGCGGGCCGTCCCCCAATTAGAGGCTGTTGCCGGCCATCCGCGTTGGGCGGGGCGGAGTCAATTGCGCCTGATGGCGGCGCAGAAGCTCCACGTTTCGGCGGTTGGCGCGAAACTTCCAGTCGAATATATCGCCGACGACGGGAATGACGCCGAGCGCGCTGTCGAACAGCATATTGCCCGTCATGCGCAGGAGGACCCAATTCGACGCGCCCATCCGTTGCGCGCGCCAGATGATGTAGCTGGATACAATTCCGCCGATCGCGTCGCCTATGCCCGGTATGAGACCGACCACGCTATCGAGCCCGAAACGGATATTCGTCCCCGGAATGTGGAAACGGTCGTCCATCAGCCCGGCGAGAAAGGCGAGGTCCGCATCGTCGCTTCGCGCGGCAACCGGTGGCCGGTCATAGTTCTTCATCGATTGTCTCGCGCCCTCGCTCGCATCCTGAAGGAATCGTCTATATTCACGGAACACGCGGCCGTGAGACGTGTTCCCAGACCAAAAGGGAAAGCGGTTTCGGCCTTGGCCCGGTTGGGTGCTAGGCCAAAGGCACTATTGCCAGGCCGCGGAAATCATGAATATTCAATGAATGAAACGTCAACATTCCGTCAGAAATTGGTGCTTATCGTTGTCGTATAAGGGTTTAGATCGGCGAAGCTAGTACCTAGACAAATCGCGATCGGGGGAAAATGTGTCTGTCTTGAGGGGCCTCACTCCAGCCGCCGCATTCAGCGCGGGCTTTTGCGTAGCCGTAATCGCGGCATCTGCGCCGAGCATCGCAGGAGAAGCCAAGAGCGCCGCTCCGGTTGCCAAATCCAAGGCGTTCAAGCAGGAAGGCGTGGCGTCCTTCTACTCGCACGGGGGGCGGAATGCGTCCGGCGGCCGGTCCGACCCGAACAGCCTGTCCGCCGCGCATAAACACCTGCCGCTCGGCAGCCGCGTTCTCGTTACGCATCTCAAATCCGGCAAGACGGTCATCGTTACGATCAACGATCGCGGTCCGTTCCGAAAGGGGCGCATCATCGACCTGTCGCGTCACGCGGCGACACAGCTGGGGATCACCGGCGTCGCGCGCGTGCGTGTCGTTAACGCCGATTGAAGCGCGGGACATTGAGCGGATATGCGGCCGATGCTTGAAACTTCCATATTTGCGCAGCATATGAGGCTGGTCCGACCGCATACGGCCGCCCACCGGCAAGGCGGGCTGCTTTCTGCCTCAGCGCCGCTCGCGCACGGACCGATCTTCTCAGAAACCACCATGCCGGGGATCAATCGGCTTCGCTCGGTCCCGCGTCAAGGAATGTGGCTGCGTCAACGTCAGCCCGAAATCAAGAATATATGCCTGAAAGGCATCGGCGACCCTAATGACTCTCTATCAGCCCATGAATAAATACGAGACCGCGCCCAACGCCCCGGCTGGCCAAGCCACCCTTGTTACGGAACCACCGGTTTCCGGACATCTGCTTCTTATCAGCCCGGACGGCGCGCCTCAGGGCAAGCTTGAGGAGCAGTTGCGCCGGCTCGGGTTTGAAGTGACGCCGGTTCAGGAAGCCCCGGAAGCGCTGGCGGTCGTGCAAGCCTCGGTGCTTACCTTGGATGCAATCGTACTGGACTGGCGTTCCGGCGGCGACAAGGATCGGGCTTTTGCCGAAGCGCTCGCCGAGGCCGCCGTGAATGCGCAAATTCCCGTGCTGACGCTTGCCGCCGACTGCCGCGCCGGCGATCTTCGTCTCGCTGCCGCAGCCGGCCTGGAGCAGCATTTATGCATGCCGTGTCAGCTCGCACAGTTGAAAGCCGCGCTCATGGCGATGATCGTCCGGCCGGCGCCCGCCGCCGAGCGCCAGTCCGCCGCGATCAATCTCGACGACGCGGTAAGCCTCCTGGAGAATTGCAAATTCCGCTTTCGGACGCCCGAAGATGTGGAGAAGCTGGTGCCGTTGCTGGCACGGCTGTTTCCCCATCCGGGCCGGGCCGTAACCGGGATCGCCGAACTCATGTTGAACGCCATCGAGCATGGCAATCTGGAAATCGGACATGAGCGCAAGGCCGATTGGGTCGCGCGCGGCGTCTATCACACCGAGCTGGCGAAGCGGCTGGCGACACCGCCTTTTTCCGAGCGCTGGGCCGAGGTCATCATCAACAAGCGCGATGACGGCGTGATGATCGTCATCATGGATCAGGGCTGCGGCTTCTGCTGGCAAAATCTCGTGCGCAACGAGCCGGCCCCTGCCGAGGCGGCCGTCGAGCCGAATGGGCACGGCATCGCTATCGCCAGGGAGGTCAGTTTCGACCGTCTGCGCTTCAACCATCAGGGCAATCAGGTGACGGCCTTCGTCTCGAACGAAAGCCCGGCCTGGTAGACGGCCTTCGGGCGACTCTGGCCCTACCACCTGCTCGCCTCGGTGCGAGACATCCGACGCCATTGGCGCTATAGGGTGCTGATCCCTTCAATCAGGCCGGATGGCTTATGGCTCCCCCGCTTCTGCAGCTCACCGATATTGCGCTCACCTTTGGTGGAACGCCGCTGCTCGACGGTGCCGAATTATCGGTTTCGGCGGGTGAGCGGCTGTGCCTGGTCGGCCGCAACGGTTCCGGCAAATCAACGCTGCTGAAGATCGCGGCCGGGTTGATGGAGGCGGATCGCGGCACGGTATTCATGCAGCCCAGCGCCACCATCCGCTATCTGCCGCAGGAGCCAGACCTGTCGGGCCATGCTACGGCGCTCGACTATGCGCGCGCCGGTCTCGGACCGGGCGACGATCCCTATCAGGCGCAGTATCTGCTGGAACAGCTCGGCCTCAAGGGCGACGAGCACCCGGCGCGGCTCTCCGGCGGCGAGATTCGCCGGGCCGCTCTCGCCCATGTCCTCGCCCCCGCACCGAGCATCCTGCTGCTGGACGAGCCGACAAACCATCTCGATCTCCCGGCCATCGAATGGCTGGAGGCGTATCTTGCCGCGCAGCGCAGCGCCCTCGTATTCATCAGCCATGACCGGCGCTTCCTGGAAAACCTGTCGCGCGGCACGGTGTGGCTGGATCGCGGCCGGACGCGGCGGGCCGAATTCGGTTTCGGCCGGTTCGAGGCCTGGCGCGACGAGCAGTTGGAGCAGGAAGAGCGCGAGCAGCACAAGCTCGACCGCAAGATCGAGGCCGAGCAGCATTGGGTCCGCTACGGCGTAACGGCGCGGCGCAAGCGCAATGTGCGCCGGATGGCCGACCTGCAGGCGATGCGCCAGGCGCGTCGCGACTATCGCGGCTCGCAGGGCAAGGCCTCGATCGGCGCCGCCCAGGCCGAGCAGTCGAGCAAGCTCGTCATCGAGGCGAAGCACATCGGCAAGACATTCGGTGAACGGCCCATCGTTGCGGATTTCTCCACGCGCGTGACGCGCGGCGACCGGATCGGCATCGTCGGACCGAACGGCGCGGGCAAGACGACGCTGGTCGCCATGCTGACCGGCGCGTTGGAGCCGGATAGCGGCACGGTGCGGCTCGGCGTCAATCTGGACATGGCGACGCTCGACCAGGGCCGCGAAAGTCTTGATCCGAACTGGACCTTGAGCGAAGCGATGACCGGCGGGCGCGGCGATACCGTCATGATCGGCGGACAGGCGCGCCACGTCGTCAGCTATATGAAGGATTTCCTGTTTTCGCCCGAGCAGGCGCGAACGCCCTTGCGGGTGCTGTCGGGCGGCGAGCGCGGGCGGCTGATGCTGGCCAGGTCGCTGGCGAAACCATCCAACATGCTGGTCCTGGACGAGCCGACCAACGATCTCGACCTCGAAACGCTCGACGTGCTCGAAGAGATGCTCGGCGACTATCCCGGCACCATCCTGCTCATCAGCCACGACCGCGATTTCCTCGATCGTGTGGTGAACGCCGTCATCGTGCCGGAGGGCAATGGCCGTTGGATCGAATATGCGGGCGGTTACACCGACATGCTGGCGCAGCGCGGCGCCGATATTGCGGGCCGCGCTGTCGAAAAGGCGAAACTGTCGAGGGCGGCGAAAGAGCCGGTGGAGGCGCCGCAGCCCGTGAGGGCGGAACGGAAGCGCCTGAGCTTCAATCAGCAGCATTCGCTGAAGACGCTTCCTGCCCGAATTGCAACTCTGGAGACGGCGATTGGCGAATTGCAGGACAAGCTCGGCGACCCAGGACTCTATGCGCGCGATCAGATTGCCTTTGCCGAACTCTCTGCGGCGCTCGTGAAGGCGCAAGCCGATCTCGAAGCCGCCGAGGCGGAATGGCTGGAACTGGAGATGCTGCGCGAAGAGATCGAGGGCGATTGAGGCGTCGCCGTATTTTTGAATTGGTGATTGCGCCGCTATCGTCTTCCCGGACGGCCGTAGGCCGATCCGGGACCCAATCAGATTGCCGCAGCTTCACACCGCGCTGTTTAGGCAGGTGGGCCTCGGCTCTCGCGGCCGGGGCGACATCAAACAGAAGCGCCACGAGCTCTAGCGGCTCCCCGCGCGTCCTGACAGCCAATCCAGCGCGCCGCGCGCCGCCGCCGCGCCTGTCGCGAATACGGCTTGCAGCAGATAGCCGCCGGTCGGCGCTTCCCAGTCCAGCATTTCGCCGGCGATGAACGTGCCGGGCCGCGCTTTCAGCATGAAGCGGCCGTCGATTTCAGAGAACGCCACGCCGCCAGCGGTGGAGATGGCGCGGGCGATGCGCGCCGGTCCGGTCAATCGGATCGGTACGGCCTTGATCAGCTTTGCCAGATCCTCCGGCGTCATGGTGGACAACGGCGTTGCGGCGACATGCGCGGCCTCCTGAACGAGACCGATGGCGACCGGCGTGAGCTTTGCCTGCTTGCGGAGCCAGTTGGCGAGCGACTGCTTTTCGCGCGGCGCCGCCAAGCGCCGCTCCAGCTCGGGGAAGCCGATATCGGGGCGCAGATCGACATGAAGCATGGCCTCGCCTGCGGCCGCGATCGTGTCTCGCAAATCGGGCGAGAGCGCGTAGATCGCACCGCCTTCGATGCCTTGCCGCGTGATCATCGCCTCGCCGCGCAGTCGCGAGCCACCGAATGCGAGTTCCACGCTTTTCAGCGGCTGGCCGGCAAAGCGCTCACGGAACAGCTCCGACCAATCGACGAGGAAGCCGCTATTCGATGGGCGCAGCGGTGCGATCGCGACGCCGGCCTGCCGAAGCGGTGTCGTCCACCCGCCATCGGAGCCGAGATGCGGCCAGCTCGCGCCGCCCAAAGCCAATATCGTCGCTTGTGCTTGCACGGCCAGCGGTCCACCCGGCGTGTCGAGCAGCAGCGCGCCATCGCCATCCCAACCCCGCCAATGATGCCGCAATTTGAGCTGAACCCCCATATCCGCCAAGCGCCGAAGCCAGGCGCGCAGCAGCGGCGAGGTCTTCAGGCTTTGCGGGAACACGCGCCCGCTCGATCCGATGAATGTCTCCTGCCCCAGCTCCGCGGAGAAGGCCTGCAAATCGGCGGGCGAGAAGGCCTCGATGGGCGCGCGCAAATGCGGCGCGGCCTCCCGATAGCGGGGCAGGAACGCCTCCAGCGCCTCGCTATGGGTGAGATTGAGCCCGCCCCGTCCGGCCAGCAGGAATTTGCGTCCGACGGAGGGCATCCGCTCATAGATGGTGACCGCGACGCCGCTGCGCGCCAGCACGTCCGCCGCCATCAACCCGGCCGGACCGCCGCCGATCACTGCGGCTTTCGGGATTGTCTGTTCGTTCATGATGCTCCGTCTGCGGGCCGCGCCATCGGCCTCTCATCCGCTTCGCTTTACCTATCATCCGCGTGGCCGCGCAGATAGCGGGGATGATCCCGTCACGTTTCATGTTTTCTTCGCGAAAGCGTCGTGAACACCCTATATACGCGGCATGATTGGCAGCGGAGCCTTTAGCCGGAGCGGATTTGCATGAAGATAAACGGCACGCATTTTCGGACGATCTGGCCTGCCCGGGATGGGCGTTCGGTGGAGATCATCGATCAGACGAGGCTGCCGCATCGCTTTGAAACGCGGACTCTCGGGTCGGTCGAGGATGCCGAGCGCGCCATCAAGACGATGCAAGTGCGTGGCGCGCCGCTGATCGGCGCCACGGCCGCTTATGGCGTTTGGTTCGGCATGCTGAGCGATCCTTCCGACGCGGGGCTCGACGGGGTCATCGCGCGGCTCGCCGAAACCCGCCCTACGGCGATCAATCTGCGCTGGGCGCTTGATGAAATGAACCGCACGCTTCTGCGCCCATTGCCGCCCTCCGCGCGCGCCGAAGCCGCCTATGCCAAGGCCGCCGCGATCTGCGACGAGGATGTGGAGACGAACCGGCGCATCGGCGAGCATGGCGCCGGCCTCATACGGGAGCACGCAGCGCGCAAAGGTGGCGGGCGCGTCAATATTCTGACCCATTGCAATGCCGGCTGGCTGGCGACGGTCGACTGGGGCACCGCGCTCTCGCCGATCTACCAGGCGCATGATGCCGGTGTGCCCGTTCATGTCTGGGTGGACGAGACCCGCCCCCGCAATCAGGGTGCGGCGCTGACCGCTTACGAATTGGGCGCGCATGGGGTGCCCCATACGATCATCGTCGACAATGCGGGCGGCCATCTGATGCAGACGGGCGCCGTCGATCTGTGCATCACCGGCGCCGATCGCGTGACCAGCAATGGCGATGCCGCAAACAAGATCGGCACCTATCTGAAGGCGCTCGCCGCGAGGGATAATGGCATCCCCTTCCACATCACCATCCCCTATTCGACCATCGACTGGACCATAGCCGACGGGCGGAGCATCCCGATCGAGGAGCGGGACGCGGCCGAGGTGCTCAGCATGGCGGGGCGGACCGAGGCGGGCGAAGTCGTCATGGTTGACATTGCCGCGCCCGGAAGTCCGGCAGCCAACCCGGCCTTCGATGTGACGCCGGCGCGGCTCATCACCAGCCTCGTGACGGAGCGCGGCGTCTGTCCGGCCTCGGCGCAGGGGCTGCTCGCGCTCTACCCCGAGAAGGCCGATGAACAAGCCGCGTAGAGCCATTTCCGTTCCGATTGGATCGGAACGGGGCTCTATCTCTTTGTCTGGTCGCATTTTCGCGGGCAACAGCCGCGGCCGGGCGATAGGGGCGTCGCCCGGTCCCTCAGACCAGATGCTGGCCGCCATCGACGCAGATCATCTGGCCGGTGATGGAGGGGGTTTCGAGCAGGAAACGGACGGCTGCCGCGATTTCCTCCGGGCTGGCTCCATGGCCGAGAAGCGTCGCGCTCTGCTCGGCATCGAATTCTTCTCGCGATTGATGGATGCTGCGTAGAACCGGGCCCGGCGCGACGGCGTTCACCCGGATGGCCGGAGCGAGCGCCTGCGCCATGGTGCGCGTCACCCACCAGAGCCCGGCCTTGCTCGCCGAGTAGGAAAAAAAGTTCGCCGCCGGACGGAGCACGCGCTGATCGACGATGTTGACCACATGTCCTTTCGCCCCAGACGGCAGATGCGCGGCCATGCTTTGCGCCAGCAGCACCGGCGCCCGCATATTCACATTCATATGCGCTTGCCAGCGCTCATCTTCGAGCGAAGCCAGGCTGTCATCCAGAAAGAGAGACGCATTGTTGATGAGACAGCTCGGCGCACCGATCCCGCTCACGCAGCGCGGTATGAGGGCGCGGACCTCGGTGGATTGCGAAAGGTCGGCGGCGAGTGTGCGCGCCTCCAATCCCAGCGCGCGAATATCCTCCGCCAGCGCTTCGGCGGCGTCCCGCGACCGGCCGTAGTGAACGGCGAGATGCCACCCATCCGCCGCCAAGGCCAGCGCGATGGTCCTGCCGATCCGCTGCGCAGCGCCGGTAACGAGCGCGATCCTTTTCTCACTCGACGATTGCCGCGAACCGCTCACCCGACCTCCCGCGCCATCCTGAACCGTTAACCCATTGCGCTTCGTTTTTGGCGCAAGTTTTTCTCACAGCTTATCCTCAAAAATCGATGCGTCGGCACGTTAAAGTGGTTGCAATTTTCTGATACACGTATTAATTGTAAATCCAGAAGCACGGTGAACCATATTCCCTCGCTTCAACGGCACAGGCTGATAGGTGTCCGCACCGTCGTTTGGCCGCTGAAGTATAGACCTGAATGTCGTGTCGTGCGCGAGCTTAGTATGCGTTGCGTAGCGTAAGTGGATAGGACGTGGAGAGTTCAAGTTTCGGCTTGCTCTTCGTGACCAATCCTCTCCCTCTCTAGTGCCCAAAAGGCCGGATCCTAGCCCCCATCGGGATCCGGCCGCCCTAGGGCCGTTTTTGCCATCGCATCTTGGCGATGCAGGCGGCGTCCGCCTCGCCTAGAATGCTTTAGACAGGCGCATTCCTCAGAAACTGGCTGCTGCCGTTCGCACCGCCACGCAAAGCGTTGCGCGACAGCCACTCGGCATGAGCATCTCGCGCCAGTGAATTCGACGAGCGCAATTGAACCTTCCAATCGACTGTGCGTTAACCAGCCACGGGTATTGTGGCGGCGAAATGGCTGTCAAGCCTTATCCTGACCTTCGCCGCAACCTTCTCGCATATGAGTTTGCCATGCCCGCGCGCCTCGCCCTTTTCGCCGGCTGCCTCCTTTGGCTGTCTTACGAAAGCCATTTCAGCCCCCAGTTCTTCGTCGCCACCGTTGAAGCCAGTCTTGCGGAGATTTTTGGCGGGATCGACGATGCGATCGCGGCGGAATATCCGGTCTACGTAAAAACCGCCGCGGAGTAAGGCGGCTATTCTGGACCCCTCCGGGAGGTCGCATAGCGAATATCCGGAATCCGTGCACCGCCCCAAATTATCACAGCGCGTTAGCCGAGCGTGTCCCGGTTCGAAGATCGGGCGGCGGGAGGCAAGAAGATCTAATCCCGATCCTCGCCCTGGTCTTCATTTTCGTTTTCATCCTCGTTCCGATCGTCGCCGCGCGCCTCGTTCGGATCATACTGATTGCCAGCATTGCCTCCGCTGCCCAGCCGGACCGGAGGCATCACGATTTTATCGCTGGAGCAGAGCTTTTGCTGCGTCTCGTTGACGCCGCAGGCTTGCAGCTTGAGATCGCGCCCGAAGCAGATGCGCAGATCGCCCAGATTGCGTCCCTTGCAGGCGATGCTGATCATCTCCGGCTTGAGCTGCGGATTGGCCGTCAGGAACTCGCTTTCGACGTCGGCCGGCGACAGCGTCTGATAGCTCTCCGGGTTCTGAAAGCGCGGCGGAATTTTGATCTGGTCGTAAAGCTGGCGGGCGACGCGGAAATAATCCGTAGGGCTGAGGCCCGAACAGGTGCCGTGCTTGCGATATTCGTGGATGATCAGCCTTTTGCTCGGCATCACGTCGAGCATTTGCCGGATCAGCTCCTCGGGTACCCAGGGCCGTTCCTGCGTGCGGCAATCCTGCGGCCAGCCGCGATTATATTGCGGCCACAACCCGTGCAGGATGAAGGAATAGGGCCGGTCGCCGCTGCATTGCGGCTCGCCGGGGCGGCTTCGGCCCTGGCCTTCGCAATAGCTCGGCGACCAGTTGAGCACCAGCGCGTAATAATCGAATTCCCCCGCCCGGCCCTCGGACCGCTGCGCGGCGCTCGGCTGAGCGAAAGTCAGCGCGAACAATGCCGCGACGATCGCCGCAATACCCCTCATATAGTCTCCCCCAATTACTTGGCCTGCTTCGAAAAAGCGGCCGCGACACGGTCGATAGCACCTTTCAGGGCGGCGTCAAAAGTCACGCCGTTCATTTTCCACTTTGCATAAGCTCGATCGCCCGCGACCACCCATCGGGTATTCCAATGCGCGTCGCCATCGAAGTCGAGAAGACCGTAAAGGACGGCGTTCCCTCCGAGTTCCTTGGATGCCTTGCGCAGAGCTGGCCAGTTGCCCTTCGCGATGGCGTCGTAATTGACCGCGTTCTGCTTCTCGGGAGGCAGCAGAATGGGGATTGCGCGTTTTTTCGAGGCGTCCTTGAGGACTTCGCGCTGGCCGTAGCCGTCTCCCTCGCGCGCGAGCACATATTTGCCGCGCGGCTCGCTAATGCCGATCCAGACGGCGAGCGTCGGCCGCTCGCCCTGCCATTTCTTGAGGCCGGCATTTTTGAGCGCCGCATCGAATTTTGCCGCATCGAACCTCATCCGCAGATAATGCGGGCGGTCGCGCGTGCCTTGTTCATCATGGATCGGGATGTCCTTCATGCGGTCTTCATAACTATGCTCCGCGACCAGAGCGGCGGCTTGCTCGACCACCTGTTTGGCGCTTTTGGCGCCGGCGAGGCCTGCGCGCCCGGTCAGCTTGATCAGCACATCTTCAGCGCCGATCCGGAAGCCGCGCATCCGCTCGGCCTCGCCGGTGCCGGTGACGATGGTTTCGGCTTTGTACAGGTCTTCTGGCAAGCTCGGCGGCGATTGGGCGGCCGCGATTTAAGTCATCAGCATTGCGGTCGCGAACAGGATAATTCCGCGAAGATGTATCATGGCTGGTTCCCCTTTTTTCAGCGCCTGTAGCGGCCGCGCAGCACCCGTTCGAGGATGCGCGGAATGGCGCTGCCCACCGACCGCGCGAGTGATTTGAAGAATGCGTCGGTGACGTTGTCGCGTCCGGATGTGCGAGATGGGTCGCGCGGCTCTCCGCTTCGTCCCTCCGGCGATCTTCGGCACGCGGAACTCGCCATGCCGTTCATAGCCGTCATCCGCTCCGGTGCCCGTGCCCTTGTTCAGCATTTCATGCGCGGACTGCACGATCGAGCGTCTGGTCGTAGACTCCCTTGACCGGGCTCGCCGCGATCACCGCGCGCCGTTCCTCCGCCGTGAGCGGTCCGAGCCGCGACGAAGGCGGGCGGATCAGCGTCCGCTGCACGACGGACGGCTCGCCCTTGGCTTCCAGCGTCGACACCAGCGCCTCGCCGACGCCCAGCTCCAGGATCACGCGCTCGGCGTTGAACTCCGGATTGGGCCGGAACGTCTGCGCCGCTGCCTTCACCGCCCGCTGCTCGCGCGGCGTATAGGCGCGCAGCGCGTGCTGTATGCGATTGCCGAGCTGGCTGGACACGCTGTCGGGAACATCGAGCGGGTTCTGCGTGACGAAATAGACGCCGACGCCCTTGGATCGGATCAGCCGGGCGATCCTCTCGATACGCTCAAGCAGCGCTTTCGGCGCTTCCTCGAACAGGAGATGCGCCTCGTCGAAGAAGAAGACGAGCTTGGGCTTGGCCGGATCGCCGACCTCCGGGAGCTTCTCGAACAGCGCGCTCAGCAGCCAGAGCAGGAAGCTGGAATAGAGACGCGGCGTCGTCATCAGCCTGTCGGCGGCGAGGATGCCGATATAGCCGTGGCCTTTTCCATCGGTGCGCATCAGATCCTGAATATCGAAGGCGGGCTCGCCGAAAAAATGCGCCGCCGCCTGTTCCTCGAGCACCAGCAGGCGCCGCTGTATCGCGCCGACCGAACTCTTCGAGACATTGCCGTATGTGCGGGAGAGTTCGTCCGCGCGCTCGGCGACATGCGCGATCAGCGACCGCAAATCCCGCAAATCGATGAGCGGCAGCTTGCCGTCGTCGGCGACGCGGAAGGCGATGTTGAGAACGCCTTCCTGCACATCGTTCAGCTCCAAGAGGCGGGAGAGCAGCAGCGCCCCCATCTCCTTGACCGTCGCGCGGATCGGATGCCCCTGTTCGCCGAACAAATCCCAAAAGATCACCGGGAAGGCCCGGTAGCGATAGTCCGCGAGGCCGATCTTCGCGGCGCGCTCCTCCAGGAAAGGCTTCGCGACGCCGGGGGCGGCAAGGCCGGCAAGGTCGCCCTTCACATCGGCGGCGAACACCGGCACGCCCTTCTCCGACAGGCCCTCGGCGATGATCTGCAGCGAGACCGTCTTGCCCGTTCCGGTCGCGCCGGTGATGAGCCCGTGCCGGTTCGCCAGGCGCAGGAGCAATTGCTCCTTCTTCTCGCCGGCGCCGAGGAATACCGCGTCTTCCGTGTCGTCGCTCATTTGATTCGCCCGCCTTAATACGCTCCGAACTTTGAGCCTGGGAGCACGAGATTGTTAGCCCGAAGCGCCGCCAATGCCAAATCGAACGCCGCGCTTAGAGCTAATTCCTGGGCACAACCATTCGTTTCGGCCATGGTGCCTGCGACATATTTTCTTTGCGCTATTGTGCAGCAGGCATAAGACTTTTAATTGGCCCGGCCTTGGTCGACTTCGCGCCCTGGGCATCGGGAACTTTGTCAGACTGACTTTAGAGACAGAAGGAGGGCATTGTGAATTATAAGGTAGAGAAGATCGAAGGTGTCGGCCCAAAATTCGCGGCCAAGCTCGACAAGGTCGGCATCAAGAGCACCAAGCAGCTTTTGGAGCGGGCCGCAACACGCAAGGGCCGCAAGGACCTGGCGGCGGAGAGCGGCATCGACGAAACGCTGCTCCTGAAATGGGCGAATATGTGCGACCTGATGCGCATCAAGGGCGTCGGCGAGGAGTTCTCCGAACTGCTGGAGATCGCGGGCGTCGATACGGTCAAGGAACTCTCCAAGCGCCGTGCCGACAATCTTCGCCAGGCGATGGTCGACGCGAATGCGAAGAAAAAGCTCGTTCGCCAACTCCCCGGCGTCAGCCAGGTGGAGAATTGGGTAAGCCAGGCGAAAACCATAGAGCCGATGATCAAATATTGAAGCGCGGGGGCGGTCCGGCGCGCCAGGCGCCGGGACGCAAACGCTCCTCGGAAAATGTCGGCCGCAAGCCGAATTTGAGCGCGGTGGCGCGTATGAACGGGAGCCCCGCGACATTTCCTCCGACCAACCCATCCTATCCAAATCTCGTTGCGTGTGGCGCGGCTGACCTTTAGTTTTAAAGCGTCGGCGGCGCCTAGCCGGCATTAGGGGAGGGAAACCGGGCGATAACAAAAGTCGCGCGTACTTCTCACCAGGCGCGGATCGTCTCATCGAGGAGTGGTTTACATGCGTATGTTCGGTAAGGTTCTGGTTTCTGCAGCTGCGCTGGCACTTGCCGGCGGCCTGTCTTTGGGCGCCGTTCAGGCCGCGCCCGTGACCGGCAAAGTCGCCGTGTCCTCGCAGCTTGACCTCGTCGCGGCCAAGAAGAAGGCTGCGAAGAAGACCGCGAAGAAGACTGCTGCGAAGAAGCCGGCTGGCAAAAAGGCTGCCGCGAAGAAGGGCGGCCCTGGCAGCTGTGGCGTCATGAACTACTGGGACAAGAAGACCAGGAAGTGCGCCAGCGCGATGACCAAGAAGACCTAATTACGGCGATTTGAGACGGAGAATGGCTGGCTTGGGCGCCGGCCATTCTTTTTGGCTGCCGCTTGCCTTGCGGACCTATCCGCCCACCCCCATAGTTCTTGGACGTTACTGCACACGCCGGAAGTCGAGGAGACGTTTGGTGTCCGACAGCGCAGCAGTCCCCGGCAAGCTCGCCGCCGCCTGCCTGAAATTGCCGATCTATGCCTACCGGTATACGCTCTCGCCGCTGATCGGACAGCGCTGCCGCCACCTGCCCACCTGCTCGGAATATGCGCTCGGAGCCATCGATCGCAACGGAGCCTGGCGAGGCTTCTGGCTGACCATCTCCCGTCTCCTGCGCTGCAACCCCTGGGGAACCAGCGGCTTCGATCCCGTCCCCGATATACGCGGCGAGCATCACCCGATCTGGGCGGCGTGGCGCTATGGCCGCTGGCGCGCCCGCGACATCGACGCAGCGGCGGCCGGGCGATGAATGTGCAGGCGCCCGAAAGCGGGCAGCAGAGCTCCCCAAGCGCAGCAGGCGAAAGAGGAGCGCGAGCGCGCCGGCGTCCTGCGGCGCAGCTGGCTGACGCTGGAACTCGTCGCGGTCTATGTTCTGACGCCGATCGCGGTCTACAGCCTGCTCTATCAATTCCGCGTTCCGCTGTTCAAGCTGCTGCCGCCGGTTTTCGCCACCTTCATTCTGCTCTTGATGCTGGACCGCAGCTTTTCGTGGCGGCAGACGCTGAAACGAGGCATCAGCCTGCGCGATCTGGCGAGCATCATCGCCATCTTCGCCGTTGCCGGTCCGGCCATCGCGCTGTTCGCATATCATGACCGGCCCGAGAGCTTCCTGCGCTTTCCGCGCTATGCATATGATACCTGGATCATCGTCATGATCCTCTACCCGCTGGTTTCGGTCACCACGCAGGAGGTCATGTACCGGGTATTCTTCTTTCACCGCTACAGGGTGCTGTTCGCGGGCGATCCGCAGGCCGGCATCGTCCTCAACGCAGTGCTGTTCTCCTTCAGCCACATCATCTTCCAGAACGTCACCGACACTGATCATCAGCTTTCTCGGCGGCCTGCTGTTTGCCTGGCGCTACCAAAGCTCGCGCTCCTACTGGGCGCTGGTGCTTGAACATGCGCTCTACGGCAATCTGATTTTTACGGTCGGGCTCGGGCGCTACTTCTATACCGGCGTGTCGAATTTCTAGTGAGAGATCGCTGGCGGGGCGGCATTTTGTATGCTGCCATTCGGCAACAGCATGCAAAAGTTCCACCGTCACGCCTGTTGCGCGCCATTTTGCTCGCCCATATGGTGCATCGCGGCATAGTGTTGGGTTGCCCGCCACGGGGGAGAAGAGATCATGAGAGCAAGACGCGCCGCCCCAGTGCTGCTGGCGTTGCTGGTTCTGTCCGGAGCCGCGCCCGCCGCGGCGCAGCAACCGCAAGCCATTCCGGTGACCGTGGCGAAGCCGATCGCCAAGCGCATCACCACATGGGATGAATATTCCGGCCGCTTCGAAGCCGTCAACACCGCCGAAGTGCGCCCGCGCGTCTCCGGCTTCATCGAGAAGATCCATTTCAAGGACGGTCAGCTGGTAAAAGAGGGCGACCTGCTGTTCACGCTGGATAAGCGCCCCTATGAACTCGCCGTGGCGAGCGCCAAGGCGGATGTCGCGCGCACCGAAGCGCAGCTCGAATTCAACGCGGCCGATGTCGGGCGCGCCGAGCCGCTGGCAAAATCAGGCGCGATCAGCGACCAGAGCTTCGATCAGCGCAAAGCCAATCTCTCTATCGCCCGCGCCCAGCTTCAGGCCGCGCAGGCCGCGCAGAAGACCGCCGAGCTCAATCTGGAATGGACCGATGTGCGCGCGCCGATCAGCGGCCGGATTTCGGACCGCAAGGTTGACGTCGGCAATCTCGTCGCGGGTGGGCAGGCGGCTTCGACGACGCTGCTGTCCACCATCGTTTCGCTCGATCCGATCCATTTCGTCTTCGACGTGTCCGAGGCCGATTTCCTCCGCTATGCGCGCCTGTTCATGTCCGGCGAGCGCGGTTCCTCGCGCGACGTCAATAATCCCGTGCGCATCAGGCTGGCGGACGAGGACAAGTTTGTCCATGAAGGCCGGATGGACTTCGTCGACAATCAGCTCAATTCCAGGTCGGGCACGCTGCGCGGCCGCGCCGTGGTCGACAACAAGGGCGATTTGCTGCAGCCCGGCCTGTTCGGCAGGCTTCAGCTTTTCGGCGGCGAGGTCGACGGGCTGCTGATCCCGGATAATGCCGTGGTTTCCGATCAGGCAAAGAAGATCGTCTTCCTGGTCGGCGAAGACAATGTGGTGAAGCCGGCGCCGGTTGTGCTCGGTTCGATCGTCGAGGGCCTGCGCGTGGTCAAGAGCGGTCTGCGCGCCGAGGATCAGATCGTCATCGAAGGGCTGGCCAATCCGGCGGTCCGGCCGGGCGTCAAAGTTATGCCGAAACCCGGCCAGATCGTGGCCGCATCGCAATAGACCTCCGTTGCTTTAGCCAATTCGGGCGCATCCCATGCCTTTTTCGCGTTTCTTCATCGACCGGCCGATCTTTGCGACCGTCCTGGCGCTGATTATCACCGTTGTCGGCATTATCGCGCAGCAGGCCCTGCCGATCGCGGAATATCCCGAGATCGCGCCGCCGACCGTCAATATCAGGGCGACTTACCAGGGTGCGTCCGCCGACGTGATCGCTGAGACGGTCGCCGCTCCGATCGAGCAGGAGGTGAACGGCGTCGACGACATGCTTTACATCGTGTCGCAATCGACGGGCGACGGAAACCTCTCGATCAGCGTGGTTTTCAAGCCCGGCACGAATGTCGATCAGGCTCAGGTTCTGGTGCAGAACCGCGTGTCGGTGGCCGAGCCGCGGCTGCCTGAACAGGTGCGGCGTCTCGGGGTCTCTGTGCTGAAGGCTTCGCCCGACCTGATGATGGTCGTGCATATGCTCTCGCCGGACGGCTCGCGCGACCAGCAATATATCTCCAACTATGCGACGCTCTACGTCAAGGACGTGCTGACGCGCGTAGATGGCGTCGGCAACGTGCTGGTTTTCGGCGCCCGCGACTATTCCATGCGCGTCTGGCTCGATCCGGCCCGGGTCGCGGCACGCGGCATGTCGGCGGGCGAAGTCGTCACCGCGCTGCAAGCAGCGAATTTGCAAGTCGCGGCCGGCGCGATCAACCAGGCTCCGGCCTCCTCTCCTGGCGCATTTACGCTCTCCGTCCAGACGCTAGGCCGTCTTTCATCCCCGGAACAGTTCGGGGACGTCGTGCTGCGCTCGGGCAATGACGGCGAGGTGGTCCGGCTTCGCGACGTGGCGCGCGTGGAGCTTGGCGCGCAGGACTACAACCTCAACGCCTATCTGAACAACAAGACCGCGACCGCCATCGGCATATTCCAGAGGCCTGGCTCGAACGCTTTGGCGACATCGGACGCAATCCTCGCGGAGATGAACCGGCTGTCGCAGGACTTCCCTCCGGGCGTCGCCTTCTCCGTGGTCTACAATCCCACTGACTTCATCCGGTCCTCCGTGGAGGCCGTGATCGTGACGTTGGTGGAAGCGGTCATCCTCGTCGCGCTGGTCGTCATCCTGTTCTTGCAGACATGGCGCGCGGCGATCATCCCGATCCTGGCTATTCCCGTTTCGCTGGTCGGCACCTTCACCGTGATGTCCGCCGTAGGGATTTCCTTCAACACGCTGTCGCTCTTCGGCATGGTTCTCGCCATCGGTATCGTCGTCGACGACGCGATCGTCGTGGTGGAGAGCGTCGAGCGCCATCTGCGCGAGGGCCTCAGTCCGCGTGAAGCGGCGCGCAAGACGATGGACGAGGTGGGGTTCGCCCTTATCGCCATTGCGCTTGTGCTCATCGCCGTGTTCCTGCCGACGGCGTTCATCACCGGCCTGCAGGGCTCGTTCTACAAGCAGTTCGCCATCACCATCGCTGCGTCCACCGCGATCTCCGCGATCGTGTCGCTGACGCTGTCGCCCGCCTTGGCGGCCATGCTGCTGAAGCCGCACAATGCCGAGGAGCCGAAACGCGGCATTCTCTATAGGCTGGGAGCGCCCGCCCGCGGCTTTTTCAAGGGCTTCAATTGGCTGTTCGAGCGTTTTTCCTCCGGCTACGGATATATGACGGCGCGCCTCATTCGTTTCGGCCTCATCATGATCCTGGTTTATGCCGGGCTGCTCTTCGTGACGTACCGCTATCTTGTCACGACGCCGACCGGTCTCGTCCCGCAACTCGACCGGGGCTATTTCATCACTGTTTTCACCTTGCCGCCCGGTTCGACGCTCGACCGCACCGATGCCGTCATCCGTAAGGCGAGCGACATCATCACCTCGCGGCCGGGGGTAAAAGATGCCGTAGCTTTCGTCGGGCTGGACGGTGCTACCTTCACCAACGCGCCCAATGCCGGTGTGATTTTCGTCACTCTGAAACCCTTCGAGGATCGCGAGAAGGCGGGAATAAAGAAGGATGCCATTCTCGGCGACCTGCGGCAGCAGATGCTCGCGCTGAGCGAAGCCTTCGTCTTCGTGATCGAGCCGCCCTCGGTACCGGGCATCGGCACGGGCGGCGGCTTGAAGGGCTATGTCCAGGACCGCGCCGGACGCGGGCTTCCCGCATTGGAAGGCGCGGCGTGGGCCGTGGCCGGCAACGCGATGCAGACGCCGGGCTTTACCCAGGCCTTCACCCTGTTCAACACCCGCACGCCGCAGATCTACGCCGATATCGACCGCACGAAGGCCGAGCAGCTCGGCGTACCGATCAGCCGCATATTCGAGGCGTTGTCGGTCTATATGGGCTCGTTCTTCGTCAATGACTTCAACATTCTTGGGCGGACCTACCGGGTGACGGCGCAGGCCGATAATCCCTATCGCCTCTCCTTGCGCGATGTGGCCAATCTCAAAGCCCGCAGCGCCAGCGGCGACATGGTGCCGATCGGATCGGTCGCGACCTTCAGCGACACGACGGGGCCCTATCGTGTGCCGCGCTACAATCTCTATCCGGCGGCGGAAATCCAGGTCGCTCTCACGCCGGGCTTCTCCTCCGGCCAGGGCATCGCCGCCATCGAGAAGCTGACGGCAGAGAAGCTGCCGAGCGGCTTCGGCTTCGAGTGGACGGAGATCGCGCTACAGGAAAAGCTCGCCGGATCGACGGCCTTCATCGCCTTCGGCCTTGGCGTGCTGTTCGTGTTCCTGCTGCTGTCGGCGCTCTATGAGAGCTGGCTGCTGCCGCTCGCCGTCATTCTCATCGTGCCGATGTGTATCCTCGCCGCGATGATCGGCGTCACGCTTCAGAGGGCTCGACCGGAACATCCTCGTCGAGATCGGCCTCGTCGTGCTGGTCGGCCTTGCCGCCAAGAACGCCATCCTGATCGTGGAGTTCGCCAAGCAGGCGCAGGAAGCAGGCATGTCGCGCTTCGATGCGGCGGTGGAGGCCGCGCGCACCCGGCTGCGGCCGATCGTGATGACGTCGCTCGCCTTCATCCTCGGCGTCGTGCCCCTGGTGTTCGCCAGCGGGGCGGGCGCCGAAATGCGCCAGTCGCTCGGCACCGCGGTGTTCGCCGGGATGATCGGCGTGACGCTGTTCGGTCTGGTCTTTACGCCGATCTTCTATGTGCTTTCGCGCAGCGTCATTGCCAGCGACGGGCCGCTTGCCGGAGTTGGCCGGCGGCTGGGCTTTGGCCGCCATCCGGAGACCACGCCGTCGGCCACAGCCGGGGAGTGAGCCTATGCGGTTGAACCGGGCGCGGAATCCGGTGTAAGGACCAGATGAAACGGTCGGCGATCTTCGCCGGAACCGGGAGACCGTCGGAATTCCATGCAGACCGCATTGCTCGATCCCATGCACATCGCGGTCTTTTCCGCCGCGCTGATCGTGGCCGGCGGCTTTGCCGGGTTTCTCGCGGGTCTGCTGGGCGTCGGCGGCGGCATCATCGTGGTGCCGGCGCTGTACTTCATCCTTTCCGCCCTCGATGTGAGCGAAGCGGTGAGGATGCATGTCGCGGTCGGAACCTCGCTTGCCGCCATCATCGTGACGTCGCTGATTTCGGCCCGCTCCCATGCGGCGCGCGGCGCGGTCGATATGGCGCTGCTTCGGCAATGGGCGCCCGGCGTGATTTTCGGCGTGCTCGTCGGCTCCGGGCTCGCATTGCTGATGGATGGCCGGACATTGACCGGACTGTTCGCGGCCCTCGCCCTGGGGATGGCGGTGCAGATGGCTTTCGGCAATCCGGACTGGCGCATCGGGGATGAGCCGCCTAAGGGACTGACCGCCCAGGCCATCGCCGCGGTCATCGGCGCAACATCGGCGCTGATGGGCATCGGCGGCGCCGCTCTCAGCATTCTGGCGCTATCGCTTTATGGATACCCGATCCGCCGCGCCGTCGGCACGGCCGCCGCGATCGGCTTTCTGATCGGCGTTCCCGGCGCCATCGGCTTCATCCTCGGCGGCTGGGGCGATCCCGCATTGCCGCCTTTCTCGCTCGGATTCGTCAATCTGCTGGCGACGCTGCTGATCCTGCCGACGTCGATGCTGTTTGCTCCGCTCGGCGCGAAAGCGGCGCATGCTCTGCCCGCGCGCGGCTTGCAACTGGCTTTCGCCCTGTTCCTCGCCGCCACTTCGATCAGAATGTTCGTCTCGGCTATCAGGCTCAGGCTGAGCGGTCATCCGTGGAAAATCCGCTCAATGTAGGTCCGCGCTAACGCCGCCGATGATCGGCAAAATCTCGCCCGTGATGTAGCTGGAACAGCTCGGCGCGGCCAGGAACACATAGGCCGGAGCGATCTCCTCCGGCTGCGCGGCGCGCATCATCGGCGTTTGGGAGCCGAAACTCTTCACCTTTTCGGCCGGTTTGTCGGCGGGATTGAGCGGCGTCCACACCGGCCCCGGCGCCACCGCGTTGACGCGAATGCCGCGCTTTATCAGGCTCGACGCGAGCGACCGGGTGAAGGCGTGGATGCCGCCCTTGGTCATGGAATAGTCGAGCAGGTCCTTGCTGCCCGTGATGCCCGTCACCGAGCCCGTCATCAGGATGGAGCCGCCCGGCATCAGATGCGGGACGGCGGCCTTCGCCATGTTGAAATAGCCATAAAGGTTGGTCTTGATCGTCAGGTCGAAATGCTCGTCGGTCAGGTCGAGTATGTCGTTGGTGTGTTCCTGAAACGCGGCGTTGTTCACCAGTATATCCAGCCTGCCGAAAGCGTTGACGGTCATCTCGACGGCCGCGCGGCAGAATTCGGTATCGGTCAACATCGCCGGAGAGCAGGATGCAGCGGCCGCCTTCCTGCTCCACGGCGCGCTTCGTGGCTTCGGCGTCCGCCTCTTCATCCAGATAGGTGACCGCAACATCAGCGCCTTCCCTGGCGAACAGCACCGCGACGGCGCGCCCGATGCCGGAATCTCCGCCGGTGATGATCGCCGCCATGCCTTTCAGCTTCTCGGATCCCTTATAGCCGGGCGCCTCATACATCGGCGCGAGCTTCAGATCGGCCTCGATGCCCGGCTTTTCCAAATGCTGCTCGGGAAAGCTGGCCGGATATTCCCGCTGGCCGGCCTGCATCGGCTTGGCGGCCTCCTCCTTGGGCAGGCTGCGATTCTTGCGGTCGATCTCCGCCTGGATGCGGCGCTGTTCCGCAACGACTGCTTCGACCCTCTTTGAGCCGAGAGTCCGCCGGTTTTCGTCGGTCATGATGATATCTCCGGGGAAAACGAAGCTGCGATCGGCTGCAAAACCTGCCTCTTTGCTGCCCGGTTCCGCTTTTTATGGAATTTCCCGGCGCTTCCGTGGGCGGATGAACGCCCGGGGACAAGCTGTTGAAGTCCCGCAACATAGACTAAGGGATAAAACTCTCGCCATTCAGCGACATTGCGGCGGTGCGGTGCGTATGTCATCATTCGGAGATGAAAGAGGATGGTTTCGCAGCGCACAAAAGTATCCTGTTCGTCTGTCTCGGTAACATTTGCCGGTCGCCGATCGCCGAAGGCATGTTCCGCCATATTGCGGCGCAGCGAAATCTGCTCGATCAGTTCACCATCAATTCCGCCGGCCTCGGGAGCTGGCATATCGGTCATCCGCCCGATGAACGCGCCCAGACGGCGATGCGTATGCGCGGCATCGACATCAGCGGCTTACGCGGACGCCGCATCACGCCAGCGGATTTCGAGAAATTCGATCTCATTCTGGCCATGGACCGCGCCAATCGCGACGCCCTGCTGAAGTTCGCCCCGAAGGACGGGCGCGACAAAGTCCGGCTGCTGATGGATTACGCCCCGAATTTGTGCGTGCACGAAATTCCCGATCCATTCTTCGGCAAGAATAACGGCTTCGCTTATGTTTGCGAGCTTGTCGACGCGGCCTGCCGCGGGCTGCTGGTCAGCCTCACGGCGAGGCCACCGCTTCAGGCGACATCCATGGTAAGGCCGCTCGCATCGTTGAAGGGATAGCCTGCTTCGACCACGTAAGGTCCGCCGCCCTGGTTGGACCGCGAGGAAAACAGCACGAAGCGCTCCGCCGTGAAGGGTTCGGCCATGAACCCACCGAAATAAGACAGATATTCAGCCAGAGCCTGGGGGCGCGTTTCGCGCAGCCTCGCCAGCGTCACATGCGGGGTGAAATTCCGCGGCTCGGCGGGCAGCCCGGCGAGACGGGCGGCGCGTTCATGCGCCTTCTGCAAACGCAGCAAGGGTTCCGACGGTTTCAGGCCCGCCCAGAGCGCACGCGGCTTGTTGCCGCCGAAACTGCCGAGCCCCGTAAAGCAGAGCTGAAAGCTGTCGAAACTGATTTCCGAAAGCGCGGAAGCGAAGGTGCGAGCCGTGAGATCGTCGATGTCGCCGGCGAAACGCAAGGTGATGTGATAACGGTCCGGGTCGATCCAGCGCGCTCCTGAGAGCTTTCCCCGCAACATTGCCAAACGGTCGATGATGTGATCGGGGATTTCGAGGCCAGTGAATAGTCTTGGCATCTGCGCGCCTCCGTGATGCTAGAGCATCGTGCGCAAAAGTGGCAACCGGTTTTGCGCAAGCACGATGCGACAAACAAGACTAGGGCGGTCTGCGCGATTTGCTTGAATCGCATCCGCTCTAGAGCGGCGTTAAGGACAAGGATAGGTGTAAACTCTGTTGGTTGCGTCGATTGCTTTAAGCACCTCCTCACCTAACGTAACATGAACGCTGGAAATGTCTGTCTTTAACTGTTCCATCGTAGTTGCCCCGATGATCGTCGAGGTGACGAAGGGGCGGGTGGTCACGAATTGCAGCGCCATCTGCGCGGGATCGAGCCCGTTCTCGCGCGCCAGCTTCAGATAGGCGGCGGTCGCCGGCGCGGCATTCGGCGTTTCATAGCGCTGCAAACGGTCGAAAAGCTGTTTGCGCGACCCTTCGGGCAATGCGCCATTCTCATATTTGCCGGTGAGATAGCCTTGTGCGAGCGGGGAATAGGCGAGCAACCCCACATTCTCCCGATGGGCGATTTCCGACAGCCCGTGCTCGAAGTTGCGGCTGAGCAGATTGTAGACGTTCTGGATGGAAACGATGCGCGGCAGCCCCTTCGTCTCGGCGGCCTGCAGATATGTCATTGTCCCCCAGGCCGTCTCGTTGGAAATGCCGACATGGCGGATCTTGCCCTGCTCGACAAGTTCGCCCAGCGCCGCGAGCGTCTCCTCGATCGGAATGCCGGCATCGGGATGATGCCGGTAATTCAGCCCGCCGAACACCTGGATCTGGCGATCGGGCCAATGGAGCTGGTAAACGTCGATATAATCGGTGCGCAACCGCCTCAGGCTGCCTTCGACGGCGTGGATGATGTGGTCCCGGCGCAAGCGGCTGATCTCGTCGCCGCGGAAATAGGTCGACTGGCTGCGCCCGACCATTTTCGTCGCCAGCACGATCTTGTCGCGCGCCTTGCGGGCGGCGAACCAGCTGCCGATGATCTCCTCGGTCCGCCCTTGCGTCTCTTGCTTCGGCGGAATCGGATAGAGTTCGGCGGCATCGAAAAAGTTGATGCCTTGCGCCAAGGCATAGTCCATCTGCTCATGGCCGTCGGCCTCGGTGTTCTGCTGTCCCCAGGTCATGGTGCCGAGGCACAGGGCGCTCACCTTCAGATCCGTGCGCCCAAGCGTGCGATATTCCATCCGTCCCTCTTGCCCGCCCGTATGCGTCTTTACTTTTGAGAAAGATAAAGGCTGACACTCGCGTTTGGCGAGTGGCTTGCGCGGATCGGTGCGCCGGGTCAGCTCGCACGGCCCCGGCGGATTTTTACACGTTCGATCAGCGCTTCAACCTCCGGGAGCATCGCCTCCACGATCTTTTGGACGCCTTGGGCGGTCGGATGCAGCCCGTCGCCCAGATTGAGGCTCTGATCCAGCGCCACGCCGGCAAGGAAAAACGGATAGAGCTGGGCGTTGTGGGTTTGCGCCAATGATTGGTACATGGCGGTGAAGCGCTTGGCATAATCCTCGCCCCAATTGCGCGGCGCCTCCATGCCGGCGATCAGCACGTCCATCTTCCGCGCCTCCAGCCGGGAGAGGATTTCGCCCAGGGCTTTTTCGGTTTCCTCCACTTGAATGCCGCGAAGCGCGTCATTTGCGCCAAGCTCGACGATGGCGGCGTCGGCCTGTTCGGGCATCGACCAATCGAAGCGGGCAAGCGCATCGGCGGCGGTATCGCCGGACACGCCGGCATTGATGACGCGGACGTTCAAGCCTTTGCCGCGCAACGCTTTTTCAAGCTGGACGGGAAATGCGGCATCGGGCGGCAGCTGATAGCCCGCCGTCAGGCTGTCCCCATAGGCGACGATGACGATTTCCTTCTCCGGCGATGCCGCGCGCGCGGTTTGCGGTAAGGTGAGCGCCGCAAGAATTATCCCGAGGGTCGCAAAAAGGATGAAGGAGTTCCATATGACTTTGTCGGCCATGCGCCAGCCTTTCATTGTTCCGGCCGTATAGGGATGGCGTTGCCGTCCTCGCCATGGGAGCCTCTCGACCGTGCCTGAAACCATTATCGATCTCAAAGATGTTCACCTTACGCTTCATAGCCGCGCCGGTTCCGTCGAAATTTTACGCGGAGTGGACCTTGCGGTACGCGCCGGAGAGGCGGTCGGCGTCGTAGGGCCGAGCGGTTCCGGCAAATCGACGCTGCTGATGATCATGACGGGCCTCGAAAAAGCCTCCAGTGGAACGGTCCGGATCGCGGGTCACGATTTCATGGCGCTCGGGGAAGACGGCCTTGCCCGCGCGCGTGGGGAGCATATCGGCATCGTGTTTCAATCTTTCCACCTGGTGCCGACCATGACGGCGCTGGAGAATGTCGCCTTGCCGCTCGAATTCCTCGGCCGGCGCGACGCGGCCGACCGGGCCGCCGAGACACTGCAATCGGTCGGCCTCAGCCACCGGTTCAACCATTTCCCGGCGCAGCTTTCCGGCGGCGAGCAGCAGCGCGTCGCCATTGCGAGGGCGCTGGCGCCCAGCCCGAAAATCCTCTTCGCCGACGAGCCGACCGGCAATCTCGACGCCCGCAATGGCGATCAGATCATGGATTTGCTGTTCACCCTGCATAAGCGGCATGGCACGACGCTGATGCTCATCACCCATGATCAGCGGCTGGCGGCGCGCTGCGGGCGGGTCATCAGCATGGAGGATGGCCGCATCGTGCGCTCGCCCAGCGATCTGGAGAGCGTGGCATGACGGCGGTCACTGCCGAAACGCGGGCCGGCGGCGCGGAATTCGCCCTTCCTCTCAGCCTGAAACTTGCCCTCAGGGAACTGCGCGGCGGCATTTCGGGCTTTTACATTTTCGTCGCCTGCATTGCGCTTGGCGCGACGGCGCTTGCGGCTGTCGGCACGCTGTCGGCCGCCATCCAATATGCGATTGCGCGTGAGGGCAGGGTGCTGCTCGGCGGCGACATGGAAGCCTCGCTGGTGCATCGGCAGGCGACACCCGAGGAGCGCGGCTTCCTCGAAGCGCGCGGCGCGGTCAGCGAGGCGGCGACGCTGCGCTCCATGGGGCGCCTGATGGACGGATCGGGGCAATCCCTCGTCCAGGTCAAGGCGGTGGACGGCGCTTACCCGCTTTACGGCGAGGTGCTTTTCGAGGACGGCAAGACGCTGGCCGATATCAGGCGGCCGGACGCGGTTGCCGTCGAGCGCGGCCTCTTGGAACAGCTCCGGCTGAAGGTGGGCGACCGATTCCAGCTCGGCAATGCGACGGTGGAAATCGCCGCCGTGCTGCTCAAGGAGCCCGACCGCCTGTCGGCTGGGCCGACGCTCGGCCCCAGGGTGTTCACCACGCTGGAAACATTGGCGAAAACCGGGCTTTCCCAGCCCGGAAGCCTGATCAACTGGCGCTACCGGGTGAAGCGGTCGGGTCCGCTGCCCCTCGACAAGGACGTCATTGCCAAGGAATTACCGCTCTCCGGCTTTCAGATCCGGGATCATACCGATCCTTCGCCCGGCGTCCGGCAATCGATCGACCGCTTGCGGGACTTCCTGACGCTCGTCGGACTGACGTCGCTGCTGACCGGCGGCATCGGCGTCGCGAATTCGGTCAGCGCTTTCATCGAGCGCAAGCGCAAGGTGATCGCCGCCTATAAGGCGCTCGGCGCGCCGGGCGGGCTGATCATCCGCAGCTTCCTCATCCAGGTGATGATCGTCGCGGTGCTCGGCATCGCCATCGGCTTGCTGCTCGGAACCGCGCTGCCCTTTCTGATCACCAGCATCTATGGCGCGATCCTGCCCGTGAAGCTGGAGATGGGGTTTTACGCCGCGCCGCTGCTGCTTGCGTCCGGCTACGGGCTGCTCATCGCGCTGATCTTCATTCTTTGGCCACTGGGCCGGGCGCGCCAGATCCGCGCCGCCGAATTGCTGCGCGAGGAGGTGAGCGGGTCGAAGGGCTGGCCGCCACGCGCCTTTGTCGCCGCCTCCGCGATCTGCACCGCATTGCTCGTCGCCATGGCGATTTTCCTGTCGCAGGAACGCTACATCGCCTCCATGGCGCTTGGCGCGGTCGCCGCGACATTCGTGCTGTTCTCCGCTCTCGGCTATGGTTTCCGCGCGCTGGCCCGCGCTCTGCCACGCCCCAGGCGGCCCGAACTGGCGCTCGCCCTGGCCAATATCGCCGGTCCGGCGGGCCTGACCCAGACCGTCACAGTGTCGCTCGGCGCGGGGCTGACCTTGCTCACCGCCATCGCCCTGACCGACGCCTCCATGACCGCCGAATTGCGCACGCAATTGCCCGAGCGCGCGCCCAGCCATTTCTTCCTCGGCGTCAACAAGACCGAATTTCCCCGATTCGAGGCGCTGATCGCCGCGAAGGCGCCCGGCTCCGAGCTCGACAGTGCGCCGATGCTGCGCGGCAAAATCGTCGCGCTCGGCGACAGGCAGGCCGCCGACATCAAGGCGCCGCCGGACGCGCAATGGGTGCTGAATGGCGACCGCGGGCTGACCTTTTCCGCGGAGGCGCCCGAAGAATCCGAAATCGTGGAAGGCGCCTGGTGGCCCGAAGATTACCGCGGCGAGCCGCTGATCTCGTTCGAGGTCGAGTTGGGGCGCGCCCTAGGCTTGAAGATCGGCGACAAGATCACCGTCAATGTGCTGGGCCGCAATGTGACGGCGAAACTGGCCAATTTCCGCACGGTCGAATGGGATTCGCTGAATATCAATTTCGTCATGATCTTCTCGCCGAACACGCTGGAGGCCGCGCCCTACAACATATTGGCGACGCTGAGCTGGCCGAACTCAGACCCGGCCGGAGAGGCGGAAGTGGTGCGTGCCGTCGCGGCCGAGTTTCCGACCGTTACGTCCGTGCGGGTCCGGGATGCCTTGGAAACCATTAATAATCTGCTTAATCAGGTGTTTACCGCGATCCGCGTGGCGGGCAGTCTGACACTGATATCTGGCGTATTGGTCCTCGCCGGGGCGCTGAGCACCGTGCGCGCCCGGCGCATCTATGAGGCGGTCATCCTGAAAACGCTCGGTGCGACGCGCCTGCGCATCCTGATGGCGCATCTGGCCGAGCATCTCATTCTGGGACTTGCGACAGCGGTCGTGGCGGCCGGAGCCGGATCGGCGGTCGCCTATGTCCTTCTGACGCATATCATGGATATTTCGTTCACCGCCTCGCCAGGCGCCCTATTGCAGGCGGCGTTCTTTGCGACCATATTCATGGTGGCTTTCGGGCTGTTGGGCACATTACGCGTGCTGGGCGCGAAAGCGGCACCGTATCTGCGTGCTGAATAAGTGGATGGGCGGATCTTTCCTTGCTAGACCGGGTATCGCGGTAAGTTTGTTCTGGTATTATCTAGTGCGTACCGGTGCGATCTGGGGTAAACATCCACAGTAGGTTTCACTCTTCCCAACTGAAAGGGTTTCGAAGGGGCTTGATATGGCGGAATTGAACAGACAGACAATGACCGGCGCGCGCGCCGGCACAGCCGCGGTAGACGAAGGTCTGCGCGTTTACATGCTGCGCGTATACAACTACATGGCGGCCGGTCTTGCGATTACGGGCGTCGTTGCCTATGCCGTGTACGCGCTTGCAATTCCAGCGGATCCGTCGCTGGCCACCGCGCAGATCATCATCGGCTCGAAAACCATCCCGGTTACGGAGTTCGGCCGGCTGATTTTTGCCACGCCGCTAAAATGGGTTCTGCTATTTGCACCGCTCGGCCTAGTGTTCTTCATGGCCTCGCGTCTTCATAAGATGAGCGTGCAGGCCGGCCAGCTCACCTTCTGGATCTATGCGGCCCTGGTTGGCGCCTCGATCGCGTCGATCTTCCTCGTCTACGCCCATGGTTCGATCGCGCGCGTGTTCTTCATCACCGCCGCGACGTTCGGCGGGCTTAGCCTCTATGGCTATACGACGCAGAAGGATCTGTCGGGCTGGGGCTCGTTCCTGATCATGGGTTTGATCGGCATCATCATCGCCTCGCTGGTCAACCTGTTCATTGCCTCCTCGGCACTGCAATTCGCCATTTCGGTGATCGGCGTGCTGGTTTTCGCGGGCCTGACCGCCTACGACACGCAGCAGATCAAGGAAGAGTATTATGCGGGCGACACCCAGCTCGTGGCCGGACAGAAGGCCATCATGGGCGCGCTGCGGCTCTATCTGGACTTCCTGAACATGTTCCTGATGCTGTTGTCGCTGTTCGGCAATCGCGAATAGGCGCAGAGACAAGACTTACTGCGAAAGGCCCCGCTTGTCGGGGCCTTTTTCGTGGGCATGATTTGCAGGCATCCCGCCCGGGTGACCGCCATGAACACCGTGCCGGCTGTTCGCTCTGAGCTTGGATCAGGCACCCGGGGCCCGCAAGCGGGCCAAAAGCCTCGCGGATGCGAGGCGTCCAGCAAATAAACGCTAAGCTTTGACGAGTTGCAGCCGGCTTCTATCGAACACGCGCAGCACGCGGCAAAGCTCGTGGCCGCGCTTAAGAATCAGCCCAGTGGTCGCGATCACGCTGAATGCGCCCTGACGCCGCGCCAGCCGTGGAGTTTTCTCGATCCGATAGAGCGGGGCTTCCGCCGCCCGGCGGAAAATCGAGAACACCGCCCGGTCACGCAGCATGTCGATGGCGTAGTCGCGCCACTCGCCTTCCGCAACGCGGCAGCCGTAGATGGAGAGGATCTGATCCAGCTCGCCACGATTGAAGCTAATGATCTGAGGACGCCCTAAAGCGGTTCCTGCGAAGCCCGGCTGGGTGAAGCTCTCGCCAGCGGGGCGGAAAACTATGGGGTCTGTTTCGCTCATCGCGCTCCCGTCTCGTAAACCCATATCATCGCGGCGGGACGCGGAAAGATCAAGCCCCACCAGACATGCCGCGCGTAAGAAAAAGCGTTTCCCGTGCGGCGTTTTACACCCGCCTCCGCACAGTTTGCTTTGCTTCGCGCTGCAACACGCAGCATGAATCAAATGCAACAAGGACCACGAAAGTGCCCTAGTTTGCCCTTTGCCATGCCTTATTGCTCTGTAAAATAGTGATCGTTGTCTCTTGTCCCAGTTTTCTTGAGGCTTGTTAAGCCCCGCCCCCCGGGACTTCCTCTGGCTGGGCTTGAGGCAACGGGTGTTCCCCAAAAGTGTGATCCTTCGGCGAGCCCCTAAAAAGGCTCGCCGCTTTTCTTTGGAGCATGGTCCGCAAAAGTGGCGACGGTTTTGCGATAAGACCATGCTCAGCGAAGATAGCGTCAGCCTTCCGCCACGGTCATCACGGTGCGCACGCCGATCACAGTGCGGCACCGCGCCGCCAGTTGTTCGCCGGTATCGGCCGGCAATCGCGCGAAGCGCAATTCCAGAGACATTTCCTCCCCTGTCCCTTGCTCCGTCGATGAATGCACCCGGTAAGGTACCAGCCCGAGCTTGGCGAATGGCAGGAGCACACGGGGCAAGAGATCGGCCCCGGTTTCGCCGGTGAGGAAGAAATAGGTTTTCGCGGGAACGCAGGCAGGCGCGGCATCAGGCGCCGAATAAGCAGACATGGAATCATCCTTGCGAGATCGAAATCGAATGTGAAGCGGTATTCCCGGCGCCCTCAGGCAACCGGGCCGTTAATTCGATGTCCACCAATCGTGCAAGGCCAATGTCTCATGCCGGGCAAAATACTCCGGTCCGCCCGATCCCGCAAGCATCTCAGAAAGACCTCGGTCCGGCCCTGATTGCACCAACGGCACGCGGGAACATTCTGCGATTTCCGTCAGTTGTGCTGGTGGTCGAAACGCTAAGAGGTCAAACAATGAGAGATGGGTCTTCGCTCAATGGCTTGGCGAGAGCGGCAGGGCTCGCCTATGGGTGGCTGGCGTTCGCGATGACCTTTGCCTTCTTCGCCCATCTTGTCATTTTCCTCGGCAACATGCCGAGCCTGTCCGAGCCCTGGGTCAGTCCCGTCGGTCGATGTCGGCCCGGCCGGCCACCCCATTCATCGCCGCTCTCATCGATCTTGGCCTCGTCGCACTGTTCGGCCTGCAGCATTCGGCGATGGCGCGGCCGGGCTTCAAGGCGTGGTGGACGCAGATCGTGCCGCAAGGGCTGGAGCGCTCGACCTATGTGATGGCGGCAAGCCTCGTCGGCTTTATCATGGTCGTATTCTGGCAACCGATCCCCTTGGTGATCTGGGACGTGTCCGGACTGGGCGAGACGGTGATGTGGATTTTGTTCGGGATCGGATGGGCACTGCTGCTGGCCTCCGGGATCAGCTTCAACCTGTTCGATCTGCTCGGCATACGGCAAGCGCGCGCCTGGTATCGGGGCGTCCCGACGCCGCCGCTCACCCTCAAGACCAACTGGCTCTACGATTGGATGAAGCATCCGATGTATGCCGGCGTGCTGCTCGGCCTATGGATGACGCCGCATATGACGGTCGGCCATGCGCTGATGGCCGGCGGCTTCACGCTCTATATTCTGATCGCCATGCGCTTTGAGGAACGCGATCTCAGCCGGAACTTCGGCGACGCCTATCAGGCTTGGCGGTCGGGATGCCCACATGCTCGGCCTCGCTCCGGAACGGACGTGACAGCAGTGCGGTAATCGCTTCATCCACCGTCGTTTCGCCCGCGAGAATGGCCCGCACCGCTTCGCAGATCGGCAATTCGATGCCGAGCTCGCGGCCGCGCGCCACCGCAGCGGCGGCGGAATGCGCCCCTTCGCTCACCGATTTGCGGGCGCCGAGAATGTCGGCCAGCGCCCGGCCTTCGCCCAGCGCCTTGCCCAGCGACATGTTGCGCGACTGATCGCTCGAACAGGTCAGGATCAAATCGCCGAGGCCGGACAGTCCGGTGAGCGTCTCCGGACGCGCGCCCATCGCCGTGCCGAAGCGCATCAGCTCGGCGAAGCCGCGCGTCATCAGCCCGGCCTGGGCGTTGCTGCCCAGCTCACGGCCCGTAACGATGCCGCAGGCGATCGCGATCACGTTCTTCACCGCGCCGCCGAGCTGGGCGCCGAGCATGTCGTTCGTCCAGTAGAGCCGCAGCGAGCGGCTGCCCAGGGAATTGGCGACCGCATGTCCCACCTCTTCGCTTCGGGTGGCGAGCGTCAGCGCGGCGGGCAGGCCGCGTGCGATCTCGCCGGCGAAGCTCGGTCCCGCCATCACGCCGGGCATGGCTTCGGGAAGCGCCTCGGCGATGATGTCGGCCATCATCTTGCCGGTGTCCTCGAAGCCCTTGGTGCAGATGATGACGGGCTTGGCGCCGATATGCTTCTTGAACTCGCCCGCCACGCTGCGGAAGAACTGGCTCGGCACGACCATCAGAATGAGATCGGCTGCCGCCACATCGGCGGCTTTCGCGGTGGCGCGGATACCGGGCTCCAGCGTCACGCCGGGCAGATAGATATGATTGCTATGCCCGTGGTTGATTTCCTCGACCGTTTCGCGCTCATAGCCCCAGAGCACGACATCGCGCCCCGCGCGGCGAGCGGCGACCGCCAGGGCTGTGCCCCACGCGCCCGCTCCGATAATTCCTACACTCTGATACTCCGCCATCATGTCCTCTCAGATTGATTGTCAGGCTTTTACACCCGCGCCGATCGCTTTCGGCGCCTTATCGTCCAGGGGCCAGCGCGCCCGCGCCGCGAAATCCTGCTCATGCGGCAGGCCGTTAGCGAGCCGTTCCGCGCCGGCCCAGGCGATCATCGCGGCGTTGTCTCCGCACAGCGCAAGCGGCGGCAGATGCAGGCTGAAGCCGTTTGCATCGGCAAGGCCGTCCAGCACCGCGCGCAGCCTTTTATTGGCCGCGACGCCTCCGGCCGCGACAAGCCGCAATGCGGACCCTGCCGGGACCATATTCTTATAGATCGCCATGGCGGTTTTTATCCGGTCGCTTACGGATTCGGCAATGGCTTGCTCGAAGGAAGCGCAAAGATCGCGAATGTCGGTGTCGCTTAAAGGTTCCAGCCGGCGCGCTTCCTGGCGCAGCGCGGTTTTCAGGCCGGAGAAGGAAAAATGCGGCGTCGCGCGGCCGACCATCGGGCGCGGCAGGGCAAAGCGCGTGGCGTCGCCGCCCACCGCCCAGCGCTCGACTTCCGGTCCGCCGGGAAAGCCCAGCCCCAGCAGCTTGGCGGTTTTGTCGAACGCCTCACCCAGAGCGTCGTCGAGCGTGGTGCCGAGGCGCTCATAGCTGCCGACCCCGTGCACGGCGAGGAGCTGCGTATGCCCGCCGGAGACGAGCAGCAGCAGATAGGGCGGCGCGATGCCCTCGGTCAGCCCCACCGTCAGCGCATGACCTTCCAGATGGTTCACGGGGATGACAGGCAGGCCATGCACGAGCCCGATCGCCTTGGCCGTCATCACGCCGACAAGCAGCCCGCCGATCAAACCCGGCCCCGCCGTCACCGCGACCGCCGACAGGTCACCGAAGCTGAGCCCCGCCTCCTGCATCGCCGCCGCTATCAGCCCGTCCAGCGCCTCGACATGGGCGCGCGCGGCGATCTCGGGAACCACCCCGCCGAAAGCGGCGTGTTCACGGAGCTGTGAGCGCACCAGATTGGCGCGGATCGCACCCGTCCCGTCCGCGCGCGCGCTGATCACGGCCGCGCCGGTTTCGTCGCAGCTCGTTTCCAGGCCAAGTAGGTGAATAGTGCTGTTAGACGCTGTCATTTTGCGTGGCTTAATGGGCATCGCCGTTGTAATGCTGGCGCATGGGCCCGTCTCTCGCGGGCAGTTGCCGCTTTCTCGCGTGGACCATAGGCCCGTGGAGCGGCGCGGCCAAGGTAAACTCATGCGAAGCGAACGGAAAACGCAAACTCCAATCCGTATCGGAACACGCGGCAGCAAGCTGGCGCTGGTCCAGGCACATCAACTGCGCGACAGGCTGATGGCGGCCCATGGGCTGACCGAAGAGGATTTCGATTTCGCCATCATCAAGACCAGCGGCGATATCATCACCGACAAGCCGCTGTCGGCTTTCGGCGGCAAAGGGCTGTTCACCAAGGAAATCGAAGAAGCGCTGATCGCGAACGAGATCGACGTCGCCGTGCATTCGATGAAGGACATGCCGACCAGGCTGCCGGAGGGGCTGGAGATCTCCTGCCTTTTGCCGCGCGAGGATGTGCGGGACGCCTTCATCAGCCTGAAGGCGGCGCGGCTGGATGCGCTGCCGGAAGGCGCAGTGCTGGGCACGTCCTCCCTTCGGCGTCAGGCGCAAGTCAAGCGGCTCCGCCCCGATCTGCGTGTCATTACCTATCGCGGCAATGTCGATACGAGGCTGCGCAAGCTGGCGGATGGCGAGGCCGACGCAACGCTGCTGGCGGCGGCCGGACTGCGCCGTCTGGGACTTGAAGACCGCATCACCGCGCTTGATCGAGACCGACGAGATGCTGCCCGCCATCGCGCAAGGGGCAATCGGCATCGAGACGCGCATCGGCGATGAGCGGATGCAACGCGTTGCTCGCGGTCCTGCATGACCGGGAAACCAGCATTTGCGTCGAGACCGAGCGCGCCTTTCTCGCCGAGCTCGACGGCTCCTGCCGCACGCCGATTGCCGGCCTCGCGACCATCTCCGGAGAGCGCCTGGAATTCCGCGGCGAGATCCTCTTGCCGGACGGCAGCAAGTCGCACGCAACGCAGCGGAGCGGCGCACCGGCAGATGCGGCGGCCATGGGCGTCGACGCCGCGCGCGAGCTGCTGAAAGCGGCCGGGCCCGGGTTTCTGCAGAGGGGCGCTTGATATGAAACTCCTCATCACCCGCCCCGCCGAGGATGCAAAGCGCCAGGCCGCTCCATTGGAGGCCCTCGGCCATGAGGCTGTCATCCGGCCGCTGATGGAAGTGGTTTTCCCGCGCCTGACGCCGCTGCGTCTGCAGGGCGTCCAGGGGCTGATCGCCACCAGCCGGAACGCGCTCCGCGGTCTTGCCCGGAACGGCACCTTCGAACAGGCGAAGCGCCTTCCCACTTTTTGCGTCGGCGAGGGGACGGCCGGCTTTGCGCGCGAACTCGGTTTTGTGCACGTCGTCGCGGGCAAGGGCGCGGCGAAAGACCTCATCCCGCTTATTACCTATTCGACGGCGCCCGACGGCGGGGCACTGCTCTATATCACCGGCCAGCATCTGGCCTTCGATCTGGAAAAACCCTTGAAAGCGAAGGGGTTTGCCATACCCCGGGTCATCATTTACGAGGCACGCGAAGCGGATAAAAGTGCAATGACGGCCTTTGCCGAAGCACTGCGCGCCGGGGTCGATGGAATCGTCCTGATGTCGCCCCGCACCGCAACGATTTGTGTGAACGCGATCAAGCAGTTCAAGTTGGAACGCGAAGCCGCCACGGCAACATGTTATTGTTATTCCGGCGCGGTCGCGCGGCCGCTGCGGGAAATCGATGGGATGACGATCGCCATAGCATGCGGGCCCACGGAAGCGGATCTGCTGGAACTGATCGGCCCGGTGGCGTTTCAGGGAAAGGCGCTCACCGATCTTAAGGAAGCGCTTGGCAAACGTTAATCTTTTCCATCCTATTTTGACGCCGGAGCAGGCCTGATGTTCGAGCCTGGCGGAGAGTAGAAGGCCATGACGACGAATAACGGACCTGAAAACAACGATCCGACAATGGGCGGGAAGGATCAACGGCCCCACGCGACGCTCGATCTGCAAGCGAGCGAGGTGTCATCGCATCAGCCGGGGAGTTCGGATGCGGCGGGCATGCGCGGCGACGAGGAAACGGGATCGGAGCGGACGGCGCTTGACGGACCGCCCCCGGGAGACGGTGATGCGTCCTATGCTGGCATGCAAGGCTTTCTGAGCCATATGGCCGCGGGCGCGCTCGGCGCGATCTTTGCTCTCCTCATTGCCTATTACGCCGGGTTCACTCAGGACGACTCCAAGACGAACGCCGCCACGGCCGAAGCCGCGCTGCTGCGTGCCCAGATCGTCAAAACCGAGCAACGGATCGGCGCGCTGGAGAAGGCGCTCGGCGAAGCCAACACCAAGCTCGGTCAACTCGCGGCTGGCGGCGAAGAAGCGCGGGTGATGAAGCAGCAGCTTGCGGCCGTCACCGAGCGTCTGGGCCGCATCGAAAGCCGCCCGACGCGGGTGCCGCGCCGTCGCCGGAGACGATGCGCGAAACGCTCGATCCGGTGAACGCCAAGCTGACCGATCTGGAAGGCAAGCTGTCCAGTGTCGCCAAGGCGCAGACGGATCTGCAAACCAACAGCAAGGCCGCGGCCCTTGCCGTATCCTTCTATAATTTGCGGCGGGCAGCGAATGAGGGCAGGCCTTATGCGGCCGAGCTGCGTTCGGTCGCGCAAATGTCCCCGGTGCCGCTCGACCTCGGCGCATTGGATGCGCGCCGCGACCAGGGCATACCGAGCATCGAACAGCTTGGAGCCGAGTTCAGAGCGGCGGCGAACGCTGCGCTCGACGCTGAAAACCAGCCCGCCGACGAATCCATGGTCAGCGAGCTTTGGTCCAAGGCGAAATCCTTCATCCGCGTGCGCCGGAAGGGCGATGTGCCCGGCGATACCAGCCGGGCGATTCTCGCTCGCGTCGAGCACCGGCTCAATGCGGGCGATCTCGCTGCGTCCATTCAGGAAGCCACGCAGCTTAAAGGTCCGGCTGCGGACGCATTTTCGCCGTGGCTGGAGAAGCTGAAGGCCAAACGTGCCGCCGACGAAGCGCTGGCGCGCGTCGAGGCGACGCTCCTCACCGCTCTTGGCGGGGAAGATCAGGCCAAGAGGGGGGGCTGATGGTTCGGGCGTTAATCTATCTGCTGCTGGTCGCCGGAGTTGCGATCGGTCTTGCCTGGTTCGCCGACCGGCCGGGCGAACTGACGATCGACTGGCTGAGCTATCAGATTGAAATCCCGCTATTCTGGGTTACGGTCGGGGCGCTGGTTGCGCTCGGCATTCTGCTTTTCGTATTCAGCTTCTTCAGCCGGCTGGTATCGGGGCCCCGCCGTCTGCGGCGCCATTTGAAGAAGAAACGCCAGGAGCGCGGCTATGAGGCGCTCCGCAAAGGGATATTTGCTGTCGGCGCTGGCGATGAAGCGGTCGCGGCACGCTATGCCATCGAAGCGCGCCGGGCCTTGCCGAAAGAGCCGCTGACCGAATTGCTGCGCGCTCAATCGGCCCAGCTCAGCGGCGATCGCCGCACGGCGCAGCGCATCTTCGAAGCGATGGCGGATCATTCCGACACCCGGCTCCTGGGCCTGCGCGGGCTCTTCCTGGAAGCCAGCCGCGAGGGTGAGAGCGAGGTCGCCCATCAATTGGCGGCGCGCGCCATGTCGCTCAATCCGGCGCTGCCCTGGCCGGTCCATGCCTTGTTCGATATGCAGTGCCGCTCCCGCAATTGGCAGGGCGCACTGGAGACCCTGGCGGTTGCGCGCAACCATCGCCATCTCGACCGCAAGACCGCCGACCGGCGGCGTGCCGTGCTGTTGACCGCGCAAGCCCTCGAGCTTGAAGCGACGCAAGCCGCCAGAGCTGCCGAACTGGCGCTGGAAGCGCATCGGATCGCGCCGGATTTCGTTCCTGCCGCAACGCTGGCGGGGCGCGTTCTCGCGGGACAGGGTAACGCCTATAAGGCGGCGCGCGTGCTGGCGCGTACCTGGCAATATACGCCGCATCCCGACCTGGCGATCGGCTATGCCTATGCCCGGCCCGGCGATTCCCCGCGCGACAGACTGGCCCGGATCAGATCGCTCATCGTTCTGACGCCGGATCATCTGGAGGCGCGCATCGCCCTCGCCTCCGCCGCCGTGGATGCACGCGAATGGGGCGAGGCCCGGACAGCGCTGCTGCCGCTCATCGCCAAAAATCCCACCGCCAAGGTGTGCGCGCTGATGGCCCGCATCGAAGGCGGCGAAAAGCGTGATGCGGGCCGCGTGCGCGAATGGCTGGCGCGTGCCGTCAGAGCGCCGCGCGACGCGGTGTGGATGGCGGATGGCATCGTTTCGAACGATTGGGCTCCGATCTCGCCTGTCACCGGCGCTTTGGATGCGTTTGAATGGCGGCTGCCGGCCGATCAGTCACGGGCGGGCCTCACCGATGCCTTGCTGGATGAGGTTTCAGCCCTCAGCCAGGAACTGGACGGTGTGGCGCTCAAGATTACCGAGCCCAATATCGCGGACCCGATGGGTAAAGATGGCGCCATCAATCAGCCGCTGACGATTACGGTAACGGCAGAGGATGTGCCCGCCGCCGCCGCGAAGCCGCCGGTTCAGCCGGCCAAGAAGCCGGACGAAAAGCCGGCCGTCGCCGAAACGGTGAAACCGGTGGCTCCGCCGGTTCCGGTGCCGGTAAAGCCAAGCGTTGAAAAACCCGCCATTGCTGAAAACCAACCCGTGAATGAGGGCAAGAAGCCCATCGCGGCGGGTGCGACGGGCGCGGTGTCTCCGCCGCTCGCAGCTTCGCAACCTAGCGTCCCGAAAGTGACGGAACCTGCTCCGACGCCGCCGTCCTCTCAGCCGGTCAAGCCGGCCGCGGCAAAGGCGGAAACGAAAATCTTCGTGCCCGATCGTCCCCCGGACGATCCCGGCCCGGCTCCAGCCGATCTGGACGAAACCAGCACGCCCTACACCCGCTTTCGCAGTTCGCTGAAGCAGCAGATCAGTTAGGACAAAAATATCCCCGCTCATGCGGGGATAGGAAACATGTGGGAGCCTTCGCAAGGCTGGGCGCGGGCGAGCGCTTACGCACTCGCCCGGTCTCTCCTTAGCCGCCTTCCGGCTCCAAAGCGTCCAATGCGCCGTCACGACACGCGACCGTGACTTCATTGGATGAGATGCGCCCGTCACCGTCCGTATCGACATTGGTCTCGATCCGGCCATATTGGGCCATCTCGCCGTTGTCGACAAAGGTATCGGCATTAACGTCCAATGCGCTCACATTCGAGACGCAGGTCTGCGGATCGGGTGCGAACGTCTTGGATTGGGCAAAGGCTGTGCCGAATGAACCGACACCGACAAGGGCTGCAACGCCGAGACTGACAAAGTTTCGCGAGAATTCTCCTTTTTGTTAAAGGCTTTAGCGAGTTGCGGCTCGTGAAGGCCACTTGATTAGTCAACTTCAGCGGCAGGGATGGGTTCCTGTTTTCGGTTCACGGCTTTGTGACGGCGGCAGCCCTTACGGCTGGCCTAAATCCGTCAGACGAGGGCAGTCCCGTGCAACTGCCGGGCGAGCCTTTCGGCTTGAGCCGGATTCAGCATGTGGAGATAAGCAAGCCTGCCGGTCAGGTGCGTTTTCTCGGCATCCGCAGCTTCCGCCGCTTGTTCGCCAGCTGGTGAATGGCGGCGCGCAACCTGCGCCGCTCCTGCCGCGACAGGCCCTAGCGGCGGCCCCGGAGACTGATGATAAAAACACCGCAATGCGACATTGATCATGAGGACGATATGTTCATTCCGATGATTAGCAAGGTCTCTGACTACAGCGCTGAAACAGCCTATGACCTTCTGAAGGAACGTTGCGGAGCGGACTACTTCAAGCCCTATGCACCTGAGAGCCGCGAGGCCATCATAGCTCACTTTCTCCGAGAGCAGCCGGAAGGCAACTATTTCGAACTTGCGGCCTGGCTGAGGGGTCTTTCCGAAGATCCCATGTCTTACGATCGATTTGTGCGAGGCGGCGATCGGATGACCAGCCCTGGTATTACGCCCTGAAGGAGGCGCTCAACGGATCAGCTCGTTTCTGGCATCGATCGATTTAGTGCCGATCCTGTTCCCTCCGGTACAGCGAGACCGGACCGTTGGGGGCAGTGTCACAGCTATCGGGACCGCTGATGCGCAATCAGCGAAGTCGCAACTGCGAGATGTCAAACGAGGTTGAGTGTCATGGAAGCTAGGAAGTGTCCTCAACCTGGGGACTTCCTGTTTTAGGTTCACGGTCTGCGACGGCGGCAGCTGTTACCGCTCGCCCAAATCCGTCAAACCGGGGTGGGCCTGTGCAACTGCCGGGCGAGCCTTTCGGCCTGGGCCGGGTTCAGCATGTGGAGATAGGCGAGCCTGCCGGTCAGGCGCGTTTTCTCGGCATCCGCAGTGTCCGCCGGCTTGTTCGCGAGCTGGTGAATGGCGGCGCGCAACCTGCGCCGCTCCTGCCGCGACAGGCCCGGTACATCGTTGACGACGACGCCCGCCACGGTCTGACGGCCGCCCTTGCGCATGATTCGCGTCTTCTCGCCATTCAGGCTGAACCCCTCTTCACCGACGATCTTGGCGACGCTTGAACGCAGATCTCCGATTTTCGTGAGGTCATCGCCGGAAAAGGTCAGATCGTCGGCGTAACGGGTGAAGCTGAAACCGTGTTTCGCGGCGAGGCCGGCAAGCCGCAGATCGAGACGCCGGAGAATGGCGTTGCACAGTCCGGGGCTGGTCGGCGCACCCTGAACGCAAACGCGCGGACCCACCGGCACGTGGTAGGTCTTGCCTTCGGCACTGACCGGCTGGCGCGGCGCCTCGGTCATCAGCACCGCGAGCGAGGCGGCAACCGGATAGCTGTATCCCAGCGCGATGAGCAAGCCCCGCACCCGGCCGAAATGGAGCGAGGGAAAGCAATCCTTGATGTCGAACTTCAGCACCACCCGCCGTCCGACATGCGGCGCGGCATTGGTTGCGATGGAGCGTCCGCTGACAAAACCATGCGCATGGTGTGCTGATCGGCAGCCTTGCGATCAGGACGGTATTGAGGCGGCGCAGCACCGCCTTGAGCTGCCGCTTCGGCGCGTAGATGATGCGGGGCGCGCCGTTCCGCTTGGGAATGGCGAAGGCGACGTAATGCGGGCAGGTTTCGCGGATGCGATGCGTACTCAGATGCTGGAGCTGCTTCGGCGTGAGGAACAGCGCCGCCGCTACATCCGCTTCGCTGCGCCAGGCCGGCAATCCGTATCGGGCAAGCTGCGCCTCATCGGGCGCGAGATCGCAGATGCTGCGGTTGCGGCTGCGCATCGTCGCCGAGAACAAGCGGTCGGCGTCGGCTTCGGAGAGGTAGCGGGTTTTTTTCGGGGCCGGCCATCGATTGCGCTGCCGGCGCGGTTTGGGCAGCAGGCGCGCATCGCGCAGGGCAAGACGCCGATGATGGGGCTTGAGCGGCCCGCCGACGGCAATGCTCTCCTGCTTGAGATCGGCAGCGCCGTCGCCCTCGCTCGCCAGCCCCGAGACGTCGCGTAACGGGGCCGGCGCGATCCGAGGTGGCGCCCGCACCATCGGAACAGCGCGATGGACCCTTTGGCAACGAGCCATCCGACGAGCGCGAGAAACGCGTATTTCAGGATGAGCATCTGTCAGACTCCGGCACGCACTTGCCGGGTCGAATGGGTATGTCCGGGTCTGGGGGCGGTCACCAACGAGGCTCTGGACCCGTGGCCTCCCGCGTTGCGTACGTGGGAACCGTGGCGATGTGATGGGAGCAAGTTGCCACCGCGGCGAAGCACCGCGGCATGATGAGCTGACCCTGATCCCCCAGACCCGGACAATTTCTGAGCCCTTTTAAAGGCCGTTATCTTCGTAACTGTCAATCTCCCAGCGCGACGGTTTTTTCGTGACCTGCGCCGGTTGTTCATCTGAAACGTCTCTGCTGGCCGGCGCGTCGACGCGCATGTCGCTGCTGGCCTTGAACAGCGCGATCATATGCTCGCACGGCCCGCGGTTCATCAGGTTTTCTTCAAAGAACGAGCAGGAGCAGCGCCCGAAAATGATGCGGCCGGTGTCGTTCACGACGATTTCGACGGACTTTGCGTCGCCCACCGATCCGGTCACGCGCCAGTCGCGATAGGTGATTTCCCGCGCCACCTTCTCAGTTGCCTCCCCGGTCGTCGGCATGCGGAATTTGCGGATTTTCTTGGTCTCCTCGGCGACGCAACCCTCGATCTGCACTTGCTGCGCGGCAAGCAATTCATCGGCGAGTTCGCGGCGGCGGTCCGGCGGAAAATAGGCCGCCTCGTCGATCGGCGCCTCGAACAGCTCGCGATGCCGGTAGCGCCGCGTCTGCACATCGTACATGCAGCGGCCCTGGCGGCAGAGGCGCACCAGCACGCCTTCCGCTTCGGCGCGGCTGAGGCCATGCGCCTCGGCGACCTCGGTCAGGCCCGCATGATAACATTCGCGCAGCATGTCGAGCACCGGACCGAGATGGGCGCTGTCGGCGGTGGCCGCGTCCTGCATCAGGTCGAATCCGCCGGTGGAGGTGAAGCCCGCCTTCGGACCAGCCGGTGAGGCCGAGCAGGAAGGTCATGCCGGGCAGCTTCACCGCGTAGAAGCTCGGGCAGGGCGCGGCCCTTCAGATAGATGTCCACACTCTCGGCGAAGGGCAGCAATCCCTCGATCAGCTTCAGCCGGCGGCGTCCCCAGACGCGCGTCAGCTTCAGCTCGGAATAATTGTGCTCGGCGCCTTCGAGCTGCACGATCTGCTCCCAAGGCTCCAGCACCAGCCGCGCATCGGCGCCGGGCGGGAATTCATAGCGCAGCGCACGCGGCGAGACCTTCGCCTTGTACAGCCGCAGGAAGCGGATCGCGCTCAACAGATCGATCGGCTTGACGGTGATGCGCGTGCCGGGCATTGCCATCGCCGCCTGGGTCTGCAGGAAGCCGCGCACCCAGCTCTCGGGCAGCTCGACCTTTTTCTCGAACCGTCCGCCCGCGCTGGAGGTGCGGATATTCAGCCCCTCCGGCCCGATGCGGAATGTGGTCGAGCGGCTGGTGCGCATTTCTCCCAGCGCACCCCATAGCCAGGCGGTGAAATCGATGTTGGTCGTGCCGGTGCCCATCTCGCCATGCGTTTCGAAAATCGACGGGTCGACGATCAGCGAGGCATAGACCGACTGATCCTGGCTGAACGCTTCGAAGAAGATCCTGTCGGGATGAACGGTGATCACCGGATCGAGGATCTCTTGCGCCGAAAGCCAGCTATCGCTCGACCAGACCGCCTCGCCCAGCGCCCTGAGCGCGATGCGCAGCATGAAGCCGTGCTCGCGCACCGTGCCGTGAAAGCGCACCGGGCGGCGCATATTGGTCGCGAGACCCACCGTGGTCGCGTCGCCTTGCGACTCGAATTCGGATGGCGAGGCGTAATCGACGAATACGATCATGCCGCCCTCGCGCCGTGCATGTAGACGACCGGTATTTCGGAGGCATCGCGCAGGGTGGGCTGAGCGTGCAGAATGCGCGCGATGAGGCCGATCAGCTCGGGCTTGGGATAGCGCTTGTCCGGCAGCCGCAACGCCTCCCTTGCGCGCGCCAGCACGCGTGCGGCGGCGCGCTCATCGGCGCGGGCCGCGTTGGCGAGCGCGTCGAACGCCGGCAGGCGCGTCTTGCGGTGGATCGGGCGCAGCAGCGTGCCGAGCAGAATGTCGACATTCTCCAGCGCGAGCGCGCGGGCACGATCGTCGTCGGCCGCCAGCACGCGGTAGGCCAGCATCTGCACATAGATGTTCGAGCCTTCGACGAGATCCCGAACCGCGCGGGGCACGCCGAGATACGCCTCGAAGGAGCGGACGAAAAACAGCCGGGCCAGATCATTCGTGCGCAGCAACTGGTTGTAATCGTAAGCGACATAGGCGGGAATGCGCGTCAGCACATTGGAGGCGCGCCTGGCAAAGGCGGCGCGGTCACGCTCGCGGATCGCCTGATAGTAGCCCGCCAGCGCCTTGGCCGTTTCGAGCTGCGCGTCGGCTTCCTTGGCCTGGTAATAGCGGTACTGGAAGCGAGTAATGTAGCGGCTCGCCAGAATGTCGATCAATTCGGCATCCTGCGCCTGCTGCGCGGCGGCCAGCAATTTTGGGTAGCCCTCCCACCAGCGCGGCGTCACCTGCGGCAGGAAGGGTCCGCGAACCAATTCGGGGTAGCGGGCATAGAGGCGCTGGGCCAGATCGTCATTCAGCGAGTGGATGGTTGCGAGGCCGAGGCCCGGCCAGTTCCATTCCCGCGAAACGCCGGCCAGCGCGCGCAGCCGCTCGATACGGTCCGCCTCGCTGATTGCCCGGTCGTCGAGCAGCGCGGCGATGGCGGCATTATAGAGTTTCCGATCGCTGTTGATCCTGAGCGCCGCAGCCCACAGATCCCACCAGCCCTTGGCCTCGGCGAGCTCGATGAGTTTTGCCGCGCTGTCGTGCCCCCAACCGCCGAAGAGAACACTCAGTTTTTCCCTGACATAGGGGAGGACGTCACGCCCGTGCCGCTGCAGCAGCGTGACGACGGTGCCGCCAAGCTTCAGGTCGTAGCCATCGAGATGGCGGCGGTTCAGCTCCGTGTTGAGTTCAGCGGGGTCGGAGATGGAGCCGGCCAGGAACAGCACTTCCTCGGCCCAGCGGTTGACCGGCATCAGCTTGCGATAGAGCGCGAAGAACAGCTTTTCATCGCCGCGCGCCCGGGCAAGATCGCCGAGTTCGATCCACATTTCGCGCTTCCTGGCGCCGCCCCAGAAGGTGGACGGCAGATGCTTCAGGATGAAATCGGCGGCGCTCCTGTCGATTTCATATAGCCAGACGGCGGTGCGCTCGTCGATCTGGAACCAGATGTCGAATTCGTCGAGAACGATCGTGCGGGCCGCTGGGGTCGGCGCGGCGGCGAATTCGCCGATCAGCGCCTGGTTCCAGCGCTTGGCGTCGATCTCCCAGCCCTTCCCGGCATATTTCCAGGCCAGGAGCTGGCGAACGAGGCGGGTATCGCGATTGGCGCGCGCAAGGCCGAGCCAGCGATCGAGCCTTTCCGCATGGTCCGCCCATGCGACGCGGCGCCAGCGGCCGGACTTGGCGATAGCCCAATCGGAGAAATGGTTCAGGATGACCGGGCGGAATGTCGCGCGGTTGCGCTCATAGAGGATAGGGCCCCAGTACCACGTCAGACCTGGGAAAAATTCATCGCGCAGCAGCCCTTCGAGGTGATCGCGCAGCCGCCCGTCGTCGCGCTGGCCAGCGAACAGCTCTTCCAACGTCCTTTTCAGGCGCCGATATTCCGAGCCGTCGTCGGCCATCGCCTTGCCCTTGTCGGTCAGGCGCCATGGCTTAAGCAGCGATTAAGGCGGAAAAATGTAACCGCCTTGTTCCCATGCGCGGAGCGAGATCAGAATGTGGTGTCCCGCGCTGCGGCGCTACGCAACCGGTTGCCTTGCGCTGCCGCCAATTTCTGCATGCGGCGCAGGTCGGTATGCGACAGCCGCAACGCCACCGACACCCATTCCTCGGCGATATCGGCCATCTCCTGATAGGCGATGGGGAAGCTTCGCCGGCGCGCATTATACATGGCGAGCGTAGCGTTGAAGCGGCGCGACAGCTTGGCCAGATGACGGTCCATCTCGAAACGGCCGGCGCCGGGAGCGACGACCCGGTCCACCAGTTGCAGAGCGTGAAGTTCGGCGGCGCTATGCAGATTGCCTTCCAGGATGAATGTCTCGGCCCTCGCCTGTCCGACGCGGCGCATCAGGAAGGAGTAGGCGCCCATTCCCGGAAAAAGCCCGTACAGCATTTCGGGCAGTCCGAATTTGGCCTGCTCTTCGGCGAGGATGAAGTCGCAGGACAGCGCCGATTCCATGCCGCCGCCCAATGCGTCGCCGGCGACGAGCGCGCCCACCAGCATCGGCGAATGCAGCGCGCTGTAATTCATGAAGCACACGTCGATGCAGCAGAGCGCATAGGCTTTCAAGCGGCCATAGTCGCGCTGGGTGACGAGGTGCTCGAAATATTTCAAATCGCCGCCGAGATTGAAGATCCCGCTCTTGCCGGATGCCCAGATCAGAAAACGCGCCACTTCCGCCGCACTCGCCGGCTCGTTGCGATGAAAATCCTGAAGCGCCCTTTGCACGGCCCGAATGTCGTTCAGCAGGCGCGGCGCGAAGCTGCCGCCGGCAAGATGCTGCTGGAAACACCAGACCGCGCCCACATCGACGTCGATCTCCAGTTTCAGTTCAACGAGGTCGAGTGCGCCAAGTGCTTCGGCCAGCTTGACGGCGGGCGGACGGGCGGAGACCGGCGCCGGCGGAGCAAAGCGTGCGGATGGCAGCGGGGCGCCGTTGTGCGGCTGGACCGGCCAGTTATAGCTATTGCCGTCCATTAATATGCGCATGAGATTCTCACCGAGTATGAACATGTGTACACAACCTTAGGTAGTGTATTCTGTTCCAAGGTGAAACGGCTGGGAAGAAAATTCTCACCAAGCGGCGAAATTTGCCCGGCGATCGGCCGGAGGGCAGCAGCTAGAAATTCCTTACGAAATTCGTTCCAAATGAGATTGGCAACTTCACCCAAATTTTCCCAAACAGCAGCTATAATTTTGAAGATCGGGTAAAGCGGTCCTATAAAAGCAGTATGGCCAGCAAGTGTTGCGGTGCTTTCCCATGTCCATAACGTATCACGAGACCGGGAAGAGCGGCGATCTACTGCGTAAGCGGCAAAGTGCAGTGCTGCCTGGCTCCTTCGTCGCCATTATCGACGATCTGGAAAGCAATCGAACCTTTTTGGAACATCTGGCGGGCCTGCTGCCGGAGATCAGGCGCGTGGCCACTTTCGCCTCGGCGGAACGCGCGCTCGTTGCGTTCGGCAAGGATCCTCCCGACCTGGTTATCACCGATTTCAACATGCCCGGCATGAACGCCGCGGAGTTTCTCGAAGCCTTCCGTCAGGTGCCGGAGCTTCAGGATATTCCGGTGATCGTGGTGTCGAGCCACAGCGAAACCGAAAAGCGCCACCGCGCGCTGCTGGCGGGTGCCACCGATTTCCTGATGGTGCCGTTCGACACGGTCGAATTCAAGGCCCGCACGCGCAATCTGCTGCGGCTCAGCCAGCATCAGAAGATCCTGCGGTCGCAAAGCCTGTCGCTGCGCAGCGAACTGGTCGAGACGCGCCACAAGTCGATGCAGTCGCGGAACCGCTTCATGAGCATCATCGACTGCGTTCCCGCGCTGGTGTTTGCCGTGGACGCCTCCGGTGAGTGCGTCTTCGCCAATCAATATTGCTTTGACCTTCTCGGGCTCCAGCAGGGCGAGGAGGGATTGCGCGGCGTCCAGGCGCTCGCCGTCACGGTGGATGGCGCGGCGGGCGGTGCGTCAGCTTCGAGCGCCCGGAGCGCGGAAATCAGTCTCACCCGGCAGGACGGGCGCGAGCAGACCTTCCTCGTCATCGCCAAACCGGCCGGCGGGCATCTGAAGGAGGAGCTGACCGTCTATTCCGGGATCGAAATTTCGCGGCTGAAGGACACCGAGCAATCGCTGCGCAAAGCCAAGGACGAGGCGGAGGTCGCCAATCGCGCCAAGAGCGCATTCCTGTCGAACATGACGCATGAGATCAGAACCCCGCTCAACGCGATCATCGGCTTCACGGACTTGATACACGGCGAAATTCATGGGCCGCTGAACAATAGCCGCTATCGCGAATATATTGGCGATATCCAGGCGAGCGCCCAGCATCTGCTCGGGATCATCAATGAAATTCTCGACTTCTCGCAGATCGAAGCCAACCGCCACATTGTGCGGCTGAGCCGGTTTTCGCTGCTCGAATGCCTGGCCAATGTCAACAGCCTGCTCAAGAGCCAGCTGGAAGAGCGTGGCAACCGGCTCGATCTGGCCGGCATTCCCGATCTCACCATCGAATCCGATCAGCAGAAGCTCACCCAGGTCTTCCTGAATATTTTGACGAATGCCAATAAGAGCATGGAAGGCGGTGCGATCCGCGTATCGGCGGCGCGGCCCTCGCCGGATGGATTTACCGTTACGGTCACCGATCACGGCAGCGGCATGGATGGGACCGAACTTGCGCTCGCCGTGACGGAATTCGGCCGCCTGTCGACGTCCGCCTTCATCAGCCGCGAACACCCGGGCACCGGCCTGGGTTTGCCCATTTCGATCGGTTTCATGTCATTGCTCGGTGGCCGGCTGGAGATCGAAAGCGCGAAAGGCGAGGGGACCTCCGTGCGTATTGTCCTCCCCCGATCCGCGGTCGTGGACGCCGGCACGCGGGAGCCGCAGGACAGCAACCGCGGCCCGAGGCCGGCGCAGACGCCGCAAGGCGGCTGAAACATTGCGCGTCCCAGGCTTATCGTTTGAGCTTCCATCGCATCGCTTCCAGCACGCTTGGCGGCGGGTCCGCGACGCGATCGTCAGGGCGCGCCGGGCGGAACCGTTGGAATTCGACCAGATCGTCGTCCGTTTCGCGGTCGGATTCGTCATCACCACCTATGCCGCCGTCTCCCATCTGCTCGAAGAACCCGATGCGCGGTCGGCGGCGGTCATCGTCGCGCTTCTCGTCGGCGCCTGGGTGCTCGGCGCGGCGTTCCTCGCCCATCTTGCGCTCTGGCCGCATCGCCGGCTGGAGCGGCGAACGGCATCCATCTGCACGGACGCGGTCGCGCTCAGCCTGCTGATCGGCTTCGGCGAGCGGTCGGCGGCGATGTTCTTCCCGGTCTATCTCTGGGTGACGCTCGGCAACGGCTTCCGCTTCGGCATCGGCTATATGTACGGCGCGATCGTCGCGAATGCGGGCAGCTTCATCGTCATGGCGATGCTGACGCCTTATTGGCGGGACGCCTGGCAATTCTCCCTCGGCCTCGCGCTCGCGATCGTCGCCATTCCCTTCTATGTCGCCAAGCTCATCAGGAATTTGCGCGCGGCGACGAACGAGGCTGAAGCCGCAAGCCGGGCGAAGACGGAATTCCTGTCGATGATGAGCCATGAGCTGCGAACGCCGCTCAACGCCATACTCGGCCTCGCGCAGCTCTCAAAAATCACCGCGACGAGTACCAAGGAGCGCTTCAGCGCGGTCTCGACCGAGCTCGCGGCCGGACGCCTGCTGCGCATGGTGGACACGATCCTCAACTTTCAGCGGATCGAGAGCGGTGCGGCGGAGCGCCGGGACAGGACTTTCGACATGCTGGAAATGCTGTCCGAGGTGAAGGCCATCATCGAGCCGCTGGCGCGTCAGAAAGGGCTGGAGTTTCGCATCCGTTTCGCCTCGGCGATCCCCGCCGCGCTTCGATCCGACCCCGATCATATCCAAACCATCATGTTCAATCTCGTCACCAATGCCGTGAAGTACACCAAGTCCGGCAGCGTTTCACTGACGGTCGGGCTGACGCCGGACTGGCGGCATCCCGAATTGCTGATCGAGGTGCGCGACACCGGCGACGGCATTTCACCCGAAGCGCAATCGCACATTTTCGAGCGTTTTGTCAGGGGCGAGAACCATCAGGCATCGGCGGAGCCGGGCGTGGGACTCGGCCTTTCCTTGTGCCGGTCGCTCGCCCAATTGCTCGGAGGCAGTCTGGGATGCGAAAGCGAGCTTGGCAAAGGCTCGCATTTCTGGGCGAAATTGCCGGTGACGGCCGATCCCGGCGCCGCGGGCAAGACCGTCCCTGCGCTGGTCGCGCCGGCAGCGCCGGTTCTCTGGCTGTCGCCACCGCCCGGGCAAATGCCCGCGATGTCCGCCGTGCCTGATGTGGGCGGCATCGAGGCGCTTGACCGCGTGGCCGGCAGCGATCCGCCGCTTTCCTCCCATGTCCTGATCGTCGATCTCGACCACGCGACCGGCGAGGTTAAGGCGCGGCTGCGCGAGGTCCTGGCCGACGATGAGCGCCCGCCCGCGCTCATCGTGCTGAGCGCGGCTGCCGAGCCCTCCGGCGACATCCCCACCGCTGCGACGGTCATCGTTGCGCCGTCTCAGCACCGCGAGCTGGACGGGATTGTCGCGACCGTTTCGCGCTGGCATTGGCGCGTGACGCACCAATTCGACGCCGCCCCTGTCGAAGTGACGGCGCTCGTGCGGCGGCTGACCGTCCTGGTCGCGGACGACAATGCGCTCAACCGGGACGTCACCCAGCGGATGCTGGAGCTGGACGGACATCGGGTGATCCTCGCCGAAACAGGCGATGAAGCGCTGCATCATCTGCTGGAAGGCGAGGCGGAGGTTGCCTTTCTAGACGTGAACATGCCCCGGATGAGTGGTATCGAGGCCTGCCGAAGCTATAAGACAGGGCTGGGCAGCGGCGCGCGCATCCCGATCATCGGGCTGACGGCCGATATTTCCGAGCGAACGCGCCAGGATTGCCTGCGCGCGGGCATGGAGGATGTGTTGGGCAAACCTGTTACGCTCGAGCATCTGCGCGGCGCGCTCGCCGATCTGCAACTCGCGCCCGGCAGCGTCGCCGCTTTGGCCGCAGGAAGCGCCGCGCTGGCTGCAACCGACGAGCCCGTGGTCGACGAGAGCCGCATCGCCTTTGTCCGCGAACTCTTTGGCGAAGAGAAGTTCGGCAATCACTTCCTGGCCAGCTTCAAGCGCGATGTCGGCCGCAATCTGGACCTGCTGCGTCAAGGCGTAGCGTCGCGGCGTGGCCAATGCGTCGGCGATGCGCTTCACGCCATCAAGAGCAGCGCTTGCACGGCCGGCGCCAAGCGGCTCTTTCGAACGGTGGAGCGGTTTGAGCGCAAGGAGCACGATGGCGGCGCCATGGGCATGGAATCCGAGATCCAGACGGAGTTTCACAAATTTTGCAATGCCGTGGAGGGGTTACGGATTCCGCCAGGGGAGCGGCGCGAACTGGTTAATTTCGGATGAACTCATTGGCGCCGCTGCGCCATTCGACCGTAAGTTTGCGTAGTCCGTCTATAATGGTTCATTTAAGAATTCAGAAAAATTAAAATAAATACAGAGGTTTGGAAGTTTTTCTGGCAATAACGCGTCACTTTGGCCCATTAGTTCATTGCGGAATTGACCGCCTCAGCAAACGCTGTGCGGAGTAGGGTGACCGTCTGATTAAGTTCGCCTCGGACGGCTCCCGGAAATAGAGACGTTAGTTGAGTCCTATTGATTTCCAATCTTTTGCGCCTTCAGCCCGGCATGTCGCGCCTTGCCGGACGTTTTCGGAGTAAGCGGCGCGGCTCGGCGGCCAGCGGCGTGCGGCCCGGCGGTCCGGCGCGGATCGGCATTTTCGGGCTGTTCGGCTCGGGCAATCTCGGCAATGACGGATCGCTGGAAAGTTTTCTCGGCTTCCTCCGCTCCGCCCATCCGGACGCGGAGATGCATTGCATCTGCCAGGGCACGGAGGCTGTGCGGGAGCGCTTCGGTCTCGCCGCGCTGCCGATCCAATCATCGCCGCCCCGCAACCGGTGGCTGAAACTCCTGGACAGGCTCTCCTTGCGGACCCTGTCCCGGGTTCAGGAATGGGTGCGGACCATCCGTGCGGCCAGACGCTTCGACCTCGTCGTCGTGCCCGGGACCGGAATGCTTGACGATTTCGGCGAGCGTTGGCGGGACATGCCCTATCATCTGTTCCGCTGGTCGCTCGCTTGCCGGCTGACGCGGACGCCTTTCGCATTCGTCAGCATCGGCGCGGGGCCGATCCATCATCCGCTCAGCCGCTGGCTGATGCGTGCCGCTGCGGGGATGGCCCGCTATCGCTCCTATCGCGATATGAACTCCAAAAACTATATGGATGGAATTGGCCTCAAGCGGCCCGATGACGTGGTGACGCCGGATCTGGCGTTCCGCTTGCCTTTGCCGTCCGCGCCGCCTCCCTCCGCCGGCGGGACGGCGCGTGATCGGTGTCGGCATGATGGGCTATGCCGGCTGGAAGCATTCCCAGGCCGACGGCAAGGCGATTTACAGCGCCTATACGGCCAAGATGACGCAGTTCGTGGCATGGCTCGTCGAGCAGGGGTTTGGCGTAAGGCTGCTCATGGGCGACGAGGGCGATATTCAGGCGATGAACGACGTCTGCCTCGCCATCGGCCAGCAGGCGGGCGGCATGGCGGCACATGTCGTCGCCGAGGCCGCGCGGTCGCTGACCGAAGTCATGCGCCAGATGGGCGAAACCGAGCTTTTGGTCGCCACCCGCTTCCACAATGTCGTCTGCGGCCTGATGATGGGCAAGCCGGTCATCTCGCTCAGCTACGCCAAGAAGAACGATGTGCTCCTCGACGATATGGGCCTCGGCGATTTTTGCCAGCACATCGAGTTTCTGAATCTCGACCGGCTCAAAGCGCAGTTCGAGCGGTTGATGCGGGACCGGGATGAATATCAGCCCGGCATCATCCAGAAGGTCGCCCAATATCGCGAGCAGCTTGCCCAGCAGGAGAAGCATCTGCAGGCCGCGCTGCTATAGGAGAAGAAAGGCCCCGCGCGGCGTTGATCCGCGATAATACGGATGCGGGCGCGCCGGGCGAAGATTTCCTCCCATTCAGCCAATTGCGAAAGATTTCACACCCATGCGGCATTATTCGGCGATACAGGCAATCGCTCGCCTGTGCTCTTGCCGCTCTGGACGCTTGGCCGGCGGATTGAGTAAGATGCATCGATGGACAAGCTGAATTTCGCCGGAGACTTTCCGGACGTTTCCGTTGAGAACTGGCGATCCGCAGCGCTGAAGGCGCTTCGCGGCGGTGCTTTGGCCGATCTCGACGCAGAGCTCTATGAGCAGTTCCCCGTCGCGCCCCTTTACGCCAGGAGTACCAGTGCCGAAGCCGCGCGGCTGTCGGGCCGCGCCGGGGCCGCGCCTTTCATTCGAGGCGCGCGCATCCCCGCCAGGACGCAAGGCTGGGGGGTCATTCAGTTTGTCGACCATCTGGATGTGGCCGAGGCAAACCGCCAGCTTCGCAACGATTTTGCCCACGGCGCGCGCGCTTTCTGGGTGCAATTTCCAGGCAATATTCCTTATGGCGGAGGCTATCTCGGGGCGCGAAAGGTCGAGGCGCTGGAGGCGGTGTTCGCGAATGTGGCGCTGGACGATATCGAGCTGTATGTCTCGGGCGGCTTCGACACCATCGCCGCCGCAGCTTTGATCTCGGCGCTGATCGAGCGGCGCGGCGTGGCTCCGGCCAGGATCAAAGGTTCCGCCGGGCTCGACCCGCTCAGCCATGTCGCGGCGACCGGAGCCATCCCCGCCGAGCGCTACCGCGTGTTGGCGGACGCCGTCGACACCGCAACCTATCTGCGCGAAAAAACCTACGGCCTGACGCCGTTTCTGGTTTCCGGGCGGGCCTGGCACCAGGCCGGCGGCTCGTCGCGGGAAGAACTCGGTTTCGCGCTCGCCGCCGGCGTCGCCTATTTCCGGGCGCTGATCGATGCGGGCTGGTCGCTGGAGGACGCCGCCAAGGCCATCCGCTTCTCCCTTACCGCGGACGCCGACATCTTCCTCACCATTGCCAAATTCCGCGCCATGCGGGCCCTGTGGGCGCGGGTCACCGAAGCCTCGGGGCTTGCTCCGACGCCGCCCTCGCTGATCGCCGAGATGTCCTTCCGCATGGTCACCGAGCGCGATCCGCATGTGAATCTGCTTCGCGCCACCGCGGCGGCTTTCGGTGCGGCGGTCGGCGGCGCGGAAGCGGTGCTGCTCATTCCGTTCAACACCAGGAGCGGCACGCCGGACAGCTTTTCGCGGCGGCTTGCCCGGAATACGCAGCTCATTCTGCGCGAGGAAGCCCAGATCGGGCGCGTGGCGGACGAAGCCGGCGGCTCCTGGTATGTCGAAAGCCTCACCCATCAGCTTGCTGCGGCCGCATGGAACGAATTCCGTGCCGTGGAAGCGCGCGGGCGGGCTGCTCGCCGCATTGGAGCAGGGGCTGGTCGCGCGCAAACTCACCGATGTACGGATGCGGCGCCACGCCAATCTGGCGCGCAATCGCGACAAGGTCACCGGCGTTTCGTCCTATCCCGATATTTGCGAGCAGCCCGTGTTTTCGCGGGCCGAGGATATTGCCGCCGACCTCACCGGGCTCGATGAGGAAACCGAGATTGCCGCAATTGCCGCCGCCGTCGAAAGGCAAGCGCTTCGCCGCGCTCGTGGAGGCGGCGCTGAACGGCGCGACGCTGAAGAGCCTCGAACGCGCGTGCGAAAACCTTGTCGAGCGCTTCGATTTTATTCCTTCCGACGGCGGAACGCACGGCCGAGCCGTTCGAGGAGTTGCGGGCCGACCTCGGACCGTGCCATGAGCCGGGTACGCGCCCGTCCGCCGATCTTCCTCGCCAACCTCGGCACGCTTTCCGACTACAATGCGCGGGCAGGCTGGGCGAAGAACTTCTTTGCTGCCGGCGGCATCGAAGCACTCGACGAGGGCGGCTTTACCAATATTGACATGCTGCTCCGCAAATTTCAGCGCAGCCCGGCTCCGGTCGCATGCATTTGCGCCTCGCCCAAGACGCTCGCAGCGATGAGCGGAGTGGCGGCGGCATTGAAGCGCGCCGGTGCCGTGGCCGTTTATCTCGCGGCCGACCCGGATATGCTGGGCGGTTTGAGCGAGGCGGATAAGCGTTCGGTCGACCGCATCGTCTATGACGGCTGCAATATGCTGAAAACGCTCACTGAGCTGCATCACATGATGCGCGTGAAGGAACTCGGGCAAGCCGAGTTGGAGGACTTCGACGATGACGAAGACCAGACCGGCGCCAGCCTTCCCAGATCATAACGGAACGACATTGCCATGAGCCGCTTGCCTGACTTCGCGCAGATGGAATGGACGCTTCCCAAGGCGGGTGGGGCGGGGCCGGTGGCTGCGCAATCCTCGATGACGCCGGAAGGCATTCCGCTTGCGGCCATTTACGACGAGGCCGCGCTTGAAGGCCTCGATTTCCTCGACGGGATGCCGGGCCTGCCGCCGTTTCTGCGCGGTCCCTATCCGACCATGTATGTCCAGCAGCCCTGGACGATCCGCCAATATGCGGGCTTCTCGACGGCGGAGGAATCCAACGCCTTCTATCGCCGCAATCTGGCGGCCGGACAGAAGGGCCTGTCCATCGCCTTCGATCTCGCCACCCATCGCGGCTATGACAGCGATCATCCGCGCGTCAAGGGCGATGTCGGCATGGCGGGCGTCGCGATCGACTCGCATCTACGACATGCGCACACTGTTCGACGGCATTCCCTTGTCGGAAATGACCGTGTCGATGACGATGAACGGCGCGGTGCTGCCGGTGCTGGCGCTTTACATCGTCGCCGCTGAAGAGCAGGGCGTGCCGCCGGAAAAGCTTGCCGGGACCATCCAGAACGACATCCTCAAGGAGTTCATGGTCCGCAACACCTATATTTATCCGCCCACCCCTTCGATGCGGATCATTTCGGACATCTTCGCCTATACGTCGCAGCGCATGCCGAAATTCAATTCGATCTCGATTTCCGGCTATCACATGCAGGAAGCCGGGGCGACGGCGGATCTGGAACTCGGCTATACGCTCGCCGACGGCATGGATTATGTGCGGGCGGGCATCAAGACCGGCCTCGACGTCGACAGTTTCGCGCCGCGCCTTTCCTTCTTCTGGGCCATCGGCATGAACTTCTTCATGGAAGTGGCCAAGATGCGCGCCGCGCGGATGCTCTGGGCCAAGATCATGAAGGATCTGGGCGCCAAGGACCCGCGTTCGCTGTCGCTGCGCGCGCATTGCCAGACCTCGGGCTGGAGCCTTACGGCGCAGGACGCGTTCAATAATGTCGTGCGCACCTGCGTCGAGGCGCTGGCCGCGACCCATGGCGGCACGCAGTCGCTGCACACCAACGCGCTGGACGAGGCGCTGGCCCTCCCAACCGACTTCTCGGCGCGCATCGCCCGCAATACGCAGCTCTTCATCGCCCAGGAAACCGGCACGAGCCGCGTCATCGACCCCTGGGGCGGCAGCTATTTTGTCGAGCGATTGACGCACGACCTCGCGCAGAAAGCCTGGGCGCATATCGAGGAGGTCGAGCAGCTGGGCGGCATGGCAAAGGCCATCGAGGCCGGCCTCCCGAAAATGCGCATCGAGGAAGCGGCGGCGCGGACCCAGGCGCGCATCGACAGCGGCACGCAAACCATCGTCGGCGTGAACAAATATAAGCCGGAGACCGATCGGCCGATCGATGTGCTGGTGGTCGATAATTCCGCTGTGCGCGCCAAGCAGATCGAGAAGCTGAAGCGGCTCCGCGCGGAACGCAATGAAGCTGAAACCGTGGCGGCGCTCGGCGCGCTGACGGAAGCGGCGCGAAGCGGGCAGGGCAATCTGCTCGATCTGTCGGTCAAGGCGGCGCGGGCGAAGGCCACCGTGGGCGAAATTTCCGACGCCATGGAAAAAGCCTTTGGCCGCCACCGGATCGATACGCGGGCGGTGTCGGGCGTCTACCGTCAGGAGATCGGGCATATGAACGAAGATGTGCGGCGCGTGCTCGCCATGACCGATGCATTCGAAGCCAATGCCGGGCGGCGTCCGCGCATTCTGGTCGCCAAGGTGGGCCAAGACGGCCATGACCGCGGCCAGAAGGTGATCGCCTCGGCCTTTGCCGATCTCGGTTTTGACGTCGATATCGGCGCGCTGTTCGCGACGCCCGCCGAATGTGCGCGCCAGGCCATCGAGAACGACGTGCATATTGTCGGCGTGTCCTCGCTCGCCGCCGGGCATCTGACATTGGTGCCGGATCTCAAGGCCGAGCTGACGGCGCAAGGCCGGCCAGACATCATGGTGGTCGTCGGCGGCGTCATTCCGCCCAAGGATTACGACGCGCTTTTCGCCGCCGGAGCCAAGGCGGTGTTCGGCCCCGGCACCGTGATCGCCGAAGCGGCAGCCGATTTGTTGAACAAGCTGAACGCGCAGCTTGGCCATACGTCGCTCGAAGCTGCGGAATAGGGCGCTAAGGTCGGGGGCTTGCCCTTCACGGCGGAGCTGCTGATGAAGAAGCCATGGCGCCCGGCCACGGGGCTGGTTTCGAACGATGCCGGCTTCGGCCAATATTCGATCAATTTTCCTGCTGGCGTCGCTGAACAGCTTCCTCTCCTGATTTTCCAATATGAGTGATCTGTTCCACGGCTTCTGGCAGGTGAAATTGGCACCGATCTACGGAGAACTCGGCGGTTTAGCCGCCTCCGTTTAAGCGACGCTCCGGCGGCTAGGTCGTGACTAATGAATCGGAGACGTCTGCTATCGACCAGGCGAAGGCAGCCTGCCGCCGCGAGCCAACCAATCATGTTCTGCGGGCGACGGCTGCATGTGCCTCGAAGTAGCCATTGACGAACGGCGCTCATTACCCCCGACCGGACGAACTGACACGAAAGGAACCGGACGAATCCGCCTCAGATCTCGAGGGTCAAGCCGAACATGATCGGCCTTGGGATGGCAGAGATCTTAGCGATGTCTCGGGATCCCAAATCCGTCATACCTTTCCGGAGATGATGCTGCGCACTTCGCCTTCGACCCGAAAGTCTTCCGCGGCAATGAATGGCGGGAACTCACGATTGACTGATTCCAAGATCACATTCTGCCCATTAATTCGTAGCCGCTTTATCATGCTCTCTTCATTATTGACGCACACGTAAATCTTTCCATCTCTATATTCAGTGACACGTCGGGCAATCACGTGATCACCTTCGTGAATTGTTGGTTCCATCGAGCGCCCCTTCGCCCGGACCATGAAGGCTTCCGACGCTGGGAACGAAAGCAACCGGGTCCCAATCGGGATACGGTCGACGGGATTGCCGTCCAATATTGATCCACCTGGACCGCAGCTAGCCAATCCGTACACGTTTATCAGCGCCACGGCAGGTTCTGGTCCGTCCTCCATGATTTGGTAGTCGCGAGGATTATATGGGTTACGCTTGATGAATCCCTTGCGCTCCAACTGTTGGAGGTGATGAACGACGACGCTCGTTGAGGAGGCGTTCACCGCCTCTTGAAGCTCGCGGATCGTCATCTGATTCTCGGGCTGCTTTCGAAGCAGTTCCAGGAGCTGGCTTTGAACCGCATGCAATGATTTGCGCATCATGCCTCTACCCTAACTTCTCCACAGGAGCGCAGCAAGAACACGTTGTAGTGTTCTAATGTTTGTGCTATTTCATGCCTCATGAGGGAGCGATTCTGAGCGCCCAAACTGCTTACAAGAGAGCTGAACACATGGCTGACGTGCAAGTGACATGCATCAACAAACCACACCGAGACAGCAAGCACGAGGCGATCACTCACTTGGGCGGTGCCACCTGGCGTTGGACACGCCAAGAAGTGGTTGCCTCCATTAATGCCAAGACCAATACGTTCTACACCCTTGTCAATGGCAAGCGGGCCAATGTTGGTGTCGTCGATGGCCCGAGTGGACAGTATCTGCGGACCTATGCCGACCAAGTTTGGAGCGACAATCTTCTGGCGCTTCCTGAGTGCTCAGGTTGAATAAAGCCGCCATGATGATCATGAGAGGACAGAGATATGGCCAAGGAAACTCTGAAACCCGGACAGACTGCGCCCAGATCGGGTGAATACGGTATCGTTGGGCCGCGCGGCGGATCGACGGGGAAAGAGCGAACCGTCGTTCGCGGTGAGCCGATGCCTCCAACGCCAAATCCCGGCCAGCGGTACGTCATGGATAGACCTGCTCGCAACGGAGCAGGTCGCAAAAAGTAAACTGGGACGTACTACGGAACAATGTCCGAGTGATTGTTGATTATGCGTAGCGGCATCCTCGCGGATGCCGAGCTACTTTTCATCCGCGAGCGCCGTCGAAGTTGTCGGCGCATCGCGTCTAACGACCGCCCTGGCCTCGGAGCCGACTAATCTGCCCTTGGGGGAACGGCCCAAGTCCTCGGCCGCCCGCATTCTCGCGATGCAGCTGGCATCGACGTTGCTGGAAAATGCTCTACCCCGACGAGGTCGAACGCGCGGCGGCCGCCTTCGCCTCCTTCTCGCCCGGCACCTTGGCGGGCTCCTCCAGCAGCTCGCGAATATAGAGCCGGGTCACGAGCACATAGGTCACCACCGCCAGCGGCGCTGCCAGGACGAGGCCGAGGGGGCCGAACAGCAGGCCGAAGCACAATATTGCAAATAGGGTCACGACCGGCGGCAGCGACACCATGCGGTGCTGGATCATCGGGGTGATCATGTTGGATTCGAGCTGCTGGACGACGACGTAGAGGACAATCGTCCAAACCAGCGTCGTCGGGTCCATCGACGCCGCAAGCAGTATGGCGGGAACCGCGCCGAGGATCGGACCGACGATGGGCACGAATTCGGCGATGGCGGCGACGAGCCCCAGGGCAAGCGGCGTCGGAATTCCGATGAACCAGAGTCCCAGCCCCGTGAGAGTGCCGACGATCACCATCGCGATGAGCTGGCCGAGCAGCCATTGCTTCAACGCGGCGCCTGCATCGTCGAGGGTTTCGCCGACAACCCGCCGCTGATCGGGCGGGACCAGCTGCAGCGCGCCGCTGCGATAAAGCTGGGGTTGCGAGGCGAGGAAGGCGCCCGCCACCAGGACGAGGACCGCATTCCCGGCGACGCTCAGCACGAAGGCCGCCATCGAGGTGATCTGGAACAGGAGCACGCCGGTGTTCGACTTCGCCTGCTCGACGATTTTGCCCGACAGGTCCCCGAGCTGGAAACGTTGCTCCAAACTGTCGATCGCGCCGGGCAGACGCTGGGCGAGATCGGTCATCTGGGCGCTGATCTGCGACCCGAACAGGATGACGACGCCGCCGACGACGACCACCAGCAGCAGCGTGATCAGGGCGAGGGCAAGCCCCCGGGACATTCCCGTGTTGCGCGTGGTGAAGCTGGTCACGCCGCCCAGCAAGACGCCGACCAGTACCGCGCCGAAAAATAACAGGACGGCCAGGGACAATTGCCAGATCAGCGCGGCGAAAACGATCACCGCCGCCACGATCAATACACGGCGGAAAAAATCCCAGTCGCTCATATCGTCCCCCATCGGACACGTGCGCCGGGGACATGCAACGGCCTCATGCCGGTGCAGACAGCGTCACGGCCACCTCGCTGCTGGAGAAAGCACTGTGCGGGGAGATGGTTTCAGCAGGGCGGAATTTTGATTGTCCCCGACGGGCCGGAAAGGAGCGCGGAAACGTGGCCAGAAACACGCAGAAACATCGCAGAATATGTGGATGCATTCTTGCAACGCTGCGGCATTCCCGCAACGACGCGCCGCGCTTTTCGGTCGGATGCGATGTTCGTTAAGGCAACGCTCACCACTTCATCATAAAATGGATGAACGGTGTTTGTTTGTCGTTAGCATATGCGCACGGAACCAAACCACAGTCCGAAACATTTATCGGTGCAACAAGGACTTGCGCCCGTCCAGTCAATTCGGAGTAAAGCTTATGACGATGATGAATGGTTTCGATGCGCGGGATGTTGATATCCTGGATGAAGAATATTTCGGACCGCCGCCGCGGTTCCTCGTGGAAAGCCGGCCTGACGATTACCGCGCCGAGGCCGCAAAAGATTTCGGCGGCGACGAATTCGGACTGCCAAGCCTGAGCCGGATCAAGGAACTTCTAGGCGTATGGTAGCCGGCTCGCCGTCCGCAGCTTTCCAAGCGGGCCTCATGGCCGAGGCCATTAAAACCTATCCATTTACCCGCGACGACGGCATGGATAGGTTTTTTTATTGCCAGCGCATACTCATAACGCATTGATCGCGCATCATTTTTCCGGCAATCGCGGACCAACTTTTGCGATGGCGCTCTATCGCAATTCGGCACAGAAGCGCTGAATCCGGCTGCAGGCTTCCTCCAGCGCACTGGTGGAGGTCGCGTAGGAGATGCGGAAAAATGGCGACAATCCGAATGCCGAGCCATGCACCACCGCGACGCCTTCCTCCTCAAGCAGCGCCGTGACGAAATCCTCGTCCGTCTCGATCCGCTTGCCCTTGCCGCTGGTCTTGCCGATGCAGCCCGCGCAGGACGGATAGACGTAGAACGCGCCTTCGGGCGTCGGGCAGTCGATGCCTTTCGCCTGATTGAGCATCGAGACAACCAGATCGCGCCGCTCCTTGAAGGCCTGCGCACGCGGCTTCAGGAAATCCTGCGGGCCGTTCAGCGCCTCGACCGACGCCCATTGGCTCACCGATGACGGATTGGACGTGGTCTGCGATTGCAGCTTGGTCATCGCCTTGATCAGCATTTCCGGACCCGCGGCATAGCCGATCCGCCAGCCGGTCATCGCATAGGCCTTCGAGACGCCGTTCATCGTCAGCGTCCGTTCGTAGAGGCCGGGTTCGACCTGGGCCGGGGTGACGAACTGATAATCGTCATAGACGAGATGCTCATACATATCGTCGGTGAGCACCCACACTTGCGGGTGCCGCATCAGCACGTCCGTCAGCGCCTTCAGCTCGGCGCGCGAATAGGCGGCGCCGGTTGGGTTCGACGGATGGTTGAAGATGAACCATTTCGTTTTCGGCGTGATGGCCTTTTCCAGCGCCTCCGGGCGAAGCTTGAACTTGTCCTGCAGTGTCGCTTCGACGATGACGGGCGTCCCGCCGACAAGCTGCACGATATCGGGATAGGACACCCAATAGGGCGCGGGGATCACCACCTCGTCGCCCGGATTGATGCTCGCCATCATGGCATTGAAGATGATCTTCTTTCCGCCCGGCGCGACGATCACCTGGCCCGGCTTGTAGCTCAGCCCGTTTTCGCGCTGGAATTTGGCGCAGATCGCCTGCTTCAGCTCAGGAATGCCTTCGACATTGGTGTATTTGGTCTTGCCGTCGCGGATGGCTTTGATCGCGGCTTCCTTGATATTGTCCGGCGTGTCGAAATCCGGCTCGCCCGCGCCGAGGCCGATCACGTCGTGGCCGGCGGCTTGAAGCTCGCGCGCCTTGGTGGTCACGGCGATGGTTTGGGACGGCTGCACCCGGCCTAGTGCGTCAGCGATAAAGCCCATCGAAGCCTCCAAATGCAGACGGGGTTGTGAAGCGGCCAAAACTAGGAGCGACGCGGACACGCCGCAAGGGAAATCGGACTCGGTCACCTCAGTTTCATCGCCGGTCCGCCGCTTATTTGCCTTGTCCCCCGGATGCGGTGACGTCGTCCAGTTCTTCGACGATTTCGATCATCTTGGCGCCGCCGCGCACCGTGCGGACGAATTCACCGTAAACAGGGCGGCTGGCGGCCCTGAACGCCTCGGCATCGATATGGGTTACCTTCATGCGCTGGTCGAGTTGGTCGATCAGTTCGCTCTCCATCTCGACGGCGGTGTCGTAGATCCAACGCTCCATGGCTTTCGCCTCGGCGGCGATAATGTTCCGCACCGGCGCTGGAAGACCCTCGAACGCGGATTTGCGCGTCACAAGATAGGCTGGGCTGTAAAGATGGTCCGACAATGCGAGGTGCCGTTGCAATTCCACAAGCTTGCCGGTGTGGATTTCGACGAGCGGCGCTTCCTGGCCGTCGACGATCCGCGTCCGCAGCGCGTCGCGGACGGCGCGCGACGCCATCGGTACGGGTTCGGCGCCGAACGCCTGAAGCACCTTCTCCCGCCAGCTATTCGCCGGCACCGCGAATTTGAGCCCTTCCAGATCCCTCGGCCGGTCGATGCGGCGCAGGCTGTTGGTGAAATGCCGGAAGCCGCTCTCCCACATGCCCAGAATATGCAGCCCCTTTTGTTCCGCCTCCGGCTGAAGATGGCTTTCAAGCAAGGCGCCGCGAATATTGCGTATTTGCGCGCGGTTGCGGATCAGGAAGGGCAGCTCGAAAATTGCGAAGCTGTCGCTTACCGAGGTCATTGCAGCGGAGGGCAGGGCGAACATGGCCTCCCCCTTGGCGAGTTTGGCTAGGAGGGCCGGGCCATCGCCAAGATCGGTATCGCCAATGACTTCGATTTTATAGAGGCCGGGCAGCCGATCGTTCACCCGGCGGGCGAATTCGGTGGCGCTGACCTCGTATAGCGATCCGGGCGGTCCGGTGTGAATGAGCAGTAGTTCGCGCGGCTTCGCCGGCCTTCACTGTAGAAACACTTAGGATTGCCGTGACAATAAAGATAAAATAAGAAATAAATTTCATAGATTTTACCGCGTCCAAGAAAAACAGATCTCACGAGAAAACGAATAGTCGGGGAGAGATGAGCGCGCGACTGCTATGTGATAGTTTTCAAATGTTATTCGCTGTCGCAGCTACGGCGCCGGCCGCAATTGAACCTCAGGCGGCTCTCCGACAGTCCAACTTTGCGGCTTTCGCGTCTTGACAAGGGCGGGGCGGTTCCACTAATTCCAGCGTTAGCACTCACGGGCAGCAAGTGCCAATCGCAAGGCTGCTCCTCAATCCACGTAATGCGGGAGACCAAGATGAAATTCCGTCCGCTCCATGACCGGGTCGTGGTGAAACGCGTTCAGGAGGAAACCAAGACGAAGGGAGGCATTATCATTCCCGATACCGCGGCCGAAAAGCCGCAGCAGGGCGAGGTGATCGCCGTGGGTCCAGGTGCACGCGGCGAGAATGGCGAGATTGCGCCGCTCGATGTGAAGGCCGGCGACAAGGTGCTGTTCGGCAAATGGTCCGGCACCGAGGTCAAGATCGATGGGGAAGACCTCCTCATCATGAAGGAAACCGACATTATGGGCGTCCTGGCCTGAAGCTGAATGCTGTCAGGGCGGCTGCGCGTCCGCTCTTGCCGGCTCGTCTCATTGTTCCCGCGCGCGCCGACCGGCGCGATCATAGTCTTCAATTAAAGGATTTTCCCGTATGGCCGCTAAACTCGTCCGCTTTTCGTCCGATGCCCGCGATCGCATGATGCGCGGCATGGACACACTCGCCAACGCCGTGAAGGTCACCCTCGGTCCCAAGGGCCGCAACGTCATCATCGACAAATCCTACGGATCGCCGCGCTCGACCAAGGACGGCGTCACCGTCGCGAAGGAAATCGAGCTGGAGGACAAGTTCGAGAATATGGGCGCGCAGATGATGCGCGAAGTCGCCTCCAAGACCAACGAGAAGGCCGGCGACGGCACCACCACTGCGACGCTCCTCGCCCACGCCATCGTCAAGGAAGGGCTTGAAGGCGGTTGCCGCCGGCATGAACCCGATGGACCTCAAGCGCGGCATCGACAAGGCGGTGGCCGATGTCGTGATCGCGGTCAGGAAGAAGGCCAAGAAGGTGAGTTCTTCCGCCGAAATTGCGCAGGTCGGGACGATTTCCGCCAATGGCGACCGGTCGGTCGGCGACATGATCGCCGAGGCCATGCAGAAGGTCGGCAATGAAGGTGTCATTACCGTCGAGGAAGCCAAGAGCCTCGAAAGCGAACTGGACGTCGTCGAAGGCATGCAGTTCGATCGCGGCTATATCTCACCCTATTTCATCACCAATGCCGAGAAGATGGTCTGCGAGTTGGACGACCCTCTCATTCTCATCCACGAGAAGAAGCTGTCGAATTTGCAGGCTATGCTGCCAGTGCTGGAAGCGGTCGTGCAATCGGCAAGGCCGCTGCTGATCATCGCCGAGGACGTCGAAGGCGAAGCGCTGGCGACGCTTGTCGTCAACAAGCTGCGCGGCGGGTTGAAAGTGGCGGCCGTCAAGGCTCCCGGCTTCGGCGACCGCCGCAAGGCCATGCTTGAGGACATCGCCATCCTGACAGGCGGCGAAATGATCTCCGAGGACCTCGGCATCAAGCTGGAGAATGTTAACATCAAGATGCTGGGCCGGGCCAAGCGCGTCCGCATCGACAAGGACAATACGCTCATCGTCGATGGCGCCGGCAAGAAGAAGAGCATCGAAGGCCGCGTCGGCCAGATCAAGGCTCAGATCGAGGAGACCACCTCAGATTATGACAAGGAAAAGCTGCAAGAGCGGCTTGCCAAGCTTGCGGGCGGCGTCGCGGTCATCCGCGTCGGCGGAGCGACCGAGAGCGAAGTGAAGGAAAAGAAGGACCGCGTCGACGATGCGCTGAATTCGACGCGCGCGGCCGTTGAAGAAGGCGTTGTCGCGGGCGGTGGCGTTGCGCTGCTGCGCGCAGTGTCGGCCATCACCACCAAGGGCGACAATGAAGACCAGAATGTCGGCATCAATATTGTCCGCCGCGCCCTCCAGGCCCCGGTCCGGCAGATTGTCGAGAATGCAGGCGCCGAAGGTTCAATGGTGGTCGGCAAGCTTCTCGAGTTGAAAAAAGACAATTTTGGCTACAACGCGCAGACCGGCGAATATGTGGATATGATCGAGGCCGGCGTCATCGATCCGGTGAAGGTTGTGCTCACCGCGCTACAGGATGCTGCGTCCATCGCCTCTTTGCTGATCACGACCGAAGCCGGCGTGACGGAGGCGCCGAAGAAGGAATTGGCAGGCGGCCCCGGAATGGGTGGCATGGGCGGAATGGGAGGCATGGGTGGTATGGGCGGCATGGATATGATGTAAGCCGCGGCTTAACGCGCGGCCTCCCGCGCCTAATGATGATCGAGGGCGGCTGCGGCCGCCCTTATCAATCCCACGTCGACCGTGATGCGTAATGGCAAATTCGAGCGGCGGCCTCGGCGTTTAGCGCAGTGATTCGGTCGGGAATATGAACCTGCGGAATTTTCGACACAGTTATGAATAGAAAAATTCTTTTTATTAAAGTCTGTGGAACTTTGGGGTTCTAGCATTTGTGGTTCGCGGCTTTGGTGCTATAACAAACTTGTCTTTAGGGAAACGTAGCTGCTGGTGCCTCATCTCCGTGTCGAAAAACACGCTCAGTTGATGCAACACAGAAGGCGGCCCCGAGACAACGGGGCCTCCTGACGTGATTAGTTTTGCGTACGTCAGGTGGTCTTTGTTTTTTGAGCTGATCCTCCTTGATCGCCCGATTACCCTGTCCACGAATTGTCACATTCATTTCGTGATGTGGGCTGGACATTCAGCGGATTTGGACCAATCTGAATCTAGCTGGGCGCAAATATAGGAATTGGTACCAGTTTTCGGTGCCTTGCGGAGGATATTAGATGACGATCAGGCGCTTCCCATCATCGCAGTCGCCGGATTCGGACGTTTCTTTCGCACGCTCCATTCCCTGGATTTCGCTCAGCGTCGTTTTGTCTGCCGTCTCGATGTGCGGCGCCGTGTTCGCGTTCGTCTCGGCGCAGCCAAGCCAAGCTCTCTCCGGCGCCGGTTGGCTCGTCGGGGCCAAAGGCGCATCCCTTTCCGAGGCGTTCGGTGCGGCCCCACCTTCCGCGGAAACTATGCGCCACCCCGCGAAATTCCTTTCCGGCATAGGCGGTCAGACATTTTCGCCTGGTGCGCGGCAAAACGCCCTGACCGAGGTCGGGCTCCAGGAAATTGTACCGAACATCGCCCCAGTCGCGTGGGACAGACTTTCGGCGGGTGACTGCATCACTGTCACCGCGAAATCCGGCCAGACCTTCTCCTTCCGAATTGTTGGCGCCCGGTCGGTGGGAAAATCCGAACAGGCTGACAATCTTCCCAGAATTGAACTGGCGGTCAGCGGCTGTGCCGATATGGGCGAACCGGTTGTCAAGGCCGTCATTCAGCCGACCAATCCTCCCGCGCCAAAGGCCGAAAACGCCGCACGCAGCCTTTAAAGACTGCCCCGTTATCTAACGCGCCTGAGGTCCAACGACCATTTCAACGGGCCCAACGTCGTGCCGCGCTTCCGCTATGGCCCGCCGCGCACGGTACTTCACATCCCCGAGCCGGCATGCATTTCTACGCATTCGCGTCACCGAATCTCGGCATGGCGATTTCGTGCTTCCGGCTATAGACTTGCCCCAGCGCCCACGCGCCAATGGCGCATCCGTTGGAGATTGCGATGAACGATTCCCCGCCCCTGATGAATGAGTTGGACCTGTCCTGCTACTGGATGCCTTTCACCGCTAATCGGCAGTTCAAAGCCGATCCGCGACTGATCGTCGCTGCCGACGGCATGTGGCTCACCATCTCCGATGGGCGCCGGGTCCTCGACATGGTTGCTGGGCTGTGGTGCGTCAACGCCGGTCACGGAAGGCGCGAAATCTCCGCCGCCGTCGAACGGCAGATCCAGACGCTGGACTACGCGCCGGCCTTTCAGATGAGCCATCCGTCGGCCTTTCAACTGGCCACGGCGCTCGCGGCGATCACGCCCGACGGACTGGACCGCATATTCTTCACCAATTCCGGGTCAGAGGCCGTCGATACGGCGCTGAAAATTGCGCTTGCCTATCACAAAGCACGCGGCGAAGGCGGACGGGTGCGCTTTATCGGCCGCGAACGCGGCTATCACGGCGTCGGCTTCGGCGGCATCTCGGTAGGCGGGCTGGTGGCGAACCGGCGTGCTTTCGGTGCCGCGCTGCCCTATGTCGACCACCTGCCGCATACGCATGACTCGGCGCGCAACGCCTTTTCGAAGGGTCAGCCGGCACATGGCGCGGAACTGGCCGATAAGCTCGAAGATCTCGTTGCGCTGCACGGCGCCGACACCATCGCGGCCGTCATCGTCGAGCCGGTTGCCGGATCGACCGGCGTTCTGGTACCGCCGAAGGGCTATCTCGAACGGCTGCGCGCGATTTGCGACAAGCACGGCCTTTTGCTGATCTTCGACGAGGTGATCACCGGCTTCGGCCGCCTGGGCGCGCCCTTCGCGTCGCAATATTTCGGCGTTACGCCCGACCTGATGACGGCGGCCAAGGGCCTCACCAATGGCGCGGTGCCGATGGGCGCGGTCATCGCCCGGCGTGGCATTCACGACGCGCTGATGCAAGGCCCCGAACACATCATCGAGCTGTTCCACGGATACACCTATTCGGCTCATCCTCTCGCCTGCGCGGCGGGGCTGGCGACGCTCGATATCTATAAGCGGGACGGCTTGTTCGAGCGCGCCGCCGGATTGTCGGGCCTATGGGAGGAAGCGGTGCACTCCTTGCGCGGCCTGCCGAATGTGGTCGACATCCGCAATCTCGGGCTTGTTGCCGCTATCGAACTCAGCCCAAGCGCGGCCGGAGCCGGCCGGCGCGGCTATGATGTGTTTCTGGATTGCTATCAGAATGGGCTGCAGGTGCGGGTGACCGGCGACACGATCGCGATGTCGCCGCCGCTCATCGTCGAAGCAAGCGATATCGAAATGGCTATGGAGAAGCTCGGCGGCGCCATCCGGCGGGTGGCCTGACGCACGGGGGCAGGGCGGCATCTTTTCTTCCGCCCTAATCCCAGCAGGGCGGGCCGCTTCTTGCCCAATAAGGCCGGCCGCAGCTGCAGTCGCATCGTCCGTCGGCACATTCATAATAGTGGGTACGGTGCCAACCCGGCGGACCGTAATCGGTGCGCCGCATGTACTCCCCGATGCCGTCGCCCCTTTCGCGTTCCTCTTTGATATAGACGCGTGGCCGGCGCTGTTGCACCGGCGTTCGGGATGTTGTCTCCGTCCTGGTCTCGCGGGGCTTTAGCTTGCGGATCGTCAGCTTGTCGGACTTCGGCTTGGCGGCCACCGGCTTTTCGGTCGCCGGCTTGTCCGCCTTAGCGGTTTCCAGAGCTTTAGCGGGCAATTCCGCGCCGGGTGAGAGCCTGTCACTATAGCTCTTGACGAATTTCTGCTTGGGCTGCGCCTCGCCGCTGCCGAGTTCCCGCGCGCCCTTTTCCGCCGGCGCCGGGGCGGGAGCCTTGTTGCTATCGGCGCTGTTGTTTCCCGGAGGATTCGGAACAGGGGTTTCCTGCGCACTGGGGGCGGGCTTCTCTGCGGTCTGCGGGGGCGCCTCATTGTTGGCGACCTCATTTTGCCCCGCGGTGGGAGACTTCACCCTGGCGCTTTCTGTGGGCGATTTGGCTGGCTCGGCGGGCAGCGGCTGATCGGCTACGGGCGAGTTCACACGGTCGCTTCCCGTGGGGTAGGGAAGCGCTATGAACATAACCAGCACCAGCAGCGCAAGAATGATCAGCGCTGCCAGGAGTTGTTCGAACATTTCGAGCACAGCGGCCCCTTTCGCTGTCGCAAACTTGGTTAAGGATAAGTTTCCACGCGCAAACGGGTTTCGTAAAGGGCCTATTAAGGAGATGCTAAACGGCGCTTACGCCCGAAAATGGCGTGCCCGCCGTCCTGCGCGGCCCAGCGGATGCGTCCAACAGCCGGTAGAACGTATCGCGACGTGCATCACCGCGCTTAATTATCGAGCCGTTTTGCCGCCAGATCGAGTCTCAGCGTCACGACATCGCCAATCACCGTGCCCGACACTGGGCCTTTCGGACCGATGCCGAACTCGGATCGCCGGAGCGCAGTCTCGCCCTTGACCGTCGCTTCACCCTCATTGACCGCAAGCCTGAAGGGCAGGGTGACATTTTTGGAGACGTCCTTGACCGTGATCGTTGCTTCGATGATGTACTCCCCATCGCCTTTGCCCGCCTTGACGGAACGCGCGCGGAACCCCGCGGTGGGGTAGGTCTGCGTATCGAACCAATCCTTACCGAGCAGCCCGCTGTCCACCTGCGCCTGACCGGTCACCACATTGTTCATGTCGATTGCTGCGGAAATATCGGCGCTTTCGGGGTCGTCCGGATCGAAATGGATCTCGGCCTGAAACTGCTTGAATTCACCGCTCACCGCCTGTCCGCCTGCCTGGACCTCGAAGCTGATCTTGCTCAAAGTCTTGTCGATCGCCCATTCCTGGGCAGCGGCCGGCAACGCCCCAGCGGCGAAGAGTGCGGTGAAGACGAAGGGGACGATCAGTTTTCGGGAGACGTTCAGAACGCGAGGCAACATACGCAACATAATGCCATCCTTGAGAATGATACCGTGCCGCAGCGCGGCGGCAATGTGGAGCCCGACAAGGACAAGGAGTGTCCAACCCAGGGCTGCGTGCACATTTTTGAGATAGGGTTCAACCGTTTTTTTCTGGTCCAGCGTCAGTTGTTCGATGAAGGGGATATGCGGCCACGGAATGCGCGTATAGAGCAGCGTCGGGAAGTTGAATGGCGGCAGCGCTGCCGAAACCGTCGCCCAGCCCGTCAGCGGCATCGCCAACAATAAGACATAGAGCAGCACATGCGTTTTTTGTGCGGCAACGCGCTCCCAGCGTGCCATATGCGGAGGCAGCGCTGGCGGTTTCGCCGCCAGTCGCCAGAAAACACGCAGGACCATCAAGCCGAGAACTGTCACACCCAACGATTTGTGCAACTGGTACAGCTCGAATTTGAGTTGCAGATCGCTGATGCGGGTCATCGTCAGGCCGACGCTCAACAGCGCAATGACGAAGCCCGCGATCAGCCAATGCAGCAGCTTGGCCGTGCCGCTATAATCGAAAGCCATTTGGTTCGGCGAAGCCAAGCAGACGCTACCACTCGCCTGTATTCGGCATGGACGCCCATGGTTCCTGCGAGGGCAGTGCGGCGCCCTTCTGCAAGAGTTCGATGGAGACCTTGTCGGGCGAACGAACGAACGCCATGCGGCCGTCGCGCGGTGGGCGGTTGATGGTGACGCCGCCCTGCATCAGCTTTTCGCAGGTGGCATAAATATCGTCCACGGCATAAGCGAGATGGCCGAAATTGCGCCCGCCGCTATAAGTCTCGGGATCCCAATTATAGGTTAGCTCGACCTGCGCCGCCTCATCGCCTTCCGCCGCGAGGAAGATGAGCGTGTAGCGGCCCTGCTCATTGTCAATGCGCCGCACCTCCTTAAGGCCGAGCTTGTTGCAGTAGAAATCGAGCGATTGGTCGACATCGGTGACGCGCAGCATCGTATGGAGATATTTCATGCAAGACCTCGAGGAGTTGGATATGCGAGCGACTGTAGCCCCGCCCGCGACGCCCCGGCAATGCGCAAGCCAATTCACAAGTTCGTTAAATCCCCGCTGAATTGCCGCGCGGGGACAACGCCGCCGGCCACCACATTTCCGCCCCATCGTGCCGAAATAGTTAACGCGCCAGTATGGAGCGCTTTCGAACAGGCTTGCCCAGGCAGCTGTGCGAAGTCGGTGATTCGTGAAAAAAGCGTTTCAATGACACACGCATGGGTTGTATAAGGGTTTGTCCGGTACACGTTTTTGGCGATGCGTAATCTCTAAAAGCATGCTGCGGCCCTTAGGAGTTAAGAGTTAAAACCAATGAAAAACAATGATTTACAACCTTCGTGTGCTGGTTCCCGGGCGTCGGTCCGGTTTGGTGTGGAACGTACTTATCCAGTCCAGCGGAAATTTCGCTGGTAACGGAACCGACGAGTGGTATGTTCCATTAACGATTTGCAACGACTGGGCGAAGGCGGAAGACCTGGTCGAGCAAATAGGTACAACAGTGAAGTAAAAGCGGGGGATCACGATATGGGGGAAAAATTACCTCCAGTTGTCTCAACGTTCGGCGTTGCGTCCGAACAGGCCGGCGTTGACGTCACCGTCGTCGCGGGTCAAATCAAGTGGTTTGATGCCTCAAAAGGCTATGGCTTCATTGTGCCAGATAACGGTATGCCGGATATTCTTCTGCATGTGACCGTTCTGCGGCGCGACGGTTATCAAACGGCTTATGAAGGCGCTCGCGTGGTTTGCGAAGTGCTCAATCGCGATCGTGGACTCCAGGCTTTTCGCGTGCTGGGCATGGACGAAAGCACGGCGATCCATCCGTCGCAATTGCCGCAACGTACGCACGTCACGGTGGTCGCCGAAAGCGACTGGCAGCGCGCCATGGTGAAATGGTTCAACCGTCTCAAAGGTTTCGGCTTTCTCACGCGGGGAGAAGGCACGGAAGACATCTTTGTGCACATGGAAACCTTACGGCGCTTCGGCTTCGCCGAGCTGCGTCCGGGACAGACTGTGCTGGTTCGCTTCGGAAATGGCGTCAAAGGATTGATGGCAGCGGAGCTGCGGCCCGATGGGGTGGCCTCGAGTTTCCCTACGTCCCACTGACGTGACGTCTGTTGCGTCAGTTCAATTGATTAGCAGGGCGGTCATTGCTGCCCTGCTTTGCTTTAATCTCGGGCTTGCGGCGGATGTTCATGCCGAAGTGCTTGAGAAGCAGCCCCTCACTTTCATTGCTGCCGCCGGCAAGCATCGGATCACGGTCGAAGTCGCCGATACTGACGCGGAGCGCAGCACAGGGCTGATGTTCCGACGCTCTCTTGGTGATGATGAGGGTATGATCTTCATCTATCCGCGAGATGAGCCGATCTCCATGTGGATGAAGAACACCTATATTTCCCTCGACATGATCTTCGTGCGCGGCGACGGGACCATTCACCGCATCGCTTCGGATGCCGAGCCATTCTCGGAGCAAACGATCAGCTCCGGCGGGAATGTGCGGGCCGTGATCGAGATGAAGGCCGGGAGCGCCAAGCGGCTCGGCATCAAATCCGGCGACAAGGTCGAGCATCCAGCCTTTCGCTAGAGAGCATCGAACGCAACGAGCCGGAACGGGCTTGGGCAAAACGATGCGACAGAACAACCACCGAATGCCGTGTGCCGCCCTACCCTCCAACCGGCCGTATGTGATCAGCCGGAGCTGCCGGACCCTTGTGGTGTTGTGGCGGGGGCTTGGCTGTTCCCGCCGTTTTCCTCGCTGCCACCGAATACGAAGCGGCTATAGAAATAGCTGATCGCCAGCAGGCTTAGCCCGAGTCCGAGGAACGAAAACACGCGGTAAAGCCCGGTGAGACTGCCGGCATCGAGCAGGAACACCTTTGTCACCGTCAGCAGCGTGAGCGCCAGTGAGGCGTAGCGCAGCAATTGGCTCCCTTTCAGCGTTCCATAGAACAGCAGCGCGAGGCCGAAGACCAGCCAGGCGACAGAATAGCTGTAGAATTCCGCATCGCTCGTCACCGTCCCGTCGAGAAACGGCCCCTGGTAGAATTTGCGGATTTCGAGGCTGATCCAGGCAAAGGCAAGAACCAGCGATCAATGGCCGCACGAACTTGGCGAAGCCGATCAGAAATCCGCTTTCGGCCCGGCGGAGTTCCTGCGCAGCTAACCAGCACCACAGGATCGGCACGGCGTAAGTGAGCGTCAGCGCGTCGAAGGGCGAAGTGCCGCTTATGGCGTCGTGAGGCAAAAGCGGGTTCCTCACGAGGAGGTCGAAATAGACGATGCGGAACAGCGCGATCGCAATGAGCAGCAGCCCGCTCTGGAAAAAGGCGCTGCGGCCGAAATTGCGCCCGATCCACAAGCACATCAGCCCATAGACGAACAGCACGTTGGTGATCAGGCCACGCTCCAGGAAGCTCGCATATGCGAACAGCACATTCTCGCCGGGATGGAACAGTCTGGACGTCGTGTAATAGCCCCACAATGCGATCAGCGCGACAGCCGCAAATTCCAGCGTCCGCACGAGCAGACCGTCGCCGCCTCGCCGCAGCATATAGGCGGCAATAAGAAACAGTCCGGCGGGCAGAGCGAGCTGGAAATTCGGAAAAGCGACAATCGGGATTGTCGCCTGCAAACGCCATTCAAAGCCGATGATGCTATAGGCGGCAAGCTGGAGCAGCAGAAGGATTTGCGGCAGCAGCAGGAAGGCAAAGGTCAACCCCAGCAGGCCAGCAATATAGCGCAAGGACGGAATTTGCGTTTTCGTCGCGATCCAGGCGACGGCGAGAAGCTCGGCGGCAATGGCGACCGAGAGGAACTCCCGCTGCAATTCGATGAAGAAGGTGAGGGCGACGAACGCACTGCACGCAAGAGCATAGATCGCCAGCACGCGCTCCTTGGCGAGCGAGGCGGGCAAGCGCTTTGCCGCCCACATCGCGGCTCCGAAGAACAGCAGCGCCAGCGCCATGGCAAGGCTGCCCCAGATATGCGGGATCGCGGCGGCAGTCTGCTTGACAGCTTGCACCAACGGCTCCACCGGCTCACGCGAGGGCGGCACATCGATCGCGATCGGCGCGGGGGCCGGCGGCGCGGCAGGGGTGAGGCGGAAATAAGCGAGCAGGAAATAGCCGAGCGCGGTAGAGGCTGACAGGCCCGCCCAAAGCACCGGGAACGCCGCGCTGGAAACCAGCAGAAAGCCGCTTGTGACATAGAGCGCGCCGAACGCCGTAAGCGCGACGATGAATTCGCGCTCGCTGCCGGGATACCAGCCCGCCAGCATAACGGCATTGATCGCCATCGCCGCCCAGGGCGCGAAGCCGTAGAGCCTCGTATCGAAAAAGGCGAGCGCCACTGCGCCCACTGCCAGCGTCCCGAACAGCACCCAGTCATGCAGGCCGAAAGTCGCGTTGAAGGCAAGCGTCGCCATCAGCGCCATTGCCCCGGCGAGGCTGACGACGTTGAGCGCCAGCGCCTGGTTGCGCCAGGAGAACAGCCCGCGCCAGCTCTGCACGGCCTCGGTTTCCTCCCGTAGCGCTGGCGCGAGGCGCCGACGATCGTGCCCGCCACCGCCACCAGGAACAGACCCATCCACAGGCTTTCGCCGCTCTTCATCTGCCCGGAGAAAATCCAGGCCAGAACCCAGCCGAAGGCGAAAAGCAGCGCCGGGAAGGTCATCAGCCACCAGCCCTGACGCTTGATGATGATCATCAGTGCGGCGAAGACGAAATAGAGATAGGTGAAGAAAAGGAACGCCGACGGATCGCCCGAAGTGATCAGCGCGGGCGTCAGGAACCCGCCGACCATTCCAAGCAGTGCGATGGGCGGTCCGTGGCGCAGCGCCAGGATGACAGCGAGTGCGGTCGTCGCCGCCATCGCCGCGAAACCGAGCAGTGGCGGCACGAGCCCATAAAGCGCCGTTGCCGCATAGGCGGATACATAGAACACCGCAATGCCCGCCCCTGCGAGCGCCTGCGCTATGCGATGCCCGCCGAACGCGCCGGCCCGCGCGGCGACAAATCGAGCGCCCACGAGCAGCGCCGCGCCGAGAAGCCCGCCAAGCACGACGCGCATATGCGGCCCGACAAGCTGGTTTTCGATCGAATATTTGACCAGGAAGAAGCCCGCGAAGGCGATCGCGATGCCACCGACCCACACCGGCAGCACGGCGCCGAATTGGCGCTCCAGCCCACCTTCGCCCAAAATCCGCGCGCGAAGACTCTGCCTGGCTGGTTCGGCTGGTCCCTCAGGTGGGGGCATCGGCATGTCTTCGGCCGGGCCGGCATCAGGGGCGGTATCCATCGCATCCGCAAAGAGCGCGTCCGGGTCGAAGGCCGTCGTCTCCGCGGACGGCGCGTCCGGTTCCGATACCGGGGCCTCGCCGCGAAGCGCCGCCAGATCAAGCCGCAGCCTTGCAATCTCTTCAGCCTGCGCCTCGGCCGTCGTCCTCAAGTCCTCAAAGGCTAGCCGCCAAAGGCCGAACGTCCGTTCAAGCCGTCCCGCCCGGACATGCGCCCAGGCGCCGATCACATAAGGACCGATCAACACGATCGCGACAAGGAGGACGATAAATTCCATGGATCACGCCCCTGCGCCGAATTTCGAATGCGAGACGCCTCGCTCAGCCGATCTCAAGTGCCGTTGTCGCCTTCGCCCGGCGCCTGACTTTCGGATTTGTAATCCCTGACGCTCATGGGACCCCCATCCGCCGATCTGGCGAGCCGCTCGGACACGGCCGTCTTCACCCAGTCGAGATCGCGCAAATGCACGTCCGACTGCGGATAGGGTATTTCTACACCATTGTTCCTGAACGCTTTGAGAATGGCGATGCGCAGATCGGTGCGCACGGCGAAGGAGCGGTTCACATTGACGAGGTAGACGAAGAGAATGAAGTCCAGCGAGCTGGGGCCGAAATCCTCGAAAAGCACGACCGGCGCCGGGTTGGACAGCACTTGCGGATGCTGGCGGGCGACATCCAGCAGAATATCGCGCACCTTTTCGGGATCGCTACCGACATGCACATGGACCGGCACCGGCACGCGGCCCGTGCTGTTATGCAGCGTCCAGTTCTTCACCATGTCCGAAATCAGCATGGAATTCGGCACGATCACATTGGCGCGGTCGAAGGTTTCGATCTCCGTCGAGCGGACGCTGATCCGCCGCACGATGCCCTCATGCCCGCCGACGATGATCCAGTCGCCCAGCTTGATCGGCCGCTCGGCAAGCAGGATCAGACCCGAGACGAAATTATTGACCACGCTCTGCAAACCGAAGCCGACGCCGACCGACAAGGCGCCCGCGACGATCGCCAGGCTGGAGAAATCGAGACCCGCATAGGAGATGGCGAGCAGAGCCGCCATCGCCACGCCGATATAGCCGACGCCGGTGCGAACGCTGTCGCGCACGCCCGCTTCGACGCCCGCCCGCTCCAGCACGTCCCGGTCGAGCCAGGCCTGGAAGAATTTTGCCGCCAGATAGCCGAAAAAGAAGATGACCAGCGCGGCGACGACGGTCGTCACGGAAATCTTCACCCCGCCGATCTCGAAGCCGAACAGGACCTGGCGGAGCGAGCTCGAAATGTCGTGCCAGTCGAAGCCCCATAGCAGCAGCAGGAAAGGCACGGCGCCGATGACGATCGCCGCCTTCAGGATCAAAGTGAGGGGCAGGGCGATCTGCTCGCGGCGATGCTCGTCGAGATCGGAATGGTCGCGCAGCCAGCGCCCGCCTGCGGTTTCATCGTCGCTGACATTTTCCCCGAACGCGGTCACTGAAATGATGAGCAGATAGGCGATGATGAGAATCGTGCTGGCGACGATCAGTTGCCCGGCGATGAAACGCGCCAGAGCCACATAGCCGATCAGCGCCGCGCCGAGGATGGCGAGCGCGACCAGCCAGAGCGGCAGGCGCACATAGCCGGGACCGATCGGGCGGCTCACGCCTTGGGCGTTCTTCTCGCGAATGCGCAGAATCGAAATGATCAAAGCCGCGAACAGCACGCTGGAGACGAAGCTCTGCCCGGTGCTGACGGAATAGGGCATGTACACAGCCTGGGTGAGGCTGCTGAGGAAGAAGTCGATGCCGTAAAGCACCGCGAGCGCCATGACCCGGACATAGAGCTTGCTCGCCGCCCGGTTTGAGAGCTGGAGCAACCGCCAATGCGGGCGGCTGATCGCCAGCGCGGTCTTGGTCACGGCCTGAACGGTCGCGATGATCACCAGGCTTACGATCGCCGCTATCACCAGCCGCTCCGAGACATCCGACAGAAGCCCGAATTCGCGGAGACTGAAATAGAGGAACACGCCCGCCAATACCGTCGGCAGGGAGCGCCAGAGGATCACGCGGCCGGCGGAAGCCGCGCGGCGCCATTGCGTCGGCGGCTGCGTCGCGTCCCACTGTCTGTAACGGACAATACCGCGATATCCGGCGATCGAAAGCACACCCCAGAGCAGGATGGCGGCGAGTACCAGTCCCACGAATAGTGTCTTATCGCCGGGCGCCTGCCACCAGTCGGCGAGCATGTGGCGTATGCGCTCGATGCCGCCGGGCGCGTCCTTCGCGATGTCGGTCCAGAGCGAGGGGGAAAGCGGACTCTTGCCTCGTTCGAGAATCCGCCGTTCGAATATGCCGCGCCGAAGGTCTCGCGCCCTTCCGCTCAGCAGGTCCGCGCGCAATTCAGCCTCTTCGGCGGCCTTGAGCGCGCCGGTGAGATCGCCTAAGGCCCGTCTAAGCTCGGCGCGCTGCTCCGCGACAGGGGCCGGCTCCGGCGGCTCCGCATCCTTGGGCGCCTCGCCGAGCTTCTTGTGCCGAGCCTCGATCTCGGGCAGGCGCGGGCTCTGCTCCGCGATATAAGCGCCGATCTCGGCCTGGATCCGGTTCAGCTGCCCCCGAACCTGATCGAGCGTGCCTTCCTCGATGTGCTGCGTAAGCGCAGCATCGATGCGGGTCAGCGTCTCGTCCCAACGCGCAATCGGAGCGGCGATGTTGGCCCCGGCCGCCCATCCCGAGGGCATGGGAGCAGGCTGAGCCGTGTCTGCATCGAATGGAGCGGTTTGGGACGGAAGGCCAGGAGTGTTCTGCGCCGCAGCGAGGAACGGTAGAAAGATGAACAGCGACGCGGCGGCAACAAGCCATATTTGCGCCGCAAACCGGGTCTGCGCGAATGGCGGCACCCAGGAGAACACGGCCTCGACCTCAGTTAGACTGGTCGCGATGCAGGATCAATGGCACGTCGTCCGTGAGATAGGCGGCTTCGCTGCCCATGCCGGGCTCGGCCCGGGAGAGCGCGTCCCGCAGTCCGTTTGCGCTGCTGCGCATGACCATCGGAATGCCGGTTTCGATCACCACATCGACCGGGCCGCCGGTCATGATGAGATGCTCGACATTGTCGCGCCGCACCAGCACGAGCCGCCGGCGCCCGTCCAGCGAGGTCGATTTGACCAGGCCGACGCGCTTTGTCTTGCCCTGGAACAGCGTCATGCCGCCAAGACCCAGGCTTTGGCGCGCGATCCAGAAGGCGAGACCCGCCCAGCGCGATCAGAAGCGTTACGGTGACGATATAGATGACGCTGTCGGACATGATGTCGGCCTTTCCCAAAACGCGAGTACGCCTTAGCTGTCACGTCAGCTTCCGCGCCGCGTTCCCCCTTAGCCCGACGGCTTTCAACGTCTGGCTCCCAATGCCGGTATAGCCGCTCTTTGCAGTAATTTTAACTGCTAAGTTCGATCCTGGCTAAAGCCCATCCTCGCCTGCCGCCTCGCTCCTGTTCATTTTCGCCGGCCGGGTCGATGGAAATCGGGGCAAAGTACAAGAATCGGTTAAGGTGCCGCCATGATTTCGAGCCGCAGCAACGTGCAGCCAGCCGCGCAGTTTCTCGACCGGACGCAGAAGGACCGTGCGCCCTGGCGGCGGCTGATCGGTTTGGCGGCGGCGATGAGCGGGGCCATCTGTGTTGCCATCCTGCTTCGGCAGGAGGCCGCTGCGCTCATTCTCGGCTTGTTCGCGTTGTTCGCCTCCATCGGGGTTGCGGCGCTTTTTGCCTCGGCTGCGGGATTTTTGCATTTCGGGGTGCAGGCCCGGTCCGGTTCACACGATTTCTCGAAGCTCTATGCCGAAAATGCCAGCCAGGGCATCGCCTTGACCGGCAAGGACGGCGCGATCATCTATGCCAATCCGGTCTACCGGCAGTTGACGGGGGCGGCCGATCTCGCGCCGCTCAGCGTCGAATCCGCGCTGGTACGCCAGTTCGGCGGATCGGAGCCTTTATTCCGGCTGATCCGGGCGGCGCGGCGCGGCGAGACGGCGCATGAGGAATTCCAGCCGCTGGGGTCACCTGGAGCCGGACGCTGGCTCAGGGCGTCGGTCAAACGGGTGAGCGGCTCCAGGGAGGGCGGCGGCGGTGAAGCGCTGTCGCTATGGGAGGTCAGCGATATCACCACCCGCCGCGAGCAGGACATGCTCATGGCGCATAACATCCGCGAATACCGCAAGCTGCTCGATCAGCTCCCGGTTGGCATTTTCCTTGCGGGCGCGGATGGCGCGATCAAATTCGTCAACGCGACGCTACGGCGCTGGGTCGATCTGGGAGACCGGGAAAAGGGTGCGCAACACCAGCTCTCGACGATCTTTCCCGAACATGCAGCCGCAATATTGTCGCCGAGCAATGTCGGGGGTGGGCCGGTCACGACGTCGTTCGATCTTGTCAGGCGCGACGGCACGGCCTTGCCCGTCTCTGTCCTGCTGACACGGCATAAGGGCGATCAGGAGGGCGAGGAAGCCGCACTCTTTGGTGCGGTGCTGGAGCGTCACGCGGATTTGGGTACCACCACCGAACTGAACGACGCGAACCAGCTTCTCGGCGTTCTGAAATCGGCCCCGGTCGCGATCGCTGCGCTCGCCAAGGATGGCACGATCACCAACTGCAATCCCGCTTTCGGACGGTTTTTCGGCACCGTGAAAAGCCTGGAGCATGCGAGCATTTTCGAGCTGGTCGAAGAGCCGATGCGCGACCGCCTGCGTCAGGCGATGGAAAAAGCGGCGGCGCGCAAAGTCGCCATTCCGCCGGTCGATATCCGCGCCGTGGAAAGCAAGAAGAATGGGCGGCTGCTGTTCAGCCCTGTCCCAAGCACCGTTCAATCCGGCGAGGCGGCGCTGGTGTTCGGGATCGACACCTCCGAGCAGCAGATGCTGGAGGAACAGATCGCCCAGAGTCAGAAGATGCAGGCGATCGGTCAGCTTGCCGGGGGTATTGCGCATGATTTCAATAATGTGCTGACGGCGATCATCGGGTTTTCCGACCTGCTGCTCGCCAACCATCGGCCGAGCGACCCCTCCTTCGCCGATCTGATGAACATCAAGAACAACGCCAATCGTGCCGCGGGCCTCGTCCGGCACTTGCTCGCGTTCTCGCGCAAGCAGACGCTGCGGCCGCAGGTCATGTCGCTGACCGACGCGCTGGAAGATCTGATGATCCTGCTCGACCAGCTTGCTCGGCGAGAAGGTGAAGGCGCGGGTCGTCCATGGCCGCGATCTGTGGTTCATCAAGGTCGACCCGACGCAGTTTCAGCAGGTCATCATCAATCTGGCGGTGAATGCGCGCGACGCCATGCCGGCGGGCGGCGAACTGACTATCCGCACCGCCAATATCAGCGAGCGGGAATCGGCCAAGCTGGGCCATGCGGGCATGGAGCCGGGCGAATATGTGCTCTGCGAAGTGAGCGACAACGGCACCGGCATTCCCCCCGAGGTGATGGACAAGATTTTCGAGCCGTTCTTTTCCACCAAGGAGGTCGGCAAGGGGACGGGCCTCGGGCTTTCCACCGTTTACGGCATTGTGAAACAAACCGGCGGCTATATATTCGCCGAAAGCGAGGTCGGCAGCGGCACGGTTTTCCGCATCTATCTGCCGCGCTGCGAAGAGGTGGTGGCAGCGCCGGAAATTTCCGAGAAGCCGGCAAAGAAGGAAGCCGCGCGCGATCTCACTGGCTCCGCGACGGTGCTGCTGGTGGAAGATGAGGACGCTGTGCGCAGCTTTGCGGCGCGGGCGCTGACGACGCGCGGCTATCGTGTCCTGGAGGCGGCGAGCGGCGTGCAGGCTCTCGATATCATGAATGAGCGTGGCGGCGACGTCGATCTGGTGGTGAGCGATGTCGTCATGCCGGAGATGGATGGGCCGACACTGTTGAAACATCTGCGCAAGGCTAATCCGCTGATTAAGATCATCTTTATTTCAGGCTACGCGGAGGAGGCATTCCGCAACAATCTGGACGAGGATGAAACCTTCACGTTCCTGCCCAAGCCCTTTTCGCTGAAGAAGCTCGCCGCGGCCGTCAAGGAGACCCTGGACGGCTGAGAGCGAGCGCATCAATTCGCGTAGATCCACGGCTAGTAGTTTTACGGTCCGCGTCAGTATAAATTCGGAATGTAAGTTCTTTTGCCTGCTTGCGATAAGGAACAAAGTGTGTACACTTCCTTAAGATTGCATTGCGACCGGCAATATGGAATAACGGAGAGAGATGATGACGAAGGCGGATCTGCGCCTCGTAGAGGGGGCTGATATGGATAAGCATAAAGCGCTTGAGGCCGCGCTGAGCCAGATCGAAAAGAATTTCGGCAAGGGCTCGGTCATGCGCCTGGGCAAAAACGAGGCGCCCGCGGAGATCGAGTCGATCCCGACCGGCTCGCTCGGGCTCGATATCGCGCTGGGCATAGGCGGCCTGCCGCGCGGGCGTGTGATCGAGATTTTCGGCCCTGAATCGTCGGGCAAGACGACGCTGGCCCTGCATGTGATCGCCGAGGCTCAGAAAAAAGGCGGTGTTTGCGGCTTCATCGACGCGGAGCACGCGCTGGACACGATCTATGCCCGCAAGCTCGGCGTGAAGCTGGACGAACTGGTTTTCTCGCAGCCCGATAATGGCGAGCAGGCCTTGGAAATCACCGATACGCTGATCCGCTCCGGCGCGGTCGACGTCATCGTCATCGATTCGGTCGCGGCCCTGACGCCCAAGGCAGAAATCGAAGGCGAAATGGGCGACGTGCTGCCGGGAATGCAAGCGCGCCTGATGAGCCAGGCGCTGCGCAAACTCACCGGCTCGATCTCCAAATCCAACACCATCGTCATCTTCATCAATCAGATCCGCATGAAGATCGGCGTGATGTTCGGCAACCCCGAGACGACCACCGGCGGCAATGCGCTGAAATTCTATGCCTCGGTCCGTCTCGACATTCGCCGCATCGGCCAGATCAAGGAGCGCGAAGAGGTCACCGGCAACCAGACCCGCGTCAAGGTGGTGAAGAATAAGATCGCTCCGCCCTTCAAGCAGATCGAGTTCGACATCATGTATGGCGAGGGCATCTCCAAGACAGGTGAGATTATCGACCTCGGCGTGAAGGCCGGCGTGGTCGAGAAATCGGGCTCATGGTTCTCCTATGAAGGGCAGCGGGTCGGGCAAGGGCGTGAGAATGCCAAGGCCTTTCTGAAGCAGAATCCGGAGATCGCTCTGAAAATCGAAAGCGCGATTCGTCAGAATGCGGGGCTGATCGCCGAGCGGATTCTCGGCGAAGCCGAACCGGAGGAAGAGTTCGACCCGCTTGCCGAGGATGATGAAGCCACGCCCAAGCGGATGACGCCGAAGAAGACCGGCTAAGCATCTTTGGTGACCTGTCGCAGCGAAACGGGGAAAAGGTCGTCCCCGTTTTCATTTAAACGATGCGCATACGTCACCCCCAAGCAGGTTTCTTTGCCGAGCGACGGGCATAAGCTGCTGGCCGGCGGTCGGCGGACCTCTGAGGCGCAGCGCGTGTGCCGATGCCTCGTTCTCCGAGGAATAGCTGCGCGTAAGCATGGCTGTCGCTGGACAGCCCGCCCGCGCGACGCTAGAGAAAGCAGACCCAATTTCGCCAAAGTTTCTCTTGCGGCCCGCATTTCGCCTATAGTGTCGGAGGATGAGCGTGTGGCGTGTGGCATTCTGCGCTGCCTGAGCGACACGGATGAAATTTCATGACCGGTATTAACGAGATACGATCGGCGTTCCTGGATTATTTTAGGCATAACGGCCATGAAATTGTGCCGTCCAGCCCGCTTGTGCCGCGCAACGATCCCACCTTGATGTTCACCAACGCCGGCATGGTGCAGTTCAAGAACGTCTTTACCGGCCTTGAAAAGCGCCCCTATAGCCGCGCCGTGACGGCACAGAAATGCGTCCGAGCCGGTGGCAAGCACAATGATCTGGACAATGTCGGCTATACGGCCCGCCACCACACATTCTTTGAGATGCTGGGGAATTTCTCCTTCGGCGACTATTTCAAGGATGTCGCGATCGAGCTTGCGTGGAACCTGATCACCAAGGAATTCGGCCTCGACAAGAAGCGTCTGGTCGCAACCGTTTACGCAGCGGACGAAGAAGCGTTCACGCTGTGGCGCAAAATTTCAGGACTGCCGGAGAAGCGCATCATACGCATCGCCACCTCCGACAATTTCTGGGCAATGGGCGATACCGGGCCGTGCGGTCCCTGTTCGGAAATCTTCTATGATCACGGCGACCATATTCCGGGCGGCCCGCCCGGCAGTCCCGACGAGGACGGCGACCGTTTCGTCGAAATCTGGAACCTCGTCTTCATGCAGTATGAGCAGGTGACGCTGGAGGAGCGTATCGATCTGCCGCGCCCCTCGATCGACACCGGCATGGGGCTGGAGCGGCTCGCGGCGGTGCTGCAAGGCGTGCACGACAATTACGATACCGATCTGTTCAAGGCGCTCATCAAGGCTTCGGTCGAGGCGAGCAAGGTGCCGGCCGACGGCCCCGCGCGGATCAGTCACCGGGTCATCGCCGACCATCTCCGCTCGACCAGCTTCCTGATCGCCGACGGCGTGCTTCCCTCCAATGAGGGCAGAGGCTATGTGCTGCGCCGGATCATGCGCCGCGCGATGCGCCATGCGCATCTGCTCGGAGTGCAAGAGCCGCTGCTGTGGCGCCTTGTCCCGGCGCTGCTGCGCGAGATGGGACAGGCCTATCCGGAACTGGTGCGCGCCGATGCGCTGATCACCGAGACGCTGCGGCTCGAGGAGACGCGCTTCCGCAAGACGCTTGACCGGGGCATCGCGCTGCTCGACGAGGAAACAGCGGGCTTGAAGGCGGGAGCCACTTTGTCCGGTGAGGTCGCCTTCAAACTATACGACACTTACGGCTTCCCGCTCGATCTGACGGCCGACGCGCTCAAGGCGCGCGACATCGACGTGGACCGCGACGGCTTCAACGTCGCGATGGAGCGTCAGCGCGCCGAGGCGAGAAAAGCCTGGTCCGGCACCGGCGACGCGACGACTGAGCGCGTCTGGTTCGAACTGCGCGAACGTCTCGGGCCCACGGAATTTCTCGGCTACCAGACGGAGAAGGCGGAAGGGCAGATCCTCGCCATCGTCAAGGGCGGCAAGGAAATCAAGCAGCTTCGCAAGGGCGAGGAAGCCTCTCTGATCGTCAACCAGACGCCGTTTTACGGATTGTCCGGCGGGCAGGTCGGCGATGAAGGCGTCATCCGCGGCCCGAAAGGCGCGGTTTTCCTGGTGCGCTCTACGGACAAGAAACTGGGCGACCTCTTCGTTCATCATGGCGTGCTGGATAAGGGGCCGCTCAAAACCGGCGATGCCGTTGAGCTCGACGTCGATCACGCCCGCCGCACGGCGATCCGCGCCAACCACTCGGCCACCCATTTGCTGCACGAAGCGCTACGGCAGGTTCTCGGCACCCATGTGGCGCAAAAGGGGTCGCTCGTGGAGCCGGGCAGGCTGCGTTTCGACTATTCGCATCCTAAGCCGATGACCGCGGAGGAAATCCAGGCGGTCGAAGAGATCGCAAATGCGATGATCCTGCAAAATGACGCGGTCACCACGCGGCTGATGGCGATCGACGACGCGGCCGCATCCGGGGCGATGGCGCTGTTCGGCGAAAAATACGGCGACGAAGTGCGCGTCGTCTCGATGGGGACGCAGGTCGAAGGCGCCAAATCGGGTAAGGCTTATTCGGTGGAGCTGTGCGGCGGCACCCACGTGTCCCGTGTCGGCGATATAGGTCTGGTGAAAATCGTCTCGGAAGGCGCGGTCGCCGCCGGTGTTCGCCGGATCGAAGCGCTCACGGGGAGCGCCGCGCGGCGCTATCTGAGCGAGCAGGACAGCCTGCTCAAGGCTGCGGCCGGCGCGCTCAAGGTGAAGCCCGAGGAATTGCCGGTGCGTCTCGCCGGGCTTGTCGAGGAAAAACGCCGGCTCGAGCGCGAACTGACCGAGGCACGCAAGGCCATCGCGCTCGGCGGCGGCAATGGCGCCACGCAGACCGACGCCGGCAATGTCCGCGAGGTCGGCGCGGTCAAACTCATGGCGCGCACCGTACGCGGCATTCCGCCGAAGGATTTGCGCGGTCTGGTCGATGATGGCAAGCGCCAGATCGGCTCGGGCATCGTTGCGATCATCGGCGTCACCGACGAAGGCAAGGCGGGCATCGTGGTCGGCGTGACGGACGATCTGACGGATAGTTACAGCGCCGTGGAGCTGGTTCGGACCGGCGCGGAAGCGCTTGGCGGCGGCGGCGGTGGCGGTCGCCCCGACATGGCGCAGGCAGGCGGCCCAGACGGCAGCCGCGCCGAGGCGGCGCTGACGGCGATTGCTGAACGCCTCGCCGCAGGCGTCTGAAGCCAGAGCCTTTTCTGTTCCGATTGAATCGAGTCTATCTCTTTGCTGGTCGCATTTTCGCGACGCAAACCGGTGTCCACTTTGCTGGAAAATGCTTTAACCGGTCGTCGTTCCGATCCAGTACGCCGTGCGCCATAACTGCAAGACCGATCTTGCTGCGGGCAGTTACCGGCCTTCGGCAGGGTGCGAGCCCGCCGCGAGCATCGCTGCGGCCTGACCGATGCGCTCGATCCGATTGGTCCACACGCCGCCGCCGAAGCCGGTGGGCAGTCTCGAGAGGGTGGCAAGGTCGTCGACCCCAGAGGAAAAGCCCGTGCCGTCATAGCCGCCGGCGACAAACACCTGGCTTCCCGCGGCCTCCATTCGGGCAACCAGTCTATGCGGGTAGCCCCAGATCCATGGCGCGATATTGATGGGCAGAATGATAACGGACTTCTGGCAATCCTCCGGCACGTAGCCGGTCCAGCCCAACGCCATATAGCGTAGCAGGCAGCGCTTGAGACTGTTTTGGGACATCACGGGCATGCCATGAAGCCTGGCTTGCAAACGCCTCACCGGCCGGTCGCCGCCATAGACCGCAAGCTTGGCACGCTGTTCGACCGGAAGAGAAGCGAGCCTCGCCGCCAGCAGATCTCCCTCAGCAGGATCGTTGCTCTTGATATTGATGAGGAAGCGCTTATCGGGAAAGCGCGCCAGCACTTCATCGAGCGTCGGCATCAGTCCGACGCCCTTGCCGCGCAGAGGGAAGGTCTTGCCGCCGTCCGCCGTGTAGCCATAGCCAACATCAAGCCCTTTCAGCTCGGCAAGGCTGTGCTCGCGGGTAACACCTGTGCCGTTCGTCCGGCAATCCAGCGTCCAGTCGTGCAGCACGGCGAAATGGCCGTCCGTTGTCGGGTGAATATCGAATTCGACGATGTCGGCGCCACTGTTGAACGCCGCCTCCATCGACGGCAGCGTGTTCTCCAGAAAGTCGTGCGAGGGAGGGAAAATCCTTGTCGCCGTGCAGGTCTCGGCAGTCAGACCTTCGCGGCTATACGTCTGATGCACCCCCCGATGGGCGAGGAGCACGGTGCGCCCGCGCTCGCGCACCGAGAAAAGCGAGGTATTATTGAGCCAAACGGCAAGGGCGAAAACCCCAACGCCCACGGCTATGCGCAACAGCTTCCGTCGCATCGGTCCTCATCCAGGGAAGGCGGCACACTTTGCATCAAACTCCGGCTTGTCGCCGCCGTTGGGATCGATGCAATTGGACAGGGCCGCCTTCTTGGACAGGAACGAGGCTATTGCATGGCCTTTTGCAGATTTTCGTCGATTTTGCTGATGAAGCCCTCCGTGGAGAGCCAGCTTTGATGATCGCCGACGAGCAGCGCCAAATCCTTGGTCATGAAGCCGCTTTCGATGGTGCTCACCACCACCTCTTCCAGCGTCTGTGCGAACCTGGCCAGTTCGGCATTGTCGTCAAGCTTGGCGCGGTGTTTCAGTCCGCGCGACCAGGCATAGATGGACGCGGTGGAGTTGGTGGAAGTTTCGCGGCCCTTCTCATGCTCGCGGAAATGCCTGGTCACGGTGCCGTGCGCGGCCTCCGCCTCGACCGTTTTGCCGTCGGGCGTGAGCAGCACGCTGGTCATCAGGCCGAGCGAACCATACCCTTGCGCCACCGTATCCGACTGCACATCGCCATCGTAATTCTTGCAGGCCCAGACATATCCGCCAGACCATTTCAGCGCAGCGGCAACCATGTCGTCGATCAGCCGGTGCTCATAGATGATCTTCCTGGCGGCGAACTGATCCTTGAACTCGGCCTCGAATATGTCGGCGAAGATGTCCTTGAACCGGCCGTCATAGGCCTTCAAAATGGTATTCTTGGTCGAAAGGTAGAGGGGATAGCCGCGCATCAGGGCGTAATTCATGCTGGCCCGCGCGAAATCGCGGATCGAATCGTCCAGATTGAACATCGCCATGGCGACGCCTGAGCCGGGGAAGTCGAACACTTCGTGCTCGATCGTTTCGGCTGCCGTCCTCGGCCACCCATTTGATCATCAGGCGGCCCTTGCCGGGCACCTTGAAATCGGTGGCGCGATATTGATCGCCATAGGCATGGCGGCCGACAATGATGGGCTGCGTCCAGCCGGGCACCAGGCGCGGCACGTTGCGGCAGATGATCGGCTCGCGGAAGATGACGCCGCCAAGGATGTTGCGGATGGTGCCATTCGGCGACTTCCACATCTTCTTGAGGCCGAATTCCTCGACGCGCGCCTCGTCCGGCGTAATGGTGGCGCATTTGACGCCGACGCCATGCTCCTTGATCGCGTGGGCGGCGTCGATCGTCACCTGATCGTCGGTGGCGTCGCGGTTCTGGACCGACAGATCGTAATAGAGCAGGTTGATGTCGAGATGCGGATGGATGAGCTTGTCTTTGATGAGTTGCCAAATGATGCGGGTCATTTCATCGCCGTCGAGTTCGACGACGGGATTGGCCACTTTAATTTTGCTCATTGTCTTCCTCGACCTGTTTTCCGAATCGCAAGGGCTGATATGACAGCGTCGCGATGCACAATAAGGGAGGCTTCCCTGCCCGCCAAGCCGCCGAAAGGTGAGTATGCATGGAAAATGTAAAGTCGGGCGGAACGGAACTGGGCGATAGCGCCGAAAGCTCGGTCCTGCGTCCGCCGGCGATCATCCTCGTCGAGCCGCAGCTGGGGGAGAATATCGGTCAGGCGGCGCGCGCCATGGCCAATTTCGGGCTGGGGGAATTGCGGCTTGTCGCGCCTCGCGACGGCTGGCCGAATGAAAAGGCGATCGCGGGCGCCTCGGGAGCGGTGTCCATCATCGATAACGCCACAGTGTTTTCCACAATTGGGGACGCAATCGCCGATCTGCACTTTCTGGGAGCGACGACGGCCCGCATTCGTGAGATGGTAAAGCCGGTTACGACGCCGGAAAGCGCCGTACGGGACATTGCGACCCGGTCGCGTAACGGTCAGCTTTGTGGAATTATGTTCGGACGGGAGCGGTCCGGCCTTGAAAATGACGAAGTTGCGCTGGCGGATACGCTGATTATGGCACCGGTCAATCCGGTCTTCGCCTCTTTGAATTTGGCGCAGGCGGTTTTGATCGTGGGTTATGAGTGGCGCAAGCTCACGGCTGGATCATCCCTCGGACGCGGCACGCAATTCGACGGCCCGGCAAGCGAAGGTCTGTACCTGAACAAGTGCAATCTGGCCACACGCGGCGAGCTTCTCGACTTCTTCGTTCATATCGAAGGAGAATTAGCCGAAGCGGGCTTTTTCAAAACTGACGAGAAGCGCCTAAGCATGATACGAAACATCCGCAATATGTTCGAGCGGGCCTCGTTAACTGATCAAGAGGTGAGGACTTTGCGCGGCATGATCGTTGCGTTAACAGGACTGCGGCGTTCGCGCCACAGGGTGGAGTAGCGGGGCAACAGTGTCATGATTATGCCGCGTTTATGGTATTGCGATTGCCTCTACATAATGGCAGCGTGTGGCCCTCGGAGGGACTACAGGGCAGGGGATGAGAATGATTAATTTCAGCCGTTTGGGATGTGTAACTTGTCTTTTCACCGGCCTCGCCTTTGCCGCCGTAGCCACGGCGCAAACGACGGCCGCGCCAAAGGGGGAGAAGGATCCCGCCGAAAAGCAGGAACTCAGCCAGAAGTCCGTGAAGCTGATCACCGGCTTTGCGCTCACGACGATTCCGAGCGAAATCAAGCAGCCTGACGGCAAGGTCTTGAAGATCGACCGGCAAAATCTGGAACGCATATTGGTGCCGCTGGACGATGCCCGCCGGATCATCTTGACCGCGCGCAATTCCGCCCATGCGCAGATGTGCGATATGCCGGAGTTGCAGGCCGAGAACTATCTGGCCCTGATGCGCTCGGAGCAGGCCAAGAAGAAATGGTCGCAGGAGCAGATGCTGTTCATCAACCGGCTGCATCTGTTCACCGTGATGTGGCTGACCGGCAACGTGAAGTTCCTGGAGAAGGACGGCCAAAAGGAACCCACGGTCATTTCCGAGCCTGACAAGGGCGAGAAGAAGGTCTGCAGCCCGGAAGAAAAGGAAAATGTGAAGACCAATATCGAGGCTTTCCTCAAATCGGCGCAGAAGTCTTGACCGATCGGCACCTGCGGCGTTGACAGCGCAGCGCCGTTTCAGCTATCACCACACGCAGGCGGACCATTTGGTCCGCCTTTTCTCATGCCCGTGGCGGCCATTCTTGAGGGTACGCCTGTCGTTTTCCGGTCATAAGCTGTTCTTGGCGAGCGTCCGGATAAAAGCAGGAGGGCATGGTCACTTTGTCGAAACTCATCTCTTTCGGAGACAAACATGACCAAGCGCATCAGCGCCAAACATAAGATCGACCGCCGTCTGGGCGAGAATATCTGGGGCCGGCCGAAAAGCCCGGTCAACAAGCGCGAATACGGCCCCGGCCAGCATGGCCAGCGCCGCCGCGGCAAGGTTTCGGATTTCGGTGTTCAGCTCCGCGCCAAGCAGAAGCTGAAAGGCTATTACGCCAATATCAATGAACGCCAGTTCAAGAATATCTACAAGGAAGCGACGCGCCTCAAGGGCGACACGTCGGAGAATTTGATCGGCCTGCTGGAATGCCGGCTTGACGCGGTCGTCTATCGCGCCAAATTCGTGCCGACGCCTTTCGCCGCCCGGCAGTTCGTCAATCACGGCCACATTCTGGTCAATGGCAGGCGAGTGAATATTTCGAGCTATCGTTGCCGCGCTGGCGACGTCGTCGAAATTCAGGAGCGCTCGCGGGGGCTGGTGACCGTTCTGGAGGCTGTGCAAAGCCCCGAGCGCGACGTACCCGACTATATCGAGGCCGACCATTCCAAGATGCGGGCCAGCTTTGTGCGGGTGCCGCAGCTCGGCGATGTGCCTTATCCGGTGCGCATGGAACCGAACCTGGTCGTCGAGTTCTATTCGCGCTAATTCGGGCCGAAGCTACTCATCTCAGCGAGATGGCGTCGACATCAGAGCGTCTCTCCCCATGGAGGCGCTCTATGTTTTTTGACGCGGCGCTTTCGAGCAGTGGCTGAAGCGGCGATGAGGTGGCGCCATCCGTCAGCTGCCGAAGCCGGCTGTCTTCGCTGGCGACATTCTCGCCATCCCGCTTTTCGCTGCGGGAGAGTTCCTGCTCGATCATGGAGTTGGCAATCATCGTGAGAATGACCGCAGCGGAGAACATATAGATGCCCGGCATCGATGTTGCGTCGGCAAGATTCGTCGCCTTTGCGTAAAAAATCACCAGCGCCAGCACCAGCACATCAAGCATCGACCATTTGCCGAGCCACGCTATGCGCTTCAGAATGCGCTCCGACCCGCCCGGATGCACCTGCCTGATGGAGTAGAGCGCCAGCAGATAGAGCAACTTGAAGAACGGAAAGATCACCGAGAAAATGCAGATGATCGAGGCGAGAAATATCTCTCCGGAACGGTAGAGCTCGCGAACGATCGACATGAGCGAATGCGCGTCGGTCCAGAGGTAAAAGCGTGTCAGCCGCATGATCGGCAGCGTCAGGCCAAGCACGAGGCAAACCGTCGCGCCGACGATCATCAGTCCCAGCAGAAAAGACCGCCTGCTGCCGCTCATATTCTGCTGCCTTTCCGCCCGCTTTCTGCCTCGCAGCGCAGAGTTTCCGCTCTGGCGGCAGGTTCAACGTCCGATATGCCGCCAGCTCGCGGAAAGGGCGATCTCTAGTGCATCGGACCGAAAAGTGTACGCACTTTTCGGACAAATCCGATGCATAAACAAAGACCTAGAGCGCAGCTCCGCGTTCAGCGGAGCGTCCGGCGCTCTAAGCCACCGCCTTGGAGAATTCCACGCCCTTTTCCAGCAAATGCTGCTCCAATTCGCCCGACTGGAACATTTCGCTGACGATGTCCGCGCCGCCGACGAACTCGCCCTTCACATAAAGCTGCGGGATCGTCGGCCAATTCGCGTAGGATTTGACGCCGTCGCGAATGCTCATATCCTCCAGCACGTTGATGTCGCGATATTCCAGGCCGAGATAATTCAGAATCTGCGCCACACGGCCCGAAAAGCCGCATTGCGGGAAATCCTTCGTGCCCTTCATGAACAGCACCACGTCGTTGTTCTTCACTTGGCTGTCGATCCAGGCAGTGACTGTTTCTGTGCTCATAAATCGTCGTCCTTTCGCCGTTCAGTGCGTTGGTCTGGCAGGCTTCAACCGGCGCTGCTGCCAGGCCTCTTGGTCAATAAATAGTTGTGGCTGACCCAGTTTACATCAGTTCGGCGCAACTCACCATTGCACGAGATGGCGCGCTGGACTGCAAATCCTTTACGTCTGGTAAATGGCTATTCGGGAGCCGCCGTCTGTAAGGCCAGCGCGTGGAGCGCCCCGCCCATATTGCCGCGCAAGGCATCGTAGATGATCTGATGCTGCTGCACGCGCGTCTTGCCGCGAAAGGCTTCCGAGACCACCTGCGCGGCGTAATGATCGCCGTCGCCGGCGAGATCCTTGATCGTGATCTGGGCGTCGGGAAGCCTTTCCCGGATCAGTCTTTCGATCTCCTGTGCGCTCATCGGCATGATTTTGCCCCCGGGCTTGGTGGTGTGGCTCAGCTCTCAATTCGTGCCGAAATAATGAGGGAACCAGCCCTCATGCCCGGCTCGAAGGCTGCTGAGTGAAACTGCGTCTTCGCCGGGCAGGGCGATCTCGTCGCCGCCTGCTTCTCCGACGATTTGGGCGGGCACGCCAGCACGGCTCGCCCTTTGCAATATAGCACTCGCGTCCGTCGCTGTAACGCCAAGCAGGTAGCGTCCCTGGTCCTCGCCGAAATAGAGCGCATGGAGGGAAGAGGCGCCTCCATGAGGCGGCAAGTGTGAAGCCCGTCCTTCCGGCCAGCGCCATTTCGCCCAGGGCGACCAGCATCCCGCCGTCGGAAATGTCGTGCACCGTGCTGCAAAGCCCTTCGCGGATCAGCGTCCGGACAAAGTCGCCGTTTCGCCGTTCCATATCGAGATCGACGGGCGGCGGCGCGCCGGCAAAGCTGCCCGTGACGATCATCTGATAGATCGATTGTCCGAGATGGCTGCCGTCGCCGCCCAGGAGAATGATCGTCTGGCCGGGGCGCAGCGCGATGGTCGCTTGGCTGCCGAGGTCGGGAATGAGGCCGATGCCGCCAATGGCGGGCGTCGGGGGAATGGCGACGCCATTGGTCTCGTTATAGAGCGAGACATTGCCCGACACGACCGGGAAGGCGAGCGCCCGGCACGCCTCGGCCATGCCCTGGATGCAGCCGACGAATTCGCCCATGATCTCGGGTCTTTCAGGGTTGCCGAAATTCAAGCAGTCGGTGATGGCGAGCGGCTCGGCGCCGGTGGCGGTGAGATTGCGCCAGGTTTCCGCGACCGCCTGTTTGCCGCCCTCGAACGGGTCGGCCGCGCAGTAGCGCGGGGTCACGTCGCAGGTCACGGCAAGACCCTTATTCGTGCCGTGGATGCGCACCACCGCCGCGTCGCCGCCGGGGCGCTGTACGGTGTCCGCCATGACCATGTGGTCATACTGCTCCCAGATCCAGCGCCGGGAGGAAAGGTGCGGCGAGCCCATCAGTGTCATGAGCGCTTCGGTCGCGGAGTTTACCGGCGGAATGTCTTCGGCGCGGATCAGCGCGGGCGGCTTGGTCAGCCGGTAATCGCGCTTATAGAGCGGCGCTTCGTCGGCGAGGGCGGGGATTGGAATGTCCGCTTCCAGCACGCCGCGATGGGTGATTTGCAGCCGGCCTGTCTCCGTCGTCTCGCCGATGACCGCGAAATCCAGCTCCCATTTGCGGAATATGGCTTCCGCCAGCGGCTCCGAGCCGGGGCGCAGCACCATCAGCATCCGCTCCTGGCTTTCGGACAGCATCATCTCATAGGCGTTCATGGCCGCCTCGCGCTGCGGCACCGCGTCCAGATTGAGCGCGATCCCGACGCCGCCCTTGCTCGCCATCTCGACCGACGAGGAGGTGAGGCCGGCCGCGCCCATATCCTGGATTGCGATGATCGCATCCTCGCGCATCAATTCGAGGCAGGCTTCCAGCAGCAGCTTTTCCGTGAACGGGTCGCCGACCTGCACGGTGGGGCGTTTTTCGGCGGAGGCGTCGTCGAATTCGGCGGACGCCATGGTGGCGCCGTGGATGCCGTCGCGCCCGGTCTTGGAGCCGACATAGACGACCGGATTGCCCACGCCCGCCGCCGCCGAATAGAAGATGCGGCTGGCGTCGACGAGGCCGACGCACATGGCGTTGACGAGGATGTTGTTGTTGTAGGCCGGATCGAAATTCGTCTCGCCGCCGACCGTCGGCACGCCGATGCAATTGCCGTAATCGCCGATGCCGGCAACGACGCCCGCCACCAGATGGCGCGTCTTGGGGTGATCGGGCGCGCCGAAGCGCAGTGCATTCAGATTGGCGACCGGCCGCGCGCCCATGGTGAAGACGTCGCGCATGATGCCGCCGACGCCGGTCGCGGCGCCCTGATAGGGCTCGATGAATGAGGGGTGGTTATGGCTCTCCATCTTGAACACGGCGGCGAGCCCGTCGCCGAGATCCACCACACCGGCATTCTCGCCCGGCCCCTGAATGACGCGCGGGCCCTTCGTCGGCAGCTCTTTCAGCCAGATGCGGGAGGATTTATAGGAGCAGTGCTCCGACCACATGACGGAGAAGATACCGAGTTCCGTCAGATTGGGTTCGCGCCCGAGAAGCTCGACCAGACGGCGATATTCGTCCGGCTTGATGCCATGTTCGGCGACGATTTTGGGCGTTGGCGGGTTTTGCGCTGATGTTGAGAGAGAGGTTGCCGTCATGCCGGATTCCGCTGCGGGGAGAAACGCCACGCTCAAGCGGCCGTGAGAAGCCTGACTTGAACCTCCCGGCGCCGCCGAATTGGACGCCATGGGAGAAAGATAAGCCAGCCGCGGCGGGCCGGAGCCCGCCACCAGGCGTTAATGCGTCGTCTTCGAGATCAAGCTCGAATTCGGCAATGCCCTGCTTGAGCATTTCCGGAGCTTCTTCGAGGAATTCCTCCTCGTCGTAATATTCGACATAGGGAGGAAAATAGCCCGCATCCTCCAGATCGTCGCCGGCCGGCTCTTCGCCGACGACGGACTGGAAGGTGACGCTGCCATCCTCGTTGATGATGATGGTGGCCAGCTTTTCCTTGCTCGGCGTGTGCGTGAGGGTGATCGTAGGCTCAGCCCCATCGCCGCCGGCGAATTCCAGCCGCTTGCTCTGGATCTGCTCTTTCAGTTTCGCCAGCAAGCTTTCGGTCGCGGCCTTGCGGCCCGCAGCATCCATTTTCGGTGTTTGCAGCTCTCGTTTCAGCTGATCGACTTCGTCATCGAATCCCATAATCCGCTCTCCTATTGATGTTTATCAGGCGCTTGGCGGCCTGACGCCGCTATTGAAGATGATTGATTAAAGATTCGAAGAGCAGGCGTCCATCGGTGCCGCCGAGAAGCGGATCCGCTGCGCGCTCGGGATGCGGCATCAGGCCGAGCACACGCCCGCTTTCATCGTACAGCCCGGCTATGTTCCGCCGCGAACCGTTGGGATTGGCGTCCTCGGTGATCTCGCCGTCTTCGCTGCAATAGCGGAATGCGATGCGTCCGTCGCCCTCAAGCCGGTCGAGTGTGTCTTCATCGGCGAAATAATTGCCGTCCTTATGGGCAATCGGCATTCTGATGGCGCGGTCGGCCGGATATTTGGCGGCGAAGGGTGTGTCGCTGCGCTCAGGCCGGACATGGACGTCCTTGCAGATGAATTTCAGCGAGGCGTTGCGCATCAGCGTGCCAGGCAGCAGGCCGGTTTCCGTCAGCACCTGAAAGCCGTTGCAGATGCCGAGCACCGCCACGCCTTGCCGCGCCTTCTCCGCGACGGACCGCATGACAGGCGAATGGGCGGCCATCGCGCCGGATCGCAGATAATCGCCATAGGAGAAGCCGCCGGGCAGCACGATGAGATCGCTTTCCGGCAATTCGCTGTCGCCGTGCCAGACCATGCTCGGGGCGGTGCCCGTCACCGCCTCAAGCGCGACGGCGGCATCCCGGTCGCAATTGGAGCCGGGGAAAACGATGACGCTGGCCTTCATGCTTCCTCCAGCTCATAGCGGTAATTTTCGATGACCGGATTGGCGAGCAGCTCGCGGCACATGCGCTCAAGAGTCGCGCGGGCGCGGGCCGGATCGGTCTCATCGAGCTCGACCTCGATATATTTGCCCTGACGCACGTCACCGACGCCGCCGATGCCGAGAGCGCCGACAGCGTTGGCGATGGCCTTGCCTTGCGGGTCGAGCACGCCGTTCTTCAATGTCACCGTCACCCGGGCCTTCATCGCTCACCCCTAAGCCTAGTGCGCCGACATATTCACCACGGTCACGTATCAGCGCCCTCGTTGTTTGTCTTGCACCAATTTGCCAAATTCCGGCTTGTCGCCTCCATTTGGATCGATGCACCGGCGCGTGATACTGATTATCCTATTTGGACCGCACGAGCACAGGGCCGGAGGCCTTGGGTTGGCCATTCTCCACAAGAATGCCCAGCCGCCGCGCAACTTCCTGATAGGCTTCGACCAATCCACCGAGGTCGCGGCGGAAACGGTCCTTGTCGAGCTTGTTCTGGGTTTCTACGTCCCAAAGACGGCAGCAATCGGGGCTGATCTCATCGGCGAGCAGAATGCGCACCATTTCATTGTCGAACAGGCGCCCGAACTCGATCTTGAAATCCACCAGCCGGATGCCGATGCCGAGGAACAGCCCTGAGAGGAAATCGTTGATCCGCAAGGCGAGCGCCATGATCTCATCGATTTCCTGCGGATTGGCCCAGCCGAATGCCGTGATGTGTTCTTCCGAAACCATCGGGTCGCCGAGCTGGTCGTTCTTGTAGTAGAATTCGATGATGGAGCGGGGCAGGGCGGTGCCTTCGTCCAGCCCGAGGCGCTGAGCGATAGACCCGGCCGCGACGTTGCGCACGACGACCTCAAGGGGAATGATCTCCAACTCCCGGATCAGCTGTTCGCGCATGTTGAGGCGGCGGACGAAATGCGTCGGAACACCAATTTCGCCGAGGCGGGTGAACAGATATTCCGAAATCCGGTTGTTCAGCACACCTTTGCCTTCGATGCGCTCATGCCGCTTGCCATTCAAGGCGGTTGCGTCATCCTTAAAGTGCTGGATCAGGGTGCCGGGTTCGGGTCCTTCATAAAGGATCTTCGCCTTTCCCTCATAGATCTTGCGACGGCGGTTCATCGGGATCGCACCTCGCTACCTGTCAAAATGCAAAATTGCCGCGTGGCGCAAAACACGCGGCTTGTGGAGATATATGGGCTTGAGACTGGCGCGGACAAGCAGGCAACGCCATGGCTGAGCATAGGCAGCTGCGCATTCCTCCGGCTGAATCAAGCTATTGTGCAACGCGACACTAGCGGTTTTGCCGGAATGAAACAATCTTTTGATGGAGCCGCCCCGGACGCCCGCCCCGTTGCATCGCCCGGCCGCGCGGTTTATGTCACTTCCAGGTTGCGGGCGCGCGAAAATCAGCGTTCTTTCGGGTTCAAACAAGCTTTAGCGGTAAGGATTGCAAAGGATGACGACCTTCGACGAACGGGAAAAGGCGTTCGAGAGAAAATTCGCCCATGACGAAGAGCTGCGCTTCAAATCGACCGTGCGGCGTAACAAGCTGACCGGCCTTTGGGCGGCTGAAAAGCTCGGCCTTTCAGGCGAGGAAGCGGAAGCTTACGCCAAATCCATCGTCAAGGCCGATTTCCAGGAGGCCGGCGACGCCGACGTGCTGCGCAAGCTGAAGGCCGACCTTGCCGCAAAGGGCATCGATATGTCGGATGACGACCTGCATCGCATCCTGATCGACAAGCTGGCCGAGGCGGTGCGGCAGATCGAGGCAGATAGCGGCAAGGCATCCCGATGAGCGACGATTCGGGCGGCGGACCCATCCGCGCCAAGCTCGCGGCGGGCAAGCCGCTCTTCAACGCCTGGCTGGCGCTCGGCTCGCCCTTTGCGGTGGAACTGGCGGCGGAAGCCGGCTGCGACCTCGTGACCGTCGATCAGCAGCATGGCATAGGCGGCCATGCCGAGATGCTGAGCTGCCTGATGGCGGCGGGCGCGGGCGGCGTGCCGGCGCTGGTGCGCGTCGCGGCGAACGATAGCGGGCTCATCGGCCGGGCGCTCGATGCGGGCGCGCATGGCGTGATCTGCCCGATGATCAACAGCGCCGACGACGCCTGGCAACTGGTCTCATCGGTGAAATTTCCTCCGCTTGGGCGGCGGAGCCTCGGTCCGTTCCGCGCCCGGCTCGCCATGCCGGACTATTTCCGCGCCGCCAACGCCTGGACCATCGCCTGCGGACAGATCGAGACGATGAACGCGCTCGGCAATCTCGACAAGATTCTCGCCACGCCCGGGCTCGACATGATTTGCGCCGGGCCGAACGATCTCGCATTGACGCTTTCGGGCGGCGGCCACACCGACATCCGCTCGGCGGAGGTGATGGAAGCGCTGGATCTGCTGCTGGCGAAATGCAAAGAAAACAGCGTGATATCCGCCATCTTCGCGAATGATGCGGACTATGCTAAGTCCATGATCGCAAAGGGCTGGCAGGTCATCGCCATCGGCACCGAGGCGCGCTGGCTCAGCGAGGGCGCGAAGGCCGCGCGGCGGGTGATCGACGGCGATGCTCCGGCGGCTGCGTCCGGTAAGGCGCCGACGGCTATATATTGACGACGTGACCGAGCGGCGCCCGGCAGGCGGCTAGGCACGGCGAGACGATGATCGAGCGGGGCAGGTTCAGGTGGGCGGGATCGCCATTTGGGGGAAGTGTAATGAGTATCGTCTATAATATTTTCTTGCTGGTTCTGGTTTTCGTGGTCCTGAAAACCCTGCAGATCATCTTCGATTTTTCCTACACCACCTATAAATCCGTCACGATCCACAAAAATTGGGAGCACGCCTTCAATCCGGGCCTGAGCTACCGGCTGAAGCGCGGGCTGGTCGGGGACATCATCTATTTCATCGCGGGGATCGTGGTGGCGGTGAATGCGGATGCTATTCGCAGCGTCATTGCCGGGTGATCTTCAATTACGTCAAACCAGACTTACGCTACGGGGTGCCCGGCAGGACTCCCGCCGGGCGTTGACGCTAATCAATTCTCAATAGCCACCATTGGAATAGCCGTAGTCGTTCGAATAACTGCCGTAGTCGTTCGAATAATATCGGTTTCTGTAGTAGTGGCGTCTCGGATAGTATGACCCGTAATAACGGTCTCTCTGATAGTATCTGTAGGGTCTATCATAGTATCTATTGCGATAATAGCCATAGTTTTGGCGATAGCAATTGTCATTGTACCCGTACCCGTAGTAGTCGACGGATTCGAGAGCAGATTGCACGCCTATTTGCTTCGCCGGAGCGACTGACGGCAATGCTTGTGCGGAGGGGGAGGCGGTCGTGATTGCAAAAAGTGCAAACAGGAATCCGCAGACAATGGAGATACGCATACGAAAACTCCTCTTTTGGATCTGCGCATCGTGATGACGAAGCAGTGTTCGCCAATCTTGTAAATTATACTATGAAAATGGGAGAGTCCGGTTCGCAACAATTTTAGTTAAAATATGGTTAACGCGACAGGCGACCGGTAAATAAGGCAAGGGCTTTGGGCAGCGACTATTTCTGAATATTATGAAGCCGGTGCAATATCTTGGCCGTCAGCCCAGCCCTCCATGATCGGCACCGCATGCGCGACGAGTTCCGCCGCATCCAGGAACACGCTCTCGGCGAGTCCGACTTGGCCAACGCGGCAGGCAGGCGTTCCCGCTCGTTTTGCGATGAAGTCATCGACGATCAGCTCGAAGGCGTTTTCGGCCCAATTTTCATGCACGCCCTCGCCGCTCGTGTTGAATTCCTCGCAGTCCAGCCACAGCCGCGCGCCGTCCCGCAGGATCGGCACCTTGTAACGGGCGATGCGCTTGCCCTCGAAGGGCGCGATGTGCTCGGCGTAATGCAGAAGCGTCACCTCGTCGTGGCGCGAGCCGAGCAGCAGCAGCTTTCCGCCGGATGCGCAGAGTTTGTCGAGCGGCGAACCGCGGCCAAAGCCGTAATTCCAGGGCGGGTCGGCCATCAGCCACTCGGCTTGGGGCCCCGCGCCGCCATCCGCGCGCATACGGCCTCGCTGCAGATCGTGCCAGGATAGGAGCGGAAAAACTCTGCGAGAATGCCGAAGTCGCGGGCGCGCGCGCGTGCTGGAAGTCGAAAGCCGGCTGATGAGCGAGGATGGCGCTTTCTTCCTCGGGTGAGAGGACGCCCCGGCCGACATCGTCGAAGCCGTCCTGGCAGCCGGCATACATCATCACCGTGCCGCCCGGCGCGATGGCATCGGCGACGGCGAGGTGGATTTCGTCAGGGCCGCCGACGCAGCCGCCCTATGGCGCGCACCGAAGCGTGCAGCATCACGATCTGGCCGGGCGCCAATCCCAGGTGGCGCAGGTCCTGCGCGAGCGATGTCCGGGTCGAGGCCATCAGATGCCCGTGCCTGATCAGTCGGCGCCGAACACTCGGGCAAAAATCGCGTCGACCTGCTTCGTATGATAGCCCAGATCGAACAGCGCCTCGATCTGGCTCTCCGTCAGCGCGCGCGTCACTTCCGCGTCCGCCTTCAGCAAGGCCAGAAAATCGCCGCCGCCTTTCCATGCCTGCATCGCGCTCTTCTGCACGAGGCGATAGGCGTCCTCGCGGCTCACACCGCCTTGCGTCAAGCGCCAGCAGCACGCGCTGCGAATTTACGATGCCGCCGGATTTGTTCGAGATTCTCCAGCATCCGCTCGGGATAGACGACGAGCTTGTCGATCACGCCCGCCAGCCGCGCCAGGGCGAAATCCAGCGTCACGGTGGCGTCGGGGCCGATCATCCGCTCGACGGAGGAATGCGAGATGTCCCGCTCGTGCCAGAGCGCGACGTTCTCCATCGCGGGCAGGGCATAGGCGCGCACCATGCGGGCAAGGCCGGTGAGGTTCTCGGTCAGCACCGGGTTGCGCTTATGCGGCATTGCGGAGGAGCCCTTCTGGCCTTCCGAGAAGAATTCCTCGGCCTCGCCGACCTCGGTGCGCTGCAAATGCCGGATTTCGATGGCCAGCCGCTCGACCGACGAGGCGACCACGCCGAGCACCGCGAAATACATGGCGTGACGGTCGCGCGGCACGATCTGCGTTGAGACCGGCTCGGGGCGAAGGCCAAGCTTCGCCGCGACATAGGCTTCGACGCGCGGATCGATATTGGCGAATGTGCCGACCGCGCCGGAGATCTTGCAGGTCGCGACCTCTGCGCGGGCCGCCACCAGCCGCTCCCGCCCGCGTGCGAATTCGGCATAGGCATAGGCCAGCTTGAGGCCGAAAGTGGTGGGCTCGGCGTGGATGCCGTGGCTGCGGCCAATGGTGAGCGTGTGCTTGTGCTCCAGCGCACGGCGCTTCAGCGCGGCGAGCAGCGCGTCCAAATCGGCGATCAGCAGATCGGCGGCGCGGACGAGTTGCACATTGAGGCAGGTATCGAGCACGTCGGACGAGGTCATGCCCTGATGCACGAAACGCGCTTCGGGGCCGACATGTTCGGCAAGGCTGGTGAGGAAGGCGATGACGTCGTGCTTCACTTCCCGCTCGACCTCGTCGATGCGGGCGATGTCGAAGCCGCCGCGCTCGCGCACGGCCTTGGCGGCCTCGCGCGGCACCACGCCCAACTCCGCCATCGCCTCGGTGGCGAGCGTTTCGATCTCCATCCAGATGCCGAAACGGGTTTCCGGCGACCAGATGTCGGCCATTTGCGGGCGGGAATAGCGTGGGATCATTGCAATTCGTCCGTAGGTTATGCGCCAAGAGCCACTGAGGCCCCGCGCGAAACTAGCCGCATGGCGCCTCGCTGACCAGCGCCAGCCCATAGCGGGTGAGCAACTCGGCCAGTTCAGGCGTTGGCGCTCTGCCGGAGGTGAAGATCGCCCGGCCGGTGCCGCGCGCAAACCCAACGCCGACCGCAAAGCCGAGATCGGCCAGCACATTGGCGGTGCGCCGTGCTATGGCCGGGGCCGGATCGAGCCAGGTGACGGGCCAGGGCGCGAGGCGTTCCAGCCGAGTCCATCAGCAGCGGGTAATGCGTGCAGGCGAGCACCACGACATCGGTTCGCTTGCCCCCCATTTCGATGAAGCAGGGAGCGATTTCCGCCGCAATCGCCTCATCCGCTACCTCGCCGCCCGCCATGACCGTCTCGGCCAGCGCGGCGAGACGGGCCGAACCGACGAGCGTGAAGCCGCGCCCCTGGCCGAATTCGGCGATGAGCGCGCGCGTATAATCCCGCTTCACCGTTCGCCGAGGTGCCGAGCACCGAAACGAGGCCGCTGCGGCTTAAAAGCGCGGCAGGCTTGATCGCCGGCACCGTCCCGATGACCGGTTGCGCGAAAGCGGCGCGCAGGGCGGGCAGGGCGATCGTCGATGCGGTGTTGCAGGCAATGACGATGGCGTCGGGCGCGAATTCGGCGACAGGCGCGGCCAGAACCTCGCAGACGCGGTTTGTAAGCTCGGCGTCGCCCAGCGCGCCATAGGGGAAGCGGGCATCGTCCGCCAGATAAGTGACGGCGGCCTCCGGGACCGACTGACGCAGGGCGCGCAAGACCGTCAGCCCGCCAAGGCCGGAGTTGAAAACCATGAGACGGGGCACGCTGTTCCGCGGCATGGCCTGTCGCCTTCGTCAGGATTGCGAGGTCATGGCGCTCAATAAACCACAAAAACGGTCACGGCAAACGCCGCGTGGCCGCGAGAGCCTGGCAGGAAACAATGACGTTCCGCATGGCGTCGTCACCAACTGAGGCAATTCATTTGGAAAGCATGATATGAAGCAGGAGAATAAGAGTTGTGCGTTCCTATATCTGATCGTGGCGTTTGCGTGCTCTTCGAGCGTGAGCTTGGCGGTGTGCGCATCTATGCCGTGACCAGATTTAAGGAAGCCGGGCTGAACATTGAACAAAGGGTTTCCCATGCTCGCACGCGACGAGGAAGCGGCCGTACCTCCCATCGAGACCAAAGACGAATTGGTGGCCTATCTGGAAGCGGGCAACAAACCGCCCGCCGATTGGAGGATCGGCACGGAGCACGAAAAATTCGGGTTTCATACAGCCGACCTTTCGCCTGTTCCCTATGAGGGACCGTCCGGCATCAGCGCGCTGCTCCAGGAAATGTGCACCCGATTCGGCTGGGAGCCGGTGCATGAAGGCGAGAACATCATCGCGCTGAAGGATCCGCATTGCGACCTGGGCGGGTCGATCTCGCTGGAGCCGGGCGGGCAGTTCGAGCTGTCCGGCGCGCCGCTGCGCACCCTGCACGACACCTGTCATGAAGTGAACACCCATCTGGCGCAGGTCCGCGAGGCAGGCGGGGCGCTCGGCATCGGGATGCTCGGCCTTGGTTTCTCGCCGAAATGGACGCGGGCGGAAACGCCCGTCATGCCCAAGGGCCGCTACGGCATCATGGCCGCCTATATGCCGAAAGTCGGCACGCACGGCCTCGACATGATGTTCCGTTCCTGCACCGTGCAGGTCAATCTCGACTTCTCCGACGAAGCGGACATGGTGAAGAAGCTGCGCGTCAGCCTGGCATTGCAGCCGCTCGCCACCGCCCTGTTCGCCAATTCACCCTTCACCGAGGGCAAGCCGAACGGCTATCTCACCTTCCGCGGCGAGATCTGGCGGGACACCGACAAGGCGCGCACGGGATTGCTGCCCTTTGCCTTCGAGGACGGCATGAGTTTCGAGCGTTACGTCGATTACGCGCTCGATGTGCCGATGTATTTCGTCTACCGGCATGGCCGCTATTTCGATGTGTCGGGCGAATCGTTCCGTGATTTCATGGCCGGCAAGCTGCCGCAATTGCCGGGCGAGCGCCCCCTCATGTCGGATTGGTCCGATCATCTGACGACGCTATTCCCGGATGTGCGGCTGAAGCGGTTCCTGGAAATGCGCGGCGCCGATGGCGGGCCCTGGAGCCGGCTTTGCGCGCTGCCGGCCTTGTGGACCGGGCTGCTCTACGATCAGGGAAGCCTGGATGCGGCGTGGGACCTGGTTCGCGACTGGACCGCGGAAGAGCGGGAGGCGCTGCGCGACGGCGTACCGCGCCTGGCCCTGAAGACGCCGTTTCGGCGCGGCACGCTCCATCCGATCGCCCGCGAAATGGTGATGATCGCCAGGCAGGGCCTCAAGGCGCGAGCGCGTCCGAGTGTCGACCACGCCGATGAAAGCTCGTTTCTGGAAGAGATCGAAGCCATCGCCGAGACTGGCGTCACCCCAGCAGAGAACCTGCTCAAGCGCTATGAGCAGGATTGGCATGGCAATATCGATCGGATTTTTGAGGAGGAAGCTTATTGAGCGCCGCGAGGCCCGACCGCTTCATGGGCGCGGCCTCGCGGCGCTTGTCTTCGGCATTCCTGGTTACGCGGGAATGACGAAGAGTGACGCAATGGTTTCCGAGCACGCAGAATGCTTCCGGCTCGGTATGCTTCTAAGCCGCCCTCTGCGTATCGGCGCGGGCGAACAAGGCCCCGATCATCCCGGACAGACCGGTGCGGCGATCCTGATCCTGAGCGCGCGTGGTCAAGCGTCGGCGCCGGATTTCGCCGGCGAGCGCGCGGTAGGGATTGGACATCGCCGTGTCATCTACCCGGCCTTGCGAGATGCGGTGCAGAATTGTCCGCAGCGGTTCGCGGGTCTTGTTCTCGATCGCGCCTAGGGCGAAGATCGCGACATAGGGCAGCATCCGCTCCAGCATATGCGGCGGCACCGGCAGAACCTTGGCGCGGTTGTCGATGATCTTGCGCAGATGCGCCGGGTTCGGAAACAGCGTCGCAAGGATCACATTGCCTTCCGCCTCGACCTGCGGATGGCCGAAAATGCCCGGGTCGGCGAGGTAGCGGTCGTTGCGGCGGCTGCCGAGGAATTCCAGAAAGTAGAGCAAGCCTTGCGAGGTTTCGGTACGCCGTGAAATGCTCTTGATGAGTGGAGGCAGAAAATAGCGGACCACCTGCGCAATGAGCTCGTCATTCACGCTGAAGGCCGCTCCCATATTCGCGAACACCCTTCCCCCTTGGGCGCTGGCTATGGTGCGGAATAGTCTCATTCGGTCTCTCTCGTAATGCCTGCTGAGAGACGCCGCCTCTGGCGTCTCCGAAGCTGAAATCGGACGCAAGACGCAAATACCGAACGCAACGCTGACTGTAGGACGAACTCAACTGGCGGACGCGCCGCCCGAAATCGCGAGCCGCAACGAGGGCGGACGCGAATCGTAATGATGAAGAAATTGTAAATGAGTTCGTGGCTGTGAAGTGCGGTTGCTACCGCAATTCACAGGCGCGGGCGCATATTAGACCTGCGACTGTTGCCCCAGCGCGACAGAAGGCGCGTCAGAGCCGCAGTTTCAATTGAGCTGCGTCAACCCGTCCGAAAATCCGCCCAGCGAGATCGGCACGCCAATGCCGAATTCCGGCGTCTGAAAGATGATGAAGACGGCGCTCTGCCCGGTCTTCATCTTCGCAACGAGATCTTCGTTGGCAACGACTTCCGCCACACAGCCGACGGGGCCGCATTTGAGAAATGGTGCATGGCCGACATCGACATTGTCGATCTTCAATCCCAGACCGGTCGGCAGCAGAACCCCGAGCGGGGCCACCACTCTGAGGATGCGCGTCTTGCCGTCATAGGAGCGCAGGAAAATCACCGTAAGCGAGATGTTCGGCCGGTCTTCCGCCTTCACGCTCTGCACGAGGGCGCATTTCTCCTGCTTGGCGCCGGGCGGCTGGCCGCAGCGAAGCTGCCAGGAGCCGTGCGTGGCCTTGATCTGGCTGGAGCTCAGTTCTGGTCCTGCGGCCTCGGCCGGGATAGCTGCCTGCCAGAGCAGCAACATCGCCGCAACCGCTAAATAAGACCTGATCGCTAACACGCTCCGCCTTCCCCGCTGTGAATAATCTGGATAATCGCTGCCGTGCCGCATGGCCATAAACCCGCGAAGTGGCATAGGTCAATATGGCAAAGCGGAGCACCAGCCGTCGATCAGCATTGAGGCCGAAGTGAGACGCCATGAGGGAGGCCGCATCCGGCGGCGTTTGCGCGCGAAAATATGTCGCGAATGGGGATAAGCCTTTCCGTTCACAAATATTGTATATGTGGGCGAAACCGGAATAAGAATAAGAAGAGCGCGCGGATGGTGGCTGTCGTCCGATAGGCCTCGCCGCATCGCCGCCTTCAGCAAAGAAAAAGCTTTCGAGGTAATGATGATGCTGATGAGCTTAACAGGGATCGGCCGGCTGGCCGCCGCGGCGGGGCTTGGCCTGATGATGCTCCCCGCCGCCAGCGCGATGGCTGGCGAGGGCCGCGCCCATAACTGGCAGATGGGTTTCCAGCCCGCGGCGACGCCCGTTGCCGAACAGATGCACGCTTTTCATAATTTGCTCCTGGTGATTATCACGCTTATCGTGATTTTCGTCATGGGACTGCTGGGATGGGTGATGTACCGCTATAATGCGGCCGCTAATCCGGTGCCCTCGAAGAATTCGCACAATACGGTGCTTGAGGTCGCCTGGACCGTGGTGCCGGTGCTCATCCTCCTGGTAATCGCCATTCCGTCGTTCCGGCTGCTCTACGCGCAATATGATGCGCCGAAGGCGGATCTCACGATCAAGGTGACCGGCCATCAATGGTATTGGAGCTATAACTATCCCGACAGCGGCGGCTTCGGTTTCGATTCTTACCGCGTCCAGGACGCCGACCTGAAGGAAGGCCAGCCTCGCCTTCTGGCGGTGGATAATGAAGTGGTGGTGCCGGTGAACAAGGTGGTTCACCTTCTGCTCACCGCGGACGACGTGATACACAATTGGGCGGTGCCGTCCTTCGGCTTGAAGATGGATGCCGTGCCCGGACGCAATCACCTGGTCTGGTTCCGCGCCAACGAGCCGGGCGTCTATTACGGCCAATGTTCGGAGCTTTGTGGGCGGGAGCACGCTTTCATGCCGATCGCGGTGCGCGTGGTCAGCGAACAGGATTTCGCCGCCTGGGTGGAGCAGGCGAAGCAGAAATTCGCGTCAAGCATGCCTCAGCCCGCGAACGCTGCCGTTGCGCAAGAGAATACCGACAAGCCCGTCGACCGTGTGCTCGCGTCTGCCGAACGAAATTAGACGAGATGGATTTGGCTATCCGGCGCGGGCGCTCGCTCGCGGGAGCCACACTAAGAAGAGGAACGAATGATGGCGACAAAAGCTGAGGGTGGGTATCACGACGACCACGCGCCAAGCTTTTTCAAGCGCTGGTTTTTCTCCACCAATCATAAGGATATCGGCACGCTCTATCTGATCTTCGCGATTATCGCGGGGCTGATCGGCGGCGCGCTCTCTGTCGGCATCCGCATGGAGTTGCAGCAACCGGGCATGCAGATTTTCGCCAATCCGCATGTCTATAACGTCTTTGTCAGCTCGCATGGGCTGATCATGATCTTCTTCATGGTCATGCCGGCGATGATCGGCGGATTCGGCAACTGGCTGGTGCCCTTGATGATCGGCGCGCCGGACATGGCGTTCCCGCGCATGAACAACATCTCCTTCTGGCTGCTCCCGGCGTCGTTCACGCTGCTGATCCTGTCGCTTTTCGTCGAAGGCGATTTGGGCGGCAGCGGTTTCGGCGGCGGCTGGACCATGTATCCGCCGCTTTCGACCACCGGCACGTCCGGCCCCGCCATGGATTTCGCCATTCTCTCGATCCATCTTGCGGGCGCATCCTCGATCCTCGGCGCGATCAATTTCATCACCACGATCTTCAATATGCGCGCGCCCGGCATGACGCTGCATAAGATGCCGCTCTTCGTCTGGTCGATCCTGGCGACGGCGTTCCTCCTGCTGCTGGCGCTACCGGTGCTCGCCGGCGCGATCACCATGCTGCTGACCGACCGCAATTTCGGCACCACCTTTTTCACGCCGTCCGGCGGCGGCGATCCGGTGCTGTTCCAGCATCTGTTCTGGTTTTTCGGCCATCCGGAGGTGTACATCCTGATCCTGCCGGGCTTCGGCATGATCAGCCACATCGTCTCGACCTTTTCGCGCAAGCCCATATTCGGCTATCTCGGCATGGCCTATGCGCTGGTGGCGATCGGCGTCATCGGCTTCATCGTCTGGGCACACCACATGTTTACGGCCGGCATCAGCGTCGATACGCAGGCCTATTTCGTCTTCGCTTCCATGGTGATCGCGGTGCCGACGGGCATCAAGATTTTTTCCTGGACCGCGACAATGTGGGGCGGTTCGATCAGCATGCGCACGCCGATGCTGTGGGCCATCGGCTTCATTTTCCTGTTCACCCTCGGCGGCGTGACCGGCGTGGTGCTGGCGAATGCCGGTATCGACCGAGCCTTCCATGATACCTATTATGTGGTGGCCCATTTCCATTATGTGCTGTCGCTTGGCGCCGTGTTCGCGATATTTGCGGGCTGGTACTTTTGGTTCCCGAAGATGACCGGCTACACCTATTCCGAATCCCTCGGGAAGCTGCATTTCTGGGTGAGCTTCATCGGCGTGAACCTGATCTTCTTTCCGCAGCACTTCCTCGGCATGGCCGGCATGCCGCGCCGCTATGCCGACTATCCTGTCGAGTTCTCCGGCTGGAACTTCGTATCCTCGATCGGCTCCTATATTTCGGCGTTCAGCGTGCTGATCTTCCTTTTCGCGATGGTTCACGCCTTCTGGCGCAAGGAAAAGGCCGCGGCCAATCCGTGGGGTCCGGCCGCCACGACGCTGGAATGGACCTTGCCGTCGCCGCCGCCGTTCCACTCCTTCGAGGAGTTGCCGCGCATCAAATAAATCGACGCCCGTGGGGGCGGTCAGTTTGGCCAATAGGCAGTTACCATGACCAAGATCAGCGCCAGTGCCATGCCAGCATCGCAAGCTGTATCAGCCGCGAATGAGGGTGCGCTCAAGGACTATGTCGCGCTTTTGAAGCCGCGCGTGATGTCGCTCGCCATCTTCACGGCGCTTGCCGGCATGGTGGCCGCGCCGGGTCAGATGCATCCGCTGATCGCGTTCAGCGCGTTGATTTTCATCGCGCTGGGAGCGGGAGCGGCCGGTGCGCTCAACATGTGGTACGACGCCGACATTGACCGTATCATGAGCCGCACGGCGCTGCGCCCGATCCCGCAGAACCGGGTGCCGCCTGATGAGGCGCTCACGCTCGGCCTGGTACTCGCATGCGGTTCGGTCGTCTGCCTGGGGGTGCTGGTAAACTGGGCCGCGAGTGGGCTCCTGGCGTTCACCATCGCCTTTTACGTCATCATCTACACCATGTGGCTGAAGCGCCGGACCCCGCAGAACATCGTCATCGGCGGTGCGGCGGGCGCGTTCCCGCCGATGATCGGCTGGGCCGCGGCGACCGGCACCATCTCGCTGGAAAGCGTGCTGCTGTTCACCATCATTTTCCTATGGACGCCGCCGCATTTCTGGGCGCTTGCGCTCTACCGCTCGCGGGATTACGAGCGCGCGGGCATTCCCATGCTGCCGGTGGTGGCAGGCAAGAATGAAGCGCGCACCCAAATCCTCATCTACTCCGTGCTGATGGCCGCATCGGGCGTTGCGCCGGCTTTCATCGGCCTGGGCGGTCCGGCCTATCTCGCCGTCTCCGGCATTCTCGGGGCCGTATTCCTCTATTTCGCTGTCATGGTCTACCGGCGGCGTGAGGGACACGCGGCGGACAAGGCGGCGCGGGCGCTGTTCACCTTCTCGATCTTCTATCTGTTCGCGCTGTTCGCAACATTGCTCCTGGAGCATGCGCTGGGATTGGTTTGATGTCCGATATCCGCCCGGAAGAGAGCGTTGCGCTTACCGACGCGCAGAAGCGGCGGCAACGTGTACGCTCTCTGGCCATCGGCTGGGGTCTGGCCGCGCTCGCGATCCTGTTCTTCCTGGTGACGCTGGTGCGGCTCGGCGCCAATGTCGGCAACCGGCCGCTTTGAGGCTTTTCCATGACTAACCACCCCTCTGGCCAAGGGTCGCGCCCCGGAGCGAGCGCCAACAAGCGCCTCGCGGCGGCGCTGTTTGGGCTGACGGCCGTAATGGCGGGCCTCTCTTTTGCTGCCGTGCCGCTCTACCGCCTGTTCTGCCAGGCCACCGGCTATGACGGTACGCCGAAACGCGCCGAAGCGGCCTCCGGCAGGACCCTCGACCGCGAAATCACCGTCCGCTTCGACGCAAATGTCTCCTCGGCGCTCGGCTGGAATTTTCAGCCCGCGCAGCGCGAGATGCGCCTGAAGATCGGGGAAAACGCCCTGGCCTTCTACACCGTCGCCAACACGTCTTCAACGGCGCTCACCGGCACGGCGACGTTCAACGTCACGCCGGAAATCGCCGGCAGTTATTTCAGCAAGGTGGAATGTTTCTGCTTCACGGAGCAGCGTTTGGAGCCGGGGCAAAAGGCCGATCTGCCGGTTTCGTTCTTCATCGATCCAGCCATCGTTGACGATGCCGATGCCGGCAGGATCGGGGAAATTACGCTTTCCTATACCTTCTTCAAGGCTAATAAGCCTGATGCATCGGCTGCTTCCGCCTCCGGTAAGGGCGCGGCATCAAAGCCCTTGGATAATGCAGGATCGCCCGGATAAAAGGGCGTCAAATCCTATCGTTCGGGATGAAGGAACACCTCATGGCGGACTCTCACGCAAAGCATCACGACTATCATCTGGTCGATCCCAGCCCCTGGCCGCTGGTCGGCGCGACCGCCGGCTTCGTCATGGCGATCGGCGCGATTGCCTGGATGAAAACCAGTAGCGGCGGCGTTTTCGGTGTCCAGGGTCCCTGGCTGTTCGTGGTGGGGTTCATCGGCGTGCTGGCGACGATGGTGCTGTGGTGGCGCGATGTCATCGATGAGGCGGAGCACAAGCATCTCCACACGCCCGTCGTGCAGATGCATTTGCGCTATGGGATGATCCTGTTCATCGTCTCGGAGGTGATGTTCTTCGTCGCCTGGTTCTGGGCCTATTACGACGTCGCTCTTTTTCCCGCCGATGTCGTAAAGATCCCCGGCACCAACGAATTGCTCGGCGTGGTCGGACGCGACACGGTCACCGGCGGGAAATGGCCGCCCGTGCCAACCTCCGATGGACGTTTCTTGTCGACCTTCGATCCCTGGACGCTGCCCCTGGTCAACACGCTCATTCTCCTGCTCTCAGGCACGACCGTTACATGGGCGCATTACGCGCTGCAGGAGGGCAATCGCCGCGGCCTGATCCTGGGGCTTCTCCTCACGATCATTCTCGGCGTCATGTTCACGTCGCTGCAGGCCTATGAATATCACCACGCGCAATTCCAGTTCGGGGGACATATTTACGGCTCGACCTTCTTCATGGCGACCGGATTCCACGGCTTCCATGTCATCGTCGGAACGATCTTCCTGACGGTGACGCTGTTCCGCGCCCTGGCGGGGCATTTCACCGAAAAACAGCATTTCGGCTTTGAGGCCGCCGCCTGGTACTGGCATTTCGTCGACGTGGTGTGGCTGTTCCTGTTCGTCAGCATCTATGTCTGGGGCGCGGGAACACCGGTCGCCCACCATTAGCGACCACCGCGCCGCAAAACGGGAAGGCGGCGTTCGGCCGCCTTTGGTTTCCCTCCGATGAACGACAGAAGCGCCCAGTCTTTCGCGCCGGTTTCGCCTTTTTACGCGGGGCTGACGGGGCGGTGTCCGCGCTGCGGGGAAGGGCACTTGTTCTCGGGGTATCTCGAGGTCAAGCCGCGCTGTCCCTATTGCGGCCTCGATCTCGAATTCGCCAATTCCGGCGATGGGCCCGCCGTTTTCATCATTCTGATCGCGGGCTTTATCGTGACCGGCGCCGCGCTCGTGGTGGAGGTCGTTTATCGGCCGCCCATGTGGTTGCACGCCTTGATCTGGCTTCCGTTGGGTCTCGGTCTTCCGCTGCTTCTGCTCCGTCCTTTCAAGGCGACACTCGTGGCGCTTCAGTATAAATTCCGGGCCGGGGAAGGCCGTATGGATGATGGAACCGGAGGGATGTGATGGCCTATCGCGCATTGGCGTTGCCGTTCCTCACGACACTTATCGGCGCTCTTCTGCTGATGGGGCTCGGCAAGTGGCAGCTTGACCGGCGCGAGTGGAAGCGGGCCATTGTCGAGCGGATCGAAACCCGCGTCCACGGCGAACCCGTATCCCTGAGCGAGGCACGGGATCGCTGGGAGAAAAGCCAGGACATCGATTATACCCGCGTGCTGCTGGTAGGACGTTTCCTGCATCAGCATGAGCGCCATCTCTATGGGATCGTCGATGGCCTTGCGGGCTGGAAGGTCGTTACGCCGCTCCAGACGGCAAACGGCGATATCGTGCTCGTGGACCGAGGCTTCGTTCCCGAACAGTTCAAGCTGCCCGAGACGCGCAAGGCCGGGCAGATCGAAGGCGTCGTCGAATTGACGGGCCTCGCACGCGCCTCGCAGGCGCGGGGCCGATTTACGCCTGCGAACGACGTTGCAGCCAATCGATGGTTCAACCGTGACGTGCCGGCGCTCACGGCGTCCCTGCCCGCCGATATGGCCGGAAAAACCGCGCCTTTTATCGTCGAGGCGGAAGCGGGTCCGGTTCCAGGCAATTGGCCGCGCGCCGGCGTAACGATCCTGAAGGTCTCCAACCGGCATCTTGAATATGCGCTGACCTGGTTCGCGCTCGCCGCAGCGCTGATCATCGTCTTCGTTGTCTACGCCCGAAACAAGCTGGCTTCGGAGGCCGAGGACGGGACCGACGCCGACATTGCCGAGCGCGGGCCCAGCGTATAGTCTGCCGCACCTGTCGCCACGCCTTTTTGAGGATTTTCGCTTGAATTACATCAGCACGCGCGGTGGGGCGCCCCGGCTCGATTTCGAGGGCGCGCTTATGGCGGGGCTGGCCTGGGATGGTGGTCTTTACGTACCCGAGAGCTGGCCGCGTTTCGCGCCTGAGGACATTGCGGCGTTCGCTGGCCAGCCTTATCCGCGTGCGGCCGCTTCGGTGATGCAACCTCTGGTCGCCGACGCGATTCCCGCGTCCGAATTCGCCGAATTGATTGAAACGGCCTATCGCGGTTTCGCGCACCCGGCTGTCGCGCCGCTTGTCCAGCTTGGCGATAATCTGTGGCTGCTGGAGCTGTTTCACGGTCCGACGCTCGCCTTCAAGGATCTGGCGATGCAGCTTCTCGGGCTGCTGATGGACCGTTCGCTCAAGCGCTCGGGACGCCGCGCGACGATATTGGTGGCGACCTCCGGGGATACGGGCGCCGCCGCCGTCGAAGCGTTCAAGAACCGCGAGGCGATCGACCTTTTCGTGCTGTTTCCGGATGGGCGGATCAGCCCGGCGCAGCGCCGGCAGATGACGACCGCCGGCGCGGCCAATGTCCACCCTATCGCGGTCGACGGGACTTTCGACGATTGCCAGGCCATCGTGAAGACGCTGTTCGGCGAACATGCGTTTCGCGACGAGGTGCAGCTCTCGGCGGTCAATTCCATCAATTGGGCGCGCATCATGGCCCAGACCGTCTATTATTTCACGGCGGCTGCGGCCCTCGGCGCCCCGCACCGGCCGGTGCGATTTTCCGTGCCGACGGGGAATTTCGGCGATATTTTCGCAGGCTATGCCGCCCGCTGCATGGGCCTCCCCGTCGAACGGCTGATTATCGCCACCAACAGCAACGATATTCTGGCGCGCACCCTGGAAACTGGCCTTTATCAGCCTCGTCCGGTCGTCGCGACAGCGAGCCCGAGCATGGACATCCAGGTTTCGAGCAATTTCGAAAGGCTTATTTTCGAGGCGAGCGGCCGGGATAGCCGCCGCGTGAATGCCCTGATGGCCGATTTCGCCGAGACTGGCTCCTTCGAGCTGAGCACGGCGGAGCTTGCCGCGATGCGCGCCGTATTTTCGGCCCGCCGGGTCGATGAGACGGAAACCGCCGCAACGATCGCGCGGCTCTACCGCGAGACCGGCTATCTCGCCGATCCCCACACGGCGGTCGGCCTTGCCGCCGCGCTCAACGAAGTGGGCGACAGCTCCGCCCCCATGATCGTGCTGGCAACGGCCCATCCCGCCAAATTCCCGGATGCCATCGAAAAGGCGGCGGGATGCGTGCCGCCAGTTCCAAGAAGGCTGGAGAGAGCACTCTCCGGACGGGAGGAATTTGCCTCAATCGACGCGAACGCCGGTTCGGTGCGCGCCCTTATTCGCCAGCGAAGCCGAATCCAGGCAATAGGTGCCCATTCATGAACATCGAAATGACGACGCTGCCTAACGGCCTCAGGGTCGTGACCTGCCACATGCCACATCTGGAAACAGCTTCGCTGGGCGTTTGGGTGAATAGTGGCGCAAGGTCGGAACTGCCGCATGAGCATGGCCTGGCGCATATGCTGGAGCATATGGCGTTCAAGGGCACGGCGACGCGCAGCGCCCTGCAGATCGCCGAGGAGATCGAAGCGGTCGGCGGCGGCGTCAACGCGGCGACGAGTTTCGAGACGACGGACTATTTCGCCCGCGTGCTGCGCGAAAACGTGCCGCTCGCCCTCGATATCCTTAGCGATATTCTGCATAATCCGCTGTTTTCCGCCGAGGATATGGAGCGCGAGAAGGAAGTGATCCTTCAGGAGATCGCTTCAATTCAGGACTCGCCCGACGATCTGGTCTTCGAACTGGCCCAGGAAGCGGCTTTCCCGAGGCAACCCCTCGGACGGCCGATCATCGGCACGGCCGGCAGCGTGCGCGCGCTCACAAGGGACAATCTCATTGCCTATCGCGACGCGTCCTACACCGCGCCGCGCATGGTGCTGGGCGCGGCGGGAGCGGTTAACCATGACGAAATCGTCCGCCGCGCCGAGACGCTGTTTTCGTCCTTCCCCAGTGGCGAAGGCCGCACCGATGAGCCCGCCAACTTCGTCGGCGGCCACCGCAGCCTGACGCGCCGCTTCGAGCAGAGCCATATCGTCATCGCCTTCGAGTCGCCCTCCTTCCGTGACGACGCCTATTTTACCTCGCTTATCTATGCCGTGCTGCTGGGCGGCGGAATGTCCTCGCGCCTCTTTCAAGAAGCGCGCGAACAGCGCGGATTGTGCTACGATATCCACGCCTTCGGATGGGGCTATTCGGATAGCGGTCTGTTCGGTGTTCACGCGGCAACCGGCAACAGCCAGGTGGAAGAGCTCGTGCATGTGATCATGACGCAATTGCGCGCGGTGGCGCATGACGGGCCGAACGAGCCCGAGCTGCAGCGGGCCAAGGCCCAGCTCAAGGCCTCGCTTCTCATGAGCCTTGAAAGTTCGGAAGCGCGCGCCGGCCAGGTCGCGCGCGACACGCTCATGTTCGGCCGCCAATTGACGACGGCGGAGCTGATCGAGCGCATCGAGAATGTGACGGCGGCGGATGTCGGCGCGCTCGCGGCCGGTTTTGCAATGACGAAACTGCCGGTGACGGCGAGTGTCGGCCCGAAAGGCGTATCCGACCGGCTGCGCACGGCCGTGGGGGAAAGTTCGGCCCGTGAGACGGTGCATTAGCATGAACCGCAAAGGTTCATACGGGTTTTGCGATAGAGATCACGCTCAGGCGACGAGCATGATCCCCAAAAGTGGACACCGGTTTCTCGGCAAAGATCATGCTCAGGCAAAGAGATAGAGCCCAAGGGAGTTGGTGATGGCGTTCCTGCGCTCTGTTCCGCTCAGCGAAAGCGGCCCGCTCATCAAGGGCGATCGGGTCTGGCTTCGAATGCCGCAAACCGGTGATTATGCCGACTGGGCGCATCTGCGCGGCGCCAGCCAGGAGTTCCTGCGGCCGTGGGAGCCTGAGTGGTCCTATGACGAGCTGACCCGTTCCGCTTTCCGGCGCAGGCTGCGCCATTATCAGCGCGATATGCGCGACGGCGTCGGCTACGCCTTTTTTCTGTTGCGAACCGGTGATAATAAGTTGCTCGGTGGAGCGACGCTTACAAATGCGCGGCGAGGGGTCAGCCAGTCGATTTCGATTGGATATTGGATCGGCGCACCCTATAGCAGGCAGGGATATATGGGCGCGGCACTTCGCATTCTCGTTCCGTTCGTCTTCGACAGTCTGGGCTTTCACCGTCTTGAAGCTGCGTGCTTGCCAAGTAACGCCGCGTCGCGCAAGCTCCTGGAGAATTGTGGCTTTCAACATGAAGGACTGGCACGTAAATACCTCAAGATCAACGGGCGGTGGCAAGATCATCTGCTCTATGCGGCCATAGACGATAATCAGCGTTCGTAAAGCGCGGGAAACGTCCGGGGGGCGAAGGGACCGTTGGAATGTCGATGGATTTGAGGGGCGGGTTCCCGCACAGGCGTCTAGCCTTGCTGGTGAGCGCGGCGCGCCGTCGTTTGGCGATGCCTGCTGCAGCGCTGCTCCTTTGCGCCCTGGCATTTTTTGTTCCCGGTCCGGCGCATGCTCTCGAAGCGATCGTGATCGGCCCCGACCAGGAACGCATCGACATCACTCTGCTGGGCGAGTTGTACGAAGGCCGCGGCGACCGGCTCAGCGTCGAGACGGCTTCCGGCCAGGATGGCGTTGCAGGCCGCATGTCCGTTTTAGCGAAAACGGAAGGCACCAACCCGAATTGGGCGATCTTCGCGCTCAACAACCCGACAGACCAGGCGGTCACGCTCTGGCTCATGGCCCAGCGCTACGACATTGTCGGATCGCAAGTGATCTGGCCCGATCTGGACTCGCCGCGCATCGAGAACGTCACCGTGTCGCTCGGCTTCAAGCCGGAGCGCGTCGAGAATGACTATGCCGACGTCTACCGGCTGGTGCTGGAACCCGGCTCCACCGTCACCTACATCGTCGAGCTGAGCGGCACCGGGTTCCCCCGCCTCTATCTCGCAAATCCCACGATTTTCGGCAAGAAGAGCCTCGATCTCACGCTGTTCAACGGCATCCTGCTTGGCATAGCGGGCGTTCTGGCCATCTATCTGACGGCAATTTTCGGCGCCAATCACAATACGATCTTCCCGGCCGCCGCCCTGGTCGCCTGGAGCGTCGTCGCCTATCTCTGCGTCGATTTCGGCTTCTGGCATAAGATGTTCCAGCTGAGCGCCGCCGATAATGCGATTTACCGAGCGTCGACCGAGGCAGCGATCGCGGCAAGCGTGGTCATGTTTATCTATATTTTTCTCCAGCTCAGGCGCTGGCATAGGTCGCTTGCTGCTGTTTTCGGCATCTGGGTGCTCGCCCAGCTCTTCCTGATCGGCTTCGCGCTGATCGATAGCAAGCTTGCTTCGGGCCTGGCGCGGCTCTCCTATGTGCCGATCGCGGTTATGGGCTCGCTGCTGATGACTGTGCTTGCGCTACGCGGCCAGGAACGTGCCCTGTCGCTGCTGCCGACCTGGATGCTGTTCCTCGTTTGGCTGTTCGGCGCCGCCGTGGCGATCCTCGGCCAGCTTTCGGGCGATGTGATCGTGCCGGCGCTGCATGCCGGGCTCGTGCTGATCGTCGCGCTTTTGAGCTTCACGGTGACGCAATATGCCTTTCACACCGGCGAGCATGTCTATGGCGACGATTCCGGCGAATTCCAAATGCGGGTCGTCGCGCTCGAAGCGTCCGGGCGCTTCGGTCTGGGAATGGAATGTGCGGCGGGACGAGATGTTCGTCGGCCCGGATGTCGATGCCGCTCTCGGCCATCCCGCCGGCACGCTGCGCGGCAAGGCCGAAGACTGGCTGCAGCACCTCCACGCGTCCGACCGGGAGCGGATGCGGCTGATCCTGGCGGGCATCCGCGAGAAGCAAGGTGGCGAGATTACCTCGGAGTTCCGTCTCCGCCGGACGGATGGCAGCTATCTGCATTACGAGCTGCGCGCCCAGGGCGTCACGACACGGCAAACCCGTTCCCTGCGCTGCGCCGGCCTCTTGCGCGATATCACCGCGCAGAAGCGCGCGCAGGAACGGCTGCTGCACAACGCCATTCATGACAGCCTGACCGGCCTGCCGAACCGCGAGCTGTTTCTCGATCGCACCCACTGCGCCATCGCCCGCGCCCATGAGGACAGCTCCAAGCCGACCGTGCTTTATATCGACATCGACACGTTCCAGTCGCTCAGCCGCTCGACGGACTTCAACGTCAGCGACAGCATGCTGCTGACCATCTCACGCCGCCTGTCGCGGCATTTAGGGTCGCAGGATACGCTCGCCCGCATCGGCAGCGAGCAATTCGCCGTGCTCCTGTCTGCGGAGACCGAGCCGCGTCACATCGCGCTGCTCGCCGAGCGGGTGCGCCGTTCGCTGCGTGCGCCGATGAAAATTGCAGGACGTGATGTGGTGCTTACCGGCAGCATCGGCATTTCCGTCTATGACGGGCAGCAGGCGACGCCCGCCGATCTCGTGCGCGAAGCCGAGACCGCCATGTATCGCGCCAAACGCTCGGGCGCCGATCGCATCGAACTTTACAAGCCCGAGATGCGCGGTGAGCGCGGCGAGCGCGAGGTCATCGAAGGCGATCTGAAGCAGGCCATCGAAAAGCGCCAGATCCGGGTGCTGTACCAACCGGTCATGCGGCTCGGCGACGAGCAGCTGGCTGGCTTCTGCGCGCAGGTGCGCTGGCAGCATCCCAAGCTCGGCTCGCTCAGTACCGCGGAATTTCTGCCCGTCGCCGAGGAAACCGGCCAGATCGCCGAACTCAGCTCCTACGTGATGGAGCGTGCCGTGCGTCAGGTGGCGCGCTGGCACCGCACCTTGCCCCGCAACGAAGACCCGCTTTTCGTCAGCATCAATGTGTCGAGCCGCCATCTGTTCAAGCAGGAGCTCGTCCAGGATCTGCGCCTTATCATCGGCCGGGAGAGCGTGCCGAAAGGCTGCTTGCGGCTGGAAGTGACAGAATCTCTGATCATGGAAAATCCTGAGCAGGCGGTCGAGATTCTGGACTGGCTGAAAGGGCTGGGCGCGGGGATCGCGCTGGATGAATTCGGCGCGGGTTATTCGTCGCTGTCCTATTTGCACCGGCTGGCGGTCGATACGATCAAGATCGACCGCTCGCTGATTTCGACCGACACCGACAATAAATCTGGCGCGGTGGTTTTACGCGCCGCGCTCGCGATGGCGCGGGAATTGGGCAAGGACGTCGTTGCTGTCGGGATGGAGAAGGAGGACGACGTCGCCTATGTGCGGGCGCTGGGCTGCGATTATGCGCAAGGCTTCTTTTTCGGCGAACCGATGACCGAGCGCGAGGTGATGAACCTGCTGAACGCGCTGGCCAAATCGAGCAAGCGCGACGAAAAACGGGACAAGAAGAAAAAGAAGCTCGAACCGGGGGCCGTGGATGGCCAGTCGGAAATCGAGGTTGCCAGGCTGCCGAAGGCTGCGCCGGAGCCGGCACAAATTCCGGTTTCAGCCCAAAGGCTGCCTGTTCCGGTCGCCCGGACGACGAATCCGAAAGCCGCACAGCGCAAAAACCGCGTCGGCCTGCTCACGTCGATAAAGAATGGACTTGGCCGCGCGTCGTCGGTGTCGTCCAAGGCGGCTTCACTCGGCAGTTCGCTCAAAGGGGCGTTCGCGGCAAAGAAGCCGAAGCAAAAACCGCCTGCGGCCAAGACCGCCCAGGGCTCTCCGCCGCAGCGTGAGGCGCAACCCCCGCGGGGACGGCCGTCGCAAATAGACCCCGCCACCGGCGATGGGCAATACGTGCAGCCGGCCGGGCCGCATTCCGCTCCGCCTGCAGCATCCCCAACCGCGCCAGCCGCAGCCGCAGCCCGCCCCCGCTAGCGGCATGAATCCGGATCTCACCGGTGACTATCGCCAGGATGAGATGCTCCGCGAGCGCCGCCGCCGCGCTGCAAAACCGGTTTAGCGGCTGCTGAACGCTGGCAAAATGTCCGGCACTTAGAGCATTTTCCAGTAAAGTGGACACCGGTTTGCGTCGCGAAAATGCGACCAAACAAAGAGATAGAGCCCCGAACGGGGCTCTATGGCAACTCGGTCCCGTGGTCGAGCCGATACGGCTACAAATTCTGCGCCGTCCCAATTTCCATGAGAGTGGAGTTTTAACGCTCAGAGGGACCGCTCTGGTCATTCTCGCGAGCGTTGCTCGCCGTATTAGGATACGCGGCGGCGACCTTCATCGCGAATTCGGTGAAGCGTGTCTCGGCAATGGCTCGGCGTGCCTCCGCCATGAGCGACTGATAGAAATGAATGTTCGCCCAGCTCAGCAGCATGGCGCCCAGAATTTCCCCCGCCTTGAACAGGTGATGCAGATAGGCGCGTGAATAGTCGCGGGCGGCTGGGCAGGTGCTCTCCGCATCCAGCGGACGCGGGTCTTCGGCGAACGCGGCGTTGCGCAAATTGAGCTTCCCCTCCCAGGTGAAAGCCTGACCGTGCCGGCCGGACCGGGTCGGCATCACGCAGTCGAACATGTCGATGCCGCGTGCCACCGCGGCGACGATATCGGCGGGTGTTCCAACGCCCATCAGATAGCGCGGCTTGCCCGCTGGCAGCAACGGCGCGGTGGAATCCAGGATGGCCAGCATTGCGGCTTGGCCTTCGCCCACCGCCAGCCCGCCAATGGCATAGCCGGGAAAGTCCATTGCCGTCAGCGCTTCGGCGGAGCGGGCGCGCAGATCGGGGTAGGTGCTACCCTGCACGATGCCGAACAGCGCCTGATGCACGCCCGCCATCCGTTCGAAGGCGGCACGCGACCTCTCGGCCCAGCGCAGCGACAGCTCCATGGAGGCGCGCGCATCCTCAAACGCGGCGGGGAAGGGCGTGCATTCGTCGAACTGCATCTGGATGTCGGCGCCAAGCAGCGTCTGGATCTCGATCGAGCGCTCCGGCGTCAGATGATGGCTTGAGCCATCAATATGCGATTGGAAGGTGACGCCCTCCTCGGAGATTTTGCGAAGCTGCGCCAGCGACATCACCTGAAAACCGCCGCTATCGGTGAGGATCGGGCCGGACCAGTTCATGAATTTATGCAACCCGCCGAGGCGCGCGACTCGCTCGGCTCCCGGCCGCAGCATCAGATGGTAGGTATTGCCGAGGATGATGTCGGCGCCGGTCGCCTTGACGCTGTCGGTGAACATCGCCTTGACGGTCGCCGCCGTTCCGACCGGCATGAAGGCAGGCGTGCGGATGGTGCCGCGCGAGGTCGCGATCTCGCCAAGGCGCGCGCCGCCGTCCTGCGCTTTGAGGGTGAAGGCGAATGGGTTTGTCATGCGCGGGCCGCGCCGGATTGCGGCGCAAGCAGGCATGCATCGCCATAGGAATAGAAGCGGTAACCCATCTCGATGGCATGGGCGTAGGCGCGTTGCATGGTTTCCAATCCCGAAAATGCCGAGACCAGCATGAATAGGGTGGATCGCGGCAAATGGAAATTGGTGATCAGCAGATCGGCGGCCTTGAAGCGGTAGCCCGGTGTGATGAAGATCGCAGTGTCGCCGCTGAAAGGGTGGACGGTGCCATCGTCGGAGGCAGCGCTTTCGAGCAGGCGCAGCGATGTCGTGCCGACGGCGATGATGCGGCCGCCGCTCGCGCGGGTTCGATTGAGCTGCTCGGCGGCGGTGGCGGAGATTTCGCCCCATTCCGCGTGCATGCGGTGATCGGCCGTGTCCTCCGCCTTCACCGGAAGGAAGGTGCCCGCCCCGACATGCAGCGTCAGAAATACGGCGCCGACGCCCGCCGCGCTTAGCTTTTGCATGAGCGCTGCGGTGAAATGCAGCCCGGCGGTAGGCGCGGCGACCGCGCCCGGTTCGGCCGCGAACATCGTTTGATAATCCTCTGCATCCCGGCTATCGGCGGCGCGGCGCGATGCGATATAGGGCGGCAGCGGCATTCGGCCATGCTCTGCGAGGCATTCCTCGAAGGTGCGCCCGCCGGTCTCGAACACGAGCCCGATCTCGCCGCCTTCGCCCTTGTCGCGCACGGAAGCGGCAAAACCATCACCGAAGACGATCCGGTCGCCCGCCGAGAGCTTCCGCGCAGGACGTGCAAAGGCTCGCCATTCCAACGCGGAAAGCCGCTTGTGCAGCGTCACGCCAATGCGGGCCGCGGTGCCCTCCCGCCCATGCCGCAAGCCGTCAAGCTGCGCCGGCAATACGCTTGTATTGTTGAAGACGAGCATATCGCCCGCGCGAAGCAGCGACGGGCAGATCGACAATGTGCCGATCCGCCAATTCCGGTGCACCGCCCGGCTCGACGGCGAGAAGACGCGCCGCTTCGCGGGGCTGTGCGGGACGCAGCGCGATCCTGTCTTCAGGCAGCTCGAAATCGAATCGGTCGACGCGCATCGGGCGGCGCGCGCCGGTTCAGGCGGCGTCGGCGGCGACGCGCAAGCGTCTTGATCTGGTCGGGATTGCTCACCGGCTCGCCGCGCTTGATCTTGTCGACATTCTCCATGCCGTCGATGACGCGGCCCCAGGCGGTATATTGACGGTCGAGGAAGGTGGCGTCGTCGAAGCAGATGAAGAACTGGCTGTCGCCGCTATTGGGGTCCTGCGAGCGCGCCATGGAAACGACCCCGCGCTCATGCGGCGTCGTGTTGAACTCAGCCTTCAGCTTTTTGCCGGAGCCGCCCATGCCCGTGCCGGTCGGGTCGCCCGTTTGCGCCATGAATCCATCGATCACCCGGTGGAAAACGGCGCCGTCATAGAACCCTTCCCGCGCAAGTTCCTTGATGCGGGCGACGTGCTGCGGCGCGACGTTCGGCATCATCTGAATGAGAACGCGACCATGCGTCATGTCCATGATGAGGGTGTTTTCCGGATCGTTGATTGTCGCCATGGCTGGCTCCTTTTCTTGGTTCGTGGCGGCGCGTGCCGCTATTTTGCGTCCGATGCAAGCTGCATCTTGACGATGGTATCGGGGTTGAAGACTTGTCCGCTGCCGTCGTTGCCCTTCTTTATGCGGTCGACGTGCTCCATGCCGCCGGTGACTTCGCCGAACAGCGTATATTTGCCGTTCAGATGCGGCGAGGCCTCCAAAACGATGAAGAACTGGCTGTTGGCGGTGTTCGGATTATTGGTGCGGGCGGCGCCCAGCGTGCCGCGCTTGAACTGCGTGTCGGTGAACTCGGCGGGCAGATCGGGAAGGCTCGAACCGCCGGTGCCGGTGCCGGTCGGGTCGCCGGTCTGGGCCATGAAGCCGGTGATGACACGGTGGAATTTCAGTCCGTTGTAAAAGCCATCCTTGGTCAGCTTCTTGATGCGCTCGACATGTTTGGGCGCGAGATCGGGGCGGAGCTGGATCGTCACGCGTCCGCCTTTCAAGTCGAGATAAAGGGTGTTCTTATCCGCCGCCTTCGCGGGGGCCGATATGAGCGCGAAGATCGACAGCACGGCAAACAACAAGCGGATCATCGTAGCTAAACTCCGGTGAATGGAAATCGTTTCTCAGGCCGAGGGAGTGTGCGCGAGCTTTTCCTTGAGCCGAGCGGCGACGGCGGGCGGCACGAAGGCGGTGACGTCGCCTCCCATCTGAGCGATCTGGCGGACAAAAGTGGCGGCAATGTGCCGGTAAGCCCCGGATGCGGGCAGGAAAACCGTATCCAGGCCGGGCGCGAGCGCGCCGTTCATGCCGGTCATCTGCATTTCATAATCGAAATCGGTGGCGTCGCGAATGCCGCGCAGGATGGCCGCCGCACCGTGCGCGCGGGCCGCGTCGACGACGAGATTGTCGAAGGTGACGACCTCGGCCGTGTCGCCGGCAAGGCCGAGGCGCGCAATTTCGTCGCGCAGCAGCGAAACGCGTTCGGCATCGTCGAAGAGCGGCTTCTTGCCGTGATGCACGCCGACGCCGATAACGACGCGGTCGAAAAGCCGCGCCGCCCGCTCGATCAGATCGAGATGGCCGAGCGTTACGGGGTCGAAGCTGCCAGCGTAGAATACGGTGCGGGACATGGGCGCCAATCGTTCAGCATCATTCTTGAAAAAACCTAACCCCTCGCGGGCGAGGATGATCTTCCCGGTTCTCGCAAAAAAACGATGCGCAGGCAAAGACTTTAGAGCCTTTTCCGTTCCGATCAAATCGGAACGGGGCTCTATCTCTTTGTTTGGTCGCATTTTCGCGACGCAAACCGGTGTCCACTTTGCTGGAAAATGCTCTAAATGGCCCGGCGGTGATATTACGCACGGCGCGCGGCTGCAAGCCAAAGCCCGCCGCAAACGAGGAGAATGCCGCTGACGCCCTCCGCGACGCGGCGGCGCTGCGCGGTGAACCAGGCGCGTGCCGATCCGGCGGCGGAGGCCACGACGCAATCGACCGCGGCGATGGTGAGCACGAAGGTGACGGCCAGCAGCGCCAACTGCGGCCCGGCCGAGTTCGCGGGGTCGATGAATTGCGGGAAAAAGGCGCCGAGAAACAGCAGCACCTTTGGATTGGACAGCGACACCGCCGCGCCCTGCCAGAACCAGCGGCCGCCACTGTGCGGGAGCGGCAGCCGCCTCGTCGTTCGAACCGCGCCACGCCGCGCGCAGGCGGCCGATGCCGAGCCACACCAGATAGGCCGCTCCGACCCAGCGGATGATGTCGAACCAGTCCGCCATAAAGCGCATCGACGCCGTCATGCCGAGGGCCGCGGCTGGCGACCAGAAGGCTGAGGCCAACGGAGCTGCCGATCACCGTCAGCAGCGCGGCGCGAACGCCGTGCGTGGCGCCATTGGCGATGAACAGCGACATGTTCGGGCCGGGCGTAATGGCCAGCACGAAGCAGGCGAGGATGAAAGCGAGATAAAGCTGAAGCGACATGTCTGCTCTCAAAGAGGTTTAGGGACTGAACTTAATCCAAGCCGGCGCATCTGGCGCACTGAGGGCCCTTAAGCCTCGGCATCTCCGGCGGCATCACCGTCGCCATCACCGCCGGCTTCGCCATTGCCATTGCCGTTTCCATTCCCGTTGCCGTTTCCGTCATCGGAAATCGGCCGCACGGAAACGACGTGCTCGCCCTCACCCGTGTTGAAGATCCGTACGCCTTGCGTGGAGCGGCCGACGATGGAAATGCCTTCCACGGGGCAGCGGATCATCTGGCCGCCATTGGTGACGAGCATGATCTGGTCGCTGTCCTCGACCGGGAAAGCGGCGATCAGCTTGCCGTTCCGGTTGTTGACGATCATGCCCATGATGCCTTTGCCGCCTCGGCCCGATACGCGATATTCATAGGCGCTGGTGCGCTTGCCGAAGCCGTTTTCCGAAACCGTCAGCACGAACTGCTCCGATGCGCCGAGTTCCGCGTAACGCTCAGGCGACAGATCGGCGGCTTCCACGCCTTCGGAGCCATCGGCGCCTTCCTCGGGCGTCATGTCGGCATCTTCGGGGGCAGGGCGGTCGCCGGTCGCGGCGCGGCGGATGGCGTTGGCCTGCTTGACATAAGCGGCACGCTCGGCGGGAACGGCCTCGACATGCCGCAGGATGGCCATGGAGATCACCTGGTCGTCAGTGTCGAGCCGGACGCCGCGCACGCCTGTGGACTCGCGCCCCTTGAACACGCGCACATCGCCGACGGGGAAACGGATCGCCTGTCCGCCCGCCGTCGTCAGCAGTACATTGTCGTTCTCGGTGCAGATATCGACGCCGACGATCTGGGTGCCCTCATCCAGCTTCATCGCGATCTTGCCGTTCTGGCGCACCTCGACGAAATCGGAGAGGTCGTTGCGGCGCACGCCGCCGGCGGAAGTGGCGAACATCACATTGAGGCTGGCCCAGGTGGTTTCGTCTTCCGGCAGCGGCATGATGGTGGTGATCGACTCATCCTGCTGCAGCGGCAGCAGATTGATCAGCGCCTTGCCCCGGGCTTGCGGCGCGGCCAGCGGCAGACGCCACACCTTCATCTTGTAGACCATGCCGCGCGAGGAGAAGAACAGCAGCGGCGTATGGGTGTTGGCGATGAACAGCCGGGTGACGAAATCTTCGTCGCGGGTCGCCATGCCGGAGCGGCCCTTGCCGCCGCGCCTTTGCGCCCGGTAGGTGGAGAGCGGCACGCGCTTGATATAGCCGCGATGGCTGACCGTGACGACCATATCCTCGCGCTGGATCAGATCCTCGTCGTCGACATCGGCTTCGACATCGACGATCTCGGTGCGGCGGGGCGTCGCGAATTCGGTGCGGACGGCCATCAGCTCGTCCTTGATGATGGTGACGATGCGGGCGCGGGACCGCAGAATGTCGAGATAGTCCTTGATGCTCTCGCCGAGCTGGCGCATTTCCTCGCCGATCTCTTCGCGGCCGAGGGCGGTCAGGCGCTGCAGACGCAGATCGAGGATGGCGCGCGCCTGGGTTTCCGAGAGGCGATAGGTGCCGTCGGCATTCAGGCGGTGGCGTGGATCGTCGATCAGCATGATGTAATGAGCGACGTCGGCGGCGGGCCAGTCGCGGCCCATCAACTCGTCCCTGGCGGTCGTCGGATCGGGCGCGCTGCGGATCAGCCGGATGACTTCGTCGATATTGGCGACGGCGATCATCAGACCTGCCAACACATGGGCGCGATCGCGCGCCTTGTTCAGCAGAAATTTCGTGCGGCGTGACACGACCACTTCGCGGAATTGCGCGAAAGCCTGGATCATGTCCTTGAGATTGAGCTGCTCCGGACGACCGCCGTTCAGCGCGACGATATTGGCGCCGAAGGAGCTTTGCAGCGTGGTGAAGCGGTAGAGCTGGTTGAGCACCACGTCGGCGACGGCATCGCGCTTCAGCTCGACCACGACGCGATAGCCCTGCCGGTCGGATTCGTCGCGCACGTCCGAGATGCCCTCGATGCGCTTCTCGCGCACGAGTTCGGCAATGCGCTCGATCATCGTCGCCTTGTTCACCTGATAGGGAATCTCGGTGATGATGAGCGCCTCGCGCTCCTTGCGCACGGTCTCGACGCTGACACGGCCGCGCATGACGATGGAGCCGCGCGCCTTATGGTAGGCGGCGCGAATGCCGGCGCGGCCGAGAATCAGCCCGCCCGTCGGAAAATCCGGGCCGGGAATGATCTCGATCAGCTCTTCGATGGTGATCGCCGGATTGTCGAGATAGGCGATGCAGGCGTCGATGACCTCGCCCAGATTATGCGGCGGGATGTTGGTGGCCATGCCGACGGCGATGCCGCCCGCGCCATTGACGAGCAGATTGGGGAAGCGCGCCGGCATAACCACCGGTTCGCGCTCGGAATTGTCGTAATTGTCCTGGAAGTCGACCGTATCCTTGTCGAGGTCGTCCAGAATATTGCCGGTGACCTTCTGCAGGCGGACCTCGGTGTAACGCATCGCCGCGGGCGGGTCGCCGTCGACCGAGCCGAAATTGCCCTGGCCGTCGATGAGCAGCAGGCGCATGGAGAAATCCTGCGCCATGCGGACGAGTGCGTCGTAAACGGACTGATCGCCATGCGGGTGATATTTACCGATGACGTCGCCGACGATGCGGGCCGATTTGCGATAGGGCTTGTTCCATTCATAGCCCTGGTCGTACATCGAATAGAGGATGCGCCGATGCACCGGCTTGAGTCCGTCGCGCACGTCCGGAAGCGCGCGCGCCACGATCACGCTCATCGCGTAATCGAGGTAGGAGCGCTTCATCTCCTGCGTTATCGAGATCGGGCGGATATCGGGACCGCCTGTTTCGCCGCCGCTCTTTTCGTTAGGTGAATCTGCCAATTGTCAGCCGGACTGTGAATGCTTTGCCCAGAGGGAATACGCCGGGCTCCATAAATATGACTTTTCGCCGGGACTATAGACGGGGAGACGCTCGGAACGCAACCCGGGGACGTCCCGCATCAACATGCGGCATCGTTACCCGATGCAAGCTGTAGAGTTCCCGTAGCGAAACAATCCCGCTTCGCCCGTCAAAACGGAATTTCGTCGTCCAAATCCTTATCGAAGCTGGGACTTCCGCCACCACCGCTGCTGTCGCCGCGCGACTTTCCGCCCGTGGAGCGGCGCTCGTTGCCGCTGTCATACGGAGTGGTTTCCTCGTTCATCCCGCCGCCCGCTCCAGCGCGGCCATCGAGCATGGTCAAGTTGCTGTTGAAACCCTGCAATACGACCTCTGTGGAATAGCGGTCCTGGCCGCTTTGATCCTGCCATTTGCGCGTCTGCAACTGACCTTCGAGATAGACCTTCGAGCCTTTCCGCAGATATTGCTCGGCGATTTTGCAAAGCCCCTCATTGAAGATCACGACGGTGTGCCAGTCCGTCTTTTCGCGGCGTTCGCCGGTGGCTTTGTCGCGCCAATTCTCGGACGTCGCTATGCGCATATTGCAGATGGGGCGGCCGTCCTGCGTGCGGCGAATCTCAGGGTCCGCCCCCAGATTGCCTACCAGAATGACCTTGTTAACAGAACCGGCCATAACTCGCCTCTCCTCATCCCTCGCGATTCGGCTGACATCTTACCGCTTGGTGGATATCCGCGCCGTATAGACGGGCGCTTTTCCACCGCCGCGTTGCCGCATCGGCCCAGCCGCACTCGTGACCAGCATATGGTTAATGTTCTGGTAAAGTTCTAGGGACGATCGAGATTTTTGTCAAGCGAGCCGGGCCGCGGGCGGAGTGCGCCTATCTCCCGGCGCCCTCGCATCCTCGCCGCGCGCCTGTCAGAACGGTGCCGATGAGGCTGGCTCCGGTCAGTCGGGGGCCAAACCCTGGTCGCTCACCAGATCCTCGTCCATGACGATCAGGTTGCGCGGAACGGGCTGCGGCTCTTGCCGGTCGCGGGATGGACTCTGTTTGCCTATGTGCCGGCACGTAAAGAGCGCAGCCCTGGCGGGGCCGCGCTCAACAATCAGAGGGAAGAGACGTCCGAACTAATAACCGCAATTGTGGCTGCTGTAGGAGACCCATTTGCAATAGCGGTCTCCGCCGCCATAGCAGCGGCGCACATAGCGGCAATATTCCTTGCCGTAATACCAGACGCACTCGCGGGCGCTGCGGCAGCGCGGCTCGGATTCCTCGCAGACCCACTTCTTCTTGTAGCAACCATTGCAGCATCCATTCTTATAGCCGCCATTATCGTCGTATTTCTCGCCGCCGCCATAACCTCCGTCGTTATAGCCGCCTTTGTCATAGCCGCCGCTACCATAATATCCGTTGCCGCCATATCCGCCTTTGTCATAGCCGCCGCTGCCGTAATAGCCGCCGGCACCATATCCGCCCTTATCATAGCCATCAGCGCCGCCGTCATATTCCTGCTTCTGGCCGTAATCGCCATCATCTGACTTCTTATCGTCGCCGTAATAATCCCCCCCGCCATAATAGCCGGCTTGGTGCAGCGTCGCGGATTGCTGCTGCGAGGCGGAGATCGTCTGAGCGAGTCCTGCGAATTGACCTGCTTCGGTGGTCGCCGGCGAAAGCAAGGTCAGAATACCGGCGCATAAAGCAGCCGCTAAGTAAGGCACGTATCGTCTCATGACGCGAAGTCCTAATAATTGCAGAAAAGTTGCATTGAAAATGTCGCATTAATCGATAAATTTGAATGAAGATTGAAGGAGATGGTTAAATAAGCTGCTGGACATGGTTAATGAAATTTATCGCCATGAATGCAAAATGGCCCGAACGCATTTGCGGCGGGCCATTTTATTGAGCTCTGAATGTGACTTGCGTTACACTAAGTGACTTTTGTCACAATAAAATTGGTCTGCTCGTTGCTCTCCAGAATTCTATCATTGTGGGCGATGATGACCTCGCAGCCGTCAAAGCCCACCTGGAATTATGCCGGTCGCCGCTTGCGTGGCGATATTCAGTCGGTATTCGGCCGGCAAGGGTCAGCCGTGATGGTGCATACCTTCGAAACCGTGCATTCCGCGCAGGCCTTGATGCAGACGACCTGCTGCTCCTTGGCAAGCTTCAGGTCGGTATAGGCGAGGCCATAGCCATTCAGCGTGGCCACTTTGTTCGACCAGGCGCGTTCCGCCGATGATTTGGCGCGGCCTTCGCCGATGCGGCGGTAGCCGGTTGCCGTGACGCTGTCGCGGCACTGCAGATTGCCGACCTTGTTGCTGTTGGCGGTGCCCTCGTTGTTGCCGCCGCCCTCGTTGCCGCCTTCCTTGAAGAGCGCTTCGCGCGTGTCGGAATTCAGGTCGCCCGTCACATTAAGGCCGCGGTCTCTCTGGAACTTGCGAACGGCGCGCTCGGTGCCCTCGCCAAAGACGCCGTCAACCGTAACCTCATAGCCAAGTTCGGAAAGACGAGCCTGGGCTTCCTCGGTCCGCTGATCGGCGCGGACGCTCTGGGCGCCGGACACCGCCAGGATCGCAATGAACATAAACGCAATTAAGCTACGCATGATTTTTCTCTCCACTCTTGATCGTTCACCACACAACTTTTTCGAACAACTCCATCCCCGAAAGCTGTTTTCGCGGAGCGAGTTGATCTAGCAGAGAGAGCGGCTGAACGGCAAATGAAGAGTTTGGGCGCGGGGACAACTATCCCCGCGCGGTTATATATCGAGGCGCTGCACTATGCTGCCTTGGCGCCGGATGACGCCGCGCTCCCGAGCATCGCGCGCTGGTCCGGCGGCACGGCTTCCGCAGCAAGTTCGGCAACCGCCTCGTCGAGCGTTGCCGAGGATTGGGCCTGGCTTCCGAGCCGGCGGATCGACACCGTCCGCTCCTCCGCCTCGCGCTTGCCGACGACCAGCAGCACCGGCACCTTGGCAACCGAATGCTCGCGCACCTTGTAGTTGATCTTCTCGTTGCGCAGATCGGTTTCGACGCGCAGTCCCGCTCGTTTCAATGCCGCCGCCACCACATGCGCATAGTCGTCCGCGTCCGACACGACGGTCGCGACGACGGCCTGCACCGGCGAGAGCCACAAGGGCAGATGTCCGGCATAGTTCTCGATCAGAATGCCGGTGAAGCGTTCGAGCGAACCGAAGATGGCGCGGTGGATCATCACCGGCACATGCTTTTCGCCATCCGCGCCGATGTAGAAGGCGCCGAGACGCTCCGGCATGTTCAGATCGACCTGCACCGTACCGCATTGCCAGTCACGGCCGATGGCGTCGCGCAGCGTATATTCCAGCTTCGGACCATAGAACGCGCCTTCGCCTTCATTCAGCGTATAGGCGACGCCGGCGCCTCGCATCGCATCCATCAGCGCGGCCTCGGCACGGTCCCAGACTTCGTCGGCGCCGACGCGTTTTTCCGGCCGGGTCGCCAGCTTGATATGCACCTTGTCGAAGCCGAAATCCTTGTAGATCGACAGGATCATGTCGTTCAGCTTCAGGCACTCGTCCTTGAGCTGGTCCTCGGTGCAGAAGGTATGCGCGTCGTCCTGAGTGAAGTGGCGCACGCGCATGATGCCATGCAGCGCGCCGGATGGCTCATAGCGATGCACCTTGCCGAATTCGGCAAATTTCAGCGGCAGGTCGCGATAGCTCTTGAGGCCGTTCTTGAAGATCTGCACATGGCCGGGGCAATTCATCGGCTTGCAGCAATAGACCTTCTCGTCCGGGGTCTCCGCGATATACATGTTCTCGCGGAATTTCTCCCAATGGCCGGATTGCTCCCACAGGGTGCGCTCCATCATGTCGGGCGAGTTCACCTCGACGAAGCCGGCCGCGTTCTGCACCCGCCTGATATAGTTGACGAGGCTCTGGAACAGCGTCCAGCCTTTCGGATGCCAGAAGACGGAGCCCTGCGCCTCTTCCTGGAGGTGGAACAGATCCATCTCGCGCCCCAGGCGGCGATGGTCGCGCTTCTCGGCTTCCTCCAGCATTTTGAGATAGGCGTCGAGGTCTTCCTGCTTCGCGAAGGCGGTGCCGTAAATGCGCTGCAACTGCGGATTGCGATGATCGCCGCGCCAATAGGCGCCGGCCAGCTTCTGCAGCTTGAACGCCTTGCCCACCTTGCCGGTCGAATTCATGTGCGGACCGCGGCACAGATCCATCCACTCGCCCTGCGCGTAGATCTTCACATCCTCGCCTTCGGGAATGGCGTCGACCAGTTCGACCTTGAAGATTTCACCGTTGCGGGCGAAATGGTCCTCGGGCTTTCTTCCGGCTCCAGACATCTTTGGTAAAAGGTTTGTCTGCGGCGATGATTTCCCTCATTTTCGCCTCTATCTTGGCGAGATCATCGGGCGTAAAGCTTTCATCGCGAAAGAAGTCGTAATAGAAGCCGTTCTCGATCACGGGGCCGATAGTTACCTGAGTGCCCGGATACAGTGCTTGCACCGCTTCGGCCATGACATGGGCGGCGTCGTGGCGGATGAGCTCCAGCGCTTCCGGGTCGTCGCGGGTCAGGATCTTCACGGCGCCGCTCTTCCCGATCGGATCGGCGAGATCGGCAAGCTTGCCGTCCAGGGAGATGGCGACGGCTTTCTTGGCGAGCGATTTCGAGATGGAGGCGGCCAGTTCAACGCCGGTTATGCCGGCTTTAAAATCGCGAACGGAACCGTCGGGGAAAGTCAAATGGATCATGGGGGGCCTCTCACTCCCGCATACATGGCGGGTAAGACTGTGCGGAAAAGGTTTCTGCTACCATTAACCAGCGCGGCTGGCAATTAGGCATCGCCTAAACCTTTTTTTGCATTTCGGCGAGCATATGCGTATTGTCCCCCTAAAATAATCACAAATTCTTCCTATTCGTTCCATTCGAGGCAAGAAACGAGGCACGAGGCGATCGTATGCGTTACAATCTCAGAGCATCCATGCTCCTTTCAGCGAGCGCGCTTCTTCTCAGCAGCGCACTCTCAGCTCAGACGGCACCTGCCGAGGCGCAGCAGCGTATCCAGGTCGCGGAGACCCAGCCGGGTGGGGCGGTGCCGCAACGCGATCAGTTTGTCGAAGAATTGAACGCAAATACGGTGACCATCGTTTCGGGCAATCCGAATGGCGCTTATCTGTACCTGGCCTATGACATGTCGGCGGTGCTCGATGACGGCGACAAGCTCCGCGTATTGCCGGTAATCGGCAAGGGTGGCGGCCAGAATACCAAGGACGTCCTGTATCTCCGGGGCGTCGACATGGGCATCACCCAATCCAACATCCTGCGCTACTATAACAAGACGGGCGAAGTGGGCCGCAATATTGCTGGCCGTCTCCGTTACATTACCCGTCTGCACAACGAGGAAATGCATCTCCTGGTTGCGCCGAACATAAACACCATCGAGGACCTTGCCGGCAAGAAAGTCAACTTCAGCGACATCGGCAGCGGCTCGCAGGTCTCCAGCCAGCTCATCTTCGAGGCATTGAAGATCAATGTCCAGGAAGTCAATATGGGGCAGGCCGACGCGTTCGAGGCCATGCAGGCGCGGTGAGGTTGCCGCGACCATCCTGATCGCCGGCAAGCCGACCGGAGCCTTCGCCAAACTCAAGGCGGAATCGAAAGAGTTTAGGCTCATACCCGTGCCTTATTCGGCCGCGTTGCAGGAGGATTACCTGCCGGCGACCCTGACGCATGAAGATTACCCGAACATGATTGCTGAAGGCCAGAGCATCGAAACGATCGCGGTCGGCGCAGTACTTGCCGTGTTCAACTGGGCGCCCAACTCCGACCGGTATCGCCGCGTGGCGAAATTCACCGAGGCGCTGTTCAAGAACTTCGACAAGTTCCTGGTCAAGCCGCGCCATCCGAAGTGGAAGGAAGTGAATCTCGCCGCCGAACTTGCCGGGCTGGGAACGCTTCGGCGCCGCCAAGGAGCTGCTCGCGGCGAATACCCGCGACCAGGCGGCCAACCAGGATCGCCTGAAGCAGGATTTTGCCAGATTCCTCACCAGCTCAGCGCCGACCGAAACCGCCGCGACGATGACCAACCAGCGCCGGGACGATTTGTTCAGGAAGTTCCTGGAATGGCAGTCGACGCAGCGATAGATCCGCAACAGCGTCATCCCACAAATGGGGAATGAATGCTGATCTTGCGATAGACACATGAAGACAAAAGCAAACCCCATTCTGGTGCGACCAGGATGGGGTTTTGCGTTTCGCCGTTCTCCGCCGAATGTGCCCACAGCGCTGATCGCGTGCCTCGCGCGATTGGCGCTTTTGCTTTGAGGAGCATGAGCCAGTTCGTAGAGTCTAAAGGCCGCGCGCCCATCGAACTCATAGCGTGGCTTTCGCGCCCGCGACGCGCAGCTGCGATCAGCGCTGCTTCTTAAAAGGCGCCATGCCGGAGCGGGCCAGTTCATCGGCCCGCTCATTCTCGGCCTCGCCCGCGTGGCCCTTCACCCAGTGCCAGCTGATCTTGTGACGCTGACGCGCCTCATCGAGCTGCCGCCAAAGATCAGCGTTCTTGACCGGCTCCCGGCCAGCGGTTTTCCAGCCATTCGCCTTCCACTTTGTGATCCACTCGGTGATGCCCTTGCGGAGATATTCGGAATCCGTGTGCAATTCGGCGCAGCTCGGCCGCTTGAGTGCGGCAAGCGCTTCCGCCGCCGCGCGCAGCTCCATGCGGTTGTTGGTGGTGAGCGGCTCGCCGCCGCTGATTTCCCGCCGCTTATCCCCGTAGATCAGCACCGCCCCCCAGCCGCCCGGCCCCGGATTGCCCGAACAGGCGCCGTCGCTATAGATGATCACGGGCTTCCTGGGCTTCGCGTCATCCATGTTCAGAGCCCGTAATCATTGGCGGAATTGACTTGCTGATGGAAGCGCAGCTTGCGCCGGTATTCCAGCGGGTCTTTCGGTTTGACCAGCGCGTTTTCATCGGTGTGGAACCAGTCATAGAGGCGGGTCAGCAGGAAACGCAGCGCCGCGCCGCGCGCCAGAATCGGCAGCGCCTCGATTTCGGCATCGCTCAGCGGCCGCTGCGCGCCGTAACCACGCAGCAGCGCGCGGGCCTTCGTTACATTGATCGTGTTCGGCTGCTCGAAGCACCAGGCGTTCAGGCAGATGGCGAGGTCGTAGGCGAAAAGATCGTTGCAGGCGAAATAGAAGTCGATCAGCCCGGAGATATCGTCGCCGAGGAACAGCACATTGTCGGGGAACAGGTCGCCATGGATGATCCCGGCGGGAAGGCCGGTCGGCCAGCTGCCTTGCAAAGAGGCAAACTCCACCGCGATCTCGCCGGCCAGCCCTTCATTGAGTTCATCGGCCCGGCTGCTCGTCGCGGCAACCAGCTTCCCCCAGCCTTCCAGTGCAAGAGCGTTGTCGCGCCGCTGCTGGAACGTGCTGCCGCCCAGGTGAAAGCGGGCCAGCGCTTCGCCGAGCCGCGCGCAGTGCTCGACCCGGGGCCGGCGGACTGAATAGCCCGGCAGGAATGAGATGAGCGCGGCTGGTTTTCCCGCCAATCTCTGCAGGGTTTCGCCCGAGCGATCGCGCAGCGGGGTGGGGCAGGGGATGTTCCGGGCGGCGAGATGGTCCATCAGGCCGAGAAAGAAGGGCAGATCGCCGGGAAGCACGCGCTTTTCATACAGGGTCAGAAAGAAGGGACCCTTCTCGGTCGTCAGCAGGTAATTGCTGTTCTCCACGCCTTCGGCGATGCCTTTGAACGACACCAGAGAGCCGATATCGTAGCGCGCCAGAAATTCCGTCAGCTCCTCGTCCGAAACTTCGGTATAGACTGCCATGGAGGCCTAGGCCGCGCTGTCTTGCAGCGCGCGGGGCAATTTGAAGGTCACGTTTTCGGTTGCCATGGTGATGGTCTCGACTGAGACGTCGTAAACATCGCGGAATGCGGCGATGATTTCCTGAATGAGATGCTCTGGCGCCGACGCGCCTGCCGTGAGCCCCAGACTGCGCAGATTCGTCAGGCGTTCCCAAGGGATATCGCGCACGGTTTGCACAAGCATCGCATTGGTGCAGCCCGCTTTTTGCGCGACCTCGACAAGGCGGACCGAGTTGGAGCTGTTGGGTGCGCCGACGACCAGAAGCGCGTCGGCCCTCGGAGCGATGGCTTTCACCGCGTCCTGGCGGTTGGAGGTCGCATAGCAGATGTCGTTCTTGCGCGGCGCGGCGATGGTGGGGAAGCGCCGCTGCAGAATGGCAATGATTTCGCGCGTGTCGTCGACGGACAGCGTGGTCTGCGTCACATAGGCCAGCTTTTCCGGATCGCGCGGCACGAATGCCTCGGCATCGGCGGCCGTTTCGATGAGTTTCACCGCGCCGTCCGGCAATTGCCCCATCGTCCCGACGACTTCCGGATGCCTTGCATGACCGATCAGCAGCGTTTCCAGGCCGCGCGCGAATTGCTGCTCAACCTGGACGTGAACTTTCGAAACCAGGGGGCAGGTCGCGTCGAGATGAAACAGATTGCGGCGCGGCCGCTGCCTCCGGCACGGATTTGGCGACGCCATGGGCTGAAAACACCACAGGTGCGTTCGTGTCAGGGATTTCGTCCAGCTCTTCGACGAAAACAGCCCCCTTGGCGCGAAGCTCCTCTACCACCGTCCGGTTGTGAACAATTTCGTGGCGCACATAGACAGGGGCGCCAAATCGCTGCAAAGCAAGCTCCACAATCTGAATGGCCCGGTCGACGCCCGCGCAGAATCCGCGAGGCGCGGCGAGCAGGATCGTCAGCGGCGGTTTCCCGGCTGACGGCTCCTCGGATCGTTCAGTTATTTGGGAAGCGGTCATTATTGGCAGGCCTCGTTCCAGCTGCGGCGATCACGTGTTGCCGTCAACATATAAGGCTCTTACAGTGCCTTTGCATGTTTGGGGCGTGAGGCAGGATGCCCACCGCGTGTCAGGTTCTAGCAAACTCGGTGCAGCTAGAACAATAAGCACGTCACACAGTATCCGCAATCTGGCGCTAGTCAGAAATGCGGGCTTGCGACGAATATGCGCGGGGGAAATTGAGGGGTAGGGTTTTGGCGGCCTTTAACCGTATTTTTTTGCGCGTGATCACGGTCGGCGCAATCTGTGGTGCGCTTGGCGCTTGCGGCGTATCGCAGCTCACCTCGCCCTTCAAGGGCGGCCTGTTTGGCGGCGGGGACAAGCAGGAAACAACTGCGGCGACCGCGCAGCCCGCAGAGGCGGGTGTCAACCAGGCGAATCTTCTGACGGCTGCGCAGACCGGCAAGCCCGACGCCGGCGGTCTGACCACCGCGAGCATCGGCTGCCCCACCCTCGACATTGCCGCCGGCGACCGGAGCGTCACCTTTAATGCGCCGGGCACGGCTGGCGACAGCCTGGGGGTGATGCATCGCGGCGAAATCACCAACAGCGCGCGGGAATGCGCCCCAGCACCCTCGGGCCTTACGGTGAAATACGGTTTCTCCGGCCGTGTGCTGCTCGGCCCGATGGGCAAGCCAGGCACGCTGTCGCTGCCCGCCAAGGTGACTGTGCTCGACGGCACCCGCGCAACGGTGAAGACCGAAAAGCTGCGGGTCGTCGTGAATGTCCCTGCAGGCAGCACCGCCGGATATTTCTCCGAGGTGCGCGAGATCGTTCTGCCCATCGCGCCCGGTGCTCGCTATCGGGTCTATGTCGGATTCGATCAGAGCGCGGTCGGAAAGCGTTAGGCGAGCGGACGAACGCCGATAGTTCGAGTTCGGCGCTGAGCTGTCGAAGCTGGGCAAAACCGTCCCGTAGCTCATTGCGCCACGTACACAATATCGCTATTTATAGCGCTCAGGCCGCGCGACGTATGCGGGAGAGACCGGTTCATTCCGGCGCCGAAGGAGCAACCGCCCCGGAAACTCTCAGGCAAAAGGACCGCACGCAGACGGCACTCTGGAAAGCAGCTTGGGCGGGCCCAGGCTCACCGACGGGGTAAGCTTCGTCCGGCACTCGCCGTGACGGAGTGAATTCTCTCAGGTCACGTGACAGAGGGGGCTTGGTGTCCGGACCGTTCCGGATCGATAGCCACTTTGCGTTGCGGATCTGATATGGCCGGCCCTGAACAGAATTCCACCAAAGCCGACCTGAAGCGCACGCCGCTTCATGCCCTGCATCTGGAGCTTGGCGCCAAGATGGTGCCATTCGCCGGCTACGATATGCCGGTCACCTATCCGGAAGGCCTCATCAAGGAGCATCTGCATACGCGGCAGGCTGCCGGGCTTTTCGACGTGTCGCATATGGGGCAGGCCTTCATCACCGGACCGGGGCACGCAGCCACCGCCGCCGCACTGGAAGCGTTGACGCCAGGCGAAGTTGCCGCGCTTGGCCTCGGCCGGCAGCGCTACACGCAGTTGCTCAATCAGGATGGCGGCATTCTCGACGATCTGATGATTACGCGCTCGGTCGCTCCCGAAGATGACGGCCGGCTGATGCTCGTCGTAAACGCCGCCTGCAAGGAGGCGGACTATCGGCATATGGCGGCGAATCTGCCGCAGGGCGTAACGCTTACCCCGGTGGAGGATCGCGCGCTGCTGGCGCTGCAAGGTCCCGCGGCCGCGCGAGTGATGGCCGAACACTGCCCCCAAGCCGCCGATCTCGCCTTCATGACAGCTTCGAGCGCCGAATTCGACGGCATTGACTGCCATATCAGCCGGTCTGGCTATACGGGCGAGGACGGCTATGAGATTTCCGTGGCATCCGCGCGGGCCGAGGATGTGGCGCGCGCATTGCTGGCCAACCCCTTGGTGAAGCCCGTCGGCCTCGGCGCCCGTGACACGCTCCGGCTGGAAGCGGGCCTCTGCCTCTACGGCCACGACATCGACGAGACAACCTCGCCCGTTGAAGCGGAACTGGTCTGGTCGATCGGCAAACGCCGCCGCGATGAGGGTGGATTTCCCGGCGCCGAGCGCATTCAGCGCGAATTGCGCGACGGTCCGATCCGGCGCCGCGTCGGTTTGCGCTTTGACGGTCGCGCGCCCGCTCGCGAGGGCTGCGAAATCATCTCCGAAAACGGCGAGCCGCTGGGCCGCGTCACCAGCGGCTCCTTCGCGCCGAGCGTCGGCGGCCCTATCGCGATGGGCTATGTCGCAACGCCCCACGCGGCGATCGGCACGCGGCTTGCAGTGATCATTCGCGGCACTCCGCATCCGGCAACCATCGTTTCCATGCCCTTCACCCCGCATCGCTACTACCGCAAGACCAAGTCAGGAACGAAAAATGGCTGACATCAAATATACGAGCGATCACGAATATATTCGCGTCGAAGGAGGTGTCGGCACGGTCGGCATTTCCGAATATGCCCAGGACAAGCTCGGCGACATCGTGTTCGTGGAATTGCCCGCGATCGGCAAGGTGCTGAGCAAGGGGCAGGAAGCGGCGGTGGTGGAATTGGTGAAGGCCGCCAGCGAGGTTTATGCGCCGGTGACCGGCGAGGTCGTCGAAGTGAACGAGGCGATCGTTGCGAACCCTGAACTGGTCAACAAGGATCCGGAAGGCGACGCCTGGTTCCTGAAAATCCGCGTCGGCAATCTGCGCGAGCTGGATGCGCTGATGTCCGCCGAGGCCTATGCCGATTATCTGGAGACGGTCGACTGATGCGCTATCTTCCCCATACGGCGGATGAGCGCCGGCAGATGCTGGCCGAGATCGGCGTTTCGGATGTCGATGCGCTGTTCGAGGCCGTGCCCGCCAGATTTCTTCTGGATGGCATCGAAGGGCTTCCGGCGCATCAAAGCGAGCTGGCGGTCGAGCGGGCGCTGGGCAAGCTGGCGGCGCGGAACATTCCGGCGGGCTCGGTGCCGTTCTTCGTCGGTTGCGGCGCGTATAAGCATCATGTGCCGGCCAGCGTCGATCACATCATCCAGCGCTCCGAATTCATGACGGCCTACACGCCCTATCAGCCGGAGATCGCGCAAGGCACGCTGCAATATCTGTTCGAGTTCCAGACGCAGGTCGCGGCGCTGACCGGCATGGAAGTCGCCAACGCCTCGATGTATGACGGCTCGACGGCCGCCGCCGAGGGCGTGCTGATGGCGCACCGCATCACCAAGCGCGGCAAGGCGGTTCTGTCCGGCGGCCTGCATCCGCATTACCGCGCGGTGATCGAAACGATCAGCCGCTATTCCGGCTTTGAGGTCGTGGCGCTGCCGCCCGGCCCCGATCAGGATTTTTCGGACGCGATCGATGCGGAAACCTCCTGCGTCGTCGTGCAGCTTCCCGGCGTGTTCGGCGGCGTGCGCGATGTCACCGCGCTTGCCGAACTGGCGCATGAAAAGGGCGCGCTGCTGATCGTCGTGGTGACGGAGGCGGTGTCCTTCGGCGCGCTGCGCTCGCCCGGCTCGATGGGCGCCGACATCGTCGCGGCGGAGGGGCAGTCCATCGGCAACGGGCTGAATTTCGGCGGCCCCTATATCGGGCTGTTCGCCGCGCGGCAGAAATTCCTGCGGCAGATGCCCGGCCGGCTTTGCGGCGAGACGGTGGACGAGGAAGGCAAGCGCGGCTTCGTGCTGACGCTGTCGACGCGCGAGCAGCATATTCGCCGCGATAAGGCGACCAGCAATATCTGCACCAATTCCGGCCTTTGCTCGCTTGCCTTCACCGCGCATATGACGCTGCTCGGCGAAGCGGGCTTACGCAAGCTGGCGCGGCTCAATCATGCCAATGCGGTGGCGCTTGCCGACCTGCTCGGCAAGGTGCCGGGCGTCGAAATCGTCACGCCGCAATTCTTCAATGAATTCACCATCCGGACGCCGCGTCCCGGCGCGGAAGTCATCGACGCGCTGGTCGATGAAGGCGTGATCGGCGGCGTTCCCGCCTCGCGGCTCTTCCCCGGCGAAGCGGCGCTCGACGATCTGATCATCGTCGCCGCCACCGAAATCAACACATCCGCTGACCGCGAGGCCTATGCCGCCGCGCTCGCCAAGGTGCTTGCATGACCGAGATGACGACCAAATTCTTCGCCAAGGCGGGCGAGCCCGGAACGCACACCGGCAATCGCGGCCTGCAGATCGAGGAGCCGCTGATTTTCGAGATCGGCGCGCTGGAAACGTCCGGCGTCGATTTCGAGGAGCCGGAGCCGTTCGAAAGCCGCCTCGGCGATATGGAGCGGCGCGACGCCATCGGCCTGCCCGGCCTCACCGAGCCGGAAGCCGATGCGCCATTATGTGCGGCTGAGTCAGAAGAACTACTCGATCGACAGCGGCATCTTCCCGCTCGGCTCCTGCACGATGAAGCACAATCCGCGCCTGAACGAGAAGATGGCGCGGCTGCCCGGCATCGGCGACATCCATCCGCTGCAGCCGCAAAAGACAGTCCAGGGCGCCATCGAGCTGATGGCGATGCTGTCCGACTGGCTGATGAAGCTGACGGGCATGCCGGCGGTGGCGCTGTCGCCCAAGGCCGGCGCGCATGGCGAACTTTGCGGCATGATCGCGATCCGCGCGGCGCTCGAAGCGCGCGGCGAGGCGGATAAGCGCCGTGTCGTGCTGGTGCCCGATTCAGCGCATGGCACCAACCCGGCGACCGCGGCGCTGCTCGGCTTCCAGGTGCGGGCGGTCGCCGCGAAAGCTGACGGCACTGTATGCGCGCAGGCCGTGCGCGATGTGCTCGGCCCTGACGTCGCCGCGATGATGATCACCAACCCGAACACCTGCGGGCTGTTCGAGCCGGAGATCGCCGACATCGCCGCCGTACTGCACGAAGCAGGAGCCTATCTTTATTGCGACGGCGCCAATTTCAACGCCATCGCGGGCAAGGTCCGCCCCGGCGACCTCGGCGTCGATGCGATGCATATCAATCTGCACAAGACGTTTTCGACGCCGCATGGCGGCGGCGGTCCAGGCGCCGGACCGGTGGTGTTTTCGGAGAGCCTTGCGCCCTTCGCGCCGCTCCCGCTGATCCGCGAGGAGAATGGCGAATTCGCGCTTGTGGAGGACCATGCGAGCCGGCGGCGAAGACCGGCCCTTTGGCCGGCTCGTCGCGTTCCATGGCCAGATGGGCATGTTCGTACGCGCCTTGTCCTACATGCTCAGTTTTGGCATCGACGGGGTGCGGCAAGCCTCCGAAGACGCGGTGCTCAACGCCAATTACATCCGCGCCGGGCTCAAGGATGTGATGACGCAGCCGTTCGGCGATCGCGTCTGCATGCATGAAGTGCTGTTCGACGACGTGTTTCTGAAAGGCACGGGCCTGTCGACGCTCGACTTCGCCAAGGCGATGATCGACGAAGGTTTCCACCCGATGACGGTATATTTCCCGCTGGTCGTGCATGGAGCGATGCTGATCGAGCCGACCGAATTGGAATTCGAAGCAGAGCCTCGACCAGTTCGTCGGCGCGCTGCGCTCGCTCGCCCGCGCGGCTCGGCAGGGAGACACGGAGCGGTTCAAGGGCGCGCCGCATTTCGCTCCGCGCCGCCGCCTCGATGAAACGCGCGCGGCGCGGCAGCCGGTCTTGCGTTTCACGCCCGCTCAAAGCAAAGCCGCCGATTGAGCTCGGCGCCGCCTGCTGTTGCCCGTTCGCCGGACCGGCGCTCGGCTATCTGCGGGCGCACCGTGCCCAAACGATTAATTCCAGATGAACGCTGCGACTTTATCGCGTTCAGTTTCGACCAGCTATGGTGGCCTTGGTTTGAATACCATGGCGCTCGACCGGCGCACCCCGGGCGAGTTAGGGAGAATACAATGAATAAATTTTCGACGATCACAGCACTTGCTTTTGCCGGCATGCTTGCCATCGCGCCGGGCGCACAAGCTGGCGGCCTCTATGATAATGACGACGATAACCGCGCCACCAGCGAGTACGATCGGAAGAGCCCCAGCGTCAATGACGACCGCGATAACGGCGCCACCATCGAGTATGATCAGCAAAGCCTCAGCAGCAATGACGACGACGATAACGGCGCGATCAGCGAGTATGATCAGCAGAGCCCCAGCAGCAATGACGACGATGATAACGGCGTGACCAGCCGGTATAATCACCAGAGCCACAACGGCTCGTACACTGCCGGTAGCTGTGCCCCTCTCATCCGTGCGGTCGGCAAGCGCAATCTGGTCCTGGGGTTTGCGCGCAACAGCGCCCGGTTTGCCTGGACTCGCGAAACGCGCTTCGTTCACGGCGACCAATATGCCAATTGGGGTCGGGCTCGCAATGCGCACATCTCCTGCACGCGGGTAGGTGCGCTGAACAGTTGCGAGGCGACAGCCACGCCTTGTTATTGACGTTGGTTGCGTAAGCGTGCCGTGCGGCTTGGTTGCGTGAGTTGCGTTGAGGTTGCGTAGCGTTCGCCTCAATCATTACCGATCAAATAAGCAGCCGCTGGTGTTAGAGCCAGCGGCTTTTTCTTGGGTGCTCGAGCCTTAGAGCGGCGGACCCTTTATCAGAATCGGTAGCGCCGCTCTATCCATTTGTTTGCGCATCGGATTTGTCCAAAAACCGCTGCGCACTTTTTGGTCCGATGCGCTAAGCGTCCTCGCGCATCGATTCCACGTGAGCGAGCGGGCTGATGCTGAGCCAGCGGCTGAACGCTTGGCGCAGCTGGCTGGTCCCGTCGACCGAGAGGCGTCCTGCATCAATCGCCTGCGCCATGGGGAGGTCGCCGCGCCAGATATAGATCATGTCCGGCAGGGTGGTTTCGACAAACAGGTCGGCGTCGCGGTCCGGCGCCTTGAGGCAGAGCTCGCATCGGCCTGCCTCGTTCAAGAACCACCAATAGCGCTTTTTCTCAATCTGATCGGTGAATGTCAGCTCGATGACAGTGCGCTCGGGACCGAACGCATCGGGTTTGGCGCCGCGCTCCATCGCCCATAGGAGCAGGCCGAGATCGACCTCGTGCTGTGCCAGTTCACGGCGCGACCATTTCTGGCCCCAGACCCCGAGCGACAGGACGACGGACGCAAGCTCTTCCCCCGCCGGACTGAGATGATAGGTCCAGACGCCGCCGCCCGGCGCCATGCGCCGCAGCACGATGCCTTCCTTTTCCAGCTGCTTCAGCCTCTGCGAGAGCAAGGTGGGTGAGGCGAGCGGTACGCCGCGCTGCAATTCCGAGAAGCGCGTCGCTCCAATTGCGAGATCGCGCAGGATCAGCGGCGTCCACCGCTCGCAAAAGACTTCCGCCGCCTTGGCAACGGGACAAAACTGTCCGTAAGACTTCATCACGCTCTCCAGCATGCCGCAGGACAATGATACGCGTGCCTCGAGGGCGCGCGATACTACAGAAAATGGAGCATATTTTCAGGCAGAGCGGCCTTAATCTGCGCCGACGTTCCAATCGGCATGCAGCGAGGCCAAATATGAGCACAAGCAACGATGCTGTTCTGTCCCACCACAGGGCCGCGGCGACAATGTGGGACCAGGGCGGCAAGGATTATGACGATGTCAGTTTTGCGATTTCGGACGCGCTGAAGCATGCGGCGCAGCGGCTTGATCCGCATAAGGGCGACCGTATCCTGGACGTCGCGACCGGCACCGGATGGTCTGCCCGCAATGCGGCGCGCATGGGTGCTGACGTCACGGGCGTCGATATCGCCGATGGGCTGCTGGCGGCGGCGCGCGAACTTTCCGCCCATGTCCGGCCACCGATCGCGTTTCATCTTGCAGATGCGGAGCGTTTGCCCTTCCCGGACGGCACTTTCGACGGCGTCATCTCCACATTCGGCGTGATGTTCGCGGCCGACCAGACGCAGGCTGCGGCCGAATTGGGCCGCGTCTGCAAGTCGGGTGGCCGTCTTGCGCTGGCGACCTGGGCGCCCGAGGGGTCGGTCGCGGATTTTTTCGGCATCCTCGGCAAGCACGCCGATGCGCCGCCACCGCCTGCATCGCCGCTGGCATGGGGCGATCCCTCCCATGTCGAAAGTTTGCTCGGCCATGCGTTCGAATTGACGTTCGAATATGCCGTAAACCATGCGTACCACCCCAGTAGCGACGCCATTTGGGATTGGTATGTCCGTGGCTTTGGCCCTTTACGTCAGCTCGCCGCGAGCCTCCCTGCGGATCGTGCAGAGGCGCTTAAGCGGGATGTCGACGCATTCCATGAGCATTATGCCGTCCCGGCGGGGCTGCATGTGAAGCGGGATTATCTGCTCACGATCGGGCGAAGGCGCTGAGTGTTCTTATCGGGACTGCTATGCAGAGCGATAATTGAATGATGCGCCGCGACGGCTTGCCTGAGATCAATGCGCGAGCGGATATCCGGTAAACGGCGGAGAACCGGGTCTCCCCGCGCGGCGCTGGGTAGAAAGGGTGTTCACACAGTTAATCGCGGCTCAGCGCTGCGACCCAGCGACTAATTCGCCGGAAACCCGAGCCGAAAAGGAAAAAACCGGGCTCATAGAACCCGGTTAGTTCCTCTCCTCCCACGAGACCTGGGCCAATAAGCCTCAGCTTAATTCAACTTGGCGGCGACATCTCTGATGCTCTTGTCCACCAAGTCTTCCGCCGATTTACCTTTGAGTTCGCGCGCGATCAGCATCTCAGCCGCGGCCACCGCCGCATCGACTGATCTTGAACGGATGTCTTGAACCGCTTGCTCCTCGGCACGCGCGATCTTTTCCTCGGCGAGCTTCACGCGCCGCTGCAAGGACTCATTGAGTGCCTTACGCGACTCTTCTGCGTAAAACCGCGCCTCTCTCCGCGCCATCGCGATAATGTCTTCAGCCTCTTTTTCGGCGTCTCGTTGCTTGCGCTGGTAATCGGCCAGGATCGTCTGAGCTTCCTCGCGAAGGCGACGTGCCTCCTCGAGCTCGGCGTGGATCTTGCCGGCACGATCATCCAATGCTTTAGCCACTTTATTAGGTATTTTATAATACACGAGAAGCGCTACGAAGAGGACGAAGGACACAAGAACCCAAAGTTCGGGAGCAGCAAACATATCACACCTTCGTCACTTTCCAAGCGCTTCATTTACGGCGCCCTGCAACTCTGAACGATCGACGGTTTTGCCTAGTAAACGGGCAACCAGAGCTTCCGCCGTATCGGTCGCGATCTCTCCGACGTGGGTCAATGCGGCTTCTTTCATCGTATTGATGCGTTTTTCAGCATCCGCCGTTTGCGCCGCGATCGTCTGATCGACTTCGGCTCGCTGACGTTCAATGTCACGTGTCATTTCGTCGCGGGCTTGGCGGGCGATGCCCTGAGCCCGCGCCTTCGCATCCGCAAGTGCCTGTTCGTATTCGGCAATTGCCTTTTCCGTATCTTCGCGCAGCTTGGCCGCAGTCGCGAGGTCGCCGGCGATGCGGCTGCTGCGCTCTTCGAGAATTTGTCCCACGCGCGGCAAGGCGAGGCGCGACATGATCAGGTAGAGCAGCACGAAGGAGATCGCGAGCCAGATCAATTGCGGCGCGAAATCGTTGATGTTCAACTGGTGCATGTCTGCCTCATCGATTGCGGCAAAGGCTCGCTAAGACCCGCCGGAAATGGCGAAAACAGGGTCATTCTTCGGCAGAATACGCTCAGAATACGAACAGAATGATGAGCGCAACGATCAGTCCGAACAGACCGGTCGCTTCGGCGAGCGCGAAGCCGAGGAGCAGGTTCGGGAACTGGCCGGGAGCGGCCGACGGGTTGCGCAGGGCGCCCGCGAGATAGCTGCCGAAGATATTACCGATGCCGAGCCCGGCGCCGATGAGAGCCGTCGAGGCGATCCCCGCGCCGATGAGCTTTGCTGCTGCTGCGTCCATGTTCAGTCTCCTTGGATTTGATTGGATATTCGAATGTGAATTTTAGTGATGCATATGAAGCGCATCGTTGAGGTAGATGCAGGTCAGGACGGTGAAGACGAAGGCCTGCAGGAAGGCGACGAGGACTTCCAGCCCCGTGAACGCCACCATGAACAGGAGCGGCGCCCAGCCGCCCAAGAGGCCGAGGCCGACGACGAAGGCGGCGAACACCTTCAGCATCATGTGCCCGGCCATCATGTTGGCGAACAGCCGCACCGAAAGGCTGATCGGCCGGATGAGAAACGAGAAGAGTTCCAGCACCGCGATCAAGGGCAGCATCAACACCGGCACGCCTGAGGGCACGAACAGTTTCAGAAAGCCCACACCGTTTTTGACGAAGCCGATGATCACCACGAACAGGAAGACCATCAGCGCCAGCGCGAAGGTCACGACGATGTGGCTGGTGACGGTGAAGGAATAGGGGACCATCCCGAGCATGTTCAGCGCCAGGATGAAGATGAACAGCGTGAAGATGAAGGGGAAATATTTCATCCCTTCCGTGCCGGTGTTTTCCCGCACCATGTTGGCGACGAATTCATAGGACAGCTCAGCCATCGATTGCAGGCGTCCGGGCACCAGCGAATGGCCGCGCATGGCGTAGATCATGAACAGGCTGACCAGCCCGACGGCGATCAGCATGAACAGCGCCGAATTGGTAAAAGAGGCGTCGACGCCGAAGATTTCCAGCGAGACGAAGCGCTTGATCTCGAACTGGTGCATCGGATCGATGCCGGTGCCGCCACCATGCGCAGCGCCGTGCGCCGCCTCCGCCGCATGCGGAGCGGCGGCGTCATGCGTATCCGCCTGTGCAACTGTCCAAGTCTTGCGCTGTCACGCCCGTCACCTATCGATCACTTTGAAGGTCTTTTTGCATCCGTTGTGCTGCTCTTACCGAATTGAGCAGCCCTCCGGCAACCCCCAAAAGCAAACATACAATGAGTAATATCGGCGCAGTCCCCAGCAGGCGGTCGAGGCCCCAGCCCAGGAACCCGCCGACGAACACGCCGGCCACCATTTCCGTCGCCAGCCGGAAGGCAAAGCTCATGGCCCTGCCGCGCGCCGCCTGGTCGCCTTCGGGCTTGGCGGGATTGCGGCCCTGGACCTGGTCGAGCTTGCCGCCGAGCTTGTCGAGACGGCCCTTGATGTCGCTGTAATCGGGTTCGTCGCGGGGCCCGCGATCCCCGCCTGGGGGCTTAGCCATGATGATCTCGGAGGAAAGGCGCGGGGGGTAAGGCCGGCGCTTGGAATTCTGCGGAGAGATTAGATCATGAGCCGTGAAAGTGGAAGCCTCTTCATGTCCGCGACCCCTGCGTCATTCCCGCGAAAGCGGGGATCCAGTATTCCACCGCCGATTCAATCGTTTACTGGATTCCCGCTTACGCGGGAATGACAAGAAACAGGCGCTCCGTGATTTCGTCAGTAGCCAGCTAAAGCGGCAAGCTCAGACCGCCCTCGCCGAGGCTGCGCTGCATCAGCACGACATCCAGCCAGCGCCCGAATTTCATCCCCACCGTCCGGTAGACGCCGACCTCGCGGAAGCCGAGCGCGCTGTGCAGCGCGATTGAGGCGTGATTGCCGCTGTCGCCGATTGCAGCGATCATCTGCCGGTAGCCGAGTGTTTCGCAGCGGGCGATCAGTTCGGCCAGCAAGGCACGCCCGAGCGCCACGCCGATGATGCGCTGGATCGACATAGACCGAGTCCTCCAGCGTGAACCGGTATGCAGACCGCTCCCGGAACGGCGCCGCATAGGCATAGCCAGCGACCGCGCCGTCCGCTTCGGCGATAAGCCATGGCAGGCCGAGCGCACGGACTTTATCGTATCGGCGCGCCATCTCCTCGGCTCGAAGGCGCGGTCTCTTCGAACGTCGCGGTGCCGTGCAGGACCGCATGGGCGTAGATTCGGGTGACGGCGTCCAGATCGTCGGGGGTGAGATCGCGGATGGTGATCATTCGTCCTTTGCGGTACCGCGGAGCCGAGCGCTATTTGGCTTGCGGCCATTCGGAGACGTCGCCATAGTTTTAGAGTCTCGTCATGGCTTCCCGAGAGGGCCGATAACCCATCTGGCGAGAAAGCGACAGACATGAATAGATCCGAATGCCCAGCGAAGCTATGCAGCTCTTTCGCCGTCTCAATCCCACAGCTTGAGCGTGTGTCATCGCTGCCCGAGAGGGCGAAGCGCCCGTCTGGCGAGAAGGCGACCGAGTAGACCCTTCGAATGCCCAGCGAAGCTGCGCAGCTCCTTCCCCGTGCCGACGTCCCAGAGCCTGAGCGTCGTGTCCATGCTTCCCGAGAGGGCGAAGCGCCCGTCCGGGAGAAGACGACCGAGTAGACACCATCCGAATGCCCCGCGAAGCTGCGCAGCTTTTTCCCTGTGCCCACGTCCCACAGCTTGGGCGTCTTGTCGCCGCCTCCCGAGAGGACGAAGCGCCCGTCCGGCGAGAAGGCGACCGAGCGAACCGCATGCCGAATGTCCCGTGAAGCTGCGTAGCTCCTTCCCGTACCCGCCTCCCACAGCTTAATTGTCGTGATCGTCGCTTCCGAGAGGCAAACGCCCGTCCGGCGAGAAGGCGACCGACCGACAGATCCGAATGTCCCGTAAAACTGCGCAGTCCTTGCCGAGGCCGGTTCCCACAGCTTCAGTTTCGTCATCGGTTCCCGAGAGGGCGAAGCGTCCGTCCGGCGAGAAAGCGACAGAGTGATGCGTTTGAATGCCCAGTGAAGCTACGCAGCTCCTTGCCGGTGCCTACGTCCCACAGCTTGAGCGTTCGTCCCCGCTCCCCGAGAGGGCGAAGCGCCCGTCCGGTGAGAAAGCGACCGATTGACCGCGTGCAATGCCCGTGAACTGCGCACCGACGGGCGCCTTATCCTCATACTCGGACTTCGGCGTTGCAGGCGTCCTGGCTCCGGATATCTTCGGCGATCCATCGCGGCTAAGATGCTGATCCACGACTCGAGCAGTCGGGCAAGTGCATCATTGAAATTCCGTGCCTGCTCGACGAATGACGCGTTGATCGTCTCGTGAGCGGCTTTAGGCTTTCCGGCATCGTCGCCTGCGCGTGAAATTGTGCTCCATCGATCAACGCGGGCCAGCGGAATCCTGCGCGAGCTCGTCGCCCCAGCTCGATGCGTCACGAAATCAGTTCGGCTTGTCGAGCCGCCGATGACCAGCCTCGATCGCGCGATCTGTCCAGCCATGGCCGATCGAGATGCAAGCTCACCGAGGGCCGCGTCACGCAATCCGCATCGTTCAGCCAGTCGTGGCAGCCGACTGCCCGGTCGGAATACCGTCGATGTCGATGCCGAATGACATTAATCGCGCCGCGAACTTTGCCTCAAGCCGATCGAAGATGCGGCACCGCGATCGGCCTTGGCGATCTTGCCGCGATATTAGAAGATGAAAATTTGCTCATCGCGCCGAATTATCGCTTCACGGCGCGAAGTAAGAGACCGATCGCGAGATTAAGATCAACCAAGAAACTCAACCCGCCTCCCGGAACCGCTCCGCCGTCTGCAGATCCACCGAAACCAGCTGGCTCACCCCCTTCTCCTGCATCGTCACGCCGAACAGGCGGCTCATGCAGGCCATGGTGATCGGATTGTGGGTGATGACGAGGAAGCGCGTGTCGGTGGTCTTGGTCATCTCGTCCAGCATCGCGTTGAAGCGGTGGACGTTGGCGTCGTCGAGCGGGGCGTCGACCTCGTCGAGCACGCAGATCGGCGAGGGGTTGGTCTGGAACACGGCGAAGATGAGGGCGAGCGCGGTGAGCGCCTTCTCGCCGCCGGACAGCAGGGTCAGCACTTGCGGCTTCTTGCCGGGCGGGCGGGCGAGGATTTCGAGGCCGGACTCGAGCGGGTCGTCGTGTTCGATGAGCTGCAATTCCGCCTCGCCGCCGCCGAACAGCACCTTGAACAGGCGCTGGAAATGGCCGTTCACGGTCTCGAAAGCGTCGAGCAGGCGCTTGCGGCCCTCCTTGTTCAGGCCGAGAATGCCCTGGCGCAGCTTGGCGATCGCCTCTTCCAGATCGGCGCGCTCCTTCTCCAGCCCGTCGAATTCCGCGCCCAGGGCCTCGGCCTCTTCCTCGGCGCGCAGATTGACGCCGCCCAGGCGTTCGCGGTCCGCCTTCAGCTTGATGATGGCCTGCTCGGCCTCGTCATGCGGCGGCAGCGGTTTGGCCGTGTCGACGCCCGCAACGGCGAGACAGTCCTCGGCTGAGCACTCGAAGGTCTCCCGGATGATACGCGCCAGATCGCGGCGCTTTTCACGCGCGGCTTCCATCCTCGCCTCGATGCGGGCTCGGTCCTCGCGGGCCTTGCCGAGCGAGCCCTGGGCTTCGCGGAGCGCCCGCTCATGGTCGCGCACCGCGTGCTCCGCCTCGGCGAGACGGGTGGCGGCCTGACGCCGCGCCTCTTCAGCCTGGCTCAATTCGTTGAGGATTTTCTGCCGCCTCGCCTCGATTTTCGCCGGCAGCTCCGCGAGGCTGCTCATCTCCTGGCGAACCTCGCCAAGCCGATCATGCAGCGTGGCGATCTGCTTTTCGGCGCTGCCGTCACGCCCTAGCCAGCGGTGGCGTTCGGCCGCGATCGCTTCAAGGCGCGTCTGGCGCGCGCGGATTTCCCGCTCGATGCCGTCGGCGCGCGATTTGACCTCGGTGAAGGCGCTGCGCCGAGCCGAAGCGTTGGCGAGGCAGTGCTGCAGCCGCGCGTCGAGGTCGGCGGCGGGAGCAAGGGCGGCGAGCTGCGCCTCGGCCTCGGCCTGCTGCGCGGCGGCTTCCTCGCGTGCTTCGGCGAAGCGCTTGGCGCCTTCGGTGAGGCTTCCCAGCTTTGCGTTGTGCTCCTGGTTGACGCGCTCCGCCTTGGCGAGCGTGTCGCGCGCGGCGGCGGCTTCGCCTTGCAGGCGGCGCCAGCGGTCGCGAAGCAGCTTTTCCTCCTGCTGGGCGCGGTTGACCGCCTCGCTTGCGGCTTCCCGTGCCTGCTCGGCCTCCTCGGCGGCGGCGACATAGGCCGCGACCTGCTCTTCGAGCGCGCCAAGCCGGTTGCGCTCGGCGAGACGCTTGGCGGCGGACGTCGGAGCATCACCCGCCGAGATGAACCCGTCCCAGCGCCAGACGTCGCCTTCGCGGCTGACGAGCCGCTGGCCGGGTTTCAGTGCGGCCTGCAGTTTCGCCCCCTGGGCACGGTCGACGACGCCGATCTGCGCGAGCCGCCGGGCCAGTTCCTCCGGGCCTTTCACGACGCCGCTGAGGGGGGCGGCGCCTTCGGGCAGGGCAGGGTCGCCCTCGCCTGCGATGATGGTCCAGCGGACAGGCGCGGTCGCATCCAGCCCGGCTTCGAGATCGTCGGTCAAGGCGGCGCCCAGCGCGACTTCGTATCCGGGCGAAACGCGGACGGCGTCCACCGCCGGGCGCCATTTGGCGCTGGCATCGGGCATCAGCAGCTTGACCAGGGTCGCGACCTCGGTTTCGAGCTGGCGCGCCTTGAGACGGGCCTGGCTGGCCGCCTCGCGCGCGTCCTTCTCGCGGGCGCGGGCTTCGGGAAGTGCGGCTTCGGCGTCCGCCGTCTGCGCCTCGACCACCTCGAGCTCCTCGGCGAAGCGGTCGACCTTCTCCCGCAGCGCGTCCATGTCGGCGAGCCCGCCCTGCGATCCGCCGAGCGCGGTGATCTGGCGCTCGACATCGGCAAGCTGGGCCGCGAGGCGCGCGGTCCGCGTGGCGCTCTCCTGAATGCGCGCTTCGGCCTGGGCGCGCCGGGCGCGGGCGTCGGCGTCTTCGAGGATGGCGGTCTGCAGCGCAGCATCGGCTGCGCTCAGTGCCTCGGCCGCGTCCGCGACGCCTTCCTGCATGATCTCGCGGGCGGCTGCGTCGTCCTCGCTCGATGCGCGCAGCTCTTCCTCTTCCTGGTCGAGTTTCTTCAGCAGCTCCTTCGCCTCGCCGATCGCGTCGGTCTCGCGATCGATGTCCTTCTGAAGCTGCGCGAGCCGTGTTTCCAACTCGCCATAACGCTGCTTGGAGCGCTCTTCCTCGCGCTCCAGCGTTTGCCGCTCGACCTCGAGCCGGTGCAGCACGGCGGCGCGGGTCGCCTCCTCCTCGCGCATGGGCTGGAGCGTATCGGCGATTTCCGACTGGGCGCGCAACGCGGCCGACTCGGCCTGGGTGAGCTGCCCGACGGAGCGTGTCGCGTCCAGCAGCGCGGCCTCCTCCGACGCCACCTGGCCGGACGCCGACGTCCATTGCAGATGCGCCTGGATGGCCTCGTAGCGGCGCAGCTCGGTGGAAATTTCCTTGTAGCGCTGCGCCTGCCGCGCCTGCCGCTTCAGGCTCTGCAATTGCGTGCCGAGCTGGCCCATCACGTCCTTCAGCCGCTCGATATTGCTCTCGGCGCCTTTCAGGCGCAGCTCGGCCTCGTGGCGGCGGCCATGCAGACCGGCGATCCCGGCGGCATCCTCGATGATGCGGCGGCGGTCCTGCGGCTTGGAGCTGATGATCTCGCTGATCTGGCCCTGGCGCACGAGCGCCTGGCTGCGCGCGCCGGTCGCGGCGTCGGCGAACAGCAGCTGCACGTCGCGGGCGCGCACGTCCTTGCCGTTGACCTTGTAGATCGACCCGGCCTCGCGCTGAATGCGGCGGGAGATTTCCAGCGTGTCGCTGTCGTTGAATTCGGCCGGCGCGCGGCGCGCTCTTGTTGTCCAGCATCATGCTGACTTCGGCCATATTGCGCGACGGGCGCAGATCGGTGCCGGCGAAGATCACGTCGTCCATCGCGCCGCCGCGCATATTCTTGTAGGAGGTCTCGCCCATCACCCAGCGCAGCGCTTCGAGCAGGTTGGACTTGCCGCAGCCATTGGGACCGACGACGCCCGTCAGGCCGGGCTCGATCATCAGCTCGGTCGGCTCGACAAAGGACTTGAAGCCTAAAAGGCGTAAGCGGGTAATCTGCACTGGCAATCCCTCATGCTCGCTGGCACGTACCAGCGCTTGACGCTCGCCAAGGCAAGCGCCTCAGCTGAGCAGGCAGGGGATTACGCTGGCTTGGCGGCGGACTGGAGATGCTGGTCGATCAATTTGCGCATCTCGTCATAACTCAGAACGCCGCGCACATGCTGGCCGTTGATGAAGAAGGTCGGCGTACCTTGCACGCCGAACTCCCGCCCCCGCTGTTTGACCCAAACTATCCCATCCTTAATGTTTTGATTCGCCATGCAGCTGTCAAACTCCGCGCGCTTCACGCCGGTGTCCTGCACAATTTTATAGAGCAGGTCGCGATCCGGCTGGCGCGCGTTCCATTGGCCTTTTGTGGCCATGAACTTGTCGTTGACGCGGAAATAATGCTTCTCCGGGACGCAGCGCGCGGCTTCAGCAGCAGCGGCCGGCGTGGGGCCGATGGGAAATTCGCGGTAGATGTAGAACACCTTGCCGGTGTCGATATAGGCCTTCTTGAATTGCGGAAACACCTTTTGGTGGAAGACGGCGCAGATGGGGCAGCCGAGCGAGGCGTATTCGATGACGGTCACCGAAGCGCCAGCCTGGCCGAGCGTCTTCTCGCCCAGGGGGCCGGCCTTGGCCAATTCGGCAGGCGTGACCTTGACCTTCGCCGCCGAACCCGCCGCCAGTTCGTCCGACGACAGGCCCCCGGCACAACCGGACACCGCCGCCGCAAGGCCGATGGCCCCGCCAATCAAAGTCACGCGAAACGCTCGCGACAAAACAGACCTACGCTTTGCAACCATGCTTTGCCGCCCCGTTTGAACGCTCGGCCGTCCAGGCGAGAACCTTAGCCCGCCAGAATGGCAGATTTCGGTTCAGCTCTTGCCGTCCGTGCCCATGATCTTTTCGAAAAATTCCAGATCGACGCCTTTGAGCTTTACGCCGTTGATGAAGAAGGTCGGCGTCGCCTTGACAGTGAACTGCTTGCTGCCGCGTTCCCGCACCCATTCGATGTGCTTCAAGCAGCTTCTCGTCCTTGATGCACTCGTTGAAGCGCTCCTCGGTGAAGCCAACCTGCTTGGCGAATTTCTGCAAGCCGGGGATCGGGTTATCCTTGAAGGCCCACTCTTCCTGGTTGGCATAGAGCAGGTCGATGAAGTCGAAATATTTCGCCTGATCGACACAGCGGCCGAGCATGAATGCGGCGGCGGCGACATTGTCCAGCGGGAATTCGCGGACGATATATTTCGCCTTGCCGGTATCGATGTATTTTTCCTTCAGCTTGGGCAGCACGTCCTTATGGAAGGCGGCGCAATGCGGGCAAGTCATGGAGGAATATTCGACGATGGTGAATGGCGCGTCGGCCTTGCCCAGCACATTGTCGGGCAACTCGCCCGTTTTCATCAGCTCGGCGACATCGACATCGGCCTTGAGCGGCGCCTGGGCGCGTGCATCGGACGGCGCGAAAGCGAGGGTGGCGGCGGCGAACAGCATCGCAGCGCCTGCGCTGAGAAGCGCGCGGCGGGAGGCGATCGCGATCGGGGAAGAGAACGGGATAAACAAGTGCATCTCCTTCAAGCGGTTGACGGCCTCCTCAGCATCGGGGCGCGGCATAGGCTACATGATCTATGAAACACATAGGGCGAGATGCGGGCGCTGTCGAGTATGGCCGTGGCGGCGGCGATGACATCGGCGTGAAACCCAGGGCCTTTTTCGCTCCGATGGAGTACGAACGGGGCTCCATGTCTTTGCTTAGTCGCATTTGCGCGACGCCATGTTCAATGACGAGACGATATCGGCGTGTTTTTTTGGCGGGCGGCTTCGATTCCGGCCGCGATGCGGGCCAGCGCTTCCTTCACGCGGTCTTCCTTGAGACCGGCGAAGACGGCCGTGTTCGCCGGCTGAGGCGGCATTGCGCGCGTCTTGGGCGCGTCGCGGCGCTATCAGCGGCGCCTGCAACACCCGGATGTCGGCCACGGCGCGATAGCCGAAGCTGGCATTGATGCGTTCGATGAGCCGAGGCCGCAAATGCTCGACTTCGAGGGCGCGCGGGCCATCGACACGCAGGATCAAGGTCGCGCCCTGACCCCCGCCGTCCGTGTCGGATGAAGCCTTGCGCGGCCATTTCAAGCGTTCGGGAGCGGTGAAGGCGGCAAGTTCGGTGCCGGCAATGGCCGCCCAATCGGTGAGAATTGCGGCGGCCGGGAATCCATATTTTTCGAATGCCGGGCGCATCAAGGCGGGCACGAATTCCCCAACCGACTTGGCGCGCGCGGAATGCGGCCTCCATGCGCCACCGGACGGGATGAACCCCTGCCGCTTGCCGCGCTTCGCAGACGTGTCTGCCATATGTTTCCCCGCCGCCGATCATCCGGTCAGGCGGGGACGCTAGGTGATTCGAGTGTGCAGGGCGAGACTTCGGACAGTTTTATGCGGCGCCCACTTCGCGCGAAAATTGCAGTTCCGCGAGGCGGGCATAGACGCCGCCCCGTTCGATGAGGCTATGATGCGTGCCTTCCTCGACGATCGTGCCCTTGTCGAGCACCAATATCCGGTTGGCGCTCAACACGGTTGCGAGGCGATGGGCGATCACCAGGGTGGTGCGCTCCTGCATCACCCGGTTAAGGGCGGTCTGCACGAGGTTTTCGCTCTCGGCGTCGAGCGCGCTGGTGGCTTCGTCCAGCAAAAGGATCGGCGCGTTGCGCAAGATCGCCCGCGCGATCGCGATGCGCTGCCTTTGCCCGCCCGAAAGCGTCACGCCGCGCTCGCCGAGCGGCGTTTCATAGCCCAGCGGCAAACTGTCGATGAACGGGCTAGCAAGGGCGGTGCGCGCCGCGCGGCGGACATCATCGTCGGAGGCCTCGGGCGTGCCGTAGCGGATGTTGTCGGCGATGCTCGCGGCGAATACGGCGGGATCTTGCGGCACATAGGCCATGCGCCGGCGAAGCGCGGTCAGGTCGGCTTCGCGTGCAGGGACCCCATCGATGAGAACCGCGCCGGCCTGCGGATCGTAAAAGCGCATGATGAGGCTGAATATGGTCGTCTTGCCCGCGCCGGACGGCCCTACGATGGCGATACGCTCGCCAGGATTGACGGTGAAACTCAGCTCTTTGAACACCGGCACGTCGGGGCGCGCAGGGTAATGGAAGGAAACCCTGTCGAAGCGGATTTCACCCTTTGCCTTGGTGGGGAAGGGTTTCGGATCGGCAGGTGAAACCACATCAGGCTGAACCCTCATGATTTCGGCCAGCCGTTCGGCCGCACCAGCCGCCTGCTGGAGCTCACCCCAAACCTCCGAGAGTGTCGCGACCGAAGCCGGCTGCGAATACGGCATAAAGCACGAATTGCGCGAGGCGTCCGCCGGTCATCGCGCCGGTCAGCACTTCCTGCGCGCCGAACCAGAGAATGCCGATGACGCTGGCGAACACCAGAAAAGTGGCGGTCGCAGTGAGCGCAGCGCGCGCGGATACGCGTTTGCGCGCCGCCAGGAAGGCGGCTTCGACCGCGTCCCGGTAACGGCGAATAACGACCGGCTCGAACGTAAAAGATTGCATGGTGCGCGGCGCGGCAAGATTTTCCGCCGCATAGGTCGAGGCGCCGGCAAGCTGGTCCTGAGCCGCGCGCGACAGGCGGCGCACCGTGCGGCCATAGGCGATAAGGGGAAACACGATCAGCGGAATGACCCCGATCGCCAGTGCGCTCAGTTTGACGCTCGTCAGCACCATCATGGCCAGCGCGCCGATCAGCATTGCCAGATTGCGCAAGGCCTGGCTGACGGCGGTGGAAATCGCATCCTTGATCTGCGTGGTGTCGGCGGTGAGCCTGGACATCAGCTCGGCGGAATGGGTCTGCTCGTAGAAGGCGGGGCTGAGCGTCGTCAGATGGGCGAATACGGAGTGGCGGATGTCCGAAACGGCCCTTTCGCCCAGCCAGCTCACACAATAGAAGCGCAGCGCACTCGCGGCCGCCAGCACCGCCGCGACGAGCAGCAGCATGCCGAAATAGCTATTGATGAGCGCCGAATTCTCGCCGGTGAAGCCGAAGTCGATCATGCGGCGCACCGCGACCGGCAGGACGAGCGGTTGCGCCTGCAGCCGCGCCGAGACTGATGGCGGCGGCGATCAGCGTAAACTTATAGCGCATCAGAAAGGGGCGGAGCGCCCATAGCACCGTCATGGAGCGCGCCCGGCTCGCCCGGCCTATGCCGCCGCCATTGCTTTCTTCAAGCGGTTTCACGGCTTGTGCGTCTGGTGCACGAATGTCGGCGCTGACACTCTTCATCACTCTCGGCCCTTCCCGTCTCTGTCGCCCTGTCGCCATGCGGCGAATTCACACAAATACTACGGCGATTTGATGCCCGCCTTGACGAATGTGCGACCTCCACGCGGCAGAAATACGTGTCTTGTCATAGCGCGGCCAATTACGATATAGGAAGCGATCAACAAAAAATTCCCAAAGTTAGGATGCTGTCATCCGGCGCGGGCAGATGCGAGGCGGAAGGCGTTAGGCCATGAAAAAAGAACTTCACCCCGATTACCACAAGATCAAGGTCGTGATGACGAACGGCGAGTCGTTCGAGACCTTTTCGACCTATGGCTCCGAAGGCGCCACGCTGAATCTGGATATCGATCCGAACACGCATCCGGCATGGACCGGCGGCAACCAGCAGCTGATGGACCGCGGCGGGCGGCTCAGCAAATTCAAGAAAAAGTTCGAAGGTTTTCTGGGCTGATCAAACGCGCGGGGCTGACGTTGGGCGGCCCTCACCGCCCGAACGCCGCCTGGATCTGCGCGACCTGCGCCGCGACCGCATTCGGACGGCGCGGAGGGAGCGTGGCGATCCCACGCTCAACCGCGTCGAAGCGGTAAATCTTTTCATGCAGCCCATATCCCGCTTCGATCAGCTCCTTGAGCCGGGCGGGGAGGTCTTCATATCCCTTCGAGCCCGCCATTCTCGTGATCGGCGGAAGCAGCAGCGGGTCGTTGGCGCTGCCTGCCCTGGGCATGGGCTCGCCATTCATCACCGCGCGCCGGGCCAGGAGCCAAGTGGCGAGCTGAGTGAGGCGCGTCGTCAGGCGCATGCTTTCGGTGGCGTAGGAAAGGGAAACATAGGGCGTCAGGCATTTCGACTCGCGCCGCCCCGGACCGTCGAGATAATTCGCGGTCGCCTCCACGAGCGCCATGCCCTCGCGAAACAGCGAAAGAAATTGATCCTGCTTACCGGATTTCTGTCGGAACGGGATGGTGACGCTTCGACCCTGTACGGGAGGAACAATGCCCGACTTGCTACTCATCTACTCTGACCCTACCAGCTGGTAATGTCTGCACGCTAAACCGCAAGCTGATAAGCAATAATGTTTAATTTAGGTTTAGCTATGCAAGCGTTTTTTAGCAAACTGATGAACGCCCGGGGGAAGTGCGGGGGCGTGCACGCCGTTTTTCTGGGGCTGCCAAAGGACTTAAGCGCAATCGCGATAAGGAGTTTCCCAAAAAAAATGCCGCGAATGAGCGCGGCATAAGTCTTAACAGGGAGGCATCACTACACAGGTAATGATTGTGAACCGGATCGTAATCCAGATGCATTCAGAATGCCCGAAGAAATATAAAATTTGGTTAAACTTGAACGGAGCGCGTGAAATCGACGCCCAAAATCCATCACGCCGCGTCAAGTCTTGAACACGGAATGCGCCCGCTCCTGAGAGGCCTTTTTTGCCACCAGCATCGTTTCGACGCGCTGGCGTTCGGCTGCAAGCACCGCGAGATACTCTTCGAGTTCCTTCACCGAGAGCACCGTGAGGTCGGCGCCCAATTCGTGGGCCGGCTTTTTCTTCGGCCGTGCGTCGTCCCAATCCATTTTGATTCGCCTCCATCCATTCGCCGGAGCGAAAGCCTTGCGCGCAGCTTTCGCGTTTCCGCATTATGGTGCGCGAACGCCATCCAATTCAACATCGCCCGAAGGACATGTCCCATGACCCTAGCTGCAAAAATGACGGCCATTGCCATCACCGAGCCGGGCGGACCCGACGTGCTCCAGCCTTTCGAGGCGGCGATGCCGCGGCCGGGCTCTCGGGAATTGCTCGTCCGGGTCGAGGCAGCCGGGGTCAATCGCCCCGATGTCATGCAGCGCAAAGGGCTTTACCCGCCGCCTCCGGGAGCATCGGAAATCCCCGGACTGGAGATCGCCGGCGAAATCGTCGAACTGGGTGCCGGCGTTACGCGTTTTCGCGTCGGTGACAAAGTCGCGGCGCTGGTCACGGGCGGCGGCTATGCGCAATATTGCGTCGCCGATGAGCGCGCGGCCCTGCCGTTTCCGGCCGGTTTCGACGCAGTGAACGCCGCGGCGCTCCCGGAAACCTTCTTCACCGTGTGGCAGAATGTGTTCGTGCGCGGCCGGCTGCAAGCGGGCGAGAGCTTTCTCGTCCACGGCGGGTCCAGCGGTATCGGCACCACCGCCATTCAGCTCGCCAAGGCCTTCGGGGCGACGGTGTTCACGACCGCCGGCAGCGCGGAGAAATGCGCCGCTTGCGAGCGGCTCGGCGCCGATCACGCCATCAATTATCGCGAGGCGGACTTCGTCGCCGTTGTGAAGGAGAAAACGGGTGGGCGCGGCGTCGATCTGATCCTGGACATGGTCGGCGGCGATTATTTCCAGCGCAATTTGCTGACCGCCGCCGATGACGGCCGCATTCACCAGATCGCGTTCCAGGCCGGGCCGAAAGCGACCGTGGACTTCACCCGGCTGATGTTGAGGCGGATCACTCTCACCGGTTCGACGCTCAGGCCGCGTCCGATGGAGGTCAAGGAACAGTTGGCGCGTGGTTTGGAGGAAAATGTGTGGCCGTTGCTCGCAAAGGGCGCGGTCAAGCCTGTGATCGACAGCCGGTTCCCGCTTGAGCAAGCCGCTGAAGCCCACCGCCGGATGGAGACCAACGCTCACATCGGTAAAATCATATTAACCATATAGAGCGTACAGAATGGGTCTCTCGGCGCAATTTGTTGGGCCTCCGCGCAAGAATATTTGCGTCTTTCGCTCATAGCGCATATATCCAATCTGAGCTTTGATGCGAACGAAGCCCTTCCACCCCGCATCGTTAACGAAAGTAGTCCTGCAATGAGCCTTGCAGGAGATGGGAGAAATTTATGACACAAACGCCATTGATGCCCAAGGCGACGGCCGTTTGGCTGGTTGAGCATACTGCGCTCTCTTTTGACCAGATCGCCGAATTTTGCGGCCTGCATGTGCTCGAAGTGAAAGGCATCGCCGATGGCGACGTGGCGCACGGCATCAAGGGTATGGACCCGATCTCGTCCGGCCAGCTCACCCGCGAGGAGATCAAGAAGGCGCAGGACAACCCCGACTACCGCCTGCAGCTTGCCAAGTCCAAGGTCGAGATTCCGCAGGTGAAGACCAAGCGCGCGCCGAAATACACGCCGCTGTCGCGCCGGCATGACCGCCCGAACGCCATCCTCTGGCTGCTCCGCCATCACGGCGAATTGCGCGATTCACAGATCATGCGCCTCGTCGGTACGACCAAGCCCACTATCGAGGCGATCCGCGAGCGCACCCATTGGAATTCGGCCAACCTGCAGCCGCAAGACCCGGTGGCGCTCGGCCTTTGCTCGCAGATCGATCTGGACGCCGAAGTGCGCAAGGCCGCCCGCCGTCAGGAGCAGGAACGGCGCGACGCGGGTCTGCCCGACGAACCCGAAGTTGAAGAAGTCGGCACCCTGCTTTCAGCCGAACAGACGACTGATGATATTACGGTGCGCCGGCGCGAGGCCGACAGAGTGAAGGCCGAGGAAGAGGCGCGCGAACTGACGGTCGAGGACGTATTCGGCGTTCAGCCCGACCACTCCTGATGAATGGGCGGGCAGCAGGCCTCGCGCCCGCGGCCTGCTGCGTTTGATGAGGGGGCCAAGCACCGGACAACGTCCAAGCTCGGTTTGTGAACGCAGGTCGACTCGCGTTAGGATGAGACCCATGAAGCAATATCTGGATCTCCTGCGCCTCGTTCGCGAGAAAGGCATTCCGCGATCCGACCGCACCGGCGTCGGCACCGTCGGGATATTCGGGCATCAGCTGCGGTTCGATCTCGCGGACGGGTTCCCGCTCCTCACCACCAAGAAGCTGCATGTGAAGGCAATCATCCATGAGCTTTTATGGTTTCTGTCGGGCTCCACAAACATCCGGTATCTGAAGGAAAACGGCGTCGGCATCTGGGACGAGTGGGCTGATGAGGCGGGCGAACTTGGCCCGGTCTATGGCAAGCAATGGCGCTCCTGGGCGGCCCCGGACGGACGGACGATCGATCAAATTGCGCGCCTGCTGCACGGGTTGAAGACCGATCCATATTCGCGGCGCCACATTGTAAGCGCCTGGAACCCTGCGGAAGTCGATGACATGGCGCTGCCGCCATGCCACTGCCTGTTCCAGTTCCACGTCGCCGACGGGCGGCTCTCCTGCCAGCTCTATCAGCGCTCCGCCGATATTTTTCTCGGCGTGCCTTTCAATATCGCCTCCTACGCGTTGCTGACGCTGATGATTGCCCAGGTTACCGGCTACAGGCCCGGCGAATTCATTCATTCCTTCGGCGATACGCATCTTTACAGCAACCACATCGAACAGGCGGACCTGCAGTTGCAGCGCGAACCCCGTCCCTTACCGCGGATCAGTATCAACCCCGATGTCCGCTCGCTTTTCGATTTCGTCTATGATGATTTCCGCGTCGAAGACTACCACCCGCATCCTGCAATCAGGGCGGAGGTCGCCGTTTGATGCCGGGCATCGATCCGATCGTCGCCCTGGTTGTCGCCGTCGCCGAGAACGGCGTGATTGGGCGGGCGGGACGCCTGCCGTGGCGCATCCCTTCCGAAATGCAGCATTTCCGGGATATTACCTTGGACAAGCCCGTCATCATGGGCCGGAAAACCTTCGCTTCCCTCAAAAAGCCGCTCGCCAAGCGCGACAATATCGTTCTGACGCATAATCGCGAATACGCCCCACAAGGCGCCATAGCCGTCGAGAGCGTCGAACAGGCGCTGAAGGTGGCGGGTGACTGCGCGATGGCGCGCGCCGCCAAGGAAATCATGGTCATCGGCGGCGCCGCGATTTACGCCGCGCTGCTGCCCCGGGCTGGGCGTATCTATTTCACCCGGGTGCATGCAAAGCCGGATGGCGACGTCAGCCTTCCCGAACTCGACCGTGAGATCTGGCGCGAAGTGTCGAGCGAACATCACGCGCGCGGTGAAAAAGACGAATTCGACTATACAATCTCGATTTTCGCGCGCGCCGGAACAGATAGCGCGGCTTAGACGTTGACGCCCTCTTATGCACACGCCATATGAGGGCTTCTTCTCCTTGAAGCTGAGTTTCCTTGTGCCGGATTTACATCAGATAGGCTTGTTGGTCACCGCCGACGCAATTATTGCGCGGCGAACTGCGCGCCGGCTCAATTTTCTCACTTTGAAACCCATCGCAACCCTGTGTTAACCGCGCTCGGCGAGGATGTTCCTCGATTAGAGAGCGGTGAAGGACGAATAATATGCCCTGGAGTAGTCAAAACGGCGGCGGGGGCGGCTGGAAAGGCGGCGGAGGACCCTGGGGCCAGGGTCCGTCCGGCGGCGGCCAGTCCCCGGATCTTGAAGAGATTTTGAAGCGCAGTCAGGATCGCCTGAAGCAGGCAATGCCCGGCGGCAGCATCGGCGGTGGTTTTCTGGCGCTGATCCTGCTGGTGGTCGCGGCGGTGGTCGGGTTTTACTCGTTCACGGTCAGCGTGCAGCCAAATCAGGAAGGCGTGGTGCTGCGGTTCGGCGAACTGCACCGCAAGCTGTCGCCAGGCCTGAAATTTCGCTTGCCCTATCCGATCGAGACCGTCTACCTGCCGGCGGTGACGAACGTCAACCGCGTCGAAGTGGGCATGCGCGCCTCCGTACGGTTCCAGCGTCTTCGGAACATCGACCAGCAGCGTCGTGCGCGACGTTCCCGAAGAAAGCCTGATGCTGACCGGTGACGAAAACATCGTCGATGTCGATTTCGTCGTGCTCTGGAACATCAAGAACGCCGCAGAATTTCTGTTCAACATCCAGAACCCGGAGGCGACCGTCAAGGACGTCGCCGAGAGCGCCATGCGCGAAATCGTCGGCCAGAACAACATTCAGCCGATCCTGACCCGCAGCCGCCACGAGACCGAAGAATCTGTTCGCGGATTGATGCAGAGGACCCTCGATCACTATGGCGCCGGCGTCGATATTACGCAGGTTCAGATGCAGAAGGTCGACCCGCCCTCCGAAGTGATTGCCGCCTTCCGCGACGTGCAGGCCGCACGCGCCGACAATGAACGGCTGCAGAACGAGGCCGACGCCTATGCCAATCGGGTCGTGCCGGAAGCGCGAGGCGATGCGCAGCGCATCCTGCAGGGCGCGGAAGCCTATAAGCAGCAGACCGTCGCCGAGGCCACGGGCCGCACGGATCGCTTCCTCAAGGTTTATGAGGAATATGCCAAGGCGCCGGAAGTGACCCGCAAGCGCATGTTCCTGGAAACTATGGAGCGGGTCTTTGGCGGTACGGAGAAGATCATCATCGACAACAGCGCCAACAGCCAAGGTGTGGTGCCGTATCTACCCCTCAATGAGCTTAACCGCTCGCAGCGCACGACAGGAGGCCAGTGATGAGAAACGCAGCATTCGTGGTCTTCATCATCATCGTGGGCGGAGCGGCATTCATTGCCTATAACGCTTACTTCATCGTCCACCAGACACAGACGGCGCTGGTCCTCGAATTCGGCGATCCGACGCGGGTGATCACCAAGCCGGGGCTGTATTGGAAGACGCCGGTTGTCCAGACCGTGGAATTTTTCGACAAGCGGATTTTGGATGTCGAGATCGTCGAGAAAGAAGTGACGGCGTCGGACCAGAAGCGGCTCAAGGTCGATGCCTTCGCCCGCTATAAGATCGTCGATCCGCTGCAGTTCTTCAAAACCTTGACCGACGAGGCCGGTGCGCATGCGCGTATCGACAACGTCATGGATGCGGCGATGCGCAGTGTTCTCGGCGGCACGCCTTTCATCGACGTGGTGAAGGTGAAGCGCGAAGAGCTGATGCGCCAGATTGCCGAGCGGGTGAATGGCGAAGTGAAGAATTTCGGCATCGAGATCGTCGACGTCCGCATCAAGCGCGCCGATCTGCCCGAGGCGAACAGCCAAGCCATCTACGAGCGGATGAAGACGGAGCGCGAGCGGGAAGCGGCCGAAATCCGGGCGGAGGGCAGCGAACAGGCCAAGCGCATCAAGGCGACGGCCGACCGCGGCGTGACGGTGACGATCGCCGATGCGAACCGCGATTCTGAAAGTCTGCGCGGCGAGGGTGATGCCGAGCGGAATCGCATCTACGCGGAGGCGTTCGGCAAGGACCCGGATTTCTTCGCCTTCTACCGGTCGATGCAAGCCTATGAAGAAGGGCTGAAATCGAGCGATACGCGGATGGTGATTTCGCCCAATACGGAGTTTTTCCAATACTTCAATAGTCCGAATGGGAAGATGTTCGCACCGCCGCAGCGGGGGCCCAGCGTTCCGGCTCCGGCTGCGCCGACCTCCTCGCAAGCGGCGAGATGAATGACTTCCTGGTCGGTGTCGGCTTGGTACTGGTGATCGAGGGCCTGCTTTGGGCCCTCGCCCCGGGCCTTGCCGCTCGCCTGCTGGAACTGGCCGCGACGACGCCGGAGCAGCAATTGCGTACTGGCGGTGCAGTAGCTGTGGCGGTTGGCGTGCTTGTCGTTTGGCTGGTGAGGACCTAGAGCGTCTTGCGTGATTCCATCAAGCGCATTGCTCTGGCGCCTGCCCGTTTCAGGCGGAATTGCTTATGTTTCCCGGGCGTGCTTCAACATTGCGGTGACGCCGCGCCGCCCCAGCGATAGGGCCGCCGGAAGGCGGGCGGATGAGCCGCTGGCGATTTGCCGTTCCAAGACCGGGCTGATTTCAACTAGAATGCACTGATGTAAAGGTTGCGGCCAGAGCCAAAAGCAATCGCCGCGAGAGATAGGAATGGGGACATGGCAATAGGATTTGCGTTGCTCGCCGACCGGGCCAGACCGGCGGCGCGCCCGATCTCCTCGGTTGCTCGGCTTGCCGCCGCGTTGCTCGCGCTCGTTGGTATCGGACTTTTCGCGCTGCCAGGCGTTCCTGCCCTGGCGCAAAGCCGGGGGCCGGCGTCGGTCGCTGACATAGCCGTGCAGCTGCAAAATGCCGTGGTCAATATTTCCACGACGCAGAAAATGAAGGACACCAAGCCGGTTCCGGTGCCCGAAGTTCCCAAGGGCTCGCCCTTCGAGGAGTATTTCCAGGATTTCTTCGACAAGGAGGATCGCGGGGGCGGTGGCAGCGGGCCAATTCGCTCGGCTCCGGCTTCGTCATCGATCCGAAGGGCTTCATCGTCACCAACAATCACGTGATCGAAGGCGCCGACGAGATTACCGCCATCTTCACCGACGGCTCGAAGCTTAAGGTCGTGGAGGTCGTCGGACGCGATGCAAAGACCGATTTGGCCCTGCTGCGCGTTGAGCCCAAGGAGCCGCTGACCTCCGTGAAACTGGGCGACAGCGTGAAAATGCGCGTCGGCGATTGGGTCATGGCGATCGGCAATCCGTTCGGCCTTGGCGGCACCGTCACGGTCGGCGTCATATCCGCGACCCGGCGGGACATCAATTCCGGACTCTATGACGAATTCCTGCAAACCGACGCCGCGATCAATCGCGGTAATTCCGGCGGGCCGCTGTTCAACATGGATGGCGAGGTCATCGGCATCAACACGGCGATCATCTCGCCTACCGGCGGCTCGATCGGCATCGGCTTCGCGGTTCCCTCCAACACCGCGGCTCAGGTTTTGGGGCAGCTGCGGCAATATGGCGAGACGCGGCGCGGCTGGCTCGGCGTTCGCATTCAGACGGTTACGGATGAAATCGCCGAAAGCCTTGGCCTTGCCCGTGCGGGCGGCGCGTTGATTGCCTTCGTGACGCCCGACGGACCGGCAGCCGCCGCTGGCATCGAAGTCAGCGACATCGTTGTGAGCTTCGACGGCCAGGACGTGACCGCGATGCGCCAGCTTCCAAAGCTGGTCGCTCAGACGCCGATCGACAAGGAGGTCGAGATCGTCTTCCTGCGCAAGGGCGAGCGGAAAACAGCGAAGGTGAAGGTCGGCCGCCTTGAGGAAGAGGGAAAACAGCCCGGCGGCGATAAGCCGAAAAAGGACGATCAGATCGAAACGCCCCGCAAGAAATCCTCACTGGGGCTCACTTTTGCGGAGATGAGCGACGAACTGCGCTCACGCTACAGCATCGAGCGAGCTATTCAGGGCGTTGTGATCACCGAGGTCGACCCGGAGAGCACCGTCGCTGAATCAGAAGTGAAACCGGGCGATGTCGTCGTCGAGGTGACGCATGAGAAGGTCAAGTCGCCTGGGGAGTTGAATGCGCGCCTCGATGCCTTGCGTAAGCTGAAGCGGAGGAGTGCGCTGCTTCTCGTCGCGGATCATCAAGGCGAGATGAGCTTCGTCACCGTCGAGATCGGCGAATAGGCGCGTTCAGCCGCGCCTGCCTGAGGCCCAGGAGAGAACGGACATCACCAGCGCCAGTACCGAGGCGAGGGTGAAAATTGAGCCCGCAGCGTGGGAATATTCCCATTGGCCGCGCAGCTCTTCCCAGTTCGGTGGAATCCGCGTCCGAATTCTCGGTCGCGACATTGGCCGGGTAGGTATAGGTCCAAAAGATGAGCTGGGCGCCCACAATGCACAGAAGCGCCGCGACGGCCCAGATCATCGGACGGCGTTCACCGCGCAAGACAATGGCCAGGGCTAGCGCTGCATGCCAGGGCTAGCGCTGCCTTGCAATTTTACCCTTTGTTCCAATTCTCCTCATGCGCTTCCAAAGGTGTCTTCCAACCTTCTGGAACTGACCGGGTATACGCCCAGGCAGTTCCCACACCGGCCACAATCGCGACTACAGGGGTGAGAAAAAGTGCGGTCGGCGCGCCGACGAGGACGAATGCGAGCACGTCCAGGCAATAACAAAGTTCACGCCGTCAGGGAGTGATTGTTGATTTACATGAAATACATGCTTGCCGTAATCAACGCGCACTAGCTCTACATTATAGACTAACCCTATAGAAAACTTGATTCCATGAACCGATGGATAGCTATCAATTACGATTTCTAATCTCGGCAATCTTCTCCTGATCTCCAGCGTCTGCAAAAATCTGAGCTGCCCCTCTGTTTCGTAGCGCGGGCCTTTGTCCCAAGCTGGCTCCCCGACCATTTGCTTCTTGGTCGCTAGCAGTCGGTCTAACGAGTTTGCAAATACTGACTCACTTCACTACGGATCATGCCTCAGGCTTGCACGTAGACCTTCCTACGCGTGAGGCGTTTGCCTTTGATGACCTCGCAGCGCTGCGGTGGTGCTGCATATCGTCATCAATGCCAAACGCAACGCGGTTGTTATAACGGAATTCGAATTCGGCTAGATAGCGGTTCAAATGCTTCTCAGAACAGTGCTGATATACGCCCTTCATGCCACGCTTGAAAATTGAGAAATAGCCTTCTAGCGTGTTGGTGTGAATATCTCCACGGACGTATTCACCCTGACCGTGGCGAACCACGCCATGTTCGGCAAAGTCGTTCTTAAGATACAAATACTGGCCAGCTTCATCCGTCATTACGCGAGCTTCGCGGGCGATGTTTGCCTTCAAGATCGGGACAACGGTCTTGGCCTTGATATCGTCAACATGAACCGTGCGAACCTCGCCGCCACGCTCCACAAGCGCGAGCACTGCATGCTTGTGGGCATAACCGCGCCCCTTCTTCTCACCCTTCGGCTTCGCGCCTTTCTTCTGACCAATGAAGGTTTCATCAGCCTCAACGATGCCGCCAGAGCCGCCCATCGGGGCAAGATTACCTGAGCGCATAGCTTCGCGAAGCCGATGAGCCATGAACCAAGCCGCCTCATAGGTGATTTCCAGAACGCGGTGCAGCTGATGCGAGCTTATACCCTTCTTTGAACTGCAAAGAAGATGAGCCGCTTGAAACCACTTGTGCAGCGGAATGTGGCTGCTCTCGAAAACCGTGCCGACGCGAACCGTGAACTGCTTCTTGCACTTGGCGCATTTCTTCAGGCCGTGGCGAACGATGCCTTCCGGGTTCTTCTTGCTCGGCTTGCTGCGGACGCCTTCTAGAACGTAGATGCGCTCACTGTTGCCGCAGCTCGGGCAAACAGGACCATTCGGCCAGAGCAAAGCCTCAAGGCGCGCGAAAGCGGCTTCTTCATTGTGAAAGTGAGGCTTGTTTAGAATAGACATCGCCGGAATCCCTTAACCCTATGCATTCCTATATAGAGGATTCCGTTTTGGGTTTGTCAACCGTATAATCGCCAAAAATTGAGCCCGCTGCGTGGGAATATTCCCATTGGCTGCGCAGCTCTTCCCAGTTCGGTGGAATCTGCGTCCAAGTTCTCGGTCGCGACATTGGCCGGGTAGGTATAGGTCCAAAAGATGAGCTGGGCGCCCACAATGCATAGAAACGCCACGGCCGCCCATATCATGGGACCGCGCTCGCCGCGCAGCGCAATGGCCAGGGCCAGCATCGACAAGAGCGCGCCGAAAATGACGATCCCCAGCAGGGCCCAGCCGTTGTAGATCATCTGAACGGTGAAATATTGGTCGCGTGGCAGCCCGATCTTATTCGGCAGCTCAAGCAGATGGGCGAGCGCCGGACCGAGCGACAATACTGCGAATAGGAAGGCCAGCGTGTAGAGGGGGCGCTGATAGTGCTCCTGCATGGGTCCTGCCTTCGGTGGCTGTGCTTCCATTTCCCCCGGTGGCGCTGTGGCGCCAGCGCCGCATCAGCGAAACGACAGTTGCGGAAATTGGTTCCCCATCGCGATTGCAGGACCGCGTCAGGCCGCCGCGGACATGGCCTCGGTCAGCTTCTTCGCGTGCTCGGCCAGCAAACCATTCTCGGCCTGAATGCCCGGCGGGCGCAATTCGACGCCCGTGTGACGAGGCAGCACGTGAATATGCGTATGGAAGACCACCTGGCCGCCCGCACTTTCGGAGAATTGCGAAATCGAGATTCCGTCCGCGGCGAACGCCTTCATTGCCGCGCGCGCCACTTTCTGCGCGACACCGATTATGTGGGCGAGGTCTTGCGGATCGGCATCCAGAATGTTGCGCGACGGCGTCTTGGGCAGCACCAGCGCATGGCCGTCGGCACGTGGCATGATGTCCATGAAAACGAGACTTTTCCCGTCCTCATAGACCTTGTGGCAGGGAAGCTCGCCGCGCAGGATCTTGGCGAAGATATTGCTGGGGTCGTAGGCGGGCGAGCTGGTTGTCATGGGGGCGGTTCCGTTGCTGTTCGCCGTAATTAGAAGCACACGGCAGCCCGGTCAAGCCCCGCCCGCGCCGCTCTCCGTCTTCTTGAACGGTGCGAGGTCGGTCAGTATCCGCGCTTCTTCCGCGACGGCACAGCGCTCCTGCTCCAGAAAAGCCGAGACGGCGCGTCGTAAGCCGGAATGAGCCAGGTAATGCAGACTGTAGGTGGTATGAGGAAGATAGCCGCGCGCAAGCTTGTGCTCCCCTTGCGCGCCTGCCTCAACACGCTGGAGCCCGTTGGCGATGGCATAATCGATAGCCTGATAGTAGCAGGTCTCGAAATGCAGGAACGGATGATGCTCGATGGCGCCCCAATAGCGGCCGTAAAGCGTATCGCCGCCGATGAAGTTCAGCGCCCCCGCGATCATCCGGCCCGCGCGGCGGCACACGATCAGCAGGATGCTCTCGGGCATTTTCTCGCCAACCAGGCTGAAGAATTTCCGGTTGAGATAGGGCGTGCCCCATTTGCGGTCGCCGGTGTCCTGATAAAAATTGAAAAACGCGTCCCAATGCGCCTCGGTGAGCGCCACGCCGGGGATGTGTTCGATGGTGATGCCGGGGCTAAGGGCCTCGCGGCGCTCTTTCTTCAGCGCCTTGCGTTTGCGCGAGGCGAGCGCGCCAAGAAAATCCTCGAAGCTCGCATAGCCCGCATTCAGCCAGTGGAACTGCTGATCGGTACGCCGCAAGAGCTTCGCGCCGCCATGACGGCTCCACTCCTCCTCGCGTAGAAAAGTGAGATGCAGCGATGATGCCTTGTGCAGATCGACAAGTTGCAACGCGCCGCTGAGCAGTGCTTCCTCGATACGCGGCGCGTCCGCACTCTCAGCGGTGAGAAGCCGTTTGCCCGTCACGGGCGTGAACGGGATGGACGATTGCAGCTTGGGATAATAACGGCCTCCCGCGCGCTCATAGGCATCCGCCCAGCCATGATCGAAGACATATTCGCCCCGGCTGTGCGACTTCAGATAAAGCGGCATCGCACCGACGAGCCCGCCATTGTCGTCTTCTATCACCAGATGTTGAGGCATCCATCCGGTGCGCGCGCCGACGCAACCGCTTGCCTCCAGCGCGTGAAGAAAGGCGTGCGACAGAAACGGATTGTATTGCCCCGCATCCGGGTTGGCGCATGCGTCCCACGCGGCGGGCGCGATATCGCTCATGGCGTCCTTGACGCGAATGGTGATGTTCTGCCTGTCGTCCATTCCGGCTATCTGTTTGCGGCGGCCATTTCATCGGGTGACGGCCGAAAACCCTCAAAAATCATCGCATCGGCGAAGATGCGCGCCTTTCTGCGGTCTTCCGCCGTGCGCACCGTCCAGGTGACGATCGGAAGATGCGGAAAGCGCCGGCGGAGCGCCGGCCCCATTACCGCAAGGCCGTTCACCTCATAGGTCAGAAAATCGGGTTTCACCGCCTCGATGTCCAGCATATGCGTCAAGCGGAAGCGGTGGAGTGTCGACAGGCCCGCGACGCGCAGCCCCATGAAGCGCATGGCCGACAGGCCGCGCGGTACATGGGGAGCGAAATGCCGCATGGCGGCCATGCTGCCAGGATCGAAGGATATGACGCTGGCCGGGCCGCGATAGTGCGCCAGCTCCTCGGCGATGCGCCGCTCCAAGGTCCGGTCGGCGCCGCCCAGACTCTTGATTTCAAGGTAAAGCGGCGCGCGCCCATCCACCAACTGCAGAAATTCGGCGAGTGTCAGGATGCGGTCCTTGGTGCCCCGGAGCGGGATCTGGCGGAGCTCCTCCGGCGTAAATGCTGCAATCGCGCCTTTGGCGTCAGTCAGCCGCTCCAGGCGTTCGTCATGGAAGATGACCGGCTCGCCGCCCGCCGCCGCTTGAATGTCCGTCTCGATCCCGTAGCCGCCCGCGATTGCGGCCCGAAACGCCGATGCCGTATTTTCGATGACGCCGCGCCGTAAATCGTGCAACCCGCGATGCGCGATCGGCCGGTTCGGCGAAAAGCGTCCCATTGCGTGCATTCAGGCAATCGCGAAAATCGCGTCGACTTCCACTGCGAAGCCGAACGGCAGGCTCGCGACTCCGACGGCGCAGCGCGTATGCCGGCCGCGCTCGCCCAATACGGCGACCAGCAAATCCGAGGCGCCATTGATGACCTGGGGGTGATCGCCGAATTCCGGCGTTGAGCTGACAAAGCCGGTCAGGCGCAGCCCTCGGCCGATTCGGTCCAGCGAACCGAGTGCCGCCTTGGCCTGGGCGAGCAGATTGAGGCAGGCAAGCTCGGCAGCCTTTTGCCCATCGGCCACGCCAAGGTTCGCACCCAGCTGCCCCTTATAGCCGCTGCCGTCCGCCCTCCGCGAGACTTGTCCCGCAATGAAGAGCTGCCCTCCTGACACCACGAATGGCACATAGTTTGCCACCGGCTGTGGCGCTTCCGGCAGCGTAAGCCCGAGGGCTTGGAGGCGTGCTTCGCTTTCGTCCTGCATATTGGTGTTCCCGTTGCAATGGCCTGCCGTTCTAGCAGCCGGGAGCGGCGAAACAAAGCGGCGAACATATAACAGTTGCGCGACCTTGAATTCCCGCTTTCAGAACGATATTGCCATTTTGGCGGCGATGCGTTGTGCTAGATGGTGAATCAGTTCCAAACGTGCGCGGCATGAGCGCATACGTGTTTATGAGTTAAGATGAAAAAAATCTGTCTCGGGGCCGCAACGGCCGCCAGTCTTCTTCTGTTCTCGATTGAAGCAAACGCCGTGCCGCCGGGGGCCGTTGCCGATCTGGCGCCGCACCGGGCCATCTACGATATGAGCCTGCGCAACGCGGTCGCGGGATCGAATGTATCGGAAATCCGGGGCCGTCTCGTTTTCGATTTTGGCGGTTCGCCCTGCGCGGGCTATTCGCTGAAATCGCGGATGGTGACCCAGGTCGTCGACCGGGACGGCAAAGCGACGCTCACCGACCTCAGATCGTCCACCTGGGAGCATGCGGCGGGCGATAAATTCCGCTTCAACAGCTCTCAATATGTCGACAGGCAGCTCAGCGACCGTGTGGTGGGAACGGCCGAAAGAAAGGCCGCCGGCGCGGTTGATGTGGTGATCGACAAGCCGAACCGGCAGAAGCTGAAGCTGAACGGCAAGCCGCTGTTCCCGACACAGCATTCGGTGGCCATTCTGGATGCGGCCCGGCAAGGCACGAACGTCGTGCAGGCCAACATCTATGACGGATCGGAAAAGGGCGACAAGCTCTATGAGACGACGACCTTCATCGGCAAGGCGGTCGCGCCTGGCCCCGGCGCGCCGACAGGTGTTGCGAATGCGGAGAAGCTGGATGAGCTGATGTCCTGGCCGGTGACGATCAGCTATTTCGAGCGCGTCCCAGGCTCCGGCAAGGATGAGGGGCTGCCCGCCTATGAGCTGTCGTTCCGGCTGTTCGCCAATGGTGTCAGCCGCGATCTGCTGATCGATTACGGCAACTTCTCCATCAAAGGCGTGTTGAGCCGCATCGACTTCCGCGAACCGACGGAATGTCCGGCGAAGAAAAAGTAGCTATTCCTTCGCCGTGCCGCCCTACCTCTTTTGCGCTACCATTTCGATCGGCGCGATCGTCCCGCGCTCAAGCGTCGCCATCACATTGCCCAGGCGTTCCTGCGCCGCGGAACCCATTGTCAAATGCGGCCCAAGCGGCGGCGGGCCGTGCCTTTCGACATGCTCGCGCATCTCGCGGCTGAGCTTCAATGTCAGCTCGCGCTGGTTCCGTTCGCTTTGCAATTCGAAACCGGCCTCCGTGAGCAGTCGGCGGTAGGTATCCGGGGTCTCCAGGAAGCTGGTCGCGGGGCTCGCCGCCCACGGCACGGGGAAGGGAATTTCATCGGGCTGCACACGCATGACGTCATAGACGCCAATGCGCGCGCCATCCTTGAGCACGCGGCGCATCTCACCGAACAGCTTTGCCTTATCCTGAATATTCATTCCGACATGGATCAGCGTTGCCGCGTCAAATGTCCCATCGGAGAATGGCAATGAAAGCGCGCTGGCCGTCTGAAAGGTGACGCGGTCGGCAAGGCCGCAGCGGCGTGTCAGTGCGTTGGCGGTGTCGACAAAGTCGGGCGTCAGATCGATCCCGTCAACGCGGCAGCCATAGATTTCGGCGAAACAGCGCGCCGGACCACCGAGCCCGGAACCGACGTCCAGCACATGCATTCCGGATGTCAGACCCAGCTGCCTTGCCAATGCATCGGTCGCCGGGCGCCAGCCGAAATGGAATTCGTCAACGCCCGAAAAGTCAGATGGGGTGAGCTTCTCGATGTCCTTGCCGCTCTCCTTTAGCGCATCGAGGATGGCGCGTTCGAGATTGCCGCGGCCATAATGCGCGGCGACTTGCTGTTCGACATTCATGATTGCCTCCTTTCGCCAGTGTTCGCGATCCTACCCCTTCCGGCTAGCGAACGGGAGGGACGCAGGTCCTACGAATACGCCGGTCACCCGCGATCTCGCAGGCATCGCCGTGTTTTTGGAACGGGACAATCACGCGCGGGTCGTCGGCAAAGATGACGCGCACATCAGTCCCCGGCCCGTTTTCCGGCCACGGGCAGCGGAGTTTCTCGCCTGCCAAGCATGACGATGGCGATCTTGGTACCACCAAGGTCTATGCCGATGATACGGAGCGGAGCAGGTCTTCGCGCAGTCAGTCCCACGCCGCGACGTCGGGTGCCAGCATCTGGCGTGCTGCGATAATGTCAGGAGGAGTAATCCCCTGATGGCTGGCAAATACCAACAGCAATGACTCGTCATTCATAAGGAAATCCAAAATGCCCGCCAAAAATTCGGGCGAAGCAATCTCGGCGCGGATCGTTGCCGGAGTATGGCCGGTAACAGCCGCAAATTGGGCGAGGAGGCCCGGGTCGCCAGCGAGGAACGACAAGGCGTCAATGGCTAGCTTTTCCGCATCTTCGTGAGTGACGCGGGAGCGTTTCGGTGCGAAAGGGTCCATAAGAGTGGCCGCCCAGATGATGTGCCGCATTAAGCTTTTCACCGGGCGAACGTGCCGGTTAAGCATTTATTACCGGATTGCGCGTTAGAAGAGGAGGCGAATTCGCGATGGCGCGAGCCTCAATCAACGGTCATGATGCGATCCATACCTGAGTCCAAGTTTCCTTGCTCCTCAAACCGGGCGACAAACGGGGCGATGTCCAAGACAGTCCTCATCGTTGAAGATAACGAGCTGAACATGAAGTTATTTCGTGATCTGCTCGAAGCGCATGGCTATGCCACGCTGCAAACAAGAAACGGCATCGAGGCGCTGTCGCTTGCCCGTGATCACCGGCCGGATCTGATCCTCATGGATATCCAGCTTCCGGAAGTTTCCGGACTTGACGTGACGAAATGGCTGAAAGAAGACGATCAGCTGCGGCAGATCCCAGTTATTGCGGTCACGGCCTTCGCCATGAAGGGGGACGAGGAGCGAATCAGGGAAGGCGGCTGCGAGGCCTATATTTCCAAGCCCATCACCGTCTCGATGTTTCTCGACACCATCCGCCAATTTATCGGCACCTGAGGACATAATCCTGGGGATAAATGCATGGAGCCGGTGCCGCGACCGAACGACGCGGTATGTCCGAATTTTAATCTTGGAGCAATTTACCTTATCGGCAATTCTTATTTGTGTTTTTTTCCCGGACACTGCCTAATACAGCTTGAGACGGCCAGAAATCAGATAAAGTCAGGCACCGCACTCGCGGGAGAGGCAATATTTGAACCGGGCATTATGAAAAAGGATTAGCCGGCAAGGGGCAGGCAGCTTGCAATTTGGCTGGCTTTTCCCTTACTGATTGAAAGTAAGCTAGAATCCCTGCGGTTCGCTCAGGTCCGCCGCATCTCCTGGGTCCGTAGGGTTCGGTCGACATTGGTGGGTTGAGTGGCCTCCTCGTTACTTCCACCGGCGTCGGCCAACAAGTCAGGCGCCAATGCCCTCTTTGGTCTTGACTTGCAGACCAGCCCCGTGGCCGACATCGGATTTACCCCGCTGCCGATAGGCTGCGGGGCTGGTCATATTTCCACCGAAGGCCGAGAGTGTGGACGGCGAAGCTGCTGCCGGGCGGCGGCTACTTAATCTTGCCTTCCTTGAAATCCACATGCTTGCGCACGACCGGGTCGTATTTCTTGAGCGACAGCTTCTCGGTCATGTTGCGCGGATTTTTCTTCGTCACGTAATAGAAGCCCGTGCCAGCCGTGCTGACGAGCTTGATTTTCTGGGTGATCGGCTTGGCCATGGGAACAATAGTCCTGAAAGTCGCTGCGAGCAGTGAGTTGAGCGGAACCTTAGCGGGCTGTGCGATAGTGTCAAGTGGCGACGGCGCTTACAGCAGTCTCCGGTGAAAACAGGCGCCGCGCATGAAATAGAACGGGACAGACGCTTCGGGGTCACAGACGGACCCGGCATTGATGCGTGTGTCCAGATCCTCCAAAATCATCCGCGTGATGCTTGGCAGATCCTGCTCGCGCGCTTCGGGAAGCGTAAACCATTCCACCGCGATGAACTCGCCGTCGATGATGGCGGTCCGCTCGGTGATGCGATCGGCGGACACGACGAAAAAGCGGGTATCGAAGCGGCGCGGCCTCCCGGCCGGCGTAATCGCCCGCGCCAGCAGCGCAAACCCCTCGAAATCCGGCGATGCGTCGCCGCTGCCGATCTTGGCTCCATTGCCGATGACGATACCCGTCTCTTCCTGCGTCTCGCGAAGTGCGGCATGCACCATCGCATAGGCTCGCTGGGGATGCGGCGCTCCGCTCAGATGGCGCAGGAGTTTGGTGCGGATCGGGCCCGGCATCCGGCTGCCGACGCTCGCCAGATAGTCCTGCGGTTCGACGCGGCCGCCGGGAAAGACGAACTTGCCGGGCATGAATTTCAGCCCATGATGGCGCTGGCCCATCAGCAATCTGGGCTCGCCGCCGCTCGTATCGAGGACGAGAAGCGTCGCTGCGTCGCGCGGCCGGACATTCGGAAAGCGCTTGGCCTTGAGTTCCTTGGCGAGATCGCGCCGCCTTATGGTGGTTGCTCGCCCGTCGTCCCGGCGGGCGGGCAGCACCTCGTCATCGTTTTTAGAGGAACTAGCCAATGGCTTCGGCCTTCGCCGTCTCGTCATGCTCGGCGGCGTGCGGGTCGAAGCCGTGCATATAGAGCGCCCATTGCAGGCCGACGATCGCGCCCTTGACCACCGGCAGCAGGGCAAGGCACACGGCCAGCGTCACGGGGACCCAGATCGCGGCATGCACCCACAAAGACGGCCTCAACGCCGCTTCGAAGGCGATCAACAGCGGAACCAGCAAATGCCCCGCAATAACGATGGTGAAATAGGGCGGCGCGTCGTCAGCCCGGTGGTGATGCAGCGCCTCGTTGCAGACGGGGCAATGGTCGGCAACCTTCAGATAGCGCCGGAAAAGCCGTCCCTTCCCGCATGCAGGGCAGCGCAGCAGCGCGCCTCGAAGCATCGCCTGAAAGACGCCGCGCTTCGGCTTCGGACGCCTCGCCGTCAGCGGCGATTTTCGACTTGATTTCATACATGCCCAAAAGATAGTCCCGAACGGGCGAAAATCAAAGGGAATGTGTCGAGCTGTCGCCGCCCTTGGAGGCCTTATTCAGCGCCTGCGCCGGGGTGTTTTCGCGCCTCGTCTGCCCGCGCTTGCGCCGGGCGAGTTTCAGATCGAAACGGCCGTCGCTCAAGAGCTGGAAGCGCAGCGCGCCGGCTGAAGGGTGCGCCTCGACCAGCTTCACCTCGACCTTGTCGCCAAGCCTGTAGGTCTCGCCGGTGCGCTCGCCGATCAGCGCGTGGTCGCCTTCGGAATAGACATAATAGTCGCGGCCGACCGTGGAAGCCGGAATGAAGCCGTCCGCGCCATTGCCGTCCAGTTTGACGAACAGCCCCGAGCGGGTCACGCCGGAAATACGGCCCGAGAAGCTTGCGCCGACCTGCGCCGAGAGGTGGGTGGCGATCAGCCGGTCGACCGTTTCGCGCTCGGCAGCCATCGCACGGCGCTCGGCCTGGGAAATCTGCTCGGCGGTCTGGTCGAGCTCGGCAATTTCATCGTCCTGCAGACCCCCCGGCCCAAGCTTCAACGCACGAATGAGGCCGCGATGCACGATCAGATCGGCATAGCGGCGGATCGGCGAGGTGAAATGAGCGTAGCGGCGCAGATTGAGGCCAAAATGGCCCAGATTATTCGGGCTGTATTCGGCCTGCGCCTGCGAACGCAGAATGACTTCGTTAACCAGTTCGGAAAATTCCCCATCCTTGGTCCGCTCGAGGATGCGGTTGAACTGGCTGGGCTGCATCAGCCCGGCCTTGGGCATGTCGATGCCGAGCGTCGCCAGGAATTCGGTGAGGGACTTGACCTTCTCTTCCCCTGGCGCGTCGTGGATGCGGTAGAGCAGCGGCGATTTCATCGCCTCCAGCGTCTCGGCGGCGGCGACATTGGCCTGGATCATGAATTCTTCGATCAGCCGGTGCGCGTCGAGCCGTTCGGGCGTGACGATGCGCGCCACGCGCCCGAGATCGTCGAGGATGATCTTGCGCTCGGGCAGGTCGAGTTCGAGCGGCCCGCGTTTCTGGCGCGCCTGATGCAATGCCTTATAAGCCGCCCAAAGCGGCTTGAGGACCGGCTCCAGCAGCGGCTTGGTCTTTTCGCTCGGACGCCCGTCGATGGCGGCCTGCGCCTCCGGATAGGAGAGCTTGGCGGGCGAGCGCATCATGCCGCGAATGAAGCGGTGATCGAGCTTGCGGCCATGCGCGTCGAAAACCATCCGCACCGCCAGACAGGGCCGGTCGACGCCCTCCTTGAGCGAGCACAGATCGGTCGATAGCGCCTCCGGCAGCATCGGCACGACCTGGTCGGGGAAATAGACCGAATTGCCGCGCTTCAGCGCTTCGCGGTCGAGCGCGGTGCCGGGGCGGACATAGAAGGCGACATCGGCGATGGCGACCATCACGACGAAGCCGCCCTTGTTCCGCTTATCGTCGTCGGGCGCGGCCCAGACGGCGTCGTCATGATCCTTGGCGTCCGCCGGATCGATTGTGAGCAGCGGGATTTTGCGCAGATCCTCGCGGCCTTTGAGCGTCGGGCTCTTAAGCGCCGCGATTTCAGCTTCGATGGCTTGTGGAAAGACGTTCGGCAGGCTGTGATTCTCGATGGCGATCATGCTGATGGCACGTTCGCCTTCCGGATGGCCGAGCCGCTCGAGAATGCGCGCGTGCGGGGCGAGCGCCCTCCCGGTCTTCGTCACCTCGAAGCGCACCAACTCGCCATCGGCGGCGCCTTCCGTTTCGCCGGGGCCGATGCGCCATTCCCGAAGCTGCTTCTTTTCGATCGGCTCGATGATGCCGCCGTCCTTCAGCTTGCGGAAGATGCCGAGCTGACGGGTGCGCTCGCGCGGCAGGATCTTGATCGGCAAGGCGGTGTAGTCGAAGCCGTCGGGCGCGGCCACCGGCTCGATGCGGGAGAGAACGTGGTCGCCGATGCCGGGAATGCGGCCGGGCTTCAGCGTCATCAGCATGCGCGGCGGCGGCCCCTCGGCGGTCTCTGCCCAGTCGATCGGCACGGCGTAAAGCTCGCCATTCTCGTCCTGGCCGGCAATTTCGAGCACGGCGACCGATTTCAGCTTGGCCTTGCCGCGCAGCCGCTTGCCGGTCTTGGCGACGCTGCCTTCGTCAGCCAATTCGCGCAACAGCCGCTTCAGGCGGATGCGATCATCACCCTTGACGTTGAAGGCGCGGGCGATTTCGCGTTTGCCGGTCTTTGCCGGCGCGGATTTGATGAATTCGAGGATCGCCTCTTTCGAAGGTAAGGCGGCCATCCGTGCGGCTTTCGCTTCGGCTTTGCCTTTGCCCCTCTGTTTAGGGCCCCGATGATTTGCCTCTTCGCTCAAGCCGACGCCTCGGAGCTGGCGGATTTGGCCTTGGTCTTAGCCTTCGGCTTCGCACCCCGGCCGGCCGCCTTGGTCTTCGGCGCCTTGCCGTTGGCGGCGCGCGCCGCGATCAGCGTCACCGCTTCCGCCATGGTGATCGCCTCAGGCTCGATGGTCTTCGGGATGGTCGCATTGACCTTGCCATGCTTCACATACGGACCGTAACGGCCGGAAAACACCTGCACCGAGCCGCCGAGCTCAGGATGATCCCCGAGGCTTTTCAACGCACTTTGAGTTGCTCCGGCGCGTCCCTTTTTCGGCTCGGCCAACAGGCTGACCGCGCGGTTGAGGCCCACCGTGAATACCTCGTCGGGGCTGTCGAGATTGGCGTATTTCTTATCGTGCTCGATGAACGGCCCATAGCGGCCGATCCCGGCGACAATCGGCTTGCCCGTCTCCGGGTGACTGCCGACTTCGCGCGGCAGGGAGAGCAGCTTCAGCGCCATCTCCAGATCGATTTCGCCGGACAAGCCCTTGGGGATCGAGGCGCGCTTAGGCTTCTCGCCCTTTTCGGCGGCGTCGCCAAGCTGAACGTAAGGCCCGAACCGCCCGACCTTCAGGAAGACCATCAAGCTCGACTCCGGATCGATGCCCAGTTCCTTGTCGCTCGGGGCGGCCTGCGCTTCGCCATTCTCCCCGGTGCTGTTCTGGAACTGCCTCGTATAGCGGCATTCCGGATAGTTCGAACAGCCGATGAAGCCGCCGTTCTTGCCGATCTTCATACCGAGCCGGCCGTCGGCGCAGGAGGGGCATTTGCGCGGATCGGAGCCGTCGGCGGTTGGCGGGAAGACATAAGGCCCGAGGATCTCGCTCAGCGCATCGAGAACGTGCGTGACGCGCAAATCCTTGGTGTTGTTCACCGCTTCGATGAAGTCGCGCCAGAAATCGCGCAGCACGTCCTTCCAGGCGAGCTTGCCGTCCGAAATCAGGTCGAGCTTTTCCTCCAGATCGGCCGTGAAATCATATTCCACGTAGCGCTGGAAGAAGCTTTCGAGAAAGGCGGTGACGAGGCGGCCCTTATCTTCGGGAATGAGCCGCTTCTTGTCGAAGCGCACATATTCGCGTTCGCGCAGCACGTTGAGCGTCGAGGCATAGGTCGACGGGCGGCCGATGCCCAATTCTTCCATCCGCTTGACGAGCGACGCTTCGGTATAGCGCGGCGGCGGCTCCGTGAAATGCTGGTTGGCGGTGACAGCGTGGCGGGCGAGCTTCTCGCCTTCGCTCAGCTTCGGCAGCCGGGCGTCGTCCTCGCCTTCCTTATCGTCGACGCCCTCCTCGTAGAGTTTCAGGAAGCCGTCGAACAGAACGACCGCCCCCGTGGTGCGCAGCCCATAGCTTTCGCCGCTCCGGGTCGCTTCGATATCGATGGTGGTGCGTTCCAATTCGGCGCTCGCCATCTGGCTGGCGACGGCGCGCTGCCAGATCAGCTTGTACATCGCGATTTCGTCCGGCTTCAGCCCGCGCTGTACATCCTGCGGCAGGCGGCCGAAATCGGTGGGGCGGATCGCCTCATGCGCTTCCTGGGCATTCTTGGCTTTGGTCTTATAGTCGCGCGGTCGGGGCGGCAGATAGTTCTGGCCGAACTGCCGCTCCACGACGCCGCGGCATTGCGATATCGCCTCCGGCACGATCTGCACGCCGTCCGTTCTCATATAGGTAATGAGACCGACGGTTTCGCCGCCGATATCCACACCTTCATAGAGCCGCTGCGCCACTTGCATCGTCTGACGCGCCGAGAAGCCGAGCTTGCGCGAGGCCTCCTGCTGGAGCGTCGAGGTGGTGAAGGGTGGGGCAGGGTGGCGCCTATAGCCGCTGACATCGATGGACAGCACTTTGCAGTCGCAGGCTTCCAACGCGGCTTTCAGCTTCAGCGCTTCCGCCTCATTCGGAATGTCGAATTTATCGAGCTTTTTCCCTAGCGCGCTGACCAGCCGCGCCTCGAATTCCTGCCCCTGCGTCGAGCCGAGCTTCGCGGCGATGGTCCAGTATTCGCGGGTGATGAAGGCCTGGATCTCGGTTTCGCGGGCGCAGACCAGGCGCAGCGCCACCGACTGCACGCGTCCCGCCGATTTTGCGCTCGGCAATTTTCGCCAGAGCACCGGCGACAGGGTGAAGCCGACGAGATAATCCAGCGCCCGGCGGGCGAGATAGGCGTCGACCAGGGGTGCATCGATCTGGCGCGGATGCGAAATCGCCTCCATCACCGCGTCCTTGGTGACGGCGTTGAAAGCAACGCGCTCGACATGAACGCCCTTGAGCGCCCGCTTCTCTTCGAGGATCTGAAGGATGTGCCAGGAAATCGCCTCGCCCTCGCGATCCGGGTCGGTGGCGAGGATAAGCCGGTCGGCGCCTTTTACGGCGCGGGCGATTTCATTCACAATTTTTGCAGAATCGGTGTCGACGGCCCAAGCCATCGCGAAATCATCATCCGGTAGAACGGAACCGTCCTTAGCCGGTAAATCACGGACATGACCAAATGAGGGAATGACCTTATAGTCATTTCCCAAATATTTGTTGATGGTTTTCGCTTTCGCCGCCGATTCAACGATGACGATATTCATATGATAATCCGGTGATTACGTGTGGTGCGCTTGCCTTCGTCGGCTTCAATAGCTGGAAAGGATGTCAACGAAGTCGCGCCGCCCCGTGAATGTTGAAATTGTGGTGAGCCGAGTTCGGCATACAGTAAGGGCAAAAGAGCTACAGGCTGTCAAATAGAGAATGATGCAGGTAGAATCGCCTTGCGACATACAACCAAAGCGGGTATTGGCCAGACATTATAAATAGCAAGAATATGCTCCCCAAAACCAACTCCCGGCGATGTCAGCCAACTATAAAAAGAGGAAGCGAATGATAAGTGGTCAGGAAATCACCCAGACCGGAACATTTATTTCCAAAGTGAGCGATAGCAATACCGTGACGCAGCGCAGTTTCTCCACCGAGCCGGCCGACCCCAAGGCGGTAGCCGAGTATTCCGCCGAAATCCTGAGCGAACTCCGTGACATGGCCAGCGGCGCCGGTCACACATTCCTTGCCTACCTCATACAAGTTGCGGTTGAGGAGGCGAAAATTCAAGCCTCCGATGGTGAACAGCGCTGATACGCCTCGGATCGGATGTGGCGCAAGCCGCCCCGGTTAAGTTCTCCTAAGCATCATTGCGAAAAGTGGTCTTCCCGGTTTTCGCGAGAAATGATGCGCCAACAAAGAATCTAAGCAGGTCTTTGTTGGTAACCAACGAAAACCTGCTTAGGGCGTGGCAGCGAGATCGACCCGAAGCGAGATCCGCTCGCTTTCATGGCGGTCGATCCGGCCGGCTAAGTCCAATTCCAGCAATGCGATGGCAAGGGCGCGCGGGCTCAAATCGGTGTTCCGCAGCAAAATATCGGGATGGACAGGCGTAAAGCTTAGCGCGTCGAGCAGTTTTTCGCGGTCCCCTGCGCGCGGCTCTTCCACAGCCGGCGGTGAAGGCAGGGAATCCAAACCGGGCGGCACATGAGGCTCGTGCAACTCCGTGGAACGGCGAAAGCCGGTGAATAGCTCATCGATGATGTCGTCGGCGCAGGTCACAAGATGTGCGCCGCTTCGGATGAGCCCGTTTGTGCCACTGGCGCGCGGGTCGAGCGGATGTCCCGGCACGGCGAAGACCTCGCGGTCCTGCTCCAACGCCATCCGCGCCGTGATCAGTGAGCCGGATTTCTGTGCCGCCTCGACAATCACGACACCCGACGACAGGCCAGAAATGATGCGGTTGCGGCGTGGGAAATCCTGTCCCCTGGGCGCGAAGCCCGGTGGCGACTCCGTGAGCAGCAAGCCGGTCGTGCCGATCGCCTCATGCAGTCGCGCATTTTCCGGTGGATAGATGCTGTCGATGCCCCCGGCGAGCGCCGCGATCGTGCCGGTCGGCAGCGCGGCCTGATGCGCCGCCGTATCGATACCGCGCGCCAGCCCCGAGGCGATGACGATGCCGCTGCGTCCCGAGATCGCGCGCCAGCATGCCCGCAAATTGCCGGCCCGCCGCTGAAGCATTCCGCGAACCGACGATGGCGACGATGTTGCGCGCTGCGAGTTCGAGGTCGCCCTTCGCGTAGAGTAGCGGCGGCGGCGCGCTGATATGCCGAAGCAGTGGCGGATAATCGGCATCGGGCAAGGCAAGCATGCGCGCGCCCGCCTTCTTCGCCGCCTTCAATTCACGCTCGGCGACCGAGGCAAGACAAGCGCGTCCCGGGCGTTGCATGCCACCGCGCCGGCGTAGATCGGGAATGGCGTCAAGCGCTGCGCCCGCGCTGCCGAAATGGGAGATCAATTCGCGGAAGGTGATGGGACCGACATTTTCGGTACGGATGAGCCGGAGCCAGTCCAGCTTCTCGCCGTCGCTGAGCGCTGTCTCGCCGGCATCGCGTGCCGGTCCGGTGAGATCGTCAGCCCTTCCCTCCACCAATTCTGCTTTCCTCGCCTTTAAGTAACCGCCCTATGTTCTGATGATGGCGCAAGAAAACGAGCATTGTCAGCATCGTGAAAAGACCTACCGCGAGCCAATTCTGAAATGCGGCGAGTACAAGCGGAGCGGCCGCGGCGGCCGTAAGCGCGGCAAGCGAGGAGTAGCGCGTAGCATAAGCGACAGACAGCCAGATCGCCGCGAAGGCGATCGCAGCAGGCCAGGCAAGGCCCGCGAGTACACCTAAATAGGTGGCCACGCCCTTGCCGCCCTTGAAGTTGAGCCAGACCGGATAAAGGTGGCCGAGAAACGCGCCCAGCCCCGCGGCAACGGCCAGCTCGGCGCCCCATTCCCCGGCGATCAGCACGGCGAGCGCGCCCTTGCCGAAATCGCCCAGCAGGGTCAGCGCGGCCAGCCCCTTGCGGCCAGTCCGCAGCACATTGGTGGCCCCGATATTACCGGAGCCGATGGCCCTGATATCGCCTAGCCCGCCGAGCCGGGTGACGACTAGCCCGAACGGGATCGAGCCGAGGAGATAGCCAAAAACCAGGGCGGCGGCGAGCGAAACGGCGTCGCCAAATGCGGCGGGCAATAACATGTCCTTGGCATCCCCAACCTTGCGCGTCTTATATTTTACGCGTGAACTCGATGATCCGCATAGCTATAGACGCAGCGGCCGGCAACGAAGCTTTTCAGCGCACGGCCCTGCAGAACAGTTTCGTCGAAGGGTGAGTTTTTCGATTTGGAAGCGAGCAACTGCGCGTCGACACGCCACGGCATCTCCAGATCGATGAGGCACAGATCGGCTGGAGCACCGATGACCAGTCGCCCGCCCGGCAGGCCAAGAAGCTGAGCCGGCCGCGCACTCATCGCGGCGAGCAGCGGCTGAAGCGCAATCGCCCCATTGTGATAGAGCTGCAGAGCGGCCGGAAGCAGCGTCTCCACCCCGAGCGCGCCATTGGCGGCTTCGGCGAAGGGGCGGCGCTTGACGTCGGCGTCCTGGGGATTGTGGCCCGAGACGATCACATCGATATCGCCGCGCCGCACGCCTTCCACCATGGCGCGGCGATCGCTTTCCGGCCGCAGCGGCGGCTTCATCTTGAAGTAGGTGCGGTAGGATCCGACGTCGTTCTCGTTCAGCGTCAAATGATTGATGGTGACGCCGCATGTCACCTTGAGGCCCGCCTGCTGCGCCTCGCGGATCACGTCGAGCGATGCGGCGCAGGAAATGCTGGCGGCGTGATAGCGTCCGCCCGTCAGCGCCACGAGCCGCAGATCGCGTTCGACCATAATCGTCTCGGCTTCGGCCGGAATGCCGGGAAGACCGAGCCCGGAGGACACCTCCCCCTCATTCATCACGCCATGCGACGCCAGATCGCGGTCTTCGGCGAAATGCACGATGAGTGCGTCGAAGTCGCGCGCATAGCTGAGAATGTTGCGCATCGTCTGGGCGTTGGCGACGCTGTGCGTGGCGTCGGTGAAGGCAAGAGCGCCGGCCTGGCGCAACAGGCCGATCTCGGTCATCTCCTTGCCTGCAAGCCCCTTGGTCATCGCAGCCATCGGATGCACATTGACGATGGCTGTGTCCCGCGCCCGCCGCTCGATGAAATCGACCAGCGATACGTCGTCGATGGCGGGTTTGGTGTCAGGCATGCAGATGATGGTTGTCACGCCGCCTGCCGCCGCCGCGCGGCTCGCCGTCGCCAGCGTCTCGCGGTGTTCCTCACCCGGCTCGCCCGTCGACACCTGCATATCGATCAGGCCCGGCGTGAGCAGATGGCTTTCGCAGTCGATTACTTCGGCACTAGCCTCGCCGGCCCCAATGATATGCGGTCCGAGATCGGCGATGAGGCCTCTCTCGATCAGCAAACCGCCCTTTTCGTCCCGCCCGGTCATCGGACAGAGCAGCCGCGCATTGACGAGGACCGTCCTGGCGGGCGTTAATGCGGGGTTTTCTGCGGTGCTCATGGCGTCCGGTCAGTTGCGCAAAGGGCGGGCGAGAACCTGCAACACCGCCATCCGCACGGCCACGCCCATCTCCACTTGCTCGCGGATGACGCTGCGCGGATGATCGGCGACGGCGGATGAGATCTCGATGCCTCGATTGATCGGGCCGGGATGCATGATCAGCGCATCGGGCTTTGCTTTTTTCAGCTTCTCATTGTCGAGACCGAAAAAGTGGAAATATTCCCGCGTCGAGGGCACGTAGGACGTCCCCATGCGCTCCCGCTGCAGCCGCAGCATCATGATGATGTCGGCGCCTGCGATCGCGTCTTCCATCTTGGTATGGACTTCGACACCGAGCCGGTCCGCGGCTGGCGGCATTAATGTCGACGGCGCCGCCACGCGGACATGCGCACCAAGCGCATTCATAAGCAGAATGTTCGAGCGCGCCACGCGGCTGTGCAGAATATCGCCGCAGATCGCCATCACCAGCCCGGCGATCCGGCCCTTGTGGCGGCGGATGGTCAGCGCGTCGAGCAGCGCTTGCGTGGGATGTTCGTGCTCCCCGTCGCCGGCGTTGATGACCGCGCAATCCACTTTCTGCGACAGGAGTTGCACGGCGCCGGCGGCGTGATGGCGCACGACAAGAATGTCGGGACGCATGGCGTTCAGTGTCAGCGCCGTGTCGAGCAGCGTCTCGCCCTTCTCGATCGAGGAGCTTTTGAGCGCCATATTCATCACATCGGCGCCGAGCCGCTTGCCGGCCATTTCGAACGAGCTTTGCGTGCGAGTGGAGGATTCGAAGAAAAGATTGATTTGCGTCAGGCCGCGCAAAATATCGCGCTTCTGCCGTGTGTGGCGATTATACTCTGCATCCGCGTCGGCCAAGTCGAGCAATCCGGTAATCTCAGCCGGAACTCAGTCCCTTGATCCCAAGGAGATGCTTGTGAGGAAAATAGAATTTGTGAGGAGCGAGCGCGAGGTTCATTAAAGCGCTGTTATACTGACGCGACTCATGCCCCGCAAGCGCCATAATCGAAAGCGGAGAGGTTTTCGAGAAAAAATGCAGAATAGCGATAGCAGTCTCCTAAGCGTCGCCCTGGGCGCGGCGGGCGAAGGTTTCAATCAAAGCCCGATTTTCGAGGATGTGAATCTTTTCGCCAGCGACCGCGCTTTGGCGGATGCGACGGCGCGCGAAGGCGCGTCATGGGCTCGGGACGAGCTGAATGAAATCGGCCGAATCGCCGGCAGCGCGCATGTGCTCGATCTCGGGCGGCTGGCCAATGAAAACCCGCCCAAACTTCGGGTCATCGATCAGAAGGGCCGGCGGCGCGATATGGTGGAGTTTCACCCCGCCTATCATGAGTTGATGACATTATCGATGCGCCACGGGCTGCATTGTGCGACCTGGGACCAGGCCGGTCTCGGCGTAGCCGCGCGGCCGGGCGCACATGTGGCGCGGGGCGCCAAGCTCTATATGATGTCGCAGGCGGAAGCCGGGCATATGTGCCCGATCACCATGACGCATGCGTCATTCGCCACCTTGCGCCTCGATGAAGCGCTGCTTGGCCGTCTGCAGCCCAAGCTTCTCAGCCGCGAATATGACCCCTCTTTCGTGCCGATGGAGCGGAAGACATCCGTCACCATCGGCATGGGAATGACGGAAAAGCAGGGCGGCACGGATGTGCGGGCCAATATTACCGAGGCCGCCCCCCTTGGCAGCGACGGCCTCTATGCCATCACCGGGCATAAATGGTTCATGTCGGCGCCGATGTGCGATGCCTTCCTTATCCTTGCGCAAGCGCCGAAAGGGCTGTCCTGTTTCCTGCTGCCGCGCTTCCGCGCCGATGGCAGCCTCAACGCCCTGCGTATCGAGCGGCTGAAAGATAAGCTGGGCAACCGCTCCAACGCATCGTCGGAGGTGACCTTTCTCGGCGCGGAGGCTCAGCTTGTCGGCGAGGAGGGCAGGGGCGTTCCGGCAATCATCGAGATGGTGACGCTGACGCGGCTCGATTGCGTCCTCTCTTCGGCGGGATTGATGCGCTTCACGCTGGCGAATGCGCTGCGTCACACGCGGCACCGGACGGTGTTTCAGCGCAAGCTGATCGATCAACCGCTGATGGCGAATGTGCTGGCCGATCTGGCGCTCGATGCCGAGGCCGCGACCGCGCTGGCATTTCGCCTGGCGGGCAGCTTCGACCACGCGCGCGATCCCCAGGAGGCGGCTTACCGGCGGCTGATGACGCCGGTGATCAAATATTGGGCATGCAAGGCCGCGCCTCCCTTCGCCTATGAGGCCATGGAGTGCATGGGCGGCAACGGCTATGTCGAGGAGGGCTTGCTTGCCCGCGCGTATCGCGAGGCCCCGCTCAATGCGATATGGGAAGGGTCGGGCAATGTGATGTGCCTCGATATTCTGCGGGTGATGCAGCGCGAGCCTGACGCCGTCGAAGCGGTGCTCGCCTCGATGGAGCCAACGGCAAGAAGCAATGTCCACATCGCTGCTGCGCTCGACCAGCTGAAGCATGCCCTGGCTACGCAGTCGCTCCATGAAGGCGATGCGCGCTGGCTTGCCGAGCGGCTGGCATTGCTCGCGGCTGCAAGTTTGCTCATCGCCAACGCGCCTGCCGAAATAGCCGAGCCGTTCGCCGCATCAAGGCTTGCCGGGGGATGGCGGCACAGCTATGGCGCTGGATTGAAAGGCGCGGACACGGATGCGATCGTCGCGCGCGCGGGCGAAGGGCTGTAGCAATGACCGACAATGATGCAACGGATGGCGCCGGGGCCGCCGATATTGTCACCGCCGCCGTTCTGGTAATCGGCGATGAAATCCTTTCGGGACGCACCAAGGACACCAATATCGGCACCATTGCGGACCATCTCACCGCCATCGGCATCCGCTTGCGCGAAGTGCGCGTCGTTGCCGATGTCGAGGATGAGATCATCGCCGCAGTGAATGCGCTGCGGGGCCGGCTACGATTACGTCTTCACGACAGGGGGGATCGGCCCGACCCATGACGACATCACCGCCGATGCCGTCGCAAAAGCGTTCGGCGTGACGATCGACGTTGACCCGCGCGCTCGCGCCATGCTGCGCGAGCGGCTCAGCGAGGCGGACCTGACCCCCGCGAGGTTGCGCATGGCGCGCATTCCCGCCGGAGCCGACCTGGTCGACAATCCGGTTTCCCGTGCGCCCGGCTTCTTCATCGGCAATGTGATCGTGATGGCGGGCGTACCGCGCATCATGGCAGCGATGCTGGAAGCGGTGACGCCCCGGCTGCGCACGGGTGCAAAACTGCTCTCGCTCAGCATTCATGTGAATGCGCCGGAAGGCACGATCGCGCCGCATCTCAGCGCTGCGCAAGGTGATTACGCCGATGTGCAGATGGGCAGTTATCCTTATTTCGACGAAGGGCGGCCTGGCGTTTATCTCGTTCTGCGTTCAGTCGACCCGGAACGCCTTGACGCTGCGGCGAGAGGCCTTGAGGCTCGGCTTCAGGGCGGAGGCCTCGCATTCGCGCGGCGGGCTCAGGAGATGGGTTGAAATCGGTCAGGCTCGGCCGGGGTCCCGCTGCACATTTGCCGCGCTCCGCAAAGCGGCTTGACGATTGAGGAACGTGAAAATATCGCGGGCACTGATCACGCCCACTGCTTTCCCGTCGGCCACGACCAAGGCCTCCGATTGGGGGCTGCGCAATAGCTGGCGCAGGGCCGCAACCGCGCTTTGATCCGCTGTTACCGTCCCTCCGCCGAAGGCAGCGACCGGAAGGCCGTCGGGCACATGCGGCGGCAGTGTTCGCATGAGCTGGCCCACGCTGACGCCCCGAAGCCTTTCGACGATCTCGGTTTGCCGGCGTGCATGACCGGCCGCGTTGAAGACGAAATAGCCGATGAGGATCTGCCACATCCCGCCGATCAGCGAGCCCTGGAACGAATTATAAACGCCGAATGCCATCAACGCGATGCCGAGCGCCGCGCCCATGAACGAGGCAAGACGGGTTGCCTTCCGCAAATCGCCCTGGCGCCACCAAAGCGCGGCTCTGAGCATGCGTCCGCCATCCAGAGGGAAGGCCGGGATGAGGTTGAACACCGCCAGCACGATGTTGATGACCGTGAGATAGCTGAGCACGGCAAGCACTTCCGGTGGGCTGCTCGTCTCCAATACGCTGGCAATAAGGAAAAACGCTCCGCCGAGAACGACGCTGGAAATCGGTCCGGCGATGGCGACGAGAAACTCGGATTTCGGGGTGGGCGGCTCGTCTTCGAGTTCGGCGACACCACCGAAGATGAACAGCGTGATTCCCGCGATCTTGATGCCGTAAAGGCGCGCCACCAGCGAATGGGCGAGTTCGTGGAAAACGATCGAGGCGAACATGCCCAACGCGGCCACCGTCCCCATGACGTAATAGGTTTGTGCGCTCCGTTCTGGCAGATATTCCGGAAATAAGTCCGTGGCCAGGCTCCAGACGATGAGCGCCGCAAGCACGAACCAGGATAGATCGATGCTGATACGAAAGCCGAAAATGGAAAACAAAGGAAAGCTTCTCGTGAACATGAGTGCCCTGGCCGCCTTGAAGTTCCCGAGCATGATTGCGCATGATCCGGGCTTTTTGGTTTCTCACAGTTTTCGGGAATCGTCGTCCGCCAGTCGTCTTTATGGGGACATGGTTTTCCCGATTGTGCTCGTCATACTGCAACATGGGAATTTGCGCGGGAAAAGCGAGGGGCTGCGTTTCTGGACAAGCCTGAAAGCGTCTTGCTGGCGAAAGAGGTGCATGGTATTCAATGCCGCGATGCAGGGCGTCAATGACACCTTGCAACGCCGGTCGCAACGATCAGGCCGTTACCGGACGCGTAGCTCAGCGGTAGAGCACTACGTTGACATCGTAGGGGTCACTGGTTCGATCCCAGTCGCGTCCACCATATTTTCTGGCTTGCCGTCCGCCAAATCCGGCGCGGTTTCCAGTTAGATAATGGCTTCCTCGCCCCTTCACACGTAAATGCCGCAATCCTGCCTCGGGCATACAGTGTTTTTCCCAACTTGCCTAAATTTTTATCGAATTGTCGCCGTTATTGCTTGCTATGAGGTAAACGGGAACTTTCGATCTGTAACCCGGCCCGTAAGCCTTATTTTACCAATTACGCGCCAACCTCGACGGATCGACGGCCGGAAACGCCTATAGACCTTCCGGCCGCAGAGCGAAACTGGTGGAATTCTCACGCGATCATGTGGCAATGTTCGTGTCGGAATTGCCGCTCGTGGCGGCTGAGGGGATTTCCGTTGCGTGGACGCTTTTGCGGCTGCGTGGCTCTATGAAGATGGGGGCGAAGGCGACCGCGTATCTGGGATCGCGCTTTCGTCCGGGGGGCGCCGGAGGGGTGCCGTGTCGACAGCCCGCCAGGCTGTCATCGGGTGGAGTTGTACCATGGCAAAGGACGAGCAGGACACGCCGGGCATACCGGAACCTTACCAAGCTGAAGTCAAATCGCACCGGCTCTCCGAACGAATGGCCCGGGTCGACGCGGTTGACGATCCGGACTTTATCGGTCCGGCGAGCGGGAGCCAATCCGTAGCATTCCATCATTTGCCTGACGGCCGCGTCGTCAGATCTGCAGGACGCATGGTGATCGGCGCACGCGCTCCGATGCCGGATCCGGTGTCGTTGAGTAGCATGAGCGGCGCTTTCGAGCAGTCGCAGCTCTTTTCCAGCAACAAGGACGGACGTCAGCGCAGCATTTCCGGCGGGGCGGCGGTTGCCTTGGCCTGCGCTGTCGCGGTAGGATCGACTGCGGTGCTCACCAGCGCCTTGAATACCACCATCGAGCAGGATAGTGGCGGTAGAAATCCGTCCGGCCGTGTCGACGGGGGACAGGTTTCCTCGCGGGCGGTTATGGCGCAGTCCGCCGCAAATCCGCAAGCCACGCAAGTGGCGTCGATTTCTCCTGTGGCCCTTCCGCAGTCGATTGCCGGGGCTGAACGGGGCATCATTCGCGTCGCCAAGCAGGATGCACCGGGGCTTGTCGTTGAGGACATATCCGGCAGGCCGGGATCTGAAATCCCGCTGCGGATTGAGGTCGCCCAAAGCGATACCGAAGAATATTCCTTCCTGATGTTCCGCGGCCTTCCCGCCGAGATCAGCCTTTCGGCTGGATTCCGGCTGAAGGATTCTTGGGCCGTGTCCTTGCGTGATCTGACCAATCTGGCTCTGGTCTCGCCGCCTAATTATGAGGCGCGCTTCCAGGTGGAAGTTTTGCTGATCAAAGGCCGGAATACGCCGGCGGACAGCCGCGTTATGAGCGTCAACTTGCAGCGGGCGCCCAGCGCCGCGCCGCCGCCGGCCGTGGCAGTTGCACCTCGCCAAGAGCCCGCGCCGCAGCGGATTCTGACCGCCGCGCCGCCCGAACCGCAGCCTCAGGCCGCGGCCAAGATCGAGGCAGCCGCGCCTTCATTGGCTCAGCCGAAGAAGATGGCGATCTCGTCGGAGACCGAGATTGCGATGCTCGACCGGGCAACGCAGATGCTGAGCATGGGTGATGTATCGAGCGCCAGACTGCTGTTTGAGCACGTCGCCAAGAAGGGCAGCGGCAAGGCGGCGATGGCTCTCGCGCGCACCTTTGATCCGGCCTTCTTCGCCTCTATCGGTGCACGGGGCTTGAAACCCGATCAGGAGAAGGCGAAGCAGTGGTATGCGGTCGCCGCCGACCTCGGGCAGGATGAGGCGCGCAGCCGTCTCAGCGCGCTCTCGGCCAGATAGCGTGTCGCAGGAAAATTTTGTTTGATAGGGCCGCGGGCTTGTCGCTCAAGTTGACAAGCCCGTCGCGCCTTACTAGTGTCGCGCCAGCAGATTTCCAACATTGGGAGATGCTTACACACCGCCGGTGGGACTCCGCCGTGCTCGGTATGGCAGCATTTCGAGAACATCATGAAGATTAAAAATTCGATCAAGTCTCTGAGAAAGCGTCATCGGGACAATCGCGTCGTCCGCCGCCGCGGCCGTCTTTACGTGATCAACAAGACGATCAAACGCTATAAGGCCCGCCAAGGCTGAGATCACATTTTCGAAGGTTTGATGCACGCCACGGTTGACAGATTTGCGGCGTGTGTTTCACTGGTGATATGAGATCTTGTCGTGTTTCGGGCGCGCTAAGCGCCGTCATCATAGCTGCCTGCGCCACTCTGACGGTAGGGCCGTCGGCGGCCATCGCGGCAGAACCTCCGCATCACACCAAGCTACCGGCATTGAAGCCGCTTAACGCGCCGAAGCAATCGCTTCGCAAGGCGCGTGTCGAATTGCTGGCTTCGCTTTACGATCAGCTCAAAGCCGCCGAGAGTGAAGCGGGCTCCGAACTTATAGTCGCCGCAATCGAGAAGGTCTGGAGCCAATCGGGCAGCGATACGGCAAACGTGCTGATGGAGCGAGCGGGTCTTGCCATCAAGGCGCGCAATTATGAGTTGGCCACCAGTTTACTCCAGGCGCTGACCGAGGTGGAGCCCCGCTACGCCGAGGGATGGAACCAGCTCGCCACGATCTATTTTCTCCGCGAGGACTATGAGAATGCGATGCAGCAACTGAAACGGGTGCTCGCGCTGGAGCCTCATCATTTTAAAGCCATCGAGGGGCTGAGCATCATTCTGCGGGAGACTGGGCGCAAGAAGGCGGCGCTCAAGGCGACCCGCCAGGTGCTCGCGATCTATCCGCATTTGAAGACGGCGAAGCAGGCTGAGGAAGAGCTGACCCGCGAGGTCGAAGGGCAGGGGATTTAGAGCATCGGACCGAAAAGTGCGCAGCGGTTTTCGGACAAATCCGATGCTGAAACAAAAAGCTGGAGCGGCGCTTCCGATTCCCATTAAGAGTCCGCCGCTTTAGGCCGGCTCCCGGACCGCCCCGCCGCCTACCGCCGCCCCGTGATGAGCCTGCGCCGCGCGCACGGCTTGCGCTTCGATTCTCACCACGCGCAGCATGTTGGTCGCACCGGGCGTGCCGAACGGCAGTCCGGCCGAAACGATGACCTTATCGCCGAGCTTCGCCACGCCTTCCCTGGCCGCCAACCGGCAGGCGCGCGTCACCATATCGGCAACCGAGTGCGGATCTTCCGTCAGTACGCAATGCACGCCCCAGGCCACGGCGAGGCGCCTGGCCGTGACTTTGCTGGTCGACAGAACCAAAATCGGCTGGCCCGGCCGATGGCGTGCGACACGCAAGGCGGTGGCCCCGGTCGAGGTGTAGCAGACGATCGCCGACAGCCCCGCATCATGGGCGATCGAGCAGGCGGCGGCGCTGATTGCATCCGCTGACGAGGTGTCGGTCTCCGGACGCTGACTGTTGATGATCCCCTCGTAAAGCGTGTCCCGCTCCACCTCCATCGCGATGTTGCTCATCGTAGCGACGGCTTCGGTGGGGAACTGCCCGGAGGCCGATTCGGCCGACAGCATGACTGCGTCCGCCCCCTCGAAGACGGCTGTGGCGACGTCCGAGACCTCCGCGCGGGTCGGCACCGGGGCGCTGATCATCGATTCCAGCATCTGCGTCGCGACGACGACGGGCTTGCCCTGCCGTCGCGCCAGCCGTGTGAGGCGCTTCTGTACGCCAGGCACCTGCTCCAGCGGCAATTCCACGCCAAGGTCGCCGCGCGCGACCATAATCGCATCGGATTCGGCCAGAATGCGGTCGATGTCCTGCACCGCCGAAGGTTTTTCGATCTTCGACATGACCGCGGCGCGGCCGTCGATAAGTTGCTTGGCCTCGATGACGTCCTCGGCGCGCTGGACGAAGGACAAGGCGATCCAGTCGACCCCGAGATTGGCGGCGTATTCGAGATTTTCGCGGTCTTTTTCGGTCAGCGGGCTGAAGTTGAGAACCGTGTCCGGCAGACTCACCCCCTTACGGCTGGAGAGTTCGCCGCCGACCAGCACCTTCGTTTCGATACGGTCGGGAGTGTTGGCTGTGGTTACCAACCGCAGCTTGCCGTCATTCAGGAGCAGATGATGCCCTGGCTCGATGCTATCGAAAATTTCGGGATGAGGGAGGTAGACGCGTAGATAGGTGCCAGGCTCAGCATTCCTGTCGAAAGCGAATTTCTCCCCGGAATGCAGCTCGATCGGAGTAGCGAATTGGCCGACCCGCAATTTGGGTCCTTGGAGATCGCATAAGATGCCGATCGGATGATCCGTTTCGCGCTCAATGGCGCGGATCTGCGCGTGACGTTCGCGCAAATCCTCGTGCGATGCATGGCTCATATTGATTCGGAACACATCGGCACCGGCTTCGAAAAGCCGTCTGATCATCTCAGGCCGCGAAGATGCCGGACCCAGAGTCGCGATGATCTTCGCTCGCCGATTTCGCCTCATTGCGTCGCTGCTCCACCTTCACCCGGATCCGCCAAGCGGACGGTCCAGTCTTTTTCTTCGTTGGTATCGACTTCAAAAAATCCGGAGCGCTTAAAGTTGCGCGTCTGGCAGTCCTGCACGCCGCGTATGGTGAACGCCTTGTCGCCCGTGCACATGAAGGCTTTGCCGCCCCATTCGCCGCCACGATCGTAATCAAGTGCATGGATATAGTAATATCGCGCCACAAGCGTACCTTTCAGCAGCACTTCACAGGTTTGTGAGGCGACATTCCACCAGCCTTCGCTGACCCAGCCCTGTTCGTCCTTGTAACCGATGGCGACGCCGATACGGCTCGTGGTCGTATTGCACAGTTTCAGATCCGCCGCGGCTGGTGCGGCCAGACCCAGGGCAGAGGCAGCAAGAAAGCCGAGGCAAACGGCAATGCGGCTCGATTTGTGTCTCTTCATCTGAATTCCACGTTTGACGGATGTAATCGGGTACGCGTTATGCCGGGTCAACGAGGATCACCCGTAGATCGTTCACATTCGTGAAGGTCGGCCCGCTTAAGATAAGGTCGTCTAACACTTCAAAGAATCCCGAGGAATCGTTTTTTGCCAGAGTCATTCCGGGATCGAGCTTGGCCTTGGCTGCCCGCCCAAGCGTGTCCGGCGCGATCATGGCTCCGGCAGGATCGTTCGGGTCGCCGCCACCTCCATCGATGCCGTCCGTATCGGCGGCCAGGGCGAAAATACCAGGACGGCCGCCAAGAGCAAGCGCAAGCGCTAAGGCATACTCCTGATTTGGGCCGCCGCGCCCATCGCCCCGTATCGTGACGGTCAATTCTCCGCCGGAAAGAATCGCCGTGCGTTTGCCCTGCTGGCAGGCATCGAGGGCGAGCTGGGCATGTTCCGCGGCGATATCGCGCGCTTCTCCTTCGAGCGCGTCTCCAAGCACAATTGGCTCATAGCCCATGGAAGCGGCGGTGGCTGCGGCGGCGCGCAGCGCCTCTCCCGGTGTGGCGGCAAGCACGAATCGCGCGTCGGCGAAGGCTGGATCACCTGGTTTGGGCGTTTCGTTCGCGGCGTCGCTTAGCGCCGCCTGGATGGCAGGAGCGGCGACGATACCATAGCGCATGAGGACCGCCCGGGCCTCGGCGAGGCTGGTCCGGTCGGCGACGGTCGGACCTGAGCCGATCGTATCCGGAGCGTCGCCCGGCACATCCGATATGGCCAGCGTCACGAGCGCTGCGGGAGAGGCTGCGCGCGCCAAACGGCCGCCCTTGATTCGCGAAAGATGCTTGCGCACGCAGTTGATGTCGCCAATCGGGGCACCGCCGCGCAGCAAGCCGCGCGTCAGCTCCTGCTTTTCCGCAAGGCTGATACCCGCCAGCGGCGCGGCCCATAGCGCCGACGCGCCTCCCGAAATGAGGGCGAGCACCAGATCGCCTTCCCGCGCTTCAGCCGCGAGGCGCAGGGCGCGGTCGGCGGCGGCGGCGCTCGTTGCGTCGGGGACCGGGTGAGCGGCTTCCATCAGCTCGAACGCGGTGAGCGGCAGCCCGTAGCCCTTGCGCGTTACCGCGAGGCCGACGAAGCGGCCCTCCTCGATGGCGTCGGCGTAATGTGCCTCCGCGGCCTGGGCCATCGCGGCGGCCGCTTTGCCGCAGGCGAGCGCGATGAGACGGCCTGTTCGCGGCGCGGCAGGAAAATGCGCCGGCAGGCATCGCGCAGGCTGGGCGGCGGCAACGGCCGATTCATAGATCGACAGTAAGATTGCGCGGTGATCCACCTGTTTCATGAGCGGGCAGCTGATCGCTTGGGCATTTATTCATGTCCGAATGGTTATATGTGCAAAAATGCCAATGTCGTTGAAAAACCGCGCGGATATCTCTTTCGCGGTCTAGCCGCTTGGAAATCGCGGGGCTATATCTACCCCATGCTCGACACGATGCCCATGAACGGCACGGTCGCCACCAAGGTGACCGATGCTCCATATACTATTTTACCAGGTTCGCTCACCAGCGGCATAATCCTGCTGTGCGACCATGCGGACAACGCCTTTCCCGCCGGCTACGATGCGCTTGGCGTACCGCCATCGCAGCTTCAACGCCATATCGCCTATGATCCGGGCGCGGCGGGTATCACCCGCCACATGTCGCGGCTGCTCGGCGCGCCGGCGGTCCTGACACGTTACTCGCGCCTGCTGATCGACCCGAATCGCGGCGAGGACGATCCGACGCTGATCATGCGCATTTCTGATGGCGCTATTGTGCCCGGCAACGCCGCAATCACGCTGGAGGAGCGCCAGAAGCGCATCGATCACTATTACCGGCCCTATCATGCCGCCGTTGATCAATTGATCGATGCGATGATCGATGCCGGGAAGCCGCCGGTGATCTACTCCATTCACAGCTTTACCGAAAACTGGCGGGGCTGGATGCGGCCCTGGCATGTCGGCGTGCTCTGGGATAAGGATCCGCGTCTCGCCATTCCTTTGCTGAACGCCCTGCGCGAAGACGATACGCTCGTGGTCGGCGACAATGAGCCTTATGCAGGCGCATTACGCGGCGACTGCATGCACAAGCACGCCACGATGCGGGGGCTGGCCAACGCGCTGATCGAAGTCCGTCAGGATTTGATTCGCGACGAGGAGGGCCAAGCCGAATGGGGCGAGAGACTCGGGCTTATTCTGCGCCGCATCCTTGCCAATTCTCGCGCCGATACCACATTCCATCGGACTCGCTATTACGGGTCCCGCTCGGACAGGGTGCCAACCACCCGCGATGCGGTGAAGCGGGAGGATGGCATGGCGGTACGCGAAATTGATCCCAAGCTCGCGGTGGAACTGGAAGCAGCGGCGTTTCGCCGCCTCGTCGCGCATCTGCGCGAACGCGCGGACGCGCAAAACATCGATCTCATGAATCTCGCCGGCTTCTGCCGCAATTGCCTCTCCAACTGGTATCGCGATGCGGCGATCGAAAAGGGCGTTGAATTGTCGAAGGACGAATCGCGCGAGCTGATTTACGGCATGCCCTATGAGGAATGGAAAGCGCTGCATCAAGCCGAGGCGAGCACTGAGCAGCTTGGGCAGTTCGAAGCCGCTCATAAGAATCACTAAGAGGCAGGGCGCCAGCGCTTTTTAGACTTTATCCGCAGCTCACGCAGTTTGTGGGATAACAGCGCGCCGCTTATTGAGCCAAACCTCAATCCTTTCTAGCCTCTCAGCCAATCTCGACGCGCCGAATTGGTGCGACGTTCCACGCATGGGGAGAAGCCGATGGCGATCAGCGAAGTCATGGAAGAATCCGCGCCCGCGGAAAATCTGCAAGGCAGTGCGAAAGATCATTTGCGGGCCTTCATCGAACGCATCGAGCGCCTGGAGGAAGAAAAGGCGGCGCTCGCCGAGGACATCCGCGAGGTTTATGCAGAGGCGAAGGGCACCGGCTTCGATACCAAGGCGCTGCGCACGATCATCCGGCTGCGCAAGCTGGAGGATCATGAGCGTATGGAGCAGGAAGCGCTTCTGGCGACCTATATGCACGCGCTCGGCATGATCGGTGGCCTGGAAAGTCAGTAGCAGTTCCGAATCGCCATTCTCGCTCGGGCTGGATGACGATTGACAAAACGTCGTTGAGTTGAGAAGGCCTGCAGCTTCAATTCAAGCTGAGACTGCTGTGGGAGATGGAGCTTAACGAGGCTCGAGCCTTCATCGGGCTCAAGCCTTGCAGTCACCTGCGGTCCGAGCCCAGGTTCTGCGCTGTCTGGACCGGCCCGTCCGCCGCGTCGTCACGGTCGAGCCGTCTCACCGCCGTATTGACAGCCGTACCCTGGAAGCGCTGCGCCCAGAACATCTGCGCAAATTGCAGACCCGGCTGAAACTGCGTGTTCAGCATCTCGCGCGGTTCGGCGAACATGACATGCACCTTCGCCAGTTCCAGCTCAGCCGCACCGGTCGTCATGTCCATCCCCGCAACCGGTGTATCCGACATGAACGGGAGAACCGGGAAGGGCTGGTAACTCTCTTCGTCCGGATGATCCTCATCATACTCCGGACTGGCCGCGACATCTTCATCCGAAACGGATTCTTCGGCCGGCTTTTCGCCCAAAAACTCCCGCTTGAAGGCCTCGGCGTCGGGCTTGGCCGCGGTCTGCTGCGTCCGTGCCTGCACGAGGGGGGTGGCGGGTTCGGCCGGCTCCGCTTTACGAGCGGATGCTCCACTCCCCATCCCCGGGAACGGCGTCAGGCTGGCGAAGGTAAGCTGAGGCTTGGCCTCCCTGGCTTGCATCGGCGCGGTAGGCGCCTGCTGAGGCGCGGTTTCCTTCGGCTCGGTGAGGCTGGCAAGAATCACCTGCCCGGCGTTGCCGCCACGAAGCTTGTTCTGCACGCCGATGGGCAGCTCGCCGCCCTTTTGCTGCAGATTGGCCAGCGCGATCTGGAAATCCTTCTTTGTGATCGGCTTGCCGTCAGCCGGAATGTGCTGCGTATGGCCGGAGGGAAACAGAATCGCCAGTTCCTGGCGCGGCACCCGCGGCCACGCACGGACGCGGCCTGTATCGACATGCACGAACGGAATTGCGGATGTCGGATAATAGCCGACGCCGCCGCGCTCGCGGATCAGTGCGGAATTACGAAGCTGTTTTGCGGAAATATCGGGGAAGTGGATGTCGGCCGCCTGCCCGGTGATATGCTTGCTTCCCTTCGCCTGACCACCGCGAGTGCGCCGCAGCGCGGAATTGGTCTTCTCGGAGCGGTGGCCGCAGATCAGGTGCACCGGCTTCTTCGAGCCCAACTCCTCGTGCATCTCCCAGATCAGGTCGACAAGCTTGGGATCCATCTCGATGGTGATGTTCCGGCGCCAATCCCGCATGAAGTGGTTCAGCTTCTTCAGCGCTTCGGGAACATATTTGCCATCGCGCTTGTAGACGATGGAGATGTTGTCCTTGGTGTGGATGTTGTAAAAAGCGATCGTCCGTTCCTCGGCGGCAGTTGCGCCGACGGACGATGCGAGAAGCGCTGGAATGGCGAGTGCGAACATGGCAACGCTGTGCCAATTCAGCACACGGTCGACAGGAGAAATGCCCAAAATTCCCTCTCGATCGGAGTTGAAGAATTGTCCGATCTCTCTCACCCTCATGGATAACCACATGTGCTGGTTCGTATTGATCCGCGTCGTTCGCGGCTCGATGATCCGCCCGTGTGGTTAAAAATCAGTATGTCGGGAATTACGGGGAAAACATGGCGGAGATGCAATTGAGCAACCTGTGGAAAAAAAATGCCGGCGCATGGCCGGCATTTTCGTATTTATCCTTACTGTAGCCGCAATGCCGACCGTCCGGCCGTATGCCGCTAATTCTGTAAGCCCCGCTCGCCAGCGTCGAAAATTTCGGTCTTCGAGGCGATCACTTTCGGCGAATCGATTTTCAGCGCCACGCGAACCGACGCGTCATAACCATACACATCACGATAGCTTTGCAGCTTGCCGTCCTTATCGACCCAGAGCGTGAAATAGGTGATGTGCACCGGGATCTTTCTTCTCCAGCTTCACCTGCTCGTCATTCGCCGTCGCCAGGGTCTGCATCACGCGGGCCTCCGACCAGCCCTGCTCGGCGAGCAGCAATTTGGCGAAATTGAGCGGATTGCGAACCCGCATGCAGCCATGGCTATAAGCCCGCATGGGCTTATCGAAGAGATGCTTGGTCGGGGTATCGTGCATGTAGACGGCATGGTTGTTCGGAAACAGGAATTTCACCTGCCCCAACGCATTGCCTGGTCCCGGAACCTGGCGCAGGGCCAGCTTGTCAGGATTGACCAGATACCAATCGACCATATACGGGTCGACGGTGCGTTCGCCCTGCCAGATCACCTCGATATTATTGCGGCTGAGATAGCCGGGATTGCTTTGCATCGCCGGGATGATCTCGTTGACGAGGATGGATTTGGGCACGTTCCAGTAGGGATTGAAGACGACGAATTCCATCTCGTCGGAGAAAACCGGCGTCGGATTTTTCGGCGAGCCGGCGACGATCCGGTCCTCATGGACGACGCGTCCGCCCTTGATCACGCGGAACATGTATTCCGGCAGGTTGATCCAGATGTGGCGTTCGCCCATGTCGCGCGGCTCCCAGCGCCAGCGCTCCATATTGGCGAGAATCGTGCCGGCGCTGACCGCGATGCTGCCCTCATTGAGAAGGTCGCGCGTGTCCCGCCCGATGACGCCATCCGCCTTCAGCCCTCTCGAAGCCTGGAAAGCGCGCACCGCCTCGGCGAGGGCGTCGTCATAATATTCCGCTGCATTGCCGTTCGGCGCGGATGGCGAGGGCGGACTCATGAAGCGCGTACGCAAAAGTGCGACATGAGGATGATACGTATTCGGCCCTAAGGCCGGTCCCTCGGGAATCCGCACCGCCTTGGCGCCCGATTTCTGCGCTGCCCGCACTTCCAGCAGCTTGGCCTTCAGCGCCTTGAACTGTTCGTGCGGAGGGTGGAAACTCTCTAGGAAGGCTCCCAGTTTGCCGTCGGCCTCCATGATGCCTTTGAGCACCGCCCTGGCGTCAGGGCGCGCCGGCTTGAGATCGAGGAATTCCTTATCGAGCGATGTCGGCACGACACGGCCGGATTGGGCATTCGTCGCGTAGCCGAGCGCGGCGGCGGTCATCCTTAATTCCGCATCCGCGAGCCATTCGGCGGGATAGCCGGAATGCTTGGCGAAACCGGCGCCATCGACGACATTATAGTCGGATGAGGCGAGGCCGAACTCGTCCGCCCGCTTGAATACCGCCCGAAGCGCTTCGGCGGCCTTCTCGTTCAAGCCGTTCTCTCGGACCCAGACCAGATTGTCGGCGCTGCGATAATAGTCGGTGAGGCCTTTCACCTCCTCCTTGCCGAGTTGCAGCTTCTTCCTTGCCTTGCCGCCCAGTTCCTCGTGCAAGGTGATGTAGACCGCTTGCATGCGGCTGATGAGGCGATCGGGTGCGTCCGGCTCCGCGGCCTGGACCGTCGTCGCACCCATGCCAATTATCGCCAAAGCCAGAATGCTGGCTAGCGGCAAGCGAAATAACATCATCAGCCCCTCATTGCTGCCCGGTGCAAGCATAATGGCATAACCGCGTCACGGTCCATCAGGTTTCGTGATCCGATCATTTTCTGTCAAACAAAAGCGCCTTTGCAAGGGCGCCCTGCCGGACGGGCGGCACGTCACCTAATTGTGACGGATTTCCAGGCCGAACTCCCGCATCTTTCGATACAGCGTCGACCGGCCAATGCCCAGACGCCGGGCCACCTCGGTGATGTGGCCGCGATAGTGGCCGAGCGCCAGCCGGATCAAATCCGCCTCGATGTCGTCGAGCCGCCTGATCTCGCCTTCGTCGGTCAGCGCCGGGATGCCGAGCGCAACACCGGGAGGGGGAGGGGTAAGCGAAATGGCGCGCGCGGCCGGCCAGTTGCCGCCGATCATCGCCGGTCCGTGATAGCCCGGTTTCGCCTGCAGGACCGGGGCGTCGGGCATGTCCGCCTTAAAGCCAGGCACCTGGGCGGCGATTTGCGGGAAATCGTGAACCGCAAGACGGTCGCTTTCGGCCAGGATCACGGCGCGGTAAATGGTGTTTTCAAGCTGCCGCACATTGCCCGGCCAGGCATAGGCCTGCAGCAGCGCAATGGCGGCCGGGTCGATTTCCTCGATGCGCTTGCCTTCTTCGGCGATGATTTGAGCGAGAAAGTGCTGGCTGAGAGCGGGCACGTCCTCGACCCTGTCGCGCAGTGGCGGCAGCCAAATCGGAAAGACGTTGATGCGATAATAGAGGTCTTCACGGAAGTGCTGCCGCTTCACGCGCTCGATGAGATTCCGGCTGCTGGTGCAGATCAGTCTGACGCGCGGCTGTCCGTCGCGGACAAATCCGGTCTCGGTGGCGAGCAAAGCCGACAATCGGGCTTGCGAGGCAAGGCTAAGCTCGCTGATTTCCTCCAGAAAAAGCACGCCGCCATCCGCTTTCGCCCAGGCGGCGTCGATGGGGTCTATTCCGCCGCCTTCATTCTCCTGGCCGGCAACCGCCTGCGGCGGCGCGCAATGCACGATATGGAACGGCCCTTGGCTGCGAGCGCTTGTCCCGAAGATGGCTTTGGCGAGCAGCTCCTTGCCGGTGCCGGGCTCGCCCTCGATGAGAATCGGCAGTTCCAGGTCGGCGGCTCGCCTGGCAAGCATCGTCGCCCGCTGAATTTCGGGTGATCCTGCCACGATGTCGGAGAATTCCGGCCGCCCCTCCAGCTTGCGGCGGATCCGGGCGATCTCGCTTTCCAAGGCGCTTATTTTGAGGCTGCTGCGCACCGATCCCTCGATGCGGTCGGACGCCGCCGGTTTGACGATGACATCGGTGGCGCCTGCCGCCAGAGCGTCGTGAGGCGCATCGGCCAGCTGCGGTTCGGCAAGCACGATAACGGGCACGTTCAGCCGCTCGCGCAAATGGCGCAGCACCGTAAGACCGCTCATGTCAGGCAATTCCAGGTCAAGCAGGACGAGGACGGGCGTGCCCCAGACCAAATCCCCAAGAACCGCGGCACCCTTCGCCGCGATCCTGGAGCTCAGCCCGAGCTGGGAAACGATCTCCTGCAGACGGCGGCCCTCTATAGGATCGGCTTCGACGATCAGGACATAATTGGCCATTAGACGCCACTCGGACAGGATGGTTATAGGGTGCAAGCGGATCGGCCGCTTGCATGCCGCGCAGGCACGGCAACTTGAGATTGTGGCAGGCAAGCGTAAAAACAGGCTAAATCTCCGTTTCGGCAATGGCGCTGTCGGCCTCGAACGGGGCGCCTTGAGGCCTAACCATAAGGCCGGGCCGCTTTGACATTGCCGCCGCGATTGCTCATGTTATGAGGAGTGTTTGCATTACAACCCAAAGGAGCCGGGTGGAATGAGGCATTTACCGGAAGCTGCCGGTCTGACAAATGACGATCGAAGCATCGGCGTTCGCGCGCCCGAAAGCGAGCTGGGTGCGGCCGAACTGGGTGACATGCCGGCCTGGAATCTGGCCGACCTCTATACGTCCGCTCAATCGCCGGAGCTGACACGCGACCTGCAGGAGGCCGCCGACGGCGCCGACGCCTTCGCGGCGCGCTATCAGGGCAAGCTCAATGCGTTGGCGCAAACGAAAGGGTCGGCGGGGCTTTTCGCTTGCATCAAGGACTATGAGGCGCTTCAGGATCTGATCGGCCGGATCGGGTCTTTTGCCTATCTGAACTACGTCACCAAGGCCGACGACCCGGAGCGCGCCAAATTCTTCGGCGACATGCAGGAGCAGCTCACCAATATCGGGTCGAAGCTTCTGTTTTTCGGCTTGGAGCTCAACCGCATCGACGACGCGCTGCTGGAGCGGATTCAGAATGAGCCGCCGCTCGACCACTACCGGCCCTGGCTGGAGGAGCTGCGCAAGGAAAAGCCCTATCAGCTCGCCGACGATCTGGAGCGGCTGTTTCATGAAAAGGCGATGACCGGCCGTGCGGGCTGGAGCCGCCTGTTCAGCGAAACGATGACCGCGCTGCGCTTCGATATCGATGGCCATAAGCTGCCGATCGAACCGACGCTCAACCGGCTCGTGCATCCCGACGAGACCGTGCGGCGCAAGGCGGCGGAGACGCTGACCAAGGTTTTCAAGGCCAATCTGCCGCTGTTTACGCTGATCACCAATATTCTGGCCAAGGACAAGGAGATTTCGGATCGCTGGCGCGGTTTCAAGGACGTCGCCGCCTCACGGCATCTGGGCAACAATGTCGAGCCGGAAGTGGTCGAGGCGCTGGTGACGGCGGTGCGCGAGCATTATCCGCGCATTTCGCATCGCTATTACGCCATGAAGGCGCGCTGGATGGGTAAGGAGCGGCTGGAATTCTGGGACCGCAACGCGCCGATCGTCAGCGATAGCGACCGCCACGTTCCCTGGGACGAAGCCCGCGATACGGTGCTTGTCGGCCTATGCCCGCTTCTCGCCCGAGATGGCGCGAATTGCGCGCGATTTCTTCGACAAGAGCTGGATCGATGCCCCGGTCCGCGATGGCAAGTCGCCCGGCGCCTTTGCTCACCCGACGGTGCCGAGTGCGCATCCTTACGTGATGATGAATTATATGGGCAAGCCGCGCGACGTGATGACACTTGCCCATGAGCTTGGCCATGGCGTGCATCAGGTGCTGGCCAATAGCCAGGGACCGCTGATGGCCTATACGCCGCTGACCTTGGCCGAGACTGCCAGCGTCTTCGGCGAGATGCTGACCTTCAAATCCGTGCTCGCGATGACCAAGAATCCGAGGGAGAAGAAGGCGCTATTGGCGCAGAAAGCCGAAGACAAGATTAACACAGTCGTCCGCCAGATTGCCTTTTACGAATTCGAGCGCCGCGTCCACACAGAGCGGCTCGAGGGCGAGCTGACGTCGGAACGTCTCGGCGAGATCTGGATGGATGTGCAGAAGGAGAGCCTCGGACCGGCCATCAAGCTTGGTGAGGGCTATCAGGTATTCTGGTCTTACGTCCCGCATTTCGTTCATTCGCCCTTCTATGTCTACGCCTATGCCTTCGGGGACTGCCTGGTGAACTCGCTCTATGCGGTCTATGAGAAGAGCGCGAGCGGCTTTCAGGAGCGCTATCTCGACATGCTGCGGGCTGGGGGCACCAAGCACCACCGGGAATTGCTTGCGCCGTTTGGCCTGGACGCCACCGATCCTGGGTTCTGGGCGATGGGCCTCGGCGTCATCGAGCGGCTGATCGATGAGCTGGAGGTCTTTGACGACGCGGCGGTGCCGGCCTAGCGCGGCCATTCGTCTATCGGCGCGGCAATGCTGCTGCGAAGCTTGGAAATAGATCCGCCTCAACCTATGTCGAGGCCAGACTGAACCTTGAGCATGATCCCAAAAGTGGGAACCGGTTTTGCGATAGAGATCATGCTCAACAAAAGATAGAGCCCCGTTCTGATTGCATCAGAACGGACTGGGCTCTTGAGCTGGCCCGACCATGACAGAGAATGTTCCGCCTCGTGACGACGAAGCCAACCGCTTCAGCCGCCGCTTGCAGCGTTATGCGCAGGTCGGAACCAATGTCGGCGGCGTCGCGGCAGGCATGGCGACGCGCTATGTGCTCGGACTGACCCTTGATCGCGAGAAGAACGCGGGCGCGCTCGCCAGTGCGCTCGGCGGCCTCAAGGGGCCGTTGATGAAGGTGGCGCAGCTCCTATCCACGATCCCCGACGCACTGCCGCCGGAATATGCCGAAGAGCTATCCAAGCTGCAAATGCACGCCCCGCCCATGGGATGGGTGTTCGTGAAACGGCGGATGGCGGCGGAGCTTGGTCCCGATTGGGAGTCGAAATTCGCCGAATTCTCGCGGGATGCGGCGGCTTCGGCGTCTCTCGGACAGGTTCACAAGGCGAAATCGCATGACGGCGCGGAGCTAGCCTGCAAGCTGCAATATCCGGACATGCAGTCCGCCGTCGAGGCTGATCTCAATCAACTCAGCATGCTGCTCGCCATCCATAAGCGTCTCGACCCGGTCATCGACACCTCGGAAATCGCGACGGAAATTTCCGCTCGTCTGCGCGAGGAATTGGATTACGGGCTGGAGGCGCGGCATATGGCGCTTTACGGGATGATGTTTGCCGATGACCCGCTGATCCGCGTGCCGATAGGGCGCCCCGAGTTGTCGACGCGACGGCTGCTCACCATGGATTGGCTGGAGGGCGGGCGGCTCTTGGACTACAAAACGCGGCCCCAGGACGAGCGAAATCAGATCACGCGCGCATTGTTCCGCGCCTGGTGGTTTCCGTTCAGTCATTACGGCGTGATCCATGGTGATCCGCATCTCGGCAATTACTCGATCTTCGAGCAGGATGGGCGCGCGGCGGGCATTAATCTGCTCGACTATGGCTGCGTGCGCAGCTTTGCGCCGCGCTTCGTCGGCGGCGTGGTCGATCTCTATCATGGCCTGTCGCGGGGTGATCGCGACCTGATCGTCCATGCCTATGAGACATGGGGCTTCAGCGGTCTGTCCAATGAGCTGATCGACATTCTCAACATCTGGGCGAAATTCATCTATGGGCCGTTGCTCGACAACCGCGTCCGGCACATCGCGGAGGGCGTATCGCCGAGCCAATATGGCCGGAAGGAAGCCTTTACGGTGCATAAGGGGCTGAAGGAGAAAGGCCCGGTGAAGGTACCGCGCGAATTCGTCTTCATGGACCGCGCGGCGATCGGTCTCGGCGGCGTGTTTCTGCATCTCGATGCGGAACTGAATTTCTATCAGCTCTTCAATGAGACGATCGAAGGGTTTAATTTGCAAGAGGTCCGGGAGCGTCAGGCGGCGGCATTTGGCTCCGTTGGCGTGCCGTTGCCGGTGTAGAGCATCATCCTTATAATGATATTCCGACGACGGTGAGGCGGGTTTTGCAAAGAGGTCGTGCTTCACCAAAGAGGTGGAATTGTATGGCTGGGTTGGTGCTCAGAACCTGTCGTGATCTTGGTCTCTCTGTCTGCGACGGTGTTGGCGCAGGAGCGGCCCCACGCAAATCTGGGAGAAATGTGCGGCGGAATTGCCGGCATTCAGTGCCGGCAAGGCTTGTGGTGCGACCCAGAACCCGCGCTTTGCAACGGAGCCGACATTGCCGGCCGGTGCATCGAAGTTCCCAGGTTTTGCACGCGCGAATATCGTCCCGTTTGTGGCTGCGACGGAAAGACCTACGGCAATGACTGCGATCGTCGCTCCAACGAGGTCTCCAAAGATCAGGACGGGGCCTGCCGCTAGATCATGATTGAGCCGACGCGGCGAGATACGAAACCGAAGCAGCCAGCCCCGCTCACTGCGGACCCGGTATGAGCTGAATTGCCTGCTGGATGCCCGCGATATTGTTCCACGCACCCAAGCCCGCAGCGGGGCGGCAGTATCCCAAAATGGAGCGCGCAAAATCTGCGCCTACGACCAGCGTCGGTTGGACCACATCCACTGTTCCGGATGTTCCTTGATCCAGGCTTCGAACTGCGCTTGCAATGCGGTGAGCGCGGCGGTGACGTCAGCATTTGCGTCATCTGTCCAGGGCACCTTGATCTCCGTCATCCGCACCTTGAACCGCAACTCGTTCCCGACGCGAATGCAGCGCCCCGCCCATAGTCTGGCGCCGGCCCGCCGCGCCAGCATCGCGGGCACGACGTTCGATCCCGCGGGCTTGCCGAAGAATGGCACCTCGACACCCTTGCGCTCGAAGCGGTCGGCCAGGAAGCCAAGTCGTCCGCCTTCGCGCACGTAGCTGGCGATCATCCGGGCAGTATCGTGCCCCAGCTTGACGCCCTGCATGCGACCGCGTGCAAAAAGCCCGCCTGGATAAAGGTCCTGGCGTTTGCTGCGCAAATAGAGGTCAACGAAGGGATTATCGACGAGGCGGTAGACCGCCGCGGGTTTCGCGCCCACCTGGGTGAGCGGCCACATGGCCAATTCCCAATTGCCCATATGCAGCGAGCAAGTGATGGCCGCGCCCATCTTGCCGGCGTAGCGATTGAGCAGCTCGGGATTTTCGATCTCGATGCGGTCCGGTTCCTTCAGAATTCGGTCGAGCAGCATCGTCTCCGCCATCACGCGTCCCAGATTGCCCCACATTTCCATGGCGATCGCCTCACGCTCCTGAAGCGTCTTGTCCGGGAAGGCGATGGCAAGATTGTCGAGCGCCCGCTGGTGACGCCGTCCATAGGGCGCCAGCAACCGCCAGCCCTTAGCCGATAGCTCTCGCGCCATATCCAACGGGAACGCGCGGACCGCAGCGATGATCAGGCGCAGCAGGCCATATTCGAGCAGGTGGCGGATGGTCAGCAGCGTGGACATCGGTCAAAGGTGCGTTGCAAAAAAGGGAGGGCGGGATGCGTGTGAGCCGGGTTTAGTTGCCAAGCGCAGCGGTCCGCGTCAAGCCAGGACGAAGGCTGGTCCGCAATTCCACGCGGGCGAAGGAGAAAGCGACGCCTTCCGGCAACATTTGAGCACGTGCCTTGCTGCGCGCAACCGGCGCCATTTTGCGGATCATTCGCTAGGCGGCGGCCATTCCGCGCCGCATCGCGGCCCGCCGGAGCGGCGCGGATATTGAGAGCGCCATCAACCCGGCGCCGCGGGCCAGCTGAAGCGGCAAGAAGCTGGAAACCAGGGTGCGATTGAGCAGATCAGCGGCGGCCATGCGCGTCAGCACGTCGCCGCGCCGTGCGGTTTCGTAGGCGGCGAGAACGTCTGCCGCACCAGGGTCTTTGCTTGAATGGGCCGCGCAGCTAACCAGATCCGCCACATCCCGGAAGCCGAGATTGAGACCCTGCGCACCGATCGGCGGCATCACATGTGCGGCTTCGCCCACCAGCGCGAGCCGCTCGCCCGTGAGCCTGCGCGCCACCAGTCCCGAAAGCGGGAATGCATTTCGTGGACCCGTTTCCGTGATATCGCCGAGCAGACCACCAAGCCTGCCGGCGATCGCCTCGGCGAATTCGGCGTCGCTTATCGCCGCGAGGCGTTGGGCTTCCGCGGGGCGTTCGACCCAGATGAGGCTCGACGAACCGCCGGGCAGCGGCACTATTGTAAATGGCCCGTGCGCATAGTGGAATTCGGTGCAGACGCCATCATGGGGCCGGCTGTGAGCGAAATTGCAGACGGTCGCGGTTTGATCGTAACGCCATTCGCGAGTTCTGGATGCCCGCCGCCTGGCGGCATAAAGACTGACGCCCATCGGCGCCAACAACCAGTTTGGCATCGAGGCGCCGCCCATCGACAAGCGACAAACGCATCGCGCCGCCGACGGGTTCGATCGCGGTAACGCCATCGGTGGCGATGAAGGACGCTCCGAGCGCGTCCGTGAGCGCCGCGACGATCTGCGTATTGGGGATGTTATAGCCGAACGCGCTTTCGCCGATTTCGGCAGCGTCAAAAACCATGTCGGGAGCACGGAAAAGGCGGCCAGTGCGGTCGACAAGGCGCAAGGCGGAAAGCGGTGCGGCTTCGGCGCCGAATCGGCTCCAAACGCCCAATGTCTCCAGAAAACGCACCGATCCTTGCAGAAGTGCCGTAGTGCGTCTGTCCGGGCGGTCCGGATTTGGGGCGGGTCCGGCGCAAACCGCATCGAACCCTGCTTGTCTCAGCGCCAGCGTCGCGGCCAACCCCGCTGGTCCCGCTCCAACAACCACACAATCGTGAGAAGCAACGATCATGCGCCGATCGTGGCGTTTCGGGCGTGCTTAAACAAGGAGAATTCGCGAGTCAGTGTTGAAACCGAGCGGTCGCGCTAGCGGCGCGCCGATTTGACATTATCGGATCGCTCGCACATGACGACAGGACCGCCCGCACTGTTAACCAGCTTGCAGACGCTGTCATCACATCTGCCCTCCGGCGGCTGGGCGGCGGCCAGGCTGGGCGGGTCCGGTTCGGTCGCGCCAAGCTTAGCGGCCTGCTGATAAAACTCTTCCGCCTTCGCCGCATCGCCGGAGACGCCGAGCACATTCTGCTTGTTGAGGTAGATCGGGTCGTAGGTCTTGGCGAGGCCGGCAAACGCTTCGGCAAGACCGCGATTATTGGCGAGATAGCGGAACATCAGCCGCGCCGCGACGATATCCCCGCCTTCCAGCAATTTCATCCCGCGCGCGAGCATCGCCTGGTCTTCGGGGGCATATTGGGACTTCTTCTGGATGGAATAGGTATTCATCGCTTCGGGCGCCCGCTCGGTGCTCTTGCGCTTGACCGCGGGACGCAACGGGGCTTTGCCGCCACGCAGAGGCAGCGAGCAGGCCGTTACGAAATCCCCGAGGTCAGCGGCCAGCACCGCATAGGAAATGCCGTTGGCTTCCTTGTGGATCGATGTGCTGATACCCACGACGACACCGCTATTGTCGACAAGCGGGCCGCCGCTATAGCCGGGAATGATCGGCGTCTGATGTTGAAGCTGGCTGCTGAACCACCGGTTCGTCAGCACGCGAGACACATATCCCTTGAGCACCGAGGGGATAAAGAAGGTCTCGTCATCCCCCCTGGACCAGGACATGGAGCCCTGCGGATCGGCCGCCGCGGGAAAGCCGATGGCAAAGAGATCGGTGCCGGGGCCAGGATATTGTGTGGATAAAGGCAGGGGCTGCCCCGGCAGATCGTCCAAGGCTTCGAGCAGCGCAAGATCCTTCTGTGGGAAGACCGCGAGAACGCGCAAGGGAATGCGCTTGATCACGCCTTTATCGGCCGCGTAGCCGACGGAAAACGCCGTGCCCTTTTCAATGACGTGATGATTCGTGGCGATCACCCGGCTGCCGCTGACGAGAAACGCGGTCCCACCTTTGATCGCCCCTTCCACGTCAACGAGCAAACGGTAGACCTGATGCGTCACATGCTCAACCACCGACGCCGGCGTGGCAGCGGCCGCATCGGGGCCCGGGGGCGCATAGCTGTCGGGCGGAGCAGCGCTACGGTCCAGGGGTTGAGTTTGCGCGCTGCCTGAAATGAAAAAGGCTGTGCATAAACCGGCAATGAGCAACGCCGACGCCGTCAGCAGAGGACGTCTGGCCGCTTCAGATGCAAAGCGTTTATCAATGCCCCGCCGCAAGACGCCCCTCCAAATACCCACACATTCAACATCAAAGAATGGATGCCCAACTGACCCCAAGGAAACGGCAAAAATGTGGCTCGGACAAGTGAATTCGGTTGAAAAAAGAGGATTTTCGCCTGTAAGGCTAAAATCGCGCAAAGTCAACCCAAGTCGTGTTCGTAAATTGGCGAAATTCGAACATCAAATTCGGAGAAGCATGTGTTGAATACTTACTTATATAGGCGCATTACAGGCTTTTGAATAAGAAGGCGCCTAGCATTGGCAAGTGCTTTATCGGCCGCCATCCAGATTCTTTGATCGTCATCAGCTCGCAAATAGTCGAAGACCAGCTTGGAAACCACTGCGCCGATGACGAACAGCAGTGTCATCGCAATGCCAGCGCTTACAAGGAAGGTCTTTTGATACATGTAAGCGGGGCCACGTTGCAGAATCAGCCAGCCCAACAGCCCGAGCGCTAACGGAAACGTGACCAGAAAACCAGACACCGTCACTTTCCATAACCGCGCTTTTCTCCGTATCAGCGCGATGTTCTCCGGCAGCCGGGCTATCGCTCCGGTCGTGTGATTCTCCAGATAGATACAATGTCCATAAGGCGCGCCCTGCCGCGCTGCCCAGACTGCGGTAACCGCATGCCCGTTGCGAAAGCCGATGCCGCTGTCGATCAGAAAGATTTCGATCTCCCGGCCATCCCGCTGGCGAAGAAAAAAGCGTTGCCGGTCGATGAGCGGCTCCCGATGCGGGCCGCCCATGGGTATGCCGCGGCTTGCCTTCTGCTGCAAGCTCTCGCCCGTAGACCAAGCCTGGAGTCCCGCTACAAGCCCTGTCGCGGCCCAGGCAAAGAATTCTCCCATCCCCAGCCCACCACCAAATTCGCGTATCCGCCCCGGTGCGCCCTCCGCTTGAACGCTCAATGCCGCACGCCCACATAAGTGGAACTACGGATTGTCGTCCAGAACGATCGTCACGGCCGGACTAAAATCCAACCATCGTTTCCTGTCGAGTAAAAAGCCGCTCAAAAAGCGTAAATTAGCTAAAATGGGTTTATCACGGCGAATTTGAGGCTTGACGCCTGAAAATGCGCCGTCTATCTATCGCGCTATCGATTTGGCAGGCGGTAGCGCTGTGCGCCATATTTGGTGCCTTGAGCGATCTAAACGCTGCCAGAAAAACTGATGATAAAACTTGGGTGTATGACCCTCCGGTGAAATCGCCGGCCGGTCCTCTCGTGTTTACGCTGGTCGCCAGTTTGGTCGAAGCCCGCGGGCGACGACGTATTCTGTGTTCGGCGGCAATTTTTGCTTGGGTTGAACAGACGCATGCCAACAATACAACAGCTTATTCGCAAGCCGCGGAAAGCGCCCGGCAAGCGGAACAAGGTTCCGGCAATGCAAGCGTGCCCGCAAAAGCGCGGCGTGTGCACCCGGGTGTATACGACGACGCCGAAGAAGCCAAACTCCGCTCTGCGCAAGGTTGCGCGTGTTCGGCTGCAGAACGGCTTCGAAGTGACGAGCTACATCCCCGGCGAGGGCCACAATCTGCAAGAGCACTCGGTCGTGCTCATTCGCGGTGGCCGCGTCAAGGATTTGCCCGGCGTGCGCTACCACACGATTCGCGGCGTGCTCGATACGCAGGGCGTTTCCAAGCGCCGGCAGCGCCGCTCGAAATACGGCGCCAAGCGGCCGAAGTAGATTGAACGGAATTACTGGATAAAAGCCAATGTCACGACGGCATAGAGCGGAAAAGCGCGACATCATTCCTGACCCGAAATACGGGGATGTGGTGCTGGCCAAGTTCATGAACAGCCTGATGTTCGAAGGCAAGAAGTCTGCCGCCGAGCGCATCGTCTATGCGGCGCTCGAAAAGATCGAAAGCAAGGCCAAGCGCGACGCGATCCAGATGTTCCATGAGGCGCTGGACAATGTGAAGCCGGCGATCGAGGTGCGCTCCCGGCGCGTCGGCGGCGCCACCTACCAGGTGCCGGTCGAAGTGCGCATGGACCGCAGGCAGGCGCTGGCCATCCGCTGGATCATCACGGCGGCGCGTGGCCGGAACGAGAACACAATGGAAGAGCGGCTGTCCGGCGAATTGCTGGACGCTGCGAACAATCGCGGTACGGCAGTGAAGAAGCGTGAGGATACGCACCGGATGGCCGAGGCCAACCGCGCTTTTTCGCATTACCGCTGGTAACGGGTTTAAGAGGATCGCCAGAAGATGGCACGCCAGACACCAATCGAGGACTATCGCAATATCGGCATCATGGCCCACATCGATGCCGGTAAGACGACAACCACGGAACGCATCCTCTTCTATACCGGCAAGAGCCACAAGCTCGGCGAAGTCCATGACGGCGCCGCGACGATGGACTGGATGGAGCAGGAGCAGGAGCGCGGCATAACGATTACATCGGCCGCGACCACTGCGTACTGGAAAGATAAGCGGATCAATATCATTGATACGCCTGGCCACGTCGATTTCACGATCGAAGTGGAGCGCTCGCTGCGCGTGCTCGACGGCGCGGTCGCGCTGCTTGACGCCAACCAGGGCGTGGAGCCGCAGACGGAAACCGTATGGCGCCAGGGCGATAAATACGGCGTGCCGCGCATGTTCTTTGTCAATAAGATGGACAAGATCGGCGCTGATTTCTACGCATCCGTAGCGTCGATTCATAAGCGGCTTGGCGCCAAGACGCTGGTCATCCAGCTCCCTTATGGCGCGGAAAGCGGCTTCAAGGGCGTGATCGACCTGATCCGGATGAAGGCGGTCGTCTGGGAAGAAGAGACGCTCGGCGCCGCCTTCCATGACGAAGAAATTCCAGACGATCTGCTTGAGCGGGCCAAAGAATATCGCGAAAAGCTGATCGAGACCGCCGTCGATATGGACGAAGCGGCGCTCGAAGCCTATCTCGAAGGCGTGATGCCTGATATCGATGCGCTGAAGGCCCTTATCCGCAAGGGCACCTGTACCAGCGCGTTTTATCCGGTGCTCTGTGGCTCCGCTTTTAAGAATAAGGGCGTGCAGCCACTGCTTGACGCAGTCCTCGATTATCTGCCGTCGCCGAAGGATGTTCCTCCGATCAAGGCTATCGACTTCAAGACCGGCGAAGAGACCGTTCGCAGAGCAGCCGACAATGAGCCGACGTCGGTTCTGGCGTTCAAGATCATGGACGACCCGTTCGTCGGCACGTTGACCTTCTGCCGCATCTATTCGGGCAAGCTGGAATCGGGAACGGGCATTCTGAACTCCACGCGCGACAAGAAAGAACGGGTCGGACGCATGCTGCTGATGCATGCGAATAATCGCGAAGACATCAAGGAAGCTTTTGCGGGCGACATCGTCGCGCTCGCTGGCCTCAAGGAAGTCCGCACCGGCGATACGCTTTGCGATCCGGCGAAAGCCGGTCATTCTGGAGACGGATGGAGTTTCCCGATCCGGTCATCGAGATTGCGATCGAGCCGAAATCCAAGGCCGACCAGGAGAAGCTCGGCATCGCTTTGCAGAAACTGGCCGCGGAGGACCCATCCTTCCGAGTTTCGACCGATCAGGAGTCCGGGCAGACCATCCTGAAGGGCATGGGCGAACTGCATCTCGACATCAAGGTCGATATTCTGCGCCGTCAGTATAAGGTCGACGCCAATATCGGTGCGCCGCAGGTCGCCTATCGCGAGACGATCACGCGTAAGGCCGAAATCGACTATACGCACAAGAAGCAGACCGGCGGCACCGGACAGTTTGCTCGCATCAAGATGATCATCGAACCGGCCGAGCCGGGCGAGGGCTTCGTCTTCGAGAGCAAGGTCGTCGGCGGCAATGTACCGAAGGAATACATCCCGGGCGTCGAAAAGGGCCTCAAGAGCGTGCTCGACAATGGCGTGCTGGCGGGGTTCCCGGTCATCGACCTGAAGGCAACGCTCATCGACGGCGCCTATCACGAAGTGGATTCCAGTGTCCTGGCCTTCGAAATCGCCGCGCGCGCCGCTGCCCGCGAGGGCATCCAAAAGGCCGGGCCGAAACTGCTCGAACCGATCATGAAGGTCGAGGTTGTGACGCCGGAGGAGTATCTCGGCGGCATTATCGGTGACCTCACCAGTCGGCGCGGGCAGATTCAGGGGCAGGAGATGCGGGGCAACGCCACGGTGCTCAATGCCACGGTGCCGCTCGCCAATATGTTCGGCTATGTGAATACGCTGCGGTCGATGAGCCAGGGGCGTGCCCAGTTTACGATGACATTTGAGAATTATGCCCAGGTTCCGCAGAACGTGGCTGAGGAAGTACAAGCGAAGTTTGCTTAACAGTTCTGGATGAATGCCAGAAGCGAGAAGAGACGGAGAGCCAGATGGCCAAGGCAAAATTTCAACGTAACAAGCCGCATGTGAATGTCGGGACGATCGGTCACGTGGATCACGGCAAGACCACCCTTACGGCTGCGATCACAAAGGTTCTGGCTAAATCCGGCGGCGCGACGTTCCAGGCCTATGATCAGATCGACAAGGCTCCGGAAGAGCGCGCCCGCGGCATCACCATCTCTACGGCGCATGTCGAATATGAGACGGCGAACCGGCATTACGCCCATGTCGACTGCCCGGGCCATGCCGACTATGTGAAGAACATGATCACCGGCGCGGCGCAGATGGACGGCGCGATCCTGGTCGTCAGCGCGGCCGACGGGCCGATGCCGCAGACCCGCGAGCATATTCTACTCGCCCGCCAGGTCGGCGTGCCGGCGCTCGTCGTCTATTTGAACAAGGTCGACATGGTCGACGACCCCGAGCTTCTTGAGCTCGTCGAGTTGGAAGTGCGCGAATTGCTGACCTCCTATGAATATCCCGGCGATGACATTCCGATCGTCAAGGGATCGGCGCTTGCCGCTCTCGAAGGCCGTGACGAGGAGATCGGCGAGAAGTCCATTCTCGAGCTGATGAAGGCTGTGGACGAATATATTCCGCAGCCGGAGCGTCCGATCGACAAGCCGTTCCTGATGCCGATCGAGGATGTGTTCTCGATCTCGGGCCGCGGCACGGTGGTTACGGGCCGTATCGAGCGCGGCATTGTGAAGGTCGGCGAGGAAGTCGAAATCGTCGGCATGAAGCCGACGACCAAGACGGTGGTCACCGGCGTCGAGATGTTCCGCAAGCTGCTCGATCAGGGCCAGGCGGGCGACAATGTGGGCTGCCTGCTGCGCGGCATCGACCGCGAGGCGGTTGAGCGCGGCCAGGTGCTCTGCAAGCCCGGCAGCGTCACGCCGCACACCAACTTCAAGGCCGAGGCCTACATCCTCACCAAGGAAGAAGGCGGCCGCCACACGCCGTTTTTCACCAATTACCGGCCGCAATTCTACTTCCGCACCACCGATGTGACGGGCGTGGTCAAGCTGCCGGAAGGGACCGAGATGGTCATGCCTGGCGATAATATTGCCATGGAGGTCGAGCTGATCGTGCCGATCGCAATGGAAGAGCGCCTGCGCTTCGCCATTCGCGAAGGTGGCCGTACGGTCGGCGCCGGCGTCGTCGCCAGTATTTTGAAATAGTTACGTCAGGGGACGCGCACTCCGCGTCCCCGCTTCGAGGCAATGGACATGCAAGGTCAAAATATCCGCATCCGACTCAAGGCGTTCGATCATCGAATTCTCGACGCCTCGACGAAGGAAATTGTGAATACCGCAAAGCGGACCGGCGCCGAAGTGCGCGGACCTATTCCGCTGCCGACGAGGATCGAGAAGTTCACTGTGAATCGCTCGCCGCATATCGACAAGAAAAGCCGCGAGCAATTCGAGATGCGAACTCATAAACGGCTCATCGACATCGTCGATCCGACGCCGCAGACGGTCGATGCTTTGATGAAGCTCGACCTCGCGGCCGGCGTCGACGTCGAGATCAAGCTTTAATTGGACGTCCGAGGCAGCTCGATGCGGTCAGGTGTAATAGCGCAGAAATTGGGGATGACCCGGATCTTCACGGATGGCGGCGAGCATGTGCCCGTCACCGTTCTGAAGATCGACCGGTGTAAGGTCGTTGCCCATCGCACGGAAGAAAAGAACGGCTATACCGCGCTTCAGCTTGGCGCAGGTTTAGCTAAGGTCAAGAATATGACGCGGGCGCAGCGCGGCCATTTTGCTGTCGCCAATGTCGAGCCTACCAGCAAGTTGGCCGAATTTCGGGTTTCGCCGGAGAATTTGATCGATGTGGGCGCGGAGATCACCGCGAACCACTTCATCGAAGGCCAGTTTGTTGATGTCACGGGAACCAGCATCGGCCGGGGTTTTGCCGGCAGCATGAAGCGGCACAATTTCCATGGCCTGCGTGCCTCGCATGGCGTCTCGGTCTCGCACCGGAGTCATGGTTCGACCGGGCAGCGTCAGGATCCAGGCAAGGTCTTCAAAGGCAAGAAGATGGCCGGCCATATGGGCGATGAGCGGGTGACGACGCAGAATTTGAAGGTCGTCAAGACGGATATCGACCGGGGGCTGGTCATGGTTCGCGGGGCGGTGCCCGGCGCGAAAGGCGGCTGGGTTCTGCTGCGCGACGCGGTGAAGTCCGGCATGCCGGATGGCGCGCCGACACCCGGCGCGATCCGGGGCGGCAACGGGTCCACTGAGAATGGGAAGGGCTAAGCGATGAAAGCGGATGTCACGACGCTTGAAGCGAAAAAGGCCGGAACGGTCGATCTGCCCGATGACGTGTTTGGGCTGGAGCCGCGCGCGGATATTCTGCAGCGCATGGTCCGTTATCAGTTGCTGAAGCGTCAGGCTGGGACGCACCACGCAAAGGATCGCTCGCTGGTCTCCGGCCGGCATCAGAAGATGTATAAGCAGAAGGGTACGGGCCGCGCCCGTCACGGCAATAAGCTGGCGCCGCAATTTCGCGGTGGCGGCAAGGCGTTCGGTCCGGTTCCGCGCAGCCATGCCATCGATCTGCCGAAGAAGATCCGCGCGCTTGGCGCTGAAGCACGCTCTGTCGTCGAAGGTCAAATCGAACGAGCTGATCATCCTCGACAAGGCGGAGCTTTCCGAGGCCAAGACCAAGGGACTGCGGGCGCAATTCGCGACTTTGGGCTTCGACTCGGCACTGATCATCGGCGGCGCTGGAGCTGGACAGCAATTTCTCGCTGGCGGCGCGCAACATACCCGATATCGACGTGCTGCCGATCGCGGGGCTCAATGTTTACGACATTCTTCGCCGGCGCAAGCTGGTGCTGACGAAGGCCGCCCTTGAGGCGATCGGGGAGCGCTTCAAATGAACGAGGCCGATCTTTACGACGTAATCCTGGCGCCGGTGATCACCGAAAAGGCGACGATTGCGTCCGAGCATAATCAGGTTGTCTTCAAGGTGCGCAAGAACGCCACCAAGCCGCAGATTCAGGAAGCGGTGGAGCGGCTGTTCAATGTGAAGGTGAAGGCGGTCAACACGCTGATCCGGGCCGGCAAGACCAAACGGTTTCGCGGCATTGCGGGCAAGCAGAACGACATGAAGAAGGCCATCGTGACACTGGAAGACGGACATTCCATCGACGTCACGACAGGGCTGTGAGAAGCGAGAGCGTTGAGCCATGGCTTTAAAAACCTTTAATCCGACATCGCCGGGCCGCCGCCAGCTCATTCTGGTGGACCGCTCCGAGCTTTGGAAGGGCAAGCCGGTCAAATCGCTGACCGAGGGCCGGTCCGAAAAGGCAGGCCGCAACAATCATGGGCGCGTCACGGCGCGTCGCCGTGGCGGCGGTCATAAGCACAATTACCGGCTGGTGGATTTCAAGCGCCGCAAGTTGGACATGTCGGCGACGGTCGAGCGGCTGGAATATGATCCGAACCGCACGGCATTCATCGCGCTGATCAAATATGAAGATGGCGAACAGGCCTATATTCTCGCGCCGCAGCGGCTCGGGCGTCGGCGACAAGGTGATCGCCGGCAAGCAGGTCGACGTGAAGCCCGGCAATGCCATGCCGCTCGCGGGCATGCCGATCGGCACGATCGTGCATAATATCGAGATGCGGCAAGGGCGTGGCGGACAGATCGCGCGTTCGGCCGGGTGCTATGCGCAGCTTGCGGGCCGTGATGCCGGCTATGCCATTCTGAAGCTGAATTCCGGCGAGACGCGCATGGTGCGCGCCGAGTGCATGGCAACGGTCGGCGCCGTGTCGAACCCGAATAATTCCAACACCAGCATCGGCAAGGCCGGACGCAAGCGCTGGATGGGCAAGCGGCCCTCGGTTCGCGGCGTGGCGATGAACCCGATCGATCACCCGCATGGCGGCGGCGAAGGCCGCACCTCCGGCGGGCGTCACCCGGTGACGCCGTGGGGCAAGGGCACCAAGGGCACCAAGACGCGATCAAATCCGTCTACGGACAAATATATCGTCCGCAGCCGTCACGCGAAGAAGAAATAGGAGAGAGACGTGGCACGGTCAGTCTCGAAAGGCCCGTTTGTCGACGGGTATATGCTGAAGAAAGCCGAGAAGGCGCGGGAATCCCGCTCGAATGCGGTCATCAAGATCTGGAGCCGTCGCTCGACGATCCTGCCGCAATTCGTCGGCCTGACCTTCGGCGTCTATAACGGCCAGAAGCATGTCCCGGTGATCGTCAGCGAGGACATGATCGGGCACAAATTCGGCGAGTTCTCTCCGACCCGGACCTATTACGGCCATGGCGCGGATAAGAAGGCCAAGAGGAAGTAACGGATGGGACAGGCCAAACAAGAACGGCGGCTGGCCGAGAATGAAGCCCAGGCGGTGACCCGGAATATCCGGGTCAGCCCGCAGAAGCTCAATCTCGTGGCGCAGATGATCCGCGGCCAGAAGGTCGGCAAGGCGCTTGCCGATCTGACCTTCTCGCGCAAGCGCATCGCCCAGGATGTGAAGAAGACGCTGGAGTCCGCCGTCGCCAATGCCGAGAACAATCACAGCCTCGATGTCGATGCGCTGATCGTCTCGGAAGCCTATGTGGGCAAAAATTTGGTCATGAAGCGGTCGCGCCCACGGGCTCGCGGCCGCATGGCCCGGATCATGAAGCCATTCGCACAGCTCACGGTCGTCGTGAGAGAAGTGCAGGAGACCGCCTGATGGGACAAAAAGTCAATCCGATCGGCCTGCGTCTCGGCATCAACCGCACTTGGGATTCGCGGTGGTATGCGGGCCGCAAGGAATATGGGCGGCTGCTGCAGGAAGATCTGAAGATCCGCGAATATGTCGCCAAGACCCGCCGCCAGGCCGGAATTTCGAAGGTGGTCATCGAGCGTCCGCACCGCAAATGCCGGATCACGATCCACAGCGCGCGGCCGGGCATCCTGATCGGCAAGAAGGGCTCGGATATCGAAAAGCTGCGCGGCGAACTGGCGGCGATGACGACGTCGGAGGTGCATCTCAATATCGTCGAAGTGCGCAAGCCGGAGATCGACGCCGTGCTCGTCGCCGAAAGCATCGCCCAGCAGCTTGAGCGCCGCGTGGCGTTCCGCCGGGCGATGAAGCGGGCTGTGCAATCGGCGCTGCGGCTTGGCGCGCTGGGCATCCGGATCAATTGCTCCGGGCGTCTGGGCGGCGCTGAAATCGCGCGCGTCGAATGGTATCGCGAGGGCCGGGTGCCGCTGCATACGCTGCGGGCCAATATTGATTACGGCACCGCGCTCGGCGTGACCGCTTACGGCATTATCGGCATCAAGGTTTGGATCTTCAAAGGCGAAATCCTGGATCACGATCCGATGGCTCAGGAGCGTCTCGCGCTTGAAGTTCAAGAGAGCGGCGGCGGTGGTGGCGGACGCGGCAGGCGTGATCACGCTCAAGGCTGAGCGCGCTTGGTACGAATAGGTAAAGGGCAGGGACATGCTGCAACCGAAACGCACAAAATTCCGCAAGGTGCATAAGGGCCGCAATCGCGGCAATGCAAAAGGCGGCTTCGAGCTGAATTTCGGCTCGCATGGATTGAAGGCGCTGGAACCGGAGCGTGTGACCGCGCGGCAGATCGAAGCTGCGCGCCGGGCCATCACCCGGCAGATGAAGCGCGCGGGCCGCGTCTGGATCCGGATTTTCCCGGATCTGCCGGTGACGAAGAAGCCGATTGAAGTGCGCATGGGCAAGGGCAAAGGCTCGGTGGAATTCTGGGCCTGCCGGGTGAAGCCGGGCCGGGTGATGTTCGAGATCGACGGCGTGCCTGATCCGGTCGCGCGCGAGGCGCTGCGGCTGGGCGCGGCGAAGCTGCCGATCAAGACCCGCATCGTGGCGCGCTTCGGCGAAGCCGTTGTCGCAGGGAAGGCTTGAGACGATGAAAATCGGTGAAGTGAAGGATTTGACGCCCGACCAGCTGCGGGACGAATTGATCAAGCTGAAGCGCGAGCAGTTCAATCTGCGGTTCCAGAAGGCGACAGGTCAGCTTTCGAATACGGCGCGCGTCCGGGACGTGCGCCGGTCGATCGCACGGATAAGAACGGTCGAGCGCCAGAAGCTGAGCGCCACCGAAGCGAAGGGATAGAGGCGGAGCCATGCCGAAACGCATTCTTCAGGGCGTAGTCGTTTCCGACAAGAACGATAAAACCATCGTCGTGCAGGTCGAGCGCCGCTTTACCCATCCGGTGATGCGTAAGACGGTGCGCCTGACCAAGAAATATCACGCGCATGACGAGAGCAATCGCTGCAAGCAGGGAGACATCGTCCGCATCGAGGAATGTCCGCCCGTGTCGAAGAAGAAAAAATGGGTGGTGCTCGCGCAGAGTGGCGCCGGCTGAGTGACGGTTAAGTTGATGATTTAGACCCGCGCGGCATCCGGTTCCGCGAGAGGCGGGCCGGGTTCGAGGATTGTGACATGATTCAGATGCAGACCAATTTGGATGTCGCCGATAATTCCGGCGCGCGCCGCGTCCAATGTATCAAGGTACTGGGCGGCTCGATGCGCCGCTTCGCGACGATTGGCGATATCATCATCGTCAGCGTCAAGGAGGCGATCCCGAGAGGCCGCGTCAAAAAGGGCCAGGTAATGAAGGCGGTCGTCGTGCGCACCGCCAAGGGCGTGCGCCGCCCGGATGGCAGCCTGATCCGCTTCGATCGGAATGCCGCGGTGCTGGTCAACAACAATAAGGAGCCGATTGGCACGCGTATTTTTGGCCCGGTGCCTCGCGAATTGCGCGCCAAGCAGCACATGAAGATCATCTCGCTGGCTCCGGAGGTGCTGTAATGGTGAAGCTGAAGATCAGGCGCGGCGACAAGGTCGTGGTGCTCGCGGGCCGCGACAAGGGCAAGCACGGGGAGGTCATGAAGGCCTTTCCGACTGAAAACAAGGTTGTTGTGCAAGGGGTGAATATGGTGCGCAAGCATCAGAAGCAGACCCCAAACCAGCAAGGCGGAATTATCGCCAAGGAAGCGCCGATTCACGTGTCGAACCTTGCCATCGAAGATCCCAAGGATGGCAAACCAAGCCGGATCGGTTTCAGGATTTTGGACGATGGACGCAAGGTTCGCTACGCCAAGCGTTCGGGAGAAGTGATCGATGACTGAGGCGGGAGCCTACGTTCCGCGGCTGAAGCGCCACTATCACGACAAGGTTCGTGGGGCGCTCGTCGAGGAGTTCAAATATCAAAATCCGATGCAAGTGCCTCGGCTTGACAAGATCGTGCTGAATATGGGCGTCGGCGAGGCGGTCTCCGATCGAAAGAAGGTTGATTCCGCCGCGCGGGACCTTGCCATGATCGCCGGCCAGAAGCCGGTCTTGACCAAGGCGCGCAAGTCGATCGCCACCTTCAAGCTGCGCGACGGGATGCATATCGGCGCCAAGGTCACATTGCGCCAGTCGCGGATGTATGAGTTTCTCGATCGTCTCATCACGATCGCGCTGCCACGGGTCAAAGACTTCCGTGGGCTGAACCCGAAAAGCTTCGACGGCCGGGGCAATTACGCCCTGGGCATCAAGGAGCACATCGTGTTCCCCGAGATCGACTACGACAAAGTGGAAGCGATCTGGGGCATGGATGTCATCGTGTGTACGACAGCTAGGTCCGATGATGAAGCACGTGCGCTTCTGAAGCAGTTCAACTTTCCGTTCCGCAACTGAGCCGCGCCATAAAGCGGGCGGACGAGGAGAAGAGAAGATATGGCAAAGACCAGCATGATTGAGCGCAACAAGAAGCGCCAATCGCTCGCCAAGAAATATGCATCGCGCCGCGCGACACTGAAGGCGCGGGCCGAGGACGAGAGCTTGCCGGTGGAGGAGCGCTTTCAGGCGCGGCTGAAATTGGCCGAGCTGCCTCGAAATTCGGCGCCGAGCCGGGTCCGGAATCGCTGCGAAGTGAGCGGGCGGCCTCGCGGTTATTACCGCAAACTCAGAATGTCGCGCATTGCGCTTCGAGAATTGTCCTCGAACGGTTTGGTGCCGGGCATGGTCAAGTCGAGCTGGTAGGGGGATTAAATGACGGTTTCAGATCCCTTGGGAGATATGCTGACCCGCATCAGAAACGCTCAGATGCGGAGTCGGCCGAAAGTTTCGACACCTGCCTCCAAGCTGCGTGAACGTGTGCTTGAGGTCTTGAAGGACGAAGGTTATATCCGCGGCTATTCCCGCATCGATTATACCGGCGGCAAATCCGAGATCGAGATAGAGCTGAAATATTTCGATGGACAGCCGGTTATTCGCGAGATCAAGCGCGTTTCGACGCCGGGGCGGCGGGTCTATTCTTCCGTCAAGGAGCTGCCGACCATTGCCAACGGTCTGGGTGTCGCCATTCTATCGACCCCGAAAGGCGTGATGTCGGATAGTCGCGCCCGGCTGGAAAATGTCGGCGGCGAAGTGCTTTGCAGCATATTCTAAGCGGGCGAAAGCCTGGCATGAGATGAAAGGCTTGGACGATGTCCAGGATTGGAAAAAAGCCGGTTCCGGTACCTAAGGGCGTCACGGCCTCCGTTGACGGTCAGACCGTGAAGGTCAAGGGGCCAAAGGGCGAGTTGTCCCTGACGCTGGTCGACGATGTCATCATCAAGATGGGCGAGGCCGGTATCGAGGTCGCACCTCGTGATGACAGCAAGCGCGCTCGCTCAATGTGGGGCATGTCGCGGTCGCTGGTCGACAATCTTGTTGGCGGGGTCGCGAACGGTTTTACGCGGACGCTTGAGATCACCGGCGTTGGGTATCGCGCGGCGCTGAAGGGCAAGGAGCTTCAACTCCAGCTCGGCTACAGCCATGACGTAATGTATCCGATACCGGAAGGTATTCAGATCGTATGTCCCAGGCCGACGGAAATCGTGATCAGCGGCAACGACAAGGCGAAGGTCGGCCAGGTCGCCGCGGAGATCCGGCGTTACCGCAAGCCGGAACCTTATAAGGGCAAGGGCGTCAGATACGCCGGCGAATTCATCTTCCGTAAGGAAGGTAAGAAGAAGAAATAGCGGAGTTTCGGCGATGGGCGCGACAGATTCGAATTTTACGCGGCGTAAGGTGCGGGTCCGCAAATCCGTGCGCGGCGCCGCAAATGGGCGGCCGAGGCTTTCGGTCTTCCGGTCTTCCAAGCATATCTATGCTCAGGTCATCGACGATTCGAGCAGCCGGACCGTAGCATCGGCATCGTCGCTGGACAAAGAGCTGAAGGGCAAGCTGAAGACCGGCAGCGATAAAGAGGCGGCGGTTGAAGTCGGCAAGCTCGTTGCGCAGCGTGCGAAGGCTGCGGGCGTGGCGAATGTGGTTTTCGATCGCGGCGGCTATATGTATCACGGGCGAATCAAGGCCTTGGCCGATGCTGCGCGCGAAGGCGGGTTGAGTTTCTAAGGCTCCATACTATTTACGAGACGGAAGGGATTTATCAGTGGCACGTGCACCGCGAGAACGAGACCGCGAAGAGCGCGACAGCGAGTTTGTCGACAAGCTCGTTCATATCAACCGCGTGGCGAAGGTCGTCAAGGGTGGTCGGCGCTTCGGCTTCGCGGCGCTCGTGGTCGTCGGCGATCAGAAGGGCAGGGTCGGCTTCGGTCATGGCAAGGCCCGCGAAGTGCCGGAGGCAATCCGGAAGGCGACGGAAGCCGCCAAGCGCGGCCTGGTGAAGGTGCCGCTGCGCGAAGGCCGGACGCTGCATCATGACGTCGCCGGGCATCATGGCGCGGGCCGCGTAATTTTGCGCGCGGCGCCTCCGGGAACGGGCATTATCGCCGGTGGCCCGATGCGCGCCGTGTTCGAGACGCTCGGCATTCAGGATGTGGTCGCCAAGTCGATGGGCACGTCCAACCCCTATAACATGGTGCGCGCTACGTTCGACGCGCTGCGGCATGAGGACAGCCCGCGCAGTGTCGCTGCGCGCCGCGGTAAGAAGGTGAGCGAGATCGTTGCCCGCCGCCGCGACGGTGCTGAAGGCGCGGCCACGGCCCAGGACGCATAAGGCTGGCGAGGGAATTGATACAATGGCTGAGAAGAAGACAAAAAAACCGGTCGGAACGCTCGTCATCGAGCAGATTGCCAGCCCGATCCGGCGCCCGGCGCATCAGCGCGAAACGCTGGTTGGACTGGGTCTGAACAAGATACGTAAGCGGCGCACGGTGCCTGACAACCCGGCGGTGCGCGGAATGATCGCGAAGGTCTCGCATCTGGTGCGGATCGTTGAAGAACCGGCGGCGAAATAGCGGCGCCGTATATTGGATAGCGGCGCCGTATATGGAATGGGCTTGAGGCAGGCAGATGCAGCTTAACGAACTCAGAGATAATGAAGGCGCGACGCAGGCGCGCAAGCGTGTCGGCCGCGGCATCGGCTCGGGACTAGGCAAGACGGCGGGGCGTGGCCATAAGGGTCAGAAGGCGCGGTCGGGCGTCGCCATCAAGGGCTTCGAAGGCGGCCAGATGCCGATTTACATGCGGCTGCCGAAGCGCGGCTTCAACAATCCCGCGCGCCTGAAATTTTCCGAGGTCAATCTGGAGCGGCTGCAACGCGCGATCGACGACGGCAAGCTGGATGCCAAAAAGTCCATCGACGCCGATGCGATGATCGCAGCCGGCCTTGTGCGGCGCGCACGTGATGGCATCCGCCTGCTGGGTCGCGGTGAGTTGAAGGCCAAGATCAATCTTGAGGTCGCCGGCGCCACTGCCAGTGCGCTCAAGGCCGTGGAAGCAGCGGGTGGAAGCGTGAAGCTGCTGAAGCTGGTCAAGGATACGGACGCAACAGAGCGGCGTCCGAAAAAGGGCAAGAAAGCAGCCGCCGCAAAGGACGAATAGCACTGCTTCGTTGCGATCTTCCGTGTTTCAGGCGAGTGACCAACGGAATAGATTTTGAAGCGCTTCCTGGCATCATTGTTCGGAAGCGCCTGAGACGGGCGCGCGGACGCGCCCATCGGCATTTGGAGTTCTCCTGATGGTGTCTGCGGCTGAGCAGCTTGTCGCCAACCTCAATTTTTCCGCTTTCGGTAAGGCCGAGGAGCTAAAGAAGCGCCTTTGGTTTACGCTTGGCGCGCTGCTGGTCTATCGTCTGGGCACCTATATTCCGCTGCCCGGGCATCAATCCGGAAGCCCTGGCGGATCTGGTGCGGCAGAACCAGTCCGGTATTCTTGGCGTCTTCAACATGTTTTCCGGCGGCGCCGTCGGCCGCATGGCGATCTTCGCCCTCAACATCATGCCCTATATTTCGGCGTCGATTATCGTGCAGCTTCTGACCACGGTTTCGCCGCATCTTGAAGCGTTGAAGAAGGAAGGCGAGACCGGCCGCAAGCAGATTAACCAATATACGCGCTACGGCACGGTGATCTTGGCGACGCTGCAAGGTTACGCCATAGCTGTCGGGCTTGAAAGCTCGACCAATGTCGTCACCGACCCCGGCGCGTTCTTCCGGACTGACGGCGGTGATTCACGCTGGTCGGCGGCACGGTCTTCCTGATGTGGCTAGGCGAGCAGATTACCGCGCGCGGCGTCGGCAACGGCATTTCGCTCATCATCTTCGCCGGGATCGTCGCGGAATTGCCAGCGGCCCTTGTAGGCACGCTTGAGTTGAGCCGGCAGGGCGCGATTTCGCCCGGCTTGATCATCGCGATGCTGCTCGGTGCGATTTTGGTTATCGCCTGCATCGTGTTTATGGAACGCGCGCAGCGCCGGCTGCTTGTTCAATATCCCAAGCGGCAGATGGGCAACAAGATGTTCCAGGGCGATAGCTCGCATCTGCCGCTGAAGCTGAACACATCCGGCGTTATTCCTCCGATCTTTGCGTCTTCGCTGCTGCTCGTGCCGATCACGATCGCGAATTTTTCCGCAGGGCAGGGGCCTGAATGGCTGACTTCAGTGACGGCGATTCTGGGCCGAGGGCAGCCGCTTTATATTGCGCTCTATGTGCTGGGCATCGTGTTCTTCGCCTTCTTCTATACGGCGATCGTGTTCAATCCGCAGGATACGGCCGAGAATTTGAAGAAATATGGCGGCTTCATCCCCGGTATTCGGCCGGGCGCGCGAACCGCTGAGTATATAGACTATGTACTGACGCGCATCACCGTGGTCGGCGCCGCCTATCTGGCGGGTGTGTGCGTGCTTCCGGAAATCCTGATTTCCTCGGCCGGCGTGCCGTTCTATTTCGGCGGCACCTCACTCCTGATCGTCGTCAGCGTTACCATGGATACGGTTGCGCAGATTCAAAGTCACTTGCTCGCTCACCAATATGAAGGCCTAATCAAGAAGTCTAGGCTGAGAGGAGCGAAGCGCTGATGAATCTCATTCTTTTGGGCCCGCCAGGCGCGGGGAAAGGAACGCAGGCCAAGCTTCTGGAGCAAAAATTTTCGCTCAAACAACTTTCCTCGGGAGATATGTTGCGTGCGGCGGTTCTTGCCCAGACGCCGGTCGGCAAGCAGGCCAAAGCCTTTATGGATAAGGGCGCGCTGGTGCCGGACGAGCTTGTCGTCGAGGTGGTTTTTGAACATCTGGCCGGCATGAAGGACAGATAAGGGCTTCATCCTCGATGGCTTCCCACGCACCGTCGAACAAGCCGAGGCTCTCGACGATTGGCTGGAAGAACGGGGCAGCGCAATCGACCGCGTCATCGTCATTCAGGTGCGCGATGAACGGCTGGTCGAACGGATCGCAGGCCGTTTCACTTGCGCTAAATGCGGCGAAGGTTATCACGACGCATTCAAGTGTCCCGCGCATGATGGCGTTTGCGACAAATGCGGCAGTCACGAGTTCAAGCGCCGGGCCGATGACAATCCCGCCAACGGTCAAGAACCGGCTGAAGGCATACCACACGCAGACGGCGCCGCTCATCAACTACTATAAGGAGTTGGGCAAAGTCGCGATTGTTGACGGCGAAGCGCCCATCGAGGATGTTTCGCGCCAGATCGATGATGTTTTTAGTGAGAATGCAACTGGATGAGAATGCCGCCGGGAGGTTGACGAGCAACGCAAACATCAGCTAAATAACGGGCTCTTCACCGAGATGGTATCGTTTCGCCTGAATGAACCCACGTTCAGGTTGATTGTCTTCATGCAAAGCGCTTCATCAGGCCGCTTATGAGAATGATGGCGGAAAGCATTGTGCGTCCCGCCCACTAAGGAGAATGCATCGTGGCACGTATTGCGGGTGTCAATATTCCGTCGAATAAGCGCGTCGATGTCGCATTGCGCTATATTCATGGCATCGGGCCGAAGCTGGCTCAGAATATTTGCGAGAAGACCAACGTTCCGCCGGAACGCCGGGTCAATCAGCTTTCGGACGCCGAGATTTTGCAGATCCGCGAAACGATCGACCGTGATTACGCCGTGGAAGGCGATCTGCGCCGCGAAGTGGCGATGAATATCAAGCGGCTGATGGATCTCGCCTGCTATCGGGGCTGCGTCATCGCCGCGGGCTGCCGGTGCATGGTCAGCGCACCCATACCAATGCGCGCACGCGCAAAGGCCCGGCCAAACCGATCGCGGGCAAAAAGAAATAAGGAATTGCCGCTAGTTGCGCGGCTGATGATCTGAGGACAATAGGCATGGCAAAAGAAAAAACGCGCGTTCGCCGCCGCGAGAAAAAGAACATCACCTCGGGCGTGGCGCATGTGAATGCCTCGTTCAACAATACCATGATCACCATCACCGACGCACAGGGCAATGCGATTTCCTGGTCGTCCGCCGGCACCATGGGCTTCAAGGGCTCGCGCAAATCGACGCCCTACGCCGCGCAGATGGCCGCCGAGGATGCCGGCCGCAAGGCGATGGAGCATGGGATGAAAACCATCGAGGTCGAAGTGAGCGGCCCGGGTCGGGACGCGAATCGGCACTGCGGGCATTGCAGTCCTGCGGCTTCCAGGTCGTGGCGATCACCGATGTCACGCCGATTCCGCATAATGGCTGCCGGCCGCGCAAGCGCCGCCGCGTGTAACCATCGACGGCTTGCCTTGGGCGCGCAATAGCATCGCCGCCCGGCGCCAAAGTCAAAGAGCGTTTCGCCTAATTAGCTGCCAGCCTTTGCTGGCACATCGCATATAGGAAGGTTCTCCGTGTTGCAGAAGAACTGGCAAGATCTCATCAAACCCGCCAAGCTGAGCGTCGCCTCCGGGCGCGATTCCGAAGCGCCTTGGCACCGTGGTCGCCGAGCCGCTGGAGCGCGGTTTCGGCCTGACACTCGGGAATGCACTGCGCCGCGTGCTGCTGTCGTCGCTCCAAGGGGCGGCGATCACGAGCGTGCATATTGACGGCGTGCTGCATGAATTCTCCTCCATCGCGGGCGTCCGCGAGGATGTGACGGACATCGTCCTCAACATCAAGGAGGTCGCGCTGCGCATTCACTCCGACGGCGTGAAGCGCATGGTGCTGAAGAAGGAAGGCCCCGGCGTCGTGCTGGCGCGCGATATCGAGGCCGGCGCGGATGTCGAAATCCTCAATCCGAACCATGTGATCTGCACGGTCGACGAAGGCGCGACGGTGCGCATGGAATTCACCGCGTCGCTCGGCAAGGGCTATGTCCCCTCCGAACGCAATCGCCCGGAAGACGCGCCGATCGGCCTCATTCCGGTGGACAGCCTGTACAGCCCGGTCAAGAAGGTCTCCTACCGCGTCTCCAACACGCGCGAAGGCCAGATCCTGGACTATGACAAGCTGACCATGGAGATCGAAACCGACGGCTCGATCAATCCGGAAGATTCGGTGGCGCTGGCCGCCCGCATTCTTCAGGACCAGCTGTCGATCTTCGTCAACTTCGAGGAGCCCCGCAAGGAAGTCCGCGAGGAACGCACGCCGGATCTGGAATTCAACGCCGCGCTGCTCAAGAAGGTCGACGAGCTGGAGCTTTCGGTCCGTTCGGCGAACTGCCTGAAGAACGACAACATCGTCTATATCGGCGACCTCATTCAGAAGATCCGAACCGGAGATGCTGCGCACGCCGAATTTCGGCCGCAAGTCGCTGAACGAGATCAAGGAAGTGCTCGCCGGCATGGGCCTGCATCTCGGCATGGAAGTGCCGAACTGGCCGCCGGAAAACATCGAAGAGCTGGCCAAGCGCTTCGAAGATCAATATTAACGGCGCGCGGCTTCCAGGCCGCGCTGCCTTGACGACAGATTGAGGGAAGTTCTATGCGCCATCGCAGATCAGGCCGGAAGCTGAACCGGACGGCCGAACACCGCAAAGCGCTGTTCGCCAATATGGCGGCGGCGCTCATCAAGCACGAGCAGATCACCACGACGCTGCCCAAGGCCAAGGATTTGCGCCGCGTCACCGAAAGGCTGATCACGCTGGCCAAGCGCGGCGATCTGCATGCCCGCCGGCTGGCCATTTCGCGTCTGCGCGACGAGAAGATCGTGGCCAAGCTGTTCGACACGATCGGCCCGCGCTACAAGACCCGCGAAGGCGGCTACACGCGTGTTCTGAAAGCCGGGTTCCGCTATGGCGATTCCGCGCCGATCGCGGTGATCGAGCTTGTCGACCGCGATGAAAGCGCCAAGGGCCTGGATTCCGGCCCGGTGCAGAACCAGAGCGAAGAAGCGCGCGCCGCTTGATCGGCGTCCATCCGGCTTCCGGCAATCGCGGCGGCATGAGTTCAGGGAAGCGCCATATGAGCCGAGCCTCAGCGGCTGTTTCGTCGCAGCGTTGCCATGGCGATCTGGGCGTATTCGCGGCGGGGCTGCTCGGCGCGGCTGCGGTCGCGGTGGCGCAGGATGCGGCACGCTGCGTCCGAGAAGACGGTGCCTCGCAACCGGGGCGACCTGACCGTATCCTACGCGAAAGTCGTGAAGCTCGCGGCCCCGGCAGTGGTCAATGTCTATGTCGTGCAACAGGCGCGGCGCAGCACGCTCCCCCTTTTCCGACGACCCGTTCTTCCGCCGCTTTTTCGGCGAGGATTCCGGCAATCCAGGCGGCAGGCCGCAAGGCTCGCTTGGCTCCGGCGTCATCGTCTCGCCGGACGGGCTGGTCGTCACCAACAATCACGTGGTCCAGAGCGAAGGCGAAGCCGCGATCAAGGTCGCGCTGGCCGATGGCCGCGAATTCGAAGCGAAAATCATCCTGCGCGACGAGCGCACCGATCTCGCCATCCTGCGCATCGAGCAGGGCGACAAGGATTTCCCCTATCTGCCCTTCGCCGATTCCGACGCGCTGGAGGTCGGCGATATCGTCCTTGCCATCGGCAACCCCTTCGGCGTCGGCCAGACCGTGACCAGCGGCATCGTCTCGGCGCTGGCGCGCACCCGCGTCGGCATCTCGGACTATCAATTCTTCATCCAGACCGACGCGGCGATCAATCCCGGCAATTCCGGCGGCCCGCTCGTCGACATGAATGGCCGGCATCACCGGCATCAACACCGCGATCTACTCGCGCAGCGGCGGCTCGCTCGGCATCGGCTTTTCGATCCCGTCGAACATGGTGCGGGTGGTGGTCAATTCGGCGTTGCGCGGCGGCAAGGTGGAACGCCCCTGGCTCGGCGCCGATCTGCAGGACCTGACCCCCGACATCGCCCGCGCGCATGGGCCTTGACCGCCCTATCGGCGCGCTCGTCGAAAGCGTAACCGACGGCGGCCCGGCGGCGAAGGCCGGCCTCAAGCCGGGCGACATCATCACCGCCGTCGATGGCCGCGACGCGAGCGATCCCCAGGCCGTGCTTACCGCTTCGCCACCAAGGGCGTTGGCGGCAATGCCGAGATGAACGTCACCACGGGCGGCCGCTCCCGCAAGGTTCAGATCGCGCTTCTGGCGGCACCCGAAACCGTCCCTCGCGAGCTCAAGGAAATCGGCGGCGCCAATCCCGTTCGCGGGCGCCACGGTCGCCAATCTCTCGCCGGCGGTCGCTGAAGAGTTGTCGATTGAGGAGACTCCGGCGTGGTCGTGGTCGAGACGTCGGCGAATTCGACCGCCCGGCGGGTCGGCTTGCGGCCCGGCGACGTCATCGTCAGCATCAACGGCAAAGCCGTTCAGGGCGTCAAGGACCTGGCGGACGCTGCTGAAACGGCAGGTTCGCGGCTGGGACGTGAGGATCCGCCGCGGCGGCGAGGAACTGCGCACCTTTCTGAGGGTGTAGCACGCGGCGCCCAATCACGCGAACCCCCTTGCGGCCCTTTCACCGGGCACACTATCTTAACCCATGACCACGCTGTTCGAAGCCGCCGGCATGGACCAAAGCGCGCCGCGCCCGCTTGCCGACCGCCTGCGCCCGCGAACGCTCGACGAGGTCGCCGGCCAGGATCACCTGCTCGGCCCGGACGGCATGCTCGCGCCGCATGCTGGGCAAGGGCGGCTTGCGGTCCGTCATCTTCTGGGGGCCGCCGGGCACCGGCAAGACCACCGTGGCGCGGCTGATCGCCGAAGGGGCCGGTCTCCATTTCGAGCAGATCTCGGCGATCTATTCCGGCGTGCAGGAGCTGCGCAAGCTGTTCGACGCCGCGCGCGACCGCCGCAAGATGGGGCTGGGGACGGTGCTGTTCGTCGATGAGATCCACCGCTTCAACCGCGCCCAGCAGGACGGCTTTCTGCCCGTTATGGAAGACGGCACGATCATCCTCATCGGCGCCACCACGGAGAACCCGTCCTTCGAGCTGAACGGCGCTCTGCTCTCACGGGCGACGGTGCTCGTGTTCCGGCGGCTGGATGAGGATGCGCTGGAGGGTTTGCTGCGGCGCGCAGAAGCGCTGGAGAAGCGTCCGCTGCCGCTCGCCCGATGCGAGAGCGAGCGCTTCATCGGCATGGCCGATGGCGACGGCCGCACCGTCCTCAATCTGGCGGAAAGCGTCTACGCTGCCGTCCCGGCAGCGCCGCACCGCTCGACACCGGAGACGCTGGTCGCAGATCGTGCAGCGCCGCGCGCCGCTCTACGACAAGAACCGCGACGGCCATTACGATCTGATCAGCGCCTTGCACAAATCCGTGCGCGGCTCCGACCCCGATGCGGCGCTCTATTGGCTGGCGCGGATGCTGGCAGGCGGCGAGGATCCGCTTTATCATCGCCCGGCGTCTCGTGCGCATGGCCGTGGAGGATATCGGCCTTGCCGATCCGCAAGCGCTGGCGCAGACGCAATGCCGCCAAGGACGCCTATGATTTCCTGGGCTCACCTGAAGGCGAATTGGCGCTTGCCCAGGCTACGCTCTATCTCGCGACGGCGCCAAAATCGAACGCCGCCTATGTGGCCTTCAAACGTGCGACGAGCACCGCGAAGGAGCACGGCTCGCTTGCCCCCCGAAAATCATCCTGAACGCGCCCACCCGCCTGATGGCCGAACAAGGCTATGGCGAGGGCTATGTCTATGACCCCGACACGCCGGAGGGCTTTTCCGGGCAGAACTACTTTCCCGACGAAATGGACCGCCAGGAGTTCTACCGCCCAACGCGCTTCGGTTTCGAGACAGAGATCGGCAAACGTCTCAGCGCATGGGCGAAGCTCCGTAAGGTGAAGTAGTTGAGGACGGGAGCGTTCCTGCCGGGTAGCAGGCTCAGGCGGGGAAAATCTATAGGGAACAATTAAGGAGATAACGTTCTGGCTACCCGGAAGCCGAGGGTGTCGAACCGGACGCCAATGATGCGCTTGACGCGGGCATCCGCGCGGAGGAGCTCAGGTTCATTGCGCCACGAACCGCCGCGGATGATCCGAAAATTTGGATCGCCGCCCTCGACCCATGCCCTTCCGTCCACTGGCGCATCATCGTAGCCGTTGTGCCAGATATCCTCGACCCACTCCCACACGTTTCCGTGCAGGTCATACACTCCGAATGCGTTCGGCTTGAACGATCCAACGGGCGCGGTTTGTTGAAGATCCCATCGGCTGCCGCAATCGTCGCAATTGGCGTTGCCCTTGCCGAGATCATCGCCCCACGCATAGCGGACTATGGAGCCCGCCCGAGCCACATATTCCCATTCGGCCTCGGTCAGAAGCCGGTACTCCTTGCCCGTCAATCGCGAAAGCCAACCTAGATACCGGTTGGCATCAGACCAGCTTACATTCGTCACAGGCATCCGCCCGCGGCCCCAACTATCTTCGACGTGCGGGCATTCGGCGGCGGCGGCGCAAACATCCCATTCGGCGTATGTCACCTCGAATTTCGAGACGGCAAACGGCTTGGCGATCACGACCTCGTGCTGCGGGCGTCCCGTGGCTTCCCAATCGCGTTCTTTGTCAGGCGAGCCCATCATGAATTTGCCGGCTGGGACAACGATCATCACGGGGCACTCCTGCACGCAGTCCTGGAAAGCCGAGCCAGGCTTTACAGCAGATACAGAAGGTTGCGCCAAGAGGATGCCAGAGCAACATTGAGCGACGAGCGCAACGCACGCTAAAATAGAACGATGTTGCAAGATCCCACCGTTACCCCAAGTCCAACTTCGTTTCATTTTTCAGGCCATCACGTAAACACGGGCTTAGCCCTCCGCGCCGCCCAGCATCTTATGCAATCTCCCGGCCTGTGCTATAGGCAAACCCGCAAAGGGTTCGCGGGGCATACCATATGGTTACATTTAGTCAGCTCTGGTCAAATCACCCGACCAATCTTGGCGAGCAATATCCCTGCCGGACGCTCGGCATCGGTAATTTCGACAATCAATGCGCCATCCGCATGGGTGTGTGCCTCAAGCGGTCGGGCGTCAATGCCGGCGATATTCGCGGCGCGATCACCTGCAACCAGGCCAAGCTGACCAACCACCCCGGCGACGACATGCATTTCATCCGCGCCAAGGAAGTGGCGAACGCCTTGCGGCGGACGAGCATTGCCGGGGTTGGTCCTGTCTACAGCCTCACCAAGCCCGACAATTTCGCCGAGGAGCTGAACGGGCGAAAGGGCATCATCTTCTTCAACGGCTATTGGTGGCGGGTCACCGACACCACCCGCCCCACCGGCGACCATATCGATCTTTGGAATGGCTGGCGCACATCGGCAAAGATGCTGTTTCCCTGGTTCGGCTGGTTAGGCGGCTATAATAAATCCAGCGAAATCTGGTTCTGGGAGGTCAAATGAAGGTCATCTTTGGCATCCTGTTTGCGGTCATCATCGGATTGATCGGGGCGCGTTTCGCCGGCTGGTTTGTCGATCAGCTCATTGCGACCCAGCGCTTCGTCAGTCCGGACCAGGTGGCCATGTTTGACATCATCGCCAGGGTCGCGGTCACGCTCGTCGTCGCGCTCATCGGCGCGGCGATCGGGGTGTGGGTATCGACGCGGTTGCGCAGCCGCTTCTTCCAGCGCGAGCTTTGAGGGCGTGGCGTCTTGCAGATGAAGCTGGTTCTGCTGGTTGCATTGGGCGGAGCGATAGGGTCCGTCCTGCGCTACCTGGTCGGATTGGCCTCGGCGTTACTGCTCGGTGTCGGCTTTCCCTGGGGAACGCTCGCGGTGAACATCGCCGGATCGCTGGCGATGGGCCTTGTGATCGGGCTCGCGGCTTCTAAATTCCAGCTTACGAACGAGCTCCGCGTGTTTATCGCGACCGGCATTCTTGGCGGCTTTACAACTTTTTCGGCATTCTCCCTGGATTTTGCTTTGCTGTATGAGCGCAAGGATTATGGTCTGGCCGGACTTTACCTCGCCGGCTCGGTCGGCTTGTCGATCCTGGCGCTGTTCGCCGGGCTTTATCTGGTGCGCGCATGGCTGAATTGAAGATCGACGTGAAACAGGTGAAAGCGGCGGATGACGGGATGCGTCTCGACCGCTGGCTGAAGAGCAACTTGCCGGCGCTGCCGCATTCGCTGGTGCAGAAGCTGGCGCGCACGGGCCATATCCGCGTCAATGGCGGGCGGGTGAAGCCCGACACGCGGGTCGCGACGGGCGACGAGGTCAAGGTCCGGCATGTAACCGAGCCTGCTACCGGGAAGGCGGAAGCAGGGCTGCGCCCATCGCTGCATGCGCCCCTCGGGGTCTCCAAGGCCGACCGTAACTTCATCGAGGGTCTTATTCTCTTCGAGGATCAGGAACTGCTGGTGCTCAACAAGCCTTACGGCATCGCGGTGCAGGGCGGCACCAAGACCAAGCGCCACATCGATGGGATGCTTGCGGGAATGGCCGACCGCTTCGGCGACAGGCCCCGCCTCGTTCACCGGCTCGACCGCGACACATCAGGCGTGCTGCTGGTCGCCAAGACGCGCGGGGCAGCGGGCACTTTCGGGAAGCTGTTCCAGACCCGCTCGGTGCAGAAAATCTATTGGGCCCTGCTGAAGGGCATCCCGAAGCCGCCGCAAGGCAAGGTCGATGCCGCGCTGGTCAAGGCTGCCGGCCCGGATGGCGACAAGGTGCGCAAGGCGCTGCCAGGTGAGCAGGACGTCGCGCAGGCGGCGGTCACCCATTATTCGGTGATCGACCGTGTCGGCACCAAACTGGCCTGGGTTTCGCTGAAACCCGTTACCGGCCGCCAGCATCAGCTGCGCGCGCATATGGCGATCATCGGCACGCCCATCATCGGCGATCAGAAATATGAAGGCGATCAGGGGCTTCCCGTCGAGGTCTGGAGATGAAGCTGCATCTTCATGCCCGCCGCCTGATCGTGCCGCGCGGCAAGGGCGCGCCGCTCGACGTCACCGCGCCGCTGCCCGAACATATGCTCGCCAGCTGGGACATGCTCGGCCTCGACCCCGGCCGCCATGGGAGCAGCGAACATTGAGGCTCGTCATCTTCGATTGCGACGGCACGCTGGTCGATAGCCAGCACATGATCTTGCGAGGCGATGCGCGCCGCGTTTTCCGCAGCGGCCTGGCGTTCCGGATCGCTCGCATCTTGCTTCGCCATGTCGGTCTTTCCGTCACCGCGGCGATGCAGGCATGACCGGGCTCGGCGACTGCGACGCGTGGTGAAGCTGAGCGACGATTATCGTTCCGCCTTTACCGAGTTGCGCAAAGAGGCGCGACTGGCGGAGCCGATGTTTCCCGGTGCCCGCGAGGCGATAGCGGCTTTGCCGCAGGCGACGACATTCTCTGGGCATCGCTACCGGCAAGTCCCGGCGCGGGGTCGACCGGCTCCTGGAACGGGAGGGCCTGGAAGGCATTTTTGCCGCCATCATGACGGCGGATGACGCGCCCTCGAAGCCGCATCCGGCGATGATCGAGCAAGCCATGGATGCGGTCGGCGTGCAGGCTGCGGATACGGTCATGATCGGCGACACGACATTCGACATCCTCATGGCCAGGGCTGCATCCGTTCCCGCGATCGGCGTTGCGTGGGGCTATCACGAGGCTGCCGAGCTTGTCCAAGCGGGCGCGGGCGCGGTCGTTGAGGATTTTGACGCGCTTCTGCGCCTGTTGCTGCCGGACAGGGCCGCGGCTGCATGAAGAACGGCTCCAACGAGTCCAGGCGCCGGCGCGAAGCGCTTTTATGAGGCCGTCGCTACCGAGGCAACGGCGGAAGGATGGCGCATCCTGCTCGATGGGCGCGTGGTTAAAACGCCGAAACGCGCCGAGTTGCTGCTCCCGGCAGCGGCGTTGCCGAAGCGCTGCGGGGGAATGGCGCGCGCAAGCGGCGCAAATCGACCCGGCTTCAATGCCGCTCACCAAGCTGTCCAATACCGCCATCGACGCGGTCACGCCGAAGCTCGCCGCCGTTGCCGAGGATGTGCTGAGCTTTGCCGGGCGTGATCTCATCTGCTATCGCGCCAAGGCGCCCGAGACCCTCGTTGAACTTCAAAGCGCTTGCTGGGACCCGCTGCTCGCCTGGGCGGAGCAACATTACCGCGCCAGGCTGGTAGCGACCGAAGGCATCATGCCGGTCGATCAGCCGCCGGACAGTCTCGCCAGGCTTGCGCCGCTCTGGCCCGCTTCGATCCGTTCGCGCTCACCGCCTTGCATGTCATGACGACGCTCACCGGTTCGGCGATCCTGGCGCTGGCGCATGTCGCGGACAGGCTGTCGCTGGAGCAAAGCTGGGCCGCCGCCCATGTCGACGAGGATTACCAGATCGGCAATTGGGGCGAAGATGCCGACGCCCGCAAGCGCCGGCACTGCGCTTAGCCGATTTTAGCGCGGCCTCGGAGTTTTTCCGTCTCAGCCGCCCGGTGGGCTGAAAGGCAGAGGTTCAGCTGACGCGGAAGGTTGCGCTTGCCCGGGCGATCACGGTGCCGTCGGCGGTGATGAGCGCATCGACGAAGCCCATCGACCGGCCCGCCCTGATGACACGCGGTTCGATCTGCAGCCATTGGCCGATATTCGCCGTCGTCGCGTAATCGACATTGAGGCTGACGGTGACCGCGCCCCTCGGCAGGTCCCGGTTGCCCTCGGCGCCGGTTTTCGTCACCTGCCAGTAAGAGAGACCCATCGCGTTGTCGGCGAGCGCCGCGATCACGCCGCCATGCACGAAGCCACGCGAATTGCAGTGATCTTCCCGCAGCCGCACGCCGATCTGCACGGCGGCGGGCAGGATGCGGGAATAGAGCGGCTCCCAGGGGTTGGTGACGGGACTCTTCTTGAAATGCGGCAAGAAGCCTTCGGGCACATCGTCGGACATGGGGCGCACCTCGGTTGCCGAAAGACTGGAGTGGGATGATTTATTGATCCGGCCCGGAAATATCTTGATTTTAAAGCGACTACAGCGAGTTGCAAGAGCTATATGACGAAGGACTTGAGACATTAACGGGCCGGATCAATAGGTGGAAACAGCGCCGCCTCGTGGCCCGCTCCAGATCTTAGCTGGTCGCGTGATCGGACGGAAAGCCATCCCTATACCTCTATCGCGCTGATGCGCCGCGCCATCGATTTTCCGTATTGCGGCGGTAACGGCGGAGGGCTCCGCATGCAGCAGCATGTGACCGGCGCCGTCAAGCAGCTGAATTTCGGCCGAGTGCATGCCGGCCAGGGGCGCCAGGTTCAGCTCCGGGTCGAGGACCTGGTCCTGCACGCCGAACAGGCAGATCACCGGCGCGTCGATTTCACCATATCGCGTATGGATCTCCTCGACCGTGATAGGCGAGGCGACGGCGTCCCTGAAATTGTTGATGATGGCCTTCGGCCGCAGGCCCAGAAATGCGCCGCTCGCCGTGCCGAAATCCTTGGGAGGCGTTTGCGGCGCGAAGACGAAGGCCGTCAGGGCAGGCCCGTATCGCATCGCCATCGGTATGCCGATGGTCCAGGCGATGAGCCATCTGCGCAGCGGCGAGGTTATATACCAGCTGTCGAAGGGCGGCTTCATTTCCGGCGGAGCGGCCAGCGGCGCGATCAGCACATAGCCGCGTGCCTTGCCAGGATGCAGCAGCGCATGCGCCAGCGCGACGGAGCCGCCAAGCGAATGGCCGACGACCAGCGGATCGGCGACGCCGAGCTTCTCCAGCGCCTTCTGGATGATCGCCGCCTGGGTGTGCGTGGCGTTGTCGGCGCCGCGCGGCCGCTCGCTATAGCCGCAGCCGGGACGGTCGATGGCGATGACGCGGTTGGTTTTCGCGACCTCGTCGAGGATGGTGTGAGCGTAATGCCTGCAGATTCGCGCCGATGCCGTGGATCATGACGATGGGCGGGCCCTCGCCGCGATCGACATAGTGCAGCTTCGCCCCGTCGACTTCCACGAAACGCCCGAGCGGCGGCACCGCCCGTTCCACCCGGCGGGCCACCAGCCGGGCATTAAGCGCCAGCCCCGCGAAGCCGAGCGCAAAAATCGCCGCAGCGCGGCGAGAACCCATGCAACATACGCTTTCCCCGCTTCAGCCCCAACAATTAGTGGATGACGATCAGAGTAGCGATTTTTGCCATTTTTGGGACCTATTCAAGCGTGAATGGGGCTGGAACTTACGTTACGCGGTATACTGCGTATTCAATGTGTCCGGTTCCTAGCAGCCGGCCAGCGGCGACAAAGAGGCTGGTATTCAGCCAGCGATAGGCGTGCGCCCCGTCTCGAAGCGGATCGCTAGACGGAAATAATGATCCGACCAGTCGGTGGCCCGCTCCAGTTCGGCTGCGCGTTTGAACGTCTCCGTCTGCTCCACCAAACCGCGATACTCCATAAGAATGACGGCGTCGTCGTGGGTTTTGAACTGAGCGCGGACATCCGGCCGCCAAAATCCGTACCCGCTATTTCCATCCAGTCGATACCTGAGGCGGCAAGTTCTGCCTGAATGCGATCGCCAACAAAATCAGGCTTCGCTTACCTGCCAATATTGCCGGGCAACGGACGGCGATCCTGAGGTTGGCGTCAACGAATGTGTGGTCTTGACCGTGTAGTTCATCTCGGCTTCGAGCGCGATCATGTCCGGTATTCCCTGGCGCTTAATGGCTGAGATGGGAAATGCCGGCGCCGGGCGCGGGTTCCGGCCGCCGCATGTCCGGGAGCGGTCAAACGGTTCTGACAGGCCCCCCGCAGCTCACATCCAGCCGCGGAGAGCCTGATCGTGCGCTGGCGTTATTCGGGCAGCAGAACCTTGTCGATCACATGGATGACGCCGTTCGACTGCTTGACATCGGCGATGGTGACGGTCGCGGTGCCGCCCTTTTCGTCGGTGAGCTGGATCTTGTCGCCCTTGGTCGTGACGATCAGAGTGTCGCCGCTCACCGTCTTCACCGGATGCTTGCCGCCATCATCCTTGACCATCTTCTTGATCGCGTCGCTCAGCGCATTGACGGGCACGACATGGTAAGTGAGGATCTTGGTCAGCTTGGCCTTGTTCTCGGGCTTCAGCAGCGTCTCGACCGTGCCTGCCGGCAGCTTGGCGAAGGCGGCGTTCGTCGGGGCGAAGACCATGAACGGCCCGGGGCCCTGCAGTGTCTCGACCAGCCCGGCCGCCTTGACGGCCGCGACGAGCGTCGTGTGATCCTTCGAGTTGACGGCATTCTCAATGATGTTCTTGTTCGGATACATCGGCGCACCGCCGACGATCACGGCGGCAAATGCGACGGTCGCGGTCAAGGCCGTGGCGGCACATGCGGCGATAAAACCCTTGGCGAGATTCATGGTATAGGACTCCGTTGATGAAGCTTAGCGCGGCTTCATGCCTTGCTATGCCGCCAGTTACGGCGGTGCCGGAATCCGGTTTCAGGAAATTTCCGCCGCTTGGAAATTCAAAGGTTACATTCGGTTGATTTTTGCCTGATAAACCTTGGTATAGACGGCTGGGGACGAGGATCGAGGGAGGCTATTCACGGTTTTGTTACGAAAAGATTTGGCGCCTTCAACCTCCGGCTCTGATGGGCTGGGAGCGCTATTGACGCGCGCCGGCGCAGGTGACCGCGACGCCTTCGAACGACTATATGCACGTACGAGCGCGAAACTCTTCGGCGTGATCTGCCGTATCTGCGTCAATCGTGAACTTGCCAAGGAGGCGCTCCAGGAGAGTTACGTCCTCATCTGGCAAAAGGCCTACACTTATGATCCCGGTCTTGGCTCGCCGATCGCCTGGATGGCGCGTATCGCACGAAACCGCGCCATCGATTTGCGCCGCCTGCGGACAGAACGGATATCGGATCTTTCCGATCCGATCGACGATTATGACGAGGCCTCGCCAACCGATCCCGCGAGTGAGGCCGAACAGAATGAAGAATTACGCAGGCTGGAGGGTTGTCTTGACGGCTTGCCGGCGGAACGCAAGGAGATGATCCTCCTCGCCTATTACAGCGGCTGGAGCAGGGAGGAGCTGGCGGAGAAATTTTCACGGCCGGTCAACACGGTGAAGACCGTGTTGCGGCGCAGCTTGGCCTTGCTTCGAGAGTGCCTCGATGGCGGAGATTGACGAGATGAGCGACGAAGACGGGCTTGCGGCCGAGTATGCGCTCGGCACGCTGAGCGCGGCTGAACGCGCCGAAGTCGACCGCCGTCTGCGCCTGGAACCGCGGCTGGCCAGTGCCGTCGCATATTGGGAGCGCCGGCTGGACCCGCTGCTCGAAGCGGTCGAGCCGGTCACCCCGCCCGTGGACGCCTTCGCGGTGATCAAGGCAAAAATCGCTTCGGCGGAGAACGCGCGCGGCACAGCCGACATCGTCGATTTGCAGCGGCGGCTTCGCCGATGGCAAGGTGGAGCAATCGCGGCAGCGGCCATGGCCGCCTCGCTGCTGCTGTTCGTCGCCGTGCGCGAGACGGCGCCAATTCGCGACGAGAAATTCGTCGCGGTGCTCGAAGGCGATGACCGCAATCCCGCGTTCGTCGCCGCCGTCAGCACGAAAGACAAATCGATCATGGTGTTGCGCGTCGGCGATCTGACCCCGGCGCCCGGGCATAGCCATGAATTGTGGGCCGTGGGCGGTGACAGCCCGACGCCCCGGTCACTTGGTCTGCTCAGCGCCGCATCGCGCTTTCCGGCTGAAAAGCTTGGCGGGGTCGATGCCGCCGAGTTGCAGCGCACCACCTTCGCGATCAGCGTTGAGCCTGAAGGCGGCTCGCCCACCGGCCAGCCTACCGGCCCCGTCGTATTCACCGAGCTCGTCCCGGTGCCAAGCAAGTGAGGCCGCGCTGCAGCGCTCTTAGGTTCATTTTTCACGCCTTGCCGTGGAGCGGGAGGTGTGGGGGGCGCTGATGCCGGTAAAGGAGTTTTCGCCGACCGGGCGCAGATTGCCGGTGTCTCTGGTCCGCCCTGGTGGCAGCTACTAGTCGCCTGCGATCGTGACATCCGCCGTCGCACTCACCTTCACCAGCAGCAATGCGATGAACCCGGCGAGGCAAAATCCGCATGAGACGATGAGCGCGCCCGCGCCGTAGCGCTCGACGAGCAGCCCGAACACCAATGGCGCGCCCGCCTGGGCGAGCCTGGCCGGGGCTCCGAGCAGGCCCAGCCGATAGCCATAATTGTCCGGGCCGAAGATCGACAATGGGACCGTTCCCTTGGCTATGGTCAGGATGCCGTTGCCCGCGCCGTGCAGAAGCGTGAACGGAGCGGCGAACCAGGCTCCGCCCCAACGAGCAGCGCCGCGCCGAGCGGGTGGCCGAGCAGGCAAAGCCGCGCCGACAGCAGCGGGTGATAGCGGCTGAGCACCCCTGCTTCCATCAGGCGCGCGGCGACCTGTGCCGGCCCGATCAGCGCCCCGGCTGCAACGGCTTGGGCCGTCGTCGCGCCGGAGGCTTCAAGGATGCGCGGCAGATGCGCCGCCATCGCGGTCGAGACGACCCAGCCCGCCGCGAAGGCAAAGCCCAGCAGCCACATGGTCCGGTCCATGGGAATATGCGGCTTCGCGGCGTCCGAGATCGCAAGGCCCAGGCCCAGCGGCCGGGGCAGGCCGAACAGGTTGAGCGGCAGTCCGAGGCAGAGATGGGCGAGCGCCCAGCCGCCGCACGTATAGCGCCAGCCGATGTCTCGACGCCCAAGGCCGTCAGCGGCCAGCCGACGGTGCTGGCGAAGCCGGCAATCAGGGTGATGCCGGTGATGGCGGATCTGGCTTTGTCGCCATAGTGGCGGCCCAGCGTCGCAAAGGCGGCGTCGTAGAGACCCATCCCCATGCCGAAGCCGAGCATCAGCCAGCCGAGCCAGATCACCAGCACGGAATGAGCGGCGGCCAGAAGCAGCAGCCCGGCGGCGAACAGCACATTCGATGCGGCAAGCACCTCGCGCCCGCCGAAGCGGTCGATGGTGCGGCCAACGCGAGGACCCAGCAGGGCGGCGACCACCAGCGCGGCGGAAAATGGCGCGAATATGCCGGTGCTGGTCATGCCGAGTTCGCGCGCGATCGGATCGGCGAGGATCGCCGCCAGATAATAGCTGGAGGCCCAGGCCAAAGTCTGCGTGGTGCCCAGTGTGGCGACTATTTTGAAGCGGCGGGGCTGTGTCGCCTCACTCACCGGACGTAAGCCCGGTTACGAGGGTGGATTGGATCACGAGTTGCATTCGTCTGCGGTACTTCGCGGAATCTGCCCTGCTTGTCATTGCCTCTCATTGACAACGATTGGCCCGGACTTCGCAACGGCTTTTGCTCGATGCTCATTCGGCGGGCAGCAGGATCAAATGGTTGGGGAGCGTATCGCGGACCTCCGTTTCGGGCGGGAAATGCTCGGCCAGGAGCTTGCCGACGGACTGGACCGCATGCAGGAATCCGTGGACGCCTGGCCGTCACCGATATGGAGGTGAGGTCGTTGACGATGCCGGTCCAGGTCTCGATCGGCACATGGCGGTTGATCTCGGCATCGGCGACAATCTCGGCATAGCGCTCGGCGACCGAAACGAAGATCAGTACCCCGGTCCGGCCGGGTGTCGTGTGCAGGTTCTGGGCCAAAAACTGCTCCAGAGCGCGGCGATGCGCCAGTGATGCTTTATGGTGCGCGGCGTCAGGGCCAGCCGCAATGGCCGGTAGGTGAAGAGGAGGGCCGAGCGTCACGAAGACGTCGATTTGAACGAGTAGATCGTCTGGATCGGCCACCATGTCCAATGGATGAGCGGCAAGGGCACCGCGAGCGCCGCAATGGCTGCCCACAGGAAAGAGGACGAGAAATAGCTGCCGCTTGCCTCCGCGACCACGGCGACGATTTCGCCCGATGTCGCGCGTTCGGCCTTTGCGATTGCCTCGGCGATTGCCTGTTGCTCGTCCCGCGAATTCAGCATTCCGTCATTTCCCTCGCGCCGCCGGTGCAGCGACTCATTCGCTTCTTTACGTGCCGCGTCACCTAAACTTGTCCAACTCCGGTGGCCGCCTCCGCTGGACCGATACGGCTACCAGCTCCCCGACGATCCGCCGCCGCCGAAGTCTCCGCCGCCGCCCGAGCAGCCGCCGCCGCCCGCCTCCCGATCCGCCACTGGAGCCGCCGCTCCAACCGCCGGGAATGAAAACGATGTCGTCGCGCTCGCGGCGCCGGCGCCGGTCGTCGCGCATGGCGCCGCTTGCCGTGCCGGGATGTGCTTGCCCTCGCGCCATTGGATCCAGATGAGGAAAATGACGAAGGCGGCGAAGACGACGAATCCGATGAGCGCCTCATTGGCTTCCGGATCGCGCTTCACCGTCCGCCGCGCGCGATCCTTGACCGCCTCCGCATCCCCCAGCATCACATCGCGGATGTCGCGTACGCCGGCCTTGATGCCCGCGGCGAAGTCACCGCGCCGGAAGGCGGGCAGAATGGCGTTCTGGATGATGAGCTGCGTCATGATGTCGGTGAGCTGCGGCTCCAGCCCGCGCCCGACCTCGATGCGCACCTTGCGGTCCTTCGGCGCGACGATGAGCAGCGCGCCATTATTGGTACCCGCCTGGCCGATCTGCCACGCACGGCCGAGCTGATAGCCGAAATCCTCAATCTCGTAGCCTTGCAGGGAGTTGGTCGTGTAGATGACGAGCTGGTCGGTCGATTTGGCCTCCAGATCGGTGAGCGTCCTGGTCAGCTCCTGCTCGTCCGCGGGGCTGAGAAGCTGCGCCTCATCGACGATGCGGCCCGTCGAGCGGGGGAAATTTCGGCTGCGCCAGCGCGCCCTGGCAGGCGGCGAGCACCGCCAGCCACGCCAGGATGAAGAATGGCCGCGCCAGGCAACCGGTGTCGAGCTCGCTCCGCCATGGGTCAGCGCCTTCCGCCCGCGTCGACCCTCAGGTTTTCGGCCGGTTGAAATCGACCTTCGGCGTCTGCTGCTCTTCCGGCGTCGCGGTAAAGGTCGCGATCGGCTCGGATGACGGATAGAGCACGGATTTCCACAGGCGGCCCGGAAGGGTGACGAGCTCGGTATTATAGACCCGCGCCGCTTCGATATAGTCCCGCCGCGCGATGCCGATCCGGTTTTCGGTGCCTTCGAGCTGGCTTTGCAGCGCGAGGAAATTCTGGCCCGATTTGATGTCCGGATAGCGCTCGACCACGGCGAGAAGCTGACGCAGCGCGCCGCCAAGCGTGTTCTGCGCGTCCTGGAAGCGCTTCATGGCTTCGGGATTGGTGAGGATGTCGGCGGGCACCTGGACCTGGGTCGCCTTGGCGCGCGCCTCGGTCACCTGGATCAGCACCTGGCGCTCCTGCTCGGCAAAGCCCTTCACCGTCTCGACGAGATTGGGCACCAGATCGGCGCGCCGCTTGTACTGGCTCTGCACCTCGGCCCATTTGGCCTTGGCGTTCTGCTCATAGCTGGGGATGTTGTTGATGCCGCATGCCGACAGCACCAGCGCCAGCCCGATGGCCGCGGCGACCGATGCCGACCTGCGAAGAAAATGTATCATGCGAATTCTCGCCCGCTCTGTCGTTCCCGCAGTGCCGTTTCCGGCTAACCATATGCAATCATGCGTGGCTTACCACGAGCAGCGTCGCCCACGCGGAGTTTCTTGGCGACGAACAACCAGATAGGTCGGGAGTTCCGCAAATACCGGATCAGCGCTCGACGAACGCCTTCTCGAAGACGAATTCGGCGGGCTTGCCGTTGGTGCCCTCGGTGAAACCGCTTTGCGCAAGGATGTCCCGCATCTCTTCCAGCATTTGCGGGCTGCCGCAGAGCATGATGCGGTCATCCGCCACGTCGAATGGCGGCATGCCGATATCGTCGAAGAGCTCACCTGAAGTGATGAGGTCGGTCACCCGGCCGCGATTGTGGAACGGCTCGCGGGTGACGGTGGGGTAATAGACCAGCCGGTCGCGGATCATTTCGCCGACGAATTCGTCGCGCGGCAGCGCCTCGGTGATCGTCTCGCCATAGGCGAGTTCGGCGATCTGGCGGCAGCCATGCACCAGCACCACCTTGCCGAATTTTTCGTAAGTTTCGGGATCGCGGATGATGCTCATGAACGGCGCGAGACCGGTCCCGGTGCTGAGCAGGTAAAGCGCGCTGCCGGGGAGCAGATTGTCGAGAATGAGCGTGCCGACCGGCTTCTTGCTGACCAGGATGCGGTCGCCTTCCTTGATATGCTGAAGCCGCGAGGTCAGCGGGCCGTCCGCGACCTTGATGCTGAAGAACTCCAGCTCGTCGTCATAATTGGTGCTCACCATCGAATAGGCGCGGGTCAGCGGCCTGCCCTCGACCTCAAGCCCCATCATCGTGAACTGGCCGTTGACGAAGCGGAAGGATGGGCTGCGGGTGGCGGTGAAGCTGAAGAGATCGTCCGTCCAATGCCGGACCGAGAGAACCGTTTCCTCGGTGAAATTGCTCATATATCTGTCCGTTACATCCACTCAAATTCGCGACGTGAGTGTATATAGAACGGCTCGGATGTTATATCAAACCCCCCGCGCCGTATTGTCGCTTGGATGGTGTGCGTGGCGGCCTATAGGCCGCTGAACCGGACGGCGACGCCCAGAGCGGATGCGACGGCCAGACACCGCCGGTATTCCCCAATGCAGCCGCAGCAGCAGAAGGGCGCTGGTCGAGGCGAGCGCGACCACCCGCCAGTCGAGCGTGGAGAGCGTCGGCGTCCAAAGCTTCAGCACGCCGAATTCGATCAGGCGCACTTCGGCGAAGAACACATGCAGCGCGAACCAGAGCGCCAGATTGAAGATGACGCCCACCACCGCCGCCGTGATCGCCGCCAGCGCGCCGCGCAGGCGCGGCTGGGCGTTGATCCACTCGACATAGGGCGCGCCGGCGAAGATCCAGAGGAAGCAGGGCGCGAATGTCGCCCAAAGAGCCGTCAGCGCGCCGAGCAGGCCGAGCGTCCATGCCGCCTCGCCACCGGCGCGCCAGGCCGCGAGGAAGCCGACGAACTCCGTGACCAGGATCAGCGGCCCCGGCGTCGTCTCCGCCAGGCCGAGGCCGTCCAGCATCTGCCCGGCCTCCAGCCAGCCATGCCGCACGACCACGTCCTGGCCCATATAGGCGAGCACCGCATAAGCGCCGCCGAAGGTCACGACGGCCAGTTGGGAGAAGAACCAGCCGAGCTGGGTGAGGATATGGTCGCGGCCCATGATCGCGGAGAGGGCGAGGAGAGGCGCCAGCCAGATGGCCAGCCAGACGGCGATGGTCCGCAGCGTCTGCGACAGAGGCGCGAGCTTCGACGGCGGCACGCCTGTTTGCGGCTGCGGCTGGTTTCTCGCGCGAAAAAAGCCGAAAAGCGCCGCAGCGAAGACGATCAGCGGGAAGGGCAGGGCGAGGAAGAAGATCGCCACGAAGGACAGCGCGGCTATCGCCCAATGTTCGGCCCGCTTGAGCGCCCGCCTGGCGATCCGCAGCAGCGCCTCGACGACGATCACCAGCACCGCCGCCTTGATGCCGAAGAAGATCGCCTCGACGATCGGCACCTGCCCGAATGCCGCATAGATCATCGACAGAGCCAGCACGACCCCGCGCCGGGCAGCACGAACAGCAACCCCGCCGCCAGCCCTCCCGCCAGCCCATGCAGGCGCCACCCCGCATAGGTGGCGAGCTGCATGGCTTCCGGCCCCGGCAGCAGCATGCAGAAGCTCAGCGCATTGAGGAAATGCGCCTCGTCCAGCCATTTCTTCTCATCGACGACGACCCGGTGCATCAGCGCGATCTGCGCCGTCGGGCCGCCGAAGCGAGAGGACGCCGATTTTCGCCCAGGTGGCGAACGCCTCCGCAAAGGACGGGCCGCCGGCGGCGCGCCGCTGCGGCGGGCGATGTCGAGCCATCGCCATGCTGCCTCTCAGGACGCTTTGCCGGGCGAGGGCCAGTTATGCGTTTCCTCGGTAGCATCGCGGCACCAGCGATAGAAGGCGTCGTAAAGCAGCATGCCGGCCTCGAGCTGGGCGAGATCATCCTTGATACATGCGGGACAGGCCGAGCGAGGCGGCCAGCAGGCCCGCCGCCTGGGGCGCAAGGTCGAGGCCGCGCGGTATCGGCGCCGCGCACGATCGCCGCGAGCAGTTTCGAGCGGCGGTGTGCTCAGGCCCGAATTCCTCGATCATGGTGTCGAAGGTGCATTTCTCGCCGCGATGGCTCCAGAAGACCTCCGTCGATGTCGAACGGCGTCGCATCGAAGCGTTCCGCCACGTCCGACCACATCGGCCGGCGGCACGAACAGGAACGCCGCGCGAGGGTCGACGAAGCGGCGGATCAGCCAGGGGCAGGCGATGCGGTCCACTTTCGGCCGCGCCCGCGTCACCCAGACGGTGCGCCCGTCGGCATTGCGGGCGGTGAGCCGGTCCAGATTCAGCAGCGGCAGCCGGCAAGATCGCCAGGCGTCGAAGCCGCCCTCCAGCGTCTCGGCCGCGAGGCCACGACAGCGCAGCAGCGCGGCGGCGCCCTGGCTCAGCTTGCGGCCCTTTTCGCAGAACACGACGACCGGAGCGCTGGAATATTCCATGTTCCATTCGGACACATGGCGGTCGTCCTTGCGGATCGAGCCGGGAATCAGGCGCGGATCGGCTCGGAAATCATCATCCGTCCGCAGGTCGATGAGGGCCGGAGCATCGGGCAGGCCGATCAGGCGGGAAAGCTGGGCAACGGTAATTTCTGTGGGAAACGCCATCGGCGTCCGTCCTTTTGTTAAGGTTATGGACGCGATCCTTGGGCTGACGCCTCACGGGGTGGTCGCGGGGAACCCCATGGGACCAAGAATGCGAAGCTCCGATCATAGAAGTCAAGCCGCGAGGTGCTCTCACCTGGCACGCGCAGCTTCGGAGTTTATGCACCGCTTTGATGGGCGGTCAGGCAAGGTTCATCTTTCGTGGATTAATAAGCTCGCATTTCGCAAGGGCGGCGACTACGCAATTTCGATGATCCACATTGGGATCAAGGTCTTGCTGATTCGCCAGGGGCCGTTTCGCGCGGAAGCAGGGCATGTGGTGTCGTTACCAGAGCTTTCCCAAAGGGGACGAGGAAAACTTCAAAGATCCGATCATGAAAAAGCTGAACTCCTTACCTAAAGTCAACGTACTTCGGAAATTCCTCCCCTGGACCGCCAAGGAACGGTACCGGCCGGAAAAATACTACATGCGCGGGCCTGGGCCGAAGGCTAAGGCCAAGGATTGCGACGGCCCGAGGCGACGGACAGTCTCCTTCGGCATACCCGCCTCGGACAGGCGCGCCCGCTAAATAAACGATCACCCATCGGACGTTCATGATCTCCCCGCCCCGCGTTATGCCGGACTGCGGCTGCAGCACCCTTTACGGAGCGGCGAGTTACTGCGAATAGTTACCCACGGAAAACGCGCCGGAAGAGGGCGGTTCCACGCCTGCCTAGCCAGTGATACGAGTGCGGAGGAAATCAGGCTACGGCGGAAATGAGCCCAGATTTCCATTGAAGAGACGGTATGAAAATACGCGGAAAGCGTTGTCGAGGAAGAAGGAACGTTGGATGACCTACGTAGATGGATTTGTTCTGGCTGTGCCCGTTGAAAAGCTCGCCGAGTATAAGAAGATCGCGCGCAAGGCCGGCGCTGTCTGGAAGGAACACGGCGCGCTTCAATATGTCGAATGCGTCGGCGACGATGTGCCGGTCGGAAAGACCACGTCCTTCACGCGCGCGGTGAAGCTGAAGGAAGGCGAGACGGTGGTGTTCTCATACATCGTCTATAAAAATCGAAAGCACCGCGATCAGGTGATGAAGAAGGCCATGGAAGACCCACGGATGAAAGACGTGGATCCAAGTTCTATGCCCGCCGATATGAAACGCATGATCTATGGTGGGTTCAGCACGATCATCGAGATGTAGAGCCCGCGGGGGCGCGCCGGGGAGGCGTCACGAAACCGAAGTCCTCGGCGGCGCGGCGCCCATTTCGGCGAGCAGACTTTCCAGTTCCTGGTCCAGGCGCGGCGCTTCGGCCTTGCGTTCAGGCTACGGATTTTCACCATTCGTCGGCCCGCGAGGCGTTGCGGCGGGTGCCTTCTCGACGCCGAGAAGCTTCTGGATTTCAATCAGCAGATCAAGCTTGTCGATCGGCTTCGAGACGTAGCCGATCCATGCCCATGGCGAGATAGCGCTCGCGGTCGCCGCTCATCGCATCGGCGGTCAGCGCGATGACCGGCAATGTGCTCCATGGCTCGGCGGACGCGCGGATCGCGCCGATCGCCTGCATGCCGTCCATCACCGGCATGTGGACGTCGAGCAGCACGATGTCGAAGGGCTCGCGGCCGAGCCTGTCGAGCGCCTCCTTGCCGTTGACCGCCTCGGTGATCGCGCAGCCCTGCGGCTGCAAGGAACAGGCGGACCACCTGGCGGTTGATGGGGTTGTCGTCGACCAGCAGCACGCGCTTGCCGCGCAGACGCTTGCGGGCCGACGCATCGCGTCCTGCTGGTCTCGATGGCCCTTCCGCGGTCGCAGCGCTCGGCCGCTGCTGCGCGAGGAAGGAGAAGGTGAAGGTCGAGCCCGCGCCCGTCCGGCTCGCGCACTGCGAGGTCCCCGCCCATCAGCCGGGCGAGCTGCCGCGTGATCGCGAGGCCAAGGCCGGTGCCGCCGAAACGCCGCGTGATCGAGTCGTCCGCCTGGGTGAAGGCCGCGAACAGCCGGCGCCGTCGCCTCGGCCATGCCGATGCCGGTGTCGGTGACGTGCACGCGTACATCAGGTCGGCCCCTTGCGGCACCGGCTGCCGCTGGAACGCTGAATCCGCGACGCTGCCCTCGCTCGTGAACTTGATCGCGTTGGAGACGAGGTTCGACACGCACTGGCGCACGCCGCACCGGATCGTAACTGCAGACGGTCCGCGAGTCCGCAGGTCGCCGATGGCGAGCGTGAGTTCGAGCCCTTCTCCTCGGCCCTGCGGCAGCCAACAGCTGTGCTGGACGTGCCGCAGACGTGTGGACGGATATCGGCTCGTCGACGGGCGAGACTCCATCTTGCCGGCTTCGATCTTGGAGAGGTCGAGCACGTCGTTGAGCAGCGCCATCAGCGTTCTTGCCGGATATCGAGGATGGTCGCCGACCTGTCTCGCGCTGTTCCGGCGTCGAGGTCGCTCGCTCCAGCACCTGCGCCATGCCGAGGATGCCGTTGAGCGGCGTCCGGATCTCGTGGCTCATATTGGCGAGGAACGAGGATTTCGACTGATTGGCGGCCTCGGCGTGCTGCTGCGACTGGATCAGCTCTTCCTCGCGCCGGCGAAGCTCGGTGATGTCGGAGGCGATCGAGACATGCCGATTGCCGCTCATCGGCGTGTAGGACGTGCGGAAAATCCGGCCGCCGCTATGGGTGACTTCGACCGTGTCGCCCGAACGGAACAGCGCTTCGAGCATGTCGGCGAGCTGCCAGCACTCATTGTCGCACCGTTTCGGGTCGGCGGCCTTGATCGACAGGAAAGTCGCTTCCCGATAGGTCTTGCCGGCTTTCAGGGCGGCGTGCAGGACTTCATAGATTTCGTGCGAAACCTTATTGGCGAGAATTGGCACGAGATTCTCATCGAAAATGGTCATGGCGTTCGGCACGCAGTCGATGGCCTCCTGAATGAGGGCAGCAATCGTATGTTCGTCTAAGGGTTTTCCGCCATAAAGGGCGCCTTCCCGTACCAACGGACGCCGCCAGTTTCCATGAAAGCGCCTAAGAAAGTGATACGAGGCGAGCCGGCCTCGTGAGCGCGCCGCCGCTGGGAGCAGCGGGCCGCTAGCGCACTGACACATTCACTTCGTTCACGTGCCAGCGCCCTAGCTTTTTGTTTTGCATCAATTTTACCAAACTCCGGCTGTAGCCTCCGTTTGGATCGATGCACTAGTGCTGCTGCCGGTCAGATGACCGCGTCGCCGGACCGGATTGCGTCGTAGCGGCGGCCGATCTCGTTCCAATCGACGACATTCCACCAGGCGTTGAGATATTCCTCCTTGCGGTTATTGTATTTCAGGTAAAATGCGTGTTCCCAAAGGTCGTTGCCGAACAACACCCGCTTGCCTTCCATGAGCGGCGTGTCCTGATTGGCGCGGGTTACGACCTCCATCGAGCCGCTCTTTGGATCAACCGTCACGAACACCCAGCCGGCGCCGAAATGCTTCAGGCCGGCGCTGTTGACCGCCTTTTTCATGGCTGCGAGCGAGCTGAAGCCTTGCTGGATGGCCGCGGCGATGCCGCCCTTCGGCTCGCGGCCGCCATCGGGAGACATGATCGTCCAGAACATGGTGTGGTTGGCGTGGCCGCCGCCATTGTTCCGGATGTCCTGGCGCACATCTTCCGGCACTTTGTCGAGATGGGTCAGCAGATCGGGCAGAACCGTCTGCGTGAGATCTGGACGTTTGCCGATGGCCGCGTTCAGCTTCTCGACATAGGCCAGATGATGCTTGCCGTGATGCAGCTCCATTGTCTTGGCGTCGATATGCGGCTGCAAGGCATCGAACGCAAAGCGCAGTTCCGGCAGCGTGAATGGAGCACCCTTGCTGGCTGCGCCACTCGTAGAGGTGCCCATCTGGCCGCCGGGTGCGGCTGTCTGGGCCCAGAGTTCACCGCTCCCGGTCAATCCTCCTGCTGTAAGCGCAAGGCCGGCCATACCGCTTGAAATAACGAAATCGCGCCTGGAAATCATCTCTGTACCCTTTCGAGAGGTCGGGCGGCGCTGCCTCGGTTGTGCGGGCGCCGCATGAAGAAAAGCCGGCTCGGCTGCGTTGGTTCCGGCGGAGAGGGTTATCCGCTGGCTCCTGTGATCCGACCTAGGAGCTTGGCCTCGGGATGGACGATTCCGATTCTCGCGTTTCTACCCTGGCCGCCGGGCAACTGGCGGCAGTATTATTGGCGCTATCCCAGCCGCCAACGGAAGCTGAACCCGAAAGCAGCTTCCACCGCCTTCGCGCGGCATATGGATCACGCTTCCCCCATGCCGCTCGGCGATCTGTTTCGCCAGCGCAAGCCCAAGACCCGCCCCGCCGGCACTTTCCGGCCACGTTCCTCATCCGGTAGAACGGCTCGAAAATCCGTTCGCGCTCCGCCTCCGGCACGCCCGGTCCCCGGTCGCAAACCTCGACACGCGCCTCGCGCCGCGCCCTTGCCGACGCTGACTTCGGGCGGCTGCCCGCCGCCGTGGCGCACCGCGTTTTCCAGAGGTTGCGGAACAGCCGCCGGAGCAGCCGGGCATCGGCATTGCACCATGGGGATCTGATCGCGCGCCGCGCTCAGATCGGCGCCATGCGCGCGCGCATTCCTCGGCGAGCAGACCGACGAGATCGACCCTCTCCAGCTTCATTTCGAAGGCGGCATCGGCCTGAAGGCGGCTCGCCAGCAGGATTTCGTCGACCAGCGCGTCGAGTTCCTCGATGTTGCGGGCGATTTCGGCGCGGGTCTCGGGGCTCCGATCGGCTCGCCTATGCCCTCCACCGCCATGCGCAACCGCGCCAGCGGCGAGCGCAGCTCGTGCGAGGCGTTGGCCAGCAGCGTCTTATGCGCATTGACCAGCTGCTCGATCCGCTCGGCGCGATGCGTTGAACGTCTCGGCGAGCTTGGCGATCTCGTCCTGGCCGGACATGGCGACCCGCGCCGAGAGATCGCCGCCGCCGAACGCCGCCACGCCCTGCTGCAGCGCCTCCAGCTTGCGCGTCAGATGGCGCACGAGCGGATAGGCGCCGATGCCGACCGCGAGGCCGATGCCGAGCAGCGCGGCGAGCCAGCGCAAATGACGCAGGCATGCTCAGTCGTTCCGTGGGCGAATGGCGATCAGCCGGCGGCCGTCTTGCAGCGTGACGCCGATCAGGCCGCGCCTGCCGCGCCAGATCGGGCGGTCGCGCCCTCGCGCTGAAGCTGGGCGGGGAGATCGCGACGGGAAGTCGCCGGCCCTGGCGATGACCTCGCCCTGCGGGGAGAGCATCATCAGGCTGAAGCCGGTGCGCTCATGCCAGAACTTCAACTCCGATGCGAGGAACGCCGCGCCGCGATTGTCGGGAAACAGCCGCTCGGCGATTTCGCCGCCCATGCCGAACCAGTCCGGAAAGGCTCGTCGTCGTCCAGCGTCCGCATGAGCGCGAAGGTAGCCCGGCCAGCACGGCGAACACCAGCAGGCTGCCGAGCACCGCCAGATAAATGCGGAAATAGAGCCGGCGCATCAGTCTCTGCGCCTTGGCGAACACGTAGCCGACGCCGCGCACGGTGAGGATGCGCTTGCGGGTTCTTGGCGTCGTCCTCGATCGCGGCGCGGATGCGGCGCCATATGCACGTCGATCGAGCGGTCGACAGGCGTCGAGCTCGCGGCCGCGCGGACCGCTTCCAAGATGTTCGCGCGACAGCACGCGGCCGGCGCGCTCGGCCATCGCGAGCAGCAGGTCGAACTGGTAGGAGGTGAGCGGTCTTCTCCGCGCCCGCCGACCGTGACGGTGCGGCTGCCGCGGATCGATCTCCAGCCGTGCCGAAGCGCAGCACGTCGGCGGCGGGCGCTGGCTCGCCGTGCCGCGCCGCAGCACCGCGCGGATGCGGGCGAGCAGCTCGCGCGGCTCGAAGGGCTTGGGAGATAGTCCTCGGCGCCGATCTCCAGGCCGACGACCTTGTCCATCGGATCGCCGCGCGCGGTCAGCATGATGACCGGCACGCGCCTGCGCCGAGGGCCCGGGTTCAGCGCGCGGAACAGATCCAGGCCGTCCGTGTCCGGCAGCATCAGGTCGAGCAGCACGAGGTCGAAGACCGCGCCGCTCAAGCTCTCTCAAGCCGGATGCGCCATCGGCGGCATGGGCGACGTCGAGCTGATGATCGCGCAGATAGGCTGCGATCATCGACGGCGAGCCGGACGTCATCGTCGATGAGGAGAATGCTGGGCATGGCGCGGGTACGATAGAGCCTTATCCGTTCTGATGGAATCGGAACGGGGCTCTATCCCTTTGCTTGAGCATGATCTTTATCGCAAACCGGTCCGGCCCTCTCTGGCGGGACAGTTGCCATGCCGATCTGCTCCTTCGGCCACGCGAATCATGCCCGGCCTTTCCGGTCGCGCGACATCCGCTTTTGCCAGCGCTCTGTCAATTCGCGGCGCTGCTCGACCGTCAGCACGGACGCGGCCTCGGTGACCGCCTGCACGATGCGCTTCGATGCGGCATCGGCCTTGCTGATCTGTTCCGCGCGGAGGGTTTCGAAGGCGGCCGGATCGATCGTATCGGCGCGCAGCAGCTCGACGAATTTGCCGCCGCGCTTCCCAGGGCATGATCCCCTGCGCGGTCAGGTCGGATATCGCCGCCTTGGTGATGCCGCTCACCTTGCCGCGCTGTTCCGCGGTCGCGTCGACGCGCGACAAGACCCGTTCCACCCGGCGGTCGACGCGAGCGGCGATGCGTTCGGGATCCATTCTGTGATGCGCGCCCGCACCCAGCATCCACCACGGCATGCCATGCGCGGTGGCCACGGCGAAGCCCGAAGCCGTTCCGACCGCGAACAGCGCCGCGCCGATGATCGCACCTCGCCAGCGGCGTGTTCCGCGGCCCGTTTGCTCCGGTGCCGGACCCTCTTCGCGCGCACTTGCTCCTGTATCGGTCATGTCAGTCTCCATCTAGAGCCATCCAGCAAAGTGGCCGCCGGTTTGCTTCGCGAAGTGCGACCAAACGAGTGGCATTGCCGGCTTCGATGACTGACAGATGAGGGGCGCGTGTTGCCCGGGAAGGCGGCGCTTGTAAAGTTTTGTTAAGCCAGCCTGGTATGGCTCAGCGCGTCTCGTCCGGCGCGCGGCGGTAGACATCATCGCTGCGGATGATGTCGTCCTCGCCGAAATAGGTGCCGGTCTGCACCTCGATCAGTCGCAGCGGCACCTTGCCAGGATTTGCGAGCCGATGCCATTGGGTGGCGACGATGTAGACGCTCTCGTTTTCGCGCACCAGCTTTTCAGCGCCGTCGATCTCGACCGTCGCCGTTCCCTGCACCACGACCCAATGTTCGGAACGGTGATGGTGCATTTGCAGGGACAGGGTTTGCCCCGGCTCGACGTGCAGCAGCTTCACCTGGAAGCGCGGCCCGATGCTCAGCGTTTCGAAATAGCCCCAGGGCCGGTAGCTGCGAACATGCTGTTGCGCTTCCTTTCGGTTCGATTTCTGCAGCGCGGCGACCACCTTCGTGACGTCCTGCGTCTGCGCCCGGTCGGCGACGAGCAGCGCGTCCGGCGTGTTGACGATGACCAGATCTTTCACCCCGATGGTCGCCACCAGCGCGTTCTCCGAGTGAACGTAGCAGCCGCTGCTATCATGCAGGCTGCTGTGCCCGTTGACGTAATTCTCGTTCGCGTCTCGCGCCGCAACATCCCATAGCGAAGCCCAGGAACCGACATCACTCCAGCCGACATCGATCGGCAGCATCACCGCCTCAGCCGTCCGCTCCATGACCGCGTAATCGACGGAGATGGACGGCGCCTTGGCGAAGGCCGATTTGTCGAGACGAAGGAAGCCCAGATCCTCTTCCGCCTTGGCATGGGCCTCGCGGGCGGCGGCGAGCACGGCCGGCTCGTAGCGTTTCAACTCATCGAGGAACGTTGCGCGCGTGCAGCACGAAAATGCCGCTGTTCCAGAAATAATTGCCTTCGCGCATGTAGCGCTCGGCAGTTTCGGCATCGGGCTTCTCGAAAAACGCGTCGACCTTGAGTGCGCCGCCATTGCCCGCGTTCACGGCATCGCCGCTGCGAATATAGCCGTAGCCGGTATGCGGCTCGGTCGGCTTTATGCCGAACAGCACGAGCTTGCCTGTCGCCGCTACATCGATGGCTCGGCGGAGCTGCCGGGTGAAGCTCTCCTCGTCACGCACGAGGTGGTCGGATGGGGCAACGATGATGACCGCTTCTGGATCATCTTGCCAAGCGGCGAGCGCGCCCACCGCGACAGCGGCGGCGGTGTTGCGGGCGACCGGCTCCAGAATGATGGCCTTGCGGCGCGAGCCTGACGCGGTCGAGCTGATCGCGCACAAGGAAGCGATGATCGTTATTGCACAGGACGATCGGGGCTGAGAATTCAGGCCCTGAGCTCAGCCGACGCAACGTCATTTCGAGAACGAAGCACCCTCGCCATTGAAGAAGTTGATGAATTGTTTGGGATACATGGCGCGCGAAAGCGGCCAAAGCCGGCGTTCCGGAACCGCCGGAAAGAATGAGGGGAACGGCGCTGACCATTTTCGCGTGCTCGCTCGGGTCAATAGATTAGGCGTGGGCGGCAGATTAGGCGATCAGTAGTATTCGCTCAAGCGAAGTCAGCCCTGAGATCATTGCGTAGCAACAACGTTTTCGGGAGATGCGACGCATATTTGCCTTGCGCGATAGTCATGAATTTACCTGTCTCGCCGTCACATCGGATAGCGAGACTCCCACTGGCCGCACGGCAAGAAGCGCATCATGTCCTGTGCTAAGCAGAGTTCCCAAAAGTGGCCTTCCCGGTTTTGGGAAAAAACTCTGCGAAACCAGAGGAATTTGAAGCAGGCATTCGTTGGGCCGCCAAGGAATGTCCGCTTAGGCCGCTGTGAGACCCTGTTCCAGATCGGCGATGATGTCCGCCGTATCCTCGATGCCGATCGACAGCCGCACCACTCGGGCCGGCGCCGGCGCCTTGCGCTCCTCGTCGGTCAGTTGGCGGTGGGTGGTCGAGGCCGGATGGATGATCAGGCTGCGCGTGTCGCCGATATTGGCCAGATGGGTGAACAGCTTCACGTTGTTGACCAGCTTCATGCCGGCATCGTACCCGCCCTTGAGGCCGAAGGTGAACACCGCGCCCGCGCCCTTGGGGCAGTATTTCTGCGCCAGCGCGTGATAGCTTGTCTCCGGCAGCCCGGCATAGTTCACCCAGTCGACCTTCGGGTCGGCCTTCAGCCACTTCGGCGACCGCCAGCGCATTGTCGCAATGCCGCTGCATGCGCAGCGGCAGCGTCTCGATGCCGGTCAGCACCAGGAAGGCGTTCATCGGCGCGAGCGCCGGCCCGAGATCGCGCAGGCCCAGCACGCGGGCGGCGATGGCGAAGGCGAAATCGCCGAAAGTCTCGCACAAGCGTCATGCCGTGATAGGAGGGGCTGGCTCGGACAGAGACGGGATACTTGCCGCTCGCCCCAGTCGAACTTGCCGCCATCGACGATCACCCCGCCCATCGAGTTGCCGTGGCCGCCCAGGAATTTGGTGGGCGAATGGACCACGATATCGGCGCCCCATTCGATCGGCCGGATCAGGTAGGGCGTCGCCAGCGTGTTGTCGACGATCAGCGGCACGCCGGCCTTATTGGCGATCTTCGGCGATGGCCTCGATGTCGATGATGATGCCGCCGGGATTGGCGATGCTTTCGATGAAGATCGCCTTGGTCTTGCGGCGTGACCGCGCGCTTGAAGCTGTCGGGATCGTCGGCATCGGCCCATTTCACGTGCCAGTCGAACTTCTTGAACGCGTGGTTGAACTGGTTGACCGAGCCGCCATAGAGCTGGCGTGCCGCGACGAACTCGTCGCCCGGGCTCCATCAGCGTGTGGAACACCAGCAGTTGCGCGGCATGGCCGGATGCCGCAGCGAGCGCCGCCGTGCCGCCTTCGAGCGCCGCGACGCGCTCTTCCAGCACCGCATTGGTGGGATTCATGATCCGCGAATAGATGTTGCCGAAGACCTGCAGATTGAACAGCGCCGCGGCCTGGTCGGCATCGTCGAACACAAAGGCCGTGGTCTGGTAGATCGGCGTGATCCGCGCGCCGGTCGCGGGATCGGGCTGGGCGCCGGCGTGGACGGCGAGCGTGTCGAAGCCGGGTTGGCGCTCTTGCGTCATGGGCGATACTTCCTCTCGGCGGTCATGCCGCAAGGAACCAATTTCCGCCCGGCGACGCAAGAGCTTTGTCGCGATCGCGAAGTAATTAACCTGTGATGAATTCGACGGTTTCGGCGATGGCGCGCGGTCGCGCAGGATGGAAACATGCCCAGTATCAAGCTCCCGCAAGCGCGCGCCGGGCCACATTCGCGCCAGACTGCGACCCTCCGTCACGGGACATACACGATCCGTCGTGCCGTGCAGGATCAGCGCGGGAACGCGTCATGAGCGGGCGCGCCGACTTCGGGATGAACCTCCGCAAACGGCAGGCCCAGCCATTGCTCCGATCGCTCGACCATCGCCCGCCAGACGGCATGCGACATGCCCATCCGGCTTCTGAACAAGCCCCAATAATCGTGGAATTGTGCAGGCGGCGCGAGAAGAACGGCGCGCTCGCTTTGACCCCGCCCAAGAAAGCCTGAATGACGCCGCCGGCTCCCAGCGAGTGCGAAACGATACCGTGCACCGGGCCGAAATGCTCGGCCGCGGCCCAGATCGCGCGGGCGAAATGGACCACCGAGCTGAGCGCCGCCGCCGGAGGCGCCATGAGCGGGGAGGTCGATTGCTACCGCCCGGAAACCCGCCCGGGTGAGCGGCGCAACGAATTCCGCCATTTGGCCGGCATTGCCGCTCCAACCGTGAACCAGCAACACGGCCGGACCCTCGCCCCAGCTATAGGCCGCGAGTTTGCGGCCATCCAAATCGAGCATGAGCTGCTCGGCCGTGGCGAGTACCGCCGTCTGGGCCCCGTTTGGACGGGTACGCATCGGGTGGAAGAAGATCAGCCGGGCCAATTCGCCGCCGAGGCGTGATGAAATCGCGCTGGCGAGCCGGAAAGGCAAACGGACGAACGCTGGGATCGGCATAGAAATAGCATGATCGTTCGTGCTTTTTATAGCGGCGTAAATCGTCTTGGTCGGAATGTGTTACTGCCATGATCGGCTCCTGTTAGGTCAGTTGATCAGAAGGTGCGCGGCTTCGAGCCAGCAAATGTTCGAATGCGGCGCGGGCATGTTGAGCGCGCGAGGCAGCTGCGAGAATTTCAGCTGATGGTGGTAGGCCATCTCGATGCCGATAAATTCGAACACGAAGAGATCGACGTCAACATCGGGCCGGAAATGCCCTTCGTCCATGGCCGTCCTCACGATGCGCGACAGCGTGTTGCCGAACTCGAACTGGCTCGCGACCAGCCGATCGCGAACCGGCCCCGGGCGGTCGTCATATTCGTGAAACAGCGACATATACATGCAACCGCCATTCGGGCGGCTGTGCGCAATCCAGTCGAGATAGCGCTCGAAAAAAACCGCGAACACGGGGTTCGCCGCGCGGCTGCGTTAAGGCGGGCCGCATCACACTGTCGGTGAAACGCCGGGTGACTTCGTCGACGACTTCGAGCTGCAGGGCTTCCTTGGATTTGAAATGCGCAAAAAGTCCGCTCTTGGACAGGCCCGTTTCACCGGCCAACGCGCCGAGCGACACCGCTTCCAAGCCGATGTCACCGGCCATCAGGAATGCTTTGTCGATAATATCCTTGCGGGTGCGCTCGCCTTTGTTCATGCTCTAAAAATAGCACGACCGTTCGTTTTATTCAATGTCGATTTTTTACCTTGCTATCCCTTGCGGATGGACAGCTTCTGATATCCGCTCGGCCCGAGCACCGCGCGCTGGCTCGACAGCGTTCGCGTGTGTACGCCGGCCCAGCCGATTTCCCCCGACAGCCTGCCATATTCGATTTTCGGGCAACGGTTCATCACCACTTTCAGGCCCGCCGCTTCGGCGATAGCGGCGGCTTCGTCATTGCGGACCCCAAGCTGCATCCAGACGACCTTCGCCCCTATCGCGATCGCTTCTTTGGTGATGTCCAGGGCCGCGGCGGAATTGCGGAAGATGTCGACGATCTCGATGGGACGGGGCACATCCCTCAAGTTGGCATAGACCGTCTGTCCCAACAGCGTGTTGCCCGCCAGGCCTGGATTGACCGGGATAACGTCATAGCCTTTCGCCAAGAGATATTTCTGCACGAAATAGCTCGGCCGCACCGGGTTGGCGCTGGCGCCGACCATGGCAAACACCTTGCAGCTTGTGAGGATGTCGCGAATATAGGCTTCGCTGTAGCTGTCGTGGTTCATGGGCTGAGCATCCCTGGCCTAGCTTGAAGTCTCATGAGGGACATAAGGCGCCGCGATGCGCAAGCCAAGCGTCCGGCGCCACGGGGAGCATCGTGCGATTTAATATGCTCGAGCAATGAGGAGATCGAAATGAAGCTTGCCTCTATCGGTCTGGCGGCACTGTTGTCCCTTGCCGTTGTGGACGCCGCGAAGGCCGCCGCCGCTTATGGGGACACGGAAGAATGCGTGGCCGCCCTGGGAGCCCTCGACGCCGATGGCGACGGCTATGTCGACAAAGCAGAGCAGGCCGATAAGGTGAAGGTCGAGGCCAATGTCGACGGCGACGGCGATGGGCGGATTTCGAATGCCGAGCAAACAATTGCTTGCCGGACCGGCGCCATTAGCGGGCTGAAAGGAAAGGAGCAGAAATAATACAATTCCTTGGGGGTCTCATTCTTCTTTGCGGTCCCATTGCGGGGTGCGCTTTTCCAGGAACGCGCCGATCCCTTCTTCCGCATCCCGGATCAGCATGTTTTCGGTCATGACGCGCGAAGCATATTCATAGGCGTCGGCCAAGGGCATTTCGACCTGGCGGTAGAACGCCTCCTTGCCTATTGCGACGGTGGCGGAGGATTTGCTGGCGATGCGCTCCGCCATCGCCAAGGCTTCGCCGAGCACCTTCGCGTCGGGGACCACCCGGTTGATGAGACCCATATCCCGGGCCTCCCCGGCCGATACGAGTTCCCGAGCAGCAGCATTTCCATTGCGTGCTTGCGGCCGACATTGCGTGAGAGCGCCACCATGGGCGTGGAACAGAACAAGCCGATATTCACTCCCGGCGTGGCAAAACGCGCGTTCTCGCCCGCGACGGCGAGATCACAACTCGCGAGAGTTGACAGCCCGCCGCTGACGCCGCCCCGCCCACCGCCGCGATAACCGGCTTCGGGCAGCGCACAATGGCCTGCATGACGCTGGAACAGAGGCGCATGAGCGTCTCGAAGAAAGCGCGGCCCCGATCCGGATCGCTTCGCCGGCTAGTCATTTCACGCATATCGTGGCCAGCGCAAAAGGCCGGCGGGGCGGCGGCAATGACGATGGCGGAAATGCGCTCCGCGGCCGAAATATCCTCAATGGCCGCGAGGAGCGCGTTCAGCATCGGCTCCGACAGGCTGTTGCGGCTTTCCGGGCGATTGAGTGTCAGCAACGCGACCCGTCCGCGATCTTCTCTGAGGAGGCAGGGCGTGCCATCCGCTGCGTCGGCGCTTGCGTTTCCGGCGGTTGCAATTTTGGTGCTCATGGGCTCGGCCGTAAAGTTGCTCGAGCCAAGAATAGCGGTTATTTCACCGCGGCTTCAAGTTCGGCGACCATCGGCCTGACGGCGGTCACGTTTTCTTCCGGAGGCGGCTCCAGCGCCTCGTCCGCGCCGCTGCGCAAGGCTTTGACAAGTTGCTGCTTCTGCTTCTCGTTCAGGAAATCGTTCTTCTCGATTTTGGAGATTGCCTTGTCGAGTTTCTTTTTCGCGCGGCCGTCGACCGTGCCGACTTTCAGATGCGCATAAACGCGGCCGACGCTCTCGCCAACCGCGACCCACTCCTTGGCGTCCTTGAAGCCGTGCACCTTCACCGCTTTGTTTACCCGGTCGGCAATGGACTTGTCGGAAACGGCTTCGATCACTGCGGCGAGGTTGTCCTTGGTGGAGGCAACGGCCTTGCCCTTCTCCGCCGCATGACTGACAGCAATCGTCTTCACAGCCGGGAAGCTGGCGATGAATTGCTTGACCATGTCCTGCGGTCAGTACTTGCGTTTTTGCCGACGCCTGCTCTGCAGCGGCAAGCGTTGACGCCAGGGTGAAAGCGACAAGGGCTCCGGCCATGAAAAAGGCGGCGAACCCTCGGCGCACCGAACTGCCCCAGATGTCAATCCAGATGTTCGTCATGTGACCCTCTTCTTACGGGGCGCCAGTCGCGGCCGGCATCCTTTTCAGTTCCCTGTTGGGTTTGATCGCCTGTAAAAGTGGTAAAATCGTGAGGATGTTCCATTGTGAGGAGATTGCCGGCATGTCGGGGGGCGACGCACAGATCATGACGGCGACGGAACTCGGCGCCTTCCTGGATCAGCATTTCCCGCAAATGAACAGCCGCAGACGGCGCTTCATCGTCGAGGCGGTGAGCGGGCGCAGCGTCCGAGTGCGTATGACTTATAATGAGCGCATGCTGCGACCCGGCGGTACCATTTCGGGGCCGTCGATGTTCGCGCTGGCCGATATCGCCATGTATGCCGCCGTTCTGGCCATGATCGGCCCGCGGCCCCTGGCTGTGACAACCAATCTCAGCATCAACTTCCTCCGTAAGCCCCGTCCCGCGGATATGATAGCCGACGCAACGATCCTGAAGCTGGGAAAAAGGCTGGCGGTCGGCGAGATCGCATTACGCTCGGATGGAGATGAAGATCTAGCCGCGCACGCCACCTCGACCTATTCCATCCCCGAGGAATAGGCAATGATCTCGAGCGACGTGCGCCGGCTCATCGGTCCTCCCACTGATGCGCGGGAGGCGAAGCGTCTGACGCAGCGGCGCTAGCCTAGCGCCGTTTCCGAGGAGCGGGCTGGACAGGCGCATTCATGGCCCACAGAACGCCAAACGGGTCGCGAACCTGGCCGTAGCGGTCACCCCAGAACATGAGTTGCACCGGCATCACGCTTTCGGCACCCGCCTCGATCGCGCGTTCCCCACCATACGTCGATATCGTCCACAGGCAGCATGATGCTGAACCCCTGCGGCCCCTGCAGTGGGTGGCCGTGCTCAGGATAAGCGTCGCTCAGCATGATGGAACTGCCGTTGAGATGCAGGTGGATGTGCATGGTCCGCCCGCTCTCGTCGACCGGCATGCGGTAGACTTCGGTCGCCCCGAAGGCCCGCTGGTAAAACTCGGCCGCTTTCGTTGCGCCATCGATCTGCAGATAGGCGACGACGCCGCCAAGCGTCTCGACCCTAGCGGGTTGGGTTTCGACTTCGGCCTTCTTCCGCTTGACGTTCATGATGGTCTCCATGGGTTCGATTTTGCGCATTTGCTGCACTTTGCCCCCTAAGGACGAGACTGCGCCCGCCGCCCCGACAGTATCCCGAACTTTTTTTGAAGCTGCCATGTCTGTACGCAGACTGCCGTTTTCAGCCGGCTGAGGCGAGCGGAAACAGGCGCGATCGAACGCCAATTCAGCCGACCAGAGCAAGCTTGCGCGGATCCTATTCACCATTGATCTAGCCGATGAATGTACGGCTGGGCCTCACAGCCAATGCGGAGCATCCCGCAACCTACGTGGACGTCACCATATCCTCAGCCGACGCCAGCAGGCGGTCTCAGACAACAATCTCAGCATTCCTGCTTTCGAACCCACGGCACCCGCATTTCCGAATTTCAGCCTGAGGCGCTGTCGCCCAATTCCTCGATGCTAGCGGCGACAGCTTGGGCGCGCAGCAGCACTCCAGCTAGATGCCGCTGCGAGCGCGAGGCGAAGTTGAAGCTCTTGAGCAGCAGCGGGGGCGCAGCGACGGGGCCGCCGCTGAGGTCGCCGCCGTGAATGCGGGTCGTGGGGCCGATCGCATCGATATTTCCGAGCATCGCGATCAGGCTCTCGTTGAAACGGAAATTGCGCACCGGGCCGGTAACGTGTCCATTCTCGATGAGGAAATTGCCGTCCCGTGTCAGGCCGGTGAGCAGCAAGGTGCGGGGATCGAGCGTATTTGTGTACCAAACGCGCGTGACGAGGATGCCTCGGCGCGTGTTGCGGATCATCTCGCCGACTGATGTGGTGCCGCCGACCATCGCCAGCCCGCCAGGGTGGGGTCGCGGGATGCGGCCGGTTTTCTCGGCCCAATGGCGCGAACAGGAGAGGTTTTTGACAACTCCGTCCCCGATCCAGACCGTGCGTTCCTGCGGCAGCCCCTCGCTGCCGAAAATTTGCGTCGGCGCCAGCGGCTCGGCGGGATCGGAATAGATGGTCACTCGGGGTCGAGAAGCGTTCTCGAGCTTCGTCGTTGCCCTCCTTTCCGCTCAGCCAGCTACGGCCTTCATCCGCCGACCGCGCGTCCAGCGACCACATGAGATATTGCAGCATTTCCCCAGCCGCCGATGCCTCAAGGATCACGGCATATTGGCCGGGATCGAGATCGAGCGGCGGCTGGCTGTACTCGGCCTTGGCGACGGCGCGCTCGGCGATCCGTCTGCGTCGAGGTGGCCGAAGCGGAACTCGGAGCCGCCCGCCCAGCCGGACCAGCTCCCGTCCTTGCGCCTTGCGGTAACTGTAAAATCGGCCTCGGTTTGGCGGTCATAGGCAAACAGGCCGGCGCTCGTCGCCATGGCAGTAAACCGGGCGCCAACTTGAGCAAAACCGGTCGCGTCGACGTTGCTGTTCACCGCCCTGGCAATGGCGGCTTCCGGAGCCGCGGCCATCTTGGCGGCGCGCAGGCCGGCTGTCGCGGCATCGTAAGCCATGCCGGGTCCGTAATGCTGCGGGCCGAGCGGCGGCATCTGTTCGGGATTGGCGGGCGCCAGCCGGGCGATCTCCTCCGAACGCCGCTGCGCCATGTCGAGGGGGCCGTCATCCAGGCTCGTCACCGTGGCCGAACCGGATTGCTGACCGATTTGCGACGTGATGGTGACCTCCACGGAGCTGACGGCGCCGTTCGAGGTGGCGCTGTTGCGCGCAAAACGGAGATTGAGATCTTCGCCGCCGCTGACATGGATGATGCAACCATCGGCACGCGACGTTGCCACCCGGCGATCGGTGATCTCTTTGACCTCTTCGGGCGTAAGGTTCATCGGTCAGATATCCTCGCGCTCGGTGTTCAGCACGGTGACGCCGCGAAAACGGCTCGGCACCGCGCCATGCGAAACGGGCGCGCCCTGCATCGGCTGGCCTTTGCCGCAGCTGAATGTGCCGCCGAGATAATAGGTCGAGGCATCGCCCAGCCCATCCAGGCGAATTCCAGAACTCCAAAGTGCGGCCCTGATAGGCGACATCGCGCAGCATTGGGCCGAGCTTGCCGTTGTTGATCTCGTAGAAAAGCTGGCCGCCGAACTGGAAATTGTCGCGCTGCTGATCGATGCTCCAGCTTCCCGCGCCAACGATATAAATGCCCCGCTCTACGCCGCCGATCAGATCATCGAGCGAGGTGCTTTGCGGGTTCGGCTGCAGCGAGATGTTCGGCATGCGCTGGATAGGGAAGGCCGTGGCGCTGTCGCAATAGGCGCAACCATTGGATTTGTCGCGCCCGACATAGCGCGCCTGGCCCAGCGCCATCTGATAGTTCTTGAAGATGCCGTTTTCGACGATCGGAAACTCCGCGCCCGATGTGCGCACGCCGTCATCGTCGAAGGCGACGGTGGCCAGCCCGCCATGCTGCGAACGATCCGCCATCACGGTCATCAGCGGTGAGCCGAATTGCAGCGTGCCGAGCTTATCGGGCGTAACGAACGAGGTGCCGGCGAAATCGGCCTCCCAGCCGAGCGCCCTGTCGAGTTCGGTGGAATGACCGACGGTTTCGTGAATGGTCAGGAACAGATTGCTGGGAGCGATCACGACATCATAGGCGCCCGGCTCGACGGATTTCGCGGCAAGCTTTTCGCGCAGTTCGCTGCCGGCCTGCGCCGCTTCTTCTATAAGACCGCAGCTCTCCACGTAATCCCAGCCAGCCCCGAGCGGAGGCGCGAGACTGTCGCGGCTGGCGAATTTTCCGGCCGTCTTGTCGACTGCCGTCGCCATGAAGGCGGG
>CAWJHQ010000003.1:0-16402 GCA_963842775.1 uncultured Alphaproteobacteria bacterium | reverse complement strand
CGCTCCGCATGCGGCCCCAAGAAGGTGAGTAACCCAGCCAGATCCACAACTGGCTGACCGGTTACGTCAAAACCATTGCAAGTTGTCCGCGATCAGAACCGGCGCAGCGAGGCTTTTCTCTAGAGCCAAGCGCCTGACATCAACCCCGGCATTACGCCGCGGAATTCTTTGCCGTCATCAGGCTCCGATCAATCCATGCGCAGTGGCGGGGTTTTCTCAATGCCCCGGCAAATCCGGTCTATGCGACGCTACTCCATCACCTTGCGTCCGAGCAAATGGTCTGCGAGCTCACCGTGAGGCGTCAAGTGCCTCCTCAAATGCGGACGTGGTATAGCGCTTAGCTGGCGAGAAAACATCCGGCCGCCATCGCTCGCTGTCGCCATTTCGGTTTGCGCCTCATTCGGCGCCTCACTCTGCCGCGGGCTCATGGCTCGGCCAGAATTCTGCCGATGTCCATCTCCTCGGGTTCGCTCGCGGAGAGATCGAGGCCAGCTTCGATATGAGCAAGATGATCGCGAATGAGCGCCTCGGCGCGGTCTGGATTGCGATCGCGCAGAGCGTTCAGGATTCCGAGATGCTCATCCTCTCTGCAGCTCGATGCACCGGAATTCGCGAAGAGGCCAATGATGAGCGAGGTTCGGGCGACAAGCTCACGGACCATGCGCACGAGCACCGCATTGTCTGTTGCCTGGGCAAGCTTGACATGGAACTCGCCCGACAGACGGATCACATCGCGCCGCCGCCGCTTCGCTTTTGCCTCCAGTTCGAGTTCGATATGATCGCCGAGCACCTTGAGATCGGCAGCCGGGGCGTTGAAGGCTACGTTGCGCACGATACTTGGCTCCACAGCCAGTCGCGCGCTGAACACGTCATGCGCTTCCTTGCGATCGGGACAGGCGACGAAAGCGCCGCGGTTGGAGTGCAGGTCGACGATGCCCTGGCTCGCCAATAGCAAAAGCGCCCGGCGAACGCGCATCCGTCCGACGCCAAAGGCCTCACACAGCTTCGCCTCGCTCAGCTTGGTGCTCGCCGGAAGCCTATGCTCCATCACCGCGGTCGTGATCCGATCGACGATCTGATGCTCGTCGGGCGCTACTCCGGAGATGCTGTCTGACAAAATCTGTCTCGCGTTCTCAGTCACACGCTCATCCTTGCTGCATTCCCCGGTCCGGAATTGTGCGCCTCCCATTCGCACGTCAAGAGCGGGGTCACGGCATCGTTCACATCTTTATACGAATTTCGTTGACAATATTGTTAACATTTCGTTGAGTTGCAAGGCAACCGGCTTCCGACGCTCGGCGCCGCGAACCCATGAGACATAATGAGGAGCGGAGTTATGCGACTGACACGACGACAGATGGTCTATGCGCTTGCGGCGGTCTCATCCATGGCTCTGGCCCCACTCGCGCAAGCGGCGGATGCGAAGCTGCGGATCGGCTTCGTCGGCGTGACCAGCGGTCCGGCTGCCGCTTGGGGCATCTCCAATGTGCGATCGATGCAGACCCGCGCAGCCTGGCTGAACGAGCTTGGCGGCGTGAAGATCGGCGACAAGACCTATGACATCGAGATCGTCACCTTCGACGATCAAAAGGACCCCAAGCGCGCCATTGCCGGCATGGAGAAGATGGCACAGGAAGGCATCCACTACGTCGTCGGCCCGAATGTCGATGACGGCGCGGCAGCCGTGCGCCCGGTCGCCGAGCGCAGCGGCATCATCTATTTCCCCTATGCCTTCCCGAAAGAGCTTTACACAGCTCCCGCGTCCAACGCGATCCTCGGTATGGTGGCGAACTACCAGTCCGGGCCGGCAATCTATAAATTCCTGCGCGACAACAAGGGTGTGAAGAAAATCGCCTTCCTCGCCGCGAACGAATCCGACCCGCTCAGCCAGCGTGATGGCGGCGTTGCCGCGGCCAAGGCGCTCGGCCTCGAAGTCGTTGCCGCGAAGGACACCTATCAGAACGATACGCGCGATTTCGTGCCGGTGTTGACGCCGGTGCTGCGCTCCAAGCCCGACCTCTTGGTGATCTCCGGCGTTGCGCCGGGCAATGCGCCGCTGATCATCCGCGCGGCGCGCGAGATGGGTTATACCGGCCTGATCTCCACTGAAACGGCTCAGGACGCCGCCGTGCTGAAGGAAGGCGCGGGCGACCTCGCCGACGGCTTCATCTCGGTAGGCGGCGCCTCGACCCCGGAGATCCGCTCCAAGGCGATGGAGGAGTTCACCGCGCGCTATACCAAGATGTTCGGCGAATACAATGACGAGTCGAACACCAAGTGCTACGCGCTCGACTACATCATCGAAACTCTGAAGGCCAATCCAAAGGCGGTCGACAGCGTCGATGAATTCAAGAAGACCATCGACGGCTTCGCCGCGCCGAACCCTTACATGAAGGGCGACGCCAAACTGAAATATGTTGGCATGACATCCTTCGGCCAGAAGCGCCAGATCGCGGTGCCGCTCGTCGTCAACGAGTATAGGGGTGGCGCCTTCAAGACGCTGTTCATCGCAGAAGTCGACTGATCGTCAACTCACCCCGTGGGAACGCGCTAGAGAAGGCGCAATCCCGCGGGGGCCATCCCCCGGTCCTCTTCCCATGGAACAAGTCATTGCCAATGGGCTCTATCTCGGTGCCCAATATGCGCTGATCGCGCTCGGGCTGACCCTGATCTTCGCACTGATGAACGTGCTGAACTTCGCCCATGGGCAAATGTATGTGCTGGGCGGGTTCGTGACCTACACGATCTACGGACAATTGGGGTTGCCCTTCGTCGTCGCGCTGCTAGTCTCGGCCGCGACGCTCGCGGTGATCGGCGCGCTGATGGAGCACTTCCTGTTCCGCCCGGTGATCCGCCGCAGCGTGCGCGACGAAAGCACTATGCTGCTGGCGGCGGGCATCGCCTTCTTCCTGGACGCGGTGATCCTCTTGATCTTCGGCGAGAAGCAGCGTGGCGTGCCGAAGATTGTCAACGGCGTCTTCAACTGGGATTTCCGGATCATCATGCCCTATGATCGGATCCTGATCGGCGTGCTGGCGATCCTGTGCATCGCCGGCTTCATCCTCTACATGCAGTATTCCAAAACCGGCCGGGCGATGCGTGCGCTCGCCCAGGACCGCGTCGCCGCGCAGCTCATGGGTGTCAATGTCGACCGTTATTCGATGATCGGCTTTGCGCTCGGGGCGATGCTCGCGGGGCTGGTCGGCGGGCTGCTGGTCACGATCACTGGCGTCAGTTCCGGCATCGGCGGGCCGATCTCGATCCAGGCCTTCATGATGGTGATGATCGGCGGGGCGGGCGTGATCTCGGGCGCGATCGCCGGCGGTTTCATTCTGGGCATGCTGGAATCGGTCGGCCTGTCGGTGCTGCACGCCTATGGCGACATCACCTATCTGGTCATCTTCGCAACGCTGATGGTGTTCCTCAGTGTCAGGCCGCAGGGTCTGATGGGCAGACCGTGGGGGTGAGAACATGATGCGGCCCGCCAAGCTCGTCCCCGTCGTGATTTTCCTCGTCGTGGTGCTGATCCTGGTGCCCTGGCTGATCGAGGTCAGCGGACGCGCCGATCTCTATTACACGCTCACCTCGGTGGCGCTGCTCAGCATCGCCTCGGCCGGGGTGTGGCTGACCTTCTTCATCGGCCGCATTAATATCGGCCAGGGCGCCTATGCACTGCTCGGCGGCTACGTGTCAGCCGTGCTGGTCGTCACCTATGGCTGGTCGTTCTGGCTGACGCTGCCGATCGCCGGCCTGTTCTGCGCGGCGGTGAGCATTCTCATCGGGGTGCCGATCCTGAGGCTGCGCGGCGTTTATTTCGCCATGGTGACGCTGGTCTTGACCGAGGTCGCGCGGCTGCTGGCGCTCGCCGTGCCGGTGACCAATGGCGCCAAGGGCATTACCAGTATTCCGCCACCTGGGCCGGTGAGCCTGTTCGGGCTGACACTGATCCCGGACTTTGCCACGCTCACTAGCACCAAGCCGGCCTTCTACTATCTTGCCGTTGTCTTGATGATCCTTTGCTTCGGGGCGATGTACCGGCTGGTGCATTCGCGTCTGGGCCAACTCTGCCGCTCGCTGCAGCAGAATGAGGAGCTTGCCTCCTCGATCGGGGTCAACGTCGCCTATCTGCGCATTCTTGCCTATGCGATCTCGTCCTTCCTGGGCGGTCTTGGCGGTGCAGTGTTTGCGGCGGTGGCACAGTCGGTCTATCCGTCGAGCTTCGCGGTGCAGGACTCGGTCAATTTCATGCTGAACTGCTTCCTCGGCGGGCTCGGCTACGTGTTCGGCCCGATGCTCGGCACGCTGGTGCTTTATTTCGGCTGGGACCTCCTGTTCCTCACCGGCAAATATCAGCTGCTCATCTATTCGACCATCCTGATCGCGCTGATGCTGTTCCTGCCGAATGGGCTGCTCAGCCTGCGCCTTCCTAAGCTGAACGTCCTGGTTGGCCAGCGCCTTCGCAGCAGCGAGGTCAAGCAATGACAGCGATCCTCGAAGTCGATGGGGTCACCAAGCGGTTCGGCGGGCTGATCGCAGTCAACAATGTCAGCTTTAAGGTCAACGAGCACGATATCCTTTCGGTCATCGGGCCGAATGGCGCCGGCAAGTCGACGATGTTCAAGCTGATCGCGTCGTTCATGCGCACCTCGTCGGGCGAGGTCCGGTTCCGCGGCGAGCGCATCTCCAATCGGTCGCCGCATTTGGTCGCGCGCCGCGGCGTGGTGCGCACCTTCCAGGAGGCCACGATCTTTCGCGGCATGACGGTGCGCGAGAATGTCATCGTCTCCCACCATCTGCGGGCCAATGCGAGCCTGCTCGGCTATTTCGTCGGCACCGCGACCGCGCATGCCGATCAGGACGAGTTCGGGCGCTCGGCGGATGAGATCATCGACTTTCTCGGCCTCGGCTCGCAGCGCAACGAGCTGGCCAGCAATCTGCCTCAGGGGCATCTGCGCGCGCTCGGCATCGCTATCGGCCTTGCGACCAACCCGACCGTGCTGCTGCTCGATGAGCCCTTTGCCGGCATGAACCACGACGAGACGATGCGCGCCGTCGATCTGGTACGCAAGGTGCGCGACCGGGGCGTCACACTCCTGCTCGTCGAGCACGACATGCCGGCGGTGATGAAGATCTCCGACCGGATCGTCGTTCTGAATTTCGGCGAAAAGATCGCCGAAGGCACGCCAGCCGAGATCCAGAGCAATGAGCGGGTGATCGAGGCGTATCTCGGCAGCGAAGACGAGACGATAGGGCTCTAGTGTGATGACCGAGATGCTCCGCGTATCCAACATCCAGCTTTATTACGATCACGTCTATGCGCTCAAAGGCGTGTCGCTCGACCTCGCCGAGGGCGAGACCGTGGCGCTGATCGGCGCGAACGGCGCTGGCAAATCCTCGATTCTGCGGGCCATCACCGGGCTGAGGCGCGTCCGCTCCGGCGACATCCATTTCCAGGGCCAGCGCCTCAATGGCGTTCCCGCGGACGAGATCGTCCGGCGCGGCATCGCAATGGTGCCGGAAGGCCGCCGGGTGTTTCCGCTGATGACGGTGAAGGACAATTTGCTGATGGGCGCCTTCACCCGGAACGACAGGGCGGGCATCCGCAATTCGCTCGACGGCGTGCTGGCCCGTTTCCCGCGCCTCAAGGAACGCTATTCGCAGCTGGCCGGAACGCTGAGCGGCGGCGAGCAGCAGATGATGGTGATCGGCCGCGCGCTGATGGCGGCGCCGAAGCTCCTGCTGCTCGATGAGCCATCGCTGGGCGTTGCGCCGAAACTGGTCCAGGAAATCGCGCGCTCGATCGTCGCCATCAACCGCGACGAGAAAGTGTCGGTGCTACTGGTCGAGCAGAATTCGCGGATGGCGCTCCGGATCTCCAACCGGGCTTATGCCCTGACCACCGGCTCCGTGGTGCTGCAGGGGCGATCGGCTGAGCTGCTGGAGGATCCGCGGGTCAAGGCGCTCTATCTCGGCGGCGAGCTTTAGGGGGCGCTGGCCATGCAAATCCTGATCGTCAATCCAAACACCACCGCGTCGATGACGGAGAAGATCGCGATCGCCGCTCGGGCCGTGGCGCGACCGGACACGCACCTCATCGCCACCAATCCGGGCCAGGGGCCAGCGAGCATCCAAGGCTTCCACGATGTGGCGATGTGCGTGCCGGGGCTGCTGGCCGAGATCGCCCGCTATCCCAAGGCCGACGCCATCATCATTGCCTGTTTCGACGATACGGGGCTGGACGCTGCGCGCTGCCAGGCCGACGTGCCGGTCATCGGCATCGGCGAGGCCGCCTTCCATGCGGCGAGCTTCCTTTCCTGCAAATTCTCGGTGATCACGACGCTCGGCCGCTCGGTGCCGGGGATCGAGGCGAACCTCAAGCGCTACGGGCTGGATGCGCGCTGTGCCAAAGTGCGCGCGACGGAAATTCCGGTTCTGAAGCTGGAGCGCAACGATCCAACGACACTGGCGCGGATCAAGACCGAGATCGCGCGGGCGCTGGAGGAGGACAGGGCGGAGGCCATCGTGCTCGGCTGCGCGGGCATGGCCGATCTGATGAGCCGGTTGTCGGACGAGTTCAAGGTGCCGGTGATCGACGGCGTCGCCTGCGCCACGACTTTCGCCGAGGCACTCGCCGCCACCGGGCTGAAGACCTCGAAGATCGGCGGCTATGCCCAGCCGACGCGCTGAGCGGATCCGCGCTTTGTTTCCATGCGGATCTAGCTCACGCAAAAAGACGACAACGCAAGGGACCTACCGCCGATGACGATGGAGTCGCCCTATCCCCGCGACATGAAGGGTTATGGCCGCAACCCGCCTCACGCCGACTGGCCGGGCAGGGCGCGGATTGCGGTGCAGTTCGTGGTGAACTACGAGGAGGGCGGGGAGAACTGCATCCTCCACGGCGATGCGGCTTCCGAGGCGTTTCTCTCCGAGATCGTCGGCGCGCAGCCCTGGCCGGGGCAACGCCATATGAACATGGAGTCGATCTACGAATATGGCGCACGTGCCGGCTTCTGGCGGCTGTGGCGCATGTTCACCGAGCGGAGCTGCCCCGTTACCGTGTTCGGCGTTGCGACCGCGCTCGCCCGCTCGCCGGAACAGACCGCAGCGATGCGGGAAGCCGGCTGGGAGATCGCCAGCCACGGCCTCAAATGGATCGAGTATAAGGACTTCACCCGCGAGGATGAGGCCCAGCACATGCGCGAGGCGATCCGCATCCATACCGAGGCGACGGGCGAGCGTCCGCTCGGCTGGTATACGGGGCGTTCGGCGCTGAACACGCTGTCGCTGGTGATGGAGGAGGGGGGCTTCGTCTATTCGGCGGACAGCTATGCCGACGACCTGCCCTATTGGGTCGAAGGGCCGCAAAGGGCCGCATCTCATCGTGCCCTATACGCTCGATGCGAACGATATGCGCTTCGCCACCGCGCAGGGCTTCAACTCCGGCGACCAGTTCTTCACCTATCTGAAGGACAGTTTCGACGTGCTCTATGCCGAGGGCGCCGATCGGCCGAAGATGATGTCCGTCGGACTGCATTGCCGCCTCGTCGGCCGGCCGGGCCGGGCCGCCGCACTTGCACGCTTCATCGACTATGTGCAGAGGCATGACCGGGTGTGGATCGCACGGCGCATCGATATCGCCGAGCATTGGCGCAGCCGCCATCCGGCGGGCGAGGCTAGCAATGAATGATCTCGCCCTTGGCCACCGGCTGATGCAAAGGCTGGATGCGCTCGCGCTGCACAGCGACGAGCCAGGACGGCTGACCCGGCTCTATCTGTCGCCGGCGCATAAGAGTGCCATCGAGGAATTGTCGGGCTGGATGCGTGAGGCTGGAATGCAGGTGCGCGTCGATCCGCTCGCCACAGTCATCGGCCGCTATGAGGGACAGGAGCCCGGCGCGCCGTCGGTCCTGATCGGCTCGCATATCGATACGGTGCGCAATGCCGGCAAATATGACGGCTCGTTCGGCGCGCTCGCCGGGCTCGTCGCGGTCGAAGAGCTGGCGCGGCGCGGCGAGCGGTTTCCCTTCGCCATCGAAGTGCTGGCCTTCGGCGATGAGGAAGGCGTGCGCTTTCCCTCGACCCTGTCTGGCTCGCGCGCGATTGCCGGGACGTTCGACCCGTCGGTGCTCTCTGGCAAGGATGAGGCTGGGGTGACGTTGCGCGATGCGTTGACCGCATTCGGCTGCTCGGTCGACCGGATAGGCGAGGCAGCCATGGATGCGAACGCCGTGCTCGCCTATATCGAGGCGCATATCGAGCAGGGGCCGGTGCTCGAGATGCTGGACCTGCCGGTCGGTGTCGTCACTGCGATCAATGGCGCCTGCCGCCTCGCTGTCACCGTCGCGGGCGAGGCCGGTCATGCCGGCACCGTGCCGATGCCAATGCGTAAAGACAGCCTCGCCGCGGCCGCGGAGATGGTGCTCGCCGTCGAACGCGCGGGCCGCGCACAGGAAGGGCTCGTCGCGACCGTCGGTCTCATCGAGGCGCGGCCGGGCGCTGTCAATGTCATCCCTGGCGAGACGAGCTTCACCGTTGATGCGCGCGCCGGGAGCGATGCACTGCGCGATCAGTGCGTGGCGGAGATCCGCACCGCGATCGATGAGATCGCCGCGCGCCGTGGGGTCGAGGTGACCATCCGCGTGACGCATCTGGCGCCCGCGACGCCGTGCTCACCGGCGCTCATTGCCGCTCTGTACGAAGCGGCGCGCCGCGCGGGCCTGCAGCCGACCGAGCTGCCATCCGGTGCAGGACATGACGCCATGGCAATCGCGGCGCTCTGCGATGTCGGCATGTTGTTCGTGCGCTGCAAAGGCGGCATCAGCCACAATCCGGCGGAGTCGATTACCGTCGAGGACGCCGATGCCTGCCTGCGCGTGCTTCTGGAATTCCTGCGCGGCTTTCGGCCCGCTCCCCGCCCGTTTTCCTAAAGACCAAAGGACGTCTTCCATGTCTGAAATCCGCGTGACCGCCGGCCCCTACACCTTTCTCGGCAAGTTCGAACACCAGAACGCGCCGAAAACCGTCGCAGCCTTCACCAAGCACATGCCGTTCAAGAGCAAGATCGTGCATGTGCGCTGGAGCGGGGAGGGGGTGTGGATGCCGCTGGGCGATCTCGATTTCGGCGTCGGCTACGAGAACAACACCTGCTATCCCGCCCCTGGGCAGATTGTCCTCTATCCTGGCGGCGTGAGCGAGACCGAGATCCTGCTCGCCTATGGATGCGTCAACTTCGCTTCGAAAGCCGGCCAGCTCTCCGGCAATCATTTCATCACCCTGATATCGGCGCTCGAAAATCTTTATTCCCTTGGTCGAAAGACGCTCTGGGAGGGCGCTCAGGATATTCTGTTCGAAGCCTCCTGACCTCGTAGCGCTCGACTGTCGCTAGGGCGGCTCTCGAATTAAACGAACCAGGAAGGATTCACAAAATTCGCGAAGCAGTTGACTCGCCGTGGTCCAAAGCGGCGAGGGGATCATGGCTTATTCCGAAGACTTGGGGATCCAGCTGATCTGCTCGATGGAGCGGCATGGGCGATGTACCGTCAGGAGTGGCGTCAGCGCCGCGCATTTCAGCGGTAGAATGGTGGCGAAGACGCCGGGGCCATCGCGGCTCGGCAACGCCAAGGTATTTCCATGCGACGGCTTGCCAGTCATTCCCTGAGCCGCTCAGCGCAGAAGCGAATGCGCGAGCGGCTTTATGATCGTTGGGGCGGAAGCGATTGTTTGAAAAGCAGAGTGCGCCGCTCGTCCTCGTCTGCTGGGAAGCAGCGGAGTTCATATAGAGAACGCGCCCATCGCGTGTGGCCAGCACCACGCTGGACGCCAGCGCGTCCAGAGCGGCGCCGAGCATTCTCGTGTTCAAAGTCTCACAGCTTTCATGCAGCGGCATTGTTGGGCTCCGATAGCAGGTTTTTGGTCATTGACAGTCTGCCGAAAACACAATGTGCCGTGAATCAGCCTGAGGTCCTAAGGACACGCAGGCGGTATCTTCGGCGCGTTGCATGCCAAGCCATTGTTTATAAATATATTTTCCGCAGGGTTTGTCGCTTCAGGCGGAACATGCTTTGGTATTGGGATCGCGGTATTCTGCCCGGCAGTGTCAGAGAAACGGGCGCTTGAGCGCTTGATCACAACTTCGTAATTTCCCCCGCATGTGCACCAACCCGTTCCGCTATTTCAAAACCTCGCCCGAGATTATCCGTCTTGCGGTGATGCTGTATGTCCGTTTTCCGCTCTCACTCCGCAATGTTGAGGATCTCCTCCACGAACGCGGGATCGATGTGAGCCATGAGACGGTGCGATATTGGTGGAACCGTTTTGGTCCGATCTTTGCGGCCGAGATCCGTCGCAAACGGCCACGGCATCTACATGCCTGGCCACAATGGCGCTGGCATCTGGACGAGATGTTTGTCCGCATCAACGGCAAGATCCATTATCTTTGGCGCGCTGTCGACCAGGAGGGCGAAGTCCTCGAAGCCTATGTTACCAAGAGCCGCAATCGCAAGGCGGCGTTGACGTTTCTGCGCAAAACAATGAAACGATACGGCCGACCGGAAACAATCGTCACCGACAAGCTTGGCTCATATCGGGCAGCGCTACGAAGGATCGGCAACGGCGCGCGCCAGAAGACAGGCCGTTGGCTGAACCATCGGCGGAAAACTCCCACCAGCCCCTCAGACGACGAGAGCGGGCAATGCAGCGGTTCCGGCAGATGGGAAGTCTTCAGAAATTCGCGGCCATTCATTCATCCGTACACAATCATTTCAATCACGAGCGGCATCTCTACAGCCGCGAAAATTTCAAGCTGAACCGTGTCGCCGCCCTCGCCGAGTGGCGTCAGCTCAGTGCCGCATAATCGTTCGATGTTCTTCGTACAATGTCGGCGCTTTGCAGTTATTCTGACAATGCCGATTTTCGTCGTGTTTGCGAAATTGGCCTGACCACTGGCGCCCCGTCCGCGTAGGCCGGAATGGCGGCAGTCACGGCGGCGGTTGCACGGCGCGCCGGTCCCGTTGCAATACGACCGGGAGTATGTACTTGCGGCGATTTGTACGATGGCCGGGGAAGGAACGCGAATGCCCCTGAGGTATTTCCCTCGTGTGCCGCAAACAAGCGTGTGAGGATGGCAGCTGACATTATCGGCTCCGTACCGCGTTCGACGGCGCGGGTAATCATGCCCTCACGGGAGAATAACAAATGACTACAGCCGTTCAGGTTCTCCTGCGGTACGGCACGATCTGTGCTTTTGGTGCGTTGACGATGTGCGCGGGAGTATCCGAGGGCAGCGCGCAGCCAGCCCAGGGAGCAACGCCGCCGCCGCCCGCTGTCACGGCTATCGAGGTGAAAGCGGGCAAGGTGCCGCTCGACTTTGAATATGCCGGACGGGTCGAAGCTTCGAAGGAGGTGCAGGTTCGCGCGCAGGCGTCCGGGATTCTGCTGCGGCGGAACTATGTCGAGGGAGCCGAGGTGAAGGCCGGCGACGTCCTCTTCGAGATCGATCCCAAGCCCTACGAAGCGGAACTTGCCAAGGTGCGGGCACAATTGCAGCAGGCTGAGGCCCAGCTTAAGCAAACAACGCAAGACGCGGATCGGTATATCCAGCTCGCCCAGACTGGATCCGGGACTGAAAAGGCGAGGGAGGACGCCATTTCCGCGAGAGACCAGGCAGCGGCATCGGTCGCGCTCGCTCAGGCCGGCGTGCAGGTGGCGGAACTCAATCTCGGCTACACCACGGTCAGGGCGCCGATCGACGGCATCACCAGTCTTGAGCAGGTGCCAGAGGGCAGCCTTATCTCCACATCCGGCGATGCCGGGCTGTTGACCCGGATCACGCAGCGCGATCCCGCTCATGTCATCTTCTCCGTCAGCGAAAGCGAATTCGCCGAAGGCCGCGCGCTGCTTGAGGCGCAAGGCGTATGGGATCAAGCCACTAAAGTCCTGTCGGTAACCGTCATGTTCGGCAACGGCCGTGCCTACTCTCATAAAGGGGTGATCGACTTCGCCTCCGCCGGCCTCGATCCGCAGACGGGAACGATCCGTGTCCGGGCCGTCGTGCCCAACCCCGACAGGCGGCTTCTGCCGGGACAGTTTGTGCGCGCGGTCGTGTCGGGCTTCGTTCTGGACGATGCCATCGTCGTTCCACAAGTTGCCGTCTCTCAGAGTGCGCAGGGACAAACCGTCTACACTATCGACAGCGAGGGCAAGGCTGAAATTCGCCCGGTGGAGCTTGGACGGGAGACCCAGGACGGCTGGGTCGTGAAAACCGGCCTCAAATCGGGCGATCGGGTTATCACCGAGGGGATCATCAAGGTGCGCCCAGGCGCTCGGGTCACGGTCACCCCGGCGCAGACCGGAGGCATCCGGCCATGAACCGCTTCTTCATCGATCGGCCGGTCTTCGCGGCGGTCATATCCATCGTCATCGTGCTGGTCGGCCTCGCGTCGATGCGCGCGCTCCCGATCGCGCAATATCCGCTGCTGACCCCGCCCCAGATCGTCGTCAGCGCCACCTATCCCGGCGCCAGCGCGGAAACCATCGCACAGACGGTGGCGGCGCCGCTCGAACAGGAAATCAACGGCGTCGAGGGCATGCTCTATATGCAGTCCTCGAATTCGAGCAGCGGCCAGATGTCGCTCACGGTGACGTTCGCCCAGGGCACGGACCCCGATCAGGCAACGATCAACGTCAACAATCGCGTGCAGCGCGCGACATCCTCTCTGCCTCAGGAGGTCACCCGGCTCGGCGTGACGGTCGATGAAGCGCTCGACCTCGATCCTCGGCCTTGTCGCCATGTATGCGGAGGACGGACGTTACGACACCACCTATGTCGGCAACTACGCCCTGCTGAACGTGATCGACGATTTGAAGCGCATCCCCGGCGTCGGCGATGCCTCGCTCCTGGGCCAGATCGACTATTCGATGCGCATCTGGCTCAGCCCGGACAAGCTCGCGCGATACGGCCTGACGACCAGCGATGTCGCCACGGCCATCCGGGAGCAGAACGCACAATTCGCGGCGGGGCGGTTCGCGGACATGCCGAACCAGCCCGGCACCCAGTTCACCTATTCCGCGACGACACAGGGGCGGCTGCCGGACGCCGAGGCGTTCGGAAACGTGATCCTGCGGTCCGACGAGAACGCCGCGACCCTCCGGATAAGAGACGTCGCCCGCGTCGAACTCGGCGCCGAGAGCTATGCCATCGACAGCAAGCTCAACGGCAATCCCATGGTGCCGATCGCCATCTATCTCCAGACCGGAGCAAACGCGCTGGACACGATCGCGGCTGTCAGGACACAGCTGGACGAACTCAAGATGGCATTCCCCGAAGGGCTGACTTACAGCATCCCCTATGACACGACGAAATTCATCGAAGTATCGATCCAGGAGGTCATCAAAACCTTCATCGAGGCGATCATCCTTGTCATTCTTGTCGTCTTCGTCTTTCTGCAGAACTGGCGAGCGACCATCATTCCCGTCATCGCCGTGCCGATCTCGATCATCGGCACGTTTGCCGGGATGTATGCGCTCGGCTTCTCGATCAATCTGCTGACGCTGTTCGGTCTGGTTCTTTCGATCGGCATCGTCGTCGACGACGCCATCGTCGTGCTCGAGAATGTCGAGCGCATCATGGAGACCGAGAAGCTTCCGCCCGCGCGAGGCGGCGATCAAGGCAATGGGCGAGGTGACCGGCCCGGTGATCGCCATCGTTCTGGTGCTGTGCGCGGTGTTCATCCCGGTGTCGTTCATGGGCGGTCTTGCCGGAGGCATGTACACGCAGTTCGCGATCACCATCGCGACATCCGTCACCATCTCCGGCGTCGTCGCATTGACCCTGACGCCGGCGCTCTGCGCTCTCATTCTGAAGCCCGGGCATCACGAGCCTGCCCTGCCGTTCCGCTTGTTCAACCGCTTCTTCGACAGGGTGACGAACGGATATGTGAGCAGCGTCGGCTTCCTGGCGAAGCGCTTCATCGTTGGCCTCGTACTCTTCGCGGGATTGCTGGGCCTGACGGCCTTTCTCTTCCTCAGAATACCCGGTTCGCTCGTTCCCGAAGAGGACCAGGGCATTCTGCTCGGCGTGGCTGTGCTGCCGCCCGCAGCCTCTCTCAATCGCACGGTCGCCGCGATGGACCAGGCCGCGGCGAATTTGCAGAAGCATCCCGCGGTTCAGAACGTAACCTCCGTCGCGGGCTTCGATCTGCTCTCAGGAAGCCAAAAGACCAGCGGCGGCACGATCTTCGCCACCCTCAAGGACTGGTCGGAACGCACGACGCCGGAACTCGATGCGCGCAATCTCCCCGGAATATTCATCGGGATGAATGCCGGCATCAAGGACGCCATGATGCTGTTCTTCAATCCGCCCCCGATCGCAGGATTGAGTACGACCGGCGGATTCGAACTCTATGTCCAGGATCGCACCGGAGGCGGCGTGCAGTCGCTAGCCGCGGCGACGACGCAACTGACGACGGCCGCCGCCAACCGCCCCGAACTTGCCGGCGTGCGCACGACCTTCACCACCGATGTTCCGCAATATGAGCTGCATCTCGACCGGGATGCCGCGAAAGCGCTCGGCGTGCCGATCAACTCCGTGTTCGAGACCATGCAGAGCACGTTCGGCAGCCTCTATGTGAATGATTTCACGCTCTATGGACGCAGCTATCACGTCAATCTGCAGAGCGAGGCGGCCTTCCGGCAGGCGCCCAAGGATTTGAAACAGGTCTTCGTACGCTCATCGAGCGGCAGCATGATTCCGCTCGATGCCCTGGTGAAGGCGGAGCGTGTCGTCGGTCCGGATCAGCTTGAGCGCTTCAACGCCTTCGCCGCCGCGAAAGTGATGGGCAATCCCGCTCCGGGATACACGTCGGGCCAGGCCATCGCCGCGGTGCAGGAACTCGCGAGCGAGGTGCTTCCGTCCGGCTTTCAGATCGCCTTTACCGGCTCCGCCTATCAGGAGCTTGCGAGCAGCGGGAGCGGGTCGCAGGCGATGATCTTCGGCGTCATCCTGGTCTTCCTGATCCTTGCCGCCCAATATGAGAGGTGGAGCCTGCCGCTGGCAGTCATCCTCGCGGTGCCCTTCGCCATCTGCGGCGCATTGATCGCGGTCTGGCTGCGCGGCTTGACCAACGACGTCTACTTCCAGATCGGAATGGTGACGCTGATCGGCCTTGCCGCCAAGAACGCGATCCTCATCGTCGAGTTTGCCGTGCTGCAGCGCCAGGAAGGCATGAGCGCGCTAGAGGCGGCGGTCGCGGCCGCGCGGCTTCGCTTCCGCCCGATCGTGATGACGTCGCTCGCCTTCATCCTCGGCGTGGTGCCCCTCGCGATCAGCACCGGCGCGGGCTCGGCCAGCCGCCACTCCATCGGCACCGGCGTGATCGGCGGCATGCTCGCCGCGACCTTCATCGCGACATTCTTCATCCCGATGTTCTACCGGCTCATCGCATGGCGTTCGCCCAAGACCGAAGCACCCGTGGGAGGAGTACAGCAGCCAACCCCGGCTGAGTAAGCGGCGACGTTCGGGAAACGGATCTGAAGCGTCAGAGCTTCCGTCGCGCTGCGTCTTGGCAAGAGGCATAAAACAACGGTCAGCGGCCGATGCTCAGCGCGCGTGGCCCCCATCGTGCCGCCGGGCCTATTCCTCGGGTGCTACGTAGTCCTCAATTGCGATAGCCGTCAGCGCCGCGCCGCCCGAAGCCCGCGAGCAGGCCGAGGACGATGGCGATCTCCCAAGGCAGGCCGATGAGGGAACCGGCGATGAAAGCCGTGGCGCTGGCGAGGGCCGCCGTGACGTATATTTCGCGGCTGAGCACAACCGGGCTCTCCGCTCCAAGGAGATCCCGCAAATCCCGCCGAAGGTGGCGGTGAGCACGCCCATCGCAATGGGCCGGCCTGAACGGTCTGGATTGCGCATAGGAGCAGAAGACCGATGACCGGCGCGATCTCGATCAGGCGCACGCGCGGCACGGCGCTGTCGAGCGGCGCCCAGAAGCCGCGGATGCCCATGCGCGTCATGGAGGCCCAGATCAAGCAGGGCGAGTACGCGAGCACGAGCGATTATGTGCGCGATCTTGTGCGCCGTGACCGGGAGCGCCGCTCTCAGCCCGATCTGACAATCGACGACCTTCGGCGCATCGTTGAGGAAGCGCGGGCAAGCGGCGTCAGCGACAAATCGGTTTCGGATATCCTGGCCAAGGCGAAAAAGCAGGCGAAGGCCGACGGGCTTTTGAATGAGTGACTATGGCCTAACGAAACGGGCCGAAGCCGACCTTTTCGATATCTTTTTATACGGCTATGAACAGTTCGGATCAAAGCACGCTGAGGCCTATGCCGCCGGACTGGAGCATGTTTTTTCAGCTATTAGCCGATAATCCACGTATGGGCCGGGAGGCCGAAACGATAGGCT
>CAWJHQ010000002.1:0-492610 GCA_963842775.1 uncultured Alphaproteobacteria bacterium | reverse complement strand
CTGGTCCCCAGCAACCGAACTTCATTCGCCTGGACATGATAACGGTAGCGTCTGATCACAGTCTGGGCAGAGCCCCCGCCAAGAATTGTGCCTGCTGCTTCCGCTAGTGCCGAGACTTTTTCGGCCACCATGCGGTGCGTCTCCTTCGCAGCTCCCGGTCCGCCGGTGGCGATCTTGCTCAGCCGTAGGCCGATCACGGCGTGCGCCTCCATCGCGAGCAGCACAATCTGCAAGGGCATTTCAATAGTGGCTAAGAACATTCGTGGATCTCCGATGGAGGGATGAGGATCTATGGAGCAGATCGGTAAGCTGAGCTGTGCCCATCTTCCTCTTTGCCACCTATCCCCAAACGATTATGGTCCCGCTCTGTTCCTCGTAGCAGGGCCGCCCCTCGCTTCATGCATAGACGTCGTGGGCCGGGAGGATTGACGGGCACCCTAAACCAGTGCTTAATCGCGCCGCAAAAGGAAGCGGCGGAGGTTTGCTAGAGGCGCAACCCAGCTCCGATGTTCTCAGAGGCGCTTTGGGAATTGTTTGAGCCCATCGGTGCGTCATGACTGCAAAGGCCGTTGACTTCGGCTTTCACCCCTTCTCGGAAAGTCGCGCGGGGCTGGCCCACTTCCGCGTTGGGTCAGGAGCGGAGATCGAGGCGCCGTGGCATCCGCTCCACCTCCGCTAGCCGACAAATCCTCGCCGCTAAAGTGATCCGAGCGGCAGCGCAGAGCCATCAGCGGTCGCTGGACGACGACGGCTCATGACCCTTTTTCTCTCCGTCAGGGACAGCCTTCCGTCGGAGAGTTTCGCCTCCTTGCTACTGTCTTAGGATTGGGACAGTACTGGGCAGCGAGCCTAGCTCGCCTTGCGGTCAGTATTCGACGCCTCGGGCTGATAACGCCGCCGGACAAGGCGCACGTACCGGATAAGAAGGCCCGGTTTCTCCTTTTCTTCTTTCGCGACGACGGCAACCTGCTGATACGCACGCAGAGAAAAGACAAAGACGACCACGGCACCGGCAAACACGACCGCGCCGACCCAATTCGGCCCGCCACTGCTCAGCTCAAGAAACGTCTGCCCGGGCGAGAGCGTCCCTGTCCATCCGTTGGTGCCGATTTTCAGGTCAAAAGACCCAATGCTTAGCCCCGTGCCCACGGCCATCATCATCTGAATGGTGGCAAACATGGAGCCGACGGGAGGGTTGCGATAGAACATCACCATGGCGCCGATTGCCACGACCGGCACAGCGAGGACGAGGCTCGTCAGTGCGAAAGTGAGTAAGTCGCTCATTCCTCGCGCTCCCCGACGGGACGCAGCAGGTTGAGCCCCGCCAGCGCGGTAACAATGGCGGATATCCAGTAGAGCGGAACCTGGCCGACCAGATAAATCCAGAGACCGAAACCCAAAAAAAACACAGCAAAAAAGGCATAGGGGACAGTCTCTTTCAGAAGCTCGACCAGCTCCTCAGACTGAGCCTCTTGCTCCACCAGCCCTTCCAGCTTGGCGCACGCCTCCCCAGCACGCTTTTCGCTACGCTCTTTGAAGTACTCAAGGCACCTCAAAGCGTCCTTCCGGAACCAGGAACTCCGTTCAGAAAAAAGGATGTCTTCCTGAGCGGTCTCCTTGCCGAGCTTGAAATAGACCAGCGCCTCGACGATGTGGGAACGCGCCTTCAGCCTGTCGGCCCTGCCGACGAACTCCGCAAGCTCAGTATCCACGAACAGGATGCGGTTCGTCACCGCCATTTTCCTGTTCTGCTCCACCGCGGCAGCTACGACCTCTTCGCGGGTCTCACCGACCATGAGCACGAATTTGTAATTCGCGTTCGCCCAGTCCTCATCCACCCGCTCGTCGTGCATCTCGACGGCGAAGCCGCGTGCCTCGAAAAAGGCGACCATGCGCGCCATGTAGCCATACTGCCCCTCGCCTATCCACCGAATGAGTATCGGCCATGAGCGGCGGCGCCGTTTGGGCTTCTCAGCCTCAACCGGCACGACATCATGCAGTTTCTTCGGTATCACGCTCGACCACCCGCACTACCAGAGCGCCGACCCTAAGCAGGTGCAACGACCGCTTTCAAGAGGCTTGCCGAGGTTGTACGTACAAGTTCGTAGATTATCTAGGCAGTTACTTGTGCCGCAGCAGACTAGCGCCGCGCTTTGCCTTTTGCCGCTTCTCGCCGGTACGGGGGCGTGATCGCGACCTTACGAACATAAGGCTTTCCGGCGGTTGCCAAGCGTATATTTGACGCTTATACCATTACGGGCAAGGTAAGGTGGGCGAGTTATGTCGCGGACTGCAGATCTTGACGTGTTCAGCGCATGGAGAAACAAGCTCTGGGCCTGGGGAGCCAATATCCCTGATTTCGAAGCAATGTCGGATCAAGAGTTCGAACACTGGCGCCAGGATTTTCGCCTAAAGCTAGACGCTGAACTTGCGTGGCTCAATTATAAACGTAGCGACGAATGGAAGGCTCTAGAACGAAGTTATAACAAGTGGGCTGGATGGTGGCCATTTTTCGCCGCCTATGTCGTCATTTCTCTTGCGCTTTGGTTTGCAGGCGCCGATTTTACCAGGGTTTACGAGCCGCTAATTTCATTGGGCGGAGCATTTGCAATTTCGATCGCAGTAACGTTTTACGCTCGAAAACGATACAGCCCCCATTCCTGGGAGTATATTTTCAAAAATTATTGGCCGACCAATGATGGAGACCCAAAAACTGACGTTTCGGCTTTGCCCACCCAGCCTGAGACAATTTCGGATCGTCTTTTCCAGGGGCTTTGGGTGATCCTCTGGCTTGCTCTCATCCTGTACGCAATATTTGAGGTTATATCACGTTAGGGCCGATAGCCTTTGAAATTCGTCCCTATTATCGGGCCGCCCCGCCAGCAGAAGCAATCACGCCGACTCAGCCGCTCGGCGGACGACTTTGAGCCATAACCTGCCTCCGAAAGAGGCCGACGCAGCGCTCCTCCGTCGCAGAGGGCGGGGCTGCGAACCAAGCTACGCGCGCGCTCATTGGTAAAATGCGCGTGACCACATCCTTCCGCTGGAAGCTCGCGTGAATCTACGCAAGCCGGTTTGGGTCCGTCGCTCTCGACCTGTACACGTCAAGTGCTGATGACCGCTTTCACCACCATGAATGTCAGAAGCCCGGCTCGGATTGTGGCTTGGAATGCATACTGGATTGTGGACTCGTGTTCCAGCTAGACAAAACAACGTGGATTTGGTGCTGCGCCATCCTCATGTGGGAGCGAATGTGGGAACATATAGACAGATAACCAAAAAACGTCTTCTAATCCAACGACTTAAGAAAAAGCCCTGGCGGAGAGAGAGGGATTCGAACCCTCGAGACAGTTTCCCGCCTACACGCGTTCCAGGCGTGCGCCTTCAACCACTCGGCCACCTCTCCAGTGGCGCGTACTATAGCGCTCGTCTCGCATTGTGCAAGCTGCTCCGCCAATACTCCATAGGTCAATGTTGCTCGGGGATAGCCGATTTGCTAGCAAGGCAACTTGCTGCGTGAAAAGGCGCTTTTCGAGATGATTTTGCGACTTTTGGGTTATTTTTTCCTCTGTCTGGCGATGGCTGCATTGGCCTATGACGGCATTCGTATGATTGCCGACAATGGCCGCCTGGCATTCACGTCGCTCGAGCAGCATTGGCTGAATATAAGCCCGGCCAGTATGGAAGCGGCTCGAGCCTTCACGGACCAGATCAGCGTGTACATATGGAGTCCGCTGCTGATGACCTTCCTGGTGCTTCCCGCGTGGGTGCTGGCTTGCGGATTGGGGACGCTTCTCTATCTGGCAGGTTACAGGCGGCCCCGGCCGGCAATACCGGACGGGATTTAGGTGTCCCGATTCACGCAAAAGGCCGCCATATTCCGGCGGCCCCTTGCATGATCATGTGCTAGAGCGGGATGAGGAAAAGTGGGAACCGGTTTTCCGCTCGTCATCCCGCTCCAAATGTAAGAGATAGATCACTGTTCATGATTTTGGATTGAACCAATCCAAAATCATCGTGATCTAGGCTTAGAGCCGGTTGCGCGGATCGTCAAAGAACGTAGCGGGATTGAATTCGGAAGGGTCACTGTAGTGATACTGGCTGTTGATGTCGCGCGGAGCGGCAGAGACGGCGGACACCGTGCCGAAGAGGGCAGCGGCGACCAGAACGGAACGAATGATGGTGCTCATGTTGATCTCCTTTTTACCGGCTGGCTTTTTGCTCAGCCTGACGGAGAAGTAGGTCATGGTGCGCCGCAAAAAAGACGTGCTCCGGAATGCGTGATCAAAGGTGAATAATCCGTGAAAACCTTGAGGTTTCAAGGTTATGAAAGTCATCCCGTGATCCGGTAAGCCTGGAACGCAATAGCAGCAATTGCTGCAACTGCGAGTGCGCCGATCAGCAATTTCCACCCAATGCTCTCAAGCCTGCGCAGCGTTGCCAGGCGCTCCGCCGATAATTCAGGAGCATCCCACCCCGGTTCATCCTGAACCAGCGCGCGAAGACCTGTATTTCCTTCTACGATTCCCCGATGAACCACGGGGACCCCGGCGCGTTCGGCAATCTGCTCGGCGATTGTGTGGAAGGGCATGGGCGGATCTTCCGAATTCTCGCGCACATAGCCCAGCATCAGCCGCCTGCCGTCCTTCCGCACCAGGCAGGCAGACTGGACGATCACCGGCAGCACCAGATAGCGGTAGACCTCGCCGCGCGCCTCCACGGCCGCGAGATCCTTGTAGGCTATCTCGCATTCCGTATAGGGGAAAAGCGGCGTCGGCCCACGCCAGTTGGGCAGCACGAATGTCGCCTTGTCCGGCCCTAGATGCACCTCCGAATGTGAGGCCGCGAAGAGAAAAATGCCCGCGTAAAGCAGGAGCACGCCGCCGGTCACGAACATCAGGAAGAAGATGGCGCTGTCGGTCTGCAAATTATGTGTCGCAAGCCAGAGCGCGCCCGCAAGCGCATTCACCATGAAGAGCACGATGAGGAAGAAGGTGACGCTCAATATGCTTTGCAGACCACGGCTCGGCCGGTAGCGCGTGATCTCGTTGAGAACCTTCACATTCGCCATGATGCATCTCCCCCATACCACGGCAGAGCCAAGACCACGGCAAAACCGCGTCCAGTCGGGAAAGGTAGACGGCGCCGTAAAGGCGTCAAGTTCAAATGCGCGTCACTAGCGGCGGGGCCTACTGACGACGGCCGCGGGAATGCTTACATTGGGACAGTAGCCGCGCTCTTGAAAGGATGCGACATGGGACTGTTCACCAGCAGGAAGAGTAAGATGCCGGAGCCGAGCGAGGCATTGCCAGGCCGCTCCACCCCCATCCCGACGGCGGCCCGGCACCACGTGAAGAAGGTGGCGCTGCAGGGACCATATCCGGAAGGGCATGAGAAAGCCGTCTTTGGGCTCGGCTGCTTTTGGGGCGCCGAGAAAGCGTTCTGGTCCGTGCCGGGAGTATATGTGACGGCCGTCGGCTATGCGGGGGGCTATACGCCGAACCCAACCTATGAGGAGGTCTGTTCCGGGCGCACGGGCCATAATGAAGTTGTGCTGGTCGTGTTCGATCCGAAGGTTGTCTCCTACGATGCCCTGTTGAAGCTGTTCTGGGAGGGCCATAACCCCACGCAAGGTATGCGCCAGGGCAACGACATCGGTACGCAATACCGGTCCAGCATCTTCACCTTTTCCGAGGAGCAGAAGCAAAAGGCGGAGGCGTCCAAGGCTGCTTATGAAGCCGCGCTCAAGGATCGGGGCTACGGTCCGGTCACGACCGAGATCGTCGATGCACCGGAGTTCTATTTCGCCGAAGATTACCACCAGCAATATTTGTCGAAGAACCCTTCCGGCTATTGCGGTCTTGGTGGAACCGGCGTGAGCTGCCCCATCGGCATCGCGGAACCGGTGCGGTAAACGGCGGCGATCCAATCAGCCGACCATGTACGGCTTGAGCGCACGGCGCAGGATGGTTTTCGGATCATCCTGCGCGAAACGAAAGCCTTGCGCCAGCGCGCGTGCCGGGCGGATGTCGTAGCTGAGCAGGAAATAATCCGCGCTGCCTCCCAGGATCGGCCGCGCGAGCCAGTTCGGAACTTTGAGGCGAACCGGTTTGCGAACCACGTCGGCGATGGTCTCCGCCACGTCGCGGAAGCGCGGCAATTCCGGCGAGACGCAGTTGATGACACCGTCGCCCGCATTGCCGTCCGCGGCCCAGCGCATCATCGCAACGGCGTCGTCGATGTCGACGATCGGAACCATCTGGTCGCCGTCCCCGACGATAAAGCCACCCACACGCTGGCAGAGCCGCACCAGCTTTTTCGGATAGCCTTCCGGGCTGCACACCATGCCGAAACGGATGATCGTGACCCTCGTAGCGCCGTTTCCTGCCGACAGCGCGGCATTCTCCCAGGCGCGCAAAGTCGACTGGATGAACGACTGCCCACGCGCGTCGATCCGCGTTTCTTCGTCGTAAATCTCGCCGCGCCGCCCGGGATAGATACCAAATGACGAAGCGGAGATCAGCCGCACCGGCCCGCCGCTGATTGCTCGCGCGAGCATCTGGGCGCTGGTGACGCGGGAGGTGATGATTCGTTCTTTCTTTGCCTTGGTCCAGCGTCCGCCGACGGGTTCGCCCATTAAATGAAAGGCGGTCGAAACGCCCTCAAGCGCTTTAGCGGGAAACTCGTCCGCGACCTGGCCCCAGGGGAAGATGGCGGCGCTATCTCCATAGAGTTGCCGCAGCTTCTCCGCATCGCGGCCGACGAGATGGACTTTTTGGCCTTCGGCCAGATAGCTCCTTGCGATGGTGCGACCGAGCAGCCCGGTCGCACCCGTCACCAAAACCACCATCAGTGTTACATTCCCCGTTTCCGCGCGGTCGATCGCGAAGGCGCGAAACTAGTATTATTCAGGAACTTTCTAAACTAAATTCCAGCGTTTTCGGGGCAATAGAGCACAATTGTTCTGCAACGGAATGAACATGCACAGTCAAGTCGCCCCGCCATTTCGCGCCGACGGTGCGTTCAGGTCTCTAACGAAAACGAGCAAGGTCGAAATTCGTGTAGCAGTCGCGACTTGGGAGATTGGATTTGCCGCTGATCGCATCGGCAAAAGCTTCCGACAAATTGACGCCTGTCTCCTGCGAGCGGATGCCGACGATGATGACCGGACGCTGCCAGCCGGTATCCGCCGCTTCGGTCGTGGCTTTGCAGCTCCCCCGGAATTGGCCAAGATTGAGTGTCCAGATCGGGACATTTCCCTCTACGGCGGTGGAGAGCCAGCCTGCTGCCGAGGCAGCACGGCGTTTCGCGCGTTCGGTTTCCTCGGCACGTTGCCCTTCCTGTGACGCAAGGCCGACCGCGATCACCTCCACCGAGCGCGACAGGCCGTCCCGAAGCTCCGCGGAGAATATCCGCGCCGCCGCCTCGTCTTCGGGAATAGGCGTGCTGCCTTGCACCAGCGCGGTCGCGCTCTTCCGCGCCCAGGCCAGATCGGCCGGCAGAACCGCGACGTCGAAAGCGGCGCGCTTCAGCGCCAGATCCTTGCCCTCGATGGGAAACACGACGGAAGATCCCCAGCGCTGCGTTTCGACCTTCACCTCCGTCTTCGGTGGTTCGGCAATAGCTGCGACCGGCTGTTCGATCGCAGCCGGCGGGAACCATTTGTCGCGAAGGTCCGGATTCGTCAGCACGACGGCACCAACCGCGACCACCACCGCCCCGGTCGTGGCCACGCTCGCGGCCGTGTTGGCTTTGATGAAGCCCATGAACCAGTCCCATCGGCCACTCCAAGTGTCGTAGCGATCATACCAACGGTAAAGCCATCCGAAGATGCCGTCGCGGTCTTCTTTTGTCTTCGTAAGTTCAGGAATTGGATTACGCTGATCTTCACTCATGATCGACCCCTCTTAGTTTCGCCATGGCTGCGTCAAGCGATGTCAGCAGATATCAGCTTCGGTGGGAGGTGAACAACAGGATTATGCAGTGGCAAGGAGGTTTAGAGTCTCTCTGCCACTGTTTATGGTAATCCTATGGTGATAAGCCACAGATTAGGGGACAAAATTTAACGGAACAGCGTGAGATCGAAGTTCGTATAGCAGTCGCGACTCGGCAAGTTGGACTTTCCGCTGATCGCATCGCCGAAGGCTTCGATTAAATTAACTCCTGCCTCCTGCTCTCGGATACCCACAATGATCAGGGGACGCTGCCAGCTCGTGCCGGTCGCGCCTTCTGCAGCTTTACAGGTCCCCTTAAACTGGCCGAGATTGAGCGTCCAGATGCCTTTTTCGGCGGGAACCGCCTTGGACAGCCATCCTGCCGCCGTCGCCGCACGCTGCCTGGCCCGTTCGGTCTCTTCCTGGACCTGACCTTCCTGAGAGGCTAGGCCGACGGCAATCACCTGGCTCGAGCGTTCAAGCCCGGAGCGCAGTTCGGGGGTGAAGACGCGGTCGGCGGTTTCCTGCTCCGGAATTTCAACTTCGCCTTGGGTGACGGCGGTCGAGCTCTTCCGGGCCCAGCTCAAATCAGTCGGAAGCACCGCGACGTCGAATGCCGCGCGCTTGCCGGTCGCGTCCCGGCCCTCGATCGGGAAAATGACCGAAGATCCCCATTGCTGCGTTTGGACGGCGACCTCCGGTGCGGGCGCTGCTGGCGGTGGCGGCGCCGCGACCTTCTGCTCCGGTGTGGGGCTCCTCCAGAGGATAATAGCGAGAATAATCGCGAAAACCGTGCCGATGATCACGACATCTCCCCGTGAGGGTCTTCTTGCGCGTCCCCAAAGCCAGAAGAAGAAACCCCGGTCGTCGTCGTTGTCGTTTGCCCGTCGTCCGGCTCGATAATCGCTCATAATGCGCCCCCTCCATTTGCCTGCTTCACTAATTTATGACGGTAGCGGAATAACAGTTTGAGCATGATTGGAACAGTCGGTTTTTATGAAATTTATAGATGCGTGACCGCCGCGCGATAGGCTCCCGGCGTTACGCCGATATGGTTTTTGAAGCAAACTGTCATATGCGCCTGGCTGCAAAAGCCGGTCAGGACGGCAATTTCGGCGGTCGCCATGGCGGTGCCGCGCAACAACCGGCGCGCCGCAGCGACGCGGCGGCCCATCAGATAATGATGCGGAGTTTGCCCGACCGCCGCCGTGAATGCGCGCAGGAAAAAGCCCGGGGAGAGCCGGCAAGCCGCGGCCATCTCGCTGATCGTGAGGGGTTCGGCCAGCCTCGCTTCGATTAGCCCTTCGACGATTCGCAGCCGATGCGGCGTGAGCGAGCGCGCCGATAGCGGGGCAGGATCGGCGGAACCGAGCGCGCCGAGAAACGAAATCACCGCCGTCTCGATCGCTGCGGGATCGCGTGCGCCGGAAAGAAGAAGCCGCCGCAAGGCATAGGCGGCACGCACGCTCTCCCGGTGAATCCGGCCGGTGAACTGACCCTGCGGCAAACGGCGCGCGTCGTCCTCGCCACAGAGCGCCGCCAGCCGCTCAGGATCGCCGGTGAGCGTCAGATACTCCCCGCCGTCCACCGCTTCCGAAAACACCGAGCAGCCTGCCGGAGTGAAGGCCATGCCGTGCGCCGCCGCGCGAAACGCCCGCACGCGGTCTGATCCGAAAGCATGCACGCCGTGCTGACTGTCGAACGCAAACCCGGCGACCGGCTGAGACGGCGTGTAGCGCACGCTGTACGGGCCGCTCGGCAACAGGCGCAACGCGATGCCATTCACGGTTTGGGCATAAGCGCGGGACGGAGTGTCGGTCATTTCGTGAAGCTACGCCGCCGACGCCCGTCGGGCAATCCTTGGCCATCTCGGAAAAACCCGCTTAGTCATTCCGGTGCTCGGCGAGCCGCTGATAATCATCGCATTTCCAATCAATATGCAGGCAGCTATCGTGCTAATCCTTGCCATAATGGCGTTTCGCCGCAGCCAACTCGATCGAAGATAGCGGCTTGCCCAATGCGGCGCATGACAGGGGGAAACTATGCCGGATTCAAAAGTTGAGCCTCTCCGCATCGGGCTCGTCGGCGCCGGCGCGATCATGCGCCTCAGCCATGCACCTGTGATTGCCAAATCCGGCGAGGCCGAACTCGCCGCCGTGTTCGATCGCGATCGCGCCCGGGCCGAAGCCATCACGGCGGAATTCGGCGGCAACGCTTTCGACGAGCTTGACGCGATGCTCGACAAGGGCGGGATCGACGCGGTTATCGTGGCGACGCCCAACCGCTTCCACGGCGAAGGCGTGATCGCCGCCGCCGCGCACGGCAAACACGTTCTCTGCGAAAAGCCGCTCGCCCTCGATATCGCGGAGAGCCGGCGGATGATCGATGCCTGCGATAAGGCCGGCGTCGTGCTTCAGGTCGGGTTCAACCAGCGTTTCTGGGGGCAAGTGCGGATCGCCAAGGCATTGCTGGATGCCGGCTTCATCGGCAAGGTCCACCAGATGCGGTCGATCTATGCGGAGAAATCCACCGCCTATCCCGCCGCCACGAATTATCGCTACGATCTCGCGCAGTCGGGCGGAGCGACGATCATCGACCTGACCATCCATCGCATCGATCTTGCGCGTCACCTCATCGGCGACTTCTCCGGCATCTTTGCCGAACTCGCGCATAGCGAAATGCAGGAAAAGGTGGACGACAATGTCTGGCTGCTGACGCGCTTCGAGAACGGCGCGCGCGGCTGCCTGGCGAGCAATCGATATTCTCCGGCGATCGGCGACGGGACCGACCTTTACGGCACGGAAGGGACGATCCATATCGCCAGCGAGACGCTCAATCCGTTCATGGCCGCGCCGCTTGCGGTCTATACCGAAAAGAGCGCCAAGGACCTGCCGGACATATTGCGCGAAGCCCACTATCCCGATGCCTGGTGGAAAGGCTTTGAGGGTGGGTGGATCACGGTCAAGCCGCCGCGCCGCAGCCCTTATGAGGCTCAATTGAAAAGCTTCTGCAACGCGATCCGCTCGGGCCGCCCGGCCGAGATCACCGGCCTCGACGGCTTGAAGGCGCAGGAGGTCGTGCAGGCCGCCTACCTTTCGATGCATTCGGGCGGCTGGGTGGATTTGCCCCTGGCTCATGACGCCCCCTTCATCGTTCCGACTTATGCGTGAGGAAAGCATGATTGGCTGTTTTCACAGCGTGGGATTGCCCAGCCGCACCATTCTCGAGGCCATCGACATGGTCGCCGCCGCCGGCTATTCCGCGATCGAGCTCAACGCCGAGACCTTGCCCTGGGCTCCGGCGCATGTCACGCCGCGGACGTCGCCCCAGGATCGGCGCGACATCGCGGAGAGCTGCCGCCGGCACGGGCTTGCCATCCCTGCTGTCGGCGCGCATGTGGAGATGGTTTCGGCCGATCCGGGCGAACGCTCCGCAGCGATTGCCTATGTCAATGGCTGCACGGACCTGGCCGTCGATGTCGGCTCTCCGATCATCCACATACTCTCCGGACCGCAGCCTGCGGAAGCGGCGGAGGCTTGGCGCTGGTTCGCCGATGCCGTTTCGGCAACCACGGAATACGCGTCAAAGAGAGGCGTCGTCCTGGCGATCGAGGCGATTGCGGGTCATCTCTTCCATTGCGTCGACGACTACCATCGCCTTGCAAAGGACTTGGCCGGTGTGCCGTTCCGCGTCAATTTCGATCCCAGCCATCTGGAGGTCCAGGGAGAGAATCCGCGGCGGGTCGTCGATGAACTTGCCGACCGCATCGTCCATGTGCATCTGAAGGACGGCAAGGGGCGCTATCCCGACTTCACATTTCCTCCGCTCGGCCAAGGCACCATCGATTTCGAGGATCTCGTGCGAGGTCTCAGGGAGGCTGGCTATCAGGGCGCGCTATCGGTCGAATATGAGGCGCAGGTTTTTGGCTTCGATGAAAGCGAGGAGACCATCCTGCGGAGCGGCGCAATGGTCCTGGAACGGCTCGGCGTCGGAAGCGGACCCCACATGAAGAAGGGCTGACCTCGCAGCCAGCCCTTCCCTTGTCCAACCGTGGTCCGGCATACGCCGTGACGTCACACTAGGCGACGCGGACCTCATAAGAGGTGAGGATCCAGTTCACGGATGCCGGAGACCGCGGCGATTGACAATCAGACACTGGATCACCTCCTTTCGATTAATTGCACCTCGCGCGAATATAGCGGGCAAGCGCGGGATTGGAAAGATTGAATTTGCCCGTAATGCAAAGCCCACGCACCGGCCAGGCGGCAATCCGCTGGCGCCTTGACGCGGGTTCGAGATAAGTTAGACGTTCAAGACTATGTTTAGAATGCAATAATCGAATGTTTCCAGCCGATTGGGGAGGTTGATCATGGTTGAATCCGAGCAGGCTCAGAGACGCTTCGGGGGCCATGATCCCGCCGAGGTGAAGAGCACGCTTTACGCCGCCGTGCTCTCCGACGTGCTCGACGAATTCGGATTTCGCGAACAGGCCATGCGGCCCTTCATCCGCCCGCTGGACGAGACGACCGTGCTCTTCGGCCGGGCCCGGACGGGACTTTACATGGCGACCTATCAGGTGGCGGAGGGGGAGAACCCTTACGAGGTAGAGATCGCCCTCGTCGACGACCTCAAGCCGGGCGATGTTGCCATCCTCGCCTGCGGCGGGCCGACCGAGCGGATCGCGCCGTGGGGGGAGCTCTTGAGCACAGCCTCCAAATGCCGCGGCGCCGAGGGTTGCATCACCGATGGCCTCGTGCGCGACATCAAGCATATCCGGCAGATGGGATTCCCGGTCTTCCATGGCGGGATTGGTCCCCTCGACACCAAGGGGCGGGCTCGCATGGTCGAGATGGACACGCCGGTCGAATGCGGCGGTGTCCTGGTCCATTCGGGCGATCTCGTTTTCGGCGACGTTGATGGCGTCGTCGTGATCCCCGAGGCACAGGCTGCAGCCGTGCTGGCCCGCGCCTTCGAGAAGGTGAAGGCGGAGAACACGACACGAGACGAACTGCTCCAGGGCCTTCTGCTGCGTGACGTTTACGAACGCCACGGCGTTCTCTGAGCAGAAATTCGGCACTTTTTGGATAGTAAAGGCTTGTTCCGGATATCGATCCCTCGGCACCGTCTTTAATGTTGCGTGCGCTTAACTGGCGTCCGCGAGAACATTTGACGATGCCCACGCGCAGCCAATCGAGGTCACCATGTCAAAGGCCGTCGATCCCTTCCGCGTAACAAATAAGCTCGATCCGAGCGTGCTTGAAGTGATCGCGCACCGGCTGGAGACGCGTGGCCGCCATCCCTCCTTTGCCAAACCGCTCGCCGACTATCTCGATCGCATGGCGATCGACACGAGAGGCGACGTGCTGGACCTGGGCTGCGGCACCGGCATTGCCGCGCGAGCCATCGCCAGCCGTCCTGGCTTCAAAGGATCGGTCTTAGGGATCGATCTGAGCGATCATCTCGTTCAGGCGGCGACCCGGCTTGCCGCGAATGAGGGACTCAGCGACCGCGTGCGCTTCAAGGTCGGGGATTCGCAATCACTCGACCTGCCGCCGGCCTCCTTTGATGCGGTGATCGCGCACACGCTTGTCAGCCATCTCGACAAGCCGGGCTTGGTGCTGGCCGAAATGCGTCGCGTGCTGCGGCCGGAGGGCGTGATCGGCATCTTCGACGGGGACTATGCTTCAATGACATTTGAGCTCGGTGATGAGCGGCGGTCGCGCCAAATGGATGATGCAATCATTTCCTCCCTGGTGACCAATCCACGAATCCTGCGCCAAATGCCGCGCCTATTGAAGCAAGCGGGCTTCGCCGTCGCCGCCGTCATGCCGAGCATCATCACAGAGGCCGGCAGGGCCGATTTCTGGAAGAGCAGCATCGAATCCTATGCGGCTATCGTGCCCAGCGCGGGTCTGATCACCCAGGCGGAGGCAGCCGAATGGCGCGATGAGCTCATGGCGATCAGCGCACGCGGCGAGTTCTTCAGCTCTTGCGTTTACTACGCTTACGTCGCATCCAAGAGCGCGAACTGAGCCCACTAGAGCGGTTCCCGCTTCATTGGAATCGGGTACCGCTCCAGATTCTTTGCTGGGTCGCGCTTCTTATCCGAAAGCCGCGCAACACCTTTCGGGAAGCGCTCTAAGCCTAAGGCTGAGCCAGACTTGGGATAACCGGAAGCGTGCATATCCAGAACCCGGAACCATTTCCGGCCCGGTACGTTATCGCCGGGGCGGAATTGTTTGTGGGGGCTGCGTGCAGTCTGGCTTCGTTTACCGGCTCATGATCTTTATCAGGGAATATATGGCTTCAGCTGCCATCCGAACGTGTGGGCGCGGCAATGAAGCATAGTGGCGATGAAGCCTTTCTCGCGGGCGGAAGCGAGATGGCCGAGATGACCCGGGCCATGGATTGGTCCGACACTGCGGTAGGCCCGCCCCAGGCATGGCCGCAGAGTCTCAAGACCGCTGTCAACATCTGCCTCAGCTCCCGGTATCCAATCGTCGTCTGGTGGGGCAACCCCGCCTATACGATGTTCTACAATGACGGCTACATCCCTATTTTGGGCGTGACGAAGCATCCCGGCTGGCTGGGCCGCTCGGGGCGCGAGTGTTGGAGCGAGATCTGGCCGATCGTCGGACCGATGCTTGACAGCGTGTTCGTGACCGGCGAGGCCACCTGGTCCGAGGACCTGCTGCTGGTCATGCACCGGAACGTGCCTCGCGAGGAGAACTACTTCACCTTTTCCTATAGCCCTATTCGCGACGATAATGGAGCGATCGGGGGAATCTTTTGTGCCTGCTACGAAACCACCGGCCGCGTGGTTGGAGAGCGGCGGCTGCGAATTCTTCGCGACCTGAGCCGGGCAGGAGCAGAAGCAAAGACGGCCGAAGATGCGTGCGACGTCGCCGCCGAGACTTTGGCGGGGAATTCCGCCGACATTCCTTTCGCCCTTTTCTATCTGCTTGACGACGACGGCCGGCATGCCAGGCTGGCCGCCACGACGGGGCTGGAGGCCGGTAGCGTTGCCGCTCCCCACCGCATCGACTTGGGCGATAAAACAGACGCATCATGGCCACTGCGACGCGTCATCGACACTGCCGCCGCTGATTTGGTCAAGGATATTTCAGAGAAATTTGGGCCGCTCCCGGGCGGGCCGTGGCCGGAGTCACCCGAAGCCGCTCTGATCGTGCCGATTGCGGCACCCGGTCAGTCCGGACCGACAGGATTCCTCATATCCGGCCTCAGTCCGCGACGCGTGCTCGATGCCGACTATCGCAGCTTCCTGGACCTGGTTGCCGGACACATCGGCACATCGATCGCGAACGCCCGCGCTTATGAGGAGGCGCGCGAGCGCGCCGAAGCGCTGGCGGCGATAGACCGCGCCAAGACAGCGTTCTTTTCCAACGTCAGTCACGAATTCCGGACGCCGCTCACATTGATGATGGGTCCGCTGGAAGATGCCCTGGCCCAATCCGACGGCCTCGCCCCCGAGGATCGCGAGCGCCTGGAACTCGCGCATCGCAATTCTTTGCGTCTCCTCAAGCTGGTCAACACGCTGCTGGACTTTTCGCGGATCGAGGCCGGCCGAATTCAAGCATCGTATGTAGCCACCGACTTGCCCGCTTTCACAGCAGAACTCGCCAGCGTATTTCGCTCTGCGGTCGAACGCGCGGGGATGAAGCTTATTATCGACTGCCCACCACTTTCCGAGACTGTCTATGTCGACCGCGAAATGTGGGAAAAGATCGTACTCAACCTGATATCCAACGCGTTCAAATTTACGTTCGAAGGAGAGATCGAGGTTTCGCTGCGACAGGTCGACAGCACTGTGCAGCTGACTGTGCGCGATACCGGGACAGGCATTCCGGCGGATGAAATCCCTAGCCTGTTCGAGCGTTTCCACCGCGTCAAAGGCGCGCGAGGGCGCTCATATGAAGGCAGCGGGATTGGGCTCGCGCTCGTGCAGGAGCTGATCAAGCTGCACGGCGGAAGCGTGCGCGTCGAAAGCGAAGTCGACCGCGGCAGCCGCTTCATCGTCTCGATTCCGCTTGGCAAGGCACACCTGCCCGCCCAGCGCATCGCGGCCTCTCGCTCCCTTGCTTCGACCGGCTTGCGGACCGAGGCCTATATCGAGGAAGTCCTGCGCTGGTTGCCTGATACCATAGCGCCTCTCGGGGACGAATCCGCCAAGCATCTTCTCGAATATTCCGACGCAGACGGCTTGGGCAGCCTTCCAGCAACCTGCGCGCCCCGCCTCACGCCGTATTTTGCTCGCAGACGACAATGCCGACATGCGCGAATATGTGCAGCGGCTCCTGTCCCAGCGCGGATACGAGGTCGAGGCAGTCCCTGACGGTTCGGCCGCGCTTCGCGCCGCCCGGCAACGCATGCCCGATCTGATTTTGACCGACGTCATGATGCCGGTGCTCGATGGCTTTGGGTTGCTGCGCGAGATTCGAGCCGATCCAAAGCTCGGGCGAGTGCCAATTATTCTGCTTTCGGCACGGGCCGGCGAGGAGGCACGCATCGAGGGCATGCATGCCGGCGCCGATGACTATTTGATCAAACCGTTCAGCGCGCGCGAACTGCTGGCCCGCGTCGAGTCGCACCTGAAGATGGCGCATTATCGCCACGAGGCAACCGAAGCGCTCCGTCATCGCACCGAACAATTCGAAACGCTGCTGAATCAAGCTCCTCTCGGGGTCTATCTGGTCGATGCCGACTTCCGGATTCGTGAAGTCAATCCGACTGCCCTCCCCGTATTTGGCGATATTCCCGGAGGCATCATCGGCCGTGACTTCAACGAAATCATGCACATCCTTTGGGAAGAAAACTACGCGGAGAAGGTTGGCCGGATCTTTCGGCACACGCTGGAAACGGGCGAGCCCTACACCATTCCCCACCAAGCGGGGCGCCGCATTGATCGTGGTGGGGTAACGGAACATTACGAATGGCGGCTGGACCGTATCCTGCTGTCCGACGGCCGATATGGCGTGGTCTGCTACTTCCGGGACATTTCCGAACAGATCAAGGCGCATCAGGCAGTCCAGCAGCTTGCCTCGATCGTGGAGTTGTCCGGTGACGCTATCATCAGCAAGGACCTCAATGGCGTCATTGTGAGCTGGAACCAGGGCGCGGAACGGCTTTTTGGCTATTCAGCCGAGGAAGCCGTCGGCAAGCCGGTTACAATGCTCATCCCATCGGATCGTCAGGATGAGGAGACGGACATTCTGGAGCGCATCCGGCGCGGCGAACGCGTGGATCACTACGAAACGGTCAGGCAGCGCAAGGATGGAAGCCTGATCGACATTTCGCTCTCGATTTCTCCCATGCGCGACGCCGCGGGCGTGGTGCTCGGTGCATCCAAGATCGCGCGCGACATCAGCCTGCGCAAGCAGGCGGAAGCGACGCGACAGCTTCTGCTCGGCGAACTCAATCATCGCGTCAAGAATACGCTCGCAAGCGTGCAGGCGATCGCGCAGCAAACGCTACGGAACACCAAGGACCTGGCCGACTTCGCGCCTCGCTTTGCCGGACGCATTCAATCCCTGGCACGCGCCCATTCCCTTCTGACTGACGCAACCTGGCAAGGCGCCGATTTGCGCGAGTTGATCAAGGACCAGCTCTCGCAGTGGGCGGCCAACGAAAGCAAATTGAGGGCGTGGGGTCCTGGCGTCCTCTTGGGGCCGCAACTGACTTTGCACCTCGCATTGATGCTGCACGAGCTTGGCACGAATTCCGCAAAATACGGCGCGCTCTCTGCCGCGCAGGGAACCGTCACCGTGAGCTGGACGGTAAAGGGAGACGTCCTTCAACTGCAATGGGCGGAGCGCGGAGGGCCAGCCGTGTCCGCTCCCAGCAGACGCGGCTTTGGGACAACTCTTATCGAGCAAAGCGCCAAGGGCGAAGGCGGCAGTGCGCACATGCTTTATGAGGCGGAGGGCGTTTCCTGGGAAATCATGTTGCCTCTATCCCATTCTGCGTCCACCGAGCGGCCGTCGCATTTGCCCCCATCGGACCGAGCCAGCCCTGCAGCACCGGCGCAGGAAGGCCGGGCGGAGATCGGCGCCCGCCCGATGCTTGCCGGACTACGCTTCCTGGTGATCGAGGATGAGCCGCTGATAGCCCTGGATATTGCCGGCAGTTTGGAGAGGGCAGGAGCCGAGGTTGCGCCGCCGGTCGGCACGGAGATGGAAGCGCTCCAGGCAATCGAACGCAACGATTTCGATGCGGCGCTGCTCGACGGTAATCTGCACGGCCGTCCCGTGGACGAGATTGCTGCCGCGCTCACCCGGCGCAACATTCCTTTTATCTTCGTGACCGGCTATGGGCGGGAGAACCTGCCCAACTCTTTCAAACATGCAGGCGTGCTCAACAAGCCCTTCACGCAGCAGCAACTCCTCCAAGCGCTTAAGGACATGGAACGAAGTGGCGGCAACATCGTGCGCCTGAAGCCGTAACTCAGCGGCACGCCATCGGCGACACACCCCTGGACATGACGTGCTCCGGGAGGTTCCGATGAAGGCATCCATAATGCACTCACGCCCCGGCGTATTGGCGCTTTTCGACGTGACGACGGATTTATCGTCATGAAAAGGCTCGCATAGCGTCGTGTAGCACGATTATATGCCGTATAGTCATGGCCAGCGAACACTCGGAATTGAGGACGAGATTATGAAGATCAGCGCACGCAATCAGCTCAACGGCACTATCGTCGACGTAGTGAAGGGGACGACCACCTCGCATGTCCAGATCGATATTGGCGGCACCGTCATCACGGCGTCGATCACCAATGAGGCCGTCGACGAGCTGAAGCTCGCGAAGGGCCAGCCGGCCATCGCGGTCATCAAGGCGTCCGACGTTCTGGTCGCGGTCGGCGACTGACGGCCATGGTGCGCAAGGACGAGATCCGCGCGGCGGAACGCGCCGTCGCACCACCAGAGGCGACCGATGCCGGGCTGATCTTCATCGGCCGTATCCATACGCCCTGGACGTCCCGCGCGGACTGCCCTCGCCAGGGCCGGCTGGACGGGCCGCTCTGCCGGATTGACGTGTTCGAGCCTTGGGCGGAGGCGTTGGAGGGCATCGACGAGTTCAAGCGGATTGAAGTGCTCTACTGGCTGCACCGCTCGCGGCGCGATCTTACGCACCAAAGCCCGCGCAATGACGGCACGACGCGCGGCACTTTCGCCTTGCGCTCGCCCGTGCGGCCCAATCCGATCGGCACCTCCATCGTCACGCTGGAGCGGATCGAGGGGACGACACTGTTCGTGCGCGGGCTCGATTGCGTCGACGGCACGCCGCTTATCGACCTGAAGCCGGATCGGTGCCTGTTCACGCCGCTCGCACCGCCGACGCCCGGCGATTCCGATGTGGGAGATCCATGATCATCTTCAGCCGCCGCCGCGCGCTCAGCGCCCTGATCGGGCTGGTTGCTCTGGGTGCGATGCCTGCCTTCGCCAGAACCGTCACGGATTCCGCCGGGCGTCAGGTCGCAATCCCCGACACCGTGACGCGGGTGTTCACTGCCGGGCCGCCGGCCTCGACATTGCTTTATGTCCTCGCGCCGCAAGCGATGATCGGCTGGGTGCGAGCGCCGCGCGACGCGGAGAAACCGTTCCTGCTGCCTGCGGTGCGCGACCTTCCGGAGCTGGGGCGGCTGACAGGCAGGGGCGATACGCTCAACCTCGAACGGCTGATCGCAGCCAAGCCGGACCTCGTCATCGATTTCGGTTCGATCAACGATACCTACCGCTCGCTCGCCGACCGCGTGCAGGCGCAAACCGGCATTCCCTATCTGCTGATCGACGGCCGCTTCGAAAACACGGCTGCGGCGCTTCGCCTCGTCGCCGATATACTCGGCGTCAAAGAACGCGGCGAGGCGCTGGCGCGAGCGGCGGAGGAGACATTCGCGGCGGTCGACAAGGTCGTTGCGAGCGTCCCTGCAGCGAAGCGGCCACGCGTCTATCTGGCGCGCGGACCGGAAGGTATAGAGACCGGCACGCGCGGCTCGATCAACACCGAGATCATCGAGAGGGTGGGAGCGGTCAATGTCGCGGAAGGCCTCAGGGAAAAGGGCGGCATCGTCAATGTCTCGCCGGAGCAAGTCATTGCCTGGGCGCCGGACACCATCATCACCTTGGACCAGGCTTTCGCGCGCGCTGTGAGCGGCAAGCCGGTATGGCAGCCGGTGCCCGCCGTCGCGGCCGGCCGCGTATTCCCGGCGCCCAGGCTGCCATATGGTTTCATCGATTCGCCGCCCTCGGTGAACCGGCTCATCGGCCTCACCTGGCTGTTGCACAAGCTTTATCCGGAGCAGGCGCCGGGCGATCTCCGCCAGCAAATTCGCGCCTTCTACAAGCTGTTCTATCAGGTCGAAATCACCGATGCCGATGTGGACCGTCTGCTCGATGGCTCATGAGATTGGCGGCATATTCCTTTCCATTGAATCCGAAGTTCGCTAGTGGATCAAACGTGACATTTGAATCCCTCGTGCGGTTTCGTCGGATTTAGCTAAAGTATTAAAATGTCATGAAAATTTGATCCATCAGCAAAGAAGCCTAGCGGTTCGAAGCGTTAGATTCGAACCACTAGGGACATGAGGCGAACCTCGGATTTGGGGCATTAGCGTTGCGCGGGCCGGCGATCTATTTCCTCCTGGCAGGACTGCTTGTTGCGACGGTGCTGCTTGCCGCCGGGATCGGCCCCTATCGCATCGCGCCCGGAGATGTGGCGTTAGCAATCATTCGATACCTTGCCGGCGCGACCGACACCGGACCGGTCGACACGGTGCTGTTCCAGATCCGGCTGCCTCGCGTCATGGCCGCCGCGCTTGTCGGAGCGGCGCTCGCGGCGGCCGGCTCGGCCTATCAGAGCCTCTTCCGCAATCCGCTCGTGTCGCCGGATATTCTCGGCGTGTCGACCGGCGCGGGTCTCGGAGCCGTGCTCGGCATCCTGCTCGGACTGCCGGTCGCGGCCATCCAGTTTCTGGGATTCGGCACCGGCCTCATGACGGTCGTTATCGTCATCGGCCTGGCGCATGCGCTCAGATCGGGCGGCGAGGTGCTGGTGCTCGTCCTCGCCGGAATTGTTGTCGGCGCTCTCGCCGGAGCGGCGATCTCGCTCGTCAAAGTGCTGGCCGACCCCTATGAGCAATTGCCCGCCATCACCTTCTGGCTGCTGGGCAGCCTTGCAGGCGTAAAGGCGGTGGATGTGGCCGCCGTCGCGCCGGTGGTCGTTCTGGGGCTCGCGCCGCTTATTCTGCTGCGGTGGCGGATCGGGGTGCTGTCGCTCGGCGATGACGAAGCCCGGGCGCTCGGCGTCGATGTGGGCCGGCTGCGGGTCATCGTGATCGCCGCCGCGACCCTCGTCACCGCCAGCGTGGTCGCGATCTCCGGCGTCATCGGCTGGGTGGGGCTGATGGTGCCGCATATGGCGCGGCTTCTCGTCGGGCCGCGTTTCGATCGGCTGCTGCCCGCCGCCATTCTTCTGGGTGCGGCGTTCATGGTGGCGATCGACACCCTCGCCCGTTCATCCGCCCGGATCGAGATTCCCCTCGGCGTGCTCACGGCGCTGGTCGGCGGTCCCGCGTTCCTATGGCTGCTGGCGCGCGGACGCAGGGAGGGCAGGCAATGACCGCGCTCGAAGCGAGCGGGCTGTCGATCGGCTACGGCCAGACGGTCGTGGCCAGCGGGATCGACCTCTCGCTGATTGCCGGGCAGGTGACCTGCCTGCTCGGCCCGAACGGCGTCGGCAAGACCACGCTATTCAAGACGCTTCTGGGATTGATCCCGCCTCTGGCCGGCACTGTCCAAATCGGCGGCGAGGATTTCACCGGCCTGTCGCGCGCCCAGGTCGCGCGCCATATCGCCTATGTCCCGCAAGCGCATCCGCCCGCCTTCGCCTATACGGTCCTCGATCTGGTGATCATGGGCCGGACAGCCCATCTCGGCCCGTTCGGCCAGCCCAGCCAGCACGATTATGCAAACGCCATGGCGGCACTCTCCGCTCTCGGCATCGCCTCCCTGGCAGATCGGGACTCAATGCGGATTTCCGGCGGACAGCGGCAGCTTGCGCTGATCGCACGGGCGCTGGCGCAGGAGGCGCGCATCATGATCATGGATGAGCCGACGGCCAGTCTCGATCTCGGCAACAGAGTCCTGGTGCTCGACAGGATCCGGGAGATGGCTGCCAGGGGCCTCGCCGTATTGCTGTCCACCCACGAACCCGAACAAGCCTTCGATATTGCCGATCATGTCGCGGCGCTGACCCCGCAAAAGGAGTTCAAGACCGGTTCGGCGAAGGCGGTGCTTACGCCGCAGCGGTTGAGTGAACTTTACGGCGTCAATTTAACTGTCGAGGAGACGCAATCCGGCCGGCTCGTAGTCAGCCGGCGAGGAAGCGAATAAGCGACGGTCATTGGCTCGGCCGTGAGGTCGGCGAAATCTGTTCAACTGCCGGGCTCCGCATCTTAAATTTGCGGCTATGCAAGTGCTATCATTCGCCTAATGATGGGCGGCGGGATTGCATCATTTTCGCCGCGGCCCGTTGCGCGCCATCGCTTAAGGAGTCCGTATGTCATCGCCGAACGGAACGCAAAAAGGCAGGGCCGGAGTCATCGGCCTCGGCGCCATGGGGCTGGGCATGGCGACGTCTCTCGTCAGGGCTGGCTTCGATGTTGCCGGCTACGATATAGCCTCGGCGGCAGTCGACCGGCTGGTGGCGGCGGGCGGGCAGGGCGCGGCATCGCCTGCCCAGGCGGCTAGCGGGGCCGACATCGTCGTTAGCGTCGTTGTCAACGCCGCGCAGACGGAAGCTGCGCTTTTCGGCCCGGAAGGCTGCGCCGCGGCAATGCCGGAAGGGGCAGTCTTCGTGTCCTGCGCGACCATGGCGCCGGATGCCGCGCGTGCTCTTGCCTCGCGGCTCGAAAGCACGGGCCGCCACTATCTCGATGCACCGATAAGCGGCGGCGCCAAGCGTGCGGCCGAAGGCGCGCTTACCATCCTGACGTCCGGACGTCCGGCGGCTTACGACAAGGCACGCCCAGCACTTGCCGCCATGGCTCAGACCGTACACGAACTCGGGTCGGAGCCCGGCATCGCGGCGGCGTTCAAGATGGTCAATCAGCTCCTGGCGGGCGTCCATATCGCAGCGGCCTGCGAGGCGATTACCTTTGCCGCGAGGCAGGGGCTCGACATCGGCAAGGTTTACGAGGTCATCACCCAAGCGGCAGGCAATAGCTGGATGTTCGAGAACCGCATCCCGCATGTGCTGGAAGGGGATTACACGCCGCTGTCGGCGGTCAATATCTTCACCAAGGACCTGGGCATCGTCATGGATATGGGGCGCACGGCCAATTTCCCGGTGCCCATGGCGGCGACAGCGCTGCAGCTCTTCACCATGACGTCGGCGGCGGGCATGGGCAGCGACGATGACGCGTCCGTCGCGCGCTTCTACGCGCAGACGGCCGGCGTGGCACTGCCCGAGCGAAAGCGCGAGGATTGAGGCGACGCAAGCAGGAGCCATCGATGCCGCGCCTCGCCTGCAGGCGGCAACGGCGGGACTAAGGAAATGAGGCGATTCATTAGGGTTGCCCTGATCGTACTGGCGGGTGTCCTGATCGGTCTCGGGATATTGGCTTATCGCCTGCTTTCGCACCCTTCCCTCGCGCCGTATGCCTCCCTCGAACTGCGTTCGACCGCTTCCGGCGACCGGCCGGCTGACAGCGAGATTTCTCGGCACGACCACCATCGTTCTCGATGACGGCGAGACCGCCATCATGACGGACGGCTTTTTTTCCCGGCCGGGAAAGTGGCAGCTTCTAACCGGCAAGATCGGCCCCGACGCAGCACGGATCGACCATGCGCTGAGCAGAGCGAATGTAAGCAGGCTCGCGGCTGTGCTGGTCGCCCATTCGCATTATGACCATGCCATGGACTCCGCTGCCGTCGCCAAACGAACCGGCGCGCTGCTGATAGGCTCGGAATCGACGGCCAATATCGGACGCGGCGAGGCGTTTCCCGAAGACCGCATCCGTGTCGTCGCGGGCGGTGAGAGCTTCACTTTCGGCCGGTTCAAGGTCACCATCTTCAAATCTCCCCATTCGCCCGGTGCGCTGTTCGAGGGCGAGATCACCGGCCCGCTCCATACCCCGGCAAGGGGCAATGCGTATCGCGAAGGCGGCAATTATTCATTCCTGGTCGAACATGGCGGCCGCGGCATCCTCATCCATCCGAGCGCCAACTTCATTCCGGGAATTTTCAAGACTGCGCGCGCCGATATCGTGTTCCTCGGCGTCGGCGTGCTGGGCAAGCAAAGCGACCAGTTTGCCGAGGACTATTGGCGCGAGGTCGTACAGGCGACGGGAGCCAAGCTCGTCGTCCCGATCCATTGGGACGATTTCACACTGCCGCTCGACCAGCCGCTCACACCGATGCCGCCGCTCATGGATCAGTTCGACCGAGGCATGCAAATGGTCCAGCGCATGGCGAAGAGAGATGCCGTTGCCGTCAGATTGATGCCGCTTTTCGAGCCCGTCGACCTGCTGGCCGCCATGGGCAATTGACGGTTTGTCAGTTCACGGCACCGCGGCGCGGGCAGGCGTCTGGAGCGGGATCGGTTGAAATGGAAACATCGAAGCCGGGAGGCCCGCTCTCAATTCTTTGCTGGTCGCGCGATCGGACGGAAAACCGGATCATCCCACTTTTCCTGATCGCGCTCTAGGCGCCGAAATATGCATGTTCGAGGCGGTCGTTCAGATTCTCCGCATCGGCCGCAGCCTCCAGAACGATCCTCCCCTGCGACAGCGCGTAGACTCGATTGGCGACCGCCAGGGCCTTCGCGATGAGCTGCTCGACCAGCAATACGGCCGTCCCGGCCTCGCTGAGCCGATTGACCACCGACAGAACACGGTCGACAAGCACCGGCGACAGGCCGGCCGACGGCTCGTCCAGCATCAATAGTCGCGGCCGACGGATCAGCCCCTGGGCGACGGCCAGCATCTGCTGCTGACCACCGCTCAGCGTCGCTCCCCGCTCCGCTCGTTTGTCTGCGATCTCCGGAAAATAGGCTAAGGCTTCCTCGACCCGCGCGGATCGCTCGCCCGCGGGCAGGTCGTAGCCGGCGAGCAGGAGATTGTCGGCCACCGTCTGCTGCGTGAAAATCCGGTGCCCTTCGACGACATGGGCAAGCCCGGCTTTCACGGTCGCGCGCGGGCCGACGCCTTTGAGGCTCCGGCCGTCGAAAGACACGTCCCCTGCGGTCCAGGGCAGAAGACCGGAGATGGCGCGCAGCAGCGTCGTTTTGCCCGCGCCATTGGGCCCGAGGAGCGCGACGACCTCGCCGGCTGCGAGCCATAGATCGACGCCGTGCAGCACGAGCACCTTGTCATAGCCCGACACGAGGCCCTCGACACGCAGGAGCGGCTCAGCTTCCGAGATAGGCACTGATCACCTCCTTATGCGCGCGGATCTCCCCGCATGTTCCCGCGGCAAGCACACGGCCGAGATTGAGCACGGTCACATGCTGGCAGATGTCGAAGATCAGGTCGGTGTGATGCTCGACCAGCAATACGCCCACGCCGCGCTGGCTGATCGCCGTGACGAGTTCGGCGAGCCGGGCGATTTCCTCACCCGACAGCCCCGCCGCCGGCTCGTCCAGCAGCAGGAACGCCGGTCTCGACATCAGCGCGCGGGCGATCTCCAGGAAGCGCAGCTCGCTGTGCTGCAGGCGGTCGGCGCGAACATTCGCGAGGCCATCGAGACCGACGGCGCCGAGGGCTGCAAGGCCGCGCTCGCGTGCGTCGGCTTCGTCCTGCCGGCTCGCGGGGAGGCTGAGCAATGCAGCGCCGAAGCCCGATTTTGCCGAGAGCGTCGCGCCTATCATGACATTGTCGCAGGACGGACGCCTCGCCGACGATGCGCGGCGTCTGGAAGGTCCGTGCGATGCCGAGACGGCAGCGGCTTTCCGAGGCGCCCGGCGGCAGGACTTCACCCGCCAGATGGATCGTGCCCGCATCCTGCCGGTAATAGCCGGAGATGATATTGAGCGTCGTCGTCTTGCCGCTGCCGTTCGGGCCGATGAGCCCGTGGATCTGCCCGGACTTGACGGTCAGATCGACGCCATCGACGGCACGCACGCCGCCGAAGCTGAGCGAAAGGCCGTCAAGCGCAAGTTCGGCCGGCTGCGCCGGCGCGGGAAGCAGCGCGCGGAGCAATTCGGGCCGCGGTTCGATCGCGCGGTTGGCCAGCAATGGCTTGCGGCTCTCCGAAATCGAGCAATGCCGCAATGCCGCCCGGCGCCGCGAGGACGACAGCCAGGAGCAGCGCCGCATAGAGAAAAGTCGACCACGCCGCGAGTGGGGCGGCAAATTCCGGCAGCAGAGTGAGGACGATGGTGCCGATCAGCGGGCCGAGGATCGATCCGCGCCCGCCGATCAGGATCGCGATGAAGAACAGGACCGATAGCTCGAAGGTGAAGGCGTCGGGCGTGATGTAGGTCTGCAGCGACGCGAACAGTCCGCCTGCCAGCGCACCCGTCGCGCCGCTCGAACAGGAAGATCATGACCAGCAGCCGCGACTTGACGATGCCCACGGCTTCCGCGGCAACATCGGCATCGCGGACGGCCACAAGCGCGCGCCCATAGCGGCTATGCGCGACGTTGGAGGTCAGCCAGGTGCAGAACGCCGCCACGGCGAGGCAAAAGCCGTAAAAGCCACCGGCTGTGTCGAACGGCGCGGGCAGGGCAGGTCCCGGCAGGCCGATCCCGCCGCCCGTCACGCTCTGCCAGGCCAGCGCCACCTGCGTGACGATGGTGGCAAAGCCGAGCGTCGTCATGGCGAAGTAGAATGTACGCAGCCGCAAGGCGGGAAGCCCGGTGATCACTCCGGCGATCGCGCCGACCACCGCGGCGATCGCGAGTGCGGCAAACGGGTGGATCGGCGGCGCGGCATTGCCGGCAACCAGAACGCTCGTCGTATATGCGCCGAGGGTCAGCAAGGCGACATAGCCGATGGCAAGCTGCCCGGCGAAACCGACGACCAGATTGAGGCCAGAGACCAGAATCCAATAGATGGCGGCGCGGCTGGCGATCAGAACCCAATAATCATTGCCGATGAACGGCACCAGCATCGCGGCAAGGAAAATCGCAACGATCGGAAGCGTTGCGGCGTGACGCCGGACTTTGCGCTGCGGCGCGGTCAGCGTCGATGCGAGCGAAGGTGAGCCGTCCGCCATCACACCCTCCGCGCGGCGGGCGCGCCGAACAGGCCCTGCGGCGCGAGCAGCAGGATAAGAATGAACAGGGCGAAGACGGCGACCGAGGAGAATATGCCGCCGACGAGGAAGTTTGCCGCCTGCTGAAACAGGCCAAGCCCGAAGCCGCCGACGATGGCGCCGCGATTATTGCCGAGGCCGCCCAGCGCCACGGGCACGAAGCCGTAGAAATTGAGCAGCGGCCCGTTGGCGACGAACGCCAGCAGCAGCAGGCCGCCCGAGAAACCGGCGAGCGCCCCGATCGCGCCGGCAAGCGCATAGCTCGCCATGCGCAAATTCCGCTCCGGCAGGCCCAGCGCGCGCGCGGCGAAATTATCTTCCGCGATCGGCGCGGAAGGCATGGCCGACCAGGGTGCGCCGGTACAGCACCTCAAGCGCGATGATGGTGAGGAGGCAGGTCGCGACCGGCAGCCAGAATTTCTCCTCGATCCCCGCGATCGCGAAGCCGAAGACCTGCGGGAAGGGCTGCGGCTCCGTGCTCCATTTAACCGCGACCATATGCTGGATCATGGTCGCCAGCGCCAGCGTCGACAGCACATAGAGATGCTGGTCGAGGCTTTTCAGCACCGGGCGGACGGCGACGAACTCGGTTATGACGCCGATCAGCGCCGCGCAGGCGAGCGTCGCGAGCAGCGCCAAGGGCACGGGGAGCCCGAGACGCAGCGCGAAGAGCGAGCCGAGCACGCCGCCGACCATGCCGAGCTGGCCGGCGGTGAAGCTCATGACCCGCGATGTCATGAACATCGTGTTGTAGGTCACGCCGATGAGCGCGTAGATCGCGCCCACCGCGAGACCCGAGGCGATTATCGAAGCAAGCATCAGCTGCCGATCCGGTTTGCGTCAGCCCGTATAGCCGGGCGCGAGCTTGAAGGTGCCGTTCTTTCGCCGAGCTGGCGTCGGACATGACGACATCGCCCGCCGGATAGCCATTGTGGTTCGTTTCGGTATAGGTGTACTCGCCGAAATAGCCGGGGTAGTTCTTGAGGCTGTTCCAGTATTTGATGATGTCGGCGCTCTCGCTGGAGCCGGTTTCTTCCACCGCCTTGGCGATCAGATTGATCGCGTCGATGCCGCCCGCAACCCACCAGAGCAGCGTGTCCGACAGATCGACCTTGCCCTTCAGCCTGGCGACCAGTTCCTCGCTCCGCGGCGGGCAGCTTGCCGGTCTCGTCATAGCTGCAGCTTCGATAGCCGACGGCGTAGACCTTCTTCCAGTTCTCCGGCTTCTCGACGAGCTTGGCGATGTCGCCCGACGACATCGAGGGATGGCCGACAAAGGGCACATCCCAGCTCATGGCGGCGCGGGTGTTGAACAGCCGCGCATCCATGCCCGTCGAGGTGCTCCAGACCACGATGGCTTGGGCGCCGGCATTGCGGGCGCGCAGCAAATCCGGCGTCATGTCCGGCTGCGTGGCATCGATATTGGCCTGATAGACGACTTCCGCGCCGTCCTTTTTGAGACCGTCAGAGGAGGCTTTGACCGCCGCAACGCCATAGCCGGTCGTATCGCCGATCACGGCGACCTTGGTCGCCTTCAGGATGTTCAGCGTGTAGCCCCTTACCGCGTCATCCCACTGCGTGTTGGACGGCGAGACGCGGAAAGCGTTGGGGAATTTTTGCGGGTCGATCAGGCTGTCGACGACGCAAGGGTGGATGTTCGGCATTTTCGAGCGCGCCATGATCGGCGTCACCGCGAGCGACTCGCCCGAATTGGTCGGCCCCCAGACGGCATGGACACGCGCCGAGCTGATCAGTTCCTGCGTCGCATTCACCGCCTTGGTCGGGTCGCCCTGCGTGTCGCGCGTGACGATCTCGATCTTGCGGCCCTTGACGCCGCCGGCCGCATTGATCGCCTCGGTCGCAAACAGCACGCCGCGATTGAAGCCGATCGCCGGCGCCGAGCTTGGGCCGGTCAGCGCCGCGAGCCAGCCGATGCGCAGCGGCTCGGTCTGCGCGAGCGCAGGGGCGGCGAGGACCGTGGCGCTTGCGGCAGCGCCGATCGTGAATTCGCGGCGATTGATTTTCATTGGTTTCCTCCTCCTGATTTTTTCGGGCTTGGTTTTTTGCCCTTAGCCAGTCTGCCTTACGAGTTGCGAGCCTCCAAATGGGCGATGCGGTCGAGGTCGAAAGTGAAGCCCCAGCCCGGCCGCTCGGGAACGACGGCGTTGCCGTCCCTGAACTCGATGGTTTCGCGGTAGAGCTCCGAGAACCAGGGCATGTATTCGAGGAAATTGGCGTTCGAGAGCGCACAGAGAACCTGAAGGCTCGTCTCCGGGAACAGATGGCTGGAAACGGGAATATCGTAGCTTTCCGCCATATGGCCGACGCGCATGAATTCGGTGACGCCGCCGACGCGCTGCAGATCCGGCATCAGAATGTCGGCGCTGCGCAGCGTCAGCATCTGGCGGAAGCGCGTAGCGCGTATATTCGGTCTCGCCGCTGGCGATCGGCGTGTCGAGGGCGGCCGCCACGCGCGCGAGGCCCTCCAGGTCCCAGGCCGGCAGCGGCTCCTCGAACCAGGTGAGGTCGAACTCTTCCAGCGCGGCGGCCGAGGCGGATCGCCTGGGATTCCGACAGCCCCTGATTGGCGTCGGCCATCAGGCGGATGCCGGGGCCGATGGTCTTGCGGACAAGGCGCGACCCGCGCGATGTCGGCTTCGGGATCGGCCGAGCCGAGCCGCATCTTGATGGCGCGAAACCCCTCGGCGACGAAGCGCTCCGGCTTCTCGATGAGATCGGCGTCCGAATAGGACAGCCAGAGCCCGCCGCTGTGATAGGCGGGAATCTCCGTTCGCGCGCCGCCGAGAATGCGGAACAGCGGCTGGCCGATGGACTTGCCGTAGGCATCCCACAGCGCGCCGTCGAGCGCCGAGATGCCGACGACCGGCACGCCCTTATGGCCGAGAAAATTGATGTCGCGCCAGGCGCGCGCCCCGAACTCCGCGATCAGGCCCGCATCGCGTCCGATCAGCAGGTCGGCAAGTTCCTCGACCATGGCGCGCAGCACCTTGGTCCGGCGGTTGTTCAAGGTGAAGATCAGGTTTTCGCCGACGACGCCGTTATCGCAATGGACAAAAACGAGGATGCAGCCGAAGCGGCTGATCTCGCCCAGCGCGCTGCCGATCGGCTTCGGCAGGTTCACGACGACCGGGCGGGTTTCGACGCGCGTCACCTTCATGAACGGCCTCCACTGCCTGTCCTCGTCACCTCGCCCTTGGTGTAGCGCGCCAGCACGGCGGGATCGGGCTCGCAGCCAAGTCCGGGCCCTTGCGGCACCTTCAGGCGTCCATTGACCGGGCGGACAGCATCATGGAACGGGTGCGCCTCCATGTCGAGCCAGAGCACCTCGACAGGCGCCTGCGGGGCGAGCGCCGCGATGACATGCAGCGTCGCGATCAGGCCATGGCCGAAATAGGGGCAGTGCGGAACGACCTGGACATTGGAATCGCGGCACAGGTCGATAACGGCCAGCATTTCGCCGATGCCGCCGATCTTGGTGACGCTCGGCTGGGCGATGTCGATCGCACCGGCGTCGATGAGAGACTTGAAACCGAACCGTCCGGCGACGTTCTCTCCCGCCGCGATCGGGATGCCGAAGCGGCGCGTCTCGGCGAGCCCCGCGCAGTCTTCCGGCGGCCAGACCGGCTCCTCCAGCCAGTAAGAGCTTGTCGTCGCGCATGGCGGCGGCCATCGCCGCGGCTTGCTCGCCGAGTCCAGGCGCAATTGACGTCGAGCATGATCTGCGCGTTCACATCGGCGCCGGCCTCGCCCGCGGCCAGCACGGCTTCCCGCGTCACCTCATGCAGCTTGATGAAGCGATAGCCACGCGCGCAGGCATCCGCCGTGTTCCGCGCGGCCAGCGCCGGATCGCCATAGCGAAGCAGGCTGGAATAGCATTCGAGGTCCGCGGCCGCTTCCACCGCCGAGCAGGGCATGCAGCGGCTGGCCTGCGCGTTTGCCCCTGATATCCCAGAGGGCGATTTCGATGCCGGAGAAGGCGAACACGAATGGACCGTTGCGGCCGAGAAGATGGACTGCGGGAAGGACATCGCGGGTGATGCCCTCGATGTCGCTGCTGTCGCGTCCGATCACCAGCGGCGCGACGATTGTGTCGAGCGCCGCCCTGGTGGACTGCGATCGCAGCGTGACCGAACGCTTCCCCCCAGCCGACGAACCCGTCCGCCGTCTCGACGCGGACCAGCAGGATCTCCATGTGATCCCAGACCTGTCCGGCGAACAGCGATGGCGGTCCGCCCATCGTGAACGGCAGCGAAACAATTCGGGTTTCGACGGAAACGATGTTCATTGCGTGCCGCTCCCGCCCGGCGGGCTTCGGCCTAGCGGGCATCACAACGCTAACATCGTGAAATCCTAAGGACAATTGCCGCCAGATTAATTCATGATAAGCTGATCTTATGTTGCTTACGTTGCGTCAGCTTCAGGTCGTTCGCGCCGTCAGCCAATGGGGGTCGGTGACTCGGGCATCCATGGCACTAGGTGTCTCTCAGCCCGCGGTCAGCATGTTGCTGCGCGAAAGCGCCGGAATTACCGGATTTCCTCTATTTGTTCGCCGTCAGGGCCGCCTTCAGCCAACCGCCGAGACGCGCGTGCTGATCGCCGACCTCGACCGGGTTTTCGAAGGCGTGGAGCGCGTCAACAGACTGATCGAGGACATGCGCGATCAAAAAGTCGGCACCATTCACATCGCCGCCACGCCGACACTTGCCGACAATCTCGTGCCGCCGGCCGTCGCGCTTTTCCGCAAGACGCGCCCGCATGTGCGGATCACCATCCATACGATGGACAATCTCAGCGTCGTGGCCAAAGTTGACAATGAGCAGGTTGATTTCGGCCTAGCGCTGTCGCCTGCCGGCGTCAGGGAGGGCCGGATCGTCGAGCTCGGAGCGGCCGATCTGGTTTGCATCGTCCCCAGCGGCCATGCCCTGGCTGGCCGGGTCAGCGTCACGCCGCATGACCTCGCCGACGTGCCGTTGATCTCATTCAGCCGCAGTCTGCCGCTGGGGCATTTGGTCGAGCAGGCCTTTCGAGCGGCCGGTATTGCGCAACGCATCGCTCTGGAAGTCAATCAGTCGTCGGTTGCCTGCGCGTTGGTGCGAGCCGGGGCGGGGGTGGCCATCCTCGATCCGTTCTGGCTCCTTGACGGGGCGGATCGGCAGATCGTCAAGCTGCGCCTTGAGCCCCGCACGCCTGTCGCCGCGCATGCGCTGCTTCCGCCGTCGGGGTCGCCATCGCGCGTCGCGCTTCGGCTGCTCGCCGCGATCCAGAGTGCGGCCGCGCGGCTCGGCTCGTCGCCAAGCAGTGCACGCCACGGTCAAGCGGCGATCACTCGGCCCGAAGGCGCCGTTCAGAACTTCCCGAACCGTAGATAGGCCTCTTGGGGGTCGACGCCTTCCAGGATCGCCTTGCGGACCTGGCTCTCGGTCGAGATCGCCACTTCGGCCGCTTCGACCACCTTTTGCACCGCGTCTCTAGGCACGCATATGGCGCCATCGCGGTCGGCGATCAGAAAGTCCCCAGGCCTGATCGTGACATCCCCGATGATGATCGGAACGTCGAAGCCGGTCGGCAGCCAGTGCCCAACAATATCGCGCGGAGTGAAACCGCGCGCCCATGTCTGGAAACCCATTTTGAGGAGGAAGTCCACGTCACGCACATATCCGTCCACCAGACATCCGAGCACGCCCTTGCCTTTCAGCGTTTCCGCGGAAAGCTCCCCCATATGCGCAACCACGCGATCGTTGGGCTGGCTGACCCAAACATGTCCCGGCTTGGCCTTCGACATGAGCCCAGTCCATTCGATGAGGGTCTGGTGCGCGTCGGCGGCGGCATCGACCCGGCCCTCGATGGTGAAGACGGGACCAGCGAGACGAACCTCCGGAAGGATCGGCCGGAGTTCGGTGGGGAGAGTGAAGTTTTTGAGGCCCATATCACGCATGACGTCATGCACGACGCCCGTGTAGCAGGCACTCAATCTTTTCGTGAGTTCGGCTTCATTCATCGCGTGTCCCCTCGATCATGAGTCGACATCCATACTGTGTCCTAACACCGCCGCGCGGCAACGCATCGGTCCCGGAATATTCGGCAAGGTTGACAGTCACTTGCCCGTCAGATGGGGCCGGGCTACGACCTAGGTTGGCTTGACCGTGATGCTGCAGCCAGAGCATAGTGGTCACGCGAATTCGAATTAATTCAACGTTTAATTAAAACGCCGCCCGCTTTCTGTGCTTCTGACGAGCGGGCGCGAGGGAGGACATAGATGAGAGTCTCTTGGGGGCGGATCGCGATCGCGGCCGCCATTGTCACCGTGTATGCGGGAAGCGCAGCGGTCCCCGCCTTCGCGCAGGACAAGCTGACCGTTTGGTGGGTCAAAGGCTTCTACAAATCGGAGGACGACGCGCTTTTCGAAGCCATCAAGAAATACGAAGCCAAATCGGGCGTGAAGATCGACCTGTCGCAATACGCCGTCCAGGATATGATCCCTAAAACAGTGTCTGCCCTGGATGCGGGTTCGCCTCCCGATGTGGCCTATGCTGACGTCTATGACTTTCAGGTGGCCGGCAAATGGGCCTTCGAGGGCAAGCTGGAGGATCTGAACAGCGTTGTGGAACCGCTGAAGAAGGATTATGCGCCCAATACGCTGGAGACGGCCAATCTCTATAATGACAAGACCAAGCAGAAGGCTCATTACGCCTTTCCCATCAAGCAGCAGACGATGCATATCCAATATTGGGGCGATCTGCTGGAGGCCGCGGGCTTCAAGGATAGCGACCTCCCGAAAGGCTGGAAGGACTATTGGGCATTCTGGTGCGACAAGGCCCAGCCCGCCCTGCGCAAGGCCACGGGCAAGCGTGACTTCGCCATCGGCATGCCCATGGGCGTGGATTCGAGCGACAGCTTCTATTCATTCCTGACGTTCATGGACGCCTACAACGTCAAGCTCGTTGACGATAGCGGCAAGCTGCTGGTCGATGATCCCAAGGTCAAGCAGGGCCTGATCGGAGCGCTGACAGACTATACCGCACCTTCGCTGAAGGGCTGCACTCCGCCTTCATCCACGAGCTGGAAAGACCCTGATAACAACGTCGCCTTCCACAATAAAACGACCATCATGACGCATAATGCGACCATCTCGATCGCGGCGAAATGGCTCGACGACGCCAACAACGAGGCTTTGCCGGCCGAACAGCGCGAGGTGGCGAAGAAGAACTATACCCAGCTCATCCGCACGGCGGGCTTTCCGAACAAGCCCGACGGCTCGCCCATGCAGTACCGGACGGCGGTGAAAGTCGGCGTCGTCTTTGCAGATGCCAAGAACAAGGCCCGCGCGAAGGAATTCGTGAGCTTCCTGCTGCAACCGGAAAACCTGACGCCCTATGTGGAAGGCGCGCTCGGCCGCTGGTTCCCGGTCATGAAGGCGGCGCAGGAAAGCCCGTTCTGGCTGGCCGATCCGCACCGGAAAGCGGTGCACGCGCAATATGCCAGCGGGACGGTGAACTTCGAATTCACGAAGAACTATAAATTCACTATCCTCAATAATGAGAATGTGTGGGCCAAGGCGATGAATCGCGTGGTGAACGAAAAGGTCCCGGTCGAACAGGCCGTCGACGAATTGATTGCCCGCATCAAGGCCGTTGCCGGATAGTTGCGATATTGCGGCCGCAGCGATGCGGCCGCATCCCTCATTTCGGGCATAAATCGATGTCGACGATCGCGATCGAACAGGCCGAACGCAGCACTCCGGCGGAAAGTACCAGGTTCGGACTTTCCCCCGCGCAGTTCTGGGGGCTGTTGTTCATCGCGCCCTATGTGCTGATCTTCCTGGTCTTCGTCCTCTACCCTGTGCTTTACGGCTTCTGGCTCGCACGCGCGCCACACAGCTATGTCGAACTCTTCGCGGATCCGATCTTTCTCAGGTCGGTGCGAAACACACTTCTGTTTCTGATCATCGGCATCAATCTGAAGATGGTCATCGCGCTGTTCCTTTCCGGGTTCTTCATCGAATCGCGGGCTTGGATCCGCTGGCTGTCGGTCCTGTTCATTGTGCCCTGGGCGCTGCCCTCCATCCCGACCATCCTCTCCTTCCGCTTCATGCTCAATCCGGAATGGGGGATCATCAATCAGCTCATCTTCCGGCTGACCCTCGAGGATGGACCCAACTGGCTCAACAATCCCGATCTGGCGCTGACGCTTGCGATCGTGGTGCATATCTGGAAATCGCTGCCGTTCTGGACGCTGATCCTGATTTCGGGGCGGCTGGCCATCTCGGCCGATCTCTATGAATCGGCCGCGGTGGATGGGGCAAGCCGCTGGCAGAAATTCCGCTACATCTCGTGGCCCTCGATGCGCAGCCTCTATCTGACCTGCACCATCCTCTCGATGATCTGGACGCTCGGCGACTTCAACAGCGTCTATCTTCTGACCGGCGGCGGCCCCGCGGATCTTAGCCATGTGCTCGCGACGCTGGGGATCCGCTATCTCCGATATGATCGCGTCGACCTTTCGATGGCGACGATCATCGTGGCGTTGCCCCTCATCATGCCGCTGGTTTATTTCATGATGAAACGGTTGTCGAAATGAGGGTACCCCGGCTCGCCGCTGTGGCCGATGAGGCCAGACTTCTGCTGATTGGCATTCCGGTGCTGCTATGGACCATCCTGCCGATCTACCACATGCTGCTGTTTGCGTTTTCGGCCAAGGAATCCGCGTTCGCCGGCAACCTTTGGCCGGCACAGCCCACGCTCAATAATTTCCGGATCGTCTTCGGGCAGAAGCACTACTATCTCAGCCATTTCTGGCAGCAGATGGGGAACTCGCTGCTCATCGCCGTCGCCACCGGCATATTGACCATCCTCATTGCCACCTTCGCCGCTTTCGCCATCAGCCGGCTTCGCGTGCGCGGCGGCCGCACGGTGATGAATCTCGCGCTCTTCACCTATTTCATTCCGGCGGCGTTTCTCGCCGTGCCGATGTATCGGACGATGGGGCTCTACGGCCTCCTCAACAACCAATGGTCTCTCATCCTGGCGATGGTGGCGCTTGCCTCGCCCTATGCCATCTGGGTGTTGAAGCAGGCATCCGATAACCTTCCCGTCGAGCTCGACGAGGCCGCTTACATGGACGGCGCGACGGCGCTCCAGCTGTTCAGGCTGGTCTATCTGCCGCTGATGACGCCCTCCATTGTCGCCGTTGGCACCTATGCCCTGCTGCTTGCCTGGAACGAGTATCTGTTCGCCTTTCTTCTCCTATCGAAGGACACCGACATCACCTTGGCCGTCAGCCTGGGCAACTTCCTCGCCGCTGACGATTCGCCCTGGGAACTGCTGATGGCGACGGGCCTCATTTACGCGCTGCCTCCCGCCGCGATCTACTACACCTTCAAGCGCTATATGGTTGGAGGGCTTACTGCCGGGGCGGTGAAAAGCTAGACCGCCGTCCGTCGCCGCAACCTCCATGCGCGCATGAACCCACGGAGCACAAGCATGAACACCTTGTCGAACCCGAGCACAGTTCACAGGCCAGTCGGCAAATACCACCATACGGTGAAGGTTCCCGACAACTCCGAGTGGCTGGTGATCTCCGGTCAGGTCGGAATGGATAGTGCGGGCAAAATTGCCGGCGGCATTAAAGAGCAGTCCGAACAAGCGTTTCGCAACGTCGTCGCCTGCCTTGAAGCAAATGGGATGGTCAAGGAGGATCTCGTCAAATTCACGATCTACCTTACGGATTCCAGGTTCATTGAAGCCTACAGAGCCGCCCGTTCAGCGGTCATTGGCGACGAAGTTCAGCCTGCTTCAACGCTGGTGATCGTTGCCGGCCTGGCGACGCCCGATTTTCTTGTCGAGATCGAGGCGTGGGCGGCCAAGTCACGGGGCTAGCGCGCCCCATTGGTCGATGGCTGTCACGCCGCCTTCGCCGCTTCGATGCGGTCGAGGCGCGCCACGAAATCCGCGATCACGGCCAGCGTTCGCTCCGGCTGGTCAACAAAGGGCGAATGACGGCATTCGTCCAGGAGTTCGACATCGACGGGACTGTAGAGTTGCTCCTCGAGCGCTTGGATTTGCAGGTCCGTCCCGTATTGGTCGTTTTTGCCCTGGATCGCCAGGACCGGCACGCGAATATAGGCGATCGCCTCCTCGATGTTCCAGTTGACGAAGGCGGGGTCGAGCCAGGCATCGTTCCAGCCGCGGAACGCATTGTCGACATTCGCGTGATATGCGGCGAGCTTGGTGCGCAGATTGCCGGTTTCAAACGCCTCTTTCGCCTTTGCGATCGCGGCGAGGCCCATCGGCTCGGTGAAGAAATGCGGCGCCATGAGCACGAGGCCCCGGATGCGGTGATCCTGGATGCTGCCGGCGTAGATCGCGGCAATCGAAGCGCCGTCGCTATGACCGAGAAGGATGCCGCGTCGCAGGCCGATTTCGTCCAGCACCTCCGGCAGGACATCCATGGCCTCGCGCGTCATATAGTCCAATGGCCGTGGCAGCGTGCATGGCTCGGAATCGCCGTAACCGCGGCGCGAATATACGAACACGCCATGCCCCGTCTCCTGCGCCAGCCTGTCCGGAAAATCCCGCCAAAGGCTCACGCAGCCCAGGCCTTCATGAAGCATGACGATTGTTGGCGCCTCGGAAGGCGAGGGGCCGACACAGACAGCTTCCAGCCCGGCGCCACCCGCCTGGATTCGGATGAGCGTGTCCGTGTTCCAATCCATGCGATGCCTCCTCAGCGCAATTTGAAGCGCTGTATTTTTCCGGTCGCTGTCTTGGGCAATTCGTCCACGAATTCGAACCAGCGTGGATATTTCCATGCGCCGATCCGCGATTTCACGTGATCCTTCAGGCGCTCGACGACACCCTCCTCGGTCGCGCCCTCCTTCAGCACGATGAAGGCCTTCGGCTTGTCGAGTTCGTTCTCGTCCTTACAGGCGACGACAGCCGCTTCCAGCACGTCAGGGTAGGAAATCAGCGCCTGCTCCACTTCGAAAGGCGCCACCCAGATCCCGTTCACCTTGAACATGTCATCGGTGCGGCCGCAATAAATGAAGCGCCCGTCTGCTGTCCGCTCATACTTGTCGCCGGTGCGCGTCCAGCGGCCTTCGAACGTATCCCGGCTTTTGTCGCGCTGATTCCAGTAGTTTTCGGCAGCTGAAGGGGCATCAACCAGCAATTCGCCGATCTCACCGACGCCAACGTCCGCGCCGCCTTCGCCGACCAGCCGCACTCTATAGCCGGGCACCGCGATGCCTGATGTTCCGTAAACGATATTTCCGGGCGCGTTCGACAGGAAGATGTGCAGCAATTCCGTGGACCCGACGCCATCGATGATGTCGACGCCGGTCAGGGCCTTCCACCCCTTGCCGATTTCGGCGGGAAGCGCCTCGCCGGCCGACACGCAGAGGCGCAGCCGGTCGAGACCGGCGGGCGTCCGCCCGCCCGCCCGCGCAAGCATCGCGGCATAGAGTGTCGGCACGCCGAAGAACAGCGTCGGGCGAATCTGCGCGAACATTTCGAACATGGCGTCCGGCGTCGGGCGTCCCGGACACAGCGCCGTCGAGGCGCCGACCGCCATCGGGAAGGTCATCGAATTTCCCAGGCCGTAAGCGAAGAAGAGCTTGGCCGCCGAGATCACGATGTCGTCTTCGCGGATGCCCAGCACCTGCGCACCAAAGGTGTCGGACGTGGCTTTGAGGCTGCCATGGACGTGGCGCACACCCTTCGGCCGCCCCGTCGAGCCGGAAGAATAGAGCCAGAATGCACAAGCATCCGGAGAGGCTTCGACCACGTCCGAGGGCGCGCTCACCTTGAGCTCTTCGGCAAAGGAGAGGTCGCGACCCGCTGCACCGCCGACCACGAACACCGTCTTCAGAAAACGGAGCCTCGGCAGCAGTGGCTCGACGACCGGAAGCAGTTCCGCCGAGACGAACAGCGCGCGGGCGCGGCTGTCATTCAGGATGATCTCGTAATAATCCGGCGAAAGCAGCGTGTTCAAGGGCACCGGAATGATGCCGGCTTTGATGCTTCCCCAGAAAATGATCGGAAACTCGATCCGGTCGAGCACGATCATCGCGGCGCGGTCTTCAGCGCGCAAATCGTGGCGGCGATAGAGATCGGCCATCCGCGCCGATTGCTCGGCAAGCGCGGCGTAGGTCAGCTGGCGTCCACCCTCCACCGCCTCGCGGAATGCGATCTTGTCGCCCCTGCCGGCTCCGACATGGCGATCGACGAAGTAAAGAGCAGAATTCTGGTTGGATTCCCCCACGGCACGGCTCCCAATACTATCGCTGTCAGCAGCCTAGGACGGATGGTCCGGCATTTTAATGGCCGGTGAATTCGATTGTTTCTTCCGGAAGGAAATGGAGAACGTAGACTTCGCCCTTCGACACGGTCGGCCGATGGTCGGCATGCGGTGGGTAGACGAACCATCCGCCCGCTTCGTGGGCCAGCAGCCAACGGCCGCCTTCGTCTCCGGCACGCGGGCTGTGCGGTGAAGGAGGGCGCGCATCCGTGGGCGGATCTCGTTCCTCGCAAGGTTCCGGCGCATCAGATTTCAACGCCTTGCGGCCAAGGAGGGCTGCGATCGAGCCGACCAGGTCTCTCAGAACTTGCTGCGACATCACACGCACCCGCTGCCTGCGGCGATTATGCGTTATTATGCATTCCGATGCACTTAAGTGCAAGTCGTGCATGGTCGTTTCGGTTACTTGCATCGACCCCATCAGTAGGTCTCGACGTGGTAGCGGCCATCCTTGCGCATCGCGTCCCGAAGCGTTGCCCAATCGAGCCCGCTTCCGCTCGCTATGTCCTCAAACGCCTGTTCGACGCCGTCCTCCATGGCCTTGAGGCCGCACACATAGACATGTGTGTTCTTGGCGCGCAGCGCGTCGCCAAGCGCGTGCTTCTCGGCGCGCATCCGGTCCTGCACATATTCCTTTGCGCTTCCCTGCAGCCGGGAAAAGACCAGATGCTTCTTGAGCACCTCGTCCGGCACCTTGTTGAGCGGGCCGAAATAGGGAAGCGAATCCGGTGAACGGGCGCCAAAGAACACCGTCATGCTGCCCGCATTTGCGGTTAGGGTGCGCTGCCGGCGCATCGTGAAGGCGCGGAACGGGGCGGACCCTGTGCCCGTGCAGATCATCACCAGGTTGGCATGCGGATCATTCGGCATCAGAAAGGTCGACCCATAGGGGCCGGTCAGTTCCACCCGCCGCGCCCTTCTGGAGATCGCAGAGATAGTTCGAACACGGGCCATGCTCCTCCCGCTTCACGGTCAGCGAGAGGTTGTTGGTGTTCGGCCGCTCTCCGTCGCGGGGCGAGGAAACCGAGTAGAGCCGCATGTGATGCGGCCGTCCGCCCGCGTCGGTCCCCGGCGGCGTGACGCCGACGCTCTGTCCCTCCAGGACCGGAAAGTTTACGGAATTTAAATCAAGAATAATGTGCCGGATGTCGCTTTCTGCAGCATCGTCCGTCAGCCGGTAATTGCCCTGCACCGTCGCAATGGCGGGGTGAGCGCGAGTGAACAGATTGACGCTCGGCTTCGACGCGGAAGCCGGCGCTTTCGCCGCGCCGCCCGCGCCCTTGTGCGCCTCGGCCAGCAGCGCCGCCGCTTCATCGTCAAGCGCCTCGATCGCGCTGTCGCCGCCACCCTCTTCGCCCAGATCCTCCTGCGGCGGCAGCTCCATCCAGGACAGTTGCTCTTCGAGCGTATAAGGCGTCGCCACCACGCGCCAATTGTCGATCGAGCCGGTCGGACAGGGCGAGATGCAATCCATGCAGAAATTGCATTTGGAAGCATCGACCACGACGTTCATCTCGTCATGCGTGATCGCCCCGATGGGACAGGCTTCCTCGCAGGTGTGACAGCGGATGCAAATTTCGGGATCGATCACATGCTGCTTGAGCGGTGCGTTCATCGCGTTCTACGCCATGTGCAGTTTGACATATTCGAAATCGCCGGGCTTGTTGTCGATGCCCACCTTTGGCGGCGCGATCCACCCGGCAAATTTCCCCGGCTCCCAGACCGGCCGCATCAGCGACGCGATATAATCGCCGTCGGCGGCGCTCGGCAGCCATTCGTCCTTGCGGGCGTTCCATTCGTCCGCCGAGATCACCTGGCCGTCCGGCGTGATCGCGCCGCGCGCGAAGGTGCCGATCTGGCGGTGGAACCCCTCATGCGGCAGCTTCACCTCGAACGGAATGCCGTATTTCTCGATGGTGATGTTCCAGCGCTTCAGCCCGCCGGATGCGTCGCGGATGTAATCGTCGCGCAGCCGCATATTGATCGCCGACAGAGCCGAGACGTCCGTCTTCACGACTCTTTCCATCGACGAGTTGCACGATCGGATAGGTGCCGTCCTTGAGCTGATGATCGTCGCCGATCTTGGTCTCCTGATACCGGCCCTTGATGCCGGAGTTGAAGGCATTCGCGGCATTGGTCGAGACTTCCGAGCCGAACAGATCGAGCGACAGCGTGTAATGCAGATTGAGCTTCTTCTGGATCGTCGGCAGGTCGACCACGCCGAGCGCGCGCACCCTGGCGATGTCGTATGGGTCGTCGATGCCGGCCTCCTTCATCGCCTCGCAGGTCCGCTGGATGACGCGGCCGACGCCGGTCTCGCCGACGAACATGTGGTGCGCTTCCTCGGTCAGCATGAAACGGCAGGTGCGTGACAGCGGGTCGAAGCCGGATTGCGCCAGCGCTTCGAGCTGCATCTTGCCGTCGCGGTCGGTGAAATAGGTGAACATGAAGAAGGAGAGCCAGTCGGGCGTCGCCTCGTTGAACGCGCCGAGCATGCGCGGCGCCTCCTCCGAACCGGATTGGCGGCGCAAGAGATCGTCCGCCTCCTCGCGCCCATCCGCGCCGAAATATTTCTGCAGCAGATAGACCATCGCCCAGAGATGCCGCCCCTCCTCGACATTGACCTGGAACAGATTGCGCATGTCGTAGAGCGAGGGCGCCGTCTTGCCCAGATGCCGCTGCTGCTCCACGGAGGCCGGCTCGGTGTCGCCCTGGATGACGATCAGGCGGCGGAGCATGGCGCGATATTCGCCGGGCACCTCCTGCCAGGCCGGTTCGCCGCAATGCTCGCCGCAAGGGATGCGCCGATCCGCGACCTGCGGCGCGAGCAGGATGCCCCAGCGATATTGCGGCATCTTCACATAGTCGAATTTGGCCCAGCCCTTGGGATCGACCGAAATAGCGGTGCGCAGATAGACAAGGCTGTCCTGAAAGCCCTCCGGGCCGAGGCCGTTCCACCAATTGATATAGCCTGGGTGCCATTTCTCCAGCGCCTTCAGCACGCGCCGGTCCGAGGAGAGGCCGACATTGTTGGGAATGAGCGTGTCGTAATCGACGTTGATCAAGTCGTTCACTGGGCCTCTCCTAGGAAGAATGTGATGCCGGGAGCCTTTTTTTGATTTCCTGCGACATGCTCCCTCTCCCAGTGGGAGAGGGAGTGTACTGCTAGAAAATCGACCATTCGCAAAGTCCCGGGGCCGCATCAGACGCGGCGCATGTCGAATTCGCCGCGGCGGCCGGTGCCGTAGCGTTTCAGCGCTCCGTCTTCGCCGACGGCGTTCGGACGCTGGAAGATCCAGTTCTGCCAGGCCGTCAGCCGGCCGAAGATCCGGGTCTCCATGGTTTCGGGGCCGGCGAAGCGCAGGTTTGCCTCCATGGCGGTCATGGCGTCGGGCGAAAAGCTGGCGCGCTCCTCCAGGAAAATGCGCACTTCGTCGTCCCAGTCGATATCGTCGAAGGCGAAGGTGACGAGGCCGAGCTGGCTGGCGGCGCGACGCTTCGAGCGGTTCGCCGATCCGCGCCTTGACGACATCGACCTGTGCCGGCTCGCCGAGAAAGCGCGTTTGCAGCCGGGTCAGATCGTTCGACATCGGATAGGGGCCGAAATTGCCCTCGCGTCAGCGTCACGGTCGCGGCCAGCCTGTTGTCGCCCTCGAAATGCCCTTGCGCCATGTAGGAGCGATCGACGGCAAACAGGATTTCCGCGAGCATCCCGGCGAAGCAGGAACCGGGCTCCACCAGCGCGACCAGCGAGCGCGAGGTCAGATCGACGCGCTTCAGCACGCGCTTCCAGAGCAGCAGGATCTCGCTCGCCAGCCAGTGATCCCGGTTGTCGAGCAGCAGCTTTTCGTGGCTCGCGACTTTCGCCGGATCGCCCTGCGTGCGGAAGACCAGCACGCCGATCTCATATTCATTGTTCCTGAGATGCAGGATCGCATCGTCCAACTCGCGTGCGGCGCGCAGGACCCAGCTTCCGGCGCCTTCGGCATGCAACGCGTCGATCGAAGCGGGGGCGTCCCGTTCCGGCCCGTGGATGGTGAGCGTCGCCAGCCGCTTGCCGCGGTCGATTTCGACCTCGAGCGTCGAATAGATGACGCCGCCTTTATCGTCGAATTTGCGCTCGAGCGGAGTCAGCTCGATGCCCTTGGCGCCTGCGGACCGGGTTGATTTGGCGGCCATTTCCCTGGCGCGCGTCAACGCGGTTTCGGCGAATTTGGTATTCGGGACAACGTCGTCGACGAGCTTCCACTCCTTCGCGCGCTTGCCCTTGACGCCTTCCTCGGTCGAGCAGAACACGTCGGCGAGGTCGCGGCGTACCTTCCGTTTGTCGGTGACGCGGGTGAGCCCGCCCGTGCCGGGCAGCACGGCCAGCAACGGCACTTCGGGAAGCGCGACGGAGGATGCGCCGTCGTCGGCCAGGATGATGTGGTCGCAAGCGAGCGCCAATTCATAGCCGCCGCCCGCGCACGCGCCCTTGACCGCACAGATCCAATATTGCCCGGATTCTCGTGCCCGCCGCTTCGATCGCGTTGCGGGTCTCATTGGTGAATTTGCAGAAATTGACCTTGTGCGCATGGCTGGCGCCGCCCAGCATCCGGATGTTGGCGCCCGCACAGAAGACGCGCTCCTTGCCGGATTGCAGGATGACCGCCTTGATTTCGGGATGCTCGAAGCGCAGCCGCTGGGCGATGTCGGCAAGCTCGATATCGACGCCGAGATCGTAGGAGTTGAGCTTCAGCTCATAGCCCTCGAACAGGCCGCCGGCCTCGTCCACATCCATGAACAGCATGGCGATTTCGCCATCATACTCGACGCGCCAATGACGATAGCGGCTCGGATCCGTCTGGAAGTCGATGACCTTGCTCATTGAGCGCTTTCCGAAAAGGTCGATAGCGCACTATAGTGCGCTATGATGCACATTGCCAGAGCTAAAGAGGTGGTAAATCGCTTGTCTTACCGCCACAGAGCCTCGTTCAACGGGATTGGCACCGCTTAGTAGCAATATAATGCATGCTTCCCGCGATCTATACACCCAGCCATTGGGATTGCAGCGCCTTGTCGCCGCGAAGCACCTGCGGCGGACCACTCCAGACCGTCCGTCCACGGCCGATGATGACCACGTCGTCGGCAAGGCTGGTCGCGAAGCCGAAATTCTGTTCGACGAGCACCATCGTCATGCCCTCGGCGCGCAGCTCGCTGAGCTTGTCATGGATCTGGCGGATGATGATAGGGGCAAGACCCTCCGTCGGCTCGTCCAGCAGCAGCAGGCGCGGATTTATCGCGAGCGCGCGGCCGATGGCCAGCATCTGCTGTTCACCGCCGGAGAGTTCATTGCCGCCATTGGCGAGCCTGCCCTTGAGCGGCGGAAAGAAGTCGAGCACGCGCTCTACCGTCCAGCGGGACGGGCGTCCTCTGCCGCCGCGCGCCGCGATATCCAGATTCTCGCGCACCGTGAGCGATGGAAAGATATCGCGCGTCTCGGGAACATAGGCGATGCCAAGTCCGGCGATTTCGAACGGTTTGCGCCCCTTGAGCGGATTGCCGTCGAAGGCGATGGAACCGCCGCTCGACCTGACCAGCCCCATCACTGCCCTGAGCGTCGTCGATTTGCCGGCCCCGTTGCGGCCGAGAACCGCCAGGACCCGGCCCGCGCCGACAGCAAGATCCAGCCCGTGAATGACCTGCGTTTCGCCGTAACCTGCCTCAAGCTGCCGGATCTCAAGCATGGGCCAGCGACCCGCCGAGATAGATGTCGTTCACCAGCGGGCTGGCTCGGGTTTGGCCCACGTCGCCTTCGAAGACGACCTCGCCGTAATTCATCACGGTGATGCGGTCGGCGACGCTGAATGCGAGGTCCATGTCATGCTCGATGATCAGGATCGTCAGGTCGCGGGGCAGGGATTTCAGCAGGCCGTGGAATGCCGCGATCATGGCCGGGCCGATGCCCGATGTGGGCTCGTCCATCAGCAGAATGCGCGGGCGGGTCGCGAGCGCGAGCGCCACTTCGAGCTGACGGCGCGCGCCGTAGGAGATCCGGTCGACGCGCATGGCGAGCAGGTCACGCAAGGCTGTGAGTGCGGCGACTTCGTCGATAGTGTCGGCGATGGCCCGGTCGGCGAGCGTATCGTTCAGCAGCCACGACGAGGCTCCGGTCGCCGTGGCGACGGCCAGCGCCAGGTTCTCCCTGACCGTCAGCTCGTTGAACAGATTGTTTTTCTGATAGGAGCGGGCAAGGCCGAGCCGGGCACGCGCATCGACCGGCAGTCCGGTGACGTCAACGCCGCCGATACGGATATGGCCGGAGGTCGGACGCAATTCGCCGGCAAGAAGATTGAACAATGTGGTTTTCCCCGCGCCGTTCGGGCCGAGAACGACGCGCCGCTCGCCTTTCTCCAGGCGCAGCGACACATTATTGGCGGCGGTCAGCGAGCCGAAGGATTTGCTGAGCCTCTCCGTCTCAAGCATGGCTGCTGCCCTCCGAATTGCTCCGCAGCACCCCGGGCAGATTGCCGGGCGCCGCATCGAGCCGGGCCTGCCGCCGGGCGGCGTGGCGATCCGCATAATGCTCGATCTGGCCGAAAATGCCGCGCCCGCCACTCATCACGGTGGCGATCAGCACCACGCCGACCACCATGTGCCAATGGTCGGTCAGGCTGCTCACCTCATGCTTGAGAAACACGAAAATCGCCGCACCCAGGGCTGGGCCGGCGAGCGTGCCGAGCCCTCCGAGGATGACGACGACGAGCGCTTCGCCCGAAACCGTCCATACCAGCATTTCCGGCGACACGAACATCAGGTGCTGCGCGGCGATCACGCCCGCGAGGCCCGCGATTGCGCCGGACATGCCGAACGCCGCCGCCTTGTAGCGCCATACGGGCAGACCGAGCGCGCTCATGCGGGTCTCATTGGAGCGGATGCCGACGAGCGTCCGCCCGAAACCGGACCGCAGGACGAAGGCCGCCGCCGAATACGCCACCGCCAATGCGACGAGCGCGAAGAGGGCGAATTGCAGCGGATCCTGGAGGTTGATGCCGATGGCGGATAGGTCGACACGCTTCACACCGGTCAGGCCGTCGTCCCCGCCGAAGGTGGTCGAGGCGAAGACATAGGCGTGCGCCATCTCGCCGAAAGCGAGCGTCGCCATGATGAAGAAGATGCCCTTCGTGCGGGACGTCACCGCACCGACTGCGAGGCCGAAAAGCGCGGCCGCAAGGATCGCTGCGGGGAATGCCAACAGCGGCGAGATGCCGAGGCGAACGGTCATCGCGGCGAAAACATAGGCGCTGACGCCGTAGATCGCGCCGTGGCAGAGCGAGATCATCCCGCCATAACCGGCGGCCAGATCGAGGCCAATCGCCAGAATGGCCAGCCCCGCCGCCTGCACGACCAGCTCGCCCGCGAAATAGCCGCCCGCCCAGGCATAGAGAGCGCCCGCCACGAGCAGCCCGATCATCGTAAAAGATTTCAGCGGCGTCTGGCGGAACATCGCTTGCGTCAACCCCGCGCCGGGAACAGACCCGCGGGCCGGAGCACCAATACCGCGGCGAGCAAAGCATAGACGGCGACCGCCGCAAGCTGCGGCGCAAGCACCGCGCCGAATGTCTGGATGAAACCGACCAGGAACGAACCGGCGACCGCGCCCTTAAGGCTGCCGAGCCCGCCGATGACGACGACGATCAATGTCGGGATGAGGATCTGCGTGCCCATGTCAGGCGTCACCGAGAAGACCGGCGCGGCGACGACCCCCGCAAGCCCCGCCAGCGCGCAACCCACGCAGAAGACCAGGAAAAACAGCCGCTCGACATTGATGCCGAGACAGGCCGCCATCTGATCATTATCGACGCCCGCCCTGATCATAGCGCCAATCTGGGAGCGCGACAGGATCAGGGCGAGCGCGGCCATCACCAACAGGCCGACGGCGATGATGAAAAGCCGGTAGGTCGGATAGACGATGCCGAAAAACTCGGTTCGTCCCTCCAGAATGGCGGGCTCCGGCAGACCGAGCGCGTAATTGCCCCAGACGATGCGGAACAGGTCGATGAAGATGAAGATCAACCCGAAGGTGACCAGAACCTGGTTCATAGGTCCCGCTCCGCGCATGCGGCGGATCAGGCCGAGATACAGCACGACGCCCGCCAGCATCACCGCGATCGGCGCAGCCGCGAACCCCGCCCAATAGGAGCCGAAGAACGCCGACGCGGTTACGCCCGCATAGGCACCGAGCGCATAAAGCGCGCCATGCGCCAGATTGACGAAATGCATCAGGCCGAAGATCACGGTCAGTCCGACCGAGAGGAGAAAAAGCAGGACGGATAGCTGCAGGCCGTTCAGCGTTTGCTCGAGCCAGAACTGAACGTCAGAGGCCATGAACGGTCTCCTGCAGCCGCATCTGCCGGCGGACGCCGGCTCATGGCCGATGCCCGCAAGATCTCACTCCCTATACGGCTCTATAATTTGCAGCCGTTCGGCTCGTCCTTCACATCCTTCACCGTGCTCAGAACCTTTTGCGTCAAGGCGCCGCTGCCGTCCTTGACGATCTCGTAGACATAAATGTTCTGCACGATGTTGTTGGTGGCGGGGTCGATCTGCAAGGGGCCGCGCGGTCCGGTGTATTTGACCTTGGAAAGCGCTGCGGCGATCGCCGCGCGGTCGGTTGCGCCGGACTTGATGGCTTCGATCAGCGCCCGGCCGGCGTCATATCCCTGAACGCCATATTCGGACGGAACGCGCTTCGTCTCTCCCTTGAAGGCCTCGACGAAGGCCTTGTTCTCGGGTGTGTCCAGGGTGGGAACGTAATGCAGCGACGTGATCGTGCCGATCGCCGCGTCGCCTTCGGCCGCAAGATAGAGCTGCGAATTGAGGAAGCCCGAGCCGTAGAGCGGGATCGAGGTTTTCAGGCCGAAGGAATCATATTGCTTGACGAAGGAGATCGCCTCCCCGCCGGCATAGAAGACGAAGATGCCGTCCGGATTGGCCGCTTTCGCCTTTGTCAGATAGGGTCCGAAATCCTGGGTCTTCTGGAACGGCGTATAATCGCCGCCGACGATCTCGCCGCCCGCTTTCTTGAATGTCGCGGTAAACGCGTCGATCATCTGACGACCGGCCGCGTAGTCGGGCGCGAGCGTATAGACCTTCTTTACGCCCTTGTCGAAGAGCCACTGGCCCATCGGCCGGTTCACCTGCGCGTTCGAGAAGGAGACGCGCACGATATATTTGCTGCAGGACGCGCCGGTCGCTTCGTCGTTGCCGGCATTGGCGACGATCAGCGGCACCTTGCTCGAGTCGACGAAATCGCGGATCGCCGCGAGCACGCCGGAAGAGACCACGCCCGCGAGGACAGTGACATTATCCTCCAGCACGAGCTTTCTGGCCTTGGCGAGACCGACCGGCGGCTTGGCCTCGCTGTCTTCGCGGACGATGTCGATCGTGTGCCCGGTGTCGTTATTCTGCTTGATCGCGAGCCGGAAGCCCGTCTCGATCTCCTCTCCGAGCGCCGCATAGACGCCAGTATAAGGCAGCAGAAGCCCGACCTTGATCGGTCTCCGCATTGGCCGCGGACGCGCTCAGCCATAGGGCGCAGGCGGCCAGAATTCGCTTGTCCATGAACTCCTCCCCATATCGGGCCTCGTCCGGTTCTCAGCGCCGGCTGGCCCGCGAAAAACCATAGTGGATAAGCAGTATACCAACAAGCACTATACTGCCACTTTACGCGGCGAAAATACGGGGCCGTTGAAGTAAAGTGCATCATAATGCTAGAGTACGCCGCGCAATGTTGCGCCGGGCACAACGGCTTACGCTTGAAGTTGCCGGTAGGATGGAAATCGTCCCTCCGGCAACGCCGCCGAACCTCGCGTCTTCAATAGACAACCCATTAGGCTGCGTCAGTCAATCTTACCTTGCGATGGATGAGATAACGACATTCAGGGGAAGCAAATCCCCTTCATCCGGGCAGCAGGATGCCGGAGAAACCGATTTTCTCGCCAAGGTCGGCGAGCGCGTCCGCATGGCGCGTGCCAGGAAGGGCATATCGCGCAAGGTTCTTTCGGATCTGTCAGGCGTTTCCTTGCGCTACCTTGCCCAGCTTGAAGGCGGTGAGGGCAACATCTCCATCGCGCTGCTCAAGCGGGTCGCCGAAGCGCTTGGACCACCGCATAGAATGGCTCGTCGGCGAAGACGATCCATGGAATTCCGACGTCGCGGCCGTGGCCTCGCTGTTCCGTACCGCAACGCGCGAACAGCGGATAAAGGTTTTCGAGATCCTTGATCCACAGCAGCAGGCGAGCGTCAAGAAGGCGCGTCGCATTGCGCTGATCGGCCTGCGAGGCGCGGGAAAATCCACACTCGGGCGGCTTTCGGCAGCTGCGCTCGACATACCATTCGTCGAGCTTAATGAGGAGATCGAACAGATCAGCGGCATGCCGGTGACCGAGGTCATGGCGCTTTACGGCCAGGACGGCTACCGGCGTCTCGAACGGCAGGCGGTGGAACGTGTCGCTTCCACGCATGATGTTCTGATGCTTGCGGTCGCCGGAGGAATTGTGTCTGAGCCGGACACGTTCAACTCCCTGCTGCGGCACTTCCATACGATATGGCTCAGGGCGAAGCCCGAGGAGCATATGGCCCGCGTACGTGAGCAGGGCGACACGAGGCCCATGGCCGGCATCCCTGCGGCCATGGACGAGCTGAAAGCGATTTTGACAAGCCGCGAGGCGCTTTATGCGCGCTCCGATGCGCAGATCAACACCTCCGGGAGGACGGTGGAAGCAAGCCTGGAAGATCTTGTCACCGTCATCGCCGAGAAGGAGTTCTTGCGCATATAGGCGGCGGCGAACGGGTGCATCAACAAGCGCCAACGGCCTTGCTCGGATGTCCGAACAAGGCCGTTGGCGTAATATTACGTCGTGGAATGGTTTCTGACGCGCCGCGATATCAGAGCGGCTGCGGCTCCAATCCGCCTGTATCCGGCTCGGTGTCGGAGGGTTTATGGCCCTTGCCAACCGCCGGAACCGCAGACGCCGGCCGGGTCACGGTGCGATCGTCCTTGGCGGTGAACTCGCGCGTGGGCGGCTTGCCATTCAGCAGATCGGTAAGTTCCTGGCCGGAGAGCGTTTCATATTCCAGCAGGCCCTTGGCGAGGATATGCAGCTCCTCGATATTTTCCTCGATGATGCGCCGCGCATTCGCATAGCCGCTCTCGACGATCGCATGGATCTCCTGATCGACCAGCTTTTGCGTCTCATCCGACAGGTTTTGCGTGCGCGTCACCGAATGACCGAGGAAAATCTCCTCTTCATTGTCGCCATAGGCAAGCGGCCCAAGCTTATCGGACATGCCGAATTGGGTGACCATCGCCCGAGCCAGTTGGGTCGCCATCTTGATGTCCATCGACGCGCCGGACGTGACCTTCTCATAGCCGAACACCAGCTCCTCGGCGACACGTCCCCCCATCGCCACGCAAATATCGGCCTTGAGCTTCTCACGCGTATAGGAGAGCTGATCCCGTTCGGGCAGGCGCATCACCATGCCAAGCGCACGCCCGCGGGGAATGATCGTTGCCTTATGCACCGGGTCCGACCCGATCACCTTCATGGCGATCAGCGCATGGCCGCCTTCATGATAGGCCGTGAGGCGCTTTTCCTCGTCGGTCATGATCATGGAGCGGCGTTCGGCGCCCATCATGACCTTGTCCTTCGCATCCTCGAATTCGTTCTGCGTAACGATGCGCTTGGACCGGCGGGCGGCCAGCAAGGCGGCTTCATTGACGATGTTGGCCAGATCCGCGCCGGAAAAGCCCGGCGTGCCGCGAGCGATGACGCGCAGATCGACGTCCGGCGCGAGCGGCACCTTGCGGACATGCACCTTCAGGATCTTTTCGCGGCCGACCACGTCCGGGCGCGGCACGACGACCTGACGGTCGAAGCGGCCGGGACGCAGCAGCGCCGGATCGAGCACGTCGGGCCGGTTCGTCGCCGCGACGAGGATGACACCCTCATTCGAACTCGAACCCATCCATTTCGACCAGAAGCTGGTTGAGCGTCTGTTCCCGCTCATCATTGCCGCCGCCGAGACCGGCGCCGCGATGACGGCCGACCGCGTCGATTTCGTCGATGAAGATGATGCAGGGCGCGTTCTTCTTCGCCTGGTCGAACATGTCGCGGACGCGGCTGGCGCCGACGCCGACGAACATCTCGACGAAGTCCGAACCTGAAATCGTGAAGAAGGGCACATTGGCCTCACCCGCAATTGCGCGGGCGAGCAGCGTCTTGCCGGTGCCCGGAGGGCCGACCAATAAAGCACCGCGCGGAATGCGTCCGCCGAGGCGCTGGAATTTCTGCGGATCGCGCAGGAATTCAACGATTTCCTGCAGATCGTCCTTGGCTTCGTCGACGCCGGCGACATCATCGAAGGTGACGCGGCCTTGCCGCTCGGTCAGCAATTTCGCCTTCGACTTGCCGAAGCCCATCGCACGGCCGCCGCCAGACTGCATCTGGCGCATGAAGAACACCCACACTGCGATCAGCAGCAGCATCGGGAACCACGACACGAGCACGCCGAGCAGCGAAGGAACATCATCCTCGTTCGGCTTCACGGCGATGCCGACGCCCTTGGTATGCAGCCGCTCGACAAGCTGCGGATCATTCGGCGCAATAGTTTGGAAAACGCGTCCATCCGCGAATTTGCCGCTGAGCTGATTGCCGGCAATCGTCACGGAACGGATATTCTGGCTTTCGACCTCGGTCAGAAATTGCGAGTAGGTAATCTCATTCGCCCGGGCACGCTGCCCCGGATTCTGGAACAGGTTGAACAATGCGACCAGCAGCAGGCCGATGATGATCCAGATCGCGAAATTGCGGAAATTTGAGTTCATGAGGTCCTTCTGCACAAATGACCCGGGTTTTACGGGGGCCGGAGCCAAACGTCTACGTTAGCTCAAGACCCGGATCTATGTCTCCGAATTCTAAATAAGGATGGTTACGCGTTTTTCCAAGCCAGAGATAGGCGCGTCGTTAATCATCGTGCAGCTTACACGTGGCTGCAAAAGAGAGACTTAATCCCGCATCGCCTATTTCAAGTCCGGCCAAGGCACTCACGAACCTGCCTGCGTAGGGCTTTCGTGCCGCTGGCGGGTCTCGAACATATGCCATGCGTTTGTGAATTCAGCATGGCTGCGCATGCTCCATCCATCGGGCGCTTGTCCGGCGAAATCGACAAAGGGGGCATAGCAAAGCGTGCCCTCGATCCATAGCGAGGGCAGCGTCATCGCTGCCAGACGCGGTACACCGTTGAAATGCCCCTTCGCCGCCTTGACGGCATGTACGCCATCCATGCCGAGCGCGCGCAGAGTTGCCCCGCCGGCTTCTCCGCCCGTGTATGTCAGCATGAAGCGCGCATCCCAAAGACGGGTTTCGCCCGGCTGGACGATATGCGCAGATGCCGCGTCCATCCGGCCGATTTCCCGAATGATCGTAAGGTCAGCGCCTTTTACGATCAGGCGGCAGCCTCCGAGGGTCGCGCTGCGCGGAGCCGTGCGCATCATTTGGTAATAGGTCTCGATTTTCGACAATCGCAGCGGAGTGCTGCCGCCGCCAACGGCTGCGATCATCCGGGCAAGCGCTCTGAGAGCGACGTCCTCGTGAATCTCGAACAGTTCGGGCAAATGAAGCTTGGCAAAACCGGCCTCATGCAGGCTGACATGCGCCCGCAGGAAGTCGGCCGTCACCAGCTCAAGCGCATCGCGAGAGCGCCGCAATCGCCGTGCGGAGAGCGCCAGCGCGGCCGGCGACAGGCCGAGCGAGCGAGCCGCCTTCAGCTTACGGCGAATTCGCACACGCTCGTAGCGCTCGTCGTCATTGCTGGGATCCTCCAGCCACCGCTGCGCGCGCGCCAAGAGGAAGGCCTCGATGCGCCGGCGTGAAACCGTGAGCAGCGGGCGCAGAATGTCGATGCCGTCTCGGCGCGACATGTCTTCAATGGCGGAAAGGCCGTCCAGGCCGCTGCCCCGCGCGAGACGCATGATGAATGTCTCGGCCTGGTCGTCGCTGGTATGAGCCGTCGCGATCGCCGGGATCGACCCGCTGAGACAGTAAGCGGTCATCAGGCCGTATCGGGCGCGGCGCGCAGCGGCCTGGAGATCGGAATGCGGCTTTTCGCCTTCCCACACCAGAGTTTCGTGCTGAAAGCCTAGCGCTTGCGCTTCATTCTTGACCCATTCGGCTTCCGCGGCGGCGGCATCGCGCAGACGGTGATCCACAGTGAGGACGATAATTTGTGGGCCGCCGGGCCTGAGATCCAGCCACGTCCGGACCAGCAGCATAAGCGCAACGCTGTCCGCGCCTCCGGAGACCGCGAGCGCGACGCGCGGATAATGGGCTAGATTGGCGAAAAACGAGGCCAGCTCATGCTCATGAAAGACGCCTGTCGCAGGGTCGGCATCATGTGCGTCGGCGTTCATGATCCATCGACATCAGCATTGCGCACGGGTTTTTTCCCGCTCCGCGCGCTGAAGAACCGGCGTCGCGCTGGGGAAACGCCGCGCGAGCTCGGCAAAGGATGAGCAGGCAGCCTTGTTCTCGCCGAGACGCTTTAATGAAATGCCAAGCTTCAGAAGGCTTTCGGCGGCCTTCTCGTTCTGCGGATAATTTGTCGAGCTTTTCAGAAAGCTGTCGGCGGCCTTACGATACTCGCCGCTGGTGAATGCGGCTTCGCCCAGCCAGAAAAACGCCGAACCCGCGAGCGGGTCGCTCGGATAGGACTGTACGAATTGCTCGAATCCATCCCCAGCGGCGCGATAGTTGCGCTGAACCAGGGCGTTATAGGATTGCTCGTACAGCGCTCGCGCTTGTGGTGAAGAGTTGGCGGCGGTCCGCACCGGGGCCGCTGCTGAGACGGCGGGATTTGCGTCGGGCGACCCGCCTGCGAAACTGTCGCCGCTTTCGGCACGGCCGGCATTCCTGCCCGGGCCTTGACCTTGCCCCTGACCGGGCTCAACGGCGGTGCGACCCTGGCCCTGGCGAGGCTCAAAGGTGGTGCGACCCTGGCCCTGACCGGGCTCAACAGTGGCGCGACCCTGGCTCGGGCCCGGCTCAACGGTGGTGCCGAACCCGGTCGGCTCCCTGTCGTCGCCGCCGACGCTGAAGCCGGTGCCTTGCGAGTCCGGCTGCTCAGCAGGAGCAAGCCCGGACCGCCGCTCGATCCGCTCGAGCCGGCGCAACGTTTCGCCCATCTGCGCCGACAACGCCCGGACCTGCGTTTCGATCTCCGAAAGCCGGCCGCCGTCTTCCCCTCCGCCGGACCCGCCACCTGAAAACTGACCGCCTGCCGGAGGTGCAGCAGCACCGCCGCCCGGGCCCATCGTTTCCACCGTGCCGAGTTGCGCGCTCAGATCGACGATCTGCTCCTCAAGACGCTGAATTCGCTTGTCATAATCCGCATTCCCGGCGTTGTCCTGAGCACCCGCGCCAGTAAGCGGCAGGATGGCTCCAGCAAGGAACAGGGCACCACATAACAAGGACGACCTTCGCATGGACTTCTCACATCGATCTTTAGGATTGGATTTGCATTTGTCTTAGCAAAGTTACCTGTGAGGAGCCAGCCCCGCGAATTGCGCCCGCGTAATTGCATGACCGAACGCGTGGCTTTTTAGGGAATAAGAGGCGAATTCATGCCGTCGGAGCGGACCCAATCTGCTCCTGCTCCTTTGCATCGAGTGTGCAGCGCAAAAAAGCGGATTGTTAATTTTTGGTTAATGGAAGGTCTTGCTTCTAAATGGAAAATCCTGAAGCTCGGCCATGCAAAATCGCATGCGGGTCATGCAAAACGCGCCATTGTGCAACGCACTCCTGCATAACAGTTTAGGGCAACGGCACGGAGACGTGCTGAAGGCTAGTTCCTCCCTCCCCTATAGCCTTCCGCCTAAACGCCAGCGGTTTTACCGCTGGCGTTTTTTTATCTCGCCTCCGTCTGGAGGGGCTGCCCGATCCCAAATACGGCGCCTTGGGGGTCTTTCAAGATTGCGAAACGGCCGGAATTCGGCACGTCGAAGGGTTCGGAAACCACCGCCCCTCCCAATTCCTCAGCGGTCTTCGCACACTCGTCCACGTCGTCAACGGTGATGAATGGCAGCCATAGCGGAGCCGCTCCCGTGGCGGGATGTGGGCGCATGCTGCCGACCTGATTGAAACCCATCATCCAAATCGTGTGCGGAGGTCCGCCGGTTTCAGCCGGATCCTCCGGCGCTAGCCCGTCCGGAGTGAAGGACTGCCAACCCAATAGCTGCGAATAGAAACTGGTGGCGCCTTGGGTATCGCTGGTGAAAAGCTCGTTCCAAAGAAACGTACCCGGTGCCCTCATGCCACTCTCCTGCTTGAATTCATTGGCCTAATCGCCGTAATTTTCGCAAGTTTAGTGAGTTAACGCGCTGCAATCCAGCGCGCAGACGGCCTCGGTGGAAATGTCGGTCGGCAATGGGCTCGTGCCTCGTGCCTCATCGGCCCGCGGCAAGGCGAGTGGGCAGGGCGCGAATTCCCTGCGCAGGTGCCGATAGTCTATAGGAATTCAGGCCGCGACGACCGTCTGGCGCCGGATGCGGGTGCGGGGCTGGAACGTCCTGCTCTCGATGTAGTCCATGACATGGCCGGCGATGTCGACGCCGGACGTCTTCTCAATTCCTTCCAACCCGGGAGAGGAATTGACTTCGAGCAGCAGCGGCCCCTTGGCCGATCTCAGCAAGTCCACGCCGGCAAACTTCAGCCCCATGATTTTCGCCGCCCTGACGGCGATCCGGCGTTCTTCGGCGGTAATCTTCACCTCGTGCGCCGAACCGCCCTTGTGCAAATTGGCGCGGAAATCGTCGGTGGGCGCCTGGCGCCGCATCGTTGCGATGATCTTGCCGTCGAGGACGATGCATCGGATGTCCTGGCTGGCTGCGTCGGAGATGAACTGCTGAACCAGGAAATTCGCCTCCGCATTGCGGAATGCATCGATGACCGACTGAGCGGATTTTTTATTCTCGGCCAGCACGACGCCATTGCCTTGCGAACTGTAGAGCAGCTTCACGATCAACGGGGGGCCGCCGACCATCGCAATGAGATCGTCCGTGTCATGCGGTGAGCTTGCAAAAGCGGTGATCGGCATCGGCAAACCGCTCTGCGCCATCAATTGATGCGCGAGCAGCTTGTCGCGTGAATTCGCAATCGCCGTGGCGGAATTCAGGCAATAGGCGCCCGTCATCGCGAACTGCCGGACCACCGCCGTGCCATAGGCGGTGATGGAAGAGCCTATGCGTGGAATGACCGCATCGAAATAGGGCAGCGCGGCGCCGTCATAATGAACCGTGCTGGCAAGCGAATTGATGTTCATATAGCAGCGGGCGGTGCGTACGGATTCGATGACGTGGTCGCGCGCTTCGGCGGCGGCGATGAAACGCCTGTTCGAGTGATTATCCGGCTCCATGGTCAGCAGCGCGATACGCAGCGGCCGATGCACCGGGGGCTGGCGGGTCATCGCCTTGTAGGCGTCGAAACTGAGCCGGGTGTGTTTGTATTCGGCCCAGGGCTGCACGACGGCCTCCTGCGCCTCAAGCGCAGTCCGTCCGAGCAACATGCGGTGCGCCATGGTCTCGCGGTTGGAGAGCGAGATTTCGATGGGCCAAACGCGGTCGCCGATCTTAATCGGCGTGGAGATGACATAGCGCATCTCCGACTGCCCGTTCGAACTGATGACCTGGCGGCGATCGATCACCTTGGCCGTGCAGAAGATTTCAATATCCTCGCGGTCTTCCACCGGGTGCACGCCGAAGCGCACCTTCGGCTGATGCTCGGGCCCGAAAGTCTCTATCGAGAAAGCGTGCAGGGCGGAGGTGCGGGCGCCGGTATCGATCTTGGCTTTGATCGCGGGCAAGCCGAGCTGCGGCATGGATACCCATTCACGCCACCCGAGAACGAAGCCGTCAGACGGAGCATTCATAAATCAACATCCAAAGCCCTGGCCAGGCCCCTGGCCTAGGCATATTGCTGCCGCTTAGCGGTGGCGCTCATGAATGGCTGAAATCGCGATGTGAAGAATCGCAAGCCGACCGCCGAGCCCCAAGCCGCTGACTAAAAACGAGGATTCAACGCTTCTTACTGAGATAAGTTCGGATGTACGAAAGGCTACTTACTCGGAACTTAGCCAAGGGCGCCCAACCTCGGCCAACCCTTCCCGCAACTCCCATATGCCCGATAGGTTAGATCGGAGATATGACGAATTTGCGATACACACCATTTTAACTATGCTGCCAAGCTGTGGAAAAGCGCCGCTGTCCCGACGCCGCCGGCGGCTGCAATCATGGCAACTCCACGCCGTAAAGCCGAGCCCGTATTGTTGCGGACAAGCCTCGTAAACAACCTTACGACCAGGATTGTTCCGCTTGCGCCATAGGGGTGCCCATAGGCCAACGCGCCTCCAAGATTGTTGATGGCGGAGCTATGCAACCCGAGAAGGTCGATCGTGGCGAGAACTTGCGCGGCGAAGGCTTCGTTGAGTTCGATAGCGTCGAGATCGGCAGGCTCGATTCCCGTTTGAGCGCGGAGCTTTTCGAATGCCGGTACGGCGGCGATTCCCAGAATGCGGGGGTCGACGCCGGCAGAAGCCGCTCCCGCAAAGATCAGTCCGGGTGGCGACCCGAGACGGCGGTGGACCTCGTCGGAAACAACGACCGTCAGCGCGGCGCCGTCATTGATCTGGCAACTATTGCCGGCGGTTACGCTGCCGCCCGGCGTAACGAGCGGCTTCATCCTCGCCAGCAGCGTTGCCTGGAGCTTCGCACGCGGCCCCTCATCCAGGAGGTCGGCTTCGGCGGAGCCCAGAGGAAGAATTTCGGCTGCGATTTGCCCTTGCGCGTGTGCATTGACCGCCAGCCTGTGGCTTTCCAAAGCGAAGGCGTCCTGGCGCTCGCGGCCGATGCCGAATTGCCGGGCGACGTTTTCTGCGGCCTCGATCATATTCGGATGACCTGCCGACCCCGGTGTAAACATCGCCTGCGCGAAGAACTGGGGCAATTGCGTATGTGGATTGGAGGGTTTGGCGATCCGCCAAGGGGCGGTCGACGGCGATTCCGCTCCGCCGGCGATGACGGCATGCGCTGCGCCGGTTTCGATCTGTCTGGCGGCCATGACGATGGCGTCGAGCCCCGAGGCGCATTGCCTGTCGAGCGTGAGAGCGGGCACCGCATCGGGCATGCCGGCAGCGAGCGCAATGAGGCGGGCCGGATTGCCGCCGCCGCCCGCAGCGTTGCCGATGATGACCTCGTCGATCGCTTGCGGGTCGAGCCCGGCGTCCGAAAGCACGGCAGGGATCAACGGAGCCGTGAGTTTCTCGATCGATCGGCCCTTGTGCAAGCCGCCGAGCTTGCCGATCGCCGTCCGCCGCGCGGCGATGATGATCGCGCGCCGGCCGCTCATCGCAATTCCCGGAAGGCGGGATCTTCGGCCAGCAGGGCCGCGCGTATTTGCGCGACTGCGACTTTGCCGCTTGCGGTCAGAGGCAAGGCGTCCGCTACATAATAGCGCCGGGGGCAAAAACGCGGCCCCAGCTTCTGACGGCAATGCGCGGAAAGCACGTTGCGGCGAATGTCGCCGCCGCTGGTCTCGATGGCCGCGACTGGAATTGCCCCGCGCGCCGGCTCGGGGATGTCGACCACTGCGACGCGGCGCACGTCCGGCAGCTCCATCAGAGCCGCCTCGATGATCTCGGGCCGGATTTTCAGCGCCTTCGAATTGATGATGCGGCTCACGCGGCCCGTCAGATGCAGACATCCCTCGCTGTCGAAGAAGCCGGTGTCGCCGACGCTGAGCCAGCCATTCACCGGCGCGTCGCCGACATAGCGGGAAAACGACATCGGGCTGGACGAGTAGATTTCGCCCTCATGGCCGGGCGGCAAGGGCACGCCTGCCGGATCGCGGATTTCGATCTCGAACGCCGGGAAACGGCCGGCCGACGGAACCGTCAGGCGCAGGCGCTCGCGTCGAATGGAAGGTGAGGAAGCTGGTTTCGGAGGCGCCATAGAATTCGACCAGATCGGCGGTGGGCCAAGCCTGCTCGCCATGCTGTCTCTGCTCTGCGGTCAATTTCGCTCCGCCTGAGAAGACAGAACCTAGCTTTGGCGCATCGCATCCGAATTTGAGCAATTCGCTGACCATGAACGGCACGGCATAAAGATGCGTCGCGCTGCGCAGATAGGGCGCAATCCGGCTGGGCCGGAAGGCACCGGGCAGCAGGACGGTCAGCCCACGGCACAATGCATGGACGGCGCCGTAGAGGAACAGGGAATGATGGAGGGGGCCAGGAATGAGCACCTGGGAGCGTGGCGGGAAGGGGAATACGGCTTCAGCGGCTTCGAAACTGGCCGTCCAGGAAGCGTGGGAGCGGGCGAACAGCTTGGAATCGCCCGTCGTGCCCGAGGTCATGCCCCAATAAAACTCGTCGCCGGCGTCGACGCGTGGCAGCGTCGACCGGCTCGCTTGGAGAATAGACGTCGCCGAGCGGAATGATGGGATGCGCCGATGGGCCGGCCATTCGGGCCGTCTTCGGCGAAGCCAGCAGCGCGGCGGGCGGATGCCGTTCCAAGAGGCGGGAAATTACCGGCCGCGGCAGGGCCGGATCGAGGAGAAGGGCGGGTCTGCCGATCGCGGCGCAGGCGAAAAAGCCATGCAGGAGTTGCGGGCCGCTATCAGCGAGGATTGCGACAGGGCCGGGTCGCTCCAACGCGCCGCAAAGCTGAAAAGCGAGACGGAGACTCTGCTCGTGGAGGCGCGCATAGGACATCGTCTCGCCCGGAATGACCAGCGCGGATTGGCCCCTCGCGGAATTCGCGGCGTTCTCGAACAGCCGATAGAGCGTCGTGTCGTCCATCAGGGTTCATCGGCTCGGGCATGCCGTGCTTCGATCACGGGATAGCCTCGCTTGACGAAGATTGCGACGGATGCGGCCAGGGCGGCCTTCAGCAAGTCGCCCGGCAGAAACACCATGGAGGCGGCGCCGGCATCCCGAAGCGATAATCCGGCGATGAGCGCCAGTACGGGTATGCCGATGGCATAGACCACGCCGATGCCGCCCAGAACATTGATCAGGAACGAGCTGAGAAACCCGAGGCGCGACCATAGGCGTTCGGTTGCCGCGCCGACGAAAGCGGCCGCCAGCGGCCAAGCTATGATGAAACCGGCGCTGGGCGTGGCAAATACACCCAAACCGCCGCGCCCGCCTGCGAGCAAGGGCAGCCCCGCCGCGACAAGCAGCAAAAACAGCACTTGGGAGAGTGCGCCTCTTCGAGCGCCCAGGATGGAGCCGGCAAGCATGGGGCCAAGGCTCTGCGCGGTGATCGGCACCGGCCCGAAGCTCAAATCGATGCGCGGAATTAAGCCCAGCACCGCGGTGAGAGCTGCGAAAAGCGCGATATAGGCGACATCCTGAATCCGCATCCGCTGAGAATGACCCTCGTGGTCACTTCCTGTTCTCGAAGCCTCGGGCAGCGATAGCGTTTCCCAGCGCGTCTGTCATGCGGAGAATTTTGATGATGAGCGGGCCCGCCGCCAGAATGCTGAAACCTCTGCCGCCTCTGGTTTTTCTGGCGTTCTGAACCTCCTGAAAGTCGTGCAGCAGCATGGGGATGAAGCGGATCGTCAGCCCGACGGCAAGCGCGATTTTGGGCGGATCGATGCCCAGCGGGGCGAGGCCGCGAGCCGCTGATGTCAGCGTATCGAGCATATCCGAAAGGCGCGTCGTCAAGGTGACGAGCGAGGTCAGCAGGACCAAGGCAATGATACGCAGCGCCGCGGCGACGGCTTGCGGCCATCCGGCCAGCGCCAATTGCAGGGCAAATATGAAGCCGCAAATGATCAGAACCGGCCGGAGAGCGGCGAATATCGTGCCGAATGGCAGCCGCGCCGCGACATAGAGCAGTATGATCGCGCCGATCAGGCTGGCCAGAAGCGCGATATCGCTCGTCGCGACCAGCGCAAAACCCCCGGCAAGCGACAGCAGGATCTTAACGCCGGCGGGCAAGCGATGAATGGCTGTTTCGCGATGAATATAGAGTGGCAGCATAACGGCAGTCAGCGCTCAGCTTCACCTCTCCCATGGGGAGAGGTCGGCGCGCCGCGCCGGGTGAGGGGGTGTTGTCCACCGATCGTTTGTAATCCCTCACCCCCACCCTCTCCCCACGGGAGAGGGTGCGATACTGCGGAAGTTCGAGGCGGAATTCCGACAGATGCTCCGTGGCGAATGTGTTGCTCTTTGAGGGACACCGGGTCAGGCCTCGGCGGGCGTTGGCGCGCCTGCCTGACGTTTCAGCGAAAACACCGCCTTCAGACCGGGGGCGTTATCCAGCAATATCAGTTCACCGCCATGCAGCCGGGCGACCGCTGCGGCAAGGCTCAATCCCAGCCCGCTGCCCGGCTGCGAGCGGCTGGCTTCCAGGCGCACGAAGCGCTTGAACACACGGTCCCGGTCTTGCGAAGGAATGCCAGGACCGCGATCCGCAACGATGATTTCCGCCGTCTCGCCCTTCGGCACGACGCTGACGGTGATTTCACCTCGCGCGCCGTCCGCCGCACCGGGCGGCGAGGCGCCATATTTCACCGCATTGTCCAGAACATTGGCGACGGCCTGCGCCAAAAGCTGATGCCTGCCCGACACGATAATGTCGGCGCGCCCGTTCAGCTTGAGATCGATGCCGTTTTCCTCGGCGAGCGGCTCGTACAGATCGCAAACGCCTCTCACCATCGCCGAAAGGTCGAAACTTTCCTCCAGCGTGGAGGATGCTCCCGCTTCCAGGCGGGCGATGCTCAGCAGCGCGTCGAATGTCTTGATGAGCTCGTCCGCGTCCTCGATCGTCGCCTGCAGCGCATCCTTGTAAATCTGCGGGCCGTTTTGGTCGCGCAATGCCGCTTCCACACGGTTGCGCAGCCGGTTCAGCGGCGTCTTCAGATCATGCGCGATGTTGTCGGAGACCTCCTTGAAACTTGCGATCAGCTCCTCGATCCGCTGCAGCATCGCGTTGAGGCTGGCGGCGAGGCGGTCGAATTCGTCCTGGCTGCCGGTCAACGGGATGCGGCGGGAGAGATCGCCGGCCATGATCGTGCGGCTGGCCTGCGTCATGGTCTCGATCCGCCGCAGGAAGCTGCGGCCGATCAGCAGGCCGCCGCCGAGCCCCGCCACCGCCATGCCCGCCAACGTCCAAAGCAGCGCGGAGCGAACGACGCCGCCAAATTCGCGGCGGTCCTCGATATCGCGGCCGACGATCAGGCGGTAGCCGTTCGCCAGACGGAATATGACGGCGAAGGCAAATCGCTCCTCGATCCGATCGTCCAGGCTGCGCCGGTAGAAAAAGGCAACCTCGCCCGCCGAATTCCAAAGCTCTTCGCTGACCGCCTTCAGATTTCCCGACAGATGCCGCCCTTCCGCATCGGCAAGAAGATAGAGGCTGTTGCCGGGCGTCTCGCTGCGTTCCGAGATGGCGCGTCTCAGCTGTTCGGGACCGCCACGCGCGGTATTGCTGTTCGAGATTGCGGATCTCCGCCTGGATCGAAGTGGCGAGCTGCGCGGCAAGAAGAACGTTGGTTTTCCAGTAGATATAGCCGACCGAAGCAGCCGCAACGGCGCCGCGAACAGCCCGAAATAGAGAAGCGAGAAGCGGAACGCGGTCGTCCGCAGGAGTTTAGTCAGCCCCGTCACGGACGACATACCCGGCCCCCCGCACAGTATGCAGAAGCGGCCTATCGTAGTTCTTGTCGATCTTGCCGCGCAGGCGGGAGATGTGCACGTCGATCACATTGGTCTGCGGATCGAAATGGTAGTCCCAGACATGTTCGAGCAGCATGGTGCGCGTCACCACCTGCCCGGCGTTCTTCATCAGATATTCGAGCAGGCGGTATTCGCGCGGCTGCAGCAGGATCGGCTCGCCGCCACGGGTGACCTTATGGGCGAGACGGTCGAGCACAAGATCGCCGACGATGTATTTGGGGCTCGCTTCCTCCGGGGACGAACGCCGCGCCAGCGCTTCGACGCGGGCCAGCAATTCGGAGAATGCGTAGGGTTTGGTGAGATAGTCGTCGCCGCCGGCCCGCAATCCGGCCACACGGTCGTCGACCGCGCCGAGCGCGCTGAGGATCAGCACGGGCGTGCGGATACCGTCTTTCCGCAAACGGTCGACCAGCGTCAGGCCGTCGAGGCGCGGCAGCATCCTGTCGACGATCAGCACTTCGAAATTGTCGGTCTGCGCCAACGCCAATCCGGCCTCGCCATCGGAGGCCAGCTCGCAGCCATGGCCGCTTTCTCTCAATGCGTTGGCGAGATAGGAAGCCGCCTTCGCGTCGTCTTCAACCACCAGAACGCGCATTGCGCGTCTCCGCTCGCCATAATTGCCAACCAGCTCTTATAGAGCAATTTCCAGCAGACTGGATACCGGCTTGCGCCGCAAAAATGTACTCAAAAACGGATCAGAGCCCCCCGTTCCGGATCGACCGGAACGGGGGGCTCTCATGTATGACGCGGTTACCATCCACGGCCGCGCCACACGGCTATTTGTCTTTGCTGTTCAGCGACAGAGCGACGAACCGGGTCTGCCGATCCGAGCGGACCTGCATGAGCACCGCCTTGCGGCCCTTGCTCTTTGCATCCCGCACGCCTTCCGATACCGCCGCCGGGCTGGCAACCGGCTTGCCGCCGACTTCGAGGATGACGTCGCCGGCTTTCAAGCCCTTTTCGGCCGCCTCGGATGTCGGGTCGACATTGATGACCGCGACACCGTCTTCACCGGCACCGCCAACGTCGGATGACGGCGCAAGCGTAAGGCCCATCTCCTTCATTTGCTCCTTCTCGGAGCTGCCGCGATCCTGCTCGAGGGACGCTAGCTTATCGGAGCTTGGGAACGTGCCGAGCTTCACCGTCAAATTGCGCTCCTGGCCGTCGCGGATCACCACGAGACGGGCGTCGGTGGCAGGCGCCAATTCGGCCACTTTGCGGGCCAGATCGCGTGAGCTGTTGACCTTTTCGCTATTGACCTGAATGACCACGTCGCGAACCTTCAGTTCCGTGTTCGCGGACGGCCCGTCCTCCATGATCTTGGTGATGAGCGCGCCCTTGGCTTCCTTCATGCCGAGGCTTTCGCCGATATCGTCATTGACGTCCTGGATCGTCACGCCGAGCCAGCCACGGCTGACCTTGCCGCCCGACTTGAGCTGATCCACCACTTTCTTTGCAAGCTGCGACGGGATTGCAAATGCAATGCCCACATTGCCGCCCGAAGGGCTGTAGATCGCGGTATTGACGCCGATCACCCGGCCGCTCAGATCGACCGCGGGGCCGCCCGAATTGCCGCGGTTCACCGCTGCGTCGATCTGCAGAAAATCGTAAGGTCCGGAGCCGATCGAGCGGCCGCCTGCCGAAACGATACCAGCGGTGACGCTGCCGCCAAGGCCGAACGGATTGCCGACAGCCAGCACCCAGTCGCCCACACGCGGTTCCTGAGTAGCGAACTCAAGATAGTTGTCGAACTTCTTGTCGCCCTGGATTTTCAGCAGCGCGATATCGGTGCGCTGATCGGTGCCGACCACCGTTGCGATGTATTTCTCCTCGGTATCGAAGGTCAGCGAAATCTCCGACGCCCGGTCAACGACGTGATGGTTGGTCACCACATATCCGTCGGCGGAAATGAGGAAGCCCGACCCCTGGGCCCGCTCCGGACGACGCTGCGGCTGCTGCTGCTGATCGTTATTAGGCGCGTTTTTGCGGAATTGATCGAAGAAGTCATGGAAGGGGTGCTCCGGCGGCAGTTCCGGAAAACCAAAACCGCGCCCTCCGCCTCCCGGCAACTCGACGGCGGCTGAGCCCTTGGTAAAGATACTGACCACCGCGGGACGGACTTTTTGTGCTACATCGGCAAAGCTGGCGGGCGCCCTGCTGTAATCCTGCGCAATAGCCGGCTGGGTCTGCAGCACGCCATTGCCGGGCACGCCGAACATGGCGACGCCCAGCGCTCCGGCGCAGCAAGCTGCCATCAATAGCGTTTTTGGGCGGAAAGCCGTCGATGGGCGGAATCCGCACCAATCGTGATCATTTTTTTGAGGGACCGACATCCCGTCACCTTTTCAATTGTTGCATCCGAAGACATGGTGACGGAGAATATACGGGCTGCGGCGTTACGCAGGACTTTCCAGCAGATTAAAACTTGTTAATCTAACGAGTGCCATCCGAGACCTGAACGACCCCATGGCAGAGGAAATTCTATTGCGCCGCCCCGCAGCTTTGGATCGCAAGATCAGCGCGCGTTTCGTCCTGTTGAGTTGCCTGATGTGCCTGGGGGGAATTGCCCCGGCGATGGGCGGGCCAATTCAGCTTGGCGGTCAGGACGCGCAGGTCGAATCCCACAGCGTCACCCCGGTGGCGATTTTCGGCAGCGATGACCGGCGCGAGGTGCCGGACACTCTCAGCGCGCTGGAAGGCAAGATCGGCATGCTGTACGAGCAGTCGACGCAGACGCTGTGTACAGCATTTTGCGTCGGCAAGGATATTATCGCGACAGCCGCCCATTGCCTGTTCCAGCCAAAGAACAACAGGCTTCCAGATCTTGAGGACGTCACCTTCCGCCTGAACTACGGCAAGACCTTTCAGACGGCAGGAATTTTTGGGCGCCGGACGCCCTTTACCAAGAATTACATCGCGGTGGGCACGACGACCTTCAACAATGAGCCGCCCTTATCGGCTCCCAGGGATTGGGCCCTGGTAAAACTGGAAAGGCCCATTTGCCGCTTCGGCGTTCTGAAGGTCGATCCCCGGCCAGTCCCCGAGTTGATAAAAAAATCCGAAGAAAACAAAATCTTTCAGGTAGCTTATCATTGGGATTATGAGCATTGGAAGCTTGCCTATTCCACGCCGTGCCGCATTCAACGAGATTATGAACAGATAAAATGGCGCTTTATTCGCCAGCATTTCATCGATTACGATCAGCTCCTTCTGCATAATTGTGATACTGGCGGTGCTTCTTCAGGTTCGCCGCTCCTGCTTACGTCTGAAATACCCAGCGTGCCGATTGCCGTCGCAATCAATGTCGGCACCTATACGAGGACGAGGCTGCTGATGCGAAAGGGTCAGGTGTCGAAAAAGCTCGATCCCGGACATCATCGCCAATACCGGAGTGAACGGGACGGCTTTCAACCACGTCATCGCGCAAATGGAGAGCGCCGAGATCATCAACACCAAGGACGAGATGGTTAGGGTGCAGAACGAACTCCGGCTGCGCGGCTTCTATTCGGGCACGCTCGACGGAACGCTGGGACGGGAAACGCGGTCAGCCATCATTCAGTTCGAGGAATCGAACGGTACTCAGCCCACCGGCCTGCCAACCCAAGCCTTATTGCGCCGCTTCGGCGAGGAACGGATCACGCCGGCGCATATGTCTAGTAACGGAAGGGGTACGCTGGACCAGTCAGAGGCCGCAACCACCCCGAAGCCGCCGCAAGCCGCGAGCGAGCCGAAACCGCCGGCCATTCCCGTGCGCCGGTCAAAACCGGAAAAAGCCCCGGAAAAAGCCAAGGTGTTCAACCCGTTCACTCGCTAGCGCATTTCCAGCAAAAGCCTGTCCCCGCGAAGGCGGGGATGGACACCGGTTTGCGTCGCGAAAATGCGACCGAACCCCGCAAGGGCAGGCGGCGACGGGCACCGCCTCAATTCTGAGTGCGCTCCAGAATGTCGCGCAATTTCGTCTGCTCATCTTCGCTGAGCCCGGCGGAAGCGGGATCCGCAGGGCGGCCATCACGCCGAAACAGCCGGTAAGCCAGGAAAACTCCGCCTGCCAGCAGCAGCAGGGGCGCGATCCAAAGCATATAGGTCTTGGCCGAAAACCGGGGCCGCAGCAGGATGAATTCGCCATATCGAGCGACGACAAAGTCGATGACATCCTTGTGGCTGTCACCGGCCTGCAATCTCTCGCGAACGATCAGGCGAAGGTCGCGCGCCAATGGCGCATCGGAATCATCGATGGATTGGTTCTGGCAGACGAGACACCGCAGCTCGGCGGAAATTTCACGCGCCTGATGCTCGAGTACCGGGTCTTTCAGCACTTCGTCGGGCTGCACCGCCCAGGCGCCGAAGTTCACCGCCTGCATCAAGAGGAGCGCGGCGAAGACCGCCGGCAGCCGCGCGGCCCGGCTCATGATGCTTGTCCGGCCACGCTAGCGGCACCGGACTGCCGCCGCCGCGCAGGCACGCCGATGCGCAACCTGCGGTCCGCGAGCGAAATTGCGCCGCCGGTGAACATGATCAGCGCGCCGATCCATATGAACCGGACCAGCGGATTGAAATACATGCGGACCCCGACCGAGGCGCCCTCGCCCGCCGCCTCACCCATGACAAGGTAGAAATCTCCTGCCCAGCTCGCATGGATCGCCGCTTCGCTGGTCGTGCTCTGGGGCGCAACGTAGGTCCGTTTCGATGGGCTCAAGGAGACAACCGCCTGGCCGCCCCGGCTCAGTTGAAAGCTGCCGAGATTTTCCTGATAATTCGGCCCTTGCTGGGTGGATAGCTTTTCGAAGGTGATCTGGTAGCCGGCGAACTGCACGGTCTCGCCCGCCTTCATCGAAAGGATATTCTCGACGCGCCAGGCGCTGGTCGCGACGATGCCGAGCACCGTTATGCCCAGCCCAAGATGCGCCAGCATACCCCCATAGCTCGAACGGGGCAGGTTCGAGAGCCGGCGGCGCACTTCCGGCCACGGAGCGGAAAATGCCTTCACGCGAAAAGCGGTTTCCGAAAGCGTGCCGAAGATGAGCCAGACGCCGGTCCCGATGCCCAGCGAGGCCAGCAGCGAGCCGCCAGGCGCGAATATCAGCGTGGCAGCGGCGGCGGCCACGGCGACGACGGCTGCAAACCCGAGACGCTTTGCGGCTTCGGTGATGTCGCCGCGTTTCCATGGCATGAACGGCCCAAATGGCAAGACCGCCAGCAGCACGAGCATCATCGGCACGAAAACCGCGTTGAAATAGGGTGCGCCGACGGAAATCTTGTCGCCGGTCACGCGCTTCGAGCGCGAGCGGGTAAAGCGTGCCGATCAGGACAGCGGCGCAGACCGTCATCAGCACCAGATTGTTGAAGACGAGGCTGCCTTCCCGCGAGATGGGCGTGAACATCGCGCCCTGCCGCAATTGCGGCGCGCGCCAGGCGAAGAGCACGAAGGCGCCCGCGGTGAAAAATCCGATGATGCCGAGGATGAAGATGCCGCGCGCCGGATCGACCGCGAAGGAATGCACCGACGTCAGCACGCCGGACCGGACCAGGAAGGTTCCCATCAAGCTGAGCGCAAAGGTGATGATCGCGAGCAGGATCGTCCAGACCTTCAGCGCCTCGCGCTTTTCCATCACCACGGCGGAATGAAGCAGAGCCGTCCCGGCCAGCCACGGCATGAACGATGCGTTCTCGACCGGATCCCAGAACCACCAGCCGCCCCAGCCCAGCTCGTAATAGGCCCACCAGGAGCCGATCGCGATGCCGATGGTGAGGAACATCCAGGCGGCGAGCGTCCATGGGCGGACCCATCGGGCCCAGGCGGCGCCGATCTGGCCTTCGATGAGCGCCGCGACGGCGAAAGAGAACGCCATGGAGAAGCCGACATAGCCGGCGTAAAGCAGCGGCGGATGGAAGGCGAGCGCCGGATCCTGCAGGACCGGGTTCAGGCCCTGGCCCTCGAATGGGGCAGGGAAAAGCCGCGCAAATGGGTTCGAGGTGGCGATGATGAAGGCGAGAAAGGCAACGCCGATGGCGCCCTGCACCGCCAGCACGTTCGATTTGAGCCGCGCAGGCAGATTATTGCCGAAAGCCGCCACCGCCGCGCCGAACAAAGCGAGAATCAGCACCCAGAGCAGCATCGAACCTTCATGGTTTCCCCATGCGCCGGAGATCTTGTAAATCAGCGGCTTGGCGGAATGCGAATTGCTCCAGACGTTAAGCAGCGAGAAGTCCGAGCTCACATAGGCCCAGATCAACGCCCAAAAGGACAGGAGCAGCAAGCCGCATTGCGCCAGGGCGGCGGGCACCGCGACGGCCCTCGGTCCGTCATTGCCCGACCACAGGCTCCAAAGCACGGCGCCGCATTGCAGACACGCGACCGCCGACGCGAGGATGAGTGCGAAATGCCCCAGTTCTATGATCAAAGCTCAAGCGCCTCCGCGCTATTTGGGCACGGAATTCGCCTGCGGTTCGCCGCCGCGCCATACGCCCTGCTTCTTCAAGCTGTCGGCCACCTCGCGCGGCATGTAGGTCTCATCATGCTTGGCGAGCACGGTGTCGGCAATGAAGCGGCCGGCAGGGTCGAGCTTGCCTTCGGTCACGACACCTTGCCCCTCGCGAAACAGGTCGGGCAGCAGGCCGCTATAGCTGACGTTGATCGTCCGGCTGCCGTCGCTGATGGCGAACTCCACATCGGTACCGCCAATCCGCTTCAGGCTGCCCTCGGAGACCATGCCGCCCAGGCGGATGCGCTGGCCCGGCTGCAGCGCCTGGTTTCCGATATCGGTCGGGCTGTAGAAAAACACGATGGAATCCCGCAGGGCGGAGAGCACCAGAAAGGCGGAGAGCCCAAGAACCGCCAAGCCTGCCGCAATAAATACCGATCTGCGCTGCTTTCTTGTCATCGATCTTGATATCCGTTCAGGAGGTTAGCCCCAGCGACTTGGCCAGACGCTCAATCTGGCCCAGCGCCTCACTGTTCCCGGCGAAATTGCTCTGTGCCTGCTTGAGCGCCCCGAGCGCGTCATCCCGCCGTCCGAGCACCGTATAGGCTCTCATCAGCTTAAGCCAGCCTTCCAGATCGGCGCCGTTGGTCTTCAGCCGTTCGGCGAGGCCCGAAACCATCCCGTCGATCATCGCCGCCTGCTCAGCATTGGGAGATGGAGGCGGAGCGCCGCGCAGCCGCGCCTCGACGCCGGCCAGCCTCTGCTTGACGACCGCTTCGACATTGGCGGGCAAACCGCTCGCGATGAGCGTCTTAAACGCGGCCGCGGCTTCCGCGAGCTTGCCGCTTTGCTCATCGGCGACGCCGAGCCAAAAGCCGGCACGCAGATTGGAAGGTTCTTTGGTCCGGGCCTTTTGGAAAACGGCGCGCGCTTCATCGACGACATTGCCGTCATTCGCATATATCAGCGCCTCGCCCATATCCCCGAGCCGGTCCGGCGTTTCCCCAAGCAATTCGATCACCTTGCTGAATGCGACCGCGGCGTCGCCATAGCGGCCGAGGCGCATATAGACCGGCGCAATCACGGTCCATCCGGCGCCGTCTTCCGGATGCAACCGCAGCCGCTCCTCGACCCGGGCAACCAGCATTTCGACCGGCGGCGTGCCATCCGGCGAGAGCCTGGCGCTCAGCGGCTGGTCTTGCAGCCCCGGCGATCCATAGACCAGATAGACGCCCATCGTCAGGAGCGCGAGCACTGTAATCATCACATAGGGCGCAAGTGGGGAGGCGTTTGCCGTGATCCTGCCATTGTCCGACGCATCCGACGCGGCAAGGATTCTGCGCGATATCTCGATGCGGGCCGAGTCGAATTCGGCGTCGCCGAGCAGGCCACGCGCCTTCTCGTCCTCGATTTCCTGAAGCTGCTGCTTGTACACGGCAAGATCGTGCGACGAAGCGTCGGCGCCGGGATTGGACCGCCAATAAGGGCGCACGATCGCAAGCGCGACGATAGCCGTCATGACAGCAAATGCGATCCAGAGGAGCATCGGTAACCGGTCCGGCTTCAGCTCACCTCGATATCAAGCCTGCCGGTTGCGTAATCAAGTCAAATTCGGGTCCGCGTCGCGGCGCCGCGGCAAAAAAATAAAGCGCCCGCACTGGGCGGGCGCTTTATCGTTAATCCGTAATCCGTTTGGCGTCAGCCTCAGCCGACGCTCTTCCAGGTTCCGTCCCGCTGGCGGCAAGCCTTGCCGACCATGGTCTGCGGCCTGTCGTCGATGTAGACGGTATGTTCATATTCGCGGCAATCGAGACCTGCATTCCGGTAGTTGCGGCGCGGCTTGATGCGGCCATAATGCCCGGACTTCTCGTTGCGCCATTCCTCTTCTTCATCGTCTTCAAGCGCGCGGTATTCGGCTTCGAGCGCATAGCGCCGATCGGCGTCATCCATGCTCTTGCCGATTTCGCTGCCGATCAGGCCGCCGATAACCACGCCCCCAACCGTCGCCAGGGCGCGGCCGGCGCCGTGGCCGAATTGATTTCCGATGATGCCGCCGGCAACAGCGCCGACGACCGTCCCACCCTCTTGATGGCTGCCAGCCGGACCGCAACTCCAGAGCGGGAGCAAAAGCGCCCCGGCAGCTAAAACTTTAATGAGCTTCATGTTTTCCCCGTCGAGTTGAAGAACGCCAGCCGGCAGACCAGACATTCCGTCCATTACGCCCAACCATAGCGAACCTAAAGACCGGCAATCTGGCTTTTTTACGACATATTATGCCGCTGGCAACACCAGTTTCGCGCGTACTCCACCGCTTGGTGCCTGCTGCAAAACGAAACTGCCGTAATACATCTCGGAGAGATCGGCAACGATCGAAAGACCGAGGCCGGAGCCGGGTTTGGTTTCGTCGAGGCGCTTGCCGCGCTGGACGACGCTCTCCAGCTCAGGCGCAGACAGGCCCGGCCCGTCATCATCCACAAGCACCGTCAGCTGCTTGGCGTTGGCCGGTCTTGCGCCCGCCTGCATCTCGACGGATATGACAACCCTCCCATCCGCCCATTTGCAGGCATTGTCGAGCAGATTGCCCACCATCTCCTGAAGGTCCTGCTTCTCGCCCCTGAACTTGGCATCGGGCGGGCACGCGACGATGAAGTTGATGTTCCGCTCCGAATAGATGCGCGCCAGCGTATTGGTCAGCGAATTCACGGTTTCGCTGACATCGGTTACGCCGCCGACGATGCTGACGCGGGCGGCGATTTGGGCACGGCCGAGATGATGGGTGATATATTCGCGCATCAGTTCCGCCTGTCCGGCAACCTTGATCGCGAACTCTCCGTCCTTTTCCCGGGCCTCGTTGGTGATCACGCTCAGCGGCGTCTTCAGCGCATGGGCGAGATTGCCGACATGAGTGCGCGCCCGCTCGATGATCGCCTGGTTCGACTGGATGAGCGCGTTCAGCTCTTCCTGGAGCGGCTGGATTTCCTCGGGCAGGCTGCCTTCGAGCCTGGACGCCTTGCCGGAGCGTATCGCCACGAGCTTCTCGCCGATGTCGTGCAGCGGCCGCAATCCGTACCTGACCTGGAAGAAGGTCGCTATCAGCAGGCCGGCGGCCAGCATGCAGAAGGCGGTGACCAGCATCGCGGTGAACGCGCTGACCTGATCCGAGATTTCCCCGGCGTCACCTGCGACGGCATATGCGTAGCGGCGCTGCTGTTCGTTCTGGATGATGGTGATCTCCCGCTCCAGAATGCGCAACCGCTGGCTTGCGGGACCGTCCAGATAGGCCCGGCGCAGATCCGTCTGGTCTGGGAGGGTGCCCGCCTCGCTCGGCAATTTGAGCGCCTCGGATGCAAGCGACACCGACTTAAAGGCAAGCGGCCCCCCGCCAAGCGCCCTGATTTCCCAATACCAGCCTGATTGGGGCAAGCTGAACAGGGGCTCGCCCAGGCTTGCGGGCTCCATGATGTCGATGCCCTGGTCCGGGGAGGTGATGGCAATCAGATATTCGAGATATTGATTGAGCCGCGCGTCGAAGCTGCGCTCCACCGCGTCGCGATAGAGGGAAATGAGCACGGCCGCGGCAAAAGGAAGGACGACAAGCGTCCAGATCGCCGAAGAAAAGAACAGACGGCGCGATAATGAGTTACGTTTGATGTTCAGGCGCATTGAGCCGATAGCCGAGTCCGCGGACGGTGAGGATCATGTCCGCCGAAATTTTCTTCCGAAGCCGGCCCACGAAGACTTCGATGGTATTGGAGTCGCGATCGAAATCCTGCTCGTAAAGGTGCTCGACAAGTTCCAGCCGCGGCACGACCCGCCCCTGATGGTGCATAAGGTAGGCGAGCAGGCGGTATTCAAGCGAGGTGAGCTTCACCGGCACACCGTTCACCGTCACCCGCGCCAGTTTCGTATCGAGACGGAGCGGCCCGCATTCGATCTCGCTCTTGGCGAGGCCCGCGCTGCGCCGCAAAAGCGCCCGGACCCGGGCCAGCACTTCCTCGACATGGAACGGCTTGGCGACATAATCGTCGGCGCCCGCGTCGATGCCGGCGACCTTGTCGCTCCAGCGGTCGCGAGCGGTGAGGATGAGCACCGGCATGCGGCGGTCGTCGCGGCGCCAGCTCTCCAGCACGCTGAGGCCATCGAGCTTGGGCAGGCCCAGATCGAGGATCACCGCGTCATACGGTTCGGTGTCGCCGAGGAAGTGCCCTTCCTCGCCGTCGAATGCCGTATCGACAGCGTAACCCGCCTGACTGAGCACGGATACAAGCTGCCGGCTAAGATCCCGATCGTCCTCGACTACGAGAAGCCTCATCACCGCTGCTCCGGATGAATGAAAATTCTCAGCAAGTTTGTGCTACAAATCGATATGCGGGGCAATGTGCTTTTGTGGGACGGCGCACATTCGTCTTAGTTCGTAGCGGCGATCTGCACCCGGCGAACCTCGCCCTGGCCCGAAATGATGACGATTTGGAAATAGGCGGCGCCGCCTTCACCGCATAGGGCCACGCGTAATATTCTCACCTCGCCGAATTGCTTCTTGATCTCGATCTGAATGTCGCCGAAGGATTTATACTGTGCTGTCGTCCAGTTAGGGGCGCAACTGTCCTGCGCGGCAGCCCTGAGAGCTCCCGCGGGGCTGGCGGCCAAACCGGCCACCAAACCGACCAACAGCATTTTTTGCGCCAATTTTTTCATCGACTGAGCATTCTGTTCCTTCCGGCAAAGTTGCAGAGGCGCGGTGAATGCGTCATGAATGCTCAAAAATGCCGTGTTTCGGCCTCATCTGGAGTCACCGGTAGAAAATGAACGGGCCAAGCAGCGCCGTCGGCGTGCGTTTTCTCGCCCATTGTCTGATCGCATCGTGCCGGTGACAGGACGTGGCTCCGTTGGTCTGATCTTCGAGATCGCCTGCCCATACCAGACAGTTGACCGCATAGATACGGCACCATTCAGAATTGGAAAGATTGGCGGCCTCGTGGCCGCACTGTTGCAATCCGGTCGCTTCCCGCAACACTTCGCCACAGATTCTGGCAAGGTCGGGCAGCGCCGCGCAGGCGGCCGCGACCGAATTGAGGCGGTTCTTGATGACCCAGCTCAGCGAAGCACGAATGGCGTCGGGCTGGTCGCCGCCCAGAAAGGCAATGGCGCGGGCGCAAGGATCGATATCGGCAGGAGCAAAACGCATAAGCATGACTGGAACGGATGTGTTGCACTTTTAATGAAATTTGGCGCAGGGAGATTAATTTTCCGGAACTCCCTGCCGTGATTTCCAGCGTACCCGGCCTGATTACGCAGTCTTACGAATGCGTTACCCGCCGCAAAGCGCCTTGTAGGCCGCGTTGTGCTGGCGGATCTGCTTCGCCGTGGCAGCCGTATCCGAACGGGAATAGGTGATCGGCTCCATGGCCAGACAGCTCGTGTCAATCACGGAGGTAGGGGTCGTTGTCTGGCACGCCGCGAGTATCAACGTCGCGGCGAGCGTCACGAGCTTTGCGCACACGGTCGGTTTGCTCCTTCAGGGATCGTGCCGCGGCCTTGTCCTCGCCGGCCTGTGCCGCGCGGCGCTCGGACAGAAATCCGACGAACCGGTCAAGGAATCCGGCCACGGCATAGATGAGCTTGGCAAATGTGAGGATTGCGCTCATTGCGCCGCATCGGAGCCGGCGGCCGGCTTCTCGCGCACGAAGATGGCGAGCACACCTGCGAGCGCGGCGACAGCGCCGAAGATCTGGTTCCAGTCATGCTCGGTCAGGCCGAGCAGGCCGAAGCCGGTCAGGAAGGCGGCGATGCCGGCATAGGTGGACGGCTCTTGCAGGCGCTTGATGATGAAATTCATGGGGTGCCTCAAATATCGGAGGGTTGAGCGGCTTTCGCGGGCGCGGCGCCTGAAAGCGCGAGCGCCGCGACATGCGTGGCCATCAGGCGGCGGGACCACCCGAGGCCGAAGGTCTTGAACAATTTCTGCAGCAGCCCATAGCTCAGCATCCGCCGCGCCATGAACTCGCCGAGCAGTGCGTCGGCCGGCGTCCGGGCGACGGCGGCGAGCGTCGCCGGGCCGATCTTGCCGTCAGCCGTTACATTCGCGGCCTGCTGGAGGAAGCGCGCGGCGCGTCCGACGCCCTGATTGACCGCGCAGTCGAAGACCGCGAAATCGACGCCGGACGGCAGCAAACCGCAGCGGGCGGGCTCCCAGTAGTTTTTCTTGTAGATCGCGGCGGCTTCCTTCTTCGTCAGCGCGCGGACATCGTCTTTGGAGACCGGCTGGCCGCGATAAGAGGCAAGCACGGCCTGCGTTATGCCGAGATTGGTCGCTCCGCCCGGATCGAGCGGATGATCGGAATAGGCGCCCTCGAACAAGAGAACATGAGTGAGCGCGGCGTTGAAATTCTTCTGCAAAACAGACTCCCGTTAGGTAGCTGGGAGATGGCGCCGATCAAGGGCGCTTCGAGCGGCGGTGTTCGCGCCAGAAGAGCCAGAGCCGGACCAGCCCGAGGACGAGCCCGACAAAGAGCGTCGCCGTGGTGAGCAGCGCATTGAGTTGAGCGAGCCAGGATGCCCAGGCCGGCGCGGAAACCAGGCTTCCCGCCAGCAGAGCGTCGGAGGCATTTTGAGTGTTGGTGTGAGATTGCATGGGGGCTCGATGGGCGGGGGCAGCGAGGTCGCTCAAAGGCAGGCGATCTCGGGCTGCAACGAGGGTAGAGCCGGAACGATCGGACGTTCGGCCTCGCAATACTCCGAAATCCCCGCGCAGGCGGGGATCCAGTATTCCACCTTAATTTAGTTGGATTACTGGATCCCCGCCTGCGCGGGGATTTCGGCCGGGGGTGGTGGATCGGTGGCGGTTAGCTGACCACGGCGCGCGTGTCGCACCGCAGCCAATCGGCGCCGTCGGAAAACGCCAGGATGGCGCCGCCGCTCGCGTCGCTGACATAGGAGAGAGCGCCCGCGCCCGCCGTGGCCGCGCTCGGCAGGCCGGCGACGGTGAAGGACGGAACTTTCGGCACGCCCTTGGCGGCCGCAACCAAAGTCAGCCCGGTATCGAAGGCGGAGCCGTCGGTGGAGGTCTTGAAGGCGAAATCGTCATTGCCGAGGCAACCGATCTCGGCCCGGCCGGAATAAGCCGGTCTGGAACAGGAAGCCGGCAGTCTCGCCGCTGGCGCTCTTGTTGAGCTTCACCTGCACGCCGCTGCCTGCGTGGTTGAACAGCACCGCGCCCGACGCGACGGCTAGCTTGTTGGTCGCGTCCGCCGTGGTGTTGATGCCGAGCAGCGCCGCATTCTGCGTTGCGCCGCCGACCCAGCTTGCGCCGTTGAAGACCTGAACGATGTCCTCGTCGGCGATCCAGGCGAACCACCCTTCCCTTGGCGTGTGGAACGCCCACGCGCCATCCTGCCAGGCGGCGATCTTGCCGTCCTTGCCCGACCACGCAGCCGTCGCCGAAGCGGCGACAAGATAGCGGTCGCCATCCGCGGGCGAGCCGGGCGGCGTGGCCAGATCGCGGTCGAGCACCGACAGCATCACCACCGCGTCGAGCAATTGCAGCGCCGCATTATGGGTGACGTGCTTTTGCGCCTGGGCCGCCTCGATGAACGGCATCGCCAGATTTGCGCTGTTTGCCATTTTGCGCGCCGCCTATCGCTTCACGCATTCCGGATAGCGGACCGGCGTCCCGCGCGGCACGCCGCAATTGTTCCACACGCGCACCGCGCGTTCGGTCGCGCCGAGCAGCCCTTGCGCGACCTCGCGTTCCGGCACGCCGGTCTGCTTGGAAATCTGGTCGATGGGCTTGCCGGCGTGCCAGAGCTCGATGATCTTGTTCCAATGTTTGGTGTTCATTGCACGATGGTCTCTCTTGCTTGCCCGCGCCCGTAAGAGGCGCCGAGCTGATAAACGCGCACCGCGTAGCTTGTCTGCGGTGAGCCGAAATCGGTGGTTTGCTGCGCGGTGGTGTAGATGACCGACGGCGTGGTGGCCGTGAGCGTGCGCACCACATCGCCGCCGTCGAGGATGTCGACCTCATAGCGCTCGGTATCCTCGCCGAGCGGCACGTCCGGCTGCTCCCAGCTATCGCCGCCGAGCCGGGTGCGCCTGATCCATGAGATTTGCAGCCCGCCGACCACTTGCTCGCCGGTGACGTGGACCGGTGAGAGGGGCCGGAGGCCTATGCCGTTGAAGGTGGGCGTCGCGGATCTGGTAGGACGCGTTGCCGATGTCGTAGGGCGCGGGGCCGTATTTCCAGTTGAAGGCGAGGCCCACATCGGCTTGCGTCATGTCGACCTGGCGCACGGCCGCGTCGAGCAGGACGAAGCGGGCGCCTGCCGCTACGGGGTCGCGCATCGCGCCTTCCGTGCCGGACTGGCCGCGCAGCAGGCCGGAGAGATCGTAGACGCCGGGCGAAACCAGCGTGGCGGTGGTGAACTGGATCACCTCCCATTCGCCATCGGCATTCTCGACAGCCGCGATATTCGCGCCGCCGAGCACCAGGATCGGGTCAGCCGAGGCCAGCTCGCCATTCGCCATCGAGACGCGCAGCACATTGCCGTCGTCCCAGCGCGAGACCGGGCCGGAATGGAACGCCGTCACCGTCTCGCCGATCTTTGCCGGAGTGGTGGCCAGCGCCTTCAGCGTATAGCCCGAAATCGTCGGCGAGCGGTAGAACGCCACGCCGCCCGGCCAGGGCGAACCGAAAGCCGCGACATGGCCGGCATGCGGCACCTCGTCGCCGCGGATCAGCGGCAGGTCGAGGAACACGCCGAGCTGCGCGCCGTAAATCGTAGGCGTCGTCGCCACCGGCAGCCGCGATGGCGCGGCGAAAGCGTCGTAAAGCTGCGGCTCGATCGACATCGCGTCGGCTTCGATCGTTTGCCCCACCGAGAGCCCGGTAAGGCGCAGCGGAAAGCTGCGGCCGTTCGCGGTGAGCGTCACCAGGTCGGAGGCGTCGAGCGCCAGCCGCGACGGCGGCAGGCTGAAGCGCCCGCGTTCGCGCGACGCCCATGGCTCCTGCACCATCGTCTCGGCGATGCCGCGCGCCTGCGCGTAGGTGGTGACGATCGGCAGCCGCGCCGAGGCGATGCGCGCGGCGCTGCCGGAGATGCGGCGGCCCTCGGCGCTGGCCTGCTCATAGTCGCGGTCGCCATCGATGAAGGTCACCTTGGCGGCGCGGGGCAGGTCGCTTTCCTGCGCGCGCGTCAGCTCATAGCGCGGAGCCTCGGCCGAGGTCTCGACCAGATCGTCCGGCGTCAGCTCGGCGAGGCTGCCGCCGCGTCCGCGATGGGCGAAGCGGACCTGGCCCTGCGCCTCGAAACTGTCGAAGAAGAAGGCGGCTTCCAGCGGCTGCAGCGCATCGCGGGCGGACATCACCCGGTCGATCACATAGCCCGCCATCGATCCGGCGAGCTGGCCGGCGTCGAAATCGGCAAAGCCGTAATCGGCCATGATCTTGATGACCGCCTCGGAGAGCGGAGCATCGGAGACGCGGCCGGTCAGCCAATGGCCGAGCTGCCAATTATCGCCGTCGCTCCAGATGGTGCGCAGCGCCGGAAATGCCGGGTAGGGGCGGGCATCCCAGGTGTAGAGCATGATGCGGCTAGCATCGACCATGCGGCCGGCATAGACGCCGCTTTCCGGGTTCTGCGCCTCGGCGAAATCCGCGTGGCTCTCGTCGTACCATTCGAGGAACGCCCGCAAATGCCGCCGCTGGATCAGGTCGTCGCGGACGCCGCGGCTGAAATAGGGGAAGAAGCTTTCGGAGCTTTTCGGGTCGTAAAAGACATTCGGCTGGTTGGAGCCCTTGTCGATCGCCGGGCAGCCCAGCTCGGTGAACCAGACGGGCTTGCTTTCGGGCGTCCAGGCCGTGGGCGTGCCGCTTTCCGTTCCGCCGGGGCGGTCATAATGCGGGTTCGACCACCAGGAGCGCAGATCCTTGTAGCGGAACACCCAGGGCTTGCCCGCGCCGTCCGTGATCGGCGTCCGCGTCTGGCTGGCGCGATCGGCGTCGCTGGCATAGTACCAGTCGTAGCCCTCGCCGCCTTCGATATTGCCCTTCAGATAGGCGAGATCGTGGATGAAGCGCGTGCCCGCCTGGTAGTCCAGATGCGCGGTGCCGTCGCGCCAATCCGACAGCGGCCAGTAATTGTCGATGGCGACCGCGTCGATATTCGCGTCGGCCCAGAGCGGGTCGAGATGGAAATAGACATCGCCCGATCCGTCGCCGGGCTGGTGGCCGAAATATTCGCTCCAGTCGGCGGCGTAGGTCAGCTTTGCGTCAGGCAGCAGGATTTTCACCTCGCCGCCAGCGCGATCAGCTTGCCGACGAAAGGATAGGTGCTGGCGCTGTCGCGGACCCAGCCGAGGCCGCGCATCTCCGAACCGATGACGAACGCATCGACGCCGCCTGCGGCCTTCGCCAGCGCCGCATTGTGCAGCACGAAGCGGGAGTAGGACCACTCGTCCGGGCCCGTATAGGTCACGGTCTCGCCCGTCACCGAGAAATCGGCGGCGGTTGCCGTGCCGTAGAACGCATCGACCTGCGTGGCCGCAGCGGCGGTTTGATCCGGTGAGCCGATCTGGCCGGGAGCCGGGTCGCAAGTGATGCGTCCGCGCCAGGGATAAGCGGGCTGATCGGCCGCGCCTGTGTAAGGATCGGTCAGGCCGTTCGCCGCCGGGATATCCATCAGCAGAAACGGCGTGAAGATCGTCTCGAAGCCGCGCGCCGTCGAGATCCTGGATCGCCGCGATCACCGTCTGATCCGACGGCGTGCCGCCATAGGCCGGGCGCACGCCGACCAGCGAAACCTCGTCGGCGGAAGCGCGGTTCAGCCCCGCGACCTCCCAGGAGATCGGCGTGGTGCCGTTGCCCTTGTCATGCGTGTCGACCTTCGGCCTGATCTCGCAACCGGCGCAGCGCAAATCCGAGCCGAACCAGGAGACGAACAGCGAGACCGCGCCGCAATTCGGCATCACCTCTTCGAGCTGATCGACCGAGACCGCCCAATCCGATGCGCCGAGCGTCGTATGCCGGTTCTCCGAATAGGTGGTGCCCGCGCCGCCATCGACGCGCACTTCGGCCGGGTGATAGGCGAATTCGCCCGCCGCCGGGATCATCGTCACGCCGCGCACGCCGCTCTCAAAACTGTCGACGGCGCGGAACACTTCGAAATTCAGCTGCGGGATGCGATTGCCGAAATCCTCCAGCGGCAGCCGCTCGAACACCACATAGGCGAGGCCACGATAGGCGGGCGCATTGCCCGCGCCTTCCTTCGCCTCGATGAGGCTGTCGGGGGCTTGCGTCTCGCTTCCGGCATAGAAGCGGTAGGTGTAATCGGAGAGGGTGATTTCGCTGCCATCGGCCCAGACCCGGCCGAGCCGCGTCACCTCGCCCTCGCACAGCGCCACCGCGAAATTCGCGAAATAGCGGTAATTGTGCTGGCTGGCGCTCGAGCCGCCGCCGAGTCCCTTGCCGCCGCCGCCCGCATCGGAGGTGGTCGCCTCCTCCTCGAAATTCGTCGCCCAGATGATTTGTCCGCCGAGCCGCGCGCGGCCGTAAAGTCGGGCGATATCCGCGCCTTCGGTCGAGGCCGTCACGGTCAGGTCGGACAGGCGCGGACCCTCGCGTACCACATCCTGCCCGGTCGAGCCGAACAGCGCCTGATCGATATAGGCGCCCGCCAGCGAGCCGGCCACCCTGCCGATCGCCGCGCCGGTCAGGGTCGCGCCGAGGAAGGAAAAGCCGGCCGGCAGCAGCGCCGATCCGGCGGCCGCGCCGACGGCGGAAAGTGCAAGTGTCGCCATGTTTAGACTCTTTGCTTGGACGCCTCGCATCCGCGAGGCTTTTGGCCCGCTTGCGGGCGGGTTTTTTGCTTGGAGCCGGGCATCCGCCCGGCACTTTGCCCGCTTGCGGGCCCCGGGTGCCCGATACAGACGCAGAGTCGGCAGCCGGCGCAGGATTCGTGGCGGTCTCCCGGGGCCCGCAAGCGGGCCAAAAAGCCTCGCGGATGCGAGGCGTCCCAAGCAAAAACCTCGCGGATGCCGGGCTCCAGCTAAAACCCCAGGCCGAGATTGAGGGACGTGCGCGCACGCGCGCGCCACCGTCCACCGCGATGCTGGCGGAACGGCCCGTCAGCTGGAGCGAGCCCTTCGCGGCGGTAAGCTTTCGCAGCCGCGTAAATTGTACGTCGGGCCCGAGGACCGCGACAGCGCCGGGCTCCGCGCTAAGATCGGGGGCTGCCGAAGAAAACTCCGCCGCCTGCCCGGCAATGCCGATCGCGCCCCCGGCCGCGGCGGCACGGCGCGCCGCGAGGATGCCGATGGTGCGTCCACTGAAGACGAACGCTCCGGCCGCCGTAACGAGGACACGCGTGCGCGAAAAGCCCGCGCTCACTCCGGTCGTGCCGAAACTTGCGGCTCCGGCTGAAACGACCCGCCCGCGATTGAGCGCGACCGCCTGGCCGCTCAGCGCCGCCGCGCCCTTGGCGGCCGGAACGTGGCGCGCTACGAGCCCGCGTGCGGTCTGTCCATTAAGTCCAAATGTGCCCGCGCTTGCCGTCAAGCTATAGGCTGCGCCGCCTCCCGCCTGCTGCTGGGCAGCGGCGGCGAGGATCGGCTGGAAGGCCCAGCTCATTCAAATCATCCTGATGCTAGGGCATCGATAGGCCAGGGTTTGGCGAAATCGATGCAGCGACAAAGAGCAAGGGTGCCGAGGCATGAATGGATCGATGCGCCGGTGCCTTCGTGTCTTCGGGAAGTCAGGCCACCTGGGAGATGCGCCAATTGATGGCGCGGTCGGTGCCGGCGATCTTCTTCAGCGTCATGTCCCAGCCGACGCCGAGCAGCAGCGACGGTCCCGCCCAGAGCGGCGAGGCCGCGCACCGCTGAATTCGGCGGTGTAGATGAGACGCTGCGTATCGCCGGTGCGGCATTTCTCATAGACGGCCAGGCGGAATGTGTCGCCCGCCGCCACCGCATCCAGATCGATGAACGGCTGGAACAGGCCTGCCGTGGTGTCGGCATCCGGCCCCGACGTATCGGTGGTCATGGAATGTTCGGTGGTGCCGACCGTTTCCGTGCCCGTGAAGGCTTCGATGGTTATGGTCATGGTTTAATCCTTTGGGAGCCGGGCATCCGCCCGGCACTTCGCCCACCTATGCGGTGGGCCCCGGGTGCCTCACCGCGAATGCTGTGCCGGCCGTTTGTTCTGTGTCCGGGGCTGAGCACCCGGGGCCCGCAAGCGGGCCAAGTGCCGCGCGGATGCGCGGCTCCAGGCAGTCAGTGAACCGCATAGGCGGCGACGGATATGGCCGGCGCGGTTACCGAGCTCGATTTGCCCCGGCACTGGAATTGCGTCCCGGCGGGGAAACGATGGAACATCGGTCCGGTGGGTATCCACCAGCCGGCCTCGCCGGTGGTGATGCCGCGATCGATGGCCCCGCCGTAACGGACGCCGCCGACACCGAACTCGAATTGATAGCCGCGGCTGGTCCAGACGGTATTGCTCGAATGCTCGCTCAGCACGGCCCATTGGACGGCGCCGCACGCCTCGCCGAGCGGCGATCCGAAATTCGCCCATGACGAGAAGCTGCCGGACGCCCCCGGCGTATGCGACGATCCGCGTGACGTCGAAGCGTCGACCCCGATCGCGGAGACGCGCTGGCCGCACCACCACGAGGCGGGATTGGCGTTGCCGCCATGCGCATACATGCCGACGCTGAAGGTCTGCAAGGTGCCGCCGGCATTGCGCGCCTGCGCGCCGATGGAGGCGCCCGCCGGTATCCAGATCGGAAAATCATATCCGCCGGACGGGGGCGCATACGGGCTCGACGTGACGGACAGGGCGCAGAGGCCGGCAACCGCGAGGCTCGGAATGAGGACCGACCAGCTCGTTCCGCCTGCCGGATCGATCAAAATGTCCATGAGGGCGCTATTGTCGACCGCCACCGTCAGCGTCGACGCAAGCACGATCCGCAAATATTCCGCGTCGTGGCCGAGCGCCGGGAGGATCGTCACGGTTGAGCCGTCCGCATTGGATACGCCGGATGCGACCTGTGTGCCGAACGTCGTGCCGCCGGCCGCCAGAGCCGAGGACATATTATGCGAGTAGTAGGCCCATGATGGGCCGGATGGATATATCAGGCCCATTCAGGCCTCCTGATCGGAGATGAGGGGGGTGAAAACGCTCGCGTTTTCGCAAGCAAAAACACGGGCGAACGCTCAGGCGATTTGCAGAACGCCGTCCGTCCCGTCGAAATCGACCGTGATGCTCTCGCCATCGGCCAGCGTGATCGACGAGCCGTAATCCCACCAGCCGACAAGCGGATCGGCGGGCGAAGTGGGCGTGTCGTCGACGAGCACGAAATAGCGGAACGGACCGACCGAGCCGCCCGTCGCCGTGATCGTCACATCGCCGAGCACGAGCTTGTAAGTGCCGCTCGTCTGGCCGGAGGAGGAGACCGTCGCAGCGACGCCGCCGGTGGTGTAGCCATTGCCGTTCGAGATCTCGGTCAGATCCGCGCGCACCGAATTTCCCGCGACCGGCGCGGTATTCGTCAGCGCGATCTTCAGCGTGTCGCTCTGAAGATTTATACGCCTTCGGCCAGATATTCGACGAAGGCGTTGAATTTGTTGAAGCTTGCCATTTACGCTACCTTTGCTGGTGAGGCTTGCGGGCTTAATACAGGGCCCAGAGATTGTCGGCGCTGCCGCCGGTCTTCACGCGCCGCACGCCGATCGGGTTGAAGCCCTGCTGAAGCGGCACGCCGGTATGTTCGCCGCCGCTCGCGTCGACGATGGACGCGCTCCCTGCGGTGCCGACGAGAACCGCGCGGCACACGCCGTCCGGAAGATCGTTGTCGTCGTCTGGAGTGATGGGCACGATGCGCGACGCGGGCGAGCTGAGGCCGCCGCTATGCGTGCTGAATGGGTTGTTCGGCATGGGGATTTTCCTGAGCATCGTTCCGAAAAGTGGTCCTTCCGGTTCTTCGGAAGAAATGATGCGGAAAGAAAAGACGAGCGGATATTGCCGGGAACCGGCGAAAGCCGCTTAGTCGGGGAAACGGAAAACGGCAGCGATCCGCCGCCGCCACCAAGGGGTGATGTGAACTTCGCAGGCCGGCGCGCCTTCGATGGCGTGGATCATTTTTGCTGGGGCGCCACCGCTTGCGGGCCCTGAGGGGCCAGTCATAATCGCGCAGTGCTTGGCCATCGCTCCGGGGCGCAGGCGGAAAATGAGCACGTCGCCCGGTTCGGCCGCATCCGGATCGATCGGCGTGAAATACCGGCCGGCGGCCTCGATCATGGTTTCGCGCAGCGAGGCTTCGGCCCAGTCGCGGCTATAGGGCGGCGGCGTTTCGGCCGGCTGTCCGCAGGCTTCGGCATAGACGCCGCGAATGAGGCCGAGGCAGTCGCAGCCCACGCCCTTCAGCGACGCCTGATGGTGATAGGGCGTGCCCAGCCAGCCACGGGCCAGCGCGACGATGTCGGCTCGCATCGATGATGTCTCTCTTGCCAGTCTGTTGAAAATGCTCGGAATTTCCGCCAACTCTTGTCATGCCCGCGCAGGCGGGCATCCAGCTACGTGTTCGGAATTTCTGGATTCCCGCTTTCGCGGGAATGACAACAAAACAGGTGCGCTGCCCGTGTGGGAATTCGGCGGATCTTGTGCCGAGGCGGTTCCAATTTGATCCAATCCGATCGGATCAGGCGTTCATGCTGGCGCCGTCATTGGACGGATCGCCGGAGACGGGAAAAGCGAGCACATAGCTGTTGCCGGGCATGTGCGGGAAGCCGCGAAAATTGAGCTGATTGGCGAATTTCGCCTTGCAGGTCGGGAAGGTCTTGTCGCAGCCCGCCGTGACGGTGAAGCCATCGCCGGGCATGATCGGCGACGCCATGGAGCGCCACAGCTCGATCCGGGCCGCGCCGCCCGCATTGGCGAAGCGCTTCACTTCCATCCGCCGATCCGCGTTGCCGCCGCCCGTCCAGGTGATGAGGCCGCCGGCGAACCAGCCATCCGCGAATGCATCGAGGCCGGAGGCGGCGAACTGATAGGCGCTGCTTGCGGCCGTTACGGCGCCCGCGCCCTGGTAGGCCGGGCCGCTGAGGTCGATGCCGCAGCGCGCGTCGCCGAGCGTTGCGTCGCAGGCATATTGAAAGGTCCGGCCCTGCTGCTGATCGAGATAATGCGCCAGGCCGCGCAGCTCGGCGGTGAAGGCGGCCTCGCCGCGTTTCACCTCGCCGATGGAGCCCGACATCATCAGCAGGCGCTGCTCGGGCTCCGCCCAATTGACGCGCCAGATCTCGACGCCCGCGCCGTCGAACAGCCCGCCCGCGAGATCGGCCTCATTCAGCCGGTCGGAGCGGAGCGCGCCGGTCACGTCGAGATTGTCGACCGAGAGTCCCACCGATTGGCGGATGTCCGAACTGGTGAAACCACTGGCCGCTTCGAAGGTTGTAGAGTCGAAGGCGATGTCGCGGTCGTGATCGGTGAAGCCGAAGATCGCGGCATCGGAACGCATGAGCCGCCAGCACCAGGCCAGCGTCGTCGCGCCTGTGTCGAGATGGGCCTGCAGCCCGGCGGGAAGGGTCTTCATGCTTTCACCTGAAACTCAGTACACGTTGTAATTTGAATTTTGAGCCGCAACCACGCAACGCCTGCTAAAGGAGAGGACAATGGCAGACAAAGGATCGAAGAAGACGGTCCATAGGGATTCGGGGTCGGGGCAGTTCACGACCAAGGCCAAGGCCGACAAGAATCCGAAGACGACGGAAAAAGAGCGCGTCTCGACCGGCACGACGAAAAAGAAGAAATAGCTGGTTGTCGAGCCGGGCGCAGAGGGCGTTTGCCTATGCGCCGCGTCCGATAGCGTTAAACGCGGATCGGCACGCCCGGTATCGGCGAGACATGGGAGATGGTAGGCCCCGCCTCGGCAGGGCCATCATTTAGCGTCGGGAGAATGATTTAATCGTCGTCCCGGTCGCGGCGCTGGTCGCGGTCGCGGCCCTCGTCGCGATCATCATCGTAGTCGTCATCGTCGTCATCATCATCTTCGACGCCGGACATTCTTTTCGCGATTTCCCGGAGGATCTTCGCATCGGCAGCCATATCGGCGGCGACGTCGGCGAGAGTACCGGGGCCAGTATCTTGAAGACCATACTTCGACAAAATCTTGTCGCGCTGCTTTTCGTCATTATTTCGGTCGTCGTAACTCATTGCTTGATCTCCAAGATCTGGATGTTCGGTATGCTACCTGCGCTGAACTGATCGAGATTGACTGTCAAGCGATCGGTATCGAAACGCACAGGAACGTCGAACTCAAAGCCCGCCGTGATCGCCGCGCCCGCACCAGGGATGCTACCTGGTTCGAAGCTAACGAGCCCGGTGGCATAGTCCAGGAAATAATCCGCCCCCTCGATCTGAAGCACACCATCCACCGCGACCTTCCCGGTACCCAGCACTGGCTTGGTGATCTCGCGGGACCAGGGAGCGAAGCTCGCGCCATAGAGCTTGACGAGCTGGAACTCGGCGGTCGCACCGTCGCCCGTGCCGATGGGCTGATCCTCGGCGGTCGGAGCAACCGTGATCGGACAGCTCTTATAATCGGCGTGGTCCTTCCAGCGGAAACCGTGCAGACGCCCGCGCCGCTCCTCGAAGAAGGCGATCACCGCCTGCAGATCGTCGAGCGACTTGACGCCGTAGCCCGCCTCATAGCGGCGGCGGCTGTCGGCCCAGCGCTGATTGCGCTCCTCATGCCCCGAGCCGAGCACGACGATGTCGGTGCGCCGCTCCGGCCCGCCGCTCGCGCCGAGGGAGATGGCCGTGGGAAAGCGGATGTCGTGAAAAGACATGTGTGTTTACCTTTTGCCTGGGAGCCGGGCATCCGCCCGGCACGTTGGCCCGCTTGCGGGCCCCGGGTGGCCCATCCAAGCGCCCGGGAAGCGCCGCCGCGGGCACAGCACTAACACCAAGTCCCAGTGACATGAACTTACGCTGTAAGATCGCTCAAGCCTTCACCTCTCCCAGGGGGAGAGAGCCTGCCCCCGTGCAGACGGGGGTCGGCGCAAAGCGCCGGGTGAGGGGTTTATGCCTGTATATCAACGGCTTACCCCCTCACCCCCCCCTCTCCCCACGGGAGAGGGAGCGACGGTGATTGAGGCGTCGCACTTTCAGGGATCTCGTATAACATCAAGCCAAACCCATCACATATTCCGCTGCCCGCGGCTGACGGCGCGCGACAGCATCGCGGCGATCTGGCTCTCGGAGCGGCGGAAGCCCTCCGCGTCGGGCGTCGAGATGTTCATGGTGATCGTGACGCCGCCGCCCGCCCCTTGCGTGCGCACGCCCAGCCGTCCGTCGGCGCCGCGTGCCAGCGGCATGATGGCTTCCGGACCCGCTTCGCCCGCGAGCCCCATCCGCCCTCCACCCAGCGGAAATGTGACCGGCGAGGCAACCACGCCGCCTTGCGCGAACGGCTTCGGCATCGGGGTGCCCACCACCCCGCCTTTGGCAAAGGGCGTGAGGCCGCCGGCGAGGCTCGCCAACCCGTTGCCGATCGCCCCGGTCAGCGGTTGAAAGGCCGAGCGGAGCGCCAGCCGCGACATGTCGAGCGCCAGCGACTTCAGCGTCGCGCTGAGGCCGTCGCCGGAAAATACGGCGTCCGCGAATGCGCCGCTCATGCGCCTGCCGAAGGAATCGCCGAGGCGCTCCAGCTCGCGCAGCTTCTGCTTTGCCTCGCTGGTATCCGCGCCGACGCGCACGGAAAGGCTGGCGACTGTGTCGGTCATGAGGGGGAGTTCCTTTTATCGGGAGCCGCGCATCCGCGCGGCACGTTGGCCCGCTTGCGGGCGAGTTTTTGCTTTCATCGGCGCATCCGCGCCGCTGGGTTGGCCCGCTTGCGGGCCCCGGGAGACCGCCACAAATGCGGTGCCGGCCGCTTATCCGGAGTCTGGATTGGGCACCCGGGGCCCGCAAGCGGGCAAAGGCCCGAGCGGAGGCGAGGGCCACCAAGCAAAAAACAGCTCCCAGCAAACACTCCACCTCACACACAACCATCGGGGAAGCGCCGCATCAGATCGGCGAGGTCGCCGCGAGCCAGGGCCGGAGCGAACGCGGAGACTCCCGCCGCGCCGCGCATGGCCAGCGCCAATTCGCGCGGCGTCATCGCCCAGAAAGCGGCGGGCGGCAGGCGCAGGATGCCGAGGCCGGCGGCGATGGCGTCGTCCCAGGGGAAGGGTGTCAGCCCTGCCGGTCCGGCGCCTCGCCCAGAGGCTTTCCCGGCGCGGCGTCTCCGCTCGCGGCGGGTGCGCCGAAGGTGGCGGTGAGCAGCCGCGCCACGATGTCGACGAAGCCCGACGCGCCGCCATCGGCCTGCATCCGTGCGATGCGCGCGTCGTCGAGGTCGAGGCCGCCGCCGCGCAGTCCCGCGCCGATGACGCGGATGGCGTCGCGCGCGCTGAGCCTGCCCGCCTCGAAGCGCGAGGCCAGCGCCAGCATGTCGTCCTCGCCGAATGCGTCCTCCAATTCGGCGAGCGCGCCGAGCGTGAGGCACAGGCGGTGCGGCTTGCCGTCGAGCACGGCTTCGATTTCACCGCGATGGCGGTTGACCATAATGTGTGACTCTTTGTGTTGGACGCCTCGCATCCGCGAGGCTTTTGTGCCCGCTTGCGGGCCCCGGGAGACCGCCACGAACGCTGTGCACGCGGCCGCTTCCCAGGCGCTTGGATGGGGCACCCGGGGCCCGCAAGCGGGCCAACGGCCCGAGCGGAGGCGAGGGCCACAAGCAAAAACTTGCGCCAAATTAAGTGAAGCTCAACGCGCCGGCAAACTCCAGCGCCAGCTCGAAGGTCAGCTCATTGTCGTGGCCGCCGGAATATTCCAGCGCGGTGATCTGGAACGGGCCTTCGACCGTGCCGAAATCGGGGATCACCACTTGCCAGTCGCGAATGGTTGCGGTGAAGAAAGCGCCGCGCACCACTTCGTCCGAGGCGGCGTCCTTGAAGATGCCGCTGCCCGAGAGCCGCGCCGTCTTGATCCCCGCGCCGGCGAGCAGTTCGCGCCATTCATCGGCGGATTCGGCATGGGTGACATCGACCGTCGCCGCGTTGAAGGCGAGGCTGCGGGTGCGCAGACCCGCGACGGTGGTGAAGCTGCCGGTGCCGGTTTCATCGACTTTCAGCAGGAGGTCTTTGCCGCGTTGGGCCGCCATAGGATGTCTCCGTTGTTTGTTGGGAAGCCTCGCATCCGCGAGGCTTTTTCGGCCCCGGGAGGCCGCCGCAAATGCCGTGCCGGCTGCTTGTTCAACGCTTGGATCAGGCACCCGGGGCCCGCAAGCGGGCAAGGGCCCGAGCGGAGGCGAGGGCCACCAAGCAAAAAACCATCCGCGCCGATAAAAACTAAACCGGCTCGGTCACGGCGCGGAAGCGGATGACGCCGTGATAGGTCTCGCCGTCGGGGTCGCGCTTCAGGTCGGAATATTGATGGGTGAGGTTGATCAGCCGGTGATCGTCGAGGCCGAGCTCGACGCCGTCGAGCACCTCGCGCACCGCATCGGCGATCTCATAGGCCTCGCGCTTGCCCTCATAACGCGACCACACATGCAGCATCAGCACATGTTCGGAGCCGCGCTCGGTCCCGGTGCTCCAGTCGCGGACCTGCATCTGGTCGATGACGACATAGGGGAACGCCGCGTTTTGGGGGACATGATCGTAAAGCCGCTCACCGCCGAGCAGCGCCAGGAGCGCGCCGTCGGCGGCCAGTGCGGCATAAGCAGCCGTCTGCAAGTCCCAGCCAGGACTGGTCATGGAAGGAATCCTTGTGTCTGGGAGCCGGGCATCCGCCCGGCACGTTGAGCCCGCTTGCGGGCCCCGGGTGCCAAATTCAGACGCGGAGCCTGCAGCCGGCGCGGAGTTCGTGGCGGTCTTCCGGCGCGGCGCGGGATGCGTCGCTCCCTCTCCCATTGGGAGAGGGTTGGGGTGAGGGGTAAGCAGTTGATATATCATTTGGCGCAAAAACCCCTCACCCGGCGCTTCCGCGCCGACCCCGTCTGCACGGGGCAGGCTCTCTCCCCATGGGAGAGGTGAGGCTCGTGCCGGTCTCACGGCATGGGTTCATGTCACCGGGACTTGGGATAACCCGCGGCGCGGATGCGCCGATGCGAGCAAAAAAAACCCAAAATTACCGTTTCGCGGATGCCGCCAGCCGCTGGCGGAGGGAGGCGAGAATCCTCGGCCGTGCCGCCTCGAGCGCGGGTTCGAGCCACGGCGTCGCGGGCCGCGCCAGGCTGCCGAATTCGACATGCCAGCCCTGCGCCAGCGTCGTGCCGACGGTGACGCTCAGGCCGTCGTCGGCGGCGGTCACGCGCAACGAATCCGCCAGCTCGCCGCGCCGGTTCTCGGGCGGCTGTCCGTCCTGCAGATTGGCCCGCGCCGCGCTGCGAATCTCTTCGGCAGCCGCCGCGAGCGCATCGGCCAGCGGCGCCCTTTCGGCGATGCGCGCCAATCCGCCGCGAAGGCTTGCAAGCCCTTCGACGCTGCCGCGAATTTTCATAGGTCGCGCCGCTCGCACTGGCAGACGAGGAAGCGGCGGCGGCCGTCCTTGTCGAGCGCGGCGAGAATGTCGAACGCCTCTTCGCCGCGCCGGAAGCGCATGGCGGGCGCGACGTCGTCGCGGTAGCGGATGATGATCTGATAGCCCGCCCGGCCGGTGACGCGATCGGCCGCGACGGTCTCTTTCCCGGTGGCGGCTTCGACCGCGCCCCAAAGCTCGGCCAGTTCCGCCCACGAGGACACCGCGCCGCCGCCGCCATCATCGGCGCGCGAGGCCGCCTCCAGCGTCAGGCGGTGACGCAGCCGCCCGATCCGTGCCCTCATAGCCGCACCGTATGGTAGGGACCGAGAAGGCTGGCGATGCTCGCCGGAACCGGGTCGGCGGTCTCGCCCAGCAGCACGGGCTCGCGCGCTTCATGCCAATGCGCCACCAGCAGCTTGATCGCCAGCCGCAGCGGCATCGGCACATCCTCCGGCTCCGGCCCGTAGCCGGCGGTGAAGGCGATCTCGATGCCGTTGACGCTGCGTCCGGGCAGCGGCCAGCTCTGGCCGTCGCGCCGGGAGAGGCGGGGCCGCCGCGAGAACGCGTCCACGTCGAACAGCGCCGGGTCGAGCGTCATGGAGCTGCCGGTCGGCCCGTAGAGCCGCACGGCGTCGACGCTGAGCAGCGGCGCGAGCGGCAGTTCGACAGGCCCCCGCTCCGGCCATTGGTCAAGATAGAGCGACCAGCTCTGGCTGATCAGCGCCACATCGAGGCAGCGCTCGATATGCAGGCGCGCCGCGAGCACCAGGCTGGCGATGAGCGTGTCTTCCACATCGCCATCGACGCGGCAATGAGCCTTGGCCTCGGCGAGCGAAATCGGCTCGGCGGAAGGGCCGGCGGTGAGGATCAGGGGCATGAGAGCAATCCCGGAAGGCGCGCGGTCGACGCGGGCTCGGTTGGGGTGATTGTAGAGCATTTTCCAGCAAAGTGGGTGCCGGTTTGCGTCGCGAAAATGCGACCAAACAAAGAGATAGGGCATTTTCCGCAAGCCGACTGTCCCCGCCGAGGCGGGAAACCGGCAGCCGGATTTGCGAACAAGATCATACTTGAACAAGAAACGGAGCCAGCTCCGGTTCCATCGGAACTGATAAAGCCTCAGCTCTGCCGACGGCACCCGGGGCCCGCAAGCGGGCAAAGGCCAGCGCGGAGGCGCTGGCCACCAACATAATTGAGCGCCGCGCCGGATTGGGGGGCTCCGGGGGCTTTCGCCCGATCGGCCAGGGACCGACCCGCGTCGCTCGCTACCTTTTTAGAAGCCGCGGCGGGGGAGGACGCCGCGGCCTCGGCCCAAGGCGGGCCATCACACGCTGGGGGGCAGCGCTGATTAACTCTTATGTATGTGTCCCGCCTCTGGACATGAATAGGATGCGCAAAATTCTTTTGCCGGGCATAGAGTTGGGAATCTGCGTATAGGGGCGACAATCATATTTCTGTCACGCCCCGATCGGATGTCGATCCGTGCTCTGACATTCCGATATGACCAAATGGTTATCACCATTTATCAAATATCTATGCCGTCGCGTTCAGCGGCGCCCGTAAGGGAACCCCTCTGCTCTAGCCTATCCGGCACTTTGATTCGTTCGCAGGAGATTTTAACGAAACTAAGGCGACCGTGGCTTATTTGCATAAGCACAACCACCTAACCAGCCCGATCCGGACCCCGCTTCATCCCTTCACGGGCCGCGGTCAGGCCGTGCCGAATTTCAGCAGCTTGATGGCGTTGAAATCCTGCACGCCGCCGCCGACGCGCTTGGTTGTGTAGAACAGCACATATGGCTTGGCCGAGAACGGATCGCGCAGGATGCGGATGCCCAGCCGGTCGACCACCAGATAGCCGCGCCCGAAGTCGCCGAAGGCGATCGAGAAGCTGTTCGCGCCGATCTCCGGCATGTCTTCCGTCTCGGCGATCGGGAAGGTCATCAGGGTCGCGCCCTGGCCGGCCTGGTCGCCCGGACGCCAGATGTAATTGCCGTCGCCGTCCTTGATCTTGCGGATCTCGGCCTGGGTCGAGCGGTTCATCACCCATTGCGCATTGGCGCGATAGGCGGATTTCAGCGTGTAGACGAGGTCGATCAGCTTGTCGGCCGGGTCGCTCGCGGGCAGATCGCCCGAGACGCCCGTCGTCAGATAGCCGATCTTGTCCCAGGCCCAGCTCGCCTCGGCGATCATGGTGTAGCTGAGGAAGCCCTTCGGCTTGTTGGTGCCGTCGCCGGAGACGAATGCGGCGTTCTCCTGCTCGGCGAAGGCGATGCGCACCTCTTCGGCGACCCACTCGTCGATATTGACGGCGGCGTCTTCGAGCAGCGTCTGCGTGGCCGCCGGCATGGCGTAGAGTTCCATGGTCGGGAAGGCCAGCTCGGACAGGGTCGGCGAGTTGGTCTGCGCGCGGGTGCCGGTCTCGGCGACCCAGCCGGTCGCGGCGCCGGTGATGGCGAAGGGCTTCTTGTAGCTGTTGCCGGAGACCTGGCGCACGCCCGAAATCGCGCGGATCGGCGAGGCGTCGCGCAGGGCGCGCATCACGCCGGCCTCGATTTCCTCCGGCACGAGATAGCCGCCGTCGCTATTGGTGCCGACCGACAGCGCCTTCTCTTCCAGGCGGCGCAGATGCTGCGCCTCGCCCCGGCGCATATAGTCGTCGAAGGCGCTCTTATGCTCGGTGACGGCGCCGGTCCGGGGAGTGCCGCCGCCCCGCTGCGGGCGCGCCGCCTTCAGCAGCAGCTGATCCACCGTGCCCTTATATTCGTCGAGCGCGCGGTTGATGCGGTCGAGCTTGTCGGTGGTCACGACGTCGGCGGACATGCGGCGCTCGATGTCGTCCAGCCGCTGGTCGTTGGTTTCCTTGAACGCCTCGAAGGCGTGCAGGAATTCGCCGTAGGCATCGCCGATTTCCGATGCGGCGGGCCGCGCGGCCTTGTTCTCCCAGTCGTGAGCCTTCACGGCGAACGATAGGCGTTCGCCGCCGGGAGCGGTGAGGTCGGTCATGGTATCCTCGTTGGTTGATGCATGTTCGGTGGCGGTCACGACCGCCGGCATTCGGCGAAGCCGCCCTGTCAATTCGCCGGAGCGAACTGCGGGAGGCCGGTGAGCACGGCTATGGGCGGTGAGACGAACCGTTGTGGCCCGACGCAGGAGCGTGTCTCAGGCGATCTTGAATCCCCGACCCGGCGTCGTCAGCGATCCAGGCGCGCCGCTTCCTTGAGATCCGCGATGCCTCGATCGATGTCGCCCTCGCCTATGAGGGAAGCGCCGCGAAGCAGAAACGCGTCCGCACTATCCGGTTTCATCTCGATGGCCGCGTTGCAATGCGCGATTGTTTCCTTGAACCTGCCCTGCATGAATCGCGCGGCGCCGACAGCGACAAGGCCCTGCGCCCCGCCCGGCGATACGACATAGCCCGTCTTTTGTCCGCCCAGGATTTTCGCGTTTGCTCGTTCTCCAACCGCGGACACGAGAACCTTCGCGAACGAACGGTTGCGGCGCACCGCCTCGATGAAATCATCCAGGGCCGTGTAAAACTGGTCCTTTTGCAGATAGACCACGCCGCGATACACATAGCCTTCCGGAATTTCAGGCTGGACTTTCAGGCCCTCGCTGTAATCGGCAATGGCGCCATCGAGATCGCCTTTCTTGTGATTGGCCGTGGCCCGCTGAAAGAAGGCGGAGCCGTAATTCGGCTGCAGGCGGAGCACCTCGTTGAAGTCCGTTATGGCGCTGTCATATTCCCCTTTCGCCAGATAAGCACCGCCGCGATTGAAAATGGCGACGGCAAAATCCGATTTCAGGCGGATCGCCGCCGTGTATTCGGCAATCGAGCGGTCGACGTCACCCTTGACGCGATAGGCGCCGGCCCGGTTGACCATGGCGTCGACGTAATCAGGCTTAAGAGCGAGCGCCTCGGTAAAGTCGGTGATGGCATGATCGGGATCGCCCTTCTGCGTGTAAGCGACGCCCCGGCTGTAAAATGAAACGGCGTGCGGCTTGAGGCGGATCGACTCGGTGAACTCGGCGATGGCGCGGTCGACTTCGCCCTTTTGGCCGTGGGCAATCCCACGAAAGAGATGGTCCCGCGCGGGCCCGGGCTCGACAGAGACCGGGCCTGAGCTGTCGACGAACTTCTGGCCTGGAACGTCGCTTTGCGCCTGCGCGGGCGTATTCTGCGCGGACACCCCGATCGAGAGGGGAGCGGCAAACAGGATTGCATAGACAAGACGAGCTGCGCGGGACATCGAAGACTCCCCATGCCGCGGCGAATGGAATTTCTCCTATCGCCGCCTGGCCGTGAAACATTCAGTCCACGAACCACAATATCCCGGCGGATTGCGGGCGGCATTACGCGCGACTTGTGGCGCCGCTCTATCCATTTGTTTGCGCATCGGATTTGTCCAAAAACCGCTGCGTACTTTTTGGTCCGATGCGCGAATACGCTCAGCATATCTGTGCCGGGCTGGTCGCCGTGCGTTTGAGGCCCAGTTCTTTTCGTAGCTCCGACGTCGTTACGCCGCACCGCCGTCTTCCAGGAATTTCATGTTCGCATCGCGAATCCTGGCGGCTTCGCCGTCATACATGAACGGCAGGAACGCATAACGCCGGCCCCGCGTGACCTTCGACACGGCGTGCAGGAGCGAGCACGAGAACACCACCGCCCCGCCGGGTGGCGGCTTGAAACTGCGCGGACCGTATTCGGGAAAGCGGACTTCGCCGCCGTCGAAATCGGAATTCAGGTTCACCGAGGCGGCAAAGCGCCGATGCGCCGTGCCCTTGGTCGTATTGTCGCGATGGGCGACGAAATGGCCGCCATCCTCCGCCGTGTAGCAGCCGACGAGATAGCGCTCCATGTGCGTCGCTCTATATTGGTAGGCTTTGAGAAGCTCCGGCAGGACGCTGCGCCCGAAGCGCTGGCGAACCTGCTGCATGATCTCCTCATCCTCGATCATATGGTCCCGGCGGCGCTTGTGCCCATGATCGTGCAATTGCACGGTCCGGCCGTCGACCTCGCGCATGAAACCGGTTTCCTCGCCGCCATGCGCCTCATAGAGCGCGATCAGCTTCGCGCAGAACTCGGGTTCGAACACATTCGGCAGGACCAGCACCGGCGCCGGAACCTCGAAGCCCGCAAAATGCGAGGGCGGCGGCAGCGATTTCAGATAATCCATGACCTCCTGTGCGTCGGCGCCATCGGGCGCAAAGGGGACCACCTTCAGGATGCGCATCGTCGGATCGATGATCACCCAGATCCGGCGGAGCGGCACATTGCCCTTGCCCGGCACGGCGTCATCGGGGATCGCGCCGTACAGCCTGCTGACCGCGCCGTCGAAATCCCAGAAAAAGCGGACGCCGTTGACCCGCCGCCCAACGCGCTTGCGCGCTTCGTCCTCCGCATCGACGCTGACTCCGAAGAACAGGGTCCTCTCATCATTGAACAGTTCCGCATGCGCCAGCGCGGCATCGACCGCCCCTTTGCCTTTCGCGTCGGCGGCCGTGGCAAAGAAGCACAATACGATGTAGTGCCCGCCAGATGTATCGAAGGCGTAATCCGCCCTGGTGTTTGCCCTTGCATGAAACCAGGGAGCGGGTTCGCCAGGGACGAGGTTTTTGTATCGCGGCATGATCGGTTCCAGAAAAGAGCGGGACCTTATAGCGCGTTACGATCCGGTATGGCAGCGGGAAGCGACGGCACTGCCGATGCTCCGAGCGGACCCTGCTTCATGGCTCATACCGATCGAATTCCCCCGCCCGGCCGGTCTCGTGGCGCGCCGGGGGAAGCGCGCTGTCGCGAGAACCGATGGCGCCGGAGGGCCAGACGCTGCGAGCCGGAAGGGAGCGGCGAGCGCCGATTGCGGCCGGACGGGGGGAACGGCCGGGATCGCTTCCGATCATGGCCGCTTACTGATACCAAATCTCTGAAAGTGCAACTCATGCGCCTCAATCCAGCGGCTGTGGAATTCCGCCTCGATCTGCAGGCGTCGCCCCCTCTCCCATAGGCGAATGCTTGTCGTTCGCCGTAAAGGCTCACGAGCGGGAGAGGGTTGGGGTGAGGGGGTAAGCGTTTGATAGATAAGCATAAACCCCTCACCCGGCGCTGTCCGCGCCGGCCTCTCCCCATGGGAGAGGTGAAGACGCGCGCGGATTGCCCGCATGAGTTCATGTCACTGGGTCTTGGTATGATTCTCCATTTACCTCCCAGGGCCCGGGTTTTGCTTGTCAAAACCAGGCAAGCGTTTGCCTCTAAGCTGGCCAACGCATCGGCGCGGATGCGTCGATGAAAGCAAAAACCCCGCGCCGGATTTGACGCCGTTGACGCGCGCGCCGGGCAGCATGGGGAAGGTGACGATGGAGATCTCCCAAAGGTCGATTTCATGGAGGCGGCGCTGGCCCGTGCGGGCGTCGCGCGTCGCCCGGCGGGCACGAAAGCCGATGGACAGGCCGTCCAGCGCTCCGGCGCGCATCAGCGCCAGAATTTCGGCGGCGCGGGCGACCTCCTCGATCAGATGGCCGCGCACATGCAGGCCGCGCGCATCCTCGCGAATGTCGTCCCAAACGCCGACCGGCTGGGCCGGATCGTGCTGGAACAGCATGCGGATGTCATCCGTACCGCGCCGGTCGAGCGAGGCCCGGAAGGCGCCCGGCATCACCACGTCGCGGCCCTGGTCTTCGACGCCGAACAGGCTCGCATAGCCTTCGAACGCGCCTTTGGCTCTAAGGCGCATGTCGCTGAGCGGCGGCAATCTGAGCGTTCGCCCGCTGAATTCTGCCAGTGCGTTCACGTGCATTCCCTTTGCGGCGAAGGAGCGCGGGCAGCAACGGCGCCCCGGCCGAGGCCAGGCGAGCGCGGCCGGCGCCGGGGATGAAAAACAAAAAGCCGCCATACCCGGCGGCTTCGAATGGGGAGAACTGGAGCGCGATCAGGAAAAGCATGTCCCCGCAAAGGCGGGGATGGAATCCGGTTTTCCGTCCGATCGCGCGACCAGCAAAGAATCGAGAGCGGGCCTCCGGCTTCGATGTTTCCACTTCAGCCGATCCCGCTCGAGTGCTCGGCGCTATTGCGGCGGCGCCACCGGCTCGACGAACAGGGCGACAAACCTCCGCACCAGCGGCAGGACCACCAGCAAGGCCGGGAAGGCGATCAGAAACGACACTTGCCAGGCGCCGAGCCACAGGCTGGTGATATTGCTGACCATCCCGACGCTTTTCAGCGTGGCGATGAAGGAAACGATCGCGGACATCAGCAGCGACAGGGTGAACGGCATCAGCAGCGTTCCGTAGCGCGCCGGCAGTCGCTTCAATTTCATATTTCGAGCCTGCTTAATGGCGACGTCGCCATTCGACCATAACCGACGGAGCATATAGCGCGTCGATCCGGTGCGGGCAAATCATCTACGCGTCATTACGTAGACCTATCCCGCGAGAATGGATGATCTTCCCCATTCTGCAAAATGGTGCACCAATAAGCTGCCGACGACGTTAACAATTCCCACTGCCGTTACCGTGCCATTCCGGTATCTCACTGTTAATTTCCGACAGCCAATCGCAATCCAAGGTTGTATTATTGCGCGAACCGGTGACCCGCGTGAACGCATGTTGGCGTTCAATGGCAACACATCGGAAAAGCAATGCGAAAAGCAATCATGGCGGCTGCCGCGACCCTTCTTGGCGCGAGCGCAGCTTGCGCGGCCGATATCCAGGACACCTCACTGAAAGATTCATACGAACGCCCGTTCATCGACGCCCGCTGGGGCGGTTTCTACGTCGGCGGTCAGGCCGGTATCGCGGTTGGCAAAGCGGTCGACAGAGACCTCAGCCTCCCTGCTCCGGTCATCACCTTTGGCTTGACCGACACGGTCCATGTGCAGTCCACAACCATGAATGGCCCGGTCTTTGGGGGATATTTCGGATATAATTGGCAGAACGGTCCGCTGGTCTACGGCCTCGAAGCGTCCTTCAGCGGCGCCGACCTTGGAGGCGCGTGGACCTTGATGGATACCCCCATCTTCGGAGCCGTCCCCTTCGATACCCAGCACAATATCACGCATGACGTCGACTGGTTCGCCAGCGCAACGGGACGCCTCGGTTTTGCGCAGGGCCGCATCATGTTCTATGGCCTCGGCGGCATCGTGTGGGGCAACGAGGATACGACGCTGACATCGTCCTTCTTCGATCTGTCTTCCGCGTCCGCAAGAGAGAACGCCAAGCGCGTCGGCTGGACCCTCGGTCTCGGCATCGAATATGCGCTCAGCGAACGCTTCAGCACCCGCATCGAATATTCGCATGTCGACTTCGGCAACCAGCAATATTTCGGCGGCATCGAGGACAATGTCGACATCGGCTTCGATACGATCAAGCTCGGCGCGAGCTACAAGATGTCCGACGATTCCGGCGCTCTGCCGATGCAATAGAGCCTTTTCCGTTCCGATTGAATCGGAACGGGGCTCTATCTCTTTGTTTGGTCGCATTTTCTCGACGCAAACCGGCATCCACTTTGCTGGAAAATGCTCTAAGATCTCGGCTTGACGGGCGCGCCTCGCGGTCAGGGCCGCCCGTCAACCCTCAAGCGGACGTTCGGCGACGAGGCCGACAAGCCGCGTCACGAGGGGCAGCAGAGCGAAGCGCGCCGGCACCGCAATCGCCGTGGCGATCGCCCAGGAGGCGGCGAAGCGCATCAGCGTATCCGGCGCGAGGCCGACATTTTTCATCGTCAGCGCAAGCGACACGACGCACGTCAGCGCGATCGTCATCGTCGTGCCGGTGAGCGTTGCGTGATAGCGGCTGGGGACGCGGCGCAGCTTCAGAAGTGACATGAACCCTCCTCGTGACGTCAGAATCTGTCGTGATGCCGATGGCCGGTGCCGCGAGTGGGCTCGCGCTTTTCGTTGGGCGGAACCCGATGCCGGATCAAGCTTTACCGGATATCGAAACCAACGCGCTCGTCAGGCCAGGCTCATGTCCCGTGTTCTCAGCCTCATCGGTGCGCCTTCGAGCGCCGGCGCCTATGCGCCGGGGCAGGAGAAGGCTCCCGCCGCGTTTCGCCGCCATGGCCTTCCCGCAGCGCTGGAGCAAGCTGGCCGGCGCGGTGCATGATCGTGGCGACGTGCCGGGATTTCGCTGGCGGCCCGATCCGGGCCGGCCGAAAGCGATGAACCTCGATGCCGTTCAGCGAACGGCGGCGGCTTTCGTCGGACCGGGTCGCGGATGCGATGGCCGCCGGCGAAGCGGTCCTGGTGATGGGCGGCGACTGCACCGTCGAACTCGGAACCGTCGCGGGCGCGCTGCGTGACGGGAGCTCGGTCGGGCTCGTCTATATCGACTTCGACACCGATCTCAACACGACCGAAGCCAGCGACGGCGCCCTGGACTGGACCGGCGTCGCCCACCTGCTCGACATTCCGGGAACAGCGCCGGAGCTGAGCGGCCTCGGGCCGCGCCGGCCCATGCTCGCGCCGGCCGACATCCTCTTCCTGGCCGTGGAGAACATCACGTCCGGCGAAGCCCAGACCATGGCGGCGCTCGGCCTCGAAGCGATCGGGCGGCAGCAGGTCAAGACCGATCCGGCTGGCGCTGGTCGTCAGGCGGCCGCCTGGGCGGCCAGACATGAGCGGCTGCTCATCCATCTCGACGTCGATGTGCTGGACTATGCGTCCTTTCCCATTGCCGAGAATGTACGCCGCTGCGACGGGCTCACCCTTGGCGAGTTGTCGGCGGTGCTCGCGCCTCTGACCGCTGCCGCGAATTGGCGCGCCTTGACGCTGACCGAGGTCAATCCCGACCACGCACCCGACGAAGCGCAATCCTTCCGTATGCTGATCGATATGCTGTGCGGCGCGCTGTCGCGCTAGATCACGATGATTTTGGATTGGTTCAATCCAAAATCATGAACAGTGATCTATCTCCATAGTTTAGAGCGGGATGACGAGCGGAAAACCGGAAACCACTTTTCCTCATCCCGCTCTGAGGCGGCGGCACTGTCTTGCGGGTCGATGAACCCGCGCGCCATCCGTCCGCGCTATGATAAAATCCCCGCATATGTAGAAGCTGGTGTGTTGATGCCAGCGGGCGGGGCAACATGACAGACCTGTGGGACCTTCTCGGCCTCATCTATATTTGGAGCCTGGTGCTCGCGCCGCTCTTCGTCCGGTGGCGATGGGGGTTGCGCGCGTCCCTCTACTGGGTCGGCGCCGAGTTCCTCATCGTGCTGGCCATGTCTGGCCTCATCTATCTGCTCTTCTATCCGGATTGGGCGCCTCTGCCCGGCATAGGGGCCGGCGGCGGCTCCCTCACCCCGCAGGAAGCCATGCTGCTCATCTCCGGGGCGGCCCAATTGCAGATGTTCGTGAAATTGACGCTCATCATTCCGGCGATCGCCGTGATCTGCGGCGCGGTGCTGATGCTGGTCGCGTCGGCGCTGATGCGCGGCTGGCAGTCCGTCAGACGGCGCCGGACCGCATAGCGACACGGGGCAATCGCCGTCGTCAGCCGAGCGGACCTAGCCCGACCGCCGCGCGCTTCTCGTCGACGGTGAGGAAATCGGCGCGCTGGACGCGGTCCCACAGCGCGGCGCGTTCGGCTCCCAGCGCCTCGATCCGGTCGAGCGCCGGGCGCAGTTCCAGCCGCTCGCCGAAGCCGGGCGCCAGCCACATGGTCAGCGCCTTCAGCGTGCGGTTGACGACGCCGAGCACCGTCTGCCGCCAGAAGACGCGGTTGGCCTCGGCGTAATTCGCATAGGTGTTGTCGCCGGGAATGCCGAGCAGCATCGGCGGCACGCCCAGCGCCAGCGCGATCTCGCGCGCCGCGACGTGCTTCGCCTCGATGAAATCCATGTCCTTCGGCGACAGCGACATCGCCTTCCAGTCCAGCCCGCCTTCGAGCAGCAGCGGGCGGCCGGCATTCATCGCGCCCTGGTAATTGCTCTCCAGCTCCGATTTCAGCCGCGCGAACTGTTCCTCGGTGAGGTGCCCTTCGGCGGAGCTATAGACCAGCGCACCGGACGGCCGCGCGGCATTGTCCAGCAGCGCCTTGTTCCAGCCGCTCGCCGCATTATGCAGGTCGATGGCCGAGGCGGCGGCCTCGATCGGGCTCATGCCGTAATAATCGTTCGACGGATTGAACATCGCCATATGCAGGATGGGGCGCAGTCCGTCCTCGGGCGACTGGCGGAAGCGCATGCTCACGCCATTCGCGGTATATTCGTAAGCCTCCGGCCAGCCGTCGCCGCCCGCGACGATCTTCATCCGGTCGGGACGCAACACATGCAACTCGCGCACCGCCCCGCCGACGTTGACCGCCTCCATATAGGCGTTGCCCGCGATCAAAAGATATCCGTACCAATCCTCGAGCAGGTCTGGCCCGCAGGACGCGGCGTTGGGCTGGGCGAGCAGGTCGAGCAGCGGATGCGCGGCGATCTCGCTGTCGCCCTCGAACAGGCGCAAGGGGACGGACGCGGCCGCCTCGGCGATCATCCGCACCGCCCGGTACACGACCGGATTGCGCGCATACCCCTCGCGGGCGAACGACGCATAGTCCTTCGGCGACCAGACCGGCTGGCCGGTGTGGTGGATGGAGATGAGCGGGGCGGTGGCGGAGGTTTTTGTGTGGGGTGGGGCAGGTTGACGGGCAGGTATGAATTAGCAAGCACAGCATGAGAACGCATACCGCGGTTAACGCGGCTGCTCAGAGGTATTGAACTGAAATATAGGTTTGGCATCCTCGGGAATTAACTCGATGCTGGCCATGTATTGCGTGTTTGTCTATGTCCGATTGGCGTGGCGTAGCCGATCACGCTGCTCGAATACTGCGCGTTACGAGTGACTAATCGGGAGAGTTGTCAACCAGCCAATTCCCTAGTGACTTAACCTCGTGCCACGGTAGCAGAAAGGTGAGCCATCCCAGACCAGCATGTCGAATGCGGAGCATGATGACCATGCAAACTTGGGTGAATTGGGGGCGCGGTGCGCCAAGCTGGATCTTCAGCATTATGAGCTCTCTGGTCCCAAGCCTGCCGCGGCGGTTCAGCGGAGACGGTCGGATGAAGGTCAACCGCGCTTCAGCTAAAATAGATGTAAGCTTGTCAATCTCTTAGCGCCGATAATTCCACAAATCCCTGTGTGTCTTGATCTTTTTTTAATTTTGAGTCGGAACAATGCAGCGCCGTAAGTCTTCCGAGAAGATAAATCAATAGAGATACGGATGAAGTCGCGTCACGCAATGGGTTTGTGGCTTTCAAATTCCAGAGTCGATTGATCCTGAAATTCAGTGGGCTGTGTTCAGGACAGAAACGAAAAGGAGTCGCCGTCTTCGCAACAGCCATGTTCTGGAGTTCCCGACTCGTCCAACCTGGACGACAATGCTGTTGGGAGGGCCAGCAGGCGGCTCGGAGAAAGTAATCGACCTTTTTGGCCGACTGCAGCGGATGCCTCCTTAATAAATTGGGAAGGTGCACCATCATTGATTCTGAGCCGCTGGTAGCCCTTGATCCTCTCGGACAAAAATTATGCCACCTGGTCTTTGAAGCCGAATAATAACAACCCCATGCCCATCGCCAACTTCGGTCGAACCGATAAGCCAGCCTGCCACCCGATGCGGTGCCATGAGCTCCACTTCCGCTCCAGGCTGCGCCAACGTAAGAATCGGTCGGACACCGAGTAAGCATATCCGCATAGATACGCTCCTTCTTTTGTCAATAGATACGCAGTGACCCATCCGCCTACATCTCCTTCTGAGTACTCCGCGAATAGCCGCAGCATCGAAAAAATGCTTTGAGATAATACTGAAGGAACGGGAACAGGTGCCCTAGAGCTAGTAATCGAAAATTCTAGATCGCCTCAGGCGCAGCGTCAATCCGGCGTCGTGCTAATCTGCTGAAAACGCCCGAAAGCCTTCGCGCCTGCCCAGATGAAAGGTCGACATGGGCTCGGCGCGCCCATCTGCAACACGGATCAGATGACAGCGAGATGCATCATCAATATATGCATAGGCAAACTCGGTAGATGGAAATTTCTGATGCTCCTCCAGCAACGTGCCAAGAGTGTACGCACTCGCGGGCAGTGCCGCGACAGTCTCCATAATGCGCGTTCCATGATGCTGATCCCCAGCAAATCCCATGAGCGCCTTTCCGTCCGACTGAAGGTTGAATCTTATGCTGGTGCTCTCGATCCCTAAGTCCAAGAGACCCTCCGGTGATAGCGGCGTCCGCAATGATCCAGATCGCGGATAAATCCGAACTTGCGACGGAGAAGTGTCCATCGGTCACGATCACGCCCGCCGCTGCTGCCCCCCATCCATCGGCGCCTGCCTCGCCGGACGCCGCTGCGGTCGCCGCGCCCGCTCGGCTTCCTCCGCGCTCGGCCTGCGCCTCTTTCATCGCCCACCAGAGATAGGCCGCGGAGGCCACCGCAATCAGGTTGACCCCGATATAGATCCCCCTGGGATCGCGGGCCAGTTGGGAAAAGACCGTGCCGAGGCCCCAGGACCAGCGAAAGGTCACGCTATATTCGTCGAACCGGCTCAGGAAGAACACGAAGAAGCTGATCACATCGTGGGTCAGGAAGGTGAACGTGCTCGCGACCTTGATGCCCACCGCCATCAATAGATGGTGCGCGATCGACAGGAGAAATCCCCAGCGCAGCCTGAAGGCGGCGAGGACCGCTCCGACGAGGCCCAGCGCGTGTATGAGCAGGAACAGGCCGAGGAAGAACCCGCTCTGCAGCGAGAGCGCGCTGAACAGGATCTTCGGATCGACGCGATAGAAGGCGATCAGTCCGCCGAGGAACTGAACGAGAATAACGGCATATAAGGCATAGTAGACAACGCGGCCCATCTGTTCCCCCGGCGTGCAGCATCGGCAAGCGGGCGAGATTAGGGCGCGATTTTGTCCTGAAAGCGGCTAGTCTGCGCCAAAATCGGCAAATCCGGATTACGGTTAATGGCGTGCCTGCCGCCGCCGGTCCTCACGGTTCATCCGCCCGCGTCCTGCGCGAATATTTCATCGCGTCTCAGCCTGTTCAGGTACACCGCGCAGATCAGCGCGAAAATATTCACCCCGAAATAGCTGACCCCCGCGATCGGCTGCATCACCTGCAGCAGATTGCCGGTGCCGACATTGAACAGGACGTTGAGGCTGGGGCCGCCCGCGGTCCACCAGACCACCACCGCAACGCTGATCGCGTCGCCCAGCACCCAGAAGAACACGCCGGCTATGATGAAAACCGGAGTGAGCAGAAGCTGGTGTATGAGGGACAGCCAAATCCCGGCGCTCCGGCTCAGCCAGATCAGAATCGAGCCGATCAGACCCAGCAGATAGATCAGAACGGAGACGCCGAAGACAGCCTTCTGCGCCGGACCGAGCGTGCTGAACGGCGTTTGTTTCAGCGACGCGTCAAAAAAAGAAAAGACGACCAGGGCGCCGAAAAGCTGCGAGAGCGTGATGACCGTCAGAAAGATCCGGCGCAAACGAGCCTCCCCGCGACAGGAATTCACCCATCGGTTATCGTAGCGGGGCGGAGGATCGGCGGCAAATTGCAACGCAGTCCCGATACGTTCGCGAGGCCGAAACAGTTTTGCGGACGGTTGGGATCATGGACGGAGTCCATGGCCCAAAGGTCATTGCGGCACGCGGATCATGCGGGAGCCGCAAGCACCTTTCTCGCTACCAAGACGCTTGCCGCCATAGGGTCGGCTTCACATGCCGGGACCCCAAACTGTACCCATGCCGCCTTGCCAGAATGCCCAGGTGGCGCTCTGCTGGTCCCAATTGATGTCCAAATCGAATCCCGGAAGTTGGTAATGTCCAGGATCGCGGCCGCCGGAAACGAGGTCTGAGGTCGTCAGCCGGCAATTCGCGATACTCCGCGCTTTCGACTTCGGTCAGAAGCTTCTGTTCCATGATGTTCATCCTCATTCGATCTGATTAAGCGCGGCCCACAAGGCGCATCAGCTATCTCGGTGATCGTCCGGCTTGTTGAACGGGCCGCCCGCAATACTGCTTCCGAGGCGCCGCCGCCGCTGTACACGAAGGGAACAGGATCGGGATTATTTCTGTCGGGCACCATCACGCTCTAAAGACTCCGCACCCGCGGCTCCGCCCGGTCGTTCAGCATCAGCTCGGTCAGCGCCCAGACCAGCGCGTCGAGCCTGTCCGGGCTCGCGCCGTTCGACAGCCCGCCCGGTCCGAAATCGCACATCTGATCCTCCAGCTCCGGCCACATGCCGACATGCGCCACAAGCCCGCGCTCATACAGCGCCGCGACCGGCTCGGCGCGCAGGAACTTGCCGCGCGTCGCGCGCACCATCCGCACCGGCACGCCGGGCGAGACCTGCCGCAGCATCTGCGCCACCAGCTCGCCGCCCTGATTGACCTCGGCCACGATGCAATCCGCGTCGAGGCTTTCATAGAGGCGGACGGCGGTGCGCGCCCATTCGAGCGGGCTGCGCCCTTGCGTCGTGGCGTCGGCCAGCACGAAGGCGCGGCCATCCTCGGCGCGGCCCGCGGCGACGATGCCGCAAGCGTCGGCCGCCGCGCCGCTGGTCACCGGCGGATCGACCGCGACGACGATACGGGTGAGCGGCGGCGCCTTGCCGAGGCGGGCGGCGTCGAGCGCGCCCCGTTGCCAGAGCGCGTCGGGGCGATCCTCGATCAGCTCGCCGTCCAGCTCCTGCCGGCCGAGCCGCGTGCCCCGATAGCGGCCGACCACCGCGCTGAGGAAGGACGGCGCGAGGTTGGCGGCGTTTGCGTCGGTCCGCGCCCGGCTGATCGCGGTCGCGGGATCGGCGATGAGGCGCTTCAGCAGCGGGATCGGACGCGGCGTGGTCGTCACGGCCTGGCGCGGACGGTCGCCCAGGCGCAGGCAGAATTGCAGCATGTCCCAGGCGTCCGCGGCGTAGCGCCATTTCGCCAGTTCGTCGGCCCAGGCGGCGCCGAATTGCGGGCCGCGCAGGGATTCCGGATCGTCCGCCGAGAAGAGCTGCGCCACCGCGCCGTTCGGCCAGGTGAGTTCGCGGCGCGAGGCGTTGTAGGCCGGCCGCTCGGCCGGGCGGTGGATGGCGAGCAGGCCGGAGGGGCCGTCCACCATCACGGCGCGCGCGTCGCCCAGCGTCTCGCCGATCAGGGCGATGCGCTCGACCGGGCGGTCGGCGAAAGGCGGCTGGCCGAGCGCCAGGCCGCGCACCCATTCGGCGCCGGCGCGGGTCTTGCCCGAACCGCGTCCGCCGAGAATGAGCCATGTCGTCCACGGGCCGAGCCCTTGCGCAAGGGGTGGCGGGAGCTGATCGTCGCGCGCCCAGAGCTGCCAGTCATGATCGAGGAATACGGCCTCGTCGGCGCTCAGCGTGCTGACAAATCGCTCAACCGCCGATGCCGTCGCGCAAGCGCTCAAGGCGCCGCGCAAGATCGTTGCGGTAGCGGTCCGCATCATGAATGTCCTTTCCGGCTGTCCGGTTCGCCGCGGCGGCGCCCTTGCCGGACGTGGCCTTCGCGCTGAAGCCTTTCAGCTTGTCGAACAGGCGGACCAGCGTGTTCAGCGTGCGGGCATCCCGCTCGCTGTCAGCGGCGGTTGCGGGCGCGGAGTCTGCGGCGGCCTGTGTCATGCGGGTCTCGAATTCTATCATTTTGCGATCCAGGGCGGTCATCATGCGCCGCAGCAGGGCGGCCTCGCCCTTAGGACGGCGCGACGAAGGCGGGCGGCGGCGGGCGGAAGCGGGGCGGCGCATGATCCAATGATCACGCTTGGCGTGATTATATAGGTCTGAGAGGCTGACGCCGTGCAGGGCTGAGAGTGCCTCCACGGTGAGGACTTTCGCGGCATAGGCATGCGCGATGGCGTCCCAGTCCGGCGACGGGGCGGAATTGGCGGAGCTGTCGGGCGGCAAGGGCGTCTCGGGAAGCTGAGCGGATGCGGGGATGCGGCGCATCGATCCAAACGGAGGCGGGAGGCCGGCGTTTGGTGAGATTGATGCGCTAGTGAGGCGAGTGCGCAAACACACGGATGGGGTGGATGTGCCGGTGCCTAAACGTGGATGCGAGGGCGCCGCGCCGAACTTCCAGCGCCGACCTTGCACGCAGCGATTTTGTGATGTCCTTCGCGGAGCAGCGGCATGCTTCCGCGAAGGAATTTCGCTAACCCGAAGCGGCAGCTTCGGAGACGCCCTAGCGCCTCACCCACTTTTCGGATCATGCCCAAACCATACACGAGAAGCGTTGCGCTGTGAATTCGTGAATTTACGTATGCGGTGATTTTTGGCTGACAGCTAGCTGGTGCTCCATGACAGAGTTAGCGCATTGCGCGTCTTATCAATCCCGATCTTATGATCGAACATCCTCTCAATCTCGGGGGCATAGGACGTGATTTGATAGCCGTTCTTGATCTCTTTTCCGAGTTCCGCCTCCATGATAGCGCTTAAGTTCCATGTTGGTGATCTTGAGTCGCCCGCTGCGCCAATTCGTCTGTATCTTCGACACGATATAAAATTGACGGAGCTTCGCGATAGAGGCGGATTTCTCCTGCTACCAACGCGCTGAGTTCCAACGAATGTTCCTGCACAGTTGAATATTCCAGCGCGGTATTGATCTGAGGTCGCGTCGGCGCGCCAAAACATTGCCGCAGACACGCTTCAATGCGGATATGCGTGAATTGATGATGGAAATTAGGGACGTCGGTTAGCGGCTCGATATAGATGACGGCACCGTCCGGACCTTCAACTGTAAATCCCTCCGATAGGTCAGCATTGCCCAATTGGGCAACGCCCAGCTTGTCATATCCGGACCAGTAATTGTGCTCGTATGAAAGCGTGTAACCCACCCGCACCTTATTTTTTGAAACCAAAATCTTTTTTACCGGCGAAACCACGCAGATCAGTTCGCGTGCCAGTTCTTCTAGGTCCAGATCATCATTCAGCGCCTCCGTCAGCTTTTGCATCCTTAGTCTTGCATAAGCATCAGCCAGGGTTTGGCCAAATTGAACGAGAGTCGTGTACATCAGCTCTCTTTGCTCCTGGGGAACACGATGAAAGAAACCGATGACGACACCCTGCAAACCGTTGGAGAAGAACGGTATTATAATCTTCTGCCCCAGAACCCTCTTTCCGACGTGTATGGACGGAGCCTTGTGTCCGGCAGCGAGTTCGCGCAACGAACTAGCATCTGAACGATTTCTTGCGGGCTGGAGACCGAGCCATGGCCCGAAGCAGACCAAATCCAACGCTTCCACCCAGGCAAGCCAGGGCGTTTGGGAATAGAATTCCACCTCTCCGGCAAGCGCTATATCGCGAAAGGATTGGCTTTCGAGATGCTTTTCGGGAAGTAATGGAATGGGCGAGAGCTCATATAGCCGGTCTACCCAGGCGCGGCCTACCGCAAGCCCGGATGCCGATAGATGCTCAAGGTTATCAACCTCGCCTAATATCGTCTTGATGGAATGCTCGCGGAAAAATGAACTGAACCAGCCATCGTAGACCGTCGAGAGTTCCGCACCATGATCGAGGAGAGTTCTGGACAGTAAAAAGGCATCTGCCGCGCCGATCAACCCGTGTTCTTTCGGCGATGTCAAAATACCCCATAGAGCCTGGGGAAAGCGCCAGCAAGTATCCCAGGGGTCATAGGCAGCAAAAAAAGCGCCACCGCGGCTGATCGCGTCAGGATTTCAGAGTCGGCGGACGCAATGCCAATACCGTTCCGGACTTGACAGAAGTTTTGTTAGATGAATTCGGCATTTAACATTCAGTTCTTCGAGTTGCACGAGAGGCTGATACACAGGAAAATATCACAAAAACAATCCCACACGTGAATTATTATAGATAAAATACACGCCCCAAGCAACCCACTGAAGGTGAGTTACTGACATCTTGCCGAATTGAAGAGCATCTGGATGATAAGGGCGTCTCGTCCCGCGCTAATGCGATAAGCAAATGCCCATAACCAGACATCCCCCAATACGCGTGTATTGGAGTTTCGTTTGTTACCTTTTATGCGGGGACTAAAGGCGGAAGGGACGTGGCTGGAATGTCATTTCTGTTGCAATTCACTAAAAAATTCTCGGCTGATTAAGAATTGCAAACTCGTCTTCTCCGACTTTAGAGCTAATTTTCTCGTTTAATGCCGAAGTTATTTTTTTTCCGATCACGATCAAATTATTTCCTTCTACTTCGTATACGCCTGGGCATGCCCCAATCGTGCAGCGGAGATGTTTTGGTGTTATTTCCTTCATCGATCCCTCCGTTTCTATATAAGCAGACAGTTTCGTCTTTATACTTGCCGATTGCGTCTTTTATACTTGACATTCTTGCTGATTTTTATCGCTATTCCCACTAATACAGCTTTTGGTTTTTTTTGTTTCTTTCTCGTTATTCTTTTCTGTATTCTACCTAATTTTCCGTTCGTCAACTTCGTATTTTCGTCATTGGGCCTCCTATTTCATTCTAATTTTCAAAACATTTTATGCAATTTAGAAGTTGCAAAAACTTTCTTCCCGCAACGCTCAGTTCCCTATCCACGATCCCAGCACTTTGCTGCATAGTTGAGATTGTCCAGGTGCCGAATTAGGCAAGGGGAAGTCGGAAAGAGAAGGAGGACGTCTTAAGGTAATAAAAATTACCGATTTCCAAAGTGTCCGGCCATTTGGGGTGAAATGGGGAAAGGAGGATACTATGTTTAACGGTAATTTATATGGCGTCATTATTACGATGCTGACATTCGTTATAGCAGTTGTTCTGACGATGAAGCAGGTTGAGCAGACAGGAGTTCATGTCGAGTTCATCATCCGGCCCGTCACGGTCGAGACGCTGGGCAAAGAGCAGCCACGTGAAGTGGGGGCCGGCAGGACGTCGGTACAGAACCCAGAGGCCGGCGCTGATGAAAATTCATCGCGGCACGTGACTGCCCAGCCACGTCAGCAAGTGCAATGAGCCGCCAGTCGCTGGCGATCACAAGAGTGACGCCAGCTTTTTCGCGGGTGCTTTGAGGGCGCATCTATCCAGCCTAGCGCACCTGCCGCAAACCCCTCCGCCGCAACGGCCGATCGCGAGCTCCCCACTTCAGCAAAAACCGCTCATACCGCCCGTTCTTCGCCTTCGTCTCGCTCACGGCGAATTCGCGCACCGAGATCCCGGCGTCATGCACCGTGTCGGCGTCGCCGGACACGAGCGGATGCCACCAGGCCAGGTCGTCGCCATTGGCGATGAGCCGGTAGGCGCAGGTCGATGGAAGCCAGGCGAGGCTGGCTGCGGTCTCAGGGGTAAGCTGTACGCAATCGGGAACTTGGGCGTGGCGGTTTTCGTAGTCGCCGCAGCGGCATGAGCCGATGTCCAGCAGCTTGCAGGCCAGCCGCGTATAGACGATCTCTTCCGTGTCCTCGTCTTCCAGCTTGAGCAGGCAGCAGCGTCCGCAGCCGTCGCAGAGCGATTCCCACTCATCGCCCGTCATTTCGTCGAGGCGCTTGGTTTTCCAGAATGGCAGGCCGTCCTGCATGAGGGGCGATCTCTCCGGTCGCAGCCGAAGGGCAAGGGTCCCTTCCGGCGTTAGCTATCCTTATCTGGCGACGGCGGAAAGTAAAAGCAAAGGCGGGCAGCGACGAAGCAGCGCAGGGCGGAATGGCGAGAAGTCTTTTTCCGCTCCGATTGAATTGAAACGGGGCTCTATCTCTTTGTTTGGTCGCATTTTCGCGGGCGCAAACCGGTGCCCATTCCCGCCTCCGCGGGGACATGCTTTGCTGGAAAATGCTCGCTCTTTGCTTGGTCGCATTTTCGAGGGCGTAAACCGGTGTCCGGTTTGCTGGAAAATGCTCGCTCTTTGCTTGGTCGCATTTTCGAGGGCAAAATGCTCGGCGGTCAGGCAGGCAAAGCGGGACGAGGGCGCGCGCCCCCGTCCGTCATCGATCTCAGTCGCCGCATTCGGCGTCTTGCTTTTCACAGGCCCAGCCTTCGCCGTCGGCGCAGCGGCGGGCGAAGCGGCGGCAGCGGCGGTCCTGCTCGGCGGCGGCTTCATTCGCGGCCTCGGCTTCGATGGCGCTGCCGATCACCTGCCCGATGATGCCGACCGCGACGCCGGCCGCATTGTCGTCATCATCATACGCGCTGGCCGAACCGGCGAACCCGAACGAACCTGCCGCGAGCACGATCGCCAATGCCTTCAAAGTCATGGAAACTTTCATGTTCACCCTCAATACCCAATCTGATCGCGGGTCCTCGGCCCTGCCACCACGGCGCGGGACGCATGGAATCCGCATGATGCAACCAATAGCGAGTCCCCGTGAATGCGGCGTGAACATGCAGGGTCAACAAAACCGCACATGTTAACGCCCGATCCGGGGTTTTCCGTAAGCTTGACGTCTCACCTAACCTATGACGCTCGGCGGTGCATAAGGTTCAACGCCATCGAATTTTTGCCCGGTTTGCCACCCGCCTCGCGGTAGACAGGCCGTGTAACTGATGTGATAGCTTTGCCTTGGCTTGGCCGCCGCATGTTGATCTAATGCGGCGATGCCGAGACTGCGCGGGGGGCGGGTCCGACGATGGCGACGAGATTTCTGATCATTTTGCTCGCCGGTCTCTCCGCCGGCATGGCGGCCGCGCGCGGCGAGTCGCAAGACGTTCCGCCGCTGCCGCCCAAACTGTTCGAATCCGCGGAGGCGAAGCGGGCGGCCGGGGAGTATCACGTCAAATACCTCGCCTATCGCAAGCAGCGCGACGCCTATGAGAAGAAGGCCTCGGCCTATTGGGACCTGGTGGAGGGCAAGCGCGCCGAGCGCCGCAAGAAGCGCGCGAACGGCCAGTCTGTCGAACTCGCCGATTATGTGCTCGACCAGCCCCCCGTCTATAGCGGACCGCCCGCGCCGACGCCGCCGCCCTCGCGGGTCAAGCGCCCCGCCAAGACGAAGCAGGCGAAACCTGAGCCCTTGCCGGTCGTCGCCGACTTCCTCCGGCACGCGAAGACGCGCTTCCAGTTCAAGCCGAAAACGCCCGCGACGGAGATGGACTATAAGCGGGCCTATGCGCGCGCGGCGCTCGCGGCGGGCATCAGCAAGGAGCAGGCGGTCCGGATTTACGGCTTCGAAGCGGGCGGCAACGGCACCTATGACGTGCAGGCGGGGCTGGAGTTGAAAAAGCCCGGCGCCAAGCCGATCAGCACCGCGCTCGGCTACAATCAGCTGCTGATCGCCAACTCCATCGGCATCCTGTCCGAGCACGGCTCAGCCATGGCCGCCAAGCTCGAAGAGCAGGCGAAAGCCGCCAAGCCCGACCGCCGCAAGGAGCTGGCCCGCAAGGCCGCAACGCTGAGCCGCATGGCGAAATTCGCCCGCAGCCTGCCCTATCGCTGGAGCGCGCATGTGCAAGCCGCCGAGACGCCGAAGGGGCGGGCGCTGCACGCGTTGAACCTCGACATCGATGTCGGCCCGATGCTGCAGACGCAGAAGCTCCTCGATTCGGTGAAGTTCCTGCGCATGAAGGGGCATGAGCGCCCGCCGAGCGCGGCGGAGCTGGAGATGATGAATCTGATGGGCGACGGCAACGGCTTCGATGTCGTCACCATGCCTGTGGCGATCCGCGACAAGGTGCCGACGTCGAATTTCTTCCAGCGCGGCGGCTATGAGCGCAACCCGGTCGCGAGCCGCAACAATGTCGTCTCCGCGCTGATGACCGCAATGGAGAAGCGGATGGAGCAGCAGGCCACGCTCGACGGCGCCAAGCAGATGGACGCGGCATTCCAGGAAGCGCTGCGGAGCACGGAATAGCGGTCATCAAGCTGCGTCAACTGAACTTCGCCTCGTGCCTCAAAACACTCGCGGGCTGGAAATCCTTCTACGCGTGGGTTTCTGCGAGCTTCGGCATCCAATCCGGGGCAGGAGGTCGCCAACGTCAAGTTGTTGAGCAAATTCAAATGACAGAACGCTCAACCTCCGGTCGAAGATGCTTGACAAAATTCCTGCGTCCCCGACACTCAATGAAAACAAAATGAGAACCGGGAGGAACCATGTTGCGCAATCAACGATCGCTGCTTGCCTTTATTTTGTGTGCGGGGCTGTCCCTGCCTGCTGTCGCCCAGACTCCAGGCGCACCTGCCGGCAAGGCGCCTCCCAAGCTTGTTTTGTTCATGGTGATCGACGGCTTCCCGCAGGAGCAGCTGGTCAAATATTACGACCAGTATGGCGAAGGCGGCTTCAAGCGGTTTCTCGACAAGGGTGGCTGGTACGGCAACAACCACTACAGCCACGCGACGACCTATACCGGCGTCGGCCATGCCACGCTGCTGTCCTGCGCGCACCCCTATAAACACGGCGTGGTCGGCAATGACTGGATCGACAAGAAGACTGGCAAGCGGCTTTATTCCACCGAGGATGCGAGATTCAAATATCTCGACGAAGACACGCCCGATCATGCCGGCACATCGCCCTTCAACATGAAGGTGACGACTGTCGGCGACGAGTTGATTTACGCCAATTCGAAATCGAAGGTGGTCACCATTGCCGGAAAAGACCGGTCTGCCATCGGATTGGCCGGGCAATCGGGCACCGCCTACATGCACAGCACGACGACAGGGCGCTTCATCACCTCGGAATACTACATGAAGGACTATCCGGGATGGTGGAAGACGTTCTACGGCGCGAAGCCGCAGGACAAATATTTCAAGGAGACCTGGTCGCCGCTGCTGGCGGAGGACGCTTATGCGCGGTCCGCGCTGGACGACCGGCCCTGGTCAACGAAATATAAGGAGCTCGGGTCGCATTTTCCGCATCCGATCGTCGGCGGCGCCAAGGAGCCGAGCAAAGCCTATTACGACGCGATGATGTGGACGCCCTATGGCGATCTGCTGACGCTGGACTTCGTCAAAGCCGCGATCGAGGGCGAAAATCTCGGCAGCAACCCGGCCGGCGTTCCCGACCTTCTCGCTATCAGCTGGACCAGCCACGATTACGTGAACCATCTGTTCGGCCCGGAAAGCCGCCAGTCGCAAGACCAGACCGTCCGCCTGGATCGGATCTTTGCGGATCTGTTCGACTATCTCGACAAGCGCGTCGGCCTGCAGAATGTGCTGATCACCCTGTCCGCCGACCACGGCTTCATGAACATCCCCGAATATAGCGCCAGCCGCAATCTCGACGCCGGCCGCATCGACCCGGACAAGATGATCGAGGCGACCAATGCCGCACTGTCCGCCAAGTTCGGCGACGGCAAATACATCACCGCGTGGTGGAACCCGAACCTTTACGTCGACTATAAGCTGATCGAGGATCGCAAGCTCAACAAGGTGGAGGTCGAGAACGCGGCGCAGGAGTTCCTGCGCGACTATCCAGGTGTGGAAGTGGTCTTCACCCGCACGCAGCTGGAGCAGGGCATGATGCCCAACACCAAACTTGCGAAGCAGGTGATCCTGGCCTGGCACCAGAAGATCAGCGGCGACATCGTCATCATGAACAAGCCGAACTGGTACCTGTTCGCCAAGCCGACCGCCTACGCCTCCACCCATGGATCGCCATGGGCCTATGACACCAACGTCCCGCTGGCCATGTACGGGCCGAATTGGATCAAACCCGGCAAATACGGCGACAGCGAAGTCGTGGATCTGGCGCGCACCATCGCCTTCATCCTCAATGTGCGGCCACCAAACGGTTGCGAGGGGCAGGTATTGTCGGAGGCGCTGAACTGAGAATACCGCAGGCCGCGCTACCTCACCCTTTGAGGGCGCGGCCCGCCTGAACTGATATAGCCGCTCATCACTGTGGAGCGGACCGCATCCGACGTCAGACTGCCAATGCCCTATCCCAAAGAATGCGGCGACATCCACAAGATAGGTGCACGCCACGGTTGCACCTGGCCGCCCCTCCTCCTATCGTCCCGCGTACCTTAGAGCGGGATCGCTTTAGGTGGAAACAACGCCGGCTCGTGGCCCGCTCCAGATTCTTTAGCTGGTCGCGTGATCGGACGGAAAACCGGATTCCACTTTTCCTGATCACGCTCTAGGGTCTGTTGGAATCCCGCGATTCCTATTTTCGGCGAACAGTAATTCGAGCTCCCAAAAGGAGCTTGCGATGGATCAATTCATCCTGACGGATGCGCAATGGGTGAAGATGGAGCCGCACTGCTTGGGCAAGCCGACCGATCCTGGCCGCACGGGCAGCGACAACAGGATGTTCCTGGAGGCGGTGCTCTGGATCGCCAGGACAGGTAGTCCGTGGCGTGATCTTCCCGCGCTGTTTGGCAATTGGAACACGGTCTTCACCCGTTACCGCTATTGGGTAAGGGCCGATGTTTTTACAAAGATTTTTGAAGCCGTGTCGGAAGATCCCGACATGGAATACGCCATGATCGACGGCACAATTGTCAAAGTCCACCGCCACGGCCAAGGCGCAAAAGGGGGACTCACAGTCAGGCTATAGGCAAATCCAAAGGCGGTCTGACGACAAAGATTCTGGCGCTCACCGATGCGCTCGGCAATCTGGTCCGCTTCGTCCTGCTGCCCGGCCAGCGCTACGATACAGTGGGCGTGGCCCCGCTGATCGAGGGCGTTCAATTCGACAACCTGATCGCCGACAAGGCGTTCAATTCCAATTGGATAACCGCTGAGTTAAACGAGCGCGGCGCCGGGATCGTCATCTCCCAACGTCCGCAACGTACAACACCTCTCGTAATTGACGCCGAGATCTATAAGTGGCGGCATCTCATCGAGAATTTCTTCTGCAAGTTGAAGGAGTTCAAGCGGATCGCCATGCGGAGCGACAAAACCGACACCAGCTTTGCTGCCATGATCCAACTCGGTGCCGCAGTCATCAATTCGCGGTGATTCTCAACAGGCCCTAGAGCGGTTCCCGCTTCATTCGAATCGGAAGCCGCTCTCGATTCTTTGCTTGATCGCGCTTCTTATCCGAAAACCGCGTAACAGCCCCGCTTTCGCGAGGCCATGCTTTTCGGGAAGCGCTCTAACCAATACCAGGGCGAGCCATGCATGCGCTTGTGTCGACCTCCCGTTTCTTGTTGCTTGTCGACCTCGAAAGCGGAGCGGTGGAGGCCGTCGAGTGCCACCGGCCAGAATATTACGGCGTCTCATGGTTTCCGGGCAGCTCCGAACTCGTGCTGTCCCATTCCGCCCTGAACAACGCCTCGCTTGTGGATCTTGCAGCCTATGCCGCCTCCGAGGTGGGGTTCATCTCTCGGGGCGAAAGGCAATCACCGGCGTTCCTTTCGCAGCCGCATCAACTCGTATGCGCATCGGACGGGCGAATCGTCGTCGCGAACACCGGGCGAAACTGCATTCACGCCATTGACCTTGAACGCCCCGGACATTTTCAGGAAGCCGCCATTTCAAACATGCGGTGGGACCGGCTGAATCGCGAGGGGGCGCTTGGCGATCACATCAACTCGGTGTTTGAGCATCGCGGCCGGCTTTACGCCCTCGCGCACGGATATAAGAACGGCTCAAAACTCGCCGTCTTCACATATCCCGGCCTTGAGCTTGTCTCGCTCGATCGCATTCCGGATGTCACGGGCGCACACAATGTGTGTGTGCTCGACGATGATCTGGTGATTGGCTGTCACTCGGAAATCGGCGCACTGGCAAACCTCAAGACCGGCGAGACTTTGTGGGACTCGGGAAGCCCCGTCTACACCAGGGGTCTCGCCGCCAGCGCCGATCACCTCTTTATCGGCGAAAGCCAGATCACCGTGCGCGAGAATCGCGGTTCGTGTGCCGGTGGGATCTGGATCGTTGACCGCAACTCCCTCCGAACGCAGGACTATGTTCCGCTCGGACCATATGGGGCGGTGAATGAGGTTCGGCTCATCGATGTCCCCGACCTCGCGCACCATGGCACCCCGCTGGCCGGCGGATGTGAGGCCATTGGCGCACGCGTCGCGGAGGGCACGCGGTCGGCTCGTCTGCGGGCCTCGCACACCGCGCAAGAGAGCGCCCCATATTGGAGGCGGTTTGCGCCGGTCCTGGGCTCGCCCGTGGCGGACGAAGACGGCTGGCGAACCTCAACAAACGAGCTGTTCATTGCGGTTCTGCGAAAATCCGAGCCGGGCCTCGGCTGCGAATACAGGCTGACCGCCGAGCGCGGCGCGCACGTCTCGCTTATCGCCGGCTATCGAGGGAACGGCCATGACACGCACATGGACGCCTTTCTGCTACAACGCGAAGGTCAGACCGCCGCCCTCAGCCTATGGAGGCACGAGGGCGCAGGATGGCGGCAAGAGCCCGCCATGCGCGTCGGCAACTTGCCCCTCGCGGGCGAAATGAGGATCAAGATAAGCCAGGAATCGGCGTCCATCTTCTTCAATGAAAACCCCGTCCTCACGGACGTTGCGCTGCATGCTGATTTGGATGATAGCGGACGGCTCGGTTTTCGGTGCCTCGGCGCATCCGTCCGCCCGCGCCGATGACACCGGGAGACGGAGAAATGGCGCAATTCGGTTGATCGCCAGCAGCAGCCGTTGGCCCATACAGAATTCAAACCGGCACAACCGCCTCTCGAATCAGAGCCGAACCCCGAATCACGGGCGCGATGCGGTGCAGATCGACCAGTCTCCGACGCCGGCGCACTGGTGCTTGGCCGTCCTGCCGATTACGCTTGAGCAAGGTCGAAGCGGCCGGGAGATGGCGGTGTACCAAATCGTCGAGAAACGTTCACGCACGCAAATCGGGCTCGCATCCTTCTTCATGATTGCCGCGATCATCTGCCTGGCGGCAGGCTTTACCGTGCTGTATCCCGAAACGCCACTGAGTGCCATCTGGTGGATCAAACCAGACGATTTTGCGCAACTGGTCGAACTCCGGCCCTGGACTGGAATCGGGTTTCTTCTCCTGTCTGGATTAATGGCAGTCACGGCTTGGGGCTGCCTGCAGCGCCGGCTGTGGGGATGGAAATTGGCGGTGGCGATCTTTGCCGCGAACGGTTTAGGCGATCTGGGGCAGATCTTCGCGGATCACATTCTGGAAGGCGCTCTCGGCATTACTGTCGTGGGGGCGATCCTCTTATGGTTGACGCGTCCAAGCGTGAAAGCTGCATTCCGATAGTTGGCCGTTAGATCACGATGATTTTGGATTGTTCAATCCAAAATCATGCACAGTGATCTATCTCTTACATTTAGAGCGGGATGACGAGCGGAAAACCGGTTCCCACTTTTCCTCATCCCGCTTGTCTTATGACTTTTCGCGCGAACAGGTCGACAAGGAACCGCTGGGAGAGGGTGCCCGCCCTCTCGTCAGCGGCGGGGGATGGATCGAGATCCCGCGGGTCGCCAAGCAGATGGATGCAGCGTTTCCAGGAAACGCTGCGGAGCACGGAGTGAGCAGTCTCAGCCGGCAGAGCGTGTATAGCCGCTGTGCGCTTCTGAACTGACCACGGATTTTGCTCTGAATCGGACGGTTACGACGGCAGCACTATATGCTTCCCATACGGAAATAACGGAATGCAGCATAGGCGGAAGATGAGCCAGCATGCGTAGATGGCGTCCGCGCTGTATGGACTGCTGTCGTTGAGAAGGCCATGCGCCACTGCATGACGAAGATATGGCCCTGGTTTTGATAGGAAGACATTATCGATGTCCGCGGTAATGGCTTCGCCGAAGGTATTGTCCAGCTCAGGGCGCAATTGCTCGAAAAGTGCCGATATGCTCCGATCTTCTTGAACCTGTCTTGCGGCATCGAATTTAGTCACATCGTGACCGTTAGTTTTCAAAACGTGCCGGAGAGAGTTTTCCAGCATCGGTGTAAGGATGTAGAGCGCGCTGGTATAATCTCCCTCGAAAAAGCGCACAAAGCCCCGACTATAAGTCCCGATCAGGTCGCGGGGAACGAATGAACTATGCTGAAGGAGCGCTTGAAACGTGTCTTCGCCGAGGTAGTATCGATCCACGATGTATCGACGGGCTACTTCCGCTCCTGCCGCAACGAAGATCGCTCTGCGGATGCGCTCGTGCTGGACGATCTGCACGCGAATGGCGTCACCATTTCCGTGGTCACCAAATCCTCTACCCGCAGATCTATGAATGACCTTTCCCTCGTAATCGTGAAATGACGTGCCAACGATTGAGGAAAGGGGATGATCCCTGACCGATTTTATTGCATCCGCTAAAAGTTTTTCCGGCGAAGGAGATCGTTCCGAATTAGCAAAGATAAGTAGCAGATCGACAAGCTCGCGTTGACCTTCAAGCTGCTTTTCGACCTGCTCCACGATTGCGTGCAGGTCCATTGGATGCGCAAAAGGTGACATCTCTTCCGCGATACCAGACTGCACGTCGATTAACTTGTGGCGTAGTTCCGTGCGCCGGTCCCGCTTCCCTGGTATTCCGTGATACTCGGCAATGGCCGCGCTGAGCCAATGCGACGCGAGCATGGCGGAGCTGTGCTGGTCAGCCTCCGCGACCAGAGCTTCGGCGGCCGCTGTCCGGCATCGGTATTTGCCCTCATCATTCTTAGCGTAATGGTACGCGTGAGCCGCCAAACGCCATAGCTCAACGATGATGTGAGACCTGGACTCAGCAACGCCGTTTTGCAAAAACGTTTCGATTTCTGCTGCAATTTCACCTGGCTCGGAAATGCCGAAGTCCAAATCTAGCTCAAAAAACCAGTGGACCGGGACAGGATTGCCGTCCTCAATGGCACGCACCCTTACATTCGGTACCAACTTACGAGCAAGAACAACTTCATCATTGTCCCAACCAGCGGCGCGACCAATGGTAAGAGCGCGCCGAAGGCTGTCGCGGGCTGTCAGCCCGAGTATTGGATCATTGCGTTCAAGGTGATCTTTAAGCCGACCAGAACCCAGCGCCTCCGCTACCGCGACATAGGACGCGACGGCAGCTCTGCCGAGACTCTGCCGCTTACGCTCAAGAAGCCAACATACGTCACTCAAACGCGCCTTCAAGACCGAATTCGTTGCACGCTCTGCCGCGTGTATCAGGACCAAAAGCGGGTCACCCCGAAAATCCTCCGGGATCGCCGACCGTCGGCCGCCCATAATCATCATGGCGCTGTAAGGCGCGTGTCGATTGTTTGGGTTGAACTGGAAGTCAGTCACCGCGGCAAGCATGGCGAACACGCGGGCAGCGGGCGCAGCCGCTGCGTCGCCAAGCTTCTCATGGAGCTTCGCCGCTTCTCGATATGCTGTATTCAGTTCGCCGCAATCTGCAGAATCGTTGTCAGCAATAGGAGCTTCGAAATCGAGGTCCGTGATGTCACTGACCGTCGCCAGCAGCCAAGCGGGCGTTTTGTCCTCGACTTCCTTCTCTGCGCCTTCCTGAGCTTCCGCCTCTTCTTCATGCCCAGTCATAATCGTTCCGTGCTTGGTGGACTTTGAGGAGAACGATATTGAGAATGTGATTCGAACGATATTGCGAGGTTGGCTGCTTCTCGAACCAGGGCCGACCCCCGGATCACGGCCCTATCGGCGAAGCCTGCGCGGCGGGTTGGGCTTGCACCTCGTCGAGATAGGGCAGGAACACGCTGAGGAAATGCAGCCGCTCATCGGGCTTCAGCTGCGCCATCATGTCCGAAACCATGGGCTTGGCAGCCCGCCTTGCCGCCATTTCCTTCTGGAAGAGGTCGTCCATCGAGGCGTTCAGCTCGGCCTCGGTATAGGTCCCGCCCTTGATCAGCTTCCCGATCGTCACGCGCGCTTGCCGCACGTCGCGCCAGAAGGGGACCATGGCGGGCTTGTGGCCGAAGAATACCGCCTTCATTTCGGCGCGCCGCTCCTGCGGCAGGCCCGACATGAAGCGCTGACTGCGTTCGAGGGCGATCGGGGCGTCCCACAGGCCGCCGTGACGCACCGCCCACAGGCTGCCGCAAACGATGCCAAGGATCATCAGATTGAGGGCGAGCGACAGGATCAGCAGCACCCACATCCAGCGCGGAGTGCGGTGTATGATGGCGCCCGTTGCTTCAGCGGCCCCCACGCTCATAGCTGCTCCTGGTCGTGCAGGCCGGTCGGCTCGAACAGCGATCCGGAAAATGCCATCGCCGCGTCGCCGTCGGTGGAGGCCATCATGTCGAGACCGCGCAAGGTCGGAACCGCCTCGCCGGACATGCCGATGTAAATGCCGACGGCAAGCGACGCCGCGAGCAGCGCGGCCTCGCCCCAGAAGGAACGGCTCGGCACGCGGAAGGGGAATTGCTGCATCCTGCTCCGCGCATTACCGCCCAGCCTTATCTCTATGCCCCGCGGAAACCCGCGATTCTGCGGACTTTGAAAGGCGGCGCGCAGAATGCAGCCCTCCAGCGTGGCGCCGGGCTTGCCTTCCGGCGCGTAGCACAGCACGCGGTCCAGCGCCCTGGCCTCGGCGAACAGCCTTGCGGCCTCATGGTCGGTTTCGATGAAAGCTGAAAGCCTCGCGCAACATGCGGCCCGCCAGCGGCGCGGATATGGGCCGGCCAAAGCGAGCGCTTCCTCCAGCTCTTTCAACAGGTATTCCCGGGTATGTTTCGTATTCATTCTTGGGTCCGATAATAGTCAACCAGCGTTGTCATCTGAGAGCAGCATGCGCCACTCGGGTTCCAGCTGCCGCCTGAGGGTGCGCCGCGCCCGGCTGAGCAGCGACTCGATCGCCTCAGGCGTGGTGTCCATCATGGCTGCGGCCTCGGTCATGCTCAATTCCTCATAGTGGCACAAAACCAGAGCGAGACGCTGCCGTTCCGGTAAAGTCTGCAAGGCCTCGTTCACCCGAGCGGCGACCTGGCCGTCCATGAATTCGCGTTCCTGGCTCGGCGGCAGGGCGACGTCGAAATTCTCCGGCCAGGCTTCCTCATTGCGCTTCCTCAGCCGGTCGAGGCAGATATTGGCCGTGATCCTCGTCAGCCACGTCGTCAGCTTGGCCTTTTCCGGCTCATAGCTGCCGGCATGGGTCCAAAGCCGCAACAGGGCTTCCTGCGCCGCCTCCTCGGCCAAGGCCTCGCTGCCGAGCATCCGGCGCGTGACGGCGAGAACGCGCGGCAAATGACGGCGCACAAGCAGGGCGTAGGCTTCCTTGTCGCCGCCAGCGGTCCGCGCGGCCAAGGCGGCATCGCCGTCCGGCGCGCCCAAAGCCCCAGAGCCCTGCTCTCGCGGAAGCACATTTTGCTCCGGCACGCTCGCGCCTTTCCGCCGCCCCTTGCAATGTCTCCAGAACCCGGCACTCCGGCAATCATCCGCCAGCAGAGAGGTCTGTTGAGCGCCTGTCATACCAGTCTATACGCTGCGGGGAGCCCGCCTCCGTCGCAATTGCGGCATCTATTTGACCAGCTTATCGAACCGTTCCGCCACCGCCTGCTGAACCTCCTTGAGCAGCGGCTCGACCCGAGAGAAATCCGGCACTTCGGCCGCCCGGCTCAGCATGGCCTTCAAGCCTTCCGGGGCCTTCGCCGGATCGAAACGGCCGTCCTGACACAGCCGCATGATCTGCGTCAGCTCATTATAGAGGCGCGCGGCAGGCAGCAGAACGTCCGCGTCGGCCGGGCTGAGCAAACCTGCGGCGCGCAGCTTTTCCAACGTTTCAATGGTGTTTTGATCCAGAATATCGGGACGCTCATGCGCGTGCACAAGCTGCAAATATTGCGCGGCGAATTCGATATCGACCAGCCCGCCCCGGACATATTTCAGTTCCCAGGCGTCTTTCGAGCCTTTTTCCTGATCGATCCTGCCCCGCATGTCGCGCACCGCCTCCGCCGTTTTCGCGCGGTCGCGCGGGCGGCACAGCACTTCGCGGATCGTCGCCTCGATCGCCTGCGCGCAGCCCCGGCGGCCCGGAAACCACGCGGGCGCGGGTGAGGGCCATATGCTCCCAGGTCCAGGCCTCGCCGCTCTGATAGGCGATGAAGGCGGGCAGGCTGGTGGCGACCGGGCCGGATTTGCCCGAAGGCCGCAGCCGCATGTCCACATCGTAGAGCCCGCCCTCGGCGGTCGGCGCCGACAGCGCGCTGATCAGCCGCTGCGTCGCCCGCGCGTAATATTGCGTCGGGGCGAGGGGCTTCAGCCCGGTCGATGCATCCTGGCCTTCGGCGTAGCGATAGATCACGATGAGGTCGAGGTCGGAATTGGCGGTCATTTCCCGGCCGCCCAGCTTGCCCATGCCGATGACGGCCATCTCGCCGCCCGGAATCCGGCCATGCTGGCGCTCGATCTGCCGTTCGACCTGGGCCTGAAGCCCCGCGATCAGCTCATCGGCCAGCGCGGCATAGGCGCGTCCGGCCGCCTCGGCGCCGATCGATCCGGACAGCACGGCGACGCCGATCAGAAACGACTGCTCCTGCCCGACCATCCGCGCCGTGTCGAGCGCCTCCTCATAGGACCGGCATTGATCCAGCCGGGCGCGGACGATCCGCGTCAGCTCCTCGCGCGCGGGCAGCTTGCCGAGGAAGCCGGGGTCGAGAATGGCGTCGAGCAGGCGCGGGCGGCGGCTGACGAGCCGGGCAAGGCGCGGGGCGGTGCCCATGATATCGGCGAGCATTTCCAAGAGGCCCGGATTGTTGCGCAACATGGCGAAAAGCTGCAAGCCGGCCGGAAGTTCGGCGAGGAAGCGATCAAATGTCGCCAGCGCGAGATCGGGTTGCGCCGTTAGCGCCAGCGTTTCGAGCAGCTTGGGCTGGAATTCGGTGAGGCGTTCGCGGGCGCGGGCGGTGCGCATCGCCGGATAGCGGCCGAAATGCCAGCCGCGCACGGTGCTGATCGCCACCGAGGGGTTGGCGAAGCCCATTTCGCGCAAGGTCTGGACGGTGGCGGGATCGTCGCTGTCGCCGGTGAAGACGAGGCTGCCGGGCGCGCCGGTGCGCGACAAAGCGGGCACGTCCTCGAACAGGGCGGCATAATGGAGCTGCACGGTTTCGAGCCGCCGGCGCACGGCGGAGGCCAGCGCGCGGCCGTCCGCGTAGCCGCAAAAATGCGCGACCTGCTCGAATTTCTCCGGCTTCGACGGCAGCGAGTGGGTCTGCTCGTCGTCCAGCATCTGCAGCCGGTGTTCGAGGCCGCGCAGGAAGCGGTAGGCTTCGGCCATCTCCTCGGCGGTCCGCCGGGTGATCCATTCGCGCGCCGCCAGCCGGTCCAGCGCGTCGAGCGTGGGGCTGACGCGCAGCTCCGGCTGCCGCCCGCCCGCGATAAGCTGCTGCGTCTGCACGAAGAATTCGATCTCGCGGATGCCGCCCCGCCCGAGCTTCAGATTGTGGCCTTCGACGGCGACCCGCGCATGGCCCTTATGCGCGTGGATCTGGCGCTTCATGGCGTGCACGTCGGCGATGGCGGCATAATCGAGATATTTGCGCCAGATATAGGGGCGAGCTCGCGCAGGAAATCCTCGCCCGCCGCGATGTCGCCCGCGACGGCCCGCGCCTTGATGAAGGCCGCGCGCTCCCAATTCTGGCCGACCGTCTCGTAATAATGCAGGCCGGACTCCACCGAGAGCGCGATCTGCGTCGCGCCGGGATCGGGGCGCAGGCGCAGATCGGTGCGGAAGACATAGCCCTCGGGCGTGCGCTCGACCATCAGCTTGACGAGGTCGCGGGTCAGCCGCACGAAGAATGTGCTCGGCTCCTGGCCGGCGGCGAGACGCGTCTTTTCGGGGTCGTAGAAGACGATCAGGTCGATGTCGCTGGAATAATTCAGCTCGCGCGCGCCGTATTTGCCCATGCCGAGCACGATATAGCCGCTCTCCGCTTCCGGCGCGTCCGGGTCGGCGGGCGCGAACTTGCCCTGCCGCGCGGCCTCCTTCAGCAGAAAGCGGATCGCGGCGGCAAGCAGCACGTCGGCGCCCTCCGAAAGCGCCGCCGTCACCTGGCTCACATCCCAGACGCCGCCGAGATCGGCAAGCGCGGTTACGAGGGCCAGGCGGCGCTTGGCCTCGCGCAGCGGCTTCATCGCCTCGTCATGGCGGCGGCATTCGGCGATGGCGGCGGTAAGCGTCGCCGCGCTCTGGCGCAAATAGTCCAGCGGTTCGGCGTTCAGGCAGCGCACCAGCTCCGCCGGATTGGTGTTGATGAGGCGCGACAGATAGGGCGAATTGCCGAAAATCCCGGTGACCAGCGCGAGCGCGGGCGAGCAGCGCTTGCGCCGCCTCTGAACCGGGATCCAAGCAGCGCCGCGATGCCGGCCGCTTCGTTGCTTTGCGCGCCCTTCAGCCCGCAATTCGCGCAAGGCCCGCTCGGCCATCTCCGGGTCGTGGACGATGGGGGCGGACCGAATGGCATCGGCAAGCGGCACGAGCGGCTCCTTCTATTCCCCCGCTTCCAGAGTTAACCGAGGCGGGCGGAGAAGGCAATGCGGGCCGCGAAATCGGCGGCGGACATCGCCGCGCACGCGCTGGACGGAGCTGACCGGCTTCGCTAATCTTTAACGCTAGTGCACTGACACGATTCACTTCGTTCCCGTGCCTGTGCCCTAGCTCTTTGTTTATGCATCAATTTTTCCAAACTCCTGCAGCCTCCGTTTGGATCGATGCATTAAGCAGACATTCCTTGGCAAGCCAACGAATGCCTGCTTAGATTCGTTTGTTTTCGCAGAGTTCCCAAAACCGGGAAGGCCACTTTTGGGAACTCTGCTTAGCTTGGCCTGCCCATTTCGACTTGTCGCGAACGTTCCCTTTTTGTCGCTCCCGCGAGGCCGGAAATCCAGCACTTTGGGCAATATCGGAAGCCTCAAGCCGGATGCCTTGCCTTCGCTTGGATGACACGCAAATGGAACGGCCAGGCAGGTGACGTGTTGGGCAAGCAACGGAATCTGCTCAGCCTGGGGAGGGAAGCATGACACTCATATGGCTTGGTGCGCTGCTGATTATCTGCGGCGTGGTGTACATGGCGGCGCAGCCCATCTTGCAAGGCCGGCTCAGCCGCTTAAGGCGGGTCACCCCGGCGCGGCCCGGCAACACGCTGGAACCTGAGCGCCCGGCGAAGGGCTTCGGCTTCACTTCGAACTGGCCCGGCCTGTTGATGATCGGGCTCGGCGCCATCCTCATGCTGTTCTGGGGTGTCTTCTGAAATCATTGGCTTAGAGCATTTTCCAGCAAGCCGTCCCGAAGGTGAGGATGGATCGGTTTGCCTCGACTGGGCTTCGCCCGTCGACGGCCCGCGCGCTATTCCGCGATTTCGGATTGTCGCTTCGCCGGCGAGCCGGTACTTCATGCATGTGTATTGTGCGGCGAGCGGACGGGGATCGCGATCATGACCGGAACGATATTCGACAAGCTAACAGCACCGCCCAGCGCGAAATTGCTCGGCTGGCGGCTGATCTCCCTGGACACCGCGGCCGGCGAGATCGAACTCGGCTTCGACGGCAAGCCCGAATTCCTCAATCCGATGGGCATCGTCCAGGGCGGCTTCCTCTCCGCGATGCTGGACGACACGATGGGACCGCTGATCTTCGTCATGACCGAAGGCCGCATGTTCGCCACGACGATCGACCTGCATGTGCACTTCCTGCGGCCGGTGAAGCCCGGGCCGATCACGACGAAAGCGCAGCTGACGCAGCTCGGCAAGAAGGTTGCTTTCGCCGAAGGGCAGCTTTTCGACAGCGATGGCCGTCTCTCGGCGCGGGCGACATGCAGCGCCTTGCTGCTCGAATTCACCATGCCGCCGAGCGGCTGACGGGCGGACTTGGCGGCACGGCACAACCAGTCCGCCGCCTTAAGCCGCCAGCGGCTCGAACAGCGCGCGGTAGCCCAGGGCGTTGCGGTCGAAGATGATGTCGGAGGGGTAGATGGCGCGGGCCATCGCCAGGCCGTTCAGCGAACGCGCCCGGCTCAGCGCGACATAGGCCTGCCCGTGCGCGAAGGTGCCGCGGCCGAAATCGACATAGACCTTGTCGAGCGTCATGCCCTGGCTCTTATGGATGGTCAGCGCCCAGGCGAGCCGGACGGGAAGCTGGCGGAACGAGCCGGCGACGCTCTCGACCATCTTGTCGGTGTCCGGGTCGTGATCGTAGCGGATGTTCTCCCAGGTCACCGGCTCCAGCTCGTGCTCCTCGCCGGCGACATCGATCCAGACCGTCCGCCCGTCGATGCGCGAGATGCGCGCCTGCGTGCCGTTGACCCAGCGCTTATCCGGATCGTTGCGCAGCAGGACGATCTTCGAGCCTTCCTTCAGCACCAGCGACGCGTCGGTGGGGTAGGCGGAGGGTTCGAATTTGCCGGTGACGATCGCGTCGAAGCTTTCGGCCCTGGTCGTCAGCCGGTCGAGGAAGATGCGATTGGTGTTTTCGGCGGACTGATTGATCGGCGTCAGCACGATGTAGTCGTCGCAATCCGGCAGCGAGCGGAACGGCGCGACGCGGTCGTTGAATACATCCAGATGATTGCGCCCGGGCCGGCCCTCGCGAATGCCGTTGAGGGCTTCGATGAAATCGGGGTCGTCCTGCTGGCGGTATACGGTGTTGAGCTCGACGAGGCCGAGCGGCGCATCCTGGAACACCGGCGCGTTGAAGAAATAGACGCCGCCGAACGCATCGCGGAAATGCTCGATCATCTCGCGTTCGCGCACCACGGGCGGCAGCTGGTGCAGGTCGCCCATCGCGACGATCTGGACGCCGCCGAACGGTTTTGCCGGCTGCTTGCGCGTCATCCGCAGCGCCATGTCGATGCCCTGCATCAGATCGGCGCGCACCATCGACACTTCGTCGATGACGATCGTATCGAGATTGCGGAACAGCGCCGCCTTCCGGCATTTCTTCACGATCTCGGCGGTGATGAGCTGCGGCGGGAAACCGAAGAAGGAATGGATCGTCTGGCCCTGCACATTCACGGCGGCGAGGCCGGTCGGGGCGAGCACCGCGGTTTTCTGCGGCAGGTTGCTTTTCAGGCAGCGCAGCAGGGTGGATTTGCCGGTTCCGGCCCGGCCGGTGACGAAGAGGTTTTCGCCGCTGCCCTGGGTGCGCCCGATCACCGAAGCGAACTCCTCGGAGGGCAGCACTCCGGCGGGCCAGCGAATGTCGCCACGACGCGCCGCTTCAATCTGGCCCGGAAAAGTCAAATGACAGCCTTTCTCGCCCGCCGAAAGGTGAACGAAACTAAGTAAAGTTCCCGCGAAATTTTACCCATTTGGGCAGAAGTTTTTTAGCCAAATTCGCTTTATCCGGACTGTATGTAGAACTAAGGCCGAACAAAAGCGGAAACGCGACTTCTCCGCAGCATACCGTATCCGCCGTTGTTTCGGATTGGTACGGCCCTTAACGGGACTCGCCACATGTCACGGGAATTCACTGCGCCGATGCGGCCTCAACTCGCGGCCAGCCGCTCGGCCTTCTTGCGCTCGTTCGGGTCGAGATAGCGCTTGCGCAGCAGATCGAGCCCGGCGTGACCTCCACCAGCTCGTCGTCCTCGATATAGGCGAGGGCCTTTTCCAGCGTCAGCAGGATATTGTCATCACGGCCGGCGGCACGGACGTTGGTCAGTTCCTTGCCCTTCAGCACGTTCACTTTCGGGTCGTTGCCCTGCTGTGCTCGCCGACGATCATCCCCCGATAGACTTGGTTATGGACAGATCATCACATGAAAACGCAACAATTATTTTCCATATCTCTAAATCATACTGACTCGACATAGTTGTCATCTACAAAACAAAATCATGCCACGTTGAATACGCTGATGCTTGCATGCAGTCAATCAATGGGTTACTGAACAATAGCTACTATCTTCCGTTACACATCGCATTTTGTTATGGAAATACACATGGAAAAGAAAATATCCGCGCAAGACACGTGCGGTGGAAGTGTTTCGCACGCCCGCACGGCCCCTAGTACCGGGAAAACGATGCGGTTCAAGCAAACCATCCTTGCCCTCATCCTCGCGACGCTGCCTCTTTCAACACCCGCCTTCGCCGACAAGGCGATGCTGGTGCTCGACGCCTCGGGCAGCATGAACGCGCAGATCGGCGGCAAGAGCAAGCTGCGGATCGCCCGCGAGGTCGTGGATGGTCTTGTCGAGGCTGGCCGCAGGCGACCGAGCTTGGCATGATCGCCTATGGCCATCGCGAAAAGGACAATTGCGGCGATATCCAAACTCTGGTGAAGCCGGCTTCGGGCAGTTGGCCGGCGATCAAGGCGGCTGTCGGCGATATCGCGGCGAAGGGCAAGACGCCGATCACCGAGGCCGTCCGCGCCGCCGCCAAGGAGCTGAACTCCGAGGAAGGCAAGGCCACCGTCATCTTGGTGAGCGACGGGCTGAGACCTGCAACGCCGACCCCTGCGCCGCAGCCGCAGAGCTCGAAAAGGCCGGGGTGGATTTCACCGTTCATGTCGTTGGCTTCGGCACTACCGCGGAGGAGAACCGCCAGCTTCAATGCATCGCCGACAAGACCGGCGGCCGCTTCCTCGGGGCAAGCAATGCTTCCGAGCTGAAGACCGCGATGACGAAAACCGTGGAACTGGTGGCCAAGCCGGAGCCGCCGAAACAAAACGTTATTAGTTTCAAGAAAGCGATCTTAAAACTCGATAACGCACATAATAGCCAATTCGTTTATGAGAGCAGCGGCAACAGGATAAATTCGGTGCCTATTAAGGATGAAATGCAGCTATCACCCGGCAGGTATAGCTTGCAGGATTCTCGGCATAACCATACATCCGCTAACTTTGAAATCAAGGCCGGAGAAATCTTGAACATAAACCAGATAGCCGGTTCTCTAGTATTAAAAAACGCGCCACGCTCTCAGTATATCTACAACGAAGCTGGAAATGACAGGTTAAATTCGGTGCCGTTCGCTGAAGCCGTACATTTGCCGCCTGGACGTTACAAGTTGACCGATGGCAGCACATCGCAACTCTCAGAAGCTTTTGAAGTCAAAGTTGGCGAAGAAACCGTGATCGACTTCAATCAATAGTTGCCGATCAGGGCGACTGAAAAGTTTGGTTTAAAGAGGCGGATACATCCGTCTCTTTTTTCTTTTATTGGTAGCTGCGGATTAGCCAGCGGCGGCGCGTTCCGCCTTCTTGCGCTCGTTCGGGTCGAGATAGCGCTTGCGCAGCCGGATCGACTGCGGCGTGATCTCCACCAGCTCGTCGTCCTGGATGTAGGCGAGCGACATCTCCAGCGTCATGCGCATCGGCGGCGTCAGCAGCACATTGTCGTCGCGGCCGGCGGCGCGGACGTTGGTCAGCTTCTTGCCCTTGAGCACGTTGACTTCCAGATCGTTGCCGCGCGTGTGCTCGCCGACGATCATGCCCTGGTAAACCTTGGTCTGCGGGTGGATGATCATCGGGCCGCGATCCTCCAGGTTCCACAGCGCATAGGCGACGGCCTCGCCCTGGCCGTTGGAGATCAGCACGCCGGTGCGGCGGCCGGGGATCTCGCCCTTGAACGGCGCATAGGCGTGGAACAGCCGGTTCATCACCGCCGTGCCGCGCGTATCGGACAGAAGCTCGGTCTGGTAGCCGATCAGGCCGCGCGTCGGCACATAGAAGACGAGCCGCTGGCGTCCGCCGCCCGAGGGGCGCATTTCGATGAGGTCGGCGCGGCGCTCGCTCAGCTTCTGCACCACGGGGCCGGTATATTCCTCGTCGACGTCGATGATGACCTCCTCGATCGGCTCCAGCCGCTGGCCGGTCACCGGATCGGACTGCATCACCACGCGCGGCCGCGAAACGGTCAGCTCGAAGCCCTCGCGGCGCATCGTCTCGATCAGGATCGCGAGCTGCAATTCGCCGCGTCCGGCCACTTCGAAGGCGTCGATATCGGCGGTCTGCGAGATCTTCAGCGCGACATTGCCCTCGGCCTCGCGCAACAGGCGGTCGCGGATGACGCGGCTCTGCACCTTGTCGCCTTCCAGGCCCGCAAGCGGCCCGTCATTGATGCGGAACGTCATCGACAGCGTCGGCGGATCGATCGGCTGGGCGGGGATCGCGATCGCTCACTTCCGGCGCGCAGATGGTGTCGGCGACCGTCGCCTGGCTGAGGCCGGCAATGGCGACGATTTCGCCGGCGCTCGCTTCCTCGACCGGCACGCGCTCGAGGCCGCGGAAGGCCAGCACCTTCGAGACGCGGCCCTGCTCGATCAGCTTGCCGTCGCGCGACAGGGCCTTGATGGTCATGCCCGGCGTCACGCGGCCGGCGCTGATGCGGCCGGTCAGGAGGCGGCCGAGAAACGGGTCGGCCTCGATGGTCGTCGCCAGCATCTGGAACGGCGCCGTCGCGCGTCTTCGGCGGCGCGACATGGCTCGAGCACCATGTCGAACAGGGGCGCCATGCCCGTCCTTCGGGCCGTCGGGGCTCAGCGACATCCAGCCTTCCTTGGCCGAACCGTAGAGGATCGGGAAATCGAGCTGCTCCTCATTGGCGTCGAGCGCGGCGAACAGGTCGAACACCTCGTTGATCACCTCGACATGGCGCTCGTCGGCCTTGTCGATCTTGTTGATGGCGACGATGGGCTTCAGCCCGACCTTGAGCGCCTTCGACACGACGAATTTCGTCTGCGGCATCGGCCCTTCGGAGGCGTCGACCAGCACGATGGCGCCGTCGACCATATTGAGGATGCGCTCCACCTCGCCGCCGAAATCGGCATGGCCGGGCGTGTCGACGATGTTGATCCGCGTATCGTGCCAGAGCAGCGAGGTCACCTTCGCAAGGATGGTGATGCCGCGCTCGCGCTCCAGGTCGTTGGAATCCATGGCGCGCTCGGCGACGCGCTGATTGTCGCGGAAGGAGCCGGACTGGCGCAGCAATACGTCGATCAGGGTGGTCTTGCCGTGATCGACGTGGGCAATGATGGCAATATTTCTCAGCTTCATGATCTTTGGTTGTTTTCGGCAAGCTTTGCCTGCCGGTCCTTGCGTTCGAGTGCTTCGCGCGTTGCGCCGTCGCGCTTCAGGCGCTTCATGCGATGTATAAGAATTGGCCGTGATGGCTCGTCTATATCGAATTCGTCGAGAAAATGCTCCCGGATCGCGTTGAACGCGTCCCAGATCTCTCCGCGGGCCGCAAATCTCTGTTCAGTCGTCGGCGTGCCCTTGCGCGGATCGAGCGACTCCATCGTGAGACGCATATGGTGCAGGGGCGTGTAAGGGTAAAGCCCTACCAGTTCGTCGGTTTCGCCGACATTCGCATAAACGATTCGCATCGTGTCGAGACACTCGGAAAGCCCCCGCGCCGCCATGAGATAATCCTCAAGCGTCGGCTTTTCGAGATGGCAGTAGTAGATGAGCTCGGCCTTCGCGCCGACGATCTCATACCATTGATCGCGCAGATTTTGCAGAAAGGTTGTGCGTTTCTGGTAAATATACGCCAGATACGCCGCGATCACGGCCACCAGGAGCACCGAGGTGTCGCGGATGACGTCGTAGACAGCCAGCGCCCAGGGTACGCCTGAGAGCCTCGCGGCGAGGGCGGCGGCGATCAGCAGCACGAGCCCCGCCACCACAAATCCCAATACACGGTTCTGCCTTTTCCGCGTCATAGCGGCGCCCCCATCGATGCCCCAACACTCTGACAGGGCTTTATGTCAGAGTTTTCCCGCAGGTAAAGGGATTTGATACGACGGATGGGACATAAGCCGGTAGTCGACGCGGCTCGCGCAAGGTAGCCGTATTATCAACGGGCAACTTGCGATCAAATATCAGATCCACTTATGAGCCTAACCAATTTCGTGAAGCGCCCTACAATCCGCAATGCCTTTAAGGCGCTTGCTTTGAAAGAGCGCACTCCAGACTATCTTCGTGCTAAGCCATGCCTGATACCAGATGCAGGCGGTCCGCGCGGATTGACCGGAACGACTTTTGATTACGTTGCGCGAGTTCACCTAGCTCGCGAGCTATACTCCACTGCAATAAGAGTGTTTGAAGATAAATGGGCAGCAGAGAAAGGGGCGGAGCTCTTTGAAAAATTTTTGGTTCTGCCCGACGGGTCGCAATGGTGGATGGAAGCAGCAAAACAAGATGAGATGCAGAGACGCTTCGGAGTGGCAGATTACAAACCCTATTGGCGTAAAATAATTCCCGAAGCTCTGAACCGCCCCGGGTTTGTCGGAGGCTCCAACTCTTGAGAGACTGGAGCCATGACGAATCACAAGACATCCCCGAAGTTTTCCGCCGAGGTGCGTGAGCGCGCCGTGCGGATGGTGCTCGAGCACCGCGGCGAGCACGCCTCGCAGTGGGCGGCGATCGTGTCGATCGCGGCCAAGATCGGCTGCACGGCGCAGACGCTGAACGAATGGGTGAAGAAGGCCGACGTGGACAGCGGCCGCAAGCCCGGCGTCACGAGCGACGAGCGCGAGCGCATCAAGGCGCTGGAGCGCGAGAACCGCGAGCTGCGCCAGGCCAACGAGATCCTGCGCAAGGCCAGCGCGTATTTTGCCCAGGCGGAGCTCGACCGCCGATGGAAGCCATGATCAGCTTCGTCGATGCGTACCGCGACAAGCACGGGGTCGAGCCGATCTGCAAGGTACTGCGATCGCCCCGTCGACCTACCACGCCCACGTCGCCCGGCGCGCCAAGCCGGAGACGGCGCCGCCGCGCGTCAAGCGCGACGCCATGCTCAGCGTCGAGATCAAAAGGGTTTTCGATGCGAACTTCCAGGTCTACGGCGTGCGCAAGGTCTGGCGGCAGCTGCTGCGCGAAGGGCACGACGTCGGCCGCTGCACGGTGGCGCGGCTGATGAAGAAAGATGGCTCTGCAAGGGGTGATCCGCGGCGGCCGTGTGCGCACGACCGTGAGCGACAAAGCCACGCCCTGTCCGCTCGATCACGTCAATCGCCAGTTCCGGGCACCACGGCCGAACGTGCTGTGGGTCTCGGACTTCACCTACGTCGCGACGTGGCAGGGCTTCGTCTACGTCGCGTTCGTCATCGACGCCTACGCCCGCCGCATCGTCGGCTGGCGTGTGTCAGCCGGTCGGCGCACGCCGGCTTCGTGCTCGACGCGCTGGAGCAGGCCATCCATGATCGCAAACCTGTCTCCGGCGGCGGCCTCGTCCACCACTCCGATCGCGGCGTGCAGTACGTCTCGATCAAGTACACGGAGCGCTTGGCCGAGGCCGGCCTCGTGCCGTCGGTCGGCAGCGTCGGCGACAGCTACGACAACGCGCTCGCCGAGACGATCAACGGGCTCTACAAGGCCGAGGTGATCCATCGGCGCGGGCCGTGGCGATCGCTCGAAGCCGTCGAGTACGCCACGCTCGAATGGGTCGACTGGTTCAACAACCGCCGGCTGCTGGAGCCGATCGGCAACATCCCGCCGGCCGAAGCCGAAGCCGCCTACTATGCAGCCCTGGAGGAACCTGCCAGACTCGCCGCCTGACTCAAACCAAACAGCCTCCGAGGAAGTCGGGACAGTTCACCCTTGCCGCAGCCAGAAGCTATATAATGGGTCAAGCCAATCTCTGTCCTTTCGTGGAATTAGCCCAATGCCTAGCGCAACTGGATCTAATTTATCGAAGTAGACGGTTCGATCCTGATTTTCGACCAATAAAACAGGTTACGAATGAGGTATTGCAGCTACTTGAGCTCTTAGATCCACTTGCAAGATGGTCGCCAACGCGCTCGTGTTTTTGAACCCAAAGTTCGCAGGCCTCTGAAAAAATTGGCGGTGCAGATGCGGATTTAATTATCGATGATCGTCTAATTGAACTCAAGACAACCAGTAAGTCATCCGTCCTCTTGGACCAACTTCTCCAACTAGCCGGTTATGCGGCACTTCAGCGGCTAGGAGGTATTTCAGGTGCTGGCGACCTGCAATCAGATTGCATAAAGACGGTTGAAATATACTTCGCCCGGCATGCACAACAAGTTGTTTGGCCCATCGAAAAACTTTTTCCTGATGACGGATTTATCCAATTTTGCACTATCTTTAATACAGAACTAGCAGCCTGGGAGAATGAATGCGAAGCCAGACTTCGCTAGTGTATGCCGCCGCCTGATCCGCATCGGAAAGCTCGCGCGCCCGGCCGCCCCCATCGATGCCCCAACACTCTGACAGGGCTTTATGTCAGAGTTTTCTCGCAGCTCAAGCAGTTTTCGGCCTCGCCCCCAATGTCGCCGGATGATCGCCCGTCCCGGCGTTGAAGCCGGTTGTGTCGTCCGATCTATCGAAGATATGCGCCAAGACCGCTTGGCGGCGCAGCTAAAAAGAGCTGCCTGGGGCCATGCAGGCAAGCGTCGGTACGCTGCGGGCATATCTCGCGTTTCTCAACTCGCCGGCAGCGCCGACGTGGGCGCCTTCCACCGCTCCAGATAGGTGGGCAAGGGTTCGACGCGGATGATTTCTCTTTTCATCGATGCCCTCCAACGGCCGGCAACGGCAATATCCTCACCGCCAGAACTGAAACAACTTCAAGCCCCACGCCGCCCCTCCGGCATCGAAACCGATCGTCTGCGCAAGGTCGTAAACCACCCGCCAGAACATCTCGTTCACGGGCGGAACGAGCAGGAACGTCGCGAACAGCAGCGCCGGCGCGATCGGCGCCGCGCGCGCGCCGAAATCCTGCAAATCATACGGCAGCCACGGCTCGATGACACCCCATCCGTCAAGCCCCGGAACCGGCAGCAGATTGAGCACGAGAGCGGTGAGCTGCAGGAAAGCGAGAAACGCCAGCCCCGCATAAAATGGCGCGGAGATGGTCCCTTCGGTCGCTCGCAATATGAAAAGCAGCAGGACGAAGACCGCGAGCGTCGCAAGCAGGCCCGGCGGCCGAGACCAGCGAACGATCCACCGGGCTGCGGATCATATTCTTGTTCAGATAGACGGCGCCTCCGGGCAGTCCGATACCCCCGATGGCGAGGTAGACGAGCGGCCAGAAAATGCTGAATTGCACATCCGTGTAACGCAGCGGATCGAGCGTCAGATAGCCATTCCCCACCACGCTGCGATCGCCGCTTCGATAGGCGACGACAGCGTGGCCGAACTCATGCAGGCACAGCGAGATGAGCCAGCCGGTCAGCACGAAGGGGAAAACCAAATAGCGCCCATAGGCCGGCAGCGCTTCCATGAGCATGGCCACGCCCAGCAGCGCCGCCATCAGTCCGAGAAAGGTTACGCTGATCGTCGATAGGATGCTGGTCATTCAGATTTCCCCCTACTAGGCCGCCGTCCCCGCTTTGCCAATAGCTCAAATCGGCTTCGCGGCAAAGATCCCGTCAATTCGAGATGGGCTGCTAAGCATCATTGCGAAAAGTGGCCTTCCGGTTTTCGTAAAAAATGATGCGAAAACATAGACTCTAAGCAGGCATTCGTTGGCCTTCCAATGAAAGCCTGCTTAGCAGGAAAGTGCCCCGCTATGGCGCGCAGGAAGAGGCGATGCCTGCTGCCTCGTCGGCAATCTTCTCGGCGATCGCCTCGTCGATCGGGCCGAACAGCACGTCCTCGCCCAGCGTGTGGCCGCGGTTGCTGTGGATGTGCGTTTTCAGTTTCGCCGCATCCAGGAAAGAGGCCGCCGCGGCGATCTGCGAAGCGGCAATCGTTTGAGAGTCCATGTCGCCATAGTGAAGGCTCACCGGGCTGTTCCAAAGACGCAAACGCTCGGCGGTCGGGCGCTCGTCGATAAACCAGCTCTTCCACCATTCATATGAGGCAAACACCGTTTCGGCATTGGGATAGGGTTCGGAATCGGCATGCGACAGCGCTGCCTCCTTCTCCTTCTCATATGCAGCGGTTTGAATTGCGCGCACCTCGGCAAGCACCTTCGCAGTCCAGGCGCCATCGGGATGCAGAAGCGGCTCCAGCATGCGGTTCGCGCCGGTCGGCGTGCGCCGCCAGTTGGCCCGAACCTCGTCATTGGTCGTGATGCCGTTCCGGTCGGCATCCATCATTTCCAGGGAAAAGGCGTCGCGCTCGGTTATTTGCCAGCGAATGATCTGCGCCGGGCTCTGCATCGCGGCGCCCATGCCGATCACGAGAGCGGGCGGCGGGACGCCGTTTGCCGCCATCCGCGCCACATGAAGCATGCCTTCGGAATGCGCGAAGAACGCGACGCAGCGGGCGCCCAGGCCCTGGGGCGATCGGGTCCATTCATAGACGGCCGCGAGATCGTCGGCCATGGCGGCCGTCGTGCGTTTGGCGAGCAATTGGCGATCGAGACGCTGGTCGGGCGCGACGCCATAGCGCACGCCGCGCGGCTCATAGCGAACCGTGGCGAGCCCGCGTGCCTCCATGCGCTGCGCCAGATCCTTGAAAATCAGATCGCGAGGCGTGCCGGTCTCACCGAAATTGGCATCCCGGTCGAACAGCCCGGTGCCGGGCACGAAAATCACGGCAGGCTGCGCGGGCTTCGTATTATTCGCCTCGCCGCGGATTTCGACGCCGTCCGCCGAGCGAAGCTGGAATTCGCCCGCCCTCGGCGCCCCCATGGTTGCCGGATGAAACGAAACGACACAGCAAATCGCGCTCTTGACCCAAAGTTTCATCGAAACCGCCTCCCGCCGCGATCGCCGCTTCGATAGGCGACGATTGCGTGGCCGAACTCATGCAGGCACAGCGAGATGAGTCAACCGGTCAGCACGAAAGGGAAAACCAGGTAGCGCCCATAGGCCGGCAGCGCCTCCATGAGCATGGCCACGCCCAAAAACGCCGCGATCCCCAAAACACTTGCGTCGATGAGTGGCGGTTTCCGGCCGTCATTGAACCTCTGCGATTGATTTTTTCCTGAGCACGGCGATTTTATCGCTTGGAAGTTTGGCTGGCTCGCACCGGCGCGCAGCCTCGTTCGATCTCTCTCAGAGTGATCCCCATGCAACTGCACCATTCTCGACGCGAACCGCCTGGGCTGGCGGATGAAACCAGCCTTGCCTATCCGGGCTGGCGGGTGGCGGCCGCGTGCTTCGTCATGGCGGTGTTCTGCTGGGGGTTCGGCTTTTATGGGCATGGCGTCTATCTGGCGGAGTTGCAGAAAATTCACGGCTGGCCGAACTCGCTGATCTCCGGCGCGTCCACCGTTTATTACCTGTGCAGCGCCGCGCTGCTGACATTCGTGGCCGACGCCATGGTCCGGTTCGGCCCGCGCGCGGTGGTGCTCGGCGGAATTGCGTGCTTCGCGGTCTCCGGCAGCCTGCTTCCCTTCATCACCCAGCCCTGGCAGCTCTATGCCGACTATCTGCTGATGGCGGTCGGCTGGGCGACGATGAGCATCGCCGGAATCGTCACCATCCTGGGCATGTGGTTCGACAGCCGGCGCGGCCTTGCGATCAGCTTAGCGCTCAACGGGGCCAGCTTCGGCGGCATTGTTCTCGTGCCGGCCCTGGCGGCGGGCAGCGCGCATTATGGATTTGCGCCATCCATGCTGACAGCGGTTGCCGCGATGATCATCCTGCTGGTGCCTTTCGCGGTTTTTGTAATTTCCCGCCCGCCAAGCACCCTTCGCCCGCCTTCCGCGGGCGCCGCGGCGGAGGCAAGCGTTCCCGCCGCGACGACACGAGGCAGCGCCCTCCGCGATCCCGCCTTCTGGACGGTCGTCGGGCCGTTCTCGCTCGGGATGCTCGCACAGGTCGGCTTTCTGGTGCATCAAATCGCATTCCTCCAGCCGCAGATCGGCAGCACGCAGACGGCGCTTGCCGTGGGTGTCACCACGACGATGGCGGTGATCGGCCGGCTTACGCTGGGCTCGGTCATGCATAGACTGGATAATCGCAAGGCGAGCGCCTTATCGTTTCTGGTGCAGGCGATAGCAGTGTCGCTGATGCTGGTGGCCGGCGGCGCCGCCGGCGCTTCTGCTCTTATGCGCGATTTTCGGCTTTTCGGTCGGCAATCTCATCACCTTTCCGTCCTTGATCGTTCAGCGCGAATTTCCGCCGCGTGATTTCGCGCTGATAATCGGGCTGTCGACTTCGATCACCCAGTTGGCCTATTCCTGCGGACCGGTCGTCGTCGGTCTGCTGCGCGACCTGACCGGGGGCTATCAGGTGCCGATGATGGCCTGCGCCGCGTTGTTCGGCCTCGCGGGATTGGGCATCCTGATGCGGGTGCCGTCATCCTCGTCCTAAGGGCGCTGCGGTTTGCGTTGAAAGGTTAGGCGGTGCGGCAACCTATGATTGGCGGCATTGGCCGTTGATCTAATCTTAACGCGTTTGGGCCAGTGCAGGGCATTCAAGTAACGTTGCCCAATTCCGCTCGCGATTGCTGTCATCAGCGCTTGTCAATCCGTGCGGTTCGCCTTAAATTGATGCATCGACTTTGGGCCGGACGATTGGGCCGTTACACCTTGGCGCTACCGGGTGACGTTCAAACTCTCTCTCCAAATTTCGACGGACCGAGCCGCGCGCCCATGCGTTAGCCGCTCAATAGACGCCTAAACTAAAGGGACTAAACTATGAATACCGGTGTCGTTAAGTTTTACAACGATCAAAAAGGTTATGGATTTATTCAACCGGACAATGGCGGCAAAGACGTCTTTGTTCACGCCACGGCTCTCGAACGCGCAGGGATTCGCGGCCTGGTGGAAGGTCAGAAGGTCAGCTTCGACACACGCGAAGATCGCCGCACCGGCAAAGTCGCAGTCGACAATATCCAGGCCTCTTAACGATCTGTGTGCTGCTCCGCTTGCGGGGCGGCAGTGCTTATAGCCGCCTCATCTTGGGGCGGCTTTTTTTGTTGGAAGATCGTAGTGCCCGCAAGCCGCCCGGTCACATCTCGGGATGCAGCACCCGCGCCGTAGTGCTGCGCGGCACCGCTTCCGGGTCGCGATAAGTGCGATGCACCGCGTCGAGCACCGGATTGCTCACGCCGAACCAATAATGTTCGTTCTTGAAGTGATGCCAGAGATGGTACTTCTTCATCCACCGCCCGAAACTTGTGCGGGGCCGGTAGGGAATGTGCGCCACATAATGCACCCACTCATAATGGAAAAGCCCAAGCATCGCGCCCAGGACCACGGATAGCGCCGATTGCCAATCGCCGATAATGCCCCAGGCAATGAGAAAGGTGATGGTGAGGTTGGGCACGACGAACCAGACCGGCAGGAACAGGAGATCGAGGCGGCTGGGTTCGAGATGGTGATCGTAATGCAGGCGATGTTGCAGGTGACGCAGCCAGCCCCAATCCGACGGCGTGGCATGGAAGAGAAACCGGTGCGTTCCATATTCGCTCAGGTAGAACAGCGCCACGCCAGCCAAAATCCAAAGTGGAAACAATGACGTCACGCCCGTGAGGGCCAGACAGCCGATAGCCAGGACGGCGAAAAGAAGGACAACATTGCTGCCATGCAGCAAGAAATTCTTGATCATCGGCGGCTCCCCGGCAGGCTGTCGAAATCCATTCGCTTTGAGAGTAATGGTCTCATAAGCGCATCCGCGCTCGCAACCGTTTCCTGAGTAGAGCCAAAGCGTCTTTGGGACACGGGCACCGCAGATTCGCGGGGCCGTGAGCGCCAGCCCAAACTTTGACCAATTGATAAAAAAACGAGTTTGCGTTAGCCTTTCCAGGCACGAATGGCGACGGTGAAGGTGAGAGGCGAAGCCTCGAATCAAAACCCGCGCGCAAGGTTTGGTGTGGCGGCTGCGCGGCAGCAAAAACGGTGAACGACATGGCAGATGGCGCGCGAACGGACGGGATTGCCGCGGGACGTCTCGCGCCGGAAGACTATCATTCCGGTTTTTCCGATCTGCATCCGCCCCTCGACCTCCATGAAGCGCTGGTCGAGGCCGACCGCTGCTATTTCTGCTACGACGCGCCTTGCGTAAATGCCTGCCCGACATCGATCGACATTCCGCTGTTCATCCGGCAGATCGCGACCGGCAATCCGCTCGGCTCCGCAAAGACGATCTTCGACCAGAACATTTTCGGCGGCATGTGCGCCCGCGTCTGCCCGACCGAAACGCTGTGCGAGCAGGCTTGCGTGCGTGAAGCCGCGGAAGGCAAGCCCGTGCGGATCGGCCTCCTGCAGCGGCATGCGACCGACCGGGCTATGTCTGAGGGCAAGCAGTTTTACAGGCGCGGCGCACCCACAGGCAAATCCATTGCGATCATCGGCGCTGGACCGGCCGGCCTCGCTTGCGCGCATCGCCTCGCGATGAAGGGGCACAGCGTCGAAATCTTCGATGCCCGGCCCAAAGCCGGTGGGCTTAACGAATATGGCGTCGCGGCGTATAAGACTGTGGACGGCTTTGCCCAGGCCGAAGTCGACTACATCATGGCGATTGGCGGCATCACGGTCCATCACGACAAGGCGCTGGGCCGGGACATGCATCTCCCCGATTTGACCGCCAGCTACGACGCTGTCTTTCTCGCCATGGGCCTCGGCGGCGTCAATGACTTGGACGGGGCCGATGCCGAGGTGCTCGGCTCCAACGATGCGGTCGCCTGGATCGCGGAATTGCGCCAGGCGGCGGACCTCGTCGCAAATTCCCGTCGGCAGGCGCGTCGTGGTGATCGGCGGCGGAATGACCGCGATCGACGCGGCGACGCAGGCCAAGGGCTTGGGCGCCGACGAGGTGACGATTTGCTATCGCGGACCGCAGGCGCGCATGAAGGCATCGCCCTACGAACAGGAACTCGCTCAGACGCGCGGCGTGTCCATCCGCTTCCATATGCAGCCGAGGCGCTTGATCGCCGGCGATGGGCGCGTCACGGGGATGGAGTTCGACCGCAACGGCGAGACCATCACGATCGAATGCGACCAAATCTTTAAGGCCATCGGGCAGACGCTCGACACCCGCCCCCTTGCCGAGGGAGTGCAGCGATCGAGCTCGTCGGTGGACGCATCAAGGTCGATGCGGACGGCCGCACATCATTAGCCAAGGTCTGGGCGGGCGGCGATTGCGTCGCGGCCGGCGATGATCTGACGGTGACCGCCGTCGCCCAGGGGCGCGACGCGGCGGAGAGCATTCACAAGGCGCTCGGCGCCTGAAATTATTGTTTGCGCATCATTCTTCGCGAAATCGGAAGGCCACTTTTCGCAATGATGCTTGGGAGGCTGTGCCATGGCCGACATGCGTTCAAATTTCGTTGGGATCAAATCGCCGAATCCGTTCTGGCTCGCTTCCGCGCCGCCGACGGACAAGGAATATAATGTCCGCCGCGCTTTCAAGGCCGGCTGGGGCGGGGTGGTCTGGAAGACGCTCGGGCTCGACCCGCATATTGTCAATGTCAACGGCCCGCGCTACGGCGCCGTCTGGGGGCCGGACCGCAGGCTGCTCGGCTTCAGCAATATCGAGTTGATCACCGATCGCCCGCTGCAGGTGAATTTGCAGGAGATCAAGGCGGTCAAGCGCGACTTTCCCGACCGTGCGGTCGTCGTCTCGCTGATGGTGCCGTGCGACGAGGAAAGCTGGAAGGCCATTCTGCCGCTCGTGGAAGACACCGGCGCGGACGGGATCGAGCTGAATTTCGGCTGCCCGCACGGCATGAGCGAGCGCGGCATGGGCTCCGCCGTGGGCCAGGTTCCCGAATATATCGAGATGGTGACCCGCTGGTGCAAGGCGAACAGCCGCATGCCGGTGATCGTCAAGCTGACGCCGAACATCACCGACATCCGTTTCCCGGCGCGTGCCGCGAAGGCCGGCGGCGCGGACGCCGTATCGCTGATCAATACCGTTTCCTCGATCACCTCGGTCAACCTCGACACCTTCTCGCCCGAGCCTTCCGATCGACGGCAAGGGCTCGCATGGCGGCTATTCGGGGCCGGCGGTCAAGCCGATCGCGCTCAACATGGTTGCCGAGATCGCGCGCGACCCGGAAACGCATGGCCTCCCGCTTTCCGGCATCGGCGGCATCGAAACCTGGCGGGACGCTGCGGAATTCATGGCGCTTGGCTCGGGAACGGTCCAGGTCTGCACGGCGGCGATGACTTACGGCTTCAAGATCGTTCAGGAGATGATCGCAGGGCTTGAGAACTGGATGGACGAAAAGGGCCATGCCAATCTCGACAGCTTTATCGGCCGCGCTGTCGGCCGCGTGACGGACTGGCAGTATCTCAACCTCAACTACGTCGCCAAGGCGCGGATCGACCAGCAACTCTGCATCAAATGCGGACGCTGCCACATCGCCTGCGAAGACACATCGCACCAGGCGATCACCAGCATGGTCGACGGCGTCAGGCATTTCGAGGTGATCGACGAGGAATGCGTCGGCTGCAATCTTTGTGTGAATGTCTGCCCGGTCGAGAACTGCATCACCATGGTGCCGCTGGCCGCCGGAGTGCTGGATCAAGCGCACGGGCACACCCGTCGATCCAAACCACGGAAACTGGACAACGCATCCGAATAATCCGGCGAGGGTCTTGGCGGCTGAGTAGGTATTGGGACAAATCTATTGTGGTCTCACATCATTCCCATGCATAACGCCTCACATTGGGAAGCAATGTCTCGATCCGATTGGCGACATCCGTGATAAGCTTCGTGTGCCCCTCTGCATTGTTGTGGTACTGTATATAACGATGTGTTCGAAGGTCGAAAGGAATATCTGCGGGGTACTGCGTAATGGGAATGACGTGCTTGCCTAACGTATGAGCGATGCCAGCCTCGTATAACACGTTCGGATTCTTGCCAGTGAAATCACAAACAACGATGTAAGATCGATAAATCAGCGAGAACACGTCTTGAATGATTTCCGTATGGACCCAGATATCGTCAGCCCGCTGACAACTCATACCCTTGCGATCCGCCGCAGCTTTGATTGCGGTATGAACGGCGGCAAAACCTGTATCGAACGGCATCATAACAGATAGCAGATTTTGTTCCGTTTCCGTTGGGGGGATCTGAAAGACTGATGGAGTGAAATAGATGCGCTTCCCAGGCATCTCGATGCTGGAAATATTTACTCCACCGCCTAAGAATTTCGTGTTGATATATCTATCTACAATATCGAAGTTGTTTGGATCGGCGTCTACCATGTCTGCAATGACCTCGAGGACGTGCCCCCATAGTCACTGTCGCCCCAATCCAGGCTCCGTAGCAGACGACCATGGTTTCGGACCGCATCAAGGCATCCAGTCAAAGCACCGAGTTCAAGCCAATGCTCTTTCTGAAAATGTTCGATAGCCGCATTCTTCAGATCGAGTAGATTTCTTTTATTCTTACTCGCCATGGTTTCTTTCTGCCAAATCGTCACGGTGGAGTTATATACGGCGATAACGTTCTGCTAGTCAAATGTAGCATCTGACCGCGTATGAAGAGCGACAAACTCACTCTTGTAGAGCGTTAATGACCTTCACTGCGTTTACTGCATGCAGCACGGTGAAGGGCGCGTCGATGCTGACGATTTTTTAAAACTGGGGTAGGCTGATCGCCGGGAGGCGCTGCACATCGCGGTGACCGCCAAAACCAAGGAGATCGGCAATGACCGAAGCCGTTTATAAAGTCGTGGAGATTATCGGTACGAGTGCGGAGTCTTGGGAAAAAGCTGCGACGATGGCAGTAGAAAGAGCGTCCAAGACACTGCGCGACCTACGCGTTGCCGAAGTCGTAGAGCAGGATCTCGTGATCACTGCCGGAAAAGTCGAGGCTTTTCGTACCAAGCTGAAGCTCTCATTCAAATATGAGGACGGGAATTAATCCCCGCTCGGGCTCTGCCCAGCTAGCGCGGCCGCAGCCCCTCAAGGAACAGCTGCTCGATAAACCCTGCCGCATCCTCGAAGCGGCCGTCGCCGCCCCGATCCGTGCCGAGCACCGCCCGGACCTGGGCGTCGAAATCGGCATAATGCTGGGTGGTCGCCCACACCGCGAATATGAGGTGATGCGGGTCGGCGTTGGCGAGTTTGCCTTCCCGCATCCACTGCCGGATGACTGCCGCCTTCTCATCGACCAGCGGCTTCAATTCATCGGTCAGCATCGCCATGATGCGCGGGCGCGCCTTGCAGGATTTCATTGGCGAACAGCCGGCTTTCGCGGGGGAAGTCACGCGCCATCTCGATTTTGCGGCGAATGTAGTTGCGCAATTCTCTTACCGGATCGCCGTCCGCCGCCATCTCCATCAGCGGCGCAAGCCAGGTGTCGAGCAGCCGGTGCAGCAAGCTCGCGTAAATCTCCTCCTTGCCGCGATAATAATAAAGCAGGTTGGGCTTCGACATGCCGGCGGCTTCGGCGATTTGGTCGACGGTCGAGCCGCGAAAACCGTGATTGGAGAATATGTCCAGGGCGGCGTCGAGGATGATCTCGCGCTTCTCGCGCTGGATACGGGTTTCCGGACGCTTCGCGGCGGCCTCGATACTCATGATACGCACAACTCTCAATCGCATGAATTCAGGGCATTTGACGCTTGGGGCCGCCCAGAATTTGGGCGCACTATTCCCTTGACCACCTAACGCGCAATGCTAGGATTTGTCCAATCGGTCAAAATTCTACAGCACTGGCAAGGCGCGGGACACGTCGCATATGAGCGGCCTCAAGCACCGAACCGCACCCTGACGGCAAAATCCATTAAGGGATCAGAAGGCATGGCGGCGCCCGGGGAAAATCTTCGCATCGACGCCGGGCGCTTGTGGGATTTGATCCATGAGATGGCGAAGATCGGGCCTGGCGTCGCAGGCGGCAATAATCGCCAGACCCTGACCGACGAAGACGGCGAGGGCCGCAAGCTTTTCCAGAGATGGTGCGAGGAAGCCGGCCTCGAAATCGGCGTCGACGCGATGGGCACCATGTTCGCGACGCGCAAAGGCACCGATCCGAACGCGCTGCCCGTCTATGTCGGCAGCCATCTCGACACCCAGCCGACAGGCGGGCGCTATGACGGCGTTCTCGGCGTGCTCGGCGGGCTGGAAGTCGTCCGCACGCTGAACGATCTCGACATCAAGACGAAGCATCCGATCATCGTTACCAATTGGACGAACGAGGAAGGCACGCGCTTCGCCCCCGCCATGGTGGCGTCGGCTGTCTTTGCCGGCATCTACGATCTCGACTGGGCCTATGACCGCAAAGACGCCAAGGGCCTGCGCTTCGGCGACGAGTTGGAGCGCATCGGCTGGAAGGGCGCGGAGACGGTCGGCGAGCGCAAGATGCACGCCTTCTTCGAGCTGCATATCGAGCAAGGCCCGATCCTCGAAGCCGAGGGAAAGACTGATCGGCGTCGTGACGCATGGCCAGGGACTCGCCTGGACGCAGCTGACCATTACCGGCCGCGAGGCGCATACCGGTTCGACGCCGATGCCGATGCGGCGGAATGCCGGGCTGGGTATGGCGAAGGTGCTGCAGCTTGCCGATGAGATTGCGTGGTCGCATAAGCCGAACGCCGTCGGCGCGGTCGGCCATATGGAGGTCTATCCGAATTCGCGCAACGTCATCCCCGGCAAGGTGGTGTTCACCGTCGATTTCCGCTCGCCCGATCTCGCCGTCATCCAGGATATGGAGAAGCGGCTGGCCGACGGCGCGAAGCGAATTTGCGACGAGATGGAGCTCGGGCTTGAGCTGGAAAAGGTGGGCGGCTTCGATCCTGTGACGTTCGATGCGGGCTGCGTGCAGAAGATCCGCGAGGCGGCGGAGCGGCTGGGCTATTCGCATCGGGATATCATCTCCGGCGCGGGCCACGACGCTTGCTGGATCAACCGCGTCGCGCCCACCGCCATGGTGATGTGCCCCTGCGTTGGCGGCCTGTCGCACAATGAGGCGGAGGAAATCTCGAAGGAATGGGCGGCGGCCGGCGCCGATGTGCTGTTCCACGCGGTGGTCGAGACGGCAGGGATCGTGGAATAGCATCGTCGCCCCGGACTTGATCCGGGGCCGAATACCCTTTCCAAGGTCAGTGCTATGTGGATAGGGCAATAGGCCCCGGATCAAGTCCGGGGCGACAGAGCAGAGCAAGACAACCGGAGCGGGACGAGAGCCATGAGCAAGGTCATCAAGAACGGAACCATCGTCACCGCCGACCGCACATGGAAGGCGGACGTTCTGATCGACGGCGGCAAGATCGTCCAGATCGGCGCGAACCTTTCCGGCGACGAGACGCTCGACGCCACCGGCTGCTACGTGATGCCCGGCGGCATCGACCCGCACACCCATCTCGAAATGCCGTTCATGGGCACCTATTCCGGCGACGATTTCGAAAGCGGCACGCGCGCCGCGCTGTCCGGCGGCACGACGATGGTGGTCGATTTCGTGCTGCCGAGCCCCGGCCAGTCGCTGCTCGACGCCATGCAGATGTGGCACAACAAATCGGGCCGCGCCAATTGCGACTACGGCTTCCACATGGCGATCACCTGGTGGAGCGAGCAGGTTTTCAGCGAGATGGAGACCATCGTCCGCGACAAGGGCATCAACACCTTCAAGCACTTCATGGCCTATAAGGGCGCGCTGATGGTGAACGATGACGAGATGTACGCCTCGTTCAAGCGCTGCGCCGAGCTTGGCGCGCTGCCGCTGGTCCATGCCGAGAATGGCGATGTGGTCGCCGAGCTGCAGGCGCGGCTGATGGCCGAGGGCAATAACGGTCCCGAGGCGCATGCCTATTCGCGCCCGCCGGAAGTCGAGGGCGAGGCGACCAACCGCGCCATCATGATCGCCGACATGGCCCGCGTGCCCGTCTATATCGTGCATACGTCCTGCGAGCAGGCGCATGAGGCGATCCGCCGGGCGCGGCAGAAGGGCATGCGCGTCTATGGCGAGCCGCTGATCCAGCATCTGACGCTCGACGAAACCGAATATTTCAACCGCGACTGGGACCATGCCGCCCGCCGCGTGATGAGCCCGCCCTTCCGCGACAAGAGCCATCAGGACAGCCTGTGGGCGGGCCTGCAAGCTGGCTCGCTGCAGGTCGTCGCGACCGACCATTGCGCCTTCACGACCGAGCAAAAGCGTTTCGGCGTCGGCGACTTCACCAAGATCCCCAACGGCACGGGTGGGCTGGAAGACCGGCTGCCGATGCTGTGGACCTATGGCGTCGAGACCGGGCGGCTGACGATGAACGAATTCGTCGCGGTGACCTCGACCAACATCGCCAAGATCCTCAATGTCTATCCGCAAAAAGGCGCGATCGTCGAAGGCGCAGACGCCGACATCGTCGTGCTCGACCCGGCAAAAGAGAAGACCATCACCGCCGAGAAGCAGCAATCCGCCATCGATTACAATGTCTTCGAAGGCAAGCGCGTCAAAGGTCTGCCGCGCTATGTGCTGTCGCGCGGCAAGGTCGTGATCGACGACGGCGCGGTGAAGACCGAGGAGGGCCACGGCCAGTTTGTCAGCCGCGAGCCCTTCCCGGCGGTCAGCAAAGCGCTCTCCAAATGGAAGGATCTCACGGCGCCGCGCAAGGTGGAACGCACCGGCATTCCGGCGAGCGGAGTCTAGGATTGCTGGCCCCGGACACGAAAACGTCTACTGTCGTCTCGGCTAAGGGGCTGAGCCTCGTCTTCCAGACCAATCATGGGCCGGTGCACGCCCTGTCGGACATCAATCTCGACATCGGCAAGGGCGAATTCGTTTCCTTCATCGGCCCCTCCGGCTGCGGCAAGACCACATTTCTCCGGGTCATCGCCGATCTGGAACCGCCGACATCCGGCACCATCTCCGTCAACGGCATGACGCCGGAGGAAGCGCGCAAATTGCGCAGCTACGGCTATGTGTTTCAGGCTCCCGCGCTTTATCCCTGGCGGACGGTCGAGAAGAACATCGCCCTGCCGCTGGAAATCATCGGCTTTCCCCGCGAAGAACGGGCGGAGCGGATCGCGCGGCTGCTGGACCTCGTTGATCTCAGCGGCTTCGGCGGAAAATTTCCCTGGCAGCTGTCGGGCGGTATGCAGCAGCGGACCTCGATTGCGCGGGCGCTCGCCTTCGACGCCGACCTGCTGCTCATGGACGAGCCTTTTGGCGCGCTGGACGAGATCGTCCGCGACCGCCTGAACGAACAACTTCTCCAACTTTGGGCGCGGACGGGAAAGACGATCTGCTTCGTCACCCACTCCATTCCCGAGGCGGTCTATCTCTCCACCAGGATCGTCGTGATGTCGCCGAGGCCGGGCCGCATCGCCGATGTGATCGTCTCGCCGCTGCCAAAGGAGCGGCCACAGGATATCCGCGATACGCCGGAATTCCTGGAAGTGGCCCATCGCGTGCGTCAGGGTCTCAGGGCGGGTCACAGCTATGAGTGACGAGGTCTCGCTGTGACCGCAGAGGCGATCATGGAAGGCGTCGCGCCAGGCCGCCAAACCGTCGCTTCGCCTGCACGCGCTTGCCGAGAGCGCTCTCCCAATTCTTACCGTCATCGCGGTGCTGATCCTCGTTTGGTATGCGGCGGCGGTTTGGCTGAATGCGCCCTGGGTGCGCGATCAGGCGCAACGGGCGGGGACGACGGTGACCCTCTCCCAGCTCGTCGCCAATACGATGATGCAGGATCGTCCGGTGTTGCCGGCGCCACATCAGGTCGTCGCCGAGCTTTGGGATACGACGGTTGCAAAGCCCATCACCTCCAAGCGCAGCCTTGTGTACCACGCCTGGGTTACGCTTTCGGCAGCGCTGCTCGGCTTTGCCATAGGCACGGGCCTCGGCGTGCTGCTCGCCATCCTGATCGTGCACAATGTCGCGGCGGACCGGTCGCTCATGCCATGGATCGTCGCGACGCAGGCGATCCCGATCCTGGCGATCGCGCCGATGATCATCGTGGTGCTCAACGCGATCGGCATTTCCGGCCTGCTGCCGAAAGCGCTGATATCGACCTACCTGTCCTTCTTCCCCATCGTCGTGGGCATGGTGAAAGGCTTGCGCAGTCCGGACCTCTATCTGCTCGACCTGATGCGCACCTATAATGCATCGGGCTCGCAGACCTTCTGGAAGCTGCGTTGGCCGAGCGCCGTGCCTTATCTTTTCACTTCGATGAAGATCGCGGTTGCGATCAGCCTCGTCGGCGCCATCGTCGGCGAGCTTCCGACGGGCGCCGTTGCGGGGCTCGGAGCAAGGCTGCTCGCCGGCTCCTATTACGGCCAGACCATCCAGATCTGGGCGGCGCTGTTCATGGCGGCGGCGCTCGCCGCTTCATTGGTGGCCCTCATCGGATTTCTCCACCGGCTCGTGCTGGGGCGGATGGGGATGGCGGCATGAGCGCGGCTTGGCTCGTCTTTGCGGCGCTGTTCTGGCTGGCGGCCTGGCTGCTCAATGAATGGCTTGTGCGGGTGAAGCCCTCCGATCCGTCGCGGGCGCGCGCCATCAACCTCGCCGTGCCGATAATTTTCGGTGTGACCGTGCTGGTGATCTGGGAGGGAGCCGTGCGCGGCTTCGGCGTGCCCTCGATCCTTTTGCCGGCTCCTTCGATGATCTGGGATCGGCTGATCGCATCGCTGCCGACGCTTTGGGCCGATTTCCGGCAGACATTTCTGAAAGCCGTGCTGATCGGCTATGCGCTTGGCTGCGGGGCGGGTCTGCTCGTCGCGATCCTGATCGACCGATCGCCCTTCCTGCAGCGCGGCCTCTTACCGCTCGGCAATTTCGTCTCGGCCCTGCCGATCATCGGCATCGCGCCGATCATGGTGATGTGGTTCGGCTTCGACTGGCAGTCGAAGGCGGCGGTGGTCGTCGTGATGACCTTCTTCCCGATGCTGGTGAACACGGCGCAAGGGCTCGCCGCCGCATCCAGCATCGAGAAAGACCTGATGCGCACCTATGCGGCGGGCTATTGGCAGACGCTGTTCAAGCTTCGCCTGCCGGCCGCCGCGCCGTTCATTTTCAATGCGCTGAAGATCAACTCGACGCTCGCCCTGATCGGGGCCATTGTTGCGGAGTTCTTCGGCACTCCGATTGTCGGCATGGGCTTTCGCATTTCTACCGAGGTCGGGCGGATGAATATCGATATGGTTTGGGCGGAGATCGCCGTCGCGGCGGTGGCGGGCTCCGTCTTCTATGGTGTGGTGGCACTGCTGGAACGCGCCGCCACGTTCTGGCATCCGTCTGTCCGTGGCGGATAGGCGCGGCAAATAAGGAAAAATGGCAATGAAGAAACTGATCGCTTCCGTCCTCGCAGCCGGCGCTCTGTCGCTTGGCGGTATTTCGGCCCAGGCGGCCGACAAGGTGACGCTGCAGCTCAAATGGGTCACGCAGGCGCAGTTCGCCGGCTACTACGTCGCCAAGGAGAAGGGCTACTACAAGGAGGCCGGCCTCGACGTCGAGATCAAGCCGGGCGGCCCGGACATCGCTCCGGCGCAGGTGATCGCGGGCGGCGGCGCGGATGTGATCATCGACTGGATGCCCTCGGCGCTGGCCAGCCGCGAAAAGGGCGTGCCGCTGGTCAACATCGCCCAGCCGTTCAAGAAGTCGGGCATGATGCTGACCTGCCGCAAGGAAACCGGCATCACCAATCCGGCAGAATTTCAAGGGCAAGACGCTGGGCGTCTGGTTCTTCGGCAATGAATATCCGTTCCTCTCCTGGATGAGCCAGCTCAAAATCCCGACCGACGGCAGTGCGGGCGGCGTCACCGTGCTGAAGCAGGGCTTCAATGTCGATCCGCTGCTGCAGAAGCAGGCCGATTGCATCTCGACCATGACCTACAATGAATATTGGCAGGTCATCGACGCCGGCATCCCCGCCGACCAGCTCGTGACCTTCAAATATGAAGACCAGGGCGTGGCGACGCTCGAGGACGGCCTCTATGTGCTTGAGGACAAGCTGAAGGACGCGGCCTTCGCCGACAAGATGGTCCGTTTCGTCAAGGCTTCGATGAAGGGCTGGAAATATGCCGAGGCCAATCCCGACGAAGGCGCCAAAATCACCCTGGAGAACGATTCGACCGGCGCCCAGACCGAGAAGCACCAGAAGCGCATGATGGGCGAGATCGCCAAGCTCACCGCGGGCTCAAAAGGCGCGCTGGATCCGGCCGACTATGAGCGCACGGTAAAGTCGCTGCTGTCCGGCGGTTCGACGCCGGTGATCAGCAAAGCGCCGCAAGGCGCGTGGACGCATGCGATTACGGACAAGGCGCTTTAGGCAGAATTGTGCCAGGAAGTCGCGTACCGGCTTGCGTCCGCCACTCGCCAGGTGAGAGGGCAAGGCGGCGCCAGTCTAATCGGTACTCAAATGGCTCAACCCAGCCCTCTCGCCTCCGCGGAGAGGGCGGCGCGCAGCGCCGGGTGAGGGGCGCGGCACTGACTGAGCCCCATTACTCCTCGCCGATATCCTCATTCCAAACGTCGGGCCGCTCGGCGATAAAGCGGGCCATCAGCGCCGTACATTTCGCATCGTCGAGGACGACGACTTCGACGCCGTTGGCTCCGTAAAAACTCTTCATTGCCACCAAAATTACGATTTTCGCCGATGACGACCCTCGGAATGCGAAACTGCACGATGGTACCGGCGCACATCATGCAGGGCGAAAGCGTCGTGTAGATGGTCGTGTCGCGGTAGGTTCTCTGACGTCCGGCCTTACGGATGCAATCCATCTCGCCATGTGCGATCGGGTCGCCCTCCTGGACACGCTGGTTGTGGCCCTCGCCGATAAGTTCATCCTGGCCCGACCCGTGATGACGCACCAGCACCGAACCGATCGGCAGACCACCCTGGTCGAAGCTGTCCTGCGCCTGGTGAAGCGCTTTTTCCATCCATTGCAGATCGTTCGTTGCCAATGCCGTCTCCTTGTTCAGAAGCCCGTGGGGCACAGTGCCGCGGACTCTTTCCAAGTTACGCCGTTTCGGCATCGCCGGACCAGTCAAGAAAATCGGCTCTAAAACGGATAGTGCCTCGGACCGTTCTGGATCGTCATCCAGCGCAGTTCGGTGAACTGATCGATCGCCGCCTTGCCGCCGAACCGCCCATAACCCGATGCCTTGACGCCGCCGAACGGCATTTGCGCCTCATCATGCACCGTGGGTCCGTTGATGTGGCAGATGCCGCTTTCGATGCGTGACGCCACCCCCATGGCCCTGCTGATATCGCGGCTGAACACCGCCGCCGATAGTCCGTATTCGGTATCGTTCGCCACGCGGATCGCCTCTTCCTCGCCATCGACGCGGATCACCGCCACCATGGGGCCGAAGGACTCTTCCTGATAGATGCGCATGGATGAGTCCACATGGTCGAGGACGGTCGCCTGCATGATCGTGCCCTCCATGCCGCCGCCGGCCGCGAGTTTCGCGCCTTTCGCCGTGGCGTCCTCCAGCAGCGCGGCGAGCCGCTTGATCGCCTGCGCGTTGACGACGGAACCCAGCACCACATTGCCCTTTGCAGGATCGCCTGCCGGAAGCTTCGCGGCTTTGGCCGCCAGCTTGCCGACGAAGGCATCCGCGATCTTTTCGTCGACCACGAGGCGCTCGGTGGACATGCAGATCTGGCCCTGATTCATGAACGCGCCGAAAGCGGCGGCATCGACGGCGGCGTCGAGATCGGCGTCGTCCAGCACGATCAACGGCGCCTTGCCGCCGAGTTCGAGCAGTACCGGCTTCAGATACGGTGCTGCCGCCTGTGCGATGATGCGTCCGACGCGGGTGGAGCCGGTGAAGTTGATCCGGCGGATCGCGGGATGAGCGATCAGCGCTTCGACGATCTCATGGGCATCGTCCGGCGCGTTGGTGATGATATTCACCACGCCCGCCGGGAAACCGGCGTCCTTCAACACCTCGCCGATCAGATGATGCGTCGCCGGGCAAAGCTCAGAGGCCTTCAAGACGACGGTATTCCCGCAGGCAAGCGGCATGGCGATGGATCGGATGCCGAGAATGACCGGCGCGTTCCAAGGCGCAATCGCCAGCACCACGCCGACCGGCTGACGGACCGCCATGGCGAAGCTGCCCGGGATGTCGGAAGGAATGACCTCGCCGGAAATCTGGGTGGTCATCGAGGCGGCTTCGCGCAGCATTTTCGCGGCCAGAAATACGTTGAAGCCCGCCCAGCCGGGCGTCGCTCCGGTTTCCCCCGCCATGCGCTCGATGAAGTCCGGCGTGCGCGCCTCAAGCAAGTCGGCGGCCTTGAGCAGCAGCGCCCGCCTTACGCCGGGGCCGGATTTCGACCACGCCGGAAACGCCGCGGCTGCTGCGGAGGCGGCGGCGCGCGCATCCGCTTGCGTTGCTGCGGCCGCTTTCGTGGCTTCGCTATTCGTCATCGGGTTAATGCGCGAGAAGCTGGCGCCGCCCGTGGCTTCGCGAGCTTCATTGTCGATCAAAAGCTGGATGTCGAACATCTGGGCTCTCCTCATGGTTTGGACCGGCAGGCCAAGATAGGCTTCCCGCACGGCAGGATTTTCACGGAGCGATGCGGCCGCGCCCGTTCCGGCGACGCGGCCATTTTCCAGGAGATAGGCGCGATCCGCGATCTCAAGGCTTCTCTTGGTGTTCTGCTCGACCAGCAGGATGCTTGTGCCGTCCGCGCGTATGCGGGTCATCGTGCGAAACAAATCCTTCGTCACGATCGGCGCGAGGCCGAGCGAGGGTTCGTCCAGCAGCAGAATGTCGGGGCTGGACATCAGCGCGCGGCCGATCGCGAGCATCTGTTGCTCGCCGCCGCTCATGGTGCGCGCCGTCTGATCGAGGCGTTCGGCAAGCTTGGGGAAGAGATCCAGCACATGGTCGAGGCGGCGCTTCTCATGCGCGCGGGCGCGGCGGGCGAACGCGCCGAGTTCGAGGTTCTCGCGGACGGTCAGTTCGCCGAACAGTCCCCGTCCCTCGGGTACCAGCGCCAGCCCTGCCTCGACGATGTGATGGGGCGGCATCGCGGAGATGTCCTTGCCATGCAGCAGGACCTTGCTGCCCATGTCCTTCCGCACCAGCCCGGCAAGCGATTTCAGCAAGGTCGTCTTGCCCGCACCGTTCGCGCCGAGGATCGCAACGATCTCGCCGGCCGCGACCGTTAAAGCCGCACCGCTCAGCGCGACATGCTTGCCATAGGAGACGGAGAGGGCGGCGGCCTCAAGCATCCTCATCTCCGAGATAGGCCGCGATGACATGCGGGTCGGTCATCACATCGGCGGTGCGCCCGTCGGCGATCAGCGAGCCGCTATTCATCACGATGCAGCGCGGACAGAGCGAACGGATCGCCGCCATCACATGTTCGACCATGATGATGGCGATCCCCTCCTGGTCGCCAAGCGATTCAATCAGCGCGATGCCGCCATGCAATTCCGAGGCGTTCAGCCCCGCGAGCCACTCGTCGAGCAGCAGCAGGCGCGGCTGGAGCGCGAGCGCGCGCGCCAGTTCGACGCGCTTCTGGTCGCCGTAAGTCAGATCGGAGGCTGGCACGGCTTCCTTGCCCTCAAGGCCGACGCGGGCCATCAGCGCAGCGCGCCTCATCCGCAGCCTGATCGCTTCGCATGGTGCCCCGGCGCGAGACCAGCCCGGACATCACATTTTCCAGCGCCGTCATTTCGCCGATCACCCGGACGAGCTGAAAGGTGCGTGCGATGCCCGCCCGCGCCAGGAGATGAGCCGGGATTCCGGTCATTTCGGCGCCTGGCAAGCAGCATGGCGCCGCCATCGGGCTTGAGCATGCCCGAGATGAGATTGATGAGCGTCGTCTTGCCCGAGCCGTTGGGGCCGATGAGGCCGACGATCTCGCCGCGCCGCACCGTGAAGCTCGCATCGCGCACGGCGGTCAGGCCGCCGAAAGACCTTTTGCATGCCGCGAACTTCCAGGAGCGGTGCGGCGGTCATATCGTCCTCTCGCGCAATCGGCGGATGAGTTCGCGCGTGCGCGGCCCTTGCGCCAGCAAGCCGGCCACTCCCTTGGGAAGCAGATAGACGATGGCGAGGAACACCAGGCCGAGCATCAATGAGAAGTGGTTGGGGAAATAGGCGTTGAGATATTCGAAGAGCAGACTGAGCGGAATGACGCCGAGCAACGGTCCCCAGAGCCGCTGAAGTCCGCCCAGCAGCGCCATGATCACCACCTGGAACGAGACGACCGGATTGAACGCGATGGTCGGGTCGATATAGGTCCAGCGCGGCGCCATGATCGCGCCGGTCAGCGTCATGAACAGCGCGCTGAGGGCGAAGAGCGCGACCTTCACGCGCGGGACGTCGATGCCGACATGGCGCGCGACCGTTTCGTCGCCGCCGATGATCCTGAGCATGAAGCCCAGCCGCGAGCGCTCGATCAGATAGGCGGTGAGAAACAGCACCGCCGCCAGCGCCAGAAGCTGCCAGTAGATCTGCGCCTGGGTGATATCGAGAAACACATAGCGGCCGATCGTGTGCGTGACGTTGACTTCGTACCAGGTGACCAATTGGCGGATCAGTTCGGTCAGACCGAAGGTGAAGATGACGAAATAGGCGCCGGCGAGCCGCAAGGTCGAGAGGCCGACGATAATGGCGAGGAGCACGCCGTTAAAACCCGCGACGGCCAGCACCACCGGCCAGGGGAGCAACTCGCCGACCACCGCGACCGTATAGGCGCCGACGCCGAAAAAGGCGACGGTCGCCAGCGAGATATAGCGCGTCGGGCCGGAGAACATCGCCCAGGCCGTGGCGAGCACTGCGTAGCTGAGCATGCCGATGCCGAGCGACAGGCCATAGCCGTCCGCATAGAGCGGCACCAAGGCGAGGACGAGCACTGCCCCCAGGCCGATCGCGACGGGCTGAAGCATGGCCGGGTTCATCGGGCGGCCCTTCCGAACAGGCCTTCGGGCTTGAACAGCAGCACCAGGAGGAAAATCGCGTAAGTTGCCGCCAGGGTCAGACCTGGATCGCCGAAGGTTGCAACGAACGCTTCCGTCAGCCCGAGGAGCAACCCCGCTATCAGTGCGCCAAGCACGTTCCCGACGCCTCCCATGATGACGACGATCAGCGCCTTCATGGTGAAGACGACGCCGATATTGGCGCTGAAGGTGAGAAACATCGAAGCCAGCACGCCGCCTGTCGCGGCAAGCGCGCCGCCGAGCGCGAAGGCGAGGCCCGCCGCCCAGCGCACATCGATCGCGACGAGACCGGCGGCGACCGGGTCGACGGCCACGGCACGAAGCGCAGTCCCGATCCGCGTGCGGGTCAAAGCGAGGTAGAAGCCGCCGCCCAGAAACACGGCGACGAAGAACACGAGCAGGCGGTTTGCCGCTACCGTTGTGCCGAACAGGTCGATGCCCGAATTCAGATAGGCATAGCTGGTGTAATTGCCGCCGAAGATCGCCAGCATGATGCCCTGGACGACGAACAGCAGGCCGAAGGTCGCCAGGATGCTGTCGGCCTCCAGCACGGCGCGTGTACGGGAGCGGCGCACCAGCGGGGTCAGCAACAGCCGGTAGATGCCGTAGGAGAGCAGGAAGCCGAGCGGCACGATCAGAACGAGCCCGGCAAGCGGCCCGATGCCGGCAAATGTCACCAGCGCATAGGCCGCGAAAGCCGCCGCGATCAGCATCTCGCCATAAGCGAGATTGAGGATGCGCGCCACGCCATATTGCAGCGTCAGTCCCATCGCGATCAGCGCATACATGCCGCCGAGCGTCAGGCCTGAGAAGAGTGCGTCGACAAACATGTGGGTACGACTTGGCTTTCAATGCGGGCAGTCGGAGGCCCGATGTCGGCTTTCGGTATGGGAAGGCTGCGGCGGCGGCAGGGGATGCCGCAGCCGCCGCAGCTTGCCACGCGCGTCCGCTATTTCGCCGCCGGCCATGCCGGCTTCGGGAAAGCAGGCGCGGCCGCCCCCTCAGTACTCGTCGGGAACAACCCGGCGAATTCACCACCCTGCCATTGGCCGACGGTGAAGATTCCGGGAATCTTATGGGTCTCCTTGTCGAAGGCAAATTTGCCCAGGATGGTGTCGAAGCTGCCGGAGGCCAGTTGCTTCGCCACGGCGGCCTTGTCGACCGTCCCGGCCTTCTCGATGGCCTGCTGCAGGGCTTGCAGGCTCGCATAGGTGACAAGGCTCGCCCAGCGGTCCGGCTCCCGGCCGATGACCGCTTTGTGGTGTGCGATATATTGCTTCACCGCCGGGTTCGAGGCGTTGATGCCGCCCAGGCTGATGACACCGTTCGCCGCATCGCCAAAGCGCTCCTTATAGATCGGGAACGCGACGCCGACGCCCGCATAGAAGATCTTGGGATTGAAGCCCAGCGTCTGCGCTTGCGCGGTCAGGCCGATCGTATCGGGCGGATAGGAGAAGGCGATGAAGACATCCGGAGCCAGCTTTTTCACCTGATTGATGATCGGCGCCAGATCCTGCGTTCCGAGCGGATAGGTCTCGTCATAGACAAGCTTGAAATTCTGCTTCTTCAGGGCCGCACGTCCCGCATTCGAAAGCTCGATGCCGAAGCCGTCGGCGATTGAAGCCATGGCAACGTTGTCGCCGATCTTGCCCTCGCTCCGCAGTTTCGTGAGAAGCGCGACCAGCGCCTCCGCATATTCGCCGCCCGTGCCGAGCAGCCAGTAGGAATTCGGCCAGCGTTTGGCGAGATCGGCCGCGCGATCGGTGACCGCCGTGCCGGCCAATTGCGGATAGCCATGGCGGTCGAAGATCGGCCCGACCGCGAGGTTGTTCGCCGTGCCCCAAGGTGGCAGCAGGACATCGACCTTGTCCTGCGTCGCGAGTCTTTCAACCGCACGCACGGCTTCCTCGGACGAGGAGCGGTCGTCATATTCGACGACCTCGATCTTCATCTTCTTGCCGCCGACCTGAATGCCGCCGGCTTCGTTCACGTCCTTCACCCAGAGCTGATAGTTGGGCAAGGTCGTCACGCCCGCGCCCGCGGAATTGGGGCCGGTCTTAGAGATGGCATAGCCGATTTTGATTGTTTGCTCCTGCGCGCTCAAGGGCGCGAGGGAGGCCAATGCCCCCAGAACAGCCGAACAAACAAATCCGGCTGCGCCGCAGCGAAGACTGCGCGTCATGTTTATTCCTCCCTATGGTGTAGTCATCAGCGGTCGTTGGTGACCGTCTTTTTATTCGTGACAGAGTAAATGGAGGCGAATTACGTTCGCGGAGGCGCGCAAAACTTATGCTGTCTCATCGGATGTTCGCCAACAAAACGGCCTCATGAGAAAATTTCCTAAGCCTATTATTATTGAGTAGACGATCGCGCTGTAAACATTGCAAAATTGACGATATCAGAAAAAAAATAAGCAAATTCGGATGGGGACGCTGTTGCCTGCAACTGAAGCCGACGGCAACCAGGACGAACGGCCTCTGGCACGCTTCGCTCATGCTGATCGCATCAATGCCGATATCGGCACCAGTGAGTGGCGCCTCACGGCACAGCGTCATCAAGGCCGCAGCTATGCGCTGGTCCTGTCGACAGGGAAAGGCGTCGCGCAACTGACGCAGGGGCAGGCCAGGCTGCGCGCGCCGTGTCTGCTTTGGCTGCCACCAGGGCTGGGCCAGATGATCCATATCGATCCTGGCTCGGAGGGCTTCATGCTGGCGCTGTCCGAGGATCTAATCGCCAGGGCCGTGACCGGCCATCGAACCTCGGGCGAGCTGCGAGGCGTCGCCGACCGCCTGATCCACGCGGACGGCACGAGCCTAAGCGCGCACATCGCCTCTTTGATGCATGCGGCCGAAGCCATCCATCGGGAATTGCGCAGCCTCGACGAAGGCGGCGTGAACATGATCATGTCCCATCTCACTGTGATCCTCGTCTATGCATGGCGGCTGGCCGGATTTCATCTGCCGCAGCCGGAGGCGAACCGGTCTGGCTCGGCGATCTTTCAGCGCTTTCTCCACGCCGTCGAGCTGCATTTCCGCGAGGATTGGCCGATAGCCCGTTACGCCTCGCAGCTCGGGGTGAGTGAGCGGCGGCTGCATGGCGCGGTGACGAAAGCTGCCGGCCGGAGCCCGGTTCAGCTCCTGCACTTACGGATTTTGGAAGAGGCAAGGGCGCGGCTGGAGCAGTCCTCCCTGCCGATCGCGCAGATCGGCTATGGGCTCGGTTTTCGGGACCCGGCCCAGTTCAGCCGATTTTTCAAAACGGCGGTGGGCGTATCGCCGGGCGCGTTCCGCCGCCAGCGACTCCAGGAGACCAGGAAGGATACGACGTTCGCGGCCTGGCCCTAATCGGCGGCTGGGAGAGCGGCGCACGCCGTCGCGGATGGCCGCTTCGACCTCCGCCAGGCGATCCTTGCCGAAGAAGATCTCGTCGCCGACGAAGAAGGTCGGCGAGCCGAATGTGCCGCGCGCCACCGATTTCTCGGTGTTTTCCATCAGCCGCGCCTTGATCGCCGGCTCCTGCGTGCGCGCCAGGATGTGCGCGCCGTCGAAGCCGGACTGGTCGAGGGCCGCCTTGATGATCTCGGGCTCGTCCATCTTCTTCGGCTCGGCCCACATATGGGCGAATACGGCGTCCGCATAGGCTTTCAGATAGCCCTCATCCTCAGCGACGATCGCGGCGCGCATGATCTGCAAGGTGTTCACCGGGAAGTGGGGATTGAACTTGAAAGCCGTGATGCCATGGGCGCGCAGGAAGCGCTGCATTTCCAGCTCCTGATATTCCGCCTTGTTCCTGATGCCCTGATTGGCGACGACCGGCGAGACGTTGTTGGTCAGCTTGAAGATCCCGCCCAGCAGCACCGGCACGTAGATGAATGCCACACCGGTGCGCCCCTCGATCTCGGGAATCACGAGATGGCTCAGATAGGCGTTCGGACTGCCGAAATCGAAATGGAATTCTACATTGGTCATGGCTACCAGCGTCTCCCCGAACGGGCGGAGGTCGAGTTCGAATGTCCAGGCATCGCGCGGCTGGTGGTGAAGCTGCCAATAGGTCTCGGCGATCGATGCCGGGTTCATCAGCGTATCCGGCGGGAGGTTCGCCGCATCGACCGCCCCGGCGTTCGCGTACCCAGGCGGTGTCGACGCCGGCGTCGATGACGAGGTGAGCGACATGGATATTTTTCGGCCCCAGCTCCCTGGCCATGCTCTGCGCCACCGCGCGCAGGCCGAATTTGGCGCTGGCGAACGCGGCATAGCCATTGCCGCCGCGCAGGCTCGCCGTCGCCCCGGTGAAGAAGATCGAGCCTTTGCCCCGCGGGATCATTTGGCGTGCGGCTTCCCGGCCTGTGAGGAACCCCGCATAGCACGCCATCTCCCACACTTTGCGGAACACGCGCTCCGTCGTATCAAGCAGCGGAGTATTCACGTTGCCGCCGATATTGAAGACGCAGACCTCAAGCGGGGCGATCTCGTCCGCTTCCTTCAGGAAGGCGGCGACATCCTCTTCCTTGCGGGCGTCGAGTGAGCGGCCGGTGCAACTGCCGCCGGCCGCCGCAATCTCATCGTAAAGCGGCTTAAGCTGATCGCCATTTCGCCGCCCCGCATAGATGTGAAATCCACCTGCCGCGAACCGTTTGGCAACCGCACCGCCAATATAGTCACCTGCCCCGATCACTGCGACGGTCGCATTCGGCTTAGTCATGGGATTACCTCGGCAACGCGGCTAGGTCTCATTTCATCTGCGAGCGCATCAGCTCCGCCCCGGCTGCCAGAGCGTTGAGCTTGGCGGTGGCGACGCTGCGCGGCAGTGGAGCCATGCCGCAATTGGTGCAGGCCTGAATCCGTTCGGCATCGGCGTGCTTCAATGCTTCGCTGAGAATGCCGGCCACGGCTTCCGGCGTTTCGATCTCCTGAGTTGCGACATCGATTGCGCCGACGAGGATGGTCTTCTCGTTCAACAGCCGGATGAGCGAAACCGGCACCTTGGCGCCCTGGCATTCGAGCGAGACCTGATCGATGCGGCTCTTGTTGATCGCCGGAAAGATCTCCTCATATTGCCGCCATTCGGAACCGAGGGTCTCTTTCCATTTCAGGTTGGCCTCGATGCCGTAGCCGTAGCAGATATGGACCGCTGTCTTGCATTTGAGGCCGTCCGCCGCGCGCCTCGAGCGCCGTGATGCCCCAATCCCTCACATCCTCCATGAACACATTGAAGGCCGGCTCGTCGAATTGGATGACGTCGACGCCGAGCGCCTCGATTTCGCGGGCCTCCTCGTTCAGCAGCTTCGCGAACGCCATGGCCATGTCGGCGCGCCGCCCGTAATGCGTGTCGGCGATCGTGTCGCAAATCGTCATCGGCCCCGGCAGCGTGAACTTCAGTCCGCGTTTGGTATGCGCTCTGGTGAAACGCACATCGTCGACGTGGATCGGGCGCCTTGCGCACGACCGGTCCGGTGACCGTCGGCACCTCCGCCTCATAGCGGTTGTTGCGGATGCCCATTTTGGTTTTCCGATTCCAGTCGATGCCCTCGATCTGCTCGAGGAAGCCATGCACGAAATGGATACGGAACTGCTCGCCGTCCGACAGTATGTCGATGCCGGCATCCTCCTGGATCTTGAGCCAGACCAGGGCCGCGTCCCGCTTAGCCTGCGTAAGCTCCGCACCGCTGGCGCGCCAGCTCGCCCATAATTTCTCCGGCTCCGCGAGCCAGCCGGGCTTCGGCAGGCTGCCGGCGAGTGTCGTAGGAAACAGGTGATCCGCTGGCATCAAGTCCCTCCTGAGTTTTGTGCCACCCATCGGCGCATCGATGGGCGAGCATCATTTTGCTTTGATGGAAAGACTACTCGCACAACGAGCCGCTCACAAACGGCATCATGACGCCGCTCGCCGATGGCGGATTTGCGTTTTGGGCTCGGCACGACAAATATCCGCAATAGGAACCGCTCGCCCGCCACGTCGACCTTAACTGCTGGTGGATTTTGCTGGTGGTCTACGCTATATAGCAATTCCATTCTGCTCTCTCGGTGCCTTTCGAGGACAGAACAAGCCTTGCTGAGCAAGGGAATGGGCGGCTAGCTCAGTGGTAGAGCGCCTCGTTTACACCGAGGATGTCGGGAGTTCGACCCTCTCGCCGCCCACCATTTTTATTTGCCGGTTGCCGCCCGCCAACCCAACCGGCGGGTTCCGGTTCGAGGATTCTCCTCTCACCTCCACCATGCCCCCCGCATAAGCGCGAAACCTTTTCGGCCCTGCGTCGTAGAGTCCGGCAGGATCAGCAATGGAGGCTGACATGCCCCGACAAGCGCCGGCCGCCGAAAAGAACAAGCCGAAAATATCCATCCGCCGACATTCGGCAACCACGCGAATCACGCATTGGATCAATGCCCTGTGCCTGGCGCTGCTTTTCATGAGCGGGCTGCAAATCTTCAATGCGCATCCCGCGCTTTATTGGGGCGACATCTCCACATTCGACGATCCGCTCGTCTCCTTCGGCGGATTCCCGAGCTGGGCGGTCATCCCATCCTATCAGGACCTGGCAGGCGGGCGTCTCTGGCACTTCTTCTTCGCCTGGCTGCTGGTGATCAACGGCACCATCTATGTCCTCGTTTCGCTTCTGAGCCGGCATCTCGGCCGGGACCTGATCCCCACATGGGCCGAATTGCGCCATATGGGACATTCGATCAGCGAACATATTCGGCTGCGCTTTCCCAAAGGCGAGGAAGCCAAGCGCTATAACGTCATTCAGAAGCTGACCTATCTCGCCGTGATTTTCGGGCTTCTCCCGCTGGTGATCGCGACCGGCCTTTGCATGTCGCCGCAGCTCAACGCGGCCTTCCCGTGGCTGCCGGAATTCTTCGGCGGACGCCAATCGGCGCGCACACTGCATTTTCTCGCGGCTTTCGGACTGTTCGCATTCTTCGCAGTCCATGTCGTCATGGTGCTGGTGTCGGGCTTCTGGAACAACATGCGGTCGATGATCACTGGCCGCTATGCAATCGAAGTGGGAGAGGGCAATGCCGACACGTCAAAAGCTTAGCCGCCGGTCGCTGCTGAAGGCGGCGGGGGGATTTGGGGCCGCGCTGCTCGCCGGCTGCGATCAGATCACCGAGAATCCGACGGCTCGCCGCATTTTCGGCAGCGCCGAGACCCTGAGTAGCGGGGTCCAGCGCGCCCTCGGGCGCAAGGCGCTCGCCGCCGAATTCAGCGAGGCCGACCTGTCGCCGGCGTTTAAGGCGAACGGCACCGAAGATCCAACGACGGAGGCTTATAAGAGCCTGGTAAAGGATGGCTTCGCGAGTTGGCGGCTGGAGGTGGGCGGCCTGGTCGAACGTCCCGCAAGCCTTTCGCTCAGCGATCTGCGCGCCCTCCCGTCCCGGACCCAGATCACCCGGCACGATTGCGTGGAAGGATGGAGCTGCATTGGCAAATGGCGAGGGGCAAGGCTCGGCTCGCTGCTGGCCCAGGTTGGGCTCAAGCCCTCGGCGCGCTATCTTGTCTTCCGCTGCGCCGATGAACTGCCGGCCGGCGGACTCAGCGGGCCGGTGCCCTATTACGAGAGCATCGATCTCGACGACGCCTTTCACGAGCAGACGATCCTCGCCTATGACATGAACGATAAGGAGCTGCCGGTCGCGCACGGTGCGCCCTTGCGGCTCCGAGTCGAGCGCCAGCTCGGCTATAAGCACGCGAAATATGTGATGTCCATCGAGGCGGTGGAGAGCTTCGAGGCGATCGGCGGCGGCAATGGCAGCTATTGGGCCGACAACGGGTATGCCTGGTATGCGGGAATTTGAGGTGGCAGCCTGTCAGCCGCACCGACGGCAAGCCTTTTTCGCATAGCGTATTTCAGTGGTCGCAGCGGAGGTCCATGGCGACAGCTTGACGAGATCAATCGTTCGCCACGACAATATTACGCGTCGCCTGCCGCCCGGAAATGGCGGGATCGCCGGGGCCTGGGAATATCGCGATCCAACGCCTATCGGATTCAAACCCGGAGAATTTCCAGCATCGACGACCGTCCAGGATTAGGCCCATGATCAACCAGCACACGTGGTGCACGACGGACATCGGGATAGCGGCCACTGAGAACCTCCGGCCCAGTTCACCGGCATGCATTTTAAATCGAGAGGAAGCACCATGGTCAATCGGATGCAATTCTACATTGATGGCATGTGGGTCGATCCCGTCGTCAAGAAATCAATCCCCGTCGTCAATCCGGCGACGGAGGAGGTGATGTACGAGATTGCGGTCGGCTCGAAGGCTGATGTGGATAAGGCGGTTGCCGCTGCGCGCCGGGCGTTCGAAACATTCTCGCAGACGAGCCGGAACGAACGTGTCGAGCTGCTCACCAGGGTAATCGCCGCCTATAAAGCGCGGATGAAGGACATCGGTGCCGCCGTGTCCGATGAAATGGGCGCACCGCTGCCTATGGCAGAGCGCCAGCAGGCCGGTGCGGGTCTTGGTCACCTCGCCACCACGCTCGAGGTTCTGAAGAATTACGAGTTCGAGGAGCCGATGGGCTCGGCGGTGGTCGTACGCGAGCCGATTGGCGTCGTCGGCATGATTACACCGTGGAATTGGCCGCTCAACCAAATCGCCTGCAAGGTCGCGCCGGCGCTGGCGGCCGGCTGCACGATGATCCTCAAACCATCGGAATTCACCCCGAGTTCGGCGCTGATTTTTGCCGAAATACTGCATGAGGCTGGCGTGCCGAAAGGTGTCTTCAACCTGATCAACGGCCTCGGGCCGGAGGTTGGTGTCGCGATGAGTGAGCATCCTGGCATCGACATGATCTCGTTCACGGGCTCCACGCGCGCCGGCATCGATGTCGCGAAGCGCGCGGCGGATACGGTGAAGCGCGTGAGCCAGGAGCTCGGCGGCAAATCGCCGAACATCATCCTCGATGATGCGGACCTGCAGAAGGCCGTCACTGGCGGCGTCGCGCATGTGTTCAACAATTCCGGCCAGTCCTGCAATGCGCCGACACGCATGATCGTGCCTCAGGCGAAAATGCAGGAGATTGCGGCGATCGCGAAGGCCGTCGCGGAACGGACGACGGCAGGCAACCCTCGCGCTGAAGGCACCAGCATCGGCCCGGTCGTGAACCGCACCCAATGGGACAAGATACAGGCGCTGATTCAGAAGGGCATCGACGAGGGCGCGACATTGGTGGCGGGAGGCACCGGCCTTCCCGAGGGCGTCAATAAGGGATCTTTGTCCGTCCGACCGTTTTCGCCGATGTCACCAACGACATGACCATCGCTCGCGAAGAAATCTTCGGCCCGGTTCTCGCCATCATGGGGGCGAAGGACGAGGCAGAAGCGGTGCAGATCGCCAACGACACGCCTTATGGGCTGGCGGGCTATGTCTCCGCCGGCAGCGTCGAGCGTGCGCGTGCGGTTGGCCGCCAACTGCGAGCCGGCAACGTCAATCTGAACGGCGTGATGAATGAACGGGCCGCACCCTTCGGTGGCTATAAGCAGTCTGGAAACGGCCGCGAATGGGGCAAATACGGTCTGGAGGAATATCTCGAAGCCAAAGCCATTGCGGGCTTCAACCCCGCCTAGTCATAAGGATGAACGAAGCAGGCCACCGGATCTTTCCGTCCGGTGGCCTGCTTCGCGACGACATCGGGATCTGCGCCGAACGTTACGGAACGCACAATCGAATTTCGCCCGATGCGGCCATGGATATGAAAGGACGGCCATGCCGACAGAGGACACCAGGGTCGCCTTGGTGACCGGCGCGGGGCGGGGCCATGCCATCCCTTGGTATTGGCGCGGGGCGGGTTCGCCGTCGTCGTGAACGATCTTCCCGGTTCGGCGATCACGCGGGTTACGCGCCGGCAGCGTCCATCCGGGCGCCGCCCTCCTCGCCGAAGATCATGCGGAAGCCCTTCGCCGTGTCCATATATTCGCGCATGACCGTGATCAGCCCGTCCTCAAGCTCGAAGACGAAGCAATAATCATTGTCGTAATGGCGGCCGTTGAAGAGGGTCGCCTGCATCCGCTCCTCGACGATGACGACATTGCCGGCGGCGTGGATGCCCTTGAAGTCGATCGTCACATCGCGCACGAAAATCTTGGAGACGTCGTTGGCGATGAAATGCGCGATCTGGTCCGCGCCGGTGAAGCCATTGCCGGTTGCGTTCAGCGCCAGGCCCGTCGCATTGTTATGCGGCGCGATCCAGACCGCATCCTCCTTGAAATATTTGCGTATTTGCGCGGCGTCGCGCGTTGCGAACGCCTTCCAGGTGTCGATGACATGCTGTTTGTTCTCATCCGCGGTCATGATTTGATCCCTCTTTATTCCAGCTTTGTGAGCGGGATCATCGCCGCGCGGCCGTCGCCGGTCTGGCGAATTCCGGACTTAACGTATGAGGCCGCGCATGACCGGTGACGATGTCCGAAAACCGCTAGACAGCGCCGCGCCGCATCCGCAGAGTCGGCTTCCATGGACATGGATCACGAGGCCTGCTACCGGGCGATTTCCCTGCGCGACGCGCGCTTTGACGGCCGGCTCTTCACCGGCGTGAAGACGACCGGCATCTATTGCCGGCCGATCTGCCCCGCCCGCACGCCGCTTTCGGCGAACGTCACCTTTTTCCCCACGGCCGCCGCCGCCCAGGAGGCCGGGTTCCGCCCATGCCTGCGCTGCCGGCCGGAAACCGCGCCCGATCTGGGCGCCTGGCGCGGCTCCTCCAACACGGTTTCGCGCGCGCTGGCGCTGATCGAGCTCGGCGCTTTGGATGAAGCGGATGTCGATACGCTGGCCGGTCGCCTCGGCGTCGGTGAACGCCAGTTGCGGCGTCTGTTCCGGCAGCATCTGGGCGCCTCGCCGATCGCCGTCGCCCAGACGCGCCGCGTGCTGCTCGCCAAACAGCTCATTCATGAAACGCGCCTGCCGATGGCCGAAATCGCCTTCGCGTCAGGCTTCGGCAGCATCCGCCGGTTCAACGAGACGTTTCAGGCGCTGTTCAGCCGTCCGCCGGGCGCGCTGCGGCGGTCGAGCCGGGCCGATATCTCCGCCGGACCGCGCGGCGAAGTCAGCCTGCTGCTGCGCTATCAGCCGCCCTATGATTGGGGCGCGATGCTCGGTTTTCTCGCCGCGCGAGCCATCCCCGGCGTCGAACATGTCGCCGAGGGCCGGTGGTCACGCACCATTGACATCGGCGGCCATCAGGGCACCGTTTCCGTGCGGCCGGCCGACGGTCACGCGCTTGCCGTAACGATTTGTTTTCCGAAGCTTACGGCGCTGCCGCTCATTATCGCCCGGCTGCGCCGCGTCTTCGATCTGGCCGCCGATCCGCGCTCCATCGCGTCGCATCTCGCGCAGGATCCGGCCCTCGCCCCCCTTGTCGCCGCGCGGCCGGGATTGCGCGTGCCGGGTGCCTGGGACGGCTTCGAGCTGGCGGTGCGCGCCGTGCTCGGGCAGCAGATCACGGTGACCGCAGCGCGCGGCCTCGCAGGCAAGCTGGTCGCCGCGCATGGTGCGCCGCTCGCCGAACCCGCCGGCGAATTGACGCATGTGTTCCCCCGGCCGGAAGCCGTCGCAGCGGCGGACCTCACGACACTGGGCATGCCGCGCGCCCGTGCCGCGGCGCTTTCGGCCGTCGCGGCGGCGCTCATCGCCGACCCTGACCTGTTCGGCGCACGGCGCAGCCTGGAAGAGGCGGTAGAAAAGCTGCGGACGATCAAGGGCGTCGGCGATTGGACCGCAAACTACATTGCCCTGCGCCAGCTGCGCGAGCCCGACGCCTTTCCGGCCGCCGATATCGGCCTCATGCGCGCCCTCGCCGATGAAACCGGGCGCCGCCCCACCGCGCGCGAACTCTCCGAACGCGCCGAAACCTGGCGCCCCTGGCGCGCCTATGCGGCACAGCACCTATGGGCGTCGGCCTGATCGGGAGGCTGGGGGCGTAAGCGACGGCTAATCCTCAAGCTTTCGCGCTTCGTCCGGAAGCATGATCGGCACGCCGTCGCGGATGGGGAAAGCAAGCCTGGCGGCCTCGCTGATCAATTCCTGGCGCTCGCGATCATAGCGAAGCGGCGTTTTCGTCACCGGACAGACCAGCACTTCCAGGAGGCGAGGGTCCACGCTGTGGCTCGCTCCGGTCTCATTCATGATACACCCTTTCGTCGCAATTCGCTTGCAGCGCAACCGCCGCCAAGCTAAACCGCATCTGTGCCAGGAACAAGACGGGTATCGCCGTAAGGTGCGTCGGTCAAATCCCCGCAGCGCTGGAAGAAACGCTAACGCTTGCGAACTGGATTGATGTAGACTCGGGCATCGTTTCAGCTATGGGGCAATGTGTGAGCATCTCGCCCACACGGGGGCAGTCCGAATTCAAGAGTGACCGCTGTAGCGGCACCCTGAGGCATTTGAAAAACGCCATCCTGAACATCGATTGACTGCTCCAGCCCGCCCCTGCATGGGCCAGTTGCGGGTATCTGAGCCAATCACTACCGGGTCTCGTTGCCTCCGCCTCGATGCCCGGCTTAGTCTGCGACCGCCACGGCGAATGGGAGAAACGCATGATTTTAAGTCCACGGCGCCTTGTCAGTAAATTCAGGCCCCGCGCGCTCCGTGGCATGCCTCCGATCACCCTTCCCTTCCGCAACAAGCGCGGCAAGCGCATCCCCATCATCCCGATCGGGCGGATGCCCAAAATCTATGGGCGCATCGGCAATCTGGAAGTGCGGCTGGCGCGCTCGCGCGGCGATCTGCGCCGGGCGCAAAAGCTGCGCTATGAAGTGTTCTACGAGGAAATGGACGCCATTCCGAACGCCGCGGCCATGATCAGCCGCCGCGACGAAGATCCCTATGACGAGATGTGCGATCATTTGCTGGTGGTCGATCACGGGGATCTGGTCGCGGGCAGAAATCCGTGGAAGAAGCGTCCGCGCGTCGTCGGCACTTACCGGGTTCTGCGCCAGGACATGGCGGAACGCCATGGCGGGTTCTATACGCAGGGCGAGTACAACATCGCACCGCTGCTGGCGATGAAAAGCCGCGACAATTATTTCATGGAACTCGGCCGCTCCTGCGTGCTGAAACCCTATCGCAACCGGCGCACCGTCGAACTGCTGTGGCACGGCGTCTGGACGTATTGCCGTGAGCACGGTGTGGATGTGATGATCGGCTGCGCGAGCTTTCCCGGCATCGATCCCAAGCGCCACGCAATGGCGCTCAGCTATTTGCACCACAATGCGATGGCGCCCGAAGGAATGGCGCGTCAAGGCGCATGACCGCCTCTTCGTGAACATGAACATGATGAACGCGCGGGACGTCGATCCCAAGGCGGCGTTCAAGGCCATGCCGCCGCTGATCAAGGGCTATCTGCGTCTTGGCGCCTATATCGGCGAAGGCGCGGTCGTCGACCGGCAGTTCGGCACCACCGACGTGCTCATCATTCTGCCCGTAGAAGCGATTGATTCGCGCTATTTCGGCCATTTCGGCGCCCCGGACGAGACCTCCTCGGCATTGATGATGCCGGGCGGCAAGACGCTGATCTAGCAAGCTTTTTTGCTAAAACTGCGCCGTTTCCGTTAACCGTTCCTGCACGGTTTGTTCCCTCGGGGGGCTCGCGGCTGTAAACTCTTCAAGCGCCTCATGCCGGGCGCGGCTGGCGGCGGGACCGCCGGTCGGATGGGGGAGTGCCGCTGCAGCGCATGGACGAATTCGGATCATTTGCCGGCGTTATCGCTTTATGGATCGGGGTGAGCTGCGGCCTTTGGTGGCTGCATCGGCGCTCGGTGCATGGCAAGCAGCGGCGCCAGATGCGGCAGGCTGTCCGCGCGGCGGCCTATGTGTCCGATGCGCAGAAAATCTTCGACACGATCCGCCACGTGCCCTCGGAGGCCGGAAACGCTACCGGCGCGGCTCTGACGGCGGCAACCCACGCTCTTCTGAAGCGGATTCAGGACCGCAGTGCGTTTTTCGATAAGGTCAATGTGCTGCGCGTCGACATGCTCGCCGCCTTCGGCATGGACGACTATCCGCCGCTTGCCGAAATTCTGCACATCAGGCGCGATCTCTGGGCCGCGAGCGAGATCGTGCTGGTCGAGGATTTGAGCAGCTTCGGCGCGAGTTTTGCCGAGGAAGGCGCCTATGAGCGTTTCCGTGCCGAAGCCACGGCATTGCTGTTCAAGGCGGACGGCGCTGCCTCGAAAGAGGAAGACCTCATCGACCTGCGCCTCTCGCTCGCGCGGAGCGAAGCGGAACGCCTCGTCCCGGAGCTGAAGGATGCCATCCGCCTGGCCCGCGAGCGCGACAGGCTGCCGACTTTCGCGGAAATCGTCGCCTATCCCGTCGGCGCGGTCCGGGCGCTGCCAGGCCAGTTGCGGATCGTGCGGACCTTCCTCTCGGAGTTTTACGGCTATGCGGCCGAGATCGCCGGGGCGATCCGGCGGTCGGAAGCCATGGAGCGCGGCGTGGGCGAGCTGCGGCGTGCTCGCGAGGAGCTGCCGCAGCGGCTGGTCACCGGTTTCGAGCGCGCCTCCGACGCCGCCCGTCAAAGCGCGAGCGGCTTGCGCCGGCATTACGATTTCCTCGTCGCGGCGCATGATTTTCAAGCGAAGTACGAGCAGACGCTGCGCCGTGCGCCGCAGATCACCGAGCGCGGGCGGCAATTCATCGCGCGGCTGGAACTCGCCGAGCACTCCGAGCGGCTGCGGCTGACCTCGGCGAATTTTGTGATCTGGCTGACGCGTCAGCTCGCTACGGGGCTCGCCCATTTTATCGCCGGCTTGCAAGGGCTGCACGCGGTGCTGAGCGAAACGCCGCCCGGCGTACTGGCCGCCGCGCTCGTCGCCCCTACGCCGATGCGCGGACGTCATCGCCCGGCTTTCCGCTCATATCAGATGGCCCTCGGCGCGAGTGGCTTGACCGAGCCGCGGGTTCAATTACCGGTCGGGGCAGAGAAGGCTGTAGCGCCCATGCGCAAGAAGGCGGGGAAATCCACGATGGTGGCGGCATCAGCGAAGGGACAGGGCAAGCGCGGCAAGGCCCAGGCGGCGAAAACGCCGAAGTCCGCGCCGGCGGCAAAGGTGGCGAAAGTCAAGGAGCCGGCCAGCGTGGCGCGCGTCGCCTCGCCACCCGCCAAGGCCGAAAAGCTGGAGAAGCCGATCGCTGCGGAACGATCTGCTGGCGACGCATCGGCGGCCAAAGCAGCGCACGCTGCGATTGCCAAGCCGAAACCGAGCACGGGAAAAGCCGGAGCCAAGACCGAGCGTCAGCCCGACGAGACGGCCAACAAAGCTGCCGCATCCGCTGTGGCCGCGACGCCTGTCGAGCCGCCCCCGGCAGCAAAGCTCGGCGAGACCTCTCCGGCTACCTCAAAACAGGACGCCGCGAAACTGCGCGAAACGGGCGACAAGCCTGGCGTGAAGCCGGCCATTGCGAAATCCGCGAAACCGAAGCCTGCCGCCGAAAAAACCGTGCCGGACGCTGCGGCCCGCCGCCTCGCCGAGGAAAAGTCTTCCAAGCCCGAGCCTGCCGCCGCAAAGCGCGACGGCGCCGAGACGCTCGCGGCGAAATCCGAAGCGGCGAACATCGCCACACCGCAACCGGCCACGGAATCCACCGAACCGCAAACCGCGACCTTCCCGCCCGAAAAGCGGCGCTCCTTTCTCGATCGCCTCCTGGGCCGCCGGCCGCCCGAACCCACCATCGGCGAGTTGCTGGCCGCCGCCTGGGAGCGGGAGCACGCCGCCGAGGCGGGCGAGAAGGTCGCGGCTGCCACACCGGCCGAGACAGCGCCGACGCTTCTGGCTAAACTGTCGGAGCTCCCGGAGGAGGACATCCCCGAGGGCAAACGAGGATGAGAGCGACGGCCAGGACGAGCCAGCCGAAGAGGACGACGCCGAAGACGAGATCGGCGACGATCCCGAATCTCTGACGTCCAGCGTAAGGGAAGTGCAGGCCAGGCTTGCGCCCAAGCCGCCGCAGATCCGCAGCTTTCCATGGCTCCGGGGATAGGATTGACAAGATGTTCGTTCAGTTTTTCCACGGGCTGCGGGCCGCTGGCGTACCCGTCAGCCTGCGCGAATATCTGTCGCTGATGGAGGCGATCCAGGCCGATCTCGCCGATAAGCGCGTCGAGGATTTCTACTATCTCTCCCGCACCGCGCTGGTGAAGGACGAACGCAACCTCGATAAATTCGATCGCGTCTTCGCCTCCGTCTTCAAAGGCCTGGAGCTGATGAGCGAGACCGCCAACGCGGTCATCCCCGAGGAGTGGCTGCGCATCATCACCGAACGCGTGTTCAGCGACGAGGAAAAGGCCGAGATCGAGGCGCTGGGCGGCTGGGAAAAGATCATGGAGGAGCTGATGAAGCGCCTCCAGGAGCAAAAAGGCCGCCATGAGGGCGGCTCGAAATGGATCGGCACGGGCGGCACGTCGCCCTTTGGAGCCTATGGCTACAATCCGGCGGGCATCCGCATCGGGCAGGCGGGCAACCGCAATTTCCGCGCGATCAAGGTATGGGACAAGCGCGAGTTCCGGGATCTCGACGACAGCGTCGAACTCGGCACCCGCAACATCAAGGTGGCGCTCAGGCGGCTGCGGCAGTTCGCCCGCGAAGGCGCCGCGGAGGAACTCGACCTCGACGCGACCATCAAGTCCACCGCCCATCAGGGCTATCTCGACCTCGCCTTCCGTCCCGAACGCCGCAATACGGTGAAGGTGCTGCTGTTCTTCGATGTCGGCGGCTCGATGGACTGGCACGTCAAGATTTCCGAAGAGCTATTCTCAGCCGCGCGCACCGAATTCAAGCACATGGAGTATTTCTACTTCCACAATTGCGTTTACGAAACTGTCTGGCGCAACAATGCGCGCCGCAATGCCGAGCGTCTTCAGACCTGGGACGTGCTGCATACCTATCCGGCGGATTATAAGGTGATCTTCATCGGCGACGCCTCGATGAGCCCTTACGAGATCGCCATGCCGGGCGGCTCGGTGGAACATTGGAACGAGGAGCCCGGCGGCATATGGATCGAGCGCATGACCGAGATCTACAAGAGCGCCGTCTGGCTCAACCCGGTCGCCGAGCACCTTTGGGCCTACACGCCATCCATCGAACTGATGGCCCAGCTGATGAGACGGCCGCATGTTCCCGCTGACGCTGGAAGGCATTGACGGGGCGATGAAGGAATTGATGCGGTAGAGGCATATTCGTGGCGTGGCGGACACGGGCGTTGCCTGTCAGATCGCATAGCATAGGTCAGCATAAGACAGACGCGCGCCCATTGTGCTATTCACGCCAAGCAGTTATGTCTGTTGAATAAGGGATGGAAAACAATGCGCTTACTATCATTGCTGTTCAGCTTTTATGGCAAAATCAATCGGAAGCAGTCTTGGCTAATTATGCTGCTGTACATAACGGCAACGATTGTGGTGACTGCAGTAGCCGTTTTTGCTGTGCTTGCCGCCAAGTCAGGCGTTACGCATCAGGAGGCAGCGGAAGCCTTCAGGACAGTCCTTCTTGCGTGGAGCGGTCTGACACTTATTCCGCTCACTTAGCGTCTATACTCAGCAACTCCATGACCGGCGTAAATCAGGCCGGTGGCTGCACTTGCCCCTGCTGCCATGCACTATGCTGGCAATTAACTCTGGCCCGCCCTTGCCGCTGGCGGCATCGTCTCGCCTAACTCGAATGCGTGGTTCCTGATACCGCTCGCACCGTTCTTCGGGCTGCGCTTGCCCCTGATTGGGCTCATTCCATCTGTTCAACGACATCGTTGGCATGAAGCTGCTGGTAAAGCTCGGGGCGGCTCTGCGTCTCGCTCATCAATCTGTGGCTGCTGGTCGAGTTGTGTTTTCTGAAGGGGATACACGCGCCGAACGAATATGGCGTTGGCCCGCTCGCGGCGGCTCAATAATCGCATGCGCATCGCGCGGATGCCCGGATTACCGTCCGCCCATGCGATGCAGTTTGAGCACGGCATAGACCGCCTCGTTCGCCGGCGTCGGCACGCCGAGCACGCGGCCGAGTTCGACCACCTTCCCGGCGAGCCAGTCAAGTTCGAGCCGGTTGCCGCGTTCGAGGTCGTGCAACATCGATGCCTTGAAGTTGGGCGGCGATAACTCGCCGAATTTCATCCGGCCGTCAACAAAATCGGCCGGCAGCGAGACGCCTTTGGCACCGCCAACCGCCACGACCTCGCTCATCAGACTGCGAAAGAAAGCGCGCGTATCCGGGTCCTGAAGAATAGGCCCGAGCGGCTTGCGGGTCGATGCGGTCGCGCCGGACAGTCCGACCAGGAAGACGAATTTCTGCCAGCGCTCGCGGTCGATCGCGTCGGACAGCGTGATGTCGATCCCGGCCGCCTGGGCGGCGTCGGTGAAGGCCTTGAGCCGCGCATCGGGCTTCCCGTCGATACGCCCGCAGACCATGCGCGCGAACGGGCTGGTGTGAGTGACGACCCCGGGCGCGGACAGCACCGTAGCGATATAGGCGCTGCCGGCGACCACTCTATCCGCGCCGAGGATCGGCGCAAGCCGCTCCGGGCTGTCGACACCATTCTGCAGCGTGATCACGCGCGTGTCGGGCCCGACCAGCGGGAGAGCTTGCTCGGCCGCCTTCTCGGTGTCCCACAGCTTGACCGCGAACAGCACGATATCGACAGGGCCGATCTTTGCCGGATCGTCGGTGACGTTCGGATTCGGCAGATGAAGGTCACCATGCACGCTCTCGATCTTCAGGCCGTTGGCCTTGATGGCTTCGAGATTGGCTCCGCGCGCGATGAAGAACACATCGTGCCCCGCCGCCGCCATGCGAGCGCCGAAATAGGCCCCGAGGGCGCCAGCCGCCATCACCGCGATGCGCATGTCTGTATCAATCCTGTTGGGCTGAAGGTCTTCGCTCAGCTTATTGCGAATGCAAGATAGCATGCAATCGGTCACGGATCGACCTATCGGAGCGGCCTTCGGGGTCCGCCTCCGCTCGCGCCACTCAATCAGGGCAGCGCCAGATCTTGCAGGCGAGGCTCGCCAGCCAGTTCTGCCGGTTCTTGATTTCCTCGCCGGTCCAGCGCTCGGAGCTGAGCACCTTCTGGGTGATGTCAAGGCAATCGCGCGCGAACACCTTCTTCTTGGTCTCGAAATCGGCGTTGCCGAGTTCGCGGTTCAGCTTGGCCGAGATCAGGGTCATATTGCCGAGGCGGTAGACGAATTTGTCGATGCCGCCGGGGAAATCGCGCCGGCCGCCTTCCCAGTCGGCGTTGTGGCGCTTGGGCAGGATATGTTCGAGATCGGTCGCGAATGGGTCGACCTGCGTGCGCAGCGACGGGTTCGGCGACAGATAATCGTTGATCTTCGCCAGGATGTAGCGCGCCTGCGCGTTGCTGCGGATGACCTTGCGCGAAAAAGCCGAATGGAACTGGCTGTCTTCCGGATAGAGCGGGCTGAGATATTTCTGAAACAGCGCTTTCGGGTCCACCTTGCGGGTCTCGCGGATTTCGCGCGCGGCGGCAATGAAGGGCTGCAGGATGTTCGACGGGCTCAGATTGCAGATCGTGTTGTAGCGAAAGGTGAAATTCACCAAAAGCCGCGTGACGTCGAGAAAGCTGCGCCGGTCTGCTTCCAGCGCGGCGAGCAGCACGATGAAAAGCTGCTCGGGCCGCAAAATCTCGATCGTATCGATGAGTTCGCGGATCGCGGGCTGCTGGTTGTTCGGGAACGTCGCCCAGAGATGATGGCGCGGACTCGACAGCGCGGCATAGACGTCCGACGCCTCGCAAAGCGCCTCGGAATAGGCGGCGGCGTCCTCGGGCGTCGCAACGCTCGCCTTGATGTCCGAATAAAGGCCGCGCTCGCTGATCTGCCCGCGCGTCGAGAGCCAGTGATGGCGCACGAATTTGATCAGCCGCTCGCTGCCCAGATTATGCTCCATCAGATCCCAATTACCCTGGGCCTCGCCGAGCCGTTCACGCGACGCGGCGAAAAGATGGTTCTTCAGCAGATCGGCCTCGGAGAGCTCCATGCCCCGGTCGTTCAGCGTCTCGAACAGCAAAAAGGCGTTGTAGTCGTCCTTCACGTCGATGCGGATGACGTAGACGCGGTGATTGAGGGAGTCGATGATCGCGTTGGCGATTTCCTCCAAGCTCTGGCCGCCTTTGCAAATCTCGGCGATCTTGCCATGCATGAAGCAGAAGCATTCCGCGATGAGCCGGTTCGATGGCGAGAGCGCTTCGTCATCCGCCAGACGAAGGATTTCCGCGACCGGCCGGCTGTGAAAGATGTAGTTGTCGTAGAACGTCTTGTCGGTCTTGTTCAGCACCAGGCATGGCGTGAAAAGCTGCCGCTGATAGTCGGATTTGACGAGAAAATCCTGCTCGATAAGGCCAGCCAGCTTCGCCTTGCCTCCGGCTTTCAGATGGCTGCGCAGCGCCGAAATCAGCACCGCCGTCGTGATCAGCCGCTGCTGCCCGTCGATCACGATATGCTCGGGCGCCTGGCTGTTGTTGATGACGATCGAGCCGAGGAAATATTCCGGCGTAGCACCTGTGAAGGTCTTCGAAACGTCGAACCAGAAAATGCCGAACTGGCTCTCCTCCCAGGCATAGTTGCGCTGGTAGGGCGGCACGATATAGGTGTCGCCAAGCCGAAATAAGCTTCCGAGCGAGATCACTTGGCTGGCAATGGAGGTGGTCATCGAGGCGTGATTGTATCAAATTATCAATGTGGTAAAGCGATCAAAAAGGGATTTTCTGCGGCAAATGCCGTAGCGCCGAGGCAACAGAGCGCTTTAATCAACCGAGCGCCCCAAATCGTGCCTCTCCGCCAAGATCTCCGTGCCGCTTTATAAGCTGAAAACTACCATTTCAGGGGCGTTAGGCCGAAAAAATACTCGGCGTCGCGTAACCGGTTGGGGCGCCTCGGGCGGCAGAGGCGACAAACGGGAGTTTGAAAAATTGATGGGTAACAAAAAGCTACGGCGCTGCATTGAGGCAGTGAATGCGCCCGCGCGCTAACGTCACTTTTTCGCGAGTTGCGATTGCGCAACCGCCGCCAGCGCCCGCAATGGCTGGAGCTGCATATCCGAGGCGATCACATAGCGCAGTTCGTCGGCGCTCCAGCTGACCGTCTTGATGTCGCCGAACCGTCCCGCCGACATCTGCATGTCGAGGCCGCCCGCACCGATGAAGACAGTCACCAGCGGCTCGTTGCGGCCCATATAGATGAGCTGCATCACCTTGTTGCCGCGATAGGACAGCATCTGCCCACGGACGAATTTGAGACCATGCGCGCTGAAATCGGGCAGCGTGCCGCTCTTGGAGAGTTGCGCCAGCTGGAATTTGACCATATCGGGATTTGACTGGCTCTCCGGGCTGACCCCGACCGCTTCCTTGGTGAAGAAGGAATGGAACTCGGCCATGTCCTCCGGCCAGTTGGAGATCGGCGACTGAATGATGGGCTTTTCCTCGCCCGGCAGCGTGACACTGGAATGCAGCGTGACACCGGAATGCAGCGTGACACCGGAATAATACGCGCCCGTGAAGCCGGCGGACGCGCCAAGCAGCAACAGCAGACCTGCTGTCCCGGCCGTCAGAAGCCGCCCGCCGCTCACGGCCGTACCGGCCTTCTTCGACGCGCTTGCTCGTCCGGCGGCGGTGCCTGCGCTGGTGCTCATGCCCTCGCGCAAGAGCGCGCCGAAAGTGTCGAGAAGCTGCGCCTGTGTCTGCTGAAGCCGGCTCACCCGGAATGCCAGGTCACGGTCATCACGCAGCAGCCGGCCGACCACCGCGACCTGCGGCTTGTCGAGCTGGCCATCCACATAGGCCATCAGCACTTCATCGCTTAAATCGATCATGCGGCACGTCCCTGTCCCGGCGCGTTCGCCTCGGCGAAATGACGCGTATCGATCCGCTCGGGGGCGAATGCCGCGCGCTCGCGCTCATCGGCCTGGGCGAGACCGGCGTGGCATTTCGCCAGCCGGCTCACGATGGCCGATACCGGCAGTCCGAAAATTTCAGCGACTTCGTCATAGGAGAGCCGCTCGCCATAGACCAGATGCAGCGTGCCGCGCTGCTGCGGCGACAACTGCGCCAGGGTCCGGGCAAAACGCGCCGACGCGCCGCCGTCATTGGCACGGCTGCGCGGCTGGAACAAGCGCGGGTCCGCCGGGACCGTGCGCTCATCCTGCGCGGGTTTCATCCGGCTCGCCCAAATCTTGTACATCTGCGTGAAGGCCCAAAGTGCAACCGGCGTGTGGCCGCGTTCTTTCGCCATGCGTGCAAGTATATGGTTCCGCGTTGCCTTCCCTAAGGTCTGACTGGCCGCTTCATTTGCCGTCAGCGCCGCCGCAAAGGCCTTCAGGCGAGGCATCATCAGGCCCAGCTCGGAATTGATCTGCGACTTTTGGTCAACAACGTAGCCCATTACCCGGCTCACTCACTGCTAAAGGCACCAACGATCAGAATGACTCTTCTATGTTTATCGGAAAAAAGGGTTTACGCCTGATGAACGGGCAACCCGAAAAGGCGCAAAGATTTCGCGGACTCGCGTCACTGCCTTCGGTCCGCCGCAACTTCGTCTTAACATGGCGTGAATTTCGGGGGGAGGCATCCGATGTCTAATGACGAGTCCGGCAGACCTGTCCAACGCTACAGCCGCTTTTCTCGCTCGATCTATGAGGATGTGACACCGCCGCTCCCGCCGGAAGAGCCGTCGCTTGCTGACATCACCGCGCGCGCATTAAGGGCCGCGCATCATGCGCCGCCCCGGCCATCGCAGCCGGCCAATAGCGACTACCGCCAGCCGCCGCCCCCCGAGCCGAGCCCCCACTGGGCCGAAGCGGCGCGTCAGCAGGTGCGCACACCGCCGCCCCCGGCACCTCCGCCGCATGAGGAACTGCGGCCGGCCTTCGGACGCGAGGCTCCAGTCGAGGCCCTACGCCAGCAAGTGCCCCCGCCGAAGGTTGAAAAACGGATCGTGGAGCCGCCAAAGGCGCCGCCCGCCGAACCCGTGGAGCCCGCCCGCAGCGAAGAACAACCGAGCGAACCCACTGCATTTTCGCGCGTGCTCACCGCTGTGCGCGCCAAGGCCGGGCCGGCGCTCGTCAACGGCGCATTCTGGCTCGCGCATAATTTAAGGCGGCGGGAAATCCGCAAGCGCTACAACAAAGCGCTGGTTTTCGGACATACGAAGGTTGCCGACCGCAGCCTCGAAAAGCTGTTCTTCGTGCCGACGCTGAAATCGCAATCGATCGACCCCGCGCCTGAGCGCGGCATCCATTATGATGGCCCGGTTCCGGCTTCGGTATTCAACTGGGCCATGGCGCTGCTTCCCGACGACCTGCGCCAATTCACCTTCATCGACGTCCATGCCGGGCGCGGGCGCGCGGCGCTGCTCGCCGCGAAGCGCAATTTCAACCGCATCATTGCCTATGAGTATGAGGATCAGGTTTTCGACGATCTGAGCATGAACATCGCGCAGTTTCCGCGCTCATTGATGGCGTGCCGCAATATCGACTGCCATCGCGGCGATATAGACGGCATCCTCATGCCGGATCAGCCTTGCGTGATCTACTTCTCGGGCGCGTGGCGCGAGCCGATGATCCCCGGCGTGATGGATTACGTTCGCCAGACCTATCGGCAGAGCCCGCGCCGCATGTATGTGATCCTGGAAAATGTCGATGATGAAACCGCGATCACGAGCGACGACATCTTTCAGAAGCTGGAACCGGCCCTGGCCGAGCGGCTGAAATTGCGGCTGCTGAGCCCGATGGACTTCCGCGTCTACCGGACGATCGCATAGCGGGCCATTATGGTGAACCAGTCGCCCTTTCTTGCCCTCTCCCCTTGTGGGAGAGGGCTCCCGCCGTAGCGGCTGGGTGAGGGGTTCGTGCTTATCGGTGAGGCCCAGCCCCCTCACCCGGACGCTGCGCGTCCGCCCTCTCCCGCAAGGGGAGAGGGCAAGAAAGGGCGACGACTAACAGCCGGATCACATCACTTCTTCTGAATGATGAACACGGCGAGCCGGCGCGGTCCATGCGCGCCGCGGATCATCATCTGTTCGATATCGGCCGTCGCGGAGGAGCCGCTGACCAGATTGACGGTGCGCGGCATGACCCCTCGCCCATATTTCGCCCTGACCGCGTCCCAGGCCTCCTCATAGGACCCGACCAGATCGTCGGCGAGCAGCGCCACCAGATGGGTTTCCGGCAGGAAATTCAGCGTCGAAGGGTTTTCGCGGCCGGAAGCGAGGAACAGCGTGCCCGATTCCGCCGCGCCCGCCATCGCCCGGCTGAGCGAGACTGCGTCCGCGGGATCGGCGGGGCCCAGATCGCGCTCGATCAATGTCTTGTCCCAGGGAAGCGAGGCGAAAAGCGGCTCCTCGCCATGCCGCAAACGCGCGGGCAGGTTGAATTCGGCAAGCTGCTCGGCGATGGCCTGGGGCAGCGCTTTGGCTCTCGCGACAGTCCGCACCGTCACGCCCTGCGCCGCCATCATCGCGCTGAATTGCGCCACAAGCTCGGTCGCGGGCTGGCGGCCACGCGCGGGGATCAGGCCGTGCGGGCTGCGTTCAAGCCGCGCGCGCACGATGCCGCGCCGGCCTGGCTCGTCGCCGCGCGCCCCGAGCGCCGCCTGGACGGCCTTCAAAATGCGGTCGCGATGGCCGGTGTTCTCGCTCAAAATCCTGGCCCCGCATCGCGCTGGCGCTTGCGCAGCTCGGCCGCCCACTGCGCATGGAAGGTACGGCCCGGCGGCGCGGGTAAATCGCGGTGACGCAGCCAGCTTCCGGCAAGCGGCAGCCAGCGGAAACGCCCTCGCGCCTTGCCCCACTCGCCCATCACGCCGGCCGCCGAATTGACCAGCAGCCGGTAGAGCTTCGGCCGCTTGGCGGCGTAGGCCCAGGCGCGCACCGCGGCCCGCTGTATCCACGGACTGTCGCCGCGCTCGAACTCCCGCTCCCGCCAATGCCGCATCATTTTCGGCAGCGGAATCTTCATCGGACAGACGGCTTCGCACCGGCCGCAGAAGGAAGAGGCGTTGGGCAGGTGCCCGGCCTCATGCACGCCGATGAGCTGCGGCGTCAGCACCGCGCCCATCGGGCCGGGATAGACCCAGCCATAGGCGTGACCGCCGACCGCCCCATAGACCGGACAATGGTTCATGCAGGCGCCGCACCGGATGCAGCGCAGCATGTCCTGGAATTCCGAGCCGAGCATTTCCGACCGGCCATTGTCGAGCAGCACGACATGATAGGCCTCCGGTCCGTCCGGATCGCCCTCGCGGCGCGGCCCCGTCGAGAAGGTGGTGTACATCGACATGTCCTGGCCCGTGGCGGAGCGCGCCAGCACGCGCAGTATGCCGCTGACATCGGATAGGGTCGGCACGATCTTCTCGATCGTGGTCAGGACGATATGAACGCGCGGCAAGAGCTGCGTGAGGTCGCCATTGCCCTCATTGGTGACGATCACCGACGTGCCGGTCTCGGCGATGAGGAAGTTCGCGCCGGTAATCCCGACATCGGCGTTGATGAATTTTTCGCGCAACACGCCGCGCGCTTCCGAAACCAGTTCCACCGGCTCGACCAGCGAACGCTCCGGCGGCAAATGCGTGTGCACACGGCGGAAATCGGCCTCCACCTGATCGCGGTTGAGATGGATGGCCGGCGCAATGATGTGGCTGGGCGATTCATCGCGGATCTGGATGATGTATTCGCCCAGATCCGTTTCCGCGACCTCGAACCCTGCGGCTTCCAGCGCCGGATTCAGCACCACCTCTTCCGCGACCATGGACTTGCCCTTGGTCACCAGCTTGGCGCCCGCGTCGCGGCAGATGCCGAGCACGATGGCTCTCGCATCTTCGGCGGTCGTGGCCCAATGGACGTGCCCGCCCGCCTCGATCACCTTCTGCTCGTAGGCCTGGAGATAGAGGTCGAGATGCGCGAGCGTGTGGTCCTTGATCTGCTTGGCCTGCTCGCAAAGCGCGTCGAATTCGGGGAGCGCCGCGCGGGCGGCCACCCGTCTGCCGATGAAGCCGGTGCGCGCATTGCCCAGCGCCCGCTGGAGCTGCACGTCCGCGAGCGCGTCGGCGGCATTCTGCTTGAAATTATGCGATGTTGGCTGCAAGGGCGTCTCTCAATTCGGGCGAGGCCGATGGTTGCCATCGGGCGGGGCATCTGCCTCGGAGCTTACCAGAGAACGGAAGCCGCCGCTGTGCTCCATCGCCATCAGGCCTTCCCGGCGATCGGCGGCGCGTCGTTGACGCCCGCCAGGATTTCCGCCACATGCCGCACGTGCATCGCCGAGCCTTCGCGCGCGAGCTTGCCGGCTATGTTCATCAGGCAGCCGAGATCGCCGCCAAGCACCAATTCGGCGCCCGTCTGTCCAAGCGCTGCCGTTTTCGCCGTCACCATGGCGTTGGAGATGTCCGGATATTTCACCGAGAACGTGCCGCCGAAGCCGCAGCAGATCTCCCGGTCCTCGGCTTCAACGAGCGACAGGCCCTTCACCGTGGCGAGCAGCTGTCGCGGCTCGTCGGCGATACTCAGCTCGCGCAGGCCGGAGCAGGAATCATGGTAGGTGGCTGTGCCGTCGAACTCGGCGTGGACTGCGCCGACCTTCATCACACGGGTGAGGAAGGTGACCAGCTCGAAACTGCGCGCGGCGATATCGCGAGCGCGCGGCGCCATTTCGGGATCGTCCTCGAACAGCATCGGGTAATGCTTGCGCAACATGCCGGCGCAGGAGCCGGACGGCGCCACGATATAGTCATAGCCCTGAAACGCCTCGATGACCTGCCGCGCGATGGCTTTGGCGTCGCCGCGAGCCCCGGAATTATAGGCAGGCTGCCCGCAGCAGATCTGCGTCTCGGGCACCTCGACCACACATCCCGCGCCTTCGAGCAGCTTTACCGCCGCGAATCCCACGGATGGGCGGAAGAAATCCACCAGACAGGTGACGAAAAGGCCGACGCGAAGAGGCCGTGTCTCATTGCTCATAAACTGGTCATATGAGAATTCCCGAAGGCCAGCAAGGCCGACCTTCGGGACGCCGTCGCCGCATGCGTTTGGAGGCTATTTCGGGGGGCTGAATTTCTTCAGATAAGCGAGGACATCCGCGCGCTCGTCTTCCTTCTTCAATCCGACGAACGCCATCTTGTTCTTGGGGACGAAATCGCGCGGGTTCTCGATATATTTGGCAAGGTTTTCATCGGTCCAGGTCATGCCCTTTTCGCCCGCTTCCTTCATCGCCGGCGAATAGGCGAAGCCTGGCAAGGTGCCGGCCTGCCGGCCGATCACGTCATTGAGGATCGGCCCGACCTTGACCTTGGCCGTCGGTCCGACGTCATGACAGATCTGGCATTTCTTGAAGACCGTCTCGCCTTTTGCGGCGTCCTGCGCAAACGCCTGAGCCGGCAGGCACACGACCAGCGCGACAGCCGCAGCCGAAATCTTAAAAATCATTGTTCCCTCCTTAGCGTCCGGCACGGGCACGGCCGGTTGATTGACCTAATCCAACTTCCGCTCATTCGGTTCCCGAAGCGCGCGAAATCAAGCCTATAGACCGCAGCACGCGGTCTATTCAAAGATATAATCTCACGCGGGGAAATGTGACTGCGGCAAAGACGACAGCCGGACGGCTATTGCGTGACCCGAAGGGGAGCCTTCACGTAGGGCGCGTTCTGCAAACGGACGAGGTCGAGCCCGCGATCCCAATACGGTGTGGAACCGTAGTGGTGAGCGAGGAATTCCACGAAAAACTTCAATTTCGCGGGCACGAACTGGCGGCAGGGATAGACTGCGAAAACGGCGACGCCGGAGGTTTCGTGATATTCGGGCAGGACGACTTCGAGCCGCCCGGCCTTCAACTCCTCGCTGATTTCCCATGTCGACCGCATGGCGATGCCCATGCCGCTCAGCACGGCTTCACGCACGACGTCGCTGCAATTGGAGCGCAGATTGCTCGAAACCTTCAGCGCCGCCGGCCCATCCGGACCTTCAAACCGCCAGACCTGATTATAGCCGGTCGTGAGGCAATTATGCTTGCTGAGGTCAGAAAGTGTCTTCGGCCGGCCATACTGATCGAGATAATCCGGCGAGCCGCAAATCACATGCCGGCAAGGGGCGAGCTTGCGCGCCACGAGGCTGGAATCGTTGAGTTCCGCCACCCGGATCGCCAGATCCATCCCTTCGGCGACGATATCGACGATGGCGTCCGTCAGATGCATTTCGATGGTGAGATCGGGATGCTGGCGCATGAAGGAAGCAAGATGAGGCGCAATGTGCAGACGCGAGAAGGCGGTGGGAGCGGTGATGCGAAGCGTTCCGCTGGCTTGCGCGTTGAGCTGCGAGACGAAGGCTTCGGCTTCCTCGATATCGGCGAGAATGCTGACGACCCGCTCATAAAAGCCTTCGCCGGTTTCGGTCAGCTTGAGCTGCCGCGTCGTGCGCTGGAACAGCCTCGCGCCGAGCCGCTCCTCCATATGGCTTATGCGTTTACTCACCACCGCGGGTGACAGGCCCATGTCTCGGCCGGCGGCGGACATATTGCCGGCAGCGGCAACACGGGCGAAAATCTCCAGATCCGTAATGGGAGTAAGGGGCACGCCGAGACTTCTCCGACATTCACAACTTGTTGATATTGTGCGCCTGCGGGATAGTGTTGGATCGCACAATGGCTGTCAATGCCGCATTGGTGTCAAATCTCACACATTTGCCGTCAATATTGCGCGATCAACTTTACGTATGTGCTGCATTGCAACCTGCAACCGTAACCGACTAGGTAATTGCCATGTCCGGCATCTCCATCCTGGAACCGAAGCATGAAATCCTGAAGCGACGGGACGGACTGGTTAATTCGCTTCGCAAGCTCCTCCCGGCCCGCTCGATCGTCGAGGACGAGGCCGGCCGCCGGACTTTTGAAACCGACGCGCTGACCGCCTATAAATGCCTGCCGCTAGCAGTAGTCCTACCTACTACCACCGAGGAGGTAAGCCGCGTGCTCAGCTTCTGCCACCTGGCCGGAGTGCGCGTGGTGGCGCGGGGCGCGGGAACCTCGCTTTCCGGCGGCGCGCTGCCTACGGCGGACTCCATCGTGCTTGGCCTGTCGCGAATGAACCGGATTCTCGAGGTCAATCTCGAAAGCCGCTATATCCGCGTCGAAACCGGCATCACCAATCTCGGCGTGTCGCGGGCGGTCGCGCCTTCCGCTTTCCACTACGCGCCCGACCCGTCGAGCCAGCTCGCCTGTACCATCGGCGGCAACATCGCCATGAATTCGGGCGGCGCCCATTGCCTGAAATACGGTGTCACCACCAATAATGTGCTGGGCCTTAAGATGGTGATGATGAATGGCGATATTGTGGAATTCGGCGGTCCGCATCTCGATACGGCGGGCTACGACTTTCTGCCGTTCGTTATCGGCTCGGAGGGACAGTTCGGCATCGTGACCGAGGCGACCTTGCGTATCCTGCGCCAGGCCGAGGGCGCGCGGCCGATGATGATCGGCTTTTCCACCAGCGCCGCGGCGGGTGCCTGCGTCGCCGCGATCATCGGGCAGGGCATCGTGCCCGTGGCCATGGAGTTCATGGACAGGCCCGCGATCAAGGTCTGCGAGGAATTCGCCCATGCCGGCTACCCGCTCGACGTCGAGGCCTTGCTGATCATCGAAGTGGAAGGCTCGGAGTCGGAAATCGCATCGCTCCTGGCTCAAATCGAGCGGATCGCCGCGGACTTCTCCCCCCAAATCACCCGGATCAGTGAAAGCGAGGCAGAGTCGGCCGCGATCTGGAAGGGCCGCAAGGCGGCTTTCGGCGCGATCGGCCGAATTTCCGATTATTATTGCATGGACGGCGTGATCCCGCTGGGCAAGCTGCCGGAGGCGCTCGACGGCGTCGCCGCTATTTGCAAGAAGCACAATCTGCAGGTCGCCAACATCTTCCACGCCGGCGACGGCAATCTGCACCCGCTCATTCTCTATAACGCCAACGATCAGGCCGAAAAGCAGCGCGCCGAGCGTTGCGGGGAGGAAATCCTGAAACTTTGCGTGGATCTGGGCGGCTGCCTTACCGGCGAGCATGGCGTGGGCATCGAGAAGCGCGAGCTGATGAGCGCCCAATATAACGAAGTGGACATGTCCCAGCAGATGCGCGTAAAGAGCGTGTTCGATCCCGAATGGCTTCTCAATCCCGGCAAGGTCTTTCCTTTGAAGGCGCAAGAGGCGCATCTGGCCCGTGTACGTTAACGAGACCTATCTGCCGCCCGGCGAAGCCGAGCTGGCAGACTTGATCACCCGGGCCGCGAGCCAGAAATTGCCGCTCGAGATCCGCGGCAACGGCTCGAAGCACTGGATCGGACGCCCGATGCAGGTGGCCACCCGGCTTTCCACCGGCGAGATGCGCGGCATTACGCTGTACGAGCCGACCGAGCTCGTGCTTTCGGCGCGCAGTGGGACGCCGCTGGCCGAGATCGAGGCGCTGCTCGACAAGAACGGCCAGGAACTCCCTTTCGAGCCGCATTATCTGGAGCAGCTTTCCCCGGTCGAGGCGCGCGGTCCCGTCACGATCGGCGGCGTGATCGCGGCAAACAGTTCCGGCCCGCGCCGCATTCTGCGCGGCAGCGCGCGCGACCATGTGATCGGCATCCGTGCCGTGAACGGCCTCGGCGAAATCATCAAATCCGGCGGGCGGGTGATGAAGAACGTCACCGGCTACGATCTGGGGCGCGGCATCGCGGGATCATGGGGCACGCTCGCCGTGCTGACCGAGATCACGCTCAAAGTGCTGCCGAAGGCCGAGGAGATGCGGACGCTGATCTTCCTCAATCTGCCCGACGAGGGCGCGGTGACGGCCATGTGCCGCGCGGTGGGCAGCGCTTTCGAGATCTCCGGCACCGTGCATTTGCAGGTGCCCTTCGTCGAGCGGCTGCAAGATCCCGACATCGCCAAGCTCGGGCGTTCGGTGACCGCGCTCAGGGTCGAGAATTTTTCCGCCTCGCTGGATTACCGCGTCGCGCGCCTGCATGAGGAGCTGCGTCCATTCGGTGCGATCTACGAATTGGATGATGGCCGCTCACGCGCTTTCTGGCGCGACATCAGGGGCCTCACATTCCTCGCCAGCAGCGACTGGCCGCTCTGGCGGATTACCACGGCGCCCGACAAAGGCGCCAAGGTGGTCGCGGCTTTGCGCGCGCAGCTCGACTGCCGGGCGGCGTTCGAATGGTCGGGCGGCCTCATTTGGCTCGAAGTGTCCCCGGCGACCGATGCCGGCGCGACGGTTCTGCGGCGCGTCATCGCCGAGTTCCAGGCCGACGCGATGCTGGTCCGCGCCGGCGCCCCTGCCCGCGCCGCCGTCGACGTGTTCCAGCCGCTCGCCGAGGTGAATATGATGCTGATCCGGCGGCTGAAAGAGGCTTTCGATCCGCATCGCATTTTGAATCCCGGCCGCATGTACGCCGGTATTTAGGACCCCGCCATGGAAACGCATTTTTCGGCGCGCCAGCTCACCGATCCCGCCCTCAAGGAAGCGGAGGAAATCCTGCGGCGCTGCGTGCATTGCGGCTTCTGCACCGCAACCTGCCCGACTTATGTGCTGCTCGGCGACGAGCGCGACAGCCCGCGCGGGCGCATCTATCTCATCAAGGACATGCTGGAGAACGGGCGCAAGGCATCGAGCGAAGTCCGTTTCCATGTCGACCGTTGCCTCTCCTGCCTGTCCTGCGTGACGACCTGCCCGAGCGGCGTGGACTATATGCATCTGGTCGATTACGCACGGGTCCGCATCGACCAGACGGCGAGCCGGCCGCTGAAGAGCCGCCTGACGCGCCGCCTGATCCAGCGCGTCATTCCCCATCCCGGCCGCTTCCGCGCCGCGCTTATCCTCGCGGCGTTCGCGAAACCCTTCAAGCCGCTCTTGCGCCGCCTCGGCTTCGGGGAACTGGCGGCGATGATCGGCATGGCGCCCACCCTCACGCCAAGGAGCGCGACCTATGCCGGGCCCGGCACCTTCCCCGGGCAATCGGGACGCCGCCGCGCCCGCGTCGCGCTGCTGTCGGGATGCGCGCAGCAAGTGCTGCGGCCGCAGATCAACGACGCGGCGATCCGCCTGCTCTGCTCGCAAGGCGTCGAAGTGGTGATGCCGAAAGGCGAAACCTGCTGCGGCGCGCTGGTCCAGCATATGGGACGCGAGGAAGAGGCACGCGACTTCGCCCGCCGCAATATCGACGCCTGGGAGGCCGCCGAGACGGATGGCGCGCTCGACGCCATCCTCGTCACGGCCTCGGGCTGCGGCACCTCGGTGAAGGATTACGGCCACCTGCTCGCCCATGACCCGGCCTATGCGGAACGGGCAAAGCGCATCAGCGCGCTGACGAAAGACATCACCGAATTCCTCGCCGACGTCATCGACATAGGCGCGCCGATCGGCTGGTCCGACATTCGCGTCGCCTATCATTCCGCCTGTTCGATGCAGCACGGCCAGCGCATCAGCGAGCAGCCGCGCCGTTTGCTGCGCGAGGCCGGATTTGCCGTGGCGGAAATCGGCGAGGGGCACATTTGCTGCGGATCGGCCGGGACTTACAACATTCTGCAGCCGGAACTGGCGGGCGAATTGCGCGAGCGCAAGCTCGGCCATATTGCTGCGACCAAGGCCGATTGCGTCGCCTCCGGCAATATCGGTTGCATCACGCAGCTTAGCGGCAGCGACGCGCCGCCGGTCATCCATACGGTCGAGTTGCTCGACTGGGCCTATGGCGGCAATTGCCCGGCGGAAATCGCGCATCTGAAGGGACGCATGCGGCTGATGTCCGATGCTTTCGGCAGACAGCCGGCGGAAACGGCGGCGTAAGCGGCAGCATATGCCGCCGATGGCTCAGTCTGGCATGCGCGCGAGCAGCAGCCGGAGCGCCTCGGCATTATTGCGTGCCTCATCCCGCGCCGCATAGAGCAGCGTAACCGGACCGCTGCGCAGGCGCTCGCGCAACTCCGCCGCCGCGCTCTGCGCCGGTTCGCTTTCCAGTTCGTCGGCGTAGGCGGAGAGGAACGCCTCCCAAGCATCGGGATTGCCATGGAACTGACGGCGCAGCGCATCGCTCGGCGCGACGGCCTTCATCCACAGATCGATATGTGCCTTTTCCTTCGACAGGCCGCGCGGCCAAAGGCGATCGATCAGCACGCGGAAGCCATCATCCTCCGACGCTGGATCATAAACCCGCTTGATCCGGAATTGTGGCTTGCCGCGCGTCATGTCCCGGTCGCCAGAACGATGAGGGTAGATGTGCCATGCGCCAGGACGCGTCCATCGCCCGCCTTGACCCAGGATTTGCAGGAGATGATCTGACGGCCTTGCGAAACCACGCGCGCCTCGCAGCGCACGCGCCCGGTCTCCTGCATGATCGGCCTGGAGAAATTGGCCTTGGTTTCGATCGTCGTATAGCGCGCATCGGCGGGCAGCAGCGTATAGGCCGCACAGCCTGTCGCGCTGTCGATCAATGTGAGCGCCCAGCCGCCATGCACCGTTCCAGCCGGGTTCAGCAGCTGCTCGCCTGTTTCGCCCTCGAACATGGCGAAGCCGTCGCCCACCTCCGCGAGCCAGAATGACAGGGTCCGGCAGATCATCGGCTGCGGCAGGCGTCCCTCGACGATGCCTTGCATGACCTGTTTGCCGGTGAGGCCGGCAATATCCTCCGGGCTGAGTGTGGCGTAACGAAAGCGAGGGGGTGGCGTCATTTTCGATTTCCATGCATCTACATTTTATGTATCTACATATTCCAATGTCACGGCCGATGCAACATTCGCCAAGCCTCAGGCACGACGCTGCCGACGCCCTCGACCGGGATGCGGGCTGGCATCTGCGCCGCGCGGCGCGCCAGCTTACGCAATTCCTCGACGAGAGCCTTGCGCCGTCGGGCGTAGGCGCGGCGCAATTCAGCCTCATGTGCCTCATCGCGTCCGCGCCGGATGACACGATGGGTGCGCTGGCGGACCGTGCGGGGCTCGATCAATCGACCCTGTCGCGCAATGTCGACCACCTGGTCAAGGCGGGATGGGCGGAGGTGGTGACGGCGGAATCCGACAGGCGCCGGCGGGCCGTATGGCTTACCGAGAGCGGGGCCCGGGCGCTGGAGACGGCGATGCCTTATTGGCGCAGGGCTCAGGCTGCGATCGACGCCGGGATCGGGCGGTCCGATGATCGAGGACCTTGGAGCGGCGGTGGGAGCGCTTCGCGGCGTGATGCCCAATTCTGTCCGGTGACCCACCCCGTCACGAAGCAACATTGTGACTGAGAAACCACGCGAGTAACCAAAGCGTGCGACGCGCGACGAATGACGTCGGCTGATCATCCGGAACATCACAGCAAATCATAAGTATAAGTGCTATAAGCTTCGATCCAGTCCGCAAGTCTGCGTAGATTGAATTCGAAGAAATATTTCATTTACTAAGATGCACCGGTCGAAATATTATACTCGTAATAGTTGCATAATTTGCGCAACTCCCTCAATGGTCGGTAGGCAGCCATCCGCTTTAAAACTAGCTTCCTTGGCAGCAAGGCTGTGTGTTTCAACACAGGAGACGACTTCAGCATCTCTCTATTTGGTCTAACGCAAGATCGAACTAAGGAAAACAACGGATAAGCAAATATCGCTAGTCAAATCCGTTAATACACTTCTTCCATAATCCACAGAATCGGTGACGTATAGCACCACGTGACACAGTTCCGGCTTAATCGGCCGCTAACAACTGAAAATGTTGCTAAATTCGGTTCCGGTTTGACCGGGGGGCAGAAGAAAGGTCCGGGCAGGGGGATTGGCCCGGGCCTTTTTCATTGGGGAAATGCACCAGGAACGCCGCGCGCTAAAACATAGTCATGCGGCCGTGCTGCTTGACGACTAACCTTTGCTCCATGATCAGGTCAGCGGGCGAATCCGGAACGGCAGCCGTCCATTTTCCGGCGTCAGCGTCACCGTCGCGCTGATCCCCGCCGGAGTTTCACCCAGATATTCCGGGCGGAAACGGCGCAGGAGCTGCGTCAGCGCCAGCGTATTCTCCACCAGCGACAACGCCCCGCCGATGCAGGAACGCTTGCCCGCGCCGAACGGCAGATAGGAATATTTGGCGCGCTTCGTCGCATTTTCCGGCGAGAAGCGGTCCGGGTCGAAATGTTCGGGGTCGTTCCAATATTTCGGGTGGTGGTGGACGATATAGGCGCACATCACCATCTTGTCGCCCGGCTTGACCTTATGGCCACCGATCTCGTCCTCGGCCACCGCCTGCGCGGATGAAGCTCCAGATCGGCGGATAGAGCCGCATCGTTTCCTGAATGACCGAGCGCGTGAAGGTGAGGCCGTGAACGTCCTCCCAGGTCGGCACGCGGTCGCCATAGGTGTCCTCGCCCTCGCGGCGGATGCGGTCGGCAACATCCGGGTGGAGATAGAGCAGGTAGAAGCACCAGGCGAGCGTGAGTGCCGTCGTCTCGGTGCCGGCCCAGAGATATTGCTTCATCTCGTCGATGATCTGCGCCTCGGTGAATTCGGACCGCGCGGGATCGGCGACCGCCTCCTGCATCATCGAGAGCAGCGTCACGGGCCGGTCGTCACGCGCGGGCGCGGCAAGCACGCCGCTGGGCACCGACAGCCATTTCAGGATCGCATCGGCCGCCCCTTCCTCGGGCGAAACCTCGGACGCGCCTTGCATCTTCTTCATGCGGATCGAGCTGTGATTCGCCACATCCGTATAGGTCTTCACCGCGCGGAAGATCACTTCCGGATTGAACGGCACCTCCCGGTTGAACAGCGCCTTGCAGATCATGCTGGCCGCCAGACCCCAGGTCTCCTCCAGCATGTTGATCGTCTCGCCGGTTTGGGCGAAGCGCTCCCATTGCTTGGTCTTGTCGCGCACGGAGGAGAGCAGATAGGGCAGATATTCGTTGAACATCTTCGGCATGAAGGCCGGCTGCTGCGGAATGCGGATCTTCTGCCAGAGCGCGCCGTCGATGGTGATCATCGAATTGCCGAAGATCGGGCGCAGGCCGTCGAAATACTTCGCGTATTTGTCGGCGCTCTTCACCATGCACCTGTTCGAAATACTGGACGTCGCTGAGGAAGAAGATGCGCTCGTCCCTGAGATTGATCGGGATGCAGCCGCCATAACGGTCGTTGAGGCGCATCAGCACCTGCATCGGGTGCGTCTCGCCCGAGAGCAGGCCGAGCTTGAACCAGACGCTTTCGGCCTCGCCGAGCGACTGCACATGCGTGTGCGCAATGTCCATTCATGCCCCCTTCGAGCCATCCGCCCGCCGGGCGGCGCCCGCTATGCGCCGGGAATATTGATGATGTGGCAGGCCCTTGCGGCCGCTTTGGGGCGTTACTTAGCATCGCGGCGCCTTAGGTGTCCAGCAGCCGCGCCCCGCTTCCCTGTGGCGCGTTTGCATCAAATTGGAACGGTCGACCGCCAGCAAGGCAATTGAAGGGGAACATTCTTTACCCTGATCAGCTATATCGGTTATGAGTGGATCAAGACATTCGCGGCCAATTCGGGGGAATCATGCGCCGGGTTTACACTTCTTTGGTAACGCTGGTGCTCTGCGCGCCGGTGCTGGGCGCGTTGGCGAGCGCGAATGCGGCCGATCTCGGCGGCAGCTATAAGGACGGCGGCGCGCCTGTTGACGAATGGGCCGTCAGCCAGGTCGAGGTGGGCGGCATTCTCGTCGTGCTGCCGAAATATGAGGGCTCCGACGAATATGAAGTCCTCGGTTTCCCGTACATTCTGCCGACATTCGCTGGCGGGCCGGGCTTCCTCAACCGCATCGACGCACGCGGGCTGGACGATGTGCGCTTCAATCTGATCGACCGCGATGGCTTTGTAGCCGGACCGCTGGGCGGCTACACATTGGGCCGCGAGGAAGATGACGGCGACCTCCTCGACGGTCTTGGCGATATCGATGGCGGCGTGGTGGTCGGCGGCTTTGTCGGTTACCGCCTCGGCCCGGTGCTGTTCGACGTCGCCTTCCTTCAATTCTTCGACGATTTGGAAGGCTATCAGATCCGCTTCGGCGCCGAGATAGAGCGGCAGATCAGCGACCGCGTGAAACTCACTGGCCGCATCGGCGCCAACTATGCGGACGAGAGTTACACGCAGACCTATTTCGGCGTCTCGGCCGGGCAGTCGATCGACTCAGGCCTCGATGTCCACGATGCCGACGCCGGCTTCAAGGATGTGTATGTTCAGGCCGGCATCAAGGCCGATCTCGACGATCGCTGGTCGGCGCGGGCCACCGTACGCTATAGCCACTTGCTGGGCGACGCCGGCGACAGCCCAGTCGTGGAGTTGGAAGATCAGTTCATCGGGCTGGTCGGACTCTCCTACAAGTTCTACACGGATCGCTGACCGTCCATTTGCGAACAGCGACGCAAAGGGCCGCCTTCCGGGCGGCCTGTTGTTTGTCCGGCCGGACGTCATCCTCACGCGAGGGGCAGCTCAACAATCGGCAATCACGCGCTTTTGAAAAACGCCTCGAATGCGGCCTGCGCTTCGGGAGAACGCAAACGTTCCTGGAAATGCACGGTCTCCTGATCGATCCGGGCGGTCACCGCCGCGGTGTCGCGCATGAGCATCTTGGTGATCCGCATCGCCTCCGCGGGACGGGCGCAGCATTCGCGGGCCACCGCTCTGGCGCGCGCATCCACTTCGCCGCGCGGCAGCGCTTCCGTCGCGATGCCGAGACGGGCCGCGTCGGCGCCGCTGATCGGCTGCCCCAGCGCCAGCATCATGAAGGCCCGCGCATGGCCGATGCGCGCCGGCAGCAGCAGCGACGAGGCAGCTTCCGGCGTCACGCCGAGGCTGGTGAAGGGCGTCGTGAGCCGAGCGTCCTCGGCGATGATGACGATGTCGCAATGCAGCAGCATCGTCGTGCCGATACCGACGCCATGGCCGGTCACGGCGGCGATCAGCGGCTTTTCCGCCGTTGCGATCGCATTGAGGAAGCGCTGCACGTCGCGTGGCTCATCGCTGGAAGGCTTAGCCCCGGCGGCGGCGAAATCCGACAGATCATTGCCGGCAGTGAACATGTCGCCCTCGGCGCTGATGAGCACGGCCTTGATCTCCGGGTCCTGGCCCGCGCCGACGATCGCGTCCGCCATGGCGGCATACATGGCATCCGTCAGCGCGTTCTTCTTCGACGGGCGATTTATCCGGACTTCCACCAGGGCGCCGTCCCGTATCACGCGAATGTCGTCGGTCATGTGTCTTCCTCCTTCATATTGATGACCTGCTGCAGCCAGCCGGTAATGATCGCGAACTGCTCATCCGTCAAATCAGCGCAAAGCCGCGCGTTGAATTCCTTTGCCCGCGAAAGCGCGCGCGCCCGCAGTTCGCGCCCTCGTTCGGTGAGCACCAGAAGTGCGTAGCGGGAGTCCGCTCGGGTTGGCTCGCCGCGAAACCAGGCCGGATTTCTCCAGTTTCTGCGCGAATGCGGAGGCGGCCGATTGCGCGATCCGCAATGTGGCGGCCATGTCGTTGACGCTCGCCGCACCCTCGACGGGAATGGCAAACAACGCGCCCGCCTGCGCGGCTGTCAGCCCCAGATCTTCCAGCCCGGCATCGGCCATGCCTGCCGCGCGCCGATAAGCGAGGCTGAGCAGCCAGAAGAGGCGTCTGTCCGCTGATGCGACCATTCCTTCCAATAACACGGCACGAGATGCATCGCTATAGATATATCTGTTGTGATGCATATTCTGGGCCAGCGTGCAGCCCGAACATCGAAAGATCCACGCGCCTGATGACAGCGGCCGCAAAATGCGTAGAGATGAACCCATGAACGATCAGCTTTGGAATTTCTGGATCGATCGGGGCGGCACCTTTACCGATGTCATCGGCCAAGCTCCCGGCGGTGTCCTGCATAGCGCGAAGGTGCTTTCCGACAACAGTGCCGCCTACCGGGATGCGGCGGTGCAGGGCATTCGCCAGATTCTCGGACTTGCAGCCGGGCGAGCCGGTGCCGACAGGCAGCATCGGCGAGGTGCGGATGGGGACGACCGTCGCCACCAACGCCCTGCTGGAGCGCAAGGGCGAGCCGGTCGCGCTGATCACGACACGCGGTTTTCGCGACGCGCTGCGCATCGGCTATCAGGCGCGGCCCGACATTTTCGCGCGGCGGATCGTCAAGCCGGATCAGCTTTATGCGCGCGTCATCGAGGTCGAGCGAGCGTGTGCTGGCCGATGGCGAGGTCGAGCAGCTGCTGGATGAAGGCGAAGTGATCGCAGCGCTTGAGGCGCTTGAGGCGGACGGGTTCAAGTCCGTCGCCATCGTCTTCATGCATGGCTACCGCTACCCGTATCATGAAGCGGCGGCTGCGCGCATCGCCCGGACCATGTCGTTCACCCAGGTCTCGGTGAGCCATGAGGTCAGCCCGCTGGTAAAGCTGGTCGGGCGCGGCGACACGACCGTTGTCGACGCTTATCTCTCGCCGATTCTGCGCCGCTATGTGCTGCCAGCTCGAAGAGGAGCTGGATGTCGCGCGGACCGGCGCGCGGGTGAAGTTCATGATGTCCTCGGGCGGCCTCACCGACGCCAGGCTGTTCCAGGGCAAGGACGCCATTCTGTCCGGCCCGGCGGGCGGCGTGGTGGCTTTCGCGCGCACGGGCGAAGCGGCCGGCTTCGGCAAGGTGATCGGCTTCGACATGGGCGGCACGTCGACCGATGTCGCCCATTTCGACGGGCAGTATGAGCGGGTGTTCGAGACCGAAGTCGCGGGCGTCCGGATGCGCTCGCCGATGATGCTGATCCATACGGTGGCGGCGGGCGGCGGCTCCATCCTGCATTTCGACGGCGCGCGCTTTCGCGTCGGGCCGGATTCGGCGGGCGCCGATCCGGGACCGGCATGCTATCGCCAGGGCGGCCCGCTCGCCGTGACCGACGCCAATGTCATGACCGGCAAGCTGATCCCCGAATGCTTTCCCGCGATCTTCGGACCCGGCCAGGACCAGCCGCTCGACGCCGAGATCGTGCGCGAGAAATTCGAGGCGCTGGCGCGCGAAATCGGCGACGGACGCTCGGCCGAAGAGGTCGCCGACGGATTTCTGAAGATCGCCAACGCCAATATGGCGGAAGCGATCAAGAAAATCTCCGTGCAGCGCGGCTATGACGTGACGCGCTATGTGCTCAACGCATTCGGCGGCGCGAGCGGCCAGCATGCCTGCCACGTCGCCGACGCGCTGGCCATCAAGACGATCCTGATCCACCCGTTTTCGGGCCTGCTCTCGGCCTATGGCATGGGGCTCGCCGATATCCGCGCCGTCCGTCAGAAGGCGCTTGAGGCGCCGCTTGCCGGCCCGGTCCTGGAAGAGATCATCGCTGCCGCTTCGCAGCTCGCCGACGATGCGCGGGCCGAGGTGGAAGGGCAGAACGTCGCCGAAGCGGCGCTCACGACCTATGTCGCCGCGCATATTCGCTATGCGGGCACCGACAGCGCCCTCGAGATTCCCGCCTTCGAGATTTCCGGCGGCGACGGCTGTCGCCGAGGCGGCAAGGTCGATGAGCGTCGCTGCGATGTCGGAAGCCTTCGAGGCCGCGCACAAGGCCCGTTTCGGCTTCATCGATCGGACCAAGGCCCTCGTCGTCGAGGCGATCTCCGTGGAAACGGTCGGCGGCGGTTCCGTGCTGACTGAAACGGAGCTGCCGGCCGCCGACGCGCCACTGCCGGAGCCGATGCGCCGCGCACGCTTCTTCTCGGGCGGCGAATGGCGCGACGCGGCCGTCTTCCGCCGCGACCAGCTACGGCCCGGCCATGTGCGTGGACGGCCCGCGCTCTGCTGATCGAGGATCACCAGACCATCGTCGTGGAGGATGGCTGGCGGGCGGAACTGACGCCGCGCAACGATATTCTGCTCGCCCGCGCCGTGCCCCTGCCCGCCCGCACCAGCATCGGCACCATCGGCCGATCCGGTGATGCTGGAGATCTTCAACAATCTCTTCATGTCGATCGCCGAGCAGATGGGCGTGACGCTGCAGAACACCGCCTATTCCGTCAACATCAAGGAGCGGCTGGATTTCTCCTGCGCGGTCTTCGACGCGAACGCCGCGCTGGTGGCCAATGCGCCGCATATGCCGGTGCATCTCGGCTCGATGGACCGCTCGGTGGAGAGCATCATCCGCAACAACGCCGTGATCCGGCCGGGCGACGCCTTCGCCATCAACGCGCCCTATAATGGCGGCACGCATCTGCCCGACATCACCGTCTGCACGCCGGTTTTCGACGACGCCGAGCAGGAACTGCTGTTCTGGGTCGCCTCGCGCGGGCATCACGCTGATGTCGGCGGGATCGCGCCGGGTTCGATGTCGCCCCTCGCCCGCACGATCGAGGAAGAGGGCGTCTATATCGACAATTTCAAGCTCGTCGACGACGGCGTCTTCCGCGAGGAGGCGCTGATCGCGCTCCTGGCGGGCGCGAAATATCCGGTCCGCAACGCCGTGCAGAACGTCAACGATCTGAAGGCGCAGATCGCCGCCAATGCGAAAGGCGTCGCCGAGCTGCGGCGGATGGTTGCGCAATTCGGCCTGGACGTGGTCACGGCCTATATGGGGCACGTGCAGGACAATGCCGCCGAGAGCGTGCGGCAAGTGCTCGACCGGCTGCCCGAGGAAGCAGCCTTCAGCTATGAGATGGACCAGGGCTGCTTCATCAACGTCCGTATCGCCATCGACCGGGAAAAGCGCGAGGCGCTGGTCGATTTCACCGGCACGTCGCCGCAGCGTGACGACAATTTCAACGCGCCGGAACCGGTGGCGAGGGCCGCCGTGCTCTATGTCTTCCGCGTCATGGTGGAAGACAAGATCCCGATGAATGCCGGGTGCCTCAGGCCGATCCGCATCATCATTCCGGAAGGCTCGATGCTGTCGCCGAAATGGCCGGCGGCCGTGGTGGCAGGCAATGTCGAGACGTCGCAGGCGGTGACGAACTGCCTGTTCGGCGCGCTAGGGAGCCTGTCGGCGGCCCAGGGCACGATGAACAACGTCAATTTCGGCAATGACCGCTACCAATATTACGAGACGATCTGCTCGGGCTCGCCGGCCGGCGAGGGCTTCGACGGCGCGGACGCGATCCACACCCATATGACGAACTCACGCCTCACCGATCCGGAAATCCTGGAATGGCGGTTTCCGGTGGTGCTGGAGGATTTTCACATCCGGCCTGGCTCGGGCGGCGAAGGCCGATGGCATGCAGGCAACGGCACCAGCCGCACCATCCGCTTCCGTGAGCGCATGGACTGCGCCATCCTTTCCGGGCATCGCCGGGTAAGGCCGTTCGGGCTGGCTGGCGGCGAACCCGGCGAACTCGGCCGCAATAGCGTCAGACGACTCGATGGCAGGATCGAGGAACTCAAAGGCTGCGACCAGACGGTGTTGGAACCTGGCGACGCCGTGATCATCGTCACGCCGACGGGCGGCGGTTATGGGCGAGCCTGAAGAGCGAGCCCCAACGAAGACCCAGCGTTGACGACGAATCTCTCGCCCAGGCTTAGATGCCGCGCGTTCTCCTTACCGGATCAATGCAGGCAAGCACCGGTGACTGATTGCCTTCCGTTCGCGGAACCGCCGCCGGACGGATGCGAAGTATCGCGTGGCGTCCGCAAGCTGGTGCTTTAGCACTGCTCGGCCACGCAATTCGAGACACAAAGACCTCTACACAGCAGGGGAACTGCCAGCGGCCATCGATATTGCCAAAGTGCAAATGTGGGGATAACGCACTCCGCGTTTACTGAGATCTAACCGATTGGTTACTTAAAGTATATATCATATAACACTCTAATTACTTATGATATTTCAAATATTAAATTCAAAAACCGCACAAATGTCGCCATATGATCGTAATTTTTGCGAGTTTATACAAGTACATCGCGCAAATCGAGCATGAGAAATATTATGCAACCATAGGTTGTTAGTGATATTTACGTGACTTATAGTTGCTGTTTTGCCTTGACAGTCCAATCAAATAGCCGTCATTGGACGGCCTAATTATGAATTTGCGTGCCGCATTTTTCAGGGGCTCCACGGGTGAATATTAATGCGATCAATACTGCGTTTATTGAGACCGATGAATTGATTTCGAAGCAAATATCTGATCATCTACTGTCTCCGCAAATTTTCCAGATCATGCCTCGCCGCATGTATTTCGGCCCGGCGCGTGCGACCTCGATCGACCTGTGTGTGCGCGACCTCGTGCGCGCGAGCCGGTTCGCCAATGCTACCCGCGTGATAGCGGAAGTTGTTGAGAAACCATTCGAAGATTGCGCGATATCTTACTTTCCATCGAAAGGACAGATCGAACACGATCAGCCGGGCAAATTACATCGCCCGCCTTGTGAATGAGCTGCGGCCGGATGTCGTTGTTGTTCAGGCGCATCTGCCGACCGCTTCGGCGATCGCCCGGCGTTGCCCCGAAACGCGGGTCGTCCTGCATTCCCACACATTTCAGAAGTCGACCTATAACCGCATGTCGATCAGCGGACAGCTTCACCGCGCCTTCAAGCGCGAACGCTATCGCCGCCTTGCCGGTATGATCCATGTGAGCGAAGCGTGCGCGCGGGATTTTGCCGCGGCGTGGCCGGATGTGAACATTCCGCAGGCCGTCATCTACAATGCGTTCGACTTCTCCGAATGGCGTCCGGCCCAAACTCGCGAGCAGGAAATCCTGTGCGTGGGACGCTGTATCGATACCAAGGGGATGCTGGAGGCGGCGCACGCCGTCGCTCAGGCGCTGCCATCGCACCCTGGCTGGCGCGCGCGCTTCATCCTTTCGACGGTGCAGGTCGAACCGCAATATTTCGCGTCGGTGCAGGCGGCGCTGGCTCCGCTTGGGGACCGGGCCCAGATCGCGGTGCAACAGCCATTTGCCGCGGTGAAGGCAGCGTGCGAACAAGCGGCCATCGCTCTCGTCCCGTCGAAATGGGCCGAGCCGTTCGGGCGCACGGCGCTCGAAGCGCATGCGGGCGGCGCGGCGCTGATCAGTTCGGGAACCGGCGGGCTGCGGGAGGCGAGCGGCGAACATGCACTCTACTTGCCCGAGGTCAGCGCGGGCGCGATCGTTGAAGCCATTGGCAACCTCGTTGCGTCCCCGCAACGGCGCGACGAACTTGCCGAAGGCGGAGCGGCTTGGGTGCGGGACCGGCTTTCAGTCGCCAGTCAGGCGGGGAATTTGGATACGTTCCTCGACCAGCTGAGCACTTCCAACAATTAGGTGGTGCCGCCCGACATCGGCTCGATAACGAACGCGGAGCCAACTTCAGGGAGTCAGGACAGGTGCGTTTGAGGGCACGGGAGCTCGGGCGAGACATTGCTCCCACCAAATAATCGATATACCCAATGCGGCCCTATTTCGGCGCCCGCTTCGCCAGTATCCGTTGCAGCGTCCTGCGATGCATATTGAGCCGCCGCGCAGTTTCCGAGACGTTGCGGTCGCACAGCTCGTAGACGCGCTGGATATGTTCCCAGCGCACGCGGTCGGCCGACATCGGGTTTTCCGGCGGCAACGCCTTTTGATTGGGATGCGCCATGAGGGCGGCGAAGATGTCGTCGGCGTCGGCCGGCTTGGCGAGATAATCGACCGCGCCCAGCTTCACGGCGGTTACGGCCGTCGCGATATTCCCATAGCCGGTCAGCACGATGGCGCGGGCTTCGGGACGCATGGTTTTCAGGAGCGCGATGACGTCCAGCCCATTACCGTCGTCGAGACGCATATCGACCACCGCATAGGCCGGAGGAGCCGTTCGGATGAAGGCGAGGCCTTCCTGAACGGTGTCGGCCATCCGCACATCGAAACCCCGCAATTCCATAGCCCGGCTGAGACGTGTGGCAAAAGATTTGTCGTCGTCGACAATCAGGAGCGACTTTTCCTGCGGCAAGACCGCTGCGCTCACCTGGCTAACCACCTTGAGTGTCTCCTGCATCTGCGCGCCAGAATATAATCGTGATTGTCAAGTGTATAAAGTGTCTTATTGTAGATCACCTTAATTTTTTGCACCCACCCATGTCGGATCCCAGCCCGCGCGCTCCAGGGTGATGGTGACGACCGCGCCTTTTTCCGGCAAATGACGATTTTCGAGGCGGAGCGCCGCGTCATAGCGCTCCAGCAGCGTTTTTGCGATGAAGAAGCCCAGTCCTAATCCTTCGGTCTCTCCATTGGCTTCCGCACTCTGAACACGCTCTCGCGTGGTGACATACGGATCGCCGAGACGGCCGATAATGTGCGGCGCGAACCCCGGACCGTCATCGATAATGGCGAGACGGATTTCGTCCTTGTTCCAGTCTGCAATGATGTCCACCTTCGAGGTGGCGTAGTCAACCGCGTTTTCGACGAGATTGGAGAGCGCGTAAAGGACGCCGGCGTTCCGGGCAAGCACCGGTTCGGCCTCCGGCTGCCCGTTCTTGGCCACCGGCGGGCGCAGCGTCACCGCGATCTCGATGCCGAAAACGCGGAACGGCTCGACGACTTCCTCGATCACGTGGCCAAGGCTCATCCGCGAGAACATGGCGTCCGCTTCACCTGTGTTGCGGGCCAGCGCCCGCAGAATATCGCGGCAACGCGCGGCCTGGCTTCGCAGGAGCTGGATGTCGTCCTGCAAGGGACTGTCCGCCGGGATCTCGCGCTCCAGTTCCTTGGCCACCAGGGCTATGGTGGACAAGGGCGTTCCCAGCCCATGCGCCGCCGCCGCCGCCAATCCATCCAGCGCCGACAGCTTCTGCTCGCGCGCCAGCAGCAACTCGGTCGCGGCGAGCGCATCCGACATTTGCCGCGTTTCCTCCGCCGTACGCCAGGCATAGGCCGCCATGAAGGCGATGCACGAGACCAGCGCCGTCCAGATGCCGAGCATATAGATGAACGGCAGCGGCTCGATGCTTTCGGGCGTCCATGGCAGCGGCTGATACACCAGCATCAGCAGCGATGCGCAGGCCACCGCGAGGCTGCCGATGATGACGGTGATCCGCAAGGGCTGTGTCGACGCGGATACCGCGACCGGCACCACCATCAGCAGCGAGAACGGATTTTGCAGGCCGCCCGTGAGATAAAGCAGCGCGGCAAGCTGAAGCAGATCATAGCCGAGCATCAGCATGGCATAGTCGCTTTTCAGCCGCTGGCTGGGCGGAAAATTGTGCTGCAACACGATATTGGAGAGCGCCGACAGGCCGATCACGGCGAGGCAGGCAACCAGCGGCAACGGAAATTTGAATCCGTAATAGACCGCGAGAACGGTCACCGTCTGGCCGACAACAGCGACCCACCGCAACCGGACGAGCGTTCGCAGCCGCAGCCGGCTCTCACCGAATTCTATGCGTTCAAGAGCCATGATTTTATGGATCGGAGGGCGGATTGCGCCCGGCAGCGGGTTCAAGCCAAGCTGCCGGATGACTATGTTACGCACGGAAATATAGAGAGTTACGGCTCCGTATGCCATAGGCTTCAGCAGGGGCCCACGACCCGAGAAAAAGGATACCATGCCTGATAATGGCGCAAGCAGCATGAACGGCCAGACGGCGCCGGTCATCGCCGTGCGCGATCTCGTCAAGCGCTATGGCGACGTCACGGCGGTGAACGATCTGAACTTCTCGGTCGCGGCGGGCTCGGTTACGGCGCTGCTCGGCGGCAATGGCGCGGGCAAGACCACGACCATCGCCATGCTGCTCGGTCTCGTGCTGCCGACCTCGGGCGATATCCGCGTGTTCGGCGAGGATATGACGCGCCGCCGCCACGCGGTGCTGCACCGGATGAATTTCGAAAGCCCCTACGTCAACATTCCGATGCGGCTGACGGTGCGGCAGAACCTGGACACTTTCGCCAATCTTTACGGTGTGCTCGATCCGGCGCGGCGCATCGCGGAGCTTGCCGCCGAATTGCGGCTGGACGAATTTCTCGACCGGCCCGCCGGCCAACTTTCCTCCGGGCAGAAGACGCGGGCCGCCCTCGCCAAGGCGCTGGTCAACGCGCCGGAGTTGCTGCTTCTGGACGAGCCGACGGCCTCGCTCGACCCCGACACGGCGGATTGGATCAGGGGCAAGCTCGTCGAATACCGGCGGTCGCGCGGCGCGACGATCCTGCTCGCCTCGCACAACATGCAGGAAGTGGAGCGCCTCGCCGACCGGGTGCTGATGCTGGAACGCGGCAAGATCGTCGAGGACGGGACGCCGGCCGATTTGCTGCACCGTTTCGGCCGCGCCAATCTCGAAGAGGTGTTCCTCGACATCGTGCGGCGCCGGCCGCGCGAGCAGGACGGCGCGGCGGCTAGTCCCGATCCCGCCGTGATCGCGGAATGAGGGGCGCACCATATGCTCCATGAAACCGCTCTGCGGGCCGATGGCGCCCTCGCCTCGATAAGCCGCATCCGCGCGATGGTGCGCCGATATGCCGTACTGATCCTGGGCTCGGTGCCGCGCATGATCGAGCTGATGTACTGGCCGCTGGTGCAGATGCTGCTCTGGGGCTTTCTGCAAACGCATCTGGCGGCCTCGACATCGCTATTCGCCAACGCCGCCGGCCTGCTGATCGGCTCGGTACTGCTGTGGGACATTCTCTTGCGCGGGCAATTCGGCTTTTCCCTCTCGTTCCTTGAGGAGATGTGGTCGCGCAATCTGGGCAACATCCTGATGAGTCCCTTGCGGCCCAACGAATATATCGCCTCGCTGATGGTCATCAGCTTCATCCGGCTGGGGATCAGCCTGCTGCCGGTGGTGGGGCTCGCCTATCTGTTTTTCGGCTTCAATCTTTTCAGCCTGGGGCTGCCGCTGGCGGCTTTCTTCGCCAATCTGGTATTCTTCGGGTGGACGATCGGGCTGGTCGCGAACGGCGTCATCGTCCGCTATGGTCTGGGCGCGGAATCCTTCACCTGGGTGGCGGTGTTCTTCTTCCTGCCGCTTTGCTGCGTCTATTATCCGCTGTCGACGCTGCCGGCCTGGCTGCAGCCGATCTCCGAGGCGCTGCCGCCCACCCATGTCTTCGAGGGATTGCGGGCGCTGGTGATCAACCAGGAATTCCACGCTGGCCTGATGGTCAAATCGTTCGCACTGAATATCTTCTATTTTACCGGCGCCTATTTGCTGTTCCGCTATTTTCTGTGGCAGGCGCGTGTCAAAGGCTCGCTCATGCAGCTAGGCGAATAGAGCGGCAGGACACTTGCCAAACCGAGAGATCCCATGCCCGTACGTCTACTCTTCATCATCACCATCGCCTTCGCCATCGGCAGCCTGGTGGCGCTTACCAGCCATCAAATCGGCGCTCCCACCCACAGCGGCAAGGCGCTGATCGGCGGACCGTTCACGCTGACCAATCAGAAAGGGGAACGCGTGACCGATGAGACGTTCCGCGGCAAATACATGCTGGTTTCCTTCGGCTACACATCCTGCCCGGATGTCTGCCCGGCCGAGTTGCAGCTCATGTCGAACGCCCTGGATCTGCTCGGCGCCAAGGCGGAGAAGGTGACGCCGATTTTCGTCACCATCGATCCGGAGCGGGATACGGTGTCCCAGATTGCCGGCTATGTGGAGAATTTCCATCCCCGCATGGTGGGCCTGACCGGCACGCCCGAGGAGGTGAAGGTGGCCGCGAGCGCCTACCGGGTTTATTACGCCAAATCGGAAGGCGCCTCGACCGCCGGCGGCTATTTGATGGATCACTCCACCTTCCTCTATCTGATGGACCCGCAAGGGCAGTACGTCACGCATTTCCCGTATGGCATTACCAGGGAGAAGCTGGCCGACGGCATCGCCAAGGCGATTGGCAGCTAAGTTCCATGGCCGCGCAAAAATTTTGACTATCCACAGGCGATTTCAAACTGGAACCAATCGCCCTCCGCCAGTCTTAATTCGCCGGAACGCTTATCCAGCTTGCTCTTTTCGGTTGAAAAAGCGCAATGCGCTCAACCTGAATGGTGAATTGCGTCTGGGTGCAACCCAGATGCCGCCAATCCGGAAAATGCGCGTGTTAGGTTGGCGTGATTTGGCTATTTCCGGGGGACGGTTACCGTGCTCTACCACATGTACGAATTCGCCCAAGCCGCGCTCAATCCGGCGCGAGCAGTTGCGGGTTCGGCAAAATTTCTCTTCAGAAATCCTTTCAACCCATTCGCTCATACCACGATGGGTCGCGGCACCGCGGCAGCCGCTGAATTGATGGAGCGCACGACGCGGCGCTATGCGAAGCCGCAATTCGGAATCAGATCGACAGTCGTCGCCGGCCGCACCGTCGCCGTTCAGCGAGCAGGTGATCTGGGAAAAGCCGTTCTGCCGGCTCATTCGGTTCAGCCGCGATTTGCCGGGGCACGAGGCTTTCCAGGCTCCGCGGATTTTGATCATCGCGCCTCTGTCCGGCCATTACGCAACCTTGCTGCGGGGCACCGTGGAAGGCCTCCTGCCCCACCATGAGGTCTATATCAGCGACTGGGCCGACGCGCGCACCGTGCCGCTGGAACAGGGCCGCTTCGACCTCGACGACTATGTCGATTACCTGATCGAGATGATCAGCCTGTTCAAAGGCGATGTTCACGTGATGGCGGTATGCCAGCCATCGGTGCCGGTCCTCATGGCCGTGTCGCACATGGAAGCCTGCGGCGACCCGAACGCCCCGCGCAGCATGATCCTGCTCGGCGGACCGATCGACACTCGCATCAGCCCGACGGCGGTCAACAAGCTCGCCGCGGAAAAGGGCATCGACTGGTTCCGGCAAAATGTCATTACCACCGTGCCCTGGCCGCATCCGGGGCGTGGGCGCCAAGTCTATCCGGGGTTTCTGCAACTGACCGGATTCATGTCCATGAATCTGGACCGGCATATGACAGCGCATCGCGAGCTGTTTTTTAACCTGGTCAAGGGCGACGGCGATTCAGCCGAAAGGCATCGCGAGTTCTACGACGAATATCTCGCGGTGATGGATATGACGGCGGAATATTATCTCCGCACTGTCGAGCAGGTCTTCATCAAGCACGCCCTTGCCAAAGGGCGCATGTATTACCGCGGTCGCCTCATTGACCCTGGCGCTGTGAGGCGCGTCGGGCTGATGACCGTCGAAGGCGAGAATGATGACATAACGGGCACGGGGCAGTGCAAAGCGGCGCATACGCTTTGCTGCAATCTGCCGTCGAATATGAGGGTGCACCACCTTCAGGCGAAGGTCGGACATTACGGGATCTTCAACGGTTCGCGCTTCCGCGCGGATATCGTCCCAGCCATCGGAGCGTTCACTCGCCTGCATGATTTACGCGGCAGCGGCCCACTGAAACGGGCACTGAAGCAAATGCGAGGCACGCGGCGAATGGAGATGGCGCCGGAGCCTGTGGTAATTCCGCCACATTCTGCGCAGATAGGTAAATCGAGGCCGCCCAATGGCAAGCTGGCGGTGATTTACGGGCAATCCAGAAAAGCGGGCTGAGCCTCATCGGGTTGCTGGTATTTTCCACAAGTCATGCCCGCAAAAAGGCAGATTGCAGCACGGAATCGTTATCAGCTCGGCATTTGCGAAACTTCCATGCTTCTTCGCCGTTTACCCTTTAGCGAACAACATATGGTTATAATCCTTGGACTATGGTCCCATAAGGAATGTCCCCAGGTGAGACATTTGACCTATGGCGTGCTGTGGATTTTGTGATAGGATTGAGGTTTATTCCCTAACTGTAGTGTATATGCAACAGCGTTGTCGTTGTACACATGCTAAGCTTTTTACGTGATAGGGAACGATTCTAACTCCTTAAGGTTCTGAGGACCTAGAACGGATGCTGCTAACGCAACTACATACCCCGGAAAAGCCTCTCAAGCTCACGCTTGTGGGGGTGGACTGTCCGGTAGAGTTGCGCAGGTCACGCCGTGCCCGCCGCTTTTCGCTGAAAGTCAGCCATACGGAACGGGCAGCTATCCTCACGCTGCCGCAGGAAATGCGGGTCGAAGACGCAGGTGAATTCCTTGCCCGTCATATGGAGTGGCTCAAACGGCAGCTTGACCGTCTACCTGAGCCGGTTCCTTTCGAGAATGGCGCCGTCGTTCCTCTCCGAGGCATTTCGCACAAGGTCTCCTTCGTTGGCGAGGTCCGATATCAAGGTGTGGTGTGGGTAGAGGAAGCCGATGCCCTTACTCCCGTCGACCAATGGAACGCCAGCACGCCTTGTAAAATTCAGCAGAAAACAAACGATTGGAACTTGATCGATACGCGGGCTCTCCCGCGTATTTGTGTTTCCGGGGGCGAAAGGCACGGCCCTCGCCGCCTGTCCGACTGGTTACGGGCCGAGGCGAAAGCCGATCTCACCCGCCGCACCAATTTTCACGCCGCCAATCTTGGCTGTGAACCCAAGCGGGTCAGCGTCCGCGATCAGAGCACCCGCTGGGGTTCCTGTTCGACCACGGGTACCATTTCCTATTCGTGGCGCCTGATCTTCGCGCCGCAATACGTCCTCGACTATGTGGCCGCACATGAGGTCGCCCATCTTCGAGAGATGAACCACGGTCCCCGCTTCTGGCGCCTGGTTCGCGATACTATGCCGGACATGCACAAGGCGCGCGCCTGGCTTAAGCTGAATGGCGCTGAACTGCACCGTTTCGGCGCGTCGTCCTAGTCCTCGCCACTTTTCGCCGCCCCACATCACGCTCTAAAGATGCTGCTCGAACGCGGTGCTGCTTGCCGCAGCGATGATGCCAGCGATTGTAGCTGGCGCTCAGCCCCAGCGATTAAATGCCGAATCGCTTCCCGCCTGAGCCGGGCCGATACCGAAAAGCGGACCGAAAATCATCCCGATCAAGGCGAAGACAATACGCGTCACCAGCACGAAGCCTAAAAGCACCAGCTTATCGCCGCTCAGCAATATGTCGGTCCACACGAGATAATTGTCCGATATTCCGACCTGGGAGAGGTAAGGCGGAAGCTGCTGCGCCCATTCGATCAACTGCCGCATGATCGTGGGAAATTCGATCGCCGTCGCGGCGAATGCGATCGCGCCGACAATGAGCGTCAAAACGAAGGTGAAGGATGAGAATAATATCCCCATGGCCCGCTCTCTTTCATGACGCTTCATCGTCCGCAGCGACGCACGTCGTTTATCATTTGCATAGAAGTTCGGAACGACCGCGGAGTTCCTATGGTGTCCGCGAGGGTGGCGTTATTATGACCGCGTTTGGCGGCCTCTATCCCGGACGCGAGCCCAATGTCCGATCATATGCCGCAGACTATACCAGAATAGAGAATGCAGGAAGGCCTGGAGGGGATAATGGCGGATGCCGGGATTGAGACTTTGGCTGTTCTCCTGCTGACGGGGCTCGGAGCCGGATGGCTGGCCGGGCTCGTGACCAGGGGCAGCGGCTTCGGACCGCTCGGAAACATACTCGTCGCACTCGCCGGCGCATTGGCCGGGCTGTATGTCGGCGGCTGGCTCGGCCTGGGCGGCACCGGCGATCTGCTCGGCGGGGCGATCGCCGCTCTGCTCGGCGCGTTCGGGCTGCTCTACATCGTCGCGCAATTCCGGCGCTGAACGCGTTCATTAAGGATGCCGGGCCGCCGGCATCGCAACCGCCCGTTGCTTGCTGCATTTTGGGTGCAATTCCGGGGCTGTTCGGCATTCGCATTTTGCACCTGCGAGAAGGTGGCGGTATGATTTCCCGCAGTGCCGCATATCCGGCAGCTACCATGGTCTACGGAGAATGCGATGAGCGAACGGCCGAAGCGGGACAATCCATGGCTGATCCGGACCTATGCCGGACATTCCACGGCCAAAGCATCGAACGAGCTCTACCGCAACAATCTGGCGAAGGGCCAGACCGGGCTTTCGGTCGCCTTCGATCTGCCGACCCAGACCGGCTACGACCCCGACCATCCGCTGGCGCGCGGCGAAGTCGGCAAGGTTGGCGTGCCGGTTTCCCACCTCGGCGACATGCGGGCGCTGTTCGACGGCATCCCGCTGGCCAGCATGAATACCTCGATGACGATCAACGCCACCGCCGCCTGGCTGCTGGCGCTTTATATTGCCGTCGCCGACGAGCAGGGCGCACCGCGCGGCGAACTCACCGGCACGATCCAGAACGACATCATCAAGGAATATCTTTCGCGCGGCACCTATGTGTTCCCGCCGGAGCCGTCGATGCGGCTGATCAAGGACACCATCGTCTATACGTGGCGGGAAATGCCGAAATGGAATCCGACCAATGTCTGCTCCTACCATCTGCAGGAAGCCGGGGCGACGCCGGTGCAGGAACTGGCCTATGCGCTGGCCATCGCCGAGGCGGTACTGGACACCGTCAAAGCCTCCGGTGAGGTGAGCGAAGCGGATTTTCCGCAAGTGGTCGGGCGCATCTCCTTCTTCGTCAATGCGGGTGTGCGCTTCATCACCGAGATGTGCAAGATGCGCGCCTTCGTCGATCTGTGGGATGAGATCTGCCTGAAGCGCTACGGGGTGGCCGACGAGAAGCTGCGCCGCTTCCGCTATGGCGTGCAGGTCAATAGTCTCGGCCTCAGCGAGCAACAGCCCGAGAATAATGTCTACCGCATCCTGCTGGAAATGCTGGCGGTGGTGCTGTCGAAAAAGGCGCGCGCCCGTGCCGTTCAACTGCCCGCTTGGAACGAGGCGCTGGGCCTGCCGCGTCCGTGGGATCAGCAATGGTCGCTGCGGATGCAGCAGATCGTCGCCTATGAGACCGATCTTCTGGAATTCGAGGATATTTTTGAAGGCTCGGCGGTCATCGACGCCAAGGTCGAAGAGCTGAAGCGGCAGGCCCGCGATGAGCTGGAGCGCATCGACGGTATGGGCGGCGCCGTGGCGGCGGTGGAGTTCGAGCTATATGAAGCAGCGGCTGGTCGAGGCCAATGCCGCGCGGATGCGGGCGATTGAATTGGGCGAGCAGGTCGCCGTCGGCGTCAATCGCTGGACGGACACCGAGCCTTCGCCTTTGTCGGCCGGCAGCGATGGCGGCATTCTCACCGTGCCCGAATGGATCGAGGACGAGCAGGTCGCGCATTTGAAGGCTTGGCGCGCCGCGCGCGATGCCGACGCCGTTGCAAGAACGCTCGCCGAATTGCGTGCAGCCGCCCAGGAAGGCCGCAACATCATGGAGCCGTCGATCGCCTGCGCCAAAGCGGGCGTCACGACCGGCGAATGGGGCGAAACGCTGCGCCGCGTCTTCGGCGAATACCGTGCGCCGACCGGCGTCGCCAAAGTCCGCGCCGAGACCAGCGAGGGCATCGAGCAAATCCGCGCCGATGTCGACCGCGTCTCCGCGAAGCTCGGCCGCCGGGTTAAATTCCTTGTCGGCAAGCCCGGCCTCGACGGCCATTCCAACGGTGCGGAGCAGATCGCCGTGCGGGCGCGCGATTGCGGCATGGAAGTCGTCTATGAGGGCATCCGCCTGACGCCCGCCGAAATCGTAAATGCGGCACTGGAGGAAGGCGTGCATGTGGTGGGACTGTCGATTCTGTCCGGCAGCCATGTCCCATTGGTCCGGGAGATTATCGAGCGCATGCGCGCGGCCGGCCTCGACGGCGTTCCGGTGGTGGTCGGCGGTATTATTCCGCCTGAGGACGAATTGGCGCTGAAGGCGGCGGGAATCGCAGCCGTCTACACCCCAAAAGACTTTCAAATCAATGAGATCATGGCAGGTATCGTGCGCCTGATCGACCCCGAAATCCGCGCGGCATAGGCAGAATTACGCAGTTATAAGACGTTTTTCGGCCACAATTGAGCGTTTGCCGCTCAACTTTCAAGTTCGTGGCTAAATTATGGAATTTTTTAGCAATCTTCGGCTTGCGCCGTCTTCTGCAAATCACGCATAGTTTAAAAAAGAAGAAGCGGCACGGGGGCGGACCGTAGCCGTAGACATTCAGACATTCGAGGGGGCCTATGCTGTCCGAATTGGCGTTTCGGGCGCAGCTCGTGATTCGTGAGCAGCGCGAGCTGTTCGATTATTGGCGCGCCTGCGCAAAAGGCACATCTATGCCATCACGCGCCAACATAAGTCCGGCCTCGATTCCGGCGCTTCTGCCCGGAATCAGCATTTTGGATGCGGGGAAGCGTCCGGATGAAATCATATATCGGCTCGCCGGTACACGACTTCGCGATATTTTCGGCCGGGAAGTCACAGGCAAATCCGTTTTCGACCTGGAATTCGGTGAGAAGCGCAATTATTGGCTCGCGGTCTACCGCCGGGTGATCGACGAAAAAGTGCCGATGCAGGGCGCCATCAAAGGCCCGGTCGCAGATCGCGACCATGTCGTGCTGTTCTGGATGCGCCTGCCGCTGTCGGATGACGGCGCAGCGGTCAACAAAATCCTCTGTCACGATGTCACCCTTCCGGTCAGCGTCGCCTACGAGCTGGATTCGACCAAGATCGGCAATAAGAACACGGGTTGATCCGCGCCGCGTAAGCTGGGCGAAATCTTCAATGCAGCGACGTGCCTGCTTTTGGTAGCTGCCGCAGGCAAATGCAGGATTTTCCCGGCTTGCGGCGCCTTTGCGCTCCTTGTCGTGCGCTGCGGTGCGACTGGCGCGCCGTCCAATTCGCGCAAATGTGCCCGTTCGGCCTTGAGGCTCGCGGCAAGCGCAAGATGGCGATTCAGATCATAGGTCCAATGGCCCGAGCGCCCGCGCGATCGTTCCGATCGCAATGCCTTGCGGAGCAGTGCCAGAATCTTCAGGGTTCCCGCCGCCGAAAAATCCTGCATCTCGGAAGGCCAGAGGCCAATCAGCCTCGGCAATTGCGATAGGCGGTCATAGGGCGGCGGCGTGGCAGGTTTCTGCGCGGAAAGCGGTGGTTTCTGGGTTAGGTTTCCGTGAAGAGTCTTCATCAAATGCTCCGTTGTTCTTCTCAACGGAGCGTGCCACGGGTGAAACCGGCGGGGATAAGTTCAGCGCGCCTATTTCGCCGGAGGCTTAAAAATACCTTATCGACATGATGATCCTGGCGGCCCAGGCGATCGTCTGATCATATTGAATTTCACCACCGCTATCATGCGGCACGAGGGTCCAGCCGCCATTGCGGCCGCGGATCATGCGGCGCAGCAAAATCGGCCCATCGACAACCGCAACGAGACAGTCCACGCCATGGGCGTTGTCGACATCCTCGTCGCGTAGCCGGTTGGCGATCAGCACGGTCCCCGCTTCGAAATAACCGACTGTCGTATCGAGCCGGGCCGCGATCGGATTATCCGCCGGGACCTCGAGATGGATGACGCTGGTCTGGGAATCCAGGACCCGGTTGATCCGGCCTTGCTCGCCGACGCGTCCGATCAGCCGGATTTCGCGGCTGGAGCGGTTGCCGATCAGGTCCGCCGGTTCGACCAGCAGCGCCCGCGCGATCTTCTCCAGCCAATCGGTCGAGACGGTCATATTCGCCGTTTCGAGCCGCTGCACAGTCTGCGGGGTCGTCTTGATCTTGTCGGCAAGCTCCTTGAGCGTCATGCCCCGCAGCTTCCGAAACTCTCTAATTCTGGTTTGCATCTCGCGTACTCTTACTCTTTTTTCACTGTAGACGAGATTTTCTGCTGAAGATTTATCCCCGCTTGTAACTTTTGCCGTAAATTTTAGCGATCGGCACAAGAGAGCCGCCGCACCCGTCCACGAAGCCGTGAGATTGACAGTTGCGATTGGCTCTCAAGCTCTTGGGGAGATTTGGTTTGGTGGACTTCCCTGATTTGACGCAAGGCACCCCCTTGCACGGTAAGTTGTATGCACACGCTCGTGAGACATCAATATATAGTAGCCATATCCATAAATTAGTCGAACACTGTGTTTTATCGGTCTTCCGAATTCCCGCCTCGGCGCTGCGTTCGCGAGGCCGCGCCGCGCCGATTTCCCTGGCCCGGCAGATGGCGATGTATCTCGCGCACGTGGCATTTCGTCTCTCTCTCACCCAGGTCGGTCAGCTGTTCGGCCGCGATCGCACCACCGTTGCGCATGCCTGCAGCGTCATCGAAGACCTTCGCGACGACCAAATCATCGATCGCGCGTTGACTGTTCTCGCCGCCGCTCTGACCGCGCCATGCGGAGCCGATCTCCGGGAGCGATATGCAACGTTCGGCATACTGACCAATAATGTAAACCATGATGTGACCGAAAAATGAATGATAACAGAGAATTGGCAGTTTTCCGGCGTTTGGCTACACATGGCAGTCATCTGGTCTGTAGACAAGCTTTTTCCGACGGCGCCGAAGAAGAAGACTACGCGGTTATTTCCGGCAGCGAGCGTCCCGCCCGTGTATTGACTGCATCGCGAGCGGAGTTGAGCGAATGGCTTTCGCGGGGATTGGTCGAGCCCTGCCCGGAAGGCTATCGGCTGTCGGCCTCGGGATTGGCCTGGCTGAAGCGCGCGCTTTCTGCCGCCCAACCCTATCAGGCCCAGCATCAGGCGCGGGAAGCGCGCATTATCGATTTCGAAGGGGTAAAGCGCCCGGCGATCGTCAACAATGCCGAAAGCCCTCTGGCCTGGCTCGCCAGCCGCAAGGACAAGAGCGGCGCGCCGCTGCTTGCCGCATTCCAGTTCGAAGCGGGCGAGCGGCTGCGCGCCGACTATCATTTCGCCGGGTTGACAGCCAAGGTCACGGCGAGTTGGAACCCAGCCGCCGGCCGCTCCGGAAACGGCGCCTCGCAGAACGACGCCGCCGCGCTTGCCGACAATGTGCTTGCCGCACGTCAGCGGGTCGTGCGCGCGATCGCGGCGGTCGGGCCGGAATTGTCAGGCATCCTCGTCGATGTGTGCTGCCATCTGAAGGGTTTGGAAGAGGCTGAAAAGACCGAAGGCTGGCCGCAGCGTTCCGGCAAGGTCATCCTGCAGATCGCGCTGACGCGGCTGGCGCGTCATTATGGGCTGGTGCAGGAGGGGCAGTTGACGGCGGGGCTGAAACGCCGCCTTCAGCATTGGGGAACCGAGGATTACCGGCCGAAGATCACCGGCATCGAGGAAGCCTCATGACACCGGCGCACTGCCGAGCGCGGCCTTAGCGTCGGCGCGGATGCGCTCCACCATCGACGCAAGCCCGTTGGAACGCTGCTGGGTGAGATGCTCGCGCAGCCCCAGCCGCGAAAACAGCGCCTCGGCGTCGATGCGCAGAATATCGCGCGCGGTCTTGCCGGAATAGATGGCGAAGAGGATCGCGATCAGCCCACGAACGATATGCGCGTCGCTATCGCCTCGAAAATGCAGAATTGAGCCGTTCGCCCCGGCCGCCTCGGCCTGAGAGACCAGCCAGACCTGGCTGGCGCAGCCACGAACCTTGGTTTCGGGCGATCGCTCCGCATCGCGCAGCGGCTCCAATCCCCCTCCGAGCTCGATGACATAGCGATACCGGTCCTCCCAATCGTCCAGGAGGGAGAAATTCTCGATGATCTCATCGATTGAGATCGTCTCGGCTGACCGCTGGCTCATACAGCTGATATCGATCCTGTATTCGGCTTTTTCAATTGAACGTCTTCGATATCGACTCGCATTGCGAATTGCATGGCACGGTTTCGCGCACCTCGACGACACCGGAGAGCACGTTGACGCGCTCGAAATAGCACTGTCCGCCTTCATCGGTGATCCGGTCGATCTTCGTGCGCTGCGCATTGTGCCAGTTCTGGCATACGGTTTTCAGGGCCATCTGTGCGGGCAGCACGAAAGGCGTCTCTCCCGAGCGGAGCAGGCAGCACGCCCGAAAATCCGGCAAACGCCTGCGGGAACAGCCCCGCCACGCGCGCTTCGGCGTCGAGATTCGGCTCCAGCCAGCGCTGATAGGCGGCCTGATTCTTCGGATAGACGCCGATATGCACATTGCGGTTGGGGCAAGCGCCGTAGGAAATGGCGAGATCCGGGTTGATCTGCACCTTGGTGCGCTGCATTTCCAGAAAACACGCGGCATTCCTGTCGGCGAGCTCCAATTGGCGCGCGGCGAAGCGCACCGAGCGCAGCCCCCGATAATCCGGATTATAGAATTTGAGGTAGAGGTCCTTGATCGGCTCATAGAAGCCGGTGAGAGCGAGCAGCACGCCGCCGATTGCAGCCGGCCGCCAGAAACGGTTCACCTTCTGCGACTGAGATTGTCCGTAGCCATCCTGCGACTGCGCCTGAGCATGCTGCATCCTAAGCGACCTCCCCCACTCGTACATGTCCCTTTGCCCGCCGCTGGTTTTGATCCCCCCAAGGCGATGCCACTTACTGCCGGATCAGATGAAAGCCGCTTTACCGGCCGACATCTGAATGCCGTTTGAATGCGCGCCCGTGCTGCCTCAGTGCGCCTCGTCCCAATTCAGAGCAGCGCGGGCATCGACCCTGAGCGGGACCGCGAGCGCGACTGCGGGTTCGGCCGCGCGCTCCATGATCCGCCGGGCGACCTCCATCGTCGCATCGACCTCCCCGTCGGGCGCTTCGAAGACCAGTTCGTCATGCACTTGCAGCAGCATGCGTGCCGAAACACCCGCCGATCGCAGCGCGTCCGGAATGCGGATCATGGCGCGGCGGATGATGTCGGCGGCCGAGCCCTGGATCGGCGCGTTGATTGCCGCGCGCTCGAAGAAGCTGCGCATCGCGCGATTTGAGCTTGTGATGTCCGGGAAATGGATCTTGCGTCCGAATATGGTCGTCACATAACCGTCGGTGCGGGCGCGGTTTCGCATGGCGTCCATATAGGCGCGGATGCCGGGGAAACGCTCGAAATATTTGGCGATGTAATCGCCGGCCTCGCTGCGCGAAATCCCCAGATTTTGCGACAAGCCAAACGCCGAAATGCCGTAGATGATGCCGAAATTGATCGCCTTCGCGCGCCGGCGAACTTCGCCCGGCATATCCTGGATCGGGACGCCGAACATTTCAGAGGCGGTCATGGCGTGAATGTCGAGATCGTCGGCAAAGGCCTGCTTCAGCGCCGGAATGTCGGCGACATGGGCGAGAACCCGCAATTCGATCTGGCTGTAATCCGCCGAAATCAGCTTGTGCCCCGACTCGGCGATGAACGCCATGCGGATCTTCCGGCCCTCCGCCGTGCGGATCGGAATGTTCTGCAGGTTCGGATCGGTGGAGGCAAGCCGCCCGGTCGAAGTGGACGCCAGCGCATAGGAGGTATGGACGCGGCCGGTCTTGGGATGAATAAAGCCGGGCAGCGTATCGGTGTAGGTGCTTTTCAGCTTCGAAAGCTGGCGCCATTCGAGCAGCTTGACGGGCAAGCGCCGCGCTTCCTCGGTCAGGCTCTCGCTGGTCGCCAGATCGTCGAGCACCGTGGCCCCGGTGCTCCACGCGCCGCCTCCCGTCCGCTTGCCGCCCGCATAGCCAAGTTTGCCGAACAGGATCTCGGAAAGCTGCTTGGTCGAGCCGACATTGAACTTCTCGCCTGCGAGTTCGTAGATTTCGGCTTCGATATTAGCGAGCGATTTGGTCAGTTCCCCCGATAGCCCTGAGAGAAGGCCGGGGTTGATCTTGACGCCGGCGCATTCCATCTCGGCCAGCACCTGGACGAGCGGCCGTTCCAGCCTTTCGTAAACCGCAGAGACGCCTTCAGCCGCGAGGCGCGGGCGCAGAATATGCCAGAGCCGTAGCGTCACATCGGCATCTTCGCCGGCGTATTCGGTTGCCTTGGCAACATTGACGCGGTCGAACGTCACCTGCGATTTGCCGGTTCCGCACACATCCTTATAAGCAATCGGCTTATGCCCGAGATGGCGCTGCGACAGCTCGTCCATGCCATGCGGGCCGATGCCTGCGTCGAGCGCGTAGGACATAAGGATGGTGTCGTCGATCGGCGCCAGATTGATGTCGTGACGGCGCAGAACCTGAATGTCGTATTTGACGTTCTGTCCGATTTTGAGGACGCCCTCATCCTCGGCGAGCCCCTTCAGCAGCTTTAGCGCCTCGTCGAACGGCGCCTGCACGATGTCGCCGGTTCCCTCCAGATCGAGGCCGTCGCTGGCGGCGCGATGGGCGATCGGCACGTAGCAGGCGCGGCCCGGCGTCAGCGCCAGCGCGAAGCCCGCAAGCTCCGCACGCATCCCGTCGAGTGAGGTGGTTTCCGTATCGATGGCGACATAGCCCTGCTCGACCGCAGCGGCAATCCATTCCCGCAGCCGGTTCAGATCGGTCACCGTCTCGTAGGCGGAAATATTGAATGGGATGGCGCGGATTTCGGCTTTGCGCTTTGGCTGCGAGCTCGGCCGGCATGTTGGCGTCGGCCGCGGGGGCTGCTTCCGCAACCGGCGGCGACGGCGTAGCGGGGACGGGCGCCGGTTTCTCCTCCGTCATGTCGGGAAGGTCGACGCCGAATGCGGTGGCGACGCGCTTTGTCAGCGTGGTAAATTCCATCATCCGCATGAAGGCCAGCAACGGCCTCGGCTCCACATCCCTGATGCATGTCTCGGCAAGCGGAATTGTCAGCGGCACGTCGTCCTTCAGGCGGACAAGCTCGCGGCTCATGCGCGCCTGATCGGCGAATTCCAGCAGGCGTTCGCGCCGCATGGTCTGCTTGATGCTCGCGGCATTGGCGAGCAGCGTGTCGAGATCGCCAAATTCGGAGATGAGCTGGGCGGCCGTCTTGACGCCGATCCCCGGAACGCCCGGCACGTTGTCGGTGGGGTCACCGCAAAGCGACTGCACATCGACGACGCGTTCCGGCCCGACGCCGAATTTCGCGACAACCTCGTCCGGGCCGATGCGGCGCTCATTGCCCGGCATCGGATCGTACATCGAGACCGACGGTCCGACGATCTGCATCAAATCCTTGTCGCCGGAGACCACCGTCACATGCGCGCCTGCGGCGACAGCTTCCTTCGCGTAGGTCGCGATGAGATCGTCGGCCTCGTACCCTTCCAGCTCGATGGGCAACAGGCCGAAGGCGCGCACCGCGTCGCGGATCAGCGGGAATTGCGGCACCAGCTCGTCCGGTGGCGCATCGCGGTTGGCTTTGTATTTGTCGTAGACCGCATTGCGGAATGTTTCGGCCGAATGGTCGAAGATCACTGCAAGATGCGTCGGCTTGCCGTCGTCGATACCTTCCCGCAGGATCTTCCAGAGCATGTTGGAAAAGGTCATCACCGCGCCGACAGGCGTACCGTCCGAGCGGGTAAAACTGCGGCCTCGCGCCTGCGCGGCTTTGAACATGGCGAAATAGGCGCGGAAAATATAGGTCGAGCCGTCGATCAGATAAACATGATCGCCCGCCTTTACCGGCTGCGGCTCGGGACATGTCGCCTGCTGCGACTTAACGGCAATGGTCTTTGTCATGGCCACACTATAGGCACGCGCGCGGCGAGATTAAAGGCGAAAGCCCCCGGCTGACGCGGTGGCGGCGAAGCCTTGGTGGATAACAGGTCCGCAAGATGCGCGGATGCGGATTTGCTCGGGTCAGGCGATCACGTTCAGTTGGGCCGTGCAGCTATATTCCGTGCCGTCATCGTCCCTCCAAGTGAATTCCAGAACGCCGCTCTCGGTCGCCTTGAGGAAGAACGACTGGTAAGGGTTGGCGGAAATTGAGGGATGCCAGGCCGCGCGGAAAACCTCCTGGCCGTTGAACCTGGCGACGAAGCTATTGATGATCTTGCGCGGCACGCCCAAGCCGAAACTGTCTTTGCGGCGGCCGGTTTCCATTTCGTGCGAAATCAGCGTCTTGATTTCGACGACTTCGCCGGCCTTCACGTCTTTCGGCACGCGCACGCGGGGGGTGTGAGCGATCGCCATATCACCGTCTCCGATTTTAGTGCCAGCGGCTCGCGCTAGCTGCCGCAGCCGCCGATCGTCACCTTGACCTGCGACCTGGTCGTGTGGAGCGCCCCATTCGACATCTCGGCGACCGCGATGATGCTTTGGCTCTTCGCCAGCCGCATCCGGCTTGACGCGACTGCCTTGCCGTTCGCCGGTGTGAAATAGAAGCTTGCGACAGCGGGCGCCGGATTGCCATCCGCAAAGAGGTGCACGGCCTTCACATAGTCGTCAACGGTCATCGGGCTGTCCACGATGACGCTTATCGGCACGACCAGACCGCTCTCGGCGATCCGGGGAACATCGAGCGTGATTTTGTCTTGGCTCATGGGACGATTGCCGAACAGCCGCCTCAGTTCGGTTTCGGTCGCTGTAACGTCGGCCAGGGCCTCCCAAGGCGCAAGCGCCGCCGCCAATATCGCCGCTCCGCCGGCCACGAGCACCACGCGCCTCGAAGGTGTATCAAACTCGTCACACATTAAACCTCCTGAGACCAGCTGCGGCGACCGCATCTTCGACGGGCTCACAGCACAGCCACCGTATAGAAAACGGCCTGGGCCCGCCCTCACGCATGGGTTGAACACTTATTAAGGCAAATTTCGCCGGATGAATATAAGGAGAACGTCCGCGATGGGCAAAGTGGACACATCTCGCGAGCCGAATGTGACAAAATTTGCCTCAGCCGTGATAAAATCGTAAAACGCTGTGGTAAAACGCACTGGCGCACGTATATATCCGCTGATCCGCTGCATACAACGATGGTAGAATCAGGAGTTGGCGCGGTGCCGGAAAACGGCGCCCTGATGGTGCTTCGCAACGCGCTGCCTGACGGAGACGAGCAATGTCGCGCCGGACATTGCCGATGGGGATGAAGCTTCGATCAGATCGTGAAAATAGTTACGCTATGCCAAAGCAAACAGCAATTTTATCGCCCGATATTGAACAAACTCTCAGATCTTCGATAGATTACTCGCCGGATTTGGAGCGGTTGATGCAAAAGGCGCGGGCCGCCAGCGATTTTCTGAAAGCGCTTTCGCATGAGAGCCGGCTGTTGCTATTATGCCTGCTTGCTGAGCGTGAGCGTTCGGTCACCGACCTGGAAAACATCCTCGCGCTTCGGCAGCCGACCGTTTCGCAGCAATTGGCGCGCCTCCGAATGGATGAACTCGTCAAGACCCGCCGCGACGGCAAGACAATGTATTACAGCCTTGCGAATGACGATGTTCGCCGAATGATTGAACTGATTTACGAGATTTTTTGCAGAGATAAGGACGACGCCGGGGAAGAATTCCTCAAGCCGATCCTGAAGCTCCGCGCGAAAGCATATTATGGATCTATTTTCGCAGAACACTGTTCTCGTTTTTGCTTTCGCCATTGGAATAATCGGAGGTTTTGCAGTACGCCGCGCCAAGCTGTGCACGTTCGGAGCACTCGAGAGCTTGCTGTTCGGCGGTGACGCCAGGCGGGTGAAAGCCATCGCCGCCGGGCTCGGCATCGCCATTGCCATCACCCAGGCGCTCATTCTTGCCGGCCTGCTCAACGTCCAGACGACGCCTTATATATCCGGCGCGGCGTCCCCACTCGCGATTGCGCTTGGCGGCGCCATTTTCGGATTTGGCATGGCCCTCGTAGGCACTTGCGCTTTCGGCTGCCTCGTCAGGCTCGGCGGCGGTGATCTCCGCAGCCTTGTCGCCATCCTCTTGACCGGCGCGGTGGCGTTCGCCTCACTTTACGGGACGCTGGTGGGAACCCGCCTGTTCCTTACCGAGAGCCTGCCCTCACTGCCTCCCGTCCCCGCGGATTTGCCGACCGCGCTGGAGCTGGTCGGCCTGGGGGGCAGCCGGATCTGGGTTTCGGCAGCCATCGCCTGCGGACTGCTGATCTGGGCGCTGAGCGACCGGCGCTTATGGGCCGCTCGCCGCCTGCTCGTGGCGGGGGTGGCGCTGGGCCTGCTCGTTGCCGCCAGCTGGATGGTGACAGGGGTGTTCCCGGATACGCTGTCCAGCGGTCAGATGCCCCAGAGCCTCACCTTTATCGGTCCCCTCGCAAAATTACCGTTCGGCGCGCTCTATGCCGAGGAGAGCCTTGCCGCCTTCGGCACCATGACCGCCTTCGGTGTGATTGTCGGCTCGTTCATCTCGGCCCTGGTCGCGCACGATTTCCGCTGGGAAGCATTCGATGCACATCAGGAGATGCAAAGGCATCTTCTGGGCGCTTCGCTCATGGGCTTTGGCGGCGCGCTCGCCGGCGGCTGCACGATCGGTCAAGGCCTGACCGCCGGATCGCTATTGGCGTTGAGCTGGCCGTTCGCCCTCAGCGGAATCGTGCTGGGAGCCTGGTTCGGCACCTTCCTGCTGATCGGCGGCTGGTACGCGATACGCGGCTGTGGGCATCAGCGGGCGCGCATTCCTGGGGCGTGACGCACAAGCGAGCATGGCTACGGCACCGGAACTGCAGCTGAAATGCGTGCCGTGCCCTAACGGGAAGCCGCGCAGAAACTCCGCGCCGAGCATCGGCTTTTTCCCCGCCCTTTGCACCCTGGTGAAGCGTATGGCGTGCTGACCGCAGGCAATGGTCAGTTGCGAGTCGATCAGCCTCCCTGGCTCGCCGCGTCCGGGAACGACGACCGAGCGCAGCACCTTGATGCGCTCCATCCGGCCCGAAAGCAGTGCTTCGAACCATGCGCCGGGCCGCGGCGACAAGGCCCGTATGCGATTATGCACCTGGATCGCGGGCAGCGTCCAATCGATACGCTCCTCCTCCTTGGCAATCTTGGCGGCATAAGTCGCGCCTTCGGCGGGCTGCGGACGGCAGCTGAGCCGCCCTTCTCCCAGACGCTCCAGGGCGCGTCCGATCAGCTTGGCGCCTTTCAGCGACAATTCATCGTGAAGCTCGCCGGCCGTCATGTCCTGACCGATCGGCATCCGTTCGCCGATGCAGACCGGACCGGTATCGAGCCCTTCATCCATCTGCATGATGACGATGCCGGTCTCGGGGTCGCCGGCCATGATGGCGCGCTGGATCGGCGCCGCTCCCCGCCAGCGCGGCAGCAGCGAGGCATGAATATTGAGGCAGCCGAAGCGCGGGGCTTCGAGAATGGGCTTCGGCAGGATCAGTCCGTAAGCGGCCACCACGGCCACGTCGGCGTCATGGGCATAGAACTCGTTCTGGATGTCGGCCTTCTTCAGCGATTTCGGCGCAAACACCGGAATGCCCGCTTCTTCGGCGAAATGATGCACCGGTGATTTGCGCGCCGCCATTCCCCGTCCCGCAGGCCTGGGCGGCTGCGTATACACGGCAAGCACGTCGTGGCCGGTGACCAGCAGCTCGCTGAGCGGCGGCACCGCGAAATCGGGTGTGCCCATGAAAATGACGCGCAATGGAACCATGCCTCGGAGCCTGTTGTAATGGAAGCCGGCTCTCCCCCCGAAGGCCGGTACGGACTGAGACTACACTGGTCCGCCCGGAACGAAAACCGGAAGGCTCACGGCGTCATGCCGGCGTTTCGTCACGGCGCGCCTTGCGGAATTTTCGCACCAGCACGTCGCGTTTCAGCCGGGACAGATGATCGATGAAGAGCACGCCGTTCAGATGATCGATTTCGTGCTGCGCGATCGTGGCGGCATGGCCTTCGAGCCGCTCCTCCCGCATCTCGCCTTCGAGGCTGAGATAGCGCACCACGACGGCGGCCGGACGCTCGACCTCGGCGAACATTTCCGGGATCGACAGGCAGCCTTCCTCATAGAGGCGCATTTCATTGCCCGATGCGACGATCTCCGGATTGAGAAAAGCGCGCGGCGCGGCGGGTTCCTGGTCCCGCGCCGGATCCATGACGAAAAGCCGCCGCGAAACGCCGACCTGCGGCGCTGCGAGCCCAACTCCGGGCGCGCGGTACATCGTCTCAAGCATGTCGTTGAGCAGCCGCACGGTGCCCTCGTCGACGCGCTCCACCGGCAATGCGGTTTTCCGCAGGATCGGATCGGGAAATAAAATGATCGGAAGCTTCGCCATGGCCGTCAGATAAGCGGAATACCTGGCGTGGTCAATAAGACGCTCTCTGCTTTGGATGCCGGACCCGTTCGCGTTTCGTTCGTCACAGAATCACCTTAGGGTGCGGGGGCAGGGTCTCAGGGGGCGTTATGGAACTAGCAAAGCATTGGGTCGTCCGCGGCATCGAAATCGATCCGCTTCTGGTCTTCGCAATCATATCGGTGATTGCGGTTGCCGGTCTACTGACTCTGATCGTCATCGTCTGGCTGAACGGCCGGGAGCGCGCGAAAGAGGCGGCGCTGCGCCAATCGGAGGCGCGCATGATCGAGATGGAAGTCGCCGCGCTGAAGGGCCGTTTGCAGACCATGGCGGAAGTCGCCGGGACCAGCCAGGCTGAGCTGGGCCGCGCCATCCATGAACGGCTCGACCGCGTCAGCCAGAATATCGGCGGAAATCTGGAAGAAACCACGCGGAAAACGTCAGAAAATCTGTCGAAACTGAATGAGCGTCTGGCCGTCATCGACACCGCACAGCGCAATATCACCGAGCTTTCGACGCGGGTCGTCTCACTGCAGGACATTCTGGCGAACAAGCAGCAGCGCGGCGCCTTCGGGCAATTGCGGATGGAAACCATCATTCAGGACGGCCTGCCGCGCGACGCCTACTCGTTCCAGGCGACGCTCTCGAACGGCAAGCGGCCCGATTGCGTCATTCATCTGCCGGGCTCATCCGCCGGCATCGTCGTCGACGCCAAATTTCCGCTGGAAGCTTTCGAGGCGCTGCGCACCGCACATGACGAATTGCTGCGGAAAGAAGCGGTCCGGCGCGTGCGCGTCGATATCGGCAAGCATATCGACGATATCGCCGCGAAATATGCGTTGCCAGGCGAGACCCAGGACACGATGCTGATGTTCGTGCCGTCGGAAAGCTTCTACGCCGATCTGCACGAGCATTTCCCCGATTTGCTGCAGAAGGCCCACCGCGCGCGGATCGTGATCGTATCGCCGAACATGCTGATGCTGGCAGTGCAGACCATGCAGTCCATCATGAAGGACGTGCGCATGCGCGAACAGGCCGGGCCTCATTCAGCGCGAGGTCGTCATGCTGATGACCGATGTCGGCCGTTTGAAAGAACGCGTGCTGGATTTCCAGAAGCATTTCGGCCTGCTCGGCGGCGATGTAGAGAAAATCCTCACCTCCACCGACAAGATCGCCAGCCGCGGCCGCAGGATCGAGGACCTCGATCTGGAAGATGGCCAGGGCAAGACGCTGATCGCCAATGGCACGACGGGGCCGTTGCCGGTTTAACGGGCACGCTGTGGGGGTGTCCGGGGTTGACGTTGATCCGTCATTCGGCGCAAAGCTTTTGTGATCCAGACATGAACTCCGTGCTCTGCCGCACGCTTGTACCAATTTCACGTCCGTACGCGGCGCAGACCAACATCAACGACTTAAACATTCGATCGGATAGCGTAAGATGAAAGACTTCAAAGCCAAAGGATTTGCCGAGCGGCTGAACACAGCAGCGAAGGCCAAACAAGATAATCTGAAAAAATTCGAACAGCGCCCCTCCGCGGACGACCCCGCCCAACTCGAAAAACAAGCGGCTAGAGCCGCCGCGGCGGAACTCCGCAAGGCTCGCGCCGCAAAGCGCGAGGAGGAGAAAGCTGCGCAAAAACTGCGAAAGGCCGAGGAAGACGCGGAGCGCGCCGCCGAAAAGCTGCGCGAGGCGGCCCTGGCCGCGGAGCGTGAAGCCGCCCTCGAAAAAGAAAGAAAGGCAGCTCGGGATCAGCGTTACGCGGCTCGGAAACTCAGAAAATGAAGCTCCGAAATCCCGATTTGTGGCGCGGGTGACAGCGCTGCCATCAAACCGTCTTTTGGCGTGACCCAACCTTTGGGCGCGCGCGTGAGCCGTCGGCCCCATTCCTTGCGCCGCGAACGCGACCTTCCGGTGCGCTCGCCTCACCCATTTGAGGGAAGCGCGACGGGTTCTCCGGTGGCTTGCTGGGCTGGCGACCTGAGGATCATCAAGGCGTCGAATGCAAAGCCAATCGGAAGAAGGGGAGCGAGATGTTCAAGAACGCGATTGTTCTGGCCGCGAGCCTGGCCCTCTGCGCGACGGCCGCGCACGCAAGCGAAATGACAGGCGCGGAAATCAAAGCCCTCATATCGGGGAATACCTCCTACCTCGCGCTCGACACTCCCGCCGCCGGCACGGGTGAAGGAATTATCTATTACAATGCCGACGGCACGGCGACTTTTAAGACGCCGAAAGGCGCGATTTGGCATGGTCCGTGGACGGTCAAAGACAACACGCTATGTATCGATTGGAAGGAGATGCCGAATAATCCGTGCACGCGTTACGAAAAGCAGGGCGCAGACATCCTTCTGATCAACGTGGCGACTGGAAAGCCGCGCGGCAAAATTGTCAAAGTCGTTCCGAGCAATCCGGAAAAGCTTTAGGCGTGGCGCTCAGCTTCGCATCCGGTTCCAGCCCCCGCACCGGACATATTCCGGAACCGCATTCCGCCGGCGCCGTAGCGCCGACGGAGAGGGCGGCGCCCTCAAAGCGTCTTCAGAAGTGCGGCAAGCTTTTCGCTGCCCTGATCCACCATCGTGGTGAAGCCCATCTGCGATGCGGTGTCGCGTTCCGCAATCGAGTTGAAGCGCGCGACGAGTTGCCACTCGGTCTTATCGCCGAGGTCCTTGAACGTCATCGTGTTCACGCAAGTCGGCGGGCCGCCCGCCGCGCGCTTGCCGTGATCGGCATTCTGCCAGACGAGCCGCTCCGGTTTCACCACCTCCAGAAACACGAAATCGAACGTGAATTCGGTGCCATCGGGCGTGCGCATGACGTGGTGCCAATGGCCCCCGGGCCGCACGTCCATCTCGCAGACCGGATTGGTGAAGCCGTGGCCGCCATACCATTGCATCACGTGTTTCGGCGTGGTGAACGCCGTCCACACCAGTTCGCGCGGCGCGTCCATGGTTCGCCGCATGACGATGACGGCTTCGTCCTTGGAAAGCGGTTCGGTGACTGCATGCATGGGGAGTGCCTTTCCTTTTGCTCACGATGAAATTGCTGGGTTGGCCCGCTCATTCGCCGGGCTCGGAGCCGTCGCGCTGCATGACCTTCAGATAGTCGGCGAGGCCGTCGAGGCTGCGATCCCAGAAGCGGCGATACGCCTCCAGCCACTCCGAAACATCCCGCAAAGGTTCGGCCTCGAGCCGGCAGGGGCGCCATTGGGCTTCGCGTCCGCGCGAGATGAGCCCCGCGCCCTCAAGGACTTTCAGGTGCTTCGATACCGCCGCGAGGCTCATTTGATAGGGCTCCGCGAGTTCCTTGACGTTCGCCTCGCCCGTCGCCAGCCGCGCGAGAATTCCGCGGCGTGTCGGGTCGGCAAGGGCAAAGAGCGTGGCGCTGAGGCGGTCCGTGGCCATCTGTATTTAACCAATCAGTTGTCAACTATATGGTTAAATACGCGCCACCCGCCCGCGTGTCAAGCGCGGCGGCGCTCATAATTGCCTTGCGCCACCTGTCCTGTGCGACTATCGCCATGCCAAGTGACCAACGCCCGGGCTGTCAGATGCGCAAGGAATGGAGCGGCGCGCGCCGTATCGTCGTGAAGATCGGCTCGGCGCTGCTCGTGGAAAGAGACAGCGGCAAGCTCAAGGCCGAATGGCTGGCGGCATTGTCGGACGATATAGCCGGTCTCAGGGCCGCGGGACGCGACGTCATCATCGTTTCGTCCGGCGCGATTTCGCTCGGGCGCCGTGCTCTTGGACTGCCCGCCGGGCCGCTGAAGCTGGAGGAAAGCCAGGCGGCGGCGGCCGTCGGCCAAATCGCGCTTGCCCACGCCTATCAGGCGATGTTTGCCGAGCGCGGCATCAACGCGGCGCAGATCCTGCTGACGCTCGGCGAGACGGAAGAGCGTCGCCGCTATCTCAACGCGCGCAGCACCATCTCGACGCTGCTGTCGCTCGGTGCCGTGCCGGTCGTCAATGAGAACGACACCATCGCCACCGCCGAAATCCGTTATGGCGACAATGACCGGTTAGCCGCCCGTGTCGGCTCGATGATGAGCGCGGACTGCATCGTGCTGCTGTCCGACATCGACGGACTTTACACCGCCCCGCCCGCGCTCGACCCGCAAGCAAGCCGGCTGGACGTGGTACAGGAAATCACGCCCGCGATCGAAGCCATGGCAGGCGACGCGGGCAGCGAGTTGTCGCGCGGCGGCATGGTCACCAAGATCGTCGCGGCGAAGATCGCCGTGGCGGCGGGCGCCAATCTGGTCATCGCCAGCGGCAAGATTTCCAATCCCTTGCGGGCGCTGGGCGAAGGCGCTCCCTGCACATGGTTCCTCGCCTCGACGACGCCCGTGGTCTCACGTAAACGCTGGATCGCCGGGTCGCTGGAGCCGCGCGGGATCATCACCATCGACGCGGGCGCGCGGGCGGCGCTCGATGCCGGCAAGAGCCTGCTGCCGGCTGGCGTCACCCGGATCGAGGGCACGTTCGATCGCGGCGACGCGGTGGTCATCAAGGATGCCGATGGCCGCGAATTGGGGCGCGGACTGGTCGCCTATGCGCGCGGTGACGCCGAACGCCTGATCGGCCGCAAGAGCGGTGAAATCGAGGGCATTTTAGGCTACCGTGGCCGCTCGGAAATGATCCACCGGGACGACATGGCGCTGAACAGGAGCTGACATGGCTATCGTGAGCATGCCGAAGCAGGAGATGGCCGACGGCCAGGACCTCGCCGGTCAGATGCGCGAAATCGCCCGCGCGGCGAAAGCTGCGGCGGCCACGCTGGCTTTGACGTCGACCAATGCGAAGAACGGCGCGCTGCTCGCCATGGCGGCAATGCTGCGCAATTTCGATGCGCAAATCCTTGTCGCCAACGCCATCGATATCGAGGCGGCGCGTCAAGCGGGCCGCGCCGGCTCATTCATCGACCGGCTGACACTCACCCCGGCGCGCGTGGAAGCCATGGCGCTGGGCCTGGAGGAAATCGCCGAATTGCCCGATCCGGTCGGCGATGTCATCGCCGCCTGGATGCGCCCGAACGGCCTCACTATCGAGCGGGTGCGCGTGCCGCTCGGCGTCATCGGCATGATCTATGAAAGCCGCCCGAACGTCACCGCCGATGCCGGCGGCCTCTGCCTCAAGGCCGGGCAATGCGGTGATCCTGCGCGGCGGCTCGGATGGGCTGAATTCCAGCCGCGCGATCCACGCGGCGCTGGTTGCTGGCTTGCGTCAGGCGGGCCTCGACGAGGCGGCGATCCAGATCGTCGATAGCGCTGACCGTGAAGCGGTGGGCATGATGCTCGCCGGGCTCGATGGCGCGATCGACGTGATCGTGCCGCGCGGCGGCAAGAGCCTTGTGGCCCGCGTCCAGCAGGAGGCCCGGGTGCCGGTCTTCGCGCATCTCGACGGCATCTGCCATGTCTATGTGCATGCCGCCGCCGACCTCGCCATGGCGCAGGAGATCGCCGTGAACGCCAAGATGCGGCGGACGGGCGTGTGCGGCGCGGCCGAGACATTGCTGGTCGACGAGGCCTGCGCCGCGACACATCTCGCACCGCTCATCCGCGCGCTGATCGAGGCGGGGTGCGAGGTCCGGGGCGACACCGCCGCCCGCGCCGTGCATCCTTCCGTCAAACCGGCCTCGGAAGAAGATTGGGGCACCGAATATCTCGACGCCATCATCGCGGTAAAAACCGTTCCGGGCCTTGATGCGGCGATCGCCCATATCGCCCGCTACGGTTCGCAGCACACCGACGCCATCGTCACGCGGGACAAGGCTGCCGCCACCCGCTTCCTGCGCGAAGTGGACAGCGCCATCGTCCTGCATAACGCCTCCACGCAATATGCCGATGGCGGCGAATTCGGCATGGGGGCCGAAATCGGCATCGCCACCGGCAAGTTCCATGCGCGAGGTCCGGTCGGCGTGGAGCAGCTTACCAGCTTCAAATATTGCGTATACGGGGCGGGACAGGTGCGTCCGGTCTAACAAATCCGGGGCGCGATCTGCTATAGAACCGCCATCAACGAGCGGCCCGGCGACCGCCGGGGATGCGACGCCTCAGGAACGCTTGGATGAACGCAGCAAACGATCCGCAAGACCGAAGCACCCTCATCATCGACATCAAACTCGACGAGGCGTCGATCGACCGCAATACGCCCGAAGTCGAGCACGAGCGCCAGGTCGCGATCTTCGATATTCTGGAGGACAATAAATTTTTCCTCGATGACGGCACGGCGGGGCCGTACCGGCTGAAACTGGCGATCGTGGAAAAGCGCCTCGTCGTCGACATTTTCAGCGAGGAACGGTCGCCCCTGACGACATTCGTGCTGTCGCTGTCGCCGCTCAGCAAGCTGATCAAGGACTATTTTCTCGTCTGCGAGAGCTATTACGAGGCGATCAAGACGGCGCCGCCAAGCCGCATCGAAGCGCTGGACATGGGCCGCCGCGGCCTCCATGACGAAGGCAGCCGGTTTGCTGATCGAGCGGCTGAAAGGCAAGATCACCACCGATTTCGAAACGGCAAGGCGGCTGTTCACCCTGATTTGCGCGTTGCATTGGAAAGGATAGCCTCCTTGGATGCGACGCCGCCAGCCGCGGAATTGCCCAAAGCCGTGCTGTTCGCCTGCAACATGAACGCGGTGCGGTCACCGATGGCGGAGGCGATCCTGCGGCATCTGGCGGGCAGGCAGATCTATGTGGAATTGGCGGGTGTGCGCGCCGGCGAGGCCGATCCGTTCGCCGTCGCGGTGATGGAGGAAATCGGCATCGATCTGTCACGGCATGCGCCGCAGGCCATCGCCGACCTTTACGACACCTCTTTCGATCTGGTCGTGAGCCTGTCGCCGGAGGCCCACCACCAGGCACTGGAGATGACGCGCACCCAGGCAATCGACGCGGAATATTGGCCAACCATGGACCCGACCGCCGCCATGGGCAGCCGCGAGCAGATCCTCAACGCCTATCGGGAAGTGCGCGACACCCTGTTCCGCCGCATCAAGGGCCGCTTCCCAATGCCGGGCGCGCCCGCGCACCTCTGACGGCTCGCGCATAGGATGCGCATTGATGGCGATTGCAACCTCCAGGCTGCCGACCTTGTGGTTTTCCTACCGCTTCCCGGCAGATTCTTGTGCGCCCGCGGACGCCGTGATTTTGAGGCCGGCGGGCCAGACTGTAATGATGCGGGGTATTGCCTATGAGAGCGGGTTGGCGGAGTTCGATTTCATGTTGCAGGCGATGTCGCGCGTCAAAAAATTGCTGCTGCCCATTCTTCTCGGGCCGCTGGCATCCTGTGCCGAGATGCCCAATTTCAACGATGCCGCAACAATTCCCGTGGCCGAAGTCATCAACGGGCTGAAATGCGAGTTGAGCGGCTTCTACATCGAGCACGCCCAATACCGGATAGCGGCTCTGCAGATCGATCCCCGGAAACTGACCAGCATCGATCTCACGCTGAAAGTGGTCAATGGCCGCGAGGCCGGTATCGGCGGCAAGGCCGGGGTCATACCCTTCGCCGGCGGGGGGTTGACGCCGTCGCTCAATTTCGGCGTGAAATCGACCGAAACGATCACTACGACCGCATCCTTTACGATGCAGCAGATCGTCACCAACCAGTTGGACTGCAAAGGCCTGAAGCTTGCGGCGACCGATCTCGGCTTGCGCAAATGGCTGACCGATTATTTCGAGGAGCAGACCCGGATCGTCAAGGGCGAGCCCGGCGTGGCGCTCGCAACGGTCGTGCTTGAGACGAGTTTCGGCGTCAGCCTTTCGGGCGGCGCCAGGGCCGATGTCGTCTTCTATCCGGTCTCGGCGACGGCTTCGGCCGCGGCGGCCCGGGACGACATTCAATCGCTGAGGATCATCTTCCGCGGCCCCTACGCCAAGGATGCCGAACGCCCCAACAACGGCAGCGGCCCGGTGCCCTATTTCCGCAGCGTTCCTCGCCGGACGGATTAAGGCTCGATCGCTTAAGCCGGAGCATGAAAAGCGCCGAGAGCATTCCCGCGAACGTGGGCGTTTTCACCTCCGTTCGCGCCGGGTTATCTCGCGATACGCAGCTCATTCAGTCCGACGGCGATGCTTTGAAACGCGCCCTGCAAATCTTCTTCATCGGGAGAATTGAAGAATTTGCCTTCGTCGGTTGCGCAATTGCGCATCAGTGTCTGAATAGCGTTGGAATTCACATTGAAGATGATCGTGAAGAGCAGGATATCCTTGTCGTTGGGGTCCCCGTCCTTATCAGCCTTGATGTTGTTGCAGAGCTGCGTCGTCTTGGTATCAAGCGTGCCATTGGCGTTCGCGCCGAGCTGATTATTGGCGGCGGGAATGTTCTTGTAGCCATAGGCGGTGAAGAACGAGCCGAACGAACCGTTCCCCTGCACGCTGTTTTCCCCGTCGGTCAGCAGAATGATGGCTTTGATCACATCCTGCTGCGTGTAGGCGACGCCCTCCGAGAACGGCGCGCCGGGTGAAATGAGCCGCCACCCCCACGCCAGACCTTCCGGAATGACGGTGTTGCCGTCCGCCCTCATGGCGTTGATGCGCGAGGTGATCGTCGCCTTGTCGTTGGTCAGCGGCTGAACCGGTTCGCCGCATTTATAGTTCGGTGAGCCGCCGCCGAGGCGCAGACTCGGCAAAAAATATTTCAGAACGTTGGTAACGGGCAGGCCGAGCAGATTGAGCAGAACGAAATTATTGCCGTTGCGAACATCCACCCAGCCCTCGTCGGGCGCGAAATAGGGTGTGAAGAGAGTCACGTTGTTCCCGGGATTGGGCTCCGTGTCCTGAGTGTCAAAGGGGTCGCTCCGCGCGCGGACACAGCCTTTCCACGGCTCCCCAAGGATCCCGCCGAAAAGGCTCAGCACGCTTCTATTGGTGCGGCTTTGCAAGTCGGAGATGATCGACCAATTGATCGGCGCAGGATTGGCCACATCGAGCCATGGCGTGGTCGACGGCACATTGACATTCACGGCATTGGCGAAGGGCACCACGCCGATCTTCACCTTGTCGGATACCTGTTCGTTGCCGAACAGCGTATCGACCATGGTGTTGGCGGCGGATTTCATCGCGTCGAGCTTGCTGCCAGCCATCGATCCGGTGTTGTCCAGCACCAGCACCACTTCAAGCTTGTTCTCACGCCGGAACACGCTCGAATTGACCGTGACCGTCCATTTGTCCTTGCCGGTGATGCCCAAAAAAGCGGTCGGAATTTCCGCCGTCGCCGAGACGCTGACCAGATCTCCGTTGCGCACCGCGGTGGTGAGATCCGACCGCAGCGTGCCGATGGCTTTTTCGGGATAGTGCGCCATGATATAGGCGTCGGCCTTGTCGCGCAGAGCGCCAGGGTCCTGGATTTCGGGCAGAGTTCCGAGCGACAGGGCCGCTGAATTGACTGCGCTGGTGAGCTGGCGCTTGACGACCAGCGTCTGGCTGAAATCGATGACGATAGCGATCGTCAGCAGCAGCGGAACGACGACAAGCAGAAACAGGATGAGAACGACGCCTCGATCCTCACGCGCAAAGCGCCGGATGGTCCGGATACTAATGCCCAACATTTAGCCCCCCAGAGGCTGATCTAGGCCGGAAACATACCATAATCCGCCAAAACACATAATTCAAAGCGCATGTGTTTCCAACTCCGCCCGGTGGTGTGTGCCTGCAACAGCAGTCGAGGCGGATGGCGCCACCGTCGTTGCGCTATGACAAACTTGCCGTTATTACAGGAAAGGGATGGGGGCAAAGCGCTTGTTCAAGACTGTTGCCATGAAGGCCCGCCTGCTGCTGCGGCGATGTGCCGATTCAGACACAGGTTCCGGCCGTTTGCGCGCGCCGGCGTGGCGCGATACGCGGCGAGCGTGGCGCAACCATGGTCGAGTTTGCGCTGATCATGATCCCGTTTTTCGTCATCCTTTTCGGCATCTTCGAAGTCGGCTTCGTATTCTGGGGCACTTTCGAGCTCGAAAATGCCACGGCGGACGCAGCGCGGCAGATCCGCACCGGCCAAATCAGGAGCAATGGCGGCGAAGCGGCCTTTAAAAACCTGGTTTGCAGCCGGGTGGTGCTGCTATCGCGCTGCAACGCCGATTTGCGGCTCGATGTCCGCAGCTTCAACAGCTTCGCGGAGCTTCAGAACAACCCGCCCGCGCCGCTCGATAATGACGGCGAACTCAAGGACAGCTTGACTTTCAGCCCGGGCGGCCCCCGTTCGATCGTGCTGGTTTCGACATTCTACCGATGGCCGCTGATCAATGCGCTCAGCAGCTACAGCATCGCCAACATGGCCGGCGGGGACAGGCTTTTGCAGGCGTCCGCCGCCTTCCGCAACGAACCGTTCCCCGACAATTGAGCGTATCCGAGGATGAGCTGGTGAGCAGAGATGTGTGGCGATGGATGCCTCTTTACGGCGCGGCGCGGCGCTTCAGGCGATCCGAGCAAGGCGTCACGCTGATCGAATTTGCGCTGATTTTTCCTATCATGCTCTTGCTGTTCATCGGGCTGGTCGAATTCGGCGAGGCCTTCAGTGTCAACCGGAAGATCAGCACCGCCGCAAGCACAGTATCCGATCTCATCTCGCAGGAACGCTCGGTCACCAACGCGGAGCTTCAGGATATCGCCATTGTCGCCAATGAGATCGTCAAGCCCTACCGCACGGCGCCGTTTTCCATGCGGATCATCAGCGTCGTGGCGAACGACACCAACACCAGGGCCACCGTGGCGTGGAGCTATCCGGCCGGCTCACCTGCCGTCGGATCGGTATATCCCTTGCCTGGAGGCCAGCGCCTCACCGAGCCGAATTCCAGCCTGATCGTCGCCGAGACCTCCTATGCCTTCACGCCGAGCGTGGGCTATTTCGTCGGCTCGATCACCCTGAATGGCGTAGCCTATTTCCGGCCGCGCCTGGCGCGAACGGTCGCCAAGACGGATTAGCCCAAATATTTTATCCGGGTGATATTGACGGCGCAATTTTATCCGGGTAATTCAACCCCACAAAGATTCGTGGGAATTTTAGCGATGAACACCATCGAGATGTGCCGTTGCACCGCCTTCGAAGGATCGAGGCGGATTGCAAGTGGCGAGCTTGCCGAGGTTGCACTAGCGGCGAAAGCGGCGATCGATCGCGGCGGAGCGGAGCCGATCCTGATTTTCGACGACACCACCGCCAAGGTCATAGAAGTCGATTTTCGCGGGTCAGCGGACGATGTGCGTCAGCGGCTCAGACAGCGTGCCGAAAGCGAAGCTGCGCCATCCTCGACGGCGGAGCCGGAGGGCTCCAGACGCCCGGGCCGTCCCAAGCTCGGCGTCATCGGCCGGGAAGTCACGCTGCTGCCCCGCCATTGGGACTGGCTGAACGGTCAGCCCGGCGGAGCCTCCGTGGCGCTGCGCAAGCTGGTAGACGAAGCCAGGCGCGCCAATGAAGACATGGACCGCAAGCGCAAGGCGCGCGACACCGCCTACCGCTTCATGGCGGCGATGGCCGGCGATCACCCCGGCTTCGAGGAAGCGTTGCGCGCGCTATTTGCAGGGGATGCGCAGCGTTTCCAAGTTTGATCGAAGCGTGGCCGGCCGATATACGCGACCATGCGGGCAAATTGGCTGCGGCTGCGTTTTAGCTCGGCCCGCAGCTGTTCCTACGTTCCGGTCGCCTCGCGCATCGTACTGATCAGCGCCGCCTTCTCCTCAAAACCGATGCCCGGCGCATCCGGGAGGCGCACATAGCCGTCCTCCACCCGGATGCCGTCGGCAAAGCCGCCGAACGGTGCGAACACGCCGGGATAGCTCTCATTGCCGCCCAGATGCAGCCCGGCGGCGATGTTGAGCGACATCTGATGCCCGCCATGCGGCACGCAATTGCGCGAAGAGAAGCCATATTCAGGCAGCAGCGCCAATATGCGCATATATTCCACGAGGCCGTAGGAGAGCGCGCAGTCGAACTGCAGCCAGTCCCGGTCGGGCCGCATGCCGCCATGACGCAGGAGATTGCGCGCATCCTGATGGGAGAAGAGGTTTTCGCCGGTCGCCATCGGCTTGTCGTAATGCGTGGCGAGTTCGGCTTGCAGGGCGTAGTCGAGCGGATCGCCGGCTTCCTCGTACCAGAACAAATCGTAGGGCGCCAAAGCCTCCGCATAGCGGATCGCCGTTTCGAGATCGAAGCGGCCATTGGCGTCCACGGCGAGCTTTTTCCCCGCGCCGGTCACGGCGATGACCGCCTCGATGCGCCGCAAATCGTCGGCGAGGCTTTCGCCGCCGATCTTCATCTTCACCACCGAATAGCCGAGATCGAGATAGCGGCGCATTTCGTCGGCAAGCGCGCTGTCGTCCTTGCCCGGGTAATAATAGCCGCCCGCCGCATAGACGAAGACCTTTTCATCGGGCGTGCCATCGCCATAGCGCTCGGCAAGCAGCTTGTAGAGCGGCACTCCGGCGATCTTCGCCACGGCGTCCCATACTGCCATATCGACGGTGCCGACGGCGACTGAGCGCTCACCATGCCCGCCCGGCTTTTCGTTGGTCATCATCGTCCGCCAGATCTTGTGCGGATCCAGATTGTCGCCGGCATCCGACAAAAGGCTTTCCGGCGCCGCTTCCTTCAGGCGCGGCAGAAAGCGCTCGCGCAAGAGGCCGCTCGCCGCATAACGGCCATTCGAATTGAAGCCATAGCCGACCACCGGCTTGCCGTCCCGCACCACATCGGTCACCACCGCCACGACACTTGCGGTCATCTTGCTGAAATCGATGAAGGCATTGCGGATTTCGGAGGCGATCGGAACGACGGCGTCCCGGATTTCGACAATTTTCATCGCATTGTCCTTGCTGCGGAGGGGCATATCGGGCATCGAATTTCCCACACGCCAAATGAAGCCACAACGCCGCAAATCATATCTAACCAAATAGCGATAGATTATTTACACGCCATAGAAAAAATCTAATGTCATCATCCATTATGGTGATCCGCTGAATGGCGAGTTATGAAAACCTGCCCTCTACCTTTCAATGATGGCAAGCGAGCAAGTTTGGCGATAGAGTGACCTTTATAACATTTTCAATGAGCCAATACATGGAAGCATCATGCGTCTGACAATCCTTGGCTGCGGCGATGCTTTCAGCTCCGGCGGGCGTTTGCCCAGTTGCTACCTGGTCGAAGGCCGCCAGACGTGCTTTCTGCTCGATTGCGGCCCTAGCATTCTGCCGGCGCTCAAGCGGGCGGGACTGTCCAGCAACAGTTTTCCGGTGATTTTCATCAGTCATTTGCATGGCGACCATATGGGCGGCCTGCCTTTTCTGCTGCTCGATGCGATTTTCCCTGCCGGCCGCAAACAGCCTCTCACATTGGTTGGACCTCCCGGGCTGGAAGCGCGATTCCGGCTCGCCTGCGAGGTTTTCTATCCACGGTCGCTGGAAATGGATCGGCGCTTCGATCTGAAGTTCATCGAACTGGATAAGGGGGTCCGTCACCTTGTGGATGGCATCGCCGTCACACCTTATGAAGTGAACCACTATTCCGGCTCACCCTCCTATGCGCTGCGGTTCGAACTGGACGGAAAGATATTCGCGTTTTCGGGCGACGCCGGATGGTCGGATATTGTCGTCGATGCCGGTAAGAATGCCGACCTCTATCTCATCGAATGCTATCAGTATGATTACACGCTCTCGATGCACCTCGACTACGTCACGATCGCGCAGCATTTCGACACCATAAATGCGAAACAGCTCGTACTGACCCATATGAGTGACGCCATGCTTGCCCGTCAGAGCGATGTGGACCGGAGCCGCTGCACGCTTGCCGACGACGGCATGGTCATTGATTTTTAGGCGATGAGTTTTTCAGAAGAAGCGACGGCGGACGGGCGGCTTGCCGCGTTGGTCGAGCGTATTCGAAGCTGCCGGCTTTGCACGGAGCAGCCGCACGGGGCGCCCTTGCCGCATGAGCCGCGCCCTGTGCTGCGCGTCAGCTCGACGGCGCGGCTGTGCCTATGCAGCCAGGCGCCTGGCACGCGCGTCCATGCGTCGGGCACGCCGTTCACCGACCCGTCGGGTGATCGCTTGCGGGGCTGGATGGGCGTCACGCCTGAGGAATTCTACGATCCGCGCCGCCTTGCCATCGTGCCCATGGGCTTCTGTTTTCCCGGCCTGGATGCGGGCGGCGGCGATCTGCCGCCACGGCGCGAATGCGCTCCTGCATGGCGCGACGAGCTATTCGAGGCCCTGCCGAACTTTGAGCTGGTGCTGCTGGTCGGCCAGTATGCTCAGCGCTGGCATCTGGGAAAGCGCGCGGAGAAAAGCCTCACCGCAACGGTTGCCAACTGGCGTTCCTATGTCGCGGAGGGTGCCGGGACCAAATTCCTGCCCATGCCGCACCCATCCTGGCGCAACAATCATTGGATCAAGCGCCATCCCTGGTTCGAAGCGGAGCTTCTGCCCTATCTGCGCCGCGAGGTGAGACGGCTGATGGGCTAGCCGCCTGTCTTCCGACCTCGTAACGGACCAACGAGTAGAAAAATAATCCAAATTGCCTGGTAATGTTACGGCGTTAGGCCTATTCTCCAGTCGGATACTTGGCTATCGAAGCAATTTTATACTAAAGGACGGCGCATGCTCGATGCGGTCGATATAAAAATTCTGCGCATTTTACAACGAGATTGCACGATTTCGGTCGCCGAGATCGGCAAGGAGGTGGGGCTGTCGACCACGCCCTGCTGGCGGCGGATTCAGAAGCTCGAACAGGAGGGTATCATCGAGGCGCGCGTGGCGCTGCTGAACCCGAAGAAGGTGAGCGCGGGCGTTACCGTTTTCGTCGCGATCACCACGAGCGAACATAATATGGACTGGCTGGAGCGCTTCCACGCGGTCCTGCGCGACTTCCCCGAAGTGGTCGAAGCCTACAGGATGAGCGGGCAGATCGACTATCTCCTGCGCGTCACCGTGCCGGACATCGAAAGCTATGACCGCTTCTACAAGCAGCTCATCGAGCGGATCGACCTGAACGACGTCAGCTCCAGCTTTGCCATGGAGCAGATCAAATACACGACCGCGCTGCCGCTCAATTTCGCGGCGAACGGCGTCGAGGAGATTAACGGGTCAAGGCAATGACGTTGCCGCTCCGGTCGGCGGAGGCTTCCTCGTCGTCGAAATTTTCTGCGGTCGCCCAATAGGCGCTGATGCGGCGGGCGAGCGAGCCGGGCTTCTCGGCCAATAATCTCGCGCCCAAATCATGCGCCATCTTGCGCAACTCGCCTTGGCGGGCTTGGCAAAGCGAAATATACGCCTCGATTTCGTCGCGCGTCCCCAGCTCATCCCTTTGCGTCTCGACGATCCCGGCAAGCACCGAAAGATCGTGATCCTCGCCAAGGACCTCGGACAAATTGCGCGCCAGAGCGACATGCGGCCGGATTGCTTTCGGCCAGCTTGGCGCCACCAGCAGCAATTGCCGCCAATGCCGCTGAACATATTTACGCCATTCGTGGAATTCCTCGTCCTCGCCAAGACGATAGGCGCGGCTGAAAGCACGGCGCGCCTTGCGGTAGTCCTTTTCAAGCGTCGCCGCGACGACCTCGAAGTCATCCTGTTCGAGCGAAAGCTCGGCGAACGCGACCTTCGCCTCCTTCAGCAACTTGCGAAGCTGGGTAGCTCCCGATCCGTTCAGGCCGCGCTCCGCCTCGGCGCATTTGGCTTGCAGATGGGTGCGCAGGGCCGCCGCAACTGGCGCCACGTTCGCCGCACCGTCCAGCCCCTCCAGCTTGCGCACCGTTTCGAGCATCGCCTGGGCGTCGCGGGCGCCCGAGAGCGAGCGCGCGATCATCTTCACGCGGGCCTCGTTGGCGGCGAAAGCGCCTTTTGGCATGGCCGGCTTGACCAAATGAAGCAGCGCCCGCAGCCTTTTCATCGCCTTGCGGGCCTCGTGGACGGCGGTTCCCCTGCCGTTCTTGGCCGAAAACCTGGCCAGCACGCGATCGATCTGCTCGGTGCCGATCTCTCGCACACTGTGGCTGATTTGCCGTCCCGGCTTCAGGCGGTACGCCATGATTATGAGCTGCCTGGAAATACATTTGGACTATGCGGATGATAATGGACTTTCCCGCGCCGCGCCATGGGAGCGGTTACAAAATATTAACCCGCGGCGCTATCACGCGGCCAGCCAATCGGAAACCCGCTGCTCCGGCTGCGAATGGCCGACAATATCGGTGACGACGGCGATGCTGTCGGCACCCGCCTGGAAGACGGCGGCAGCGCGTTCCAGCGTGATGCCGCCGATGGCGACGAGCGGACAGGCAATGCGGGCTTTCCATTCGCGGATGCGGTCCAGCCCCTGGGGCGGATATTTCATCGCCTTCAGCGTCGTTTCATAAATCGGCCCCAGGGCGACATGATCGGGCTCGGCCTCCAGCGCGATCTGCAACTCGTCCGGAGTGTGAGTGGAGATGCCCAACTTGATCCCTGCCTTGCGGATGGCGGGCAGATCGGCTTCGGCAAGGTCCTCCTGGCCGAGATGGACGAACTCCGCGCCGAGATCGATCGCCTCCCGCCAATAATCATTGACGATGAGCTGGCAGCCATGGCTCTCGCAGATGGCGAGGCTCCGGGCGATTTCCCCGCGCACATGATCGATGCCCGCGCCCTTGACGCGCAATTGCACCGTCTTGACGCCAAGCGGCACGATGCGCTGGACCCAGGCCGCATCGGGCACGATAGGATAAAATCTATGAAGCATTGCCGAACTCGAAAAACGGCGTTCCCGCAACAGGCGTCGATGGCACCGCCATGTCGCGCCGGGGCATCAACCCGGCTTCGAAGGCGGCGCGCCCGGCCTCGACCGCACCCGCGAAGGCGACGGCCATCTTTTGCGGATCGCCCGCTTTCGCCACGGCGGTATTGAGCAGCACCGCGTCGTAGCCGAGTTCCATCGCCGCCGCCGCGTGCGACGGCGCTCCGAGACCGGCGTCGATGACGAGCGGCACCTCCGGAAAATAGCCGCGCAGCGTCTTGAGGCCCGACGGATTGTTGAGCCCCTGCCCCGACCCGATGGGCGAACCCCAGGGCATCAGCACTTCGCAGCCCGCCGCCAAGAGTTTCTCTGCCGCGCTCAGGTCTTCGGTCGTATAGGGGAACACCTTGAAGCCTTCGCGCGTCAGGGTTGCCGCTGCCTCCACCAACCCGAAAAGATCAGGCTGCAGCGTGTCGTCATTGGCAATCACTTCGAGCTTGACCCACGGCGTTTCGAACAGCTCGCGAGCCATCATCGCGGTGGCGATCGCCTCTTTCGGTGTGCGGCATCCGGCGGTGTTGGGCAGCACGCGAAGGCCGAGCGATTGCACGAGGCTCCAAAATTGCTGGCCCGCTCGCTCCCGCGCGCCCTCGCGGCGCAGGGAAACCGTAACGATCTCCGCGCCCGCCGCCTTTACCGAACGCTGGAATATGTCGGGCGAGGGATAGAGCGCGCTGCCGAGAATGAGCCGGGAGGAGAAGCTTTCGCCGTAAAACGCAACCATGTTCATCCACCTTGCCGCGGCGCGACGATCTCGACGCGGTCTTCTCGGGCAAGCGCGGTTTCGGCGCGGCTCGCGGCGGGCACGAAATCGCCGTTTACCGCCGTGGCGATCTTCGCATCGCCATAGCCGAGCGCCGCGCAAAGCTCAGCGAGATTACGCGCGCCGGTTTCCTGCGGCTGGCCATTCACCATGATCTTCAACGAACACATCCTCTCGCATCGTTCCATCCCTTATATAATGCGCGACCAGCGCCGCAAGAGAAGGGGCGAGCAAAAAACCGTGGCGATGGAGGCCGTTTACAAGCAAATGGCGGCCCCGAACGACGATTTTCGGCGAATTGTCGGGGAAGGACGGACGGACATCAGCACCGAAACTGACGATGCGCGCCTCGCCGAAAGCCGGATGCAGCGTATAGGCGAGCCCCAGCAGATCCAGCCCCGAACGTACTGTCGCCGGGCCGCGATCGCCGCTTTCGATGAGCGTCGCGCCAAGCATGAAGCGGTTATTCGACCACGGCACAATGTAGAACGGAATACGCGGGTGCAGCAGCCTGATCGGACGGTTCAGCATGATTTCGTCCGTCTCGATGACCAGCATCTCGCCGCGGACGCCGCGCAGGCTGGGGAGTTCGGCGCTGGCGCCCATGCCGCGGCAGTCGATGATACGGTCGAATGCAGGGGCGATCTCGCCGTCCCAGCTTACGCCGAAATCGATGCTCGCTCCGGCCTCCCGCGCCAGGGCCAGCAGGGTAAGCATGGCGTCGCCGGGTTCCACATGCGCCTCTGACGGGTAGAAAAGGCCCTGGCCGTAGCGGCCAGCCAGCGCGGGCTCCAGTGCGGCGATCCGGTCGCCATCGACGCGCTCGAAATTCGTCGTCATGCGGGCGAAACGGGCCAGTTCCGGCAAGTCGCGCGGCGGCGTGAGGACAAGGCTGCCCTGCTGTACGGTGGCCGGATAGGCTTCACGCCACAAGGGGAATCGCGCTCAACCCGAGTTCCGCGATCAAAGGCTCGGCCGCTTCGCTCTCGCAAAACGGCGCGAGCATCGCACCGGCCAGCCGGCTTGCGGCTTCGGCGAACGGCTCGGCGGACTTGTCGATCAGGCGAACCTGATGACCGGCCCGTGCCAGCGTCAGCGCCTGCCAGAGGCCGGTAATGCCGGCGCCTATGACCAAAACGTCCGCCACCTTGTTCTTTCGCCTCCGATTGCCGCAAGGGCGTGACCCGTTGATCGGGCTTATCTCATTGTTTGAATCCGAGCTTTATAGCAAGGCCGGGGTCCGCTTTGCGGATCACGTTGAAGCGTACCACACCGGCTCCGACCGGCGGTACGCTGCGACGCAGGGCCGCTATTCAATGCTGGAATGGCTTCGGCGCCCGGGGAAAGGATGAAGAGGAGCAGGCAGGGGTGCGGGGAACGCCCGTTCATCCGGGGGAGATGAATTTCGGGCTTAGCTTTGCGCAGCACTCGATACTTAGCTGCGCAGAAGCTTTTCGGGGGCTTTTAACCCTGCCTGCTCTCTTCAATATGTCAGCGGAGGAGGGGCTCCGTGACGGGGAACATCGACTGAGTGGGGGAACTCATTGCGCCTCTGTTCTGTCTATGTTCTAGGAAATTTCAGGTGAGTTGTCAATCGAAAAATAGCACAAACAGAGAACATAGGTGGTAGTCCATAACGCGCTGCGGGATCTCCAACACGCATGAAAACCGGCCCTGGACGGTTGATACCGGCAAGTATGCGAGACCATCCGCGTTTTTGTTCAGAGGCCGAGATGGCTCTCGCTCATCGTCCGGTTCGAACCCGGCACATAGGCGTCGAACGCGGCCCAGAACTGATCGCGGATCTCGTCGCGCTCCTGCAGGATTTCATGCTTCGCACCCGCAATGACGAGATATTTGCAGATTTTCACCCGCGTCGAGAACGCTTCGATCGCGCGGGTCGACACCACCGTATCATTGCCCGCCGCGATGATCAGCAGCGGCACCTTGATCGAGGATGCGAAGCCGAAGCCGTTCATTTGCATGATCGAACGCGACGCCGAATGCAGCCAGCCGATCGTCGGGGAACCGAGACTGAGCCACGGCGCGGCCTTCAGCACGTCCCTGACACGGTCATAGCGCAACGGATCGCTGGTCAGGCTGCTCTCCTCGAACGGCATCAATTCCCACGGCTCCGGCTTGCCGCCGGGTATGTAAAGATCGCCGAAACCGAGCAACACCATCGCCTCGATGTAATAGCGCAGCGCGGGCGACCGTGCGATGTCGCGTGCGATATCGATCATCGGCGCGCTGAGGATAAGGCGGTCGAACCAGCACATTTTGGTCCGCGCCGAGCGCAGCAGCAGATGGCCGCCCATGGAATGCGACATGCCATAGAAGGGCGCCGGGCAATCGGGCAGCACGATTTCGTTCATGAATTGCTTCAGGTCGCTGTCGAAGTCGGCGAAATCCTCCACATGGCCTTTGCGCGGATTTTTCAGCAGCCGGTCTGAACCCCCTTGGCCACGCCAATCCATTGTCGCGACGGCAAAGCCACGGCGGCGCAGATCCGTAATGGTCTCGAAATATTTCTCGATGAATTCGCCGCGCCCGCCGAACAGGCATACCGTGCCGAGCCGCTTATCCGCAGTCCGAGGCCATATTGCGTAGCGGATCTTGAATCCGTCACGGGTGACGAAACTGCCGGGTACCGCTCCGTTCGGCACCGGATTGCGCGCTATGCCGATAAGCTCCATTCCCGTATCTCCTTGGCTCACCGCCGGAGCATATGCCGAGCCGGGCGAGGGCTCACGCAAAATCTCCGGACCCCGCTTGCGCGGCTCTTGAAACATGGTTTTGGCTGCCTATCTCATTGCTAGCACGCCGTAATCGGGTGCAATTTTGCAGAAATGCCTGGCCAGATCGGCAGGCAGATTCATGTCGCTTCATCAGGAGGATATGTGATGAGAAGGTTCGACCTTACCCCGCTTTACCGTCAGTCCATCGGCTTTGACCATCTTGCGTCGCTGATGGAGCAGCTTTCCGCCACCGATGGCGAGAATGGCTTCCCGCCCTACAATATCGAGCGCCTGGACGAGAACGAATACCGCATTACGATGGCGGTGGCCGGCTTCTCCAGCGATGACCTGAATATTGAGGTCAAGGAAGGCACGCTTTCCGTTCGCGGTGAGAAAACGGCCGAGACGAAGGACCGGGAATTCCTGCATCGTGGCATTGCCGCCCGCAATTTCGAGCGCCGATTCCGCCTCGCGGATCACGTCGAAGTCAGCGGCGCGACGCTGGAGAACGGGTTCCTGAATGTGGACCTGAAGCGGGAAATTCCCGAGGCGATGAAGCCGCGCACCATCCAGATCGCCAAGCCGAGCCAGAACGGCCGCGCGATCGAAGGTGAGAAGCAGAAGCTTGCAGTCGCCTAAGCTGCCTGAGCGCAGTTGATTTCGAACCCCGCCTCCTCCCCCTCGAGGCGGGGTTTTTTGCTGCCTGCTGAATGCGCTACTTGCGGGTGAGCACCGCGACAAGCTCGACGTGAGCGGAGAAGACGAACTGGTCGATCGGCACCAGCCGTTCGAGGCGATAGCCGCCATCGATCAGCACCCGCGCGTCCCGGGCGAAACTTGCCGGGTTGCACGACATGGCGATGATCGTCGGCACGCGCGATTTCGCCAATGCGCCGGCCTGGGCCAGCGCGCCGGCTCTGGGCGGATCGAAAAGCACGGCGTCGAACGCATTGAGTTCGGTGACGGACAGCGGCTCACGCATCAGATCGCGGGCGAGCGTCTTGATCGGCTTGATCCCTCGCGCGCGACGCAACGCAGCGTCCAGCGCGAGCAGCAGCGCCCGGTCGTTTTCCACCGCCGTCACGCTGGCGCGGCGCGCCATGGCGAAGCTGAATGTGCCCAGGCCGCAAAATAGATCGGCGACCTTGCGCGCTTTGCCGAGCGCCTCCATCGCGATGCCTGTCATTGCTGTTTCCGCCTCGCCGGAGGCTTGCAGGAATGCACCGGGCGGCGGCTCGACGGCGACGCCGGCAAGGCTTACCAGCGGCGCGGCGATGCTGAACAGCGGATCGCCGCCGGCCGTCAGCCGAATGATGCCTGCCGCTTCCGTCGCCTTGCCATGCGCCGAGGTGAATGGGCGCAAATTGCCTCCAACTACCTCGATACCGACATCGAGCCCATTATCACAGGCGGTCACCGTGATGCGTGCCTCGCCGGGTCTCATCAGGGTGTCGACGAGGCCACGCAAGGCGGGAAGGGCGGCTTCGAAACGGGGCATGCAGTAGAGGACACTCGCGCAGATCGACGATATCGTGACTTTGGGCTCGCCGATAGCCGAACGCCAGGCCGCCCGCAGACTTGATCGCCGCAAAGGCCGCGCGGCGCCTTGTATGCGGTCCGAAAGCGCGCACCGGCTCGACCGGCGCATCGATCCCCTCCATCCGCAGGGCGTCCATGACCCGCTGGCGCTTCCATTCGAGATAGGCATTCCATTCGAAATGCTGTAGCGCGCAGCCGCCGCAAACGCCGAAATGGCGGCAGATCGGTTCGGCCCGCAGCGGCGATCGGAACGGGAGATCGAACAGCGTGCCGCGCCCTTTCTCGACGTCCGCGATGATGCGCTCGCCCGGAAGCGTGAACGGCACATAGACCGGCTCCTCGTCCGTTTCGGCGATGCCGTCTCCCTGCGCCCCGAGGCGGCTGATGGTGAGCTCAACGCGCATAGCGAGCACCAAGCAGATATTCGATATTCCCAGACTGGCCTTCGATGGGGGATTGCAGCGTGCCCTCGACGCGCCAGCCCGCTTGCGCGCGAAAGAATCCGGCGACCGTCTCCAAAGCCTCGCCGCGCAGGGTCTCGCTCCTGACGATGCCGCCTTTGGCGACGCCTTCACGCCCGACTTCGAATTGCGGTTTAACCAGCGCCACCAGCCAGGCGCCCGGCGCGGCAAGAGCAAGCGCCGCCGGCATCGCCTTGGCGAGGGAAATAAAGCTGACATCGGCGGTGATGGCGCCGGGCGATTCCGGGATCAATGTCCTGTCCAGCCTCCGCGCATCGGTATTTTCGAGATTGACGACGCGAGGGTCAGCCGCAATGTCCGGATGAAGCTGACCGTTTCCCACATCGACGGCGTAGACGCGTTTTGCCCCGCGCCGCAGCAGCATCTGCGTGAAACCGCCGGTCGACGCGCCGATGTCGAGCGCCACCCGGCCCAGCGGATCGAAGCCGAAGGCATCGAGCGCCGCCGCCAGCTTCAGACCGCCGCGCGAAACATAGCCGCTCCAATCCTCGGCAACGGCGATCTCCGCGCTCGGCGGTAAATTCACGCCGGCGCGCTTTTCCACCCTGCCTTCGACGAGCACCGCCCCGCGCTTGATCAGATCGCGGGCGCGCGAACGCGTTGGCGCGAGGCCCCTTATGGTCATGAGCTGATCCAGGCGGGTCTTTGGCGAACTGTCCATGGGATTCCAGACCCGAACGCCGAGCGACATCAATGCGAGTCGCCGCCGAGCTGATCCTCGACTGATTTCGTGCGCTCGGTTACGACATCCCCGGTATGCGCGGTCGTCACCGGCTCGATCAATGCAATCCAGCATTCCTCTTCGGCCACCGGATTATGCATCACGCCCTTCGGGACGATGTGAAAATCGCCCTGGTTCAAGGTGACGGCGCCATCCTCATATTGGATCACGAGCCGCCCTTTGACGATATAGAACAGCTCGTCCTCGGCATCGTGCTTATGCCAGACCAGCTCGCCCTTCAGCTTGGCGACCTTCACATATTGATCATTGACCCGCCCGACGACGCGCGGCGACCAATAGTCGGTAACGCGCTCCAGCTCATCGGCGAAATTCAAGATCGGTCCCATCCGCATACTCCGCTTGGCGGCGGCGTCAGGCACGGATTTCGCCGCCGGTCGCCTTCTTGACCTCGGCGACGATGCGCGACGACACCGCCTCGATATCCTGATCCGTCAGCGTTTTTTCGCGCGGCTGCAGCGTCACTTCGATGGCCAGCGACTTCTTGCCTTCACCAAGGCTTGGCCCCTCGAAAATATCGAATACCGCAACATTGGCGATCAGCACCTTGTCAGCGCCCTGCGCCGCGCGCAGCACATCGCCCGCCAGCACATCGGAACCGAGCACGAAGGCGAAATCGCGGCGCACCGGCTGAAGGTCGGTCGTATCCAGTGGCGGCTTGGCGCTGCCCTTGCGGCGCGAGGCCGGAATTGCGCCAAGGAACAGCTCGAAAGCGGCGGCCGGGCCGTCCAGATCCATCACCTTGAGCGTCTGCGGGTGCAACTCGCCGAAATGGCCCAGCACGTTTTTCGGTCCGAGCCGGATCACGCCCGACCGGCCGGGATGAAACCAGTCCGGAGCGCCGCGTGCGATCTGCACTTTTGCCGGATCGAGGCCGAGCGCGGCGAGCACCGCGAGAGCGTCGGCTTTGGCGTCGAACAGATCGACGGACTTGGCCGTGCCGTCCCAATGCCGGCCCGCACCCGTGAGCCTCGCCGTGCCCACACGCAGCCCGGACGCCGCCATGAGCTGATCCTCAGGCTCGTCGCCGCGATAGATCTGGCCGACTTCACACAGGGCGATGTCATTGAAGCCGCGATTGGCATTCTGCCGCGCCGCCGCGATCAGGCCGGGCAGCAGGCTCGGCCGCATCACCGACATTTCGCTCGATATCGGATTGGCAAGTTCCAGCTCCGGCTGGCCGCCGCCGAAATGCTCGGCATCGCCGCGCGGAATGAACGACCACGTCACCGCCTCGACGAGGCCGCGTCCTGCAAGAACGCGGCGCGTGCGGGCGATGCGCCTCTGCCCTTCGGTCATTACCGGCTTGGACACGCCGGGGACGCGGCTCATCGGCGTCATCGGCACGTTGTCGACCCCGACGATGCGGATGACTTCCTCCACCAGATCGGCGGCGCCATGGACGTCCGGCCGCCAGCTCGGCGCGGTCACGGTAAGCTTCGCGCCGCTGCCCGCGATCTCGAAGCCGAGCTTCTTCAACGTGCCGGTGATGTCGGCGGGCTTGAGCTTCAGCCCTGTCAGCTTCTCGACCCGCGCCGGATCGAAAGCGATGACGGTCTTCGCGTCCGGTTCCCTGCCTGCCACCTCGATCTCGCTCGGTTCGCCGCCGCAAATTTCCAGGATCATCTTGGTGGCCAGATTGATGCCAAGCCGCTCCGATTGCGGGTCGATGCCGCGCTCGAAACGGTAGCGCGCATCGGAGTGAATGCCGTTCTTGCGGCCCGTTTGCGCCGTGCGGATCGGGTCGAAATAGGCGGATTCGATGAATACGTTGACCGTCGCATCGCTACAGCCGGTCTCCTCGCCGCCCATGATGCCGCCAAAGCCCAGCACGCGGGCGTCGTCGGCGATCACGCAAGCCTGCTCGTCCGCCTCGTAGCTCTTGCCGTCAAGTGCCTGGAAACGCTCGCCCCGGACGCCAAGCCGTGCGTGAATGCCGCCTTCGACCTTGTCGGCGTCGTACACATGCAGCGGCCGGCAGCGGTCGAAGGTGACGTAGTTCGTCACATCGACCAGCGCATTGATCGGGCGCAGACCGATGGCCCGCAGCCGCTGCTGCATCCAATCGGGCGACGGGCCGTTCTTCACGCCTCTGATATAGCGGCCGGCGAATACAGGGCAGGCATTGGCCGATGCGGCATCGAATTTCAGCGCGATCTTGATCGGGCTGGCGAACTTGCCCTTGGCGGAAAAACCTTCATCTTCCTTCTTCAACTTGCCGAGGCCCAGCGCCGCGAGGTCGCGCGCAATGCCGCGTATGCCGAGGCAATCGGGGCGGTTCGGCGTGATGGAAACATCGAACACCGGATCGCCGACGCCCATGACATCGACATAGCGCTCGCCAATATGCTCGCCGGCGCTCTCGGGCAACTCGATGATGCCGGCATGCTCGTTGGAGAGCTGCAATTCGCGCTCCGAGCACAGCATGCCCATCGATTCCACGCCCCGAATCTTCGCCTTGCCCAGCGTGAAATCGGTGCCCGGAATATAGACGCCCGGCGCCGCGAACACGCCGATCAGCCCCGTGCGTGCGTTCGGCGCGCCGCAGACCACCTGCACCACGCCCGCGCCAGTCTCGACCTTGCAGACGCGCAGCTTGTCGGCATCCGGATGCTGCACCGCCTCGACCACCCGCGCGATGGTAAAGTCCTTCAAGGTCTCGGCCGGGTTCTCGATCCCCTCCACTTCCAGGCCGCACTGGATCAGCCCGTCATGGATTTCCGCGACGGAGGCCTTGGTGTCGAGATGGTCTTTGAGCCAGTTGAGCGTGAATTTCATGGGACGCTCCTGATCGAAGAAGAACGGAATATGAATGCTCTAAGTGATGGCGGGCTAACGCGGCCTGTTTTAGACGATTGTCTGCCACGCACAAGCAGGAGAGAGCGCCAATGAGCGAAACTGCTACGACGCGCTTGCCCGCCACAGCTGCCGCCTATGTGGGGGGCAGACCCAATTATCCAGTCGAGATCGAGGGCTGGCTGCGGCGAGAATTGGGTATCGGCGAGGGAAATATCGCGGTCGATCTTGGCTCCGGCACCGGGAAATTCCTGCCGCGCCTCTGGCAACTGGGGCCAAGGTCATCGCAATGGAGCCGCTCGTCCAGATGCGCTCGCACCTTGTAAGTCTCCATCCTGGCGTTGACGCCATGGAGGGAAGATCTCAGGCCATTCCGCTGGCCGATGCCTCGGTGGACGCTGTCACCTGCGCGCAATGTTTTCATCTTTTCGCGACGGACGAAGTGCTGAGGAGACGGCGCGTGCTGAAACCAGGCGGTGCGCTCGGCCTATATGGAATATCCGCGACACGACTGCGCCGTGGGTGACCAGCGTCGTCGAGATCATGGCGCCATACGATCAAAGCATACCTCATTACGAGTCGGGGGCATGGAAAGCTTCGTGTTTCCGGCCAGAGGCTTCTCAGAGATGCAGGACGCCCGTTTGCCAATCCAACAAACCGGATCGCCTGAAAACATCATCGTGGACCGTGTTCTATCAACGAGCGCGATTTCTGAGGACTGTCCATTGGCCGAGCAGGACCGTGTCGCAGCAGCAATTGACCTCCTTGGGGCATCTGACTGCCGCTTTTCCCTGTAACTGACGGGAATAGCTTCGACATTACCTTTCACCTCCACTGCTACGCCGATCGTTGCCGGAAGGAGGGGTGATCCGTCCTCTTCCATGGCAGGGTGCAGCGCACGCCGCTAGGACGACAGCCCGCCAGCGAGCGTCGGCACGTCGAAGGGCAGGAAGCCGTAATGCTTCAGCCAGCGCAGATCGCCGCCGAACATGGCGCGCAGATCCGGGATGCCGTATTTCAGCATCGCGATCCGGTCGAGCCCCATGCCGAATGCGAAGCCCTGATATTTCTCCGGATCAAGGCCGCAGGCCGAAATCACATTTGGATGCACCATGCCGCTGCCCGCGATTTCCAGCCATTCGCCGGGCTTGCCGATCGCCTCCGCGCCGATGTCGATTTCCATGGACGGTTCGGTGAATGGGAAATGTGATACGCGCATGCGCATCCTGAGTTCGTCCACTTCGAAGAACGCCTTGCAGAATTCGGCGAACACCCATTTGAGGTGGCCCATATGGGTGTTCTCGTCGATGACCAGCGCCTCGATCTGGTGGAACATTGGCGTGTGCGTCTGATCGCTGTCGCTGCGATAGACGCGGCCCGGCGCGATGATGCGGATCGGCGGCTTCTGCGCCAGCATGGTGCGGATCTGCACCGGGCTGGTATGGGTGCGCAGGACGCGCCGCGAGCCGTCGGGCTTCGGCTTGAGATAGAAGGTATCGTGCTCCTGGCGAGCCGGATGCTCGTCGGGCATGTTGAGCTTGGTGAAATTGTAGTCGTCCGTCTCGATGTCCGGGCCTTCGGCGACCGCGAAGCCGAGATCGGCGAAAATGGCGGTAATCTCGTCCCAGACTTGGCTGAGCGGATGAATGCGGCCCTCGGCCTGAGGCCCGGGCGGCACCGGCAAGGTGATGTCCGCGCGCTCGGTTTCGAGGCGCTTGGCGAGCGCCGCGTCCTGAAGCGTCGCCTTGCGCGCATCCAGTGCTTCGCTCACCCGCTCTTTCAGCGCATTCACCGCCTGGCCGAAACCGCGCCGCTCGTCCGGAGGCAGTTTGCCGAGTGTTTTGAGCAGCCCGGTAACACTGCCGCTTTTGCCCAGAGCACCGACGCGCAGGGCGTCAAGTTCCGCCAGATCGGCGGCCTTGAGCGCGAGCGCCAGCAGATCGGTTTCAAGCTTATTCAGGTCGGTCTCCGATGCCGCCGCTACCGCATCCATGAGCCTCTCCAACGGATTTATCGCCCGGCGGGACGCCGGTATCACCGCACGCCTCCGAGGCAAAAATGGCCTGGCTCTCGCCCAAATCAGTGGGAAACGGTGGTCAGGCCGGCTGCAACGCCGCTTGCGCCTTATTGGCTAGCGCCTTGAACGCCTCAGGCTCGTGCACCGCGAGGTCCGCTAGAACCTTGCGATCCACTTCGATGCCGGATTTGTTCAGGCCGTCGATAAATCGGCCATAGGTCAGTCCGATTTCCCGGGCGGCGGCGTTGATGCGCTGAATCCAGAGCGCGCGGAAATTGCGCTTTCTGACCTTGCGGTCGCGATAGGCGTATTGGCCGGCCTTCTCGACCGCCTGGCGCGCGACTTTGATGGTGTTCTTGCGGCGTCCGTAAAAGCCTTTGGCCTGCTTCAGAACGCTTTTATGACGGGCGTGCGAGGTGACGCCCCGTTTAACTCTCGACATGGCGATGCTCCTTCAAGAAATGGCTTTTGGCAAATGAGTGGGCAGGCTTATCCGCCATAAGGCAGAAACTGCTTCACAATCCCCGCATCGGCATCGCAAAGCACGCGGGTTCCGCGTGCCTGGCGGATGAACTTCTTCGTCCGCTTGATCATGCCGTGCCGCTTGCCCGCCTGCGCGGCGAGCACCTTGCCAGTACCAGTTATCTTGAAGCGCTTTTTCGCCCCGCTCTTGGTTTTCATCTTGGGCATTTTGCTTCCTTTCAAAATCGATCGGCCCGGCACATGGCCGGGCATCTTTTCTCTCTCGCTTGCTGGAGAAGCGTTTAGAGCCGCCACGGCATGCCCTTACGCCGGGCGGCTCAATGCGGCGCAAATTACGTGCAAAAGCGCAGATGCGCAAGTGGAAGCGTGGGGCGGTTCGGTTGAGCGATTTCCGCGAATTCAGCCTTACGGGCCGTTAATTTTATGCTATGACTGAAGACAGGTGACCGAAACAGAAAAGCTCCGGCACGCTGGGGTGTCCGGTTTCTGTATTTTGTCACCTTGTTGCCTCGCATTGCCCGTCGATCCATATCGGCTCTGCGGGGATTCAACATCGGCAACATCTAATCATAGCGGTCTCAAGCGCCGGGCCCTTTTCAGGTGGCTCGGCGCTCTTTTAGGGGCGGACCGAAAGCGTTTCCCGCAAACGCGCGCAGATCGCTAGCGCGGCGCGAGGATCATGATCATCTGACGCCCTTCGAGCCTGGGCTCGGTCTCCACCTTGGCGAATGTCTCGGACTCCTGCTTAACCTTGAGCAGGAGCTGCATCCCAATTTCCTGATGCGCCATCTCGCGTCCGCGGAACCGGAGCGTCACCTTCACCTTGTCGCCCTCGTCGAAGAAACGTTTCATCGACCTGAGCTTAACATCATAGTCATGCGTGTCGATATTCGGCCGCAGCTTGATTTCTTTAACTTCGACGGTCTTTGTTTTCTTCCGGGCCTCAGAAGCTTTCTTCTGAGCCTGATATTTATACTTGCCGAAATCCATGATCTTGCAGACCGGCGGAGTGGAATTTCCAACTTCGACAAGATCGAGTCCGGCTTCTTCAGCGCGCGTTAACGCCTCGCGTTTGGGTATGACGCCCAGGTTTTCGCCGCTTTCGTCAATGAGTTGTACTTCCCGGGCGACGATCGCGTCGTTGATCCGGGGACCGTCCTTAGTTGGCTCGGATTTAAATGGTCTACGAATGAGTTCTTCTCCTCAATAGTTGAAACGCCAGTCACCCCTGATGCGCCCCTGAACGGCGACGCTTTCGAGGGTAGCCAAAACTCCCTATTAGAGCGATTAGGATCAATAATCCGCCTTGACAAGTCAAGAGGATTACCGGTGGAAGCAAATAAACTAAACCGAAATTCTCGAGCGGGATGGCATAAAATCCTCATATCCCGATGATTTTTGGATGAACGCCTCCGCTAGCTTACTATCGAGCAAGTTGTCGTAATTCGCCAAGGTCTCACGCTGGAGTGCCGCCTTGGAGAAACAGGCCGCCACATGCTCGCGTGCGGCCTGGCCGATGGCGGCCTTCAATTCCGGCGTCAGGGACAGCGCCTTGGCGATGCAGTCGGCAAGGGCCGCTTCGTCGCCCGCCCGGAATGCCCAGCCGGTTCCCACTCTATCCGCCTCGGCTTGAAGAATGGTTTCCGGCAGCGCACCCTGATCGCTGACGATGACCGGACAGCCCATCGCTTGCGCTTCGACCGAAATTCGCCCGAATGCCTCCGCTTCGATCGACGGCACAAGCGCGAGCGCGGCCGCGAGAAACGCCGCCGGCATGTCGTCGCAATGGCCGGGCAGTTTTACACGGCCCGCGAGCCCGAGTTCCGCGATTCGCGATGTGAGTTCCGCGCGATAGCCGGCGCGCCCCTGATCGTCGCCGGCGAGAATAAAGACGACGTCGTTGAATTCGGGCCTGTCCTTTAATAAGGCAGCAGCGCCGATCACAGCGTGCTGACCCTTCCAGCGAGTAAGCCGGGCCGCCAGCACGACGAGCCGCGCATTCGCGTCCACCCCCCATTTTGAACGCAGCGCGGCAACCCGCTCCGCGCTCGACGGCTTCCGGAGCGAAACGCGCCAGGTCGACGCCGCGATGGATAACGCGCAGCCTTGCTTCCGGCGTGCCATGCCGGGCGCGAACGATGCCGGCGGTATAATGCGAATTGGCGATGACGACGTCGCCGCGCGCCATGACGCTATTATACCAGGCTTTCAGCGCATTCTTCTGATTGTAGATGCCGTGATAGGTGGTGACGAACGGTATGCGGGCGCGCCTCGCCGCAATCAAGGCGCTCCACGCCGGAGCGCGGCTCCGCGCATGCACGAGCTGAATATGGCGCTCCCCGATGAGTTTTTCCAGCCGCCGCGCATTGGCAAGCAGCGTGAGCGGGTTCTTCGCCGCCGCCGGAAAGCGGATCAGTTCGCCGCCCGCCGCCGCCAGTTCGCCTTCGAGCCGCCCGCCTTCGCTGGCGACCAGCGCTTCGCCGCCCGCCATCGCCAGCGCTTCCGCGACTTCGATCACGGTGCGCTCGGCGCCACCGGTATCGAGAGCGGGAATGATCTGCAGAATGACCGGTTTTCTGGGCATGGGCGGGAAACGGCCGAAGAGACGTTGGCAGGACAAGCCCGGCATGGCAGATTGCGGCGGCCAACAAATCCGCGATCACGAAGACCGTAATAGAGATATGAGCAGCATCGCGCAATTCCTCGATATCCCAGGCGAAGGGCGTCCGCCCCGCAGGATCGCCTATCTGAAATCGGCGGGTACGCGCAGCGGTGTCCCCGGCCTCGTCTGGATGTCGGGCTTCAAGTCGGACATGGTGAGCACCAAGGCGAGCGTTCTGGCCCCTTGGGCGGAAGGGCGCGGCGCCGCTTTCCTGCGCTTCGACTATTCGGGACATGGCCAGTCGGGCGGGCGGATCGAGGATTTCACCATCGGCGACTGGCTTGCCGAATCGCTTGCGGCTTTCGATGCGCTCACGGAAGGCCCGCAAATCCTGGTCGGCTCCAGCATGGGCGGCTGGCTGGCGCTGCTGCTGGCGCGCAAATTGATCGAGCGCGGCGAGGGCGCGCGGCTGAAGGCGATCGTGCTCATTGCGCCCGCCTGGGACATGACCGAGGAGCTGATGTGGAAGCGGTTTTCGCCCCACGCGCTTGAGGCCCTCGAACGCGACGGCGTTTTCTACCGCCCCTCCGAATATGGCGAGCCCTATGCGCTGACCCGCGCCCTGATCGAGGAGGGCCGAAATCACCTGCTCGCCGGCACCGGCTTCGACCCCGGCTGCCCGGTGCGCATCATTCAAGGCCTGCGCGACCCCGACGTGCCCTGGGAGCACGCGCTGAAACTCGTCGATCTTCTCGGCGAGGATGTGCGGGTCACGTTGGTCAAGGATGCCGAGCATCGCCTGTCGCGCGAGCAGGATCTGGCGCTGCTGCTGGCAACCATCGCCGAATTTATGCCTGCTTGAGATTTGCCGCCAGCGCGCGCAGCCCGGCCCGAAAGGTGGGATAAAGCAGAGTCACGCCGAGCACGTCCTTGATGCGCCGATTGCGCACGCGCTTGGTCTCCATATAGAAGCTGCGCGCCATGGGGCTGAGATCCGCCTCATTCCAGGGGATCAGGGGTGGCGGCTCCACGCCCAGCAATTCGGCGGCGAAGGTGACGACGTCCTGAGGCGGGGCCGGTGCGTCATCCGCCACATTGAAGACGCCGGTGACGCCGCCCGCGCCGATACCCGCCTCCACCACCGCGACGATATCGGCGACGTGAATGCGGTTGAAAACCTGCTCCGGCTTGTCGATCCGTTTCTCCTGCCCGGCGATCAGCCGCTCCAGCGAGTTGCGGCCCGGCCCGTAAATGCCCGCAAGCCGGAAGATCTGCAGCGTCACGCCCTGCGCCTCGGCAAATTCGATCCAGGCGTTTTCGGCATGGAAGCGCTGCTTGCTCCGCAGCGATCCCGGCGTCGGCGGGGTCGTCTCGTCCACCCATCCGCCTTGATGATCGCCATAGACGCCGATGGTCGAGAGGTAGCCGATCCAGTCCAGGTCGCGGGCTGCCTCCAGATCGTCGCGATGGAGATGCAGCAGCGGATCGCCATGCTCGCCGGGCGGCGCGGACAGCAGCAGATGCGTCGCCTCACGAAGCGCATCGCCGAGCGCGGGCGAGGGATGGTCCCCGTCGAACAAGATGGCCCGGTAGCCTTTGGCCTCGATCGCACGGACGCCCTCTTCGCTGCGCGCCGTGCCGATGATGCGCCATTCCGGCCCGCTGAGATGCGCCGCGATCGCCGACGCCGAATAGCCAAGACCAAGTGCAAGAAGCGTGTTCATGGGATCGCCACCTCATGCAGCCATTCGCTGCGAACTGCGTCATCCGGCTCGCCGGCCAGATGTTTCGCCTTCAATTCCTCCATCGCCGCAGGATCGCGCTCAAGAAGCTCGCGCAGCGCCCAGACCGCCATGGCCCTGACGCGAGGGCTTGCATCCCGCAACAGCTCCGTCACCTGCGGCAACAAACTCAGATCGCCGGAATTGCCCGCCGCGATCAGCACATTGCGGATGAAGCGGTCGCGCCCGGTGCGCTTGATCGGCGATCCCGCGAAGGCCGTTCGAAACGCGGCATCATCCAGCGCCAGCAATTCCGAAAGCGGCGCGCCGTCCGTGATCGGCCGGGCGGCGAATTTGGCTTCACTCGCGGCCGCCGCGAATTTGTTCCAGGGGCAGACGGCGAGGCAATCGTCGCAGCCATAGATTCGGTTGCCTATCGCCTTACGAAACTCGCGCGCGATGTGCCCCTTATGCTCGATGGTGAGATAGGAGATGCAGCGGCGCGCATCGAGGCGGTATGGGGCCGGAAAAGCATCCGTCGGGCAGATATCGAGGCAGCGCCTGCAATTGCCGCAATGGTCCGCCTCGGGCTCGTCCGGGGGCAGTTCCGCGGCAGTGAAGATCGCACCGAGAAACAGCCAGGAGCCGAAATCGCGCGATACGAGATTGGTGTGCTTGCCCTGCCAGCCGATTCCGGCGGCTTGCGCCAGCGGCTTTTCCATCACTGGCGCGGTGTCGACGAACACCTTGACGTCCGCTCCCGTCTCCCGGTGCAGCCAGCCGCCGAGCGTTTTCAGCTTGCCCTTGATGACGTCGTGATAGTCGCGGCCGCGCGCATAGACCGAGATTGCGCCGCGCCAACGCTCGGCCAGAAGCGCCAGCGGATCGCGTTCGGGCCCGTAATTCAGCCCCAGCATGATGATCGAGCGAACCTCGGGCCACAGAGCGGATGGGTGCGCCCGGCGGTCGCGATGCGCCGCAAGCCAGTCCATATCGCCATGCATGCCGCGCTGCAGGAACTCGCCGAGCCGATCCCCTGCCTGACCTATGGCGCCGGGCGTCGTGATGCCGGCCAGATCGAACCCTTCCGCCCGCGCGCGCCGCAGGAATTCCGCCTTGAGCGCGCCGCTCGTCTGGCTCGAACCGGCGGCGGCCACCTCGGACATCGCACTCAAAATTCCAGCTCCGCATAGATCGGCGGCGGCGGCACGCCCGGCAAACGGTCCGCTAGCAGCGGGCGGAATGATGGCCGCGCTTTCATCGTGCCGTACCAAATCTTCGCCTTGGGGAATTCGTCCCACGGCACTTCGCCCAGATAGTCGAGCACTGAAAGATGACCAGCGGCGGCGAGATCGGCGAAGCTCAGCTCATCGCCCGCCAGCCATGCGCGCTTATCCAGCAAATGGCAGACATAGCTCAGATGATAGCGCAGATTGGCCCGCCCCGCCCGGATGAGATCGGTGTCCGGTGCCGAACGGCCAAGGTCTGCAAAGCGCTGGTAAACCCGCTCCTCCAGAAAATAACGGCTCGATTCCTGGTCCAGCTTGAAGTGGAACCATTCGACCAGCCGCCGGATTTCGGCCCGTTCGCTGGCCGAGCCGGGGAATAGGAGATTGCGCGGTGGACCTTCGCCGTTCAGCTTGCCATGCGTGTCCGCAAGATATTCGGAGATCGCATAGGCGCCGGCGAGCACGAAACCCTGCCGCTGCACCAATACCGGCAGCGTCCCCGCCGGATTCAGCGTCAGGAAGTCCCGCCGCCAGGCCCAGGGACGCTCTTCCTCAAGCTCGACGATCAGGCTGCATTCGCTGAGCGCGAGCCTGATCGAGCGTGAAAACGGGCAGAGCGAATAATGTATCAGCCTAAGCATAAGGGAGCAGATTCCTGCGCCATGCGCCTTGTTTAGAGCCTGATGTGTCCGGTTTCAATCAGAACACCTCGGGCCCTATCTTTTTGCTTGAGCATGATCTCTATCGCAAACCAGGATTCATTCCCCGCCGCCGCGGGAGATGCTCTTGCGGATCGTGCTCTATGGGCTCTCATCTTGCGCAAACTAGCTGAGTCGCGCCGGCCCATTGAGGAACCCGCGCAACATACCGGATAATTCCGGCGGCGCAATGTCGGGCATTTGCGTGGGGCTAGAGCAATTCCAGGAAAAGTGGGAACCGATTTTCCGTCCGGAATTGCGACAAAACAAAGAGTTAGATCACTTCATCGATTCCATGAAGCGATGAACTGATCTAGGCTCGCATGGTGGAGAACTCGCCTTTCGGACGGAAACGCACGAGGTAGCGCGGCACGATGGCCTCGACCGCGCGGGGCTGAATCCCGAGACCCTGCGAGGGTGCGCGCCTCGGCGATGGCGTCGGCGCTTACGACATTATCGGTCTGCAACAGCCTGACCTGATCGAGCGTGATCGGCGCGCCGGGCAGCCATTGCGTGAACAGGGCCATCAACTTGGCCATCCAGAAAGGTATCGGCAGATAGGGCCGCTTGCGCTCGGAATACTCCGCGACCAGGTCGAGCAATTCGCGGAAGGTGTAGATCGCCGGGCCGCCCAATTCATAGGGCGCGCCGGACCTTGCACGTCCGTCGAGACCGGCGACGACGGCCTGCGCGACATCGCCGACATAGACCGGCTGAAACCGGGTTCGCCCGCCAATAAGCGGCATAAAGGGCGAGAATCGCGACATGGAGGCGAAGCGGTTGAAGAACTCGTCTTCCTGCCCGAAGACGATCGAAGGACGCAGGATGATGCTGTCCAGGAAGGCGGCGATGACACGATCCTCGCCATCCGCCTTGGTCCGCGCATAGACGGATTTGCTCGACCGGTTCGCCCCGTTCGCCGAGATATGTACGAAAGCGCGCACTCCGGCGTCGCGCGCGGCGTCGGCAATCAGGCCCGCACCCTCGGCCTGGATCGCACGGTAGGTTTGTTTCCCGGACGGCTGAAGAATGCCGACGAGGTTGACCACGCCATCGGCGCCGTCAATGGCGCGGCGGACGAAGTCCTCATAGCGCAGATTGGCCTGTACGGGATGGATCTGCCCGACGCTGCCCAGCGGCTGAAGAAAAAGCGCCAGATTTGGCTGCCTGACCGCGACGCGAACCCGGCATCCGGTCTTCGCCAGCGCCTGCACCACATAGCGCCCGACAAATCCGGACCCGCCGAAAACCGTCACCAATGTCGAGCTGTTAAGCGCTATGGCCATTTGCAACCTATTCAAGAATATTCCGCGCTTGCCGGGAAATGCATTACCGGCTTACACCGGGAATAGGCGATTTGTGAAGTCCACACGGCGCAAGAACGGTGCGCAACGCGTTACATTCCCATTCACGGGCACTATGCGCCGCATGCGCCATGCGCGGCCAATCCGGAATTTACGCCTAATAAAAGAAGAAAAAGACCGCCGCCGCAATCAGCACGGCAATCCAGAAAATGCCGGCGGCGCTTGAAAAGTATAGCGCGATTCCGATCACCACCATCACCGCGCCGATCACCCATATGGCGATCGGTACATCGAACATTTCTTCCAGAAAGGACTGAAATGCGAAAATCAAAGCGAGCACGACCAATGCTACGGGTGCAATCGTCGGCATCTCTGCCTGCTTGGTTTCGTTCGGCCACAACGCCCAGATAAACACTGCGCCCGCAATCAGAAGCGCGGGAATGAGGAACCTCAGTAACATTCGCTTGGACATGTTCCGCTCGGCGTCGTTGCTGTGAGTTGTCACGCTTGATCATCCAAGCGTTAGACGCACGGAGCGGATAAGTGGTTCAACGATTGTCGGGATCGGCGCTCATTGCCTTCAGCCGATACAGCGCTTCCAATGCCTCTCGCGGGCTCATGCTGTCGGGGTCGATAGCGGCGAGCGCTTGGGCGAGGACTGTGGATTTCGGCCGGCTCCTTTGCGGGCTCGACCGGAGCCAGCGCGGCGAACAGCGGCAAATCCTCCAGCAGCTCCGCATTCGGCTTGCCCTGGCTCTTTTCCAGCCGGGCGAGAACCTGCCGCGCCCGCGCGATGACGGCGGGCGGCAGTCCGGCGAGCTTGGCGACCTGGATGCCGTAGGAGCGGTCAGCCGCGCCTGCCACCACCTCATGCAGAAAGACGATGTTGTCCTTCCATTCCTTCACCGCCACCGTGACGTTGGTCGCGGAGCTGAGCTTCTGCGCCATCTGCGTCAGCTCGTGATAATGCGTGGCGAACAGGGCGCGGCAGCGGTTCACGTCGTGGAGATGCTCGACCGCGGCCCAGGCGATCGACAGGCCGTCGAAGGTCGCCGTGCCCCGGCCGATCTCATCGAGGATGACCAGCGAGCGCTCGGTCGCCTGATTGAGGATCGCCGCCGTTTCCACCATCTCGACCATGAAGGTGGAACGCCCGCGCGCCAGATCGTCGGAGGCGCCGACACGGCTGAACAGGCGGTCAGCGACGCCGATATGGGCGGAGCGGGCCGGCACGAAGCTGCCCATTTGCGCAAGGATGGCGATTAGCGCGTTCTGCCGCAGGAACGTCGATTTGCCCGCCATGTTCGGGCCGGTCACCAGCCAGAGCCGTTCGCGGCTGAGATTGCAGCTATTGGCGATGAACGGCCCGGAGCGCGCCTTGGCCAGCGCCTGCTCGACCACCGGATGACGCCCGCCCTCGATGGCGAAAGCCGTCGAGCCGTCCACCGCCGGGCGGCTGAACGCCTGTTCCTCGGCCAGTTCGGCCATCGCGCAATAGGCGTCAAGCTCCGCGAGTGCAGCGGCGGCGGCGCAAAGCTCGTCCTGATGCGCCAGGGCCATCCGGCTCAAATCGGCGAACACCTCCAGCTCAATGGCGAGCGCCCGGTCGGCGGCGCCGGTGATGCGCGCTTCGGCTTGGCCAAGTTCGCTTGTGGTGAAGCGCACCTGATTGGCGAGCGTCTGGCGGTGCCGGAATGTTTCGCTCAGCGGCTTCTCCAGCAGCGGCACCGGCATTGGCGGCGGTCGCTTCGACGAAATAGCCAAGGACGTTGTTATGACGGATTTTGAGCCCTTTGACGCCGGTTTCGGCGGCGTAGCGGGCTTGCAGCTTGGCGATGACGCTTCGGCTGTCGTCGCGCAATTGGCGATTCTCGTCGAGATCGGCGTTAAAGGCGGCGCGGATGAAGCCGCCATCGCGCTTCAGATTCGGCAGTTCATCTGCCAGCGCCTTGGTGAACTCATCGAGAATTTCGCCCGGCGCGGCGTTCAGCCGGTCGGTGATCTCGGCAATTTCGGGCGGCGCGCCATCACCGGCCAATGGGTCGGCAAGCAGGGCCGCCGCTTCCCGCGCGCAAGCCAGCCCGTCGCGCAGCGCGCCGAGGTCGCGCGGACCGCTCCGATCCAGTGACAGGCGTGACAGAGCGCGGGCGATGTCGGGGACGCCTCGCAGGCAATCGCGCAGGCGCGACCGCGTCATCTGCCGGTCCTTGAGGAAGGCGACCGCATCAAGCCGCGCATTGATGGCGGCGGGATCGGTCAGCGGGCTGGCGAGCCGGGCCGCCAGTTCGCGGCTTCCGGGGCTGGTCACCGTGCGGTCGATGGCGGCAAGCAGGCTGCCCTGCTTCTGACCGGACAGCGAGCGGGTCAATTCCAGATTGGCGCGGGTCGCCGCGTCGATGCAGAGGAATGCGCCGCCGCCCGACGCGGCGCGGCGGCCGCAATACCGGCCTTTGCCCGAGCTGGGTGATCTCGACATATTTGAGCAGCGCACCGAAGGCCGCCAGCTCGGCCCTGCTGAAACCGCCAAAGCCGTCCAGGGCCGATACCTTCAGCTCCTGCTTCAGCGCGGTCTCACCGCTCGCGGCGCTGAAATAGATCTGCGGCAAGGGGGTCAGCGCCGCGCCGCTCGTGTCGATCGCCGCGCGGAGGCCTTTATCGCCGCTCAGCCCATCGCTGAGCAGCACCTCACGGGGGGCAAGACGCGCCAACTCGCCCGGCAGATCGGGCGCGGAACAGCCGCCGACGATGCATTCGCCGGTGGAAATATCGAGCGAGGCGAGCGCGAAGCTCAGGCCGTTTTCGTCACCCGGCATTTTGAACAGCGCGGTGAGGAAGCTGTTGGCGGCCGCATCCAGCAGGCTCTCTTCGGTGATCGTTCCGGGCGTGACCAGCCGCACCACATCGCGCTTCACCACGGATTTCGCGCCGCGCTTCTTGGCCTCGGCGGGATCCTCGAGCTGCTCGCACACGGCGATCCGGAAGCCCGCCGCGATCAGCTTCTGCAGATATTCATCGGAGCGGATCACCGGCACGCCGCACATCGGGAATGTCGTCGCCCTGATGCTTGCCGCGCTTGGTCAATTGAATGCCGAGCGCGCGCGATGCGGCAATCGCATCCTCGAAGAACAGCTCGAAGAAATCGCCCATGCGGTAGAACAGCAGACAGCCGGGATGCGCCGCCTTGATCTGCGCATATTGCGCCATCATCGGCGTCGAAGCGGCCACGTCCGGCCGGCACGGCTTCGCCCCGCAGCGTACTTAGTGTCGCACCGCTGTCCTCATTCATCGCAACGCGGCTCGCCTGACTGATCATGGCCCCCACCAATGAACGCGGCTGATGCAAACGCCACACAGGTGGCAAGGGAAAATGCTTAACGCGATGCAACTACCGCTGGAAAGTCCTTACCAGGAGAAATGCACCGCTTGTTTCCGCCATAGTGCAACGCTATGGTCCGCGTTCAAAAAAACATTAACAAACGGGCGTTAACAGCGCCCAGGAAACGTTTAAGATCAGCGCGATGACACTCAACCCGACCGGCGCAAGCGTCGCCAAAACGCCCGACGAACCCGACCAGATTCCCGAGACGGAGCACTCCGAACCGCGGAAGTCCCCGAGAATGTGCAGGTCAGCCGACGCGGCTTTCACGCGCCAGGATGCGCTCGATTTCCACGCGCTGGGCAAGCCTGGCAAGCTTGAAGTCGTGGCGACGAAGCCGGTTGCGACGCAGCGCGATCTGAGCCTTGCCTACTCGCCGGGCGTTGCAATACCGGTCGAGGAGATCGCGCGGGATCCAGCGCTCGCCTATGACTATACGGCGAAGGGCAATCTCGTCGCGGTGATTTCGAACGGCACGGCCATTCTGGGGATGGGCAATCTGGGCGCGCTGGCGTCCAAGCCGGTCATGGAAGGCAAGTCGGTGCTGTTCAAGCGCTTCGCCGATGTCGATTCGATCGACCTCGAAGTCGGCACCGAGGACGTGGACGCGTTCATCGCTTCCGTCCGCTATCTCGGGCCGTCATTCGGCGGCATCAATCTCGAAGACATCAAGGCGCCGGACTGTTTCATCATCGAGCAGCAACTGCGCGAAATGATGGATATCCCGGTCTTCCACGACGATCAGCACGGCACCGCCATCATCGCCGTCGCCGGCCTGATCAACGCGCTCGATCTGACCGGCCGCGACATCCGCGACATCAAATTCGTCTGCAACGGCGCCGGTTCGGCGGGCATTGCCGTCCTGGAGCTGCTCAAGTCGATGGGGCTGCCGCATCAGAACGCGATTTTGTGCGACTCGCAGGGCGTCATCTGGAAGGGCCGCGAAAAGGGCATGAACCAGTGGAAGTCCGCCCATGCCTCGGACACGCCCGCGCGCACGCTGGAAGAAGCGCTGAAGGGCGCCGACGTATTTTTCGGCCTTTCCGTCGCCGGCGCGATCACCCGCGAAATGGTGGCGAACATGGCGGACAAGCCGATCATCTTCGCCATGGCCAATCCCGACCCGGAGATCACGCCGGAAGAAGTCGCCTTGATTCGCGACGACGCCATCATGGCGACCGGCCGTTCCGATTATCCGAACCAGATCAACAATGTGCTCGGTTTCCCCTATATTTTCCGGGGTGCGCTCGACGTGCGGGCCAGCACCATCAACGAGCCGATGAAGATCGCCGCCGCCGAGGCGCTCGCGGCGCTGGCGCGCGAGGACGTGCCGGACAAGGTGGCGGCGGCCTATCAGGGCAGGCGCCTGCGTTACGGTCCGGACTACATCATCCCGGCGCCTTTCGATCCGCGCCTCATCACCCGCATCCCCGCCGCCGTCGCGCGGGCCGCGATGGATTCGGGCGTGGCGCGCAAGCCGATCGTCGATATGGACGCCTATCACGCGCGGCTTGACGGCCGGCTCGATCCGGCGGCCTCCTTCCTGCATTCGATCTTCGCGAAGGTGCGGCAGAATCCGAAGCGCGTGGTCTTTGCCGAGGGCGAGGAGCACCGCGTCGTGCGCGCGGCGAACACGTTCTACAATTCCGGCTTCGGCACGCCGATTCTCGTCGGCCGCGAGGACCAGATCAAGGCTGCGTTCCGCTCCAGCGGCATCACCCATCGCGACGCAATCGAAATGCAGAATGCGCGCCTGTCGCATCAAAATCGGGAATATGCCGAGTTCCTATATTCCCGGCTGCAGCGCAAAGGCTATCTGCTCCGCGACTGCCAGCGCCTGGTGAACACCGACCGCAATGTCTTTGCCGCCTGCATGGTCGCCTGCGGCCATGCCGACGCGATGGTGACGGGGACGACCCGCAACTGGTCGACCGCCTTCACCGACATCAGCCACGCGCTCGACCAGAAGCCCGGCCATACGGTGATCGGCGTCTCGCTGGTGATCACGCAGGGGCGCCGCGTTCTGGTGGCCGACACGTCCGTGCATGACATGCCCAATGCCGAGCAACTGGCCAACATCGCGGTGGAAGCCGCCAGCGTCGCGCAGCGTCTCGGCTTCGAACCGCGTGTGGCGATGCTGGCCTATTCGACCTTCGGCCATCCGCGCGGCGAGCGCTCGGAGCGGGTCGTCGAGGCCGTGAAACTACTCGACCGGCGTGGCGTCGATTTCGAATATGACGGGGAAATGAGCGCCGATGTCGCACTCAATCGCGATGCGATGAGGCTCTATCCATTCTGCCGCCTGTCCGACACGGCGAACGTGCTGGTGATGCCGGCTTTTCACTCGGCAAGCATTTCAACCAAGATGCTGCAGGAATTGGGGGGCGGGACGGTGATCGGACCGCTGCTGGTCGGCATGTCGAAGCCGGTTCAGATCGCCTCGCTCGGCTCGACGGATAGCGATCTCGTCAATATGGCGGCCCTGGCGGCCTACGATATTTCAGGCTGAAAACGACGACGGGCGGACATAGCGTTCCGCCCGTCGGTAGCAGTCGCGGACCTGCCGCGTGAGGCGGGCCATTTATTTGTCAGTCCAGTCAAAATCTTTATCGACGATCCGTGCTGCTTCGGCACGGCTCAGGCCGATATCCTTCAGCATGTGATCGTCGAGCGCCATCAGAGCCCGGCGTTGCCGCCGGTATTCGGCATAGTCCTGCAGCTTGAAGACCAGCCCTGTCAGGAAACCTTGCCGCCTGCTCGACCGTAAGCCGAACGTGCTTTCCATATTGGAAGCATCACATCTCGTTGTCATCTCAGATACCTCGCATTTGAAGCAGGGCGGAACCGCGCCCGCCTCTTATAATTAGCGACGGCTGTTGCATAAGTGAAACGAATGTTTATGATGAAGTCCATTACAAACCGTTATGGTGTGACATGGCTCGTCGAAATTTGGATCTAGCGCTGCTGCGCGCCTTCGTCTCCGTCGTCGAGACGGGCGGGATGACCAGCGCGGCGCGAACGTTGAACCTCACTCAGGCCGCCGTCAGTCAGCAGATCCGGCGCCTGGAAGAGTTCTTTGGGATGCAGCTCATCGATCGCGATTCCCGGCGCCCCGTGCCGACGCCTTGCGGCGAGCGGCTGTTCGGTCACGCAATGCGGATGCTTGCCCTGAATGACGAAGTGTGGGCGACGATGACCTCGCCGGACTTCGAGGGCGAAATCCGGCTGGGCGTGCCGCATGATATCGTCACCCCCTTCATCCCGCCGATTCTGAAGAGCTTCAACCAGCACTGGCCACGCGTGCGCGTGTCGCTCATTTGCCTCTCGACGCTCAACCTCTTGGAGATGCTGGACAAGCAGCAGATCGATCTCACGCTCACCACCGAGAAGCATCCTGGCGAATCCGGCGAATTGCTGCTGCCCGATCAACTCGTCTGGGTTGGATCACGCGGCGGGGATGCTTATAAGCAGCGTCCGCTTCCGGTGTCGGTCGGCGACAGCGTTTGCGCGTTTCGGGCGGTGACGATCCGGGCGCTGAGCGAAGCGGGACTGGACTGGCGTCTCACCTGCGAGACGAGCGATTTCAATCCCTATTGCGCCACGCTGGAGGCCGACCTTGCGGTCGCGCCCATGCTGACCCTGGCCGTGCCGCGTAATCTGCAGGTGCTGGGCGCGGCGGAGGGCCTGCCGCCGCTGCCGGTGTTCTACATCAATATGCGTTTACCCTCGGCGGGCGCCAGCGATATCGCGCTTGAGATGGCGCGATTCATCCGGGCGGGCTTCGCGCAGCCCTATCAATCGGCTGTCGCCGCATAGTCCGGGCGTTCTCGGAACCGGTCAGTTCCCCGGCGGACGTCACGTCGCCGGGGTGCCTCCAGATCCACGGCCCGGGCGATGTCTCGCCTGTGCAATGACCCCGGGAAGACAATTGTAGCCGACGGGTTCAAATCGCCTCATCAGCCGCCCAAAAAATAAAGCCTCCACGCTGCTGGCGCGGAGGCGTATCCATTCTCGGCATTCGCTGAGCGGCGCTTTATTTCCGGCGCTGCCCGAGACCCATTTTCTTCGCCAGCGCGGAGCGGGCGGCGGCATAGTTGGGAGCAACCATCGGATAATCATGCGGCAGGCCCCATTTGTCGCGATATTCCTCCGGCGACATATTGTAATGGGTGCGCAGATGGCGCTTCAGCGACTTGAACTTCTTGCCATCTTCCAAACAGACGATGTATTCCGGCGTGACGGAGCGCTTCACCGGAACAGCCGGCTTCAGCTCTTCGCTCGGCGGCTGCGTCGCGTTCACAGACGCACGCGATAGAGCGTCGTGCACATCGTTAATAATGTTCGGCAGGTCGCCAGCAACCACCGTATTGTTGCTGACATAGGCGGAAACAATCGTGGTCGTGAATTCCACCAGCTCAGTGTTGTCGGCTTTCATATCCATCATTTGCGGTCTCCTGGCGTCCTTTGCGGACATCGTTCAGTTTCATGTCTGCCAACCTCGTACGGTCTGGGTTTCCGTTCGGGGCTAAATTTCGAAGAGCTAAGATAAAGATAATGTCGCCTTCGGATCGGTTCGCATTTTTGTGATAAAGTCCGAATGGACAGCATTATCTTCTGAGAACATAATATTCGAAATTTGCTTATGTTCAAGCAAAACTAATCAGCTTCGCCTAAAGAACAATGCAATCAAACAAATTATTGTGTACCGTGTCCGGTAAGGCTCATATTACGTTGAAACTCTTATGGTAAATTCAAAATTCATTCGTACAAACGCACCGTTTCTGTAAATTTTTTCATTACGAAATCACGAAATGCGCGGCGCTTGCCGCCAAGCCTAGTCATTCTCCACAGCATTTATCCAGCAAATATACCTTTCCGCGCGACACTGCGGGATATCATGTGGAGACTTAACGTTATAGCTAAAAATAGGGAATAATTTTAGCGGCACGCTGTTGAAATTGTGCCGCTCTTGCGAAAAGCTATTTTGAGCATCTGTGTGAACCTGCAATGCGGCGGTATGCCGCAGTTTTCGCAAGGTCAATAAGGGCCAATCTCTGGCGCCTCCAATAGCTTTAAACGCGGACGAAAAACAGAATTGTCAGTAGACCGAATAACGGCAACAGAAACCCGGCAGACCACAGCATATACCCAAAAAAGCTCGGCATCCGCACGTTGTGCTGCTCCGCGATTGACTTCACCATGAAGTTCGGCGCGTTGCCGATATAGGTATTTGCGCCCATAAAAACAGCTCCTGCCGAGATTGCAAGCAAGGTTATGGGCAAAGCGTTTTGCAGCACCTGGGCGTTCCCGCCGGCGGTGTTGAAAAGATCAGATAGGTCGGCGCATTATCCAGGAAACTCGATAAAGCCCCGGTGAGCCAGAAATACATCACGTTGTTTGGCGTTTGATCCGGATTAGTGACAAATTTCAGCAGAGGAGCCATAGCGCCCGCCTCTCCGCGCGCGGAGAATGGCGATCGCGGGAATGATCGTGATGAAGATGCCGCCGGCGATGGGGCGAGGAAGGCCATCCCCCAAAACAAGGCGACCTTGCCGTAATGGCGGTGCCAGAATTCCGGCGCCGCCAAAGGACCGATGGCGATCGACAGCAGGAGTCCGGCAAAGGGCATGATCCAGACCAGACCGAGCTGGCTGCCATCAAATCCGTGACTAGGCTCCGCCGCCCAGGCATAATTCGGCGCGAGCAGCATGCAAACGACGGAGGCGGCAAGAGCATTTTCGAGCAATACGCATACCGGTTTGCGTCGCGAAAATCCAAATCGGATTGGAGCAGGGTCCAATGCGGCGCACCGGGCTTTACGCCGAAATACGCCGGAGGATATCGCTCAATGCCATGCCTGCCCTTTGTCGGAATTGGCCGCGTTTTCTGCGAGAATGACGAGGTGTTTACCGTAGGAGCGCCCAAGAGTGATCCGCAAGCTCTTCTAAATTCATCAGTTTGGCCCCTAATTGAAGGGTGGCGATTGGGCCACAGTTTGAGGAACGGCATATGGAGAAAGACCGCATCAAGAAAAGTGACGCCGAGTGGAAGGCGCAGCTTTCACCCGAGGCGTTCAAGGTCGCGCGCAAACACGGGACGGAGCCCGCTTTTACCAGCCCGCTCAATGCGGAAAAGCGCGAAGGCATCTACCATTGCGTCTGCTGCGGCGAGCCGGTGTTTGCCTCGGACACGAAATTCGAATCCGGCACCGGTTGGCCAAGTTTTTACAAGCCGGCCGCGCCCGGCGCGGTCGAAGAACAGGAAGACCGCGCGTTCTTCATGAAGCGCACCGAAGTTCATTGCGCCAAATGCGAAGCGCATCTTGGCCATGTATTCCCCGACGGCCCGAAGCCGACAGGCTTGCGCTATTGCATCAATGGCGTGACATTGGAATTCGAGCCTAAATAATAATGCCGTCTTGAAAGCGGCTGTGAACGGCGCTTATGTGGCTGAATGCAAGCAGCGCCAGCCATAGCGGGCGCCGCATTTTTTCAGCCGGGGCGTCATGGACCAAAATCGAGCACAGCCGCGAACCGCCGCTCCAATCGCCGAGCGGCGGCCTCAGCATGGCATTCATCACGGCATTCAGCGGGTCGACGACTATGCGTGGCTGCGTGCGGCGAACTGGCAGGAGGTGATGCGCGATCCGGCGGCGCTCGCCGAGGATATTCGCGGTTACCTGCTGGCGGAGAACGCCCATACCGAGGCTGCCCTTGCCGGCACCGCCGCGCTCCAGGAAACACTTTTCCAGGAAATGAAGGGGCGCATCAAGGAGGACGATTCCACCGTTCCCTCGCCGGATGGCCCCTGGTCCTATTTCGTCAGCTTCGTCACAGGCGGTCAGCATCCGCTGTTCTGCCGCGAGCCGCGTGATGGCGGGGAGGCACGGGTGCTGCTTGATTGCAACAAGCTGGCGGAAGGCCACGCCTATTTCGAGATCGGCGGCGTCGGGCACAGCCGCGATCACCGCTTTTTGGCTTATGGTGTCGACGATAAGGGCTCGGAATTCCACACCCTCAAGCTGCGCGATCTGGAGAGCGGCGAGGATCTGCCCGACGAAGTGGGTGAAACCACGGGATCGGCGGTATGGAGTGCCTCCGGCGAGTGGCTGTTCTACACGCGGCTGGACGAAAATCACCGCCCGCTCCGTATCTTCCGGCACCGCGTCGGCACGCCCGCCAGCGAAGACGTGCTCGTCTATGATGAGCCGGATAGCGGCTTTTACGTCTCGGTCGGAGAGACGTCGGACCGGCGCTACATTCTCCTTCAATGCGGCGATCACCAGACCTCCGAAGTCCGCCTTGTCGATGCCGAGCATGTCGAGGCCGAACCGATTTTGGTGGCGGCCAGGGAAGAAGGCCACGAATATTCGGTCGAGCATCACAATGGCCGTCTGATCATCCTGACGAATTCGGGCGGCGCGCAGGATTTCCGCATCGTCGAGGCGGTGCCCGGCGAGGGACGCGAGCGCTGGCACGAAATCGAGCCGCACCGGCCCGCCCGCCTGATACTGCACACGCTGGTGTTCCGCGACTTTCTTGTCCGGCTGGAGCGCGAGCAGGGCCTGCCGCGGATCGTCATTCGCAATTGGGCTGATGGCGCGGAACACAGCATCGCCTTCGACGAGGAGGCCTATTCGCTGAATGCGATGGGTGGCTATGAATTCGCGACGAACCTCGTCCGCTTCACCTATTCCTCGATGACGACGCCGTCGCAGGTCTATGATTACGACATGGCGAGCCGCGAACGCCGTCTGCGCAAGACGCAGGAAGTGCCCAGCGGCCACCGGCCCGCCGATTACATTACGCGCCGTGTCTTTGCTCCGGCCGATGATGGCGAAACGGTGCCGGTGTCGCTGCTTTATCGCGCCACGACGCCGCTCGACGGCTCGGCACCGCTGCTTCTATACGGTTATGGCTCCTATGGCATGGCCATGCCCGCTTCGTTCTCGACCAACCGGCTCAGCCTCGTCGATCGCGGTTTCGTCTACGCTATAGCCCATATTCGCGGCGGCAAGGACAAGGGCGATGGGTGGTATCGCGCCGGGCGCCGCAATCTGAAAGTCAATACCTTCACCGACTTCATCGCGGCGGGCCGCTACCTCGCCGCGAATAAATTCACCAGCCCCGGCAATATCGTCGCGCATGGCGGGTCGGCCGGCGGAATGCTGGTCGGGGCCGTCGCCAACATGGCGCCGGAGCTGTTCAAAGGTATTGTCGCGGAAGTGCCGTTTGTCGACGTACTGACCACGATGCTGGACGATACGCTGCCGCTCACCCCGCCGGAATGGCCGGAATGGGGCAATCCGATCACCAGCCGCGTCGACTATCTGACGATCGCCGCCTATTCGCCCTATGACAATGTTCGGGAACAGAACTATCCGAATATTCTTGCCCTTGGCGGCCTCACCGACCCGCGTGTCACCTATTGGGAGCCGGCGAAATGGATCGCCAAGCTCCGCGCGATGAACAAAAGCGACAATCTCCTGCTGCTGCGCACCAATATGGACGCGGGCCACGGCGGCGCGTCGGGCCGCTTCGACCGGCTGAAGGAAGTGGCGCTCGCCTATGCCTTTGCGCTGATGATCACGGGGCGGGCGGGGAGTGGAGATGAGGCTGCGTTATAGGCTTTGATCTACCCCTCACCCACCCGCCTCACGGCGGGAGCCCTCTCCCGCAAGGGGAGAGGGCAAAGTGCAGAGTGACTGCGGGCATCTTGCCCTCTCCCTCGATGGAAGAGGGCGGGCGCGCAAGCGACCGGGTGAGGGTGGAGCCGCCGACAAATTGCTCAGCCGCCTCAATTCGTCAGATTGATCATCCGCTCCACCGACCGGCGGGCGCGCGCGGCGATCGCCGGATCGACCGTCACCTCTTCCTCCATGTTGACCAGCGAGTTGAGGATCTTCGGCAGGGTGATCCGCTTCATATGCGGGCAGAAATTGCAGGGGCGGATGAATTGCACGCCAGGGGTTTCCGCCTCGACATTGTGGCTCATCGAGCATTCGGTGACGAGCAGCACTTTCGGCGGCCGGTGATCCTTGACCCAGCCGATCATGCCCTGGGTCGAGCCGGTAAAATCGGCCACCTCGATCACGTCGGGGGAGCATTCGGGATGGGCGATGATCTTCAGGCCGGGATGCGCCTCGCGGAAGCCGAGCAGTTCCTTGCCGGTAAAGCGCTCATGCACTTCGCAATGTCCGTGCCAGGCGATGATCTTCACCTTGGTCTGCGTCGCGACATATTTTGCCAGATATTCGTCCGGGATCATGATGACGCTAGGCGCGCCGAGGCTTTCGACCACTTTCACCGCGTTCGACGAGGTGCAGCAGATATCGCTTTCGGCCTTCACCTCCGCCGAGGTGTTCACATAGGTGACGATTGGCACGCCCGGATAGGCTTCGCGCAGTCTGCGGACATCCGCGCCTGTGATCGAAGAGGCGAGCGAACAACCGGCCCGGCTGTCGGGAATGAGCACCGTCTTATCCGGGTTGAGGATCTTCGAGGTCTCGGCCATGAAGTGCACGCCGCATTGCACGATGACGTCGGCGTCGGTCTTGGCGGCTTCCTTGGCAAGCTGGAGCGAGTCGCCGACGAAATCCGCGATGCAGTGGAAGATCTCCGGCGTCATGTAATTATGCGCCAGGATCGTGGCATTACGCTCGCGCTTCAGATCGTTGATAGCCTTGACATAGGGGGCGAATGCCGGCCACTCGACCGGCGGAATGACGGACTTGACGCGCTCGTAGAGATGAGCGGTTTCGCGCGCGACCTCCTTCGTATAGTCCAGGCCCGGCAATGGCAGAGGCCGCTTCGCTGATGGAATGCGGCGGTCAAGGTTCAAGCTGACGGTAGCCATCACTTCCTCCAATGCCTCCCCTTCCGGGAGGTTATTTATGCTCACACTGAGCATATGTTGGACGGAGAACTTCCTCCATATACTCACTCTGACCATAAGATAAGTCAGCTCCGACGGGATTTCCAGTCCTATGAGGTGAAACAGATTGGCGCAGGCTGAAGGGAATTCCGTTCCCATCGGATTGGAACGGGCTCTTGCGCATGTCGCTGGCCACGAACAGGGCACGCCATCCCGTCTTGCGAGGACATTTCTGTGCAGAAAATGTCTTATTCGACGGGTTTTTTGAGACCGGCAAGGGTCTGAACCATTTGGTTCAGCACGCTGAGAAAGACCTTCCGCTGTTCCGCGGGGATTGCATCGACAATATGCCGGTCAACCTGGTCGGCATAAGGCCGCATCCGTTTGAGCATGTTGGTGCCCTTGCGGGTCAGGCGGACGGAATAGGCCCTGGCGTCGTCGGCCGTTCTTTCCCGCTGGACGAACCCCTTATCCAGCATGCGGCGGACAATATCGGCAAGGGTCGAGCGATCGATGCCGGTATTTTCGACAAGACCAGTCTGGCTAAGCCCCTGATTGGCCTCGATCGCCGCCAGAATGGCATATTGGCGCGGCGTGAGCATGCCGGCGGGCGCGATACGGCTGAAAATATCGGTCGCGGATTGCTCGGCTCGGTGCAGGAGATGGCTGGCCGAACCCTCGAATGGGGGAAGCGCGCCGGTTTTTTTGGACAGCTTCGGTTTCTGGACACTCGCGCCCTTTGCGACCGCCTTGGACGCCGGCTTGTTATTTCGTGTACTCATCGACGACAAAACACGTTCTCATCACGGTTGGGTTCAGGCAGCGGGCGAAGGCGGCCATCCGGTGTGGACAGCCTCATACGCCAGCATTCCGCGCTCATTAAGCGACGTGCCCAGTGAACCAGTATCCTAGCGCTAAGACTATGAATAAGCTGAAAATATGAATGGATTATCGCAAATTATTGTGAAGGCGCGTCAGCTGTATCTTCTGGGAGCTGATATTTCTGCAACAGACCGATCTGCGCCATCATGAACAGGAATGTGATCGGCATGATGCCGAAGGTTTTGAAGGCCACCCAGCTATCGGTGGAGAAGCCGCGCCAGACGATCTCATTCAGGATAGCGAGAAACAGGAAAAAGGCCGCCCACCGCATGGTCAGCTTCCGCCAGCCCTCATCCTGCAATTTGATGACGTCGCCCAGCAGAATTTTCATCAGCGAACGCCCGAAATAGAGCCCACCGGCCAGCGCAACCGCGAATAGAAGATTGATGATCGTCGGCTTGACCTTGATGAACAAATCATCGTGCAGATAGATGGTCAGAGCGCCGAACACCAGAACGAAGCAGCCCGTCACCAGCGGCATGATCGGGATTTTCTTCAGAATCAGCTTGCTGGCGATCAGCGAGACGACTGTGACCGCCATGAAGACGCCGGTTGCGGTGAAAATGCCAAATCGGCTGTTCGCCAGAAAAAAGACGACCAGCGGTCCGAGTTCCAGGACGAGCTTTAGCAGCGGCATCGGCATCTCCGGAGCACGCATCAAGGAGTAGTGGTTTCAGCGGCGGCTGGCCGGGCCTTCAGCGGCCGCTTCTTTCCGTCCGTCTTGCCGAAATCATAGGTGGCTTCCGTGGCGGGCTCTTCCGGGCGGTATCGTTTCAACAGATACATTTGCGGCACCGCATAGATGACCGTCAGCGGCATCAGCCCGAAGGCCTTGAACGCCGCCCAAAACTCAAAGCTGCTGGTCCGCCAGATATACTCGTTCAGTCCGGCGACAAACAGAAAATATGCGAACCATATCCAAGTCAATACGCGCCAGCCTTCTTCGGTCAGGTGAAGACTTTGGCCAAGCAGCCATTTGAACAGCGGTTTGCCGAAGATCAAACCGGTGAGCAATATCAACGCGAAGGTGAGGCTTACGATCGTAGGTTTCATTTGGATATACTTGGGATCATGCATCCCCAATGTCACAGCGCCAGCTAAAAGCCCGGTCGCCGCTGTGATCAATGCCATCAGCGCGAGCTGCTGAAACAGATACCACATGACGATCAGCGACACGCCTGTCGCGATCATGAAGACGGTCGTGCTTACCACGAAGTCGTACTTGGTTGTAACCAAAAAGAACAGTCCGAGCGGCAAGAACTCGATGACAAGCTTGATCACAAGCTTCGTGGACGAAGAATATTCCTTAAGCACAACGCGTCCTTCTGTCTGCCATTACAGTTTACAATCCGGCGATCGCCCGGGCAAATTCACGCGCGTCGAAGGGTTGCAGGTCGTCGCTCCCCTCGCCTACGCCGATCGCATGCACCGGCAACTTATATTTGTCGGCGATCGCGACCAGAATTCCGCCTCGCGCGGTGCCGTCGAGCTTGGTCATGATCAGCCCGGTAACTCCCGCGGTTTTCTTAAAGATTTCAACCTGGTTCAGCGCATTCTGCCCGGTGGTCGCGTCGAGCGTCAGCAAGACGCTATGCGGCGCGGTGGGGTCGAACTTGCGGATCACCCGGACGATCTTTTCCAACTCCGCCATCAGATACGCCTTGTTCTGCAGGCGTCCGGCGGTGTCGACGATCAAAATGTCGCTGGTATGCTCCACCGCCCGGCGCAGGGCGTCATGTACAAGCCCGGCGGCATCGGCCCCGGTTTCGCCGGCAACGACAGGCGAACCTGTCCGCTCGCCCCAGATCTTGAGCTGCTCGATCGCAGCGGCGCGGAATGTGTCGCCTGCTGCTAGCATCACACGTTTACCCTCGCCCGTAAACACTCGCGCCAGCTTGCCGATTGTCGTCGTCTTGCCGGTGCCGTTGACGCCGACCACGAGGATGATATGAGGGCGTTTAGAGCCGTCAACGGTAAGCGGCATGGCGACCGGCCGAAGCGTCGCCTCGACTTCATCCGCGAGGATCGCGCTCACGGTTTCCGGCGAGATTTCCTTGTTATAGCGGCCGGCTGACAGCCTTTCGACGATACGCGCCGCCGTATCAAGGCCGAGATCGGCGCGGATCAGCAGCTCTTCGAACTCCTCCAGCGTCGCTGCGTCAAGCTTGCGCTTGGTGAAGACGCCGGCAATGCCTTCGGTGAGCTGGCCCGAGGTTTTCGACAGCCCCTGGCGCAGACGCTGAAACCAGCCTGTCTTCGTCGGCGCAGATTCCGCTGCCGCCGCCGTGACCTCCGCCTGCGGCTTCTCTGGCGCAACAGGCGCGCGATCTTCCAAGGTAACGGCGGCCGCGTCAGGCTCCGCTTCATCCTTGCCGAACAGGCGGCCGAACATGGTGCGCTTTTTGGGCTCGATTCCGGTCACGAGAGCGCGGTTCCCTTGAGCCGCCCTGCTTCATGTCCCGTTACCGACGCCGAGATCAAGCGTCCCGAGGCCGCACCTCCGTCGAGCCTGAGCTCGGCGAATTGCGGCGTCCTGCCGACATTGTCCTTTTCCATGAGCACCTCGATGCGGCGTCCGTAACAGGAGGACAGATAAGCATCGAGAGCGGCCCGGCCAATATGGCGGAGCCGTTCGGCACGCTCTTTTATGTCGTGCCGGTCGAGCTGCGGCATGCGCGCTGCGGGTGTCCCCGGCCGCGGCGAATAGGGAAACACATGCAGGAAAGTCAGCCCGCATTCTTCCACCATTCTGAGAGAATTCGCGAACATTCCTTCGGTTTCCGTTGGGAAGCCGGCGATGATGTCGGCGCCGAAGACGATGTCGGGGCGTAGCCGGCGCGCCTCCTCGCAGAACGCAATGGCGTGAGCCCGCGAGTGCCGCCGCTTCATGCGCTTCAGGATCATGTCGTCCCCGGCCTGCAGGGACAGATGCAGATGAGGCATCAGCCGCTCTTCCTCTGCGAGCGCGCGGATCAGCGGCTCATCCGCCTCGATCGTGTCGATGGAGGAAAGGCGCAAACGTGGCAATTCGGGCACGAGCTTCAGAATTTTGCGGACGAGGCGGCCAAGCGTCATGCCGCCGGGCAGATCGCCGCCATAAGCGGTAATATCGACCCCGGTCAGCACCACTTCGCGATAGCCGCGCTCGGCGAGCGAACGGATCTGATCGACCACCACGCCCGCCGGTACGGAGCGGGAATTCCCCCGCCCATAGGGAATAATACAGAAGGTGCAGCGATGGTCGCAGCCATTCTGGATCTGCACATAGGCGCGCGCGCGGCTGCCGAAGCCCGTCACCAGATGATGGGCGGTTTCGCGCACGGACATGATATCGTTGACGATGACGCGCTGGCTGGACTCCTGGGCCAGCGCCGCGAAGGTGGCGGGCTGCATCTTCACGTCGTTGCCGATCACATGATCGACCTCGGCCATCGCGGCGAAGCTGTCCGGGTCGGTCTGCGCGGCGCAGCCGGTGACGACGATGCGGGCGTCCGGATGATCGCGGCGCGCCTTGCGCACGGCCTGACGCGCCTGCCGAACGGCCTCGGCCGTGACGGCGCAGCTATTGATCACAATCGTATCGGTAAGGCCGGCCGTCCGGACATGCTCCGCCATTGCCTCGCTTTCATACGCATTGAGGCGGCAGCCGAAGTTTATGATCCGTGGCTCGTTCATGATCCCGATATGTTGGCGTTAGCTTGCGAGGGCCGGCCGGTCGAATTCGAAGACACCTTCATAGTCCAACTGCCAAGGTCCAGTCATTAAAATGTGGTCATCTTCGGCGCGCCATTCGATCTCAAGGTTACCGCCGGGCAAACCGACCGATACTTTCCGCCCCGTAAGCCCCTTGCGGGCCGTGGTCACGGCCGCGGCGCAGGCCGCCGTTCCGCAGGCCCGCGTCAGCCCGGCCCCGCGCTCCCATACAGCGAGGCGGATCGCACTATCGCCGAGCACCTGCACCAGCGAGACATTCGCCCGCTCCGGGAACAGCGGATCGTGCTCGATGCGCGGGCCGATCGTCGCCAGATCGTAGCGTTCGAGATCAGCTACGACAAAGACGCAGTGAGGGTTTCCCATGTTCACCGCGCCGGGTGCGCCGAGCGGGCCTGCCTCGCCGCCGTCAAAGCTCACGTCGAGCGTCGCGGTGTCGTCGAAAGCGCGCGCGAGCGGGATATCCTGCCAGCCCAGCCGGGGCGGCCCCATATCGATCGTCACCGCGCCATCGGCTCGAACGGTGCCCCGCAAAATACCTGCGCCCGTCTCGATCGATACGTCGTTGCGTCCGTGCTCTACCGCAAGCAGCGCCGCAACGCAGCGCGTGCCATTGCCGCAGGCGTCGACTTCGGACCCGTCCGGGTTAAGGATGCGCATGAAGGCGTCGGCCCGCTGGGAAGGCTCGATGACGATCACCTGATCACAGCCTACGCCGCTCGACCGGTCAGCGATCCGCCGTGCGTAAACCGAGTCGACACGCAGCCCAGACAGGCGCGTATCCAGCACGGCGAAGTCATTGCCGAGGCCGTTCATCTTTCTAAAGGCGTGTGCGCTTCTGTTCATGCGGGTTCGTCTATCCTCGGTTTTGCATCAGTTTTACGAACTCCGGCGCGTCGCCCCCCATTCGGATGATGCAGCCAGTGGAACAAATAATTTCCATTCTGGGGAAAACAACACCAGATAAGGTATTCTCTCCGGTCTGGTAACGCCTAAATCACCTTACGAGGAGAGGGCAAGGAGATTTGTTATGCACGCCGGGCTAGCAATCACCATTTACCTGACCTCGGCGCTGGTCGCCGGAGTCATTGCGGGTGCGACAGCCGCGAATAAGCGCCGGCATCCTGGATATTGGACGATTTTTTCGTTCCTGGTGCCGCCGACGGTGTTGTTGCTTCTGATCCTTCCGAAAGGGAAGGGCATTCACCGCGCGGACGATCCCTATGACGACAAATTAGACGAAAGCGTTTGGTAGTCAGCTCTGGGCGTCGCGGACAGAAGCGTTTTTCGCTTTCGCGATGGCGGGGAGGATTTGGCTTTCTATGGCGCTTGCGGAGAGCGGGCCGATGAATTTGAACGCAATCCGCCCATTTCCGTCGACCACATAGGTCTCGGGGACGCCGTAGACCCCCCAATCGATCGCCACGCGTCCGGTCGTGTCGGCTCCGATCGAATTGAACGGATTGCCGTGTCTTGCGAGGAAGCGGCGCGCCGCTCCCGGCTCATCCTTGTAGTTGATGCCGATCAGCCGCACGCCGTGCTGCTGTTTCAGCGCAACGAGCTGGGGATGCTCCTGGATGCAGGGCCCGCACCAGGACGCCCACATATTGACGATGGTGACCTCACCATTGGCCAGGTCGGCGCTGGAGACGCCGGATCCCGTCTCCAAGCCTTCTATCGGTCCAAGGCTGAATTGCGGGACCGGCTTGCCGATCAGCGGCGAAGGAAGGCGCGAAGGATCGCCCGACCGAAGCGCAACGAGAAAAAACACGCTCATCAATGTGACGACGATCAGCGGCAGGACATACCCGCCGCGCGACCGGCGCGCCTGCCGGACATCCGATGTCATGAGAGCGTATCGTCTCCGGCATGGGAGGCCGAACGCCGCCTGATCCCTTGCGTTTCCAGCTTGACGAGAGCCTCGCGCTGACGGCGCTCGTCGATGATCGCCCGGGCCACAAGCAGGGCGATGACGGCGGTGGTTACGCCATAAGCGGTCCAGATAAAGACTGCGTGGGGGCCTAAATCCATCTTCTCTCCTATTCAGCGGCCTTTAGCGATGCCGCTCTACTAACCCGCGTCATCATCATCGTTTCCACCCGCCGCCGTAAAATTTCCGCCCGCATGGCCTTGAGATGCAGCCAGAGGAACAGAACGGTGTAGGCGGCGGCCATCACCAGCAGCGGCGTGAGAATGGCCGGGTGGATCGTCGGCCCGTCCAGCCGCATCACGCTGGCCGGTTGATGCAGCGTGTTCCACCAGTCTACCGAAAATTTGATGATCGGGATATTGACGATTCCGACAAGTGCGAGAATGGCGGCCGCGCGCCCCGCACGCGAGGGTTCCTCGATCGATTGCCACAGCGCGATCAAGCCGAGATAGAGAAAGAACAGCACCAGCACCGACGTCAGCCGCGCGTCCCAGACCCAATAGGCGCCCCACATCGGCTTGCCCCAAAGGCTACCGGTGACGAGCGCGAGCAAGGTGAAAGCCGCGCCCAGCGGTGCCGCCGTCTTGGCCGCGACATCGGCGAGCGGATGGCGCCAGACCAGCGAACCGATGGAAGAGGCCGCAATCAGCGTATAGCAGAACATCGCGAGCCAGGCGGCCGGGACATGAATGAACATGATCCGCACCGTCTCACCCTGTTGATAATCGGCCGGTGCCACGAAAAACGCCAGATACAGGCCGGTCGCGAACAAAAGCGCCGCCGCGCCGCCCAGCCATGGCAGCACGCGATCAGTGAGCCGCATGAAGAAGCTGGGATTGGCGAGTGTCGCGAAATTGAGCATCTTACCCTCTATTTGACCACCATTCGCAGGCTTTGCAAGCTGCGTAGCGTGTTCGCCTCCGTCACTGTTCGTGCGCAAACAGAATGGCGCCAACATGGCGCGACACCATTCCAATCATGAAGTTAATAGCTGCAGGAGTTGCAATGATCGACCATATGGGATTTCGCGTGAGAGATTTGGCGGCAGCGCGCCGGTTTTACGAGGCTTGCGCCGCCGCGCTTGGTTTGGAGGTCATAGATAATACCCCGGACTTGTTCCTGATCGGGCGTAGTGCGGCGCGGCCATTGCCCTTCATTTGGGTCGGGACGCCGCAGCCGGCATTCTGGACTGCAGATCATCGGACCTCGGCCAGTCCGATCCATCTTGCTTTCACCGCGCCTGACCGGTCCGCTGTGGACAGATTCCACGAGGCGGCGCTTGCGGCAGGTGGCGTGGACAATGGAGCGCCGGGCCTGCGTGGGCCGCAGGAGAGGGGCTATTATGCGGCTTTTGTCCTCGATCCTGATGGCAACAATATCGAAGCTGGCGCGAGGCCGTAGCAAGTCGGCGCGCCTTACAGGTTGAGCCGCAAAGCCGCTGCTGTCGCCAGCGGGGCGAGTACGCAGGACGCCAGCGTCAGGGCGCAGAGGATGGAAAATGGCGCGGCGAAGCTGCCGGGGCCGGTCACCACGGCCTCGATCGCGGCAACCCCGAAGATCAGGATCGGCACGAACAGCGGCAGGATGATGAGCGGGGCGAGCAGACCGCCGCGCCGCATTCCGAGCGTCAGCGCCGCACCGATGCCCGACAGGAAGCTGACGGCGGGCGTTCCGGCGAGCAGCGTCAGCATCAGCGGCCCATAGGCGCGGGCCTCCATGTTGAGCATCAGCGCCAGCAGCGGCGCGAGCAGCAGGAGCGGCACGCCGACGCTCAGCCAATGGGCCAGCGCCTTGGCGAAGGCGACGATTTCCAGCGGCAGCGGCCCCAGGGCGATCACCTCCAGCGAGCCATCCTCGTGGTCCTCATGGAACATCCGGTCCGCCGAGAGCAGCGAGGAGAGCAGCAGCGCCACCCAGAGCACGCCCGGCGCGATGCGGCTGAGGAGATTGAGATCGGGACCGAGGCCCAGCGGGATCGCCGAGACGATGATCAGGTAAAACCCCAGCGCGGTCACCAGCGCACCGCCCTGCCGGCGGGCCAGCAGCAGATCGCGGCGGATGAGCGACAGGACTGCGTTCATACCTCTTGCGCCGCGCGGTTGGCGCCGATGGTGCCGAGGTCGAGGGTCACGGCATTGATCCAGCCGAGCGGCGTGTGCGTCGCGGCGACGACGATGCCGCCCGCGCCCAAATGCGCCATGACCATCGCCGAGAGGATATCCTGTGAGGCCGTGTCCAGCGAGACCGCCGGCTCGTCGAGCAGCCAGAGGGGGCGCTCCGCACAGAGCAGCCGGGCGAGTCCAAGACGACGCTTCTGCCCCGCCGAGAGCAGCGCCGCGGGGACATCTTCCAGGTCGCCCAAGCCTAGCGTCCCGGCAGCCCGGATAGCCATTTCGGACTGTCCTCCAAGGAAATTGGCGAAGAATTCAAGGTTTTCAGCCACGCTCAGCGCCGGCTTGATCCCGTTCAAATGACCGACAAAGTGACATTGCTCGCCGACGCTTTGCTCCTCGTCGCCGCCGGTGAGCCTGATGCTTCCCGACAGAGGCGTCAGGAAGCCCGCAAGCGCACGCAGCAGCGTCGTTTTGCCGACGCCGTTCGGCCCTGTCAACGTCAAGGCTTCGCCCGCCCCGACCTCGAAGCTCACGTCGCGCAGAATCAGCCGCGTTCCGCGCATCACGGAGAGGTCATGAACCATGAGTTTTATGGAAGAACGCGCTATCATGTGAGAAAACTTGCTGGAGCATGGCTGAATCGCGCGGGCGATTATATATGTCAGCTATATTCATGATGCCAGCGGGACATTTCCGTTGACCGCGGCAATCGACTGGAGGCCCTCCAATGACCACCCTGACCGTAACCGCCGCCGACAGCTTCAATTGCCGCCGCACCCTGGATGTGGAGGGCAAGCACTATGAATATTTCAGTTTGCCGGAAGCGGAAAAGAACGGTCTGCTGGGGATTTCGCGCCTGCCCTTCTCGCTGAAGGTGCTGCTGGAGAACCTGCTGCGCTTCGAGGACGGCCAGACGGTCAAGGCCGCCGACATCCAGGCCATGGCCTCCTGGCTCGCCGAACATAAATCCGAGCGCGAGATCGCCTTCCGCCCGGCGCGCGTGCTGATGCAGGACTTTACCGGCGTTCCGGCCGTGGTCGATCTGGCCGCGATGCGCGACGCAATGAAGGCCATGGGCGGCGATCCGGCCAAGATCAACCCGCTGGTGCCTGTCGATCTGGTCATCGACCATTCGGTGATGGTGGACGCCTTCGGCAACGGCATGGCGTTCAGAACGAATGTCGAGATGGAATATGCGCGCAACCAGGAGCGCTACGAGTTCCTGCGCTGGGGCGCCGGCGCCTTCGATAATTTCCGCGTCGTGCCGCCCGGCACCGGCATCTGCCATCAGGTCAACCTGGAATATCTGGCGCAGACGGTCTGGACAAAGACGATTATCAGCGCCAAGGGAGAAGTGACGCAGGCATTCCCCGATACGCTGGTCGGCACCGACAGCCACACCACCATGGTCAACGGCCTCGCGGTTCTGGGGTGGGGCGTCGGCGGCATCGAGGCGGAGGCCGCCATGCTCGGCCAGCCGATCTCGATGGTCATCCCCGAAGTGATCGGCTTCCGCATGACCGGACGACTGCGCGAAGGCGTTACCGCCACCGATCTGGTGCTCACCGTCACGCAGATGCTGCGCAAGAAGGGCGTGGTGGGGAAATTCGTCGAATTCTTCGGCACCGGTCTCGGCCGGCTGACGCTGGAGGACCAGGCGACCATCAGCAATATGGCCCCGGAATATGGCGCGACCTGCGGCTTCTTCCCTGTCGACAAGGACACGCTCGCCTATCTGCGCGCCACCGGCCGCGAGGCGCATCGCATCGCCCTCGTGGAAGCCTATGCCAAGGCGCAAGGCATGTGGCGCGACGACTCGACCCCCGACCCGGAATTCACCGACACGCTCGAACTCGATCTGGACAGCGTGGAGCCGAGCCTTGCCGGCCCGCGCCGCCCGCAGGACCGCGTGCCGCTCGCGCATGCGGCCGAAGGCTTCACCTCGGCGCTTGCCGAAATCCGGGGCTATAAGCCGGGCGGCGAGGCAGCGAAGATGACCGCGGAAGGCGGCATTTCCGTCGCGCTCCAAAAATGCGCGCCCGTCGCGGGCGAGTCCTACATGCTGGCGGACGGCCATGTCGTGATCGCGGCGATCACGTCCTGCACCAATACGTCGAACCCGAGCGTTCTCGTTGCCGCAGGGCTCGTGGCGCGCAACGCCCACGCAAAAGGGCTCAAAGTCAAACCATGGGTGAAAACGTCCCTTGCGCCCGGGCAGCCAGGTGGTGACGGATTATCTCACCAAATCCGGCCTGCAAACGGATCTCGACGCGCTGGGCTTCGATCTCGTCGGCTATGGCTGCACGACCTGCATCGGCAATTCCGGTCCGCTGCCCGACGCGATCTCGGCGGCGATCAACAGCAACGATCTGGTGGCGGCGGCGGTGCTTTCGGGCAACCGCAATTTCGAGGGCCGCGTCAATCAGGATGTGCGCGCCAACTATCTGGCCTCGCCGCCGCTGGTCGTCGCCTATGCGCTGGCCGGATCGATGCACGTCAATCTCGTCAACGATCCGCTCGGCACAGGCTCGGACGGCACCCCGGTCTATCTGAAGGACATCTGGCCGTCCTCGCAGGAGATCGCCGAAATCATCCGCACCACGATCACGCCGGAGCTGTTCAAAACCCGCTATGCCGACGTCTTCAAGGGCGATGAGCGCTGGCAGGCGCTGGGCGCCTCGCAGCACGGCCTTACCTATAGCTGGAACAACAACTCCACCTATGTGCAGAATCCGCCCTATTTCGAGGGGCTGCAGGGTCAGCCCGCGCCGGTCGGCGATATCGAGAATGCGCGCATCCTGGGCCTGTTCCTCGATTCCATCACCACCGACCATATCAGCCCGGCAGGCTCGATCGCCCGTACCGGCCCCGCCGGACGCTATCTGGTGGAGCACGGCGTACCTGTGACCGATTTCAACTCCTATGGCGCGCGGCGCGGCAATCACGAAGTGATGATGCGCGGCACCTTCGCCAATATCCGCATCAAGAACCAGATGGTCCCCGGCACCGAAGGCGGCGTCACCCTGCACGAACCCAGCGGCGAGCAGATGCCGATCTACGAAGCCGCCATGCGCTATCGAGCTGAGAACGTGCCGCTGGTCATCTTCGCCGGCAAGGAATACGGCACCGGCTCCAGCCGCGACTGGGCGGCGAAGGGCACGCGGCTGCTCGGCGCCCGGGCGGTGATCGCGCAGAGCTTCGAGCGCATCCATCGCTCCAACCTCGTCGGCATGGGCGTGCTGCCGCTGGTGTTCGAGGACGGCACCTCCTGGCAGACGCTCGGCCTCACGGGCAAGGAAAAGGTTTCGATCGGAGGGCTGGGCGCGTTGAAGCCGCAGATCTGGCTCACCGCCAACATCACCTATGCGGACGGCTCGACGAAGGAGGTGCCGCTGTTCTGCCGCATCGATACGCTGGACGAGCTGAGCTATTTCCGCAATGGCGGCATCCTGCATTACGTGCTGCGCGGGCTAAACGCAGCCGCTTGAGACGTCGCGGGCGGCAACACCGCCCGCTGCTCCGGCCTTACTCTTAAATATGCGCTTGACCGCAAAAAGGGCATCATCCGGCCTTGCCAGCGGCCCATGGCAACCGCACTTTCGTTCAAGCCCCGCGCCGGCTGAGATGCTAAGACCTCTCGTCATGAATCCAAAGTCCCAAGCCGAGGCGCTGGAGAATGCGCCGCTGAATGCCGGCGACTCCGCGAAATTCTGGCGGGAGCCGCGCTTTGGCGATCTTGAATGTCTGGCCGCGCGTTTTCGCACGCATGTCTATGAACGCCATACGCATGAAACCTATGTAATCGGTTGCGTCACCGCCGGTTGCGAGCAGTTCGAGCTTGCCGGAATTCAATATGCGGCGCGCCCCGGCGATCTGTGCTTCGTCAATCCCGAGGTCGTTCATGATGGCCGGCCCGAGGGTGACGGCTACGCCTATCGCATGATCTACCCAAGCCACGCGCTCCTCGCCGATCTTGCGCGGGATATCACGGGGAGCACGCCAAGCGGCACGCTGACATTTCGCTCGCCTATCGTGCATGATCCTGAACTCAGCGCCGAGTTCACCAAAGCGCACCGTGCCTTGGAAAACAGCCATGCGGCGCTGCCCGCCGACGAAGCGATGCTGCAAGTGCTGGAGCGGATTCTCGGCCGCCATGCACGGCTTGCGGTTTCGGGAAAGCCACACGGCGAACGGCGAGCGGTTCGTGAGGCGCGGGATTATCTGGCGGCGAATGTCACCGAAAATGTCGATCTGGCAACGTTGGCGGGGATCTCGGGTCTGTCGCGCTCGCACCTGATCCGGGCGTTCAAGCAGGAAATGGGCCTGACGCCGCATGCTTTTCTGGTCGACCGGCGGGTGCGGCTGGCCAGAAAGCTCCTGCTTGGCGGCGACGCTCCGGTGAGCGTTGCTGCTGCAGCAGGATTTGCCGATCAGGCGCATATGACGAGAGCATTCAAGGCGCGCATCGGCACCACGCCCGGCCGCTTTGCGAGAATGAGCTGAGAATCCCGCCTTGGAGCACGATCGGGAAAAGTGGGTGCCGGTTTCCCGAAAAGCGTGCGGAAACCATTCAATCTGGAGCATTTTCCAGCAAAGTGGACTCCGGTTTGCGTCGCGAAAATGCGACCAAATAAGAGATGGAGCCTGATCCGAAGAGGTCGAATGCTTAGGGAAGACAGCGCCTGGAGGGATTTCGCCCATGGCGCGGTGGCCGTATCGCCCGTCTGTATCGCCGCACTGCCCATAGGGCTGGTCTGGGGAGCGCTTGCGGTTGAACGTGGCATGGGGCTGCTGGAGATCGGCCTTATGAGCGCCACCGTGTTTGCCGGGGCGTCGCAATTCGTCGCGGTCGGACTATGGGGGACGCCGTTGCCCATCGTGGCGATCGTTCTCGCCGCGCTGATGGTCAATCTGCGCCATATCATGATGAGCGCATCGCTAGGGCGAAGCATGGGGTTGTTTTCGCCCGCGCAACGGCTCGTCGCACTTTTCGGCCTCACCGACGAAGTCTGGGCGCTGGCGGAGGCGCGCGCGGTGAAGGCTCCCCTGACGCCCGCCTATTATGCCGGCCTGGCCATACCTCTGATGCTGAGCTGGGTACCGAGCACGATTGCAGGCGGCGCTTTCGGCAAGTTGATCGGCAATCCCGCGCTGCTCGGCCTGGATTTCGTCTTCTCCGCCATGTTCATCGGCTTGGTGGTCGGCTTCCGGAGCACGCCTGCCTGGCTTCCCGTCGTCATCACCAGTGCGACGGTCTCGGCGCTGACCTACCACGTCTTGCCTTCGCCCTGGTTCGTCATTGCCGGAGGGGTCGCGGCGGTTACGGTGGCGGCGATCCTGGCGCCGGCCAGACCGGAAAATACCGTGGAGGCCCGATGATGGATTATTCGAGCCTGCTGACCATCCTGGGCATGGCGACGGTCACCTATCTTACACGGATCGGCGGTTATCTGCTCATGCGCGACAGGACCCTGGGTCCGCGCGCCACGGCCGCGCTCGATGCGGTGCCGGCTGCGATATTGACCGCTGTCATCGCGCCCTCGGTCCTGGCTGCCGGCCCGGCCGAAGCATTGGCGGGGTTGATCACTGCCGTTGCGGCATTTCGGCTTGCCGCTGCTGGCGACGATCGCGGTGGGGGTCGGAAGCGTGGTGATCCTGCGGGCGGTGCTTTAGCGTGGGTCCTTTGCCGAGCACCGCGGATTAGCCGGCTCCAAGCAAAACACATCGCCGTCAGCGCAAGCCGCGCTCGCCGAGTGCGTATCCGGCGCCGCGAACCGTCCGGATCGGGTCTTTTTCCCGGCCCCGATTGATCGCCTTCCGCAGGCGCCCGATGTGCACGTCGACCGTGCGTTCATCGACATAGGCGTCGAGTCCCCAGACGGCGTCGAGGAGCTGCGCGCGGGAGAAGACGCGGCCAGGGCTTTCCATCAAGAATTCGAGCAGGCGATACTCCGTCGGCCCCAGCCGCAGCTTGCGGCCATTGCGCTTCGCCTCATAGGATTCCCGGTCGAGCAGGATGTCGTCGACCGTGAGTACGCTGGCAATCTTGTCCGGATTTGAGCGGCGCAGGATGGCTTTCACCCGCGCCATCAGCTCCGGCACGGAAAACGGCTTCACGACGTAGTCGTCGGCGCCGACGGCTAAGCCCGCGTATGCGGTCGGCTTCCTCGCCGCGGGCGGTCAGGATGATGATCGGAATGTCGCGCGACGCGCGTCCGCTGCGCCAGCGCCGGCAGAGCTCCAGCCCGGAAAGCCCCGGCAGCATCCAGTCGAGCACGATGAGGTGCGGCGGGTCTTCGGCAACGGCAAGCTCGGCCTCGTCGCCGCGCGATGCGACGGCAACCTGAAATCCCTCCGCTTCGAGATTGTAGCGGAGCAGGAGCGCCAGCGACTCCTCGTCCTCGACAATAAGAATCTTAACCGTCATGGCCGCCAAGCTCTCATGGACGGCGATGCTCTGCGGCCAATTTCAACGGACCGCCTAGTCGGGCATGGCAAAACTGGTCGTGTCACCTTTAGGACGCTTCTCCCCTATCGGATTGCCATGAACCAGGAAGTGGGTCATTTCAGCAATGTTGGTGGCATGATCACCGATCCGCTCGAGATTTTTCGCACCGAAAAGCAGATGCGTGCATAGGCCGATATTGCGCGGGTCTTCCATCATATAGGTGAGCAGCTCGCGGAAAATCGAATTGTAGATCGCGTCAAGCTCCTCATCGCGCATCCAAACCTCGAGCGCCTTGGCCGCATCGCGATGCGAATAGGCGTCGAGCACTTTGTTGAGCTGCTCCAGCGCCTTGTCGCCGATATGGCGGATGCCGATCATCAGTTGCTTGGGGCGGTTTTCGTCGGCGATCGCTGTCGCCCGCTTGGCGATGTTCTTGCCCAAATCGCCGATGCGCTCCAGATCGCCGGCCACGCGAATGGCCGTCATGATCTGGCGCAGGTCGACCGCCATGGGCTGCCGCCGGGCGATGATGGAGATCGCCAGCTCCTCGACCTCATGCTCAAGCCGGTCGATATGCTCGTCCTGACGGATGGTTTGGGCAGCCAGTTCAGGATCCCGCCGCTCCAGCGAGTCGATGGCGCGGCTCAGAAGCTGCTCCGCGAGCCCGCCCATCTGGGCGATTTTGCTGTCGAGCGATTTCAGCTCCAGCTCGAACGCCGTAACCGTATGTTCCGTCATCACCATGTCTCCTCTGGAGGTAATCGCCGGCTGGCTCCTAGCCGAAGCGCCCGGTTATGTAATCCTGCGTGCGTGTCTCGCGCGGATTGGTGAAGATCAGCGATGTCTCGCCTTCCTCGACCAGCACGCCGAGATGGAAGAAGGCGGTGCGCTGCGAGACGCGGGCCGCCTGCTGCATGGAATGCGTGACGATCACGATGCAGTAATTTTCGCGCAGCTCGTCGATCAGTTCCTCGATCCTGGCGGTCGCGATCGGGTCGAGCGCCGAACAGGGCTCGTCCATCAGGATGACTTCCGGGCTGACGGCGATGGCGCGGGCAATGCACAGGCGCTGCTGCTGACCGCCGGACAGGCTCGTCCCGGCTTCGTGAATGCGGTCCTTGACCTCCTTGTAGAGGCCGGCCTTCTCAAGGCTCTTGACGACGATTTCTTCGAGATCCGCCTTGGATTTGGCAAGCCCGTGGATGCGCGGTCCGTAGGCGACATTGTCATAGATCGACTTCGGGAAGGGGTTCGGCTTCTGGAACACCATTCCGACACGGGCGCGCAACTGCACCGGATCGATGCTGGGATCGTAGATGTTCACCCCGTCCATCTCCACGCTGCCGGTGACCCGGGCGACGTCGATGAAATCATTCATGCGGTTGAGGCAGCGTAGAAACGTGGACTTGCCGCAGCCCGAGGGGCCGATAAAGGCCGTGACCGCCTTGTCCCGGATATCGATGCTGACGTTGATCAGAGCCTGCTTGTCGCCATAGAACACCGAAACGTCGCGCGTGAGAAATTTGGGCGCATCATTCGCGGACGCGGCCGTCGCTTCGTGCAGCGTCACCTGGATGTTGCCGAAGCTGCCCTTATTCATATTCGGTGCCTCGTTCACGAGAGTCTCCAAATTCTGTGGTGCCGCGGGGGTTACCATTTGCGTGTGAAGCGCTGGCGCAGGACGATGGCGACCGCATTCATGGCGATCATGAAGCCCAGCAGGACGAGCGTCGCCGCCGCCGTGCGCTCGACGAAACCGCGTTCCGCCTCAGTCGCCCACATATAGACCTGCACCGGGCAGCGCCGTGGCGCTATCGAGCGGGCTCGATGGAAGGTCGATCACGAACGCCACCATGCCGATCATCAATAGCGGCGCGGTTTCGCCCAGCGCCTTCGCCAGGCCGATGATCGTGCCGGTGAGAATGCCAGGCATGGCGAGCGGCAGGACGTGATGCAGGATCGTCTGCATCTGCGATGCGCCCACGCCCAGCGCGGCTTCACGGATGGATGGCGGCACGGCGGCGACGGAGGCGCGCGTCGCAATGATGATGGTGGGCAGCGTCATCAGGGTCAGGACGAGGCCGCCAACCAGCGATGCCGAGCGCGGCAATCCGGCGAAATTGATGAAGACAGCCAAGCCCAACAGGCCGAATACGATCGAGGGCACTGCGGCCAGATTGTTGATGTTGACCTCGATCAGATCGGTCCACCGGTTTTTCGGCGCCAGTTCCTGGAGATAGACGGCAGCCGCCACACCGAGCGGAACCGCCAGAAGCAGCACCGTCGCCATCATGAAGAACGAGCCGATCAGCGCCACCGCGAGGCCGGCGGTTTCCGCCTGGCTCGAATTGCCTGATGTGAACAGTCCGGTGTTGAACTTCATTTCCAGGCGCCCGTCTGCCACCAGCTTGTCGATCCAGGCGATCTGCCGATCGGTGACCCTCCGGCGGTCTTCCGGTGTGTCCCGGCTGACGGAGCCCTTCAGCAAGGCGTCGACGTCGGAGCGGGCCAGCACCCAGACCGGCTTGACCGTGCCGATCAGCGAAGGCTCTTCCAGCACCATGTCGCGAAGCTGAAGGTCGACGCTTTGCGACAGGAGCTGACCGGCCTCGCGGCGGGCGCGGCGATCGTCGGCATTGACGGAAATCAGCTGGTAAAGCGCGCTTGCCGCGAGCTTCGGATAATTCGCGTTGCGCATATCCTCGATCTTGCGCGTCCCGGACGGATCGATCTCGGCGGGGTCGAAGAAGATGTCGAGCTTGATGGAGGACTGCAAGAAGGCCGTGTAGCCCTTGCCCACGATCGTGCTGAAGAGGATGACGAGAAAGGCCAGGCTGATCGCAATCGCGGCGATGCCATAGGCTTTGAAGCGCCACTCCGCCGCCTTACGGCGTCTGGCGAGCGCCTCAGCCTCGCTGGCCCGGGAGGAGACCGCCACATCCACGGAGGTTTCAGCGATGCTCATTCATACTGCTCCCGGTATTTGCGCACGATGTGAAGAGCGTAGATGTTGAGGCTGAGCGTGATGACGAACAGCGTCAGGCCGAGCGCGAACGCGACAAGCGTTTGCGGCGTGTTGAACTCAAGGTCGCCGGTGAGCTGGCTGACGATCTTCACGGTGATGGTGGTCACGGATTCAAACGGATTGATCGTCAGATTGGCGGCGATGCCGGCGGCCAGCACCACGATCATCGTCTCGCCGATGGCGCGCGACCCGGCAAGCAGCACTGCGCCCACAATGCCCGGCAGCGCCGCGGGAAGCACCACCAGCTTGATGGTTTCCGACTTCGTGGCGCCGAGCCCGAACGAGCCTTCGCGCAAGCTTTGCGGCACCGCGCTGATGATGTCGTCGGATAGCGAGGAGACGAAGGGAATGATCATGATGCCCATCACCAGCCCCGCCCCGAGCGCGCTGGTCGCCGAAATCTGCAGGCCGAAAAGCGCCCCCGTATCCCGCAGGAAGGGGCCGATGGTGACGAGCGCGAAGAAGCCGTAGACGATGGTCGGGATGCCGGCGAGAACTTCGAGCAGCGGCTTGAAAACCGCACGCACCTTCGGATGGGCGTATTCGGCCATGTAGATCGCCGAGAACAGACCCAGCGGCACCGCGGTGATCAGCGCGATGGCCGAGATGAACAGCGTGCCCCAGAGCAGCGGCAGCAGGCCGAACTGGCCCTGAGCGGCAGCATCGCCCGCCCCTGCGAATTTGGGGTCCCAGACCGTGCCGAACAGGAAGCCGAAGATGTTCACGCTGCTGAAGAAATGGACGCTCTCGATCAGCACCGACATGATGATGCCGAGCGTCGTGAGGATGGCAACCGTCGAAGCCGCGATGAGGCTTGCCTTGACGACGCTTTCAACGACATTTCTGGCGCGGAATGTCGCCCGGATGCGGCTGAACGCGAAGAGGAAGCCGAGGATGGCCAGGATGGCGGCGGTGCCGGTCATCAGCCATCGGCTGAGGCTTCGCAGCTCGTTCAGGCGGTCGGCCGCCGCGATGACATAGGGCTCCGGTTCCGCCGCGAGGATGACGCCCGCCTTGCCGAGGATGTCGCGGATGGCGGCCGGGTTTCTGGCGATCTCGCTGCGCTCGGTGGGTGTGAGTACCGGCAGGCCCTTGGCCACCGCGTCGACAGTGCCCATGATGAGCGACACCTGCCCCCCGGCTTCTTGCAGCACACGGTCCGGCAGCTCGCTGCGCACCAGATTGCCGACCACGAGCGGCGATATGGCGGACCAGATCAACAGGAAGACCAGCGCCGGCAGCGCGCTCCAGATCGCGACGTAGCCGCCATAATAGCCTGGCCGCGAATGCAACAGGCGCGGGTTGTCTTTCGCCAACGATCGCGCTTTCAACATGCCGATGACGAATGCCGGAACAACGGCAATCAGCAGACTTGTGAGAAGGACGCTCAACGTCACCGGATCAATCCGCCTTCCGCAAACAGCAATTTGGACTGAGACGAAGGGCAGCCCGGAAGCTGCCCCTCTATTGCATGGACCAATTTACGACTTCGCCCCCATCGGCGTCAGCTTCTCGACCGTCTCACGAACAGTCTTGGCCTCGGCATCCGGCAGCGGGACGAGCCCATATTCGGCGAGCGGACCGTCCTTGCCGATCAGCTTATCGCTGACGAAAAAGGTCGCATAGTCCTTCAGGCCGGGGATGACACCGATATGGGCCTTCTTGATGTAGAAGAATAGCGGGCGCGATACCGGATATTTGCCCGCCGCGATGGTCTCGACGGAGGGAGAGACGCCGCCCATGGTCGCGACGCGCAGCTTGTCGAGGTTGTTCTCGTAGAAGGCGAGGCCGAATACGCCGATGCCGGTCTTGTTGCCGTTGATGCGGGCAAGCGTCTCGGTATAGTCGCCATCGATGTCGACCGCATATTTGCCGCCATCGTCCTTGCGCACCTGAACGCAGGCCTTCTCAGCCTTCTTCTCGTCGCCGAGTTTCGCGGCGAGAAGTTTGTCGGCTCCGGTGGCCTTGCAGCCGGCGGCGAGGACCTTCTCTTCGAAGACTTCGCGCGTGCCGTGCTTCTCGCCGGGGATGTAGGCGGCGATCTCCCATTCCGGGAAAGCGGCGTTGACCTGCTTCCAGGTCTTGTTCGGATTGGCGACGAGCTTGCCGTCGACAACAACTTCCGGAGCGAGGGCCGCAAACCAGTCCTTCGGCTCGAACTTGAATTCGGCGCCCTTCACATCGCTGGCGAAGACGATGCCGTCATAGCCGAACTTGACTTCGACGACCTCCTTCACACCGGCAGCGGCGCAAGCCTCCAATTCGGTGGATTTGATGGGACGGGACGAATTGGCGATGTCGATGAACTCAGGGCCGACGCCCTTGCAGAACTGGTTGATTCCGGCGCCGGAGCCGCCCGATTCAACGATGACCTTGAACTTGGAATTGGCTTTCTGAAACTGCTCGGCGACGATCTTGGCGTAGGGCAGAACCGTGGACGAACCGGCGATCTTGATCTCATCGCGTGCGAAGGCGGGGCTTGCGGCGAGCGAACCGGCTAATGCCGTCGCCGCGGCGAGCGCGATTAGACGAGTTTTCACGTGATGCTCTCCTTGAGTGGCGCGTTGGAGGAAGAGCCGGCCCATTACCCGCTCTCCGCCTTGACGTTAACAATGGCGCCCGTAAGTCTTACGACACTGGGATAAAATCTATGTGACAGTCTAACTATCTGAAATAGATTACTTTTATAAACCGCACCTGTTATATGTAACCAGAAGGTGACGATTCGCTCTTTTGTCCGTTGTAGCGAAGGCCAAATGAAATTGTTAGAGATCGTCAAAGCGGGCGCGTGAAGGTCAATTGACATCGATCGAAATGGTTTGCCTGCTTTTGGCTTGGAGCCTCGTTGCCTGCGCTCCGGACAGAGGAGTAATTCACTTATTCCACCTTGTGGTGAACCTGTATTTAACGCTCCGTGTGAGGAATAATGGCCTTAAAGGCTGGACAGCCGGAATTTTGACTAAATTTAACCTCATTTTGGACCGCCTATAATTTTGGCCGTTTGGGGATTTCGATGAAACTTATTTCGTCCTACGTTATATCCCTGCTGCTTTTCGGCAGCATTTGCTGCCTTTCCACCGCCGTAACGGCGCAGTCGCCGAGGCCCTTGCCAACTCCGAGCGCCTCCTACGAGGCCGCCAAACGCAAGGCCAACGAGAACGTCGTGATGATCATGGGGTCGGGCCGCCTCACCGGCTACACGCAGTTTGCCGACGACATCAGCAACGTTCTCGACAATTTGCCCGACTCCGAGCTTCGGGTCATTCCCGTGCTTGGCAAAAGCGCCGGCCAGAACATCCTCGACATGCTTTATCTGAAGGGCGTCGATATGGGCGTCGTCGATCAGGATATCCTGATCTATCTGAAACGCACCGACCCCCGAACGTTCGGCGATATTGATCAGCGGATTCAGTATATTACCAAGCTGTTCAACTCTGAATTGCACCTCTACGCCAAGAAGGACATTCGAGGTCTGGAGGATCTGCGCGGCAAGAAAGTCAGCTGCCTGAAGGAGAAGAGCACGGTCGCCCTGTTTTGCGAAAATCTCTTCCTGGCGCTCGGCATCAAGGTGGAAATCGTCTATGACGATGCGGCCCTCGCAATGGAGAAGGTGAAGAACGGGCAGATCGCGGCTGCCGCCCGCGGTGCCCAGCCCCCCCTTCAGGGCTTCGAAAACGTCAGGCCGGAGGACAATCTGCACTTTGTGCCGATCGATCAGGCGAGCTTGCCGAACAGCAGTTTCGACGCTGTCCGCGCCGCCTATTTGCCCGCCCGGCTGAAACCCGCGCATTATCCGGCGATGATACCGCCGGGCGAAAATGTGCCGACAATCGCTACCAGCGTCGTGCTTGCGGTTTATGGCTGGCCGCCCACCTCCGAGCGCTTTCAGCGCGTGTCCACATTCGTCAATCTGTTTTTCGACAATATAGACAAATTCGCCAAAGCCCCACGTCACCCTGGTTGGGCTGATGTGAACCTGGCCGCCGAGGTGCCTGGCTGGACACGTTTCGGGCCGGCAAAGGAATGGCTGGACAAAAAGCGGCAGCAGCCGCCTGAAACCACGGCCAGTGTCGCGCCCAGTGAGCAAATGAAGAAGGACTTTGTCGCCTTCACGAGCGAATTTGCCAAGATCAAGGGTTCTGGAGTGCCGCTCAGCGAGGCGGAGACATCCGCCTTATGGACGCAGTTTCAGGAGTGGTGGGTGCAGCAGCGACGCTAAAGGGATATCGATCCAAACAAAGGTCACAAGCCGGCGTTTGATTACACTCGAACAAAAAGATAGAGTTCCGTTCTGTTCCAGCAGACGGATCAGGCTCTAATATACCAATGTGTCGAACCCGACCGGCACACTGGAACATGGGGGGGCCACATGAAGGCTTTAATCGGCGTATCCGCCGTTCTGATCGCCTCGCTGAATTCGCCCAGCGCAGCGTTGGAGCGCGCCGGGCCTGACGAGCCGACGCGGTCTTCGCCGACGGATGTTCGGATCGCACAGACCGGAAGCGTGGAGCTTCCAGCCGCAAGGGTGTCGGGCGTGTCCGGAGCCCCAATCGCCCTTAGTCTGAAATCACCCATCACCGGCGTCCGTTTCATCAAGATCGGCGATTTTCCCGAACAGCTCCAGCTCTCGCGCGGCTTCCGGCTCCGGGGGTCCTGGATCACCTCGGTGCATGATCTCGAAAATCTTGAGCTGATCACACCGCCGGGCCTCGTCAAAACGATCCGGCTCGACGTTCTTTATTTCCGGAACAATCAGACCCCGGCAGTGGCGGAACGCGCATTGACCGTGGAACTGGATCCGGCAGACCCTATCGTCCTCAACGCACCGCGACAAGACAGCCGCGTCGTGACTGCCATTGTTCCCAATCAGCCGACTGCCGACGGCCCGCGCCAGGCACCGTCCACCAAAAAGACCCTGTCGACCGAGCAGGAAATCGACAGCCTTGAGCGTGGCGCAACGCTTATGCGCAACGGCGACATCGCCGCGGCGCGTCTGCTGTACGAGGATCTTGCCGTCAACGGAAGCGCCAAGGGGGCCCGCGCGCTCGCCGAAACCTACGATCCCATATACCTCAAGGGCGTCTTCACCGCCGGACTGCGGCCCAATCTGGAGAAGGCGAAGATATGGTATGAACGTGCCGCCGAATTGGGAGACACCGTGTCGATAACCCGGCTTAGCGCAGCGGATCGGCGTTAGGATTTTTTGCTTGAAAGGGGCACCGCCGGGCCCCGCAAGCGGGCCAACAGCCGGGCGGATGCCTCGGCTAACAAATAAAGACCATCAGCCACCCTTGCCGGGTCGTCTTCACCGGCGCCGTCAGCCGCTCACGCAATTGACGCTTCAGCACCTTGCCGTTCGGGTTACGCGGCAGCGGCGTATCGCTGACGGTAAAACTTTCCGGGACTTTGTAGTCGGACAGCAGGCGCGCGCAGTCGGCCGTGATGCCATCCAGGTCCGGCGTCTTCCCCTCGCGTGGCACGATGAAGGCATGGACGCGTTCGCCCAGCACCGGGCAGGGCTTGCCGATTGCCGCCGCCTCGGCCACATCGCCATGCGCAAGAAGCACATTCTCGACTTCGGTGGTGTAGATCTTGTAGCCGCCCCGGTTGATGACGTCCTTCAGGCGGTCGAAGACACGGATATAACCGTCCTCGTCCATGGACCCGATATCGCCGGAGTGCCAAAAACCGTCGGAAAACTCGCGCGCCGTCGCTTCGGCATTTCGCCAATAGCCGGGCACAACCATCGGTCCGGCGATCCAGATTTCACCGGGCGTGCCGCGCGGCGCCAGTTCGCCGTTTGCATCCATGATCCAGATCTCGCCGCATTCAACCGGCAGGCCGACGCTGTCCGGCCGCCTTGCGATCTCCGACGAGGGCATTGCCGTTGCCGGCGAGGTCGTCTCCGTCGCGCCATAAAGGTTCATCAGCCGCAGACCGGGCAGCCATTCGGCGAGCCGGCCGATGGTTATCGCGGGCATGGGCGCGCCGCCAAATCCGCCGATGCGCCAGGCGGACAGGTCATATTCCCGATGATCGGCCTGCAGCAGAAACAGATGATATTGCGCCGGAACGAGCACCGTATGCGTCATGCGCTCGCGCTCCGCGAGCTTCAGGAACTCGGCAGCATTGAAGGCCGGCATGATGATGACAGTACCGCCCGCACGCACGAGCGCGGCGATGATCGCGATCGAGCCGGTGACATGGGCGAGCGGCACGCTGACGATCGAGCGATCCTGTTCGTTCAGCTCCATCAACCGGTGAAAATGCATCGCGGAATGAACGATGCCGAGATTGGTGAGCATCGCACCCTTCGCGAGACCGGTGGTGCCGGAGGTGTAAAGGATCGCGGCAACGTCTTCCTCATCGGTAGGAACGGCTTCGCGGATCGGCTCGCCGGCTCTCAGCCCCGCATACGGTTCGAAATCGGCTGTGCCTGGCCCGATGACGATGCGGTTCCGCAATGCCGGGGTCGCATCGGCGGCGGGCACACGCTCCAGGAGCGTATCTTCGGCGACCAGCAGGCATGCTCCCGAATCCCGGAGCATATGAGTGAGGCCCGGCATCTGGTCGCGAATGTTGAGCGGCACCCAGATTGCGCCGAGGCGTGACGCGGCAAAGATCACCACGACGAATTCGATGCGGTTGCCGAGCAGCAGCGCCACGCGATCGCCCTTGCCGACGCCGCGCGCGGCAAGGCCGGCGGCGACACGCCCGACCTCGGCGTCAAGTTCGCAGTAGCTGAGCCGCTGATCGCCGCAAACCAAAGCCTCGCCATCGGGATTGCGGCTGACCGCCTCTTCAAGGAGCGCATGAAATCCGGATGGACGCGGGAAAAAGCACTGCACGTTCCGGCCGTCATAGTGGATTTCCCCGCGTATTTGCGGCTCCAAGCTTTTCATGGATTTCATGCCTCCGGCCTCAGTCTTTCTGCGGCCACCACGCTTCGGTATACCGCGTGTCGCTGACCTTGCCCGTAAAGCGTGGCGGTCGTTTTTCCAGGAACGCCTTCGCGCCCTCGGCTGCATCCGGTGTGCCGATGGTCGCCGCGATGGCTCGTGATTCCAGCCTGTGCGCCTCGAAAGGATGATCCGCGCCGAGCATCCTCCAAAGCAACTGCCGATTTAGTGCGACCGAGGCCGGAGCGGTATTGTCGGCGATCTCGCGCGCAATGGCGGTCGCCCTTGCAAGCAACTCTTCCGGCTCAGTGACCTCGCTGACCAGCCCTTTTTTCAGCGCCTCGCCGGCATCGATGATCCGCCCGGTCAACATCCAGTCGAGCGCCGTCGTGATGCCGACGATGCGCGGCAGAAACCAGCTCGAACAGGATTCCGCGGCGATGCCGCGCCGGGCAAACACAAAGCCGAAGCGGGCGGTGCTCGACGCGATCCGGTAATCCATCGGCAGAAGAAAGGTCGCGCCAAACCCGACGGCCGGGCCGTTCACCGCGCCGATGATGGGCTTGCGCATCTCGAACAGCCGCAGCGCCACGCGGCCACCCAGATCGGCGGGGATGCCCTCGCCGGTCGCCGGATCACCGCCTCTCGGCAGACTGAAGCCGCCGCCGCTCAGATCGGTGCCCGCGCAGAAGGCGCGCCCGCGTCCGGTCACGATGATGGCGCGCACGGCTTCGTCGGCATCTGCTGCGTCGAGCGCGGCAACGATCTCGTCATAGGTCGCGGCGCGCGCGGCATTCAGCTTGTCGGGGCGATTGAGGGCAATGGTCGCGATCTTGGCGTCGACCGAATAGTCCAGATCTTCATAGGGCATGCAGGGGCCGTCGATTGTGAGCATTCCGGCATCACAGATTAAACGATCGGACGCCCGAGCCGAATAGCCAATCGTGAAGACACCCGCTGCGTTGGCCGCGCAATAGCGCTTGATTAAGACGCCTTGCACCGGATTGGCGGTAGGCAGTGCCGCCTCTATCGGTTAAATTCCATCCATGTCTACTCACGATCATGAACATGGGTCGGAGCTGTCCGACATAGAGCTTCGGGTGCGTGCGCTCGAGACGATCCTGGTTGAGAAGGGTTATGTCGAAGCGGCCGCGCTCGATAGCATTGTCGAGGCCCACGAAACCAAGATCGGCCCGCATATTGGCGCGCAGGTCGTCGCCAAGGCGTGGAACGATCCGGCGTTCAAGCAGGCGCTTCTCGATGATGCGACCAAGGCGGTCGCCACCGTCGCCGACCTGCCTCGCGTCGGCGACCATCTGGTGGCCGTCGAGAACACGCCGCAACGCCACAACATCGTCGTCTGCACGCTGTGCTCCTGCTATCCCTGGGACGTGCTGGGGCTGCCGCCGGTCTGGTATAAATCCGCAGCCTACCGCGCACGCACCGTGAAGGAGCCGCGCGCGGTGCTCGCCGATTTCGGCGTCGCCTTGCCGGCCGCGACCGAAATCCGCGTCTGGGATTCCACCGCCGAGACGCGCTTTCTCGTCCTGCCGATGCGCCCCGCCGGCACCGATGGCTGGAGCGAGGACCGGCTCGCGGCGCTGGTCACGCGCGACAGCATGATCGGCACCGGCCTGCCGAAACAGCCGGGCGAGCTTGCCTGATGGACGGCATCCACGACATGGGCGGCATGGATGGCTTCGGCAAAGTCGAGCCCGAGCCGAACGAGCCGGTGTTCCACGAAAGCTGGGAAGGCCGCGTGCTGGCGATGAGCCGCGTCATGGGCGGCTCCGGCGAGTGGAACATCGATATGGGGCGCTACGGCATCGAATTGCTGCCGCCCGACGTCTATCTGGCCAGTTCCTACTACAAGAAGTGGTTTCTCCGGCTTGAGAACCTGCTCCTTCAGCGCGGCCTCATTAGTGCCGACGAGATCGCGGCGGGGCACGCATTGCATCCTGCGAAGACCTTGAAGCGCGGTGCGTTCACCGTGGCCGATGTCGAGCCCGCCTTGCGACGCGGGGCGTATGAGCGGCCGGCGCAGGCGGCGGCGCTGTTCAAACCCGGCGACCGGGTGCGCGCCAGGAACATCCATCCGCGCACCCATACGCGCCTGCCGCGCTATGTCCGCGGGCATGTCGGCGTGGTCGAGCGCCTGCACGGCGCGCATGTTTTTCCTGATGTAGCTGTCCTCGGCCAGAGCGACGATCCGCAATGGCTCTATACGGTGTGCTTCGACGCCACGGACCTATGGGGAGCGGACGCAGATCCGACCGTCAAAATCTCCATCGACGCCTTCGAACCCTATCTGGAGCACGTCTGAGATGCCGCCGATCGAGCCCGAGGCGGCGCGCGAGGCAGCAAATTCCATTCCCGGCGTCCCGCGCGACACCTATGGGCCCGTCTTCCGCGAGCCGTGGGAAGCGCGGGCTTTCGCGATGGCGCTGGCTCTGCGTGATGGCGGGCTATTCACCTGGAGCGAATGGGCGGCAACGCTCGGCGAGGAGATCAAAAAGGCGCAAGCCGCCGGTGATCCCGACACGGGCGACACCTATTATCGCCATTGGCTCGCCGCGCTCGAACGCATCGTTGCGGAGAAGGGCGTGACGACGCGCGAGGCCCTTGCGCGCTATTTCGACGCCTGGGACCATGCCGCCGACCGGACGCCGCATGGCGCGCCGATCGAGCTGCGGCCGGAAGATTTTCACGGCTGAACATACCTCGCTGCCGCCGTGTCCTTCGTAGGCCCGATCATTTCTTCTGCTGGTCCAATTCCTCCAACCGTTTCTTATGGTCGGCCTCGGCCTTCTCCACCTCAGCAGTGATTTTGGCCATTTCGGCCTCCATGAGCGGCATGAAGTCGGCCATGAGCGCGGCCATGTAGTCGCCCATCTTGCTCATGGCGGACCTGCCGACAGGCGAGCCGTAGAAATCGGCGAGCGCCGCGAGTTCATCGGCGGTGAACGTCTTCAGCATGGCGCTGCGCGTAAGATTGTTGAGCGCGTCGAAGTCGAAGTTCTTCGTATCGCCCGTTAACATATTTCGCTGATCGGCAGGCAGATTCTTGAACATCTTATTCATCAGATCTTCAAAGACCGGCTGGGGAGGAACCGCCTGCAGATAGCGGTCGACCTGCTGTTCGCGATTTTCGGGCGTATCCTCCATGGCGACGGCCAGCGAAATCGTTGTCAGAAATAAGACAACCGAAAGCCATCTCGTCATTCTGTTTCTCCCCGGGGTGTGCGGACAGCAATGCTCCGCTTATGCTTCTTAATGGCCAATGCGCGAATTGCTGCGATGCAGTAGGGCATCGTCCCTATTGTCTTCACAAAAAAGCCACGAAAAATGGGCGGCATCCGAGTTCTGCTGGAGAAAACAGGCGTCTGGATGCTCAGACGATCGCGCCAAAAAATCGCGCCGATTGCATTGCGCGCGGCGGGATTTCGGAGCTGAATAGCACGCGCATAGCGTTCCCGCACTACGAACCACAGGGCCAGGACTCGTCCGATGAACCTTTTCGCAAAACTCCGGCGGCGCGCCGAGGAAAACAACCCCGTTCGCGTCGGGATGATCGGCGCCGGTAAGTTCGGCTCGATGTTTCTGGCGCAAGCGCGGCGCATTCCCGGCATCCATCTTGTCGGCATCGCCGATCTCGCGCCGGATAGGGCCCGATCGAATCTGGCGCTGGTCGGATGGGCGGAGGAGCGATACGCGGCGGCGAGCCTCGACGAGGCGGCACAGCGCGGCACGACCTATGTCGGCGACGATTGGCGCGCGCTTGTGGCGCATCCGCGCATCGAGATCGTCATCGAATGCACGGGCAATCCCTTGGCCGCCGTGGAGCATTGCGTCAGCGCATTCAGCCAAGGCAAGCACGTCATCAACGTGACCGTGGAGGCCGATGCGTTTTGCGGCGCCGGGCTGGCCAAGAAGGCGCGTGAGGCCGGGGTCATCTACAGCATGGCCTATGGCGACCAGCCGGCGCTGGTCTGCGACCTTGTCGACTGGGCGCGCGCTTGCGGGTTCAGCGTCGTGGCGGCGGGGCGAGGGCACAAATGGCTGCCGCATTACCGGCAGGCGACGCCGGATACGGTGTGGGACCATTGGGGACTGACGCGCGAACAGGCGGAGCGCGGACGGCTGAACCCGAAAATGTTCACCGCGTTCCTGGACGGCTCGAAGCCCGCGATCGAATCCGCGGCGATCGCCAACGCCACGGGGCTCGACGCGCCCTCGGGCGGCCTCACCTATCCGTCCGGCTCCATCGACGACATCCCCGCTTTGATGCGGCCGCGATCCGAGGGCGGGCAACTTGAGCGGAAAGGCATGGTCGAGGTGATCTCCTCGCTGACGCCGGATGGCGAGCCCATCCCCTATGACATCCGCATGGGCGTTTGGGTGTGCATAGAGGGCGACACCGAATATCTTCGCAACTGCTTCGAGGAGTATAAGGTCGCGACGGACCCTTCGGGCCGCTATGTGGCGGCGTACAAGCGCTGGCATCTCATCGGCTTGGAATTGCCGGTGTCGGTGGCCTCGGTGGGCCTGCGCGGCGAGCCGACGGGCGTTGCGGCATCGTTCCGCGCGGATGTTGCGGCGATCGCCAAGAAAAGCCTCCTCGCGGGCGAGGTTCTCGACGGCGAAGGCGGCTATACGGTGTCGGGCGGGCTGCGCCCCGCCGGCATGTCCGTGGCGAATGGCTATCTGCCGCTGGGCTTGGCGCATAACGTAAAGCTCAAGCGAGCGGTGCAGGAAGGCAGTGCGATAACATGGAGCGATGTGGAAATCGACGAGAGCACCGCCGCCGCCCGGCTGAGGCGCGAAATCGAGGCCGAGTTGCTCGCGGAACACCAACCTTGACGGGCCGCAAAGTGTCACCCACTCGTGAGTGGCAATTGAAACCGGCACGCGGGATACTCCGCTGAAACTTGCTGGGAAGAGGTTCGCTTACTGGATGGACAGCTCGGCTTTAAAAGGCATGCCAAACAGCGTCTTCGGAACTGCCGCAGGCATCGACATCGTTAGTGTCGTTGTATTTGCTGCGCTTTCGCTCTTCGGCGGAATTTTCTCCGGCGCTGCCGCCGGTGAGCAGAAGAGGCTTGATGTTCTGGAGCTGTTTACGAGCCAGGGGTGCTCCTCCTGCCCGCCCGCCGATCTTCTCCTGGGACAGTTCGCCAAGCGCGACAATGTTCTGGCGCTCAGTTTTCCTGTGAATTACTGGGATCATCTCGGCTGGCGCGATACGCTTGCCAAAGACGCCTTCAATGAGCGGCAGCGAGGCTATGCCGGTGCAAGGGGCGACCGCGAGATTTATACGCCGCAGATCGTCGTCAACGGCCTCGTGCACACGGTTGGCAGCCAGAAGAGCGCCGTCGAGGCGGCGATGGCGAAGACCGGCCGTCAGCTTCGCGCGGCCTGGGTGCCGGTTTCCCTCGAATGCGGCGGCGGTGACGCCCGGCTTCAGGCCGGTGATGCGCCTGCAGGCAGCGAATTACGCTCGGGCAAGCTTTGGCTCGCCTTCTACAGCAATTCCGTCACCGTCGATATCGGCCGGGGAGAAAATCACGGCCGCGAGATCACCTATACCAATGTCGTGCGCCAGCTCATTCCGGCCGGAAACTGGGAGGGCCGCGAAGCGCACTACCAGGTGAAAATCCCCCAAGGGACGCGTTTCGACGGCTGCGCGGCGCTGCTGCAATCCGACAAATCCCAGGCGGTGATCGGCGCCAGCGTCGTGGCCGTCGCGGCACAGTGACCGATGTATGGCTGGCTGAGCGTTCGAAATTCCGCAGAGGCGCTTCAAAAAAGCCAAAACGGCTGTCCACTTTTGCGGATCATGCCCTAATCTGAAATCCGTTCAATGATTTGGGGGCGGACAGATGGCCTACTGGCTTTTCAAGAGCGAACCGGAAGCGTGGTCCTGGGATGATCAGGTCAAAAAAGGCGCGGCCGGTGAAGAATGGACCGGTGTGCGCAATCACACCGCGAAGCAGAACATGGTCGCCATGAAGAAAGGCGATCTCGGCTTCTTCTACCATTCGGTCGAGGAGAAGAGCGTCGTCGGCATTGTCCGGGTCATCGCCGAAGCGCATCCGGACTCCAAGGACACGACGGGTATCTGGCGGTGCGTCGATGTCGAGGCCGTCATGCCCATGCCGAAGCCGGTCAGCCTTGTCGCCATCAAGGCCGAGCCGCGCCTCGCGGACTCGGCGCTCGTCAAGTTTTCGCGGCTTTCCGTGCAGCCTGTGACCGAGGCGGAGTGGCAGCTGATTTGCGCGATGGGCGGCATGAAGAAGGCCCCGACCGGGCCGAAATCCGCCGCCGAAAAGCCGGCTGCAGCGGCGAAAAAACCGGCGCCCGCAAAGGCGCCAGCAAAAGCGGCCAAGAAGAAGACCAAGTAGTCCCACGGATGGTCGAATTAAGCGATCGTTTACCGGCGGCGCGCCCAATGATCCGGCACATCACCCGGGGGACGCCATGGCCAATCATCGCCTTTTATGCTGCGCCTTGCTCGTTGCGTGGCTCGGTTGCCCTGCGGCAGCACTGGCCGATGACCCGTCGCTTGTGGAGACGACCATCGATGAGGCGACGCTCATCCGGCTGGGCAGGGACGCCGCACAGCTCATCGTCGGCAATCCGGCAATCGCCGATGTCAGCGCGCAAAGCCCTCGTCTGCTGGTGATCACGGGCAAGTCCTACGGCGCGACCAACCTCATTGCCCTCGACAGTGAGGGGCGGGAGATTTTCAACGCCCGGCTCGCCGTCCGCGAAGGCGACAACCGGCATGTGACGCTCTACAAGGGCACGATACGCCAATCGCTGCACTGCGCTCCCGACTGCCAGCGCATGCTTTCCATCAGTGACGACAAGACGCAATTCGAACAGCTCGCCGAGAAGGTCACGCGGAAATTCGGCGTGGTGAATTCGGCGATCAGCGGGCAATAAGACGCTGCGTGTCAGCTCCGCAGCAGCCGCTCCACATAAGACGGCACGACCTCCGTTGCCTTGCCGTGGATGGTCTCGTGGAAATAGGAGACGCCTTCCGACGGCTCCAGATTGAGTTCCACCGTATGCGCGCCCGCGCCGCGCGCTTCCGCGACGAAGCCGGCCGCCGGATAGACGGTCCCGCTGGTGCCGATCGAGATGAACAGGTCGGCCCGCCCCAGTGCGTCATAGATGCGCTCCATGTGATAGGGCATCTCGCCGAACCAGACGACATCGGGGCGCAGCCCTCCCGCATTCGCGCAGCCCGGGCAGACACTCTCGACGCTCAGTACCTCCGCGCCCCAGGCGTGCCGCTGGCCGCAATGCTGACACAGGCTCTGGGCCATCTCGCCATGCATGTGGATCAGCTTGCGGCTGCCGGCCGCCTCATGCAGCCGGTCGACATTCTGGGTAACGATCAGCACGTCGCCCGGATGCTCCGCTTCCAGCCGCGCCAAAGCGACATGCGCGGCATTCGGCTGCACCCCGGCACCCTGCCGCCGCCGCATATTGTAGAATTCCAGCACCTTCGCCGGATCGCGCATGAAGCCCTCTGGCGTCGCCACCTCGCGATAATCATATTTGGCCCAGATGCCATCCTTGTCGCGGAAGGTGGAGATGCCGGATTCGGCGGAGAGCCCTGCGCCGGTCAGCACGACGATCCTTTGAAATGCAGCCATGCCGCCCCGCTATTCTCGCTTTGAACTCGCAGTTAAGATTATCGGAGATTGGTGATGCCGAACACTCTTGAAGCTTATGCCCACCTCGCCAACCAGACCGCGCGTACCGGCTGGTATGCCGCGATCGCGAGCATCATGGGGCGGCGCGTGGCGAAGCTGAGCCAGGGAGTGCCGCGCTTCAAGCCGACCCGTCCGGTGCCGGGCGAAGGCGAACTTTTCCGCGAGGCGCTGCGGCTGCAGCGGCGCGATGCCGACAATGTGCGCCAGGGCCTCTATCCACCGATGCAGGACGAGGCATCGCTCGCCGGACATATCGAGGCGCTGCGCCGGATGTTCGCCGATCTTCCGGCCTCCAACGAGCGCCGGCTTGCGGGGCGCGGCGAGGAAATCGCGGCCCTGCCCGAGGCCGAGGGCCTTCCCGATTATTACGCGCGCAATTTCCACTATCAGACCGACGGCTATCTGAGCGAGCAGTCGGCGCAGCTTTATGACATTCAGGTGGACACGCTGTTCATCGGCGCGTCCGGTGCGATGCGCAGGCAGGCGCTGCCGCCGATCGCCGCCTATGTGCATGGCAAGGATCAGCGCCGGCTGGCGCTGCTGGACATCGCCTGCGGAACGGGGCGCTTCCTCGAGCAGGCGGCGCAGGCCTTCCCGGCCATGCCGATGACCGGGGTCGATCTCTCCGCCGCCTATATCGAGACGGCGAAAGAGAACCTGGCCGACCGGCGCAAGATCCGCCTCATGGAGGGAAATGCCGAGAAGCTGCCGCTGCCGGACGCCAGCCAGGACGTCGTGACCTCGATTTTCCTCTATCACGAGCTGCCTGAGGACGTGCGCCGCAAGGTGACGGCCGAGGTCGTTCGGGTACTCAAGCCCGGCGGCATCTACGTGCTGATCGATTCGCTGCAATGGGGCGACCGGCCCGACTATGACGGCCTGCTGGAAGCCTTTCCGGTACGGTTCCATGAACCCTATTATGAAAACTATCTCGGCGACGATCTGGCGGCGCATTTTACCGCCATGGGGCTGGACCGCGTGGAAACCTCGCTGGCCTTTCTCGCCAAGGTCGTAGTAGGACACAAGCGCTAGTGTCCCAATTCGGCGCTGCATCTCGGCTCCGGCCCGCCGCATCAGGCGTTCGGGCAGGAGCGCCTGTCCTCTTGTCCTGATCCGGAGAGACCATGCAATATATCGCGCTCGCGGCGATCGCGGGCTTTTTCGCGCCGCTTCAGGCGCTGATCAATGCGCGCACGAGCCAGACATTCGGCGATCCTCTGATGGCGACGCTTGTGAGCTTCGTGGGCGGCACGATCATGCTTCTCGTCATGCTTGTGGTGATGCGCGCGCCGATCCCGACTGGCGAGCAGATCGCCAAGGTGCCGTTCTACGCTTGGTTTACCGGGCTCGCGGGCGTGATCTTCGTAGGGCAGGCGGCGGTCACCGTGCCTAAACTGGGAGCCGCGGCGATGATCGCGGTCGTCATTGCGGGGCAGCTATTCGCTTCGATGGTCTTCGATCATTTCGGCGTATTGCAGCAAGCGCATCCCATCAGTTGGACGAAGATCATGGGCGCATTTCTGCTGCTCGGCGGCGTGTGGCTGATCTTGCGGCCGGGCCAGTGAAGCCAGGCATCGTCCCTCAGGGTATGACAGCTTCGTAAATGGACAGGAATTGGGAGACCGCGCCGCCAAGAACGAAAACATGCCAAACGACATTATGAAACGGCAGCCGCTCCAGTAAGTGGAAGGCGACACCTGCCGTGTAAATGCAGCCGCCGACAAGCAGCAGAACGACGCTCCGCTGGGGAACGGATGCGATCAGCGGCCCGAGCGCAAAAATGATCACCCAGCCTTGCGCCAGATAGAGCGCAACCGACAACCCGTCGAAGCGTCGCGGGAACCACAGCTTCACCGCGATGCCAAAAAGCGCGATGCCCCAGACGGCGGCCAACAGCGCAAGCCCCGTCTCGCCGCCGATCTTGATCAGCGCGAAGGGCGTATAGCTGCCGGCGATCATGAGGAAAATTGCCGCGTGATCCAGGCGGCGCAGCCGTTCCTTCAGTACCGGCTTCCGGGCGAGATTGTAAATTGCCGATGCGGCGAACATGGCGATCAGCCCGGCGCTATAGACGGCGAGGCCGGCAATGTCGCGTGCGGGCAATTTGCCGATCGAGGCCAGCATGAGCGCGGTCGCTCCGATCATGCCGAAAGCCACCCCGGCTATATGCACCAGGGTGTCCGCGAGACGCTCACGCTCGGAATAGGTGGGAAACAAGAGAGAACGTGGCTCCTGACCGATGAACCGCGTCGTTCGGCGCTTGATGGCTTATGGCGGTCTGTGCGCGAAGATGGCGCTCAACGCCGGCTCACCCAAAGTGAATGATCCGCAAAATATGCGCCGTTTTGCGGATCATGCTCAAGTAAGGATACGAAAGCCCCGTCCTGATTCGTTCGGAACGGGCCAGATTTTCTTATCATACTAGCGCCGTCTGGCCGCACCGGGACCGGCGCCGCCGCGCTGCGGGCGCGCACCACCCGTAGGACGCGGGCCGCCTTCGGTCTTGTGGCGGAATACGACGCGGCCCTTTTCCAGATCGTAGGGCGTCATTTCCACCGTCACGCGATCGCCCGCGATGGTCTTGATTCGGTTGCGCTTCATGCGCCCAGCCGTATAGGCGACGATCTCGTGCCCATTATCGAGCTGCACACGGAAACGGCCATCCGGCAGGACGTCCGTGACCGCACCTTCGAATTCAAGCAATTCTTCCTTAGCCATTCAAACTCCTGTCCATGTCGGCGACGGCAACGCCTGTGCGGAGGCGTTTCAGCCGCCTTCGCGCCCGACGCGACAGCGAATCAATCCCATCGCGCGGGGAGCTTGCGTTTGCCGGTCCCGAATTTCGCATCGAGAAATAGATAGGCCGGCCATCCTGCCCAATACCCACCATCGGGACGACCGGCTCATCGGATTTGCAGGCGCGGCTTGGCGGCCGCCTGCGCAAACCAATTCTTTGTTGAAGCGACATTGGTGCCGCACATGGGGAATGTCAAGCTCAGGGGCTCGCCTTCAGCGCGCAGACGGCCGCCGGCAGGCGCCGCTCAAGACGCGAGCGCTTCGTCCATGCGGCCGAAAAGGTCGTCCAGCTCGTCCTGCGAGATCGCTCCGGCAGCTGTCGCCGAGGTTGGAATTGCTGGCCCGCCCGGCGCGGACGACCTGTCGCCCGTCGCCAGAAACGCGAACATCTTCGCGTGCAATTCTCGCTGGTCGACCGGCTTGGAGAGATAGTCGTCCATGCCGAGAGCCAGATATTTCTCGCGGTCGCCGCTCATCGCGTCCGCTGTCAGCGCAATGACCGGAATGGTGCTCCAGGCTTGCGTGCAGGCCCGTATTGCGGCGATTGTCTCGCGTCCGTCCATCACCGGCATATGGATGTCCAACAGCACCAGATCGAACGGCTCCGCCGCCAGCTTTTCGAGCGCTTCGCGGCCATTGGCGGCCTCGATGATGGTCAACCCCAATGGACCCAGCAGCATTCTGATGACCTGCCGGTTCACATTATTGTCATCCGCCAGCAGGATGCGCGCATGCCGCAATTGCCTGTCATCGCGCCCGCCCGATCCCAAGGCATTCCCGGCGGGCGCTTCCTGGCTTTCCTCGCGCGGCAGCGCAGGCGCGGCGCGGAAGGTGAAGGTGAATTCGGACCCCTTGCCCTCCTCGCTGGTAGCCGTCACGTCGCCGCCCATCAGTCGTGCGAGTTGCCGGGCGATGGCGAGGCCAAGGCCGGTGCCGCCGAAACGGCGCGAGGTGGTTCCATCGGCCTGGGTGAAGGCTGAGAACAGTCTTCCCACCGTCTCCGGCGACATTCCGATGCCGGTATCCGACACGGTGATGCTGATCAGATAGACGCCTTCCTGCTCCTCGGCGGACAGGTCGATGGTCACGGTCCCGGACTCGGTGAACTTGATGGCGTTGGAGACGAGATTGGAGACGCATTGCCGGATGCGTACCGGGTCGTAATGCAGCCAGTGCGGGAAATCCGGAGCGCAGTTGAACTCGATCCTGAGCCCTTTTTCCTCGGCCTGCGGCAGAAACAGCCGGCGCATCCGCCCCACCGCCTTGACGAGATCGAGGTCGGCGCAGGAAATCTCCAGCTTCCCGGCCTCGATCTTGGAGAGGTCGAGCACGTCATTGAGCAACGCCATCAATGTGTTGCCGCTATCCAGAATGACTGCCACTTTTTCGCGCTGTGCCGGCGGAAGCTGATCATTCTCCAAACTCTGCGCCATGCCGAGAACGCCATTGAGCGGCGTCCTGATCTCATGGCTCATATTGGCCAGAAATTCGCTCTTCGACCGGTTGCTGAGTTCGGCATATTCCTTGGCGGCGCGAAGTTCGGCCTCCAGCCTCTTCCAGCGGCTGGTGTCGATGAGCGTGCCCATGATGATCTTCGCCGTTCCGTCCTCCCTCCAGGACAGCACCCGGGCGCGATGCAGCATCCAGAAGTAGCTGCCGCTGTGGGCGCGAACGCGCAATTCCTGATTCCATTCCTCAATTTCGCCGCGCACCAGTTTCCCGAAATCCTCCATCCCGGCACGCCGGTCGTCAGGATGGAAGAGATCGAACATGCGGGTCACGCCTACCGGGCCCGTTGCATAGCCCAGTTGCCGGCAGACGGCATCGCTCGGCTTGATCATGTTGGCGACCACATCGATCTCGAAGGACCCGTCGCCCGCGCTCTCCACGGCGAAGGCCAGGCGCTTCTTGTTCTCGTGGGAGGCATTCAGGGCGTTCTGCAGGCGCACGAACGTCTTGTTGGTCACGGCGGCGGCCAGGGAGATACTTAAAATGGTACCGACGCCCGATAGGAGAAGTGGCACTCCGAGCCAGAGCGGAAAGGTTTCCAGGCACACCCACCAGACGAATACGACAAGCGTCAAAGCAGGCGGCGTAAGGTAAATGATCTGGTTGCGCCTGTCGGTGCGGGTCACGAACAGCACATGGACACAAAGCGAAAACAGACTGGAGAGGGCGAGCATGCGGGCCGCCGGTTCACCCTGAAACCACAGCGCGAAGGCATACGCCATCCATAGACTAAGCGAGGTAAAGCCCGAAACATGGGCCGCCCGAATGTAACGGCGCCGATCGGAAAAAGCTTTCTTTCGAAGAAGACGGGCGGTGTTCTCCGCAATCAGCGTCGCCACCGCCCAGGCGCCGCCCCACAGGACGCCGAAATAGAAGCTGAGCACGGCGCCCGAGAGCAAGCTCAGCATCGATCCGATCACGATCGCCGTAGGCCTGTCCAGCCACGCCGCGGCGACGGCCACCCTGGCTTTGGCATCCATGGCGCCTGAATCGCCGGATCTGGTCTGGCCAGCAATGCTCATTCGCGCGCAATCGTTACATTGTGCGCCCATATTGCGGGAAAAGCCTGAAAACTCTGCTTAAGACGGAGCGCGCTTTTTTATGATGAGCGGCCTCGGGTAGGCGGCGAGGAAGCGCTCAGCGGCCCTCCCTTTTGCCAAATACGCCGATCGCTACCTTCTTACCCGCCCCATCGGCGCCGATGGCGAAGCCGAGATGCGTCGCCTTGGCATCGAGAATCATTGCGCGGTATTTCTTATCGTTGATCCATTGGCCGGTGAAGCGACCGATATCGGCGGTCACAGGCTGAGTGCCGCACCCGCCGCACATCGCCCCGACGACGCTGACGGTCGACCAGCTTTGCCCATCCACGGCAGGAATGAGATCAAGGATATTCTTCTTTGCGAAGCTGATGCTGTTTTCATCCTTTCCCGGGAGCATGGCTATGGCTCCCTTGGTCAGCGCGTCGTTGGCGCCGAGAGGAGGGCGGCCCGCTTTCTTACGTTCGGCGTTGACCGCCGCAAGCACAAGCGTGACCTGCTCCTCCGGCCCGATGGGCTTGACCTCTTCTCCCGCGGCGTCTGTATCCGCACCCGGTCCCGCAAAATTCTGCACGGCGTAGAGGTTGCCGCGCGCGTCCACGGCAATGCCGAACCCGAATTCGGTGATTCCTCGAAGCAGGATGTTCTTGCGGTGACCAGGGCTGTTCATCCAGCCTTCCTGGAGATGCTTCAGAATGTTGTTGGTTATCGGCGGAGGAGTATGATCGGCTTGGAAGATATTCTCCGCCGTGACGAGCCATTTGCTGCCACCCGCCTGCCGATAGCGATCGCCGACGGTTTTGCCTTCGGGAGAAGCGTGAGCGAAATATTTTCGCTTCAGCATGTCGTTGGCGTGCGCCTGAGCCGCCTTGTTCAGCTTCGCTTCCAGGACCAGGGGCGGCAGTTTGTGCTCACTCCGCGACTGATTCAGCAAAACCAGCGCCTGCTCCCGTATATGATCGAGGTCGTCCGCCCGCGCGGCGTGAGGCTGGAAAAGCAGCGCGGCAGCCAGCATCATGCCCGGCAAGATGCGTCTCGCGGCCGAGCGTCGCATGCGGCTGAGTGCAAGCATTCTATCGTCTCCCCGGTGTCTTTCTTTGCCGGCGCGGCAGGTATGGCTTCGCGCGGCAGCCCCCATCGCCTAATATCGCGCCACGCGTCGTCTGGGAACCTCGATATGAAGCCGTCCGCCATTCTGGAAACAATTCTTTACGCCGGCAATCTCGACGCGGCCGAAGCCTTCTACACCGGCGTGCTGGGCCTGGAGCGAACCGCCCGCTCCGGCGACCGCCACGTCTTCTTCCGCTGCGGCAATCAAATGCTGCTGATCTTCAATCCGGACGTCACGCTGGTGCCGCCCACCCCCGGCGCGCTGCCGGTGCCGCCGCATGGCGCGCGCGGGCCGGGCCATGTCTGCTTCAAGGCGTCGGCGGAGGAGATCGGGCGCTGGCGCGAGCGGCTGGCCGCGTCGGGCGTCGCCATCGAGGCGGATTTCGAATGGCCCCAGGGCGGCCGCTCGCTCTATTTCCGCGACCCGGCCGGCAACAGCGTCGAATTCGCCGAACCGCGCATCTGGGGCCTGTCGTAGCTGCATCTAAGCCGGGAGCTGGCGCAGAAATTCGATCATCGCCGCGTTCACTTCGGCGGGCCGCTCCTGCTGGGTCCAGTGGCCGCAGCCGGGCAGCATGATCGTCTTCCAGAGCTTGGGGACGAACATCTGCAAATTGGGGATCAGCCGGTCCATGCCGCGAAAGCGCGTCACCAGATCCCGGTCGCCGGCGACATACAGCGCGGGAACGCTCACTTTCGCGCCGGCGAACGGCGCGAGCAGTTCCCAGTTTCGATCGATATTGCGATACCAGTTGAGCCCGCCCCGAAAGCCGGTCCGGGCGAACTCGCCTGCATAAAAGTCAAGATCGGCCTCGCTCAGCCAGGCTGGCAGCGTCTCGGGATCGCGCGTCCGGGTGAGGAACCCGCCATCCCGTGGCACAAGGCCGAAGGAGCCTGCCGATGGCTGTCCGTCGCTCCGGCGCGGCACATCGCCGGAGCCGGAATAAAGCACCCTCCTTATGGTTGCCCTGGGATCGCGGGACAGTTCCTCCTCGGCGACGCCGGGGGTTTGAAAATAAAGCTGATAGAAGACGTTCCCGTCATCCTGCGGCATCCGCGTCGTCGGACGCGTATCGACGCGCGGGAAAGAACGGCACGCTCAGGCCGATCACCGCCCGGAAGCGGTCGGGCCGCAACAGCGCCGAATGCCAGGCGACCGGTGCGCCCCAATCATGCCCGGCGATCACGGCACGCTCCTCGCCAAGTGCATTGAGCAGACCCACCATGTCGCCGACCAGATGCAGCATCGTATATTGGTCGATCTCCTCCGGCGCGTCCGTGCGGCCATAGCCTCGCATATCGGGCGCGACGGCGCGGAAACCGGCCTCGGCGAGCGCCGCGATCTGATGCCGCCAGGAATGCCAGGATTCCGGGAAGCCGTGGCAGAGAATCACGAGCGGTCCTTGCCCCGCTTCGGCAATGTGCATGCTGATGCCGTTCGTCTCGACCGTGCGGTGGCTGATCTCGCTCATCGGCCCATCCTTCCTCGGAATTCCATTCGCGCTCGGCTCAGTGTGTGGCGAGTGCAGCGGCCTGTCTATGCCTGCCGCCCCTCGGCCCGTGAGAAGCCGCTTGCGGCCGAGAGGAGCGCCGCCCGCAGTTCTTCGAACCTCTCTGTGAGGCGCGCATTCGGCCCGCCGATGCCGAGCCCGAGATAGCGTCCGCGAACCGGGAGCGGCAGCAAGGTTGCAATCACGCCCGCGCCCGGCGTCATCAGACTCTCGGTACGGAAAAAACCCTGCTTGCGCGCCTGGCCCACCATCGCCTTCACCTCCGCCTCCACGGCATTATTACCGTCACCGCCATGTTCCAGATTGTAGCGCCGCAGCAGCCGCCCGATTTCGGCATCGGATTTCACCGTCATCAGCATGATCCCGAGGCCCGTCTTGTGAATCGGACGCAGCAGGCCGGGACGCAGCGAAAAACGCAGCGCCTGGGGCGAATCGATCACCGAAAGATATTGCATCATCAGGCCGTTCTGCGCGCCGAGCAGCACGGATTCGCCGGTCTCGTCGGCGAGCCGGCGCATCACCGATTGCACCTGCTCGATGCTATCAGGCGCGCCGAGCGCCCAATGACCCAGAAACGCCAGCCGCGCCGAAGGGCGGAATTGCCGGGTATCGGCGTCAAAATCCATGAAGCCTTGTGCGATCAAGGTTTTCATCAGGGTGGAGACGCTGGACTGCGGCACCCGCAGCCGCTCGACGATCTCGGAAATTTTCAGGGGACGGCGCTCTGCTTCGAACAGCTCGAAGATCTCGATCACACGCACGGCGGATTTGACGAGACCGTTCGACGCGGTGGGAACAGAGGACCTATCACGCATGTGATAATGCGTATCACAAAGGCGATGGCAATGCGAGCAACGCGGTCACAGTCGGATGGGAATCCGAGCAGGCAATGTTCATAATCATCATGCTAATGCCTTTTGTTTGGGCACAATACGCATGCGAGTTTGCGGACGAATTCGTGTTGGCCTTTTTTGGGAAAGCAGTCCCGATGTTGCGTTGGATCGATTTCTGGAACAGCGAAACGACGATTTACGTCAATGCGCGGCACACGGCGGCGCATTACCGGCAAATTGCCGAAGGGATCGTGCGGAATGTGCCCAGCCGGGAAGCGCGCGTTCTCGATTATGGATGCGGCCGGGCGCTCTCGGCGGACCTTGTCGCGGATGCCTGCTCGCATCTCTATCTGTGCGACGGCGCCGAAAGCGTGAGAGCGGCTCTGGTGGAACAATTTGGCGGCCGAAGTGATGTTACCGTGATCGCGCCCGACGATATTTCCGGCATTCCCGACGGCTCGATCGATCTGCTGGTGGTGAATTCGGTGGTGCAGTATCTCTCGATGGATGAATTGCGCGACGCTTTGAAGGTCTGGCGGCGGAAACTTTCCGCCGGCGGCACGCTGCTGCTCGCCGACATCATCCCTCCGGGCCGCGGCGCAATCGCCGATGCGGCCGCGCTGCTCAAATTCGCGGCAGGCAACGGATTCTTGTTCGCTGCCGGCGCGGGCCTCGTCCGGACGTTCTTCTCGGACTATCGGCGGCTGCGTTCGCATCTGGGCATTCAAATGTTCGACGAGGCCGGCATGATCGAATTGCTGAAGAGCTGCGGCTTTGCCGCGCATCGGCACTTTCCCAATCTCGGCCACAATACTGGGCGAATGGCATTCGCCGCGACGCATTCCAGCAATGTAAAGGATTCCACGAATACTCTCAGGTGGAACGGTCAAGAGGCTGTCCCCATTTGAGGCTGCGCTAAGAAGAACAATTCTGATGTATCCCTTCCCATCTGGGTCGGGCAAACGATCCGATCTGGAGACGCTCTTTGAACAAGTCAGCTATCGGTATTTCCCGCGAGGAAGAGCAGTCCTGGATATCTGGGCGCAAGCCGCTCACGGCATTCACGCAGCAGGGCTATCTGGTTGCGTTTCTGGCCGTCTTCGTGGGATGGGCGGCGCTTGCTCTGCCATGGCTCTTGGGATGGGTGACGATTCCCTATGACGCGACGGCGCATTTCTATCCCCAGCTTCAATTTCTGGCGCGGGCGCTGCATTCCGGGGACTCGCCCTTCTGGGCGCCGAACATCTTTGCCGGCTCTCCGCAAATCGCCGATCCGCAATCGCTGATCTTCTCTCCGGCATTTCTGCTGGCCTATTTCAATCCGGCCCCCAGTCTGCGTGCGTTCGATGCCTATGTCTTCGTCATCATTCTGGCCGGCTGCTTTGCGGTCCTGACCCTGTTCAGGGATCGCGGCTGGCATCCGGCGGCGGCCGTGCTGGCGGCTTTGGCCTTCGGCTTCGGCGCCTCGGCGAATGCCCGCATCCAGCATGTGGGCCAGATCCAGGGGCTGGTGTTCTTCATGATCGCGCTGTGGCTGCTGGCGCGCGCCCTCGATCGCCGTTCCATGATTTACGGCGCGCTTAGCGGTGTTGCCGCCGGGTTCATGGTCGTCGAGCCCGGCCAGGTGCAATTGCTCGGATGCTATTTTCTCGCAGGCTATGCGGTCAGCCACTGGCTGCTCGCCGAGAATGTCGGAAACGCGTTCCGCCGGTCCGTCCCGCCGCTTCTCGTGGCGGGAACCATTACTGTGGTCCTTGCCGCCTTGCCGCTGCTGTTTACCTTTCTTTTCGGCAATTCCGCCAGCCGGGCGGCGATCCCCTTTAAATATGTCGGAGCCGGCTCCCTGCATCCGGCGTCCCTGCTGACCGCGTTCGTCACCGATTTGTTTGGCGCGAATGACCCCGCCGTACCCTATTGGGGTCCCGGCTCCAACAGCTGGCAAGCGAGTTCTTGGGGCCTGGCGCAGAATATGAGCCAGGTCTATATCGGAATGCTTCCGATGCTGGCCTTGCTCGCCTGGGGACTTTCCAAGCAAAGGCTCTGGCGCGGGGAGATTCGCTTTTTCACCGTCGCGCTCTGCTTCTCGGTGATCTACGCGCTGGGCACCTATACGCCGCTATTCCGGATCTTCTATGAGGTCATCCCCGGCGTGCCGCAGTTCCGGCGCCCCGCCGATGCAACGTTCTTCATCGGCGCCTTCATGGCCATTGTCGGCGGCTATTGCCTGCATGGGTTCCTGACGGAGGAGGAACGGCCGTCCTACCACCGCTATCTGTGGGCTGCCGGAGCGATCGCCGCGATCCTTTGCCTAGCATTTGTAGCTGCCGCCGCCCAGGGCAAGATCGCGGTCGCGGTCAAGCCAATCCTGCTCGCCTGCACTTTCTCCGCCGGGGGCTTCGCCGTGCTCGTGGGGGTGAGCCGGATGCGCTACGCCTCGCCCGCTTCCTCTATCCTGCTCGTGGCGAGCCTGATGGTGGCCGATCTCGGCATCAACAACAGGACGAACGAATCGACGGGCCTCGCTCCGGAAAAATACGCCGCCATTCTGCCCAACAGCAACAATGCGACGGTGGCGTTCCTCCGCTCGAAATTGGTGCCCACACCCACCGACCGCCGCGACCGCGCCGCGCTGCTGGGCATCGGCTTCGATTGGCCGAACGCGGGGATGACGCATGGGTTCGATCATGTGTTCGGCTACAATCCGCTGCGGCTTCGCCAGATTGACGAGGCGCTCGGCACCGGCGACACGATCGCGGCTCCGGACCAGGTTCGGTTCACGCCGCTGATGCCATCCTACCGCTCGATCATGGCGGACATGCTCGGACTTCGCTACATCGTCAGCCCGATGCCGATCGAGAAGATGGACAAGACGCTGAAGCCCGGCGATCTGAAACCGCTCGGCAGGACGGCGGAAGGGTTCCTCTATGAGAATCCCGGCGCGCTACCGCGTGTGCTGTTCGTCTCGGATTCGCGGCTGGTGGACTTCGCGGCGCTGACCAAGACCGGCCGCTGGCCCAGCAGCTTCGACCCGCGCAACACCGTGCTGCTGGAATCGCGGCCGCTGCGTGCCGACGCCCCGACCGGCGCCGCGCGTTCTGGACCGTCGTCGGCGCGCCTGTTGAGGTATCGCAACACGCAAATTGACATCGAGGTCGACGCTGAAAAGCCCGGCTTCCTGGTCTTGAACGATGTGTGGCATCCCTGGTGGTTCGCCGAGGTCGACGGCAAGGATGACACCCATTCTGCGCGCCAACGTGCTGTTCCGCGCCGTACCCCTGCCGGCGGGGCGTCACCATGTGCGCTTCGCCTTCAGGCCGCTCAGCGGCGCGATGGCGGAATTGGGTCTGAGGTCCGGCGCGCCCGCAAAGGTCAGCAAGTCACTGGCTGCCGCGAGGCCACCGATCTAGCGTCACCGAAAGTTCGGCGCGCAGATTCTGGAAGGCGCCGCTGGCCAGCCAGGAAAACTCGTTTACACGCGCGGCTCTGATCGGGTCGGCGATCGTGCTCCGGCCCGACGCAGTTGCGACATGGCACATAGCAAGCGGCATGTCGCCCTGCATGCCGGTCAGCCACTGCCGCCACAATAGCGGCAGATCCGCATCCGGCGAAAAGCCGTACACTCCCAGAAAATCGCTGTTAACCGCGTGGCCGGCGCCGCGGGCCAGCCCTGCCGTCGGGGCCGCTCCCAGCACACCGATGAGCTGCGCTTTCGCTCCCCGCCAGCGGCGCGGCGCGCAGATGCGAATGCCGATCTTGGCGGCGTCCGCGCCATATCGGCGCTGCAGCGCGTCGATCAATTGCGAGCGGATGGCGGGGAGCTGGTGGACATGCTGGTGTCCATCGACGAAATCGGGCGGGCGGCCGAGCGCGCGTTCGAACAGGTCGAGCTGCGCCTCGATCGCATCGCGGATGGCGGCTGAGTCCAGCCGGCCCGCATAGGCTCGCGCGATCAAAGCGGAGAGGCTCGGGGCGATACGTTTCGTCGCGGCGAATTCGCTGGTCAGGTCCAGGTGGAGCCCGCAATCGGCATTCATCTGCCTGATCTCGCCGGCGGCCTCCGCCCAGCGGGGTGACAGCACCATGGCGCTCGCCGCCGTAACCGCGTTCCGCGCAATCAGGGCCAGGATCGCCTGATCCACCCCTTCATCCATCGCATAGTCATCGGCATTGAGGATCAGCCGCCGCATGCGCCGTCGCTATTTTCGGGCCGCGTTTTCAAGATGCAAACCGGCATCGGCTTTGCTGGCAAATGCCTTGCCGCGCGCAAACGCCCAGCGCTTCGACGCCAGATAGGTAGCCGTCGCGACAAGCAGCAGCACGCAAAAGAGGATAGGCAGATAATACCGCTCCCCGAAGACATGCAGGCCGGCCGCAAAAGCGCTCTGATTGAGGACGAAGGCCGAGAACGCCACGCAAAAAAACCGCAGCCTTGCCGAGCTCAGCGAGGCGGGATCGGTGGGGAAGGTGAACTGCGAATGGCCGCTGAAGCTCACGAAAAACGCCACGCCGAATGCCGCGACATTGGCCATGAGGGCCGCCCAGCCGAATGCCTCCACGAGGATCGTCACGACGGTTAGATGTGTGAGTGCCGCGGCGCAGCCCACCGCGAGAAACCCCGTCAGTTCGCGCCGCAGCGGATGGCTTTGCAAATATGCCAAGCTCATCGTCCCAATACCGCCGGTTCGGGCGGCACGAGCGAAACGGCGGCCGCCGGCAGCGCGGTATCCTCGGCAATGATGTAAAGCGGGCGCTGCTTCAGTTCCTCGTACATGCCGGCAATATATTCCGCGATGAAGCCAAGCGCCAAGAGCTGCAAGCCCGAAAAGAACGTCATGCCCACAGCAAGCGTCGCCCAGCCGGGCAATTGATTGCCGATGAGGAAGAACTCGGCCAGCAGATAGCTGCCGAACAGGAATGACGACACCGAAATGATGAAGCCCAGGATCGATACGATCCGCAACGGCGCGATGGTGAAGGCGGTCACGCCTGTCAGGCCGAGTTTGAAAAGCTGGAGCCAGCCGAATTTGCTTGTGCCGGCGACGCGCGGCGCGGCCGCAAAGGGGATCATCTCGGTTCGGAATCCGACCCAGGCATACAGGCCCTTCATGAAACGCTTGCGCTCCGGCATGGCATTGATGGCATCGACGACATTGCGGCTAAGCAGACGAAAATCGCCCGCATCCGGAGGAATGACAATGGAGCTGCCGGTCTCCATCAGCCGGTAGTAGATGCGCTTTGCCAGCCTCATCATCGCGCTGTCGGTGCGGCTCACCTGCACGCCGCAGACGACCTCAAAGCCTTCGCGCCATTTTTCCAGGAACGTCGTGAGGAGAGCCGGAGGATGCTGGCCGTCTGAATCCATCAGGATGACCGCGTCGCCGCGCGCCACGCGCAACCCGGCGGACAGGGCCGCTTCCTTGCCGAAATTGCGCGAGAAACGCACATAGCGCAGCATCGGCCAACGGCTCTTGAGGAACATGATGGCGTTGCGCGTACCGTCGGTGCTGCCGTCGTCGACGACGATGATCTCGATCGTTTCGCTCTTCAGCGTATCGACGACAGCGGGGATGACCCTTTGCAGCGCCTCGCTTTCATTGAAAGCCGGCAGTACAACCGAGATGAGGGAGAACGACGACGAGTTTCCTAGCATTTGGCAACCAAAAATGCGCTATCCCGACGCAGCAAAACGAACGGGCGGAGCGGCTTTCACGAACATGACCGGGGTTTTCCGGGCAAAACTGTAACAAATCATACCGGATTGAGCTGAACGTGACATGAAGCGATGCAACGACTCACCGTGCAGATCTCCTACGGTTGGATCGAGGAACAAAACTCCTACGAGCTGAAATTGTTGCAAAATGGGCGGTTCAGGGCGCCTCGACCTTCTTCAGACATCACCGTTGCGCATCCGCCCCGAGACGCCTTGCGGTTATCCGGCCGCCCGGCGAGGTTCAGCTTCATGTTCCGCCATATGGCGGCGGATGACGGCGAGAAACGCCTCGCCATATTTCTCCAGCTTGCCCTTGCCGACACCATGGACCAATTCCATCTGCGCCGGCGTGCCCGGCTTCAGATGCACCATGTCGAGCAGGCTTCGATCCGCGAAGACGACATAGGCGGGCACGCGGGCCTTCTTGGCGATCTCCTGGCGCGCGGCCTTGAGCGCATCGAACAGGACGCGGTCGGCGCTGCTCAACACGGCGGCGGGTGCAGAACTGCGCTTGCTCGCCGCCTTGGCCAGCGGCGGCTGCAGGCTCTCCTTGCGCAACTGCACTTTCTCCGCGCCTTTCAGCACCTGGCGGCCGAGTTCCGTCACCGTCCAGCGGCCATAGCCGGCGACATCCAGCGTCATCACGCCGGCGCCGTAGAGCTGGCGGAAGATCGAGCGCCATTCATTGCGCGAATGCTCCTTGCCGACGCCGAAGGTCGGCAGCCGTCCGTGGCCGAACTGGCTGATCTTGTCGTTGTCCTCGCCGCGCAGAATCGCGATCAGATGTTCGGTGCCGAAACGCTCGCCCGTGCGGATGACGGCCGACAGCGCTTTTTGCGCCTGGATGGTCGCGTCGACCACTTCGATGCCGTCGATGCAGAGATCGCAATTGCCGCAAGGGGAGGTCGCCTCGCCGAAATAAGACAGGAGCGTCTGGCGGCGGCAGCGCGGCGCCTCGCATAGCGCGATCAGCGCATTGAGCCGCTGCTTTTCGATGCGCTTCTGATCCTCGGAGGCGTCGCCCTCCTCGATCTGCACCCGGCGCAGGCGCATATCGTCGAGGCCGTAGAGCGTCAGCGTGTCGGCGGGCAGCCCGTCGCGGCCGGCGCGGCCGATCTCCTGATAATAGCTCTCCATGCTTTTCGGCATATTGGCGTGCATGACGAAGCGCACATCGGGCTTGTCGATGCCCATGCCGAAGGCGACCGTTGCCGCCATGACCACGCCGTCCTCCTGCAGGAACACATCCTGGCTGCGCGAGCGGGCGGCGGCTTCCATCCCGGCATGATAGAACTGCGCTTTGATGCCCTTGCCGCCGAGGAACGCGGAGATCTCCTCGGTCTGTTTGCGCGAGGCGCAATAGATGATGCCGCTCTCGCCGTTCTGCGCTTTGACGAAATCGAGGATCTGGCGCTTGGCGTCGCTTTTGGGCCGCATGGCGAGGCGGAGATTCGGGCGGTCGAAGCCGTGGACGAATTGCGCCGGCTCGCGGCTGAACAGACGGCTGAGAATTTCCGCGCGGGTCGCCGCGTCGGCGGTCGCGGTGAGGGCGATGCGCTGAACGTCGCCCAGCGCCGCCGCCGCCTCGCCGATGGCCATATATTCCGGGCGGAAATCGTGCCCCCATTGCGAGACGCAATGCGCTTCGTCGATGGCCAGCAGGCTGACGCCGCAGCGGGAAAGCAGGTTGCGCGTGTCGGACAGCGCCAGCCGCTCCGGCGCGAGATAGAGAATGCGCAGATTGCCGCTGGCGAGGCGCGACAAGCGCCTCGCGGTTCTCCGCCGGGTCATTGCCGGAGGAGAGGCTCGCCGCCGCCACGCCGTAGCTTTGCAGCTGCGCCACCTGGTTGCGCATCAGCGCGATCAGCGGCGACACCACCAGCGTGACGCCCTCGCGCACCAGCGCCGGGAGCTGATAGCAGAGCGATTTGCCGCCGCCGGTCGGCATCACCGCCAGCACGTCGCGTCCCGCCAGCACGGCATCGATGATGTCAGCCTGTCCGGACCTGAACGCGCTGAAGCCGAATATGGCGTGCAACTGGGCTTCGGCCTGTTTCAAATCTGCCATTGGACGCTTTGCGGTTCGAGGGCGTGACGATCAGTGGGGCGACGGAAAGCGAGTCGGAATGATCTTGCGGGAAGCCTATCCGGCGGCCCTGCCCCAGTACAGGCGCAAACCGCCTGGCGGCGCCCCGCCTGTGGATAGTCCCCAGGCTGGTGGCCTCTGGGGATTGCGCATCTCAACTTCGGAGGGTGGAGTTGCCAACAGACGCCCTATGGCTGGGATAGCTGAGAGCCCTATTCACAAGGGGCGTCCGCCCTTATAAGGAAGGCAGTTTTAGGCGTAATCGCATAGCGATACGCATTTGTTTGTGAGCATCTGCGCTAGTGCATCGATCCAAACGGAGGCTACAGCCGGAGTTTGGCAAAATTGATGCATAACAAAGAGCTAGGGCGCTGATGCATGAACGAAGTGAATGCGTCAGTGCGCTAGAAGCTAGCGGTGTGGGGAGTGCGAACGACGGTATGCTGCAGCATCCAATGCATGACGATGTGGAACGCATTCTTTTCACACAGGAACAGGTGCAGCAGCGCGTGAAGGAATTGGGCGAGAAGATAACCCACGACTATTCCGACCGATACCCACATCTGGTCACTATTGTCAGGGGATCCATTCCGTTCTTTGCTGATTTGATACGCGCGATGGACTGTCCGCTTTCACTCGATGTCATGGGGGTTGCTTCCTATGCCGGACATCAATCGTCGGGCGAGACCCGTCTGACAAAAGACCTGGATGACCCTATCGAGGGACGACATGTCCTGGTCGTCGAAGATATCATCGACACGGGCCTGACCCTCTCCTATGTGCTGCGCAGTCTGGGTCAGCGTGCTCCGGCCTCGTTAAAGGTGGCGACATTCCTGGACAAGCCCTCCAGGCGAGGAACACCCGTTGACGTCGATTATGTGGGTTTTTCAATCGCGGACGTTTTTGTTGTCGGGTATGGCCTGGACTGGAACCAGCGCTACCGGAACCTGCCATATGTCGGTGTGCTGAAGCGCGACGTGTATGCTGGACCGGAGGCTTTGGCCGGGGCCTGAGCTTCACTGCCCCAAGGCCAAGGCTGTTGCCACAACGGGGCTAGCTGAGCCCCGTAGGCTTGGATCGCCACCATAAATCTGCGTAAACTTAGCTCCATCCCGAGCGCGACGGATCGATCGATGAACGATGACGCAGCGCCGAAAGGCGCGCTGGATGGCCTCACGGTCATCGACCTGACGATGATGCTGGCCGGCCCCTTTGCGGGCATGATGCTCGCTGACCATGGCGCGCGTGTCATCAAGGTCGAGCCGCCAGCCGGGGACAATGCCAGGGACATCGGTCCACATCCCACGGGCAGTCTCATGCGCGAGGATGGCGGCTATGGCGCCTATTTCGCCTCGACCGGCCGCAATAAGGAATCCATCGTCATCGATCTGAAGCAGGAGGCCGGCAAGGAGGTGCTGCGCCGGCTCGTCGCCAAGGCCGATGTCCTCATGGAGAGTTTCCGCTCCGGCGTCATGGAGCGGCTGGGCCTCAGCTATGAAGCGCTGGCGGAGATCAATCCGCGCCTCGTCTACGCCACGCTGCGCGGCTTCGGCGACGCGCGCAGCGGTGAAAGTCCCTATGCGAGCTGGCCGGCCTACGACCCGGTATCCCAGGCGATGGGCGGCATCATGGGCATCACCAGCACCACCAAAGGCGGCGCGCCGACCAAGATCGGGCCGGGCGTCGGCGACATCATGCCGGCCATGTTCCTCGCTTTCGGCATCGCCTCGGCCTGCTGGCGGGCGCAGCGCACGGGCGAGGGGCAGTTCGTCGACATCGCCATGGTGGACGGCGTTCTGGCCGTCTGCGAGCGGCTGGTGTTCCAATATAGCGTCACGGGCGTGCCGCCGGCGACCGAGGGCAACCATCATCCGCTGGTCTGTCCATTCGGCCTGTTCCCGGTGAAGGATGGCTATGTCAGCATCGGCGTGCCGAAGGACGAGTTCTGGGGACCGCTCATGGTCGCGATGGGCATGCCGGAACTCGCCCATGACGACCGCTATGCCACCAATGCCGCGCGCATGGAGCGTCGTCAGGAGGTCGTCGATTTCATCAGCGAATGGACGGCGGCGCGAACCAAGCAGGATCTGATCGAAATCTTCGGCAACAAGGTGCCGTTCGGGCCGGTGTTCCAGGCCGACGATATTTTCGCCGATCCGCATTTCGCCGCGCGCAACATGCTGGTCGAGGTCGAGCATCCCGGCGCGCATCGGCCGCTGACCATCGCCAATACGCCGATCCGCATGTCCAGGACGCCGGGCGGTGTTCGCCGCCGGGCGCCGATCACGGGCGAAGACACCGACCGGATACTGGCCGATTTCGGCTTTGCCGAAGAGGAAGTTGCGGCGCTGCGCGAAAGCGGCACGATCGCATGACAATCTTGTGGCGACAGCCAGCGTAACCATCGCCAAAGGCCTGGAAATACAGGCTAAATCCCGCCCACACCACCAACATTAATCCGACGTAAAGCGCTTCTTGATAACGTACTCGCTTTGCAGGGGTGTATAGGTGCGTGCCGTGCTCGGCGAGGTCGGTTATCAGCCATTGATTATCCTCGCGATCACGGCGTTGTGTGTCGCAGCCGGGATCATTGGTTTACGCTTCCTGTTGCGCCGCTTGGAAAACCATTGCCGCGCCCCGTTACTCAGCGCGATGGACAAACTCGACCAGGGGATCATCCTTTTCTCGGACAAGCGGGAGGTGGTTTTCTGCAACCAGCGATACCGGGAAATTTACGGCCTCACCTTGGAGCAGGTGAAGCCTGGAACCCCGATCGCGCAACTGATCCAGCACCGCCTGGCGCTTGGCCTGAAAGTCCCGGCCGGTTCCGATGACTATGTGAAGGAGCTCGTTACGGCTCCGGTGACGATATCCAACGCAATTCACGAATTCTCCGACGGGCGCATCATCGCCTACGCCTCGCGTCCGGTTCCCGGCGGCGGCGGCATTGCGACCCACGAGGACATCACCGAACGGGAGACCCTGCACAGGCAGCTTAAGCAGCAATACGAACTCGTCAAAGAACAGCAAGAGCAATTGCGGGCGCGGAATTTGCAGTTCGACGCGGCGCTGAACCACATGTCGGAAGGCCTATGCTTTTTTGACAAGGACGAGCGCCTGATGGTCTGCAACGATCGCTTCGCGGAGATGTATAATCTGCGGCCGGAAGCGATCCGCCCCGGCATGACCCTGCGCGAAATCATTGAACTGCGGTACCAGGCCGGCAGCCTTCCCGCGATGTCGAGCGATGAATTTTACGCCTCGCGGAACGCTCTGCTGATCGCCGACCAATCGTCCGATACCATCGTCAAGCAAACAAACGGCCGTGTGTTCGTCATTCATCACCGGCCGATGTCCGGCGGCGGATGGATAGCCACCCATGACGACATCACCGAAAGCGAAGTGCTTCATACTCAGCTTAAAGAGCAGCTCGAAATCGTCGAGCAGCAAAAACTGATGCTTCACGAGCGGAATCTTCAGTTTGACATAGCAATCAATAATATATCTCAGGGATTATGCTTTTTCGACGGAGCGCAGCGATTGCTCATTTGCAACAATCGCTACCTCGATATGTATAATCTTGACCCTGCATCCGTCGGTCCCGGCACGACTTTGCGTGAGATCATCCATCTCAGGCATGAGATCGGCAGCTTTCCCGCCATGTCTCAGGAGGAATACCACGCCTGGCGAAATGAGGTTGCCGTGACGGACAAGCCAACCGACACGATCGTTGAATTGAAGAATGGGCGCGTCTTCGAAATCCATCACAGGCCGATGCCCGATGGCGGCTGGGTAGCAACGCACGGAGACATCACGCAGCAGCGCAGGGCGGAGGAACAGAGCGAGCTTATGGTGCGCCGCCTTCGCGACGCGCAGGATGATCTGACGCGCGCGGCGGCGGCCGCGGAGGCTTCGAACGAAGCGAAATCTTCATTTCTGGCCAATATGAGCCACGAAATCCGCACACCGCTGAACGGCATATTGGGGATGGCGCAGGTCTTGGAGAATGAACGGCTCACCGCATCTCAGCGGGAGCGCGTAAGAACGATCTTGGACTCCGGGCAGACGCTGATGACCCTGCTCAACGATGTTCTCGACCTGTCGAAGATCGAAGCGGGAAAGCTGGACATCCTGCCGATGGACGCAGAAATCGAGAGCGTTTTCCGTCATTTGCATAAATTATTCCTGCCGCGCGCATTGGAAAAATCGATCGAACTGTCCGTCAAGATCGACGATCGCGTTCCAAAAATGTTGAAATTCGACTATGTCCGCATCCATCAATGCGTGGCGAATCTGATTTCCAACGCGATCAAATTCACCAAGGCCGGGGGCGTAACCGTCTCTGTCGGTCACGAGGCGGTCGACGCCGATGAATGCATGATCAGCGTCGCCGTCAGCGATACGGGGATCGGGATCAGCGAGGAAGCGGCCGCGAGATTGTTCTCGGAATTTTCACAGGCGGACGCATCGACGACGCGTCAATATGGCGGCACCGGCCTCGGCCTTGCGATTTCGAGGAAGCTGGCCCGCATGATGGGCGGAGACGTCACGGTGACAAGCCAGCTCGGCGCCGGAAGCACATTCACCCTCAATTTCCGCGCGTCTGTGGCGTCATCGCCAAAAGTGGCTCCCACTCCGGTGTTAAGCCAGGAAAACCGTTTGCGCACCGCGGCGTTGCAGGGGCTGAAAATCCTGCTGGTGGACGACAATGCCATAAATCGCAGTGTCGCGCGCCTGCTGCTGGTTCCAAGCGGGGTGGTTGTCACGGAAGCCGCGAATGGCCAGGAGGCCCTGGATCGTCTTGCCGAACGGCAATTCGATCTCGTGCTGCTGGACGTTCACATGCCGGTCATGGACGGCACGGAAACGATCAGGCACATTCGCGCGGCTGAGACCTCCTGGCGTGACATTCCCGTCATTGCATTGACCGCAGATGCGATGAATGGCGACAAGGAGCGCCTGCTTTCCATCGGCATGACCGGTTATGCATCCAAGCCGATCGAACAGAGAGCGCTTATCCACGAAATCCATCGCGTGCTGAGCGTGCCGGCTGTCGCCGCACCCGCCGACAGTGAGATAAGACGGTCGGGCTAAGCGGATTTTGGGAAGAGCGAAAGCCGTCCATCACCGCTCGCGGCCTGCGCCGCCGAAAAAGCGGCTAAGAACTTCGGCGGTTTCCCTGGGAGCCTCTTCGGGGAAAAAATGGCCGCCTTTCACAGCGTGTCCTTGAATATCATCGCTCCAGGCTCGCCAAAGCGCGATCGGTCCGCCCTCTTCCGTGTACCAGCTATCGAGCGGTCCCTGCGCGCTCCACAGCGCCAGAAGCGGACAGGCGATCCGGTGCCCGCGCGCGCGGTCCGCCCTGTCGTGCTCGCGGTCGATCGTCGCGGCAGCCCGGTACTCCTCACAGATTGCATGTGCGTGTCCCGGATCGCGAAGCGCCTGCACATAGGCGGCGCGAATCTCCGGTGGGAACATGTTCGATGGAGACCCCCATCCGCCGAGGGCATTGTCGACGATCGCTTCGGCGGCGGCTTCCAGGATGCGCTCGGGCAGCGGCTCAGGCTGGGCCAGCAGCGACCAAGGCCAATATCCTAGCGCCAATCTGGCATCCGCCCGCTCCCAGACGGTCTCGATCGGCAGGATGTCGAGAACGGCAAGCCGTTCGATGCGGTCCGGATGGTCAAGCGCCATCCGGTAGGCGACGCGGCCGCCCCGATCATGCCCGGCAACCGAGAAACGCGGAAATCCGAGCCGCTCCATGACGGTTACCATGTCTTGCGCCATGGCGCGTTTCGCATAGGGCGCATGATCCGGGGTGGAGGCCGGACAGAAGCTGCGCCCATAGCCCCGAAGATCCGCGCAGACGACACTGAAGTCGCGTGCGAGCAATGGAGCGATGTCGCGCCACATCAAATGCGTCTGCGGAAAGCCATGCAGCAGGAGGATTGGCGGCCCCGAACCGCATGAGCGCACGAAGATGCTGGTCTCGCCTGTATCGATTACGGCAGTCGTGAAGTCATCCATTGTGTCGGACCGAGTTCGATGCGCTGGAGGCGAGCCAGGATAGGCCAGCTCCACCGGCGCCGCAATTCGTCGGAGGCGGCTTTCAGGCCGGTCACGTCGAGCTGCCAGCTGTTTACCGCCCCAACCCGACACCGCAGGAAACGCGCACGATGAGCTTCGTCGGCAGCCGCACCAGGCGCGGCTTCTCATTCGCCCGCCGGGCAATGCGCTCCAGCACCATCTGCGCGGCCATGGACCCGAACGCCTCGGCGGGCTGGTCGACCACCGTCATGAACGGGGCAAGGATGGCCAGATGCTCGACATCGTCGAAGCACACGAGCCCGACGGATTCGGGAACGCTCAAGCCCTGCTCGCGCAGCGCCTGCATCGCCCCGAGCGCCGTCATGTTGTTGACGGCGAAGATCGCACTCGGTCGCTCATCGAGACGGAGGATCTGCTGCATGGCGCGATAGCCCCCCGGCAGATCGACGGTCGTTTCCGCGATCAGGTCGCGATCGAGAGGCAGCCCCGCCGTATTCAGGGCCTCGCAATATCCCGCATACCGCTCCCGCGTGGTGGACACGTCGTCCGGCCCCAGGATCATGGCGATCCGGCGATGCCCTATGGCGATGAGATGCTGGACGAGCCGCTGCGCCCCGCCGAGGCTGTCGCCCTGCACCAGGTCGCATTCGATGCCTTCGGCGGATCTGTCGAGCAGCACCAGCGGATATTTGCGGCGGATGAGGGGAAGCAGCCCGCTGCGCGAGCGGTCGCCGACAGGGGCGATGATCAATCCGTCCACCTGATGCGAGATGAGATTGTGAATATAATCCCGCTCAAGGCCGACATCCCCCTCGGTGTTGCAGACGAGAAGGCGGTAGCCCTCCCGCCGCGCCGTTATCTCCGCCGCTCTCAGTACGAGGGCGAAGAAGGGATTGGCCACGTCCGGAATGATGAGGCCGATCGTGCCGGTGCGCTGCGATATCAGCCCTTGGGCGAGGCGGTTCGGGATGTAACCCAGGGAGGCGATGACCTTCTCGACCCGCTCGCGCGTTTCCTGGCGCACGGAAACCGCGTTGTTGATGACGCGCGATACCGTCATCGGCGAGACGCCGGCCTGCTTGGCGACGTCCCGCAGGCTCACTTTCATTTCGGCACGTTCGTCCGCCATCTGCGCCTTAGCGATTCCGTTGATGATACAGTAACATAGATGGCCGCCTCAGCGTCAGCAAGCCCGCACATCGCGAACCGGCTTTCCTTTCACCACCTGAGCATATTTATTTGACCATTGGGATTGTCAGCGCATTATGGTCAATGGTAACGTTACCAAAAATGAAGTGAAAAGTCGTGTAAGGGAGGAGTAAAAATGGCATATCGCCCTGAAAAAGGCGTCGCGGCCGCTTGCCTGTTCGTCTGTGCCGCGTTGACGGTAGGCTCGGCGGGAAGCGCCGCCGCACAGGACTGCACTCCGGGGAAAACCGGGCGCATCGCCTTCATGCTCAAGCAGCAGACCGCCTTCCGCTATCTCCATGCGGACGTGCCGTTCTTCCAGAAGACCGCCGAGGCGGCCGGCTTCAAGGTGCTGGTGCAGTCGGCGGAAAACAGCGCCAGCAACCAGGTCGCGCAGGCGGAGAACGTCATCACGCAAGGCGTGGACGCGATCGTCATCCAGCCGGTGGACTTCAACGTCGCGGCCTCGATCGCGGAAATGGCGGCCAAGGCCAACATCCCGCTCGCCTCCTATGACGACCTGATCCTCGGCGCGAAGCACAAGGCCTTCATCGGCCGCGACCCGAAGGAAGGCGGCAAGGAAGCGGCGAAGGAGGTTCTCGCCTCCGTGCCGAAGGGCAATTACGTGCTGATCGGCGGCGATCCGGGACAGACCGGCTCCACCCAGATGCAGGAAGGCTATCGCGAGATGCTCGCGCCTGCCGTGAAGAGCGGCGCCGTGAAGGTCGTGCTCGACCAGTTCACGCCGCAATGGAAGACCGAACCCGCCCAGGCGCACGCCGAAAACGCGCTGACCCGCAACAGCAACAAGGTCGACGCATTCCTCGTCTCCTATGACGGCATGTCGCTGGGCGTGCTGCAGGCGGTCGAAAGCGCGAAGATCAAGGCGGGCTCGATCCCGATCACCGGCCAGGACATGGAGCTGTCCGCGGCGCAGGCGATCGTCGAAGGCCGGATGTTCGGCAGCCTGTGGCCGGCGCCGGACGAGATGGCCAAGCGCGGCGCGGAAGTCGCCGTGGCGATGGCGAAATGCACGCCGTTCAAGACCGAGCGGACCATCAACAACAAGGCGGCGGAGGTGCCCTGGGCGCTCACCCCGATCTATCTGGTGACCAAGCCGGAGATGGCCGAGTTCGTCTGCAAGCATCCGTTCTGGCTGAATATCGACGAAGTGTACAAGAACGTCCCCGAAGACAAGCCGAAATGCTGAGCATGCCGGTTTTGCCTCGCGAAAGGCATTGCGATGATCGGCGACGCGAAGCGTCAACCACCGAAAAGCCGGGCCGCGATGCGGTCCGGCAGCACGGCGCCACCCTCGAAATCCGCAACTTCACCAAGCGGTTTCCGGGGGTGCTCGCCGTCGACGATCTCGATCTCACCGTCGAGCCGGGCGAGATCCTGGCGCTGCTCGGACAGAACGGCGCCGGGAAATCCACGCTGATCAAGGCGCTTGCCGGCGTCTATCCGCATGGCAGCTATGAGGGCGACATCCTGCTGGGCGGACGGCCGCATCAGCCGCGCAGCATTTCCGAGGCGGAAGAAGCCGGCATCGTGCTGGTGCCGCAGGAAATCGCCGTCGCGCATACGCTCAATCTTGCCGAGAACATCTTCCTCAACGCCGAACCGACCCGCTTCGGCTTCATCGACGGCGCGACACGCCTCGCCAACGCCAAGCAGGTGCTGCGCGGCTTCGCCATCGACCTCGATCCGGCGACGCCGATGAGCGCGCTGGATCTGGCGACGCAGCAGCTCGTCGTCATCGCGCGCGCTCTGTCCAAGAATGCCCGCGTGCTCATTCTCGACGAGCCGACGGCGGCGCTGACCGATACCGAAGCGCGCCGGCTCTTCGACCATATGCGCACGCTGAGGGCGCGCGGCGTTTCCATCATCTTCGTGTCGCACCGGCTGGCGGAGGTGTTCGCCATCGCCGACCGCATCGCCGTGATGCGCGACGGCCGGCTTTCCGGCGTTCACGCCACCGGCGAAACATCGCGAGACGCCATCGTCATGGAGATGGTGGGCGCGATGCGCTCAGGCGCCGTTAGAGGGATGGCGGCGCCTGAGCGAGGCGCCACGGCGCTGGAAGCCTTCAATCTCAGCGTCGCCAGCGATGGCGACCAGCCGCGCCGGTTCGTGAACGAGATCAATTTTTCCGCCGCGCGGGGAGAAATCCTCGGTCTGTTCGGCCTGCTCGGCGCAGGATGCGCGGAGGCGATGCTTGCGCTGTTCGGCGCATGGCAGGGACGGACCGAAGGCGACATTTTTCTGAACGGCCGCGAGGTCGCGGTGAAATCGCCGTCCGACGCCATCCGCCACGGTCTCGGCCTGATGGCGCAGGACCGGCGGGACGCGCTCATCATCGATCATTCCATCGCCGACAATATCGCCGTCGCCAGCCTGCCGGCCGTGACCGAAGGCGGCTTCCTCGACAAGCCGAAGCTGCGCCGCCGCGTCGCCGATCTGATTGCGCGCGTCGGCATCAAGGCCTCGTCCATGGATGCGCCCGTCGGAAGCCTCTCCGGCGGCAATCAGCAGAAGGTGCAGATCGCCCGCTGGCTCGCCGCCGACACGCGCATCCTGCTGCAGATCGACCCGACGCGCGGCGTCGATGTCGGCGCGCGCGCGGAAATCCATGAGATCTGGCGCGGATTGGCGGCGGAAGGCCGGACCATCATCGTCACCTCGTCCGAAGCCGAGGAGTTGGTCGATGTCTGCCACCGCGTGCTCGTGCTTCGCCAGGGACGGATCGTCGCCGAGTTCGCCGGTCCGCAATTGACCGAGGACAATCTGCTCCGGGCGGCGACCGGGGTTTGACCATGCAAGACAGGAGGCGGACGATGAACCACGCCAGCGCCGGCAGCCTTTCCAGCGCAACATTCGCCGAAAGCCCCCCTGCCCCGGCGGTGCCGCGCATTTTCGGCGCGTCGATCCTGCGCGGCTCGGCGCTGCTGCTGGTGCTGGCGGGCATCTGGCTGTTCTTCTATTTCGCCACCGACGGCACCTTCCTCACGCAAAGGAACCTTGTGCTGCTGGCGCTGCAAAGCGCGATCGTCAGCCTCGCCGCGATCAGCGCAGTGATGCTCATCGTCAGCCGGAATTTCGACCTGTCGGTGGGGTCGGCCGTCGCGCTGGTCGGCGTCGTCGTCGCGGTGCTGACGGTGAAATGGAACGTGCCGGTGCCGCTCGCCATTCTCGCCAGCCTCTGCGTCGGCATGCTGATGGGGGCGTGGCAAGGCTTGTGGGTGACGAAGCTCGGCGTCTCGTCCTTCATCGTCACCCTGGCGGGGATGCTCTATTTCCGCGGCCTGTCGATGATCATCACCAATGGCGAAACCGTCGCGCCGGTGCCCGCGTCGATGAAAAGCATCGCCACCGGCTTTCTGCCGCCCGCATGGTCCGCCGCGCTGGTGGTCGCCGGCCTCGCCGCATACGCCGTCATCCAGATCCGCACCGCGCTGAAGGCGAAGCGGCTCGACGTGATCGACAGCATCGCCGCCCCGCTGATCCGCACTCTGCCGGGCGCCTTCATCTTCGGCGCGGCCGCGATCTGGCTCGCATCCTGGCAAGGCATTCCGTTCCTCATTCTGCTGGTTGCCGCCTGCGCCATCGCCGCCGAAACGCTGATGCGGGCGACGCCCTTCGGCGCCAAGCTCTACGCGCTCGGCGGCAATCCGGAAGCGGCGCGGCTGTCGGGCGTCGATCTCAACCGGGTCGTGTTCATCAATTTCGTCATCGCCGGCTTCGCCTATGGCGTGATCGGCGTCGCCCTGACCGCGCGGGTGAGCGGCGCGGTGGCCGGGAAGCGCGGGGCTGTTTCTGGAGCTGGACGCCATCGCGGCGGCGATCATCGGGGGAACGGCGCTGACCGGCGGCAAGGGGCGCATATTCGGTGCGATTCTCGGCGCGCTGCTGATGGGAAGCCTCAATAACGGCATGAGTCTTATGAACGTTCCGACCTTTTACCAGGACACGGCGCGCGGCATTGTGCTGCTGCTCGCGGTGGCGCTCGACCAATATGGCCGGCGGCGGAATAGCTTGACACGCGCGGGCGTCTGACGGACATGGCATTTCGACGACGACGCGACAGATAAAGGATCCGGCGATGGCGACTGAATGGATGGCGAATCCCGCCCGCTACGACGACATGACTTACCGGCGCTGCGGCCATAGCGGCGTGCATCTGCCGGCGATATCGCTCGGCCTCTGGCACAATTTCGGCGGCACCTCGTCCCAGGAATCCGCGAGGGCGATGATCCGCCGCGCCTTCGATCTCGGCATCACCCATTTCGACCTGGCGAATAATTACGGTCCGCCGCCCGGCTCGTCGGAGGAAACGTTCGGGCGCATCCTGAAGACCGATCTCGCCGGGCACCGCGATGAGCTGATCGTCTCGACCAAGGCCGGCTATCTGATGTGGCCCGGCCCTTACGGCGTGTTCGGTTCGCGCAAATCCCTGCTCGCCAGCCTCGATCAGAGCTTGACGCGCATGGGCCTCGACTATGTCGACATCTTCTATTCGCACCGGCTGGACCCGGATACGCCGCTCGAAGAGACGATGGGCGCGCTCGACAGCGCCGTGCGCCAGGGCAAGGCGCTCTATGCCGGCATCTCCTCCTATTCGGCGCAGAAGACGGCCGAGGCCGCGGCGATCCTGCGCCGTCTCGGCACGCCCTGCCTCATCCATCAGCCGTCCTATTCCATGCTCAATCGCTGGGTCGAGCGCGGCTTGCTGGATGTGCTCGGTCAGGAAGGCATCGGCTGCATCGCCTTTTCGCCGCTCGCGCAAGGGCTGCTCACCGACAAATATCTGAACGGCGTGCCGAGTGGCTCGCGGGCGACGAGCGACAGCCCCGCCTTCAAGCAGGAATTCCTCAGCGAGGAAAGGCTCGCGAAAGTGCGCGGCCTGAATGACATCGCGCAGCAGCGCGGACAAAGCCTGGCGCAAATGGCGCTCGCATGGACGCTGCGCGACCCCCGCGTCACCAGCGCCCTGATCGGCGCCAGCAGCCCCGCGCAGATCGAGAACAGCGTCGCGGCGCTGAACAATCCGTCATTCACGGCCGACGAACTTGCCGAAATCGACCGCTACGCCTCCGAAAGCGGCATCGACCTGTGGTCCGCCTCCAGCTCGATCGAGTAGTTGTTTGCTTGGGAGCCGGGCATTTTTTGCCTTGGAGCGGGGCATCCGCCCGGCTTTGGGCCCGCTTCCGACTCAGGCGAAATCCCGGCGAAAGGGGCGGACTTAGAGCGCAATCCGTTAATTGGACAGATCTCTTGTCATCCCCGCGAAGGCGGGGATCCAGTAAACTCAGCAGTCGCTGCGGAGTACTGGATGCCCCGCCTTCGCGGGCATGACAAAAAGCGGTACCCGCCTCCCAGGATTTCAAAAAGGGCGTACACCTAAACAAACACCCTCAGGCGGTGGCCTGAGGATTGGTTTGCGCGCGGGCGGCGCGGGCCGTCCCCGAACGCTGGCGGTAGGCGATGAGCTGCTGGTCCGCGAGCACGCCGAGCAGGATGACGCCGCCCATGACCGCGAAGTTCAGCGAACTCGGGATGCCGAGCAGATTGACCAGGTTCTGCAGCACCTGCAGCAGGATCGTGCCCAGCACCACGCCGAGCACCGAGCCTTCGCCGCCGCGCAGCGAACAGCCGCCGAGCACCGCCGCCGCGATGGCGTAAAGCTCGTAGAAATTGCCATGCGAGGCGGGCGAGATCGACCGCGTATACATGGCGATGAAGATCGCGGCGAAGGCGGTCAGGCCGCAGCAGATGACATAGGCGGCGATGGTGATCCGCTCGGTGCGGATGCCGGAATAGCGGGCCGCCTCTTCATTCTTGCCGACCGCGAAGAGATACCGCCCGAACACCGATCGATGCAGCACCACGGCGAGCACAGCCGCGACCAGCGCGAAGGCGATGGCGCTGTGCGGCACGCCCAAGGTGCGGCCGGTGGTCAGCCATTCGAGCGTCGGAAAGCTCTGGCCGAAGGCGAAGCCGGCGGTGGCGTCCTGGGTGTAGAAGCGGGCGATGCCGCGATAGATCAGCAGGCCGCAAAGCGTCACCACGAAGGGCTGCATCCCCATCCGCGTGACCAGCAGCCCGTGCACCATGCCCATGGCGACGCCGATCAGGATGACCACCGGAATGGCGAGCGGCCCAATGCAGCCCGACATTGGCGATCAGGTCGATGAAGACGACGCCCAGCAGCGCGATGATCGACCCCACCGACAATTCGATGCCGCCCGAGATGATGACGAAGGCCTGCGCCAGCGAGAACAGGCCGAACAGCCCGATCAGATTGGCGGTGTTGGCGACATTGATCGGCGAGAGGAAGCGGGGATTGATGGTGGCGACGATGGCGCCGACGATCAGGATCAGCAGCAGGAGGCCAAGGTCTTTTTTCAGCATCGTTTCAGATCCCCTTCCCCACGGCCAGACGCAGGATGTTCTGCTCGCTGAACCGGTCTCGCTCGAGATGACCGCTGATGCCGCCTTCATGCATCACCACGATGCGGTCGCTCACGCCGATCACCTCCTCCATGTCGCTCGAAATCATGATGATGGCCACGCCGCCATCGGCCAACTGGCGCATCAGCGTGTAGATCTCGCCTTTCGCGCCGACATCGATCCCGCGCGTCGGCTCGTCGAAAATCAGGGCGCGCGGCTGCATCGCCAGCCATTTCGCCAGCACGACCTTCTGCTGGTTGCCGCCGGACAGGGATTTCACCAGGGTCGCGACCGACGGCGTGCGGATGCCGAGGGCGCGCTTCTGCTGCTCGGCGCGCGACGCCTCGGCGGCGGCGTCGATGATGTAGCCATTGGCGTAGGCGACGAGATCGGGCAGGCTGACATTCGCCGCGACGGGCATGTCGATGATGACGCCCGAGCGCTTGCGGTCTTCGGGCACGAGGAACAGGCCCCGATCGATGGCGTCGCGCGCCGATGCGATCTGGATCGGCTTGCCGCCGAGCTTCACCGTCCCGCCTTGCATCTTGTCGATGCCGAAGATCGCGCGCGCCAGTTCGGTGCGGCCCGCGCCGACCAGCCCCGCCAGCCCGACGATTTCGCCGCGCCGGATCGCCATGCTGACGCTGCGCTCGGGATAGGCGATGGTGCTGACGCCGTCGATCTCCAGCATGATCTCGCCGGGCGGCGCCTTGGGTGGAATGTAGAGCGAGCGCAGATCGCGCCCGATCATCAGGCGGATCATCTCCTCGTGCTGGATCATCTCGCCGACCAGCGTGCCGACGACGCGGCCGTCGCGCAGCACCACGACCCGGTCGCAGCAGCGCTCGACCTCATGCAGCCGGTGCGAGATGAAGATGACGCCGACGCCGCTCGCCTTGAGCTCGGCGATGACGCGCAGCAGCCGCTCGGTTTCCGACAGGGTGAGGCTGGAGGTCGGCTCGTCCATGATGACCAGCCTGGCGTCCAGCGATAGCGCCTTGGCGATCTCCACCAGCTGCATCTGCGCCAGCGACAGCTCGGCCAGCGGCGTTCGCGGGCCGAAATCGGCGCCGAGCCGGTCGAGGATCGGCTGCACCTGGGCGACCATCGCATGGCTGTCGATCAGCCGCAGCGGACCGCCGCGCAAGCGGTTCGCGGCCGATCAGGATGTTGCCGGCGACGTCGAGATTTTCGAAGAGGTTCAGTTCCTGATGGACGAAGGCGATGCCGCCCGCCATCGCGTCGGCCACGGACAGCTCCGGATAATTGCGCCCGTCGAGCATGATCACGCCGGCGGACGGTGCGACGACCCCGCCGAGGATTTTCATCAGGGTCGATTTACCGGCGCCGTTTTCGCCGACCAGCCCGACGACTTCGCCGGGCACAATGGAAAAATCGACACGATCGAGGGCGACAACCCCCGGATACGTCTTGGAGATGCCAATCAGATCGAGCAAGGCGCGCCTGTGACGTGGAACTGACCGGAGAGCTGGCCGAAATTTGCCGTGCGGGCCGGAGCATACGCCCGCCCTGGCAGAACCCGGCCGGCACGAGCGTTATCCGCCGCGCCGGCCAGGATAAGAATCGGCCTATTTGCCGCTGATTCTCGCCTTAAGCTCAGCTTCGTACTTATCGACATTGGCCTTTTCGATCACCTGTCCGGGGACGATGATCAAGCCGTTGGCGGGAATGCCGGACTTGTCGCCTTCCAGATAGGCGGCCATGAGCTTCATGCCCTTATAGCCCCATTCATAGGGGTTCTGGACGACCGTCCCGGAAATCGTGCCCTCGCGGACGCCGCCCAGCGTGATCGGATCTTCGTCGAAGCCGATGATCTTGATCTTGCCGAGCTGGCCGGCTTCCTTCAGCACTTCGTAAATGCGCGGCGTGTTGTAGGAATAGATGCCGACCATGCAGTTGATGTTGGGATTGGCGGCCAGCGTGTCCTCGACATTGCGCTTGGCGCGGGTCTGATCGATGTCGTCGCCGCGCACGTCGACGAGTTCGACTTTCGAGCCCTCAATGGCGGCCTTGATACCCTCGATGCGCTCGCGGGCGTTGTCCGCGCCCGGCAGGCCGACGAAGCCCATGCATTTGCCGCCATTCGGCAGGGCCTTCTTCATCAAGGCCCCGGCGTCCTTGCCGAGTTCGACGTTGGATGAGCCGATATAGGCGAGGCGCTTGGAATTGGGCGCATCGCTGTCGGTGGTGAACAGCGGCACCTGCTTGGCGATCCGGTCGAGAGCCTCGGTGGAGGTTTTGGGGTCGACCGAGCTGACCATGATGGCGTCCGTGCCGGCGGCGACGAGGTCATCCATCAGGCGCTGCTGGATGGCCGCGGCGGATTGCTCGGGATATTTCAGCGAAAGCTCGTATTTCGGCAGCTCGGCTTGCGCCTTCTTTACGCCGGCTTCGGCGATCTTCCAGAAGTCCGATGCGCCGTTCACGACGAAGGCGAGCTGCTTCTTTTCCTGAGCTTGCGCAGCAACAACGCCCAAAGCGACGATCGCCGCCACGCCACCAATGACTATGCGTTTCATGCAACCTCCCTGTGATTTAATGGCACTCTGCCGTTTGTTTAGTTCTGTATCTGCGCTGCGCCTGCCGGGGCATCAGGTCCACCCGCCATCGACCGTCACGACCGTGGCCGACATCATCGCGCTGTCGTCGGCAGCCAGGAACAGGCAGGCGCGGGCCAGATCATTGGGCATGACGCGGCCGCTGAGCGCCTGTCCGGCGTCGATCTGCTTTTCCGTTTCAGGGGTAACCCAGAGCGTGAGCTGCCGCTCGGTCATGACCCAGCCGGGCTCCAGCGTGTTGACGCGAATGCCGTGCTTGCCGAGATCCGTGGCAAATCCGCGGGTCAGACCGTAGATGGCGGCCTTGGAGGCCGTATAGCCCGGCATTCCGCCTTGCTTCAGCCGCCAGGATACCGATCCGAAATTGACGATAGAACCTTGTTTGGCGGCGATCATGCCGGGCGCGACCGCCTGGATCGCAAAGAAGAATGGCCTGAGATTTACGGCCAGCCGGCCGTCCCAATATTCCGGCGTGACGTCTTCCCAGGGGTGCCTGGTGTCGTTCGCGGCGTTGTTGACGAGTACCAGTGTGGGGCCGTTCTTGGCCTCCAGTGCGGCGATGCTGCTTCGAAGCGCGGCGATATCGGTGATGTCGCAGCGCTCGAACGCCACGCTGTGGCCCTTCGACGTCAGTTCGTCGGCGAGCTTTTGCCCGATCTCGCCCTCAATATCGACGAAGCCGACCTTGGAGCCCTGGTCGGCAAACGCACGGACCAAGGCTTCACCGATACCGGTCGCACCGCCGGTAATGAGAACGGGGCGGCCTTCGAGGCTGGGAAAGCGGGCGTAGCGATCACTTTGCATGTGCAGTTAAGCTCCGTTTCTGTGTCTGCCGCCAGTCGCCCGATTGGAACTCAGTGCCCGACGGCCGGCCGGTTGTACCGGAGCGGGCGCTGGTCGCCCGCTCCCATGTCAGCGTGGATTTTCGTTACTTCGCGAGGCAGGTCGCGACGTTCTCGGCCGTGCATTCGTCGAGGCCGGTGAACACCGGATCACTGACCTTCTTGCCTTCAATCAGCTCGATCATCACGCGTCGGAGCGCGATAGCCCATTTCGAAGGGGCGCTGACCGATCTGGGCATGGCTGCGTCCGGCCTTCAGCGCGTCGATCTGCGGCGGCAGCGTGTCGCCGGCGACGATGATCAGTTCCTTGGCCTTGAGCTTCGGCATGACCTGATCGGTGACCTGGGCATAGGCCTGCGGAGCGAACTGAGCCCAGCCGCCGAGCAGAATGAAGGCGCCGAGGCTCGGATTGGCGGTGAAGGTATCGGCCATCTGCTGGTTGGCGAGATCGGCCTGGTCATTGGTGTACACCGGACATCCGGCGACTTCGGTCCAGCCGCCCTGGCCCGTCAGGCGGTCGGTGCCCTTCTTGCCGGCAATCGTGTCGCGATATCCGGCGGCACGCTGGTTGATGTTGTCCGCAGCGGTGTTGCCCATCTGCAGGCAGACCGTTCCACCCGAAGGCTTAAGCTTCTTGGTGTACTCGGCCATCTTGACGCCCATCAGATAATTGTCGGTGCCAAGATAGGTTTTCCGCAGACCGGCGTCTTCCTTCAGAATGTCCGCGTCGATCGTCATGATCGGGATTTTCGGCGCGCGCTTCTTCAGGATGTTGCCCATCGCCGGAGCGTTCGACGGCGAAATGGCCATGGCGGCAACGCCCTTGGTCAGCAAGTCATCGACGATCTGGATTTCACCCGCTTCGTCGGTGGTCGATGCCGGGCCGGTATAGAGGCACGTATATGGCGAGGTTGGATTTTCCTTCTGCCACTTCTGGCAGCCCAGATTGATCTGCTCGAAAAATGGATTGTCGAGGCCCTTGACGACGATCGCCAGGGTCTTCTTGTCCTGCGCTCCGGCTCCCGCACCGGAAAGGGCCAGAACCGTAGCAGCCACCATGAGTGCTACTGTTTTTTGCTTCATTAGCTTCCTCCCATTTACATTTTGCGTTGCGTATTCTTCGTCGACCTTTCCGGCCGTTCTCGATTTCAACCGGGGTACCAGATCTTGCGCGGCTCCTCGGCCGAGCGCTCATAGGTCCAGGCATCTTCGATTAACTTAGTCATATCGTATGATGGTTCCCAATCCAAGAGGAACCGGGCCTTGCTGTTGTCCAACCAATTGCTATGCAGATTGCTATCGATCCGTATCGCGTCCAGGCCGCGCGTGGCCTGGAGATAGGCGGCGACTTCACCGTAATCGATCGGCCGGTTCATACAGACATTGAACAGTTGCTGGCTTGCACGTGGATTGTCGAGCGCGGCGAGAATGGCCTCGGCCAGATCGCTGACATGGACGAAATTGCGCTTCATCGGCCGTCCGTCCCTATCGTGCAGGACGGGAACGGTGCCCTCGGACCGGTATCGGATGGCGTCTTCGACGGGCACGAGGTCCTTCCAGACCGGCGCGCCGAACACGTCGTCGCCGAACGATAGCGTATAGCGGAAATCATCCTTCTCCATGATCCAGGGCGCGCGGAGACAGCAGCCATTGAGATCATATTGAAGATAATATTGTGTCAGCATCGCCTCTTCGAGCACCTTGGAGAGGGCGTAGCAGCCAGGATAGGCGTGATGCGGGGCGGTTTCCGTCAGCGGAATGCCGTGCGGCACGTGGAAGTGCCCGACCGCCGCGTCGCCGCCGACGAGAATGAACTGCCGCGCCGTCGGACTCTGGCGCATTTCCTCCAGCAGCCAGAACAGTCCCTTCACGGTGACGTCCATCACGTCTTCAGGCGTTTCCTTGCAGGTGGCGAGATGGACGACATGGGTGACGCCCTGCATCGCCTCCCGCACCACGTCCCGCGAGGCTATGGATCCGTGCATCGTTGAGATGCGGTCGGACGCGGGAAGCGTGCGATTGTGACAGAGCGCTCGAATCCGCAGATCCGGCCAGCGCGGATCGGCAAGAACCTTGGCGATGAGGTTCAGCCCCACCTTGCCTGTCGGTCCCGTGATCAGCATGAGCATGGGCTCTAAATCTCCCTGCTGGCTATTAAGCACTAATATCTATAAACTTCCATTAGTAATTTTTATCGGCGAGCAATCTGTGGTGCAACGCAGCATGAATTCTGATTTTTGGTGCACTGCGATGCGGGAGCTGGAAAGAAAAGCATCGTTGACGTCGGGACCGGGCTACTAATAATTACTTGAAAATCGGTTTTTGACAAAGCGATCATGGGAGGAAGGGGCGTGAGGAATGACGGTACTGGAGTTACAGGGGGTTTCTAAGCATTTCGGCGCCATCCACGCGCTCAACGACGTTTCGCTGTCGATCAAGGCAGGCGAGGTCGTGGGGCTGATGGGCGATAATGGCGCCGGGAAATCGACCCTGGTCAAAATCGTCGCCGGCAACTACCCGCCGAGCAAAGGCGTCATGAGCATCGCCGACCAGCAGGTCGCGCTGCACAGCCCCGCCGACGCCAGGGCGCAGGGTATCGAGATCGTCTATCAGGAACTTGCCCTGTGCGACAATCTCACCGCCGCCGCCAATGTCTTCCTCGGGCGCGAATTGATGCGCAGGGTCGGACCGATCCGCGTGCTCGACTATAAGACCATGTATCAACGCGCCGGGGCCCTGTTCGCCGAGCTCAAATCGGAAACGCGGCCGCGCGATCTCGTCAAGCGCATGTCGGGCGGTCAGCGCCAGGCCGTGGCGATCGCGCGCACGCGCCTGTCGGACGCGCGCATCGTGCTGATGGACGAGCCGACCGCCGCGATCAGCATCCGGCAGGTCGAGGAGGTGCTGAGCCTTATCCGCCGGCTCCGCGATCATGGCATCGCCGTCATCCTGGTCAGCCATCGCATGCCCGACGTCTTTGCGGTCGCCGACCGGATCGTCGTGCTCCGGCGCGGCACCAAGGTGGCCGACAAGCCGACGTCCGCCAGCTCGCCGGAAGAGATAACCGGTCTCATCACCGGCGCCATCCTGACAGCGTAATTCACGTATCCGCAAAGCGAAAAAGGCAAGCCGTATGGCGATAACTCTTGAGGAAACCATCAGCAAGCAGATGCACGCGGGTGCGCTCAGCTGGATTCTAAGCCGTCAGACATTCTGGGTATTCATAGCAGCGGTCGTGGCCTGCATCACCCTGTCGCTCGCGACCGACACCTTCGCCACCGAGCGAAACATCTTCAATGTGACGCGCAACTTCGCCTTTGTCGCCATCATCGCGCTCGGCATGACGACGGTGATCATCACAGGCGGCATCGATCTGTCGGTCGGCGCCGTGGTGGTGCTCTCCGCCATGATCACCGGCATGACGATGGCCGCCGGCTATCCCATCTGGGTGGCGATCCCGCTGGCGCTCGCCGGGTCGCTGGCCGTCGGGCTATTCAACGGGGTGATGATCGCCTTTGTCGGCGTGCCGCCCTTTGTTGTCACGCTCGGCACGCTCTCCGTCGCGCGCAGCCTGGCGATGGTGTTGTCCAACAATAAGATGGTCTATCAGTTCGGCCCCGATCACGACTTGCTGCTGACCCTGGGCGGCGGATCGACCTTGGGGATTCCGCACCCCGTCTATGCCCTCCTCATCCTGGCCGTGCTCACCGGCTTCGCCTATCGCTGGTCGCGATTGGGACGCCACATTTTCGCGGTGGGCGGCAATGAGCACGCTGCAATATTGACGGGCATTCCCGTCAAGCGCGTGAAAATCATCGTCTATATGTTCGCCGCACTCACGGCGGGCATTACAGGCGTCCTGGAAGTCGGCTGGCTCGGCGGCGTGACCACCAATCTGGGCCAGGGCATGGAGCTGAACGTCATCGCGGCGTCGGTCATCGGCGGCGCCAATCTGGCGGGCGGCGTCGGCACGGCCTTCGGCGCGGTCGTCGGCGCGGCGCTGATCGAGGTGATCCGCAACAGCCTGATCCTGCTCGGCATCAACACATTCTGGCAGGGCACGTTCGTCGGCAGCTTCATCATCATCGCTGTGCTGTTCGACCGGATGCGCGCCAGCAGGAACAACGATTGAGCCGCAATAAACAACGGCTCGCATGAAAGACGAGACCTAGCATGGTCGACGCCGATATCGACTGGAACGATGCGGACGGCCTCTCGCAGGACGGCGAAATCACCGGCGAGCGCGAGCATATCAAGCGCGTCACCATGACGGATGTGGCGCGGGCGGCGGGCTGCTCGCAATCCACCGTCTCCGTCGTGCTGAACAACACACCGAGCATCAAGATCTCGGCGGAGACGAGAAACCGCGTGCTTTCCGCGATCGATGAACTCGGATATCGCCCGCAAAAAACCAGGCCGGCAGTGAGCAAGAGTCAGCAGATCGCGATCATCTTCGACCGGATCGCGACAAGCCCGGAAGCGGTGGTCTCGATTGACGGAGCGCGCGAAGCCGCCTGGGAGTCCGGCCATATCGTCTGTGCGTTTCAGACCTTCAACGATGCGGAGATGGAGCCGCTGACGATCCAGGCGGCGCTCGGCAACGGGGTCGATGCCATCATCTATGCCACCATCATGACCCGGCAGGTCGAGGTTCCGGACATCCTGCATCATGCCGGCATTCCGGTGGTCCTGCTTAACTGCTACGCGAATGACTATGCGTTTCCCGCGATCCTTCCCGGCGAAGTCGCGGGGGGCCATAGGGCAACCAACGTGCTGATCGCGGCAGGTCACCGCCGTATCGCCCATATCACCGGCGAGATGTGGATGGACGCGGCAAGGGATCGTCTCAAGGGCCATCGCCACGCGCTCGCAACCGCCGATATCCCCTTCGATCCGGCACTCGTGCGCGAAGGCAACTGGCAGACCAGCGCCGGATATGAACAGACCAACGCGCTCATGGACCTGCCCAATCCGCCGACGGCGATTTTCTGCTCCAACGACCGCATGGCGGTGGGCTGCTACGAGGCGCTCAAGGAGCGCCGCCTGAGCATCCCCGGAGATGTTTCGGTCATCGGCTATGACGATGAAGAGATCGCGAGCCACCTGACACCACCGCTGACGACGCTGGTGCTGCCGCATCGCGAGATGGGTCGCTGGGCGGTTGAAAAAGCGCTGTCGCCGGCACGGAGCAACACCGGCCGCATTCGCCCGACGAAGCTCGAATGCCCGCTGATCGAGCGCGCCTCGATAGCGCCGCCGTCGCGGCGGTGAGGTGGGCCATCTCCACAACGTAGCCGCAATCGCTCGTTAATCCGGCCTCCGGCGCATGAGGGGGGCGTCCAATGATCATCCGTACAATGATATTTATGCTGCTCGCGGCTATTTCCGTGGCTGGTGATGCAACCGCCAAGCTGGGGAGTTGGACATAAGGGATTGATCCAAGAGCTGGGGAATCCGGCGAGCGAAAGCACGTGCGTATTGCGGTGCAGTAATCTCTTATTTCGCGACGCGATAGGTTCCCGGAACAAATCACCGAACCTGAATAACCGATTGGTGACGATAAATAGGGTGTGGCATCACTCAGATGGGTGATGCGTAAACCCGCGGCGTCACCGTTGTTAAAAGCTTCAACCTCGGTGCGAACCTTTTCCCAGTGCTTAAATCCGGTCTCTTCCACCTTGAAGTAAGCGGAGAGCAGACCGTGGATCGAGCGTTTGCCCAACTCGCCTTCCCAGCGCTCAGGCGCGGATCGGCCAGTGTCTCCAAGAAGCCCGGCCCGCGCCCCCATACCTTGACGAAATGCTTCCGGAAAAGATTGCAGAACCTGACCGCTGATGATGGGCAGCTCGATGATGGATCCATCATCGAGCACGTTGACCTTTTTGATAGCCGCCAATCCGCCGAAGGTGAAACTGATGTTTACGGCGGCACTGGAATATTCGGAGATCGGCGGCTCGGCATTGCCGCTGCGCAATAGGCCAGCTCCCGTCCGCCCGGCGCCCGGACCCTGCTCATATCGCAGTGCCTCATGCACGCAGATGCCGAGCAGCCCCCGACGGAACCATTCTTCTCCCGGATTGGCGCTTGGAATCTCCACCTCTATTTCACGGAAGATCTCTTTCAGCTTATCGCCATTTCCGGGACCGAGGGTGCCAAGCAATTTCTTGAGAAAGTCCAAAAATGGCGCCGACGTGCTTTTGCTCTCATCTGGCATCGAGTTGAAAAGGTCGGAATCCAGCCTTGCAAGATAGTCCATCGAGACATCGTCCGGCGCGAGGACGGCGCGCGATATTTTGACCGCCTCCTCAATGTCGATGTTGCTGAACCTGGCTTCCTGGGCGAGCTTCTCGTCGTTCAACCTTTGGAGTTCGTGATTCGTCAGGATGCGAAAAAACAGAAACAGCGACCAATCGCGCTCCTTTACAGCCTTGATAATATGATCTTGGACATTATCCATCAGTGGAGTGGTGTCGTTTTGTCTCATTTCAGGCGTCCCCTGGTGCGCTCTCCTTGCGTGTCGTCATAGGTGCCGCCCGGCGCGGGAAAGTCGGCTGTGTATTGCAGGTTCGCCCGCAGGAATTCATCCAGCAGCGGACCGATATCGTCCCTGGACGATCCGTCCCGCTGGCGGGTGCGTGCGACGAAGTCGTCGAACCGGTCCTTGAACGTTCGAAGCTGGTGGATTGCGGGAACCGTCAGGGTTGGATAGGCGGCATAAAACGCGTCGGTATTGATCTGATGCCGCCGGGCGTAGAGCCAGAACAAATCGAAATCCCGTGCTCCCGGATATTCGTAACAATTACCCCAGATCCGGTCGACGTCCTCGCGGATGGTCTGGATGACATGGCGAACATAGGAGATGAGATCACCGTCAAATTCCACGACGAACAACAGCCATGACAGGAAACGCGGACGCTCTTGGCGCGCCGCGGCATTGGTATCCCCTGGGGAAGGCTCACGGTCGGGTTCGGCTTCCTCGCGATAAGTATCGATTGCCTTGGGTGTATGATGCAGCCCGCCTCCCAGGGTCTGCTGGGTCTCGCGCGTGTCCTCGACATATTCGACGCCCGGCACGTTTGAATATTGCAGATACTGCTCAGGACGCAGAATTAGCCAACGGGCGTAGTGGATGGCGGTGATCGGCTTCACGAACGAGGGCACCGAGGCGCTTTCGCGCCGTTGCAGGGATTTAAGATGATCCCGCAGCCGTTCCTCGTAGGTACGGCGCTCGCCCGGAACCAGTCCCGGTTTTATCGGAGTGAGGAGGCTGAGTTCGCTGACGACACCGGACCTTTTGGACTCGGCCCATTCAAGAGAGGAGCGCGGCGCCGGTAGAAAAGGAATGGTCATAAAGAAAATCCCCGCATTCTGGAAGGGCCGGAATTTGAAGATCGAGGCAAGCGAACGCAATATTCGGAAGTCTGTGTCCCGTGAAAGCTGTGAGACACTCCGTCAGAGCAAGAACTCATCTTAGACAATCTCACGATAAGCGAACTCACCCAAATGGGCGAGCCCTCACAAATCGGAATCGCCATCTGGTCAAATAAGTTGATTTTCCGATAATCCGACTGGGCTCGCGATGGCCACCGTGAGATGATGTCCTTATCTATGCGCCGGACGGCAGAGCCTTGTTGTTCACTGATCTGGCTAAAGGCGAGGTCTTCGGCGAGATTGCCGCGATCGACCGCGGCCTGCGTTCCGCCCAACATCGGAGCCCTCGAGCCGTTATGAGCGTGGCGGATTCGAAGCGCATTCTGAGGGAGGATCCGGAAGCTCCGTAGCCACCATGCGGCTTCTGACCAGCCGGATCCGTCAATGAAGGCCTGCGCTTGAGCGTTCGTATTTGCCAATCGCTCCAGTAGGTGCAGTCTCCGAGTTCGTCCGGTGTCGCTGGAGAAGCGATCCGGTATGTAGCTTCGCACGATCTGCGAAGTCCTCAATTTCTCCGCGCGTGACGCCGAATTCTACGCAGCTGGTCCGATATAATTTGCATACCGTCACGATTGCCGATCGAAGCATAGAGGGCATATTGGGCAAGGAACCGGTCATGCGAATTCGGGCCACGCGCATTTGAAATGTCGCCTACTGGGTCCGGATTCGGAAGGAGTATGTAACTTTCCAGCGCGCCTCCTTGCGGTTCTGGGGTGATGAAGCGCCGCTCATTAGCGGAGGGCTGCGTCGCATTCGCGCTGAAGTGCTCACAACCGCGGGCCGCTAACTGATCAGCCGCGCCAGCCGGACTCGCGGCAAGGATTAGCGCTGTTATAAGGCAGTTTCTAACAAACATCTTATGTCCGTTCTGCCGTGAATTGTGACGCCGACATCCGGACGCGGCCGATCTTGGATTTGTCGGGTGCCGTCCGTGTCGTCGGCAGTTCAGTCAGTCTTCGACTACTGTCAGACGCTGCGAAGCGGCGGCAGGCCGTGGTGGGCCTGCCGCTTCGGCTTTAGCCACCGTTCCGCTGCTGGGCCTCCCAAAAAGCTTTCACGTCGTCTGGGTTGTTAGAGTCGTAGGAAGACGGCGACCGTGAATTGTCTTCGAAACGTGCCGAGGCGACCGAGACGCTGCTCAGAAGCGCAACCGCGATGAGAGCGGAACGGATGAATGTGCTCATGATAATCTCCTTGGTTATGTTTGATTCCGGCGCCGGCTGCTCTTGTCGGCGCCGGTATGTGTCTAATCGCTCAACGAGCCGGTTAGATGAGACGGATTATGGGCAAAGACCTCCGCTTGAGCGTTGGCATTTGCCAATCTCTCCGGTTGGTTGCAATTTCGCTATTGCTATAGGGTGGGCGCGCCGGACGAATTTAAGATCTTCGCCGGGTCGAAGAGACTTCGGCGCATGAAGGGCCAACTTCCCGCCTGTGGTGATTCCTTCCGAGTCCTCAAGCGGGTGTCATAGCGAACTCGCGTATGTCCTGCCTGAAGTGCAGAGCTTCGCCTGGGCCTGCGCTAGCCGCGCCCGGGGTCACGCATCCTACGGGCCTGCGCATCTCCTCGCATTCAGCGCTTGGCAATTACCAACGACCGCGCCGCTGAGAGAGGTCCATCCTCCCCATTGCAAGGGTGCTCAATCGGAAATTGAACGGCTTGGCGCCCACGCCCGCAGCGACTTTGAGCCATGGTTTCCCGTCGCCGCCGGCAATTGGATCGAATTCCACGGGAGAACGATTATGAAGCTGAAATCAATCAATGCTGCCGCCCTCACCGGAATTATCGTCGTCGGCATATCGGCCGCTATGGGGGGTGCCTCCAGCGGCTCGCATGAGCAGCCCGAAAGTAGAGCCGAGTACGGGCCGCTTCAGGCGATGAGTTATGGGCTGGGTTCGAAATTCATGAGCGGATACTTCATCGAGCAGGCCACTCAATGTCTGGTCAACCTGATGATCATCGAGAAGAGCGATCCGGATTCGCTTCTTTCCTCAACGGCGGCGCGTGTCCGTCTGATCCTCAATCCGGGACAAATTGCGGGCCTCGACAGTGAGGAGGGATCCTCGCTGAACATCACCTGCGACGAGCGCGCTGCAAGAATGTTCGTTGACGTTGGCGACAGGCAAACCATGGTTGCGCAGCAGGCTGCCAATGCCATGAGACAAGTCGCCGGGGAGTGATATTCGAAGCAATGCTACCGATCTCCAATGCGCCAGGGAGAGAAGAATGCTGCTCGGGAAAATGCTGATCGGCCTTCTGTTCCTGGCCGCTAACCTCGCGACAGCGGGTGGTGCCGAACCGAAAGATTGTTCGGTTGGGGTCAAATATTACTGCGTTGCAGGCGGTGAGGCCGATGCCGAGACTTATAACGGCTTTCGCCGTTATCATGCGGCCTGCAATCATTGCCACGGTCCGGACGGCATGGGGTCAACCTTTGCGCCATCCCTCATCGAACGGCTGCCTAACCGAGAAGCCTTCCGCCGCGTTGTTCTTGAAGGGGCGGAGAGCGGCCCTTCCATGATGAAGGGCTTTGCTGGCGATCCCAATGTCGCTCCCTTTGTCGACGATATCTTTGCCTATCTTCAGGCGCGTGCCGACGGCGCGCTCGCGCGCGGTCGGCCGAGACGTTCGGACAGCGTTCGCCGGAACTGCGATCACCCCATAGCACCAGTGCCAGCGTGCGGTCTCGAAAGTCATTAGAGCGGTTCCCGAAAAGTGTTACGCGGTTTTCGGGTAAGAAGCGCGATCAAACAAAGAATTGAGAGCGGTTTCCGATTCGAATGAAGCGGGAACCGCTTTAGAGAATTCCGGGTAAGCTTGAGCACGAATATATCGAGCACGGCCGCGAGCGCGTCCCCACCGGCCTACAGCGCGTAGGACAGATCGAGCAGCTGCATAAGTGGAGGAGCCGCGATGCGCTATCACCGTCGAGCAGTCGCCGCCGCTCAGGCCTTCCAGGAATACGACGGGGACGGCAGCCGCGGAATGCCTGCCGACTGGCGGCCGAAAATTAACCCTGAATAGGCGGGACAAGCCCAACTCGTGGGAAAAGGCCGACTGCTCAAGGTCAGGATGGCCGGGTATCGATGCGACCGTCCATTGAAAGCAAGATTGCCACCCACCGCCAGCTCGGCACGTTGGCACAGATGATCATGATGAGCATCATGATCGGTACGCTCAGGAACATGCCGACGACGCCCCAGATGGTGCCCCAGAATGCCAGCAGAAGGATGATCGCGAAGGAGCTCATGTTGAGAGACCGGCCCATGAGCATGGGCTCCACGAAGTTGCCTATGATCAGTTGTATCGTTGTGAGGCCGATGGCGATGGTGAAGAACGGCACAAGCGTGTCGAACTGCACGAGTGCGAGAAGCGTCGGAAAGATCACACCCACCACTGACCCAACATTTGGGATGTAGTTGAGGACGAAGATCAACAGCGCCCAAGTCTCTGCGAAGTCGATCCCCAAACCGCGGAGGACCGCGTAGCTCAAGACGCCCGTGACCATGCTAACGAGCGTCTTGATCCAGATATAGCGGCGGATGCCGTGCGAGATCGCCGACAGCATCCGGTCCGTCTCGTAGGCCTGCTCTTCCTGCGGAAACATGGCGGCGATTTTCTCGCTGACGTAACCGCGTTCGGCCAGCAGGAAACCGACATAGATCACAACAAGGACGGCATTCAGGATTAAGGACTGGGCAGTGATGAAGACGCCGGCAGCCTGCCTAGTTACATCAATCCTACCGAGCACTTCCCTGACCTTGGCCGAGTATTCTGGTCCGAGCCACTGGACCAGGTCAGCGGCAATGGATTTCAGGCGCTCTTCGTAACGCGGCCATGCGCTGGCGATGGCGTCGCCCTGAGCGAGCAGGACGATGGCGATCAGGTAAAGGATGAGGCAGACGGTGGCGATCGAAAGGATCCCCGCGAACCAGCGCGGAAGCCTGGCTCGGCCAACGCCGATGCGGGCGAAACCATCGACCAGCGCCTCCAGCAGGTTCCACAACAGGACGGCAATGGCCAGCGGTATGAGAAATGAGCTGCCCAGTACAAGTCCGGCGATCACCACACCGATGGCGATGATCGATATTCCGATGCCACGGAGCTTTTCGGTGTCGCTGATCCCCATTCTTCCCCCCGGCAGTCATATGTCAGTTTGTAGCGCCCCTGCGTGGTCGCTTGCCGATCCAGGTCCGGAAGGCGTTCCGTATGCGCGATGGTGCCGCAAGCATGGAGCGGCGACGCCCATTCTCAGTCTGCGGCGCATTTGAACTTGCCGTGTCATGGCCCACGATGGAGAGCGCAGCGACCGCGTAGGCGGTCCCGATAACAATGTCAACAGGCGTTGGTGAATGCCTCCTCGGAGCCGCCGGAAATCGGGCATGGCAGGTAGCCCCTCGTGTGACGTCACCGTCTCGGCGGAACCGCCCAAGCCGGCCAACTGAGGATCATCAGCCAACCAAGCGATCCGGAGAGTTCTCGTTGTATCCGACTTCCCGCGCGCGAGTGGTTACCCGTCAGGAAGTGAGACTTTTGCGTCGTAGCTGAAAAGGGCCGCCAGCTTGTTCCAAAACTCGCCTCCCAGCACGTACAAGCTGATCATCAGAAGCACATCATTGACCAGACTCCAGAAGGTCTCGTTAGACTTCCAGTCAACTAAGAATCCAGGGAAATAGGGCAAGAGCGAACCGAAGACGATCGACAGTACGAAGAGGATCAGTCCGAAACGATAGCGCTCACGACCGACGGTTTCTGGTGGCTGGAACCGGCCAAGGAACCTGAATACCAAAGCCTTCAGTATCTTGAATCCCCGCTTACCCATCACCGCGACCGCAGCGATCTTAGTCAGCATCGGCGATAGGGCGAGCAAGCCGGATAACGTGGCCTTGGCACCTACCGTCATACCGGAGTTGATCACGACCGGAATGAGCGCTAGCGCAACATATCCGGCCACGATCAGACCGACAGCAATACCAAAGCGAAGGCCGGAATTGCCAACGCTCGTTTCTGATGCCGTTTGGCTCATATTATTCCCTCAATTCGCTGAGCGAGGAGTTGAATTCCGCGTCAGTGACCACCCGAGAGAACCAGAAGCTTAACCGGGAGAACCAGAGCCTGTAGGCGCAGGATCATCGCATGAATTACGCTGGTTGCATCGACCGCGTGCAGAAAAAGCCACTGGGCCGTCCCGATGTCACCTGACGCCATTTGCTCGTGATGATTGCTATAAGCGTTTGCAATGCAACTGCTGCCAGGGGTCACACCGACCAATCCGTCCTTGTACAGCGGCTCCAGGAACACTGTTATGGTGCCTGGCCGGATCACCTGCTGCGCGTCGATCAGCTGTTGTCCCGCTTGGGCCTGACCGGCGGCGATATAGTCCTGCACCTTCGTCACAACCATCGGGATCACCGTCAAAGGCTTGGACACGCAGGTTACCTCGGCTGCCATGCCTATCTTCATGACCTGCGCTTCGATCTGTCCGAAACCCGCTATGAGACCTTGTCTGCCAGCCTCTTGTGGAATGAGAATGCCGGCCGGTCGCATTATCGGACTGACGAAATCACCAACGCGCAGTATGAATTGCTCCACGCGTCCGTCCACCCCGGCATACACCGTTGTCTTGTCCAACTCGACCTGGGCCTGGGCAAGAGCGGCGACCGCACTCGCCTTCTCGGCGGGGAGGAGCGTGGAAATTCGCGTTTCAGCAGCCTGCTTGGCGGCTGTTGCCGCCACCACGCCGCCTTGTCGCCCCTCGACGGCATTTTGGAGCCGTTCGATCTCGCGTGCCGCTACCACACCGGGGCTGCGTTGCTGGAGTTCCTGCTTCGTTGCGAGTTCATCCACCGCCTGATCGATAAGCACCCTTTGCCTGTTGAATCTGCCCGTCGGCCGCGGCAATATCGGCTTGCGCCATCACTGCCGCCGCATCGACCTGCGCAATACGACGAGTGGCGACTTCGAGCGCCGCCTCCTGCGCCGTCTGGTCGAGCCGGAAAATGGGCTGTCCCTTCTTAACCTCGTCAGTGAACCCAACATAGATTTCCGCGACCCGGCCACCAGCTTCCGGCAATATTGGCACAGTGCGGTAAAACGAGTTTACGCTAGTCGTCGAGGGGTGATAGTAAAAAACGGTGGTGATCAACAAAACAGTGACCATCAAGCATGCTGTAATGCCGTACCTTAATTCGTACCACATGGAGTAATAAGTGATCTCAATGCCGAGCTTTTTCCCCTGACCAAAGCGCCGATACAGGTAATCGGGAAGTATTGTAAAAAGAGAAACAAACAGGAGTTCTAGCATGGCCTATGCCGCCTTATCAGAAGCGTGGTCACTGGCAGATGAGGCCGGCTCGGCAGTTTTTGCTTCGATGCCTGCCAACTTTTCCAGCGCGCTTGCCATGCGATTGAACGAATTCGAAAATGAAAAGGTTGGGAAATCAATGAGTGCGATAAGCAGGGCCGCTACCCAGAAGGCGTGTATATGAGTAAACAGCGACAGCAAGGCCAGGACGACAACAATATCAAATTGAACCTTGTTATGCACCATTCGTTCTGGCAACGAATGCAGCCAGAAAAAGAGAACACCTGCGCCCAGTACTATGCCGATCAGAACAAAAGCCAACACAACAAGAAAGACGTCTGTTTCACCAGGAGCCGTAATGAACATGGGCAAATGATGAGTGGCTAATGGATGTATAGGATCTGCCATTGAGTACCGCCTTTTGAGCTAACCTAAGCCTAAGATTTCTCCATCTGGGCTATTGGATCACGCCGCATTAAATATTATAGACGCACAGCTAGCCATATTGGGGCCAATCCGCCTCCCCTCCAGCTACAAAGTCACTGCGATTACCCGCTTAGCACTCAGGGTCATAGTATCCTTCTCGCCAAATCCGGACAACTCTTTGTTAGCGGTGCGTCGCCTCGCCAATTTACCCCACTGGCCATCATCTCGGCATTTGCTTAAATTGCGGTTGCGGACCACAGAACAGGGCAACAGGGACAGCAATATCCAGCACAAGCTTGCCCATGCTTCGCTCGCCTTCGTCGATACGAGCGGCCCAGCATCTTAACTCTCATTCACGGCCGCTCATGGCGCTGGCTTGGAAGGGTATGGCGGGTATCGGACGCCAGGGTCGGCGACTGCTCCGTGGTAAAGAACGTCGTGGGCGTTGTGTAGGCTCGGAAGCCCCATTCGCCGTGGTATTTGCCCATTCCGGAATTGCCGACGCCGCCGAACGGCAGTTCCGGCACCAGCGGCTTCGTTCCTTTCGGTTTTAGTTTGCCTTTCATTCGAGCATTTGACCGGCGCCTCTTCGGGACAATGCATTCTCTGGCCCCGGACGCGACGTTGCGCTTCATGATGGCGGCGGGCCGTCTTCTACGCCGCGCTGGTCGAGGTGCACTTCTGGCTCTCGACGCTGATCCGGCAGAATTTCGGGCTTGCCGTCGCCTACAACGCGATAGCAATCCCCATAGCCATCGGAGGCTACGCAACCCCACTTTTAGCGGCGCTTGCGATGTCGCTGTCTTCCGTGCTGGTGGTTGCGAACGCATTGCGGCTGAGGAATCCCGATCCGTCCGCTTCCCTGGAGCGCTCCTTGCCGTTGTTTTCGCCAAACGCCGTTGCGGACACGGATCGATGAACTACCTCGTCGTCTTCGTCCCCCAGCGCTCCATGCGCCAACTCCGCGCATAGCGCCGCACGGCATAGACACCAAGCCGAGTCAAGGCGTCTCCCACGATTGCGTCTTGTTGTCAGGTACCGGCAGCGACTTCAAATAGGTCACCAGGATCCAGGTGCCGTCGGCGCCCATGACCCCCCCGAACGCTGGCATGCCCTTCGGCCGGCCGTAGTAAATCGACTGAAATATTTCTTCCTCGGAGTCACCATACCGCCAGCGCCCGTCGGCGAGACTCGGCGCGGCAAAACCCGTCGCACCGCCGCCATGACAGCCATCGCAGTTCATCGAAGCGAATGCCTCGGCTCCTGCGGCAGCCGTGTCCGCGTCGCCTTTGTAAGGATTAGTGAGAACCCCGGCTGGCGGCGCACTGTGGCCCGCAGCGATGTGGGACGGGGGTTGAATTGCGGGTAAAGGCGCCTCGGCGGGTGTCTCGGATCGCACATACGATGTCGTCGCCAGCAGAGCCAGGATGGGCAGCGCCGCGGCCAGTTTGTGTCCAGATTTCATCGGTCTCTCCTACTCAGCGTCAGGACCACCTCGAAATGTTACAGGCCGAAGATCCAGACCATGCCACCTTGGCTGGTGTGGCGACCGATATCCTTCATAAAGTCGGCCGGCGGTCGCACATCCGTCTGATCGCCCGACACCACATCCCCCGAGAATAGATCGGGGTCACCGCCGATCCCTGCATAAATGGCCACGTACTGCTTGCCGTCGGGGCCGCGGTACGTAATCGGGTTGCCCACCACGCCGGAGCCCACCTTGAACTTCGAAAGCACCTCGCCGGTCTTTGCGTCGACCGACTTGAAATAGCCGTCCAATGTGCCGTAGAACGCCACGTCGCCGCCGGTGACTAGCGCACCGCTCCAGGCAAGGAACGGTTCCGGCGATTCCCACACTCTTTTCCCGGTCGTGGCGTCCCAAGCGATAAAGCCCCCCAGATTTTTCGAATCGGGCCCGAGGAAGTACGGCGTGCCAGCGCCTATGTAGGGCGTCCCGGCAATTCGCGCCACGGGCGTGGCACCGAAGTCCATGCAAAGGTTGTTGATCGACGTGTAAAAGAAGCCGGTGCGCGGCGAGTAGGCGGCCGGCGCCACCGGGCTCACTCCACCTTCCAGGCTCGGGCAGACGTTCTTCACCATTCCCTTCGACGCACCGGTCTCCTTCGCGGGATCGACCGCCGGGCGGCCGGTCTTGAGGTCCACACTGTTCGCCCAATTTACGTGCACGTAGGGTTTGGCCGACAATACCTCCCCGGTCGCCCGGTCAAGCGTGTACTGGAAGCCGTTCTTGTTGAACGTGACCAGGACCTTTCTTGCCTTGCCCCCGATCGTTTGGTCGACCACGATCAGAACTGAGGTCGCGTCGTAGTCCCAGCTATCGTGTGGCGTGAATTGGTAGGCCCACACCAGCGATCCGTCCGACGGCCGGCGCGCCAATACGCTGTTCGTCCACTTGTTGTCGCCGGGACGCTGCTCGGTGTTGTAGGGCCCAGGATTGCCGGCGCCGTAGAACAGCAGGTCAAGATCCGGGTCATAAGATACCCAACCCCAGACCGGCCCCCCGCCTTCCTTCCACACATCTTGCGGCCAGCTCTTGGACGCAAGTTCGGTGTCGTCGCTGTCGTAGTGCGAGTTGAAGACGCCCGGGCTTCGCCAACACTTCGGCATCGGGTCCGAGGTTGCGGCCCGTCCAGACGATCTTGCCGGTCTCCAGGTCGAGACCCTTCAGCCATCCGTAGATGCCGAATTCGCCGCCGGACGCACCGACGATAACGCGGTCCTTGGTCACTAGCGGCGCCATTGGCGTGGTCTCGCCCTCGGACATGTCCGCAATTTTGGTCATCCACACTTCACGGCCGGTTTCGGCGTCCACCGCCACCGTGTGGCCGTCGAGCAAGTTGAAAATGATTTTCCCGTCGGCGTAGGACGCGCCCCGATTGATCAGACCGCAGCAAGCGATGCCTATGGCGTTCGGGCTCACCACCGGACGATATTTCCACCTGAGGGGGTAACCTTCCTTGCTGAGGTCGAACGCATACAGCACATTCGGATAGGGCGTCACGACGTACATCGTGTTCTTCACTACGAGCGGCTGCCCTTGATGGCCACCGAGGACGCCGGTCGAGAACGTCCAGACGGGGTGCAGTCCCTTGGCATTCTTGGCGTTGATTTCATCCAACCCGCTGTAGCGGGTAGAGGCGTAGTCCTTGCCCGGCATCGTCCACTGGCCGTCTTCCGCGGCCTTCGCCGCACCGCCGCCGCCGAGCAGGATCCAAGAGAAACTCAAGAGCACTGGGACTGCGAGGCGATATGTTAGGCGAACTCGCACCATAGCGGCCTCCATGGTCTTCATGAAATTTTCTGCGATCGCATACCCGATCAGTCGAGCGATAGTAGAGATGCCCAATTTTCTCGAGCGCCCTAACCTCGGATGGAAGTGTTATAGTAGCCTTATTGGCTCCGTGTCGCAATTAGGCAGATTGAAATTCTTGATGTGACGAGACAAGTAACATCATCGATGAACTCGTGAAGCTAGGTTCAGGAAAATATTCGAGAAATTCAGCGCCATTATGGCAGATTTTCAAGTCTTACAGGTCAGCCAGACTTCCGAGAATACATGAGAACCGCTACGATATTGTCGCCTCCAGTCAACAAGAGGAGCGTCGGATGAGAATAAAGTATATTTCTGCCGCATTGGTACTCATGGGACTCAGCACGGCGTCCTATGCCGAAGGCAATGCGGAACAGGGTGCGAAGGTCTTCAAGCAGTGCGTGGCCTGTCATTCGGTCGATGATATGAAGAATAAGGTTGGCCCCTCGCTCAAGGGCCTCGTCGGCCGCAAGGCGGCGACGGTGGATGGCTTCAAGTATTCCCAAGGCATGCTGGCCAAGGGAGCCGGAGGCGTGGTCTGGGATGAAGCCACGCTCACCACTTATCTGCCGGATCCAAAGGGCTTCGTGCCCGGCACCAAGATGGCCTTTAACGGAGTGAAGAAGCCGGACGACGTGGCCAACCTCATCGCCTTCCTCAAGACCAAGTTGTAGCCTCCCGCAAGCATGAGCAGGCGCGCGGCGGAAGTTCAGGGTCACGGCCATGACCAGGCGACGCCGCGCGTGAGTGCGCCCGGAGCGACCGGAGACAAGCCGTGATCCGCAGGCGGGCGCCTGTCGCGCAGGCCTCGCATTGATGATCGAGTACATGCTCGGCAGGGGGTGACGTCTGGCTCGGCAGGTGTGAAGAAATCGCCCGGCATTAGAACGGACACGCCAACAGACTTCGATAACGGCTTAACGGCGAGCCCCCGGATGTGACACCCGGACCGGCTGTTGTGCGACGCAAAATCCCCATCCGGGGGCCGGGGCGAGTAGTTGCAGGGCCCTACGCCAATGCTATCACGGCAAATCCCACGCCCCACGTCATTGCAGCGCCAGCGCACGGACCAATGATGGCAACGCGTCCTGCCACGAACGGCAAAACCACACTGCAAGACCACTTCCGGCGAAGCCGTTCGTGGCGGCATTCCCGAATATGCGTGCTACTGCGCCGATTGCCGGGACAGTGGCATGACGCCAGAAACTCAGAAGCGTTTCGGATTGGCGATGGTCGATCCGCGCTTCGAGAAAAAGGAAGGGCGCGTCGTGACCTATGTCAACGTGGCGCTACGTGGCGTCCTGCCCGGCGCTGGTGGCAGTTAGGTGAGGTTAGAAAGGAGAAGAGGGAGTCCGTCGTGGATCTGAAAGGATCTAATGGGGTTCGGAGTTCTTCTCGTATCCCGCTCTCACGGATGGTCCGGCTTCGGCTGCCGATAATCCGAAAGTGCAGCCGACACCCTGTGCCTGGTTCATCGCAGTTACCGGAGGAGCCGAAGATGGACTTTTTCGTACGGGCGCTTCAAAACAATCCAGAGCTGGCGATCTTCCTCACGCTCGCTATCGGCTTCCTGATCGGCCGCGTCAGGTTTGGAAGCTTTAGCCTCGGGATAGTCGTCGGGACGCTCCTGGCCGGGGTTCTGATTGGGCAGCCCGACATTAAGGTCCCGGGCGCCGTGAAGGCGATCTTCTTCGATCTCTTCCTCTTCACCACGGGGTACAAGGTGGGACTGCAATTCTTTCGTTTGCTATGGAAACGCGCCTCTATCGCAGTCCTGCAGGTTGGTCTTGCAATAGTCTTGGGTGAAAGATGTCCGATATTAGGCGCTGGCTAAACACGAAGCTGTTTGATGAAAATGGCATCGAAGCGATATTTGCCCATGTCAGAAATCTCGTTATGGCCACCGTCATCATAGCAGCCGGTTCTTACGCTATCAGAGACGGATCAAATCGTGAAGTATTCGGAGTATTGAATTTGAAACTTACCGGCTTTTCTGTGGGGGCAATCGGTTTTGTCCTGGTCGCACTGAACTTTTTCGACGGATTGCGCAAATTGACCAGATTAGGAAGTTCCTTGGCTCTAAGAATTGCCTTGGTGGGAGTGTACGTGTTGATCTCGATGCGTCTCATACAGCTCATGGTGATGCTTCAAGGAGGCTAATTAACACATCCGGTTGCCGTTGCCGCACGGCGGGTGGTCTCACTGTCTTTGCCGGTGATGAAGATTGCGGGAACTGAGTGCCCGGATCGGGACAACTGCTTCGCGCGATGTCAGTCTGTCGAGGAGGGTGCGAACGGCTTGGAGTTGCTCGTGCCGCTCCTGTGCGCTCTGGTGTCGCCGCCCGATCGCGTCTAGGAGTGATCTGGCGCTCTTGAAGCCACGCTTTTAGATCAGCGTTGGCCGGTTGCGATTCAGCGCAGGCAGCCCGCAGCCAAGCTCTTGTCGTTCCCTCGGCTACAAGTAGTAGTGTGGCCGTCTCGGGCACGGAATAGCAGACCCGCACCCGTACGCGCCGCAAATCGATTTTGCGCCTTCGCTATGACAACGCTGTCACCCTCAGCGTTGCTTGTGTGGGTATTTTGATGTCGATTGAAATCGGTTGGCGCTGATCGGTCTTGGTAAGACAACTTGATAAATTTTGACTGTTTTTCAAATGCTCCATGGCCGTGCCGTATCATTTCCGAGTTGGTCACTCTCGTCATGATTGAGCGAGCGGACAGGGCCCGCAATCCGCGAAGCGTCCGGCGCTTCTGCCCGATGGATAACGCATACCGGGAGCGGTGCAACAAACGCGATTGGGAGAACAACTGCGAACGCTGCGAAACGTGTCCAGTACAGTTCCGGGACAGATTCCCCTTCGTGTTCGTTTTGTTCTGATTTGTCTTCGGAACTGTTTAGGACTTGCGCCTCTAAAATCGCTATGGGATAAGGCGTTTCCTCATGTCGGAGTGTAGCGCAGCCTGGTAGCGCACCTGCTTCGGGAGCAGGGGGTCAGAGGTTCAAATCCTCTCACTCCGACCAACAAATTCAACGATAAGCACCAAAGCCAGCTCTCACTTTTCACTTCCTATTTCGTCACCGCGACTTTGTGCCGGGAGCCGATGGACGAAGCCGACGGCGTGATCCTCCGCATCCTCTTGATTCGCGATCAGCCGAGCCAATAGGCGCCGGTTAGTACTCCGCCACGCAACGGCGCCGCTGCAGCCATCAGCCCCTGCGAGGCTTCAGGACGAGGAGCACGGCATCCCTCAATTTTTCAATCGTCGCAGGCTTGCTGACACGCACCGTCGACGCGGCTTCTGGATAGACGTCGAGAAGCGCGTCGACGTAAGCGCTGCAATAGACGAAAGGAATGCCCGCCTGTTCCATCAATCTCAACCAATGGGAATACCGGCTCGCCATTCAGGTTGATGTCCACAATGGCACAATCCCAGTCCGCCCTCTTTAGCGCATCCATGCCTTGGTCATAGCTGAAGGCAATTTGGCCGACCGTGCCGCCGAGCTCCGCGACGATGTCGCCGACGCGCCAAGCCTGCATCATTTCGTCTTCGATAATGAGAAATTTATATCCCGCGAATGGTCGCGGTTCATGCGTGCACACGATCGACTTCCCTAATGCCCATACCTATGCGAGCCTTAATAGGCTCAGACGCATAAAGGTTCCGCAGTACACTTCCTTTTTCGACAGTGCCCGCAGCCAGCCATCGCGACCACGTCGCTCGCCTTTCTTGCACGTCTCGAACCACGGATGAGAACCAGCCGTTGTTGTGCTCGTCAGATCGCGTCGCCCGTCGCTGCACGGCTGCGGGGCGCGAGCAAACGGTTTACTGCACTTACCATGACATAGCTGATCAGCATGAGCAGAAACCACGAGCCCAGCTTTGCAACGGGAACATGTGTCCAGCCGTGCGCCTGAGCCGGGTAAACCCACGCTCTGGCAAAGGTGCCGATGTTTTCGGCAAGCCAGATGAACACCGTCACCAGACCGAGGCCAAGGAGAAGCGGCATACGCCGGTGCTCGCGCCATACACGGAAATGCACCCATGCCGGGCCGAACAGCAGAGCTGCAAGGAGGAAAAGGGCGAGGCGCATGTCGAGGACATAATGGTGTGTAAAAAAATTCACATAAATCATGAGCGCGAGTAGCGCCGTCGCCGATAAGGGCGGATGGCCGGTGAAGCGGAAGTCGAAGAGGCGCCAGGCTCGCGCAATGTAGCTCCCAACCGAAGCATACATGAATCCGGTGAACAGCGGCACTCCCCCAACCCGCAGGAGACTTTCCTCGGGATAAACCCACGAGCCCATCGCGGTCTTGAAGATCTCCATCACCGTGCCGGTAAGATGAAAAAGGAATATCACCGCAGCCTCCTCGCGGGTTTCCAGCTTCAGTATGATGAAGACAAGCTGAACGGCCAGCGCGGCGATGGTGAGAAAATCGTAGCGTGCGACGGGCATCTTCTCGGGATAGAGGAAATGGGTGCCGAGCAGCAGTGCCAGCATCGTACCGCCGAAGAGACAGGCCCAGGCCTGCTTCAGACCGAACCGCAAAAATTCGTAAAAGGCGGAGGAGATCCGGCCGTTGGCGGCGGCCAGGGCGCCCAGCTTTCTCTCCCATTCAAGAAAGATACACAGCCAGCTCAATTCTTCCTCCCGTTCTTCACCGGCCTACCCACGTCCCGATGCGACGCCGTGACGATTACGAGGAACGCTGGCGACTTGGAACTCCTGACGAGACAGGCTGCGGTTTGGAAGCCGCTTTTTCCGGAATGTTGCGTAACGAGCCGCACCCAGCGGTCAAATCCCGCCGGTATTTATGGGTTTGTGCGTAGCTCAGGGTGCTGGAGGGGGCGATCGACCGGTCACCCGCGATCGCGCATCGGTCCGTCGTTGCGTCTGCCGGTCACCGCGACAGACAGCAGCTGTCAGGGGCTGTGCGCGGTTATTCCGCGCCCGGAGCGATGAGTGTACCCCGACGGCACGCCGGCTACGGATTTGAAAAAAGTTGAGAAGCTTCCACTATCACATGATTGGCCAACTGGATAATATCCCCTCGGGAACCCCTACTGAATCCAATCGGAGGTACTATGAAACTCTTGAGCCTTTTGGGCGCTTTTGCCGCTAGCGCGGTATTGGCTTCGACGCCTTCCCTCGCCCAGGACTCCCCGACACTAAAGAAAATCAAGGACTCCGCCTCCATCACCCTGGGACATCGTGAATCGTCCGTGCCGTTCTCCTATTATAACGACAATCAGGAGGTCATCGGCTATTCCCAAGAGCTGATGCTGAAGGCGGTTGACGCCATCAAAGCCGAACTCAAGCTCGACAAGATCGATATCAAGCTCATGCCGGTTACCTCCGCCAACCGGATCACGCTCATTCAGAACGGCACCGTCGACATTGAATGCGGCTCGACCACGAACAATACCGAGCGGCAGAAGCAGGTCTCCTTCTCCAACAGCATCTTCATCATCGGTACCCGCCTCGCAGTGGCAAAAGACAGCGGCATCAAGGACTTCCCCGACCTTGCCGGGAAAAACGTCGTCACCACGGCCGGGACGACCTCCGAGCGCCTCATTCGGAAGATGAATGAGGAAAAGGCGATGAACATGAACATCGTCTCCGCCAAGGACCACGGCGAGGCGTTCCTCACACTGGAGACGGGCAGGGCGGTCGCCTTCATGATGGATGATGCGCTGCTTTATGGCGCCATTGCCAAGGCGAAGCAGCCGGATAAATGGACTGTGGTTGGCACCGCGCAATCGAAGGAAGCCTATGGCTGCATGCTGCCGAAAGACGACGCCGGTTTCAAGAAAGTCGTGGACGCGGCGTTGGCTAAAGTCATGAGTTCTGACGAAGGGGTGAAAATTTACGACAAATGGTTCCTGAGCCCCATTCCGCCGAAAAATCTCAATCTCGCTATGCCACTCTCCGACGATATGAAGGCACTCTTCAAATCGCCGAACGACAAGGCTTTCGAATAGGTCTTCTACGAAAGCCGCCATTCGAGAATCACATGACGGGAGGTACGGCCCTCCCGCCTTCGAAAGAAATGATGCGTAACCTGAATAATCGGAGCAGGAATTTATTGGACCGCCAATGAAAGCCTGCTCCGATCCGGGGCCGTTCACTGGCTCCGGACATCCCCTCCCGCCTGAGGATCTCCCTCCCCATGTCGTATAATTGGAACTGGTCCATCTTCTTTTCGACGACCCCCTCGGGAGACACGACCTATTTGATGTGGCTGCTCGAAGGGCTGAAATGGACGGTCATTCTGTCTCTTTCGGCGTGGGTCATCGCACTCATTCTGGGTTCCGTCGTCGGTGTGCTCCGAACGGTTCCGAACCGTATCCTGTCGTCCTTCGCCGCCTCTTATGTCGAACTGTTCCGCAATATTCCGCTGCTGGTCCAGCTCTTCATCTGGTATTTCGTCATTCCTGAGCTGCTGCCCACTTCGATGGGCAACGCGTTCAAACAAAGCAATCCGCTGTTTCAGCAATTCATCGCGGCGCTGGTGTGCCTCGGCCTGTTCACCAGCGCGCGTGTCGCCGAGCAGATGCGCGCCGGCATCAATTCACTGCCGCCGGGCCAACGCAATGCGGGCCTGGCGCTCGGCTTCACGCTTGGGCAGACCTACCGCTATGTGATGATGCCGATGGCTTTCCGCATCATCATTCCGCCGCTGACCTCCGAATTCCTCAACATCTTCAAGAATTCATCCGTCGCCACCACGATTGGTCTCGTAGAATTGTCGCGCCAGGCCGCGCAGCTCGTCGATTATACCGCCCAGCCTTATGAAGCGTTCATCGCCGTGACCGTGCTCTACCTGCTGGTCAATGTCGTGGTCATGTTCTTCATGCGGCGGCTGGAGCGAACGGCGCGCGTGCCCGGCTATATGGGGGGAGCCCAATAATGTACGATTTCGACTGGACCTCCATCCCCGGCGCCCTGCCGCTGCTCGGCAAGGGCATGATTACGACGCTGCAGGTCACGGCGATCGCGATCGTGTTCGGCATCGCCTGGGGCACCGTGCTTGCCGTCGCGCGCATCGCCGGTGGCCGCATCCTTTCCAGCGCCGCAGCGCTCTACGTCAACCTGTTCCGCTCGATCCCGCTGATCATGGTGATCCTGTGGTTCTATTTGATCGTGCCGCAGCTATTGCGCGGCCTGTTCGGCAATGCGATCGGCGATATCAGGCTCACTTCGGCGATGGTCGCCTTTGCCCTGTTCGAGGCGGCTTATTACTCCGAAATCATCCGCGCGGGCATCCAAAGCGTGCCGCGCGGCCAGATGTCGGCGGGGCTGGCGCTCGGCTTTACACCGGGACAGACGATGCGGCGCATTATCCTGCCGCAGGCGTTTCGCAACATGATCCCGCTGCTCCTGACACAGGCAATCATCCTCTTTCAGGATACCTCCCTGGTTTACGTGATCGGGCTCTCCGACTTTTTCGGCACGGCCTACAAGGTCGGTGACCGGGACGGGCGGCTGGTCGAACTGCTGCTCTTCGCGGGCGCGGTTTATTTCGTCATCTGTTTCTCCGCTTCACAGATCGTGAAGCGCTTGCAGGCGGGCTATCGCAAATGATCGAACTCAAGAATGTCTCCAAATGGTATGGCGATTTCCAGGTGCTGACGGATTGCTCGACGAGCGTCAGCAAGGGCGAGGTCGTGGTGGTCTGCGGGCCTTCGGGCTCAGGTAAATCGACGCTTGATCAAATGCGTCAACGCGCTCGAACCTTTTCAGAAAGGCGCGATCGTCGTCGACGGCATCTCGATTGGCGATCCTAAGACCAACCTGCCGAAAGTCCGCTCTCGCGTCGGCATGGTGTTCCAGCATTTCGAACTTTTCCCGCATATGACGATCATCGACAACATGACCATCGCTCAGGAAAAGGTGCTGGGCAGGTCGAAAAACGAAGCGCGCGACCGGGCGGTCAAGCTGCTCGAACGCGTGGGGCTGAAGGCTCATGCCGACAAGCATCCGGGCCAGCTTTCCGGCGGCCAGCAGCAGCGCGTCGCCATCGCGCGGGCACTGGCGATGGACCCGATCTGCATGCTGTTCGACGAGCCGACCTCCGCCCTCGATCCCGAAATGATCAATGAGGTGCTCGACGTGATGGTGGAACTGGCCAAGGAGGGCATGACGATGATGGTCGTGACCCACGAAATGGGCTTTGCCAGCAAAGTCGCGCACCGGGTGGTGTTCATGGACCAGGGCAAGATCGTCGAGGATGCGCTGAAGGACGATTTCTTCGGCAAACCCCGCTCGGAGCGCGCCCAGGAGTTCCTGTCGAAGATCCTCAGCCATTGACATCGGCCAAGCGGAGAGCGATCCACGGGTGGCTTACGCGGCTTGACCCTGGAACGGTCTCCGTTCTAGGGTTCCGCCTCGATCATTAGGCGCGGCCCTCCCATGAAACCGATGAAATCTGTCGCTGCCGCCAGCAAGGCGGACGCAGCGATGAAAAACACGCCACAGAAGAAGAAGCCCGTCGAAAAAGCGCCGGCACCGGCGGAAGGGGATGCCTCCACGATATTGCGCATGGGCGAATTACGGCCGGACAAATCCTTCCAGGATCTCATTCTCACTTTGCAGCATTTTTGGGCCGCACAAGGCTGCGTCATCCTGCAGCCCTACGACATGGAAGTCGGCGCCGGCACCTTTCATCCCGCGACCACATTGCGCTCGCTCGGGCCGAAACCGTGGAACGCGGCCTATGTGCAGCCGTCGCGCCGGCCGAAGGATGGCCGCTATGGCGAGAACCCCAACCGGCTGCAGCATTACTATCAGTTCCAGGTGATCATGAAGCCGTCGCCGTCCGACATTCAGGATCTCTACTTGCAGAGCCTGTATAAGATCGGCCTCAATCCCGACAATCACGACATCCGCTTCGTCGAGGACGATTGGGAAAGCCCGACGCTCGGCGCCTGGGGCCTGGGCTGGGAGGTCTGGTGTGACGGCATGGAAGTGTCGCAATTCACCTATTTCCAGCAGGTCGGCGGCTTCGATTGCGATCCCGTTGCGGGCGAACTCACCTATGGGCTGGAGCGGCTGGCGATGTATTGCCAGGGCGTCGACCGCGTCTACGATCTCAATTTCAACGGCCGTGACGACGACAAGAAGGTCACCTATGGCGACGTGTTCCTGCAGGCCGAGCAGGAATATTCGCGGCATAATTTCGAGTTCGCCGATACCGAGCTGCTGCTGCAGCGCTTCCGCGACGCCGAGAAGGAATGCAGCGCGCTGCTCGCCGCGGGCGCTCCCACGCCGGGCAGCAACGATATGCGCCACCGCATGGCGCTGCCGGCCTACGACCAATGCATCAAGGCCTCGCACATCTTCAACTTGCTGGACGCGCGTGGCGTGATCTCCGTGACCGAGCGGCAGAGCTATATTTTGCGCGTGCGCGATCTGGCCAAGGCTTGCTGCGCCGCCTGGCTGCAAACCGAAGGCGGCGGAGCGCGCTGATGCGTGCCAGGCCGGCGCCGTGGCGGCCGCCGCATGACCGCGGATGGCGATTTTCAGCGGATGGGCTTCTGCGAAGCCTGGCAATCGCCATCAGCCTGATCATCCTCTTGCCGATCGCGACGATTGCGGTGCTTGCCCTCGCACCGGCGCCGGGCGTGTGGCAGCATCTCATCGCGACGACACTGGGTTACGCGGTTCAACAAACATTACTGCTGATGGTCGGCGTCGCCGCCTTGACCCTGGTCGCCGGCGCAGGAACGGCCTGGCTGGTCACCATGTACCGCTTTCCCGGACGGGCATTGTTCGATTGGCTGCTCATCCTGCCGCTCGCGCTGCCGACCTATATCACCGCCTATTGCTATGGCGAGTTTCTCGATTACACCGGGCCGGTCCAGACCGGACTTGCGCCATCTTACCGGCTTCACCAGCTATCAGGATTATTGGTTCCCGCATGTGCGTTCGCTTGGCGGCGCCGTCTTCATCATGGCTGCCGTGCTCTACCCTTACGTCTACCTCACCGCCAGGGCGAGCTTCGCCCTCCAATCGGTGCATGTGCTGGAAGTGGCGCGCACGCTCGGCCGCACCGGCACAGGCGCGCTGTTTTCGGTGGCGTTGCCCATGGCGCGGCCGGCGCTTGCGGCGGGCGTGTCGCTGGCGCTGATGGAGTGTCTCAACGATATCGGCGCGGTTGAATATCTCGGCGTGCAGACTCTGACATCGAGCATCTACGCCGCCTGGATTCAGCGCTCCAGCCTGTCCGGCGCGGCGCAGCTCGCCCTGGTGATGTTCGTCTTCATCGTGGCGTTGATCGCGCTGGAACGTCTGGGCCGCACATTGCCCCGCTTTGCGACAGGACGCGGCAACCGTCCGATGCCCGAGCACCGCCTCGGTGGAGGCAAGGCCCTGCTCGCGACGTGCGCCTGTGCCTTGCCGGTCGCCGCCGGATTTGCCGTGCCTTTCGGGGTGCTGGTCACGGGCGCATGGGCGCAAGGGGCACAATACGGCTTATCCGATTATGCGGGCGCAGCCCGGAACAGCCTGATGCTCGCGCTCATCGCGGCCGCCGTCACGGTCGGTTTTGCATTCATCCTGGGGGCGGCGCTGCGGCTTTGCAGGAGCCGGGCGGTGATGGTGGCGGCCCGCGTATCCTCACTCGGTTACGCCGTGCCGGGGACTGTCATCGCGATCGGGCTCGTCGTGCCGCTCGGTGCACTCGATAATCTGCTCAATGGCTTCACTAAGAGCCACTTCGGCCTGAACATCGGCCTATTGCTGTCAGGCTCGGCTTTCGCCCTCATCATGGCTTATGTGGTTCGGTTTATGGCCGTAGCGCTGGGTGCGATCGAAACCGGCCTCGAAAGGCTTTCGCCCAATCTCGATGCGGCGGCTCGCTCGCTCGGCGCCAGTCCGCTTGGAATGCTCAGGGCCATTCACTTGCCGCTATTGCGGCCGGCGATCGGAGCGGCGGCGCTTCTGGTCTTCGTCGATTCCATGAAAGAGCTGCCGGCGACATTGTTGCTGCGGCCCTTCAACTTTGACACGCTCGCCACGCAGATCTACACATTCGCCTCGCAGGAGCAGTTCGAACGATCGGCATTGGCAGCGCTGACAATCGTCGCAGTAGGGCTTAGTTCCGCTGATCCTCCTGCATCGCACGCTGTCCGGCGCCTATTTTGGCGAGCTGTTGCAGAAAGGCCCTGTTACAACGGAGGAGAGCAGCTGATGGCGAAAATTAGCTTTGTTGCCAAATGCCCGCCTTTATTCAAAGGTCAACGTGTAATAAGTGCAGCATTCGCAAGGGCGTGATTTGGTCAAAACGTTATGCTAGGCTATTTTACGACATGGAAATTGCGCTTGACGCATAGCGAAGGTGCCATCGAAAAGGGTTCTATGAAGACCTCCAGATTGAATATAAATGCCTCGACCTTGGTCATTGGCGGCCTTCTTGCTGTATTCGCGGCGGGCGCGGCTCAGGCTGTGGAAAACGATACGGTTGATACCTCAGCCTATCAACTCGAAGATAGCAACTCGTTGCTGGGCAGTTACCTTGCAGGACGACTTGCGCGCGGCGTACGGGACAATGAGAAAGCCGCTGAATACTATCGCGATGCGCTCGAGAAGGATCCTACGAGTAAGGAAATACTCGAGGACGCATTTCAGCTGAAGGTCGCAACGGGCAAGTTTGACGAAGCCCGTTCGCTGGCACGCGATCTCGTCGCACGCGAAGATGAGCATAAAGTCGCTAGTTTTTTTATGGGCATCGAGGCCGTCGCGAAGAAGCAATACGGCACCGCGGACAAGCATTTTCAGGCGGGCGGCAACGGCCCGATCGCGGACCTCACCGCCAACCTGGCCCGCGCATGGACCGAATTGGCCAGGGGACGGATCAAGAACGCCCTCAAGCTGACCAATGATAGCGGCGCCGCGCAGACGGAGGGGTCGCAGCATATCGCACTTCTGCATCGCGCGATGATCGCCGATCTCGCCAAGCAACGCAACACTGCGGCGGCGGCTTACAAAAAGCTGCATGACAAGAATCCGCGCAATGTTCGAGGATTGGTCGCCTATGCGCGCCATGCCGCTTTCTGGGGCGATACCGCTCTGGCGAAAACGATCATCAAGACTCAACTGGAAGCTCCCAGTCCGAACCCGCTGGTGAAAGCGTTCGCCGATGAGCTGGACTCGGGCAAGAAGCCAGCTCTCGTTGTGACCAGCGCAGCGGAAGGGCTTGCCGAGGTCTTCCAAGGGATTGGCGAGGCGCTGGCCGGCGACGGCGTTGTCGATGCGGGTCAAATCTATCTGCAGCTCGCGCTTTATGCGAAGCCGGACTACACCGTCGCGCATTACGCGCTCGGCGAGCTTTACGACCAGCTCAAGAACTACGAATTGGCGGCGGTGTCCTTCCAGCAGGTTCCGCGCGCTTCGCCCTTGTGGCTGAACGCGCAGCTCCGCAAGGCTTACGATCTGAACTCGCTGGAAAAGGTCGATGACGCGAAGACGCTGCTGAAGGAACTGATTGTCGCTTTCCCCGACGATATGCGGGCCTATTACACGCTGGGCAATCTGCTGCGCGGCAACAAGGAATATACCGAAGCGGTCGATTACTACACCAAGGCGATCGAAAGACTTGGTCCCGAGGACAAGGCCCATTGGTCGGTCTATTATGCGCGCGGCGTCTGCTATGAGCGCATGAAGGAATGGCCTAAAGCCGAGGCAGACCTCAAGAAAGCGCTGGACCTCGACGCGAACCAGGAGTTGACGCTCAACTATCTTGGCTATTCCTGGGTCGACCAAAGCCTCAACCTCAAAGAGGCGATGGACCTCATCCGGCGCGCGGTGCAGAAGCGTCCGAACGATGGCTATTTCGTCGACAGTCTCGGCTGGGCCTATTATCGGCAGGCCGATTTCGCGCAGGCGGTGAAGCAGCTTGAGAGGGCAGTGGAGTTGAAGCCCGACGATCCGGTCATCAATGACCATCTTGGCGATGCTTATTGGAAGGTCGGGCGCCGGCTGGAGGCAAAATTCCAATGGAAACAGGCGCTTGACCTGAAGCCCGAAGCTGAAGACGAGGCAAAAATCAAGAAGAAGCTCGAAGCGGGGCTGATCGAGGAGCCCAATACGCGCGCCGCGCTGGACGGCTCCATCAGTCCGTCATGACGCACAGGCGAAATGATGAGGGGCGCTGACGTTCCTTCGCCTCGATGGCCGGCTGCGGCAATCTACGAGCTGTGCCGGCTAGTTGCATCGATCCAAATTGAGGCTACCGCCGGGGTTTGGAATTGATGCCACAAAAACCGAGTGCGCAATCACATGACCGAAGTGCAGGTGTCGGTACGCGAGCCGAGCTTGCACGGGCGAAAGTCAACCTTACGCTGGAAATTAAAGGCAAGCGCCCCGACGGCTATCACGAGCTGGAAAGCCTGGTGCTGTTCGCCGATTTCGGCGACATCGTGGAATATCGGCCTGGCGGTGCTTTTTCGCTGAGCGTGACGGGGCCGTTTGCCGCGGTGCTTCACGGCGATAATTTGATCGAGCGTGCCGCCCGCATCTATGGCGAGCTGAATGGGACCGACCCCGGCGGCGAATTTCACCTGACCAAGCATATACCGGTAGCCGCGGGACTGGGCGGCGGCTCTGCTGACGCAGCCGCTGCGCTGCGCCTGCTAATGGCGCGGGGCAAGCCGGTGGAGCGCTGCGCTGCTTCTGGAGGCGGCAAGCAGGATCGGCGCCGATGTCCCCTGTTGCCTGCGCGGCGAGCGCGGCCATCATGACCGGCATTGGGGATAGGCTGCACCCGATCGCGGCCCTCGCACCTGTCCCTGCGGTGCTTGTCAATCCGATGATGCCGCTGTCGACCAGCGACGTGTTCAGAGAACTTGGCGCTGCGCCACTCTCTGCGGCACCTGCCAAGCCTCTAATTCCGAAATTCGCCGGTGTTGCCGACATCGCTGCCTACGCCAAAGCGCGCGCCAATGATTTGGAGGCGCCGGCCTGCCGGCTGCTGCCGGTCATCGGCGACATCCTAGCCGCGCTCGACGCCGCGCCTGGCGCGCTGCTGTCGCGCTTGTCAGGGAGCGGACCGACCTGTTTTGCCCTGTTTGCCAATGCAGAGGATGCTCGCGGCTGGAGCGGCCGCCATCAGGCGCGAGCACCCCGGATGGTGGGTTAGAGCGGTGTCGCTAAGCTAGAACGCCTGGATAATTGGAATTACCTTATATCGTCCGGATCGCGAGCGGTGACGGCCAATCAGATCGCGATTTCATGCCGGAATTTAAAATGAATACGGCGACGAGGATGTAATGCGCTGATCTCGATTTAGGATCATGCTCTAAATCACACCGAGCTTCTTCTGCAGGCTCGATGACGACGTCGTATATTGGAACAGCAGGCGCTTACCTGGGTAGATGATATGGTAGGCCTGTTGGGCCATGAGCGCGGCTTCATGAAATCCGGACAAAATCAGTTTCAGCTTACCCGGATAGCTATTGATATCGCCTATCGCGAAGATCCCCTTTTCGGAACTCTCGAATTTCTCGGTATCGACCGGGATAAGGTTTTCGTGGAGATTCAGCCCCCAATCGGCGATCGGACCGAGCTTCATCGTTAAGCCGAAAAACGGCAGCAGACAGTTGCAAGGAAGATCGAATGTCTCGGCATCGCCGCGAACGGAGAGGCTTTCCAGAACGCCGTCCGCGCCCTTGAGCTGCATCACTTGTCCGATCTGCAGCCGCAGCCCGCCTTGCGCCACAAGCTCGCGCATTTTGTTGACGCTGTCGGGCGCGGCGCGGAAATCATCCCTGCGGTGAATAAGCGTCGTGGAGTTCGCGATGGGCTGCAGGTTCAGCGTCCAATCGAGGGCGGAGTTGCCGCCGCCGACAATGACGAGGTCGCGTCCGCGAAACTCGTCCATCCGCTTGACTGCGTAGAAAACCGATTTGCCCTCGATAGGTTTCGATGCCCGCGAGCGGCGGCCGTTTCGGTGTGAATGAGCCGCCGCCCGCGGCGATGACGACGACCTTGGCGCGGAATATCAGCCCACCATCGGTTTCCAGCTCAAAACCACCGTCTACGCGCCGCAGCGCATCGACCCGCTCGGAAAAATGGAATTCCGCTCCAAACGGCTTGATCTGTTCCATCAACCGGTCGGTTAATTCCTGGCCGGTGACGATCGGCAGGGCCGGTATGTCATAAATCGGCTTTTCCGGATAAAGCTCGGCGCATTGTCCGCCAGCGCGATCGAGAATATCGATCACATGGGCCTTGATGTCGAGAAGTCCCAATTCGAAAACAGCGAAAAGCCCAACCGGGCCAGCCCCGATGATGACCGCATCCGTCTCGATAGGTGTAGCGCCATCCATCCCGAAATCCTCTTACCGCGCAATACGCAGATGTCATTGTGGCCGACCGGCATCCCGGTCGCCAATTCGCATGATTAGAAGACGCTAGGGAAAAGCTCAACCCTGCTGTTCGGGAATCCGAATGATCAATCCGTCATATGCATCCGCAATGCGCAACTGGCAGCTGAGGCGGCTTTCAGGACGCACATCGAAGGCAAAATCGAGCATGTCCTCTTCCATTTGCGACGGCTCGCCGGTGATCCCGCGCCAGGCTTCGTCCACATATACGTGACAGGTCGCGCAGGAGCACGCGCCACCGCATTCTGCGACGATGCCGGGGACATCGTGCTTTATGGCGGTTTCCATCACGGTTTGCCCGATCTCACCGTCGGCGAGATATTCCCGGCCGGTATGATCGATATAGGTGATCTTGGGCATTCTGTGTCGATCCGTGCATGATTGGGGGAATGACCGCGCGCCGCGCAGCCGCTATGCTCGCCGCCGCGGCAAGCGTGAAGGCTCGCGGCGATTTATAGGCCAAATCGAGCCTCAACTCTAGTCAGAATTCGGCGCGGCCTTGTGCATGACCGCGTTCAGCCGCTTAGGCTCAGCGCCCTAGCTCATGGTCTTGCATCACGCTTTCCAACCCTGTTTGCCGCATCCGTTGGAATCGTGCGCAAATCGACTCAGAGAACGCTTTCGATAAACCGATTGGCCTCGCGAATTTGATCGTCCAGGATGCGGAGAATGTCCTCGCGCGCCGCTTGAGACCTCCCGGGCGACAGCTGTTCGGCGTCTTCCGCGCTCTGCAGAATCTGCCAGGCGCCGACGCCGCGCGCCGATGCTTTCAGGACCCGCGCCGCCTCGCGCCATGCATCGTCATCGCCGGCTCGGGACAGCTTGTCGAAATACAGGCGGGTTTGCCGACGAAACAATTCGAGCACTTCGTGCTCAAGCTCGCTATTGCCCATCGTATAGCGCGACAGATGCGTGAGATCGACCGGGCGGTGACGAAAAGCGAAGCGGCTCTCGGTCTCCGTGGGTAAATCGTCGATGTTCTCTAAACTCAGTTCCATAATGTCCCCGTTGAAAATAGAACGACTTGCTGCTGAGCCGCCCAATCAAAGCGTGCGCAGTAGCAAGCTCATCAACCCAAAGCTGTCAAGTCAGGATGAGCCGAAAATCGGCAAGTAATTGGACAATTTAATGTCGAGGCACCCTGCCGTGTCTTTTTGCTACGAAGCGTGGCAAAAAGGACAAGAAATATCTGATTTTGCAGCCAAATAGGGTATCCGCGCAACTCCCGCATGGGGCGAATTTCATCTTTTTTTAGCCTCAAATTCTGGCTACAAATGAGCTACAGTCTCGTGGGGCGCATTAGTAGTTTTTCCCAGTTGGTAGTGCAGTTTCGCAACGGAGAGGTGTTGGCAGGGGGAGGCTTATGCACGGGCTCGCCGGGTTGCCGCAGCTTGCGTTTGCAACCTTTCCGTTTGACGATATAACGGATACCGCGTCAGCTATTCGCATGCTATCCCTTCCCGCATAGCACGCTTCATTAATTAGGACGGCGGAATGTCTCAAAAACCGGCAAAATCCCGTGACAATGGTGCCGACGGCACTTCGTCCCGGGACAATGTGGCGGCCGATACGACGAGCGAATCGCCAGAAAGCGCCGACACCGCCGCAGCATCCGCCGGCACAAAAATGCAAGCCGCACCGGCACGGACGCCTGTTTCCCAAACGGCCTTGAAACGATCTTCATCCGTACCGCAGCCCAGCCAGGGTCGCGCAGCGTCCGTGACCCGTGCCGCGACCGGACCGGTGCGCGCGATCGCCGCCAATGACGACATGCCCTCCATCGGCGGGCTCGTCTACGCCCTTCAGCAGCGACCGTCGAAATCGCCGTTCTACATCGCGCTCGCCACCTCGGCGATTTGGTTTGTGCTTGGCTGTCTGATCGCCTGGGCGGTGATCGCCAAGAATCCCGAGAGCGTTTCCAGCCTGTCCGATATTTTCGCCACGCCCTCGATCGTCGCAGTGATTGCCACGATCGTCATTCCTATCGCGTTGTTCTGGTTCCTCGCGATTCTGGTCTGGCGCGCGCAGGAACTGCGGCTGATGTCGTCCGCGATGACAGAGGTGGCGGTGCGCCTCGCCGAGCCCGATAAGATGGCCGAGCAGTCCGTCGCGTCGCTGGGACAGACCGTCCGCCGCCAGGTAGCGGCGATGAATGACGCTATTTCGCGTGCGCTCGGTCGCGCCGGCGAACTGGAGGCGCTGGTTCATAACGAAGTGGCGGCGCTGGAGCGGTCCTATAGCGAGAATGAAAATCGCATCCGCAATCTCATCAGTGAGCTGGCCAGCGAGCGCGAGGCCCTTGCGAACAACAGCGACCGCGTCAGCGAAGCGCTCCGGGGCATTGGCTCGCATGTCACCCGGGAAATTTCCGCCGCGAGCGAGCGCGCCAGCACGGCCATGACGCAGGCGACTTCGACGCTCGCCGACACGCTCGCCAGCCGCGGCAACAAGATTACCGCGGCAGTTACCGCGGCGGGCACCGTGATCGACGAGAAGCTCGCCGATCGCGGCGCGCGCATTACCGAACAGCTCGTCAAACATGGGGCGCAGGCGGCGGAACAGCTGCATCGTTCCGGATTGGAAGTCACGCGCTCGATCCAGGAAACGTCCGACCGCACGGCGGCGGCAATTTCCGCCAAGGGCAATAATCTCGTCGCCTCGGTGATGAGCATGAGCGAGCGTGTCGGCCGCGAGATACCAGTGCTGCTTGAGCGGCTTGGCAGCGAGCAGACGCGCCTCAGCGGCATTATCGAAGGGGCAACGAAGAACCTTTCGGCCCTTGAAGGGGCGCTGGCCCAGCGTACGGAATCGCTCAACACGTCGCTGCATGACCGCACCAAAATGCTGCAAACGGTGCTGACCGAGCAAGGCCGGGCGATCGATAGTTCGCTGTCCGAGCGGACCCAGGCGCTGGAAGCTATTCTCAGCCGCCGGGCCCAGGGTTTCGATGCGGCGATTGCGGAGCGGACCAAGTCCCTCGACGCTTCCGTCGCGCGGTATACCGGCAACATCCGCGAAACGCTGGAGCAGCATTCAAGCAAGATGGAGAAATCCCTGTCCAGGCAGGCGGGTGCGATCCAGCATGTCGTCACGACCAGCACAAGTCAGATCCAGCGGGCCGTCGACGATTTGGCGAGAGGGTCGGGCGCAAGTTCGGAGAGTCTCGGCGCCCACGCGAATATGCTCAAGGAAGTATCAAACGGCCTGCTCAGCCAAATCCACGGCCTGACGAAGCGGTTCGAGGATCAGGGCGTCAACATCATGAATGCGGCGCGGGCCGTAGAGGCGCAGAATAACAAAGTCGACACCGTCATGGAGACGCGGCAGGCGCAGCTCGGGAAGATGATCGAAGGCATCAACACACGTGCCTCCGAGCTCGACCGGATGATGCATAATTACTCCAATATGCTGGAGCAATCGCTGGCGCAGGCCGAAGTCCGAGCCAAGCAGGTTACCGAGTTCATTGTCGCGCGACTCCGCTGACAAGTCGCAGACGGCGGTGAAGGAATTGGAACGGCTGCGGGCTGAGGCGCAGGCGCATACATCGCGCGCGATTTCGGAGTTGAAATCGAACTTCTCGTCACTGTCCGAGCAGGTTGCAAGCCAGCTTTCCGGCTTTACCAGCAGCTTCAACGAGACCACCCAGCAAGTGCGCAACTCGACACATCAAGCTGCTACCGAGCTGGAACACACGCAATCCGAACTCAAGCGCCAGGCGAAGTCACTCCCGGAAGCGACGAAACAGAGCGCCAAGGCCATGCGTAGGGCGCTGCAGGACCAGCTCTCGGCGCTCGATTCGCTGACCGAGATCACCTCGCGGCATGGCTATTCCGGTCAGATTTCCAAGCCTGAGGTGCGTCAGCCCGAGCCGGGTCAGCCGCCCCGCATGCCTCAGCATGAGAACCGCGATCTGCCACCGCTCGCCGCCAGTCGCCGCGACGTGCCGCCTCCGCCGCCGCGCGGTGGCTATGGCGAGGAGTGGGGCGCGCCACAAGACACGCTTGAGGCAGTGAGCGCCGGATTGATCGAGCGCATGGACAATTCTCCGCATGGCGAGGCGCATCACGATTACGATGCGATGGGCCGTCCGCCGATGATGGGCAGCCCCGCGCCGAATCCGGAACTGGAGCATGAGCGCGGCGGCGCCAAATGGTCATTGGGTGACCTTCTGGCGCGGGCTTCCCGAGGCGACGACAACAATTATAGCGGCGGCCGGAATGACGATTCGTACGGCGCGCCGCCCGTTGTTGCGCCGACCGTGGGCGCTGCGCGCAAGCCGGAAAATACGCCGATGATCTTCGACATGAAGGACATCGCCAACGCGGTGGAAGAGAATGTCGCGGCGGATGTCTGGCGGCGCTATCATAAGGGCGATCGCAACATATTGAATCGCGGCATCTATAATCGCGATGGGCAGGCGACCTTCGATCAGGTCAAGCGTCGTTATGAAAGCGACAGCACATTCCGCCACATCGTCGACCGGTATCTGGCTGATTTCGAACGCATGCTGCAGGATGCCAGCAAGGCTGATCCGAAAGGGCGCACCGTTCAAACGCACCTGACATCGGAAACCGGGCGCATCTATCTGGTGCTCGGCCATGCGAGCGGCCGGTTAGTCGTCTGAGCCTTGGCCGCTAATACGCGCTTCCCGACCGGTCTCACGAAGCTATCGATATTTTCCGCGACATGCTGCGCATCGGCTAAATAGTGCCCCACGGAGCTGATAGCGCCCGATTTAGCTAGCTGATTCCGCGCCCAATATACGACGATCCGACCCATTTACGCGGCAGAGCATGTGCCGGGCCCGCGCGTTCATCGGCTCCAACGGTTAATCCTCGAACGGATCGTGCACCAATATGGTGTCCTCGCGCTTGGGCGAGGTCGACAGCATGGTCACGGGCGCCTCGATCAGCTCTTCCAGGCGCTTCACATATTTGATCGCTTGCGCGGGCAATGCGCCCCAGGACCGGGCGCCCTCCGTGGACGCCTTCCAGCCTTCCAGCACTTCATAGATCGGCTCCACCCGCGCCTGCGCGCCTTGTGCTGCGGGCAAATAGTCGATCTCACGCCCGTCCAGCCGGTAGCCGACGCAAATCATCAGCTCGTCGAGTCCATCGAGCACGTCTAGCTTTGTCAATGCGATGCCGTCGATTCCGGACACTTTGATGGCCTGCCGCACCAACACTGCATCGAACCAGCCGCAGCGCCGGGGCCGCCCGGTCACTACACCGAATTCATGCCCCCGCTCACCTAACAGCCTGCCGACTTCGTTGAGCTGTTCGGTTGGAAACGGCCCTTGTCCGACGCGCGTGGTATAGGCTTTGGTGATGCCGAGCACATGCGTCACCGAGCGCGGCCCCACCCCCGATCCCGTCGCCGCTTGCGCCGCGACTGTGTTGGACGAAGTGACGAACGGATAGGTGCCATGATCGATATCGAGCATCGTCCCTTGCGCGCCCTCGAAAAGAATGCGCTTGCCTTCCCTGCGGTGCTGATCGAGAAGCTGCCAGACACGGTCCATATAGGGCAGCACCTCCGGCGCGATCTCGGAAATTTCGGTGAACAGCGCATCGCCCGAGATTTCTTCCACGCCCAGGCCGCGCCGCAGCGCATTGTGATGCGTGAGCGCCCGGTCGATCTTCGCCCTGAGCGTCTTTAAATTCATCAGATCCATGACGCGGATCGCGCGGCGGCCCACCTTGTCCTCATAGGCCGGCCCGATGCCTCGCTTGGTGGTGCCGATCGCATTATCGCCGGCGGAGGACTCGCGCAGCCCATCAAGTTCGCGGTGGAAAGGCAGGATCAGGGTGGCGTTGTCGGCGATGCGCAAATTCTCGCGCGAGATGCTGATGCCGGCGGCGCGCAGCGTGCCGATTTCCTTTGCCAGCGCCCAAGGATCGACGACGACCCCATTGCCGATCACCGAAAGCTTGCCCTGCCGCACCACGCCTGAAGGCAGCAGCGAAAGCTTGTAGGTGACGCCCTCGACGACCAGCGTATGGCCCGCATTGTGCCCGCCCTGGAAGCGGACGACGATATCGGCGCGCTCCGACAGCCAGTCGACGATCTTGCCCTTGCCTTCATCGCCCCATTGCGAACCGACGACCGCGACATTCGCCATGAATAATCCTCATTTGGAAATACCGCGCTAGGCGGCGAGTAATCCGACTCATCTATATAACCCGGCGTGACGGGTTCCGCGAGATTGATAACGGCTGGCTCCGCCGAAGCGGAAATCGGTCAGCAAACTTTACGTAAAGCCAATGCTCGCGTAAGGGAAGGCCATGCAGAAGAAGCAGCATTCGGAAAACAAACCGAATTTAGCGTCCCGCGGTTTCGCGAACGCTTACGTGCTGCTTGTGCTCACCATGCTGTTCTGGGCAGGAAATTCCGTCGTCGCGCGTGGCTCGCACGAGTTGGTGCCGCCGCTCGCGCTGGCATGGATGCGGTGGACGGTCGCATTGATCCTGGTGCTGCCCTTCGCCTGGCCGCAATTGAAGCGCGACTACAAGGTGATCAGGGCGAATTGGCCGATATTGCTGCTGCTCGGCGCGATCGGCGCAGGCACCTTCGTCAGCGTTTATTACATCGGGCTCGGCAGGACGTCCGCAATCAACGGGCTCATCATCAATTCCACCGTGCCGATACTCATACCGATCGCGGCGTTTGCGATCTATCGCGATCGATTGACCAAGGCACAAGCGCTTGGCATTGCGGTCTCCTCTTGCGGGGTTCTCATTGTCCTGGCGAAGGGCGATATGGGCCTGCTTGCCTCATTCCAGGTGAACGAAGGCGACATCTGGGTAGTCGCGGCGATGGGGATATGGGCGGTGTATACCGCGCTGTTACGCGAGCAGCCGCAGATCCATTGGCTGAGCTTCGCCGCCGTCACCTTCGCGGTCGCCTCGGTCCTCAACCTGCCGTTCTTCCTCGCTGAGCATTTCTTCTACCGGCAAATAGAGCCGACACGGGAGGCGCTCCTGGCGATCGCTTATGTTTCGACACTTCCGAGCGTCGTCGCGCAAGTCTTCTATATCCGCGGCGTCGAACTGATCGGCGGCAACAGAGCGGGCGTGTTCATGCATCTGATCCCGCTCTTCGGCGCAGTGCTCGCGATCGTCTTTCTCGGTGAGCAGCTTCACCTTTATCATTTCGGCGGATTTGCGCTGATTCTAGCCGGTGTGTGGCTAGCCTCGCGGCAATCCGGCCCGGTCAATATTCGCTCACTGTAATCTCTCGCTTGGCGGGCCATTTGATCTCGTAGGAGAGGGTGATCTCCTTGTCCTTCTGCGGTTCCAGATCGAACATCCAGGCGAGCACGCCGAGCTTGTCGCCAAAATTGCGCTCGCTGGGTTCGGTCGTCATCGGCAGTGCCTCGACTGCGATCTGCTCGTTTTCCGCAACCGGCAGCTGATCGATGATCGTGACCGGCACCGTCCAGTCATGCGCGTTTTTCACGGTGATTTTGAAATGCTGCTCGTCGGTGGCGGAACTGCTGATAATGCCGGATTTGCCCTTGGCGCGCTTCAGCTCGACCCGCGCGACCTTCACGCCATCGTCCGGGCCGAAGCCCAGCTCCTTTTCCTCGCCGCGCAATGTCAGCGGCAGCGCGCCCTGGCCAACATAGACACCGTCCCGATAAAGCGAAACGGCGCCGGGCAGCAGCGGCGACAGGCCGTCATGCGTGAATTTGGCGTGGAGGTAGGCGGTGGCGTCGAGCTTCGGCACCGCCATCACGACGATGGAGGGTAGACCTCCTCGGCGGAAATGAGCACTTTTTTCTGCCCGACACCCGACTTTCACCGTGACGGTTTGGGCGATGCTGAACGCCGCCTGATAAGGCGTGACATCGACCATCGCCTTGCGTTCTTCGACCGGCGCGTTCGCCGGGGCCGCCTTGTCGGCAGAGGCTTCGGGAGCTGGGGCACCTTCCAAGCCGCGTGCCCTATTCTCGAGGAATCCCTGCGGAGCGCGCCGCTCCGGGCGGAACATCACCTTCATCGCCGCCAGTTCGGGAGCGGCCGTCGCGCCACCGGGGCGGACAGTGGACAAGGTGATCTTCGCCTCGTTCCAATCCTCACCGGTATTTTGCGAAATGCTCGCTCGCCTCGCCAGGACCAGCGACGCGGGCTTCGCCTTGCCGCCGGTCGTGAGCCGCGCATCGTAGATCGGCTCCCAACCGGCCTGCGCCACCTGATAGCGCAGGCGCAGCAATGCCTTGGCCGGTGGCGCTTGCTTCGATGTGGATGCGGATTTCGGTCCGCTCCCACTCTTCGGGCGGCTCGCGCCGGAGCTGTTCCCGCAGCACGGCAATGCGTTCGTCGAGGTCCCGTTGCTGGATGCGCGCGTCCTGAGCGGTCTTCGCCGTCGCTGCGAGGCGGGCGCCGATCAGATCGAACAACGCGTTCCAGTCCGGCGTCGCGGAGGTTGGCGCGTCAGGCGATTTTGCCGGGCTGGAAAGCGGCATCCGGCTGAGATTCTCGGCGAGCGCCTTCTGACCTTCGGCGGCAAGGATGATGCCGTCCAATCCGGCGCGTTCGTCGGTCAGGCGGAGCAATTCTGCGTCGATGCGCTTGCGCTCTGTCTCGTCCGGCCCGTCAGCGCTGCTGGGCTTTTTCACCAGGATCTGGCGCGCGTCGACCGAGGTGATCTCCACCGCGCCTCCCGCTTCGCCGTCGACGCGAACGGAATTTGCTTCCAGTCCGGCTGGCAGGTCTGCTAGCACCAGCACATGCGACCCCGCATCCACTGCGGCCTCGAACACGCGGGCGATTTCGGCGCCGCTCTGGAAGACCGTGACCTTATCGATTTTCGATCGGACAGCGATATCGGCCGCGATTGCCGGCGTGATACCGGCCAGCAGCACGGAAATCGCGAATGTACCCAAACGGCGCTTCATCTGAAAACCTCTGGCGAAGTTGTGACCGAATTGAAGGATAGATTGCTCTTGCATCTATAATTGGTCCAAGCAATTTAGAACGACGAAGGGCCGTTATGCTTAACGGCTCTGATTTGGCGTGAAGTGCCTTCCGCAGAAGGGCATGCATGAACTGGCCTGGCATTCGCATTCTCGTCACGGGTTTCGGGCCGTTCCCCGGCGTACCGTTCAACGCTTCTTCCTCGCTTGTCGAACATCTGGCGGAGAACCAGACCCGTTCCGTGCCGCGCGCGACGATTTTTTCCGCCACCCTGCCGACCGACTGGCGCCACGCCGCCATTGAGGCGCGCCACCTCGTCGAGCGGTTCGATCCCCATGTCATCCTTCATTTCGGCGTATCGCGGCGATGCACCGGGTTCGAGGTCGAGACGCAAGCCCGCAATCTGGCTTCGCCCTTTCTTGATCACGCCGGGCTGGCGCCCGTCGGGCGCACAGTCAGGCGAAGCGCTCCGCCAATGCTGAAGACGACCGTGCCCGCGTCGCTGCTGGTCCAGCGTTTGCGGCTCCTCGGACTGCCCGCTGTGCTTTCGGCGGATGCCGGGCGCTATCTCTGCAATGCGGTGCTCTACGAGACATTGCATCCATATCCGCGACAGGAAACCGGCCCCGCTGGTCGGGTTCATTCATATTCCCGCCCTGCCCGCAGAATCCGGTAACGGCGCTTTTGGCGAAGCGGCCCGTGCGTGGCGTGAGCTGAAAGCGGGCGCGGAAATCATCGTCAGGTCGATGATTCCCTTTGCGATGGCCGCAAGGCGGCGCGGTCTAGGCACGGCCCGGCAAATCGGTTAAGACCGGCTTGGGCTGGATTGGGACGAGGCGATGAGCGTGGACCGGCGTCATTTTCTGTTGGCGGGCAGTGCGCTTGCGGGCGGCGGCTTGGCGAGCACGGCGTATGCGGCAACGGCAACGGGGCCGGCGCGTAGCGTCTTGGATTTCGGCGTCGTGCCGAACCCCGAGAAGGACCAAACGGAAGCCCTTCAGAAGGCGATCGATGAATTGTCGCGCGCCGGACAGCCAATCGTCTTACCTGGCGGAGAATACCGCGCGACAAAGCTGATCCTGCCGAACTGGTGTTCCGTGATCGGCGTTCCAGGGCAAACTTTGTTAAACGTCGGCGAGGTTACAACCCGTCCGGGTAACGATACGTTGGGACTGTTCGTTTTGTTCGGCTTGAGTTTTCAATCCAAGAGCTCAGCCGTTCAAATTGTTGCGCCGGGAGGGTCGCCCGTACGAATTGCGAATTGTCATTTCAATGGCGGCGGCAAAACGGCTTTGCAGTTTGACGGATGCTCTGGAACGTTGGAAGCCTCTTACTTCCAGCATTACTCTGCCGATGCAATAGCCGCCGTGCGCTCGAATCTGACAATTTCGGGGTGTCACTTCTCCGACTGCGGGAGAGGTATCTCATCCTCGTCGAGCCGCAGTGCGATCGTCGCGCAAAACCAATTCGACAGATGCGGAACCGCAGTGGCCACGGATGGAACTGCTCTTATCAGCGGCAACATCGTCAAGGACGCGAAGGAGTTCGGCCTCAAGCTTGGCCGCGGCGACGGCAATGGGCGGGTCGTGGCGCAGGGTAATCTCCTGGAAAATTGCCGTGTCGGCATCGGCGTGACCGCTTCCGGCGACGACGTCTTCGCGTCCCTCAACCTCATTCACGGCGCCAAAAACGGCGCGATCCGCGCCTTTGACGGCGAAAAACTTGTCGGTCCGCGATCTGGCGCGGGAAAGCGCCGAGATCTATCTTAATCTGACGGTTGCCGGCAATGTGGCTCGCTGAGCACATCGCCGTTAAGGCGCCGGTAAGCCGTATTCCACATGCGTAAGCGTGAGTGCTTGCCAAAGCGCGGCGCGACGAGCACCTTACGCGTCGAACTCAGTGTATTTTCCGCGAAACGCGTTTGTATGAAGCGTCCGGCCATGGCTGACGAGGATTCCCATATGGCATCACCCAGAGACATGTTCGCCAAGCTCACCGACAGCGGGGCCTCCCGGCAGGCGGCGGCAGAAAAGGCCTATACCGCCGCCAATATCGAGGTGCTGGAGGGGTTGGAGCCGGTTCGGCGGCGTCCGGGCATGTATATTGGCGGCACCGACGAGAAGGCGCTGCATCACCTTTTTGCCGAGGTGATCGACAATTCCATGGACGAGGCCGTGGCAGGCCACGCCTCCTGGATCGACGTTTCGATGGAAGCCGACGGTTTCGTCACCGTGATCGACAATGGGCGCGGCATCCCTATCGATCCGCACCCGAAATTCCGGAACAAATCCGCGCTCGAAGTCATCATGACGACGCTGCATTCGGGCGGAAAATTCAATTCCAACGTCTATTCCACTTCGGGCGGCCTGCACGGCGTCGGCATTTCGGTGGTGAACGCGCTGTCGGAGTTGCTGGAAGTTGAGGTGGCGCGGGGCCAACGGCTTTACCGGCAGAGGTTTTCGCGCGGCCATTCGCAGGGCAAGCTTGAAGATCTGGGCCAGACAATGAACCGGCGCGGCACGAAAATCCGCTTCCGGCCCGACGCGCAGATCTTCGGCGAGGGCGTCGCCTTCAAGCCGAACCGTATTTTCCGCATGGCGCGCGCCAAGGCCTATCTGTTTGGCGGCGTCGAAATCCGCTGGTCCTGCGCCCCGGAGCTGCTGAAAGGCGGCGACGACACGCCGGAAAAGGCGGTGTTCCACTTCCCAGGCGGCTTGAAAGACTTCCTCTCGGCGCGCATCAATGGCGCCGAGATGGTGACCAAGGACGTGTTCGCCGGCAAGATCAGAGCGCGAGGGCGGTCACGGCTCGGTCGAATGGGCGGTGGCTTGGCTCGCCGACGATGATGGCTTCCTCAGCTCCTATTGCAACACTGTACCGACACCGGACGGCGGAACGCACGAAGCCGGTCTGCGCGCGGCGCTGACGCGCGGGCTCAAGGGCTATGGCGAGCTGACCAACAATAAGAAGGCTGCGCAGATCACGGCGGAGGACGTGCTCCAATCTGCCGCCACCATGCTGTCGGTCTTCATCCGCGAGCCGGAATTTCAGGGCCAGACCAAGGACAAGCTGTCCTCGCAGGAAGCCACCCGCATCGTCGAGATGGCGCTGCGCGATGAGTTCGACCATTGGCTGACCGCCAGCCCCGTGCATGCCAGCCGCCTGCTCGACTGGGTGATCAACCGCGCCGAGGAACGCCTGCGCCGCAAGCGCGAGAAGGAGGTCAACCGCAAGACCGCCACCCGCAAGCTGCGCCTTCCCGGCAAGCTCTCGGACTGCTCCCTGGACGCGGCGGACGGCACTGAAATCTTTATCGTCGAGGGCAACTCGGCGGGTGGCTCCGCCAAGCAGGCGCGCGACCGCAAGAACCAGGCCATCCTGCCCTTGCGCGGCAAAATCCTGAACGTCGCCAACGCCTCGTCGATGAAGCTGTCGCAGAACCAGCTCATCGCCGATCTGGTGCTGGCGCTCGGCTGCGGCACCGGCAAGAGCTATCGCGAGGCCGATCTCCGCTACGAGAAGGTCGTGATCATGACCGACGCCGATGTCGACGGCGCGCATATCGCCTCGCTGCTGATCACCTTCTTCTATACGCAGATGCGCGAGCTGATCGAGGGCGGCCATCTCTATCTCGCAGTGCCGCCGCTCTATAAGCTCAGCCAGGGTGGCAAGACAGCCTACGCCCGTAACGATGCGCATAAGGACGAGCTGATGCGCACGACCTTCAGCGGGCGCGGCAAGGTCGAGATATCCCGCTTCAAAGGCCTCGGCGAAATGATGCCTGCACAGCTCAAGGAGACGACGATGGACCCGAAGAAGCGAACGCTTCTGAAGGTGGAAATCGGGGACGAAGGCGGCATCACGGCGGACATTGTGGAACAGCTTATGGGCAACAAGCCGGAGGGGCGCTTCCGCTTCATCCAGGAGCGTGCTGAATTCGCCCATGATCTGGATATATGAATGGTCGTGGGCTTTCGCGGGGTCTCGAAAGGCGCGGCGACCTAACGTGACCAGGCTATTGCGCGCCCTGAACCTCTGCAATGACGTCGTCTCCCCGAGACAACTCTGACCGCTCCGTGCCCAGGAGACGGGCGATTTCAGCCAGCAGATCGCGCTGTTCGATCGGCTTGGAAATATAGCCGTTCATACCTTCGGCCAGATAGCGCTCACGGTCTCCGCTCATCGCGTCCGCGGTCAGAGCGATAATCGGGACATTCCTCCAAGGCTTATCGGATGCTCGGATGCGTTTCAGCGTCGCTAGGCCGTCGAGAACCGGCATGTGAATGTCGAGCAGGACAATGTCGAACCGGTCCTCCGCCAGCCGCGCCAGGGCCTCCATCCCATTTTCGGCCTCGGTGATCCTGTAGCCCTCCGGCTTCAGGAACAGATTGCCGACACGCCTGTTCAATGCGTTGTCGTCGACCAGGAGAACATGTCTGGGGCGACGGCTTATATGCGCTGGAAAGGGTAGTTGCGCTTTGGGCCGGTTCGCCGGGGCCCGAATGCCCGTCTCACCCTGAAGCGGACGGGCGATAAATGTCAGCGTAAAGGTCGAACCGCTGCCCGGTTTGCTGGCCACCGTGACATCGCCGCCCATAAGTCCGGCGAGCTTGCGTGTGATGGCCAAGCCGAGCCCGGTACCCCCAAAGCGCCGCGCGATCAATTCCTCCCCTTGCGAAAACGGCTCAAATAGCTTGCGCACGGTTTCCTCGTTCATGCCGATGCCGCTATCGGCAATCGCGATTGAGACCGCCGTACCATGCGGGTAGGACTCGCCGGAGACGCGGATGGTAATTTTGCCGCGTTCGGTGAATTTGACGGCATTGGAGAGCAAATTGGAAACACACTGGCCGAGACGAACCGCGTCGAAACGATGTTGGGCGGAAACCGTTTCGTCGATATCGAGCCGCAGGCCGATGCCCTTTTCCTCCGCATCGGCCTGCCACAGCCACACCAGCCGTCGCAGCACGTCATGCAAATTTTGGTCGGCCAGCGCGAGCTCCATGCGGCCAGCCTCGATCTTCGACAAATCCAGAACGTCATCAAGAATGGTCTTGAGCGCCTTCCCGGATGTGAGGATGAGCTCGGCCTGTTCGCGTTGCGCAGCCGTGATGCGACCTTGCACCAGCACTTGCGCCATACCAAGAATGCCGTTCAGCGGCGTCCTGATCTCATGGCTCATATTGGCCAGAAATGCCGATTTTGCGTGATTGGCCGCTTCCGCCTGATGCCGCGACCGCTCCAGCTCCTGTTCTCGCGCAGCATGGCCGGTGATGTCGACCGAAACCGCGACATATCTCCTGTGGCTCATGGGCCGGATCATCAGAGAGAATGTTCGGCCGGGCGTGGTCTTGAGTTCAACGGACTCACCGGACAGGAGCCGCGCCTGGATTGTGTCGACTTCCCGCCAGCGTTCTTCGTCCGAAGCGTGGGGGCTGGCGATCTTCCTCGACGCGAAGGACGCCTCACGGTAGCTGAGCCCCCCGGCAATCGCCTCATGAAAAGCCTTGAAGGATTCGCGCGTGACCTGATTGGTCATGATCGGCAGAAGCTCGCTGTCGAGGATGGCGAAACCGTCCGGCAGGCAATCGATAGCTTCCTGCGCAAGGGTCGCCATATCATATTCGTTCCCTAACGAATTTGACGGCGGATCGGGCGCTTCAGGCTCGTCCATTTCCGTCGTGCCGGCGCTCATCGGCAACTGGTCAGGTTTCAGGGGATCGATTTCGCCTTCCATTGCCGCGAGAAGTGCGCTGAGATCCGCGTCGGACGTGACCGTGTTAGCCGGTTCCAAGGCGGTGGTGGCGTCTTTGCTGGTCGTCGGCAGCGCTGGAGCATCGCTGAGTTCCGCGCCGGCGCCGCGTCCGAGCAGCCGCGTTATTTCCGACAGTAATTCCCGCTGCTCAATGGGCTTCGACAGATAACCATTCATGCCCTCCGCGAGATAGCGCTCGCGGTCTCCGCTCATGGCGTCGGCGGTGAGGGCGATGACCGGCAATCTGGCCCACGGCTGCTCCTGAGGCACGCAGGCGTTTCAGTGTCTCGATGCCGTCGAGGACCGGCATGTGAATGTCGAGCAGAATGAGGTCGAATTCGGCGTTTGCCAGCTTGTCGAGCGCCTGCTGGCCATTCTCGGCCTCGGTAATATGATAGCCTTGCGGTTCCAAGAACAGCCGGCCCACGCGCCGGTTGAGCGGGTGGTCGTCCACCAGAAGAATGCGCATTCCCCCAGTAACCGGCGAGGCCGCCGCTTCGGCGAGGCTTGTGTCCGCTTCCGCCACTTGCTTGACGGGCTCACGCGCCGGCTGGGCAAGCAGCGTGAGGGTGAAGCTCGAGCCCTCAGCCTCGACGCTTTGCAGGACAACATCGCCGCCCATCAATTGCGCCAGCTTCCGCGTGATCACGAGGCCCAGTCCCGTGCCGCCGAAGCGCCGCGAAATCGAACTGTCCGCCTGGGTAAAGGGCGCGAACAGCCGCGCAGCCGTCTCCGCGCTCATGCCGATGCCGGTATCGGTGACGGCTGCTGAAATTTCGATGCCGTCCGGCAGGTGGCAGGCCGACACATCGATGACGACATGGCCGCGTTCGGTGAATTTGATCGCGTTGGATATCAGGTTGGAGAGACATTGGCCGAAGCGAATTGCGTCGAAGTGCAAGTCGGCGGGTACGTCTTCGGCCACGTGCAGGCGAAGATCGATACCTTTTTCCGCCGCGCGAGGCAGCCAGAGGTCGTGCTGCCGCTTCAGAACGTGAAGCAGGTTCTTGTCGGCGGGCGCCAGTTCCATGCGGCCGGCCTCGATCTTGGAAAGGTCGAGCACATCGTCCATAAGCGCCCGAAGCGTCTTACCGGATTCGAGGATCACCTCCACCTGCTCACGATATTCGCGGCTAAGGTCGCCCAGTGCGAGCACTTGCGCCATACCGAGAACACCGTTGAGAGGGGTGCGGATTTCATGGCTCATATTGGCCAGAAAAGCCGATTTCGCTTGATTGGCCGCTTCGGCCTCGCGCTTCAGCGCCTTCAACTCCCTCTCGCGTTGTTTTATCTGCGTAATATCGACATAGACAGCGACATAGCGGTTGCCGCTCATCACCCGGTAAATAGCGTTGAACACACGTCCGTCGTCCGCTTTCAGATGCAGGGCCGTGCCGCTGGCGACATGTTGCCCGATCCGATCGGCGATTTGCCTGCATTCGGCGTCGGACAGATGAGGCATGGATTGCCTTACCGACCCAAAATGGGCATCGGCAAATGGCCTGCCCTGTTCCAAAATGGAAAAATATGTTCCGAATGCCTTACGCGCCATGCGATTGGCAAGGATCGGGCGCAAATCGCCGTCCATGATGGAAAAGCCGTGCGGCAGGCATTCTATGGCCTCCTGCACCAGGGCGGCCATGTCATATTCGCCCCGATTTTTACTCGACATGCGGACGCCTTGGACAGAAACAAATCTTGGGGGATGAGTTTCTGCTGGCGGCGCTAAAATTTCGTTAGGCGTTTGCGGCCCGAGAGAGGAGCCCTCGCAGAACGATGTCAAGATGGGCGTCGCAAAGTCTCTCCAGGTCGATCGGCTCGATATCGTCGAAAAGCAGCTTCCATATCGCGCCCACTATCGCCGGGCCGACGATCGTTTGCGGGTAATCGACCGCCGCCGTCGGAGCGAATTCTCCGCGCTCGACGCCGTAGCGCAGCACGTGTCGTATCGCAGCCATGCCGCGTGTCAGCACTTCGGCGTGATAGAACGACACAAGGCGCGGAAAACGCGAGCCTTCGGCGATCAGCAAGCGCAGCAGGCGGCGGCGCTCCGTCGCCACGACGTCCCGGTAGAATGTCGTAATCATCGCGCGCAGCAGCATCTCCGCGCTGCCCTGCGGCGTCAGGGCGACGGTCTCGATCCGGTCGATGACAGGCAGGATGACGCTGCGCACCGCTTCTTCGAACAGCGTCTCCTTGCTGTCGAAGTAGAGATAGATCGTGCCCTTGCCGATGCCGGCCCGTTCGGCGATGGCATCCAGCCGTGCGGCGGCGAAGCCCTGCTGGAAAAACTCTTCCAGCGCGGCCGCGAGTATCTCTCGAACCCGCTCATTCTTCGGCTCTTTTCCGCTGGGCGGCGCGGCGGGATTGCTCAACCCGATCTCCTGAATCGCAAACGACCTGTGGCAGATGTGCGCTTGACAAACAGCCGTGCAAGTTCCTAATTATGACTGACCGGTCAGTCATAGACAAGGGCATTTGTTATGCGGAAGCGGATCGCGGTCATTGCAGTCATTGTGATTGTGCTCGCACTCACGGGTTGGCTCGTTCGCGCCCGCTACTGGTCGGCAAGCAGCGGCGAGGCGGTGTTTTACGGCAATGTGGACATCCGGGATGTCGCGCTCGGCTTCCGGGTGCCGGGACGGGTCGCGGCCATGCATGTGGATGAGGGCGACGCGGTCAAGGCGGGCCAGTTGCTCGCCAGCCTCGATTTGCAGCCCTTTACAAACGATTTGGCGCTGCAGACGGCGAATGTTGCCCAGCAGACCGCCAATCTGGCCAGCCTCGAAGCCGGCAGCCGCCCCGCAGAGATCGAACGGGCAAAGGCTGACGTCGCCGCGCGCGAGGCGGCGCGCGAGAACGCCCGCGGGGTATTTGAGCGGCAGCAGGAACTTTCGAAGAAGGATTTTGCGTCCAAGCAAGCCTATGACGATGCCGCCGCGCAGTTGCGCAGCGCGGAAGCCCAGCTCAAATCCAATGAGGAGGCGCTGAAGCTGATCGTCGAGGGGCCGCGCAAGGAGGAAATCGCGGCCGCTCGCGCCGCGCATGAAGCGGCGGTTGCGCAGAAGCAGATCGCCGAAACCGCGCTTAGCGACGCAAAGCTGCATGCCCCGGCGGATGGTATCATTTTGACACGCGCCACCGAGCCAGGCGCAATCCTGGGCTCGGGGGAAACGGTCTACACCTTGTCGCTGCAAAAGCCGGTCTGGGTGCGCGCCTATGTCGGCGAGCCGCAGCTCGGATTGATCCACCCCGGCGCGCGCGTTCAGGTATTCACCGACACCCATCCCGGCGGGCCCTACGAAGGGCAGGTCGGGTTCATCTCGCCGGTTGCCGAATTCACGCCGAAATCGGTCGAGACGCCGGAGTTGCGCGCCGACCTCGTCTACCGCTTCCGGGTCGTCGTGACCAACGCAGATGCGGCGTTGCGCCAGGGCATGCCGGTCACGATACGACTGTCTGGTGGCGGCGCGCCCGCTGTCGCGTCGGGCAAATGAGGGGCGCCGCATGAGTTCCGCCCACATCGTTCTGTCGGACGTTTCTAAAGGGTTCGCGGGCCAGGCCGCGCTTGATGGCATTACCGCCGAAGTCCGCGGCGGGCTCGTAACCGGACTGGTCGGCCCGGACGGTGCGGGAAAAACAACGCTCATACGGCTGATAACCGGCCTTCTCGCTCCCGACAAGGGCCGTATCGAAGTGCTGGGCTTCGATACGAAACAGAATCCGCAAGGCGTGCAGAACCTGATCGGTTACATGCCGCAGCGTTTCGGCCTCTATGAAGACCTGACCGTCCAGGAAAATCTCGATCTCTATGCCAATCTGCGCGGCCTGCCGCCTGCTGAGCGACCCGCCACCTTCGCCCGGTTGCTGCGCTTTACCGCCCTGGAGCCGTTCACCGCGCGATATGCCGGAAAGCTCTCCGGCGGCATGAAACAGAAGCTCGGCCTTGCCTGCGCGCTGATCCAGACGCCGCGCGTTCTGCTGCTCGACGAGCCGAGCGTCGGCGTCGATCCGATCTCGCGGCGCGAGCTTTGGAGCATGGTGCAGGAGCTGAAGGGCGAGGGTATCGCGGTGATCTGGTCCACGGCTTATCTCGACGAAGCCGAGCGCTGCGACCGCGTGCTGCTGCTGAACGAGGGCAAGCTGCTTTTCCAAGGCGCGCCGAGCGAGCTGACAGGGCGCGTCGCGGGCCGTGTCTTCCTGGTCACCGGCGTCGAGGGCGAACGCCGCGCCGCGCTGAGCGCAGCATTGGACAGCCCGGCAATTATTGACGGCGTCATCCACGGCAATGCGCTGCGGCTCGTCACGCGCAAGGGCTTAGGCGGCGGTGCGGAGGAATTGCGCGCCGGCTTGGGCGACAAATTCGCCTCTGTCGACATCGCGCCTACTGAGCCGCGCTTCGAGGACGCCTTCATCGACGCGCTGGGAGGAGCGCCCGGCGGACATTCCGAATTGGCGGAAGGCGTAGCGCCCAAGACCAGCCGAGGTCCGATCATCGAAGCGCGCGGGCTAACAAAGAAATTCGGCGAGTTCACCGCGGCGCGCGATGTGACCTTCAGTATTCCGCCGGGAGAAATTTTCGGATTGCTCGGGCCGAATGGAGCTGGCAAGTCGACCACGTTCAAGATGCTGTGCGGCCTTTTGAAGCCCACGAGTGGCGAAGGCCGTGTGGCGGGCTTTGACCTGAGGCGGGCGGCGGCGGATGCACGCAATCGCCTCGGCTATATGGCGCAGAAGTTCTCGCTCTATGGCGATCTGAGCGTCGGGCAAAATCTGGAATTCTTCGCCAGCGTCTACGGGCTCGGCGGCGCCCGCAAGCGCGACAAGATCGCAGCAATGATCGATACGTTCGATCTTAAGCCCTACCTGAACTCGAATGCCAAAGATCTGCCGCTTGGTTTCAAACAGCGGCTTGCCCTCGCCTGCGCGGTGATGCACGAACCCGACGCCCTGTTCCTCGACGAGCCCACCTCCGGCGTCGATCCGATCACCCGCCGCGAATTCTGGACGCATATTAACGGCCTGGTCGGCAAGGGGCTTGCCATTCTGGTCACCACCCATTTCATGGACGAGGCGGAATATTGCGACCGCATCGCCCTGATCTATCGCGGCGAAACCATCGCGCTGGGCTCGCCCGATGAACTGAAATCGAGGGCCGCAACCAAGGACATCCCCGACCCGTCGCTGGAAGACGCCTTTATCCAACTGGTCGAGGCATCCGAGGCCAGCGGAAAGGTTGCAGCATGAGCACGGAAACTGTGCGAGGTGCGCGAGGCCGCCGGTTCATGGCGCTGCTCGCAAAGGAATCGATCCAGATCCTGCGCGATCCGAGCAGCATTCTCATCGCCTTTGTGCTGCCGCTGATCCTGTTGTTCCTGTTCGGCTATGGCGTTTCTCTGGATGCCAATGTGGTGCGGATCGGCGTCGCCGTCGAGGTGACGAACGAGGCGTCGCAGAGCCTCGTCGCGGCCTTCCGGGCATCGCGCTTTTTTGCCGTGACGGATGCGCGCGACCGCCGTGAATTGGAGCCGCTGCTCATTGCAGGCGGCATACGCGGCATCGTCGTCATTCCGGCGAGCTTCGGCGAGGCGGCCGCGCGCAATCTCTGCCCGCGCCCAGATCCAGGTGCAGACCGACGGCTCCGAGCCGAATACGGCGAAATTCGTCGAGAATTACGCGCAAGGCGTCTATGCGAATTGGGCGGCCTCGCGCGCTGGAAGCCGGGCGCCGGCGCAAGCCGTCAGCCTGGTGCCGCGCTTCTGGTACAATCCCGAACTCCGAAGCCGGTATTTCCTCGTCCCCGGCTGCATCGCCATCGTCATGACGCTGGTCGGAACGCTGCTTACGGCGCTCGTCGTCGCCCGCGAATGGGAGCGCGGCACGATGGAGGCGATGATGGCGACGCCGATCTCCACCGCCGAACTCATCCTGGGCAAGCTGATCCCTTATTTCGCGCTTGGCCTGGGAGCGATGGCGCTGTGCACGGCGATCGGCGTCTATCTGTTCGGCGTGCCGCTCAGAGGCTCGTTTCTCGCGCTGCTGCTGATTTCCTCGGCCTTCCTGGTGCCCGCGCTCGGCCAGGGCCTGCTAATTTCCTCGGCGACCAAAAACCAGTTCGTTGCGTCGCAAGCGGCGCTGATCTCAGGGTTTCTGCCGGCATTCCTGCTGTCCGGCTTCATCTTCGAAATCGCCAGCATGCCGAAGATCATCCAGCTCTTCACCTATATCGTGCCCGGCGCGCTACCTCATCCCCAGCCTGCAAACGGTCTTCCTCGCGGGCGACATATGGCCGCTGTTCCTGCAGAACATCGCCGCGATGCTCGGCATTGGCGCGGTGTTCCTGTTTCTCACCCTCCGCACCACGAGAAAGAGCCTCGAATAATGTGGCGCCGCCTCCGAGCCCTGATCGTGAAGGAATTGCTCGCGGTGCTGCGCGACCCGCGCGGCCGCTTCATCCTGATCGGCCCGCCGCTTTTGCAGATGTTCCTGTTCAGCTATGCGGCGACGCTCGATGTCAGCAATATCGATGTCGGCATCCTCAATCGCGATGCCGGGCGCTGGAGCGTCGAATTTCAACAGCGTTTGCAGGGCGCGCCAGCCTTCCGCGACATCAGGCGCTTCGCCAACCAGCAGGAAGCGCGGGACGCGATCGATAACCGCCGCGTCGTCGCCACCCTCCAATTCGGGCCGGATTTTTCGCGTGACGTGGCCGCCGGCCGCCCTGCGGAGGTTCAGATCGTGCTCGACGGCCGCCGGTCGAATGCGTCGCAGATCGTGCTCGGCTATGTCTCGACGATAGCCAGCGGCATCGCGACGCCCGTGCAAGTCAAAACCGCATTTGCGGGAGCAGGCGAAGCGCCGGTGCCGCCCATCGCCGTGCGCCACTGGTTCAATGCCAATCTCGACTATATCTGGTTTACCGTCCCGAGCCTCCTGGGAACGCTTGGTCTGCTTATCGCGCTGGTGGTGACCGGCCAGTCGGTGGCGCGGGAGCGGGAACTCGGCACGTTCGATCAGCTGATGGTGTCGCCCTTGCGCGTCAGCGAAATCCTGATCGGCAAGATGCTTCCGCCCCTGATTATCGGCGTGGTGCAGGCCACCGCCTTCCTCCTTGTCGCGATCTTTTTCTTCGAGGTGCCGTTTCGCGGGTCGCTGCTGCTGCTCTATGCGGCGATCGTTTTCTTTCTCGCTTCGGTCGTGGGGGTGGGGCTGTTCATCTCCTCGCTGGCTCAGACGCAGCAGCAGGCGTTTCTCGGCACCTTTCTGTTCGCCTCGCCCGCGATCCTTCTCTCCGGCTTTGCCACGCCCGTGGAGAACATGCCGCAATGGCTTCAAGTCGTCACCCTGGCGAACCCCTTGCGGCATTTCCTCGTCATCGTGCGCGGCCTGTTCCTGAAGGGAATGCCGGCCACGGATGTCGCGGCAAACATCGTTCCGCTGATTTTGATCGCCGCATTCACTCTGTCCGTTGCGGCATGGTTGTTCCGCCGCCGCATGGAATAGGAGGCGGCGAACTGCAACTTTTCGCCCTGGCGCGGCCTTACCGCCACCAGAAGCTGCTCCTCTTGCCCTCATCTCTCCGCGGGCGCTGTGCCTTCAATTCCTCTGTGATATCGCCAAGGCATCTCGCCAGCTGATGGCGCCGTAGACCGCTGTACCGGCGCCATCAATCACGCGCCGCGAAAAGCCTTCTCCTCGGGGGTTCGCGATCGCCGGCGGCCTGCATCGTGCTCGCTAGAACCCCGTATGCCGCGATCCATGCGTCCTGTATTTCCGGCGTGAATTCGTCCCCGAGCCCTGCGTCGAGGGTCCAGATGAGTGCCTCTCCGACGCGTTCAAAATAATGCGGTTCGATATCATAGCCGGCATGACGCCGGCCAAGTTCCTCCACCGCGGGCAGGATCACCTGCACCTGATGCAAATTGGCGACGATCCAGAGCAGCATCTGAATGAACTTGTCGTATTGTCCGCGGAGGTCGCGCTTGAACAGGGGCCGGGTTTCAGGCGCGATCTCGAATAGCCTGTCATAAAACATTATCGCCGCCTCACCCGCGATCGGCACGACTTTCCGAAAATTGTCCTGAACGAGTTTCGCCTGCGCTGGCGTCATGTTGAGAAGCTTTTCCGATCGATGTCATGTGACTGCATTTGGTGGCAAGACGGCGTTTTGATACCGTATATTGAGTGGATAAGTTAACTCATGGCGTTTTTCAATAATATCTCCTTCTCTTGCATCTGTCGCGCCGATGCTCCTTGAAGCGCGAGCGCCGCGGAGGGTTATTTGGCGTCGTGGAAAATGATGCCGAGCACGTGGCGGCGGCCCGAACGCAGCCGGCTGACGCCGTGGCGCATGTTGACCCGGTAGATTCCGCGCGTGCCTTGCACCGGCCGATGATGCACGGGGAAGATGACCGCTTCGCCTTGGCGCAGGGGCACGACCTCCACACGCGATTGCATCCGGGGCCGTTGCTCTGTCAGTACGAACTCTCCGCCGGTAAAATCCTGACCAGGCCGGGACAGGAGGAAGGCGGCTTGGAACGGAAACACCAGATCGCCGTAAATATCCTGATGCAGGCAATTATAATCGCCGGGACCATATTGCAGGATCAGCGGCGTCGGCTTGGTTTGTCCGGCGCGGTGGCACACCTTGATGAAGTCGGCGTGCTCGGCCGGGTAGCGTGCGGGGATGCCCATCGCTTCATTCCAGCGATTGGCTATCCGCGCCAGCGGCGGGTAGAGCGAATTGCGCAGCGCACCGATGATGCCCGGCAACGGGTCGGCCAGATATTTGTATTCGCCTGAGCCGAAGCCGTGCCGGGCCATAATAATCTTGCTGCGGAACTTGCCGTCCGATGCATAAAGGGCGGCGAGCCCCTCGCATTCGTCGGCGCTCAGGATCGGCCCAGTGCCTGCCCATCCGCATGCTATCGAGGCCGGTTTCGATGGCCGGCCAATCGAGACCCGCGATGCGCTTCGTGATGTCGCCTGCCCCGGAACGCGATACGGGGTTGGCCTTGGTCGGCGCTGGGCTGCTCATGATCTGGCCTCCCGCTCCAACAGCGCCCGCTTACGCTCGACGCCCCACCGGTAACCGCTGAGCGAACCGTCCGTGCGCACAACGCGATGGCAGGGAATCGCGACTGCGATCTCGTTCGACGCGCAGGCACGAGCCACCGCCCGCACCGCCTTCGGCTGGCCGATCCGCGCCGCAATATCAGCATAGCTCGCCGTCGAGCCGCGCGGAATCTCGCGCAGCGCCTGCCAGACCCGCTGCTGAAATGCCGTGCCGCGCACGTCGAGCGGAAGCTCTGCGTCTACCGGGCGCTCGACGGCCCCGACCACGACCGCGACGATCCGCTCGAACTCCTTATCGCCTCCGACCAGCCGCGCCTTCGGAAACCGCTCCTGCAGATCGCGAAGCAGTACATTGGGATCGTCGCCGAACTGAATGGCGACAATGCCTTTGTCGGAGGCTGCGACCAGGATGGAACCCAGTGAACATTCGCCAACCGCGAAGCGCATTGAGGCGCCCTCGCCACCGCTGCGGAATTGACTCGGTGTCATACCCAGCCGCTCCGACGACGACGCATAGAAACGGCCGCTCGAGTTGAAGCCCGCCGCGTAAATGGATTCGGTGACGCTTGCCCCTTCCGCCAGTTCGTCCCGGACGCGCCCCGCCCGATGAGCGTCCGCATAGGCTTTGGGCGTCACGCCGGTCTGTGCCTTGAACACCCGGTGGAAGTGGAATCGGCTCATGCCGGCGGCGTTCGCCAACTCGTCGAGGGTTGGCGGCTCCTCGGCCTGTTCGATGACCCGGCATGCATGCGTTACGATTGCGGCATGCCGCTCCGCTTGGGGCGGCTCATCGGGACGACACCGCTTGCAGGGCCGAAAACCCGCCCGCTCGGCATCCGCGACGGTCGCATGGAATGCAACGTTTTCCCGTCTGGGCAAGCGAGCCGCACAGGACGGGCGGCAGAAAACGCCGGTCGTGCGGACGGAATAGAAGAATGCACCGTCACTGGCCTTGTCGCGCCGGCGGACAGCGTCCCAGCGCTGCTCATCCGTCGCCGGCGTGGAGGCTGGCGAAGGCGCATGGTGGGCAGTCATGATCTTAGTAAGCATCCTCAACCTCTTCAGGTTCATCTCGCGCTTGGCGGTGAATTTCTCCTGAAGACAAATTATGGTGTCCGCTCCACTATCGCACTCCGCTCCTTGCTTTTGAAACGGATGCCACAGCTCAACCATAATTTAAGGAGCAATGCCTAGATGGCAAAGGCCGCGCGAGCGGACGCCTACCTCAAACGGACCACCGAACCGCTGTTAGAAGATAAGGGATTAAGCAAAATTGCAAAGGGCCGGGGAAGACCCGACCCTCTAAGTGCAAACTAAATAATTTTATTCGCCTGTTTTTCAATATATGGGGGGCAGAATTAAGGGCAGAATATACATAACAAGACTATAGTTTAGGCATTTCCTTTTGTTCTTTGATGAATGTAACCAGGCGTTTACAAAGGCGTCGATGGTCTGTTCACTTTTTAGACCTGACCACCGGCCCAATTGCAACATACGGCCAGTGCATTATAGATTGCGCGATAGAACCGTGATAAAAACGTGAAATCGGGTACGGCACGGGTGAAGATTTATGGGGAAATTGCGCCTTCAACTACTTGGCGCTTTCCGGCTGCAAAGCGTGTCGGGCGAGCCGATGCTCTTGCCGACGAAAAAGAGCAAGGCGCTGCTCGCGTATCTAGCGCTTGCCGGGGGACAGCGTCGTTCGCGGTCCTTGCTTGCCAGCCTACTTTGGGATGAGGCAGGCGAACCGCAAGCCCGCGAAAGCCTGCGGCAAACACTTAGCCTGCTACGCAAGACGCTGCTGCCATCCCATTCTCAGCCTATCATCAGCGAAGGCGATGCTATCGCGCTCGATCCGTCGGCGCTCTATGTCGATGCTCTCGAATTCGCGCAATTTGCGGATGCGACGGAGCCGGACGCGCACGCGCATGCGGCAAATCTGTTTAGCGGCGAGTTGCTTGAGGGCTTCGATCTGCATGCCCCGGAATTCGATCGGTGGCTGTCGGCGGTGCGCCAGGGCTACCATGAAAAAGCGGTCGACCTTCTGAGCCGATTGCTGGCTCATTATATCGCGTCGGGCAATCTGGAGCGCGCGGCGTCGGTCGCCACGCGGCTTCTCACCCTCGATCCATTGCGCGAAAGCAGCCATCGCGCGCTGATGGAGCTTTATAGCAAGCAAGGCCGTTATGCAGCGGCGTTGCGGCAATATCAGGTCTGCCTCGATGTGCTCGTCGCGGGAGTTGAATGTCGAGCCGGAGCCGGGGACGACGGCGCTGTACCGGGAAATCCGGGCGCAACGCAATGCGCCACGCGAGCAAGCTTCCGAGATCGCGCGGTCGAGGCCGGAGACGGTGGATTTCGGCGATGCCGCGCCCCGGCGCCACGCGTCCGCTGGAGCGGCGGCAGATCACGATCCTGACATGCGAGATCGCCGGCCTGGACGCGCTGTCCGCTGAACTCGAACCGGAAGAGCTGGTTGACGTGGCTACCCAATGCCGCCGTCAATGCGCGGCGGTCGTCGAGCGCTTCGGCGGGCACATCGAACGTTTTTCCGGCGACCGGTTTACCGCGCTTTTCGGCTTCCCCAAGGCTAATGAGCACAGTGCCGAACAGGCCGTACGTGCAGGTCTCGCCCTGACGGCGGAAGTGCGCGGCCCGCAGAGCGTGACATCAGGGAGGGTCGCCGCTCGGGTTGGGATCGCTACCAGCCCCGTGGTCGCCGGCGAGTTCAGCGAAGACAAAGCAGAGGCCGCCCTCGCGCTCATTGGTGAAGCCCCGAGGATCGCCAATTTGTTGCAAACAGTGGCGCCCCGGCGACGCGGTTCTGATCGCGAGGCGGACGAAGAACCTCGTCAAAGACCTGTTCGAGTGCGCGGCGATCTCCGAGCCGGTCTTCGCCAACAGCGCGGAATCCGATGCTTTCTGGCGAGTCCTCGCCGAGACGCGCAGTGCGACCCGCTTCATCGCCCTGCATCGGCCGGATAGATCGCCGTTCACCGGCCGGGAAGCGGAGCTGGAGGATTTGCTCGATCGCTGGCGGAAAGCCCAGCGTGGCGAAGGGCACATCGTCTTCATTACGGGTGAACCGGGCATCGGCAAGTCGCGGCTTACGCTTGAACTTCAGAAACAGATTGCATCGCAGCCGCATGCGGAGCTGTTCTATCAGTGCTCTCCTTTCCACGCCGACAGTGCCCTTTACCCATTTATTCGCGAATTGGAGCGTGCGGCGGATTTCCATCATGCCAGCGACACCGGGGAGAAGCTCGATAAACTGGCGGCCCTGCTGTCCGCCTATGCACCGGCCGCCCAGGACATCGCGCCGCTCTTCGCGCAGCTCCTGTCGATCCCCTCGGAGGGGCGTTATCCTCAGCTGACGCTAAGCCCGGCTCAGCAGCGTCGGAAGACGCTCAGCGCGCTGCTTGATCGCGTGGAGAGCTTCGCCCGGCGCGATCCCGCCCTCGTGGTGTTCGAAGACGCTCACTGGGCGGATGCCAGTTCCCTCGAAGTGCTGGACCTGCTGGTCGACCGGATCCGCACCCTGCCGGTTCTGCTCCTGGTGACATCGCGGCCGGGCTTTGAACCGGCCTGGGGCGGACTTGAGCATGTCCGGCCGGTGACGCTCGACAAGATGATCGATCGGCACGCCCGCGCCCTCATTCAGCATCTAAGCCCGCAGCGAAATCTGCCGATCCGGATCGTCGATCAGATTGTGGCAAAAACCGATGGCATCCCGCTCTTCCTGGAAGAGTTGACCCAGACGGTGCTCGAATTCGCCGCCGCCGGTGTATTTCCCAGCAACACTCCCGATTTTGCAATTCCCGCAACGCTGCACGATTCGCTTATGGCCCGTCTCGATCGCCTGGGCGAGGCAAAGGCGACCGCGCAGATCGCCGCCGTCATCGGCCGCGAATTCTCGGAGGAGCTGCTCCGCGCGGTCGCGGGACCATCCGCTGCAAGGCTCGACGACGATCTGGGCCAGTTGGCTTCTTCCGGGCTTATTTTCGAGCAAGCGTCGATTTCCGGACGCTCTTTCATCTTCAAGCATGGCTTGGTCCGCGACGTGGCCTACCAAAGCCTGCTTAAGGGGCGCCGGCAGCAGATCCATGGCGCCATCGCAAGCGCGATCCGGGAAACCTTTCCGGCGGTGGAGCAAAATCATCCCGAGCTTGTTGCACGCCATCTGACGGAAGCCGGAGTGGCCCTGCCTGCTTTGGGTTACTGGATGAAAGCCGGAATGCTCGCAATTTCGCGTTCGGCCTACCGAGAAGCCGTCGCGCATCTCGAGCATGGTCTGGAACTGGTGCCGGCGCTGTCCTCCGAGGCAGACAAGCAACTCTGGGAGCGGCGGTTGCTGGCCGTCATGGGCCCCGCCGTCATGGCTCTGAAGGGGTATGCGGCCACGAAAGGCCAGCACGTCTTCGAAAGAGCCTCCGAACTGATCGATGCGGATTGCCCTGCCGAAGAAAAGCTTCGCATTCTTTGCGGTCTTTGGAACCTGCGCTTCCATCGCGGCGAACTCGCCACTGCCCTGCCGCTGGCAGAACAGATCCTCAAGCTCGCTCGCGAAACGGGTCTCGGGATTGATCTCGCCAACTGCCTGATGGGGCAGAATTTGTCGGCGATGGGCGAATTCGAAGCTGCGCACAGCCACCTTCGCGAAGTGATTGACTGCTTTCGTGCCGGCAGGCGTAATCCTCCTGTCATGTTCGGCGTCGACGAGTTTATTCTGGCGCTCGTCTATATGACGCGCGTTCTCTGGGCTTCGGGCTATCCAGAGCAAGCCGCCGCCTGCGCAGACGAAGCGATGACGCTCGCCCGCAATGGCGCGAATTCCGTCTCCGTCGCGGTAGCGTTTGTCGGGCTGATGTTCATGGCGGTCCAACGTCCACAATCCAACAGCACTGAAGCGCTCATCGAAGAGGCCGTGGTTCACGCCGACGAGCACGGCCTTGCTCTGTTCCAGAATTGGTTCGCATTTTTTGCGGCCGCCATCCGGCTTCGGCAAGGACGCGCCGCAGAGGCCCTGCCGCAGATGCATGCTGCGATCGCCGCTGCCGACGGCCGGCTGAGCCGCCAGTTTCGGCCGTTTCAACTCGGTTGCGTGGCCGAAGCCCATTTGCGGCTTGGGGATGCCGAGAAAGCCTTGGAGGCGATCGACAATGCCATTGAGATAGGGGAAACCACCGGCGAGAAGCAGTCGGAGGTAGGCCTGCATCGGCTCAAGGGCGAAATTCTGCTTGCCTTGCAGCGCCCTGTGGAGGCAACGCGGGAATTCCAGCGTGCGCTTTCGATCGCCCGCCGGCAGAAGGCGAAATCCGAGGAACTTCGTGTGGCGCTCAGCATGGTCAAATCGAAGAGCGAGGCGATCGACGCCGATCGCGCCCGCGCAACTCTTGCGCGGGTTTACGCGACGTTTGATGAAGGTATGCATTCGCCGGAAATGTCCGAAGCCCGGGCCGCGCTAGGGCGCATCGGCGAGTCCTGAAAAGGGCTTGGATCTCAGAAAGAGGCGCATGTGCCATCGGCGCGCGGATCGGTCGCCGCCGATTGCGGTCATATGCGGATAAGTAGACTGCGATCGCGGCGGCGGCCGCGATCATCGCCTCAATGGCGTTGTCGCAACCGGCGCCGCGCTGCCGACATTCCGCAGGCGCATCAATCCGCAATCGACTTTTCCGCATCCGTCATGGTCGCGGCGTCGGGGAAAGCCGGATAAACGCCCGCGACGCGGCCCATCTGCTGCGTCAGGCCGAGCACGCAATCGATATAGGGCGTGTCCAGATCGACGATGCGGCCCATCTCCTGTACGGCGGTTAGCAGCGCATCGAGCTCCAGAGGGCGGCCACGGTCCAGATCCTGCAGCATCGAGGTGCGGTGAGCGCCGACATTTGCCGCTCCGGTAATCCGCCGTTCGATGTCGATGCGAAAATGCACGCCCAGCCGGCGGCCGATGCGCTCGGCCTCAACCATCATGTTCCGGGCAACAGAGCGTGTGGTGGGGTCGGTCGCGATGACATCCAGCGTCGCGCGCGTCAGGGCGGAAATGGGATTGAAGCAAAGGTTGCCCCAGAGCTTCAGCCAGATGTCGTTGCGGATTTCCGGATAGATACGCGGCTTAAGACCTGCGGTCTCGAAGATCGCGGCGAGCGTCTTCAGGCGGTCCGACTCCTTGCGGTTCGGCTCTCCAAGCCCGAAGGCATTGCCGTAGACATGTTTGATGACACCCGGCGCGATAATTTCGGTAGCGGGATAGACCGTGCAGCCGATGACCCGCTCCGGGCCGATGGCGCGCCATTGCCGGTCCCCCGGATCGACGCTTTCCAGCCGCAGATTTGCATATTGGCCGACCAGTCCGTAAAAATACCACCAGGGAACGCCGTTCTGCGCGGTTACGACGGCGGTAGACGGCCCGAGCAGCGGCTTGATCTGGTCGGCGGTCTCCCAGGCCTGATGCGCTTTCAGCGTCGAGATGACGTAATCCTGCGGACCGAGTTCGGCGGGATCGTTGGTAGCCGGCATTTCGGCCACGTGCTCACCGCCCTCTCCGACGAGCTTCAGGCCGTTCTTCTTGATCGCCGCGAGATGATCGCCGCGCGCCACGAGCGAGACATTCGCGCCGCTCTTCTTCAACAGCACGGCCATATAGCCGCCTATCGCGCCCGCGCCAAAGATGCAGATTTTCATCGCGTCAGAACCTCCATAGGCGCGCCCCGGCGTCGCTGCCGGTTCGCGAATGTCCACTTTGAGATAGGATGACATTCCTCCACCGAAGTTTAAAGCGCGCTATCGTCGCTCTACCGGGATTTCACAGCTCAAATTCGGGATCGTTGACGGCGTGAAAGCGCACTGCCGCGCAACGCGCGAAGCGAAGCGTGACGGCCTTGCGCCGTGCGGCATCCAGCCTGTGCTCGGGCGCCTCGCGGATGATGTCGGCGCCGAATCGGTCGGCGAGGATGAGGCCGCAATCGCCGGGAATGAGCTCGTTCGGGAAGTCTGCGTCGACGGCAAAATAGAAGCGGTCGCACCATTGCCGGTATTCGGGCCATTTCCTGTCGGAACGAAAGTCGGCCATGCAGGATTTAATCTCAACGATGCTGATGCCGCCGCGCGGATCAAGCGCCATCAGGTCCGCCCGGCGACCGTCCGCGAGCGGCAATTCGGCGATGATCGCCAGGTCCAGGGCGCGAAAATACCGGCCCACGCCGCGCAATATCCGGAGAGCCGCGCGGTCGAGCGGCTCCGTAACGACGATTTCTACGCCGCCATCTTGCGCTTCTTGCTCGGATGTTCTGACATTGTTCCGGATCTCAGGCTGGTTTCCACCTTTCTCCGGGACGAAGTTCGGTTTGCCTATCTTAGTCCCCATCCCTCAGCGAAATGGCGCGCACGCGCCGGCGAAGCGTTCGACCTTGCGGAAGGCGAAGCCATCCACACGAAAATTCGCACAAATATACGGCGGCTGAATTCCAGGCGCTAGCCCGATCGGCCGGCCGGGCGGTGCGCCAGGTGTGGACCGCAAAGGCGGCCTGTTCAGCCTGCATTTCGCGCTGCGGAGCGATGCAGGATGCTTCCCAACACGGCGATGAAGGCGTGGCGTGCGGGCTAAACGACCGCGGCCGCCCATGCCTCGGCCACGTAATTGGGCAGGATGAAAGACGCTGTGTGCACGTCGGGATTATAGTAGCGGGTCTTGATGCCGCTCGTGGCGTAGCGTTCCGCTATGGCGGCGGTCGAGGCTCCGGCGCGCGTCTTCGGATCGTTGGCGCCCCATGCAAGCGCAAACGGCCCGCCGAAATAGGTCGGCTGGGTGCACATGAAGCACGCAGCATCGGCGAATAGCGCGCGCAAAATGCGGCCGCTATCGGCGAGATGTTCCGGGTAGAGGAAGGGCAGCCCGTTCTGGCCGATGAACACGCCGCTTGGCGTCAGGCATTTCTGGCAGGCGCTGAAAAACGCCTCGGTGAACAGCACTTTGGCGGGGCCGATCGGCTCGGTGGAGTCGACGATGATCACGTCGAACCGGCGCTCGGTCTCGTTCACGAATTTGATTCCGTCGCCGATGATCAGCTCCACGCGCGGATCATCGAAGGCCCCTTGCGAGATGCCGGGGAAAAACTTGAGCGAAAGATCGACGACGGCCTTGTCGATCTCGCAATGCACGACGCTTTTCACGCTCGCGTGCTTCAGCACCTCGCGTAATACGCCGCCATCGCCGCCGCCGATGATGAGCACGCTCGCGGGCTGCTCAAGGCTGAACAGCGGCACATGCGCCATCATCTCGTGATAGATGAACTCGTCCTTGTCGGTGAGCTGAATGACGCCGTCGAGCATCATCACGCGGCCGAAGGTCTTGTTGTCGAAGATGATCAGATCCTGAAAGCCGGTGTTCCCCTCGTAGAGAACGGCGTCGGCTTCGAGGGCGCAACGGAAGTGGGGATTGAAAGTCTCATCGACCCAGCGTGCCATTGCGCAGTTCCTCGGCCTATCAATGTGCGAAAAAGGTTGTGCCCGGCCGTTGCAGCCGGGCACAAGGATCCTTTGCAAGGAAGCCCCTTGAGGCGGTCGCCGCTTCACGCGGCGGCCTGGATTTCCCTGCCGCGCAGATGCTCCTGGACGATGATTTCGCTGGGCTGGAACGCCTCGCGAATCACGTCCACGGCCAAATGCGGCTTTGCGTCACCGCACATGAAGATGTCTAAGGCCGCGTAGCCATATTCGGGCCAGCTGTGAATGCTGATATGAGATTTCAGCAAGCACGGCGACGCCCGAGACGCCTCCATTGGGTGTAAAATGATGCATGTGAATGTGCAGGAGCGTGGCGCCTGCGACTTCAATGCATTTTCTGAAGGTATTCTCGATGTGCTGAAGATCGTCGAGACGACTGCCGTTCTTCACATCGATGATCAAATGCGTGCCGGCGAACGTTTCGCCATCACGCCTGCAAAAGTAGTCTTTTCTATCGTCTCGCTGCGCCACGCTAGGGCCGCAGACGGAATGCTTTTCTTCCGTTTGGGCGGTGCTTGAACCGTAATCCAAGTCCATCCCCAATTGGAAGAGGGCGACATCATACGCCATGTGGCGTCCTCCCCAACCAGCAGATTGACCAGACAAAACCGGCGGAACAAGCACTGCATGACCTCCGGCTTACAAGGGGGGGTAAATGCACGCTATGGCCCCCGGTTTCAAGAGAAAATTGTGCCTCTTGCAAAGAAAATACTACTATGGCGACATCTAGCGCCCCTCGGGGGCAGCGATCGCTAGCTCTGGGATGGGCGATCGGCGCCAGTGCGGCAGCCGAAAAATGCGTAAAAGCAATGGACTAACGAACCGGCAGCGGTACATTTAAAGAGTTGCTTGCGGACGGGAACGTGCAATCGCGTATGGGAGCCATTCCCCGCGACATAGCTCTGTGACCCGAAGGCAGGGATCGATTTTCCGGCTGCCGGGCGGGCCTCGCAGAATTACATTACCTGATCGGGGCATTTGGGCTAAAAGCTCAGAAACTTCAGTCACGTGCCGAGCTGGCGAGAGACGTTCATGCCGCTCCGCGTCCGAGCCACGGCCGACAGGTAAATTCATGGCGGAAGCGAAACGGTTCACGGGGGATCGGGGAACGCTCATGTCGCCTGTTGAGGATGAGCAACGGCAGGCGTCGCCCTCGATGGTCACGGCCCTTGCGCCGCGCTGGGCAACCATCGGCCTGTTCATCATCGCCCTGTTCTACACGTTCTATTTCGCCGCGCCGGTTCTCATTCCCATCACCATAGCCATCCTGCTCAGCATGCTGCTTTCGCCTGCTGTGGAGTGGCTGGAGCGCTTTCGGCTGCCGCGCGCCTTCGCCTCGGCGATCATCGTCGCCGGCGCCCTCGGCTTCATCATCGGCGCCGTGGTGACGCTCGCGGGGCCGGCTCAGGAGTGGGTGACGCGGCTGCCGGCGAGCTTCGACAAGCTCGAGGAACGCCTCAAGCTGATCAAGAAGCCGATTGCGGAGATCCAGAAGGCGACCGAGCAGATCGAGAATGTCACCGAACTGTCGCAGAAGCCCCAGCGCCGCCAGATCGTCGAATTGCGCCGCCCCAGCTTTGCCGGCGAACTGCTAAGCGGCACGCAGCGCGCCGCGACTTCGGTGGGCATCGTCATCATTCTGTTGTTTTTCCTGCTCGCCACAGGCGATCTCTTCCTGCGCAAGCTGGTCGGCCTCATGCCATCGGACGAGAACAAGGCGCGGACGGTCGATATCGCCCGCAGCGTCAAGAAGGACATCTCCTTCTATCTTCAGTCGCTTACCGTGACCAATATCGGCTATGGCGCGCTCGTGACCTTGTCGGCTGGGCGCTCGGGCTGGAAAATGCGCTGCTCTGGGGAGCCGTGACGGCCATATTGAGCTTTGCGCCCTATGTCGGGCCGGTCGTGATCGTCGTGCTGCTGACGATGGCCTCGCTGGCGTCACTGAGTTCGCTCACCGCCGCATTGGCGCTGCCGGCGATTTATATTTCGGTGCTGCTGCTCGTGCAGAATCTCGGTCTCGCCCTATATTTGGGGGAGGCGTCTGTCGCTCAATCCGGTAGCAATTTTTATCTCCATCATCCTATGGGGATGGATGTGGGGCATGGCGGGGGCGCTGCTCGCGGTGCCGCTGCTGGCCAGCTTCAAGATCGTCGCCGATCGCGTCGGTGCCTTGCGACCGACCGCGGAATTCCTCAGCCCCTGATCGTCAGAATCAGCAGGCCACGGCGCTGATCTTCGACACATCCTGATAGAGCGTGCCGCGCTGGTGGACATCGCGGCCGATCGCCCTGCCGATCGCCTCCATCGTCTCCGGCGTCATTTCCTGCCCGTGGGAGGCGCCGGCAGAGCGCGTGATGGTTTCGTTCATCAATGTGCCGCCCATGTCGTTGGCGCCCGCCTGAAGGCACGCCTGCATACCGTCCGGCCCCATTTTGACCCAGGAGGCCTGGATGTTGGGAATCGCTGGGTGCAGCACCAGCCGGCAGACCGCATGCATCAGCACCGCTTCCCGGAAGGTCGGTCCTCGCCTGGCCTTGCCCTTCAGATAGATCGGCGCTTCCATATGCACGAATGGCAACGGCACCATCTCGGTGAAACCGCCGGTCTCGCTGCTGCAAATGCCTTATCGCGCAGCAGATGGCGCGCCCAATGCTCGTAGCGGTCGATATGGCCGAACATGATAGTGGCGGTCGAACGCAGCCCGGCTGCATGCGCGGCGCGCATGACTTCCAGCCAGCGATCCGTGCCGATCTTGTCGGGGCAGAGTGAAGCGCGGACCTCGTCGTCGAGAATCTCGGCGGCAGTGCCTGGCAGGCTTCCAAGGCCGGCTGCCTTCAGCGCGCTCAGATAGTCGTTCAGCGACAGGCCAAGCGTCGCCGCGCCTTGGTGCACCTCCAGCGGCGAGAAGGCGTGGATATGGATATCCGGCACCGCTGCCCTCACCGTCCGCACGATATCGAGATAGGTAGCCCCGGTATAGGACGGGTGGATGCCGCCCTGCATGCATACTTCCGTCGCACCGCGCCGCCACGCTTCGCGCGCCAGTTCGCCGATCGCATCCAGTGACAAATTGTAGGGCTTGCCGCGCAGATGCTCGGCCGTCTTGCCCTTGGCGAAGGCGCAGAACTGGCAGCGCAGGCCGCAAATGTTGGTGTAGTTGATGTTGCGGGTGATGACGTAGGTTGCGCGATCGCCGTTGACGCTGGCGCGCAACTCGTCCGCTGCCGAGCAGACGGCTGCGAAATCTGCGCCACGCGCCTGGAACAGGCGAATGATCTCCGCTTCGCTCAAGCTGCGGCCCAGCACCGCCTTGCCGGTGATCCGGTGAATGTCGCGGCGCAGTGGCTGGGCCATGCGAATGGCGGCGAGGTCTGCCGCTGGCGGCGGTACGACAGCGCCAGGCACCCAATCGTCCGAGCGCGGCCAGCCCTCCCCATCGACAGCGCGCAACAAGAGAGGCCGCAAGGCGGGATCCACCCAGCGATCCATTTCGCTGATATAGCGCGGGTAGATCGGCAGGCGGGCGATGAGGCGTTTGCCTGCCCCCTCGGTTTCGCGCCGTAACGTGTCGAAATGCGGCCAGGGCGCTTCGGGATTCACGTGGTCCGGCGTGACGGGCGAAACGCCGCCCCAATCATTGATGCCGGCTTCGATCAGATCGCGCAGGCGGCCGGCGCTCAAATTTGGCGGCGCCTGGATGTTCATTTCGGGATCGAAGATCAGCCGCGCCGCCGCGATCGTCCAAAGATGCTCTTCGGGCGACGGCGAGGGGCTGTTCGCCATCCGTGTACCCGGCTTGGGCGCGAAATTCTGGATGATGATTTCCTGAATATGCCCGTGTGCGTCATTCAGATCGCGCAGCGCAAGCAGTGCCCTGATGCGCTCTTCGCGCGTCTCGCCGATGCCGATCAGCAGACCGCTGGTGAATGGGACGGCCATTTCTCCGGCTGCCCGGATGGCCGCGAGGCGGGCAGCCACTTCCTTGTCGGGTGAGCCGAAATGCGGTCCACCCCTCTCCGAAAGCCGCTCGGCTGTCGTTTCAAGCATCATCCCTTGCGAAATCGACACCTTGCGTAGCGCCGCCACGTCTTTCGCGGACATGACGCCTGCATTGACATGCGGAAACAGACCTGTCTCACGCAAAACCGCTTGGGCCGCCTCGGCCAGATAGGACAGCGTCGTCTCATGGCCCATCGCCGCGAGTTCGGCACGCGCCGCGCGGTAGCGAAGTTCCGGCTTGTCGCCGAGCGTGAACAAGGCCTCATGGCAACCGGCTGCCTTGGCCGTGCGCGCAATGGCGAGAACCTCATCGATGGCAAGAAATGCGCGTTCGCCGCTGCGAGGCGGCCGCGCGAAAACGCAATAATGGCAAACGTCCCGGCACAATCGGGTCAGCGGAATGAAGGCTTTGGGCGAAAAAGAGATGGCGTCGCCATGGGCCAGATCGCGCCGGGCAGAGGCGGCCATCATCAATGAGGCAAGATCGCCATGGGCGACGAGATCCAGCGCCGCCGCTTCGCTAAGCCTGGCGCGATGCCGCAACAAGGCCACGGGAAGGGCACGTGTCATGCCGCCACCATCCCCAAGGCGCGCTTGGAAGCGTGGAGTGCTTCAAACCTGCCCGCCAGATCGAGGCTTGCGAGGAAGCAATGCACGCGGGTTGCCGAATTCAGGGTCAGAAATGCCGCCAGATCGGCGGGCCGGTCGAGGTCGCGACCTGCTTCGGCGGAGCGCCAGATCACAGGTGTGATGCCGGCCGCGGCGGCTGCGCTCCGATGGCGGGCGAAACTGTCATGACCGAACAGCGGCGGCAGCAAGGTGCAGGGCCGCATGGCCAGGAGGTTGGTGCCACCGTCGGATGTCGCGGGAACGAGGGTCGCGCCCGGCGACGGCGTCAGGGCCACAATCCGATCGATGAGGACGGGGCTGACATGCGGGATGTCCGTGGGCACGACGATCATCCCCGCTTCTGGAGGCAAGGCTTCCACCCCGCAGCTCACCGCTGCGGAAAATCCGAAATCACCATATTGGTCAACAACTTGCACCCCTGCGGCGCGTGCGATGGCGGCCGCTTGGGCATCGTGCGTGACAACCAGACATCCGCGCAGCTCGCACGATAGCCGCACGGCGTCTAGCACATCGGCGAGCATGAGCCGGGCCAATTGAGCGCGCTCGATAATGCTCAGGAACGGCGACATCCGCTGTTTCGCCGCAGCGAATGACTTGACCGGAATGACGGCATGGATGCCGTTTCGACGCATCTTATATCCTATGAGACAACTCCGACGGCGACGCCCCGGCGTCCACCCTTCCCGCTCGCAACTGCGAAGCAAAAGCGAGAACAGTTTCCGCTAGTCGGCGTCGATCTTCAAGTGTTTTCATCAGGATAGCAGAAGATTCAACCATTAGGGGATAATTACAATCGCCTGGCGGGTCGCCCTGATCGATCAGCAGACCATGAGCGAGACCGGCATAATGGCCCGCGATCGAGGTCCAGGACGGCACGATCGCTAGTTCGTACATGATCTTAGCGGCCGGGCCCTTCACCGCATCGCCGCGAATGATCGGCGAGACGGCGACGACCGGACGGTTCGATTCGGCAATCAGCGCCCGCATCCCAGGTATGGCGAGGATCGGATCTATGCTCAGATAGGGATTGGACGGACAGATGACGATTGCCTGAAGACGCGGATCGCGTAACGCCGCCTGTACCGCTGGCGGAACCCGCGCACCCGCCGCCGCCTCGAAATGTATTGCCCTCACTTCCGGCTCGCAGCGCTCCTTGACGAAGTAATGCTGAAACGGCATCAGGCCCTTTTTGGTGGAGATCCAGGTCGAGACCAGGTCGTCCGTCATCGGTGCGATGCGAGCGGCAATGCCGAATTGGCCGGCGACATGCTGAGCGAAAGCTGAGAGCGGCTTCCCCGATTGCAGCCAGTGGGTGCGCTGCACATGCATTGCCAGATCGAGGTCGCCGATATTGAACCACTGCTCTCCGCCGATCTCGGCGAGGGCCGACATGAAATTCCATGTTTCGTCTGCCCGGCCCCAGCCACGCTCCCGGTCGGCGCGGCCGCCTAGCGTGTAGAGCACCGTGTCGAGATCCGGCGAGATATGCAGGCCCAGATGCTGGAAATCGTCGCCTGTGTTGACGACCACCGTCAGTGTGTCCGGCGGCAGCACCTGATAAAGCCCCTGCGCCAGCTTCACGCCGCCGACGCCGCCGCACAGCGCAACGACCGTCGCCTCGGCCGGTTCGGGTAGCGCCGCACATGCCGTATCCAGGGGGCTCACCGGAACACGTCCTGATCCTTCGGGCGGATCAACGTGCTTGCAGGCAGATCGGGAGCGTCGTAGCGGAGGCCACGAATATGTACGACCGGCAACCCTTCCGCGCCCTGCCCCATAAGAAGCGATGCGGCGGACGCAATATCGTCGGCGGCGGCGTGCTCGCTGATGCGTAAAGGGCGGCCGAACAGATCGGGCTCGCCGACGAGATTGCGCAGCGAGGGCAAGCCCGCCGCGCCAAGGGCGACGCCGGTTACGCCCTTGCGCCAGGCGCGGCCAAAACTGTCGCTGATGACGACGCCGATGGTGGCGCTCCATTCGGCCTCGATCGCGGATTTCAACGTCGCCGCGCTCCCATCGGGATCTTCCGGCAGCAGAAGGACTGTTCCGTCATGCGTCCCGGCATGATCGACATTGGATTGATCGACGCCCGCATTAGCCATCACGAAACCTAGTTTATGAACGGTGACCAGCGCATTTTGCGCAATTCTGAGGACTTCTTCGCTTTCCCGAAGCACGACCTCAACGAGGCGCGGATCTTTATTCACCATTTGGGCATATTTTAGGGCGGCGGGCGAAGGGTGGATAGTCGCAAGATCCACCATGCGTCCCTCAGCCTTGGAAATGATCTTCTGCGCCACGACGAGAATGTCGCCGTCCTGGAGGACTATTTCCGAACGGCGAAGGGCGTCACCGATGATGCCAGCGAGATCGTCGCCCGGCAGTATGAACGGAATGCCGTCGAGCGCCGTGAGGCTCAATCGGGCGGGTGCGCGCGGTGACATGGCGTTTCAGGCCGTCCGTCCGGAGGCCCCCTTTTGACGGCGGTGTCATGATCGGTCTGTTCCGGTGCTGCAGCCGTCAGGCGATGGCGAAGCCGGCCGATGCGAGAAGATTAGCTCCCGTAACGGCACGCGCTTCGTCCATGCACAATAGCGTGATCGCGTCGGCGACCTCCTCCACCGTGGCGATGCGGCCATGAAGCGGCGTTTCTTCGTTCAAGCGGCGCATCACTTCGGCGGGATAGGTGGCGTTATGGTCGGTCGCAAGCGGCCCCGGCGTAACCATGTTCACGCGGATGCCGTAGCGGCCGAGTTCGAGCGCCATGGATTGAGTCATCCCCATCAGGGCGCATTTGGCCGTCACATAAAAGGCGTGTCTGACGCGCGGCGCGAGGGCCATGGTGGAGCCGATATTGACGATCGCACCGCCGCCCTGCGCTTGCATATGCGGCAGGCAGGCCTGCGTCACATTAAACGGCCCCTTCACCAGCGTGTCGATCTCGCGCTGAAAGTCCGCCCACGCCGCTTCGGCAAAGGCCCGGCCCTCATAAGCCTGATGCGCATTGTTGATCGCGATGTCGATACGGCCGAACTCCGTCGCAACTCGGGCGACGAATGCGTCCACCTCGGCGCGGTCCCGCACATCGGAGCGGACGCTGAAGACGCGGCCATGGCTCCCGGCAAGCCCCGCTTCCATCTCTGCGGCGCGCTCCGGGCTGGTGACATAGCTGAACGCCACATTCGCGCCTTCCGCGGCGAACTTTTCAACCAGCGCCTTGCCGATTCCGCGCGTCCCTCCAGTGACGAGCGCGCATTTTCCTGCCAGTTTCATGATGCGGCTCCTTCTGTTGCAGCCAAGGCCGGCCGGGCCGCCAGCATCCGAACGATCTCCGCCTTGCCGAATGGCCGCTCCGGGAATATGGCGATCACGGCCTCGCCGCTCAGCACCACGAGGCGATGTGACAGCGCAAGCAATTCGTCCAGATCGGAGGATGCGAGCACGACGGAGCCGCCCTTTTCCGCGTGCCCGGCGATGACGCGGTAAAGCTCGACTTTCGCGCCGACGTCGACGCCGCGCGCCGGGTCATCCATGATCAGCACATCGGCGCCCGACAGCAGCCATTTCGCGATCGCGACTTTCTGCCGGTTGCCGCCGGAGAGGCGTTCGACGGGCACGAGGGGATCGGCGGGGCGGATGTCGAGGCTGTCGATCATCTTGCGCGCAGCCCGCCGGGCGGCACGGCGATCGATGATGCCCAACCGCGTGAAGCGCGCGATGCTCGGAAGCAGAATATTGTCCTCGACGCTGAGCTTGGGAACCAGTCCCTCGGCGGTGCTGTCGCCCGGCACGAAGCAGATCCCTTGGCGAACCCGCCCGCCGATGCTGGTGCGGCCGATATCCTCGCCCTTGAATCTGATGCTTCCTGCGCCTGTGCGGCGCATGCCGCTGAGGCGGTCCAGCAGATCGCGCACCGCGGAGCCGATATAGGTAGGTATGCCCAGGATTTCGCCGCGCCGGATATCGATCCGCGAGTCGCCGCTGTTCGCCTCCAGCACAACGCTGCCTTCGCCAGCCCAGGTGGCCGTTTGTACAGGCTTGGCGATTTCGCGGCCCACGATGAGCTGAGAAAGCGTGGCCGCGTCCAGCGTGCGGGCCGGAACGGTCGTTACCAGCATGCCGTCGCGCAGAACGGTGATGCGATCTGCGATCGCGAGAACTTCCGTAAGGCTGTGGGCGATAAATACGATCGCGACGCCTCTGTCACGGAGGGCGCGAATATGCGCAAACAGCGTTTCGGTTTCGTCGGCATTCAGAGCCGAAGTCGGCTCGTCGAGAATGAGGAGCCGCGCGTCCTTGGCAAGCTCGCGGCTGATTTCGACCACCTGGCGCTCCGCCACGGTGAGGTCGCGCAAATCGGCGCCTGCCTTGCTCGCGAGATTGAACGGCGCAAGCTGCCGCTCGGCGCGGCGGAGCATTTCGCGCCGGTCGACGATGGGGACGACGCCTAAGAGGCGGCGCGTCGGCGGATTTTCAAGGCAGATGTTTTGCGCGACCGTCAGCGCCTCGACGAGCTGGAATTGCTGATGCACCAGTGCAATCCCTGCCCGCTTGGCGTCGCCCGGCCGTTGCAGGACAGATTTGCGCCCGCCAATGAGGATGTCGCCCGCGTCCGGCGACTCTTCCCCGCCAAGCAGGCGCGTCAATGTCGATTTGCCCGCGCCGTTCTCACCGACCACTGCATGAATTTCGCCCGCGTGGAAATCGATGCTGACATCACGCAGCGCTTCGACCGCCCCATAGGCCTTGGTGAGCCCGCGCACCGAGACGATCGGCTCGGCGGCGGGATTGTCGAAATTGTTCACACCGGACGCCGCGATGGGCGAGGCGATAGACAAATGCGTCAGCTCCTCGGCTTCACGCCCAGCTTCTCGCGCAGCGGCTCGGGGATCTTCTCATAGGCATTGGCTTGCGAGACCACTTCGGGAACGAAGGGCTCGTAAAGCTCGCTCGGCTGCTTGCCCGCCTTCAGATAGTCGGCGACCATCTGCGCGGCGCTTTTGCCCCAGCCCACCGGATCGAGCAGGATCGTCATGCTGAGATCGCCATTGTGGATCGCCGCGAGCGCGGACGGCGCTCCGTTCATGCCGAGCGTGGCGACCTTGCCGTTCTTGCCCGAGGCCTTCACCGCCTGGGCCGCGCCGAGCGCCAGATCGTCATTCATCGCGTAGATTGCGACGACATCGGGCTGCGAAACGAGCACGTCTTCCGCCAGCTTCAATCCGTTCTCGCGCGTCTGCACCGAATTCTGCGCCCACACGACCTGGAAGCCGCCTTTTTCCACGACCTCCTTGAAACCCTTCTCCATATTGACGCTGACCAGCGCGCCAGCGGGCCCGTTGAGCATGGCGATCTTGCCGGGCTTGAGGTTTTCGACCACCCATTTGCCCTTCATCTGGCCGACCTTGTAATAGTCGAAACCGACATAGGTCTTCCAGAGGTCCTTATATTTCTGGTCGAGCGTGCGGGCGACCATGAACAGCGGAATGCCAGCCTCATGCGCCTTCTTCAGCGCCGGCGCGGGGCCTTCGGTATTCGCGGGCGAAACGAGGATCGCATCGACTTTGGAGGCGATCAGGTCGTTGATCTGCGACACCTGCTCGTTGACGTCGGAATTGGCCAGCAGCAGCGTGGCCTCGATCCCGTTTGCCTCGAAGGTTTTCACGATCGATTTGCTCATCGCGACATAGAACGGGTTCTGCGATTCCGGCAGCGAAACGCCGACCTTGAATTTCTTGTCCTGAGCCCCTGCGTCGCCGATCGACCCCATGGCGAGCAGCGCCCCTAGCGCTGCGGCAGCAAATAGAAAAATGCGTCTTTGCATAATCATCTCCATTGCACTCGTAACCAAATGATTACTGTGATCGTCTCTTGATTGCATCGAGCGAGGCAGCGATCACAAGTATTGCGCCGATGGCTACACCCTTCCAATGGGGATGTATACCAATGATGTTGAGGCCGTTCCCGAGAGCGCCCAGCAGCAAAATGCCCATCATCGACCGCCAAAGCCGCCCCTCGCCCCCATGCAGCGCCGCTCCGCCGAGAATGACCGCCGCGATCGCTTCAAGCTCATAGAGCACGCCCGCTGCCGGTTCGCCGCCGCCGGTCCGCGCCGCCAGCAGCATCCCGGCCAGCCCGCAAGTGGCGCCGGAAATGGCGAATGCGATCATCCGCATTGCCGGCACGTCGAGCCCGGAGATCTTCGCAGCCCTCGGATTGCCGCCTACCGCATAGAGATAAAGTCCGAACGGGGTGAAGCGGATGATCATCGCCATCGCGAGAAAGAGCAGAAACGCGATCACGGCCAGAGTTGGCAGGCCGAACAAACGTGAGGTGCCGAAATCGGTGTAGGAGAATGGAAAGCTGTAAATCGCGGTGCCGCCGGAAAAGATCAGCGCCAGGCCGCGCGCCATGTTGAGCGAGCCGAGCGTCACGATCAGCGGCGACACGTTCAGATAGCCAACGACGAAGCCGTTCAGCAGCCCTACCGCCAGCCCTGCGCCGATGCCCGCAGCGACGGCGAGCGGAACGCTGCCGGTCTGCTCCACGGTGAGCGCGCCGACCACGCCGGAAAGCGCCACGACCGCCCCCGCCGAAAGATCGAAGCCGCCCGCGAAAATGACGACGCTCGCGCCCACGGCAACGACCGAAAGGATCGAGACCTGGTTCAGCACATTGATGATGTTGGTGGCCGAGAGGTAATTCGGATCGGCGGCGAAGAACGCGAGCACCATCACCAGGAAGATGAGCGGCACGACCGCACGATCCCAGTTGCGCAGCAGGCGCTCCGCGATGCCGGCCATGGCAGGCTGCATGGTATAGCTGGCCTGGCTCATCGCGCCTTATGCCCCTCGCGCAGCCTGTTCGTCGCCGGTCTGATCGACCGTGCCATCCGCATTCAATGCGACGCCGTAAGTTTCGCTTGCCTTCGCGGTGGACAGATATCCGTCGCGCACGTCCTGCGCTACCCGCCCGGGATCGCGTGCCATCGGATCGCCGAAGCCGGGCCCGCCCATTTCGCGCAGCTCGATCACATCGCCTTCGTTCACCGAGAAGAAACTGTTGAGCGCGATGGTCTCGCGCCCGCCCGCCGCCCGCTCGATCGTCAATCGGCTCGGCTCCGGCGATTGGCCGCCGAACAGTCCGCTCGGCACCGCATGCGGTTTGCTGCCTGAGCCGAATACCGTGGCCCGCTCGCTCGCGACCAGATGCCGCACCCGGTAGACATGTCCGTTGCCGCCGCGAAATTCGCCCGCGCCGGCGCTATCGATTTCTTGCTCGAAACGCTCGATGCGCACCGGATGGGTCATCTCGTGGATCTCCGGATCGGGGCAGCGCCCCATCCCCATTTCCTGCGCAGGGCCGCCTTGTTCCCAGCCGTCGAAGCCCCGCGTTCCACCGGAAGCGTTGCAGCGAAAGAAGAAGTCTACATTAACATCCAGCCGCTTTTTCTCCGGATGCATATAGGCGATCAGCGGGAAAATCAGTTTTGTGCTCGGCGCGGCGACCTTTTCGGGCACTGCCTGGGCGAGGGCGAGCTGCACCGCTTCCTGGACGCATTCCGCCATGGAGCAGGTGGTGAGCACGGTCGAGGCGGGGAAGGCGGCGTTGGTGCACAGCCCTTGCGGGTTGACGAAGCTGAGCGGACGCACCGAGCCGTGATTGCTCTCCTCATGCTCCAGTGTGGCGAACAGCGTCAACGTCGCCATGGAGCGGGTGAAGGCGTCGGTGGAATTCATATAGCGCGGGCTTTGCGGATCGCTGCGGCTGAAATCGAAGGCGGCTTCGCTGCCCTTGATGGTGACGTCAACGCGGATAGTCAGCGGCTTGTCGCTCGCGACATCGTCGTCGATGGCCTTTTCGCCCCGATAGACGCCGTCAGGAATGGCCTCGATGCGCGCGCGCATATGACGTTCCGATGCGGCGAGATAGGCCTCGATATGCCGCTCGACCGTCTCCAGCCCATAGCGCGTGATAAGGGTATGCAACCCGCGCTCGCCGATATTGACCCCGCCGACCTCGCACATGATGTCGCCGCGCACAATGTCAGGCAGTTTGAGCTGCTTCAGGATCAGCTCCAGAAACTCGGCTTGCAGCACGCCTCGTGCGTAAAGCTTGGACGGCGGAATGATAACGCCTTCGTCCCAAGCGGTTTCGGCCTGTGGATCGTAACCTGCGACGCCCGCCCCGCCGATATCGGCCATATGCCCCTTGGCGATCGCCCAGAAGCGCGGTTCGCCGCCGACGAATACCGGTTTCAGGACGTTCATATCGGGCAGATGGCTGTTCCCCTGATAGGGATCGTTGGTGATGATGATGTCGCCCTCGGCCAGTCGGCCGTCATATTTGGCGAGGATGTGCGGCATCAGGTAGGGCAGCGCGCAGGCGAAGCCCGGGAAGTAGCGGCTCTGCGCCAGCAGCCGGCCTTGCGCGTCGCAAATGCCGGTGACGAAATCGCGCGCTTCGGCGAAGATGCCCGAGCGAGAGGTCATCATCAGGGTCTGCGCCATCTCTTCGGCGATGGCGGCCAGCCGGTTGCGGATGATGGCGGTCAGCACCGGATCGAGGGCTGGCGTTTTCGGGGCGAATAGGCCGAACATGCTCCTCACCCCTTCCGCACTTGCAACCGGGCAATCGCCTCGTCGAGGGTTTGCGCATGCCGCCATATCAGCAGATTGCCGATTTCGTCGACGCAGGCCCGCCAGTCCGGCGCGATCTTGATCGTCGTCGTCGCATGCTCGACGAGCGCCGGGCCGTCGACGATATGGCCGGCGGAGAACCGCGCGCCGTCGTAGACGGCGACTTCCAGCTGAGCGCCGTCGAACCAGGCCGCACGCGCGCCCTTCAAGGCCGCCTCGGCAGGAGCCGTCGCCATTTCAAGCGAGGGGAATTGCAGCGGGACGGTGCGTCCGATCACGGCAAGCCGCAGTGACCGGATCTCGATCGGTTCGCCTTCCAGCACATAGCCGTAGATCTCACGGTGGGCAGCTTCGAATGCCGCGCGCACATTTGGAAGGTCGGCTTCGGTAACGGGGCCCGCATCGAGCACCGGCAACCTTGTTTCGATTGTGTTGAACTGGCCCTCGAACAACATCTCGGCGGCGAATTCCAAGGCGCGGCGTTCGGGCGCGACTTGCTGGCTGGCGAAAATGTCCTCGCCGCTCCGCAGCAGTTCCGCCCGATGCTCGTTCAGCGCGGCAGCCGCACGCGCCCCGTCACTCAGCCTTATCGAGGCGTGACGCACGACATCCTGCCGCAGATCGGTCGCCAGCATCCCCGTGGCGCAGAACACGGACGACGCGCGAGGTACGAGGATCAGCTCCATGCCGAGTTCATCGGCGATGCCGCAAGCATGCAGCGGCCCGGCGCCGCCTGCTGCGACAAGGCAGGCGTCGCGCGGATCGAACCCCCGCGCCACGGACACCGCCCGTACGCCGTCGGCCATCTTCGCGTCCACGACGCGTATCATTCCAAGCGCCGCCTGCGCAGGCGTGAGGCCCAGCGGCTTGCCGATGTTGGCCTCGATGGCGCGGGCGGCGGCCGCGATATGCAGTTTTTTCTCCCCGCCGAGGAAATTGTCGGGGTTCAGATAGCCGAGCACAAGATTGGCGTCGGTGACGGTCGGCAGGGTGCCGCCCTCGCCATAACAGGCCGGCCCAGGCGAGGCGCCCGCGCTTTCCGGACCGACTTCCAGCATCCCGGCCGCGAGCTTGGCGATGCTGCCCCCGCCCGCCCCGATCGCGTGAATATCGAGGGCGGGAAGCGCCAGCGCATATTCGGCGACCTCGGATTGGCTGGTTATCGCTGGACGGCCATCGCGGATGAGGCAGACATCGAAGCTCGTGCCGCCCATATCGACGGTGATGAGATTGGGAATCTGGTACGGCTTGGCGAAGAACAGGCCGGCGACCGGCGCGCTTGCCGGCCCCGAAAGCAGCGTACTGGCGGCGGACACTTTCACCGCTTCCGGCGGCATCACGCCGCCATTCGACTGCATGGTGAGGAACCGCCCGCGAAATCCGCTTTCGCCGAGCCGCGCCAAAAGCCGGTCGATATAGTTGCGCAGCAGCGGGCCGACGCAAGCGTTGAAAACCGTGGTCGAGCCCCGCTCATAGAAGCGGAGTTGCGGCAGCACTTCGCTCGATGCCGTGACATAAACACCCGGCAACTCTGCTTCGAGGATCGCCTTGATGCGCTGCTCATGCACCGGGTTCAGGAAAGAGAACATCGTGCATACCGCCACGGCCTCGACGCCTTCCCGGCGGAAATGGGCCGCCGCTTCGCGCACATCGTTCTCCGCCAGCGGCTGGATTACGGCGCCGGATTTATCCAGCCGCTCATCGACGGTACGGACCAGATATTGCGGAACGATTGGCTCGGGCGGTGCTTCCTTTGCGGTGAATGCGTTGCGCTTCAGTCCCCGGCGCGAGTTCAGTATATCGCGAAAGCCTTTGGTGGTGACGTAGCCCGTTTTCGCGTGGCGGCGCGTGATGATCGCATTGGTGGTGATCGTCGTTCCGTGCACGATCAGTTCGACATTGGTCATATAAGCGGAGAGGCGTTGCATGCCTCCTGCAAGCAGCGTGAGGCCGGTCATGACGCCGTCGGCGGGCTCGGCGGGGATCGAGGGCACTTTCACGACGCGCGCGCCACCCGTTCCACCAATTTCGAGGAAATCGGTGAAGGTGCCGCCCACATCGATGCCCAGCACAACGCCCATCAAGTTTCCTGCTCAGGGATCACGGGTTCTAAATATGCATTCGCCGGTCGCCCAATAAACGCCCGCTCAATTTATCTGTCTACGTATCATTTTTCTCGAACAACCATTTTCGGAATGATGCTTAAAATCCCGATCATGCGCGGGGCTAATTGCTCCGTCAGATGGGGTTTGTCAGCCGGTTCGGGCGGGTCGCTTCCAGAATGCGCACGATCTCCGCCACTACGGCGTTTGCTGGCGTCGGAATATTGAGGCGCTGACCTTCCCGCGCCACCGCGCCGTTCATAGCCTCGATCTCGGTGGGACGCTTGGCCTGCATGTCCATCGTCGTCGAACCGATATGCTCGAAGGCCTTGGCGCGCAATTCCTCGACATAGCCGAACCCATCGTCGAACGTCAGCGGAATGCCCTTGGCGTTGGCGACAGCGACGACCTCCTCGACGATGGCGCGCATCAGCCGCTGGCCGGCTTCGCTCTCGCCGATGGGCCCGATGGCGGTATTGATCGCGGCGGTCAATGCGGTGAGCGTGGTGTTGACGCAGAGCTTGCGCCAGATGCGATAGTCGATGTCGGGCGCAAGATAGGTCGGCAGACCCGCATGGGTCATCAACTCGGCCAGTTCGCCGAGCGGGCCGTGGCTGCCGCCGTCAACCGGCCAGATGAAGGTCTCGGTGGTGCCGCGGAAATTATTGACGATGCGTCCCGGCGCCGTCACGACCGATGTCGAACTGGTCAGGCCCTTGGCAATACGGCTCTCCGGCACGATTTCGGCGAGCAGCTCGACATTGCCGACGCCGTTTTGCGGTGTCCAGACATAGGTCCGGTCATGCATCATCGGCCGCGCGTCACGGATGGCCTGGCGCGTATGCGGATGTTTGACGAAGAAGATGATGAGATCCACCGGCCCCGCTTCTGCGTGGTCGGCAGTCGCCTTCACCGGAATGTGGCGCGTCTCGCCGCTATCGTCGAAAACCAGCCCATGCTGCTGCATCGCCTCGATGTGCGGGCGGTCGGTGTCAACCAGCACGACATCGGCACCGGCCTCGATAAGGCGCGCGCCGAACAGCGAGCCCATCGCGCCCGATCCAACGACACCAATTTTCATGCAGCGCCTCCAACGGGCCCAAGCTGTGGGACGACATCGCTGGCCAGCAGCTCGATGGCTTCCAGCACCGCCTGCTCATCCTGTCCGACGAGTTCCATCAGTGGCAGGCTGAGACCGGCACTGACCAAGCCCTTGCAGAATTTTGGCGGCTTCATCAGGCGTCCCAGCCACGACACCGAACCGGCTGAGCATGCTGTCGGTGACCAGATCGGTGATGTCTTCATTGCCCGAGGCGATCTGCGCGCGGAGCGGCGCAAGCTCCTCTTCCGGGATCCCCGAACTCGACAGGATATCGTCGTTCTGAATGTTGCGGATCTTGTTGACGACGTAGGTCGCGGCATAGGCGCGAGCGGCGTCCTTGGCCTTCTTGCCGTCACGCGAAATGCTGGACAGGATAACCGCGCCCACCGGATAGTCCGCCGGCTTCGTCTTGCCCGCCCTGGCAAAGCCTTCGCCAAGATTTTTCAGCGACATTTTCACAAAGCCGGGCGATGTCAGCCCCGGCAGCATCAAGCCGTCGGCGATCTCGCCTGCAAGCTTTTGCATAAATGGCCCGGTCGCGCCGATACAAACAGGAATGTAATCGCGGTGAAAGCGGCGCTCGGGTGGAATTCCGGGCATCGAGCTGGTGAACATCTCGCCCTTGTAGTCATAGGGCTCGCCCTTGACGACCTTACGGAAAATCTCGATGGCCTCGCGATGCACCTTGACGGGCGGCTGCTCCTTCAGATCAACACCGATATAATTGATGCCGACTTTGCCCGCTCCCATGCCCATGACGAAGCGACCGCCGGACAGCTCGTCCAGCGCGCAAGCCTCGGAAGCCTGCACCACTGGGTGGCGCATATAGGGCGATCCGATGCTGAGACCGATCGGGATGGTCTTGGTCACGGTCGCGGCCGCGGCGAGCGTCACCATCGCGCCCCGGGCTTCGTGGCCATACTGTCGAAACCAGTGATACGCTTCGGCTATCCAGAATCCACCATCCAGCCCCACCTCCTCGGCGCGGCGGGCGTAATGCATAATGCAGGCAAGCCGTTCATAGGACTTAAAAATTATTCCGACTTTTGGTAGCATGGGCAAAAATAACTGTTTCCCCTAAGGAAGTGATAAATCACCATAACGCATCTGCTACTATATATCTTGCGATTTGGCGAGCGAACCTCGCTGCCCTCGGAATAAAAGTTTCCTCCATTTGATTATAACCATATGGAAATTGTTCATGCCACGCTGAAAGTGGTGCACTACGATCGAGTTTGCGGTACCTATAGAAGATCCGCGGCAGCCGTACGGGCTGTGGCGATACCGGCAATCAGGATATACCATGGACGACCACGCGGCTACGGCTGCCACGACAGATCAGCCCAAGACCACCATGAACCCGCTGAATGCCCTTCCCTATCTGCTCGACACCTCGATTGCGAAGTGGAATCAGCGCCTTGGGCAGCGCCTGCAGCCCATCGGACTGACGTTCGAGCAATGGCGCGTGCTGCTTGTAACCTCGCAGCGCGGTCCGTTGAACATTCGTGAGCTCAGCAACGCGACGCTTGTGCCCCATTCCACAATCGGCCGCTGGCTGACTCAGATGGAACAGGAGGGCCTGGTTAAGCGCCGTGCCCTCCCACGCGATCAGCGCGCTGTCGAGATTTCAATTACGCAGAAGGGACGCAATCTGTTCCTGCGCGCCCTCCCGATCGCGCGTCTCGAATATGAGTCGGCCATCCAGGCGTTCACGCCGGCTGAGCTCGACACTCTCATGGCGCTGTTGCTGCGTCTGAAGAGCAATCTGGAGGCATAACAGAACAGCTCGGCGGGTATGAGTTGCGCCGCTTCGCAGCATTGCAACCCGCTTCAGTGCATCGATCCAAATGGAAACGATAGGCTGGAGTTTGGCAAAATTCGTTTGACGAAAAGACGAGTGCACGGATACGCGAACGGCGTGAATGTGCACTCGCGATTGAACCGCAAGCCTTGTGCGCTGTTTCTTCGAGACCGGAGCCATTCCAGGCCCGCTGTCCAGCAGAGGCCGTGCACTCCCGATGCGCATACATGCCATTTTAAACCGAAACGCCGGCACGATCATCGGCGCCGGCGCGGAGGTTTTCGAGCAGAAGCTGGCCGAAACATTTAAAAGCGCCGGACACGACATCACTGTGGAGACGGTGGAGCCAAAGGAAATTGGCGGGCGTTTTCGGGACGCGGCGAAGCGCGACTACGATGCCCTTATTATCGGCGGCGGCGACGGATCGGTGAACGCCGCGGCGGCGGAGCTTCTCGGCCACCGGAGCGCGCTCGGAATTCTCCCGCTCGGGACCATGAACCGGCTCGCGCGCGATCTGGGCCTTTCCGCCGATGTTGATGCCGCCCTGCGCCTGCTGGCCGAGGCGGAACCGCATAAGATCGATGTCGGTGAGGTCAACGGGCATATTTTCCTCTGCAATTCCTTCATCGGCCTGCCGCCAATGGTTACAGAGCGCCGCGCGAAGCTTCGTGGACGGCCGCTCGGCGAACGGCTTAGAGGCTATGCCGCGATGCCGATGGAGATTGCCAGGGGCGCGCGGCGGCTCGCCATTCTGGTCGACGACGAGGAGGCCGCGAAGGCGCATCGAGCGCTCACGGTTGTCGTCTCCAATAATGCGTATAGCGAGGGTGCTAATCTCTTTCTCAAGCGACGGGCGCTCGATGAGGCCCGCCTCGGCCTGTACATCTCCAAGCATCGGACCGTGCCGCGCACTATCTGGCTGCTGCTGCGCGCCTCGCTGGGCTTTTGGAAGGGTGATCCGGATCTGGAGGCGCGCGAGCTGGAGAAGGTCACGATTTACTCCAAAAACAGGCGGCTCCGCGTTGCGAATGACGGCGAGTTGCTGACGCTCGAAACGCCGCTGCAATACCGCATTCGGCCGAAGGCCCTGACCGTCCTCATGCCGAAAAAGACCGCGGCATGACGCGGATCGCGCTCATCGCCGATCTGCATTTCGGTTCTGTCCCACCGCAGCTTGCCGAACGGCTCGCTCGGGACCTGGAGCACCTCCAGCCGGATCTCATTATTGTAGCCGGTGACCTCACCATGCGGTCCACACGCAGTGAATTCGCCGACGCCAAGGTCTGGCTTGAGGGGCTGAGAGCGCCGCTTCTGGTGCTGCCGGGCAATCACGATCTTCCGGTCTGGAGCATTTTCGAACGCTTCACCAATCCGTTCGCCCGCTATTCTCGTGCATCCGGCGCGAAACTCATGCCGGTGTTCGAAGACGAACAATCGTATGTCCTGGGCCTGAATACCACTGCGATCTGGCAACCTGGTCTGAGATGGCAGGACGGCACTGTGCGCCGGCGTGACGTTGCAGCCGCGCGCCTGCTTCTCGCGCAGGCACCACCGGAAAAGACGCGTATCGTCGCGACCCATCACCCTTTGTCGCCGATCGAGGGCTTCCCTCGCGCGAGGCCGGTGCGCCGCGCCGCGCGGGCTTTCGCGATGTTCGCCGAGCAGCATGTCGAAATGCTGCTGTCCGGCCATATCCACCAGGCTTATGCCGTCGCTCTGCCGCAACCCGCCGGAACGGTGATTGCCGTGGGCGCGCCAACGGCCCTCTCGACCAGGATGCGGGGCGAACCGAATGGGTTTTGGCTGATAGAGGTGTTGCCGGAATGCTTTCGGCTGTTGCTGCACAGCTTCGACGGAGCCGGCTTCGCGGTACGCGGCGCGCCGGTCGAATTCAAGCGCCACCCGCCCCTGGCTGACGAAATCGATATCAGCAATTAGAGCGCGATCAGGAAAAGTGGAATCCGTTTTCCGTCCGATCGCGCGACCAGCAAAGAATAGAGCGGGCCTCCGGCTTCGATCTCTCCATTTCAACCGATCCCGCTCGAGCAACGCTACGCTTTTCACTCGCTCGTCGCCGGGCGAGCCAACGACGATGTCGGGTCAAAGGCAATAACGGCGCGCGTCCCCTTGTGGCTCGGATCGTAACGAACTTCCGCGCCGAGCTTCTGCGCCATCGCCTTGATGATGATGCTGCCCAACCCGCTTGAGTCCTGCGCGTGGCCATTGACAAGGCCGACGCCGTCATCTTCGACGCTGAGCACGCTGCGGTTCGGTTCGACCGCTTGCAGCCTCACGCGGATAGGGCCGTTTCCATCCGGATAGGCGTGCTTGCGTGCGTTCAGGACCAGTTCCGTCAGCATCACCCCGACGGCGACCGCGCGATCCGGTTCGATCTCGATCGCATCCGCCACGACGGTGAAAGAGTCGCCTCCGTCGTCATCGCCAGCAGCGTTTTCGATATCTTCCGCCAGCGCCTCGATATAGCGGTGCAGCGATACGGACTGCACATTCGGCGAGGTATAAAGGCTGCGATGCACCTTGGCGACCGCAAGCACACGGCCATGCGCCTCCATCAGGGCATCGGTAATTTCGGGGGTCGCGCCACGCGCCTGAAATTGCAAGAGGGAAGCGATGAGCTGAAGGCTGTTGCTGACCCGATGATTGACTTCGCGCAGCAGTACCGCGCGCTCCTGTGCCAGCGCCTTGTAGCGATCCCGTGCCGCTGCTGTTTCCGCCTCTGCGGCTTCCTTCGCCCGGCGAAGATTGGCGGATTGTATCCCTGCTTCGATGTCCGCCCGCAAAAGCGCGAGAAACTCACCCCGAACGTCCTTGATCACATAGTCGGTCGCACCCGCCTTCAGTGCGGCGACGGCGGTTTTGCTGTCCTGGGCGCCAGTGAGATAGATGACGGGTGGCGGGTCGGGCAATTTCTGAATTTCCACCAGGATGGTCAGCCCGTCCTGATCCGGAAGATGATGGTCCAGGACGACGGCGTCGATACCGCCGGCCTCGATGCGCTTCAGCCCGCTGGCGCCGTCAGAGGCGAGCTCCGCGCCGAAGCCATGCCGTTCCAGATCCTTTTTGACAAGGTGGCCAAGCGCTTCATCGTCGTCAATAAACAGGACGTGGATGCCAGCATCTTCCATCATGAGGTCTCCGGCACCTGGATCACGGAGAAGAATAACCCGAGTTGGCGAATAGCGTGAGCGAATTGCTCATATTCCACCGGCTTCGTGATGTAGACGCTGCAGCCGAGTTCGTAGCAGCGTTCGATCTCCCGCTTGTCGTCCGTCGTCGTCAGAACGATGACCGGCACCTTTTTCAGTGCTTCGTCGGCCTTGAGACTCTGCAGGATATCAATGCCCGTCATGTCCGGCAGGTTGAGATCGAGCAGGATGAGCAGGCTTCCCGTACCTTGATTGTTTTCGCAGATAGTCCATTCCGGCACTTCCCAGTCGGGAAGTGCAGTATGGGATTCTTGACGCCGGCCCGAACGATGTTCTTTTCGATCAGCCGGGCGTGTCCCTCGTCATCCTCGATCATGACGATGGTTACAGCGTTGTTCATGCGCTTATCCTTTTTCCTTCGCTGTGCAGAGTCCGGGGCAGCGACACGTGAAAGACACTGCCCTCACCGGGCGTAGAGTCCACCGTAATCGAGCCCCCAAGCCTGCGGACCAGCGCCCGCACATGCGCGAGGCCCATGCCTTCGCCCGGCCTGTCCTGTACGCCTGCTCGCCGGAACAGCTCAAATATCCGGGCCTGATCGCGCCGTTCAATCCCGCGTCCATTGTCGCTGATCTCGACAACCACCTTGTTGCCCTGATTCCTCGCCTTTATGCGAATCTGCCCCTGCACGCCGCTTGCGCAGATATTTAAGCGCGTTATCGACCAGATTGGAGAAAACCTGTTCGATGGCTAAACGGTCGGAGACGATGGTCGGCAAGGCGGCCACGTCGATTGCGGCATCCGCCTCCTGCGCCTGGTGCGCGACGGCCGAGGTGATCGTCTGGAACATCTCGTTCATATCGATCGGCTCGGGCTGCAGCGTACGGCTGCCTTCACGTGAAATCGTCAGCACCGCATTGATCAGCCTGTCCATCTTGGTGATCGACGCCTTGATGAAACCCAGCGCTTCGTCGAAATCTTGTTCGAGACGGGCGGGCGGGACCGCACCATTCATCGCTTCGGCATGGGCATCGGCACCGTTCGTGTCACCGGCAGGGGAAGATTTCAAGCCTTCAAACAGGTCGCCCTTCAATGCCTCCAACTCGCTGGTGAAGCCCATGATGTTGACGAGCGGCGAACGCAGGTCGTGGCTGACGATATAAGCAAATTTCTGGATTTCCTCATTGGCTGCCGTGAGCTCCGCCGTTCGGGCGGCCACATTAGCCTCCAATTCGGCGTTGGCATCCTTCAGAACCTGCTGCGCGCGGCGCATGGTCACGTTGGCCCGGCGAACGACAAACAGCGAAACCGCCGCGAGGATCAGAATGAGCATCACCGAAACGATATTCACCCCGAGGAGCCATCGCTCCTGCTGGCGTGCCACATCGTGTTGGGTCTTGCGCTGCTCGTTTGTATCCGTCGCAATCTTCAGGACGATATCACGAATGCCGTCCATGTAACGAAGGCCGAGACCGCTGCGCAACAGCCCGACCGCTGCTTCGCGCTGCCCAGAATCATACAATCGCAAGCTCTCGGACATCTCGTCCAGCTTACCCTGAACAAGCGGCTTGAGACGCTGCATGCTCTCTGCCTGCGAGGCATCACCGCTGACAGCCTGCTCGACCACGGCGAGCCTGGCGAGAACTTGCGTCCGCGTATCATTGTAGATGTCGAGAAATTGCGGATCACCGGTCAGCAAATAGCCGCGCTGGCCGCTTTCCATACGGCGCATGAACGCGAGGAGTTCATCGAGCCGGTCCTGAGTGTCGATCGTCTGCACCAACCGATCCCGCTCGCGCTGGGTGTGGTCCAGCAGGGCCATGGAGACCAGAACGGTCAGAACCAGAAATGCGAAGGCCGATCCCAGCAGGATCGGCGCATGCGGAATGCGCGAGAGGTCAAACCGTTTGAGAGAATTCGCCGTCCACATGCCTGATTTTGAACCTGACGCGATGAAGGCACCCCGAAGTCGATGGACTTAGGGGCGCCCGGTATAATCAGCTCAGTTGAAAAGGATCGATACCGGCATCAGCGCGGTGCGGGTGCAGGCGCAGGCGCGTTCGGATCTTCCTTGCGATATTCCTCTATCTTTTTGACAGCCTGGTCCTTCAATTCGCCTGCTTTCTCCGAAGCTTTTTCCGCCACTTCTCCGGCCCGCTCCTTGACCTTATCAAAGGTTGTCTTTTCCGTGAGCGTATAATCGGGTGCGGCTTGCAAAGCTTCCTTGGTCAGAGGGACCATGATTTGACGTTCGCCGTTCTGTTCCGAATAGGTGACGGCCTCGAAGGGAAGCGCTACTTGCTTGGCGCCCAGACCCAGGAACCCTCCCACACCGATCACGACCGTGGTGATCTTGCCGCTGCGGTCGAACACCATGTCGCTGACATCGCCGATTTTCTCGCCCGACAGCGTTCACGATCGGCTGGCCGATGTAATTCGCGATGCGCCATTCGTTGGCGCCCTTGCGTGAGTTTGAAGGCGCTGTCGGTGGACTGGGCCATCGCCTGTGTGGCGAAAGCAACGAACACCGCTGCTAGAAGAGTTGATTTCATCTCATCGTTCCTTTTCATTCTGTTGAACGATACCCAACCTTGGCGGCGTTAAATTGAGAGTTTTCAGAAGGATTGACAAGGTCGGCGAACCACTTGCCGCCGACCTTACGAAAATTTAAGCCGTGCGGTCGAGCCAGCGGTCGACTTCACTCCGGATTTCGTCCCGGGCCTTGCCGTACCGCTCCTGCAGTTTGCCTTCGAGCTGCTCGCGCCGCCCATCGATCCTATCCAGATCGTCGTCGGTAAGCTGGCCCCACTGCTCTTTCACACTACCTTTGAACTGTTTCCAGTTCCCTTCAATACGGTTCCAGTCCATCTGCGATCTCCCGTGGATGGTCAGAAGCTTTCAGGTTCGCTTGCCGCGCGCCGTCCGCGGCAGCCTATCGTTAGCCGCGCCGTACCAGGCCGCCGATCAACGAGATTACGAAAAGTATGATGAAGACCCAGAACAGGATCCGGGCACCGTCCATCGCCACACCGGCCACGCCGCCGAATCCCACGGCGGCAGCGACGAGGGCAATGACGAGAAATATAATGGCGTATTGAAGAAGATTTCCCATTGATGTCGTCCTCCGCTTTCACTGGCCCGCGCTCCAACGTCCGGGCAGCCGAGTAATGCGTGGACGAAAAGAGAGTTCCGGGAAGCGCGAAGAAAGTGGAGGGGATTTGGCTCTAAGACAGGGAAGAGGAAGGCGAATCAATTCGAGACGGCGGATTTCTGCTGTGCACCTTCCATCAAGGCTTCGAGGCGCGCCCGCGCGCGATTGACGCGGCTTTTTACCGTTCCGATGGGGCAAGCGCAAATGACCGCGACTTCCTCATAGGACATATTTTCAACCGTCACGAGGATTAGCGCCTCTCGCTGATCCGGCGGCAAGTCTCCGAGGTTGCGCATGACGTCGCCGAATTCCAGCGTCTTGTCCTGCGAGGCCTGGACGACGAATTGGGAGCTGTCCATGGTCCGCGCATATTCGTTCTGATGCTTCTGCCGGCGCAGGCCATTGTAGAAATTATTGCGCAGGATGGTGAACAGCCAAGCCTTCAGGTTGGTGCCTTCCTGAAAATTGGAGAGATTGTTCCAGGCGCGGATCAATGTTTCCTGCACGAGATCGTCCGCTTCGGTCCGATTATGGCAAAGCGAAATGGCGAAGGCGCGCAGGCTGGGTATCGATTTGACGAGATCGTCGCGCAAGGTCTGGGAAGGAGATGTCATCTCGTCTCCGATTCCTTGCTTTCCAGCTCTTTGAGAAGCTGCATGAAGCGATCGGGGATCGGCTCATCCAAAAGCCCCTTATACAGGCCGCGCAACTGGGCGCTCAGGCCGGCCAGATTCGCGGCCTCCTCTTTTTCCTCGTGATCAAGCTGCTCGGAATTGTCCGGGGCGGCCGTCTCTGCGGCATCGTCCCTCGTCTCATCGTCGTCCGATCCCGGCGGAGCTGCGGCCATTTCGTCGTTCTTACCCATTTGCACTCGCGATCCGTATTTCCCCCTCCCGCCAAGCACGAAAGTGAGCGCGGCGCAACAAATTTTCACATTGGCAGAGGAGCCGTGCTTACTATAAAGGGAATTTGAAATCTTCACTTAAGAAAAAAGGAATTGCCATTCATGCCGATTTCTCAGGAAATTGCGCCGCATCTGCCCCATCTTCGGCGGTTTTCGCGCGCGCTATCCGGCTCGCAGGCGAGTGGCGATGCTTATGTGGTCGCCGTACTGGAAGCCCTGGTCGCGGATGCGTCGATCTTTCCGGAGGGTTTAGCGTCTCGGGTCGGGCTCTATAAGCTCTTTCTGCAAATGTGGAATTCGCTGGACGATGTCCATACGGTTCTGAACTTCGATCCGACGGCAACCGAAGCCGTTCATAGCATTCAGACGATCACGCCGGAGCCGCGGCAGGCCTTTCTGCTGCTCAGCGTCGAAGGTTTCGCCCCAGCCGAGATCGCGCAGATTCTCGGGGTCGACGTCAGCGGTGTCGCAGGCCTGATCGATCAAGCCGATCGCGAAATCGCCGAGCAGCTCGCGCCCGCCGCCATTCTCATTATCGAGGATGAACCGCTCACCGCGGCCAATCTGCAGATCCTCGTCGAAAGCCTGGGCCACCATGTCACCGGCATCGCGCGGACCCATCGCGAGGCGCTCAATCTGGTCGAAAAGGAACAGCCGGAGCTGATCCTTTCGGACATTCAGCTCGATGACGGGTCGTCAGGCGTCGAGGCGGTCAATGAGATTCTCGGCTCGCTGGATCTGCCGGTGATCTTCATCACCGGCCATCCCGAATTGCTGCTCACCGGCGAGCGGCCGGAACCGGCCTTTCTGATTCCCAAGCCCTTCGATCCAAAGACGGTCAAGGCGATTATCAGCCAGGCGCTGTTCTTCGACGTCAAGACGCATAAGGGCGTGTAAGCACGGCCGAGCCTCTGTTGTTAACGCGATTACCTTCGAGGGGTGCTACGCGCCCGGAACCTATTGCTTTGCCTGGCCGACGGGGGCGGGCGCTCCCGAGAAATATTTGGCCAGATAGTCCAGAATGACCTGCCGGTCCGCAGGATCGGGTTCCGGCATGCCTTTCTCCTCGACCATCAGTCTGACCACCTCGTCCCAGCGCTCGCGTGACAGTCGCTGCTGCATGATCAGAAACGGCGAATGGCAATAGCTGCATTGTGCGAAGACGGTCTCGACGCCCTCGGTCCGCGGCATGCCGGCATATTGATCATCGGGGTCGTATTTCGGCGCGGAAGCCCCGCCCTGCGGCGCGGCGCGGGGATCGAGCGGATTGACATTGCCGGTCGCACCGGCGCGCGCGGTCGGATCATAGCCCTGCCCGCCCGCCGGAGCGGCGACACTTGCAATCGTCAGGCAAAGAAGAAGGGCGGACGCTCCATAGCGCGCCGCCCAAACGATCGTCTTCATCAATGCCAATTTGCGAACCCACGGCTCTGAAGCCTGATGCGCTCCGATCCCTTCAGAACGCTCTGGATGATCATATCGCAAGATGGTGTCCTATGACGCAAACACCGCGATCCGGTGCTGCATGTTGTTGCCATATCCGTTCGGATTCCAGCCTGGAACGACTTGAGACTGCATATTGCCTTTCCCGTCCGTCGCCCGGGCCCAGATCTCGTAATAGCCAGCCTGCGGCAGCGTAATCTGCGCCTTCCAGCGCTGCCAGGCATATTTGTTTGCAGGCTTGGCGAGATCGGCCTTTTGCCAGTTCGCGCCGAAATCGGCCGAGACGTGCATGTCCTTGATGTCGAGATCACCCGCCCAGGCGTGACCGCGCACTTCGAACGCCTCCTTGGCCTTGACCTTGGCGCCGGTCGCTGGCGCGGTAATGAGTGATTTGACCGGCATGGATTCCATGATGGCCATATCCTCCTTAGGCACCGTGGCGCCGGGAGCTACCGGATATTTCGGCATCCTATAGGCCGGAGAGGCCATCCGGGCCCCGTCATGGACCTTGTCGCGGATCCAGATCCGGGTCAGCCATTTCTGCGACGTCGATCCCGGCCAGCCGGGAATGACGAGCCGCAGCGGATAGCCATTCCCCAGCGGCAGCGGCTCGCCGTTGATTGCCCAAGCGATGAGGTTGTGTTCGTCCATCGCCTTGGCGATCGGTACGCCGCGGGAAAGACTATCCTTTTTGGTATCGCCCGACAGATCCACATCGTTGCCGTAGTGCCCCGTATAGACCGCTGAACTCTTCAAGCCTAATTTTTGCAGCACGTCACGGAGCCGCACGCCGGTCCATTCGGGACAGCCGATCGCTCCAAAGGTCCATTGATTGCCGCTTGCCGCAGGCTGGAAGAACCCGCGGCCGTTGCCAGCACATTCGAGCTGCAGTCGAAGCTTAACGTTTTCGAAGTCTTTCTTAAGATCAGCTATCGTGAATTTCGCAGGATTATTGACCTCACCATCTATGGTCAGGGTCCAGTCCTTATCCGCTATGTCCTTGTTCTCGGGGATCGCACCGTGGTTGCGAACGAAGAGGCGATTGGCCGGGGTGAACTCGTCGTCCAGCAGATGCGGCGGAGTTTCCATGTTGATGGGCTTGTCCCCGACCGAGACCAGCCCTTCCTTCCCGGGCAAAAGACTAGGTTTATCCTGGGCAAGAGCAATCGGCACAAAGCCGTCCTTAAGATTTTTGCGGAAGGGAATAGAAAAACCCAGGACGCTTCCCACCGTGGCTGCTGTAGCGACCTGCAGAAAACCTCGGCGATCGCTATCGAGCCGTAATTCGGGTTCGGAAACCGGTGTACGCTCAGACATTACCAATACTCCAGAGTTTTTGGTGTCCAGATGCACTCTGCGTGGGGCGAAGAGGCAATTATGAGAACCACGAGAGTGGCAAGGAGGAGCGCATCATAAGCATACAAATCAGATTGATAAAGCAATCTAGGTAAACCACGAAGTGAGTAAAGCGCAACCACAGGTTGCACTACACGGCAGACAGATAAAAATCATTATGTCGTCGATTTTAATCTTATTTTTGTCGTAATAGGGTCGCTGAATTCAGAAAAATATTCGGAGTTGTCGTATGCGCAAACTGGTCCAGTTATTCATTGGCTTCCTGCTCGCAGGTTTAGCGGGCTTCGATGCGACCGCGCAAACTGCCGTTACCCCCTACGAACTTCGCAAGCAGGAAACAAACCAGATCGCGGTTTCAATCGTGGTGTCCGGCATGAGCTGTACCTGCGCGCGTTTTGCGGAAGATATTCGCAATGTTGTCAATGACTTAAAGCCGAATGGACTTCGCGTGCTTCCTATATTGGGCGTCGGCGGAGCTCAAAATCTTGAAGACCTGCTTTTTCTCAAGGGCGTCGATATGGCGACGGTCGACCAGGACCACATCGAGTATCTGAAGAAGAAGGACCCGGCCCTTTACGCAAACCTCGAAAACCGCGTGCACTACATCACGAAGCTTTACAATTCCGAGTTTCACGTCGCGGCGCGGCAGGACATCAAGAGCTTTGCCGATCTCCGGGGAAAAAGAGTTAGTTTCAATCTGGAAAACAGCCATACCCATATCGCCGCCGACATCATCTTCGACATGATGGGCATCGACACGGTCAAGTCATTTCACGACAATGACGATGCCATCCAACTCCTGAAGACCGATAAGCTCGACGCGCATATCGTCCTGACCGGCGCTCCTCAATCCGCGCTTGGCAAACTGAAGGCTGCCGATGGCGTGCGTTTCCTGGCATTGACAGAGCAGGATCTTCCCGGTGCCGATCGCGACAAGCTCTACAAGCGTTATCTGCCGGCGGACCTTACGCATGAGCACTACCCTGAATTGATTCAGGAAGGTCAGACCGTTCCCACTATTGCGACGCGAACCGTGCTGGCGGTCTACAATTGGGACGAAGGCTCTGTCCGCTATCGCAAACTGGCAAAATTCGTTCAGGAATTCTTCAGCAAAATCAAAGAGTTTGACAATAAGTCGCGTCATCCAAAATGGAACGAGGTCAACCTCGCGGTCGACGTGCCTGGCTGGAAGCGCTTCAAACCTGCCCAGGATTGGTTGAACGGCAATAAGAAGGTCGTGTCCGCCAGTATCGAACCGGCGCCGCAAAACGACACTGAGGTACGGACCGCCTTCGAGAATTTCCTGAAGAGCTATCAGAAAGCTTCGAACCAGCAAGGGCCGATGACCGCGAAGGAAAAGGACCGGCTCTTCGTTCAATTCAAGCAATTCCTGGCGTTCCAAAGTAACCAGGCGGATAGCCGCTAATGGGCAGCAACCGCTCATTCGCTGAGGTTGGCGCCGCAGGCTGTGCGCTCCGTGGAAAGCCTGCCGATGGCGTGACTGGGCACCTAAAATCCGTCATCGCCCTGGGTACGATCCTGACCGCCGCTCTCACTATTCAACCTGGTGCGCTCGCCGGCACCTTGGCGCAGGAGGCGGGAAAGGCCGGGGCGGGCATTGCCGCCGTACTGTATAAAAGGGACGGCGCCCGAACAGGCGGCACCGACCATGCCATACCCGCCCTGACCCTTATTCAGATGCAGGGCCAATTTACCGTCGCCGATCTGGTTGGGCACGCGGGCGACTCGCTGCAGCTCAACATCAATGTGCCGCCGCATAAGCCCACGGACTACATGCTGCTGTCTTTTCGCGGTCTGCCAAAGAACTTTTCGCTGTCTTCCGGTTTCCGTGCGGCCGAAGCGTGGCTCGTTTCAGCTCATGAGGCGGAAAATCTGCGGCTCATCGCCCCAAAGGACTATGTCGGCAGCTTCAAACTGGAAGTGCAGCTGCTGCGTGGCCAGACTGCGGACCCGGCCGTCGAGCATGTGAGGATCGAGTTGCGGCCGCAGGCACCCGCCAAGCGGGCCGAAGACGCCGCTGAAGCGCCTAAGGCGAAAGCAAAGGCCGACTTGCCTATCGAGCCGGCCGGGACGACTGAAACCGCAGCCATGCCGGATCCGGCGCCGGCCGACATCGGCCAACTGTCGAAATCCACGCACATTGCGTCCGACAAGGAACGCCAGCTGCTGGACACCGCCTCCAGGCTTCTGACGCAGAACGACATAACCGCGGCGCGCCTCATCTATGCGCGTTTGGCGAGGGAAGGCAGCCTCCAAGGCGCGCTCATCATGGCGCAGACATTCGACCCGGCTTTCCTGGCAAGCTATCAGATCAACGGGCTTCAGCCCGACAAGGAGAAGGCAAAATATTGGTACGGCGTCGCCGCCAGCCTGGGCAGCAAAGACGCTTCGGGCAGGCTTTTGGCCCTCGAGGCCGCGGACCGGCGATAGGACAAATGCTCGCCGTCTAAGCGGGCTTGGCCCCCGCGCAAGCGTCACATGAGGCATGCCGCCACCGGGCGAGCATCGGCGATGTGCCGTGAGTCGTCCTAACCAAGCAGGATGCGCACCTGCAACATCGCTCTACGCCTAAGGGCTGCGTGGTGGTAGAAGCAATCGCTCACCCACGCGTGCCCGCGAACTGGCGCCAGCAGCGAAGACAGGTCCCGAGACCATGCGCGAAGCTCAATTTGATCTCATCGTTTTCGGCGCCACGAGCTTCGTCGGCAAGTTGCTCTGCCGCTATCTCGCGGAACTGCCAGGCGCGGGCCAGCCGTTGAAATGGGCAGCTGCCGGCCGTTCCCTGGCCAAGCTTCAAGAACTGCGCGCCTCCCTTGGCGAAGGCCAAGCCGCCCTGCCGCTCATCGTCGCCGACGCGGCTGATGAGACCGCGCTCGCCGCGATGTGCGCGCAAGCCCGTCTTGTGATCTCGACGGTCGGTCCTTATGCGCTCTATGGCGAACCGCTCGTCAAGGTTTGCGCCGAGACCGGCACCGATTATTGCGACCTGACGGGGGAGGTGCACTGGATCAAGCGCATGCTCGACCGCTACGAGTCTGCCGCGAAAGCCTCCGGCGCACGCATCGTACATTGCTGCGGTTTCGATTCCGTCCCGTCGGACCTTGGGGTCCTCTTTCTACAAGAGGCAGCCCTCGACCGTTTCGGCGAATATTGCTCGCAAATCGCGATGCGCGTTAAAGCGATGCGCGGCGGAGCCTCGGGCGGCACCATTGCAAGCATAATGAACATCGCCAAGGAGGCTGCCTCCGACCCCGCCTTGCGCAAGCAGCTGGCAAATCCGTATCTGCTATGCCCTCAGCCCGGCGCGCCGAATGTCCGTCAGCCCGGGGTGCGCGCCGCAGCCTATGATCCCGATTACGGAGCCTGGGCCGCTCCCTTTGTCATGGCCGGGATCAACACCAGAATCGTGCATCGCTCCAATGCGTTGGGCGGTTATTCCTACGGACGGGATTTCCGTTATGACGAAGCCATGCTCACCGGAAAGGGCCTCGCCGGGCGCGCCAAGGCTCTCGGCGTCACCGCAGGGCTCGGCGGTTTCATGGCAGGGAGCGCCCTGCGGCCGACGCGATGGGTGTTGGAACGCGTGCTACCGGCGCCCGGGGAAGGGCCGAGCCCCGAAGCCCAGGTGAGCGGCTTTTACGATTTCAGGTTTGTTGGAACGACGTCCGGCGGTCAGAAGCTGCGTGCGAAAGTGGTTGGCGCCGGCGACCCCGGCTATGGCTCCACCTCGAAGATTTTAGGCCAGGCAGCCGCCTGCCTCGCCTTCGATGTGGTGCGGACGGAGAAGCCGGGCGGCTTTTGGACACCCGCCACGATCTTCGGCAACCGCCTGATCGAGCGGCTGCGCTCAAATGCTGACCTTCAATTTGAAATCATCGATTAGGTGCCCGCTCCGATGGGACCGGAACTGGACGACTGTAAACCCGATCATGATCCGAACGACGCCTTCCAGGCCTCAAATCTGGCAGCTTTCCCGGCTGCGTCGTGAGCCTCGAATGCCTCAAGCTCCAGCCGCTTCGCCTCATGCGCGGCCATTGCTTCCTGCTCGGCTTGCATGTCGGCGAGACAAGCCAGCTCGGCTTCCCGCATCGCCTCGACCAGCCTCCGCTGTTCAGCAGCTCGGCGTGCTTCCCGCATCAGCTTGTCGCGATCTTCCGCGCCGAGCCGGCCGAGCAGTTCTTCCGTCTCGCCCGCGTTTGGCGCACGCCGGTCGGCGGGCAACGCTCCCCAGGCCACCCGGTTGCAGACCATGATCGCGCGCTCCAAGTCGCGCTCGGCGTGAAGTTTGGCGTTGGCCAGCGCATTCGGCCGTTTGCGCAGCTCATCGACATTGCTTTGCTGCGCGGCCAGAACCTCGGCACTCACCGGCTCGGTCCAAACAAGGCTGGCGTCGAATTCACTCATGCTATTCACCCCTGGTACATCAGCCAATTACGCATAAGCACATTGGCGTTAAGATGTCCCAGCGGCAATACCCGCCGCAAGTGTCAAATGGCGTCGGCGAGGCGCTCCAATCCCCATGCGCAGGAGGCCAGCGGCGGCTTCGAATTGCGTGATCGTCGTAACGCCTGCGCGACCAGCCGGCCGCCGGGGCGTGCCCAGGAAACGGGAAGTTGATCCTAAGCGCTCAGCCGTAACGTTCAGCCCGTACGGCGGCCGCCGCTCTCGTGCGCCACATCGCCCAAGAACTGTTCGACCGACGCGGAAAGCCGTGCCGCGACTGCCTGTATGCCGTGCGATGCCGCCAAGACGCGCTCGGCCTCATCCGCCGTATTCTCGATCTCGGTCACCACAGAGGTGACGCTCGTCGATGCAAGCACAGTGCCTTCGGACGCAACCTTGATCGACATGGCGATTTCGTTAGTGGCGGCGTGCTGCTCCTCGACAGCGACGGCGATGGCGGCCGTGAAATTGCTGACTTCGGACATCGTCGCGGTGATGGCGCGAAGCGAGCCGACCGCGCTCTCCGTCGACTCTTGCACCCGGCCGATGAGGAGTGTGATTTCCTGCGTGGCCTTGCCGGCCTGGTCGGCGAGCGACTTGACCTCCGACGCAACGACGGCGAAGCCTTTTCCGGCCTCGCCGGCGCGGGCGGCCTCGATGGTGGCGTTGAGCGCCAGCAGATTGGTCTGTTCGGCGATCCCGCCGATGAGTTGCACCACTTCGCTGATCTTTTCGGCCGATTGCGCCAACCCGGTGACCTTGGCGTCAGTTTCAGCGGCTATGGCATTGGCACGATCCACCACGCCGCTCGTCCGTTCGGTTTGCATGGCGATTTCGCGGATCGAGGCCGACAGCTCCTCGGCAGCGGTGGCGACGGTCTGAACATTGGCGGAAGCATTGTTCGATGCCAGTTTCGCCGCAGCGGCTTCCTTGCCGGCAATATCCGAGGCCCCGGACAGCTTGGCCGCGACCCCTTCCATGCTCCCCGTTTCCTCCTTGAAGGCGGCAAGAATGCCGGCGATCGTACCCTCGAACTGCTCGACCAGCCTCTGGATGCCGGAATTGCGCCGCGCGGTGCTTTCAAGCTCTTGCTGGGCCTGGTTTTCAAGCCGCTGCCGCTCGATCGCATTGCCCCTGAACACGGAGATGGCGCGGACCATGCCGCCGACTTCGTCGCGCCGCGTCGAGTCACCGAGAGGCACATCCGTTGTCCCCTCCGCCAGCAGCCGCATGACGCCGGTGACGTTCGTAATCGGTCTGACAATCGATTGTGCCACCAGATAGCCCAACCCGCCGGCAAGGGAGAAGAGGATGAGCGCGGCGATGATCATGTTGCGGTTCATCGCCGCAATTGCTTCGCCGATCTCGCCGCTTCCCTGGAGCGCGAGCAGGGTCCATTTGGTGCCCTCGAAGCTGAATGGCGCTGCGACGCCCATCAGCTTGATGTCCCGATATTCACCGCCGGCCAATGTGACCGGTTTGCTCTGCTTGGCGTCGTCAAGAACGCCCGCCGGAATTTTCGTCCGCAGGATGTCCTCTCCGTCGACGAACTGTGAATCATTGCGCATCAGCCCGTCCGCACCGACGAGAATGCTCTCACCCGTCCGTCCCAGTCCGGTCGGCTTGTTGACGATGGAATTGATGCGGCCGATCGGCATCTGAAGGGCAAGCACGCCGATGGTCTGCCCGTTCTCCACGATCGGCGTCGAGATGAAGCTTGCCGGGGCGCCGTTGCTCGGCGCATAGGCCTGAAAGTCGAAGAATGCGATTGATCCTGGTGCTCCGGCCTTCGCGGCCCTGAAGGCTTTGCCGAGATCGGTCGCGGCCCAGGGTCCACCATCTTTCTCGGCAAAATTCGTGCTGAAATCCTCTTCCTTGAAAACCGTGTAGACGAGGTCTCCCTGTGCATCGAACAGGAAGATGTCGTAATAGCCGCGCTCGGTCAGAAATTGGCGGAACCATGGGTGAAACCGGCCATGGGCCGCATCGTAACCACCTCCCGATGGTCCCTTGTCCAACAAATGCTTTTTGCCGAGCGCGTTCGGATTATCATGAATATAGGTCTTTTTCAGCGACGCCGACTTGTCGCCTGGCACCGTCTTGAATGCCTCGCCCATCGACTTCAGCGCATCGACGGTGAACGGATTGGTAGCGGTCAGGATCAGGTCCTGACGGATTTCCTTGAAATATTCGTCCAACGCCTCGCTCCGCGCCTTTGCGACGCCACCAAGCCGGTCCTGAGTGAGACTGTCGATCCGGTCGGATGCCGTGATGTTGCTCGCAACGGCGACGCCAACACCCACGACCATGGCAAATCCCACAATCAGGCCGGGTATCTTGAGCCGCAGCGGGATGTCGTTCCACTTCATTGCGTCGTCCTCGGAAACGTGGCGTGCCCATGCCGATTGCTTGCGCGCGGGGTTTCAACTCAGGATTGAAACGCAAAATGGTTTGTTTACGCTTAAAGCGCTGCCGATCGAGCCATTTGCCGACATTTGGCCGCGGGAGAGAAGGCGGATGGGCTAGGTGTTTAGTCCCGTGGTGTGATGGAGCGGATTGAGCCTGAACCGATCCGGTGTTTCTGTCCAGCATCTGCAGATGTATTCGTGGGGAGTGAGCCCCTTCAGTGTTTTGAGACGCCTGGCGTAGTTGTAAGCCGCCAGGAAGGTTTGCAGGTGCCTGCTGAGTTGGTCGTGGCTATCGTAGTGATAGCGCCGAACGGTGGCTTCCTTCAGCGTCCGGTTCATCCGCTCGACCTGGCCGTTCGTCCAGGGATGATTGGGCTTGGTCAGCCGATGCTCGATGCCATGCTCACGGCAGCGCAGGTCAAACATGTGGGTCACATAGCGGGCGGTCGGGCCTCCGGCGTATCGCGGCGGCAGGGTAAACTGGATTCCATTGTCGGTGAGCACGGTGTGGATCGCGTAAGGCACGGCCTCGATCAGGGCTTCCAGGAAGGCCGAGGCGGTGACGCGGTTTGCTTTTTCCAGGAGCTGGGCGAAAGCGAATTTGCTGGTTCTATCGATGGCGACGAAGAGGTGCAGCTTGCCCTCCTCGGTTCTCACCTCGGCGATGTCGATATGAAAGAAGCCGATCGGGTAAGGCTTGAACTTATTTCTTCGCGTCTTGTCGCCTTCGACCTCTGGCAGCCTGCTGATGCCATCGCGCTGAAACAGCCGAGGCGGCGGACCCGTTATCGGAATCGGTAGCGCCGCTCTATCCATTTGTTTGCGCATCGGATTTGTCCAAAAACCGCTGCGCACTTTTTGGTCCGATGCGCTAGTCAGCGTCGCGCGTTGCGGCCTTATTGGCGGCACGGCGCGCCATTCGCGCGGCGCGGCCTTTGGCAAGCTGCACCCATCTGCGGCAGCTCGCTCGCCCCAAATTGCAGCGTATCCTGATCTCAGGCTTGGCCACGGCCTGTTTCGCTGAGGCGGGGAACGCCGGAAGCCGTTCCAGCCCGGCGGCTTCGCGCTCGGACCGCTCGATGAGCTGCTTCGCCGTCATCCCTTCGAGAAACGGGTTTGCCTCCAGCGCGGCCTTGCTCAACAGGTTCGACACCGGCGTTTCCGGTTCCGCCAGGATCACGTTCGCCGCGCCGCTCGGCCCAACCAGAAAGGCCAGCCGCAGATGCGCCGGTTCGGTTGCGGCGCCGCGCTCCTGCAGAAACGCCGCATTGGCGCGCGTATAGGCGAGGGCGGCATCCCGGGCCACCTTCGGATCGACGCGCAGGGCCAGAATTTCGGCGTCCGATTTGCCCTCGGTCACCTGCGGGAAATGCCGCAGAATGACCTCGAGAAACGTGCTGCTGATGAATTGAAACGGCCCGAGCGCCGAAGACGCAGGATTCTTGGCGAATTGCCTCCCGCCCAACTCCGCCTGCATCAGCCGGTCCAGAAACAACTGCTCGGCGAGGGTTACGCCATCATCCTTCGTGCCCTCCTCCGCGGTGACGACGCCGATCTGCAAAATGAGCAACGCGGCCGCGAGCAGCAGCCGGATCGTTCCGAACGACGCTGGTCCACCGCCTAGGATGCTAAAGGTCGGATTACGCATACTGTGCTGCCGGTCGCCTCTTTTCAGCGCAAATATGCGCATCGCCACCGCGACCGCAACCCTTATGCAGTGTAAAGGTTGCGAGACCCGCAACTGAGCGCAGATGCAGTTCACCAAGGGTGTCATTTGCCAAGCTCAGGCCGTGGCGCGCAGCCGGTCAGCATCGGCCATCACCTCGCGGATACTTCGGCTGCTTCCAGGATGTCGGCGCGGCTGATATCGATATGCGTGACCGCGCGCATCGAGGCAGGACTTTCCACGCCGATGCGAATGCCCTTGGCGAGCAGTTCTGAGGCCGAGTTGTTCCGCAGCGGCGCCCATCAGGGTGAAAAAGAGCAGATTCGTCTCCACCGGCGTCAAGTCGATGTCGATACCGGGGATGTCGCGCAGCGCTGCGGCCAAAAGCTGCGCATTGGCGTGGTCCTCGGCAAGCCGCTCCACATGGTGATCGAGCGCGTAGAGTCCCGCCGCAGCCATGATGCCCGCTTGCCGCATACCGCCACCGAGGCGCAGCTTCCAGGTCCAGGCTTCCTTGATGAAGGCGTGGCTGCCCGGCGAGAGCGGCTCCGATCGGACAGCCGAGGCCCTTGGAAAAATCGATCCAGACGCTGTCCACCTCGTCGGCGAAAGCACGGGCCGTCGTGCCTGAAGCAACGACCGCGTTCAGCAGCCGCGCCCCGTCCATATGCATCTTGAGACCTTCGCCTCGCGCCGTCTCGCGGATGGCTTGCAGCTTAGCGAGCGGCCAGATGGAGCCGCCACCGGCATTATGGGTCTGCTCGACCGTCACCAGGCTGGTCCTCGGGGCGCGCGCATAGGTTTTCGGCTGCACGGCTTCCCGCAGCGCGTCTGGGTCGAACATCCCCCGCACCGACGGCAATTCACGGATGAACGCACCGGCCAGCGCCGCCGCCCCCGCCCCTTCTGAATTGACGATGTGGCTGTCGGTGGCGGTCAGGATCTCGTCGCCGTGGCGGCAATGAACGAGGATCGCGATCTGATTGCACATCGTGCCGCTCGGCAGAAAGATGGCCGCGTCCTTCCCGGTCAGTTCGGCGACGCGGCGGCATAGAGCGTTCACGGATGGATCTTCACCGCGGCTTTCGTCGCCCACGGGTGCTTTTGCCATTGCCTCGCGCATGGCCTCGGTTGGTCTTGTCGCGGTGTCACTGACCAGATCGATACGGATTTCGCTTTTCATCAGGGTGCTCGATTTGGTTGGGAGCGGTTCTGGAAACATGGATACCATGCCTTATCGTAGATGTGGACCTGGGCCCTGACATGGCCGTGCTTTTCCACCTGCGCCGCCGCCAGACGCAGCAGGCGGCGGTAAACAATGCCGGGCCAGCCGCCCGGCTCTGCGGCAAGTGGGATCACCGCCGGATCGGCCGCGACGCAGAGTGGCCAGAGGTTGCATCCAGCGGCAGTGACGCTTTGCGTTGGCCGACATCGCGGCGCAGCAACAGCGTTATCGCCAGCACCACAAGCACGCTGCCCGGCAGCCAGTGCCAGCCAATGCGTTGCGGCTCCCCGATGAACAAGATGAGCATCGAGACGAATGGCGCCAGATAGCTATAGGCCGTCACCGCGCCCGGCGTCAGCACGGCGGTGGCCCGCTGTTGCAGCCAGAACGTTACCCCGCTGGAGAACACGCCCAGATAGGCGACCAGCAACGCATCGGATAGTTTCATAGCCGCAAGCGCCTGCGGCGTTTCCCAGCTCAGGCCCAGCAAGGCGACGAGCACGCTACCGGCCAGCAGGCTCCATAAGGTACGCAGCGCGGCATTCGGCGATAGCCATCCTCGGGCCAGCCCCCATTTGCTCAGGACCGGATAGAGCGCCGAAGCCACGCAGCCAATGAAGAACGCCGCCTCGCCGACACCGAATTGCATTTGACCGCCCTGCGCATAGGCTTCCGCCCAAGCGAGTCGCGAGCGCACCGCCCGCCCCCAGCGCCAGGATGCCCAGCAATTGACCGGCGCGCTGCTCCACGCCCAGCATTCGGCCCAGGCAATAAGCCAGCAGCGGCACGCTGACATAGAGGGTGGCCATCGACAGGGCGGTCGTGTGATGCGCGGCCCAGAACATGGTCCCGAAAAACCCGGCAAGACACAGGCCCATCAAAGCGTACAGCGTCAGGCCCGGCAGGCTGGGCCAGAAATCGGGATTGCGCCGCACCAGCGGCCAGATCGCGAGCGTGGCAATGGCGAAGCGGATCGCCGTCAGCAGCAGCGGGGGCAATCCTTCGGTGATCAACCCCACCGCAGGGAAGGACAACCCCACGATCAGCGCCCACACCATCATGCCCAGATGGGCCTGCGCTATGCCTTGCGTCGTGTCAGACATGCCGGCCTCCGGCGTTGGAAGCGGCACACTGGCCAGCCGCGTCTTCTGTGTCGAGCATGCTGTCACGATATCCAATCAATCAGCGCATGCAATGATCGACCGTCGCAGCGGTGCGGTCATTGCAGCCGCCGATCACTAGTGGATCGAACCTGACATTTGAGTTCCTGTCACGCTAACGCAAGCAAGGGCCAACCTATTCAAATGTCAGGTCAATTCGATCCATCAATAAAAAACCTCGTGGTGCGAATTGTTAGTTTCGTACCACTAGGTCTCGTCCGGCTGCCTTACGAGAAAATCGAAATCGCAGCCCTGGTCGGCTTGGAGCACGGTCTGCTGGAACAGACGCGCATAGCCTCGCGTAGGCAAGGCTCGCGGCGAGACTGCGGGGATCAGCGCTCGCCGGCTTTCGAATTCGGCATCGTCGATCAGCAGATCGATACCGCGACCCGCGACGTCGAGGCGGATCATGTCGCCTGTCTCGGACAAGAGCGAGCGGGCCACCAATCGCCGATTCCGGCGTGATGTGCAGCACGATGGTGCCGAATGCGGTGCCGCTCATGCGCGCATCGGAAATGCGCACCATGTCCTTGACGCCCTGCCGTCCCAGCTTTTTCGGTATCGGGAGATAGCCGGCTTCCGGCATTCCGGGCGCGCCAACCGGACCGGTATTGCGCAGCACCAGCACGTCATCCGCCGTTACGTCGAGTTCGGGATCGTCGATGCGCGCGGCCATGTCGGCGACGCTGTCGAAAACGACGGCACGGCCGGTGTGCTGAAGCAGCCGTGGCGTCGCCGCCGCCTGTTTGACGATGGCGCCGCCCGGAGCGAGATTGCCGTAGAGCACGACCATCGAACCCTCCGGCTTGATCGGATTGGACCGCGGCCGGATGACGTCCTGGCCCGGCACGTCCTCGGCATTCGCCACGACGTCGCGCATGGTCCCGCCCGCGACGGTGCCGGCATCGAGATCGATCAGATCGCCGAGCTGGGCCATGAGTTTCGGTACGCCGCCGGCATGGTGGAAATGTTCCATGTAATGCGCGCCTGACGGCTTCAGATCGATGAGGACAGGCACCTTGCGGCCGATCTCGTCGAGTTCGTCCAGGCTGAAGCGATGCGGCGTACGATTGGCGATGGCGGTGAGATGGATGACGCCATTGGTCGATCCGCCGATCGCCTGCATGACCACCATGGCATTGCGGAACGCGGCGGGCGTCAGCAAGGCGCTCGGACACGGCCCGCCTTCCACCGCCATCCGCGCGGCAGTCCGGCCGCTCGCCTCTGCGAGCCGGATGCGCTCGGCATGGGGCGCCGGGATCGTCGCGCTCATCGGCAGCGAAAGTCCTAAAGCTTCGGTGATGCAGGCCATCGTGCTCGCCGTGCCCATCACCATGCAGGTGCCCACCGAAGGCGCGAGACGGCCGTTTACCGCCTCGATCTCCGCCTCGTCGAGATCCCCTGCGCGGTGAGCGCTCCATAGCCGGCGGCAGTCCGTGCAGGCGCCGAGCACTTCGCCGCGATGATGCCCCACGACCATCGGACCGACGGGCACCACGATGGTCGGCAGATCGACGCTGGCGGCAGCCATGATCTGCGCCGGCAGGGTCTTGTCGCAGCCGCCGATCACGACGACCGCATCCATCGGCTGCGCGCGGATCATCTCCTCGGTGTCCATCGCCATGAGGTTGCGCAGGAACATCGAGGTCGGATGCGCGAAGCTCTCATGGATGGAGATCGTGGGGAAGGCCATCGGCATGCCGCCGGCAAGCATCACGCCGCGCTTCACTGCTTCCACCAGCGCGCCGACATTGCCGTGGCATGGATTGTAGTCGCTATACGTATTGGTGATGCCCACGATCGGACGGTCGAGCGCGTCGTCGGAGTAGCCCATGGCCTTGATGAATGCCTTGCGCAGAAACAGCGCGAAGCCTTCGTCGCCGTAGCTCGTCAAACCCTTGCGCAGGCCCTTCGTCATCCAGGGGTCCTTCCTCTTGCCGGTCACCGCTAGCCCGTCGTACACTCCGCGCTATCGGCCTTATTGTCAATAATCAGCGCTAATGATGCTGTAATGAGCCTAGCATCATGCATTAACATGATCTGATTATCGACAATACAGAGTTCCGAGGCGCTCTTCGCGCCTCGCGCGGCTCCTTTGCAGAGGACACAATGATGGTTTCCACGCTTAAGGTCGGACTGATTGGCGCGGGTTGGGTGACGCAGCATCATCTGCGTGGCTGGAAAGCACTGGGCGACGAGGCCTCTGTCGTCGCGATCGCCGACCCTGTCGCCGAAAACGCCGCACGCCGCGCTAACGAGTTCGGCATACCCGCATGTTTCGGCAGCGCGAAGGACATGCTGGCGGCGGGCGGCATCGATGCGGTCGACATCGCCGCGCCACGCGCCGTCCATGCGGAACTCGCGCGCCTCGCCGCTGACCACGGCCTGCCGATCCTGTGCCAGAAGCCGCTGGCCCCGACCTTGGCCGAAGCCGAGCGCCTGGTCGCCGACATCGGCGACCGCGTGCGCCTCATGGTCCATGAAAACTGGCGCTTCAGGGCCTATTACCGGCAGGCGGCGGAGTGGATCCGGCAAGGCAAGATCGGCGCCGTCAAAGCCGCGTCACTCAATCTCGTCACCTCGGGCACCGTGCCGGATGCGCAGGGACGCCTCGCCGCTCTTGAGCGTCAGCCCTTCATGCGCACGGAATCCCGGATGCTCGTGGCGGAAGTGCTCATCCACCATCTCGACACGCTGCGCATGCTGCTGGGACCGCTGACCGTCAGCGCGGCGGCCCTCAACCAGACCTGCCGCGAAATGGTCGGCGAGGACAGCGCCGTAATCCACCTGATGACCGCCGATGGTGCGGGCGTCGCTATATTCGCCAGCTTTGCCGCTCATGGTACGCCCGCCGAGCAGCGCGATCGCCTGACGATCCTGGGCGAGGCCGGCACCATCCAGCTCGACGGAGCGGACCTCTCCATCGCAGGCGCGCATAATGAGCGGATCAGCTTCGACCAGCCCACGGTCTATCTCGGCTCCTATGCCGCGACCATCGCCCATTTCGTCCACGCCCTCCGGGACGGCACGCCGTTCGAGACTGCGCCGCAAGACAATCTGAAGACGCTGCGTCTCGTCGAGGATTGCTACACGCTCTCGGGCTGGGAAGCGGCGGGACGGCGCACCGGATGACGGACGAGCTCATTTCCTCTGGGCGGGCGGACGAGCAGGCCGAGATACACCGGCGGCTGGAGGAAGACATCATCTTCGGCCGTCTGGCGCCTGGCGCCCGCCTCGTCGAGGACAATCTGATGGCCCGCTATGGCGCGTCGCGACACTACATCCGCCAGGCGCTCGTGCAGCTTGAGAGGACCGGGGTCGTCCGCCGCGAGAAGAATGTCGGCGCCACCGTCCGCTCCTATTCCGCCGACGAGGTCCGTCAGATTTACGAGGTCCGCGAGATGCTGACCCGGCAGGCGGTGCTGCGAATTCCCCTTCCGGCTTCGACTGAGCTCATCAGCCGGCTGAAGGCCATCCAGGCAGACTATGTCCGCCACGCCGAAGCCGGCAATCTGACAGGCATTCACGAGACCAACGACGCCTTCCACATCGCCCTGTTCTCGGCCTGCGGCAATCCCTATCTGGTGCGAACGCTGCAAGACTATATGGGCCTTACATTGCCAATGCGGGCCAAAAATCTGGCCGATCGTGAGGGTCTGGGACTGTCGCGGCGCCAGCACGACATCATGATCGAACTGCTACAGGAAACCGACGGCTGGGCGCTGGCGCAGCTCTGCGTCGATCACATGCAATACAGCAAGGCCGATTATCTGGAACGGACAGCTGAGAACGGGCGCAAAGCCCGTCTCAGCTTCGCCGACTAGAGCATTTTCCAGCAAGGGTAAGGCTACCACGGACTGACGTCAGCGTTCCTTCCTGTGGAGAGCGATCGCCGGGCGACCTTGGAAGAGTGCTCCAACGATCGTCAATGCTGCCCGATGACTCCGTCGCGGCGACGCCAGAGGTTGAGCGTATTGGCGTCCTGAAGTGACGAGGGCAGCAGATCTTCCGGGAAATCCTGATAACAGACGGGCCGCAAGAAGCGCCTGATCGCAAGAGTGCCAACGGATGTCGTGCGTCCGTCCGAGGTCGCGGGATAAGGACCGCCATGCACCATCGCGTGGCAGACCTCGACGCCGGTCGGATAGCCGTTGATCAGAATTCGTCCGACCCGGCGTTCCAGGATCGGGATGAGCGTGCGAGCATCGGCCGCGTCGCCCTTGTCCATCTGGATGGTCGCTGTGAGCTGGCCTTCCAGCCGTTCGGCCATGGCCCGCATGGTGGCGATGTCGGGGCAGCGGATGACGAGTGAGGCAGCGCCGAACACTTCCTCCGACAAGCTCGCATCCGCCTTAAACGCACTCGCATCCGTGAGGAACAATGCGGCCTGACCCTGGTTGGGGCCATTCTCCGCCGCGCCTTGGCCAATTTTCTCGACTTTCGGCGTCCCCGCAAGCCGCGCGACGCCCTGCTGATACGCTTTGTTGATGCCGGGCGTCAGCATCGTTGCCGCCGCAGATGCTTCAACACCGGATTTTGCCGCGGCAAGGAAACGGTCCAGGGGCGCTCCCGCAACGCCGAGCACGAGGCCGGGATTGGTGCAGAACTGCCCGGCGCCGAGCGTCAGCGAGCCAACGAAATTGCGCGCGATCTCGTCTCCCCGGGACGCAAGGGCGTTCGGCATCACAAACACCGGATTGATGCTGCTCATCTCGGCATAAACCGGGATCGGCTCAGGGCGCGCCGCCGCCGCCCGCATCAGCGCGGTTCCGCCGGCGCGCGAGCCGGTAAAGCCCACCGCCTTGATATGCGGATGCTCCACCAAAGCCGTGCCGACCTGGGCGCCGGCGCCGAACAGCATCGAGAAGACGCCTTCATGCATGCCGCTGAGCTTGACGGCTTTTTGCACCGCGGTGCCTACGAGTTCGGATGTTCCGGGATGCGCGGAATGTGCCTTGACGACGACGGGACAACCGGCGGCAAGCGCCGAAGCGGTATCTCCGCCGGCAACCGAAAAGGCGAGGGGAAAATTGCTCGCGCCGAACACAGCGACCGGACCGAGGGCGATATGGCGCTGCCGAATATCGGAGCGGGGGAGCGGCTTGCGGTCGGGCATCGCCGGGTCGATGCGGGCGTCGATCCAGCCGCCCTCCCGCACCACCGCCGCGAACAGGCGCAACTGGCCGACGGTGCGCCCGCGCTCACCCTCGAGGCGCGCGCGCGGCAATCCGCTTTCCGCCATCGCGCGTTCGATCAACGCATCGCCAATGTTCATGATCTCCTGGGCAATCGCCTCCAGAAAGGCGGCCCGCGCCTCCAGGCTGGTTTCCCGGTAAGCGTCGAACGCCGCCCAGGCGAGTTCACAGGCACGCTCAACCTCCGCCCGCCCGCCGCCGCCGAAGCTCGGTTCAAGTTCCGCGCCGGTCGCCGGATTGGTGGCCCGAAATGTTGTCGCGCTTCCCCGAACCAGCGTGGAACCGATGATCATTTGTCCTGTCGGCATTGTACGGTGTCCTTCGCAATCTCAAGCCTAAGTTACTAACACGATCCAATCGAATTGGTCGAGCCGGGCCTCGTTCGCAAGCGAGCGGTGAAGTGCGATCAGCGGGGTTTGAACTGACGGGCCAGAGCCTCGGTGCCGCGCGCCAGCATCGCGGCGTCTACGCCCACGGCGGTGAACAGCGTGCCCAGTTCCATGCAGCGCGCGGCGAAGGTGGCGTCGGCGGTGAGAATGCCGGCCGGCTTGCCGCAGGCGCGAACGCGGCCGATCGCATCCTCCACGGCCGCGACGACGGCAGGATGCATGGTCTGCCCGGCATGACCGAGGCTCGCGGCAAGGTCGCCGGGGCCGATGAAGATGCCATCGACGCCATCGACGGCCGCGATCGCCTCAAGCGCGTCGAGCGCCTCCTGCGTCTCGACCTGGACGAGCAGGCAGAGTTCTTCGGCGGCGCGCTTGGCATAGCCTTCCACGCGGCCGAACCGGGTGGCGCGGGTCACGGCCGACACGCCGCGCACGCCTTCTGGCGGATAGCGCATGGCCGCGACGGCGTGACGCGCCTCCTCGGCACTCTGGACATAGGGGATCAGCAGCGTCTGAGCGCCGAGGTCGAGGAAGCGCTTGATCAGCACGGTGTCGTTGCTTGCCGGACGAACGACCGCCGACACGTCATAGGGCGCCACGGCCTGAAGCTGCGCCAGCACGGTCAGCGGATCGCCGGGCGAGTGCTCCGTGTCGAACAGCAGCCAGTCGAAGCCGGACCCGGCGACTGCCTCCGCGACGTACGGGCCGGGAAGGCTGCACCACAGGCCGATCTGCGGGCGACCTTCCGCCAAGGCGCGTTTGAAGCGGTTTTCAGGGAGTTGCATCATGACCTCAAATGAATGAGATGCCGAACGGACACCAGTGATATCGACCGGATGAAGGAAACTTTTTGAACCTACGCCCGCACAGCGTGCAGCTTATTGACCAGCCACGCAATACCCGCGGCCCGTGATGCCGTGAAGCACTCGCTCGCGCCTCGGTTCGGATTGATGCACTAGGCCCGTGCAAGCTGCGCAAGACAGACTTTCCCTAAACGCCATCCTAAACGCGCCATGCTCGGCCGTCAGAGCGGCGCGTTGGCCAGGAGTTCTCGTGAGGGAAAAGGAACTGCGCATCGCCCTGGTTTGTTTCGGCGGCGTTTCGCTGGCCGTGTACATGCATGGGATCAGTAAAGAAATCCTGAAGCTGATACGCGCCTCGGCTGCCTTGCATTCCATCAAAGACCGCGATGCGCGCCTGCGTACATCCTTCCTCGACACCGTTCGCGAGCGAAGCGCCGAATACGACACGGAGGCCGTCTACTTCGATGTCCTGCGCGAAATCGGCCGGCAGGTGGATCTGCGCGTCATCGTCGACGTGATCGCGGGCGCTTCGGCAGGCGGCCTCAATGGCGCAACGCTCGGCCGCGCGCTCAGTCATGACCTGCCGATCCTGCCCCTGCGTGACCTGTGGCTCGACAATGCGGACGTCAATGTCCTGCTCGCCGCCGACGCGCGCGCCGGCGCCTGGAGCAAACTGGCGCTGAAGCCGCTATTTTGGGGAGCGGCCGCGACGGGCTTGCTTCCGTCGATCAAGAATTCCGAGGTGCGGCGGAATCTTTCGCTCTTCGTCAGGTCGCGCTGGTTCAAGCCGCCGCTGGACGGAACCCGAATGTCCGCATTGATGCTGGATGCGATGACCATCATGGGACAGCCCGCGCGTTCGGGCTGCTCGTTGCTGCCGTCCGGCCAGAAGCTCGATCTCTTCGTCACGCTGACCGACTTCCACGGCCATCAGCATCCGATTTCGATCCACGACCCGCCGATGATCATGGAACGCGAGCATCGCCATGTTCTGCGGTTTCAATACCGGCGAAGCCAGAGCGGCACGGAGGCCAGCGACTTCGAGTTCGGGAATGCGCCCGCACTCGCCTTCGCGGCACGGGCAACGTCATCCTTCCCCGGAATCTTCCCCCCGGCGCGGATCGCGGAAATGGACCAGATCCTGGCGCAAAGAGGCGTCTCCTGGCCTCGTCGCGAGCAATTTCTTCGTGAGGGATTTGCCCGGCATTTGCAGGCCGGAATTGATCCCGTCAATGCATGCTTCATTGACGGCGCGGTGTTGAATAACCGGCCGTTCCGCGAGGCGATCGCCGCTTTACGCGAGCGCCAGGCATACCGCCAGGTCGACCGCCGTCTGGTCTATATCGATCCTCACCCCGGTCGCGCACCCTCGAACTCGCTGCGGGCCGTGCCCAACCTGTTTTCCGTGATCAAGGGGTCGCTCTCCGATCTGCCGCGCAACCAACCTGTCGCGGATGAACTGGACTGGGTGATCGGCTTCAACGATCGGGTCCGGCGTCTGAAAGGCGTGGTCGACGACGCCCGCCCGCGCGTCACCCGGCTGGTGACCGAGGTTGTCGCGACGCCGCTGGATTGGGCAGTTGCGGCGGAACAGATCAAGACATGGCGCGAGCAGGTGAATGAGCGGGTGGCGCTCAAGGCAGGCTTTGCCTATCAGAGCTATGTCCGGTTGAAACTGACGACGGTGCTGGCTTTCGTGACCCAGCTGATCGCAAAACTCTGCGACGTCGAGCCGCGTTCGCGAATGCACGGCGTCATTGCCGCGACGATCGATGCCTGGGCCGCGCGGACCGGGCTCATTTCGGATGGCGCCGAATATGAGGCCGAACCCGGCCTGGACGCCGCGGGGCCGTCCCGCACGGCACGGTTTCTGCACGCCTTCGACGCAGACTACCGCAAGCGACGCTTGAATTTCATGATCGAAGGGCAGAACCGGCTTTATCAGCTGATCGAGGAGAAGCATTTTACCGGCCTCGATCCCCAGGTCGTCGATCGGCTCAAGCGAGATTTCCATGCCTGCACCGACGCACTGAACCGGCGCTATGCACCGGAGGTCTTTGATGCGGACGTCCGCGATCTGGCGCAGGGGATATTTTCAGGGATTGGGAAGAGCGGGGACACGCGCGCATTGCCGATACTCGGCGCGCAGATCGACGAGCGTCATGCGGCCGAACTTTCAGACCTTATGGATCGGCTCGCCTCGGCAATCGGTCTCGGCACGAGCACGCACGATATCGACCTCATCATCGCGGCCCTTGATCCAGCCGAATGGCATGCGGAGGCGCGCCGCGAGGTTCTGGTGAACTACCTCGGCTTTCCCTATTGGGACGTCCTGACTTTGTCCGTGACGACGACCGGGCAGGCCGGCGAATTCCACGAGATCCTGGTCGATCGCATAAGTCCCGGGGATGCCCATGCGATGGCCGAACTCGACGTGCTGACCGACGTCAAGGGCACTGGCCTCGGAAGCTTCGCGGCGTTTCTTTCCCGCTCATACAGGGAAAACGATTACCTTCTCGGCCGCCTTCATGCGATCGACCGCCTGATCGATATCGTCTGTGACGCGGCCGGGCTGCACCCCGACGGCTACGGACGCAATATGATCGAATTCAAGAAGCGCGCTTTCAGCATCGTCCTCGACGCCGAAGCAGATCATTTGCGCGAAAGCGGGGATCTGCTGGCGACATTGCGACATGCCGTGGCCGCACTCGGTTGCGGTTGAACGCACGTTCTCAGGCCTGCCATTGATCGCCGCTAGCGGCTACTGGGCGGCGTGCCGCCTTCGCCAATGTCCCAATAGAGGCCGGTCATCAACCGCAGCGCATCGCGCGTCAGGGGCAAGAGGATGTGCTCGTCGGGCGAGTGCTGCGAGCATGACGCGTAGGAATGGGGAATCCAGATCGCCGGCAGCCCGAGATCGTCGGTAAAAATATCATTGCAGATCGAGCCGCCCATGGAGGGGATAATCGCCGGCTTGACGTCCGACAGACCTTTCGACGGAGCTGCGCACGAAGGCGACCCAGGGGTGATCCGGCTCCGTCCGGGAGGCGCTGAATGCGCCGTCGTTCGACTTTGGCGGCGGCGTCACCTTCACGAGCGCATGGCCTTTGGCTTTCAGATGCCGCTCAAGCGCCGGCACGATGTCGTCAGCATTCGTCCCGGCGACGAAGCGCAACTGACAATTGGCGGTGGCGCGGGGCGGAATGGCGTTTACCGGTTTCCCCGGCGTTCCCGTCGAGAACGCCAGAATATTGAAGGTGTTTGCGCCGTATACGCGCTCCGCTGGCGTCAGCTCCGGCTCGCCCCACCATGCATCGATCGACGGCCCCGCGTCTCCGCCATCGATCTCCACGTCGAGTAGCGCCTCCTTCACGGCCTTAGACATAGGCGGCGCCTTGAGCTCTTCGACCAGCAACTCGCCGTTCGGGCCGACGATCGAGGCGAGCGCATGCGCAAGGATGAATCCCGGATTCGCGATCAGTCCGCCCCAATTGCCGGAGTGATGTCCGCCCTCCCTCAGATCCACGACCAGATCGAAATTCACCGCTCCGCGACACCCCAGAGACAAGGTCGGCCGCTCCGGCTTCACGCGCGGTCCATCCGAGGCAATGAACACGTCGGCGCGGAAGTCATTCTTATGTGCCTGAACCAGTTCCTTGAGGCCCTTCGATCCCGCCTCCTCGCCCATCTCGATCATGAACTTGGCGTTGAAGCCGAGCTTGCCGGCGCGCTCGGTCAAGACGGCGCGGAGCGCCGCCATATTGATGGTGTGCTGTGCCTTGTTGTCGGCGGTGCCGCGGCCGTAAAGCCGATCACCGTCCCGCGCCGTCTCCCATGGGCCCTTGCCCTTGGTCCATTCGCCTTCCATGCCATGCACCACGTCGCCGTGGCCATAGCCCAGCACGGTCGGAAGTGTCTCATCCTCCATGCGCGTTGCGAGCAAGACCGGCCCTTGGCCCGGGACCGGATTGTCATATGTCCGGCAGGTGAACCCCATCTGCTCGAAGGCCGGTTTCATCTCCTCGTCGAGATAGCGGTGACATTCCGCCAGGCTTTCGGGAAGTTTCTGGCTTTCCGATCGGAATGCCACCCGGCGCGCCAGGTCGTCAGCGAATTCGCCCCTGTCGAAATAGTCCTCGGCCCGTGCGATCGCGCCCGTTCGGCTGCCCCTCGAATTCACCGATATCTCCTGGTTCCGCAAAATCTTTCCCTTACGCGCGGGCGTCTGCTCACGCTGCCGCGTTCCGCCCCTGCTCCGGCCCATATGGAACTCGCGCTGCAGCTCGGCGAGCAAATGCAGGATCTGCGCCTGGATGGTCACGTCGAGCGCCGTTGTCGGCTCATCCGCAATGATGCGATCGACACCATTTACTGAAAACGCCGCCACAGCTTCGTCCATATGCATGATAGTGAAAAATGGCCATGCCAAAGCAATCACAGAATATCTTACTACAGGCTTGCGAGAAACATCTGCCAGGTCGTTCGTCTTCGGCGCATATTTGCGCTTGATAGACTGAATTTTCGACGTGGCCATAGCCATTGCGTCACTCTGGTATCCGAGATCAACGTCTTCCGCTCTTGCCTCGTGGGTTTGCAGCCCCCGGTACCGGCCGATCCTCTTTCGGCAAGCCATTTGTCGAAAAGCCGCTTCAGGTGGGCGATTTCCGCTTCGCTCACCTCCTTGGGACCAGGACCACCGGCCTTCTTCTTATAGCCGGCGAGAAACTGACCGAAGACCGCGTTATCGATGCTTGACGTTTGAGATTGATCGTTGATTTCGCGGCGCTTGCCGTCCAGCCATTCCTGAGCGGGCTTGAACCGCGTCCATCCGGGAACCTCGGCGGCCAGATTGATCTGTGCCCATTGGGATGTCTTTTCTTGTCTTTCAGCTGGTCGAGACTGTTGAAGAACGCGTTTACGAATTTCGCCACCCGATTGTACCGCTCGGTATTTTCCGGCCAGGCATAGGCTGCGGCCTTACTCTCAATCGATAAGTCGCCGGCGGGCGGCTTCCTCGCATAATTCCCTGCCGGGTAGCGGACACATTCGTGTCACCCGGGCCCATACTTTTCAAATGATGCTTGGCGCGCCGGCCCCTTGACGCGATGATGCCCCGAACGATCTCGTCATGCAGTTAGGCTAGGGAGGAAGAAATTATGGCAGCACAGAACAGGATCGCGCTCATCACCGGCGGCGGCACCGGTATCGGCCAGGCGGCGGCATTGGCGCTTCAGGGCGACGGCTGGAATGTTGTCGTCACCGGACGGCGCAAGGAAGAGCTCGACAAAACCGTCCAGCTTGCCAAGCCGGACGGCGGGACCTTGCTCGCAATCCCGGCCAATGTCGCCAGCCAGGACGACGTCAAGCGCCTATTCGCCGAAACAGTGAAGGCATTCGGCCGGCTCGACTTCCTGTTCAACAACGCGGGCACAGGCGCGCCGGCCATGCCCATGGAAGAGCTGAGCCTTACGCAATGGCAAACCGTGGTCGATGTGAACCTCACGGGCGTGTTTCTGTGCGCGCAGGAAGCCATCCGCATCATGAAGAGCCAGACGCCGCAGGGCGGACGCATCGTCAATAATGGCTCCATATCGGCTCATACGCCGCGGCCGAACTCCATCGCCTACACCGCGACCAAGCACGCCGTCACCGGCATCACCAAGTGCATCGCGCTTGACGGCAGGCCGTTCAACATCGCCTGCGGCCAGCTCGACATAGGCAATGCCGATACCGCCATGGGCGGGCGGATGAAGGCGGGCGTGCCGCAGGCAAACGGCACCATCGCGCCGGAAGCGGTGATGGATGTCGCGCATTGCGGCTCCGCGATCCGCTACATGGCCAGCCTGCCGCTGGAGGCCAACGTGCTGTTCATGAGCATCAAGGCCACGACCATGCCATTCGAAGGCCGCGGCTAAGGCGCGGCACGGGGCGACGATATCGGCGCTTGCATCATCGCTGCGTGCGTGCGGATTGGCTGCGCTCGTGACGACGACGGCCAGACGATGTGGACGGGGGCTATACGGCGTCGTGGCGGGCGAAGCTCTCATACGCGTCTGGCCGGCAGTCCGCTGATTGGGATTGCCGGTCCTCCGCAATGATTTGCATGCGTCATTCCAGAGGGGCACCGGCATGACCATCCTGCAGACCTTGAAAGACTCTGTAGATATATCGGCTCTGATCATAGCGCTCTTCGGCGCACTTTTTTCGATAGCATCTGCGCTGTATCTCACCGCTCGAAAAATCAGTGCTGAATTTCGTTTCAGGCGAGCGGATTTGTCGAACATCTATGCGCAAAACATCCTATCTGCCCGGCTGCAGCGATATCCGGAGTTGTGGGGTTATTTGAGCGACTACGCAAAAGTTCTCGAGAAGCTTCCTAAGCGGGATGGCACTCTGCACACGGCAGACTTGGAAAGCCTGCTACAGTTCAATCACGACGTCAGCCGATGGGACAGCGAGCACTCGTTCCTCCTCAGCACCAATGCGGCGGGGTCTTGCTTTCGATTCCTCAGAACCCTCCGTGAGGTTCTGAATGGCCGTAGCGCCGCGCAAGGTGGTCAACTCATCACGCATGATGAATATCTCGTCATCAGCAAAGGGTTGACGAGACTGGAAGTGGCGCTGAGAACAGACCTCGGCATCTATGAGATCGAAAAGCTGGAGGCGAGAAAAATCCTCCGTGGATACGGGGAGGTCGCTCGCCATACCGGCATCACCGTGGAAAAGTGAGCGTATTCTGCGGGATGTGACGCATTCAAAAATGGTGCCCAGAAGAGGACTCGAACCTCCACTCCTTGCGGAACACGGACCTGAACCGTGCGCGTCTACCAATTCCGCCATCTGGGCAATAGGGTGTTCAACTAAGGCTCATGCGTCGCTTTGTCAATCGCGGTCTGGGCCTTGCATAGGCTCTTTATACGCTTTGCTATAGACTACGTCCGACGCAACATTCGCAAATGGCCCGTGCCTGAATGGATCAACGCATCGCTCCTCCCTTTTTTGATCCCGCCGAAACGCGCGAGGCGCTGGCGGAGATTTGGCGCCGCCATGGCCAGAACGGTCCGGAGCTCCGGGAGGAATTGCTCTGCTTCCTCAAGAAGCTTTTGCAGGATGCGCGCGCGGCCGCCAGGGAAGGCCTCGAAGCCGATGGCAATGGCCGCCGTTGCGCCCGATCGCTGTCGATCTTCCAGGATGAGCTGATCCGGCTGATCTACGATTTCGCCACCACTTACGTTCATAGCGCCAGGCAATCCATCTGCGGCCGAGCGCATGGCCGTCATCGCCACCGGCGGCTATGGACGCGGGTTGATGGCGCCCTATTCCGATGTCGATCTCCTGTTCCTGCTGCCCTACAAGCAGACGCCCTGGGGCGAGAGCATCGTGGAATATATCCTTTATCTGCTGTGGGATCTCGGGCTGAAGGTCGGTCACGCCACGCGCTCGATCGAGCAGACGATCCGCTTCGCCAAATCGGACATCCTCACTCATACGACCCTCCTCGACGCGCGTTTCATCCTTGGCGACGAGGCGCTCTGGCGCAAATTCGATACCCAGTTCCGCGAGCAGCTGCTTTCAGGCGGACACCGCGAATTCATCGCGGCGAAGCTCGATGAGCGTGACAAGCGCCATGAGCGCACCGGCGCCTCCCGTTACCGGGTCGAGCCGAATATCAAGGAGGGCAAGGGCGGCCTGCGTGATCTGCATACGCTTTACTGGATCACCAAGCATGTCTATCCCAACCTGGCGGGAGAAAACTTCGTCGAGGCCGGCATCTACACCAAGGCCGAATACGGCTTGTACCGGCGCTGCGAGGATTTTCTCTGGACGGTCCGCTGCCATCTGCATTTCCTCTCCGGAAAGCCGGAAGAGCGCCTCACCTTCGACGTGCAGCAGCAGATGGCCGAGCGCCTGCACTACCGTGAACGCGGCGGCCTCATGGCCGTCGAGCGCTTCATGAAGCACTATTTTCTCGTCGCCAAGGATGTCGGCGATCTTACGCGCATCCTGTGCTCCAGCCTGGAGGTGAAGCAGCTCAAGGGCATCAACCAGCTCAACAGCCTGCTGCTGCCGCTGACCTGGAGCGCCCGCGCCCGCCTCAGCGCCACCACGGACTTCCGCATCGAGAATGGCCGCATGGTGGTGAAAAGCCGCGAAGTGTTCAAGAACGACCCGGTCAATCTCATCCGCATCTTCGCGCTCGCGGAACGGCATAATGTGCAGTTCCATCCGGAGGCCTTGCGGCTGGTCCGCGCCTCGCTGCGGCTCATCGACGACAAGCTGCGCAACGATCCCGAAGCCAACCGGCTGTTCCTGGAAATTCTGACATCGCGGCATCGGGCGGAGGCGATGCTGCGCAAGATGAACGAGGCCGGCGTCCTCGGCCGTTTCATCCCCGATTTCGGCCGTGTCGTGGCGATGATGCAGTTCAACATGTATCACCACTACACGGTGGATGAGCATTCCATCCGCGCCGTCGGCGTCCTTTCCGCCATCGAGCAGGGCGCGCTGGAAAGCGAATTGCCGCTCTCCACCGAGATCATCCAGAGCATCGGCAACCGCCGCGCGCTCTACGTCGCCTTGTTCCTGCACGACATCGCCAAGGGCCGCGACGAGGATCACTCCGTCGTCGGCGCGCGCATCGCACGCGAGCTGGGGCCGCGTCTGGGCCTGCGTCCGGACGAAACGGCAACCGCCGCATGGCTCATCGAAAATCATCTCGTCATGAGCCAGTTCGCGCAGAGCCGCGACCTGCACGACCCGAAAACCATCCGCGATTTCGCCGACATCGTGCAGAGCCGTGAAATGCTGATGCTGCTGGTCATCCTCACCGCCGCCGACATTCGCGCCGTGGGGCCGGGCGTCTGGACCGGCTGGAAGGGCCAGCTCCTGCGCCAGCTCTACTACGAGACAGAACCGCTACTGACCGGTGGCCATACCAGCGTACCGCGCGAGACGCGCATCCGCGAGGCGATCGGCGAATTCCGCAAGGCGTTCGCGGCGTGGCCGGACGCGGAGGTCGAGGCGTTCGTCGGGCGGCAGGACGCAGCCTACTGGATGCGGGCCAATCTCGCCCACCAGGTCATTCACGCCAATCTCATGCGCCGCGCCGGCGAGCGGGAGCCGGCCTTCGCCTATCACATCACCACCGACAGCTTCACCTCGCTGACCGAGCTGCATTTGTGGACCGCCGACCGGCCCGGCCTGATCGCGGTGATCGCGGGCGCCTGCGCGGCGGCGAAGGCCAACATCGTCGGCGCGAGCCTGAGCACGACCAAGGACGGCATGGCGATCAATAGCTTTTCGCTGCATCGCCAGTTCCCCGACGATCGCGAAGAGAAGGAATTCACGGCGCGGATCGCCGCGAATATCGAGCTGGCGCTCAAAGGCAAGCGCGACCTCGCCAAGATCATTTCGCAGAAGACGCGGCCCCGCCCACGGCGTGGAGGCGTTCAGCGTCGAGCCGCGCGTCAGCATCGACAATTCGCTGTCCGACGAATTGACCGTCATCGAGGTGAATGGGCTCGACCGCACCGGGCTGCTTTACGACCTAGCCTCCATCCTCACCAATCTGCACGTCGACATCTCTTCCGCCCACATCGCGACCTTCGGCGAAAAAGCGGTGGACGTGTTTTATGTCACTGACAGCACCCGCAAAAAAATCACGCGCGAGGCAACCCAGAAGAAACTTCGCGAATCGCTGCTCGAAGCGTTCGAGCGTGTCAGCGAGCTGGTAGCCGAAGACTCTTGACAGTTGATACGGCTTCGCCTTGCTCTGGCACGAAAGGCCAGCTATTTGCGTGGCCATGAAACTTTATCGCTCGATCGCCACCGTAAGCGGCTTCACCGCCCTTAGCCGTGTGCTTGGCTTTGTCCGGGACATGCTGACCGCCGCCGTGCTCGGCGCCGGCCCCGTGGCGGACGCCTTCTTCGTGGCCTTCCGGCTGCCCAATCTGTTCCGCTCGCTATTCGCGGAAGGGGCGTTCAATTCCGCCTTCGTGCCGCTGTTCTCGAAGAATTTGCAAAGCGACGGCACGGAGGGCGCGCGCAATTTCGCCGAGGAGGCCCTGGCGGTTTTGCTCGTGGCGCTGCTTTTCATCACCATCCTCGCCGAAATCGCCATGCCGTGGCTGGTGGCCTTCATCGCCCCCGGATTCGGCGAAAACCCGGAGAAATTCGACCTCGCCGTTCTCCTGACCCGGATCACCTTTCCCTATTTGCTCTGCATGTCTCTCACTGCATTGGCAGCGGGCGTTCTGAACGCGCTGGGGCGCTTCGCGGCCGCGGCGGCGGCGCCGATCATCCTCAATGTCGTGCTGTCGGCGGCCATGATCCTCGCCATTTCGATCGGCCTGCGCGACCGGCCGGAGGCGGCGATCATGCTTGCCTGGGCGGTGTCGGTTGCCGGTTTCGCGCAGCTTGCCTTTCTCGCCATCGCGGCTGGCCGGCAGGGGATGAATTTGCGCTTTCGCCGGCCGCGCCTGACGCCGCAGATCAAGCGGCTTTTCTCGCTGGCCCTGCCCGGCGTCGCCACCGCGGGCATCACGCAGATCAACCTGTTCATCGGCACGATGATCGCGTCGCTCGCCGAAGGCGCGGTGTCCTATCTCTATTATGCCGACCGCATCAATCAACTGCCGCTCGGCATCGTCGGCATCGCAATCGGCGTGGTGCTGCTCCCTGAATTATCGCAGAAACTCAATGGCGGCGACGTGCGGGCTGCCATGACCAGCCACAATCGCTCGCTGGAATTCGCCCTGCTGCTGACGCTGCCCGCGGCGGCCGCCTTATGCGTCGTGCCCGGACCGATCATCCAGGTCCTGTTCGAACGCGGCGCATTCCACGCCGGCGACACGGCGCCGTCTCCATGGCGCTCGCCGCTTTCGCCGTCGGCTTGCCTGCTTCGGTGCTGATCCGCGTCTTCCTGCCCGGCTTTTTCGCACGCGAGGATACGCGCACGCCGATGATCTTTGCGGGGATCAGCGCCTCGGTGAACATCGTCGGTTCGCTCAGCCTGTTTTTTGTGCTGGGTCATGTCGGCATCGCGATCGCGACGAGCCTCGCCGCATGGACCAACGCCATTCTGCTGGGCGCTACGCTGCTGCGCCGCAAGCATTTCCAGCCCGATGCGAACCTGAAGCGCCGAGGCACGCTGATCGCCGTCGCCAGCGTGGTGATGGCGGTCGCGCTATGGTTCGCCGCTTATCCGCTCGGCGGCTATTTTGCGCCGGCGAACGGCATCCCGGTGCAGCTTCTGGCGCTCGGCGCGCTGATCGCCGGCGGCGGGATCGTTTATCTCACTGTGGCCAGCTGACAGGCGCCGCGAACTACCGCACGCTGCTGCGTTCGGTGGCGCAGTTGCAAGCTGTCGCCCGCGACCTCGGGCCCCGCATCTTTCGCCTCGGCGGTGTCAACGTGCAGTTCAAAGCCACAGGTACGGCAAATATGCGAATTGTGTTCAGAGGCGTGTCTTACCTCCGAAGAAGCTGAGCCCGCGGCGCACAGGCCCCGCGTTCTTTCGGTGGGGGCAACTTGCATTGAAAGCCGCGCAGGCCACGGTCCGCGCTGCCGGATAGGTGGCGTCTTATTCCTCGTGCCGGCCCGAGGAAAGGCTTGCGCCTCTCGCAACCCGCGCGATAAGCCGCCCCGGAGGCCACGTCAATGAAACTTGAAAAGCGCGTATTTTCCGGCGTCCAGCCGACCGGCAATCTGCATCTGGGAAATTATCTGGGCGCCATCGTCAAATTCGTCGAATTGCAGAATGAAGCGCCCTGCCTGTTCTGCGTCGTCGATATGCACGCCATTACGCAATGGCAGGATCCGGATGAGCTGCGCCAGAGCACCAGGGAGGTCACGGCCGCTTTCCTCGCCGCCGGGATCGACGCGGAAAAGCACATCATCTTCAATCAGAGCCAGGTTTCCGGCCATGCCGAACTGGCCTGGATCTTCAATTGCGTCGCCCGCATGGGCTGGCTCAGCCGGATGACCCAGTTCAAGGAGAAGGCCGGCAAGGACCGCGAGAACGCCTCGGTCGGGCTGTTCGCCTATCCGTGTCTCATGGCGGCCGATATTCTTCTCTACCGCGCGACGCATGTGCCGGTTGGCGACGACCAGAAGCAGCATCTCGAACTGGCCCGCGACATTGCGCAGAAATTCAACAATGATTTCGCCGAAAGCGCCGCCGAAAAGGGCTTTGCCGAGGGCTTCTTTCCGCTGCCGGAACCTTTGATCTCCGGTCCGGCGACGCGCGTCATGTCGCTGCGTGACGGCAGCAAGAAGATGAGCAAATCCGACCCTTCGGATATGTCGCGCATCAATCTGACCGACAGCGCCGACAGCATCGCCAAAAAGATCAAGAAAGCCAAGACCGACCCTGAACCATTGCCGACCGAATTGGAGGGTCTGAAAGACCGGCCGGAAGCGGATAATCTTGTCGGCATTTACGCGGCGTTGACGAAAGCGGACAAGGCATCGGTGCTGAGAGAATTCGGCGGCGGGCAATTTTCGAAATTCAAGAACGCACTCGTCGAGCTGGCTGTCGAGAAGCTTGGGCCTATCGGTTCCAATATGAACCGGATTTCCGATGACCGCGGCTATATCGACAAGGTCCTGAAAAGCGGGTCCGAGCGGGCAGGGGAGATAGCATCCGGCCATTTGCGCCAGATCAAAGACATAGTAGGATTTCTGCAGAAGCTGAACGATTCGTCCACCATCGAGAGCCCGGGTATGCAAACGCGCAAGCTGCGTAAGATTTTTCACGAAGGGCACAAGCGCAAGCTGCTGGTTATTGTAGACGAATTGCCCGAAACGGAAATTTCCCTTGCCTATGCGGTTAGGCGCGCGCGCCGCACTGGCGGTGGCCTTGCGCTTCTCTATGTCATCGAACCCGCCGATTTCCAGCACTGGATCGGCGTCGAAGAGGCCTATCGCGAGGAAGAGCAGGCCAAGGCCAAGGCCGTATTCCGCCTGAATGGCCGCAAATTGAAGCATTGGGGCTATGACGATTTGGCGCCGGAGGAGATCGTCCGGGAAGGCGTCAAGTCCGACCAGATCAACGCGCTGATCCAGGAGGATCCGCAAATCGGCATTCTGGTGCTTGGCGCGTCGGTAGACCCTGAGGGCCCCGGTCCGCTGGTCTCGTCGCTGGCAGGCGGCAAGAATGCAGGCACCTTCCCGATCCCGATCACCGTGGTGCCCGGGGGCCTTACGCTTGAAGAGATCGAGGCGCTTGCCTGAGGCATTCGAGCTGCGAGGGCCTTGCCCCTTGAACTCGGCGGCCTTGCGCCCTTACTATGAATAGAATAATTCTAAACTGCTTTTCGGCCGAGCGGCCATGGCCGGCCCGCATGTGAGGTGACCCATGTTCATTCAAACCGAAGCGACGCCCAATCCCGCGACGCTGAAATTCATCCCCGGCAGCACGGTGCTGCCGACCGGCACGCGCGACTTCCGCGATCCGGCCGCCGCCGAACAGGCTTCGCCCCTTGCCACCCGGCTTTTCGCGGTTGAAGGCGTCGCAGGCGTGTTTCTGGGCAGCGATTTCATTTCCGTGACCAAGAGCAGCGGCGAATGGCAGCATCTGAAGCCGGCGCTGCTCGGCGCGATCATGGAGCATTACCTCTCCGGCGCTCCTGCCGTTACCGATTTGCCGGAAGGCGACGGCCACAACGCCGGCAAAGAATCGGGCGAAGACGGCGAGATCGTCCAGACGATCAAGGAACTGCTCGACACGCGCGTGCGCCCGGCCGTTGCGCAGGATGGCGGCGACATCGTCTTTCATGGCTATGAGGACGGGGTTGTGTTCCTGCATATGCGCGGCGCGTGCGCGGGGTGCCCGTCATCCACGGCGACGCTGCGCCACGGCATCGAGAATCTGCTGCGCCACTTCATTCCCGAGGTGCAGGAGGTCCGGGCGGTATAACGCACCGCCGCGGGCAATGCGAGGCGATCATGGCCGAGCCGATTTCCCGCGAAGCGCTCGATCAGATCTTCCTGGAGGCGCGCAGCCATAATCGCTGGCTCGATCGGCCTGTCGGCGAGGCGGAACTGCGCCGCATTGCTAAATAAACGTGTGTGGAGGAATTATGGCAAGGAATAGGGATGCTGAAAAAGAATATTCGCATCAGGAGAATATCCAGAAACTGGAACGGCTATTGAAATGCATGAAAGAAAATAAACCGTTTGAGATACAAGTGGAGGGCGAGCGGATTTATGTGCCAGTTAGTGCGGTGTTTAGTGTGGAACATGAAGTGAGGGGCGGAGAAGAGGAACTGGAATTCCAGTTTAAGTGGAAGAGGTAGCATGCAGGATTTTACGTTGTTAAAGACGGGTCAATAATACTCCAAGATTCCTGCATATTTCTATGCCGGGTCTCGTCTTGTAGATAAAACTGGCGAATAAACGCAAGACAGCCAAAATCCAGGACGCGGCATTCCGCAGCAGCAGCCTTCAGGGCGCCTATTGATCATCGCCGCGCGGGCGCTTGGACTCGACAGGGCCGATGTCCGGTTTCGACAATGCCGGCGTCGACCGGGAATTTTTCCCCGATGGCCAGGTAAAATCCAATTTTCTTTGCGCGATCGGCTATGGAGACAAATCCGTATTGATGCCGCGTTCGCCCCGCCTTAGCTTCGATGAAATGGCGAAGATTATCTGAGCCTGGTGAACCGCATTCCGGCACACAGCAAGCCCATATCCATGTCGCCGGAAAATGCTCTAGATTGCACTTCATGACGATACTCGCATTCGACACGAGCATGGCGGCGTGTTCCGCCGCGATTTTACGAGACGGCGCGGCTTTGCCGATCCAGCGCTTCGAGCGCATGGAGCGGGGACATGCAGAAGCGCTGTTTCCGATGATCGAAGCGGTGATGGCGGAGGCGGGTTGCGGTTTCGGTGACCTGACGAAGATCGCGGTCACGGTGGGGCCGGGCAGTTTTACCGGCGTGCGCGCGGGCGTGGCCGCCGCAAGGGGCATCGCTCTGGCTGCCAAACTGCCCATGGTCGCGGCGACCAGCCTGGAAGTCATGGCGCGGGGGCTTGTCAGGCGATCGAGTGCAGCCGAGCGCGCAGGCGGGTTCATGGTCGCGCATGACGCGCGGCGCGAGGAATTCTACGTGCAGACATTCACTGCCGAAGGCGATCCGCTGTCCGCGCCGGAACTGTGCGATATCTCGCAGGCCGCCGACGCGCTGTTGCAAGGCATCGGCCTGGTGGTGGGCAGCGGCGCGGCCGCGATTGCGCTCGAAGCGGCACGCCGGGGCCGCGAAGCGCACGCAGGTTTCGCCGACCTCCTGCCCGAGGCCGGTGATCTCGCGGCGATTGCCGTGAACAGGATCCCCCAGCATCAATCGGTGGCGCCGCTCTATTTGCGCGCACCTGACGCCAAGCCGCAAACGGACAAAAGCCTTGCACGCGCTGGCTGAAGAGGAGCGCGCTCAAGCTCGCGCCATTTGTCGCGAAGGACGCCAAGGCACTCGCGGCGCTGCACAGCCGCTGTTTCCCACGCCCCTGGAAGGCGGAGGATTTCAGACGCTATGCGGATATGTCGACTTATCCGGGCCTGCTCGCCTGGATCGGTCCCCGGCTCGCAGGTTTCGTGATTGTCAGCATCACCGCCGATGAAGCGGAAATCCTCACCCTGGGAACCGACAGCGCGCTGCGGCGGCAGGGCGTCGCCTCCGCGCTGCTGACGCGGATGATGGAAAATGTCACGGACCTGGGGGCGACGGTGATTTTCCTCGAAGTCGGCGTAAACAACGATGCGGCGCGTGCGCTCTATGAACAGCACGGCTTTGTCTCGGAGGGCCTGCGCAAGGGCTATTACGACACGCCGGACGGCCCGCAAGACGCGGTGATCATGAAGCGGACTCTCGGGGGACTTTGACGCGGCGCGCCGTTCGCCTGGGCCATGGGCGCGTTGTCCGTAGGCTTCCTGGTTGCGAAGTTCCGATTATATCGCGCCCGTCTGGACATAGGCGAAGAAGCAACTTATCGTCGCCGCAACCGGAGCCGCGATTTGCGCGAAGCGCGATGACAAAGCTTAACGAACAGCTATCCAAGATCGAACTGCTCTGCGCCGACCGCGGAATGCGCATGACCGTGCAGCGCAGCATCATCGCGCGCGTGCTTTCGGCTGCAACCGATCACCCGGACGTCGAGGAGGTCTACCACCGCGCGCATCAGGTCGATAACCGGATTTCTCTCTCCACCGTCTACCGGACGGTGCGGCTTTTCGAGAATGCGGGCATCATCGACCGGCATGATTTCGGCGATAGCGGGCGCGCACGCTATGAGCGCGTCAAGAGCGAACATCACGACCACCTCATCGACACCGAAACCGGCAAGGTGATCGAATTCAAGAACGAGGAAATCGAAAAGCTTCAGGAGCGCGTCGCCCGTGAGTTGGGTTACGAGCTGGTCGGCCACCGGCTGGAGCTTTACGGGCGGCCTTTGCGGGACCGTTGAGTCGAAGCCTGGCCGGCGTCAGCGGGCATCCGCTTCGGCATTCGGCTCGAACCAGGCGAGCCGCTCCCGCAAGGTGACGACCGTGCCGATGATGATGATCGATGGACCTTTCAGCCCCGCCGCCGCCGTTTTTGCGGCAATATCCGCCAGAGTCCCGGTCACGACGCGCTGACGCTTGCGCGTACCGTTGTCGATGACCGCGACAGGCAGGTCCGCGCGAAGCGCCATGGGCGATGAACTCGGCCATGACACTGCCGATGGTGGCAAGGCCCATATAGATCGCCACCGTCTGGCGCGGCTGGATCAGCGCCTCCCAATTGAGGTCGACCTTGCCGTCCTTGCCGTGCCCGGTGACGAAAACGCAGGCCTGGGCGTGGTCCCGATGCGTCAGCGGAATGCCGGCATAAGCGGCGCAGCCCGCGGCGGCGGTGATGCCGGGCACGACCTGGAACGCAATGCCATGCCGCGCGATCTCATCGATCTCCTCTCCGCCGCGTCCGAAAATGAACGGATCGCCTCCCTTCAGGCGCAGCACGCGCTGCCCTTCTTTCGCCAGCCGCACCAGCAACTGGGTTATCTCCTCTTGCGCCAGCGTGTGGTCGTCGGGCTGCTTGCCGACATAGATGCGCGTCGCGTCGCGCCGAACGAGGTCCAGGATGCGCGGACCGATCAGCCGGTCATAGAGCACCACATCGGCGCGCTGCATGAGCCGCAAGGCGCGGAAGGTGAGCAGATCCGGATCGCCGGGACCGGTGCCGACCAGATAGACCTCGCCGACGGCCTTGCCGCCCGCCGCGTCGTCGAGCATGGCCAGCTTTTCCCGAAGCGCCGCTTCGGCCCCGGCGAGGTCGCCGGCCATCACCCTTTCGCCGACGATGCTTTCCGAAATGTCCTCCCAGAAGCGGCGGCGGCGCACGCCATCGCCGATCCGCTCGGCCACCTCGGCGCGGAAACGCCCGAGGAAACTCGACAGATCGCCGAAGGTCGCCGGAATTGCGCTCTCAAGCTCCGCCTTGATGATCCGGGCCAGGATCGGCGATGCGCCCGAGGACGAAATCGCGGCGACGATCGGCGTGCGGTCGAGAATGGCGGGGGTGATGAAATCGCACAATTCGATGGTGTCGGCGACGTTGGCGAGCACGCCTGCCGCCTTGGCGAGATCGCGCAAGACGCTTGTCGCGTTCGAAATCTTCCTCGGCCCCGTAGGCAAGGATCGCGCCCTGCAGATCGGCGGGCTTCCGGAGGGCGCGCGAAAACGGCGAACGCATCGTTCTCTTGAAAAATTCGGAATTCCTCCGATAATTCTTGGGCGAACAGTTTTACCCGGGCGCCGGCGCTGAGTGCGCGTTCCACCCGCCGTGCAGCCAGGGCTCCGCCGCCGGTGATGACGACGGTTTTGCCGCGAATATCGAGGAAAATCGGCAGGTGATCCACGAGACGTGTCTCCATTTTGCGCCGAGCCCGTTCTACCGGGATCAGCAGCCACGACCTATCATTAAGTGTGGCAATTCACGGCAGCAAAGAGCGGCCTTGCGGCATCGGCGGTTGGTTCGCGGCGCCGCGCCGTCTTAATATAAGCGCGCCACGCAGAAAAATTATCGTAGCAAACCCATGTTGGAGTTCAATCATGGCCACGCCGGCGGGACTGCGGATCGTCAGAGTGCTGGCGGTATCGATTTGCTGCGTGATATGCGCCTGCGGCCAGGCCGCGGCGGCCAAGGGGCCGGGCAAGAAAGCCGCCGCCCCGCCGAAAGAACCTCCGATGCGGGTGTATATCGTAAGGAGCGCGGCAGCCGGATGCGAACCCGGCTGTCCTGAGTGGATCGCGGCGCAGGGACGGATCGACGCCAGTTCGCTCGGACGATTCAAGAAGGTGTTCAAAGAGCTCGGCAAGCGAAAATTGCCGATCCTGATCCATTCCGGCGGCGGGCTGGCTGAAGAGGGGTTGGCCATAGGGCGTCTGCTGCGGGGGAAGGGGATTGACGTAGCGGTCTCCAAAACCGCGTTTACCCCGTGTGCTCCCGAGGCGACCGCCTGCCGCAAGAAGGAGGCCCAGAAAACGCTGCGAGGTATCGCTGATGCAGGCTTCTCGGTTTGCGCCTCGTCCTGCGCATTCATTCTTGCGGGAGGCATACGCCGCTTTGTCGGAGCTGGATCCTATGTCGGCGTCCACCGGGGCGAAATGATCTATACGAAGGTCCTGCATACTTACCGGATGACGCCGTATCGCACCGATGACGGCTCGGTCAGATATAGGAGAAAATTGCTTTCGGAGAAGGTTGTTTCTGAGAAACGCAAGGAAACTCCGAAGAAAATATATGACAAATACGAAAAATATTTCGCTGAAATGGGGGTAGGAAAAGACATCATGCCCCTGCTGCTGGCCACGCCGAACAGCAGCGTCCATTGGCTGACCAGGGAAGAATTGCGCGCAACGCGGATGGCGACGCATCGCATGGACGGCGAGCAACTGATCGCCAGCGCCACCGCGCCAGATGACGGCTGGGACGCCTCGGTCTTCGTGCGTAGCGCGCCCGGGCGGGGGCACCCATCGCACAATTGTGCATTGTATCTCTTGGACTGTCCTCCGGAGGGCAAGTCGCCTACGCCCGTTGAACCGGCCAAGCCTACCGTTCCCGCTAAGATCGACCAGGGGACCCCGCCGGTTACGACGTCCTCGGCGCCCGACTGCACACAATCCGATTCCGGTTGCTCGAAGCCCAGCACTTCGTCGCAAAGTTCGGGTTTCGCGCCAATCGTGCCCATGCCAGGGGGGTGGTCATATGATTGCGAGCAATCGGGTGCGAAATGTCCGTGGCAGCCCGAGCTCGACGGCCCCGCCGCCAAGTCCGGCACTCCCGCGCGGTGAACCCCGTGCGTTGTAGATGGTTCGGCGCACCGGGCTGCGCTGCCGATGGGTCATTGCACGAGGACGTCGCCCGGCTTCAGCGCTGCGAGGGAACGACAGGATATTCTCTTCGCTGAACAGCCGCATGGGCAAAGTGGACACCACAGCGGCGACGGGCAGGCGGCCGATGAGCGTTCCGCAAAAATGCAAGGGCGGACGCGCCGAATCCCTGTAAGCGCTTTCAGACAACCAATGGAGAACACGTGGGTATTCAGCCTGTTGAACAGCCGGGAGCGCCGCCCGAATTCCCTCCACCCAACGGCGAAATGGGCGCGACCCTATTTCATCTAGGCAACCCATTTAAAATGAGACATGACTTTAGTAGTATAAAAGCTGGCCCATTCAGACTTATGGAAGTTTCCCGAACATTCGCCTCTCCCCTTGTGCCAGGCCGAAATCGTCTTTCACAAGCTTGAACAGAATTGGAAAGCAGCGATGGCGACGATCATTTCCGATCAGAGTTATAAAGGTATCGACGATGTGGATGTGGCGGGCAAACGCGTCATTGTACGCGCCGATCTCAACGTACCGCTGGCGGGCGGCCGTGTCGGCGACGCAACGCGCATCGAGCGGCTGCTGCCGACGCTGAACACGCTGTCGGCGCGTGGGGCGAAGGTGATCATCGTCTCCCATCTCGGCCGGCCGGATGGCCGCAGGGATGCGCAATATTCGCTCCGTCCGGTGGCGGAGGCACTCGGTACCCTGTTGCCGGGCAAAAGCGTGCGACTTTGTCGAAGAGAGCACGGGGCCGGCAGCGCAGAGCGCGGTAGCCGCCCTCAAGCCCGGGGACTTGCTCGTCCTCGAGAACTTGCGGTTTCATCCCGGCGAGGAAGCCAACGATCCCGGTTTGGTCGCCGAACTGGCCAGCCTGGGAGACATCTTCGTCAATGATGCGTTCTCGGTTTCCCACCGCGCGCACGCCTCGGTCTTCGGCATTGCCCACGCGCTTCCCGCGTTCGCCGGACCGCAGATGCTGGCCGAGCTGGAGGCGTTCAAGCTGGTGCTCGAACTGCCCAAGCGGCCCGTGGCGGCCATTGTCGGCGGCGCGAAGGTTTCGACGAAAATCCCGCTGCTGACCAATCTCGCGCCTAAAGTGGATATGCTGATCATCGGCGGCGGCATGGCGAATACGTTCCTGCACGCTCAGGGCTATTCCGTCGGCAAATCGCTTTGCGAGCCTCGCTTCGCCGAGACGGTGGAAGAGATCATGTCACGGGCGGCCGAAACGGGCTGCCGGATCGTGCTGCCGACAGACGCTGTGGTAGCCAAGGAATTCGCGCCCAACGCCCCTCATACCGTCCACCCCGTCAGCGATATTCCCGATGATGGGATGATCCTCGACATCGGCCCGAAATCCGTCGCGGATTTCGCGGAACGCATCAAGAGCGCCAAGACTTTATTGTGGAACGGTCCCGTCGGCGCTTTCGAGACGCCGCCCTTCGGAGCAGGCACGTTCGCGCTGGCGAAAATCGCGGCCGACCGCACCAAGGCCGGACAGCTCGTATCGGTCGCTGGCGGAGGCGATACCGTGGCGGCGCTGAATAACGCTGGCGTTACGGAAAGTTTCACCTATGTATCAACGGCAGGCGGCGCTTTCCTGGAGTGGCTCGAAGGCCGCGAACTCCCAGGTGTCATCGCGCTGGCGCAGATCCGGGCCCCCGCTCAATAAGGAGACATAACCTTGGCACGCATTACTCTCAGGCAGCTTTTGGACCACGCCGCGGAACATGGCTACGGGGTGCCGGCCTTCAACATCAACAATATGGAGCAGGGCCTGGCCATCATGGAGGCGGCGAAGCAGACGGATTCGCCGGTGATCATCCAGGCGAGCCGTGGCGCGCGCGCCTACGCGAATGACTTCATGCTGGCCAAGATGATGGAAGCGCTGGAAATCATCTATCCGAACATCCCGCTCTGCGTGCATCAGGACCATGGCAATAATGCCGCCACCTGCCTCTCGGCCATACAGCACGGCTTCACCTCGGTGATGATGGACGGTTCGCTCAAGGAGGATGCCAAGACGCCGGGCGATTACGAATACAATGCCGGCGTGACCAAGCGGGTCGCCGACATGGCGCATCTGGTCGGCGTGTCGGTCGAGGGCGAACTTGGCGTGCTCGGCTCGCTGGAGAGCGGCATGGGCGAGGCTGAGGATGGCCACGGCTTCGAGGGAAAGCTCTCCCACGACATGCTGGTCACCGATCCCGACGAGGCGGCCAAATTCGTCGCCGAGACCAAGGTGGACGCGCTCGCGGTCGCCATCGGCACCTCGCACGGCGCCTACAAGTTCACCCGCAAGCCGACCGGCGACGTGCTCGCCATGGACGTGATCGAGAAGATCCACGCCAAGCTGCCCAACACCCATATCGTCATGCATGGCTCGTCCTCGGTGCCGCAGGACCTGTTGGAGGAGATCAACGCCTATGGCGGCGAGATCCGCGAGACCTATGGCGTGCCAGCCGAGGAGATCGTGCGCGGCATAAAGCACGGCGTGCGCAAGGTGAATATCGACACCGATCTGCGGCTGGCCGCGACGGCCGAAATCCGCAAGGTGCTGTTCACCAACAAGGGCGAGTTCGACCCGCGCAAATATCTCAAGCCCGCCATCGCAGGCATGCAGAAGATCTGCAAGGAGCGCTTCCAGCAGTTCGGCACAGCCGGCAATGCCGGCAAGATCAAGGTGATCCCGCTGGCCGACATGGCGAAGCGTTATGCCTCGGGCGAACTCGATCCGCGTATCGGTTCGGCAAAGGCGGCTTGATCGCCGTCTCGACTGACGCCGCGCGAATGTGTCGACAAATCGGATGCGCATGCGGATCTGCCGCGGTGCGCGCTTGCAGTGCCCCGCCCGACCCTATAATAAAGGGCGCTCCGGAGAGGTGCTAGAGTGGTTGAATAGGCCGGTCTCGAAAACCGGAATACGCGCAAGCGTATCGAGGGTTCGAATCCCTCCCTCTCCGCCATAGATTTTGTTTAAATCATTGAATTATAAAACGTTTCTTGTTATCCTATCCACCCGTTACCACATTCATTCCCACATGCGGATAGCGCAGCGCACCACATTCACGGCTTTTGTCTAGCCTGGAACACAAGTCGACAATCCAGGAAAGTGCCGCGCAAGCGAAGGACGGGAACTGGCCCGGGGCACGGGGGTACTATGTCGGCTAGGTCAGCCCTTACCGGACTTCAGGCTCACCGCTGAAAAGAGATGGAGATGTGCACGCATCCCAAAATGCGGCGCGTTTCCAGTTCATTTCTTATCGCCACGCAAATCCTGCAAGGCGACCCGGACCGCCTCGATGAGAGACGCCATCGCATAGGGCTTGGGAACCCACGCGAGGGGCTGGGCGGGCTGGGCACGCGCCCGTGTCCCTTCATCATGATGGGCCGACGCAAACACGCAGCGAATTCCGTGAGTACCGAACAAGTCCAGTGCGGCATCAATTCCGTCGCGCTGACCAGCAAGGCGGATGTCCATTACAGCCAGGACGGGTCGGTGTGCTTCTGCGAGTTCGAGAGCTTCTTCTGCCGAACTCGCAACCCCGGCAATCATGAAGCCGGCCTCGGTCAGCGCAGCCTCCATGTCAAAGGCGACGAGGAAATCGTCCTCGACGATCAAGATGCGCGACAGGGCCGGCGCTTTCCCGGCGCCAGACGCATCATCGCGGGAAAAGACAATGGACGGCGGATAAAGCGGGGGGGCCAAATGCTGGATGGGGTACGGACCGGGAATGCTTGCTTTTTTTGGTATCACCGGCCGCCCCTTAAGAGAAGTGCACGCTGCAGCGTGTACGTGGATTTCGTGCGACGTCGAACTTACCGCCTAATTGGCGGGCGAGACCTTGAACCAGTTGCAATCCGGAAGACTGCGGGCGCACGGCATTCAGATCGAAGCCAGGGCCATCATCCTCGACATACAAATGAAATGCATCATTAGCGCGCATCAATCCAACGCGAACGGTACCTTCTCTGCTTCCATTCACCCCGTGCTTCACCGAATTTGTGAGGAGTTCGTTGAGGATCAAAGCAAGCGGCATCGCGGCATCATTGGAAAGTTCCCACTCTCCCGCCTCACAAACGATATTTATGCTTGGCGAAAACAGTTGTCGTGCAGTCTGGCAGACCGCACTGAGAAATTCCTGCGCATTGAACCGCGTCGCATCGCTTTTCGCATAGAGAACCTGCTGCGCCGCAGCCATTGCGGCAACTCGACTACTTGCGTCGTTCAAAATCCTCTGTGCCTCGGCATTGTTCGTTTGCTTCCCGGCCAAGCGCAGCAATGATTGCAGCATCTGCATGTTGTTCTTAACGCGATGATTTAGCTCGTTGAACAAAATGCGCTGTTGTGTTTCGGCTTGCTTGCGTTCACTGACGTCAACCAGCATGTTGATCGCGCCGACAATGTTGCCCTTCGCGTCGCGAAATGGGGTGGGATACGGAATGAAGGGCACACGGGTGCCATCGGGCCGTTCGGCAACAGCTTCTGCATTGCGGATTGCGCGGCCCTCCTTTAATGCAATCAGCCATCGGACATTGGTCATGTGGCAACGGCGTGCCATCCGGCCAGTACAACTTCCAAGTGACGCACCACTCATCGGTGCCCAGCGTCCGGCGTCCGGCCGGCGAGTTCCACCGCCGCTTGGTTAAAGTAGGTGATTTTGCCTTCGGCATCGGTCGTGTAGATCGCGGCCGGAATTGCGGCGAGCAAGTCTCTCAATTGTCGCTCGCTGTCATGGAGCTTAGCCTCAACCTCTTTGCGTTTGGTGATGTCCCGGGCGATCTTCGAAGCGCCCATGATCCTCCCTTCGGTGTTTCGCACCGGGGAAATTGTGAGAGAAATATCGACGAGACTGCCATCCTTGCGTCGGCGAACGGTCTCATAATGATCGACCAGCTCGCCGCGGCGTATGCGGGCGAGTATGTCGGGCTCCTCATCAAGCCGGTCGGGCGGGATCAGGATGGCAACTGGCTGTCCGATGACTTCTTCGGCCGGGTATCCGAAAAGCCGTTCGGCTCCCCGATTCCAGGTCAGGATAATCCCGTTGAGATCTTTGCTGACGATCGCGTCGTGGGAGGATTTAACAATTGACACGAGCTGCTCGGTGGCTCGCTCGGCACGCATGCGCGCAATCGCGAAACCGAGCTGGCGCGCGAGAGTCAGCGCGAGATCGTTTTCGGGCCTCAGAAAGGCATGCGGCCGATCGTAATAGGTCATGAACTTCCCAATAAGCCGACCGGTCTGGACAATGGGAATGAAAGCGAGCGCTCCAATGCCTTCCGCCCGGACTATTTCCCTCAGGCGTTCAGGCAGGTCTGCAGTTTCGATGTCTTCGATGCAGATTGGGACCGGATTTCGCGCGTCGGCCGTCCAGGGTGAATGGCCTTCCACCGCCCGTTGATAGGTCTCGGACAGGCCTCGGGCCGCGACGAACCTCATAACGCCAGAAGCGTCGAAAAGCAGGACAGAGGCCCGCTCACAGCGCAGGGCCCGATGGATCGCATCTAGAGCCAGCGCGTAAATCTCATCGAGCGTGACCGAATGCAGCAACCCTTCAGTAAATTCAAAGAGGGCTGCCTGTTCTTCAGCGCGACGGGCGAGCGACGCCTCGGCTCTCTTTTGATCTGTGATATTATGCTGAACGCGGACAGCATAGAGGAACTGTCCCCCGGCATCGTGGACGCTGGACGAGGTAATGGATACCCAGAGCTTGGTTCCGTCGGCGCGGCGGAAACGTTTCTCGATCGTATAGCGATCGATTTCCCCGCTGACCTGGCGTCGGAACTGCGCCTGGTCGCGCTCTATTTCCTCGGCCAACGCCGGGTCGAAGATTGATCGGTCGAGGAGTTCTTCTGGCGAGCAACCGAGCAGCGCGGATAAATGGCCGTTCACGCGTCGAAGCTTTCCATCGGCATCGACCTCTGCAATGCCGATCCCGGCATGCTCGTAAGTCGCGGCAAGCCGCTCATCTTGTTCACAGAGCAACGCCTCGGCCCGCAGACGGTCCGTCACATCGACCGTGAAGCAGCGCGTGTTGATCACCTTTCCATTACGGGTTCGGGCGTTGGAGCTTATACGCACTTGCCGGATCGATCCATCTTTGGCTCGGAGATGGGCCGGGTGTTCGATCAGTTGCTCGCCGCGGTTCAGACGTGAAAGGATGTCCTCGATCGTCCTACGGTCAGCATGAAATTCGGCGATATTTCTGCCGACATACTCTTCGGCGGCGTAGCCCAGCATCTGCAGCTCTGCGCGGTTTGCTCGGAGAATAGTGCCGTTCCCGGACACGAGATGAAGGCCGACAGCCGCGTTCTCGAAAAAATCATCGAGTTCGTCTCCCTCGTGATGCAGGGCCGATGTTTCGTGAAAGCAATTTATGGCGCCGACGACGTTGCCATGCTCATCCTCGACGGGTTCGATATGGACCATGGCCCAAATCGAGGAGCCGTCAGGACGCTCGACCTTTCCCTCCACGTCCCGGACTGGAATGCCGGTGCGTAATACGGCTGCCATCGGGGTCTCTTCGCGCGCAATCTCGCGGCCGCCGAAATACAGCTTGTACGAGCCGCAGTATTTTTCCGTGTCGTCACCGATTCGAGGCTTCCGCCCCCACAATTCGGCAGCGCGCGCATTGAACCACAAAATCCGCCCGTCACCATCACAGGCATAGATTGCAAGAGGGAGCTTATCCAGAAACTTAGGGGCGGCTTGTAAGATTGCAGGTATCCGGCCAAAGTGCGCAACCCACTCGGGGCCCATCGGCGCGAATTCTTCCATGCTCATCGAACTATCCCCTTATAGCGATATGGCGCAATCGAAAGGGGCGATGTCGAGCGAAGGACTACTCAGTGTCAGCTGAAACCTTCCCCCCCGGAGCGGCAAACGCGGCGCGATCCATAGAGTTCCGTAGAAATGTTGCTGCCTGCCCGATCGAGGTTTTGCGGACCGTGCAAAACCGATTCCGCTTGCGGTGCCCCCGAGTGCGCAAGCGGGCTCACACGGGCGATTGGGGCTGGCCAGATGCAATTCAGACCTTACCTCCTTCGATTGGCGCTTGGGGTCATCGCACCAGTTTCCAAATACTGCAGCCGTTGAACGTCATAGGGGCTGTGACGTCTCTTCTGCCCACTCCCATAATCCATGATCGATGCGTCAATCCGTGTTTGGCGCGGCGGTGGCCCTGGCGAAGAAGATGGTTACGCGGACGCCTTTATTTGGCTCCGATTCAACATCCACGCGGGCATGAGCATTCTGCTCAAGCGACTGTACAATTAGCGCGCTCAACCTGCCTGGTTTGGGCCATCCAGTTCCTTCTGCAAGCCCGACACCGTCATCAGCGACAGTGACACGGCAGCCCTTCTCATCGACTAGGCTGTGCAGGGTAATCGTACCGCCGTCACGCCCAGTGAAGGCGTGTTTCAAAGAATTGGTCAGCAGTTCATTCACGACCAGGCCGGTCGGCATGGCAACATTGATCGATACGGGCCAAGTGTCGACCTGAAGATCAAGGCGGATACCTTCGACCGCGTGGGCTTGCATGACAGCTGAGGCGATCTGACTGAGGTAGACGCCGAGGTCCACGCTCTCTCCGGCTCCTTCCTCCGACAGCGATTGGTATAGCAGGGCAAGAGAGTTGATCCGACCCGCAAGCCGATCGAAACGCTCTCCCGTTGCTTCATCAGGCAAATTGCGGCTCTCCAGCCTAATCAATGCGGTGATCATCTGGAGATTGTTCTTCACGCGGTGCTGCAACTCCCGCAATAGCGTGTCCTTCTCCAGGATGCGCTGCTCAAGATCACCCCGTTCCTTACTGCGGGTCGTGGCGGTCTCAGCTAGTGCAACCAACCGGAACATGGGTGTCCCGTTATCATCCTCGATGATGTTAGACCACGCATCGACGCTAATCTGCGTATCGCCATGTTCAATAATAAATGCGCCGATGTAGTCCGCATCCTCGGTGATGGCTTCGCTCAGCCCTCGCCCGTTATCCGCGCCGACCGCACTTTTTGTTACAGTGTTCCAGGGCTTACCCTGAACCGCGGCCGTTGCTTGCCCAGTGAGCCGCTCAAATTCGATATTCGCGTAGGTGATCAGCTCTGCCGGGTGCAACTCCGCTACGACGACCGCGAACGGAATATGGTCGAGAAATTGCTTGAACCGGTCGCTCTCCAGTGCGTCGGCTAAATTGGGCGTATCGAGCAGTTGTTCTACAGGTTTCTCCTCACCGTCAGCCATTCCGGGGACCTCGTTCACTTTATAGGTCAGTCGTAACAGATCGCGCGTTCAACCTCGGTCTGTCTATTTCTGATGCGCCTGACCATCATCTTATTGGCTTAAGATCGATTGAAAATACCCGCGGACAGCCGCTTACGAGCTCCTCGGCAAATCAGCAACCATGCAGCAGCGCTCGTTGAGGATAAAGCTTACGCTCTGGAAGGTGTTTCTGAAAGGATGGATGCGACGACGCTTTGTGCCAAAGCAGTGTCCGCTGCCCCGTCCAGGCGTGACGGGAAGCGTATGGAATGGTCCATGGGTGATTTAGCGGGCCATTTGTGTTAAGGAGCACTTTGGCGCGCAACAGCCCTTAGGACCAGCATAGGCGTTTAAATTGCTTGTTGCGATCGTCCTTCATCATACGGGTATCGATTGTCGGTTCTTAGCCCACCGCGTCAGAGGACAATTGTCGGCAAAGTGATCGTTCCAGCCACTGCGGCTCGCCCGGGATTATGTGGCCTCACGATCAAGCAGAGTGAGTTCAGCCCGTTCGGCGCCGTGGCGCGCGACGAGCCGCATCGCCTTGCCGCGCACCCAGAGCCGGTCTACCTCAATCGAAGTCCATCCGGCGGGGAGAACGACGGGCCGTTCGGCCCAACTCGCCGGCGCGCCGGACCCGGGTCGAAGCCCGGTGAATCCATAGAGCAAGCCAGTGAGAAAGCCGCCGATATTGGCGAAAAAAGGCCCGGACTGGGGTTGCTCAGGAAAACGGTCGGGGCGGTATTCAAGGGTTTGGAGGAAGCGGCCAACGCAGAACTTGCCATAGCCATCGTCGAGCAGCTTCAGCGCCAATTCGCGATCTCCCAACCGCGCCGCCCAGGCGCCGAATAACGCTGAAAGCATCGGGCTGCCGATATAGTCCTGCGCCAACTTGAGATAGAGCGTCAATGTCGCTTGCTCTTCGGCAGGTTCGAGCGAAAATCCGAACGGGAAGATCCCCATCAGCGGATCGGGCGTCGCCCCCTTATCCTCGTCGACCCGGAAGCCATCGTGGGAAATAATGGCTCTACCGCGCTTTGGGATCGCCATTCCATCGGCGATCTTTGCCCATGCGGGGTCGGCGGCTAGGCCTAGCTGCTCGGCGATCCTGGTCGCCTCGCGAAGCACCACCACGGCTCCCATATTGGTAAAGGCGGCGTTGTCGACCGGCTCTTCGCGCTCGGCAATGCCCATGGACTCCATGATGGCATAGCCGGCGCGCGTCTTGGTCACCCGGGTCGTGATCCATTCGGAGACACCGGCCAGAACCGGCCATGCCTTGGTGCGGAGAAACTCCCTGTCGCCAGTGACGTCGGCATAAAGGGCAAAGGCCCGCGCGACGTCCAATGACACGTGATCTTCATGCCAGGCTGCTGTCCCGGGCAGCGGGGCTGCTTCCTGGCCACTCCGCGGCGCGCTCTCCCAGGGAAACTGCAGGCCGCGACGGCCCCACAGGCGAGCATTGCGCCTGGCGCCGTCGAGACTGTCCGAACGATAGTCGAGAAGTGTCCTCGGCAGCTTCGGGCTGCAGGAGGCAGAGCGGCGGGACGGCGAAGGCTTCGATGTCCCACATCACATGGCCAAAATAATAGTGGTAGTCGTGCCATGTCGCCAAACCGAAGATCGAGGTCGAGGCTGGTGAACCGGAGTGCACCGAGCTATTAAGATAGAAGAAGGCGGCATCCGCCAGGCTCTGCCAATGTTCGCCGGCGCCTTCGAGCCGAATTCTGCCCTTCCATAGCTCATCCCACACCACGCGATTCTGTTTCCGGAGCTTGTCGAAACCGTCTTTGCGCGCCTTGGCGGCCAGTCTAGCGGCATGTTGGTCCGGCATCTGATGCATCACGTTCGGGATGACGCTGGCGATCTGCCGCAGGCGCACTGTCCGACCTGCCCGAACGCGAAATCCGTATTCGGTTACCAGCTGTTGATTTCGCAGCGGCGGTCGGCCAGCCTCCTGCTCTCCGGCGCCCAAAAGCTCGGTCACGATCGCCACGCCGCAAGTCGAGAAGGCGCCGGCCGATTCCCACAGCAATGTTCCGTCGGTGGCGGGCTTGTCCTCGCCCGGTGTGATGCGCGCATGTTTAAGCGGTCGCCCAGGGACGCCGCGTGCATCGACGATCGCGCGCAAGCCCAGCCCGCAGGCCTTGTCGACGCTCACGGCTATCTCCTGGCAGACGAGAGTGGGATCATGGCGGCTGCAAAAGGTTAGAACCTCTACCCGCGCCGCTCGGCCCGCTGCTTCGAAGGAAAAGCGCGTCGTCAACTCGCCGGCGGAAAAGTCGTAGGCCTGTTGAAGGTCGCTTACTTGGTGCGGGACGTCCGACAGCCAGACCCCATCCAGCGAGAGGTCAGCGGCGATCGGATAGGGTGCCATCGCCGCGGCTTCGATCTGGCGCTCATAGTGCTCGCCTGTGTAACCGCTTAGGAGCGCCATGCCCGACGCGAGCGGCATATCGCGAACGCGCAATCCAATCAACCCGTTAGCCACGTAAGCGGGAAGTTCGCGCATGCCGGAACCGAAGACGGGTGGTGGGTTGATCGGCTGGTTCATGAATCCCCTCTTATGCCGATTGCATCGCGTTTGGATGGGCGGCAAACCATCGGGCCGCAAACGTCGGAGCCCATCAGATTGTTTCCGGCAGGCGGTGTGACTGCCAATGAGCTTGGCGCCGTGAACCTAATGGACGTGCGGTGGGTTAGCAGTAGGCATGGCGGCACGCAGGACAGTGTTCTGACTGCTGAGGATATTGAGGCCGTCATCGGCGTAACAAGTCAGCTCGGTAGCGAAGCGCAGGAGTTTGACAATGAGCCAATCCAAGGACCTCGCCCCGGACTCGCCACATTTCGTGTGGTGGAAACACGGTGTGGTTTATCAGGTCTACCCGCGGTCGTTTCAGGACTCCAACGGCGACGGAGTTGGCGACTTGGAAGGCGTGATCCAGCGGCTCGACTACCTCGAAGGTCTCGGCATTCATGCGATCTGGCTTTCGCCCGTCTATTGGTCGCCCATGGCTGACTTTGGCTATGACGTGCGCGACCATGTATCGATCGATCCGCTGTTTGGTGATATGCCGACCTTCCACCGCCTGATGCAGGAGATTCACGCGCGCGGTCTCAGGCTCATCCTCGATTACATTCCCAATCACACCTCCGACCAGCACGTGTGGTTCCAGGAAAGCCGTTCGAGCCGGACCAATCCCCGTCGCGATTGGTTCATCTGGCGCGATCCGGCTGTCGATGGCGGGCCGCCGAATAATTGGCGGTCGGAATTTGGCGGGCCGGCCTGGTCGTGGGACGAGGCGACAGGGCAATATTACTACCATGCGTTCCTGGCTTCTCAGCCGGACCTCAACTGGCGCAATCCCGACGTTGTCGAGGCGATGCTGAACGTGCTGCGCTTTTGGCTCGATCATGGTGTCGACGGCTTCCGGGTAGATGCCATCCACCACCTGATCGAGCGAGAAGACCTGGCCGACAACCCAGCCAATCCGTTTTGGCACGAGGGCATGGACCCAGCCGAGCAGCTAAGTGTTGAGCCACCCGGGGGAGCAGCCGGAGGTGCGGAGGTGGGGCGGGGTGATGAGGGGTTTTGGGGACGATGGGGAGGGATTGGGGGTGCCGATCGGCCAGTCCTACCGGCGGTTAGCCTTAGGTGAGCCGGGGGGGGGTTTCTGGCGACATTTAATTTTTGCCCTTATATTGACGCCGTGGACGCCGACAGCGAGAGCTAGCCGAATCCTCGCCTATGAAGCGAAGCTTCCGGCCGGAGGCTGGCCAAATTGGGTCCTCGGCAATCATGACAGGTCGCGCCTTGCGAGCCGGCTCGGCGAACCCCAGGCACGGGTTGCAGCCATGCTGCTCCTCACCTTGCGCGGAACTTCTACCCTCTATCAAGGCGACGAGCTGGGCATAAAGGATGTCGAGATACCGTCGCATCGCGTTCAAGATCCATGGGAGATCAATGTTCCAGGCCTGGGCTTAGGCCGGGATCCGTGCGCACACCGATGCTATGGTGCGATGCTCCCCAGGCCGGCTTCAGCACGGTGGAGCCTTGGTTGCCGCTTAGCGACGTTTGGCGGGAGATCCATGTCGGCCGGCAATCCGCGTTGACCAATTCCCGGCTCGCGCTCTATCGCGCGCTTCTCGCCTTGTGGCGGGAAGAGGAGGCGCTATGGCGAGGCGATTATGTTCCGATCGCGGCTAGGGACACGCCGCTGGTTTATGAGCGGCGCGTGGAATTGCAACGCCTGCGGGTGGTTCTCAACCTTTCGGATCGTTGCGCCGCGGTGACCACGCCGGCGGGCACAATCATCGCAACTACCGATCTCGTTGGGACTTATCGGCCGATCGATGGTGGGTTGGCGGTCTCGCCGAACGAAGGGTTGATCATCCGGTTGAATTAGCACCCGACAAACTGCGCGACCCAGCTGAGTGTATTGCTTTTTATTCGGCTCCTGGAGGCTGCGCCATGGCGTGCTTCGCCAACGAATTTGAACCGTCGTATCGCGAAAACGTTGAACTGCAAATTAATCCGTTGGAGGACTAGATGGAGAACAAAACCAAAGCTTCTGGCAAAAAATCCGCAGCGGCCGTATCCGAGGATCAAGCGGGGCGTTTGAAGCAAAAGGCAGGGATGTTGTGGACGCCGCGCAAGAAAAGCTCGGAGAAGCCTATGACGATGTTTCGGCCCGCGCCGTTGAAGTTGGTGACGCGATGCGTGACTACGCTAACGAGGCGGCCGACATGCTCGACGAGTTGCTTAAAATCCGTCCTCTCACGACCCTGGCCGGCGCAGTAGCGGTGGGTTTTCTGCTCGGCGCAATCTGGAAGCGTTAATCTGGTTGCATTTCCCGCTTTGCGGTGCAGCGGGCATGGAGGCGCGCTTACTTTTAAAGGCCGCCAAACGAGTTGTGATACGGGCACCATTGCCCCGACCTTTTGTCTCCTCTTCAGAATTCCTTGGACGACGGAATCTGGTTCGGTCCAGCCGGGCCTCATTTGCTTGAACATGAACCCGCAGGCCCCTCACTATGCCAAAAGCTGTCCCCCCGGCGGCGAGGATAGCTGCGGATTCTGCTAAGGCCGCAATTTTCTCGCTCAGCATGTGATGTGTTTCCTTCAAAGCCGCAGGCCCGCCCTGCGCTAACTTCCGCATTCTCAGCCCGATCACCGACTGGGCCTCACAACCCAGCAGCATCGTCTGCAGAGTCAAGTCCGATGTAGTTTAAAAGCATCTTCTCTCCAAAGCGCGCGCAGACGGGGCTGCTCTGACTGGGTGAAATTCGACGCGAGCCGGCTTGGTCTGCTGTCGAAGGCGGGCCAACCATTTGCAATGCCTGACAATGAACCTAATGAGCTGTTTTATGTTCCTGCGTCACTTTGGGAGACGGATCGGTGGTCTGTTCCGTTGCAATGGCAACGCCTGGAAGTGCCGCGCTGCTGAGACTGGCTCGCTTAGCGCTCGTCAGAATTTGGAATGCTGCTGACTCCTCTTCCGAGTATCGATGGCAAGAGCGTGCTTGGCGAAGCCAGTTGCGAAACCCGGACCCTCATCCGCGCCCGCAACATGGCACCGGGTACCATGCTCTGACCGACCTAATTATCGGCCGCATCGACTTACTTCCCGCGCCGCCAATGGAGAAAAAGAAAAATTCCCCTGGACCATTCCCTATGGTCGCCGCCCGTGATCGATGTCGGCGCCAGGAGGTCCTTGGGCCTCAGCGATGTAGTGGTGGTTACTGCTTCTGGAGCATCGCCCTCTCGAAAAGCTCGATCGCACGTTCCTGGGCGGCATCGCAGATCTCGCTCTTAGATCCATCCCCGAAACGGTGCTCCTCACTCATAAGCTGACCGCCGCGACGGGCGGCTGCGAGATAAACGAGCCCGACCGGATTGCCATCCTCATCGGGTTCTGGCCCGGCGACGCCGGTAATGGACACGACGACGTCCGCCGGGGAACGCTGAAGAGCGCCCAGCGCCATGGCTTTCGCCACTTCGGCGCTAACAGCTGAATGCTTCTCGATTAGCGTCGCCGGCACGCCAAGCGCCTTGCACTTATTCTCCTTGGTATAGACGACGAAGCCACCGTGGAAGGACTCGCCCGCTCCGGGGGCGTTCGCCAGCAAGTGTGCGAGCGCGCCTGCCGTGCAGGATTTCGCGGTGGCCAGAGTCAGGCCGTGCTCATGCGCAGCCTTGATAAGGTCGGCGGCGCGATGTTCGAGATCGGTCTGGGTCGATTTTGTCATGGCACGGAGGGATTGGGCTGACCTGACACGCTAAGCGCGAGCGCCCGTTCGGTGGTCAAGGGGACCAAAAACGAGCTACCCGCGCTCCGACAGTTCAACGCCAGCTTCTCGGAGGAGTTCCACTCATCAGGGCGCACTTTCATGGGATGCAGATTTGGGAACCGCTTCTCGGCGGCTGAGGTTGTCCGAGAAATCTTTCTCGGAGTTTCCAATGAAAAACAATCTCTACGCCGCAACTGCATTGGCGGCGCTGGCGACCGCGCTTCCTGCTGCCGCGCAGCAAGGCGACGGCACCGAAGTCGCTATCACAGCTCATGTTGTGAAACCCAACAAAGCCGAGCCCACCTCCGATCGCATTGCGCAGATCAAAGCGCCCGATGGCTTCACAGTGAAGCCGTTCGCCACGGGTTTGAAGAATGCTCGCATTATCGCCGTTGCTCCCAACGGCGATATTTATGTCAGCCGCCGCGAGCAGGGCGATGTGCTGCTGTTAAAGGATGCAAATAGCGACGGCGTTGCCGATGGCGAACCGATCGCCGTTGCGCATCGGCCCGGCGTGCACGGCCTGGCCATCCATAAGGGCAAGCTCTACCTCATTACGGTGAAAGAGGTGTTCGTTGCGGCGATCCGGCCAGACGGCCAGCTCGAACCGTTGCAAATGATCATTGGCGATCTCCCCGATTCCGGCCAGCATCCGAACCGCACGATCGCCTTCGGCCCGGACGACATGCTTTACATAAGGGTCGGCTCCACGTGCAATGCCTGCAACGAAAGCAATCAGGAGAATGCCACGCTGTTGCGGGCCAGCCCCGACGGCAAGAGCCGCACGATTTTCGCCAAAGGCCTGCGCAACACCATCGGCTTCGCCTGGCATCCCGAAACAGGCGAACTATGGGGCATGGATCACGGCATCGACTTTCTCGGCGATGATGAGCAGCCGGAGGAACTGAATAAGATCGAGGCAGGCAAGCAATATGGCTGGCCGCATGTCTTCGGCGATGGCGGCCTCAATCCGCAATCGACGCCGGTCGGCGAAATCACCAAGGAGCAGTGGAAGGCAAACAGCGTGCCGATGACGTTGGGCTATACTGCCCACGCGGCGCCGATGCAGATGGTGTTCGCCTCGGGCGCCGCTGTCCCGGCGGAGTATAAGGGCGACGCTTTCGTTACGATGCGCGGGTCTTGGAATCGCCAGCAGCCCTCCGGCTATGAGATCGTGCGCATCCGCTTCGAGAACGGCCAGCCCAAGACGATCGAACCATTCGTGACAGGGTTTCTGACCGATGGCGGCAAATCCCACATCGCGCGGCCCGTTGGACTTGCCATTGCGAAGGACGGTTCGATGCTGATGGCTGACGACGCCAATGGGGTGATCTATCGGATCGCATCTACCGGCTCGGCCGCCGCCAGGGAGGCGACCGCTTCCCTATCGCCGCCCGCCGAGGCGATGAAGAAGCAGACCTCGCAGGGCATTGGGGTACCGCTCGCGAATAAACGTCCCAGCACGAACAGCCGGGGCGACGACAAACCAATCAAGGTTTCCTCTGCGACCATACGGCCTAATGCCGCCATCCCGACAAAGCACAGCGAGTATGCCGACGGTGTGTCGCCACCGCTTGCATGGTCGCCTGTAAATGGCGCGAAATCCTATGCCATCATCGCTGAAGACCCGGACGCAAAGCCGATCACGCCCTTCGTTCATTGGGTCGCTTGGAACATCCCGGCGGATGTTACAAAACTGCCCGAGGGCGTTCAGGAACAACCGCGCCTGACCGATCCGGAGGGAATGCTCCAAGGGAGAACAAGCCGTGGCGTTGTTGGCTATTTCGGTCCGCGCCCGCCTGTCGGCGACAAACAGCATCACTATCATTTCCAGATTCTGGCGCTGGACAAGATGCTCGACATTCCCCCGGGCGCGGATCGCGATCAAGTGCTGGCGGCTGCGGAAGGGCACGTCATCGCCAAGGGTGAGCTGATTGGCACTTACGCCCAGACTGTAAACCCCCCGAAATAAGCACAGGCATTATAAAGGCCGCCTCTTTCGGAGGCGGCCTTTATATTTTTTGCTGGTCGACCTTTCCGTCGTGGTCAGCGAGATTTCTTGTACAGCTTTGTCGCGATTTCAAACATTTCCTCAGGCGCATAATCCGGTGTAAACGCCGAGGGAACGCCTGTGAGTTGATGGATCTTGCCGCCATCGGGCGTGCCGTCCAGCACCACCAGTTCGCCAGGAGGGTCGCCAGGCAGCGCCTGTTCGCCATTCCCCCAAATACCGGCAATTTCCTTGTAGTCTTTGGGGCTAAATGTATAGAGGCGGCAATGCGAGCCTTCCGCGAGATATTTTTCACATTCGGGGATCTTGTCGAGATTAATGTTCGGCGTTGGCAGCATCTTCTCGATTTCCACGCCAGTGATATTTTTCAGCGCCAGCGCGTAGGCATGAGCATGAACCGAGCCGCGGACCAGAAGATAGCCGCAAACCTCTCGTCCGGTCGGGTCTGACAAAGTCTCGTAAACGCGAAGCTTGTGCAGACGCGCCCCACACTCAAGATGGAAATTATGCAGAAGGTCGGTCACGACATTGCCCGTCGTGGTCACGAAATCATTGTTCCACGGTGCGCCGTTGCTATTGATGGGTGTTGCGCCGCCGCCATTCGAGAAAAAACCTCCGGCTAGCCGGATGTCCTTCATGTCCTCAAAGGGCGCACCGGAAATGTCGCCCCCGTCAACACTATCACCATCGTTATCCGGTCCATTGTTGAGCATGGCTACGCCATTGCTGACCAGTTCGACGTGGCCGAGCTCCTCAGCGGTTATGGCCGCGACCAGGCTGTAAAAAGGCCGCAACTTCTTCTTGCTGCGGAAATTAAAACTCTGAAACAGATAGTTCCCGAGCGTCGACATCTCTCCATATTTCCCGCCAAGCAATTCTTGCAGCGCGGCAGCTGCATTGGGATCCTGGCGTTTCGGTGCCGGCAGGTCGATCTGCAGTTTGTCAATTCGCATGAACATGAGGAAATCCTTCCTTTGAGTGAACCTCGCTAGGGCGAGGGAGGTATGCGTGTAGCAATGCCTTGCCCTAGAGAGGGACGCATAAGTGCGCGCGTCTCAGTCGGCGAAGGTGGATTGTTGCCCCTTCGCCGACTTACTCAGACAGGCCCTATTTTGTTATGAGCCTCCGAAGCCTTCTACCGGCTCCGGGACCGGCTTGAGGAGCGGCGGTCGTCATCGTCATCGCGGGACGACATCGATATGCCGCGATCGCGATTTTGCTTCAGGCGGCCATCATGCTCGGGATCCCGGACTTCGCCTCGTCCATCGTCATCGCTTGACCGGCCCCGCGATGAACGGCTCGACGAGCGGCGATCGTCGTCATCATCGTCGTCCCGGCGAGAACGGCCACCGGAGGAAGCCTGCCTGGTGAAGCGGCCGTCTTCATCACGGTCCCGGTCGTCGTCATTCGACCGGCTGCGAGACGAGCGGCCCGAGGAGCGACGGTCATCATCATCGTCATCGCGGGACGACATCGATATGCCGCGATCACGATTTTGCTTCAGGCGGCCATCATGCTCAGGGTCGCGGACTTCGCCTCGTCCATCGTCATCGCTTGACCGGCCCCGCGATGAACGGCTCGAGGAGCGGCGATCGTCGTCATCATCGTCGTCCCGGCGAGAACGGCCACCGGAGGAAGCCTGTCTGGTGAAGCGGCCGTCTTCATCACGATCGACTGCTCGTCGTCATTCGACCGGCTGCGGGACGAACGGCCCGAGGAGCGGCGATCGTCGTCATCATCATCGTCCCGGCGAGAACGGCCACCGGAGGAAGCCTGCCTGGTGAAGCGGCCGTCTTCATCACGGGACTGCTCGTCGTCATTCGACCGGCTGCGCGACGACCGGCCTGAGGAGCGACGGTCGTCATCGTCGTCATCGCGGGACGACATCGATATGCCGCGATCACGATTTTGCTTCAGGCGGCCATCATGCTCAGGGTCGCGGACTTCGCCTCGTCCATCTCATCGCTTGACCGGCCCCGCGATGAGCGGCTCGACGAGCGGCGATCGTCGTCATCGTCGTCGTCCCGGCGAGAACGGCCACCGGAGGAAGCCTGTCTGGTGAAGCGGCCCTCTTCATCACGGGCCTGCTCGTCGTCATTCGACCGGCTGCGAGACGACCGGCCCGAGGAGCGACGGTCGTCATCTCGTCATCGCGGGACGACATCGATATGCCGCGATCGCGATTTTGCTTCAGGCGTCCGTCATGCTCAGGGTCGCGGACTTCGCCTCGTCCATCGTCATCGCTTGACCGGCTTCGCGACGAGCGGCCCGAGGAGCGGCGGTCGTCATCATCGTCATCCCGGCGAGAACGGCCACCGGAGGAAGCCTGTTTGGTGAACCGGCCCTCTTCATCGCGGGAGTTATCACTACGTGTGTTGTTTGAAGGCATTTACCTCTCCTATACTGGTAGCATTTCACTGCAACTGCAAACTTACATCCTGTTGTCTAGGTTCCTGAATTTTTCTTACAAATTAAATGACTACACGCGCAGTATAAATGCAGACAATACCGTATATCCTCGAAACCAGTGCGGCATCGTGGGCCAATTGTACTTAGAAAATATCTGTGCGATTATGCTAGATAAACATGATTACTTGAATAGGCAGTCAATCCAAACAATCTTCCACCTGTCCCACCTTCGAGTTGTGTCATCTGGCTTCACGCGCCCGCCGGATTGATCGCGTATTCATCGGTACGAGTAGAACGTGCGCCTCTGTTCGCGGTGATTTCGACACGGGTTCGGGTTGCTGGCCATCGACTCCTGAAGATGAGAAGAGGTGGTAGAGCGCACGATGGGGCGGCTCAATTTGCAAAAGAGATGTCAGCCGAATAAGGTTCCAATTATATTTGGTATCAACCGGCGAATGCAGATCGCTTGCATGGTCGGTGCATTTCTTGTCTATATCTTATTGGTATTATTAAGTAAATTATGCGCCGCATAAACCGATTAAGCACCTCGTGTTCTGGTCCGGCTGGGAATTGTGTCGCGCTAGCTCTGGATCTTTCTCGACGTCGCGGGTTAGTCAGACGACCCGATCCAGCTTCATCTCCCCGGGAGAAGCGGCTGGAAAAATCAGGAGCGGGCAACTTTCTGCGTCCGCCCGGCCAAGGAGATTATTACGGACCGCACAGGGGATGGCGGCCCGCTCCGTCTTCCTCAACCCCGCTAATACCCTGAGCGCTGGCCCGACTATTCACGCCACCAACGGAAGAGTCGCTATACAGCGTTCGTCAGAGCTTCTGCGTTGACCTTTAGGTCCGCGAGGGCGCTCAGATCCTCGTCGGTTTGCAATTCCTCCTGAAGCGTTTCGTCGAGGAGCAGTGCGGCTTCGCTCATGCCCATCACCTCCGCCCAGCGCTTCAACGTGCCATAGCGGGTGATCTCGTAATGCTCCACCGCTTGCGCCGCGGCAAGCAATCCCGCATCGAGCGCCGGCGATGACTTGTAGTCGTCCATGATCTCCTGGCCTTCCTCGATGATGCCGTCGATCGCCGGACACGTCTTGCCCTGCGGACGTTTGCCGAGCATCTCGAATACCCTTTCCAGGCGGTCGACTTGCACCTCGGTCTGATCACGATGCTTTTCAAAGGCTGCGGCAAGCTCTTGCGCATTGGCGGCCTTCGCCATTTTTGGCAGCGTCCGCAGGATCTTTTTCTCGGCGTAGTAGACATCCTTCAACGTGTCCAAAAATAGATTGTCCAATGTCTTAGTGGCTGTCTTAGTGGCCATTTTTCTCTCCATTCGCAGATAGGCTTATTTCCATTGATGTGGGTAGGTAAAGCAGCCCGCCGCCCTTACGGACTCCAGGCAACCGTTTAAGGCGTATCGCCTTTCGGCCTTGGGTCACCACCTGGAGCTGGCCAGCCCTGATCCGTCGAGTGGGTGGCTTCCTCGTGCCCGTAGCGCGGTGATGTTTTCCCCGTCTCCTTGTGCCTCCACCGCCCGCTCTGGCCGACATTGTCGGGGCGTCGCTCCAGATCCGTCTCAGCTGGAGGCGAGGGATGTGTATCCTGCCCAGGTAGGTCCTCAGGATTGCCGTCGTCGGGATGCATGATGTCCTCCGGGTTGACGGCGATCCAACTCCCGTCCTTGCACGGAGGTTCCTGGCGGAAATCGGATTTCTGGAACTTGCCTCATCTCCGCTTCGTTGCTGTCCCGACATTCATCCGCATCCGGAGCGTACGAGCATGGATCGAGACGTCAGCAAGCGCGATTTTCCCATTCTGGCAGGCATCTTTCTCGGCCTGGGACTGGGCGGCTTCTTCGACGGGATCGTGCTGCATCAGATCCTGCAATGGCATCATATGCTGACCAGTGCCGGTTACCCCGCCACCACACTGGACAACCTCCAATTCAACATCGTCTGGGACGGCATCTTCCACGCCAGCACATATGTGTTCGTGGCAACGGGCCTCACCATCCTTTGGCGTACCGCGCGCAAACAGCACATCCGATGGTCAGGCAAGCTGCTGCCGGCATCCATCTTGATGGGATTTGGCATTTTCAATCTGGTTGAAGGCATCGTCGACCATCACATCCTGCGACTTCACCACGTCAACGAGACCGTGCCGCAGCAGCAATGGATCTATTGGGACATCGGCTTTCTCGTCTGGGGTGCGCTGATGTTCCTGGGCGGATGGTGGCTGCTGCGAGTTTCTAATCGGGCAGTAGATGCTATTGACCAATAGCACGTTTCGGACGAGACTTCTCGCGTCCGCGGGATTGACCCTAGGGAATTGGTGTGCTGCGGGGCTCGTGTCGTCGGCCTGCGAACGCGAATGCCGATTTGTTGCGTCACTGCGGATTGAGTTTCGGGCGTTCGGCATGGAACGAAATGTGGTTCCCTAAGTTGCCTTGTTGCGGTGCAGCATTTTGGAGCTCCCGCTGTATAGTCCTCACACTTTCTCGGAAAAGATACTTATGATCCCACAATCCAAGCCCTATGCGATGGCTGCCGCCGCCGCCGGAGTGCTCGCCGTTTCTGCCCTTGTTAACCGATATCTCGCCGCGAAAGCCGAGCGAAACAACCCGCCGGCGGGACACTTTCTGGAGGTCGACGGCGTCCGGCTGCATTATGTCGAGCGCGGTCGGGGCGAGGCGCTTGTTCTGCTGCATGGCAATGGCAGCATGATTCAGGATTTCGAATCGAGCGGCCTTATCGAGATGGCTGCCCAGAAATATCGTGTCATTGTGTTTGACCGCCCTGGCTATGGCCACAGCGACCGTCCTCGATCCAGGATCTGGACGCCAGGGGCCCAAGCCGACAATATTCATCAGGCGCTGGGCAGCTTGACGTCTCTCGCGCGGTCGTTGTGGGGCATTCGTGGGGTGCTTCAGTCGCGGTGGCACTCGCACTGAGATACCCTCAGACGGTTAGCGGCTTGGTTCTAGCCTCGGGCTATTATTACCCAAGTGTGCGAGCCGATGTGGCCTGTTGTCGGGGCCTGCGATACCGGTCATCGGCGACGTTATGAGATACACCCTCGCGCCCCTGATTAGCCGAGCGATGTGGCCGCTTTTAATGCGCAAGATATTTGGTCCGGCCCCGGTCCGAAGAAATTCGCGGGTTTCCCGAAAGAGATGGCGGTCAGGCCGTCACAGATCCGCAGCAGTGCAGCAGAATTGGCTCTCATGATCCCGGACGCATTTGCCTTCCAAGGGGATTATTCGCGACTGACGATGCCGGTCGTCATCATCGCCGGAAGCAAAGACCGGTTGATCAACATCGATGAGCAGTCGGCTCGGCTACACGCGGATGTCAAGCAAAGTACGTTTCACCGTGTTCCGGGGGCAGGTCACATGGTTCATCAGACCGCGACCGAGAGCGTCATGTCGGCAATCGACGAAGCTGTGAGAGCGAAACCATTGCCCCGGCCGCGCGAGATTGCGCATGACGCTGCTTGAGGAGCGTCTGCTTCGGGCGTGACCGACTCCGCCGAACGCGAAATTCGCGCGCTTCGATCCTTCCTTTGACGGCATCGAGTTTTTTTTTTTTTTTTTTTTTGGGCACGAAAACTCACTGGGAACTCGGAGGGCACCACGCGGGATCCCATCTATATCGCAGGCCTCTGAAGTGCTTCCAGGAGCGGCACAAGTCCCCCCTGGCAGACTTAGAGGTTGCGCCGATCGGAAATAGGCACGTGAATAACTATGAGGCCAGTGCCGCGGCGGGG
>CAWJHQ010000001.1:230000-612022 GCA_963842775.1 uncultured Alphaproteobacteria bacterium | reverse complement strand
GGCCTGGCCTATGCCCAGCAAATGGGACACCGCCCGCAGACATTCTACGCGATTGCACTTACCCGTCGGGCTCGCGGCCTGGTTTCTCGACCACGACATCAAGAGTTACGAACTCATCGCCCGCGTCTTCGACGGGGAGACCGAAGGCCTTTCGCGAGATGACATTCTCGACAACATCACGATCACCTGGCTGACCAATACGGCGATTTCCGAGGCTCGGCTCTATTGGGAGAATAAGCTTCCCTTCTTCGTCCCATGGGCATCAGATCCCCATCGCGATCAGCGCCTTTCCCGACGAGCTCTATCAATGCCCACGGAGCTGGGCGGAGCGCGCCTACCCCAAGCTCATCCATTACAACAAGCTCCCCAAGGGCTGCCACTTCGCGGCGTGGGAACAGCCGGCGTTTCTCACCTCGGAGCTCCGAGCGGGAATCAAATCCCTCCGTCAGCCGAATTGAACCCCGGCGGCGCGCGTATTGCGCGCCGTCTCCCCAACGTCCATTCAACCTCGCTTTGCAGAGCGCAAAGCATTGGGAGGAAGTCATGCTGAAAAGTCGTCATCGCCTCGCCGCTCTCGCTTGCCGCCTTAGCGGCGCTTGTATCGCCCTCCTTGCCGGACAGGGCATACCTGCTTCAGCCGGCGACACCGCGCTTCGTCCGTTCCAGGTTCACGTTCCCGAAGCCGCGCTTGCCGATCTCCGCCGGCGCATCGCCGAAACGCGCTGGCCCGAAAAGGAGACCGTCGAGAATCGGTCGCAGGGCGTGCAGCTGGCAAACTCCAGCAGCTGGTGCGCTACTGGGGCACCGACTACGACTGGCGAAAGGCCGAAGCGAGGCTCAACGCGCTGCCGCAGTTCACGACCGAGATCGACGGGCTGGACATCCATTTCATTCACGTCCGCTCGCGTCATCCCAACGCTTTGCCACTCATCATGACGCATGGCTGGCCGGGTTCGGTCATCGAGCAGCTGAAGATCATCGAGTCCGCTCACCGATCCGACGGCCCACGGGGGCCGCGCAGAGACGCCTTCGACGTCGTCATCCCGTCGATGCCCGGCTACGGCTTCTCCGGCAAGCCCACGGAGATGGGCTGGAACCCCGACCGCATCGCTCGCGCCTGGGCAGAGCTGATGAAGCGGCTCGGATACACCCGCTACGTCGCGCAGGGCGGCGACTGGGGCGCTCCGGTCTCCAGCGCGATGGCGCGGCAGGCGCCGGCAGGCTTGCTCGGCATCCACATCAACCTGCCGGCAACGGTCCCGTCCGACATAGCCGCGATTCTGGCCGCGGCGGACCTGCGCCGGCGGGCCTCTCCGAGAAGGAAAGCGCGGCGTTGAATGCGCTCGATACGTTCTACAAGAAATAGCGGGCCTACCGCGGCAATGATGGGCACGCGGCCGCAGACGATCGGCTACGCCTTGACGGATTCCCCGGCCGGGCTTGCCGCCTGGATGTATGACTACAACAATGGCGAGCCCGAGCGGCTGCTCGACCAAGGACGAGTTGCTGGACGACGTCACGCTGTACTGGCTGACGAACAGCGCGGCCTCGTCCGCGCGGCTCTACTGGGAGACGGCCGGCCAGAGCGTTATTCTCGCCGCCGCGCAGAAGACCACCGAGATCTCGCTCCCGGTCGCCATCACGGTGTTTCCGGACGAGGTCTACCGCGCCCCAGAGACGTGGGCACGGCGCGCCTATCGCAACCTGAGCTACTTCAACGAGGTCGACAAGGGCGGACATTTCGCGGCCTGGGAAGAGCCGGAACTCTTCTCCGCCGAGCTGCGGGCAGCGTTCCGACCGCTGCGCCAATCGATGTGAAGAACATTTCGGCGCGCGATATGCGCGCCGGCTCCCGTTCAAGCGCGGTAACATCGATCATATTCCAGAAGGCATCCATCGATGAAAACAAACAAGCTCTTGATAACCGCGGTACTTGCCATCGCAATCGGGGCTCCGATTGCGGGCTTTGCAGAGGATACGAACATGTCACAGCCAAAGACATCCACGGGACAACGCCTGCCCTTCCTGCACGGGCTTTTCACGGGCCAGATGGCCAGCCAATCCGAGCTGGCGTCTCTCTCGCACGCGAATGAGTGGCTCAACTCGCCGCCTTTGACCGCAGACGGCCTGCGCGGCAAAGTCGTTCTCGTCAATGTCTGGACCTACACCTGCATCAACTGGCTGCGCCAGCTTCCCTATGTCCGTGCGTGGGCCGAGAAATACCGGGATCAGGGGCTGGTGGTCATCGGCGTGCACTCGCCGGAGTTCCCGTTCGAGAGAAACATCGACAATGTGCGCCAAGCCATAAAGAGCATGCGGATCAGCTATCCGGTCGCGATCGATAACGATTTTGGGATATGGCGCGGCTTTAGCAACAATTATTGGCCGGCGCTGTATTTCATCGATGCGGAAGGGCGCGTCCGGCATTCTGTATTCGGCGAGGGCCAGTATGAGCAATCGGAGATGGTCATTCAACGATTGCTGGCCGAGGCCGGAAGCGCCGGCACCGGCGATGAACTGGTGTCGGTCGACGCTCCGGGCCTTGAAGCCGCCGCCGATTGGGGCAGCCTGAAGTCGCCGGAAAACTATCTTGGTTCTGAGCGCACCGAGAACTTCGCATCCGCCGGCGGTGCCGTGTTGGACCGGCCGTACGACTTTTCCATCCCGCCCAACTTGTGGCTTAACCGTTGGGCGCTTGCCGGCAATTGGACGAGGATGAAAGGCGCCGTCGCGCTGAACAAGCCGGGCGGACGGATAGCCTATCGGTTTCACGCCCGCGATGTTCATCTCGTCATGGGGCCGGCCGCGCCGGGACAGTCCGTGCGGTTTCGCGTGCTCATCGATGGACAGGCGCCGGGCGCCGCTCATGGAACGGATGTCGACGACGAAGGTCACGGCACGGTGACCGAGCAGCGGCTCTATCAGCTGATCCGACAATCGAAGCCGATCGCTGACCGGCAGTTCGAGATCGAGTTTCTCGATCCGGGCGTGGAGGCTTTCGCCTTCACCTTCGGCTGACCCACGCGCCCTCCCCGGGTGCTCCGAGCGATGCTGGAGCCCCGGCCGCCTTCCGATCCCGGCTGACAAACAGCGACCCAACCAATTGGAGAGAGAAATGTGCGAAGAAATCGACCATCATCGCCGCCGCTTTTTGGGCACTGTGGCCATGACCTTTGCTGCCGCCGAACTCCTCATGGCCGGTGCTGCGGAAGCTCAGACAAAATCGGCGGGTCTGCCCACCGGCACAGGACCGGGCTTGCGCCTAGGCCCAGAGAATGCCGAGCGCGGCGCACGCCCATGATAAGCACAAGAAGATCCGTTACGACGCTACCAGGAAGCCGATGCCGGTGATCAGGACGGCGAACATCCAGGCGAAGCCGTCCATTCTCAAGCTGAATGCGAGGCCGAGCTCCGGCACCCATTCCATGGTGTACCGGATCATCCCTCCGCCGGTGATGCGGGGATAGCCCGCCGAGATCAGCGCTAGATCGGCGGACTTTTTATCGGAATTGGTAGCACCGCTCTATCCATTTGTTTGCGCATCGGATTTGTCCAAAAACCGCTGCGCACTTTTTGGTCCGACGCTCTAGGCTGATGAGAGACACCGTGCCAGCCAGCCACGCCTCCGCTTTGCGGGCATTCGCTGGAAGGAGGGCAGCAAGGCAGCTCCCTATGAAGGGAAGCGCGAGAGCGGCAATTGCGGCGCAAGCCGGCCATCCGCCGCAGGACGGGGACGATCCGGAGATCCAGGAGCAATAGGTATATTGGAACGTCGGCTTCTTGCTTCGGGGTGCTGCTATGCTGATCGGTGGATGGCTTCTACTTCAAGCGCGGACAGCAAGAAACGCAGGCGTGCGAGCCTTGGCGGATCGCACGCCGCGCACGGACAATCGCCGGCTTGGCGCCTAACGCGTTTGCGCGGACTGACCTTGGCCGGACCCTGTTGCGGCTGCTGCCGGTTGGGGTTGGCTCGCCGTAACTCTCCAGACCGTGTTCGACAGGTCGTCGGCGACGATCAGGGCGCCGCGCGGATCCACGGTCACGCCGACCGGCCGGCCGCGCGTCTTGCCGTCCGTGCCTGCAGGAAGCCGGTGACGAAATCGATCGGGATCGCCGGCCGGCTGTCCGTCGCGGAACGGCACGAAGACCACCTTGTAGCCGACCGGGGCGCTGCGGTTCCAGCTGCCATGCTCGCCGACGAACACGCCGTCGGCGAAATGCGCGCCCATCGCCGGGGTGGAGAAGGCCAGGCCGAGCGCCGCCACATGCGATCCCAGGCCGTAGTCCGGGCGGATTGCCGAGGCGACCTTCTGCGGATCCTGCGGTTGCGCGCGTGGGTCGACGTTCTGGCCCCAATAGCTGTAGGGCCAGCCGTAGAAGCCGCCCTCGCGCACGGAAGTCAGGTAATCGGGAACAAGGTTCGGGCCGATTTCGTCGCGCTCGTTCACGACCGCCCAGAGCTGGTCCGTTCCGGGCTGGATGGCGAGCGCAGTGGGGTTGCGCAGACCGGTGGCGTAGGGCTTGTGCGCGCCCGTCTGGGCATCGATCTGCCACACCATCGCCCGGTCGACCTCGGCGGTCCATCCCGCGCTCGGTGATGTTGCTGTTGGAGCCGATGCCGACATAGAGGAAGCGGCCATCGGGGCTGGCGGCCATCGCCTTCGTCCAGTGATGGTTGATCGCCGAGGGCAGGTCCGTGACCTTCGTCGGCGGCCCGCTCGCCTGGGTCTGGCCGTCACGATAGTCGAAGCGCACCAGCGCATCCTGGTTGGCGACGTAAATGGCGCCGTTGACCAGGGCGAGCCCGTAGGGCGCATTGAGATTGTCGGCGAAGATGCTGCGTGCTTCGTAGGTGCCGTCGCCATCGGCGTCGCGCAGCAGGGTCAGCCGATTGCCGCCCTTCACCGAGCTCTTGCCCATCGCCTTGATGTAGTTCGCGATGACGTCCTTGGGGCGGACCGTCGGCGCGCCGCCGCCCGTCCCTTCGGCGACCAGGATGTCGCCATTGGGAAGGACCAGGGTCTGGCGCGGGATCTTGAGATCGGTGGCGATGGCCTGTGATCGTGTAGCCCTGCGGCACCGTCGGGCGATCGTTGCCCCAATTTGCCGGCATCGCGATCTTCATGTCGGGCAACAGGCCGCGCTGCGGTTCGGGCAGATTCGGGTTGGGGCCATATTGCTGCGGTCGGGCCTCGCCGCCGCAGGCGGACAGGGCAATTGCCAGAGTGCCGATCAAAAGGGACGAGCGCATCATTTCACCTCTCCCGCACGAAAGCCGGAATAACCGATCCAGGCTGCAACGAGCGCCAGGAGCGCCACGACCGCTGATAGATAGAGGCCCGCCGGCATGGTCGCCCAGGCATCCTTCGCGTGGACGAGGGCGTTGACGAAGCCGAGCACCCACATTGCGAGCAGCACGACAAAATAGAGGATGCCGCCCGCGCCGTTCCGCTGCGAAACAGATCGATCAGCGCCCAGAGCACGGCGAAGCCGCCGACAAACAATCCGCCGGCGATCAGCCAGGACGAGAAATTGGCCCACTGCACCTGGAAGCTCGACCCGTAGGCGAGATCGCTGAGCAGCGCGCCCAGGAACAGAGGGAACGGAAAGGCGAGAAGGATGGCGTGAAGCGGATGGAGCGGCCTCACAGAACTTGGGACGGATATGGCAACCACGGCGTCTCCCCTTGGTACTCGCCCCGGCCGCGTGACCTCGCGTCCGGCAAAGGCGTCGCGTGGCTAACGCATCAGCGGTCAGTAAGTTTCGGAAGCATGTGTGGACAGCCCTGATCTGCAAGGTGGATGCAGCGATTTTGCATCCAGGTTCCTGCTCAAATGCCAATCAAGATCGAAACTGGATCGCTGGCGGGGAAGGTCTCCTCCAGCGCCTGGTCCAGTCGGCTGTCCAACCTGCATTGCGAGTTTTCAGAGACCCGCTGATCTCTCTCACCTATAAGGCCGGCTTCGCTCTGCTGCGGATGTGTCATTCCAGCCAAGGTGACCTCGTCAAATCCTTGCTTTGGATCGCTCATGTTCTGTCTCCCGAATGGCCTCAGCCCATGCAACGGCGCACGTCATTGCTGACCTGCCGGAAAGGCGGAATAGCTCTATAAATTCAAAGGTCATGGTCCCGACTGGGCGAGCGCACAGCGCTCACCGGGATAGGGAGCTCAGCCGCCTGAAACGAGGCGGTTCGAGCGAATCAGAGAAAGGCTGAGAGCGGCCATGACTCTAAACACTTAGGCATGATCCCAGGTTAATCAAGACTTTCGGCCGCTTCGACAACGGGCACCCAGTCTTCGCGTGCTGAGCGCGAGCGGCTTGAAAGTCGCAGGTCGCGAGCGCTACCGCTGGGTCAGCAAATTTCACTTGGAACGGGTTACAGCGATCAGCCCGAAGACGAACTTTTCGATGGGATATTCGGCCGCGGGCCTCCATACCTGTTTTCCGACCCGCGAAGCAGTGCCGCCCGCACCAGGACCATGAGGGTGATCGGGGTCGTGATCAGCGTGAAAACGATGATGAGAGCCTCATGCACCACAGGCCGGGATTGCAGGACCGAGAAGTAGAGTATGGAGGCGGCCAGAATGCAGGTGGCCCCGAGCGTCATCCCGAGAGTAGGGGCGTGGACGCGTTCGTAGAAGCTCCTGAGCCGCAACAAACCGAGTGAGCCGATCAAGGTCACCGTGGAGCCGAGGAGGAGTAGAATCGCCGTCACAAGCGCAGCCCAGGGCGGCAAATCCGCGATCCCAGTCATTCGATCACCTCTCCTCGCATGAGAAACTTGGCGAGAGCCAGCGTGCCGACGAAGCTGAGCAGGGCGATCACCAGCGCGGCCTCGAAGTACAAGCTCGTGCCGGTGCGGATGCCGAATGTCAGCACGAGCAGCATCGTATTGACCGACAGGGCGTCCACACCGACGACCCTGTCCTGCGCCCTCGGCCCGCGGAGAATGCGGATGGCGGCGCAGACCATGGCAAGCGCCAGAAACGCCTGCGCCACGCCGAGGGACCACGTCAAAATTACCGCACTCATTCAAAGATCTCCCGGAGCGGGCGCTCGTATCGATTCTTGATGGTCTCGACCCACTCGCGTTTATCGATTAGATCGAGGACGTGGATCATCAACATTCCTGTGGCCGGATTGAAGCTCGCCCACAACGTTCCGGGGGTCGAGGTGATGATGCAGGCCAGCACGGCCAGGCCGTAGGGATCGCGCAGGTCCAGAGGGATATGCACGAAGCCGGAACTCCGCTCTCGGGCTCCCAGTCCCAGGACGATCCGGGCGACGGCGATGTTGGATCGCAGGATGTCGACGAGGACGGAGAAGAATAGGCGCACGATCACGCCCGGCCGCCGGATCCTGGCTTTCGGCGGCTCGAGCAACGTCAAGGCCCAGCCTCCGACAAGCGCCACGATGCCGCCGAGAAGGACATGACCGAGGGAGACCGTCTGGTTGAGCAGGAGCCAAAGCGCCAGGATGGCTGCGGACAGCAGCGGGAAGGGCAATAGCCGCGTCATGGTGTGCCTCCCTTGCGGGCGCCCTGATCCACTGGCCGCGGCAGGACGCTCCCGATGTATTCGCGCGGCGCGTGAAGCGACTCAGCCGTCGCTCGCATGTAGCGCATGATGGGGCCGGCCTGAACGGTCTGGATTGCGCATAGGAGCAGAAGACCGATGACCGGCGCGATTTCGATCAGGCGCACGCGCGGCACGGCGCGGTCGAGCGGCGCCCAGAAGCCGCGGATGCCCATGCGCGTCATGGCGATGATCGCGGCCAACCCGGACAGCAGCAGCATGATGAGCAATGCCCATGAGACCGCCGGCACAGGCCCGCCTCCCTGAGCGGTCCCGGACGGATTGAGCGCGGCGGTCAGGAGCGCGAATTTGGCGATGAAGCCGGATAGGGGCGGCAGGCCCGCGATGACCAGCGCGCATCCGATGAAGCTCAGGCCCAGAAGGGCCATCGTGGCCGGAATGGCAATGCCGACTTCTTCCTCCAGGTCGAAGCCGTCCTGGGCGGCCTCCCTTTCCTCGAGGAGCATGACCTCGCTCGGCTCGCGCCCGCGTTCGACGAGTTCGACCAGCAGAAAGAGCGCGCCGAGCCCGAGCGTCGAGCTGACCAGGTAGAACAGCGCCCCGCCCGTTACGCCGACCTGTCCCATTCCGGTCGCGGCGAGTACCGTGCCGGACGAGACCAGCACGGAATAGGAGGCAAGCCGCGCCAGGTCCTGCGAGGCCAGGGTCCCGATGACGCCGAACGCGATCGTCAGCAGCCCTCCGACCAGCACCCAGCTGCCGCCGAACTGCGCCGATGCTCCGGCGTCCACGCCGAAGAGGAGCAGCCACAGCCGCAGCACGGCATATGCCCCGACCTTGGTCATGATCGCAAAGATGGCGGCGACGGGCGGAGCGGCCGCCGCATAGGTCGGCGGGAGCCAGAAGCATAGAGGCCACATCCCCGCCTTGATCAGGAAGGCGACGCCCAATATGCCCGCGCCCATCTCCAGCAAGGCCCGGTTCTCAGCCGGGATGTTCGGGATGCGGGCCGCGAGATCGGCCATGTTGAGGGTTCCGGCAACGCCGTAGATCAGGCTCACGCCGATCAGGAACAGCAGGGAGGCGCCGAGGTTGATCGCGATATAGTGCAGCCCCGCCTTGACGCGCGGCGCCCCCGATCCATGCAGCGCCAGGCCGTAGGATGCGGCCAGCAGCACCTCGAAGAAGACGAAGAGGTTGAAGAGATCGCCGGTGAGGAACGCGCCGTTCACGCCCATCAGCAGGAACTGGAACAGCGCGTTGAAATACGCGCCGGCCCGATGCCATCGCGCGAGCGAAAACACGACCGAGGCGGCGGCCAGGATGCTGGTCAACAGCAGCATCAGGGCCGAGAGCCGATCGAGCACGAGGACGATGGCGAACGGGGCCGGCCAGTCGCCCAGCCGGTAGACGCCGATGCTGGCCCGCATCGGGTCATTCGCGGACGCATCGGCCATTTGGAGCAAGGCCGCCGCGATGGCGACCAGGGCAAAGGTCGAGCCGACGTTTATTGCGGCTTTCAGAGTGCGGCGTTGCTCGTCCAAGAGGAGCAACGCCGCCCCGGCCACCAGCGGCAGCACTATGGGCAGGATGATCAGGTGATCGGTCACACGGGTCACGGCTCTCGCTCCTGACCATCCACATGGTCGGTTCCGGTGAAGCCGCGCGAGGCCAGCAGGACCACCAGGAACAGCGCCGTGGTCGCAAAGCTGATCACGATGGCGGTGAGGACGAGCGCCTGCGGGAGCGGGTCGGCGTATTGCGAGGGATCGCCAGCCCCGCGCGTCGTCAGGACCGGTGGCGCGCCGGTCCGCAGCCGTCCCATGGCGAGAATGAAGAGATTGACCGCGTAGGACAGGAGCGACAAGCCAATGATGACCTGGAAGGTGCGCGGCCGCAGGATCAGCCACACGCCCGAGCCGGCGAGCACCCCGATGGCGAGCGCCAGGATCGCCTCCATCACTCCACCTCCTCAATGCGGCTGGGCTGCGGCTCGGGCTCTCGCGCGCGCTGCTCGACGCGGTGACTTCGGACCGACTGGTGCGCGAGCGCGATCAGCATCAGCACGACCGCACCAACGACGAGCGCAAACACGCCGAGGTCGAACAAAAGCGCGCTCGCCATTGGCACCGCGCCTATGGCCGGCATCTCGCCGTAAGCGAAATACGAGGTCAGGAACGGGCGGCCGAACAGCCAGGCGGCGGCCCCCGTGCAGGCCGCAAACATCAGGCCGAAGCCCATCCAGCGGACCGGGAGGATGCGCAGGCGCACCTCCACCCAGCGCGTGCCGCCGGCCATGTATTGCAGGATGAATGCGATCGCCATGGTGATGCCAGCCACGAATCCGCCGCCGGGCAGGTCGTGTCCGCGCAGGAACAGGAAGGCGGCGAGCGTGCCGATCACCGGGAACAGGAGACGCATGATCAGCCCCGGGACCATCAGGGCGTTGGCGATGGTGTCGCCTCTCTGCCGATCCGGGTGGGCGTCGTCGTAGGCGTCGTGGGTTTCCTGCTGCTCGGGCACCGGAATGCTCTCGGGCGCCGGGCGGAAGCGGCGCAGCAGCGCGTACACGGTCAGCGCAACCACGCACGAGGACCGTGATCTCGCCCAAGGTGTCGAAGCCGCGGAAATCGACCAGAATGACGTTCACGACGTTGGTGCCGCCGCCCTGCGTATAGGCGTGCTCCACGAAATAGCGCGAGATGCTGTCCGGCGCCGGCCGGGTCATGGCCGCATAGGCCAGCATGCGACAGGCCCGCGCCGGCGCCGACCGCGATCGTGAGGTCCAACAGGCGGTGCGGCTGCAAGACCCTCGCCCAGAGTCCGGGAGCGCCCGCTCGCCTCGATGCGCTTGGGAAGCCAGCGCAATCCGAGCAGAAGCAGCACGGTCGTCACGATCTCCACGCCGAGCTGCGTCAAAGCGAGATCGGGCGCCGAGAACCAGACGAAGGTGACGCAGGTGACAAGCCCGGCTCCTCCGAGCAGCATCAGCGCCGCGAAGCGGTGAAACTTGGCCTGATAGGCCGCACCGAGCGCGCAGGCGATTCCAACCGCCCATACCAGCGCGAAGGCCATGTCGGCGCTGGTGAGCCCTGCGCGCCCGGAGATCATCAGCCCTGTCGTGGACAGTGGTGCGAGCGCCGCACAAAGCGCAACGCCGACCATCAGCCGCAGTTGCGGCTGGAGACGCCGCGTTCCGAGAAGGTCCTCGAGCCATCTCGCAAGCCCGCGACAGACCGGAAAGCGCCCGTTCGAAAATCCGCCTGCCCTTGACATGACGCAGGAGCGGCGGCCCCTCGGCACTGCTGCGCAGATAGTCGCGCAGCAGGAAATAGAGGATCACCCCGCCGGCGAGCGCTACGACGCTCATCAGAAGCTGGAAGGTAAAGCCATGCCAGACGGCCAGGCTGTAATCGGGCGTCCCTTCGCCGAGCACGGAGCGTATCGCCGCATGGAGGGCCGGACCGACCGACCGGCCTGGGATCATGCCGATGACGAGGCAGATCAGAACGAGAATCTCGGCCGGGAGGCGCATCAGGAACGGCGGCTCGCGCGGCGTGCGCGGCAGGTCCGTCGGAGGCGGGCCGAAGAACACGTCGCGGATGAAGCGCAGCGAATAGGCGACGGTGAACATGCTGGCCACCGTGACGACGTAGGGCAGCGCTCGATCGACCAGCGAATTGTCGTGAATCTCGATCGTCTCGGCGAAGAACATCTCCTTGGACAGGAACCCGTTCAGCAACGGCACGCCGGCCATTGCGGCGGCGGCAACCATGGCCAGGCTCGCGGTGATCGGCATGAAGCGCCAGAGCCCGCTGAGGCGCCGGATATCGCGCGTGCCGCTTTCGTGGTCGATGATCCCGGCGGCCATGAACAGCGACGCCTTGAAGATGGCGTGGTTCATGATGTGGAAGATCGCGGCGACCAGGCGCGTGCGGGGAGTCGAGCCCGATGAGAAGCGTGATGAGCCCGAGGTGGCTGATGGTCGAATAGGCCAGCAATCCCTTGAGGTCCTGCTGGAAGATCGCGACATACGCGCCGAATATGAATGTGATGAGGCCGGCCGATCCCACGAGCCACAGCCACTCGTCGGTCCCCCCTAGCGCCGGCCACAATCGCACCAGCAGGAACACGCCGGCCTTCACCATCGTGGCCGAATGCAGATAGGCGGAGACGGGCGTTGGGGCCGCCATGGCGTGCGGCAGCCAGAAGTGAAACGGGAACTGGGCGCTCTTGGTCAGCGCGCCGAGCAGAACCAGAATGAGGGCCGGGCGATAGAGCTCGTGCGAGCGGATCAGGCGGCCCTGCGCAAGGACGTGGTCGAGGTCGTAGCTGCCGACAATATGTCCAATGAGCAGCACGCCGCCAAACAGGCAGAGCCCGCCTGCCGAGGTGACGATCAGCGCCATGCGTGCGCCGTCGCGCGCGCTCGCGTTCTGGTGCCAATAGCCAATCAGCAGGAAGGAGAAAAGGCTGGTCAGCTCCCAGAAGAAGACGAGCTGGATCAAATTGCCCGAGAGCACGATCCCGAGCATCGCGCCCATGAAAGCGAGCAGGAACGAGAAGAACCGCGGCACCGGATCGGCCGGGGACATGTAGTAGCGCGCGTAGAGCACGACGAGGAAGCCGATGCCGGTGATGAGCACGGCAAGCAGCCAGGCGAAGCCGTCCATCCTCAATGTGAGGTCAAGGCCGAGCTCCGGCAGCCACTCGACCGTCGTCCGGATCGACGCCCCATTCGCGATGCCCGGATAAGCCGCCGCGACCAGCGCCAGGCCAGTAAAGGTAACCGCGCCGGCCAGCCATGCTTCGGCGTTGCGCGCATTGCTCGGGAGCAGCGCCGCCAGACAACTTCCAACGAAAGGGAGCGTTATAAGGGCGATGAGGAGTATGTCGTGCGGCATCCTTGTTGCTTACCATTTACGGTGGGAGAGGCACAACCTGCGCTCTTGCCTGGCTTCGCCCATTTGATTTTTGTTCAGCGTCCTGAGCAGGCCAAACAATTGCTGGAATAGCACCGGGCGGAACCGATCCGCAGGTGTCGCCGACGCTTTCGCCGACGCGCGCCGTGACCACGATAGGCGTTCTTGTTCATGCCTCATTCCGTACCACCTGGCATTTCTGCTCGGCAACGTGACAATGCCGTGGTGATGCCGTTGAAAAGGCGGCGACGACGCCGATCAAACTTCGGCGGCGTCGACCACGGCTTCGGCAAAGGCCTGCGGGGCTTCCTGAGGCAGATTGTGCCCGATGCCGCCCTCGATCGTTCGGTGCGCGTATTTGCCCGAGAATTTCTTCGCGTAGGCGCTTGGGTCCGGATGGGGCGCGCCATTGGCGTCGCTTTCAAGGGTGATCGTGGGCACGGTGATCACCGGACCTTCGGCAAGCCGCTTTTCCAAATCGTCATATTTCGCCTCGCCTTCAGCGAGGCCGAGCCGCCAGCGGTAATTGTGGATCACGATGGCGACGTGATCGGGATTGTCGAAGGACGCTGCGCTGCGATCGAAGGTGGCGTCGTCGAAGTCCCATTTCGGCGAAGCGATCTGCCAGATGAGCTTGGAAAATTCGCGCCGGTATTTTTCGTAGCCGGCCCGGCCGCGCTCCGTGGCGAAATAAAACTGATACCACCATTCGAGCTCGGCCTTTGGCGGCAGCGGCATCTTGCCGGCCTCCTGGCTGCCGATCAGATAACCGCTGACCGAGACCAGCGCCTTGCAGCGCTCCGGCCACAGCGCCGCGACGATGTAGGCCGTCCGCGCGCCCCAGTCGAAACCGGCGACGATCGCCTTCTCGATCTTGAGCGCATCCATCAAGGCGATGACATCGACAGCGACGGCCGACGGCTGGCCGTTCCGGACCGTTTCGCTTGAAAGAAAGCGCGTCGTGCCATAGCCGCGCAGATACGGGACGATCACCCGGTAGCCCGCTCGACGCCAGCAACGGCGCGACATCGACAAAGCTGTGAATGTCGTAGGGCCAGCCATGCAGCAGAATGACGGCGGACCGTCGGCGGGACCGGCTTCGGCATATCCAACACTCAGGACGCCGGCATCGATCTGCTTCAGTGAGCCGAACGATGTGTTCGTCCCAGGCTTGATCGAAAAAGCACGCCGACGGCTCGGATGCCAGCTAGCTCCTTCAGGACGACTCTGGGTGCCGAGGTCAGGCTCTGACAGGCGGCACGGCCAGGATGTCGACATCGAGATCACGCAGGGCCGCTTCCGTCACGCTGCCCAGAAGCACCTTGAGCAGTCCGGAGCGGCCGTGAGTGCCGATGACGAGGAGATCGGGCCTCATCTCCTCCACGGCGCGGGAAATGACCTCGAAGGGATCACCTTCCTCAACCCGCAGCGACACGTTAGGGCCACCAAGCTCGTTCGCAGCGAGGAATGGGGCGAGTTCTTCGATGGCCCGCCGGCGTTCGCTAGCGACGTGCTCGTCGATGGCAGGTCGATCGATCCCCGCGAGGGACATCTGGCGCTTCCCAAGCGGGAGGAAAGCGTGGAGAAGCGTGATGCTTTCGTCGCCGATCACCCCGGCCGACTTGGCGGCCCTGATCGCGTTGGCCGATGGCTCCGACGTATCGACGGCGGCCACGGCGTTACGGTAGGCCTGCATTGCTTCGTTGTTCACCATGAGCACCGGATATGGTCCAGTGCGGACCACGCGCTCAACGGTCGTCCCGACGAATATGTCTCGCAGCAGCTGCTTGCGATGCGCGCCCATCACGATTAAATCTGCCCCGACCGACCCGGCGCTGCGCAGTATGCCGTCGAAGGGATCGCCGGCCACAACCAACGGGCGGCATCGGGCGCCACGCAGTTCGGCCATTGCGCTGATCTGCTCAGCCAGGATCCGCTCGGCCTCGCGGCTCTCGATCTCGACCAGTTGCTTTGGCTGATCATCGTCGACGACATGAACGAGAGTGAGCTCGGCATCCCTAGCTTGCGCCAGCAGGCCTGCTCGCCGCAACGCGCGGTGGGAACGCGTCGAGAAGTCCGTCGCTGTGAGAATCTGCACGTCCTCACCTCCGGTTCGAAACCGTCATTTTTACGTTCGACAGGCCCGGCCCTGCTGCAGCGCGGCCCACTTGGCCCCGAGTAGCTGCCGCACAACATTAACACATTCATGGTTTGGTGCACCCAGCGTCCAATGTCGGGCGCTTTGCAGTTATTCTGACAATGCCGGCGAGGCGGTGTTGAGTTTTCATTTCACGCTCCTTCCCAACAGCAAGTCCCGCAGGACAACGGCGTCGTTATGAACCTCGTCGCGGGCCGAGAACACGAGCGTGATGGGACCTTGCCGCGCCCGGGCGCGTAGCTTTTCGAGATGCTCAGGGTTCTGGCGCACTTCGGCGGCATAGCGGCGTCGGAACTCCTGCCAACGAGCCGGATCGTGTCCGAACCATTGCCGCAACGCGGTGCTGGGCGCGATGTCCTTGAACCACTCATCGATGGCCGCCGCTTTCTTCGTCATGCCGCGGGGCCAAAGCCGGTCGATCAATATCCGGGCGCCGTCACCGGAAGCGGGAGGTTCATATGCTCGCTTCAACCGGACATTGGCCGCGGTAATGCTCTTGCTCATTTGTGTAACTCCGGACAGTAGGCAGTATTAATCGCTTACTTTCCTCAATGCAGCACCCTTGTGCATTGCAATGTGATCAGTCTTGGTGCTCTTGATTTCGTATTGGGGATCGTCCTCGCTCGCGTGATGCGTATACCCTTTGTAATCAACGTCTCTGGTGTGGATTTTGATGATCATGCCACTGACATACCCCGCTTCTGAGTTCCAGGTCACGTGATCGCCGACTTTGAATTCTTCGGCCATAAGGGTCATCTCTCGATCTTTACGCTCCGAGACAGAAGAGCTTGCATAAAATGCTGCAGGAGCAGATGCGCTGGATGTGGAGCGGCTCGCTGGCGGTGTCGAAGCTCAGCCCACCTGGGCGCCTGCGTTCGTCGCACTCATAGCGCGCTCGAACTCCACTTCCGCTCGGAGCCCCTCGAGATCTCGATGGACGACCGCGACCGCCAGCTTCCTTCCAGCGCGCCAGTAACTGATCATACAGTCCCTTTCATCCAACGATCCGTCGACTTCGATTTTGTCCCACCGCTCCGCATGCCCCACATAGGCGAGGCCGAAATCATATTGCTCGGTCCAGAAGAACGGAACGGCGTCAAATCGTTCGCGCTGGCCCAGGATGTTGCGCGCAGCAGTCTGCCCCTGACGTTCGGCGACGACAAAGTGCTCGACCCGGATGCTCTCACCGGTGAGCCGGTCTGGCCAACGCGCGATATCGCCGGCGGCAAAGATGCGCGGGGCGCTCGCCTCAAGGTACTCGTCGACGGTGACACCGCGGTCCACGGCCAGCCCCGCCCGCGCCGCAAGCGCGGTCTGGGGCCGCACCCCGATGCCGACGACGATGAAATCGGCCTGGAGCTTATCTCCATTCTTCAGCGTGACGCTTTGCTCGTCTATCGACGTGGCTGTCGTGCCAAGATGAAACGTCACCCCATTGTCCTCATGGAGCTTGCGGATGAACCTTCCGACATCCGGTCCGAGGATCCGCTCCATCGGAATTGCTTCGCGCCCGACCACATGCACATCGATGTTCCGTGCGCGAAGCGATGCGGCCACTTCAAGTCCGATGAAGCTCGCACCGATCACCACGGCCCGCCGCGATGCCAGAGCTTTGGCGACAAGGCCCTGACTGTCCGTCACCGTGCGGAGATAATGCACGTGCGGAAGCTCGGCGCCGGGCACATCGAGCCGCACCGGCTCGGAGCCAGTGGCGAGGAGGAGGGCACCGAAAGCATGTTTAGCGCCGTCGGCCATCTCAACATGCCCCTTGTGAATATCAAGTGCAGCGACGCGTGCGCCAAGGTGCAAATCGATTTTGTGCTCGTCATAGAACTGTGCTGACCGAAGTAGATTGGACTCCTCGGACGCCACACCTGCCAGATAACCCTTGGATAAATTGGGGCGGTCACAGGGTAACGAAACGTCGGCGCTCAATATCGTGACCTGGCCGGAATAGCCCTCACGGCGAAGCGTTTCAGCAGCGGCATTGCCGGCCGCGCCGCCACCCACGATCACGACCGAGGCGGCAATGCCTGCGGCCGGCCAATGCGCCTGCGGCTGGCTGCGTTCCCGCCTTTCCGTCACATAAGCCATGCCCCCGCGCTGTTCGACGCGCCAACAGGATACCGGGTCGAGCGCCGGGGCGCGAAGAGCCTCCCCGGTGGTTAGGCTGAAGCACGCATGATGCCAGGGACAGCGGACTGTGTCTTCTACGAGGAGGCCGCCAACAAGGGGCGCGCCATAATGCGTGCATGTGGCGCCAATAGCGAACATCTCATCGCCGCGGCGGATAAGGAGCACCGCTTCATCGCGGATGTGGCCAAGAAGCATGGTCCCGTCGGGGACGGTCGAAATCTCAACCCCCTGCGTGAGATCTGGCCCGCCGAGCTCGGTATTTTCCTGGTTCATTTTAATCTCTCCAGTCATATCGAGAAGTCGGCAGCGAGCATGTGATCGTCAGTGAGAATTTACGCAACGCGCAGAACCTCCGCGCAACTCACGCACAAGCCATCCCCGTGAGCGTTAACACATGAAACGCCGAAAAGTGCCCAATGACGGCCAAAACGAGATCTGCGCTGAATTGCTCACTTCGCTGGAGAGAAAAAGAAGAGCGAAGGCTTTTCACGGAGTCGCCAACACCAGGTTTTCATGGAAGGGCATCTGCCGAGCCAGCCGGCAGCGATTGCGGCGCTCCGCGGCAATACCTACCTCTAGCAGCTAGCATGAAAGACACGACGGCATAAAAGTCATCGTTTCCGGTCGTGCAGTCAGGGTCGCGCGGAGTCGCCCATCATGTCATCGAAGATCGAAGATTATGCACTTTTGGGAGATTGCGAAACGGCCGCCCTCGTTGGACGCAATGGATCAATCGACTGGCTTTGCTGGCCGCGCTTTGACAGCTGTGCGTGTTTCGCGGCGCTCCTCGGCGGGCCTGAGCACGGTCGATGGTTGATCACGACAACCGACAAAGCTGTACGCGTTTCCCGGCACTACCGCGACGATACGCTTATTCTGGAGACTGATTTCGAAACGGCGGATGGCGCTGTCACTTTGGTGGACTTCATGCCGCCGCGCGAGAAAACTTCGGACGTGATTCGGATGGTCGTCGGTCGACGCGGCCGCGTCGCAATGCGCACCGAGTTTATTCTCCGTTTCGACTACGGCTCAATCGTGCCCTGGGTAATCCGGATGGAGGATGGCGGTTTGCTGGCTGTGTCCGGACCGGACATGGTGGCCTTGCGCACGCCAGTGCAACTTCGGGGAAAGGATTTCACGACAATCGGTGACTTCACCGTGTCGGCCGGTGAAACGGTTCCGTTCGTCCTGACCTATTCTGCCTCGCACCTGTCGCCCCCTCCCCCTATCGACGCACAGAAAGCTCTTGCCGATACGGAAAAATTCTGGCGTCGCTGGACAAGCCGCTGCACCAGCGCGGGCAAGTGGTCAGCGGATGTCCGCCGTTCACTCATCACACTGAAGGCGTTAACTTACCGTCCGACAGGCGGTATCGTCGCCGCTCCCACCACATCCCTGCCAGAACAACTTGGAGGTCCACGCAACTGGGACTATCGCTTCTGTTGGTTGCGGGACGCCACCTTTACTCTCCTCGCGCTGATGAACGCGGGCTACTACGAAGAAGCACGGTCATGGCAGGCGTGGTTGTTGCGCGCCGTGGCCGGCCAGCCGTCGCAAGTGCAAATCATGTACGGCCTGCTGGGCGAGCGGCGCCTGACGGAATGGGAGATCCCTTGGCTGCCGGGCTATGAGGGGTCCAAACCGGTCCGAATTGGCAATGCCGCCGCCACCCAATTGCAACTCGATATCTTCGGCGAGGTCATGGATGCATTCCATCAAGGGCGCAGCGGGAAACTGGTGCTAGCCGAACACGCCTGGGCCGTGCAGCGCGCCCTTCTCGATCACCTGGAGACAATCTGGGATCAGCCGGATGAAGGGATCTGGGAAATTCGTAGCGGCCGCCAACAATATACCTATTCAAAAGTGATGACCTGGGTGGCTTTCGACCGCGCCATCAAAGGTGCGGAAGACTTCGGTCTCGAAGGGCCGGTCGAACGCTGGCGCGCCTTGCGCGGACGAATCCACGAAGAGATCTGCCGCAACGCGTTCGATCCGAAGATTGGCGCTTTTGTGCAATCGTACGGATCAAAGAACCTCGATGCCAGTTTGCTGCTCATGCCGGCCGTTGGTTTCTTGCCGCCCGATGATCCAAGGGTCCGCAGCACGATTGCCGCTATCGAGCGACATTTATTGGCGGACGGTCTTGTCCGGCGCTATGACACCGCGGACGCCCGCGACGGCCTCCCCCCGGGCGAAGGCGTATTCCTCGCTTGCAGCTTTTGGCTCGCAGACAGCCTGCTGGTAACGGGGCGGCGCGAGGAAGCACAGCAATTATTCGAACGGCTGCTGGCGCTCCGGAATGACGTCGGACTTCTGTCTGAAGAATACGATCCGCGGACAAAGCGGTTAGTCGGCAATTTCCCCCAGGCGCTTTCGCATATCGCGCTCGTCAATACGGCTCACAACCTCACGCGGTCAGAAAAGCCGGTGCAGCAAAGGTCCGGGCATCACGTCACGAGCGATTGATCGGACCGGCGGCGAACAGATCGGTCATCCGGCTGGAACCGTCTCCATTGCCCCGAGGTTATGCCCTAAGGACGCTTCTCCCCGCGTCGGCTGGATCGCCTATCCGTCCGTAAAGAAGTCCATGAATGCCCAAGCCCCTCTCGACAACGATCGAACGAACACGTCGTGGAACGGTCCAGGACCGCGCGATGGACGAACTTTGCGTCAACACTATTCGCACACTCGCGATGGATGCCGTGCAACAGGCCAATTCGGGCCATCCGGGCACCCCGATGGCATTGGCGCCAGTGGTCTACACGCTCTGGCAGAATTTTCTGCGCTTCGATCCCGATGATCCGATCTGGCCCAATCGTGATCGCTTCGTCCTGTCCAATGGCCATGCCTCGATGCTGCTTTACGCGATGCTGCACCTGGGTGGCGCGAAAGCGGTGAATGCCAAATACGAGCGTCTTGGAGAGCCGGCGGTCACGCTCGACGACATCAAACGGTTTCGCCAGCTCGGCAGCAAATGTCCCGGCCATCCCGAATATCACCTGACATCGGGCGTCGAGACCACGACCGGACCGCTCGGGCAGGGCTGCGGCAACAGCGTCGGGATGGCGCTCGCCGGACGCTGGCTGGCCCGGCATTTCAACCGGCCGGACTTCGCGATGTTCGACTACGACGTTTATGTCGTATGCGGCGACGGCGATATGATGGAGGGCGTATCGAGCGAAGCGGCTTCGTTCGCCGGCCATCAGATGCTCGGCAATCTCTGCTGGATCTACGACAGCAACAGGGTGACGATCGAGGGCCACACGGATCTGACCTTCAGCGACGACGTCGCGGCGCGGTTCCTTGCCTATGGCTGGAACGTGCAGCGCGTCGGCGACGCCAATGACCGGGCGAGACTGGCGCAGGCGATCGAGGTCTTTCGGCGGACCGCCGATGTGCCGACCCTCATCATCGTCGAGAGCCATATCGGTTATGGCGCCCCGCATAAACACGATACCAGCGCCGCCCATGGCGAGCCGCTCGGCGAGGAGGAGATACGCCTCGCCAAGCGCAGCTACGGCTGGCCTGAAGACGCCAAGTTCCTGGTGCCGGACGGCGTGCGCGAGCATTTCCAGGACGGTCTTGGCAAGCGCGGCGGAGAGCTTCACGGCGAGTGGAATACGTTGTTCAGCGCCTACCGCCGCAAGTATCCCGATCTTGCGGACCGGATCGAGCGCATGCAGAAGCGCGATCATCCCGACGGCTGGGATGCGGACCTTCCGGTCTTCCCCGCTGATGCGAAAGGCCTCGCTACCCGGGATTCGTCCGGCAAGGTGCTGAACGCCATTGCGGCGCATCATCCCTGGTTGATCGGCGGAGCGGCCGACCTCGCGCCGTCCACCAAGACGCGGCTCACCTTCGAAGGCGCGGGCGATCTGGAGGCTGACACGCCGGGCGGCCGCAATCTGCATTTTGGCGTGCGGGAGCACGCCATGGGTGCGATCCTGAACGGCCTCGCCTTGTCCAAGATTCGCGCTTTTGGTTCGGGCTTCCTCATCTTTTCCGATTACATGAAGCCGCCGATCCGGCTGGCCGCGCTGATGGAGCTTCCGGTCATCTACGTCTTCACGCATGACTCGATCGGCGTGGGCGAGGACGGACCGACGCACCAGCCGGTCGAGCAGCTCATCGCGCTGCGCAGCATCCCCGGCCTCATCACGCTCCGCCCAGCAGACGCGAACGAGGTCGTCGAAGCCTGGCGCGTCATCATCGGGCTCCGGCATCAGCCGGCGTGCCTGGTGCTGAGCCGCCAGGCTCTCCCCACATTCGATCGCATGCAATACGCGCCTGCCGCCGGTTTGAGCCGTGGCGCCTATGTTCTCGCCGACGCGCCGGACGGCAAGCCGGCGGTGATTTTGATCGGCACCGGCAGCGAGGTTTCTCTTTGCATCGACGCCTATGAGGAATTCAAGCGAGATGGCATTCCAGCGCGCGTCGTCAGCATGCCGTCCTGGGAGCTGTTCGAGCAGCAGGATCAGTCGTACCGCGATGAAATTCTTCCGCCGGACATCACGGCGCGCGTGTCCGTGGAGATGGGCTCGGTGATCGGCTGGGACCGCTATGTCGGCACGGCTGGCGCCAAGGTCGGCATGAACACATTCGGCTCCTCGGCGCCGTTGAAAGATCTGCTCACCAAATTCGGCTTCACGCCGGCAAAAGTTCTTGTCGCCGCGAAGGAGCAGATCGCGAAGTCCAGAGGGACGCGATCATGAACGGGCAACCCAAAACAAAAGCGTCCGTGAACCCGCTCAAGCACTTGCATGATTTCGGACAAGCTGTCTGGCTCGACTTTCTCTCTCGACGATTCATCGCCGAGGGCGGCCTCAAGAAACTCGTCGAACAGGACGGGCTGACAGGCGTTACGTCCAATCCATCGATCTTCGAAAAAGCCATCATCGGCAGTGCCGACTACGATTCGTCGCTCAAGGCGGCCGAACGTCAGAGCGACTGCGATGTCATGACGCTTTACGAGCAACTTGCGATCGAAGACATCCGCCATGCGGCGGACGTGCTGCGTCCGGTCTACGACGCAACAGAGCGTCGGGACGGATATGTCAGCCTCGAAGTGTCGCCCTACCTGGCAATGAACACGGACGCGACGGTCGCCGAGGCGCGGCGGCTCTGGTCGGCGGTCGGCCGCGATAACCTGATGATCAAGGTGCCGGCGACGCAGGCCGGCCTGCCGGCGATCCGCCAACTCACCGGCGAGGGCATCAACGTCAACATCACGCTGTTGTTCTCGCAGCAGGTCTATGAAGACGTCGTTGAAGCGTATCTGGCGGGGCTCGAACATCTCATCGCGCAGGGCGGCGATCCAGGAAAGATCGCAAGCGTCGCCAGTTTCTTCGTAAGCCGGATCGACGTGGCGGTGGACAAGCTCATAGAAGAGCGCCTCGCCAAGACGAAAGACGCCACCCGGCGCGAGACGCTGACCGGACTGCGTGGCAAAGTCGCCATCGCCAATGCCAAACTTGCGTATCAAAGCTACAAGCGCCTTTTTGCCGGCTCGCGTTGGGAGAAGCTGCATGCCAAGGGCGCGCGCGTGCAGCGCCTGCTGTGGGCGAGTACCGGAACGAAGAATCCGGACTACAGCGATGTGCTCTATGTCGAGGAGCTGATTGCCCCGGATACGGTCAACACGGTTCCGCTGGCGACAATGGATGCCTTCCGCGATCATGGGAAGGTGCGGCCCAGCCTTGAGGAGAATATCGAGCAAGCCCAGCAGACGATGGCGGCGCTGAAGCGATCCGGCATTTCAATCGATGCGGTGACAGCAAGGCTGGTCGAGGACGGCGTGCAACTCTTCGCCGACGCCTTCGACAAGCTGCTCGGCGCGGTGGCGCGAAAGCGCGCGGCCCTGCTAGGGACGAAGCTGGACAGCCAGGTCGCCAAGCTTCCCGCCGATCTTGAGAAGGCAGTCGCGGCCTCGCTCGAATCGTGGCGGCGCGATGGGAACGTGCGCCGGCTGTGGGCGGGCGATGCGCGATCTGTGGACCGGCGCCGACGAAGTCGAAATGGCTTGGCTGGCTCACCATCGTCGAAGAGCAGCGCAAACAGGTCGGCCAGCTCAAAAGGCTGGGCAGCGACCTCCGTGAGCAGCATTTCTCGCATGCCTTGCTGCTCGGCATGGGAGGATCGAGCCTTGGTCCGGAGGTACTCGCTGAAACCTTCGGGAAACAAGCGGGTTATCCCAAACTGCTGGTGCTCGATTCAACCGACCCCGCACAGATCCGAACCGTTGAGAGCAAGATCGACCCGGCCAAAACTCTTTTCATCGTATCGAGCAAGTCCGGCAGCACCCTCGAACCGAATATTCTGAAGCAGTATTTCTTCGAGATCGCAAAGAGAGCGGTCGGCGCCGACAAGGCGGGATCGCGGTTCATCGCCATCACCGATCCGGGCTCGAAGCTGCAGACGGTCGCCGAACGCGATCGGTTCCGCCACATTGCGTTTGGCATTCCGAGCCATCGGCGGGCGGTATTCGGTACTTTCAGATTTCGGCATGGCGCCCGCTGCGGCGATGGGACTGGATATCGAGAAGCTGCTCTCCGCAACGCAGAAGATGGTGCGCTCCTGTGGCGCCGATGTGCCGCCGGCCGACAATCCAGGCGTCGTGCTCGGGACCGTTCTGGGCGTACTGGCGAAGTCGGGCCGCGACAAGGTCACCATCGTCGCCTCACCCGCCATTGCCGATTTCGGCGCATGGCTTGAACAGCTCTTGGCCGAATCGACCGGCAAGCAAGGCAAAGGCCTCATTCCCGTCGATGCCGAACCGCTGGGGCCGCCGGATGTCTACGGCGCCGATCGCCTGTTCATTTATCTGCGGCTGTCCGGCGAAACAGATGCGAAGCAGGATGACGCGGTCGCCGTGCTTGAGCGGGCAGGTCACCCGGTCGTGCATATCGCGGTCGCCGATCGCTATCACATCGGGCAAGAATTCTTCCGCTGGGAGCTTGCCACGGCTGTTGCGGGCGCCATCCTCGGCATCAATCCGTTCGATCAGCCGGATGTTGAAGCCAGCAAAGACAAGACCCGCGAGCTCACCACCGCATATGAACGCAGCGGCGAGCTGCCGGCCGAGACGGCGCTCTTCCAGGAGGGCGCTCTTACACTCTTTGCCGACGAGAAGACCAGTAAGGCTTTCGGGAAGGCCAGCACGTTGGTGGATTATCTCGCGGCACATTTCGACCGCATCCGAGCCAATGACTATTGTGCGCTCCTAGCCTACGTCGAACGCAACGAACTGCATCGCGATATGCTCCAGGATATCCGCGTCATGATCCGCGACCGTAAGCGCGTCGCCACCTGCCTCGGCTTCGGGCCGAGATTCCTTCATTCGACCGGACAGGCCTATAAGGGCGGCCCGAACACAGGCGTGTTCCTGCAGATTACCTGCGACGATCCCGCTGATCTGCAAGTGCCGGGCCAGAAATACACGTTCGGCGTCGTCAAGGCGGCGCAGGCGCGCGGCGACTTCGATGTGCTGGCCGAACGTGGCCGGCGCCTGTTGCGCGTCCATCTCGGTTCGCATGTCGCCGCCGGATTGACGACGCTTCAGGACGCCGTTCGACAAGCGCTCGGATGAGTGCATACCGCGAGAAAATCAGATGCAGCTTGGCATGATTGGACTGGGGCGCATGGGCGGCAATATCGTTCGCCGCCTGACGCGCGATGGCCACGAATGCGTGGTGTTCGACCGCAACCCGGCGGCCATCAAGGCACTGGCCGGTGAGCACGTTGCCGCCGCCGCCAATCTCAAGCAGCTCATCAGCTTGCTTGAGAAGCCGCGGGCCGTCTGGGTCATGCTGCCGGCGGGGGACATCACCGAGGAGACGGTCACGCAACTGAGCACGCTTCTTGATCCGGGCGATACCATCATCGATGGGGGCAACGCCTTCTACAAGGACGACATCAGGCGGGCAAAGGCACTGAAGGCAAAGAGCATTCACTACATCGATTGCGGCACCAGCGGCGGCGTCTGGGGGTTCGATCGCGGCTATTGTCTGATGATCGGCGGCGACAGGGATACAGTCGACCGCCTCGATCCGATCTTCAAGACCTTGGCTCCCGGCGCGGGCGACATTGAGGCCAAGCCCGAGCGGAAAGGCCGCGATCCGCGCGTCGAGCGCGGTTACATGTATTGTGGTCCAAGCGGCGCCGGGCGTTTCGTCAAGATGGTCCACAATGGCATCGAGTACGGCCTCATGCAGGCCTACGCCGAGGGGTTCAACATTCTGCGCGGCGCTTCCTCCGAGGAATTGCCGGAAGATCAGCGCTATCAGCTCGACCTCCCCGATATCGCCGAGGTGTGGCGGCGCGGCAGCGTCATAGGCTCCTGGCTCCTCGACCTCACGGCGATGGCGTTGGCGGAGGATCCGGAACTGTCGCGGTATTCGGGCTTCGTCGCGGATTCCGGCGAAGGCCGCTGGACCGTCAACGCGGCCATCGAAGAGGCGGTGCCGGCCGATGTTCTCTCAGCCGCGCTCTACGCCCGCTTCCGGTCGCGCGAGAAGGACAGCTTCTCCGACAAGCTGCTCTCGGCGATGCGAAACGAGTTTGGCGGGCACGTCGAAGCCAAGGCGGACAAGTGATGGAGACGCAGGCACGATCTGGAGACCCTTGCGTCCTGGTGATTTTTGGCGCTGCAGGCGATCTCACCAATCGCCTGCTCGTCCCGGCCCTTTACAATCTTCGGCGCGCAAAGCTATTGCCCGAGCAGTTCGCCGTAATCGGCATCTCCAGGCGCGACATCGACGACGAGGCGTTTCGCCAGGGCTTCGGCGAAAGCCTTCGCGCGTCCGGCAACGGCGAAGTGGTCGACGCCGATCTGAATTGGCTCGCCGAGCGCCTCTACCATCTTCGGGGCGAGTTCAATGAGCCGGCGACTTACACAGCTCTGGCGCGGCTCTTGACCAAGACCGGCGCGGCGCATCAAACAGGCGGCAATTGCCTGTTCTATCTGGCGACGCCCCCAGAGCTGTTTAGTCCCATTGTGCAGCGGCTCGGAGAGGCCGGCCTTGTCCGCGAAGACGACGGGCGTTGGCGCCGGGTCATCATCGAGAAGCCCTTCGGCGTCGATCTGGCGTCGGCTCAGGCCCTCAATCGCAACATCCTCGGCGTGCTCGCCGAAAGTCAGATCTATCGCATCGACCACTATCTCGGGAAAGAGACGGTCCAGAATATCCTGGTGTTCCGGTTCGCCAACGGCATTTTCGAACCGCTGTGGAATCGAAATCATATCGACCACGTCCAGATTACCGTCGCGGAGACGCTCGACGTCGAGCGGCGCGGCAAGTTCTACGACGCCACGGGCGCGTTGCGCGACATGGTGCCCAATCATCTCTTCCAGCTGCTCACGCTCACGGCGATGGAGCCGCCGACCTGTTTTGACGCCGAGGCGGTGCGCTCCGAGAAAGCAAAGGTTCTGGAGGGGGTTCGCCCGCTCGGCCCCGAGGATGCACGACGCGATGTCGTGCGCGCTCAGTACGGCGCAGGCATCGTCGAGAACAAAAAGATCGATCCGTACCGCCGCGCCGCCGATGTTGCGCCGGATTCGGTCACTGAAACATATATCGCGCTCAAGCTGATGATTGACAGCTGGCGCTGGGCCGGAGTGCCGTTTTATCTGCGAACCGGCAAGGCGCTTGCGGCGCGGCGAAGTGAGATCGCCATCCAGTTCAAGCAGGCGCCGTTCGCGCTCTTTCGCGATACGCCGATCGACCGGCTCACGCCAAACGATCTGACGCTGCAAATTCAACCCGAAGAGGGAATGGCGCTACGCTTCAGCGCGAAAATCCCAGGCCCCGACATGCACATGGACGGGGTCGAAATGAGGTTCAATTATAAGGATTATTTCAAAGCGGCGCCGAGCACTGGCTACGAGACGCTGATCTATGACTGCATGACCGGCGATGCGACGCTGTTCCAGCGCGCGGATAATATCGAGGCCGGGTGGCGCGTGGTGCAGCCGGTGCTCGATGCCTGGGCAAATGACCGTGTGGCGAAGCTGCCGGTGTATCCGGCGGGAAGCGCGGGACCAGCCGAAGCGGATGCGCTTCTGACGCGGGATGGCCGGCGCTGGCGCCCCATCAAAGGCGCCGGCGATGGATGATCATCATGACGGCCTCCGCCGGAGGCCGCCGAGCCACAATTTCGACGGTTGTTTCCGATGTCGACGGTACGCGGCTGAACGATTCGTCCTCGGCGGTGGCCGTTCGGACATACGTGTTGAGTTGGAGCGAGAGGAAAGCCGCAGATGACAAACCCCGCTCGCGCCGCATCAACGATTTCTCTCGTTCTGGCCGATGTCGATGGCACTCTCGTCACGGCCGAGAAAGTGCTGACCCCCCGGGCAGGAGCAGCCGTGAAGGCGCTACGGACGGCTGGAATTCAATTTGCGATCACGAGCGGGCGTCCGCCGCGCGGCATGGCGATGCTGATCGAGCCGTTGGCTCTGCGGACACCGATCGCCGGGTTCAATGGTGGGATTTTCGTCAAGCCCGATATGACCATCATGAAAGAGCACGTGCTGCCCGCCGAGGTCGCAAGGCGCGCGCACGGCATCATTATCCATCACGGCATGGATGTCTGGGTCTACAGCGGCAAGAACTGGCTTATTCGGGACGCCGATGCGCCGCACGTCGGACGCGAGCAACGGACCGTCATGTTTGAGCCGACCGTCGTAGAGAATCTCAAGAATGTGCTCGACAGAGCGGTAAAGATCGTCGGCGTAAGCGATGATCTCGATCTCGTCGCCCGCTGCGAAAAAGATGTTCAGGAAGCGCTCGGCACGAAGGCATCGGCGGCCCGCTCGCAACCCTACTATCTCGATGTCACCCACCCGGACGCGAACAAGGGGACAGTCGTCACGACACTCTCCAAGCTCCTCTCAATCCCGGCCAACGAGATCGCGACGATCGGCGACATGCCAAATGATCTGCTGATGTTCCGCAACAGCGGGCTGAGCATCGCGATGGGCAATGCCAGCAAGGAGGTGCAGGCGCAAGCCGATCTGGTGACCGATGCCTATGACGATGAAGGCTTCGCCAAGGCGATCGAACGGTTCGTCCTGCACGGCGCGGACTTGCCCATGTCGAGGGCGCCATGAAACCGATCGTTGTCGCACCTTCCATTCTGGCCGCCGATTTGCGCCAACTCGGCGACGAAGTCCGCGCCGTCGACCTGGCCGGCGCCGATTGGATTCATATCGACATCATGGACGGCAGGTTCGTGCCGAACATCTCCTTCGGCCCCGCGATCGTGAACGCGGTGCGCCGATCCACGGCCAAGCCGCTTAACGTGCATCTGATGATCGTCGAACCCGAACGCTATCTTGGCGATTTTGTCGAAGCTGGCGCCGATCATCTGCTTGTTCAGGCTGAGCCATCGTCAACGGTTCACTTGCATCGCGTGCTATCGCGTATCCGGGAGCTTGGAAAGAAGGCCGGCGCGGTGCTGGACCCAGCCAGCCCTATCGCGTTTGTCGAGCAGGTGCTGCATCTTTGCGATGTTGTCCTGGTGATGACCGTCAATCCCGGATGTAGCGGACAAACGTTCCTGCCGGAGATGTTGCCGAAGATCCGGGAACTGCGGCAGCGTTGCCGATCGAACGGGCTCGATCCGTGGATCGAAGTCGATGGCGGGCAGAACGGTGAAAATGCCGGATTGGCCATCGGGGCGGGCTCAGACGCGATTGTCGCCGGATCGGCAATATTCCATTCAAATGATTACGCAGCCGCCATTGCACGAATTCGGAACAGTCCGCCACGACGTAAGGATGAGATGCGATGACGGATGCTGTGCCGACTGACCATCGCATATTCGAAAATACCGAAGCGCTTGCGCACAGCGCGGCCGAATGGCTCTGCTCTCTCGCGGAGGCAAGCGATCGCACCTTCGCAGTGTGCCTTTCGGGAGGATCGACACCCCGGCGTCTCTACGAATGCCTCGCCGCGCCGGAGATTGCGTCGCGCTTTCCGTGGAGGCGCACGCACTGGTTCTGGGGTGACGAGCGGTTCGTACCGCATGACGATCGCGACAGCAATTATCGAATGGCGCGCGATGCCTTCCTTTCGCGAGTTCCCGTTCCCGGCGACAACATCCATGCGGTTCCGACAGAAGGCTTGTCGCCGGAAGCAGGCCGCCGCCGCTTACGAGACGATGCTCAAGCGTTTCTATGGCGCCGAAGTCATCCTACCTGAGCGGCCACTCTTCGATGTGACGCTGCTTGGAATTGGAGAGGATGGGCACACCGCCTCATTGTTCCCCGGTCAACCTGCGCTGCAAGAGATGCGACGGTGGGCGGTCGCGGTCGTCAGCGAAAAATCCGGGCCGCGCATCACGCTGACCTACCCGGCGCTCGGCAGCAGCCGCGATGTCGCATTCCTGGCGATGGGGGAAGGAAAACGGGACGTCGTTGCGCGCGCTCAGGCGGGAGATCAGGCGCTTCCCGCGGCGGCGATTCGCCCGGTGGGCCGTCTCCACTGGTTTACGGATCGCGCCGCAGCGGCAGAAGGTGCGGATTGATGGCCATGGGAGCCCGGTCGACGGAGGGCGCTTCACCCCCTGCGCGTCCGTTCTTCACCATCGGACACTCGACTCGCGCGATCGGCGAGTTCGTTGACTTGGTGGGCGAAGCCGAGGTCGGGCTCGTCGTCGACGTTCGGACCGTCCCGCGGTCGCGCACCAATCCTCAATATAACTCTGAAGTGTTTGCCAAGGCGCTGTCTGAATCTCGGATCGACTACGAGCATATTGCCACGCTCGGAGGATTGCGCGGACGGACGCGAGACGTGCCGGCGGATGTGAACGCATTTTGGGAAAACCGGAGCTTCCACAATTACGCGGACTACGCCATGAGTGAGGAATTCGGATCCGGCCTGACCAGGCTACGCGAAATGGGCCACGCCAAGCGGTGCGCAATCATGTGTGCGGAGGCCGTCTGGTGGCGATGTCACCGACGGATCATAACCGACTATCTGATCGCGGCCGGCGAGACGGTATTCCATATTTTGAGTCGAAATCACATCGAGCAGGCCCATATGACGAGCGCTGCCAGGCTGGGGGTGCTTGGAAGGTTGACGTATCCGGACGATGCTTGAAAGCCCAGGGGAGCCCAGAAACCTTAGCCTTGTCTGCCCACTTTTGATCGTTTGGACGATCGCGTGCCGACACGCGTTGGCACGTGACTTGGCCCGATTGACAGCAAGGCTCGTAGCGGCGCCCTCGGCTTGACAAGGTCGCTCAGATTATAGCCGTCGAGTACCTCAAGGAAAGCAAGGCACGCTTTCTCCAGTGCACTCTGCAACACGCAGCATCGCCGGATCGCGCAAGCGGCGTTGATCGGCTCGAAACACGGCACGAGAGCCATGTCGGGCTCGGTATGTCGCACGACCTCACCGAGCCCAATTGCCTTAGCGCACTTTGCGAGGCGCAAGCCGCCGCTTCTGCCGCGAACTGTCACGACGTACCCGGCGATACTGAGCTGATGGGCAACCTTCGTGAGATGGTTCTTCGAGATATCGTAGTTTTTGGCGACCTCAGCGATCGTCGAGAGGCCATCCTCCCTGAGGGCAAGGTACATCAGTAGACGCAGCGCGTAGTCGGTATAAACGGTAAGGCGCAAAACGCATCTCCTGATTTGATTAAAACATGTATCTTACATATTGCTTTTGTGCAACCTTGGCATAACATACTCAGGAAGCGTCTTTGAATCACACGGATGACCGAATAGGCAATTCCACTTCGATAGCTAAGATTTCGATGAGATTGTTCTTTTTCCTAGGACGCCGCATGCAAAATCGCCGAGTTCCGCCGGCTGGAGTATCGATCGGGAGACCGCACTAGTGGCGTGATGGAGTCGCTCGTGAAGACGATCGATCAGCTATCGGAAGACCCAATTCGACGCCTCGTGGACGGGTTCTATGCCAAGATCCGTGTTGATCCTGAGCTTGCTCCGATTTTTTGATCGCGCGATTCCCGGCGAGGAGGTCAACTGTGATGATCGAACGACAACATCCAGATTATCGCCAATTGTCAGCTCGGGGCAGTGGGATGTCAAATATCGCCGATGGTGATGTGAGCACGTTTAAATCCGTTGGTGAAGCGCACGGCAGGCTCGGTGGAGCTTTTGATATACCCGCGGAAGACCAGTCCGCGCCCGAGCACCTCGCGAGCGCCGCGCAAAGGCTCGCGGCCCTCGGACAAATGACCGGTGGCATTGCTCACGATTTCAGGAATATCCTGGCAATCATTAAATCGGGCTTGACACTGGCCGAAAAGAACTCTGAGCAGCCTGACGGCGCACGTATCTATATTGCTGCAGCCCGCGAAGCAGTGAACCGGGGGCTGAAATTGACTTCTCAACTCTTGAGCTTTGCAAAGCAACAAGAGCTTGAAGCGCACGCGGGGAATGCGAACGACTTTCTCAGGAACCTTGAAGTGTTTTTGAAATATGGCGCCGGCCCGGGAATCGCATCATGTCCGAACTCGCGCCGGATATTCCCATGTGCCTTATTGATCCTGCGCAGTTCAATGCTGCGATCCTCAACCTGGTCCTCAACGCGCGGGATGCAATGCCCAATGGCGGCGACATTCGGATCAGCACTATGCGATGCGCGGCAAAGTCCTCAATTGATGGCTCCCTGACGCCTGGGCTTTACGTTCAAGTGCAAGTCAAAGACACCGGACAAGGCATGTCCGCAGAAACAGCCAAAAAAATCTTCGATCCGTTTTTTACGACCAAGGGAGAGAATGGAACCGGTTTGGGGCTACCGCAAGTACGCGCATTCATGCGCCTGATCGGTGGCCACGTTCGTGTCACCAGCGAGCCAGGTATCGGCACGGCTGTCGATCTCCTGTTCCCTGCGGTCCAATCAGATGACGTCGCCGAGACCCATGATGATGCATCCGAGACGACGAGGCAAAATGAGCTATGACACATCAATCCGCTAGCTAGAGCATTTTCCAGTAAAGTGGACACCGGTTTGCGTCGCGAAAATGCGACCAAACAAAGGGATAGAGCCCCGTTCCGATTCAATCGGAACGGAAAAGGCTCTAGAATGCAGGCCCGATGACCGCGACGTCGCCTGCTCTGGCCATCGCGCCGTCAAGCATCTCCTTGAGGGCAACGGGATCAGACACGAATGACCCAATAAGCGACGAGTTCGTTGCCGTCATTTCTCGAGGGTCCTCACATAGGCAACGATCCTGAGGATCTGATCCTGCTTCATGCCACGACGGAAAAATGACTGCATGGCGCCACCTGCGCCGTCATAGATGATGGAAAACATGCCAGGGTCGGTCAACGCCTGTGGATAGATGACGTCTTTGCCGATCAGAGTCGGGCCCATTTTACCAGTGCCGTCCGCGCCGTGGCAGACGATGCAGTTGGAGACGTAGAGTTTCTTGCCCTCCGCTATGGCATCCGCATTGTCGCGGTACTCATTAACGCCGGTCGCCTTGAAGTTCTTTACTGCCGGCGTTTCCACCTCTCCAGGCAGAAGCTGAAACGTAATCGGAGAATTGTCCAGCGGACTTTTAAAGTCCGACAAATCGCCGGCGTTCGCCAGTGACATGGCAAGTGCGCCGGAAAGGAACATCAAAGCGAACAGGGAAAGACGAGGGAAGGAAAGATATATCAATGACATCGATCAGTCCTCCATTTACGCGATCCGGCAAGGCATCGCCCGTATTAATGCGGGCGATGTTAGATGTTCATCAGGACGTCTTAATTCGCTTTGACCTTTGCGACTTCCGCGCCTGCCGGCACCTTGTCGGCGGGCATCACGCGCCACAGCGCACCGACAGGATTCGCATTCGGTCCCTTATCGTCGGTGTAGAAGCAGTAGCAGTTGGTCGCGAGAACGTAACCGTCGGCATCGACATTGCCGGCGGTAAACTGCAGTTGGGTCTGCATGAACTCCTGCATCTGCCATTTCTTGGCGCCGCCGTCCCACGCTACGCCGAACAAACGGCCAGAACACCAGTCGCCAGCCAGATAGGTCTTGGTCATGCCGCCGTAGTTCGCAACGCCAAGCCCCTGAACCGAGCAGCCAGTACCCACTTTGACGTTGGGCCCGTTCTCGAATGGTTGGTCGTGCGGGTATTGCGCCGCCGGCAACATTCCTACGATTGGGCACTTCTGGTCTTCAGACAGGGTAGGATGGCAGTAAGATCCCTGATTGAACTTCCATCCGTAATTCTCGCCACCCTTTGACGACGCAGGTTGGTAGTTGATTTCTTCCCAGTGATTCTGGCCAACATCTGCGATGAAAAGATCGCCCGATTTCGGATCGAAATGGAACATGTATGGGTTGCGGAGGCCATACGCCCAAATTTCTGGCCTTGATCCAATCTTATTTTGAGCGAAGCCCTGCTCGTTGATCCCGAACAACGACATCAACTGTGGCTTGTCTGCCTGGGCGAACGGATTGTCTTTCGGAATGGCATAAGCAGTCTCGTCCGCTGTATCGACATCAATCCGCAACAGCTTGCCCCACAGCACGTTGAGGTTTTGTCCTGCATCGAGCGGATCGCCTTCCCAACCGCCATCGCCCTTGCCGATATACAATTTACCATCCGGCCCGAACGTGATCATTCCGCCGTAATGATTGTAGTAAGGCTGCGGAATATTCATCAAGACCTTCACGCTTTTGGTGAGTTGTTCCGTCGTGACCTGGTTTGGACTTTTCGGATCGACGGTTATGCGCGCGATGATGGAAGCGCCGTTAAAAGGCAACGACGCATAATGGACGAATACGTAGCCGTTTTCCTTGAACTTGGGATGGAATGCGATTGACCACAGACCCTGCTCGACAAATCCGGTCTGCACGTCCGAGCCCAACGGGTTGAAGTTGGTGAGATCGATAAACGGATCGGGCAAGACCTTTCCATCTTTTTCGACCACCCTGACACGACCGGCACGTTCGACGACGAAGATGCGCCCCGAGCCGTCGTTGGCCGCAGTCACGCCGGTTGGATCATGAAAACCGTCGGCCACTTTGACGAGCGCTAGTTTTGGGGCATCTGCAATTTTTCCACCCGGCTTTGCCACTTCTGCCGGCGTCGCCGGCACCTGCTGCGAGTAGGCCACAGGTACACTCATATTTATCGCTGACAAAAAGACAGCGAGCGTCATTGCTCTCATGATGATTGCGCTCCTCATCTTGTTCGTTTCCCGGTCTGCATTTCTTAATTTTATCCGCGACCGTAAAAAAAATAATATAGCGTTCCCGAAAACCTGCAAATCAAATATCCGACTACTTATCGTATGTTCTGGAAAGTTGGATCGGGGATAATCTCGATCAGGAAGGCAAGACGGACCAAACTGCATCTCCTCTCCTAATACGGCGAGATAACGCGCGGAGCCGGCGCGCTAATTGCTTCGACCTCAATCTCACTCAAGTTGTTAACGACGACATACGCGCCGTGCTTGCGCAATGCCTCACCTTGCTGGCCGCGATCGACGCCGACCACGCAGCCGAAGCCACCCCGTTTGCCGGCTTCGACACCGGCCAACGCGTCCTCGAACAGGATTGCGCGAGACGGCTCAACGCCGAGGCGGCGTGCGGTTTCGAGAAACAGCGCCGGATCCGGTTTGCCCGGCAGCGCGAGCGTTTCCGCGTCCACTCCGTCAACGCGGAGATCGATATGATGCTCGAGCCCGGCAGCGTGCAGAATGGCCTTGGCGTTCTTGCTCGATGAGGCCACGGCCGTCCGGATGCCCACCTGGCGAAGCTTCGTCAAAAGCGCTTCCGCGCCTGGAGCCGGAGTCATGCCTTTTTGCAGTTCTTGCAGAAACAGCCGCGTCTTGCGTTTACCGATCGCATGCACCGTATCCGCATCCTCAGGGTCATCCGCCGAGCCTTCCGGAAGTTTTATGCTCCGGCTGGCAAGAAAGCAGCGAATGCCGTCATAGCGCGGCCGCCCGTCGACATAGGGGAGGTAGTCGGCTTCGATATCGAATGGCTGAAAGGCCAGGCCGCGCTGTTCCGACGACCTCCGCAGGAAAACATCGAAGGCGGCCTTCCACGCTGCCGCGTGGACGCGCGCCGAGTTGGTCAGCACGCCGTCGAGATCGAAGATCGCTGCCTCGAAGTCGCGCCGGTTGATCGTGACTGATTGAGTGGACATCTCATCTCTCGTCCGGTGGCCTCCGGTTGAGCGGAGGCGTTAAATTTCAGGCGCGCACCATCATTATGGGGCAGTGCGCCTCGCGCAAAATGTCTTTCAGGGGCGCCGCGTGCGGGATCTCCCACCTGCCTCTCCAGGCGAGGACTATGAGGTCCGTGGCTTGCCGTTCCGAGATGCGCAGGATTTCGGCAGCGGGATCGCCGTGGGCGAGCTTGATCCGCGCGTGCACATGGCCGAGCTGGCAAACACTGGCGAGGCGTTGGACAAACTCGTTGGTCCAGGCTGGCCATTCATGCTGCGGCTGATCGACATAGCGGGGCGCCGGCAGGGAGCCGGGCTCCGCCGAACCAGCTCCGATGCCTGTTATGTGGACCACCAGCAGTTCCGCGTGAGCACGTTCGGCCAATTCTGCCGCCGGCTGGAGTGCAGCGCTGGTGGTGGGTGTCCCATCATGCGGAACCAGGACATGGTGAAGACGCCATGGCGTTGAGCCGCGCTCCGGTGGAACCAACACCACAGGACAAGAGGCATCGTGCAGCACTTTCATTGCTGTGTGGCCGAGCATTTCCCCCCGATCGTCTGCGCTTTGCTTGCATATGACGATCAGGCGCGACTTAATCTCCTCTGCCGCCCGCAGAATTTCCGTGGCCGGTACACCGGCGCGAGTTTCGATAACGACACCATCGGGCATCGGAGCTTCGCGTCCGAGGCGGCTACGCAGGCCCTCGACTACCGGCTCCGGGTCGCCCACATGCAAAATGTGGAGGGGCGTTTGCCCGATCTCGCCGAGCACCTTCGCCACCGGCAGAGCCGCCAGCGCCAGCTCCGAGCCGTCGAGCGGAACAAGAATAACAGCCTCACTCATGGATCACCCGCCGCGTTCGTGCCGCGCTCCGTACCTTCCGGAAGCGTGAGTTCGTGCCATCGGCCACGCCACTGAAAGCGCATCGACAGGCTGCGCCAGTCCGGCGGCAGGTTCGCGCGATGCTCGGGCTGTTCTCCGCCGAGCCGCAGGCCAGCGAAGCCGAGCGCCGCAGCCTGCCATAGTCCGCCCTGGGTGGCGACATGAACGCCGCCGGCCGAGTTGCCCATATTGTCCAGCAGGTCGATTTCGGCGGCCTGCCGGAAATAGCGCTCCGCCAGCGCGGCATTACCGAGGCGCGCCGCCACGAGCGCGTGAATTGCCGGGCTCAGCGAACTGCCATGTCCGCAGCGCGGCTCATAATAGTCGAAATTGGCCTTGCGGACCTCCGGCGGCATTCGATCCCAGAGGAGATAGATCAGCATCACCACATCGGGCTGCTTGATGATCTTCGACCGCTGGACGCGCTCGCGGCCGAGCAGCATGTCCATTGCCGCGGTTCGCGAGGCGAACGCCGCGAGATCGATCTCCTCCAGGTCGAAATAGCCGTGGAACTGCTCGAACAGGCCGGTCTGCTCGTCGAACCCGGTGTAGAGATTGCGAGCCACCTGCTGCCACCGGCGCGGCTCCTCCGGCTCTAAAGCGAGGCGATTGGAAAGCGCCTGCCACTGCCCGGACCAGCGCTCCGCAACGAGGTCCGCAATCTCTGCCGCAACCTCCAGATTCCACTGCGCCAAGCCGTTCGTGTAGGCGTTGTCATCGACATTCTCGTGGTATTCATCCGGCCCGATGACGCCGCGGATATGGTAGCCGCCATCCGCTCCGTCCTCGACACGGCTTGCCCAAAAGCGAGCAGTCTCGATCAGGATTTCCGCCCCCGCCTCGATGAGGAAGCGATCGTCGCCGGTGGCGTGCCAGTAGCTCCAGACGCCGAAGGCAACATCCGCGCTGATGTGCTGCTCCTGCTCGCCCGTCAGGATCCGTATGACCTCACCGTCGGGCGCGATCACGAAGGGGGGCGTCACATCTTCACCGCTGTCGGCCGACTCCCAGGCATAGAGCGCGCCGCGATACCCAAGCTGGGCCGCTTTGGCTCGTGCCGCAGGGAGCGTGTGATAGCGATACATGACAAGCGCACGGGCTGCTTCCGGATAAGTGAGGATGAAGAACGGCAGCATAAAAATCTCGGTGTCCCAGAACACATGCCCCTTATAGGCGGTTCCGCTCAGCCCGCGCGCGCCAATGGAGACGCGGTCGTCCTGCGGGTTGGCCGCACTGATCAGGTGATAAGCGGCAAAGCGCAGCGCGCGCTGCGCTGCGGGATCTCCGTCAATCCGGAGGTCGGATGCCTGCCATCTTCCCAGCCATGCCTCTGTGTGTTCACGGATCACGCCGTCCATCGCTTCGATCGCGCGCTCGACATGCTTGCGCGCCGTCTCGCGCGGTCCGTCGGTATCCCTAGAGGTGTACAATGCGACGATCCGGTCGAGCCGATATGTCTCGCCTTGCCTGACCTGGAGGCTCTGTCGGCCGTCCATCAGTTCGGCTGAGGGCGCCCACCGGCCCGAGTGATTCACGACCCGACTCGAGACCGCCATGGCCACCGTCACACCGCTGCTCGTGACTTGCGCCACGGGGCCGATCACCGCGGCGTCGATGGATAGTCTTCCGCTGTAGTTTTCGGGGGTGATCGTTACGCATTGAAGCAGAAGATGACGGTCGGCCAGTGAGGCGAGGCGCAACGCTCGCAGCCGCGTGATCCCGCCGGCTTCGTCCTGGTGCCGCCACTCTCGCCAGAGGATGCCTTGCCGCATGTCGAGAGTACGGCGATGCTCCAAATTATCGCCCCGATCGAGCCGAAGGGCCCGGCCGTCGATTGTGGCGCACAGGCGAGACCAGTCCGCCATCGGCGCAAGTTCCGGCACCGAGCCCGCCTCCGCATCGAACACTCCCGCCACGAAAGTCGCCGGCGCGGAAAGCGCGCTGCCCTCCGCAAGCGACCCGCGCGATCCGACATAGCCGTTCCCGATCGCGAACAACAATTCCAGCTCGTGCTCGCGCGCCAGGGTGAAGCCTTCCTCGACGAGGATCCACGCAGGGTCGTCCGTAGGAGCCGCGGGCAATCCCACCCTATGCAGGGCAGCCTGGGCGCCTTCGGTAGGACTCGTTCGGCCTTTGCTGAGAGGATCGACCATGCCGTTCCGTTCCTGGCCTCCAGTGAAGCTACCGTGTCAGCAACACAACGTTCTTCCTGCCGTTCAGTTTCCATACGCCTGATTACGCGTCGTACAACCCTGCGAACCCAATTCCGAGCGCAGTATTTGTCGCGTTGATGGAGGCTGAAGCGCCGGGCTCGCTGCCATCAAGCTCGGATGGCATCGATCTCTCCGCAACGGGGGTTAGGCGTTCCGGCAAGCGGCGGCTTCGACCAGAGCCGAGTCAACGCGCCAACTATCCGTCTGCGACATCAACCGCGGACGCCAATGGGCCCGGCGGTCGAGTTGAACATAAAATCGTTGGTCAGGCGCGCATTTCGCGGGGAGCCCGCTCGTCTGGCTGAAACTCGTCAGCCAGGCGTGGTGGTAAATCCAATCGCAAGGTTGATACAGCTCATGCGGACCAAGAGACACTTTACGTGATAAGTTGCGGGGAAGCTGGGGTTTTTGGCGCACCAGGAGGTCTGCAATGGCCAGTATTCGCATTCACCGTTCGCATCAGGACAATGGGGACACCCCCATTACAGGGTTCGCATTCACCGTCGAATATGACGGCGCGAAGCGGGTTAAATTCTCCGACTTAGCCATTCCGCCGAGTTCCGACGCTAACTCACTTGAGGCCTTTCGCCAGGAGCTCAGGCGGCTGGCGACGGCCATTCTCAACATTGCCGATTCAGGCACAGATATTCATTGGGATACCCCGGTTTGCTAGCAGCGTCACATTCGCGTCACGGCCAGGGAAACGTGTCTAGTCGCGGTTGTCGAAAGCCTCACGATTCTGGCAGTCGAGGACGAAGTTTTAATTCCGCGGATGATCGCTGATGATCTGATTCAGGCGGGATGGCTTTCCCGGTGGCCAAGCCCTCAAGAAGTTTTCCTCTAACATTGCCAAATCGCGAGAAGGTCAGGATCGCGCGAATACCAGGAGTGCTTTGATATCGTGATTGTCGGCCGCCCCTAGCGCCTCGACGTAGGCTGCACGCGCGGCTCCCGTCTCGGCCAACGAATCCGCCCCCCAAGTCAGCGGTTCGGCTTTGAGGCGTTTGACAACGACGTCGGCCATCATGCGTGTGCACCGGCCGTTGCCGTTGACGAAGGGATGGATGAGGACAAGACGATGATGGAGACGGATGGCCAGTTCGTGGGGTTCATAGGTCTGGTTGACGTGCCAGTATCCTGCATCGTCGAGTACGCTGCGGACCTCCACGGCAATGCGTATATACGGTGTGTTGCCGATGTTCGCGTCGAAGGTCCGGTAGATACCGGCCCAGTTCCAGATGTTGCCGAACATCCGCTTGTGAAGGTCGCACAGGTAGTCCGCAGTGAAGCAGTCCTTGCGAGAACGCAGCGCCCAGGCTCGTCCGGCCTCGACGTTCGCGGCCTCGATTTCATTCAGCTGCCTGCGGTCGACGACAGGCACACGAAGTGTGGCCGCTTCTTCCGGCCGAAGGGGCGTCGCATTATCCGGCTGCTCGAACAGATTGTCAGGCATCGCGCCACAGGTCTTTCTCGTCGAGATGGCGTTCGATGTAATCGCGAATCCGGTCCTCGTCGATCGTGGTGGCCTGGTCTTCGAGCTGCATCGTGCGCTCGACGGCTGTCAGTTCGCGGAGGGCGACCTCCCTCACCCTGCGCTGTATGGTTTGCTCCAGTGGCTCACGCGGGACGAAGGCATAGACGAAATCGCAATTTAGCGCGTCGGCAGCATCCCTCAACTGATTGAGCTTGATGTCTCCGGTGCGTTCGCGTGCCTCCAGCTGGGACACCCGCTGCTTCGGCAGTTCGAGGCGGGCACCGAAAGACTTCTGCGTCATTCCTAAGGCACTTCGGATCGTGGCAATCCAGCCATGCTGAAGCTTCGGCAGGCTCCGCAAGGGCGCGGTTGTCTTGTGAAGGCGATCCATGGCCTGACGAGCGGATCTAAGGGTGCGGTCCATGACGGTCTCATAAATTGCTGACTAAGTATGGCAAAAAGTCATCAATATGATTGACTGTATGTGCTCATAAGTCAACAAATCTCATGACTGAGCCTAACTCGTCTCCGATGGGTGTGCATAAGCAATGTAGGTGGGAGCCACGTGCCATCGTAATGCCATCTCCCCTGATGAAGCCCCCGACTTAAGCGGCGGTATTCGGGCCAATGTCCCAGGCGAGATGAATGAACAGACGTGCTGGGCAAACGCCCGCAGCCGCCGTTCGAACTCGACCCAGAAATGTCCTTAATTTCAGTGTTAGCGTAATCCTGGCGGCGAAATCCTGCCCCCGCAACCATTCTAAACGCACCTAATTACCTCAGCGCGCCGCGAGACGTTCCTTCACCATCGCGCTGGCCTTGCTCATGTCGAGTTGCCCGGCATAGCCGGATTTGAGCGCGGCCATGACCTTGCCCATATCCTTGACGCTGCCGGCGCCCGTTTCGGCGATGGCGGCATCGATCGCAGTTGTCATCTCCTCCGCGCCAAGCTGCGCCGGCAGAAACTGTTCGATCAGGGCGATCTCGGCGGTTTCCTTATCGATCAAATCCTGGCGGTTGCCTTGCTTGAACATCTCGATCGCCTCGCGCCGCGATTTGATCAGCCCTTGCAACAGGCTGAGAATTTCCTCGTCGCCGATCTGCTGATCGCCGCGAGGCCGCGCCACATCGATGTCCTTCTGTTTGATCCCGGCATTGATCATGCGGAGCGTCAACAGTGTCGCCTCTTGCTTCGCCCGCATCGCATCCTTGAGCGCCGCGCTGATTTTTTCCCGCACCATGGAGATGTCCTTCCGATTGCTATGGGACTTCATAATGCCGTCAAAGGGAACATACCATCGGCAATCGTTGGATCATGCGGCAGGTGGCTGTAATTGCGCAGGGATCAACGGTTGCGAGTCAGCAGGAAAACCGCCTGTTCGCCGATGAGATTGTGCCAGACGAGCGGTAGGTTCAGCCCCATCCGCTTCCCATAGGCGTTAAGTGCGACCGTTCGCTCCACCTTGGCATCAACGACTTGGCACAGCGCCAGGAAATCCTTGATCGTGCAATGGTGGATGTTTTGCGTCTCGTGCCAGGGCTCGGGCAGGTTCGCAGTCACAGGCATCCGGCCATGAATCATGAATTTCAACCGGATGTGCCAATGGCCGAAATTGGGGAAGGAGACGATGGCGTGACGGCCGATGCGCAAAAGCTGCTCGAGCACGTGCCGGGGATGGCGCGTGGCCTGCAATGTCTGGCTCAGAATGACGTAATCGAAGCTGGCATCGGGGTAATGCACGAGGTCGCGGTCGGCGTCGCCCTGAATGACGGAGAGCCCGCGCGCCACGCACAGATTGACATTGGATTGAATGAGCTCGATGCCGCGCCCGTCGACATCGCGTTCGGCCTCCAATAGCGACAGGAGCTCGCCGTCGCCGCAGCCGATGTCGAGTACGCGCGCGCCGCGTTCCACCATTTCCACGATGAGCAGATGATCGACACGGGCCGGGACCATCGGCGTTGAATGAAGCGCGCGCAAGGTCAAGCACTCGCCAGCGCGCGGTGGCGGGAGGGTGTCAGCCCGCGCCGGGCCGCGGCCGCATTGAGGAAGCCTGCGATGGTGTCGAACAGCTCCGGCTCGTGCAGAAAAAAGGCGTCGTGACCCTTATCGGATTCGATTTCGACAAAGCTGACATTGGCCGCGACCGCGTTGAGCGCCCGCACGATCTCGCGGCTGTCCCGGGTCGGATAGAGCCAATCGCTGGTGAAGGAGATCACGCAGAAGCGCGTCTTGAGGCCCTGGAATGCTTTGGCAAGCGTGCCGCCATGATCCGCCGCGATGTCGAAATAATCGATGGCGCGGGTGATGTAGAGATAGGAATTGGCGTCGAACCGGTCGACGAAGGTCGAGCCCTGGTGACGCAGATAGCTCTCCACCTGGAAATCGGCGTCGAAACCGAAGGTCAGCGCATCGCGGTCCTGCAGCTTGCGGCCGAATTTCTCGTGCAGCGCCTTGGACGACAGATAGGTGATATGCGCCGCCATACGGGCGACGGCCAACCCCTTGCGCGGCGAGACGCCCTCGTCGAGATAGCGCCCATGCCGCCAGTCCGGATCGGCCATCACCGCCTGGCGGCCGACCTCGTGAAAAGCGATATTCTGCGAGGATTGGCGTGGCGCACAGGCAATCGGCACGGCCGAGAACACCTTGTCGCCATAGCTCGCCGCCCATTCCAGCACCTGCATTCCGCCTATCGAGCCGCCGATAACGCAGAACAAGTCCTTGATCCCGAGCCTTTCGATCAGCATCGCCTGGGCCCGCACCATATCGCGGATGGTGACGACCGGAAATTCGATGCCGTAGGGACGCTCGGTCGCCGGATTGATCGAGGCCGGACCAGTCGTGCCCATGCATCCGCCGATGATATTGGAACAAATCACGAAGTAGCGGTCCGTATCGATGGGCTTTCCCGGACCCACAAGCGTCTCCCACCAGCCGGCTTTGCCAGTGACCGGATGCGTGCCGACGACATGCTGGTCGCCGGTCAGCGCATGGCAGACCATGACGGCGTTCGATTTCGCGGCGTTGAGGCTGCCATAGGTCTGAAAAGCGATGGAAAACGGCGTCAGCGCTCCGCCGCTATCCAGCGGCAGCGGTTCATCCTCGGCAAAATGCGCGATTCCGCTCAGCGTCTCGGACGGCTGCGCCATAGAAGATGAGCCTCCCCCACCTAGTGCACGGCACCAACCCGGCGCAATTTCGCTCCGCACGGGCCGGGATCGCGCGGAGACCGCTCGATGTGAAAGCGGCTTTGAGGCTTAGCTAGGGTGTCGGTGTCCAAAGTCAATCTTTTCTTTGCAATCTCTCGCATCCGATCCTATGACAAGGCCGCTGCGTCAGCGCTGCGCATCATTGTGAAAAGCATGTCCCCGCGAAGGCGGGGATGGTCTTCCCGTTTTCACGAAGAATGATGCGAAACAAAAATCCGAGGGGCTGTCATTGCTCCCCGGAGAAGCGTACAGCGCAAGAGTTAAGGAGAAAAAAGTGTCGCTGGCGCGAGGGCCGCAAGCTAGACCGGCCATCTTCGATATCGACCCTTACGTGCCTGGGCGCAGCAAGCTGCCCGGCGCGGGGCCGATCATCAAGCTTTCGTCGAACGAAACACCGCTCGGGGCGAGCCCGAAAGCTGTGGAAGCCTTTCGCGAGGCTGCCGGCAAGCTGGATCGCTATCCCGACGGATCGGCGACGGCGCTGAGAGACGCGCTCGGCCGCTTCTATGGTCTCAATCCTGCGCATCTGGTATGCGGCTGCGGCTCGGACGAGCTGTTTCACGTTTTGGCGCAGGCCTATCTGGGGCCGGGCGACGAGGCGATTTTCACCGCCCACGGTTTCCTCGTCTACAAGATCGTCATCCTCGCGGCCGGGGCCACACCCATCGTCGCGCCGGAGACCGATTTCCGCACCGATGTCGACGCTATTCTGGAACGGGTGACGCCGAAGACGCGCGCTGTTTTCATCGCCAATCCGAACAATCCGACGGGCACCTATATCGCTTTCGACGAGGTGCGGCGCCTGCGTCATGGGTTGCCCGAAAATGTGCTGCTGGTTTTGGATGGGGCTTACGCGGAATACGTGAATCGCAACGATTACGAGGCCGGAATCGAACTGGTCGCGACCACACCGAACACCGTGATGACGCGCACCTTTTCCAAGATTTACGGGCTCGCCAGCGCGCGGGTCGGCTGGGTCTATTGCCCGGCTGCGGTCGCCGCCGTGCTGAACCAGATCCGCGGGCCTTTCAATGTCAGCGGGCCAAGCATGGACGCCGCCATCGCTGCGCTGGACGACCGTGCGCACATCGAACGCGCCAAAGCCCACAATGAAGAGTGGCTGGACTGGCTTGCCCGTGAGATCACTGCGCTCGGCATCAAGGTAACCGACAGCGCTGCGAATTTCCTGCTGCTGCTTTTCAGCGATGAAAAGGGCCGCACCGCCGCCGATGCGGATGAGTTCCTGGCGGGCCGGCGCCTGATCGTGCGCGGGCTGGAGAGTTACGGCATTCCGCAAGGACTGCGGCTCACTGTGGGCCTGGAACATGAAAACCGCGCGGTCGTCGACGCGCTGCGCGATTTCCTGCGGGGGAGCGCCTAGCCATGGCCGCTCCCCTCTTCGACCATGTCGCCCTCATCGGTCTTGGGCTGATCGGCTCTTCGCTCAGCCATGCCATCAGGCGGGGCGGCCTCACCAAGCGCATCAGCGGATCAGCGCGCTCCGAGGCGACGCGCCAAACGGCCGAGCGGCTGAAACTCTGCGATAGCGTGCATGCCGATCCGGCCGACGCTGTCGCGGGGGCGGATCTCGTCATTCTGTGCTCGCCGGTCGGTAGCTTCGGCGGCATTGCACAGGCGATCGGGCCGGCCTTGGCGCCGGGCTGCATCATTTCCGACGCCGGTTCGGTCAAAACGGCGGTCGTGCGCGATATCGCCCCGCATCTGCCGAACGGCGTACATTTCATCCCCGGCCACCCAATCGCCGGCACCGAATATTCCGGACCGGAATCCGGCTTCGCGGAGCTGTTCGACGGCCGCTGGTGTATCCTGACGCCGCCACCGGACACCGATGCGGACGCCGTGGCCAGGCTGAAGCGCTTCTGGGAAGCCTGCGGCTCCTCGGTGGAGATCATGACTCCGGAGCATCACGATCTGGTGCTGGCCATCACCAGCCATGTGCCGCATCTGATCGCCTACAACATCGTAGGCACCGCCTCGGACCTGGAAACCGTCACAGAGAAGGAAGTGGTGAAATTCTCGGCCAGCGGCTTTCGCGATTTCACCCGCATCGCCGCGTCCGATCCGACCATGTGGCGCGACGTGTTCCTCAACAATAAGGACGCGGTGCTGGAAATGCTTGGCCGCTTCAATGAAGACCTCGCCGCCTTGCAGCGCGCCATACGCTGGGCCGACGGCGACGCGCTGTTCGAGCTGTTCACCCGGACGCGGGCAATACGGCGCGCCATCATCGACGCCGGCCAGGAAACACCCGCCCCGGATTTCGGACGCTCGCACGGCGCGGCGGCGGAAAAGAAAAAAACGGCGTGAGCGGCGAAGACGGCATGTGGGTGTTCGGATATGGCTCGCTGATGTGGCGGCCGGGTTTTCCGCATGAAAAGTCGTCGCATGCGATCCTGCAGGGTGGCAACCGCGCGCTATGCGTCTATTCGCATGTGCATCGCGGGACGAAGCGGCATCCGGGGCTGGTTCTCGGCCTCGACGCGGGTGGGCGCTGCGAGGGCATTGCGTTTTATGTGCCGGCGCGGCACGCGAATTCGACGCTCAACTATCTGCGCCGCCGCGAACAGGTGACCAATGTCTATCGGCCGGTCAGGCGGAATGTCGCACTGACGAATGAAGATCACCGGGAGGTGCATGCGCTTTGCTATATGGTCAACCGGCATCATCACCAATATGCCGGGCTGCTGCCGCTGGAGGTGCAGGAACGGCTGGTGCGGCGCAGCCGGGGCCGGTCGGGCATCAATATCGACTATGTGGTGAATACCGTGAGACATTTGCGTGAATGCGGCATTTTCGACCGGCGTCTGGAAGCGCTGATCACCCGTCTGGGGCAGCATCGGCGGCTCGGCGGCGGCTTTCGGCCGATCCAGCCTTTAACTTGATGTGAAGTGCTACCAAGTCTTGGACGTCTGGAGCATGATCCGCAAAGTGGTAGCGGTTTGCGATCAGGATCATGCTCAAGCAAACGATAGAGCCGATTTCTGATCCGTCGGAATGGATCAGGCTCAAACCGCAGCTGCATTCAGGGAGCTGAGCCATGCTGGATTTCGCAAGCACCAGAGGAAAGATCGTCGATGCCGCGCTGCGCCTCGCGGCGACGAGCGGCTGGAGCGGCTTGAGCCTCGGTCAAATCGCGCAGGAGGCAGGGATCGGGCTGGCCGAATTCCGCAAGGAGTTCAGTTCGAAGGCGGATATTCTCGCCGCCTATACACGCATGGTCGACGACGCCGTGCTTGCAAAGGTCGGCGCTGCCGATGCGGCGCTTTCCTCGCGCGATCGGCTGTTCGACGTGCTGATGACGCGGTTCGAGCTGATGGCGCCGCATCGGGAAGGCCTGCGGCGGATCGCATCGGACCTGCGGTCGCAGCCCGGCGAAAGTCTGGCGCAATTTGGTGTCGCCGCCCGGTCGATATATTGGATGCTGGCCGCCGCCGGGATTGACGCGGAAGGCAGCCGTGGCGCATTGCGCGTGCCCGGCGTGATGAGTATTTACGCCCGCGCCTTCGACATCTGGCTGGAGGATGACGATCCCGGCCTCGCCCGCACCATGGCCGCGCTGGACAGCCGCCTGCGGCGGGGCGAGCGCTTTGCGCAGCGGCTCGACGACATCGGCGCGGCGGCATCGCGATTTTTTTCCGGCTTGAAGTCCGCCCGGCCTCAGAAACGTGGAGGCGGATCGCCCACACCGGATGACGCGCAGCCCGGCTCCGGCCCCAGCCAGCCCACGCAGCCGACGGGCGGCGCCGAGCCCGGCCCGGCTCCCGCCATATAACCGAAGAGCGCGCGATGGACGCGGCATCAGGCCAGGCGGTGATCTCCTTTACCGATTTCGAAGCTGTCGACATCCGTGTCGGCACAATCCTCGACGCGCAGCCTTTTCCCGAGGCGCGCAAACCTGCCATCAAATTATGGATCGATTTCGGCCCGGCAATCGGCGTGAAGAAAAGCTCTGCCCAGATCACCAAGCACTATGAACCGGAAACCCTGAAGGGAAAACAGGTCGCAGCCGTGGTGAACTTCGCCCCGCGGCAAATCGGCAAATTCCTTTCCGAGGTGTTAACTCTCGGCTTTCCGGACGAGGAGGGGGCCGTCGTGCTGATTTCCCCCTCACGCCGGGTGCCGGATGGAGGCAAGCTGTTTTGACGAAGGCTTTTCCGCCGAGCGCTTAATTTTGGCGTAGCGTGCCGGCTTGGAACCAGCATGCCATGCTGAGCGATTAGGCTTTCCACGGGCATTCTCCTGATCTGCGCTATAGGCCGACACATGCTCACCACGATGGGATAAATTCCAAGTTGACGGCGTATTCATTGACTGACGATCCCCAGCACGACGTATCATTGATCGGGCGCATCGATGCCATTCCGACGATGCTTGAGGTCGTCTGCCGCACGACGGGGATGGGATTTGCCGCTGTCGCCCGCGTAACCGACAACCGCTGGATCGCCTGCTCGGTGCGCGACGAGATCGAGTTCGGGCTGCAGCCCGGAGGCGAGCTGAAAGTCGAGACCACCATCTGCGACGAGATCCGTTGCAGCGGCGAGCCGGTGATCATCGACCATGTCGCCGAGGATGCGGCGTTCCGTGATCATCACACGCCCGCCATGTACGGCTTCCAAAGCTATATTTCGATGCCGATCGTGCTTCCGGATGGCACATTTTTCGGGACGCTCTGCGCCATCGATCCACGGCCGGCGCGACTGAACCGGCCCGAGATCATCGGCATGTTCAAGCTGTTCGCCGATTTGGTGGCCTTTCATCTCGACGCGCAACGCCGGCTGACCGAAAGCGAAGCCGGGCTTTTCGACGCGCGGGCGAACTCCGAACTGCGCGAACAATTCATCGCCGTCCTCGGCCACGATCTGAGGAATCCCCTCGCCTCGATCGGGGCAGGAACGCGGATGCTGCGGCGAACGCCTTTGAACGAAGAGGCACAATCCATACTCACTCTCATCGGCAATAGCGTCGACCGCATGGCGGGTTTGATCGACAATGTGCTCGACTTCGCACGCGGGCGTCTGGGTGGCGGATTGACATTGGCGCCCGATGCCACGGAACCGTTGAAACCGGTCTTGGAACAGGTCATCGCGGAGTTACGGGCCGCCACGCCCGACCGGATCATCGAGTCCGGTTTCGCTTTTTCGGAACCGATCCATTGCGATCGCGTCCGCATCGGCCAGTTGCTTTCCAATCTGGTGGCCAATGCGATTACCTACGGATCACCGGACAAGCCCATCAAGGTGCGCGCTTCGGCAGACGGCGAAACCTTCGAGCTTTCCGTCACCAACGCAGGCGCTCCGATCCCGGCGGCGACGATGGAGCAGCTTTTCCAGCCCTTCTTCCGTGCCGCCACGCGGCGGAGCCAGCAAGGCCTTGGCCTAGGGCTCTATATCGCCAGTGAGATCGCACGCGCGCATAAAGGCACACTGACCGTCGCGTCCACGCCCGAGGAGACGTGCTTTACCTTCCGGATGCCCGTGGGTTGATACCTGGCGCTCTGCGTCGAAAGACGCTCTATGTATGGCGCACCTCGGCCGAAAGCTCGCGCTGGGCAAAGTACAGAATCATCGCATAGACGAATTCCACCCGTTAGCCGTCGGCAACAGGTTCCGATCGCGGGTATCCAAGGCAATCTGCCACACGACCGGAGTAGTCGGACAACGGACACCCAGCGCAAATAGGAAGGGCCTGGGCGCTGCCCGATTGGGCTCGGCGAAGCTATAGCGGCTTGCGCCTCCGAGCAGACCTCCGCACCTAGTCTCTTCATAAAAGCCAATGCCAACGGTCATTGATTGGCCCCATGTACGCTCCCGCGTCGTCCGATGGACATGATGCGCCAGGGCTCTGACGCGCGATGCCCTGCAAGACTTTATCGATCGCACCCGATTGCACGCCAGTACTCCGATAAGTCCCACCACTCGCCCGGAAACAAATCGATGAGGTTCGGCAAGGGACTTGCCTTTCTTAACAGCATTGCACATCCTGTTCCCATCCGGCTGTTTGGGAGGTCCGTTGCTTCGTGGTGATAAGCCGGCGAATTTCAAGACCAAAGGGCAAGGCTGCTCGGCCTGTGGAAGCCGGTGAGCTACAGAAGCTCGGCTCCCGGCTTCTGCAGTTCACCCAAAATATTGAGAAGCTGGATCGTCCAGACGAGGTTTTGGACAGCCTGCACGAGGTCACCTCCGAGACGTGCCAATTGAATGTGTTCGGAGCGGTCATGTTCCCATTGCGATGGGGAGATCCGATCAAAAAGGGAAGTAGCTTGTTCCTGCATAGAAGTGTTCCTGCCCGCTGGTGGAACGAGTATGAGGAACTAAGCCAACGGCATCCGGCCACCGGCTTGATGATTGCCCAGCTTTCTATCGCGCCTTTTACAATTTCCGATCTCATCCGCAGGCTCAAGCCGCTCGGCATCGAGCGGTGGTCGTTCGAACTCGCACTGAAGCATGGAATGCGGGATGGCTTCACATGTCCGGTCGGGGGGCGCTGGGCGGTGTCGTATTGGTCCCGCGATGTGCTGTCCGCGCGGCTGACGCCTGAACTCCGCGCGATCCTCTTCATGGGGGCAACCATTGCGGCTATTCGCCTTGAGAAACTGGTCGAATTGCAACCCTGCGGCGAGTACACGGCGTTGACCGCCCGTGAGCTTTCCGTGTTGCGGCTGATGTCGGTCGGGCATCAGACAAAGGGCGCCGCAAACCTTCTCCATCTTGGCGAGGAGACTGTTCGCACCCACCTAAAGAAGGTGCAGATCAAATTAGGCGTTCGCAATCGGACCCATGCAGTCGCCCAGGCGATAAGACGCCGCCTCATACCTTAAGATCTCCCCCTTACCGGGGATAGCCCCCTACCGAAAATCTGCGATTGTGAAGTCGCGACCGCGAGGTTGAAACGCCCCCGCGAGTGGCTGTGATCCCCCGCATCACGGCCCTCGAAGGGCACGCAGGACGGCTGCGGTGCAGAACCCGCGCCGTAGCTGTGCGATGGGGCCGGCCCGAGGACCGGGGGACCACATGGGCCGGCCCCTCTAGGCCCCGGGCGACCCACTACTTTGTAGCGTTGTTCGTGCCGATCTTTCCAATTTGCCGGTATCGACTCATATCCACGGCCGATGGCTACCGCTCCCTCGGGAAGGGTCCCTTGCGATCCTCCGACAAGTGGCACCTCTAGACTGGCCCTGACGCCTTACCCTCACTCTGTAGCGACTGCCTCTTTTTTCTATCGTAGCCATCTGCGAAACATCCTTAGCTGGCCCAGATTTGGACCAAAGTGGGTGAACTAAGGATTTCAATGGAAGGGTGAGGTAGCCTAAGACCTTGATCTACAAGGCTTTTGATTGGCGCACCCAACAGGATTCGAACCTGTGACCTTTGCCTTCGGAGGGCAACGCTCTATCCAGCTGAGCTATGGGTGCATCTTGCAGATGCGGGCGCAGACAGCACCTTAAGCGAACGATGCGGCGAAATCAATGACGGGACATGTGGCGTGCCGGGGGCGTGCACATGCCGCGACCGTGGACTTGCCAGGATGCAGGCTGCGGGCGTTTGAGCTAGCATCGGACCCATTGCCAGCCAAGGAACGCCGATGAGCGAACAAAGCATCCAAAACGGAAATCCGCCGCCGAAAGGGCCGCTGCACGGCATCCGCATCATCGATCTGACGCGGCTCGCGCCGGGGCCTTATTGCACGATGCTTGCTGGCTGATTTCGGCGCCGAGGTGATCGCCGTCGGCGGCGGGCGCGCCGGCCGTGCGCTCCAAGCCTTTGCCAGGGGCAAGCGGCATATCGCGGTGGATCTGAAGACCGAGGCGGGTCGCCGCGCGCTGTACGCGCTGGTCCGCACGGCGGATGTATTCGTCGAAGGCTTTCGGCCAGGCGTGGCTGCCCGCCTTCAAGCCGATTACGCGACCTTGTCGGCACTCAATCCCAAGCTGGTCTATTGCTCGATCACCGGCTATGGCCAGGATGGCCCGCGCGCGCGGGAAGCCGGGCACGACATCAACTACATTTCCGTCAGCGGTGTTCTCGGCGCAATCGGTCCTGCCGGCCAGCCTCCGCAGCCGCCCCTCAATCTGATCGCGGATTTCGCCGGCGGAAGTCTCGCCGCCGCGCTCGGGATCATGGCGGCGCTGTTCGAGGCGGGCCGGTCGGGCAAAGGTCAATATATCGACGCGGCGATGATCGATGGCTGCCTTTCGCTGATGGCGATGCACTTTCCGGCCTGGGGCACAGGAATGATGCCCGGGCGCGGCGACGGTTTGCTCGCGGGCAACGCCCCCTATTATCGATGCTACCCTTGCGCCGATGGGAGATACGTCGCCGTCGGCGCCCTTGAGCGTGCCTTCTTCGAGACGCTTTGGCGGATGCTGGAATTCGGCGACGCGCCCGATCATTCCGACCGCGCAAACTGGCCACAAATCGAAAGCGCCCTCGCGGGAGCATTCGCAAAGCGCACGCGCGACGAATGGGCCGCGATTTTCGCCGGATCGGATGCCTGCGTGACACCGGTCCTCGCGCCGGACGAGGTCTGGGACGAGCCGCAGATCCGACACCGCCATCCGCAGGCGGGTGGCCGCATGGTACCGCCGATGCCTCACCTCAGCCGCACCCCCGGCACGGCGAACAAGACCGATCTCTCCGATTGCAGCCGCGAAGTTCTGGCCGAGGCGGGGCTGTCCCCGGAGGAGATCGAAGCGGCGTTGCCCTCCGAAACGCCGGACGAGTCCACCAGCATTCCTGGCTGAGTTCCTGTGTCGGGTTGCCGGCTTTTGGAGGTGCTCACCAGATGGTACACTCAGCCGATGGGGCTCGGCCGGGGATCATTGTGCGCCGAGCGCGTATGTGCCAGGGGAGGAATCATTGAAAAGCTACCAGCTGACCGGCTTCGGGAAGCCGCTTGAGGTGCGTGAGGATGCGGCGCCCGAGCCGAAGGGCACCGAAGTGCTTCTCGAAGTACGCGCGGCCGGCATGTGCCATAGCGACGTGCATATCTGGGAGGGCTATTACGACCTTGGCGGCGGAAACCAGATCAAGATGGAAGGCCGCGTACCCATGCCACTGACGCTGGGCCATGAGACCGTCGGGCGGATTGTCGCCGGCGGACCGGAGGCGGGCGGGCTCGACAAGACGAAGAATTATCTGGTCTACCCCTGGATCGGCTGCGGCGAGTGCCCCGCCTGCCGGCGCTCAGAGGAGAATATGTGCACGAGGCAGCCGCGCTTTCTCGGCGTTTATCGCCCCGGCGGCTACAGCACGCATATCCTCGTCCCGCATCCCCGTTATCTCATCGACCTAGGCGACCTCTCGCCTAAACAGGTCGCGCCGCTCGCCTGCGCCGGGGTGACGACGTTTGCCGCAATCAAAAAGGTCGGACCGGCGATTGCCGAGGCGCCGATCCTGATCATGGGGGCAGGCGGTCTGGGGCTGATGGCCCTCAGCCTGCTCAAGGCCGTGGGTGCCAAGGGTGCGGCGGTGGTCGATCTCGACCCGGCCAAACGCGACGCGGCCATGAAGGCTGGCGCGATCGCCGCGATTGACGGCCGCGCGCCGGACGCTGCCAAGCAAATACTCGCCGCGCTTGGCGAGCCGCCGATTGCCGCCATCGATTTCGTCGGCGCCCCTGATACGGTGACGCTAGCCATGACGGTGCTGGCCAAGGGCGGCAATTGCATCGTGGTCGGACTGCATGGGGGCCAGGTGACTCTGCCGATCCCGTCCTTCCCCTTGCGAGTGGTCGGCGTCGTCGGCTCCCTGGTCGGCAATCTGGCGGAGCTGAATGAATTGGTCGAACTCGCCAAAGCGGGGAAAGTGGCCGCCATCCCCATCGAGGAACGCCCATTGGATCAGGCCGACGCGCTGCTCACCGATCTGCGCAACGGCAAGGTGGTCGGGCGCGGCGTTCTGGTGCCTTAGATTATGAGGGGGTTCCTTCCGGGGAACTCCTATTTTCCGACCCGCGGCATTGAGCGACCAATCATAGTCATGGCCGGCGATGGAGGTTTTTCCTGCCAGCTTTGCGGCCAGTTCAGGATTGGCATGTTTCCGCAGATGGGCGATGACGCCTTTGTCGCCGCCGCCGAAATCCTCCTTGAACCAGTGATAGATGCTGGAAACGCGCAGGCCGCCGTCCGGACCGATGCTGGCGCCGCGCGGATGGCTGACATAGTCGCGCGCGGCCGCTTCGAGATCGGCTTCGAGAGTCTGCGCGGTCCAAGGGGTACGTTTCAGGTTCGGGCATCCGATCGAGGCGCAATTGATGGCGTAATGCACGCGCGCATCACTGAATTTCGGCCGCAGAATATCGTGCTCGATGCCGTCGAGCGACAATGATTGGCCTTCGACCGTCAGGAGCTTCGTCCGCCACGGACCGAACGAGGCTTTGAAATCGAGCAGCCCCGTTCCGGTGCTCTTGATGTCGCGGATCGATCTGACCGGATAATTGTCCAGGAGGATCTTGAGCGTCGCGGCATTGTAGAGGTTGATCCAGAAAACGAACGCCTGATCGCGCGCCATCGCTGACGGCTTTTGCGATTGCAGCGAGGCCAGATAGCCGTCTAGCCGTTGCAGATCGGCCTTGTTCTTCTTCCATTTGGCGTAATCGACGAGATTGATCCCCGATGCGCCAGCCGTCACATATTTGCTGAGCAGGCCGCGATAGCCATCCTCGCCTGGCTGCTGCGCATGAAGCTGCGGGGCGCCGCAAAACAGGCTTCCCCAAATGGCCACCGCCGCAACGATGACAATTCTGCCCATCATCGATCTCTTGTACCTACGTTGAACTCGCTCCCATTAGAAGCTGTTCCTATGCGCCATGCCCATCTTGGCAGCGCCGCAGTGGGCACCTATTCTCTCGACGTTAGCAATTGATTCCGGATTGGTGATGACAGCAGCTCAGGATCGCATTCCTCAGATTATCGCCGGCGAAATTCAGGCGAAACCGCAACAGGTGATGGCGGCGATGGCGCTGCTGGATGAAGGCTCGACTGTGCCCTTCATCGCGCGCTACCGGAAGGAGGTGACCGGTGGGCTCGACGACATCCAGCTCCGCGCGCTGGAGGAGCGGCTGGGCTATCTGCGCGAGCTGGAGGCGCGGCGCAAGACGGTGCTGGACAGCATCGCCTCGCAGGGCAAGCTGACCGACGAGCTTTCGGGGAAGATCGCCTCCGTCGAGACCAAAGCCGAGCTGGAAGACATCTACCTCCCCTTCAAGCCGAAGCGCCGCACCCGCGCCCAGATCGCCCGCGAACGCGGCTTGCAGCCGCTCGCCGACGCGATCCTGGCCGACCGCAAGCTCAACCCGGCCGAAATCGCCGCCGCCTATCTGGGCGACGAAGTGCCGGATGCGAAGGCGGCGCTCGACGGCGCGCGCGACATCCTCACCGAGACCTTCGCCGAGAATGCCGATCTGGTCGGCAAGCTGCGCACCCATATGAAGGGCGCGCTCCATGCTGCGCGCCAAGGTGACGCCGCGGCAAGGAAGAGGAAGGCGCCAAATTCGCCGACTATTTCAACCACATCGAGCATTGGAAGGACATTCCCGGCCATCGCGCCCTCGCCATGCTGCGCGGCCGCAATGAGGAGGTGCTGTCGCTCGATATCGAGGTCGACGCCGACGACACATCCGCCGTCAAGCCGGTGGAGCGGATGATCGCGGGCACCTACGACATCAACGCCAAGGGCGGCGCGGCGGATGCCTGGCTGATGGATGTGGTGCGCTGGACGTGGAGGGTGAAATTCTCGCTCAGCCTCGCGCTCGACCTGATGACCGAGATGCGCGAGCGCGCCGAGGAAGAGGCGATCCACGTCTTCGCCCGCAATCTGAAGGACCTGCTGCTGGCCGCGCCGGCCGGTTCGCGCGCGACCATGGGGCTCGATCCGGGCATCCGCACCGGCGTGAAGGTGGCGGTGGTCGATGGCACCGGCAAGCTGCTCGACACGGCGACGGTCTATCCGTTCCAGCCGCGCAACGACGTGCGCGGCGCGCAGACCGAGCTCGCCGGGCTGATCCGCAAGCACAAGGTCGAGCTGATCGCCATCGGCAACGGCACGGCCAGCCGCGAAACCGACAAGCTGGTCGCCGATATGATCGGCCTGATGCCGCCGCCCAAGCCGATCAAGGTGATCGTCGAGCGAGGCGGGCGCGTCGGTCTATTCGGCCTCGGCGGCCGCGTCGGCGGAGTTCCCCAATCTCGACGTGTCGCTGCGCGGCGCGGTTTCGATCGCGCGGCGCCTGCAGGATCCGCTGGCCGAACTGGTGAAGATCGAGCCGAAATCGATCGGCGTCGGGCAATATCAGCACGATGTCGACCAGCACAGGCTGGCCAAGGCGCTGGATGGCGTGGTCGAAGACGCCGTGAACGCCGTCGGCGTCGATCTGAACACCGCCTCGGCGCTCGCTGCTGGCGCGCGTCTCCGGGCTTGGCGCCTCGATCGCGGAAGCCATCGTCGCCCATCGCGACAATATCGGCCCGTTCAAGACACGCAAGGAGCTGCTGAAAGTTGCCCGGCTCGGCCCGCAGACCTTCGAGCAATGCGCCGGCTTCCTGCGCATTCCGAACGGCAAGGAACCGCTCGACGCCTCCTCCGTGCATCCGGAAGCCTACGGCGTGGCAAAGAAGATCGTCGCAGCCTGCGGACGCGACCTGCGCGCGTTGATGGGCGACAGCGCGGCGCTGAAGGCGATCGACCCGCGCGCCTTCGTCGATGAGCATTTCGGCCTGCCGACCGTGCGCGACATCATCGCCGAGCTGGAAAAGCCCGGCCGCGATCCCGCGCCCGGAATTCCGCACCGCGACCTTCGCCGACGGCGTCGAGGAGATGAACGATCTGCAGCCCGGCATGCTGCTGGAAGGCACGGTCACCAATGTCGCGGCCTTCGGCGCGTTCGTCGATATCGGCGTCCATCAGGACGGGCTGGTGCATGTCTCCCAGCTTGCCGACCGTTTCGTGAAGGACCCGCATGAGGTGGTCAAAGCTGGCGACGTGGTGAAGGTGCGCGTCGTCGAAGTCGACGTCAAGCGCAAGCGCATCGCACTCACCATGCGCAAGGATGATGGCGGCTCCGCGCGTCCCAGCGGCGACAAGCAGCCGCGCGACCAGGTGCGCGGGCCGATGACGAGCCGTCCGCCGGAAAAGGGCAAGGACAAGCCGGCTGGTGGCGGCATGGGCGCATTCGGCGCGGCGCTGTCGGATGCGATGCGGCGCAAATAGCGCGGCAGAAACACAGGGGTGTCGAACGCCATTGCGGTCATCGCGCGAATGTCTATCCTGGGCGGCCAATTGGAAAATGGACCGCTTATGACCGCAATGGAAAATCCCCTGCTGGCGAAATGGCCGGCGCCCTACGAAGTGCCGCCGTTCGCAGACATCCGCCTCGAGCATTATGTGCCTGCCATTGATGCCGCTTTCGCTGAGCACCACGCCGAAATTGCCGCGATCGTCGACAACCCTGCCCCGCCGACATTCGAATCCGTCATCGAGGCTATCGAACGCAGTGGCTGGCTGTTTTTGCGCGTCGCCTCGGCGTTTCTCAATCTCGCCGATGTGCAATCGACCGATGCGATTCAGAAGATCGAGCGGGAACTCTCGCCGCGCATTGCGGCGCATCAGCAGGCGATCGCCGCCAATCCCGGCTTGTTCGCCAAGGTCGCCGCCCTCTACGCCCGGCGCGAAGAGCTAGGGTTGAACCCCGAACAGACGCGCGTGCTTGAAGAGCGCTACAAATCGCTCATCCGGGCAGGCGCGCATCTGGACGAATCCGGCCGCGCGCGCATGGCCGAAATCACGCAGCGGCAAGCGGAGCTTGCTACCCGCTTCAGCCAGAACGTGCTCGCCGACGAGAACAGCTATCTTTTGCTGCTTGAGAAAAGCGACCTGACGGGATTGCCGGATTTCCTCATCGCGGCCGCAGCCGCCACCGCACAAGAGCGTGGGCATGAGGGGAAATTCGGCATCACCTTGTCCCGCTCCAGCATCACGCCGTTCCTGCAATTCTCGAGTCGACGCGATCTGCGCGAGGAGGCGTTCAAGGCCTGGATTGCGCGAGGCGCCGGAGGTGGCGAGACCGACAATCGCGCCATCATCGCCGAGATGCTGCGCCTGCGCGCCGAAAAAGCCCGGCTGCTCGGCTTCGCGACCTTCGCCGAATTCAGCCTCGACGACACGATGGCGGCGCGCCCCGCCTCGGTGCGGAAACTGCTTGAGGCGGTTTGGGAGCCGGCGCGTCTCCAGGCGATGGCGGAAAGCGCCGATCTCAGCGCCGCCGCTGCCGAGGAAGGCGGCAATTTCGCCATCGCGCCTTGGGATTGGCGCTATTACGCCGAGAAGGTCCGCAAGACCAAGCACGATATCGACGAAGCCGAAATCAAGCCCTATTTCGAGCTGAACCGGATGATCGAAGCCGCCTTCGACACTGCGCACCGGCTCTTCGGCGTGACGGTCAAGGAACGTCCCGACCTTCCACTCTATCACCCGGATGTGCGGGCCTGGGAGGTGTTCGGCCGCGACGGCGAGCCGCTCGGGTTGTTCCTGGCCGACTATTTCGCGCGGGCCACAAAGCGCGGCGGCGGCTGGATGTCGGCCTACCGCGGGCAGCATAAGCTCGACGGCAATGTACGGCCGGTCATCGTCAACGTTCTCAATTTCGTGAAAGGAGCGCCCGGCGAACCGAGCCTCCTCAGCATCGATGATGCGCGCACCCTGTTCCACGAATTCGGCCATGCGCTCCACGGGCTGCTCTCGGACGTGACCTACCGGTCGATTTCCTGCACGAGCGTCAAGCGCGATTTCGTGGAACTGCCGTCGCAGCTTTACGAACATTGGCTGCTGACGCCGGAAGTGCTCGGCCGTTTCGCCCTGCACGCGACGACCGGCGAGGCGATGCCGAGCGCATTGATGGAGAAGCTGCTCGCAGCGCGGAAATTCGACCAGGGATTCTCGACCGTCGAATATGTTGCATCGGCCATTATCGATCTGGATCTGCACGAACAAGCCCGGCCGGAGACGGATGTCGACATTGATGCCGCCGAGACGGAAGCACTTGCCCGCATGGGCATGCCGCCGGAAATCGTGCTGCGGCATCGGCCGACGCATTTTCTGCATTTGTTCGCCGGCGGTTATGCGGCGGGCTATTACAGCTATCTCTGGTCGGAAGTCATGGACGCTGACGCCTTCGGCGCCTTCCAGGAAACCGGCGACGTTTTCCACCCGGAAACGGCGGAGAAACTGCGTCGCTACATCTATTCCAGCGGCGGCAGCATGGATCCCGCGGAAGCCTATCGGGCGTTTCGCGGGCGGATGCCGGAGATCGACGCGCTGCTCGAAAAGCGCGGGCTGAAACGGCCTGCCCACGCGGCTGCATAGGGGGAAGTCGAGGAGCGGGATGGATTTCGCGCAGTTCAACGCCTATCACACCCCGGCCCTGGAGCGAGAGGAGGCGAAGCATTGCCTCATTCTGTCGTTGATGGCCCGTGCGGCGATCGAGGAGCCGCCAGGCCAGACGCAGAAATGGTCATTCGGCGAGCCCGGCGCCTGCGCGGTTCGCACCCAGGGACGCGGCCTCGTCCTGGGAGCGTTGACGCGCGACCAATGCCGCCAGCTCGCCCAGGAGGTGGCGGGCACGCGGTTTAACAGCGTGCTCGGACCCGATGACACGGCGCTCTGGGTGGTGGAGCGGGCGAAAGAGTTGGGCGAGCGTTTCAAGCAAACCTTCGCCCAACGAATTCACGCGCTCAGCCGCCCGCCTCGCTATCCGGGGGCGGCCGGCTATGCTCATCCCGTAATGCCGGGCGACATGAATCCGTTTGCCGAATGGTATAGGGCGTTCGTCGCGGAGGCGGCGCCGGAAGACCAGCCGCCCAGCCACGGCGGAGATCGAACGCAAGGCGGCCTCGGGCGATTGCCTTTTCTGGATGGCGGGCGGCCGGCCCGTATCGCTTGCCGGGATCGTCCGGCGCACGCGCAAGGCGGCGGCGATCGCGCTGGTCTATACACCGCGCCGAATTGCGTGGCCGGGGCTATGCCGGTTCGGTGACCGCCGCTGTCGCCGAGAAAATATTCGACGAGGGGCGGCCCACCGCGTGCCTGTACACCGATCTCAACAATCCCTGGTCGAACCGGTGTTACGCCAAGATCGGCTTCGAGCCCATTTGTGAGAGCTGGTACTTCATCCAGGAGCGGAACGCGTAGCGGCCTCGGTCAGGGGGCGGGAGCGAGCGCCAGCGCCTCGGCGAAGCTCAGCGAGCGGGCGCGCGTGCCATCGAAGTAGAGAAATGCGAGGCGGCGGCGGCGCGAAACGAGTTTTGCGGGCAGCGGGTCGTGCCGCATCGGACCGCCGCCCAGCCGCAGGCGAAACCGCACCCACATCGACGGCCTCTTCTGTCTCGACACGCAGCAGTTTCAGCACATCGCCCTCGGCGGTCTGGCCGGTGAAAGGAATGTGCGCGAGGCGCAGGAAGCTGGTCGGGTCGGGCGCACTGGCAAATCCGGTGACGAAAGCCGTCTCGACCAGATCGAGGTCCGGTTCGGCCGCGCGGGTCTCGCCCTGGCTGGCGGACGGGTCGTGCGGTGTCTGCCACTGGATGGGCCGCCGGGCCGCATTGTGGCCGAGCCCATGCGGATGGTGATGATGACTGTGATCGTGATGATGGTGATGGTGATCATCATGATGTGAATGATCGTCATGCATGGAATTCGCCTCCGCGTCTTACGAACCGAATTTCAGGTCGGCCGGCGAAATCAGCACCCCGAACTGCTCGCACCAGATCACGACGCTCGGATATTGCTTCAAATCCAACCCGGCCGGGATGTCGTATTTCTGGCTGCCCTCGAAGCTGCGCAGCCGCCCCAGATCGACAAACATCGCGTCCTTCACCTCGGCAGCAGATCGGATCGCAGCCTTGGGCACCAGATACACATGAAATTTCGGCCCCGGACCGACTTTGAAATCGGCCTCCAGGAAAACCGTGCGATCATAAACCGTGACGCTGCCCTGGCCGTAATGGAACGGATCGCCGGGGTCGGCGTGAATGAAGGTGCCGCGCGCAACGACCGGCGTGCGTTCCGCCGCTGCGAGCGTCTCGGCGGCAGGAGGCGGCGGGAAGACGAACGGGAACAGGAAAAAGCCGAGCGCCACGCCGAAACCGGTCCCCAGCACGCCGCCGAACAGAAACACTGCCAGCCACCGCCACATCGCGTTCTCTCCTCAGCAATCGGCGCTAAAACGCGACCGGCTTGTCGATGATCGCCTTGTGCTTGCCGAGCTTGCCGTGCGCGACCATCGAGCCGAGCGCCTCGACGACGACGCGGACGCCGAGCAGCGCGGTGATGTCGGAGGTGTCGTAGGGCGGGCTGACCTCGACGACCTCGAGTCCGCAGATGCCCTTCGGCCGCGACCAGCCCGAGAATCTTCAGCGCCTCGCGCGGCAGGAAGCCGCCCGGCTCCGGCCAGCCGGTGCCCGGCACGAAGCCGCAATCGACGCTGTCGACGTCGAAGGAGATGTAGACCGCGTCGGTGTCCTTCCAGGCCAGTTCCAGCGCGATCTCGGCGGTCTTCTCGAGGCCCAGCTTCTCGATGTCGCTCGATGGTCAGCACGTTGGTCTGCCGCTTGCGCGCCTCGGCGACGCCATAGCGCGGCACCTGCCAGCCGCCGATGCCGAGCTGGACGAGATTGGTCGCCGAGACGTTCGGCAGGTTGGTCGCCCAGTACCAGGGCGTGGTGTGCATCCGCTCGTCGAGATCCTTCTCCTGGATGTCGATGTGGCGGTCGAAATGGATGATGCCGATGCGCTTCGAGGTGCATTCGGCGATGCCGCGCACGCAGGGGAAGCCGATCGAATGGTCGCCGCCGAGCATCACCGGCAGCGCGCCCGACGAGAACGACATGGCTGACACGCCGCGCGTGATCTGGTCGAAGCTCTTTTCGAGATTGGCGGGAATGGTGAAGACGTCGCCGGCGTCGCAGAGCGTCATCTGCTCGCGCAGGTCGACGCCGAGCTCGTAATTGTAGGGCGTGTAGAGCGCGGAGATGCGGCGGATGCCCTGCGGCCCGAAGCGCGTGCCGGGCCGGTAGGTGGTGCCGCTATCGAAGGGAATGCCGACGATCGCCGCGTCATATTTGCCGACGTCGCGGACGTTCTCGACATAGGGCGCCTTGAGGAACGTGTTGATGCCGGCGAAATGCGGCAGCTCGCCGCGCGCGAAGGTCGGGATCGATCTTGTCGGTCAGGCAATCCGCGCCGGGCAGGCCCATGTCGAGCGCCCATTGCTGCTCGCGCCGCCAGCCATCCTCGGGCAGCCGGCCCTCGGCCTCGACCGCCTTCCAGCCGCGCGTCTCGCGGGCGTTGAAATCGGGATGGTGGGCGCGCCGCATCGGCCGGGAGCGAAGGGCAAGGCATGGCGATGCGCCGCGCCGGGGCGCTGGGTCTATAGGACATGGGCTGCTCTGCATCTGTGGTTGATGGTCTGCTTGGCGAGCGAATCTCGCGCGGTCTTGGCCGCGTCGAGCGCGGCGCCGCTTTTCAGCGGCAAGATCATAGGTGATCGTCGCGCCATAGGCGGACGGGTGCTGCGGATCGTGCCGCACCTTGTCGAAGACGAGCAGGCGCGTGCCGAGCTTGAACGCCTCGGCGATGTCGTGCGTGACCATGAAGATGGTCATGCCGGTTTCGCGCCAGATGGACAGCAGAAGCGTCCTGCATGTCGCGCGCGGATGCCGGGATCGAGCGCGCCGAACGGCTCGTCGAGCAGCAGGATCTTCGGCCGCTTCAGCAGCGCCTGGGCGATGGCGAGCCGCTGCTGCATGCCGCCGGAGAGCTGCGCGGGATAGCGGTCGCGCGCATGGCCAGGCCGATTTTGGCGAGCATCGCCTCGGCGGTCGCTTCCGCGCATGCGCCGCCGCTTGCCGAAAAGCCGCGCCGAGCACCGGCGCGCGCGCGAAGTCGGCGGCAAGGATGAGGTTCTGCATCACCGTCAGATGCGGGAACACCGAATAGCGCTGGAAGACGATGCCGCGATCGGGCGTCGGCTCGGCCGGGAACGGGCGCGCCGTCGACCAGGATCGCGCCGCGCGCGGGCTGCTCCTGGCCGAGCAGCAGGCGCAGGAATGTCGACTTGCCGCAGCCCGACGCGCCGACGATGGTGCAGAAGGTGCCGCGCTCGACGGACAGCGACGACCCGCTCCAGGATCGGCGTGCCGTCATAGCTCACCCAGACGCTCTGCGCCTCGACGAAGCTCATAGGCGCGCCGCCTTCGATATGCGCCCAGGCGGTAGCGGCGTTTGCGAATAGAGGTAGAGCAGCCGGTCGAGCGCGAAGGCGATCAGCGTGATCCAGGCGACATAGGGCAGGATGACGTCCATCGCCAGATAGCGGCGGACCAGGAAAATCCGGTAGCCGAGGCCGCCGGTCGAGGCGATCGCCTCGGCCGAGATGAGGAAGATCCAGGCCGGCACGAGGCTCGAGCCGGATGCAGGTGATCAGCTTCGGCATGATCTGCGGCAGCACCACGCGCACGACCATCTGCCAGGTCGAGGCGCCCAGGGTCTGCGCCTTGACGATCTGCTCCTGCGGGATTTCGGTCACCGCCTGCGCCAGATAGCGCACCATGACCGGCGCGGTGCCGACGACGATCAGCGCGACCTTCGAGGTTTCGCCGAGGCCGAAGACGATGAACAGGATCGGCAGAATGGTGATCGGCGGGATCAGCGAAATCGCGGCGACGAACGGCGCCAGCACCGCCCGCCCGCGCGGGATCAGGCCGGCCGGCGACGCCGAGCACGACAGCGATCAGCGCCGAAATGGCGATGCCGCTGAGCAGCCGGGCGAGGCTGGCGGCGGTGTCGGTCCAGAGCAGGTAGTCGCCGGAGCGCTGACTCCGGCGACGAAGGCGAAGCTGTCAGATCGCCGACGCCATCTGCCCGAGCGACGGCAGAGCTTGTCGTCGGGATTTGCGGACAGACGGATGTGGCTGCCGATGGCGTAGGCCGCGATCAGCACGATGAACGGCAACGCGCCGAGCACGATCTTCTCGCCGCGGCCAGGCTGCTGATTGATCAGGCGCATCGGTTCTCGCGATGGCGTCGCTGTTGCGGCATTGCAGTCTGACAGCTATCGCGCCCTCACCTTAGCAGAGTGCATGCGCGCGGCGGAGCACCTGGCCTTCGCCGCTCATCAGCGCCATGCGTGACCCTCTCCCGATGGCGACGCGTCGCGCTGTACGCGCGGGGCTGAAGCGAGCGGAGAGTGCCGTCAGTGGGCCGTTCAGAGTTTCCCGGCGGCGGCCATCTCCATGTAGGTCGGGTCGAAGCGCAGCTTGACCTTGGATGTGTCGCCGAGCGATCTTGCCGCCCGGGAACTCCACGCCGACGAAATCCGGACCCGTCGCGCCCTGTGCCGAGAATGCCGTGGTCGAACAGGAACTTCGCCACGAACTGCATGGTTCTGCGGCAGCTTCTCGTCCTTGGTGAAGGCGACGGCCTCGGCGGGCTTGTAGAACATCTGCGTCGTCGTGAGCTGGGCGTCGAAGCCGGCCAGATCGGTGCCGGAGGCCTTGGCCATTTCCGTGCGCGCGGCGATGCCGGCCTCGCTGCTCGACGACATGAGGCCCATCATTTCGTACCAGGCGCCGACGAGGGCCTTGCCGAAATTGGGGTTCTCCTTCAGCGTCTCGGTGTTCACCATCATGATGTCGATGATTTCGCCCGGAATGGAGGACGAATTGAACACCTTGGTCGTGTTGGGCGCGGCGGCAAGGTCGGACAGCATCGGGTTCCAGGTGACGGCCGCGGTCACGTCCGGGGTCGCGTAGGCCGAAGACGATGTCGGCGTCGGACGTATTGACGAGCGTCAGGTCCTTTTCGGAGAGATTGACCCCTTCCAGCGCGCGCGCCAGCAGGTAATGCGACACCGACAGCTCGACAAGATTGACCTTCTGCCCCTTGATGTCGGCCAGAGCCGACTTCCCCTTCAGCAGGATGCCGTCATTGCCGTTGGAGATAGTCGCCGACGATCAGCGCGGTGGTGTCGACGCCGCCGCCCGCCGGGATGGACAGCGCGTCCATGTTGGTCATGGAGCAGCCGTCATAAGCGCCCGCCGTATATTGATTGATGGATTCGACATAGTCGTTGATCTGCGCGATCTCGACGGTGATGCCGTATTTATCCGCCCATTTCTTCATGATCCCCGAGCTCTGCAGATGCCCCCAGGGCATCCAGCCCACATAGATCGACCAGCAGACCTTGAAATCCTTTTTGGGCGCGGCGTGGGCAGGCGTGAAGCTCATCAAAGCAAGGGCGGCGAGAACCAGTCCTAGAATACGGCGCATCTGTCAGCTCCTCAGTCGATTGCGACCAGCGGTCTTTTTCGCAAGCGGCTTGGAGCGCTACCCGGGAGGCAAGGTTTGCGCTCGCAAACCTGTCGTGCAGTTTTCTCCCGGGATTTTGGCCCGCCGTGTCTCCGGGCAACACACCCGGTCAGCGTCTCTCGGACCAGCGCCGCCTCTCGCTTGGGCATGATCTCGCTCGCAAAACCGGTATCCATTTTTGCGGATCATGCTTCGAGGCGGCCGGAACCCTAGACGCTCTGCACATCGCCTTTGAAGCAATTAGGATGCCAAGCTGAAATGTATGCTGGAGTCTTCGCGACGCATCCGTCGCCGGCCGCATGGTCGGCAGATCTCAAAGACTGAGCAGAGGCCTTATTGATGAAAATATAGGCAGCGATCCCGCACCATGCCCGGAAACGTGTCAGCCGCTGGAAAGCTGCTTTTCGATCGCCTGCCGCATCTGGTCGGTGCAAGGCACGCCGCGCTTTTTGTGGCTGTCCATCATGAAGCCCTGCATGGTGCCATGCAACATGCTGACCATGGCGATCTGGCGCGCTGACAGCTTCAAAGTGCGATGCTGATACGCCATGAAGGGCAGAAAAATGCGGTTCTGCCAGTCGAGCCCACAAAATTCGGCGGTGCCCGCCAGCAATCCGACCTTCATCGCGCGGCGTGCATCCTCCAGAGTCAAGGGCGGGTTTGCCTTCTCCTCATCCGTGGCGGGTGTGCATGGATCCGGTCCGCACCGGCTCTTATCGATCTCGCTTAGCACGCGCTGCACCATGCCGGCCACTGACTGGTCCAGCAGAATGTAGTCCACGGCCCGCTGCCAGGGCGGCAGTTCGACCTTGGGGTACTGCTGGTCAAGATCGGCGCGCATTTTGTCTGCGCATGTCTTAAGCGCCTGGAGGCCCGAATAGTCCCTGGAGAACTGTGCGTCATGGATGATCTGCAGGAGGGTCAGCTTGCGGGCGTCCTGAATGCCCTTGTGCTGCAAGCCGCGTATCATCGCGACGAACGTACGACTTTCCCATTCCAGCCCGCACCATTTGAGCCGCGCCGATCTGGCGCCGGTAATCAGCGCGATCCGCGCGTCCTCGGCTTCGATCGGAGGCGAGGCGAGTTCCTCCGGCGTTGCCGCTGGGCAGGGCTCTTTGCCGCATTTCATTTTCGGCAACATCCTCAAGGCGTAGGCGATCGCTGCCTCCGCGTCCTTGTTGCTGAAGAAAGGCGGGTTCTCGATATCCTGCGCCGACGCAATCTGCGTCAATGCAACAGTGAAGCCGAAAAGAAGGCCGATCAGCCGAATATGCATGCGTCGCCTTTCCTGATTGCCCCAAGCATCATTCCGAAATGACGTCTTCCCCAGTTTTTCGGGCAAAATGATGCGCAAGCAAGGAAGGCTAGCACCCGGGGGCAAGCCGGGACAAGAGGCAGCGCCTCACCGAGGTCGGATTACCGGGCTTGGACGCTCGGCTGCTGCTTCGGCTTCGAATATTCGACGATTTCCTCGCGGTCTTCATGCAGGCCGCGATAGGGCAGCGCCATTTTCGAATTGTTGCCGGTCATACGCTTGAACTGAATGGTGCGAATGAATTCCCGGATGCGCGGCTGAATCTCGGTGCGCCAACGCGTGCCGTTGAACACGCCGTAATGACCGACGCCGGGCTGCACATAATGATATTTCTCGTCCATCGGAATGTTGATGCAAAGATCGTGCGCCGCTTCGGTCTGGCCGAGTCCGCAAATGTCGTCCTTCTCGCCTTCGACCGTCATCAGCGCGGTTCGCTTGATGGCGCTGCAATCGACCCGCTCGCCGCGATGGGTCATCCTGCCGTCCGGAAGATCGTGATCCTGGAATACCACCTTCACCGTCTGCAGGTAGAAATCGGCCGAAAGGTCAAGGACCGCCAGATATTCCTCATAGAAGGTCTGATGCTGCTGGACGCTGTCGCAGTCGCCCTTCACCAGATTGCTGAACAGGTCCTTATGCGCCGTCATATGCCGTTCCAGGTTCATCTGCATGAAGCCTGTGAGCTGCACGAAGCCGGGATAAACCTTGCGCATGAAGCCCGGATTCGGGAAGGGAACGCTATGGATGACGTTGTTCTCGAACCATTCGATGGGCCGGTCCTTGGCCAGCTTGTTGACGACGGTCTCGTTGCGGCGGGTATCGATGGGGCCGCCCATCAGCGTCAGCGAGGCCGGCTGCATCGGATCGTTGCGCGAAGCCATCAGAGCGGCGGCGGCAAGGACCGGAACTGCGGGCTGGCAGACCGCGATCACATGGGTGTTCGGCCCCAGATATTGGATGAACTCGACGATATAGTCGATGAAGTCGTCGAGATCGAAGCTGCCTTGCGCCACCGGCACCATCCGGGCGTCCATCCAATCCGTGACGTACACATTGTGTTCGCGGATCATCGCCTCGACCGTGCCGCGCAGCAGCGTTGCGTAATGGCCCGAAAGCGGGGCGACGATCAGCACTTTCGGATCGTAGCGGCGGCCGATCACCTTCTCGTCGCGGCTGAAATGGACGAGATTGCAGAACGGCTTGCGGTAGACGATCTCCTCGTCGATCGGCACCGGCATGCCGAAGATCCTGGTTTCCTTGATACCCCATTCGGGCTTGCCGTAGCGGCGCGTGACATTCTCGAACAGTTCGCAGCTTGCGGCCATCATGCGCGGCAGAAGCATGTCCCGGAATGGATTGAGGGGCGATTGGAGCTGCATCTTCAGCCCTTGCGCGCTCCAGCGCAACGGGGCCACCACTCTGTGAGCCAGCTCATAAGAATGATAGTTCATCGCGATCTTGCCTTCCCGGGGCTGGCCGAAGCCCAGTTTGTATACAGCCGCGATATACAAGTATGCGATAGGCTTTTGTGCGGCGCAATAGCCCTGTGAACCGCGGAACAAGGTGATGATGCGGCTCACCAAATGCCATTATCGCACGATTAGGATTGAGGGAGAGTCAAAGCCAGGCAGCGAATCATGCCGCGATGCGAAAACTTGGCTTCGTTTTTTGCCGAAATCTGGCTCACCACCTGGTGAGATACCTTGATGCTGCTGTCACAGCTCGCGCCGTTGAGGCGAGTAACAAGCCGATCATTGTGTCACGCAAGATGGCGAAGCAGGACAGCATTGCAATTTAAGACATTTCTCGCCTGACACCGCTTTGTGCTACGAAGATGCCAATGGGCCGCCAGGCTGAATGGGGGATTTATCCGATGATGGCCGGTACGCGGATATTCGTGATTTTCGTGTTTGCCGTTATCGGCGTCGCGTTCCTTTCGATGCCCGCCGTGCTGATCTTCGAGTTCGGCGGCGCAAACCCGCTCGAACTCGGTGCGGATTGGCTGGCGATCGCCACGCTCTACAGCCACCATTTCCTATTCTTTCCGGTCCTGGGCATCTTTACCCTGGCCGCGTTCTATATTCCCGCCTGTGTTTTCGTCGATATGTATTGGCGGGTGGTGCGTTTCGGGCGCGCGCGCTTTTTCATCGGCGCGCTGGTGCTGGCGGGCCTTTCCTACCAGAGTCGCCGGCTGGCTGCAGGATGGCGCCCCTGCCCTATGGCAGTTCACGCCGGCGGCGCTGCAACAGGACCAGGGATCGCCGGAAATTTGCGGCCCCTATCAGGCGCCAGCAGTTTCAGCCTGCACGAATTGCAGCGTCGCGCCGAAACAGCCGCAGACCGTTTGCCGCAGCCGCCAGCCCTTGCTGACATCGTTGCGCGACCTGCGTGAGGTGAGCCAGAATTCCATTGGTCTTGCCCCGTTTGTGCGGGATTGCGCGCGGTCGCCGCTCATCGAGCCGTCATCGTCGCAAAACGCTCAGCGCTATTGCTTCGTCAGCGGAAATTTGACCGACGCCGATACGTGCTGCGCCGCGCAAAGAGATTTCAACGCCGCGCTGGCGGAGCTTTATGCCACCCGGGCCAATCGCTCGATGCTCGACACCGTGCACCGCTTCACGCTGCCGGTTTTCGTATTCTTCATGCTGATCCTGCTCGTGATCGGCGGTTTGCTTGTCATGCGCCGCACGGCGGTCGACACCTATTACAGCGACTGGGTCATCAGGCTGGAGCGAGGCGTCATGTTGGGCGCGCTGGCGATGATCATCTGGCCGCTCGCCAACCATGCGTTCGTCGCATCTTCCGCGGTGCTCTATGGTGCGGAGGCGCGATCGACCTATGTGGCCCTGGCGCCTTTCTTCAGCGCGCTGTTCGGGCTGTGGGCGCTGATGATCCTGTTCTACTTCTACCGCAAGGCCGAAAGGGACGCGGAAGGCGCGGGCAAGGCGCTCGGCCTTCTCCTCAGCGTGCTCACGGTGCTCAATTACTCCGCGATCATCAGCTATGCGGAGCGGTATATCGGTGCGGGCGCCGGGTGGGAAGCGCTGCTCATCCTGCCCGCATTGCTGCTGCTCGCCGCTTCCGGATCCAGCTTCCTTAAGCTCGCCAAGCGCTCGGCGTTCTCATCCATGGGCCGAAACTAAGGGTTGTGGCATATTTTTCAGCGAGCGCATGGGGACGATTGCCATGATCTGCGAAAACCCGAAGGCACTGCGATGAATCCGGCGGAATGGCTGCTCCGAACCGCGCAACTTCGGCCGGGCGCGCCGGCATTGATGCGGGGCGAAACAGTCCTGGCGGATTATGCGGAATTTGCCCGGCGCGTTGCTGCGATCGCGGGGGCGCTCACGACACGCGGCGTCAAGCGCGGCGACCGCGTCGCGATCTTCATGACGAACCGGACGGAATATCTCGAAGCGTTTTACGGAATCTGGTTCGCCGGTGCCGCGGCCGTGCCGATCAACGCCAAGCTCCACGCGAAAGAAGCCGCATGGATCATCGACAATGCAGGAGCGGAAATCCTGTTTGTTTCCGAGGACGTAGGCGCGGCCTTGCGCAGCGCTGTGCCGCCGTGCGTCCGCGAGGTGATCGCTGCGGACGGGCCGGAGTTCGGGCGGCTCTATGCGGCAGCCCCTCTCCCGGCCCCGGCGCAGCTCGTCGCGGATGACATGCTCTGGCTATTCTATACTTCGGGCACGACAGGCAAACCCAAGGGCGTGATGATATCCGCCGCCAATATCCAGGCCGCCGCATTCAGCTATTTCATCGATGTGGACGAAGTACGGGCTGAAGATGCCATCCTCTATGCCGCGCCCATGTCGCACGGGGCAGGGCTGTATAATTTCATGCATGTGTTGCGCGGCGCGCGGCATGTCGTGCCGGAGTCCGGCGGGTTCGATCCGGGCGAGATCCTCGCCCTCGCGCCAAGGCTGGGCAATGTCTCGCTATTCGTCGCCCCGACGATGGTGCGCCGCCTTGTCGATCGGGCGAAAGCCGAAGGCGGCATAGGCGAGGGCCTCAAGACGATCGTCTACGGCGGAGGGCCGATGTATCTGGCCGACATCATCGAGGCGGTCGAGGTGATGGGGCCGCGCTTCATACAGATCTATGGGCAGGGCGAAAGCCCCATGACGATCACCGCGCTGGCCCGCGAATTGGTCTCGGACCGCAGCCATCCCCGCTGGCGAGAGCGGCTCGCCTCGGTTGGCACGGCGCAAAGCTGCGTCAGGGTGCGCATCGCCGATGAGCAGGGCCGCGATCTGCCGCTGGGCGAGATCGGCGAAATTCTGGTGCAAGGCGCGCCGGTAATGCTCGGCTACTGGCAAAACCCGCAAGCGACGGCAAATACGATCCGCGACGGCTGGCTCTGGACCGGCGATATGGGCGCGATGGACGAGGATGGGTTCGTGACGCTCCACGACCGTTCGAAAGACGTCATCATCTCCGGCGGCACCAACATCTATCCGCGCGAAGTGGAAGAGGTTCTGCTGACGCATCCATCGGTTCACGAGGTTGCGGTCGTGGGCCGCCGCCATCCGGAATGGGGCGAAGAGGTGGTGGCGTTCGTTGTCTCCGCGCCGGGTGAGACGGTGGTCGCGGAGGTGCTCGATGCGCATTGCCGCGAAAACATCGCGCGTTTCAAACGGCCGAAGGACTATGTCGTGGTCGGGGAATTGCCGAAAAACAATTACGGCAAGGTGCTGAAAACCGCCTTGCGGGAACGTCTGGAAAGGGCAAGCGATGGACCGCTTACTGGAGGGTAAGACCGCATTGGTGACCGGCTCCGTGCAGGGGATTGGGCTTGCCATTGCCAAGGCGCTGGCGGGCGCCGGTGCTCGCATCGGCTTGCACGGGCTGGCCGATCGCGCGCAGGTTGCGGAGGCTGAGGCGCAGCTCCAGGCGGCTGGTGCTCCCGAAACCCGGTTCTTCGATGCCGACATGCGCGAACCGGCGGCGATCGACGCCATGATGGACGCCGTGGCGGAATGGGGCGGCGCCGACATCCTGGTGAACAATGCGGGCATTCAGCAGACCGTCAGCCTGGCCGAAGCGACTCCGGCCATCTGGGACGCCATCATCGCCGTGAATCTTTCGGGCGCGTTCCATACGATGCGCCGGGCGTTGCCGCTCATGGGCGAGCGCGGTTATGGCCGCGTCATCAACATCGCCTCCGTGCATGGGCTCGTCGCCTCGGTGAACAAGGCGCCCTATGTCGCTTCGAAATTCGGATTGGTCGGGATGAGTAAGGTCGCCGCCCTGGAATATGCCGACGCCGGTTCACGGGCCACCGGCGGCGTCACCGTCAATTGCATCTGTCCCGGCTGGACCGAAACCGCGATCATCGAGCCCCAGGTCCGGGCGCGCTCGGCCGAGCACGGCGGCGATCGCGATGCAGGGATCGCAAGCCTGCTCGCCGAGAAACAGCCGTCGCGCCGCACATCCGATCCGGGCGAGATCGGAATGTTGGCGCTCTGGCTCTGTGACCCTCGCGCCCATAACATTACCGGCACGTCGATCCCAATCGATGGCGGGTGGACCTCGCAGTGAGACGAATGCCCCACGCATTATCGCGCGGAGCTTGTTCTGGTGATGCGCCTTGCGATTTTTCCAAGCAATTATAGGCGGATAAGCGCCTATTGCATCGCGCGCTTTGATCGTGATCGGGTCTTGGTGCTCAAGCTGGGTCACTGATTTCGTGGCACCGCCGATGCTCTCGGGGTGAGCCTTGGTGCCTATCCCCGCATCCGCCATGGAATGCTCAGCCGTCGCACAAAAAAGGGCGAATGCAAAAGCACTCGCCCATTAAAATGCCCAAAGGTTTAGAAAATTCAGGCGGCCTCGTCCTGCTCTGCTTCGACTTCTTCCTTGCGAGGGAGGCGGTTACCCTTGGTCAGCGATTCACCGATCGCCTGAATTGCCATGACTTCATCGACATCTTGAACGGCGGCAATCTCGCGAGCCATACGGTCGAGCGCTGCTTCATAAAGCTGGCGCTCCGAGTAGGACTGCTCCGGCTGGCTGTCGGACCGGTAGAGATCGCGCACGACTTCCGCGATGGAGATCAGGCTGCCGGAATTGATCTTGGTTTCATATTCCTGAGCGCGGCGGCTCCACATCGTTCGCTTGACGCGCGCGCGACCCCTCAACGTATCGAGCGCCTTTGTGACGATCACGCCGTCGGACAGCTTACGCATCCCGGCACTCTCGCACTTCGAGGTCGGCACTCGCAACGTCATCTTGTCTTTTTCGAAATTGATGATGAACAGTTCGAGCTTGTAGCCCGCGATCTCCTGTTCCTCGATTCCGACGATCCGGCCTACCCCATGGGTTGGGTAGACGACGAATTCGTCCTTCTGGAATCCATTCCGATGCATTGATTTTTTCTTCGCAGCCATACTCATTCTCACGGTTCTTTCCCGGCGCGGGCGCCGAAAACTTCTTCTGACTACGCCGTCTCCGCCATTGCGGCGAATGGGGTTTGGCAGCACGTGGCCATCCACGTACCGCTATGCGCAACCGAACCTCATGCCCCCACTTGGCACGGCCGCACTACCTGAAAAGCTCACGAAGAAGGATGGATGCAAAAATAGCATCGCTCGGCGACCCTTAGCGGAGACCGCCCAACACTAACGCAAAATTAAGAAAACACTTCCCTACGCATAGGGGAAGCTTCGCGCTTTGTCACCAATCGTGTGCTTTTGTGGCACTGATAATACCACATTTACTTTTTTTTGGAAGCTACGCTTATGTCAGCCTTAGCAAAAAAGCCGGATTAGCAAGGCATTTGCGCAACATTGTTAATAATTGCGATCAGCCTGTTGGTTTGTCGGCGCTTTCGATCGAGCCGCCTTTCATAGCTTGCCATTCCAAGCGCCTTTATATAATCAGTCGCACCGCGCTATTGAAGAGACAGCCCTCGAAAAAACGCCGACGTTCCACAAGATTTTGCCGTCTAGCGCCCCAAAATGGGCCACGCAGCCAAGCACTCCCGCGGTTTCCGCACCGCTGTCCACGTTGACGCGTTCCTCCGCCGGATATTCGAGCAACGCGCGCCGTTCGGTGAAACCCGGCAGGTTTCCTCCCTTTCATCCTCGCTAGGAGACTGCTAGAGCCTTTTCCGTTTCGATTGTATCGGAACGGGGCTCTATCTCTTGGTTTGTCGCATTTTCGCGACGCAAACCGGTGTCCACTTTGCTGGAAAATGCTCTAAGAACCGCCGCGAACGATCGGGGTCGCCATGAATTTCTTCTTCCGCCTGTTCTATCTGTTGGTCGCCGCGCGCCGCCGTTCCAAACTGGGCGTGCTGGAAACCGGGCGGGTCGGGATGCGGGTATGGCCGGGTGACCTCGACGTGCTTTGGCACATGAATAACGGCCGCTACCTCACCATCATGGATCTGGGGCGCGTGGATTTCCTCATTCGCACCGGGCTGCTGGATAAAATCAGGCAGCGCAAATGGTTTCCGGTCGTTGCCGCGCTCTCGATCACCTATAAGCGCCCGCTGAAACTCTGGCAAAAATTCGAAATGACGACCCGGATCGCCGGATGGGACGAACGCTGGATTTATTTACAGCAGGAATTCCATAGTGGTGGCAAGCTTGCGGCAGCGGCGCTGATCAAAGGCACGTTCCGCAGCGCAGAAGGCGCGGTTCCCATGGGAGCGGTTGTGGCGCTTTCCGGGTTCACCGGCGAGCCCCCACAAATCCCGCCCGCTGCCGCATGCCTCTCAGAATTCGAGATCGCGCCGCCAAACGGAAGCAATCCCGCGTAACCACCCGTCCGCCGCCTATTGCCGCACGACCTTCACCCAATCAGCCGCGCCCACCCTTGACCCGCACGCCTGCGGCGGGCCGTTCCAATATCACCTCGCGGCGAAACCGGTAGGCTTTGGCAGGCCGTCCGCCCGTTGCGGTACGCACATCGCCCGTTGGTTCGACGAGCCCGGATGATGCCACCAACCGGCGGAAATTCTGCTTATGCAGATGGCTGCCGAGAATGGCCTCGACGGTCCGTTGCAGTTCGAAAAGAGTGAAGCTGTCAGGCATGAGCTCGAAAATCACCGGCCGGTATTTGATTTTCGCACGCAGCCGGCTCATGGCCGTCGCCAGGATGCGGCGGTGGTCGAACTGCATCGGCGCACCGAAATAGGGCAAGTTCGGCCATTGGCGGGCCGCCTCGCGCCCGTCTGTTTCAGCCTCCAGGAGGAGACCGGCCTCGTAGAGCAACTCATAGCGGTCGAGGACTTTCTCATCGTCCCAGCCACGCTCGCCGCCAAAGCAGATTTCGAAGCGCTCTTGACGCGACAGTGGGCGGGGCGGCGCGCCTCTCGGCTCGGACTTCTTCGCCCATGCGCCCAGCCGGGGCAGAATCTCTTCGGTCAGGATGGCGGGGCGTTCGGTGCGCCAATCTTCCCAGGGAAAGTAGTTGTACCAGCTCTGCCAGTCGCCATGCTTCAGGCCGCAAAGCGCGCCGGAGCGCGTCAACGCCAGATAACCGATGGATACGACCTGAAATCCAACGTCGCCTTGCCTCGCATGGCGTCCACGGTCGGCAAATGTGTAGAGCTGCTCCACATATCCGAGCTCAAGCCCGGTTTGATCCTGCACCCAGGCCCGAAGCCCGATCTCGAGCGTCCGGTGATCGAGCGGCGCGAAGAGGCCGAATGGCAATGCGGCGCGCTGCTCGGGCGTGCCACCGCCAGCCTTCACCACGAGAATACGCGGATTGCCGTCGTCGACGGAAACGATCGCCGCCGTAAGACCGATCTCCACTGCCACTTCGCCGATGAGATCGGCATTGAATGCATTCGGCGGCGCTGTTGTCAGTGACGAGGACAAGGCTCAATATCCAAAAATAAAGGGCGCCGTTTCGAGCGCCCTTCCCAAGTCGTTGATCGGTGGGCTGCTCCCTGACGATCAGTCGTGTACGCCACCCATGCCGAAATCGCGACGCGCCCCGCGGATGGTAATCGAAAATCCAGCGACCACATCGATCAGGGTGACGACCAGAATAAAGAAGAACTCCGATGTCGCGGCCTGACGGACGGTAAGGAATTCGATACCGCAGATCATGAACAGGACCATGGAGAAGGCATGATCCACGATCGAGGAGCCGCCTGTCCGCGTCGCCTTGATGAGCTCGATGAACAGCAGTACCAGGGTTATGATGGTGACGAGATCACCCACCGTCAGCGCCCAGTTTGCGCCCGAGATCAAGTCGAAGCTCACCAGCGGCTCGTTGAAAACATTCGTCGTCCCGGGGGTCCCCGGAGCCGGCCATGACGACGAGAATGCAATCAGGTTGTAAAGGATGATTGCGATAATAAGCCACGGTATGCTGAGGATCATTGGTCACTCTCCATCTCTGTTCCCTCGCCGGCCGGCCCGAACCGCCTGCCAAACTATGGCGACGCCCGCATTCCGAAGTCTCGGCCGCGAAGCGTTACGCTCAAAAATCTCCCTTGGCTTCCAGAATCTGGCGGCCGCGATATTTGCCCGATTTCAGATCGATATGATGAGGACGCCGCAATTCGCCGGACTCCTTATCTTCGACATAGGTGGGCGCGCTGAGCGCGTCAGCCGAGCGGCGGGTACCGCGCTTCATCCGGGATACTTTTCGTTTTGGAACAGCCATCTGTCACAACCTCAAAATGAGCGAAGGCCCGCCGAGAGCGGAAAGCCGCCCCGAGCCCATCGACTGAATATCTTCGCGCTGCGATCGGCGCGCTACTCTGGCGCCCTTATAATGATGTCGGCAAGCTTTGGCCAGTGCATAGTCTGCCTTTCTTGACGAGGTATCATTTTTCCCGAAACCAGAAGGACCATCGCCTCTTCGCGGGACGTAGTCCTTCGCAAGGATGCTTAGCGGTCGAAAATGCACGACGCATCGGCTGCTTCGCGGTCGACGCGCCCCTGTATGCGGTTCGCGATGCTCTGCATGCGCGGACTGGGCCTGCCGGCGTTGCGTTTGCGCGGACTTGGCAAGGCGGCCGCGAGCAGCGCCGCTTCGCCCCGGCTCAGCGAGGCCGCAGATACGCCGAAATGATAGCGGGCGGCGGCCTCCGCGCCGTAAACTGCCGGGGCCCCATTCGGCGATGTTCAAATAGACCTCGACGACACGCTGCTTCGGCCAGACGAGGGACATGAAATAGGCAAGCGGCACTTCCAGCGCCTTGCGCAGATAGCTTTGCCCCGGCCAAAGAAAAAGATTTTTAGCCGTCTGCATCGGAAGAGTGCTCGCACCGCGAGGTTTGTCACCATCCTCAAGATCATCGAGCGCTTCACCAACGGCGTTCCAATCGACTCCGGCATGGCGGCAAAAGGCGGAGTCCTCCGAGATTATGACCGCCCGCGCCAAATTGGGCGAGATGTCCTGAAAGTCCACCCAGGTCTGATCAAGGCCATGGCCCAAGAGTGCGTTGCGGAGCATCATCGCCGAGATCGGCGGATCGATGAACCGGTAAACCAGCATGAGCGGGTATGGCAGAGCGAGCCAGGCGGCCACCGCGATGGCTGCGTATTTAAGTGTTTTGGCGAGGCCGGGATTGCGATCCCGCCATCCAGCTTTGCCATGAGCGAGGGCCGGCGGCCGGTCCTGCAATGGCGTCGCAGCCTCGGGCGCCACGCTCCAATTATCCGCCACCACCGGCGCCGCCGCGATTGATCTGCGGCCAGCCAGCCAATCCGAAGGCATTTGCCGCGCCTTCTTCCAGGCTATCGCGACTTCGCGCACCCCGGAAGCAGCGGAACGCCGCATAAGTCCGCCTGCGGACTTGAGCCGGGCGCGCATCTGGCGCATCTTTTCGGCAACGGATTTCATAGGTGAACTTAAGTGAACGAAACGCAGAACTCTCAAATCTTTAACCAGCGGCTCCAGCGCTGCGCAACCCTTATCGAGGCCCGCCTCGACGAATGGCTGGCGAATTCCGAACGTCACGGCTTTATTCCCGCTCGCCTGGCGGAGGCGATGCGTCATGCCGTCCTCGGCGGCGGTAAGCGGCTCAGGCCGTTTCTCGTTCTGGAGAGTGCGCGATTATGCGGGATGACGGATGAAGCGGCGCTGAACACGGCGGCGGCAGTTGAATGCATCCATTGCTATTCGCTGGTGCATGACGACCTGCCGGCCATGGATGACGACGACATGCGGCGCGGACGTCCGACCGTGCATAAGGCGTTCGATGAAGCGACGGCTATCCTTGCCGGGGATGCGCTGCTGACACTCGCTTTCGAGATTCTCGCCGATGCCGCCACGCATCCCGATCCGGAGATCCGGTGTGCGCTCGCTCTGGGCTTGGCGCGCTCATCAGGGCGCGCCGGCATGGCGGGCGGGCAGATGCTCGATCTGATGGCGCCCGGCGCTACGCCTTCGGAAGCCGAAATCCTGCGCCTCCAGGCGATGAAGACGGGCGCGCTCATTCTGTTTGCTTGCGAGGCGGGCGCCATTCTCGCCAATGCGGAAGCGGCGCAGCGGGAGGCGCTGCGGGATTATGGAACCGCGCTGGGTCGTTGCCTTTCAGCTCGCCGACGATCTTCTCGACGTGCATGGCGATGCGGCGACGGTCGGCAAGGCCGTCGCGAAGGACCAGGACGCGGGCAAGGCGACTTTGGTTACGTTGATCGGTGCCGACGCCGCACGCGAGCGTCTTGCTGAGCTTCAGGGACAGGCGGTCGATGCGCTGGCGCCATTCGGGGCTGACGCGGATATGCTCGCCGCAGCCGCGGATTTTGTCGCGAACCGGAAGTATTGATGCGTTTCTGGCGGACCGCCGCCTCGAAGGTGCGGACCGACGGCTGCCAGGAGGTGTCAGGCATTCCGCCGGCTCAGCGTCGCGGAAAGATGGCCGATCGGAGCTTCATTCTTCGACCCTGACTCCGCCGCGCGAATAGTTCTGCGTGCGATATTGCGGGTCACCATTATTATAGCTCCCGCCCAGCGGCCTTTGCTGGTTTCCCAGCACTTCACGAATCTGCGCCTCGAAATTTCCGGAATTTTGCGCTCCGGCTGCTTGCGGGGCCTGCTGCTCCGATTTCTCGGGCGTCTTGCCTGCCGCTTCCACGTCGGCCGACCATCCTGCCGTCGGCGCCTCGGCCTCCTTCGGGCTATCAGCTTTCGCGGCGCCCGCCCCGGGTTGCTCGAGCAGCACGGGCGGCGCATGGATGACCGACTGGGTCGGTATGGTGCCCGCCGAGGGGACCGCGCTGGGAGCCGGAGCGGGGGGCTGGTTTCCGGACGAAACCGGGGCTGACCCCTTGCGGGGAGCAGCCGGCTGACCCTTCGCCGCGCCACGCTGTGGCTGCCCGAATTTTTCCAGGCGCTCCATGTCCAGATCCAACCGCTTCATGGACAAATAGCGCTCGAACTGGTCGATGGAGATCTGGGCGGTCAAATTCCCGAAGCCCGCGAGCGGCCCCGCGAACACGAGATGGACCGGAGGCAGCCGCTGGCCATCATCTGTCTTGCCGAGATAGGCAACCTCCCATTCGCTATCGAGCCGGAGTGCCCCGAGATCAAGCGTCAGACCGGCATTGGCGCGATAGTCTTCGCCCGTGAAACCCGCGTCGCGCAAATGGATCACGCCGTCCTTTAGCTCGATCGGGGTGGTGATCGCCGCAAAGCCAAGGTTCCCCTTGCGGAAATCGCCATTGAGCTGCGCGGTAAGCCGCGTCTTCTCCGGAATCTCCTGCGTCATATAGGTGTTTGCGGCCTTCTTCAGCACGGAGGGAGACAGACCGTGGAGCGTTCCCTTGTCCAACCGCAACTCGCCGGAGCCCGAAAGCACCGTCAGTACGCCGCGCGGGCTAAAGCCTTCGCCGCCCAGCGAAAGCTGGAGGTCCGCTTTGCCTTTCGCCAATTCCTTGCCTCCGGCCACCTGCGTGAGCGCGGCGAGATCGGCGTCGGTGAGCTGCAGCTTCGCGTCGAGGCCGGCGCGCCCTTGCAGGGCCTTGAACGTACCGGACGCCATGAACTTTCCGGCATACAGCCGGCCCTCAAGCCGCGAAACGGTGAGAGTGCCCGACGATAGTGACGCTTCGAGCCGCGCATCGGTGAGCGGGATCTCTTCGGCGAGCGTCATCGTAGACGCCTTCAATTTCAGCGTCCCGTCGACACCTTGCAACGCAGTCAGGGCAAAAGCGCGATTGGGCCAGTAGCCCGGACCGCCGCTCGCGGCATCGACAATTTGCGCGGTGGGATCCTGGCGATCCCAATCGACGAGATAGGCCGCGATTTTGGGCAAGGAGGCGGAGGCCGCGTTGATGTCGATTTTCCCCATTGGCCGGCCGCGAGCCATATCGACCTCGGCGGTGCCGCGGATGGTCTCGCCGCCGATGGTCAGCGCCAGGTCGCTTACGTCATATTTCGCCGCGTTCTTGGAAATCGCCGCATGCAGATCGATCGCACCAGTCACGGGCGATCCGCCGGGTAGAAGGCGCAGCATGGAAAGCGCCATGCCCGCTTGCGACGCACGCATATCGAGGTTGCCCTTAAGGGTCCAGGCCGGCTCGTCCAGCAACCCGATTTCGCCCTCGAAGCGGCCGCGCGCCTGCGGAGTCTGCAATTCGATCCGGCTGATGAGGCCGGACTTGATCGCTCCGAGCGCCGATATATTCAGAACGCCAGCCCCAGTCTGGGAGGTGGCTTCCTCGCCAAGCGCGACTTCGGGAGCGAGTTGCGCGATCAGCCGGTGTCCATTGGCGTTGCCGATCATGCCCGTCACATCGACTTTCGCGTCGCGCAGGGCGTTGAGGTCGCCGGACAGCCGACCGCTGAACGTCAGCTCGCTGCCGCCCGCATTGCCGGCCAGCGTCAGCTTCAGCAGGCGCTCCTTCTTGATGGCACTCAGATTGCCCGTAAGGCGAAACGGCGCGAGCGCCTCGATGCGCTGGCGCGCGCCCGAGCTGACGCCGTCCAGACCGGCGAGCCGCACCAGATTGGTGACGGACTGCGCCGAAGGTGCGTCGATGGATAGGTTGACGGCCCCGTCCGGCTTGCTGTCGAAGCCCGTTACGCGTCCATCCGCCTTGACCCGCAGACCGTCGGTCGATGCGAGGTTAAGCTCCTTGATGTCGAAGGTGCCTTTCTCATACCGGAAGGCGGAGCGCACATCGCGCGCTTCGAAATCGGGCAATTGAAGCTGCGAGATCAGCAGGCTCACATTGGACTGCTCGGCCTTGAAAACCGTCCGCAAAACATCGGCAAGGCTCGTCTTGCGCGCGGGCTCGGTTTGCGCAGTCCAGTCATCGGTCGCCTTGTTTGGTTCACCGGCAGCCGAGGGAACGGGATCGCCTTCGCCACCCTCGGACTCTGTGCGCGTAAAGGCTGCGCAGATCGAGGCGATTGCTCTGCAAGGCGAGCAACAGCTTCGAGTTCGGGCCGTAATCATGCACCAGATCGACCGTAAAGGAGCTGTCTCCCAGCGCGCCCTTAGCTTCCTGGAATGCGAGCTTGGCGGGTGTAAGCGTCATGCCGCTGGAGAGCGAGAAATTCTGCGCATTGCCGGCGTCGACGACGCCGAGCGAGGGCGCCGCCCAGCGCAGCAGCCGCGAAAGGTTTTTGCCGTTAAGCGTGAAATCGCCCTTGAAGCCCAGGGAATCTCCGGCGGGCAGGGTGCCCTTGACATCGATATCCGTTTCGCCCGGAAGGCGCGCGACCAGCGTCTCGATCTGCCAGCCGTTCTTGTCGTGCGACGCAGTAAAATTCAGGCCTTCGACGACATCGCCGCCGAGACCGGCCTGCTGGATCTTCGCTTTGATCTGCCCCTGGCGCGGCGTGAAGGACCAGCCTTCAAACACACGCGGCAATACGGCAATCGCCGCGCCCGGCACGGGGCGGGCATCGCGCGCATCGGCGCGGAGCACCTGATCTATGTCGAACCAGGACGATTCCACCGCTATGTCCAGGCGCGGAATATCTCCCCAGGACGCGAAGGCGCTGCCGGTGAAGGATTGCGGCCGGTCGTTCTGCGTCATCGTCATGGTGATGTCGTCGAGCTTGGCATCTTCCAGCGTGATCTTGCTTGAAGCGCGCAGCTCCACGGCCTTGCCCGGCATCGGCTCGGCAAGCTGGCCGGTTTTCGCTTTCTTCGCATCCGCATCGAGTGCGAGCCTCGCGGCGACAGGCCCCACATAATGGATCGGACCGTCCAGCCCTTTGACGTCGCCGTCGAGTTGATAAAGGCTTACGCCATCAGCCGAACGCAGGGAGGCCTTAAGCCGAAGCGTGGAACCTCTTATCTGTCCGGCGGAGAGCTTGATTTCACGTTCCTCACCGCCGCTGGTTGCCGACCCCGCAAAGCGGAAAGGCCCGGTCAAACTCTCGGCCGAGAAAGTGCCGGAAACGCGATGGACCCGCCGCGCGGTCGCTTCCTGTCCGTTTCGAAGCTCCACCGTACCGTCTTTGATTTCTACACTGTTCAGGATCACTTCCCGCACCGGCACCGGGATGTCGAACCCGTGCGGGCCGATGCTTTGCCAGGTCCCCTCGCCGAACTCGTCGATCTTCAGCCGAATGACCGGCTGGTCCAGCTCGATGGATTTCGCTTCGACCGTACCGCTCAGCAATGGGGGGAGCGCCAAGGTGATGTTCACCCCTTCCGCTTCCGCGAACGGCTTGTCGAACTTGCCATACTCATCGGCAATACGCAGCCCGCGCACGTTAAGCACGGGCACCGGCAGGATGGTCATGTCGATGTTGCCCACGACCCGTACCGGGCGGCCCACGATCTTCGCCGCCTGGGCTTCGAAGGCGCTCCTGTAATCGTTCCAGTCAACGATGTACGGCACCGCAAATAGCGCAGCGAGCACGGTAACGACAATCGTTGTTAGGGCAGCGAGGAGCGAACCCAACGATACCTCCAGCCTATACGCACGGAGACGCAGCCTCTACCGTACGGGCACAAAACATAAAGCAACCTTATGGCAAAGCAATGATCTTCCCCGGATTGAAAATATTACACGGGTCAAGCGCCTTCTTTATGGCAGCCATAACGGCAATTCCGGGGCCGTGCTCCATTTCCATAAACTTCATTTTTCCCGAGCCGATGCCGTGCTCCCCAGTACAGGTGCCCCCCATGGCAAGAGCGCGCTTAACGAGCCTATCGTTAAATTTTTCGACACGGTCGATTTCATCGGCATCCGCCAGATCCACCAGCGGCATCACGTGGAAATTTCCGTCTCCCACATGGCCCACGACCGGAGCGATGAGGCCCAATTCCTCAATGTCGGCGTGGGTTTCGGTCACGCAATCCGCGAGGCGCGAGAGCGGCACGCAGACGTCGGTGGCGAAACCGGTCATACCCGGGCGCAGGCCGAGATTCGCAAAATAGACATCGTGGCGCGCCTGCCACAGGCGGGTGCGATCTTCCGGACGCTCCGCCCATTCGAGCGGACCGCCCTCTTCGGCGGCTGCAAGTTCCTTGAAGATTTCGACCTGCTCGATGGTTGCCTCCCGCGTACCGTGGAACTCGAGAAACAGCGTCGGCACTTCGGCGAGCGATAATTTCGAATAGCTGTTCGACGCACGCATCTGAACCGGGTCGAGCAGTTCGATGCGGGCAAGGCCGAGCGCAAGCTGGATGGCCTGCGTGACGGTGCGGCAGGCGCCATCCAGCGTTTTGAAGGGGCAGACCGCCGCCAATATCGTTTCGGGCACGCCGAAAAGCCTGAGCGTGAGCGCAGTGGTAATGCCGAGCGTGCCCTCCGAACCGACCAGCAACCGGGTCAGGTCATATCCCGCGGAGGATTTGCGCGCCCGGCCCGCCGTGCGGACGACGCTGCCATCCGCCATCACCGCAGTGAGGTTCAGCACGGCTTCGCGCATGGTGCCGTAGCGGACGGCCATCGTACCGGAGGCTCGCGTCGCCGCCATGCCGCCGAGCGTGGCATCGGCGCCGGGGTCGATCGGGAAGAACAGTCCGGTATCGCGCAAATGCGCTTCCAATTCCTTGCGCGTGACGCCCGGCTCGACCTCGCAATCCATGTCGTCGGCGTTCACCGCAAGAATGCGCTTCATCCGCGCGAAGTCGAGGCAGACACCTCCGAACGGAGCATTGAGGTGCCCTTCCAGCGAGGTGCCGACCCCGAAGGGAATGATCGGCGTGCGGCTTTCGCGGCACAGATTGACGATTTCGACGACTTCCTCGGTGTTTTCCGGGAATATCACCGCTTCCGGCGGCTGGTTCGGAATCCAGGTGGTGGTGTGCCCGTGCTGTTCGCGCAGCGCGGGGCTATCGGCATAGCGGGGGCCGAACCGGAGTTTAAGAGCGGCGAGCGTGGCCGCGCGCGTGTCGCTCCGATTGTCGTTGGCTTGTGTGGCATGGGCAGTGGTCATGGACGACGCTCCCGGCTCGCGGTGGCTCACAGCACCGCTTTCGATAGGCGCCATGATAGCGGGAAGAACGCGAAAGCGCGAATTTTGCCGGGCGCCGCTTTATGCGCTGGTGCGAGCGACGTTCAATCGCTGCTTGGGGCGGGAAAGAATAGCCCGTCAAGCAGCTCGCGGACCTGATGAGCGGCGTAGGGCTTGCTGAGCCGGGCGATACGCCGCAAATGCACGGGAAGCAGGCTGACATCCGCGTAGCCGGTGGCGAAGGCAAACGGTATCCGCCGCAGCAGCAATTGATCGGCAATCGGCGCACTGATGTCCTGGCCGAGACTGACATCGACCAGCGCGGCGTCGAAATCCTCGCTCGTCGCGGCCGCCATACCCTGCGCCAGGCTGCCGACCGGTCCGACGACATGCAGACCGGCGCGTTCGAGATCTGCCTGCAATTGGAGGGCGACTAGCGGCTCGTCCTCGACGATGAGAATGCGCTTTCCGGTGATTGGGGCAAATTCTCCCGGACCACCCACGTGCGGGCTATTCGCAACCCCATCGGTGCCCAGCCCCGGCATCCGCGGAAATTCGATGCCAGGCCGCTGGAACGCGCCGATCAAGGTGCAGACCAGGCCTTCCTGGCGAAAGCCGCAATCCAGCGTTGCGCCAAACTCCGCCGCCGAGGCTCGCAACGCCGTCATTCCAAAACCTACCGTATCGGGTTCTGTCACCGGCGGGCCGTCCGTCTCCCGCCACACAAGCCGGATTTGTCCCGGCCCGCTATTGGTGACACGATCCCAGGAAATGGTGATCTTGCCACCCGGCACGGAAAGGGCGCCGTGTTTCACCGCATTCGTCGCCAATTCGTGCAGCACCAATGCGAGCGATTGCGCTGCCTTGGCGCTCAATGCGACCGGCGCTCCCTCGATCCGGATATTGCCTTGTCCGGCGCTACGGAATGGCCGGATGAGCGTCTCGGCCAGTTCGGCAAGGTCGGCGCCGTCCCAATTGCCGCGCCGCAAAAGGCTATGGGCCTGCGCCATCGCCTGAATGCGTCCGTCGAGAGCTTCCACGAAACCCTTCACCGCTACCGCCCGGAGGCTCGACAGATGGGCGATGGCGCTGACATTCGCGAGCACGTTCTTCACGCGGTGGTCGAGTTCGGCCATCAAGAGCTGCTGCCGGTCCTCGGCGTGCTTGCGGGACGTAATATCCAAGATCGTGCCCATCAGGCGATGACTCTGTCCGCCTTCGGGGCCGCTGAGATGAAACAGGCGCCCGCGATTGAGCAGCCAGTGGACCGAGCCATCCGCGCGCAGAATGCGGAATTCCTGCTCCTGCCGATCGGCTTTGCCGTCCCGGAGGGCGTACATCGAGAGGCGCATGCTCTCGCGGTCGTCGGGATGGATGAAGCCGAGAAAGTCACCTAGCCCGAGCGGGTCATCGATCTCAATGCCAAGCAACCGCTTCAGATTGGCGGAATAATGAAACACATCAGAAGGCGTGTCGTAGTCATACGTGCCGAACTCCGCCGCCTCGCTTGCGAGGCGCATGCGCTCCTCGCTCTCGCCGAGGCGCGCCAGGGATTTGACCAGTTCGGCGGTACGATCGGCGACACGCTCTTCCAATTCGCTGTTGAGCTGTTCGAGCTGGCGCGTCTTGCGGTGCAGTTCGACGAATATTTTGACCTTTGCACGCAGAATCTGCGGGACGACGGGCACCGGTATGTAGTCGACCGCGCCTGTCTCATAGCCGCGCACCCGGTCCATTTCGGACATCTGTATGGCGGAGACGAAGATGACGGCGATCTTTTCGAAGCGCGGGTGTTCGCGCAGCATTTTCACCAGCTCGAAGCCGTCCAGCTCCGGCATGCACACATCCATCAGGATGAGCGCCACGTCCGTTTTGAGCAGGCACTCCAACGCTTCCGCCGCCGACGCTGCCGTGATCAGGTTCTCGCCCAGCTCGCGCAAGATCACTTCATAGCTAAGCAACTTGGCAGGCTGATCGTCGACCAGCAGGATGTTGACGGGCGGGTCAGAACTCATGAGGTGTCCGCGCTGCCTTACCGATGCAGCCACATGCGCAGTGCCGCGAGGAGCTGTTCCGTGTTGACGGGCTTCGCCAGATATTCGGACGCTCCGGCCTCAAGACATTTCTCCCTGTCACCCTTCATGGCCTTCGCCGTCAGCGCGATGATCGGCAGGCGGCGCCAATCCGCGTTCCCTCGAATAAAGCGCATCGTCTCATAGCCGTCCATCTCCGGCATCATGATATCCATAAGCACGATGGCGACGTTCGGCGTTCTTTGCAGAATACGTATTGCCTCATTCCCGGTGGTGGCTGTCAATACCCGCAAGCCCCGGCGCTCCAGAACGCTGCTCAATGCGAAAATATTCCGCACATCGTCGTCAACGAGCAACACTGTCTGCCCGGCCAGGTTCTCGTCCGAACTGTGCAGCTTGCTCAGCATGGACTGCTTCTCGGCAGGAAGATCGGCGACGACGCGATGCAGGAATAACGCGGTCTCATCCAGCAACCGCTCCGGCGACTCCACCCCTTTCACGACGACGCTGCGGGCCAGCATGTGAAGCTGCGCATCCTCTTCGGCCGTCAGCTCGCGGCCGGTGAAGACGACAACGGGGATGTCGGCCAGCGCCTCGTCGTCGCGGAGCTCCCTCAGCACTTCGAAACCGGACATATCAGGCAGTTTCAGATCCAGGACCACGCAATCGATGAGCTGGCCGCGCAGTATCTCCAGCGCCTCGCCGCCGCTGCTCGCAGTCACGATGTCCAGATCGTCATGTCCGAGGAGCTGCGCGATGCTGAATTGCTCGGCCGCGTCGTCCTCCACGACGAGAAGTCGCTTGCGGCGTGGTTCGATGAAGGTCTTCAGCCGGGAGAAAGCCGTTTGCAGCCCCTTCGAACCAGCCGGCTTGGTCAGGAATGAGAACGCCCCACGCGTCAATCCGTGCTGACGGTCTTCATCCAGCGTGACGATCTGGACCGGGATATGCCGTGTCGACGGGATTCTGCTTGAGCTGGCTCAACACGGTCCAGCCCAGCATGTCCGGAAGGAAGACGTCGAGCGAGACCGCCGTTGGGTGATATTCCTGCGCCAGAGCCAGAGCATCCGCTCCCCGATTGGTCGCCAAGCACCTTGAAGCCGTTGTCCCGTGCGAGATCGGCAACGATGCGCCCATAGTGCGGATCATCCTCGACGATCAGCAATACCTTGTCGTCCGGTTTGATTTCCGCCCGGTCGTCCAGCGTCTCTTCCGGCGGTTGCTCCGCATAGAGCGCGGCGAGCGCCGCACCGTTGGTGAGCGGCGCGCTGGTCTTCACGCTCGAGCTTGCGTCCACCGGGCCCACATAATCCTGCGGGATATAGAGAGTGAAGACACTGCCGACGCCCGGCGTGCTGCGCAGGCGGATTTCGCCACCCAGCAGGCGGGTCAGTTCGCGGCTGATCGCGAGGCCGAGGCCGGTTCCGCCATATTTCCGGCTCGTACCTGCGTCGGCCTGCTGGAATGCCTCGAAGATGATCCGCTGCTTCTCGGCCGGAATGCCGATACCGGAATCGGTGACCTCGAAGGCGATCACCGATGACGCGCCCGCAAGCGTCGGGTGGTCCGGGCTCCACCCGGAAGGTGCTGTCGAAACATGCAGCCGGACCTTGCCCTGCTCGGTGAACTTGAACGCGTTCGACAGCAAATTCTTCAAGACCTGCTGCAGGCGCTTCGAATCTGTCTGAATGTGACGGTTCACACCCGGCTCAAGATCGAGCTCGAACGAGAGGCCGCGCGTTTCCGCTTCGTGCCTGAACGGCCGGGCGACGCTTTCGAGCAGATTGGAGAGGTGAATGTCCTCGGCGTCCACCGTGACGGTGCCGGATTCGATCTTCGACAGGTCGAGAATATCGGTGATCAGGTTCAAAAGGTCCGTGCCCGCGCCGTGGATGGTTCGGGCGAACTCCACCTGCCTGCCACTGAGATTGCCCTCGACATTGTCCGTCAATTGCTGGCCGAGGATCAGGATGCTGTTCAGCGGCGTGCGCAGTTCATGCGACATGTTCGCCAGAAATTCCGATTTGTATTTCGACGTCAGCGCCAGTTCCGCCGCCTTCTCTTCCAGCGCCCGGCGGGCGTCCTCGATTTCCTGGTTCTTGCGCTCCACCTCGAAATTGCGCTCGGCGAGCTGCTGCGCCTTCTGCTCGAGCTGCTCGTTGATCTGCTGCAGCTCCTTCTGGCGGGTCTGAAGCTCGCCGGCGAGCTGCTGCGATTGTTCCAGCAGGCCCTCCGTCTTCATCGTCGCCTCGATCGAGTTGAAGACGATGCCGATGCTCTCGGTGAGCTGCTCCAGGAAGGTCAGTTGCGCGGCGTCGAACTCATTCAGCGAGGCGAGCGCGATCACCGCCTTCACCTGGTCCTTGAAGATGACGGGGAACACCACGAGGCTGCGCGGCTGCGCCTCGTACAGAATGCTGTCGATCCGCGGCGCGTCTTCGGGCAGCTGAGTCACGAAGATCCGTCGGCGGTCGACTGCGCATTGGCCGATGAAACTGTCGCCCAACTCCAAACGGCGCGGATGCGTGTTTTTCGGATCGTCGGCATATTTCGCCAGCAAGCGCAGATGCGGACGATCGCCGCTGTGCACCTGATAGATCAGACCCTGATGGGCGGATACGAGCGGCACCAGTTCGGACAGCAGCATGCGGCCGAGCGTCGCGAGATCGCGCTGGCCCTGCAGCATGCCGGTGAAGCGGGCGAGATTGGTCTTCAGCCAGTCCTGTTCGGTATTCTGGTCCGTGGTGAGCCGCAAATTCTCGATCATCGTGTTGATGTTGTCTTTGAGCTCGGCCACTTCGCCGCGCGCGTTCACCTGAATGGAGCGCGTCAGATCGCCCTTGGTCACGGCGGTCGCGACCTCGGCGATGGCGCGCACCTGGTTGGTCAGGTTGGCGGCCAGCAGATTGACGTTGCCGGTCAGATCCTTCCAGGTGCCGGACGCGCCGGGCACGTGCGCCTGCCCGCCGAGCCGGCCCTCGACGCCGACTTCGCGCGCAACGGTCGTCACCTGATCGGCGAAGATGGCGAGCGTGCCGGTCATATTGTTGATGGTCTCGGCGAGCGCGGCGACCTCGCCCTTCGATTTCACGGTGAGATTCTGCTTCAGGTCGCCGTTGGCGACGGCCGTCACGACCTTGACGATGCCGCGCACCTGCTCGGTCAGATTGGCGGCCATGACGTTCACCGTGTCGGTGAGGTCTTTCCAGGTGCCCGCGACGCCCGAAACCTGCGCCTGCCCGCCGAGCCGCCCTTCCGTGCCGACATCATGCGCCACGCGCGTCACTTCGCCGGCAAAGCGGTTGAGCTGGTCCACCATGGTGTTGATGGTGTTCTTCAGCTCCAGAATTTCGCCCTTCACATCGACGGTGATCTTACGCGAAAGGTCGCCGCGCGCCACCGCCGTCGTCACCTCGGCGATGTTGCGCACCTGCGCCGTCAGATTGCTCGCCATCGAATTGACGCTGTCGGTCAGGTCTTTCCAGGTGCCGCCGACGCCGGGCACGACGGCCTGACCGGCGAGCCGCCCTTCGGTGCCGACTTCGCGCGCCACGCGCGTCACCTCGGCGGCGAAGGAGCGGAGCTGCTCCACCATGGTGTTCAGCGTTTCCTTCAGCAGCAGGATTTCGCCGCGCACGTCCACGGTGATCTTCTTCGACAGGTCGCCGCTGGCGATGGCGGTCGCGACCTCGGCGATGTTGCGGACCTGCGCCGTCAGGTTCGACGCCATCAGATTGACGTTGTCGGTCAGGTCCTTCCAGGTGCCCGCGACGCCCGGCACTTGCGCCTGACCGCCGAGCTTGCCTTCGGTGCCGACCTCGCGGCCCACGCGCGTCACTTCCGAGGCGAAGGCGTTGAGCTGGTCCACCATGGTGTTGATGGTGTTCTTCAGCTCCAGAATTTCGCCGCGCACATCGACGGTGATCTTGCGCGAGAGGTCGCCGCGCGCCACCGCGGTCGTCACCTCGGCGATGTTGCGGACCTGCGTGGTCAGGTTCGCGGCGAGCAGGTTCACGTTGTCGGTCAGGTCCTTCCAGGTGCCCGCGACGCCCGGCACGTTCGCCTGACCGCCGAGCCGCCCTTCGGTACCGACTTCGCGCGCCACGCGCGTCACTTCGCCGGCGAAGCGGTTGAGCTGATCCACCATGGTGTTCAGCGTTTCTTTCAGCTCCAGGATTTCGCCGCGCACGTCCACGGTGATCTTGCGCGAAAGGTCGCCGCCGGCGATGGCGCTCGCCACCTCGGCGATGTTGCGCACCTGCGCGGTCAGATTGCCCGCCATGGAGTTCACGCTGTCGGTGAGGTCTTTCCAGGTGCCCGCGACGCCCGGCACTTCGGCCTGGCCGCCCAGCTTCCCGTCGGTGCCGACCTCGCGCGCCACGCGCGTCACCTCGGCGGCGAAGGCGTTGAGCTGGTCCACCATCGTGTTGATGGTTTCCTTCAGCAGCAGGATTTCGCCGCTGACGTTCACGGTGATCTTCTTCGAGAGGTCGCCTTGCGCCACCGCCGTCGCCACATCGGCAATGTTGCGCACCTGGCCGGTGAGGTTGCTCGCCATCGAGTTGACGCTGTCGGTCAGATCCTTCCAGGTCCCCGCGACGCCGCGCACCATGGCCTGGCCGCCGAGCTTGCCCTCGGTGCCGACTTCGCGCGCGACGCGCGTCACCTCTTCGGCGAAGGCGTTGAGCTGGTCCACCATCGTGTTGATGGTCTCTTTCAGCTCCAGAACCTCGCCGCGCACGTCCACCGCGATCTTCTTCGACAAATCGCCGCTGGCGATGGCCGTCGACACTTCGGCGATGTTGCGGACCTGCGCCGTCAGGTTCGACGCCATCGAATTGACGTTGTCGGTCAGGTCTTTCCAGGTGCCCGCGACGCCCGGCACGGTTGCCTGACCGCCCAGCCGCCCTTCGGTGCCGACTTCGCGCGCCACGCGCGTCACTTCCGAGGCGAAGGCGTTGAGCTGGTCCACCATCGTGTTGATGGTTTCCTTCAGCTGCAGAATTTCGCCGCTGACATTCACCGTGATCTTCTTCGACAGATCGCCGCTGGCGATGGCGGTCGAAACTTCGGCGATGTTGCGGACCTGCGCCGTCAGATTCGCAGGCCATCGAGTTGACGTTGTCGGTCAGGTCTTTCCAGGTGCCCGCGACGCCCGGCACTTGCGCCTGACCGCCCAGCTTGCCTTCGGTGCCGACTTCGCGCGCCACGCGCGTCACTTCCGAGGCGAAGGCGTTGAGCTGGTCCACCATGGTGTTGATGGTGTCCTTCAGCTCCAGGATTTCGCCCTTCACATCGACGGTGATCTTGCGCGACAGGTCGCCGCGCGCGACGGCGGTGGTCACTTCGGCGATGTTGCGGACCTGGGTCGTCAGATTGGCGGCGAGCAGATTGACGTTGTCGGTGAGGTCTTTCCAGGTGCCCGCAACGCCCGGCACCACGGCCTGGCCGCCCAGCCGCCCTTCGGTGCCGACTTCGCGCGCGACGCGCGTCACCTCCGCGGCGAAGGAGCGGAGCTGATCCACCATCGTGTTGATGGCTTCCTTCAGCAGCAGGATTTCGCCGCGCACGTCCACGGTGATCTTCTTCGACAAGGTCGCCATGCGCGACGGCGATCGTCACCTCGGCGATGTTGCGGACCTGCGCCGTCAGGTTCGAGGCCATGGAGTTGACGCTTTCGGTCAAATCCTTCCACACGCCGGTCACTTCGCGCACCTGCGCCTGGCCGCCCAGCTTGCCGTCGGTGCCGACCTCGCGCGCCACGCGCGTCACTTCCGAGGTGAAGATGCTGAGCTGGCGGATCATCGTGTTGACGATATTCGCCGAGCGCAGGAACTCGCCCTTGAGCGGCCTGCCGTCCACTTCCAGCCGCATGGTCTGAAGGAGATTACCTTGCGCCACAGCCTCGATGGTGCGCGTCACTTCAGCGGTCGGCCATAGCAGATCGTCGATCAGCGTGTTGACGGATTCCTCCATCCCGAGCCATGCGCCGCCGCGGGCTCCCAGCTTGACCCGCTGGCGCGTGCGGCCCTCGCGCCCAACATGGTTGCCGACGCTGTCGAGCTGCTGTGCCATGCGTTCGTTCGTGGCGACAATCTCATTGAAGGCGTCGGCGATCTTGCCCCAGAGCAAGGTCCAATCATTCGGCAGGCGCACGGAAAAATCGCCGTTGCGAACTCCATGCAGTGCGGTCAGCAGCTCCTGGATTTCGCCATGCGCGTCGAGTTTCCCGTTTTCCATGCCGCTCGAAGTAACGGCATCTTGCGCAGTGACGTGATCGGCGGAAGTCTGCTCCGTAGGCTTCATGAGTTGCTCCCAGGCGGGGAATGGTTTCGCCGCCTCACTCGGCCAGAAGCGGAGCCAGACGGCATGATGAGGACGTTGATTTCAGCAATAGTGCCGGACTGCTTAGACCATTTACGACATCCTTGCCCAAAGGTCGCGTTTGTATCTGCCTGCCCACAACGGAAAAAAGGGCCTTACAGGAACGCAGCGGACAGGATTTTGTTCCCAGCAAATAATCGATTTCGGCGTGCCTGGCGGAAGGCGGCACGTGGGCTGGCCGCCTGAGATATTGCTCGGTCGGGAACGGGGCCAGCGGTACATCGTTATACACGCGCTATGACTCAATCCCTACAGGTTCTCGCAGTTTTACTCGTTGCAGTGGCGATGGCCCTCACCCTCGCTCACGCTCTGGAACTGCCGGGTAAGCTGCGCTTATCCAAAGAGCAATATCTTGAAGTGCAGCCCATCTATTATCCGGGCTTCACGATAGGCGGGATCGCCGAGCCCGCGGGCTTGCTCGCTCTCTTTATCCTGCTCTTCTACCTGCCCGATCGGGCAGCACGCCATTCTGGCTGACGGCGGGGGCTTTCGTTGCCCTGGCGGTGATGCATGCCGCCTATTGGCTACTGACGCACCCGGTCAACAATTTCTGGCTGAAGGATTTTCAGTTGAAAGGTTTAGGCGCTCGCTTCTTCGCTGTCGGGACGGCCGAGCAGGCTGGGAAATCACCATCCGGCAGACTGGACCGTACTGCGCGACCGATGGGAATATTCCCACGTTCTGCGTGCGGTGCTGGGTTTCACCAGCTTGGCATTGCTGGCCACGGCTGTAGCTGAATAGCGCGTTTGCCGTGGCCCGGCTCGATCAATCGACGCTCGTGCCGCAGGTCAGATTGGCGACGGTTCCCGACATCGCCGCCGAACGATCTGACGCCATAAACCGCGACCGCTATTTCAAATTTGCCTTGATGAATTTCGCAACGCTGCCCACGGCCTGATCCTCGATGCCCAGGTACCCGTGCTGCGACTTCGCCTCGCAAGGATCGGATTGCGGCGGGCTGCCGCCGTCGAGCAGCACGACTTCCACTTTAGCGGCCTTGGTCAGCCGCGACTGCAATTTCGGCGCGTCCGAGGCGGGCGTGACATCGCAGCCATCTTTCTTATGAGAAACGATGAGCGTCGGCACCGTGACTTTCGCGAGCGCCATGCTGGCAACCCCATCGCGATGGCTGGACTTGATCTTCCAATCCGGCTTCGCTCTGGTGATGGTCGAGGTCAGGACCAATCCGTCGACATTCTGCGCGCCGATCGCGCCGTTGGCCGCCGAAAACGTACCCATGCTGGTGCCGACCACCCACACCGGCACGTCCTTTTCCTTCTTAAGATAAGCCGCGACCGCCCCGATGTCGTCGGCATGCGCCTTGCTCATGCGGAAGATCGCATTCATTTTATCGCCCTGATCGGAGGGAGCGTCGATGACGGCGACCATCAATTCGTGCCCGGCGAATTTCTCCCGGCTGCGCACGAGGAAATTGCCGGAGCCCCAACCCATGGCGGACGCGCTCTTCAGCCCTAACGCACCCTTGCCGCCCGCGAACAGAATGACTGCGGCAACCGGGTTTTCCGGCTTGATGAGGATGAATTTCTGAGTGATCCCTCGCGGCGTCTTGATGGAGACGAGCGATGCCGTCGACGCCTGCGCGAACTGAAACGACAAGGCCAGCAAGCAAACCGAAATTAACGCCGTTACAGTTCCTCGTCTCATCGCACTGTCCCCGCCACCACTTGGTTAGGCCGTACACAATACTGCGCGATGAGCAACCGCGGAAAGGGCAACGCGCTTGCCCACCGCGAGAAAAAGGAAGCGCGACCGGGATGGGGTCCGTGCCGCGCCTTGGAGGCCGTTACGTGTTTCAAAGCTGTCACTTCGATGCGGCGTGACAGGTCAGCCGCCGGCGATTGCATGGCGACCAGACCGACGCCAGCGCAGGCGACCAGCAAGCCGGCTATCCGGATCACCTTGCGGCCATCGCCGAAGCGTCTTCGCCGACAGGCCAAGGCCAATGCCGCCAATATGCAGCAGCGCAGTCGCGAGCACGAACCCTGCCGCATAAGCCGCACCGGACGTGTCAGCCGGCATTTCCGCGCCGTGCGCATAGCCGTGGAAGAGCGCGAAGGCCGAGGCCAAGGCCATGGTCGCCATGACCAGACCGTTCAAGGTAGAGGCCGTCACGAGGCCGAGCACGACGACCGACAGCGCAATGCCAAGTTCGACGAATGGCATCGGCATGCCGACGAATGGAGCCGGCATTCCATTGATGGCGATAAGGCCCCCCGCAAGCATCGCCGAAACGAAGGACAGCGGCAAAGCCCACAATGCCCGCCCTCCGAGGCTCGCCGCGAGCAGACCGATTGTGATCATGGCGAGGAGGTGGTCCGCTCCGCCGAGCGGATGCAAGGCGCCGTGAAGGAAACCCGATACCTCGCCATGCCCCGTATGGGCCATGGCGAATTCCGGCGCGAGCGCTGCAAGGGCGGCTAAGGTTGCGCCCAAGATCCTGGAGCCAATCCGCATCACGATAACCCTTCCTTTGTTGCGCCATTCCGAAGCCGAATCGTTGAAAGTCTGACGGGAGGGAACAGCTCGGCTGAACCTTTCCCGCACCGGATTCTCACGCGAAGGCAGCCGCCTTCATTCCCGCGCATTCGCGCCGCAGCCAATCGTACCAGCCGCCGAGACCTTCGCCGCGTGCGGGCCGAAAGGCTCAACATCTCGATCTGCGGATTGACGTCGCGCGCATAGCCCGTGGCCAGGGACAGATCGAAATCGACATGCGGCAACAGGTCGATCTTGTTGATGATCATCAAATCGGCGGCGAGGAACATATGCGGATATTTGAGCGGCTTATCCTCGCCTTCGGTCACCGAAAGGATGACGACCTTGGCGTGCTCGCCGAGATCGAACATCGCCGGACAGACGAGATTGCCGACATTCTCGATCAGCAGCAGCGAGCCCGGACCGGGTCTGAGTTCGCGGACCGCGCGCGTCACCATATCCGCTTCGAGATGGCAGCCGGTGCCGGTATTGACCTGGATAGCCGGAGCGCCGGCGGCGCGGATGCGTTCGCCGTCATTCGCCGTCGCCTGATCGCCCTCGATGACGCTGATCGACAGCTCCGCATTGAGGTCGCGGATGGTGCGCTCCAGCAGCGTGGTCTTGCCCGCTCCAGGCGAGCTGACCAGATTGAGGGCCAGGATCTCGCGGCCCGCGAACCAGGCGCGGTTCTGATCCGCCAGCGCATCGTTTTTTTCCAGAATTCTGGTTTCCACGTCCAGCGCGACATAGTCGCCGTGACCGGCGTGACGATGATCGAGCGGATGGTGATGCTCATGGTCGTGAGGACCATGGACATGGCTATGCGCATGAGCGTGCGCCGCGCCGGGAGTGTCCTCGGGATGGGCGAAGGCATCGCTCATCGTGGTCCGCCTGCCTGTCTGAAGGTTGACGATCGTCGCCCCTTCCGATTTTTCGCATCCGCAGCTTCCACACATCAGGCGATCTCCAGCTCCATGGTTTTAACTCTTCAGTTCCTCGCCGCATAGCCGCGTGACAGCTGCGCGAGCCGCAAGGGCAAGGGCGTGTACAATGCCGGCATAGCGAATTCCGCTCCGCACGCCGAGCATTCGCCCGCGCCCGTCGATCTCCCGGATGTCCAGCTTCGCGCCCTCGAGCGGCGTGCCCTCGGCGACGGCATCGAAGCAGAAGGCGATCGCATCGGCCATGACGCCGGACAGCTTGCCGATCTCGAGCGTCACCCTCCGCACGGGGCGGCCATCGGCGGCATCACTGACGATGGCGATGACATTGCGGGTGATGCCGAGCTCGTGCATCCGGCGCCTCAACAGATTCTCGGAAGCTGCTCGCCGACCAGCATGTCGACGATCCGCCGCCCGCCGAATGACGTGCGCATGGTGACCCTCCCCGCCTCGCCGTCGCCGGCATAGCCGATCAGACACGCGCCAACCCCGAGCGGATTAGCGCGCATCGCCGCAAGCGCCGCATCGGCCTCACCGGGCGGAACAACGGCGACGAGTTTGCCTTCATTGGCGAGGTACAGCGGATCGAGCCCGAGGATTTCACAAAAGCCCTTAACTTCGTCGCGGATTGGCGTTGCGGTCTCGTCGATTTCGATGGAGACGCCCGAGGCGGAGGTGATCTCATTGAGCACTGTTGCAACGCCTCCGCGGGTCGCATCGCGCATGAGGCGCGTGCCCGGTGCGGCTGCCAGAATGTCCTGCACCAGACCATGCAGCGGAGCACAGTCGCTCTCGATCGGCGAGTCCAGCGCCATGTCGCCCCGGGCGCCGAGGATCGCCGCGCCATGATCGCCGAGCAGCCCGTTGACCAGGATGGCATCGCCGGCGCGCGCCTTATGCACGCCCAGGTCCAGGCCCTGGCGTATCGCGCCGATGCCGGTCGTGGTGATGAACAGCTTATCGCAGGCGCCCTTCTGCACCACCTTGGTGTCGCCCGTCACGATCTGAACGCCGGAGACGCGGGCGGCTTCCGCCATGGATGCACTGATGCGGCGCAGCAACTCGACCGGCACGCCCTCTTCGATGATGACGGCGCAGGAAAGAAATAGCGGCACCGCGCCGCCCACTGCGAGATCGTTGACGGTGCCGTAAACCGCCAGCTTGCCGATATCACCGCCGGGGAAGAACAGCGGATCGACAACGAAGGAATCCGTGGTGAAGGCCAGACGGTCGCCGAGCGCGGCGAACACGCCGAGATCGACGCGCGCCTGATCCTCCAGCGGCGCGAGGGTGATGTTTTCGAACGGCGCGATGAAGACATCGTCGATGAGGTCCCGCATCGCCTTGCCGCCGCCGCCATGGGCAAGCGTAACCTTCGGCACTTGCAGGCGGCCGAGCGGTCTTGTGCGCCTGAACGGAACGATCGTCATGCGGCGCCTGCCTGTTTCTTGATGCCGCCATATTGGTAATAGGCCGCGCAGGCGCCTTCAGACGAAACCATCAGCGCGCCGAGCGGCGTCTCAGGCGTACAGGCCGAGCCGAACACCTTGCATTGCCATGGCTTGATCACGCCCTTGAGGACCTCGCCGCATTGGCAGCTCTTCGGGTCGGCGATCCGCACATTCGGCACGCTGAATTTGCGTTCGGCATCGTAGTTTGCGTAGGCCTCGCGCACCTTCACGCCGGAATGGTCGATCGAGCCGAGCCCGCGCCATTCGAAGAATTCACGCAATTCGTAGACCTTCGACACCGCCTGCAGCGCCGCCGCATTGCCCGCATCCGGCACGATGCGCGCATATTGGTTTTCCACCTCGGCGCGGCCTTCCTTCACCTGCCGCAGGATCATCCAGATGGAATGCAGCACATCCAGCGGTTCGAAGCCGCCGACCACCATCGGGCGCCGGTAATATTGCGCGATGAACAGATAGGGCGCGGTGCCGATCACCATCGAGACATGGCCGGGGCCGAGAAAGCCGTCGAGATGCAGATCCGGACTATCGAGGATCGCCTTGATCGTCGGCACGATGGTGATGTGATTGCAGAAGACCGAGAAATTCCGGGTGCCTTCCGAGGCCGCCTGAAGGATCGTCAGCGCGGTCGATGGCATGGTCGTCTCGAAGCCGATGCCGAAGAATACCACTTCGCGCTCGGGATTTTTTCGGGCAAGCGCCAGCGCATCCATCGGCGAATAGACCATGCGGATGTCGGCGCCGTCGGCCTTGGCGGCAAGCAGGCTCTTTTTCGAGCCGGGCACGCGCATGGCATCGCCGAAGGTGGTGAAGATGACGCTCTCGCGCTCGGCGATCGAGATGCAATCGTCAACCCGTCCCATCGGCAGCACGCAGACCGGACAGCCCGGCCCATGCACCAGTTCGACCGCGTCGGGCAGCATCCCTTCGATGCCGTAGCGGAAGATGGAATGCGTATGCCCGCCGCAAACCTCCATGATCTGGATCGGGCGCGTTTTGGCGATCTCGATGCCGGCAGCCAGCTTCTCGATCTCCTTGATCAGGATGGCCGCCTTGTCCCGGTCGCGGAATTCATCGACATATTTCATGCCGCAGCTCCTTTGCTCGACCGCAGAGCCGCGATCATCCGCCAGCAGCGTGTGCACGAGATCCCAGAGGATGTGATAGGCCGTGACGTGGCATTCCTGGATGCGATGGATGGAGGAGGACGGCACCACGAGGCAATGGTCGACGACACCGGATGCTTTCATCTTGCCGCCATCCCCGCCGGTCAGGCCGATCGTTGCAAGGCCCATTTCCTTCGCTTTGGTGAAGGCGGAGATGAGGTTGGTGGAATTGCCGCTGGTCGAGATGCCGATCAGCCCGTCGCCGGCCCTGGCTTGCGCAATCACCTGGCGCACGAAGACATGGTCGAAGCCCAGATCGTTGCCCACCGCCGAGATCATCGCGAGATCGGCGACCAGATTGATCGCGGCCAATGCCGGACGCCCGGCGGTCACCGGATGCACGAACTCCACCGCGACATGGGAGGCGTCGCAGCTCGAGCCGCCATTGCCCATGGTGAACAGCCGGCCGCCTTTCCGGTAGACGCCAGCGAGCGACTTGGCGGCGGCGACCAGAACATCGGCGTGCTCGCCGAAGAATGCTTCGCTGGTGTGTCGCGAATCCTTCGCCTTTTCGCTCACCGAATGCAGCAGTGCGGCGTCGAGCTGGCCGGCATCCTGCTGCTTGCCGTGCAGGAAGGGATAGAGAGATTGCAGATCGCTTTCGGAAGACATGTTCAGTCTCCTATTCTGCCGCCGACAGGCGCATCGCTTCGATCTCCGCCTGCGCTTCTCCCAGTTCGGTGAGGATCTGCAGGGTCTGCGCCGCCTCCGCTTCGTCGATGCGGCTCATGGCGAAGCCGACATGAATGAGCACCCAGTCGCCAAGACAGGCATCGACCGGGTGCTTCTCGTCGACAATGCAGGCGATATTGACCTGACGCCTGACGCCGCTCACATCGACTGTGGCGAGCTTCTTCCGGGCGTCATCGATCGTCACGATGCGGCCGGGAATTCCGAGACACATGTTGCGTTTCCTTCGCCTAGCGTTTGAGCGCGGATGAGCCGGGCCGCGCCGATGGCGGCCTGACCGAGAGCGAGACCGCCGTCATTGGCGGGCAGCCGCGCATGGCTGAGAACAGCGAAGTTCTCCGCCTTCAGGCGATCGTTTACCTCCTCGAAAAGGATGCGGTTCTGGAAACAGCCGCCCGTCAGCGCGATGTGAGTGAAACGCGGGCCCTCGGGACTATCGCGCCGCGCAAGCTTGACAGCCATCGCGGCGATCGACTCGGCGAGCCAGATATGGAAGCGCGCGGCCATGATCGGAGCCGGGGTCTTCAGCAGCAGGTCGCCGAGTACGGCGCGCCACATGCCGACCGGCTCGATATAGGGCAGGCCGTTCGCCGCCAGCCGTGGAATGGCGACCGGATAACGGTCCTCACCGGGGTCGCGCAGAGTTTTCTCATCGGCCATCGCTTCCAGCTCGGCGCCCGTCTGACCTTCATAGGATTGGCGTTCGCGGCAGACGCCTATGGCAGCCGCGAACGCATCGAACAGCCGCCCGCAGGATGACGCCAGCGGCGAGTTCAGATTGCGCTTGAGGATGGCGTCGAACGTCGTGAGAGGCTTGGCTTTGAGAAAGCCGCAAAGCTCCAGCTCGGCGAAGTTCATCTCGAATTCCGCCCAGCCCATCTCGGCCGTCAAATGCGCATAGAGATTGCGCCAGGGTTCGCGCACGGCCTGGGCGCCGCCCAGCATCGCGACCGGCTTCAGGCAGCCGAGCCGCTCATAGGCCTGATAATCCGCCAGCAGAAATTCGCCGCCCCAGATGGAGCCGTCGTCGCCGAAGCCGAGGCCATCCAGCACGATGCCAAGCACCGGCGCGGCACCCAGCGCCCGCCCGTTTTCGGCAAGGCACGAGGCGATATGGGCATGATGATGCTGTACCTTCAGAATCGGAAGCTTGTCGCCGCCGCCGCGCTCAGCGGCAAGCTTTGAGGACAGATATTCCGGATGCTGATCGGCGATGAGCGCCTTTGGGCTGTGCCCGAACAGGCTGCTATAAAGCTCGATGGCCTTGCGGTAATCGCTGTAGGTGGCAGCGTTTTCCAGATCGCCCAGATGCTGCGTCGGGATAGCCATGCCGTCCTTGACGAGGCAGGCCGACGCCTTCAGTTCGCCGCCCATGGCGAGAATATCGGGCGCATCCTTGAAACCGGGCGGCAGCTTGACCGGCGAAGGCGCATAGCCGCGTGCGCGCCGGATGAGGCGTATCTTGCCGCCGATTTCCCGAACCACGGAATCGTCGACGCGATTGGCGATGTCGCGGTCATGCAGCAGGGCGTAAGGCGTAATGCGGCCAAGCCGGTCGATGGCCTGCGCGTCGCCGGTGATTTGTGGTTCGTCCGCGAAATTGCCGCTGGTCATAATCACGGGACGGTCCATGCGCCGCAGGATCAAGCAGATGCAGCGGCGTCGTCGGCAGCATGAATCCCAGCGTATTGAGACGGGGCGCGACAGCGTCCGGGAGACGGTCGGGACCCGTGGCCCGCAACAGAACGATGGGCGCTTCCATGCCGGTCAGCGCGGCTTCCTCCTTGTCGCTGACCCGGCAATAGCAGCGAATGACATCCAGATCGCGCGCCATCAGTGCGAAGGGCTTGGCATCGCGCCCTTTTTTCTCCCGCAGCCGCGCAACCGTCTCGGCATTCGACGCGTCGCAGGCCAGCTGATAGCCGCCCAGCCCCTTGATCGCGACGATCTCGCCCTTTTGCAGCAGGCTGCATACGGCGTCGACATCGTCGAGCATCGAATGCTGATCGAAGCTGATCGGGCGTCCATCGAAGCGCACGAGCGAGGCGCGCGGGCCGCAGCTATGGCAGGCGATGGCCTCGGCGTGAAAGCGGCGGTTGGATGGGTCGCGATATTCGGCGAGGCAGGCTTCGCACAGGTCGAAGACCCCCATCGTCGTTTGCGCGCGGTCATAGGGGACGCCGGCGATGATGCTGAGGCGCGGGCCGCAATGGGTGCAATTGGTGAAGGGATAGCGATAGCGCCCTTCGAATGGGTTCAGCACCTCCGCCGCGCATGCATCGCAGATCGCCGCATCCGGCGAGATCTCGGTGTGGACAGGTCCGCCGACACTCTCGGCGATCCGGAACATTCCTGGCAATCGCAGCGCATAGGGCCGGGTGACGATTGCCTCGATGCGCGCCAGAGGCGGTGCCTCGGTGTAAAGCCGTTCGATGAAGCTCTTCATCGCGCAGGAAGGGCCTTGCAGGCGCACCAGCACGCCTTCGGCGTCGTTCAGCACTTCCCCGCCCAGATGCAGCGCTCGCGCGATGCGCCATACGGCGGGCCGGAATCCGACGCCCTGCACGCGGCCCCGCACACGGATCTCGATGCTGACGGCGTCCTGACTTTCGAGCTGTGGCTGCGCATTCATGACGCGGCCTCCCATAGCATTACGCGATTATTGCCGGAATCCGCGATGACGAGATGCCGGCCGCAGGCGGAGACGCCATAGGGCCAGCAGAGGCTGTCGCGGCATGGTGGCGCCCAGCGATTGTCGCCTTTGTCGGAGAATTGGCGCTGGCCCACTAGGCACGTCGCCGCAGCGCCCATGGCGAGCCTGTCCGCCTCGAATCCGATCAACCGCGAATTCGCGGTATCGGCGATGATGAGCCGGCGGCCAAGACGCGTAAGTCCATAGGGCATGTTGACGGTTGCGGCCGTGGGATAATACGCGGCGGCGTTATATTCCTGGTGCGTCGGCCCCGCCTGGCCGAGCACGAAATCGCATGGCGCGCCATTCGCGCGCGGCAAGACGCGCCAGACCATGACGCGGTTATTGCCGGCATCGGCGACCATCAGCGCGCTATCGGCGGTGACGACCGCATGCGGCCAGCGCATGCCGAGCGCACCGATCCCCTGGCCGGCATTTTCGTCGCGGCAGGTGAAGTCGGCTTGCCCTAGAACCAGGTCGGCGGGCGCACCGTTTCGCTCCGGTATGCCGTTCCACATCAACACGCGACGATTGCCCGTATCCGCGATGAAGAGCCGCCCATCGGCGATCGTCACGCCATAACACCAATTCAGCGTATCGGCGCTCGGCGCATCAGCCCCACGATTGGCGAGCCCCCCGGCGAAATCGGCCTGGCCGAGAACGACATCAGCCGGCTGATTGGAGCGCGCGCGGAAAACCATGCCAGATGAGCACGCGGTGGTTCCAGGCATCCGCGACGGCGAGAATTCCATCCGCTGCGGCGACGCCCGTCGGCACGTTCAGCGTTGCCGCGCCGACCGCGCCCTTGGCATTGCGCCCTTCGGAGCGGAAATCCGGCTGGCCGATCAGCATCTCGGCCGGTTGTTCGTCAGTATCCGGGCAGGAGGGCCAGATCATCAGCCTATGATGGCCGGTATCGGCGACGAAGAGCGGCCCCGCTTCGCTTGCAAGACATGCGCCGCGCGGACCAAACAGGCTCCGCGCCCCGGGCTGAACCGGCACGGCGAGACCATCGGAGCCCTGATGGCCGCCCAGGATCACACGCGGTCCCTCAGCGGAGAGCATGGGGAGAGCGGGAGCGCACGGCTGCTGCGCTGATGCGCCCGGGGCGCGGATTGATCGCGGAAGGATGCCGCAGGGAAACTCTCATCGCGCCAGCCTCACTTCCACCCGGCTGCCGATCACGCGGACGGCATGGGGCTGCAATTGCACTTCGGGCGCCGTGAGACATTCGCCCGTGGTCAGATCGTAGCGGAAACCATGATGCGGGCAGGCGATGATGCCGTCCTCAACCTCGCCGTCATGGATCGGAAAACCCAGATGCGCGCAGGCATTCTGGAAACAGGAAACGACGGAACCGCGCCGGAATAACAGCAGTTTCTGCCCGTTGATCGGCAGCGCGCGGATGCCGCCTTCCGGAATTTCGTCCAGCCGCGCCGCCGGGAACCAGTCGCCGGTTACGTTCAGCGCGAACGGGCTGGTGAAATTTGCGCCGTGGCTTGCGCCTCCAGCATGCCCCTTGACCTGAACGATCTCCGTGATGTCGGGGCAGGCGTCCTCGACGGCTTTCTTTACGCCCGCATGAAAGGTGAGGGCGGACGCCGCGCATCCGTCGCACGCGCCGGTGAAGCGAACCTCGATCGTAGGCGGCGCGACCTTGACCAGTTCGACGTCGCCGCCATGCGAGGCCAGCATCGGACGCACCCCGGCCAACGCGTTCTCGACCCGCTCGGCGACACTCGGCTTGATGATGTTATGGCGGCGCAGGACCGCATAGACCGTCTCGTCGGCGGCGGCCTGCCTCATCGCAGACGCTGCGGCTGCATCGTTTTTCAGGGCGCCGACAAGGCGCCGGAGCGCCTCGCCGTGCAGCGCTTCGATGGCAGTCCTATAGGCGCGCGCTGCAAGCCGGGGGCTTTCATCCCAGCCGGCAAAAATGCCTTCGAGCCGCTCGATGTCTTCGAGCAGCTTGGAAAGGTCTTTTCGTTGATCCGGCGCTTTGTCGAGCGCGTTCATTGGCTTACTCAGCGAAATTTGACGGTCTTGAAGAGAAACGGCTGCAAGCCGCCACCCAGAAAGCCTGCGACCATCGCAGCGGCCCAGAGCGGCGTCCCCGCGACGGCGAGGGCCAGGCAGACAAGCGCGGTAAACATGATGCCGGCGGCCAGCAGCCCGTAGGCCTTGCGCGGGTTGGCGAACAGATGCCCGCGAAGGAAAAGAGAAAGAGCGCTGCGAGCCATGGTCCACATCAGCTGCGCCTCACCCGATCAGCGCGAGCGCGAGAAGTGCGATGACAAGGCCTGGAACCGCCGCAAGCAAGCCGAACAGCCCGCCCATCTGCGTGGCAAGCTGCAGGCCGAATTGTTTGCCGCCTATGGCGATGCCCGCCAATGCGCCCCCTGCGAGCGAAGCCAGAACGCCGATCGCAAGCACCGCCAACGACCAGATAACAGGTTGTTGGAGCAGGCTTTCTATGGTCACGTGGCCTCCTGGAATCGTCGCCGTGCTAGGCGCTCGCCGTGTGCTTGGTTGCGCCGTTGCCGGCGGGCATATTCATCAGTTCGCGTTCCAGCTGGAACGCGGCCTCGGCGACGATTCCCGCCTTGGCGCTATCACCATGGATCGTAAAAATCTCGCGCGCCTCGGTGTAAAGCGCTCTGGCTTGGACAAGATTTGCCCTATTGCCTTGCTCTGGCTGTCCCGGATCGTCCGGCAGATTTTGGAGGCAATTGGCCTTGTTGGTCAGCGTATTGGCATATTCGATGGGCATGTTCGCGCGGCTGCGAACCTTCAATGCTTCGTCATAGGCATCGAGTGCCCGGAGATTATTCTCCACGCGATGGGATGACGATGCGTATTGTAACGCATTGCCAAGATTGTTCTGGAGCATGGCATATTCGGTCGGATGGTCGATGAAATTGACCACCCGGAGGCCTTCCTCGAACGCCTGGACAGCGAGCGCCTCGCGCATCTTGGCGCGTTCGTCCGCCAGCGGAATCGACAGAAAGGCCGTCGCGAGATTGTTCTGGAGGATCGCAAATTCCTGCGGGAAGCGGGTTTTGTCGAAAGTGCGCAGCGCCCGCTGATAAGCGGAGATCGCGTCGGTGATGCGGCCTCGGTGGAGCCCCGCGAGGCTTTGCAGCACCAGGCCATAATTCATTTCCAGCTCCGCCAGTTCTTCCGGCGTGCCATGCGCTTGGAATGTGGGCAATACGGATTTATAGGCGTCTCGCGCCAATTCCAGGAATGCGGCGTCCTCGCCTGGCATGGCTTGCAGCGCTGTGGCCTTGCGAGCGGTGATGCGCGCCTTCAGCATCACTTCTTCCGCGGGGCAAAGCGAAAGCGCCTTGTCGCAGAGATCGATAGCGGCTTTTAATTGCGAGGGATCCTTGGGCCGGTTTTGTAGGCCCATGGCGATTTCCATGAGCATCTCGGCGCGTTCGGCGGGGCTTGCCGTTTCGTCTTCCGCCGCCGCCAATGCCGCGGCAAACTGATCCTGAAATAGATCAGTGGGCACTGCTCATCTCCCCGCCAATTGATTAGCAGATTGCTAAAAAGCAAATATCATTCTCGCCATCGAGTCAATTTATTATGCACATCGACAATTTTGTTTACATAAGGAAGACTTCGTATAGTCGAAGCCCGCCGGATGTTTCGCACCAGGAATACGTGCCTTCCCATTCCGCGCCATCATCCAGGCCGTGATCTCGGAAAAAATCGCCCGCATCGACCACACGGTCGCCGGCTGCATTGCGGATTTTCAAGACATATCCGCCTGAAGCGGCATATCTGACGGGCAGCACCAGCAAGTCGCGCTCCTTCCGAAGCAGTATGACCGTGCTGCCGCCGGCGAAATAAGTCTCGTAAATCTCGCGAGCGATATAAAGCCGCCGCTGCCTGAGTCCGATATGCGCCGACCCGGCCGTCACAGAGCGCTCCCGTGCGCGGGCGGCATCGCCACGACGATGTCGCGGATGCGTTCCGCGACTTTGCGCGCTGCGCCCGAGACCTTTTCGGATAAGCCGATGCCGAGGGCGACCGTCTCCGCTTCGATGAGAAAAACCGTCACGTCCGACGGAAAATCCTCGCGGAATATCTTCCGCCCGGCAAACAACGCATGATCCCAACGAAAATCGTGAAGGTTGAAACTCGAGCGGGGCGGCTGCTCGAGTTCGCTGCCAGGCACCTCGAAGACCGCACCGCTCTCCGATCCGGAGCGGCAGGCATCGACGATAATCAGCACATCGCACCCCTTCGCGGCGAACATCACCGCCATGCCGTCGGTGCCTGCATCCAACAGGCGGACTTCGTCGCGCGGAAACCCAAGCGTTTCGTCCGACCGCAGCAGCCGCAGCACTTCCAGCCCCGCGCCATCGTCGCGCCGATTGGGATTACCGCAGGCGACTATGGCAATTTCGCCCGCCATCGGTCCTCAGATGCGCCAGAGCCTGCACGACCAATCCGGCTCGACCGGCACATTCAATTCCGGGAGCGCACAATAGCGGCGGCGGATAAGATAATACATACAGCTGCGGCAGGACTGGACAACGCCATGATGGTATACCGGGCTTAAGGTGAAACCGGCGACGACAAGTTGCGTCGGGAGGTCCTTGCCTCCCTCTTGCAGCCGCCTCACCAATTCCTGAACCTCTTCATGCGTGTCAGCGCGCGGATAGACCTCCGTTCCCAGGCCACCCGAAAGCAGCGAGCGGATTTGCCCGCGCTTTGTATCGGCGTCATCGTTCATGGCTGCCTTCCCATCTCCCCAGCTTGGGCCGGATCAGATCCGCCACAGACGGCACCACCATTCCGGCTCGACGGGCACTGATAGCTCCGGCAGATCGCACCATTTGCGATGCACCAGATAATACATGCACTCCATGCAACGCTGCTGATCCGGACCCCACGGATAATTGACAAAACCGCCGATGATCAGCTTGCCTTTGAGGTCGTTAGGATCCAGCTGCCGGAGCTGCAGCAGAATGTCGGCAAACTCCTTCTCGGTCTCGGGAAAGGGTTCGACCTGGGTCTGAAGTCCTTGTTCGAGCAATTCGGCGATTTCCCTCAATAGGTTAGGGTGATCGGCCCCTGAAAGCGCATTGCTCCACATATCCCAATACCCTTCCTCCTGTTTCCAATGCCAAATCCGCACCGGTCAGCGCAAATTTTGTCATTTTCAATATTATTGAAAATATATTCTACAGCATTCAAATCGATATCGCTCTGAATGTAACAACTTGGTCATTTTACTTTGGCCTTACAGAAGATAAACAAGTGGTTACTTCTGCGTGTGATCCAACTATTATAACCTAATAAGCTGCATTTGTCAGCGCGCCGCGACCTCCGAATAATACTTTTGATAAAAGGCGGGGAAACCAGGCGCCCTGAAAGGCGCCTCGGCATCCACCCCTTGCGCCTCGCGAGGCGCCGCTCTGCTCAGGCGGTGCGGAACCGCGCCAACTCCTTGCCTGTCTTGCTGTCATGCGCGTGCACCGTGCAGACGAGACAAGAATCGATAGGAGCGGCAGACATGGCCGACCTCAACCGGATCGGTCGGGTCCGCAATCGGCGTTCCGATCAGTGACTCCTCGATCGGTCCCCTGATCGCCATTGGCGGTTCTCGGCCCGACATTCCAAGTGGTCGGCGCGACGATCTGGTAGTTCTTGATCTTGCCGTTCTGGATGTCGATCCAATGGCACAGTGCGCCACGGATTGCTTCGGTGGCACCCCAACCGCGCCCGTCCTTCTCGTTCGGCTTGATATACCAGGATGCCTTCAGATCGAATTCGCGCAAGGACCGCTCTGCTTCCCGGTAAAGTTTCACCAATTCATGCATCCGGGCGAAATGGCGAAGCAGAACACTCGCACCGCCCATCCTGCGGTACATGTCCAGCACGAGCGGATCATGGTGCTGCCACGCATCGCCATGCAATCCGCCAGCAACCACCTGTCGAGCGAGCGGACCGGCCTCGAGGCGCCCTACCTGGGCGTGGTGAACGGCGGTCGCCCAGGAATATTTACCCGCCATGTCGGCGATCATTCTTCTGAAGCGGGATGGTCGTCCGATCAAATGGATGCAGGCCGCCCGGCTCGTCATACCAGGAATGGACGGTGTCCTCGCGCGTTTGGCCCTGCTCCATCAGCTCATGCGTATCTGTTGTGCCCATCATAGACGCCGCTTTTCATGATGCAGGCCGCGTTGCGCCCTTCGATCGTCGGCCGATTATAGCGGTTTTCGTGAGGCAGATAGCCCCAGGAAATATACCGCCCGTGGCCGCGACCAAACCGGTCCAACCCGACATCGACGCTCATTCTCCAGAACAGGCCGAGGTCGGAATTGGCGTGCTCCGGACGCTCGTCGAGCCAAGCCATGAAATCATCATAGGATCTGATTTCCTCATAGCGCTCGAATGAGCACCCCAGCCAGATCGGCTCCGCCCAATTGCGCCGGAAATATTCCAGGATCGACCAGGCGCGGGTCACATCGGTGAGAGTCGGCGCGCACATGACGCCGCCCGGCACCATGTAGCTGGAATGCGGCCATTGCCCGCCGAGCAGTGCGTAGATCTCGACCGGCCGGCCGGAAATCGTGACGCCGATCTCGTAGTTGGTGCCGGTGAACGGCGCCCAGCGCCTCACCGCCTCCTCGTAGAAGGGCGAGTGCGAGTAGTTCTTATTCGTGTAGTCGATCATGAAGAGGCCGTAATGATGCCTCGGCAGGCTTTGCAGGCTCTCGGTGATCTGGCCGAGATTACGCGCGAGGATTGCGTTCGGCGGCACTTCGGCCTGCCAGGCGGTATCGAGCGCCCAGGCCGCGCAGGTCAGATGCGACGCGCCGCAAATCCCGCAAGCGCGGGGCGTGACGACGAGCCCTGCCTGCGGATCCTTGTCGCGCAGGATGACCTCGAAGCCCCGGAAAAGCTCCGCCTGGGTCCAGGCGTTGACGACAACGCCGTCCTGAATATCGACGCGCACATCGAGGTCGCCTTCAACGCGGCCGACCGGGGAAATATCGAGGGTCTGAATAGCGGCAGTCATGGAATTAGCTCCTGAACGGAAAACGGCGGAAGCGCTTCAAGCATCGTTCCGAAGTGTGTCACCACGAACCTGGGATCTTCCCGGTTTCGGAAGGAATGATGTGCAAGTCCTCAAACGAAAATGTCTTCCTCGGCCCAAGCGGGCGAGGCTGCCTTGGCCGCTGCCGTGAGCTTGATGTAGCCGGCCTTGCTGACGCCCTCCGGCATGTCTTTCGGCACGCCCATCAGCGTCTGCGTTTTGAACACCGTTCCCGGCGCCAGCTCGAAGAAGGGAAATTCGGGTTCGGTGCAGCCCAGGCACGGCATGCCGGCGCGGGTTTTCGACGATTGGCGATTCCACAGAATCCGGTTGCAGGGCGAATGGGTCATCGGGCCGCGGCAGCCGAGATCGTAGAACAGGCACCCTTTGCGCTGACCGAATTCGGTCGCCGAAACCTTATACGCGAAATGCATGTTCCGGGTGCAGCCGGTCTGCGTGAAGGTGCTGAAGAAGGTTTTCGGCCGCTGAAATTCATCGAGGCTGATGTCGGCGCCTCGGCCGGTCGCCAGCGCGACGACGATCTGCGTAATCCAGTCGGGATGCGCAGGACAGCCCGGAATATTGATGACCGGAACGCCGGCCCGCGAGCGGTAATTCGCGCCGAGGAAGCCGCCATGCTTGCGTTTCAGATATTGCAATCCGACGCTATCGGTCGGGTTTGGTTCCGTCGCCGGGATGCCGCCCCAAGTCGCGCAGTCGCCGATGGCGACAGTGTAACTCGCAACATTGGCCAGTTCCGCGACCCAATCCTTCATCGGACGGCTGGCAAAGCGGTTCCACTCGCCGGTGCCGTTCGGCGCGGTGATAACCGTGCCCTCGAAGACGAACACATCCAGCGGCATTTCGCCGGAGATGAGTGCTTTCAATATTCGCCGAAGATTGTCTCCCAGCTCCAGACCGAGCGAAGGGTGCCAGAGGACGTTGATGCCGAAATCCGTCACCAGGTCGCACGCGCTCGGCTCCTCCGCGTTCAAGAACGACATGGTATTGCCGGAGCAGGCGCCGCCCTGAAGCCATAATAGATTTGCCATTGCTTCCTCCAGTTGATCAGAAGCATTTTTGCCCGTCTGCTTCTCGTTACAAAGGAACAGCAAGAGTCGTGCCAAACACGATTCCGCGACAAACCTAGGTATGTTTACTTATATCGGAGGGATTTATCGGAGGAATGTTTCGCCACATGGCGATTTATCACTGCAAAGTTTGTTTGCAGCGTAAAGAATGTTTTCTTTATTTATGGAATATTCCGCGACATCAGCCTTGCCGTCCGCCGCATTTCGGGCAGGTCACTTCAAGCACATAGCCAAACCATATGCCGTGACAGCGGCTGCACCAATGTCCGGTGCCCTGACGTCCCGGCGCACCGAGATATCTGGCAAGGTTGCTTAGTCCGAGATCATTGAAGCCGCCGCTGGCGCCCCTAGGTGAAACACGCGACTGCGGGAAGCGAACGACACTGGCCGCGCTCGGCGATATGGATCCATTATCGTCCTCGGCCATCAAAGCTGCTCATCGAGACCGTATCGTTTGATCTTATTCGCGAGCCCGACGCGGGACAACCCCAACTCCTCGGCGACGCGGCTCTGGTTCCACCGATAGCGGGCAAGCGCCTCCCGCACGAGATGGCGTTCCAGGCTCTCGACGCGATCCTTCAGTGTGTCGCCTTCCGGCAGGAATTGCGAAGCTGGCTGAATGGGCCGGCGCGCCGACGCCTCGAGAATTCCCGGCGACATATGCTGGGTTGTCAGATACTCACCGTCTTTCGCAAGCGCCAGCATCCGCCGCACTTCATTCTCCAACTCCCGAATGTTGCCGGGAAATTCGTAAGCCTCCAGCTTTTCCAGCGCCTTCGCCGAGATGCCCAGGATCTTGCGGCCCACCGAAGCGCTGTGCTTGGCGGTAAAAAACTCAGCAAGGGCCGGAATATCCTCGGGGCGTTCGCGCAAGGGCGGCACTTCGAACTCGAAGCCTCGCAATCGGAAATACAAGTCCTGGCGAAATTCTCCGGTGGCGACAAGCGTCTTAAGCGGCCGGTTCGACGCTGCGAGCACCCGGACATCGCAGGTCTGGGTCTTGTCCGAGCCGAGGGGCTTCACTTCCCCCTCCTGCAGGAAGCGCAACAGGCTCACCTGGAAGGTCTTGGACACGTCTGAAATTTCGTCGAGGAAGACCGTCCCGCCGTCGGCGGCGCGAAACAGGCCGAGTCGATCGGAAATCGCCCCGGTGAAGGCGCCTCGCTTATGGCCGAACAACTCGGAATGCAGCAGTTCATCAGGCATGCCGCCGCAATTCTGGATCATCAGCGGGCTGGCATGGCGGTAGGAATTGAAATGTACGGCGCGAGCGAGCAGTTCCTTGCCGGTCCCTGTCTCCCCCTGGATCAGAATGGGAAGATCCGTTTTGGCGGCCTTCCGTGCGAGATCGCACATTTCCGTCATTTTCTCGCTGACATAGACGAGCTTTTCGAAGCGTAGGCTTTCATTACGCATCGGCAGGACCGGCCGGTCGAACTCCATCAAGTCGGATGAAAGCTTGAATTCGCGCGCCAGCAGCCGATGACGCTTGGCCAATTCCCGTGCCTCAAGGCCGCGCTTGACCACCAATCCCACCTGCTGCGGATCAAGTGGCTTGCGCAGGAACTGGTATACGGACGCCTGCGAAATCGCCGTCTGGACGCGCGCATATTGCGCGGGCAAAGCCAAAACCCTGATGAGTTCCGGGTGCGAGACCCGAAGACCGGAGAGCAGAGCCACGCCGTCAGCACCACTATCGCCGTCTTCGGCAATCACCAGATCGACATGAGCATCAGCGAGGGTCGTTCGTGCCTCCGCCGCCGAGAGAGCCTGCAGAACGCGATAGCCATATTGCTCCGTCAGCAATGCCTTGACCGGCGCCCAGTCTTGATTGGGCGGAGAAACGAGGAGAACGGTGCCTGCTTTGTCCATGACCGCGAATTCAATCTGAAAAGCCGTCTTATGCCAGCTCTATTTGCGACAGCGCGCGGCTAAGCGACCGGAGCGATGCGGTAGCCGTCGGAAGGAGTGCAACCCATGCAAGGAACCTAACAACATGGGCGTAATCTTGCACTCAAAATTCACACTCGATTCCAGGTCTATCTAATGATCGCGCCATTGAGAGCTCTTCGGTTTAATGTCACAACAATTCATTATCGGCTTCGACCTATGGGGTATTACGTATTCCCCATCAAGGCACGACACGCCCATAGTTTCCTCTCAAATAATCTTGAACCCATGGCCATGGCCCAGCGCAAATATATGAGCTAAATTGGGAATGCGGATTGTACCATCTGGCAATATTGCGTTGTTTCGCTGCGGTATTTTTCGATCCGGCCATCTTTCCCGTGCAGTTCGCCAGGCATCACATGGAATACCCGTCTCCGAAGTGAACTCGCCCAGAACGATGGTTCGATGCTGCCAGACATGAAGTTTTCTGCCCTTACCCTGCCGGGCGCAACACGATTGTGCGTTGCCAAGCACCGCCTGGTGGAGAGCCTTGGACCGGCGATTCCGCCCTCACATTTGTTTGGCCATCCGCATGACGCCAGCACAGCTTAGACTATTGCAACGCAGCTACGCCAAGATCGAGCCGATGGCCGATCAATTCGGCGCGATCTTCTACGCCCGGCTTTTCACGATCGCCCCGGAGATTCGGCCGCTGTTTCGAACCGATCTGAAAGCGCAGCAATCAAAGTTCATGAAGGTCATCAAAGAGGTGGTTCAGCTCTACCTGCGTGCGATCGTTTCACTCCCCGTGACAGCAGAAGCCTCCAGCAGGGCGGTGCTGCCGGGCGCGTTCTGGTCCGGAAAGCTCCATGCCGCATACGGCGTTCGATTGGAAGATTACGCGATCATGAAGTCGGCGCTTGTATGGGCGCTCGACAAGACGCTCGGACCAGAGGCGACGGATGAAGTTAAGGATGCCTGGAGCGCGGCCTATGACATCGTGGTCAACGCAATGCTGGAAGGCATGAACAGTCCCGAAGACGATGAAATCGAACCGGATAATGACATGAAGGCTCGGCTGGATGCGACAGAAAATGCGGAAGATATCGAGGTTCTCTTCAAGCGGCGGGGATGATCGAGGTCCGTTACGTCAGTTCATTCTCCTTGGAATCCTGGGTTCGCGATCGGCCAAAAATTCAATCAATACTGCATAAGTGAAAACGCGGTCGTCACCTTTGGCGTGTAAAGAAGGGTTGAATAAGCATCTCTTTTTTGAGTAGAGGTAAAAAAGCTCAATCTCGGCCGAATAGGAGGGATATGACAGTGAGTAAAATTCGCTTGGCACAATATGGCGGCTATATATTTATAGTCCGTACAGTAATGACGCCAACGCAGGTCGCGCTTGTTCAGGAGAGTTTTAAGAACGTTGGCCGGCAATCTCATGAAGCCGGCAGGATTTTTTACGACGAACTATTCCAGCTGGCTCCGGAACTGCAGCGGCTCTTTCCTGACGATATGTCACGGCATAAGCTCAAATTTATTCAGATGCTCGGTACGATCGTCAGAAGCCTGGATCATATCGCGACGATCTCCGAGGACATCGCGGATCTGGGGCGTCGACATATGTCTTACGACGTCGAGGATGAGCATTATGCAATCCTCGGCGAAGCATTGCTGACGATGCTGACCCGATTGCTCGGCCCGGACCTCACACCCGAAATCAGCAATGCCTGGGCTGCGGCCTATGACATGGTCGCGCGGGTGATGCAGGAATCCTCCGCCGTGCCGCATACAGCCGAAGGGTTCTATGCCGCTATCATCAGCAGTGTAATGGCGTCGCAATATGGCCTGCCCATCAGCGTGGACAAGGCGGGCCCAGGCCGAGCCGCGATCACTCGCGGCATTGAGCGCGGCGGTCAGGTGGTGCAGTTTTCCTGATCCGCGATCCCAAAGACCGGCGCCGACCTTGCGATAAGTATCCAGACCAATTCCATTTGATTGAATGCTTGGCCGCATCTTCGCGCAGCCAGTGGGCGTTCCATTGCTGAAAGATTCTCTAATCCCGCCTGCGCGGCGCAGGGGCTAGCGCATCGGACCAAAAAGTGCGCAGCGGTTTTTGGACAAATCCGATGCGCAAACAAATGGATAGAGCGGCCTACCGATCTGATAAAGGGTCCGCCGCTCAGGCGCGCCGACACGTTCACTTCGTTCAGGTGTTTTGCGCCATTCGCTTTGTTTCGCGCAATTTTCCGGCTTCCAGCGCCCCACTCGCAACTCGAAGCATCAGGTCGTCGGCAGAATTGCGAAACCGGAAGGCACGGGCCCGCCTTCCTGGATAATTTCGACCTGGGCAACTTGCGCATAACGCGGCCCTTGGTGACATGATCTGACCATCTGCTCCACTGCGTCCGCGCTTCCCGAAATCAGCGCTTCGACGGAACCGTCGCGCCGGTTTCTGACCCAGCCTTCCAGGCTCAGCGTCTCAGCAAGCTCTGCCGTCCAGGCGCGAAAACAAACCCCCTGCACCCTCCCGGTCACGAGCAAATGAACTGTGCGGGAGCTCCCGCCCTTGCCTGCCTCAATCACAGTTAAGCTCTTTTTTGACGGTAAGACACGCGAGTTTTCCATAGTATCCTTGCCGTTGACTGTATCCTATCAAAAGCATAATTTGCTGCAATCCGATGACTGAAATGTATTCAGATAATTATTTTTACATGCATTAAAACAATATGGGTCACTTCCCATGTCCAAGAACAAAATGCCCGGCGTGGATAGTCAATCCGAAAGGGAGATATTTGGACAGAATTTTCGAGAGGCACGAATGCGGGTTGGGCTAAGCCAACGGGATGTACATCGCCTGACGGGCGTTGCCCAATCGCACATTTCCGAGATAGAAACCGGCGTCTCGAATATTTCCATTGATACCATGGTGAAATTGTCCACCACCGTCAAACGTCCGCTTTGGAAGCTGTTCAAGCCGACCGCAACCAAGACGGAATGAGTTCGCGTCTCATAGTGCAGATACTTGGCGCGACCGTCTTCGGCGATCGATATTCTCGCAAGATGCAATGGACAGCAAGCCGGATCCGGCTGGACCCGACGCTGAAAGGCCGTTCAATTGGCTGCTCCGCGGTTCGCTCACTCTCGCGGCTGTTCATCGTGCTCGAAGACGTGCGGCTTACCGGTCCGAGACTGTTGCTCGCGGTGCCTAAGACGACGCAAGGTGCGTCCCAACCCATCAGGCAGCGCGGCCATCGGAGCCGGAACTTTCCCGCCGTTCGCGACTTGGGCAGGGATCACGACCCGTCGCCGGCCCTATGACAGGTAAGCGCCCAGATTTTCGAAGTGGGAAGCTCCCTTAGCTGGATTCTCATCGGTGTTGATGAGAGCCAAGCCTTCACTGCGGCCGAGCGGCCCTGCGTGATTCGTCGAGCAAGTGTTAACAATACCAAGAATCACCAGCGCAAATCACTTTGACAGGGCAACCGCAGTTGACTTCACCCCGACTCGGAGGGAAGTTGATACAGAGCGACGCAGCGGCGCATTCAAGCTGATCTCTTTCTAACCGTCTGCTGAACGTTCAGGCGCGATGGCACAATCGAAAGCCACTGATTGCCCGTCATCCCAATTCACCGAAATGGAGGGTTCGCCATGCAGGAAATGCCGCATTTTGCCGAAATGCCGGAGTTGGTGCGAAGCATCATGAAGGCCAGTATCGATCAGGCGCGCAAGGCCTTTGAAACGTTCATCTCCGCCAGCCAACAAGCGATGTCGAATTTCGAGGGGCCGACGAATCCGGCTACGGACGGGTTGAAGCAACTCAACGAAAAAATGGCGGAATATACGCGGATGAACGCGGACGCCAATTTTCGCTTTGCGCTAAAGCTCGCAGACGCCAAGCAGATCAATGAAGTCATCGAGATGCAGAACAATTATGTTCGCGAATTGATGGAGTCATATGCCAAGCAGATGGAAGAGATTCGGGCGCTGACCGTCCGCGTGGTCCAGGACGGTGCAAAAACCGTCGGTGCGAATATGCCCGGCAGCGGTTCCTGAGCGTTTTTCGCGAAGGTGCTACGGCCTATTAACTGCGCGGGCGTCCTGCGCTGGCACATCGACAAGAGAACTCAAGCGGCGGACTGCGGTCCGCCGCTTCCTTTCCCGGCCACGTAATCTGCACGAAAGACTCTTATATGCGGATCGTCTCATTCGTCCTCGGTCTGGCAATCGTCTTGCTCGCCAGCATACATCTTTATTTCTACTGGGCCGTCGGCACCTTCGACCCATGCCGCGCGGCTGTGCTGCGCATCGTGCAGAAACAAAGGGAAGCGGGGCGGGACCTGACTGCCGGGATCGGGGTATTGTTTGGACCGCAGTTTGAAGATGCGCTGCGCTCCGAGGGCGTGCTTACCTGCTACCGCTCGGCGCTGCGCGGCGAACCTCCTGAAATCGACCTTCAGCGCTTCAACGTACCGCGCAACAAGCCACTCTGATCACTCGGCGGCGCGGATGGAACTGCCGGCTTCGCCTCGCCCAAACCTGCGCTCAATATACTCCTGCACCAATTTCTTGAAATCGTCGGCGATGGCGGGCCCGCGCAATGTCAGCGCCTTCTTGCCGTCGATGAAAACCGGCGCCGCAGGGCTCTCGCCCGTTCCCGGCAGGCTGATGCCGATATCCGCGTGCTTCGACTTGCCTGGCCCGTTAACGATACAGCCCATCACTGCGACGGTCATCGCCTCGACACCGGGATAGGTCTTGCGCCATTCCGGCATGCTGGCCGCGATGTGGTTCTGAATGTCGGAAGCGAGTTCCTGAAACAGCGTGCTCGTGGTTCGCCCGCAGCCCGGACAGGCGGCGACGACCGGCACAAAGGACCGCAGGCCCATCGTCTGCAAGATCTGCTGAGCGACTTCGACCTCGCGAGTGCGGGCCTCGCCCGGCGTCGGCGTCAGCGAGACGCGGATCGTGTCGCCGATACCCTGCTGAAGCAGAATGCCGATGCCGGCGGTCGATGCGACGATGCCCTTGGTACCCATGCCGGCTTCGGTAAGCCCGAGATGCAGCGCGTAATTTCCGCGCGCCGCCAGCATCGAATAGACGCTGATAAGATCCTGCACCGCGCTGACCTTAGCGGAGAGGATGATGCGGTCAGCCGCCATGCCGAGTTCCACCGCCCGCTCGGCGCTGAGCAGCGCCGATTGCACGATCGCCTCATGCAGCACGGCGCGAGCGTCCCTGGGCTCGGGCAGCAAGGCATTTTCGTCCATCAGCCGGGTCAGCAATTCCTCGTCCAGGCTGCCCCAATTGACGCCGATCCGCACCGGCTTGCCGTTCTTCAGCGCGATGTCGATGATGTTCGAGAATTGAAGATCGCGCTTGGCGCGAAAGCCGACATTGCCGGGATTGATACGATATTTGTCGAGCGCCTCGGCGCAGGCGGGGTGATCGGCGAGCAATTTATGGCCGATATAGTGGAAATCGCCGACCAGCGGCACCTTCACGCCCCTTGCCGCCAGCTTGTCGCGGATGTGCGGTACGGCCGCCGCTGCTTCGTCGCGGTCGACGGTGATACGGACAAGCTCCGATCCGGCCTGCGCGAGTTGCGCCACCTGCAATGCCGTCTTCTCGATATCGGCCGTATCGGTGTTGGTCATGGACTGCACGACCACCGGCGCGCCGCCGCCGACCGAGACGTCGGCCACCTTCACGGCGAGTGTTTTGCGCCTAGGCGCCAGTTCGTACAGCATTCCTTACTCCAAGCCACGCAGGCAAATTACCAAGGGATCGCTGTACTCTAAATAGTTGAGAGACGCCACGGTTGCCAGAGCTGGAAAACTTATCGGCTGTTTTTACGCAGGAGAAAGGGCAGAGAGGCGATGAACAGCGCGGTCAGCACCAGGACGATGGAGGGGCCGGCTGGCGTGTCCAGTTGCAGCGACATGCCGAGCCCCGCGAGCACGCCGATCGCCGAGAATCCGGCCGCCGCAATCGCCATCTGTTCCGGCGTCGAGACAAATGCGCGGGCGGCGGCAGCCGGAATGATAAGCAGCGCGGTAATCAGCAGGATGCCGACGATCTTGATGCTGAGCGCCACCGTGAAGGCGATCAACAGCATGAATGCGGACCGGATTAGCGCGACGGGCACGCCCTCCGCGGCAGCCATTTCCTCATGTACGCTGATCGCGAGCAGCGGCCGCCACAGCCACAGCATCAGCCCGCCCACTGCGGCGAGCCCAAAGAGAATCCACCATAGATCGCTGTTCGAGACCGCCAATATGTCGCCGAACAGATAGCCCATCAGGTCGAGCCTCGCCCCTCCGACCCAGGTCGCCGCGAGCAGGCCCGCTGCCAGCGCCGCATGAGCGAGGATGCCGAGCAACGTATCCTGCGGAAGCAGCTTCTGTCCCTGCATGCCGATCAGCAGCGCCGCGAGCGACAGCGATACGACAATGACGCCGACCGTCAAATCGATGCTGAGCAGAATTCCGAGCGCAACGCCGAGCAGGCCACAATGCGCGATGCTGTTGCCGAACATCGCCAAGCGCTGCCACACCACGAAACATCCGAGCGGCGCGGTCAGGAGCGCGATGCCAAATCCGGCCAGCCCGGCCCGCCAAAGAAAATCGTCAATCATGGCTGTGGCCGCAATCGTCGCCGCATTTCACGGCGCCAGACAGATCATGCTCATGGTCGTGCCGATGGCGATAGACCGCGACCGCCTTGCCCGCCTCGCGGCCGAAAAGCCGCGCATATTCGGGGTGGCTCGCCACCTTTTCCGGGATGCCCTCGCAGCAGACATGGCCATTGATGCAGAGCACGCGGTCGCTGGCGCCGAGCACGACATGCAGATCATGCGAGATGAGCAAAATCCCGCAGCCGCGCCTCTTGCGGATGTCCCCGATCAGCTCGTAGAGCTGCATTTCCCCGGCATAGTCCAGCGCCTGCGCCGGCTCATCCAGCACCAGGAGCTTCGGCATCCCGATCAGCGCGCGGGCCAGGCAGACGCGCTGAAACTCGCCGCCGGACAAAACCGCGATCGGCCTATCCATCAGATGCAGAGCGCTCACCTCCTGCAGTACAGACCGCACCGCCGGGAGCGACACCTGCACGCCAAGCGTCAGAAACCGGCGCACATTGATCGGAATCGTCGCATCGACCGGAAAACGCTGCGGCACATAGCCGACGCGCAGACCGGGCAGCCGCGTGACCTTGCCCGCCGTCGGCTTGACGAGGCCGAGCAGCAGCCGTGCAAGGCTTGTCTTGCCCGCGCCATTCGGCCCGATGAGCGTGACGATTTCCCCGGCATGAACAGCAACATCGACGTTGACCAGGATCTGGCGTCCACCAAGCGTCAGGCCGACGCCTTGCGCCGAGACGAGTTCGGCCCCGACGGCGGCGGCGGTTTCAGCATCGCGGGACGGGAATGGAATTGCCGGTGAAAGGCTCATCGCTGTCTCCTCAAGCCGCTTTGCCGGGCGCAGCTCGGCAATCCGCGCACCTGCCTTGGATTTCGAGCACGGTATCCGTTACCGCGAAGCCGCTGGACTGCGTCATCCGCTTGATGGCGCGCCAAGCCTCGGGTGCTTCGGCTTCGGCGACCCGGCAGCAGCCCTCGCAGACAAGAACGAGCATGGAATTGGCGTTATCATGCTCCGAAAGGCAGGCAAAGAATGCATTCCGGCTCTCCAGCCGGTGCGCGAGCCCGGCTTCCAGGAGCACATCGATGATGCGGTAGACCGAGATCGGAGCCAGCCTGCGGCCATCCGCTTGCAGCTCTTCGATGATGTCATAAGCTCCGAGAGCCTTATGGGATGACAAAAGGACCCGCAGGACGGATTCCCTCAAGGGCGTGAGCCGTACCGATCTCTCGGCACAGATGGCGTGGGCGCGAGCCACTGCGTGCTCGACGCAGCTCCCATGATCATGCTCCGGCTGAGGAAAGAGATTATCTGTCATGTCGACGGTACGCCGCGCTATCATTCGCGAGTGAGAACATTGTTACAATATTGCATTGTTTCCAGTCGTAGGACATCGTTCGATTCCATTCAACACTATTCCCGCTTGCCAGCGCGGCGAGACCCATTCGCGCATGATCGAGATTTGCGGTATCAGCCACGCTTTCGATGGACGCAGCGTCCTGCGGGATGTCTCGCTCACGCTTGTAGAGCGCAGGATCGCGATTATCGGTGCGAATGGCTCGGGCAAGACGACGCTGGCGCGCACGCTCAATGGCTTGGTGGTGCCGCAAAAGGGCGAAGTGCTGGTCGACGGCATTTCAGCGCGGAAGAAGGGGCGCGACGTTCGCCGGCTGGTCGGTTACGTGTTCCAGAACCCCGAGCATCAGATCGTGATGCCGACCGTCGAGGAGGATCTCGCCTTCGGGCTTGAGAATTTGAACCTGCCGAAAGCGGAGATCGCCGCGCGCGTCAGCGATATGCTCGCAGCTCACGGCCTAAGCGACAGGCGCAATTCCGCGGCTCACCTGCTGAGCGGCGGCGAACAGAAGCTGCTTACGCTGCTCTCAGTCCTCATCATGGAGCCGCGCTACATCATTTTCGACGAGCCGATGAACTCGCTCGATCTTGCCGCGCGGCGCCGCTTATCCGCGATCATGGACGGGCTCGAACAGACCATCATCACCATCACGCATGATTTTGACCTCATCGCGGGATACGATAGGGCCATACTCTTCCATGACGGGTGCCGTCGCGGCTGACGGCGCACCGAAGGATGTCGTTCGCCGCTATATCGAGATGGTCGACGGCAGCGCCTAGAGCCATTTCCGTTCCGATTGCATCGGAACGGGGCTCTATCTCTTTGTCTGGTCGCATTTTCGCGACGCAAACCGGTACCCACTTTGCTGGAAAATGCTCTAAGAATTCGTCCGGCGCGGATTTTGATAGAGATCGATCTCGTGCGTTTCCAGCTGCGCATCGAGCTTGCCGCGCCTCATCTCACGGCTTAGCCCTCTTATGTGGCGTTCGCAGGCCGCGCGAAAACGCAGCATCCCGCAGAAGAGCTGAAGAATGCCGTTCAAGCGGCTATTGGCGTGATCGTCCCTGATCCGCACATCCCAACGCCCGCCGAGATTCAACACCCGCCCGTTCAAATGGCCGACGCGCTCACCCTTTTCATCGTAAAGCGTGTAATCCGCGCCGATGCTGATCCAATCGCGCCGCAGCCGGTAGAAGCGCGCTTTTTTGTCGTCGAGGAGGAAGAAGGAATAATCCTCAGGGATGAACGGCCATTTGCGCGCCGAGCGTTCGACATTGATGATCTGCTCGTGGCCGGCAATATTGAGACTGAAAGCCGCCACGGGAAAGCCGTGCGCACCTAGTGTCAATTGCAGACTGCGGCCCATCAGCATGTCGAGCGTGCCGCGCCAGCTCATTTCCTCGGAGAACAGCTTGACGACCAGCCGCTTGTTCATCCCCTCGGCCTCTTCCCACAGACCACGGCGATAGGTGAGCAGTCCGGTGCGCTCGCCATTCACATCGACCGCGCCGATGACGTCGGAATCCTTGCTGAATTGCCGGCTTTTCGCCCGATGGCGGGAATGCTGGAAGAGGCCGATCTCCGTGGTGTTCAGATCGGTCCACCAGAGATCCACCGTATATTCCGAATAGCCCAGAGCTGCACTCGCCATGCTTTTGCGCCCCCGCCTGCCTGCTGCGAATCAATTGGTTAAATGTTGATGGATTGCCACACGGTTAGCCAGCAGCGGGGCAGACCATTCAGGCGCAATCCACAGGCGAGCCTCTCTAGACGCGGAGCGCGGAACCATCGACGATCCGGCTAGCGGGCTCAAATATCGCCCTGATCCTTAATCCAGGCGCATCACAGCAAATGCAGCCGCCATTGCACGTTGCGCGAGAAACGGCGTGAAGATTTATCGCGCTAGAAGTAACTCCCCTGGGATAAGAATTAAGAAGAAAATACGTAGAAATCTCCCGTGCATTCATGCGATGATTTATAGCATTCGCCTGCTGCGTTTGCAAAAAATCGACTGCACTCTATCATTACGTCGTGTAAAATTGCGCTACGATATGGGAGAATGTTGATGTTATATTTGAGGCTTTTGATTATCATTTGCGGAATTGTCTGTAGCAGGATGGATCAATTCAGGTCGTGTACATGTAGAAGAGCATTCAAATAGAATGCCACCAGTCACGAGCGAGCAAAGGCACGGTGGGACGATTTCTCGTAAGGGATACGACCCCTACGCAACAACCAATTGTTGCGACGCCGGGGATTGCCAAATGGTCAAGCATGCAATACAGGGCGATAAACTTGTTCTCACCCTGCGCAGTTGGAAAACGATGATCTTTGATCAGACGGATGAAGAATAATAAACTGGACGCCGGCGCTCTCAGAAGAAGAAAAGCGCACCAGTAAACCGGATCCGACGTTAAAGCCCCTACGGCAAGAGCTGGAACGCTCATATCATTTGTGCGGGCATACCAATGTATATGGTGAGTGGTTCACCAGATGCATCCTGCAGCCGGCAGGTTCTGTATAACATGTCGGGTGCCGACGGTATCGGCACCCGTGTCACTAACTATTTGCGCGTAAATATTACGCACTACCGACAGCCGGCTCCAAGCGACGATACTCTGGCGCGCCAACCCGTCAATCCAGCCGCATGGCGATGCCGGCGGCGGCCATGTGCCGCTTGGCCTCGCCAATCGTGTGATCGCCGAAATGGAAGATGGAGGCGGCGAGCACCGCGCTGGCATGGCCATCGCGCACGCCTTCCACGAGATGGTCGAGGGTGCCGACGCCGCCCGAGGCGATCACCGGCACGGTCACCGCGTCGGAGATCGCTCGGGTCAGCGGAATGTCGAAACCGGCGCGCGTGCCGTCGCGGTCCATCGAGGTCAGGAGGATTTCGCCCGCGCCGAGTTGGACGACCTCGCGGGCGTAGGCGACGGCGTCGATGCCGGTCGGCTTGCGGCCGCCATGGGTGAAGATCTCCCAGCGTGACGGCTCGCCATCGGCGGAAACGCGCTTGGCGTCGATGGCCACGACGATGCACTGCACGCCGAATTTCTCCGCCGCTCGCGCGACGAATTGGCGGTCGTTCACGGCTGCGGTATTGATCGACACCTTGTCGGCGCCCGCTTGCAGCAGCTTGCGGATGTCTTCCGTTTCGCGCACGCCTCCGCCCACTGTCAGCGGCATGAAACAACGCTCGGCGGTGCGGCTGACTACATCGAAGATTGTCGCCCGGTCCTCGTGGCTCGCAGTGATGTCGAGGAAACAGAGCTCGTCCGCACCCGCCGCGTCATACGCGGCGGCGGCCTCGACCGGGTCGCCCGCATCGCGCAGATCGACGAAGTTCACGCCCTTTACGACGCGGCCGTCCTTGACGTCCAGGCAGGGAATGATGCGGGTTTTCAGCATCAGGCCGCCTTACGCGCGTCACAGACGGCCTTGATGTGAGCGGCCGCACAGGCGAGCGCCTTTTCGGCGTCCGGCAGATCGGGGTCGAGGCTCGTCAGCGACAACGCCGCAACCGGCAATTCCCTTACGAGGCCCACCAGATCGCGACGCACCTTCTCCGGCGAAGGACCGCCCGGAAACGCGTAGCCATTGGCGCGGAAATACGCCGAGTCATGCACATCCATGTCGAGATGCAGGTAAACGCGGGTGCAGTGGCGCAAGGCCGAGGCCGCCGACTTGCTGTCCTGCGCGCGCCGGATGGCGTCGTGCTCGATGATCTCCCGCTCCGCCGGGTCGGTGTCCCTGCAATCATAGAGGCAGGCGTTCCGCGCTGGAAGCGGCTGCAACCCGGCAATCTCTTGCGACATCCGCTGCCAGCAGGAGCCGAGCACCTTGGAGAGGGCCATGCCCTCGAACAATCCGCTGATCGTCGTCTCCGGCGTATTGAGATCGGGATGGGTGTCCATCCAGAGAATGCCCGTGCCGTCATTTCCCAGTCCGGCGATCATACCGAGCGCCGCCACCGAGCAGCTCCCGCAAACCAGGATCGGGAAACCGCCACCTGCGACGCTCCCCCGAACCTTGGCGGCAATTTCGGCGCCAAGCTGGAATGCCGCTTTCAGATCCGTCGCGCCATCCCCTTCCGCAGTCGAGGATATGCTCCCGCACATCGTGACCGCCCTGCTGAAGACTTGCGGTCAACCCGCCCGACCGCGCCGCATCGGCGAATTTGTACCATTTCGCCCCGTCGGGTACATTCGGCCAAGTTGCATAGATCAGGTCGATGCTCGTCATGCTGCTTCCTTTGCTGCGGCCAGCAGCGCCAGCGCTTCGGCTGGATCGAGCCGGCCATCGTAGAGTGCGCGGCCCGCAATGGCTCCGGCCAGCATCGAAAATTCGGGCTGCGCCAAGCGCTTGATGTCCTCGATGCCGGCAAGGCCGCCAGAGGCGATCACCGGGATCGAAACGTCACGCGCCAATGCGGCCGTCGCTTCGAGGTTGAGGCCGGTCAAAAGACCGTCCCGCGAGATGTCCGTATAGATGATCGCCGCGACGCCGGCATCCTCGAACCGCCGCGCCAGCTCGGTTGCCGACAGCTCGCTGCTCTCCGCCCAGCCCTCGATCGCAACGCGGCCGTCACGCGCATCGATGCCGACCGCGACTCGCCCCGGAAACGCGGTCGCGGATTCGCGCACGAGCTGCGGGTCGCGCACAGCCACAGTGCCCAAAATGACACGGGCGACACCTTCATTCAGCCAGTTTTCGATCTGCGCCAGCGATCGGATTCCACCGCCGAGCTGCATCGGAATTGATAGGCTATGTAATATCGATCTGACCGCCACGACATTAACCGGCTCTCCCTCGAAAGCGCCATTTAAATCAACGACATGCAGATATTCGAAGCCGAGCTTTTCAAAGGCGCGCGCCTGTGCCGCCGGATCATCTCCGAACACGGTCGCCTCGCTCATCAGACCCTGGCGGAGGCGGACGCATTGGCCGTCTTTTAAATCGATGGCTGGAAAAAGGATCATCCGTTAACATCCGCCTAAAATGAGCCACAACGATCTGTGACACTCAAACCGTTAATTCGAGCGTAAGTGTGCGCTCCTTTTTGTGCCCGCGTCTGGAGCTGAGTTTTCCGAAATTTTGGATCGGACTTGGGACCTCATGCGGCGCTACATCATTTCCTATGACCTCTATCGGCCCGGCAACAACTATTCCGACTTGACCGCCGAGATCAAGCGGCTGGGCGAGGATTGGGAGCATCCGCTTGCCAATCTCTGGATCATCGAGACCGATCTGTCGGCGGCTGAGATCCGCGGCTTCCTCGGCGATCATCTCATCACCGGCGACAAGCTTTATATCTGCGAGGCCGGCGAGGACATCGCCGGCATGGACATCGCCCCCGGCGCACCCTGCCGGATGAGCGCAATCTCGTCCTATGAACGGGCGCCGGTGAAACTTCTCGCCAGCGTGCTTTCCAAGGAATTGCCGCGAGCCGAATCGCGCCTGCTTACGGCCGCCACTGAAGAAAATTTGCAATCAGCCTGAGGCCCAGCTTCTGACTTTTTTCCGGGTGAAACTGAGTACCGGCAACATTGCCATTGGCGACGATCGCCGTGATGGGCCCACCATATTCCGTCTCGGCGACCAACTCGTCCTGCTCCGCATTCATCAATCCGTATGAATGCACAAAATAGGCATGCCAGCCGTCTCTCCCTGCTGGTATGCCTTTTAGGAGCGGGTGATCCATCCTCACATTCAGCGTATTCCAGCCCATATGCGGGATCTTCAGCGCTGCGTTCTGCGGGCTCGATCAGCCGCACTTCGCCTTTGATCCAGCCGAGGCCTTCGGTGACGCGATATTCATGGCCGCGCTCGGAGAGAAGCTGCATGCCGACGCAAATGCCGAGGAACGGCTTGCCGCCGCGCGTGACGCATTCCTCCAGCGCCTCGATCATTCCGTCGACGGCATTGAGGCCTGCCCAGCAATCCGCATAGGCTCCAACGCCCGGCAGCACGATGCGCTCGGCGCGGCGGACCGTGTCCGGATCGGCTGTGACATGGATCGTGTGGCCGGTTTCGGCCTCCATTGCGGCGCGCTCAAACGCTTTCGCGGCAGAATGCAGATTGCCGGAGCCATAGTCGATAATCGCGAGATTCATGGCCGGCTACCCACCATGGGCCGGGAACATTCCAATCACCGGTTCGCCCTGCAGACGCGGCGGCGTTCCCGGCAAGGCCATGCCGGTCGCGGACATCGCCATCAGCCGCGAGCGCTGGCTCCTGGCTTCCGGCAGCCATTCCTGCAAGAAGCGCCGTTCGCATTCTTCCAGGTTCCTGCCGGAAACGACACCGATCAGACCGTAACCCCTCCGCTCCAGCGACCCGCGATAAAGATCGCGCGCCTCATACGCAAAAATGAGGTTGAGAACGAAGCCGCCCCAGATGATTGCCTGTTCGCCTGCTCCGATCGCCATCAGCCCGGCCATAAGCGAGCCGCTGAGCACCACATAGGCCAGGAGCCCCCGCCAGACGCGGTTGACCAGCAGCCAAATTGCCGGCGCGATCAATGCCCAGAGGGAAAGCCCTTCCTTCACGAAGACCAATTTGCCGGCGCGTTCCTCGATATCCTCGGGACCAACGCGCGGTTCATGAACGGTGTAAGTCTGCACCGGCTGTCCTTTCCTGCCTGCTAGCCGCCAAGCGTGCCTTTGGTCGTCGGCAGCCGCCCTTCGAGCGCGGCGTCGATCGCCATTGCCGCCCTCAGCGCCTTCGCCAGGCCCTTATAGCAAGTTTCAGCGATGTGATGCGAGTTCTCGCCGTAAAGATTTTCGACATGCAAGGTGATCCCGGCGTTCTGCGCGAAGGCCTGGAACCACTCGCGGAACAGCTCGGTATCCATGTCGCCGAGCTTCGCGGCCGGAAACCGAACCTTCCATACCAGGAACGGCCGTCCGGAAATATCGAGGGCGACACGCGTCAATGCCTCGTCCATCGGCAGATACACCGATGCATAGCGTGTGATGCCGTGCTTCTCGCCGAGCGCCCGCGCCACGGCTTGCCCAAGCACGATGCCGCTGTCTTCAGCCGTGTGATGCTGGTCGACATGCAGATCGCCCTGCGCATGCAGCCGGATGTCCATCAGCGAGTGACGCGAAAGCTGCTCCAGCATATGATCGAGGAAACCGATGCCGGTGCTGATGTCATACGCGCCCGTTCCGTCGAGGGTAATGTCGGCGGCGATCTGCGTCTCTTTGGTCTTGCGGTTGATGCTGGCTTTGCGCATGGTGTCCATCCGGTATGAAGCGCCGGGCCGCCCATGAGGGGATAGCGGGGAAGCCCGCGCCCAAGTTTGTCAATTGCGATTGCACCTTAGCAGCGAAAGCTTGATATCGGATACACCGTTTACGATATGCTACGAAGCTTTCTCAAGTCCGAAATAATGACCGAACACACATCCAACTTCCCACATTGGCATGGCACCACGATCCTCACCGTCCGCAAGGGCAACAAGGTGGTGATCGCGGGCGATGGCCAGGTTTCGCTGGGGCAGACGATCATTAAAGGCAACGCGCGCAAGGTGCGCAGCCTGGGCAAGGGAAATGTGATCTCCGGGTTCGCAGGCGCCACCGCGGATGCCTTCACTCTGCTTGAACGGCTCGAAGCCAAGCTCGAGCAATATCCCGAGCAGCTCATGCGCGCCTGCGTCGATCTGGCGAAGGACTGGCGGACCGATCGCTATCTGCGCAGGCTCGAGGCCATGATGATCGTCGCCGATCGCAGCAAGACGCTGGTGCTGACCGGCACGGGCGACGTGCTGGAGCCGGAGATGAACGTGATGGGCATCGGCTCGGGCGGGAATTACGCGCTCGCCGCCGCCCGCGCCCTCTATGAAACCGACATGGACGCGGAAACGGTCGCGCGTAAAGCCATGGCCATCGCCGCCGATATTTGTGTCTATACGAACGGCAACCTGATCGTAGAATCGCTCGATGCTGAGCAGTGACGAATTGAGTGCGGCGGTCGGCGCAGGTGTCATCGGCCGGACGGAGGCAGAAAAGCTGACCGCGTTTCTGGCGGAGTTTCGCGCGACGCGCGGCATTCCGGACGAGAATTCGGAGGATGCGGAATCCATTCGTTTCGTGCGCGGGCTGCACGACGTCTTCCTGACCATCGGCGTCACCTTGCTGCTGGTCGGCATCGGCTATACCGCGCAGCTGGTGACAGTCTCTGCCTGGCCCTATGCAGTTGGAATCGCTGCCTGGGCGCTGGCGGAATATTTCACCAGGGCCAAGCGGCTCACATTGCCGAGCATTGCCCTGTCAATCGCCTTTGGCGTGGCGGGCGGTTTCGCGCTGCTGTTTATCGGGCTGAATAACCCATCCATTTGGCCACAGCCGGAGACGGTGACCGTAAGCAGATACATGCCGTATCTGATGCCAATCGGCATGTTCCTCAGCTCGGCGCTGTTCTATCTCCGCTTCCGCCTTCCCTTTACCCTGGCGCAGCTGGTGGCTTCGGTCGCCGCCGGAATAATGACAGTGTTCGGGGCATCCGTGCCCGGGTTGAAGCTGGTTTTCCTTGCCCTCGGCCTTCTGGCCTTCGCGATCGCCATCACCTTCGACCTCAAGGATCCTGACCGCCGCACCGTCGCCGCCGACAACGCCTTCTGGCTGCACTTAAGCGCCGCGCCGCTGATCGTTCATGCCGCCATCGGGTTTGTCTGGGCGGATCAGGTCAGCAATCTCAGCCTGTCCGCGGCATTGATCACCATGGGCGTCATTTTCGCCCTCGCCTTCGTCGCGCTGGTGATCGATCGGCGCGCGCTGCTTGTCGCCGGGCTGTTTTATTTCGGCGCCGCCTTGTTCGTCGTCATCCGTAATACGGCCATCCAGGATAACACGGTGTTCGCCGTAACCATTGCTGATCCTCGGCGGCTCGCTTGTGCTGCTCGGCGTCGGATGGCGGACAGCTGCGCCGCGCCGTCGTCAACGCGCTGATACCGCCCGAACTGGCTCGCCGCCTGCCAACCCTAAGAACAGATTGACCATGACTGATTTCTCCCCCCGCGAAATTGTTTCCGAACTCGACCGCTACATCGTCGGTCAGAACGCGGCCAAGCGGGCCGTGGCGATCGCGCTGCGGAATCGCTGGCGCCGCCAGCAGCTCGAAGGCGATTTGCGTGAGGAAGTGCTGCCCAAGAACATCCTGATGATCGGCCCGACCGGCGTCGGCAAGACGGAGATCTCGCGCCGGCTCGCCAAGCTCGCGAATGCGCCGTTCCTGAAGGTGGAGGCGACCAAGTTCACCGAAGTCGGCTATGTCGGCCGTGATGTCGATCAGATCATCCGCGATCTGCTGGAAATCGGCGTCAGCCTCGTGCGTGACGGCAAGCGCAATGAAGTCCAGGCCAATGCCCATCTCCTGGCCGAGGAGCGCGTGCATCACGGCGCTGGTCGGGCCGAATTCCTCGCCGTCGACGCGGGAAAGCTTCCGCAAGCGGCTCCGCTCCGGCGAGCTGGACGATAAGGAAATCGAGGTCGAAGTCACAGACACCGGCTCCGGCATGCCCAGCTTTGAAATCCCTGGGATGCCGGGCAGCCAGATCGGCATGATCAACATCAACGAGATGCTGGGCAAGGCGTTCGGCGGGCGCACCAAGAAGCGCAAGACATCGGTGAAAGACAGCTATGCGCTGCTGATCAACGAAGAGTCCGACAAGCTGCTCGATAATGATCAGATCATTCAGGAGGCGATCAAGGTCGTCGAAAATAACGGCATCGTCTTCATCGACGAGATCGACAAGATCTGCGCGCGCTCCGAAAGGATGGGCGCCGATGTCAGCCGCGAAGGCGTGCAGCGCGATTTGCTGCCGCTGATCGAAGGCACCACGGTCGGCACCAAATACGGGCCGGTGAAGACCGACCACATCCTGTTCATCGCATCGGGAGCTTTCCATGTGGCAAAGCCCTCCGATCTGCTCCCGGAATTGCAAGGCCGCCTGCCGATCCGGGTGGAGTTGAACGCACTGACGCGGGACGATTTCCGGCGCATTCTCCGCGAGCCGCAGGCCAGTCTCATCAAGCAATATATCGCACTGATGGCGACGGAAGGCGTGACGCTGACATTTACGGAAAACGGCATCGACGCGATCGCCGATATCGCCGTGCAGGTGAATTCGAGCGTGGAGAATATCGGTGCGCGCCGGCTATCGACGGTGATGGAACGGGTGCTCGACGAAATCAGCTTCGAAGCCTCGGATCGCGGCACCAGTGCAGTCACGATCGACGAAGACTACGTTCAGCTGCATATCGGCGATCTGGCGCGGAACACCGATCTGAGCAAGTTCATCCTGTAGCGTCGCCGCTGGCGCGCGCTTATTCCGGCCGCCGGGTATAGGCTGCAAGGAACGTCCGAACGGCGGCGGCCACTACATGGCGGATACGCTGCTCGGTGGGTGGCGGCGCTGAGGAAAATATCATCGGCTTGAACATCGTCGACGGACAGGCATCCAGAAACTGGGCTGCAGCCAGTTCGCAATCGTCAATTTGCAGCACCCCTGCCTCGACTTGCGCTTCAAGATAGCGGCGGACGCGTGCCACGCCGGTTGCGGGCCCCGCCTCATAGAAGCGCTGGCCGAGCGCCGGCATCCTCTCCGCGATCGCGAGCACCGTCCGATGCGACGAAAGCCTTGTGGGATCGCACAGAAAGCGCACGAAGTCGCAACCGAGCCGAGTCAGCACCGCTTCTACGTCGCGGTCGCCATGATTGAGCCCAAAGACCTGCTCGGCCTGCGCCCGGCTTTCTTCCTCGAAAATCGCCTCGAACAATTCCTCTTTGCTCTCGAAATAGACATAAAGCGTGCCTTTGGAGACGCCGGCCTGGCGGGCAATCTCGCCCATGCTGGCGGCATCGAAGCCCTTCTCAAGAAATACAATGCGAGCGCCATCCATGATCTGGCGGCACTTGGCACGATCCTTTTGGATCTCGTGGGGTACTACGGCTATCTCGGAATTTGAAGTCATGACACTACTCATAGGCTAAAATCACCTCCCTGACCACAATTCTTACCGAACCGTTCGGTCAGGGTTGAATTCATCGCGATCAACGTATATTAAATAGTGAACTGAACGGTTCGGTCAATAACCGTTCGCCGGAGTGCCGCGTATGAGAAGACAGGTGACATCCACAATGAGGCAGACCACCGCTTCGTCCGGAAACGAGCCGGACGCAACATCTCCTAGTGCGGAGACCGGGAATCAACCCGGCCCTGGTCTTCAATCCGTGCAAGCATCTGAAGGCCCGCCTCCGGTCGCCGAGCGTCCGCAGCCGGAAACCATCGTCGCGGCGGATGCGGCGGCAAAGCCGGCCAGGGCAGGATCGGCGCGCCGTATGGTGGCCATGGTGGTGGTGCCGCTCGTTATCGCAGCCGCGCTCTATTACGGCTATCAATGGTGGACCGTCGGACGGTTCCAGATATCCACCGACGACGCCTATATTCACGCCGACATCGCCACGCTGTCCACAAAGGTTTCCGGCTATGTGACCGCCGTCGAGGTGACGGACAACAGCCGCGTGAAAGCCGGCGACGTCATCGCGCGCATCGACGATGGCGACTATCTGCTCGCCGTGCAGACGGCAAAGGACAAGATCGCCGTACAGCAAGCCGGGATCGAGCGCATTGCGCGGCAGATCGAGGCGCAGCAGGCCAATACCGACCAGGCGCGCGCGCAGCTCACCGCGACGGAAGCGGACGCCAAGCGCGCCGCGCTTGAGCTCAACCGACAGAAAGACCTTGCCACCCGCGACTTTTCCAGCCGCCAAACGCTGGAACAGGCCGAAGCGAGCAACGCCCGTGCCATCGCCACCGTGCAAAGCGGCAAAGCGGCGATCGAAGCCGCCATCGCCAGCGGTGAGGTGTTGAAGGCGCAAAAGACCGAAGCGGAGCGCACGCTCAAACAATTGCAGACCGCCCTGACCATGGCGGAACGCGATCTGTCGTTCACGATCATTCGCGCGCCGTTCGATGGGGTGATCGGCAATCGCGCGGTGCAGAAGGGCGATTTCGTCCAGCCCAGCCAGCGGCTTGCCAGTCTGGTCCAGCTCGATCACGTCTATATCGATGCCAATTTCAAGGAGACGCAGCTTAAGCGGCTGCGTCCGGATCAGCTCGTCGAGATCGAAGTCGACGCCATGCCCGACCATGTGTTTCAGGGACGGGTCGTCAGCTTTGCGCCTGCATCCGGCTCGGTGTTTTCGCTCCTCCCGCCGGAGAATGCCACCGGCAATTTCACCAAGATCGTCCAGCGCGTCCCGGTGCGGATTCGCGTAGAACAGCGCGCGGACGAACATGATTTGCTGCGCCCCGGCATGTCCGCGCTCGTCAGCGTCAACACGATAGGCGAGACGGCCAAGCCGCTCGCCGCGCAGGCCGCTGAGGCGCGGCCTTCCTTGTCCGGCGCGCAGCAATAGCCGATTAGCGGTGACGGGACGGCGGCCATGTCGAATGTCCATACGTTGAATGCAAGGGGCGCAGCGGCGGCACCGGTCGCCCCGCAAACCGGCCGGGCCGAAGCCGACCGCATCGATCCCAAGCGATTCGCGGCGTTCATCTGCATGGTGTTCGGGATGTTCATGGCGATCCTGGACATCCAGATCGTTTCGGCCTCTCTGAGCGAAATTCAGGCCGGGCTGTCGGCCAGCCCCGACGAAATCACCTGGGTGCAGACGTCCTATCTGATCGCCGAAGTGATCATGATCCCGCTCTCCGGATTTCTGTCGCGCGCGCTCGGCACCCGCATCCTCTTCGCCAGCGCGGCGGCGGGCTTCACCTTCGCCAGTTTCATGTGCGGCCTTTCCACCAGCCTGGACGAAATGATCTTCTGGCGGGTGGTGCAAGGGTTCCTCGGGGGCGGCATGATCCCGAGCGTCTTCGCCTCCGCCTATATGATTTTCCCGCGCTCGCGCATGGGCCTCATCACTCCGATGATCGGCCTCGTCGTGACGCTCGCCCCGACGATCGGCCCGACGGTCGGCGGCTACCTCACCGAACAGTTCTCCTGGCACTGGCTGTTCTTCATCAACGTCATTCCCGGCATCGCCGTGACCATCGCCGCGCTGACCCTGATCGATTTCGACGAGCCCGATTTCGGCCTGCTGCGCCATTTCGACTGGACCGGCTTTCTGGCCATGGCGGGCTTTCTCGGCGCGCTCCAATATGTCCTGGAGGAAGGCCCGCGCAACGATTGGTTCGACGACCGGGCGGTGTTCGCCTTCGCGACGATTTCGGTGGTTTCGGCTGTGGCGTTTTTCTGGCGCGTGCTGACGACCCGATATCCGATCGTCGATTTGAGGGCGTTCTCGAACCGCAATTATGCGGTGGGCTCGCTGTTCAATTTCATTGTCGGCAGCGCGCTTTACGGCCTCACCTATCTGTATCCGGTCTATCTCGCCCAAATTCGCGGCTATAACGCCCTGATGATCGGCGAGACGATGTTCGTCACCGGCATGATGATGTTCGCAACGACGCCGATCGTCGGGCGGCTGGTCGGCCGGACCGATCCGCGCTTTCTCATGATCATCGGCTTCGTCAGTTTCGGGATCGGTACCTGGTGGATGTCGTATCTGACCAGTGAATGGGATTTTTGGGAGCTGTTCTGGCCGCAGATCTTCCGCGGCTTTGGACTGATGATGGCGATGATCCCGGTCAACAACGTCTCGCTGGGCACGCTGCCGCCGGAGCGCGTCAAGGATGCCTCCGCCGTCTTCAACCTGACGCGCAATCTGGGTGGCGCCGTTGGGCTGGCCTCGCTCAACACGCTGCTCACCGATCGCACGGACCTGCATCTCGCGCGGTTGCAGGAGAGCTTGAACTGGGCCCGTCAGCCTGCCGTGGAGGCTCTCCAGGGCATGACTGAGCGCTTTCGGGATTTCGGCGCTAGCGCCGAGCCGATGGCGCTGAAGCAGCTTTCCGGCTTGCTCCATCGTGAGGCTACGGTCATGGCGTTCGCGGATATCTTCATGCTGTTTACGGTGATGTTTGCCGGTCTGGTGATCCTGGCGATCATCATCCGTCGGCCGGAACAACCAGGCGCGGCGGCACCCGTGCAAGAGAGCCACTAAACGGGCATCCCGCACGAGGAATTAATCTTCACCGCATATTCTGGAAACGCTTTCCGGCCGGGCGCGTTGCCCCTTTATGGCTTGCGCTCGGAGCGCTCAACCGGCTCAGGCGCAATGGAGCGGCCGCATGAACAAGGAGACGCCAATGGAATCGGTAAAGATCAAATCCGGCGAGTGGGTTGTTGTGTGCGACGGGCGCAAGGCGCTCATTCTGGAGAATGAAGGCGACGCGGTGTTTCCCAATCTGCGGACGAAGGAAACGCATGAGCATGACGACGCCAAGACCAGCGAGCAAGGCACCGATCGCCCCGGCCGCGTCCATGATGCGGCGAGCGCCGGCCGCAGCTCCGTCGAACAGACGCGACTGGCACGCGCAAGGCGGAGGCAGAGTTCCTGCAAAGCATCGCCCGCCGCCTGGACGAGGCGGTCAGCAAGAACGAAACGCATTCGCTGATCGTCGTCGCCGCCCCCGCGCGCTCGGCGTGCTCAGGCCCGCCTACAGCCAGGCGGTGCAGCACGCGCTCACGGCTGAAATCGCCAAGGATCTGGTGAATATGCCGATCTACGAGATCGAGAAGCTGCTCACCAAATGACGGCGAGCGCTTCACCCGGCAAGCGGCAATGTCACGCGGCAGAGCGTGACGTCTTCCTCGTAGCAGCGCACATCGAAACCTAACTGGCGGCACATGGACAGCATCTGCGTGTTCTCCTGGAGCACATCGCCATGGAGCTGCTGCAACCCCTCCGCCTTGGCGTAGGCGATCAGATGCTGCATCAGCGCCCAGCCGAGACCCTGACCCTTCAGATCGCTGCGCACCATGATGGCATATTCGCCTTTGACGTAATCCGGGTCCGCGACCAGACGGGAGCCGCCGAGCATCATCCCGCTCTCGGGATCGACGGCGATGAAGGCCATCGCCCGCGCATAGTCGATCTGGGTGAAGCGGGCGATGAACTGATGGGTAAAATCGGCTTTTGGCGTGAAGAAGCGCAGGCGCAGATCGGCAGGCGTTATCGCGCGCAGGAAATCGCCGTAAATCCCCTCATCGCTCGGCTGGATCGGCCGGAGGAGAACCGTGCGGCCACCCGATAGCGCCACGGTTTTCTCCCAGCCCTTGGGATAAGGCCGGATGGCAAAATACGGGTTCGGCGCAGGGACCTGGGCCTTGGCCCAATCCACCTTGACCCGCGCGTCCAGCGCGATCACCCCGCGCTCGTCGGCGAGCAGCGGATTGATATCGAGCTCGGTGATCATGGGAAGATCGGTGATGAGCTGCGAAATGCGGACCAGCGCCATGGCGATGGCATCGAGGTCTGCTGCGGGCCGGTCGCGATAGCCCCGCAACAGCTTCGAAACGCGCGTCTCGGCAATCAGATTGTGCGCCAGATTGAGGTCGAGCGGGGGAAGGGCGACCGCCGTATCCTTGGTCACCTCGACGGCGGTCCCGCCCGCCCCGAAGAGAATCGTGGGGCCGAAAATCGGGTCTTCGCTCACGCCGGCGATCAGCTCGTGCGCGCCGGACCGGCGAACCATTTCCTGCACGGTGAAGCCCTGTATGCGAGCGCCGGGCTGGATGCGCGCAACTCTCGCCGCGATGTCTTCGGCGGCTTTAGCGGCCGCAGCCGCGCTTTCAAGATTGAGCACGACACCGCCGACGTCCGATTTGTGCGAGATGTCTTCGGACAGAAGTTTGACCACGATCTGGCCGCTCTTGGCCAGAAGCCGCGGCGCGATCTGCTCCACCTCGCGGGCGTCCTTGGCGATATGGGTCTCGGCCGTCGCGATACCGTAAGCCGCCAGCACCGCCTTGGCCTCCGGTTCGGTAAGCATGTCCCGGCCCGCACTCTGCGCGCCGGCCATCGCCCTGCGCGCCGCTTCGGCGTCGACCTCGAAATTGTCGGGCAGGCTCGGCGGCGTACGCATCAGCTCTTGCTGCGCCCGGTTGTAGGCGGTGAGGTGGGAGAAGCCTTGCACGGCGTCGGCGGGAAACTCATAGGTCGGGATGCCTGCCGAGGCGAACATGCCCCGCGCGATCCGGGCGGTGCTCTCGCCGAGCCAATTGGTCAGCACCGGCTTCGGCTCCGGGCGGGCGCCTTTCCGCCGGCCGATCTCCTGAATGACCGCCTGGGCCGCGTCGGCGGAGGATGCGAGGGCGGTCGGGCAGTTCATCACCAGAACCGCGTCGGTGCCGGGATCGCTCAGCACTGCGCTGACCGCCGCAGCATACCGCTCGGGACCCGCATCGCCGATCACGTCGACCGGATTGGCCTTCGACCAGGTCGACGGCAGGACGCGATTGAGACTTTCGATGGTTTCCGGCGCGAGTTCCGCGAGTTTTCCGTCCAGCTGCATCAGGCTCTCGACCGCGAGCACGCCCGCACCGCCGCCATTGGTCACGATGGCGAGCCTGTCCCCCTTGATCCGCCCGAGGCGGGTCAGCGTTTCGGCGGCGTCGAACAGCTCTTTCAGATTATCGACGCGCAGCAGCCCTGCCCGCTTGAACGCGGCCCCGACCACCTGGTCGTTGCCGGACAGCGCTCCGGTATGCGTCGCGGCGGCCTTGGCGGCGGCGACATTGCGCCCGGCCTTGATGACCAGCACCGGCATGGCGCGGGCCGCAACCCGTGCGGCGGACAGGAATTTGCGCGGATTGGTGATGGTTTCGAGATAGATCAGAATGGCTGTCGTATCCGGGTCGTCCGAAAGATAATCGAGCATGTCGCCCACATCGACATCGGCCATGTCGCCCATGGAAACCACATGGCTGAAGCCGATGTCCCGCGAAGCCGCCCAGTCGAGCGCCGCGCTCGCCACGGCGCCGGATTGCGACAGCAGCGCCAGATGCCCGGCATTGGGGTGGATGTGGGCGAAACTTGCGTTGAGCCCGCGTTGGGGAACGAAGATCCCCAGCGAGTTCGGACCGATCAGGCGCATGCAAAAGGGCTTTCCCGGCGTCGAGCATGGATTGACGCAGGCCGTTCGCCTTGGTCAGCCCGGCGGTCAGCACAATGGCGGCGCGCGTTCCCTTCCGGCCGAGTTCGGCGACGATGGCGGGCACCGTTTCGGCCGGGGTGGCGATAACAGCCAGATCGGGCGTTTCCGGCAGCGACGCGGCATCGGGAAAGCAGCGAACGCCCTCGACCTCGGCATGATTGGGATTGACCAGCCAGACCTGCCCGGAGAAGCCGCCCGTCCGCAAATTCCGCAAGACCGTCAGGCCGACCGAGCCCGGCTGCGGGCTGGCGCCGATCAGAGCGACGGATTTCGGCTGAAAGGCAAATTCGAGATTGCGGATCGTCATGCGGTCAACCTTCGGCTCGTTGAATGGCGCGTTCAAGCCGATACGAAGACCCGGGACATAAGTTCCGTCAACCACCCGCCGAATTCATGGCGCCGCCTCCGCGATGCGGCGAAAATCCCGGACGCGCTGGGCATCCGGGATCATCTTCTACCGAGGCGGTTAAATCCGGCCGGTCAACCGAACAGGATCGGCAAGGCGCGCGGGCCGCGCACCGTGCCCTCCGACCAGGTGACCGGCTTGGCGGGATCGAGGCTGAAACGCGGGATGCGCTTCAGCCATTCCTCGATGGCGACCGTCATCTCCATCCGCGCCAGATTGGAGCCGACGCAGCGGTGGATGCCGAGACCGAACGCGGCATGGCGGTTTTCCTTGCGGTCGATGACGACCTTGTCCGCGTCGGGGAACATCACCGGATCGCGGTTCGCCGACGGGAAGGACAACAGCACCATGTTGCCGGCCTTGATCGGGCAGCCATTGATCTCGGTGTCCTGCATCACCTCGCGCGCCATCGTCACCGGCGCATAGGCGCGCAAGAATTCCTCGATCGCGGTCGGCATCAATTCCGGCTCGTCGACCAGCCGCTGCGCGTCGGCGGGCGTCTTGGCCAGATGCCACAGCGAAGCGCCGATGGCGCTCCAGGTGGTGTCGATGCCGGCGATCAGCAGCAGGCGGATCATGCCCAGCGCCAGATCGTCGGCGATGGGCTCGCCATCGATCTTGGCATTCATCACCTTGGTGATCAGGTCGTCGCTCGGCGCGCCTTGCGCTTCTCGATCTCCGCCATGAAATACTGGTCATCTCGCCGAGACCCTTCCACATGATCTCGTCATTGGTGATGCCGAGTTCCAGGACTTCGTGGATCCAGCGGATGAACAGATCGCCGTCATCCTCCGGCACGCCGAGCATGTAGGCGATGACGCGCACCGGGATGTGCCGGCTATAGAGCTGGGCGGCATCGCAATGGCCGTCGGCGATGAACCTGTCGATCAGCTCGTTGCAGATGCGGCGCGCCTTCGGCTCGATCTTGGCGATTTCATCCGGCGTGAATGGCGGCAGCAGCAACTGCTTCAGCGCCTTGTGATGCGGCGGATCGGAGGTGATCGGCGGCGAAGGCATGAGCTTTTCCGGCCGGTATTCGCGCACCACCACGCGGCGCGAGGAGAAGTGCACCGTGTCGTAGGCGATGGCCTTCACATCCTCATAGCGCGTCGGCAGATAGGCGCCCATGAAGCGATCCGGTATGGGCGATCGGGCACTTGCCGCGCAATTCGTCCCAGATCGGATAGGGATTGTTGCGCCAGCGAGGGTCGAGGTGATCCCAGTCATTCGTCCAGTCGCTGGCGGGCGGACGTCCTTGCGTGACGGTTGCATCGGTCATCGGCTCGGTCTCCTCACTCCTCGGTGATCACAACGGCGAATTCCGGACAATTGGCGCGCGCCAGGGCGGCCTTCTCCTCAAGGTGCGGCGGAACCGTATCCGTCGCCGATCTCCCTGGCATTTCCGTATTCGTCGAGTTCGAAGAGTTCGGGGGCCAGTGCCTTGCACCGGTTGTGACCCTGACATTTGTCCTGGTCGACGTGGACTCTCAGCACGCTCCGAGACATTCAAGCGCTCCTCTCCCTAGCAGCTCTCACTAGCAGCGGATTTGCCGCTTCCTCAACACCCATTCGTCCGTCTTAATTCTGCGAACCTTCAGCCCCCTGAAGACGCGCGACGGCTTCTTTTTATTGCACTCCTCGTTTGGCGCCTCACTCCGAGGGGTGATGCCTAGAAGCGGGATCGCTTTAGGTGGAAACAACGCCGCCTCGTGGCCCGCTCTAGATTCTTTAGCTGGTCGCGTGATCGGACGGAAAACCGGATTCCACGCTTTTCCTGATCACGCTCTAAAGCCTTTCCACGATGGTGACGTTCGCAAGTCCGCCGCCTTCGCACATGGTCTGCAGCCCATAGCGCTTGTTGCGATGCTTCAGGGCGTGCAGCAGCGTCGCCATCAGCTTGGTGCCTGAAGCGCCGAGCGGATGGCCGAGCGCGATGGCGCCGCCATTCACATTGATGCGCTCGGGGTCCGCTCCGGTTTCCTGCAGCCAGGCGAGCGGCACCGGCGCGAAGGCCTCGTTCACTTCGAACAGGTCGATTTCGCTGATCCGCATGCCGGACTTTTCGAGCGCCCGCGCGGTCGCCGGGATCGGCGCTTCGAGCATGATGACGGGGTCGTGGCCGATCACGCTCATATGATGGATGCGCGCCATCGGCTCAACGCCGAGTTCCTTCAGGGCCTTTTCGCTGACCACCATGACGCCGCTCGCCCCGTCGCAGATCTGGCTCGCGGTGGCGGCGCTGATGCGGCCGCCTTCCCTGAGCAGCTTCACGCTGGCGATGCCTTCGAGCGAGGCGTCGTAGCGGATGCCTTCGTCCGTTTCATGCGGCGGCCCGTCGCCTTCCTCATCGGCGCCGCGTGAGGGAACGACGACGATCTCATCGCTGAACCGCCCCGCGGTCGTCGCCTCGATGGCGCGCAGATGGCTTTTCAGCGCATAGGCGTCGAGATCGTCCTTGGCGATGTTGTATTTCTCCGCCATCATCTCGGCGCCGATGAACTGGCTGAACTGGATGCCCGGATAGCGCTTGCGGATTTCGGGGCTCATATAGGAGCCGAAGCCGTTCTTCTCCGGCAGAATCGAGGCCATGCCCATCGGCACGCGCGACATGCTCTCGATGCCGCCGGCGATCACCACATCCATGCTGCCCGCCATCACCGCCTGCGCGGCGAAATGCAGCGCCTGCTGCGAGGAGCCGCATTGCCGGTCGACGGTGGTCGCGGGCACCGATTCCGGCAGCCCGGAGGCGAGCACCGCGTTGCGCGCGACGTTGACCGACTGCTCGCCCGCCTGGCTGACGCAGCCCATGATCACATCCTCGACGCGTGCGGGATCGATGCCGGAGCGCTTCACCAGCCCGTTGAGCAGGGCTCCGCCGAGGTCGGCGGGATGCCACCCGGACAGACGGCCGCCTTTGCGGCCTCCGGCCGTGCGCGCGGCGGCGATGATGTAGGCTTGGGACATTGTTCCTCGCTACGGCCGCACCGGCGCGGCCTCTCAAGCATTCCGGTCGGCGCCGGATTCTGACGAATCGAGACTGCCGTCGGCTCGAACCGACTGTCCCCGAGCATCCCGCGCCAACTTTTTCCGACGGCCAGCTTGAAGCCATCCAGGTGACGCGTCAAGCACAAGGTTGACGTAATGGTCATGCAACACTCGGCAGTCGATCAGCGCACATCGCATCGAGTTGAGCGAATTCTCTCGCAGAATTTTAACCATGATGCGGGTCCAATCCACACAACGGTAATCTGGCTATATCCGCGGAGGCGTGCGCTCATGTGGCAAATGTTCGATGACGGCTTCACCTATCTGGCATCGCAGAGCTGGCAAAGCCTGATCGCGCTTTTCTGGTTCGTCATCATTTTCGAGCTGCCCAGATACACGATCACCTTCCTGACAGCGGGAATTCTGCTGCCATTTCATAAGCGCGTCCGGAAGCCCGCGCCGACCGCGCATCACGACGGTCATTGCCGGGCACAATGAGGCGGACAGCATCGAGCGCTGCATCCGGGCGCTGCATGAGCAAAGCTGGGCGCCGGACGAGGTCATCGTGGTCAGCGACGGTTCGACCGACGCCATGACCAACCGGCTGCGCGAGCTTCGTCAGCTCGGCCTGGTGCATGTCGTGCATTCCACGCATTTGCGCGCCGGGAAAGCGGCGGCGACAAATCTGGCGGTCAAGAGCGCGACCGGCGAGATCATCATCAATGTCGATTGCGATTGCACGCTCGACCGCTTCGCCTTCGAGAATATCTGCCAGGCCTTTTCCGACCCGCATATCGGCGCGGTGGCCGGCAATATCGTCGTCCGCAATCCGAAGGTGAGCTTCGTCACCGGCTATCAGAGCCTGGAATATCTGGTCATTCTCTCGCTCGGCAAGCGCGGCAGCAACATCGCCAATACGGTCGTATGCGCCTCCGGCGCCTTCAGCGCGTTCCGCAAGGACGCATTGGAGGCGGTGAAGGGCCTGGACGCGGGCGGCGGCGAGGATCTCGATCTCACGCTTCGCATCCGCAAAGCCGGATGGGGCGTGTATTTCGCGCCCGATGCGATCTGCTACACCGATGTGCCGGAAACGATGGGCGCCCTGCTGCGGCAGCGCTTCCGCTGGGAGCGCGATGCGATACGTCTGCGCTTCCGCAAGCACAAGGACCAGGTCGCGCCGATGTCTCCGCGCCTGCAGGGGCTGGAGCTGGTGCATCAGCTCGAATATCTGATCTTCGACGTCGGCGCGGCGCTGGCGATGCCGTTCTATCTGGCCTGGCTCTTCACCACCTATGGCGACACCGCGTTTCCGATTCTCATCGCCGCCCAGCTCGGCATGTTCGTGCTCGACGTCTTCACCCTTTGCCTGGCCGCCCTCACCATGCCGAAGGTGCTGTCGGTGCGGCACCTTCTCTACATGCCCGCCTATAGCGTGCTGAACAGCTATTTCCTGCGCTTCGTCCGGCTCGCCGCCTATTTCCAGGAGTGGATCTTCACTGCCTCCTATGCGGACAGCTACGTCCCGGCCAAGGTTCACCGGCAGCGCTGGTAGAGCCAATCCGTTCCGATTCAGCGGAACGGGCTCTAGCTTGGTCGCATTTTCGCGAGAAACCGGCGTCCACTTTGCTGGAAAATGCTCGGCCCGTTCAGGGCTGCGGTGTTCCGCCGCCCAGCACCAGCGCGAAGCGGTCCGTGTCGATATTGCCGCCGCTCAGGATGAGGCCGACGCGATTGCCCGCGCATTTCCGCTCCATCCTTGAGCAGCGCGGCGAGCGGGGCGGCGCCCGCACCTTCCGCCACATTATGCGTGTCGGCGTAAAGCGCACGGATGGCGGCGGCCATCTCGTCTTCGCTGACGGTCACGATCCGCGACGCTCCCCGGGCGATGATCGCGAAGGCCTCCGGGTCGGGATCGCGGCAGGCCATCCCATCGGCGAAGGTCGCGGCGGAATTTCCCGGCACGACATGCCCGGCGGTGAAGGACTGCGCCATCGCCGGGGCAGCCTCCGCGACCACACCGATGATTTCCGTCCGCAGCCCGAGCAGGTCGCGCGCGGCGATCAGCCCGCAAATGCCCGATCCCATGCCGATCGGCACATAGACCGCGTCGAAATCGGCGACGGCGCGGAACAGTTCGAGCGCATAGGTGGCGACGCCTTTGACGAGATCGGGATGAAAGGACGGCAGCATATGCAGTCCGCGTTCGGCGCCGATGCGGGCGGCGTGCTGCCGGCTGACGTCGAAATCGCGTCCCGCCACGATCAGCTCAGCGCCGAAGCCGCGCATGGAGGCGTTCTTCTCGGCGGAATTGCCCTCCGGCACGACGACGACCGCGGCGCGCCCCATCCGCGACGCGGCGAACGCCACCGACTGGCCGTGATTGCCGCGCGTCGCCGTGATCACCCCTTCGACGTCCGGCCGTTCCCGCACGAGCCTGTCCATATAGACGATCCCGCCCCTGATCTTGAAGGCCCCCGCCGGCGTGTGATTCTCGTGCTTGAGCCAGACCTCGCAGCCGGTCCGCTCGGCAAGCAGCGGCCAGGCATATTGCGGCGTCGGGGGCAGGATGGCGTGAACCGTTCGCGAGGCGTCTTCCAGCTCCGCCAGGGTGAAGAGTGGGGTGGTCATCGAGGTCTCCTTTTGGGTGCTCGCATCATGGCGCGGGCAGCGGCGATCGCGCTTTCATGAAAATGACCCAAAATTCAATGCGGGGGTGCGGCGGCCAGCCCTATGCTGACGCCGCACGATGGATGGCTTGCTCAAGGCGGGCTCTGCGACGGCGGCGTTATCGGCCGCCGTGACGGTCATCCCTCATTCGACAGTTCGGGGCTTTGTCTTCTCGTTAAGCCCTGGGAACCCGCGCTGATGCCACACGGGATAGGCCGCCGGTACGTCGCTGGCCCGATCGAGCGCTGCGACTTGCTCGGATGTCAGCGTCCAGCCGGCCGCGCCGATATTCGCGACAAGCTGCGCCTCGTCACGCGCTCCGACGATAATCGTAGCGACAGTCGGCTGCTGAAGGAGCCAGTTGAGCGCCACTTGCGGGATGGTTTTATTTGTCTCTGCCGCAACCGCATCGAGCGCATCGACAATTCTGAAACAGCCGCTCCTCGTCAAAATGCGGGCCCGTGCCCGCGATGTCATGCGCCCGGGTGCCCGGCTTGGCCGGCTGGTTGCGGCGGATCTTTCCAGTCAGCTTGCCCCAGCCGAGCGGACTCCAGACGACCGCGCCGACGCCTTGATCGACGCCAAGCTGCATCAGCTCCCATTCGTAATCGCGGTTGAGCAGCGAGTAATAAGCCTGATGCGCGACGTATCGCGGATATCCATAGCGGTCGGATACAAGCAGCGACTTCATCAGGTGCCAGCCCGAGAAATTGGAGCCGCCTATATAGCGGATCTTGCCGGCGCGGACGAGTTGATCGAGCGTCGCCAGCGTCTCTTCGACCGGCGTGTTGTAATCCTGGCCATGAAGCTGGAAGAGGTCGATGTGGTCGGTGCCGAGCCGCCGCAGCGACTGATCCACCGCATCGATCAGATGCTGGCGCGAGGAGCCGTAATCATTCGGACCCTCGCCCATCGGAAATGTCGCCTTCGTCGAAATGAGCAGCCGATTGCGCTTGCCTTTGATCGCTTCGCCCAGGATCTGCTCGGAAAGGCCATTGGAATAGACATCCGCGCTGTCGAACATCGACACGCCGTGATCGAGGCACAGGTCGATCAATCGCGCCGCGCCCCCGGCATCCGTCGAACCCCATGCCTTGAAGAAGTCATTGCCGCCGCCGAAAGTGGCGGTGCCGAAGCTGAGCGCCGGCACGCGCAAGCCGGAAACCCCAAGTCGCCGATATTCCATTTAAGTTGCACCTTTCCAGAATGCGCTTGAATTCGCTCATTGACCGGCCGCATTGGCGTTGACGAGCCGACCGCACGATAATGTTTCATATCGTCCAGGCAATGCGCAAATTCGTTCATCGATCGCACCACCGGCCGCGACCGTTTCCCCACAAGCGAGGGACGCCGAGTTCACTTCACCAGGTTGCGGCCGGTGATGCGCTCCAAATTCTTGTAGAAGATCTTGTCGCTCGTTTCCTTATCGAGGTTGAGCTCTTCGAGAACGCGCAATGTCTCGCGGGGGAACATCGTCCCGTTCTCGGGATCGAACGGGCAATCGGAGGCGAACACGATATTGTCGACAGGGAAGAATTCCAGACCGCACTTCGTCGCCGGTACCCCGCCGAAGACCGCAGTATCGGCATAGAAATCCTGCTTGAAATAGTCGAGCGGGCGCTTCTTCAGGCTCGTGCGCAGCGAGACGTAGTCCTCGTCGGACGTGCGCGCGCCGAGCACATCCCAGCCGGGGCCGATACGGCCTTCGAGCATCGGCACGATACCGCCGAAGTGGTGCGTGATGATTTTCAGATCGGGGTGGTCGTCCATGATCTTGGAAAACACCAGCCGCGCCATCGCCGCCGCGGTCTCGTAAGACCAGCCGAACGTCCACCAGATCTCGTAGAGCGACTTCTGCTCGTCGATGTAGTCCGGCATGCTGGCGCCGCGCGCGGGGTGCAGCCAGACCGGCTTGCCGAGCTCGTTCATCTTCTTCCAGAACGGCAGATATTGCGGCCGGTCGATGGGCTTGCCTGCGACGTTGGTGTAAATCTGCACGCCGAGCGCGCCGAGCTGGTTGATGGCGCGGTCAGCCTCGGCCACGCCGGCATCGGGCGCGTCGAGCGATATCTGCGCCACCCAGCCTGGAAAATGATCCTGCTCCTTCGCGCATAATTCGGCGAGGCCGTCATTGATCAGCCGGATGAATTCGTCGATTTGCGCCGGGCTCCTGGCGAAGGTCTCGATGGGCGGCTGCGGGTAGGACAGGATCTGCGCATAATCCTTATGGCCGTCGACGATTTTCTTGCGGACGTCGAGGTCATAGAGTGCCGGGATCGCGCGCACGCGCTTGCCCATATCCTTGTATCCGCTATCGACCTCCTGCAGCTTTTCGAAAACCTTTTTCGGGAAGAAATGCGTGTAGGCGTCGATCCGCATATGCCATCCTCCGGTCGGTGCTGATGCGCTTCGTGCGCGGCCGCTATGCGCCCTTCATCCTGGCGGCAAAATTCGGCAAAAAGCAGCGCTGCCCGCTAATCTGCAGTAAGATTGCGCATCAAACAACAAGGACTGGGAGGGTTTAGCGTCATGCGCCAAGGTCGTTGCCGTCCGCTCGGGGCTGTCCGGAGTCTCTGGCCTCTTCTCTGCCTCGCAATGCTTCCCGTCCTCACCCCTCACAGCGCCCTGGCACAGACCTACGGCATCGCCACGATGCAGCCGGGCACCCTCAATCACACGACGGGATCGGCCATCGCCAAGGTGCTGAAGGAGAAGGCCGGGCTCAACGTCCTCGTGCAGCCGACGGCGGGCGAGATCACGCTCATCCCGATGGTCGGCAGCGCCGAGGCCGATCTGGGGATCGCCAATATCGCCGAGGTCGTCAACGCGACACGGGGGCTTGGCGGCGCCGCAAAGCAGCCGGATCTCCGCCTCATCGGCTCGGTTCATCCGCTTCGCGTCGCCTATTTCGTGCGCAAGGACAGCGACATGAAGACGATCGCCGATCTCAAGGGCAAGCGCGTCACCGTCGGCTATTCCGCCATGCGCACGATCGATGTGCTGATCGGCGCGATATTCGCCTCCGGCGGCTTCACGCATGGCGACGTCAAGCCGGTGCTGGTGCCCAACGTCATCCGTGGCGCCGACGACTTCCTCTCCGGCTCCGCCGACACCTTCATGTTCGCCTTCGGCGGCTCCAAGGTGCGCGAGGTGGATGCGACCGTCGGCGGCATACGGCCGCTGGAAATTTCCGCGGCCGGCATGGATGCCGCGCGAAAAATCTTCGAATATGGCTATCTGAGCGATGTCGATCCCGGACCGGCCTTTATCGGCGTACAGCAGAAGATGAAGGTCTATACCTACGACAACATGCTGTTCACCAACGCCAAGGTCAAAGACGACATCGTCTATAAGATCATCGAAACGATGGAGGCCAATAAGGGCGATCTCGTCGCCGTGCAACCCGCCCTGCGCGACTTCTCGGCGGGCGGCCTCTTCAAGACATACGACATCCCCTATCACAACGGCGCGCTCAAATATTTCAAGGACCATAATCTCGAAGCCAAGGCGGTCCAGTGAGCGAAGAGCGTCTCGTTCCAAGCGCGGCGGAGTTCGCCTCGGCCGCGTCCAAGGCAACGCGGCTATGGACCGACATCTTTCAGGCGCTGCTGGTCGCCGTCGTGGTCCTGTGGGTGCTCGACGTTCCCCGGCAGGTCTTCAACATCGCCTTGTATACCGAGCAGATGCTCACCGTCTGCCTGGGGCTGAGCCTGGCGCTTGCCTTCATCGCCGATACGTCCCGCACGCAGGCAATGGACCGACTGGGCCTGGTCGATCGCTTCGCTCATCATCTGCGGCTATATCGCCGTCCGCTACGAAACGCTGACGGCCGAGATCGCGCTGCGGCCGATCGATGGCATCATCGGCAGCGCCATTCTGATCCTGCTGGTTCTGGAAGCGAGCCGGCGCGTCTCGGGGCTGGGATTCGTCGCCATCATTCTGGCGATGGCCGTCTACATCTTCATCAGCCCGCATTTCCCCGGAGACTTCCAGACCCGCCCGGTCGCCCTCACGCGCCTCATCGTCTATCTCGGCCTCGACATTAACGGCATGATCGGAGCGATCCTGCAGGTCGCGGTGCTGGTGGTGATCCCCTTCACGATCCTGGGCCAGGTGCTGGCGCGCACCGGCGGCGCCGATTTCTTTGCCGACCTTGCCATGTCGGCCATGGGCCGCTTCCGCGGCGGCTCGGGCAAGATCGCCGTGGTGGGCTCCGCCCTGTTCGGGATGATCTCCGGCAGCGCGGTCAGCAACGTGCTGGCGGTCGGCGTGGTCACGATCCCGACCATGATCCGCTCCGGCTTCACGCCGTACCGTGCCGCGGCCATCGAATCGGTGGGATCGACCGGGGGCCAGCTCATGCCGCCGGTGATGGGCGCGTCGGCGTTCCTGATGGCCGAATTCCTGCAGGTCTCCTACGGCGCGGTCTGCATCGCCGCGGCAATCCCGGCATTGCTCTATTACGCCTCCCTGTTTTTCCACGTCGACCTGGAGGCGGCCAAGCACAAGATGGGGGCCGCCCAGATCGACAATCCGCCGCGCATCCGTGACGTGTTCAAGTCAGGCTGGCATTTTCTGGTTCCGATCGCATTCCTCGTCGTCGCGCTGATCTACCCGGAGGTCTTCCAGCTGACGCCGGAAAAAGTGGCGATCGTCGCAACGCTGATCCTCATCGTGCTGACACGGATATTCGGTTATCGCGGCAAGCGCACCAGCGTGCCCGATCTGCTGAAAGCGATCATCCAGACCGGGCGGGTTTCGCTCGACATCATTCTCATCGGTGCAGCCGCTGGCCTCATGGTCGGGATACTGAGCATTTCGGGCCTCGCATTCGGCATGACGATGCAGCTCCTCGCTCTGTCGGGCGACAATGTGTTCCTGCTTCTCCTGCTGATCGCAATATTGGCTTTCGTGCTGGGTATCGGCCTGCCCACGGTCAGCGTCTACATCCTCACCGCGACGCTGCTGGCTCCGGCCCTCATCAAGCTCGGGGTGACGCCGATGGCCGCGCATATGTTCGTCATGTATAATGGCATCCTGTCGATGATCACGCCGCCCGTCGCGTTCGCGGCCTATGCGGCGGCCAACATTGCCCGGACCGATGGCTGGACCACGGGCTGGATCGCCTGTCTGGTCGGCTGGAGCGCCTTCATCCTCCCATTCCTGTTCGTGCTCACCCCCAGCCTGATGATGGATGGCCCGGCGCTTGCAATTGTGCTCAATGTTGCGCGCGTGCTGCTCGGTCTGTTTGTCGGCACCGCCGCCATTGTCGGTTTCGCGCTTGGCCCGCTGGACCGGCTGAGCCGCATCATTTACGGGATTCTGGCTGTTGCCGTCGTCGTGCCGCCGGAGGCCTTTGGCGCGGCCATCTGGTTCAATGCCGCCGGCATCCTCCTATCGATCGGCATGCTGGCCTTCGATCATCTGCGCCTCCGGGCGACCGGGCAAAGAAGCGAGGCCGCGTGACGCTTGGTCGATCGGGACGGTCGGGCGCGCACGCCCGACCTCTCGTATCCCGCGCCGACTATTTGCCGACCAGCACGTTCAGATCGACCGCCTTGGCCATGGCCTGATACCCGGCATCGTTCGGATGCAGGTGATCGCCGCAATCATAGGCCGGCAGAACGTAGCCGGGCTTGGCCGGGTCCTCGATCACCTTGTCGAAGTCGATCAAGCCGTCGGCGGTCTTGTTGGCGCGGATCCAGGCATTCACCGCCAGGCGGATCTTCTCCTTCTCCGGCGTGTAGTAGCCAGCCAGCGGCGTGCCCTTGAACGTATCGATGAACGGCGTCAGCGTCGCCGCGACGAAGCGGATGCCATGTGCGTGCGCGCGGTCGATGATCTGCTTGTAGCCGGCGATGATGTCGTCGGCGGTCGGCTGCGGATCGGCCGGGGTGATCGCGCCTTGGCCGGGCCAGCCGATGTCGTTGATGCCCATCATCATCACGACCGTGGATACGCGCGGATGGCTCAGCACCGACATGTCGAAGCGGCTGAGCGCATTGGTCCCCATGCCGTTGGTCAGCACGCGGTCGCCGGAATAGGCCTCGTTCACCACGGCGACATTCGAATGGCCCTCCGTCTGCAGCCGCTGGGCGATGTGGTCCGGCCAGCGATTGTTGGTGTCGACGGTGGAGCAGGCCCCGTCGGTGATGGAATCGCCGAAGAACACGATGGCCTTGGAGTCAGCCTTCGCGGTGGTCAGGATGCGGCTGAGCAGAATGCGCGACTTGGTGGTCATCTCCGCCTTGAAGTCGGCTGCCTGCGTCATGTCGCCAGGGCCTGAGATGTAGCCGGTCTGCGCGCCATCCCAGTGTACGGACCCGAGCCCTGTCCGCTTGGGCAGATAGAAGCTGACCGCGACGCTGGCCAGCGCTTTGACCGGGAGGTCCACCGGGTCGCTGACCAGTGGTGCGCCGGGCGGAATGACCGCCGAGCTCCGTCCGCCGAAGGACAATGGCTTTCACCGTCGCCGGGTCCACCGCGCTGCCGGTGGCGGACAGCGCCACGCTTGCCGAGCCTATGGTCAGAGGCCGGGCGCCGAATTCGTTGGAGATCACCACCCGCACCTGCGTCGCCGCCGACGCTGATGCGCGCGATCTGCCGCACTGTCTGATTGTCCAGCACCTCGGGCACGCCGAACGGCGCAGGCAGTTCCTCGGCCCAGCGCGGCGCCGGAGTGGCGGCCCATGTCGTGATCCAGGGCTCGGCGGCGCGAGCAGCAATACCCGGCGCCATGGCGGCCAGCGCGAACATGCCCGCGGCCAGCCACACCCGCGCCGATCCCTGGCTCCGCTCGCCCGTAAGAGGACGAAGCCAGGACAATGGTTTACCGTGATCAATCTCTCGGCGATTTATGATTGCTCCTCCTTTGTGGTCCATTCCCGGGTCTTCCAGTTGAGTGCCGCGCAACGCGCGGGGGCATAGTGCCGCTCACACCGCACGCCACGGTGCGGTCAACGGTCCGGACGGGGCGGGGCCGCAGCCTCAGCCACCGAATGTTCGGCCAACACCGATAAGATTGGGAAATCTACGCTCCCCGCGCAATGACGAATTTGCCGTCGCTATCAGACAGCATGACCAGGGGCGGTGTTCAAAATGGGTCAGAAATGCTCGGCCTCTGCGTAGCGGCGGGCAAGACCCAAAACGGTCTCCCGCGCCGCGTCAGTCTGGGCCGAATGGCGACGAAGCCGCGGATCTGCCGCAAAGTTAAATTCATAGCGAAGGACTATCGCCGATATAGGAATTTTTCAATTCTACTATAGCTCGGAATGCGCTTTGCTGGAGGAGCGCAACACCATCCACCGCTGGGGAATGCAGCATTGATCGCGCGGGGATATTGACCTTATGGCAGAGCAAAGAACGTTTCGCATCGGCACCGGCGCCGGTTTCTCCGCCGACCGCCTCGACCCGGCCGTGGACCTCGCCCGAAACGGCCAGCTGGATGCGATGATCATCGAATGCCTCGGCGAGCGGACGCTGGCCTTCGCCCACCGCGACCGGCGGGCCGATCCTTCGAAGGGCTACAACGCGCTGCTGGAGCGGCGGATGCGGGCGCTGCTCGGGCCGTGCCGCGAGGCCGGGACCAGGATCATCACCAATATGGGCGCGGCAAACCCAGCGGCCGCCGCGGAGCGCACCATCGCCATCGCGCGCGAGCTCGGACTTGCGGGCCTGAAGGTCGCCTGCATCGAAGGGGATGAGGTGTCGGCGCTCGTTGGGGCGGACACGCCGATGATGGACGAGCCGGGCACGCTCGGCGATGTCGGACTGCCGGTGGTGGGCGCCAATGCCTATCTGGGCGCGGACGCCCTGCTGCCGGCGCTTCAGGCCGGAGCGGACGTGGTGATCGGCGGGCGGATTGCCGATCCGGCGCTGGCTGTCGCGCCGCTGGCGCATCATTTCGGCTGGTCGCTGGAGGATTGGACGCGTCTGGGCGCGGGATCGCTGGTCGGGCATCTGCTGGAATGCGGGATGCAGGTGACCGGCGGCTATTTCGCCGATCCCGGCGTGAAGGACGTGCCGAACCTCACCTATTGCGGCTACCCCATTGCCGAGGTCGAGGCGGACGGCAGCGGCCGTCATCACCAAGCTGGAGACGGCGGGAGGCTGCGTCACCCCGGCGACGGTAAAGGAGCAGCTCTTCTACGAAGTGCATGATCCGCGCCGCTATCTTACGCCGGATGTGACCGCCGATTTCTTCACTGCCCAAGTGGAGGAGCGCGCGCCCAACCGCGTCGCGGTGTTCGGAGCAGGCGGCAGCGTGCGGCCGGAGAAGTTGAAGGTGACGGTGGGCTTCGAAGGCGGCTTCCTCGCGGAAGCCGGCATCAGCTATGCCGGGCCGAACGCGCAGGGGCGCGGCCGGCTCGCGGCAGAGATCGTCGCCGAGCGGATGCGCACGGTCCACGGCGTCGAGACGCCTGTCCGTGTCGACCTCATTGGCATGAGCGCGCTGTTCGCCACGGCGGGCACGCCCCCGACCGACACCCAGGATGTGCGCCTGCGGGCGGCGCTTCGTTCGCGAAATCGCGAAGAGGCCGAACTCCTGCTCTGGGAGGTGGAGTTGCTGCTCTGTTGCGGGCCGGCGGGCGGCGGGGGTTTTCGCGGCACCATCACGCCGAGCATCGTGACCCGCTCCGTGCTCGTCGCCCGAAATGACGTCCGCCCCACGCTGAGGATGTACACCGCATGACCCGGAACATTCGCGACATTGCGCACGCCCGTGCAGGCGACAAAGGCAATACATCCAACGTCAACGTGTGGACGTTCCGCCCCGAGGACTACCCCCTGCTGAAAGCGGCTCTCACCTCCGAGCGCATCAAGGCCGCCTATCCGGAGCTGATCCGTGGCACCGTGACGCGCTATGAAATCGAGCATCTGTGCGGGCTGAATTTTGTCATGCAGGAAGCGCTCGAAGGCGGCGTGAATGCCTCGCTCAATGTGGATTTGCACGGAAAATCATGGAGCTATCTGCTCCTTGCCCTGCCCATATATGAGCCCGGTTAAGTTTGCGGCATCGACGCTTCCGTCCGTGCCGCCGAGGGGCGCCGCGTCTTGCGGCACCCCGATCGGCATGGGAGCATGCCTTCCCTTACAGCGGGAACCGCCCCAACGGGCCGAGGGTCGGCGAGATAATGATGACGCCGCCGTGGCCGTCGTCCTCGAAGATCGGAAAGCATCCCAATCCGCCGCGCGTACCCGCGACAGGCTTCAGCCCGCCGGCAACGGTATTGATTTCATCCTGTGACAGGGCGCGAAGCTGGTCGGTCATGTCTGCGTTCGTCATCGTCATTCTCCTGATCGTCTTGTTGCGCCTCGACGACCTCCGTCGAGCCCGTCCTTCATGACATGACCTTAATAAGCGTGCTGTTCCCGGCGTAACGCAACGGACACGCCTTGCGACCGAAAACGCGGGCTGAAGGCGGCGGTGAGCAATAAGAAAGGTGGAGCGGCGCATCGCCGTTATTCCGACAATGCCGGGCGGAAAGGAGGAGAAATCCTTGAACCGCGCCTGTCCAACAAAAGCCGTTTCCGTCTGTTTACTGCTCCAGGCGCATCTTCGACCATGGCGAAGATCGCCTTGGCATGGCTGCATAATTCGAATCATGGACCCGAGAAAATGCGGGAAAAACCGATGCGCATCCCAACTGCCCGATTGATCTTCTGCCTCGCCGCCGCCGGCCTGGCGGCAAGCTGTGCCGGCTCCGGCTCCTCAGGTCCGGAGGTCTCCGCCATTGACAAAAGTTTCCTTGGCGGGATCGGCAGTTACGATCAGAACCACGACGGCGTCGTGACCTGCGACGAGTGGCGCGCGGCGGCGGCAAATAAGTTCACGAAGGCCAACAAGTCGGGCAGCGGATTCCTGACCCAGGACGAATTCCCCAATCTGGCAACGAGCGACCGAACCTTTACCGTGGCAACGTTCAAATATTACGATGTCAATGGCGACGGAAAGGTCGACAAAAAGGAATTTGTCGAGCGTCCCAATCCGGCATTCACTTTCGCGGACAAGGACAAGGATTGCCGCCTGACCGACCTTGAGCAGCTCACCGCGCGCAATCTCTCGGCCCCGCCCCTCAATCGGCGTCGAGCCAGAGCGTCACCGGATCGCCGAACACACCGTCGGCCGGGCCCGGCAGCAGCGGGCCCAGCGGCGGCGGCCGTTACTGACGGCTCCGCTCCGTAGCCGCTCGATAGAGCTGCGCCAGTGATCGATCGCCTCCGGCGCGATGCCTGCGTCAATCGTCATGCGGGCGTTTGACCTGTACGACAAGGGCGATCCTGAACTCATCGCCGATCTTGCCGATCAGGAAGACGCTTGCCGGGGCGATTCCGTTCTCGCCCGGCTCGTCAAACACGACGCGCAGCCGATGCGAGACCGGCATGTTCGCCTTCAATGTTCCGCGCGCCTCGATTTCACGCAGGCCGCCTTCGGGGAACGGCTCGAGTGCGATCGATCGGACCGGCCGCCCCAGACCATATCTGATCTGGAAATTGACGATCCTGCGCTTGATGGTCGCCGCGCCTTCCCAGTTGATCAACTCCGACAGGGAGTCCAGATCCCGCTCGGCGATCGCCGCCCTGACGCGATCGACGAGTTCCTGCTCCGTTTTCGGCGGTTCGCGCGCAGATGCCGGCGAGACCGCGATGAACGCCGTAATCGAAGTGGCGAGGAGGAGGCCGGCAAGCCCCTCCTCCCTTGCAGCTTGGCAGCCATGTTTCCGCTCCGCTATTTCGCGACCCGGTCTTTGAGCGCGAACACCCAAACCACGCCGCCTTGGGGGACCTGTGCTTTCACACGCGTGGGCAGCAGGCTGGTGAGGCCGCTCAGCATTCTCTCGGCGTCGACGCCCCACCCAGCCTGAACCGCGATATATTGCACGCCGTCCACCATGAATGAGCTGGGCACGCCGATAACGCCGCTATTGAGCTTTATCTCCCAGAGCTGCTTGCCGCTCGTTGCGTCGAAGGCGCGGAACTTCCGGTCGCTGGTGCCGCCGCCAAAGAGGAGGTTGCCGCTCGTGGTCAGCAGCGGCCCCCAATTGGCCGTGTCCATGAAGCCGTGGCTCCAGGCTTTTTTCCCGGTCTTGAGATCCCATGCCTGGATCTGGCCGATTTCGACGGGTTTGCTCTTATCGACGCCGGTGTTCAGCCGCAGGCTGGCCAACACCTCCTCGACGGGAACGCCGATATAAAGTTCGCCCGGTTGACGGTCGGCGAGCGCGACGCCGCCAAGTTCGGAACAGAGATTTTCGTTCGCCGGAATGTAGAGAAAACCGGTCTTCGGATTATAGGCTTCCGGCGGCCAGTCCTTGCCGCCCCATAGACCAGGGCAGAACGTCACCTTCTTATTGATGCCCGGCGTCGTTGCCGTGTTGTAGGTGGGCCGTCCGGTCTTGGGATCGATAGATGCAAAGACGTTCTGCTGGACGTAGGGCTGGGCATCGACAAACTTGATCGGCCCTTGTGCCGTGCGCTCCAGAACCCACAGATAGCCGTTGCGGCCCGCATGGACGGCGGCCGGAATGGTTCGATCGGCGCGCTGCACATCCATCAATATCGGCGGGGTGACCTCGTCCCAATCCCAGGCGTCGTTCCAGTGATATTGGTGATGGCCCTTGATCGCACCGCTATCGACATCGACGGCGATCGCGGACGTGGCAAACAGATTGTCGCCCGGGCGTGCATCGGGCATCCAGGGGCCGCCATTGCCGGTGCCGAAATAGGCAAGGTTGGTCCCGGCATCGTAAGATCCCTGAATCCAGACCGGCGCGCCGCCCGTCTTCCAGGCATCGCCCTTCCAGGTCTCGCTGCCCTTTTCGCCCGGAGCAGGAACGGTGTAGGTTTTCCAGGCTTCGGCGCCGGTTTCGGCATCGAGCGCGGTGATGAAGCCGCGTATGCCGTATTCTCCGCCCGACACGCCGACGATTATCTTGCCCTTTGCGGTCAATGGCGAGAGCGTCATGTAGTAGCCCTCACGCCAGGGCGCGATGCATTTCTCCCATGCAACCTCACCCGAGGCCGCGCGCAGCGCCACGACGCAGGCGTCAACCGTCGTCAGATAAACCTTGTCGCCATAAAGGCCGACGCCGCGATTGGTCGGATGGAGCTGGAACAATTCCTCCGGAAGCTTGCGCTTATACTTCCAGATCACCTCGCCGGACTTTGCCTCGACAGCGATCACCTGGTTTTGCGGCGTGCTGACGAACATCATGCCGTTATTGACCATCGGCGGCGATTCGTGCCCTTCCCCCACTCCGGTGGAAAGGCTCCATACCGGGACAAGGTCCTTGACGTTATCGGCCGTGATCTGATCGAGCGGGCTATAGCCCCAGCCCTGATAATTGCCGCGGTACTGCAGCCAATTCTCCTTTTCGGGATTGGCGAGCCGCGCGTCCGTCACCGGGTCGTAGGTTTGGGCGCTGGCGGTCATGGAAGCACTGGCGAGAAGCATGGCTTGCGCGCCGAAAAACCCGCAAAGCAGCATGCTCCGCAAAGGCGAAGCCGCAATCATTATCTCCTCCCTTACAACGAGTTCGTTCTGGGCCCTGGTTTACTTGTAAAATCCGCAGCCACGACCAGGGCGCCGTCGGCAACGGTTAGTGGCAGGAGCGGCAAGCTCGCAGTTGCCGGGCCCTTCGTAGGGCGTCCTCCGGCAGCCGGGCTGAATTCGGAATGGTGGCAAAAGCACTGGATCAACCGCGCTTCCTTGTTCCAGGCGTTCAATGTGCAGCCCTGATGCGTACAGATCGCGGAATAGGCGAGCACGCCATCGATCGCACGAGACCGCGTCTCGGCGTCGAGCTCGTCGGGGTTCACACGGAGAAGCAGGAGTTTGTTGAAGCGCGAGCCATCGCGCACGGTGCCGGTGACGGGATCGGCCGGCAGGGCGGCTATTGGCGGATTTCCGGGAACGAGCAGTTCAATGCGCGCCGGCTTTCCCTGATGTTCGCCCGCCGCGAAGACGATGCGGTCACCTGGTTTGGCCTTCTCGGTCTGCGCATTCTGGGCGGCGGCCTGCCCTGTCATCGCCAACAAGAGGACCGCCGATCCGGCGGCCAGAACGTCCCTCCGACATATTTCAATCTCAGCAGGAGTGAGTTGAAGTTTTGTCATAAACTTGCTACCGACGTTTGGCGGAGGAAAAAATGGAAACGCCTGTAAACAGAATGCGTTAATATCCTCACCAGATATCGTATATCGACAATCAATCCATAGCAACCACTTGCTATCTGAGCTAGCTGAACATCATCACCCAATGCATTAGTCTTGTTCGCTAGTTCATTGATATCGTTTAATAATGCGCGATTGTTTTCGAGAGCCAGATGCAATGGCATCGGGAGTTCGAGGCCGCTGATCTATTGCAGACTATCCAGTATCGGGACATGATGTCTGCGCTGACGAGGGCCTGATCCGTAACCGCTGACGGGAACAGCAAATGGAAATATCGTCGCTACTGATCTTTGCCGGTGCGCTCATCGTCGCTGCAGGGTCTCCCGGCCCCAGCGTAGCCACCCTTGTTGCCCGCGTTCTCGTCCGGGGTCATCGGGACGTCATGCCATTTCTCGTCGCGATGTGGATCGGAGAGGCAATCTGGTTATCGGCGGCGGTATGGGGTCTGAACACGATCGCGCAGTCGTTCCATCTTGCATTGCTTGTCATCAAATGGATGGGGGCGGCTTATCTCGTCTTCCTGGCATGGAAAATGTGGAACGCGCCCACGCATTTGCGGCAATGCGACGTTCCGGACCGCGTGTCTCCCGCGAAAATGTTCGCGGCCGGTCTCGCGATTACGCTCGGCAATCCGAAGATCATGATCTTCTATATGGCGCTCTTGCCGGCCATCATCGACCTTCAGCACCTTACTCTGCTTGGCTGGGCGGAACTCACCGCAACCATGATGCTGGTCTTGATCGTGGTCGATGTGGCCTGGGTGGCGATGGCGGTTCGTGTGCGCCGCCTGTTGCAAAGTCCGCAAGCGATGCGGATCGCCAACCGGTGCAGCGCCGGAGTGATGGCTGGAGCAGCAACCGCCATTGCGACGAGATAGAGCATTTTCCAGCAAAGTGGACACCGGTTTGCGTCGCGAAAATGCGACCAGACAAGAGATAGAGCCAGCATGAACCGTCTGGCCGCCCGGCGCGACAGATAGCAACTCTAGGCCGATGTGCCCCGGTGCTTGCTATCCCGGCAACCCGCGTTTATCGCGATAAGGTATCCGATCCATGCTCCCCGAACTCCATACCGAGCGACTCGTCATGCGCGAGGTTCAGCTTGAGGACGGTCCCGCGCTTCAAGCGCTTCAGAATCGTCCGGAACAATGGCGGTGCCAGGCCGTGGAGCCGGACGAGTTTGCCGACGGCACGTTGCGTGTGCAGCGATATTTCGAGCACCGCGGACCGGACTCGGCACAGCGTCTGTTCGTTTATGTCGCGCATGAGAAATCACGGGACGTGCTGATCGGTCAGGCCAGCCTGTCGCGTTTTTTTCATCCGGCGCTGGCGAGCATTGGCTTCGGGGTAGCGGTCGAGTATTGGGACCAGGGCTACGCCACCGAGATGGTCACTCGTCTTATCCGGTTCGGGTTTGACGAGCTTAAGCTGCACCGGATTGCCGCCGACGTGGCAGTCGAGAACAGCTCCTGCAAACGCGTTCTCGAAAAAATTGGCATGACTTATGAGGGTACGGCGAGGGATTGCATCTGGGCCCAAGGACGGTGGTGGACGGAGGCGAAATACGCGATCCTCGAAGACGCATATAGGCAAGACGAGCATAAAGTGTCCGCAGCCGGCGCTGTAAGGAATGAGTACGTTGCGGGCCTGCCTGACGGCTTCCGGCGCTATCGCACGCCCTGCGCCCAGATTTCGTTCAACACCCGCGCCAGGCGGACGCCTGCTGCTGCAAGCTGGCGGTCGACGACGGGGCGGGCGGTCTCGAAATAGGCTTCGGTGAGATTCACATCCGGTGCCGTATTCTTGTATGCAACCGAGATCGCCAGCTCATGCGACCGGGACGCCCACTCCTCAGGCGTGCCTGCGCTGAGCTCCGCCACGTCGTTGGCAGGTATCCATTCCTTCTCCAGCCGGTCGACATACTCACCCCAATAGAATGTCTGGCGCTCGATCAGCCCGACATCCCAGAGCATGTGAAGGTTGGTCTCCTGGCCGAAAAACCGGACGGTGAGGCGGCTGCCGCCGGCGTCGTTTCTGTCCGCGCAATGCAGCGGCTGGTGAATATCGGCAATGAAATGCACCAGGAATTTGAGCGCTTCCACTTTCTCGTCGCGCGATTTCGATCCGTCCGCCAATGCGAGGCTGAAGCGCTTTATCGCGGTCACCACGCACAGCTTGTCCTCACCTCCGCTGCAATCGCGGGGCTGCGAATAGGCCTTCTCGCCGAAAGGGATGTTGACGAAGTGCCAGCCGCGGGTTTCGGGACGCAGCATCTGGATGGCATCCGCCCAACTCGAGATGGAGGCCAGGGATATCTCGCCCCCGAGAAGCGCTTCGATGCCTGCAATTGCCTCGCGGCTCAGCCGGCGTTCCGCAAGTTCGGCGACGATGGAATGCCCCGCGGCGCCCCATGCGGCAGCCGGCGCAGGGGTGTGCAGGACAAAGAAAATCGCAATCAGCCAGACTCGCCGCATAAACAGCCCTCTAACGACGTTAAAGTAAATCTTTCGAGCTATAAGTAAAGCGACAGAGGTCTTCAGCTCCCTATTTGGGCACATCGAATGGCCGTGAATGGCGCAGCGACAGCCATTCGCCATGTTCCGTCAGCGCCTCGATGCCGAGCCTTTCGAGGGTCTCCAGCGGACGCCAATCCGGATTGCGCTTCGCGGCGATCTGCTCGAGCGCCTTGTCGATCTCCTGCCTCGCGATAGTGAACATCTGCAGGGCGGCGGTGTATTGCTTCACCAGTTCCTGATCGGCCTGCCGCTCGAGATAGCCCCGCGCGGCAATGCCGATTGCCGCCGCCGTACCGAGAATGATCTGCAAGGTCTTTGCTGTGGACCCTGTGAACGGAAAACCTCCGAAATACACCGCGACCGCGAGGAGCATGAACAGAGCGGCAAGCACATAGGAAATCCGCAAGGACCAGAGGCTGACCCGGAGCCACCTCGCCGCCTCCGCCTCGTGCCGGTCGCGGGCTTTGGCGTAATAGGCGATCTGCGCGCTGATCCATTCGCTCCTGGCGAGTTCCAGCCCCTCGGAGGCATCATATTTCCGGATGGGCGCATCGGCTGCCTTCTGCTGAAATTCGATGGTGCGCAGAGCATGGCGCACCCATCTGACCACGCCGGAGTGCTTGGGCAGATAGCTGAGCCATGCCGCACGCTCCACCTTGGCCAGCCGCCAAAAGAACAGAACGCGCATGGCCTCCGCCAACGCACGATATTCGAGAAAGCGATTGTCGATCGTCGTTCTGCGCACGATGCGCCACAGCACGACCATGATCGCGACGACGACGAAATAGACCGCAGAGAGCCAAGGGGCCTGCTCGAAAAGATTGAAGAGCACGAAGGCGATCAGCGCGAGCAGGTAGAGCGCCTTGTTGAAGCGCCGGACATATGCCTGCAGCTTCACGGCCAGCGTATCGGCTGCGTCGTAGGTGGCCTTCACCAGCGGCGCGGCGGCGGCGGCACGTTCGGCCGCGGCTCTCACGGAAGGATCGCCGCTGCTCAGCCCGTTCAGCAGCGGATAGTTCTTGCCGATCAGATCGCGGTCGGCCTTGACCTGCCGGTTGAAAATCTCGGTCCGCCCCAGGATCGTGGTGACGTCGCTTTCGCGCTTATCCAACGCTTGCGTTTTTTCCTGTTTGGGCGCGGGGCTGGCCGGATCGATGCGGATGAGAAGGCCGGGCTCGGGTGGGTCCAGGGGCGAAAGCTGGCCCTTGTAGAAGGAGCAGGAGTTCGGCGCATAGCCGCGACGGAACCACGCGACGACATCGGCGGTGCCGCCGGTGCCACGGCTCGGCTGCCCGTCCCACAATGCGAAGAGCACCTGCGCATGTTCGGCGATTGCGGCGCCGACCTTGGCATATTGCTCGTTCCTCGGTTCGCCGTCCGCGCGCCAATCCCCGCTCGCCGGCGTTTCGATGGTCACCACCGCCTGGGCGCGGCCGAGGAGTCCGGCAAATTCCGCGCGCGACGCCTCGGTTTGAAAATCGCGCTCGAAGTCGGCCGCGGGCATGGGCAGCACCGCGATCAGGGCACATTCGCGCAATTCCTTCAGCGCCACGTCGGCGACGAGCCGGTCGGCGCCTTCCGCCAGACCGGACAGGAGGAGGAAGGGCGTATTGGGATAGTCCGCCGCCAGTTTGCGGCACTCCTCGGCCACCGCATTGCGCAGCAGCGACACGCTGCCGGAAGGCATGGTGCGATGCCCCGTGACCCCCAGGACGATCGGCACCCGGCCGTCACAGGGCACGGACCTGGGTATTGCAACGGCATCGGTCATCGTGAGTTTTCCAAGGCTTCGAGTTCGGTGGGGATGTTTCTGGCGGGCGTTGGAGGCAAGGCAAGAGCGAGGGGATGATGACGGATTCGGCTTCTAACGGCGGACGCTGTCGACGCCGCGCGCGCGGAAATCCTCCAGCGACACAACGGAAATCTTACGCTTCGCCAGATCGGCCTCATTGTTCACCAGCCAGTCCAGCGTCCGGAAGTAGGAGGCGATGATCTTGGCCTCCATCTTCGCATGGGCGGCTTCGCGCGCTGCGGCCGAGAAATGCTGCGCATTCCGCAACCTGTCGCGGAGCTTGGCATAGCGCGGAGCGCGGAACATCGCATAGAGCGGCGTCGGGAAATCCACAATGAGGTCGCCCAGCACCTGAGCCGTCACCTCACGGCGGGGATGAAGCGGCGCGGACAGGGTCTTCCGTTCTCCGCGAGCAAGCTGCTCCTTGATGTTGTCGCGGTCGCTGTCCAGATCGTTGATGCGGTCGGGCCGGAGGATAAGCAGATGATCGACGCCGTTCGCCGGGAGCGCCAGCGCGCCTTGGCCTTGCATCAACACGGGGCGGGCGAAATTCTCGAAGAATCCCACAGCCACGCCCGCCGCCGCGGAAATATCGACGAGGGGGGCTCCGTAAAACCGGGTGATCAGATTGTTGGAGAGCTGCACCGGATCGTTGGCATTGAAATAGGACCGCATGATCGCGGTCAATTGCGGCTCGATCGAGCCAACCGAAAAGTCCTTCAGCCCGACGATCGAATCCTGCCGCCAGTAAAACGGGATGTCCCGTCCCTGGAAATCGAGAAGGATCACCGGGGTGCCCAGCGCATTGAAGAACGCCACCTCATAAAACACGTTGGCGCTGCGATGCGAGATGTCGGCGATGGCGAAATCCGCCTCGTCGATCTTGCTGAACACGTTCTCGACGATGCTGCCGCCCAGAAGCTCGGTCGGGATGTAGATTTCGAACTGGTCGTCGCGGAATTGCAGCGCCTTGAGAGCCTGACGGGCGGCTTCGCCGATATTGGGGATGTGCTCTTCGCGCCGGTCGGGACTGCGGCCGCGGAAACGATCTGAAAGTTTCTCCAGCAAAGATCGGTTGTCGGCAGCCGCGCCCATGGGTCCGATGACGAAAATATTGAACTTGCCGTCAGGGACAATTCGCTCGAACTGGCTCAATGCACGGTCTCTCAATGGCTGGAGCTATGAAGAAAAAAAGCTGCTTTATATTGAACATAACTACACGGTCGGCGCGCGCCTAGGCAAGGGTCCTAAGGTCCGTATCCCGGCTATGATGGGGCGTGTGTGTTGGCTGACGCCGGCTCCTGAAGGAGGCTTGCGAGCGACCTTCCCGCGTCCGCTGCCGGACGACGCCGATGTCTTTGTGGAAAAGCAGCCGCACCGGAAGGCGGCGATGCGCCGCTATTCCGCTGGCACCGACGAATAGCGGGCGCGAGTCATCGTTGGATGCAGCGCGCGCCAGCCCGCCGCTATTTACGGCCTTCCTGCCATTGCGTGATCGACTGGATCGGATGGGTCAGGCTGATGATGTTGAGGGTGAGATTGTCGCGGATCATCCACGCCATCCACACCTCGATCCCGATCAGCACCGCGACGCTCGCCACGACGGGCAGCAGCGAGGCGAGAAAGAAGCCGGCCGCCATCGTCAGAATGTCGCCGATTGCGTTGATGACGCTATCGCCGTTGTAGTGCTCGGAGATGCTTTGGGACTGGTAGCGGTTGATGATGTATTGGCTGTTCTCAAACAGCTCCCATCCGCTTTCAAGCACCAGGGCAATGAGGATGCCGACCGTGAACGGCACACGGCCCCTGCCGACCAGCCAGATCAGAAAATAGAATATCAGGCCATGCAGGATGTGGCTGAACGTGTACCAGTCGAATATGTGCTGCGAATCCTCGGCGGGATTGGGGAAGAAGTCGAACGGCTTCACCGTTCCGCAGGGGCAAATGAGGGAGCGGCCGGCCCAGTAGAGCAGTCCGGCGGTGATGGCAAGGATGCCAAGCCCAATCAGCAGGGCGGGAATTGTGGTCAATCTGCGCATGGGCCTACATGGCATGAGCGCAGCGAAAATGGAACGCTTTGCGGGGCGATCCGATTGATTCAGCGGGCGGAATGAGGCGCGCTTGCTACACTTTCTCACGCCGCCCGGGCCTTCTGTCGCCCGGCGAAGGTTGAACCGCGGCGAGCCTGCTTCGCCCGGTTGTACACTGGCTGCTGCCGGTCGCCGCTCATAATGCATGCAACCGCCAACCCTCTGGCTGCTCAGCATTTTGTGATCGATCGCTTTCTTGACCCCCAGCGCGCCGCATAATAGTTAAGGGTATGCTTAACCAAATGCCGGCACTCGACCGTGTCTTCCATTCGCTGGCCGATCCGAGCCGGCGCGCCATCGTCGAGCGGCTCTGCCGGGGCCCGGCCTCCGTCAAGGAACTCGCCCAGCCGCTGGCGATGTCGCTGCCGGCGGTGCTCCAGCACCTCCAGCTTTTGGAGGCGAGCGGGCTGGTCAAATCGGAGAAGGCGGGACGCGTGCGCACCTGCCGCATCGAGCCGGCCGTGCTGCGAGGCGCGGAGGATTGGATCGCTGGCCGGCGGACCCATTGGGAACGCCGCCTCGACGGTCTCGCTGCCTATCTTGGAGAAACCGACAGCAATTCGAAATGAGGAGAAAAGTCGATGACTCAGGCCACCGTCAAGCATGCCACCATCGTCCTCGAGCGCCGCTTCTCGGCTCCTGCGGCCCGCATATTCGCCGCGTGGACGGACCCGGCGATCCGCAAGCAATGGGATGTGCCCGAAAGCGGCTGGGAGACAACCGAGGTGGATCAGGATTTCCGGATCGGCGGCCATGAACGTGTTCGCTTCGGGCCGAAGGGCGACCCGGTCTATTTCAGCGACGGGCGCTATCTGGATATCGTGCCGAATGTGCGGATCGTTTCAGCCGGCGCGATGCATAGCGGCGACACACGCAGTTCCGTCACGCTGTGCACGATCGAATTGATCGCCGATGGCGCCGGCACACGGCTGATCCTCACCGACCAGTCGGCCTATCTCGACGGGCTGGAAAGCCCTGAGGACCGCGAAGGGGGCTGGGGAGCGGCATTGGATAATCTGCAAGCCTATTTCGGTGGTTCGGATGCGGCGGCCTGATCGGCTTTAGCCGACCGCGTAGACCTGGCCGGTCTGGGCGCCTTCGACGCTCTTGGCATAGGCATTGGCGACGCGCTGCACCGGAACGGCCTCAAAGCCCCGGAAATAAGGCCCATAATCCGCCAGTGACTCGATGACCACCGTGGCGCTGACCGCATTGATCCGGATGCCGCGCGGCAACTCGATCGCGGCGGCGCGCACAAAGCCTTCGACCGCCGCATTCACGGTCGTTGCATTGGCCCCGAGTTTGATCGGGTCGCGAGCCAGAATACCGGTCGTCAGGGTGATCGAGCCGCCATCGGTCAGATGCTCCGTGCCGATCAACGCAAGTTGCACCTGCCCCAGCAATTTGTCGTTGAGGCCGATCTTGAACTGATCGACCGTCATCGTCGCCAGCGGGCCGAAATGCACATGGCCCGCCGTGCAGACGATGGCGTCGATGGTGCCGACCGCGCCGAACAGTTCGCGCAGGCTGGTTTCGCTGGTGATGTCGGCACGGAGCGGGGCGCTGCTGCGTCCCGCCTGCAGGATTTCATGGCGGGCGCTCAGTTCGCTCACCACCGCCTTGCCGATTGTCCCGGTCGCCCCGATCACAAGAATTTTCATGATGCTTCCTTCCGCGCAACTCTTCGGCGCATCTTTGGCGATGCAGCCGCGTCTCCACCACCGATAGCGGCAATTGCTTCCCTCATCCAGATATTCGCCGGATCGTGATCGGCGTTGCGGTGCCAATAGAGCAACGCTTCGAGCACCGGCACCGGGAACGGCAGCTCCTTGATGGCGACATCATATTTGCGGGCAAGGGTAAGCGGTGCGGACAAGACCATGTCGGTATTCATCACGGTGTGAAATGCGGGCTGAAAATGCGTCAGCCGCAGCAATGAATTGGTCTGATGGCCCAGCCGGCCAAGCGCAATATCGACAAAACCGCGTCCGCTGCGCCGGCCCGAGACCATGATATGGTCCATGGCGAGAAACGCCTCCAGATCCAGATGCCGCCGCGCCAGGGGATGACCCTTCCGCAGCACGCAGACATAGCGGTCGGCGAGCAGCGGCACGCTGTTCAATTCCGATCTGGCGACCTCCGGAATATCGATGGCGAGGTCGAGGCGGCCGGAGGCAAGTTCCGCCGCGATCTCGCGCCGGTCGATCTCCTGGCAATGGACCCGGACACCGGGCGCGTCCACGGCGAGCCGCGCCATCAAACCCGGCATCAGCTCCGTGCACGCATTGTCGCGGACGCAAATATTGAAAACCTTCTCCGAGGTCAGCGGATCGAAGCTGCGTCCGTGCTCGATGCTCGTGCGTAGCTGGCGCAGAGCGCTTCGCACCGGCCCGATCAGATTATGCGCCAGCGGGCTCGGCGTCATCGTCCGGCCGATTCTGACGAATAGCGGATCGTCATAGGCGGCTCTGAGGCGTGCCAGCGCGTTGCTGACGGCGGGCTGGGTGATATTGAGGATCTCAGAAGCGCGGGTGAGGTTGCGTTCGGAATAGATCGTCTCGAACACGACGAAGAGATTGAGATCGACGCCGGAGAGATGCATGGGGCGTGGGCTTTCATCATTAATAGTGATAGTAATCTCATTCATATAAATAATTTCAATGATGTCTTCCGGCGGCTTAGACTGGTTGCAGGCGAGGCGCGGAGACAAACATGGATTTCAGCTATTCCCCGAAATGCGAGGCGATACGGAGCCAGGTTCAGCAGTTCATGGGCGAACACATCATGCCCCGGCTGGGACAGGCCCGGACGGAATTCGCGGCGGGGCGCTTCCCGCTCTCCTTCATGGAGGATCTGAAGGCGCTGGCGAAGTCAGAGGGCCTGTGGAACCTCTTCCTCTCCGGATTGCGCGACGGCGAGCCCGGCCAGGGCCTGAGCAATCTCGACTATGCGCCCGTCGCCGAGATCATGGGCCGGGTGGAATGGGCATCCGAAGTCTTCAATTGCAGCGCGCCCGACACCGGCAATATCGAGCTGCTGCACATGTTTGCGAGCCCCGCGCAGTCCGAGCGCTGGCTGAAGCCCTTGCTGAGCGGCGACATCCGTTCCGCATTCGCCATGACCGAGCCGGACGTCGCCTCGTCCGACGCCACCAACATCCAGACCTCGATCAGGCGCGACGGCGGCGACTACGTCATCAACGGCCGCAAATGGTTCATCACCAATCTCGCCCGGCCGGATTGCCGCATCATCATCGTGATGGGCAAGACCGATCCCGAACGGGCGAAACACCAGCAGCAGAGCATGGTGCTGGTGCCGCGCGACACCCCGGGCGTCGAGGTGATCCGCAACATATCGACCATGAATCATCTTTCCCCCGTCGGCCATTGCGAAGTGGTGTTCCGCGACGTGCGCGTGCCGGTCGAAAACTTGCTGGGCGAGGAAGGCTCCGGATTCGCGATGGCGCAGGCGCGCCTCGGACCGGGCCGGATTCATCATTGCATGCGCGCCATCGGCTTGCGGAGCTGTCGCTCGATCTGATGTGCGAGCGCGCCAAAGAGCGCAAGGCCTTCGGGAAATATCTGCATGAGCATGGCTCGGTGGCGGAGGGCATCGCGCATTCCCGCATCGAGATCGATCAGGCGCGGCTCCTGGTTCTGCGCGCGGCCTGGCTGATCGACAATGTCGGCGCGGCGAATGCCCGCAAGGACATTTCGATGATCAAGGCGCTGGTGCCCTCGATGCTGACGCGCATCGCCGACCGGGCGATGCAGGTCTATGGGGCGATGGGCATCAGTCCTGATACGCCGCTCGCCAATATCTACACGACGGGCCGCACCTTGCGGTTCATCGACGGACCGGACGAAGTGCATCTGCAGGTCATCGCCCGCGCCGAAATCGGCGGCACGGACCATCGGCGCAAGGAAGTGGCGACCCATCTGGCGGCGCGCTCGCGATTGCCGGCGAGGATTTGAAGCCGGGCGATGGCTCGTGATGGCAGCCGCTCACCAAAGAAGCCGCCCCCTACGGCTGTGCTTCGCCGATCTCCTTGGTGCATTCGATGGCGAGATCGGTGCTTCGGGACAGGAAATCGGCGATGATTTGCAGCTCGCCGGCGCTGTAGGTGGACCAAAGCTCGACCATGCGGGTCTGCATCGAAGCATAGGCGGCCTCGATCGGCGCGACGGCGTCGCGGCGGATGCGCACGATCACGCGGCGGCGGTCGCCGGGATCGGCATGACGGTCGACATAGCCGGCCTTCACCAGCCGGTCGATCAGCGCCGTCACCGATCCCGAAGTCAATCCGGTGGCGCTGGCGAGTTCCCCCGCCGACGCCTGTTCACGCAGAAAGATCAGGTCCAGCACTTCAAGATCGGTGGTGTGCAGGCCAAATCGGTCGGCCATGGTCTGGCTGGTGATGACGCTCTGCGCACCCATCTTGCGGATATTCACCTCGACGCGGGCGATGAGCTCCCGATGCTCCGCTGACAAGGGCGGCGGGTCGCCGGCATTCTTCTTCGCGGTCATCCGATTTGCGCTCCGATTTCGCTAGGCCAGCTGCGCGGCCCTGACGACCGCCATCAGCATGGCGCCGCAGGTGATCAGATCGAGGGGAAGGCGCAACCTGCTTCGCCGCGTCCAGGCGCGCGTGTCGGCTTCGGACAGCGACGCTGCGTCGGCGCGCTCGAATGCGAGGGCTTTCGGGATGAAGTCGAATGCCGACCAGATGCGCATCACCGCGTGACTGGCGAACGCCGTCAGCAGCCAGAACCGCACATCCGCTTGGGACCATGTGACGACCAGCGCCACGATCAGCGCGAGTTCAAACGCCACATGAGCGGGTATCCAGAACCGCTTGCGATTAATGCCGCCGCGGGCGGGCTGTACGATCTCGGGCCAGCGCGGCCAGAATGGATCGACCACGCTGAATTCGTACAAGCCGCCGCCAAGACTGATGAAGGCGAGCCCGGCCGCAAGACCGATGGGAATGAATTGGGCCGTGAGTTCCATCGCAACAATCCTTCCGTTTTGCAGGGCCAGATATCTCTACGTTCAAGTATCTTGATTGTCAAGACACATGTCCCGTGACGGCGGCGTGCGAAAAACTCCGAGATTTGACGATAATTAGTCTATTCTGCGGGCGGGCAAGGAAGCGGCCGCGGCGTAAGCTGATCGGGGAGATTTGGAGATGCTGTTCGAGCCTTTCAAAATCAATGGCGTTGAATTCAGCAATCGGGTTCTGCGTTCGTCGATCGGCGGGCGGACATCGTATTACGATGGCACCATCAGCCCGGCCTACACCGCCTTTGAAAGACGCTTTGCCGAGAACGGCGTCGGCGGGATCATCTCGGCGACGATCAGCGTCAACCGGCGGCGAATGTCGCCACTGCAATATCCGGCGCTGCATGACGACCGCTACATCGGTCCGTTGCGCGAAGCCGTGCAGGCCGTGCAAGCCTTCGGATCCCGCTACATCATTCAGATCGGCGATCCCGGCGGCCATACGCATACCGGGCTGCTGCCGGAGGAAGAGGACGCCACGATCCGCCTCATCCGGCTTCGATTTCCTTTACGGATACCGGAACAAAACCATCGCCATGACGGAAACCGAGATCGAGACGGCGATCGAGGATTTCGCATCCGCGGCCCGGCGCGTGAGGGACACCGGCAGCGACGGCGTCGAGATTACGGCGTCCAAAGGCTACATCATCCACCAGTTCCTCAATCCGGCCACGAACCGGCGCACCGACGCCTATGGCGGCTCGGTCGACAAGCGCTTCCATTTCCTTGAACGGATCATCCGCGCCACCCGTGAGCGTGTGGGGCGCGATTTCCTGCTGGGCGTGAGGCTGTCGGCGCAGGATTACAATTATCTGCCGCTCAATCTGCGCTTTCCGGTGGTGTTTCCGCTGCGCCATTACTTCATGGGCAATACGCTCAAGGAAACGCTGCCCTATGCGAAAAAGCTGGAGGCGCTCGGCGTCGACTATCTGCACATCGATAGCGGCTTCGGCTTCCCGAATCCGAAAGGCAATACCGGCACTTACCCGCAGACCGGCTTCAAGCTGTTCGTCAACGCCACCCGCCATCTGAGCTTCAAGGCCGGCGCCCGCGCCTTCGTCGTCAACATGACGCCGCCATTCCTGGCTCGCGCGCTCTTCGGCGTCGGATGGAGGTTCGCACCTGCCGCGAATGCCGATTTCGCGGAGGCATTCAAGCGGGAGGTCGGCATTCCCATCATCGCCAATGGCGGCTTTCAGAAACGCTCGGTCATCGATGCGGCGCTCGACAAGAAGAAATGCGACATGGTCGCGATTGCGCGGCCGCTGCTGGCCAATCCCGATCTGCTCGCTCAGCTCAAGGAGCGCGACGAACCGCTGAAGCCGTGCTCCTTCTGCAGCGAGTGCTGCACCCGGACCGCCGTGCTGCCGCTCGGCTGCTACGACAGCAGGCGCTTCGACACGCAGGAAGAAATGTCCGCTCAGATTGTCGCGATGTCGTCTCCGGTCGCGGCATCAACCGGGATACCTATCGCCTCACACGTTGCGTAACGCCTTTCGTTGCCACTTTACATAGCAACTAAGGAAAAATACTATCCCCATATGGGCAATCCGGCGGAAGGACGCAGCATGTCCAGCCTGGCCTATCGTTCGGCAACCGAGCTTGCCGCGCTCATTAAAAGCAAGCAGATCAGCTCACGAGAGCTGCTGGATCTTTGGCTCGCGCGGATCGAGCGTCTTAACCCGCGCCTGAACGCCGTCATATCGCTGGACATCCCCGCGGCCAAGAAACGCGCCCGCGAGGCGGACCAGGCGCTGAGCCGGGGCGAGTTGTGGGGACCGCTGCACGGCGTGCCGATGACCATCAAGGACAGTTTCGACGTGGCCGGGATGCCCTCGACCTGGGGCGTGCCGGAGCTGAGGGACAATTATCCTGCCCGGCATGCGCTCGCGGTCGAGAAGTTTCTCGACGCCGGCGCGATCGTGTTCGGCAAGACCAATGTCGCGGCCTATCTGATCGGCTGGATCACCAAGAACGAAATTTACGGCGCGACGAGCAATCCGTGGGATGTGTCGCGCTCCCCCGGCGGCTCGTCGGGCGGTTCGGCGGCGGCGCTCGCGGCCGGCCTTACCGCGCTCGATATCGGCGTCGATTTTGGCGGCGGGGTGCGCAATGTCGCGCATTATTGCGGCATCTGGGGGCATAAGCCGACCTACGGCATCACCAATCTCATCGGCAATGTGATGCCGGGCATCGGCGCGAGACCCGACCTCGCCGTGGTCGGCCCCATGGCGCGCAGCGTCGACGACCTCAAGCTCGCTCTGTCGCTCGTCATCGGCCCTGAACCCGGCGACAAGATCGCCTGGACCCTGTCCTTGCCGCCGCCGCGCCGGGAAGGCGTGGAGGGCCTGAAAATCGCGGTGATGCACGAGCATCCCGAGTTCCCGGTCGACAATGCGGTGAAGGATCGCATCCAGGCGGTCGCCGATTTCCTGGGCTCGCGGAAGGCCGAGATCGACGAAACCGCGAGGCCCGCGATCGACATGAAGGCGGCGTTCCGCGTCTTTATCGGCCTGCTGGTCATGCCGCTGGTGATCCGCCGGCAGGACGAACAGTTCTGGAACCGGCTCACGCATCTCACGCAATATTTCTTCTGCGAAGACGGCGAACCCAGCGCTGAGCACGAGGCCTATCTGCTCAGCCATGTGCATTGGCTCACCCTCGACAATGCGCGCGATATGGTGCGCCGCGCCTGGGATGAGTTCTTCAAGGATTACGACGTCCTCATCTGTCCCGCCGCACCGGGAACGGCGGTGCCGCATGACATCGAAAAACAGTGGCACGAGCGCCGTCTCGACGTGAACGGAAAGCCGCTTTCGGTCGTCGAAGCGACTGTATGGGGCGGCATGGCGACGCTCGGCAATCTGCCCGCGACCGTGGCGCCCGCAGGTTTTTCGCCCGCTGGATTGCCGGTCGGTGTACAGATCATCGGCCCCGAATATGGCGACCATACCTGCCTCGCCGTAGCGCAGTATCTGGAGCGCCATTTTCAAGGCTTCGTCGCCCCCAAGGGATGGGATTGAACGGCGGATCCGAACCATGCCCCTTTTGGAGACCGCAAGGTGAAAGCCGAAACAGCCGCCAAGATCATCGGCCAGGTCTATGATTGCGTGTTTCAGCCCGAGAGCTGGCCGGGACTTTTGAAACTGATCTCGTCGATCGGCGAGAACGCCGGCAGTTCGATCGTCGTGCACGACCGGGCGGGCGTCGGGCGCAGCCGCGTCTTCGAGCATGGCGCCGACCAGTCGCATCTGCGGCTGTATTTCGAGAAGCTGGCGTCGATGAAGCTCACGCCGGGCGGCCGCCCGCATTTCCGCACCCTGGGCGACATCACCACGCTGACCATGCTCTGCGGCGAGAAGGAAACGATCGAGCACGATTTCTACGTCCGCTGGGTCAAGCCCTCCGGATTTCGCGACATGATCGGCGTGCTGGTGCTCAAGTCGGGCAGGCGGCTTGCCTGGTTCTCGGTCGCCCGCACCGAGATTCAGACCCGCTACCGCCAATCCGACCTTGAATTCATGGATTGGCTTGCGCCGCATATCTGCCGCGCCTTCACCATGGCCGACATCTTCGACATGCAGGCCATCAGGCTCGAACGGCTCGAGCAGACCGATCGATGCGCTCTCCACCGGCGTGTTCCTGGCCGACCACGACGGCATCACCTATATGAACAGCTCCGCCAAGAAGCTTGTCGATCATGGCGGCACCCTGAAAATCAAGAACAACCGCTTGACCTCCACGAGGCCGCGCGCCGCCGACAGGCTTTCGCATGCGCTCTCCGCCAGTCTTGGCGGCGCCGCGCCAGGGAAGAATCGGTTCGCATATGGTTGCCATCCCCGACGAGGAAGGTGGCGGGCTGCTCGCCAACATCCTGCCGCTCAGCTGGCAGAATGCGCATAATCCGCTGGTGGGGTTGCCGGGATCTGCCGCGATCTTCGTCCAGGATGCCTCCGCTCCCCCGCAATTCGCCGGCGGGGCGTTCGCCAAACTCTATGGTCTGACCCCCGCTGAATTGAGGGTCAGCCTGGAAGTTGCCAAGGGCAATGGCCTGCAAGAGCTGACCGAAGCGCTCGGAATCAGCACAAATACCGCCAAGACCCACCTAAAACACGTTTTCGCAAAGACCGGCGTCACCCGTCAGGGTGATCTCGCGCGGCTGATAATGATGTCTACTCCTCCTGTGCGCGCGATCGGAGACATCTGCGAGCCGGATTGATCCGCGCGCGCCTCTTCGCGCGCCTGGATCGGGGAGTGCGGCCGATGGGAATTGCGGCTCGCCTATTCAATGGTTTTTTCGTCAAGCTGAATCGCCGGATTTACTGGCACCAGCTGCCGTTTCCACTCGCGTTCCTCAATCTTGTAGCGCTGCGGAATAATTTGCGCCGGAAAAATCTCTACGACACCGCGCCGATCGAACCGCCTGCGCCGGGCGTCGACCATTTCGGCATCAATGTGAGGCGCTATCGGGCTCCGGACGGCAGTTATAACGATCCTGCCCACCCGTCCATGGGCATGAAAGGCACGCGCTTCGGCCGGAACGTCGCCTCCTGGAAGCGGCGTCCGAACCCGACCGAATTGATGGACCCCAATCCGCGCACGATCAGCCGCAGGCTGATGACACGCCAGAGCTTCCAGCCGGCAACCAGCCTCAACCTGCTGGCCGCAGCCTGGCTGCAGTTTCAGGTGCATGACTGGCTCGATCACGGCACGAACAGCATCGAGCACAAGCACTGCATCCCGCTGGACAAGGACGATGACTGGCCGCAGAGCCAGATGCTGGTGCCGGCAACGCTGCCGGATACCACAGCCCCTTCAAATGGAGACATTCCCACGACCTTCCTCTGTCACTCGACGCATTGGTGGGATTGCGCGCAGCTCTATGGCGACAGCCTCGAAAAGCAGCGTGAGCTTCGCGCCGGCTACGGCGGCAAACTCAGGCTGACCGAGGATGATCTGCTGCCGCTCGATCCGGATGGCTTCGACCTCACCGGCAACAATAATAATTGGTGGATCGGCCTGAGCCTGGTGCATACGCTGTTTGCGCGCGAGCACAACGCCGTCTGCGAAATGCTGAGCGCCGCCTATCCGAAATGGTCCGACGACCGCCTTTTCCATACGGCGCGCCTCGTCGTCGCCGCGCTGATCGCGAAAATCCACACGGTCGAATGGACGCCGACGCTGCTCGATACGCCGCTGCTGCACAGGGCCATGCACGGCAATTGGTGGGGCGTTCTCGGCCAAACCATCCGCAAGCGCTTCGGTCGTTTGACGGGCAGCGACATCCTCTCGGGCATCATGGGATCGAAGCCGGACCACCACGGCACGCCCTATGCGATGACGGAGGAATTCACCGCCGTGTACCGGATGCATCCGCTGCTTCCGGACGATTTCCTGATCCGCGACGCGCTGCATGGAGGCGCGTCGAAGCAGGCGTCGCTGACGGATGTTTCCGGCAGGAACACGAGGCCGGTCATCGATGAAATCGGGATGAGCAATGTGCTGTTTCATCTGGGTACGGCGCATCCCGGCGCTTTGCGGCTGCGTAATTATCCGAAGGCATTGCAGCAATTGATCCGGCAGGATGGTCAGGGCCTGACCGACCTTGCCGCGGTTGAAATCCTGCGGGACCGCGAGCGAGGCGTGCCGCGCTACAATGAATTTCGCGAACAGCTCGACATGCCGCGCATCCGGCGTTTCGCCGATCTGACCGACGACCAGGATCTGGCGAAGGAGATTCAGTCGGTTTATGGTGGCGATATCGACAAAGTCGATACGTTGGTGGGTGTCCTCGCGGAAACGCCGCCGCCGGGCTTCGCCTTCAGTGACACCGCCTTCCGGATCTTTATCCTGATGGCGTCGCGAAGGCTGAAAAGCGATCGTTACTTCACTACCGATTTCACGCCCGAAATCTATACGGAAGAGGGCATGAAGTGGGTGCAGGACACGACATTCACCTGCGTGCTGCTACGTCACTTCCCGGAGATGGAGCCGGCGCTGTCGACGGGCAAATCGCCATTTGCTCCTTGGGACGGAGATCCGCAATGACGCGCCGTATTTCAATTCCGCTGGTGATCGATCTGCTGATCGTCAACGACGCCGATCAGATCGCCCTGCTCGATTCCCACCCGGAGGTGACCCGCGATTTCGCGAAGTCGGGGTCCTGGGCGGTTCGCTGGTTCGGCGCGCGGCTGCGCAACATGCTGAGCATCGGCAATACGCTGCTGCCCGCGCTCCTGCCGCGCGAGGACTGCATCCGCCAGGGTCAGACGGCTGCGCTTGAGCGCCGGTTCGGGCCGCGCGGCGAAAACGCCGCGATTACGCCGGACGATGTTCGCGTTCTCGCCTCCTACGTCCGCGGCGAAGTCGGCGAGACGGTCATGATGGCGCGGCTGCAATGTGTCGTCGGCCGGCAGTTCGGCGTGGATTATCAGGCCACCGGGCAAACGGTGCACGATGCGTTTCTTCTGGATACGGCGACGCGAAACATCCTGAAAGGCCTTTGGTATCGCGTGACCGGGCAGATCGGACCGGCAAGGCAGCGCATGGCGCAGGCTTGCGACGGCGACATCTACGCGGCGCATGCCACGGTGGTCGCACTCCATAGTCTGGCGGTGCCTCTGCGTGGTCTGCGGCGGCATTTCAGCGACGTCGCCGGACGATTGCGCGGAGCGGCGGAGATCGTCTCCAGTGTGATCGAGCCGCCGCCGCGCACCCTCCGTTCGGTATCGGGGCCGGTGGAGGCGCCATTCCTGTCGTGGCCGCTTGGCACGAATTCCCTGCTGATCTTTGCTCCGCCCCCATCGGCCGGGGTAGATGCGGCCTTCGCCATAGGCCGGTGGAGCCAGTGCCCTGCCCATGCCCTCGTGCGCCGCCTGCTCGACGAGGTCTGGCGCGCGGCCATGGTCACGCCTATGGAGGCTTCTTCCGTACCCTCGCGGGAAACAGCCGCCGCGGCTGTTTGCGTCGGCGCTTGACGCGCCGCTCGAATCCGATGCCGCGCTGAGCAAGGCGTTTCATCGCGTCGTCGGCGTCGCGCTCCAGCGCATTCCGGCGGGATGGCGCCCGGTGATCTGAAATGACACGCGGGCTCATGGAGCTGACGGCCAACAGGGGCCGGGCATATATGAGATTCCTATGCCAGCCGCCCCCGGCCTATCTCGCTTTTATATGCGGTTTCTCTGATCTTCGATCCTGAGCCAGGAGCTCGGAAAGATCTGGAGAACACCATGTTTGAGATTGCGATGCTCGGCATCGGCATCGGGCTGTTTGCCGCCGCCGCCCTTTATGTCGTCGCCTGCGACAGGCTGTAAGAGGGCATCATGATCATCGACTATCTGCTTGGCGGCGGCGTGATGGCGTTTCTCGCCGTCTATCTCGTCTACGCCCTCATCAAACCCGAAAAATTCTGAGGCATCCATGACCTTGGCCGGCTGGGCGCAGATCCTTGTGTTCTGCGCGATCATTGTCGCGCTCGCCAAACCGCTCGGGGCTTATATGACCCGTGTCTTCGAGGGCGAACGCACCTTCCTCTCCCCAATCCTCAACCCCGTCGAGCGCGGCTTTTATGCGCTGGCGGGCATCGACCCCAAGGCGGACCAGCGCTGGACCGGCTATGCCGCGTCGATGCTGGCGTTCAACTTCGTCGGCTTTCTGGCGCTTTATGCCGTTCTACGCCTGCAGGACGTGCTGCCGCTGAACCCGCAGGGCATGTCGGCGATGACGCCGGACCTGGCGCTGAACACCGCCGCCAGCTTCGTCACCAATACCAACTGGCAGAGCTATGGCGGCGAAACCACGCTCGGCTATTTCGCGCAGATGGCCGGGCTGACGGTGCAGAACTTCGTCTCCGCCGCGACCGGCATCGCGCTGGCCGTGGCCATGATCCGTGGCTTTGCACGGCGCAGCGCGAGCGGCATCGGCAATTTCTGGGCCGACCTGACGCGCTGCACCCTCTATATCCTGCTGCCGATCTGCCTCGTCTTCGCGATCTTCCTCGTCTGGCAGGGCATTCCGCAGAACCTGTCGCCCTATGTGGACGCGACCACGCTCGAAGGCGGCAAGCAGACCATCGCGCAAGGGCCGGTCGCCTCGCAGATCGCCATCAAGATGCTCGGCACCAATGGCGGCGGCTTCTTCAACGTCAATGCCGCGCATCCCTTATGAAAACCCGACGCCGCTGTCGAACTTCATCCAGATGCTGTCGATCTTCGTGCTCGGCGCGGCTCTGACCAATGTGTTCGGCCGCATGGTCGGCGACCAGCGCCAGGGCTGGGCGATCCTCGCCGCAATGGGCGTGCTGTTCATCGTCGGCGTGAGCGTGGCCTATTGGGCGGAAAGCGCCGGCAATCCTTTGCTGACCGCGCTCGGCCTCGATCCCGCCGCCGGCAATATGGAGGGCAAGGAGGTCCGCTTCGGCGTCGCTGCCTCCGCTCTATTCGCGGTGATCACCACGGCTGCCTCCTGCGGCGCGGTGAACGCCATGCATGCCTCGTTTACCCCGCTCGGCGGCATGGTGCCGCTCATCAATATGGAGCTGGGCGAGGTGATCGTCGGCGGCGTCGGCGCCGGCCTTTACGGCATGCTGCTCTTCGCGATCATCTCGGTGTTCGTCGCCGGGCTGATGGTCGGCCGCACGCCGGAATATCTCGGCAAGAAGATCGAGGCGCGAGAGGTGAAGCTCACCATGCTCGCCATCCTCTGCCTGCCGCTGATGATGCTCGGCATGACCGCCATCGCCACGGTGGTGTCCGTCGGCCTCTCAAGCATCTCGACGCCCGGCCCGCACGGTTTCACGGAGGTGCTCTACGCCTACACGTCAGGCACGGCGAATAACGGGTCCGCATTCGCGGGGCTGTCGGCAAACACGCCCTTCTACAACGCGACGCTAGCCACAGCGATGATGATCGGCCGCTTCTTCATCATCGTGCCGATGCTGGCCATTGCCGGATCGCTGGCGGCCAAGAAGGCGGTTCCGCTGTCGCGCGGCACCTTCCCCACCGATGGACCGCTATTCGTCGGCCTGCTGGTCGGCGTCGTGGTGATCGTCGGCGGTCTCACCTTCCTGCCCGCGCTCGCCCTGGGCCCGATCGTCGAGCATTTGGCGATGATCGCCGGACAGTCCTTCTGAGGAAAATGGAACATGTCAGTCACAACACAAAATGCCAGATCGGCCCTCGCTGACGCCGACATCGTCGTCCCCGCCATAGGCGATGCGTTCCGGAAGCTCTCGCCACGCGCCATGGTCCGCAATCCGGTGATGTTCGTGGTGGAAGTGCTCGCGGTGCTGGTCACCGTGCTGTTCATCCGCGACCTCATTACGGGCGAGCCGGGCCTCGGCTTTTCCATCCAGATCATCATCTGGCTCTGGTTCACGGTGCTGTTCGCCAATTTCGCCGAAGCCGTCGCCGAAGGGCGCGGCAAGGCGCAGGCCGCGAGCCTCAGGGCGACGCGCAGCGATGTGGTCGCCAAGCAGATGACCGGCAGGACGCTCGAACGCGCGCTCGAACCGAAATCGGAGCTTGAATTGGATGTGGGCGACATCGACCCGGTCCCGGCGCTCGATCTGAAGCCCGGCGACATCGTGCTGGTGGAAGCGGGCGACATCATCCCGTCCGACGGCGAAGTGCTCAAAGGCATCGCCTCGGTCAACGAGGCCGCGATCACCGGCGAATCCGCCCCCGTGATCCGCAAATCCGGCGGCGACCGCTCGGCCGTCACCGGCGGCACGCAGGTGATCTCGGACTGGATCGTCGTGCGCATCACGGCCGCGCAAGGCTCCACCTTCCTCGACCGCATGATCGCGCTCGTCGAAGGCGCGCAGCGCCAGAAGACGCCGAACGAGATCGCGCTCAACATCCTGCTGGCGGGCATGACGCTGATCTTCGTCATGGCGGTTGCGTCCATTCCGAGCTTCGCGAGCTACGCCGGCGGCACGGTCTCCATACTCATCCTCGTGGCGCTGTTCGTCACGCTGATCCCGACCACCATCGGCGCGCTGCTGTCCGCCATCGGCATTGCCGGCATGGACCGGCTGGTGCGCTTCAATGTGCTCGCCATGTCCGGCCGCGCGGTCGAGGCGGCGGGCGACGTCGACACGCTGCTGCTCGACAAGACCGGCACCATCACGCTCGGCGACCGGCAGGCGTCGGAATTCGTGGCGCTTCCCGGCGTCAGCGAGCGCGAACTGGCGGACGCGGCGCAGCTGGCCTCGCTCTCGGACGAAACGCCGGAAGGCCGCTCGATCGTCGTGCTGGCGAAGGAGAAATACGGCATTCGCGGCCGGGACATGGCCAACATGCATGTCCATTTCGTTCCGTTCACGGCGCAGACGCGGCTCAGCGGCATCGATGCCGAAGGCGACCAGATTCGCAAAGGCGCGGTCGATGCCGTCGTCGCCTATGTGCGCCAGCTCACCGGCAATCCGCACATGCCCGTTCCGCCCGAACTTGAGCGCGGCACCGAAGCTGATCGCCAAATCGGGTGGCACGCCGCTCGCCGTCGCGCGGAACGGCAAGCTGCTCGGCCTCGTGCATCTGAAGGACATCGTCAAGGGCGGCATTCGCGAGCGCTTCGCGGCCTTGCGCGAGATGGGCATCCGCACCATCATGATCACCGGCGACAATCCGCTGACCGCCGCCGCCATCGCCGCCGAGGCAGGCGTCGACGACTTCCTCGCCGAGGCGACGCCGGAGAACAAGCTCCAGCTCATCCGCGCCGAGCAGGCCAAGGGCAAGCTGGTCGCCATGTGCGGCGACGGCACCAACGACGCGCCGGCCCTCGCCCAGGCCGATGTCGGCGTCGCCATGAACACCGGCACGGTCGCCGCGCGCGAGGCCGGCAACATGGTCGATCTCGACTGCGACCCGACCAAGCTCATCGAGATCGTCGGCATCGGCAAGCAATTGCTGATGACGCGCGGCGCGCTGACGACCTTCTCGATCGCCAACGACGTCGCCAAATATTTCGCCATCATCCCGGCGATGTTCGTCGCTTTCTATCCGCAGCTCCAGGTGCTGAACGTGATGCATCTCGCCTCGCCGGAAAGCGCGATCCTGTCGGCGATCATCTTCAACGCGCTGGTCATCGTCGCGCTGATTCCGCTGGCGCTGCGCGGCGTGCGCTACCGGGCGCAAGCCGCGTCGGCGCTGCTGCAGCGGAACCTGCTGATCTACGGCGTCGGCGGTCTGATCGTCCCGTTCGCCGGCATCAAGCTGATCGACCTCGTCGTCTCCGCCATCGGCCTCGCTTAAGGAACAAATCCATGCTGAAACACATCCGCCCCGCAATCGTGATGGTCCTCCTGATGACCGCCGTCACGGGCGTCATCTATCCCTTCGCGGTCACGGGCATCGCCCAGGCCATCTTGCCGCATCAGGCGAATGGCAGCCTTATCGAGCGCGATGGCCGCGTGATCGGCTCCGAACTGATCGGGCAGAATTTCGCCTCGGACAGCTATTTCCAGGGGCGGCCATCCGCCACCTCCGGAGCAGATCCCGCGGACGCCACGAAAACCGTGCCGTCGCCGTATAATGCCGCGAACTCGGTTGGCTCGAATGCCGGGCCGACCTCGAAGACGCTGATCGACCGGGTACAGGCACAGGTGGCGGCCTATCGGGAAGCGCATAGCGGCAACAGCCTCGTTCCAGCCGACGCGGTGACGACGTCCGCGAGCGGCCTCGACCCGCATGTTTCGCCGGATAATGCCGCCGGGCAGATCGCGCGCGTGGCGAAGGCGCGTGGACTTGCCGAGCAGCGCCTGCGCCAGCTCGTTGCGGACGCCACCGAGAGCCGCACGCTGGGTTTCCTCGGCGAACCGCGCGTTAACATCTTGTCGCTCAATCTCGCGCTCGACCGCGAAAAGAGTGCGGTTGCAAGCCGTTAAAGATAGGCTGCCGCATGGCCGAGACCAACGAGGAAAAGAACCGTCCGTCGCCCGATGCGCTGCTGGAGCTGGCGCGCCGGGAGCAGCCTGGGCGCGGGCGGCTGAAGATTTTCCTCGGCGCCGCACCCGGCGTCGGCAAGACCTATGAGATGCTGCTCTCGGGACGGGCGCGCCTCGCCGAGGGCGACGATGTGGTCATCGGCGTGGTCGAGACCCACGGCCGGCCCGAGACCGAGGCGCTGGTGCACGGCTTCGAAGTGCTTCCGCGCAAGCATTACGATTACAAAGGCCGGCCGATCGAGGAAATGGACCTCGATGCCCTGCTGGCCAGGAAGCCGAAACTGGCGCTGGTCGATGAACTCGCGCATACAAACGCGCCAGGCAGCCGCCATCCCAAGCGCTATCTCGATGTCGAGGAGCTGCTTGCGGCCGGCATCGACGTCTTTACGACGCTGAACATCCAGCATGTCGAGAGCCTGAACGACGTGGTGGCGCAGATCACGCGCATCCGCGTGCGCGAGACCGTGCCGGACTCCGTGCTCGACGGCGCCGACGACATCGAGGTCATCGACCTCGCGCCGACCGAGCTGATGCAGAGGCTGCGCGAGGGCAAGGTCTATGTGCCCAAACTGGCGCAACGGGCGCTCAACCACTATTTCTCGCCCGGCAATCTGACGGCGCTGCGCGAGCTTGCGCTGCGCCGCACCGCTCAGCGTGTCGACGAGCAGCTCCTCACGCATATGCGGGCGCACGCCATCGACGGGCCGTGGCCCGCGGGCGAGCGCGTGCTTGTCTGCGTCAGCGAGGATCTGCGCGCCGCCGGGCTCGTGCGCTACACCAAGCGCCTCGCCGACCGGCTGCGCGCACCCTGGACGGCGCTCTATATCGAGACGGCGCGCAGCCACGACCTTTCGGTGGTCGAACGCGACCGGATCGCCGACACGCTGCGGCTTGCCGAGCATCTCGGCGGTGTCGCGGCGACCATCCCCGGCGGCAGGCGCATCGCCGACGACACGATGAGCTTCGCCCGCGCCAACAACGTCACGCAGATCGTCGTCGGCAAATCGACGCGGTCGCGCTGGTTCGAGCTTCTCAACGGCTCGGTGGTGCATGATCTCGTGCGCAGGTCGGGGAATATCAGCGTGCACGTCATCGCCGGCGACGATCTCGCCAGGGATGCGATCCCCACGAAGACCGTCAAAACGAGCCCGGAGCCCAAAACCGCCGGGGTGCTCGGCTATGGCGCGGGGCTGGTGGCAACCGCGCTCGCGCTTGGCGCCGCGAAGCTGACGGAGCCCTATTTCCAGACCGAGACGGTGCCCTTCGTCTTCCTGATGGGCGTGCTCGGCGTCGCCTATCAGTTCGGCCTCGGCCCTTCGCTGCTGGCTGCGGTGGCGAGCATGCTCAGCTACAATTTCTTTTTCATGGAGCCGCTCTACACCTTCACCATCACGGACCCGACCAACATCGCCGCCCTGTTCTTCTTCCTGATCACGGCGCTCGTCGTCAGCAACCTGACCGCCCGCGTGCGGCGTCAGGCGGAGACGGCTCGCAGCCGGGCCGCGACCACGAACGCGCTCTACGCCTTCTCCAAAAACCTCGCGAGCATCGTCACGCTGGACGATCTCCTATGGGCATCGGCCTCGCAAATCGCCGCGTCGCTCAAGGCGGATGTCGCGATATTGCTGCCGGCGCGCGAGCGCGCCATCGAGGTTGCGTCCACCTTTCCTCCCGGCGATACGATCGACGATGCCGACATGGGCGCGGCGCAATGGTCGTTCGACACGGGGCGGCCCGCCGGACGCGGAGCCGACACGCTGCCCGGTGCGCGGCGCCTGTTTCTGCCGCTGCGCACCAGCCGGGGCGTGATCGGCGTCGTGGGGCTGGGGCGCGGCAGGCGGCCGGACATCATCCTCTCGCCGGATGAGCGCCGGCTGCTCGATGCGCTGATGGATCAGTCCGCCGTCGCCATCGAGCGCGTCCGGCTGGCCACCGAAATGGACGAGGCGCGCGTCGCCGCCGAAGCCGAGCGCCTGAGGGGCGCGCTGCTGACGTCGCTCTCCCATGATCTGAAGACCCCGCTGGCGTCGATCCTCGGCTCGGCGAACTCGCTGCGCGAATATGGCGACCTGTTCGACAAGCAGGCGCGGGCCGAGCTGGTCGGCACCATCGAGGAGGAGGCCGGGCGGCTGTCGCGCTTCGTCGCCAACCTGCTCGACATGACGCGGCTGGAGGCGGGCGCGATCGAATTGAAGCGCGAGGCCTCCGACATGTCCGAGATCATCGGCGCGGCGGTTCACCGGATGAAGCCCCTGCTCGAAGGCTTCAAGCTCGATTACGATATCGAGCCGGGTTTGCCGCTGGTCGATCTCGATGTACTGCTCATGGAGCAGGTGCTGATCAATCTGTTCGACAATGCGGTGAAATATGCGCCGCCCGGATCGACGATCACCATTGCGGCGAAGCGGGACCATGACACGGTGCGCATTCAGGTCATCGATGAAGGGCCGGGCATCCCGGAGGACCGCTTGACGCGCATATTCGAGAAGTTCCACCGGGTGAACGGCGGCGACCGCCAGCGCGCCGGCACCGGTCTCGGCCTGGCGATCTGCCGCGGCTTCGTCGAGGCGATGGGCGGCACGATCACCGCCGCCAACCGTCCCGGACCGGCGCGGCGCCATTTTCACCGTGGAGCTGCCTGTTTCCGCCGCTCGCGCCCCTGACCGAGATCGAGGCAACAGCATGAGCGCGGGCAACGAGACGCCGGTTCTGGTCGTCGACGACGAACCGCCGATCCGGCGCCTGCTGCGCACCAGTCTTAGCGCCAACGGCTTCCACGTGCTCGAGGCTGCGAACGGGCGGGACGGTTTGGCCGCGATCGAGGCGCAGAAGCCCGAAATCATCGTTCTCGATCTCGGCCTGCCCGACATTGACGGCCTCGACATCATCCGCACCCTCCGGGCCGGCGGCAACAGGACGCCGATCATCGTGCTGTCGAGCCGGGGCGAGGAGCGCATCAAGGTCGAGGCGCTGGATGCCGGCGCCGACGACTATGTGACGAAGCCGTTCGGTATCGCCGAACTGATTGCGCGCATCCGCGCCGCGCTCCGCCATCGGCTGCAGGTGCAGGGCGCCGAGCCGGTTTTCGAAAGCGGCGGCTTGCGGGTGGATCTGGTGCGCCGCATCGCCACCGTCGACGGCGTCGAGGTGAAGCTGTCGCCGAAGGAATATGACATACTGCGGCTGCTGGTGCTGCATGCCGGCAAGGTGCTGACCCACCGTTTCCTCATGAACGAGGTCTGGGGCTCGGTGGGCGACGTGCAATATCTGCGCATCTATGTCCGCCAACTGCGCGCCAAGATCGAGGCGCGGCCGGAACAACCCCAGCATATTCTTACCGAGACGGGCGTAGGATATCGCCTCCAGTGACGATGCTTCGCGCCGTCTGTCGCTAATTGGCGGACCTGGCCTCACCTCTGGCGCGGGCCTTGGCGGCCTCGACGTCACGGTCACGCGGCGGCGCGTTGGTGACGAGCGCGTCGAGCAGTTCATGCGCGGCCCGGGTCACCTGGTCCACGGCGCGATCGAAGGCGGCCTGGTTCGCTTTGGAAGGCCGGGTGAAGCCGCTCAGCTTCCGGACGAATTGCAGCGAGGAGGCGTGGATTTCGTCGTCCGTGGCGGGTGGTTCGAAATTATGCAGGGTCTTGATATTCCGGCACATTTGGGGCCCTCATTGCTATTGAAGACCGCACGCCTCCGGGCCGGGGACCGACCGGGGCGGCGATCCCAAGAGATGCGCATTGCGGACGCCGCAATCAAGACGCCTGCCTCGAGGTTACCGCGTGAGCATGGGGCTAGCCGCCACTAGCTGATGCGATGGCGCCAGCAGCGTTGCCGCAGTCTTAACGGAAATATAAGTTTGTCGTTTCATCGCCCTCCATACTGGACTACGGCGGAGATAGGATTATGAAGCCAGAGAAGAAAATCGTCATAAGCGCCCCGCTCCACGAGCTATGGGATAGCTCCGGTCCAGTCGACGGGCAACTAGCAGAATGTCTTGACGAATGCGACATCAAGGGTCTCCTAGAGGGTGGGGCCACCTTCGTCGTCGCCGATGTAGGGCATCCGTTTCAATGGATTTCCCCACAGAAGCGTTTATGGTTTTTCGAGCATGAGGTGAAGCCACGACTCTGGCGAGAAGGCCTCATGCTCGAAGACTATCCAGGGCAGTATAGTTACGTGGCGCGTAAATGGCTGTCCCCGTCCCGAGGTGTCATTATCGTGCTTGATGTTCATCATTGACGAAAACCTCCGGGACTTTACGGAATCAGAGATGATGTCAGGATCTCACCACGACGAGGCTCGCAAGGTGGCGCTCTGAACCTTTAGGAATAGTTTCGGCACGCCCTGCCGTCCTTGTCGGCAGACGCCGTCGGAGGGCGAGATAGACCGTGCACGGACGAGGTTGATGCTGATGCCATTGTAGCATCGATATTGTCGAGCCCGATCATCATGATGGCCCGCCCTGAGGCCCGTCGGCGCTCGCGGCTTCATCCGTCTGCGGACGAAATGGCGTCCGGCCCATCCAGGACTGCACTTGAATATGCTGCAGCCAGTCCTTGACCGATGGGATCCAGCCGAGGTCGTCCTTCACATGCTGCTCGCCGACAGTGCGCACCGGGACGGCCTTGCCGTCGCTGTTCGTCAGCGTCGCCCCGAAGATCGACTGGCAAAGGAAGATGCCTTCGCTGTGATGCCTCAGCGCCCGGTGGCGAACGTCGGCAATGTGCGCCTTGCTCTCATTCCGGCCACTCGGTTTCGTCGCTATAGACGAATGGCATATCGCCCTCTCCGGCTTGCACATCAGGCGTAAGCCCCCGGCAGGCCTATCAGCCCAGCAGCCACTTCTGATCAGGATCGAACCGAAAGCGCCATGCGCGTTTCGGTCCGGCCATGACGTTCAGATAATACAACTCGAAGCCGTGCGGCGCGCCGACGGGATGATAGCCGCGCGGCACCAGCACGACGTCGCGGTCGGCGACGGCCATCGTCTCGTCGAGGCTGCGGTCGTCGGTATAGACGCGCTGCAGCGCGAAGCCGGGACGCGCGAGGCGGTGGTAATAGGTCTCCTCGAGATAGGTCTCGTTGGGGAAGTCGTCGGTGTCGTGCTTGTGCGACGGATAGGACGACCAATGCCCGCCCGGCGTGATTACCTCGACGACGAGCAGGCTTTCCGCCACCTCGCCCTCCGGCAGGATGTTGCGGACGTGGCGAGTGTTCGTGCCCGTACCCCGCGTTTCGAGTCCGACGCAGACCGGCGAGATCACCCGCAGCGGCAGGGTGCCCGTCGCCGGCGCGGAGCAGAGCGCAAGCTCCACCTCATATTCGGCCTCGATCTCGATCTGCGTGCGTGGCGGCAGATAGACCGACCAGGGGCTGCCCTCGAAGGGCGAGCGGCGGCTCCCCAGCTTGCCGAGATTGGCCCCGTTCGCGGCGATTTCCGCGCGGCCCGTGACGAGCACGAGGCAGGCCTCGCGGTCCGCCGGTATGGTCCGCGACAGGCGCTGTCCCGGGCCCAGCCGATAAACCTCGAAGCCGACATAGCGCCAGCCGGCGCTCTCCGGCGTGACGGCGTGGATGCGGCCGTCGGCATCGGCGGCGCTTGGATGGATCAGCAGGCGGCTCATGACCATCTCCCAGGCGTGGCGGGCTTGAAGCCGGTCTCCTTCAGCGTCTCGACGAGATGCGCATAGCCCTTCTTCGCATAGGTGAGCGGATGCGCCTTCGCCGGGTCCTGCTCGGCTTCGACCACGACCCAGCCATCATAACCCGTCAGTTCACGGAACACAGCGGCAAAATCCACCATGCCGTCGCCCGGCACGGTGTAGACGCCCTCGATCACGCTGTCGAGGAAGCTCCAATCCTTGGCCCCCGCCTCGCCCATCACCGCCTCGCGCACATCCTTGGTGTGGACGTGGCTGATGCGGTCGCGGTAGCGGCGGGCGAGCGCGGCCGGATCGGCGCCGCCCCAGGTCGCATGGCCGGTGTCGAGCAGCAGATGCACGGCGGGGCCGGTCGCCGCCATGAAGGCGTCGATATCCGCCTCGCTCTGCACCACGGTGCCCATGTGATGGTGGTAGACGAGCCGCAGGCCCTCGCCGAGCGTCTTCTCCGCCACCGCGGTGACACGGGCGTCCGAACTCGGCCCAATCGCCCGAACCCAGTACGGGACGGCGGGACAAGGGCGTGCTCCGGTCGCCGTGGATGGCGTTGGAGGTTTCGGCAAAGATGAGCACCTCGCATCCCATCCCCTTCAGCAGATCGAGATGCGGCCTGAGCGCGGCGATTTCCTCGTCGGCCCCGCGCCGCAAAAGCTCGGCGGAGTACCAGCCCGAAACGCAGGCCAGGCCGAAAGGCGCAAGCGCCGCCTTCAGCGCCGTCACCTCGCGCGGGAATTTGTTGCCAAGCTCCATGCCCTCGAAGCCGGCCTCCTTCGCCTCGGCGAGGCAGACCTCCAGCGGCGTGTCGCCGCCGAGCTCCTGCATATCGTCGTTCGACCAGCCGATCGGGTTGGCGCCTATCCGAATGCCCATGAACCTCAATCTCCCAAGCGCTGCGCGCCGCGTGCGTTGTCATAGCCCGTGCGCGCCGTGCGGACCGCATCCCGCGCGGAAACCTCCGGCACGGCCACGTCCCACCAATATCCGCCCGCATCGGTGGAGGCGGCGGGATCGGTATCGATCACCACGACGGTCGTCCGATCCGCCGCCTGAGCGCGCGCCAGGGCCTGTTCCAGTTCCCCAAGCCCGGCGACCTTCTCGGCATGCGCGCCAAGGCTTCGCGCGTGAGCGGCAAAGTCGATCTCGGGCAAGGTCTGATGCCGCGTATCGGCGAGTAGGTTGTTGAAGCCCTCGGCGCCGACGGAGCGCTGCAGCCGGTCGATGCAGCCGAAGCCGCGATTGTCCAGCACGACGATCGTCAGTTTCAGCCCGAGCAGCACGGAGCTGGCGATCTCGGAATTCATCATGAGATAGGAGCCGTCGCCGAGCATCACCGTGACGTCGCGCGACGGGTCGGCCATCTTGGCGCCCAGCCCGCCGGCGATCTCATAGCCCATGGTGGAATAGCCGTATTCCAGGTGATAGCCGCCCGGCGCGCCCGCCTGCCAATGCTTGTGCAACTCGCCGGGCAGCCCGCCCGACGCGCAGACGAGCACGTCGCTCGGGCGGCTTGCACGCTGAACGGCGCCGATCACCTGCGCGTCGGACGGCAGGGCGGTGTTGCTCGGAGCGGTGTAGCGGCTTGCGGCTTCCGACCAGGATGCGCGCGCGGCCTGGGCTTTCGCGGTCCAGTCCTGAGGCGCTTTCCAGCCGGCGAGGGCCCGATCCAGCTCGGTCAGCGCCTCGCGCGCATCGCCCACGACCGCGACGGCGCGGTGCTTGGCCGCGTCGAAAGCCGCGACATTGATGGCGAGCAGCCTGCCGCTTCGGATGCCGGAACAGCGCCCATGACGCCGTGGTGAAATCTGCCAGGCGCGTGCCGATGGCGATGATCAGGTCGGCCTCGGCGGCCAGATCGTTCGCAGCCGCCGTTCCCGTTACGCCGATGCTGCCCATGTTCAGGGCGTGACCGGCGGGAAGGCTGGATTTTCCAGCTTGCGTCTCGGCGACGGGAATGCCGCAGCGCTCGGCGAACTGTGCCAGCAGCGTTTCCGCTTCCGAATAGAGCACGCCGCCGCCCGCGATGATCAGCGGGTTTTTCGCGGCCTTCAGCGCCGCGACGGCGGCCTCGATCTCGCGCATATCGGCGCGCTGCCTGCGCTGACCCCACAGGCGCGGCTCCAGAAGATGCGCCGGAACCTCGAACGCCTCGGTCTGTATATCCTGGCAGAAGGCGAGCGTCACCGGCCCGCATTCCGCCGGATCGGTGAGGACGGACATGGCGCGGTCGAGCGCCGGCACGATCTGTTCGGCCCGCGTGATGCGGTCGAAATAGCGCGACACCGGGCGGAAACAATCATTCGCGGAGACGGTGCCGTCGCCGAAATCCTCCACCTGCTGCAGCACCGGATCGGGGCGGCGCGAGGCGAAGACGTCGCCGGGCAGCAGCAGCACCGGCAGCCGGTTCACATGCGCGACGGCGGCGGCGGTGACCATATTCGTCGCGCCGGGACCGATGGAGGTGGTGCAGGCCATCATGCGGCGGCGGCGCGAGGCTTTGGCGAAAGCGCAGGCCGCCAGCGCCATCGCCTGCTCATTATGCGAGCGGAAGACCGGCAGTGCCTCCCGCGTCTCATACAGCGCCTCGCCGAGCCCGGCGACATTGCCGTGGCCGAAAATCGCCCAGACGCCGCCGAACAGCGGCTGAACGGTACCGCCCGCCTCCACTTTCTGAGCGGCCAGGAAGCGTGTGCAATATTGAGCGGCGGTCAGTCTCATCGTGGTCATGGCGCGTTGACTTCCTTTTGCCTGGAGCCGGGCATCCGCATCGCCGTCCCCTCTCCCATGGGGAGAGGGCTAGGGTGAGGGGTAACAAACCATCGGCAAGCATAAGCCCCTCACCCGGAATGCTCACGCATTCCGACCTCTCCCCATGGGAGAGGTGAGCCTATCACCCGCCAGCACCTTCCCACGCGGCGATCAGCCGGGCGAAGCGGCGATGCATTTCGTCGACGATCGCGTCATCATCCATCCGGCCCGACAGCCACGCCTCGGCCGGCTCGGCGAAGATCGTCCGCCCCACGGCAAAGCCCTTCACGCAATCGGCGCCGCGCGCCGCCGAGAACGCCCGGCCAAGATCCGCTTCCGACGCCTCCATCCCGAGCATGACGACGCCGCGGCAATAAGGGTCGCCCTCGGCGACCGCGGCGTCAATGGCCTGCCATGCTTCAGGGCTCGCCTGCGGTTCGAGCTTCCACCAATCCGGCTTGATGCCGATCGCGTAGAGCCGGCGCATGACCGAGGCGACGGTGTCGGGGCCGAGCGGGCCATGCGGCCCGGCGATGATCTCGACGAGATATTCGCGGCCTACGGTGCGCGCCGCGTCATGCAGGGCGAGCAGCCGGTCCTCCTGGGCTTGCCTGAGGTCGGCGGCATCGTCCGGATGGTAGAAGCACAGGCATTTGATCGTGTGCGTCACCGGCCATTCGACGAGATGCGAGCCGAGATCGGCGCCCGTCTCGAACTGGAGCGGGCGTGAGCCGGGCTTCTCGATGGGGCGGCCGATCCAGAGCGGCAGTCCGGCCGCCACGAACAGCGCCTCCCGGCCATGCGTGTCGTCCAGCAGAACGCCGATATCGCTTCGGTCCGGTAGCGGCGCGTGCCGCCGCCTCGACCGCCAGCACTTTCAGCCGCGAAAGGCGCTCGCGCGGCGCGCCGCAGCGATCGGCAAGCGCTTCGAGCTGGCTGCGATGGTCGATGGCGAGCGCCAGAATCTGAGGGTCGCGGGGCCGGCGGGTGGTCGCCCAATGAATATGCGCGAGCTGCCTGTCGCGGCGCAGGGCGCGCTCGGGGCTGCCATGGTCGAGGAAGTGGCGCAGCTCGGTCCAGCTCGGGCTTTCCGGCGAGCAGAGCAGCCGAGACACGAGGATCGCCCCGCAGGCATTGGCATAGGCGCAGGTGGTCTCCCAGGGTTCGCCGCGCAGATAGCCGCGCAACAGGCCGGACATGAAGCCGTCGCCCGCGCCGAGCACATTGTAGACCTCGACCGGGAAGCCGGGGCCCTTGATGCCGTCCTCCAGCGAGGCGGGGATCGCGCCGGTGAAGACCGCGCAACCCATCGGTCCGCGCTTCAGCACGATGGTGGCGGATGACAGCTCGCGGACGCGGCGCAACGCGGCGAGCGTATCGCCGGTGCCGCCCGCTATGTGCACCTCCTCCTCGGTGCCGACGATGAGGTCGCAATCGGGAAGGATGGTTTGCAGATGCTGGCTGACCTGGTCGGAGGCGATATAGCGCTGGTCGCCGCTGCCATGGCCGGCGAGGCCCCAAAGATTGGGGCGGTAGTCGATGTCGAAGATGACCCGGCCGCCTGCTGCGCGTGCGATGCGCATCGCCTTGCGCTGGGCGGCGGCGGAGTTTTCCCGCGCGAAATGCGTGCCGGTGACGACGATGGCGGAGGCGCTGCGGATGAAGGCTTCGTCGATGTCGGTCTCGTCGAGGGCGGCGTCGGCGCAATCCTCGCGATAGAAGATCAGCGGGAAGGTGCTGGAATCGCGCACGCCGAGAATGGCGAGTGCGGTGAGGCGCTTCGGGTCGGTCGCGACGCCGGTCACGTCGACGCCCTCGCGGGTGAGCTGCTCGCGGATGAAGCGCCCGAACGCCTCGTCGCCGACGCGGGTGATCAGCCGCCGAGCGCAAGCCCAGCCGGGCTGCGCCGATGGCGATATTGGCCGGGCAGCCGCCGACGGATTTGGCGAAGCTCGAGGCATCCTCCAGGCGGCTGCCGATCTGCTGACCGTAAAGATCGACCGAGGCGCGGCCTATGGTGATGACGTCGAGCACGGTGTCGGGCACGCGCGGCTCCTTGGACAATGCGGCGTTGAGACAGGAAATAAGAATTCCATTATTGCGTCAACCTGGAATATTTGGTCTAAAAGAATGCCGGAGCGGAACATGCGGGTAAATGTTTTTATTCCGTTAAGTTTCTGCCCCGGTCTCTGCCGTTTTCGCGGGATTCTCCGGAAACGGACGGTTTTATTCCGTTAAGTTTCTGTGAAGTTTCCGTTAAGTTTCTGCCCTGAATTCTGGCGCTTTCTCGGTCGTTTCAATGGGAATTGCTCATGGTTGAATCCCCACTCCGCTTTGCCGTTCTCGGTGTCGGCCGCATCGGCAGCATCCATGCACGCAACATCGCCCGCCTGCCCGGGGCGCGGCTTGCGCTGGTTTCCGACGTCGATGAGCAGGCGGCGGGCGCGATCGCTGCGGAACTCGGCGCCGCGACGGCCAGCATCGACGCCGCGATCGGCTCGCCCGACATCGACGCCGTTGTGATCTGCACCCCGACGGACACCCATGCCGACCTCATCGACAGGGCAGCCGCTGCGGGCAAGGCGATCTTCTGCGAAAAACCCATCGACCTCGACGCAACCCGCATCCGGCGGTCCCTCGATGGCGTGGCGGCGCGCGGCGTACCGCTGATGATCGGCTTCAACCGCCGGTTCGACCCGTCCTTCCAGGCGCTGCAATCGCGCGTCCGGGCCGGAGAAATCGGCGCGGTGGAGATCGTCACGATCCTGTCGCGCGACCCCGCGCCGCCGCCCGTCGAATACATCAAGCGCTCCGGCGGCCTCTTCCGCGACATGATGATCCACGATTTCGACATGGCGCGCTTCCTGCTCGGCGAGGAGCCGGTCTCCGTCTATGCGACGGCTTCGGCGCTGGTCGATCCGGCCATCGGCGCGGCGGGGGATGTGGATACCGCCGTCTGCGTGCTGCGCACGGCGTCGGGCCGCATCGCCCAGATCTCCAATTCGCGCCGCGCCGCCTATGGCTACGACCAGCGCATCGAAGTGCATGGGGCATCTGGGGATGCTGGCGGCCGGCAATCGCACCGCCACCACGGTGACCGCCGCCGGTACGGCCGGCTTCACCACCGATCCGGCCCTGCACTTCTTCCTGGAACGCTACGCCGACGCCTATCGCACCGAGATGGGCAGCTTCATCGAGGCCGTGCGCCAGGGAACGCAGCCATCGCCCTCGGGCGAAGATGGCCTCAAGGCGCAGATCCTGGCCGATGCCGCGACCGAAAGCGCGCGGACCGGCGCCCCTGTCGCCCTGCCGCAGTCGTGACGGCCCGCCGGCGTGCCGCCGTTGGCGTTGACCTGGAGGCTTGTCATCGGCGCACCGAGCGCTTCATAGTCTGGGCTATGTGGTCATCATCCAACCTTGTTGACGGCTGCAATGTGGTTGATACACTCACAAAAAATAGAACGCCCATTCCATAATCGCAAGAAAATGGATGCTGCGTTCCGCGCGACAAACGAAATAAAAGGAGGAAAGAGCCATGGAAGAAGCGAGAAGATACAGGAAGATCGCAGGAATTCTGCCGCTGGCCTTTGCGGCGGCGATCGGTTTGGCGACGGCCGCGCAGGCGCAGGAGAAGCGCATCATCGTCGTCAGCCACGGCCAGGCGAACGATCCGTTCTGGTCGGTGGTCAAGAACGGCGTCACCCAGGCGGCCGCCGATATGAAAGTGTCGGTCGATTACCGCGCGCCGGAAACCTTCGACATGGTGAAGATGGGCCAGCTCATCGACGCGGCCGTCAACCAGAACCCGGCCGGGCTGATCGTCTCCATCCCGGACGCTTCTGCGCTGAGCGCCTCGATCAAGAAAGCCGTCGCGGCGGGCATTCCGGTCATTTCGATGAATTCCGGCTCGGACGTTTCCAAAGGCCTCGGCGCGCTGCTGCATGTCGGCCAGGACGAGCATGATGCAGGCAAGGCGGCCGGCGAAGCGCTGAAGGCGGCGGGCGGCAAGGTCGGCATCTGCGTCAACCAGGAGGTGGGTAACGTCGCGCTCGATCTGCGTTGCAAGGGCTTCTCCGACGGCTTTGGCGGCACCGTGACCGTCGTGCCGACCAAGAACGACCCTACCGAGGTCAAGGCCAGGGTGAAAGCCGCACTCGCGGCCAATCCGGCTATCGACACGGTCATGGCGCTGGGCGCGTCGACCGCGGGCGAGCCATCGGTCGCGGCGGTAAAGGAAGCCGGGTCTAAAGCCAAAGTGGCGTCCTTCGACCTGTCGGCGAGCTTCCTGAAATCCATCGTTGCCGGCGATGCGGCGTTCGCAATCGACCAGCAGCAATTTCTGCAAGGCTATCTGCCGGTGGTGTTCCTGGCGAATTATGCCAAATACGGGCTCATGCCCGGCGGCAATGTTCCCTCAGGCCCGAACCTGATCACCAAGGACAAGGCCGCCCAGGTGATCGAGCTTTCGGCGAAGGGCATCCGCTAGGCCCGGATCTTCTATCGAAAAGCCCCCTCACCCACCCGCCTCGCGGCGGGAGCCCTCTCCCGCAAGGGGAGAGGGCAAGGTGGCCGAAACGCCTTCTGCCTAAGCCCTCTCCCTTGACGGGAGAGGGCGCCGCGAAGCGGCGGGTGAGGGTGGAGCCCTCGGCAGGCGGCGGGTTAGAGCGGGATGAGGAAAAGTGGTTACCGGTTTTCCGCTCGTCATCCCGCTCTAAACTATTGGAATCGATCACTGTTCATGATTTTGGATTGATCCAATCCAAAATCATCGTGATCTAGGTAAGCTGAGAAGCGACAACTCCGGCGTTTGGAGGAAATCCCATGTCCGAGGCCAGCGATGTTGCAACGCCCAGCCTTGAGCGCACCGCCGAAACGCGCCTGAAAAAGTCCAGCCTTCTTGCGCAGGCGATGCGGCGGCCCGAACTCGGCGCCATAGCCGGGCTCATCGCGGTCATACTCTTCTTCATCTGGCGCGCCGACAGCTCGATGTTCACCCTGGCCGGCATGATGACCGTGCTCGCGCCGGCATCCGAGCTCGGCATTCTCGCCATCGCGGCGGCGCTTCTCATGATCGGCGGCGAGTTCGATCTCTCGATCGGCTCGATGCTCGCCTTTTCCGGCCTGGTGCTCGGCGTCTGCCTCGTGGTGCTGCAATGGCCGTTCGAACTCGCCCTCGCGACGACCTTCGCGGTCGCGGCGATGATGGGGATCATCAGCGGCCAGACCGTCATCCGCACCAAGCTGCCCTCCTTCATCGTCACGCTCGCCTTCCTGTTCATCCTGCGCGGCGTGTCGCTGGTCGGCCTGAAAGCCGCGACCGGCGGCTCCACGCAGTTGCGCGGCATCGCCGAGGCGGCAAGCGGATCGCTCGCTTGTCGGCCTGTTCCAGGGCGTCGCCTTTCCCGGCACCTTCAAATGGCTCGCCGAGCAGGGCCTGATCGGACGCTTCCCCTCCGGCCTGCCGACCGTCCAGGGCATGCCGGTTTCCATCCTGTGGTTCGTCGGCTTTGCACTGCTCGCAACCTGGATTCTCCTGAAGACGCGCACCGGCAACTGGATCTTCGCCGCGGGCGGCGATCAGAATGCGGCCCGCAATTCCGGCGTGCCGGTCAGCCTCGTCAAGACCGGCCTGTTCGTCACCACCGCCTGCGCCGCGACGCTCGTCGCCGTCATCCAGGTGATGAACACCGGCTCGACCGACGCCCTGCGCGGCGACCAGAAGGAGTTCGAGGCGATCATCGCGGCGGTCATCGGCGGCTGCCTGCTGACGGGCGGCTATGGCTCGGCGATCGGCGCGTTTTTCGGCGCGATCATCTTCGGCATCGTCTCGATCGGCCTCGGCTACACCCGCATCGACAGCGACTGGTTCAAGGTGTTCCTCGGCGGCATGCTGCTGCTCGCGGTGCTGTTCAACAATTTCATCCGCAAGAAAGTGACGGGCGAGCGATGACCGACACTCCCCTCATCGAGGTGCGCGACCTCGTCAAGCATTTCGGCCCCGTCATCGCGCTGTCCGGCGTGTCGATGAAAGTCCGCGCGCGGCGAGGTGATGTGCCTGCTGGGCGACAATGGCGCGGGCAAATCGACGCTGATCAAGACGCTCGCCGGCGTGCATCAAGCCGAGCTCGGGCGATTTCCTGCTCGATGGCCAGCCGATCGCTTTCAGCAACCCCCGCCAGGCGCTGGATAGCGGCATCGCCACCGTCTATCAGGATCTGGCGATGATCCCGCTGATGTCGATCACACGGAATTTCTTCATGGGCCGCGAGCCGGCGCGCGGCTTCGGGCCGTTCCGTTCCATCGACTTCAAACATTGCAACGCGGTGGCGCGCGAGGAGATGCGCCGCATCGGCATCGACATTCGCGATCCGAGCCAGGCGGTCGGCACGCTGTCGGGCGGCGAGCGCCAATGCGTGGCCATCGCGCGCGCGGTCTATTTCGGCGCCAAGGTGCTGATCCTCGACGAGCCGACCTCGGCGCTCGGCGTCGCGCAGACCTCGATGGTGCTGAAATATGTCGATCAGGTGCGCCGGAAGGGCCTCGGCGTGATCTTCATCACCCATAATGTGCGCCACGCCTATGCGGTGGGCGACGCCTTCACCGTGCTCGACCGGGGCCGCACGCTGGGCACCTACGCCAAGGGCGAGATCAGCATCGACTCGCTGCAGAACCTGATGGCGGGCGGCAAGGAATTGCAGACCCTCTCGGACGCGCTCGGCGGCACGGTGTAGGACGATGGAAAAGCTTCGGCCGCCTTGCTCGCCTCTGGATGCAAGGAATGACTCACCTCTCCCATGGGGAGAGGTCGGCGCGACGCGCCGGGTGAGGGGATTATGCTTCACCGTGAGTCCGCATCCCTCACCCCAGCCCTCTCCCACTCGTGAGCCTTTATGGCGAACGACAAGCATTCGCCATGGGAGAGGGAGCAATCCTGCCGGGCGGCGCATTCCGCGTCAGCGTTACAAGGACTCGATGTGAGATGACGGAAAAACCCTTGCGCGTCGCTCTGATCGGCACCGGCTTCATGGGCAAATGCCATGCGCTTGCGTGGAACGCGGTCGCGCCGGTGTTCGGTGACGTGCCGCGCCCCGAGCTGGCGCTGCTCTGCGATGTGAACGCCGACCTCGCCGGGCGCCGCGCGGCTGAATTCGGTTTCACCCGCTCATCGGACGACTGGCGCGACTGCCGTTTCCGCGTCCGACATCGATGTTGTCTCCATCACCACGCCCAACCAGTTCCACCCGGAGATGGCGATCGCCGCGCTTGAGGCGGGCAAGCACATCTGGTGCGAAAAGCCGATGGCGCCGGCCTTTGCCGATGCCGAGAAAATGACCGAGGCGGCGCGCGCCAGCGGCAGGGTGGCGGCGCTCGGCTACAACTACATCCAGAACCCGATGATCCGGCTCGTCGCGCGGCTGATCGGCGAAGATGCGGTCGGGCGGGTGACGCATCTGCGCGTCGAGATGGACGAAGATTTCATGGCCGATGGCGCCGCTCCTTTCGACTGGAAGCATGCAAGCTCGTCCGGCTATGGCGCGCTCGACGATTTCGGCGTGCATGCCTTCTCGCTGCTGAAAATATTGGGCTTCGAGCCGCGCTCCGTTGCCGCGCTGATGACGAAACCCTATCCCGACCGCCTGACCGGCGATGGCAGCGCCCGCGAGGTCGAGACCCATGATGTCGCATCGCTGCTGCTGCGCTTCGACGACGGCGTCGGCGGCGCGATCCTCCTCAATCGATCCGCCTGGGGCCGCAAGGGCCGCATCTTCATCCAGATTTTCGGCACGCGGGGCACGATCGTTTACGACCAGGAACGCCTGAACGAGGTACAGGTCTACTCCGCCGATGGTCCGGGCTACGCCCAAGGTTTCCGCACCATTCTCGCCGGCCCTGCTCATCCGCCCTACGACAAGTTCATCCCCGCACCCGGCCACGGCCTCGGCTTCAACGAGCTGAAGATCATCGAGTGCCGCGAACTCATCCGCGCCATCGCGGGCGAGCCCGCGCATCTGATCGGCTTCGACGCCGGGCTCGGCATCGAGCGCATCGTGCATGCGGCCGCGCGCTCACATGAGCATGGCGGGTGGGTGGAAATCGTGTAGACTGCAGCCGGCCTGCCGCGCCTTTCCGCATTAGCACTTACCCGATCTTCATCGCGCAATGATAGGCTCGTGCCGATTCACGTGCTAGAATGTTGGTGAGCGCCATGTGCTTAGAGCGGGCGATCCTACGCCTTGCGGACTGATCGGGTTCGCCGCTGCAACAGCGAGCGGGCAAACCGAGTGGAGCTGATCTTGGAAACTGCTGGTGTCCTTGAACGGACTGTGACTGCGCGCGACTGGGCAACAATTCTGCGCGGATATCGAGAGCCCAACCATGCTCGAAGCATACTCGAACTGATCATCACCGCCGTTCCGTTCCTGCTGCTCTGGGCGCTGGCCTGGGTGGCGCTCGATGTCGGCTATTGGCTCAGCCTGATCATCGCGGTGCCGGCGGCCGGTTTTCTCGTCCGCCTTTTCATGATCCAGCACGATTGCGGCCATGGCTCATTCTTCCGCCACCGCCTGACCAATGACTGGGTCGGCCGCGTTCTCGGCCCGCTGACCTTCACCCCTTACGGTTACTGGCGCCGGAGCCACGCTCTTCACCACGCGAGCTCGGGCAATCTGGATGAACGCGGCATCGGCGACATCACGACGCTGACCGTGCGCGAATATCTCAGCCTGTCCCGCTGGGGCCAGCTTCGCTACCGGGTATACCGGCATCCGATCGTCTTGTTCGTAATCGGTCCCGCCTATCTGTTCATCCTGCAGCAGCGCCTGCCGATCGGATTGATGACCAAGGGATGGCAGCCCTGGTTGAGCGCCATGGCCACCAATGCCGCGATCGCGCTGATCATCGTCGGGACGATGTGGCTGGTCGGCGTCAAGCCCTTCCTGCTGGTGCATTTGCCGATCGTGATGCTCGCCGCCTCGATCGGAGTTCTGGCTTTTCTACGTCCAGCATCAGTTCGAAGATACGTTCTGGACCGTGCCTCCCGGCTGGTCCTTGCACGAAGCCGCCCTGCACGGCAGCTCATATTACGACCTGCCGGGCATTCTTCAGTGGTTCACGGCCAATATCGGCGTCCATCATGTGCATCACCTTTGCAGCCGGATACCCTATTACCGCCTGCCGCAGGTGCTCCGCGACTATCCCGAGCTCAAGGGCGTCGGCCGCCTGACGCTGCTTGAGAGCTTCGGCTGCGTCCGCCTTACGCTTTGGGACGAAACCCACCGCCGGCTGATCTCGTTCAAGGAATTGTGCCGGTCCCAGCTCTGATTTCGGGGCGGGGCGGCTCAACCGAACTCGCCGGCTTCGACCAGGGCGATGGCGAGCCCGTCCCAGCCTTTGCCGCCGACGATCTGCAGCGCCGTTCCGTTTAATCGCGGATTCTCGCCGATCATTTTCAGGTAGCGCTGAACCCCCTGCACGCTGGGATCGCGGCTGCGCTTGTCGGCGACCTCGCCGTCGCGGACCACATTGTCGCCGATGATCAGCGCACCGACGCGGGACAGCCGGAGCGCCCATGTCAAATAGTCGGGCATGGACGGCTTGTCGGCGTCGATGAAGATCAGGTCGAACGCCCCTTCCCCGGCGAGTGTCGGCAGGATATCGAGCGCGAAGCCGAGGCGCAGATCGACCACATCGGCCAAACCGGCCCGCGCGATATTCCTGCGCGCCACCTCCGCATGCTCCGGCTCGGCTTCCAGCGTTACGACACGTCCGCCTTCACCGACAGCCCTCGCGAGGCAGATGGTGCTGTAGCCGCCGAGCGTGCCGATCTCCAGGATGCGGCGGGCGCCGATCATGCGTGCGAGCAGATAGAGCAGCCGGCCTTGCAGCGGCGAAACGTCGATGGCGGGCAATCCCGCCGCGGCGTTCGCGGCCAGCGCCGCATCGAGGCCGTCGTCTCTCGGAAGAAGACTGTCGGCCAGATAGCGGTCCACATCGGCCCATTCCTTATCCGTCATTGATGCTGCTCCATTGTCCCGGGAGGCGGGAGTTTACCCGCTCGCGATCATCAAGTCAGGCCTCGAACGGTTGCCGAAATCAGGATATCTCCTTTCGGCCGAAAACACGCCTCAGAGCGCCTTTCGCCGCCTCAAGCGTCTTGCGCCGTGCGGCGGGCAGGTTTTTCCCGGCCCTGTTGATGTAAAAGGTCAGCATCGACATGGCCGACCGGAACGGCGCGGATTTACGCCTTTCGCTGTGCTCCGCCGAGCGCTTCAGCGAGCGCGCGATTTCGTCGGGATCGTCGCTCTTGAAGACGTCCTGTTCGAGATCGAGAGCGTCACTGTTTTCGGTCACCTCTCCCGACCATTTGTGCGTCTGCTGCGTCTTGCTCCTGGCCATCGACATACTCCTTATGCTGGAAATCACCGATGCCTGCTCATAACAAATGGGGGCTCGTGTCGCGCATGACGAGGGTTAACGCGGGCCGCGAAACTGGCATGAACTGCAACCGTAGCTGGGACATATGTCCCGTTTTCGGAGCAAGGCCCCGCCAATCTCCTCGGCGGCTTGGGACACACGCCCCATGACGAACCGGCGTAATTGAGGAACACTTCCGCCTTGACCGCAGCGATGTGAGGTGTCGAACCAGCACGGGGTGGCAGGGGGCAAAAGCCATCGACAGGCTACGCCGCATGGGTTCATTCTTCATGCTCGCGCGCGCCCACATGGGAGCATCAGCATGACCGGCATTCTTCTCGTCCACGGCGCATGGCATGGCCCTTGGTGCTGGGACAATTTCGTTCGATTTTTGACCGAGCGCGGCCACAGCGTTCGCGCCGTGCGGCTCCGTGGCCACGACCGGCCGCCCGGCCGCATCTGGCATCGCGTCCATCATTATGTCGACGACGTGCGGCGCGCTGTGGCGGAGTTTCCCGAGCCGCCCATCCTTGTCGGCCATTCCCTGGGAGGATTGGTCGTGCAGAAATATCTGGAGCAAAATCGTGCCCCGGGAGCGGTTTTGATGGCGTCGCCGCCGCCGGGCGGAACGATCAAAGCCGTTGCGCGCCAAGCACTCCAGCATCCGATCGCGTTGCTGAAATCGAACCTCCTTCTCCGCCTGAAACCGTTCGTCAGCAGTCCCAAGCTGGTGCGCGAGCTGTATTTCACGCCCGATACGCCGCAGAAGATCGTCGATCACTGTTTCGCAAATCTCCAGGACGAATCCTACCTGGCCTTCATCGACACGATGATTGTGCTGCCACAACCCAAGCGGATCAAAGTCCCGATCCTCGTCCTCGGCGCCGAGCGGGACACGATCTTCACCGTTCGCGAGGTGCAGGACACGGCACGCGCCTATGGGACGGAGGCGGAGATTTTTTCCGGCATGGGCCACGACCTGATGCTTGATGAAGGCTGGCAAAGCGTGGCCGGCAGACTGGATATGTGGGTCCGGGAGATCGTGCCCACCGGGACGGAAGCGCAGCCATCCGCTGTGAATGGCTAAGCTGCGATCCTCTGATCTGCGTTCGCCGAGGCCATGCTCGCCGGGAAGGCCTGCACCGCGGCGACCGTATTCCGCCCTCCGAACCCACCGTTCGTAACCGTTTCTGCCGGCGTGGCGACCTGCTAAAAGAGCCACGGGCATTGCCGTCAGAGGCATGCAACGGGCGAGGGTTTGGCGTAAGCATGGTCATGGATCAAAAAGCGCAGGGCGTCATCGGCAGCCTGCGGTCGCACATCTCGCGCGGTGAGGCTGTTCTCGTCGAGCGCAAGGGACTGCTGGAGCTTATTTTTCTTGGCCTGATCGCCCAGGAGCACGTGCTGCTGATCGGCCCGCCGGGCGTCGGCAAGTCGGCGGCGGCGCGCCAGGCGGCGAAAAATGTGGGCGGCAGCTATTTCGAATATCTGATCGGGCGCTTTACCGAGCCGGCCGAAATCTTCGGACCTCTCGACATCAACGCCTTGCGCGACGGACAGCTCCGGCCTGACGTATCGGGAATGCTCCCCGAAGCCGATATCGCCTTTCTCGACGAGATATTTCTCGGCTCGACCGCAATCCTCAACACCCTGCTCGGCCTCCTCAACGAACGGCAATACCGGCGCGGTCATTTCCATGCCCAGGTTCCCTTACGCTGCTGCATCGCGGCCTCCAACCGCCTGCCGGACGACAGCGCCCTGCAAGCCTTCGCCGACCGGTTCCTGCTGACGCATTTCATCGAGCCGGTGAGCGATCATGCGCTCGACGCGCTGCTCGAGGCCGGGATCAAAGCGGAGACGGCGCCAGGACAGCCAGCGTGCCTTCGACGAGCCGTGAGAAGGCTGCCAAAATGGTGAAATGGTTCGGTGCGTTCCAGAATTCCCAGAATTCCCTGCAAGACCCGTTCACGATCGAATTTCCTAGCGCCGACCGGGTGGACTGCCGCATCGCCAGTCATTCATCCCTGGCGGCGGTATTCGACGATATCGGGCGGATCGCCGTCATCGATTGCGAGCGCGAGCGGCTTCTGTTTCGCAATGACGGGACATGACCAGCGGCACCCTGCTCAGCGCTCGAATGGTGGACGCGGCAAGAGCGATGCCCGGCCATCTCCAATGAGCTTGTTCCCGAGGGAACTGACCGCAATCACGTGACCGAGGCATTGTGGGAACGTGGCGGACGCCACACCGATCCGGAATTTTCAAAGGATATCGATTGAAGGAGTATTGATATGAAAGAGCTTTACGAGCAACAAGCAGCAGATGAGCTTCGGACGCTGAACGAAGCCGAGATCGAGGCTGTGAGTGGTGGGGAAATCAACATCGACATGGGTTACTTCGGCCGGGTGACTATTACCGAGGCGTGCATGAGTTGGAGCATGGACGTCGGGGACTACGGCTGGATGACGGTTGGGGAATGTGCCTGACGACGTTGAGATATGGCCGGGGCAGCCGCGCTGATCGGCCGGCTGCCAAAACAGGGCGGTGATCAGTTCCATCATTTGATTGAAATCCCCATCGGATCTGGAGCATTTTCCGGTAAAGTGGACACCGGTTTGCGTCGCGAAAATGCGACCCAGAAAAGAGATAGAGCTCCGTTCCGATTCAGTCGGAACGGAAAGAGGCTCTAGTTCCCAAATACACACGGCAACGCACACGCGCCGACGAGGCGGAGGGCGCGCTGCGAATGGCCCGGTGATCGGGATTGGGAAGTGGTGGACGCGACTGGGATTGAACCAGTGACCCCACGCGTGTGAAGCGTGTGCTCTGCCGCTGAGCTACGCGTCCGTTTTGTGCGGAAGCATCGATTTAGGCGCGCCGGGCTGGCGCTGTCAAGCTTGGCCCGGCGCGGATCGCACTCCTCCGCCGCCTATTTCTTCTCTGCCAGCGGCTCGAAGCTCGCGGTGACCTTCTCGAATTCGGGGAGCATCTTCGGCATGTCGGCGATGGGGCTGGTGCCGACGATCGCGTAATAGCCGCCCGGTTCGCCGGCCAGCATCAGAAGATAAATCCCGATCTTGCTGTCCGAACTGGGCTCGACGGCGGAGCCGACGATCTGATACCCCTTGAGACCGGCAACGGTAACCGCTTTCTCGTTTTCGATCTTGGCCTCCTTCAGGCCGCCGAAGGATTGAAATGACCGCTGCGCCGCGACCTTGGGGTCGACGACCAGCCGGTTGTCGGTGGATGGCGCGACGATCATCGTCGGCTCCTTCACCACGCGGTTGTCCCCTGGCGCCGGCGGAGTGCCGGAGGTGCTGTAGCCCTTCGACGTGCCCATCAGGCCGAATGCCTCCTTGAACGGGCCCAGATAGCTGAGGCGGAACAGCTCAGCCCCTTTGGAGGTCTCGTCCTTCACCACGGCCTTGGCGAGCGTTTCCTCCACCTGCGCCTTGGTGAAGGTGGCGGCGCTCAGCGCGGCTTCGGGAATATTGGCGGTGATCATCGCCGTGACGCCGTTCTCACGCAGGATCAGCACGAATTTCTCGAAGTTGATGTCGAGCGAGGTTTGCTTGCCGGTGAAATAGACATATTCGCCCTTGCGGCCCGGCAGCTCGGCTTTCGCCGGATCCCGCAGGCCTTGCGCGGCCAGGGCGTCGGCGCGGTCGGCAATTTGCTTCACTTCCTCGTAGGCGCTGGCGGGCATTTCGACGATGACGAAGGATGCGCCGGTTTTCTCGTCCACGAAGCCGGAGAACCGGTCCGACGGCGAAAAAACCTCCCCGAGATCCAGCGCGACGCGGCTGTTGGGCGCCTGGCGCGGCTCCGCCTGCACGTCGGCGGTCGCGGTGTAAAGGCCGAACATGGCGGCCGCGGCGCTGAGCACCCGCAGCGTGAGGCGACTTGGTTTGGCCATAGGCGAGCGCAGGCGCATTTGGTTCAAGAAAGGCATGGAGCATTCCGTTCTGTTGATATGCCGCCTCTACTAAGCAGGTTTTCGTTGGTTACCCAACAAAAGACCTGCTTAGAGTCTTTGTTGGCGCATCATTTCTCGCGAAAACCGGGAAGACCATCCCCGCCTTCGCGGGGACATGCTTTTCGCAATGATGCCTAGAGCGTGATCAGGAAAAGTGGAATCCGGTTTTCCGTCCGATCACGCGACCAGCTAAAGAATCTGGAGCGGGCCACGAGGCGGCGTTGTTTCTACCTAAAGCGATCCCGCTCTAGGCCGGCATAGGGGCGAAACTGAGATTTGCCGAAAGCACGCCGCGTCAGGCGGGCCTGGTCGCACCGCCCTGGTTAAGTCGCGTTCGGGCGGGCAACAATTCGCGGAGCACGGGAATAAGGTCCGCAAAACTATGAATGACGGCATCCGGTTCCAGATCCTCCACCGCCATGTCGGCATAGCCGAAGCTGACCGCGACGAACGGCACCTTGGCGTTGCGCGCCGCGCCGGCGTCGATAGACGTATCGCCGATCATGACGGCCCGAGTGGGGTCGCCGCCCGCCATGGCGATGGTCCCGAGCAGGTGCGCCGCATCCGGTTTACGAACCGGAAACGTTTCCGCGCCCGCAACCGCATCGAAATACTGGTCGAGCCGCAATTCGGCAAGCAGCTTGAGCGTCAACGCTTCGCGCTTGTTGGTGCATACGCCGAGGCGCGCGCCTTCATCCCGCAAAACCACCAGCGCCTCGACGAGACCAGGGAAAATACGGCTGCCCGTCGCGATATTATCGCCGTAATAATCGATGAACTGGTCGATCATGCACGAAAGCGTCTCCGCATCCACCGCGCGCCCAAGTTCGTTCATGGCGGCGAGGATCATCGCCTTGGCGCCAAGGCCTACAGCCGGCTGAATGATGCGCGCTTCGACCGGCGCCATGCCGAAGCGGTCGAGCGTATGGTTGGCCGCGGCGATCAGGTCCGGCGCGGTATCGATCATCGTGCCGTCGAGATCGAAAATCACAGTCAGGTCTTTCATCGTCGGTTCGCTTTTCTTAGCACCACCCGCGCTATATGACTGTGAGAGAGAGCATATGGGACAGTGCCTTGTCTATTGCCAAGGCCCGCGGCGCTGCCCATCATTATGAAAAGTCCCGCCAGGGACGATGAAAGAAGGAGCCGGTGATGGACCAGAAGGCCGATACGCTCATCCGCGAGCAATGCTACATCGATGGCGCCTGGACCGGCCAGCCTAAAGACGCGGTGCTGAACCCGGCGACCGGCGCCGAAATTGCGCCGCGTACCGGATGTCGGGGCCGAGGGCGCCCGCGCTGCAATCGAAGCTGCGAACCGGGCGTTCGGCCCGTGGCGGGACCTCCTGGCGAAGGAGCGCTCCGTGATCCTGCGCCGCTGGTTCGAGCTGATCGTGGAGCACACCGAGCCGCTTGCCCAGCTGATGACTGCCGAACAAGGCAAACCGCTGGCCGAAGCGCGCGGCGAGGTCGCTTACGGCGCTGCGTTCGTCGAGTTTTTCGCGGAGGAAGCCAAGCGCATCCATGGCGAGGTGCTTCCCACGCATCGCGCCAGCGGCCGTATCGTGGTGCTGAAACAACCGATCGGCGTCGTCGGCGCGATCACGCCTTGGAATTTCCCCTTGGCAATGATCACCCGCAAGGTTTCGCCGGCCATCGCCGCCGGGTGCACGGTGGTGGTGAAGCCCGCCGAGGATACGCCTCTCACCGCTCTGGCGCTCGCCGAACTCGCCCATCGCGCCGGCATTCCGAAGGGCGTGATCAACGTCATCACCGGTGATGCCCCGCCGATCGGCAAGGAACTGACGGAAAGCCCGCTGGTGCGCATGATCACCTTCACCGGCTCGACTGAAGTCGGCAAGCTGCTGATGCGGCAAGCCGCAAGCACCGTGAAGAAAGTGGCGCTGGAGCTAGGCGGCAACGCACCTTTCATCGTGTTCGACGATGCCGACCTCGACAAGGCCGTAGCCAACGCCATCGCCTCGAAATATCGCAATATGGGTCAGGCCTGCGTCTGCGCGAACCGATTCCTCGTGCAGGACGGCATCTATGATGCTTTCGCCGAAAAGTTCGCCGCGGCGGTGAAAGAGATGAAGGTCGGCCCGGGCGACGAAGCGGGTGTGGTGCAAGGGCCGCTGATCAACAAGGCGGCCCTCGAAAAGGTCGACGCGCATGTGCAGGACGCGGTGGCCAAGGGCGCCAAGGTGGTCACCGGCGGCAAGATCCACGCGTTGGGCGGCACCTTCTACGAGCCGACGGTCATCACCGGCGCCACGCTCGACATGCGTTTCGCGAAGGAAGAGATCTTCGGCCCGGTGGCGCCGCTATTCCGTTTCTCGACCGATGAGGAAGCCATCGAGATCGCCAACAGCACGCCCTTCGGCCTTGCGGCCTATTTCCACTCGCGCGACGTAGGCCGCATCTGGCGCACGGCGGAACGCCTCGATGTCGGCATCGTCGGCGTCAATGAAGGAATCGTCGCGACGGAGCTGGCCCCGTTCGGCGGGGTGAAGGAATCCGGCCTGGGACGGGAGGGCTCGCATCATGGCATCGAGGAGTTCGTCGAGATGAAATATATGTTTCTCGGCGGTCTCGACAGCTAGAGCGTGATCTGCGAAAGCACGCGCCCCGCGCAGGGGATGGACGCCGGTCTTGCGATAAAGATCATGCTCGAACAATAGGATAGAGCCCCGTTCCGACGCGATCGGAACGATCAGGCCCGAGGTGGATGCGATGCTCAAAATGGACACGGAAATTTTCAAGACACTGGCCGCCGAGCGCGCGCTGGAACTTGTCAAACCCGGCATGAAGCTCGGGCTCGGCAGCGGCTCGACATCAGCCAAATTCATCCAACAGCTCGGGGCGAAGGTGAAAGCCGGCCTCGATGTCGTCTGCGTGCCGACATCGGAAGACACGCGCATCCTCGCCGAACGCGCCGGGATCAAGCTGACCACGCTGGACGAGTTCCCCGAACTCGACCTGACCGTCGACGGCGCGGATGAGGTCGACGGGACCTTGCGGCTCATCAAGGGCGGAGGCGGCGCGCTGCTGCGTGAAAAAATCGTCGCCATGGCCTCCGACCGCATGGTGGTCATCGCCGACCACACCAAGCGGGTCGTCAAACTCGGCGCCTTCCCGCTGCCGGTCGAGATCGTGCGCTTCGGCGCGAAAGCGACCCTGAAGATGATCGCGGATGCCGCATTCGACGCCGGCTGCGAGGGCGACATCGCGCTGCGCCGCCTGAACGGCGAGTTTTTCGTCAGCGACAGCGGGAACTATATCGCGGATTGCGCTTTCGGAGAGATCGGCGAACCGGAATCGCTGGGCGACGTCCTGGAGATGATTCCGGGCGTCGTCGAGCATGGACTTTTCATCGGTATCGCCGACCGGGCCATCATCGCGGGTCCCGCCGGGGTTCAAATTTTGGACGCACCGGATGAATAGGATCGGGACCTGATCGCACCGAAAAAGGACACCCCGACATGAACATTGCAATGCGAGCGCCGGCCGCCGCCCTGGCGCTGGGTTTGGCTTTTGCCGGCCTGGTCCCAGCGTTGGCTCAGCAGCCGCCCGCCACCGCTCCCCAAGCCGCGCCGGCTAACGTCGATCCGGCCCGATTGAAAGCGGCGCGCGATCTGCTTGTTGTGACGAATACGGACGCCCAGTTCGCCACCATCATCCCTCTGATGTTCCGTCAGATGCGCCAGTCGCTGCCCGCGCAAGGACCGGGGCAGCAGGAAGAGGTCGACAAGGTCTTCGACGAAATTCAAAAGCAGTTTCTGGAGCGGAGGAGCGAGGTTCTCGATCAGATCGCGCGTCTCTATGCGGCTAAATTCAGCTCCGAGGAAATGAATGCGCTCTCCGATTTTTACCGTTCGCCGATCGGCCAGAAATTCATAGCGGCGATGCCGGAGCTCGCCGCCGAAGCTATGCGGCTCGGCAACAACTGGGGACAGCAGATCGGGCGCGAGGCGGAGCAGAAGGTCCGCGACGAACTGCAAAAACGCGGCGTGAAGCTGTAGCGGACAGGCCTTTGTATCCGCTGGATAAACGGGGGCTGTCGCACGGCGCTCCGGCCGTCGCTTGCGCGCCCGCACAGGATCGTCGCATAAGTTGATGTGGGCGGAGGCTTGATCCCGGCCCGGCGGAATGGAGGCTCGATTGCCATTCGACTATGATCTGTTCGTGATCGGCGGCGGTTCCGGCGGCGTGCGTGCGGCTCGCATGGCGGCGGGTACGGGCGCGCGCGTCGCGATCGCGGAAGAGTACCGGGTCGGCGGCACCTGCGTCATCCGCGGCTGCGTGCCGAAGAAACTGTTCGTCTACGCCAGCCATTTCCCGGAGGAGTTCGCCGACGCCAAGGGCTTCGGCTGGAGCATCGAACGCGCCGCGTTCGACTGGCCGACCTTGCGCGACAATGTCCAGCGCGAAGTCGCCCGGCTGAGCGGCCTTTACGCCGCCAACATAGCGCGTGCCGGGGCCGAGATCATCGAGAGCCGCGCGGTGCTGGAGGACCCTCACACGGTGCGCCTGCTGGCTACCGGCCGGAGCGTGACGGCGAAGACGATTCTGGTCGCCACGGGGGCCTGGCCGTTCGTACCCGAGTTTCACGGGCGCGAACACGTCATCTCATCCAACGAGGCCTTCACCCTGCCGGAGCTGCCCCGCAGCATCACCATCATCGGCACCGGCTATATCGGCGTGGAATTCGCCTCCATCTTTCACGGGCTTGGCGTGGATGTGACGCTCGTCTGCCGGAGCGACCAGATCCTGCGCGGCTTCGACGACGATCTGCGCATCGGCCTTTCCGACGCCATGCAGGCCAAGGGCATCCATCTGATCTTCAATCAGCGCCCCGGACAGATCGAGAATGACGGCGATGGGTGCCTCGTCATCTTCGAGGACGGGACGGAGATGCGGACCGGCCTGGTGATGTATGCGACCGGGCGGGTGCCGCTCACGGCCGGCATGGGGCTGATGGAGAGCGGCGTGAAGCTCGGCCTCGCAGGCGAGATTCTGGTGGATGAATATTCGCGTACGTCGGTGGAGCACATCTACGCCATCGGCGACGTCACCGACCGGCTCAATCTCACTCCCGTCGCCATTCACGATGCGATGTGTTTCGTCGATACCGTCTTCCGGGGCAAGCCGACGCCGGTGGATCACACCTTCGTGCCCACCGCGGTGTTTTCACAGCCAGAAATCGGCACGGTCGGGCTGACGGAGGCGGCGGCACGGAAGCGTTTTGCGGAGATCGACATCTACAAGGCCAGTTTCCGCCCGCTGAAATATGTGCTTGCCCAGCGCAATGAGCGGATGCTGATGAAGCTCGTCGTCGACGCTGGGACCGATAGGGTTCTCGGCTGTCACATATTCGGGCCGGACGCCGCCGAAATGGCGCAGATCCTCGCCATTCCGCTTCGCATGGGCGTGAAGAAGGCCGATTTCGACGCGACCATGGCGCTGCATCCGAGCATCGCCGAAGAACTGGTCACCATGCGCGAGAAATGGCAGCCGCCGAAGGATCAGCCGATTTAGAGCGTGATCAGGAAAAGTGGAATCCGGTTTTCCGTCCGATCACGCGACCAGCTAAAGAATCTAGAGCGGGCCACGAGGCGACGTTGTTTCCACCTAAAGCGATCCCGCTCTAGGGCCTGTTGAGAATCACCGCGAATTGATGACTGCGGCACCGAGTTGGATCATGGCAGCAAAGCTGGTGTCGGTTTTGTCGCTCCGCATGGCGATCCGCTTGAACTCCTTCAACTTGCAGAAGAAATTCTCGATGAGATGCCGCCACTTATAGATCTCGGCGTCAATTACGAGAGGTGTTGTACGTTGCGGACGTTGGGAGATGACGATCCCGGCGCCGCGCTCGTTTAACTCAGCGGTTATCCAATTGGAATTGAACGCCTTGTCGGCGATCAGGTTGTCGAATTGAACGCCCTCGATCAGCGGGGCCACGCCCACTGTATCGTAGCGCTGGCCGGGCAGCAGGACGAAGCGGACCAGATTGCCGAGCGCATCGGTGAGCGCCAGAATCTTTGTCGTCAGACCGCCTTTGGATTTGCCTATAGCCTGACTGTGAGTCCCCCTTTTGCGCCTTGGCCGTGGCGGTGGACTTTGACAATTGTGCCGTCGATCATGGCGTATTCCATGTCGGGATCTTCCGACACGGCTTCAAAAATCTTTGTAAAAACATCGGCCCTTACCCAATAGCGGTAACGGGTGAAGACCGTGTTCCAATTGCCAAACAGCGCGGGAAGATCACGCCACGGACTACCTGTCCTGGCGATCCAGAGCACCGCCTCCAGGAACATCCTGTTGTCGCTGCCCGTACGGCCAGGATCGGTCGGCTTGCCCAAGCAGTGCGGCTCCATCTTCACCCATTGCGCATCCGTCAGGATGAATCGATCCATCGCAAGCTCCTTTTGGGAGCTTGAATCACTGTTCGCCGAAAATAGGAATCCTGATTCTCAACAGACCCTAGTGCATCAGATCGCCAGCATCGCACCCTCTCCCACGGGGAGAGGGTGGGGGTGAGGAGTAAGCGGTTGATATATAGGCGAAGAAACCCCTCACCCGGCGCTTTCCGCGCCGACCTCTCCCCATGGGAGAGGTGAAGGTTCGCGCCGATCACGGCATAAGACTTGGTATTTAGAGCGCGATCAGGAAAAGTGGAATCCGGTTTTCCGTCCGATCGCGCGACCAGCAAAGAATCGAGAGCGGGCCTCCTGGCTTCGATGTTTCCACCTCAACCGATCCCGCTCTAGTCCAGCCTGAACGTCACGCCGACCTGAGCGGCAATGGCCGCGAAGTCCTCACTGGCGTCGCCGCGGACGGCGAGATAGGCCTGTATGTTCTGGTCGACGTCGATGTCGAAGCCGGCCCGGCCGAAAATGCTGGTATCCGAGTTCGTCGAAGGCGAATGTCGCATTGTCGACGGTGATTTCATTTTCGTAATGAAAGCGGTAATTGACGCCGCCCTGAACGAAGGGACGGACGTTGTAGTCATCCACGCGCATGACGCTGAACAGGCGGGCCGAAAGGGTGCCGGAGAACTCCTCCATCCGCGCGTCGGTGAAGCGGGAGCCTACACTGTCGGTGAAATCATCGCTCGAGGAATGCAGGTAATTCAGGCCGCCGCGCAGATCGAGCTTGGCGCCGCCCACCGGTACGAGCACGCCACTCATCGCCGACGCGGCAAAACCGAACGTGTTGGTCTCGGCCGTCGCGGGCAGAAGCGCATTCTCGGCCTCGGGTGAGCCGAACGTGCCGGTGACCGTGACGAGCCCGTAGTAGCGGCCATCTGTCACCATGCCGTAGCCGCCGACCGACCAGGAATCGATGCTGACCGAGCCGCTCTTGAAATTGCCGGGTACGTTCGGCACAGCGCCAACATCGATATCGGTATGGGTGTAATTGGCAAGAACGCCGATGGTGACGCTGCCCTTTTCCGTCCCGAATAGGTCCGAGCCGTCGAACCGTGTGCCGACGGTCAGCCCGTAATTGTCTTCTTCGAATTCGGGGCCTTTCCCCGTCGCCGGGCCGAAGTCCGAGGAGACCGAATATCCGTCATGCGAGAGATGCTTGTAGCCTGAAACCATGAACATGGACGAGGCGGCGCCGGGGCTCGATGCGGCGAACGGTCCGACGACCACGGCCGTCTCCGGCTCGATCTTAACATCGAGGACGCTCGAGGCGACATCCTGCGTGATGCTGAGCGCTACCGAACTGGCGTTGTTCACCACCTGCGACAGCACCGCCACGGAACGAGAGAGGAGGCCCTGGATCACCGGGTCTTCGAGCACGCCCTCTACGCCCTCTAATACGCCTGGAACGATTGGCAATCCTGGGATGCCTTTGAGCAATTCTGGAATATCATCAACGGGCAGCGTGCATAGTTTATTGGCCGGGTCGCAAGACAGAACCTGGCCCGTGCTGACGTTCGCCCGTGTCAGGACCCCATTTACCAGCAAGTCACTGAGGCTGCTCGAAGATGTATTCTCCGGAAGGCGATTGATTGTGTCCTGGGCGTTGCCCGAACTCGTTGCGCACATCAAAAGCAATGCTGGCAACAAAGAAGCGCTGCTAATGCGGCAACCAGCCTGCGACGTTTTTAGAGCATACGCTCGGCTCGCCCCTAATCGGCTCCCCCAATACATGAGCATGCCCAGTTTCCCCCTAGCCCAGATTGCCAGCTAGAGGGAAAATACGGATGGTGTCCACGTACCGTGGGTTGTGGTCTACCTGATTACGTAGGCTCAGATCCGCAGGCTCGCAGCCACTCCGGAAAGCTCATGGATTTCCAGGGGTTGCTTACATACGCTGCATGTCTCCGCACGGCCACACCAAAGAAATAGCTTCAGCTTCAGTGATCGGGCGAAGCTGAAGCATCGGCGTCGGAGCTCAAAGCAGCGTAAGACGCACGTCCAGGCCGTTGCGGGTGGCGTTGGAATAGGGGCACACGATATGCGCCTGATCCACGATCGCCTGGGCCGTCTCGCGATCGATGCCCGGCAGGCTGATATCGAGCGCCACATCGAGGCCGAAGCCCTGGCCGTCGTCGCGGGGGCCGATGCCCACTTTGGCCGTTACCGTGCTGTCGTCGGCGACCTTCACCTGTTTCTTTCCGGCGACAAACTTGATGGCGCTGAGAAAACAGGCCGAATAGCCGGCCGCGAAGAGCTGCTCGGGATTGTTGCCCTCGCCGCCCGGTCCGCCGAGCTCCTTCGGGGTTACCAGCTTGACCGAGAATGCGCCATCGGCGGTCGAGGCCGCTCCGGTGCGTCCGCCCGTCGCCGTCGCCTGGGTTCGATAGAGAACATTCATTGGGGGCTCCTTGGTTGGAATGCAGGCAAAGCGCGCGAGACTCGGCCACGCGCCGCATCATCTCAATCTGGTATGCGCCGCCGCTCGCGAAAAGATCGGCGCCCTGTTATTTCGGCGTGTTCGATGAAATCGCCCCGCTTGGGATGTTCGACGCCGCGCCGAAGGTCTCCACGTGGCGGCGGGCCCTGGCCGAACGCCCGAGCGTACACGAAGCGGTCGATGCCGACTACGGCCATGCGCCGGTACGACGCGCATCTGCTCGCCCGGGCCGCATAAAAGCGGCATCGAAAGCAAGAACCGGAGCGTAGGTCCGCGGGGGAATTGCCATGTGAAGCTCTCGACTGGTCGCAAACCAATGAAGAGGCTTCACATGACCGCGCTAAAAGGCAAGACCGTCATCATTACCGGCGCAAGTTCCGGAATCGGCTATGCGGCCGCCAAACTGTTTGCCCAAGAGGGCGCAAATCTTGTTTTGGCGGCAAGGCGGCAAGCACCCCTCGATGCCGTTGTCGACGAAATCCAGGGCAATGGCGGCAAAGCGGTCGCCATCGCCGGCGATGTGAGGGATGAGCAACTCGCCAAGGCGCTGGTGGAGGCGGCGGTCGGCCGGTTCGGCGGGCTGGACGCCGCATTCAACAATGCCGGCGCCGTAGGGCAAATGGGGCCGGTCACGGATATTTCGCTGGCCGGATGGCAGGAGGCGATCGACGTGAACCTGACGGGCGCCTTTCTCGGCGCCAAATACCAGCTGGCGGCGATGCTGGAGCGCGGCGGCGGCTCGCTCATCTTCACGTCCAGCTTTGTCGGCAATACCGTCGGCTTTCCGGGAATGGCCGCCTATGCCGCCGCGAAGGCCGGCGTGGTCGGGCTCGTGCAGGTCATCGCCGCTGAGTTCGGCGCGCGGGGCATACGCGCCAACGCCATACTTGCCGGCGGCACCGACACGCCGATGAATCACGCCAATGCGCCGGACGCCGCACCCGAAACCCGCGGCTACGTTGAGAAGTCTCCATGCCCTGAAGCGCCTCGCCGCGCCCGAGGAGATCGCGCGAGCGGCGCTATTCCTCGCCTCCGACGCGTCGAGTTTCGTGACGGGGACGGCGATGCTGGTCGATGGCGGGGTTTCGATCACACGGGGCTGAAGCGCCTGCGGAGCCGTTGGGGACAGCGGCTCCGCATTTCCGCTGGCGCGGCGACTTACGCCGCATGGCGGCATGCGCCAGCGATAGCGTCGATGTGCCGGTGATCGGTGCCGCAGCAGCCGCCCAGGATTGTGATCTGGCCATGCCGGCGGATGAGGCTTTGATATTCGGCGCCCAGCTCGATCGGATCGCCTGCGTCCAGATCCGGTGCGGAATCCAATTCCGCATGGCTCCGCTTCGAGGCATTCGCGCGCAGGCCGCGCAGCCGCTTGAGCCACGCCCCGCCTTGCGCCAGCATATCGGCAAAATGGCTGGGATGGGCACAGTTGATCATGTAATAGGCGGGCGCATCGCCGGTCGCCCGGTCCACCTCTCGGACGGCCTCCTTTAAACTTTCACCGGTCGGCAGCTTGCCGTCGGTTTCCAAGGTGAAGGAAATCGCCGCGGGTATTCGCGCCAGACGCGCCGCACGGGTAATTCCGATCGCCTCCGGAATGTTGGTCATGGTGATGGCCGTGATGAGGTCTGCGCCGCCATCGCGCAGAGCCGCGATCTGATCGGCGTGATAGGTCTGCGCCGCTTCAGTGGTCATCACTTGGCCGGGATCGTAGCCGTCGCCGCGCGGCCCGACGCATCCGCTCACCACGATCGGCATAGCTGTCGGTCTCGAACTTTGCTCGGAGCGCTTCCAGCAAGGCAATCGCCTCGCGGTTGATGGCGGCCAGCTGTTCCGGCGAATAGCCGAGCTTTTGTCCCCAATCGGCGCTTGCCCGCCAGGTCGGCGCTTCCAGGATAAAGCCATAGCCGCCGGCTTGCGCGATGGCGATGTAAAGTCCGAAATACTCCCGCAAGGTGGCCCGGCCTTCGGCGCTGCGCATCAAATCAAAGGCGGCGAAATAGGGCAGCTCCATGCCCTTATGGAAGATCAGCGTCGTTTCCAGGCCGCCATCGGTCAAGAACAGCTTGCCGCCAAGCTGGGGCAATCTCGCCCGATACTTGCTCATGTCATCTCTCCGTCTCGGTGTTCCGGATTTTTTTGTTGGCGCGGCGAAGGCGCCTCAGCACGCATCAACACGCGAGACGGCGCAGCTATTCGACAAGCGGAGTTGAGGGAAGCTTTGGCTGGCTGAACAAAAAATCGGCCGCCCTGAGGCGGCACAATGAGGCGCGGGGCGTTCGAAATCAGATGAGCGCGCGAGCCGCCGCGATCAGAAGGCTTTTGGGAATTACGACGGCGATTTCGCCTGCGCCGACATGTCTTTGCACCGCGGCGCTATTCAGCACGGCGGCGTCGAGCTTGCCGACAATCACCAAATCATGCGGATTGTCGCCTTCCAGAACCGTGGGGCAACCGCACCCGCGCGCGCCGCACGCTTTCGCCAGCACCTTGCGCTCCCTGGCCTCCTTTTCGATCTGCATTCCAGCCTCCATCACAGATCCTCTCTGCCCCAATATTAACACAATTTTGACACATGTGCGTCCCCGACATTGGACGGGGCCAGTTTGGGGTCCGCTGCATCCTCGATCCGCGCGACCACGCTATTGACGCCACCAGCCTACATACATATGGTCTGCCGCAGAGCACGCGCGTCACCCGTGTCGTGCTCTGTGTTTCCGTGCGCCGATATATGCCTGGTGAGAGCGTGTAGCTCAGTCGGTAGAGCAACTGACTTCGATGTGGAGTCGCCACGGGGAAACCCGTGAACGAGATGGTGTCAAAGTCGGGGAACCCGTCCGCGTCGCGGCGACGGTAATCCCGAGCCAAGCCCCGTAGTGAGTATGATCCGCAAGAGTGGAATCCGGTCTTGCGATAAGATTATGCTCAGGCAAAAAATAGAGCCCCATTCTGATTCCATCAGGATGGATCAGGTTCTAGGGGAAGGTGTAGAGGCCTGACGGCACCCGCCTACGTCCTCTGACGGATAGGGCGAAGGGAAGGTCCAGACCACGAACCCCGTAAGGGCGGCGGTGAAAGCCGTGGTGGTAAGTTAATCAGTAGGTCCTGGGTTCGAGTCCCAGCGCGCTCACCATTGTTAGACAGACAGTCCGGCTGGCGGATCCATTGGCCAGAGTTTGCATCGCCTTCTGAAATTGTGGGATCAGGCTGAGCCTGAATTCTCGCGTTTCGTCCCGTGGTTCGCGCTCATTGTTGGTGGCGAATCGGCATTTTTTTACGCGACCGGCACGATTCAGACCGCTCGCAAGAAGAGGAAGCTGCAACCTGAGAGTGAACCCGCCCAGCGGGATCGCGTTAAAATAGCGGCAACGCTATGCGCAGAAGCCATAGCAGCTATGAAAATTCGGCGCATGTATACTTTTCCGCGCCCGATGTATGCTGCGTGCGAAATTTTGTTGCCGGTCATTCTCAAATCCCCCATACTTCTGCGCATCGGGCGGCCTGTCGGACCCGGTGGAAATAGCTGACGGTGCGCTTCGCGGCCGCGAGATAAGCCTGCTCTGGTTTTCCCCGACATCTGAATGACTGCCTCAACCGGCAGGCCTTATGGCTCGCCGGGACTCTTGCTGGGGAAATATGGAGCATACGCATGCGTCAGTCTGGTACGGTCAAATTCTTCAATCAGTCGAAGGGGTTTGGCTTCATCACGCCGGATGAAGGCGGCAAAGACGTTTTCGTCCACATTTCAGCGGTCGAGCGCTCCGGCGTGCCGATGCTGGATGAGGGAATGCGCGTCTCATTCGAGACTCAGCCCGATCCGCGCGGGAAAGGTCCCAAGGCCATCAATCTTCAAGTATCCGAATAAGCGAATCTTTCATATGACGAAGGGGTGCAATGCCGTCGGCGTTGTATCCCTTTTGTTTGCGTGGAGGATCGCATGCGCAGCGCGTCAGGCTTCTACTTTCTCATATTCCTTTTCGCGGCCCACAGCCCCTCGGTGGCGAAGCCGGTATCCAAGCAGGCGGCGCCCGGTATCTGCAAGACCTTGAAAGGTGAGTTTGTCGGCTTCGGCGAACAGACAACGCGCGGCGATGCCGAGAAAGCGCTGGAGCGCGAGATCGCCGCATGGGAGCAGCGCTCCGGACTTAAGGCAACGCCCAAAGATCGCAATGTGGCGTGCAAGGTCTATATCGGGTGGCTCAACGAGTTCGAATGCAAGGCCGAAGCGACGGTCTGCCGGAGCGCATCCGCCAAGGCGCCCAGCAAAGCACCCGCCAAACGGCGTTTTTGACGGCTTGTGGCTCGATAGCCATAGCGCATGCAGTGAGCCCGGGTGATTATGCGCCGGATTCCGTCACACCTCAGGGGATTTTCATCATGATTATGTCAGTGCGCAGAACGCTGCTGGTCGCATGCGCCGCAGCAATGCTGCCGTCCGCCGCTTTCGCTAAGCCTGAATGCACGCAGCTGTTCTATTCCGTCAACGATTACGGCAAGGAAGGCCCGACGCGCGATGCGCAGGCACTTCTCGACAAATACATTGAGAAGTGGGCGCAGGAGAAGGGCATCAAGAAGTACAAGACCGGCAAGAAAGACGTCAGTTGCGAGTTGTTCCTCGATGCGATCGTCTTCAACGAATATACCTGCAAAGCCACGGCGAACGTCTGTTGGACGCCCACCAAACGCATGGCTAAGCGCACGGCTAAGAGCACGGTTACTCGCTAACCGGCAGTCACATTGTAAAAGCCCGTAAAACGCACATTCGGCCTTTTTTTTAAGGGACGATGCCCATATATTGAGTGGGCCGGCTTGCCGGCTATGGCGATAAATGGCTATCGGAATAAACCTTTCGGACCCGGGGGCGGTACCCGGCGCCTCCACCAAAAACCCGTTTGTAATGAACGGGCTTTTGCTGGGGGCGAACTAGGATCGACGAGGGCGTAAAGGGTATGTTTTCGCTCGGCATGGTTCCGCCGTCATCGGGCCGAATCAATAGTTGCAAACGACAACTATGCTGAGGCAGCCCTGGCCGCGTAATGCGGTTCGGAAAGCCGAATTAAAGTCCTAGACGTTCAGCACGGCTAGGCGCGGTTTGGAGGACACCGGGCAACAGAAGTCCTCCACTCAGCCGGAGGGGTGGTCCACCGGCCGTGAACCTAGCAAGCAATCTCGATGACGGTCTGAATGTCTGAGGACAAGATCCGCTACGATATCTTGGCCAGCGAGGCCTTGCGGGGCATAATCCGGACTGTGCTCACGAGGGTGCAGAAGCGTGGCTTGCCCGGCGATCATCATTTCTACATCACCTTCGACACAGGCGCGCCGGGAACGATCCTGTCGAAGCGCCTCAAGGCCCAATATCCCGAAGAAATGATGATCGTGCTCCAGCACAAATTCTGGGATTTGCTCATTTATGATGATCGCTTCGAGGTGAAGCTGTCGTTCAACAGCATTCCAGAACGCCTGGTCATCCCATTTTCCTCGATCAAGAGCTTCTTCGATCCGAGCGTTCAGTTCGGCTTCAATCCGAATCTGTTCATGCCTGCCGGCGTTGCCGGCGCTTCTGCGGACGAGCCACAGCAGGACCTGGATTACACGGATGAAGAAGCGCGTGAGGAGCGCGCCGCCCTGCCCCGCCCGGCGTTGAAAATCGAAGCCGAAATCGTGGACACGACAGAGTCCGACGCGCCGATCCGCCAGGAAGAACAGCCGATGCACGAATTGGCGAAGGTCGTCGAACTCGACCTGTTCAGGAAGAAATAGCTCCCACCGTCGGCGGATCAATTTGCCACGCTCGGGCTTGCGGGCTTCAGTCCCCGCGACGTATCACATCAGGCCGAGTTCGCGGGCCTTCTCCAAATCCCAATAGGTCGCCTCGATCTTGTGCCCGTCGAGATCGCGGACGAAGCAGCCGTAATAGGGCGGCCCATAATGCGGCCGCGGCCCGGGAGGTCCGTCCCCTTTCGCACCCGCCTTAAGCGCGGCGTCGTAAAAATCGTGGACCTCTTGCCTGGTGGCGGCATTGAAGCCGACATGCGTGCCATTCCCGACCGACGCCTGCTGGCCGTCGATCGGCGTATGGACCCAGAATTCCGGGAATGATTTGCCCCATGCGACGGTATCCGGATGCTCCATGACGCGCCGGCAGCCCAGCGTCGCCAGAACGGCATCGTAGAACGCGACGGCCCGCCCGAAATCGTTGGTTCCCACCGATACGTGGCTAAGAATGCTCTGATCTTCCGCCATGTTTCCTCCGGTCCGCCGAAGCGCGGCATTCTTGCTTACCGCGCTGCCTTATACCAAATCTCTGAAAGTGAACTCATGCGCCTCAATCCAGCGGCTGTGGAATTCCGCCTCGATCTGCAGGCGTCGCCCCCTCTCCCATGGGGAGAGGGTTGGGGTGAGGGGTAAGCTTTGATAGATAGCCATAAACCCCTCACCCGGCGCTTCGCGCCGACCTCTCCCCATGGGAGAGGTGAAGACAAGCGCTGATTGCACCGCATGAGTTCATGTCACTGGGTCTTAGTATTAGAGCCCCGCTCCGATTGAGTCGGAAGGGGTTCTATCTCTTTGTTCGGTCGCATTTTCGCGACGCGAACCGGTACCCACTTGCTGGAAAATGCTGTCTCTTTGTTTGGTCGCATTTTCGCGACGCAAAACGGTACCCACCTTGCTGGAAAATGCTCCAGCATCAGCCGCGCATGGCCGCATCGTTTTTCCGGGGCGACGGCTTATTCCCCATGCGGGCGGGGAAGTTCGCGATAGCCTTCCGCGACCCCCGCATCCACCAGGAGATTGCTCATCGTGTAGCGCCCTTTCGAGATGCTGCCTCGGATTTCCGGCACATAGGCAAGGCCCTTCCCGGTCGTCTCGCGGAAATGATCGAGAAGGCCGGTCAGCACTTCGCCAACGATTGTGCCGCCCACGGGTCCGAGCCTGTACCCACCGTCGGCGCCGTCATAATCGCGACGATAGGGGCCCTCGCGGCGTGGGCCATATTTAATGGAGGCATGACGGAATGAACCTCGATTGTTGCGATAGGGACCATCTTCGTTGTGCGAGACGGCGTCGCCATCGTCATCCCCATCGTCAGGCCCGGAATAGGGGTGCGTCTTCGTTCCGAAGGCGCTGGCTTCCTGGAGCAGATAGTACCAGAGAGGCGAGTCCGCGTTGCCGAGATAATATTTCACGCGCTCGCTGGGCGCCAGAATATAGGCGCGCCATCCTTCGCCATACCCCCCCTTCCGGGGGCCATAGCCGCCTTGCCCGATGAGGCCACGCTCCTGCAGGACCGGCAGCACACGCTCAGCCACGAACTGACCGGACGGCAGATGCAGCGTTTTGCCTCTCACCAGATTGCGGGCGGCAAGAGAACCCAGATCATTTTTGCCCACCGCGTTCGAGAAATTCAGCCGATGCAGGCTGCGCACCAGCTCTGTATCGATCTTGCGCGAATAGTTGAAGCCTTCCGGTCTCTCATGACCGATTTCGAAGAAATAACGCCAATCGACCAGAAAGCGCGGCGTGACCGGCTGAAAGGCGCGCGGACCCGAACGCTGATCCGAGAGCAGATCAAAAATAGCGCCCTCGCGCAAAACATAGGCGTCGCGAACCTGGCTGTGGCCGAAGCGGTAAGCCGCCGCCGCGAATTCGACGGGGATATTGAGGCTGTGATAACCGCCGCCTTCATCGCGAAAGCCCTGCGGAAAGAAAAATTCGCGACCGTGCTTCAAGAACGCCGCCGTGAACTCCGGACCGATGAGGCGGGGCAGAAAGTCCTCCGCGATTATGCGATGATAATAGTGGATGACGTGATCGTGCGCGATCTGGAATATTTTGACCTTTGCCTTGTCGGGCAGCGCCTGTGCAAGTTCCTCCGTGTCGCAGCGCGAACCTGGTTTGCAATACTTCCACCTTTCACCGCCGAAATCGCGTTCGACCAGGATGTCAGCCGTGCGATTATGGAAGGCAACGAAAGCGGCATGGAGCTGCGAGATGATGATGTTCTCGTCATCTCGCAAATCGCCGACCAGTGCAACCGCATCGCCGCCGCCCGGGCCGTAAATCGGCGCCGATTTCGTGCGGAACAGATCCGCGCGTGGCGGGTAGCCATCCAGGGCGATCAGATTGCCTACGCGTATGTAAGGCAAGCGGAAGAGATGCGGTGTGCGGTCTGGACCATCGCCGTAGACATTGTCGAGGTCGAGCTCCGGGGTCCGGTGATTGATCAGTTGGTGGTCGCCGGTGATCTGACGGCCAAGCCGGCTGGTGGTATCGAGCGTAATATCATGATCGATGAACTGCCCGAGGAATGTGTAGCCGGCAGGAGTTTCGGTATTGCCGGCGGGGTGGCCGGACTCGCCTTCCTCGACCATCGCCCGGCCCAGTGCTATCAGGGCGCGGGTATCGTCATCTGATTTGCCGATGGGAAAAAGCCGGCCATAGCCGTCACCCTTTCCTCCGCTGCGGCCGGGATAGTTGTCCGCGTAAGGTCCGCCCTCGTCGCCGTGCTCGCGGTAACCCTCGATCTTGGCCTTATATGGCGGAGCATCGCCGTCACCGCGGTAACCATCGCCTTTGGCGGGGTATCGCCGTCATCGCGGTAACCATCGATCTTGGCCTTATATAGCGGAGCATCGCCATCACCGCGGTAACCATCGCTTTTAGCCTGATATTGCGGAGCGTGGCCTTCGTCGCGTTCCTCATAGTCCCGCTTGATCGGCGGATAGTACGGAACCTCAAAACTCTTTTCCTTGGCCGGATAGCGCTCAAAGACGTTCTTGGCCGGAAAATACTGAACGTCGCGATCATATCCGTCGTCGCGCCGGCCGTGCGAATAGGGGCTGCGGAGTGGCATGGGCGGCCAGCCCGAGCGCGGCGCATAGTAAGGGGAGTAGGGAGGTCCTTCGCCTGGAACCCTGAATAGCGAGCCGTCTCCCTCTTCCGCGGCAAGCGCGGGACGGAGCGCAAAGAGTGAGCTGCTCAGCGCAGCGGCAATAAGCAGGTGGCTCAACTTGACGGGTGAGCCGCCGAAGAGGCGGAAAAGCACTGAATGAATTGATGGGTAACGCATAACCCTACTCCCTTACTTTGGAGTGAGTTTCGCCGATGGGAATTAATGAAAAATGAAATCTTCGCAAATTAAATCAAACTGATATTCGCGCTGACGGGATAGCCTCTGTGCTTTGGCGATGACTTTCGATCACGGAGCGGCGGGTTGGCCCGATGGCCTGAAATGACTGCCAACTGGCCTTTGGGCCAAGCGCGTCATGCGATATTCTCGGCCCATGCAACCGCGATCCGTTACGATGCTGGCATTCCGCGGCGTCCAGATTCTGGACGTCACCGGTCCGTTGCAAATGTTTGCCGCCGCCAATGACGAACTCGGGCAGACGGCCTACCGCATCGAACTGGCCGCACCCGAAGCGGGGCCGGTTGAATTGTCTTCCGGCCTGCGCATCTGCGCCGACCGCAGCTTCGCCGGGATCGATGCCGAAAGGCTGGCGCAAATCGATACGCTGATCGCGGCGGGAGGTGATCGCAGGCTGCGCGCGGTCCTCGAAGCGGGCGAAACCACCAGAATTCTCGGCCTCGCCAAGGGCCGTGTCCGGCGCATTGCCTCCGTCTGCACCGGCGCGTTTCTCCTGGCTGCCGCAGGGCTGCTCGACGGCCGCCGCGCCGCGACACACTGGAACGCCGTCGCGCAGCTCCGCCGTTTCCGGCCGCAGGTGGAAGTGGACGGCGACGCGATCCACATCGAAGACGGCGGCATCTGGACCTCCGCCGGGGTGACGGCGGGCATCGATCTGGCGCTGGCGATGATCGAGGCGGATCACGGCCGCGAAGTGACGCTGGCGGTGGCGCGCCGGCATGTCGTCTACCGGATCAGGCCGGGCGGACAGAGCCAGTTTTCGGCTGAACTCGCCGGGCAATCCGCATCCGACAAGCGGCTCGCCAGACTGACCGAGAGCGTCCTCGCCGCGCCCTCCGCGTCCTGGAATGTCGACAGGCTGGCCCAGGAGGCAGGCCTGTCGCTGCGCTACCCTGAGCCGCCGCTTCCGCCGCGAATTGAACGCCACCCCCGCCGCATTCGTCGAGCGCGTCCGCATCGACGCCGCACGCCGCGCGCTGCTGGAGACCGACGCCTCCATCGAGGCGGTCGCGCGTCAATGCGGCTTCGGTTCGCTGCGGCGCATGGATCGCGCCTTCGCCCGCATTCTCTCCGTCTCGCCGTCGGAATTCCGCAGTCTCTTCAAAACCAATGGATGTACCTCATGGCTTTCGAAATCGGCTTCGTCCTCTTCCCCAATCTCACTCAGCTCGACCTGACCGGCCCGTTCGAGATCCTCTCCCGGCTGCCGGGCGCAAAGGTGAGCATCGTCGCCAAGACGCTCGATCCGGTGCTCGGCGATAGCGGGCTCGGCCTCGTGCCGAACCAGAGTTTCGCGGCGTGCGGCCCTCTCGATCTCATATGCGTGCCGGGCGGAATGGGGGTTCCGGCCGTGCTGAACGATGCGGAGACCATCGATTTTGTCCGCCGCCAGGCTGCGGGCGCGAAATATGTCACCTCGGTCTGTACCGGCGCCTTCGTTCTCGGCGCGGCGGGCCTGCTTAAGGCCAAGCGCGCGACGACGCATTGGGCCTATACGGATCTGCTGCCGCTTGTCGGCGCGACGCATGAGAAGGCCCGCGTCGTGCGGGACGGCAATGTGTTCACCGGCGGCGGTGTGACGGCGGGGATCGATTTCGGCCTGACCGTCATGGCCGAGGTTGCCGGCCCCGAGGTCGCGCAGCGCATCCAGCTTGCGGTCGAATATGACCCCGCCCCGCCCTTCCGGTCGGGCAATCCCGGCAGCGCGCCCGCCGAGGTGCTGGATGCGATCAACCCGATCTACGCCAAGCGTCTCGGCGACTACCGGGCCGCGATCGAGCGGGCGATGGCCGCTTGATCCCCGGCGGTCGCGGATCGAAACGCTCCGTGCCAAGCATCATTGCGAAAAGTGGTCTTCCGGTTTTCGCGAGAAAATGATGCGCCAACAAAGAATCTAAGCAGGTCTTTTGTTGGGTAACCAACGAAAACCTGCTTAGATAAAGCGGATGTGTGGACGATTTACACAATCCGACAAGACGCTGCCGGGCCTTGACCTCGTGGTGCCGGAGGAACCCATCGACGGCGAAACGCGCGCCACCCGCTATAATGGCGCGCCGTCGCAGGATTTCTGGGTCATCCGGCGCCATCCGAAAACCGGCTTGTATCATCGCGATCGGCTGCGCTGGGGGCTGATCCCCTATTGGTGCAAAGACGCCAATGGCGGGCGCAAGCCGATCAATGCGCGGTCCGAGACGGTGGCGAATCTCGCCAGCTACCGCGAGGCCTATGCCAGGCGCCGCTGCATCGTGCCGGTCGACAATTTCTTCGAATGGCGCAAGACCACGCCGCCGAAACAGCCTTTCGCCATCGGCATGGCGGACGGCTCGCCATTCGGCCTCGCCGGGATCTGGGAGAATTGGAAAGACCCGGCGAGCGGCGAATTCATCCGCACATTCTGCATCCTGACCTGCCCCGCCAATGAGCTGATCGGCGGCATTCACGACCGGATGCCGGTCATTCTGCCGCCGGACGCCTATCACCGCTGGCTGTCGCCGCTGGAGCCGGACCCGAACGATCTGCTGCGGCCGTTCCCGGCCGAGCTGATGCGGATGTGGCCGGTTTCCGACCCGGGTGAATTCACCGCAAAATGACGACGCCTCGCTGCTCGATCCGCTCGATCCGGGGCCGTAGACCGGCTTGCCGCGCCCCTCCGGAGGGTCAAGAACCCTTGAACCTCCCGACCCGCCGCTCGCTGACCGCGCGCACGCCTTCGGCGAAATCCTCCGTCTTCACCTGCCAGGACTGCTCGGCGAATTCGTGATCGGTCTGCGCCTTCACCGCTGCGGCGAGTCCCTGACGCAAGGTCGCGCGGGTCGATTGCACGGCAAGCGGCGCGTTCTCCGCGATCTCCTCGGCGAGGCGGCGCGCCTCCGCGCCGAGCTGATCCGGCACCGCGACGACATCCACCAGCCCCCATGCAAAAGCCTCTTCGGCCCTGATGCGGCGGCCGGTCTGAAACATCAGGCTGGCGCGCTGGATGCCGATCAATCGCGGCAAGGTGTAGGTGAGGCCGAAGCCGGGATGAAAGCCGATCTTGACGAAATTGGCGGCGAAACGCGCCTCGGGCGATGCAACCCGGAAGTCCGCGACCAGCGACAGGCCAAGCCCCGCGCCCACCGCCGCGCCTTGAATCTCCGCGACGATCGGCTTGCGGCAGGCGAACAGTCGCACCGCCTCCACGTAAAGCGGATTGATGCTCGCCGGATCGGAGCCCATGCCGCGCTCCTTGCTCGCGAGATCGGCGCCGGCACAGAAGCTCTTGCCCTCGGACGCGAGGACGACGGCACGGCAAGCCGGCTCGCCATCCAGCGCCTCCAGCGCATCGGCCAGATCGCGCAGCAGCCCGACGCTCACATAATTATGCGGCGGCCGGCGCAGCTCGACGCGGGCGACGTGGCCCTCCAGCGCGACCGACACATCGCCATATCGCTCAGCGACCATTCCAGTACCTCATCAGCGTTTCAGCCCGAGAATATTGCGCGCCACCACCCAGCGATGCACTTCCGACGGCCCGTCATAGATGCGCATCAGCCGCGCCTGCGCCGCCATGAGCTGCAACGGCATTTCCTTGGTCATGCCCATGGCGCCGAAAGTCTGCATCGCCTTGTCGATGATGTCCCACGCCATTTCCGTCGCATAGACCTTCACCATGGAAATGTCGGTTCGCACATCCCGTTGCTGGTCGAGTTTCCACGCGCGTTTCGTAGGTCATCAGACGAGCCGCACGAATCTTGGCCGCCGCATCCGCCACCCACCATTGGATGGCCTGCCGGTCGGCGAGCGGAACACCGAAGGTCGAGCGCTGCCTGGCATGCTCGCACATCATGTCGAGCGCGCGCTCGGCGGCGCCGATACAGGTCGCGGCCATCTCCAGACGCCGCGTCGACAGGCGGAGCTGCATCGGCGCGAAGCCCTGACCTTCCGTCCCCAGCAGATTGGCTGCGGGCACGCGGCAATCTTCCAGCGCGACTTCATAGGTGACATGACCGCCGATCATCGGGATGCGGCGCAGCACGTTGAATCCCGGCGTGCCCTTGTCGATCAGGAACGCGGAGATGCCTCCCCGCGCCGCCTTCGCCTTGTCGGTCACGGCCATCAATATGGTGAAATCGGCATTGGCCGCGCGGCTGATCCAGATCTTGCGGCCGTTGATGATCCAGTCGCCGCCGTCGCGCTTGGCATGGGTGGTCATCGCGGCAGGGTCCGCGCCGGCGCCGGGCTCCGAAATGCCGATGGCCGAAATGGTGCCGTGCTGCACATAGGGTACGAGATAGCGCTCGCGCTGGTCCTCATTCGCCGTCGCCATCAGCATTCTGAGGTTCGGGGAGTCGGGCGGCAGCACATACGGCGTTATGGTCTTGCCCATTTCGATGTTGACGCCGACCATCGCAACCGCCGGCAAGTCCGCAGCCGCCGACCTCTTCCGGCGCGTCCAGCCCCCACAAGCCGAGCTCGCGCGAGCGCACATCGATCGGAGCCTTTTCGTCAAGCGTCAACGCCACCTCGTGGCCATCGGCCTCGCGCGCCAGCACGGCCGCCTCCAGCGGCATCAGCTCGTCGCGCACAAAACGGGCGACGAGTTCCTGAAGCATGCGGTGCTCTTCGGCTAAATCGAAATCCATCCCTCGCGTTCTCCGGCTTTCCCGATTGTGGAGCTGGAGAACGTTGTTCGCCAAGACGTTAATCCTGGCGATGGCCGTTTATCCCGTTGGTGATGGGTCGGGCTGGCCGGCCTCTGGTGACCAGCATGGCCGCTCAGCTATCGGTCTCGCGCCGCCCTAGTGGATAACCCCTGTCATCGTCACGGAATGGCTGCGTGAGCATACGATCAAGCCGCTGCTCCCCAACTCCACGAAAATGTTGAATGCCAATGGTCATGCCATCGTGGCCCGCGGCTGGCTGGGCGCGGTACGTCCCAAATATGCGATCCCACCACGGCAGATTGAACCCGAAGTTGCTATTGGTTTCGCGCACCACAATTGAATGGTGGACACGGTGCATGTCGGGGGTGACGACAATCCAGCGCAGCACCTTATCCAGCCACAGCGGCATACGCACATTGCTGTGGTTGAACATCGAAGTTGCGTTGAGCAGAATCTCGAAGATAAGGACTGCAACAGGAGGGGGGCCAAGCGCGGCAACGACGCCGAGCTTGATGGCCATGGATAGTATGATTTCGACAGGGTGGAACCGGACGCCTGTCGTTACGTCGATTTCTTGGTCCGCGTGGTGCATCCGGTGCAGGCGCCACAATGCGGGCACGGCATGAAACAAGACATGCTGCAGATAGATTGCCAAGTCCAGCACTACGATAGCGAGCGGGATTGCCGCCCACGCCGGAAGCGCCATGGCCTGAAACAGGCCCCAGCCTTGCGCCTCACAAACCAGAGCCAACCCGATGGCGGTCGTCGGGAACAGGAGCCGCACCAGTAGCGTATCAAGCACGACAACGCCGAAGTTGCTGGGCCAACGCGTTGAGCGGGGCAGTTGTTGGCTCCGCCGTGGTGCGAGAAGTTCCCAGGCAGCAAGGATCGCCAGCACGCCGGCGAATGCTAGAATCTCACCAATGCTTCGTTGGTCGCGAGCATTGCGGTTTCAGCCCATCGCATCGCCGCCTTGCGGGCAGCTTGATGGCGAACGAACCCACGCCCGCCCACCATGAATGCGCCAATGCCGCCGGATGGCTAATATTTGACCGGGTAGTAGCGGCCGGTTTCGGAGTCCAATTGCAGCCGCGGCATCCGATTGCTGTGCACGCGGTCCAGCGAGGTCTGCGTGCGGCGCATCTCCGAAATCGACCCTGGCGACTTCCCGCCTGATCCAGCGAGCGGCGACCCAAAGGGCGACGCTCATTCCAGCGATGATCATCATTTGCGGCAACATCATACACCTCAACAACGCCGTACATTACACGTTTGGCCAGAGCCTGATCCGTTCCGATGCAGATAGAACGGGCGCTATCTCTTTGTTTGAGCATGATCTTTCGCGGGACCGGCATACACTCCCACGAGGGTCATGCTCTAAAAGCCAAACCTTGCCCAAATTGCTCTTGCCTCGATGGCCGAGATTGCGTCATCCGCAATACTCATCGCCGCATGTCGCGCGACGGAAGCGTCGAAGGCCGAGAGGACGCCCGGAATGCGCCGGCGAAACAGACCTCGCTCGGCGGAAACCAGCTTGAGCCGGACGTTCTCGCCGTACAGCTCGCGCATTTTCGTCCTCACATCCATGATGCCATCAACGAGGCCAAGTTCAAGTGCTTGCCTCCCGCTCCAGAATTCGCCTGTGAATAACTGGGGCTCCGCGGCTTCGATCTTCTTACCCCGCCGCTCGCGCACGAGATCGGCGAAGTCCTTGTGGATTTCAGCCTGAAGAGCCTTCAGGCGGACGATATCCTCCGGCTTTTCCGGCTGGAAACTGTCGAGCATCATCTTGCGCTCGCCTGCGGTGTGCACCCGGCGCTGCACGCCGATCTTTTCGATCAGATCCACGAAACCGAAGCCGGCATAGATGACGCCGATCGAGCCGATGATCGAGGAGCTGTCGGCGTAAATTTCGTCGCCCGCGCACATGATCATATAGCCGCCCGACGCCGCGACATCTTCGGCGAACATATAGACGCGGACGTTCTTTTCCCGCGCCAGATCGCGGATGCGCTGATAGATGAGGCGCGACTGCACCGCCGAGCCGCCCGGCGAATTCACCTGAATGGCCACCGCGCGGCCGCCCATCGAGAACGCGCGGTCGAGCGTATTGGCGAGGTTCGAGATCGACATGCCCTGACGCAGCGGCGTCGCGGCGCCGATGACACCCGTCAGGCGGATGACCGGCACGACCGGGTCACGGCGAAAAAGGCGTCTGATTTTCTTCGGCAGATTCATTGCTTAAGCTGTGACCAAGGGTGTTTGAAGGATGAGGAAAAGGTGTGAACGAACTGTTTCCGGCAAAAGGAGGGGACGACGCGCTGTGGCAGCGAATCCACAGCCATGCCAAGCTTTTCCCCCAGTTTATCCATGCTTTGCAGATGCTATTCCGCCGGCGCAAGTTCAAGGCCCGAGCCATTGCGTAATATCGGCTCGGCCTCGGCGGTGAATGCGTTTCCGGCGCCATGCAGAACCATGCCGCGCATGAGCCGAAGCGGCGCGCGGCTGCCCTTGCGCCCCTGAATCAGAATGCGCGTTGCGGGCATATGTTCGCGCGGATAGAGCGGATAAACCGACAGCCCGCCGAAGCGTCCTCGCAAAAAGCCGAGCAGCCGCGGAAGCGCATCCGCCCGATGTACGATCGTGACCGTCCCTCGCGGCTTGACGAAGGCGGCAAGGCATTTGATCCAGCTTTCCAACTCGCCGGCAGCGGAGGCATGATGGGCGCGGCTCAGCATCGGAGCCGGCGGCAGCCGCGCCTCGCCGGCCTCGAGGAACGGCGGATTGGCAACCGCGTGGTCGAAGCTGTCCGGCGCCAACCCCAATGCGAAAAGCTGGCTGAGCGGAGCGCCGACATCGCCGCAATGAAAGGCCGCGCGATCGGCAAGATCGTTGCGCAGCGCATTATGGCGGGCCAATTCGCAGAGATCGGCGTCGATTTCCACCCCTGCGACGTCCACGCCCTCCACCCGGCGCGCGATAGCCAGCGCCACGATGCCGCTGCCCGCGCCCGCATCCAGCACCCGCTCGCCGGCTTTCGCCGGGCACGCGGCTGCGAGGAACACCGCATCGAGACCGGCACGGGAACCATGCACTGGCTGCGCGATCATCAGCTTGCCGCCGAGAAAGGCGTCCTCGGTGGTCTCCATGCTGGCCTTGCGGCGCCTCCACGTCACTCGGCATCGGGTTGCGGCGGCGGGTTGGCAATAGCCGTGCTGACGATCTCCCTGGCGGCTTCGTAGTCCTCTTCGTTCACCATCACCCGCCGCGCCAATGCGCCGATCACGCCGTCCAGAGTGCCGATATGGAGATCGGCGATCTCATGATCGATATTCGCTTCGTTCAAGAGCGCGTCGATATAAGTCAACAGCACTGGGTTGTTGCTCTTCATCAGCTCTTTCATATCGCCTCCAACAATGCCGCACCCTTGCAATCACGGCTTACGTGCCAACTGGTTCCGCCTTGTAACCGGGCAGTCCCGTGCCGAAATCAAAGCTTTGTCCTCCCGGCGACGGTAACCGGGAAGCTGCGATGATTACATCGTCGCATGGACAAGATGCAAGCTTGACCCGGCGCGAAAGGGTAAGGCTAATACTTCGCGGAAGAGAGCGTTCCATCAGAAAGAGGCGCGAAGTGGGTGTGGTCGTCCCGTTAGAGGAAAAGCGCGAGCCGCTCGACAGGCTGAAGCCGCTCATGGCTCTGGTCGGCGACGACATGGAGCGGGTCAACGAGATCATTCTCGACAAGGCCCGTTCCGACGTCGATCTGATACCGGAACTGGCGCGGCATCTGATCGATAGCGGCGGCAAACGGATACGCCCGATGCTGACCATCGCCGCGGCCAAGCTCTGCGGTTATAACGATACGGGCCACGTCAAGCTGGCGGCCAGCGTCGAATTCATGCACACCGCCACGCTGCTGCATGACGATGTGGTCGACGAAAGCGATTTGCGGCGCGGCAAGATCGCGGCGCGGGTGCTCTGGGGCAATGAGGCGAGCGTGCTGGTCGGCGATTTTCTCCTCGGCCAGGCGTTCAAGATGATGGTCGAGGTGGGGTCGATGGGCGCGCTTCGGGTGCTCTCCAACGCCGCCGTTGTCATTGCCGAGGGCGAAGTGTTCCAGCTTTCCGTGTCGAAGAACATCGCCACCACCGAAGATGAATATATGTCGGTCATCGACGCCAAGACGGCGGCGCTGTTTTCCGCCGCCGCCGAAGTGGGCGGCATCATCGCCGAGCGGCCCGCCGAGGAGCAGGCGGCGCTGCGCTCCTATGGCAGAAATCTGGGCCTGGCCTTCCAACTCGTGGACGACGCGCTCGACTATTCCGGCGAGCAGGCGAGGCTCGGCAAGACCATCGGCGACGACTTTCGCGAGGGGAAAATCACCCTGCCGGTGGTTCTGGCGCTCCGGCGCGGCAGCGAGGACGAGCGCGCCTTCTGGCAGCGCACCTTGCAGGAGAGCGAGCCCCGCGAGGGCGATCTGGAGCGCGCCATCTCATTGCTGCAAAAATACGGCGCCCTCGACGACACGATCGACCGGGCGCGCCATTATGGCCTGATGGCGTGCGAGGCGCTGGCGATCTTCCCCGGCGGACGCGAGAAATCCGCACTGCTGGACGCGGTGGAGTTCTGCATCAGCCGCGTGCATTGAAGCGCGGCAAGCGGCGTTGCTTGAAAACGAAGAGCGGCCAAGCATCAAGCACGGACAAAATAAAAACGGGGCGCGAGGCCCCGTTTCTTATTCTCAACGCTTGTCTTCAGTTTATTTCAGCGGCTCTGCGTATTCGTCTTGGAAGTGGTAGCTCAGGCGCGCGCGGACGACGAAGAGATCGTTGTCGTCTTCATGCACGAGCTTGTACTCCTTGCAGTACTTCTCCCATTCCTTGCTGTCATCGCCATCGCCGAAGAAGTAATAGAGACCTTCGACGCCGACGCTCCAGTTTGACGAAAGCTTATATTCTCCGCCAACGCCGACCACAGCACCGACTTCGCTATCTCCGGAAAAGTCGAGCGACTTCTTGATAGTAGTCGTATGGACATCACGACGGTCGAGTCGTCAAAGCCAGCGAATGCCACACCTGCGGTGACATAGAGCAGCAGATTGTCCATTGCATAGCCAAGACGGGCGCGCAAAGAGGCAAGGTAGTCAACGCCGTCGCCGAAGCTGGCATCTGCTTCCACACCGAAGACCCGGTCGCCGGACTGCCAATTATAGCCTATGTGCACACCGCCGATGAACGTGACGTCGTCATCCTCATCGGAAAACTTGACGTGCTTGACTTCCTTCCAATCGTACGCATACCTTACAGCGAGGCTGGTAACTGACCTCGATTTTAGCCAGTACGGAATTCCGCCTCATTGTCGTGCGCTTCTTACGGCACCACTTTGACGTGTCGCCGCCATCATTCCATAAGCCGCCTACATGTCCGCCGACATACAGCCCGCCCCAGATCGGCGCCGCCGGCGCTTCATACGGTGTATCCTTATAAGACCCGCCCTGACTGGACAGGTCCGCCGCGGACGCTGCGTTAACGCCCCCCACCATCGCAACAACCGCGGATAATACCGCCAATTTACGCATCAATCCCTCCACTGCAAGTGCCCCAAAAAGTGTCCACCACGCGTCGTTGACTGAGTGCGCGCAGGTGTCTGTTGTTACGGAAAGCCAGGCAGGGAAAGATTGCAATCACTATGAGTAATCGCACATCGACATTGTGGCGAACTGTGTCTGTTCTGTGACGAAAACTACAACCTATGGTTGTTATAAGAAAATTACTCTTCTTTTGATTGGTGACACTACGGGTTTCACTGTCTCTTATTGAGACATTTACTGATCTATCCAACCATATCAAAAAAAGAGGCAGCCAAGAGCTGATGCCTGGCTGCCGAGGAGATGAGAGGAGAGTTTACGAAGGTATTTTTACTTGAGAGGTTCGAGAGATTCGTGACCGCCGGTGATCTTGTAGCTCGCGCCGACCTTGATCGCGTCGAAGCTAAGGTCCACTTCGCTGGAGAGCCCGTCGCCCAGCGAATGATCTTCCTCGCCGAAGTCGACATGGGAGTATTCCACCCGGACGCTGAAGCGGTCGGACATGGCATGCTCGATGCCGAGGCCGGCGACCCAGCCGACGTGAGTTTCTTCGCCGCTGATACCGTGGCCAAAGAGGTTGATGTCCGTCTGGACTTCGCCCCAGGCGACGCCGCCGAAGCCGTAGAACAGCGTCCTGTCCGCGGCATAGCCCAAGCGGCCGACCGCGGTGGCGTACCAGTCGAGCGAGCGCTCGCATTTGGCAAGGCCCAAAAATCCGCATGAGTCGGAGCCGTCTATGTCCGTGCCGTTCAAGCCGAATTCGACGCCGAATACGAGATCATCGCGCTGGAAATTATAGCCGACATGAACGCCATAGATGGCGCCGTCGACATCATAGTCGGAGCTGAACAGGCTTGCGAAGTCGAAGCCGCCCTCACCTTCGTCGAAGCTGAGGCGCTCGACGGTTTCATAGTCTTCTTCGTCACGTTTGTTGAACTTCAGCCGTCCCGACGTGTCACCGACACCGAAGCCGGCCGAGCCGCCAACGTAGAGACCGGCCCAGATTGCAGCCGGGGCGTCGTAGGCGACGGGAGCGTCCTTCAGAGAACCTCCCTTGGCGTGGATATCAGCCGCATAAGCCGTCGTGCCCATGGTCGCGGTCGCTGCAAAAGCAGCGATTATTGCTCTGCGCATTTATATTTCCCTCAAAAGTGCCCAAACGCATACGCGACAGTTACAGCGCGGAAATTCCGCATCCCCCATCGGCGTTCATGGCGCCGCGACGCGAAGAGTTATGGTGATTCGCCGTGGAACAACTTGGCGATTTGCGGCGGCGGAGTTCAAAGCTCCGAATTGTGGCAGTCACACCACAATTTATGCAACTTTAAATTGCATAAATACTTGACGACTACCTTGCTTGATTTGGCTCGCGATGGTCCAACTGAGTAATACCAGATCTCTGAAAGTGCGACCGACGCGCGTCAATCATCGTCGGCTGTAAATGTCCGCCCTTAACCGCGGAGGCGTCGCTCCCTCTCCCATTGGGAGAGGGTTGGGGTGAGGGGTAAGCAGTTGATATATAGGCGCAAAAACCCCTCACCCGGCGCTTTCCGCGCCGACCCCCGTCTGCACGGGGGCAGGCTCTCTCCCCATGGGAGAGGTGAGGCTCGTGCCGGTCTGACGGCATGGGTTCATGTCACCGGGACTTGGTATAAGCGCCGCGCCCTTGGGGAAGCTCAACCGAGGCCTGCGGGGAGCCCATAAACCGCATTGGTTGCCATCTGCGCTCTCGTGCGACGCTTGGCTTGGAAAGCCCTCCTGCTTATCTGGAGACTGGTAGCCTCGCCTACCGTGTCGATCTGACTTCCGCACGCAGCGCATTTGCTTTCCCCATTCAGCGAAATTCGTCGCCTCCACTTCCCAACGCGGGCATTTGCAGCGAACTCAGCGTTCGCCTTGGAAGAGGTCACCTTCGCTGCATTGGATGTTCGTCGAGGGACCAGGCCGCGCCAGGCGTCTGGAGTGTTGGCTGCTTGCTGCAAGCAAGCCCGCGGCCCTTCGTGAGCCTCTATTGGTGACGATGGCTTCGCCTTCCAGGCAAGGCTACCGCCGGCAAGGCGGGGATGAGAAGCATTTCCAGCAAGTGGATGCCGGTTTGCGTCGCGAAAATGCGACCAAACAAGAGACAGGGCCGCGTTCCGATGCAATCGGAACGGAAAGGCGCGACGGCCAGTTCCGGACGATGCGCCACCGCGAACGCCGGACATGAAAAAGCCCCCTCCGATGAAGGAGAGGGCTGTAATCTTGTCAAGCGCGGGAAGCCCCGCGCTTCTTCCGCCTTTGGCTGTCAGCCGTTCAGAGCTTCCTTCAGGCCTTTTGCAGGCGCGAATTTTGCGACCTTACTGGCCGGCACGTTGACTGTCTCGCCGGTACGGGGATTGCGGGCCGTAGTGGCCTTACGGTCGGCGACTTTGAAATTACCGAAGCCCGGTAGGCGGACTTCCTGGCCTTCGAGCAATGCGGATTGAATTTGCTTGATTACTCACTCAACCGCCGCAGCCGCCTTATCCTTGCCGATCTGCGCATCGTCGGCAACAGCCGCGACCAAATCCGTCTTATTCATGGTTGTCCCTTTTCTTCATTCTCCATTTGTATTCCCTACATCACCCCGAGCGGCGAACCATGGCCTGCTCGCAGGAGCTGCCCCGCGTACAGCCGGGTGACGTTTGCCGCCGGAAGTCCTGAGATTTCCGAGCCGCGCAGTCCATCCGGGTGAGGATTACCCCTGCGGATGGAGCATTACCTTATCCAGATATTTGGACATTTGAAGAAGATATTTTCCGCAGCCAACACGGAAAATCGAAGGAGAGCAACAAAAAATGAGGTTGCGGCCGCGCTTGTACGCAGCCGCAGCACTCTTAGTGAGCAGTTATGCCCAGATCGGGCTGCACGCCAGGCTGTACGGCCGGCTTGCGAATCATATCCGCGTCGTCCCAAACGATCGCCTGCAGCTTCTGGCCCAGAGCGATTTCCAGAACCTGCTCCATCCGGGAAACGGGGATGATGCTGAGCTGATTCTTCACGCTGTCGGCGATCTCGGCGAGATCCTTGGCGTTCTCCTCGGGGATGATGACCGAAGTGATGCCGCCACGAAGCGCCGCGAGCAGCTTTTCCTTCAGACCGCCGATCGGCAGGACACGGCCGCGCAGCGTGATCTCGCCCGTCATCGCCACATCCTTGCGGACGGGAATGCCGGTCATGATCGACACCATCGCCGTGACCATCGCGACGCCGGCCGATGGGCCATCCTTCGGAGTGGCGCCCTCGGGCACGTGGACATGGATGTCCTTGCGCTCGAACAGCGGCGGCTCGATGCCGAAATCGACAGCCCGCGAGCGGACATACGCATTCGCCGCCTGGATCGATTCCTTCATCACCTCGCGCAGATTACCGGTAACGGACACCTTGCCCTTGCCCGGCATCATCACGCCTTCGACGGTGAGCAACTCGCCGCCCGCTTCCGTCCAGGCGAGGCCGGTCACGACACCGACCTGGTCCTCGCGCTCGGCCTCGCCATAGCGGAACCGCGGAACGCCGAGGAAATCGGTCAGATTTGCGGGCGTGACATGGACCTGCGTCTGGTTGCCGGCTTCGATCTCCTTCACCGACTTGCGGGCGAGCTTGGCGATTTCGCGTTCAAGACTGCGAACGCCGGCCTCCCGCGTGTAGCGCCGGATGAGCTCGATCAGCGCGTCGTCGTCCACCGTCCATTCCTCTGCCTGAAGGCCGTGGCCTTCGCGCTGGTGGGGAATGAGGTGGCGCTTGGCGATTTCCAGCTTTTCCAGCTCGGTGTAGCCGGCAATGCGGATGATCTCCATCCGGTCCATCAGAGCCGGCGGTATGTCGAGTGTATTGGCCGTGGTCACGAACATCACATTGGACAGGTCGTAATCGACCTCCAGATAATGATCGTTGAACTCGTTGTTCTGCTCCGGGTCGAGGACCTCAAGCAAGGCCGAGGCCGGATCGCCGCGGAAATCGGCGCCCATCTTGTCGATTTCGTCGAGCAGGAACAGCGGGTTGACCTTCTTGGCCTTGCGCATCGACTGGATCACCTTGCCGGGCATCGAGCCGATATAGGTGCGCCGGTGGCCGCGGATCTCCGCTTCGTCACGCACGCCGCCGAGCGACATGCGCACGAATTCGCGCCCGGTCGCTTTCGCGATCGACTTGCCGAGCGACGTCTTGCCGACGCCGGGAGGTCCGACGAGGCACAGAATTGGGCCCTTTCAGCGCGTTGGTGCGCTTCTGCACCGCAAGATATTCAACGATGCGCTCCTTGACCTTCTCCAGGCCATAGTGATCGCCGTCGAGCAGTTCCTGCGCTTCATTCAGGTCGGTCTTGACCTTGCCCTTGGTGCCCCACGGGATCGACAGCAGCCAATCCAGATAGTTACGCACCACGGTGGCTTCGGCCGACATCGGGCTCATCTGCCGCAGCTTCTTCAGCTCGGCGAGCGCCTTCTCACGCGCTTCCTTCGAGAGCTTGGTCTTCTCGATCTTGTCCTCGAATTCGGCGATGTCGTCACGGTCGTCGCCGTCGCCCAGCTCCTTCTGAATGGCCTTCATCTGCTCATTCAGATAATATTCGCGCTGGGTCTTCTCCATCTGGCGCTTGACGCGGCTGCGGATCTTCTTCTCCACCTGCAGCACGGAAATCTCGCTCTCCATCTGCATGTAGACGCGCTCAAGGCGCTCCGAGATCGCGGTGATCTCCAAAATCTCCTGCTTCTCGGAGATCTTCACAGCCAGATGCGATGCGATCGTATCGGCGAGCTTGGAATAGTCGTCGATCTGCGAAACCGTCCCGAGCACCTCGGGCGAGATTTTCTTGTTGAGCTTCACATAGCTTTCGAATTGAGCCACGGTCGAGCGCGCAAGCGCCTCGATTTCGTCCTTCGACCCGACATTCTCCGTCACGCGCTCGATTTCGGCCTCGAAATAAGCCTCGTTCGAGGTGTAGCGCTTGATCATGGCGCGCGACGTGCCCTCGACGAGCACCTTAACGGTGCCGTCGGGCAGCTTCAGAAGCTGCAGAACCGAGGCGAGCGTGCCCATCGAATAGATGGCGTCGAGTTCAGGCTCGTCGTCGCCGGCATTTTTCTGCGCGACCAGCAAGATCTGCTTGTCGGTCCGCATCACTTCGTCCAGCGCCTGGATCGATTTTTCCCGCCCGACGAAGAGCGGCACGATCATGTAAGGGAAAACGACGATGTCCCGCAGCGGCAGCACCGGGAAAGCTTCCGGGCGGCCGTCGCTTCCAGTCACTTGGGTATAGTTCTCGGTCATCTGGGGTCTCCCTGGAAAGGCTTGGCCGCGCAAATCTTACATCCTTGCGGATGTCTGGCGGATGAATGAACTGGTTCCCGATGACGGGCTTCGAGAAGGACTCGGCTGTCCGATGCCGACACCGCCGGATCGTCTTCGGTCAACCAGTTGCAAGCCACAAGTAAGTGGCTACTCGGCCTTCCGAAATCAACTCCACCGATCCCCGTTGCGCGATACGCCTGAGACAGCTTAGGCAGCCTTTCGCTAAGCGCTGGATTCTCCGGCGCGTTCAGAATAAATCCGTAGCGGCTTGGCCTTGCCATCAACCACCTCAGGGCTGATCACAACTTCTTCAACACCCTTGAGGCCCGGGAGTTCATACATGCTCTCGAGCAAGATCGACTCCATGATGGAGCGCAAACCTCGCGCGCCCGTCTTGCGCTCGACGGCTCTCCGCGCGATGGCGGCCAGCGCATCTTCGGAGAGCGTGAGCTGCACGTCCTCCATGTCGAAAAGGCGCTGATACTGCTTCAATAGCGCGTTTTTCGGCTCGCGCAGTATCCGTACCAATGCGATCTCGTCCAGATCCTCGAGCGTCGCGATCACCGGCAAGCGGCCGATGAACTCGGGTATGAGGCCGAACTTCAGCAGATCTTCCGGCTCGACCTGCCGCAGCACTTCGCCTGTCCTGCGATCGTCGGGCGATTGCACGTTGGCGCCGAAGCCGATCGCCGTCGACTTGCCGCGCTGCGAAATGATCTTCTCCAGACCCGAAAACGCCCCGCCGCAGATGAACAGGATGTTGGTCGTGTCGACCTGCAGGAATTCCTGCTGCGGATGCTTGCGGCCGCCCTGCGGCGGAACGCTGGCCACCGTCCCTTCCATGATCTTCAGAAGGGCCTGCTGGACGCCTTCGCCCGACACGTCGCGGGTGATGGACGGGTTGTCGGATTTGCGGCTGATCTTGTCGACCTCGTCGATATAGACGATGCCGCGCTGCGCCCGCTCGACATTGTAGTCCGCCGATTGCAGCAGCTTCAAAATGATGTTTTCCACGTCCTCGCCGACATAGCCGGCCTCGGTCAGGGTCGTGGCGTCGGCCATGGTGAACGGCACGTCGAGGATGCGTGCGAGCGTCTGGGCGAGCAAGGTCTTGCCGCAGCCGGTCGGGCCGACGAGCAGGATATTCGACTTGGCCAGCTCGACGTCGTTATTCTTGCTGGCGTGGTTGATGCGCTTGTAATGGTTGTGGACTGCGACCGAGAGCACCTTCTTGGCGTGATCCTGGCCGATCACATAATCGTCAAGTATGTGGCAAATCTCCGAAGGAGTTGGCACCCCGTCGCGGGACTTCACGTAGGAATTCTTATTTTCCTCGCGAATGATGTCCATGCACAGCTCGACGCATTCATCACAGATGAACACGGTCGGCCCCGCAATGAGCTTGCGAACCTCGTGCTGGCTCTTTCCGCAGAAGGAGCAGTAGAGGGTGTTCTTCGTATCGTTGCCGCTCACCTTGCTCATTCACCTACCTCAGTCGTTCCGGTGGAACTTGCCCAATCGACGCAGTTTTTTGCCACGCTAATTGCTCCTCCTCGTCAACCGCCCACCGGAAGGCGCACGGCGACCAGGCCTGTATGCTATTCGGATATTCATCAAGATTTCTCTAATCGCGAGCGCTTGCCGAGGTCCGGCTGTGATCCGGCAGCCAAAGGGTGGGAAATTCTGCACACAACCCTCACGAGGCAAACATACGCTCCTGACAGATACGACCGCTTTACGGAGCGGGATTTCAGCGAGTTTTAGCGGCTCACCCTGACCCGGCGCGACGATCCTGTTCATGGTTCCGTACGTGCCGCTTCAGAATCCTATTCTCCGCACCAATTCATCCATTAGTCAACCCGTCCTCGCGGCAGCGTGGGAATCGCGCCTTCATTGGGGAGGCGTTTGGTCAAAACCTCGTCAATCAGGCCGAATTTCTGTGCGCCTTCAGAGGTCATAAAATTATCGCGCTCAAGAGCATCCGCAATCACCTGTACGGGTTGTCCCGTATGCTTGGCATAGACTTCGTTGAGCCGCTGACGGATGGCGAGGATTTCCCGTGCGTGGCGTTCGATGTCGCTGGCCTGCCCCTGGAAGCCGCCGGAGGGCTGATGCACCATGATTCGGGCATGCGGCAGCGCATAGCGCATGCCCGGTTCGCCGGCCGCAAGCAGCAGGGATCCCATCGACGCCGCCTGGCCGACGCAGAGCGTAGCGACGGGCGGGCGAATGAACTGCATCGTGTCGTAGATCGCCATGCCTGATGTCACCACGCCGCCGGGCGAATTGATGTACATCGCGATCTCTTTCTTCGGGTTCTCGGCTTCCGCATAGAGGAGCTGAGCAACCACGAGAGAAGCGAGGTGATCTTCGATCGGCCCGGTGACGAAAATGATCCGCTCTTTCAGCAGCCGCGAATAAATATCATAGGCGCGTTCGCCGCGGTTCGTTTGCTCGACGACCATCGGCACCAGCGTCTGCATGTATAAATCAATTGGATCGCGCATGGCTTCACTCCAAAATTATCCGGCGGCGCGGCCGCCTCTCAATCCGTAAGCTCGATGATTCGCCCTCATCGAATATAGAACCGCCCGGTGCTTAACGCTCCATTAAGCACGCCCATTTCCCATGCTCCAGGGCTCTGTCGGCGCGGCATGTCCGTCCGTATTTTATCCATGATGGTGGTGATGGTGGTCGTGATCGTGATCATGATCGCAATCCGGACCGTGCACATGCTCGTGTTCATCATCGTCGCCGTCGGGCTTGAACAGTTCCTCGGCGGTGACGGTCTTTTCCTTCACATTGGCAAGTTCCAGCGCGAAATCGACGACCTTGTCCTCGAAGATCGGGGCGCGCAATTCCATCAGTGCGTTCGGGTTGTTCTTGTAGAACTCGACGACCTTGCGCTCCTGCCCCGGATATTGCTGCGCCCGCTGCATGACGGCGCGGCGGACCTCTTCATCCGTGACCTTGATCTCGTTGCGCTGACCGATTTCGGACAGCACCAGCCCAAGGCGAACCCGGCGCTCGGCCATGGTGTGATATTCGCCGCGAGCCTTCTCCTCCGTGCTGCCTTCGTCCTCGAACGTCTTCTGGGCGCGCTCGAGATGCTGGGTAACTTCCTTCCACACCGCCTCGAACTCGTTCTCCACCAGCGAAGGCGGCAGCTCGAATTTGTGCGCCTCGTCGAGAGCGTCCAGAAGCGAGCGCTTCGCCCGGTTGCGGGACGCTTCGGAATAGTCCTTGGAAATGCGTTCTTTCAGGGCGTCCTTCAATTTCGCGAGAGAATCCAGACCCAATGACTTGGCGAATTCGTCGTTGGCCTCGGGAAGGCGCGGTGCGGCGACTTCCTTAACCGTTACATCGAATTGGGCGGCCTTTCCCGCAAGATGGGCGGCCTGATAATTTTCGGGGAACGTTGCCGTCACCGTCCGCTCCTCGCCCGTCTTGGCGCCAGCAAGGCCTTCCTCGAAGCCGGGGATGAACATGCCGCGCCCGAGAATCACATGCGCGTCTTCCGCCGCGCCGCCCTCGAACGGCTCGCCGTCGATCTTGCCGACAAAGTTCAGGGTCAGCCGATCGCCGGTTTCGGCGGGCGTGTCCTTCGCGTCATAGGCCATATTGGCTTCGCGCATGCGGTCGATGGCCTTGTCGACTTCCTCGGCGCCCACCTGCGCGACCGGCCGCTCGACTTCGAGCTTCTTCAGGTCGGTCAGGTCGATTTTCGGCAGCACCTCGAAGGACATGATGAATTCCAGGTCGTGCCCGCCATCCATCACGTTGTTCACGGTGCCTTCGTCTTCCGGCAGCCGGATATTGGGCTGGAAGGCGGGGCGCTCATCACGGCCGGACATGGCCTTGGCCGTCGTTTCCTCGACCGCCTGCTGCACGACCTCCGCCATCGCGGAGCGGCCGTAAACCTTTTTGATGTGGTCGATCGGAACTTTGCCCGGCCGGAAACCCTTCAAATGTACTTTATCCTTGAGCTCGTCGAGCTTGCTGTTCAAGCGCTCATCCAACTCATTGGCGGCAATGACGATCTTGAGCTCGCGCTTCAATCCGTCAGACAGGGTTTCGGTTATTTGCATGGGAATTCTTATCTTCCGGGAATTCGTTTTACTGGCTTAAGCTCATCGCGCGTGACGCTGGAATATATGGTGCGGGCGGAGGGACTTGAACCCCCACGACTTTCGTCACTGGAACCTAAATCCAGCGCGTCTACCAGTTCCGCCACGCCCGCGAAGGCGCCGCGCGACCGACGTGGCCTCGGTCTATAACACAGCGTTTTTCGCTGCGGCTACAGAATAAATGCTTTACGTATGCTTCGCGTGGCAGCGCCGCATGCGAAGTCCATGGCGAGAAGGAGACGGACAGAAGTGGACATCAGGTCATCGGTCATAGAGGCGATCGGAAATACCCCGCTTATCCGTCTTAAGGCCGCATCGGATGAAACCGGTTGCGAAATTCTAGGCAAAGCCGAATTCATGAATCCCGGCCAGTCGGTGAAAGATCGCGCCGGACTGTTCATTATTCAAGATGCGCTCGAGAAAGGGCTGTTGCGGCCGGGCGGCGTGATCGTCGAAGGCACCGCGGGCAACACCGGCATCGGCATCGCCGTCGTCGCCAACGCGCTGGGCCACCGGACCGTGATCGTCATTCCCGAAACGCAGTCGGAGGAGAAGAAGGACACGCTCCGGCTGCTCGGCGCGCAGGTTGTGGAAGTGCCGGCCGTGCCCTATCGCAACCCGAACAACTACGTCAAATATTCGCAGCGGCTCGCCGAACGTCTGGCGGAAACCGAGCCGAACGGCGCCTTCTGGGCGAATCAGTTCGACAATGTCGCCAATCGCGACGGGCATATGCGCACGACCGCCGAGGAAATCTGGGCGCAGACCGATGGCGATCTCGATGCCTTCATTTGCGCCGTCGGCACGGGCGGCACGCTGGGCGGCGTGTCGATGGGGCTGAAGGCCAAGCGCCGCGACATCATTATCGGCCTCGCCGACCCGATGGGAGCGGCGCTCTACAGCTATTACACGACGGGCGAGCTGAAATCCGAGGGCTCCTCGATCACGGAGGGCATCGGCCAGGGCCGAATCACCGCCAACCTCGAAGGCGTCGAGATCGACAGGGCCTATCAGATCCCCGACGCCGAGGCCGTCGACCGGGTGTTCCAGATGCTGCGTGAGGAAGGCCTCTGCCTTGGCGGCTCCAGCGGCATGAACGTCGCCGGCGCAGTGCGGCTGGCGCGCGAGCTCGGCCCCGGCCACAGGATCGTGACAATGCTGTGCGATTATGGGACCCGTTATCAAACCCGTCTGTTCAATCCGGACTTCCTGCGGGAAAAGTCTTTGCCGGTGCCGGATTGGATGGAAGGCAATGGGCTCGATTTGCCCCAGGTCTTTGCGTGATCGCCGGACTGATCCGCCTGTCGCAGCCGCAAAGACAAGATGAGGCCGCCGGTCCTTCATTTCGAGCGGCCAGGGAGGAAATCTGCAATGCAAAGTGCCGCTCAATGGCTCGTGGAGACCGACTGGCTGGCTCAGACGCCTTGGATGCGCCTGATATCATCATCCTGGACGCCACTTTCCATTTGCCCGGATCGGGGCGCGATGCCGCGCGGGAATTCGGCGAAGCGCACATTCCCGGCGCGCAGTTTTTCGACATCGAGGAGATTTCGGACGCCGCCAGTTCGCTGCCTCACATGCTGCCCGCGCCGGAAAAATTCTCCTCACGCGTCCGCAAGATGGGCATTGGCGATGGGATGCGGGTGGTGGTTTACGACAAGACCAACATGGCCGGCGCGGCGCGCGCCTGGTGGATGTTCCGGGTGATGGGCTTCAGGGACGTCGCCGTGCTGAATGGCGGCTTCGGCAAATGGCAGGCCGAGGGCCGGCCGGTCAAGAGCGGAGAGCCGCGCCGCCGCACCGAGCGCCATTTCACGGCGCGGCTGAATTCGGGCCTGGTCCGCGACCTTGACGACGTCATGCGCCTGCTGAAGACCGGCGCGATGCAGATTGTCGACGCGCGCGCCGCCGGCCGCTTCGCCGGGACCGATCCGGAGCCGCGCGCAGGTGCCGCGCCTCGGGCACATTCCCGGCTCGAAGAACGTGCCGTTCACCGGCCTGCTGAATCAGGACGGCACGATGCGGAGCTCCCGCCGAGCTCAAGGCGATCTTCGCTGCCAGCGGCGTCGACAGCGCAAAGCCCGTCGTCGCGAGCTGCGGCTCGGGCGTGACGGCCTGCGTCATCGCGCTGGCGCTCGCCACGACCGGGAACGAGACCGCCGCGGTCTATGATGGCTCATGGGCCGAATGGAGCGAGGCAGACACGCCGGTTGAAACGGGCTGATCGGCAGCCCTTTGAAGGCGTCTCGCGCTAGCGCGGATCATGCCCTGACGCGGAGATTGGCTCGCATTTTCGGCAGTGCCAGCACGAAGCCCGCCACCGCGCCGACGCCGAGGCTGAACAGCCATGGCACGAGGAGTTGGCTCGCATTGCGCCGTCGCCAGTGAAGGACGCGTGACGACGGGCAGAATCACGGCCAATCCGCCCGACAAGCGAAAACAGTATGATCACGGCGGGAATGAGCGGCGCGCGATAGGCTTGGACGACACCCAGTTTGTAGCGCTTGCGAAGCACCGCAACCGCCGACTGCCAACCGGATACAAATCCCACCGCCATGCCGAGCGCTAAAAACTGCCAGCGCACCAGCCCGAGTTGGATGCCGAGCAATGACGCCGCCGACAAGTCCCAAAAACGTGAAAAGCAGGCAATAGAAGGTCGCCCGCACGACAGCTCCCCAACCGGGCGAGCGCTTTACTGCGGGGGCGGCCGGCGCGACCCTGGAAAGGTTCCCGCGGCTCGGCGCGCAGCACGAAGGCCTCTTCCCTCACCGGCGCGGAAGGAGCGGCGCCCGATGACGAATTTGCGCAGACGGCTGGCGGCCTCTTCCTCTTCCTGCTGCCGAACCATATCCGGATCCATTAGCTGCTCCTTAGGCGCAAATCATGCGGCGCTGATTGCTGCAATGCGAAGGGCGCAGATTAGCCAATCGGAAGCCGGGCAACAAATCAAAAGCTTGGCGGAGGGCGAAGGTAGCGCCAAGCAGCGCCCGCAACCTTAATCCTGCATAGCGTTCGATCTGACTTCACTGAGTATAACCCTTAGAAATTGCTGTATAAAACGCGTCCGTTCCTCGGCAAGCGCGCGGCCTGGGGCGGTGTTCATCGTTTCGGCAAGCGTCAGAATTTTTGTGTAGAAATGATCCAGCGAAAAGCGCAGATCGTCGAGCGGCCGGTTCTGCGCCAGCGGATCGTCTTCATCGAAGAGCTTCGTGCCGATGCGGCCGCCGACATAAAATATGCGGGCGATGCCGATCGCACCGAGCGTCTCCATGCGGTCCGCATCCGCCAGGATCTTCGCCTCGACGGTGAGCGGCGCGATCTTCGCGGAATAGGAATGCGCCTCGATGGCATGAGCGACCGCATCCAGTTTGTCCGCGCGGAAAGCCCAGTCCGGAGAGGATGATGCGCGCCTCGCCCGCCGCCATGCGCGATGCCTCGGCGCGCGCGGATCGTTCTTCTCCAGCGATACGATGTCGTGCAGATAAGCTGCGGCGATCAGCACGAGCAGGTCCACCGGCTCGTCCATGCCGCCGGCGATCTGCCGCGCGACACGCCACACCCTGCGGCAATGGCCGATATCATGCGAGCCGTCGTTGCTCAGCGCTCGCGGCCGATGACGACCGCTTCCAGCCGCCGCTGCCACTCAGTCGAGCAACGCGCGGTCCCTCGCTAACTCGCCGTCTTGAGCAGCGCATCGGCTCCGACGCCAAGGCCGCGCGCCTTCAGCGCCTCGCCGATCTCAGCGAGGACGGCGGGATCGTCGATCGTCGCGGGCATCTTGTAAGCCTCGCCGTCGGCGATCGCCCGCATGGTGCCGCGCAGGATCTTGCCCGAGCGCGTCTTCGGCAGCCGCTGGATCGTCAAGGCGAGCTTGAACGCCGCAACCGGCCCGATCTCGTCCCGCACCTTCTGGATGATTTCCTTTTCGATCTGGTCGGCGCTCTTGGTGACGCCCGCCTTCAGCACGACGAAGCCCGCCGGCACCTGCCCCTTGAGCGCGTCGGCGACGCCGATCACCGCGCATTCCGCCACATCCGGATGGTTGGACAGCACCTCTTCGAGCTGCCCGGTCGACAGACGGTGCCCCGCGACATTGATGATGTCGTCGGTACGCGCCATGACGTAGACATAGCCGTCCTGGTCGATATAGCCGGCATCGGCGGTTTTGTAATAGCCGGGATAGTCCTTCAGATAGCTGTCGCGGAAGCGCGCATCCTTCTCCCACAGCGTCGGCAGGCATCCGGGCGGCATCGGCAGGCGGATGGACAGCGCGCCCGTCTCGCCCCGGCGCACCGGCTTTCCGCTCTCGTTCAGCACGCGCAGATCGTAGCCGGGCATCGGCACGGCGGCCGAGCCATATCTGACCGGCAGGGTGCCCAATCCGACCGGATTGCCCGCGATCGGCCATCCCGTTTCGGTCTGCCACCAATGATCCAGCACCGGCTTGCCGAGCAGCTTCTCGGCCCATTTCACCGTGTCGGGATCGGCGCGTTCGCCGGCGAGGAACAGCGTGCGGAAATGCGAAAGGTCGTAATTCTCCAGCAGCTTGCCTTGCGGGTCTTCCTTCTTGATGGCGCGGAACGCCGTCGGCGCGGTGAACAGCGCGACGGCCTTATGCTCGGAGATCACCCGCCAGAAGGCCCCGGCATTCGGCGTGCCGACCGGCTTGCCCTCATAGAGGATCGTGGTCGCGCCCTGCAGCAGCGGCGCGTAGACGATATAGGAGTGGCCCACCACCCAGCCGACGTCGGACGCCGTCCAGAATACGTCGCCGGGCTGAATGCCGTAATGGTTCTGCATCGTCCATTTCAGCGCCACCATGTGCCCGCCATTGTCGCGCACGACGCCTTTCGGCTCGCCGGTGGTGCCGGAGGTGTAGAGGATGTAGAGCGGGTCGGTGGCGGAAAGGATCGACCGCGTCGGCGCGGTTGCCGCGCGCCTTGGCTTCGTTGAACAGCGCCGTCCAATCATAGTCGCGCCCCGGCGTGAGGAGCGCCCGCTCATCGGCGCGCTGGAAGATGATGCAGCCGTCCGGCTTGTGCGATGCCTGCGCGAGGGCCGCGTCGAGCAGCGGCTTATATTTGATGATCCGCCCCGGTTCGAGCCCGCAGGAAGCGGCGAGGATCAGCTTCGGCTTGGCGTCGTTGATGCGCGTCGCGAGTTCGTTGGCTGCGAAGCCGCCGAACACCACGGAGTGGATCGCGCCGATCCGCGCGCAGGCCAGCATCCCGATCACCGCCTGCGGGATCATCGGCATGTAGATGATCACCCGGTCGCCCTTGCGCACGCCCTTGTCGCGCAGCACGGCGGCGAAGGCGGACACGTCGTCGAGCAGTTCGGCATAGGTGAAGCTGCGCTTCTCGCCGGTCATCGGGCTGTCATAGATCAGCGCCGGCTGATTGGGGCGCTTTCCGGTGATCACATGCCGGTCGAGGCAGTTGAAGGCGGTGTTGCACAGCCCGCCCTCGAACCAGCGGCCATATTGCCCCTGGCTCGGGTCGAAGATCTTCTCCGGCGGCCGCACCCAGTCGATCTCGGCGGCGGCCTCGGCCCAGAACGCCTCCGGGTCGCGTTTCCAGCTCTCATAGGCCTCTAAATACCGGCTCATTTCGTCCTCCCCTGCAACTCCGGCAGTCCGCCCCGGCGACGCTTATTGGCGGCATAGTGCGAGCCGGGCCAAACGCTGACAAGCTATTCTTTAAGACCCTTGCTCCGGCGCATTCGCCTTGACGCATCCGCCGTATTATAATGGATCGCCCTGGGAGGAAAATTAATGAAGACCAACCCCTACGCGATCGGCCTCGACAAAAATGCGGCGAACTTTCAGCCGCTTACGCCGCTGAGCTTCCTTGCCCGGGCCGCGCAGGTTTTTCCTCATCATGCCGCAGTCGTGCATGGCCGTCAGCGCTGGAGCTATGCGCAATATTACGGACGGGCGCGCCAGCTCGCCTCGGCCTTGTCGAAGCGCGGAATCGGCGCGGGCGACACGGTCTCGGTGATGCTTGCCAACACGCCGCCGATGCTCGAGGCGCATTACGGAGTGCCGATGACGGGCGCGGTGCTGCATTCCATCAACACCCGGCTGGACGCCGCGGTCATCGCCTTCATGCTCGACCACGCCGAGAGCAAGGTCGTCATCACCGACACCGAATTTTCGCCTGTCATGAAGGAGGCGTTGGCAAGAGCCTCCGTGAAGCCGATCGTCATCCATTATGCCGATCCGGAATATCCGGGCCTGGGCGAACCGCATGGCGAGCACGATTATGAAGCCTTCGTCGCCGGCGGCGATCCCGAATTCGAATGGCGGATGCCGGGCGATGAATGGGACGCTATTTCGCTGAATTACACGTCAGGCACCACCGGCAATCCCAAGGGCGTCGTCTATCACCACCGGGGCGCCTATCTGCTCGCGCTCGGCAATATTCTTGCAGGCAGCATCGGCAGGCATCCCGTCTATCTCTGGACCTTGCCGATGTTCCATTGCAATGGCTGGTGCTTCCCCTGGACCGTGCCGGTGGTCGGCGGCACCAATGTCTGCCTGCGCTATGTCCGCGCCGACGCGATCTGGAACGCGCTTGCCGGGAACAAGGTGACGCATCTGTGCGGCGCGCCGATCGTGATGTCGACCATCCTCAACGCGCCGCCGGAGCAGAAACGGGCGCTCGATACGCAGGTGCAGTTCCTCACCGCCGCCGCGCCGCCGCCCGAAGCCGTGCTCGCCGCCATGAGCGACGCGGGCTTCGATGTCGTGCATGTCTACGGGCTGACGGAGACCTACGGCCCGGCGGTCGTCAACGAGTGGAAGGACGAGTGGAGCGCGCTCGACGGGCCGGCCAGAGCGGCCAAGAAGGCGCGGCAGGGCGTCAAATATGTGCCGCTTCAGGAGCTTTCGGTGCGCGATCCCAAGAGCATGGAGCCGGTTCCGGACGATGGCGAAACCCTGGGCGAGGTCATGTTCCAGGGCAATGTTGTGATGAAAGGCTATCTGAAGAACCCGGCCGCGACCGAAGAAGCCTTCTCCGGCGGCTGGTTCCATTCCGGAGATCTCGGCGTGCTGCATCCGGATGGTTATGTACAGCTTAAGGACCGTTCTAAAGACATCATTATCTCAGGCGGGGAAAACATCTCGTCAATCGAAGTGGAGGATGTGCTTTATAAGCATCCGGCGATTCAGGCGGCGGCGGTGGTCGCGAAGGCGGACGACCGTTGGGGCGAAACGCCATGCGCCTTCATCGAGCTGAGACCGGGCGCACGCGCAACTGCTGAGGAGATCATTGCCCATTGCCGCGAGCACCTCGCCCACTACAAAGTGCCCAGACACGTCCAATTCGCAGAGATTCCAAAGACATCTACGGGGAAAATTCAGAAATTCAAGCTTCGGGAGATGGCAGGCAGCCTATGAAATATTCATGCTCCGCCGAATGTGATTCGGACTAGAGGTCGCGGATGAGCGAAGAACGCGAGCAGCGGCTGCGGGCCGCCTTGGCGCAATTGAAGCAGGAGCATCGCGATCTGGATGCCGCCATCGCGGGACTGGAGCAGACCGTCCGTGCCGATGCGCTGCAGATCAAGCGCCTGAAGAAGAAGAAATTGCAGCTCAAGGACCAGATCGCGCGGGTCGAGGATGAACTTTTCCCCGATATTATCGCTTGAGCCATGACGGATGGCGGATTTGGCAGACTCGCGCCACAAATAAAGCGGCGCACCATGATCGCGTCTTTCGCGTGCGATTACGGTTCCATACAAAGTTTCCTTGCCGGAATATCGCCGTTCGGATAGATGCGGGCCAATTGTATACGAAAACAGGCATGATATGGACATTCAGCCCGTCGTCGGCATCATCATGGGCAGCCAGAGCGACTGGCCGACAATGCGCCGCGCCGCCGACGCTTTGGGCGAATTGGGGATTGCGTATGAGAAGCGGATCGTATCCGCTCATCGCACGCCGGAGCGGCTTTACACCTATGCCAAGGAAGCCGAAGGGCGGGGATTGAAGGTCATCATCGCGGGCGCAGGCGGTGCGGCGCATCTGCCGGGCATGGCAGCCTCGCTCACCTGCCTGCCGGTGCTCGGCGTTCCGATAAAATCGCGCGCGCTGTCGGGATTGGACAGTCTCCTGTCCATCGTGCAGATGCCGTCCGGCATTCCGGTGGCGACATTGGCGATCGGCGATAGCGGCGCATACAACGCAGGGCTCATGGCGGCGCAGATCCTGGCGCTTGCCGATCCCGCTCTCGCATCGCGCTTGCGGGAATGGCGGCAGGCGCACACATCCACGGTCGCCGAGGAGCCGGTCGATGCCGCCCGCTGAACGCTTGCCGCGCGGCTCGGTGATCGGCATTGTCGGCGGCGGTCAGCTCGGGCGGATGCTGGCGCAGGCCGCGGCGAAGCTGGGCTTCAAGGCCAGCATTTTCTCGCCGGAAACCGACAGCCCGGCCTTCGATGTCGCCGCCTTCCGCCATTGCGCCGCCTATGACGACGCCGAGGCGCTGGCCAAATTCGCGGCCGAGGCGGACGTGGTCACCTTCGAATTCGAGAACATCCCATCGGACGCGCTGGCTATCATCGAACGGCGGTGCCCGGTGTCGCCGCCCCGGCGCGCGCTGGAAGTGTCCCAAAACCGTATCGCGGAGCGGCGGTTTCTCGCTTCGTTGGACCTGCCGGTGGCGCCTTGGGCGGAAGTCGCGAATCCTGAGGCAATAGGGCACGCTTACACCGCCCTTTCCGCCGAGGCGCCCGGCGTGTCCGCCTATCTGAAGCGTGCCTCGCAGGGCTACGATGGGAAGGGCCAGATGCACATGGCGGGCATGGCAGACCTTCCCTCGCGCAAGACTGGCTGGGAGCTGATTCGGCCGTGCTGGAGCGCGAGATCGCCTTCGACATGGAGTTGTCGGTGATCTGCGCTCGCGACGCCGGCGGGGCCATCGCATTTTATGATTTGCCGCAGAATATCCATCGCGGCGGCATTCTGCGGGAGAGCGTCGCGCCCGCGCCCATCTCGGACGAAATCGGCGCCGCCGCCCGCGATTATGCAGGCCGGATCGCCGAGGCGCTCGACTATGTCGGCGTGCTGGCGGTGGAGATGTTCCTGACCGAAGAGGAGGGCACGCCACGCTTGCTCATCAACGAAATCGCGCCGCGCGTGCACAATAGCGGGCACTGGACGATCGAGGCCTGCGCCGTCAGCCAGTTCGAGAATCACATTCGCGCCGTCGCCGGATGGCCGCTCGGCTCGACCCGCCGGCATTCGGACGCGCGGCTGGTCAATCTGCTCGGCGAGGACGCGAATCGATGGCCTGAATTGCTTGAGGCGAATCCCGGCGCGCTCAATCCATCTTTATGGCAAGGCCGAGGCGCGCCCAGGACGCAAGATGGGCCACTTTGTGGATATTACCCCACACTAGATGCTGAATTGGGTATTGGGTGCTGGCGCGATAGACACAGCGGCGATTTTTTGATACAAGATAAAGGCGGCTCAGGAATGCCGGGTGCATACGCGTCCGGCATTTTGTGTCATTTCTTCACACCACCACATCGTCTAAACGCAAACCGATGGAGATAGCGTGCAAGTCCATGTTCGTGACAACAACGTCGATCAGGCGTTGAAAGCTCTGAAGAAGAAGATGCAGCGGGAAGGCATCTTCCGGGAGATGAAACTTCGCAATTATTACGAAAAACCTTCTGAAAAACGCGCGCGCGAGAAGGCTGAGGCCGTACGCAGAGCGCGGAAGCTTGCGCGCAAGCGTATGCAGCGCGAAGGTTTGGTCGTTGGCCGGAGCCGCGGCAAGCGCTAGCACTTTCCGGCCTAGCCCTGCAGGGCCGACAGACTGCGGAACCAATTTAGGCCGCATTTCTATAGCACCACAATTCAAGGGGTCGGCGACGAAGAGCGTATCTGTCTTCGTTGCCAGAGTTGCGGTTCATGAAGGCAAAGACCGGGATTGGCTGTTCTTATGGGTTTGATTGTCAACCCTGACGCAGGCGGCAAACTAGCGGTTGTCATTCTTTTATGCTCCCTGGCTGGCTGCCAGAGCAGTGAAGTGACCAGCAAACTGGTGCAGCAGCAGCAGCTTGTGCGCTCCGAGCAGAAGAACAACATCGCCTCGCTCACCGAGGCCATCAAGAATAACCCCAAGGATGCCAACGCGCTCAATCTGCGCGGCGCTGCCTATGGCCAGGCCGGCGAGTATGAGAGGGCGCTGGAGGACTTCAACGCGGCGCTCGCCATCAACCCGCAATATGCACAGGCTTTTTCCAACCGCGCGCTGATCAATGTGCGCGCCAAGCGCATTCCGCAGGCGATTTCCGACTACGATCAGGCGATCAACATCGATCCGAATTATTCGGTTGCCTATGTCGGGCGCGGCAGTGCGCAACGCACCATGAATAATCATCCCATGGCTATCGCGGACTTCACCCGCGCGCTGGAACTGCAGGCTGACCCGATCGCCTTTTTCAATCGCGGACTGAGCCGCCAGGCGATGGGCCAGCATGCCCAGGCGATCGACGATTTCGACAATGCGCTCGGATTCCGCCCCGACGCCCCGGAAGTTTATCACGCCAAGGGGCTGAGCGAGCTTGAGCTGAAGAAATACGAGAAGGCCTTCGACGATTTCTATAAGGCCGCTCAGGGCAGCAAGAATAATTACGAAGCCTGGGCATTGCGCGGCAGGGCGGCAGAGGGCATGGGTGCGAAAAAGGAAGCCGCCCGCGCCTATCAGCGCGCCTTGCAGATCAACCCGTCCTTCCGCCCCGCCCGCGAAGGGCTGGACCGCGTCGGCAACGAGGCTTAGCGGTTTCGGCAACGAGTGATCTTCTCTGAGGCCAGCCTCCCAACACCGCCCTTGCGCGAATCAATCCCCAGCGGACCGGCAGGCCGCTCCGCAGGATACGGAGAGTGTGCCGGGCTGCCCGCGGCCGACCGCGAAGCCGTCGAGGAAGGTCTTCACCTTGTCGAATGCGCCGTGCTCATACAGCGTGTAGTGGGTTGCCTCTTCGATGAAATAGCCCACTTTCGGCCCCGGCGCGGCGGCGAATAGCTTGCGGCCCAGCTTCGGCGGCACAATCCGGTCCTGCCCGCCATGCAGCACGAGCAGCGGCGCTTTCACATCCTGAATGTAGTTGATTGATTCGAAGCGGTCTTTCAGCAGCCAATGGACCGGGAGATAGGGGTAGAGATATGCCCCGACATCCACCGCCGACGAGAAGGGCGACTCCAGGACCACCCCGTCCGGCCGGCGCTTCGCCGCCACCTGCACCGCCACGCCCGTGCCCAGCGACTCGCCATAGACGACGATCTTGCTGTCCTGCGGCGTGAAGCCGGAGAGCGTGTCATATGCCATGAGCGCGTCGGCAATGATGTTGGTTTCGGTCGGCCTGCCGGTACTGCCCGAAAAGCCGCGATAGGCGAGCATGAACACGCCATAGCCCTGCCCGCGATAGAGCCGTATGCGATTGGCGCGATGAACGAGCGCGCCCGCATTCCCGTGCAGATAGAACACGCGTCGGCTCACCCTTGGCCGGCGGCGCATACCAGGCGACGAGGCGCTGGCCGTCCGGGGTTGCGAGTTCCATTTCCGCGACGTTTTGCAGACCTAGATCTTGCGGGGCTGTTCGAACATTTGACGTATAAAATAAATAATCACGCTGCTCGACGTAATATATTGCAATAAATGAAAGGTAACATGCTGAAATAATGGCAAAAAATCGAGCTGGACGCATGACAAATCCTGCGGCGGGACGCTTTTTTCATCGCCCTTCATTTTACAGCTCAGCAATGGAAGATCGTTTAACCCTGAACTCGCCAATTTAACTAAGTGGGGATTTCTGCGAGCGGGTGGTGCGCAAACTCACCTTCTCGATGCGCCCGAGGCTTCGCGCAGATGGGCGCGGAGAAACTCATCAAGGCGCGAAAATGCGCCAAAGGCATAGATGTCGGAATGACCGGCCCCTTTCAACACCGCCATCTCCTTCGGCTGGGGCGCGGCTTCGAAGAGCGCTTTTCCCAAGGTGAACGGGACGACCTGGTCATTTGTGCCATGCAGGATGAGAATTGGCGCGCGAACCGCTGAGATATGTTTTTTCGAGTTCGAACCGGTCCACCATGAAGGTCTGCACCGGCATGACGGGGTAAAACAGCTTTCCCACATCGGGCAGCGACGTATAGGGCGCATCGAGGATGACCGCGCCGACCGGCTGCTCCGAAGCGAGCCGCACCGCGACGCCGCTGCCCAGCGATTCGCCATAGAGCACGATCGCCCGCTCCGCCACGCCGAGTTTCCGCAGATGCTCATAGGCCAGGCGCGCATCGGCGTTGATCGCCGGTTCGGAAGGCGTGCCGGTGCTGCCCGAATAGCCGCGATAGGACGGCATGAACACACCGTAACCGGCGCCGGCGAAACGCTTGATGCGGTCGGCGCGGTCTGAGAGGCTGCCGGCATTGCCGTGAAAATACAGCAAGGTCGGTTTGCCGGGTGCGGCAGGCGCGTACCAGGCGATGAGCCTCACGCCATCGGGCGTTTGCAGCACCACTTCCCGCACGCCGCTAAGTCCGGCCTCGGACGGCGCTTCGCGTTCGGTGTCGGGAAGGTAGATCAATCGCCGCTGGAAAACAAAGAGCGAGCCGGCGGCAATGACGTAGATCCCGGCGATCAGGCAGGCGATGATCAGGAGAGTCTTCATCAAATAGAGCCGCCCTTCATCGCCGCCCCGGTTCGCGGACGCTTATCGCCGGTAAGCGCGCGCCGTCAGCCAGGTCTGTGCGACGGCGGCGACCGCCGAGATGATCGATGACAGAATGGAAATCATAACCGCCATGTTCTGCCGGTCGGAGGGTTGCTTTGCAAACTCGCGAACCGAGCGCGTCGTGGGCGCTCCTCCCTGGCCGGGGGCGGCTTCCGGGGCGCTGAATTGGCGGTCCGCCGACACCGGGACGCTCGCTTCAGGCAGATAGGTTTGCCAATAGACGGCGGCGGCGGTGGCGAAGAGTGAAAGAACGAACAGCACGATAAAGAAACGGCGCATGAGATTTGCCCCCAATCCTTGCTCCCGGCGCGTATTGCGCTCAGAAGCCCTTGACGATTTCCTCGGTCATCTTCTTCGCGTCACCAAACAGCATCATGGTGTTGTCGCGGTAAAACAGCGAATTGTCGATGCCGGCGTAGCCAGACGATAAAGAGCGCTTTATGAACATCACCGTACCGGCCTTCCACACCTCCAGCACCGGCATGCCGAAGATCGGCGAGGCCGAATCTTCCTTGGCGGACGGGTTCGTCACGTCGTTCGCGCCGATGACGAAGGCGACGTCGGCCTGCGAGAAGGCGTTGTTGATGTCTTCCAGCTCGAAGACTTCGTCATAGGGCACGTTCGCTTCCGCGAGAAGCACGTTCATGTGGCCTGGCATCCGGCCCGCCACCGGGTGGATCGCGTAGGATACCTCCACCCCCGCTTCCTTGAGCTTGTCGGCCATGTCGCGGAGCGCATGCTGCGCCTGGGCGACGGCCATGCCATAGCCGGGCACGATGATGACCTTGGAGGAATTTTTCAGGATGAACGCCGCGTCGTCCGCCGAGCCCTGCTTGACCGGGCGCTGCTCGCCGCCCGCGCCGCCGGCCGCCGACGTTTCGCCGCCGAAGCCGCCGAGAATCACCGATATGAACGAGCGGTTCATGCCCTTGCACATGATGTAGGACAGGATCGCGCCGGAGGAACCGACCAGCGCGCCGGTGATGATCAGTGCGCTGTTGCCGAGCGTGAAGCCGATGCCCGCCGCCGCCCAGCCCGAATAGGAATTCAGCATCGAGACCACCACCGGCATGTCGGCGCCGCCGATGGGTACGATGATGAGCACGCCGAGCACCAGCGAGACCACCGTGATCGCCCAGAACAGCAAGGTCGACCCGCTGGTGCAAAACAGCGCCACAAGCACGATCAGCGTGACGGCGAGCGCGATGTTGATCAGATGACGGGCCGGCAGCATGAATCGGCGCGCCGGACATCCGGCCGTCGAGTTTCAGGAAGGCGATGATCGAGCCGGAAAAGGTGATCGCGCCGATGGCGACGCCGAGCGACATCTCGACCAGCGTCGCGACGGGGATGTTGCCGGGCGATCCGATGCCGAACGCCTCGGGCGCATAAAGCGCGGCGGCCGCGACGAATACCGCCGCGAGGCCGACGAGGCTGTGGAATGCGGCGACCAACTGCGGCATCGCCGTCATCGCGATCCGGCGTGCGGTGAACGCGCCGATGCCGCCGCCAATCGCCAGCCCGCCGATGATCATCAGCCAGGTCATGGGCTGCGTCGGCGAAACGACGGCGAGCGTCGTGACCACGGCCAGCGCCATGCCGATCATGCCGAAGGTGTTGCCTTGCCGCGCGCTTTCAGGATTGGACAATCCGCGCAGCGCCAGAATGAACAGCACGCCGGAGACGAGGTAGAGCAGCGCGACCAAATTTCCCGACATCGATGTCCCCCGCTATTCGATCGAAACGATCTTGAGCGTCGTTGTTGAATTTACCCAGATGCCTGGGGATTTCCCTAGCTCCACCAGACCCTTGGCGTCCTTGAAGTTACATTCGTAGATGGTTTCGCCGCTCTCCTGGATCTCCACGCCGTTGCCGCGCAGCATCTCGGCATCGAGGCCCTTGCAATCCGATCTGACGATGAGATCGTCACCCTGTTTTTTGGCGAACAGATACTCCGACTCGCCGGTCGGAGCCGCCACCTGGACAAGATAGAGGTCCGCGCCCAGCTCGTGGATCAGCAGCGCCGTCGCATCCTGTTTGCCGTCCTCGATGAAGCGGTAGACATCGCCGTCCCGTTTGACGAGGGAGATCTGCCCCTCCTCGTTCTTCAGAGTGATCGCGGCGAAGGGAAATTTGGCATGCGCCGCATCGAGCAGCGGCGTGCCGGACTTGAAGCATCCGGCCAAGCTCAGCACCATGATGAGCGGCGTGAACAGTCTGAGCAGACCATGGGGCGTGGGCATTATTTCTTTTCTTTTTTCTTGTACATGGCGAGCATGCGCTGGGTGACGAGAAAGCCGCCGAAAATGTTCACCGACGCCATCGCCAGCGCCAGGAAGCCGAAGATTTTCGAGGAGATCGCGCCGTCAATGGATTGCGGCAGGTCGCCAGCCGCGTGCTCCACGCCGACGGCCAGAAGCGCGCCGACCACGATCACCGAGGAAATCGCGTTGGTCACGGACATTAGCGGCGTGTGCAGGGCCGGCGTCACGCTCCACACGACGTAATAGCCGACGAAAATCGCCAGCACGAAGATCGACAAGCGGAACATGAAGGGATCGACGTCGCCTCCCCCAGCAGCGGCCCATGCCGGGGCCGGAAGCAGCATTGCGAGAGCCGCGAGCAGGAACAGAGCGGCGTTCCCAGCGAGGCTGTGCCACGCGGCTCCACCCTCACCCGGCGCTTCGCGCCGCCCTCTCCCATCAAGGGAGAGGGCTGAAGAAGACAGTGCGCAATCTCCCTTTTCTTGCCCTCTCCCCTTGCGGGAGAGGGCTCCTGCCGCAGGCAGGTGGGTGAGGGGGCTTGCTTGTGGCCTCAAAAAATCGAAGCTGTTCCGCATCATTTCGCTCCCGTCAGGCTCGGATGCACGATCGCACCGTCGCGGGTCAACGCCGTGCCCTTGACGATCTCGTCATCCCAATTGATCTTCAGCGCGGCATTCTGCTTGTCGACCAGCGTCTCGACGAAGGCGAACAGATTGCGCGCGTAGAGGCTGGAGGCATTGCCCGGCAGCCGTCCCGGCATATTCAGCTGGCCCATGATCGTCACGCCGCCATGCTCGATGACCTTGCCCGGCACGGTCACCTCGGTATTGCCGCCGCGCTCCGCCGCCAGATCGACGATGATCGAGCCGGGCCTCATGCTCTCGACCATGGATTTGGTGATGAGCTTCGGCGCGGGACGGCCCGGTATGAGCGCGGTGGTGATGATGATGTCCTGGTTGGAGATGTGGCTTGCGGTCAGCTCGGATTGCTTGCGCTTATACTCGTCGGACATTTCCTTGGCGTAACCGCCGGACGTTTCGGCCTGCTTGAATTCCTCATCCACCACGGCAATGAATTTCGCGCCGAGCGATTTCACCTGCTCCTTGGTCGCCGGCCGCACGTCGTTCGCCGAGACGACCGCGCCCAGACGCCGCGCCGTGGCGATCGCCTGCAGCCCCGCGACGCCCACGCCCATCACGAAGACACGCGCGGCGGGCACCGTTCCGGCGGCGGTCATCATCATCGGCATGGCGCGCGAGAACGCCGCGGCGGCCTCGACCACGGCCTTATAGCCGGCGAGATTTGCCTGGCTGGACAGCACGTCCATGGTCTGCGCGCGGCTGATGCGCGGCATGAATTCCATCGAGAAGGCGTTGATGCCGGCCTTGGCCAGCGCGTCGATATCTTCGCCGCCGGCATAGGGATCGAGCATGGCTGCGAGTACCGCGCCGCGCTTCATCCCCGCAACCTCCTGCGCCGTGGGCCGGCGGACCTTGAGGATGATGTCGGCATCCTTCAGTGCTTCCTCGGCGGTCGGCACGATCTTGGCGCCCGCGTCGGCGAAGGACTGATCAGGGAAAAAGAACCGCGTCCCGCACCGGCCTGAAGCCTGACCTCGGCGCCGAGCGCCTTGAATTTCTTCGCCGTTTCCGGGGACAGCGCAACACGCGATTTATCGCCGCTTTCAGCGGTTGCCGCTACCACGATCATATTTTTCTCCGCCGGTGCAGAAGGGTGGGCTTATTTATTTTCTTAATCAGAGCAGGAAGATGGCCATGAGGATGAGAACGAGAATGATCGCCAGGCTGCCATATTTCACCAGCCCGACAAACAGGTCATAGGTGCGCTGATGCTGGGCATAATCCATATTCTCATTGCCTTGAGACATGTCCACTGACATGAGAGCCTCCATTCGCCAATGCTGCTGGCCTTGCGTTGCGGCGCGACTATATCAAAGCGCGGGTTAACAGCAATCGGTGGATCGCTGCGTCTTATCGCGCGTTCAGCTTTATGCGCTTAATTTCAGACGTAAATGTCAATTGTGTGAGCGGGAGAACCGGATGCGGGCCGAAATTCTTGCCATGAATGTGTTTGTGCTGAGTTTTGTCAGTTTATTGGCCATAAGTCCGGCCGCGTGGGCGCAAGCGTCTCCGCCGCAGACGGAAGACGAGAAATTGCGCCAATGCGATCGCGACATTTGCGCGATCATCACCAACCCCAATGCAACCGGCGGTCCGGTGCAATGCGATCTCGCCCAGACCTGGTACAAGGAAGAGATTGCGAAGGCGGTGAAGAAGGGGCGGCTCAGCTGGACGTTCGGCGATGCGCGCTGCACCGCGAAATTCGAAATCAGCCGCGCATTGTTCGCCGCGCCGTTCAAGGAAAAGACCTACAAGCTCAAAATTCCGGCTCATCCGGTGGCTTGCGAGATCGACAATTCCGGTTCGCGCCATGAGCTTCGCGCCAAGATGGCGCCGGTCATCGAATTCGAGAACGGCAAGGCGAAATCCGTTTCGCTCGGCGTCTCGGACATCGACGGCACCGCCGTGGTCCGCAACGTGGTCTGGGCCGCGTGGAAGTTCGAGAACACGTTCGGCTATTTCCAGGCCGATTTCGTCAAGGGGGTCAACGAATACATCACCGACCATTGCCCCAAACAGAACGCGTCGGCGAATTAGGCGGGCCACCGGTTCGGCGTGAGCGCGGAGACATCGCCGCAAGCCGCCTGGATGCGTCTAGAACGCGCGGCCAGATCCGGCTCCGGCAGACCGTGGATCATGCTGGCCGCGCGCAATGTGCTGAGCAGCAGGCAGGCGACCGTCATGGGACCGACACCTCCCGGGACCGGCGTTATCGCCCCTGCGATCTGCACCGCTTCCGCGAAGGCGACGTCGCCGACGATCCTGGTCTTGCCTTCGCCTTTTTCAGGCGCAGGCACACGATTGACGCCCACATCGAGCACCAATGCGCCCGGCTTGATCCAGTCGCCTCTCACCATCTCGGGGCGGCCGACGGCGGCGACAAGAATATCGGCGCGTCGCGTTATGGCGGGGAGTTCGCGCGACCGGGAATGAGCCACCGTGACCGTCGCATTCTCCGCGAGCAGCAATTGCGCCAGCGGTTTGCCGACGATATTGGAACGCCCGATCACCACCGCCTCGGCGCCGGAGAGATCCGGCAGCACCGTCTTGGCGAGGATGACGCAGCCGAAGGGCGTGCCGGGAACCAATGCGGGGCTCCCGGATGCCAGCCGTCCCGCATTCATTGGATGAAAACCATCGACGTCCTTCGCCGGCGATACACGTTCGATAATCGGCATGCGTGTCGATGTGTGAAGGCAGCGGCAGTTGCACGAGGATGCCGTGCACGGCGGGGTCCGCATTCAGCCGGTCGAGCAGCGCCAGCAATTCCGCCTGGCTGGTATTTTCCGCGAGCCGGTACTCGAAGGAGCGCATGCCCGCTTCCTCCGTCGCCCGGCCCTTGCTGCGCACATACACCTGGCTGGCCGGATCGTCGCCGACAAGCACCACCGCGAGGCCAGGCTTGATGCCTTGCGTGGCTTCGAATTCGCGGGCGAGAATGCCGACACGTTGGCGTAACCGTGCCGCAACCGCCTTGCCGTCGATGATTTGAGCGCTGGCCATGCTCATTCTCCTGATTTGAGCAACGCGATACGGGCGGAGAACTTTTCCATCAGCGCTCCCGCTTCACCACGGATAAGGATCTGTTTCAGCCGCGATTTCCCGCCGGAGACCAGTTCCGCCCGCGTTTTCGGCTCGTCCAGCCATTTGGCGAGCAGCGCCGCGACCGCCGCATTCGCCTTGCCGTCCTCCGGCGCCGCACGGACGCGAACCCGAAGCACAGGCTGGCCGTCGCCCGCGCCTTCAACGCCGCTCACTTGATCCGCACCGGCCTTTGGCGTGAGGCGTACCGCTATGACGATGCCGTCCGCGACCGGCCGTGCCGGCAAAGCGTCGCCGGACGGCAGTATAATCAATTGCAACCCGTACAGATCCAGCCGCGAATGATGACGTCGCGAACAAACAGCAACCCAAAGAAAAGCACCAGGGGCGAGAGATCGAGCGCGCCGAAATCGGGAAGGACGTTTCGGATCGGCCGCAACGCCGGTTCGGTCAGCCTCTGCAGTGAGTTGGAGATCAAATACACGACTTGATTGCGCCGATTGACCACGTCAAACGCGATCAACCAGGAAAGAATTGCACTGATCACAAGAATCCAGATGTAGAACGTGATGAGCATCACGATAAAGTTCATTAGCGGAATCATAGCGGTTGCCCTCTGCCGTCTTCAGCTGTGATTTACCCTGCCCGGTCCTGAGCCGCAAGGGGGGCTGCTTTCCCGGCGAGCGCCACCAACAACCATCCGCTCTTGCGGGCAACACTGATGGAATTGAGCCTCGCCGCTTTTTGCAGAGACACATGCGCGTGTCGCGGAGGTTGAGCCGCCCGCGGCGCCCTCCCCGCAGCTTGACGCCGTGACAGCGGGGCTGTAATCATTCTGTGCCTAAAATGGGGCCATAGCTCAGTTGGGAGAGCGCAGCAATCGCACTGCTGAGGTCGTCGGTTCGATCCCGTCTGGCTCCACCATTTAAATCAATCCGATCGTCTTCATCACCATCTCGTCGGTCGCGCCCCGAAAAGCCCGCCGCCGCGCTGAACTATGTGCTGTAGAATGAAGATCTCAGTGCCAAGCCGACGGCGACGGGCTATGTCATGATAAGCTCGTCGCCCGAGCGTTCGCCGCCCTTGTCAAGACGAGGCCGAGCGCTGGAGCGAAGGCGGGCATTGAACAGCGCCGCGCCGCGAAAGATGATGTCGCCGGCGCGCGCAATATCGGAAAACGGACCGGGGTGATCAGCATGGCGCAGCAATATGATGTGGTGGCGATTTGCGGGAGCCTCAGAAAAGGCTCCTATAACCGCATGATCCTGAACACGCTGCCCGAGCTTGCGCCGGACGGCATGACGATCCGCGAGTCGCCGCCGTTCGGCGCCTTCCCGCTCTATGATGCCGATCTGCGGGAGACCGGCGGGTTTCCGGACACAGTGACGGCGCTTGGCGGCGCAATCGGGGCGGCGGATGCCGTCATCATCATCACCCCGGAATATAATTACTCCGTCCCCGGCGGTCTCAAGAACGCGATCGACTGGGTCTCCCGCCTGCCCAATCAGCCCTTCGCGAACAAGCCGCTCGCCCTGCAGTCGGCATCGGTCGGCATGCTCGGTGGCGCACGCGCCCAATATCACATGCGCCAGACCATGGTGTTTCTCGACGCGCTCGTGTTCAACAGGCCGGAGGTGCTGGTGAGCGTCGCCAAGTCGAAGGTGGATGAAGCGCGCGGGGTCGTGACCGACGAGCCGACACGCGAGGTGATCAAGGCGCAGCTCGCAGCGTTCGCGCAATTCATCGAACGGGTGGGCAAGGCCCCGTCCGCGGCATGAGCCTGCGTCCCGTGGGCGAAGGAGGGCACGGCCATGACCGATGACTTCATTGACCGGCTGACGATCCGCGATCTGGTGGAGAACTGGGTGGTCTGGCGCGATGCCGGCGACTGGGAGCGTTTTCGCACCGTCTGGCACGATGACGGGTGGATGATGGCGACCTGGTTCCAGGGGCCGCGCGATGACTTCATCCGCGTCAGCCGCGAAGGGTTCGAAAAGGGCGTGCGCATCCTGCATTTCCTTGGCGGCACCTCCATCGATCTCGGCAGGCGGACGGGCGGTCGCGCAGACCAAGATGACCATCGCCCAGCGCGCCACGGTTGAGGGCGTGCTCTGCGACGTCGTCTGCACCGGCCGGTTCTACGACTTCCTGGAGAAGCGGGAGGGCAGATGGGGCATGGTGCTTCGTCAGCCGATCTATGAAAAGGATCGCCTCGATCCGGTCAGTCCGGATGCGAGCCTCAGCCTCGACGGCGCTCTGCTTGCAGGTTTTCCCGAAGGCTATCGCCATCTCGCCTATCTGCAGACCCGCATCGGCTACAACGTCAAGAAGGATATGCCGGGCCTGACCGGACCGGAGGTCGAGGCGTTATATGCGCGCGGCGCCGCCTGGTTGCGCGGCGAGGCGCTGCCGCCGAGACCTTGACCTTGGGAAAAATTCGAGCGGCGTGAGATTTTATTTTGTGAACCGCGCCCCGTCTCCTCTTCGGCCTGCTTGCGGATTTGTTAGCCCGAAAAGCGACGCCCGCCATCTTCGTCACAAACGGCACGACGAAGTGGCGGGCGGCGCATCACGGGCAGCTATTTTTGCTTGGCGGCCTTGACCGGATCCTTGACGTTGGGGATCGTGGCGAACTCCACATTATAGAGCTGGCCGTCGACCCGCTTCACCTCGCGGATATAGATGTTCTGAATGATATCGCGCGTCTCGGGATCGATCGAGATCGGACCGCGCGGACTGGTCCAGGCGAGCCCCTTCATGGCGTCGATCAGCGCCTGGCCATCCGTCGAGCCTTTCGTCTTCTTCAGCGCCTCATAGATCAGATGCATGCCGTCATAACCGCCGACGGACATGAAATTCGGCCGCATTCCAGGATTGGCCTTCGTGAAGGCCTGCGACATAGGCTTTGTTCTCCGGGCTGTCATGGGCCGCCGAATAGAATTGCGCGGTGATGACGCCGAGCGCGACATCGCCCATGTCGTTGAGGATGTCGTCATCGGTCACATCGCCCGGGCCGATCAGCTTGATGCCTGATTTGTCGAGCCCGCGCTCACGATACTGCTTCATGAATAGCGAGCCGACGCCCGAAGGCACGAACACGAAGATCGCGTCGGGCTTGGAATTGGCGGCTTTCTGCAGGAAGGGGGCGAAATCCGGATTGCGCAAGGGAGCGCGGATATTCTCGACCGTGCCGCCGGCCTTGGTGAACGCTTCCGAAAACGACTTCTCCCCATCGTGACCCGGCGCGAAATCGGACACGATCGTCGTCACCTTCTTGATGCCGTTCTTTGCCGCCCATTCGGCAATCGGCACGGACGATTGCGCCAGCGTGAAGCTGGTGCGGACGACAAAAGGCGAAGCTTCGGTGATCGAGGACGTGCCCGCCGCCATGATGATTTCGGGCACCTTCGCCTGGGTAGCAATTGGCGCGGTCGCCATCGCGAGGGGCGTTAGTCCGAACCCCGCGAGAATCGCAGCCTTGTCGTTGACGATGAGTTCTTGCGCCAGCCGCTTCGTGGCGTCGGCATTACCGGCGTCGTCCTTGAGCAGAACCTCGATCTTCTTGCCGGCGACCGTCGAACCGTTCTGTTCCATGTAAAGCTTTACGGCGGCGTCGATCTGGCGGCCGGTCGAGGCGAATGGCCCGGTCATGGGCAGAATGAGACCGATCTTGACGGTGTCCTGCGCCATCGCCGCCGGCGGTCCGGCAAATCCGGAAATAACGGCGAGGCATGCGATCATAAGGTGACGTCTGTTCATTTTCGTTTCCTCCCACAAATACAAATCGCTCCCTCAAGACTGACAGATGTTAGCTCGGCATTTCCTTCACCGGCGGCGTGCCATGCGTATGGAAGCTCTCTATCGTCTTCAGGCCCCAGGCCTGCCCCTTCTTGCGCTCGTTTTCCGTCCAGGTGACGGTCTGCCAGTCCGGTGCGAGGATGAGGCGGGCGCCTGCGTTCGCGACCTCGACACGGTTTCCGGCCGGTTCGTAGACATAGAGGAAGAATGTCTGCTGGATCGCGTGCTTGTGCGGGCCGGTCTCGATGAAGACGCCGTTCTCAAGGAAGATATCGGCCGCCTGAAGCACATGCTCGCGCTGATCGACGGCGTAGGTCAGATGGTGGAAGCGGCCTTTCGAGCCGGTGTGATCGACCGTGTACGCCACATCGTAGCTCTTATTGTTGACCGTAAACCAGCAGGCGGCAACCGCGCCGCTGTCGAGGACGATCTGCTCGGTCACCCGGCTGCCAAGCGCTCGGGGCAGGAAGTCCCGGATCGCGCCGACATCGGTCGCGAGCAGGTTGAAATGATCGATGCGGCGGGTCGCGACGCCCCGCGCCGGAAAGCGCTGCGCCTGGTTTTTCAAGGCCGGCTTCTCATGCGTGGGCGGCTTATAGGGGCGGGTCTCGAAATAGATCTCGAAAATATGGTCGTCGGGGTCGCGGAACTGGTAGGCAGGGCCATGCCCCAGATCGCCCTCGCTCCACCCGATGCCCGCGCCCAGGCTTTCGATGGCGGCGACACGCCGAAGCAGGGCTTGCGGGCTGGCCGCGCGATAACCGACATGGCGCATGCCCGTGGTGTTGGAGGCCGTCAGTTTCAGCGTATGGAATTCGTAATCGTCATAGGCGCGCAGGTAGACGCTGTCGCCGTCGCGGCCGCTCTCGGTCAGGCCGAAAACATTGACGAAGAAATCGAGGCTCTCCTGCGGCTTGTCGGTCAGAAGCTCGACATGGCCGAGATGGGCGATATCGAAAATCGGTTCAGCGGTCTTCCACGGCGGACCTCAATGGCTGGCTGGTGGAGTCGGTGCGTTCTCTTTCAATCCTCAAGGCTGTCCACATAGGTGAGACCGGCATTCGCCAAGGCGTCGCGCATATTGTAGAGATCGAGGCCAAGCTCTCCGGCGGCCAGGCGCCTGCGCTTTTCGTCCTCATTGGCGAGCCGGATCGCAGCGGCGTCCGCGACCGCGGGGACGTCGCGCCGCGGCACGACGACCACGCCGTCATCATCCGCGACGATCACATCTCCGGGCGAGACGGCGACGCCCGCGCACACGACCGGGACATTGACGCAGCCGAGCGTCGACTTGACCGTGCCCTTTGCGGAAATCGCCCGCGCCCAGACGGGAAAGCCCATCTCCGCCAGGGTTTTCACATCCCGGCACCCCGCATCGATGACAAGGCCGACGACACCCCGCGCCTTCAATGATGTCGCCAGCAAATCGCCGAACATGCCGTCGGTATTGTCGCTCGTCACGGCGACGACCAGCACATCTCCGGGATGGCACTGTTCGACCGCGACATGCAGCATCCAATTGTCTCCGGGCTGCGCGAGCACCGTAACGGCGCTGCCCGCCACCTGCGCGCCCGCCCACACGGGGCGCATATACGTCTTCATCAGCCCCGTGCGCCCTTGCGCCTCGTGAACGGTGGCGACCCCATGGGCGGCAAGCGCCGCGATCGTCGACGGGTCGGCGCGGCGGATATTCCGGACAACGACGGGCTTCATGCCAGCACCTCCACGGCTTCGGGAAAGAGGCGCTGATAGGCCTCGCCATAGGTCATCGGGCGTCCGCTATTGCGTCCGCCCTGCATGCCGCGATTGAGCGCGACGCGGCTGTAATACTCCCAAAGATGCGTCTGCGCCGCCAGCACCTCGAAGGCGCGGCGCTTGGTCTCCCACACCTCGTCGATGTTGAGGATCACATTGGGCTTGAAGTTGCATTGCTCGGGCTGATGCGGCTCGAACAGGAAGACCGGCGGGGCGCCATAGGCGCGGTTCGGGTCCGGCTTGTGGCCCGCCGCCTGGGCGATGATGCGCGCCTCCTGGGCGAAGCGGGCCGCCTCGGGATGATCGACATTATAGGGGTCTTCGAGGGCGTGGGTGAGGACGAATGCGGGAGTGAGTTCATGGAAGATGTCGACGGCGCGCTCAAGCATCTCCTGTGTCAGCCGCAACGGATAATCGCCCGCATCGCAAAATTCGATTTCGGCCCCGAGGATGGCCGCAGCGCGCTCCGCCTCCTCGCGCCGCTGCGCTTTGACGTCGGCGAGACTGACGCCGGGCGCCTTCCAGGCGAACTGGCTCTCCCCCCGCTCGCCATAGGACAGGCAAAGGATCTTGACGCGATAGCCTTTGCCGGCGTGCAGCGCGATGGCGCCGCCCGCGCGCCAGACGAAGTCACCGGGATGAGCAGTGATCACGAGGCCGGATTTTTTGGGTGATGTCATATCATTGTCCTCGCGCCCGGCCGTTGGCGGATGCGGGCACGAAAACCGTGCCGTCGAAGAGCAGTCTCGCGGTGCGCAGCAAACCGGCGCGTTCTACCACCGGCAGGTCGGGCGTGCCGCCGACCTCCAGCCTGACGCCGAATTCCCCCGTCGGATGCTCGATCGAGACGACCTTCACGCGGCCCTCAGGCATCCGCGCGACGCGCGACGCGGGCGAGCCCGGCAAGACTGCGGCGGTCGCCACGGTGACGGCGGCGAACACCCCGATGGAGGCATGGCACTCGTGCGGGATGAAACTGCGGGTCGAAATATGGCCGCCGGAGATGGGCGGGGACACAAGGGCGATCTTCGGCACGACCGTGCGGCGGACATCGCCCAGCCGCATCATCGGACCCGCGGCAAGCCTGATCTCCTCCAACTGCGCCTTCAGGGCAATGTCCCTGTCCAGTTCGCCGTGCGTCTCGTAGCCGGTGCGTCCCACATCGGCGGCAGCAATCACGATCACCGGCATGCCATTGTCGATAAGTGTGACGTCGATGCCCATCACCTGGTCGACGGCGTTCCCGGTCGGCAGAAGCGCGCCGCAAACCGAGCCTGCCGCATCGAGAAAGTCGACGGCGATCGGCGCGGACGTTCCCGGCACGCCGTCGATGCGGCATTCCCCGTCATATCGAACGCGCCCGCCCGGCGTCTCGATGAGGAGTTCGGCGATCGTCCCGGTGTTGAGGGTGCGCACCTTGACGCGGGTGCTGCCATCGCGCGCCGCCACCAGCCCGCGCTCGATGGCGAACGGCCCCACGCCGGCGAGGATGTTTCCGCAATTGGGTGTCGTGTCGACGGTGGGCGCGGCAATCCCCACCTGAACGAACAGAAAGTCGATATCGCAATCGGGCAGCTTCGAGCGCGAAACGATGGCGACTTTGCTCGTGAGGGGATGCGCGCCGCCCAGCCCGTCGACCTGGCGCGGGTCAGGCGATCCCATTGCAGCCAGAAGGATGCGGTCGCGTGCGGCGATGCCTGCCGGAAGATCCTGGGCCAGGAAATAGGCGCCTTTCGAGGTTCCTCCGCGAATGAGCATGCAACGAATGCCGACCTGCATGGCTTGCCGTCCAATCCCTCGCTGTCGAGACGCTTTGTTCAAGACTGCCCCGCTCCCCGTGCCTGCGCCTCGGCGACCGCTCGCGCCAGAGCGGCATCGATCCCCATTTCGGCGAGCATATCCGCCGCCTCATGCATCTCGGCGGCGCGCCGGCGTCCGTGTATTGCGACGCGTTCCGCCATGGTCTCGGCGAGCCGCGGCCAGTCGATGGAGGGGAAGGTCTCCGCCAGGCTCGAAAACACCTCATGCTCGACATCGGCCTGCCGCGCCGCGCTGGCGCAATCGACAATCAGCGCCTCCAGCCCCTTGATGATGATGCTGCGGCACAGTTTGATCGTGGAGGCCATGCCGTATGCGGCGCCGACGGGCGTAATATTCATGCCGAGATTGTTGAGCAGCGCGGCTAAATCGTCTGCTGACGGCCCTCCGGCCAAAATCGGCACACGAATTCCGGGACCGGGCACGGCGGCCATTATCGCTCCCTCGACATACCGGGCGCCCGCCGCTTCGACATGGCTCGCCGCGCGGCGCTTGGTCGATGGGGAGGCCGAGTTCACGTCGAAGAAGGTCTGCGCGGGCGACAGGTGGCGTCCCGCATCCAGAGCTGCCGCCTCAACCGCGTCGGCCGTGACCGCCGAGATGACGATCGCGGCCTCACGGCAGGCGTCGGCGGAACTGTGGGCCGGGGCCACGCCCATCGCCTCGGCGATCGCCATACGTTCGCGTCCATGCACAGGATCGTCAAAAATAAGGTCGTATGCGGCGATCGTCGACGCCGCTTGCGCGCAGAAGCCCGGCGGCAAAACGCTGACCGACCTCGCCGAAGCCGATGAAGGCGATCCGGGTGATTTTGTCTTCTGGCACTGCGGCATGATCCCGTTGATCGAAGCGGGAACGATCCTCACCGCCGCAGAAGCTGAAATCAAATGAGAACGGCTCGGTGATTATGCAATTTCATTCATGAATTGCCGCGACATGCCGTTAGCGCTTCTGAAGTCTGATCTCGATCAGCTTCAACAGCTTGCGCGCAGGCTCGCTCAGGGGAACGCCGCGCCTTGTCACCGCGCCCAATGTGCGCGTGATGCCGGGATCGCGGAGCGGGACAGCGACGAGCGTCGGCTCTGCGGCGATATTGATGGCCAGACGCGGAAGAACGGTGCAACCGACACCGGCTGCAACAAGCGACACCGCGCTCGCGACATGCTGGACCTCATAAGCCCAGTTCATCGCCTCGCTGCGCCCACCGAGGGCGTCATCGATGAGCATCCGGTTGCCCGTCCGGGCGCTCACGCGGATGAGCGGAACACCCTCGAGCTGCGACCATTTCAGGGAGCGTCGCGGTGCGAATTCATGATCGTCACGGCAGATCAGTACGAACGGCTCCTTCACGAGTGGGATCATCTCCAGATCCCATCGGTTGGTCCCCAGGATCGTAATGCCGAATTCCGCGTCGCCTTTCTGCACCCGTTCGGCGATCTCATTGGCCGAATTGTCGTAAATGCGAATGGCCGTGGCAGGATAGAACTGGCGAAACTCGGCGAGCACGCCTGGCAGGAAATGGATCGCGGCCGACGCGAGACAGCCAATGGCCAGATTTTCCTGGCGCGCGGTGGCCTGCGAGTTGAGTTCGTCGAACAAATGCTGCGCCTGTTCGATCAACTGCTGGGCCCTGGGAAGCAGCGAGAACTCCGGCCGGCGTCAGGGCGACCTGCCGCGTCGTGCGGGTCAGCAGCGTCACCTGAACCTGCTCCTCGAATTTCTTGATGCGATGGCTGAGAGCGGTTTGCGTTATCCCCAGATGCGCCGCCGCATGACGAAAGCTGCCGCGCTCGGCGATCGACAGGAAGGCTTGCAGCCCAAGAAAATCGACGCGCATTGACTGAATTGTCCGCCTTCGCTGGGGCATCGATGGCGATGCCTCCCGCAAATCTGCCTTCAAATGGCGGCGGAGCACAAGCACCGCTGCATGTGGAAACCACAGCTATGCGCGTGTTTGACATTCCACTCAATGGCCGGCGTTGGTCACCGGCCGGAAAGCGGCCGGTCAGAGGATGAAATCGCCAGCCGTGAAAATATAGGCGTGCGACATGTAGATCTGCATCTCCGGGGCGGCGTCCGCGTCGGTCGAGACGTTGAGCAGGGAGATGCCGCTCTGGCTGTTCGCCGTCGCCCAGACATAGCCGGACCAGTCGCCGGTGTGACTGCCGGGATTGGCGAGGTAGATGAACGCCTGGTCGCCGTCGACAGCCTCATTGGCATCGATCTGGGATAGATCGATCTTGTCCTGGCCTTGTGTGAAGTCGACGATCTGATCCAGCTGATTGGCGTCCCTCTCAACGACATTCTGCAACTCCTGCACACTCCGGTATTCGAAGATGTCGGCCTGTTCATTGCCGACGAGGTAATCCCCGCCGACCCCGCCCCACAGCGTGTCATTCCCGGTACCGCCGACCATCCGGTCATTGCCGATACCTCCCAACAGGATGTCGTTGCCGGCATTGCCTTGCAGGTAGTCGTCATCGTCGGTATGGATGAACCCGCCACCGCCATTCAGGACGTCATTTCCGTCGCCGCCATAGAGGCTGTCACTGCCGCGGCCGCCGGTCAGTGTGTCGTCGCCCCCCATCCCGTAAATCTGATCGTTTCCAGTTGCGGCAGAGACGGTGTTGGCATTGGCGTCCCCTCGGAAAATCTCGTCGAAATTCGTCAGCCTGAAGGACTCGATCGAACTCAGAGTGTCGCCCTGCGCCTCGCCGGTCCAGGTCGACGATGCTTTGCCGAGATCGATGCTGACCCCTACGTCCGAGGTCTGATAGTTCGCCGTATCGAACCCGTTGCCGCCGGATAGAATATCGGCGCCCGTACCGCCTTGCATCAAGTCGTCGCCTTCACCGCCGAGCAGTGTGTCATCTCCCTCGTCGCTAAACATGAAGTCATCGTTGTCGCCGCCGTCCAGCCGGTCATTTCCCGCCCCGCCGTACAGCCAATCGTCGCCCCCCTCGCCGTACAACCAGTCGTCACCCCTCTCGCCGTAGAGCGAGTCACCGCCGTCGCCGCCATACAGGAAGTCGATGCCATCGTAGCCTTGCATCTGATCATCGCCCGCGCCGCCGATGAGCGTGTCGTCGCCTCCACCACCGGATACAATGTCGGTGATTTCCGAACCCGTGAAGATATCGGCATGGGCGGACAGCAAAAATTTTTCGACGTCGATATAGACATGCCCCGCCGCGGCGCCGCCATTTAGCGACGTGTTGAACAGATTGACCGCGACCCCGCTTGTTGCCTGCGCGTAATCGACGGTATCGTAGCCATCGCCACCGAAAATCCACGCCGCACCGACGCCCGCAAAGAGCGTATCGTAGCCCGCCCCGCCGCTGAGCAGGTCGCTGCCGCCGCCCCCGTTCAGGTAATCATTCCCGTCGCCGCCACTGAGAATATCATCGCCCAGTCCGCCATAAAGCGTATCGTTGCCAAAGCCGCCTTCGATGTTGTCGCGACCGCTGGTGTTGATCGTGCCGTCGTCGCCATAGAGCAGGTCGTCGCCGGTTCCTCCTACGATCGTGTCGTTGCCCGAACCGCCGAAAATGACGTCGTTCTCGGCCCCGCCGTCCAGAAAATCGTTGCCGGCTCCGCCATCAAGCCAATCCCCGCCACCGAGGCCATAGAGCTCGTCATTGCCGCCCAGGCCATAGATGTCGTCGGTGCCGTTCGTGCCAAAGAGCACATCGCGGCCTTCCGTTCCAACGATCGTGCTCAGCAGCACGACATCCTCGATGATGGGGATCGTCGGCAATGGGCGGCCGGCCGGGGGCAAAGCCTCCGGTGCAAGTGCGCTATCGGTACCCAACGCGTTCTCGGGGAATGCGTGGTCGCGGGTGAACTCCAGATCGGGAACCATCTGCTCGAACACATTGGGCTTTGTCATTACGAGACACTCTCTCCTTGATTTCCGAGGCGTTCACCCGCGCCGCGATGCCCCGCGACGAGACCTCGCACGGCAGGGCAATCACATCGCAAAGATACCGAGCACGCGGCCGGCGCGCGTCCCCCGGACGGATGATTCTCAAGAAAAAAACTTGGCGAGATTTATCGGAGCAATCGGCATCAGCCGACGCCTCCCACGACTCCGGACGCGGACACCAAATCCGAACCCTTGGCAGCTACGCGTTCACCGCCGCGCGGATGCGTTCATGGGTGAGCGGGAGGTCGCGCAGCCGCACGCCTATGGCGCGCGACACCGCGTTGCCGATCGCTGCGGCGGTGGGTCCTTGTGCCGTCTCGCCGCTGCCGAGGAACGGCAGATTGGGACGGTTGACGATCTCGACGTCGACCGCTTCGGGGACCGAGTCGAAGCGCAAGATCGGATAGGTCGCCCAATCGATGGTGGTGATGCGCGTGTCGTCGAAGCCCACCTTTTCGTAAAGCGTCCAGCTCGTCGACTGCAGGATCGCCCCCTCGATCTGGTTGGTAAGCCCGTCCGGATTGACGACCTGTCCCGCATCGACCGCACTCGCCGCACGCACCAGCCGCGCGCGGCCGGTGTCGGGAGAGACCTCAACTTCCACTGCTACGGCGCAGTAGGACGCAAAATTCTTGTAGCGCGCAAAGCCGAAGCCATAGCCGTGTCCGTCCGCCGCCTTGCCCTTCGCCGGCCAGCCGAAGCGTTCCGCCGCCGCGGTGACGACGTCGCGGGCGCGCGGATCTTCCAGATGCCGGAGACGGAACTCGACCGGATCGGCATCCGCCGCTTCCGCCAGCTCGTCCATGAAGCTCTCTATGGCGAACACGTTCATATAACCGCCGAGCGCCCGAAGCGCCGACACACGCAGCGGCATCTCGGGCAGGAAATGCTCGACCACCCGCACATTGGCGAATTTATACAGCGGAACGGAGTTGCGACTGGCGCCTCCTGAAGGCAGCGGGATCGGCTTCGGCGCCGGTTCCGGAAACGCTTGCGCCAGATGACGGGCGGCGATCAGCGCGCCCGCAGGTCCCGGTCGGGTGGAATGGGCGTTGCTCCACAAGCTGTAGTCCCAATCGACGATGCGGCCATCCGCGCCCAGCGAGCCACGCACCTTCGTCACCATCGCCGGGCCATAGGGCTCCCAGGCATGTTCCTGCTCGCGCATCCATTGCACCCGCACCGGGCGGCCGGGAACGGCTCGCGCGATCAGCGCCGCATCGGCGGCGGCATCGTCCGCGCCATTATGGCCATAGCAGCCCGACCCATCCATGTGAACGATGCGGAGCTGCTCCGGCGGCATGCGCAGCATCTCGGCGATGGCGCTCCGATCGGGATAGACGCCCTGCGTGTGGCTCCAGATCGTCATGCCGTTCGGTTCAGCCAGCGCGACGGCGCAAGACGGGCCGATCGAGCCATGCATGACATAGGGTTTGGTGTAGGTGGCCTCCAGCGTCGTCCGCGCATCCGCGACTGCGTCATGCTGATCGTGGATCGTCTTGGTCTCGGCGCGGAGCGACATGATCGCAGCGGGCAGACCGGCTTCGCTTGGCAGCCCCGGCTTCTCCGTCCACTCCGCGGCCTCGGCCAAAGCGCGCATCGCCTTGATCGCCTGAAACTCCCGCCCGGCCACGACGGCGAGGAAACTGCCGTCCCGCACGACCGCCATCACGCCCGGCATCCGCTCAACGGCGCTTGTATCCACATTGACGAGCCGCGCGCCATAGCTCGGAGGGCGAACGACGCGCCCATGCACCATGCCTTCCGGGCGCAGATCCTGAACGTAGGTGGTCGCCCCGGTCACTTTCGCCGGAATGTCGAGACGCGGTATCGACTTGCCCATCACCTTGAACGTCTCAGCGCCCCGCAGGCGGGATTGCGGCTGCGCCTCGACATGCAGGAGCGTGTCGGATACGAGGTCCCCGTAGACGAAGCGGCGGCCGTCAGGCGCGAGCACGGCGCCGTTCTCCGCACGAAGCTGGTCGGCCGGCACTCCGGCGCGGTTGGCTGCCTCGCCAATCAGGATTTCGCGAACCTGGGCGGCGGCATGGCGCACGGCCGTCGCGCTTTCCGGCATCGACTGGCTGCCGGCCGTGTAGCCCTCATTCGGCGTCCGGGTGGTATCCGCCGTGACCAGTTTCAGCCCCTCGAACGGAACGTCCAGCTCCTCGGCCGCGACCTGAAGCACGGCGGTCTTGATGCCTTGGCCCAGCTCCGCCTTGCCGGTGAAGATGGTGATCTCACTCCTGGCATCGATCCGAATCCATGAATCCAGGAACGGCGTCTCCTTGAGGCTGCCCGGCCTCGGCGCTGGCGCGCGCCGCCGGCGCAGGTTGAGCGTCGGCAGCCTGCGCCCACACTCGGCTCGCCGAAAAGCTGACAAGCAACGCGCCGGTTCCAGCCAATACGCTTCGCCGCGACAGCACGAGCGGGTCTCGCATCATGAGCGGCCTCCCTGCCCGTTCGCCACCGCCGTCTGCATCATCACCGCCGCGCGCTTCACGGCGCGCATGATGCGCATATGCGTGCCGCAGCGGCACAGATTGGGCTGGAGATGCGTGCGAATCTCGGCGTCGGACGCTTGCGGATTTTTCTGCAGCAGCGCTTGGGCGCGCATCATCATGCCGGGGATGCAGTAGCCGCATTGCGCCGCCTGCTCCTCGATGAAGGCGCGCTGCATCGGACCGGGATTGTCGATGGTGCCCAGCCCTTCGAGCGTGGTGATCTCCTTCCCCTCCAGCAGCAGCACCGGCACGAGGCAGGAAAACGCCGCCTCGCCATCGACCATCACCGTGCAGGAACCGCATTGGCCGAGGCCGCAGCCATATTTCGCGCCGTTCAGCTTGAGGTCGTCGCGCAGGATGTACAGCAGCGGCGTCTCGGGATCGGCATCGATGTCGTGGCGCTCGCCATTCACGCTCAGGCTTACCATGCTGCGCCTTTCTGACTTGGATTGGCCGGCGCGGTTCCCATCCCGGGCGAAGGGTACAGGGTCGGGGCGGTCTCGCCGCCACGCGCCTCACGGATGATCTTGCCCACGTCCTGCCAAGCCGGCCGGTCGCTGAAACGGCTGCGCAGATATCCAAGCAGCGCTTCGAGCTGCGCATCGGTCAGGCTGCTGCGAAAGCCGGGCATGATCGGGCTCGCCTCGCCGGGCCGCGACGGCAGTCCGTAAAGCGTGACATTGACGACATTATGCGGTGTCGGCCCGTGCATGGCGGTGCTGAGCGCCAGATTGAGGCCTCCGAACGGCAGCGGACGGCCCGCCTCATGGCAATTCGCGCAGGCGGCGGCGTAGATTTTTGCTCCGGGATCGCCGGCATCGGCGTCGGTGATGGGCGGCGGCGAGGCAAGGCTATCGGCGGAGGCGAGCTGTTCCCGCCGGGGCTGCGCCGGGATTGCCGCGGTTGTCTCCCCAGCCGCCGATGGGCCAAGCTCGGCCTGCTGCGTCTCGGCTCCGACATAAGTTGCGATGGCGCGAACATCCGCCTCGGGCACCGCCGACAAATTCTCCACGACCGGCACCATCGGGCCGCGCGCCATGCCGTGCTCCTGATGCCACCCATTGCGCAGATAGAAGGCAAGCGCGTCCTCGGTCCACCGCACCGGCGCGGGAGATTGCCGGTTGATCGCATAGGCGTACCAGCGCTCGATCTCGGCTCCGGCGAAATGGTGCTGCTTGCGCTCCGCGCCGAGCCGGTCGCGCGGCGTGTGGCACCCGCCGCAATGGCCCAGCCCCTCGGCGAGATAGGCGCCGCGATTCCAGCTTTCGCTTTTCGACGTGTCGGCCTGGTAGCGCCCTTCGTCGAAATAAAGCAGCTTCCAGCCGGCGATCGCCAGCCTGACATTGAGCGGGAACGGGAGTTCGTTCGCGGGCGTCTCGGCCTTCACGGCCTTGCGGCTCATGAGATAGGCGTAAAGCGCCCGGTTGTCCTCATCGTTGACCAGCGTGAAATGATCATAGGGAAAAGCCGGATAGAGATGCCGCCCGGCGCGGTCGACGCCCTCGTGCATCGCCCGCTGAAACGCCTCTTCCGACCAGCGGCCGATGCCGGTATCGCGGTCAGGCGTGATGTTGGTGGCATAGATCTTGCCGAACGGCGTCTCGAGCGGACGGCCACCGGCCAGGAATTCGCCGCCCTCCGCCGTGTGGCAGACGCCGCAATTGCCGATGGCCGCGAGTTCACCGCCACGCTTGATCAGGGATTTTTCGAAGGACGGGGCCGCATCCGCCTCAACCGGCGGAATCTCCGGCCGCCACGCATAGACGAGAAACACCAATCCCAGAAAGACAACGAGGAGCAAAGATGCCAGAAGCGCTTTTAGGACGGTCATGTGCCAGCTCTTTGACCTTCGCCGGGCAAGCCTGTCGTGAACTCGACATGCCGTTAACTGATGAGGCGGCGGCCAGTTCCGACGCGGGTCGCGATGTTTGCTGTCGAAGCGGCGTAACGCGGGCGATCCCGGCGTTTTACGACAGGCCGCGGCGCTTGCGCTCGGCATCGTCCCAGGCGGTGAGAGCCTGGTAATCCGGCACGAAGCCGAGGCCCTTCCTGGCATCCGACGAGACGACCGTTTGCGACGTGACGACGTCGATGAGCGCGGGCGCGTTGTCGAGCGCGCGCCTGAGCGCCCCGGCGAGGTCCTCCGGCTTTTCGACGCGCTCGCCATGGGCGCCGAGCGCCACCGCCATCCCGGCGTAATCGGAGTGCCGCAGCACCGTGCCGACGACCCGGCCGCCGTAATTGAACTCCTGGTCGAAACGCTCGATGTTCCACGCGGCATTGTTGGAGACGATGAACACCGCCTTCGCCCCATGGCGGACGGCCGTATCGATCTCCATGGCGTTGATGCCGAAGGCGCCGTCGCCGTTGATCGAGATGACCTGACGGCCCGGAAAGGCGAGCGCGGCGGCGACCGCGAACGGCACGCCGACGCCGAGACAGCCGAAGGCGCCCAGCATCCATGTAGGTCTGCGCTTCGAGCCCGACCCGGGCGAAGCTCAGGAGATCGCCGCCGTCGGCGATGGCGATGAAATCCTTGTCGGCCACTTGCTTGATCGCATCGAAAATCGCCGCCGGATGGATCTTGCCGTCACTGCCGACAGCGGCCGGACTTGCTGCCTCCCGAGCATCCGCTCCTCGTGGCGTCGCCGCAGGCCCTCCGTCCACTGCTTGTCGGTGGCCGGGGCGCGATTGCCTGCCGCTTCGACGATGGCCGCAAGCGCCAGGCTCGGCGTGGCCAGGAGCTCCGGCTCGCCGCGACGATTGTCGACAAGCTCGCCGGCAGTGTCGGCCATCCGCAGGAAGCGCGCGTTCGGGAACACGGCGGGCGAACCGTAGCCCATCTGGTAGTCGAGCTTCCGGCCGATCACGAGGACGATGTCGGCCTCCGTCATCGCCGCCGCGCGCATCGCGCCGACGACGGATGGATGCTCCGCGGGCACGAGCCCGCGGCTCTCCTGGGTATCGAGATAGACGGCGCCGCAAGCATCCAGCAGGCGGACCAGCTCAGCGCCCGCGCCACGCGCTCCGCGCCCGGTCATCACGAGCGGCCGCTTGGCGGTCCATAGGACATCGACCGCTTCTCCGATCGCATCCGGATCGGGCTGGATGCGGCGGACGGGCCTCGGCCGCATCCACTCGTCCAGCACGAGCTGCGGCGGCACCGTCGTTCGCAGCACATCGGTGGGAATCTCGACATAGACCGGGCCCGGCTCGCCGAGATCGCCGAAAGCGCGCGACACCGCCTCGTCCAGTTCGCGGACGACCTGGTCGGCGATGCGCAAAGTGCGCGACTGGCGGCAGACGGGACGCAGAATGTCGACATGCGGAATGTCCTGCAGCGGTCCCATATTCGCCTGCGGCCGCGACGTGCAGCCGCCGATCAGCAGCACCGGCATGCGGGCGAGCGAAGCATTCGCCATGGCCGTCACCGTGTTGGTGACGCCCGGTCCCGCCGTGACCATCGCGACGCCGAGCTGGCCCGTCAGCTCCGCATGCGCATGCGCCATGTGGACAGCCGCGCCCTCGTCGCGCACGTCGATGATGCGGATGCCCAGGCGCGCGACGTAATCCCAGATCGGCTGGATGTGCCCGCCCTGCAAGCCGAAAATCCGGTCCACGCCGCGCGCCTTGAGAAATCGCGCGATCCATTCGGCGCAGCTGTCGGGCGTGCTGTTCAAGTCGCAGGGCGCTTGAGTCAAGACGTGTCCTCCTTGTGCCGCGGTCCGGCGGCGGTGTTGGTGTCCGGTCGCTATTTGCCGCCGAGGCGCTGCCTCAGGACGCGATGGAGAATCTTGCCGGTGGCCGTGCGCGGCATCTCCGCTTCCGCCATGAACGAGAAGGAGCGCGGGCGCTTGTAGCCGGCGATGCGGTCCCTGCACCAGTCGGCAAGCTCGGCCTCGTGGCGGTTTCGCCGTCATGCAGCACGATGACGGCGTGCACCCGCTCGCCCCATTTCTCGTCGGGCAGTCCCACCACCGCGACGTCCTTCACCTTCGGGAAGCCGCCGAGCATCGCCTCCACCTCGGACGGATAGACGTTCTCGCCGCCGGAAATGATCATGTTCCTCTTGCGGTCGACCAGCCAGATGTAGCCGTCCTCGTCGCGCCGGGCCATGTCGCCGACCGTGCAGTGATTGCCGCGGAAGGCCTCGGCGGTCTTCTCCGGCATCTTCCAATAGCCGTCGAACGTATAGGGGTTGCAGGAGAAAAGCTCGCCCGGCTCGCCGTCCGGCACTTCGTTGCCGTCCTCATCCAGGAGCCTGATCGGCCGCCGAGCCCACGCATTCGCGGCCGACCGAACCGAGTTTGGTGAACTGCTCATGCGGGTGCAGCATCGTCACCCACCCGGCCTCCGTCGACCCGTAAAGCTCGAACAGGCCGGAGTTGCGGAACATCTCCATCACCGCCCGCTTGGTATCGCGGCGGGCGGGCGCAGAAGAGATCATCAGCTTGGTGATCTTGTCGAGATCGTACCGCGCGCGCGCCGCCGCGGGCAGGCCCAGCATCATGATGTAGTGGGTCGGCACGAGCGAGGTGAAGGTCGACCCGGTTTCCGCCAGCGTCCTCAGGCAGTGCTCCGGATCGAAGCTCTTGCGCGAGTAGATCGTGGTCGCGCCGCCGCAATAATTGAACGCGCCGAAAAAATAGAGCGAATTCGCATGGCACATCGGCATCACGAGCAGTGCGCTGTCCTCGCGGTGAATACCGAGCTCGATCTCGGTGATCAGCGAGACGAGCGCATTGCCCTTGTGGCTGCGGATCACGCCCTTGGGATGGCCGGTCGTGCCGGAGGTGTACATCAGCATCCACGGATCGGTGGCGTTGACCGGCAGCGACGGCTCGCGGTCGCTGGCGCGGGCGAGCAGCTCCTCATAGTCGCGATATCCCGCCGGACAGGCGCCTGGCACCGAAATGGATGACGCTCGATGCCGGGCAGGGAAGGTCGCCGCGCACCTCCTCGATGACGCCCGCGAGCTCGTCCTGCACGATGATCGCGGAGACCTCGGCATTCTCGACGATGTAGCGAATCTCCGAACCGACGAGGCGAAAATTGATGGGCACCGCGACCAGTCCGGCCTTGGCGGTGCCGGCGTAAATCTCGGCCCATTCCACGCAATTATACGCGAGGATCGCGATGCGGTCGCCCTGGCGGAGGCCGAGGCCGAGAAGGGCGTTGGCGAGCCGGCAGGCGCGCTCGTTCCAGAGCCGGAACGACATCGCGCGCTCCAGATCGCGGACACCGATCTTTTCAGGGCGAAGACGAGCCTGTGCGGTCAGCGCCTCGCCGAGGGTGAGGACATCCTGCATGGCGTCAAATTCTCCCAGCGGTGCGCAATCGTATCATAGCCCGCCGCGAGGGGCCCATTTCGTCGACTAGAGCCTTTTCCGTTCCGATTGAATTGGAACGGGGCTCTATCTCTTTGTTTGGTCGCATTTTCGCGACGCAAACCGGTGTCCACTTTACTGGAAAATGCTCTAACGGTCGCGCCGGAGCGGACGAAAGAATGCCCTGATGTCCTCGGCGAGCAATTCGGGTTCCTCCATTGCGGCGAAATGCCCGCCGCTTGGCATTTCCGTCCATCGCCGCACATTGAAGAAGCGCTGCGCCCATTCCCGCGGCGGATGTCCGATATCTTTCGGGAAGAGAGCGAATCCCGCCGGTACGTCCGACGATCCGATCCACTCTTTGGCCTTCTCGATCATCCATCTGGCAACGCCGGCATGCGTCAAGTCGTAATAGGGCAGGAACGACGATCCGATCGTCTCCGTCGACCAGTAGAGCATAATATTGGTGAGCAACTCATCCTTGGTGAACCGCTTTTCGACATCGCCGTCGCAGTCGCTCCAGCGCTGGAACTTCTCCACGATCCAGGCCGCGAGCCCGGCCGGTGAGTCATTCAAGCTGTCCGCCAGGGTTTGCGGCCGCATCCCCTGGATCATCGCATAGGCGCCTTCCCGCATCTGGAACCCTTCGATCCTCGCGAGAAATTTCTCCTCGGCAGGGCTGAGGTCGCCGGGTTTCTGGAAGGCGTGCCAGAATGGCACATCGGTGAGGTGGATACCGACGACCGAGGCCGAATGACTGCGGGCCAGGTGCTCGGTGACGGTGCTGCCCCAATCGCCGCCATGCGCGCCAAACCGCTCATAGCCGAGTTCATCGGCCATCAGTCTGTGCCAGAGATTGCCGATGTTGAAGGTGCCGCCCGCCTTTTCGGGCTTGTCGGAGAAACCGTAGCCGGGCAGGCTCGGTACGACCACATGGAAGGCGTCGCGCGGATCGCCGCCATGCGCCGCCGGGTCCGTGAGCAGCGGTATGAGTTTCAGGAACCGCAGGAACGAATCAGGAAAGCCGTGGGTGAGCACGATGGGCAGCGGCGAGTCGCCCCGGCCGCGCTCATGGATGAAATGCAGGGCCGTTCCCCCGACGATTGCGCGGAAATGCGCGAAGCGGTTGATATGCGCCTCATGCGCGCGCCAGTCATATTGCGTTCGCCAGTAGTCGATGAGCTGCCGCAGATAGGCGGGGCTGGTGCCGGCATCCCAATCCGCCGCATCGTCTTGCGGGACGGGCCGCGTGCTGCTCAACCGCGCGTGCAGATCGTCAAGTACCGGCTGCGGGATCTCAATGCGAAAGGGCCGGGCGGTCATTGCTGGCCTCCTTCAGCGTCTCGCAGCGTGCGAAAGAATTCGGTGACGTCGCGGGCGAACAGCTCTGGTTCTTCGAGGGCGGCGAAATGACTGCCGCGCGGCATCTCCGTCCACCGCTGCACATTCAGCGTGCGTTCGGCGAAGCTGCGAGGCGGAATGCCGCCGATGTCCTTGGGGAACAGCGCCAATCCCACCGGCCGCTCGACATAATCGGCTGGCGTCAGCGACGGCGAACGGGCCTCCGCATAATATTGGAATATCGAGGAGCCGATGGTCTGCGTCACCCAATACAGCATGATGTTCGTCAGCAGATCGTCCTTGCTGAAGCTGTCTTCGATGCCGCCGTCCGACCATGAATGAAAGCGGTCGACGATCCAGGAGGCGAGACCGACCGGCGAGTCGTTGAGGCCAGCCGCAAGACTTCGCGGCCGGGTCGTCTGCACCATCGCATAGGCGCCATCCGCCATGAATTGCTTCTTGGATGCCTCCAAATAGCTCTGCTCGGTCTTCGACAGCGATGACGGATCGACGTTTGAGACGTGCCAGCCCAGATCGGTCAAATGGATACCGATCACGGCTTCCGGATGGTCGATCGCCATGATCTGCGCAATCGCGCTGCCGCCGTCTCCTCCAGCGACGGCAAAGCGCCGATAGCCGAGCACGCCAGTCATCAGTCGCCAGATCAGCCGCGCGCTATTCCGGATCGGTTGATCCGGCTTTGGCCGCTGTATCGGACCCGTGAAGGCAAATCCGGGCAGGGAAGGAACGACGACATCGAAGGCATCCTCCGGGTCGCCGCCGCTGCTCGCCGGATCGCTGAATGTCGGAATGACCTTGTGAAATCGGTAGAAGCTGTCCGGCCATCCGTGAAGCAGCAGCAAGGGCATGGGGGCGGGGCCACGTCCCTTTATGTGCACGAAATGGATGTTCTCCCCGTCCACGCTCGCCTTGAACTGCGCGAGGGCGTTGAGTTTTGCTTCATGATGCCGCCAATCATAGTCCGTGCCCCAGTAGCTCACCAACTCCCGCAGAAAAGCGGGGCTGGTTCCGAAGTCCCATCCAGCTTCGGCAATGATGCTGGGTGGGCGGCTTCGCTGCAGCCGCATCCGGAGATCGTCGAGCACGGGCTGCCCGACATCGATGTGGAAAGGTTGCGGCCGCATGGACATCCGTTTCCTCCTCCTGGGGCGTAGGGGGAAATGTGACCGCGGGGCCAAAGGTTCCTTGTGTCCATGCTCGAACGCGGCACACCGCCGCTTCGCAGCCTTGTCATGCCTGGAGATAGGCGGCAATCCCTTGGGCGATATAAACGGCGCCGATGCCCATGACCATGCCGCGCGTCCAGCGGCGGAACTGGACGTCGGTCATGCGCTCCAGCACGAAGCGGCTGGCCGACGTGCCGATGACGGCCATCACCACGGCGATCGCGAGGATTGTCCAGCTCAGCTCATCGCCGCCGCTTCCCGCCAGTCCGCCGAAATAGATCAGCTTGGTGAAGTGCGTCACGACCTGGCAGCTGGCCTTGGTGGCGACGACGGCGCGGCGGTCCATCATGGTGCGCACGAAGAAGATGTCGAGCATCGGCCCGGAGACGCCGGAAATGAGCTGCAGCACCGTGCCGACAAGGCCGGCGAATTCCGCCCCGCCGGGACGGTCCGCGCGCGGCGCCAGCCGGTCCGGAATCATCACCGCGAAGAACGGCATGATGCCGAGAATGATCAGCACCAGCGCGCGGTCCGGCACCATCCGCACGAAGGCGAAGACCGCCAGCGCGGCCGCGAGGCCGACCGTATAGCGCGCAAAAATCCGCCAGTCGATGTAGCGCGCCCAGAGCGTTGCCCGCCAGCCGTTCGACGTCATCTGCGATACCGCATGCAGCACCATCGCGGTCGGGACCGGGAGGATGGGAAGCAGCACGCCCATCAGGATCATGCCGCCCGCCATGCCGAAGATCCCCGACAGGAACGAGGTGATCAGGAGGAGAACGGCGAGAGCGGAGGTCAGCGTGGCCGAGATCAGCACAGGTGGGCACCGGGACGTGTTGGCTGCGATTGACATGCACATTTCGTCGCCCCGGCCGTGAGAGCCGGGACCTACTCGCCTCAGCACGCCGCATTAGCGCTGAGGGTGGGCCAATGGGTCCCGGCTCTGCCTGCGGCCGTCCGGGACGACAGCGGAGAGGGCGTGGACACATCGCATCAGATGCCGAGCAGATTCTGACGGACGCGGCGAAGATGGTCGAGCAGCGCTGTCTCCGCGCTTTGCGCGTCGCGGGCACGCAAGGCGGCGACGATCCGGCGATGGTCCTCGCGGTATTGGTCGCGTCGCTCCGCGGTGAGGCTCCGGCGCTTGAGTTCGCCCCAATCGGCCTGATCGCGGGTGCGGGTGATGGCGGTGTAGAGGCCGACGATCAGGCGGTTGTGCGTGGCCTCGGCGATGGACTGATGCAGCGCGGCGTCCCAATGTTCGAAGGCGGCGAAATCGTCGCTGTTCTCCGCGTTGCGGTTGCAGACCTCCATGCGCTCGAAATCGCTGAGCGTGGCATGGGCGACGGCGAGCGCGGCAATCCTCGGTTCGATCAGCAGCCGGGCATCCATGATTTCGGTAGGGCTGGCATCGCCAACCGTCAGCAGGGCGCCGTGCATTCCAGATGTGCCCCCGTGGCGGCGCCAGTGGGCTCGGCGACGAACGTCCCGCTGCCGATAAGGCGCACCACCATTCCCTCGGCCTCCAGCGCGGCAAGGGCGTTGCGCACCGCGCTGCGCGGCACGGCGAGCCGCTCCGCCACGGCGCGCTCCGTCGGCAGTTTCGACCCGGCGGCATATCGGCCCGAGGCCAGCATGTCCAGCAGCCATTGCCGGACCTGCTGTCCACCCCGCCGGCCGAGACTGGTTGGCTGAAGATAGCTCATGGCAAATTGGTAGACCAATTCGCTTCGATGCGCAACTGCAGGTGCAGTATTCGCATAAACGTTGACTCAATTGCGACGGTAAGCCTAAGATTTGCACAAATTGGTACACCATTTGGAGTGGTTTATGAAGTTTGCGTGTTTTGCCGGCGACAGCGGTCCGCAGCTTGGCCAGGTCGACGATGCGCAGGGCATCATCCGGCCGGTGACCGTCGCCAAGGATATGGTCGACCTGATCCGGCGCTACGATGAGATCAAGCCGGGGCTGTCGGCGGATGGCGCCGCGCTGCCACTGTCCTCGGTCAGGCTGCTCGCCCCCATCCCACATCCAGCACGCAACATCTTCTGCGTCGGCAAGAACTACCGCGACCATGCCAAGGAATTCGCCGGGAGCGGCTACGAGGCGGGGGCCGTGAAGGGCGCGGAGATCGATGAATATCCGGCCGTATTCACCAAGCCCGCCAGCACCGTGGTCGGCACCGGCGATACGGTCAGCCTGCATCCGCACATCACCTCCGCCGTCGATTACGAGGTGGAGCTGACCCTGGTCATCGGCAAAGGCGGGCGCGACATCCCTGCCGAGCGGGCCTACGATCACATCTGGGGCTATACCATCGTCAACGACGTGACGGCGCGCGACCGCCAGCGCAATCACAAGCAATGGTTCATGGGCAAGGCGCTCGACACTTTCTGCCCGATGGGGCCGTGGATCACCACCGCGGACGAGGTCGATGCGGAAAATCTCGACGTGAAATGCTGGGTCAACGGCGAATTGCGCCAGAACGCCAATACGCGCGACCTGATCTTCAACATCCCGACGCTGATCGCGACCATTTCCGCCGGCCTGACGCTGGAGCCCGGCGATCTGATCGCGACGGGAACCCCTGCCGGTGTGGGCCTCGGCTTCAACCCGCCGAAATTCCTGAAAGCCGGCGACGAGGTGTCGATGTCGATCACGGGCCTGGGCACGCTGACCAACCGGTTCGCCTGATGGCCACGCCCGGCATAGGGGCGGAAACCGACCGGCGGGTCGCGGACAGGGCATCTCGGGATGCCGCCGGGCGGTCGCGGGGCTCGCGGCTGAGCCTCGAAAACCTGGTGATGGGCGCGGCTGTTCTTGCCGTCGTCGTCCTGATCGTGCTGCCGCTTCTCTCGCTGCTTGCCGGCAGCGTCCTCTCCGACGCGGGGCTGAGCCTTACCCATTTCCAGGAGGTGTTTTCCAGCCGGCTTTATACCGGCGCGCTGATCAACTCGCTGATCCTGGGCGCCTGGACGGGACTGTTCAGCATCCTGGTCGGCGTCCCGCTCGCCTGGGCGGTCAGCCGCACCAATGTGCCGGGCAAGGCGCTCATCACGGCGACCGCGACGCTGTCCTATCTGTCGCCGCCCTTCCTCACCGCCATCGCCTTCGTCAACCTGTTCAGCCCCAATGCCGGGCTGATCAACATATTCCTGCGTGACGTGGCGGGGATGCCCTGGCTGACCTTCAACATTTTCACCATGAGCGGCCTCGTTCTGGTGACGGTGCTGCACACCTTCCCTTTCGTGTATCTGCTGACCTCGACGGCGCTGCGCTCGGTCGACGCTTCCTTCGAGGAGGCCGCCCAGATTCTCGGCGCGAGCAAATGGCGCACCGCGCTCGTCATCACCGGACCGCTGGTCGCGCCGGCCATCCTCTCCGGCACGCTGATCGCCTTCGTCAACGCCATCGCACTGTTCGGCTCGCAGGCGATCATCGGGCTGCCCGGCCGCATCGTGACGCTGCCGACGCGCATCTATTCGCTGTTCGACTATCCGCCGGAATACGGCCTGGCCTCGGCGCTGTCGCTGATCTTCGTGGCGATCACCATCGCGGCGCTTTACGTGCAACGCGCCTTCCTCGCCCGCCGCTCCTATGTCACGCTCGCCGGCAAGGGCGCACGGCCGCAGCTTGTCGATCTCGGCGCGGGCCGCTGGGTGCTGTTCGCCTTCTGCGTGCTGGTGTTCATCGTCGCGATCCTGATGCCCTACCTCACGCTGATCGCCGTGTCGCTGAGCAAGAGCTGGGGCATCAATTTCTGGCAGGGCCTTACGCTCGCCCATTACAAATTCATCCTGCTCGAATATGACGTGACGCAGCGGGCCATCAAGAACAGCCTGATCCTCGCGGTGCTGGCCGCCACGGTCGCGGTGTTCCTCGGCGCGGCGATCGGCTGGATCGACCTGCGCACCAAGCTGCCCGGACGCCGCCTGCTCGACTATGCGGCGCTGATCCCGCTCGGCCTGCCCGGCATCGTCATGGCCGTCGCGCTGATCCAGTTCTGGCTGCGCATGCCGATCGCGCTCTACGGCACGATGGCGATCCTGCTGCTCGCCTATGTGGCGCGCTATTTGCCGCTCGGCGTGCGTTCGGCGAACAGCGCGCTGCAGCAGATCGATCCTTCGCTGGAGGAAAGCGCGCGCATTCTCGGTGCGTCCTGGGGCATGACGATGCGCGAGGTCACCTTGCCGCTGATCCGCCCGACTTTGTTCGCGGGATGGCTGCTGGTTTTCGTGCCGGTCATCCAGGAGCTGAGCGCCTCGATCCTGCTGTTCAGCTCCCAGTCGATAACTCTGGCCGTCGCGGTCTATAATCTCTACGAGACCGGCTACACCGAGCCCGTCGCCGCCCTTGCCATGGTCAACATGGCGATCATCGGCACCGCCATCTGGCTCGCTTCGAAGTTCGGCGGCGGCACTAACGAAAGCGCGGGAGCGTCGACCTGAATGGCTGGCATCACGATCACAGACGTCACGAAAACCTATGGCGGCAATGCCGAAGGCGCGGCCGTGAGCGGGCTCAATCTGGAGATCCGCGACAATACGTTCGTGACGCTGCTCGGGCCGTCCGGCTGCGGCAAGACCACCACGCTGCGCCTCATCGCCGGCTATCTCGTGCCGGATGCGGGGACCATCCATGTCGGTGCGCGGCAGCTCTCGTCGCGCGATGGCGTCGTGCCGCCGGAGCGGCGCAGCATGGGCATGGTGTTCCAGAATTACGCGGTGTGGCCGCATAAGACGGTATTCGAGAATGTCGTCTTCGGGTTGCGCGTCCGGAAAGTCCCCGCCCAGCAAGCGCGGCAGCAAGTTGAGAAGGCGCTCGCGCTGGTGAACCTCACAGGCCTTGGCGAGCGCCTGCCCAGCGAACTCAGCGGCGGCCAGCAACAGCGCGTCGCGCTCGCCCGCAGCCTTGTGGTGGAGCCGGAGATCCTGCTGCTCGACGAACCCTTGAGCAATCTCGACGCCAAGCTGCGCGAAAAAATGCGCGGCGAGCTGAAGCAGCTTCAGCGGCGCACCGGCATCACCTTCGTCTATGTCACGCACGACCAGGCCGAGGCGCTGGCGCTGTCGGATCAGATCGCGGTGATGCATGGCGGGCGCTTGCAGCAATTCGGCACGCCGCATGAGGTTTACGCCAAGCCCGCCAACCGCATCGTCGCCGACTTCATGGGGCTGGTGAACCTGCTGCCCGGCCGGATCGACGCCATCGCCAACGGCAAGGCGCGCGTGACCACGGCGAGCGGCCTCGGCCTCGATGTCATCCTGCCGGAGGGGATGGCGCAAGGTGATCAGGTCGAGATCGCCATCCGGCCGGAGAACATCACCATCCAGGGGAAGGCGAACGGTATGCTCATGGCTGGCCACGGCACCATTCGCGAGCACACGTTCCTCGGCAACATCAATGAATATTTCCTGACCCTAGGCGCCGGCGAGGAATTGCGCGTGCAGACCCACCCGACGCAGCAATTCACCATCGGGCAGCAGGTCACGATCTCGGTCGACGCGGATCACTGCAATCTGTTCCCGCGCGCCGTCCGCAATGATCTTGCGGCCTGACACTTCAATCAGAGGAGAAACGCATGGCTGCTGAGGCCGCCGCAATCGAGGGACGCGAGCATTGGACGCAGAAGGGCGATGTGAAGCTCTTCCTCTGGGAGAAGCCGGCCGTCACCGAGGCGAAGCGCGGCACCGTGCTGTTCGTGCACGGCTCGTCCATGGCCTCGCAGCCGACCTTCGACCTCACCGTGCCGGGCCGGCCGGACTCTTCGGTGATGGACTGGTTCGCGCGGCGCGGCTTCGACACGTGGTCGGTGGACATGGAGGGCTATGGCCGCTCCGACAAGCATCGCGACATCAATTGCGACATCGCCAATGGCGCGGACGATCTGGCCGCCGCGAGCGGCTACATCCTCGAAAACCGCGATTGCGGACCGTTCCTGGTCTATGGCATCTCCTCCGGCGCGCTGCGGGCGGCGGCCTTCTGCGAGCGCCATCCCGAACGGGTGAAGCGGCTCGCGCTCGATGCCTTCGTGTGGACCGGCAAAGGCAGCCCGACGCTTGCCGAGCGCGCCAAGCGCCTGCCGGAATTCAAGGCGAAAAACCGGCGCCCGGTCGACCGCGCCTTCGTGCATTCGATCTTCAACCGCGACCATCCCGGCACCGCCGAGGACCGAACCATCGAAGCCTTCGCCGACGCGATCCTGGCGCTCGACAGCTCCATGCCGACCGGCACCTATGTCGATATGACCTCGAAGCTGCCGATCGTCGATCCGGCCAGGATCACCGTGCCGACGATGATCATGCGCGGCCAATGGGACGGCATCGCCAGCTTCGACGACCTGATCGAGTTCTTCAAGCTGCTGCCGAATGCCGACAAACAATTCGCCGTGATGCCGGGAATATCGCACGCCTCTTTCCAGCAGAAGAACTACGAGCTGGTCTATCATATCCTCTACAGCTTCTTCACGCAGCCGGAGCCGGTCTATCGCGGCGAGCACTGACTGACTCAAAAACCCAGCGGCGGAAAAGCTCGCGGGACCATGGAGGAACGAATGATTTGGATTTCAAAGCGTACATTCGTGTTGGGACTGGCCGCGCTCGGCGTCGCGGTCGCATCGGGACCGGCTGGAGCGGCCGACGCCACCGACCTTGCCGCCGCAAAAGCCGAGGGCAAGGTGTCCTGGTACACCTCGACGCCGATCGAGACGGCCAATCGGATCGCCAAGCTGTTCGAGGAGAAAACCGGCATCAAGGTGGAAATGTTTCGCTCGGGCGGCACGGCCATTCTGCGCCGCTTCATGCAGGAATATGACGCCAAGCATGTTGCCGCCGACGTCCTGACCACCTCCGATCCCGCCGCCGCGAATCAAATGGCGGAGAAGGGCGTGTTCGTCGCGTTCAAGCCGGAGGGCTTCGACAAGATCCCCGACGAGGCCAAGGATGCCGACGGGCGCTGGATCGCCCAGCGGCTCAATATGATGACGATCTTCGTGCGCACCGACAAAGTCGCCGAAGCCGACAGGCCCAAGACATGGTCCGACCTCACCAACGCGAAATATAAGGGCATGCTGGTGACGACCGATCCATCCTTCACCTCGCTGCAGATTTCGGTGGTGGGGATGCTGACGCAGAAGCTCGGCTGGGAGTTTTACGAGAAGCTGCGCCAGAACGACATGATGATCGTGCAGGGCAATCAGCAGGTCTCCGACAATCTCAAGCGCGGCGAACGGCTGATCGCGGCGGGCGCGCTCGACAGCTACGCCGCCGACGACCGCAAGGAGGGTCATGCCATCGCGACGGTCTATCCGACGGAAGGCACCTTCGTGATCCCCTCGCCGACCAGCGTGGTGAAGGGCTCGCCGAACCCGAACGCCGCAAAAGTCTTCGCCGCCTTCATGATCAGCCCGGACGTGCAGAAGATCTTCCCCGAGGACGGCGGCTATGCCGCGCGCACCGACGTTCCGCCGCCCCCCGGCAGCCCGGACCTCACCACCTTGAAGACCATCCCGGTGGACTACAAGCTCATCGAGAAGCAGACGGGCAGCATCAAGAAGAAGTTCAGCGAGATCTTTCAATAGCGGCGGATGTTTTCGGACTGCCAAGGAAATGGCATGGCCTTTGGAGCATTTTCCAGCAAAGTGGATGCCGGTTTGCGCCCGGAAAGGAATGTCTGCTTCTAGAGCCCCTTTCTGATTTAATCAGAACGGATCAGGCTCTAAGCATCATTGCGAAAAGTGGCCTTCCCGGTTTTCGCGAAAAATGATGCGCCAGCAAAGACTCTGAGCAGGCTTTCGTTGGCTTGCCAATGAAAGCCTGCTCAGACAGCGATGTCCGGGTTTGTTCGCTTCGGCGGCATCCGGGCGGCCTGCGGATTGCCTCGCCGCTTCGCTTCCGCGCAATCCCCGCCGGCATCGCACCGGCTCCCATCGGATCTGACGGATTGCAACGGCGCGGCTTCTTTTCCGCCGCACCGCACATCCCATATTGCATCAGATACAGGCTGGAGCTTATTCCCGGCCTATTCCCCGATCCCCACGAGGCCACGCATGCCCGATATCGATCCGCGCCCGACCCTCGATGCTCCCGACGACGACCCGCATATCTGGCTGGAGGAGATCGAGGGGCAGGCGCCGCTCGCCTGGATCGAGGAGCAGAACGCGCGCACGCTGGCGCGCTTTGCCGGGCGGCGCTTCGAGGCCGACCGGGACGCGCTGGCCGCGATCTTCGACCGGCGGGACAATATTCCGTACGTCCAGCGGCGCGCCGGGCTGCTCTACAATTTCTGGCAGGACGCCGAGCATCCGCGCGGCCTATGGCGGCGCACCACGCTGGAGGAATTCCGCAAGGACGCGCCGGAATGGGAGGTGCTGCTCGATCTGGACGCACTCGCCGCCGAAGAGAGCGAGGACTGGGTGTGGAAGATGTCCGCCACCCTGCCGCCTGACCATGAACGCGCCATCCTGTATTTCTCGCGCGGCGGCAGCGACGCCAACGTCCTGCGCGAGTTCGACCTGACGCAGAAGCGCTTCGTCGAGGACGGCTTCACCCTCCCCGAGGCCAAGGGCGGCGCAAGCTGGCTGGATGCGGACACGCTTATCCTGTCCAGCGCCTTTGGCGGACCGGAGGTGCAAACGACATCGGGCTATGCCCGCACCGTGCGGCTCTGGCGGCGCGGCACCGATCCGGCCGACGCGTCCGTGCTGTTCGAGGGCCCCCGCGAGAGCGTTTCCACCTATGCGGGCCTCGACCGCACGGCCAAAACCGAGCGCGTGCTGTTCAGCGATCATTTCAGCTTCTTCGAGGAGCATCTCTGGGTCGGAGACCGCACCGGCCCGAAGATCAAGGTCGATGTGCCGGCGGATGCAAATTTAAGCTTCCACGACGAATGGTTCGCGCTGAAGACACGGACGGCCTGGACGCTTGGCGACACCACCTATGCGCCGGACACGCTTGTCGCCGGTTCGGTCGCCGACCTGCTCGCCGGGTCGCCGCGCGTTCAGGTGCTGTTCCAGGCGAGCGATCGCGTCACGCTGCAAGGCTTTTCCTGGGTTCACGGCAAGCTGCTCGTCTCGATTCTCGACAATCTGCGGCCGCGTTATGAGCTGTTCACCCCATTCACTGCGGGCTGGACGGGCAGGAAGGTCGAAGGCCTGCCCGATGCCGGCGTCGTGTCGGCATGGCGGCTTGACAGCCAGGAGATGGAGTCCAACGGCGACGTCCTGGTCAATGCGCAGGACCCGCTCAATCCGGCGACACTGAGCCTTTACCCCGCGACGGGAGCGCCGACCGTGCTGAAGCGCGCGCCCGCCGTGTTCGACGCGAGCGGCCATGTCGTGACGCGGCATGAGGCGGTCTCCATCGACGGCGAGCGCATCCCCTATGTGCAGGTCGGTCCGGCCGGCGAGACAGGCGATGCGCCCGTGCTGCTGAGCGGCTATGGCGGTTTTGCCGTGTCGTGCTGAGCCGGTCTATAGCGGCTCGGTGGGAAAACTCTGGCTGGAACCGGGCGGCACCTATGTGCTGGCTCACATTCGCGGCGGCGGCGAGTTCGGCACGCGCTGGCATGAGGCCGGACGCCTGGCGGGCAAGCGGCTGACCCATGACGATTTCGCCGCTGTCGCCGCCGATCTGGTGACGCGCGGCGTGACGACGCCGAAGCGCATCGCCGCGATGGGCGGCTCCAATGGCGGCATTCTGATCACCAACATGCTGACGCGTTATCCGGACCGGTTCGGCGCGCTGTTCTGCACCATCCCGCTGATCGACATGCGCCGCTATTCGCAGCTTCTCGCCGGGGCAAGCTGGATCGCCGAATATGGCGACCCTGCCAAGCCCGAGGACTGGGCGTTCCTGAAGACCTACTCCGCCTATCACGCCGCCGAGCCGGGCAAGGACTACCCGCCGATCCTGATCGCCACCACGCGCAAGGACGACCGCGTGCATCCCGGCCACGCCCGCAAGATGACCGCCAAGCTCCAGGCAATGGGCTATCAGCCCTATTTCTACGAGCCGGCGACCGGCGGCCATGGCTACGGCAAGGACAATAAGGAGCGCGCCGCGTTCATCGCACTCGGCTACGGCTTCCTGCGCGAGATGATCGGCTGGCAGGCGGACGCCGCGGCGCAGGTGTAATTTTCGCATCACGGCCGCCAGCTGTCGGATGGCAGCGCGGCGCAACTCGAAAAGCACATTCACGACCTGCTCTTCCCCGAAGGCCGCAAGGAATAACGCCAATGGACGCGCAAAATCCTGATGAGGGCCGACCCAGCGCAACGGCACAGCGACACCGCCGTGGTCGAACGCCAGCTCGGCCTGCTGGAGCGTGCCTGGGCCAGCGGCTTCGTCCGCAAGACGCTGATCATCATCTTCCTGGGGGTCGTCTGGAGGTTTACGGGCGCTTTCTCGACAATCCGCTCCTGTTCCCGACGCTCACCGACACGCTCATCACGATGAAATGACCGGATCGCCGACGGCACGATCCCGATGCGGGCCTGGACATCGATCAAAATCCTGCTAATGGGCTATGCGTCGGGGATTGCGCTGGCCGCGACGTTGACGATCCTCGCCATCAACACCCGCATCGGCGCCTGGCGCACGCTGATCGCGGCGGAACTGATCTTCGGTGTATCATCGGGCAAGGGCGGGCTCGGCTGGTTCATCTTCGAGAACCGCAATCTGCTGGACATTCCGGCGGTGTTTGCCGGACTGCTCACCGTGATCGTGATCGGCCTCGTGGTGGAAAACCTGATTTTCCGCACCATCGAGCGCAACACGATCCGTAAATGGGGACTTCACAGCTGAAACCGCGCAATGGGCATTCCGCACCATGACACATAAGAAGACCCCCGACGCACTGAGGAGCGCCCGCTGGTTCGCGCCCGACGATCTCAGGAGCTTCGGCCACCGCTCGCGCATCATGCAAATGGGCTATGCCCCTGCGGATTGGGTCGGCCGCCCGGTTATCGCCATCATCAACACCTGGTCGGACGTCAATCCCTGCCATGTCCATTTCAAGAGCCGCGTCGACGATGTGAAGCGCGGCGTCCTCCAGGCCGGCGGCTTTCCAGTCGAGCTGCCCGCCTTGTCGCTGTCTGAATCCTTCGTCAAGCCGACGACGATGCTGTATCGCAATCTGCTCGCCATGGATGTGGAGGAACTGATCCGCTCGCATCCGATCGACGGCGTCGTGCTGATGGGCGGCTGCGACAAGACCACGCCGGCTCTGCTCATGGGCGCGACCAGCGCCGGACTGCCGACGATCTACCTTCCCGCCGGACCGATGCTGCGCGGCAATTGGAAGGGCAAGGTGCTCGGCTCCGGCTCGGATGCCTGGAAATATTGGGACGAGCGCCGCGCCGGGACCATCACCGATGCCGACTGGCTGAGCATGGAGGCCGGCATCGCCCGCAGCTATGGCACCTGCATGACCATGGGCACGGCCAGCACCATGACGGCGATCGCCGAGGCGATCGGCATGACGCTGCCCGGCGCATCCTCGATCCCCGCCGCCGACGCCGGACACATCCGCATGAGCGCCGAATGCGGCCGCCGCATCGTCGACATGGTCTGGGAGGATTTGACGCCGAACCTCATTCAGACGCGCGAGGCGTTCCTGAACGGCATTTCCGTGGCCATGGCGATGGGTTGCTCGACCAACGCCATCATCCATGTCATCGCGCAGGCCCGCCGCGCGGGCCAGGATATCAGCCTCGACGATTTCGAAGCCGCGAGCCGGGTCGTTCCGGTGCTCGCCAATGTCCGGCCAAGCGGCGATGCCTATCTGATGGAGGACTTCTTCTATGCGGGCGGCCTGCCGGCGCTGATGTCGCAAATGCGGCGAGCATCTGCATCTCGGCGCGATGACGGTCACCGGCAAAACGCTGGGCGAAAACATCGAGACGGCGGAAGTCTATAATGACGATGTGATCCGCCCGCTCGCCAACCCGATCTATGCCGAGGGCGCGCTCGCCGTGCTCAAAGGCAATCTCGCGCCCGATGGCTGCGTCATCAAGCCGAGCGCCTGCGACCCGCGTTTCCTGAAACATTCCGGCCCCGCTCTCGTCTTCGACGATTATCCATCGATGAAAGCGGCCATCGACGATGACGACCTCGACGTCACCGCCGATCATGTCCTCGTGCTGCGCAATGCCGGTCCGCAAGGCGGTCCCGGAATGCCGGAATGGGGCATGCTGCCCATACCGCGCAAGCTGGTGAAACAGGGCGTGCGCGACATGGTGCGGCTTTCCGATGCGCGCATGAGCGGCACAAGCTACGGCGCCTGCATCCTGCATGTCTCGCCGGAATCCTTCATCGGCGGACCGCTCGCCCTGGTACGGACAGGCGACCGCATCAGCCTCGATGTCGACGCGCGCAGCATCGCGCTCGACGTCCCCGAAGCGGAATTGGCCCAGCGCCGCGCCGCCTGGACACCGCCCGCACCCCATTACGAGCGCGGCTATGGCTGGATGTTCACCCGGCACATCCGCCAGGCGCATGAGGGCTGCGACTTCGACTTCCTTGAAACCGGCTTCGGCGCGCCCGTCGGCGAACCTGTGATTTTTTAACCAGCGAGACCGAGATGACGACGCTCAGCACCGCAACCCGCGACAAGCTCAAGACTGTCAGCACCGCCACGCTCTGCACGGCCCTTTTCAAGCGCGGCCTGCGCAGCCAGTTCATCCAGGACGTGCGGCCGCTCAATCCCTCGCTCGGCAACATGGTCGGCCCCGCCTACACGCTGCGCTACATCCCGGCGCGCGAAGACCTCAACCCGATCGGCGTCTTCCTCGACCGCGCCCATCCGCAGCGCAAGGCCATCGAGGAATGCCCGCCCGGCGCGGTGATGGTGATCGACAGCCGCAAGGATGCGCGCGCCGCCTCCGCCGGCGGCATTCTGGTGACGCGGCTGATGAAGCGCGGGGTTGCGGGCGTCGTCACCGATGGCGGCTTCCGCGAACTCGCCCGAGATCGCGCAGCTCGATATTCCCGCCTATCATCACCGCCCGTCCGCGCCGACGAATTTGACGATCCATCAGGCGCTCGACATCAACGTGCCCATAGGCTGCGGCGACGCGCCGGTATGGCCGGGTGATGTGATCGTGGGCGATGGCGAAGGGGTGGTCGTCATTCCGGCCCATCTCGCGGATGAGATCGCCGACGAAGCCATCGAGATGACGGCATTCGAGGACTTCGTCACCGAGCAGGTGCAGAACGGGCGCTCGATCCTCGGCCTCTACCCGGCAACCGATGAGCAGACGAAGGTGGATTTCGCCGCATGGCGCACGGCCCGCAATCGCTGACGCCGCCGGGAGATTCACCTCTCCCGTGGGGAGAGGTCGGAATGCAGAGCATTCCGGGTGAGGGGGTGTTTCCTTTCTCGGCGAATTTTGTAACCCCTCACCCCAACCCTCTCCCCATGGGAGAGGGAGCGAATCTGCTGCCTACGGCGTGCCGAGCAAGAGACGAGGCAGGGTCAGCGAAAATGCCGGCACATAGGTGACGAGGAATAGCGCCGCGATAAGCGCGGCATAGAACGGCATGATGGTGCGCATGACCGTGGTAATCGAAATGCCACCGATGGCGCACCCTACAGCCTGCGTCGTGCCGACCGGCGGCGTATTGAGGCCGAGAGCGCAGTTGATCAGCATCAGCATACCGAACTGCACCGGCCCCATGCCATATTGCATGCAGATCGGCAGGAAGATCGGCGTGCAGATCAATATCGTCGCCGCCATGTCGAGAAAGGTGCCGAGCAGGAACAGAATGACATTGACGAGCAAGAAGATCACCCAGGGCGACGTCGATAGGGACGACAGGGCGCTGCCGGTCATTTCCGCCGCGCCATAGAGGCTGATCAGATAGCCGAGCGTGTTCGAGACGCCGATCAGCAGCAGCACGATCCCGGTAGTTTTCACGGCTTTCGCGGCTGCCTCGATGAAATGGGAAAGTTTTAGCGAGCGATAGAGGAAGGCCGACAGCAGGATCGAATAGACCACGGCGACCGCGGCCAATTCCGTCGCGGTGAACACGCCCGACATGATGCCGCCGACGATGATGGCGATCACCAGCAAACCCGGTACCGCGGCGGCCAGGGAGACCGCGACCGCATTCCAGCCGGGGAAAATTCCAGCCGGATAGCCGCGCTTCACCGCGACGGCGTAGGCCGCGACCAGCATGCACACGGTGAGCAGCAGCGCCGGAAACAAGCCGGCGAGAATCAGCGCGGCGATGGAGACCTTTCCGCCCGCCGCCAAAGCGTAGATGATGATGTTATGGCTGGTCGGCATGAGTGCGCCCACCAGTGAGGCATGCGTGGTCACGTTGACCGCGTAATCGGCATCGTAGCCCTCGCGCTTCATCATCGGGATCATGGTCGCGCCCATCGCCGACACATCCGCGACCGGCGATCCCGACACCCCGCCGAACAGCGTGCAAGCAACGACATTGGCCATGCCGAGCCCGCCCCGGACGTGGCCGACGAGATTCTTGGCGAATTGCACGATCCGGTCGGCGACGCCGCTGCGCAGCATCAGCTCACCGGCGAAGATGAAGAAGGGTATGGCGAGGAACGAAAAAATGTTCATGCCCGATGCCATGCGCTGGAACACGATGGCGAGCGGCAGCCCCTCATAGAGGAAGGTCACCACCGCCGATATCCCGATCGCGAAGGCGACAGGCACGCCGAGCACCAGCAGCCCGAAAAAGGCGATGCTTAGAATTGCTAATGCCATGAGGGGACGACCTCTTGCCCGTGCAGCAGCGCAAGTATGTGCTCAAGCGAAAACAGCGCGATCAAAGCGCCGGCAATGACGACGGGCACATGGCTGACGCCTTCGGACAGGCCGAGCGTCGGGATCGCGTAGTGCATGACGGACATCGCCAGCAGCGAGGCGTGCCAGGCCATCAGGACGCCGAACGTGCCGACCAAGAGGTGGATGATGATTTCGAAGGCGATTTCGAAGCGCTTGGGTGCAATCATCGCCAGCAGCGATTCCATGCCGATATGACCGGCATCGCGGACCCCCACCGCGGCGCCGAACATGGTGACGTAGAGCACGAGCACCAGGGCAAGGCTTTCGGCCCAGATGGGCGTGTCGTTGAGCACATACCGCCCGAAGACCTGCCAGGTGACGACCAGCACGAGGGCGGTGAGGCCTAGGACGGCCATCATCAGGCATAGCCGGGAGATCTGCCTGTTGATGGCCGTCAGTCAGCGCAGGGCGGAACTTCCGGCGGTCTCGGTCGTGGTTCCAGCCTGCTGCAGCACCTATTTCGTCTCCGAAATGCGCTTCACGAGGGATTGCAGGGCCGGTGTTGCGGCGAATTTGTCGTAGACCGGCTTCATCGCGTCGGAGAAGGCCTTGCGGTCGAGATCCTTGGTGATGGTGGAACCTGCCGCCTCGACCACCTTCTGCGATGCCGCTTCGCGCTCATCCCACAGCTTGCGCATATAGGGCACCGAGTCCTTGGCTGCCTGGCGGATGACGTCCTGCTGGTCTTTCGGCAGCGTGTCCCAAACTTTCTTGGAGAATACGAGGACCTCCGGGGCCAGGGAATGCTCGGTCAGGCTGTAGAATTTGGCGACCTCGTAGTGCTTTGAGGATTCGTAGGACGGCCAGTTGTTCTCCGCACCGTCGACCACGCCGGTTTTCAGCGCCGTGTAGACCTCGGCATAGGGCATCGGCGTCGGGTTTGCGCCCAATGCCTGCATCATCGACACCCACATGTCGGATTGCTGCACCCGCACCTTGAGGCCGCTCATATCGGCGGGCGTCTTGATCGGCTTCTTGGTCAGATAGAAGGAACGCGCGCCGCTATCGTAGAAGGCGAGGCCGATGAAGCCGTGCGGTTCGAGCGCCTTCAGAATCTCGTCACCGACCGGCCCATCGAGCACGCCGCGCATATGCGCGGTCGATTTGAAGATGAAAGGCAGCGCCGGAATGATCGTTTCGGGCGCGATATTGTTGAAGGCCGCGGTGTTCACCCGAACCATGTCGAGAGCGCCGAGCTTGGTCTGCTCGACCGTATCCTTTTCCGAGCCGAGCGTGCTCTGGCCGAAAACCTTGACCGAGAATTTGGCGCCGGTCCGTTCCGCGACGAGCTTGCCCAGATATTCGACGGCCTTTACCGTGGGATAATCGGCGGGGTGGACGTCGGCCGATCGGAACTCTCTCGCTGCCGCTGCGCCGGATATCGTCGCCAGCAATGCAGCACCGGCAAGCGCACCCAGACCGCGCGCGAAAAGCTCATTTTTTCCCATAAATTCCTCCCTGACGGATGATCACCGTTTCTGAAGCCTGCCTGCACAAGCCATCTTCTTATCATACAACATGGGGCGAGGTTTTCGTCAACAACGGACTCCACGGAATTTGGATTCTGTCCATCTTGTCCGATAAAGCGTTATTTATGCTCAAGCTTATGGGAAACCGGCGTTCTATTTTCTGTCGACCTCGTTTGGCGCCCGCACTGAACATGTCAGACCGCACGCACCTTGTCATACAAGGAAATCGATGATAGAGTTAATGTCAGAGCCCATTGACGACCATAGCGGGCGGAGGGACAGATATTGACGGCACTCCGCCAGCGCGAAACGCTTACCTCGCAGCTCAGCAAGGCACTGCGCGAGCGCATCGACAGCGGCGAGCTCAAGCCGGGCGACAAGCTGCCGAGCGAGCAGGAGCTGGTCGAGCGCTATGGGGTCAGCCGCACCGTGGTGCGCGAAGCGATTTCCAGCTTGCGCGCCTCCGGTTTCGTTGCGACGCAGCAGGGCGTCGGCGCCTTCGTGCTGCAGCGGAGCGGCTGGCCTGTTCTTCCCGCCGGCGAAACCAATCCCGATGTGCTGCAGGAGATTGTCAGGGTCCTGGAATTGCGTATCGCGGTCGAAGTCGAGGCGGCTGCGCTGGCCGCGCAGCGCCGCAAGCCCGAGCATATCGAGCACATGCGCGGGGCGCTGGACCAGATGGCCGAGATGATCGAGGCTTCGGAAGATGCGATCGCGCCGGACCTGCGTTTCCATCACGCCGTCGCGGAGGCGACCGGCAATGCGCATTTCACGCATCTATTCAGCTACCTCGGCGCGCTGCTCATCCCGCGTGCGCGGGTACCGACATTTCGCTTCTACGCCGCCGATCCGGTCGAATATCTATTGCGCGTCAATCACGAGCATGAGGAAATCTACCGGGCAATTCACCGCCAGGATTCCGACGCTGCCCGTTCGGCGATGCGTCTGCATTTGAGCAACAGCCGCGAACGCTTGCGCGAGCACTTGGAAAATCCGGCGAAAACCGATGACTGACACCAAGTCTCCGAAAGAGCGACCCCTGCGCCACGGAACATCAAGGGCTATTGGAACTCCGCCCTCTCCCATTGGGAGAGGGTTAGGTGAGGGGTTGCGAACGATCGATAGGCATGCCCCCCTCACCCGGAATGCTCGCGCATTCCGACCTCTCCCCATGGGAGAGGTAAGACAGAGCGGCGTCGGTCCATATAATACGGATCTGATATGACGCATTATTTCTCACGCAAAGCTCAGGGTTCTCATGCATCCCGATGAATTGAAGCGCATACTTTCGGCCGGCCTCTTGTCCTTCCCCGTCACGGACTTTACGGCGGGCGGCGATTTCAACCCCGGCTCCTATCGTGCGCGGCTGGAATGGCTGATGCCCTACGGGGCCACCGCTTTGTTCGCGGCCGGCGGCACCGGCGAATTCTTTTCGCTGACGCCGGAGGACTATTCCGCCGTGATCGCAACCGCCGTCGACGCCAGCCGCGGCGCCGTGCCGATCATCGCCGGGACGGGCTATGGCACGCGTCAGGCCATCTCCTATGCGCAGGAGGCCGAAAGGCTGGGCGCCGCCGGGCTGCTGGTGCTGCCGCATTATCTAGTGGAGGCCGACGGCGAAGGCATCGCCCGGCATGTCGCCGCGATCTGCAAATCGGTGAAACTCGGCGTCATCGTCTATAATAGAGGCATCTGCCGCTTGCAGCCCGACACGCTCGCCCGGCTCGCCGACGAATGCCCCAATCTGATCGGCTTCAAGGACGGCATCGGCGATCTGGAGCTGCTGGTGGCCATCCGCCGCAAATTGGGAGACCGCCTCGCTTTTCTCGGCGGACTGCCGACCGCGGAGTTTTTCGCCGCGCCCTATAAGGCGGCCGGCGTGCCGGTCTATTCCTCGGCCGTGTTCAACTTCATTCCGCGCATGGCGATGGATTTCTACCGCGCCATCGTCGCCGACGACTCCGCCACGGTCAACCGGCTGCTCGACGAGTTCTTCATGCCCTATGCGGCGATCCGCAATCGCCGCGCCGGCTATGCCGTCAGCATCGTGAAAGCGGGTGTCCGTCTTGTCGGGCGCGACGCGGGACCGGTCAGGTCGCCACTGTCGGACCTGACCGAAGAAGAGGAAGCCATGCTGGGCCCGTTGATCGCCAAGCTTGGTTCGCAAGACATTTAGGGGAGCCCCGGGATGCGTAGAATTCTCATGACAGGCGCGAGCGGCGGGATCGGCACGCGGCTGCGCACGTTGCTCAAGCCGATCTACCCTGATCTGGTTCTCAGCGACCTCAAAGCGCCGGAGGACCTGCGCGCCGACGAGAGCTTCATCGCGGCCGACCTGTCGAATTTCGGCGAGGTCGAGGCGGCGGTGACGGGGGTGGACGGCATCGTGCATCTCGGCGGCTATTCGGTCGAGGGACCGTGGGAGACCATCCTTCAGTCCAATATCATCGGCACCTATAATCTGTTCGAAGCGGCGCGCCGCCAAGGTGTGAAGCGAGTCATCTTCGCCTCGTCGAACCATGCCGTCGGCTTCTATCCGCGTCATCAGAAGATCGGCGCCGATGTGGTGCCGCTTCCCGACACGCGCTACGGGGTGAGCAAGCTGTTCGGCGAGGGCGTTGGATCGCTCTACGCCTATAAGCACGGCATCGGCGTGCTCAGCATCCGCATCGGCAATTTCGGAGACCGCCCTCTGGATGAGCGGCGGCTGGCGATCTGGCTGAAGCCAAATGATCTGGTTTCGCTGATCCGCATCGGGCTGGAGCGGCCTGATCTGATTTACGAAGTCGTCTACGGCATGTCCGATAATCAGCGCGCCTGGTGGGACAATGAACTCGCCTATTCGCTCGGCTACCAGCCGGAAGGCCAGAGCGAAACCTTTGCCGAGGCCGTGCTGGCGGCGCAGGCGTCGCTACCGAAAGACGAGGTCGGCGATTATTTTCAGGGCGGCCCGTTCTGCTCGCAGGAATTCAGCGACGACTTCGAACGGATACGCGACACGGAGTGAGGGGTTGCCGATGTTCACCATCAAATCCGTCGAAGCGATCGCGCTGAAAATCCCGTTCGACGATTTTTATGACGGACCCCGTTCCGTCCCGCGTGGCTGGACACATTTCGAGACGGTTTTGGTGCGCGTGGAGAGCGTCGACGGCGCGGTCGGCTGGGGCGAAAGTTTCGCCTATGGCTGCGCGGCTTCCGTGCACACCGCAGTTACCTATATGGTCGCGCCGCTGGTGATCGGCCGGACCGTCGAGGATATCCCCGCGCTGAACCGCGAATTGCAGCAGCGCCTGCATATTCAGGGCCGTTACGGCATTACCATTTTCGCCATTTCCGGGTTGGACATCGCCCTGTGGGACCTCGCCGCGAAGCTTGCCGGAAAGCCGCTGGCGGCATTTCTCGGCGGCACACGGTGGGAAAATTTGCCCGCTTATGCAAGCCTCGTGCGATATGGGGATCCGGCGGCCGTCGCGGTATGCACGGAGCGGGCGGTGGCGGATGGCTTTACGGCCGTGAAGCTTCACGAGATAGAGTATGACTGCGTCGCCGCCGGGCGCAATGCCGCCGGACCATCAACCGAGCTGATGACCGACGTCAATTGCGCATGGACCGAGGCGCAGGCGGAGGCGATGATCGAGCAGCTGAGAGCCCTCGACCTGACCTGGATCGAGGAGCCGGTCTTTCCGCCGGACGATTATGAGGCGCTGCAGCGTCTATCGTGGCTCGGCGTCAGCCTTGCCGCCGGCGAGAATGCCTGCACGACCATGGAGTTCAAGCGGCTCTTCCCCGCAGTCGATTTTCCGCAACCGAGCGTGACGAAGGTCGGCGGCGTGAGCGAATTTCTCGCCGTCGCAGCGCTCGCATCCACCGCCGGCAAGACGGCCATGCCGCATTCGCCCTATTTCGGACCGGGTTATTGGGCGACGCTGCAGCTTGCCGCGTGCCTGCCGGATGTCGGGCTGGTCGAGTTTCTTTACACCCGTCCGGAAGCATGGATCGGCCACGACATACCGCTGCCGCGGAATGGGCAAATCGCAGTTCCCAAGGGTCCGGGTCTGGGGTTCGTCCCCGATGATTCCGTGCTCAACCGTTACCCCATGCGCTGAGGGAAAACCGATGACGACAAGACCGCTGACGGGCCGAGCTCCGCGATTGAAGACGCCGCCGGGCACCTGCGACACGCACATGCATTTCTATGACAGGCGATTTCTGGCGCTGCCCGGAACGCCGTCACCGGCGGACGCTTCCGTCGACGATTACCGGCAGCTCATGAAATGGCTCGGCATCGAGCGCGTTGTCGCGGTGCAGCCCAACGCCTATGGCGACGACAATACGCTGATGATGGAGTTGATCGCACAGCTCGGGCCGTGCGCCCGCGCCGTCGTCGTGGTGAAGCCGGGCGTAAGCGACGCGGAACTCGACCGCCTGACCAAGGGCGGCGCGCGCGCCTTCCGCTGCATGGCCCTGCATGGCGGTACGCTCGGCCTCGAACACCTTGAGGAAATGGCGGCGAGGGTAAAGCCCTTTGGCTGGCACCCCATCGTGCAATTGGACGGACGGCAATTTCCGGATTACGAGGCGATGCTGACCGGGTTGCCGGGCCCGTTCATCATCGACCATACGGGCAAATTTCTGGAGCCGGTGGCGACCGATCATGCGGCGTTCAAATCGCTGCTGCGGATCGTCGATACGGGCCGCTGCTGGGTGAAGCTGTCCGCGCCTTATGAGACCTCGAAAACCGGCGCCCCGGATTATGACGACGTCGGACGACTCGCCAAGGCGCTGGTACGCGCCGCGCCGGAGCGGATGCTTTGGGCGAGCAACTGGCCGCATGCGCAGGCGGACAAGTTCGGCTACCCGGACGACCCCGGCTTGCTCGATCTGCTGCTCGATTGGGCGCCGGACGAACAAACCCGGACGAAGATCCTGGCGACAAATGCCGCCGAGCTGTACGGCTTCAAGGACTAATACCAAGACCCAGTGACATGAACTCATGCGGTGCAATCAGCGCTTGTCTTCACCTCTCCCGTGGGGAGAGGTCGGCGCGAAGCGCCGGGTGAGGGGTTTATGGCTATCTATCAAACGCTTACCCCCTCACCCCAACCCTCTCCCCATGGGAGAGGGGGCGACGCCTGCAGAAGCCGCTGGATTGAGGCGCATGAGTCGCACTTTCAGAGATTTGGTATAAGGGCTAGCGGACGCCTCCGGTGGGGCGGGCACAGTGACAGTCCTCGCCGGCCTCTGCAGCGCTACTTCTCGGCCGCCGTTTTGCCTTTCCCCCCTGCGTCAGCTTGCGCGGGCGGGCCGACGACAACCCGTGAGATCGCATCGGGCTTGAAGATCCGCTTTGCCAGCTTGCGGAGCTGTTCCGGCGTCACCGCCTGGACGCGGGCGGCATAGCTGTCGATCGCGTCCAGGTCATGACCGAAGCGCTGCAGTTCCAGGAGCTCGCTGACAAGCCCGGCGCTGTTGCTCAGGGCGACCACATAGGCGCCTTGCAGATAGGTCTTGGCGTTCTGCACTTCCTCCGGCGTCGGCCCTTCTTCCGCCATCTTCCGGATCTCCTCGCGGGCAAGCTCATAGGCCTGCTCTGCCGATCCCGGTTCGGCGCCGAAGCTGCCATACGCATATTGGTTGTAGGGCGTTCGCGTGATCGAGAAGCCGATGCTGTACACCAGCCCGCGCTTCACCCGGACCTCGCGATCGAGCCGTGACGACAGAATGCCGCCGCTCAGAATATGATTGAGGATCGCGACGCCCGGCATGTCCTCGGACGTCAACGGCGTATCGATCGCATAGCCGAAGGCGACATTGGTCTGCCTGACATTGTCGGGGATGGTCTTCGACTGCGGCGTGCCTGCTTTCGCGACCGGCACGGGCCGAACCTGGCCGTGCGGCGGCAACCCGCCGAACACCTTGTCGAGCTGAACGCCAAGTGTCGCCGCGTCGATGTCGCCGACCACCGCCACGCTCAGATTATCCTTCGCAAAGGTCGCGCGGCGGTAGTTTTCCAGATCCTGACGGTTGATCGCCGCGACCGAGGCAGGGGTGCCCTGCTTATCGACGCCGTAAGGGTGGCCAGGAAATATCGATGCGAACAGCTCATTGAGAATATTGCTTGCGGGGTTGAGACGCAGCGCCTCGATCCCATTCGAGATCTCCGCGCGCGCTCGCGCCATTGCATCGTCGTCAAAGCGCGGGGCAACGAGCATCTGGCGAAACAGATCGATCGAAGCGTCGAGATTTTCGCTCAGCATTGTGAAGACGATGATCTGGCGCTCGGCAGTCAATTGCTTGACCTCGGCCGCGCCGAGCAGCTTCTTGGCGCGGAAGAATTGGGCGGTGTTCATCTCACCGACGCCCTCGTTCAGCATCCACTCCGCGAAATTGGCGACGCCGGGCTTGTCGGCGGGATCCTGCGATGAGCCGCCCTTGAAAGCGACCGATACCCGAACGAGCGGCAGCGTGTGGCTTTCGATCAGCCAGGCGGTAATGCCGCCTGGGCTGACGACCCGCTGAATGCGCGCAGCTTCCGCCGGCACGGCATGACCGCATAGGGCGGCGCCCATCAGGGCGACGAGCGCGACCGGCCGCAACAGCCCGGCAAGGGTCCGAAGATGAAAAAAGCGTACCATCGAGAGACCCCCGGAAATTGCCCGCACCATCATTTCGCTCCGCCTTCAGCCGGCGCAGGAGCGCTCACCGCCGGAGGCGGCCAGGCCTCTCCCGTCACCTTCGCGTCTTCGACGAAATATTTGCGGGCGGCGGCATTGATGTCGGCGACGGTGATAGCTTTGATCTCATTGATCCACCGGTCGTCAAAGTCCTTGCCCTGGTTCAACGCCAGCACAGCGCCGTATCTGGTGGCCAGCAGCGACTGATAATCCATCTGGTAGATCACGCCCGCAAGGACATCGGCGCGCTCCAGATCGAGCTCATCCTGCGTCACGCCCTTTTCGAGAAGCTCGGCGAGGGTGCTGGCGATGGCGCTCTCGACCCGCGAAAGCCCGCCATCGCTCGTGGCATTGGCGACGATCGAAAAACGGCCGGTAAACCCCACGTCGAAATCAGCGGCGGCATCGCGCGCGATCCCGGTCAGGACCAGTTTCTGCCGGAGCCGGCCGGTGTCGGAGCCCAGAATTTCAGCGAGGATCGACAGGGCGACGCTTTCGCGCAGCTCCATCTGGTTCAACCCCGGCAGGCGGAAGATCACAAAGAGCCCGCCGGTGGTGATATGAGCATCCGTAATGCTCACGCGACGCAGGCTGATGGGCTGCACGGGGCGCAGGACCGCGCGCTCGGCCGGCACCTCTCTCGCGGGAATGCGGCCATAGGTGCTCTCGGCCAGCTGACGCAACTCGGCTTCCGTCACATCCCCGGCAACCACCAGCACGGCGTTTCCCGGCACGTAATATTTGTGATAGAAGGCCAGCGCATCGTCTCGCGAGAAGGCGAGAATTTCCTCGGGCGAGCCGATAAGATCGGTGTTGTTCGGATGTCCGGCATAGAGCGCTTCATAGGCTTTGACATAGAGACGGCGGCTATAATTGTCGTCGATCGAAGCGCGGCGTTCCTGGAGAATGACCGTGCGCTCCGAAACGACCTCATTCTCGTTCATGCGCAGATTGGCCATCCGGTCGGCCTCCATCGCCATCATCTGCGCGAGATGGACCTTGGGCACGATCTGATAGTAATAGGTGTGATCCGCGGTCGTTATCGCATTCTGCACACCGCCGATGCGCGACACGACCTCATTGAAGACACCGGCCGGATAGGCATCGGTGCCTTTGAACATCATATGTTCGAGGAAATGCGCGAGGCCGTGGGAATGCGGCGGGTCGTCCGTCGCGCCGACCTTGTACCAGATGCTGTGTGTGACGACCGGCGCGCGCGTATCGGGTATCAGGACCACTTGCAGGCCGTTGGCGAGACGAAACTCGACCGGCTCCGTTTTCATCCGGCCAGCGGCCTGGGCTGCTCCTTCGGCGAGCGACGGCGGCCCGGACAGGGCAAGCGCAATGATCGCCATCAGCGGGAAAATCGTCAGGCGCTCCGAAAAGCTCGGCATATAAATTTCTCCCGGAATCATGGTCTTGAGCTCGGGCGGCATCGGATCCGGGCATTATCGACCCGACAACGAAAGATCGCTCCGAAAGATCAATCGGCAAGACGCGGCACAGGATGTCTCGTCGCCTGACATTCGTCAATGTGGGGATAGCGTGGCACAAAGTCCTCACCTGATCGGGTGACCAATTCCGTGCATCGGCGCTAACGGTAAAGTGCTCCCAGCCGGGCCAGCGCCTTCGCCGCATCCGCCTCGTTCCATGCGGCGAAACCCATCAGCACGCCGCGATGGCTGCCTGCTTCGGACAGCATGCGGAAGTCGCTGAGCGGCTGGCACTGGACGCCGGCCTTCCCGAGATGCGACGCCAAGGCCTCGTCCTCCATCCCATCGCGCGACGTGACCACGGTTTGCAGCCCCCCATCCGGGATCGCGGCCTCCAGTGCCCCTCGCGATTGCCTGGCGATACCCTCCGCGAACGCCGCCAGCCGGCTCGCATAGACCATCCGCATCCGCCTGACATGCGCGCGGTGATGGCCGCGTTCGATGAAATTCGCCAAGGCAAGCTGCATCACCGGCGGCACGAACTGCCCCGTATGGCGATGCACCTTGGTGAAGCCGTCGACAAGTCCGGGCGGCACGACCACAAATCCGACGCGCAAACCGGGCAGCAGGCTTTTGGCGAACGTGCCGAGATAGAGCACGCAAGCCCGGCTGTCCAAGCCCTGCAATGCGGCGATGGGGCGGCCGCGATATTGGAATTCACTGTCGTAATCGTCCTCGACGATATAGGCGCCCGCGCGGCTTGCCAGATCGAGCAGGTCGAGGCGGCGGGCGAGCGTCATCACCGCGCCGGTCGGATATTGATGCGACGGCGTCGTGTAGATCAGACGCGGTTTTCCGCCCAGCGGGCTGCGCGATGGATCGATCCCCTGAGCGTCGACCGGAACCGGCACCAGCTTGCCGCCGCCGGCGCTGAAGATCGCTTTGGCGCTGCGGAAGCCCGGCTCCTCAACCCAGGTCTCCTCGCCGGGCGACAGGAGAGCGCTGGCGATCAGGCCGATGCCGCCGCGCGCCGAGGAGGTGACGATGATCTGTTCCGGCTCCGCCGATACTCCCCGCACTTCGGTAAGGTAGTCGCACAATACGCGGCGAAAGCGCGGATGGCCGGACATGTGGGCGTATCCGGCCGTCTCGAGGTCGGTGCGGCGCGACACGCGGCGCAGGCAGGCGCTCCAAAGTTCGGACGGAAAAGCGCCCAGATCGGGAGTGCCAGGCTGAAACGGGCGGGGAGGAAACAGCGTCGACGGCTGATAGTGCGCCAGCGGCTCGTCCCATCGCGCCGCGAGCCGATGACGGACCGGGTCCGCTTCCGCCGCTCCGGTCGGGTGGGCGCGCGCAAGTTCCTGCACGCGAGATGCCGGCGACCAATGTGCCCGAACCGCGGACGGCTTCCAGATAGCCCTCGGATTTGAGCTGATCGAGCGCGGTCAGCACGGTATTGCGGCTGACGCTGAGTTCGGCGGCAAGCGCGCGGCTGGACGGCAGACGCGCCTTCGCAGGCAGCTTGCCGGAAAGCACCGCACTCTTGATCTGCGCCGCGAGTTGCACATGCAACGGTTCCGACGAGCGCGCGAGATCGACGAACCCGGATAAGGCCTCCATGATTGGCTCCATCAAAAACACGCAACTGGCACTTTCGTCCGGAGCCACTTTAGCACATTTTCCAAGAAGGCAGGCCAAATCTGGAGGATCGGCTATGGACAGTTTTGCGGTTGGCACATTGAACAAAGTGCGGCGTCCGGATCGCGCCAACTACGACAAGGCGGCGATCCATGCGGTTCTCGATGAGGGCCTCGTGGCTCATGTCGGCTTCACCGATCACGACCGTCCGGTCGTCATGCCGATGGTCTATGGCCGCGTCGGCGATCTCTTCTACCTGCATGGAGCAAGAGCCGCGCGCTTCGCCAAGGCGATGGGGGCCGGCGTGCCGGTCTGCGTAACGGTGACGCTGACGGACGGCATCGTGGTCGGCCGCTCCGCCTTCCATTGCTCGATGAATTACCGCTCCGTGGTCCTGCATGGCCTGGCACGGCTGGTGAGCGATCCCGCCGAGGCGGAACGTGCGGTCGCCGCCGTCACCGACCATCTGCTGCCGGGCCGCTGGGCGGAATCGCGCCCGATGATCGACAAGGAACTGCGCGCGACGGCGGTGCTGCGGGTCGAGATTGAGGCGGCCTCGCTCAAGGCGCGCTCCGGACCGCCGATCGACGAGCCGGAGGACTACGCGCTGCCCATCTGGGCCGGCGTTATTCCGTTGCGCGTTACCCCCGCCGCGCCGGAAGGCGACGCCAGATTGCTTGAAGGCGTGGATATTCCTGCGTCGGTGAAAGCGAGAGCGCAGCGCTGAGTGCCGTTGCTGTCAGGAGCGCTCGGCATCGGGCGCGCCGGCCGGCAACTCCCTGTCCGGCTGGCGGAGCTTTAGCTCGCTGACGATGACCGCAAGGACGATGAGGGCCGCCCCGGTGATGGCGCGCGGCCCCAATACCTCCCCCGCAACGCGTCCAAACAGCCCCGCCCAGACCGGTTCCCCCGCATAGATGATGGTCGCGCGCGTCGGCGATACGGTGCGCTGCGCCCAATTCATCGCCAGCTGAATGACCGCGCTCATCAGCCCGAGGCCGAGCACACTCAGCAGCAGCAGCCAGGAAAAGGACGGCACCGTCTCGCCTGCCGGAACCATGGCAGCGAATGACAGCGCCGCCGCCACCGCGAGCTGCGCGATGGTGACCCGCCGGGCGTTCACCCGTCCGGCGAATGCGCCGATCAGGATGATTTCCGCCGCGAACGCGATCGCGCTGAGCACCGTCACGAACTCCCCCTTGCTGAAATCGAAGGAGGTTCCCTCGGGGCCCGTCAACAATACCAATCCGAGAAAGGCCAGCCCGATGCCGGCCCAGGCTGCCAGACGCGGCGCACGGCGCAGCAGCACCCATTGCAGCAATGGAACGATCGGTACGTAGAGCGCGGTCAGAAAGGCCGATTTGCTGCTCAGGATGGTTTCCAGGCCGATGGTCTGAAGCGTGTAGCCCAGCACCATCGAGATGCCCACGATCACGCCTGCCTTCACCTCCAGCAGGGTGAAGCCGCCGAGTTGCTTGTGAGACACCAGCGCGAGCATCGCCGCCGCCGCCGAGAATCGCAAGCCGACGAAGAAAAAGGCGCCGCTCGCGCTCAGCGCATTCTGCACGATCAGGAACGTCCCGCCCCACAGCATGGTGACGAAGATCAGCGCAGCCTCGGGCCGGCCAATGCCGAAACGGAATTTTAACGGAATGATCTCAGGAATGCGGGACTTTCTCCGCCGTTTCCGGCCAACATCGTCTGCAGTTTCACGCAGGCGGCGGCGCGCCCGCGTCGGTCAAAAGTCTTTGCATGAGAACCAGATCGAGCCAACGCCCGAATTTGCAGCCGACCTGCGGCATTCGCGCGACCTCCTCGAAGCCCAGTGATGCGTGCAGCCGGATCGATGCGGCGTTGGAGCTTTCGATGCCCGCCACCATCACGTGCTTGCCCAGCGTTCGCGCCCTGGGAATAAGCGCCGTGAGCAATGCCCGCCCGATGCCTTTTCCATGGGCGGCAGGATCGACATAGACGGAGTTCTCGACCGTATGGCGGTAGCCGTCGAAGGGCCTGAAATCGCCGAAGCCGGCGAAGCCGAGAATGGTGCCGGCGGTTTCCGCGACCAGCACCGGATAGCCCCGGCCGCGCCGGTCCGCCAGCCACGCCTCGCGCTGCGACAGATCGGAGGGATTGTCGTTCCATATGGCCGTCGTGTTGAGCGCGGCATGATTGTAGATGGGCAGAATGCCGGCGGCGTCCGCGTGTATGGCGTCGCGAATTGTGTAATCCATGTCGTCCGCCCGGAGTTTGGCAAGATCGGCGCATAGTGCATCGATCCGAACGGAGGCGACAAGAATGTATCTGTGCGCATCGCATGACAGGCGGCTGATAGGGGCCCGCTGCGGCGCCGGGCGTAGCGCTATTTGCGCGAACCTGCGGCGGCCTTCTCACTGCCCTTCTTCTCGGCGACGTACCACCGATTGTCCTCGACGACCAGCTCGCCGGCGGTTTTCATGCGCTGCAACGCCGTGCGGACCGTCCGTTCATTGAGGGTTGAGAGACCTTTGCGCGCCGTCTCGACGATCTGCTGGCGAAGGAGGCCCGGCGTCTGCTCGATGATGGCGATCAGCGTGTCATGAGCCGGGATTTCCTCCGGCTCCTGCCGCAGGATGTTGGTGAGATCCCTGGACGGCACCGTTGAGACACCCGCCCCGGGCTTAACCTCGGAAAGACGATTGACGGCTGCTTCCCACCCGGCGCTGAACCCGTCCTCATAGCCAAGCTGATAGATCGTATGTTCGTGATTCTTCAAGCCCTTGAAGAAGGTCTCGCGGGCATCATGAAGTGACGCCAGGCGCCGGGCTGCATCCGTCATGGTCACCAACTTAAGGGTACGGGCGTTCGCATCAAGGTAGCTGTAATTGCTTGTGAAAGCATAAATCCCTATCGTCCGAAGCCTGGCGCGGCGCGATCGCCCCATTCAGCCGACACGCGCTTTGGGCGCTGAACACCCTTCCCCGGCTTCGTTAATTTTCAGTTCAGTTCCGACCTCGTAGGTTGCCCTAGGGAAGTTGCGAAATAGCAACTGTCAAGGGGAGGGTCTGATGCGCGCCGCATTTCTTTCTACATTTGTGTCTCTTGGGTTGCTTGGCTTTGCCGCACCGCATGCCCAGGCCGCATCCTCCATCAAGCTTCAGGCCGATCTCGCTCAGACCGTGATGCCGGAAGGGCAGGAAGGCCGCGTTTATCTCCGTGTCGGCCTGGAAGGCATCGCGCCGCATGAAGAGGGCGGCCGCGTTCCGGCCAATGTCCTCCTGGTCGTCGATCAATCCGGCTCGATGAAGGGCGACCGCATCGGCCAAGCCAGGGAAGCCGCGCTCATGGCCGTCGAACGGCTCGGCGACGCGGATGTGCTGGGCGTCGTATCCTATAGCGACAATGCTTACGTGCTTTCCCCAGCCGCGCGGCTGCGCGATACGGAGCGGGTACGCGCCGCGATCCGCAATATCGATGCGGAGGGCCGGACGGCGCTCTATGCAGGCGTGAGCCAGGGCATTCGTGAACTGCGCCCCTTCGTCGATCCCTACAAGGTCAACCGCATCATTCTCCTTTCGGACGGCCTCGCCAATGTCGGCCCGTCTTCACCGCAGGAATTGGAAGCGCTGGGCCGCGAGGCCGCACAGGCAGGCATCACCGTCACCACGATCGGGTCTAGGGCTAGGCTACAATGAGGATCTGATGACCCGGCTGGCGCTGGCCAGCGACGGCAATCACGCATTCGTGGAGCGCCCGCAGGATCTCGTCAAAATCTTCAACGAGGAATTCGGCGATGTGCTGGCGGCGATCGGCGGCGACGTCGAAATTATCATCGAATGCCCCGATGGCTTTGAACCTGTGCGTGTCCTGGGGCGTCAAGCTCAAGTGGAGCGGGATCGGGTCAACCTGAAGCTCAACCAGATTTACGGCAAGCAGGAGAAATATGTCGTCGTGGAACTGCGGGTGACGGAGAAGCGGGCGCGCGGATCGGCGCAGGCGGCGAAAGTTCAGGTGAATTACACCGATCTGGCGACGAAGCAGCGCACGTCGATCGACAGCCGGGCCGAGCTTCGTTTCAGCGGCTCGCAGGCGGAAGTGAAAGCCGGCGTCAACAAGGACGTGATGGCTGCCGTCGCCACCCAGATCGCCACGGAACGCAATGAGCAGGCCGTCAGCCTGCGGGACAGCGGCAAGACCGAGGAAGCCAAGAAGGTGCTGCGCGAGAATGCCGATTACCTGAACAAACAAGCCGAGCATCTTCCGCCCGCGGCGGCGGCACCCTTGCGCGAGCTGTCGCAGAAGAATTCAAACGATGCAGAGAATTTGTCGGGCCAGAATTGGGAGCGCACACGCAAGTCCATGCGCGCCCAGCAATATAAGGACAAGACTTAGCAGAGCTATTAGAGCCCCTACCCCTAGGCTCTAATCCCCGCTCCAAGCCCCCTGGAGCGAAAGGCGAGGCGATCCGGTCCCACCCCGAAGGGCCGGATCGCTTCGCTGTCATATGAGGGGTGCTCAAGCAATCAATTTGTAGGCCGGCACCGTCAGGAATGGCTCCAGCGTGTCGGACGTGGACAGCCGGCGGAACAGGTCGATCGCTTCCTCGAAGCGGCCGCCCTCGAACGTTTCCGCGCCAAGCGCGCCCCGCAACTCCTCCATCTCGTCATGCAGCAGCTCGTCGAACAGTTCGAGCGTTACCGGCGTGCCGTCGTCGAGCGGCGCGCCATATTTGATCCACTGCCAAACCTGGGTACGGGAAATCTCGGCGGTGGCGGCGTCTTCCATCAGATTGTAGAGCGGCACCGCTCCATTGCCGCGCAGCCATGCCTCGATATATTGCACGCCGACCCGGATGTTGGTGCGCAGGCCTTCCTCGGTGCGCGGTCCGTCGTGCACCTCGAGCAATTGAGCCTGCCCCGCCTGGACCTCCTCGCGCAGCTTGTCGAGCTGGTTGGGCTGAGGCATGTTCTGGTCGAACACTTCCTTCGCGACCAAGACCAGATCGGGATGCGCGACCCAGGTGCCGTCATGGCCGGCGCTCACCTCGCGCAGCTTGTCGGCGCGCACGGCGGTAAGCGCCATCTCATTGGCTTCCAGGTCACGGCGATTGGGAATGAAGGCCGCCATGCCGCCCATCGCGAATGCGCCGCGCTTGTGGCAGGTCTTGATCAGCAGCTCCGAATAGGCCTTCAGGAATGCCTTGCCCATGACGACCTGCGTGCGGTCCGGCAGCAGATATTCCGGCTTGGCGCGCAGTGTCTTGATGTAGGAGAAAATATAGTCCCAGCGCCCGCAATTCAGCCCGACAATGTGGTCGCGCAGCTCAAACAGAATTTCGTGCATCTCGAAGGCGGCGGGCAGCGTCTCGATCAGGACGGTCGACTTGATGGTGCCGATGGGCAGGCCGAGATGCCGTTGCGCCATCTCGAAAACCTCGTTCCAGAGCCGCGCTTCGTTGCGGCTTTCGAGCTTGGGCAGATAGAAATACGGCCCGCTGCCCTGGTCCAGCGTGCGCTTGGCGTTGTGGAACATGTACAGGCCAAAATCGAGGAGCGCGCCGGCCACCGGCGAGCCGTCGAGGCGAACATGCGCCTCCAGCAGATGCCAGCCACGCGGCCGGACGATCAGCACGGCGGGCTTGCCGGTGATCTTGTAATCCTTGCCGCTCTCCGGATCGGTGAAATCGATCTGGCCGAGCCAATAGTCGAGGAGGTTGATCTGGCCTTCGATGACATTGTCCCAGGTCGGCGAAAGTGCATCCTCGAAATCCGCCATGAACACCGAGGCGCCGGAATTCAGGGCATTGACGATCATCTTGCGGGTGGTCGGACCGGTAATTTCGACGCGCCGGTCGAGCAGATCTTGCGGAATGCCACGGATGACCCAGTCGCCTTCGCGAACGTCCCGCGTTTCGGGCAAAAAATCCGGCAGAGCGCCCGCATCGAGATCAGCCTGGCGATGCTCGCGCCATTCCATCAGCTGGCGGCGGCGCGGCTCGAAGGCGCGGACGAGTTCGGCGACGAAGCCCAGCGCGTCGAGCGTCAGGATGCGCTCATAGCCTGGCTTGATCGCACCGGTGATTTCCATCCCGTCTGGAAGCTGCAATCCGTGCGAATTTGTCGTTGCTGATGCCATGGCTCACCTCTCCGGTTACTCATTAGTGGTAAAGCGGGCATCCGCCGCTGACAAGAAAATAGGATGGCTCTCCACCATGCGGAAAACTGCGAACTTGCGTATGGTTCCAGGAGCGCGCGGTTGCCGCGAGGACGAGAATGGCCGTCCCGGATTTCGGAAAGAAAAATTGATGGGCAATCTCAGGATCTATTTCGCGGTTGACGCGCCGCCGCCGAGGCCCGACGTGATCTGGCGGGCGGCATCGAGCACAGCCTCGCCCAAGGAAAGCAACAGATCGTCGCCGATCCTCGCCGTCGGCCCGGAGAGCGAAATCGCGGCGATCGGCTTGCCGTGCTCGTCGAAGACGGGCGCCGCCACGCATCTGAGGCCGATGGCGTTTTCTTCCTCGTCTATGGCGAATCCGCGCTTGCGGATGGCTTGCAGTTCAGCCCGCAAACCTGCCGGGGTGGTGATGGTCTTGGCCGTCGCGGCGGGCAGGCCATGCAGGGCAATGATGCGTTCGACTTCGTCTTCCGGCATCGCCGCGAGCAGCGCCTTGCCGACGCCGGAGCAATGCATCGCGGCGCGGCCGCCGGGCCGGGCGATCGCGCGCATGGTCTTGCGGCACTCGATCTGAGCCACGTAAATTGCTTCGCCGCCTTCTTCCACGGCGAGATTGACGGTCTCGCCGCTCCTTTCCATCAGCTGGCGCATGAGCGGGCGCGCAACACCGGTCAGTTCCCGGGCGCGCAGAAAAGCGCTGCCGACGATGAATGTCTGCACGCCGATCATCCACACGCTCCGCTCCGGGTCGAAGCGCACGAAATTTTCGTGCTGCAATGTGCTGAGCAACCGATGCGCGGTCGAGACGGCAAGCCCGGTCTCCTTCGCGGCTTCGCTGAGGCCGAGGCCCTGATCGTGCCGGGCGAGGGCGTTCAGAAGGCCGAGCGCCCTTGTCAGCGATTGCACTGTATCGCCACGAGCGGTACGTGGATTAGCCGGCTGGCCGGTAACCGCCACCTCGGCTGTGCTCGCCTGGATTTTCATTCCAATCACCCGGTTGCAATTCGGTATGGACTTCCATATCGTGGAACGAATTACAAGTAGCCTTGGGGGAAAATTTGGCGAACCGGCAAAAAATCGTCCTGACGCGGCGGCTTCCGCCTCTGGTCGAGGAACGCGCCGTCCGCGATTACGATGCCATCCGCAATCTGGAAGACCGCGTCCTTAGCGTCGATGAGCTCATCGCAATCGCCGAGGGCGCCGACGCTCTCTTGATCTGCTCCAGCGAAAAGCTTACCCGCGAGGTGATCGGCCGGCTGCCTTCGAGCGTGAAGATCGCCTCGACCTTCTCCGCGGGCCTCGATCACATTGATGTCAACGCCGCCCGCGAAAAGGGGCTGCGCATCGGCAACACGCCCGATGCGGTCACCATCGCAACCGCTGAAATCGCCATGCTGCTCGTGCTGGGCGCGGCGCGGCGCGCGCCCGAGGGCGAAGCGATGATTCGCGACCGCCAATGGGTCGGCTGGCACACGCAGCAGCTTCTCGGCCGGCGCCTCGACGGCAAGCGGCTGGGCATTTTCGGCATGGGCAAGATCGGCCAGGCGCTGGCGAAACGCGCCCGCAGCTTCGACATGGTCATCCATTATCACAATAGGAGACGTCTGCCGGCCGAGGAAGAATTCGGCGCTGTGTACCATGAGAGCCTGGATAGCCTCCTGGCGGTGAGCGATGTCCTGTCGATCAATGCGCCATCGACGTCCGAGACCCAATCGATGCTCAATGCGCGGTCCATCGAGCGGCTGCCGCAAGGGGCCATCGTGGTGAACACCGCGCGCGGCGACCTCGTCGTTGACGAAGATCTGATCGCGGCGCTCAAATCAGGCCGCCTCGCTTATGCCGGGCTCGATGTTTTCCGGGGCGAACCACGAATTAACGAAGGCTATTATACTGTGCCTAACGCCTTTCTCCTGCCGCATCTCGGCTCGGCGACGGTTGAAGCGCGCAACGAAATGGGCTTTGCCGCACTCGACAACATCGATGCCGTGCTGAACGGAAAGGAGCCGCCATATGGCGTCGTTTGACGCAACATGATCGCCTAAGCTTCGGTATCCTACTAACGAACAGTTGCCGGACAGGTATTTTTGAGCTGTCATGCAATGTCCGCAATTCCGCCGAACTTCTTAGCAGGCCGAAGCCACCGAATGGCCTGAACATGAGAGCCGCATAAAACCAATAAATGGCTCCATCGTGATGAAGTAACCGTTTCAAGGGAGGTATGTATGTCTGAGAAAAATAAAGCAGGTAAGAAGTCCGTCAGCCGCCGGAAATTTCTTAAAGGTGGCGCGGTCGTCGCCGGTGCAACAGCCGCGACCGTCGCTTTTCCGCAGGTCTCACGCGCTCAAACCATGACGTGGAAATACCAGTCCACTTGGCCGACCAAGGACATTTTCCATGAAATGGCTGTCGATTACGCGACCAAGGTCAATGAGATGTCCGGCGGCCGGCTGAAGCTGGACGTGCTCGCAGCAGGCGCGGTCGTGCCGGCCTTCCAGATGTCCGACGCCGTCCATTCCGGCATTCTCGACGCCGGTCATGGCGTATGCGCCTATTGGTACGGCAAGCATAAGGCCTACTCGCTGTTCGGCACTCCGCCCTCATTCGGCTGGGACGCGCATGGCTTTCTCGCCTGGTTCTACCGGGGCGGCGGCGAGGCTCTGTACAAGGAGCTGGTCAATGACGTCCTCAAGCTGAACCTGGTTGGCTATCTCTACTTCCCGATGCCGACGCAGCCGCTCGGCTGGTTCAAGAAGGAAGTGAAGACCGCGGATGACCTCAAGAACATCAAATACCGCACCGTCGGCCTCTCCGCTGACTTGTTCAAGGAGTTGGGCGCTGCGGTAACGATCATGCCGGGCGGCGAAATCGTGCCGGCGCTCGACCGCGGCCTCTTGGATGCCGCGGAGTTCAACAACCCGTCATCAGACATCCTGCTCGGCTTCCCGGACGTGTCGAAGAACTACATGCTCGGCAGCCACCATCAGCAGATGGAATCCTTCGAGGTCATCTTTAACAAGACCAAGCACGATGCCCTTCCGGCCGAGTTGAAGGCGATCCTCAAATATGCCGCGTTCGCCGCGACCGCCGATCAGGAAACGCTCGCCTATGACCGCTATTCCAAGGATCTGGAAGCGATCAAGGCGCGCGGCGTGAACATCGTGAAGACCCCCGACGACGTGCTCAAAGCGCAACTCGCCGCTTGGGACAAGGTGATCGAGAACCAGTCGAAGGAGCCGTTCTTCGCCAAGGTCATCGCCTCGCAGAAGGAATGGGTGAAGCGCACCCAGGCCTATCTCCAGGTGAACAATCTCGGCAGTACCGCCCTGGAAACCGCTTACAAGCATTTCTTCGCCTAGATGCGATCAGCCCGGGCGACAAACAATCGCCCGGGTCTTTCCATTCATCCGCACCCAAATAATCCAGAAAACCTGCGACGCCGGAGAAGAGCATGGAACGCCTCTTATTCCTGGTTGACGAGATCAGCACATGGGTCGGCAAGATCTTCGGCTGGTCCATTCTCATTCTGACGTTCGCAACCGCCTATGAGGTGTTTTCGCGCTATGTGTTCGGCGCGCCGACCACCTGGGCGTTCGATGCGTCCTACATCCTTTATGGCACGCTGTTCATGCTGGCGGGACCCTACACCCTTGCCCGCAACGGGCATGTCCGCGGTGACTTTCTCTACCGGCAATGGTCGCCGCGCCGCGCAGGCCTCCACGGACCTGCTGCTGTACATCCTATTCTTCTTCCCAGGCATGCTCGCCTTCATCTATGCGGGCTACGATTTTGCCAAAATGTCCTGGATCATGAACGAACATTCCGCAGCAAGCCCGGATGGACCACCCGTCTATCATTTCAAGGCACTTATTCCCATCGTCGGGGTGCTGATGGTAATGCAAGGCGTGGTCGAAGCCATACGATGCATCATTTGCATCAGGACGGGGGAATGGCCGCAGCGTCTGCACGACGTCGAAGAACTCGAAAAAATGCTGATCGACGAAGCCGAGCAGAAAAAGCAATCGGAGATGCGCAAGGCGGAGAATGCCGGCCTCGCCAAGGGGGATATCTAGATGCTGGGGTTGACCAATCCCGAACTCGGCGTGGCGATGCTGGGGCTGTTCGTCGTCTTGATCATGTTCGGCTTCCCGATCGCCTTCACGCTCATGGCGCTCGGCGTTTTCTTCGGCTACTGGGCGATGGGCGACCTGGTCTGGCCGCTTCTCGTCCAGCGCACCTATTCGGTGATGACGAACGACGTTCTCGATCTCCATCCCGCTCTTCGTCTTCATGGGCTACATCATCGAGCGGGCGAACATCCTCGACCGGCTGTTCCGTTCCTTGCAGCTTGCAGCGGGCCCGATGCCGGGCGCGCTCGCCATTGCGACACTGGCCACCTGCGCCATCTTCGCGACCGCCACCGGCATTGTCGGCGCGGTGGTGACGTTGATGGGCCTTCTCGCCCTGCCCGCCATGCTCCGCGCCGGTTACGATATCAAACTGTCCGCGGGCGTGATCTGCGCAGGGGGGTGTCTCGGCATCCTGATTCCGCCCAGCGTCATGCTGATCCTCTACGGCGCAACAGCCGGCGTATCTGTCGTCAAGCTTTATGCCGGCGCCTTTTTCCCCGGCCTTATGCTGGCGAGCCTGTACATCCTCTTTACGATGATCATGTCGCTGCTCAATCCGTCGCTGGCGCCGAGGTTGCCGATCGAGGAACGGAACGTGCCGTTCCTTAAAGTCCTGTGGGCGCTCGCCACATCGTTCTTGCCGCTCGCGCTGCTGATATTTGCGGCACTCGGCTCGATCGTGTTCGGCCTGGCGACGCCGTCAGAGGCAGCCGCCATGGGCGCGCTCGGCTCGCTTAGTCCTGGCCGCCGGCTACCGCTCTCTGACCATAACCAAACTCAAGGAATCCGTGTTCCTCACCGCCCGGACCACGGCCATGGTCTGCTGGTTGTTCATCGGGTCTTTCCTGTTTTCGGCGGTGTTCGCCTATCTCGGCGGACACGAGCCGATCGCACAGTTCGTCAAATATATGGAACTGTCGCCGCTCGGCTTCCTGATCCTGGCTCAGATCATCATCTTCGTGCTGGGCTGGCCGCTGGAATGGACCGAGATCATCGTCATCTTCATGCCGATCTTCCTGCCGCTCCTGCACACATTCAACATCGATCCACTGTTTTTCGGCCTGCTGGTCGCGCTGAATATTCAGACGTCGTTCCTGTCGCCGCCCGTCGCGATGGCGCCGTTCTATCTCAAGGGCGTTGCGCCGGCGCACGTCAACATCAACGATATCTTCCGGGGTGTGCTGCCCTATCTGTTCCTGGTTATTATATCGATGGTCCTGCTTTACACATTCCCGCAGATCGGGCTGTTCCTCCCGAACTATCTCTATCGATGAGCATGCGAGACGGGAGGCGCCGGTCTACCGTGCGCCTCCTTCGAGCTTAGCTGCCCACCATGCCGAGCACGCTGGAGAGCACCAGAGCCAGGCCCAGGGCTAGGCCAGCCGTCAGCGCCACGCCCACATAGGGTTCCCATTCAGTGTCGGCGAAGCGGTACTTCTCTCCGCCGCTGGGGAGAGCCCGCCAAAAAACGAAGAAGGTGAGGAGGAGAACGGCGATGCCAGCGGAAAACCCAAGCATTTTTTGATCCCTATGCGAGCGATTATCTTGATTTCTATAGCATTTCGAACGCGAAGATGGGAAGAAATGAGCGGTTGTGAACGCGCGAGTGTCGCCGCGTCGCACCGGACCGATGGGGGCACACGCTCACCCTCTGCATTTCGCCGCGTTCTTTAACGACGCCCTACCACTTGCTAATTTACAGTGGCGATTGAAGGGGCGATCTTAAAGCTGTCGAGCCGCCAAGGAGCTAGGCCGGATTAATGACAGAGGGCTTCATAATTCGTACGAATGGGCTCACCAAAGAGTTCAAAGGCTTCGTCGCCGTTAACAATGTGGACCTGAAAGTCCGGCGCGGATCGATCCATGCGCTGATCGGGCCGAATGGCGCCGGCAAGACGACCTGCTTCAATCTGATCACCAAATTCCTCACCCCCACGCGGGGGCAAATTTTTTACAACGGCGTCGATATCACCGGCGACAAGCCCTATGAGATCGCGCTCAGGGGGCTGGTGCGGTCGTTCCAGATCTCGGCGACCTTCCCGCATCTGACAGTGCTGGAGAATGTCCGCATCGCCTTGCAGCGCAAGCTCGGCACGTCGTTCCATTTCTGGAAATCGGACCGTTCCGTCGATGTGCTGAACGCGCAGGCGCTTGCGCTTCTGGAGGAAGTCGGCCTTGCGGGGTTCGCCGACCGGCAGGCCGTGGAACTCCCCTATGGCCGCAAGCGCGCCCTCGAAATCGCGACCACGATCGCGCTCGAACCGGAGATGCTGCTGCTCGACGAGCCGATGGCCGGCATGGGCCGCGAGGATGTGGCAAGGATCTCCCAACTGATCCGCAAGGTCGCCAAAGGCCGGACCGTGCTGATGATCGAGCACAATCTTTCCGTGGTCGCCGACCTCTCCGACGTCATCACTGTGCTGGCGCGCGGCGAAATTCTGGCGGAAGGGCCTTACGAGACAGTGTCGAAGCATCCGGACGTCGTCGACGCCTATATGGGGACCGGACATGCCTGAGCCGTTGCTTTCGGTTAAAGACCTGCATGGCTGGTACGGCGAGTCCCACGTTCTGCACGGCATGAATTTCGAGGTGCGGGACGGCGAGGTGGTGACGCTGCTCGGGCGCAACGGCGTCGGCAAGACGACGACCATGCGCGCCATCATGGGGATTCTAGGCAAGCGCCAGGGCTCGGTCCGCTTCAAGGGCGCCGAAACGATTTCGCTGCCCTCGAACGCCATCGCGCGGCAGGGCGTCGCCTATTGCCCGGAAGAACGGGGCATTTTTGCCAGCCTGAATGTGCGCGAGAACCTGCTGCTGCCACCGAAAGTCCAGCCCGGCGGCATGTCGATCGACGAGATTTACCGGATGTTTCCCGCCCTCAAGCAGCGCGCCGGCAGCCAGGGCACCAAGCTGTCCGGCGGCGAGCAGCAGATGCTGGCGATCGCGCGCATTCTGCGCACCGGAGCCAAGTTCCTGCTGCTCGACGAACCCACCGAAGGGCTCGCGCCGGTGATCGTGCAGCAGATCGGCGAGATGATACGAACGCTGAAGAACAAGGGATTTACGATACTGCTGGTCGAGCAGAATTTTCATTTTGCCTCGACCGTGGCGGATCGGCACTATGTCGTCGAGCATGGCCATGTGATCGATATGATCGGCAATGACGCGCTCGCGGCGAATAAGGGGAAACTGCAAACTTATCTTGGCGTTTGACGCCCCTCGAGTCGATGCCGGGAGAAAAGATAATCCAAGGAGGAATACCAATGAAGAAACTGACATTGTTGGCTGCGGCCTGCGCGTTGGCCGCCGGTTTCGGCGTCGGCGCAAGCCCAGGTCTCCGGCGACGTCGTCAAGATCGGCGTGCTGAACGACCAGTCCGGCCCCTATGCCGATCTCGGCGGCAAGGGCGGCGTCACTGGCGGCGCAAATGGCGGCAGACGATTTCGGCGGCAAGGTGCTCGGAAAGCCGATCGAAATCGTAGGCGCCGACCATCAGAACAAGCCGGACATCGCCTCCAACATCGTCAACCAGTGGATCGACACGGAAAATGTCGACGTCATCTCCGACGTGCCGACCTCGTCCGTGGCGCTGGCGGTACAGGAAATCACCAAGAACAAGAACCGCATCCATCTGAATTCCTCGGCGGCGTCCTCGGACCTGACCGCGGCAAGTGCTCGCCGACCGGCATCCACTACGCCTATGACACCTACGCGCTGGCCAAGGGCACCGGCGGCACGCTGGTGAAGGAAGGCGGCGACACCTGGTACTTCATCACCGCCGACTATGCTTTCGGCCATGCGCTGGAAAAAGACACCACGGCCGCCGTGATCGCCAATGGCGGCAAGGTCGTCGGCGCCGTGCGCCATCCCTTCCCCGGCACGACCGACTTTTCGTCCTTCCTGCTGCAGGCGCAGTCGCTCCGGCGCCAAGGTGGTCGGCTTCGCCAATGCGGGCGCCGACACGATCAACTCGATCAAGCAGGCCGGCGAATTCGGCCTGGTCGCGGGCGGCCAGAAACTGGCGGGCCTGCTGGTCTTCCTGTCCGACGTTCACAGCCTCGGCCTGAAGACCGCGCAGGGCCTGGTCATCACCGACGGCTGGTATTGGGACCGCGACGACGAAAGCCGCGCCTGGGCGAAGAAATTCGCGGAAAAGCACGGCGGCAAGATGCCCACCATGGTTCAGGCCAGCGTCTATTCCAGCGACCATGCATTATCTGAAGGCCGTCGACGCCGCCAAGACCGACGAAGCCAAGGCCGTCGTCGCCAAGATGAAGGAAATGCCGATCAACGACTTCTTCGCCAAGAACGGCAAGATCCGCGAAGACGGCCGCATGGTCCACGACATGCTTCTGGTGCAGGTGAAGAAGCCGGAAGAGTCGAAGGGACCTTGGGACTACTTACAAGATCCTGAAAGTCATCCCGGGCGACGAGGCGTTCCGTCCGATGAAGGCCGAATTCGGCTGCCCGCTGGTGAAGTAAGGGAGCCTGTGATGCAGGAGATCTGGGCGATCCTTGGGATACCACCGCAGGCGCTGTTCGGGCAGCTCATGGTCGGGCTGATCAACGGCGCTTTCTACGCCATGCTATCCCTTGGGTTGGCCCTGATCTTCGGCATGCTCAACATCATCAACTTCGCGCATGGCGCCCTCTATATGATGGGCGCCTTCGCGGCCTACCTGCTGCTCGAACATGCCGGCATCGGCTACTGGCCGGCGCTGATCGTCGCTCCGCTGATCGTCGGCGCGTTCGGGATGATCATCGAACGGGTGGCGCTGAAGCAGCTCTATAAGCTCGACCATCTTTACGGACTGCTGCTTGACCTTCGGCCTGGCGCTCATCCTGGAAGGCGTTTTCCGTGAGCTGTATGGCTCCTCGGGCCTACCCTATTCGCCGCCGCCGGAGCTGACCGGCGGCTTTAATCTCGGTTTCATGTATCTGCCGGTCTATCGCGGCTGGGTGATTGTCGCCTCGGTCGTGGTCTGCCTTGCAACCTGGCTTCTGATCGAGAAAACCAGACTGGGCGCCTATCTGCGCGCCGCGACCGAAAATCCTGAGCTGGTCCAGGCTTTCGGGATCAACGTGCCGGCGATGATCACGCTGACTTACGGCCTGGGCGTCGCCCTCGCCGCCTTCGCCGGCGTGCTCGCGGCGCCGATCTATTCGGTGAACCCGCTGATGGGATCGAACCTGATCATCATCGTCTTCGCCGTCGTGGTGATCGGCGGCATGGGCTCGATCCTCGGCTCGGTCATAACCGGCTTCATGCTCGGCATGCTGGAAGGGCTGACCAAGGTGTTCTACCCGGAGGCGTCGAATACGGTGATTTTCGTGGTGATGGCCATCGTCCTGCTGATCAAGCCGCAGGGCCTTTTCGGCAGGGCGAACTGATGACACGGAAGTCCAACGGCACGGCCACCCTCGTCGTCTATGTCGTGCTCGTCGCCCTGGCGATCGCCGGGCCGTTCTTCCTCTACCCGCAATTCCTGATGCGCGCGCTTTGCCTGGCGCTGTTTGCCTCGGCCTTCAACCTGCTGCTCGGCTATGTCGGCCTGCTGTCCTTCGGGCATGCCGCGTTTTTCGGCTTCGCCGCCTATGTGACGGGGCATCTGGCGAAGGTCGGAACGGTCTATCTGCCCTATCCCTGGTATCCGCATCTGGGGTGGTGGGAAATCCCGCTCCCGCCTCTACCGCCGGAGTTGGCGATCCTCAGCGGAGCGTTCGCTGCCGCACTCCTTGGCCTTGCCGTCGGCGGCCTCGCAATCCGGAGGCAGGGCATTTATTTCGCCATGGTGACGCTGGCGCTTGCCCAGATGCTCTACTTCTTCTGCCTGCAGGCGCCGTTTACCCATGGCGAGGACGGCATCCAGGCCATCCCGCGCGGCCATCTCTTCGGCTTCATCGATCTGAACGACAGCCTGACGATGTACTATTTCGTGCTCGTCATGTTCATCATCTGCTTCCTCATCATCCAGCGCACCATCCATTCGCCCTTCGGCCAGACGCTGAAAGCCATCCGCGAGAATGAGCCGAGGGCGATCTCGCTGGGCTACAATGCCGACCGCTATAAGTTGCTGGCCTTCGTGATCTCGGCGGGGCTGGCAGGCGTCGCGGGATCGCTGTTCGCCTTGGTCTTCCAGATCGCGACGCTCAATAACGTCCATTGGCATACGTCAGGCGAGGTCGTGCTGATGACGCTGCTGGGCGGCATGGGCACCGTGCTCGGGCCGATGGTCGGCGCGTTCCTGGTCGCGGGGATTCAGCAATATCTGGCGGCGTTCGGAGCCTTGGTGTCGATTTTCCAGGGCATCATCTTCGTCTTCTGCGTGCTGCTGTTCCGGCGCGGCATCGTCGGCGAGATCATCGCCCTCCGTCAGCGCTGGTCGAAATCCGACGAATCCGCCCAACCCGAGCCGCGGGCCGCCACCGCGACGCACTGACGAAGCGGCCGGATCACCCCGCCCGCTCCTTTCGTTGAGCGTTGGCCTTATCGCAAAACCCGCGCCTATCGCCGGAACACCAGCGTCCCCCTGCTGCTCGCCTTCAACTCGTCCTCGCTAAGGTTGAGCCTGATGCTCTTGCCTTCGCGATAGAGCGGCAATTGATCGGCGTAAAACGGCGACAGCGGATGCCCGCTCTGCCCGGTCGCGATGACGAAGCGCGAGCGCGACGGGTCCGCCAGATCGTAAATGCCGCGAAAGCCCGCGCCCGAGCCTCGCACCAGCGGATGCGCCTTGCCCGGTATGCCGAGGCTGCCGCCGCGATTGACCGAGTAGAAGCCGCCGTCGCTGGGGAAGGACTGCCCGAGCAAGGCGTGGAAGCCGGGCACATTGTCCATCACCTGATTTTCCATCAGCGCGATGTGCTCCGACCCCCACCGCCAGGAGGAGACGTCGTTGCCGTAGCGCCGCGCCAGCTCGTCCAGCGTTTCCCGGAAGGCGGATTTGACGGCCTTCATACAGTCCGGCCCGGCTTCCTCCGTCCGGCAAAACCCATCCGGCTGGCGCAACAGCGCCACGACCACGGATGCGTTCAGCGCTCCCGACATAGGCGCAACGGAGTCCAGCCCTGATTTCAGCAGATGCTCGTTCATGCGCCGGAGCCACCAATCGAGGATCAGCGGTTCGGGCCGGTCGCGATGCGCGGCGAAGTCCCACCCCTTGAGGAGGTCGAGCGCTTGGCGCTCCAGCGGCGTATCGGGCTGCAGTTTGAGCAGGAACGGCACGAGATCGCGCGCATGGACCGCCTGAATGTCCATCTGGATCGCCGCCATGCTGTCGATGTCGTGCAGGGGTTTGGCGCCGAGCAGTTCGGAAATGCGCTTGGCCCGGTATCCGCCGACTGGTCGAGGCCGAACCAATGCGGATAATCCGGCGGCACCACGGCGTTGTTGGCATTGACGATCGCACCCGCAGGCGGGTTGAAGAGCTGCGGCCAGCCTTCGAACGGCACCGTCGAGACCCAGTCATTGCCGCCGCTCGCGCCGTCCACCGGATAGCGCCCGTCGCCGGATTTGCGAACCGGCACCGCCCCTGCATTGACGAAGCCGATGGTCCCCTCGCGATCGGCATAGACGATGTTCTGCGCCGGGGATTTATACAGCCGCAGCGCTTGCAGGAACTCATCCTTGTTGCGCGCCATATTCAGGCGATAGAACGCCTCGGCGGAGGTGTCCTCGGTGCTGAGGCCGGTCCATGCGAGGCTGATGATGGCGTCCTTGGCTCCGACCCCTTCGCTCTCCGGTCCGATGCCTGAAACAACCGGCCCATGACGCGTTTCGCGCCGTATCATCTCTACGGCCGCGGCGTTCTTCACCTTGATCGTTACCGTTTCCATGCGGATCGGCTGCGGTCCGTCCGGCGTCTGATAATGCTCGGGCTGGCCCGGCGTGGCCGTCTCGATGAAGAGATCCTGAGTGTCGCTATCCGTCGTGGTGAAGCCCCAGGCGATGTGGCCGTTCTGGCCGAGCAGAACCAGCGGCGCGCCCGGAGCGGTCGCACCCGAAATCGTGATGCTCCGGGGTGGTGATGCGCGCGAGATACCAGAGGATCGGTATGTTCAGCTCAAGATGCGGATCATTGGCGAGCAGCGGCTTGCCCGTCGTGCTGCGGGTTCCGTCGATGACCCATTCGTTCGATGCGCCCGCGCCGACGCTCGGCAGCGCCAGCAGCCGGTCGAGCATCGCTTCGCTGGCTTTGGCGAGCGGACGAAATCCGCTGGCCGGCAGCGATGCGCCACGCTGTCGGCCCGCGCGGCATATCCGGCTGCAATGTCACCGGCCAGTCGTCGAATTTCGGCGGAAACAGGCGCTCCGCACGGTCCTGGCCGAAGCGCGCCGCGAGCCTGCCCCGTGCCGCATCCTGCCGCCAGTTGGCGCTCAGCTTCCAGGCCATCGCCTTGCCCCAAGCCACCGAATCCTGCGGCCGCCATGGCTCGGGGGCGAAACCGAGCAGCGTATATTCCAGCGGCAAAGCCTGCCCGCTCTCGCGGAGCCAGCTATTGACGCCGTCCGCATAGGCTTGCAGATGCGCTTTCATCTCGGGCGAGAGCGCGGCAAAGCTCTTCTCTCCGGTCCCGGCGAGATCGACGGTGCGGAACAGCCGGTCGAGATTCAACCCTCGCGGGCCGATGATTTCGGCGAGGCGGCCCTCGGTCACGCGCCGCGTGATGTCCATCTGGAAGAACCGGTCCTGGGCGTGCAGATAGCCGAGCGCCCGCGCCGCATCCTTCATATCGGCCGCGAAAATATGCGGCACGCCATGCGCGTCACGGATCACACGGACATCGGCGCCCAGGCCGTTGAGACGCACTTCGCCCGCCAGTTGCGGAAGGCCGCGGCTCCACCAATAATAGCCAGACGCCGCACCGATTGCCGGAACGCCGACAATGACGGCGAGAAGCCAGAGAATGATCCGCCGCCAACGTTTCCCACGCATGCATAAGCTCCCGATTGAGATTTGGGCGCAGTATGGCAGGCATCCAGCCCCGCGACATCAATGAATTCCGTCCAAAGACGGCTTTGTCCGCGGATGTTTGCAGCGGCGGTTTTCGGGCCGTCGGTGCGGCTGGGCGCCGTGACGGTGTACGAAGCTGATACAGCTTAGAATTCTGCAGAGGCAAAATTAACTTCGTTATACTTACGACAAATACAGCGATCATAAAAATAGAACGCCGTTATTCCCGAATAAGTTGTATATATTTACGTCATTCACGCCAAGGTTTCATATTTCTACTCTTTGTTAACTGTGGGGCTTAAGCCAATATTAAGCGCGCTGGCGTAAGTTTCTTTTACAGGTCAAGTTGATTGTAGAGAGTACCATGGCCGAACAGTACAGGGTGCGCGTCAAATACGTGATGGGTCCGGACGGCAGTCCGCTCACCATAGCCGACTTGCCGCCGGTGACGACGAAGCGATGGGTCATCCGCCGCAAGGCCGAGGTTGTCGCCGCCGTGCGCGGGGGATTGCTCAGCCTGACCGACGCATGCGCTCGCTACCGGCTGACAGTGGACGAATTCCTGAGCTGGCAGCGCTCGATCGAGCGTCACGGCCTGCCGGGGTTGCGCGCGACCCGCGTTCAGGACTACCGCGCCTGAGCGCCAAATAGCCGGGGAAAAATCGGCGATTTCGGCCCATCGTCAACTGCATCCGGCTACGATCCGCAAATCGGCGATGAGGCGCGCCGAGGGATTGCGGGCGGAATGCAAGCCGTGACCTTGCCGGACATCCACACCATCGGTTACGAAGGCGCCGCGATCGAGGATCTGATCGCGACCCTGACGCGAGCGGGTATCACCCGCCTTCTTGATATCCGCGAGTCCCCCTACTCGAAGCGCGGCGAGTTTTCGACGGACGAGTTGCGTGCCGCACTTGCCGATTATGGCATTGACTACACCCATATTCGGCCGCTGGGCAACCCGCCGGCAGGACGGGAAGCGGCGCGGGCCGGACATGCGGCCGCCTTCCGTGAAATCTTCTCCGCGCATCTGGATGCGCCCGAGGGCCGCGACGGCCTCGAACGGGCGCTCGGCTTTCGCCGCCAATGAATCCGTCTGCCTGTTGTGTCTGGAGAAATCGCCGATGCATTGTCACCGGTCGATGGTCGCGGCACGGCTGAATGAGCTGTCAGGTCAGGCGATCGTCAATCTGCGCGTTCAGCGGAGCAACGCCCATCCGGCGCAAAACGCCTTCGAATTCTAGAGCCTTTCCGTTCCGATTACATCGGAACGCGGCTCTATCTCTTTGTTTGGTCGCATTTTCTCGACGCAAACCGGCACCCACTTTGCTGGAAAATGCTCCTAGCAGCCTTTGCTAGCCAGCCGATCGCGGCCGATCTGATGCATTCCCACCTAAAGCGCAGGTCCGCAACACCCTTCGAATTCGTTGCCGGCATCGCCTTGCTATTTCGATGTCCAGCCGCCTGTCGGGCCGTGTTGCAAAACCGAGGAGCTCTGCGGGGCAAGGTTCGGTACGCCGGCATATCCCGCAGGCGGCGCGGCTTCCTTGCACTCGTCACGTCCGAAAATCCACGTCTCGACGTCGCGCTTCATCCTTGCAGCCAATTCAACGGGCAAGGAGAGATTGCGGGTGGAAATCAGCGTGTTCTCGTTGAAGGCATGAAATTGAATCACGAAGAGTGGGGCCTGCTGGCCCTGGCCGGAGAAGATGCTGATCTGCTGGAGTTCGACCAGTCCTTCTCTCGTGTCCGCGACGGCAGGCTTGGTATCGTACTGATAGCCGGTCAGCAAAGCCGACGGCCCGGTGAACCAGCACGCCTTCATCTGATCGGTAAAAGATTTTTGCACGGCTGCGGGTGCGCCGAACGACAGGCGCTGCGGCTCGGATCCTTCGACGCGCGCGACCGCCGGGTCTTTCTTGGCGCAGCCGCAAACAAGCAGCGCCGCAAGACACAGGAGGCCGGTCACCGCCTTGCGCAAGCCTGTCCCCCGATACCCGTAATTTTCCCCATTGATGTGTTAGATGGCGAAATTGTCAAAATTGCGCGCGGGGCCAGCCGGAGCGACGTGTTTAGATTCTTTGTTTGCGCATCATTTTTCGCGACGACCAGGAAGGGACCACTTTCCGCGATGATGCTTCTAGCGTTCCGCTTCATTCGATCGGAAACCGCTCTCAATTCTTTGCTTGATCGCGCTTCTTATCCGAAAACCGCGTAACACTTTTCGGGAAGCGCTCTATATTGCAGCGCGGCGTCACACTATCCCTTGCACCCCTGATCGCCTTTCGACCAGCGGGCGAGATCGGCCTTGAACGCCACATCCAGCGTCTTGTCGAGGCGCCGGTTCTCGCTCTGCACCGTGGAGCTGTTGCTGCCGCCACTGATGTTGATCCGGAAAGCCTGCACGCCGCGCTTACCTTGCGGATCCTTCTCGTAAATGATGATTTTTGCGTTGTCGCTGTCGTTCGGGGAAACTTCGGCGTGGAAACCGTGATTGGTGAGCTTGGTCTTTCCGGGGGCAAGCCAGCATGCACGGATTTGCTGCGCGAGCTGCGTGTAGACGGCGACCGGCGCGCCATCCCAACTCACCGAATCCGGCGCATAGGCGGTGGCCGCGAAGAGCTTGACGTCCGACAGGCCGGGAAGCGACAAGGATGTTTGTTGTTCTTCTTTCGGCTTTTCTTCCTCGGGTTTGTCTGCTTTCGGGCGCGAAGCAGCGGCCAGCTGAGTTCCCGGCTTCTTAACCTGACGCTTGCGAGCATTTCGCGCCGGCAAGGGCGGAGCCGCTGCGACCTCTACGGCTGGAGCAGCTTCAGGCTTGCTTGCCGCCGTCGTCTCGGCGTTGCCACCGTTGAAAAGCGACATGTCCGGCAGCCCCGCCATCGGCCCGCAAGCGCTCAACGCCGTGACCAACGCCATTCCTGAAAAACTTGCAACGGCACGCATTCCTTCCCCCGCTCCTGCTTGCCTGCTCTAGTCGCGGAAATTCGTGAACTGCAGCGGCTGCTCGATGTCCAACGCCTTCACATACGCAATGACCTCTTGCAGGTCGTCGCGCTTCTTGCCGGTGACGCGCAGCTCATCCCCTTGGATGGCCACCTGCACCTTGAGCTTGGCGTTCTTGATGTCCTTCACCAGCCGCCGCGCCAGTTCCTTGTCGATGCCGGTCTTGATGGCCACGACCTGCCGGACGGACTGGCCGGCCGCCTTTTCCGGCGTCTTATAGTCGAGCACGCCGGGTTCGATCTTCCGCTTGGCCAGATGCCCTTGCAGCAATTCATGCATCTGCTTGAGCTTGAGATCGTCGTCCGCGTGGATGGTGAGCTCACTATCCTTGCGTTCGACACGGCTGTTCGATCCCTTGAAATCATAGCGCTGGGTAACTTCCCGGGCGAGATTCTGAAGGGCGTTATCGACCTCTGCCAGGTCGGTTTGTGAAACGATATCGAAGGATGGCACAACTCAATTCCTTACATGCCTGTAGTTTTGAAATTTTCAGGCAATATGCAAGGAAATCCGCCCCGCTGCTAACAAGGCTGACGCTCCCGCGTTGCAGGAGAGCGTCAGCTAGGCGCATTAGGCAGGTGATTTCAGGCGCTGGAGGCTCGCGCATCGACCCAGACGACCCAGACAGTGAACGCTTCGGGCATCAGGCGGCCGGCTGGTCAGGGGCGTGTACCCAATGATTGAAAATGCCCGGCGGTAGCCGTGTTCAGGTTGTGGCTGCCCGGGTGCGACCTGTCATGATCGATGAGGCTCCGCTCTTCCACCAGTTCGGATTTCTTCAGTTCCTCCTGCGCCTCGACAAGCTGGCCTTTGGCTTCCTCCTGCTTGGCTTCCAGCGCCGAGATCGAGGCGAGCAGATTGTCCCGCCGCTGACGGGCAGCCTTGGCATAGGTCGGATAGGAGAAATGGTTGACATCGCGCACCCCGCAGCTCTCCTCCTCGACCTTGATCTGGTGCGTAAGATCTTCGGCCATCCGCTTGAAGTCACCGATCATCAGGTCGATTTCGGAGACTTTCTGCCGCTTTTCGTTCACCTCGAATCGGCGCAGCTTCAATAAAGTGTCATTTGATTTCATCGCGCGCACACGCTCGCGCCGCGCTGGCACGGCGGCAAGCATCTCCTCTCTCTTTGCGAAGTCCCCATAAACCCAAAGACATCGCGGATTGGCCCACGCATATGATGCCTGCGAGACATTAAACTGCGGTAAACCACAAGAGGGCGTAGCAGCGATGTCACAGACTTGCCCCTTATGCGATATAACCGGTGCGCAACCTATGGATGCGTCACAAATTCTGCTAATTTTGATTTGTGGTGATTCGCGCAACCCGCATGTGGCGGCGCAGGATCGAGGGGCGGTGAGCGGATCGGCGGATATGCCCGCCGACGGAGTTCTCATAATTTAGGTAATATTTTTCGGCGAAGCGGGCCGGTATCCTTGTGTGGCGAGGCATTTCCGCCTTTCCAGCCAAGATTCCATATTTGTCCGAAATTTCTCGAATGTGCCCGCGTTCCGTCACGGTTTTTGCGTAGTCTTGCCGTTGTTCGAGTCGCGACCCCGTGCGTTCTTCTGCACGCCGCGCGTGTGTACGTACTGTACCATGGCCCTTAAAGGTGCCACCCAAACTCCTGTAACTCAGTCTTTTGTTAACCTGTTCCGTTTACCTTTGACTTGGAATTAACCCTGCCCGACCGCGCCTCCCCAGGCTGAGGGGAGATGCAAGGCGAACCGGCTCGCCGGGCTTCGAAATAAAAAGAGGAATCAGGATGAGGGTATTGCTTATCGAAGATGACAGCGCCACGGCCCAGAGCATCGAGCTTATGTTGCTTTCGGAAGGCTTCAACGTCTTCACCACCGATCTGGGCGAGGAAGGTGTCGATCTCGGCAAGATTTACGACTACGACATCATTCTCCTGGACCTCAACCTGCCGGATATCAGCGGCTACGAAGTCCTGCGCACGCTGCGGGTGAGCAAGGTCAAAACGCCCATTCTGATCCTCTCCGGCATGGCCGGCACCGAGGACAAGGTCCGCGGTCTCGGCTTTGGCGCCGACGACTACATGACCAAGCCGTTTCATAAGGACGAGCTGGTCGCGCGCATCCATGCCATCGTGCGCCGCGCCAAGGGCCATGCCCAGTCGGTCATCAACACCGGCGATCTGATCGTCAATCTCGACACCAAGACCGTCGAGGTCGGCAATGAGCGCGTGCATCTGACCGGCAAGGAATATCAGATGCTGGAGCTGCTCTCGCTGCGCAAGGGCACCACCCTGACCAAGGAAATGTTCCTGAACCACCTTTATGGCGGCATCGACGAGCCGGAACTGAAGATCATCGACGTGTTCATCTGCAAGCTGCGCAAGAAGCTCGCCATGGCGACCGGCGGCGACCATTACATCGAAACCGTATGGGGACGCGGCTATGTGCTGCGCGATCCCAAGGATCATTCATCGGCGGCCGCGTAAGCCGCCGAACCACCTGCCCGCGCGGGCCGGATTTCCGGCGGGCAAACTTATAGCGCCAGGGCGACTTGGCGCTTTTTTTATGGGCATGGCTCAAAAAGCGACCGCAAAATTCACATCCGCGGCGCGGGCGATCCGACCCAGCTTGGCGGCGGAGGAAAGATAGAGGCAGGCTCGGCAGGCTCCGGCGGCTCTCCCGTTCCGAAGTTTGCTGGAGCGGCGGATCGATAAGTGGCGGCCGGTTTCCTCATTGGAGTCGGCGGAGACATCTTCACCGGCGAAACATTCGCACTGGCAACGGCGTCGCGCGGGGGCGGCAGCGCCGGGGAGAACGTCTTGTAAGCGAGATTACCAGCGGCGCAGAGCAGGAGAAAGGCGAAGAGACGCTTGAGAATGATGACGGGCGCGCAATAGGTCATCCAGGCGCCGAGCGGAGCGGCCAGCACGGCACTGATGCCGACAGCGGCGACCGCGGGGAAGAAGATATAGCCGACGCATCCTTGCGGGCATCCTGTAGGCGTTTCGACGAGAAGATATCCGGCGCTCCTGTGACAAAGGGGAAGCATATGGGCCGCGGCTTCCAACTTAGCGCTCTGCATCGGATACATGATATCAGAGTTGTTGTGACGAAGTTTGCCGGGAGCCGCGTCGTAACCTGGTGACACCGGCGTTGAGCTCGGCTTCCGCATGAGTCCGCTATTGGAGCTGTCGCGAATTCCGTATCTGTACTCAGCACGACAAAATACGTTCTTCATATGAGCCGGCGGTAGCCATCGGCTACCATATCGCCGGCGAGAAGACGAGCAGCGGCGTCTGCTACCGCATGCGCTCTACGCAGAGCTTGCGGCCACTCGGTGCCATAGCCGCCATCGCAACTAATATCAGGCACCATAAGCTGGTATGATTCTGTTGATTTAAGCGGACATTGTCAGACGTCTTTTCAGCGCCAGCTCTATCCATTAGTTAGCGCTGTCTCTGGCGCACTTGCTAAGCCGTCAGCCCAAGCCGCTCCAGCTTCGCCGTCAAAATGCTGCGGTCGAAGGGCTTGATGACATATTCATGCGCGCCGGCCTCGATCGCCCGGGCAATTTTCGAAGGATCGCGGTCGGAGGTGCAGAAAATGATCTTCGGCTGACCAGCGAACGCCCGGTCCTTCAGGGCGCGTAAGAATTCGAAGCCGTCCACATGCGCCATGCGCCCATCGATGAGGATCGCATCCGGCGTGCGCTGGCGGCATTTGAAGAGCGCCTCCTGCCCGTCCTCGGCCTCCGTCACATGGAACCGCAGATCGCGCAGGATCGAGCTGGCCGCGCTTCTGATCGCGGCGCTGTTATCCGCGATCAGGCAAAGTTTTCTCGGTGAGAAACGGGAAATGAAACGACGCAGCACGGAGAGCTCCGGTCGGAACCAGCGGGGAAAAGACGCGCCTGCCAGGATCCTGAGTTAACGGTGGGTATCGGCTTCGAAGACGATATCCGCGCCGTCTTTCCGTACCGTTAACGCCATGCCGGAGGATTGCGCGAGCCGCAGCGCATAATAACCGACGATGGAGCGCGGATCGATGTCCGACGACTTGCCGCGGAACATGTCCTCGACCCCTTCCGGAATACGCGCGCCGCGCCCCGAGCAGCAAATCTCGAAGCGCGCGGCCGCATCGCTTCCCAAAACGGACACCTTGACGTCGCCGCCCGCCGGAACCGCGGTCATCGATACGGTGATCAGTGTGAGCAGCAGCCGCAATTTGGTTTTCTCGATGCCGCCGGCGAAAGTGTTCCAATGCAGCTTGTGCTTACCCTCTTCGACGAAGGCCTTGACGATATTGCCTGCATGGCCGAGATCGACCTGGCTGCCCAGCGCGGAGGACGAACCATAGGCGAGCCGCGCGAATTCGAGCCGCGCCCGCGCCACCGAGGCGCTGAACTGGATCAACTCGAACGCATAGGCCCTGGTTTCCTCGTCGGTTTCCTCTTCGAGCAGTTCCAGCCCGTTGCTGATCGCCCCGACCGGACCGACCAGATCGTGACAGATCTTGCTCGACATGAATGCCGTGAGATTGAGATCGTCGAGCATCGCATCCGCCGACATGTCAGAACCCCTTGCTGCCGCCAATCGAGAAGCCATCGCTTTCCGTCCCACAATAACCTGCTGCTCGGCTGCCGATAGCCGTGTTGCCCCGCAACCGCTACTGGTTTTGCCAGCATTGGTCGTAACAAACTGTTATCAAAATATAATTTTCTGCCCAAATTGGTGGATAAAGATGAAGCGCAGCGCGGATCACGGCTTCCAGGGACCGAATCGGCTGCAATTGGCTGTCCTAGAACGAGCCTTCCCTGTATGCTTTAGGCCGGCGAAACATTCATGGGCGGCTTCATGCAGGACGAAGATTTCAGCGAATTGGCGATGGCGCTCGTCCGTACTGCCCAGAGCGCCGGCGAGCTGATCCTACGTTATCGCAGTGCCGCGTCCGTGGTGACCTACAAAGATGATGGCAGCCCTGTGACCGATGCCGACCGTGCGGCGGAGGAAATGATCCTCAACGATCTTGCGCGGCTCGCCACCGGTATCGTGGTGGTTGCGGAGGAATCGGCCTCGGTCATTGGCGATGCGCTCGATCCCGAGAAGCCGTTTTTCCTTGTCGACCCTCTCGACGGCACGAAGGAATTCGTGCGCGGCGGGAAGGACTTCACCGTCAATATCGCGTTGATCCGTGACCGGCAGCCCGTGTTCGGCCTTATCTACGCTCCGGTCATTGAATGTCTGTACATGACCATGTCGACCGGCAAGGCGGTCTCAGCGCGCATGTCTCCCACCCGGGGGGAGACTAACGAGGCGCTCAAACTCACCGAGATGCATACGCGGCAGGGGGAGCCGGGGAAGCTCACCGCCGTCGCCAGCCGTTCGCACCTGTCCGAGGAGACCGTGCGCTATATTGCCAGTCTCGGCGTGTCGGAAACGCAGAACTTCAGTTCGTCGCTGAAATTCGGCGTCCTGGCCGATGGCGGCGCCGACCTCTATCCCCGCCTTTCGCCAACCTCGGAATGGGATACGGCGGCCGGCCACGCGATCCTGAACGCAGCGGGAGGCTTTGTCGTAACGGAAGACGGCGGGCCACTGACCTATGGAAAAATCGGGAATGGTTTCATCAATCCCGGTTTCATCGCCTGGGGCAGCCGTGTTACCGGGGTGGAGTCGAGCCCGGCCAAAGTTTAGTGGCAATTCGGCGTTAGTTTTCGACGAAGCTGATTCGTTGCCGCATTTAACGTATAGGCAACCAAGGCTAAACCTTCCAATTGTAAGGTGATGCAATCGATGAAGGTGATTTCGATGCACAACAAAAAACTCTGTTCCAGAATTGCGGCGCTTTCCGTCTTGCTTGCGGCCGCACTTGGCACACCGGCGGCGCTGGCGCAATCGCCGGGATCAGCGACGAGCGGGGTCCAAACCGCGCAAAACACGCGCAGCGACGAATATTTGCCGCCATGGCAGCGCGGCCAGGGTGAACAGGGCGCGCAGGAAGGCCCTGGTGCGCCTCAACAGATCGCGCCGCGCCGTGGTGACGGGCCGCCGCCCGCCCCTTCATCCCAGGAATTCGGGCTACCAGGCGTCGACAGCGACGACGCGCGACTACATTCCGCCCCCGCCGGACAACGCGCAGCGCGACTATGTGCCCCCTCCGCCGGCCTATGATGACGACAGCTATTCGTCCGACGAGATCGTAGGCGCCGGCCACCGCTTCTTCGGCGGCATCTCGAAGGGATTGGCCAACGTCGTCGAACATGCTTTTGAAAAGCAGGGCCGCCCTAACGGGTACATTCTAGGGGAGGAAGCCGGCGGTGCATTCGTCGCGGGCCTCCGCTACGGCGAAGGAACGCTCCACACCAAGAACGCGGGCACCCACCGGATCTACTGGCAAGGACCGTCATTCGGCTATGATTTCGGTGCCGAAGGATCAAAAACGCTCATACTTGTTTACAATTTGCGGCATGTGGATCAATTATACAACCGGTTTGCCGGCGTTGACGGCTCGGCCTATCTTGTGGGCGGCGTCGGCGTGACTTTCCAGACTTATGACGATGTCGTGCTGGCGCCGATCCGCTCTGGCGTCGGTTTACGGCTTGGTGCGAATGTCGGCTATCTTAAGTATACGAGGACTCCGACCTGGAATCCGTTTTAGACTGGTGCCCATGGCGGGCGATGTTGGGGCGCCGTCCGTTATTTTCGCGATGCGGTTCGCAACGTCGCGGAAATTTGGCAATCGATAATCCCCGCCTGGGCGTGAGAGGGAGCCTTCCTACATGATCGAGTATGCGTTGCTGATCATGCTGGGCTTTTGCGTGGGCGGTCTGATCGCCCTGCTGCTAGCGCCCACGCTTTGGCAGCGCGCCGTTCGCCTCACGACCAAGCGGCTGGAAGCGACGCTGCCCATGTCGCTGTCCGACATCGAGGCGGATAAGGACCTTCTCAAAGCCTCCTATGCGATCAAGATCCGGCGGCTCGAAGCGGGGCTGAACAAGGCTCGCGAGAAATCGGCAAATCAGCTCGTCGAAATCAGCAAGCTGCAAATGAAAATCGGCGAGTTCCAGGATCAGGTCGCCGAATTGGAGATGCAGCTCGAAGAGCGCCGAAACGCGGCGAATGTCTTCGAAAGCACGATCCGCAAGCGGTTCCCCGAGCTTGAGAGTGCGGTGGCCGCGGCAAAATTGGCGCTGGACGAACGCGCATTCGAGATCAACGACCTCACCAACAAAATGCGCCGCCGCGACGAGGCCTTGGGCCTCGCCCAGCGTTCGGCCAATTTGCAGCAGCAGGAAATCCGCGGCCTTGCGCGAGACGCTCGAGAAGAGCGGCTCGGATGCGACCGGCCGCTTCAAGCGCCGCGCCTCGCAATGGACGCTCGACGAATACCGCTCGGAATATGACCGGTTGAATGTCGAGCTTTCGAAAATGCGCGAGCAGCTTGTTCTTGGCCATGAGCGCGAAGCAAGCCAGATCGCGGTTCTCAAGACCGAATTGCAGCAGCTCGGCGAACAGATCATGAGCTCTGTCGCGGCGCAGGACCGGCAAACATCCTACGAACGCGCACCGGAACCCGATACCAAGCCCTGGCCGAGCGCGCGTCCCCCCCACGGCGCGGCCGTGGCGCCGAAGCGCATTGGCCCGGGTCCAGGCCATCCCGGCGCGAAGGCGCAGCCCTGGCCGGCCGAAAAGCCTCAGGAGACGAAGACTCCCGCGCGGGGCACCACGGTGTCCAACGAGATCGATAGGAGCGCGACGCCCGAACCGGCTGCCGTCCGGCAGTCGCAGTCGCGGGATTTGACTGAACCGGCCGTGATGCGGAGGCGAACCACCGCATCCCCGCATACGCCGATCGTGCCGCAAAGGGCCGATTATGGGGCGGGGGATGTTACGGAAAACGATGCGCCGCCGTGGTGAAGCAGGAGACGCGGGACGCGCTGCAGACGCTTCTGGATCGCGGCGCCCGGGTTGCCAGCAAGGATAATGCCACGAAGGCGTCAGGCGCGGGCGAGGCGTCCTTGCAGGGCGCTGCGGCGCAGAATACAGCCGGCACCGAGGAACGATCGGTCGGCGATGTCTTGACGTCATCGAGCGCGACGGACAGCGCTCCGGCCATGCCCGATCCGAAGCTGGACCAGATGTTCCGCGAAATTTTCGAGAGCCGAACCGCACCACAGGCCAATTCGGCACCCACCGCTTCCGCCTCGTCCGTATCGACCGACGCGCCTACCGACGAACGCTCCGCGCCGCAATTGGAAGCGGCTGCAAACGGCGATGCCGACAAGAAGCGCACCTTGCTTGACCGCCTCCGCGTCATGCACGACCGGCAGACCGGCTAAGGCCCGATCATTTCAGTTGCAAGTTCTGTCACTGGATTGCGCTGATTACGCATTCCATCAGGAGCAGTCTGCTAGAGCGGCGAACTTTAATGGGAATCGGAAGCGCCGCTCCAGCTTTTTGTTTCAGCATCGGATTTGTCCGAAAACCGCTGCGCACTTTTCGGTCCGATGCTCTAGCGCTCGCGCCAATGCCCCTCTCCCTCAGCGGTCATGAATGCGCGGCTCGTCCCCTCAAGCCGCAATGCGGTCAGCCGCCCGGAAAAAAAGCTGCCTGTGTCGATGCCGATGCGGTTTGCAAGCACTTCCGGCTCGGACACCGGCGTATGGCCGTGCACGACGATCTTGCCGAAGCTGCCCCGATGCTTGAGAAATCTCTCGCGGATGAAGAGGCAATCCTCCTCGGCCTGCTCGGCCAGCGGCACGCCAGGCCGCACCCCGGCATGGACGAAGAAATAATCTCCCACCACCATGGTTGTTTTCAGGCCGCGCAGGAAGGCCAGATGCGCCTCCGGCAAAGCCTCGCGAAGTGCGGTGAGGACAGTCTGCGCATCCGACGCGAATGACGCGTCCACTCCGTAGGATTTCAGCGTGGCAAGGCCGCCATTCGCCGCCCAATTCTCGAACATCGCAGGGCCCGCCAGGCAGCGGAGCATGATCGCTTCGTGATTGCCGCGCAGGAAATGCGCCGTCAAACCGCCAGGAAGGCCTTGCAGGAGGCGTTCGATCACGCTCGCGGCTATACGCTCCCCTATCAATATAGTCGCCAAGGAAAATGACGCTGGCGTTGGCGCAGGGGCGCGCGGTCTCGTAGGCGGCGATTATGTCCAGAAGCCGGTCCAGCAAATCGATTCGGCCATGGATGTCGCCTACTGCGTAAACCCTCTCTCCCGGCGGTACGCTCGCAGTATTTGCGGATATGGTGAACATTACTTATGCCCTCGCCACGCTTGGTAAACCTATGCAAACCCATATCATCGGCGGCTTTTCGTGTCCTGGAAGCGTCGGCGCCGGCGCGTATTTCCCCGTGCTGCGCACGCGTCCTGATGGACACACAATCAAATTTTTGGCAATATCCGCCAGCTTATTAGGTGAGTAGGCACGCCGCCTTTTGTCAGGCCAATGCCAGGGCGTGACAGCAGCAGTTAAAATGACGCGGCACGGTGCAAGCCCGACGGTCTTTCCGAGAAGAGAAAATTTCAGGCCGGCGCTTCTTCTGTGTCTCACAAGGGGCGTGAAGATCCCGCCAGCGTAGGAAGGAAGGGAGGGGAGCATGCTTCGGCGCAGAAAGCCATTCGTTTTCTTGGCTCTGCTTGGCCTCGCCATGTTCACTCCTTCGCAAGCTCAGCAGCGCAACCAGGCGGACCCTTACGTTACCGCCAGCAGTTGGACGCTCGGCATCATGACTGGCAGCATCGAAGGCACGTCGCTGCGCATGGTCAATGATTTGGCCATCGCGCTGAATGACGGCCCCAATCTGCGGATCGTGCCGATGGTCGGGGAAAGTTCGATCCGCAATGTCAGCGATTTGTCCTATCTCAAGGGCGTCGACGTGGCGGTGGTGCAGTCCGATGTGCTATCGCATCTGCGGCGCACCAAGAGGATGCCCGGCCTGGAAGATCAGCTGCAATATGTCGCGAAACTGCACTCCGAAGAATTCCATGTGCTGTCGCGGATGAAATATCTTTGCCTTGCCGACCTAGCCGGGGCGCAAGGTGAATTTCGGCCCGGCGGGAAGCGGCAGCGCACTGACCGCCCAGGCCGTTTTCGAGGCCAGCAAGGTGCAGGTGGAGCCGCAATATCTCGATCAGGGAACAGCGATCGAGAAACTGCGCAAGGGTGAGCTCGACGCGAGCGTATTCGTTGCCGGCAAGCCGTCTTTCGCCTTCGAGGCGATCCGCTATACGGAAGGCGTGCATTTTCTGGACGTGGAGTTTGTCGAAGGGCTGCAGAGGGACTATCTGCCCGCCATCATGACCCATGATGATTATCCGGACCTGATCGCGCCCAACGAAACCGTGAGCACGGTCGCAGTAAGCGCCGTAATGGCCGTGTATAAGTCACCGCCCAAGAGTGAGCGCTATCTAAAGCTGGAACGTTTCGTCGATCGCTTCTTCTCGAAATTCGAGCAGTTTCGCGAGCGGCCTTTTCATGGAAAATGGCAGGAAGTAACGCTTTCGGCTCCGGTCGCGGGATGGACACGCTTCCCAGTCGCGCAGCAATGGCTTAAGGATCATCCTGACTCAGCCGCCGCCAAGAGCGGAAACACTCCACTGCAAGGGTTTGAGCCTGGCGCGACCGAGAACTCCGCCGAATTGGGTAAGAGGGAAGCTGGAGATGTTCGGGAATTGTTCGAGAAATTCCGGCGCGACAATCCTTCGGCTGACGGGACGGACCGCGAGAAGCTTTTCAGGGACTTCGTGCGCTGGTATCAGCAGAGCAATCTAAATTAGCGCTGTACACGGAGCGCGGCGGTGGATCGCGCTGTTTAAAGGAATTGAGTAAGGGGCGTCTTGGAATGCAAAACGACGATAAGCGGACATCGCGTGACGACGAGACCCTTCCCCACGAGGCCGAGGCAGACGCTGCGCATGAGGACGAACTGACAAACCCCGAGCCCCCGCTTGAGACTGCGGCCGAACCGAATGAAGACGCCGCGAAAACGATTTCCTTTCCGAAAACTGCGCATATGGGCGGCCAAGGCCCGCTTGAACCGACTTTCGGGATGCCCGATTTCGACTTCCCAGACGACACGAAGAACAGCGCGAGCGAGGCTGACGACGAAGGAAGCCGAACACGCCATGCTGGCGGCCAAGGAGACGCTCGACATCCCTCTCGATACCGGCACCGGATGGGAGAGCGTCGGCAGCATCGAGCGGCCGGAATCCTTACGCGGGCGGCGCAGGCGGGACGACGCCGCGGAAGCGACTTTGAGCAGCTTCGGGGATTCCGCTGCGCAACGGGTCCAGGCAACCGTCATGCCGTTTCCCGGAGGGGGCTTCTCGCGTTCGAACGAGCCGACTCCGGTCGACATGCTGCGCGGTTCCGGCGCGAACAGCAATTCATTGGATGAATTCGCCACTGGCGCCGAAGAGCAAGCCGAGCCGACCCCTGAATTCGACGCAGCCGCCCAGGATACGCTCGCCGACGCGGTGCAGTCTGCGTTGCGCAATGTCTATGGCGGTCAGGTTTCCGAACGCGCCGACGAGAGCCCGGAACAGGTTGGATTTACGGTGGCCGATACGCTTATGGGCGCCCAGAGCGGCCGTGAGCGGGGCGGCGAGACCCTGTGGCCCGAAGCCAGCACGGGCTGGCAGCAGTCGGACGGAAGCGACGATTATGTAGAGAATGAGCGCGCGCGAGGCGCGGTGGAAGCCAATACAGAGGCCGTGCTCGATTATCTTTACGGCCAGCGCCGCGCCGACAAACGCGAAGCGACCGTGCTTTCCGCCGATTCCTCCTTGCGGGATTTCGGTGAAGCGTCCGGTTACAGCCGGGATTGGCAGGACCCTCAGGATTTCGACGACCGTCAGGCGCAGCAGCCATCGCTGCGGGATCTTGGCGGCATTTATCGCGGCCAGCAGCAGCGTTATGTCGAACAGGGCGACCGGGCCTTTCTGCGCGATCCGGAAATGGCCTATCGCCCCGGCATGCCTGGCGGCGATGCCGATTGGGTGCCACCGTCTTATCTGTCGCATCCGCCCACCCATCTCGCGGGGCAGGCCTATCCTACGCATCTGCCATCGGCCACACCTGACAGCCTCTCCTCGGGAAGCCCCGACAGCGGACATTTGCTCGGTGCGGCCGGGCTCGGCCTGATCGGCGGCATCGCGCTGGCCGGTGTTCTCGCGGTTTTCGTTTTCAACTCGTTTGTGGACGAAAACGACCCGACGGCCAACGATACGACGCCTAAGGTCGTTGAGAGGCTCGCGCCGCCTGCGGCAGAAAGCGTGCCTCCCGTGCGCATCGAAGTGCCGGCGCCGGCAAGAACCGCTGCAGCCGCAACCCGCAGCGACTGTGCCGGTCCGTGCGGCCCGCTCCGGCTGAAACGCCGCGTCAGGCCGCCCTGCCTCAACCCGAAGCACCGGGACAGAAACTTGCGGCACGTGACGCAAACGGCCCAGCCGACGGACCCATCAAGCTGGACATCAGGGTCGCGGACTCTTCCGACAAGGAAGAATCCCTCATCAGTCTGAAAGGGCTGCCCCCAGAGGCAAGGCTTTCGACGGGCATCGATGTCGGCGGCGGACAATGGCTGCTCCCGCCCGCGCGCCTGAAAGACCTGACCGTAACCCTTCCCAAGGGAACCACCGGTGAATTCGGTCTTGAAGTACAGCTTTTGAAGGACGACGCGCAGACAAGCCTCTCCGATCCCATTTCCTTCGATTTGCGCGTCACTTCGAGGCGGCAGGAGGGCGCCGTTGCGGTGCCCAGCAGTACGGGCGCCGCGCCGGCGGGCGGCGAGCAGGCCTCGCGCCTGGCGGTGCTTCCGGACGAAACGCCCCAGATCGAGACGGACTTTCTGACGCAGATGCTAATCCGCGACGGCAATAGGCTGATGCGCGACGGCGACATCGCCTCCGCGCGCCGGCTCTACGAGCAGGCCGCGGCTAACGGCAATGCGGAAGCGGCGTTGGCCATGGGCCGGTCCTACGATCCCAGCTATTTCGAGAAGCTGCCGGTGAAGACCGGAAAACCGGATCCGGCAACGGCATTCGAATGGTACAAGAAGGCTCTGGAGGGCGGCTTGGTGACGGCGCGCGTCAAGATCGACGCGCTCAAACAATGGCTGCAACGCTAGGGCATTTTCCAGCAAGCCGGTCCCCGCGAGCGGGATAGATACCGATTTGCGTCGCGAAATGCGACCAAACAAAGAGGTAAAGTCCCGTTCCCATTCGCTCGGAACGGAAAAGGCTCGTAAATCATCAAGCCGGTTCTCGGGGTGCCGCTTCGAGATTCTGCCGCACAAGACGCGCCTATCTGATCCATTCTGATGCCGTCAGAACGGATGCGGACCGGCTTGAATGAAAATCGCCACCTTCAACATCAACAACATCAATCGCCGCATCGGCAATCTGCTGTCCTGGCTGGCGGCGGCGCAGCCGGATGTCGTCTGCCTCCAGGAGCTTAAGGCGACCGGCGATGCATTTCCCGAGGCGCTCATCCGCGAGGCAGGTTATGGCGCCGTGTGGCGGGGCGAGAAGACGTGGAACGGCGTTGCCATTCTAGCCAAGGGCGCCGATCCGGTGCTGACGCGAACCGAGTTGCCGGGCAATCCGGACGACCGGCAGAGCCGATATGTCGAGGCGGCGATCAATGGCATCCTCGTCGCCTCCATTTACCTGCCGAACGGCAATCCGCAGCCCGGCCCCAAATTCGATTATAAGCTCGCCTGGCTCGAACGGCTGATTTCCCACGCGGCCGTGCTGATGGCGGCGGACGTGCCGGTGGTGCTGGCCGGCGACTACAATGTCGTGCCGACGGATTTCGACATCTACCCGACTCGCTCATACGACGATAACGCGCTTGTGCAGCCGGAAAGCCGGGCCGCGTTCCGCCGTTTGCTCGACCAGGGTTGGACCGACGCAATACGGACGCTTCATCCTGACGAGCCGATGTACAGCTTCTGGGATTACAAGCGCCGCCGCTGGGAGCGCGATGCCGGGCTCCGCCTCGACCATCTGCTGCTGAGCCCTGCGGTAGCGCCGCGTCTCAAACAAGCCGGTGTCGACCGGGATGTCCGGGGTGAAGCGGACGCCAGCGATCACGCGCCGGCCTGGATCGTGCTTCGAAAAGCGGCCCTTCGAGGCAAGCCGCGTGTCGTCAGCGGGGCGTGAGCTGGCGGATCGGAGGCCGTCGATCTCGGGGCACATTCGCGAGGTGTGCTATGCGGAAATCTCGCCAAACTTCGGCATTTCACCTCCACCCGGATCCATGCGTCCGCCCCCGGAATTCGACAGTAGCGCTTGACGGGCCGTGCCGCGTGGCTTACATCAACTTACTCCCGGTTGCGCGGCTCAGCTGCGGTTTCGGGTTCAGGGGGTGTAGCTCAGACGGTTAGAGTGCCGGCCTGTCACGCCGGAGGTCGCGGGTTCGAGCCCCGTCACTCCCGCCACTCTTCAGACATAAAGCGACGCCGTGCAAAGCGGCGCTTTTTCCTTTCGCGCAAAATCCGCTCGCTCGCAACTTTCCGAGCCGTCGGAACTCCGCGCAGAAATTCGCCATCCGGCGATAATTCGAAAAAATCAACGCGATCTTAAAGTGTTTCCGGTCCTATGAAGGAGCAATTATTCCGGCGTTTGCATGATGACAAAGAAGGATTCGGGCAAGAAGGGGCTGATCACCCTTCTTTCCACTGCCCCGAATAAATTCTTGAAGAAATCAAATCCTGCGAGTGCAACCGCGCTGATCGTCGGGCTTGCGACGATTATCGCCGTCATTACTCATGTATCACTTCACTACACTACGTCTTACATCTTAGGCATTGACCCTGGCGGTTATCCGGTCGGCGCCGTGATGGTGGATGCGGCTTTTGCGGCCATCATCACAGCCTTGCCCATCGTGGGCTATTGCATGGGCTTGGTGCGACGGCTGCGCGAAACCAAATATGAGCTGAAGCGAACCGCCGCCGCCGCCGAAGCGGCCAACAATGCCAAATCCACCTTTCTCGCCAATATGAGTCACGAAATACGCACGCCCCTGAACGGCGTGCTCGGCATGGCCGATGCGCTGTCGCAGGAAGATCTGCTGCCGCGCCAGGCGGATTGCGTCAATACCATCCGCGAGTCCGGCAAGACGCTGATGGCGATCCTCAACGACGTGCTGGACCTCTCCAAGATCGAGGCAGGCAAACTGGAGATTTCTCCGGTGGACAGCAATCTCCACCACGTATTTTACAGCATTCACAAGCTGTTTATTCCCCGCGCAGAGGAAAAAGGCATCACGCTGACGCTCAAAATAGGCGAAAGCGTTCAGCAACGCTTGCGCTTCGACACTGTTCGCGTCCGGCAATGCCTGTCGAACCTGGTTTCGAACGCCGTCAAATTCACCAAGACCGGAGGGGTCACCATTTCGGCCTCTTCGGTAGCGACGATCGACGGACTGCGTCTGGTGACGGTCGACGTCACCGACACCGGCATCGGCATGAGCGAGGACGTCATGAACCGGCTGTTCTCCGACTTCGCCCAGGCGGACGCCTCGACATCCCGGAAATTTGGCGGCACCGGCCTTGGCCTGGCGATCTCGCGCAGGCTTGCCCAGCTCATGGACGGCGACGTGACCGTGAAAAGCACGGTCGGAAAAGGTACGGTGTTCAGCTTCAGCTTCCGCGCTGCGTTAGCCCAGCCTCAAGCTCCCTCGCACGATGCTCTGCTGTCGCCCGCGCGGCTTGGCGGCGAGACGATCCTCGGGGGTCTGCGCGTCCTCCTGGTGGACGACAATGAGGTAAACCGCAAGGTGGCCCGCATGCTGCTCAAGCCTACGAGAATGGAGATCGTCGACGCCGAAAACGGTAAGCAGGCGTTGGATTTGCTGGCGGCGCAACCCTTCGACCTCGTGCTGCTCGACGTGCACATGCCGGTCATGGACGGCGCGACCACGATCAAGCACATTCGCGCCAGCCGGGAGAGCTGGAACGCGTTGCCGGTCATCGCGCTGACGGCCGACGCCATGAGCGGTGACCGCGAGCGTTTGCTGGGCCTGGGCATGACGGGCTATGCGACAAAGCCGGTCGATCAAAGGGCGCTGGTGGCGGAGATCATGCGCGTTTGCAGCAACGCGACAGGCGCGGGGAAGCCTTTGAGCGTCGCCGCGCAATAGACGGCAGCCCACGCCTCATGCATCGCAATGAGTGGCAGCGCGCCAGGAGCGCCTGTGGTCGATTTGCCTCATTGCGGACTTAATTCGCCATAATTCGCCTGAGACGTTGCCATCTTCGTAAAACAATTAAATAAATTCGCGACATGAATTACGTGAAGTCCGAAAGACGAAGTTGCGTTCTGTCGGCGGTCGCCAATTCCCAGCAGTTCCCTCCAAAGGCATTCCATGAACAAGCAGCTTGCACTTATAGCGATGATGATGATTGGCACCGTGTCGGCGGTGAAAGCGGACGATTCCGGCTTCGCCAGTATCCACGATTGGAAAAACGAAAAGGGTGGCCGCGTCTGCATGTCGGATCACTTTCACGACGGCAACGGCACGGGCGCAACGCGCAAGGAGGCCGAGGCGGCCGCGAGAAGTTCATGGGTGTCGTTCACAGTTTTTGAATATGGCACGGACTGGGGGAGCTATACGCTCGCCGCAAGCCAGAAGATGGAGTGCGGCAATGCATCGGGCCAGACCTGGTCATGCGCGACCAGCGCACGGCCTTGCAAGAAGCATACCGGCGCGAGGATGGTGAAGGCGGCCAAGCGGTCACGTTCCGCAAGCAGGTAGGAGTAACAGCGGGAGCTTGTCTGCCGCTTCTTCCTCATACGCCCGCAAGACCGCGCAGATAGGCCGACGCCTCTTCGGGGCGGAATGTCTCATCGGCGAAGAAGCGGCCGTCTCCCAATGCGATCGGCCCTTTGTCGCCCGCGATCTCGCGGCTTCCCGCGCGCTGTCCTTCCGCCTTGAGGTCGGCGAGCGGCGCGTTCACGCCCAGTGCCGAGGCCGCCTCGCGATAAATATCGGGGCGGAAGATCGTAGCCGCCACCGAAGCCATGTCCGGCAATGCGCCGATCTGCCCCCAGCGCGTCATTTGCGTCAGGAGCCAGATGCCGTGCGAGACCCAGGGGAAGTTCGCGGCATGGCGGTGGAAGACGAGAAAATCCGGCGCGTCGTCCGCCTCGCCGCCGCGTTCGCGAATAAGACCGCCGCTCATCACCCGCCGCAGCGTCGGTGCGGGCACGCCGATATAATGCGGGCGGGCCAGGATCTCTGCCGCTGCGTCCCGGTTCGACGCTTCGTCCAGCCACGCGGCCGCCTTCAGCAGCGCTTTCATGGCTGCAAGCAGCAGCGGCATGTTTTCATGCGCCCAGTCGCGCCTGACGCCCAGCACCTTCTCCGGGCTGTTCGCCCATAATTCGAGCTTGGTCGCGACGATCCGGCCATAACCCATCTCGACCGCCACGCTGCTCCAGGGCGCGCCGACGCAAAAACCGTCGACTTGTCCCTCTTTGAGGCTCTCCGCGATCAGCGGCGGCGGAATGACCACGAGGCGCACATCATTGTCGGGATCGATGCCGGCCGCCGCGAGCCAATAGCGCAGATCGTAATTATGGCAGGAAAACGGATGCACCATGCCCAGGGTGAGCGGCGCTTGCCCATCATGCCGGCGATGGCGAACCGCAGCGGCAAGGGCATGCGCCGCAGCCATTCCACCGGCGGAAGCATTTGCGGGATCGGCGCGCCGCATCTCGGCGAACAGCGCCGTCGAGACGGTGATCGCATTGCCGTTCAGATTGAGCGCCATCGGCGCAATCATCGGGACAGCGGCGCGTCCGATCCCCAAGGTGGAGGCGATCGGCATGGGCGCGAGCATATGGGCGCAGTCGAAAATCCCATGCTCGGTCTTGTCGCGAATATTGGCCCAGGATACCTCGCGGTGCAGCCGCAGCGAGAAGCCGAATTCCTTGTCGAAGCCGCATTCCCTGGCGATGACCAGCGGGGCGCAATCGCACAGCGGAATGAAGCCCGCATGGAGGACCGGCAGCCCGCCGGCGCGATCATCTTCGGGCATCATGGCTGGCATCCATACTGATCATCGAGGTCATCCGGCTAGTCATTCAAGAGATCGAAAGCGCTGATCAGACTCTCGGCGACTTCTACGATCTTGCGGTTTTGGTTCATCGCGGTTCGGCGCAGGAGTTTGTAGGCGCCGTCTTCATCCAGACCCTTGGTCTTCATCAGAATGCCCTTCGCGCGGTCGATCAGCTTGCGCTCCTTCAATGCGCTTCTGGTGCTTTCCAGTTCGGCGCGCAGCGCGTCGAAGGCGCGAAAGCGGGAGATCGTCATGTCGAGAATGGGCCGCACGCGCTCTTTTTTCAGCCCGTCGACGATATAGGCGCTCACGCCTGCGTCGATCGCGGCTTCAATGGTGGCGCGGTCGCTCTGATCGACGAACATGGCGATGGGCCGGCGCACCAGCCGCGAAACCTGAAACATTTGCTCCAGCACGTCGCGGCTTGGATTTTCCAGGTCGATGACGATCACGTCGGGGTCGATGACGTAGATCTGGTCGATGAGGCCCTTCATGTTCGTGAGGATTTTGACATTCTCGAAACCCGCTTCCCGCAGGCCCGCTTCCAGGATGGCGCGGCGGATCGGATTCTCGTCGATCACCAGAATACGCAGGGCTTGGGACGTGTTATCGAGCAAAGCAGGCCATCACGGACCAGGATTGTTGCGCCGCACACGACTATGGCGCAGCGCAACAAGGTTCGCAATGTGACTGTTTCGTATGGCCGGCGCATGCATTTCGGCGGGGAATCACTGCGCGGCCGCCAACCTGCGGAAGCCGTCGTCTAGATCAGCCATGAGATCGGCGGGATCGTCCAGGCCGATATGCAGGCGCAAGGCCGGGCCCTCGCCTGACCATTTCGTCGCCGTTCGGCCCGGTGTGGGATCGAACGGCACGATGAGGCTTTCATAGCCGCCCCAGGAATAGCCCATGCCGAACAGCACCAGCCCATCCAGCATGGCCGCAATGGCTTTCGGCGGATAAGGCTTCAGCACGATCGAGAACAGGCCGGATGAACCGGTGAAATACCGTTTCCAAAGCTCGTGGCCGGGATGGGTCGGCAGCGCCGGATGCAAGACCCTGGCGACTTCCGGCCGAGCCTCCAGCCAGCGAGCGATCTCCAGGGCGGAGGACTGGTGCCGCGCCAGCCGGACCCCCATGGTCCGCAAGCCGCGCAACGCCAGAAAGCAGTCTTCCGGCCCCGCGCACAGCCCCAGATCCTCATGAACTCTTTGAATGTAGGGCGCGGCGCGCTCGTTCACGGTGATGGTGCCGAGCATGGCGTCGGCATGTCCGACGGTGTATTTGGTCGCCGCCTGAATCGAAACATCGGCGCCGAAGCCGAGCGGCTTGTGAAAGAGCGGCGTCGCCCAGGTATTGTCGAATGCGAGCCAGACACCTCGCGCCTTGCACGCGCTGGCAATGGCGGGCAGATCCTGAATTTCGAACGTCTGCGAGCCGGGCGATTCCGCCAGCACGAGGCGGGTTTTCTCGGTCATCAGCTCGGCTATACCCGCACCGATCGCCGGATCGTAGAACCGCGCCGTCACGCCCATACGGCCGAGCAGCCGGCCCGCCACTCTGCGCGTCGGCGCGTAGACGCTATCGGTGATCAGGATGTCGTCGCCGGCCTCCACGAACGCCATCAGTACGGCAGTGATAGCGGCAAGGCCCGAGGGCGCCACCCAGCTTCGATGCCCGCCTTCGAGCGCGGTGATGGCCGAGGTCAGCGCGCTGATCGTCGGCGTGCCCCGCCGCCCATAGGTGTATTCACGCGAATAATTGGTCAATTCCTCCACGGTCGGGAAGATGACTGTCGAGCCGCGATAGATCGGCGTGTTGACGAAGCCGTGCTGCGCTTGCGGATCGCGGCCCAGATGCACCAGCTTGGTGGCGTCGGACACGGTTTCGCTCAATCGCTTCTCGGGTGGGACCATGACCTCTCCTCGGGCGCCGTGACGCGGCCCTTCAAATTGCTCTTTGCGATCAAGTAGGTCACGGAAATCGGCGAGGCGCAATGCGGCCTCACGCATTTTGTACTGCCGCCGCACGCCCCAGCAATCCTGTTTGCGGCTCAATGCACCTATGCTAAACAGGAGACACTGCGCGGGCGTAGTTCAGCGGTAGAACGCCAGCTTCCCAAGCTGGATGTCGTCGGTTCGATCCCGATCGCCCGCTCCAATCATCCTCTGGCGATTTCCCGCAGCGATCAGCCGAAGCCTCGGCCCCAGAATTGCATCGGTTTGCTGCTTTCCGCCGTGTCGCCCACGTCCAGCCAGGTGAAATGGGCGATCATGCCGTCCAGTGGCCGGTAGCCGCGCTTGCGCCAGAACGGATCGAGCGGACTGTGACCGGACGGGCGCGCCGGATGATCGTCTGGGCGAATGACTCCGCAAAATGCCGTCTTTCCGAAGCCGAGCGCGGCAGCATGTGCTTCGCGCCCATCGAAGAAGGAATGTCCGAGCCCCCGGCCGCGATAGGCGGCTTTCAGCACGGACTCGCCGAAATAGAAGATGTCCTCCACGGCTTCCCCCGCGGCGCGGAAGGGCGCGGCGAATTCCTCATGCTGGCTTGCGAGCGGCGCGGCAGTCGATGCGCCGACCAGCGCCTCGCCGTCGAAGGCGCAGATCGCGACGTGATGCGGCGCTTCGAGAAACCGCCCGAGATAGCGCTCCTCATAGGCGAAGTCGCCATCATAGAGATAGGGCCAGTCACGGAACACTTCGATGCGGAGCTGGGCAAATTGGGGCAGTACAGCCCGCAAGCTCTCGCCGCTACGAGCCTCAACGCGGAGCATCTCCAACCTCCAGGTGACCGCCCTCCAACAGGGCTGCGGTCGGCCAACCTAAGGCAGATAAGCGGACGCAGGCAAGCGCGAAGCCCCGCGCAAACCTGTGCTACCGATTGCTCGCGACCGCGCCGCCCGTATCGAGCACCGTGACCGCGCGCCGATTCTTCGACCAGCAGGAAATATCAGCGCATACCGCCACCGGCCGCTCCTTGCCGAAGGAAACCGTCTTGATCCGCCGGGGATCGATGCCGCGCGTGGTGAGGAAGTGCTTTGCCCCCGCCGAGCGCTGAACGCCCAGGCCGATATTATATTCCCGGGTGCCGCGCTCATCGGCATGGCCTTCGATCAGAATGCGGTATTGCGGATATTGATTGAGCCACTGGGCCTGACCGGCAAGCGTCTGCTGCGCTTCGGCGCTCAGCGTGATGCTGTCGGTGTCGAAATACACCGTATCGCCGATGCGCGTGGAGAATTCCCGGGCCGAGCCAGGCGTGATCGGACCGCCATCGTCCGTCCCCGCACCGGTGGTCGCGAGATTAAGCCCGTGATTGGACTGGCCTCTCGAACAGGCCGCAATCAAGAGCGCAAGGGAAAGCACGGCGATCGTTCGCGCGGCCGCAAAACGGGGCATGGCACACTCCTCAACTCAGGAAAATCCTGGATAGGAAGGTGCGGCTCTATGGGTTAACGATAGGTTATGAAAATGGGTGTTTGTGCAATTTTTTGGTGCATTTACACAAATATGCAATCGAAAAACAGCATCTGCTCAGAAACGAAAAACGCCGTGAACACCAGCCAAGCTGCCGGCGCACGGCGTTTTCGAATAAACTAAAGCCCCGCTTCGCTTAGAAAGGCGAATTAACGGACAACGGTAACAGCAACGTCGGCAGCGCCCAGCTTCAGCGGCTCGCCGCCAACTTCCTTACGGCATGCGCCGAGCGTAGCGGCCGCAGCAATAATCGTCGCAACGACGATAACGCCCTTAAAACCCTGCATGGTCTTCTCTCCTCTGGTTTAAGCGCCCCCCGAAAAGGCCGCTCCTTGTAGCTAGCCGAGAGGACGGAGAATTATCAAGGTTGCAGCCTCTTCGGTGCCATTTTTTCCGAGATGCGTGATGCGAAAATGCCACGAGGAATCAGTACCATCCGCGCGCGGAAAACGTCCGCTTAGCAAGGCCGAACAAGCATTTGGAGCCACGAAGCGGGCTGTCCCGGGCGCTTATTTGATAAGCGGCGACCAGGCGGGGTCGGAGGCGAAGGCCGGCGTTGGCAGGCGCCGTTCGTTATAGCCCGTCAGATCAATGGTATGCAGACGCGCCCCACCACCCTCGCCAGGCGATTCGCGGAAGAACATGATTACGCGCCCATTGGGCGACCAGCTCGGGCCTTCATTGTGATAGCCCTCGGTGAGAATGCGCTCGCCGCGCCCGTCCGGCTGGACGACACCGATCAGAAAATGGCCGCCGATCTGCTTGGTGAAGGCGATGAGATCGCCGCGCGGCGACCAGACCGGCGTCGAATAGCGCCCCTCGCCGCCGGTGATCTGCCGCTGGCCGCGTGCCGTCGGCGTTCATGACATGGAGCTGCTGCTTGCCGCTGCGATCCGACTCGAAGACGATCTGCCTGCCATCCGGGGAATAGCATGGCGCGGTGTTGATGGCCTGGCCGTTGGTCAGCTGGCGCATCTGGCGGCTTTGCAGGTCCATTTCGAACAGGTTCGAGGCGCCCTCCTGCTGCAGGCTCATGACGATGGCGCGGCCGCTCGGCGAAAAGCGCGGCGCGAAGGTCATGCCCGGAAAATTGCCCACGACCTCCTGGCGGCCGCTCGCCAGATCGAGGCGGAGCACGGCCGGCCGGCCCGCCTCGTAGGAGGTGTAGGTAATCTCGCGATTGTTAGGGCTGAATCGGGGGGTCAGAACCAGACTGTCGCCGCGCGTGAGATAGCGGAGATTTTGGCCGTCCTGGTCCATGATCGCCAGCCGCTTGCTGCGCTTGTTCTTCGGGCCCGATTCGTCGATGAAGGCGACGCGGCTGTCAAAATAGCCCCGCTCGCCGGTCAGCCTTTCATAGACCGCGTCGGCGATGATGTGGCCGATACGCCGCCAGTTCTCGCCGGTCGTGGAGAACGCCTCGCCTTTCAACTCGCGCCCGGAGAACACGTCCCACAGGCGGAACTGCGCCTTGAGCTGGCCGCCGCCCGTTTCGCTGACCTGTCCGACGACCAGCGCCTCGGCGTTCACGACGCGCCAATCGCGAAAGCGCGGGGCCATGTCGATATTGGCGATCCGCTCCATGAAGGCGGCGCGGTCGATCGGCCGGAAGAGTCCGGAGCGTTCCAGATCGGCGGCGACAATATCGGCGATGTTGGCGGCCAGTTGGGTGCTTTCCGGCCCGCCCCCGAGGAACTGTGGAATGGCGATCGGGATGGGGCGGAGATTGCCCTGCGTGATGTCGATCTCGACAACGGCACGAGACGGCGCGGCGCTCGCCAGCAACAGGCCGGCGGCGGCGAGAAGGAAGGTAAGGAGACGCGGCATCGGCTAGCCTCCATACATTCGGCTGGGATCGAAATTCAGCAGCATGTCCCGCCACTCGCTGTATTTCGCCGAAGGCATCCGGTAAGGCTGGCATTGGAACACCGCGCGGACGGCGCTATCGGCGGCTGGCGGGAAGAAGGGCGAGGCGTGGCTGTTCACCACCTCGGGTGCGCGACTGAGGGTGCCGTCCTCATTCAGCACGATGTGCAATTTGACGACGATCGCGTCGCCGCCAAGACCGCCAACGGGCGGCGCCCAACAACGCGAAATCTGCGCCCGCAAGGCATCGATATCGCTGGCGCTCATTTGGGCATCACGGCCTTGGAGCGTACCCTGCACATCGCGTTGCGGCTCCTCGCGCTTCCGCGCCGAACGCCTGCTCCTGAAGCGAGCTGGGTTTGCGCCAAGGCTCACGCGGAGCTTCCTGGTGCGGTCTTGCCCCTGCGTTCGGGTCGCGGTTGAGCAGCGCGGCAATCTGCTTCGGGTCGAATTGGGCCTCCCCGGTCTTGTTCATCGTGGGCTTATCGATCATTTCGGCGATGGGGTCATGACCGGCACGGTTTACGGGCTTTTGCTCGGGCCGCTTTTCACGCTCCGGCGTGACGCGGAGGGCGTTGCTCAGTCCGCTTGGGCGCTTCGGCGCGCTTCTCCGGTGCCGCGACGGCGCGCGGCTTGGTGTCTGGCTTAGGCTCGGATTTTTCCGTAGCCGCTTTCGCAGGTTCGGGCGGCGAAGGCGCCTTTTCGGCGCTGGCAGCGGGCTCTGCCGGAGGGGCGGTTTTCGGCTTTGGCGGCGGCAGAGCGGCTTGCGTGGGCGAGGGTTTTTCGGGCTTGGGCAATTCGGCGGATGTCTGCACGACCTCCGGCATTTTTTCCGGAGGTGCGCTCCGGGGAGCCGCCGTCTCGGCCTGGCTCTCGGGCTTGCCTGCCTTGAGCTGGCTGAACTCCGATGGCGAGAGGATTTCGACAGTCACCGGCTGCGTCGACTTCAGCGTCTCTCCTGAACTGAAGTTCAACATTGCGGCGCTGAGCAGCAGCAGGTGCACGACGATAGAGACAATTAAACTCGCCCGCATCGATTCTGGCCTCAAATGCGTTCTTGCAGATCGGTGACGAGCGAAATCCGGCGGAACCCGGCTGCGCTGATCTTGCCCATGATCTGCATGAGGGCGCCGTAATTGGTGCGCCGGTCGCCCCGGATGTAGATAACCTCCTCAAAGCCGTTCTTCGCGATAGCCGTGAGTTTGGGGACAATTTCCTCCAGAGTGATTTCCATTTCCTGAATAAAAATCTTACCATCCGCCCCAACGGTCACGGTGAGCGGCTCTTTCTGGCTGCTGTCATTGACGGCGTTCGCTTCCGTCTTCGGCAGATCGATGGGCACGCCGACAGTGAGCATCGGCGCCGTCACCATGAAGATGATGAGCAGCACGAGCATCACATCGACGAAGGGCGTGACGTTGATTTCGCTCATCGGCGCGCGGCGCTGGCGTCTTCCGCGCCGTTTCGCTGGACCGTTTCCCTGGACCGCGGCGCCCATGCCTCAAGTCCTCAAATCGATCTGGCGCGACACGATGGCCACGAACTCGTCGGAAAAGCCTTCGAGGCGCTGAACGAGCCGTCCGGCTTCGGCGGAAAATTTATTGTAGAAAATCACCGCCGGAATGGCCGCCAGCAGGCCGAGCGCCGTCGCGAACAGCGCCTCCGCGATGCCGGGCGCGACCACGGCAAGGCTCGTATTCTTGGAAACGGCGATCGACTGGAAGCTGGTCATGATGCCCCAGACCGTGCCGAACAGCCCGATGAACGGCGCGGTCGAGCCGACCGTCGCCAGGAACAACAGCCGCCGCTCCAGCCGGTCCATTTCGCGTGAGATCGTCACGTCCATCACCCGCTCGATGCGGTGCTGCACGCCCGCAAGCGGCCTCGGCGAGCCTTCGATGGAGCGCCGCCATTCGCGCATGGCCGCGATGAACAGCGCCGCCATCGCCGATGAACGCTGCTGCGAGACCACGCCGTAAAGCTCATCCAGCGATTGGCCGGACCAGAACAGCCGTTCGAACTCTTCGGCTTCGCGGCGTGCGCGGGCGAACAGGAACGTTTTTTCAATGATAATGCCCCATCCCCAAACAGACGCGATGACGAGGCCGATCATCACCAGCTTGACGACGATGTGCGCCTGGAGAAAGAGCGACAGGAACGAAAAGTCCGCTGCGGCAGACCCCGGCATGGCAGCTCCTTTGCGTCCGGTGGCTCAAAGAACCACGCAGCTACCGCGTGAAAGTCATTGGTGGTCTTGAATATCTCAGTGATTCGTACTCTGCCGCCAGAGGGGTATTTTGCAAGCACCGATTGCCGTTTACGGCAGCATGCAAGGATTGCGTGGGGAAACGCGTCAAACCTTAGCGCGAGACATTCTTGCAACGCACGGATGAAGTGTAGCCACATCTGCAACTCCCTGGAATCTCCGGAGCGATGGTGGCGCGTTAACCTCACACGGGAAATGTTGCCGGACATTCACGTTCTTGCCAATATAACGTCTGAAAAGTGCCCGATTAATGCAAAAGCGTTGCAGAAACGCGACGCGACGCGGCGTTTCTGCCACTCGGGCGAGATTTGCTGTATGATAATCCAAAGCGAATTCACACGGGCGAAGCCGCGCCGCAGGAGATTGGCGAGCGAGCACGCCCGAACAACGGCGAATAAAGCGGCGATATTATGAGCCCTGAGACCTATTACGAAATTCTCGGCATCAGCGAGAATGCGGATGACGATGCGGTCAAGCAGGCCTTCCGCGATCTCGCGAAACATTTTCATCCCGACCGCAACCCGAACGACGAAGACGCCGAGCGGCAGTTCAAGCGCATCAACACCGCCTATGAGGGGTTGAAGGATGCCTCCCGCCGCGAGGCGTATAATGAGTGGCTGGAATTCGCCCATAAGCGGGAGAAGGTCAAACGCACTCAATGGGGCCGGCTTGCCGCCCTGGTGTTCTTGCTGTTGCTGGGTCCGAGCGCCGTGCTCTACTGGGCGGTGGTCATAGCCGATATTCCGCTGTTCGCCGATAGTGTGGATAAAGTAGCCGGGACGAGCGCCCGCCGGGAAATCGGTCTGCCGCCGCCGAGACCCGAAAGACGCCAGCCGCTCTCGCCATCCGAAACGGCTCCTCCGGATCAGCAGACCGCGGTCCAATCGGAGCCCGCGCCGCAACCGGTAACGCCGCCCCCGGCGACGGAGCCGGCTAGCAGTCCGGCTCCAGAAACGCCCCCTGCACCCCCGACGGTTGCCAACAATCAGCCGCCTGCGGACCGCCCGAACCTCGGAAACGCTCCAGAAACGAGCCGGAACACCGCAAATTCCGGTCAGAATAACGCGGCACCTAGCAACCCTTCGCCGGCGGCCAAAAATGGCGCTCCCGGCGCGGAGAAAAACTTCACGCAATCATTGCCCAGGCAACCATCCTTCTCCGAAGTGCTCGGCGAGACGGAGGCTGACACGGCAAGCGAGGCGACCAACGGATCGGCGCCCGATAGCGTCAACGCATTGCCGGCGCCGGATCAGGGCCAAGGCGGCGCCGTACCGCAGGGTGACAGTGCGCGGGCCACCGCGAGGATGCTGGCGCGCCTGAAGGAGCCGGAAGGCGCGCAGTCCGGCGCCGCCATCCCGAGCGAGACCGTGCCGCCGGCGATCGAGAACGGCAACCCCCCATTTCGGGATGGCCGGCCCCCCGAGGCGTTTGCCGATTGTGATGAGTGTCCGTTGATTTCCTCCGCCGGCAGCAATGAAATGCTCGGCGGGAGCGCCAAGGCGGCTGTCAGCCTCACCGAAATCACCTTGGCCGATTGGGATGGGTGTGTCGTAGACAGGGCATGTCCCGTTTACGAACGCCCCGCACGCGGCACCCGCCGCGACACGGTCGTGGAAGTAGGCCCACGCGATGCGGAGGCGTACGTCGCCTGGCTGTCGGCGACCTCGGGAAAGAACTACCGCCTTGTGATGTCGCCGCGTCGCCGCGAGGCTGCAGCGCAGCGCTGCGACAACGCCAGGCGCAACAGTAGCGGCTGGGAATGGCTGGACGACAATTCCGCCCGCAATTGCCCGCCGCCTTCGGCCTCCGAAACAGGTCCTGACGCGCCGCGCGGCTTCCGCGTATTCAGGAAGGTGGTTCCTTAGCTGAGAAAAGCGCTAGCCGAGTGAGACTGCGCCTACCGCCTGTCTCCACGGATGGACTTCCACATCGGCGAAAACGCCGGCCTTGGCGTATGGGTCGGCCGCCGCAATGGCTCGTGCCTCGTCAAGGCTGCCGGCCTCTATGATAATCAGGCTCCCGCGTGGCTCCGTGCCGTCTTCGGACAGCAATCCGCCTGCCGCACGCACTTTCTCCCCGAGGCTGTCGAGATAGGCAAGATGATCGGGGCGTGCCCTGAGCCGTCGCGCCAGCCCCTCCCCGGGCAGGTCCTTGCAGATCAGTACATACAGCATGAATCAGCCTCCTTTCACGTTTATGGCAAACTCCTGCGCCACATATATCAGCCCGCAGTGGTTATAGAGGATTTTTGCCTTGCTGGAGCAAGATACGCCTTTGTCATCGCCCGCTGTTTTAAGTAAGAAAAGAGAACGCTTGAGGGGGCGCGGTGCATGAAGCAGGAAGAAACCCGGGCGCATTGGGGCAAGGGCGAGGATAGCTGGAACACCTGGGCGCTGGAAATGCTACAGCGCAAGCAGGCCCTGGAGGATGGCGGCAACTGGGCCGTCGACTGGTTCGGCGAGGGGCAGAACGCGGAGACCGAAGCCTGGCTCGCCGACGCCAAAGCCGACTTCGCCGGCGTGGAATTCGCCTCCGACACCTCCTTCGAGAATTTCGTCTTTCCTGGCCCGGCGATTTTCGACACGGCGCATTTCCTCGGCAAGGCGGTTTTCGCCAACGTGCATTTTGCCCATGTAGCGCGCTTCCAGGGTGCGCGATTCGACGGCGACGCCAATCTCAAGCAGGCCAAATTCTACCACATCGCCGATTTTGACGATGCGGCCTTCTCCTCCGTCGCCGATTTCGAAAAAGCCGAGTTTCTGCGTGAAACGACCGGGCCGCTGGTTCCCGCCGCCCGCTTCCAAAAAACGCACTTCTCGGCCCGCGCCGATTTCCGCAGCGTCAAGTTCGCCGGAAATGGCGAGTTCATCAGGACGGCCTTCGGCGGCAATGCCCGCTTCGACGAAGCCGAATTCCTGGCCGAGGCAAATTTCGAGGGTGCGGTGTTCGAGGGAACCGCGAGCCTCGTGAAAACCCGGTTTACCGGCGCCGCGAAATTCAATCAGGCGCAGTTTCGCAGCGAGGCCCGGCTGGGAGAGGCGGAATTCCATAAGGCGGCGAGCTTCGAGGACGCCCATTTCAGGGGCAAGACCACATTCCGGCTGGCGAAATTAGCGGGCGAGGCGACGTTCGAACGCGCGCGTTTCGACCACGATGCCCGCTTCAGCGAGGCACAATTCGGCGAGGCGGCCAGCTTCCGCTTAGCCCAATTCGGGCATGGCGCCGACTTCCAGGCCGTGGCCTTCACCAAGCTGGCCGAATTCCCCGGCAGCCGTTTCACCGGCGATGTCAATTTCGGCAATGCGGTCTTTTCCAACAAAGCCGATTTCGCGTCCGCGAAGTTCAAGGACAACGCCTCCTTCGCGAATGCGGGCTTTCTGGGCGCCGCCGATTTTCCGCAGGCAATATTCCGAGACCGGGCGAATTTCCGCAATGTCAGGTTCATGGGCCCCGCAACCTTCTCGGCGATTCAGAGCCGCGCGGCATTCGTTCTTGCCGGCGCGCGCTTCCAGCAGGTTCCCAGCCTGCATGACGCCGGATTTCGTGAGCCGCCGCGCCTCGACGATATGAGCATCGCCGATCCGCTTTCGTTCTTCCCTGTCTGGGGCGCCAATGTGGCCGGCGATCCACGGCCGCGCTATTTGCGCGGGCTCAAGGCTTGCGGCGACCCCGAGGATGCCTCGCGCTATCGGCGGCTGCGCAAGCTGGCCTCCGCCACGCAGGATAATGAGCGTGAGCGCGAGTTCTTCGCGCAGGAGTTGCGCTGCCGCCGCTTCTGGCTGGATAAGCCGCTGGGCGAAGGCCTTGCCCGCTTCTGGATCGGCTGGGCTTATGGCGGCATCTCCAATTTCGGCCGCTCGCTGATGCGCCCGCTCGCATTGTGGGGAGCTGCCGTATTCATCTTCGCCCTGATCTACCTGGGCGAGCGCCGCTCGGAGTATTTTGCCAGCGCGACCATGCCGGTCGCCGATGGCGTGCCGCTCTTTCCCATCTGGCCGGCCGATCCGGGTTTCGGCTCGATCATCGGATGGGTGGGGTCGGTGCTGTGGTGGTTCGTGCTGAGCATCTTCAACCTGTTTGCCGGGGGTGGATGCATTTCCGGTGATACGGGCGCGAGCGGCGAAGCGCTGTTTTTGTCGCTGAAGAACTCGCTGTTCATATTCGGCTGGGAGAGTCCCGATGCAGCACGGCGGGTTTATGCCTGCCTCTACGGATTCGAGGGCGAGCCCGGTTCGTCCATCTTGCGGATTCCGTTAAGCGTTTCCACGACCGCCATCATCGAGAACATCCTTGGCGCGTTCCTGCTGTTCCTGTTTCTGCTTGCCCTGCGCAACCTGCTGCGCGCTCGATAAACCATTGACGAAAATAACCGCCTGCGATTCGCACAAGCCACTGGAAATCCGCACACGATTCACCAGATACTGAAAACGGAGCTGCGGGATGCGTTAGGTTCACTTCAATCCCGGGGCCGATGAGATCCACTAGGGAGCTGACCCTGCCGGAACCCTGGTTCCAGTTATTTGGCGCCCACCTACTATGTAGGGCCCAGGCGGATCGTACATAACCGACGGTCTCCGCGGCTCCGCTTATCTTGCTTTGCCTGTCCCGACGCTGCATGCTGCCGGCTCGTCGCAGGAACAGGTTGGATGTCCAATCTCCAGATCGAAGCTGAAAAACAGGCGATGCGGGCCAAGGCTCGCGCCGTGCGGCTAGCCATTTCCGCGGATGAGCGAGTGCGGGCGGCGGAAGACGTCGCGCAAATCGGCCTTGATTTCGTCAGGCCTGCCCCCGGCATCGTCGCCGCCTATTATCCGGTGCGGAGCGAGTTTGACTGTATGCCGCTGCTCAGGCGCGTCGCGGCGGAGGGCTGGATACTGGCGCTGCCGGTGATGGCCGGCCCCGCGCCACTGCAATTCCGGGAATGGACTTTCGGTGTGCCGCTTGAACCCAGTCCATTCGGGATTCCGGAGCCGGTGCACTCACCGCATACCGTCCCGGACGTTCTGCTAGTGCCTCTCCTCGCCTTCGACCCGCGCGGCTACCGGCTGGGCTATGGCGGCGGCCATTATGACCGGACGCTTGCGGCGCTGCGCGGAGCCGGCGGCGTGGCGGCCGTCGGCCTTGCCTTCGACGCTCAGGAAGTGGCGGAAGTGCCGGTCTGCCCCTATGATGAGCGGCTTGACTGGATCCTCACGCCATCGGGCGCAAAAAGCGCCAAGGACAGCACCTAATGCGCATTCTGTTTCTCGGCGATGTCGTCGGGCGTTCCGGCCGCAAAGCCGTTTGCAGGGAATTGCCGCAGCTGCGAGACCGCTACCGCACCGATTTCGTCATCGTCAATGGTGAGAACGCCGCCGGTGGTTTCGGCATCACCGAGGTGATTTGCGAGGAGCTTCTGGACGCGGGCGCCGATGTGGTGACGACCGGCAATCACGTCTGGGATCAGCGCGAGGCGCTGGTATTCATCGAGCGGCAGCCGCGTCTGCTGCGGCCGGCAAACTTTCCGCCGGGTACGCCGGGGCGCGGCGCCGGGCTGTTTCAGGCGGCGAACGGCGCCCAGGTCCTGGTCATGAATCTGATGGGCCGCGTCTTCATGGACGCCATGGATTGCCCGTTTCGCACGCTCGACCGCGAACTCGGCGACAGTCCGTTGAAGTCCAAGGCCGACGCGATCTTTGTCGATTTTCATGCCGAAACCACGTCCGAGAAGCAGGCTTTCGGCTTTTTTGCCGATGGCCGGGTCACAGCGGTGATCGGGACACATACGCATGTCCCCACCGCCGATGAGCACATCCTGCCCGGCGGCACCGCTTACATGGGCGATGCCGGCATGTGCGGCGACTATGTGTCGGTGATCGGGATGCAGAAGGAGGAGCCGCTCCGGCGCTTCCAGACGAAAATCGCCAGCAACCGCTTCGAGCCCGCCATGGGCGAGGCGACGATCTGCGGCGTGGCCATCGAGACCGACGACGCGACGGGGCTCGCGACGCGATCGAGCCGCTGCGGATCGGCGGCGTGCTGCGGCGGGCGGAGCCGGACATGTGGGCTTGAGAGTCTTCGGGCGCCAGGATAGCTGAGCGGCTGGATTTCTGCCCGCCCCCGGCTTATAACACCCATCATTTTGCACATCCCAATTGCGCGCTGCGGCATCCGCTCGCTGGCGAGCGCACTCTACTGACGGACCCTTCATGGCAGGCCATTCGAAATTCAAGAACATCCAGCACCGCAAGGGCGCGCAGGACAAGAAGCGCGCCAAGATGTTTTCAAAATTCTCCAAGGAAATCACGGTGGCGGCGAAGCTCGGCCTGCCGGACCCCGCATTCAATCCGCGCCTGCGCGCCGCGATCCTCGCCGCCCGCGCGCAGAACATGCCGAAAGACAATATCGACCGCGCCATCAAGAAGAGCCAGGAAGCCGGCGGCGACGATTATCAGGAACTCCGCTATGAAGGCTTTGCGCCCGGCGGCGTCGGCGTGATCGTTGAGGCGCTGACGGATAACCGCAATCGCACGGCGGGCGATGTGCGCTCCACCTTCACCAAATATGGCGGCAATCTCGGCGAAACGGGCGCGGTGTCGTTCATGTTCGACCGGGTCGGCGAGATCGAATATCCGCTCAAGGCGGGCACACCGGACGCAATGCTGGAAGCCGCACTCGAAGCCGGAGCCGACGATTGCCAGTCGGATGAGGACGGGCACCGTTTTTATTGCGGCGTCACGGAATTGCACGAAATTGCCGGCAGGCTGGAGCAGAAATTCGGCGAACCGAGTGCGTTGCGTCTCATCTGGCGCCCGCAAAATACGGTCGGCGTCGATGATGAGAAAGCGGAAAAGCTGCTGAAAATGCTGGACGCCCTGGAAGATTCGGACGATGTCCAGAATGTCTATGCGAATTTCGATATTCCCGAGAGCGTTTTGGCGCGTCTGGGCGCCTGATCGCGATCGGTAGAGCATTAAATGTTGGGAAGGTGAGCATGAAATCAGGCGCCGTACTCAGTCTCGCATTCGTTCTCGCGAGCATGTTGCCTGCCGCCGCGCAGAGCCGCGAGGAAGCCGTTGCAAGCACCGCTCAATGGAGAATGGCGCAAGCCACGACGAGCACCGCGCCTGCTCAGCCCTCGACCGACGCCGGGTCAGGCGCTCCAAAGAAAGCAAAGACGTCAACAGCGTCCAAGCCACGCCGGCACAAGAAGGTGACCTCGGACGAGCCGCCACGCAGATCCGGGGCGGCGATCGTGAAAGAGGGCGGCAAAACCTGTTCCGGTCTCGATCAATATCGTGTCTGCTGGTAGGACGCGCCGCCTCGCCGGGCGGGAACGCCTTGTGAACAAATCGCTTGTCAGCGGCCGTTGGGGCCTGTCATCTTCGCCTGAAATGCGCTCGATAGCGCTGATTTGGCGGGGCGGCGGGAAATGGTTGTTCGCATCATCGGCATCGATCCGGGCCTGAGGCGGACAGGCTGGGGGGTCATCGAAAGTTCCGGAACCCGGCTATCCTATATTGCCTGCGGTACCGTAACCTCCGACGCCGCGCAGGCGCTCTGCCAGCGGTTGGCGGCGTTGTTCGCCGGGCTGGACGCGGTGCTCGTCCGCTGGCAGCCCCATGAGGCCGCCGTCGAAGAAACCTTCGTCAATCGGGATGCCCATGCCACGCTGAAGCTCGGCCAGGCTCGAGGCATCGCCTTGCTTGCTCCCGCGCGCGCAGGTCTGCTGGTGGCGGAATATGCGCCAAATCTCGTCAAGAAGACGGTCACCGGTTCAGGCCATGCGGAGAAGGCGCAGATTCGCGCGATGATCGGCTACCTCCTGCCGAAAGCATCGCCCGACAGCGACGACGCAGCCGACGCCCTCGCCATCGCGATCGCCCATTCCCAGCATCGGCAGGCCGCGGCATTGAAGCGCGCCGTTTTGTCCTCCCAGCCCGCCAAGCGATTGCCCGCCGCTTAAATGTCTACTAACGCGGCCGCGCAAATCGCGCGATCTCATTCAGAACCGTTTAGCAACAAAGGCAAGACTGAGCGGACACACAACCCTCAACGCGGTAATTTAACGATGACACCACGGACAAAGCTTCGCCTCAAATCAGAGCTTAGCATGCCCGAGAGCGGTTACGTGTAGTTCAGGCTGCCGATCGATAAAATTCTCGGTTCCGAATTTACTCAACATTACTCTTGGGTCATGCAGAACGATGATTGGCAAGCTTCGCGGCAAAGTGGATAGCATCGGGAGAGACTGGGTGATCGTTGACGTTGGCGGTGTCGGATATGAGGTGTCGTGCCCCACGCGCACGCTCTCCCGCATGCCCGCCGTCGGCCAGCCCGTAACGCTGACGATCGAGACCTATGTCCGCGAGGACGCGATCAAGCTGTTTGGATTTTTGAGCGACGCGGAACGGAGCTGGTTCCGCCTGCTGCAGAATGTGCAAGGCGTCGGCACCAAAGTCGCGCTGTCGGTTCTGGGCGTGCTTGAGCCGCATGAATTGGCGAACGCCATCGCTCTGCAGGACAAGGCGCAAGTCGGCCGGGCTCCCGGCGTTGGCCCGAAGGTTGCCCAGCGCATCGTCAGCGAGCTGCGGGACAAGGCTCCGGCCCTGCTTGTCGCCGGCGGAATGGGCATGCCTACGGCCGCTCACGCCACGCCGGGCCAGATGTCGCCCGCGTCGGACGCCATGTCAGCGCTTATCAATCTTGGCTACAGCGCCGCCGAGGCGAACGCAGCCGTGGCCTCGGTTTCGGCGAAACTTGGCGGCGACGCGAAAGCTGAAGAGCTGATCAGGCAAGGCCTGAAAGAACTCGCCAAATAAGAGTAGGTTTTCCCATGGCATTCACTGGTTGTATTCCAACCAAATCAGGATTAGCGTCTTTACCGGCCATGGAGGCGGGTATGGCTGGCATTTTCGAAAAACTCCTTGCGGTCTGGATCAGCGCTTTTGCGGCGTTTACTTTCCTGTTCGCGCTGGTGCTTGCCGTGGTGCATGTCATCAGTTGGGCGCAAGTCGCCTATGTCTATGCCATTATCACCGGTATTACACTGCTGCTCGCCGGCCTCTGCTACGCGTGGAAAAGCCGGGACTAGCAGCCGCGCACTTTCGCCACGGACAACAATCCCTTCTGCAATCCGATCTCGGCCGTCAAAACTGGTTTCGCCCGCCTGATCATGGGATGATCGGCTGCTGCCATAGTCTGAAGGCAGCGGGGGAATACCATGCGGGAACTCGCCGGCAAGGCAGCATTCGTGACGGGCGGCGCGAGCGGCATCGGCTTCGCGCTGGGCCAAGCCTTTGCCGAGGCGGGCATGAAGGTGATGCTTGCCGATATCGAGACGGACGCGTTGGAGGCGGCCGTCAAAAACCTGCGCGATGTTGGGCATGATGTGCGCGGGGTTGTCTGCGACGTAGCCGATCCGGTCAGCGTCGAGCGCGCGGCCAACGCTTCGTATGAGGCCTTCGGAAATGTCCATGTGATTTGCAACAATGCCGGTGTCGGAGGCGGCAGCGGCATCGACGACATCTCGCTCGACACTTGGCGATGGGTGCTCGACGTCAACCTGATGGGGGTCCTTCACGGCATCCACACCTTCCTTCCGCATATCCGCGCCCATGGCGAAGGCGGCCACATCGTCAACACCGCATCCATGGCCGGGATGCAGAGCGGGCTCGGCTTCAGCCCTTACGCGGCGAGCAAGTTCGCCGTCGTCACCATGTCGGAAGGGCTGGCGATGCAGCTTAAGCCGCTTGGCATCGGAGTGACCGTGCTCTGCCCCGGATTTGTTCGCACCCGCATCAGCGAGAGTGCGCGCAATCGGCCGGACCGCTACGGCCCCGCGCGGACGCCGGATCCAGCAAGCCCAGCGGGCATGCTGGCCGCGCATCTTGCCAAACATTCGCAGGCAGGGCTCGATCCGTCGGAAGTCGCGCGCCAAGTCCTGACTGCGATCCGCGAGGACGAGCTCTACGTGTTCACGCATCCGGAGATGCGTGACGAGGTCGAGGAAAGGTTCGCCGCCATCATAGCGGCGCTGGACAAAGCGGCGGCTCGTTAGGCCCTTCGGACATTGATATGCCGCCCTGCATGAAACTCTGATTTCCGTTCCGTCGGGAATCCTTTAAATTCGCGCGCATGGATGGCAGACTTGTCGAACGCGAGAAGCGGGACGAGGACGAGAGCGATCTCAGCCTGCGCCCCCAGCGACTCACCGAATTCATCGGCCAGGAACGCGCTCGCGCGAATCTGAAGGTGTTCATCGACGCGGCGCGTGCGCGCGGCGATGCGCTCGACCATGTGCTGTTCGCCGGACCGCCAGGCTTGGGCAAGACCACTTTGGCCCAGATCGTCTCGCGCGAATTGGGCGTCGGCTTTCGGATGACCTCGGGTCCGGTGATCGCCAAGGCGGGCGATCTGGCCGCGTTGCTGACCAATCTCGAAGAGCGCGACGTGCTGTTCATCGACGAGATCCATCGGCTCAATCCCGCGGTGGAGGAAATCCTTTACCCCGCCATGGAGGATTTCCAGCTCGATCTCATCATCGGCGAAGGGCCGGCGGCGCGTTCGGTGCGCATCGATCTGGCGAAATTCACGCTGGTCGGGGCGACCACCCGCACCGGCCTGCTGACCACGCCGTTGCGTGACCGTTTCGGCATCCCCATCCGGCTGAATTTCTACACCGAGGAAGAACTCGTCGAGATCGTGACGCGCGGTGCCCGCGTGCTCGGCGTGCGCATGAGCCCCGATGGCGCACGCGAAGTGGCAAGGCGCTCTCGCGGTACGCCGCGCGTTGCCGGGCGGCTGTTGCGCCGCGTGCGGGACTTCGCTTCGGTGGAGGGCGCGGCGATCATCGACCTTGCGGTCGCCGATCGGGCGCTCGGCCAGCTCGAAGTCGACAATCACGGGCTCGACGCGATGGATCACCGCTATCTCAACTGCATCGGCAAGAATTACGGCGGCGGCCCGGTCGGCATCGAGACCATCGCGGCGGCGCTCAGCGAATCCAAGGACGCATTGGAGGAGACGATCGAGCCCTATCTGCTGCAGCAGGGCTTCATCGGCCGGACGCCGCGCGGCCGCGTGCTGACGCTGAAGGCGTTCCGCCATATCGGCCTCGCCGCTCCCGCCGCGCACACCACAAACCAGCTTTTCATGTTCGACAATCCGTCCGGGGCCGATGACCAGCCTGCCTGAGCGCGAATGGCCCGATCTCGCCGGGCGGATCGAGGGCCGTCGCCATATCCTGCCGGTGCGCGTCTATTTCGAGGACACGGATTTCTCCGGCTTCGTTTATCACGCCAATTATCTGCGCTGGTGCGAACGCGGCCGCTCGGACTTGCTGCGCCTGCTCGGCATCCACCATTCCGACCTGCATGCGCCCGGCGAAGGCGGCGTGCCGGCGGCGTTCGTGGTGCGGCGGCTGGAGGTCGATTATCTGCTGCCCGCGCGGATCGATGAAGTGGTGGAAGTGATCACGGAATGCCTGCATGTCGGCGGCGCGTATATCGAGCTGGCGCAGCAGGTGTGCCGTGGGGACGAGGTGCTGTGCAAGCTGAAAGCGAAGGTCGTGCTGGTCAGCCAGACCGGCAGACCGACGCGGCTGCCGGCGAGTGATTGCGGAGCTGTTTCGGCAGAGCCTACGGGTAGCACGCTCATAGCTAGATCAACGTCTACAGCTCAGCTCTCCGACTCATGGCAGAGCGTTGCTATCAATTCTTAGGTCGCGCCGTGGATAGCCGGCGCGCTATGCATCACGATGCTCATCGAGCTCAGCCTCGATGTGTTCCGCCACTTGCGATGACGCAGACGATCGTGCGTTAGCGTCGCTCAAATTGGACCAGCGCGGCAGTGATGTCCTTGCAGCTTCGTGACCAATGGATAATGTCATGCCATGCGACGGATTTCGGCCTTACGTTCCGATGCAAGACTAGTGGCCAGAGCAGATCTCATCACATCTGTGACACTGAACGCGCATTCGCATCGGATGCAAGGGAGTTCGCTGAGACTTCCAGCATTGTACCGTGATAGCAGCTTAATCGATGCTTTGATTCATTGCAGATCGCATAGGTGCAAGCAGCTACTGCTTCAACGTGCGATTGCCTCTGAGATGCCATCTTCTTCAAGGTACGGATAAGTGCTTGGCGAAGTCATGTCGTGGGATCGCCGACTACGCGCGCATACACGCCGACAGGTGTGCACGCTGAATACGAAGCCGCACTGTAATGCAGCTGGAGTCATCGACAGGCAGACTAGTCTGACAATTCTCTGTAAATCACGCCGCGAAGTCCATGTCTCGCCATTGCTGCGTCAGTTATGAGTTTCCCACTGCAGGATCTGGCGTGTCAACTCTCTAGATCGAATGCCATACTTCGCAACTCATACACTCAAGTTCATTGTGTCTATGCGCGCGCTGTGCGCATCGGTACTCTCATATTGCAGAGTCTTAAGTTACCTTTTCGCCCTCGACATAAACCTCCCCGCCCATCTCCTTGAACTTCTCGCTCATCTCGTCCATGCCCTGCTGCTGCTCCTCCAGCTTCGCCGCATAATCCCGCACTTGCTGGGTGATCTCCATCGAGCAGAATTTCGGGCCGCACATGGAGCAGAAATGGGCGACCTTATGCGCCTCCTTCGGCAAGGTCTCGTCGTGCATTGACCGCGCCGTGTCCGGGTCGAGCGAGAGGTTGAACTGGTCCTCCCAGCGGAAGTCGAAGCGGGCGCGGCTGAGGGCGTCGTCGCGGAGTTGCGCGGCGGGGTGGCCCTTGGCGAGATCGGCAGCGTGCGCCGAGATTTTGTAGGAAATGACGCCGGTCTTCACGTCCTCGCGGTTGGGCAGGCCAAGATGCTCCTTCGGCGTGACGTAGCAAAGCATCGCCGTGCCGAACCAGCCGATCATTGCCGCGCCGATCGCCGAGGTGATGTGGTCATAGCCGGGCGCGATGTCCGTCACCAAGGGGCCAAGCGTGTAGAACGGCGCCTCGCCGCAGATCGCGAGCTGCTTCTCGACATTGACCTTGATCTTGTGCAGCGGCACATGGCCGGGGCCTTCGATCATCACCTGGCAGCCCTTCGCCCAGGCCACTTTCGTCAGTTCGCCCAGCGTCTCCAATTCAGCGAATTGCGCGGCGTCATTGGCGTCCGCGATGGAGCCGGGCCGCAGGCCGTCGCCCAATGAGAAGCTCACATCGTAGCGCCGCATGATGTCGCAGATTTCCTCGAACCGCTCATAGAGGAAGCTCTCGCGATGATGGGCGAGGCACCATTTCGCCATGATGGAGCCGCCGCGCGAGACGATGCCCGTCACGCGGCTTGAGCCGTCATCGGGACATAGCGCAGCCTGACGCCGGCGTGGATGGTGAAATAATCGACACCCTGCTCGCATTGCTCGATCAGCGTGTCCTTATAGACCTCCCAGGTCAGCTTGACCGGATCGCCGTCGACCTTCTCAAGCGCCTGATAGATCGGCACGGTGCCGATCGGCACCGGCGCGTTGCGGATGATCCACTCGCGGGTGTTGTGGATGTTGCGGCCGGTGGAGAGGTCCATCACCGTGTCGGCGCCCCAGCGGATCGCCCAGACCATCTTCTCCACCTCCTCCTCGACCGAGGAGGTGACGGCGGAATTGCCGATATTGGCGTTGATCTTGGTGAGGAAGTTGCGGCCGATGATCATCGGCTCCAATTCGGCGTGGTTGATGTTGGCCGGGATGATCGCCCGCCCGCGCGCCACTTCCGAGCGCACGAATTCCGGCGTGATGTGCTCCGGGATCGAGGCGCCGAAGCTTTCGCCATCGGCCAGCGCTGCCGCCGCCCTATCCAGCACCGCCTCGCGCGCCAGATTTTCCCGCGCCGCGATGTAGCGCATTTCCTCGGTGATGATTCCGGCCCGCGCCAGCTCAAGCTGCGTGATCGGGTGCCCATCGAGGCCCCGCAAAGGCTGATTGCGCACCGGGAATTCACGCGCCAGCGCCTTGCCGGCATTGCCATTATCCTCAGGGCGCACATCGCGCCCCTGATAGGCTTCGACGCTGCGCGTTTTCACCCACGCCTCGCGCGAACGCGGCAGGCCGCGCTCGACGCTGATCTGCGCCGCATCTTCCGTGTATGGCCCCGAGCTGTCATAGACATGAACCGGCGGCTCGCCGGCGCTCGGCGCCAGGGCGATCTCGCGCAAGCGGCACGCTCAACTCGCCGACTGCCGCATAGACCTTGCGCGAGCCGGAAATCGGGCCGGTGGTGACTTCGACGGGACGAACGGATTTGGGATCGACAATGACGTTCATCAGCGCGTTTCCTTGTTCAAGGGTGTTTCAGAGGGGGCGGACAAGCGGTAGAGCGCATGCCGCTGCAACGGATGGCCGGCGGGCAGGTTGGGATGATCGAAATCGCCGCTGGGGTCAGGGATCATGCCGATACGCTCCATGACCCGGCGCGAACGCTGATTGGCGAGGACGGCAAAGGAGATGATTTCGGCCAACCGCAGCGTATCGAAGCCGAAGGCGAGGGATGCCCGCGCCGCTTCGCTGGCATAGCCTTTGCCCCAAAAACGATGCGCCAGCCGCCAGCCGATTTCGACGGCGGGGGTGAAGGGCGCCGTGAAGCTCACATTCCACAGGCCGGTGAAGCCGAGAAATTCGCCGCTCGCCCGATCTTCGAGCGCCCAGAAGCCGAAGCCGTGCCGCTCGATATGGCTGCTCATGCGGTCAATGACGGCGTCGGCTTGTTCGCGCGTCTGGGTCGAGGGAAAGAATTCCATCACGCGGTGGTCGGCGCACAACGCAGCGAATGGCTCGCGGTCCCTATCGCGCCAGCGGCGCAGCAGGAGCCGTTCAGTCTCGATTTCGGGGGTATGGCTTTGGCCGTGCATCACACCGTCCCTACGCCGGTATCAACCGGATCAGGTTCAAAGGGTGGTCGCGCGGGAAGAACAGCGCAATCTCAGCCGGCTCCGCCGGCCCCCCTCGGGAACGAATAATGTGCGCTCATTTTTTTTGCTTGGCAACCATGGCGCGATAAACTGCTTCTTTTGCGAAAAATCGGAACGCCGGTTCTCGCGACGAAACCCAGCGGTCCGAACGGACCGAAAACATGCGCCCTGCAGCCGACTTTCGGCCGGTGTGGCGGCGAACCCAGTCATTTGAGCATAGATAAATATTTCGCAACGAAATGAAGCTTTTGCTATTTCGCGCGTTAAACTCTTGCTCCTCCGCGTGCATGGCCTCATGCTACCCGCAGCGATTTGTTGCAGGGGGGTTGAACGACTTAGTTTGAACGGGAAATAAAAATGAAAAGCGAAATTCCATCCGAGCCGCCCGCCGATATTTCGGCTCGCCCGACGCAAGGCGCCGACGTCTTGGACCGGCTGTGGACTTCGCTCGATTCCCATTTCCGCACCCAATCCCCGGTCCCCGCACGCACCGCGCGCCTTACAGCCGGCGGGCGGCAGAAGATGGCAAAGAAGCTTGTCGAGGAGGCTGGGGAAGCCGCCTTGGCCGCGGCAGTCACCGATCGCGCCGAGTTGATCGCCGAGAGCGCCGACCTGCTCTATCATCTCACGGTGCTGTGGGCCTCCCTTGAAATTGCGCCCGAGGACGTCTGGGCGGAGATGCAGGCCCGCGAGGCCGCCTATGGGCTGGCCGAGAAACGGGCCAAGCATGCGGATCTCTATTGCGGCAAGTGAGCCGCGCCGAATCGCTAAGTCATCTTCCGGCGACGTCTGGCGCTTGGAAACGGGTCATGCCGTGCACTTCGCGAATGCGACCAACCTCTCCATGGAACCTCGTTCCAATTCAATTGAGAGGAGCAGGTTCGGCCCGTTCGGGAAAATGCGACTTCCGCGCTCCAACTCACGCGATTCTGGCGAAAATCACGAATTTATCACGGTATCATCACGCTCTCAGTACATTCAAAAAAATAAATATGTAGACGTTGATCCTCCAGCATGTGTCATCCGTATCTTGATGGCATAGACGTAACCAAGCGCGGATTAATCCGCGAACGTCCTTTGCAGGTATTCGCGGCGCGTCCGTCACATCGGCGGTTTCGAGCCGATCTCAGGACCGGGCAAGGCAGCATTCGTAACCTGCCACGTTGCGATCCGGCGGACTGTTTGAGCGGTATTCTGTGGTGCCGATCCCCCTCCGGATCGGATGTGGAGCATTGAATTATGGAATTAGTTAAGAGCAGGTCTCAGATGGCGGACATCGAGGCGGACGACGGTGAGTTTCATCCCGACGATGCGATGCGGGTTCCTGGTCAGCGCGATCCGGAGCGTACCAGGCGCGCAATTCTCGAAGCGGCCACCGTCGAATTCGTCAGCAACGGCTTCGCGGGCGCGAGCGTGAATGAAATCGCTGCCCGCGCGAATGTCAACAAACGCATGCTCTACCACTATTTCGGCAAGAAGGAAGAGCTATACATTGCCGTCCTTGAGCGCACCTACATTGCGCTCCGTACAGCGCAGACTCAGCTCAAGCTGAGCGACGTGCCTCCGGCGACAGCGATCGAAACGTTCATCCTGTTCACCTGGAATTACTACCTCCAATATCCCGAATTGCTCAGCCTGATGACGACGGAAAACTTGCTGAAGGGCAAGTATCTGGCCCGCTCAGAGCGTGTGCGCGACCTTTATTACCCGCTCATGACAATGCTGAGCGACATTCTCGAACGCGGCGCCAAGGACGGCGTCTTCCGCCCCGACATCGATCCGCGTCAGCTTTACATCTCCATCGCTTCGCTCAGCGCGACCTTCATCGCAACCCGTTGCACGCTCTCGACCATGGTCGGGCGGGATCTGAGCACCCAGGAGGAATTGCTGACCCGTTCGCAGCACGTGGTCGATGTGATTCTGCGGTATTTGCGACCCTGATCACATGAAAGCCGCCCCGAAGGGCGGCTCCCAATTTCGGTCCCAGGCACGTCTCGACCTTACGAGTCGACATGCCTGAGCGGCTATTCGCCCGCCTGAGGCAATGAGTACGCCGGAGCAACCCGCTGTTCGGGGAGAAATACGGATCGCTCCGGCGCTTCCTGACCTTCCGCCGCCTTTACACCAATGCCGAAGGAGAGAGCATAGAGGGCAGGCAGGAAGGTCAAAGTCAAAATCGTTCCGGCGATGAGGCCGCCCATCATCGCCAGGGCCATCGGTCCCCAGAACAGCGATGTCGAGAGCGGCACCAGGGCGAGCACCGCCGCCGCGGCCGTCAGCACGATCGGGCGGAACCGTCGCACGGCCGAGCTGACGATCGCTTCGCGCATGGGCAGGCCGGCGTCGCGGTCCTGCTGGATCTGATCCACCAGGATGACGCTGTTGCGCATGATCATGCCGGCCAGCGCGATCACGCCGAGAATGGCCACGAAGCCGAACGGCGCCTGGAATATCAGCAGGGCCGCCGCCGCGCCGATAAGGCCGAGCGGACCGGTCGCCAGAACCATCGCCGTCTTGCCGACATGCTGAAGCTGGACCATCAGCAGGAGCACGATGCAGAGCAGCATGACCGGCATCTTCGCGTTGATGGAGTCCTGGCTGATGGCCGATTCCTCGACCGCGCCCTGCATCTCGATGCGGTAGCCGAGCGGCAGCGCATCGCGCAGCGGCTTAAGCTGGGCGAAGATCGCATTGGTCACATCGGGCGACTGCACGTGGTCGGGCACCGCGCCGCGCACGGTGATCGTCGGCAGTCGGTCGCGCCGCCATTCGATGCCCGGCTCCAGCGCCAGCGTCACCTTGGCCACCTGCGTCAGCGGCACCGACGCGCCGGTCGCTGTCTTCACATAGGCAGCTTCGACGGCGCTGAGCGCACTGCGGCGTCGCTTCCGGCTCGCGCAGCACGACGCTGATGGTCTCCTCGCCGTCGCGGAATTCGCCGAGCGGCACGCCGCTAAGCACGCCCTGCAGCGTCTGGCGCACGCGCCTGCGAGCGAGACGCCGAGCGCCCGCGCCCGGTCCTGGTCGATGTCGAGCTTCAGCGAAGGCACCGGCTCCAGCCAGTCATTGTGGACCGTATGCATGAGCGGATGCGCCCGCATCACAGTCGCCATCTCGCCGGCGATGCGGCGGACCTCGTCGCGATCCGGCCCCGTGACGCGCAACTGCACCGGCCAGCCCACGGGCGGACCGTTGAACAGCCGGTCGACCTTGAAGCGGATGTCCGGATAATTGTCGGCGAGCAGCTTGCGGACTTTGTCGATCACGGGGTCGCGCTGCTCCAGCGTCTTCGGCATGACGAGCAATTGCGCGAAATTCTGGTTCCGCAGCTGCTGGTCGAGCGGCAGATAGAAGCGCGGCGCGCCTTCGCCGACAAATGTGGTGACGAACGCGACGTCCTTGTCGCCGACCATCTGGGCCTCGACCAGCTTCGCCTGCGCCTCGGTCTGCTTGAAGGACGTGCCTTCGGGCAGCCAGAGATCGACGAGAATTTCGGGCCGGTTGGACGCCGGGAAGAATTGCTGCGGAATGAACGCGAAGCCGCCTATGCCGGCCGCGAACGCCGCGAGCGTCAGCGCCACGACGAAGCGGCGGCGGGTCACGCACCAGTTGATGAAGCTCTCCAGGCGGCGATAGAACGGCCCCTTGAACGGCGCATATTTGGGATTTTCCGCCGGCTTATGCGCCTTGAGCAGCGCATGGCCGATCCAGGGCGTGAAATAGACCGCCGCGAACCATGACAGGATCAGCGCGATGCCGACCACCCAGAACAGCGAGCCGACATATTCGCCGGCGGTCGAAGCCGCAAAGCCGACAGGGATGAACCCGGCAACCGTGATCAGCGTGCCGGTCAGCATCGGGAACGCGGTCGAATTATAGGCGAAGCTGGCGGCCGCAGAGCTTGTCCATGCCCTCCTCGAGCTTGCGCTCCATCATCTCCACCGCGATCATCGCGTCGTCGACCAGCAGGCCCGAGCGCAATGATCAGCGCGCCGAGCGAGATGCGCTGCAGGTCGATGCCCATCAGCGACATGATGAGGAAGGTGGCGGCCGAGCACCAGCGGGATGGTCAGCGCGACGACCAAGCCCAGCGCGCCAGCCCAATGACAGAAAGGACACCGCCAGCACGATCAACAGCGCCTCGCCCAGCGCCTCCAGGAACTCGCCGACATATTTCGTCACGACATCGGGCTGGTCGGCGATCTGGCCGAGTTCCAGCCCCACCGGCAGATCGCCTTTCGACGCGCGTCAGCGCTTCATTGATCGCCTTGCCGACATCGGTGACCTTGGCGCCATTCGCCATGACGACGCCGACCAGCACCGCATCCTGGCCCTGATACCGGATCTTCGCAGACGGGCGGATCTTCCAGTCCGCGCCTTACGGTGGCGATGTCGCCGAGGCGGATCGTCTCGCTGCCCGATCGCGCAGCCGCAATTCGCGGATCTCCTCGACGCTGAGCAGGAAGCCTTCGACGTCGAGGCGCACCGAGCGGTCGTCACTTTCGACGCGGCCCGCCGGCTCCAGCGTGTTCTGGCGCGGCCAGCGCGCGCTGGATGTCGAGCAGCCGACAGACCGCGTTCCGCCAGCGCCTTGGACGACACTTCGATGAAGATCTTCTCGTCCTGCGTGCCGAGCAGATCGACCTTCTCGACGCCGGGGACGCGCAGCAGCATGTCGCGGACGCGCTTGGCATGGGCCTTCAGCTCGGGATAGGCGAAGCCGTCGCCGGTGAGCGCGTGCAGAGTGATGTAGGTGTCGCCGAATTCGTCATTGAAGAACGGCCCGAGCACGCCTTGCGGCAGCGTCTGCCGGATGTCGCCGATCTTCTTGCGCACCTGATAGAAGGCGTCCGTGACCTCGCGGCCGCGCGCCGCGCCCTTGATGTTGACGAAGATCACGGCATTGCCGGGCCGGGTATAGGAGCGCACATAGTCGAGATGCGGCGTTTCCTGCAGCTTGCGCTCGATCTTGTCGACCACCTGGCTCTGCATTTCCTCGGTGGACGCGCCCGGCCAGGCGACCTGCACCACCATCACGCGGAAGGTGAAGTCCGGGTCTTCCTTCTGGCCCATACGCAGCAGCGAGAACGCGCCAGCCGCGAGAATCAGCACGAAGAGGAAGCGCGTCAGGCTGGCGTGCTGGATGGCCCAGCGCGACAGGTTGAATCCGCGCGGCGGCTGCTCAGGCAGTTTCATCCATTTGGACATGGCTTCACCTTGACGTGCGGGCTGGGGATCAGCGGCTGATCTCGTTGCGGTCTGCGGCGGCGGTCTGCACGATCTCCTTGGGCAGGCGGACCTGCATTCCGTCGCTGAGGAACTGGACGCCGCCGGTCACGACGACTTCGCCCGACTTCAGGCCCGAGACGACCTTCACGCTTTCCGCATTGACGCCCCCGGTTTCGACCGGCCGCGCCGTGACGGTCGATGATGTGCGGTCGGCGATATATACGGCGCTGTGACCGTTAATCTCCGTGAGCGCCGCGAGCGGCACGGAAATATGCGGAATGCCGGGGCGCATCTTGAGCATTGCGGTCACGGTCATGCCGAGGCGCGAGGCGGCGGGAGGATTGGGGATGGCGATGCGCACGGCGTAGGTGCGAGAGCCGGGATCGGCCTGACGGGCGATTTCGCGAATTTGCCCTCGCGCTTTGATGTCGCCGTCGGCCCAGAAATCGAGTTCCGCTTCCTGCCCGATGGCAAGGTGGGTGACGTCCTGCTCGGGCACGCTGAACGCAACTTCGATTTCGCCGGCTTCCGCCAGCGCGATGACGGGCGTCCCGGCGGCGACCACCTGTCCGGCTTCCGCCTGGACGCGCGTAACGATGCCAGCCTTGTCAGCTTTCAATTCGGCATAGCCGGTCGAATTGCCGGCCTGGCGGGCTTGCGCCTCGGCGGCTTCAAGCGCGGCCTGCGCGGCGTCGGCCTCCAGCCTGCGCTGATCGACCACTGCTTCCGGCGTGTAGCCCTTTGGCTGCAGCTTTTCGGCCCGGCCGAGCGCATCCTTGGCAACGGCGAGCCGCGACTTTGCCGACTGCACAGCCGCCTTGGCGCTGTTTTCGCTTAGAATGAGGTCCTTGTCGTCGAGCCGCGCGATGACCTGCCCGACCTTGATCTCGTCGCCGATATTCACCAGCCGCTCGACGATCTTGCCGGGCACGCGGAAGCCCAGCGTGCTCTCGATGCGGGCGCGCATATCGCCGGAGAAGCTCCTGACGACGTCGCCGGAATGTTCCTGCACGACGATCGCCTTGACCGGCCGGATGACCTGCTCGACCTGCTGCTCTTCGCGGCAGGCCGTCACGGTAAGTGCGAGGCCCAGCGCGATTGCAACGCGCCAAGCTAACGAATGAAGAAAGAACGCTGACGATTTTCGTTTTTCTTCACTATTATGCCGCGAAAAGCCACTAGAAACATCGCTCTTACACATGACCCGCTCTCGTCTAAGGGTTTGCCTTCAGTGCGCTAACAATCAACGCCGCCATTTCACTCGGTGTCGACCGTTCTTCATCGTCGAGCTTCTGCGCCACGATCATCGGATGGCAGAGACACGCCATGGCGCTGTGGACACACTTTGCCGCGCGCTGCACGTCCTGCTGCCGGAACTCGCCGGTGGCGATGCCGTCCTTGATGATCTCCCCGATATACAGCGCCACCCGATCGAGATGAGCGCGCACCGCATGCCACTGCTCTTCCATGGCCACGACGACCATTTCATGAACCTTACGGTGGTCGAGCAGGTTTTCCAGCGTGTGTTGGTGCATTTGTTTTATGAAACGCTCCAGACGCACGGACGCAGGGGCGTCAGCACGCACGATCTCGAAAAGCAGCCTTTCGGATTCGGAGATAATCCGGGAGCAGATCGCCTCGACCAGCGCGAGCTTGGAAGGGAAGAAGCGGTAGAGGTTGGCCGCCGACATGTCGCAGCCATCGGCGATGTCGGCCATCGTCGTCTTGGAGTAGCCGTAGTGCCGGAAAAGCCGCTCAGCTTCCGTAAGGATCTTAACTCTGCTATCGGTAGGCGGCTGCTGAGCGTTCATCGAACGTGGTTGGCTCCCGGAGACCTGATGAGTGAATGAAAATCAAATTCTTCATTAATCATACACCCGTCGAACGAGCATGGCAAGAGCGGCGCTGAACGGAACGCCTCACCCGTCAATAATAGGAGAGCTCCCGCACCTTGCCCCAGAACACGCTATAGGCATACACCGTATAGGCGAGGATGCACGGCAGCACGATCACTATGCCGACGAGCATGAAGGTCAGTGATTCGGGGGCGCTTGCAGCTTGCCAGATCGTCAGCCGGTCCAACACGACGAACGGGAAGAAGCTGTAGGCAAGCCCGGCAAAGCCGAGCAGAAAGATTGCCGCCGCCCCGACGAATGGAAGCCAGTGAAGCCGGTCACCCGGAAACGGCATTCTGCGCAACAGCAGTTCAAGACCGATGATGAGGCCACCCGCCGTGACCGGGATGGGCAGCAAAATAAGGAAGTTCGGCAGGCTGAACCATTTCTCGAAAATGCGCGCGCTGACGAAAGGCGTCGCCAGCGAAACCGCCGCCAACCCGATCGCGGTGACCCAGACGAATATGCGCGCCCAGCGGACCGCCTTTGCTTGCAAGTCGCCTTCCGTCTTCATGATCAGCCAGCAGGCGCCGATGAACGCGTAGCCGGCAGCGAGGCAGACCCCGCAAAGAATGCCGAAGCTCGCATTGAGCACATTCCACTCGAAGCCGACAATATACACGCCGAGCATGAAGCCCTGCGCCAGCGCGGCAAGCAGCGATCCGGCAATGAAGGTGCGGTCCCACAGCGTCTTGTGTTCCTCACCCACCTTGGCGCGGAAATCGAAAGCCACGCCGCGCAGGATCAGTCCCGCAAGCATGATGGCGACTGGCAAATAGAGCGCAGTCAGAATGATGCCATGCGCGATCGGAAACGCCACCAGCAGCAGGCCGATGCCGAGCACCAGCCAGGTTTCGTTGGCATCCCAGAACGGGCCGATGGATGCGATCATCACGTCCTTTTCGTCCGGCTCGGCGCCGCTCATCAAAATGCCGACGCCGAGATCGTAGCCGTCGAGGATGACATAGAGCAGGATCGAAAGGCCCATCAGCCCCGCGAAAATCACCGGCAGCACGTCGGCGCTGGTCAGATAGCTCCACATCGGCAATTCTCCATAAACCGGGCCTAGCCGGGGCGATAAGACATACTCAGGAGCGCGTGACGCTCGGATGCGGCGCGAATAGTCCGCCCGGCGTCTTATCGCCCGCGGAGGATTGTCCCGCGCGCCGCGCAATATGGAAGACGACGAAGATGAAACTGGCAAGCAGCAGCGCATAAAGCGCCAGATACATCGCCAGAGAGAGGCCGATCATCGGCGCGGTCACGTTTGGGGCGGCGGCGTCGGCCGTCCGCAGCACGCCGGACACCAGCCAGGGCTGGCGGCCAATTTCGGTCGTGTACCAGCCCGCGACCGTTGCGATCCATCCGGCGAAAGTCATACCGACAAGACCGCGCGCCAGCCACCGGCCGGGTTCGCCGCGCCGCCAGAACTGCCATGCGGCCAGCCACGAGACGGCCAGCATGAGCAGCCCCATACCCACCATGATGCGGAAGGCGAAGAACACCGGCGCGACAGGGGGATGATTGCCTTGAAACGCATTCAGCCCCTTGACCTCGCCGTCGCTGCTATGCGTCAGAATCCAGCTCGCCAATTGAGGGATGAGAATTTCGTAATGATTGGTGCGGGCCGCCTCGTCGGGAATGGCGAACAGCCGCAAGGGCGCATTCCGCTCGGTCTCCCAGATGCCTTCCATCGCCGCGATCTTCGCCGGCTGATGCTCCAGCGTATTCAGCCCGTGCTGATCTCCGACGAAGATCTGCACGGGAATGAGGATCGCGGCGACGGTGACGCCGGTGCGCAGGGCAGCCAGCACGCTCGGCGAATTGTCGCCCCGCAGCCAGCGATAGGCCGAGACGCCGGCCACGAGGAACGCCGCGGTCAGGCCCGAGGCGATGAGCATATGGGTAAGCCTGTAGGGCAGAGACGGCGTGAACAAAATGCCCCACCAGCTTGTCACATGCGCCTTGCCGTCGATCATTTCGAACCCGGCCGGCGTCTGCATCCAGCTGTTCAGCGCCAGGATCCAGAAGGCTGAAACCGTCGTGCCGAGAGCGACAAGCACAGTCGCCGCCGTGTGGATGCTGTTGGAAACGCGCCCTGTTCCGAACAGCATGATGCCGAGAAACGTCGCTTCCAGAAAGAACGCCGTCAGCACCTCGTAGGCAAGCAGCGGCCCGGCAACATTCCCGACCGTCTCCATGAAGCCCGGCCAGTTGGTGCCGAATTGGAAGGACATGGTAACGCCGCTGACCACGCCCAGCGCGAACGACAGCGCGAAGATCTTCACCCAGAAGCGATAGGCGTCGAGCCAATGCTCACCCCGCCCCGCATCGTAACGCAGCTTGAAGAACAGGAGGAACCAGCACAGCGCGATGGTGATCGTGGGAAAGAGAATGTGGAAGGTGATATTTGCGGCGAATTGAATTCGCGCGAGCAACAGAGCTTCCATCAGACATCTCCCGTCCGCTTCTTGCCGCCAGTGACGAGCTTAAGCTTATCCCGCATCTCATAGAGTTTGTAGATTTTCGAGCCGAGCTTGAGTAGTTGCACGAGGCGGTCGGTTTCCATTTTCTGCATATCCTGGTACCAGCCGGTCAGCATGTCGATCAGATCATGCATTTCGCGCATTCGCGCCTGCGCGTGGCGTTCCTCGGGACCTTGCGGTGCGTCGAGCAGCGCGCCGCGCAGCATGGTCAGCGTCGGCTCGATTTCACGCTTGCGACGCTCCTCCACCAACGTCCGGACGATCTCCCAGACGTCATTAGGCGCGACATAATGATCGCGCCGATCGCCCGGCAGATGCTTGAGCCGAACAAGCCGCCATGCGTCGAGTTCCTTCAGGCCCATGCTGACATTGGAGCGCGAAAAACCGAGTGCGCCGGAAATCTCCTCGGCATTGAGCGGCTTTTCCGAAAGATAGAGCAGTGCATAGATCTGCCCCACCGTGCGATTGATGCCCCAGCGGTTGCCCATCTCGCCAAAATGAAGGACGAATGTGCGTATGAGGGGAGAAAGGTCCATGGAGGCCGTAGTTTCCGTAATTTCAGTATTTACTGAAATTAGCGACGCACGTGCCGCTTTGGTAGGGTCTGAATGCCGCACCCAACACCAGTCCTGCAGCCGACATTGTTGGGGCGGTATTGTCGAGCCCGAATGCATCGGTGCCCGGACGAGTCCGCGATGCGAGGACGAAGATGTTATCTCCTTCTCGGCAACGCCGAAATGCAATCTTATGACAGGCCCAACGCTGTGGGTGCCGACAACAGCACCTTTTTAGTCCTGATCTTCTTCCGCGACCGGACCGGGTCCGAGCTCAGATCGAAAGAACTTGCGTCGGACATGGCCCATGCAGGCTGCTTCCTAGATCGACACCTGTCCTAGCTTCCCGGCCTGATAGAACTCCTTGAAGCCGGCATCGACGTCGGGATGGCCGTCGCATTCGCAGACCGCCGGCGGCGTCTCGTCGGCGATGAGGGCGCCCGTTACCGAACGATCAGGCCCGCAAGGCCCGGTCTTCGTTGCCGCGACGGGGGTGTCGTCTCGATCGTGTGGCACTGGCCTTGCACGCGCAAGACGCCGGGTGCGCTCGTCGGCTTCTGGCTCTTGCGGAGATTTACGCCAGAGGCACGCGCAGCGATGCGGCCCGGATCGGCGATGTTGGTCTGCAAACTGTGCGTGACTGGGTGTTGCGGTTCAATGCCAAAGGACCGGACGGGCTCATTGACGGCAAGGCTCCAGGACAACCATCGAAGCTGAACGATGCGCAGCGTCGGTCCGGTGGCGGCTCATCGATCTGTCGCGGTGGCTATTTGACGAATTCCATATCACCATCGCCAAACAAACCTTGAGCCGGGAAGTGCGCGCAATGGGATATCGCAAGCTTTCGGCCCGGCCGCGCCATCATGCTAAGCCGAGGGAGCCATTGAGGATTTTAAAAAAGGCTTCCCCGCGCGCCTAGAAGAAGTTGCGCGGGAGAGGGGCGTCAGATCGCGCCAAAATAGAAATCTGGTTCGCCGATGAGGCGCGCATCGGCCAAAAGAACAAGATTACGCGCCGTTGGGCCAAACGCGGCACGTGTCCAAGCGCTCCCCAGGATCAGCGCACCACCTCGACCTATATTTTCGGCGCTATCTGCCCCAAGGATGGGAAAGCGGCAGCTTTGATCCTGCCCGCCTGCAACACAGAGGTGATGGACCTGCATCTCGCCGAGATCGCCGGGAGCATCGCGCCTGGCGCCCATGCGGCGCTCCTGGTCAATCAAGCTGGCTGGCATATCTCGACGCACCTCATCGTCCCCCCAAACATCACCATCATCGCCCTGCCGCCGAAATTCCCGAAATCAATCCGGGGGAGAACGTATGGCAGTTCCTTCCCGATAATTGGCTCTCCAACCGCATCTTCAAATCCTATGACGATCTCGTCGATCATTGTTGTGCGGCTTGGAACAAGCTCGCCGCCCAGCCCTGGAAGATCATGGCAATCGGCCTGCGTAACTGGGCGCATCGGTGCTAATCAGAGGGACTTGGTATAGTCGTCACCGCCAGCAAGAGCGGATCTCGAGACGCTGCGCGCGTCATTGCGGCGCAGGTTCGGCAACTGGCCGAACATACCCAGCGCCTGCATTCGCGGGATGCGCCGGCGCCGCGGCCAGCAAGATGCTTATATGTCCGCCATCGTTCCAATGCCGAGATCGCGGCGAGGGGTGGTGCTCGACTTCTCTCAGCAAGCAAGCCAATAATAGTTTTTGTGGTCGCTCGACGATGCTCGAATTAAATGCCCGCCTTATCGCCACGAATACAACAATGAACGACCACATAGCTCTATCGATCATAAGACACCGATCGAGTTCCTGAAATCTCCGCCTTGAGCGAGGTCGCATCGGAACAAATCATCGCTAAGGAAAGTTGTGCAAGTATCGATGAATAAAACCGCGAACATTGCCGAGCGGGTCGAAGAGTTTTCATGGAGGATAAAATGAAGCACCTGCCTCTTTCCGCGGTGGGAGCGTTGCTCCTTGCCGGAAGTATGGCGGTCTATGCCCAGGCACAGCAGCCGCCCAAAGAGCCGATGACCGAGGAACAAAAGCCCGCTCAAGGTTCGCGGCAGCAGCAGCCTCAGTCCAAGGAAGGACAAGGCGAGGCGATCAAGAGCGGTCAGTCCGGACAATCGGAAGATAAGAACAGCCAGGACAGACAACGCAGCGAGCGGACCGAGAAGAGCACCCCCGAAGGCACTGGCAAACAGGGAAGTGATAAGGCCGGCAGCGGTGGTTCGGCAGCGCAGGAAGGTCAGCGGGCCCAGGGCGGCGATCGATCCAAGGGCGAAAGCCAGGAGCGGCGCAGTGGCAAAAAACTGGAAGCCAAGCAGCGCACCGTCGTTAAGGAAACGATCGTTAAGCGCAATGTGCGTCCCGTCAAAGTCAACTTCTCAATAAATGTAGGCGCTGTTGTGCCGCGGACCGTGACGCTTTACGATCTGCCGCCGGTTCTCATCGAGTACGAACCCAGCTACAGCCGGTATAAATTCATTCTAGCGGACGACGATACGATCCTTGTTATCGATCCGGATACATGGACGATCGTCGACGTCATCGAAGTCTAAAGCGTCGTGCGTAAAACGATGCGATAAACAAAGCTTGGACTGGCGTGCGCGATTCTTTTTATGCGCATTCCGCTAAGGCCGGAAAAGCAGAAAGGGCCGTCAACGACGGCCCTTTCTGAAATTCATAATCGGTCAAATAGGACAAATTGCTTCTAGAGCAAATCGCGATAAAAGAGGGGATCTCGCAAATTAACATCCTTGGTATGCCTGGCAACGACCTACTCTCCCGCCTTGGCAGTACCATCGGCGCTGGAGCGTTTCACGGCCGAGTTCGAGATGGGATCGGGTGGGGGCGCTCCGCAATAATCACCAGGCAAACGAAGGATGCTAATCATGATCTGGTCGAATTTTCTTGGCCTTAACGGGCATTGATAAATGAGAGCAATCAAGCCGATCGAGCTATTAGTACTGGTTAGCTTCATGCGTTACCGCACTTCCACACCCAGCCTATCAACGTGGTGGTCTACCACGACTCTCAAGGGAGAACTAGTTTTGAGGTGGGCTTCCCGCTTAGATGCCTTCAGCGGTTATCCCTTCCGTACTTAGCTACTCTGCACTGCCGCTGGCGCGACAACAGATCCACCAGAGGTACGTCCATCCCGGTCCTCTCGTACTAAGGACAGCTCCTCTCAATTCTCCTACACCCACGGCAGATAGGGACCGAACTGTCTCACGACGTTCTGAACCCAGCTCACGTACCGCTTTAATTGGCGAACAGCCAAACCCTTGGGACCTGCTCCAGCCCCAGGATGCGATGAGCCGACATCGAGGTGCCAAACAACGCCGTCGATATGGACTCTTGGGCGTCATCAGCCTGTTATCCCCGGCGTACCTTTTATCCGTTGAGCGATGGCCCTTCCACGCGGGACCACCGGATCACTAAGGCCGACTTTCGTCTCTGCTCGACGTGTCAGTCTCGCAGTCAGGCTGGCTTATGCCTTTGCACTCGACAGCTGATTTCCGACCAGCTTGAGCCAACCTTCGCGCGCCTCCGTTACTCTTTGGGAGGCGACCGCCCCAGTCAAACTACCCACCACGCACGGTCCCGGACCCGGATAACGGGCCGCGGTTAGACATCCATAACCATAAGGGTGGTATTTCAAGGTTGACTCCACACCAACTGGCGCCGGTGCTTCATAGTCTCCCACCTATCCTACACATGTAGTCACGAATGCCAATGCGAAGCTATAGTAAAGGTGCACGGGGTCTTTCCGTCTAACCGCAGGTACCCCGCATCTTCACGGGGAATTCAATTTCACTGAGTCTACGTTGGAGACAGCGGGGAAGTCGTTACGCCA
>CAWJHQ010000001.1:0-225000 GCA_963842775.1 uncultured Alphaproteobacteria bacterium | reverse complement strand
CGGCCTGGTCGGTTCGTTTCGTAAAGCCGGCCTGGCCGCGCTCAAACCGAAGGCCGCAGGTAATCTGGTGGAAGACAAAGCCGCTCTGCCCGGCCAGAAAAGTGACAAGATCACCGTCACGACCAAAGGGCTTACGACCAAATACATCATTCAAGACAGCATCGTGGAGCGCCGCAACGCGCGCGAGTTCATTACCGTGAAGCCTTATGTCCGCATTGCGGCAACGCTCTCCACGGTCAAGCCTGAGAATAACGACGCGATCCCTCCCTTCAATCCTTTCGACCTTTATGCCGAAAAGAAGCGCGGCTTGGACGGCAAACCGACCTTGCAGGGTGCGCCGGCCGACAAACCGGCAAGCAATCAATTCGTGACCTCTCGGCTGCTTGAATTGGCTGGCGGCTTCCTGCCGGAGGAGGACAAGCAGGAACTTACCGATGAGGAAGCTGAGCGATATGTCGCGGAAGCGGATGCAGTCTATGCCGAAAGCGCCGCGCAGCTCCGACCCGCCATCATGCCCGAGGAAGATGCGGGATCCGGCAGACCGAATGGCCCGCTTGCGGCGAACGAAGAAAAACCCGCGGCTCTGGTGCGTACCACGGTGTTGGAAAAAATAGCCGATGACGACGAAGCAGGCGACGACAATGAAATGCAATCCGTCATCGTCAAGCAGGGCGATACGATGGTCAACGTCCTCAAGACCGCGGGCGCGGAGGCTTGGCAGGCGCAGTCGATCAGCGAGGTGTTCGCGTCCATGCCAGGGGGGCTGAAGCTGAGGGCTGGCCAGGAAGTCCGGCTTGAACTCGCTCCGGCCGCCACGGACCCTTCGATCAAGGAGCCGGTTAAGGTCAGTGTCTTCAGCGGCGTCAAGGCGGAAGGCACGGCTGAGCGCACCGAGGACGGCGAATATAAAGTGTCGGACGATCACATTCAGGTCGCGGGCACATTCGAGGAAGATGACGCAGGCAGCGAGCGCGCCACTCTCTATAGCAGTGTCTATAGTTCATCCCTGGCGCAGGATCTTGAGCCGGATGTCATCAACACCGTGCTCCGAGTCCTGAGCTACGATGTGGACTATAAGCAAAGGGTTCGGCCGGGCGACGGCTTTGAGCTATTCTTCGATGTCAAACATGGCGACGATGGCGCGGAGACGCCGGGCGAACTGCTCTATGTAGCGATGACCGCCGGCAACGAGCCGCTCAAATATTACCGCTTCCGCACGCCGGACGGGGCCGTGGACTTCTACAATTCCAAAGGATCGAACTCGCGCAAGTTTCTGATGCGGTCACCGATCAAATCCGGTCGCTTCACCTCCGGTTTTGGCTATCGGCGGCATCCGCTGCTCGGCATCAAGAAGATGCATACGGGCGTGGACTGGGCCGCTCCCGTCGGCACGCCGATCATGGCTGCCGGCAATGGCACGCTGGAGGTTGCCGGGCGTCATGGCGGCAATGGCAACTACGTCCGCATTCGCCATGGCAATGGCTATAAAACGGCTTACAGCCATATGAGCCGGTTCGCGCCTGGCATCAAAAAGGGCATGAAGGTCCGTCAAGGCGAACTGATCGGCTATGTCGGCACCACCGGCTTCTCGACCGGACCGCATCTGCATTACGAGGTGCTCATCAACAGCCGCTTTACCAATCCGCTGAAGCTTCACGTGCCGCGCAGCCGACAGCTGAATGGCCGGATGTATGCCGAGTTCAGGAAAGAGATGCAGCGCATCGACGAGTTGATGCATCGTGCGCCGGTCAAGACTCGAATCGCCGCAGCAAAAGACTGACCGGGCCGTAATCGCCGATGCTTTAGGGCTGGATCGCTGTCTTGCGGATGGCATCGAGATAATTGTCTGAAAAATCGACAATCAATTCAGCCCAAAGCGGCAGGTGATCCGACATCTGCCATGTACGCCACTGCTTGGCGTAATAGTCTCGCGGACCGCCATTCCAGAGATCGTTCGCCTTCTCTTCCGGCATGATTTCGCGATAGGCAGCGTAATCCTCATCATTGTCGCGGAAAACCGCATCGAAATAGCGGAAAGCGCCGCAGCCTGCCAATTCCATGCGATCCTCCGCGATGCGGAAGGCAATCTGATCGTAATAGTGGGCGGCGTCGAGCTGAGCCCGGCGACGGGTCAGGCCTTCAGGCAGATCGAATGCGTGCCGCTGCAGGACTTGGGCCACCAGATCCGATGGCGCTCCCGCGCCGAAATCTCCCAAGAGGATGTATTCTTCCCGTTCACGGTCGCGCCGATCGCGAAGAAACCGGGCGGTCCCTTCGATCTGGGCAAGATGACGCTCCATATCCGCTGCTTTCAACCCTTCATAACTAAAATGCAGCGTGCAGAGATTGAATTTGAATCCGCCGCTTTGGAACGCAGCCAAAAACGGCGTTCGTTTAAAGGTCAACTCGCTGGCGCGGCGCGGATCGGCAGGACCGGCCGCGCGGCGCCACCGCATGACCGCCCGGCAAAACGATCTCCCCGGCGATCTTGCGGAACATCACCTTGGATTGACGGAACAGAAACGCCATCCGCTCCTCGGAGCCCGTATTCGCGTCGATCGTATCGGTAGCAATGTAATCCCAGCCGGGTCCGAGGATCGACAGCACGGTTTCGAGCGCCTCGATATTGCGGCCGATTTCCTGCAGCGCAATCAGATCGAAGGCCGAAATGATCTCGGCGATATAGTAATGTGACTCCCGCAGGCGCGGACCGTGGCCGAGACGGTTGGAATCAAAATCGCGCAAGTTCCACGTGGCTATCAAAAGCGAATTGCGCCCCGCCCGATCCGTGATTTCGGATTTAAGCTTTTGCCGCAACGCGATCAGCCGTTCGGCGGTGCGCGCCTTTTCGGCGGCGTCCATCCACCGCTTGATCGGAAAATAAGTGGGCATGAGCCGCCTCGCCGAACTGCCGATTCGTGCCGATAAGCTATGGCAGTCGCCGGCGTCCGTGTTGTCAAGGCGCCTGGGCAAAGATGGCGGCTTTAGCCACAAGCGTTTGGCCTGCCGGACGGAAACACCGCCGGAACTTTCATCCCGCGCACCTGTTATGGGGAGACTTCTGGCGCGGTGAGGTCGAAAGAACGATCAGGCCGGCCACTCAGGGAAAGGATAAGACGATGCGAGGATTTATCGTCGGGGCATTGGCAGTTGCCGTTGTCGTGCTCGGCTATCTGTATTGGCAGGAAACCAAGAATGATGTCAGCATCAAGCTGGAAGCCGCCGCGCATCAGCACCAACTGAATCAAAACGGCGGCATGCGAGCCGCCGCTTTGTTCATTCGTTCTAGGCAGCCCGCCTGACCACCTCGCCATTGATCGCCAGGCCGGCATCGTTCGCCGATATCCGCACGATATCGCCGTCCTTAATCTTTCCTTCCAGAACGAGTTCCGAAAGCGGGTCCTGCACGTTCTTCTGGATCGCGCGCTTAAGCGGCCGGGCGCCATAGGCCGGGTCGTATCCCTCCATGGCCAGCCAATCGCGCGCAGCATCGTCAAGTTCCAGCCTGATGTGCCGCTCGTCCAGCAGCTTCTGCAGCCTGGTCATTTGAATGTCGACAATGGTCGCCATCTGATCCCGCTTCAGTCGATGGAAAATCAGGATCTCGTCGACGCGGTTAAGAAATTCCGGCCGGAAATGCTCCCGCACGGTCACCATCACACGCGCCTGGACGATGTGCGGATCTTCATTTTCGGCCTGCTGAACGAGATATTCGGCGCCCAGGTTGGAGGTCATGATGATCAGCGTATTGCGGAAAGTCGACCGTGCGGCCCTGCCCATCCGTCAGACGGCCATCGTCCAGCACCTGCAGCAGCACGTTGAATACGTCCGAATGGGCTTTTTCGATCTCGTCGAACAGCACCACCTGATATGGCCTGCGGCGGACAGCCTCGGTCAGAGCGCCGCCCTCTTCATAGCCGACATAGCCGGGAGGCGCTCCGATCAGACGCGCGACCGAGTGCTTCTCCATATATTCGGACATGTCGATGCGGACCATGGCCTGTTCGTCGTTGAACAGGAACTCCGCCAGCGCGCGGCTCAGCTCGGTCTTGCCGACCCCGGTCGGCCCGAGAAACATGAATGAACCCATCGGCCGGTTCGGATCCTGCAGGCCGGCACGCGACCTGCGCACCGCCTGCGAGACGGCGCGCACGGCCTCTCGCTGGCCAACGACCCGCTTCGCGAGCATGTCCTCCATGCGCAGCAGCTTGTCGCGTTCGCCTTCGAGCATCTTCTCCACCGGCACACCGGTCCAGCGTGAAACGACGCCAGCAATGTGGTCTGGCGTAACCGCCTCTTCCATCATCCGGACGGATTTGCCGTCTCCCGCTTCGGTTTCCCGCAACTTCTTCTCCAGCTCGGGAATCACGCCATAGGCCAATTCGCCGGCGCGGCCCAAATCACCCTTGCGCTGCGCCTGTTCCAATTCGATCCTGCGTCCGTCCAGCTCTTCCTTGATCTTCTGCGCGGAAGACAGCTTGTCCTTTTCGTCGCGCCACCGGCGGGCAAGCGCGTCGGACTTCTCCTCCAACTCGGCGATTTCGCGCTGGATGCGCTCCAGACGATCCTTAGAAGCCTTGTCGTTCTCCTTCTTCAGTGCCTCACGCTCGATCTTGAGCTGAATGAGACGCCGGTCGAGTTCATCCAGTTCCTCAGGCTTGGAATCGACCTGCATACGCAAGCGGCTCGCTGCTTCGTCCATGAGGTCGATGGCTTTGTCCGGGAGAAAACGGTCGGTGATGTATCGGTTGGAGAGCGTCGCTGCGGCGACCAATGCGCTATCCGTGATCCGGACACCGTGATGCAGCTCATATTTTTCCTTCAAGCCGCGCAGAATGGAGATCGTATCCTCCACATTCGGCTCAGCGATGAAGACGGGCTGGAAACGGCGGGCAAGCGCTGCGTCTTTTTCGACATGTTTGCGATATTCGTCGAGCGTCGTCGCGCCGACGCAGTGCAACTCACCGCGCGAAAGGGCGGGCTTCAGCAGATTGGAGGCGTCCATCGAGCCTTCGGCCTTGCCCAGCGCCGACGAGGGTGTGCATTTCATCGATGAACAGGATGATACCGCCTTGCGCGGCGGAAATTTCCTGCAATACCGCCTTCAGCCGCTCTTCGAATTCGCCGCGATATTTCGCGCCCGCGATGAGCGCTCCCATATCGAGTGCCAGCAGCTTCTTATCCTTGAGGCTTTCCGGCACATCGCCGTTGATAATACGCTGCGCCAGTCCCTCCGCGATCGCCGTCTTGCCCACGCCCGGCTCGCCGATCAGCACCGGATTGTTCTTGGTGCGGCGCGACAGCACCTGGATGGTGCGGCGGATTTCTTCGTCGCGGCCGATCACCGGATCCAGCTTCCCCTTCGAGGCCTCCTCGGTCAGGTCGCGGGCATAGCGCTTGAGCGCGTCATAGGATTGCTCAGCGGAGGCGCTGTCGGCGGTGCGACCCTTGCGGATGTCATTGATCGCGGCATTGAGGCCGACGGCGGTAACGCCCGCATCGGCGAGAATGCGGCTGGTCGCCGATTCTTTTTCCATCGCCAGCGCCAGCAGCAGCCGTTCGACGCTGACATAGCTGTCGCCCGCCTTTTCAGCGACCTTCTCGGCCTGATCGAAGACCTTGGCCAGCGCAGGGGCCATGTAGATCTGACCCGCCCCGCTTCCGGAGACTTTCGGCAATTGCGCCAGCGCCTGCTCGGTTTTTGCCAACGCATCTCCGGGCCGACCGCCCGCGCGTGAAATCAGGCCGGCGGCCAGACCCTCGGAATCATCGAGCAAGACTTTCAGGAGATGCTCGGGGTTAAGCCGCTGATGCCCTTCTCTTATGGCCAGAGCCTGCGCCGACTGTAAAAAACCCCGCGACCGATCGGTGAATTTTTCAAAGTTCATATTTATACTCCCTGGCACGCATTTTCCGCCCAATAGCGCGGTCCGATGCGCCCTGACAATGTCCCAGATCGAGGACCCGAATTGGCGTCCTTCCTTCGTCCTAATATAAGATTGCGATCGGGGTCAAAAAGAGGGCATCATCCGGCTTCCGTAGGTCCGAGGCGGTATTTATGAACGACCAGAGAAGCCTAGAAGTTGTTTCGCTCTACCGCTATCCCATTAAAGGCCTCAGCCCACAAAAGTTGGATCGCGTATCTCTCAAGATCGGGGAGACCGTCCCTGGCGACCGCGCTTATGCCATCGAGAACGGGCCAGGCCGTTTCGACCCGGAGAATCCGCGCTATCTGCCGAAGATCAATTTCCTGATGCTGATGCGGAATGAACGGCTCGCAGCGCTCAATACCGAATTCGACGAGGCGACACAGATGCTCACCGTTTCTCGCGGTGGCAAGCAGGTGACGCAGGGTGCGCTGACGACGAAGCTCGGCCGACAGATCATCGAGCAGTTTATTGCCGGCTACATGAAGGGCGAATTGAAGGGGCCGCCGCGCATTGTTTCAGCGCCGGGCCACAGCTTTTCGGATATGGCCGCGAAATGCCTGCATATTGTCAATCTGGCAACCGTACGCGATTTGGAAGGTGTCGTCGGCAAGCCGCTTAACCCACTCAGATTTCGCGCCAATATCTATTTCGACGGGGCGGAACCGTGGCAAGAAAAGCAATGGCTGGAGCAGCATTTGTCGATCGGCGGCGCACGATTGAAGGTCATCGCCGAGACCGTCCGCTGTGATGCTACGAACGTCAACCCCGATACAGCCGAGCGCGACGGTACCATTCCGCCGACGCTGCAAAGGATTTTCGGCGAACCTTGTCTCGGCATCTACGCGCAGGTCGTGGAGGGAGGAGACATTCGCCCTGGCGACCGCATTGAAGCGGAAGTCTAAGATGCGCGCCAGAAAACCTTGTCCGCACGCCACGGAATAACATCGATTTTCGTGACGGAGCCCACATTCAGACCGCGAGACAAAACCAGCTCCGATCGAATTAAGGGATCAGGCTCAGACGGGGAGGCACCTAAATCAGCGCCTCGTCCGAAGGACGGTCCTCTACAGAAACCTCGATCGCCTTGCCATTGGCATTTTCCCCTTCTGCGGCGGCACCTCGACCGGTCGCGGCATAGCGCTTACGGCGACGGCGCGCAGGATCAGCATCGCTCGCAGGTAATGAAGCTTCCTCTTTGGGACTCTCTTTTCGCGCCTCTCTGACCGGCGTTTGAAGAAACTCGGGAATTTCGTCCAGGGCATTTGACTGGGTTTGCGGCTGCGGCTGCGCCTGCACCGGCGGAACATGCGGCTGCGGGGCCGAATGCGGATGGAAATGCGGTTGCGGTTGATCGCGCATTGCCCCATTCGGCTCGCCAGCATGACGCTGCGAACCATTCATCGCATGGCCATTCTCGGGCCCATGATGGCTCATTACGGCCGCCTGGGCCTGCGCCTGGGCTGCCATGATGATGCGATTATAATGCTCAGCATGCTGAAGGTAGTTTTCCGCCATCACAGTATCACTGGATGACGAAGCATCCCGCGCCAGCAACATATATTTTTCCGCGATCTGCGCGGCAGTGCCGCGAATTTTCACGTCAGGTCCGCTCGAACTCGAAGTTGCGCGAGAGCGGATTTTGCGGCTTCCGGTTGTTGCTGGGGTTGTTGGTATTGTTATTATTGCTATTGCTATTGTTATTATTGTTCCGGCCCCTGCCGCGCCTGTTTTGTTGTCCTTGCCTCATGGGCTCCCATCTATCGTCATTGTCGGAAAACGCGAGCGGCGCACTAAGTCAAAAGCCGGTGCGCTTCCGGTTCATTTATGGGCTTTTGACCAATTCCCTATTCGGCTCATCCCGCCCCGCTTCCGAAAGCATCAATCCGCCCGCTACTGCTCTTAAGTCCTGGCAGAACGGAGGAAAGTTCTCTTCAAGGAAGACTTTACATATCGCGATCGCTCATCGCCGAATATGAAGCGGTATGTCCGAGATCCTTATTTCAGAAAAAATGAAAACGATTTGCAGCAAACGATGCCAACGAAACCAAGCGCCATGCGTCCTCATTGATCGTGAAGTGCGGCGCTGATTTAAATCCTTCGTGGCCTGCCGAATCCGTGTCTAAAAGCTAGCGTGATCACGCAAATTTTCCAACTGTTTTTTTATTGGTTGGATTATCGGCGTGCGGCGTGTCGCTTTATGGCCACCACGCGGTCAATCCCTGACAGATCCTGGAACACTCTATGGAGTTCTGGTTCGACAATCCAACCTGCCTCGACGAATAAACCAGTCACTCTCGATGCTTGGCCAATTCCGACTTCCAGCATCACCCACGTACCGTCCGTGGCGAGCCGCATACAGTCGGCGATAATACACCGATAGGCCGAAAGCCCGTCCGCACCACCGTTGAGCGCGATTTGCGGATCGTAGCAGCGCACTTCATCATCCAGCGCGTCGATGCTCGCATCTTCTATATAGGGTGGGTTGGCAAGAATTAAACTAAATGGTCCCGCAAAAGTTTCACCCCAATCGGATTGAACGAACGCGGCGCGGGAAGCGACGCCCATTCGTTCGGCGTTGAGGCGTGCCCAGCCAAGCGCCTGCGAGCTGATATCTGCGCCAATCCCCCAGGCTTGCGGCATTTCGGCAAGCAGTGTCAGCAATATGCATCCCGATCCCGTGCCGAGATCGAGGATGCGGAGTGGCCCGGGGTGATGCGCCTCGCCCAGTAGCGCCAGAGCGGCCTCGATCAACGTCTCGGTGTCGGGCCTGGGATCGAGAACGGCAGGACCGATGGCGAACCGGCGCCCCCAAAACTCACGAAATCCCAAAATGCGAGAAACCGGCTCGCGTGCGATCCGGCGGGCCTCAAACACCCCGATGAGTTCAGCTTCCGCCGCGCCGCACTGGCGTCTCCGGCTGCAGAACATAAGCTTCGGGCGACAGGTGGCAAGCCTCAAGCACAAGCAGGCGGGCATCCAGATCCGGAGTTGGCACGCCCGCTTTGCGAAACGACAGCGAGAGCGCCGCAATAGCATCCCGCACTGTTCCGAACCTGTTAGCCTCGCCCGATGAGGCAGCCTCAGGCATCGCTAAGGCCTTCCATGGCGGATAGCTGGCTGGCCTGGTGCTCAGTGGTGAGCGCATCGATGAATTCGTCGATTTCGCCTTGCAGCACCTGCGGGAGATTATAGAGGGTGAGATTGATGCGGTGGTCGGTCACCCGGCCTTGCGGAAAATTGTAAGTGCGAATCCGAGCCGAGCGGTCGCCGCTGCCGACCTGGTCCTTACGATCGGCGGCGCGCGCCTCGGCGATCTTGCTGCGCTCCATGTCGTAGAGCCGCGCCCGCAGCACCTGCATCGCCCGTGCGCGGTTCTGATGCTGCGATTTTTCGCTGGAGGTCACCACGAGGCCGGTCGGCAGATGCGTGATGCGCACAGCGCTGTCCGTCGTATTCACATGCTGCCCGCCCGCGCCGGAAGACCGCATGGTGTCGATGCGCAGATCCTGGTCGCGGATCTCGATGTCGACATCCTCAGCCTCGGGCAGCACCGCGACCGTGGCCGCCGAGGTATGAATTCGACCGCTCGCCTCCGTCTCGGGAACGCGCTGCACGCGGTGCACACCGGATTCATATTTCAGCCGCGCGAACACACCCTTGCCGCTGAAATTGGCGATTACCTCGCGGTAGCCGCCCTTGCCGGTTTCGCTCTCGGAAATGATCTGCACTTTCCAGCCACGCAAAGCAGCATAGCGCTGGTACATGCGAAACAGATCGCCCGCGAACAGAGCCGCTTCTTCGCCGCCCGTTCCCGCCCGAAGCTCGATGATCGCGCTTTTTTCGTCCGCAGCGTCCTTGGGCAGCAGTTCGAGCCGGAGTTGGTGAACGAGGCGCGCCGACGCGACTCTCCAGGTCCGGTATTTCGGCATGAGCGAGCTCGACCATGTCGCCGTCGGATCGCGGATCGTCAGCAATGGAGCGCAAGCCCGCCAGCTCGTCGCGCGCCTCGCGTAAACGCCGGATGATCGCGACCAGCGGATCCAACTCGGCGAATTCCCTGGAGAGACGGATGAAGGTTTCCTGATCCGGCATTTCGGACAGGGCATTTTGCACCGTCTGCCAGCGGTCAACGAGACGGTCGAGTGTTTCCTCAGGGATCGCAGTCATGTGGTATGGCTCTGGTAACGATTTGGCGCGTCAGTCGCGGATGCAAATAATCGAGAGAGCGAGCCGTGCCCGCGATCCCGTGGGATGGAAGCCGCGGCGGCGTCGCTACAGAGGAATGTCGTGGGCGCGGGCGAAATCGGTCAAGCGCTGACGGATATCTTCCCGGCCATGATCGATCAGATCGAGAACATAGCGCTCGATCTCGGCGGTGCTGACCGCGAGGATCATGGACTTGATCGGACCGACGGATGCAGGCGCCATCGAAATCGACCGGAATCCAAGGCCGATCAGCGCCAGAGCCTCAATCGGCCGTCCAGCCATCTCGCCGCAGAGCGTAACCGGGACCTCATGCCTGTCTGCGTGCACCACAATGTGACGCAGCACGCGCAGCGCCGCCGGGCAAAGCACATCGAAACGGCCGCTTACCCGGTTGTTGCCCCGATCGGCAGCAAAGATGAATTGCAGCAGATCGTTGCTGCCCACGGAAATGAAGTCAACGCGGCAAAGCAGTTCGTCGAGCTGCCAGAGGATCGCCGGCACTTCGATCATGGCGCCCAACGCAATTTTCGTGGGCCCCGGACGATGATGCCGCCGCAAATGTGCGAGATCTTTCTCGATCAGCTTGCGAGCATCGACGAACTCCGACACCTGCGTCAGGAAAGGCAGCATCAGCCGCAATTCGCGGCCCGCGGAGGCGTGCAGCAGGGCCCGGACTTGTGTGCGGAATAACCCCGGACGATCAAGCGCGATACGGATCGCACGCCAGCCCAGCGCTGGATTTTCCTCAGGCTGCGGCTGCAGATAGGGCAGCAGCTTGTCGCCGCCGACATCCAGCGACCGGAACACCACCGGCTTGCCGCCCGCGCCCTTGATAATCTTCGAGTACATTTCCGTCTGCTGCTGAATGCGCGGAAATGTCGAGGCGACCATGAATTCCAGCTCGGTCCGATACAGGCCGACGCCGTCCGCGCCGCATTGTGCCAAATGCGGCAGATCCACTTGCAGACCGGCATTGATGTTCAGCGAAATACGCTTGCCGTCTTTGGTAATGGCAGGCGTATCGCGGAGTTTTTCATATTGTGCCTGGCGCCGGGCGCGGAAACGGGCCTTATCAGCATAGGCGCGGATGACTTCGAGCGACGGGCGCAAATGCAGCACGCCGGCGTCGGCGTCGAGCACGGCCGGGTCACCGGGATCGACCTCCTCCAGCACATCGCGCGCATAGCCGATGGCCGGAATGCCGAGCGCCTTGGCAACGATAGCGACATGGCTTGACGCACCGCCATCCGACAGCACGAGGCCACGGACGCGCTTACGGTCGTAGTCCAGAAGCTCAGCCGGTCCCATTGTGCGGGCGATCAGAATGGTGTCGCGCGGCAAATCCGTGTTCGCCGCCGTGGCGGATCGGCCAGTGAGCAGGCGCAGCAGCCGGTTCGAGAGGTCATCCAGATCGTGCAGCCGCTCACGCCAATATGGGTCGGACTGACGCATCGTCCTGGCACGCTGATTGCTTTGCACCTTCTCAACGGCGGCTTCCGCGGTGAGGCCGGCCGCGATCGCCTCGTGCAGCCGCTTCACCCATCCCTGGTCGTGCGCGAACATGCGGTAGGCTTCCAGCACTTCGCGATGTTCGCCGGCCCGTGACATCTCGCCATCGGCCAGCATGACGTCCACCGTCTCGCGCAGCTTCGCCAGCGAGACGTCAAGACGGGCTTGCTCGGCATTGATATCTTCGGCGAATAGCTTGGTGACGCTGACTCGCGGTTCGTGCAGCACAACATGTCCGAGCGCAATGCCCTCTGACATCGTGATGCCGGTAATCGTGTGGCTCTGGCTGCGGCGTGCCTCCGAAGTAGGAACATTGAGGCTTTCGAGCAAGCTCGACAGCATTTCCGCCGTGACCATCGCGATGGTCTGCAGAACTTCGACTTCCTCTTCGGAATAGGTACGCGCGATGGCATTTTGCACCGTCAGCACGCCGATGGTGCGGCCGCCGCGAATGATCGGCATGCCAAGGAATGACTGATAGATTTCCTCGCCCGTTTCCGGGCGGTAGGAGAAGGCCGGGTGAGCTTGTGCGTCAGGCAGGTTGACATGCTCGCCGGTGCGCGCGATCAGGCCGACGAGACCTTCGCCCGGTTTCATATGCGTGGTGCGAACGGCTTCCTTGCGCAGGCCTTCAGTGGCGAAAAGCTGGAATGAGCCGTCGGACAGCCGCACATAGATCGAGCACACTTCCGCAACCATATTCGCCGCGATCAGGCGGACGATACGGTCCAGGCGCGCTTCGACGTCCTCCAGCTTGGCCTGCCCGACGCCAGGCCTTGCCATGACTTCGCGCAGCTGTCTGAGGAGCACTCGCGGTGCACTCGATGTCCAGGGCATCCGCCCGGTTCCTCCCGCGTCTGCGATTTGCAGACCGACTTCTTGGTGCGAAGGTAATTTACTAGCCATTCTGACAAAAACGGACGTTAGCCCGCGTCCAATTCATACAGCGAATGAAGCGTACGAACCGCGAGCTCCGCATAGGCGGCGTCGATCAGAACGCTGATTTTAATTTCCGAGGTAGAGATGGCCTCGATATTTATACCTTTTTCTGCAAGAGCATTGAACATTTGCGCAGCGACGCCCGCATGACTTCTCATGCCGACGCCGATGACAGAGACCTTTACTATATCTGTGGCGCCGCGTAAATCCGAGTAACCGATTTGTGGCTTGGCATCTTCGAGCACCTTCACCGTGCGCTCGAGATCGGTGGCTGGGACGGTGAAGGTCATGTCGGTGAAGCGTCCGTCATCCGAAACGCTCTGAACGATCATGTCGACATTGATATTCGCTTCCGCCAGCGGGCCGAACACGCGCGCCGCGACCCCCGGCTTATCGGCGACGCGTAGGAGCGTGACCTTTGCTTCGTCCTTGGCATAAGCGATTCCACTTACGACGCGCTGTTCCACTATTTCTTCCTCGTCGCATACCAATGTGCCCGGCGCCGGGCCATTACCGCCAAAGGCAGGGCAGGATTCAGGCGATTCGAAACTGGAGCGAACCTGGACAGGCACCCGATGCACCATCGCCAGCTCCACCGACCGGGTCTGCAGCACCTTCGCGCCGAGTGAGGCCATTTCCAGCATCTCCTCATAGGAGATCTTCGCAAGACGCCGCGCTTTTGGCACGATCCGCGGGTCGGTGGTGTAGACACCGTCGACATCTGTATAGATATCGCAGCGGTCTGCACGCAACGCGGCGGCAACCGCGACGGCGCTGGTGTCGGAACCGCCGCGCCCCAGCGTTGTGATACGCCGATTGGGGCTGATGCCCTGAAATCCGGCGATAACGGCCACCTCTCCGCGGGCTAAGCGCTCTTTCAACTCATCCGCCGGGATCTCGGCGATGCGCGCAACGCCGTGAGCGTTATCCGTTTTGATCGGGATTTGCCAACCCAGCCATGAGCGCGCGGGAATGCCAATCGATTGCAACACGATAGCCAAAAGCCCCGAAGTGACCTGTTCGCCGGAGGCCACCACCATATCATACTCACGGGCATCATGCAGAGGGGAAGCTTGGCGAGTCCAATCCACCAGCTGATTTGTGTGGCCAGCCATCGCGGAAACAACGATGGCGCATTGGTGCCCTGCGTCCACCTCGCGCTTCACGTGCTGTGCGACATTGCGAATCCGGTCGAGGTCGCCAACCGACGTCCCACCGAATTTCATCACCAGAAGGGCCATTACCGCTATGTCCTGAGAGCCGCCAGTGGCGTTTGGCCAACCGCGTCCGTAGCCCCAAGGGGCTGTTTCTCACAACAAATTTGAGAAACGCTGACCTCGGCCGAGCGAATTGGCATTTACCCCGTTAGCAGCTTATAAAGCCTGATTGGCCGTTCGGCAAATGCCGACGCAACGGCTTCTTTTCAAATTATCTTGCATTCAAGCCCGCTGATCCCGGGAAATTGTAAGCGGAACGACCCATGACAAAGCTTGTGGATAATGCGGAGGTCGAACGTTTCGGCGCCATGGCCGAGCAGTGGTGGGATCCGCGTGGGAAATTCCGTCCTCTTCACCAGATCAATCCCGTCCGTCTCGGTTTCCTGCGTAGTCAGCTGTTGGCGCATACGGGACGCGATGGACGCGCGGTACGACCGTTCACCGGTCTGCGTTTGTTGGACATCGGCTGCGGCGGCGGGCTGATCGCTGAGCCTTTGGCCCGATTGGGCGCTTCGGTGACGGGCCTCGACCCGTCTCCGGAGAACATCGAAACGGCGCGGCGGCACGCGGAAGGTCAGGGTCTGGTTATCGAATATCTGGCCGGCACGAGCGGTGATCTGGCGGCCCAGGGCAGGCGCTTCGATTGCGTCATCGCGCTGGAAGTGATCGAACATGTCCCCGACGTGCCCAACTTTTTGCAAAGCTGCGCCGATGTGACAGAGCCTGGCGGACTTGTCGTGCTTTCGACGCTTAACCGCACAGCGAGATCCTTCGCCCTGGGTATCGTGGCAGCTGAATATCTACTGGGCTGGCTACCTCGGGGTACCCATCAATGGCAACGCTTCGTTGCGCCGGACGAGCTGCGGCAAAGCCTTTTGAGCGCGTCGCTGACGCCGCTCGCCGAGAGGGGCATGAGCTACGATCCGATCAAGGGGACATGGCGGCTCAGCGATGATTGCAGCGTAAATTATCTGATGGCAGCGGTGAAGCCTGAGGCTTGATGCCGCCCACGGGCGGTAGGGGATTTGCCTGGCGACCATATATCTGGTGTTCGCCGCAAGGTGAGCCGTAGCCGCTAATTATGCTCCTCCGGCAGGCTCGGCAGCGGATAAAATTCGACGCCTTCCTCCCTCAGCAGCTTGACGTCCTGCTCTGAGGCTTCGCCGTGAATGCCCCGTGCTTCGGCTTCCTCATGATGGATCTTGCGAGCCTCTTCGGCGAAGCGCGGCCCCACATACTCCGAATTTTGCGCCACATGCTCGCGCAGCTTTCGTACCATGGCGACGATTTCGGCCTGGGGATTAGGACCGGGGCCGGGTACCGGCTGTGTCTCGCGGCTCCGGCCGGACACGACGTTCGGCGCCATCAGCGCTTTCTCGACCCGGTCCGATCCGCAGTTCGGACACAGAATCTGCCTGGCGGCGACCTGTGTCTCGTAAGCGGCGGAATTAGAGAACCAGGCCTCGAATTCGTGTCCTTCAGAGCAGCGCAGCGTATATTTTATCATGTGCCGTCTTCGGTGGAGCGCGCCGCCAATCGCGTCTCGAACAGAGCAACTTCGAATGGCCGTACATGGTCCAAGGCCGGAATTCGCCGCCGCGCGGCTGCGACTTCGGCAGGATCGATTTCGGCGGCGATCACGCAGGGCTCATCTGCCGCTTCCGCGAGAATGTCTCCCCAAGGTGATATGATCAGGCTGTGGCCATAGGTGGAGCGGCCATTCTCATGCAGGCCGCCTTGCGCGGCGGCCAGCACGAAACATCCGGTCTCGATCGCCCTGGCGCGCAGCAGCACATGCCAATGCGCCTCGCCGGTGACTTTGGTGAAGGCGGCCGGCACCGCGAGAAAATCCGCTCCCGCCTTTGCCAGCGCTTTATACTGCTCGGGAAAGCGCAGATCGTAGCAGGTGGTAACGCCGAGAACGCCCCAAGGCAGGCGGACATTTACTGCCGTTCCCCCGGGCTCGTAATTCTTCGATTCCCGATAGGTCTCGCCGCTCGGCAGATCGACATCGAACATGTGGATCTTATCGTAGCGCGCCGCTACGGAGCCGTCCGGGGCGAAGATGAAGGCGCGATTGGCGGCTTTTCGCTCGCCTATCTTCACTGCCAGCGAACCGACATGCAGCCAGATGCGCAGTTCGTTGGCGATTGCCGAAAACTCGCCCAATACCACCGTTTCCTTTTCAGGGCGAATGCACCCGAACAGCCGGTCGCTGTCGAGTTCCATCAACGGCGTATTCTCCGGTGTTTGGATGTAACGGGCGCCCTCGGCCGCACCCTTGCGGATCAGATCCAGTGCGGCAGCCATGTTGGGCGCAATTTCACGCCCCGCGCGAAGCTGCACGAGTGCGGCACGGAATTTGGTCGCGGATGGCATGGATTCTTTCCGATTCACGTCGCCCCATCATCTCATCCCGCAAGCAGAGCGTCCAGTTCGCCTTTCGCATCCAAGGCATGCAACTCGTCGCTGCCGCCAACATGATGAGAGCCGATGAATATCTGCGGTACAGTACGCTTGCCGCCCGCGCGCCGGGTCATCTCCTCGCGCTTGTCCGGTTTCATCGTTACGTCGATCTCGGTGAACTCGGCGCCCTTCTTGGTCAGCAGGCGCTTTGCCGAATGGCAATAGGGGCAAAACATGGTTGTATAGATCGTGATGGGCTGCATCGAAGTGCGTCGGTCCTTATGTCTCGCAGATCTTTCAGATGGCGCGTGGGCTGCGACGGCGCAATGGCGGTCAGTTGGGGAACATCGAAGTTCGGACAGTGTTACAGATTTGACGCCTTCTTAAGCTATTCCAACGATTATAGTTTCATACGGAGCACGACGCGCATTGGAAGTCTGAAGGGCGATCCGCATCGTGAAGACGAGGCTGGCCAAGCCTGCCTCCCGCGTATTCGAGGGTTCAATGGGGCAAACTGGGGTGAGGCACATGCGTAACATGCAGCATATTTGGAAACTGGTGGCGGGAGCCGGGTTTGCTTTCGCATTGCAGACAGGCACGTCGGTCGCCGGCGAGCGCGGTTGCTTCGGAAATTGCTATGAGCAGGTCCCGGCGCCGGCAATGCATCGGACATTTCTTCGCCGGGTTGAGATCGAACGGGGCGCATATGAAATTGATCGCGAGCCCTCATTGTACGGGCTTGCCACGCGGCGCGTGCTGCTGGATGACGGCATCGACTGGGAGGAGACACCCGCCCGGTACAAGACCGTCAAGGTCCGCAAATACGTGAAGAGCCACGTGACCTGGGAGAAGCGCTGGGTCGACGGCAAACATATCATGTGCAAGGTGCGCATACCCGGCAAGACCGTTTGGGCCACCAAGCGCATTCTGGTTTCGGGCGCGCGGCGGACGAAGCTGCGCTCCAACCCGACCTATGGGTATGTGCAGAAGCGGATCTTGCTGCGCCCCTACAAGAACATCGCCGTCTATCATCGCGCCCGGCATAAATACGTGCGGGAACACGTGGTGATTCAGCCTGAGGCCTCTGTTTGGGCGCCGATGTCCGGCGGCCCTGCGTACCGGTATTGACGGGAGGACGGCCCCGGCGGAATTCGACGGGGCTGTCGATCCACGTTTTGTGCTTTGCAAAGCTTATGTTGCAGCGCAGCAAATATCGGCGTATGGTCGTTTATTCCCGAATTCCACGCGAGCGGTGCTGCTGCAATGATGAACTGGAACCCAGGCAAGTCTTTCGCGAATGCGTATACGCCTGGGCCCTATCATCTGCTGCACCCGTTTCCGGAGAGAATTGCTCCCCGGCGTTCGGTTCGCGCCCAGGAGAAATTGCCCGACGATTTCCCGGATTATCTGGTTTTCGTGACCAAGCACTCGCTGCTCGCGTTCACCACCTCGCTGACGGACGTATCGAGTGACGCACACAGCTTCTTCGTCAAGGTGAACTACGCCTTCGCGATGGAGCGGATGATGCGCACCTTCATGATGTGGGCAATGCCCGGCGCTGCCGCTGCACCGACACCTCTGAACGCACTGCAATCCTGGTTCCCGGCGGCAAGCCCCGCGCCGCAGCAATCGCCCTACTTTGACGCTCGGCAATTGCAGCAGCTCTTATCGCCGCCGCCGGCACAACCGCATCGCGTGACTCCCCAGGACGCCGGCCAGAGCGTAGCAACCGCTTACACCGCGATGATGGCTTTCTCCGCGGCGTGCCTCAACGCGGCTCCCGCTGCGATGGACGCATGGCGGCTGAGCGCCGCCGCCTGATCAACGGCACAATCGGAGTCGTTCGACGCGGTCAGCTCTTTGGCGGGACCGTCGTATTGGTCGCTTTACGCTCCGGCTTCTTCCGGCAGAAGGCGGCGACTTCCTTGCCCTTTGTCGTCTTGTACGACTTCACCCAGGAGCAGCCCTGCGCCTGGCAAGGCTCTTGGCCCAACCCCTTGCAGGCAGACTCAGCTGCCTGGCTCGTAACGGCAGGGACCGACATCATCCCGCCGAAAACAAGCGCGGCGGCGAAAACTTGGATACGCTGATACATGGCTTTCCCTCATCGCGATCACCGTTCCTTGCGTATCACGCGAGGCGGGGTCCGATAGCAGGGGCCATCGCTTATGCGTAGTCACGCGGAGATCACGCGCATAGCCGCACCGAAAAACCCGCGCAGGAATCGCGATCCTGGCGCCCTCGGCAAACTCCTTGCGGGCAGGCATCTCCCCCACCTATAAACACGCGGCCGACAACAAAGAAAGCCTCCCCATGTCCGACATCAAGAAGGTCGTGCTTGCCTATTCCGGCGGCCTCGACACCTCCATCATCCTGAAATGGCTGCAAGTGACATATGGCTGCGAGGTCGTGACCTTCACCGCCGATCTCGGCCAGGGCGAGGAGCTGGAGCCGGCGCGCAAGAAGGCCGAGATGATGGGCATCAAGGAGATCTATATCGAGGATCTGCGCGAGGAATTCGTACGCGACTACGTCTTCCCGATGTTCCGGGCGAATGCCGTCTATGAGGGCGTTTATCTGCTGGGCACGTCGATCGCGCGGCCGCTGATCGCCAAGCGCCAAATCGAGATTGCCCGTAAAGTTGGCGCCGATGCCGTCAGTCACGGCTCTACGGGCAAGGGCAACGATCAGGTGCGCTACGAGATGGCCTATTACGCGCTCGAGCCGAATATCAAGGTGATCGCGCCCTGGCGGGAGTGGGAGTTCAAAAGCCGCAACGCGCTGCTCGATTTCGCCGAGAAGAACCAGATCCCCGTGCCGAAGGACAAGCGCGGCGATGCGCCGTTCTCGGTCGACGCCAATCTGCTGCACACCTCCTCGGAGGGCAAGGTGCTCGAAGACCCGGCCCAGGACGCCCCCGACTACGTGTATCAGCGCACCGTCAGCCCGGAAGACGCACCGGACAAGCCGCAGATCGATCGAGGTGGAATTCGAGCGCGGCGACGCTATCGGCGTCGACGGGCAAAAGCTTTCGCCCGCGGCGCTGCTCACCGCGCTCAACGAACTGGGACGCACCCACGGCGTCGGACGGCTCGATCTGGTCGAGAACCGCTTCGTCGGAATGAAGTCGCGCGGCGTGTACGAGACGCCCGGCGGCACCATCCTGCTCGCCGCGCATCGCGGCATTGAAAGCATCACGCTCGATCGCGGCGCCGCGCATCTCAAGGACGAGCTGATGCCCCGATACGCCGAGCTGATCTATAATGGCTTCTGGTTCTCGCCCGAGCGCGAAATGCTGCAGGCGCTGATCGACAAGAGCCAGGAATTCGTCACCGGCAAGGTGCGGCTGAAACTGTATAAGGGATCGGCGAGCGTCGTTTCGCGCGAATCCCCCTTTTCGCTCTACAGCCAGGACCTCGTGACCTTCGAGGAGGGTGTGGCCGCCTACGATCAGCGCGATGCCGGAGGGTTCATCAAACTCAACGCGCTGCGGCTTCGTCTGGTGGGAGCGCGCTCGCGGCAGATGACCGGCAAATAGCCTCCCATTATTCGATATCGCCCGGGAACTGGCCAGCCAAGTCGACCGTTATCGCGGCAATCCTGGGCGGGATTTCATCCAAACGGAGAGCAGTTCATGCGGGTGTTTTCCTGCGGGCATTGCGGGCGGAACGTCTATTTCGAAAACGTCGTTTGCGAAAATTGCGGAACGGCGCTGGGCTTCGATCCGCAAAAGCTCGCCATGCGCCCGCTCTATCCGGACAACTCCGGCACGCTCGTCACGCGCGGCTCGGGCGCGCCCCAGGTCTATTGCGCGAACTACACCAACCAGGTCTGCAATTGGCTGGTGCCTTTCGAGGCTCGCGGCGGGCTTTGCCAGAGCTGCGTCCTGAACCACACCATCCCCGACCTCTCCGTTCCGGGCAATGTCGCGAAATGGTTCGAGGTCGAGAAGGCGAAGCGGCGGCTCATCTACACGCTGCTCAAGCTCGATCTTCCGGTGACGCAGGACCCTGACAGCACCATCCCGCCGCCGCTCAGCTTCGACATTCTCGCCGACGCCATGACCGGCCACGATAATGGCCGGATCACGCTGAATGTCGCCGAGGCCGATCCCGCGACCCGCGAGCGGGTCCGCACCGAAATGGACGAACCCTACCGCACGCTGCTCGGCCATTTCCGTCACGAGAGCGGTCATTATTATTGGCAGGTCCTTGTCGAAAATAGCCGCCATCTCGACCGCTTCCGCCAGCTCTTCGGCGATGAGCGCGCCGATTACGGCGAGGCTCTCGCCGCGTATCACGCGAGCGGCCCGAAACCGGATTGGGAGAAGAATTACATCTCGGCCTACGCGACCGCGCATCCCTGGGAGGATTGGGCCGAAAGCTGGGCGCATTACCTGCACATGATCGACGCCCTGGAAACCGCGAATGACTATGCGCTTGAAGCGCGCATGCCCAACCAGCGCTGGTCCACCAAGGCCTGGTTCGGTTCGAACGATCCATCCGCCGCCAGTGGCGCGCAAAAGCTCATCGATCGCTGGGTGCCGCTCGCGCTGGCGATGAACAACCTGAACCGGAGCATGGGGCTCAGCGATTTCTACCCGTTCGTGGTGCCCCCCGCCGCCGCGGCGAAGCTCGATTTTATCCATCGTCTGGTGAAACCGAAACGCCGTTGAAGTTGACGCTCGCAAAGGCGCCAAACCCGGCATATATTTTGTGTATGGGGAGCGAATTGCTACAAATCCGGGCAGGCACTCGCAGCGACGCGCAGGACGTCGCCCGCGTCCACGAAGAGGCTTGGCGGTCGACCTATCAGGGCATCATCCCGCATCTTCATCTTGAGAAGATCATCGCCCATCGCGGCCCCGCCTGGTGGGAGCGGACCTTGAAGCGCCCCGGCTCGGGTATGCTGCTGCTCACCTTCAACGGCGTGGTGCAGGGATACGCCTCTTTCGGCGCGGCGCGGATCGCATCGAGCGCCAAAACCGGCGAGATCTATGAGCTGTATCTCGCGCCGGTGTTTCAGGGGATGGGCTTCGGCAAACAGCTGTTCCTCGCCGCGCGCCGCGTGCTCCAGCAGCAAGGCCGTCGCAGGCTTGTTGTGTGGGCGCTGGCCGAGAATGAGATGGCTTGCGCATTCTATGGGCGGCTTGGCGGCAAGCCCAGCGTCACCGCGCCGGAGCATTACGGCAATGTGACGCTGAACCGCGTCGCATTCCTCTGGGAGCCCGTCGGACGCACGACGCGCTAGGCGAGTTTAGTTGGATGCCAGCAGAATTGTCTTACCCGCGAAGGCGGGTATCCAGCCAAGAGTTCTGACGTTGCCTATGCTGCTGGACTCCCGCCTTCGCGGGAGTGACAAAGAGAAGCGAGCGTGAACGCACCTCTTCGAAATCCCCACGAAAGCGGGGACCAGTACTCCGTAAACTCATGTCTTACTGGGTCCCCGCTTCGTGGGGATTTCGACTGAATTAGTGGTGGAATGATCCCACCTGATCCAATCCCGCTCTAAATCGAAGCGATCCGGCCTGATGGCGTGACAATCTTCGCAGACAGGCGCGGCGGCCCGCCTTCGACCACCTTCACGGACGGCAAGGCCTCGGCTCCGAGCGAGCGAAGCACCTCGTTCAGCCAATCGCCATCCGGGTCGGCGAGCGTGAGCGCCGCGAGGCTGCATCCCAGATCGGCCATCTGCTCCCACGGACGCAGGCCCGCATCCCATTCGATGATGTGCGGGATCGTGCCGCCGCCGGGCATGTGGCCGTCATCCGGCACCGTCAGCCGCCAGCTCAGCGCGTCTCGGCTCAACGGCGTGATCGTGCCGAGCGAGATCGCGGCTGCGTTGACGGCGGCAACGATATCGGTCGTGCGAATGACCCACGCGACGAGGCGCGGCCCCTCACGCAGACGCGTCTGCATCGCCGGGTCATCCAGATCGAACCATCGCGGGCGACCAGGCGCACTCGCGGCCGGATCGATGGCGATCACCTCGAGGAAGCTGCCGCGCCCGAGCCGCATGACGTGATTATGCGTGCCCATGCTTTCATGCCGGCCGCCCGGCGGAATGTCGACGCCGAGCTTGTCGCGAATGAAGCGCACGCCGGCATCGAGGTTTTGGGCGGCAATGACAATGTGATCCAATTCGCAAGCGGGTGGCATCACGCGAGCGCCCCCCCGCGGCTGCTTCGGAGCGCGGCCAGCAGATCCTCCGGCGACGTCACCGGCGGCGAACATTGCGGGCCGACGCAGAGATAGGCCGTCGCCTTGCCCTTGACCGCGCGCTTGCCGAAGGCCGGCGAACCCGCTGGGGCGGCGCCGTCTTCCGCGATCCATTCCACCACCGTCCCGGGCAGCGAAATATGGGTGAGCGCATCGCGCATGCCGGCCTCACCAGCGCCGCGCAGCAGCACCAGATGCTGCGGCCGGAAATGATCGGCAAGCGCGCCGAAATAGCCGGTATGCAGGCTGGCGAATTGCATCGCCTCGCCGCTGGTGCCTTTCCGCAGCGTCTCGGCGATGTCCCGATAGCGAAGCTCGCCGCTTATCAGGTGCAACGCCGACAGATTGGCGATCATGGTGGCGTTTGCATTCGGCACGGCGTCGTCGCGGGCGGATAGTGTGCGGATGATGATGTCTCCCGTATCGGCGGCTGAGAGATAGTAGCCGCCACGGCCTTCGGCCCAATATTGCGCCTGCATGATCTCGGTCCAGTCCTTCGCATCGCGCAGCTTGTCCGCGTCGCCCGTCGCCAGATAGAGCGAAATCGCCGCGGCGATCATATTGGCATAGTCGCTGGCGACTGCGGGCGTCTTGGCCTGGCCCGCGCGATAGCTGTGCAGCAGCCGTCCGTTCGCGGTCATGCGCTCCTTGATGAAGCCATACACCTTCTCGGCCGCATCCAGCCACGCCGGCTGGGCGAATGTCTGCCCCGCATTGACCAGGGCGCTGATGGCGAGGCCGTTCCAATCCGCCAGCACCTTGTCGTCCCATCCCGGCCGCACGCGCTTGCCCCGCGCCTTGAGCAGCTTGGCGCGCAGCTTCGCCAGCTTCTCCTCCTCGGACGGCGAAAGCAGATCCATGCTGCCCAGCCGGTTCAGGATGTTGGTGTGTTCCCAATTGCCGGCCTCGCTGACGCCGTAGACCTCGGCAAAGAACGCACCGTCCTTCGCGCCGAGCACCTCGACGATCTCCGCGAGCTGCCAAACGTAGAACTTGCCCTCCTCGCCTTCGGAATCGGCGTCATAGGACGAGGCAAAGCCGCCATCCGGCGCGACCATCTCGCGGAGCAGCCATTCGACGGTTTCGGCGATCGCGGGCCTGCAAGAGCGGATGCCGCCGCTCCTTCCACACTTCGGTCATCAGATCGACGAGCAGCGCATTGTCATAGAGCATCTTCTCGAAATGCGGCACCAGCCAGCGCTCATCCACGGCATAGCGCGCGAAGCCGCCGCCGAGATGATCGTAGATGCCGCCCTGGCCGATATGCAGCAGCGCCTGTTCGACGCCCTCGACGATCGGCGTAGACGCCGTAGCGCAGACCCATCTTCCAGAGAAACCCCAGAATAACGCAATTGGGGAATTTCGGCGCACCCATCAGCCCGCCATTCACCGGATCGAGCGCCTGGCCGAGCCGCGCCGCCAGATCGGCGATCGTGTTCTCGTTCAGGCTCTCATCGTCGCCCGCCTCGATGCGCGGCTGGATCGCGGCTTTCAGCGCGTCGGCGCTTTGGCGGATCTTGCCCTGCTCCTCGCGGTAGATCCGGCTGACCTCGCGCAGCACATGGGTGAACGGCGCGCGGTTGTAGATCGGCTCCTTCGGGAAATAGGTGCCGCCCCAGAAGGGCTCGCCGTCGCCGGTGAGGAACATGGTCAGCGGCCAGCCGCCCTGCTCGCCGAGGTGATGCAGCGCATTCATATAGAGCGCGTCCACATCCGGCCGCTCCTCGCGGTCCACCTTGATGTTGACGAACAGCTCGTTCATCACCAGCGCGGTCCCGGCATCCTCAAAGCTCTCATGCGCCATGACGTGGCACCAGTGGCACGCCGCATAGCCGACCGACAGCAGCACCGGCTTGCCCGCGCGCCTGGCCTCGGCGAACGCCTCCTGCCCCCAGGGCCACCAGTGGACGGGGTTATCCTTGTGCTGGAGGAGATAGGGGCTGGTTTCCTGGCCAAGCCGATTGTAGGACAAAGCTTGCTCCTTGTTTTCCGTATGATGCCGGAGATTGCACCTCGTGACGACTATCTACGCGCTCTCTAGCGGTCATGGAAAGGCGGGCGTCGCCATTATTCGCATTTCGGGACCGGCCGCCGGCACCGTCCTGCGCCGCCTTGCCGGAGCCACTCCCGCCCCGCGCGTCGCCAGCCTGCGCACCTTGCGCGATCCCGAAAGCCGCGAAGTGCTAGACCACAGCCTCGTCATATGGTTCCCCGGACCCGCAAGTTTTACCGGCGAGGACATGGCCGAGCTGCAAATTCATGGCGGACGGGCGGTGATCGAGGGGGTTTTCCGCGCCTTGGCGTCGATCGAGGGCCTGCGGCCCGCCGAGCCGGGCGAGTTCGCCCGCCGCGCCTTCGAGAACGGCAAGCTCGACCTCACCGAAGCCGAAGGCCTCGCCGACCTCATCGACGCCGAGACCGAAGCGCAGCGCCGCCAGGCCCTGCGGCAATCGGGCGGCGCGCTGCGGGCGCTCTACGATGGCTGGCGCGGCGCGCCTGATCGCGGCGCTGGCGAGCATCGAAGCCGAGCTGGACTTCTCCGACGAGGGCGACGTGCCCGACGCGGTCGCGCGCGCCTCGCGCTCGGTCGCCACCGCGCTCTGGTACGAGATATCGGCGCATCTGGCCGACGCCCGCGGCGGCGAGATCCTGCGCGACGGCTTGCGCGTCGTCATCGCCGGGCCGCCCAATGCCGGCAAGTCGAGCCTGATGAACGCGCTGGCCCGCCGCGACGTGGCCATCGTCTCCGCCGAGGCCGGCACCACCCGCGACGTCATCGAAGTGCGGCTCGACCTGAGCGGCTTCCCGGTCGTGCTGATGGACACGGCGGGCATCCGCGAAGCCGGCGGCGACATCGAGCGCGAAGGCATCCGCCGCGCGCTGGAGCGCGTCAGCGAGGCCGACCTGGTGCTCTGGCTGGGCGACGCCACCCGCCCGCACGGCACGCCGCCCGACGCCGCGGGCAATGCGCGGATGATCCAGGCGGTCAACAAGATCGACCTCTCCCTGGCGACCGATTGGGGCGACGCCCTCCCGCTCTCCGTCAAGACCGGCGCGGGGCTGGACCGCCTCATCGACCGGCTCACCGAGGAAGTCCGGCAGGCGGCGGACATCGGCGAGAGCCCGGCCATCACCCGCGCCCGCCATCGCCGCGAACTGGAGCGCTGCGCCGCCGCCCTCTGCCGCTTCCTGGGCGGTGACTTCGCCGCGCTGGAACTCCGCGCCGAGGACCTGCGCGACGCCGCCACCGCGCTCGGACGGCTCACGGGCCGCGTCGATGTCGAGGACATTCTGGACAGAATATTCGCGGAATTCTGTATCGGGAAATGAGTCTGGCAGGTTGGCGCAAGTTTCACGTGAAACTGGGGGCGGGGAGGGGTGGAATCGTTGCTGAGCAAGGGTTTTGAGGGACCGAGAAGCCGTCGCCGATGCCCGAAAACGCGCAAAATATACGGAATAATAACCATCAGAAGACGGATTCTGGGCCGTATTCTGCCTGGAATGCGCGTTCGCCCACAGCTTCCACGCAAACCTTTGTACGGAGCGTCCCGGCCTGTTACGCGTGCACGGATTATGTGATATTTCCGAGAGGCAAACGAAACAGGCGCCGCCATCATGGTCGTGGCGACGCCCGTTCACATTTAGTGCGGAAGATGGTGCAGATAAGCCAGGAGAACATAGAAGACGGAGGCCACGCCGTTACACCATGCGAGAGCCTGTCCGCCCTTATGCGCGAGGTAATAACGCGCCGCGATCATGTGCACCGTCGCGAGACCGAGATGACTTAGCACCAGCGGATTGGTAAAGCTGAGGAGAAGAGCTACGAAATAGTCTTGGTAGATTGAGGACATGGACCGGCTTCCCTTTTGTGATTTGGCCGGCACTGAAAAAATCCCATTTCCACGGAACCGCACAAACGCCCTTTCTAAACTCTCCGAACCCCGTTCCGCACTTTCCGAACTTCGGCAAAAGCAAACTCGCAAATGGCTGGATTCGAAGACGAATTAAATTTGTGCCGCACTTTCGGCGAACGCCTTAGGTTTCACCTGTCCATCCACGGGACACGGCCTGACGGCACCCCCGAGAAGAAAGGCCCCGACTGGGCCGTGAAGGAATTCGCGAGGGCAATTGGAAAGTCTGACAAGTCAGTTCACAATTGGCTGAAGGATGAGAAATATCCGCCCGACATTTTCAAGATCCAGAGCGTCTTGTTCGGGGCGAACCCTAAGTTTACGACCTGGAAAACAGCTTTGCGAAATGCACATAGTGCCGCAAAGGCTCGCACACCTGACGATGCCGAAGACGAGACCGACACGCTCGAACCGCCGCCACACAAGCCCGGCAGTTCGAAACCCTTCGCTCAAATCCTCCACCCGGAAATCCGCCCTGTGCCCGGCTTCACCGGACGCGAAGACCTGTTGGAGGCCATCGACGGCGCCCTCTGGCAGAAGGGCGGAGCCGCCGCGCTCACCAATGCGCAGTCGGCGGCAGTGCATGGCCTTGGCGGCGTCGGCAAATCGGTGCTGGCGCAGGAATATGCATGGCGCAACCGCGCGCGCTATCGCGGCGTCTGGTGGCTGCGCGCCGAAACCGAACAGACCCTGCTCGACGACCTCATCGCGCTGGGCAGCCGCCTGATCCCCGGCCTCGCGGAGATCCCCGAGCGCGACCGCGCCGCCCAGCTCACCCTCGACGCCATCGAGCAAACCAGCGCGGAAAAGCCCTGGCTGCTCGTCTATGACAATGCCGAGAAGCCGGCCACGCTCGGCAAACTCACGCCGAGATCGGGCGCGCATCGGCTCATCACCAGCCGCTGGCCGCGGCTGGAAGGGCCACGCCGAAGCGCTTGCTGTCGATGTCTTCCCGCCGGATGTCGCCATCGATTACCTGATGGCCGACGCCGCGCATCCCGACCGCGACGACGCCGCCCGCCTCGCCGAGGCGCTGGGCTACCTGCCCCTCGCCCTCGCCCACGCACGGGCCTATTGCGCCGCTAGCAACCTGCCCTTCGACCGCTATCGCACCCGCATCGCCGAGCGGATCAAGGACCTGCCCGACGGCGCCGACTATCCGGCCAGCGTCTTCGCCACATTCAGCCTCGCCATGGACAAAGCGGCGTCCGCCTGCCCCGAGGCGGAAACGCTGATGGGCGTCGCCGCCTTCCTCGCCCCCGACCGCATCCCGCTCGACATAATCACCGCCGACGTGATCAGCGAGGACGAATTGAACGAGGCGGTCGCTGCGCTCTACAACGTTTCGATGATTACCCACGAGACGCTGGATGCCGGCTCGCGCGGAATCACCGTGCATCGTCTGGTGCAGGAGGTGATGCGCGGTCGCTTGGGGGATCAGAGTGCGCATGCCGCACTTTTGGCGTTGCGGTTCGTGCGAGCGGGGCTCGCTACCGGAGACGTCCGGGAGCACACCGAATGGCCGCGCGTCGAGAAACTTCAGGCTCACGCGATCTCGATTCTCGAAGCCGCATCAGGCGACGGCGAGGGGGCGGAAAATGCGGCTTGGCTGAACAACGCGCTCGGCAGTTATCTCCAATGGCGCGGCTCGTATAGCGCGGCCGAGCCATTCTTCGACCGCGCCCTCGCCATCCGCGAAAAGGGACCGAATCACCCCGATGTCGGACTAAGCCTCAACAACCTTGCCCTCCTATATCGCGACCAAGGCCGCTATGAGGAGGCGGAACCGCTCTACAAACGCGACCTCGCCGTCAGCGAAAAGGCGCTCGGACCGGACCATCCCGATGTCGGAACAAGCCTCAACAACCTCGCCCGTCTCTATGACGCCCAAGGCCGCTATGAGGAGGCGGAACCGCTTCTCGAACGCGCCCTCGCCATCGGCGAGAAGGCCCTCGGACCGGACCACCCCAACGTCGGGACATACCTCAACAGCCTCGCCGTACACTATAGCGCCCAAGGCCGCTATGAGGAGGCGGAACCGCTTCTCGAACGCGCCCTCGCCATCGGCGAAAAGGCCCTCGGACCGGACCACCCCGACGTCGGAATACGCCTAAGCAATCTGGCCGGACTCTATCGCAACCAAGGCCGCGATGCGGAGGCGGAACCGCTCTACCAGCGCTCCCTCGCCATCGGCGAAAAAGCGCTCGGACCGGACCATCCCAATGTCGGAACAAACCTCAACAACCTCGCCTTTTTTATAAAACCCGTGGCCGCTATGAGGAGGCGGAACCACTCTACAAACGCGCCCTCACCATCACCGAAACGGCGCTCGGATCGGACCACCCCGATGTCGGAACACGCCTCAACAACCTCGCCGGGCTCTATCGCGATCAGGGTCGCTATGAGAATGCGGAACCGCTGTATAAACGCGCCGTCGCGATAGTCGAGAAGAGGCTTGGCGCCGAACATCCCGATACGAAAAAGGTCCGGAAGAATTACGAAGCATTGAAGGCGGAGATGGCCGCGAAAGGCAGCGGTGAGGCGTAGCGCGCTTCCGGGAGCACGGCTTAGCCCTCTCCCATGGGAGAGGTGAACGTGCTTCCAATCCCGGCGCGGATGTGGTTGAACATCGCGAGTGTGATTTCCGTCGCCTGAACCGATTTCCGAACCCAACCCGTCGCCATTCGCCCCGCGCGATGCATTGCCCATGACCCTCGCCGTCCGCTTCATCCGCCATGGGGAGAGCGTCGCCAATGCGGGCGGCGTCACGGCGGAGCCACGCGGCATTCCGCTCACCGCGCTGGGCCGCGAACAGGCGCTGGCCATCGCGCGAGGGTTCGCGCAGCATGATCCGCAAAAGCATGTCCCCGCGCAGGCGGGGATGGGACCGGTTTTGCGGCAAGGATCATGCTCCAGCAAAGAGATGGAGCCCCGTTCTGATGCAATCGGAACGGATCAGGCTCCCCCGCCGGACCTCATCATCACCTCGCCCTATACCCGCGCCCGCGACAGCGCCGCGCCGACCGCCGCGCGCTTCCCCGACGTGCCGCTCGAGGTCTGGCCGGTGCAGGAATTCGCCTCGCTCGCCTTCGCCCGCTGCGAGAACACCACCGCGATGCAGCGCCGTCCATGGGTGGAGGATCACTGGGCGCTCGCCGATCCTGACCGCATCGACGGTCCCGGCGCGGAGTGCTATGCGGGGCTGGTCGGCCGGGTGCGCGCGGCGCTGCTCCGCCTCTCGGCCTTGAGCGCCCGCTCGGTGGTGGTCTTCTCGCACGGCCAGTTCATGAAGGCGGTGCATTGGGAGATCGCCAACGCGTCGCCGCCCGTCACGCCCGAGACGATGCTCGCCTTCCGCGCCTTCCACACTCGCCGCGCCGATCGCCAATGCGGAGGGCTTCACCGCGCAGTGGGACGGCGAGCGCTGGCGCATTGACCAGAGTTGCGCGCGTTAGCATCGCGCATCCAGGAGACCGCCACGAACTCCATGCCGGCTACCGGCTCTGCGTCTGAATTGGGCACCCGGGGCCCGCAAGCGGGCCCAAAAGCCTCGCGGATGCGAGGCGTCTAAGCAAAAACCAGCCCGCAAGCGGGCACACGTGCCGGGCGGATGCCCGGCTCCAAGCAAAGTGATAAAACTCCACGGGCCGAGGCTATTGGGGGCGCGCAGTTGCATGACTCACCAACCCCCTACCCACATAAAAGCGTCCAAGCCGAACGGGGCCACCCGGATCCGGAGTTGCTCGCGCGGATCGAGGCGCACAAGCTGGACAAGGAAGGCGCGGCGCTCCCGTTCTCCGAGCGGCTTGCGCAGGAAAATGGCTGGCCGCAGGCCTATGCGCTGCGCGTCATCCAGGAATATCGCCGCTTCGTCTATCTCGCCTGCATCGCCGAAGAGGAAGTGACGCCCTCGGACGAAGTCGACCAGGCCTGACACCTGCATCTGGCCTATACGCGCGATTATTGGCTGGTGTTCTGCCAGGAGGTACTGCGCAAGCCCCTGCATCACGGCCCGACGGAAGGCGGCAGCGCCGAACGCGACCGCTATGAGACAAATTACGGCCGCACCCTCGAACTCTATGAGACGCACCTTCGGAGAACGGCCGCCACACGACATCTGGCCCCCTGCTTCGATCCGCTTCCAGTACGCGCCCGGCAATGTGCGCGTGAACACGCTGCTGTTCGCGATCGTTCCCAAACGGAAGCCGAAGAGCTGGATCGCTCGGCTTGGCTTCGTGATTGGCGTGGCCTGCATCATCGCCGTTCTCACGGAATATCGATTCTCGCTACCCGCTCGGCACTCAACTGAGCTGTTGCTGTTTGTTATCGGTCTTTACATCGCGCTCGCGGGCGCGGCGGTGTGGGCATTATGGCCCGCGGTGTCAAAACGTTGGAGGATGCTCCGGGACCAGGTCATCACCCAGCCACGGCACGGCTACACCGTAGCGTTTACTGTCGGGGTGGCGATCGCGGCGGGCGGCGGGGAAGTCGACGCGGGGCCCGTCACCGGGGTCGACGTCATCGGTGATGGATCGGGCGAGGGCGGCTCCTCGGATGGGGAGGGCGGCGAGGGCGGCGAGGGCGGCGAGGGCGGTTGCGGTGGAGACGGTTAAGCTTGCCGGCTGCTTTGACGCGGCCGCGAGAACCGGGTAGTCTCCGCGCGGTTTCCCGATTTGACGGGCTCTAAGCAGACATTCCTTGGTTGTCCAACGAATGTCTGCTTACAGTCGTTTGTTTTCGCAGAGTTTTTTCCCAAAACCGGGAAGGCCACTTTTGGGAACTCTGCTTAGCATCCACTCCTGTCGAGAGGGTGAACGGCAATGGGCCCTTTCGCTCGATGTCCTCTCCCGCGAGGAGCACTCTGCAAAAAGCTGGTTCCTCTCCGTTCGTCATCCCGGACCCCCGCTCGGTGGCGGGGGCAGGCCGCCGCAGGCGGAGCCGGGAACCATTCGCGCAACAGCCAAGTGCTGTCGTCGGTTGAGAGGCGAGTGGACCCCGGCTCGATGGCCGGGGCGACGACGGAACGGACGGCAACTTTTCGCAGAGGTCTCCGCGAGGCGGAGGCAGGAAGCGATGATTTAGGCGAAGCAATGCGACAGACGGCCTTTGATGTGATTGTGATCGGCGGCGGGCATGCCGGCTGCGAGGCGGCAGCGGCCTCCGCGCGCATGGGCGCTCGCACGGCGCTGGTCACGCATAAGGTCGAGACCATCGGCGAGATGTCCTGCAACCCGGCCATCGGGGGCTTGGGCAAGGGGCATCTGGTGCGCGAGATCGATGCGCTGGACGGGCTGATGGGGCGCGTCGCGGATCGCGCGGGCATTCAGTTCCGCATGCTGAACCGCTCCAAGGGGCCGGCCGTGCAGGGGCCGCGCGCCCAGGCCGACCGCAAGCTTTATCGCAACGCCATGCGCGCCGCCATCGAGGCGCAGCCGGGGCTGGAGGTGATCGCCGAGCCGGTCGAGGATCTGATCGTGACGGATGGCCGCGTGGCCGGTGTCGTCACGGCGAGCGGCGCGGCATACAGCGCGGCGGCGGTGGTGGTCACCACGGGCACGTTCCTCAAGGGGCTGATCCATATCGGCGAGATGCGGCGGCCGGCGGGGCGCGTCGGCGAGGCGCCGTCCATCGGGCTGTCGGACCGGCTTTACGCGCTCGGGCTGGCGATGGGGCGGCTGAAGACCGGCACGCCCGCGCGGCTCGACGGCCGGACCATCGATTATAGCGGCCTGGACGCGCAACCAGGCGATGAGCCGCCCGTGCCGTTCTCGTTCCTGACGACCCGCATCGAGACGCCGCAGACCGTCTGCCACATCACCCATACGACGGACGAGACGCACCGGCTGATATCAGGCAATCTCGACCGCGCGCCGATCTATTCCGGCCAGATTTCCGGCACCGGGCCGCGCTATTGCCCGTCCATCGAGGACAAGGTGGTGCGGTTCGCCGAGCGGCGCAGCCATCAGATTTTCCTCGAGCCGGAAGGGCTGGACGACGACACGGTCTATCCGAACGGCATCTCCACTTCGCTGCCCGAGGAGGTGCAGGCGGCCTTCATCCGCACCATTCCGGGGCTGGCGAATGTCCGCATCATCCGGCCCGGCTACGCCATCGAATATGATTATGTCGATCCGCGCGAGCTTTCGCCCGACGCTGGAGGTGAAGCGGCTGCCGGGCCTGTTCCTCGCGGGGCAGATCAACGGCACGACCGGCTATGAGGAGGCGGCGGGCCAGGGGCTGGTCGCCGGGCTGAATGCGGCGCTGAAGGCGGGCGGCGGCGCGCGCGATTTCGTCCTGTCGCGGACGGACGCCTATATCGGCGTGATGATCGACGACCTGGTGACGCGCGGCGTCGCCGAGCCCTATCGCATGTTCACCTCGCGCGCCGAATATCGCCTGCGGCTGCGGGCCGACAATGCCGACGCCCGGCTCACCGCCCTCGGCGAGGCGCTGGGATGCGTCGGCGCGGAACGCTCGGCGAGCTTTGCCGCCAAGTCCGCCGCGATGGAGGACGGGCGGGCGCTTCTCGTCGCGCTCAGCACCACGCCGGATGAGGCCATCGCCAAGGGCGTGCCGATGAACCGCGACGGCCGGCGCCGCACCGCTTTCGAGCTGCTGGCCTTCCCGGAGATGACGGTGGACCGCCTGCGCGCCCTTTGGCCGGAGCTTGGCCGCCTCGCGCCCGCCATCGCCGCGCAGCTCGAAATCGACGCGCGCTACGACATCTATCTGCGCCGCCAGGACGCCGACATCGAGGCCTATCGCAAGGACGAGGCCATCGCCCTCCCCGCCGCGCTCGATTACGGCGCCATCGCCGGCCTCTCGACCGAGCTGCGGCAGAAGCTGGAGAGCAGCCGCCCGGCATCGCTCGCCCAGGCCGCCCGCATCGACGGCATGACCCCGGCCGCGCTCATGCTGGTGCTCGCCAATGTGAAGAAGACGCCGCGGCGGCGTTCGGCCTGAGGGTGGGATGATCGCGGATCTGAGCCTTCCATCCCTCGTCGCGGGCAGACTGCTCCCGAGGGAGTCTGCGAAAGCGGCTGTCCCGTTCCGTCGTCCCTTCCTGGCGACCTCTGCGAAGACCCCCCTCACCCGGTCGCCTTCGGCGCCCGCCCTCTCCCGCGAGGGGAGAGGGCCGCCTCCTGCGGATGAGAGGCACAGCCCACACAACGAGCGCCGCCTTGCCCTCTCCCCTTGCGGGGAGAGGGCGGCGAGGTCCGTCAGGACCGATGCCGGGTGAGGGGGCTTTTTTTTCGCGAAGGCCTCCAAGGGGTGAGGGAAGTCCGGATCAAAGAGCGGACACTCTAACCCCTCACCCGGCCGCCTTTGGCGTCCACCCTCTCCCCCGTCGTGAGCCTTTACGGCGAACGACAAGCGTTCGCCTTCGAGAGGGAAGTGGGGCGGCACCCGTCGCCATCGGTCCGTAGCATGGCCCGCACGTCCCCGCACATCGCCGGACCGGCCGATTTCGCGGCCGCCTTCGCCGTTCCACGTGAAACTGTGGAGAAGCTGGAACTCTACGCGGAATTGCTTAGAAAGTGGCAGCGCGCCATCAATTTGGTCGCCCCTTCGACCCTCGAAGATGTGTGGCACCGGCATTTCACAGATTGTGCACAGCTTATTAACCACGCCCCGAATGCCGAAAGCTGGGTAGATTTGGGCTCTGGCGCGGGTTTCCCCGGACTTGTGATTGCCATTATCCTCGCGAATCATGAGAATTACATTGTCCACTTAATCGAGTTGAATGGCCGTAAATGTGCCTTTTTGTCGGAAGTCGCCCGCAAGACCGGGGCTCCCGTCAAGGTTCACGAAGGCCGTATCGAAGATCTTGCCCGAGGGGGGCGGATCGGGGCGGCCGATGTGGTGACGAGCAGGGCGCTTGCGCCTCTAAAGCTTTTGCTCCAGCTTGCGGGCGGGTTCTGGGCCGAACGTACGCTGGGATTGTTCCTCAAAGGGCGCGAAGCCCGGCAAGAGATCGACGAGGCCCTGCAGCAACATCAGTTCGAGTATGATTGCGCGTCAAGCCGCACCAGCGGCGAAGGGATGATTCTCGAGGTCAGAAAGCTGGCCTTGAAACCAATATCGTCCGGATCGGCAAGCTGATACGGGGATCGTAGAGGCCGGATTTCCGGCCTTTTAGGGGGACTATTCGCGGTGAAACCATTTTCGTATGGACGGCCGGATTTACGCGTCCTTGCCGTCGCCAATCAGAAGGGCGGCGTGGGCAAGACCACGACCGCGATCAATCTCGGCACGGCGCTCGCCGCGGCGGGCGAGCGCTGCCTCATCATCGATCTCGACCCGCAAGGCAATGCCAGCACGGGCCTCGGCATCGCCGAGGACCAGCGCCACGTCTCGACCTATGACGTGCTCGCCGGAGCGGCGGCGCTGGAACAGGCGATGGTCGAAACGCCGTCCGTGCCGGGGCTGTTCGTCGCCCCCGCCACCCGCGACCTTGCCGGCCTCGAACCGGAAATCTCCGCCGCGCCGAACCGCGCCTATTTCCTCCGCGACGCGATCGTTTCGCTGCGCGCCTCCGAGCAGGACCGCCCGGCCAAGGAGCGCATCCGCTATGTGCTGATCGACTGCCCGCCCTCGCTGAACATCCTGACGCTGAACGCCATGGCGGCTTCCGATTCGCGTGCTGGTGCCGGTGCAATGCGAGTTCTTCGCGCTGGAAGGCATCACGCAGCTCAAGGAGACCATCGACTTCGTGCGCGCCAGCCTCAACCCGACGCTGGAGATCCACGGCGTCGTGCTCACCATGCATGACAGCCGCACCAAGCTGGCCGACGAAGTCTCGAACGAAGTGCGCAACTTCTTCGGCGAGAAGGTCTATTCCACCGTCATCCCGCGCAATGTCCGCGTTGCGGAAGCGCCGTCGCACGGCAAGCCGATCCTGCTCTACGACTATAAGAGCCCCGGCAGCCGCGCCTATATCGAGCTTGCGGCCGAAATCATCGACCGGGAACGCAAGGCGACGGCGGCATTAGATCACGCATTATTCGCCCTCTCATGGGAAAGAGCTGGAACGAATGCAGCCTTTAGTGCTTTGTCATCCCCGCGCAGGCGGGGATCCGACCCAGCATACGTGAGGCCGGCGTCTCTCCGTGAGCAACTGGCTGGATTCCCGCCGATATACGCGGGAATGACAGAGATCTGCATATGATGAACGGGGACTCGGACCAATGAACACACCAATGCCGGCGAACAGGAACCGCTTGGGCCGGGGCCTTGCCTCGCTGATCGGCGAAAACCCGCAAGTGGGCGGCGCGACTACGGCGAAGCCGCTGCCGAGCCATGGCGAACAGCGGCTCATCCCCGTCGACCGGATCAGCCCCAGCCCGTTCAACCCGCGCAAGAGTTTCGACACCGTGGAGCTGGACGAGCTGGCCGCCTCGATCCGCGAGAAGGGCCTCGTGCAGCCGATCCTGGTGCGCCCGATCGGCGTCGGCGGGCACCATTATGAGATCGTCGCGGGCGAACGCCGCTGGCGCGCGGCGCAGCGTGCCTCGCTGCATCTGGTGCCGGTGATCGTCCGCGCACTGACGGATCAGGAAGCGCTCGAACTGGCGATCATCGAGAACGTCCAGCGCACCGACCTGAACATCATCGAAGAGGCGGGCGGCTACCGCGAGCTGATCGACCGCTTCGGCTATACGCAGGAAGAGCTGGGCCAGATCATCGGCAAGAGCCGCAGCCATCTGGCCAACACGATGCGGCTCCTGAAGCTGCCCGAGAGCGTGCAGGACATGGTGCGCGGCGGCACGCTGAGCGCCGGACATGCGCGCGCGCTGGTCGGCCGCGACGATGCCGAGCAGGTGGCCAAGGACATCGTGACCAAGGGGCTGAACGTCCGCGAGGTCGAGGCGCTGGTGTCGGACAAGAAGACCGGCGACAAGAGTGCGGCTCCCCGCGCGGCGACGCCCGGCCTGCAGAAGGACGCCGACACCAAGGCCGCCGAGCGCGACATCGCCGATGCGCTGGGCCTCACGGTGGAGATCGCGCCCGGCAAGGGCGAGGCCGGCGAGATCATCATCCGGTACAGGTCGCTGGACCAGTTCGAGACGGTGCGGAAGAAGCTGATGGGGGTTTAGAGCGCGATCAGGAAAAGTGGAATCCGGTTTTCCGTCCGATCGCGCGACCAGCAAAAATCGAGAGCGGGCCTCCGGCTTCGATGTTTCCACTCCAACCGATCCCGCTCTCGGCGCCCCGCCGCCGCAAGGTTCTGCCGCTCGACAAGCCCGGTGCGCGACGCGCCGGGCTTTTCATTTGCCCGGAGACCGATCTCCTCACCGCAGCGAATGACGACCCGGCCGGCGCAACCGCGAAGCGTTCGACCAATCCGGCCAGCAGGGCGAGCACCGCGTAGAAAGACAGTGCGATCATCCCCATGGAGTGAGGCGTGGCCGGCGGGGGACCGAAATTCGCGTAGACCTGGAACAGGCCTAGAAAAACAACGAAGCCCCAATATAGATACCTGCCTTTCGCGCCGCTGAAGGTGGCCGAGCGCGCATAGAGCCATGCACCCGCGCCCAGGACGAGCAATTCGAGCGGAAAGCTCAAGGCAACGTGCCTCCAGAGGCCGAGGCCGACCTTGGCGGTATTGTCGTAAAGCGGGAGGTCCGGCACATGCACGATAAGATCGAGGATCCAGTGAGAAAACGACGCGGCCGCAACAAGAAGGATGGTTCTCACCGCATTGCCCGAAATGAATAAAGCCACAACGCCGCCGAGTATGAGGGAGAGCACAATCGATCCTGGCAAACCATGCGTATAGGGCATGTAATAGAGGTCGAGAGCGTTCGCCTCGGTAAAGCCGGGTACAATGTTCAGACGTTCAATGCCAAGGAACACCAGCAACGACCACACGACGTCAAGCCATTGTACTGCGATGAACCAGATCCAGAGCGGTATGCGTGCCTCGAGCGGCCTGACCGCATAGGAAACGCCGTAATGTCCGACAAACATGGCCTCGGTTCCCGTTGAAAGGTTTGGGTCGGCTGGAGCTTACCGCACCATCCGGTGAGAACGCGGCGAAAAGAGGCCGGAGCCGGCCGGCGCGACCGCGAAGCGTTCGACCAATCCGGCCAGCAGGGCGAGCACCGCATAGAAAGACGGCGCGATCATCCCCAAGGATTGAGGCGTCGCGGGCGGAGGGCCGAAATTCGCGTGGACCTGGAACAGTTTAAGCTGAGCTGAGCGCGGCGATGAGGTAAAATCGCGTCAGCGCCGACCGGGGGTGGCGACCGGATGGAAGGAAGCGCCCCTCAAAATTAGACAAGAAGCCGCCGTCATAATCACCTTTGGGTGAAGCGTGCTCACGGCTTGCCAAGCGTCCACAACGGTCTCTAATAATCCAGAAACTACAAGGGCAAACTTCTTCTGAGTGTGCCCATCAGAAATTGTGCATTCCCCACGGTTAAGTCTCCGGCTACAGGGAGCCTTGCTGCGGCTGCAATAAACTCCTGAGAAATTCTGTAGCTGTAATACCATCGGAATAACAACCAGATGATTATGGCGATAATTAAAATAAGAATAATGTTGCACCAGAACCAGTGCCATAGATAATACAGATAACTAAGCAGAAAATTGTCTGTGCATTCAACGTTCTGATCGCCGGGCTTACAATCCTCCTTCTCATAAACGATCGCACGAGCGGGTTCATACGAATATCTAGTATCATAATTTTCTTTCGAATATTTAGGATAATAATTTTCTTTGCTGAAAACTGGCTCAGCGCTCATCGTGTTGATAAACAGAGTTGTCAATACTAGCGCGAACAATCTCAGCGCGTAATTGAATATTACTGCACGTCTATCTCGCAAAATTGTATAAGGATTTTGGAAACGTTCCTGTTTATTTAGGAGATTTCGCTCCAAATTATTTTGAATAGAAATTTGCATGATCGCCCCATCGACCCAAATCAATTTTGCCAAATTGAGTCGCCAATCTCCAGCCTTAAGCATTGCTACGATCGCAGGGTAGCGGCTCATGCGTGAAAAATTGATTAAAATACCCCACTAATCGTTTGAAAAACCGACCTACGCTATACTGCCAAGCAGGTTTCGCACATCTCCTGCAACGTGCGTCTAAACTCCGGCGCAGGGGCTGCGCCAAGTTCCACCGGTCCGGGTGCATGGGTATGGGCTATTTAATGCCGGTTACGAGCGCATGAATTGAATGGCCCCGCGTGTTCCCTTAATCTGAGCACTGATCTAATCCGCTACCTGGCGGCCTCGAGATGGGCTGGAGGGACACGAAATGACCCCGACTGAAGCGAAGAATATCGAGGTGGTGCTCAAATATTTCGATGGCTGCAACTCCGGAGACCTCGATGTGTTGCTGAGCACAATGACGCCGGATGTCATCCACTACTTTCTCCCGGCGCGGTTTCCGCCGATCAAGGGCGCCCAGCACCTTGCAAGATATTGGCGCAAATACAAGAACACGCTCAATCCCGTCTGGTCGGTGGATCACATCATCGCTCAGGGGGACGAAGTCGTGGGCGAGTGGAGCTGCATCTGGACGCCACACGACACGCATCAACGCCTGATGATGCGCGGCACCGAGTGGTACGTCATGCGCGACGCCCGGATCGCCGAAGTGAGGGCCTATCTGATCTACGACGATAGCGCGGATATCGAGCTGACCGGTTTTCCGTATGCGGAGCGCGGCTATCTCAAGCCCTGAAGTCAGCAACGCGCCGTCACAAGTCCCGCATAACAGCGCCGCTTAATATTTTCCCGCAACGGTGCTAAATTCCTCCGGGGAAGTACGTATGCGGGGGGCATTGTGGCACAGGACATCGAGTCGCCAGTTGGCGGCGGGCAGCAGCGGGTTGCGGCGACGCTTCTCCGGCGTTTTCTGGCATTCCTGTTGGACATGATCATCCTGGGCGTGCCCGCCCTGGGCGTCGGCATTTCGTTTTTCGATGCGGCCTCAAATCTCGGAGAATGGGGCCGGCTCGTCGGCCTTGCCATCGCCGCGCTGTATTTCGGTTTCTTCGACAGCGGGCTGGGCCGAGGTCAATCTCCGGGGAAGCGTGCCCTGCATGTCAAGGTGGTGCGTGAAGACGGAGCGCCGCTTTCTCCCGCGATGGCGGCTTTGCGGGCATTGATATTATCGACGCCGTTTTACCTGAACGGAATTTCCCTCGCTGCCGAACCTTCTCCGGCCGTTTTGGCCTTGCTGACCTTTCTGATTTTCGGCCTTTCCCTGTCCATCATCTATCTCTTCATTTTCAATCGGTCGCGGCGCTCATTGCATGACCTTGTCACCGGCGCCGTCGTCGTCGACACGCGAGCGGCCGGGCTGCCTGTTCCGCGCCCGGTGTGGAGAGGGCATTGGATCGTGGTCGGAGTAATTTGCGCCGTGACCCTCGGATTGCCTCTGATCGCCGGAACGGCGTCAGACCCCGCGATCGCCGAATTCCGGGCAATCCGCGACACGGTGGTGGCCAATCCCGCGGTCAGAACGGCGGGCGTCGGATTTCACGAGGTGAGCTTCACCAGCATGCAGGGCGCCAGCGGGCATTCCGAATATTTCAGGGTCACCGCGAACCTGCGCACCGCGCCGACCGAGGCCATCGCCCGCGAGCTGGAAGACGCCATCTTCGCCGCGCATGCCGAAAAGATCGGCCCCAGACGCCTGGCGATCGTGCTTCAGCGCGGCTTTACCTTCGGCGGCCTCGCTTCCGGCTGGACAAGGTTCACTCTGTACACGTCGCTTTCCGATTGGCGGGCCAGAACGCAGCGGACGAGCACGTAGCGCCCTTTCCGTTCCGATTGAAATGGAGCGGAAACGGCTCGGCCCGGGGCATGCCAGAGCATGATCATTTTAGGTAAGCACAGTTTTGTCATCCCCGCGCAAGCGGGGATCTAGTAATCATCGGACCCACTGCGGAGTACTGGATCCCCGCTTGCGCGGGGATGACATCGGTGTTGTGGCATAGTGATTCCACCTAAATCGATCCCGCTTTAATATCTCGCCATGGGTGGAAGCGCCGGGCGCGCGAAAAGCAGGGAAGCGGAGCATGATGAAACTGTATGACAGCGCGTTCAGTCCGTTTGCGCGCAAGGTGCGCATGGTGCTGGAGCATAAGGGCCTGGAATTCGAAGCGCTCGACGGCCTGCTGCATGCGAACCATGAGGCGCTGAAGGCGGTGAACGGACGCATCGAAGTGCCGGTGCTGGTCGACGGCGATGTCGTCGTGGTGAATTCGGCTGATATCGTCGCCTATCTGGAGCACCGCTATCCCGCGCAGCCGGTCTATCCGGCAGACCCCGCCGCCCGCGTCCACGCCCGCGCCTGGGAGCGCGCCGCCGACAGCTTCATCGACTCCATCCTGATCGACATCTCCTAGAGCGGGATCGCTTTAGGTAGAAACAACGCCGCCTCGTGGCCCGCTCCAGATTCTTTAGCTGGTCGCGTGATCGGACGGAAAACCGGATTCCACTTTTCCTGATCACGCTCTATTGGAAATGGGCGAACCGCAAGGACACGATGCCGGAAGGCCTGCTCGAAGCGGGCCGCGCCGATCTCGCGCAGGTCTATGCCGCGCTCGACGGCGAACTGGCGCGGAACGAGTTCGTCAGCGGCCCGCTATCCATCGCCGATATTGCGCTGTTCCCGCATCTGGCGAGCGCCAAAGGGATGGAGGCGCCGTTCTCCGCGCAGGACCATCCGAACCTCACCCGCTGGTTCAAGCAGATGCGCGGCCTGCCGATCTGCGCGGCGGATCTGCAGCGCGCCCGCGACTTTGTCGCCGGCCTGAAAAACCGCGACTTCGAGCGCGACCGGATTTTCTGGCGCGGCGACCGCATGGAGTGGCTGCTGGCGCGCGGTTTCCACGATTGGTTCTTCCGGGAGATCAGCGAGCGGCGGGTGGTGTGGCCCGGACTGGCGCTGCCGGCGCCGCTGCGGCCGCACGCGGACGAGGGGGTGAACTCATAGGCTGGCAGCGTCTGCCATGGGGCCGTGAACGGACTCTCGCTGACGAGACACCGACGGCGGCAATGCGGTGATGCCGTTGAAAAACTCGTCGGCGAGAGCGTTTGCAGCTCGGTCGGCGTCTTTGCTGGCTGTAACTGACGTCGGTGCGGCCGCTTCCGGCGCCTGCTTCACGCCATCCTGGTGGCGAGCGTCTTCAAGTTCTGGGCGATGGCGGCGAGGTGGAACTCGTCGCGGGCACCGGCGAGGCCTCTCAGCCTCAAGCGATTGAAGCCGTGATGGGTCTTCAGATGGGCAAAGCGCATCTCGATCTTGCGGCGCTCGTTGCATGAGCGCTGGAACGCCTCTGTCCCAGCAAGCACCCGGGCCTTGTCCCTTGCCGCCTCATTGACATCGCGCGGGATCTTGCGCTCCGGCGTGTTGGGGCAGCATTTTGCCTTCAGCGGGCAAGGCGTGCAGTCATATTTGCTGGCGCGGTAGAGCAGCGTCGTGCCGCCATGCAGATGGCCGGTCGTCTCCAGGATCTTGCCTTTCGGGCAGAAATAGACGTCGCCCTTCCTGTCAAAGCGGAAATCCTTGCGCGAGAAGGTGCCGTCCTCGCGCTGGCTCTTGTCCCACACCGGGATGTGCGGCGCGATGCGCTGCCCCACCAGCCAGCCTAGGAACGAGCCCGTGCCATAGGCGGTGTCGGCGGCCAGGCGCCTGGGCTTGATCCCGAAGTCGCCGCTTTGTGCGCGAGAGCATGGTCCTCGTCGAGCGTACCTCGTCATAGACCCGGGCAGGCGTGGCCTCGACATCGACGATGATCGCATTGTCCATGTCGATCAGGTAATTGAGGCCATAGGCGAACTGCACCTGCAGATGCGCCTTGGCGGTCCAGGCCGCGGCCGGATCGGACGGCGAGAGCACCTCGGGCGTCTTGCGGCCCGGATCCGGAGCCTGCGGCCTCGAGCGCCGCCAGATACGCCTTCACCGCCCGTGTTTGCCGCTCCGGCCTCGACCAGTCGGCTTCTTCCGGCGTGATGCGATGGTGGCGGCTGGCATCGGCGGTGATGATGCTGGCGTCCACGGCAAAGCCTTCGCCTTTGACCAGGCCAGCCTGCCATGCAGGCTCGAACTACCGCCTCGAAGATCTGCCGCAGCAGGTCGCTCTCGCGAAAGCGCCCATGCCGGTTCTTGGAGAAGCTGGAATGGTCCGGCACGGCATCGTTCAGGTCGAGGCGGCAGAACCAGCGATAGGCCAGATTGAGCGCCACCTCCTCGCACAGCCGCCGCTCTGAGCGGATGCCATGGCAATAGCCGATGATCAGCATCCGTATCATCAGCTCCGGATCGATCGAGGGCCGGCCGGTTGAGCTATAGTAGGGCGCCAGTTGCAGGTGCAGACCGGCAAACACCGGAGCGATCACCGCGTTGATCTTGCGCAGCAGATGACCCTCGGGCACCCGGTCCTCAAGCCGGAACTCATAGAACAACGCGCCCTGATCCGCCGTCTGCCGTCCCATCATCGCCGCCGCCTCCTAAGCCTCAGCGGCAGGAATCAGTGTTCGCCACGGCTATCAAGGGAGTTTTTCAACGGCATCCGGTGAAACCGGACAGAGGGCGAGGGCAAGTTGGGAGCGGAGCAAATGTGCCGAATTCGCTTAATCAATTTGCTGTCGGTTCGGGAAGCAGGCCAGCCATGAACTTCGACGATGCGGCCTCGCTCGCACTTTAGACACATCACGAGAAAGCATCATCTGCAGTCAAACGGCTTGAAAAGTTAAATTAGTCAGTGCAGACACGCTGACGGGACCACAAAACGGCATGGAGTACCTATGGCGCAGCGACAGGAAGAAGCACCCGTCTCGAGCAGATGAACCGCACGCTGCGCCAAGAACTCGGTCTTACCGGCGCCAGGCCCGGCGACGACACAGGCGCAGCCGGCCTGACGGAGCGCTCGCCAAGCCTGGGGTTCGAGGTCCCCTATCCGCATGCGCCTGCTCGCAGTTCGCTGACAGTTCCGCGATCCGATCCGGCGGTGCGCGCAATACGGCGACGCGTGCGCTCGACGCTGCAGGCGTGAGCTGGGTTGAGGCTTCCCTGGGCGGCGGCATGATGGCGGTCAGCGCCGCCGTTTCAGCCGGCCTCGCTATCGCAGCGCTGGCACACCGCGTCGCTCCCGCTGGCGTCGTCGAAGTCGGTGAGAAGCTCGGCCTTCCGCCGCTTCCCTCGTCAGAAATCGTATTGCATTCCACCTTGTCGGACGCCCACTCCCGCGGAGCCTTGTGGACGCTTGCTGCGGCCTTCCGCGAGCATCGAGCGCCGACCTCGTGACGCCGCCACGTGGTAGCCACGCATGCAGGCCACAATATCCAGCTGGAAGAGCCTGAACTCGTGGTCGATGCGAGCCTCAGCATGGTGCGCGAAGCACAAACCAGCTGGAGGCGCCCGCACCGGACCGCGAGTGCTAGAGTTCGAGAAGGTCCCGCATCTGTTCCAACGCTTCATCCACCGCCCGCTGAAAGTCCCCGCCGCGCGGCCGCAGTCCGGCGAAACCCAGCTCGTGCTGCAGTCGGCCGTTGACCACCTTCAGATTGGCCCAGCCCAGCACCTGCTCGCCCCAAAGCATGGGCATCGCGTAATGACCCATGCGGCGCTTGTGCGCCGGGACATACGCCTCCGATTTATATTCCCAGCCCCATAACAACTGGAAACGCCGCCGGTCCCAGACTACCGGGTCGAACGGCGTAAGGAAACGTAGCTTGTCATCGACCCGGTGCCGGGCGGCCGCTGGTTTCTCGTCTTGTGGCCAGAACCACAGCGTGCCGTCGACTTCGGTATGGCCATAGCGCGACGGGGCGTGCTCGTGGAGCTGCCGCACTTCGGCGGCCAAATGCGACACGCCGTTACGTAGGAGTCCGCACAGGTAACGCAGGCTGGGCGCGGGCAGCGGCGCGTAAAGCTGGACCACGATGTCCAGCAACTGGCCAGCGCGTGCGAGCCGGGCCTTGGCGGTTTCATCCCGCGGGGTGTGTTTGATCGCCTCGTAGACGCGGGTGCCACTCTCGCGCTGGGCCACGCGCAAGAGGCCACGATAATGCAGGCCGTCCATCAGATGCGCGCTGACATTCAGGTTGGCGCCCCAGCGTTTGATGGCGCCGTGGTCGAAATGCGCCTGCACATCTTTGGCGTAGGTCCGACCGTTCTGACGCACAAAAGCGAGCACCTTCTGGGCGCGCACCTGCATCCCGGCATCCCAGACATCATGCGCGGGCGGCGTCCCACGCGGATGCAGCAGAGCCAGCGTCTCGCGAGGCAGGAAACCGTAGTTGATGAAGAAGGCCTCTTCGATCGGCAGGCGTGGGTAGCGCCGTTCCAATTCGCCGGCGCGATAGTCCTTGACGCGGTGCGCAAGAATCAGATCCTGGGCGCGAGCCGGCGCACGCATCGGGTCCGCTTGCACAAAACCCAACCGTGCAATGGCCCGCGGCAGGGTGGTCGGTTTGAAAAGGCTGCGCGCGATCGCGTATCGGCGAAGCTGATCAAGGCTAACGATCGCCATATCTGGCGGCTGCGGCGGGTCGAAAAATTTCAGTCTGTGTCATATGAATTCCTGCTCCGCTTCCTGCTGGTCCCGGAAATTCTGTAACGGACAATCTCGTCGCACTCCTGCCGGCCAGACTGCTCCGCGAGAACGACAGGAGGCTGGTCGTTCTCGAACCGCCAATCGAAATTCCCGGCTTCGATGTCATCGCCGTCTGGCATCCGCGCGTCGACAAGGACGTCGCCCATCGTTTGCTGCGCACGCGGCTCGCCGATCTTGCCAAAGCGCCGTGAGCCTCATTCACGCTCGGGTTGTCACTTGGCAATTAATCAGGGCGGACGGTCGATCGGCCGCTCTGATCACGCGCTCTAATTCGGCTCAACGACATTGAGTGGCCCCTCTAACGTCGATTGATGGGCAAGCAAACGTCGGCGTTCACTCGCGATGCAGAACGTTTGGGCTCGCGTGCTCGAAACCATATGAGCACTTGCGGAGCACCAATACGCCTGATCGCCCATGGCCGCAATTCATCAAGCTCGGCCGGGATCAGCGCGCGTCCCGATGTCGGCTTCAAGCCGGATTCGGCCGAGAGCTTCGAAGCCCACTGTGTCTGCAATGAGGCGCTTGCCGCCGTGGCGCGCAGAACGCCGATCGGCTGCTTCGCGGTGACAAGCTGCCCTCAATCAACGGTAAGGCGAACTTTTCGCGTTCGTGACGAAACCATGGCGTTATGGAAATATCGACATCTGGCGGCCCTGGGCCATCAAGCGCGACGGCGGCGCAATAGCCGGGTGTGGCACGCGCTGAGGTAACTTCGGCCGCACGGCGCCGTCTGCCGAGCGATAAAGCGGGAGGTCGTTGCCGCCTGATCGCTCGCTCCCGGCTGCATGCGCCAGAGCCGCGCGCCTTTACCGCGCGCCCTTCAGATCTTTCGGCTGCGCATATCCGCCATCCTTATAGGTGGGATAGTTGCGCTCGTCATAGGTGCGCCGATCGTAGGTATCGGCATCAGAGCGCTTGTGGCACTCGTATTCCTCATCGCTCAATATATCAAACAAGGCGACCGCTTGGTTCACAATCGGTATCTCGTCGAGGCATCGCCCGACTTTTACCACGGTATCCTCGGCCATCCTTATTGAGGAGACTGCAGCGCCGGATGGAGGCGGCGCGGCGTGAACCGGCGCGTGATCGGTGAAGCCAATTCCTATTCCCAGAAGGGCAACAGCAAGGGCATGTTTGATCATTCGTCTCCTCCAAGTCTAAGCCAAGTGGACCACAGACCTATCATGTTAGATCACTGCCTCGCGTCACTTGTGTGACCTTTCTTGTCTGATTGCTGGGTTCCGGTAAAGGATATTCTGCAAGCTTAGCGTCTGTGTCAGACGGCGCGGAGATGGCCGCTTTGAGCCGATGGTTCGGTGCAGGAAAGGGAACCCCGGATCGGCGACGTGAGTGGCGCCCAGCGGCAATGCGGTGACACTGTTGAAAAAGTCCGACACACAGCAATCTGACAACGGATTATCTTTGTACGGATGGAGATATTTTGAGTGAAACCCGATTTCAGAATCACGCCCAGGAAGTCAGACTGTCTCAGGTTTGCAGCGATCAGCCGCAGCCAACAGCCCTCAAAATAGTTTTTCAACGGCATCCAGTGTGAGCGGACATAAACGCTCACTGAAAGGTCAGAGTCGGGCCAATTGCGGAATAAGTTGACGGTGATCGGAGCTGCTCCCCGTCTCTCACTCTCCCCGTCGTCGGCGCCATTCATCCGGGGAGAGGCCGACGCACTTCTTGAAAGCTCGGCTGAACGCAGCTTCTGAACTCGAAGCCGACGGCTGCTGCGACGGAGACAACCTTGGCACCGTCCTCGACATCTCTCTTTGTCGATTCCCGCGCAAGCGGGAATCCAGTAAGCTATTGACGCGGCTGTGGAATACTGGATCCCTGCTTGCGCGAGGATGACACTGAATTGATAGCGCTGATCGATTCCATCTAACCTGATTTCGCTTTAGAGCCCTTGAACACCCCATGTCCGAGTTGGGACCAACAGCCGCCTTCAGACGCCGAGCCCCGATCCGCGCTCCGGCTCCACCTGCAGGATGATCCGGCCGTCGGTTTGCACAAGAAGCTGCGCCGCCTCGGCTTCGGTGACCAGATTCCAATCGAGATTTAGATAGGTGAGGTTAGGCAGCGATAGCAGCGCCCGCGCCCCTTCATCACCGATCCCGGCGTGAAACAGGTCAAGATGGACGAGTTGGCGCATTCCCGAAAGTGCCCGCGCTCCATCATCGAGAATGTTATTGCGGCTCAGATTGAGGCTCGTGAGGCCGGTTAGCGACGAAAGTGCGTGTACCCCTTCCGGGCCGATGTCATTGTTATTGAGACTGAGGCTGGTGAGACTGGTCAGCGACGAAAGTGCGCGCACCCCCTCCGAGCTGATGCCATTGTTACTCAGATCCAGGCTAGAGAGGCTCGGAAGAGACGAGAGCGCCCGCGCGCCTTCATTGCCAATATCATTGTCCATCAGACCAAGGCGGGTCAGACGGCTCAATGAGGAGAGCGCCCGTGTTCCTTCTTCCCTGATTCGATTGCCGTTCAGATAGAGGGTCGTGAGACCGGTCAGCGGCGAAAGTGCCCGCGCGCCATCCGGGCCGAAAAGATTGTAACTCAGATCGAGGCTGGTGAGCCGTTTGAGCGCGTAAACCTCCCTCGGACAGTGCGTGAGGCCCAGCTTGCTGAGATCGAGCGCCTCGGCCTTGGACTGGGCCGCGATCGCAATGCGATCAAGGGCCTGCTCCAGGTCCGCTCTCGGAGCGCTTTTATCCGAGTCAGACAACCACCGTCTTAAGCGACTGTAGGCATGCAGTAGACCCGAGCCCATGACACTTCATCCCACTGAAACAACAAGCGGCTTGATATATTAACATATACTGCAACAAACCAAGGCACGATAGGCATTACATGGCCGTCAAACGCCAAAGCAACGCGCGTAGCATCCGCTAAATCTTGCAATGCTAATTTGAAGATACTTCACCTGTAGCACTCTGTACTCGAGCGGATCGGTTGAAGCGGAAACAACGCCGCCTCGATGGCCCGCTCCTGGAATTGCTGCTCGCTGGTCGCGCGGATCGGACGGAAAACCGGATTCCGGGAGCTTTTCCTGATCGCGCTCCAGACTGGGCCCGGCAGCGTGTCAGTGAATCCGTATGCCGTCATGGGGCCGCCGGAAACATGACTCGATTTCCATCAGCCCGCAGCTCGCGGGGCTCTGCGTTGCCGATTGCGGGCAGAAGATTGGTGTCCATGATCGTCATCCTCGTTTGACCATTTGGTCGGTTGCGACCGGATCGCGCCTTCGCGCTCTCTATGGTCCCATGCTGCCCGAGAATGGCGGCAGCGCCGGCTGTACCGGCAGGGAACGGGAGGGCAGCTTCCATCGGTCCGGTCTCGGCACCGTGCACTGCCCTCTCGTGACGCGGGGCCGAACCAGCCCCGTGCATATGATGCGCGGAATTTCCCGGGTGCGAACGCCCAGGATTGCTTGCTAAGGTTCTCGCCATGTCACTATGAGTGCCAGCTGCGGCTGCGTTGCTCTGCCAACTGATGATCAGGCGCGCGGGCTGGTGAGGAGAGGTTTCGTGGCGGAACACAATGAAGGCGGCTGTGTGTGCGGAGCGCTGCGCTACGTCGCGCATGGCGATCCAGAACGGATCACGATTTGTCATTGCGCGTGGTGCCAGCGGCGCACCGGGGTCGGCGTTTGGCGTCGAGGCCGTGTTCAAAACGGAGCGCGTGACGCTTCGCGGAGATAGCTTGCGAACATACAGGCACGTTTCGGATGAGTCCGGCCGCTGGCTGGACCAGCATTTCTGTTCCCGTTGCGGAACGAACACCGGAATTACGCTTGAGGCCGCCCCAGGCATACGCACGATCGCCGCGGGGACGTTCGACGATCCATCCTGGCTCAAGGCTGAAAAATACAAATTTCGATATGTCTATCTGCGCTCCGCACAAGACTGGTCGGACATTCCCGATGGTGTCGAGCGGTATGAAGAGCATTTTCGCAAATGACGCGGATCTGCCCGCGCCACCGTGAAGCGGTCACATCAGCCATTAACGAGATCGGCCGCGCCGAAGCACTGCGTCCGCGCCATGCTCAAATTGAGCGCCGATGGGACTGCCCGCGCACCCCATTGCCTGCTCGTCACAAATTTTGCGGGCGATCCCGGCGCTTACACGCAAATTCAATCTTTGGTTGTATTATTATGGATAACGATATGCGAACGCTGGCGCATGCGGCTCAGAAGCTCATGCGTTCCTGCGCGGATGACTGACGCGTTTTTACCTCTAAGAGATTATTCATGGATCCGATACGCCCAACCACCGATAATTTTTTCATCCGTCATGCGACGAATGTCGCCATAGGCACCGTCACCCTGCTCATGCTGCTGGCGGGCGTCATGTTCTGGCAACAGGGCAGCGCCAGCGAGGAGGCCAAGCGCTGGGTGTCGCACACCTATGAGGTGCTCGGACATATTCAATTGCTGTTCGGCAAGCTGAAGGATGTCGGGATCTCGCAGCGCGGATACGTCGCCACCGGCAATGAAGAGTTTCTGGAGGCTTACGAGAGCGCTCTGAGGGACAACACCAACCCGGATGCGGGGCCGCGCTCATTGCAACAGCGTCGCTCGATCGCGCAGGAGATTGCTTTCATCCGCAAGCAGGTATCGGACAATCCGGCCCAGCAGAGCAATCTGGACGAGCTGGAAGAGACGGCCAAAAAGCTGCTCGCCTATGCTGGCGCGGCAATTCAAACGCGCAAGGAAGAGGGAGCCAAGCCCGACGCATCGCAGATCGACTTCCAGCGCGGCAAAGCGCTGATGGATGAGGTGCGCTCGCTCGTGCGCATCATGGAGGCGGAAGAAAGCCACCTGCTGCAATTGCGCGGCGAAGTGGCCGAAGCCCATGCGCATCAGAGCAACCGGCTGACGATCATCGCCATGATCGTGTTCTACATCGCCATAACGCTCGCGATCTGGCTCTACCAGCGCAGCCGCGCCCACGCGCAGGAGCAGATGCTGATCTATACGCAGGAGCTGGAGCGGCGCGAAGAAGAGCTGAAAATGCAGCAGGAGGAACTGAAGGCCTCCAACGAAGAGATCGAGGCTTCCAACGAGGAGCTGGAAGAAAAGTCGAGTGCGCTGGAAGAGCAGAACGCGCGCATCCGCAAGCAATCGCAGGAGCTGGAAGAGGCCAAGCAGCTGATCGAGGAAAAGGCCATGGAGCTGGAGCAATCCAGCAAGTACAAATCCGAATTCCTGGCCAACATGTCACACGAACTGCGCACGCCGCTCAACTCGCTGCTGATCCTGGCACGCGGTCTTGCCGCCAATGAAGAGGGCAACCTGACCGAGGAGCAGATCCAGGAGGCCAAGGTCATTCACAGCGGCGGGCTGGAACTGCTGGGGCTCATCAACGACATTCTCGACCTCTCGAAAGTCGAGGCGGGCAAGATCAGCATCGTTCAGGAAGACATCTATATCGGCAATCTGGCGACGCGGATAGCGCAGCAATTCGAGCCGGTGGCGAAAGAAAAGGGCCTGGCGTTCCATATTCGCGTCGACGAAACTCTGCCGGAGATCCTGCACACCGACGGCCAGCGCGTCGAGCAGATCATGAAAAACCTGCTCTCCAACGCCTTTAAATTCACCGAAGTCGGCTCGGTGACGCTCGACCTGCACCGCGTGAAAGACGATACGGAATTGCAGCGGGCCTCGCTGACGCCCTCGCAGACCATCGCGCTTTCGGTGATCGATACCGGCATCGGCATCGAGAAATCCAAGTTCAAGGATATTTTCGAAGCGTTCCAGCAGGAAGACGGCTCCACCGACCGTCATTACGGCGGCACGGGGCTGGGCCTCACCATCGCGCGCAAATTCGCCCATGTGCTGGGCGGCGAAATCCATGTCGCGAGCGGGAAAGGCGAAGGCAGCACGTTCACGCTGTTCCTGCCGCTGGTGATGGGAGAGCAGAGCGCGGCCGAAGCCTCTTCACCCGACCAGTTCAGCTCCTTGCGCATCTTGCAGGACCGCGCCAGGGAAATGCGGGCGATGCCCAAGGCTTCCGTGCGCATGTTCATTCCCGACGACCGCAAGATCCATCGGCCCGGACGACAAGGTGCTGCTCATCATCGAGGATGACCCGGACTTCGCCACGACGCTGATGAAGATCGCCCGCGGGCGCGGCTATAAATGCCTGGGCGCGGGCGACGGCAAGAGCGGTCTGCTGCTGGCGACGGAACAGGACGTGACCGCCATCATCCTCGATCTCGGCCTGCCCGATATTGACGGCATGCGCGTGCTCGACCAGCTCAAGGACAATCTGAAGACCCGTCACATCCCCGTGCATATCATCACCGCCGATGACGGACCTGGCGACGCTGGTGCCGCTCAAGAAAGGGGCGATCGGCTGCCTCACCAAGCCGGCGGATATCGAGGATATCGACGGCGTGTTCACGCACATCGAGGACCTGCTGCACTCGGACGTCAAGAAGGTGCTGGTGGTGGAGGACGACGAAAACACGCAAACCGCCCTCCAGAGCCTGCTCAAGCAGAAGAACGTCGAGATCATCGTGACCGGAACGGGCGATGCGGCGCTGAAGCAGATACGGGAAACCACGTTCGATTGCGTCATTCTCGACCTCAAGCTGCCGGACATGACCGGCTTCGAATGGCTGCAGGCGGTGGTGAAGGAGGCCGGCGAAGAAGGCGTGCCGCCCATCATCATCTACACCGCGAAAGACCTCTCCGAGGAGGAGAACCGGCAGCTTTCACGCTATACCGAGCAGCATCGTCATCAAGGGCGCGATCTCTTCGGAGCGGCTGCTCGACGAGGTGACGCTGTTCCTGCACAGCGTGGAATCCGCGCTCTCGAAGGATCAGCAGGCGATGATCCGCATGCAGCACGATCCCGACCGCGCGCTGCAGGGCCGCACCGTGCTGCTGGTGGACGACGACATGCGCAATACCTACGCGCTCTCCAAACTGCTCACCAAACACGGCATGAACGTGCTGATTGCCGATAACGGCCAGACGGCGCTCCAGACGCTCAAGGAGCAGAAGAATATCGAGCTGGTCATCATGGACATCATGATGCCGGTGATGGACGGCTATCAGGCCATGCGGGAAATCCGCGGCCGCAAGGCCTGGCAGGACCTTCCAATCATCGCGCTGACCGCCCGCGCCATGCCCGAGGAGCAGGAGCGCTGCATGGAAGCCGGCGCCAACGACTACCTCGTCAAGCCGGTGGATATCGACCGGCTGCTGACGCTCCTGCGCGTATGGCTGTTCAAGCAGGAAAGAGCGGCGTAGTGCGGGAGACGGATGTAGAGCGGATCGAAATCAGCCTGCTGCTGGAAGGCATCAGGCGCCGCTGGGGCTATGATTTCACCCATTATTCCCACACGTCGCTCAAGCGCCGCCTGGCCCGTGCGCGCGAAGAAGCGGGGCTCGAGCACTTCACCGAGCTGCTTGACCGGCTGATGCACGACCAGCGCGCCTTCGACAGTTTTCTGAAGCACATGTCGATCACGGTGACGGAAATGTTCCGCGACCCGCTCTTCTACCAGGCGGTGCGCAAGCAGGTGATCCCGGCCCTGAAGACGTATCCGTACGTCAAGATCTGGCATGCCGGATGCGCGACCGGCGAAGAGGTCTATTCGATGGCCATCCTGCTCCAGGAGGAGAATTTCCTCGACCGTGCGCGCTTCTACGCCACCGATTTCAACAAGCACTCGCTCGATGTGGCGGAGAAGGGCATTTACCCGGTCGAGAGGATGGAAGCCTATGCCGCCAATTATCGCGCGAGCGGCGGCACGGAGGATTTCAATAAATATTACAACACCGGTTACAATTTTGCCAAGGTCAAGGATTTCATCAAGGAGCGGGTTACATTTTCCTACCATAATCTGGTGTCGGACGGCGTTTTCGGCGAGATGAACCTCATCATCTGCCGCAACGTACTCATCTATTTTGACAAGATATTGCAGGATCGCGTGCTCACATTATTCACCAACAGTTTGCGCCATCGCGGATTCCTCTGTTTGGGCGCTAAGGAAACTTTGAACTTTTCCGGCGTAAAACAGCTGTTCGACCCCCTGGAAGGCAGGCAGCAAATCTACAGGAAGTCCGGAGTTGTGGCACATGTTTGAGGCGGCGGTGCTGGGCGTATCGGCCGGCGGCATGCATGCGCTGAAAACGATCCTCTCGGCGCTTCCGGCGACCTTTTCCCTTGGCATCGCTATCGTGCACCACTCCGGTGCGACGTCGGACGGATTTCTGGCGGAGCACCTGAACCGTTGCAGCATGATCAAGGTCAAGGAAGCCGAAGACAAAGAGACCTTAAGCCGTGGCACGGCCTATCTGGCGCCGGCGGACTATCATCTGCTGATCGAGCCGGATAAGAGCTTCAGCCTGTCGGTGGATGACAAGGTCAATTTTTCCCGCCCTTCCATCGATCTGCTTATTCGAAAGCGCGGCGGAGACCTTCGGCGAAGCGCTGATCGGCGTCGTCCTGACCGGCGCCAATGCCGACGGCGCCCTGGGGCTCAAAGCCGTCAAGCGGCACGGCGGGCTTGCCGTCGTGCAGAACCCCGCCACGGCGGAAGCGTCGCGCATGCCGCAGGCCGCGCTCGACGCTACATCCGTGGACCACATCGTGGATCTGGAGCGCATCGCCTTGCTGCTGCGGAGGCTGTCGAATGGAGAACCTCGTGGAACCGGCATGGCAGGCTGAAGGATTTTCTGCGGCACACGCGTCATTGGCTCCAGTCGCGGCACTGAAGCCGAATATTCTGATCGTCGACGACCGCAAGGAGAACCTGCTGGCGACCGAAAAGGTTCTCAGGCCGCTGCACGCCGCCATATTCAAGGCTTCCTCGGGCAACGAGGCGCTCACGCTCATCCTGCGCCACCGCTTTGCCGTCGTGCTGCTCGATGTGCAGATGCCGGACATGGACGGTTTTGAGACCGCCACGCTGATGCAGGAGCGCGAATCCATGCACGGCGTGCCCATCATCTTCGTGACCGCGATCAGCAAAGAGGACCGGTACGCAACGCGGGCCGCGGAGATCGGCGCGGTCGATTACGTATTCAAGCCGATCAACTCGGAAATCCTCAAGAGCAAGGTCAAGGTCTACCTCGACCTCTATATGCAGCGCGAAGAAATCCTCAAGCTCAACAATCACCTCCGCCAGTCCAACGAGGAATTGGAGCGCTTCGCCTATATTTGCTCCCACGACATGCAGGAACCCGTGCGCATGATGAACACATTCGCGGGACTGCTTGTCGAAGATGAAGTGGCGTTGCCGGCCGCGAAGCGTAATGAATATCTAAAGTTCATTACGAACAATGCCGAACGAATGCGGAATATGATCCATGATATTCTCACTTTTGCGCGTATCGGAAGAGAGGAAATCAATGTCGAGAGGGTCGACTGCAATGAGATCGCGCAGGAGATCCTTTCGGAATTTGCGAGCATTATCGACGAGAAATCCGCCCGCGTGACATGCGGCGACCTCCCCACGGTGGAGACCAGTTCCGACGCTGGTCCGCGTGCTGTTTCAAAATCTGATCAGCAACGCGCTCAAATTCCAGAACGGCAGCAAGCCGCCCGAAATACAGATCGCTGCGGAACAGCAGCAGAACAACCTCTGGCGATTTTCGGTGCGCGACAACGGCATCGGCATCGATCCGGCATTCCAGGACAGGATGTTCACCATCTTCCAGCGCTTCCATCGCAAGGAACGCTATCCCGGCACCGGCATCGGCCTATGCACCTGCCGCAAATTCATCCAGCTATGCGGCGGCGATATCGGGTTTGAATCGACGCCCGGTCACGGCACCGTCTTTTTCTTTTCGCTCCCGCAAAAGGGCATTGGGCACCATGCGCAAACCATTAGAAATATTGCTCGTTGAAGACAATGAGGGCGACATCGAAATGACCCAGCGTGTCTTCCGCGATGGTAAGTCCGCCTGCAATATTTCCGTGGCGAATGATGGTTCCGAAGCGCTGGACTGCCTTTTTAAGCGAGGCAATTTCGTCAACGCGCCCACGCCGCAACTCATCCTGCTCGATATCAACATGCCCGGCATGGATGGCAAAAAATTCTTGGAACTCATGAAGAAAGAACAAGAATTGAAATCCATTCCCGTCATTATGCTGACCAGCTCGCAATCGCCCAAAGATATTCAGGAATGCTATGAGCGTCACGCAAGCTGCTACGTCGTGAAGCCATTTAACGGCCAGGAATATGCCGACGCGCTGAGGCGGATCGTCGATTTCTGGAGCGGGCTGGGGCGGCTGCCATATTCCTCATGATTTTGACGCATCGTTAGGGCGCGAAGGGGCAGTAAGGCGGCGGCCTATCGTTGCCAAGGCGATGCCGGCGGGCACCGGCGCATCGCCACTTATCACCCTTCCCGTCTTACCGATTCCAGCATGCTTCGCGCAGGCGGATGCCGCCGACATTCCGTGAACGGCTTTATCCCGTTGAACTCCAGGCTGCAAGATTTAAGCTGCCCTGAATAGAATTGCGGTGGGTGAGCGCCGAACCTCGACGAAACGCTGGGCCATCGCGAGTGGGCCTTCGTTGCGGCAAGCGACCCAATGCGCGAGGGAGAGCGGAGCAGTGACCTCATTCCAGGCTTGCCTCACTGTCGTCAAACCTTCGCTGAATCCAATTTCCCCCCCAGCAGCCACGAGGCATTCGGCGGCAAATTTGCTGCATACCGCGTGGAGGCCCATGCACAGGTCGTCGACGTCATTGGGACGGGACGCAAGCGCCATATCCTCCATCGATACTGTTAGTTCGGCAATAGTGGCCGCCCCTGTGAAGCTTATGCAGGGGCGGCCCGCGTCCAGGTCGCTGAAGTAAACGAATAGGATCTTCGTTGGCCCAGGCCATGTCCAGACGAGTTGGTCTCCAAGAGACCAGGGCCGGTTCACCTGCGTACCCGTCCTGTAATCCAACAGAGTCAGCTCAATGGCTGGCCCAAGATGGTCGCCGAAGAGAGCCGCCGTTGCATCGATGACAGGTTGCGGGCCGCTGATTCCAAGCCGTTCAAGGAAGCAGGCGAAACCAAATTTTTCTGGCATAAAAGCTCCCAACTTTAGGCGACGTTGGAAGCCAACCTACGCCGTCTCGGAGACGAACTCCCGGTAACCAGCATGCGGCAACCGTACCGTGACGCCAAGCAGTGTGTCGAACGAGGTGTGCATGTGGCGTGGCGTCGGTCAACTGGCTGAACGGCAACCTGCTACGACCTATCGAGCGGCCGGAGCGAACGGGATAAGCCGCTTCCGTGATGTCTTCGGAAATTTTCATCGATCGATTTTAATTCCGCCCCTGTTCCCTCCGGTACAGCGGCGGGGCCGCGCTCACGGCAATATAGCACCTATCGGGAGCGCAAAGACGCGGTCCGGCAGGCCGGACCAGACCATCGGAGGACACCATCATGATCAAAGACGCCAAGAATTCGAATGTCGAGGTTCGCGAACTGTCGCTGGAAGAGATCGATATGACATCGGGCGCCGGCATTCTTTCCTGGCTGAAGAGCATCTTCGGTGGCAACGACCCGCAGCCCGCACGCGGCCCCCACAACAAGCCGGCCGATCACGTGAGATAGGCTGAGCGCGCCGACCAAGACAAACACCCAGCACCGCAATGCAAATTCAGACAGACAATGGAGACCGCAAATGACCAGCCAGCAGACCATAGAGCAACAGGCCGAAATTCGTTTCCTCGATGATGCGGAAGTCGACAGCGTCGCGGGCGGCTATATGCCGATCATCGATGTGTCGGGGATGCCCGACCGTGCGGTCGGCGGGTGCGGCACGATGTGGTTGCTGCGCCATCGCGGCACGATCTTCACCGTCCCGCAGCGTTAGAGCATTTTCCAGCAAAGTGGATGCCGGTTTGCGTCGAGAAAATGCGACCAAACAAAGGACTAGAGCCGCGGATGCCAGATTCATAAGCGCGAGAGGCGCGCGGGGTGCCCCATGAAGGGCCTCGTAGCAGCCTCGCGCAAATGCAAGGCTTATGACCGCGAGAGGCGTGCGGGTGCCCCCATGAAGGGCCTCGCGGGTAGCCCTCCCGCAAAGCCTGGCTTATGCCGCGAGAGGCGGGCGGGTGCTCCGATGAAGGGCCCCGCCGTAGCCTCGCTCAAATGCCAGGCTTATGACCGAGAGAGGCGCGCCGAGTGCTCCCATGAAGAGCCTCGCCGAAGCCTCCCGCAAGGCCTGGCACCGAACATCTCGCCTAAAGCGGGATCGGTTGAAGTGGAAACATCGAAGCCGGAGGCCCGCTCTCGATTCTTTGCTGGTCGCGCGATCGGACGGAAAACCGGATTCCATCCCCGCCTTTGCGGGGACATGCTTTTCCTGATCGCGCTCTAGCGCACCGACACATTCACTTCGTTCACGTGCCCGTGCCCTAGCTCTTTGTTTTGCATCAATTTTACCAAACTCCGGCTGCAGCCTCCGTTTGGATCGATGCACTATGCCGGGCCGAGGCCGCGCGCCGTCATCCTGGCGATCACCCGCTCGCGGTAGCGGCGGGCGTTCACCTCGCCGCGCGGCAGGCATATGGGGCAATCGCAGAGACGCATCGGCGCGCCTCTCGCCGCCGGCCAATAACGCCAGCCGGTCGCGCGCGGTAATATCTGTATGCGGACGATGTCCTTCGGCGGGATGCGGCGCGGCACGATGATTTCATAGCCGCGCGCATCCCCGGCGGCGCGGATCATGCCAGCGGCTTTGGCGGCGGTCATCGCCCGCGGCGCTCCGGAGAAATGCCGCGCGAAAACCAGCTCGTCGTCGGGCGCACGGAAGGTGATCGCGGCGAGCGTGGAACGGCCGGAGCGCTTCAATTCGCGCGCCCAGGAATGGGTGAGGGTGTAGCTCGGCAGCACCGGAAACGCCCACACGGCGCGATCGCATTCTGGATGGTCCGCCGGGTCGGGCCGCCAGCGCGTCGCCGCTATTCCGGTCCGGCGGATGGCGGCGGCGCGGTTTTCAGCCGCGATGTGGACGAGCAGGGTCATCGGTGGTCAATGTGTCTTTTTCGTTTCAGGCCGCACTGCTCATCCGCTGAAACCACTGCGCTTCCTCACGCAGCCGAACGGCCCGGCTGCGACGGTTGTCTATCTGATCCAGGAAACGCTGATGCGCTTCAAGAGTCCGGAAGGCGATGTTCATCCGAAACAGCTCCTCACATTCTTCGATCATCTGTTCCGCCACCTTGAGAATGTGCTCGCCGATGTCCGAGCGCGCTCCGCCTTTGGCTTGGTTGAACTCTTTGACCAGCCCCTGAACCTTGATGTCGTAGCGCTCGAAGCTCCGGAACATATCGTCGATGTCGCTCTCATTGCACGTCTCGAAACCCTTTTCGCCACCCACATAGGCGTAGGTGGTGACCCTAACGCGTTTGTATCGATGCCGGGCGCTGAAATATCCGGCGGCAGCCGTTGCGGCAGCGCCGAGCGCCAGGGATAGCCATCCGGACGGTCCCTTGAACAGCAGCTCGAAGACGGAGAACCAATCCACAGCGTTCATCTATCGACCCCGCGTGAGGTTGGACCAGTGGATCGACGCGAGCAGCTTGTTATCCGTCCAGATGGCCAGGAACGGCAGCAACAGCAGGAACATAATGCTGATGAACCAGTGAGCGGGTTCGAACAGGCAAGTTCTCGTTACAATTTTCATTTCTCAAAACTCCGTACGCAATACACATGAAACACTCCAAATTACCTCCACGCGGGGGCCGTGAATATCGGCTGGAATACCAATGGGGACAGCGATTTAGCTGGTCATCAGCGCCTTTCGTTCACCGCCCGGGCGATCAGGCGGCCCGCGTCTTCGCCCTGCCCGCCCCGCGCCTGGCGATGCGGATGATGAAATCCGCGACCAGCTCATGTTCCAGCCCCGGTTTCAGCCGGGTCTGCCGCATGGTTTCATGCGCGGCCTCGATGGCGGCGGCGATGCTGCGCACGGTCCAGCGCGCGACCTGCGCCTTCATCGCATCCTTCTGGCGGAAATGCGGGGGCGGACGCAGCTTCGCGGCGGCGGCGTCGAAGCTCTCGCCCCGGTCGATGGCGCCGAGCAGGGCATGCAGCTTTTGCAGATGGCCGCCGAGCACACTCAACAGCACCGATGCGGGCGTTCCGGCTCCGGCCAAGCCGTCGAGCTGGGCCAGCGCCGTGGCGGCATCGCCCGACAGCGCCGCCGCGATCGCCTCGTCGAAAGCATGCGCCGAGGCGTCGCCGACCACCGCTTCGACATGTTCCAGAGTGATCTGCGGTTCGCCGGCCGCATACAGCGTCAGCTTGGCGATTTCGGCGCGCGACACCGCCCAATCCCCGCCGAGCAGCTGTCCGAGACGCTGCGCCGCGTCGGGCGCGATGGTCAGCCCGGCCTTCTGCACATCCTCGCGAATGAGCTGCTGCAGGCTGCGGCTGTCCGCGCCATAGCAGACGATGGCGGCGGCGTTTTTCGCCTTCTCGAATAATTGCCGGAGCTTGGCGTCCTTCTTCAGATTGCCCGCCTCGATGACGATGAAGGCCGCGAGCGGCGCGGCCGAGCAGCTCCTCGAACAGCGCGGGCGTGAGCTGCGGCGCCTGCTTCACCAGAATGACCGGCCGGCCGCCGAACATGGCGAAACTGCGCGCCTCGCTGGCCAGACGCCCCGGCGTTTGCGCCAGATCCTGCTCGCTGAGCCGGATGATTTCGCCGGGCGGCGCGGCGATGGCGCTTAAGGTAGCGGCGAGCGATCGCGCGGTCTCGGCGACCTGGCCGGCATCGCTGCCATGGATCAGGAACGCCTCGGGCTTCGAGGGCGATTTCAGCAGACCCGGCAGTTCGGTGGCTTTGATGGCGACCATGGCGAGCGCTTAGCGCGGCGGAACGGGATTGGCAAGATGCGATACGCAGCCAGAGTACCGATCAACACGCTTCAAGGCCTGTCGAGCGTCAGTTTTCGGGCGCGGCGCGTGCCGGATTTCGGCCCTGAATGCGTCGAAAATGCCTATCTGTCAACACAGTAAGGGCACGAAATAATCGTTAGCTGGCGCGTCGCACTGAAAACGGGGTTTGGGCGGAGGCGGGGATGCGTTGGGCTAGTCTATTATTTTGCTGTCTGTTTCTGGCGTTCACTTTCGCAGGAGCCAGCGCGCCGCTTCTCGCTGCCGACGTCGAAACGCGTAAGACCTATCCGGACTCGCGTCTAGAGGATGAGCAGGAAGTGGACGTGGCGGAGTTCTGCTACGAGCAGCGCCAAATGTGCCGCAAGATCTGCGACCTGCGCTCCCGTTTTGAGGACCGTTTCGACGGCTGCCCCCAATCATGCGTGAGCCGTGAGAGCCGTTGCGTCAGTACGGCCTGCTTCAGGTGGAGCGAGCCCGAATTCCTGATCGCCGAGAGATTTGGCGGATATAAATGCGTTCAATGATCGGCGGCCGGCCTGTCCGGCTGAACGGTTGGGCGCGACCGCTGGATCGTAGAGCGGCTTTTGGCAAGGCATGTCGCTGCATACGGCCTTGACCGCGGCAACGCCGATCGGCTTGGGTGTCGAATTCCGCGAGAATTGCTACGGTCCTGCGACGTAGACCTTCGCGGCAATGTCCGACAGTGCGTCCAGCTCGATAATACTGGCAAACCCGCCGACGGTCGTGCCGCTCAGGCGAATGCCTGCGACGAGCAGCGTCGCGGGCAGGCTCCAGTCGATGATCTGGTAAGGAGCGGAGGTTGGCTCGGCCGAGGGTAACGCGCCTGCCGGCAAGTTCTGCCACGAACCGCCGACCAGGACCTGCGGCGTAAGTGTCCGGAAATAGCCGACGAGACTGGAATGCGCACCGCCCTCAATGAGGCGCAGTGTCTTCAACGGCACCGCGTGGCTGTACGTAACCGTGAACTCGACCTTGTCGCCGAAACCCCCAAAATTCGTCCGAAGGCGAAGGCGGTTCCCGCCCTGAGAAATCGTGCTCGGCGCCATCCGCGAAAGTTGCTGCCTGGGGACTGTCTTCACCGGCGAGCCCGGCACCTGAGGACAGCGCCGTGACGCTGCCGCCTTCGAGCCGCATGCGATTATTGGCGCTGCTCTCATATAATTGCGTCGTGGGCGCCAGCTCGGCCTGGTTCGCTGCCGGCAGCGCGGGCAGATGATATGTCTGGTCGCGAACATTTCCGCCCCCCTTGTCGAGCGCCTGCGCGACAAGCGGCAGCATCCGCTTGGACATCATCTCGAAAGTATCTTCCGCGGCGGGATCGTCAGGCAAGTAGTCCGGCAACTCAAAGCTGCGGGTGCGGCGTATGCTGTAGCGGTCCGACAGCTTGCGATCCGGGAACTGGGCGACCACCCAATCATAGCCGTTCATCAAACCGAGCAAGCCTCCCATGGTGGCCGTTCCGTTGTCGGAATCCCATCCCGCCAGCGTGCCGATCTGGATCGTGCGCTTGAGATCGCCCTGGCCGAAAAGCAGCGCCATAATTCCGGTGCGCGTAATTCACCGCGGAATCGTACCAGTCATAATATTTGAACCCGTTGAGGGCCGCATGGCGCTGATAACGGTCGCCGATGCGGTCGCGTGTCGCCTCCCAATCGTTGCAGCCCGGCGCATCCGCTTGCGGACATTGGCGCAGGAAGTCCCCCAGCACGAAGTCGAAAATATCGGCGGTCTTCGAGGAATTGGGGATGTATTTGCGCGCCTCGGTCGCGAGCCAGATGACCTTTTCCCGCTCGCTGAGCGAGGGATCGACGACGGGAGCCAGAGCGTAGAGCAGCATGAAATGCTGCGCCGCGTGAGCCGCATAGCTCGCGGACGTATTGCGGATAGGCAAATCGCAAATGCGCAGCGCATAAACTGGCATCCCAGGCGCCAGGGCGCCGCACAGCTCAGTGGTAAGCTGCGCATCGATCATCAGGTAGCTCATCTCTTCCTGCGGATCGTTCGCGGCATTGACGGCGCCCATGCCTGTGGCCGGTGGTAACGCACCGCGCCGGATCAGCCGCAGCGACGTGAGATTTGATATCCAGACAAAATCCTCGCGCCTGAAATAGGTGTCCCAACCATCGGCCAATTGCTGGGGCGTCAACAGGGTGGTCTCATATTCCGTCATCAGATGCAGCAGGATGTACTCGACATCGGTGTCATCATCGGCGGGCCATGGCTCATGAAAGACGAAATTGATCGCGCTGCCCCAATCGGCATCGGTGAGAAAGGGACTCTCGATTTTCGTGCCTTCGGTTTCGAGCCCAGTCCAGTTGGCGATGGTTTGCGCAAGCCACATGCCACGCAGATGGCGGCCATAGCTCTCGGCATCGAGCTCGCGTCTTGGCTCCGCGTACCCGGTATGAGTGGAGACACCGATGAGGCTGGCCGCCAAGAGGCAGATTGCCAATCGCAGACGTAACGATATTTGCATGAGCACCAAAATTGTTCGTAAAAAAAGGAGGCGGCCAGAAAATCGGGGAGAAACAAATCCGGACGTGCCGGGTTCCCGTGGATCGAGCGAGCGCGGAACCGTTCCGGCTCTTTTCCCTCAATCGTGTGCGAGCGGCGCAGGTGCCCACTCAAGCAAGGCTTTTTCGCGGCATCTCATACACAGCGGCTCCATGCTGACGCCCCCCGCCGGAGAGAATGAGAACACCGTCCAATGCCTTTGACGTGAGTGGCGCCTCTTGCTCGCGCGCCCTTTGGTTCGGTCCACACCTTCCGGCAGTTCCGTAATGGGTGATGAGCGCCATTCCGGCCAATGGCCGGTTACACGACCCTAACGCAGTTCGAAGACGGTGAACCCGACGAAGCTGGTGGCGTCGAACAGGCTGGCTCCCAACTCTTGTTCAATCAGGGCGTGCGCCAGGATTTCGCCATCGCCCTGATCCGTGAACTGCGCAGAAGGGCTGATGAGCAGAGCACGGCAGGCGGGAACACCTGTGGCGTCGACCAGCAATTGGCCGTTCGTATAGCGCCGGATCATGGGCTGCATCCCAATGTGCACCAGCAGGACCGACGTATCGGCGGAGACCTCCGCCCAGTAGCTGGGACTTCGTCGCAGCCGCAATCCAACATCGATGACGATGCCCCATCCCGGTATGACACCGGCTGAAACAACATCGGCGAATCTGCTCGACGAGGCATCTTCGAACCCGAGAAACTCATAGCGTGGCGACAGGATGTCCAGGACGAGTTCATCAAGCCGCCGGTTATGGCCGTCCTTGATCAAAATGACGTCAATGTCCGTCAAACTGGCACCGTTATGCAGTGGTGACAGTCCGATTCACGCTGAGGCCTGCCGTCCCTGATTGTAGCGCCACAGGGCGAATGCCACAGCCACGGCGATCACACCAGCGATCATGACGGCTTCCGGCGAGGCCTGCAGGCGCTCGAACCATTGCGTGTAGAAATGGATGCCCGCGAAGGTGGCGGCCATATTCACAGCGCCGCGCCGGTTGGTTACGGCGCCCCACGTTCCGACGCCGGCCAGAGCCAGCGCCCACACCACCGCGAACACATCACGCGAAATGAAGAACGCTTGAGCTTTCCAGGCCTGCAAGGCGTCCCAGTTTTCTTTGCTGTATGGCTGAAATGTCAAATCCGGAGCAATCCACGCCTCGAGAGGATAATCCCCCCACAAGGAGCCGACCCAAAAGCCGAAATTCACCCATAGCAGCGCCATCAAAGCGAACAGGCGCGCAAGACGTGCGTAGGGCTCCTCGAGCACCCGCATCGATAGATAGCTCGCCAGCGCCCCCAGCAGCCCGAACACGGTGATGGTGACGGTCGCCTCGCGCACAAGAAGGCCGTAGCTTGCATGCCAGTAGCCGGTGCTGCTGCCGAGCGCGCCGGCCAGGGCGAAGACGGAGAGCACGACCAACAGCCCATTCTGCGCCAAGGCTCCGACGGTCAGCAGCCACGCGGCGGCAACCAGGAATATCACCGCATGCCCGTACCACTTTGGCGTGGCAGGGCAGGTAAAGAAAAGGCCCGCGGTGCCTGGCGTCGAGCACTTGAGAATAAGCCCCGCGGCCAATAGGACTGCACCGATCACGATCAGAGAAGAACCGAGGAAACCAAGCTGCGTCTGGCGGAACTTGCGGATCAGCCCGCCTGCTATGGTGAGGCCGAAGCCGATCACCGCCACCTGCACGCTGGTGGGACGCATCGCAAGCAGACCGGCGATGACTGCGAAGGCGCCGATAACGGCAATCACATTGACCGCGAGCACACCGGTATCGGCGGCCGCGATGCGACGGATCTGCGCGGCCTGTTGGGGCGAGACAATCCCCTCGGCCTCGAGCTTTGCGACATCGACAAAGAGTTTCATGCGGCAACACCCGAAAATGTGGTGACATGACACGAAGCAATAAGGGGTAGGCGGATTTAAGGTCGAAGCGGAGATGGTCGCATCGAGGCGTTATACCAAGACCCAGCGACATGAACTCATGCGGTGCAATCAGCGCTTGTCTTCACCTCTCCCATGGGGAGAGGTCGGCGCGGACAGCGCCGGGTGAGGGGTTTATGGCTATCCATCAAACGCTTACCCCCTCACCCCAACCCTCTCCCGCTCGTGAGCCTTTACGGCGAACGACAAGCATTCGCCTATGGGAGAGGGAGCGACGCCTCCGCAAGTTCGAGGCGGAATTCCACAGCCGCTGGATTGAGGCGCATGAGTCGCACTTTCAGAGATTTGGTATTAGTCGTCATTCTTGCGAGGCGCGAAAACAGCGGTGTCTCGTCATCTGAACGGGCGCCGATATCCTCGCTCAACGCAGTATGCTCGGCGAAATCTGAATGGTGACCGAAAGGGTCCGGGGCGACCCGCCCGCCTGGCCCCGAAAGCGATCAGAGCCAGTTAGCACGCCGAAAGCGCCAAAAGAGCGCGGCGCAAGCCGAAATCGTGACGCCGATCACCACAAAATAGCCGTAGGCCCATTTCAGCTCGGGAATGTAATCGAAATTCATCCCGTAAATGCCCGCGATCGCCGTCGGGATTGCCAGGATCGCGGCCCAGGCGGCGAGTTTGCCGCCACGGTGGCGGCATACTCTTTAGGCAGGTGGACAAGGTACTCGGCTCCAGCTCCGTTTCGCCAAATAGTTCCCAATTTCAAGTTCGTTTTTTGAAATTACTTTCAATTCGACCTCGAATTTCGTTCCGACTCGAAATATGTACATCTGGCCGGACCAAGATGTTTTTCCAGTTTTTTTTCCAGAAAACAGGCTTTGATTAGCACTGCCAGCCACTTCCGCCTCCGTCGGATGGTGTCCATCCGAGGCAGCTCTGATCGCTTTTCCGCAAATCTTGGTTCCGCAAGCTGCCAACTTGTAGGTCGCCGCGCCATCACGCTGCTCGGCAATCCAGCACCCAAATGCCTCGTTTGCGTCGACCGCCCAAACCCGCTCTCCCATGGAAAGTACAATAATCGCTACGGCGGTGAGGTACAGGGCAGTTTTGATAAAGAGTTTGTTCATAAGATCCGCGCCTTCAACATGAAGCAATAGTGTCAATATTCGCGAGTCTCTGCAATGGGTGTGGCAAAAGCGGGACCGAGAGCCATCGCGGGCGCCCACCCCGCGAGGATTGGGTACGATGAGGCGCAATCTGTCTCGCGATCAAATTGAGCCTCATGTCCGAGATGAGGGCGAGCCCGTGTGAAAACGTCTTGGGTTTGCGCGCAGTTGGAATGCTATTCCTCGCGCAAGCACCGCAGATGAGCGTGGAGGGTGCGGAAAATTATTCTACATGACTTTCATCCACCGGAGTTTTCACACCAGGCGTATGCAAAATACTCACCCGTCATACCAAGTCCCGGTGACATGAACCCATGCCGTAAGACCGGCACGAGCCTCACCTCTCCCATGGGAGAGAGCCTGCCCCGTGCAGTACGGGGGTCGGCGCGGAAAGCGCCGGGTGAGGGGTTGTTGCGCACCGATAGTCCATAACCCCTCACCCCAACCCTCTCCCAATGGGAGAGGGAGCGACGACAGCGCGGTCTGAATTTATGGGTATGCGGGTGATTCCGCAGCCGCCACTGCTGAATTGCAGACGCGACTGCCGGGGCCTCGAAAATTCTAGGCGTTCGACGAGAAATAGGCCGCCAGACGGAGGCGGATCGCTTCCGAAATGGTGCGGGCGGAGCGGTCTTCGGCGTCGCGCTTGGCGCGAACGTCGGCGAAGACCGAATCGGCCTTGTCAAAGGCGGCGCGGGCGTTGCTATGCCCCTCCATCACCACCTTGCCATCCTCGATGCGGACAAGCTTGTATTGAGTATAGAGCTGGTAAACCTGACCACTGGGATCGCCGGTCTGTTCAACAGCCGTGTTCAGGATCGATTCACGCACGGCGATGTCGAGCCGGTATTTCCTCTGGTCGCTGGCTTCGCCGCCCCCAGTGGTCTTGAAGATCAGCTCGTTGCGGATGCGCTGGCCGACGCGGCCCGGCACGATCGAAATATCGACGGTGCGCATGACGTCGGTGAGCTGGGCGCCGCTCGCCGTCGGCCCATAGAGAGGCTGCCAGCCGCAGCCGCTGACAAGCGCGGCCGCAGCGGCGAGAACCCCGGCCACGGCAACCGACTTCAACGTTTTTGCGAGTGCCCCCACTCTTGTCCCCTCAAGCAACGACATTGACGATCCTCTGCGGTATCACGATAATTTTCTTGATCGCCCGGCCCTCGATAGCGCGCTTCACGCCGTCGAGCGCCAATGCGGCGGCCTCGACATCGCCCTGTGATGCGTCGCGCGAGATCATCAACTCGTCCCGTCTCTTACCATTAACCTGTACGGCAATCGTGACCTTATCGTCAACGAGCAGAGGCTTTTCGACCTCCGGCCAGGCCTGTTTTGCAACCAGACTGTTGTAGCCGAGCCGCGCCCAACACTCTTCCGCGAGATGCGGCATCATCGGCGCGAACATCTGCGCGAGCAATTCCGCTGATTCGCGCACCGCCCAATCAAGCCCCGGATCTTTGGCCGTTTTTTGTCCTTGCAGGGCCGCGCCGAGCTTATTGGCAAATTCATAGATGGCGGCGATCGCCGTATTGAAGCGCAATCCTTCGATATTGCGGCTGACGGCGTCCAGCGCGCGATGGGCGGCGCGGCGCAGATCGTCGGCGGCCGGGCTGAACGTCGCGGGGCGTTTGGCGCCGTGCTTCGCGCCCTGAGCCGCCGCCTCGTCGACCAGGCGCCAGGCCCGCTGCACGAAGCGCCAGGAGCCCTGCACGCCTTCCTCGGTCCACAGCACGTCGCGCTCGGGCGGCGAGTCCGACAGCACGAACCAGCGAATCGTGTCCGCGCCGTAATGCGAAATGAAGGTGAGCGGATCGACGGTGTTGCGCTTCGACTTCGACATTTTCTCAGCGGCGCCGATGATCACCGGCTGGCCGCCATCGGCGGTGACGGCGCGGCGACTGGCGCTGTCATTGCCGACGAAGCGGATTTCCTCCGGATTCAGCCACTTGCCGTCCTCGTCGCGATAGGTCTCGTGAATCACCATGCCTTGCGTGAACAGCCCGGCGAAAGGTTCGGCAAGCTTCAGATGGCCGGTATCGGTCATGGCGCGCATGAAGAAGCGCGAATAGAGCAGATGCAGGATCGCGTGTTCGACGCCGCCAATATATTGATCGACCGGCAGCCAGTAGGCGACGGCTTTGCTGTCCACGGGTTTTGACGCGTGCGGCGAGCAGAACCTTGCGAAATACCACGAGGAATCGACGAAAGTGTCCATCGTGTCGGTTTCGCGCGTCGCCTTGCCGCCGCAGCTCGGACAGTTCACATGCTTCCAGGTCGGATGCCGGTCCAGCGGGTTGCCCGGCGTGTCGAAGGTGACATCGTCCGGCAGCAGCACCGGCAGATCGGTGGCGGGCACGGCGCCGCATTTCTCGCAATGCACGATCGGGATCGGGCAGCCCCAATAGCGCTGGCGCGAAATGCCCCAGTCGCGCAGGCGGAAATTGATCTTCCGCTCGCCCTGCCCTTGTTTTTCCAGCCGGTTCGCCACCTCGTTCTTGGCGTCCTCGACGCTCATGCCGTCCAGGAAGCCGGAATTGGCGATGCGCCCGGGGCCGGTATAGGCCTCGTCGCCGATCGCGAAGCTTTTCGGGTCTTCGCCCTCGGGAACGACGACCGGCTTGACCTTCAGCTTGTATTTCCGGGCGAAATCCAGGTCGCGCTGATCATGCGCCGGGCAGCCGAAAATCGCGCCCGTGCCATAGTCCATCAGGATGAAATTGGCGACATAGAGCGGCACTTTCGACGTCTTGCGGAACGGGATGCACGACCTTCAAGCCGGTGTCGTAGCCCTTCTTCTCGGCGCGCTCGATCTCTTCCACGCTGGTGCCCATGCGGTGGCATTCGTCGATGAAGCTTTTCAGCTTCTTGTCCTTCTTCGCCAGCGCGGTCGCCAGCGGATGATCGGGCGACACGGCGCAGAAGGACATGCCGAAAATCGTGTCCGGCCGCGTGGTGAACACCTCCAGCGCCTCATGCCCCTTGGGCAGCGCCTCGCCTTCCAGCGCCATGCGCATCAAGCAGCCCTTCGGAGCGGCCGATCCAGTTGCGCTGCATCAGCCGCACCTTGTCCGGCCAGCGGTCCAGCCCATCCAGCGCGGCGAGCAGATCCTCGGCATATTCGGTGATCTTCAGGAACCACTGGCTCAGCTCGCGCTGCTCGACCAGCGCGCCGGAGCGCCAGCCGCGGCCGTCGATCACCTGCTCATTGGCCAGCACCGTATGGTCGACCGGGTCCCAATTGACCTTGCTCTTCTTGCGGTACACCAGCCCCTTATTGAAGAAGTCGACGAACAGCCGCTGCTGCTGCGCGTAATATTCGGGATCGCAGGTGGCCAGCTCGCGGCTCCAATCCAGCGACAGGCCCATGCCCTTGAGCTGGCCGCGCATGTCGTCGATATTCTGATAGGTCGACGTCTTGGGATGGATCTTGCTCTCCAGCGCGGCGTTTTCCGCCGGCATGCCGAAGCCGTCCCAGCCCATCGGGTGCAGGACATTATGCCCCTTGGCCCGCTTATAGCGCGCGACCACATCCCCCATGGAGTAATTGCGGACATGGCCTATATGGATGCGCCCCGACGGATAGGGGAACATCTCAAGAACATAGTATTTCGGCCGCGATTCGTTCTCTTCCGCGCGGTAGATTTGGGCGTCATCCCAGACCTTGCGCCAATGCGCTTCGCGATCCGGTGCGTTATATCGTTCCGAGGCCATAGTGTTTTATCTTACATCGTGTTTTGGCCGCCGCTGGACGCGGGCGGCTCTTCGGTGTGGTATCCAGCCGAAAAAGGGTGGTGCGGTCAAGCAGCGCTTGGGAAGCGGGCATACATATTCGAAGTTTTTGAAGGGACGGCGATGGAAAACGGCATCGGAGCGGCTGACAGGCTGCGTGAAATTACCGACAGGATCGGCCGCGCGGCGCGGGATACGGGGCGCGAGGCCGGCGACGTCGCGCTGATCGCCGTGACGAAGACCTATGGCGCGGACGCGATCCTGCCGGTGATCGCGGCGGGCCAGCGGATCTTCGGCGAGAACCGCGTGCAGGAGGCGAAGGCCAAATGGCCGGATCTGCGCGAGGCGCATCCGGGGATCGAGCTGCATCTGATCGGGCCGCTGCAATCGAACAAGGCGCGTGACGCCGTCGCGCTGTTCGACGCCATTCACACCGTCGACCGGGTCAAGATCGCGGCGGCGCTGGCCGCGGAAATGGCGGCGCAGGGTCGCAAGCCCCGCCTGTTCATCCAGGTGAACACCGGCGAGGAGCCGCAGAAGGCCGGCGTCGCGCCGCGCGAGGCCGAAGGCCTGCTGAGCGCCTGCCGGAACGAGCTGGGGCTGAACATCGACGGCCTGATGTGCATCCCGCCTTTCGACGAGCCGCCCGAGCCGCATTTCGAGCTGCTCGCCAAATTGGCGCGCGATCTGGGGCTGCCCTCGCTCAGCATGGGCATGAGCGCGGATTACGAGGCCGCGATCCGCTGCGGCGCGACGCATGTGCGCGTCGGCTCGGCGCTGTTCGGGGCGCGGGATAAATAAACCTCTACTCGCATGAACCGCGCAGGACGTGCCACTTGTCCACTCTGATGCTGCCGACATCCGCGCGTGAATGGCAGGTCGCAGTCTGCTTGCCGCGGTGCCAGCGTCCGGTCACCAGCACTTGTGTGCCGCTCGCTGCCTGCGGCAAGTCGGCGCCCTGCAGTTCATAAAACAAGCCGGATTGCGACTTCAGGATCAGGCCACATGTGCTGGTCGCCATCACGCATCCTGTGGCGGTAATAGGTTCTTTCGCTACGGTGCGTGTTCCGCTGTCATTATGTAAAACGGTTGAGCCGGCCACCAACGCAAGCGCCGACGCAGGACCGAAGATCGAAATAAAAAGCAAGAATGGTTTCATGTGATGCTCTGATCAAGGATGGATAAGCAATATTCCTGCTTGCAACTATCAGCTTCATCCAAATGAGGTGATAGTATTCACGTGCAGTTCACCGAATGGCTTGCCGCTACGTCCGCACTTGCATAGCCTCGAACAGGGTATCTGAACGCACTTCACCTGGACCGCTTCACCCGATCGGGTGAGGTTGCTTGGGTCTTTCCCTTAGCCGGGCATCCGCCCGGCATATCGGCCCGCTTGCGGGCCCCGGGAAACCGCCACGGACGCTGTGCCAGCTGCTTGCTCGGCGCTTGGATCGGGCACCCGGGGCCCGCAAGCGGGCTAACCCAGCGGCGCGGATGCGCCGATGAAGACAAAAGCGGAGATAAAGTGATTTGCATCCCGAATTCGGCTAAGGATGCGCCCGACATACAACCGTGACCACTCAGATGCCGCGCGAGTCGGCGAAGCACCATGCCCGAAGACACACTTTCCCGGCTTGCCCGGACCATAGCGGCCCGGCGCGCCTCCGATGCCGGCAATTCCTATACGCGCCAGCTCCTGGACGCCGGCCCGGCCAAATGCGCGCGAAAGCTGGGCGAGGAGGCCATCGAGACCGTGATCGCGGCGCTGACGCAGGATCACGAGGCGTTGAAGGCCGAGGCGGCGGACCTTCTCTATCACCTGCTTGTTCTACTCGAGGCACGCAATGTCGCGCTGGATGATGTATACAATCTTCTGGAAGCTCGCATGGGGCAGTCCGGCCTAGCCGAGAAAGCCTCACGGTCCAGGCCGCAGGATGACTAGCACATGCTTGAACGATTGACGCAGCGTTCCTCGCGGCTCGAATTCTCCCCATATGAAATGTTTACCCATGATGAGTGGGCAAAACTGCGCGCCGACACGCCGATGACGCTGACCGATGAGGAGGTCGACAAGCTCTCCGGCGTCATCGAGCGCATTTCCCCCGACGAGGTCGAGCATATCTACTTGCCGCTGTCCCGGCTGCTGAATTTCTATGTCGGCGCGGCGCAGAAGCTGCATGAGCAGACCTCGGAGTTCCTGCGCAAGCACAATGGCAAGATGCCGTTCATCATCGGCATCGCCGGCAGCGTCGCCGTGGGGAAGAGCACCACCGCCCGCGTGCTGCGCGCTTTGCTGGCGCGCTGGCCCAACCATCCGCGCGTCGATCTGGTGCCGACCGACGGCTTCCTCCTGCCGAATGCGGAGCTGGAGGCGCGCGGCCTGATGAACCGCAAGGGCTTCCCGGAGAGCTTCGACCAGCGGAGCCTGCTGCAATTCATGGCGGAAGTGAAGGCCGGGCGCCGCAACGTCGAGGCGCCGACCTATTCGCATTTCGACTATGACGTGCGGAAAGACCAGCCGATTTACGTCGACCGCCCGGACGTCCTGATCGTCGAGGGCCTCAACGTGCTGCAGCCCGCCACGCTTCCAAGAAATGGCGAGGCGATCCCCTTCGTGTCCGATTTCTTCGATTTCTCGGTCTATATCCATGCCGAGCCGAAGGTCATCGAGGAATGGTACGTGACGCGCTTCAACGCGCTTCGGGAAACCGCCTTCCAGGACCCGGCGGCCTATTTCCACCGCTACTCCGAAGCTTTCGGACGAGGATGCGCGCACCACCGCCCTCGGCATCTGGGAGCGCATCAATCTGAAGAACCTGGAACAGAACATCCTGCCGACACGCCAGCGCGCCGATCTGATCCTGGATAAGGGCGCCGATCATCTGATCGAGACGGTCTGGCTGCGCAAGCTTTAGCTCACATCGACATCTATCAAGAGTTGCACCCGCCCGATGCATGCGCGCGGAAGCACTGCGCATGATCACGCTCAGATGACGATTTATTGTACACTTCGTGTGCCGCCTCACCCATTTGGTCGATTGCATACCAGCCAAATTCCAGGAAGCTTAACATCCGGGCTTTACCGGGCTGCAATCTGGTCTTTCTTGAACCTGCGGCTTTTCTTTAGAAATCCATAAGGTGGGGTGCGCCAATGAACTTACCTCGTCTCGCCGGATCTGCGGCGATAGCCATTTTGTGCACATTTTCCAGCGGCTTGCATGCGGAGGAGGTCGATCCGACGGCGCTGGTCGATGCGTTGAGCGTGCTCGGCGGCAAGCCGCAGAACGTCCGCGTGTCGCATCAGAAGGGCGTCTGCGCGGTCGGCAGCTTCACGGCGGCGCCGGGCGCGAAGGCGATCTCGAAGGCGGCCCTGTTCAGCGGCGCCGATATTCCGGCGCTGGTGCGCTTCTCCATTGCCGGCCCGAACCCGAAGGTCTCCGAAAAGGCCAAGCCCGCCGCGCGCGGCCTTGCCATCCGGTTCGACACCCCGGACAGTCCGACCGAACTGGTGATGATCTCCGCGCCGATGTTCGTGGCCAAAACACCGGCGCAATTCCTGGCGCTGCTGCAATCCCGCGCGCCTGACCCGGCGACCGGCAAGCCCAATGACGAGAAGATCAAAGCCTTCGTCCAGGCCAATCCCGAGACGACCCTGCAGGCGAAATATATGAGCGAGCGGCCGCTCCCGGCCTCCTATACGGACGCATCCTATTTCGCCATACACACATTCTTCTTCACCAATGCCGAAGGCGCGCGCAAGGCGGCCCGCTGGCTGATCAAGCCGGTCGACGGCGGCGCGACCCTGACGGACGACGAGGCCAAGGCCAAGCCGGATGACTTCTATGCCGAGGCGCTGAAGACGCGTCTCGCGGCAAAGCCGGCGGCCTTCGATTTCAGCCTGCAATTCGCCGAAGCGGGGGATGACCTCCTCAATCCGACGGTCGCCTGGCCGGAGACGCGCGCGGCGGTTCCCGTCGGACGCCTGACGGTCAAGGCCATCGCGGAGGGCGCGGCGCTGGAGAATTGCCAGACCGGCATGTTCAATCCGCTGCAACTGCCGGACGGGATCGAGCCGTCCGACGATCCGATCCTCCTGGTCAGGGCCGCGGCTTATGCGGTATCCCTGTCGCGGCGGAACCAATAGGAGGCGCGGGCGGCACCGTTCCCCCGCGCGGCGACGGTGCGGCGGCGGAGGCGACATCGGTGGTGGCATACGGTCCTGTATGTGGCCGGCGGCATCGTCGTCGTCATCTCGCTGCCGGTGCTGCTGCCGATCGCGCTGTTCCTGCATTCACGCGACGAAAAACGAATGCGCGCCCTGGCGGAGACGTTTCGCTGCCTGAGCTGCGGTCTTGTTCTCGGCGCGGACGTCGCTCAAGCTGGCGGATGAGGCTTGGGCGAATTACGTGGCGAAGCTGGACGGCGGCGTCGACGACTCCGAGCCAGACGCGCGACTGGAGCAAGCTCTACCGTCGCCGCATCGTGAAGGGGTATGACGCGATCTGCCCGCATTGCGGCGCATATCACAGCTACGCCGCCAAGCAGCGGACCTTCATTCTGGCGCGATCGGAGGATGTTCCCCTGAAGCCGGGGGAGCAGCGGTCACCGGCGGCCCGTGAAGACCCGCCATCCGCGAATGCGTAACGTTCCATGGGGACGGCGCTCAAGCGCAACGCAAAACCGCGGGGAGAGAGACAGGCGAAGAAGCAGCGGTGCCCTCGCCGGGCGGCCGCTGCCATCTTGCGGGACCCTACTTCTTCGAGCAGGTCTTCTTCGTAGCGTCCCATTTCATCTTGGCCTTCTCGCAATCGGCCTTGGTCTTCGGAGCGTCGGCTGCGAAAGCCGGAGCGCTGACTGCAAGCAGAAAGCTTGCAGCGATGGCTGCATTGACGAGCTTCATCATTGAGAATCTCCCTGACGATTGACGGACCATTTACCATGGCCCAAGATTCTCTTTACGCCAAATTAATGTCGCTGTCTAAGGCCATCCCGTCGCAAGCAAAGGAGATTTCAACACTATCGTTTTGGCGCAACATCCGCGCGAATTGCCACAAATGCAACGCAATTGTTAAAAATTGGCCGCAATTTAGTCACCGTTTACTGAGCTGCCGACAGTTGACACAGCAGTACATGACGGCGCGAATTCATCACACCACTGCCAGAAATTTTGGCAGCGCTGTGTCATGCCCAATATTTCGCCAGAATGTTTCGTTCAGATCAGATTGCGGGCCTGGGCCAGCCCGGCCAGGGACGTCTCGGGCCGCGGGCCGATATGCGAGATGATCTCGGCGGCGGCGACACTGGCGAGCGCCCCGCAAATGCGCAGCTCCAGGCCCCGCGCATAGCCGAACAGGAACCCCGCCGCATAAAGGTCGCCCGCCCCCGTCGTATCGACGACGCGCGCCACCGGCTCCGCCTCGATCTCGATGATCTCATCGCGCGTGAGGATGAGCGAGCCCTTCTCGCCGCGCGTCACCGCCGCGAGCGCACAGTCGACGCGCAGGCGCGCGCAGGCCTCGGCGAGGTCGCCGGTTTCGTAGAGCGTCAGCAATTCGCGCTCATTGGCGAACAGCAGATCGACGCCGCTCTTGATGAAATCATGAAAGGACTGGCGGTGCCGCTCGACGCAGAATGGGTCGGACAGCGTGAGCGAGACCGTCGTGCCCGCGCCGCGCGCGATCCTCGCCGCCTCCTGGAACGCGGCCTTGGCCGGCGCTCCGTCGAAGGAGTAGCCCTCCAGATAGAGCGTCCTGGAAGCGCTGATGAGATCGGCATCGACTTCGCGCGTGCTCAACTCCGCCGCCGCGCCGAGATGGGTGTTCATCGTCCGCTCGCCATCGGGAGTGACGAGGATGAAACTGCGGGCCGTAGGCGCACTTCCCTCCACCGGCCGTGCCTCGAAGGTGACGCCGGCGGCGCGCAGATCATGGGTGAAGATCTCGCCGAACTGGTCCTTGGCGATCTTGCCCATGAAGGCCGCCTTGCCGCCGAAGGACGTCACGCCCACGCAGCTAGTTGGGCACGGTGCCGCCGCTCACCTCCACCGCCGCGCCCATCTCGCCGTAAAGCCGCGCCGCCTCCCCGGCATCGATCAGCCGCATCATGCCCTTTTCCAGGCCCTGGGCGATGAGGAAGTCATCGTCGCAGCGAGCGATGATATCGACGATCGCGCTGCCCAGGCCAACGACGTCATAAAGCGGCTGCACCATCAGGCGGTCCCTCTATTGTTTGCCGGAGCATGATCCTTGTCGCAAAACCGGCATCCATCCCCGCCTCGCGCGAGGACATGCTTTTGCGGATCATGCTCGTAATTCTTCAGGCTTGGTCTTCGGTTCGAAGCGGCAGATATCGGCGATCAGGCAGCGCGGACATTCGGGCTTGCGCGCCTTGCAGACATAGCGGCCGTGCAGGATGAGCCAGTGATGCGCGTGCAGCAGGAATTCCTCCGGCACCGCGCGCATCAGGCCCAATTCGACCGCGAGCGGCGTCTTTCCCGGCGCGAGGCCGGTGCGGTTGGAGACGCGGAATATATGGGTGTCCACCGCCATGGTCGGCTGGGCGAAGGCGACGTTCAGCACCACATTCGCCGTTTTCCGGCCGACGCCGGGCAGCATTTCCAGCGCGTCGCGGTCGCTGGGCACCTCGCCGCCATGCTCCTCGACCAGTTTCTTCGACAGCGCGATGACGTTCTTCGCCTTGTTGCGGTAAAGCCCGATGGTCTTGATCGCGTCCTGAACGCGCGCCTCGCCGAGCGCCAGCATCTTCGCCGGACTGTCCGCCTGCGCGAACAGCGCGCGGGTCGCCTTGTTCACGCCGGCATCGGTCGCCTGCGCCGAAAGCACCACCGCGACCAGCAAGGTGAAGGGGTTCACATATTCCAATTCGCTCTTGGGCTCGGGAGCGGCATCGCGAAAGCGGCGGAACATCTCGGCCACTTCCGCCGGGCTGAGCAGGCCGACCTTACCGCCACGGGCTGCGCTTTTCGGTGCGGGAGCGAACTTTGTTGTTTCCCGAGACGGGGCTTGTCGCTTATTTTTGACCTTCATGAGTTCTCAGGACACATTAGCGGCGCCGGACTCCCGCTTCAGCGCAGTCTTGCTGCCCCATCGCTCTCTCGGGCGCAAGGGGTTTATCGTTTTGATGGGAGTTATAAGCGTTGTCAGCTTTCTGACCGGCATCGCCTTCTATATGAAGGGCGCCTGGCCGGTGCTCGGCTTTTTCGGATTCGACGTGCTGCTCATCTACGGCGCTTTCCGGCTGAACTACCGCGCCGCGCGCATTTACGAGACCATCGAGCTGAGCGTCAGCGAGCTGAAGGTGACGCGGTTTCATCCCTCCGGCCGCGCGGAGAGCTGGAGCTTCAACCCCTATTGGGTGCGGCTGGAGCTGGTGGAGAGCGAATTGAGCGCCAACCGCCTCCACTTGCGCTCGCATGGCCGGGTGCTGCCCTTCGGCAATTTCCTCAGCAACGATGAGAAGCGCGGCTTCGCGCACGCCCTGGACGCCGCGCTCTACGATGTGCGCGGCTCCAAGATTTGAATGGATCGAACCCAGTCTATTTCGATGCAATCTCGTTAAAGTATAGCGGCTCGCTGCTGAGCGAGCCGTAGAGGAACGGCTCCTGCTGGCGCTGCGTTTTCGAGCGAACCTCGTCACGCACTCTCCGGAACAGGAAATTAATCTCCAGGCCCGGTTCCTCAATGTGATGCAGCAGCGCCTCGCTGAAGGGGCTGTTTGGGCCGCTGCCATCGGACGCCGTGGTGCCGTGCTTGGCGGAATAGGCGACCAGCACGCTGCCTTCGGGCTCGACCATGGCGAGGCCCCGGCCGATCGCCCGGGCCGTCCCGCCGGAGCGCGCCATCCGCGCCAGGAACGGATTGTTGCGGCAGGAATCGAGGATGATCAGACCGAGCTTGGAAGCCGCATCGACTTTCGCCTGGACCTGAGTGAGGGAGATGGCTTCGTCAGCGACATGCGAATCCCGCACGAGCTCGGCATCGGTCGGGATCAGATAGTTGATGCCGTTCATTTCGAGGCCATGTCCCGCATAGAACACAACCGCCCACTCCGCGTTCTCGGCCCAATCGCCGAATTCTTTCAGGGCGCGTCCCATTTTCTCGCGGCTAAGATCATACAGCTCGGTGACATGGCCGAAGCCCAGGCGCCGAAGACTCGCCGCCATACCTTTCGCATCATTGGCCGGATTGATGAGTTCGCCGACGCTGGTGTATTTCGCGTTGCCGATCACGAGCGCGACGCGCTTCGCCGGCGGTGGCGCCGGGGACGGGGTGGCAGTCCTCGTCTCACGATTGGCCTGGGTCAACCTGGCGATGCGCTGACGACCAAGTTCCTGCCGCTGCATATCGGTGTTCGAGACGGCCGGCAGATCGAGAACCTTGCGGTAGTCTGCCAACGCCTCGTCAGTCTTATTCTTTTTTTCGTAAGCTTTGCCACGATTATAATAATACAGCGGAGCTTTGCTATCCAATTGGATCGCGAAATCATAATCGGTAATTGCGCGATCCACGTCGTTCTTAGCGAAATACGTATTGCCTCGATTATTGTACAAGTAGGGGAGTTTCGCATTAAGCTCGATTGCCCGATTCAAATCGGACAGCGAGTCGTCCAACTCTCCGGTTGAACCGAAGGCCCTGCCACGGATGTTGTAAGCTCGGAGAAATTGCGGATCGAGCTCTATGGCCCTGCTTGCATCGGCGATGGCGCGGTCGAAATCATTCCTCGAACTGAAAAGCTCCGCCCTTTCGCCATAGGCCTCTACATATTTCGGATCGATCTGAACGGCTTTGTTGCAGTCCGCTATGGCGTCGTCGATGTCGCCCTGCTTCTCGAAAACGAGAGCGCGATGCAAGTAGGCCTGAGGGTAGTTCGGGGCCAGACGAATGGCCTGGTTAAGATCGACGAGAGCAAGTTCCGGCTGCCCTTTGTGGTGATAGGCCCGGCCCCGATTGCTCAGCGCCATCACCGACCGAGGATCACGCCGAAGCGCCTCGGTGTAGTCGGCAATCGCTGAGTCCTGCTCGCCCTTCCGCGAATAGGCGACTCCCCGGGCATTGTAGATATCCCCGCTGCCCTGATGCGTTTTCATCGCTTCGGCGAATTCGGCAATCGCTCCGTCGTTATCCTTCTCGATCAGACGCATCATGGCGCGGCTGTAGGCGGCCGTCCCAGGATCAATGCGGATCGCCTCGTTGAGGTCTGCGTATGCCTTCTCGTTCTCTCTCTGGAGGCCATATACGCCTGCCCGCTGTCTGCGGGCGGAGGCCAAGTCTTTCGGTTTCCGGCCTCCATTTTCGATAATTTTGGAGCAGGCCGCTATTCTGGCGTCAAGCGCGCCGATCTTGCACTTCGCCCAATCATCTGCATGCGCAGGAAGGGAAGTCGCTGCAAAAACCAAAAAAGCATACAAAAAGCAAAACAAGCCCCGCATCACATACCCCCGGGAATGTCGATCGCGGCTGGCCACGCTAAAAAAGCCGCCGCGCCGAACGCAGATCTTTCCGGAGATTATCCAGCCACGGCCTTGCTGTCGAGAATGTCCATCGGTCGACCGGCCCGGAGCTGCAGTGGGTTGCAAGCAGCCCCTCAGCTCAGGAACGGCAGCTCCACCAGCAGCAGGAAGGCGTTGATGGTGGACAGCGCGCCGGCGACGGCCATGACGCCGCTCACCCGAAGCAGGATCGTGCCGCCCAGAATGAGCGACACCGAGGCGAGCACGATGGCGATTTGCAACAGGCCTTGGCCGAAGTCGAAATAGGGATCGCGCCGGAGCGCAAGATCGCGTTCCGCCTCCAGGCCGCGCGCCTTGGCGAGCAGCTCCTTCTTGCCCTCGCCCGTTGCCGGTTCGCTTTCGTAGCGCTCGATAGTGGCCCGGTATTTGCTCAGTTTGTCCTGCAGGAATTTCCGCGTGTTCTCGTCCATCCCCGGCTTCATGAGGTCCGCCTCGAAACCATCGGCCGCAAGCGAATAAGCTGTTTGCCGGATATTCTTCGCCTGGAAGAACGCATAGGTATCGGCGGCGCCGACGCTCGATCGCATCATCGTCTTGGACACATCGTCGCCGCCGATCGAACAGATCGCGATGAGCACGGCCAGCACCGCGATGTAGATCGCGGTGAATTTGTTGCTCTCCAGGCCCCCCTGCTCCAGCGGATCCGCAACGGTCATTTCGTCCCCCTAAGTCAATTGGCTGCGGCAGCTTTAGCGGCCATGCCCCGAATGCGCAACCAACCGGATCGCGAGCTGCGATTAGTGCATCGATCCAAACGGAGGCTTCAGCCGGAGTTTGGTAAAATTGATGCATAAACAAAGAGGCTAGTGTCTCTGGCGCATGAACCATGTGAATGCGTCAGTGCACTACGACGCAAGTTCCCGCTTTTCCGCCGCCGAACCGTCGGCGTTCAGCCGGTAGATCAGCGGCACGCCGGTCGCCAGATTGAGCGCCAGGACCTGCTCGCGGCTCAAACTGTCGAGCTGCATGACCAGCGCGCGCAGCGAATTGCCATGCGCGGCGACGATGACGGTCTTGCCCGCCTGCAATTCCGGCCAGATGCGGGCCTGATAATAGGGCAGCACGCGCTCGGCGGTATCCTTGAGGCTTTCCCCGCCGGGCGGCGGCACGTCGAACGAGCGGCGCCATATATGCACCTGCTCCTCGCCCCATTTGACGCGTGCGTCGTCCTTGTTCAGCCCGGCCAGATCGCCGTAATCGCGCTCGTTCAGCGCCTGGTCCTTGTGGGTTTCGAGGCCCGTCTGGCCCAGCTCCTCGAGGATGATGTCGAGCGTGCGCTGGGCCCGCTTCAGGGCGCTGGTGAAGGCGACGTCGAAATGCAGACCCTCCGCCTTCAGCAGCCGGCCGGCTTGCCGCGCTTCCGCAACGCCCGTCTCGCTCAGGTCGACATCGCGCCAGCCGGTGAACAGATTGAGCTTGTTCCACTCGCTTTCGCCGTGGCGGACCAAAACCAGCGCATTCTCCATGGATGCCATCACTTCCTCGACTTCAAAGTCCCAGCACGTCCTGCATCGAATAGAGGCTGGGCGGCTTGCCCTGCCCCCAAAGCGCCGCCCGCACGGCGCCGCGCGCGAAAAGCTGCCGGTCGCTCGCGCGGTGGGTCAGCTCCAGGCGCTCGCTGGCTCCGGCGAATATCACCGTATGATCGCCGATGACGTCGCCGCCGCGCAATGTGGCAAAGCCGATGTCGCCGCGCTTGCGCACGCCCGTCTGCCCGTCGCGGACGCGCACGGAATGATCCTCGAGGCCGATATGCCGGCCGTCGGCCGCCGCCTTGCCGAGCATCAGCGCGGTTCCCGAAGGCGCGTCCACTTTCAGCCGATGATGCATTTCGACGATTTCGACGTCGAAATCGGGGCCGAGCGTTTCCGCCGCCTTCTTCACCAGCGCCGCGAGCAGATTGACGCCTAAGCTCATATTGCCCGACTGGATGATCACCGCGTGCTGGGACGCGGCCAGGATCGCGTCCTCCTGCGGCGGCGTCAGCCCGGTCGTGCCGATCACATGCACGATGCGCGCCTGCGCGGCGAGCCCGGCATGTTCCGCCGTCGCCGCGGGCGAGGTGAAGTCGATCACCCCTTCGGAGCGGATGAACAATTCCAGCGGATCGGAGGTGATGGGGATGCCCAGCTTGCCGACCCCGGCCAGTTCGCCCATATCGGCGCCGAGCATCGCCGAGCCCTCGGGTTCCGTGCCGCCGGAAATGGAGCAGTTCGGCATTTCGTGAAGAACGCGGACGACAGCCTGGCCCATCCGGCCGGCCGCTCCCATTATTGCGAGTCTCATGGGCGTACGGGCCTAACGATTGAAGAAGGGTGCCGTATAGCAGCGGCGGCGGCGGACATAAAGGGCGGTGAGGGGGTTTGGGGTGATGGGCTAACAATGAGCGCCGGGTGCGACAGGCCTAGGAGCGACCGTCGGCTCCCAGGCGATCAACAGCTGCAAATGGCTTGCAAGATCGTCGGTGGTGTCGGGGCTGGCGCACTGGCCAAGCCCCGACCCCGCTTTTCTCAAGCTCTCAGCCTTCCCGGCCGTAGACGCAGACCTGGGCGCTGCCTCGGCCCGGTCCCTGACGATCCTTCTTTGACACGATCTGAATCCGGTCGATGACACGATCACGGCCGCGCAGATCGAGAGGACGACTGCGATCGCCTTGATTGATTTCGGTACGGACCGAAATGTCGTCCGGAGCACCGTTGGCGTAAATCACCTTCAGATCGAGGATCTGAACCGAATTTCCTTGGGCTTCCAGGCGAAGCGCGGAGAAGCGTCCTTCCCGCCGCCCAACCTTGATCTCGTCGTAATCGGCGCGGTTGCCAACACGTTCGCAGCCAAGCCGCTCCCATTTGCCATCGTTGTCACGCCGCTTTTGTGCGTCCGCGGTGGAGATGAGTGCGGTCGAGAGAAGCATCGCAACGCCGGCAAGCTTCAGGCCAGAATTCATGGGAATTCTCCTGTAGGATTGTTACACATGCCACATTGAAGGTGACCGACTATTAACCCCTTCTGAACGGATGAGTTCGCTTTCGCCCTTGCGGATATAGATTTAGACAAAAAAAACAACAACATAGATGCAATAATTGGATTGCCGACATTAACGTGCTGCTAAGGATCTCGGCGCAAACACGGCAATTACCCGGTATAGGAAAGCCCCCACGGCGAGGAGCGCAAGCGGCACGCCAAGACTGAAGGCCGTCACCGCCTTGTTGCATTTTGCAGGGCACGATGGGAGGCGGCTGCTGTCGCAGTGTTACCGGATTCTCGCCTAGAGCGCCGGATGCTCCGCTGAACGCGGAGCTGCGCTCTAGGCCTTTGTTTATGCATCGGATTTGTCCGAAAAGTGCGTACACTTTTCGGTCCGATGCACTAGGGCCGGTTTGATGGAAACATGCAGCGCCGAGAGCCATCGGTCCGTGGCGCGCCGCCGCCGCGCCCTGTGCGGAGGGCCTTAAGCCGCGTTCGAGCTGAGCCTGTTCGGCTGTGTTAACCGGCGGAGTGAGACCCGGCTGATCTCCGCCGCGAGCACGGCCATCTCCACCGGCTTGGCCACATAGCCATTCATGCCCTGGCCGAGATATTTCTCCGCGTCGCCCTGCATGGCGTCGGCCGTCATGGCGATGACGGGCGTTTCCGCCCAGACCTCGGCGCTGGCGCGGATGGCGCGGAAGGTGTCCGGGCCGTCCATGACCGGCATATGCATATCCAGCAGAATGACGTCGAACGGTTCGGCGCACAGCGCTTCGAGCGCCACCATCCCGTTCTCCGCTTCGGCGACGCGAACCCCCAGCGGCTCCAGGAACAGCCGCGCCACCTTGCGGTTGACGAGATTGTCATCCACCACCAGCGCGCGCAGGCCGGCAAGGTGCTGCTCGGCCCCGGCGACGGCCCCCTCTTCCCCGCGCTGAACGCTGCCCGGTTCGGCCGCGCATTCGGCCCGGAACGAGAAGGTGAACGTCGAACCGTGCCCTATCCTGCTGACCACGTCGACATCGCCGCCCATCAGCCGCGCCAGCTTGCGCGTGATGGCCAGACCAAGGCCGGTGCCGCCGAAACGCCGGGTGGTCGAGCTGTCGGCCTGGGTGAATTCGGTGAACAGCTTGGCGATCGTCTCGTCCGCGATGCCGATGCCGGTGTCCTCGACGGCGATCGATATGATCCGCACGTCGTCATCGGCCCGTTCGGCGGACAAACGCACCGCGATCGAGCCCGAACTCGGTGAATTTCAGCGCGTTGGCGACGAGATTGGAGACGCATTGCCGCACCCGGAGCGGATCGAAGTGCAAATAGGCGGGCACATCCGGGGCAAAGCTGCTCGTCAATGACACGTTTTTATCGGCGGCGGCCGACTTGAAGAGGCTCATCACACTTTGCAGCGTCTGCTGCAGATTGCCGTCGATCGGCGACACGTCGAGCTTGCCCGCTTCGATTTTCGTGAGGTCGAGCACGTCGTTGACGAGCGAAACCAGAATATGTCCCGACTCCAGGATCGTCGCGACCATATCGCGCTGATTGGGCGCCAGATCCTCACGCTGCAGCGCTTGCGCCATGCCGAGAATGCCATTGAGGGGCGTGCGGATTTCGTGGCTGATCGTCGCGAGGAACTGAGATTTGGCCGCGCTCGCCGCCGCGAGTTCCTGCGCCTTTTCCTCCATCTTTTTATATTGGGTAATATCGAAGATGATAGCGACGAGCCCTACGCTCCCGTCCGGCAAGGTAATCGGAAATTTCTTTGTTAGCGCGACCACGCCGTCGCCGATTTTCTCTTCGTTCAGACTGTGGTTGCCGGCGAATACCTTTGCATCTTCCGCCCAAAATACTTCCACCTGCTCCGGCGGCTGGAATTCTCTGTCATCCTTCCCGATGATGTCTTCATCCACACCGAGAAGCTGCTGAAAAGGGCGGTTTGCGTAGATCCATTGATGCGCGGAATTTTTCACGAAAATCGGGTCCGGCAGCGCGTCGAACATCGCCTCCAGCAACGCCAGATTGTCGGATTTCCGGGTAGGCAAATAGGCCATGCGCACTCCTCCACGCCTCGCCAATATAGCTGCGGGGTGCTTAATTCATCGTAATATGCCGCATTACGAGGAATGGCCTGGGAGGATTAAGACTTGGTTTGCGTGGGGAAATTCTCGCCCCCAGAACCGCCTGGCTCCATGCGCCGTCTCACCCGTCCTGCAGCAGGCGGGAGGCGATCAGCAGATCGGCGGAGCGCAGGTTGAAGGCGCAGGGCACGTCGTAGACCAGCGCCAGCCGCAAGAGCGCCTTGACGTCGACATCATGCGGCATGGGGGTGAGCGGATCGGGGAAGAACACCAGCGCGTCGATGCGGCCTTCGGCGATCATCGCGCCGATCTGCTGGTCGCCGCCGAGCGGGCCGCTTTTCACGGTGTCGAGTTCGAGCGCCGGACAGTGTTCGCGGATGATGCTGCCCGTGGTCGCGGTGGCGATGAGACGGTGCGCGACGAGGATGTGCTCATTCCGGCGCGCCCAGTCGGCGAGGGCGGGCTTGGTGCGGTCATGCGCGATGAGAGCGATGGTCAGGGGCATGGTGGCGCTTTCGGTTGCCGGCGGGATCCAACGGGCATTACCCGCGCTCAGCCTATCACCGGCGCCTTGCGCAATCGTACATAAAGTGCGCCATCCCCGCCGTGCCGCACGCTCGCGGTCGTATAGCTCACAATGAGGCCGCGCAGATCGGACTCGGCCAGCCATTGCGGCACGAGACGGCGCAGCACGCCGCGCTCATGGGCCGCGAAATGGCCGGCGGTGGGGCCGCTGTCGCCGGGAGCACCTTTGCCGGTGATGACCAGAACATGGCGGTCGCCGCGCGACAGGCAGGCCAGCAGAAACCGCTTCAGAGCGCCATGGGCCTCGCGCTGCCGCATTCCGTGGAGGTCGAGCCTTGCATCGATCAGATCGGCGTCGCGCGCCAGTTTGCGGCGCTCGCGCTCATTGTAGCGGGCGAGCGGCGGCGGCGATTTGGCGGGTTCGGGAGGGCGATGCTTCGCAGGAGTGGGAGGTGCCGGGGCGGCGTTTTTCTTCTTGCCGCCGGGCTTCCCCGAAAGCTCCGGCGCGGCGGGCGCCTCCGGGAGCGCGGCGCTGCCCTGGACGCGAATTGCGGCCGCCTCATGCCGCTGGCGCTCGCGGCGCAATGCCTTCGCCTCGCGCATGGCAAAGGCCCACAGCTCCGCCTCTTCGGCGGTCAGCGGCCTTTTGCGTGGGTGCGCGTTCGAATGCATCGCGGTCTCCCGCTCCTTTCATGTCTGCCCCGTACTTAGTGCGGATAGAGGCTGTTGGGAATAGCTGCGGCATGCGCAAGAGTTCCATCATCGTCACCCCAGCGCGCAGGCGCGACTTACCGCAAAGCCCGGAACACAGGCATTTTGCGGATCACGCGCTTCCGCCTACCGCAAAACCGGCGTCCACTTTTGCGGATCGCCGCTGCTTTCATTTGGGATGAGGACGTAGAAATCGCAAACGTGCTTCGTATTGCCGGCGATCTGGCCCGCGGCATCGCCGCTGCCCCAGAAGATGTCGCCGCGCACCGGGCCGCGTATGGCGGAGCCGGTGTCATGCGCCACCATCAGCCGCGCGACCGGCTTGCCCTTCTTGTCCTTCAGCTCCGGCGCGGCGACCCAGATGGGCGTGCCGAGCTGATAGTAGCGCGGGTCCACCGCCAGGCTGCGCCCTTGCGACAGCGGCAGCCCGAGCGCGCCATGCGGGCCGTTGCCGGACTCGGACTCGTCGAGCACGCGGAAAAACGGATATGACCGGTTTTCCCACATCAGCTTGCGGCCCCGCTCGCGATCGGCGCGCATCCAGCCCAGCACCGAATCCAGCGTCGCGGTGGCGGCTTCCATCATGCCCTTCTCGACCAGGATCTTGCCGATCGACGTATAGGGATGGCCGTTCTTGCCGGCAAAACCGATGCGCAGCGCCTTTCCGTCGGGCAGGCGGACGAGGCCGGAACCCTGCACCTGCATCACAAATGCGTCATAGGGGTCGGCGAGATAGGCGATTTCCAGGCCGCGCCCGCTCAGCGCGCCTTCGTCGATCTCCTGCCGCGTATAATAGGGGACGAGGCCGGCGTCGGTCGACCTCGCGGCCGTCAGCTCCTCCGACAGCCCGCCGCGGTCGCTGGCTTTGCGGATCAGCGTCAGGTCGGCGGGCATCGAATAGATGGGAACGTCGAACTCTTTCGACGGCTTGAGCGCGCCCTTGACCTCGGGTTCGAAATAGCCGGTCACCAGCGCCCCCTTGGTCGGGCGCTTCACCAGATAGGGCTTGAAATTGGCCTCGAAGAACTGCCGCGCATCATCGGTCGAGAGCTTTTCCGGCAGCATCACCGCCAATTCGCATGCGGCCTTGACGCCCTCGGCCGATTTGGCGTCGTCCAGCATTTTCCGGCAGGATTTGCGGAACGCCGCGAAGGCGGCCGCGTGCTCGTCCTTCGCCCATCCGTCGATGTCGGAGAATTGAACCGCCGTCTTATCCAATTTCAGCCGGTCGGCGGCATCGGCCTCGCTAAACTGCCATTGCCACAAATTCGCGCCGGTCATGACGATAACCGCCGCGCCGAAACGAAAAATGCCGCGCATAGCCCCTTCGATCCCCTCATGCATCGATCCAAACGGAGGCTACCGCCGGAATTTGGTGAAATTGATGCACGGCAAGCCGCTCGTGCGACGGCCGGTGCGCTGCACGGTTTCACCCGTTACGCCGCCGAACCCGTCGCGACCAGACGCCAGTTCGGATCGCGTGAGGCCAGTTCCTTAGCGAAGGTCCAGATGTCGGTCACGTCGCGGATCTGCGTGGAATTCCCGTCGATGATCGCTCCGCTCCGGTCGCGTGTCGCCGTGATGAGATCGCTGACGAATTTGATGGTGATGTTGGCCATCTTGCCGACGATCTCGGCGTCGATGACGTCGGAACTCGAAATGCCGACGAATTTGAACTCGACGGTTTCGCCGTTCTTCTCGCGCTCGCCGATCGCGGAGGAAAAGCTGTCGAACACTTCGCGGCTCAGCAATTGCTTCAGCGCCTTGCGGTCGCCTTCGGCGAATGCGGTCACGATCATCTCATACGCCGCCCGCGCGCCCGCCAGAAAATGCTTGGGGTCGAAGCTGCGGTCGGCCTCGGCGATCGCCTGAAGCTTCTTGGCGACGTCGCTGCCCTCGACCGCGATATCCTTCAGCTGCTTCACGAAGGTGGCCGTATCGAGCTCATCGTTGATGCGGGGCGGCTCGCCGCGGGGTAAGGTGACGACGTTGTCGCGCACCGATTTGCCGTTGGTGTCCGCCGGGGTGTAGGGATCGTAGCGCGGCCGCTCATTGCCGGTCCTGCGTCCGAGCACGCTACGGAGCCGAAGAAAGATGACCACCGCGATCACCAGAAAGAGCAGAGTAAGTATATCAAATGTGCCGTTCATCTTGCCGCAGCTTCTCTGGATAAATATGTGCGCGTTGGAAGGCTGTTCATACCGTAAGGCTCATATAGGGCTTGGCTATGGCGCCTGCCAGCCGCTACTGGCGCGGCGGGAAACATAAAGCGCATCCTATAGCAAATTACGCGATCGAAACGGTTAAGCCAACCAACAAGAAATTCGTATCGGGTGCATGTCATTGAATTTAGCCACTCGCGAGGCTTAACAGCTATGCAAATTCTTTTGTTCCTGCTCATTCTTGCGGTGCCGATCGCGGAAATCGCGCTGTTTATCGAGGTGGGCCGGCTCATCGGCATCATCCCGACCATTCTGCTGACATTCGCCACGGCGGTCGCCGGCAGCTTCCTGGTGCGCGTCCAGGGCCTCGCCACCATGAACCGCATCGCCCAGAGCATCGAGAAGGGCGAAATGCCAGTCGCGCCCGTTATCGACGGCATGGGGATTTTCGTCGCGGGCCTATTGCTGCTGACGCCGGGCTTCCTGAGCGATGCGGTTGGCCTCCTGCTTTTCGTGCCGCCGATCCGCCGGGGCGTCGGCAGATGGATTTTCCGGAAGCTGGCGCGCAGTGGACAGGTTCGCTTTTCCACCTATGGCGCGTCCAGTCCGGGAGAACCGCAAGGCGGCAGGCCCACGGGCGGCGGGGGCTTCAAGAAGGCCGACAACGTGGTGGACGCGGAGTTCGAGACGATCGACCCCGACGAGAACGGCACAGAGCCGCCGGGCACGAAGCGGCTGGACGGCAAGAACCGCAGTGACCCGAAGTCGCCCTGGCGGAAGTAAGTGCTCGCGGCCACTTCCCAGGCGCAAGGATTGGGCACCCGGGGCCCGCAAGCGGGCCAAAGTGCCGGCGCGGATGCGCCGGCTCACAGGCCAAAGACTCACGTTGCTTCACGCCCCTTGCCCATGCTAGCGACTTCTCCCGACATGCGAGCGCACAAGCCCGCCGATAAAATGCAACAGCCGGCAAATCAAAGGTTACAGGACGATGTCTGACGAAACGAACGGCGCCGGGCCGGAAGCCGCGAACGATCCGAACAAGCAGCCTCAGATCAATGTGCTGGGTCAATATATCAAAGATCTGTCCTTCGAGAATCCCGGCTCACCGCAGAATCTGCGCAATCCGGGCAGCAATCCGAACGTGCAGATCAACTTCAATGTCCAGGCGACGCCGCTCGGCGACGACGTCTATGAGGTGGCCCTCACCCTTGAATCGTCGGCCAAGACCGACGAGAACGTGCTGTATAATCTGGAGCTCGTCTATGCGGGCGGATTCCGGCTGAAAAATCTGCCGCCGCAGGCCATGCAGCCGGTGATGTTCATCGAGTGTCCCGCGCTGCTGTTTCCGTTCGTCCGCCGGATCGTCGCGGATCTGACGCGCGAAGGCGGTTTCCCGCCGCTGCTGATCGACCCGATCGACTTCGCCTCGCTCTACCGTCAGCGCATGCAGCAGAAACAGCAGGGCGCGACGACCACCACGCAATAGTTCGCGGGTGACGCGGCTCGGGCGGGCTCAAATGAGCGACGCGCTGGTTCAGCGAAGCGTCCCTGTCGCCAATGCGTGCTCGACGCAAGCAGTGACATGCGCGGTCAGCACGGACTTTGCGCGCGCGGCATCGCGCTTGAGGGCGCATTCCAGCAATTGCCGATGTTGCCGTGCAGGCTCCTCGCCGCGATAGTTGAGCGCGAGCAGCTGATAGCGGAAATATCTGTCGAAGACGCTTGCATGGATCTCCAGAAGCATGCGCGAGCCGCAATTGGAGATCAAAGCCTGGTGGAACTCTCCGTCATATCGCTTCCAAAGTTCTGCCTGACTGCCCTTTCCGGCGCTCATCAGGCGCTCGGTTGCAGCTAATTTGTGGTGGGCGGACACGACGCGGCCCTCCCACTCCATATCGCCGCGCGCGAAAGACCGATCCAATGCGTCCACCTCAAGCAGGAGACGCAGGTCCGCAAGCTGCTTGAGATCGTCCGCCGAGACGGGAGCCACCTCGAAACCGCGCCGGCCCTCCGCCAGAACCAACCTTTCGGACGAGAGCCGGCTGAGAATCTCGCGAAGCGTGCTGACGCTGACGCCGTAATCCTCCCGGAGCGCCTCCAGTCGAAGTTTCTGCGCCGGCCGCAGCTTACCGAAGATGATGTCGGCGCGGATGCGGCGATATCCATCGTCGCCAACGGCCCCGGCCTCTTCTACCTTGTCCACCAGCACCATCGTTCCGTCGCCTCACGAATCTCACATCGGCGGGGTTACATATACGCGCGCGGTTCGAGCGTCACCCGAGCGTCGCGGTCACCATCTGTCCGACTATCGGATAAAATGGAAAGACACATATAAAAGTATAACTGTAATTTGGCCAGCCGATGCTCATGTGTTCTACCATAGGCCAACGGGGACGCCCGCGTCATAACGACAGGAGGCTATGGACATGAAGGGTGGTGGGTTTCTCGCGATCTGGAGCGATGTGCAGGCGAGTGACGAGACGGACTATCTCCATTGGCTGACCCGCGAACACACAGCCGAACGGGTGGGGATCGAAGGTTTCCTGGCGAACCGCGTGTTCCGGGCGCTTGGCACGGACGTCCGGCGTTTCTTCATCCTTTACGAGCTGGAAGGACCGGAGGTGGTGAGCGGCCCGGATTATCTGGCTCGCCTCAATTCGCCCACCCTCTGGTCGCAGCGGATCATGCCGATCCTCGGCAACTTCGTGCGCGGCGGAGGCCGGCACGTCATTTCGAGCGGTACCGGCCAGGGCGGCGTCATTGCCGCGGTGCAGCTCCATGATGTGCCGCCGGACGGGGCGGGGCTGGTTGCACGGCTTGCAAGCCTGGATCGCATCGCGGCGGTCCGCCTGTTCGAGACGGATCAGGCGAAAACCTCGATAAGGACGCGTGAGAGCAGCATGCGGGCGCAAGATCGCACCTTCGCCGGGCTGTTGCTCATCGAAGGGCTGGACCAGCCGGCTGTTCGGGCCGCGGTCGACCAGCTCGCATCCGCGATGCCGGCCATCGGCGCAGCTGACGGCGTGGCGCTGTACAGCTTTTGCTTCGGGCTGGATCGCCGCCAGCTTCCCTGAGTATCGCGCGCCGAGGCGTTCCCCAGCCGCGCAACGCGCTGATTATTTCGCGACCTCACCGGCCTCGGCGATCAGCTTGCCCCACCGCGTGATCTCCGATTGGAACCGCTCGTCGAGCGCAGCCGGAGTCGCAAGCTCCTTCGTCACCGGCACGGTCCCGAGCGCCGCGAAGCGTTCGATCACCACCGGATCGGTGAGCGCCTTCTGCAATGCGGCGGCCAGCGTCTTGCGAACATCCTCCGGCGTGCCCTTCGGCGCCCATATGGCATGCCATGCGGTGATCTCGAACCCGGCAAAACCGCTTTCCTGCAGGGTCGGCATATCGGAGAGAACGCCGATGCGCTGCGGTGTCGTCACCGCATAGGGCTTCACGTCCCGAGCCTTGATGTGGTTGGTGGTGTTCGTGGTCTGGTCGCACATGAGATCGATGCGCTTGCCGAGCAGGTCGGTCATCGCCGGGCCGGTGCCTTTATACGGCACGGTCGTCAGCTTGGCGCCCGTGGCTTGCTGCAGAAGTATGCCGCACAGATGCGAGACCGCGCCGACACCCGCCGTGCCGAAGGTTACTGTGCCGTTCTGCGCCTTCAGATAGGTGATGAGCTCGGCGACGCTACCCGGCGGCAGATCGCTGCGCCCGACCAGCGTCATCGGCACTTCCGTGACCAGGCCGACCGAGGTGAAGGCTTCGGCGGGCTTGTATGGCAGGGTTGGGTAGAGCGCGGCGAATGTCGTGACGCCGATGTGGTAGAGCAGCAGCGTGTAGCCGTCGGGGTCCGCCTTCGCCACCTTGCCGGCGCCCAGCGATCCGCCCGCGCCGCCCATATTCTCGACGACGAATTGCTGGCCGAGCGATTTCGACATCGAGTTCGGCGATGAGGCGCGCCACCGTATCGCTGGGTCCGCCGGCGGCAGCGGGAACGAGGAGGGTCACCGGCCTTTCCGGATAGGCGCGCTGCGCGGCTGCGTCGTCGACGCCGATGACCGACAGCATGAGAAACGCCGCCAGGGCGCTGCAAAGGGTCTGCCTCATTTCGCTTCCTCCCATGGTCCCGGACTTTTTGCGGCCGTCCGGGATCGTGCAACAGCTTTGTCTGGTCGCATTTTCGCGACGCAAACCGGTGTCCACTTTGCTGGAAAATGCTCTGGGATGCTATCTTCCATGCAAGCGATTAAGAGAGGCAAGCTGTTTCGGGATTGGCTGGAGGCCGCGCGCACGCCGCCGATTATTTCTCCAGCATCGCGACGATTTCCTGATATCCGCGCTGCTTGGCGAGGTCGAGCGGCCTCTTGCCCTGGCGGTCCGCGATCTCGCGATTTGCCCCGGCATCGACCAGATGCCTGACCGTCTGCTGATGGGCGCTCCTGCCATCGCCAAGCACGACGGCCTCGATCAGCGCGGTCCAGCCGAGATTGTTGACATGATCGAGCGGCGCGCCCGCATCGATCAGGATTTTCACGACATCCGCGTGGCCGAGATGGGCGGCCGCGATCAACGCGGTGCCGTCATAAATGCTGGTCGTCAGATCCGCGCGGTTTCCGGCGGCCAGAGCCGCCTTCAGCATGTCGAGGTCGTTGGCGACAGCGGCAATCGTGACCATGTCGTATTTGTCGCCGTCGAGCGCGTTGACGTCCGCGCCGGCCTTCGCCAGGGCCGCGACGGCGGCTTCATGAGATGCAAAAGCGGCCACGTGCAGAGCGGTCCTGCCATTGCCGTCGCGCGCGCCGAGATCGGCGTTGCCTTTGACGAGAGTTTCGATCGCGGCGACATCGCCGGCATGGGCGGCGCGGTGCAGCCCGGAATATGCCGAAACCTCCGCCGGACTCGGCGGCACCTGCGCGCCTGCGGACTGCACCGACCATGCAAGGATCAAGGCGGCGAGAGCTGCCACCATCGTATGCGCCGGAAAAAAATCGATCAGCATGTCTACCCCGCTAACTGCCTTAGGGCCTAGTATGGCGATATCGATCGCTTCCGCCAAGGCGCGGGCACGCGCAAGATACTTTGCGCTCGGCCCACTCCGCTTCATTGTTGCATTCCCGAGTGTCTCGGCGTGAGCGACCGGGACCACCATAAGCTCGCGCGATGATAAAACCGTCGACGAAGGGAGGATGAAGACCCGTGGCATTCACCTGCACAACACATGCCCGGCCCACAGTTCTGGCCGATGATGACCGGGTCCGCGTCACGCGGTGGGATTTCGAGCCCGGCGCCAATACGGGATGGCACGAGCACGAGCTGCCATATTGCATCGTGATGGTCGTTGCCGGTACGCTCGCGCTCCACGATGGCGCCAATATCAGTCACGTGACCCTCGCGGCGGGAGATTCTTATGTGCGGCCAAAGGGCGTCACGCATGATGTGATGAACGCATCGGACCACCCGATCTGCTTCGTGGAAGTCGAAATGAAGTGGTGATAGCGGGCGGAGGCAAGAAGCGCGGCTGGGGCGTACGCTCGTAAACCGGTAGTTGTCTACTATGGCCCCCGAACCAACTCTCGCTGACGAGACGTCGACAGGAAGGTCGCCAACGTCCAGCTTTGCAGACAATTTCTAGCGAAGATGCGAGAGCACGTTGAGCAGCTTGCCGGTCGGGTCAGCGATGAAGAAACGCCTTACGCCCCACGGTTCGTCGGTCAAATCGTAGACCACTTTGCAACCGGTTTCCCTTGCGCGAAGATACACCTCGTCCACATTGTCGACCTCGATCGACAGATCGGGCACCGGGGTGCCTGAGCCGCCCTCGCTGGCGATGCTGATCTGGGGGAAGGTTGTTTCGCGGGACGCCAGCGTGACGAGCCATCCGTGATCCATGACGGCATCGAGCCCGAACAGCTCGGCATAGAACTTCCGAACATCCGGAACACTGTCTGCTGCGATATTCGGAACGATGCGCAGTACGGTCATCCCGCCACCTATTGGCTGAGGATCCTAAGCCGGCACCGCTCCTGACTACCGGAATGGCTGCTACGGGTCAACACTGCGCGGAGCGCGGGCCGTCTGCGTCGGAGTGCCCGCCCTCCCGCGGGGACTATTCGTAGAGCGCCCAGACAGGCGCGGCGCCGAGTTCCTTGACGAAGGCGACATGCGCTTCGAGTTCCGCGTCGGCGAGGTTGGCCGGGAGCGGCTGCGGGCGGGCCAGGATGATGTTCGATGCCGCCGATCCGGCGACGCCGCCGGCGCGCCGGGCGGTCAGGTCGAAATTCGGCTGCTGGCCGCCGATGAGCTGGAGATAGACGTCCGCGAGCAATTCCGCGTCGAGCAGCGCGCCGTGCCTGGTCCGCGCCGAATTGTCGATATTGTAGCGCTTGCACAGCGCATCGAGGCTGTTCGGCCCGGCCGGATGCTTGCGGCGTGCCAGCGCCAGCGTATCGAGCACCCGCTCCAACGGGATCGCGGCGCGCTCGATGCGGATCAGCTCGGCATTGATGAATTTCATGTCGAAGCCGGCATTGTGAAAAATCAGCTTGCCGCCGTCGACGAACTCCAGAAAGGAGTCCACCAGATCGGAAAATACCGGCTTGTCGGCGAGGAACTGGGTGGACAGGCCGTGGATGCGGAAGGCGTCCTGCGGCACCTCGCGCTGCGGATTGATATATTGGTGCCAGACGCGGCCCGTGGGGATGAAGTTGGCCAGCTCGACGCAGGCGATTTCCACCAGCCGGTCGCCGCTATTCGGGTCGAGGCCGGTGGTTTCGGTATCCATCACGATTTCGCGCATGTCAGCTCTACCCTTGCCCGCGGCCTCCATCAGCTTCATTGAGCTGGCGCCACCGCTCGAATGCCCCACCGGCGCGACTGTTAAGTGATTCGAGCAGAATATCGACCTGTTGGCGGGTTTCTTCCCAAGGCAGTCCGGTATCGATGACGTAATCGGCGCGGGCGCGCTTTTCCGCATCCGGCATCTGGCGCGCGCGTATGGCCGCCAGCTTCTCCGGCGTCATGCCCGGCCGGCCCGCGACGCGGCTCGTCTGGATGTGCTCCGGCGCGCTGACCACGACGGTGGCATCCATCAGCCGGTCGCCGCCGGTTTCGAACAGCAGCGGGATGTCGAGCACGCACATCGCTGCACCGGCCGCCTCCTGCTCCTGCAGGAACTGCCATTGCGCCTGCCGGACCAGCGGATGGATGATCGCCTCCAGCCTGGCGAAACCGTCCGCCATCTGCATCGCGGCGGCGGCGAGCCTGGCGCGGTCGACCTTGCCGTCGCCGGTCGTGCCGGGAAACGCCGCTTCGACATGCGGGACGGCGTCACCTGCATAAAGCCGGTGCACGGTGCCGTCGGAATCCAGCACCGGCACGCCGCGCGAGGCGATATGGTCGGCCACGGTCGTCTTGCCCATTCCGATGGAACCCGTCAGCCCGATGATCAGCATGTTGCCTCTTTGTTCTATTCCCAAAGCATGATCACATTGCGAAACCGGTGTCCATCCCTGTCTTCACCTGGGAGGTGTTTTTGCGGATGACGCCTACAGATCGGCGACGATGAGCGCGCGCAATTCGGGCGTCACTTCAGGGCGGACGCCGAACCATTTCTCGAAGCCGGGCACCGCCTGATGCAGCAGCATGCCCAGCCCGTCCGCGACGCGCAGGCCCATGCGCGCGCGCCCGCCGCAGCAGATCGGTTTCGAGTGGCGTATAGACGATGTCGCAGACGACGGCGCCCGGACTGGAAAGCCCCGAGAGATCGATGTCGAGCGGCGGCTGCCCGGCCATCCCGAGCGTCGTGGTATTCACAAGTAATCCACAGCTTATCAACATGTTGTCCAGAGCCTGCCAGTCAAACACGGTGACCGGGCCTCCGAGCGAGGCCGCCAGCGCTTCCGCCCGCTCGCGGGACCGGTTTGCAAGGCGAATCTCCTGGATTCCGCGATCGAGCAGCCCGCGAATGATACCCCGCGCCGCCCCTCCCGCGCCCAGCACCGCGACCGGCCGGCCGGACTTATCCCAGCCCGGCGTCTGATCGTCCAGATTGCTGATGAAGCCGTAAATGTCGGTGTTCGAGGCGCACAGCACGCCGTCCTCCAGCCACAGCGTATTGGCGACGCCCACGCTCCTCGCCGCGGCATCGGGACGGGCGGCGGCGCGGAAGGCGGCCTCCTTATGCGGAATGGTGACGTTGCAGCCGACGAAACCCCGGCCGGACAGGTCCGCGAAAAACGCCGCGGCGTCCTCCGGCTTGACGGGAAGCTTCGCATAGTCGCCGTCGATGCCATGCCGCTTCAGCCAGTAGCCGTGAATGAGCGGCGAGCGCGAATGCGCGATGGGCCAGCCGACGACACAAGCGCGCTTCATGCGAAGACCTCCGGAACCTTGCATCGCCGTCCCCGCCTCCGCTTAGGTACGTCAGCGACCAGGTGAGGGCGGAGCCATGGGCTGGACATCGATGCGAAAGTGATACTGCCAGGCTGCCGGTCCGCCACTTAGCAGAGTTGCACTGTTGCGCCAACAGCTTCGGGGTGACTCTGCGCCTCGTAAGCCGGCCGAACGGCGTGAACGCGAAGAGCCGGCAGCGAACCTAATCGACATATTTCATTCGGCACCCGATTTGGCGGCCGCGCGAAAGCAATCCGAAACTGAGGCATGCAATGAATTAGCTGAACAAAGGGGACCACTTGAACGGTCAACGTCAAGAAGCTTCTGACGTCGGCGTCACACCGTTGCCACCATTCGAACACTCTCTGCGAGTTTCAATGATAGGGCGCGGAAGATCGGATCCTAAACCGCGTTAAATATCTAGGGAGGTAACAAAATGGACAGACGCAAATTCTTGGCGACCACGGCGGCGGCTGCTGCCACGGCCGTGACCGCGAAAGTAGTCTCTGCGGAGACTGTAGCGCCATTCGGCCAAACGGGTGCTCCAACCCTGCAGACTCCGCTGCCCTTGGGCCCGCTACCCGGCGCCCGCTATCCGGATGCTCGTCTGGAGTCTATGAAGAAGACCGGTGCTTCGTTCGGGCCCACCGGTTTCCCGGCCTTCGCCGGCACCATGGCGGTCGAGCGCGTCGCAACCGGCTTCCGCTGGGCCGAGGGACCGGTTTACTTCGCGGCTGGCCGCTACGTGCTGTTCAGCGACATTCCCAACAACCGCATCATGCGCTTCTGCGAGGATGACGGTCGCGTGAGCGTCTACCGCCAGCCGTCGATGAACTCGAACGGCAACACTATCGATCGGCAAGGACGCCTGCTCACTTGCGAACATAGCGGCCGGCGGGTGACCCGGACCGAGCTCGACGGCTCGCTCACGATCATCGCCGACAAGTACAATGGCAAGAAGCTGAACTCGCCGAACGACGTCGTTGTCGCTGCCGACGATTCGATCTGGTTCTGCGATCCGTCCTACGGGATCGGCGGCTATTATGAGGGCATTAAAGCGGACAAGGAGCAGGATAAGCAAAACGTATATCGGGTGGATCCGAAATCCGGTGACATCAAGGTCGTCGTCGATGACTTTGTCCAGCCCAACGGCCTTTGCTTCTCGCCCGACGAGAAAAAGCTCTATATCTGTGACACCGGCTATACCAACGCGCCAGAGAACGCGTCGCATATCCGCGTGTTCGACGTCGATCTCGCGGGCGGAAAACTTTCCAACAGCAAAGTCTTTGCCGACATGCCCAAGCCCAGCATTACCGACGGATTGCGCTGCGACCGGGATGGGCGTGTTTGGTGCTCCGTGGGTTGGGGCGATCCGAACGAAGACGGCGTGCGCTGCTACACGGCTGACGGCGATCTGCTCGGCAAGGTCCACATACCGGAAACCGTCGCCAACCTGTGCTTCGGCGGTCAGCAACGCAATAGACTTTACATATGCGGCTCGTCATCGCTCTATGCCCTCTACACGAGTGTGCAGGGCGCTATGAAGCCGTAACCAGCCAGAGCGGGATCGGTTGATTGCCGCGACGCGACAGTGGCGGGCTGCCTCTTTAAGGTAGCCCGCATTGCCCGACACAGGCCGCAACAGTTTTTCACCACAGAAGGCAAACCCTCGCCCCACCAAGCGGATGATCAGACTGCTGCCACAATAGAGCGCACTATAGTGTCGTCTGGCTAGTGCATCGATCCAAACGGAGGCTTCAGCCGGAGTTTGGTAAAACAAACAGCTCGTGTGCTGGCGCATGAACCATGTGAATGCGTCAGTGCACTAGCGTCGAACGGCCCCCTGGGCGAGGGAATCTTCATGAGACAGTTGTTCAAAGTATTGACGTCATCGGCTTGGCTGCTCCTGGGGGTGGTCCTTGCAGTCCAATCTGCCCACGCTGAAAGCGCACCACATTATCCTCCCGCCGACGAAGCGTGGGACGGTACCGACTACAGGGGCCTGCTTCAGCGGATTCAAACCAGGGGCTTGGCGATGCCAACGCTGTCGGGCGCCGGGACGAAGCCGATCTTCGACCGGATGGTCAATGTCGACAACATCCCGCTGCGCGTGGGACTGAATCGGGAGCTCGCCGTTACCATACGCTTTCAGAAGTTGGACGGCGCCCTGGATCCGGTTCACAAGCTTGTGGTGCTTTATTCGAGTGAAACGCAAAGGGGCAAACCATACGCCACGGAGCTCGCCAGGCTGATGGTCTATGAGATCAAGATCGCCGCGGCGCTGCTGGAGGTCAGCGACCCATATCTCGCAACCCTTAAGGACGACAAGAGATATCCAATTCACGTCGGTATTATTGATCAGCTAAAAAATGGCGCCCGCCAAGCCTACGCCGGTCTCGTGCACGGCATGACCGAAACGCAACGTTACGCCAAGCCCGAGATTCTTACGATGATCGGTAGCGCTATCGCCGACCTGCCATCCTATCAACCGATCCTCAAGGATCAGGACAGGCAGGATCTTACCCAGAAGCTTACGAAGCAGATTTCGGCAACGACCGATCAGGAGCTAAAGAAGGCCCTTACCGAGCTGCGCGATGCGATCGAACATCGCCGGGTGCGAACGTAAGACGAGCAGGCGAGCCAAGGCAGGTCGTATACGGGCCGATGTCTGACGGGCGTATTCGGCGTGGGTGATCCGCTCCATTCCGTTGAGTCAATCTAATACCAGATCTCTGAAAGTGCGACCGACGCGCGTCAATCATCGTCGGCTGTAAATGTCCGCCCTTAACCGCGGAGGCGTCGCTCCCTCTCCCATTGGGAGAGGGTTGGGGTGAGGGGTAGCAGTTGATATATAGGCGCCAAAACCCCTCACCCGGCGCTTTCCGCGCCGACCTCTCCCCATGCCGGAGAGTGACGCTCGTGCCGGGTCTTACGGCATGGGTTCATGTCACCGGGACTTGGTATAAGCGCACCGGCCTGTACTCGCCCGCGCGCATGCATCCGCAGTTCATCGAGAAAACCCACGCGTACCCTAACCGAGCCCGTCCGTTGGATGAGCCCGGCGACCTGCTTACGCCGCCAGCCAGCCGATCTCGCGGAGATAGCCGAGAAGCGGCAGGAGCGGCAATCCAATTATGGTGAAGTGGTCACCCTCGATTTCCGCAAAGAGCTGAATGCCCGGTCCCTCGATCCGGTAGACGCCGACCGTCTGCAGCAATGCCTCGCCTTCCGCACGGCAATAGGCGTCGAGGAAGTCGTCGGAAAAGTCGCGCATGGTCAGATGGGCGCGGTCCAGATGCTGCCAGAGCACCGCGCCGCCCTTGGCCACGCACAGCCCGGCATTCAGGCTATGCGTCCTGCCGCGAAGCTGCATGAGGTGCCGGCGCGCGGCGTCCAGGGTCGCGGGCTTGTGATAAGCCACGCCGCCGCATTCCATCACCTGGTCGGCGCCGATGACCAGCGCGGCCGGTTCGCGCGCGCTGACATCCCGCGCCTTGGCGGCGGCGAGCATCAGCGCCAGCCTGCCGGCGTCGGCATCGCCGCCTGAGGCCGCCTCGGCCTCCAATGCCCGCTCATCGATGTCGGCGGATTGCTGCCGGAAATCGAGACCGGCGCCTCGCAAAATCGCGGCGCGCCCGCTGCTGGCCGACGCCAGGATCAGCTCGCCCCGCATCGCCGGGGCATCACCCGCCACCCTTGCGATCCTCGCACAGCTTGATGACGGCGGCGGCGGTTTCCTCGATCGAGCGCCGCGTCACGTCGATGACCGGCCATTGATGCCGCCCGCAAAGCCGGCGCGTGAAGGCGATCTCCTTCATGATCATCTCGGTGTCGGTATAGTCCTGGTTCTTGGTGTCGTTCATGCCCAGGAGCCGGTGCCGCCTGATCTCGGCCAGGCGCTGCGGGCTGGCGACCAGCCCCGCGACCACCGGATTGCGCACCATCTCCAGCGACGGCGGCGGCGGAATGTCGGGCACCAGCGACACATTGGCGGTCTTGAAGCCGCGATTGGCGAGATAGAGGCTGGTCGGCGTTTTGGAGGTGCGGCTGGCGCCGATCAGCACGATGTCGGCGTCTTCGAGATCCTCGGTGCGCTGGCCGTCATCATGGGCAAGCGTGAAATTCATCGCCTCGATGCGGCGGAAATAATCGGTGTTGAGCACGTGCTGGCCGCCGATGACCGGCGTCGACGGCGTGCCGAGATAGGCCTCGAACACCTTGATGAGCGGGCTGAGCACGGCGACGCACGGCACATGCAGCTCGGCGCAGCGCTGTTCCAGGTGCAGGCCAAGGGGCCGGTCGATGATGGTATAGAGCACGATGCCGGGCGAGGCCTCGATCTGCTGCAGCACCCGGTCCAGATGACGCCGGTTCCTGACGAAGGGATGAGAGTGCTTGAGAGCGCGTATGCTGGAATATTGTACGGCCGCGGCTTTCGCAATCGCTGCGAGTGTTTCACCCGAAGCATCCGACACCATATGCAGGTGAAAAAACTTCGGGAGCTCCTTGGTGGTCTGTTGATAAGTTGTCACGTTTTGGACGCCGCCTTCGCTTATGGAAAATACCCGCACTGAGTCCCGCACGCTAATTAAAAAAACACCCACAATTAATCGGCGGGAGCCGGGAAAACTTCGCCTGATGGGACAAAATTGGAAAGCGGAATTCTATCGACAGCCTCCGCGGCTTTTGAACGGCACTTATCATGACGATGCGCAATGAGCTCTCCGGTGTAAGATGCTGGACATCAAGCGCCATTTTTGAGACATGCCAGGGTGCGACGTTGGAAGCGTCGCCGACCGTCTCACCATCGCACAAATCTGCCGCAAAACTGTGGATAAGACTTGTGCGATTTCGCAATATCCGCAATCCACTCCCTTAGAAAAACAGTCACTAGAAAGACTAAGACTTATCTTTTTGGAAAAGATCAGAGATGGCAATCGCCACGGAAATAGCGCATCGGGCACCCAAGCTCATCGAGGTTTTGCGCGGCAAGCCGGCGAAGAGGCCTCCGATCTGGCTGATGCGGCAGGCCGGGCGCTATCTGCCGGAATATCGCAAGCTTCGGGCGGAGGCCGGCAGCTTTCTCGATCTGTGCTACCGGCCTGAATGGGCGGCCGAGATCACGCTGCAGCCGATCCGCCGGTTTGATTTCGACGCCGCGATTTTGTTCGCCGACATCCTGATCGTGCCCGATGCGCTCGGGCAGAAAGTGGCATTCGAGGAAGGGCTCGGGCCCGCGCCTCGACGGGATGCCGCCGGATGCGTTGCTGAAGCGTCCTGAACCCGGCCGCCACGGGCGAAAAATTCGGCAGGATTTTCGAAACCGTCGCCCGCGTCCGCGCCGAACTGCCTGCGGAAAAAACGCTGATCGGCTTTTGCGGCGCCCCCTGGACGGTCGCGACCTACATGATCGCCGGCCATGGCACGCCGGACCAGGCGCCGGCCCGCCTCGCCGCCTTCCGCGACCCCGAGAATTTTGCCCGGCTGATCGACCTCATCGCGGACTGCTCGGTGGATTACCTGTCCGGCCAGATCGAAGCCGGCGCCCAGGCCGTGCAGATTTTCGATAGCTGGGCGGGTGTTCTGCCGGACGACCAGTTCCGCCGATGGTCGATCGAGCCGACGGCCAGGATGGTTCGAAGCCTGAAAGCCCGGCATCCGGACGTGCCCATCATCGGTTTTCCGCGCGGCGCCGGCCTTCTCGCCGAGCCCTATGTCCGCGAAACCGGCGTCGATGCGGTCGGCTGCGACACGGCGATGCCGCTGGATTTCATGCGCGGCACGCTGGCGAAACACGCCGCCGTGCAAGGCAATCTCGATCCGCTGCTGCTGGTCGCCGGAGGGCCCTTGCTCGAATTGCGCATTCGGCACATGTTGGCGGCGCTTGAGGGCGTTCCGCATATTTTCAATCTTGGTCACGGCATCCTGCCGTCGACCCCTATCGAGCATGTGGCGCGGCTGGTCGAAATCGTGCGGTCCTGAGGGGGACCGCATCGGCAGATCAACGCGCCCGGGGGGAATTGGGATGGACGTTTATCTTTACGTGAAGGCCTTCCACGTCATCGCTGTCTTCGCCTGGATGGCCGGGATTGTTCTATCTGCCCCGCCTCTACGTGTACCACGTCGGCGCCGCGCCCGGTTCGGAGCTGTCCGAGACGCTGAAGGTGATGGAAAACCGGCTGCTGCGCTTCATCATGAACCCGGCGATGATCGCGGCGTGGATTCTCGGCCTCATCCTGATTTTCGGCTTCGGCGTGATCGACATGGGCACCGCCGGCTGGCTGCATGTCAAGCTGACGGCGGTCGTGCTGCTCTCGGTGTTTCACATGCTGCTGTCGAAATGGCGCAAGGACTTCGCCGCCGACCGCAACACCCGCTCGGCGCGCTTCTACCGCCTGATCAACGAAGTACCGAGCGTTCTGCTCATCATCATCGTGATCATGGTCATCGTGAAGCCGATGTGATTTGGAGGTGGGTGTGCTTGCTTGGAGCCGGGCATCCGCCCGATGCAAAGCAAACAATTCACACTCCGTTCATGTCTTGAGCCGCTAGATATTGTTCTACGTCAATTTTGCCCAACTCCTCCTTGTGGCGTCTGTTTCGGACTGCTGCCAAAGCTCACGTAAACGAATAGTTGAAAATTGGCCGCTTCCGCGAGAGCAGTTTGTTTGCTATAATGCGAATCATAATTCTCCATTTAGCCGAGAAGTCTGATTTCCTTCAGCCCGCATGAAAATTAGCGGTTCGTGGATGCTAGATCCGCGCATCTTGCTGCTCAGAGCGGGAAACGGCGCCTGGAATACCTACCCTCCAACCCTTGGCAGCGCTCTTTGAAGCATGCCTTCCCCCTGACCTATTTTCCAAGAGAGTTCGGAGTTATACCGAATGCAGGAAATGAAACTCGAAGAACTTAAAGTAAAGTCACCGACCGAACTTCTCAGCTTTGCGGAAGAAGTCGAAGTCGAGAACGCCAGCACGATGCGCAAGCAGGAGCTGATGTTCGCGATCCTCAAACAATTGGCGGCAAAAGAAGTCGATATTACCGGCATCGGCGTCGTGGAAGTGCTGCAGGACGGCTTCGGCTTTCTGCGCTCGCCCGACGCGAACTACCTGCCAGGTCCCGACGACATCTATGTCAGCCCCAGCCAGATCCGCCGCTTCAGCTTGCGCACCGGCGACACGGTCGAAGGGCAGATCCGCTCTCCCAAGGACGGCGAGCGCTATTTCGCCCTGCTCAAGGTCAACAAGATCAATTTCGACGAGCCGGAGCAGATGCGCCATAAGGTGCATTTCGACAATCTCACGCCGCTCTATCCCGATGAATGGATGGGGATGGAAGTCGACAAGCCCGATCAGAAGGATCTGAGCGGCCGGGTCATCGACATCGTCGCGCCGCTCGGCAAGGGCCAGCGCGGCCTGATCGTCGCGCCGCCGCGCACCGGCAAGACGGTGCTCCTGCAGAACATCGCCCATTCGATCACGACCAACCATCCCGAATGCTATCTGATCGTGCTGCTCATCGACGAGCGCCCGGAAGAAGTGACCGACATGCAGCGCTCGGTGAAGGGCGAGGTGATCTCCTCCACCTTCGACGAGCCGGCCTCGCGCCACGTGCAGGTTGCGGAAATGGTCATCGAAAAGGCCAAGCGCCTCGTCGAGCACAAGCATGACGTGGTGATCCTGCTCGACTCGATCACGCGGCTCGGGCGCGCCTATAATACGGTGGTGCCGTCCTCGGGCAAGGTGCTGACCGGCGGCGTCGACGCCAACGCGCTGCAGCGTCCGAAGCGCTTTTTCGGCGCCGCGCGCAATATCGAGGAAGGCGGCTCGCTGACCATCATCGCCACGGCGCTCATCGAGACCGGCAGCCGCATGGACGAAGTGATCTTCGAAGAGTTCAAGGGCACCGGCAATTCCGAAATCATTCTCGACCGCAAGGTTGCCGACAAACGCACCTTCCCCTCCATCGACATCGCGCGCTCCGGCACCCGCAAGGAAGAGCTGCTCGTGCCGCAAGGCCAGCTCAAGAAGATGTTCGTGCTGCGCCGCATCCTCAATCCGATGGGCTCGATGGACGCCATCGAATTCCTCATGGACAAGCTGCGCCAGACCAAGAACAACGGCGATTTCTTCGACTCGATGAATACCTGATGCGCTGGACGCCCCGCATCCGCGCGGGCTTTTTGCCCACCTATACGGCGGGCCCCGGGTGCCCGATAGGAATGCTGTGCTCGCGGCCGCTTGCCAGGCGCTTGAATGGGCCACCCGGGGCCCGCAAGCGGGCCATGTGCCGGGCGGATGTCCGGCTCCATGCAAAAAAGAGCTTTCATGAATTGGGTCTACTTGCTCTTGGCCATTGCGGCTGAAGTCATCGCCACTTCCGCGCTGAAGGCGTCGGACAGCTTCACCAAACTCGGACCGTCGCTGATCGTCGTCGTGGGTTACGCGGCGGCGTTCTACCTGCTGTCGCTGACGTTCCGCACCATGCCGGTCGGCGTCGTCTATGCGATCTGGTCGGGCGTCGGCATCGTGCTGATTTCGCTCGTCGGCTGGATCGGCTTCCGCCAGCATCTGGATGCCGCGGCGCTCATCGGCATCGCCCTGATCGTCGCGGGCGTCGCGGTGATCAACCTCCTGTCGAAGTCGGTGCCGCATTGAGGGCACAAGCGCCCCTGCGTAGCAGCAATTCGGGCGAATAATTGCGACTTCTTATTTCTCCACAGTTTATATTATGGAAAAACAAATAGCTTGATTCCGGCCTAATCTCGGCATTCTTCTGGGTCGGAGGTCTCCGGGTCGAGTCAAAGACACCACCCGGCGCGCGACCCCACGTTGACGGCGTTCCCCAAAGTATCCGCGAATGTAGATGCCAAAGATGATCTCTTTGGTCGAAGAGGCTGTTGCGTTGATTCAAAATGACGATTGGTAATAAATACAAGCATACAACAAGAATAATGGATTAACATTTTGCTATTTTATGAGCCGCTCTTCCTCTTCTTGTATTTTCCGGTTATTTACAGCATTTTCCTTCTACTTAAGCGTTTTGCTCGCATTTCGCTGGGCTGGATCGCCATAGCCAGCTGCCTGTTCTACCTCTGGTCGGAGCCGATATTCTTTTGGATTGCGCTCGCCTCAAGCGTCCTCGATTACGTTCTCGGAAAGCGCATTACCCGGGACGCGGGCGGCATTTGGCTGGCAATCGGGATCCTATCCAATCTGACGCTGCTCTCCGTATTCAAATATATGGGCTTCTTCATAGAAGATATTGCCAACCCCGCCCTCACATGGAGCTTTGCTACACAACTGCCCGTGCCGGCGCTCGCCCTTCCCATCGGGGTCTCGTTCATTGTCTTCGAGAAAATCACCTACCTGGTCGATATCAGACGTGGTATTTCGCCGCCCGCCGCCAGCTTCCAAAAATACCTCTTCTTTGTCTTCTTCTTCCCGAAGCTGCTGGCTGGACCGATCATCAAGTACCACGAGCTGGAGCCGCAACTTGCAAAGCCGCATCTCAATTTAGAGCTGATCGCACTAGGGACGGAGCGATTTGCGACGGGGGTGGTCAAGAAGGTGTTGCTGGCCGATCCGGCTGCGGCGATATCGGACCAGGCCTTTGCGGTGCCGGCTTCGACCATCGGGCAGGTTGATGCGTGGATCGGGGCCGTGTCCTTCACCGCCCAGATCTATTTCGATTTTTCCGCCTATTCGGATATGGCGATCGGATTGGCGCTGATGCTCGGGTTTCGCCTCCGGGAGAACTTCAACTTCCCGTATGCGGCGATCGGCATCACAGAGTTTTGGCGGCGCTGGCACATCTCACTGTCGAGCTGGATCAAGGAATATTTGTACGTTCCCTTGGGCGGCAGCCGCGGACCCGTGTGGCGCACCTATCTCAACCTCTTCATTTGCTTCATGGCCTCGGGAATTTGGCATGGAGCGAATTGGACGTTCCTCGCCTGGGGCGCCTTCCACGGTTTTTTCCTCGTCATCGAGAGGGCGTTTGCCGCCCGCTGGCTCAACGCGCTGCCTTCTCTGATCGGAACTCTGCTGACCTTCTTCGTGGTGCTGCATGGGTGGGTGCTGTTTCGCGCGCGCGATTTCAGTCAAGCCTGGAATGTCACCTCAGCCATGTACAGCATGGACGGCGGATGGACGGTTTACGTGCCGCCGCAAATAGCCTTTCTGGTGCTGGCCTCGTTGCTCGCAGCGCTCTGCGCCAGATGGTGGGTGCCGCTCCTGGCCCCGGTACTTAGCCGGCCATCGGCCCGGCTCATCGCAAGAATCATGCTCGTATTGTTGTTCGTGCTTGCTCAGCAAAGAGTGTTGGCGATTCCCTTTCAACCCTTTCTTTACTTCCGCTTCTGATGACCGAACGACTCTCGAAATTGCTGATGCTGCTTGCGCTCTTCGCGCTTTGGCTTCCTGCGCTCTCCCTTGGCTGGAACAGCATTTCTGCACGAAAATGGCGAAGCAAGCCCCTCATCGGCGTTCAGCTTACGCCGGCTCCGGCGTCGCTGGCATTCAAGCACCTGATCGACGGATCGTTTCAGCGCAGCCTGGGGCAATTCATCGGTCCATCCATTCCGTATTATGCGGACGCCGTACGGATGCACAATCAGGTGTTCTATGAAACCCTCCGGCTCCCGACTCCGCGTAACATTCTAATAGGGAAAGACGGCTACCTGCACCACTCGGCATACATCCAGGCCTACTGCCACCGAGACATCGAAAGGTCTACCGAAGAGTTCAGGACCTGGGCACGCATGCTGCGGGAGATCCAGGACAAGATCGAGTTGCGCGGGCAGACCTTCATCTATGTCCTGACGCCATCGAAGATCGAGCACATTCCCGAAACGCTGCCTGCCGGCTACCCCTGTCCGTCGAAGGATCGGCAGCAGTTTCTGGCTACGGCCGTCACGCATCTGCGCGATCAGGGTGTGAAGCATGTTGACGCGACGGCGGGTGTCAATGAGACCGGCCGAAAATATGGCTACGATCCGTTCCCGACGGGCGGCATCCACTGGACCGATCTCTCCGCCTATCCGGCGCTATTGGAGATCATCCACGCTATCAATACGAGCAAGGGAGCAAGGGTTATAGAGCCTTATGAAATCGCCGTTTCAAAGGCGCAGCGTCCGACATCCACGGACCAGGACTTTGCAAACCTCCTCAATCTGCTCTGGAAGCCGAAAGCGCGGAGCACGGCGCAAATATCGGTGGCCACTCCTGTTCCCGCTCGCTGCCCTGAACCGATCTCGATCGTTGCGGTCGGCGGCAGCTTTTTTACCAGCCTGGGCGACGGTCTATCCAAAGCGCCTTGTCCGCCGAAGGTCTCCCAGCTTTCATATTTCGTCGTCGAGACGCGGCATTTCAAAGACGGGGAACTTTCAGTCGATCAACGCCCGGATTACGACCTCCTCAAATCGCCCGACGTGGTGCTGGTGGAAGAGAACGCAGGAATACTCCTGAAACCGGGCACGTGCCAGCGCTCCACCACTACCTTAATACGGGTGAATTACCGAAGCGGGCCTTGTATTAAGGAATTGACGCTCATCGCCTTTTACGACGCAGCCGCAATCGGATGCTCTTGATGGGCGCCGTAGAATTGCCTAAGACGAGCTGCGCTGGAGCAAGATTATTGGCCGCCGCCACTATTTCTTCAGCGACACCCGCCCCTCGATTTTCGGCGCCAGCGTCCCAAGCTTGCCGACATGGGCGATCACCTGCCCCGCCACATATTGCGCGGCAAGTTCATCGACGAGCCTTTTGGCGCCCTTGAACATGGTGTAGCCGTCGCCCCCGCGCGCCATGTACTCATTGGTCGCCAGCTTGTAGGTCGCGCCCAAGTCGAGCGGTTTTCCCCCGACCGTCACCGCCTCCAGGCGGCTGCCGACCGGCTTTGTCATGTCGCCGGTCAGCATCATTCCCGAAATCTGCGGGAAGCGGCCGTCGCCGCCGAGACTGCTCTCCAGCGCCTCGCGGAGCACGGCGCCAGTGACCTCAAGCACGACAGTCCGGTTGCCGAAAGGCAGCTCCGCCAGCACATCCTTGCGCGTCAGGACGGTGCCGGCGGGATAGTCGCGGTCCGCGCGGATGCCGCCGGAATTGGTGATGCAGATATCCGCGCCGGTTTCAGCCCGCATGGCGTCGCAAACGAGATTGCCGAACGCGTTTTCCCCCGCACGCAAGGAGCCGCGCTTCGTATCGAAGGCGGTTTCCGTCTTTCCGATCGGCACGTCGAGGTCCTTGTCGATCTGTGACTGGTAGCTCTTGACGAGTTCAGCGATCTCAGGATCCGGCTCGACCGTGAGCGTGTCGATCGGGCGCACATGCGGCACGAAGGAGACATGCGCGCTTCCGTCCTTCACGGTCTTTTCGATCAGCAGGTCGATCGGCGTGACGAAATTGGCCTGCGACGCGCTCTCAACGAGCAGCACCTTGCCGTTCCAATAGGTAACGAGATTATGGTCGTGGCCTGAGAGCACGATGTCGACCACGCCGGAGCGCACCAGTTCCATGTCGGCGTCGAAGTCGGTATGCGTGACGGCCACCACGAGATCGGCGCCCTCGCCGCGCAGTTTCACCGCCTGCTCGCGAACCGTCTGCACGGCGGGGGTGAAGCTGATATCGGCGGAACTCGACAGAAACTTCGTCTCCTCGGTCGTCACGCCGACGAAGCCGAGCTTGAACCCGCCGATCTCGATCATCTTGGTCGGCTTCATTCCGGCGACGGGCGAGCCGTCCCGTTCATGAATATTCGCGCTGATGATGTCGAACTGGGACTGCTTCACGCGCTGGCGAAAATTGTCCGGACCGAAATCAAATTCATGATTTCCCGGCGTCATCACATCCGGTTTGATGCGGTTCAGCAGATCGACGATGTGATAGCCCTTGTCGATGCCTGAAAGCAGCGAGGGTGAGCAGGCATCGCCTGCGTGGATGAGCAGCGTGTTGCCCTTCGCGCGCTCGGCCTTCGCGACCGCAGCCAGCTTGGCGTGGCCGCCTCGCCCGTCTTGCGCGCCCATCCGGTCGAGATCGTTGACGAGGACGAGCGTCACACGGCCGGCGATCTTATCGGGCGCCGCTGAGCAGACGCCTGGGACGCGAGAACGGCCCAAAGGCAGAGTTTCGCGACGCCAAGCATGGCATCACGCCGGGAAATCATCGGCATATCAAGGGATCCCTCGTGGAATTCTCGTCAAATTACCCGAGACGCTCGGCAGATCAATGCCGATCGTCGGGAATTGGCAGCTTTATAGGGTTTCTTCCGCTCCCCAGATTGACGTCACCTGGCTCGACAGCACCCCGCCATTGCCATGAGCGAGGCTCAGCTTGACGCCGTCGACCCAGCCGCCCGGTTCGCGCGCGCCTTCATCGTCGCCCGCCGCGCGCCGTATTTGCCGGATGGCTTCGATCATCACGAACAGGCCGTACATGCCGGGATGCACGCAGGATAGTCCGCCGCCATTTGTGTTTACCGGCAATTGGCCGCCCGGGGCGATGCGCCCGCCTCCGACAAAATCCTTCCCCTCGCCCTTGGCGCAGTAGCCCAGGTCTTCCAGGAACAGGATCGTGTTGATGGTGAAGGCGTCATAGAGCTGCACCGTGTGCATGTCGGCTGGCGCATAGCCCGCCATTTCGAAGGCCCGAGCTCCGCTTTTCGCGGTTGCCGTGACCGTGAGATCAGGCATGGCCGCGATCATGCGGTGGTGATGCTCCATGGCGGCTCCGAGGAGGTAGACGGGCGTTTTCGGCCCGTCCTTGGCGCGGTCGGCCCTGGTCATGACGACGGCGGCGGCGCCATCCGTGACGAGACAGCAATCGAGCTTGCCGAACGGATCGGAGATCATCCGCGCGGCGAGGACATCCTCGACGGTCAACGGACCGCGCTCGAACGCTTCCGGATTCAACCGCGCCCAGCCGCGCGCCGCCACGGCCACCTCGGCAAGATTTTCGCGCGTTGCGCCGAATTCGTGCATGTAGCGGCTGGCGGCGAGGGCGTAAGCCGTCACCGGGTTGCGCGGCTTATAGACCGACTCGAAGGGGGCAGGCTCGGAGCTGCCCTGAAAGCCGCCGCTGGTGCGCTGGTTCGATCCATAGGCGATCACCGCGACATTGCAGAGGCCCATTTCCAGGGCCATCGCGGCATTCAGCGCATGGGCGATGAACGACGAGCCGCCGATATTGGAGCTATTGGAGAAGGCGGGCTGAATGCCGAGATGTTCGGACAGCGACATCGCGGGCATCCGGTGAGCGGCGGTCGTGGCGAACACGCCGTCAACCTCCGACAGCGGAATCTGTGCGTCGGCGAGAGCCTTGTAGACAGCCTCGACCATTAGCTCCATTGCGCTACGGCCGGGAGCCTCGCCGCAACCGGCGGTCGCGAGGCCGACACAGGCGGCCTTGCCTCTGAGGGGATGAGCCATGGGCCGCCTTTATGCCACGTCGAAAACGATTGCCGGCTCGCCATTCAGCTCGGCAATGCGCGCCTTTACAGCCATGCCGATCTTCACCTGGTCAGGTGGCACGCCTTCGACGCGCGACATCATGCGTGGCCCTTCGGCGAGGTCGATCAGCGCGATGTTGACGTCCCCGCCCTTGTCCGCCGGATACCGGTTGCATGTTGTGGCATAGACGACGCCGTTGCCGGAGGCCTCGGCCCATTCGAGATCGGCGGCCCCGGTGCCGGGAGCGATGGCGCGAGGGTAAAAGACATAAGCGCCCGTCGATTTCGAGCGCTGGATCATGAACTTGCCTTCCGCCAGATAGGCAGCGAAACGCGCCTCGGGACCGGCCCCGTTAAAAATGCTGTCCGCCATAAATCCTTTTCCTATTCCGCGGCCTGGGCCATCGCGCCGAGGCCGAGCCGCACACGTGCGGCGGCATATTCGCGGGCCAACCTGTCGATGAGCTGAGCGGCCGGAACGATCTCCCTCACCGCGCTGATGCCCTGGCCGGAACCCCAGATATCCTTCCAGCTCTTGGGCTTCGACGAGCCGCTCGCGAAATTCATCGCGGACGGATCGCTGGTCGGCAAGTTTTCCGGGTCGAGGCCCTGCGCGGCGATGGAGGGCTTCAGGTAGTTGCCGTGGATTCCGGTGAACAGGTTGGAATAGACGATGTCGTCGGCGCAGCATGTCGCGATCATCTGCTTATACGCATCGACCGCGTTCGCTTCCTTGGTGGCGATGAAGGCCGAGCCGATATAGGCGAGATCCGCGCCCAAAGCCTCCGCCGCGAGAATGGCGTCGCCCCGCGCGATGCAGCCGGACAAGAGCAGCGGCCCGTCGAACCATTCGCGGATTTCCTGCACCAGCGCGAAGGGCGAAATCGCCCCGGCATGACCGCCCGCCCCCGCCGCCACGGCGATCAGTCCGTCCGCGCCCTTCTCGATGGCCTTCTTGGCGAAGCGGTTGTTGATGATGTCGTGCAGCGTGATACCGCCATAGGAATGCACGGCCTCATTCACCTCGACGCGCGCGCCGAGCGAGGTGATGACGATCGGCACCTTCCATTTGACGCAAATCTCCATATCCCGCTCGAGCCGCGCATTGGAGCGGTGCACGATCTGATTGACCGCATAAGGCGCGGCGGGACGGTCCGGGTTGGCCTGATTGTGCCGGTCGAGCGTTTCGGTGATCCGCAGCAGCCAGCGATCCAGCTCAATGGGCTCGCCCTCTTTCTCCCGTGCATTCAGCGCCGGAAAGCTGCCGACGACGCCGGAGGTGCATTGCGCGATGACCAGATCGGGGTTGGAGATGATGAACAGCGGCGCGCCCACGGCAGGAATACGCAGCGATCGGAGAATTGGGGGCAGCGCCATGGATCAGTTCGCTCCTTTGACGATCAGCGCATCGAGCGCAAGGCACCGGTCCGGCAGGGCGCGGAGGGGGTTCATTTCGACGCTTTCGAGGGTGCCGGCATTGGCCGCCGCAAACAAAGAGAGTTTCGAGATTGCGTCCGCCAGCGCATCGAGATCGGCGGCAGGCTGGCCGCGCGCGCCTTTCAGCACCGCTGCGCCTTTCAACTCGTCGATCATCTGGCGCGCCACATCCGGACCAAACGGCGCACGGCGGAAGGCGACATCCTTCAGCACCTCGGTGAGTATCCCGCCGAGGCCGAACATGACCACCGGGCCGAACACCGGATCGATCTTGGCGCCGAGAATGCATTCCACCCCGCCCGAGATCATCGGCGAGATGAGCACGCCTTCGATTTTCGCGTCCGGAGCGTGCCGCCCGGCATTCTCCATGATCCGGGCGAAAGCCGCCTCCGCTGCTGCCGCGCCGTCGACGCCGAGCGCTACGCCGCCAATCTCGGTCTTATGCGGAATGTCCGGCGAGACGATCTTCATCGCCACCGGACCGCCCATACGGCTTGCGGCCTCGCCGGCATATTTCGGGTTCGTGGCGAGCACATCGTCCACCATCGGCAAGCCGGCATTGCCGAGAATTTCCTTCGCCGCGCGCTCGGAAATCCTGCCCGGGGGAAGTTCGGCGGCTTCCGGCAGGGCGAAAAGTCCCGGTCCGCCCGCCGCGAACGCCTCGCCGAAGAACATCAACGCCGCCATGGCGGCGACGGCGCGCGTCGCATCCTCGAAGCAGGGAAAACCAGCCTCCTCATAGCGCTGCCGGATCTCGTCGGGCGCGACGAGGCAATGCAGGAACAGCCGGTTCTCGTAATGCGACATGGTTTCGGTGAGGTAGTTCAGCAGCGGCGTCGCAAGCAGCGGCGAACCGGCGACCGAGGTCCAGAAGCCGATCAGCCCATCATAGCCGCCCCGGTCGAGCATGGCGCGGGTGAAGCGGGGAATGAGGCTGAGATCGTTGAAGAATTGCGCCGTGACGTCCACCGGATTGCGAGGCGAGGCGAAAGGCAACAGCGATTTCAGCTCGTCCTGCATATCCTGCGGCATCGGCGCGACATCGAGGCCGTAATCCTCCGCCGCATCGGCCATCAGCACGCCCGCGCCGCCGGAAATCGACACGATGCCGAGGCGCTTGCCGACCGGATAGATGCGCGGACGGCAGGCATAGGCGATGTCGAGCATCTGCTCGGTGCTGCGGGCGCGATAGGCGCCATATTGGCGGAGCACCGCGTCGTAGATCGCATCCTCGCCCGCGAGCGAGGCGGTATGCGAACTCGCCGCCTGCGCGCCGACTTCGGAGCGTCCGACCTTCATGAAGACCACGGGCTTGCGATTGGCGCGCGCCGTATCCAGCGCCTCGACCAGCATCGGCCCATCCTTGATGCTCTCCGCATAGGCCATGATGGTGTGCACATCGTCCTGCTCGGCCAGAATGCGGATACATTCGGCGATATGCAGATCGGCCTCGTTGCCGGTGGTCAGCCAATAGCCGATGCCGAGGCCGCGCAGATGCGAGACCATGTAGATATGGCTGCCATAGGCGCCGGACTGGCTGGCGATGGAAATGCCGCCGGGAACGGGCGTGGCGCGGTCGATGGTCGATGTGAATGTCGGGTAGAAGCGCGTCTTGGAATTGAAGGCGCCGAGGCAATTCGGCCCGACGATGCGCACGCCGGTTTCGCGCGCCAGGGCGGTCAGCTCATCCTGCATGGCGACGCCGCTACCGCCGATTTCGGCGAAACCCGACGAGAACACCATGACGGTCTTCGCCCGCTTCGCCGCCGCCTGCCGCACGACTTCTGCGACGCCCGCCGCCGGAACAGCCACGAGAACGAAATCCACGTCGCCGTCGATATCGGTGAGCGTCGGATAGGCCTTGAGCCCCTGAATGGTGTCGCGCTTGGGATTGACGGGATAAACGCCGCCCTCGAAGCGCTGTTTGATCATATGCGAGACGGGACGTCCGCCGATCCGCGTCGGGTCGTCGGACGCTCCGACGATGGCGATTGACCTTGGATTGAGCAGATCGTCCAGGCTTGTCATCGGCACCCTCTAGAGCATGATCACTTCGATTGAAAACGTCCGGGCTTTCTCTCTTTTGTCATCCCCGCGCAAGCGGGGATCCAGTAAACTATTGAAGCAGCAGTTGAATACTGGATCCCCGCTTGCGCGGGGATGACACTGAATTAATAGCGCTGATCGATTCCATCTAACCTGATTCCGCTCTAGACTGTGGCAATGGGCGTGGCCGGGGAACCTACGGCTCCCGGCAGACGCAAGGGCGGCGCGGTCAGCAGGAAGCGGTTGCGGCCTTGGCTGCGCAGATAGGCGGCAAGATCGCTCAGCCACCACAATTCGCCGAGATGGATGCCGAGCTTGAACAGGCACAGCTCATGCAGCGGCAGCAGCGCGCGGCGGCCCTCGCCCGAGCGGTTGGGATAGCGTTCGACGGCATAGTTGTCGGCGATGAGGGCGGCGACGCCGCTGTCGCGCACCCATTCCAGCAGTCGCGGATCGCGGCCCTGCAGCGCGGCGCAGGAATGATGCAGCACCTCCGGCGTCGGCTGCCGGTTCATCTCCAGAACTTTCCTGCTCCAGCCTGTATGGAAGCAGACCATATCGCCCGCCTCGACCGTGACGTTCTGCGCTCGCATGGCCTCGTCGAGCAGCTGGAAATCGATGTCGACCTTCGCGTCGCCATGGATGGCGTGGAAATCGATCAGCACCGCGCGGCCCTGCACGCAGCGCTCGGCCATCTTCTCGATGCCGAGGCGCTTGGCTTCCGCACCTTCGAACGGGCTGCATTCGCCGCCATGGGCGTGATCATGGTCGTGAGCGCCCAGAACGATGTGCTCGCCGCCGCGCCAGCCATTGTAGAAGACGACCTCGGCGACGCCGTCACCATCGGCATCGAACTCGGAGCCGATGTGGGAGAGGGCATCCCACTGCGTCGAATATTGCGTGTGGATCAGAACGCGGTCGTCGCAGACGACGTCGGTCAGGTCCGGATTGGCCTCGGACAGCGGCGCGAGATAGCGCGGCGAGCCGTCAATCGACTGTGTCGCCAGCCGCTGAGGCGGATGGCGCGCCGGGTTCAGCAAATTGCCGCCGGGATAGTCGAGCGGCAGCGACAGGCAGAAGCTCTTGCCTTCCTTCACCTCCGCGATGCCTTGCAGCACCTTTTCCGGCGTAATGAGGTTCAGGCGTCCGTTTTCATCATCCGGGCCGAACTCGCCCCAATTGGACCCTTCCGGGCGGTGTTTCCAGCGCATCGGAGCCTCTCAGCTTGGCGTATGGATGGGAAGGCCGAGCGCGGCGCGGCGCTTCAGCCATAGCGTTGGACGATAGCGGTCCTCGCCGGTGATGTCTTGCAGCCGTTCCATGATCCGCAGCGCGTTCGCCGCGCCCAGATCCTCGGCCAGTTCGAGCGGCCCGAGCGGATAGCCGAGCCCGAGCTTCATCGCGGTGTCGATATCGGTGGGCGTGCCCAACCCGATCTCCGCCATGTAGCAGCCGAGATTGGCGACCATCGCCGCCATGCGCTGCGATATGAAACCGGGGCTGTCCTTGATCGCGGTGACACGGCGCTTGGCGGCGATGAGCGCTGCGGCGACTGCGTCCCGAACCGCAGGATCGGCGCCGGGCGCCGTCATGATGGTGACGCGGCTGGACGTATCGCAGGCGAGGTCGAGACAGACGAGCCGGCGATGATCGGCCTTTGTCGCAATGGCGGTATGTGTTGCGTCGTCTCCGATCGGAGCCGCCAAAATCGGTTTCTTCCCATCATCCGCGCCGACCCGCAAGCCCACGGACGCGCAGAAATGCACCAGCGCCCGGTTCTCGTCCGCCAGCGCCACTTCGGTAGCAGGCGCGGCATCCGTCACATGGTCGGGCGAGGGCGGGTCGATCTTCTCGGCGCCGTCATAGCGGAACCATCCGGCGCCGGTCTTGCGGCCCCACAGCCCGCTATCGAACATCGCCTGATGGTTCGGCGCGGTCTTGAGGCGAGGGTCCTGCATATAGCCGTCATAGACGATGAGGCTGACCGGGAAATTCACGTCGATGCCGGTCAGGTCCATCAGTTCGAACGGCCCCATGCGGAAATGCCGGCAATCGCGCATCACGGCGTCGATCTGGGCCGGGGTAGCGACGCCCTCATGCGCGATGCGCAGGCCCTCTGTGGTGAAGGCGCGGCCGCCGAAATTAACGAGAAAACCTGGGCTGTCCTTGACGCGCACCGGCGTGCGTCCGAACCGGCGGCCCAGCTCTTCGAGGCTGGCCATCGTCGCTTCCGATGTCTCCGCGCCCTGGATGATCTCGACCAGCTTCATCAGCGGCACGGGATTGAAGAAATGCATCCCCGCGACTCGGTGGCGCTTTTCGCAGGCACGGGCGATTGACGAAATCGGGATCGAAGAGGTGTTGGAGGCGATGATGCAATCCGGCGAGACGACGGCCTCGACTTGCGCGAAAAGCGACCGCTTTACTTCGAGGTCCTCGAAAACCGCCTCGATCACCGCGTCGCAATCCGCGAGGGCTGAAACATCGCCGGCAAGTTCCAGCAGCCTGGCCGCCTGGGCAACGTCCTGCTCGGGCAATTGGCCACGCTCGGCGAGCCGCTTCAACCGGCCCTCGATCGCCGTTCGTGCGGCTTCGACGGCTCCGGGCTTGGCGTCGATGAGAATTGTGCGTGCGCCGCTCTGCACGGAAACCTGCGCGATGCCCTGCCCCATGGCGCCTGCGCCTATCACTCCGACGACATAGCCGGGCATATTCGCAGCCTTCATCGGCATCCTTCCCTGAACTCTTTCCGATTTTCGTCAGCCTAACATTCCGCGATCGAAATGGAATAGGTTTCTGCACATCAGAATATCGGCCAATGTCGGCGGCCGGCTAGCGGCTGGCGCATCGGATTGCTTCACCCCATGATCGGCAGTTTCGTGAATACGGCAAACAGGATTGCGAGGACGGCCAGCGCCAGCAGATTATAGGCGAAGTTCCATTCCCAGGTGAGCTGATAGGACGAGCGCGCCGTTATCCGCGCCAGCATAATTGCGCCCGAGGCATTCGGCGAGGCGGTCATGCTGAGCGCCCAGCCGCAGGAGAGAGACAGTGCCGTCAATGTCGGATCGGCAAGGGGCACCGGGAACGCGCCAATCACGGCGGCAAGGAAGACCACGACCATAATGGGGCTGATAGCGACCTGGCCGGCCGCGACGACAATAATCGGCAGCGCGATCAGGAACATGGCCGGGCTCAGCCCCCAGCCACCGATGAGCTCCGCGATCGGCCCTGCCGGCACGAGCGCCGCAGCGGCAATGCCGAGAAAACCGGAAGCGCCGAGCATGATGATTTCGCGCCCGCCATTGGGCAGGGCGTCGAGAAGAATGCCGCGCGTGTTTGCCCGCAAATGTGCCGTGCCGCCTTGGGCGATGAGCCAGACGATGAGCGTCAGCGGCGCGGTGATCATCAGCGCGTGAGTCGTCGGCACGCCGAACAGCCAATGGAAAATAATCACGGATGCGATAATTGCGGAGGACACGCCGGCGAGGCTCAAAAATGCCCGGCGCGGGAAGGGCGGTGGCAGGCTGGCCTTCCAGCCATCGGCCCGCACGCGCTTGGCGAGGCCGCGCCAGTGCAGCCGATCCTCGGACCAGCCGACGCCGAGCATAAGCAGCGAAGTCAGCAATCCGTAAAGCAGGAGGCCGTGCAGTTGTACGCCCGCAATGGCCGTCGCCAACAGCGCCTGAGTGACCGATGTCGGCGCCCAGACCACCATCCAGGAGAAGCCCCGGATCAAGGCCGTAAGCTGGCGCCGCTCCCTGATCAGGGCAATATCGGGCGGCGCGCCGGATGCATTCACGCCGCGCTGGATCAGCGGGGCAAGCAGGCTGATGGCGCCGAAATTGACCAGGACACCCATGCCGTGCCCGCCCAGATGCGTTGCGAAATAGCGCCGCTGCGGCGGTTGCATGGTGAGGTAGACGCCGCAGGTCAGGACTGCGGGCGAACGCGCCGCTGCTTCGCGCAGCAAACCCATCATCGAAATGAAGCTGGCCAGAAACGCCGCCTGATCGAGCGACCGGCCCAGCGCATCCCAACGGCCATTATAGATGAGAGCGGCGCTGGCGGCTGCGCAAATGGCCAGAATGATTCGCTCGCGCGCAGTGTAGAGGTCGGCGGCGGCCACCCAATAGAGCAGCATCGCGGTCCAGGCGGCATAGGCGGCGATTGCGACGCCGGTGAGCAGACTGAGCATTTCGAGGCTCAGCATCGCGATCAGCAGGATCGCGGCGGCAACCCGCCGTTTGGACCGGACTGCGCCGTCGGCAGGCGCCAAGGAATGCGGGACAGTCCAGCCGATCTGCATCAGGAGCCAGCTTTGCTTCGAGCGATTCTACAGGAAAACCAGCTTCTACTTTCCCGGGCGCGCACTAAATGGCCGTCAAGCCGCCATCGATTGAAACCGCCTGGCCGGTCATGAAGCTGTTCTCCGGCGAAACGATCCACAGCATGGCCTGCACGACCTCCTCGGGCTCGGCGACACGGCCCAACGGCACGCGCCGCGCAATCCGCTTATGCGCCTCCTCGCGCGAAATATGCCGCTGGCTCATCACCGCCTCGGCCATCTTCGCCACCATAGGCGTCGAGGTGAAGGAGGGGCAGATTGCATTGATGCGGATGTTGTGGCGCGCGCTTTCATCCGCCCCGGCCCGTGTCAGCCCCACGACGGCGTGTTTGGATGCGGCATAGGCTCCGGAATTTCCAGCGCCGATCACGCCCGCTGCCGAAGCGACATTGAGGATCGAGCCGCCGCCCACCTTGGCGATCTCGGGGATTTCATATTTCATGCCGAGAAAAACGCCGCGCGCATTCACCGCCATGATGCGATCGAAGTTTTCGACCGTGATTTCGGGGATGATCGCCAGTCCGCCGCCAATCCCCGCATTGTTCAAGGCAATATCCAGCCGGCCATAGGTGCTGACCGCGAGCGCAACATAATCCTTGGCATGCTGCTCCTCGCTCACGTCGCCGACGATGGTCGCGGCCTCGCCGCCTTGCGCGCGCACCTTCGCGGCGGTTTCGGCCAGCCCATCCGCCGAAATATCCGACAAGGTGAGTTTTGCGCCCTCCGCCGCAAAGCGCTCCGCCGCAAGCCGCCCGAAGCCGCTCGCCGCGCCCGTAATCAGCACGCTCAAATCCTTGAAGCGCATCCTGGCTTTCTCCCTTTCCGGCGTGCATTTTTCCGGCATCGCTCATGCCGTGCGGAAATATTGCCGCGATATCCATTCGGCGGTCAAAGCGGGCCGCTCGCGGCCTTCAATTTCTACCTGGACCTCATATTTGATGGTCAACTCGCCCGGCTTCAGTTCATCCGCCGACATCACTTTGAAACGGCCGCGAATCTGGGCTCCGGCTTGTACCGGCGACAGAAACCGGATCTTGTTGAAGCCGTAATTGACGCCCATGGCGGTGTTCTCCAGGCGCGGGACGGCGTCCATCGCCATTGCCGAGAGCAAGGAGAGCGTCAGAAACCCATGCGCGATGGTACTGCCGAACGGCGTCTGCGCCGCGCGTTCCGGGTCTACATGGATGAACTGCCAGTCCTCGGTGACGTCGGCAAAGGCATTGATTTTGTCCTGGGTGACCTCAAGCCAGTCCGAGACGCCGATCTCCTTGCCGACCATCGCCTTCATCTCCGCGACGGGGATAGTGCCGCGTTCATTCATCGCGCTGCCCCTTGCCGGCGCGGCTTAGCGTTTTCATGCCTTCCCTCCTCCCATGCCACACTTATCATGCGCCAGCACGCCGCTCGCGGCAATCCTGGGCGAGCTCTCTTACGTAGGACCGGAAGTCGACCTCGAGGGTATAGCGGGGCGATCCGACAAAGCGGCGGGTCAGCTCGGAGTGGTGGCGGTCGATTTCGCGCTCCATCGTGTCGCGCGGCGGAAGCGTGACCTCGCCGGAAAGCACCGCCGCAAGCCATTCGGCCTGACGCTCGACCAGCGGAATGGTCGGGCCGATAGGCTGTACCAGACCGACGAAATAGAGCCCTTGCCGGTCCGGCGGTGTCATGCGGCGGTAGAGCCGTACTTTCTGGTTGTCGGCCACGGCGAATATTTCGCGGGCGAGAAATGGGAATTCGGCCCTGTAACCGGTGGCATAGATGATGCAATCGAACCGCTCCGCCGTGCCGTCCTCGAAGACGACCTCATCGCCGCGCAACGCACTGATGTTGGGCCGGATTTTAATCCAGCCATGGCCGAGATAGGGCAGCAGGTCCTGGCTGACCGTCGTATGTTCGCGCCAGATGGGATGCGCCGGCCGGGGCACGCCAAAGCGCTCCTGCGGCCCCATCAGCAGCCTTGCCACGCGGCCGACGAGCGCCCGTGCGACCGGCACCGGTAACCTCAGCTTGCGGGTAAGGAACGTGCCCCAGCGATCCACGGGTACACCGAGCATATATTTCGGCAGCACCCAGGCGCTGCGCCGGGTGGACAAACGCAGGCTGCGCGCAACGCGGGCTATATCGACGGCGATATCTACCGCCGAATTGCCGATGCCGACCACCAGCACGTCCTTGCCGATATAAGGCTCCGGTGTGCGGTAGTAATGCGAGTGCAAAGTCTCGCCATTGAATGCGCCGGGGAAGGCAGGCATGCGCGGCTTCCAGAGGTGACCGTTGGCGACGATGACGGAGCTGTAATGCCGCTGCGTTCCATCGTGCAATCGCACGGTCCACCCGCCACCACCGGCAGGTGTGACGCTCGTCACTTCCATGCGGAAATTGATAAGCTCGCGCAGGCCGAACCTGTCGGCAAACGCGCTGAAATAACTCAGAACGTCGTGATGCGATGGGAAATCGGGCGAACCCGGCGGGAACGGAAAATCGGAATAGCCGAGGTTTTTGACGCTGGTATCGATATGAAGGCTGCGATAGGCGGAGGAGAGGCCGTTGTCATTCTCATAGCGCCACATGCCACCAATGTCGGAGCCCTTCTCGAAGCAGTCGAAGGCGAGGCCCTTCTGTTTCAATATTTTTGCGGTGACCAGCCCGGAGGAGCCTGCCCCGATGATGCAAATGTCCGCGCCGCTCCCATTACCGCTTCGCCGATCGGTTTCGCTGTCCAAATTCTGCCTCCGAAGCGTGCCAGGCGCACATTCCGCCTAGCCATTTTGCCGCCATGGCTTGTCACTAAACGATTATAAACAAGATTGTTGGGGGGAGGGGCGAATGCGCGTTCTGGTCACAGGGGCGGGCGGGTTCGTCGGCAGACGGCTGGTTTCAGCGCTGCTGAACGAGCCGGCCTTGACGCGAAGCGGCGGCAGCGCGGAACAGATTGGCGAACTCATTCTTACCGACCGATCGGACGCCGGGCTCAGTGCCTTCGCCACCGATCCGCGCGTCCGCATTGAAGTCGGTGATTTCTGCAAAGCCGAGTTCCGGCGCGTTTTATTCGCCAGGCGGATCGACAGCATTTTCCATCTGGCGGCAACACTGACGACGGACGCGGAAGCCGATTTCGCAGGCGGATTACAGGTGAACCTTCTTGGAGTCATCGATCTCCTGGAGGATTGCCGGTCGGGGGGGCACCGGCCGCGTTTCATTTTTCCCAGCTCGATCGCAGCTTTTGGCGGTCCGCTGCCCGAACGGGTGGACGACAAGATTTCGCAAACGCCGCAGACCTCTTACGGCACCGCGAAAGCCGTGGCCGAGCTGCTCATCAACGATTACAGCCGCCATGGTTTCGTCGACGGGCGTGTGCTGCGTCTGCCGGTCGTGCTGCTGCGGCCCGGATCGCCCAATCCATCCGTATCGGATCGCGTGGCCGCCATCGTACGGGAGCCGCTGCATGGGGTGGACGTCATCTGTCCACTTATGCCGGAGACGAAAATTCCCGTTGCCTCGGTCCGATGCATCGCCGCGGCGCTGATCAAGCTGCATGAAGTACCGGCAGACCGTTTCGGCCATACGCGCGCCATGAATCTCCCATCGTTGACGGTGACCGTCGCGGAGATGGTGGAAACGCTCGCTGGCTTCGATTATCCCGGACCGCGCGGCAAGATCAGCTGGGAGCGCAACGACCAACTCCAGGCCATTGTCGACGGCTGGCCGAACGCCTTCGTTTCCGATGAGGCGAGCCGGCTCGGCATCAGATCGGACGCAAGTTTCTCGGAGATACTCAGAGCTTACGTCGAGGACGAATTGCGGCCGGCGGGTTGAGGCGGCTGGAGCATTATGCGCAAAGCGTGAATCGGTTTTCGCGCAAAAACGATGCGACAAGGCAAAGATCTAGAGCCGTGTCCGTGATTCGATCGCGTTTCGTTCCCAGACTCAGCCCTTGAACGCTTTCGCCAGAAACCGGCCGCCAATATCCAGCCCATCGCCATCGATGCCGTGCGTCAGGCCGGGGGAGACGTGCGATTCGACGGCCACTCCCGCTTCCGCGAGAGCCGTTCGGGCCTGTTGCAGCGCCTGGACCGGGATGACCTCATCGCGGTCGCCATGCACGAGCAGCACCGGGGGGCGGGATTTGATGTCGGCCTTCAGGCGGTTCGGCTCGACGAGCATTCCGGAAAAGCCCACGATGGCGGCTATCTTCTTGGCCCGCCGCAGGCCGATATGGAGCGCCATCATCGTACCTTGGCTGAAACCGACCAGCGCCAGCGCCTCGTCGCCGAGGCCATAGGCGGCCAACTCTTCGTCGATATATGCGTTGAGAGCGGGGCCGGCTCTCTCCACGCCGCGCCAGCGCTCCTGCGGATCGGCCATCGTCAGGTCGAACCATTGCCGTCCACCGAATGGGTTGCCCGCGCAGGGTTCGTGGGCATGGGGCGAGACAAACGCCGCATTTGGCAGCAAGCTGCGCCAATGCTGGCCGAGGGACATGAGATCGTTGCCATCCGCGCCATAGCCGTGGAGAAAGACGACGAGCTGTTTCGGCGCGCCGCCGGACCCAGGCGTCATGCGAGGGCCATCGAGCTTTGAAACGGGGGCGGTCATGAAAATTCCTTCGGCTAGCTTCGCGAAGCGGGATTGAACGCATATTGCGGAAAGAATTCCAAGGGTGAAGATGCCTGATGCATGATCTCCGGCCCGTTTTCCGTTTTGCGCCGAGCCCCAACGGCCACCTTCATCTCGGCCACGCTTTTTCGGCCCTATTCGGCCAGGAGATGGCGCGCCGGGCCGGCGGACGGTTTCTGCTGCGTATCGAAGACATCGATCTGGAGCGGTCTCAGCGCGAATTCGAGGCGGCAATTTATGAGGATCTGGCCTGGCTCGGCATAGAATGGGAGACGCCCGTCAGGCGGCAATCCGAGCATATGCGGGATTATGCAACCGCCGTGCAGCAACTGCAGGCGCTGGGTATCGTTTATCCCTGCTTCGATTTGCGCAAGGAGATTGCTGCGGCGGTGGAATCCACCGGCGAGGCGGCCCCCCGCGATCCGGACGGCGCGTACATCTACCCCGGTCTCTGCCGCGACATGCCGCGGGCAACGGCTGCTCTGCGCGTCGCGGCAGGCGAGGCTTATGCGCTGCGGCTGGATATGAAGAAGGCGATGGCGCTGGCGCAAGCTAAGCTGGGCGGGTCGCTGTACTTCCGCTCCTTCGGAACGGATTTCAGTGCCGAAACGCTCGGCGCGACGCCGGAGCGCTGGGGTGACGTCGTCCTCTCGCGAAAGGAGAGACCGGCAACCTATCATATCGCGGTCGTCACTGACGACGCGTTGCAGGGCATCACCCACGTCACGCGAGGCATGGACCTGTTCGCCGCCACCGACATCCACCGGCTGCTGCAAGTCCTGTTGGATCTGCCCGAACCGCTCTATTGCCATCACCGGCTGATCCTCGACCCGAACGGCCGCAAGCTCGCAAAATCACATCGGGATAAGGCGTTACGGAGCCTGCGGGCCGAAGGAGCTACGCCCGAGACGATAAAGGATATGGTGGGATTTTCCTGCAATTGGTGATTAGATTGCGCGCATGACAGCACCGGAATGGCTCGCCTGTCACTAGCATCCATTCTGTTCCATCGAACCGGGACGGAGCTCTATCTCTTTGTTTGGTCGCATTTTCTCGACGCAAACCGGCATCCACTTTGCTGGAAAATGCTCTAGTTCTTCGTTTGATCGCATTTTCGCGACACAACCGGTATCCACTTTGCTGGAATATGCTCCTAGCCATGCAGCACCGATTTTCGCACCGTATGATGAGAGGCCGCCGCGCGTTTCGCGCCGCCCGCGAGCGCAGCATTCCCATCCGGCTGCTTATCCCGAATATGGTCACGGTGTTGGGCATGTGCATCGGCCTGACCTCGATTCGCATGGCGATCGAAGGCCGCTTCGAGCTGGCGCTTGCAGCGATCGGCGGCGCGGCGGTGCTGGACGGGCTGGACGGCCGAATGGCGCGGCTGTTGAAGGCGTCGTCCCGCTTTGGTGCGGAATTGGACTCGCTGTCCGATTTCGTCTGTTTCGGCGTAGCACCGGCCATCGTGCTGTATTTGTGGGGGTTTTCCAGCGCGTCGAGCCTGGGCTGGATCATGGTGCTGATGTTCGCCCTTGCCGGCGCCCTGCGGCTCGCTCGCTTCAACGTGGCCCTCGACGACCCGGCAAAACCAATGTGGGAGACTGGCTTCTTCATCGGCGTGCCGGTGCCGGCCGGCGCAATATTGCTGATGCTGCCGCTCTATATGGAGGGGTTGGGCGTGCCGAAATCCTGGTTGGTGCTGCCGCCGCTGCTGAGCCTGTACGCGCTCATTATCGCTGCGCTGATGGTCAGCCGCGTGCGCACCTTTTCCGGCAAGCTCATCGGGCGGCGGATCGCGCGCGACTATATCGCCCCGGTGATCGCTTTGGTTGTCGTGCTGGCGGCAACGCTTATGACATATCCCTATATGACGCTAACGCTCGGATGCCTGACCTATCTCGCGCTGATTCCCGTCGGCATGCGCCGTTATCTTGAGCTGAAGCAGGAATATGCCACAGTCGACGCGCCCGCGCTTTCGCACGAACTCTCTCCGGCCCCGACCCCGGACAGGCATCTCTGAACCACCGAAGAAAGCGGCAGGCTGTAGATTTGCCGCTATTCGTTGCTGATCACCGGCTTGTGCAACGTCGAAGCCTTATTCCCGCCCTGACCATTTTGCGGTCTTTGGTCATTATGCGGCGATTTGCCAGCCGCGCGGCGGCGGAATGGCGCGACCCGCTCCGCCGCGCTGGCGCCGGACGAATTTTGCCGTCGGCGTTCGGGCGGCTGATCGGCGTGGAACTCCCGGCCCAGCACGGTTTGCTGCACGTCGGGTCGCGGCGGCTTATGCTGCGCCGTATCGCGAGCGGACGCCGACGACATGACATCGTCCGGCACCTTCATCGCGCCGGGCGGAACCTGATCGCCACCGCCTTGATGGCCGGATGCGACCGGCGGTTCGGGCCTGACGCTGCCTTTCGCAACGATGACGGCGGCGGGGCGCAGCACGCGTTCATCGATCATGTAGCCGGCGTGAATGACCTGCACGACCGTATCCGCCGGAACATTGGGGATGTCGATTTTCGTCATCGCATCATGCAGATGCGGATTGAACGGCTCGCCGAGCGGGTCGAACCGCTTCACCTGGAATTTCTCCAGCACCTTCAGCAATTCGCGCTCGGTGACCTCGATGCCTTCGATCAGGCTGCCAAGCGCCGGATCGGTGGAGACCAGATCTTTCGGGACGACCTCGATCGCACGGCGGATATTGTCGCCGACCCCCACCACGTCGCGGGCGAATTCGGAGATGGCATATTTGGCGAATTCGGATTTGTCCCGCTCGGTGCGGCGGCGCAAATTCTCCATTTCCGCGATGAGGCGAAGCGAACGATCCTTCAGCTCTTCATTTTCAGCCTTGGTAGCCTCAAGTTCGGTTGAGAGCTTTATTACCAATTCTGCAATCTGTGTCTCGGAGTTCGGCCGCGTTTCGCCTTCGTCGCTATGCGCCATGCCGTTAGCGGGCTCCTCAGCGCCTTCATTAGGGCCTCGCTTGTCTTCTTCCATTGCGGTTCTACCCTCTCTTTGGAAGAGCTCCGACGCTGGAGCGAATGTGATCCGGATATTGGCTAGAAGCGGAAATTAATCAAGTGAGCAGGCGTCCAACCAAGCGCGCTGTATAATCTACCATGGGGATAATACGGGCATAATTCAGACGCGTGGGCCCGATCACCCCCAGAACGCCGACAATCTTGTGCTCGGTATCGCTGAAGGGCGCAACAATGAGCGACGATCCCGACAGGGAAAACAACTGATTCTCGGATCCAATGAAAATACGCACGCCGTCGGCTTGTTCCGTCAGCGTCAGCAGCTGCATGATCTCCCGCTTCGATTCGAGATCGTCGAACAGCAGCCGCACGCGCTCCAGATCCTCGAACGCCTTCAGATCCTCGAGCAGGTGCGATTGGCCGCGCACGATAAGGCTGCGCATATCGTCCTTCCCGCCCGACCACTGCGCAAGACCGGATTGCACGACCTTTGCGGTCAATTCGTCGAGTTCGGCCTTCTTGGCGGTTAATTCTTCCTCGATGCGCCGGCGCGCTTCGCCGAAAGTCACCCCCGGCAGGCGGGAGTTCAGATAATTGGTCGCTTCGGTGAGGACGGAGGAGGGGAGCCCCTCCGGCAGCGACAGGACGCGATTCTCCACCGTGCCATCCTCGCCGACGAGAACGATCAGCGCCTTTGTCGCCTCCAGGCTCACGAATTCGATGTGCTTGACGCGGTGAATGAGCTTTTCCGTCAGCACCACGCCGGCGCAGCGCGACAGGCCGGACAGCATCTCGCTGGCTTCGGAAAGCAGCTCGTTCAGCCCGTGCGGGCCGGAAATCTGCGCTTCGATATGCGCGCGTTCACTCGGCGCGAGATCGCCCAATTCCAGCAGGCCATCGACAAAAAGCCGCAGACCCGACTGCGTCGGCAGACGTCCGGCGCTCGTATGCGGGGCGTAGATGAGGCCCAGCGCCTCCAGATCGGCCATGACGTTGCGGACCGAGGCGGGCGACAGCGCCATCGGCAGCGTCCGGCTGAGATTGCGTGATCCGACCGGCTCACCGGTGGCCAGATAGGATTCGATAATCTGCCGGAAAATCGCGCGCGAGCGCTGATTCAGATTGTTCACGCTGGCGATTTCGCCACTCGCCCCGAATGGCGCCGACGTCAAATCCTTACCCAGAAGGTCTTTAGCGCGCTGCATGATTGGCGGTATCGGACGAGTGGACAATGTGATTCTCAACGAATACGCGAATTCCCAGAAAGAATTTAAGCAGCACAACCCTCCGCGTCAAATGACGTTGCACCGCGCACTCAGAATTTGCGCCTCCTTCCCGGCCCGCAAATGACGAAAACCGCCGATTGTCTCAAATTGGGTCATTCTTCTTCAGCCATCCGCAAAACTCTTGGAACTATTGGATATCTGTCCGGCGGCAAGCTTCGCGCAGGTTTGCCGCTCTCTCAATGAACCAAAAATGAAAAAGCGGGGCGGATATGAAGCGCAAGCAACAGCGGCAGCCTGCGAATCAGCCTTCGCGCGCGCCTGCCGCGCCTCCACAGCCGCGCCCCGAACACGCCGACCGCCAGATGGAAGCGATAGACCATCTCAAGGCCGGACGGCTGGATGAAGCCACCACTTTGCTGCGGGAGATCGTCGAGGCCCATCCGGAGTCCTGGCAAGGCCTGCATCTGCTCGGGCTGATCGCCTATCGGCAGGGCCATTTGAAACGCGCCGTCGGGCTGATCAGGCAATGTCTGGATGTGCATCCCAATCTTGCCGAAGGCTATTCCGATCTCGGCGTGGTGCTGAAGGATCTGGGCGAACTCGACGACGCTCAGATCGCCTGCGAGAAGGCGATCGCCATCAAGCCTGGGTTCCATCCCGCTTTTTCCAATCTCGGCAATGTCTTCAAGGCGATGGGGCAGCTCCAGGACGCTGCGGATTGCTACCGCCACGCTATCGAACTGGCGCCCAATTTCGCCGACGCCCACGCCAATCTCAGCTCGGTGCTGCTGCTGATGGGCGATCTGGAAGACGCACTGATCAGCTCCCAGCGCGCCGTCGACCTCGCGCCGAACCATCCGGAAACCCTGACCGCGCACGGTCACGCATTGCGGATGGCGGGCATCTATGGCGAAGCCATGGCCACCTATCGCCGGGTGATCGAGCTAAAACCGGATTTCGCTCCCATCTACTCGGACATTGGCTGCGTGCTGCAGGAAACCGGACATCTGCAAGAGGCAATGCAGTTTCACCAGCGCGCCATCGCCCTGCAGCCCGGCTATGCGGAGGCGTATAGCAATCTCGGCATTACGCTGAAGCAACTCGGCAGAAACAGCGATGCCTGCAGGGCTTATGAAACCGCGATCGACTTGAAGCCCGGCTACGCGGAAGCCTATTCCAATCTCGGTGTCGCGCTGGATGCGGTAGGCAAGCATGATGAGGCAGCCGCTTCCTACCGGAAGGCGATCGAACTCAACCCGGACCTGCTGCATCCTTACGTCAATCTCGCCGGAGCCCTGTGGGAACAGAACAATCTCGCCGACTCTCTCGCTTTGCAGGCGAAGGCGCTGACGATCGATCCCGATCATCCCACCGCCCTCGTCGAGCACTACAATATGTGCCGGCATGCCTGCGCCTGGGACGGCATCGCCGCGGCGGAAGAAAAAATCCTTGCCCAGACCTACAAGCGCGGCAAGCACATCGCACCCTTCCCGGTTCTCAATATTCCCTGCGGTCCCGAAGAGCACCTGCTCTGCGCACGCGAATGGGCGAAGACCCTGACCAGCAGCCTGCCGACACCGTTCACCCATCGCCCGCCGCGCAGCGCTTCGCGGAACGGGCGGCTCCGGATCGGCTACATGTCAGCCGATTTCAACAAGCACGCGACCGCGAATCTGATGGCCGAGCTGATCGAACGCCATGACCGGTCGCGTTTCGAAATCTTCGGCTATTGCTTCAGCCGCGAGGACGGCAGCGATCTTCGGGCGCGGCTGATCAGCGGGTTCGATAATTTTGCCTGCATCGGCCAACTCGCCCACGCCGATGCCGCCAGACGCATCCATGCGGACGGCATCGATATCCTCGTCGACCTCAAGGGCTACACATCCTACGCGCGCACCGAAATCCTCGCCTGTCGCCCCGCGCCGATCCAGGTGAATTATCTCGGCTTCCCGCAACGATGGGCGCGAATTTCATCGACTATATCATTGCCGACGATTTCATTCTGCCGACGGATCAGCAGCCCTTCTATGACGAGAAGATCGTGCATCTTCCCGGCTGTTATCAGCCCAACGATACAAAACGGGCGATCGCGGCCAGGACACCGACACGCGCCGAATGCAACTTGCCGGAAGACGCCTTCGTCTACTGCTGCTTCAACAACAGCTATAAGATCACGCCGCAAATTTTCGGCGTGTGGATGCGCCTGCTGAAAGCGGTGCCGGGCAGCGTGCTCTGGCTGCTGGAAGCGAACGATCTGGTGCAGGATAATCTGCAGCGCAAAGCGGTCGCGGGAGGGCGTCGATCCGGCCCGGCTGATCTTTGCTCCGAAAACCGATCTGGCGAACCATCTGGCCCGTCACGTTCTGGCGGATCTGTTCCTCGATACGCTTCCCGTCAATGCGCACACCACCGCGAGCGATGCCCTGTGGGCGGGCCTGCCCGTCCTGACCTGCGCCGGTGAAAGTTTTGTCGCGCGAGTCTGCGGCAGCCTCCTGAAGGCCGTCGATCTTGATGAGCTCGTCACCTATAGCCTTGAAGAATATGAGGCGACGGCACTCCGTCTCGCGAGTGATTTGGAGCAGCTTGAAGAGCTTCGCCAGCGCCTGGCGCGCAACAAATCAGATGCGCCGCTGTTCAACATCGCGCGCTACACACGGGGGCTGGAGGCGGCGTTCGAGCATATGGCCGACATTCGCGCCGATGGCCACGCGCCGCGCGCCTTTTCGGTGACGGAGATCGATGAGCCGGATGAGGAGCGCCGGGCTGCGCCAGCCGCGGCGGCGAAGCCCGAACCGGCCGCTAAACCATCCGCGCCGAAATCCATCGCCCCGCACCTGCCTGCGGCGCGCATCGACTACAAGGCCTGCCCCCTCTGCAACAGCCCGGAGATTTCACCTTACAAAGAGGCGGATTGCACGCACCATCCCCGCTACGACGCGACGCTGCCTCCGGCGATGATCTGGTGCCGCTGCGGCTCCTGTCAGCATGTTTTCACCCAGGGCTATTTTGCGCCGGAAACGGTCAATGCGGTCTTCGCCAAGAGCGCGCCGGACAGCCGTGTCGGCCACGATATCGAGGCCGGGCGCATCATCTCGGCGCGGATCGTCGGCAATGTCGCGCGCCACAAGGCGAGCGGGGATTGGCTCGATGTCGGTTTCGGCAGCGCTTCGCTGCTGTTTACGGCGGAGGAATGGGGCTTTCGCCCTGTCGGCCTCGATCTGCACCCCGACAATGCCCAGGCGCTGAAGGGGCTCGGTTACGAAAGTCATTGCGCACCGATCGAAAAATTGGACTTTCCCGGCCGGTTCAGCGTCGTCTCCATCGCCGATTACCTCGAACGCGCGCCCTATCCGCGGGCGACACTCGACGCCGTCCACCGCCTGTTGCAGCCGGGCGGTGTGCTGTTCGTCGCGCTGCCGAACATGGCGACCATCGTCTGGCGTCTGCTGGACACCAGCGGCAACAATCCCTTCTGGGGCGACATCGAGCATTATCACAATTTTACCCGCGAGCGGCTCTACGCCTTGCTGCAAACGCACGGCTTCAAGCCCGCCGCCTACGCAGTGAGCGAGCGCGACGACAGCGGCATGGAGGTGATCGCGGTGAAGGTCTGACGCGTGCGTGGCCGGCGTTGGAACGACACGGCCATCGCGATTGGCTCAGCTCAGGCTATCCACCACGCCGCCATCGACGCGCAGGGCAGCGCCCGTCGTCGCCGAGGCAAGCGGAGAGGCGACGTAGACAACCATATTCGCGACCTCCTCGACCGTGGCCATGCGCCCGATGATCGAGCTGGGCCGTTTCGTCCTGACGAAAGCGGCGCCCACTTCCTCGACCGTGCGGCCTGATTTCTCAGCGGTCGCCTTGAGCATGGTTTCGACGCCGTCCGATATGGTCGGGCCGGGCAGCACGGCGTTCACCGTCACGCCGGTTCCTGCGAGCCGCTTCGCCAGCCCGCGCGAGACCGCCAGATTAGCGGTCTTGGTGACGCCGTAGTGGACCATATCGGGCGGGATATTCAGCGCCGATTCCGAGGATAGAAAAATCACCCGGCCCCATTTGCGCTCGACCATGCCCGGCACATAGGCCCGGGAAAGGCGCACCCCGGACATGACATTGACTTCGAAGAAGCGCGCCCATTCCGCATCGGCGATCTCGAAAAAATCCTTCGGGCCGTAGATGCCGAGATTGTTGACGAGGATGTCAGCCGCGGGCTCGGCCCTAAGCAGCGCGTCGCAACCCTCCGCCGTGCCGAGATCGGCGGCGACGCCGCGCAATGCCGCCCCCGGAACAGCCGCGCCAAGTTGGGCCAGCGCCTTATCGACCGCCTCTTGCTTGCGGCCGTTCACGACAACGGTCGCGCCGCATTCGGCAAGTCCTTTCGCGATCGCATGGCCGATGCCGAGGGTGGAGCCGGTGACGATGGCGGTCTTGCCGGTGAGGTCGATGTTCATGGGCGGGTCGTCCTTTGGATGCCGAATGGGGATTCGGCCGCCAGAATGAACCCCGCCGCAAGCTCCGTCAAAGGCTGCCGCCCTAAACTTCGCCCGCAAGCAACGCAGGAGCGGAAATCCGTCGCTGTCATGAAGCGGAAAATCGGGAACAAACCGGCGGCATCCCAAGGCGGTCAAGCAATGCTGGTGGCCGCTGTCCAGCATCTGCAGGCGGGCAGGCTCAGCGAGGCCCGCGCGGCGTATCGGCGATTGCTCGCCGCCGAGCCCAACCACATCCTCGCTCTGCACCACCTAGGCGTCGTCGAGCACCAGCTTGGGGAAAGCGTGGAGGCGATCCAGCTCCTGCGCCGCTGCGTGGCCCTCAAGCCAACCTATCCGCAGGCCCATTCCGATCTTGGCGTCATCCTCATGCAGCTTGGGCGGGATGAAGAGGCAATCGAAGCCTGCCGGAAGGCGATCTCGCTCGATGGAGCCTTCGCCGAAGCGCATAGCAATCTCGGCGACCTGATGCAACGCAAGGGCGACCATGCCGCCGCGGAACGCGCCTATGCGAAGGCCGTCGCGCTGCTGCCAGGCTTCGCCGCCGCCCATGCGAGCCGCGCCGACGCGCTTGTCTCGCTCGACCGGCTGGAAGAGGCGCAGGCCGCCTGCGAAACCGCGATCCGGCTGGCGCCGGCGCTTGCCCAGGCCTATGGCGTGAAAGGGGCTGATCCTTCACCGCCGGGATAAGCTCGCCGAAGCCGTTGCGGCCTATGAAGAAGCGCTCAGGCTCGATCCGGCGCTGGCGCTCGTTCATACGAGGCTGGGCAATGTGCTGCATGCCGGGAAGCACTTCGACGCCGCGCTCGCCGCCAATCGCCGCGCCATCGAAGCCGACCCGAATTGCGCCGAGGCTTATGCCAATCAGGCGCTGACGCTGCAAGCGCTGGGGCGCAATGAAGAGGCGCTCGCCGCCTATCGGCAAGCGCTTGCGCTGAAACCGGAGCTCATCGAGGCGCTCACCAATATCGGCCTGCTGCTGCAACGCACCGGCTTCGCTGACGAGGCGCTCGCGGCTTTGCGGCAAGCGGTGCGGCTGGCGCCCGATGCGGATTTCGTCCTCGCCGGTCTGGCCAGCGTGCTGAAGGATCAACGCAGGTTCGACGAAGCAGCGGGCATCTATCGCGAATTGCTCGCCCTGCCCGACCCTCCGGCCACCGCGCAATATGATTATTGCACGCTGCGCCGCCAGATTTGCGACTGGGAGGGGCTGGAGGACGCCGAACGGCAAGCCGTGGCAGCGATTCGCGAAAGTGGCGAACGCGTTGATCCATTCGCCGCCTTGGCCATGGCCTGTTCGCCGGATGATCATCTGGCGCTCGCACGGGCCTGGGCCGGGGGCTTTAAGACGGAGTCCTTATCCGCGGCGATGCGTCGGCCGGATCAAGGCGGCCCGATCCGCGTCGGCTACGTCTCCTCCGATTTCTTCGATCACGCGACCGCGAGCCTGATCGCGGAACTGATCGAGCGCCATGACCGCGCCCGCTTCGAGATTTTCGCCTATTGCCTCAGCCCCGACGACGGCAGCGCCATGCGGCAAAGGCTCATCGCCGGCTTCGACCGCTTTGCCGTGGTGACCGGCCTGCCCAATGCCGAAGTCGCGAGGCGCATCGCCGCGGACGGCATCGACATTCTCATCGACCTGAAAGGCTACACCCGCAACGGGCCGTCCGCGATCATGGCCCACCGCCCCGCGCCCATCCAGGTGAACTATCTCGGTTATCCCAGCACGATGGGCGCCGACTTTATCGACTACATCATCGCCGACCCGTTCATCGCACCCATGGAGCATCAGCCGTTTTTCGATGAGCGCATCGTGCATCTGCCGGATTGCTACCAGCCCAATGACCGGTTGCGCAAAGCCGCCGAACCTCCCCCGACGCGGGCGCAATGCGGTCTGCCTGGCGACGCCCTCGTGCTCTGTTCTTTCAACAACGCCTATAAGATCACGGCACCGGTTTTCAGCATCTGGATGCGCCTGCTCGGCAAAGTGCCCGGAAGTGTGCTGTGGCTGCTCGATGCAAATCCTCTGGCGAAGGCAAATCTGCAAAGGCATGCAGCCGAGCGTGGCGTCGATCCGGGGAGACTCGTCTTCGCCCCGAAGCTGCCGACCGCTGAACATCTCGCCCGCTATGCGCTCGCAGATCTGTTTCTGGACAACCTGCCGGTCAACGCCCACACGACCGCGAGCGAGGCGCTGTGGTGCGGCGTGCCGGTCGTGACCTGCGTGGGTGAAATTTTTGTGGGGCGTGTCGCCGGCAGTCTGCTGCATGCCTGCGGCCTTCCGGAACTCGTGACCCGTTCGCTCGATGAGTATGAAGCCCTCGCGCTGCAACTGGCGGCCGATCGGCCGACACTAACGGCCCTACGCGAAAAGCTGGCGCGGGACCGGCTCACCGCGCCGCTCTTCGACATCGAGGGCTACGCGCGAAATCTTGAGGCAGCTTTTGCGCAGATGATACGCCTCTATCGAGCCGGGCGGCATCCTGAGGCCTTTGCCGTCACCGATCTCGCATAGCCGCTCGCCGCGGAATGCACCCTGTTCTATGGGCGGCGGAATGGCCTTGTGCTGTGGCGATCAGGCGGGCAGAAATCTCTCCGCGTTGACGGCGATTGAGCCTCAACGCGGGCCGCAGTGTCGTGCGCCGACGCATGCGCGACCCGCGCCGAACGGAATGTCTCAGTTGAGGCGAGTCACCGTTCAGTCATAGTCGTTAATCACCAGCAAGTCGTCACCCATAAAACTCAAGCCACCATTGTCGAACCACATAAATGTGCCAACGAAGGGAATGTAGGCCTGTCCTGTCATTTTCACCTCGCCGCCGCTGACCGTCTCGATTTCGGCATCATCCAGTGCGCGGATGAGATGCGGCGCCTGTTCCGTATTGTACTCTTTCATGTCATGACCCCATTGATGTCATCCGGAATGCCGGACCCAGTGCGGGCGTGACCCACGCCTGCGAGGATGCGCCTGTCATCGACGTTCGGCAGTTCCTGAGGGAACAGCAGTGGGCGGTATCTGGCCGACGCAGCGGTCCCAAATTTCGTCGAATTCTGGTGACTGGATGCCGCCTTGTCTGTCAGCAGCAGCGGAGAGAGGCATGGCGAGCCGGTCGGCTGTCATAAAATGGTTGCTCGATTCCGATCCCTCGATCCGGTGGCAGGTGATGCGCGACCTCACCGATGAGCCCGGCGAAGCCGTCGCGGCCGAGCGGTCGCGTGTCGCCTCGGAGGGCTGGGGCGCCCAGCTCCTCGGCCTTCAAACGCCCGATGGTCACTGGGGCGACGACCAGAAGCACGGATGGATGACCACCAACGACGCCCTGGCGATATTGAAGGATCTGGGCGTGGATCCTGCGAGTGAGCAAGTCCGCAAAGCGATAGGCCTCGTTCGCGACCGCATCACCTGGTGGCAACTCGACGGGCGGCCCTTCTTCGACGGCGAGACCGAAGCCTGCATCAACGGCAGGATACTGGCAGCGGGCGCCTATTTCGGTGAGGACAGCGAGCGGCTGCTTGAGCGCCTGCTCGGTGAGCAGCTCGAGGATGGCGGCTGGAACTGCGAGGCCCCGCCGAGCAAGCGATCCTCGTTCCACTCCACCATCTGCGTCCTGGAAGGGCTTCTGGAGTATGAGAAGGCGCGGGGCGCCAAGGGCAGCGGTGACAGACGCTCGGATTCGGGGACAGGACTATCTCCTGGAGCGCCGTATGCTCAGGTCGCTGTCATCGGGCGAGGTGATCGATCGCCGCTGGACGCGCTTCTCCTTTCCGACCATCTGGCATTACGACGTGCTGCGGGGGCTGGACTACTTGCGCAGCGCCGGCATCCCTCCCGATGAACGGGTCGCCGAGGCGGTCGAACTGGTGAAGAAGAGACGCCACCAGAACGGACGGTGGCCGCTCAACGGCCTTCATCCCGATCGGGTCCGGCTCTCCTTCGACATGGAAATCGGGGTAGGCAGGGCCAGCCGCTGGAACACCCTCCGCGCCCTTCGGGTGCTGGACTGGTATGGGAACTAGAGCGGGTCCCGCTTCATTCGAATCGGAAACCGCTCTCGATTCTTTGTTTGATCGCGCTTCTTATCCGAAAACCGCGTAACACTTTTCGGGAAGCGCTCTAAGCGTCCGAGATGGCGCGATGCTGGTGGGCGAGTTGGGGCGTAGGAACCCGATGACGGTGTGTGACTCGAAGGCGACTAACGCCTTGCCGCTGATCTCCGCAAGGTGGTGCGAATGGACGTTTCGCCCATCGAGAGAGCGGCTTAGAAGCAGCTGGATAAGACCGACGCCGATCAGCAGGATTGCGACGCCTGCCAGGCGCAGGCCGGAGATCTCGCGTTTCGGCAGGCGGAACCAGCCGTAGCGGTCGACGAATAGCGATGCGATCTGCTGGCCGGCGACCGTGAGACCGACTGCCGCGGCCGTGCCGATGACGGGGATTGCTGTGAAGACCGTGGTCACATAGGTGGCGCCGCAGAAGGCGCCGAGCCAGCCCCACCAGGGCATCTTCGCGATGCCGGCGAGTTGCGGCCTTGGGGCCTCCGACAAGGCGATCGTGGCCGACAGCACGAGGATCATGGCCAGGGTTGCGACCGCGAAGCTCACCGTGCCGACGACGAACGGCGCACCGATATCGCCGCGCAGCAGCCCGTTGACGGCCCCCTGAACGGGCAGCACCGCACCGGCGAGAAGCGCGAGCAGGATCCATCCGAACGCTGAGGTGGACAACGCCGCAGCGGCGCCCTTCTGGCCGAGCACAATCGCCGCAGCGCCGGCGAGCACGGCAAGCGTGCCGATGACAGTGCTGGTCTCCAGCGGCTGCTGGGGAACGCCAAGGACGCCGAGCATATCGAGGCCAAGCGAGGCGAGCATCTGCCCGGCGATGAACAGTCCGACTGTCACGACCGCACCAAGGCGCGGAAACAGCAGGATCGTCGAGGCGACGTAGATCGCGGTCGCGATGCCACCGCTTGCGTGCCACCAGGGTACATCCGGCAGCCTGCCGAAGGCGAACAGCGTGCCGCTTGCGGCGGCCACCGTGAGCAGCAGTGTGCCGGCTATGAGGACCTGGATGGTCGTGGCGGCGAACGGGCTACCGGTCGCCTTGGCGAGCTGCGTGTTGGCTCCCGCCTGCACAGCCAGCAGACTCCCTGCAAGGAGAGACAGGGGTACGAAGAGAGTCGTCCATGACAGGATCTCCATCCATTCTTGTTGAGGGGCGTGCAGCGTCACATCGAGCGCTTCGAACCGGAACATAGGATGTGCATAGGCACACTTCGATGTGCGCTATCGCCCTGTCACGCTGCGTATTTGCACAGCCGGGGGACGAATGGCGGGGCGAGACGCAATGAGCCCGGCAAAGGCGTCACCTGCGCGGACGCGGGCGCGCCAAGGCGCCCTCAAGCAGCTCGCGGCGTCGCGCGAATGCATTGCCGGCGAACTCAGTGAATGCCCTTACCCGTGCTGTGTGGCGGAGATCTGAATGCGTCAGTATCCACAGCGCCGTCTCCAATTCGGGAATAGGCTGATGCACGCAGACGAGATCGGGTGAGGTGTCCCCGAGATAGCACGGCAGCGCCACGAGGCCGAGGCCGGCCTGCGCGGCTTGGCGCAAGGCCAGCAGGGAATCCGCGGCAAGCGTGATTTCGGCTTGCGGCAGCTGCTTGCGCATCCATTGAGCAACCGCCGTGCCGGCGAGGCTTTCATCGGGCGCAACCCATTGATGATCGGCAAGCTCCAGCGTTTTGCCTCGTCTCGCGAGGTAGTCGGGGCTGCCATAGATGGCAAAGGCGATTCGCCGCGATGCGCCGGCCGATCAGCGTCTCGGGCGGGTCGGCGGCTGGCCGGATCGCAACGTCGGCCTCGCGCTTGGTCAAATTGAACATCAGGTTGGACACCGCGATCTCTAGCTGAATGCCCGGATGGCTGCGGCGGAACTCGGCGAGGATCGCGGGCAGGATCGAGCCCATCACCGTGTCGGTGGTCGTGACACGAACGGTGCCGGCAAGCTGGAGATCCTGTCCTGCAAGCTTGCGCTCAAGCGTTGTCACGGTTGCATCGATGTGGCGTGCTGCAGCAATCAGCTGCTCGCCGCCGGCTGTCAGCACATAGCCGGTCGGCAGGCGCTCGAACAGCCTCAGCCCGAGCCGTTGCTCGAAAGCGCCGATGCGGCGCAGCACCGTCGTGTGATTAACGCCGAGCGTGCGCGCGGCGCCGGCGAGCGAACCCGCATTCCCGACGGCAAGAAAGTAGCGTAGATCATCCCAATCCATGGTGGCCAAGCCTGTGCATCGTCGCACAAGCTTAGCCGCGAGCGATCGAAGGCTCCAGCCGTTCCGCACATCCTGCCGAAGGTGGCAACCACCAATAATGCTGCGTGAAAGCCTCGCCAAAACAGGACGGGACGCCTGTTGCCGGGCGATCGCCGAGCCAATTCGATTTGGGTCATGAGCGCTCTCGACAGCCGCTTGCGGCCCAAAGCGGCATGCGTGAGCGTCCGCTCTTCGACTACTCCGGCCATATCGCTGCGCGCGTTCGGCTGCCTTGCCGCCCATCCCGGCATCGTACCCTCGACACATTCTTCGGCTGAGGAGACCTTTCATGGCCGGATCATCAGGCAAGGCAATAAGGGCTGCGCTGCGCTTTTGTCGAAGCCGTGGCGTCAGCGCCTCGTGCTGATCCGGAGATCAAGATCTATGATGAGCGCAGGTGCAGCAAGGTCTCTCGGCGTCGCATTGCCTTTTGCGGAGTTCGAACGTAGGATCATTTTCCTCTCATGGAAGAGTAGCTGAAAGTGATATCAGCCTCCGTCGCGCGCAGGGTCCAGGCACGCAGGGCATTGGCGTGAAGATCGCGGTTCTAGGCGGCCTTGGCCTGCAAGGCCGCGCGGCAATCGCCGATCTCGCCGCAAGCAGGGGTGTCGAGCAAGTGATCTGCGTCGATACCCAGCCGGACGGCGCGTCCAGGCTGGCGGCCCTGTGCGACCTCGGCAAAGTCCGGTTCGTCGCTCCCCGAAGGACCACTCCGCCCGGCGCTTGCAAACGTGATGCAGGACGTTGATGCCGTTATCGATCTCCTGCCGATGCCGCTGATGCGCGAGGCGGTTCTCGCCGCCATCGAGACGCGTACGCCGCTGGTCACGACGAATTACACCTATTCGATCGCCGATCTGGCCCCGGCGGCACGAGAGGCCGGTGTTTCCATCATGACCGAATGCGGTCTCGATCCCGGCATCGACCTCGTGCTCTACGCGCGCGCCGCGCGGCAATTCGACAGCATCGACACCATCGATTCCTATTGCGGCGGCATCCCCGAGCCGAAAGCCATGCCTAAGCCGCTCGCTTACAAGGTGAGCTGGAATTTCGACATGGTTCTGATGAGCCAGAACCGCGACAGCGTGCTCGTGGAAGGCGGCAAACGGATCGAGGTGCCGGCCGCGCGGCAACACGACAATCCATTCATTCACGAGATCGAGGTCGAGGGGCTCGGCAGGCTCGAGGCGTTCCCCAATGGCGACGCGTCCCGCTATGCCGCGATGCTCGGCGCCGCGGAGGGGTTGCAGCGCAGCGGCCGCTATTCCCTGCGCTGGCCAGGATGGTCGGCGTTCTGGGCGCCGCTGAAAGAACTCGGCTTCCTCTCCGAAGAGCCGGTGCCGGGCTTGGCTGCGCGCGTCAGCCCGCGGGAATTTCTTGGCCGGCTGCTCGGCCCTCAACTACAGTACGGACCGGACGAGAAGGATCTGTGCGTCATGCGTAATGTCTTCCGCGGCATCGAAGCTGGTCGGCGCAAGACGGTAACGTCGGACCTCGTCATCGAACGCGATCTGAAATCCGGCCTGTTCGGCATGAGTCTCGGCGTCGGATATCCGGCAAGCATCGTGGCGCAGATGCTGGCGCGCGGCGAAATCACCGAGCCGGGCCTGCTCAATCCGTTGACGCATGTGCCCGATGGCCGTTTCCTGGACGAACTTGCCAGGCGCGGGATTCACGTGGCGGAAACTGTGACTTGGGACTCATGAGGAGAGAAGAAATTTTGCGAGGCGGGATTGCCGCCGCAATGGACGAAATTACAACGATAATGAAGAGGAATAGCCAATGAAGCTTGCCAAGCTTTTCGTCGCAGCTCTTGCCCTGCTGAGTATCGCCGGCGCTGCAAATGCCGGAACCCTCGACGACATCATCAAGCGCGGGGAGCTGCGCGTCGCGGTGCAGACACAAGGGCCCCCCTTCTCCCTGGTCGGCGCCAAGGGCGAGCGCACCGGCAGTTCCGTCGAACTCGCGGAGCTGATGGCGAAGGAAATGGGCGTGAAGATCACCTTCCTGGACTTCGATTGGGACGGCCTGATCCCGGCGCTGCTTTCCGGCAAGGCCGATCTCCTCGTCGCCGACATGACGCCGACCCTGGCGCGGGCGATGAAGGTCGCCTTCACCAAGCCCTATATGTACACGGGCAGCACCGTCTTCACCAAGGCGGGCGGCAAGTTCGCCTCGACCGAATCCTGCAAGGCGCCGGGCACGAAGATCGCCGTGCTGCTGGGCGCGACCGGCGAGAAGGAGGCCAAGAAGGCTTTCCCCAACGGCGACATCAAGAGCTACAAGGGCGGCGGACCGCTGCTGCTCGACGCCGTCAATAACGGTCAGGCCGATTGCGGCGTCAACGACGTCTCGGCGGTCAAGGGCCAGTCGACCGCCTATCCGGCTGGAACCTTCACGATCATGCCGGAAATGCTGTCGAAGGAGCCGCTCGCCTTCGCCACGCGCTATGACGCACCCGATTTGCTGATCTGGATGAACCTCTTCCTCGACCAGGTCGCTCTCGACGGCCGCCTGCAGACCAACCTCGATTACTGGGTCAATTCGGAAGCCTGGAAGAAAGACCACTGACAGATCCCGGACGGTCTCGCGCATGGATTTCGGTCCTTCGCGCGGAAACCGTCCGGACACTCGCCCGCCTCACGCCCCCTCGCTCGGATTGCCCGAGGAATTCACCCCGGACATGCTCGAAAATTTCAGCTTCCGCACCATCGCCGAATATCTGCCCCTCTTCGGGCATGGCCTCGTTGCGACGATCTGGCTGTCGGTCGTTTCCTTTGCCGGCGCGCTCGCCGTCGGGGTCGCCGTCTGCGCGATGAACCTGCAGCGTCAGCGGTTTCTGCAGGTGCCGGCGAAGGTCTTTATCGACGCGGTGCGCGCGACGCCCTTGCTGGCGCAGCTCTATTTTCTCTATTTCGGCCTGCCCCGGCTTGGCATCATCCTGCCGGAATTCGTCGTCGGCATCCTGGCGCTGTCGCTGAACAGCGGAGCCTACATCGCCGAAATCGTGCGGGCAGGCATCCTGTCGATCGCGCGGGGCCAGGTGGAGGCCGCGATTGCCTCCGGCATGACCTACGCCCAGCGCATGCGCCACATCATCCTGCCCCAGGCCTTCAAGGTGACGATCCCGCCGCTGCTGGGCCAGGCGATCGTGCTGGTGAAGGATTCCGCGCTTCTGTCGCTGATTTCGGTTGCGGAGCTGACGCGCGCCGGACAGCTGCTTGCCTCGGACCGGTTCATGCCGGCCGAAGGCTTCATCACCGTCGCGGCATGCTATCTCGTGCTTTATTACGGCCTCAAAGGACTTGCGGCCTTGTCCGAACGCTGGCTCGGCTTGCGCTCGGCGAGGAGCCGCGCATGATCTGGCAACAGCTCCAAAGCCTCGTCGGCAGCTATCCGCTTGCGCTGCGCGGCCTCGGCATGACCGTCATGCTGTCGCTGATCAGCCTTGTGCTGGGCACGCTGATCGGTTTCGCTCTCGGCGTGCTGAGAACCGGCGGCAACCCGCTGATCAGCCGGGCGATCGGCGCCTGGGTCGACGTCATCAGGGGAACGCCGTTTCTGGTCCAGATCTTCCTTATCTTCTTCATCCTGCCGGAATTCGGCATCGAGCTTGCGGCCTTCACCGCCGGCATCATCGCGCTGACCAACCTCGCCGCCTGCTTCATCTGCGAGATCGTCGCGGCCGGCATCCGGGCGGTGCCCGTAGGCCAGGTCGAGGCGGCGCTGGCATCGGGCCTGTCGCAGTGGCAGCGCATGCGTCAGGTGGTGCTGCCGCAAGCGATGCGGATCGTACTGCCGCCGCTGGTCGGGCAATATGTCCTCCTCATCAAGGATTCCTCCGTCGTCTCCGCCATCGGCCTGACCGACCTGACCCGGGTCGGCTGGCTCGTCGTGCAGCGGGTTCCAAACGGGCTTCTGGTGTTCGGCCTCGTCGGCCTCGGCTATTTTGCCGTTTGCTTTCCGCTCATCGTCCTTGCCCGCCGGCTCGAGCGGCGCATGAACGCCGCCCATGCCGAGGTGCAATTGTGAGGATCGTTCGAGGTTCCATCTGGAAAGGCGGTCAGGCGTGATCGAGTTTCGCGGCGTCAACAAATGGTTCGGACCGCTCAACGTGCTCAAGGACATCACGCTGACGGTCGCGCCGCGCGAAGTGGTCGTCATCTGCGGCCCGAGCGGCTCCGGCAAGAGCACCTTGATCCGCTGCATCAACGCCCTCGAAACCATCAAGGACGGCGATCTCGTCGTGGATGGGCAGCGCCTCGGCGACCCGGCAACCAACATGACGCGACTGCGCACCGAGATCGGCTTCGTCTTCCAGCAGTTCAATCTCTATCCCCACAAAACCGCGCTTGAGAACGTCACGCTCGCCCCGATCCATGTGCGAAAAATTCCCCGCGCCGCGGCGGAGAAAGCCGGCCGCGAACTGCTCGCCAAGGTCGGCCTCGCCGACAAGTTCAACGCCTATCCGTCGGAACTCTCCGGCGGCCAGCAGCAGCGCGTGGCGATCGCCCGTTGCCTCGGCATGCGCCCGAAGATCATGCTGTTCGACGAACCCACATCGGCGCTCGACCCCGAGATGATCAGCGAAGTGCTCGACGTGATGGTCGCCGTGGCCGAAGAGGGGATGACCATGATGGTGGTGACCCATGAGATGGGCTTTGCGCGCAAGGTTGCCCACCGGGTCGTGTTCATGGATGAAGGCGCGATCGTCGAGACCGGCACGCCTGACGAATTTTTCTCCAATCCCAAGACCGATCGCAGCCGTGCTTTCCTCAGCAAGATCCTGCGCCACTGAATGACGAGCGGGATTGTAGATGAGGCTGTCTGCTCGTGCGTCATGTGGCCGGGCTCACCCAGCACGCGCGACTATCGGCGCCCATTCGCGTGCGAGGGCCCATCCGGCGCAGCCGGCCACCACGAGCATGACGATGCCCGCGATGCGGAAGCCGGTATCGCCGCGTTCGGACAGGTGCAGCGACCGCACCGCTGTGGCCGGCGAAACGACGAGGCCGAGAAGGACCTTGGCCAACATCAACCAGCCCCACAGGGTGACCGCGACGGCAGGCCCGGACCACACATTGTGGAAGGGCACGATGATGATCACCGCAGAGACGCTCATGAGGCTGTGGACGACGACGCCCGAGGTGCCGTGCGCCGCGAGGAGCGTGAAGAACCGCGTCCAGATTTCCGGCCGCAGCAGATGGCTGAGGCCCATGATGCCGCAGAGTAGCAGCATCGTGAACTGAACGGCGGAAGGAGCATCGATGATGAACGGAAGCATCAATGGTCTCTAATGCAAATGAGAATTATTTGCAAATAATTTTGAGATGCACCTGATTAGGCCGGTCAGCCGGTCGTCGCCTCGCGGGTTACTCGCCTTCTCGGGCAGCATTCGGTGTGCAGCGTGCACCGTGAAAAGCCGTTACCTATTGCCCTGCGCTTGAACGTCTTGAGGTGGTCGAGTTCCCTGGCCACCTTGTTCGCGATGGTCTCTACGGGATCGAGGATCGACATTTTCAGCACATTCTCATCCGGTGCCGGCACTTCCAGCGTCGCGAACTGGCTGTCGAGCAGGCTCGCCGGCATGAATTCGTGCGCCGCGGTCGGCGATGCGCCGCGGCGATCACGTCCTTGGCGCCTTCGAGGAAGACGAAGAGGATCGGCTCGCCGGCCTTTTCGGTCAGATACTCGCGATAGGCGCGCTTCAGCGCCGAGCAGGCGCCGATCGCCGAGCCCTTGGTCTTGGCCGCGTCGTGCAGCGCATGGGCGAGCGCTTCCAGCCACGGCCAACGGTCTTCATCGGTCAGCGGAATCCCCGCGCGCATCTTTTCCTTGTTGGCGGGCGGATGATAGCCGTCGCCATCGAGGAACGGCACGTGCAGCCGGTGGCCGAGCGCCTTGCCGACGGTGGACTTGCCGCTCGACGAGACGCCCATGACGATGATGATGCGCGCAGGCTCAGATCGTGGCTGTGAAGGCGCCGTCGACATAGAGGATGTGTCCGTTGATGAAGCTTGCGGCGTCCGAGGCGAGGAAGATCGCGGCGCCGCCCAGTTCGGCGACTTCGCCCCAGCGGCCCATCGGCGTGCGCTTTTCGACCCAGGCGGTGAATTCCGGATCGGCGAGCAGCGCGGTGTTGAGCTCGGTCTTGAAATAGCCCGGCGCGATGCCGTTGATGTTGAGCCCGTGCCGCGCCCAGTCCACCGCCATGCCGCGCGTCAGGTTGGCGACCGCGGCCTTGCTCGCCGCATAGGGGGCGATCGAATAGCGCGGCGAAGCCGCTCGTCAGCGAGCAGATATTGATGATCTTGCCCGAGCGCCGCGCGCGATCATGCCCTTGGCGACGGCCTTGCCGACGATGAAGACCGAGGTGAGATTGGTCGTCATGACCTGCTCGAACTTTTCGGTCGGAAAATCCTCGAGCGGGGCGCGGTGCTGCATGCCGGCATTGTTGACGAGGATGTCGATCGGCCCGATGTCGCTCTCGACGTAGTCGATGGCCTCGTTGACGCTGTCCTCGCTGGTGACGTCGAAGGCGAGGGCGTGGACGCGGGCGCCCGACGGCGGCCAGCTTCGTCGGCTGCTTCGCCGAGCGCTACCGTGTCGCGGGCATTGAGAATGATATCGGCGCCCGCGCCGGCAAGCGCGGCGGCGATGGCAAAGCCGATGCCGCGGCTCGATCCGGTGACCAGCGCGCGCCGGCCGGCGAGGCTGAACTGAGACAAGCTATCCAAGACGAGAACTCCCTCAATGGTCGCGACACTAGGGCAGGTTTCCCTGCTTGATAGGCGAAACCGTCCTCCGAAGGTACGGGCACAGCCCGCTGGACACGGCTCGGAAACAGGGCTTCGCCGGCTGGCTTTGTCTGGTAGCTTGCCGCCCGCGTGCCAAACAGCGACGCGCACAACAAAAGCCTTTGTGCCTCTGGAGGAATTTCTAATGTCGACTGCCGATATCGGCCTGATTGGGCTTGCCGTCATGGGCTCCAACCTGGCGCTCAACATCGCCGAGAAGGGCCACACGCATCGCTGTCCACAACCGCACCGCCTCCAAGATCGACGAATTCATGGCGACGGCCAAGGAGCAGGGCCTCGACGGCAAGGTCGTCCCGCAAGGCCGACCTCGCCGAATTCATCCAGACCATCAAGCGTCCGCGCTCGGTGATCATCATGGTCAAGGCCGGCAAGCCGGTCGACGAGATGATCGAGCAGTTGCTGCCGCACCTCGAAAAGGGCGACGCCATCCTCGAATGCGGCAACTCGCTCTACACCGACACCAACCGCCGCTTCGACTATCTGGCGGAGCAAGGGCATCGGCTATCTCGGCATCGGCGTCTCGGGCGGCGAAGAGGGCGCGCGTCACGGCCCCTCGATCATGGTCGGCGGCTCGAAGGAGCAGTGGCACAATGCCGAGCCGATCCTCGACCGCCATCGCGGCCAAATTCAACGGCGAGAGCTGCTGCGCCTATCTGGGCGAAGGCGGCGCGGGCCACTTCGTCAAGACCATCCACAACGGCATCGAATATGGCGACATGCAGATGATCGCCGAAGTCTATGGCGTGATGCGCGACGGCCTGGGCATGAACCCGTCGGCGGCGTCCGAAGTGTTCAAGGACTGGAACAAGGGTCCGCTCAACTCCTACCTCATCGAGATCACCGGCCATGTGCTGGCGGCGATCGAACCCGAGACCGGCAAGCCGCTGGTCGAGCTGATCCTCGACAAGGCGGGCCAGAAGGGCACCGGCGTCTGGTCCGCGATCGCGGCGCAGATGCTGGGCGTGCCCGCGACCGCCATCGAAGGCGCGGTTGCGGCCCGCTCGATCTCGTCGCGCAAGGACGAGCGTGTCGCGGCCGAAGGCGTCTACGGCAAGCGCGCCGGCGGCAAGTCGGACGTCAGCCTCGCCGACCTCGAGAAGGCGCTGCTGGCCGGCAAGATCGTCTCCTACGCGCAGGGTTTTGCCGTGATGGCAGAAGGCCTCGCGAGGAGAACGGCTGGAACCTGCCGCTCGCGACCATCGCCAAGATCTGGCGCGCCGGCTGCATCATCCGCTCGCGCTTCCTCGACCAGATGTCGGCGGCCTATGCCAAGGGCGGCGCCACCAACCTGCTGATGGTGCCCGACTTCGTCGACCATCATGAAGGACGCGCATCTCTCGCTGCGCAAGATCGTCGCGGCCGGCGCGCTCGGCGAATTCCCGATGATCTGCCTCTCGGCGTCGCTCGCCTATTTCGACAGCTACCGCCAGGCGTCTCGGCACCGCCAACCTCACGCAGGGCCAGCGCGACTTCTTCGGCGCCCACGGCTTCATCCTGATCGACCGCGAGGGCGAGCAGCACGGCAAGTGGCCGTCGACGCTGGGGAAGTAGGGAGACAGGCGCGGGCGGTGCCTCAGGTGGAAACGCCAGGCTTCTGGACAGGCGCAAGCGCGGCGTCCCGAACGAGGCGCCGCGGGGCTGTCCGCTCTAGAGCCTTTTCCGTTCTGATTGAATCAGAACGGGGCTCTAGTCCTTTGTTTGGTCGCATTTTCTCGACGCAAACCGGCATCCACTTTGCTGGAAAATGGCGGGACCAATACTATTTCGGCATCGCCGAAGAGTGATGGTCGGCGATCAGCCACTGGCCATCGCGCTTCACCAGGGTGAAGCTGTAACGCGCCGGAAGCTGGGTGGTTTGGCCATCCTTTTCGTAGCTGAAAATGTAGGCGCCGCTGTTGATAGCGGTATCTCCACCGTAGATGCGAACCAGCGGATCCTTGAACTCGACCGTCAGCTTCGGCAATTTGCTGCAAGCCGTGGCGAAGTAGTCCTCAAGTTCGGCGCGATCATCGCGTATGGTTGACGAAATCGTTCCCCACAGCACGCCGTCTTGGGCATAAAGCGGCAAGATCTTTGCCGGCCCGCCGCCGCTGCAAGCGGCAGCAAGACTGTCCTTCCAGGCATTCATGGCCGCCATGACATCGGCCTTATCGTCAGCGGCCGCCGCACTCGACATCACGAGCGCCAACATCACCGCGCTTCCTTTTATTGAGCGCTTCATCATCCCCTCCCAGGAACATGGCCTTATCTACAGCGTCACAAGCCTACGCCCTTGGCCACTGGCACGCAATCACGGCCGAAGCGTTGCCGCATACACGAAGCGCCTTCGCCTCCGGGTTACCCGTTTAGCAAGACGCCGATGGCGTCCATATTACGCCGACAATGCTTGCTAAACTCGGCAACGCTAGTGAGGATGTCTGTCCACACTTGGCCAATAAACATAGCGGACCAGGGAGTGAATAATGACAAATTGGAAAAAACAACTGACCGCCAATTTATTTGATGAGGTCGGGTTTGCGCGGAACCTTACTCGACTGCTGTTCGTCGCGCTCGCAGGTTTGACACTGTGGACCAGGCCCTGCGAGGCCGGAACAACGCAACTTATTTTCTCGCATAGTGGCGGCCCGGGTTCGCTCTATGACGTTACCGCCAAGGAATTCGCGCGCCGACTGGACGCGGCACTCCCGCCTGACTTTGCAATCGCCATTCAGGGCGGCGGCACCCAGCTCGGCGATCCGCTTCAGGTGCTGGAAAAGCTCAAGCGCGGCGAAGTCACGTTCGGCATAGCGTCAACGGCGATCACCACCATGAGCGAGATGTTCGGCATTTTTGATCTGCCGTTCTTGATCCGCAATCGCGAGCAGGTGCGCCGCATCAGCGAAGTAATGCTCGAGCCGATACTGCAGCCTGAAGTGCACAAATATGGATTCCGCATCCTGGCCATCTGGGAGAACGGCTTTCGCCACATCACAAACAACGTGCGCCCTATCCGCCGCCCTGAGGATCTGAAAGGCCTGAAGATGCGTGTGCCTGAAGGAGCGTGGCGGCAGAAAGTATTCCAGGTGCTGGGCGCCGAGCCCGTGACCATGTCATTGCGAGAGGTCTATGACGGATTGAAGTCGGGCACCATAGACGGGCAGGAGAATCCCCTCGCACAGATCAAGGGCGGCCGTTTCAACGAAGTGCAGCGGTTCTTGACCCTATCCGATCATATCTACACGCCGGCCTATGTGCTGGTGAGCGTGGAGCATTTCGCCAAGCTGCCGCTCGACGTTCAGCGGGCCATAGAGAAGACTGCGGTCGAAATGCAGGATTGGGTCTATGCGACCGCCGTCAAAATGGAGAGCGATCTGATCGATCAGCTCGGCGAACGGATGGAAACCAATCAGGTCGACAGCAAGGCATTTATCGAGGCGAGCCGGCCGCTATATCGCGACTTCGTACAAACGGTGCCGGGTGGGGCGAGATTAGTCGGAATTGTGCAAGAACTCGCGGACGAGAACGGTGCGTCGCGCTAAGGACGACACAGAGGTGGCATGATTTCTTGGCTGGTGTGCGACGGATGCCAGCCGCAGCAGTGCAGCCTCCATCAGAACTGCGCCACCCGCGCGCTTCCCACAGATGGTGGGCCATCTGCAGTGCCGGGATGCGCCGGCTTCCGATTAGGGTCGCTGGTGGAAAATCCACCAAGGAAGTTTTTGCAATGTCAACGGTACCACCGGACGGCGGCGCTTCGGATATCCTTAACTCCCGCGAGTATAAGGTTAGCCCGAAGCGATGAAAGGCGATCTTAACTGGTTCCGTAAAGTTGCTACATGCTGGATTCATTTTTCAATATCGGAGACGTTCCTGCCAATATTGAAACAGGCGTCTATAGTACTTTGTGGGTTGTTCTTTCGTATTCTGTAGCCACATTCGCCTCCTATACCGCCCTTTTATTAGCCCACGAGCTGACAGGGGCAAAAACCCTCACTGAAAGACGGATGCTTCATTGGGGAGGCTCCTTTGCTCTGGGGGCAGGCATTTGGTCGATGCATTTTATAGGGATGCTCTCCTATCGAATGCGCATGGCTTTGGAATATGACCGATGGCTTACCTTGCTCTCGCTGCTGATTGCGATTGGAGTGGCCTACGGCGCGCTTAGGATCGTCGCCCGCGATCGACTTCTCGGTTCGCAGATCCTGGCAGGCGGTATCCTGCTCGGGTTGGGTATCTGTGGCATGCATTACACAGGGATGGCCGCCATGAAAATGGATGCCGACCTGCGGTATATTCCAAGCCTCTTCTTCGCTTCAGTAGCCATTGCCATAGGGGCCTCGTGGGTGGCGCTATGGACCGCCTTTACTCTAGCAAAGCGTGACAACCCTGATCGTACTCTGTTCCGGTTCGCGGCCGCGCTCGTCATGGGGGGAGCCATTTGCGGCATGCATTACACTGGCATGGCGGCGGCCGTTTTCATGCCCTTCGCAGATTGTCGTTATGATCCCAATCAGAATTTCGATGGTCTGGCTGGAACGACGGCCGGCGTCACAGCCATCATTCTTGGCATTGCATTGGGCGTCCTCGCGCACCGAAGAGCTCAAGCGGAATTCTGCCTTCGCGACAGTGAAAACAGGCTGCGTGCGGTCATCGATAATGCCTTGGATGGGCTGATCACGATCAATACGCAAGGTACGATCGAGACATTCAACCCTGCATGCGAGCGGCTTTTCGGCTATGACGTGGCCGAGGTTCTCGGGCGCAATGTGAGCTTGCTTATGCCCGAACCTTATCACGATGAGCATGACGGGTATTTGGCCCGATATCTCGCAACTGGCGAGGCGAAAATAATCGGCACCGCAGGCCGCGAAGTGACCGCTCAGCGCAAAGACGGCACCATCTTCCCGATTGATCTCTCTATCAGTTCGTTTGATCTCACGAATGGAAGACACTTCTTCGGAATCGTCCGCGACATTAGCGCTCGCAAGGAAATAGAAGCAGAGCGGGACGCCAATATTTCCGCCTTGGAGCGGAGCAACGATGAACTCGATAATTTCAGCCATATCGTTTCCCATGATCTTAAGGAGCCGTTACGCGGAATATTTAACAACGCCTCTTTTTTGCTGGAAGATTTTGGCGACCGGATAGGAGAGACAGGCGCAAGTAGATTACACAAAATGGTCTACCTCTCCGAACGCATGCAGCGCCTGGTGGATGATTTGCTTCATTTCTCGCGCCTGGGGCAGATCGAATTGGCCGTACAGGCCACTGACCCGAACGAGATCGTGCATGACGTCGTCCAGTTACTCGAAGCGTTCATTGAAGAACGTCACGCGAAGGTCATTGTCCCTCGTCCGATGCCCATTATTGCATGTGACAAGGTCAGGGTTACAGAAGCATTCCGGAACCTCATCATCAACGCCATCAAGTATAATGACAAGGATAAGCCCGAAGTAGAGGTCGGATTCTTAAAATGGATGGAAACGAGTGAAAACATCCATGACGACGTTTTTTACGTGAAAGACAATGGCATTGGGATCGCCGCGGAATTCCATGAAGCAATATTCCGCATCTTCAAGCGCCTGCAGAGCGACGCTGCAGCACAAGAAACGGGTACTGGTGCCGGCCTGACTTTCGTCAAGAAGATTATCGAGCAGCATGGTGGGCGAATCTGGTTGGCATCAGAGGTCGGCAAAGGCACCATCTTTTACTTTACACTGCCAAGACCGCACGGGAACGTGAAACACCATGACGGCCACACTCCCGAAGTAACAGGGCGTGCCGCCTGACTTATTCGCCCGGAATGGCACGACGGTTCGTGGTCCCCATCACGTCCCGCGCGGCTTGGCCCGCGCGGTGGGAAGCGCCGAGGCGGGATCGTCGGGCCAGGGGTGCCGCGGATAACGCCCTTTCATCTCGGCCTTGACCGGCGCCCACGATCCCTTCCAGAAGCCGGGCAGATCGCGCGTGATCTGGATCGGCCGGTGCGCTGGCGAGAGCAGATGCAGGGTAAGCGGCAGCTTGCCGCCCGCGATCGAGGGATGTTGCGTCAGCCCGAACAACTCCTGCACGCGGATGTGCAAAGCGGGTGCGCCCGCCGTCTCGTAGTCGATGGCGTGGCGATTGCCCGTGGGCGCCTCGAAATGCGTCGGAGCCTCCTCCTCCAGGCGCCGCTTCAAGTGTCCATGGCAGCAGCGCATCGAGCGCTGCACCGAGGTCATCAGCGCCGATCTCGGAGAGCTTCGTCTTGCCGGCTAAGGAAAGGGGCGAGCCACTCCGCGACCGTCTGCCCAAGCGCAGCATCGGTCAGCTCCGGCCATTCGTCCTCTCCGGCGGCGCGCAAGAAACCGACCCGGTCGCGGAGCTGGATTTGCGCCTTGCTCCACGGCAGACGGCTTACCCCTAACTTCGCGATGCCTTCAGCCAGCAGACGCGCAGTTTCCTCGCTCGGCATCACCGCCCTGGGCTCATTTGCGAGCAGAATGGCATCGAGCCGGCGGACACGGCGCGACCTCAGCGCACCGGCGTGCCCATCGAATTCGATCTCGTCCGCCTCGCGGATGCGATGGCCGGCTGCGCGCGAGAATGTCCGCTTCATCGGCCGCGGCCGCGAGCAGGATGCGCGTCGACGCCGCCGATCCTGACAGCTCCGCAGCAACCAGGAAGGGCGACCGCGCCAAAGGATGCGTCGCATCGAGGTTGGCGCCGCGGCCATTGGCGAGGAGGAACTGGCCGGGCGCGCCACGTGCTTTGCCGATGCGCTCCGGAAAGGCGAGCGCCAGCATGCGCGCGACCGACATCTCCTCGCGGGGTTCTTGTGCCGAACGGCCTGCGCCTGCCATCCGCGCCCAGCCGGCCGCCAGCTTTCGCATGTCGCTGGCGCGGCGTGAGCGGTCGCGGCGGAAGGCGTCCAGCCGATGCGCGAGATCGGCGTCGTTGCCGCCGAGGCCCCGCTCCACCATGACAGCGGCGATCTCGGCAGCCTCCTCGGCGTGGCCCAGCGCGGCGGCGGAAATCACCATGCGGGCCAGCCGGGGCGGCAATGGCAGCGACCTCAGCCGCTTGCCTGTGGCCGTGATGCGGCCATCCGTGCCCAGCGCTTCCAGCTCCGTCAGCTCCGCGCGCGCGGCGTCGATGGCGGCGGCCGGCGGCGGATCGATCCAGGAGAGCGAGCGCGGATCGGCCGTTCCCCATTCCGCGCAGTCGAGCAGCAAGCCTGCAAGATCGGCAGAGCGAATCTCGGGCTCGGCGAAAGCGGGCAGGCTCTGCGTCTGCGCCTCGTCCCACAGGCGATAGCAGACGCCGGGCTCGGTGCGGCCGGCGCGGCCCCGGCGCTGATCGGCGGCGGCGCGAGACACGCGCACGGTCTCCAGCCGGGTCACGCCGACATCCGGCTCGAAACGCGGAACCCGCGCAAGGCCGCTGTCGATGACGACGCGCACGCCCTCGATGGTGATCGACGTCTCGGCGATCGAGGTGGCGAGCACCACCTTGCGCAGGCCGTTGGCGCGGGCTGTGAGCGCAAGGTCCTGCGCCTTCATGTCCATCGCGCCGTAAAGCGGGGCGAGCACGACCGCCGGATCGCTGATGCGCTCCTTCAGCCGCTCCTCGACCCGCCGGATCTCCGCCCTGGCCGGGCAGGAACGCCAGGATCGAGCCGGATTCCGCGCGCAAGGCCCGCACCACCGCATCGGCCATCTGATCCTCGATGCGCACGCCCGCGTCGCGGCCGAGATACCGCGTCTCGACCGGGAACGCGCGGCCTTCGCTGGCGATGACGGGCGCGCCGCCGAGAAGCTGCGCGACCCGCGCGCCGTCCAGCGTCGCCGACATCGGCAGGATGCGCAGATCATCCCTGAGGCCTGACTGGCAGTCGAGCGCGAGGGCCAGCCCCAGATCGGCATCGAGCGAGCGCTCGTGGAACTCGTCGAACAGCACCGCGCCGATGCCGGACAGCTCGGGATCGTCGAGGATCAGCCTCGTGAAGACGCCCTCCGTGACCACCTCGATCCGCGTCTTCGGCCCCGATTTGGAGACCATCCGCGCGCGCAATCCGACCCGCTCTCCCACAGCCTCCGACAGGGTGCGCGCCATGCGCTCGGCGGCAGCCCGCGCGGCAATGCGGCGCGGCTCCAACACCAGGATTTTGCGCCCCCCGAGCCAGCTTTCGTCCATCAAAGCGAGCGGGACGCGGGTCGTCTTGCCGGCGCCGGGCGGCGCGACGAGAACGGCCGAGCTCCGCGCGGCCAGGGCGCCCCGCAATTCGTCCAGAACGGCGTCGATCGGAAGCGGTGTGGTAAACTGCATGGCGGTTGTATCCAGCCGCCACGTCCGTATCGCAAGCGCAATCTGCGCCGATCATCGATCGTGCCCGTCGTGGCGATGACCTCCCCCGAACGCATGCAACTCACATCCGGGTACCGACGGCGGCGAAAAAACGGATCAGCCAATCAGGGGATTCGAGCACCCGGCGACGAGCCTTGACGAGTTCCGCCTGGCGATTGGTGCCGGTCTTTGCGAACAGACGCTGCAGATGCGTCTTGACCGTGCCCCTGGCGATGCCGAGGGCCTTCGCGGTCTCGGCCACGCCGCCGACTTCGACGATGCCGAGCAGCACGCGCAGCTCGGTCGGCGTCAGGTTGAAGCTGCGGGCGATCAACTCCGGCGCCACCGGGGTCCCAACACATCGCTCTATGGACGAATAGCAGAGCGATCGGCCGCATAGCCGTTCCGGCGCGGCGCCGCGCCCCGGAGGTCAGCGGCAAAATGTGACGCAACCGGCTGCTTGTCAAAAATTCATCGCGCTTTGCACTGAGACGCAGTTTTCGAATTGCACCGATGCAATCGAAATGGGCTGGTGTTCGATATGTTTGCGCTTATCTCTGAAGCAACACCGGGCCGCACTGCCGAAGGTCACCGGACCAAAACATTGAGATCAGCCATGACTGTTACAACAGAGCTTTCCTTCATCCATCGCTTCGAGCCGGCCGGTGAGCCTGGCAAGCCGCCGATCCTGCTGCTGCACGGCACCGGCGGCAACGAGGACGACCTGCTGCCGCTGGGGCGCATGATTGCTCCGGACTCCGCGCTTCTCTCGCCGCGCGGCAAGGTGCTGGAAGGCGGCATGCCGCGCTTCTTCCGCCGCCTGAGCGAGGGCGTGTTCGACGAGGAGGATGTGCGTCACCGCGCCCACGAGCTGGCCGACTTCGTCGCCGAGGCGCGGGACGCCTATGGCCTGGCCGCGCCCATCGCGGTCGGCTTCTCCAATGGCGCGAACATCGCCGCGGCCGTGCTGCAACTCCGGCCCGAGGTCCTTGCCGGCGCGGTCCTGCTGCGGGCCATGGTGCCGCTCCGGGATCCGCCCGTCGCCGATCTGACCGGCAAGCCCGTGCTGATCGTCTCGGGCGCCGCGGATCCCATCATACCGGGGGACAACGCCAGGCGGCTTGCCTCGCTGCTCAAGGACGCAGGCGCCATCGTTCAGCATCAGATTCTCCCGGCGGGCCACGGACTGTCACAGACCGACGTGACCCTCGCCAAGACCTGGATCGACCAACTCTAAGCATTCGTGCGGGCGCATTTTGAGCCCGTCCGCCTCACAAGGACACCGACCATGCAACTCACCGGCATCCATCATCTCACCGCCGTGACCGCGAACGCGCCGCGAAACCACGCCTTCTACACCGACACGCTCGGCATGCGCCTGGTGAAGAAGACCGTCAACCAGGACGACGTCAGCGCCTATCACCTGTTCTACGCCGACGGGCGCGGCTCACCGGGTACGGACATCACCTTCTTCGACTGGCCGGTCGAGCGCGAACGACGCGGCACCCGCAGCATCACGCGCACCGGCCTGCGGGTCTCCGGCGCGGACACGCTCGCCTGGTGGAAACGCCGTTTTGCGGATGCGGGCGTCACGCATTCCGATGTCGTGGAACGCGATGGCCGGCTAACGCTCGACTTCGAGGATTTCGAGGGCCAGCGCCTCAGCCTGACCGACGGCGGCGGGAGCGGCGAGACACATCCCTGGGAGCGCAGCTCCGTGCCGGTGGAGCACCAGATCCGCGGCCTCGGCCCGATCACGATCAGCGTGCCCGAGCTGGAAAGAACCGAACTCGTACTGACCAAGGTCATGAATATGACCCGTGTGCGGGACTACGCCACGCCCGGCAATGAGGGATCCCGGACATATGTCTACCAGATGGGTCCGGGCGGGGCCGCAGCCGAGCTGCATGTAGCCGTTGAGCCCAGGCTGACAATGGCCCAGCAGGGGGCGGGTGGTGTCCATCACGTCGCCTTCCGAACTCCGGATGCTAATTACGACGCGTGGACGGAGAGGCTGAACGACATGCGCATGCCATCGAGCGGTCCGGTCGACCGTTTCTGGTTCCGCAGCCTCTATTTCCGTGAGCCGAGCGGGATCCTGTTCGAGATCGCCACCGATGGGCCGGGCTTCGCGACAGACGAGTCCCTCGACAAGCTCGGCGAGACGCTGTCCCTGCCTCCGTTCCTCGAAGGGCGGCGCAGGGAGATCGAGGCCGGTCTGAAGCCGCTCTGAACCGTCGGGACTCGTGGCACGGCTGTGGTGCAGTGGCCCATGCCTCCAGCCTTGACCTCGGAAGCATTCCTGCACTAGCATTCCGCTAGCGGAGCAAGTCGCACCCGGACCCGCGGGAAGGGTTTAACCCACTTGCCATTCTGAGCACGCCTTTCAACCTTTGTGCAGCCGAATTTGCGGGTCATCGGCGCTTTGTGCACGGAGGTTCACATGAAGCGGCTCCCCGAACGGCCCAGCCTTGAGCATTTGAAGAAGCAGGCCAAGACCCTGCTCGCTCTTTATAAAAGCGGTGATCCCGCCGCGATCGATCGTATCCGAAATGCCTTGCCGGCAGCGGCGCGCGCGGGAGAGTTGGCGGGCGCGAGCCTCGACTTGCGCCTTCACGATGCGCAGTCGTGCATTGCGCGCGAATATGGGTTCTCGTCCTGGGCCGATGTGAAAGCTTATGTAGAGGCGCGCGTCGAAGACCCCGCGGACCGCGCCGCATCCCAACGTCGATGGCTGAGCCTGGTGTATGGGAGCGATGTTGCCGGCGGACAAGATCGGGCAAAGCCGTCAGTTGCCGCGCGGATGTTGGAGGAAAAGCCCGATCTTGTCGGCGGCGATGCCTATGTCGCTTGTGCGGTTGGCGACGAAGCAAAACTCCGCCAAATGACGCAAGATGATCCTTCCTGGATCAATCGCCCGGGCGGCCCCCTCAATATTCCTCCTCTCGTCGCCGTAACGCATTCCACCCTGCTGCGCGTGCCCGCCTATCGCGAGCAACTGCGTGCTTGCGCCCGGTTCTTGTTGGGCGCCGGGGCTGATCCCGATCAGGCGATCGGGAGCCGTGACCGTTGGGCACACGGATCATTGAGCGAACCTTCGACGGAGTTCAGCCTATCCGCGCTTTATGGGGCTGCGGGCCAGAACCGTGACGCAGAACTGACGAAACTCTTATTGGATGCCGGCGCAAATCCCAATGACGGTGAATCGCTCTATCATTCGCTGGAAAGCATCGCGTGCGTGCGCCATCTGCTGGCCGCGGGCGCGCGCATCAAAGGCACAAACGCGCTTTATCGCGTGTTGGATCTCGATAATGTCGACACGCTGCGGCTCTTGCTCGCGCATGGCGCAGACCCGAATGAGTCAGCGGACAGCGTCCCGATAGCCGACTGGGGTTCACCGCTGCTCTGGGCAATCAGGCGGCGGAGGTCGCGAGCCCACATCGAGGCATTGCTGCAAGCCGGGGCCAACCCTTCGGCAAGGACCCCGGACGGGGCGAGTGCCTTTGTCCTGGCTATGCGGTTTGGGCTCCCGGAAGTTGCCGAACTCTTGCGCGCGGTGGGCGGTGCCGAACCCGCATCCGACGAGGAGCGCTTCATTGCAGCATGCGCGCTAGGCGACGAAGCCAAGGCCCGGCAAATTCTCTCGGCGCGCCCTGACCTTCCCGCCGCTTTGTCTGAAGCGCAGCTCCGCCTGCTGCCGGAACTTGCGGCACAAGGCTGCTTCGACGCCGTCAAGCTCATGGTGATGCTCGGCTGGCCGATTGCGACGCCAGGCGGCGATTGGAATGCGTCGGCCCTGAACCAGGCCGTTTTCCGTGGGGATGCAGCGCTCGCGGACGTTCTGCTCGCACATGGCGCAAGCTGGAATGAGAAGCACGGCTACGGCGATGACGTCTGCGGCACACTTTCATTCGCTTCATTCAATGAGCCGGTTGATGGCGGGGATTGGCTCGGCTGTGCCCGAGCCCTTGTTGCTCACGGCCTGCCAGTCGCACTGGCCGACCCAGAAGGATCGCAAGGCGTGATCGTCGACGGGCGGCACTCCAATTTCCCGGATGAGCTCACCGCGTTCTTTCTTGCGGCAGCGACAGCGGCATCCGAGACATCCGGCAGATAGTACGGCCGCCGAAGTGTCGGCAGTCAGCGAGTAAGCGGAATAGCCGCCACGGCGCATCGACTGCCGGCTAGCCATCGCGCGCCACCCGCTGAGCTGGTGCACGCGTACCGAAATGGAACGCCGGACGAACTGCTGGAAGTCGCCGGATGGCATGCTACACTCAGGAAAAACAAGGACGCGGCACGGCGTCCGTCAGGGAGCAAGGGGGGCATCATGTCCGTTCTGCTGCGGCTGAGCAGGGCCATCGATTGGGTGAACGCCCAATTCGGCGTGATCGCCAACTGGCTCGTCCTGCTCGCCTGCCTGATCAGCGCCGGCAATGCCGGCAAGCCGCTATCTGTTCAGCGTGAGCTCGAACGGCTGGCTTGAGATCCAGTGGTACATGTTCGGCGGGCATGGTGCTGCTCGGCGCCCCCTACACCCTCAAGATGAACGAGCATGTTCGCGTCGATCTCGTCTACGGCATGGTGTCCGAGCGCGCGCGCATCTGGATCGACATCATCGGCGGCTTCCTGTTCCTGCTGCCGATCTGCGTGATCCTCACCTACTTCACGTGGCCGTGGTTCGTCGAGTCCTGGACTGAGCAACGAGGCCTCCTCCAATGCCGGCGGGCTGGTCCGATGGCCGGTCAAGCTGCTGTTGCCGGTCGGCTTCGCTTTGATGGCCCTTCAGGGCATCTCGGAGATCATCAAGCGCATCGCCGCCCTCGAGCATGTGATCGACATCGAGTTCAAATATGAGAAACCCCTCCAATGAGCTTCGTCCGGGACAACATGGCGCCGCTGATGTTCGGCGGCATGATTCTGTTCATGCTCATTGGATATCCGGCGGCGTTCTCGCTGGCGGCCACCGGCTTGTTCTTCGGGTTCATCGGCATCGAGATGGGGCTCATCACCCCGGACTTTCTCGGCAACCTCACCTATCAGCTGTTCGGCATCATCTCGAACGACCTGTTGCTGGCGATCCCGTTCTTCACGTTCATGGGCGCGATCCTCGAGCGATGCGGCCTGGCCGAGGACTTGCTCGATTCGATCGGGCAGCTGTTCGGCCCGGTGCGGGGCGGCATGTCCTATGCGGTGATTTTCGTGGGCGCCATTCTCGGCGCGATCACCGGCACGGTTGCGGCTTCGGTGATCGCCATGGGCGTGATCGCGATGACGCCGATGCTCAGATACGGCTATTCGACGCGGCACACGATGGGCGTCATCGCCGCGTCGGGCACCATCACCCAACTCATCCCGCCTTCGCTGGTTCTCGTGGTGCTCGCCGACGTGCTGGGGCGTTCGGTCGGCGATATGTATGCCGGCGCCATCGGGCCGAGCCTCATCCAGATCGCCCTGTTCTGCGCCTGGGTCGCCATCGTCAGTCTCATCTGGCCCAACTCGGTGCCGGCGCTGCCGCTCGAGGCGCGCACCTTGCACGGCTGGGCGCTCTGGAGAAAGTGCCTGCGCGGCATGATCCCCTCGCTTGGACTGATCTTTCTCGTGCTCGGCACGATCTTCATGGGTCTCGCCACCCCGTCCGAGGCGGGAGCCATGGGCGTGGTGGGCGCAATCGCTGCTTGCCGCCTCTTACGGCACCCTCACCTGGAAGCTCCTGTATCAGGGAATGGCGACCACCATGCGCCTCACGGCCATGGTCGTGTTCATCCTGATCGGCGCGCGCGTGTTCAGCCTGGTATTCCAGGGGGTGGGCGGCAAGGAGTGGATCGAGCACCTGCTCACCGGGCTGCCCGGCGGGCAGATCGGCTTCCTGATCTTCGTCAATACCTTCATCTTCTTCGTAGCGTTCTTCCTCGACTTCTTCGAGATCGCGTTCATCATCATCCCGCTGCTCGCGCCGGTCGCGGACAAGCTCGGCATCGACCTCGTCTGGTTCGGGGTGCTGATCTGCGCCAACGTCCAGACGAGCTTCATGCATCCGCCATTCGGCTTTGCGCTGTTTTATCTGCGAGGGATTGCGCCACCGTCGATCAAGACGTCCGATATCTACCTGGGAGCCATTCCCTGGGTGGTCCTGCAGGTCATTCTCGTCGTCATCCTGATTTTCTGGCCGGGCTCAGTCACCTACTGGCTCGACAAGGGAACCGGCGTCGATCCATCGAAGGTGCAAATCGAGATCCCGATGCCTGAGCTGCCTCCGCCCCTTGATTTTTCTGGACCGAAGAACTGACTGACGCAAAAAAAAGCCCCGGAGCAAAGCTCCGGGGCCGCAACCTTCGATGCGATGCGACGGGCGTCTATGTGGCGCGCATGCGCATCATGAACGAGTCGAATCCCAGCTCCGCCACCTGCATCCACTGGTAGGAGTCGCCGCGGAAGGCCACGAGGCTGTCAAGCAGCTTCTTGAAATGCGGGTTGGTCTTCGACAAGTCGGCGTAGATCTCCTGGGCTGCCTTGTAGCTGGCCTCCATGATGTCCTGGGGAAAGGCGCGCAGCTGCGCGCCGCCGGCGATCAGGCGCTTGAGGGCGGCCGGATTGCCGATGTCGTACTTGCCGAGCACCCACTCCCACGTCTCGCCCGAAGCGGTGATGATCGCGGCCTGGTAATGCTTCGGCAGCTCGTTCCATTTGGCGAGGTTGATGATGTTGTGCGCCCTGCCCGCAGCCTTCCCACCAGCCGGGATAGTAGTAGTACTTCGCGACCTTCTGGAGGCCGAGCTTCTCGTCATCGTAAGGGCCGACCCATTCGCACGCGTCCAGCGTGCCCTTCTCCAGCGCCGGATAGATGTCGCCGGCAGCGAGCTGCTGAGGCACGACGCCGAGCTTGGCGACGATCGTGCCGGCGAAGCCGCCGATCCGGAACTTGAGCCCCTTCATGTCTTCGATCGACTTGAGCTCCTTGCGGAACCAGCCGCCCATCTGTGCGCCGGTGTTGCCCGCCGCAAAGCCGATGCAGTTGTAGTTCTTCAGCAGATCGTTGAGCAGCTCGTTGCCGCCGCCGAACCGCAGCCAGGAGTTCATCTGCCGGCTGTTGAGACCGAACGGCAGCGAGGTGGCGAAGGTCAACGCCGGGTCCTTGCCCCAGTAGTAATACAGCGCCGTGTTGCCCATCTCGACCGTGCCGTTCTGGACGGCGTCGAGCACTTGCAGGCCGGGGACGATCTCGCCGGCGGCGAATGGCTGGATCTGGAACCGGTTGTCGGTGATCTCGGCGATGCGCTTGCTGAAATGTTCGCATCCGCCATAGAGCGTATCGAGCGACTTCGGCCAGCTCGCTGCGAGCCGCCATTTGATCTCCGGCATTGTCTGTGCGATCGCCGGCGCTGCAATCGTCGCCGCTGCGGCGCCAGTGCCGGCGATGCCGGCTGCTTTGATGAATTTGCGCCTCGTAACTTTGGTCATTCCCATTCCTCCCTGGGTGTTATGACTTATGCCTCGACTCCGAGATCGCTGTTGCCTGCCGATACATCCGGGCAACTCTTATTGCGTCATATTTTTTGACCCAACCGCACCAAAACGTTGTGTCGAACTTGCGGTTTTAATCTCCGTCTCATCTGGCGTGGCGCTTCCAGACAAAAAAACTCGAGGTGATATAAGCAATATTGCGCTTGAATGAGGGTGTAGTCAAACTGCCTAGTAGTAGGTGGTCAACGAGAAGACACTTCAACTATTAGATGCGGCTTATGGAATTGTAGACTAGAGGAGCGACGCGAAGGAAAGATTAAAATCCGGGCTGTTCTTGATCGTCTGAAGCACGACGCAACTATGTTCTGCTGCCCTGATCAGGCTCTCGACTTGGCGATTAGTCACAACATCCGGGACATCGACATGAACGGCGATACTGATCTGCTGAAATCCCACTGGTACGGTCTTGTCCACGAGTAATGTTCCGCGCACGTCGACTTGCGCTTCGACATCGACTGCGAGCGTGTTGAGCGGGATACCCATCCGGTTGGCGATGATGCGGATCTTGACCCCAAAGCGGGGGATTTTTCCTCAAAGGCCGTCGTCCCAATAGGGTGCCCGCCCAAAGCATCGGGCGAGGTGATCAACGAAGGCGCGAACCTTCATCGACATCAGCCTGTTACCGGGATAGACGGCGTAGATTGTGCTGACCGGCGCCTCCCAGGCGGTCAGTACGCGTCGCAGCATACCGCTGCGAAGCTGCTCGGCCACGGCCCATGTCGGCAGCGCAGCGATACCAACGCCGTCGAGCGCTGCCGTGCGCAGCATCTCGGCATTGTTGCTGCGGAAACTCCCACTGACGGGCACCCGCACCTCGCCGCGTTTGCCGGCCAGCCGCCATTCGTCGCCCCAGCTCAGCAGGTCGGCGCAGAGACAGTTGTGGCTCACGAGATCGTCCGGCGTCTGCGGCATTCCACGGTCCTTAAGATAGGCTGGCGCCGCGCAGAGGACTTGCCGCGATGGCGCGAGCTTGCGCACCACCAGCGCCGAATCCTCGAGTACCCCGATACGGATGGCGAGATCGAGTCCCTCGTCGACGAGGTTCACGTAGGCGGCGCTCAACTTGATATCGACGGCAAGGTTGGGGTAGCGCTTCAGGAAGGCCGGGACCGCCGGCGCTACGTGCATCCATCCGAAGCTGTCGGGCGCTGAGACGCGCAGCGTGCCGCGCGGCTCGCGCTGCAATGCGCTCGCCGCCTGCTCGGCCGCCTCAGCCTCGGCAAGAATGCGTGCGCAGTGGCGATAATAGGCAGCGCCAGCTTCGGTCACGGACAGGCGACGCGTCGTACGGTTGAGGAGGCGGACGCCCAGGCGCTCCTCAAGCCGCTGCACATGGGCGCTGACCGCGGACTTGGAAACATTGAGCCGGCGCGCCGCCGCCGAGAAGCTCCCGCTGTCCACGACGCGCGCAAAGGCGGCGATACCGTCGAGTGGATCCATCAGCCGATTGTCCTGAAATCCGGACGGCATGTCCACGCATTTCCGGCTAATAGGCCAGCCGAAACAGGCCCATGTTCGGCTGGTCATCCGGACGCATCAAAGGAGATCATGATGGACACCACCCTCGCCGCAACCGCGCCGTTCGTGCGTGATCCCGGAGCCGGCTCGACGCTCAACGTGCTGGGCGTCACCCACATCTACAAGGCGACGGCCGCCGAAACGGGCGGTCTCCTTCTCCCTCTGGGAAGCCGTGTTTCCGCCGGGCGCGGGCGCACCGCCGCATACCCACACCCGCGAGGATGAGGCCTTCTATGTCCTGAGCGGCGAACTCGTGATCGAATTCGAAGGCGAGCCTGCGCCCCGCCGCAGTTGGTCCCGGCGGCTTCTTCTTCGGCGCCCGCGACCGGCGCCATGCCATCCGCAATGTCAGCGATCAGCCCGCGCGTGTCCTGATCCTGAGCGCGCCGAGCTGCGGCCTCGATCAGATGTTTGCCGAACTGGACGCCGCGACCGCAGCCGGCATTCCCGAAAGCGGGAAGCTGGCGGCCATCACCGCCAAATACGGCGTCACCATCGAGCCGCCCACGGTGTGAGCGATCTGCAGTGATGCTCGCTATTGGCCCGGTGAGGTGGTGCTGCGCGCCGGATATCGAGCCTCTTAGCCGCCCTACTCAGATCATATTTCTCAGCTGGAGATGGTGACAGTTTCAGCTCTCCAGGCGGGCTTCATGTTTCAGGCGATATTACGACATGTGGTGGTGCTGCTCGTGCTCGCTGCCGGCAGCGCCACGATGGCTTTTGCTGCCGAAAACCGCGTCGCGCTTGTGATCGGCAACTCGGCTTATCGGAATGCCTCGGCGCTCGCCAACCCCAAGAATGACGCGGCCGACATGGCTGCCGCTGCGGAAAGACTGGGGTTCAAGGTCATCAAGGGGCTCGATCTTGACAAGAGCGGCATGGATCGAACGATCCGGCGGTTCGCCGAAGCGTTAAAAGGCGCCACGATCGGCATGTTCTTTTACGCCGGCCACGGCCTGCAGGTCAGCGGACAGAAACTATCTGGTTCCCATCGATGCAGAGCTCAAGACTGCCGAGGCGCTGGATTTCGAGATGGTCGGCCTTGACGTCGTGCAGCGCATCATGGAGGCCGCCAGTGAAACGAACATCCTTTTTGTCGACGCCTGCCGCGATAATCCGCTCTCCCGCAATCTCGCCCGCGCGATGGGCACAAGGTCGACCGCCATCGGCCATGGCCTGACGGCTCAGGAAGCCGGCGCCGGCACGCTGATCAGCTTTTCGACCCAGCCGGGCAATGTGGCGCTAGACGGCACGGGGACCCGAAACTCGCCCTATGCTGGCGCGCTTGCCAGGCACATTGCCACACAGGGCAAGGATCTGACGGCAGTCCTGGTCCAGGTCCGGCGGGAGGTGATGGCGACGACGGGAAAGCGCCAAATCCCCTGGGAGCATTCAGCGCTCACGGCAGAGGTCATGCTCGCGTCTGGGGCTCCGGACCAGACATCGGCGAACCCACCGCCCAAAGCCGATGCCTCCGAAAAGAACGCAAGTGACGGCACCCGCTCCGACGCTGAGCCGAAGACAGCCCTGAACAAGACGTCTGAGCCAGAGGCCGCACCAGGGGTGCCTAAGCAAAAAGTGCTGAAGGTGGATGCAAGAAAGGGCACACTTAAGGTCATCAACAAAAAGAATAATGGCTATCTCTATGATCAAACTGGCCGAAAAGTATTAGTAAGTCAGAACAATTCTTCGGGCACGATACCGACGAACGAAGCGGTGGAGCTGCCATCAGGACGCTATTACTTAAAAAGTGACAGCGGTTTGGTAACGGTTAAATCGTTTGAAATTAAACCAGGTGAAAATATTGTTGTAGATTTCAAAAAACATGTGGGATTGCTCCGTGTGACTAACAGTAAAGAGAAACAATATTTATACAACGAAGCCGACAGTTTACTGTCGATAGATGGTACGTTTATGAGTACCGTGCCTTCCAATGAACCTGTAGAGCTGCCTCCGGGGCGTTATTACCTTAGAACCGGCAATCCTCATCCTCGGGTGACAGCTGAACTGTTCGAGATCAAGGCGGGCGAAGAGACTGTCATAGATTTCGGCGGCTGATACCCGCACCCAGCGACGCCCCGTTAAGTCGCAATCGCTCAAGGACAATGATGTCGCGGAAACGGGCGCTGTTCCTGTGCTTATTGGCCAACCGGCGGGTGCCAACGGCTAACCTGCGTTAATCGTCGTGTTGCGCGAGCGTTTAGTCTCCTGCGGTGGCGCCAAAGGAGCGCGGCAAGTTGCTCGTGAATTTCGCTACCTCGACGGGCGATCTCAAAATGATTCCGCGGATCCCCGGCGGTAGGTTGGCCAAAAGTTCCGCGTGTCGAGCGCGGCTCCGCTTAGGATAGGTCCACACCCAGTCCGTGAAAAATGACAGCTCGAACCGTTCCGGACACCCGGGACCAATATCATCCCGCGAGCGCCCATAGTTTTGGATCATTCGGCGTACGGCGCGGGAAAAATAGACGTAACGTGGAAGGTCGAGCCAGATGATGGCTTCGGCTCTCGGCAGGCGGAGATCGAGATGGGTTGTGTAATTGCCATCCATAACCCAGCTGTCGCCTTTGACCGCCTCCGCCACCCTTTCACGAAACCGCCCGATCTCGGTTTGCACCCAGCCAGGGTTCCAGTTGATCCTGTCGAGATGCACGACGGGAAGCCCAAGCCGTTCACCAATGCGGCGCGCAAGCGTCGACTTCCCAGCGCCGCTCGGCCCGAGGATGAGAATACGCTGAGGCACAGGCATGACTACAACGCCGTCGGAATCGCAATTTTCCATGGCCTGCCTACGCGTCGAACCGGTTGGGATCAAACGTAACGCGGTCATCCCACTCGGTCTACCGTCGATAGCTGTAGAGGTGTGAAGGCTCGAACTGATCGGTATCTTCGGCGGTAGGCCGCCGGGACGGGGCGGTAGGTTCGGACACCGGGGGATGTGTATTATCTCGGGGGCTTGGAGCGCGTCCATGCTCAGTCGCGCGATCAGGAAAAGTGTAAGATGGTTTTCCTGTAAAATCGCGCGACCAAGTAAGGATCCAGAGCGGGTTTAGGCAGCGAGACGTTTCCACCTGAAACGATCCCGCTCTGGAAGCCTCCGAAAAACCTTCGCCCGAGATATCAGGCGATGTCGAAGCGATCGGCGTTCATCACCTTGTTCCAGGCCGCCACGAAGTCTCTCACAAACTTCTCCTTCGAGTCCGAGCAGCCATAGACTTCCGCAAGCGCCCGGAGCTGCGAGTGCGACCCGAAGATCAGGTCGACGCGCGTGGCGGTCCACTTCACTTGCCTAGTCTTGCGGTCGCGGCCCTCATAGACGCCATCGGAGCCGGCGGCCTCCCAATAGGTGCTCATGTCGAGCAGGTTGATGAAGAAGTCGTTCGTCAGCGTTCCCGGCTGCCTGGTGAAGACGCCGTGCTTGGACCCACCGGCATTCGCACCGAGGACGCGCAGGCCGCCGAGCAGAACCGTCATTTCGGGCGCCGTCAGCGTCAGCAATTGCGCCCGGTCCACCAATGCCTCTTCCGGCATCATGAACTGCTGCCTGCTGCTGATATAGTTGCGGAAGCCGTCGGCACGCGGTTCGAGCGGCGCGAAAGATTGGACGTCGGTCTGCTCCTGCGAGGCGTCCATCCGGCCCGGCGTGAAGGGCACCGTCACGTCGACGCCGGCATCCTTCGCGGCCTTCTCTACGCCTGCGCAGCCGCCGAGCACGATCAGGTCGGCGAGAGAAACCTTCTTGCCGCCGGTTGCCGAGCCGTTGAACTCCGTCTGGATCGCTTCGAGCTTCTGAAGGACCGCCGCCAGCTGAGCCGGCTGATTGACCTCCCAATCCTTCTGGGGGCGAGGCGAATGCGCGCACCGTTCGCGCCGCCACGCTTGTCGGAGCGACGGAAGGTCGAAGCCGACGCCCAGGCGGTCGAAATCAGCTCGGACACCGACAGGCCGGAGGCGAGGATCTTGGCCTTCAGGCTAGCGATATCCTCTTCGCCGATCAGCGGATGATCCACAGCCGGGATCGGGTCCTGCCAGATCAGCGTCTCCTTCGGAACGAGCGGGCCCTTGTAGCGCACGATCGGGCCCATGTCGCGATGCGTCAGCTTGAACCACGCCCGCGCGAACGCATCCGCAAACTGATCCGGGTTCTCGTAGAAGCGCCGCGAGATCTTCTCATAGGCCGGGTCGAGGCGCAGCGAGAGGTCCGTGGTCAGCATGGTCGGCACATGCTTCTTCGACGGGTCGTGCGCGTCCGGGACCGTGGCGTCGGCGTCTTTCGCCTTCCACTGAAAGGCGCCGGCCGGGCTCTTCGTCAGTTCCCATTCGTGTTTGAACAAATTGTCGAAGAAGTGGTTGCTCCAACGCGTCGGCGTTTGCGTCCAGGTGACTTCCGGGCCGCCGGTGATGGTGTCGGCGCCGAAGCCCGTGCCATGCTTGCTCCTCCAGCCGATGCCCTGATCCTCGATGGCGGCGCCTTCCGGATCCGGGCCGAGCAGTGATGGATCGCCGGCGCCGTGGGTCTTGCCGAATGTGTGGCCGCCTGCGATCAGGGCGACGGTCTCCTCGTCATTCATCGCCATGCGGAAGAAGGTTTCGCGGATGTCTTTGGCCGCCGCGACCGGGTCCGGCTTGCCGTTCGGTCCTTCCGGATTCACGTAGATCAGGCCCATCTGCACCGCGCCGAGCGGCTCCGCAAGCTGGCGTTCGCCGCTGTAGCGTTCGTCGCCCAGCCACGTCCCCTCCGGACCCCAATAGAGCTCTTCGGGCTCCCACACGTCGGCGCGGCCGCCAGCGAAGCCGAAGGTCTTGAAGCCCATCAACTCCAGCGCGACGTTGCCGGTCAGGATCATCAGGTCGGCCCAGGAAATCTTCCGGCCGTATTTCTGCTTGATCGGCCACAGGAGCCGGCGCGCCTTGTCGAGATTGGCGTTGTCCGGCCAGCTGTTGAGCGGCGCGAAACGCTGCTGGCCGGCGCCGGCGCCGCCACGGCCGTCCGTGATGCGGTACGTGCCCGCACTGTGCCACGCCATGCGGATGAACAGTCCACCATAGTGGCCAAAGTCGGCCGGCCACCATTCCTGCGAGTCCGTCATCAGGGCCTGCAGGTCCGCAATCACGGCATTGAGGTCGAGGCTCTGGAATTCCTTGGCGTAGTCGAACGCTTCGCCCATCGGATCGGACAAAGTGGAGTTCCGATGGAGAACGTCGATGTCCAGCTGCTCCGGCCACCAGGTCCGGTTCCTGGGTCCGCGGGCGCCGCTCGTGAACGGGCACTTGCCCGCGCTCTCGTCAGTCTTTGCGTCCATGGGTCTCTCCGATCGTGTTCTGTCGTTCTGTTCGAATTGCCTTGGAATCCTTGGGTTACCTCAAAAACCCGATAATGGCCAATTGCTCTTTTTAGCTCGAACGATTAGAAAAGCTAATGGACATGCCGACCCTCCGACAGCTCCGCTATCTCGATGCTCTTGCACGCTTCCGCCATTTCGGTATCGCGGCAAGCCACTGCGCCGTAACGCAGCCCGCACTTTCCACGCAGATTCAAGACTTTGAAAAGAAGCTCGGCGTCGAGCTGGTCGAGCGGCGCTACAAGGATGTGAAGCTCACGCCGGTCGGCCGCGAGGTCGCAGAGCGCGCAGCCCGTATCCTGGCCGACGTCCGCGACCTCAGTGAATTCGCCTGCCTGCGCGCCGCGCCGCTCTCCGGCGACCTCCGCCTGGGCGTCATCCCGACCATCGCGCCCTACCTCCTGCCGCCGCTGCTGCCACTCTTGCGCGATCGCTATCCCGCCCTCCAGCTGCATATCCGCGAGACCCAAACTCAGGTGCTGATCGACGAACTCGTCTCCGGCAGCCTCGACCTCCTGCTACTGGCGCTCCCGGCCGAGCATGGCGACGTTGAACCGCTTCCCCTGTTCGAGGACCGCTTTGTTCTTGCGCTGCCGCCGGGCCGCGAGATGAAGGGCTCCGCCAAGGCAAGCCTCGACCTGGTCAAAGACGACCGGCTGCTCCTGCTTGAGGAGGGCCACTGCCTGCGCGACCAGGCCCTCACCGTCTGCGACCTGCGCCAAATCGGCAATATCGACACTTTTGGCGCCTCGAGCCTGTCGACCCTCGTGCAGATGGTGGCGAACGGGCTTGGCCTGACGCTGCTGCCGGAGATCAGCGTCGGCGTCGAGACCCGGCACGGCGACATCAAGCTGATGCGCTTCGTCGAACCGGAGCCGAGCCGGGTTGTGGGGCTGGCTTGGCGCACGACCAACCCGCGGAGGCGCGATTTTGAGGCTTTCGCCGAGCTGATCCTGGCGACGGTGCCGGCCGGGCGGCATATTGCCGGGTGACGTCGCCGGTTCAATGAATGGCTTCGGCGCCACCCCGTGTCCGCCAGCCTGCACTCAGATCCGAGGCAAATACCGCTTATCCACTTTGCAGATGTAGGTGTATTTCGGATTGACCATCTGGGTGCAGCGGGCCTCGGCGATCTGACCGAGCAGCATGTAGGCTTCCGGGCCGGGAATGCCGTAGCTCTCTTCCAGCCAGTACACCATCTCCTCGAACGCAATGCGCAAGGCGTCGTCGAGGGGGCGCGCGCAGCCGACCGTGCAGATGTGCGTCGGCGTCTCGATGCGGGGCCAGTTGAGGCGCTTGGGGGCGCGGCTGACCTCGACCTTCAGGCGCAGATGGCCGCGGATCTCGATCGCGCCCATGCCGTTGCATTCGGCGTCGCCCTGCAAGGCGTGCACGTCGCCGCAATAAAGATACGCGCCTTCCTGGAAAACCGGAAACATCACCCGATTGCCGTTGGTCACCTCCTGGATGTCGAGATTGCCGCCATGCGTGCCGTTGTCGATGGTCAGAACGCCGCCGGCGACGGGGGCCACGCCGATGACGCCGATCATCGGCTTGGCTTCGAGCTTGAGGGTGTCGCTCCAATGGACGATGCCGTCCTCGACCCGCACGTTGCGGTTCTGGATGCCGAACTCCTTGCGGCGCACCCAGTCGGGGAAGATGCCGATGCCCGGCCAGAGCGCGGTAAAGCCGAGGCCATGCACGCCGACGCTGATGACGTCGACGGTCACCATGTCGCCGGGCTTGGCGCCGCGGATGAGGATCGGCCCGGTCGCGGGATTGACGAAGGGCATCGTGACGTCGGACAGGCTCAGCTTGCTCGTCGAGCGAGGTGATGAGATGGCCGCCTGATATTGAGCTCGCGTCTCGACCTCGAAGATCTCGCCCGGCGATACCTCGGCGACGAAGGCGTCGGTCGCCGCCAGCGCGTATTTGAGATCGCCCTTGCGGATGATCTGTCCGCTGAATCGGGTGGCAGATATGTCGCTCGCCATGGCCGTGGTCTCCTCGATGATGTCTCCCGGATCAGTCTATTGCCGCCAAGGCGTGAGCAGCCGCTCGATCTTGCCGACGATATAGGTGAGGCACAGCGCCAGCGCGATGGTGACGACCAGCGCCGCGAACACCTTCGGAATGATGTACAGGCTGCCCGCCTTGAAGATCGCGTGGCCGAGCCCTTCCGACGACGACATGAACTCGCCGATGATGGCGCCGATCAAGGCAAAGCCGACCGTGAGCTTCAGCCCGGCGAAGATGTCGCCGAGCGAGGCGGGCACGACCAGCTTGCGGAAGATGTGGCCCTTGGAGGCGCCGAGCGTGCGCATCAGGTTGATCTGGTCGGGGTCGACGCTCATCGCCCCCTTATAGGCGGTGACCAGCGCGACGACCACGACCGAGAGGGTCGACATTGCGACCTTCGAGGCCAGCCCGGTCCCGAACCAGATGATGCAGATCGGCGCCAGCGCGATGATGGGGATCGAGCCGAGCGCGACGATGAAGGGCTGAACGACCCGCGAGACGAAGCGCGAGTACCACAGCGCGAGGCCGAGCAGCGTTCCCAGGACATTGCCGATGAAGAAGCCGAGCAGCGTCTCCATGCCGGTGACGCGGGTGTCGCTCAGCAGGCTGCCGTCCTTCCACATCTGAACGAGAAAGCCCCAGATCGCGCTCGGCGAACCGAACAGGAAGGCATTGAGCGCTGACGCTGGCGGTGGCGAACTCCCAAAGCGCGAGCAGAAGCGCCAGCAAGGTGAGCTGGCACAGAAGCACGAGGAAACCGCCTCGCAGCCCGCGAGCCAACCGGCGCGCCCGGCGCGAACCAACAACTCGCACCGGTGCATTCGGTTGAACCGATGCGGCCTCGCTCAAGGTCTGGCGCGCTTCGACACTCATGCCCGGCCCTGGACTTCGAGCTCGCTCCAGATGGAGCGGACTAGCTTGTGGAAGTGCGGCGACTCGCGCGCGGCCATCATGTCGGTGCGGTCGACGTCGATATCGATGTCATGGACGGCGCGAATGCGCGCGGGCCGATGCGTCAGCACGATGACGCGGTCGGAAAGCGACACCGCCTCCTCGACGTCATGGGTGATGAGCAGCAGCGAACGGCGCTGGCTGCGGACCAGTCTCGCCATGTCGCTTTCCAGGATCAGCTTGGTCTGGAAATCGAGGGCGGCGAAAGGCTCGTCGAGCAGCAGGACTTCCGGCTCGTTCGCCAGCGTGCGGGCGAGCGCCACGCGCTGGCGCATGCCGCCTGAGAGCGCCGACGGATAGTAGTCGTGAAAGCCTTGCAGGCCGATCATGTCGAGCAACTGACGTGCGCGGTCGTCCCGCTCGCGGCTCGGCACGTCGTGGATTTCGAGGCCGAGCGTCACGTTGCGCAGCGCCGTCCGCCACGGCAGCAGCAGATCCTTCTGCAGCATATAGCCGACGCGTTTCGGCATGCCGGTGGTCACCTGGCCATACCAGGCGACCTCGCCGCCGGAAAGCGGCGTCAGCCCGCAGAGGAGATTGAGGAGCGTGCTCTTGCCGCATCCCGAAGGTCCGACGATGCTGACGATCTCGCCAGCCCCGAGCGAGAAGGACACGTCGGCGATAACCTCCGACGGCGTGCGCGTATCTTCTCCGAACAGCTTGCGAAGGTGGTTGGCGACCAGGGGCGGAGCGGATTGCTCCGGCCCTGATGCGCGGGCAGATGGTCGAGCGATCGACACTGCGAGACCTTGCAATTCGTGCTGCTGCGCTACTGAGGCGCCTTCACATTCTTCGCTTCCTTGACCGCCTTGTCGGCGAAGGAGTTGTCGATGACCTTCTCCATCGGGATCGAATATTTCACGTTGCCGAGAAACTTCTGCATGGCCATCAGATTGTTCCACTCGTCCGGCTGGGTGACAACGGTCTCCGCCGGGATCTTGAACTTGATTTCCGCGTCGATCGCCTTGTCGACGACCTCGCCGGGCATGTCCGGGAATTCCAGCCGCGCCATCTTCTTGGCGTAGGCCGGATCGGAATAGACGAGGCGCCCGGCTTCCTCGAATGACGTCACGAGGGCCTGGACGATTTCGGGATTCTCCTTCGCATAGTCGGGAAGCACCATGATGCCGGTGTTGCAGAACGGGCCGACATAGTTGGCGAAATCGAACACGATCTTGGCGCCCTGGGATTCAGCCGCGGAAACGCTCGGCTGATAGGCGACGGCCATGTCGGCCTGGCCGGCCAGCATCGCGCCGATCTCGGTACCGGGACTGACTTCGAGAATCTTGGTGTCGACCTGCGGCTTCAGGCCATTGTCGAGCAGCAGCTTTTTGGTGACGCTGAAATTGGTATTGGGCTCGGGCGAGGTGACGACCGTCAAGCCCTTGAACTGCTTCGGGTCGGTCAGAACCGGCAAGGTCTTGGACACCCCGAAATAATGGGCGCGCTGGATGACCGTACCGACCACGATGCCGGGCCCGCCGGCCTCGCGCGACATCTGAACCATGGTCGCGTCGCCGATGGCGAAGGGCGAGCTCTTGCCGAGCACCGCCGCGAAGGCCTGCGTGTCGCCGCCGGCCGCGGAGAGCTTCAGCTTGAGGCCGTTCTTCTCGAAGATGCCGGCATGCTGGCCGACATAGAGATTGATGTAGCCGAGATTATGCACCGCCTCGACGAAGTTGATCTCCTTGACATCGGCGGCCGAAGCGTCACCAAAGCTGACTGCCAGCGCGGCCAGCGCCGCGGCAGCCGTCCATTTCAAACGTGCCATGCTCGTCTCCCATTCGTGCAGCTTTTGGACTGAAGAAACTCCGTGATTGGGGCACGGGAGAAGCAGAAATGCATCCCACTGAAGAAATACAAACGGGCATTTCATTCATCCCAATCGGGAAAAACTGGGGTCAGCAGCCATCGAGGATGGTCATTGGATCGGCAACCCCTCCCAAGATTGCATCCTTGCACACGGAAGCTGCGGTGTCGATAGTGTGCCCGAATGGGGACATTTGGGTTGGGCGCTTGTCTGGGACCTGGAGGCAGGACGCCCCAGTGCGCCGCGCAACATCCGGCACCGTCCTTCAAAAGAGACGTGACGCTCGACTCGCTCCTGTCCCAGGCTGCCATACGGCATTTATGGCAGGGCTTGACCGCCGATCTGGAAGCTTGACGCACTCGCGCCCATGTTGATGACGTGGATTCTATCACGTCTACACCCTCGTCACCATGAGCTGCGAGTTAGCCTTGAGACGGCCCGAGGCAAAGAGGGCTGGCGCAAAGTAGTAATAGGTCATCAACATGAGCAATCTATACCTTCGAGCGGCAGGAAAATTCCTCCAGCTTCCTGTGATCCTGGCGCTGTTTGTTTTTCTACCCGCTGGCACGCTCGACTATTGGGAGGGATGGTTGTTTAGTGCGGTTTTCATTGCCTGCTCGCTGGCAATCACGCTGTATCTGGCGGTTAAGGACCCTCAGTTGCTTGAGCGCCGCATGAATGTCGGGCCCGGCGCTGAGAAGGAGCCAACGCAGAAGACCATCATGATCGGCGCGTTGCTAATCTTCGCCGCAATGCCCGTGCTGTCCGCAATAGACCATCGCCTCGGGTGGTCCAGCGTGCCGACTCCAGTTGTGATCTTCGGCAACATCCTGATCGTGCTTTCCTATGTCGGCTTCTACCTGGTTTTCCGCGAAAATACTTATGGCGCCGCGACCATTCAGGTAGTCGAAGGTCAAGAGGTCATCTCGACGGGTCCCTATGCTGTCGTGCGCCACCCCATGTATAGCTGGGCGCTCTTGATGATGTTGGGGATGCCGCTTGCGCTCGGTTCGTGGTACGGCCTGCTTGTTGTTGTGGCCGGCGTCGCCGGGATTGTGGCGAGGTTGCTTGATGAAGAGCAATTCCTTGCCGGCAATCTCACGGGATACTCGGACTACATGCGCAAAGTTCGGTATCGTTTGGTACCCCATCTCTGGTGAGGATAGTCGAGCCGTTCAATCGGCAGTCGTGGGCCTACTGCTGTGATTGAGACGCAAGCTCGATTCCGGCAGTTCCTGGCACATGGTCGACCTAGAGCGGTTCCCGCTTCATTCGAATCGGAAACCGCTCTCGATTCTTTGCTTGATCGCGCTTCTTATCCGAAAACTGCGTAACACTTTTCGGGAAGCGCTCTAAACGCTTATGCCAATGTCTCTTCACGCCAAGTCTCAGAAAGTCGCGCCGCGCCCGCCCACAAGGCGAGTGCCGAAACGGCCATCGGAAAGCTAGTGATCTGTAATCAGAACAAATGCGGTTCGATCGGCAGGGGCGCACCGCGATACATTGCTGAATTTATCTCAATAGGGAATGCAAAATATTCGGCGTTTTCATTTTCCAGTTTCATAAACATCTCTCCCTCGCCGGATAATCGCAACTCAAACGGAGTGCATTCATGAAACGCAGTCTTATCAAATCTGGTCTTGTCGGCGCTTTTGCGCTTGCTCTTTCCGCCGCTGCCGCGCTCGCTCAGCCGAACAATCTCGGCGGCTCCGAGCAGCACCAATTGGGTGCCGCAGGCAGCCCATTGGTCCAGGTCCGCGGTGAATATCATGGCGGCGGTGGTGGGTCCCATGGCGGTGGATTCCACCGGCGGTGGATCACACGGTGGTGGCTTCCATGGCCATGGCTTCCATGGTCGTCATTTCGGCGGCTTCGATGTTTTTGGCGGCCCGTCGTTTTACGACTATGGCTACTATGGCGATGACTGCCACTGGAGCCCCCGCTATCACCGGACGATCTGCTACTGACGACAACCGGCTGCGTCCCCTAGTGCATCGATCCAAACGGAGGCTACAGCCGGAGTTGGAAAAATCGATGCATAACAAAGAACTAGGGCGCTGATGCATGAACCAAGTGAATGCGTCAGTGCGCTAGGGGCGCAGCCGGTTTCAGAAGGTCTCACAATCCATTGAACCGGCGCGCTTGGCGCCGTGCTTACCGGCTATCTACCCAGAATGCACTCAATTCTCGGTAAGAGAATCCGCGAGCCGATTTTCGGCTGCCTTCGAGCGGCTTGAGCGGATCATGTCGATGAGCGCGCGCAATGCGGCGGGAACCTGTCGGCGCCCAGGATAATAGAGGAACAATCCTTCGATGGTCGGCGACCAGTCCTCCAGCACCCGGATCAGTTGCCCAGAGCGCAGGAACGGTTCGGCATGAGCTTCGGCGGCATAGGCGATCCCCAGCCCGTCGACGGCCGCGCGAAGCGCCAGATCCGGATTGTTGACCATCAACCGGCCATTCACGGAAATCCGCCGCGACTTGCCGTCCTGCCCGAGGGACCAGTCGAACACAGCACCATGATTCGCCCATCGATATTGGATGCAGCTATGCCGGGCGAGATCGTCGGGCGTGTCCGGCGGGGGCTGGTGCGCGAAATATTGCGGCGCGCCGATCACCGCCACCTTTATTGGTCCCATCACCCGGACGGCAATCATGTCGGCCGCAACCCATTCCCGCGGCCCGATCCCGGCATCGAAGCCGTTCGCTACGTCGTCCATGGGCACCTGGCCCGTATGGACCTCGAGGTGGACATCCGGGTAGGCCGACAGGAACCGCCCCCAGACCGGGGCGACCACAGCGGCTGCTCCCATGTAGGAGGTGTGGAGTCGCAGGCGCCCAAAGGGCCGCTCGCGCTCCTGGTTCAGATCCTCCAGCGCCACGGCGATCTGGCTCATTGCCGGGCGCAGCCGCTCGAGCAAGCGAAGACCGGCATCGGTCACCGACACGCTGCGCGTCGTGCGGTTCAATAGCCGCACCCCGAGACGCTCCTCCAGCTGCCGCATCGAATGGCTGAGCGCTGAGGGCGTGACGCCGGCCTGCGCCGCCGCGGCCCGAAAGCTCAAATGATCGGCAACAGCGATGAACGCGGTCAGATCGGCCAGGTTGCCACGATCCATTCCTGAGTTCCTCTCAATACCGGATGCAATAAATAGAGCGTTTCCATGTTGCATTCCTGTAAGCAGCGTCGAGCATGTTTAGGTGGGGGTGGCAGCTTCGCCGCGCACGGGCAGGATTGAGGCCAGCAAACACAATTTCGTGTTCGCTGGCGCTGCATCCATCGCGCATGGCCGACAAGCGCTCTTTCGGCTCTTCGCAGTTCGGGCCACGCAGCTCGAATAGTGAAGCTTATGAGCCCAGTGGAAACCGTGGTCAGCCGGCCGGCCGCGCCGATCCATTCATGAATTTTTCTCAACAGCGAATGCAGAAACTACACGATTTTCATCCGCCCCTTCCGTCAACACCTTATTGCGATACGGATTTTGATGCTGAAGGGGGTTTGCATGCCGACCAATCGAACAATGGTTTCGCTGCCCGCGCCAACATTGCCGGCTGATAGACGCGAAGCACCACAGGAACAACCGGAGCGGCCGGCGGCCCAGATACCTTCCTTGCCTGCGAAGGCGCCGCGGTCTTCACGCCGGCAGTGGTTACGGCGGTCGTTGTTTGCGCTGCTGCCGCTCGTGCTCATCGCCGCCGGCTACGGTATGTCGCGGGCGGCCAGGTGCTGTCGACGGACAATGCGTATGTCGAAGCCGACAAGGTCGGCGTCTCGACCGACGTCTCGGGCATCGTCAAGGAGATTGACGTCGCCGAGAACCAGCACGTCGAGCCCGGCCAGATCCTGTATCGCCTCGATCCCCAGCAGTTCCAGATCGCTCTCGACAGCGCCAACGCCAACCTCGCGCAGATCGGGCTGACCATCGAATCGATGAAGCAGGACTACCGGCGCATGCTGAGCGACGTTGCCGCGCAACAGGCACAGGTCGGCCTGGATCAGGTGACCTACGACCGTTACGCAGCCCTGGTACCGAGCTCCGCAATTTCCAAGGCCAACTACGATCAGGCGCGTTTCACGCTCGATGTCGACAAGAACAAGCTCGAGTCCCTCCGCCAGCAGGCCGCGGTGCAGCTCGCAAAACTCGGCGGCAACCCTGACATTCCGGTAGCGCAGCACCCGCAATATCTGCAGGCCAAGGCGCAGATCGACGAGGCGCAGCGCCAGCTCGATCATACCGTCGTCAAGGCGCCCTTCGCCGGCATCGTGACGGGTGTGCCGCAGATCGCGCCGGGCAAGTACCTCGCGGCCTCGACGACCGCCTTCTATCTCGTCGCCGCGGATCACGTCTGGGTCGACGCAACCCCGAAAGAGACGGAGTTGACCCATGTACGGCCTGGGCAGGCGGTCACGGCGACGGTCGACACCTATCCGGACGCGGAATGGCATGGCATCGTCGAGAGCATCAGCCCAGCGGCGGCGCAGGAATTCTCCCTACTGCCGGCACAAAACACCAGCGGCAACTGGGTGAAGGTCGTGCAGCGCATTCCGATACGCGTTCGCCTCGACACGAGCGATAAGAATCAGCCGGCACTGCGCGCTGGAATGAGCGTCGTGGTTAGCGTCGATACCGGGCATCCGCGCGGCTTGCCCCAATTCGTTACCGCACTGTTCGGTGGCGCCAAGGCGAGGCCCCGGTGATGGCTGCCCGCTCCGCCGAGGCCACCAATCGGGCGGCGATCACGGTCTGCGTGATCCTCGCCACCATCATGCAGGCGCTCGACACGACGATCGCCAACATCGCGCTGCCGCACATCCAGGGCAGCGTCTCGGCCAGCCAGGATCAGATCAACTGGGTGCTGACCTCTTATATCGTCGCCGCCGCGATCATGACCCCGCTGACCGGCTTCCTTGCCGGCCGGTTCGGGCGCAAGCGCCTCTTCCTCGCCGCAGTCGCCGGCTTCACCGTCGCGTCCATGCTGTGCGGGATGGCGCAGTCCCTGGCGCAGATCGTGCTGTTCCGGGTGCTGCAAGGCCTGTTCGGCGCGGCGCTCGTCCCGCTCTCGCAATCCGTGCTGTTCGACATCTATCCGCCGGAGCGCCGGGGGTCGGCGATGGCGTTATTTGGCGTTGCGGTCATGGTCGGACCCGTCCTGGGTCCGGTCCTCGGTGGCTGGCTCACCGACAATTACACCTGGCGCTGGGTTTTCTATATCAACCTGCCGATCGGTGCGCTCGCCTTCTTCGGCATCACCACTTTCCTGCCGGACACCAACGGGAACGCCGGGGCAAAGCTCGACTGGTTCGGCTTCGCGACCTTGAGTCTCGCCATCGGCGCCCTGCAGGTCATGCTTGACCGCGGCGAGCAGCTCAACTGGTTTGGGTCCGGCGAAATCCTCATCGAAGCGATCGTTACCGCCTCGGCCTTCTACCTGTTTCTCGTCCACACCTTCACCTCGGACGAGCCTTTTGTGAGGCCGTCTCTCTTCCGCGACCGCAATTTCGCGGCCGGTATCGTTTTTATCTTCATCGTTGGCGTCACATATCTTGCCTCCCTCGCGCTCATCACTCCGTATCTTCAGGGTCTCATGAACTATCCGATCGTCACCGCCGGACTGGTCTTGGGACCGCGCGGACTCGGCACGATGGGGGCCATGATGATCGTGGGACGGCTGGTCGGACGAGTCGACACGCGCCTCCTCCTCGGCATCGGCCTTGGACTTACGGCCTGGTCGTTTTACGACATGACCGGCTGGACGCCGGATATTTCGCAGATGACGATCATGCGCAACGGGGTGGTCCAGGGCGCCGGCCTTGGCTTTCTCTTCGTGCCGCTCAGCGCGGTGACTATGTCGACACTGCCGCCGGAGCAGCGGACCGAGGGCGCCGGCCTGTTCAATCTGTCGCGCAATATCGGCTCCAGCGTCGGCATCTCGGTGGTGACCAGCCTGCTGACTCAGAACACGCAGGCCAATCATGCCGATATCGTTCAGCACGTCACCGCCGTGAACCGATTGTTCGAAAACCCAGCCATCGCGCAGTTCTGGAATCCAGCCACTGGCAGCGGACGCGCCGCCCTCGACGCCATGGTCACGCAGCAGGCGCAGATCATTGCCTATATTGACGATTTCAAGCTGTTGATGATCGCGACGCTCGCCGTGATCCCGATGCTCATCGTCTTCAAGAAGGCGCCCAGCGACGGCGAGGATCGCACGCTCGTCGTGGAATGACATCTCCGGCTACTGGCATGTGATGGCGTTCCGCCTATCAAATATTCTCCCGCATTGTTTGGCGAGCAATAACTTAGCTTCGAGATCTGATCGCGATCACATATTTGTTTTCAATGGGAACGAAATAGGGATCCGGAGTGCTAACGCAGCGGCTACTCGCTGACGATCCTAGCCCCGCAGGTTCGCCTTGAAAAACGCGAACCTCTTTACGCCCCTGTGTCGAGGGGATGCGAGCCAAACGGTTGAGAGTGTGGTTCTGAATGGGTGACCTGGCTTCCGATATGCCACCAGATGATGCCGTTTCGCGAGGGGGCAACACCTACAATGTCGCAGTCCTCACGCGCGAAGAGGTGATGCGCTGCCAACATTGGGCGCACGCCTTCGCGACCGAACGCAAGGACCACCGCTATTACGAGCTGGTCGAGGATACAATCCAGCCGGAGTTCGATTTCCGCTATTTCGCTATCCAAGACGCAAGCGGCGAGATGCGCGCGGCCCAGCCATTCTTCCTGCTCGATCAGGATATGCTCGCCGGGACAAGCCATTGGATGCAGATTTCGGCCGACTTCATCCGTCGCTTGTGGCCGCGCTTCCTGCTGATGCGCACCCTCATGGTGGGGTGTGCCGCGGGCGAGGGCCATCTGGACACCAACAGCCAGTTGCCACGCAACCTGCTCGCCAAACTTCTGGCGGCGGGGATTACCAGCCATGCACGCGAGCTGAAGGCCCGGCTCATCGTCCTCAAGGAATTCCCGGCGGCGGATCGGGTGGTGCTGGAGTGCTTTTTAGGGCATGGCTATACCCGCGTGCCGAGCCTTCCGATGACACGTGCGAACATCGAATACGCCAGCTTCGACGCCTATATGAGCAAGGTGCTAAGCCGGAATACGCGCACAAAACTGCGGAAGAAATTCAAGGCTACCGAGCGGGTTGCATCATCATTAGAGATGAGCGTCGTTCGCGATATTACGCCGATTGTCGATGATGTTTACCCGCTTTATCTCAGCGTTTATGAGCGGGCGACACTTCGGTTCGAGAAGCTTACGAAAGAATATTTTTACGAAATCAGCCGTCGAATGCCTGATAAAGTTCGCTTTTTTGTCTGGCGGCATGAAAAAAAGATTGTCGCCTTTGGTTTATGCATGGTTGAAGGCACTTCAATTTGCTCAGAATATGTCGGATTCGATTATAGCGTTGCATATAAGTTCAATCTATACTTCATCGTAGTCCGTGACATCATGTCATGGGCGATGGCTAATGGCTATCGATGCTATCGCAACACTGGCCTCAATTACGAGCCAAAGCATCATTTGCGATATCTCCTGGACCCTCTCGATTTATACGTGAGACATACATCGCCAATTTTTAATTTCGCATTGAAGTACATCCTTCCCTTAGTGGAACCGACGCGTTACGACAAGATCCTGAAGCGGTTTTCGAATTATGAGGAGCTCCGACCGCCAAAGGTTTAATGATATTTCGGATCGATCGCTGCCTCATCCCGGCCTTGAATCGGGATGCGGCAGTAGCAGGCTCACGCGCAGTCCAGAGGGCATCGCGTTCTCAATCTGCATTTTGCCGTTATAGATTTCGAGCACGTCGGTCACAATAGCCAACCCAAGTCCGGTGCCGGGGGTGTCCGGGTCGAGCCGGCCGCCACGCTCGACCACATTCGGCAATTCCTCTTTGGCAACGCCGGGCCCATCATCCTCGAAAACGATCTGCAATTCATTCTCGGCTTTCAACGTGCTGACGGTCACCCGCGTGCGCGCCCATTTCCGGGCATTGTCCAGGATGTTGCCCGCCACTTCATCGAAATCCATTTGATCGAAATCGATTTCCAGATCGTCCGGGATCTCCACGACCCAGTTCAGATGCTCCCCCTGCGGCAGCCGCTTCAGCGTTTTGACCAGTCGCTGGATGGCCGGTTCAAGCTTCGCCGGCGCCCGCAAGGGTTCGCCGGGGCCGCGCGCACGGGTCCTCGCGAGCTGTCGTTCCACATGGCGGTTCATAAGATCCACTTGCCGGGTAATTTCCTCCGATGCGTCTGCTCGCCCTTGCTCTTTCAGTCTGCGCCCTTCGGCGGCAAGAATGGCAAGCGGCGTTTTCAGCCCATGCGCCAGATCGCCGGCGCGCGCACGCGCACGTCTGATCATTTCGTCCCGGGCATTCAGAAGCTCGTTAAGCTCGTCAACCAGGCCTTGAACCTCCAATGGGAACTGCCCTTCGAGCCTTGCGGATTTGCCAAAGCGGACAATGTTCAAGCGGTGGCGCAGGAGATTGAGAGGCCGGAGGCCGACAATGATCTGCGCCACCGCGGCGAGCATGAGAAACAGGCCGAGGATGCCGACGAGACGCAGGACGTCGGTGCTGAACGCCTCCCGGGCCTTTATGACGTCCTCGCGGTCGATGGCGACAACGAGGCTAAGATCTTGTTCATCCTTGCCCGCGCCGACGCGAACCCGGCGTTCGACCGCAATCAGCTCGGTTTGTCCGAATGGGATTGCGTCATAGCGCTTCTTCTCGCCGAAGCCGAGCTCGCCTTTGGGCAGCACGAGATCCTGGTCCCATAGCGAACGCGATCTCAAAACCGTTTCGCTTCCCTTGGAGACCTGCCAATAGAGCCCGCTGAAGGGCCGCGCAAATCGCGGATCGGCGGGCTCTCGCGCGAACTCGACCACCGAGCCGCTACCGATGCCGATCGCGGCGGCAAGCTGCAGCAGGTGAGCATCGAGTTCTCCTTCGACGCGGCGAATGACATGCCGTTCGAACGTCGAGCTGAGGCCGATCCAATAGAGCAACAGCGCGCTCGCAATTGAGATGAGAGCCGCGCCGATCAGGCGGTATTTGAGGGAGCGGGGCGCCATCAATCGTCGCTAGCGATGATATAGCCGTAGCCGCGCCGCGTTTCGATGATCTGCACACCGAGCTTGCGGCGCAGCCGTGCGATCAGCACTTCCAGCGCGTTGCTCTCCCTTTCGGCGTCGATGCCATAGACATGTTCGCTGAGTTCATGCGGCGGGACGACCCGCTTCTTATGGAGCATGAGATAGGTGAGAGCACGGTATTCCAGCGGCGTCAGCGAAACCGGCATGCCATCGACGCAGACGCGCATCTGGCGGGCATCGAGCGTTACCGGACCGGCAAGGAGCTGCGAACTCGACTGTCCCGCGGAGCGGCGAAGAATGGCACGCAGCCGCGCCAGAAGCTCCTCCATGTGGAACGGCTTGGACAAATAGTCGTCGGCGCCCGCGTCGATGCCATCAACGCGTTCAGTCCAACTCGCGCGGGCGGTCAGAATCAGGATCGGGGTTGGCCGGCCGTTCTGGCGCCATTTCCGCATGACGCTGAGACCGTCCATTTTCGGCAGGCTGAGGTCGAGGATGATTCCGGCATAACATTCCGTATCGCCCAGAAACCAAGCCTCCTCACCGTCATAGGCGCATTCGGGAACGTATCCAGACGCCTTAAGCACACGGCAGATGTCATCCGCGAGTTTCGGCTCATCTTCGACGACCAGAATGCGCATGATCATCCCCACTTGCCCCTGGACGCTCGCCAGAAATTGGCGTTTTCGCCAGCACAGTCATCCGCCTATTTTGGACGCGCTACGGGCGGATACAGTTCGTCCATGAGCCGGGGGAAACGCTGCGAGATGAACTCGCGAGCCTCCTCCGGCGTGCGGATCTCGCCAGTCTTGGAATTGACGAAGAAACGTACAGTCTGGCCATTGTCGGTACGCAGGTCAAAAACAAAGATCGGGCTGTTGGCGACCCTGCGGAAATTGAAGTCGACGATCTTGGCGTTAACACGCGCCTGCAGATCCTGCATCACCGGGCGCAGGCGCGGGGGCAGATTGGCCAGGCCGCCGCTCAATGCCGGTGGATTCGCGACGGCGGCCTTCTGTTTGCTCTCCAACTCGGCCATTTCTTTCGGAAAGCGCTGGCGGACCTGCGGGAGGGTGAGGACTTCCGGCATCTTCGTGTCGGCGAACACATCCATTTCGCGTCGACGAACACATCCTCGACGCGGCCGTCGGGCGTCAGAATTTTACATCGATAGAAATATCCAGGTCCGATTTCGAGCAATTCGACGTCGATGATTTCACCAGGCGAGCGTTCGCGAAGCCCCTTGACGATGTCCCGAAGCGGCCGGACGCGGCCCGCATCGACAAGGGTCTTGGCTTTCTCCTGCACCTCGAAAAAGCGGCGCGATGCCTCGTCGCGATCCTGGGAGAGCGCGGAGCCGTAATGGCCGCTCAGCAGCAGAACGGCCGCGAAGCGCCAGGCCCAACGGGCTCGCCTCCCGGTATGCGCGTTCACAGCTCTTGTCCAGCGCTTCATCATGGCCGTCATCATACGATTGCGAAGCTGACAGTTCGCTTACAGCGTCTATCAGCGGGCGGACAGTGGCCTCCAGCTATTCTCTCCAACGTGAACGCAAATCCTGCGTTACGGCTCAGCCAGTGAGGCTCAGCCAAATCGAAACTCAAGGAGAATGACAATGAATAAGAAACTTATCGCGATTGTCCTGACCGGTCTCGCTCTGACTGTCGCAACTGAGAGCGCCATGGCGGCCGGCGTCAACGATCGTGAGCGCAACCAGAAGCAAAGAATTGCCAAGGGCCTGAAGCCCGGCGGCGGTCTCAACGTCCGCGAGGCCTCGAAGCTGCTCGACGCCCAGACAAAGATTCGCAACCAGGAGCGCAAATTCAGGAACAGCGGCAACGGTCTGAACGCCTTCGAGCGGACGCAGCTTCAGAACCGGCTCGACGTCCAGAGCGCCCGCATCAAACTCCTGCGCCAGAACTGATGTCAACGCGGTGAAAAGGGCCGAATCCATCTGCCCTTTTCTTTTCCGCGTTGTGTTCGCCGCTGGCCGGCGTCGTCGCCGACCACGGTCCATATCTGCGACGCTTTCACGATGGCCCGGAAATTTGTCGACTGATTTTTTGCTTGAGCAACGGATATGTCTGGCTGCGATCTTCTGGGCTATCTGGCGGCATTGATGGTGGGCGTCACATTCTGTTGTCGCACCATGATGATGCTTCGCTGTTACGCCATCGTGAGCAATATTCTCTTCATTGCCTATGCAACGATGATGGGTTTGATCCCAATTCTCGCCCTTCACGTCGCGCTGCTGCCGATCAACATCATCTATTTGGCGAGCGAGTTCCGAAAGCCCGCCCGATAAGGATGTTGATCTGGCTGGCAGCTTCCTGGGGTTCGACTTCCGCCACATCCGCAGTCGTCAGACTGGGTGGAAAAGAAGATCCGGCGCCACAGGGACGAGCTCAGAATCGCAACGGCTTCGGCCGGAAGCGATACTGGCGGGACCGCCTACTTCAACAGCACGATTCCCACGCTGTTCACCTTCGTGGAGCCGGCAGCAACGCCGACCTTGCCGGTGTCGGGGTCGCGCGGCAACCAGGTCACTGCGTTGGAATTCTGATTGGCGACATAGAGCCACCGCCCGGACGGGTCGAGGGTGAAGTGCCTTGGCCAGGCCCCGCCCGTTGGCGCGGTGCCGCCGAATCTAAGCCGCTCGCCTGACGCCTCCGTGCTGAACATCGCGATGCTGTCGTGCCCGCGGTTAGAGGCGTAGACGAACCGCCCGTCCCGCGACAGTTGGATCTCGGCGGGAAAATTCCTCTGCGGCGCGGCGTCGCCAAGCGTGCCGATCACCTGGCCGGGCGTGAAGTGGCCGGTTGCGGCATCCCATGCCGCAACGGTGATTTCCGACCGAAGTTCGCCGAGGATGTAGGCGTAACGGCCGTCCGGGTGGAACGCCAGATGCCGTGGCCCTGCGCCGACCGGGAGTCTGAGCTGCTGATGCAGCCTCAGTTTGCCCAGGGCCAAATCAAGGCCATAGACGTACACGGAGTCCGCGCCGAGATCGACCGCGACGACCCATTGCCCGCTCGGGTCAGTGACCACTTGGTGCGCCCGCGCGCTGCGGGTTTCCCCGGCGTGCCGCACCATGTCCGTGGCTATGCCGATCCGGCCGTCCGGGAGCAGCGGGTGCACAATGACCGTGCCATCAGTGTAATTGGCCGTCAGCAGATATCGGCCGCTGGGATGCACGCTCAGATGCGTCGGTCCTCCGCCTCCGGTTGGCTGGGAGTTGAGCACGGACGGCAGCCGTGGATCGCCGCCAACGTCCAGTGCCGTCACTTTCCCTTCCGGCTTCAACTCGTTGACGGCGTATAATTTCCGCTGGTCAGGTGAGAAGGCCAGGAAAGAGGCGTCGGGAATGCCCGCGACCGTGCCGATGATCGTCAGTTGCCCGCTCGCGCCGTCGACAGTCCCGATCTCCAGCCCACGTCCGCGCGGACTGCCCCATGTGGAGAAGGAGCCCAAATAGGCGGTGAACAGGTCCTTTGCCGGCGCGGCATCCGCCGTATCGCCAAGGACCAAGCTGCCAAGGGCGCCGATCGCGCCGAGGAATTCCCGGCGCCCTAGACGCTTCATCTCACGCTCGCCGTTGGGCACTCTCGACGCCTTTCGATTGAACAGATCGGAGCCTAAACGCTGCGCTCTTGCCGGGCTGGGCGCTGGGTGGCAACTCACGCAGCATTGTCTCGCCGCCGTCCAGGGCGGATACGGCTTGACTAAAGACGCTTCGATTGCAACGGGGCGTTCTGCCCCATGGGCGTCCCCTCGGCGCTCCGCCTGCCGCGAGTGCTCTCCTAAAGATATTTGCCCCTCGAAAGCTCGAGTTTGCCAAGCCCCCTAAAGAGCGTGAGCTTGGGCTAGAGCGCTTCCCGAAAAGTGTTACGCGGTTTTCGGATAAGAAGCGTGATCAAGCAAAGAATCGAGAGCGGTTTCCGATTTGAATGAAGCGGGAACCGCTCTAGCAGCGGGCTAGGCACCCCAGCCCGCTGCTCACCATTGCGCAGATTATTTCGCAATACAGGTGTCGACGTTCTTGGATGTGCATACGTCGAGGCCCGTATAGGTCGGATCGACGGGCGCAGCCTTGCCGTCCTTGAGGTCCTTCAGGGCAAGCATGGTCTTGTACCCCATCTCGAACGGACGCTGTCCCACCTGGCCGAGCGACAGCCCCTCTTTCATCTGGTCGATCTGAACCGGCAGCGTGTCGGCAACGACTAGCGCCAGTTCCTTCTTGGCGATCTTGTCCTTGAACGGCGCGACGGCAGCGCGGTTAGCGTCGGGCACGAATTGCGGGAAGCCGCCCGTCGGCGTGAACGCGTCCAGGGTTGGATTCTTCGCCATGATGTCCTGGAATTGCTGCACCGACAGCGGGAAGTCATCGTTGGTGTAAAGCGGGCAGCCGTCGATCTCCTTCCAGCCATTCTGTCCAGTCAGCCTTTCCCCGGGCGATTGGGCGGACTCCTTGCCGGCCAGCGTGTCGCGAATGCCCTTCATGCGTTCGTTATGGTTGGCGGCTGCCGCGCCACCGGACTGGATGCAGATCGAACCACCCTTGGGCTTTATCTGCTGCACGATTTTGGCGATGTTGACGCCGATTTCGTAGTTGTGGGTGCCGATGTAAGCAAGGCGCAGACCTTTGCTGTCGGGGAGAACGTCGGAGTCCCAGGTGAGCACCGGAATGCCGGCATCCTTGGCCGCCTGCAACGCAACCGCCATAGCGGCAGCATTGGCCGGCGCGACGGCAATGCCGTCAACCTTCTTGGCAACGAGATCCTGGACGATCTGCACCTGCTCCTCACCGCCGCCGTGCTCTCCGGGGCCGATGTACATGCACTTGAGGACGCCCTTGGATTCCGTTTCCGCCTTCTTGCAGCCGTCGCGCGCCTGGTCGAAGAACGGATTGTTCATGTTCTTCGGGACCAGCGCAAAGGTATATTTCTGCTGTGCGTAGGCTTGCCCTCCCATCAGCGCCGAAAACGCAATGGCGGCCGTCAGTAGATATTTGTGCACTTCTTTCCTCCCATTTTTATTACTGCGATTTCCCCGACGGCGGTTACCGCCGGATTCCTAGAGCGGCGGATTTTAAACCGGACCCCGAAGCGCCGCTCTATATCTTTGTTTAAGCATCGGATTTATCCGAAAACCGCTTCGCACTTTTCGGTCCGATGCTCTAAGCCCGTCTCCAGACGGCCCACTCTCGCATTGTCGCGAGCAGCGACTTGCCGCTTGTCTGCATTCCGAGAAGCACGGCAATGACGATGAACAGGCCGACGAAGGCACCCTGCCAGTTCGAATCGATGCCAGCCATCAGCAGGGCATTGCGGATCACTTCCAGGAAGGCCGAGCCGATGACTGCGCCGAAGGCGGTGCCGTAACCGCCCATGAGATTGGCGCCGCCAATGACGGTGCCCGCGATGACGCGCAGCTCGTAGCCCGTTCCCATCGCATTGATTGCCGAGCCGCTGTAGCCCAGCAACAGCAGCGATGCGATGGAAGCGGTGAACGCCGAAAACATGTAGGCCTGGAACTTGATCCGGTTGACCGGCACGCCGGTGAGCCGCGCCGCGTCCTCGTTGGCGCCGATGGCGAAGAGGTGGCGCGCCCATGCCGTGAAGATGAAGACGAAACCAAGGATCAGGGCCAGGATCACCATGACCCAGAAATGCGAGGAGAGCTCCGGGATCCAGTGCGGCGCCCAGCCGGCGGGCGCGCGCAGCGGCCACTTCGCCTGGCCGATCGCCTTCACGATCGGCGCGTCGGGGCCGAACTGATAGAGCATCTGGTTGCCGGACACAACAACGGCGAACGAGCGAGCCATTGACAGCATGCCAAGCGTCACGACGAAGGACGGCATTCCGATATAAGCGACGAAGAAGCCGTTGAACGCTCCACAGGCAAGGCCCGACAGCAGCCCGGCGCTAAAGGCGACATACCAGGGATAGTGCCAGGTCAGCAGCAGGCCGGTGACGATGGCGACAAGCCCCATGACCGAGCCGACGGACAGATCGATGCCGCCGGTGATCAGCACCACGGTCATCCCGAGGCTCATGATCGCGATCGGCGCAAAATTGCGGGTAATGTTGGTGACGTTGTCGGTGGTGCCGAAGCTCGGTTCCAGCCATGTCATGAACATCACCAGCACCAGGAGGGCGACGGCAACCCAGAACGATTGAGTCTTTATCACGCGCTGGAGCGCACTTTGCTCGCGAATGGCGACCACGTCGCTTATCGCGGCATGCGTCTCTTCGATGGCTTCGGCGGAGCTATGCTGCACGGATCGCTCCCGTAATCAGGCCGGTGATCTCTTCCGGCGAGGTCTTCGCGGTGTCCTTGTCGGCTACTTTCGAGCCGCGGCGCAGCACGATAATACGGTCGCAAACGGCAAAGACGTCGGGCATGCGGTGGCTGATCAGCATGATCGAGACGCCGCGCCCCTTGAGCCGGCGGATGAGCCCCAGCACTTCAGCGACCTGACGCACGGAGATGGAAGCAGTTGGCTCGTCCATCAGGATGAGCTTGGCATTGGATAGCCTGGTGCGCGCGATCGCGACGGCCTGCCGCTGCCCGCCGGACATCTTTCTCACCACGTCTCGCGGGCGCGTCTCTGATTTGAGCTCGGCGAAAAGCTCTCCGGCGCGCTTCGAGCATCGCCTGCTTGTTAAGGATGCGAAGGGGCCAGACCCCTTTCTTGATCTCGCGGCCGAGGAAGACGTTCTCGGCGGCGGTCAGGTTGTCAGCCAGTGCGAGGTCCTGATAGACGACCTCGATGCCTTCGGCGCGCGCTTCGATCGGCCTGTGAAAATGGCAGACCTTGCCGTCGACGGCGATCTCTCCCTCGCTTGGCGGAAAGTTTCCGGCGATCAGCTTCACCATGGTCGACTTGCCGGCACCGTTGTCGCCCATCAGGCCGACCACTTCGCCAGCATCGATCGAAAAGCTCACATCGGATAGCGCCTGGATGGCGCCAAAGCTCTTCGATATGCTTCGCACGTCGAGCAAAGCCACGCATTCTCCTCCCTAGTGCGGCGTCAGCTCTGTCGGCCGATTTCAACCGTCACGCCCGAGCAATTACTATTGCGGATCGGCAAAAATCTGCAACAAATATTTCATGGACGACGTGGATTCGCGTTCCTCGGAAAGCTCGGCCCGGTTTCGAATGCGGAGATCGAGAGTGGGGGACAGCGTCGCGTGTAGTCCTTGCCCGGTGGGCTGCGAGCCTGTGCTCCAATTTGTGGTTGGAGAAAGCCGTCCTTCAGCCGCTTTGTGCAACAAACGATTGCGAGAGCCCTAATGCTCGAAACGAAGACGCCAGCAGGGTATGAGGAGCTGATCAGACTGATCCATGATTCCTATGCGGGAATGAGCAATGGCTATCAGAAAATCGCACTCTACCTGACGCAGAACCCAAACGAGGTGGCGGTACATTCAGTAAACGCCATCAGCAAACGTTGTGGTGTTCACGCGTCGAGCCTGGTGCGTTTCGCTCAAGCATTGGGCTATGACGGGTTCAAGGACCTGCAGAAGCCGTTTCAAAGGCGGCTTACCACCGCAGCTCCTGGTTTCGAGGCCCGCGTCAAGGCGTTAGAAAGCGAGCTCGGCTCTCGAACAGATCGTAGCGAGCTCGGATTCATGCGCGACCTAGTGGTTCGCGATATTGCTTCGCTTAAAGATATGCTGACGCAGATAAAGGCGGAAGAGCTTGCCAAAACAGTCAGCCTTCTCGAAAAAGCCGATGTCGTCTACCTGATCGGTCAGCTCCGTTCCGCTCCTGTCGTCGAACTCCTTCGTTATACCCTGACGATGCTGGGTAAGCGTTGTATCCTCCTCGACGCGGGCGGTGGTTTGGCCACGCACATGGCCCGGGTGATCCGCAAGTCGGATGTTCTGTTTGCCGTGTCATTCCGGTTCTACGCGAATGAAGTTGTCAACGTCGTAGAGGAAGCAGCAAGCAGAGGGGTTCCCATCATTGCAATTTCGGACAGCACGCTTTCACCCCTTGCCAAAAACGCAAAGGTGCTATTTGCCGTGCCGGAACATGAATACACATTCTCCCGCTCCCTGGCGGCACCTATGTGCCTCGCCCAAGCTTTGACAGTGGCACTCGCAGCCAGGCTGCAGAAAAACACCGATCCGCGAATTCCGACCGTCACCGGCCAGTGACGGCTATCGATAGATTGCTGGCGGTTCGACGAGGCGGATCGCGACGTAGCGGCTCTCGGCGAGTGATTGCAGCCCCGCTTCAGCAGCGGCCGCCGCGGCATATCCGTCCCACGCGCTGGCACCAACCGTTGTCCCACTCTCGATTGCTCTGATCCAGGCTTGCGCTTGCAGCCGATAGGCTTCGGCAAAGCGGGGACGCCAGTCGGCGGGATAGGCGCTCCCATGCGTCAAGTTGACATTGATTTCGGTGTGGGCCAGCGCACGCAGGGAAATGGTTCCCTTTTCGCAGACGAGTTCGCCACGTACGTCATACCCGTACATGGCATTGTTGAAGACCTCAACATTCACCAGCTGGCCGCTCGATGTCTCGATGATGAGAAACACTGGCGCACCCGGAGATTCCAGTCTCGCCGCTTTCGGCCGAAACACTCGAATACCGGTCAGTTCCGCATCGAGAATCCAGCGGGCGATGTCGAATTCATGAACCGCCGAATTGCTGATTGCCATCTTTGAATCAAACCAGCTGGGGGCGGACACGTTGCGATGAAAACAGTGAAACATCAGTGGAGCCCCAAGACTCCCCATGAGCACGCTGGACTTCATCTCGACATAGGCGGGATCGAAGCGCCGCATGTAACCGATCTGCACAAGCCGGCGACCCAGCTTAAACTCCGCTGAAATCACCTCAAGGCACTCGGCCACAGTCGGCGCCAACGGCTTTTCACAGAGCACGGGCTTGCGTGCCTCAATGCAGGCAAGCACCAGGTCCTTATGAGTATGATCAGGCGAAGCCACCAGCACGGCATCGACATTCGGATGTTCGACAAGAGCGGCTGTGTCGGTGACCACGGCTTGAGCGCCGATTTCATCCGCGATGGCCTTGGCGCGTGTTAGATCAGCATCATACAGGGCTTGTATTGTCGCACCGGACACTTGCGACGCGAGAATGCGCGCGTGATCAGCACCCATCACGCCGACACCGACAATTCCGACACGTACGCTCACATCTTTTCTCCAGTCCACCGCTGCTTTGGCCGGGATCCAGAAACCAGTCCGCCCCGGATGCTCGTTTAGCGGGTTCGGAGGACAAGGTTGCTCCCATATTTTGCAATGATCGTTGCGTCTCTATTGATTTGTCAATGTTCGTTTCGTAAGGAATTATAAAAATCGTTGCAAAGGAGGAAGCGAGAGATGATGGGAACCGTCCGGCTGACCATGGCGCAGGCGCTCGTGCGTTACCTGTGCAATCAATCCACCATCGTCGACGGTGAGAGGGTGCCACTCTTTGCGGGCGTCTTTGCCATCTTCGGTCATGGCAACGTCACCTGCCTCGCCGAAGCGCTGGAGGCAGTGCAGGATCAACTGCCGACATGGCGCGGGCAGAACGAGCAGTCGATGGCGCTTGCGGCGATCGGCTTCGCCAAGGCAAAGCGCCGTCGCCAGATCATGGTGGCGGCCACCTCTATCGGGCCCGGCGCGCTGAACATGGTAACGGCTGCCGGCGTCGCCCATTCCAACCGGCTGCCGGTGCTGCTGCTGTCGGGCGACACCTTCGTCAATCGCCGGCCCGATCCCGTCATGCAGCAGGTGGAGCATTTCGGCGATCCCACCATCAACGTCAACGATGCCTTCAAGGCGGTGACGCGCTACTGGGACCGCATCGTCCATCCCGAGCAGATCATCTCGTCACTGCCGCAGGCGGTGGCCGTGCTGCTCGACCCGGCCGATTGCGGACCGGCCTTCATCGCACTGCCGCAAGACGTGCAGGAGATCGCCTGGGACTATCCGGAGGCCTTCTTCGAACCGACGGTCCACGCAATTCCACGGCCGCGACCGGACCGAGGCCGGTTGGCTGAGGCGGTCCGCGTCCTCAAGAGCGCCAAACGGCCGCTGATCATTTCGGGCGGCGGCGTGCGCTATTCCGGCGCGGGAGAAGCGCTGGGCGACTTTGCCGAAAAACACGGGATACCGTTGTCGGAAACGATCGCCGGCAAGGGCACGGTAACGCACGGCCATCCCGCGCATGTCGGACCAATCGGTATCGTCGGCTCGACATCGGCGAACGCATTGGCCGGCGAGGCGGACGTGGTGCTTGCCATCGGCACAAGGCTGATGGACTTCACCACCGGCTCGTGGAGCGCGTTTTCGCCAGAGGCGAAGTTCGTGTCGATCAACGCGGCGCGCTGGGACGCCACCAAGCACCGTGCGCTCGCGGTGGTCGGCGACGCGCTGGAGACGCTGCAGGAACTGGAGGCAGCACTCGGTGACTGGAAGGCAGAAACAGCCTGGGCCGAAAAGGGGCGCGCCGAATTTGCCAAGTGGAACACTCAGCTCGACGGCTTCCAAATGCCGACGAACAATCCGGTGCCGACCTATGCGCAGGTGGTCGGGGTCGTCAACGCACGGGCGGGCGAGCGCGACCTTTTGATCGCCGCCGCCGGCGGCCTGCCCGGCGAGGTGATGAAGAACTGGCGGGTGAAGGCGCCGAACACCTTCGATTGTGAGTTCGGCTTCTCCTGCATGGGCTATGAGATCGCCGCAGGTTGGGGAGCGGCGATGGCGGATCCGACCCGCACGCCGATCGTGATGGTGGGCGACGGCACCTATATGATGATGAACTCGGACATCTATTCCTCGGTGCTCGCCGGTCACAAGATGATCGTCGTGGTCTGCGATAATGGCGGCTACGCCGTGATCAACCGGCTGCAGAACGCCAAAGGCGGCGCCTCCTTCAACAACATGATCAAGGACTGCCGGGTGAAGGAACCGTTCGCGGTCGACTTCGCCAAGCACGCCGAGTCGATGGGCGCGCTGACGCGCCACGTCGAAAGCCTCGCCGACCTGGGCCAGGCCTTGGACTGGGCCAAGACCACCGACCGCACCACCGTTCTCACGATCGTCTCCGATGCCTTTACCTGGACGCCCGGCGACGCCTGGTGGGACGTGGGCGTACCGGCGGTCAGCGAGCGCCAGGAGGTGCGCGAAGCCCATGCGGCCCAAAAGGAAGGCCGCAAGCAGCAGCGCGTGGGTATTTGATCCGCTTTGGAGTTTTCGCTGAGGCTTCCTGCCGAATGATGTGATTTCTTCAGGCGCCGCGCGGTTCTTGGCTCGGCCTCGGCGCAAGCCGCGTGTGGTGATGATCGGAGATGAAAATGAAAGCCAAACTCGGCATTGCGCCGATCGCCTGGTGGAACGATGACCTTCCTGAGCTGAGCGACGATGTCTCACTCGAGGAGTGCTTGCGGCAGGCTCGCGAGGCCGGCTTCACTGGCATGGAGACCGGCCGCCGCTTCCCGATGGATGCGAGTGTGCTGAGCCCGATCCTGAAGCAGTCCGGCATGAGCGTGTGCGGAGGCTGGTTCTCCGGCCTCCTGCTTGACGGCGAGATCGGGTCGGAAAAGGACCGCATTGCCCAGCAGATGCAACTGTTCAAGGCGGTGGGTGCTCCCTGCATCGTTTATGGCGAAACGGCGGGAACGATCCAGGGCGATCGCTTCGCCCCGCTCGCCACCAAGCGCCGGCTCTCGGAGGACGAGATCAGAATCTACGGCCGCAAGATGACGGCCTTCGCCGAATGGTGCGCCGGCGAGGGGATGCCCATCTCCTATCACCACCATATGGCCGCGCCGATCGAGACTGAAGAAGAGCTGGACCTCTTGATGGAACATTCCGGCGAGGCGCTTCCGCTGCTTTACGACGCAGGCCACATGGCCTTTGCCGGCGGCGACGTGCTGCGGGTGATCGACAAGCATCACGCCCGCATCTCCCATGTCCACACCAAAGATATCCGCAGCGAAGTCGTGAACGGGCTCGACCGCTCACGGGAGAGTTTTCTCGACGCGGTGGTCAAAGGGGCGTTCACGGTGCCTGGCGATGGCTCGCTCGACTTCGAAGCGATCGTGAAGCGGCTGGCGTCCTACGGCTATGAGGGCTGGTTCGTCGTCGAGGCCGAGCAGGATCCCGTCAAAAGCCCGCCGCTCGAAATGGCGAAGATAGGGCACACAGAATTGCTCCGGGTGATGGCTGCAGCCGGCTACAAGGTGGAGAATTGACCCATGAACCGGATGGACGGAAAGGTCTGCGTCGTTACCGGCGCGACTCAGGGGCTGGGGGCGGCCATAGCGCGGCGGTTGGCGGAAGCGGGTGCTGCGGGCCTCGTGACCCTCGGCCGCAACGAGGTGAAGGGGCGTGCCCTGGCCGAGACGATCACACGCGACACTGGCGTGCCGGTGCACTTCGTCAAAGCCGATCTCGGCAAGGTCGAGGACTGCCGCAATGTCATGGCGGAGGCCGAAGCGGTCTACAGCAAGATCCACGTGTTGGTGAATGCTGGCGCGTGTACGGATCGGGGCACCATCCTCGACACCTCGCCCGAGCTCTTCGACACCCTGTTCGCGGTCAATGTGCGCGGCCCCTACTTCCTGATGCAGGAGGCGATCCGCCGTATGATCCGCGACCGTATTGACGGTGCTATCTGCAATATTGGCTCAATTTCTGGATATGCGGGCCAGCCTTTTATCAATGCTTATTGCGCCAGCAAAGGTGCGCTCGCGACGCTAACGCGCAACACGGCCTTCTCCGTCATGAAGAACCGCATCCGGGTCAATCAGCTGGATGTAGGCTGGATGGCTTCCGATCACGAACGCGAGTTGCAGGCTGCGGCGACCGGCGATCCCGATTGGGAGGCCAAGGCCGCTGCGGCCCTGCCGTTCGGCCGACTCGTTGATCCGGCGGAGGCAGCCCGGGCGGTCAACTTCATCGTTTCAGACGACGCGGGCCTCATGACGGGCGCGGTCGTGAACTACGATCAGACGGTCTGGGGCGCCACAGCGGGCGTCATGCCTGTGCCGGACAAGCCGCTCTCGCTTTGAGGAGCATTTGCCGCGAAGGAGAACTTTGCTTGCTGCTGAGCGCCCCAGATCCGGAAATGCTGGCGGCCAAGCAGCTTCGATCACCCAAGAGCCATCCAGGCGGACACAACGTCCGCAGAAGACGCTCCAAGTTGAGCTCTCGGCGGGGGACGGGACGGGCCATTGGGGTACGGGCATGGGTGCCCTGGGCCACGGCGGAAGACAACGCCTGATCAATTCCCCTGCACGATCTGGACTGAGTTCCCCGAGCCGATCTGTGATAGTGAGAGGCTCAACGATGAAGCCGTGGCGGTGGCGTTCTGCTGAAGATCGATACTGTTGTCGTTGCCGTTCTGGTTGAGGTCCGCGCTTACCGCACTGGAATTGATGGCGAACTGTGCGAGCGACACGCTGTTGCCGTTTCCGGTCTGACTGACGTTCGCCTCGATCGTATCCCCGCTGCGATTCGGGGCGAGTTGAGAGAGGGTTACGCTGTTGTCGCTGCCGTTCTGGCTGACCAAGGCGTTGGCGGTAGAACCGCCAGGCGTGCGTTGCGTGACATCCGCAAAATTGCGATCGCCGATTTGCGAAATGGCCGCCTCTGTCAGGGCGAGATCGCCGGACTGCGAAACCTTTGCAGTCTGATCGGCGCCGTCTTGCCCGATGTCGATAAACCGCGTGGAGTCGCCTTCGATCGAATGGACGTCAGCAATATTCCCGTCGCCCTCCTGATAGACCAGGATGTCGGACGTGGTGACGCTCGCATTCGTTCCCGCGATCGTGGCCTTGTTGGCATTGCCGAACTGGTCCAGCGTGACGTTGAAAGTGCCGAAGGCCGTCGCACTCTGATCGACGCTGCCGATATTGTCGTCTCCCTCCTGCCGGATGCTGACGTTGCGCGTCGCATCGTTGGACGGCTGCAGGACGGTGGCTTCATTTCTCGAGCCGATTTGTTCGATCAGCGCGTGGTCGTTCGAGAATTCGGCGGTCTGCGTGACCGTGGCATCGTTTTCGGACCCATGCTGGCGGATCTCAGCGTTATTCTGTGATCCGAAACCTGGGCCTTGTGTCACGCCGGCGTGATTGCCCGTACCGTCCTGAAATATCGTTGCGCTGTTGTCGCCGGGGCCGGTCTGTTGGATGTCGGCCGTATTCGCCGTGCCGATCTGCTCGATCTCGGAGAGGTTATCCGCCCATGCAGAGCAGCCAAGACATGTCAAAATCGCTCCAATATAGAGGCTTCTCATCAATTTCTACCTTCGAGCTAAACAAGCGAATAATGCACGCTTGGATTGCAGTACGGGCCGCGCCGATTGTGCCAGCCCTACGCCATCGAAGACGATAAAATCATCACCTTGCGCCAGCCGGGTGAGCAGTCCAGCACCGTGGCAATCTGGAAGTTCTTGTGATGGGAGGTTAGCCGCGCCGTGCCGCCTCGATCGCGGCGACGTCGATCTTCTTCATGTCCATCATCGCCTCGAACGCGCGCTTGGCTTCGTCGCCGCCGGCTGCCATTGCCGACGATGGCGGCCTCATTCATCATATTGCGCCGAAAACACGCTGTTCACCGCGTCGGCGGTTTTGGCGACGATGATGTCGGCCTCGTCTTTCGTCAGGCAGAGCGGCGGCGCAAAGCCGAGAATGTCGCCCTGCGGCATGGCCCGGCCGATGACGCCGCGCTCGCCTAGCGCCGTCGCGATCCGCATGCCGATTTTCTCGGAGGCGTCGAAGAAAACATGGTCGTCCCGATCAGCGACGAATTCGACCGCGGCCAGGAGGCCCTCGCCGCGCACCTCGCCGACATTGGGGTGCCCGCCGACAGCGGCGGCAAGCTCGCTGCGAAAATAGGCGCCGATCTCGGCGGCATTGCCGACAAGGCCCATCTCATCGATCAGTTCGAGATTGGCGATGCCCGCCGCCGCGCAGATCGGATGCGCCGAATAGGTCCAGCCATGGCCGAGCGAGCCGAGCTTGTCGGAGCCCTCGACCAGCACGCTCCAGACCCGCTCCCCGACGATGACGCCCGAAAGCGGCGCATAGGCCGAGGTCAGTCCCTTGGCGATGGTGATCAGATCCGGCCGCATGCCGTAATGGTCGGAGCCGAACATCGTGCCGAGCCGGCCAAAGGCGGTTACAACCTCGTCGGCGACCAGCAGCACGTCGTATTTTTCCAGCACCGCCTGGATCTTCTCCCAGTAGCCGGCGGGCGGCGGCACGATGCCTCCGGTGCCCAGAACCGGCTCGCCGATAAAGGCGGCAACGGTGTCCGGCCCCTCGGCCAGGATCATCTCCTCCAGACTGTCGGCGCAATGCTGCGAGAATTGCTCCTCCGACATCGAGCGGTCGGCGCGGCGAAAATAATACGGCGCCTCGGTGTGCAGGATCGGCGCGCGCGGCAGGTCGAAGGCGGTGTGGAATAGCGCAAGGCCCGTCAGCGAGCCGGTCATCACGCCGGAGCCGTGATAGCCGCGCCAGCGCGAGATGATCTTCTTCTTCTCCGGGCGGCCGAGGACGTTGTTGTAATACCAGATCAGCTTGATGTTGGTCTCATTGGCATCCGACCCCGACAGGCCGAAATAGACACGGGCCATGCCCTTCGGCGCCCGGTCGATGATCATCTTGGCGAGGCGGATCGAGACATCGGTGCCGTGCCCGGCATAGGCGTGATAATAAGCGAGGCTCTTCGCCTGGGCGGCGATGGCGTCCGCGATCTGCTGGCGGCCATAGCCGACATTGACGCAGTAAAGCCCGGCAAAGGCGTCGAGGCTTTTGCGGCCGTCGATGTCGGTGACATAGACCCCTTCGCCGCCCGCCATGATCCGGTTCGCCAACTCGCCGCGCGCATGCGTCCCCATATGGGTCGAGGGGTGGAAGAAATGGTCGCGATCCCAGGCGTTGAGTTCGTTGGAGCGGTCGGTCATCGAAATTTCCTTAAGAGTTTCAGGCTGCGTCGAGGCAGAGATATTTCAGCTCGGTGAAGGCCTCCATGCCGTGGCGGCCGCCTTCGCGTCCGAGGCCGGACTGCTTGACGCCGCCGAACGGAACCGGCGCGCCGGTGATCCGGGCGCGGTTGATCGCCACCATGCCATAGTCCAGCGCGCGGCCTATGCGGCGCTGACGCGCGCCGTTTTCGGTCACGACATAGGCGACGAGGCCGTATTCCGTATCATTGGCGCGGGCGACGGCTTCCTCCTCCGTCTCGAAGGGCGTGACGGCGGCGACCGGCCCGAAAGTCTCCTCGCGCATGATCAGCGCATCGTCCGGGACATCGGCGAGCAGCGTCGGCTGGAAGAACAGGCGTCCGGCGGCGTGGCGCTTGCCGCCGGCCAGAAGCCGCGCGCCGCGTGTAAGGGCATCGGCGACGTGCTCTTCGACCTTGGCCATCGCGCGTTCATGCATCAGGGGGCCGATATCGACGTCCGCCGCCAGGCCATCGGCGACTTTCAGCGCCTCGATGCGGGCAGCGAACGCGCGGCAGAAACGGTCATAGATGGGCTGCTGGACATAGATGCGGTTGGCTGCGAGGCAGTCCTGCCCGGAGGTTGCGAATTTCGCCTCGACGGCAATCTGCACCGCGCGCTCGATATCGGCGTCGGCGAAGACGATGAGCGGTGCGTGCCCGCCGAGTTCCATGACCAGCCGTTTCATCGTGGGGGCGCATTTCGCCGCGATCTGCCTGCCGATCTCGGTGGAACCTGTGAAGCTCATGGCGCGAATACGGGCGTCCTCGCACAGCGTCCCGACGATGGTGGCGGCATCGCCCGTCACGATGCTGAGGACGCCGGCAGGGAGCCCGGCCCGCTCCCCGAGTTCGGCAAGCGCCAGCGCCGAGAGCGGTGTCTGCGACGAGGGATGCGCGACGATGGTGCAGCCTGCCGCCAGCGCGGCGGCGGCCTTGCGGGTCAGCATGGCTGACGGGAAATTCCAAGGCGTCACGAGCCCGACGACGCCGAGCGGTTCGCGCCGTACGATCATCTCCGCATCGGGCAGATGGCTGGTCACGCCCTCCGCATTGAGCCGCTTGCCTTCCTCCGCATACCATTCGACGAAGGAGGCGGCATACTCGATCTCACCGTGCAATTCCGCCAGCGGTTTACCCTGTTCGAGGGTCATCAGCAGCGCCAGATCGTCCTTTGCCGCAAGGATGAGTTCGAACCATTTCCGCAGGATGGTGGCGCGATGCTGCGGCAGCATTCCGCGCCATTTCGGGAAAGCGCGCGGCTGCGGCATCGATGGCGCGGCTGGTCTGGGCGCCGTCGAGCGAGGCGACCCAGGCGAGACTTGCCCCGCTGGCCGGGTCGCAGACCTCAAAGCTCCGGCCTGCGTCGCTCGCGGTCCAGCTGCCGCCGATATAGGCGAGTTCTCTCAGGAGGCGGCGATCGGTAAGGCGATCGAGGGCCGGGTGGCGCGTGCGGTGGGCAAAATGTGCGGTCATGTCTATCGCTCCTCCAAGGCCGGGTGTCCACAGGAGTATGGGCCGGGGTGGGCGGAGAGAGAGGCTCTTGTCGGGGCAGGCATGAGAGAGATTGGCCATTCTCGGCCAGGGATTGAGACAGATCCTCTGATCCGCTTCTGGAGCGGTCCCGCTCACGAATCGGAAACGCTCTCATCTGTTTGATCGCGATTCTTATCCGAAAACCGCGTAACACTTTTCGGGAAGCGCTCTAGCGTGATCGCTAGGTGGAAACAACGCCGCCTCGTGGCCCGCTTCAATTCTTTAGCTGATCGCGTGATCGGACGGAAAACCGGATTCCACTTTTCCTGATCACGCACTAAGCCTCCGGCGCCAGCAAAGCCGCGACGGCACCACGACCTCCTCCTTGACCGTCTTCGTCACGATGTAGGTGAAGTAGCGCGTCGATGCCGATTTCGCGTTCGAGCAGCCCGTCGACCAGGCGCTGATAGGCGTCGATGTCACGGGCCATCACCTTCAGCACGTAATCGACCCCGCCGCCGACCGACCAGCAGGCGACGATTTCGGGGATGTCGCGGATGGTGCGCTCGAAGCGGTCGAAATCCGGCTGGCGGTGGTTGCCGAGCGTGACTTCCATCAGGACGGTCGCGACCGGCGCGATCATGCGCACGGCGATGCTCGGCATGATAGCCGCGTGACGATCCCCGCCTTTTCCAGCTTGCGCAGCCGCATCCAGCAGGGCGTCGGCGAAAGCCCGACCTTCTCGGCCAGCGCCAGCTTGGTGATGCGCCCATCGCGCTGGATCGCATCCAGAATGCGCAGGTCGATCGGATCGAGTTTGAGGCTGTTCATCCGCGCCTTCCGGTAGTTGTCGCATTGACCAGCATGATGCCGCATGATTTCGATTGTCAATTGAACTGATTTCGATCTGATAGAAGTCATGACAATCTGGCGCCCCGATCCTGCTCTCATCCGCCGCCCGGCCTATCTGTCGCTCGCCGACCAGTTCGACCGCGCCATCCATGACGGACGGCTGGCGCAACGGCACGCGGCTGCCCACGCATCGGCAGCTCGCCGACGAACTGCACCTCTCGGTGCAGACCGTCAGCCGCGCCTATGAGGAGCTGATCCGCCGCGGCCTGGTCTCCGGCGAGATCGGACGTGGCAGCTTCGTGCCAGACGCACCGCCGCGAGCCGGAGCCGCCCTATCTGCCGCAGCGCCTTGGCGAGATCATCGATCTGTCGATCCTGAAGCCGGTCTGCGAGCCGATGCATCTGGAGAAGCTGAAGGAGGCGCTCGGCTGGCTGGCCGCAGACGCTGCCGTCCAGCATCGGCGCTGTCCTTCCGCCCGAACGTGGTCTTTCCCCGCCACCGCGCGGTTGCCGTCGAGTGGCTGAAGCAGTGCGGGCTGACCGTTTCGCCGCTCAACGTCACCCTCACCAATGGCGCGACCGCCGGCATGACCGTCGCGCTGATGAGCGCGGCCCCGCCCGGCTCCACCGCCGCCACCGAGGCGATCGGCCATCATACGCTGGTGCCGCTCGCCACCTATCTCGGCTTTCAACCTCGAAGGCCTGCGCCATCGACGATGACGGCCTGATGCCGGATGCGCTCGACGAAGCCTGCGCAACGTCGAACATCCGCACGGTCTTCGTGCAGCCCTCGGTCATCAATCCCGACGGCAACGCTGATGAGCGAAGGCCGCCGCCGGGAGATCGCCGCCGTCGCCCGCAAGCACGACATCACCATCATCGAGAAGCGACGTGCTCGGCCCGCTGGTCGAAGACCGGCCGCCGCCCATCGCCGCCTTCGCGCCCGAGCGGACGCTTCTACGTCACCAGCTTCACCAAGATCACCGTGCCGGGGCTGCGCATCGGCTATCTCGCCGCGCCGGACCGCTATGTCGCCGCCGTCGCCAACCGGCATCTCGTTTCGAACTGGATGGCGACGCCGATGGTCGCCGAGATCGCATCGAAATGGGTCGAGGACGGAACGGCGATGGAACTCGTCCGCTGGCAGCGCGCGGCGCTCCGAGCGGCGCCAGGCCATCGCGGCGGATGTGCTTCAGGGCGTACGCTATCTCTCGCACACGCGAGGCCCTGCATGTGTGGCTGCCGCTGCCGGGCGGCCGCACCGAGGATAGTTTCGTGGCCCAGGCGCGGCTGCAGGGCGTCGGCATCGCGCCGGGCGCTTCCTTCCGCACGTCGGACGCCCCCTGGCATCCGGCCGTGCGCATCTCGCTCGCCTCGACCACGGAGGAGGAATTGCGCGCCGGACTGAGCGTCGTCGCCAAGCTGCTGCTCGGCGATCCGGAGTAGCTTCTGCTCGCGAATTTAGGCTGGCGCAGCATGCGATTTGTGCGACATCGGAAAAATTGTCATGATATTATTTTGGCAATTGACATGATTTTATAAACTCGGGCATCGTTCGGATGAACGTCCTCCAGCCGGGAGACATGCATGCCCGCGCCCATCATCCGCATCGACGGGATCAGCAAGAGCTTCGGCCCTTTCAAGGTGCTGGACGGGCTGTCGATGCAGGTGATGCCGGGCGAGAAGCTGGCGCTGATCGGCCCGTCCGGCTCGGGCAAGACGACGATCCTGCGCATCCTGATGACGCTGGAGCGGATCGACGGCGGCCATATCGAGATCGAGGGCGAGCAGCTCTACCACATGCCGCGCAACGGCCAGCTCGTGCCCGCCGACGAACGGCATCTGACGAAGATGCGCCAGAAGATCGGCATGGTCTTCCAGCTGTTCAATCTGTTCCCGCATATGTGCGTGCTCGACAATGTCACGCTGGCGCCGATGCTGACCAAGGGCAGCCGCCCGCACCGCCGCCGAAAAGCGGGCCATGGAACTGCTCGACATGGTCGGCATGGCCGACAAGGCCAAGGCCATGCCGGCGCAGCTCTCCGGCGGCCAGAAGCAGCGCGTCGCGATCGCCCGCGCCCTGGCGCTGTCGCCGAAGATCATGCTGTTCGACGAGGTCACCTCGGCGCTCGACCCCGAACTGGTCGAGGAGGTGCTGAACGTCATGCGCCAGCTCGCCGCCGAGACCGACATGACCATGCTGCTCGTCACCCACGAGATGGGCTTCGCCCACGATTTCGCCGACCGGGTGCTGTTCTTCGACCGCGGCAGGATCGTCGAGGAAGGCAAGCCGGACGAGATTTTCCGCCATCCCAAGCAGGAGCGCACGCAGACCTTCCTGAAGAAGATCATCGCGGCCGGACACCGCGTCTGACCGCATGCCGACGGCAAATGCCCGCGCAAGACGTAAAGAACCAGAGGAGATGGGAACAATGAAGAAGAAGTCGCAATTCTGGCCGGAGCCGCCGGCATCGCCATGATGACGGCACTCGCCGCATCGCAGCCGAGCGCCGCGGCGGACAAGCTCGATCAGCTCAAGGCAGCAGGGCTTTGCCCGCGTCGCCATCGCCAATGAGCCGCCCTTCACTGCCGTCGGCGCCGACGGCAAAGTCTCGGGCGCGGCACCCGACGTCGCGCGCGAAATCTTCAAGCGGCTCGGCGTGCCGGACATCGTCGCCTCGATCTCCGAATATGGCGCGATGATCCCGGGCCTGCAGGCTGGACGCCACGATGCGGTCACCGCCGGCCTGTTCATGAAGCCGGAGCGCTGCGCGGCCGTCGCCTATTCGGAGCCGGTGCTGTGCGACGCCGAAGCCTTCCTGGTCAAGAAGGGCAATCCGAAGGGCTTCAAGAGCTACGCCGATATCGCCAAGGACCCGAAAGGCACCATCGGCGCGCCGGGCGGCGGCACCGAGGAGAAGCTGGCGCTGGAAGCCGGCGTGCCGCGCGACCGCGTCATCGTGGTGCCGGACGGGCAGAGCGGCCTGAAGATGCTGCAGGACGGGCGCATCGACGTCTATTCGCTGCCGGTCCTGTCGATCAACGACCTCGTCAAGAAGGCCAACGACCCGAATCTTGAAGTCGTGGCGCCGGTCGAGGGCGCGCCGGTCTATTGCGACGGCGCGGCGTTCAGGAAGCAGGACGACGCGCCTTGCGCGACGCCTATGACGTCGAACTGGCGAAGATGAAGGACTCGGGCGAGTTCGCCAAGATCATCGAGCCCTACGGCTTCTCGGCCGCGGCGGCGATGTCGACGACGCGCGAAAAGCTCTGCGCGGCGAAATAGAAGGGCGCGCCACCTGATCTCCAGCCTCTCCGCCGCGTCGCGGGGAGAGGTGACGGCAATGCGCAAAACGAGCGGCATCGCTTCATGACCCAGTGGTCCGGCTATATCGGCCTCATCCTGCACGGCGCGCTGGTGACGATCCAGCTCACCGTTGCTGGGCTCGGCGCTTGGCGCTGGTCATGGCGTTCCTGGCCGGGCTCGGCCGGCTGTCGCCGCTTCTTCGCTTTGCGCGCGCTCGCGACCGCCTATATCGAGTTCTTTCGCGGCACATCGATCTTCGTGCAGCTGTTCTGGGCCTATTTCGTGCTGCCTTTCGCCGGCATTACGCTGACGCCGCTGCAGGCGGGCGTGCTGGCGCTCGGCCTGAATGTCGGCGCCTACGGCGCCGAGGTGGTGCGCGGCGCCGTTCAGTCGATCGGCCAAGCGAGCAACACGAAGCCTGCATCGCGCTCAATCTCGGCCGCTGGCAGGCCATGCGCCACGTCATCCTGCCGCAGGCGCTGCTCGTCATGCTGCCGACCTTCGGCAACAACGCCATCGAACTGCTCAAGGCGACGTCCGTGGTCTCGCTGATCTCGCTGACCGACATGACGTTCCAGGCGCAGGTCGTGCGGGCGCAGACCGGCAACACGCTGGTGCCGTTCACCACCATCCTCGTGCTCTATTTCTCCATGGCGATGGCCATTTCCTGGGCGATGCGCGCGCTCGAGCGCCGGCTGGCGCGCGGCGTCGACGGGCGTGAGGGTCTAGAGCCATGGAGTGGGACTGGAACTTCGTCCGCGAGATCCTGCCGACGCTGATCGACGGCGTGAAGATCACCATTCTCGCGACGCTTCTGGGCTGCGGCGCTGGCCGCCATCGTCGGCCTCGCCATCGCGCATCGCGCGCCGCTCGCCGAACCTGCTCGTCGCGCGGCCGGTGGGCTTCGCCGCCGAATTCATTCGCGGCACGCCGCTGCTCGTGCAGCTCTATTTCATCTTCTACGTGCTGCCCGACGCCGGCATCCTTCTGCCGCCGCTGGTGGCCGGCGTGATCGGCCTCGGCCTGCATTACGGCACCTACACGGCCGAAGTCTATCGCGCCGGCATCGACAATGTGCCGCGCGGCCAGTGGGAGGCGGCCAAGGCCTGCAACCTCACCGCGACGCAGACCTGGACGCACGTCATCCTGCCGCAGGCGATGCCGCCGATGATCCCGGCGCTCGCCAATTATTTCATCGCCATGTTCAAGGAGACGCCGCTGCTGTCGGCCATCACCGTGCTGGAGCTGATGAACCAGGCCAAGAGCGTCGCCAACAGCAGCTACCGCTATATCGAGCCGATCACGCTGGTCGGCGCGTTCTTCCTGGTCGATCAGCCTCGTCTCGGTTGTGCTGCTGCGCTGGCTCGAACGCCGCTACGGCCGGATCGGCTGAGGATTCTGCCCATGCATGCCCTGCCCGAAATCCGCCTCCATCCGCAACGGCCGGCGCTCGATCCGCGCCCGATGCGAGAAGCGCGTCGGCCTTATCATCCTCGCGACCGACCATACGACCGAAGTCGGATTTTCAGCGCATGGTCGCGGGGCCCGATATCGGCGTCTATGTCAGCCGGATCGCCTATGCCAATCCGACGACGCCGGAGAATTTGCGCGGGATGCAGCCCGCCTTGACCGCGGGCGCGGGGCTGATCCTGCCGGGCGAAGCGCTGGATGCGGTGGTCTATTCCTGCAGTTCGGCCTCCGTCGTCATCGGCGACGCCGAGATCGAGGCGGCCATCGGCAGCTGCCAAGCCGGGCGCGCCGGTCGTCACGCCGACGATGGCGGCTGTGCGTGGGCTGAGAGCGCTCGGCGCGCATAGGATTTCCATCCTCACGCCCTATACGGTCGAGACCAGCAGGCCGATGGCTGCCTATTTCGCCGGCCATGGCTTCGATATCGCCAATTTCCTTGCCTCGGCTTCGAGGACGATCGCGAGATGGCGCGCATTGCGCCCGGCACGCTCGTCGAGATGGCGCGCGCGGCCACGGCTCCGGATGCCGATGCGCTGTTCATCTCCTGCACGGCGCTGCGGTCGGCGATCGCGGCGCAGGCCATCGAGGCGGCGATCGGGCGGCCGGTCGTGACCAGCAATCAGGCGACGGCCTGGAATTGCCTCAGGCTCTGCGGCGACGACAAACCCCGATCCGAATTGGGGCGGCTGATGACATTGCCGCTGGCGGCGGGGAGGACGGAGTCATGATGCTCCAGCCGGTAACGCTTCAGCGATATCGAGGCCGCGCGTCAGCGGATCGCCGGCAAGATCGAGCGCACACCGACCGTGCTTTCCTATGCTCTCAGCGAGATTGCAGGCGTGCCCGTCCATCTGAAGCTGGAACATCGCCAGACGACGGGCAGCTTCAAGCTGCGCGGCGCGTCGAACGCCGTCGCGTCGCTTTCAGCGGATGAGCGCCAGCGCGGCGTGGTCGCGGCCTCGACCGGCAATCATGGCCGGGCGCTCGCTTTTGCGGCAAAGCGCGAGGGTTTGCGCGCGATCGATCTGCATGTCGCGCCTCGTGCCCGCGAACAAGGTCGAGGAGATCCGCCGGCTTGGTGCGGAAATTCGCATCGTCGGCAACAGCCAGGACGACGCCCAGCAGGAGGTCGACCGGCTCGTCGCGGAAGCGGGCATGGTGATGCTGCCGCCCTTCGACCATGCCGCCGTCATCGCCGGGCCAGGGCACGCTCGGGCTCGAACTCATGGAAGACGTTGCCGAAGCGGCGACGGTGCTGGTGCCGCTTTCCGGCGGCGGGCTGGCGTCGGGCATCGCGGCGGCGGTCAAAGGCGATCAATCCGGCGGTACGGATGGTCGGCGTGTCGATGGCGCGCGGGGCTGCGATGAAGGCGAGCCTCGATGCGGGCAAGCCGGTCCCCGTGGAGGAATTGCCGACGCTGGCCGACTCCCTCGGCGGCGGCATCGGCCTCGACAACCGGCTGACCTTCGCCATGTGCCGCGATCTCCTGGACGACGTGATCCTCGTCACCGAAGACGAGATCGCCGCCGGCATCCGCCACGCCTATGAGCAGGAACGCGAGATCCTGGAAGGCGCGGGCGCCGTCCCGATCGCGGCGCTGCTCGCGGGCAAGCTCCAGCCGAGCGGCCCCACCGTGCTGGTGCTCTCCGGCCGGAATATCGGCATGGCGCTGCATCGGCGGATTGTCTGCGGCGAAACACCCGACCTCGGAGGACCCTCAGCATGAGCCGCATGACCATCCTCACCGAAGCGGATTTGCGCAAGATCGTGCGGCTCGATCTCGATGCCGTCGCCTGCGTCGAAAACGCCTTCCGCGCGCTGGCGACGCTCCCCGTCGCCATGCCGCCGATCATGCGCCTCGATATCCCCGAACATCGCGGCGAGGTCGATGTAAAGACCGCCTATGTGCCCGGCATCGATGCCTTCGCCATCAAGATCAGCCCCGGCTTCTTCGACAATCCGAAGCTCGGCCTGCCCAGCGTCAACGGCATGATGGTGCTGCTCAGCGCCAAGACCGGCCTCGTCGAGGCGCTGCTGCTCGACAATGGCTATCTGACCGACATCCGCACTGCCGCCGCCGGAGCGGTCGCCGCCAAATATCTCGCGCGCGACGACGCCGCCATCGCCGCGATCTTCGGCGCGGGCGTGCAGGCCAGGCTCCAGCTCGAAGCCCTGACGCTGGTCCGCCCGATCCGCGAAGCCCGCATCTGGGCGAGGGACGCCGCGAAGGCCGAAGCAGCGGCGGCGAGCCTCGGCGAAGCGCTCGGCATCGTCGTGCGCGCGGAAGCCGATCCGCAGCAAGGCCGTCGCCGGGGCCGACATCGTGGTCACGACGACGCCCGCCGCCGAGCCGATCCTGCGCGCAGGCTGGCTCTCGCCCGGCCAGCATGTCACCGCGATGGGATCGGATGCCGAGCACAAGAACGAACTCGACCCGGCCCTGATTTCCGCCGCGAACCTCTATGTGGCCGACAGCCTGCGGCAGACGCGCCGCCTCGGCGAACTGCATCACGCCATCGCGGCGGGCCTCGTCGCTGCCGATACGGATTTCCCCGAAGCTCGGACAGATCATCGCCGGACTGCGACCGGGGCGCGAAACAGCCACGGACCTTACGATTGCCGATCTCACCGGCACCGGCGTCCAGGACACCGCGATCGCCACGCTGGCACGCGACCGTGCGAGGGCAGCCAATGCCGGCACGGTTTTCGAAAGCTAAAGGCCGGGCCAAGAAGCCCGACTAGACGAGGAAGCGACGAGCACATGACCATGCCGAACCTGAAATTCTCGCGCGAGGAATATGCAGAACGCCTCGCCAAGACCCGCCGCGCCATGGAGGCCAAGGGCGTCGATCTTCTGATCGTCAGCGACCCGTCCAACATGGCCTGGCTCACCGGCTATGACGGCTGGTCATTCTATGTGCATCAGGCGGTGATCGTGCCGCCGGACGGCGAGCCGGTCTGGTTCGGCAGGGGACAGGACGCCAACGGCGCCAAGCGCACCGCCTATATCGCCCACGACAATATCGTCGGTTATGCCGACCATTACGTGCAGTCCACCGAGCGGCATCCGATGGACTATCTGTCCGAAGTCATCGCCAGCCGCCGCTGGGATAAACTGACGATCGGCGTGGAGATGGACAATTACTGGTTCTCCGCCGCCGCCTTCGCATCGCTGCAAAAGCACCTGCCGAATGCCCGCTTCGCCGACGCAACCGCCCTGGTCAACTGGCAGCGCGCGGTGAAAAGCCCGACCGAGATCGACTATATGCGCAAGGCGGCGCGCATCGTCGAAGCCATGCACGAGCGGATCGTCGACAAGATCGAAGTCGGCATGCGCAAATGCGATCTCGTCGCCGAGATCTATGACGCGGGCACGCGCGGCGTGGACGGCATCGGCGGCGACTACCCGGCCATCGTGCCGCTGCTGCCTTCCGGCGCCGACGCCTCGGCCCCGCATCTCACCTGGGACGACAAGCCGATGCGGGCAGGGGAAGGCACCTTCTTCGAGATCGCCGGGTGCTATCACCGCTATCATTGCCCGCTGTCGCGCACCGTCTTCCTCGGCAAGCCGACACAGGCCTTTCTCGACGCGGAGAAAGCCACCCTCGAAGGCATGGACGCCGGTCTCGCCGCGGCGCGCCCTGGCAACACTTGCGAGGACATCGCCAATGCGTTCTTCGCGGTGCTCAAGACCTACGGCATCGTCAAGGACAACCGCACCGGCTATCCGATCGGCCTCTCCTATCCGCCGGATTGGGGCGAACGGACCATGAGCCTGCGCCCAGGGGACCGCACCGAGCTGAAGCCCGGCATGACCTTCCATTTCATGACCGGCCTGTGGCTGGAGACGATGGGGCTCGAGATCACCGAGTCGATCCTGATCACCGACACCGGCGCCGAATGCCTCGCCAACGTGCCGCGCAAGCTCTTCGTGAAGGACTGATGCGGTCATGAGCGAGGCGCCCTTGCGGCCATCTCCCATCACGCCGACGGTTGATTTCGACCGCGAGGGCGTGCAGCACGGCTTCCTGCGCCTCCCATACAGCCGCGACGATTCCGCCTGGGGCTCTGTGATGATCCCCATCGCCGTGATCCGGAATGGCGCCGGCCCGGCGGCCTTGCTGACCGGCGGCAACCACGGCGACGAATATGAGGGGCCGCTGGCGCTGTTCGATCTGGCGCGTATGCTCGATCCCGCTGACGTCACCGGCACGGTCATCATCGTTCCGGCGATGAACTATCCCGCCTTCCGTGCGGGCACCCGCACCTCGCCCATCGACAAGGGCAATTTGAACCGCAGCTTTCCGGGCCGTCCGGACGGCACGGTGACGGAGAAGATCGCCGACTACTTTCAGCGCGAATTGCTGCCCCGCGCCGACATCGTTCTCGATTTCCATTCCGGCGGCAGGACGCTCGACTTCCTGCCCTTCTGCGCCGCCCACATCCTCCCCGGCAAGGCGCAGGAGGCGAGAGCCTTCGCCGCCGTCGAAGCGTTTTCTGCGCCCTGGTCCGTAAAAATGCTGGAGATCGATGCGGCCGGCATGTTTGACACCGCTGCCGAGACGATGGGCAAGGTCTTCGTGACGACCGAGCTGGGCGGCGGCGGCACCGCGCGCGCCGAAACGGTGCGGATCGCCAAGCGCGGCGTCATGAATGTGCTGCGTCATGCCGGGATCGTCGCGGGCGCGGTCGAGATGCAGCCGACGCGCTGGCTCGACATGCCATCCGGCGACTGCTTCTGCTTCGCCGAGCATGAGGGCTTGATCGAAACGATGGTGGATCTCGGCGGGCCGGTCCGCAATGGCGAGGTGATTGCGCGTATTCATGACATCGGGCGAACAGGTGTCGCGCCGCAAGAGATCCGGGCGCGGATCTCCGGCATTCTCGCCGCGCGGCATTTCCCCGGCCTCGTGAAAATGGGTGATTGCGCCGCCGTTGTGGCGGTTCCTGTTGGCGACGCTCGCTGAATTGATAGGCTGCCGTCGTTTCCGGATCAACCGATCGGCCCTGCGGGCAGCGTCAAGATTGCGGCTTTCATACTCGGTGACCAGCGCTCAATTGAGACGAGCCCTCTTGACACGTGCAATCATAGTTTCTCGATCATTCTGAGGGAGCGCCACTCTCAGGTGCTTCCTCGCACCCACTGTCCAAAATTTACAATCCAGGTAGCAAACTGAATGATAAGAGCTAGAACACCCATGCCTTGAAGCAGCCCAACCCCAAAATCTTGAAGCCACTGCCGGTCAAAAATTGACGGGGACGGTGACCATAATCATGCATAAAAAGCGACCCGAGAGCCGCCGGTGACCTACCGCTGATTAGCCTTAGGGGCTGGCATATGGGTTTTCTCAGGGAAAGCAAATGGGAATGGCGGAGAGAAGTCCGCCAAATAGCCGATCACCATCGTTCGCAGATGTTCGTGAACGTCCAAAATCTATAGGGTATTCCAATGCGTTAAATCCGTTGTTGATTGTCAGCGTTCGCAGGCGTATGCACAGAACCGTGTTTGAGTGTGGGAACAAATGTGGGAACGTGAATGGCGCTCTCAGTGCGTAAGGTACAGACAGCAAAGCCGGGACGGCATTCGGATGGACGCGGGTTAATGCTGTTGGTCAAGGCTTCCGGTGCGCGCTCTTGGGTGCTTCGTTATCAGCTCAAAGGTCGTCGGCGCGACATGGGGCTCGGGCCCTATCCGGAAGTGACGCTAGCGGAAGCGCGACGCAAGGCTCTCGAAGCACGGCACCTTCTTGTCGACGGGGTCGATCCGCTAACGATCGAGCCACAGCGAACGCTGACATTTCGACAGGCCGCCAACGATCTGATCGAGAACAAGCGCGCTGGGTGGCGGAACGCCAAGCACGCGGCGCAATGGTCGTCGACGATCGAAACCTACGCTAACCCGATCCTCGGCGATGTCGAAATCGCGGCTATTGAGACAGAGCACGTGCTATCTGTCCTTCAGCCGATCTGGCGAGCCAAGCCGGAAACGGCGAGCCGTTTGCGTCAGCGCATAGAAGCTGTCCTTGATTTCGCGACATCGAAAGGCCTGCGCGATGGCTCGAACCCAGCGCGATGGCGCGGGCATCTTCAGAACGTGTTGCCGAAGCCGTCCTCGGTGCGGCGCGTTCAACACCATCCGGCATTGGATTGGAGGGAGATGCCTGAGTTTGTGGCGGCACTGGCCCGGCGCAACGGCATCTCTGCACGTGCTCTGCAATTCTTAATCCTCACCGCGGCCCGCTCAGGTGAAATGCGTGGGATGCGCTGGGGAGAAATCGATCCGAAAGCGCGGATTTGGACCGTGCCACCGACGCGCATGAAGGCAGCGAAAGAACATCGAGTTCCGCTGACGGATGGTGCGGTCGCTCTTCTCGGCACGCCCCGGACGCCTGATGCACTCGTCTTCCCATCGCCTACCCATCTAGATCGGCCATTGAGTGACATGACGCTCGCCTCGGTGCTCAAGAAGATGGCACGCACTAACATCACGGTCCACGGTTTCCGGTCGACCTTCCGCGATTGGGCGGGCGAAACAACAAACTTCCCACGCGAAGTCATCGAAGCTGCATTGGGGCATCGCCTCAAGGACAAAGCCGAGGCGGCTTATGCAAGAGGTGATCTATTCACAAAGCGTCGCACGCTGATGGAGGCGTGGCAGGCTTTTACGGAGAAATACTGACTCCGAGCCAACAGCCTAAGCTCAACTGGGAATCGATCATCTCGTTAGCTACAGAAAGCGTGGTTTTCAACGTTGTTCGGAGATGAGCCATGGCAACAGACCTACCCCGTCTCGTTGCGGCGTGCGACAAGAGTTATCTCCGCGATCTGATCGCAAAGCTCGCGCCAAAGTGTGTAGCCAAGATTGACTGGAATCTTTCAGGGTCGCGAGTTAGGACACGCCGTACAGCACGCGATCATAGATGTGCCGGAGGCGTGGGGAAAGCTTCAACAGATTGACAGCTTAGCCCAGCACGGAACAACGGCTACCGTACGGTCCGTGTTGTACCACGATCGTTCGCTCCGCAACGAATTCGATGAGCTCCGCGACAGCCTCGAAACTGCTGCGGTTTGGCTCGCGCTGAAGGATGACGAACTCTTTGAATGCGCTCTTTCAGCCCTGCACGCAGACCGGGGGCTCAATAAGCGGTCGTGGAAGGCGTTCCGGGTAAACCTCAAAAAAGGTGTGACATTCTCATTCAAGTCGGACCGTCAGGCAGAATTCGAGACGCTTGTTCGCCATGCAATTCGCGTATGCAATGCGTTTGATGCCCCCGGTGAGCTCGAGACGCATTACTTTTGCCGGACCATGTTCCCTGAATTCACGCACAGCCTAAGGGTATTGGAGCAGGTAACTGTCTTCGCCGAAGCAAGGCTGGTCACGGAAGACGTGTTCGTAAACTCGCGCCTTGAGACGAAAGTCCGTGGCAAAGTCGACAGCATATCCATAATTTTTGATAGGGAGCGGCAAGAACTCGACGTCGTGACCGTCGGTGGCAGCAGATTCATTAGCGATGTCGCCAACGCATTCTTCCGGGCATTTTCGGATGAGACACCGCCACTTGAGCCGCTTATCCGGCGAAAGATCAACTTCGAACGCTTGTTACAGAAGCCCGATCTCACTCTCACCGATCAGACGCGCTTTATGCGTGCGAAAGTCGACGAGATCCGCGTCCAGTCTCCAAGTGAAATGTTTTATACGTTCGACGCAAAGGCTCGCCGCGACAGCGTAATAGACGTCTACGATTGCGCGAAAATCGACTACGGCGACCGCAGCCCATTCGAGTGCCCTGGTTGGCGCGTTGTCAGTGCCCGTATTGTGCTTTTCGCCGTGCCCTCGAAACCCGGGCGCAGCCCCCGTCTGCGTTCCGTCGAGCTTAAATCCAACGGACATACAAATCTGCGCGAGCAGGATGATACGGATCTTTATGTCGCAGATGACCTCTTAAGGCGCTGGGGGATTCTGGAGCCCAACGAAGGAGATGACGAAGAGGGCTGCGATCCAACTTCGCTCTTGTGCTCTCTGTTTGGCTACGCAGGTTTGGACATTGCAGCGCACCAGTTCGCGACGGCCAACGATCTGACTTCGTTCATCGAGGCAGGCTGGCTACTGCCGGTCGTTCGCCCATCGACCATTCCCTGCGATGCATGCGACACTCAGCACTCTGTCGATGTGGTCGATCTCGAAGGACGGCTGCAAGCTGTATGCATGCACAGCGGCGAGGCACTCGAGGTCCAGCAAGCCCCTCAACGCTATCGCGTAGAGGGGCTTGCTGTGGCGCGCTCGTTGGCTATGGCGCTGCACCTCGAGGGAGAGGTCCGGTCAGTCAGGGGTGTATCCGGGCTGTGGACTCTAGGCACGCGGACGCTTGGTGACACGCGCGTAAAGTTCCTTTTGACGCCAGATTTTCACCGGCTTGACACTGCGACAACTGTAGTGGACGTCGCCGTAAAACAATCAAGCGCAATGAAATCGGTGTTGATCGTCGCATGTGACCGTCTCGATCATATTCGGCTGATCAACTCGCGCATCAACATCATCCCTCTTCGCGACATTGCCAATGTCCGAGCTACGGCACAAATTTCGATCGACGAGGCGCTTCTCCTGTCGGCGGTTGTTCCCGAAGCCGCAAGCACTCCGGGGGCAGGTCGTCCGGCCCGGCAGCGTGAGCGTATCCTTCATATCTTGGGTGAACTGCAAGACGAGGGCGTCGCCATAAACGAGTCGAACGAGACCTGCCGCATTGTCTCTGCACGTTTCCGAAATCGCTATCCAGACGTACGTGTGCCCGTCAGGAACTCGATCCGGCCGGCGATCGATGGGTGGCTACGCCGCTCGAAATGATCTATCCGGCCTTTCGACAACGGGTGGTCCCCCACTCATTAGTCCGCGCCTGACGGTCGGCGAGGGTGTCGATCTTTGTCGCGTTTGGCAGTGGTGGTCAGAAATTGGTCAGTAATTCGGCGCTTTTTCTGACCAGTCGAATTACGGTTCCGTTTGCTCAAGTTCAACACGACGTGGGTGGACGGGCATGGACGAAAAATTGGGTGGCGACAGCCGCGTAGCGACCGAAGGGCGACTGGCGGTATCCCCTGCGGACGCCGCACGCTTGACGGGCGTCGGGCGGACCAAACTCTACGAAGCAATTGGCTCCGGCGCACTTCGAAGTCTCAAGATCGGCAAGCGCCGTCTCATCAGGATCGAGGCACTCCGTGACTGGCTGGCTGCCGCAGAGCGGGAGGCCGCCGATGCGCGCTGAGCAACTGACATGTGCGTTGGGTGGCCGCTGGCATGGCCAATATGGAACCGCCCGCTGCCCTGCGCATGATGATCGCAATCCATCGCTATCCATACGAGACGGTGAGGCCGGTGCGCTCCTGCTCCATTGCTTTACCGGGTGCCGGTATCGCGATATCCGGGCAGCACTCAAGTCCAAGCTTGGCGACGGCGCGATCAAAGTTCTCCGGACTGCCAGGGTCATTCCAATTCCGAAGTCGGCCATAACCGGGAATGCCGCGTTGGCAAGTCGGATCTGGGCACAAACCGCACCCATTCAGGCAAGCCACGCCGAGGCTTACCTCCGCCAGCGCCGCATTTCCTGCGCACTTCCTCACACGCTCCGATTTCACCAGGCGCTGCGTCATCCGACCGGTAGACGCCTTCCAGCGATGGTCGCGCGCATCGAGACGCTCGACGACAAACTGTGCGCAATTCACCGGACATATCTGGACAGCCAAGCGCCGCGAAAGGCCGATTGTAAGCCGGCGAAAGCGATGCTCGGTACATGCCGAGGTGGCGCCGTCCGTCTTAGCGAAGGCCGCACTGGTCTGGTCGTCTGTGAAGGGATCGAAACCGGCCTTAGTCTCTGCGACGCACTTGAGGGATACGCCGTCTGGGCAGCTCTATCCACATCCGGCTTGGCAGCGCTCCGCTTGCCGGACGCGAAGCAGTTCGGTGGCATGTTACTCGTTGCCTGTGACGGTGATCCTGCGGGACGCAAATCTGGTCAGGCGCTAGGTGAACGGGCGGCTCGATCCGGCTGGGAAGTCGAATTGGCCTCCGCGCCCAACGGTCAGGATTTCAACGACCTTGCTCATATTGGGGGCGGACATGTCTGAAGCCGTCCGCAAGGCTCTCGGAGAGCGTTCGACAGTCGAGCTTGAAGGGCCGCGTCCTCTTACCCGTCCGGTTGATGAGCCTGAGCCTTTCCCGCTGGCAGCACTCGGGCCATTGCGCGTACCGGCAGAAGCAATCCAGGCGCATACGCGTGCGCCGATCGAGATTTGTGCCCAGGCGGTGCTCGGCGCCATCGCGCTTGTTGGTCAGAGCCACGCTGATGTCGTACTGCCAAGTGGTCAGGTGAGGCCTTTGTCACTGTTCCTGATGACAATTGCGGCTTCGGGCGAGCGCAAATCGGCCGTCGATAACCTCGCGCTTCGTGCGATCTACAAATACGAGGAAAAGCTGCGTGCAGCCTATCGCGCGGACGTGGAGCAATTCAAGATCGAACAAGCGATCTGGGAGGCTCAGCAGGCTGCGGCTAAAGCTGACATGAGAGGGGGTAAGAAAAAGCACAGCAACGACAGGTACGACGCGGAGACCGACCTTCGGGCGCTGGGCTCTGGTCCCGAAGCACCCTTGATGCCGCTCTTTGTATGTCCGGAACCCACATTCGAGGGGTACTGTAAGCTCACGGCGATTGGGCAGCCGGCCATGGGACTGTTCTCGGCGGAAGGTGGCAGCTTCATCGGCGGTTACGGGATGTCGATGGACCACCGGCTGACGACGGCCGCCGGCTTTTCCAGCATCTGGGATGGAGATCCAATCAAACGCGTACGTGCAGGCGACGGTTCGATGGTGCTCGACGGTCGCCGGCTGTCGCTGCATCTCATGGCGCAACCAGATGTCGCCGCTCAAATGCTGGACGACAACTTGCTCCGCAATCAGGGGCTGCTCTCGCGCATCCTCGTCGCGTTTCCATTGAGCACTGCGGGCACGCGGTTCTTCGCCGAGCCGTCGCTCGCCGCCAGGACCGATCTGAAGCGGTATGAGGAAAGGCTTGCGGAATTCGTGCGTGTGCCGCTCCCGCTCAAGACGGATACGCGCAACGAGCTGGATCCGCGCAAACTGGTACTAACGGCTGAGGGGACGCTGGTTTGGATCGATCTGCACGACTTCCTCGAGGAAGAGTTGGCACCGGGTGGTGACTTCGAACCCATCGCCGGACTTGCCAACAAGGCAGCAGAACACGCGGCGCGTATCGCCGGCCTGCTGACGCTTTGGATTGACGCCGAGGCGAAAGAGATCGGCGGTCCCATGATGGTGAACGCCGCCTACTTGATTCAGCACTATCTGTCAGAGGCGATTTGGCTGCGGGCAATGGCCTCGACGAACCGTCATCTCAAGTTGGCCCAGCGCGTTCTCGATTGGCTGATCGAGAAGTGGGAGGAGCCGGCCGTCTATCCGGCGGTGATCTATAACGACTGCACGATCCGTGAGGTCCGTGACCGGCGCACGGCGCTGCAAATCATCAGCACGCTGGAAGAGCACGGTTGGTTGATCCGCCTTGAACAGCCGATCCGCATTAAAGGATCGGTCCGCAAGGAAGCTTGGTTAGTCCACGGGAGGACGTTGCGATGACCCTCGCGAAATTCGATCCCTGGTGTTCTCTTTCGCGGCCTCAACCGTGTGCCTATCGTGCCTATCGTGCCTATCCCGAGGCGGTCTTAGGCACATTAGGCACGTTAGGCACAAGGGCGCCCGCCGAAGAAACCGCGATCAGCATTCGCCAGCGACGTCAGCGATGGCTCGCGAACCTGGCAGCATGCCGTGCGAGGAGCGCAACGGAGCGGCGCCTCATGGCGGTGGCACGGCAACTGTCGTCTGGTCCCTGGTCCTATCGCTTCATCGAATTGGGCTGGACTGATGCTGACATCTTTGGGATCGGCGACGCCTTCGGACATGGGCTTCTCCAGCACTTGGCGATGCATGGTGCCCGGCTTCGTGCGGTAACTGACGAAGCAGCATGGATTGAATTCGCCAACGGTTGCCGTCAGCGCTATCGGCGTGAATCTCGGGAGACCGGGCCCGTCCGCTTTGGGAATTATTTGCTCCCCGGGAGCACGCACAGCCGAATTCGGATCGAGGCTAGGTTTGCGCCCCCTGCGAACGAAGTCGCGCCCCCGAAGGCCAGATTGGCGACGCATCAAGATCCACCGCTCCTATACGGTGGATGAGGTTGCGCGCGTCCTTGGGGTTGCCAAAGGGACCGTTCGGCGATGGGTCAAGAAAGGACTGGCGGCACTCCATGAGCAAAAGCCCGTCTTGATCCTCGGCGCAGACCTGATCGCATTCGGGCGCATCCGGAAGGTTGAGAAGCAGCGCTGCAAACCCCACGAATGTTACTGCGTTAAATGCCGGGCGCCGCGAGCGCCATTTGGCAACCTGGTTGAGTATGTGCCGCTTACCTCATCCAATGGCAACCTGCGCGGTCTCTGTCCCGATTGCGGTACGCTGATCCATAAGCGCATTGCCGGCAAGAAACTTCCTAAGTTGGGGGAGATTTTGACTGTGTCGATCACGCAAGGTGAAACACACCTATTGGATAGTTCGATGTCTTGCCTGAATGATTACTTTGATTGGGAGCGCGCCGCCGATGGCAAAGCATCATCCTGCTAATGAGCGGGTAAAGCGACGTTATCTCATCTATCTCCAAGAAGCAAATCAATTGGCAGAATCTTCAATTGATCAAGTCGCAGCCGCGATTGCCGCGTTCGAGAAAAGCGCTGGTTACAAGGATTTTAAGCATTTCCATATCGAGAAAGCGCGGCGGTTCAAACGTCAGCTTCTCGAACACGTCAATCCGGACACCGGCAAGGGCTTGGCCAAATCCACGATCCATTCCCGGCTGATGGCGGTCAAAGGCTTCTTTAAATGGCTGGCCGGACAGCCCGGCTATAAATCTCGGATTAGATATTCCGACGCCGACTATTTCAATTCCAGCGCCAATGATGAACGCATCGCCAAGGCCGTGCGCGAACGTCCCGTTCCGACGCTGGACCAAATTCTGCACGTGCTTCGTTCCATGCCGGATGCCACCGTTTTAGAACGGAGGGACCGGGCACTGGTTGCCTTTACCCTGCTAAGCGGCGCGCGAGATAACGCTATCGCCTCATTGAAACTGCGGCACGTGGATTTGAAGGCGCGGACGGTCAACCAAGATGCGCGCGAAGTACGGACCAAAACCCGAAAGACCTTCATTTCCGACTTCTTTCCGGTCGGCGATCGAGTAGAGCAGATCGTCGCGGACTGGGTCGCTGAATTGCAATCCGATCAGCTATTCGGCCCAGACGATCCCCTTTTCCCCTCAACTGCAATCGGGCTGAATGACGACGGCCACTTCGCGCCGATTGGACTGTCTCGAAAAAATTGGAGCAATGCAGGGCCGATCCGCAAAATCTTTCGCGCTGCCTTCGAGCATGCAGGGCTCCCCTATTTCAACCCGCACTCGCTCCGCAAAACTCTCGTATCGTTCGGGCAATCGCGTTGCCGCACACCGGAAGATCTGAAAGTATGGAGCCAAAACCTTGGCCATGAAGATGTGCTGACCACGCTGCGAAGCTACGGAGCGGTGTCTCGGGAGCGGCAGGCAGAAATCATGGCCGGTCTACGACACGGCGAAAATGCGAACCCGCGCAGCCTGGACCCTGAAGCTCGGCAGGTGCTTGAGAGATTGTTACGCACTTAAATCCCGAAACACCGTCGAAAATCTTGTCCTCGATGGTGCGGTGAACGGAACGAGGAACGGGCTCGACAACCTAATTATCGGCTCCGACGAAGACAACATCATAAGCGGCGGCATCGGCAAGGATCGCATTGGAGGTCGCGGCGGTGACGACACGCTGATCGGCGGGCGCGACGCTGACACGTTCATCTTCAAGCCCAACTTCGGCCATGACGTGGTGACCGACTTTGCTGTCACGGCGTCTTATAGCGCAATACGAATTTGTATCTTGCCCGTATCAAGCAATGGATATCTGGCTAAATCCTCCTCCAAAAGCATCAAATAAAAAGAACAAAAAAATGATCGCTAAAACTAAACCAATCTTCCTCATTATCCTTCTATTGGCCGGCTGCGCCAAATCTTCGGGCGAAATACGAGGTCCTACGTTTCGTCCATTCAATACCAAACATGGGACTGCCAGCAGATTGGTGCGGAAATGCAGCGCGTTTCTCTGCGTGCCAACGAAGCGGCCGGTGTGCAGGATAATAAAGCTGACAATGATGCTTTGGTTACTGCAGCGGCGATCGTCGTCTTCTAGAGGAAGGACAAGTCCGTTGCGATCACTTCGGAAAAGTCATTCTGAATTGCGACGTCCGGTAGTGTCTCAGTTTGAAATTTGATCAGCTTGACGCCAGTTTGAATTCCTATCCTCGTTCCTATATGCTTGACGCTAAGCATTTGCATAGGAGCGCAAAATGCAAATCATGAAAAGTAAATGCCCTTCGTGCGGGGACGTGGAATTTCCAGTTCGGCACCTTAAATGCGGAGGCATGATGCGTAGAAAAGAGGAAGGGCAGAAATTTTCGTGCGACCAATGTGGATATGTTAGTGAGGGCATCATGATTTGCAGTGATTGCAAGTCACGCGATGTTGAGTGGATATCCGTAGATAGGGGAGCGTTTTGACCGATGCCCAAGGGACCCCAAGGCCAGAAGCGCCCCGCAGACGCCATTGCCAGAGCAGTTAAAGTTGCTCGGATAGCCACGGGCGAGGAGCAGGAAGACGCTCCCGTTGACGACGGCAAGGACAAGGCCGCGCAGTCGCTAGGACGGCGCGGCGGTAAGGCGCGTGCTGAGAAGATGACACCCGAGAGACGCGCGGAGATTGCTAAGAAGGCTGCCGAAAAGCGTTGGGCTAAGTCTGGTTCCTAAAATTTGCCGACGCGATTCCCTGCCGAAGGATAAACCTCGCCATTAGTGGAACTGCCAGCATGTAGTTAGCTCTCCTGCTTTTGTATATTAGACCCTTTTCGCCAAGCGCTTGGAGGATTTGGGTTGCATGGCTTGGAGTGAACCCCTTTTTAAGGAGGCGCTGCGAGGCAGCTACAACGTCACTGATAGAGAACTCTCCCTCGCTGTTCTCCAAATGTGCGATCACCTGAAGAAATTCTTGTTGTCGATCCGTAGCCCTCCGCCAACGTCCAGCAAAAAAATCCTCGTCCAAACGATCAAGAATTTCGTCTTTCGCCACAAACGGCTTTTGCCCTTCATTGGCCCGAACGATCCACGCGTCGTAAACTTCCTTGCAAATGAACTGGATGAAGTAGGGGTAGCCCCCAGACATGGTGATTATCTGCTCGACCACTTGGTCAGGAAACTTGAGGCGAGTTTTGGAAAGCCTGATGGGTTCGAGAATGGCATCCCTCGCAGCGTCATCATCAAGTTTCTGCAAATGCATGATGTGGAACATTCGCTCCGTGTACGTGCGAGCTTCATTCAATTTAGGTAGCAACGTCGGAAGGCCGCAGAGCACAAGCAAAAACTGGCACCCATATTGGCGCCGCTGAAGATAGGAGAAAACGTCTAAGAGCAACGAGAGCGGGAACTCGTCTTTCGCCTTATGGTCTGACAGGTTTTGAGCTTCGTCATAAGCGAATACTATTCCGTTAATCGGGGACGGGCCAACGGCGTTTCCGACTTGATCCAAAACCGCTTTTAACTTGTCTTCTATTAGTCCAGGCGTTCCCTCGTAAATTCGCCAGAGATCTTCAAAGCTCAAAGGCCGGATCGCGGCCGATTTACCCTTCTTGAATCCAATCGGCGTTGCCGTATCCTCCTGAGGCAGAAGCGGACCCAAGAGTTGCGAGAGATCGGTGATGATACGTTTGGCAATCCTCTCCTCCGTGAGTGAGGCTGACTTAGAGAGATCGTTACCTGCCCATAGCCACCGATTGTGATGCGCTATCGGCTTCAAGTCATCCAGCAACACCGTTTTCCCAACGCCTCGCAGGCCAGTCAAAATGAGGTTCTGCGTCACTGGTGCCTGCCGGAGCATCTTAGCGAAGCCGTCCTGCTCCTTCGTGCGTCCCGCCAAATAGAGCGGCTTTTGCCCGTTTCCTGGCCGGAATGGGTTTGAAATTGTTTGTTTTTCCGCGTTGTCCACAGCACCCTCCAATTCCAGAGACAAATTTAGGGGAATTCTGTGAATTTAGTCAAACGACTAAATTTAGCCGTCAGGCTATAAACGAGTGCGTTTAAAAGATATGCTTGACGCTAAGCATAAAATTTCTCAGTCAAATTTCAAACTGAGACACTACCCGACGTCCATAACCCACCAAGTTCTGTTTACCGCTGCCCAGGACAGCAACACAATAGGCTGCTTCCGCGTAATTAGGGGCATTCCATATATTGGCCAGAGCGTATCCCGTGTTGCTGAAGCACCTTACGTAGGGACCGCAGCACGCCGACCACAGTGTTTCAACGAGATCGAATCTGTCACGTTCATCTCAGCAATAGGAAATCGAGCGCTTGGCATGATACAAGTTCACCGCGGGACTGATTGGGAAGATCTGGACAGCAGACAGTCGCCGGAGAGCTCGGTTGAACGCAATCAGCAAGCCACGTGGCGCTTGGCGGCCATTACTTATGAAAGAGTAAGAAGGTCAGGTTTGGGTGATGAGCTCGCGTTACAAGCGGCCGTTTATTCCGTTGTGCTGATGTCAGACGACTTGCCGAGTGACACGGTGTTTGAGGTCGTGCGGCGCGCTATTGCGTGGGTCAAAGGCATGGAGATACGCACCGAGGGCGATTTCTGAGGCCGTTCGCGGCGGACTTCAAGTCGATCGGCACTGGCCTGCCTCGTTATGTCAACTTCGCCGCGCTGGCGCCTCAGGCTCTAGGTGCGAACGCCAACTTGCCCGGAACGATTCCTTTGATCAAAACAGGACGATGGGGCGTCCAAGCATAGAAACAGGCAAGCAATCCCGCCGGCATCGTTTTTCGCGGTGCATACCGACGTTCTGTCTTGCGTTTGTCGCGGTGTGTGCCCCACAACCTTCTCAGTCGAGCGATCTTGTCTCCATTGGACTGGAAGGAGAGATTGAGGCGGAATGTCAGCTGCATCTCTCCAGCGCGACTGCCAATCTTGGCCAGATCGGCGCGTCAGGCTCCAAGGTCATACCGTTCACCCTCAACTGCAATACTCCATTCGCCTATCACCTGCACTCACGCGAGCGTGGGTTAAAGCATTCCGGCCCGTCCGCACAGCAACCGTCGTTCGCGGATCTTCTCTCCTACACGCTCGATCTACGGATTTCCCACGGATGCGGGGATCGTCACTGAACGGTGCATCAGCGGATCGCTCGGTGGAACTGTGACTGATTGCGCGAATGGCACGTCGGGGGGTGGTATCGCAATAAATGAGAACGGCTCACTGACCATCTCTTGGTCTACAGAGAGCGAGCTGCTGGCCGGTGTGTATTCTGACGTGCTCACATTCACTGTCAGGCCGCAACTCTAAGATCGCACACGCATTACGTGTGTTATATTAAAAAGCAATCATAAGTATACTGAGGAGTGTTCCTACTACGCGATGTTCCCAGTGACGCGTGGTGGGAGGCAGATGCTACGACCACTTGGTGACGTTTTTGTTGTCGCAGTTGATTTGCCCTAGAGAGAGCCCTATGAAGTGTATTGCGTTAGCCATTCTTGCGAGCAGCTGCGTGCTGTTCAGCAACGCAAAAGCAGAGGATGGCGGTGGTTCAGATTTATCAGTCGGTGGACAGGCACCTCCTGTTTGTAATTTTACCGCTGGACTTCGAGAAGTAGAGTTGAGCAACATGAGCCTGTCGTCCCCGGGGGCCAATGCTGGACAGATATCAATCAGCCAGTTAAATGACGCCCAAAACTTCCATTTAAACAGAGCGTCTATTCAACTGGAGCTGTTGGGGATCTGCAACAAAGCCCATCACCTCACAATCCTCACCACCAAAGGCGGGCTGGCTCCCGCAATACAAAAGCCCGTTGTAAGCGGAAGCTTTATTCAACACGTGAATTACCGCGTGGATGTAAATTGGGCCGGAAGAACTCTGTCCCTCGCAACGGATGCCACACCTGGAAAGAAGAGTCCGTCTATGGTGATTGAAGGTCCAAATACCGGTCCCTTGAACATCAATGTAATCATCGATGAAAGCACCAATAGCTTACAAACGCCAATCGTAGAGGGCGTGTATTCAGATTCGTTGTTAGTCCAGATTGGATTACCACTTTAACGATAATTTGAGGGACGAGAAATGAATAAAGTCAGGACATCGTGTTTAACGGCTCTACCGATCATCGCGCTCCTTTCTTATCAAAGCAGCTACGCTGCGGAATCCGGCACTAGTGAACTGAGCATTCAAGGTACCGCGCAGCCCGTGTGCCGTATGCCCGGCCCGAGCAGCGATGGTGACGGCAGCAATACGTCCGTCCAGAGCGTCAACATTACGGTGGCAAACCTCATCAATGAAAACGATGCCTCGCTCCAGCCCTGGCAGGCAACCTTGCGATACACTGACGTTATGTGCAATTACAGTGCGACCTTGCGCCTAAAAAGTACCAAGGGCGGTCTGAAGGTAATTGGTAACGTCGCTACGCCAGTGGGTGGGAATTTCTTAACCCATGTGGACTACACCGCGATCGCGACTTGGGGGGCGGTACCACCTCTCGTGTTGGACACGGCAGTGCAACAAGATCAAGAAGTGACCATGGCTGTGGCGGGGGCCAATAAGGCAGACTTGATTCTTCAGCTTCAAGCGCCGGGGTCGAATTTTCCCGTTGTCGAGGGCCAATTTCAAGACACGCTGATCCTCAAAGTAGGACCTTCAGTCTAGAGAAGATCTCGACTGCTATCTAACCTTGTATTGTTTGGCGCTGCGCCTTCATGTTTGGAAATGAATAATGCTACTCATTGTAACGCGGGTGACCCAACTTGCTAATCTATTGGCTGTTGTGATCACGTTAATTCTGGCATGGCCTGCGAACGCCATGATCGTTTCGCCGCTCACGCTTGACCTCACATCCAGCGGTGCGAACAACAAGGCCACATTGACAGTCACCAACGATAGCGCTTCTGAGATCCCCGTTGAAATAGTAATCTCCAGGGTTGCGGTAAACGAGAAAGGCGAGACGAAGGAAGAACCAGTAAAGGGGAGTTTTCTGGTCTTTCCGTCCCAGCAGAGAATTCCTGCCGGGGGAAGGCAGTCTTTTCGGCTTCAATGGATTGGTGCCGCCGACATAAAGGCTACCGAAACATTTATGTTTTCCGTGAACCAGTTGCCCATCGCAATGGACGTGAAGAAGTCTGGTGTGCACGTGGTGATGAATTTTCTGGTGCTTGTCAATGTCTCACCCCTTAAGGCCCAGCACACGGTCAAGTTGATCAAAGTGGACCTTGTGAATGACGGCAAGAATGGCAGGCGGCCGGTGCTAACGGTTAGCAATACGGGGAACCGGTATGCCCTGTTAAGCGATGGCTCGATCACGCTGACCAATGGAACCTGGACTAAAACCTACTCGGGGACCGAGCTGGTCGGCGCTCTCGGGGGTATGGGGCTTCTCCAGCCTGGCAAGGAGCGGCGCTTCACGATGGACACGAAAATCCCCATCGAGGTGTCGCGCATCGATGCACGGGTTGAAGTGAGAGCGGCGCGTTAAAGCTCCTCTTTTTTGGGCTTCCCATAAATCTTTCTGGCAGGAGAGGTGCGATGCCGCGCGTCGGACCGCGGATGCTTCTTGCTCCTTCAGAGCAATGGCGGTGATCGGCATGTGTCTTCAGCCGGCTTATGCCGAAATGGCGCCTGGACCGACGACGGTTGGCGCCGACGCGGCCGAAGTTTCGATGCCTGTGAAGGAGCATGGGTTTAAATTGGGCCACGTGATGGCTCTTGCGTATGAGGATCGCTCAGTCCGCATCGAGAGAGAGGGTTTTCTCAGCGTGATCGGGCGTGTATTGAATGCAGCGACACTGCAAAAGCTGCAGGGTGATCTTCCGAACACGAAATATCTAGACCCCGCGGCGATTTCTGCTGCGGGTCTGCCAATTGTGTATAATCCAAGCGACCTGGAAATTACGATTGAGCCAAAAGTCGAGCAGCGGCCCCGAGGTGAGATCGCTGGACCATGCGCGGGAACAATACGCCTGCAGATCTTGCTCAGCCTGCAATCCTCAGCGGCTACTTCAACACGTATTTCGGCGCGGCCTATGAAAGAGCGGAAGGGGCCCCTGGCACTTTCGCTTTCCCGGCTGCGCTGCTCGAAGGTGCGGCGCGATGGAACGGTTTCGTGGCTGAGGGCGAAGCGCAGCTCGGTAGCGACGGAACCTTTGCCCGTCAAAACTCGCGTCTCGTCTACGACATGCCCGAGGACGCCATCCGGGTATCAGCCGGTGATATTGCTCTTGGCGCGAACGGCTCGTTCTCGGTGCCTCCTTTGCTTGGCTTCGCGATTGAGAAAACATACGCCACGCTCCAGCCTCCCAAAACATACGCCCGACGGGCAAGCGAACCTTCCGGGTCGAGCGTCATTCGGAAGTCCGGGTCATGGTCAACGACCGGGAGGTGCGCCGCCTACACCTGTCGCCTGGCGAATATGATCTCAGCGACCTGCCGCTCACCAGCGGCACGAATAAGGTGAAACTGAAAATCAAAGACGAGTTCGGCAAAGAAGAAGAAGTAGATTTCTCGATCCTTTTCAACCGCACGCTTCTGAATCCAGGTATTAGCGAATGGTCACTGACAGGGGGGATTAAGACAGATACCGGGCTGCTCTCACCCGCCTACGATCATGGGATGCCTCTCCTAAGCGCCACCTATCGGCGTGGCCTTTTAGAGATTCCGACCGCAAGCCTGAGTGCGCAGGGCACCGCGGATACGGGTCTTGTCGGGGCGAACAGTCTGGTGCAAACCCCCATTGGCCTTCTCTCGGTTGACGCCGCGCTGTCTGCCAAGTTCACGCGGAGTTAGGTTGGTCTGTCGCCGGGGAGCTGTGGTTGACACCGACGAATTTTGGGAAACCCTCGGGTCTCTCCAGGTTGGTGTGGACATCATGAGCGCCGATTTCATGTCGAGCCTCTCGCAGGTTCCGCCGCTGGAGGCCGTGTGCGCGTGA